>CAVYSR010000026.1:0-341730 GCA_963771225.1 uncultured Pseudomonadota bacterium | reverse complement strand
CTTCTCCAGATATTTCTTCATCTCCGCGCGCAGGCCGTCGCGCAGATCGGCGCGCGCCATGCCGAAGGCGATGTTGGCGCGGAGGAACCCGGCCTTGGAGCCGCAATCGTGCCGTTCGCCCTCGAACTCGACGCCGTAGAAGCTTTGCGTTTTGGAAAGGCCGATCATCGCGTCGGTGAGCTGGATCTCGCCGCCGGCGCCGCGCTCCTGGGTTTCCAGGATCTTGAAGATCTCCGGTTGCAGGATGTAGCGCCCGGTGATCGAAAGATTGGACGGCGCGGTGCCCTTGGGCGGCTTTTCCACCATGCCGTCGACCTCGAACACGTTGCCTTGTTTGAGGCGCTTGCCAACGCCGCAGATGCCGTATTGATGGGTGAGGTGCGCGGGCACTTCTTCCACCGCAATAAGATTGGACTTGTCGCCGAGCTGGCCCGCGGCCTCGATCATCTGGGCGAGACAACCCGGCGTGTTCAGCACCAGTTCGTCCGGCAGCACCACCGCGAACGGTTCATTGCCGACGATATCGCGGGCGCACCATACCGCATGACCGAGGCCGAGCGGCGCCTGCTGCCGGGTGAAACTCGTGGCGCCGGCTTGGGGCTGGTCGCGCGCCAGAATTGCCATCTCGGCGTTCTTGTCGCGTGCGGCGAGCGTGGCATCGAGCTCGAACATCAGGTCGAAGTGATCCTCGATCACCCCCTTGTTGCGGCCGGTGACGAAGATGAAGTGTTCGATGCCGGCTTCCCGCGCCTCATCGACCACATACTGGATCAGAGGCCGGTCGACGATGGTCAGCATTTCCTTCGGCATCGCCTTGGTGGCGGGCAGGACGCGGGTGCCGAGGCCGGCGACCGGGAAAACGGCTTTGCGTATTTTCATGGGATGTCGTGATACCTTGAGCGAGCAGGTGGAACATAGCGGCTTGAACCGCCTGTTGGTAGCCGGTTTGCCGGCCGGAACAAAGGCGGATTCACCGCCTCGACGGACAACCATCGCGCGACAAAAAACCGCTTTGTTAAGCGATTGGAAACCTCGACGAGGCCTCCTGAAAGCGGGATGTTCAGGGACGGTTGAAGGCAGGACATGACGGGATCGATGGCAAGATTGGCGAAAATGCGAACCGGCGCGGTCATCATGACGGCGGCGCTGTTGCTGTGTGGCGAGGCGCGCGCGCAGTCTTCGCGGCGGCGGGCCATTCAGCATCTTCGACAACGTCTTCACCGGCGCGCTGTCGAAAGGCGGCCAAACCGCCCCGTCGGGACAGCGGCCGGGAACCTCGGCGCAGGCACAAGCTGCGCCCGTCGCGAGCAGCGCGCCGCTGCCATGGAGCGGCGAGGACGGCGCCTCCGGCCATCCCTTGATGACGGCAAGCGCGATCCGCGAGGCGGCGGCGAATTTCAGCAATTGCGTGGCCTCGATGTGGCCCGATGCCGCGCGCCGCGGCATCTCGCAACAAAGCTTCGAGCGCTTCACCGCGGGTCTTACGCCCGATTTGCGCATCATGGATCTGATGGATTCGCAGCCGGAATTCACCAAGTCGATCTGGGATTATCTCGACATTCTGGTGAACGACAACCGCCTCGCCAAGGGCCGCGAAATCCTCGCCAAATACAAGCCGCAATTCGACGCCGCGGAAAGGGCCTACGGCGTCGACCGCTATGCGGTCGCGGCGATCTGGGGCATCGAATCCAACTACTCGACCCAGATGGGCGATCGCAGCGTGCTGCAATCCACCGCGACGCTGTCCTGCATCGGCCGCCGCCAGAAATATTTCAGGGACGAATTCCTCTCGGCGCTGGAAATCCTGCACCATGGCGATTTGCGCCCCGAACAGATGCACGGTTCCTGGGCCGGCGCGTTCGGGCCGACGCAATTCATGCCGACCGCGTTCAAACGCTTTGCGGTGGATGCCGACGGCGATGGCCGCCGCGACGTGGTCGACGACCCCGCCGATCTGATCGCCTCCACCGCCAACAACCTGAAAAAGGACGGCTGGCAGCCCGGCCAGACCTGGGGTTTTGAGGTCGTGGTGCCACCCGGTTTCAATTACATGCTGGCCGACCGCGCCAAGGCGATGACCGTGGCGCAGTGGGAGCATCTTGGGCTCAAGCGCGCGAGCGGCCAGCCCTTCCCGCATCCGGCCGAAAAGGCCTATCTGCTGGCGCCGGCCGGCGCCGAGGGCCCGGGGTTCCTGATGCTGCAGAACTTCCGGGTGATCATGAAATACAACCCGGCGGAAGCCTATGCGCTGGCGATCGGCCATTTCGCCGACCGGCTGCGGGGCGGGGCGCCGTTCGTGCAGCCCTGGCCGCGGCAGGAGCGGGAACTATCGCGCGCCGAACGGTTGGAACTGCAGCAGCTACTGGCCCAGCGCGGCTTCTATCGCGGCACCCCGGACGGCCAGCTCGGGGGCCAGACCCGGGATGCGCTCCGCAGCTTCCAGGCCTCGATCGGGGCCGCCGCGGACGGATTCGCCTCCTCCGACGTGCTGCAGCGGCTGCGCGGGCGTTGAAATACGGCACCAAGACACGACCCCAAGCCCAAAAGTAACCTTGACAACGACAATGCCGCCGCGCCCTTGACGGCGGCGGCCGATACCCGGTCTATGGCGCAGAATCTGCCCGCTTGCGGCCTGATTCCGCTACTATAGCGGTTACCTGATCTGCCATGACGATCGAAACGCATGCCAAATCCGAAGTCCTTTTTCCGGGTTTTCACCGAAAGCGGCCCGCTGATCGCGTCCGCGGTTGCGGTGGCGTTGCTGATCGGTATAGCCGGGCCGGCATCGGCACAGTTTTTCAATTTCCCAACCTTCGGCGGTCCTCCCGCCCGACAGCAACGCGGTGGAGGCTGGCCAGGCGGCGATCTGTTCGCACCATTCCAGCAGCAGGCGCCGAGACGAGAACGCGTCATCCGCGAGGATTTTTCCCATGCGCCATCGCCGGAGAAGCGCGAGACCGTACCGGAGCGCAACGTGCTGGTGCTCGGCGACGGCATGGCGGACTGGCTCGCCTACGGTCTTGAGGACACCTATGCCGACCAGCCGGACATGGGCGTGATCCGCAAGCCAAAGGCTTACTCCGGTCTGATCAAATATCAGCCCAGGGGCGATCCGGCCGACTGGACCGCTGCCGCCAAGGGCATCCTCGCCACCGAGAAACCCGAAGCCATCGTCGTCATGCTCGGGCTGAACGACCGCATCTCGATGCGCGAGCCGGTGGTCGAAAAATCCGACGCCAAGCCGAGCGACAAAAAGGACGCCCGCGCCAAACCGGAGGCCAAAGCTGCCGACGGAAAGCCTGCGGAGGCAAAACCCGGAGTGAAGCCGGATGACACCGCCGGCAAGCCTGGCGAAAAAGCCATCGACACCGAATTGTCGCCGGACGATGCCGCCGACAACGCCGACGCGCCGCCGGCCACCGCGCCTGAGAAGAGCACGCGATCGCCGAACGGCATCTATGAATTTCGCGAGGAGCGCTGGGTCGAACTCTACAACAGGAAAATCGAGGATTTGATCGCGGTCTTGAAGTCCAAGGGCGTGCCGGTGCTGTGGGTCGGGCTTCCCGCCGTGCGCGGCACCAAGGCGACCGCGGACACGCTGTTCCTGGATTCGCTGTACCGCGAAGCCGCCGCCAAGGCCGGCATCACCTATGTCGATGTCTGGGATGGCTTCGTCGATGAAGCCGGTCGCTATTTGCAGCAGGGCCCGGATTTCGAGGGCCAGATTCGCCGGCTGCGTTCCTATGACGGCGTGTACTTCACCCAGGCCGGCGCCCGCAAGCTCGCGCATTATGTCGAGCGCGAGATCACGCGGCTGTTGGCTGCGCGTTCGGCGCCGATCGCGCTGCCGACCGAACCGGCTACCCCCGACGCCAATGCCAAGCCCGGCCAGCCGGCCCGCGTCCGCTGGCGGGACCGATCCTGCCGCTGGTGGAATCCTCTGTCGGCACCGATCAACTGCTCGGCGGCCCGGGATCGCGCCCGGCCGCGGTCGATCCGCTCGCGGCGCGAACGCTGGTCAAGGGCGAACCGCTCGCGCCGCCGGCCGGCCGGGCCGATGACTTTGTCTGGCCGCACCGCGAGATCGGACACGAACAGGCCAAGGGCGAGACACCGGTGGCTGCCATTTCACCGGATGGAACGGGAGCTGCACCTGGCCCGGCCGCGCCGCCGAAGCCGAGAAGGCTGCGTCCGCTTCAAACCGGTGCGCCGCCGATACGCGACTTCTTCGGATTTGGAACTGCGCCGCGCCAGCCGCAGCCGGTGGCACCGCGGCCGCAGCGTCCCCCGGGGGACGTCGGACGCGCGGCCTCGGCCCCGGATTTATTCACGCGCTAAATTTCACGCGTGCGCAATCGTCAAGCCTGGGAAGGACGCTCGTCGCTTAGCCCTGATATCGCCACCGCGACGGCGGCTGGCGCGGCGGACGCGTCATCAGCAGCGCCAGCGCAAAGCCGATGCCGCCGGCGATCAACAGCGCGCCGAGCGGATTGTCCTGAACCTTCTTGGCCACCGCCTGCGAGCCGTCGCGGAAAGTGTCGCCGCTGTTCTCATAAGCCTCCTTGGCGTAACCGGCGGCCGCATCACCGGCGTCGCGCGCGGCATCCTTGGCCTGGCCATAGAGGTTCTGCACCGTGCCTGCGGCTTCCCGAGCGCGGCCCGCAGCCTGGGCCTGGGCATTGCCTGCGATATCGCCGACAGCGCCTTCAACCTTGCCGGCGACATCCTTTGCCGTGCCGGCGATTCGATCCTTGTCCATCGCGGTTACTCCTTGTTGCACCTGTTGCGGTCGCAAAACAGCGTCCCGTCTCCGGAGCCTGTCCGGGAACATGGTTCGGCGAAATGCGCGCTTTGAGATGATTCTCGGTGAGCTAACCGATCAGGCCGGATTCGGTTCCGGAGCGCATTACCTGCTTTCCGCGGCAATCAGCCTCAGCACCCGCGATGCTTGTTCCGCGCGGTTTGACCTCTCGCGCGATCGATGCCAGCCTTGTTGATCTCAAGCGCATCACAGCATTCAGCGAGCATTCAATGTCGGATTTCAAACAACTCAGCCGGTCGGTCGCCGGATTGACCGTTCTCGTCACCGGCGCAGCCAGCGGCATGGGCCGCGCCACCGCGCGGGTATTCGCGGCCGAAGGCGCCAACGTTGCGGTCACGGATTTCGTCGCAGGAGGTGCCGAGGCCGTTGCCGCCGAAATCGTCGGCAACGGCGGGGCCGCAAAGGCCTGGACCCTCGACGTCGCCAACCGCGATAACATCAATGCCGTCGTCAACGAGATCGCCGCGCATTTCGGCGGGCTCGATATCATCGTCAATAATGCCGGCATTTCGGTCGCAACCCCGATCGACGGCGACGGCTATGACGCGGCCTGGGAAAAGAGCATCGCGGTTCTGCTCACGGCACATCCGCGCATCATCCGCGCCGCGTTGCCATACTTGCGCAAATCCCGCAGCCCGCGGATCGTCAATATCGCCTCCACCGAAGCGCTCGGCGCTACCGCATTGCACAGCCCCTATTCGGCGGCCAAAGCCGGCGTGGTGGGACTAACGCGTTCGCTCGCGGTCGAACTCGGCCGCGACGGCATCACCGTGAACTGCATCTGTCCCGGCCCGATCACCACCGGGATGACGGCGCGGATCAATGACGAGCACAAGGCGATCTATGCACGGCGCCGGACCGCGCTCGGACGCTACGGCGACCCCGAAGAGGTCGCCCACATGACGCTGAGCCTGTGCCTGCCCGCGGCCTCGTTCCTGACCGGCGCCATCATTCCAGTCGACGGCGGCCTGATGGCCCGCAACGCCTGACCACGGCCATGCATGACGTGGCGTTGACATCGCCCGATCGGAGCGTAATTTTTCAGGCAAATGAGCGGGACAACCGCTCGCCCCGATCAGGAGAAACGCCATGACTGTCTCGATCCGGCAGCTTCATCCGCATTTTTTCGGCGAGGTCTCCGGCGTCGATTTGCGCAAGCCGCTGACGCCGCAGGAGGCCGCCGATATCGAAGCCGGCATGGACAAATACGCCGTGCTGCTGTTCCGCGAGCAGGACATTACCGATGACCAGCAGCTGGCCTTCGCCCGCAATTTCGGCGAGCGCGAGAATGCGCGCGGCGGCACCGTCACCAAAAAGGAAGACTACCGGCTGACATCCGGATTGAACGACGTTTCCAACCTCGGCAAGGACGGCAAGCCGCTGCCGCGCGATCACCGCACCCATCTGTTCAATCTCGGCAACTGCCTGTGGCATTCTGACAGTTCATTCCGGCCGATCCCGGCGAAGTTTTCGCTGCTGTCGGCGCGCGTGGTCAATCCCAAGGGCGGCAACACCGAATTCGCCGACATGCGCGCGGCCTATGACGCGCTCGACGACGAGACCAAGGCCGAGATCGAGGACATGATCTGCGAGCATTCGCTGATGTATTCGCGCGGCTCGCTGGGCTTCCTCGACTACACCGAGGAAGAAAAGGCGATGTTCAAGCCGGTGTTGCAGCGCCTGGTGCGGACCCATCCCGGTCACCGCCGCAAATCGCTGTATCTGTCGTCGCATGCCGGCGGCATCGTCGGCATGTCGGTGCCGGAAGCGCGGCTGCTGCTGCGCGACCTCAACGAGCACGCCACCCAGCGCGAATTCGTCTACGTCCACAAATGGACGCTGCACGACTTCGTGATGTGGGACAACCGCCAGACCATGCACCGGGTCCGCCGCTACGACCAATCGCAGCCGCGCGACATGCGCCGCGCAACAGTGGCCGGCACCGTGCCGACGGTGGCACAGCAGGCGGCGGAGTAGCCCAGGCGGACGCCAGCTCCGCAAATGCCGTCATCGCCCGCGAAAGCGGGCGACCCGGTATCCAGGCACCAGTGATGGAATCGAGGGCTGCGGCGTAGCTGGGTTGCCCGGCTTTCGCGGGGCATGACGTTCTGACGCTTGAGCAGTACCAGCGCTAAATCTACGCGTGCCCCGCTTCGTTCGACAGCATGCCGGGATCGATCCCGATCTTGCGCAGCGCCCGCAGGTATTTCTCCTCGACGTCGCCGCCGAACACCAGATCCGGATCGGCGTCGCAGTGCAGCCAGCCATTGTCCTGGATTTCGGTCTCCAGCTGTCCCGGCGCCCAGCCGGCATAGCCCAGCGCGAGGATCGCGTGCTTCGGGCCGGCGCCCTTGGCAATCGCCTTGAGAATGTCGACGGTTGCGGTCAGGCAAATGCCCTCGTCGATCTTGAGTGTCGCATCCTGGATGAAGAAATCGCTGGAATGCAGCACGAAGCCGCGTCCAGTCTCGACCGGGCCGCCTTTCAGCACTTTCATGGTTTCGGCGTTTTCCGGCAGCTTGATCTGGTCGGCCTTCTCGATGATGTCGAGCTGCACCAGCAATTCGGGAAAGTCGATGCTGCCCGCCGGGCGATTGACGATGATGCCCATGGCGCCCTCGGAGGAATGCGCGCAGAGATAAATCACCGAACGCTCGAAGCGCGGGTCTCCCATCACCGGCATCGCGATCAACAACTGACCGTCAAGATAACCGTGGCCGGACAAATTGCCGCTGCCGCCAGCGGCTTTGCGGCGAGAAGTCTTCGGTCTTTTACCTTCAGGGTCCATCCGCAAAGGACTCTCGTGTCGGTGACCATCCTGATATCGGGTGCCGGTGATGTCAATCAAGCTTCGCGCCTCACATCACAAGCAATTCAATTGGTTTGCGGTCGTGCTTGCCTGTAAAGACGTCTCATGATCGTCATAGTTCCCCTCCGCATCGCCCTCGGCTTTGCCACGACGCTATTGATGTCGACGCTGGCGATCGAGGCTTGCGCTCAGGACGCCTCCGCTCATGACGCCTCGCCATGGCAGCGGGATGGACACTCGTCGGTCCGGCTTTTGGCGGGATCGCGCAGCGGCGCGGTGCTGCTCGGCGGCATCGCCTTTCAGCTACAGCCGGGATGGAAAACCTACTGGCGCACGCCGGGCGATTCCGGCGTTCCGCCGCGTTTCGACTTTTCCAAATCGGAAAATATCGAAGCCGTGACCATTCTGTGGCCGGCCCCGATGAAATTTGACGACGGCGCGGGTGGCCATTCGCTGGGCTATCACGACCAGGTTGTGCTGCCGTTGCGGATTGTCGCGAAAAACACCGACAAGCCGGTGACGCTGCGCGCCGCCGTTAACTATGCGGTCTGCGACAAATTGTGCGTTCCGGTTGAGGCCGACGTCGAACTTGCCTTCACCAGCGTGGCGAGCACCGAGGACAGCGCGCTGTTCGCAGCTCTCGACACGGTACCGAAGCCCGCCAATGTCGGCGATCCTAATCCGCTGACGATCCGCGACGTCAAGCGCGAGGGCAAGTCGACCGTGCTGGTCGATGTGGTCGCACCATCCGAGGCCGGCAACATCAGCCTGTTTGTCGAAGGACCGACGCCGGACTGGGCGCTGCCGGTTCCGAAATTGCTGGAACACAGCCCGCCCGGGGTCAAGCGCTTCACCTTCGAACTCGATGGGCTGCCTCCGGACACAAATCCCGAAGGGGCTGCGCTGAAACTGACGCTGACCGGCGGCGACCGCTCCTACGAATTCAATATCAATCTGGATTAGCTCTCAGCGCCGTCCCGGCCTTGAGCCGGGACCCACTCCGTGTCCTATCGAGGAGACGATGCGGAGAGACCTTTCGCAACCATGCACGCCGGCGATTCATGAGTTCCGGCTCAAGGCCGGGACGACCCTGAGATGAGCGGGTTCCCCATCCAACCGAATCTTAACGAATCGTTGATAGCCCGATGATCGCCGCACCCTTGCGGCACCCATAAGGATTTTCCGCCGTGGCCGCGATCGATGCGCCATCCGCAACACCCCTGCCCGCCGGCATGATCGCCCGGCTGCGATCGATGCTGGGTGGTTTGCAGGCCGGCTCCAGCGAGGCGTCGGTGACGCGGCGGCTGGCCGGCACGATTTTCATCATCCGCGTCGTCAGCGCGGCACTGGCCTATTTTTCGCAGATCCTGCTGGCGCGCTGGATGGGCGGCTCGGATTACGGCGTCTACGTCTATGTCTGGACCTGGGTGCTGCTGCTCGGCAGCATGATGGATTTCGGCATCTCGGCGTCGGCGCAAAAAATCATTCCGGAATATCGCACCCGGGGCGAACATGCGCTGCTGCGCGGCTTCCTCTTCGGCAGCCGGTGGATGACATTTATCGTGTCTGCCGTCGTCTCGGTTCTGCTGGCGGGCGTCGTGAAAGCGCTGTCGCCGTGGATCGACGCAAGCGAGGTCGTTCCGCTTTACATCGGCTGCATCACGCTGCCGGCCTTCGTGGTCGCCAATACCCAGGACGGCATCGCGCGCTCGCATGACTGGATGCGGCTCGGATTGATGCCGCAATTCATCGTCCGCCAGGCGCTGATCATCGGATTGACCGCCGGCGCCTTCGCGCTCGGATTCCATCTCGGCGCGACGGCTGCGATGCTCGCCAGCGCGGCGGCGGTGTGGATCGCCATGATCGGGCAGATGATCGTCTTGAACCGCCGTCTCGACCGCCATATCGAGTCCGGCGCCAAGGCCTACGATTTCCGCGGCTGGCTCGCGATCTCGCTGCCTATCCTGATGGTGGAAGGCTTCTATCTGCTATTGTCCTACACCGACGTGCTGGTGCTGCAGCAATTTCGCTCCTCGGCCGAAGTCGGCGTCTATTTCGCCGTGGTCAAGACGCTAGCGCTGGTGTCGTTCATTCACTACGCGATGTCGGCGACGACGGCGCATCGTTTTGCCGAATATCACGCCCTCGGCGACAACGCCCGGCTGTCGGCTTACGTCGCGCATGCGATCAAATGGACGTTCTGGCCGTCACTCGCCGCCACCGTCCTGCTGCTGGCCCTGGGCAAGCCGCTATTGTGGCTGTTCGGACCGCAATTCGTGGTCGGTTACGACATCATGTTCATTGCCGCCATTGGCCTTGTGGTGCGCTCCGCGATCGGTCCGGTGGAACGGCTGCTCAACATGCTCGGGCATCAGCATATCTGCGCGCTGGCCTATGCGCTGGCCTTTGTCATGAATGTGGTGCTCTGCCTTGCGCTGGTGCCGCGCTTCGGTGGCCATGGCGCCGCGGCCGCGACTTCGATCTCGCTGGTATTCGAAACCGTATTGCTGTTCTGGATCGTGCGGCAGCGGCTCGGCCTGCACGTGCTGGCGTTCGGCAAGCGCGCGATCTAGGCGCGTACTCCTGCCTCGAGCCTGGACGCTATTTCCCTACTGGTTCAACAAGGTGCGCACGCGAGGGTCCAGGGTCAAACCGATCGGCGAAATACTGCGTTTCATGGGCCACCAGTCCTTCGCGGAATTCCATGATGCTCACCGTGTAAGAGGGTATGCCGTCATAGGTAAGGACGAACTCCGTGACCCAGAGATCGCCGCTGCCGATGATTCGCCGAACCGTAAAACGCTTCTTGTTGGGCTGGACAGTCCGGCTTTCTTGAATGTTGTGCCGGCCGCGGATCCGCTCACCCGATTGGGGATAATCAAGCACCGCATCCTCGCGGTAGATTTCATGTTCGACCATGAAGTCGTCCGCGTCCGAAGCCTCCCAATGGCGCTCCAGCGCCGCCCGCACGGTTCGATCATCCATCTCAATCTCCCATCCACGGTTCCGGCTACATTTCGGGACCACCGCGTCTCGAAGGATGAGGTTCGTTCCACATCATGGTTCGAGACGGCGCAAGCGCCTCCACACCATGAGGCGAAGCCCTACTCCGCGGTCCAGCCGCCGTCGATCGAGAGGTTCGCGCCGGTGATTTGCGCGGCATCGTCGCCGCACAGGAACAGCGCCAGTGCCGCAACCTGCTCGGAGGTGACGAACTCCTTGGTCGGCTGCGCTTCGAGGAGCACGTCGTGGATGACCTGCTCCTTGGTCATATTGCGCGCCTTCATGGTCTCCGGAATCTGATGCTCGACCAGCGGCGTCCAGACATAACCGGGACTGATGCAATTGCAGGTGATCTTGAAGGTCGCAAGCTCCAGCGCCGCGGTCTTGGTGAGTCCGGCGATGCCGTGCTTGGCCGACACATAGGCCGACTTGAACGGCGAGGCCACCAGCGAATGCGCCGAGGCGGTATTGATGATGCGGCCCCAGCCGCGCTTCTTCATGCCGGGCACCACGGCGCGGATGCCGTGAAACGCCGATGACAGGTTGATCGCGATGATGGCGTCCCATTTCTCGATCGGAAATTCCTCGATCGGCGAGACGAACTGGATGCCGGCATTGTTGACGAGAACGTCGACCGACCCGAAGGTCTTTTCTCCGAGCTCAATCATGCCGGCGATCTCCGCGGGCTTGGTCATGTCGGCCGGCGAATGAACCGCCTTGACCTTGAAGTCGCTCTCGATGGCGGCGCGCTCCTTCTCGATATCGGCGGGCGCGCCCATGCCATTGATGACGATGTTGGCGCCGGCGCCGGCAAAGGCGCGCGCATATGCCAATCCGATGCCGCTGGTGGAGCCGGTCACCACCGCGGTCTTGCCTGTCAACGTACCCATTTCAACTGCTCCTGTTTGCCATCAAGAATTTAAGTGCCATCCCCGGTGAGATCGTAAGTCATCATGGTTTCGCCGGTCTGCGGCCGTTCCAGCCATTCGGTGTGGCGCATCGAAAGATGAACGTCGCGCTCGCCCGCGCCCCAATGTTCGACCATGCCGATGCGCGAGAAATCGTAATCCTTGGAGGACGATTCGTAATTCTTGCTGCGGTAAATCAAATGCACCACGGTAACGGTATTTTCCTTGGCGGCCTCGCGCAGGATTTCGACCGACGGATCGCTCTTCAGTTCCTCGGGCAATTTGCCGATCAGGTCGCGCAGCGCCTTGCGGGCATTGTGGATCTCTTTGTTCTTGTCGGTATTCATCCGGGTGCGGCTGGAAAAGCGAATGTCCTTTTCGCGCTCCGCGGCCTCCAGCAGCGAAACCGGCAAGGTGCCGCGCGCGCTGAAGAGGTCGACCTGAAAGATCAGCAGCGCGTTGGTGACGTCTTCATCGAGCACATAGTCGAGCGGCGTGTTGGAGGCGATGCCGCCGTCCCAAAAATGCTCGCCTTCAATAACGATGGACGGGAAGCCCGGCGGCAAT
This sequence comes from uncultured Pseudomonadota bacterium, assembly GCA_963771225.1. Lineage (GTDB taxonomy): Bacteria > Pseudomonadota > Alphaproteobacteria > Rhizobiales > Xanthobacteraceae > Bradyrhizobium. The sequence goes on along the minus strand of CAVYSR010000026.1, from coordinate 329,621 downwards.
GCACCGGACGCCATGATGTGTTCCGGACCTATTTTTTTGCCCAGCTTCTTGAATTCGAAATTATCGAAATATTTGAAATTGCCCGAGGTCACGCTGACGGCGCCGACGCTGAGCCGGGTCTTGAGATCGTTGATCCGGTCGAAATCCACCAGATGCTCCAGCGTCACGCGAAGCGCCCCGGTATCGTAATAGCTCAGCGACTCCGCGCTGCCTTGCGGCCAGAGCGGTGCCGGCGGCAAACGTGGCGTGAAAAAGCCGGGCACGCCGAAGGTCGCAACCATGGCGGCGCTGGTTTCGTTGAAAAAGGAACGTCCACGGTCGTCAGCGGTGAGCGGACTCCAGGGCACCGGGGCCGAAAGCATCTCCCAGAATTCCTTGAGCCGCGCCACCCGCTTTTCGGGTGCGTTGCCGGCGATGATCGCAGCGTTGATGGCGCCGATCGAGATGCCGGCAACCCAGTCGGGTTCGAAATCATGGCGGCAGAGCGCCTGATAGGCGCCGGCCTGATAGGAGCCGAGCGCGCCGCCGCCCTGCAGAACAAGCACGCGCTGCGCCCTCGCGGGTGACTGTGCCGGCGCTGAATTGGAAGTATCCGTCATGACCCTCGATCAAATATCAAAAAGCGATCGTACCGTGGCGACAGTTGGCGATGGCGTCAATCAGGGAGAGGTCTCGGCGCGGATCACGCCGAAGTCATCGCTTGTCCGCTGATGCAAGAATGAGCGTCCAAAACACCTTGTATTTGGTATTCGGAGCATAGCTCGCCGCAATGCCTAAATTTGTGACACCGCTTTTCAGCATATTTTCCCGATGCGGAGGTGAGTCGCGCCAACCCGAAAAGGCCTCGGCCAGGGTGTGGTAGCCGGCTGACACATTTTCCACCGCGACATTTGCCGGATATCCCGCCGCATTGAGGCGCCGCGTCAGCGGGGCCTTGACGTCATGATCGAGCTTGTTGCGGCTTGCCATCACCTGCGACTGCGCTTCCGCAAGCTTCATCAGTTCGGGATCGACCACCACCGCGCCAAGGCCGTTGTTCTGCCGATAGAGCGAGATCATCGACGCCGCGGCCTGGGGATCGAGCCTGGCGCCGCCATCGGCCATGCTGAGATACATCGTCGGCTGCCCGGTCGGTGGCGCATCCGCCGCACAGCCGCCCAGCGCCAGCAGCCCGATCATGGCGATGATCGCCCGTATCATTCGAATCCCCCGGTTCGGTGGCGTTATTGCATACCAACCGTGGCTGAATGGTGAACGGGAGCCGTTTTGGGCAACGGCAGCCATAGCGAACACTGACGTCACCACCCGCGAAAGCGGGTGGCCCAGTATTCCGCGAGGCGGATGATCTCGTATCTCGGTGATTACTGGATGCCCGCTTTCGCGGGTAAGACGGCCTGGCTGATGGCGCTACTCCTGCGCGGCGAAAATCCGGTAACGGCGGGGCTGCAGTCCGACAAGATCGCCGGCCCGAAGCTCCCGATCCCGTGGTGCGTCGATTTCGATCACGGTCTGGTCCGCGGACAACGCGACTTCGGCGCGCTGGATCGGACCGAACGTCCTGACCCGCTGCACCGCCCCCTCCAATGCGCCGCTGCCGGGCGGCCCGATCTGCATGTCATGACGACGGACAAATAATTTCGAGGCGCCGGCGGAGGCGCCATTGACCGCGATATTGAGCGCTTTGCCGCCGAGCCTTACCCCGCCGTCGCGAACGTCCACCGGCAGCACGATCAATTCGCCGATGAAGCCGTGCACGAACGCCGTTGCCGGATGGTCATAGACCTCGCCGGGCGTGCCGATCTGCTCGATGCGGCCCTTGTCCATCACCACCACCCGGTTGGCCACTTCGAGCGCTTCTTCCTGGTCGTGGGTGACGAAGATCGAGGTCATATTGATTTCGGAATGCAGCGAGCGCAGCCATTGCCGCAATTCCTTGCGCACCTTGGCGTCGAGCGCGCCGAACGGCTCGTCGAGCAGCAGGATGCGAGGCTCGATCGCCAGCGCCCGTGCCAGCGCAATGCGCTGGCGCTGCCCGCCGGACAACTGGCTCGGATAGCGATCGGAAAGCCAGTCGAGTTGCACCAGATCCAGCAATTCCTTGACCCGGGCGCGGATGCTCGCTTCGTTTTTGCGGACCGCGCGCGGCTGCACCCGCAGGCCGAAGGCGACGTTTTCGAACACCGTCATATGGCGGAACAGCGCGTAATGCTGGAACACGAATCCGACACCGCGCTCGCCGGCGCCGCGGGCAAGCGCGTCTTCGCCATCGAACGTCACCTCGCCGGAATCCGGCCAGTCGAGGCCTGCGATGATCCGCAGCAGCGTGGTCTTGCCCGAGCCCGATGGCCCCAGCAACGCCAGCAATTCGCCGTTGGCGACCTTGAGATCGACACCGTCAAGGGCTGCAAAGGCGCCGAATTTCTTTACGATATTCCTGACTTCAATCGCCACGGGAGTGTTGCCCTTCGTCCAGATGCCGTTCGAGAATGGTTTTCGCCACCAGCGTGATCAAGGCCAGCATCGCCAGCAACGAGGCGATCGCGAACGCCGCCACGAATTGATATTCATTGTAGAGGATCTCGACCTGCAGCGGCATGGTGTTGGTCTCGCCGCGAATGTGTCCCGACACCACCGACACCGCGCCGAATTCACCCATCGCCCGCGCATTGCACAGCAGCACGCCATACAGCACACCCCATTTGATATTCGGCAGGGTGACGCGGAAGAAGGTCTGCAAGCCCGATGCGCCCAGCGAGATCGCGGCCTCTTCCTCCTGCGTGCCCTGTTCCTGCATCAGCGGAATCAGCGCCCGCGCGACGAACGGAAACGTCACGAACACGGTTGCGAGCGTAATGCCGGGCGCCGCGAACAGCACATGCAGGTTATGGCTTTGCAGCCACGGCCCCCAATAGCCCTGCGCGCCGAACAGCAGCACGAACACAAGACCGGCAATCACCGGGCTGACCGAGAACGGCAAATCGATCAGCGAAATCAGCAAGGTCTTGCCGCGAAAGTCGAACTTGGCGATCGCCCAGGCCGCGATCAGCCCGAACACCAGATTGAGGCCGACCGAAATCGCCGCGACCCACAGCGTGAGCCGGATCGCCGACAGTGCTTCCGGGTCGGACAGCGCGGAGAAATACGCGCCGATCCCCTTGGAGAAAGCCTGCGCAAACACCACGACCAGCGGCAGCACGACGAACACCGTGAGAAACACCACCGCGATCGCGATGATGACAAAGCGGATCGGTCCGGGCTCGGTGCGCACATCGTCCCGCGCCGCATAAAGCGGCAGCGCGTTCGCCACCTCGTCGGGATCGGCGGTCCGTGCGCGTTGCAATGTCATTTCAAACGTCATGGACCGATCTCTAATGCGCGGGAATGCGGGTTTGCGCGAAGCGCTGCAGGCGATTGACCGCGAAGATGACCAGGAAAGACGCCACCAGCATCACCACGGCGATCGCGGTGGCATCGGCATAGCGAAACTCCGAGAGCCGGATCACGATCAGGAGCGGCGCGATCTCGGACACATTGGGCAGATTGCCGGCGATGAAGATGACCGAGCCGTATTCGCCGACGGCGCGGGCGAACGCCAGCGCAAATCCGGTCAACAGCGCCGGGATCAGGCTCGGCAGGATCACCCGGAAGACCGTATGCCAGCGATTGGCGCCGAGACTGGCGGCGGCTTCCTCGATTTCGACGTCAAGGTCGATCAGCACCGGCTGAACCGTCCGCACCACGAACGGAATGCCGATGAAGATCATCGCCACAAAAATACCGACCGGCGTGAACGCCACCTTGATGCCGAGTTCGGCGAGCGGCGCGCCGAGCCAGCCGTTTTGTGCGAACAACGACGTCAATGCGACGCCGGCGACCGCGGTGGGCAACGCAAATGGCACATCGACGATGGCGTCGAACAGCCGGCGGCCCGGGAAGCGATAGCGCACCAGCGCCCAGACGATGATCGTTCCCATCACGAGATTGACCAATGCGGCGGCAAAGGCGAGGCCGAACGAAACCTGCAGCGCATGCAGGGTGCGGCGGCTGGTGACGATCGCCCACAACTGGTCGAAGCTCAATTCGAAGGTCTTGAGGAACAGGCCCGCGAGCGGGATCAGGATGATGATCGACAGCCATGTCAGCGTCAGTCCCATGGTGAGACCGAACCCCGGCAATGTGCTGCGTCGTCCCGCGCTCTCGCTCACGATGTCCCCTGCCTGCCTGACGGCCAAATCAGTTCTTGTAAATCTGGTCGAAGATGCCGCCTTCGCCGAAGTGTTCCTTCTGCGCCCTGGTCCAGCCGCCGAAAACGTCGTCGACGGTGAACAATTCGACCTTGGCAAACGAGTTTTCATATTCCCTGGCGATCTCGGGATCGCGCGGGCGATAGGAATTGCGCGCGGCGATTTCCTGACCCTCCTTCGAGTACCAGTATTTCAGGTAAGCCTCGGCCACCGCGCGCGTGCCTTTCCTGTCGGCGACCGCATCGACCACGGACAGCGGCGGCTCCGCCAGGATCGACACCGACGGCGACGACGATCTCGAACTTGTCCTTGCCGAATTCGCGCAAGGCGAGAAACGCCTCGTTCTCCCATGCCAGCAGCACGTCGCCGACGCCGCGCTCGACGAAGGTGACGGTCGCGCCGCGCGCGCCGGTGTCCAGCACCGGGACGTTGTTGTAGAGGTCGCCGACAAACTGCTTCGCCTTCTCGGCGGAGCCGAATTTCTTCAACGCGTAGCCCCATGCGGCCAGGTAATTCCAGCGCGCGCCGCCGGAGGTTTTCGGATTCGGCGTGATCACGGCGACGCCGGGCTTGATCAGATCGTCCCAATCCCTGATGCCCTTGGGATTGCCCTTGCGCACCAGGAACACGATCGTCGAGGTATAGGGCGAGGCATTCAGCGGCAGGCGCTTCTGCCAGTCCGGCCGCGATCAGACCCTTGGCGGCGATGGCGTCGATATCGTAGGCGAGCGCGAGCGAGACCACGTCGGCCTGCAGGCCGTCGATCACACCGCGCGCCTGCGAGCCGGAGCCGCCATGCGACTGCTTGATCTCGACGCTCTTGCCGGTTTCCTTTTGATAGTTCGCGGCGAACGCCTTGTTGAAATCCACATAGAGTTCGCGGGTCGGATCGTAGGAGGCGTTGAGCAGCGTCACATCGGCGGCAAACGCCGAACTCGCCCACAAGAGCCCGGCGACGATCGGCAGCATACGACGGACCATCGAATCCATTTGCCGAGTCTCCATTCGCCCCGGCGACAGCATGGTCACCCGCGAGCCTGTCAACATAACTCGCGACCGGGCGGGCTTAAGTCAACGAAACAGCATTTCATTGTTGGCGGCGTTACAGCGTCGTTGTGCTACCAGGACCCGGTCTTGCGACTATCTGGTGCTACGAAGCCTTTGCGGTATGGATGCCGCATTCCGTCTTGGGCCTGCCGCGCCAGCGGCCCGCACGCGCATCCTCATCAGGCGAGGTCCGGCTGGTGCAGGGCATGCACCCGACCGACAGATAGCCGCTCGCCATCAGCGGATGCGGCGGCAGGTCGGCAAGCCTGTAGATCGCCGCGATCTCTTCACGCGAGACATTGGCGAACGGATTGAATTTCAGCCTGGCGCCATCACTTTCGACCACGGGAATCACGGCGCGTGCGCCGCCCTGAAAGCGCTTGCGGCCGTTGATCCATGCATCAAACGGCGCCAGCGCGCGCGCCAGCGGCTCGACTTTGCGGATCCGGCAGCAGGCGTCGGGATCGGAAAACCACAATTCGCGGTCCGGATCCTCGCGCGACAGCGCCTGCTCCAGCGGCTGGATCGAACGGACATCGCGCAAGCCCAGCGTCGCGATCAGGGTGTCGCGATAGGCCAGCGTCTCCTCGAACAGCCATCCGGTGTCGAGAAAGATCACGGGTATCGCGGCATCGACGTCGGCCATGACCTTGAGCAGCGCGGCCGATTCGGTGCCGAACGACGAAACGACGGCCAGATGCTCCCGGCCGACGGCCTGCAGCGCCGCCGCGATCACATCGGCCGGCGATGCGTTGCGGAGCGCGCGATCGAGCCCCTCGGCCGGCGGCAAATCGGCCGAGCGAGCTGCCCGCTCCGGCAACACCTGATGAGCAGAACCGTTCACTGGCTGGCGCTCTCCGAATGGCGCAACTGCATGCGCCGGTGAAGTGCGGTAAGGCGACCATCGCCGGTCGGCTGGTAGAACACCGAGTAGCGCTTGGCGGTGTTGGTAAACGCCTCCGCGTCGCTTTCCTTTTTTACTTCGAACGCGTCGAATCCGGCGCGCAGCATGAATACGAACTGGTCGCGCAACACCTGGCCGGTGGCGCGCAATTCGCCGCGAAAACCATGGCGTTCCCGTAATAGCCGCGCCTGGCTGTAGGCGCGGCCGTCGCGGAAGGTCGGAAACACCAGGGCGACCACCGCGAGCCGGTCGAGATGCGGCACCAGATCGTCGACGTCGCGGTTGTTCGGCCAGATCACGCCGGTTCCGCCGACCCGGCGCGACAGCGCCTCCGCGTCGGCAAGAAAGCGCGCGGCCGAAATCAGGATCGCGCCGCCATCCGGAAGCGGATCGTCGTCCGCGACATGGACGAACGCATCACCGATGATTTTTCCGCTCTTAACGAGTGGCATAGACCCGCTCCCTGAAAGGTTCGACGCCAAGCCGCTTGACCGCGTCGATGAAAAGTTCGTCGGGGCGCTCCCGAAGCGCCAGATAGGCTTCGACAATATCCTCGATCACGTCGGCGACCTCGCCATAGGGCACGGCGGGGCCGATCAAGGTGCCGACCACGGCGTGCTCGTCGGCACGGCCGCCGATCGTGATCTGATAGAATTCCTCGCCGTTCTTCTCGACGCCGAGAATGCCGATATGGCCGACGTGATGATGGCCGCAGGCATTGATGCAGCCGGAAATATTGACGTGCAGCTTTCCGATCAGGTTGGCGGTGTCGTGATTGGCGAAGCGCCGCGTCAGTTCCTGCGCGATCGGGATCGAGCGCGCATTGGCGAGCGAGCAGTAATCCAGTCCCGGGCAGGCGATGATGTCGGAGACCAGATTGACGTTCGGGGTCGCGACGCCGATCTTGTCGAGCGCCCGCCACAGCACCGGCAGGTCGCGCCTTGCGACATGGGGCAGTGCCAGGTTCTGCTCATGGCCGACGCGAATTTCGCCGAAGGAATATTTATCGGCGAGATCGGCAATCGCGTCCATCTGCTCGGCGGTGGCGTCACCCGGCGGTCCGCCCACCGGCTTCAACGACAGCGTGACGATCGCATAGCCCGGCACCTTGTGAGGCGCGACCGAATTCTTGCGCCATGCCTCGAAATGCGGATCGTGCGCCGCCTGCCTCAGTTCGTCCGGCATATGCGGCAGTTTTTCGTAAACCGGATAGGTGAAGCGCGAACGGATGTCCTCGACCACCGCGTCATCCAGGGTCAGCGCGCTGTCGCGCATCTGCAGCCACTCGTCCTCGACCTCCTGGGCGAATTTCTCGATGCCGAGCTCATGCACCAGGATCTTGATGCGGGCCTTGTAGATGTTGTCGCGGCGGCCGTACTGATTATAGACGCGCAGAATGGCCTCGACGTAGCTCAAGAGATCGCGGCCCGGCACGAACGACTTGATGGTCTTTCCGATAAACGGCGTGCGGCCGAGCCCGCCGCCGACCAGCACCTCGAAACCGGTCTCGCCTTCGGCATTCTTGTGCAGGCGCAGGCCGATATCGTGAACCTTGATCGCCGCGCGATCGTGCTCCGAGGCGGTAATCGCGAATTTGAATTTGCGCGGCAGGAACGAGAATTCCGGATGCAGCGTGGTGTATTGCCGCAACAGCTCGGACCAGATGCGGGGATCCTCGACCTCGCCGGGCGCCACACCGGCCCATTGATCCGAAGTGACGTTGCGGGTGTTGTTGCCTGAGGTCTGCATGGCGTGAATGCCGACCTCGGCGAGATCGGCCAGCGCGTCCGGCAATTCGGCGAGCTTGATCCAGTTGTACTGGATGTTCTGCCGGGTGGTGAAATGTCCGTAACCGCGATCATAGCGGCGCGCCACATGCGCCAGCCGCCGCAATTGCTTCGACGACAGCGTGCCGTAGGGTATAGCCACCCGGAACATATAGGCGTGCAGTTGCAGATAGACGCCGTTCTGCAGCCGCAGCATCTTGAATTCGTCCTCGGTGAGTTCGCCGGACAACCGGCGTTTCACCTGATCGCGAAATTCCGAAACACGTTCGTTGATGAGCGTGCGGTCGAGTTCGTCATATGCATACATGTGCCGATAGCCTTATGCCGGGACCGGAAGATCGATGGTGACGCCTTCCGACCGGATATGTTCACGCAAATTGCCGGGTTTGATCGCCCCGCTATCCTTGATTTCGACCGGCGCGATATAGGCGCCGACCGCGCCGACGTCATCGGCCACCGATTCCGCCAGCAATGCCCGCGCCTCTTCGGAGGTGCGGACGATCGCCGCGTCCGACAAGTCCGCCGACCAGCCCTGCTGGGCGGTGCGGTAAATCACCACACCATCCCAGGTGCGGTTGGCCGTCACCATCGACGGGCCGGTGATCCTGATTTTTTTCTGTTCGAGCGGGGAGGTCATTCGGCAGCTTCCAGAATTCCGGTGATGACTTGATGGAGGTTGGAACGGCGCCATGGCGCGGAATGCGCGACGACGTCGCCGATCACGAGGATCGCGGGACCGGCATTGATCTGGCCGATCAGCGCCGGCAATTCATCGAGGGTTCCGACAACCGCCTGGGCGTCGGGGCGCGTCACGCGCGCGAACACTCCGACCGGCGTTTGCGGCGAGCGCCCGGCGGCCAGCAGGCCGGCGCGCACCGACGGCGCCGCGGTCATGCCCATATAGACGACGACCGTCATCTTCTCGTCCGTCAGCGTCGACCAGTCGACGGTCTCGGTGTCCCTGGCCTTATGCGCGGTAAGGAACGTGATGCGCACCGCCTGATGCCGGAACGTCAGCGGCACCTCGAATTGCGCGGCAGCGCCTAGCCCGGCGCTAATGCCGGGCACGATCGAATAGCCAATGCCCGCCTTGCGCAGCGCTTCGACTTCCTCACCGCCGCGGCCGAACACGAAGGGATCGCCGCCCTTGAGGCGCACCGCGCGCTGTCCGGACTTCGCCGCCTCGATCAGGAGCCGGTTGATCGCCTGCTGGCCGATACCGGGTTTTCCGACCCGGCGGCCGACCGGCACCCGCGACGCATCGCGGCGGGCGCGATCGAGAATTTCGGGCGAGACCAGTTCATCGTAAAACACCACATCGGCGTCCTGCAGGGCGCGCAACCCCTTGATGGTCAGCAAATCCGGATCGCCCGGGCCGGCGCCGACCAGCGTCACCCAGCCCTCCGCCTGACCCGACGGCTGCGCGCCGGCGTAAGCGGATGGATCGGAAATACTCTTCAGGGCTGCATCGGCTTCGTCGCCGCGCCCGGCGAGCACCAGCGCGCCGATCGGACCATCGATCACGCGCTCCCAGAAGCGACGGCGCAGCGGCATTTCCGCAATGCGGCTGTGGAGCTGTTTGCGCCAGCGGCCGATGAAGCTGGCGAGATCGCCGATCCGCGCTGGCAGCATCGTCTCAATGCGTTCGCGCACCCGGCGCGCCACCACCGGCGATGCGCCGCCGGTGCCGACCGCGACCACCACGTCACCGCGGTCGACGATCGCGGGAAAGATGAAGCTCGAATGCGTCAGGTCGTCCATCACATTGACCGGCAGGCCGACCGCCCTTGCCCGCAACGACATCGAAACTCCAAGATCGCCGGCGCCCGCGCAAAAAATCGCAATCACACCGCTGAGATCGGCCGCCAACGGATCGCCTTCAGCAAACTCGATCCGCACCGTGTCGGCAGGCTCCAATCCAGCGACATCATGACGGCCATCGGTCGCGAACCAGCGAATGCGTGCGCCGGCCGAAGCCAGCAAGCGCAACTTCGCCCGCGCCAGATCGCCCGCCCCGACGAGCAGCACGGGACCGGTTTGCAGATCGAGAAACACCGGCAGAAATCGCATACGATGCTCGCTTCCCCTACTTACGGGGTTGACTGGAATTATTTTCTATATATGTCTCATTCGACGTCCGCAAAGAGAAAATTGTTTCTTCTCTATTGCGTTGCAACTATAGAATTTTCGCCTGCAAAGGCCAAGGGCCAGAGATGCATCTTCCCGACAACAACCAAACTATAGACCATTCGCGTCGCGCGGCTCCAACCGGCGAATTTACGGCCCCGCAAATATCGGCCAATAGTCTTTCCCAAATGCCCCCGACAGGTCCCACCATGGATCATCTGGACGCCCTCGAGGCCCAGAGCATCTACATTTTCAGGGAAGCCTTCGCACGGCTGAAGAAGCTGGCGCTGCTGTGGTCGCTCGGCAAGGATTCCAATGTGATGATCTGGCTGGCGCGCAAGGCCTTCTTCGGCCGGGTGCCGTTCCCCGCCATGCATGTCGATACCGGCAAGAAGTTTCCGGAGATGTACGCGTTTCGCGATCGCTACGGCAAGGAATGGGAGCTCGATCTGAAGATCGAACCCTGCCCGCCGCTGGAGACCATCGATCCGACGCTGCCGCCAGCCGCGCGATCCGCGGCGCGCAAGACCGAAGGCCTGAAACTGGCGCTCGCCAAATATGGTTTCGACGGGCTGATCGCCGGCATTCGCCGCGACGAAGAGGCTACCCGCGCCAAGGAGCGGGTGTTCTCGCCGCGCGGCACCGAGGGCGGATGGGACGTGCGCGACCAGCCGCCGGAATTCTGGGACCAGTTCAACGCCTCGCCGCCGCCGGGCGCGCATCTGCGCATTCACCCCATTCTGCATTGGACCGAGGCCGACATCTGGGCCTACACCAAGCGCGAAAACATCCCGATCATCCCGCTTTATCTGACGCGGAACGGCAAGCGCTACCGCTCGCTGGGCGACGCCGACATCACCAACCCGGTGGCATCGACCGCATCAAACATCGAGGAGATCCTGCTCGAGCTTGACGGCACCAAGGTGCCGGAGCGTTCCGGGCGCGCGCTGGATCACGAAACCGAAGACGCCTTCGAGCGGCTGCGCGTCGCCGGTTATCTCTAACGGACCTTGAGTTGAGTGCTTCGATGAACATGATTGTCCCCACAGCGATATCGGCGACGCCCAACGGCACCACGCGTCCGCAGGTTCGCATCGTCATCGTCGGCCACGTCGATCACGGCAAGTCCACGCTGGTCGGGCGGCTGTTGCACGAGACCGGCAGCCTGCCCGAAGGCAAGCTGGAAATGCTGAAAGCCGTCAGTGCGCGGCGCGGCATGCCGTTCGAATGGTCGTTCCTGCTCGATGCGTTGCAGACCGAGCGCGACCAGGGCATCACCATCGACACCACGCAGATCAGCTTCCGTACCCGGTCCCGCGACGTGGTGCTGATCGACGCGCCCGGTCACGCCGAATTCCTGCGCAACATGATCACCGGCGCCTCGCAGGCGGATGGCGCCGTGCTGATCATCGATGCGCTGGAGGGCGTGCGCGACCAGACCCGGCGCCACGGCTATCTCTTGCATCTTCTCGGCGTCAAACAGGTCGCCGTGGTGGTCAACAAGATGGACCGGGTCGATTTCAGCGCGGCGCGGTTCAACGAAATCAGCGACGAGATTTCGGCGCATCTGACCGGCCTCGGCGTCACGCCGGCGGCGGTGATCCCGATTTCGGCGCGGGACGGCGACGGGGTTGCCGAGCGGACACCGAAGATCCAGTGGTATAGCGGCCCGACCGTGGTCGAGGCGCTCGATGCGCTTGAACCCGCCCGGCCGCTGGAACAGCTGGCGCTGCGGCTGCCGGTGCAGGCGATCTATAAATTCGACGACCGCCGCATTGTCGCAGGCCGCATCGAATCCGGCAGCCTTGCCGCCGGCGACGAAATTGTGGTCATGCCCGCGGGCAAGATCGCCAGGATCCGAACCGTCGAAGGCTGGCCGGCGACTCCGGTCACGGGCAAGCAAACCGCGGGAAGGTCAGTCGGTATTACGCTCGACCGCGAGCTGTTCATCGAACGCGGCGATGTGATCGCCCATGCCGGGAGCAGCCCGCGCGATACGCGCCGGATTCGCGCGCGCATTTTCTGGCTGCACGACAAGCCACTGACAACGGACGCTTCTATTCTGGTTCGCCTCGGCACCAAGGAAACCCGCGCCACCGTGGTCGCGATCGAGAAAGCCGTCGATCCCGGCGAACTTTCGAGCGTCGAGACCAAGTCGATCGCGCGCAACCATGTCGGCGAGATCGATATTTCGCTGGTCCAGCCGCTGGCGGCCGATTCCTACATCGACAATCCGCGCACCGGGCGTCTGGTGATCGAGGTCAACGGCCGCATTGCCGGCGGCGGACTGGTGCTCTCGGTCGATGCCGGACAACGCGCGCTTCCGGTCGACATCGTGCCGGTGGAATCGGCGTTGCGTCCCGACGAACGTTCGGCGCGCTATCGGCACCGCGGCGCGGTGATCTGGCTGACCGGCCTGCCGGGCTCCGGAAAATCAACGCTGGCGCGCGCGCTGGAACGCCGGCTGTTCAGCAATGGCGGCTCGCCGGTGCTGCTGGACGGCGATACGCTGCGCGCCGGCCTCAACAGCGATCTGGGATTCTCCGCGCCGGACCGTAGCGAGAACATCCGCCGGCTGGCGGAAGTCGCGGTTCATCTGGCGCGCAACGGCCACATCGCCATCGTCGCCGCGGTTTCCCCCTCGCGCGAAGATCGCGCCGCGGCGCGCCGTATCGCCGACACCGCGTTCCGTGAAATCTATGTCGCGACACCGGCCGAGGTGTGCGAGAGCCGCGATCCCAAGGGCCATTACGCCAAGGCGCGGGCCGGCGCGCTGCACGCCTTCACCGGCATCGGCAACGACTACCAGCCGCCGACCGAATGCGAATTGACGATCGACACCTCGACGCGCCCGGTTGCCGAGGCGACCGACGAGATCGAGCGGATGCTGGCGGGAAGCGGCATCCTGTTCGACGAACTCGTCGACCTCGGCGCCAATATCTAGAACAACGCTTTCCAGCGGGGTCGGCGCCAGCCGGCAGTCACCGTTTGCGCTGCCGGGTTTTGCGCCATCCGGGCCTGGATAAGGCCTTCTCAGGGCCCCGGCTTTGGCGCTAAAAGGGACCTCGAACGCCGCCGCTTGCGGCGCTCTTTGTTTTTGGCCTGAAAACATCCCGGTTTTAGCGCCGCTTCTCGCGAGAGTTTTATCATGAATTGTATCGACGCCCACGGACTGAAGATCGCTCCCATCCTGTTCGACTTCATCGCCAAGGAAGCGGCCCCCAAGACCGGAATTTCGCCCGACGCCTTCTGGGCCGGGCTTGCCGCCATCATCCGCGATCTCGCGCCCAAAAATCGCGACCTGCTCGCGGTGCGCGACACCTTGCAGGCGAAAATCGACGGCTGGCATCGCGCCCACAAGGGCAAGCCGTTCGACATGAATGCGTACACGGCGTTCTTGAAGGAGATCGGCTATTTGCTGCCGGAGCCGGCGACCCACAAGGTCGAAACCGTCGATGTCGATGAAGAGATCGGCAAAATCTGCGGACCGCAGCTGGTGGTGCCGCTCACCAATGCGCGCTACGCGCTGAATGCCGCCAATGCGCGCTGGGGCAGCCTTTACGATGCATTTTATGGTACCGACGCGATACCGCACGAGGCCGGCGAAGGCGGCAAGGGCTACAACAAGACCCGCGGCGACAAGGTGATCGCGAAAGCAAAAGCCTTTCTCGATGCCGCCGTGCCGCTGGCGACCGGAAGCCACACCGATGTGAGCTCCTACAGCGTCATATCAGGCAAACTCGCCGCCAAGCTCAAGAGCGGCAATGCCACCGCGCTGAAATCGAACGAGCAGTTCGCTGGCTACCTTGGCGATCCTGCCGCCCCGACCGCGATCCTGCTCGTCAACAACGGCATGCATGTCGAAATCAAAATCGATCGCAACCACGCGATCGGCAAGGACGATCCGGCCGGCGTCGCCGACATGATCCTGGAATCGGCGGTCAGCACCATCCTCGACATGGAAGACAGCGTCGCGGCGGTCGACGCCGAAGACAAGGTGTTGATCTACCGCAACACGCTCGGCTTGATGAACGGCACGTTGTCGGCCGATTTCGAGAAGGGCGGCAAGACGCTCACGCGCGCGCTCAATTCCGACCGCATCTACCGGACGCCGGACGGCAAAGAACTCAAGCTGCATGGCCGCAGCCTGTTGCTGATGCGCAATGTCGGCCACCACATGTTCACCGACGCCGTCCTCGACGCCAGCGGCGAAGAAATCCCGGAAGGCATTCTCGACGCCGCCGTCGCCGGCCTGCTGGCGATCCACGACCTCAAGGGCACCTCGAAAACCCGCAACAGCCGAACCGGTTCGGTCTACATCGTCAAGCCGAAGATGCACGGCCCCGACGAGGTGGCGCTGACCTGCGAGCTGTTCGGCCGTGTGGAGAAGATGCTCTCGCTGCCTGAAAACACCATGAAGGTCGGCATCATGGACGAGGAGCGCCGCACCACGGTCAATCTCAAGGCCTGCATCCAGAACGCCTCCAGGCGCATCGTGTTCATCAACACCGGCTTCCTCGATCGCACCGGCGACGAGATCCATACCTCGATGGAAGCCGGCCCGATGATCCGCAAGAACGACATGAAGGCGCAGCCGTGGATCAAGGCCTATGAAGACTGGAATGTCGACGTCGGCCTGATCGACGGCCTGCCCGGCCATGCCCAGATCGGCAAGGGCATGTGGGCCGCCCCCGACAAGATGGCGGACATGCTGGCGCAGAAGATCGCCCACCCGCAGGCCGGCGCCACCACCGCATGGGTGCCTTCGCCGACCGCGGCGACGCTGCATGCGCTGCATTATCATCAGGTCAATGTGCAGGCGCGCCAGCGCGAACTGGCCAAAGCCGGCCCGCGCGCCAAACTGTCTGAGATCCTCACCATCCCGGTATCGCAATCGAACTGGGCGCCCGACGATGTGAAGCAGGAAATCGACAATAATTGCCAGGGTATCCTCGGCTATGTGGTGCGCTGGATCGATCAGGGGGTCGGCTGCTCCAAGGTGCCGGACATTCACGATGTCGGCCTGATGGAAGACCGCGCCACCTTGCGGATCTCGAGCCAGCATCTGGCGAACTGGCTGCATCAGGGCGTCATCACCAAGGAGCAGGTGATGGAAGCGTTGAAGCGCATGGCGGTCGTGGTCGACGGCCAGAATAAGGGCGACCCGCTGTACCGGCCGATGGCGCCCGGTTTCGATGGCGTCGCCTTCAAGGCGGCCTGCGATCTCATCTTCAAAGGGCGCGAGCAGCCCAACGGCTACACCGAGTACATCCTCACCGCGCGGCGCCGCGAAGCCAAGGCGGCGGGCTGACGGCGCTGAAATAACTGATCAATAAAGAGCCCCGGCAAATCGCCGGGGCTTTTTATTGTGACATCGTCAGTAACCCTAGAAAACCGCAATGTATTTCAACAGTGAAATGACGCCGAGCACGATCACAACAATGCGCGCGATTTGCTTGGCCCGGCCATCGATCGGCAGCATGTTGATCAGATAAAGAATAAGAATAACGACGAGAAATGTGACCAGCGCACTGATAAGCATTTTGAATTCCCCTTTTTCAATTCCCTTGGGCATCGCCGACGGAGATAGTCCGTTGGCCGTCCTGCCGGTCCCAACGCCTGCGCGCGCAGCCGGTTCCACTGACGGAACCTGCAATCGGCGGCCATCGGGATCAAAACAAAGAGATGAGGCTACCGTTCCGATTCAATCGGAACGGAGGCCCTCGATGTCAGCTGGATTATTCGGAGGCCACGACCGGCACCCGCGCGCGCAACGATTCCGAAGCCGGCGAGAAATTCAGTGACGCACCGCGTTTGTCGGCGGCATGGCCGGCGACCATCAGGCCGTCAGCGCCGGCGACAAGATCGCCTCTGCGAAGCGTGGCATCGTTCTCGATCTTGACCGGCGCTAGACCGCTCTGACCCTTACCGTTGCAAGTGCACCCTGCAACCAGTTCGTTACGATAGCGAAAGGCATTCGGCAGCTCCGAATAAAGCTTTCCGCTCTCGGTTGCGGCATGATCGATATTGCTGCCGTAAACCACTTTTGTTTCGCTGGCCGGGCAGAAATCGTTGCACGACGCGGCGCGGCTCTGGCCGTTGGAGCCGCTGATGGGGAAATAACGCCCGTCGCATGTACGCACGCAATAGGCCTGCGAACCGCCGGAATAGCCGGAGCGTGGACGAGCAGCACTTTGCGCAGCCCGGGCGTCGCCCTCGTTCGCGTATGACAGCCGAACAGCAGAAGCCTGCGGTCGCGCGCCGAAAGCGCCGAACAGCGCCGACAGAAAATCCTCGGCGTGCGCCGCCGGCGCCAGGGCCGAAGCGCACACGAGCGCCGCTGCGCCCGCCTATGATCAACCTGAGTGATCTCCAACGCATATTCACCTCCGGCGACGGGGGCTTGTTAGCCTCAGTACGATGATGGCATCGAAAGGTTCATGGCCTGACGGCCCGCAGCCGGCGTCGTCGCAATGGGACGCGGCGCCGCGCTGGCCGGGCGAACATTGGGCGCTGCACTTGCTTCGAGATGAGGCGCATTCTTCGCCAGCACCACGACCCTGGTGCCGACCTCGACCCGGCTGAACAGGTCGGCGACGTCTTCATTGGTCAGGCGGATGCAGCCGCTGGAGACGAATTTGCCGATGGTCGAGGGATCGTTGGTGCCATGAATGCGATATTCGCTGGAGCCGAGATACATCGCGCGGGCGCCGAGCGGATTGCCGGGGCCGCCCGCCATAAAGCGCGGCAGATAAGGCTGCCGGGCGATCATCTGCGCCGGCGGATGCCAATCCGGCCATTCCGCCTTGCGGGTAATGGTTTGCGTGCCGGCCCAGGTGAAGCCCTCGCGGCCGACGCCGACGCCGTAGCGAATGGCGCGGTTCTGGCCGAGCACATAATAGAGCGCGGTGTTGCCGGTATCGATGATTACGGTGCCGGGCGCTTCACGGGTATTCAAGGCAACGACGGTTCGCCGCAGCCGCTCCGACAGCGCGCTTGAACTTTCGTCGCCTCGATTGGTCAAAGCGGGTTCGGCCGGCGCGAGCGTCAGGCGAAGGCGCGTAGCTGAGAACCTGCGCGCTTGCCGTGCTGGAGAACATCGCAGGCGCTACCAGCAATGCCCCGGCCAGCATCAGCGCGCCGGTCGTGCGGAGGGGCTGCCTGCGATTGGCTGCGGATTTCGTTTGCCATGGGCCTGCCCCGTTCGGTGATGCGCATCGTAGCGATGCTCCCAATAACCAACGCGGCCGCGGCCCCGCGGTTCCGCTCGAACTCGAGCGCAGAGCGATACTGTCAAGCGCTCCATCCTTCACGTTGCTGCGATGGAACTTTTGGCTGCGTAGCGGGTTGGCGCACAGAACCCGATGAGCGGCCCGCTCTCGGGGGATCAAAGCCAAATTCACCATTGCGCGGAGGGAGAGCCCAGTTGCGTGTCTTCCCCAGTGAGCCTGCGCTTCCCAGAGCAGCGGTCGGCACGCCACTGCCGGACAGCAAAGCCGATCAACCGCCGGTCATTCGCCGCGCCGAGGTGGTAGCTTTTGTGCTGGTCGCGCTGCTGTTGATCTGCCTGATCGCCGTTCTCTATGTTGCGAAAGCCTTCTTCCTTCCGGTGGTGACGGCATTCGTGGTCGGCACCATGCTGTCGCCGGCCGCGGGTTTTCTGGAACGGCGCCGGATCCCCCGCTCGGTGTCGGCGGTTCTGATCGTCACTGCCGTGGGCGCCGGAGCCGTCTTCATGATCGGCCTGATCTCTTCTCCGTTGATGGAATGGAGTACCCGGCTGCCGGAATTGGGTTCGTTGCTGCGGGAAAAACTGCATGTGTTCGATCGGCCGCTGGGGCTCTGGCGGCAACTGCAGAGCATGCTGGGCGGATCCGACTGCACTTTCAGCGGTGCCCTTCGAGGTACCCAAGCTCGATTGGGTCCAGCCCACCTTCCAGTTCCTGTCGCCGACCTTCACCGAGTTCCTGTTGTTCCTTGCGACCCTGATCCTGTTCATTGCGAGCTGGAAGGACTTGCGACGCGCGCTGATCATGACGTTCGCCGATCACGCCGCGCGGCTGCGGACTTTAAGGATTCTGAACGAGATCGAAGGACAGCTTGGCGGCTACCTGCTCACGGTGACGATGATCAACCTCGGGGTCGGCGTCGCGACCGGAATTATCTGCGCCGTCACGGGAATGCCCAATCCGGCCGGGCTCGGAGCGCTGGCCGCGACCTTGAATTTCTTTCCGATCATCGGTCCGGTGGCGATGTTCGTGATCCTGGTGGGGGTCGGTGTGATCGCCTTCTCCACGATCGGCGCCGGGCTGATCGCAGCACTGGCGTTCGTCGGGCTTACTTTTCTTGAAGGTCATTTTGTCACACCGACCATCATCGGCCGGCGGCTCGAGCTTAATGCATTGGCGGTGTTCATGGCGCTGGCGTTCTGGACCTGGTTGTGGGGACCGATGGGCGGCTTCCTGTCGTCGCCGCTTCTGATCGTGGCGCTCATTATCAAGGACCATCTTCTGCCGACTGCTTCGCCGAACCTGCCGCCGGGCTGACCGGAACTTCCGATGCAGCGAAACGTTTGTGCGGTACGTCATTTCAGTCATTTGAATATTCGGGAGCCTTTGATGTCGGGTACGGACGGCGAATTCGGAATCAAGAAATCTGACTGACAAAGCGACCTATGAACGCCTTGAAAAGGATGTAGCAGCCGTGAAAAACGATATCTCAGCCCTGACAGAGCAGATCACCGACGCGCTGAATTCCTTCGCCGGCACCGCCGGCAAACAGGCGCGCCGAGGCTACAAGCAGGCGCGTGCCAATGTCAATTCAGCCGTCGACGATCTCTCCGAACGCGGCAGCGCTGCAATGGATGCCGCGCAGGACGCCGCCACTTCGATCGAAGAAACGCTGGAGGACCTTATCCACGATCGGCCGCTGGCGACCGTCGGGCTCGCGCTCGGTCTTGGTTTCCTGATCGGCGCCGCGTGGCGCCGGTAACGACGGACGTTCATGGCAAGAACCGGCTCGGCGAGAACCGGCTGGAACGGCGACGCAGATGCGCCGTCATTTCGTTCCGCAGCAATATTTTTTAAATCGAGGCGTTCATGTTTGCGCGAATGATCGATGATTTCAAGGATTCCACCGCGAGGGCCTTGCGGCTGACCTCGCTCGCGGCGGCGATGGCTTTGGCATTGGGGGTCACGATATCGTTTCTGTGCGCGGCGGCCTTTGTCTATGTGCTGCAGCGATATGGCCTGATCGAAGCCTGCCTGACCGGCGCCGGCGTGTTCCTGGTGGTCACGCTGATTGCGGCCGGCGGCTACACGGTGCGCAAGCGGCAGGTCAAGGCCCGCGCGGCGGAGACCGCGAAGTCCGGGCTTCAAACCGCGCTGGCCGACCCGATGCTGGTCGCAGCAGGCATTCAGATCGTGCGCGCAATCGGCATCAAGAGACTGATCCCGCTTCTGGCGGTGGGCGGTTTGGCGCTGGGATTTCTGGCGACGCGCGGCCCCTCGAACGATGAAGCGCCGGCGGAATAATTCCTGGAATTGTTGTTGTGAGCCGGCGGACCTTGCAGATGCGCGGCCCCTCGGCTCCTCGCGATGACAGAAACAGGCTTCAGGTAACGCAGCGGCCCGGCTGAAGCTGCTTGGCGACCTCGGTCAACACACTGACCACCGGCTCGCATGCCACCTTGCGATCGCCCGGTTTGGCGAACGAAGTTCCGCGGGCCGCGTGGGCGACCGGTACGCTGACCAGCACCGACGTGTCGGAAAGACCTTCCAGCCGAAGCGAGATCGTCTGCGTCCGCCCTGCCGATGCCAACATGCCGGCCGCGCGATCGCCCTTGGCTGTGCGGTCGATGCCGACTGCGGCGGATGCCAGAGCGATCTGCGAGACGGGGCCCTGCGACAAGCTGCCGAGATCGCGGCCGGAGGCAAACTGCACCGCGCCGAACGTCAGCGAGACGGCCGACGCGCCGAGAATTCCCTTGAATAGAGCTTGCCTCGAGACCTGCGACATGTTGCGCCCGCCCGCGTTCATCGCCCCATGGCGATCTGGCAAACAACGCGACGGAACCCGCCAAGTTCTGAAAGCCGGTCATCACTTAACCGTGTACGAAAAAAGTTTTTAGCGGCGGGAACGACTCCCGGGGGCTGCGCGTCATCCCGGGGAGCCGGTTATTCCCCCTGCCCCATTAACCGGCGACGTAGGGCGCGGCTGTGGTGATGCCAGCCGCGCCCTGCTTTTTATGCAAAAAGCAAAACGTGGTATGCGAACCGTCGCGGCTGAGAGCGGCATGGCGCCGGCGCGCCATGAAGCGCGCCGGGCTCATTTCATTGCTGTCGGATGCGATCAGGAAGCGGCCGCCCGAGGCGCGCGGTTGCGCGAATTGCGCTGGAAGAACAACGCCTGGCTGGCGACGGCCGAGACCATCGCGGGCTGGAACGGCTTTGAGATCAGGAACGCCGGTTCGGGACGCTCGCCGGTGAGGAAGCGTTCGGGATAGGCGGTGATGAAGACCACCGGCACCTCGAAAATCCGCAACAGTTCGTTGACCGCGTCGAGACCGGAACTGCCGTCGGCAAGCTGGATATCGGCGAGGATCAGGCCCGGCTTCTTGTTCTTCGCCAGCGCGACCGCGTCGGAATGGGTGCGGGCGACGCCGATCACGTTGTGACCGAGGTTTCTCACCAGGCTTTCGAGGTCCATCGCGATGAAGGTCTCGTCCTCGATGATCAGCACGTCGGTCGCGATCTCGGCCGCCATTTCCCGGCCCGCGGTATCGGCGAGCTTGCGGGTCTCGGCCACATCGATCGCCAGAATGAACGCCACCTCTTCTTCCGAGAACCCCTCCAGCGACAGCAGCAGGAAGGCCTGGCGCGGCAACGGCGTGATATTTGAAAGCCGGCGCTCCGAAGGCATCGGCAGGGTTGCCACATCGGCGCCCTCGTTGAGCGAGACCGAATTCCAGATCTGGGTAAACAGCCGGAACAGCCCGGCGCGCGGGCCGTGCTGTTCGTCGAGCAGCGACGGGTCCTGAAGCAGGGCTTCAAGCATGGCTCCGACATAAGCGTCGCCCGACGCCTGGTTTCCCGTCAATGCACGGGCATAGCGCCGCAACAACGGTAGATGTTCGGCAACGAGCTGTGATCGGGACATCCCCACTCCATCATTGTCTTTGGGTCAAAGTCTGGGTCAAAAAACATCTCAGCGGGGTGAACCCGGTCCCCCTGACGTGCCTGATTACGCCCGAGCCCGATAAAAGTTCCAGCGTCCCGGAACTTTCCGGCCGAGTTTGAATTAGCACCCATCAGCGTTGCCGCAAAGGCTTCAAAAATGAACGATAATTGTTGAACTATCAGTGACTTAACTCTCGGGGAAGCGTGGAACAGGTCATGAAAGATCCAAAGAGCAAAAATGCCACGCCTGGCAAGCAGGGCGGCCTCAACGCTGAGATTCAGTCGCGAATCGGGCACCAGCTTCGAGCCATGTACGACGATGTCGTACGGCAAGGTGTGCCAGACCGCTTCGCGGAACTGATTCGAAAACTTGATGCGTCCGATGCGACACCCCAATTGGGAACCGCGGGCGAAAAAAATGACGGGAGGGACTAATGCCTCTCACAAACGAACTCCGCGACGACATCCTGGCGTCGGTTCCGAGCCTGCGCGCGTTTGCGATCTCGCTCAGCGGCAATGGTGATCGCGCCGACGATCTGGTGCAGGAAACCCTGCTCCGCGCGCTTGCCAACATCAACTCGTTCCAGCCCGGCTCGAACCTGCCGGCGTGGCTGTTCACGATCCTGCGCAACCTGTTCCGCTCGGATTATCGCAAGCGGCGGCGGGAGGTCGAGGACGCCGACGGCAGCTATGCCAAGACCCTGAAAACCCAGCCGGCGCAGAGCGCGCATCTGGAGTTCGAGGAATTCCGTGCTGCGCTCGAGAAGTTGCCCCAGGACCAGCGCGAAGCGCTGATTCTGGTCGGGGCCTCCGGCTTTTCCTATGAGGACGCCGCGGCGATTTGCGGCTGCGCGGTCGGCACCATCAAGAGCCGCGTCAACCGCGCGCGATCGAAACTGAGCGCCCTGCTCTATGTCGACGGCGCCGAAGATTTCGGCCCCGATGAAACGGTCCGGGCGGTGATCGGCGGCAGCGGCGGGTAGATCACTTCGTCATTCCGGGATGCGCCGCGTGGCGCAGACCTCAGAGATCCTGGAATCGAGTGACGAGATTCCGGGTTCACGCTTCGCGTGCCCCGGAATGACTGTGAATTGGCATAGCTACCGCCCTGCTTTGGGCATAACCGACAATTGTTCGGTCCGATCCCTTTCGGTCATGTCGATGACGGTCTCCATCGGAGCGGTGAGTTCATAGACATAACTCACGTCGGTAAAATACCGCTTCGATGTGCCGCCAAGCGCCTCGGGCGCGACGCGGTCGAGCAGGATGACGCCGAAATCGCTGTCCTCGCGGCGGGTTGCCGCACTGGTGTTGAATTCTTCCCAGCGGAAATGAAACGTCGAATTGGGATCATCTCCGGTCACTTCCCAATGCGCGACGATGTGGGGGTGCTTGCCGACCAGCGAGAGCCCCTCGTCGGAATGCGATGCCAGTTCGAAGAACAGCAGCGAAAGGCTCTGCGCGGCCCGCGCGCTAACGGCGATATCGGGGCCGGTCACCGCGATGCGCTCGGCATGCGGAATGGCACGCGCCTCGAACAGCCCCTTCAATTTCACGCCCTGCCACTGGCTTTCGCTCAGCAGCGAGACCACGTTCGACATGGCGTGGATCCGGCCGATCAGGAGTTCGCGGGCGACATCGATGTCCGAGCCATGGCGCAGCGTGCGGGTGACGATCGACTGGATCACTGCGAGAATGTTCTTGACCCGGTGGTTGAGTTCGTCGATGACCGCGGTCAATCGGCGCTCGAAGCCGATCCGTACCTGGATTTCGCGGCTGAGCCGCAAATTATTGTAAGCGACATATCCGAACAGCCCGCCGACGATACCGGTCAGCGCGAGGCCGATCGCCGCCACGATCGCCGCGGTCTGGTTTGCCCGCTTCGCCGCATTGATCTTGGCGTAGTAGCCGAGCGACCAGTCGCGGCCGCCGAACGTCACCGTCCTTACCATCGACGGCGGAGGCCCATCCTGCTTCACCGCCCTTGAGGTGACGATGCCCTGGTCGTTTGCGATCAGCTCGCTATCGGGGCTGCGCGGGTCCTTCAGCACCACCGAGAACAGCGAAAGGTCATCATTCGCCAGCATCAGCGGCGCCAGCTCATAGGAAAATGTCACGAAGCCGACCGGCGAGGCATCACCCTCCTGCAGGACCGGCGCGGCCAGAACGATGCCGACCGGCCCATCCGGGCGCATCAGCGGAAGCGGGTCCGACGACACCGGCTTGCCGTGGGTCATGGCCTGCGCGAACATCGGCCCCAGAATCGGATGCTGGTCAAGCGAACGGCCGGGGAAAGCGATCGTCAGCGCGTTGCGCGGTTCAACGTCCATCAACACATCGATCGGCTTATCGAGGGACTGCGTATCGCGCGGCGAATCATCGAAGCTGCGGATGGTCGGATCCGAAAATCCGGCATTCGCCAATTCCTTGCGCGCCGCCGCAAGCTCGCTCGGCTGGAGTCGCGCAATCCAGCTTGCGACCACGAAATCGGTCTTGAAAGCATAGATCGACGTCCGCAGCGGCTGCAGCATATCGGCCTTGATCACGGACGGTGCATGGAACAGGCCCGAGGCGACGCGCGCGAGCAGTTCACGCTCGGTCAGCCGGTCCTGTACCAGGCTGGCATGGACGTCGATCGCGCGCGCCAGCGCGATGCCCTCGACGGTCAATTCCTGATCGTGGACGCGATAGGCCGCAAGACCGGAGAGCAGGACTCCGATGAACGCGATAAAACCAATGATGAAACCCAGCCGAACCACTCGCTTACTCGAAAATGAGAAGTTGGCGAAGAAATATACGAAGCATCTGGCGTCCGCCGCGGCGGCAACAAATCGAAACAAAATGCGAGCCAACTGCCAAGGATAATGAAGGAGCGATCATCGATACGCAACTGCGGTTGGCTACGAAGGTAAACGCCGCCCGCGCGTCGAGTGCAGGCCGAGTCCGAAAGATGTTAATCGCATCGGATGCGTTTTGTTCCAGGCGATGTTGAAAATTATTTGCCGCCGCTGAGGCCGCGGGGGGCGCAGCCACAAATGTTAACGAACCGGGCCGGCTCACACCGGTTTGCCGAGACCACCCTTGAGACCACCTTTGGCTTCGATAAAGCGGATAATGCGATCAAGGCCTTGGCTCTTCCGAAGATTGGTCATCACAAATGGCCGTTCACCACGCATCCGTCTGGTGTCCGTGTCCATTTTCTCCAGCGATGCGCCGACGTAAGGCGCGAGGTCGATCTTGTTGATGACGAGAAGGTCCGACCGGGTGATGCCCGGGCCTCCCTTGGAAGGGATCTTGTCGCCCGCCGCCACGTCGATGACATAAATCGTGAGATCGGCCAGTTCGGGCGAGAAGGTGGCGGCGAGATTGTCACCGCCGGATTCGATCAGCACCAGATCGAGATCCGGAAATTTCACCCGCATGTCAGCCACCGCCGCGAGATTCATCGAAGCGTCCTCGCGAATCGCGGTGTGCGGACACCCTCCGGTCTCGACGCCGGCGATGCGATCCGCAGTCAGCGACCCCGAGCGCACCAGAAATTCGGCATCCCATTTGGTATAGATGTCGTTGGTGATCGCGGCGATGTCGTAGCGCTCCCGCATCGCCTTGCAGAGCAAGTCCATCAACGCGGTTTTTCCCGACCCGACGGGACCGCCGATGCCGACACGAAGCGGGCCGTGGGATTTAGACACCTGATGTCCTCCAACGTCGTCCCCGCGAAAGCGGGGATCCATAACCACCGACCAGTGGATTGAAAAAAGGTCTCTTACACCGTGCCAACACGCGATGACACGGCGTCGCGATGAGCGCAGCTGCGCTCACGCTGGGGGTCCCCACCTTCGCGGGCGCGACGGGGAAGATAACGCGCGGCCTTATCATGACCTGAACAGCCGGGTGTACTGCGTCTCGTGCCGCATGCTCGCAAGGTCGGCGCGAAAGGTCGCGCTGCCGAGATCGTCAAGCGTTGCCGTCAGGGCGCGTTGCGCGGTCGCCGCGACGACCGGCTCCAGCATGGCCAGCACGCGCTGGCTATCGGTCTGCCCGAGAGGGATCAGCCGCGCGCCGGCCGATATCCAGTTCGAGGTCAGCGCATGAAAGAAGCCGTGCAGGGTGGGCGCAAGCGGAAGCGCATGCGCCGCGCTGACGAGACCGACCGCGACCGGATAGACGATCGTTCCGTTGCAATCTGAAATCAGTCGGTCAAGCCCGTCGCAATTCCATGCCGCGCGCGCGATGTCGATGAACGCGCGCCCCTGCCCCGAGGTCTCGAGCTGGCGTTCACGCGAGGGCACGAAGGCCGCCGCAAGCTCCGCGATATCGCGCAGCGCCGCATCGTCGCGCGATGAAGCGGCCCGATGCGCGTGCGCCAGAAACACGCCGTCGCAAAATCCAGGCCCGTCCGCGAGCATCGCACCAAGCCAATCCCGCAACGATGCCGCATCGACGATATCGCCGGCTTCCACCGCCCATTCGATTCCGCTGGAATAGGAGAACGCGCCGACCGGAAAGGATGGCGACAGCCAGGTCATTAGCCGATACAGCGCCGCAACCTCGTTTTGGCTCATCGCGTCCCGCTCGCTGCCCGGTTGCGCGATGGGTTCGCTGGACGATGTTTCAACTCTTCTGCCGGATTTGTTGGTTGCAGCCGGCGGTGTCGCTGCGCGCCGCCGCGGCGTGGCCGGCGTCCTATTTGCGGTCATGAGCATGGGAATGGCCATGGTCGTGGTCATGATCGCAATGCTCGTCATGATGATGACCGTCATGGTGATGATGGTGGTCATCATGATGAGCATGGTCGCCATGATCGTGCGATGACGCGCCGTGGTCGCCGTGGTCGTGCGGATCCGGCGCAGGCGCATGGCCGTCGCCGGCATAGGCGCCGCCTTCGGGATCGAACGGCGCTTCGATCTCGATCACGCGCGCGCCGAGCCCCTTCACCATCGCCTCGATGACGTGATCGCGCCGGATGCGCAGGGCCTTGGCCATGATCTGCGTCGGCAGATGGCGGTTGCCGAGATGCCAGGCGACCCGAACCAGATGATGCGGATCGTTGCCCCGGATTTCGATCAGCGGCTCCGGCGCCGCCACCACCTCGATCAACCGGCCATCGTCGAGCACCAGCGCGTCGCCGCCGCGCAGCACGACCGCGTTCTCCAGGTCGAGCAGGAATTCGAGCCCGCGCGTGCCCGTCATCGCCATCCGCCGCCGATGACGATCGTCAAAGCCGAGCACGACGGTGTCGGCCGGCGCGTCAGTCCAGCGATGGCGGGCGCGAACCTGGCTGGCGCGGATCATGCGAAAATGCTCACAGCTTCTCGACCTTGCCATCGCTGATGATCTCGATCACCGTCGGCGACACCTTCAGCGGCGCGGAATATTCGCGCCAGACCTTCATGTGCGGTGCCCGGCCGTGCGCATTGAGATCTTCGCGGGTTTCCCAGCGCTCCACCACCACAAAGAGATTGGGGTCGTTGATGCTGGTGTGGCTTTCATAGGCGATGCAGCCTTTTTCCTTGCGGGTGGCAGCGATGCATTCCTTGGCGCCTTTGATAAAGGCATCCCGCGATTCCGGCTTCACCTGGGAGGTGGCGACGACATAGATCATGGCTCGGTCCTTTTCCGGCTGTTTTCTTGATTATCGGACATCGACTTTTTCGGGCGTGATGATCTCGATCTTTGGCGGCGCGGCCATGCATTTCACGGCGACCCGGCCGAAGGCCTTCATGTGGTCGGCGGTGCGGTGCGGCACCAGCACCTCGGCGTTTTCCCACTGCTCGACGAACACCATTTTGGAAGGGTCGGTCACGCTTTCATGCAGGTCGTAGGCGATATTGCCGGGTTCTTTGCGGGTTTCCTTGATGCAGGCGGTGGCGGCGGCAATAAATTCGGCGCGTGTTTCAGGCTTCACGGTCAGTGTGGCAACGACGTAAATCACGAAATCCTCCCGAGGCTTTGTTCTGGCTTTGAGCGCCGGGAGCAAGCTTAGAACATGAAATAGCGCTGCGCCATGGGCAGCACCTCGGCGGGCGCGCAGGTCAGCAATTCGCCGTCGGCACGCACCTCGTAGGTTTCGGCATCGACCTCGATCTTGGGCGTGGCGCCGTTGTGGATCATGCTTTTCTTGGAGATGCCGTCGCGGGTATTTTGCACCGCATAGAGCTTCTTGGAGATGCCGAGCTTCCTCGCCAGCCCCGAGGCCACCGCCGCCTTCGAGGAGAACACCACCGAGGAGGCGGTCAGCGCCTTGCCATAGGCTGCGAACATCGGCTGATAATGCACGGGCTGCGGCGTCGGGATCGAGGCGTTGGGATCGCCCATTGGCGCTGCGACGATCGAGCCGCCCTTGATGATGCATTCGGGCTTCACGCCGAAGAAGGCAGGCGACCACAGCACCAGATCGGCGAGCTTGCCTTTCTCCACCGACCCGATCAGCTTCGACACGCCATGCGCAATCGCGGGGTTGATGGTGTATTTCGCGATGTAGCGCTTGACCCGGAAATTGTCGTTGTTGCCGGTGTCCTGCGGCAACGAGCCGCGCTGCTTCTTCATCTTGTCGGCGGTTTGCCAGGTCCGGATGATGACTTCGCCGAGCCGGCCCATGGCTTGCGAATCCGAGGACATCATCGAAAGCGCGCCCAGATCGTGCAGAATGTCTTCGGCCGCGATGGTTTCCTTGCGGATGCGGCTTTCGGCAAACGCCAGATCTTCGGCGATCGAGGGATCGAGGTGATGGCACACCATCAGCATGTCGAGATGCTCGTCGATGGTGTTGCGGGTGAACGGGCGCGTGGGATTGGTCGAGGAAGGAAGAACGTTTTTCAAGCCCGCAATCTTGATAATGTCCGGGGCATGTCCGCCGCCGGCGCCTTCGGTATGGAAGGCGTGAATGGTGCGGCCCTTGAATGCCTTGACGGTATCCTCGACGAAGCCGGACTCGTTCAACGTGTCGGAATGGATCATGACCTGGATGTCGTAATCGTCGGCCACCGAAAGGCAATTATCGATCGCCGCGGGCGTGGTGCCCCAATCCTCATGCAGCTTGAGCGCGCAGGCGCCGGCCTTGATCATCTCCACCAGCGCCGCCGGTCGCGAGGCGTTGCCCTTGCCCGAAATGCCGAGATTGACCGGAAACGCATCGAACGACTGGATCATGCGCGCCATGTGCCAGGGGCCGGGCGTGCAGGTGGTGGCGAAGGTGCCATGCGACGGGCCGGTGCCGCCACCGAGCATCGAGGTGACCCCTGACATCAAGGCATGCTCGATCTGCTGCGGACAGATGAAATGGATGTGGCTGTCGAAGCCGCCGGCGGTGAGGATTTTCCCCTCGCCGGCGATGATATCCGTGCCCGGACCGATCACGATGGTCACGCCGGGCTGGATGTCGGGATTGCCGGCCTTGCCGATGGCGCTGATATGGCCTTCCTTGATGGCGACGTCGGCCTTGACGATACCCCAGTGATCGACGATCAGCGCATTGGTGATGACGGTATCGGCCGCGCCCTGCCTGTTGGTGACCTGGGATTGACCCATGCCGTCGCGGATCACCTTGCCGCCGCCGAATTTCACCTCCTCGCCATAGATGGTGAAATCCTTTTCGACCTCGATGATGAGGTCGGTATCGGCCAGCCGCACCCGGTCGCCGGTGGTCGGCCCGAACATGTCGGCATAGACGGAACGTTTGATTTTTACCGACATGTTGCGCGCTCCCAGTTTTCAGGCCGTCATCCCCGGATGAGCGCAGTTGCGCTCGCTCTCGAGGTGTGAGCCCTCTGGGCGAGCCTCGAAGGATGGTTGGATTTGCGCGTTCGATCTCTCATCCTTCGAGGCGCGCAAGAAAGCGCGCGCACCTCAGGATGACGCCGGCGGATGTCGCGAGCTCGATTTTACGAATGCCAATCACAGCTTCCCCATCACGTCGCCGCGGAAGCCATAGACGACGCGCTTGCCGGCCAGCGCCACGAGTTGCACGTCGCGGGTTTGCCCGGGCTCGAACCGCACCGCGGTGCCGGCTGCGATATCGAGCCGCATGCCGCGGGATTTCTTACGGTCGAACTTCAGCGCCGGATTGGTCTCGAAGAAATGGTAGTGCGAGCCGACCTGGATCGGCCGGTCGCCTGAATTGGCGACGGTGAGCGTCACCGTCTTGCGGCCGGCATTGAGCTCGATCTCGCCGTCCTTGATGAACATTTCGCCGGGGATCATGTGTGCTCTCCTCAGTCATTCCGGGGCGGAATGACGACCTTCCACCTCATCTGATCGGCTCGTGCACGGTGACCAGCTTGGTGCCGTCCGGAAACGTCGCCTCGACCTGGATGTCGTGGATCATTTCCGCAATGCCCGGCATCACCTGCGCGCGGGTCAGCGACCTGGGCGCCGGCCTGCATCAGTTCGGCCACGGTACGGCCGTCGCGCGCGCCCTCGACGATGAAATCGGAAATGATCGCGATCGCCTCCGGATGGTTGAGCTTGACGCCGCGCTCCAGCCGGCGCCGCGCCACCATGGCCGCCATCGAAATCAGAAGCTTGTCCTTTTCGCGGGGAGACAGATTCATGCGAGCACTCTAATTATTCCCGACTAACCTAATTGAGCCACAGCCGCGGCAGCGCCGAACCGCTGGCGCGGCCGAGCACCGCCATCATATCGGCGCGAAGCCGGGCCGCATCTTGTGCGCAGAAGCGCGCCATTGCAAATCCATTCCAGCAGGAGATGCCGACCTCACCGCCGAACGTTGTCGAAAGCTCGCGAATCCGCTCCACCAGCGCCTCGTCGCCGGGCACGATCAGCGCCGTGCCGATCGCGACGCCCGCCTTTGCGATCGCCGGCTGGGTGAGTTTCTCGCCGATGGCACCATCGAGCCGTATGGTTTCTGCGAACACCAGCCTGCCGCCACGCCGTAGCCGCCAGCGATCGACGAATTCGCCGTGCAGCATCCGCTCACCCATCGCCGCGCGGCCGAACACCACGATTTCACAAAGCAGCAGCGACGCGCTTTCCGCCAGATCGATATCGATCCGCCGCGACACCCGCGCCGCGATCGAACAAAATGGTCTCCTGCGGCAGCCAGGCGAAGTGCGCGCCCGCCGCGGCCTTCAAGGCGATATTGAGCTGCGCGGCGGGTCCCTGGGCGCGGTAGATCTTTTCCGCAGCCGCCGTCGTCACCGCAAGACGCGATCCCTCCCCGGCCGCGATGTCGATATCGAAACGGTCGCCGCCGGCGATGCCGCCCGCCGTGTTGACGAAAACCGCCGAGAGACCGTCCGCTTCGGGTGAAGGGAATCGGACGCGCAGCGAGCCGGATTCATGCAAGTGGCGGCGGCGGGTGACACCCTCGACCTCTTGCACGTCGAACTTCACAGAGCCCCGGGCACGGTTGGCGGCGAAAATCGCTGAGGCAGCGCTTGTGGTATCGGCCTGCATCCGCCCCCCAACTCTCCCCAGAAAGGGCGCGACCTTGGCCGGTCGCATCACAAACCCATCGTCAAAGCGCCATCTGGCGGCTGATTTCGGCGGGATCGAGCTGACTGCGATCGCAGGCATATTTCACCGCACCCCGGTCCATGACAGCAAAATTGTCGCCGAGCTCGCAGGCAAAGTCGAGATATTGTTCGACCAGTACGATCGCAATGTTGCCAAGACTGCGAAGATACGAGATCGCGCGCCCGATGTCCTTGATGATCGAGGGCTGAATGCCCTCGGTCGGCTCGTCGAGCAACAGGAGTTTCGGCCGCATCACCAGCGCACGCCCGATGGCAAGCTGCTGCTGCTGGCCGCCGGACAGATCGCCGCCACGGCGGCCGAGCATCGATTGCAGCACCGGAAACAGCGAAAACACGTCATCGGGAATATTGCGATTTTCGCGCTTCAACGGGCCGAAACCGGTCTTGAGATTTTCCTCCACGGTCAGCAGCGGAAAAATCTCGCGGCCCTGCGGCACGAAGCCGATGCCGCGGCGCGCCCGCTCGTAGGGCTTGAGGCTCGAAATCTCCGTGCCGTCGAAGGTGATCGAGCCCGAAGCAATGGGGTATTGACCGACCATCGCCCGCAACAGGCTGGTCTTGCCGACGCCGTTGCGGCCGAGCACGCACATCACCTTGCCCGGTTCGGCCGAGATCGAGACGCCGCGCAGCGCTTGCGCGGCGCCGTAATAGAGGTTGATGTCCTTTACCTCGAGCATGTTCAGCGTCCCAGATACACTTCGATCACCCGCTCATTCGACGAAACCTGATCGATGGTTCCTTCGGCCAGCACCGAGCCTTCGTGCAGACAGGTGACCTTGACGCCGAGTTCGCGGACGAAGGTCATGTCATGCTCGACGACCATGATGGTTTTCTCGCGATTGATCTCTTTCAGCAGTTCGGCGGTCTGATGGGTCTCGACGTCGGTCATGCCGGCGACCGGCTCGTCGACCAGCAGCAATTTTGGATCCTGCGCCAGCAGCATCCCGATCTCGAGCCACTGTTTCTGGCCGTGCGACAGGCTCCCCGCCAGCCGGTTGCGCGCGTCCTTCAGGCGAATGGTTTCCAGCACACGCTCAATGCGTTCGGATTCGTCCCTGGTCTCCCGCCAGAACAGCGTGCCCTTGACGCGGTGATCGACATTGAGGGCCAGCAGCAGATTGTCCTCGATGGTCTGGCTCTCGAACACCGTCGGCTTCTGGAATTTCCGGCCGATCCCGAGTTCGGCTATCCTGGTTTCGTCGAGCCGCGTCAGGTCGGTGACGCCGTCGAACAATACCGCGCCTTCATCAGGTTTGGTCTTGCCGGTAATGATATCCATCATCGTGGTCTTGCCGGCGCCGTTCGGGCCGATGATGGCGCGCATTTCACCAGGCGCAAGCGTCAGCGACAGATTATTGATGGCGTGAAAGCCGTCGAACGAGACGTGCACGCCGTCGAGATAGAGCAGTGCGGAAGTGGCGCGGGTCTCCAAGACACTCATCGCTCACTCCGCCGGGTTCGGTTCGCTGACGCCATCTTCGCGCGCAGCACTTACGGCATTGGCCGAAACGCGTTGCGCCTTCCACGGCTCCCACCAGGCATTGAAGGTGCCGATGATCCCCTTGGGCAACAACAGCGTTACCAGAATGAACAGCGCGCCCAGCATGAACAACCAGTACGCCGCCAGCGGACCGGAGGTGAAGACGGTTTTGGCGTAGTTGACGACGATGGCGCCGAGTGCCGCCCCGATCAGCGTGCCGCGTCCGCCGACGGCGACCCAGATCACCGCCTCGATCGAGTTTCCCGGCGCGAATTCTCCGGGGTTGATGATGCCGACCTGCGGCACATAGAGCGCCCCGGCAACGCCGGCCATGCAGGCCGACAGCGTGAATACGAACAGCTTGTAGGATTCGACGCGGTAGCCGAGAAATCGCGTGCGGGATTCGGCGTCTCGGATCGCGATCAACACCTTGCCGAGCTTCGAAGTCACCACCGCGCGGCAGATCAGGAATCCGATGATCAATGCAAGACAGCTCAGCGCGAACAACGCCGCGCGCGTGCTTTCGGCCTGTACGTTGAAGCCGAGAATGTCCTTGAAATCGGTGAGGCCGTTGTTGCCGCCGAAGCCGAAATCGTTGCGGAAAAATGCCAGCAACAACGCGTATGTCATCGCCTGCGTGATGATCGAGAGATAGACGCCGGTGACGCGGGAACGAAACGCCAACCAGCCGAAGCCGAATGCCAACAGGCCCGGGACCAGAACGACCATCAGGGCGGCGAACCAGAACATGTCGAAGCCGTGCCAGTACCAGGGCAATTTCGAATAGTTCAGGAACACCATGAAATCAGGCAAGACGGAATTGCCGTAGACGCCGCGGCTGCCGATTTGGCGCATCAGGTACATGCCCATCGCGTAGCCGCCGAGCGCAAAGAACGCGCCATGGCCGAGCGAGAGAATGCCGCAATAGCCCCAGATCAGATCGATCGCGAGCGCCAGGATGGCGTAGCAGACATATTTTCCGAACAGCGCCACCAGATAGGTCGGCACCTGAAACATCGAGCCCGCCGGCAACAGCAGATTCGACAGCGGGATCAGAACGCCGGCCGCGGCAACCACGATCAGAAATACCGTCGCGCTGCGATCCAGCGAACGCGTGAGCACGTGCGGCATCATGGTCGCC
Source organism: uncultured Pseudomonadota bacterium (assembly GCA_963771225.1). Classification (GTDB taxonomy): domain Bacteria; phylum Pseudomonadota; class Alphaproteobacteria; order Rhizobiales; family Xanthobacteraceae; genus Bradyrhizobium. The sequence continues at coordinate 296,216 of CAVYSR010000026.1, read as the reverse complement.
CTTGCCCCTCGTTCGACGTCGGCATCATGCTTCCACCGCCCGCCCTTTGAGCGCGAACAGGCCGCGGGGGCGTTTCTGAATGAACAGAATGATCAGGACCAGAATGGCGATCTTGCCGAGCACCGCACCGGCCACCGGTTCCAGGAACTTGTTGGCGATGCCGAGCGTAAAGGCTCCGACCAGCGTGCCCCACAGATTGCCGACACCGCCGAACACCACCACCATGAAGGAGTTGATGATGTAGCTTTGTCCGAGGTTGGGGCTGACATTGTCGATCTGCGACAGCGCCACGCCGGCGATCCCGGCGATGCCCGAGCCGAGGCCGAATGTCAGCGCATCCACCCGCGAGGTCGCAATTCCCATAGATGCCGCCATTCTGCGGTTTTGCGTCACCGCACGCATCTCAAGTCCGAGGCTGGTGTAGCGCAGCATGGCCAGCAAAATAGCGAAAACCGCCAGTGTGAAGCACAAAATCCAGAGCCGGTTGTAGGTGATCGTGATCTGTCCGATCTCGAACGCGCCGCTCATCCAGGAGGGATTGCCGACCTCCTGGTTGGTGGGACCGAACATGGTGCGCACCGCCTGCTGCAACACCAGCGACAGGCCCCACGTCGCCAATAGCGTTTCCAGCGGACGGCCGTAAAGAAAGCGAATGATGCTGCGCTCGATCAGGATACCGATGGCGCCGGCGACGATGAAGGCCAGCGGCACAGCCATCAGCAGCGAATAGTCGAACAGCCCAGGATAGCGGGTGCGGATGGTTTCCTGCACCACGAAGGTGACATAGGCGCCGATCATGACCATCTCGCCATGCGCCATATTGATGACGCCCATGACCCCAAAAGTGATGGCGAGGCCGATGGCGGCGAGCAGCAGGACTGAACCGAGCGACAAGCCGTACCAGGCATTCTGCAAGATCGACCACAGCGCGATGGTACTCTGGATCGCCGATGTCGCACTGGCCGCGGCGTGCGCAATCGCGGGCGGCTGGTCTCCGGCGAGCCCGGTCAGCAGCGCCAGCGCTTCCTGATCGCCGCGCGCCTTGATGGTGGCGATGGCTTCCAGCTTTTCGGCATCGGTGGCGTCCGACTTGAACAACAGGATCGCCGCCCGCGCTTCGGTGAAGGCCGCCTTGGCACTGGCGTTTTTCTCCTTCTGCAATGCGGCGTCAATCGTCGGCAGCATGGCCTCGTCATGGGTCTTGAACACCGACTGCGCGGCCTGGACCCGCTTGGCCGGATCCGGCGACTGTAACGTCAGCGCGCCGAGCGCTGCCTCGACATGGCGTCGCAATTTATTGTTGAGGCGCACAGCTGCGGCGCTGTCCGGCATGCTGGCGACAGTCGCGCCGGTCGCCGCGTCAACGATCTTGCCGTCGGGCTGGGTGAGATAGACTTTCTTGGTATCGGGATCGGCCATCAAGCGGCCATCCTGGAGCGCGCTCACGATGGCAAAAGCCAAAGGATTGGCGCTGGTCGCGAGCACATCGACCGCTTCCTCGGTGTCGGAATATTCGTCGTTGGCGAATTTTCCGACCGCGTCCTCGAACGGCCCCGCCAGGACAGGCAGCACCATCGCGAAAATCAGCAACAAGGCAAAAGGGAGCGCGCGGAAGTTCTTGAGAGCATTGGCAAGCACTGGACGACCCCGGCATCGGCAGAAAGAAGGCGGCGGTTATCGCCGCCTTCCTTTTATTTGTTGGTAGTCAGGAACTGATCAGGAGCCCTGTCAATCAGGAACCCTTCAATCAGGAACCCTGGCCGCCGCACTTGTTGGTCTTGGTGTTGTAGTTGCCGCACTTCTTGCCGACCCAGTCACCGATCAGGTCCTTGGAATCCGGCAACTCCTTCGACCACGCGTCGCCGGCAACCAGACCGGGCGTCTTCCACACCACATCGAACTGGCCGTTGCCTTTGATTTCGCCAATGAACACCGGCTTGGTGATGTGATGGTTCGGAAGCAACTCGGATGTGCCACCGGTCAGGTTTGCCGTCTTGATGCCGGGAAGCGCGTCGATCACCTTGTCAGCATCGACCGACTTCGCCTTTTCAACCGCCTTCACCCACATATTGAAGCCGATATAGGTGGCTTCCATCGGGTCGTTGGTCGTGCGCTTCGGGTTCTTGGTGTAGGCCTGCCATTCCTTGATGAAGGTCTCGTTCGCCGGAGTCTTGATCGACTTAAAGTAGTTCCAGGCCGCGAGATGACCGAGCAGTGGCTTGGTATCGATGCCGGCCAGTTCTTCTTCGCCCACCGAGAACGCGACAACCGGAATATCGGTTGCCTTGATGCCCTGGTTGCCGAGTTCCTTGTAGAAGGGAACGTTGGCGTCGCCGTTAATGGTCGAAACCACCGCGGTCTTCTTGCCGGCCGAGCCGAACTTCTTGATGTCGGCGACGATGGTCTGCCAATCGGAGTGACCGAATGGGGTGTAGTTGATCATGATGTCTTCTTGAGCGACACCCTTTGACTTCAAATAGGCCTCGAGGATCTTGTTGGTGGTGCGCGGATAGACGTAGTCGGTGCCGGCCAGCACCCAGCGTTTCACCTTCTCTTCCTTCATGAGGTAATCGACGGCGGGAATCGCCTGCTGGTTCGGCGCCGCACCGGTATAGAACACGTTGCGCTCGCTCTCTTCACCCTCGTACTGCACGGGATAGAACAGGATCGAGTTCAATTCCTTGAACACCGGCAGCACGGATTTGCGGGACACCGAGGTCCAGCAGCCGAACACGACGGAGACCTTGTCCTTGGTGATCAACTCACGGGCCTTTTCCGCGAACAGCGGCCAGTTCGAGGCGGGATCAACGACCACGGCCTCAAGCTTCTTGCCGAGAACGCCACCCTTCTTGTTCTGCTCATCGATCATGAACAGGACGGTATCCTTCAGCGTGGTTTCGCTGATGGCCATGGTGCCCGAGAGCGAGTGAAGAACGCCAACCTTGATGGTGTCCTCCGCCTTGGCTGACGCAAACGTGGCCAAGCCAAGAACCAGTCCGGCGGTCGCCGCCAGCCAGCGGCGGCGGCTCAGAGGTGTCGCTATATCGTGAATTCGTTGAATAGGCATGAGGTGTCATCTCCCTGACGCAGACGTTAAACGCTGCGAAACGGCCCACGGCCGCCTGCGTTAACGGAATCGCAAGAACCATGCCACGGTGCGGGCAAGGGGTAACCGAATGGCTTCGTTGAGGAATTCCGCGCGGCGCCCTGAGATGACGATGCCATTGCCTAATATTTGGACTGAAAAAATGTATACTTCATCGGCAAAGTGTTTAATTATTATGCAAGTGTGACGAGTTGGCTATATTTTTGGCACTAAACTTCAACATCGCGGTGCACGAACGAGCGAGAATCAAGGCGCAAACGAGGCTATTTCGCGCTTTTCTTGACCGAGCCAACCTTCATTTCACGATTTACCTTGAAAGCGCCGCGTTCGTGTTCCATATCAGCGCCACGACCCCGGATTCTTCGGGTCACTGCGAGCCGCGTGTTCTGAGCCCGTTCAACGGTTTCTGGCTTGCCCCTTCAGCTAACCAAAACCGACGCCCCAGACACGCGGGTGTCTCTGACACCCCCTCGCGCGCTCCTGGCGATCACCGCCGGGCGCCTGCCTTTTATAATGGAAAGAACCAATCTTTTGACCTCCTTTCAGGATTTCGGCCTCGCCGATCCCATCTCGCGTGCGCTCAAAGAAGAGAATTATCTGACGCCCACTCCGATCCAGGCCCAAACCATTCCCCTCGCACTCGCTGGCCGCGACGTCGTCGGCATCGCCCAAACCGGCACCGGCAAGACCGCAGCCTTTGCGCTTCCGATCCTGCATCGCATTCTGGAGAACCGCATCAAGCCGCAGCCCAAGGCCTGCCGCGTGCTGGTGCTCAGCCCGACGCGCGAGCTGTCGGGACAGATCCTCGATAGCTTCAACGCCTACGGCCGCCACATGCGTCTCACATCGGCGCTGGCGATCGGCGGCGTCCCGATGGGACGCCAGGTCCGCTCGGTCATGCAAGGGGTCGAAGTCATGGTGGCCACGCCCGGCCGCCTGCTCGATCTCGTGCAAAGCAACGGCCTGAAGCTCGGACAGGTCGAGTTCCTCGTGCTCGACGAAGCCGACCGCATGCTGGACATGGGCTTCATCAACGACATCCGGAAAATCGTTTCCAAACTGCCGGTCAAGCGCCAGACGCTGTTCTTCTCGGCGACGATGCCAAAGGATATCGCCGAACTCGCCGAACAGATGCTGCGCGATCCGGCGCGCGTGGCCGTGACGCCGGTTGCCTCGACGGTCGAGCGCATTACCCAGCGCATTATTCAGGTCGACCACTCCGCCAAGCCGGCATTGCTGGCTCAGCTCCTGAAGCAGGAGCCGGTCGATCGCGCGCTGATCTTTACCCGCACCAAGCATGGCGCGGACAAGGTGGTGAAAGGCCTCGCAAGGGCCGGCATCACCGCTGACGCCATTCATGGCAACAAGTCGCAGAACCATCGCGAGCGGGTGCTGGCGGCATTCCGGTCCGGCGAGATCCGCACGCTGGTCGCTACCGATATCGCGGCCCGCGGCATCGATGTCGACGGCATCAGCCATGTGGTGAATTTCGATCTGCCCAACGTGCCCGAGACCTATGTCCACCGCATCGGCCGCACCGCACGGGCCGGCGCCGACGGCGTGGCGATCTCGCTCGTCGCCGGCGAGGAGATCGCGTATCTGCGCGACATCGAGAAACTGATCCGCATCACCTTGCCCAGGGAAGATCGCCGCACCCCGGGTCATCGCGACACGGCCCCTGCACCGGCGCAACACCGAGGCGCGCGGTCCGGACCGCGCGTGCATGCTGCGAGGGGTCATGACGCCGCACCGGGCGCGAAAGGGCCTCGCCGTCACCGCCGTCCCGGTGGTAATAATGGCGCTCAGCAGACCAACCGGCACGAGACCAATCGCCACGAGCCGTCCCGTCCATCGCATGGCGAGGGCAAGGCCGAAGGGATGCAGGGAGTTGCCTTTTTGCATCGCGAAAGCCGACCGAATACCCGACCCAACCGCACCCAGCGGCCGCAACGCTAGCTATCGATCGACCTGGAGATAACCATGGCTAAAGAAGAGCTGATCCAGTTCGAAGGACTGGTGACCGAAATCCTCCCCGACGCACGTTATCGCGTGCAACTCGATGCCGGGCATGAGATCGTCGCCTACACCGCTGGCAAGATGAAAAAGAACCGGATCAAGACGCTGGCGGGCGATCGGGTGACGATCGAGATGTCACCCTATGACCTGGAGAAAGGCCGCCTCATCTTCCGTCACAAGGATGAGCGTCCGGGTGGTGGAGCTCCGCGTGGTGCACCGCCGCGCGGTCAATTCCGCCGCCGGTAAGCAACGCCGCAATTGCCCTGAAATCGCGCAGATTCATTTGCTGCGCGGTGAAAGGCCGCACCTGCGAAAGGGCCAATCAAAAAATCGTGCACCTCAGGATTGTTTTGGGGGCTGGCTTCGCATAATATGGGCTTATCGATTTTCGGCCGGACGACATTAGCTATCCACCGGTACAGCCGGTTTAGACGCTGACGACCCTTCCAAAAATTCGATCTCACCAGCCCATCGAAAGTGGGCTTCTACTATATCTATCTTGAGAAGGGACTACCCCCGTGAGCATGGGAACCGTGAAGTGGTTTAACGCGACCAAGGGCTTCGGCTTCATTCAACCGGATGATGGTGGCAACGACGTGTTCGTGCACATCAGCGCCGTAGAGCGCGCCGGACTTGGAACGCTGCGTGAAGGCCAGAAGATCAGCTACGAAATCGTTGCCGATCGCCGCTCTGGCAAGTCTTCGGCCGACAATCTGCGCGCCGCGGGCTGAGCGAATCTCGTTCGGCCCGGTTTGCAAAAGCCGAGACTTTCGAAATTCCATACGCATCGACTAAAAAGGCCGTGCTGTCAGCGCGGCCTTTTGATTTGAGCGATGCAATTTGATTTGAGCGATGCAATGTTCGCCCGCCGTGTTCGACGGCTGTCACAACGTTGGACAATTGGCGGGGAGCGGATTTGTCGTCGGATAGAAAACGCAAAGCGACTGGCGTGGCCGCGTGTAGGCTACATCGTGCAGCGTAATTCCAGCCTTCGCCATCACATAGCCGACGGCAGGCACGTAAAGATAGCTGATTTCGCTAAAAAGCAGGTAGGTCCCGCCAACCGCCAGCGCTGCCGGTATCGCAACGGGGGAGCCGGTCCCGCGAGGCACGGCCCCCTGGCTCCATTGTACCCGCGCCTGAAGCGTTTTTGGATCGACAAACAATTCCGAGATCGTGGCTTTTGTCGGCGTGCCGTCATACGGGGTCATGATTTCGTTGCTGGCGTTGAAGAAGTTGGTCAAATCGCCGTTGGCGACCGATACCGACTGCGAGGTCAGATCGGCAAGCGTCCGCGCCATCAGCGTCACCTTGCGATCCACCGCTATACCGGAGGAAAACTCGACCGTTCCAAAGAATAACACGAGCATGATCGGTACAATGAAGGCGAACTCGGTCGCCGCGATGCCGCGGCGATCCGCCATCAGCCTCATGACGGAGAGTCGCGCCCGAAGCCAAATATGCCGCAATGATTTCATCGCTACGCTCTAGTAAGGCTCGTTGCAAAATGCAGCCGTGGCGGCCAGCAATCGCTTGCTACCTGACAAATTCGCGATGTTGTAGCCAAGCCCGGTGACGTACAGCGGCCATTGATAGAACAACCTCACGATAACGATATCGCCGGGGCCTCCGGGATTGTACTGCATGTTGTTGACGAAATTGCTGTTGCTGTCGATCTGGCTGTTGATGACCACGTTGGAGAACGTGGAGCACGAGGTGCCCGTGGACGAGGGATAGCTCTCGACGTCGACATAAATATTGCCGCAGGCAAACAACCCGGCAACGGGAATCTGGCTGCAGACATAATTTTGAAACTGAGCCTGGGTAAGGGACGCCGTCTGCGCCTGCCCGGTCAGGACCAGGCGTGCGGATTCCTGGGTCATGGTTTCCAACGCCTGACTGGCGAAGAACATGATCCCCGTCTCGATGATCGCAAACAGCAACGCAAAGAACACCGGTGCCACCAGCGCGAATTCAACGGCCGCCGAACCCCGGCCGTTACGACGAAATCGGCGCCAGACATGTCTGATGGAGGCTGTCGAAGCAGCGCGCGACGGCATCGAGGAATCCCCGGGGGACGGAAGGGGTTTTCCCGATACTAGGACAGATTCATTGTCGAAAGCTTGAGCACGGTCCGGACAAACTGCCCGCTTTCATTAACCAATCATTAACCAGCGGACGGTCAAGGCGGCGCTAACCGCCACCCGCGCCGCGCTTGCATTGCGGCGTACAGGAGTAGATGTCGCGTTCGTCGCTGCCGCGGAACACCGTAACAATTCCGTCGCCCGATCCCTCATTGCGCGGGGCGCTTGGCGCGTTGGCATCGACCAGGCTGCGCAACGCCAGCGAGATGGTGCCGGTCTGGCGCGCCCGGGCGAGAATTTCGGCCTGCCCAGGCTTCAATTCGAGCGTGGTGGTCTTGCCGACGACCGAATTCTGGCCGTCCTTTTCCCGCGGGGCCTGATCGATGGCGAGCACGCGGATATTGCCCAGGATGATTTCGGAAGTGATCATGTCGTGATCGCCGCTTTTCTCGCGTCGCGACAGGATCACATCGACACGGTCGTTGGGCAGGATGAAGCCGCCGGCGCCGGTTTCAGGGGAAATCTCGGTCGACACCGCACGCATGCCGCCCGGCAGCACCGCCGCCATGAATCCGGAGCCATTGGCCTTGACCAGCTTCGGTTCGCGGATCGGCTCGCCGGCGATGAATGGCGACCGCGCGATCGATCCGGCAATCTGGGCGGTCGCATCCGGGCGGTCGGTGCGACGAATGAAGTTGTTGCTCGCGGTCGCGGCCGGCCAGGTCTGCCATTGCACGTCGTCCGGGCCGACGGATTGCCCAAGCCCGATATCGGCTTTCGCCACCAGGACATCGACGGTCGGCAATTGTACCGTCGGCTCGGGCGCCGCGGCCTTTTCAGAGCCGCTTGCGAGATAGGCGGCGACGGCGCCGGCGGACAAAGCAATACCCAGAACGACAATGCGCGCGGTTTTCATACGCTTTACTCTACTCTTGATACGCTACTCTACTGACGTCGAAGTCCTACAAATCCGGTCGATGCGCGGCCAATCGCAGCCGGACACGGCCATCCGGACCTGAAACCTGGCCGTTCGCACCTGACCATCCGGGCTTGGCTAATCTGGCCTTAATAGATGAAGGAACTGCAAACCGGGAGCCGACAGGGCTTGTTTCGACCCTGATTTTGGGAGTGGCTCATTTTGGATTTTGGGACGGGAGTTGGAGATCGCCAGAGGCCGGCGCAGGCCAAAAATTCTAGCTTACGCATGCCTAACATTCGTGGCGTCTTGGCCGTAATGTGGACCATCGGTTCCATCGTAGAGCAATGGTAAAAGGCCCCACTCGGCTGATGGTCCTTTCCTTCTCTAAATACTCCAGTACCGCCCCGGATAGATTCCAACGCCGGGACGCGTCGTCTGCTTTACAGACGCTTTCAAGAAACATCTTTGGAGAAACCCCTTCATGAATTCGAATCCGGCAAAATAATGTACCTCGGACGCATTCCAAGGAAGGGAAGTTCGATCGTCTCGTAAGTCAGAATGGCGATTGCGGTTGCGGCAGGCAAGGCAACGAGCAACGTAGTCGCGAGTGCGTCGTAATAGCCATTTCCGGTCAGATGCACGTAAAATCCATGTTGGACAATGGCGTATATGACCACGAAATGCATGAGGTAGAGTGAATAGCTGATCTCTCCAAGCCTGGCCGCCGGCTTACTCAACCAAGACGGAAGCGCTCGACCGAATGCCAGATAGGTGACGATAAAAAAGGCCCAGACGGCGCCCTCGATGGTCGGCGCTACGAGTTTCCAAGTGGCCACGAGCGGGAAACCGCCGATGCGGTTGAGTTGCCAAAGCATGACGAACGCGACAGCCGCGGCGGGCATGAACCACGCAGCGCGTAGATGGTTCCAGTCTTTTTCAACATACCAGCGGGCAGCGATCATCCCTAGACAGAATTGGTCAATCCTTCCGACCACGGTCCAGTAGCTCAGGTCTCTTGGGCTTGCGCCGACCAGAACCGCCAGCAGCCTCATGACCAGCGCGACGGCTATGACCTGAAACAGAAATCTTGTTCCTCGTGCATTGCTGAAAGCCACCAGGAATGGAAACACCAGATAGCATTGAAATTCGATGGCTACCGCCCAAAACATGGTGGTAAAGGCGCCCCCGACGCCCTCGCCCAAATTCAAAGGCAGCAGGCTGGTTACCACGGCAATCAGATTGGTCGGGCTGGAGCTTGCCGCCACAACCAGGCACACCATGAACATGGGATAGATACGCAACACGCGGGCCGTCAGGAATTTCCGATAGTCGATGACCTTTCCGATGGCGCCGAGTGAGAGGATAAAACCGGACAGCACGATGAACAGCGCCACGCCGGAATAGCCTTCCTCGATGATAGATATCACCGGATTCGAGGCGAACACCCAAAACGACACATTGAAGTCGGCGCCATGGGCGAGTTGCGCTCCGATCAACTGGAAGCCGTGATAAAACAGCACGAGCAGAGCTGCGAACGCTCGCAAATGATCAACTTCTGGCATATATCTGCGGTTGAAGCTTGCGGTCATTAACCGGCCCGATCTTACAGAGGAATGGTAGGAGCTTCGCGTACCGCGCATTCGGCCTGTTTTTGAATCGGCGAGCGGCCTATTTCGGCCGGTACCCGACGATGTGAGCCGCGCGGCAGAGATCTCGCGATCCATCTTTGTGGTTGTTTAGGCAAGACGAAACCCGTAGCTACGCGACGGTCCTTGATCGGGTACGAAGCGAGCTAATCACGCAGATCTCCCCCAAAATAGCTTTTTACTACAGCAGCTTTGGGTTGATAAGTAGTTGAGGAAAATCTGAAACGCCGAACTTTCAATTGCCGCTGAACAGCAGCGGAAGCCATACCCAAATTGGGTCGATGCTGTCGAAAAAGTCTTTGGACTCAAATTTTAAGGGCCGTTGGCGCGTCTATGACTAAAGTTACTTGGGAGGAGTCATCATCAGACGGCGCGCTTACCGATGACCTCCGCAGTGGAGCTCAGGCGCCATCGAATGGCCGTTGCCGCTTGTTTTGCCTTTCAGCGAGACACTAGCTCCTCAGCGTTGGTCACTACCGAAGTGGGTTATGCGAAAGACTTCCGCTTTTGCCCTGACACCCGACTTTCGCCGAGAGGATCAGCACGTCTCAAGGATGCCGGGAACAGACATTGCGCTTTCCTAAAAATGAGCGCGAGGTGGGATTTCCGTACCGGGGCCGACGCGGTGACAATTGCCGGGTCGGGACTGTCCCGAATCCATTGCGCTGATGTCAGGATCGGCGATCACTTCAGCGAGCAGTTCGATATTAAAGGTCGAGAGTAACGTCGCATTCATCTTCGGCAGTAATGTCCTCTTAAATAAAGCGACTTACGCTATACGGGCTCGAACGTCCGCTCGACCCGCTCTGAATACCTTGTTGCGAGCCATTTCCTCCACCTCACGATCGGCTGACGCGTGAGCGCATCTTCACACAAACGCTCCCGGTCCGGCTCATGATGAATGCTCCTCACAATCCGAATCGTAGCCTGATCCGCATCTTTTGCCTGTCGCTGAGCGGGCTGTTGCTCGTCTACTCGCTGATCGCGGTTCACAACCTCTTCGAGCTCAAAGATATCAATGCCACGGAACTGGCGATCGGTGTGCTCCGCATTGCGCTTGGGCTGGGTGCGGTAGGGGCCGTGTTCCGCTGGGGCTGGTTCGACGAGCCGCTGGAGAGCCAGGTCAGGTCGATGGGTGCCAGCTTCGAGGCCCATTACGCGGCCCTGAATACCAAAACCAAGATCAGATCGATTGTCCTGGTAACGATGCTCAGCCTGTTGCTGGAACTCGTGTTGATCCGCTGGCTCGCATCGGTCTTTCCAGTCTATTCCTTTTACAAGAATTTCACGATGCTGGCCTGCTTTCTGGGTCTCGGCGCGGGTTACGCGGTGGCGGAACGGCAGTCCTGCGCGCCGGCGTTGGTGTTGCCGATGCTCGCGCTCTTTGTCGGGGTTATCACGTTGTTACGTTACGATACCGGCGCTGCGTATATGATGTTCTCGATCGGCTGGCTGAGCACGTTCGACATGCCGGTTTACTTTCTGCTCGGCGCGAGCTTCATCATCTGCGCATGCATTTGCTATCCGGTGGGTCAGCTCTGCGGCAAATTGCTGCACAGCTCGAATTCACTGAACGCCTATGGCCTCAATCTGGGAGGCAGCATCCTCGGCGTGATCGCGCTGTTTGTAATGAGCCTGTACTGGGTGCCGCCGGTGATCTGGTTCGCGGTGACGGGCGGAATGCTGCTGCTCTTCGTGCTCTCACGCGACAACTTCCTGTCGGTGGGGATCGCGAGTTTTTGTGTCCTGCTGGGCATCCTGGCATGGCCCGTGCAACCCGAGACGCAGCGGATCTATTCGCCGTACCAGCTATTGGAACGAACGGCCAAATCCGACGGACTGATGATGATCCTGTCGGGCGGCAACTACTACCAGAAGGTCTACAATTTCGCGGACAGCAAGCGGGGCCAGGAGTCCGACGCAGATCGTTACGTTCGCGCCTACTACGAGTTTCCGTACAACTTCAAGAAAGTTCCCGAGCGCGTCGCCATTGTCGGCTCGGGCAGCGGCAATGATGTGGCGACGGCGCTGCGGATGGGCGCCGCCCATGTCGATGCCATTGAAATCGATCCCGCCATCGCCTTCCTCGGCACCAAATATCATCCCGAGCGCCCTTATGACGACCCCCGTGTGACCCTGTCGATCAATGACGCGCGGAACTTCTTCCGAACCGCGGACCAGCAATATGATCTGATAGTCTATGGCGTTCTGGATTCGCATGCGGCGCTAAGCCATGCGTCCAATCTGCGGGTGGATTCCTATGTCTATACTCGCGAGGGAATTGCCGAAGCCTTCAGGCTTCTCAAGCCGGACGGCGTGTTGTCCATCTCATTTACGCTGGTCAACGATGCGCTGGGCTTCAAGCTATCGAAGATTTTCCGCGAATTGCCGGGCGCTGGGAAGCCGCTGGCGGTCCGGGTGCTGTATGATTACGTGCGAACCACCGCCTTCATAGTCAGGAAAGGTTCGGCCGTGACCATGCCGGACGCCAACGCGTTTGCATCGATCGGCTTTGCGGACGTCTCCGACTATTTCTCACAATCCTATCCCGAGTCCGCCGTTCCCACCGACGATTGGCCGTTCTTCTACATGGTGGAGCGCAGCTATCCCGTCACATACATGATCGCGCTCGGGATGATTCTTCTTCTCAGCTATGTCTTCGTGCGCAAGACCATTGGCTTCACCGATCCGATCGACCGCAACTATTTGCCCTTCTTCTTTCTTGGCTCCGGCTTCATGCTGGTGGAAACCAAAGCCATTACCGAACTCGGGTTGCATCTTGGCGGGACCTGGTTCGTTATTGCCGCCGCAATCATGCTGGTGCTGGTGATGGCGTTCCTCGCGAACGTGATCGTGACCCGGAGCCGGCTGAAGCTGGTCGGGGCTGCCTATTTCGGTTTGTTCGCAAGCTTGCTGGTTGGATATGGTCTTGCGGTCAGCCACGGCCAGTGGATGTTCGGCCCGCCGTTGATGCAACTCGCGGTAAGCTGCCTTGTACTAACGATTCCGCTGTTCTTCGCCGGAATTATCTTCTCCAGCCTAATCGGTGAAGCGGAAATTAATATCTCCACGGCATTTGCATACAACCTGATGGGCGCCTTATTCGGAGGCGTAATGGAATACAATTCCATGTATTTCGGATTTGCGTTTCTCTATCTGCTCGCGCTCGGATTTTACTCCCTCGCCTGGGTATTTTCTTGGAAATCGGGACCGGTTCTTCAACCGGCGGAGTGAGCCCGTTGACGGGAAGCGAGACAAACATAAAATTGAAACGCAAATTAATACCGTCTTAAGTTATTGTACCGGTTAACATTTCTTCAAGATTGTGTCGGTAATTTTGGCGGATGTCCTCAACAGCATCCCAATCGAACACAATACCGCGCGAGGCCATTCCGCCGCTGCTGTTGAATAGTTGCCTGGTGCTGATCCTCTGCAATGCGGTGATGATCCTGGCGATGTACTTCGCCCATTTATGGCTGTTCGACTCAAATGGCCGCGACATCGCCACCGACTTCGTCAATGTCTGGGCTGCAGGCAGGCTGGCACTGCAGGGGCACCCCGCGCTGGCCTGGGATTGGGACATCCATAAACAGGTTCAGGTCGCGATGCTCGGCCAGAGTTACGTTGGCGATTATGCCTGGCACTACCCGCCACCGTTCCTGTTCATCGCCATGTTCCTTGCGCATTTTTCGTATGCCGCCGGACTGGTGAGTTGGAGCATGGTCAGCTTTGTGCCGTATATGGTGATGATGCACGCCGCTGTCGGACAACGGTTTGGCCTTATCGTAGGCGCGGCGTTTCCGGTGGTGCTGGCCAACACGGTGGTAGGACAAAACGGTTTCCTCACCGCGGCGCTGCTCGGTGGGACACTGGTTTTGATGCCCACGCGACCGATCCTGTCGGGAATTTGCCTTGGTCTGCTGTCTTACAAACCGCAATACGGCCTGCTGTTTCCGCTGGTGCTCATCGCAGCGTCACAATGGACCGTTTTCTTCGCTGCTGCGGTTACGACCGTCATACTGGCCCTGATGTCGTGGATCGCGTTCGGGACCGACAGCTGGGAGGCATTTTTCCATTGGATGCCGATGTTCTCGCAGGCGTTCTTTACCGAGGGCCGTGCTACCTGGTTCAAGCTGCAGAGCGTGTTTGGCCTGATAAGAACCGTAGGCGGCAGCGAACATCTGGCATGGACTTTTCAATGGATAACGTCTGGCACGGTCGCTGTCAGCCTCATTTTACTCTGGCGCAGCCGCACGGATTACGCGCTCAAGGCTGCAGCGCTTGCCGCGGGTACGCTGCTGCTGACGCCTTATCTGTTTCTCTACGACCTGATGATACTGGCAATCCCGGTCGGACTGCTGTTGCGGATGGGCCTTGCCGGTAGCTTTCAACGTGGCGAACTCCCCGCACTGGCGTGCGCCATTTTGTTGTTGCTTGCATTTCCTTTTTTTGAAGCCCCACTAGGTCTCGGCAGCACGCTGATCGTCACCGCATTGATCGCGCGTCGTATAGCGGCGCCGATCCAATTAAGCCGGATTTCAAGCGGCCTGCGCTCCTTGTTGCCCAACCGCCTGACGATTTCAGAATAAATGAGTTATCCATTGGATGATTCCGGTGTCCGCCGGCATTGTCGCATTCGGCGCCATCGACGAGCTGCGCTCCGATCCAACTGGAAGTCGTGATAAAACAGCACGAGCAGAGCTGCGAACGCTCGCAGATGATCGACTTATCTGCGGTCGAACCTTGCAGTCATCAAACGGCCTGATCTTACAGAGGAATTTCAGGAGTTTGGGGTGCGTACCGCGCATCCGGACCTGTTCTCGAATCGGGGAGTGGCCTACCTCGGCCAGTACCAGTCGGCACGGACGCTATTGCCGAAACGGATAGGCCAATTGGCCGCCGATCTCGGACGGGATCGCCGCGTCGTCCACGCCATAGGCGTTCGGGAGTTCGTTTTCCGGCATCCGGAACGTTCCAAAAAGGATATCCCAGATCGGAAACGTTCCGGCAAAATTGGTATTGCCGCCCTGTTCCAGCGCGGTGTGGTGCCAGCGGTGGAACACCGGCGTCGCCAGCACGTATTTGAACGGACCAAGCGACCAGTTGAGATTGGCGTGAACGAACGCCGAATGGAATGTCGTGAATGGCCCGACCCAGAGCATGATGTTGGGCGAGATACCCGCCATCAACAGGATGACGTCGACCGCTATGGTGCCGAGAAACAGGTTGACCGGATGAAAGCGCGCCGCCGATATCCAGTCCAGATCTTCGGACGAATGGTGGATCGCGTGATACTTCCAGAATGCGCCGCCGTGAAACATGCGGTGCAGCCAGTACAGCATGAAGTCCGACAAAACCAGGAACAACAACGCCTGAAGCCACAGCGGCAGCTCGGACAGCGGACCGTGGCCGTTGTCGTAAAAGGCAATCAGATCGTCGGCGTCGTAGATCTTGAAGACGACGCCGGCGCCAAGCACGAGCAGCCCGATCCGGAACACGCGCGCGAACAATGGTACAAAGAACCAGTAACAGATGTCGGTGACGAGCTCGCGCTTGCGCCACCAGGGCGTTCCAGGATTGCAGGCCCAGAAGTGGGTCAGCACCGAGAACACCACGGCCAGCACGATCGTGATCGGCACGATCTTGGCAATCGTCTGGCCGAACATCTCGACGACTTCCAAGGGCAGGTTGGACATGGCCACCTCATCTGATCGGGGATCTCAGGGTTACTTGCCCACGCTTAAGGAGCCGTGAATCCGCGAGCGGTCACGTCAGCGCAGGGCCCCATACCCGAGCTTTTTCCGTTCCGATTGAATCGGAACGGAGGCTCCACTTCCTTATTTTACGCGTTTTCTTCACGCGAACCGGTATCCACTTCGCTGGAAAACGCTCTAGAAGTGATCGAAACCAATATCGCATTTTGCGGAAGGCCTTAATTCCAAATTTACTCTGCTCAAGAACAGCCAGTTCCAGCGATATTTCCGCAATCGAATTAACTGCACCGCAATTCTCGGACCGTACGGTGATGCCATGGTCACGGTACTGAGAACGCCGGCGAGACCAAACTTTAGTTCGATCAGCCACGTGTGCACATGGAGTTACCTATGAAGAATCTGATTGCGCGTTTTGTGAAGGATGAGTCCGGCGCTACCGCCATCGAATACGGTCTGATTGCGGCCGGCATTTCGCTCGCGATTATCGCTGTCGTCAACGGCATCGGCAGCTCGCTGAACACCAAGTTCGGCTCGATCAATACCTCGCTGAAATAAGCATCCGTTACGGGAAGGCATCAAAGGCCTCGGTGATCCGGGGCCTTTGTTGTTTCGGCCCGATAGTGTGACGTAGATATGCGCAAGGCTGCTGCTCCCGCTATTTCGACAAGAAAAGCCTCGTTGCCGGCGGGCGGCCGGGACGACACGCCGGCGGGATTGATCTGTCTGGCGCTGGTGCTGGCGCTTTTCGTCCTGGCTTTCCGGATTGCCAGCGTCTGGTGATGGCTCGACCGTTTCCCGATTGTTCATCTCTGATGGCTAGGTTCGAGCGATGCTTCGACCTCGCATCGGCAATACGAGCTGCGTAATCCCATGATCCTCGACATCGCGCGTCTGATGCTGTTTCCAGCCCTGATGGCATTCGCGGCAGCGAGCGATCTTTTCACGATGACGATTTCCAACCGGGTATCGCTGGCGCTGGCGGCGGGATTCCTGGCTCTCGCCGTTCTGAGCGGCATGGGGTTCTACGACATCCTCGCACATGTCGGCGCCGGCGCCGCCGTTCTCACGGCGGCTTTTGCCTGCTTTGCCATGGGCTGGATCGGCGGCGGCGATGCCAAGGTAGCCGCCTCGGCGGCGCTCTGGTTCGGCTTTGGCCATTTGCTGAACTACCTGGTCTACGCCTCGTTGTTCGGCGGCGTGCTGACGCTGATGTTGCTCCAGTTCCGGCAATGGCCGCTGCCCTACCAGCTCGCGGGACAGGCCTGGCTGCTCAAGCTGCATGCCAAGGACAGCGGAATCCCCTACGGCATCGCGCTGGCGATCGGCGCATTGCTGATCTATCCGGAGACCGAATGGATCAAGGCGGTCGACCTGACCCACTTCATCATTCGCTGATCGCGCGGGTAAACGTCCCGTTAAGGCGATTTAGATACGCCTCATTAACCATGCTTTGACGAATAACTGGTCAACTCCCATCACGGCGGCGGAAGCGTCGCGGCGTAATGTGGAAAGTGAAGCGTATGGATACCGCACGCATTGTGGTCCTGACGACTGCCGACATCACCGGTGGTATTGCCGCATATCTCGCGAACAGGTCCGACAATACGCCTCTCCCGGCCGAACCGGTTGTGCGACTGCCGGCCATCGACGCTCTGGTGGCCAAGGGCGAGCCGATCAGGGCCGATGGCGCGGACCTGATGGCGGCGGTTCCACCCGCCGGCATCCCCGCCCCGAGCCTGACCAAGACACTGAAGTGAGCGAAAGGACGCCCGATATGAAATGCAGGGGACATCAGCAGCTGATGCGGACCTTTCTGGTTCGCGCCCTGTCGTTTTCAGCGGTCACGGCGCTCACGCTCAACCCGGTCCTGACCCCGGTGATGGCGCGCGACAATCGCGCCGCCGCGCCGGTAGTCGCCGACGGACAGATGAATGCGCGCTTTCTCGCGCTCGGCATTGGCAAATCCATCGTGATCGATTTGCCGCGTGATATCAAGGATGTGCTGGTCGCCGATCCCAAGATTGCGACCGCGGTCGTCCGCACGGCGCAGCGCGCCTATATTATCGGCGCGGCGGTCGGTCAGACCAATATCGTGTTCTTCGATTCCACCGGGCAGCAGATCGCCGCCTACGACATCGCCGTGACACGCGACCTCAACGGGGTCCGCGCGGCGCTGAAGCAGACATTGCCGAACTCCGACATCCAGATCGAGGGCGTGGGTGACGGCGTGATGCTGTCCGGCTCGGTGTCGAGTCCAATCGAGGCCCAGCAAGCGGGCGATCTCGCCGCGCGGTTAGCGGGCGGTTCGGATAAGGTCGTCAACAGCATTACGGTCCGCGGCCGCGACCAGGTGATGCTCAAGGTCACGGTGGCCGAGGTCGACCGCTCCATCATCAAGCAGCTGGGCATCGATCTCAGCGCCAAGCTGAACTACGGCACTTCGGCCGTAACCTTCAACAACGCCAACCCGTTCACTGCAAGTGGTGCGCCGCTCGTCTCCGGTAACGCCTTGACAACTTCGTTTGGCTCCACCCCCTCGGTCACGGCCACGATACGGGCGATGGAGAGCGCCGGCGTGATTCGAACGCTGGCCGAACCCAATTTGACGGCCATTTCGGGCGAGTCAGCGACATTCATCGCAGGCGGCGAATTTCCGGTGCCAACCGGTGTGCAGTGTACGACGAGTTCGACGGGCGGCATCGGGCAATGCGCCCCATCGATCGCCTTCAAAAAGTTCGGCATCTCGCTCAATTTCACACCGATCGTGCTCTCTGAAGGCCGGATCAGCCTGCGGGTGATGACGGAAGTATCCGAAGTCTCGAACGACAATTCGATCAACCTGAACAACCTCATCGTTCCCTCGGTCAAGGTCCGCCGCGCTGAAACGACGCTGGAAATTCCCTCCGGCGGCGCGATGGCCATGGCCGGGTTGATCCAGGACCAGACCAAGCAGGCCATCAATGGACTGCCCGGCCTGTCGACACTGCCGGTTCTCGGCACCCTGTTCCGCAGCCGGGATTTCATCAACAACCAGAGCGAACTGATGGTGATCGTGACCCCCTTCATCGTTCGGGCCGTCGCGCAAAAGGACCTGTCGCGGCCGGATGACGGATTTGCCGCCGCTTCCGATCCGCAAGCGGATCTGCTGGGCAGCATCAACCGCATCTACGGCGTGCCGGGCCGCGTCGAGCCGGCCCAGAATTATCGCGGCACCTACGGCTTTATCACCGACTGAGACGGGACGAGGACACGACGATGACAACCAGACTACCCGTCGACCGCAGCCGCTCCTTCCGCATGGCGGGCGTGCTCGTTGGTCTCGCCGTCGTGCTCGGCGCTTGCGCGCACCACGAGGAAGTGACGTCGAGCATTCCCAACGATTACCGGCAGCGCCATCCGATCGCGATCCAGGAAGCGGACCGCTCCGTCGTGATCTTCGTCGGGCATGGTCGCGGCGGTCTTTCCGCTTCCGAACGTACCGATGTGGTGGGGCTGGCGCAAAGCTGGCTGCATGAGGGAACCGGCACGATCGTCGCCGACGTACCGGTCAAAACCTCCAACGCCGCGGCAGCCGCCGATGCCTTCCGGGAAATCAACGCGCTGCTGGTCGCGGCAGGCGTGCCGCCTCGCGGCATTGCCGTCCACCGCTATCATCCGGATGATCCGCGCCAGATGGCGACCATCCGGCTGAATTATCCGAAAATATCGGCGGTTGCCGGACCCTGCGGCCTGTGGCCCGAAGATCTCGGGCCCGCGATCAACAACAAGGGCTATCTCGAAAACAAGCCGTACTACAATTTCGGCTGCGCCTATCAGCGCAACATGGCGTCGATGATCGACAATCCATCGGATCTCGTGCAACCGCGACCTGAAACGACAGCCTATACCGTGCGTCGCACGGAGGCCTTCGAGAAGTATCGCAAGGGTACCCCGACCGCGACCACCTATCCCGATGCCGAAAAGGCCAAACTCAGCGATACAGGCAAATGATCAGCTACGCCCGTCAAAATCCCGAACAGCAGTCGGACGCTACGCCGGCGCCCCTGGACGATCATATCGCCCCGGCGCCGCGCGTGTCTGTGCAGGCATTTTGCGAGACGGTGGAAACCGCAGCGGCCGTGCAATCGGCCGGCGAAGACCGCCGCCTTGGCAAGGCCCATCTCAAAATCCAGATGGGCGGCATGGCAGCCGCCATCGAGGCTTATCGTACCGCTCCCACTCCGAACGTGATCATCCTTGAGACCGAGGGCCGCAACGACATTCTTACGGGCCTCGATCAACTCGCAACCGTATGCGATCCCGGAACCCGCGTCGTTGTCATTGGCCGCGTCAACGACGTCACGCTTTATCGGGAACTGGTGCGCCGCGGCGTCAGCGACTACGTGATTGCGCCGGTCAATGCGCTCGACGTGGTGCGTTCGGTATGCGGCCTGTTCTCGGCGCCGGAAGCCAGAGCCGTCGGCCGGATCATCGCCGTTGTCGGCGCCAAAGGTGGCGTCGGCGCATCCACCATTGCGCATAATGTCGCATGGGCTATCGCGCGCGATCTCGCGATGGATTCCGTCGTCGCCGACCTCGATCTCGCATTTGGCACGGCCGGCCTCGACTACAATCAAGACCCCCCGCAGGGGATCGCCGACGCGGTGTTCTCGCCCGACCGCGTCGATACCGCGTTTATCGACCGCCTGCTGTCGAAATGCACCGACCATCTCAGCCTGCTGGCGGCGCCGGCGACGCTCGACCGGGTCTACGATTTTGGCGCCGATGCCTTCAACTCGATCTTCGACACGCTGCGCACCACCATGCCGTGCATCGTGCTCGACGTCCCCCATCAATGGTCGGGTTGGACCAAGCGCGCCCTGGTCGGTGCGGACGATATTCTGATCGTCGCAGCGCCCGACCTCGCCAACCTGCGCAACACCAAGAACATATTCGACCTGTTGAAGGCGTCGCGGCCCAATGACCGGGCGCCGCTGTATTGCCTCAATCAGGTCGGTGTGCCGAAGCGGCCGGAAATCAACGCCAGCGAATTTGCCAAGGCGATCGAATGCCAGCCGATCGCGGCCATTCCATTCGATCCGCAAATGTTCGGATCGGCGGCCAATAATGGCCAGATGATCGCGGAAGTTTCCGCCGGTCATCGCACCACCGAAATGTTTCTTCAGATCGCGCAACGGCTGACCGGCCGCGGCGAGACCAAAAAGCCGCGGGGCTCGTTCCTGTCGCCCCTGATCCAGAAGCTGCGGGCAAAATAGGCTGACCTGCGTGGAGTACCGTCGTGTTTGGTAAGCGTAGCGGAACAGAAAACGATTCCCGGGCGGCGAAGCCCGGCGCCGGCGCGCTGGAACCATCCTCCGGCGCGGCGGTTGCCGTTTTGCGCGACACGCCTGCACCAGCCGTTTCTTCGCCACCGCTCTCGCCGGCCAAGCCGGCGCCGCCGCCCGTCATCGATGCGCGGCGGTCGGACACCTATTATCAGGTCAAGGCGACGATCTTCGGCGCCTTGATCGAAGCGATCGACCTCGCTCAGCTCGCCAAACTCGACGGCGAATCGGCGCGCGAGGAAATCCGCGACATCGTCAACGAGATCATCGCGATCAAGAACATCGTGATGTCGATTGCCGAGCAGGAAGAGCTGCTCGACGACATCTGCAACGACGTTCTTGGATATGGCCCGCTCGAGCCGCTGCTGTCGCGCGACGACATTTCCGACATCATGGTCAATGGCGCCGGAACGGTGTTCATCGAAGTCGCCGGCCGGATCCAGCGCACCGGAATCCGTTTCCGCGACAACCAGCAACTGCTGAATATCTGTCAGCGCATCGTCAGCCAGGTCGGCCGGCGCGTCGATGAGTCGTCGCCGATCTGCGACGCCCGCCTCGCCGACGGATCGCGCGTCAACGCCATCGTTCCGCCGCTGGCAATCGACGGCCCCGCACTGACAATCCGCAAATTCAAGAAAGACAAGCTGACCCTGGATCAGCTGGTCAAATTCGGAGCGATCACGCCGGAAGGCGCAACCATTCTGCAGATCATCGGGCGCTGCCGGGCGAATGTGCTGATCTCCGGCGGCACCGGCTCCGGCAAGACGACGCTGCTGAATTGCCTGACCCAATACATCGACGACGATGAACGCATCATCACTTGCGAAGATGCCGCCGAACTTCAACTGCAGCAGCCGCATGTGGTGCGGCTGGAAACCCGTCCGCCGAACATCGAGGGCGAGGGTCAGGTCAGCATGCGCGAGCTGGTCCGCAACTGCCTCCGCATGCGCCCCGAACGCATCATCGTCGGCGAAGTCCGCGGACCGGAAGCTTTCGACCTCTTGCAGGCGATGAATACCGGCCACGACGGATCGATGGGAACGTTGCACGCCAACAATCCTCGCGAAGCCCTGTCGCGCTGCGAATCGATGATCACGATGGGTGGATTTTCACTGCCGTCCCGAACCATTCGCGAGATGATCTGCGCCTCGATCGACGTCATCATCCAGGCTGCCCGTTTGCGCGACGGGTCCCGGCGCATCACCCACATCACCGAGGTGATGGGCATGGAGGGCGACACCATCATTACCCAGGACCTGTTCCTCTACGACATGGTCGGCGAGGACGCCAACGGGCACATTATCGGGCGACATCGCTCGACCGGTATCGGACGGCCGCGCTTTTGGGATCGCGCCCGCTACTACAATGAAGAGAAGCGGCTTGCGGCAGCGCTCGATGCCGCCGAAATCAACGTGGCGATCTAGAGGAGCGGGCCATGAAGATACAGGCGCTCGCACTGGCCTTCCTCGCGGCCACCACCCTCGGCGGTCTGGCTTGGGTTTTCATCTATCCCCTGCTGTCGGGAGAGAGAAAGGCCGAAACTCGCCGTGCCTCGATCGCGAAAGCCGAGCCGGTCGCGGCGCGCCAGGCCGACAGAAGCCAGCGGTCCCGGCGCGAGCAGGTCGAGGGATCGCTGAAGGAGATCGAGGCGCGCAGCCAGAAGCAAAAGAAGGTTGCACTGAGCACCCGGCTCACGCAGGCCGGCCTGAGCTGGTCATCGCAGAAATTCATGATCATCTCCGGCGGTTTTGCGGTCGTCTGCTTTGCAATTGCGATGCTGGCCGGGGGAGGACCGCTGGCGGGAATAGGGCTGGCGTTCGCCGGGGGCTTCGGTCTGCCGCGCTGGGCGCTGAACTTTCTCAAAACTCGCCGTGAAAAGAAGTTTCTTCGCGCGCTGCCGGACGCCGTCGACGTCATCGTTCGTGGCATCAAGGCGGGCCTGCCGCTGTTTGACTCCATCAAAGTCGTCGCAGCCGACGCTCCGGAGCCGCTGAAGAGCGAGTTTCTCGCCATCATCGAGACCCAGGCGATCGGCATGCCGCTCGGCGAGGCATGTGCGCGTCTGTTCGACCGGATGCCGGTGCCGGAAGCGAATTTTTTCGGGATCGTCATCGCGATCCAGCAGAAATCCGGCGGCAACCTGTCGGAGGCCTTGGGCAACCTGTCGAAAGTGCTGCGCGACCGCAAGAAGATGGCCGAGAAGATCCAGGCGATGTCGATGGAAGCCAAGGCATCCGCCGCCATCATCGGCTCGTTGCCGCCCATTGTCATGCTGCTCGTATACCTCTCGACCCCCGATTATATTTCGCTGCTGTGGACTCATCCGACCGGTCAGCTGATGCTCGTCGGCTGCGTGATCTGGATGTCCATCGGCATCTTCGTGATGAAGAAAATGATCAACTTCGACTTCTGACGGTGTAGCATGATTGATTTTCTGATCAGCAAGATCCACGACGCACGGTTCATGACCATGCTGCTGGCTGCCATCGCCGTGAGCGCGACGGCGTATACGCTGATCATGCCGCTGTTTGCGGGCGAAGAGCTGGAAAAGCGCATGAAGGCGGTCGCGAGCGAGCGCGAGCGGATCCGGCAGCGCGAACGCGATCGTCTCTCCGCGACCGAAAAGGTGTCGTTGCGCCAGGCCCCGAAGCAACTGGTCTCCAGGGTGGTGGAAGACTTCAATCTGGGAAAATGGCTGGCCCAGGAAGCCGCGCGCGAAAAGCTCGTCATGGCCGGCTATCGGGGGCAGGCGCCTTATGTCACTTTCCTGTTCTTCCGGCTGGTGACGCCTGCGCTGCTTTTCCTGGGCGCGATCGTGTACGTGTTCCTGATCTCGCACATGGAGAAGTCGGTTCCGGTCAAGATCGGCATGTGCATCGTCGCGGCCTATCTCGGATTGCAGGCGCCGATGCTGTTCCTGAAAAACGCCATCTCCAAGCGCCAGCTCTCGATCCGGCGTGCATTTCCCGATGCACTCGATCTGCTGCTGATCTGCATCGAGTCGGGCATGTCGATCGAAGCGGCATTCCGCAGGGTTAGCATCGAGATCGCAACGCAATCGGTCGCGCTATCCGAGGAATTTACGCTGACCACGGCCGAGCTCTCCTATCTCCAGGACCGCAAGGTCGCGTACGAGAACCTGGCGAAGCGTACCGGCCTCGAGGGCGTGAAATCGGTTTGTCTGGCCTTGCAGCAATCGGAACGTTACGGAACGCCGCTCGGCCAGAGCCTGCGCGTGATGGCGCAGGAAAATCGCGACATGCGCATGAACGAGGCCGAGAAGAAGGCGGCGGCGCTGCCGCCGAAATTGACGGTGCCGATGATCCTGTTCTTCCTGCCGGTCTTGTTTGTCGTCATCCTGGGGCCGACCGGCATCAAGGTCGCAGCGATGCAATGACGCTGCCGCGGCAAACGTGAATAACTCCATTTCATGCTGTCGTCGCCCGGCTTGACGAATGACCAGCACAAGCCTAAGTCGGCGATTGCCGGTCGCCCGCCCTCACGAATTGCCGGGGCTTTGTCTTGGTTTGGTCTGGTTTGGTTTGGTTTGGCCGGACCGATCAGCCAGAACGGCTGAGAGAAGCCATCGGCACCGTTCCGGCGCCTCCGCGCGGATTGTCCTTGCGGCTCAGCATCTGTTTCAGATAGGCGACATTTGCCGCCGCCTCGGCTTCTGGCAGATCGGCCCTGACAATGCCTTCAGCCTCGGCGAAGCGGCCCTGCAGGCCGACCACAAGGCCGAGATTCTGCCGCACCCGCGCATCGGCCTTGCCGCTGCTATACGCCTGGCGCAGAACTTCTTCCGCCTTCGGCAAATCCTTGGAAAGAACATAGGAGAGGCCGAGATTCGACAGCACCGACGGCTCTCCAGGCACAATGTTCAGGGCGCTCGCGTAATAGCGGCGCGCTTCGTCATGCCGGCCAAGCTGATCGAGTGCGGTTCCCTGCACCGAAAGGATCCGCCAGTCAGGATTATCCGGCGAATGGGCGCGCGCGAGAGTGTCGAACGCCTGTTGGAAATTGCCGTTATCGGACAGCGCCCGGCCATAAGCGGCGAGCAGCGCCTTGTTGCCGGGATGGACGATGGTGGCCTGCTCCAGCACGGCGGCGGCCTGGGCGCGCTGACCCGTCGCGCGGAGTCCCTGGCCATAGGCCAGCGCGGCGTCTGCATCCTTGGGATTGGCACGGTAGCGCTCGCCGGCGGCTTCCGCTGAACGACGCGAACCCTCCTCACCACTGGTGTCGGCTTTCGACGTCACCGATCCCGTAATGTCGGACATGGTCTGGCAGCCGCCAAGCCCGGCGGCCAAAATCGCCGTCACGGCTGCAGACGCAAGAAGCCGCGCAAGACTGGACTGCTGACGCATGGCACTTTGACTCACAATGTCAGGCGGATTGATCGAGCCGAATGCGCCCAGCAATAGACTGTTAACCCTAACGCCGGGTTAATGTTCGCAACTGCGAAATCAGCTGATGTTAGAAGTTCCAACGATGGTGCGCGGCATTTCCGCAAAGTTTGCCGGCGGGCATTAACCTTTTTGCGGCTTCGTGGGGAAACCGATCGGTCATCTGCCGCAGCAACCGGACGGTCGGCTGCCACCCCATGGCGCCTCGCTCAGCGATGTGTGGCAGACGCCGCGAGCGACGCCACGGAGCGGCGCGTCGCGGTCCGTGTGCGTCGATCGAGCCAAAAGGTTTCTTCACGGCGACACAAACCGCAAAAAATCCAGGGATGACGTATCGCGGGATTATCGTCGCGCGGACAGGGCGAGGTATCGGCCCTGCATCCGATTACTTGTGATGCTTGCGCAGATAGGCGTGAAGCAACTCCGTAGCGGTCTCAGCCAGCAATGTCTTGAGCATCATGTCCCCGCGCCGCCCCTTCGCAAAATGCTCGCCATAGGTCTTTCGCAGCGCCTTGACGCGGGTGTTGCCGTGCTTCTTGTCGATGCGGCCGGTCGTATCGCGATGCCTTCCGTCCAAGCCCTTCTTGGTCTTCTTAGCCATATGACCCTCCCGAAATGTTGAACTAAAGGTTGAAGCCTATCACGGTCCTCCAGAAACGTGTAGTCGGTTGTAACCATTAGCTGTTGAGAAATCGATCAGGCATTCTTGCCGAGCAATGGCATCAGTTCTGAAACGGAATACCCGAACCTGAGGTGATTTGTTTTCGACGGGGCCTGTTGCGATCGATTGTAATGCAACGTCATGCGTCCGCAACGAAGCAAGATTGGCTTCAATCGCCTCGATGCGTGACGGTTGACCAAAACAAGATAGAACAAGTGGAATACGACGCCCCTCAAATGACCGCTCCAGCTCGACTTTGTTCAAGTCAGCTGCCCGCCGTCAAAGAAACGGCCTCTGCGGGCTGCGCTGAGGCCGTTCGGTCTTGGGATTACCAGGTATAACCTTCCGCAATCGGTTGGCGGTTGCCCCATCCGTTACAGGTTCGAACAATCGCAATCAGCTGCAGATCTCGACGGGGCGTATTCGCCAACCATGGCGGGTCATGACGCGACGCCGGGCCACATAGCAAACGGTCTCGTCGTCGTAGCCGGCGTAGCCGTAGGGATAGTCATATCCCGGGCCCCAGTAACCGAAACCAAAGCCGCCATGACGGAAACCGCCACCATGACCGCCATCCTCCGCCATGACCTCCGCCGCCATGACCTCCACCACCATGGGCGAGGACAGCCGTGCTGGATGCACCGAGCAAGAGAGCCGAAGTGCCGACAACACCGAAGCCGCAAATAGCGAACAAAGCCATCGCAGACAAACCCCGCGTCAGGATGTTGCGATAGCTCGTGCGGTTCTGGGCCATTGATATTCCTTCCCTGACCTGTGCATGCACAGGCAAATTGTAAAAATCATCGTCAATAACCGTAGGTTCGAGGCGCGTCATGGGTCAAATCACCTCAACGTTATCCTCACCAGGCCCGATGCGCATCGGCACACGACAACGAACGTCGCATGATCATCATATTCAAATGCCGCGAGGCCGCGCTTCACATATCGTCTCTCCGGACGATCGCGTTGACGGTGACATTTGAGAATTGACGGGGCTTGGAGTGCACCGTTGACGCTGGCTCAACACGGCAAGCCATTGTAGAAAGTCCGAAAGGCCTGCAACGTCCGGCTCCGCCCGCCCGGTTTGATTCCTTACCGTTCAATTGAAGACCGAGAGAAGCATGAATTCAGTGTTCGATACCGCGCCCGCCGCATCGGCTATTCCGATCACGTTCGCGACCAAGGCGACATGGGATGCGATCCTGTCCAACCTCGCAGCACCGGCCCGGCAATTCGCGCAAGCTAACGGCTTTGCGGCAAAACCCGGTGCTTGCCTCGCGCTGCCCGCAGCAGACGGACAAATCGCGCAAGTCGTCTTCGGCCTGGAAGACGCAACCAGCAAATTCCGCGATCCGTTCAGGCCCGGTGTGCTGCCTGGCCTGCTGCCGCCGGGCGTCTATCGCTTCGCCAATGCGCCGCACGACACGCGTCTCGCCGTCCTCGCTTTCGCGCTCGGCAGTTATCGATTCAACCGCTACCGCAAGGCGGATGCATCCGAGGTCAGGCTGGTGCCGCCGGACGGCATCGATGTCGCGGTGATTACCCGAACGGCTGAAGCCGCGGTACTTGCCCGCGATCTCATCAACACGCCGGCAAACGACATGGGACCGGAGGAACTGGCGCAGGCGGCGCAGCACCTTGCAAAGCGCTTCGGCGCCAGTTTCAACTGCATCATCGGTGACGATCTCACCCGGCAGAACTTTCCGCTCATTCATGCGGTCGGCATGGCGTCGTCACGCGCGCCGCGCCTGATCGATTTGACCTGGGGCGATCCTGACCATCCCAAGGTGACGCTGGTCGGCAAGGGGGTCTGCTTCGACAGCGGCGGGCTCGATCTGAAGCCATCCAGCGGCATGCTGATCATGAAGAAGGACATGGGTGGGGCGGCCAACGTGCTGGCGCTGGCGTTGATGGTGATGGATGCCGGACTCAAGCTGCGCTTGCGGGTTCTGATTCCGGCGGTCGAGAACGCGGTCGCGGGCAACGCCTTCCGCCCGCTCGATATCTTCCCCTCGCGCAAGGGTCTTAGCGTGGAGATCGGCAATACCGACGCCGAAGGCCGACTGGTGCTGGCCGACGCGCTGGCGCTGGCCGACGAGGAAAAGCCGGATCTGCTGATCGATATGGGGACCCTGACCGGTGCTGCGCGGGTGGCGCTCGGTCCGGATCTGCCGCCCTTCTACACCAATGATGAGACACTGGCGCAGGACGTCGCCCGCTGCGCCAAAGAGGAGAACGATCCGTTGTGGCGATTGCCGCTGTGGCCGGCTTACGATAGCTGGCTCAATTCCAAGGTCGCCAATATCAACAACGCGCCGTCGGGCACGTTTGCCGGCTCCATCACTTGCGCGCTTATTCCTGCAGCGTTTCGTCGAGCACGCCAAAAGCTGGCTGCATGTCGACATCTATGGCTGGACGCCGTCGGCAAAACCGGCGCGCCCGGAAGGCGGCGAATGCCAGGCCGCGCGCGCAATCTATAAACTGCTGGGCGAACGCTATGGATGATCCCCGCCTGACGCCGGCTCGGCCAGACCTCGCCGCGCTATATCTCAAAGGCAAGATCGAGGCGGCGCGCTATGTCGCCGGCGAGACCTTCGAGATTATCGACAGCATCGCGCCGCTGCGCGGTGAACCATCCTCCAATGCCATGCTGTTGACGCAGGCGCTGAAGGGCGAGCGCGTGACAATCTACGATCGCAATGGCGAAGGCTGGGCCTGGGGTCAATTGAACAGCGATGGCTATGTCGGCTGGCTTCCCGATCGCGCGCTGGCAAAGCCTGCCGCTGCGCCGACCCACAAGATCATCGCACTCCGGACCTTCGCCTTTCCGGGCCCCTCGATCAAATTGCCGCCGGTCGAGACGCTCGTGATGGGGACGACGCTCACAGTGCTGCGTGAGGAAGGGGCTTTCGCGGTCACGCCCGAGGGCTGGTACCTGCCGCTGCGGCATGTCGGCGGCATCGATCATTTTGAGAACGATTTCGTCGCGGTCGCCGAACGGTTCGCCGGCACGCCCTATCTATGGGGCGGCAAGAGCAGCCTCGGCATCGATTGCTCCGGCCTGGTGCAGATATCGCTGACCGCGGCGGGCACCGGCTGCCCGCGCGACAGCGACATGCAGCAGGGCAGTCTCGGCAGGGCTTTGGACCCGACCCACTCCAAAAAAATGCAGCGCGGCGACCTGATTTTCTGGAAAGGCCATGTCGCGATCGCGCGCGATGCCACCACCATTGTTCATGCCAATGCGCACCACATGGCGACCGTGATCGAAAACACCAGCGACGCCATCGCGCGCATCAGGGCTTCAGGTAGCGAGATAGTCGCTATCCAGCGACTATAGCGTTTTCGAGCGAAGTGGGTCGCGGTTCGCGTGAAGAAAACGCGTCAGAACAAAGATCACAACTTGAATTTTCCTCAAGTGGCGGTTGGCGCACCCGGCGCGGTCTCAAGCCGGAACGCGGCGGCGAACAGTGCGCGGGTGTAGTCGGTCTTCGGATTCTTGAACAGCTCGGAAGCGGCTCCCTCCTCCACTACCTTGCCGTGACGCATCACGATCAGATGGCTGGCGAGCGAGGCCACCACGCGCAGGTCATGCGAAATGAACATGTAGGTCAGGTCGCGTTTGCGCTGCAGTCCGCGCAGCAGATCGACCATCTGCGCCTGGAACAGCATATCGAGCGCGCTGGTCGGTTCATCCAGCACGACGAAATTCGGTTCCAGTACCACCGCGCGGGCAATGCTGATGCGCTGGCGCTGGCCGCCGGAGAATTCGTGCGGATAGCGGAATCGCGTAGCCGGATCCATGCCAACATCCCGGAGCGCCTTGATGACGCGGGCTTCGCGTTCGGCCTCCGTCAGGGTGCGCTGATGCACGCTGAGGCCTTCGGCGACAATGTCTCCGACCGACATTCGCGGGCTGAGCGCGCCGAACGGATCCTGAAATACGATCTGCATGTCGCGGCGGAACGGCCGCATCGCCTTGAAACGCAGGCCCTGGATATTGCTGCCGAGAAACACAATCGGCCCGTCGGATGAAATCAGCCGAAGCAGCGCCAGGCCGAGCGTGGTCTTGCCGGAGCCGGATTCGCCGACCACGCCAAGCGTTTCGCCCTTGCGCACCGAGAGGCTGACGCCATCGACCGCCTTGATATGCCCGACCGTCTTGCGGAGCACGCCGCGCTTGACCGGAAACCAGACTTTCAAATCGTCCGTCGATATCACCACCGGAGACTGAGGTCGCGGCGGCGCCGGATCGGGCTTCGGCTCGGCGGCGAGCAATGCGCGGGTATAGGGATGTTTCGGCGCGGTAAAGACCTGCTCCACCGGTCCCTGCTCGACGATCTTGCCGCCGTTCATGACGCAGACCACATCGGCGATGCGGCGCACGATGCCGAGATCGTGGGTAATGAACAACAGGCTCATGCCGAGCCGGCCGCGAATCTCGGCCAGCAGAGCCAGAATCTGCGCCTGCACGGTGACATCGAGCGCGGTGGTCGGCTCATCGGCGATCAGCAGATCGGGCTCGTTTGCGAGCGCCATCGCGATCATCACCCGCTGGCGCTGGCCGCCGGATAATTGATGCGGATAGCTCGCGAGCCGGGTTTCCGGCTCGGGAATGCCGACCTGGGTGAGCAGTTCCAGCGTCCGCGCCCGCGCCATGCCGGCGCGAATTCCGCTGTGAAGCTGCAGGATCTCGCCGATCTGGGACTCGATCGTATGCAGCGGATTGAGCGACGTCATCGGCTCCTGGAAGATGATCGAAATGTCGTTGCCGCGAATGCTGCGAATCTCGCGCTCCGACAGGTCGAGCAGTTCGCGGCCCTTGAAGTGAATGCTGCCCGACGGATGCGACGCGGTCGGGTACGGCAGCAGCTTGAGGATCGACAGCGCGCTGACCGATTTTCCGGAGCCGGATTCCCCGACCAGCGCCACGCATTCGCCGCGCTTGATCTCGAACGAGATGCGGTCGACCGCGACCGAAGTTCCGCTCGGCTGATGAAACGCCACTGAAAGATCGCGGACATCGAGCAGGGGCTGGTTGATGGCATCCATGCGGGCGACCTATCGAAACGTCTTGCGCGGATCGAAGGCGTCGCGCACGGCTTCGCCGATGAAAATCAGCAGCGACAGCATGATCGCGACCGCGAAAAAGCCGGTGAAACCGAGCCATGGCGCCTGGATATTGGCCTTGCCCTGCGACAGCAATTCGCCCAGCGACGGCGAACCCGGCGGCAATCCGAAACCGAGAAAGTCCAGCGCCGTCAGCGTCATCACCGACGAGGAGACGATGAACGGCAGGAACGTCATGGTCGCCACCATGGCATTCGGCAACAGATGCCGGAACATGATCTTGGCGTTGGACACCCCGAGCGCCCGTGCCGCCATGATGTATTCGAAGTTGCGGCCGCGCAGGAATTCAGCGCGCACCAGGCCGACCAGCGAGACCCATGAGAACAGCAGGAGAATGCCGAGCAGGACGAAGAAGCCCGGCACCAGCACCGATGACAGGATCAGCAGCAGATAGAGCGAGGGTATGGCACTCCAGACCTCGATAAATCGCTGAAACCCGAGATCGACCCAGCCGCCGAAATAGCCCTGCACGCCGCCGGCGGCGACGCCGATGATCGACGAGATGATGGTCAGGCTGAGGCCGAACAGCACCGAGATACGAAAACCGTAGATCAGGCGGGCGACCACGTCGCGGCCCTGATCGTCGGTGCCGAGCCAGTTGTATTCAAGGTCGCGGCAGCTCTTCAGGCCTTTCCTCTCCACCACTTCCTTGCACTGCGCTTCCGTCAGCATCCAGGTCGGCTTCGACGGCGCCGGCGTCGGCAGATCGAGATTGTGGGTATCGTAGGAATAGCGGATCAGCGGCCAGATCACGGTGCCGCCCTTGGCCGCGATCAGCTTCTGCAGAAATGGATCGCGGTAATCCGCAGCGGTCTCGAAATCGCCGCCGAACGTGGTTTCGGAATAGCTGACGAACGCCGGCCAATACAGATGGCCGTCGAACTTGATCAGGAACGGACGATCGTTGGCGATCAGCTCGGCGAACAATGAGACGAAGAACAGGATCAGGAAGATCCACAACGACCAGTAGCCGCGGCGGTTGGATTTGAAATTCTGCCAGCGGCGGCGGTTCAGCGGTGACGGGCTGAAGCGGTGCCGGGTCATCGGCACCGCCTCGCCGAGCGGCGTCTGGGTGGTGGTCTCAATCGGTGGCGGGGCGATGATGGTCATCAGACTTCCCGCGCCTCGAAATCGATCCGCGGATCGATCCACATATAGGCCAGGTCGGAGATCAGATTGACCACGAGGCCGACCAGCGAGAAGATGAACAGCGTCCCGAACACCACCGGATAATCGCGGTTCAGCACGCTTTCAAAGCCGAGCAGGCCCAGCCCATCCAGCGAGAAGATGGTTTCGATCAGCAGTGAGCCCGAAAAGAAGGCGTGAATGAACGCCCCCGGAAAGCCGGCGATGACGATCAGCATGGCGTTGCGGAAGACGTGATTGTAGAGCACCTGCCGTTCGCTGCAGCCCTTGGCGCGCGCGGTCATGACATATTGCTTGCGGATTTCATCGAGGAACGAGTTTTTCGTCAGCAGCGTCATGGTGGCGAAGGCGCCGAGCACCATCGAGATCAACGGCAGCGTGATATGCCAGAAATAGTCGAGGATCTTCCAGTACCAGGGAAATTGCGACCAGCCGTCCGAGGTGAGGCCTCGCAGCGGAAAGATATTCAGGAACGATCCGCCGGCGAACAGGATGATCAGCAGGATCGCGAATAGAAATCCCGGTATGGCGAAACCGATAATCACCACCGTCGAGGTCCAGGTGTCGAACCTCGAGCCGTCCTTCACCGCCTTGCGAATGCCGAGCGGTATGGAAATCAGGTAGGTCAGGAGCGTCATCCAGATTCCCAGCGACATCGAGACCGGCAGTTTTTCCTTGATCAGTTGCAGCACGCTGACATCGCGAAAATAGCTCTTGCCGAAATCGAAGCGGGAGAAATTCCACAGCATCAGCGCAAAGCGTTCCGGCGCCGGCTTGTCGAAGCCGAACTGCTTTTCGAGGCTTTTCACGAATTCCGGATCGAGCCCCTGCGCGCCGCGATACTTCGATCCGATTGCATCCGACGACGCGCCCATGCCGGCCTGGCCGCGGGCGCCGAAATCGCCCCCGCCGCCCGAAATCCGCGAAGTGCCGCCGGTGTCGGCGCCGCTGAGCTGCGCGATCACGCGTTCCACCGGTCCGCCCGGGGCGAACTGCACCACCACAAAGGACACGAACAGAATCCCGAGCAATGTCGGGATCATCAGGAAGATGCGGCGGGCGATGTAGGCGGTCATGAATTATTTCGCTTGCTCGGCCTTGACGACCTTGGCTGGATCGGACCACCAGTTTTCCGGTGCGCCGACGCCTTGCGCATAACGCGGCGGCTGTGGCGGATGCGCGAACAGATCCCAGTAGGCGATCGGGTGCGAGGCGCGATACCACTGCGGCACCCAATAGCGCCCGGCGCGAAACACCCGATCGAAGGCGCGACACGCGATCGTCAGATCGGTGCGGGTTTCAGCGGCGAGAATTTTCTCGATCAGCGCGTCAATGACGGGATCGGCGATACCGGCGAGGTTGTAAGAGCCCTTGGTCGCAGCAGCCTGCGACGAGAAGAACGGACGCATGGCGTCCCCCGGCGTCGCCAATGCCGGCAGACGCTCGATGGCGATGTCGAAGTTGAAGTCTTCGACCCGGGCCCGGTATTGCACGGGGTCGACAATTCGCAAGCTCGCCTCGATCCCGAGTGTGCCGAGATTCTTGATATAGGGCGCGTGGTGCGGCTCAAACGACGGTTCGTCGTTCAGAAATTCGATTCTGAATATTTCACCATTCGGCAACAACCGCTTGCCATCCTTGATGACGTATCCCGCGTCCTGCAACAGTTGCGATGCCTTGCGCAGCAATGTCCTGTCCTGCCCCGATCCATCCGACACCGGCGGCGCGAACGGCATCCCGAACACCTCGTCCGGCACCTTGCCGCGGAATGGCTCGAGTAGTTTGAGCTCTTCCGGCGAAGGCGGCCCCTCCGCCACCATGTCCGAATTCTGGAACGGAGAAATGGTGCGCTTGTAGGCACCATACATGATGGTCTTGTTGGTCCATTCGAAATCGAACGCCTGGATCAGCGCCTCGCGTACCCGCGGATCCCTGAACTGCTCGCGGCGGGTATTCATGAACCAGCCTTGACCGCCTGACGGCGTTTCGTCGGGCAAGGTTTCGCGCTTGACACGGCCGTCCTTGACGGCCGGGAAGTCATAGCGCGTCGCCCATACCTTTGCGGTGAATTCCTCACGAAACAGGTAGCTCTTCGCGGTGAAGCCTTGAAAGGCGACATCGCGATCGCGGTAGAATTCGTAGCGCACGACATCGAAATTGTAGGAGCCCCGCGCGACCGGAAGGTCGGCGCCCCACCAATCCTTCACCCGTTCGAACTCGATGTAGCGATTGGCCTCGAACTTTCCGACTTTGTACGGTCCGGATCCCAGGGGAATGTCGAACGTCAACTCGTCGAATGGCCGGTTCGCGTAATAGGCTTGCGAGAAAATCGGCAGGCTGGCGACATAGAGCGGCACATCTCGCGCGCGCTTTTCCGCAAAGGTAACGACCAGCGTCGCGTCGTCAGGCGCTTCGGCCTTCACCATGTCACGCATCTGCTGCAGGATCAGCGGATGGCCCTTTGCCTTTAACGTGGTCAGCGAGAACGCGGCGTCGTGCGCCGTCAGTTTTGAACCGTCGTGAAACCTGGCTTCGGGCCGCAAAGTGAACCGATAGCTGGTTTTGTCCGCCGATATCTGCACCGACTTTGCGACCAGGCCGTACATGGCGTCAGGCTCGTCGGCGGCGCGCGCCATCAGCGGCGCGAACGTCATATCCATGCCTTGCGCGCCTTCACCTTTCAGGATGTAGGCGTTAAGCGAATTGAACGTAAAAAACGACTGGTTGTAGTTGCGTGACGAGGGAATCAAGGAGAACACGCCGCCCTTTGGCGCAGCGGTGTTGACATAGTCGAAATGGGGAAAGTCGGCCGGGTATTTCAGATCGCCGAATACCGATATCCCATGAACTTCCGCGCCGGAATCGGCCGCCGCCGCTGGTCGCAGCCACGACGCGCCGACAGCGCCAATGCCGAGACCGATGACGTGCCGGCGGGAAAGCTGCGCCATGCGCGAAAAATCCCTCAAGATCGCTTGCCGATCCTGGCGGCCCTGTCGGGATCGAACCACCACAAGGCCGGAAATCCCGACAGACCGTATTTCGGTAGCTCGGATGGCCGGCCAAACCGGTCCCAGCGCGCGGTGCGGACTTTCGGATAATTCCACTGCGGCACCACATAGTGATTCCACAACAGCACCCGATCCAGCGCCTTGGTCGCCGCGACCAGGTCTTCACGGTCCTTGGTGTAGATCACCCGCTCGATCAATTTGTCGATCGCCGGATTCTTGATGCCGATGATATTGCGCGACCCCGCCATATCGGCCGACTGCGAGCCCCAATATTCGCGCTGTTCGTTGCCCGGCGACAGCGATTCACCCCAACTTGCCACCACAATATCGAAATCCCAGCTGCGAAGCCGGTTTTCGTATTGCGTCGGATCGATGGTCCGCACGCTGACGGCAATGCCGAGCCGTTCCAGCGACGGCTTGAAGAACAGCATTACACGCTCGAAGCTCGGATCCTCGCCCAGCAATTCGAATGCGAACTGCGTTCCGGTCTTGATGTCGACCAGCTTGCGGTCGCGCACCTCATAACCGGCCTCTTTCAGCAAACGCAGCGCTTCGCGCAAATTGTCCCGCACCGCTTCCGGGTTGCCGCCGACCGGATTGGTATAGACCGTCGTGAACACTTCCGCAGGCACCTGCGCGCGAACGGTCTCGAGGATTTCCAATTCCCGGCCCTGCGGCAGGCCGCTGGAGGCGAGTTCAGTGCCGTCGAAATAACTGCTGATGCGCTTGTACTGATCGAAGAAAATCTGCTTGTTCATTTCCTCGAAATCGAATGCAAAATTCAGTGCGCGGCGCACCCGCGGATCCGCGAACTTCTCGCGGCGGATATTCATCGCGAACGCCTGCATGCTGCCGGAACTGCGGTTGGGAAACTCTTCCTTCAATACCCGCTTTTCAGTAACGGCCGGAAAGTCGTAAGCGGTGGCCCAGTTTTTCGCGCTGTTCTCGGTGCGCCAATCGACCTGATCGCCCTTGAATGCCTCGAGCGCCACCGTCGAATCGCGAAAATACTCGTAACGCAGCTCGTCGAAATTGTGCCGCCCGATATTGATGTTGAGATCGCGTCCCCAATAGTCCTTTGCCCGCTCCAGCACGATCGAACGTCCGGGTACGAATTCCCTAATGCGGTAAGCGCCGCTTCCGAGTGGCTTCTCCAACGTCGTGGCGGAGATGTCGCGCTTGCGGCCTCGACTGTCGGTACCTTCCCACCAATGCTTCGGCAGCACCATCAGTTGCCCAACGATTTGCGGAAGCTCGCGGTTGCCCGGCGCATCGAAAGTGAATTTAACATCGCGCTCGCCAGTTTTCTCCGCCTTCACAACGTGACGGTAGTAGGCGGAATACCGCGGATGATATTTCTTGAACGAGTCCAGCGAGAAAATCACATCCTCCGGCGTCACCGGCTCGCCGTCGTGCCATTTCGCCTGCGAGCGCAGCCGATAGGTCACGGAAGAAAAATCATCCGGGTGGCTCATGATCTCCGCCAGCGCGCCGTACTCGGTCGAAATCTCGTCCTCCGACGGTGTCGTCAGGGCTTCATAAATCAGCCCGACCGCGCCAGCTATCGAGCCTTTGACGCCCTCAACCACGGGATTAAAATTGTCGAATGTCCCGATCGCTATCTGGCGCACCGTACCGCCCTTCGGCGCATCCGGATTGACATAATCGAACCGTGCGAAGTCGGCGGGATATTTGACGCTGCCAAACAGCGACAGCGCGTGGCGCCAGACCGGCTCGCCTGCGGCGGCCTCGGCTCGGGCCGGGCTCGCCACCGGGAAGCCGGTTGCAGCCGCTAAAGCCGGGGCGACCGCGGCAAGAGCTCCGCCTTGAAGAAGATGTCGTCGGGTAATCGCCAATTGATGAAGTCCTGTTGGATAGGGAACACTATTGAGAACGCAATATAAGGCAACGGTTCGACAAATTATGTTGCTTTTTGCTCATGAAAGCACCCGGTAGCGGGTCCCTCTGCGGCCAAACGTCCCGATAACAAAGGCGCGAGCCGGCACGTGAAGACGGTCGGGCAGGCTCACATGTGAAAACGGCCGGGCAAGAGCCCGGCCGCCAGTGATGCGAAAGTCCATGCAGCGCCGTTCGGCGCTACTTCGCCGCCGTCGGCAGCGGAACCGGGCTATCGGCAAGGGTATGCAGATAGTCGATGACGTCAGCGCGCTCGCTGTCCTTCTGGATGCCGGCAAAGCCCATCGCGGTGCCCGGGATGAAACCCTTGGGATTGTTGATGAACTGATTGAGGTCCTCAAAGGTCCAGTCGCCGCCCTTGGCTTTCATGGCCGCCGAGAAATTAAACCCGCGTCCCTCACCCTTTTTATCGCCGACGATCCCGTACAGATTCGGGCCGACGCGGTTGGGGCCGTTCTTTTCGAAGGTGTGGCAGGCGGCGCACTTCTTGGCGGCGGCTTCACCCTTCTCCACCGAGGCGGTCTGCAGCAGCTTCTCGATCGGCTCGGAGGGCGCGGCTGCGGCTTCCTTGCCGCCGGCGGCTGCCTCTTCCTTCACGGCAATCGCATAGCCCGGCTTTGCCGGCATGACGGGAGCGAAAATCGCGCCGGCCGCGAAACTCGTGACCAACAGAACGATACAGGTCCCAAGGATGGCACCGATAACTTTATTGAGTTCGAAGGAGTCCATTTTCGATCAGGCTCCAGGCCGGAAGGTCGACTTTAGGCCGGCGGAACGGCCGCGGAAAAACATCAGGAATCAGGCTTTCGCACCGCACCCGAAGTCACGATGAGATATCGGTTTGCCCGCGCTCTGGCAACCCGTATAAATGCGCCGGCTTCCGACCGATCCCCATTATTTCCCGCCTGTTATCAGCCGGGTCCAGACCTCACCCCGATGACCGAAACCCGCACGTTGGTGCTGATTCCCGCCCGCATGGCTGCCACCCGCCTGCCCGGCAAACCGCTGTTGGACATCGCCGGCCTGCCGATGATCGTCCATGTGCTGCGGCGGGCCGAGGCGGCGCGGATCGGCCGCGTGGCGGTCGCCACCGACACGCCCGAGATCGCAGCAGCAGTGACGTCCCACGGCGGTGAAGCGGTCATGACGCGCGCCGATCATCCTTCCGGGTCGGACCGGATTTATGAGGCGCTCGGCAAGCTCGATCCCAAGGGCGAGACCGAAATCGTCGTCAATCTGCAGGGCGATTTTCCGACCATTCGGCCCGACAACATCCGCGGCGTGCTCGGCCCGCTCGCCGACGCCGCGGTCGATATCGCGACGCTGGCCGCCCAAATCCATAGCGAGGAAGAAGACACCAATCCGAACGTGGTGAAGGTGGTCGGCTCGCCGATCAGCGAGCACCGCCTGCGCGCACTTTATTTTACCCGCGCCACCGCCCCCTGGGGCGAGGGGCCGCGCTATCATCATATCGGCCTTTATGCTTATCGGCGCGCGGCGCTGGAGCGCTTTGTCAAGCTCGCCCCCTCAGCGCTGGAGCGACGCGAGAAGCTCGAGCAGCTTCGGGCCATCGAGGCCGGCATGCGGATCGATGTCACCCTGGTGGACACGGTGCCGCGCGGCGTCGACACGCCGGCCGACCTGGTGACGACCCGCCATCTACTGGCGAAAAGCTGAGCGGCTGATACAAGGCGCCATGACCAAAACAGCGACCAAGACCGTGAAAGTTGCGTTCCAGGGCGAACCGGGCGCGAATTCCCATATCGCCATCACCGAGGCCTATCCCGACGCCGAGGCGCTGGCCTGCCCGACCTTCGAGGACGCACTCGCCGCGATCGCCTCGGGGGAAGCCGACCTCGGCATGATCCCGATCGAAAACTCGGTCGCCGGCCGCGTCGCCGACATCCATCACCTGCTGCCGCAATCCGGCCTGTTCATCATCGGCGAATGGTTCCTGCCGGTCCATCATCAGTTGATGGCGCCGCGCGGCGCGAAACTTGCCGATATCAAGACCGTCGAGAGCCACGTCCATGCCCTCGGGCAATGCCGCCGCATCATCCGCAAGCTCGGCATCAAGCCGATCGTGTCGGGCGATACCGCGGGCTCGGCGCGCATCGTCGCCGAGCGCGGCGACAAATCCTGCGCCTCGATCGCGCCGAAGCTGGCCTCGGAAATCTACGGCCTCGATATCCTGGCCGAGGATGTCGAGGACGAGTCCCACAACACCACGCGCTTTGTGGTGCTGGCGCGCGAAGCCAACTGGGCCAAACAGGGGTCGGGGCCGCTGGTCACCAGCTTTCTGTTTCGGGTGCGCAACCTTCCCGCAGCACTCTACAAGGCGATGGGGGGGTTTGCCACCAACGGCGTCAACATCACCAAGCTGGAAAGCTACATGGTCGACGGCAATTTCTTCGCCACCGAATTCTACGCCGACGTCGATGGCCATCCCGAGGACAGGAATCTTGCCTTTGCGCTCGAAGAGCTGAAATTCTTCTCGCGCGAACTCCGGATTGTCGGGGTCTATCCGGCTCATCCGTTCCGGGCGACATTCAGCGAACAGCAGGACTGAGCGCCCTCATCTCAGCGCCGCCGGAATTTCCCGAACCGCGCCGCGCGCCGCACTGGTGGTGAGCGCGGCATAGGCTTTCAGCGCCGTCGTCACATTGCGCTTGCGCGGCTTGGCCGGCTTCCACGCATCCGTGCCCTTCTGCTGCATCGCGGCACGGCGACGGGCTAATTCCTCGTCGGAGACGACAAGCTTGATGGAGCGGGCGGGAATGTCGATCTCGATGCGGTCGCCGGCCTCGACCAGGCCGATCGCGCCGCCCTCGGCGGCTTCAGGCGAGACATGCCCGATCGACAGGCCCGACGAGCCACCCGAGAACCGCCCGTCGGTGACGAGCGCGCAGGCTTTGCCGAGACCCTTCGATTTCAGATAGCTGGTGGGATAAAGCATTTCCTGCATGCCGGGCCCGCCGCGCGGCCCCTCATAGCGGATCAGCACGATATCACCCGGCTCGATCTTGCCGGTCAGGATTCCGCTCACCGCGTCGTCCTGGCTCTCGAACAGTTTTACAGGCCCTGAAAATTTCAGGATGCCGGCATCGACGCCCGCGGTCTTCACGATGCAGCCGTCCTCGGCGAGGTTGCCGTAAAGCACCGCTAGGCCGCCGTCCCTGGAGAACGCGTGTTCGACATCGCGGATCACGCCACCCGCGCGGTCCTCGTCGAGCGATTCGTAGCGCGAGGCCTGGCTGAACGCGATTTGGGTCGGAACGCCGCCGGGCGCGGCCTGGAAGAACTCGCGCACCGACGCGCCGGCGCTTCGCTTGATGTCGTTGCGCTCAAGCGCCGCACCCAGCGTCGCCGCATGCACCATCGGCGTGTCGCGATTGAGCAGTCCGGCGCGGTCGAGTTCGCCCAGAATGCCCATGATGCCGCCCGCCCGATGCACGTCCTCGACATGAACGTCGGGCACCGACGGGGCGACCTTGCACAGCACCGGCACGCGGCGCGACAGGCGATCGATGTCGCTCATGGTGAAATCGATGCCGCCCTCATAGGCGGCGGCGAGCAGATGCAGCACGGTATTGGTCGAGCCACCCATCGAAATATCGAGCGTCATCGCGTTTTCAAAGGCGCCGAAATTGGCGATGCTGCGCGGCAGCACGCTTTCATCGTCCTGCTCGTAATAGCGGCGGGCAAGATCGACGACGAGATGGCCGGCCTCGACGAACAGCCGCTTACGATCGGCATGCGTCGCCACGATCGTACCGTTGCCGGGCAGCGCGAGACCTAAGGCTTCGGTCAGGCAATTCATCGAATTGGCGGTGAACATCCCCGAGCAGGATCCGCAGGTCGGGCAGGCCGAGCGTTCGATCACCGCGACATCGGCGTCGGAAACGGCCGAATTGGCGGCCGCGACCATCGCGTCGATCAGGTCGACCTTCTTGACCTTGCCGGCGACCGTGACCTTGCCGGCCTCCATCGGGCCGCCGGAGACGAACACCGCCGGGATATTGAGGCGAAGTGCCGCCATCAGCATGCCCGGCGTGATCTTGTCGCAATTGGAGATGCAGATCAGCGCATCGGCGCAATGGGCGTTGACCATATATTCGACGCTGTCGGCGATGATCTCGCGGCTCGGCAGCGAATAAAGCATGCCGTCATGGCCCATCGCGATGCCGTCGTCGACGGCGATGGTGTTGAACTCCTTGGCGACGCCGCCGGCCTTCTCGACCTCGCGCGC
This sequence comes from uncultured Pseudomonadota bacterium, assembly GCA_963771225.1. Classification (GTDB taxonomy): domain Bacteria; phylum Pseudomonadota; class Alphaproteobacteria; order Rhizobiales; family Xanthobacteraceae; genus Bradyrhizobium. The sequence goes on along the minus strand of CAVYSR010000026.1, from coordinate 254,890 downwards.
GACGAGCTGGCCAAGGTCCTTGAGATGGACGTGGCCCGGCACGAACTGCGTGAAGCTGTTGGCGATCGCGATGATCGGCTTGCCGAAATCACCGTCCTTCATCCCGGTCGCGCGCCAAAGGCCGCGGGCCCCCGCCATGTTGCGGCCGTGGGTGGAGGTACGCGAGCGATAAGCGGGCATGGGACTGAACCTTGGGGGCTGGGCGGCACGGTTGCCGATAAGTGGGTCTTCTCGCAAATCGCCGCGGGCGCGACAACTGTCGGGGAGTAGGGGCTGTTCTGAATTTCCCGATCCCTTACGCCGCTTCCCTCTTGCCGAGCCCGAAGGCGTCCGCCAGCAGGCGATAGGATTTCTTGCGCGCCTCGTGATCGTATACCGCGGTGATGACCATCAACTCGTCGGCCTGGCTTGCCGCGATCATCGGCTGCAGCTTCGCCATCACCGTCGCCGGACTGCCGGTGAACAGCCTTGAGCGATTGCGCGCGATCGAAGCGCGCTCGCTCTCGGTATAGGGATAGGCCAGCGCTTCCTCGATGCTGGGCAACGGCAGGTATTGACCGCGGTCGCGGCGCAACCGGTTGAGGTCCATCGACGAGGCCAAGAGCTCGGCCTCCGCATCGGTTTCGGCAACGACCACCGCGACCGCGAGAATGCCGTACGGCGTCGCGCGCCAGCCCGATGGCTTGAAGCGCGCGCGATAATGCGTCAGCGCGTCGACCGCGTCATGGGAGGCAAAATGATGCGCGAACGCAAAGCCCATCCCGACCTGGGCGGCAAGCTCCGAACTGTAGTCGCTGGAGCCGAGCAGCCAGATCGGCGGCAGCGGCGTGTCGTCGGGCATCGCCACCACATTGTTGTAGGGATGGCCGGGCGGGAAATCGCGGGTCTCCCATAACGTCAATTCATGCAGCCGCTCGAGGAAATCGTCGCCCTCGCGGCGATCGAGCCGGCTGCGCAGCGCATGCGCGGTGGCGCCATCGGTGCCCGGCGCGCGGCCGAGCCCGAGATCGATCCGGCCGGGAAACAGCGCCTCCAGCATCTTGAAGCGCTCGGCCACCATCAGCGGCGCATGGTTGGGCAGCATCACGCCGCCGGAGCCGACCCGGATCCGGCTCGTCACCGCGGCGATCTGCCCGATCATCAGGTCGGGCGCGGGGCTCGCCACCGAGGCGAGGTTATGATGTTCGGCCAGCCAATAGCGCACGTAACCCAGCGCGTCGGCTTCGCGCGCGAGGTCGATGCTGTTGCGCAGCGCCGCGGCGGGCCTGGTGCCGGTGGTGACGACGGAAAGGTCGAGGATCGAGAGCGGAATCATGGGATTAACCTAGTGCGCGACGCCGGGCCGACAAAGGCCCCCGCCGCGCAGATCAGGGACGCGCCGGCAAGACCAGCCGATCGCGGTCCGGAACGACGGGTGGGCCAGTATGTCTGTATTAAGACAATTTTATCATGCTGCCCACAAACGGCAGTTCGGGAGATCGTTCGAGGAGGAAATTGAAGTCTCTTGTGCAGAATATCCATATAATATAGCCATTTTCTCTCAGCGTATCGCGCACATCGCTGCCGCTTCAGTCTTGCCCACTTTTTGAAATATTTGGACAAATTGTACAAGTAATTATTGCAAAAATTGGGCAATTTCCCATCTGCGATGGGCTGTCTGAATTAACGCATTTGGCCTATTTTGCCAGCCAGCAGCCAGACCTGATGACCTTAACGCCGCCGTGGAGTTTGTGGTGCCATGACCGAGACGACGACCGCCGCGCAGGACCGCCATGCGCCAAAACTCCCGGCCATTTCCTTTGAGTTCTTCCCGCCCAAGACCGAGGAGATGGAGCGCAGCCTGTGGGACACCATCAACCGGCTGGCCCCGCTCACGCCCAATTTCGTATCGGTGACCTATGGCGCCGGCGGATCGACCCGCGAGCGCACCCATTCGACCATCGCCCGCATCCTTTCCGAGACCACCTTGACCCCGGCCGCGCATTTGACCTGCGTTGGTGCCGCGCGCGGCGAGATCGACGAAATCGTCGACCGCTATCATGATGTCGGCGTCCGCCACATCGTCGCGCTGCGCGGCGATCCGCCCGGCGGCATCGGTACGGCTTACGCCACGCATCCCGAGGGCTACCAGACCTCGGCCGAACTCGTGGCCGGCATCAAGAAGCGGCACGGCGATATCGAGATTTCGGTTTCCGCCTATCCGGAGAAGCATCCGGAAAGCCCGGATTTCGATGCCGATATCGATGTGCTCAAAGCCAAGGTCGATGCCGGCGCCACCCGCGCCATCACCCAGGTGTTCTTCGACAACGATCTCTACTTCCGTTATCTCGACCGGGTTCGTGCCCGCGGCATCGCGATTCCGATCGTGCCCGGCATCATGCCGATGCACAATTTCAAGCAGGCTCGCAGCTTCGTCACCCGCGCCGGCACCAGCGTGCCGGACTGGCTCGCCGCCAAATTCGATGGCCTCGATGACGACGCCGAGACCCGCAAGCTGGTGGCAGCGACGGTCGCGGCGGGCCAGGTCCAGAAACTCGCCAAGCACGGCGTCGACACCTTTCACTTCTACACCATGAACCGCGCGGATCTCGTGTTCGCCATCAGCCATCTGCTGGGCATCCGCCCGCAGGGCGCACAGAAAGCCGCCTGATCGATGACCATAGCTGTCTCTCCGAAGCGAACCGCCCTGCTCGCGGCTGCCCGCGAACGCATCCTGGTGCTCGACGGCGCCATGGGCACCATGATCCAGGGCCTCGAATATGACGAAGCGGCGTTTCGCGGCGAGCGCTTCAGGGATTTTCACCGCGACCTCCGCGGCAACAACGACCTGTTGATCCTGACGCAACCCAAGGCGATCGAGGACATCCACGCCGATTATCTGCGCGCCGGCGCCGATATCGTCGCCACCAACACGTTCTCCTCGACCTCGATCGCGCAGGCCGATTACGACCTCTCCGGTATCGCCTATGAGATGAATCTCGAAGGCGCCAAGCTCGCGCGCAACGCCGCCGAACGAGTTACCGCCGAGGACGGCAAGCAACGATTCGTCGCCGGCGCCATCGGCCCGACCAACCGCACCGCCTCGATCTCGCCGGACGTTTCCAGTCCTGGATTTCGCGCCGTCACCTTCGACGATTTGCGCAAGGCGTATGGCGAGCAGATCAACGGCCTGCTCGACGGCGGCGCTGATTTGTTGCTGGTCGAAACCATTTTCGACACGCTCAACGCCAAGGCGGCGCTGTACGCGATTGCCGAAATCACCGAGGCCCGCGCGCTCGACGTGCCGGTGATGATCTCCGGCACCATCACCGATAAATCCGGCCGGCTGCTGTCGGGGCAATTGCCCGAGGCGTTCTGGAATTCGGTCCGTCACGCCAGGCCGATCACCGTCGGCTTCAACTGCGCGCTCGGCGCCGAGGATCTGCGCGCCCATATCGCCGATATCGGCCGCGTCGCCGACACGCTGGTGTGCGCCTATCCCAATGCCGGATTGCCCAACGAATTCGGCCAGTATGACGAGAGCCCGGAATTCATGGCCGGGCTGATCGGCGAATTCGCTCAGCGCCGGCCTGGTCAACATCGTCGGCGGCTGCTGCGGCACCACGCCCGCCCATATCGCAGCGATTGCGGCGGCGGTCGCGCCGCATCGAGCCGCGCGCGATCCCCGAGATCGAACCGCGCCTGCGGCTGTCGGGCCTGGAGCCATTTGAGCTGACGCCCGCGATTCCCTTCGTCAATGTCGGCGAGCGCACCAACGTCACCGGATCGGCGAAATTCCGCAAGCTGGTCACCGCCGGCGACTACACCGCCGCGCTTCAAGTGGCGCGCGACCAGGTCGAGAACGGCGCCCAGATCATCGACGTCAACATGGATGAGGGGTTGCTGGATTCCGAAGCCGCGATGGTGACGTTCCTCAACCTCGTCGCCGCCGAGCCCGATATCGCCCGCGTGCCCGTGATGGTCGATTTCCTCGAAATTCGCCGTGATCGAAGCCGGCCTGAAATGCGTTCAGGGCAAGCCGGTGGTCAATTCGATCTCGATGAAGGAAGGCGAGGCCAAGTTCATCCACGAGGCCACCATCGCGCGGCGCCATGGCGCGGCCGTGGTGGTGATGGCGTTCGACGAAGCCGGCCAGGCCGATACGTTCGCGCGCAAGACCGAGATCTGCAAGCGCGCCTACGATATCCTGGTCGGACAACTCAACTTCCCGCCCGAGGACATCATCTTCGATCCGAATATCTTCGCGATCGCGACCGGGCTCGAGGAGCACAATAATTACGGCGTCGATTTCATCGAGGCGACGCGCTGGATCCGGCAGAACCTGCCGCATGCGCATATCTCCGGCGGCGTCTCCAACCTGTCGTTCTCGTTCCGCGGCAACGAGCCGGTGCGCGAGGCCATGCATTCGGTGTTCCTGTATCACGCCATCAAGGCCGGCATGGATATGGGCATCGTCAATGCCGGGCAGATGATCGTCTATGACGACATCGATCCCGAACTGCGCCAGACCTGCGAAGACGTCATCCTCAACCGCGACCCCGGCGCCTCCGAACGCCTGCTGGCGTTCGCCGAAAAATTCCGCGGCAAGGAGAAGCAGACCAAGGAACAGGATCTGGCGTGGCGCGAATGGCCGGTCGACAAGCGGCTGAGCCACGCGCTGGTGCACGGCATCACCGAATTTATCGAGACCGACACCGAGGACGCCCGCGCCGTCGCCGAGCGCCCGCTCAATGTCATCGAAGGCCCGCTGATGGCCGGCATGAACATCGTCGGCGATCTCTTTGGCGACGGCAAGATGTTTCTGCCGCAGGTGGTGAAGTCCGCCCGGGTGATGAAGCAGGCGGTCGCCTATCTGATGCCGTTCATGGAAGAGGAGAAGGCGCGCAACAAGGCCAACGGCATTGTCGGCGACGGCCGCAATTCCGCCGGCAAGATCGTGCTTGCGACCGTCAAGGGCGACGTCCACGACATCGGCAAGAACATCGTCGGCATCGTGCTGCAATGTAACAATTTCGAGGTGATCGATCTCGGCGTCATGGTGCCGGCGGCCAGGATCATCGAGACCGCCAAGGCCGAGGGCGCCGATATCATCGGCCTTTCTGGTTTGATCACGCCGTCGCTCGATGAAATGAGTTTCCTTGCCGGCGAGCTGGAACGCCAGGGCATGGAGGTGCCGCTGATGATCGGCGGCGCCACCACCAGCCGCGTCCATACCGCCGTGAAGATCGACCCGAACTATCGCCGCGGCCCGGTGGTGCATGTCAACGACGCCAGCCGCGCCGTCGGCGTCGCCTCCGCCTTGCTGTCGCCGGAGCGGCGCGAGGCCTATGCGGCCGAAGTGCGCGCCGACTACGCCAAGATTTCCGCGGCGCATTTCCGCGCCCAGGCCGACAAGAAGCGCCTGAAACTGGCCGCATGCCCGCGCCAATGCGATGACGATCGATTTTGCCAAAACGCCGCCGAAGAAGCCGGCATTCTTCGGCATCAGGAGTTTTGCCGATTACGATCTCGCCGAACTTGCCGACTACATCGACTGGACGCCGTTCTTCCAGACCTGGGAATTGACCGGGCGCTTTCCGATGATTCTCGACGATCCCAAGGTGGGCGAAGTGGCGCGCTCGCTCTATGCTGATGCGCGCAAGATGCTCGACCTCATCGTCAAGGAGAAATGGTTCAAGGCGCAGGCCACCATCGGCTTCTGGCCGGCCAATGCCGATGGCGACGACATCGTGGTCTATGCCGACGACACTCGCAAAACCAAAATCGCGACCTTCCATACGCTGCGCCAGCAGCTGGAGAAGCGCGAAGGCCGCTTCAACACCGCGCTGTCGGATTTCATCGCGCCGGTTACGTCGGGCGTGCCCGACTATATCGGCTCGTTCGTGGTCACCGCCGGGATCGGCGAGGATATCGTTGCCGACCGCTTCAAGCATGCCAATGACGATTACTCGTCGATCCTGTGCAAGGCGCTGGCGGATCGTCTCGCCGAAGCCTTTGCCGAACGGATGCACGCGCGGGTGCGCCGGGAATTCTGGGGCTACGCGCCGGACGAGACGCTGAAGCCCGACGAGTTGATCCTCGAACAATATGCCGGCATTCGCCCGGCGCCGGGCTATCCCGCGCAGCCCGATCACACCGAAAAGGCCACGCTGTTTGCGTTGCTCGATGCCGAGAAAACCGCCGGCGTCAAACTGACCGAGAGCTATGCGATGTGGCCGGGCTCGTCGGTGTCGGGGCTTTATTTCAGCCATCCCCAGAGCTTTTATTTCGGCGTCGGCAAGATCGAGCGCGACCAGGTCGAGGACTACGCCGCGCGCAAGGGCTGGAGCGTCGACTGAGGCCGAACGCTGGCTGGCGCCGGTGCTGAATTATATTCCGGCGCAGGACCAGTCGGCACAGGATCGCCGCGTCAAAGAAGCGATGCCGACCCAGGCGCCGTCGTCGGCCGCGCCGGCCAACGATGCCGCACCCGATGAAGTGGCGTCGCATCCGCCCGGCTGCAATTGCGCCGTGCATCTGGCCTGGCGCAAGAAGGCCGCGCGGGCGGGGTAAGGCGCGCCGTTTTCGGTGCCGTCGTCATGGCCGGGCTTGTCCCGGCCATCCACGTCTTGCAATATCTCTGCATGGCGGGCGCCTTCGTTTACATTCTGACCAATCGACCGAACGGCGTTCTCTATGTCGGCGTGACGAATGATCTTGTCCGCCGGGTGTTTGAACACCGGTCCGGATTCGTCGAAGGCTTCACGAGACGGTATGGATTGAAAAGGCTCGTCTACTTCGAGCAATTCGAGACAATCCGCGATGCGATCCAGCGCGAACATAATATCAAGCATTGGCAGCGAGCTTGGAAAGTTCGGTTGGTTATTGCAGCAAATCCGGAGTGGGACGACCTGTTCGATACCATTGCGAAGTAAAGACGTGGATGGCCGGGACGAAGCCCGGCCATGACGAATTGAGCTTCTTTCCGATTCAATTTTCAAACAGCCAAATCGACACACCCCCGCATTCTCGCGGCGCGATGCGCCCGAGTTGTTGCGTCAACGTCCCCTCGAAAAACAGAGGGCGCAGGGAATGCCGGACGCTCGGCGCATCCGTAGCCGCGTGCGCAGTGGTAGATAAGCACGCGCGTTAGTCACCACGGTCACGCCGGAATCACCCGGCATTCCCCGCGCAATGGTTTTAACGGCTTATTCCGCGCTCTCCCTGGTGACCGGGCTTTCTTGCCACCATCGCCGGCAGATAGCTTCTCGACCAACTTGACGCCAGCGTCGGGGCGTCAGGACCACACGGCTTCGCCGTCCGCAAGCACAAGCGCCTTCGTCTTCGCGCCCCTTGCGTCCACCGCATCCCGCACCAACGTCCGTGACGATCGCGATACGCCCCTCCAAGGGAGACGGGATGGCGCAACTATGGAAGTGATTTGGGTAAAAAGAGAACCGGAATATTTTTTCGGAGGGGGCTGGACAGGTGTGTCGGTGATTTGCCCGGCGGGCACGGTGAACGCGGGTTAAGCCCCCATCGCCTCACTTAATCTCGGCTTGGCCGGAATCAACGTGCTGCACGATCTCCTGAAAAGGCGGCAGCGCTTCGCAGCGCGCGGCATGCGCCGCCAACGCCGGATAACGCGCGGAGGCGAACAATTGCGGATGCGCCTCGCCGGTGAAGCGCAGCACGCAGGCAACCGCGATGTCGGCGTGCCCGATGTGATCGCCAAACCAGAACGGCGTGGGAATCGCGCACGCGCTCGCTTCAAGCATCTCGAGCACGCCGCCAATCTGCGTCTTCGCAGCGCTCGACCCAGAGCTTCAAGGCGTCCTTGCGCAACACGCGCTCGTAAACGAGACTGACCGCCTTGTCGCCGAGTCCGGTCGCCAGCGCGCAGATTTTCAGCGCATGGCGGCGCTGCGGTCCGCGCGCCGCGATCATCGCCCTTTCTCGGGTCCAACCAACTCATCGAGATAATCGAGGATCGCCGTACTCTCGATCAGCGCCTCGCCGTCTTCCAGCACCAGCGTCGGCACCCGGCGCAGCGGATTATACGGCGCGATCTTGTCGCCCTCGCCGAAGGTCGACCATGGCCGGTGCTCGAACGGCAGACCGTAAAGCCGCAGCGCAATCGCGACGCGGCGGACAAAGGGAGAGTCGTATTGGCCGATCAGGATCATGGAGCCTCAAAGTAAGGCGATGGATTCCCGGTGATGACGTCCGAAAAATTCTACCCCTCCCCCTCATCGCTCGCCAACAATCCCCTCACCGCCCGCGCCCAGCCCTTCAGTTTCCGCTCCCGCGTGGCCTGGCTCATGTTGGGCTTGAAGCGGTGTTCGAGCCGCCAGTTGTCGGCGAATTTTGCGGGCTCGGGATAGACGCCGGCCGCCAACCCGGCGAGATAGGCGGCGCCCAAGGCGGTGGTTTCCTGGATCATCGGGCGATCGACCGGCGCGTCGAGCAAATCGGCGAGGCGCTGCATGGTCCAGTCTGACGCCGTCATGCCGCCGTCGACGCGCAGCACGACGTTGGCGGCCTTGGCGTCGGGCCAGTCGGCGCGCATCGCCGCCCACAGATCAAACGTCTGGTAGCAGACGCTTTCGAGCGCGGCATGCGCCAGCTCGGCCGGGCCGGTGTTGCGGGTCAGCCCGAACAGCGCGCCGCGCACCCGCGGATTCCAGTACGGCGCCCCCAGGCCGACGAAGGCCGGCACCAGATAGACGCTTTGCGTGGAATCGGACTGGTCGGCGAGCGGGCCGGTTTCGCTGGCCTGCTTGATGATCCCCAGGCCGTCGCGCAGCCACTGCACCGAGGAGCCGGCGACGAAGATCGAGCCCTCCAGCGCATAGGTGCGCTGCCCCTTCAACTGATAGGCGATGGTCGTCAGCAGCTTGTTCTTCGATGCCACCGGCGTGGTGCCGGTGTTGAGCAGCGCAAAACAACCGGTGCCGTAGGTCGACTTCATCATGCCCGGCGCAAAACACGCCTGGCCGATGGTGGCGGCCTGCTGGTCGCCGGCGATGCCGGATATCGCGATGCTGCCGCCGAATAATTCAGCGACGCTGTCGCCGAAATTCGCCGAGGAATCCTTCACCTCCGGCGAGCATCGAGCGCGGCACCCGCAGGATTTTCAACAGCTCGTCGTCCCACTGCCCGGTGTGGATGTTGAACAGCAGCGTGCGCGAGGCGTTGGTGGCGTCGGTGGCATGCACCCGGCCGCCGGTCAGCCGCCACAGCAGATAGCAATCCACGGTGCCGAACATCAGCTCGCCCCGATCGGCGCGCGCGCGCGCGCCGGGCACGTGATCGAGGATCCAGGCCACTTTGGTGCCCGAGAAATAAGGATCGATGATCAGGCCGGTTTTGGCCGAGATCGCCGGCTCGTGGCCTTCGGCCTTCAGGCGCGCGCAGATATCCGCGGTGCGGCGGTCCTGCCAGACGATGGCGCGGTGAACGGCCGTGCCGGTGGCGCGGTCCCACACCACGGTGGTCTCGCGCTGGTTGGTGATGCCGATGGCGGCGATGTCGCGCGCGGTGACGTTGGCCTTTCTCAGGGCTTCGCGGCAGGTGGCGATGGTGGAGGTCCAGATATCCTCCGGCTCATGCTCGACCCAGCCGGAGGCCGGAAAATGCTGCGGGAATTCCTGCTTGCGCGGTCGCGGCGATGGAGATATCGGCGCGAAACACAATCGCGCGCGAGGATGTGGTGCCCTGATCGATGGCCAGCACAAAGGACATGAGCGTTGCTTCCCGGAAGGTGTGTTTGTTTTTGGCGGTGGCGCGCAGGCAAGCGGATTGGAGGCCGAAGGTCAATATGGAGACGCCGCTTCGCTTACCCTCCCCTGGAGGGGGAGGGTCGGCTCGCATGAAGCGAAGCGCAATGCGGGACGGGGTGGGGTGGCGGTCCCTCAACTTGGGCGCCGTTCGGGGCGAGAGGCTGTCACCCCACCCCGCTCGCACCGGACGATGCTACGCATCGCCGAGCGCGAGCGACCCTCCCCCTCCAGGGGAGGGTAAGAAAGCAACTACACCGACGCGGTGGTCACGCCGCCATCGACCACGATGGTCTGGCCGGTCATGAAGCTTGAGGCATCGGAGCCGAGATAGGCCACGGCGCCGGCGATTTCGTGCGCCTCGCCGATCCGGCGCAGCGGCGTGGTGGCGCAGCGGCGTTGCAGGCGCTCTTCGTCTTCCCACAGCGCGCGGGCGAAATCGGTCTTGACCAGGCCCGGCGCCACGCAATTGACGCGGACGCCCTTCGGGCCCCACTCGCCGGCAAGGCTGCGGCACAGCGAGAAATCCGCCGCCTTGGAGATGCCGTAGGCGCCGAGCACCGGCGAGCCGCGCAGGCCGCCGATCGAGGAGATGATCACCACCGAACCGTTGCCGCGCTCGGCCATCGCCGGGATCACGCCCGCACACAGCCAGATGTTGCTCTTGACGTTCGATGCCATGATCTTGTCGAACGCCTCGTCGGTAATATCGAGCAACGGCCCGAAATACGGATTGACCGCGGCGTTACAAACGAGGATGTCGATCTTGCCGTAATGCTTGACGGTGCCCGCGATCAGCGCGTCGATTTCGGCGCGGCGCGAGATGTTGCAGGGGATCACGAGCGCATCGCCGCCCTCCTTGCGAATGCCGGCGGCGACCTCTTCGCAGGCATCAGCTTGCGGCTGGAGATCACGACTTTCGCACCCAGCCGCGCCAGCAATTCAGCCGATGAGCGGCCGATGCCGCGGCTCGATCCGGTGACGACGGCGACCTTGCCGGTGAGATCGAACGGGGTTCCCTTCACAGCACATGCTCCTTTTTGTCGTTCGTTGTTTTTATTCGTCATGGCTACCGTCCGAGGACGGCGTCGCTTCCGTCGCCTATGCCCGGCCATCCACGTCTTCCTTGCGGCAAAGACGTGGATGCCCGGCACAAGGCCGGGCATGACGACAATTGCGGGTGCGGTCTCGCGCCCTTCGAGGCCGTCGCTGACGCGACGGCGCCCCAGGGTGACGGGTACCTGCTACATCAACCCGCCGCGAGTCGGTGACGCGGCGCAGGTGATAATCCGTGTCACCAAAAGTGTTCTCGATCATGGTCAGCCGCTTGAAGTAGTGGCCGATTTTGGCCTCCATGGTCATGCCGATGCCGCCATGGAGCTGGATCGACTGCTGGCCGACGAACTTCGCCGACTTGCCGATCTGCACTTTGGCGGCCGCCACCGCGGTGGCGCGCTCTTTCGCGTCGTCGATGTCGGCGGCCATGGTCGCGAACATCGACATGCTGCGGGCCTGTTCGACGGCGACGAACATGTCGGCGGCGCGGTGCTGCAGGGTCTGGAAGCTGCCGATCGGCACGCCGAACTGGGTGCGGGTCTTGAGATATTCGACGGTGGTCTTCAGCGATTCATCCATCAGCCCGACGGCTTCGGCGCACAGCGCAATGCGGGCATCGTCGACCACGCGCTCGATCAGCGGCAGTGCATTTTCGGGATCGCCGATCGCGGCATCGGCGCCGACCTCGACGCCGGTCAACGTGATGTCGGCGGCGTGCAGGCCGTCCTGGGTCGGATAGCCTTTCCTGACCACGCCCTTGGCGTTGCCCGGCACCAGAAACACGCCGATGCCGCTTTTGTCGCGCTGGCCGCCCCTGGTGCGCGCGGTCACCACCAGCATGTCGGCGCTCTCGCCGTTGAGCACGACGAATTTCTCGCCGTCGATCACGTAAGCTTCGCCCTTTTTCTTGGCCGAGGTCGAAACGTCAGACAGATCGTAGCGCGAATTCTTCTCCAGCTGCGCAAAGGCAAAAGTCTTGCTGCCGTCGATGATGCCGGGAATATACGCGGCCTTCTGTTCGGCCGAGCCGCCGCGGCGCAGGAAACCGCCGGCCAGCACCACGGTCGCGAGATAAGGCTCCAGCACCAGCGCCTTCCCCAGCGCTTCCATCACGATCATGGTCTCGACCCCGCCGGCGCCGAAGCCGCCCTCGTCTTCCGAGAACGGCAGGCCGAGCAGGCCCTGTTCGGCGAGCTTGCCCCAGACGCTTTTGCTCCAGCCGCCCTTCTCCGCCATGTATTTCTTGCGCTGTTCGAAATCGTAGGAACTGCCGAGCAGCCCGTCGACGCTATCCTTGAGAAGCCGCTGCTCCTCGGACAAATCAAAATCCATTTTCCTACCTTCCCCGACTAACAAAAATACTCTCGTCATGCCCGGGCTTGTTCCGGGCATCCACGTCTCACTTTCCTTGCGTCAAGACGTGGATGGCCGGGAGCGCAGACAAGTATACGTAGTCTGCGCCAGGCAGACTACTATGCCCGGCCATGACGACAAAACGTGCCGTCGCGTTCTTGGCGTCGCTTACAGCCCCAGCACGGCCTTGGTGATGATGTTGCGCTGGATCTCGTTGGAGCCGCCGTAGATCGAGACCTTGCGGTTGTTGAAATAGCTCGGCGCGATCTGCGCGGTCCAGTCCATCGCCTCGTTGCTGCCGTCGTCGCCGTGCTCGTCGAACGGAGCGGCGAACGGGCCGATCACTTCCATCAGCAGCTCGGTGGTGGTCTGCTGGATTTCCGAGCCTTTGATCTTGAGCACTGAAGATGCCGGATTGGGCTTGCCCTTGCCGTGCTTGTTTTCATCGGCGACGACGCGAAGCTGCGTCAGTTCGAGCGCCTTCAGCTCGATCTCGACGTCGGCGAGCTTCTCGCGGAACTTCTGGTCTTCCAGTACCGGTCTGCCGCCGGATTCCACCTTCGACGCCAGTTCCTTGATGCGGCGGATGCGCTCCTTGGAAACGCCGACGCGGGCGATGCCGGTGCGCTCGTTGCCGAGCAGGAACTTGGCGTAGTCCCAGCCCTTGTTCTCCTCGCCGATGATGTTTTCGTAAGGCACCTCGACGTCATCGAAAAACACCTCGTTGACCTCGTGGCCGCCGTCGATGGTCTGGATCGGACGCACCGTGACGCCCTTCGACCTCATGCTGAACACGATGAAGGAAATGCCGCTCTGCTTCTTGGCGCTGAGGATCGGTGCGGCACAGGCAGAAGATCATGTCGGCGTACTGCGCCAGCGTGGTCCAGGTCTTCTGGCCGTTGATGATCCACTTGTCGCCCTTGCGCTCGGCCTTGGTCTTGAGCGAGGCCAAATCCGAGCCGGAGCCGGGCTCGGAGAAGCCCTGGCACCACCAGTCGTCGACATTGGCGATGCGCGGCAGATAGCGCTTCTTCTGTTCCTCGTTGCCGAAGGTGTAGATCACCGGGCCGACCATGCTGACGCCGAAGGCGAGCGGCGCCGGCGCCGGCGCCATCTGCAATTCCTCGTTGAAGATGTAATGCTGCACTGAACTCCAGCCGGTGCCGCCATATTCCTTGGGCCAGTGCGATACGCCCCAGCCCTTCTTGTTCAGGATGCGCCACCAATCGATCATCTCGTCCTTGCCGAGATGGCGACCCTCCTGCAATTTCTGGCGCGTCGCCGGCGGCACATGGTCCCTGAAGAAGGCCCGCACCTCGTCGCGAAACGCCACTTCTTCCTTGCTGAAGCTGAGATCCATCGGATCCTCCTGTGAGCGAATGAAGACTGTTCTGCCAAAATCAGAGCTCCGTCATTCCGGGGCGCGAGCCCTTTGCGACGCGAGCCCGGAATCCATAACCACGACGGGGAGTATGGATTCCGGGCCTGCGCCAAGTGGCGCATCCCGGAATGACGAATGTGGTGTTCCTTACTGCACGATCTCGAACAAACCGGCCGCACCCATGCCGCCGCCGACGCACATGGTCACAACAGCGTATTTGGCCTTGCGGCGGCGACCCTCGATCAGGGCGTGACCGGTGAGACGCGCGCCCGACATGCCGTAGGGATGACCGACCGAGATCGCGCCGCCGTCGACATTGATCTTCTCCGGATCGATGCCCAGCTTGTCGCGGCAATAGATCACCTGCACCGCGAAGGCCTCGTTCAATTCCCAGAGATCGATGTCGTCGACTTTGAGGCCGTGGCGCTTGAGCAGGCGCGGCACCGCGAACACCGGCCCGATGCCCATCTCATCCGGCTCGCAGCCGGCGGCGACGAAACCGCGGAAGATGCCGAGCGGCTTCAGGCCGCGCTTGGCGGCTTCCTTGTCGCTCATGATCACCGACGCGCTGGCGCCGTCCGACAACTGGCTGGCGTTGCCCGCTGTAACGGTAAATCCTTCGCCGCGCACCGGCTTGAGGCTGGCAAGGCCTTCGGCGGAAGTGTCGGGGCGCGGGCCTTCGTCCTTCGAGAAAGTGATGTCCTTGAAGGAAACAGCACCGGTGGCCTTGTCGGTGACGCCCATCTTGGTAGTGATCGGCGCCAGTTCGTCGTTGAACTTGCCGCCCTGCTGGGCGGCGGCGGTGCGGCGCTGGCTTTCCAGCGAATACTCGTCCTGGCGCTCGCGCGAAATGCCGTAGCGCTTGGCGACGACCTCGGCGGTGTCGATCATCGGCATGTAGACTTCGCCCTTGATCTTGAGCAGCGCGGGATCCTGGGCGTGAAAGGTGTTGGCATGCTCGTTCTGCACCAGGCTGATCGACTCGCCGCCGCCGCCAACCGCGATCTCGACGCCGTCGAAGATCACCGAGCGCGCCGCCAGCGCGATCGCCTGCAGGCCCGAGGCGCATTGCCGGTCGATGGTGGTGCCGCCGACCGTCACCGGCAGACCCGCGCGCAGCAGCGCCTTGCGGGCGATGTTGCCGCCGGTCGCGCCCTGCTGCATCGCCGCCCCCATCACCACATCCTCGATCTCCTTCGGATCGACCTTGGCGCGCGCCACGGCCTCGCCGATGGCATGGCCGAGCAGGGTCGCGCCTTCGGTGGCGTTGAGGGCGCCGCGATAGGCCTTGCCGATCGGGGTGCGGGCGGTGGAAACGATAACGGCTTCGGTCATGAACGACCTCCTGTTGCGAGTTGTTGTTGCTTGGATGGCGCGAGTGGTTCTGACGATTGTTTCGAGGGTTGCTGGATCCGCAATTCGTGGCGCGAGAGTTTGCCGACTGACGTACGCGGAAGTTCGTCGACGAAATCCAGCGCCGCGGGAATTTCGTGCTTGCCGAGCTTGCCGGCCAGAAATGCCTTGAGCTCATCCAGCGTGAAGGAATCGGCGCCGGCGCGCAGCTTCACAAAGGCCTTTGCCGCCTCGCCGCGGTAATCGTCGGGGATGCCGATCACGAGCACTTCCTGCACCGCCGGATGGGTGTAGATCGCCTGCTCGATCATCTGCGGATAGACGTTGAAGCCGCCGGAGATGATCATGTCCTTCTTGCGATCGACCAGATAGAAATAGCCGTCACTGTCCATGTAGCCGATATCGCCGGTCAGGAAACGGTCGCCCACGAAAGCTTCGGCGGTTTCCTTCGGCCGGTTCCAGTAGCCCCTGGTGACGTTCGGGCCCTTGATGCGGATTTCGCCGACCTCGCCGATGGGCAGAACTTTTCCGGGGTCGTCCAGCGATACCACGTCGAGTTCGATGCCCGGCAGCATCAGCCCGATCGAGCCCGGCTTGTCCGGTCCCTCTGAAGAATGTCCGGTGCCGGGCGAGCAGGTCTCGGTCATGCCCCAGCCGCTCTTGAGCTTCATCTTGACCTTGCGCTCGAAAATCCTCGCCACCTCGACCGGCAGCGGCGCGCCGCCAGATCCGCAGGACACCAGCGACGACAGATCGCGGCTCTCAAGGTCGGGCAGGCTCGCGATCGCGATCCACATCGTCGGCACGCCTGGAAACGCGGTGGCGCGCTTGACTTCGATATCCCGCATCACGGCCTCGACATCGAAGCGCTGGTGCAGCGAGATCAGATGGCCGCGCCGGATCGACGACAGCAACACCACCGTCAATGCGAAGATATGAAACAGCGGCAGCACGCAGATCACCCGCTCGATGGCGTCGCGCTGGGCGCGGGCGGGTCTGCCCCAGACATCGTAGATCGATACCGCCGATGTCAGATTGCCATGGCTGAGCATGGCGCCCTTGGGAAATCCGGTGGTGCCGCCGGTATATTGCAGCAGTGCCACATCATCGGCCGAGACCTGTGGCCACTGCGCCGGCGCGGTCGCGCCCTGCACGAATGCCTTGTAGGTGACGATGGCCGGATCGACCGGAATCGGCGTGTGCGGATTGCCGACCGCGCCCCAATCATCGTCTTCACAGACGATCAGGCGATCGAGCAGGCCTTTTTCGAGAAACTTCAGCGCCATCGGCAACAGCGTGGCGAGATTGCTGGTGACCAGAATGCGCGCGCCGGAGTCGGTTAGCTTGTGCGAGAGCGCGATCTCACCGTCGAGCGCGCTGAGATGCACGACCCGGGCGCCGGCTTTCAGCGCGCCAAAGAAATTCACCGGATGGTCCGGCGAATTGCCGAGGAACAGCGCGACCGAATTGTCCTTGCCGTAGCCGGCGCGCAGGAAGGCGGACGCCGCCAGTTCGGCCATGGCTTCGAGTTCGGCGTAGCTGATGGGGCGGTCGCGGAATTCGATCGCCGGCCGCGCGGCAAATTCCACAGCCGCCGTCGACAACAGATCGGGCAGCGTCCCGCGCGTGATCGCATCGTCCCACCGGACGCCTTGCGGATAGAATTGCTCGCCGGGATGCATTCGTCAGCGTCTCGCGGTTTGATGAGTCCTCCCTCTCCCATGGGGAGAGGGCCGGGGTGAGGGGGTACGGTCTATCGATATGCCGTAACCCCTCACCCGGATCGCAAAAGCGATCCGACCTCTCCCCATGGGAGAGGTGCAACCGAGCGAGAGGATAGGCATCATTTCCAATCGCATCACGCCGCCTTCGATGCCGCCAGCGACGCGAAGGTCTTGCCTTCCGCGGCGAGCCGCTTCAGCAGCGGCGCCGGTTCGAGGCTCGGATCGTCGGTCTCCTTGGCATAGAACGACAGCCGGTCCGCGATGTGCTTGAGGCCGACGGAATCGGCATAGAACATCGGGCCGCCGCGATAGATCGGCCAGCCATAACCATAGAGCCAGATCACGTCGATATCGCTCGGACGTGCGGCGACCTTCTCCTCAAGAATTCGCGCGCCTTCGTTGATCATCGGGTACATCATGCGCTCGAGGATCTCGTCGTCGCTGACCACGCGGCGCTTGCGCCCCAACCGCTGCAGGGTCTCGTCGATCAGCTTCTCGACTTCCGGATCGGGCAGCGGCGCGCGCGAGCCGGCCTCATATTTGTAATAGCCCTTGCCGGTCTTCTGGCCGAAGCGGCCAGCTTCGCACAGCGCGTCGGCGATTTCCGACTTGATCCCGCGATCCTGGCGCGAGCGCCAGCCGATATCGAGGCCGGCCAGATCGCCCATCGCGAACGGCCCCATCGGCATGCCGAACTTGGTCACGACCGCGTCGACCTGCTGCGGTAACGCACCCTCGAACAGCAATTTCTCCGCCTGCTTGCCGCGCTGCGCCAGCATCCGGTTGCCGACGAAGCCGTCGCAGACGCCGACCACCGCCGGCACTTTTGCAATTTTGCGCGCCACCGCGACTGCGGTCGTCAGCGCATCCGGCGCGGTTTTTTCAGCGCGCACGATCTCGCACAGCTTCATTACGTTGGCGGGCGAGAAGAAGTGCATACCGAGCACGTCCTGCGGACGCTTGGTCACCTTCGCTATCTCGTCAATGTTGAGATAGGACGTATTGGACGCCAGGACCGCGCCGGGCTTGGCGAATTTGTCCAGTGCGGTGAACACCTCTTTCTTGATCGCCATGGTTTCGAACACGGCTTCGATGATCAGGTCGGCGTCCTTGACGTTCTCGAGCCCGACCACGCCCGTGATCAGGCCCATGCGCTTGGCCGGCGCATCGGCTGGAATGCCGCCGCGCGCCGCGGTCGCCTCGTAGTTCTTCTGCATCACGCCCATGCCGCGCTTGAGCTGCTCCTCGCCGGTCTCGATCAGCGTCACCGGGATACCGGCATTGGCAAATGACATCGCGATCCCGCCGCCCATGGTGCCGGCACCGATGATGGCGACCCGCTCGACCGGACGCGGCTTGGTGCCCTCAGGGACGCCCGCGACCTTGGCCGCTTCGCGCTCGGAGAAGAAAGCATAACGCTGCGCCTTCGACTGATCGCTCGCCACCAGTTTGAGGAAGCCCTCGCGTTCCTTCTTCAGGCCCTCATCGAACGGCAGGTCGATGGCGGCGCCGACCGCGTCCGCAGCGGCAAACGGCGCTTCCAGCCCGCGCGCCTTTTTGGTCAGGGCGGCAACCGCGCTGGTGAAGATCGAGCGGTCGGCCCTGGCCGCCGCGAGCTTGCTGTCGTCGTCGCGCAGCTTGCGCAGCGGACGCTTTTCGGCCAGCACCTTGCGGGCAAACGCCTCACCGCCGGAGGCCGGGCCTTCGACGATTTCCTCGATCAGGCCGTGCTTGAGCGCTTCAGTCGCGCTGATCGGGTCGCCACCGACGATCATCTTGACCGCCAGTTCAGGACCGACCGCGCGCGGCAGCCGCTGCGTGCCGCCGGCGCCCGGCAGCAGGCCGAGCTTCACCTCGGGCAGGCCCAACCTGGCCTCCTTGGTCGCCACCCGGAAGTGGCAGGCGAGCGCCACTTCGAGGCCGCCGCCGAGCGCCGTGCCATGAATGGCGGCAATGATCGGCTTCGGGCTGTTCTCCATCGCGACCAGCGCCTCCTGCAGGCCCGGCGGCTTCGGCGGCTTGCCGAATTCTGTGATGTCGGCGCCGGCGATAAACGTACGGCCGCCGCAGGTCAGGACGATCGCCTTCACTTCCGGATCCGCGATGGCGCTCTTCATGCACTCCAGAATACCGCCGCGGACGCCGGCGCTGAGCGCATTCACGGGAGGATTGTTGATCGTGACAATGGCGACCACGTCATGACGCTCGAGCTTGACCACTTCGTTCACGCGTTTCTCCCTCGGTATCCTGATCTTGATGAATTTCGCACTGCGGAATTCAATTCCACATCTTGACACGGAGGGTTATTTTGAAGCACGTCCCTTGTCAACGAGGTCCGCGCAGCAGCAGGCAATGAAACGTCCAGGCAAGAAAGTGACGACTGATCGCAGCTTCGTCGTCGCGCTTTCCCGCGGGCTTGATGTATTGCGCGCATTCCAACCCAACGACGGGCTTCTTGGCAATCAAGAGATCGCGGCCCGTACCAACTTGCCAAAGCCGACCGTTTCGCGGCTGACCTATACTTTGACCAAGCTCGGTTACCTTACACCGGTTCCCCGGTTCGAGAAATATCAGTTGGCGCCATCAGCCATGGCGCTGGGGTATGCCGCCCTTGCAAACCTCGGCGTTCGGCATTTGTCCGAATCCTACCGCGAGCAGGTCATGCGCGAGACCGGCGGGGCCGTTGCGGTCGGCGGTCGCGACCGTCTCAGCATGATTTACTTCGGACAAAGCCGCAACGGCCTCACACTGGGCGTTCAACTGGATGTCGGCTCGCGAATCCCGATCGCCACCACCGCGATGGGCCGTGCCTATATTTGGGCACTGCCGGATGACGAGCGTGCCTCTTTATTGCGCGAAATCCGCGAGCACTATGGCAATCGTTGGCCCCGGATGCGCGATGGCATCGAACGCGCCGGCGAAACCGTGGAGAAGCTTGGCTTTGCGATCTCGGCAGGCGAGTGGCAGGACGACGTCCACGCGGTCGGCGTAGCCCTCAAGCTTAACGACGGAACTGGTCCTTACGCGTTTAATTGTGGCGCGCCTGCATTCCGTTTTACGGAAGACCGGCTGCGCAGCGATATTGGACCTCGCCTTGTGGCGATGGTAAGGAACATCGAGACGGCGCTCGGCGGTGCCGCGCCGCAATCAAAAAAAGCAGCAAACAAAAAGTTAAAAGCAGGAGGGAGAGTTGCACGTGTGGTTGAGGGGATCAGGTAGCCCGCATCGCTACCGTGATGACCGGCGGGCGAACTCGCATGGTCATTGCGGCTCAACGCGACATTCGGGCGCAACGCGATGACGCAGGCACAACTCGCGCAGGGACAGGATCCCCTGCTTGCGGTTCGCGACGTCAGCGTCGTGTTCGGCGGCATCGTGGCGTTGAACGGCGTGTCCTTTGACATGCATCAGGGCCAGATCCTCGGCCTGATCGGGCCGAACGGCGCCGGCAAGACCACCCTCTTCAATTGCCTGAGCCGGCTCTACCAGCCGAGCGCCGGCGACATCTTGATGGAGGGCCAAAGCATCCTGAAGCGCCCGCCGCACCGGATCGCCGAAATCGGCATTGGTCGCACCTTCCAGAACGTAGCACTTTTTCCCAATCTTTCGGTGCTGGACAATGTCCGGGTCGGCACCCATGCCCGCACCAACAGCGACATTTTCAGCGACTCGCTGAAACTACCCTGGGTCCGCCGCGGCGAGGCCGCGCTCAACAAGCGCGTCCACGAAATCCTGGGCTATCTCAACCTCGAAGAGGTCGCCCATCTCACGGTTTCCGGCCTGCCGTTCGGCACCCAGAAGCGCGTGGAGCTGGCGCGGGCGCTCGCCGCCGATCCGAAGATCCTGCTGCTCGACGAGCCGGCCGGCGGCCTCAACCACGAGGAAGTCCACGTGCTCGGCGACCTGATCCGCCGGATTCGCGACGAGCGGAAGATGACCGTGCTGCTGGTCGAACATCACATGGGCCTGGTGATGTCGATCGCCGACCACGTGGTCGCGTTGAATTTCGGCCGCAAGCTTGCCGAGGGCACGCCGGCGGCGGTGCAGTCCGACCCGGATGTCATCAAGGCCTATCTGGGGAGCAAGGACCAATGACCACCATGCTCAATGTAAGGGATCTGCGGGCCTATTACGGCCAGGTCCAGGCGCTCCATGGTCTCGAGTTCGGTCTCAATGAAGGCAGCCTGACCACGCTGCTGGGAGCCAACGGCGCCGGCAAGACCACGACCCTGCGCGCGATCTGCAACATGGTGCGCACCACCGGCTCGATCGAATTCGAAGGCGCAGCCCTTGCCGGCCGCTCGACCGAAAACATCGTCCGCCTCGGCATCGCCCATGTGCCGCAAGGCCGCGGCACTTTCACCACCATGACAGTGGAAGAAAATCTTCAGCTCGGCTCGATCACGCGCAAGGACAAGGCCGGGATCGTCTCCGACATCGAGCGGATGTACGATCATTTCCCGGTGCTGAAGGCGCGCCACACCCAGCAGGCCGGAACGCTGTCGGGCGGCGAGCAGCAGATGCTCGCGGTCGCTCGCGCCTTGATGTTGCGGCCAAGGCTGATGCTGCTGGACGAGCCGTCGTTCGGCCTCGCGCCGCTGATCGTGCGCGACCTGTTCAAGATCCTCGGCAAGATCAATCGCGAGGACAAGGTGACCATCCTGGTGGTCGAGCAGAACGCGCAGCTGGCGCTGGAGCTCGCCGACAAGGCCTATGTCATCGAGACCGGCCGCATCGTGATGTCGGGAACTGCCACCGAAATCGCCAACAACGAAGACGTCCGTAAATCCTATCTGGGTTACTGAGGAGCCGGGACAATGGAGCTTTTTACCAACCAAATCCTGGCCGGCATCGCCACCGGTGCGATCTATGCCTGCATGGCGCTCGCCGTCGTCATGATCTACCAGGCGATCGATCATCTCAATTTCGCCCAGGGCGAGATGGCGACGTTCTCGACCTTCGTCGCCTGGCAGTTGATCCAATGGGGCGTGCCCTATTGGGGAGCGTTCCTGATCACGCTGGTGTTTTCGTTCATCGGCGGCATCCTGATTGAACGGGTGCTGTTCAAACCGCTGGCCAAGGCGCCGATCCTGACCAACGTCGCCGGTTTCATCGCGCTGTTTGCCATCATCAACTCCTGCACCGGCCTGATCTGGGACTTCACCATCAAGCAATTCCCGACGCCGTTCGGATCGTCGCCATTTCTGGGCAGTCAGCTCATCTCTACCCATCAGGCCGGCATGATCGGCGTCACGCTGGTCTTGCTGCTGCTCCTTTTCTTTTTCTTCCGGTTCACGCGCGTCGGCCTCGCGATGCGCGCCGCCGCATCGCTGCCTGAATCGGCCCGGCTGGTCGGAATCAACACCAGCTGGATGATCGCGCTCGGTTGGGGCATGGCGACCGCGATCGGTTCCATCGCCGGCATGTTGATCGCGCCTGTAGTGTTCCTCGAACCGAACATGATGCTCGGCGTGCTGATCTATGGATTTGCCGCCGCCGTGCTCGGCGGCCTCACCAGCCCGTTCGGCGCGGTGATCGGCGGCTTCCTGGTCGGCATCTTCGAGAATCTCGCCGGAACCTACATTCCGAACGTCGGCAATGAACTGAAACTGCCGATCGCGCTGGCGCTGATTATCACCGTATTGGTCGTCAAACCCGCCGGCCTGTTTGGCCGGCCCATCGTGAAGCGAGTTTGATCATGAGCGCAGTCCAGGAAGTCGTCACCGAAGCGCCGGCGATCGATGCCGTGCCCAAGAGGGCCATGACGCTCGGCTACGGAACCTCGCTGGTGATATTGGCGCTCTTGATCGTCGTGCCGCTGTTGGTGAAGAACTTCATCATCTTCCAGCTCACGATGTTGTTGATCTATGCGCTTGCGGTGCTGGCGCTGAACATCCTGACCGGCGGCAGCGGCCAGTTCTCGCTGGGCCAGAGCGCATTTTACGCGGTCGGCGCCTATACCTCGGCGATCCTGATGGAGCACGCCGACATCAACTACGCCCTGACCTTGCCGATCGCGGGCATCATCTGCTTTGTCTTCGGATTCCTGTTTGGCCAGCCGGCGCTGCGCCTCAGCGGGGTCTATCTGGCGCTGGCGACATTTGCGCTGGCGACCGCGATGCCACAGCTGTTGAAGCTCGGCGTGTTCGAGCACTGGACCGGAGGCGTGCAAGGGCTGGTGGTGACCAAGCCGGATTCGCCGATCGCTTCGCTATTCGGCCATAAGATCTCGCAGGACATGTGGCTGTACTATTTCACGCTCGCGATCTCGATCGCGATCTATATCTTCTCGGTCAATCTGCTGAGATCCCGCTCCGGCCGCGCCTTCATGGCGATCCGCGACAACGAGATCGCGGCCTCCGCGATGGGCATCGACGTCGCGCTCTACAAGACGCTGGCGTTCGGCGTCTCGGCCGGCATCACCGGCGTGGCCGGCGGCCTCGGCGCCATCGCCGTGCAGTTCGTCGCACCGGACAGCTACACCATCACCTTTGCGATCTCGCTGTTTCTCGGCATGGTGGTCGGCGGCGTCGGCTGGTTGCCCGGCTCGATCGTGGGTTCGGCCTTCATCATCTTCGTACCGAACATAGCGGAGGGAATTTCAAAGGGGCTGTCCGGTGCGGTGTTCGGCGTGTTGCTGTTCCTCGTCATCTACCTGGTCCCGCACGGCGCGCGACAGGTGGCGATGGTTGCCCAGCACCTGATCGGCAAGCTCAAGAAAAACTGAGGAGTGAGGAAAGACTATGCTTTCCAAGCAAGAATTACGTATCGCCGCGTTCGCGACGGCGATCATCGCTTTCGCTGCCACCGACGGCAGCGCACTTGCCCAGAAGAAATATGACGCCGGCGCCACCGATACCGAAATCAGGATCGGCAACATCATGCCCTATAGCGGTCCGGCCTCCGCCTATGGCGTGATCGGCAAGACCGAGCAAGCCTACTTCAACAAGATCAATGCCGAGGGCGGCATCAACGGCCGCCAGATCACTTTCATCAGCTATGACGATGGCTACAGCCCGCCGAAAGCCGTCGAGCAGGCGCGCAAGCTGGTGGAGAGCGACGAGGTATTGCTGATCTTCAATTCGCTGGGTACGCCGTCGAATTCGGCGATCCAGAAATATCTCAACGCCAGGAAGGTGCCGCAGCTGTTCGTCGCCACCGGCGCCACCAAGTGGAACGATCCGAAGGACTTTCCCTGGACCATGGGGTGGCAGCCCAGCTATCAGAGCGAAGCGCGGATCTACGCGAAGTATGTGATAAAGGAGAAGCCCGACGCCAAGATCGCCGTGCTCTACCAGAACGACGACTTCGGCAAAGACTACCTCAAGGGCCTGAAGGACGGGCTCGGCGCCAAGACCTCGATGATAACAGCCGAGGAAAGCTACGAGACCTCGGAGCCCGCGATCGACGGTCACATCGTCAAGCTGAGAGCCAGCGGCGCCGACGTGTTCGTCAGCATCACCACTCCGAAATTCGCGGCACAGGCGATCAAGAAGCTCGCCGAGATCGAATGGAAGCCGCTGTATATCGTCGCCAATGTCTCGGCCTCGGTCGGCGGCGTGATGAAACCGGCGGGATTCGAAAACGCGCAAGGCATTCTTTCCGCCGCCTACGCCAAGGACGGCGCCGACCGGCAATGGGACAGCGACCCCGGCATGCAGAAATTCTATGCGTTCCTTGAGAAGTACTTTCCCGAAGCCAACAAGCTCGACGGCTCCGTGGTGTACGGCTACGGCGCGGCGCAGACCATGGCCAAGGTGCTTCAGATGTGCGGCGACAACCTGACCCGCGAAAACGTCATGAAGCAGGCGGCGAGCCTGAAGGACTTCACGCCCGACACCTTGCTGCCCGGCATCAAGATCAACACCAGCGCCACCAATTTCGCTCCGATCGACCAGCTTCAGATGATGCGGTTCAAGGGCGAGAAGTGGGACCTGTTCGGCGACATCATCAGCGGCGAACTGAGCAACTAGGGTTTTGTTGCATCGGCCCCGGCCCGGTACGTTTTCCGACCGGATGGAATACACGCCGGCCTTGTTCGACTAAATGATGCCTCCTGCAAGCTGATCGCAGGAGGCCTTTTTGTTGATGGACACCCTCGAAGGGTATTCAATCCCGCCAGAAGCCAGCAAGCGCTTCCAATCAAAAACCAGGCATTCGACCGAACCAAGGAGATCAAACCAGGGAGATCAAAATGGCTGCTCTCTACTTGCGATTAGGAGCCTTTTCCGCCGCCTTCGCGATACTCGCCGCAACCGGCAGCGGCGCGCTCGCGCAAAAGAAATACGACACCGGCGCCACCGACACCGAGATCAAGATCGGCAATATCATGCCCTATAGCGGACCGGCATCCTCTTACGGCGTGATCGGCAAGACCGAAGAGGCCTATTTCAGGAAAATCAATGCCGAGGGCGGCATCAACGGCCGCAAGATCAACTTCATCTCCTACGACGACGCCTACAGCCCGCCTAAAACCGTCGAGCAGGCCCGCAAGCTGGTGGAGAGCGATGAGGTGCTGTTGATTTTCAACGGGCTGGGCACGCCGCCAAATTCGGCGATCCAGAAATACATGAACATGAAGAAGGTGCCGCAATTGTTCGTCGCCACCGGCGCCACCAAATGGAACGATCCGAAGGACTTTCCGTGGACGATGGGCTGGCAGCCCAGCTACCAGAGTGAAACCCAGATCTACGCGAAATACATTCTCAAGAATTTGCCCAACGCCAAGATCGCCGTGCTTTACCAGAACGACGACTATGGCAAGGACTACCTGAAAGGCCTCAAGGACGGGCTCGGCGCCAAGGCGGCCTCGATGATCGTTGCCGAACAGAGCTACGAGACCACGCAGCCCACCATCGATTCGGAGATCGTCAAGCTGAAGTCGAGCGGTGCCGACGTGTTCGTCGACATTACGATTCCTAAATTCGCCGCGCAGGCGATCAAGAAAACCGCCGAGATCGAATGGAAGCCGGTTCACTTCCTCAATAGCGTATCGAGTTCGATCGGCGCCACCATCAAGCCAGCCGGGTTCGACGCCGCGCAGAACATTATCTCGGCGGCCTACATCAAGGATCCAACCGACCCGCAGTGGAAGGACGATAAGGGGATGAAGACCTTCAACGCCTTCCTCGACAAATACTATCCCGAAGCCAACCGAAACGACGCGTTCGTGGTCTATGGCTACACCGTCGCGCAGAACATGGTGTATGTGCTGAAGCAGTGCGGTGACGATTTGACGCGTGAAAACGTCATGCAGCAGGCGGCCAGCATCAAGGGCCTGGAATTGGACGGCTTGCTGCCCGGCATCAGGATCAAGACAAGTGCGACCGACTTTGCTCCGATCGAGCAACTGCGGCTGGAAAAACTCCAGGGCGAAACCTGGCACCTGTTTGGCGACATCATCAGCGCCGAGGTCGGCGGCTGACGTCCTGGCCTGTTCGACCAAATAACGCCTCCTGCGAACTCATCGCAGGGGGCCTTTTTGTTGATGGATATCCTCGAAGGGTATTCAATACAGGCAGAAGCCGACAGAGCTTCCAGGAAACGCACTCAACCAGGACAGGGAGATCCAGATGCCCGTTATCCAGTTGCGCGGGGCAGCCGTTGCGGCCGCCCTCGCGCTCCTCGCCGCCACCAGCAGCGGCGCGCTGGCGCAAAAGAAATATGACACCGGCGCCACCGACACCGAAATCAAGATCGGCAACATCATGCCGTATAGCGGAGCCGCTTCCGCCTATGGCGTGATCGGCAAGACCGAGGAAGCCTATTTCCGGAAGGTCAATGCCGAAGGCGGCATTAACGGCCGCAAGATCAGCTTCGTCAGCTATGACGACGGCTACAGCCCGCCGAAGACGGTCGAGCAGGCGCGCAAGCTGGTCGAGAGCGACGAGGTGCTGCTGATCTTCAACTCGCTGGGCACCGCGATGAATTCGGCGATCCAGAAATACATGAACACCAAGAAGATCCCGCAACTGTTCGTCGCCACCGGCGCCACCAAGTGGAACGACCCCAAGGAATTTCCGTGGACCATGGGCTGGCAGCCCAGCTACCAGAGCGAGACCCGGATCTATGCTAAATATCTCCTGAAGGAGAAGCCCGACGCCAGGATCGCCGTGCTGTATCAGAACGACGATTACGGCAAGGACTACCTCAAGGGCTTGAAAGACGGTCTCGGCGCCAAGGCGGCATCGATGATCGTGGCGGAGGACAGCTACGAGACCTCGGAGCCGACCATCGATACCCATATCGTCAAGCTGCGATCGTCCAATGCCGACGTCTTCCTCAACATCACCAGTCCGAAATTCGCCGCGCAGGCGATCCGCAAGCTGGCCGAGATTCAGTGGAAGCCGCTTCACGTCCTCAACAATGTCAGCGCATCGATTGGCGGCGTGATCACGCCCGCAGGTCCTGAGAATGCGCAGGGCATCGTCTCGTCGGCCTATCTCAAGGATCCGACCGATCCGCAGTGGAAGAACGATGCGGGCATGAAGGCCTGGAACGAATTCCTCGACAAGTATTTTCCGGAAGCCAACCGCACCGATGCTTCGGTGATCTACGGCTACACCGCCGCGCAAACAATCACCTACGTGCTGCAGCAGTGCGGCGATGACCTTACCCGTGAGAACGTCATGAAGCATGCCGCCGGCATCAAGGACCTTGAACTGGGCGGGCTATTGCCGGGCGTCAAGATCAACACATCGGCGACCGACTTTGCTCCGCTGTCGCAATTGCAGCTGATGCGCTTCAAGGGCGGCACATGGGAGCGCTTCGGCGACATCATCAGCGCCGACGCCGGCGGTTGACATTCCGCCGTGCCGGGCTGGCTGACTACTAAATCCGCCCGGCTGGCTACTAAAGAAGCAGCCCCGGCGCCGGTTTCGCCGGGGCTTTTTCTTGATGGCTGCCGCCAAATGGTATTCAATCCGGCCGCGTCACACAAAATTTCAATCAACAAAAGAAGGACGCACACACACATCCATCCATGGGAGATTCGAAATGGCTGTTGCCCCCAACAGACTAGCGATTGCCTCGGCTGCGCTCATGATGCTCGCCGCGTCGAGCAGCGGCGCGCTCGCGCAGAAGAAATACGACCCCGGCGCCACCGATACCGAAATCAAGATCGGCAACATCATGCCCTACAGCGGCCCCGCGTCCGCCTACGGCGTGATCGGCAAGACCGAAGCCGCCTACTTCAAGAAGATCAACGACGCCGGCGGCATCAATGGCCGCAAGATCAACTTCATCAGCTATGACGATGCCTACAGCCCGCCGAAGACGGTCGAGCAGGCGCGCAAGCTGGTGGAGAGCGACGAGGTATTGCTGATCTTCAATGGCCTCGGCACGCCGCCGAATTCGGCTATTCACAAATACATGAATTCGAAGAAGGTGCCGCAACTGTTCGTCGCCACCGGCGCCACCAAGTGGAACGATCCCAAGGATTTTCCGTGGACCATGGGATGGCAGCCGAACTACCAGAGCGAGGCCCAGATCTACGCCAAGTACATTCTAAAGCAGATGCCGAACGCGAAGATCGCGGTGCTGTACCAGAACGACGACTACGGCAAGGACTATCTCAAGGGCCTGAAGGACGGGCTCGGGTCCAAGGCCGCCTCCATGATCATCGCCGAGGAAAGCTACGAGACCACGCGAGCCGACGGTCGATAACCACATCGTCAAGCTCAAATCCAGCGGCGCCGATGTGTTCATGAATATCACGACGCCGAAATTCGCCGCGCAGGCCATCAAGAAGATTGCCGAGATCGAGTGGAAGACGACCCATTTCCTCAACAACGTGTCGGCCTCGGTCGGCAGCGTCATCAAGCCGGCCGGTTACGAGAATTCGCAGAACATCATCTCCGCTGCCTATCTGAAGGACGCCTCCGATCCGCAGTGGGACAACGATCCCGGGATGAAGCAGTTCTACGCTTTTCTCGCCAAGGACTTCCCGGAAGGCAACAAGCTCGATGGCAGCACGGTGGTCGGTTACGGCGTGGCACAGACCCTGGTTCAGGTGCTGACGCAGTGCGGTGACGACCTCACCCGCGAGAACGTCATGAAGCAGGCGGCCAACCTCAAGGATTTCCGGACCGAGGTCCTGCTGCCCGGCATCAAGGTCAATACCAGCCCGACCGACTTTGCCCCGCTCAGCCAGCTTCAATTGATGAAGTTCAAGGGCGAGAAGTGGGAGCTGTTCGGCGAGGTCATCAGCGCCGACGTCGGAGGCTGAGGGCTTCCCGCGCGCATTGGTTGGGCGCCGGCCGAATTCACGCAAAGCCCACGCAGTTCGCTGCGGGGGCTTTGCGATGGCAGAAAAATCGGCCGGTTTGGACCAGTACGGCAATTCACCGAATTAGCATGTTGCGCGAATTGCTCGGCGGATATTGATAACGCGAGACGCTCAACAGAGCCTAGCTTGCGCTCTTTTTAATGGCGGTCGGCAGCGTGTCGGGTTTGTGCTTCTTGCAATAGGCCATCACCTTCGCGGAATTCTTTTGCAGGCGATTGTAGTCCAAAACATCATTGTTCGCTGCCGCGCTGTAGTAGCCGCTCATGAAAAATCTGACAAAATCCCGGTTCGCCGGGCCGTATCCCAGCCAATCGCCACAAGTGAGCTTGTTCATGTCCAGCTTGACCTGAGCCGCGGCGGGTGCTGAGGCCGCGGCAACCAAAGCCACGCCAACGGCAAGAGCACGATATCTCATGGCAATCCTCCGATTTCCAGTCCATCAATCAATGACTATCGCTTTTTTCAAACCCATCATGACACTCTCGCCCTGATGAAATTTGCACCACTCTTTCACGCTTGCGATGTTTTTCTGATGCACAACAAGATCCACAAAGGGCCTGTCGTTCTTGTAACTGAACCAGCCGCTCATCCAGGCGGAGAAATTGTCCGATTGTGACGGCGGCATGGCGAGATATTCGCCGCATGTAATGCGGCCCATATCGATGGTTAGCTGCGCATTCGCAACGGCTGGAATAATGGAGATTGCAAACGTCAGGCAAATCAATCCACTTCTCATGGTGTTCGTCCTTGAAGCCGTTCAGGCATACGATCCAGTATCGCCGATTTGGCATGGTAATCCAACTCAGCACCGAAGTGATGTGCAGTTTGTGCCAAAGATGGAGCAGCAGTGCTGCCCTGCAGCCTTAACGTACAATTTTCGTGAATCAATCACTGCGCATCTCAAAGCAGGCCATCGACCACACCCTTTGATGTGGCTTGACCGGCTCGACCCAACCCAGCCGCCGCGGTTACGCCGCAAGCGGGCGCTTCGACGATCAATGCGTGGGCGGCTGGTTTTCGGGCGCGGGCGCGGGATCAGGGTCGGCGTGCCGCAATGAGACGATCCCCGCAACCGCCGTCCAGATCTTCTCGTCGGACAGGGCACCGCCCCATGCCGGCATCAGGTGACCGGCGCGCTTGCGACCGAAGGTGATCGTCGTGTGCAGCATCTCGGGGGTGAGTTCAATGCGATTGCGTAAGGATGGCCCTTTGGCGCCCCGGCCTTCGCTGCCGTGGCAGTAGCCGCCGCAAGTGCCGGACAGTATTTCGATGCCCTTGGCGATCACCGCCGGATCGCGCAGATCGACGCCGGCGGTTTTGTCGGGCGGCGGCAGTTCTTCGTCGGACCCGCCGAGAGCCGCGTGAACCGAAAAAAATGGCGCAAGTGTCAGAAGCGCAGCCAGGGCGCCTCGCCGCAACATAGGTCTGATCATTGCTTCAAGCTCCGGGAGAGGGTGGCTTGCGCCCCCTCTCCCTCTGTTCGAGTGACAGTTGAAGGCTCCGTTAGTCGGAGACCTTGAAGGCGAACAAGGTTCCGCCGGCCGGGAAGTCCTTCACTTCCGGAAGCACGTTCGCCACCACACCCGGCACGCCGCCCCCTATCCCGCTCGGGGCCATGATGTATTGCTGGCCGTGAGACTCGTAGCTGATGATGCCGCCGCGGCAGGCGGACCCCATGTTGAACTTCCAGACCTGGTTGCCGTTGTCGGCATCATAAGCGAAGAGGTTACCCTTCATGTCGCCGCTGAATACCAGACCGCCCTTGGTCGAAAGAACGGTGGAGATGCGCGGATAGTCGTCCCGCACCGACCACTTTTTCTTGCCGGTCATCGGATCCCAGGCGTCGAGTGCGCCGTGGACCTTGTCGCCGGGAGGTGCTGCCCAGGACATGTCGCCGCCAACATACCAGGCCGGCAGCGGCTCCATGACCGGTTTCTCCTCATGAGTTCTTGACGATCATGCAGAGTTCCTGGCGCGAGTTGTACCAGATTTTCGTCTCGGGATTATAGGAGCCGGCGTTCCAGCTGCGTCCGCCGAGGAATGACGGGCAGAACATGTGGTTCGGGTCCGTCACCGGCGGATTGCGACCGATCAGCTCTCCGGTCTTCGGATCGATCGACTTGACGAAAGTGACGTGCTCATTGATCGTCCACGCGTTCTGGACTGCGCCATTGGTGCGGTCGTAGATGAACACATAGCCGCTCTTGGCCTGATGGATCATGAGCTTCTTGTCGCCGACATTGACGAGCACGAACTCGCCCAGGGTAGCGTCAAAGTCCCATTCGTCGTGCGGATGCTCCTGGTGATACCAGACCAGCTCGCCGGTATCCGGACGCAACGCCAGGACTGACGAGGAGTAGAGATTGTCGCCGGGCCGGGCTCCTGAGCCTTCCTTGCGCAAATAGCCCTTGGGACCGTCCTCAGGCGCCGCCCAGTCGAACCATGGGGACGGATTGGAGGTGCCCCAGTACAAGAGGTCGAGTTCGGGGTCGTAGCTGCCGACGTGCCACGCACCAACGCCGGCATATTTGGCGCTGGATTCTCCGAAGCTGTTGGTGCCCCAGTGTTCCTTGCCTTCCAGCACCGGGTCGAAGTACCAGGCCTGCTTGCCGGTCTTCTGATCGACGCCGAAAATGCCGCCGCCGCGCGCTGCGATGCCGCCTTGCGTCGAGCCGTAGATCACCTTGCCCTTGACGGCCAACGGAGGCGACGTGAACAGACAACCGCATTTCATGGTGTCGACGAGTTGCGTCTTCCACACTTCTTTTCCGGTCTTCTGGTCGAGGGCAATGGCGCGGCCGTCCATCGTGCCGATGAAGACCATGCCGTTGGCGACCGCGACGCCGCGCGTATAGGGCGCCGTCGGAAGCTTTTCCACGCCATCCTTGATCACCGGATAGTAGTGCCAGATCTCGTCGCCCGAGGCTCCGTCGAGAGCGAAGACGCGGTTGAACGATCCCGCGTAGTAGATGATCCCGTCGACCGCTATCGGGGTCGCCTGCAGACCTTGCGTGATATCGCCGGGCTGATGAGTCCACGCCACATGCAGATGTTTGACGTTGTCCTTGTTGATCTGATCAAGAGGACTGTAGCGCTGGGCGTCGTAGGTGCGATGGTAGCTCGGCCAGTCGCCGGGCTTGGCGTGCTCGATGGCGGAGATACCCTGCGCCGCGGCGGGGGTTCCGCTTAATCCGGTGGCGACCATACCACCGCAAAGAAACGTAGCGAGAGCAAGCGATCGTGTCGTGTAGCGAAGGGCAGATGTCCGAGTAACAGGCATTTCTGATTCCTCCCGATGTTTTATGTTTATGTTTTTTAGCTTACGTCGCGGTATCCTCCGGCTCAGTGTGTAGTTGTCGAAATGCGCAACTATCGAAATCGTAATTTGCGGTGGGTGAGAACGCAATCACCTGCGCGTTCGCATTCGCACAACGGGAATTTATCCCGATGACGGCGGGAGCCGCTTGCGAATCCGCAACCGAACCAATTCGGCCAGCTTTCAATCCCTCAAGGCGTAACCAACCCCTCGTTCGCGTCAAATCTGCAATTTATTAGCCGCAGCCCGCACCAAACCCTGGAGCGTTCCACTCACTCACAGCAAATCCTATTAGCAGATTGTATTACAAAAGCTCAAAAAGGCAATGCGGTTGATTTTCTTTGCCGCAGTCAGCGATGCGGTTCCGAGCAGACATCGGTACATGCGTTGCAGTTTTTTGGATTTTGCAATTGCGCGTCGCAGCCGCGACCCGGGTGTTGGCCGCACCCGAGACCATCGCGACACGCCGCTCGAATAGCGATTCAATCCGGGCTTAAAGTCAGGATTGGCCTGGAGATTCTCTTATGGTGCCCCCGGTTCGCCGCCGGGGTTTTCTTTTGCGGCAATGGGGTGGATAACCGGCGCCGCATGTTGTCCATCTGGAATCGAGGGAAGCGATGACCGACAAACGCCCTCTGCTGCGCGCGATCTTCGATGCCGCGGTCGCCGCCGCCCATCCCGATGTCGTGCTGTCGGCGCATCTGCGCCCCGCACCGAAAGGCCGGGTGATCTGCCTGGCCGCCGGCAAGGCCGCAGCCGCGATGGCGGCGGCCGCCGAACGGCATTATCTCGACCGGCTTGGACTTGCGCCATCAAGGCTCTCGGGCGTCGCCACCACCCGCCATGGCCATGGCGTGCCGACACGGCGGATCAAGGTGATCGAGGCCGGTCATCCGGTGCCCGACGAGGCCGGACTGAAGGGCGCGGAGGAAAGCCTGCGGCTGGCCGCGGACGCCGACGTCGACGATCTCCTGCTGGTGCTGCTGTCGGGCGGCGGCTCGGCGAACTGGATCGCACCGGTCCAGGGCGTGTCGTTTGCGCAGAAGCAACAAGTCACCCGCGCGCTTCTGCGCTCGGGCGCGCCGATCGGCGAGGTCAACACCGTGCGCAAGCACCTGTCGCGGATCAAGGGCGGACGGCTCGCCCGCGCCGGGCGCCGCGCCGACATCGTGACGCTGGCGATCTCCGACGTGCCGCATGACGATCCCTCCGCGATCGCCTCCGGACCGACCGTGGCGGACAAGACAACGCTGGCCGAGGCGCGCGCCATCGTCGCGAAATATGACCTTAAGGTCGACGACGCCATCCGCGACGCCCTCAACGACGCCGATAATGAGAGCTGCAAACCCGGCGATCCCGCCTTTGCGCGCGCGCAGTTCGAACTGATCGCGCGGCCGAAGGCTTCGCTCGATGCCGCGATCAAAATCGCAAAGGACGCCGGCTACGAGGTCATCGATCTCGGCGCGGACCTTGAAGGCGAAGCCCGCGATGTCGCCGCCGATCATGCCCAATTGGCATTGCGGGCGCGCGCCGAGGGCAAGCGCATCGCGATCCTGTCCGGCGGCGAACTCACCGTGACCGTGCGCGGCAACGGCCGCGGCGGCCCCAATCAGGAATATGCGCTGGCGCTGGCCGGGCTGCTCAGGAACACGTCCGGCATTTCGGCTCTCGCAGCCGATACCGACGGCGCCGACGGCGGCGCCGGCAGTGCGACCGATCCCGCCGGCGCCATGGTCGATGCCGGCACTTTTGCCAGGATGGCCTCGCTCGGCCTCGACGCCAAATCCTATCTCGACAACAACGATGCCACCGCGTTCTTCGCCGCGACCGGCGATCTGGTGCTTACCGGTCCGACGCTCACCAATGTCAACGATGTCAGGGTGATTTTGGTGAATTAACAGCCCTCATGGTGAGGCAGGCGCGCTCAGCGCCGGTCTCGAAGACCATGGCTCCCGCTGAATTCGATCCTTCGAGACGGCGCTGACGCGCCTCCCGGGACGAGGTGTGTGTTCAAAACTCGCCGGCGATCTTGGCCAGCATCGCCAGCAGCGCGGCGCGGTTGGCGGGTCCGAGCAACTCATTGAGACGGGCTTCGTGCTTGGCGGCGACCAGCTTTTTCGCGCGCGCCAGCACCGCCCGGCCCCTGTCGGTGAGCACAAGGATGTGGGAGCGGCGATCGTTGGCCGAGCGCATCCGCGCGCACAGGTCGCGGCTCTCCAGGCCGTCCAGCATCGCCACGAAATTCGGCCGCAGGATGCCCAGCGTATTGGCGATTTCGGTCTGGTTGCGCCCCGGATTCCGGTCGAGCAGCAGCAGAACCGAAAATTGCGCCGGGGTCAGTTGCAGCGGCGCGACGCAGCGCAGAAAGTCCTCGAAGACCTTCAATTGCGCGCGCTTGAGCGAATAACCGAGCAGCTCGGACAATTCACCCATCTGCAATGTGGCGCTCTCCGCACCCGCGGCGGCAGCCTCCTTGCGGCCGGAACGGGACACCTTGGCAAGATCGACGGCGGTCTTGGAAACGGTCATCGCTTGAGGCTCGCAATCCCGGTACTTTGCCCGGTAGGTTGAAAAGCCCCCCGTCGAACGGCCGGGGCCTTGAGATTATATTTGATAATTGTTATCCACCATATCAAATATCGGCAGCCTGTTTCAACTGCTGTTATCGGACTGCCGGACGGCCCCTGAGGGTTGCGAGCGGCCCGACGCAAGAGGGGGAGCGCTTGAACACCACGATCATGCTGTTCCTGGTGCAGGACGGCATTACCAACGGCGCGATCTATGCGTTGCTCGGCCTTGCGCTGGTGCTGGTGTTCGCGGTCACGCGCGTGATCCTGATTCCGCAGGGCGAGTTCGTCACCTATGGCGCGCTGACTTATGCGTCGCTGTCGGCCGGCCAGATGCCCGGCACCGCGCGGCTGGCGGTCGCGATGGGCGTGGTGGCGTTTCTTCTCGACATCTTCGCCGGCCGGAGGTCGCTGCATGGGCGGCTGGTCGGACGGACCTTCGCGGTCAATATCGTCGCGCCTTGCGTGATCTTCGGGCTGACATTCTGGTCCGCCGGCCACCACGCCCCGATCGCGGTCAACATCGCGCTGTCGCTGTTGATCGTCGCGGCGATCGGACTGTTTCTCTATCGTATCGCGTTTCAACCCATTGCCCATACCTCGGTGCTGGTATTGCTGATCGCCGCTGTCGGCTGCCATCTCGCTCTGCAGGGTTTTGGTCTGCTGTTTTTCGGCGCCGAGGGCCAGCGCGGGCCGCCGATCTCGAGCGTAGCGTTCAGTGCCGGCCCGTTACGTTTTACTGGCCAGAGCATCGCCGTCTACGCCATCACGATAGCGTTTATCATCGGCCTGTGGCTGTTCTTCGGTTTCACGCTTTACGGCAAGGCGCTACGTGCCACTGCCGTCAATCGGCTGGGCGCGCGGCTTGTCGGAATCAGGACCACGCTGTCGGGACAGCTCGCATTCCTGATGGCCTCCGTGATCGGCGCGATCTCCGGAATCCTGATCGTGCCGATCACGACGCTGTATTACGACACCGGCTTCCTGATCGGCCTGAAGGGCTTCATTGCCGCGATCATCGGCGGCCTTGTCAGCTATCCGCTCACCGCGATCGCCGCCCTGGTGGTCGGATCGGTCGAGGCCTTTTCCTCGTTCTATGCCAGCAACTTCAAGGAGGTCATCGTCTTCACGCTGATTATTCCGGTCCTCGTGCTGCGGTCGCTGGCGGCGCCTGCGGCCGAGGAAGAGAAGGATTGAGCGCGATGCCGCAACGGTTGCCCGTCATTGCGTTTGCGCTGGTGATGGCGGCGATCCCGTTCATTCCGGGCCTGCCGCCGTTCTGGATCGTGATCCTGGACAATATCGGGCTCGCAGCCCTGGTGGCGATGGGGCTGGTGCTGCTGACCGGCGTCGGCGGCCTGACCTCGTTCGGCCAGGCCGCGTTCTGCGGCTTCGGCGCCTATACCACCGCGGTGCTGACGACGGCCTATGGCGTGTCGCCGTGGCTGACGCTGCCGCTGTCGCTACTGGTCAGCGGCCTTGCCGCGGTGGTGCTCGGCCTCGTCACGGTGCGACTGTCGGGACACTATTTGCCGCTCGGCACCATCGCGTGGGGCATCGGCCTGTTTTATCTGTTCAGCAAGCTCGAATTCCTCGGCCGCAATGACGGCATTTCCAGCATTCCCCCGCTCTCGATCGGCTCGGTCAGGATGATCGATCCCGGAACGATCTATTTCGTGATCTGGATCGCGGTGCTGGTGGCTGCGCTGCTCACCATGAACCTTTTGGACTCGCGCACCGGCCGCGCCATCCGCGCACTTCGCCGCGGCCATATCGCCGCCGAGGCGTTCGGCGTGCAGACGCCCCGCGCCAAGCTGTTGGTCTTTATCTATGCGGCGGTGCTGGCCGGCCTGTCCGGCTGGCTCTATGCGCATTTCGTACGCGCGGCCAATCCGACGCCGTTCGGCGCCCAGGCGGGCATCGAATATCTCTTCATCGCCGTGGTCGGCGGCGCCGGCTATGTCTGGGGCGGCGTGCTGGGTGCGGCCATCGTCGTCATCCTGAAAGAAATTCTGCAGAGCTATTTGCCGTATCTGTTTCACGGCGAAGGCCAGCTCGAGACCATCGTGTTTGGCATATTGCTGGTGGTGCTGCTGCAACTGGCGCCGACCGGCGTCTGGCCCTGGCTCGTGGCACGCTTGCCGCTCAAGCCCCGTCGCGTGCGGCCCGACACTTCCCTGACCTTGCCGGCGCGGGCCAGAGCGGCGAGTTCTTCCGCCGTGCTGTTGCAGATCGACCATGCACGCAAACAGTTCGGCGGTGTGATCGCGGTCAATGATGTCTCCTTCGACGTCAAAGCCCGCGAGATCGTGGCGCTGATTGGCCCGAACGGCGCCGGCAAGAGCACGACCTTCAATCTGGTGACCGGCGTGCTGACATCGTCGGGCGGCACGATCTCGGTGCTCGGCCGGAAAATCGATAACGCACCGCCGCAGGAAGTGACGAAGCTTGGCATCGCCCGCACCTTCCAGCATGTCAAACTGGTGCCGGACATGAGCGTGCTGGAAAACGTCGCCATCGGCGCGCATCTGCGCGGCCGGGCCGGCGCGATCTCCAGCATGCTTCGCCTTGATCGGTCGGACGAGGCGAAATTGCTGGCGGAAGCCGCGCGCCAGATCGAACGCGTCGGCCTCACCGACCAGATCGACATGCTCGCGGGCAGCCTCTCGCTCGGCCAGCAGCGCATCGTCGAGATCGCGCGCGCATTATGCGTCGACCCGATGCTGCTGCTGCTCGACGAGCCGGCGGCGGGTTTGCGGCACATGGAAAAGCAACAGCTGGCAAACCTGCTGCGCCAGTTGCGCACCGGCGGCATGTCGGTGCTGCTGGTGGAGCACGACATGGGATTTGTGATGAATCTGGCCGACCGTATCGTGGTGCTCGACTTCGGCACCAAGATCGCCGAAGGCACCCCCGACGCGATCAAGGCCAATCCCGAGGTGATCAGAGCCTATCTCGGAGCCGCGTCATGAATCCCGGCACACGCATGCTGCTGTCGGTGTCGGAAGCGCATGTCGCCTATGGCAAGGTCGAAGCCGTGCGCGCGGTGTCGCTCGATGTCGCCGACAACGAGATCGTCACCATCATCGGCGCCAACGGCGCCGGCAAGACCACGCTCTTGAATGCCATCATGGGCATCCTGCCGCTGAAGGGCCGCGCCAGCTTCGCCGGCGCCGACATGGCCCAACTCGATATCGAGGACCGGGTTGCGGCCGGACTTAGCCTCGTGCCGGAACATCGCGAATTGTTCGGCACCATGAATGTCGAGGACAATCTGCAGCTCGGCGCGTTTCGGATCGCCAAGGCCGTCGCGGCGAAATCGTTCGAGCGGGTCTACGCGTTGTTCCCGCGACTAAAAGAGCGGCGCAAGCAACTGGCGGGCACGCTGTCGGGCGGCGAGCAGCAAATGCTGGCGATGGGCCGCGCCCTGATGGGCGCACCGCGGCTGTTGATGCTGGACGAGCCCAGTCTTGGTTTGGCGCCGATCATCGTCGCCGATATTTTCCGCACCATCGGCGAGTTGCGCGCCGCCGGCGTGTCGGTGCTGCTGGTCGAACAGAACGCGCAAGCCGCGCTGAAAATCGCCGACCGCGCCTATGTGATGGAACTCGGCGAATTGATCCTGAACGGCCCGGCCGCCGAGATCGCGGCCAACGCGCGCGTGGTCGCGAGCTATCTCGGATTTGCGCACGAGGGTGCGAGCGGGATTTAGAGAGACATCGAGCTTGCGACGATTGCGGCGCAGCTCCCCTCCCCCTTGCGGGGAGGGGAGAATGCTCGACAAAATGAGAGAGTGACTGCAAGACTGCCCTCATCAAGACTACCCTCATAAAAATCGAAAACGGAGGAAACCATGAACTTCGATCGTCGCCAGCTCATGTTGCCGGTGCTTGCCATTGGACTGCTTGGCGTGGTCCCGGCCTTCGCAGGGGCGGATGAAGATGCCGTTGCCAAGAATGTCGAGGCATTCCGCGCGGCGCAGTTCGCCGCCGACGCCAAGGCATTGGACGGGCTTAGTGCTGCGGAACTCAGTTACAGCCATTCCGACGGAAGGGTCGAGGACAAGGCGACCTTTCTCGCCAATGCCACCAACGGAAAATCGAAATGGCTGTCGCTGGAATATCAGGACGTGAGTATTCGCGTGGTCGGCCCCGCCGCGATCGTGCGGTTTCACTGGGTCGGCGAAAGCGAGGCCGCCGCCGACGGCAAGAAAAGCGCCACCAATCTCCACGTGTTGATGAACTGGCAAAAGCAAGGCGCTGACTGGAAACTTCTGTCCCGCGGATCGACCAAGCTGTGATGCGGTCAACGATCGCCACACTCCCATCCCCCTTGCCGGGCATCCCGTCTGGGGGCGGAGCATGAAGGACGGGAGTGGCCAGTAAGCCCGGCCAAGACATTGAAAATCGTTAGGTCAAATTACGGCATCTAATTGCTTAGCCACTCACCCCTCGCAGGAAGGGGAGAAAACACCTCACATCGCCGGAGCGTATTTGCCGTCCTTCACCGTCAGGATGATGCGGGAGCGATCGTCGACGCCGTAGCGGTCTTTTTCGGTGAAATTGTAGACGCCCTGGCTTGCGGCAATTTCGTGCTCGGTCAGCAGCGCCTGACGAATGGCCTCGCGGAATTCCGGCGTTCCGGGCTTTGCCGTCTTCAGGGCAACCGGGACAACGCGCTCGAGCACCAGAAACGCATCGTAGGAATGCCCGGCAAACTGGCTGCGGCTGTTGGCCCCGTATTTGGCCTCATAGGCCTTGTCGAGAGCCAGTCCCGGCTTTTTGGTCAGCGCGCTGTCGGGCTGATCCTCGGGATCCATCACCGGACCCGAAGCCATCAGCACGCCCTCCGCCGCCTTTCCGGCGATGCGGATGAAGTCCATGCTCGCCGCACCATGGGTCTGATAGATCAGGCCGGTGTAGCCGCGTTCGCGAAGGGCTGTCTGCGGCAACGCCGCCGCGGTACCGGAGGCGCCGACCAGGATCGCATCGGGATTGGCCGCGACCAGCTTCAGCACCTGCCCCGCCACCGAGGTATCCGGCCGCGCAAATCGCTCTTCGTCGACGACCGTGATGCCCATCGGAACGGCCTGTTTCTTGATGTCGTTGAACCACAGATCGCCGTAGGAATCCGAATAGCCGATGTAGCCGACGGTCTTGATGTTGTGCGCCTTCATGTGCTCGTACAGCACCTTGCCCATGATCGGGACCGGCTGCGGCATCGAGACCGACCACTTCGCACGCTCCGGCGTGATCGGAAATGGCGCCAGCCCGATATGGGGAATGCCCGCTTCATTGGCGACGTTGGACACCGCGATGCTCGGCGGCGTCGTCGACGAGCCCATGATGATGTCGGCCTTGGACTCGGTCACGAATCGGCGGGCATTGGTGGTGGCGTTGGTCGGATCGCCGCCGTCGTCGAGCACGATGACCTTGAGCGGCACGCCGCCGATTTCCTTGGCCACGAATTCCAGCGCGTTGCGCTCGGGAATGCCGAGCGCCGCGGCCGGGCCCGTCGTCGTGATGGAAATACCGATCACGATCTCATTGGATTGCGCCAGGGCAGGTTTTCCCGGCAGCGCCAGCGACGCCGCGACCATTGCAGCGGACAGATAAAGCTTGTTGATTGATTTCATTGATTCCTCCCTCGGGTTTTATTCCTCAGTGTAGATCAAAATCCGGTTGCCAATTCAGCCCCTTCTTTAGACGATGCGCCCTGCCCGCGATGTGTTCGCCGGGTCAGCCCTGGGTGAATTTCGCAATAATTTCCTGCGGCATCGGCGATGATTTCAGCCGCGCCGGGTCATCCGGATGACGTCCGACCAGCACACGGGTCTCGAATGCCTCGATCGCCAGCGCCTCTCCCTTGAACACCTTGTGGGTCACCTCGAAGCTCGAGCGCTTGAAACTCTCGATCCGGCTTTCGATGTTGATCCAGTCGCCATGGGTCGATGCGATGTGAAATTTCGCGCGGGTATCCACCATCGGGATTCCGACCAGGCCATATCGCTTGATGAGGTCCTGCTTGGAGAAGCCGGCAGCCTCGAACATGATCGAGGTCGAATCGTCGAACATCTCGAAGTAGCGCGGATAATAGACGATGTTGGCGGGGTCGCAGTCGCCCCACTGGATCTGCACGTCCCTGCGGTTGACGAACACGCGATACCCCTAGCGCGGCGCCATGCGAAGCGCGGCGTCGAGCCGCACCACCTCGCCGTTCAGATACGGATTGTCGATCATGTGCGCTGCCAATGAGGCGAATTCGTCGGCCTGGCCGAGCCGGCGCGGAAACGGTATAGCCGCCGCCAGCGAGTCCTGCGCCTCTTGCGGCAGATTGGCCAGCAGCGGCGTCAGGAAAAGACCCGGCGCGATGGTGAGCACGCGAATGCCGAATTGCGCGAGTTCCCGCGCGATCGGCAGCGTCATCGCGACAATGCCGCCCTTCGACGCCGAATAGGCCGATTGCCCGATCTGGCCGTCATAGGCCGCGACCGACGCGGTCGAGATCACGACGCCGCGTTCGCCGGTCGACAGCGGCTCCAGCTTCGACATTTCCGCGGTTGCGAGCCGCAGCATGTTGAAGGAGCCGATCAGGTTGACCCGGATCACCTTGTCGAAATCGGCGAGCGGCATCGGGCCTTCGCGGCCGAACACCCGCTTGGCGATGCCGATCCCGGCGCAATTCACCAGCACCCGCGCCGCACCATGAGCCTTCGACGCCGCAACGATGGCGGCCTCGGCGGAGGCGGCATCAGCGACGTCGCAGGTCACCGCGACGCCGCCGATTTCGGCGGCAACGCTCTGCGCAAGCTTGGCGTTGAGGTCGCAGACGGCGACCCTGGCACCCTCGCTCGCGAGCCGGCGCGCGGTCGCCGCCCCCAGTCCCGATGCGCCCCCGGTGACGATGACAGCCTGATCCTTCAACTGCATGGTTTTCTCCCTGACGAAATGTTTTTCGGCTTAGCTCAGCGTTATCACGTGGGCGGCCGGCGTTGGCGAATAAAGCTCGTCGATCAGGTGGCTGCGATGATCCAGTACCGCGCGCTGGTTGATCGAGCCCTTGTCGGTGATCTCGCCGCGATCGATCGACAACGGTGTATCGATCAGCACGGCGCGGGTGATCCGCGTCGACGATCCGGTCGATGTCGCGAGAAAACCGATCAGCCGTTCGCGAAACGCGGTGCGGATCATCGAATCCGACGCCGCGGCAGCGAGGTCGTCGGGCGCAAGCTGTGGGTTGACGAGACGGCAGCCGTCGAGATCGAGAATGACCAGCGCCGACACTTCGTCGCGGTTGATGCCGGCAATCACCACATCCCGCACCAGCGGCGCGCAAGCGGCGACGAAGCGCGCGCGAAGCGGCCCGACGCTGACCCAGGTGCCGCTGGCGAGCTTGAAATCCTCGGCGATGCGGCCGTCGAAATCGAAGCCGGCACCGAGATCATCGGGATCGACCGGCTTGAGGGCGTCGCCGAATTTGTAGAATCCTTCGGCGTCGAACGCCGCGGCGGTCAATTCCGGCTGCCGCCAATAGCCCGGCGTGACGTTGGGTCCGCGGGCGCGGACTTCCAGTTTGCCGTTGTTCGGGACCAGCTTCGCTTCATTGCCGGACACCGGAAGTCCGACATGGCCGGAGCGGCTGGTGGCTGGCGTCACCGACATGAAGAACGGCGCGGTCTCGGTGGCGCCGAGGCCGGTCAGGACAGGCACGCGATATCCGGTTTCCTGCACCGCAAGCTCGTCGAGACTGTTCCAGATGTAA
This sequence comes from uncultured Pseudomonadota bacterium, assembly GCA_963771225.1. Classification (GTDB taxonomy): domain Bacteria; phylum Pseudomonadota; class Alphaproteobacteria; order Rhizobiales; family Xanthobacteraceae; genus Bradyrhizobium. The sequence continues at coordinate 212,335 of CAVYSR010000026.1, read as the reverse complement.
GGCGACAGCGCGGCACCGCTAAAGAACATCGCGTGCAGCCGATGGAAGAATTTCGCACGCAGCGCCTTGTCGTCGCGCAGATAGGGCAGCAGCGATTCGTATCCTTTGGGTACATTGAAATAGACCGTCGGCGAAATCTCAGCGAGATTGCGCACCGTCGCCTCGATGCCGCCGGGCATCGGTTTGCCGTCGTCGAGATACATCGACCCGCCATTGAACAGCGTCAGCCCGATATTGTGATTGCCGCCGAAGGTGTGATTCCACGGCAGCCAGTCGACGATGACCGGTGGCTCGTCCTTCAGGAACGCCAGCGTCTCGCGCAGCATCACCTGGTTGGCGCAGATCATCCGCTGGGTATTGATGACCGCCTTCGGGTTTCCGGTCGAGCCTGAGGTCAGCAGGAATTTGGCGACGGTATCCGGACCGATCGCCTCGTGCGTTGCATCGAGGGCCGGATGATCCGGCGTTGCCAGCAGATCGGCGAGCATGGTGACGCCACGGCCAGAAACTTCGCCATGCGCGGCAACGATCTCGGCTTTATCGGGAACTTGGGCGCCGAGCGCGCCGGCGAATTTGCTGGCGTCGTCGGCGAACACCAGGCCGGGCGTCAACAGCTTCATCAGATAAGCGAGCTTGCCGTAGTCCTTCGACACCAGCGAATAGGCCGGCGACACCGGGCAGAACGGAATTCCCGCATACAGCGCGCCAAACGCCAGCAGCGCGTGATCGATCGAATTGCCGGAGAGAATGACGATCGGCGCGTCAGCCGAGAGCCCGCGCGCGAGCAGCGCTGAAGCGATGCTCCGGGTCGAAGCCAGCAATTGCGCGTAGGTGATTTGCCGCCAGCCACCGCTTGAGTCACGCTCCGCCATAAAGACGCGGTTCGGCTCGAACCTCGCCCAATGATGCAGGCGATCGGTGAGGCGGTCCGGATATTCGCCGAGCGCCCTTTTGGGCTTGAGATAGAGGGTGCCGTCGTCGCGGCGATCGATCCTGACGGCGGGGTTGCCGAACGAAATCGCACGCAGCGGATGATCCTTGACGGCAGGCGGCGGCCTGTCGCTGCTTGCCGCCGGGACAGACATGTTGGGTTGCGCGCTCATGTCAGGTCGGTTTCACTTTTGCGGTCTTGCGATCCAGAAACGCGCGGATCCGAAGCTTGGCCTCCTTGTCGCTCTGCGCCACCGTCGCCATCAGCGACTCCATCAACAGACCGGTTTGCGGATTGGCCTCGGCGATCATCGGCAGCGCCTGCAGCACCGCGAAATTGGTCAGCGGCGCATTCTTCGCGACCTGATTGGCAAGCTCCATCGCCTTGGAATAGGCGTTGCCTTCCTCGGTAAGATATTGCGCGAAGCCGTAGGACGCCCCCTCGGTCGCGGAATAGACCCGGCCCGTCAGCATCATATCGGTCATCCGTGCAACCCCGATCAACCGCGGCAGCCGGACCGATCCGCCACCGCCGACGAAGATGCCGCGTTGTCCTTCGGGCAGCGCAAAATAGGCTGAGGGTTCGGCGACGCGGATATGCGCCGCACAGGCGAGTTCCAGGCCGCCGCCGATGACGGCGCCGCGCAGCGCGGCGATGACGGGCACGCGGCTATACTGAATCCGGTCGAACACCCGATGCCACATCTGCGAATGCCGCAAGCCGTCGGTGGCATCATGCTCGGTCAGTTCCGACAAATCGAGACCGGAGGAAAAATGATCGCCGACGCCATGAATGACGACGGCGCCGATGCCCTCGGGGATATTCTGGAAACAATCCTGGATCGCAAGAATAATGCCGTCGTTCAGCGCATTGCGCTTGGCCGGGCGGTTGAGCCCCACCGACAGCACCGGGCCTGCGGTCTCGATCCTGAGCAGCGCGGACGGTTCCGCGGTCGCGACGGATACGGCGTTTCCCATGGCTTTTATTACGTCCTGTACAGAATAGTTATATTTTATAACTATTGGGGTGGGAGTCGAATATGGCAGGCCGTTCCACCCTCTCCTCCTGGAGGGGGAGGGTCGGCTCGCATCGCGCGAAGCAAGATGCGAGACGGGGTGGGGTGGGCCGAAGTTGCAGGACTGAGCGCCACCCCACCCCGCCGCTCATTTCATTCGCGTCGGACCCTCCCCCTCCAGGGGAGGGTAAAGAAGCCCCTCACAGCACCTGATGCACGTCGAGCACGACGCGGTCGGCGTGGCGGGCCGCCGATGCGACGAACAAATGTTCCATCAGCCAGCGGTATTTTGCAGCGCCGGTCTCGAATTTCGGCACGGTGCGGAAATAGATCAGTTTCGGATCGACCGGCTCGCCGCGTTTCAGCCGCTGCAGCAATTCGACCGGACCGAAACGAATGCCCTTGTTCTCGACATAGACCACCGCGCCGTCGTCGGTCTCGAAGGCATATTTGGCTTCGAGTTCGATCAGCTCGTTGGGCCTGATGATCTGGAAGTCCGCGCCGAACGCGCAGACCTTGCCGTTGATGCCCTCGCCGCGCACCTCTCCGCCGATCACCGGAATAATCCGGCGGACGCCATGACCGATATCGCCGGCGGATGTCACGCCGCCGATGTGGGCAGTGATGGTGAAGACGTATTTCGTCGATAGCTGCGGTGTCATGAATTATCCAATCATGCGTTGCGGCAGCCAGGTCGCCAGCAACGGAAACACAATCAAGATCACCAGCCTGATCAGGTCGGTCACCACGAACGGCAGCACGCCGATGAAGATCGTCGACATGTTGACGTCCTTGATCACGCTCTTGATGACGAACACGTTCATGCCGACCGGCGGATGAATAAGCCCGAGCTCGACGGTCATGACGATGACGATGCCGAACCAGATCGGATCGAAGCCGAGCGCGGTCACCACGGGAAATACGATCGGCACGGTGAGGATCACCATCGCCATCGCGTCCATCAGGCAGCCCAGCACCAGATACATCAGCAGGATCAGCGCCAGCACGCCGTAGGGGCCGATGCCGAGGCCGGTCAGGAATGCCGTGACGTTCTGCGGCGTCTGGGTGATGGTGAGGAAATAGCCGAAACACAACGCGCCGATCAGCACGGTGAACACCGCGGCCGCCGTGCGCGTCGCCTGCAGCAGCGACTGCAGGATGCCGTCCTTGGTCAGCTTGCCCCTGAGCACGCCGATGATGAAGGCGCCGACCGCGCCGACCGCGCCGGCCTCGGTCGGAATGAAGAAGCCGCCATAGAGGCCGCCGATCACGAACAGAAACAGCAGCAGCGGCGACCAGACGTCGCGGAGTGCTGCGAGACGCTCCTGCCACGAGGCGCGCGGACCCGCGGGGAGAAATCCCGGCCTGGCGACGCCGATGATGCCGATGGTGATCATGTGCATCAGGATCGCCAGCAATCCCGGCACGATGCCGGCGATGAACAGCTTGCCGATATCCTGCTGGGTGATGATGCCGTAGACCGCGAGCACCGTCGACGGCGGCAGCATCGCGCCGAGCGTGCCGCCGACCGCGATCACGCCGGTGGCAAAGGATTGCGGATAGCCGAAGCGGCGCATTTCCGGATAGGCCACCGCCGAGAATGTCGCAGCGGTCGCGACCGACGAGCCGGAAATCGCCGCGAAGCCGCCGCAGGCGGCGATGGTCGCGATGCCCAATCCGCCCTTCCAGTGGCCGACGAAGGTGTTGGCGGCGCGGAACAGTTCGCGGCTGATGCCGGAGACCGAGACGAACGCGCCCATCAGCAGGAACATCGGAATCACGCCGAAGGAATAATCCGTCACCGTGCGCATCGTGGTCTGGCCGACCAGTTTCAGCGCCGGGGCAAAGCCGGTGAGATAGCCGAACCCGGTGATGCCGACGAGACCCATCGCCATGCCGACCGGCACGCGCAGCAGCATCAGCGCGAACAGGCTGACAAAGCCGGCGAGCGCAACGGCCTCGTTGCTCATGCCGGTCTACTCCACCGTCTTGATTTTGGGATCGTGCATCTGATCCGGATGGAAGATCAGCCGCCAGGTCCGGATCGCGATCAAGCAGCACCGCCGAGACGTCGCCGAGCCACGACACCAGAAAGAACGGCCAGATCGGCACCTGCAGATCCATGGTCACGATATGGGCGGCGCGCGTGCTCACCACCTTGTCGAACAGCGTATAGGTCTGCACCGTCACCACGAACAGCAGCACCAGGGTTGCGAACACGTCGATCCAGCGCTGGTATTTCGGCGTCGCATTGGCCCAGACCAGATCGACGGTGATGTGGGTGCCGCGATAGCTGGTGGCGGCGATGCCCCAGAAGATCAGGATGCCCAGCATGAACTGGCCGAAATTGTAGTAATCCGGAATCGTGACCGCGAAGAACTTGCGCATGAACACCGCGGTGAAGGTATTCAGCGCGACGATGCCGACAAAGAACGCCGCGATCCATTCGATGGAATCGATGAAGCGGTCCATGACGTCCTTGCGCGCCGGCTCGGGCGGGGCGGTGACGATGCCTTCGTTGGGTGACTTCGGGATTGGCAGTCATGGAACCGTTTGGTTGGCGTCAGCGCTTCCACAATAAAAGCCGTCATTCCGAGGCAGCGATCGACGCGATTGCGAGCCCGGAATCCATAACCCGCAGGGACTATGGATTCCGGGTCTGCGCATGCGCGTCCCGGAATGACGAAGAGCTCTAAATCCCCGCCCCATACTTCTTCAGCGTCGCCTGCAGATCGGCGTCGATGGCCGCGGCATCGCCGCCGGCCTTCTTCACCGCTTCGGCCCAGCTGTCGTGCAGCGGCTTCACGGCCTGCTTCCACTCGGCGAGCTGCTCGGCCGTCAGCGGATAGACCTCGTGGCCGGCCAAGGCCTTCATCTTGACGCGGCCGTTGGCCTCGAAGTCGGTCCAGGGATCGGTGACCTTGGAGGCCCATTCCGGCGTGCAGTGATCGTCGATGACTTTCTTCTGCGCCGGCGACAGCGAATTGTATTTGTCCAGATTGATGTTGTAGGTGAACACCGTCGTGTAGAGCGGCACGTCCATGTGATACTTCACGACCTTGTCGATGCCGAACAGGAAGATCGAACCCCAGGGGAAGGTGATCTCGTCGGCAACGCCGCGCTCGATCGCGTCGCGCGATTCCGGCGCCGAGGCCTGAACGTTGGTGCCGCCGAACATTTTCACCATCTCGCCGATGGTGCTCTGGGCGGGCCGCACCTTGACGCCCTTGAGATCGGCCGGGACCAGGATTTTCTTCTTGCCGTGCAGCGCGCCGGGATCGTGGATGAACGCGAAGCAGAGATGGGTGTCCTTCATCTCGGTCGGCGCATATTTGTGGTACCACTCGTTCAGCGCCAGCGTGCCTTTCTTGCCGTCGGAGAACACGAAGGGAAGCTGGCCGGCGGCGGCGATCGGGAAACGGCCGGGCTGATAGCCGGGATTGACATAGGTGATGTCGGCGATGCCGTCGCGCGCCATGTCGTAATGGTCGAACGCCTTGCCGAGCTGTTCGGAGGGAAACACTGAAATCTTGATGGTGCCGCCCGAGGCCTTCTCGATATCGGCGGCCCAGGCCTGCGTCGCCGGCACCAGCGGATGCGCCGGCGGCACCCACAGCGACACTTTCAGGTTGACGGTCTTGTCCTGCGCCCAGGCAGGCGTCACGCTGGCGGCCAACAGCAGCGCCAAAATCGCTTTTCTCATCGACATTCTCTCCCTTGGCGTGAGGGCGGGCTTTCCGTGCCCGATCTTGTTAATTAACATGTTATCTAGTTTGTCGGATTTTTCAAGCCGATACCGGGGCTCGGGACCTCCTTGACGGCCACCGAAACCACCCGCGCAATATTCCTGCAGTGCAGCGGAATGGAGCATGGGTTTCGCACCAATGTCCGTTGCGAAATTTGTTATATGATATAATTATCATTGCAAGCCTGCCGCAAGTGTTGCCTTCGAGCATACCCTTGCAGTCTATACGAACCCGGGGGAGCAAGTGTTGCGGACTAAAGTAGCAATCATCGGCGCGGGGCCAGCGGGATTGCTGCTGGGACAATTGCTTCACAGCTTACGGAATCGACAACGTCATCCTGGAACGCCAGACGCCGGATTATGTGCTCGGCCGCATCCGCGCCGGCCTGCTTGAAGAAGGAACGGTGGCGCTGCTCGATCAAGTCGGCGCCGGCCAGCGCGCGCACCGCGAGGGCCTGATCCACCATGGCGTCGAGCTCGCCTTCGGCGGCGCGCGCCATCGCATCGACATGCATGCCTCAACCGGCAAGACCGTGATGATCTACGGCCAGACCGAGGTGACGCTCGATCTGATGAACGCGCGCAAGGCTGCCGGTCTCACCACGATCTATCAGGCCGCCGACGTCAAACCGCATGATTTCGACACCGATCATCCCCGCGTTTCCTTTGTCAAGGACGGCGCCGGCCACGAGATCGCCTGCGATTTCATCGCCGGCTGCGACGGGTTCCACGGCGTCAGCCGTGCCAGCGTCAAGCCCGTCGGCGATCGAGACCTTCGAACGGGTCTATCCGTTCGGCTGGCTCGGCATCCTGTCGGAGACGCCGCCGGTCTCGAACGAATTGATCTACACCAACCATGCACGCGGATTTGCGCTCTGCACGATGCGCTCGACGCACCGCAGCCGCTATTATGTGCAATGTCCGCTCGACGACCACATCGACCAATGGCCGGACGAGCGGTTCTGGGACGAGCTGAAGCGAAGACTGGACCAGAAGGCGGTCGACGAACTCGTCACCGGGCCGTCGATCGAAAAGAGCATTGCGCCGCTGCGCAGTTTCGTCGCCGAGCCGATGCGGTTCGGCCGCATGTTCCTCGCCGGCGACGCCGCGCACATCGTGCCGCCGACCGGCGCCAAGGGACTGAACCTCGCCGCCAGCGACGTGCATTATCTGTCGCGCGCCTTGCGCGAATTCTACGACGAGAAATCCTCCGCCGGCATCGACGCCTATTCCGCAACCGCGCTGGCGCGGGTCTGGAAGGCGGTGCGGTTCTCGTGGTGGATGACCTCGATGCTGCACAAATTTCCCGACCAGGGCGAGTTCGGCGCGCGCATCCAGCTTGCCGAACTGGATTATCTCGTCAGCTCGAAGGCGGCGACGACGTCGCTGTCGGAGAATTACGTCGGGTTGCCGTATTAGACATGAACCGACGATTCCGGTTGTGTGAACGGCCCGATGACGTAGTTTCTCTAGCTTCGGGAATGCATCAGTTCGAAGAACTCCGATAGCGCCGGCATGGCTTCATACTGCGGAACGCTGGAAGAAATCGCATCCCACGACGCCTTGGAGCCAACAAACAAATGTACTGCAACCTCCAGGTTGACGTTGTCATCAAGTAGACCTGCAGGCACCCAATAATATCCCGTGGTCCTCAGTGGGTTCGGAACCGGCGAACCGCACAGGGAGCAGAAGTCAGAACGAAAGCCTGTCGGCTTCACGTAGGAGGAAATTTTATCTTGCCCGGAAGTCCAACGAAAATTCCCTGCTTCCGCCAGGATTGACGAATTCGAAGAGGAACCCCCCTGTTTACGGCAAAGTGAACAGTGACACTGATAGATTTTGGAAAGGTCACCATCAATTTGAAACTCAACCTTCCCGCAAAGACAACGGCCTCGCACAGCGCCTCCCCCAAGGTTGCGGATGATGCAGAATAATCTGTAGCATAAATGACAAACACTTCACGTGCATCATGGTCGTCTGCACGCCGCGTTGTAACGGCAGGGCTCAATCCGGAACAACGCGGTTCGTTTTAAACGAGTGCCGAAATTGCGTTTTAAACTTTGTATCCGGTGCATTTGACGCAGGGATCGCGTTCAATGGCGACACCCCTTTCGCCAACGTCCCGGTGCTCAACATGACCGTTACCGATATTCCCCAAGGTTTCGAACGCCAGACCCGGCGCAGTCCGCTGACCGATCCGTGGGAACCGATCTATTCGAAGCAAACGCCGGATGCGATTATCCTTGGCCTCTGGCTGGCCACGCCGCATACCAACGCGCGCGGATTTGTCCATGGCGGGTTGATCGCCGCGCTGACCGACAAGGCCATGGGGCACAGTTGCGGCCACAAAATGCGCGGCACCCATTCGCTGGTGACGGTCAGCATGTCGATTGATTTCATCAGCAGCGCCCAGATCGGGCAATGGCTGACGGTCGAGACCGATGTCATCAAGACCGGCAGCACCATCTGCTTCGCGCAGTGTATCGTGAAAGCGGATGGTATGGCCATCGCGCGTGCCAATGGCACGTTCCGGGTGGTGCCGAAGAAGGACGCCGTGGTTGCGGAGCGCGCATAGCGCAATTTCCACCTCATTGGCTTCATCCTTCGAGAGGCCCGCAAGAGCGGGCTCCTCAGGATGAGGTCTCGGACCCTCATGGTGAGGAGCGCATCTTCGCGCGCCTCGAACGCATGAGGAGAAGCGCGTAATGATTCGAGCGAACCGGAAAATGTTCTATCGCAAACTCGACGACCGCGGCATTTCCGGAACGACCATCAACCGAAATGCCAGTCGCTGATATCGGTGACGAGATCGATGAAGGTTCGCACCTTGGACGACAACAGCCGCGACGTCGGATAGACGATATGGATCGGCAGCGCCGGCGGCTCGAATTTTGCCAGCACGATCCTGAGCCGTCCGGCCTTGATCGCGTCGGCCGCCTGATAGGCCAGTACCCGCGTCAGGCCGCCGTCCTGTTCGGCATGCTGGATCGCGGCGTCGGCGCTGTTGGTGGCAAATCTTGGTGTGCACGCCACGCGCACCTCGCGGTCACCCCTGACAAAGCGCCACTCCGGCGAGGCGCTGATGGCGCCGAACTGTATCGTTTCATGCGACGCAATCGCCTCCGGCGTCGTCGGCTCGCCGCGCTGCTTGAGATAGTTGCTGGAGGCGACCACGATCCGCCGCATCTCGCCGACATGGCGCGCCACCAGGCTGGAATTGGGAAGATGGCCGATCCTGACGGCGAGATCGACGCCCTCCTCCACCAGATTGACCGTGCGATCCGACAACCGCAATTCACCGCTGACATCGGGAAAGCGTGTCAGATACGCCGACATCACCGGACTGACATGGAGGCGGCCGAATCCGACCGGCGCCGAGACCGCCAGCCGCCCGTTCGGCCGCGTCCGTTCATCCTGGGTCGAGCCTTCGGCTTCCTCGACATCGGCAAGGATACGGCGGGCGCGCACCAGATAGCGCGTGCCGACATCGGTCAGCGTCACCGATCGCGTGGTCCGCTGCAGTAACCGCGCGCCGAGATGATCCTCGAGCGCCGCCACCAGCCGCGTCACGCCTGACGGCGAGACGCCGAGTTTGCGGGCCGCCGGCGCAAACCCCCTGAGGTCGGCCACCGCGACAAAGGCCTGCATGGCGTCGATGCGATCCATGCCATTATTTCATATCCTGCAATGATAAAGTGTCAATCCCGAGGATTGCTGAAATCGGGAAAGCGCCGATGTTGAGGGGCGAAGACAGGCGCGCGCACTGCGCCGAACGAAGTTCCCGAGGATTCTCCGATGTCGGACATGCAGCATTATTCGAGTGACGTGGCGTTCACCCCGGCGGTGAAGGCGGTTCAGGCTCGCAAGGGTTCGCGCGATGCCTACGCGCGCGTCGAGCAGAATGGCGGGTGGCGCACCGAGATCGATGCCGACCTCACGGCGTTCCTCGCGGAACAGAACAGCATGTTCCTGGCAACCGCTTCCGCGGACGGCCAGCCCTATATCCAGCATCGCGGCGGCCCGAAAGGCTTCATCCGGATTCTCGACAAGGGCACGCTGGCATTCGCCGATTACAGCGGCAACCGGCAATTCATCAGCCAGGGCAATCTCTCCGAGAACCCCAAGGCCCACATCTTCCTGCTGGATTATGCCCATCGCCGCCGCGTGAAAATCTGGGGCGAGGCGCGCGTGGTCGATGACGATCCGGCGTTGCTGCAATCCTTGATGCCGCAGGGTTACAAGGCGCGGCCCGAACAGGTCATCCTGTTCCGGATCGCGGCGTGGGACACCAACTGCCCGCAGCATATTCCGCAAAAATTCGACGCCGCCGATGTGGCGGCGGCGCTGGCCTATCGCGATGGGCGGATCGCCGAACTGGAAGCAGAACTGGCCGCATTAAAGGGCGAACCTGCGCGCCGGCGCAGTAGAATCTCATGGCGGCTTGCTGCTGCGGCGCCCATGCGAAATCTGGATAATATTGCAGCATCATGCGGTCGACATAGGCCGTCAGATTCCGGAAATGCTCGGCGCGCTCGCGCAATTTGGAATCAAAGAACGGCGTCAGGATTCCGGCCAGCGCGCCGAAGGCGGTGGCATCGGTGCCGCAGGGCGTTTCACCCATCAGATACGGCTTGTCGCCAAGCTGCACCGACAACGCAAATAACGAGCGGATGGCGAGGTCGATGTCCTCCTCCGGAGCATGGCGGCCAAGACCGCTGAGGAGATAATTCTCGGCAACCCGGAATTGGGCGTCCTCGCGCAGCTTGTCACGCAGATGCTCAGGCGCGCCGTCGAAGAAATGCGTCGGGCCCCTGGCAAAATTATCGGGATCGACCCAGCGTGCACCGATCAGCGCCCAATAAACGTGGTGTTCGATCATGCGCTCGAATGCCCAGGCCTGCGCACGCTGCTGTAAGTTCAGGGGCGCGTCGAAGTCGAAGCCGTATTTGCCTTCCAGGTGCGCACGAATAAAGGTGGAATTGGCAATGCTCTCCGCGTCGTCGACGATGTATGGCAGTTGCCCCTTGGGAGAGGCCGGCGGCACGGCCTTCTCCTTGCGATAGGCCAGACCGGCCATTTTCAACTGAACTTCGGTCTTGGTCACAAAAGGGCTGATTTCCGGCAAGCCAAAGCCGGGGCCAAAGCCGTATAGGGTAATCACGTGGACGCTCCCGATTTGTTGAGCAGGCGTTTCAGGCTAGCCATCCCCTGCTGCCACCGTGGTGTCAGCAGTGGCGACATCGTTGTCCAGAGGTCGAGGTAGAGAATGATCATGGACAAAATCCTCTTGGTTGGAGTGTTGTCCCGTTATACTTGCCGCCTGCTGCCAACATGCTGTCAGCATCGGCCACCCGCCTTGTAGAAAGATAAGTCCATGCGACGCGCCGACCGGCTGTTTCAGATCATTCAGGTGCTCCGGCGCACCCGCCAACCGCTGACCGCCGACGCCATCGCGGTCGAGTTGGAAACCTCGAAACGCACGATCTACCGCGACATCGCGACCCTGATCGGACAGCGCGTGCCGATCCGCGGCGAGGCCGGAATGGGTTATATTCTGGAGAAGGGTTTTGACCTGCCGCCCTTGATGCTGACGCCCGATGAGATCGAAGCCGCCGTGCTCGGCGCGCAATGGGTGGCGGGTCATGCCGACCCGATATTGGCCCGCGCCGCGCAAGACCTCATTGCGAAAATCGCCGACACTGTCCCGGAACGGCTAAGACCCTTTGTGCTTGAACCCGCCAGTCGCGCCCGCCCGCAATGGCGCAAGGAGCTTGACCGCATCGACATGGCGCGGACGCGCACGCAGATTCACGAAGGCAAGAAAATCAGCCTGCGCTATCGTGACGAACATGGCCGCGACAGCGAACGCAATATCTGGCCGATCGCCATCGGCTATCACGAAGCTGTGCGGATACTGGCGGCATGGTGCGAGCTGCGCCGCGATTTTCGCAGTTTTAGAACCGACCGTGTCATCGATGCGACCTATCTCGACGAGAAATATCCGGAGCGGCGCGACCTGCTCCGGGCGCGATGGCGAAGGAGCCTGGTCTGGGAGCAGCCGGAGGAGATCTGACAGGTTTTTTTGACGCGAACCAGTATCGACCCCGCCCGAAAACGCGCTAAACCGGATCCATGGAAACCCACGATCCGGCCATCGATGTCGGCAACCCTTGCCAGGCCTGCGGCGCCTGCTGCTCGTATTCGTCGAACTGGCCGCGGTTCACCACCGAGGACGACGCGGCGCTCGATCTCATTCCGGCAAAGTTCGTCAACGAGAGACTGTCGGGAATGCGCTGCGACGGGAATCGGTGCTCGGCTCTGTCGGGCAAGGTCGGCGTGGCGACGTCGTGCGGGATTTACCCAGTGCGGCCCGACGTCTGCCGAACCTGCATGCCCGGCGATGTCGAGTGCGAAATGGCGCGAAGACGGCACGGCCTGCCGGCGCTGGTATAGCTCTGACCGGTCGAGTTACGCCGTGGCGGCCTGGGCGAAGTCTTCGTCGAACTCGTCCTCGATCGGCGAGAACGTGCTGAGCGGCTTGGTCGAGAGCGTGATCGGCTTGCGGTTGCCGTAGGACGATGACGGCGCCGAGCGCGTTGTCGGTGCTTCGCGCGACAACGCATAAAGCGTCGAGCCGACGCGGCCGCCCAACTGGATCAGTTCGCGTTCGTTGCAACTCGCCGCGATCGACAGCGCCAGCGAGTACAGATGGCTTCTGCGATAGCAGAACAGCGCCAGCATGGCCCGGACCTCGGAAGAGACGCTCTCTACCAGTTGAGGCAGACCGTTCTGGTTGGCGCGATACAGTTCGCCGAGCAATTCTTCCCGGACCGGACAGAAATCGTTCTCGAAGGCTTCGCGGCTTGAAAACATTTGCATATCCCCCAGTGCGCAGGATGCAGTGCAATCCTCTAACGAAAGGTTAACCACCGTATCCGTAAGTCCCCGGGGGCGCCTTGAACGGGCCGGCCGAATCAGACAGGCGCCGCCGCGATTCGCGCTCGTTTTTCTGTTTGACGTGTTTTCCCAGCGCGAACCGGTATCCACCCCGGATCAAGTCCGGGGCAGGCTCCCGGATCAGGTCCGGGCAGGCTTTCGCTCGAAAACGCTCTACAGCGAATTCGCCTTCATCCAGTTGGCCACCGCCCGGCCGATCACCGGCCCGGAATCCTCCTGAATGAAGTGCGAGCCCGGGACGGTCACCTCGGTCTGGTTGTTCCAGCTTCGGCAGAAATCCCGCAGCGCGCCGATCAGGATCGCGCCGGGCTCGGCGTTGACGAACAGCTTCGGCAGGTCGTTCTCTGCCATCCACTGCGAATAATCCGCCGCAATCCGCACCACCTCGGCGGGCTCGCCGGATATCGGAATCTGCCGCGGCCAGGTCAGCATCGGCCAGCGGTCGGCGGCGTGCAGAAACGGCCGGCGATATTCCGTCATCTCGGCCTCGGTCAGTTTCCGCAAGATCGACCCCGGCAGCACCCGCTCGATGAACATGTTGCGCTCGAGAATCATGGTTTCGCCCTTGTCGGAACGAAAGCCCTGGAAGATCGGCGTCGCCGACGCGCTCCATTCATCCCAGGAGGCGACCGGCCGCACGATTGCTTCCATATAGGCGATGCCGCGGATCCGGTCGCGGTGATGGCTGGCCCAGTCGAAGCCGAGCGCCGAACCCCAGTCATGCACCACGAGCACGATGGATTCCGTGGCGCCGATCACGGCATCGATGAAGGCGCCGAGATATTTGCGGTGGGTCGTGAAGCGGTAGGTATCGGCACCGGGATTGGGCAGCTTGGCGGAATCGCCCATGCCGATCAGGTCCGGCGCGATCAGCCGGCCGTAGCCCTCAAGTTCGGGAATGACGTCGCGCCAGAGAAAGGACGAGGTCGGGTTGCCGTGCAGGAACAGTATCGGCGCGCCCTCGCCACGTTCGTGGTAGGCGATGCGGGCGTCGAGTACATCGACGGTCTTTTTAGCGAGCGGTTGTTCGGTCATTGATGCTCTCGATCAATCGGCGCGGCGTTCGAGCACGTCGCGCGATACAGGTTGCGATGTCATCATCCGCCACCGGGTCTCGCCTCCGGCGAGCCCGATGACAGGCTCCAGCGGATGATCCAGTATTCCGCAAGTTCCGAGCTTTTAGTACGGCTGCCACGCAATACTGGATACTCGCTTTTCGCGGGGTATGACGGCCGGATGGAGGCCGATCCTGAAAACGGCAGGATCGCTAGTTCGCCGCCATAAAGATCGACAGGCCGAATCCCGTGAGGTGGTGCAGCGCCTGATCGACGCCGATCAAGGTCCAGAACCACGGATGCCCTGACTCCAGCGTCACGCCAAATGTCGCCGCGCAAAACCCCTTGGCGCGATCGACCGTGATGTGGATGGCAAAATCGATAAACGCGACGAACCAGAAGCGCGGCGCGATGATCAGGATCAGCGCCATCGACACCGCCAGATGCACGAGACAATGCGCCAGCAGCGGCAGCGCCCATCCGGTCTTCTGGTCCTTGCCGATCGCCATCCAGGAAGTTTGCAGGACAAAATCCGCGACGACATGCTTGACGGTGAGGACGAGCATCCATCCAACCAGCGCGCCTACCGCAACCGACGACGACATGGGGGGAAACGACAAAGCTGACGCCCTTTGCTGGGACTGACTTGGAACGGCACGGGCGGAACTTGAGGCGTTCAGCACAATTTCAAAGCAGACAATTCAACCGGTATCGATCATTTATGACACCTTGCGGAGCAGAATGCACCTCGCGGAACCCGAAAAAGCCACAGTGTGACCTATCCGCGATGGTGCCCCCAACGTTGGTGCGGTGCGGCGAAGAGGGCGACCGGGTGGCGGATTTGCAATCCGCCCGCGGCCGGATGTCATCCCCGAACCGGAAAATTATCGTTCCTTTTTAGATATTTACGATCTCGCTCGGTCGCCCCACGGAGCGGATATGGCGGCGCGCCCCGCCAACCGCCTAGAAGTGGCGGCAATCGCCGACGACCACATGACGTCACCGGTCATGGATTCCCGGCATTGACGCCGACGATTGGCCGTGAGGCTTCGCCGAGCGCCCGCGCCCGGATCTGCGCGATCGTGCGCTTGAGCGCGGCCTGCCGCGGATCGGGCATCGCCGCGGTGCGTGCTTCCGCCACGGCACCGGCGAGATCCGCCAGTGGCAGCGCGCCGTCGAAGGTCGGCTTGGCAAGACCATCGATGATCGCATGCCAGTCGGCGAGACCCTGCCGATAGGCGTCGCCATAGCCCTGCACCATGGTCGCGGTTTGCACGATCTCGGACGTCGCCTCGGGCTGCTTGGTCAGAGAGCGGCCGATCATGTGCAGCCAGCGTTCCACCCAGACACGCTCCCCGGCATAGCGCACCGAAAACAGCCGCCATCGCCGCAGCGACGCCTCGATCTTCAGGCTGCGAATGCCCCACCGGCTTGCGGCGCTGAAGCGGACCGATACCGGCTTGTGGGTCCACCCCAGGCGTTCGCAGATATCGAGAACCGGCTCCGCCACCACCGCGGGCAGCGCACCGACCAGTTCATCGAGCCGGAATTTCCTGACATCGTCGGCCGGCTGAACCGGTCCATTTCCGACACCGGTTTCGGCGAGCTTTAACTGTGCAATCCGGATCGCATCCTCATAGCTCATCCGCATGGCCATTAGCCGCGCGATTTCACCGAGCATCGCGTCATCGACATCATGCCGGCCGACAAAGCGCTGCACCCGCTCGACGTAAAGCCTCGCATAGCTGGCGCCCTGATAGTCGGTCAGCCGGTGGATGCCCTCGCTGACCACCGCCGCGACGCCGTCCGGCAACCCGTCCGGCAGAAACGGCGGGGTGTCGTCCTCCTCGCCGATGAAATCGGCCAGCAAATAACGCAGTGAAGACAGAACACCCGCCACAATCGCGGTCCTTCAAGCCGGCTTGGGCGCGGCGGCGGCCGGCGCCGGCGCCGCATATTGCGCCAGCCGCTGCTCCAGCGTTCCGATGTTCTGAAAAAGCCGGGCGCTGGCAAGCCGAAGGAAGTAGAATCCGAAGGCCGGATTCTGCACATACAACTCCTCGACCTGCTTGTAGCTGACGCTCAGGATCGTGCCGGCCTCGATGCATTCCAGCGTTTGGGTTCGCATGTTGGAGGGCGACAGCATGCCGAGCTCGCCGACGATGGCGCCGACCGGCAATTCGATGCCGGATTCGACCAGCTGGTAGCGGCCGCTGACAATGTAGAACATGCTTTCGGCCTTCTCGTCCTTGTAGAATAACACCTCGCCGGCCGCACATTTGCGCTCGGTCATGAACGGCTTCAGCCATTCCATCGACAGGTCGCTGTTGACGGATTTTTTCACGTCGCGCACCAGCTGCAGCATCTGGTGCAGCCGGTAGGAATTGAGCGGCAGCAGCACCGAGTGCAGCACCAGCGTCGCGTAATTGTGGGTCGGTATCGCCGAAACGATCAGGATAATGTTGGTGAGGATGCCGAACACCCGCAGCGGAATCATCGTCCGCATCGAAAGGGTCGCAACCACGAAGATCGACGCAAAAAAGCTGCTGGCGGCACCGGCGTGCTCTGCGAGATGTGAGGTGTCCATGGGAAGCCAACCAATTTTAAAAGGAGTGAACGTCTTCGCGACCAGTGTTCGGCGCGCCCATCATCATAATGTCCGCCGGAGCTTTTGATATAAGGGCAAAAGTCGGAGATTTGCGTGGGATTCCAGCCCCTCGCGGCCAAAAATCCGCTTCGCCCCATGCCGGGCGCCAATTCAGCGTGTCCCCGGGCGCGGTGCCCCCGGGGCCGGCAGCGGCGGAAGGCCCGGCGATAACGCTGTTTTCCGGCTGTCGTTGACGGGTTGCCGCCGGCCGGGCACGTTGCGAACCGGTCACGACCGGCATCGCCGGATCAGGCTTTCTTTGCAGGCTTTCTTTCACGAACAGGCGCCCGCTTTCCGATGTCCACGCCGCTTGCTTCCGCCTTTATGGCGCAATTCATGACCGCAACGGCCGGTCGCAACATGACCAAGGCGGCCTATGTCGCCGTGGCGACCGGCGTCGCCATGATGATTCTACTCACCGTCGATCCCGCCTATGAAATGGCCCATCACTGGATCGATTTGGTGCTATGGGCCTGCCTGGTGTTCTTCATATTCGAATGGGTGGTCCGGCTTCGCCATCTCTTTCGATTGCACCGCGGGCTGGCTTATGCCCTGTCCGGCCACGGGCTGGTGGATGCCGCCGGCGCGACAGCCGTACCTATCGCCCTGGCGTTTGGCGTCGATCCCAAAACCGCCTGGCTGCTCGGCGTGCTCTGGCTGCTCAAGGTGATTCCGGGGATCCCGGGACTGCGGCAATTGCGCCGGGTGCTGGTGCAGGAATCCGGACCGCTGCTGAGCGTGCTGGTGATCTTTCTGATGGTATTGTTCCTGGCCTCGGTGGCCGTCTATTTTCTGGAACGCGACGTCCAGCCGGCGACCTTCGGCAACATTCCCTCAGCCTTGTGGTGGGCGGTCGCCACGCTGACCACGACCGGCTATGGCGACGTGGTGCCGATCACGCCGCTCGGCCGGTTGGTCGCGGCTTTTGTGATGATCTGCGGGCTCGGTGTGTTCGGCCTCTGGACCGGTATCCTCGCCACAGGGTTTGCCGCCGAGACCCGCCGCGAAAATTTCCTCAAGACCTGGGAGTTGGTAACCAAAGTCCCGTTCTTTGCCGAGCTTGGTCCCTCGGCGATCGCCGACGTGACGCAGATGCTGCGCACCATGGACCTGCCGGCGCGCACCATGATCATCCGCAAGGGCCAGGCCGGCGACTGCATGTATTTCATCGCCGCCGGCGAGGTCGAGGTCGATTTGCCGGGCAACAAGGTGACACTCGGCGACGGCGCATTCTTCGGCGAAATGGCATTGCTCGGCAACAATCTGCGCTCCGCCAATATCACCACCACGCGGGTGTCGAAGCTGTTGGTGCTCGATCTCGTGGATTTCCGCATATTGATGGCGCGGCATCCCGATCTCGCCGAAACCATTGACGCCGAAGCCAGACGGCGCGAACTGGAAAACCAGTAATCCAATGGAGAAAGCCATGTCGGCCGCCGCGACGGCGAGCACACCGCTGCTCGAGATCAATGGCCCCCGCGCCACCATCCGCCTCAACCGGCCGAAGCATTTGAACCGGCTGCAGCCCGATGACCTCGAGGCGCTGCTCAAGCTGTTCGACCGGATCGAAGCCGACCCCGCGATCCGGGTGCTGGTGCTGACCGGCACCGGCCGCGCCTTCAGCGCCGGCTACGATCTCGGCTCGATCGCCGAGCGCGCCGCCAGCGCGCCGGAGCAACAGAGCGCCGGATCGGCGTTCGAGGTCGTGGTCAACCGGCTTGAAGACCTCGCCATACCGACGATCTGCCGGCTCAATGGCGGCGTCTATGGCGGCTCGACCGATCTGGCGCTGGCGTGTGATTTCCGCATCGGCGTCGACACCGGCGAGATGTTCATGCCGGCAGCAAGGCTCGGACTGCATTATTACAAAAGCGGCATCATGCGCTATGTGTCGCGGCTCGGCGTCGACAACGCCAAGAAGCTGTTCCTGACCGCGCAAAAGATCGACGCCCCGGAGATGTTGCGGATCGGTTATCTCACCGCGATGGTCTCAGCCAAGGCGCTCGACCAGGAGGTCGACAAACTCGCCGGCGTTCTCGCCGGCAATGCGCCGGTTGCGATGCGCGGCATGAAGCGCGCGATCAATGAATTCGCCCGCGGCAGGCTGGACGAGGAAGCCGCCGACCGCCGCGCCCGCGACAGCATGCGCGGCGCCGAGATCAAGGAAGGCATCAAGGCCTTCGCCGAGAAACGCCCGCCGAAGTTTTAGGGCAATAGGCTCGCGAGCGCCGAACTTCTTTTCTGGGCCTCATCCTGAGGAGCGCGCATCTGCGCGCGTCCCGAAGGATGACTGACGAAGGTGCGTGCGGCCATCCTTCGAGACGCGGCCAAGGGGCCCTCCTCAGGATGAGGGTCGAACTTAAAGCGACCGTTCCCTACTCATCCACAAACGTCACAGCGTCCGGAATGCCCGCCCTCGAGGTCCGGTAGCTGTTGATCTTGTGATCGCGGTCCGGGAAGCCGAACGAAATGCCGCACACCACGCGCCGGTCGTCGCCGAGTCCAAAATGGCGCCGGATCAGGCCGGAGTGACGGGCCAGGGCCGCCTGCGGAATGGTGCCGAGCCCCAAGGCCTGCGCGGCCAGCAGGAAATTGCCGACATAGGCGCCGCAATCGATCGCCCCGTAAATCCCGAGCGCCTCGTCGGTATGAATAACCGCGACATGCGGCGCGCCGAAGAAATTGTAATTCTCCAGCGCCTGCCGGCCATAAGCGGCCTTGTCGCCGCGCGCGATGCCGAGCGTGTTGTAGAGCTGGAAGCCGCTTTCGCGGCGGCGCTCCAGATAGACCCCGAGATATTCGCGCGGCGGGGTAAAATCATGGTCGTCCCCGGCCCCTGACGCAGCTTCAGCGTAGATCAGCTTGCGGAACTTTTCCTTGGCCTCACCGCTCGCGATCACGACCTGCCAGGGCTGGCTGTTGCACCATGACGCGGTGCGCTGCGCCGCCGTCAAGATCCGGTCGATGATCGGGCGCGGCACCGGGTCGGGCCGGTAGGCGCGGCACGAATACCGCTCGTCCAGCAACTCCTCCAGCACGCCGATTTGTTCCTCGATGCTGTAGTCACCAGACGGCGTCTTCTTGGCGGCATCCGGCATGTTCAGCGTCCCTTGGTCGGAATTTTGTTGAAGGGCACATCCTTGTCGACCCGGATATCGCCGGGCAGGCCGAGCACGCGCTCGGCGATGATGTTGCGGAGGATTTCATCGGTGCCGCCGGCAATGCGCATTGACGGCGACGACATCAGCATGGCCTGAAACTGGCCGGCCGCTTCGGCGGTTTCGGGGTCGGTGAGCATGCCGCTCGCGCCCTGCAAGTCCATCGCGTAGGTGGCGATGTCCTGCAGCATCGAGCCGGCCACCAGCTTTCCGATCGAGTTTTCCGGCCCCGGACGCTCGCCCTTGGACAGCGCCGAGATCGCCCGCTGACTGGTGTATTTCAGGCCGCTGTTCTTCACTGCCCAGTTGGCCAGTTTGGAACGCGTGGCGCGATCGTCGATCGCAAGACCGTCCTCGGTCATCAGGTTGCTGCAGAAATCGAAAATCTCGGAAAATCCCGTCGCCAGCCGCGAGCCGATCGACATGCGTTCGTTCATCAGCGTGGTCAGCGAGACATTCCAGCCGTCACCGACCGCGCCAAGCCGTTGCGAATCCGGAATCCGCAAATCGGTAAAGAACACCTCGTTGAATTCCTGCATGCCGTTGGCCTGCTTGATCGGCTTGACCTCGACCCCCGGACTTTTCATGTCGATATAAAACATCGTCAGACCCTTGTGCTTGGCCACATTGGGGTCGGTGCGGGTGATGAGCAGGCCGTAGTCGGAATAATGCGCGCCCGACGTCCAGATCTTCTGGCCGTTGATGATCCAGTGATCGCCGTCGCGCTCGGCGCGGGTGCGCAAGCCGGCGACATCGGAGCCGCCGGCGGGCTCCGAGAACAACTGGCACCAGATTTCCTCACCCGATGCGATCTTCGGCAGATAGCGCCGCTTGTCCTGTTCGCTGCCATAGGCCATCACCGTCGGCCCGCACATACCCTCGCCGATCTGGAACGGGCTCGTCAGCTTGCCGTAGATCCCCTCTTCCTGCTGCCAGATCACGCGCTCGACCGGCGTCGCACCACGGCCGCCATATTCCTTGGGCCAATGCAGGCAGACCCAGCCGCCTTCGGCTTTCTTCTTCTGCCACGCCTTCCCGACCTCGACGATATCGCCTTTCTGCAGCTTGATGCGGCCGAGCGAGGATTTGGCAAGCTCTGCCTCGAACTGCTTGGGCGCGTTGGCGCCGATCCATTGCCGGGCCTCGGCACGGAACGCGGCTTCCTGCGGGGTGTCATCGAAATTCATGGCGGACCTCTCACGTTTTGTAATCTCGTATCAGCACGTCTCGTCCTCATGGTGAGGAGGCGCCCTTGCGCCGTCTCGAACCATGAGCTTGCCTCATCCTTCGAGACGCGGCCAAGAGGCCGCTCTCAGGATGAGGCTGTTTTCTATCCCCTGCCCCTGGTCGGTATCTTGTTGAACGGCACATCCTTGTCGACCCGGATATCGCCGGGCAGTCCGAGCACGCGCTCGGCGATGATGTTGCGCATGATTTCGTCGGTGCCGCCTTCGACGCGGGTTCCGGGCGCGCGCAGCAGCATGGCCTGGAATTTTCCGGCAATCTCGGCGTCCTCGGGTCCGCTCAGCACGCCCGCCGCGCCCTGCAAGTCCAGCGCATAGGCCGCGACATCCTGGATCATCGAACCCGCGACCAATTTGCCGATCGAATTCTCCGGTCCCGGCCGCTCGCCCCTCGACAGCGCCGAGATCGCGCGCATGCTGGTGTATTTCAGTCCGCTGGCGCGCACCGCCCAATGCGCGAGCTTCGAGCGCACCGCGCGATCGTCGATCGCCAAGCCGTCCTCCAGCATCAGGTTGCTGCAGAACTCGAACAATTCCGGAACGCCGGTCGCGACCCGCGCGCCGATCGACATCCGCTCATTCATCAATGTGGTCAGCGACACGTTCCAGCCGTCATTGACGGCGCCGAGCCGCTGCGCATCCGGGATCTTCACGTCGGTGAAATACACCTCGTTGAAATCGGACGCGCCGTTGGCCTGCTTGATCGGCTTGATCTCGATCCCCGGGCTCTTCATGTCCAGGAAGAACATGGTGAGGCCCTTGTGCTTGGCGACATTCGGATCGGTACGCGTCAGCAAAATGCCGTAGTCGGAATAATGCGCCCCTGAAGTCCAGATCTTCTGGCCGTTGATGATCCAGTCGTCGCCGTGCTTCTCCGCACGGGTGCGAAGCCCGGCGACGTCGGAGCCGCCGGCGGGTTCGGAAAACAGCTGGCACCAGACCTTTTCGCCGGAAGCGAGCGGCGGCAGATATTTGCGCTTCTGCTCTTCGCCGGCAAACGCCATCATGGTCGGCCCGCACATGCCGTGGCCGATGATGAAGATGCCGCTGAGCTTGCCGAAGGCGTCCTCTTCCTCCTGCCAGATCACGCGCTCGATCGGTGTCGCACCGCGGCCGCCATATTCCTTGGGCCAGTGCAGGCAGGCCCAGCCGGCATCGGCCTTTTTCTTCTGCCAGGCTTTCGCGACCTCGAGGATATTGGCGCCCTTGAGCTCGGTGCGGCCGAGCGAGGCTTTCTTCAGTTCGTCCTCATATTGCTTCGGCGCGTTGGCCGCGATCCAGGCCTTGGCCTCGGCGCGGAACGCGGCTTCCTGCGGGGTGTCATCGAAATTCATGAGCGTTGTCCTTTGCAAACCCGTCATTCCGGACGATCCGCCCCGCGGATCGATCCGGAATCCAGAAGTTACTCACCTCGAGATTTCCGGGTTCGCAGCATTCTGCTGCGCCCCGGAATGACACCTTGAAACTACGCCGCATTCTTCTTGCGCATCCGGTCGATCAGCGCGTCTTCCCAATAAGACAGGCTGCCGAGCGACAGCGCGGTGGCGTTGGCGCGTCGGTAATACATGTGGCAGTCGAATTCCCAGGTGAAGCCCATGCCGCCATGGACCTGGATGTTGTTCTTGGCGCAATGCTGGAACGCCTGCGTGGCGCTGATCCGCGCCGCCGCAGCGGCTTCCGGCAATTCCGACGCATTGGTCGAGAGCGCCCATGCGCCATAATAGCAATTCGACCGCGCCAGCGTCGCCGAGACGTACATGTCGGCAAGGATATGCTTGACCGCCTGAAACGAACCGATCGGCCGGCCGAAGGCGATGCGATCGAGCGCGTAGTCACGGCCCATTTCGAGCGCGCGATCGGCGCCGCCGACCTGCTCGAACGCCATCAGCACCGCGGCATGGTCGAGCACCTGGGAAAGGATGCCCCAGCCTTCATTGGCCGGACCGAGCGGCTCGGCCTTGCAGTTCTTGAAGGTGAGTTCGGCCTGGCCGCGCGACGGATCGATATTGGCTAGCGGCTTGGCCTCGACGCCCTCGGCCTTCATGTCGACCAGGAACAGCGAGATATCGGTGTCGCGTCCGCTCGACCCGGTGCGCGCGGCAACAATGGCAAAATCGGCGATGGCGCCATCGGGCACCGGCTTCTTCACGCCGTTGAGGTTGCCGCCGACGGCGCTGAGCTTGATTGCCTGCGGCGACGGATTGCCCTTGCCTTCGAACAGCGCCAGCGTGCCGATCGCGGCACCGGATGCAATGGCGGAAAGCCACTTTTGCTTTTGCGCATCGCTGCCGGCGAGCAGGATGGCTTCCGCTGCGAGATACACCGTCGAGGAAAACGGCACCGGGGCCAGCGCGCGGCCCATCTCCTCGGCGACCACGCAGAGTTCGAGATGCCCGGCGCCGGCACCGCCGAATTGTTCGGGGATCGCAACACCGAGAAAACCCATGTCGGCAAGGCCCTGCCACAATTCGCGATCGTAAGGCTCCTTGCCGTCGAGCACCGTGCGCACCGCCTTGGGCGGGCATTTTTCGGCGAGAAACTTGCGGGCCTCGTCGCGCAAGTTGCTTTTGTTCGTCGGAGAAATCGAAATTCATGGCGGTGACTCTTTGCTCTGAGCTGTATCTATTCCGGGCGTCGTCCCGCGAAGCTCGCGATAACCACGGCATTTGTGCTTCGATCGTATGGCTCCAACCTCACATTGATTGTCCTCGGTCCGTATGATCGCCCGCCTTCGCGGGTGACGACGTTGATTGGTTGGCGACGTAACTTTCCTCAATTGCAAAATAATCACATCCGCAGCCGGATGATCGGCATAGAGCCGCTCCACCAGCGCGGCGCGGCGCTCGAGCCCGGCACGCTGATTGATGTAGCCCTTGTCGGTAAGTTCATTGCCGTCGATCGAGGCCGGCTCGGTCATCAGCATCGCCCGTGCGATCCGCATGCTGCTGGCGCCTTCGGTCGATTTGTTGTGGGCCTGCAGGCCGCTCTTGAGGCATGCCAATATTTCGGGGTGCTTGACGACATCCTCATAGCTCGCGTCGGGATTGCCGACGATCTGCCGGCAGGCGTGGAGATTGGGCCAGGCCAGCAATCCGACGAACGGGCGATCCTGCCCCGCCACCAGCGCGTCCTGCACCACCGGGGTTGCCGCTGCGATGGCGTCGGTGCGCAGCGATCCGACGTGGACGAAGGTGCCGGTGGTGAGCTTGAAATCCTCCACCACGCGACCGGCGAAGATAATGCCCTGCAATGGATCCTGCGGATCGACGAACACGCCGGCGTCGCCGATGCAATAAAAGCCTTCCTCGTCGAACGCAGCGGCCGTGAGATCCGGTCGGCCGAAATAGCCCGGCGTGACGTTGACCCCGCGCAAGCGCAATTCATATTTCGATCCGGCCGGGATCATCTTCAACTCGACGCCGGGAAACGGCAATCCGATCAGCCCGACGCGCTCGGTATCCCAATAGGTGCCGGTCGAGGTCGGCCCGGTCTCGGTCGAACCCCAACCGGTATAGAACACCAGCCGCTCACCGGTGGCGCGCACCGCCAGCGCCTGCATCCGGTCATAGAGATCGTCGGGCAGCCGCGCGCCGCCATAGGCCATCAGGCTGAGATTCTTGAAGAAGCTGCGGCACAGCGCGTCATCCTTTTCCATGGCAGCGGCGAGTGCGGCGTAACCCGCCGGCACGTTGGCGTAATAGGTCGGCGAGATCTCGCGAAGATTGCGCAGCGTCTCCTCGATCATGCCGGGCATCGGACGGCCATCGTCGATATGGAGTACGCCGCCCTCGATCAGCACCGGGTTGAACAGCGCATTGCCACCCATGGTATGGTTCCACGGCATCCAGTCGAGGTAAGTGGCCTGCGGCGCATCCGGATCGCGCGGCCGAACCTGCATCATCATCGCGGCATTGGCGCACATCATCTCTTGCGTGTTGATGACGGCCTTGGGCATTCCGGTCGAACCCGAGGTGAACAACAGTTTGCCGACGGTCTCCGGCGTGATTTTTGCGATGGAATCTTCGACATCGGAGGTCGCCGGCGTTGCGGCGAGATCGGCAAAGGCGATGCTCTTGATGCCCTCGCAGGGACGCGCAACATGGACGACCGTGACGCCGTCGAGATCAAGCGCCTTCAAGGCCTTCTCGAAGGCCAGGCCGTCCTGCACCATCACCAGCGCCGGCTTGATCAGGTCGAACAAATATTTCAGCTTGA
The DNA here is from genome assembly GCA_963771225.1 of uncultured Pseudomonadota bacterium. Lineage (GTDB taxonomy): Bacteria > Pseudomonadota > Alphaproteobacteria > Rhizobiales > Xanthobacteraceae > Bradyrhizobium. Next base: position 187,368 of record CAVYSR010000026.1, on the reverse strand, counting down.
CGTGGTCCTGGCTCATCAGCGAATAGGCCGGCGATACCGGTGCGGCCGGATGCCGTGCCTGCATTGCCGCCTGCGTCATCAGCGCATGCTCGATCGAATTGCCTGACAGGATCGCGACGGGACGTCCCGGCTCGAGCCCGAGATCGAGGATAGCTTGCGTCAGCGCATCCACCGTGCGCTTCGCCTCGCCGTAAGACAGTTTGCGCCATTGCCGGTCCGCGCCGCCGCGTTGCGCCAGCCAGATGCGGTCGGGCTGTTCGGCGGCCCATTTCGCCAGGGAGGCCGGGATGTGCTTCTCATACGGCTTCAGCGGAATCCGCGACTTCAAGATGATCACGCCATCGGGCCGCCGTTCGACCGCGATATCCCGCTCCAGCCATTTGTTTTTGCGAAAGGCCGGTTTCGTCAGCACCGTGGCTGCATTCCCACTCATCTCAATTACTCCCTGACCGGTCTCTTGCTGGACCCTTTAATTCCTATCGCCGGATATAGACCGGTTTTCGCTTCTCCATAAAGGCTCTGATGCCTTCGCTGAAATCTTCCGAGCGGCTGCACAATATCTGATTGCGGTCTTCCATCGCGATCACCGCTTCGATCGAGCCGGCGTCGACGCTCATATTGAGGCATTCCTTCGACAGCCTCAAACCCACCGGCGACGCCGCCATCATCGCATCGAGATAGGGCGCGGCGGCGGCCTCGAGGCCGCCTTCCTCCACCACTTCCGAGACCAAGCCTACCGCCAGCGCGCGCTCGGCGCCGATGAAGCGGCCGGTCAGGATCAGTTCGGAAGCGACCGACACCCCGACCAGGCGCGGCAGAAAATAGCTGGTGCCGATGTCGCAACCGCCAAGCCCGAGCTTGATGAAGGCGCAGTTCATCCGCGCGGATTTTGTGGCGATGCGAATATCGGCCGCCAGCGCCAGCGCGAAACCGCCGCCGGCCGCGGCCCCTTGCACCAGCGCGATGATCGGTTGCGGGCAGCGCCGCATCAGCATCACGATGTCGGCGATCCAGCGCTGCAGATCCAGCGACTTGGTCACGCCGGGCGGCTCCTTTGTCCGGCATGCCGCTTCATCGCGTCCTTGAGATCGAGGCCGGCGCAGAACGCCGAACCGGCCCCCTTCAGGACCACCACGCGGGTGCTGCGGTTGCGCTGCAGGCCTTGAAAATACTCGTTGAGCGCGTCGATCAGCGCCGGATCGAGCGCGTTGAGGCTGTCAGGGCGATTGAGCGTCACCCGGTCGACCCCGTCATCATGTTCGATCAGCAGCGGTTTGGTCATGATCGCTGTCCGTCCCGGCGTCGATCGCGGTGCCCTCATACGCCGTGCCGCTCGCGTCTTTGCCCAGCATTCGTTGGCTGAGGGGTTCCTTCCGTAGATAAGCCGTACCCCTCAACCGTCAAGGCAGTATTCGGGCCACCCTCTCCCGCGGGCACGGCAAGGAAAACTACCGCGGCGCCATGCGGATCGCGCCGTCGAGCCGGATGGTCTCGCCGTTCAGCATCGCATTCTCCACGATGTGCACCGCGAGGTTACCGTATTCGGAGGCATCGCCGAGCCGCGCCGGATGCGGCACCTGCGCGCCGAGGCTCTTGCGCGCCTCTTCGTTCAGTCCCATCAACAGCGGCGTCAGGAACAGGCCGGGCGCGATGGTGTTGACGCGGATCTTGTGCTGGGCGAGATCACGTGCCGCCGGCAAGGTCAGGCCGACCACGCCGCCCTTCGATGCCGAATAGGCGATCTGGCCGATCTGGCCTTCATAGGCCGCAACACTCGCGGTGTTGATGATGACGCCGCGCTCTTCGCCGATCGGGGCTTCGGTCAAAAGCCGTTCCGAGAACAGCCGCAGCACATTGAAGGTGCCGATCAGGTTGACGTTGATGATGCGGGCGAACTTGGCCAGCGGATAAACCCCGTCCTTGCCGACGATGCGCTGCGATCCGCCGATGCCAGCGCAGTTCATCAGCACGCGCGCGATGCCATGGGCAGCTTCCGCCTTGGCGATCGCCGCCTTGACCTGCTCCTCGTCGGTAACGTCGGCAACGACGGCGATGCCCTTCAGTTCGGCCGCGACTTTCTCGGCATTCTCCTTGCTCTGATCGAGCACGGCGACTTTCGCGCCCTTGGCGGCCATGGCGCGCCCGGTCGCGGCGCCGAGACCGGAGCCACCGCCGGTGATGAGAACGGCAACGTCTTTCAACTGCATGGTAGAACCTTTCCTTGAACTTTCCTCGAATGTTTCTTTAGAGATCAGCGAATGGCGAATAGCGAGTAGCGAATGGAAAACAAAGACACAATTGCCATCTATTCGCTATTCGCTACTCCCCATTCGCCCCTTTTGTCGTCAGCAGGCCACCGCAAATCAGCGCTTCCATGTGCGAGATATATTGGCGGCAGACTTCATCGGTGACCGGCCCAACGCCGATCGCGCGCGACATCGCATGTCGCCCGAAAAACAGATGATCGCAGGCGCCGACCAGGCTGGTGTAGAACAGCACCGGATCGACGTCGCGGAACGCGCCGGCCCTGACGCCTTCGGCGAGCAGGCGGCGCTGGAAGTCCAGCAAGGGTGCGACAAAGAATTTCGACACTTCGTCGGCGGCCGCGGCACTGCTTTCATGCAGCAGATAATGGATCAGCCGGTTCATATAGGGGAACTGGCGATAGGCCCGGATAATACCGGCGATATGCAGCCGGAGCTTGGCGGCCGGCGCAATCGGCTGCGCCAGCAGATATTCGAGATGCGTCACCTCGATCGCGGCATCCCGCGCCAGCAACGTCAGCAACAGCCCGTCCTTGTTACCGAAATGGTATTTTACCAGGGCGGCATTGACGCCGGATTTCTGCGCGATATCGCTCAGCGACACCTCGATCGAGCTGCGCTCGATCATGAGTTCGCTGGCCGCGACGAGCAGCTTGTCGGCCGTGGTGTTTTTGCCCCCCGGAAGCCGGGCCGGTACGCTGGTATTCAACTCTGATCCCATACCTGCCTGTTCCCAAGACTTGCCTGTCGGGAAATGCGGGCGCAGATAACCCGATGCCTGCGCCGCACTCAAGAGTTAATTGATTGATTGACTAAATACCCCTGCGTCACTTAAATCGCGCCCGTCATTCAAACCCCCACCCAGAACAATCAGGGAGAACGCACATGGCCGAGGCTTATATCGTCGCCGCCGCACGCACCGCCGGCGGCCGCAAGGGAGGACGCCTCGCAGGCTGGCATCCGGCCGATCTTGCGGCCTCCGTGCTCGATGCACTGATCGAGCGTTCGGGCGCGGCACCCGACCAGGTTGAAGACGTGATCATGGGTTGCGTCAGCCAGACCGGCGAACAGTCCAACAACGTCGCGCGCAACGCGATCATGGCCTCGAAGCTGCCGGAGAGCGTGCCGGGCACCTCGATCGACCGTCAGTGCGGTTCGTCGCAGCAGGCACTGCATTTCGCAGCGCAAGCGGTGATGTCCGGCACCATGGATTGCGTGATCGCCGCCGGCGTCGAATTGATGTCGCGGGTTCCGATGGGGCTTTCCTCGCAACTGCCTGCTAAAAACGGCTTCGGCACCTACAAGAGCCCGGGCATCGAGAAGCATTATCCGAACATCGTCTTCAGCCAGTTCACCGGCGCTGAAATGATGGCGGAGAAATACGGCCTCTCCAAAGACGAACTTGATCAATTCGCCTATGAGAGCCACCAGCGCGCCATCGCCGCGACCCAGGCCGGCAAGTTCAAGGACGAGATCGTTCCGCTGCAGATCACCCGCGCCGATGGTTCGACCGACACCCATCACATCGACGAGGGTATCCGTTTCGACGCCAGCCTTGACGGCATCCGCAACGTCAAGCTGATCGCCGAGAACGGCAAGCTCACCGCCGCCAGCGCCAGCCAGATCTGCGACGGCGCTTCGGGCGTGATGGTCGTCAATGAAAAGGGACTGAAGTCGCTCGGCGTCAAGCCGATGGCGCGGATTCATCACATGACCATGATCGGCGGCGATCCCGTGATCATGCTGGAAGCGCCGCTGCCGGCGACCGAACGGGCGCTGAAGAAGGCCGGCATGTCGATCGACGATATCGACCTGTACGAGGTCAACGAGGCCTTCGCATCGGTACCGACGGCGTGGCTGAAGACCACCGGCGCCGACCCCGCGCGGCTCAACGTCAACGGCGGCGCCATCGCGCTCGGCCATCCGCTCGGCGGCTCCGGCACCAAGCTGATGACCACGCTGGTCCACGCGCTCAAGCAACGCAACAAGCGCTACGGCCTGCAGACCATGTGCGAAGGCGGCGGCATGGCCAATGTGACGATCGTCGAGCGGCTTTAAGAGGCGAAACCATCGTCGTCCCGGCCTTGAGCCGGGACCCATAACCACCAGCGATAATGTTTTCGGCATGGAGCAAGCTCCACGCCAACTCATCAACGTCAGGGATTATGGGTCCCGGCTCAAGGCCGGGACGACGAATTCATTTCCCACCCGACAATTGATTTTCCCAAGGACCCCATGACTCATCCGTCGATCTATGCGCGGACCCAGCCGGACAAGATCGCCTATCAGATGGCGGGCAGCGGCAAGACCATCACCTATCGCGAGCTCGACCAGCTGTCTAACCAGGGCGCGCATCTGTTGCGTTCGCTCGGTTTGAAGGAAGGCGATCACATCGCGTTCCTGATGGAAAATCGGCTGGCCTTCATGGAGATTTGCTGGGCCGCGCAACGAAGCGGGCTCTATTACACCGCGATCAGCCGCTATCTCACCCAGGACGAGATCGGCTATATCGTCAGGGATTGCGGCGCGCGCGTCGTCATCACCTCGCCGAAATGCGCCGACCAGATCAAGGGGCTGATCTCCGACGCAGCCGATGCGCCGCTCTTCTATATGATCGACGAGCCCTCGCTCGGCTTCCGCTCCTGGGACCGCGAGATGGCACGGCAGCCGACCACGCCGATATCGGATGAAGTCGCCGGCTACGACATGCTGTATTCGTCGGGCACGACGGGGCGGCCCAAAGGCATCAAGCGCGCCTCCGATCACAATCCGATCGATCTGCCGAACCCGTTCCTGAAGATTCTCTGCGCCGACATGTGCGGAATGAACGCCGACAGCATCTATCTATCGCCGGCGCCGCTCTATCATGCCGCCCCTCTACGGTTTAACATGATGGCGATCACGCTCGGCGGCACCTCGATCATCATGGAATCGTTCGACGCCGAGCAATTCCTGGCGCTGGTCGGCAAATACAAAGTCACCCAATCGCAGCTGGTGCCGACCATGTTCGTGCGGATGCTGAAGCTGCCGGACGATGTGCGCCTGCGCTACGACATCTCCTCGCTGAAGGGCGCGATCCATGCCGCCGCACCCTGCCCGGTCGACGTCAAGGCGAAGATGATCGAATGGTGGGGCCCGATCCTGATCGAATATTACGCCGGCTCCGAAGGCAACGGCGTCACCGTGTCAACGTCGGAGCAATGGTTGTCGCACCGCGGCACCGTCGGCCGCGCCGTGGTCGGCACGGTGAAGATTCTCGACGAAAACGATCAGGAATTGCCGACGGGAGAGATCGGCACGGTGTATTTCGCCGACGCGCCGGTGTTCTCCTATCACAACGACCCCGACAAGACGAAGCGCGCCTACAACGCCAGGGGCTGGTCGACGCTCGGCGATGTCGGCTATCTCGACGACGAGGGCTTTCTCTATCTCACCGACCGCAAGTCCTACATGATCATCTCCGGCGGCGTGAACATCTATCCGCAGGAAACCGAGGATGTGCTGATCACCCATCCGCACGTGGCCGACGTCGCGGTGTTCGGGGTGCCGAACGAGGAGATGGGCGAAGAGGTCAAGGCGGTGGTGCAGCCGCACGACATGGCGCGGATCGGGAAGGACCTGGAAGCCGAACTGATGGCGTTTTGCCGCCAGCATTTGTCGCCAATCAAATGCCCGCGCAGCATCGACTTCGAAGCCGAACTGCCGCGCACCCCCACCGGCAAGCTGGTGAAGCGGCATTTGCGCGACAAATATTGGCCGAAGGCAGCGGCGGTGTAGGGCCATTTGCCTCGTCTACCGGCTCTGCAGAGCATCATGGACATCGGATGCTTCGCAGGCAATCCTCATCCTGAGGAGCGCGCTCTTGCGCGCGTCTCGAAGGATGAGCGATACCTTGCGCCCATGGTTCGAGACGGCGCAAGCGCGCCTCCTCACCATGAGGAATCCGGAACGCGGAGCCCATGAACATGACCACCCTCCCCGACATCCCCCTGCCCTCCGGCATCCGCTCGCGTTTCGTCGAAGGCATCAACGGCTTGCGCCTGCATGTGCTGGAAGCGGGCTACGAGACGCGCGACCGGCCATGCGTGCTGCTGCTGCACGGGTTTCCCGAACTCGCCTATAGCTGGCGCAAGGTGATGCCGGTACTTGCCGAGGCCGGCTATCACGTGATCGCGCCGGACCAGCGCGGCTACGGCCGCAGCACCGGCTGGGACGCTGAGTATGACGGCGACCTCAATTCGTTCCGGCTGCTCAATCTGGTCCGCGACGCGCTCGGGCTGGTGTCGGCGTTCGGCTACGCTCACGTCGATGCGGTGATCGGGCACGATTTCGGCAGTTCGGTCGCCGCATGGTGCGCGCTGGTGCGGCCCGATGTGTTTCGATCGGTCGCATTGATGAGCGCGCCGTTCGCAGGACCGCCGTCGCTCCCGTTCGGCACATCCGATGCGCCGCCGCGATCGAAACCCGAAGACCCCGTGCATCGCGAGCTGGCGGCGCTGCCGCGGCCGCGCAAGCATTATCAATGGTATTACTCGACGCGCGAAGCCAACGCCGACATGCAGCGCGCGCCGCAAGGCCTGCATGATTTCCTGCGCGGCTATTACCATTACAAGAGCGCGGACTGCAAAGCCAACCAGCCCTATCCGCTCCAATCGTGGACCGCGAGTGAGCTGGCAAAGCTGCCGACGTACTACGTGATGGATCTTGGGAGCACGATGGCCGAGACCGTCGCGGCGGAAATGCCCTCGGCGGCCGAGATCGCGGCCAATACCTGGCTGCCCGACCGCGAACTTTCGTTCTACAGCGCCGAATATGCCCGCACCGGATTCCAGGGCGGCCTGCAATGGTATCGCTGCGGCACCTTGGGCAGCTTCACCGCTGAACTTCAGACCTGGTCGGGCCGCAGCATCGATGTTCCCTCCTGTTTCATTTCAGGCAAGCAGGACTGGGGCACCTACCAGCGCCCTGGCGTATACGAAGCGATGCAGGCGAGCGCCTGCAGCCGCATGCTCGGCTGTCATCTGATCGACGGCGCCGGGCATTGGGTGCAGCAAGAGCAGCCCGCCGAGGTGAGCCGGCTGTTGATCGCCTTCCTGCGCGCGAGCCGGACCGCTGAATGATTTGACCTCTCGATCGCAGGCGCCTATAACTGATTTAGAATCATTCTAAATTGAGAAAAGGCCTGCCGTTGTGAAGAATTTCGCCGATTTGACCGAGCGGGAAGTGCTGGCGGTTGCGATCTCCTCAGAAGAAGAAGACAGCCGCATCTATATGAGTTTCGCGGAGGATCTCGCGGAGCGTTATCCGGATTCGGCCAGGATTTTCGAGGAAATGGCGGAGGAAGAGACCGGCCATCGCCATCAGCTGCTGGAACTCTACGAGCAACGTTTCGGCAAACATCTTCCTCCGATCCGCAGGGAAAATGTTCGCGGATTTTTGCGCCGCCGCCCCATTTGGCTGACCAAGAACCTGTCGCTCGACACCATCCGCAAGGAAGTCGGCACGATGGAATTCGAGGCCGAGCGGTTCTACGTCAAGGCCGCCGAACAGACTAGGGATGTCGGGGTTCGCCGCTTGCTCGGCGATCTTGCGGAAGCCGAGAAGGGTCACGAAAAGGTCGCCGAAAAGCTGACCGACCGGATCCTCAGTCCGGACGTGCGCGCCGAAGAGGACCGGACGCGCCGGCGCGTGTTCGTGCTGCAATACGTGCAGCCGGGCCTCGCCGGTTTGATGGACGGCTCGGTGTCGACGCTGGCGCCGCTGTTCGCCGCGGCGTTCGCGACCCATCACAACTGGCAGACTTTCCTGGTGGGACTTGCCGCCTCGATCGGCGCCGGCATCAGCATGGGGTTCGCCGAAGCCCTGTCGGACGATGGATCGCTGACCGGACGCGGCTCACCCTGGCTGCGCGGGGTAACCTGCGGCGCCATGACCACGGTCGGCGGTCTCGGCCACACCATGCCCTATCTGGTTCCGGATTCCTGGGCCAATGCGTTCTGGATCGCGACCGCGATCGCAGGCATCGTGGTGTTCTTCGAGCTATGGGCGATCGCCTATATCCGTGCGCGATACATGGATACGCCATTCCTGCAGGCGGTGTTCCAGATCGTGCTCGGCGGCGCCATCGTGCTCGCTGTCGGCATTCTGATCGGAGCCGCGTAGGGAAACGTGTCGAGCCATGATAAGAGCTTGTTTCCGACGAGGCTCCCGGCGCCATCTCCATCTGCTGGCCGGCGCCACCCTCTGGGTCGCGCTGGGGCAGCCAGCGAAGGCCGTCGACGAAATCCAAGTTTACAACGCCGGCATTGCGGCTCCAGGCCAATTCACGATTGAACAGCACCTCAATTATGTGGGTGCCGGCGTCACGACGCCGCCGTTTCCGGGTGGCCTCGTCTCCAATCACAGCATCAACGGAACGCCAGAATTCGCCTACGGCGTGACCGACTGGTGGGAAGTCGGGCTGTATTTCCCCTTCGCCATCCAGAATCAGCAATTTCTCTCGGACTCCTTCAAGGTGCGGACCCTGTTTGTTTCGCCCCATGCCGAGCAGCGTAGCTTTTTCTACGGCGTTAATTTCGAACTGAGCAACTCGACACCAGAATTCTCCCAGACAAGGTTTGGCCTGGAGATACGGCCGATTATCGGGATTTGTAACGCAGACTTCGAATTCATCGTCAACCCGATCGTGGACGTCGGCTTGGGAAAATATGGTCAGGCCGACTTTGCGCCGGCAGCCCGCGTGGCGCGAAATCTTGGTCATGATCTTTTTGTAGGACTCGAATATTATGCGGATTTTGGCGAAATCGGGCGCTTTGCAAAACTCGCAGATCAACAACACACCCTGTTCGCCGTGACGGATTTCAAGGTAGGCATCTTTGACGTGAACTTCGGCGTTGGTTACGGATTGACGCCGGCGTCCGATCGCTTCGTCGTCAAGACGATTTGGGGGTACGCGTTTCCAGTACCCGGAAGCAATTCCACCGCAAGCGAACCCGGCTCCGCCGGGCCGGTCAATCCGATGTCGCATTCATCCGCGAGACTTCCTTAACTCTAGCGAATCGACGCATGTAGCCTGTCACGCTGGCAGCAATATGGATCTTTCCTGATGACCGATCGTTTGCAATACGGGACCACCGCGAAGGTGTTGCACTGGCTCGTGCTGGCTCTGCTGCTGGTGCAATATCCTCTGGGCTGGCTGATGCCGGACATTCATCGCGACATGAAACCGGGTGCGGCCATGTCGTTCCATGTCTCGCTTGGCATCGTCATCCTGCTCTTGATCGTTGCAAGGCTCGTGTGGCGGCTCACGCACCCCGTGGCCCCGGAGAACTCGCTTCCGCCATGGCAGCGGTTGACCTCGCAAGCCACGCATTGGCTGCTCTATGCGCTGGTGCTGGCGACCACCTTGACCGGCTGGCTGTTCGCGTCGTTTCGCGGCTGGTCGATGTCGTTCTTCTACCTCGTGCCGTTGCCGATGCTGGCTTCCGACAATGCGGCCGCCGGCAAGGCGATCGACGGCTGGCATCAGGTGATGGAATGGACGTTGCTGGTGGTGATCGGCCTTCATGTGGCCGCGGCACTCGTTCACCGCTTCATCTACCGCGACCGCATCATGCAGCGGATGCTGCCCGGCTAGTATCCCCGGCAGCAATAGCGGTCTAGCGGCCGTCACAGGAACGAGGCATCATCCGGCTCCAGCAAGCGAAAAACAGCAGAAAAACATCGGGAGCCACGCCTTGGCAAAATCGCAATGGAGCTTCAAGAGCGCGACCGAATTATCGGCAGCTCTTGCGGCAAGGAAAGTCTCGGCCGTCGAACTGGCGCAGGATGCGATCGGCCGCATCGAGCGCCACGACGGCAAGATCAACGCGATTTGCGTTCGCGATTTCGACCGCGGCCTCAAAGCTGCCCGCGCCGCCGACGCGGCCCTCGCGCGCGGCGAGACCCGACCGCTGCTCGGCATTCCCCTGACCATCAAGGAATCCTACAACATCGCGGGACTGCCCACGACATGGGGCAATCCGGCGCACAAGGATTTCATGCCGGCGGAGGACGCGCTGTCGATATCGCGGGTCAGGGCCGCAGGCTCCGTAATCCTCGGCAAGACCAACGTGCCGCTCGCGCTCGGCGACTGGCAGAGCTACAACGAGATCTACGGCACCACCAACAATCCGTTCGATCTCGGCCGCACCCCCGGCGGCTCCTCCGGCGGATCGTCGGCGGCACTGGCGGCGGGTTACGGGCCGCTGTCGCTCGGCTCCGACATCGGCGGCTCGCTGCGCGTGCCGGCATTTCACTGCGGCGTCTATGCCCACAAGCCGACCTTTGCGTTGGTGCCGTCGCGCGGACATACGCCACCACCGCTTCCCGCGCTGCCGTTCGACCGCGACCTGTCGGTGATCGGGCCGATGGCGCGCAGCGCCGCGGACCTTGCGCTGCTGCTCGATGTGATCGCCGGACCGGACCCGTTGGAGGCCGGCAAAGCCTACCACCTCGCGCTGCCACCGCCGCGCCATAGTGACCTGAGGAGCTTTCGCGTGCTCCTGATCGACAGCGATCCGGTGATGCCGACCTCCAACAGCGTGCGCACGGCGATCGATAAACTCGCAACCAACCTCGGCAAGGCCGGCGTGACCGTCACGCGCGCAAGCCCGTTGCTGCCGGACTTTGCCGCCTCATCGCGGCTCTATATGCGGATGCTGATGTCGTTTCTCGCAGCATCCTTCACGCCGGAAAACTATGCCGGCGCCCGGACCGCGGCGGCCAAGCTCGCGGCCGACGATATGAGTCTGGCAGCGGAACGCCTGCGCGGCATCACGCTCAGCCATCGCGACTGGCTGATGGCCGATGGCGGGCGGGTGCGCTTGCGGGCGCAATGGCGCGAGCTGTTCAGGAGTTTCGACGCGGTGATCTGTCCGATCATGCCGACGCCGGCCTATCCGCATGATCATTCGCCGGACCAGGAATTGCGGCACATCGATATCGACGGCAAGAATTATCCCTATCCCGACCAACTGGCCTGGCCCGGCATCGCTACCCTGCCCGGCCTGCCCGCAACCGCGATACCGATCGGCTTTTCGCCGGAAGGACTGCCGGTCGGGGTGCAGATCGTCGGCCCGTGGCTGGAAGATCGCACGCCGCTAAAACTGGCCGAACTGATCGAGCGCGAATTCGGCGGTTTTGTGCCGCCGCCGATGTTTGATGACTGACTTTACCTCATCCCCGGATGAGCGCATTAGCGCTCACTCGGGAGGAGCGCGCACTTGCGCGCGTCTCGAAGGATGAGACACGATGATCCACGTCGTTCGAGACGGCGCTTCGCGGCTCCTCACCATGAGGCTACAACGGAGGAGAAAACCATGAGCAAGGACCTCGACGAACTCACCGTCCTCAATCGCGACTACGTCGCCTCGGTGCAGAATTGCGACGTCAAGCGCTTCGACGAAATCCTGGCGCAGGATTTCTATTGCACCAATCCCGACAAATCACTGGTCGATCGCGCCGGCTTTCTCAAGCAGACCGCGGTGCCGGTGACGATCCGGAATTTGATCGCGGATGATGTGAAAATCAGGGTGATAGGCGATTTTGCGATCATCCACGGACGCACCAGCTACACGACGGCGGACGGCCAGCAGGCCTATGGCCGCTATACCGATTGCTGGGCGCGGCAGAACGGCCGCTGGCTCGCAGTGTCGGCGCATGTTGCGCGGTGAGGGCCCGTCACCTTCTCCAATCGTCATTGCCGGGCTTGACCCGGCAATCCATCGCTTCGAAAAGGCTTCTTGCGAAACGAGATGGATGCGCGGGTCAAGCCCGCGCATGACAGTCGAGTATACCCTCACGCATCGAACATGATCACGCTGCGCACCGTCTTGCCGGCTTTCATCGCGGCAAAACCCTCGTTGATTTCGGACAATTTCAGCTTCGCCGAAATCCAGTCCTCGAGATGCAGCTTGCCGCGCATGTAGAATTCGACGAGGCGCGGCATGTCGACGCGGAAATGATTCGAGCCCATCGACGATCCCTGGATCTTGCGTTCACGCAGGAAATCGAAGCCGTGCAGCTCGATCTTCTGGCCGTACGGAATCATCCCGACGATGGTCGCGGTGCCGCCGGCCGCCAGCATCGCAAAGGCCTGCTCCGCGGTTTCCTTGCGGCCCAGCACCTCGAACGAATGATTCACGCCGCCATTGGTGAGATCGCGCACCTGCTTCACCACATCGCCGTTGGCGGGATCGACGATGTCGGTGGCGCCGAGCTTGGTGGCCAGTTGCAGCTTGGCCGGATTGGTGTCGATCGCGATGACACGGCCGGCGCCGGCGATCTGCGCGCCGTTGATCGCGGCCATGCCGACGCCGCCGCAGCCGATCACCGCCACGGTTTCGCCGGGTGCTACCTTCGCGGTGTTGACCACCGCACCATAGCCGGTGATGACGCCGCAACCGATCAGCGCCGCCAGTTCCAGCGGCATGTCCTTGCGGATTTTCACCACTGCGTTTTCGTGCACCAGCATCTGCTCGGCGAACGAAGACAGGTTGATGAACTGGTGCAGCTTCTCCGGCCGCGCCCATGATAGCCGGTTCGATACCCCCGGCAGCAGCTTCACGGTGGTGTCGGTGCACAGCACCGGCCGCCCGGTCGAGCAATAGTCACAGGTGCCGCAAAATACCGACAGGCAGGTCACGACATGATCGCCGGGCTTCACATAGGTGACGTCGGCGCCGACCTGCTCGACGACGCCTGCGGATTCGTGACCGAGCACCACCGGCAATGGATGCGGATAAAGCCCTTCCATGAAATGCAGATCGGAGTGACACAGCCCGGCAACGCTGGTGCGGATCAAGACCTCGCGCGGACCGGGCTTTGGCAGGCTGACGTCCTCGATCACGAGTGGCTTGTTGACTTCGTACAGGACGGCGGCCTTCATCGGTGTTTCCTCTTTTTGTTTATGTGCAAGCTTTGAGACTCGGAAAGTGCGCTCCCTCTCCCCTTGTGGGAGAGGTAAGATCGCGCTTCAGACCCTAAGCCAGCTTCAGCAATTCGCCAACCTCGGCGATGCCAACCGCGCGCTCGCCGAGCAGATGGCCGGTGATCGCGCGCTGCTGCGGATTTTCCGTGAGCCGGAATGGATCGCTCGCCGACACCCGGTGATCGATCACCATCCGCGACAGCAGCAGCCGGCGCGCATCGCCGCGCATCTCGTGGATTCGGCCGCCCTCCCACGCCAGCGCAACCGCGCTGGCAACGTGATAAAGCAAACTGGTCGCGCGCCGCGCTTCGGCTTCGTTGTCGGTACGAGCGGCGACATCACGGGCAAAGCCGATGGCGCGGTCGGCCAGATCGCGCAGGCGATCGCGCCAGGCTTGCGGCACATTGGCGCTGTCGTCGAGGCGGGCGTGCAGATCCGCTGCCAGCGCGGCATCGGCGCCATGGCGGCCGACCGCCCGCTTCAGCGCATCGAGGGCGACGATGTTGCCGGTGCCTTCCCAGATCGAGCCGAGATGCGCATCGCGCAACAGCCGCGCGGTGGCGAATTCCTCGATGTAACCGATCCCGCCGCGCATCTCCAGCGCATCGCCGCAGACCTTGCGCGCATCGCGGGTGGCGCGGAATTTCAGCGTCGGCGTCAGGATGCGCAACAGCGCGGCAGCGTCCTGGCTGCCGGCCTCGGCGCGGTCGAGCGCGTCGGCGGTGAGAAAGCTCATTGACAGCGCCTGCTCGGTGGCGAGCATGATCTTCATCAATTGCCGACGCGCCAGCGGCAGATCGACGATGCGCTGGCCGAATACCACGCGATGTTGCGCCACCGTCATCGCATCGTGATGCGCGCGCCGCATCAGCGCGGTGGATTTGACTCCGTTGGAAAGCCGCGACGAATTGACCATTTCGGCCATCTGCACGAAGCCGCGATCGAGCCTTCCGACCGCATAGGCGATCGCGCCCTCCAGCTTGATTTCGCCCGATGCCATCGAGCGGGTGCCGAGCTTGTCCTTGAGACGAACGATCCGATAATGATTGGGCGAGCCGTCGTCGAGCCGGCGCGGCATCAAGAACAAGCCGACGCCGCGGGTGCCGCTTTCCGCGCCTTGCGGCCGCGCCAGCAGCATCACGACTTCCGCGTCCGCGTTGGAGCAGAACCACTTCTCGCCCGACAACCGCCAGTGATCGCCTTCCTGAACCGCGGTCGTGGTGAGCTTGCCGACGTCGGAGCCGCCCTCCTTCTCGGTCATGAACTGGCCGCCCTGGGTCAGCTTGCTCATGTCGGTCTGGGTCAGTCCGTCGAGATATTTCGCCTTCAGCGCCTCGTCGCCAAAGCGCGACAGCAGCTTGGCGCAGCCATCGGTGACATTGATCGGGCAACCCAAGCCGAACTCGGCCTGGTTGAACAGAAACGTGAAGGCGTGCTTGGCCACCACCGGATAGGTCTGCGGCCAGCCCAAAATGCCCTTGCGAACCGACATCGCGTGGATGCCGAATTCGCCGAACGCATTGCGCTCCAGTTCGCGATAGGCCGGATGATACTCGATCCACTGGGCGTCGCGGCCGAAGCGGTCGCGCTGATGCAATTCAGGCACATGCCGGTCGGCAAGCCGCGCGCATTCGTCGAGATGACCGCCGGCGAGTGCGCCCAGCCGGTCGAGATGCGGCTCGATATGACGAAACAGCGCATCGGTGAGATGAATCCGCAGCAGATCGGTCAGCGCCGGATCGGCCCGGTAGAAATTCATGCCGGAAGTATCGGGCGCGAGCAATCCCGGCTGGTCGGCTACTGCGTCGATTTTGCCTGGCTGCTGCATTTACAACTCTTGTTCGTTCCGCCCCGTATTGCCATCCTGAAGACCATCGCCAGATAGAGCAGGCAACAAAGCCGTCAAGAAACCAAAAATCGGAGGACACCCATGGCTGACGGCTACCGCATCTTCGGCGCCGAGATGTCGCCCTACTCGGTCAAGATACGCTCCTATTTTCGCTACAAAGCCATCCCGCATCAATGGATTTTGCGAAATGCCGGCAGCCAGGCGGAATACGAGAAATACGCCAAAATGCCGATCATTCCCCTCGTGGTTACGCCCGAGAACGTCGGTATTCAAGACTCGACGCCGATCATCGACCAGATGGAAAAGCTTTATCCGGAGCCGTCGATCAACCCCGATGAGCCGGTCGCGCGCTTCATTTCGGCATTGATCGAGGAATTCGGCGATGAGTGGGGCAACAAATGGATGTTCCACTACCGCTGGACACGCGATGTCGACCAGATCAGCTCGGCAGGACGCATCGCACGGATGCGCGGCCCCAAAGCCAGCGAGACGGAGCACGATGCGTTCGCCGGCCAGGTCCGGGCCCGCATGGTGGATCGGGTCTGGTTCGTGGGCTCCAACGCTGTGACCGCGCCGCAGATCGAGGCCGGCTTCCTCGATATGCTGGGATTGCTGGACAGCCATCTCGAAAGTCGGCCGTATCTGTTCGGCGGGCGGCCCGCGTTCGGCGACTTTGGCCTCTGGGGCCAGTTCTATGAGCTATGGACCGATCCGACCGCCGGCGCCTTGATCGAGGGCGGAGCGCCGCATGTGCTCGATTGGGTGCATCGCATGCTCTGGCCCAAGGCCGAGGGCAAGTTCGAAACCTGGTCCACGCTGGAGCCGACCCTGATGCCGATCCTGACCCGGCAGGTCGGCAGGCAATTCATGCCGTGGACATCGGCCAACGAGAAAGCCCTTGCCGAGAAGCAGGAAGAATTCAGCGTCGCGCTCGACGGCAAGGTGTGGACCCAAAAGCCGCAGAAATATCATGCGCGGTCGCTCGGCATGCTGCGCGCCAAATATGCAGAAGTAACCGATAAGGCTGCGCTCAATGCGGTTCTGGAAGCCGCGGGTTGCCTGGCCGGATTGCGCGGCTGAAGACATCGTTCCGATCAATTAAGGAAAACACCGATGGAAATACCGAAATACAAGACCGCTTTGATCGTCGGCGCGGGTGAAGGCCTGAGCGCATCGCTGGCGCGGCTATTCGCACGCGAAGGCATCCGTGTCGCGCTGGCCGCCCGCGGAATTGAAAAACTTGGCGCGCTCTGCAGCGAGACCGGCGCGAAGGCGTTTGCCTGCAACGCGACTGAGGCGAGCGACGTCGAGCGCCTGTTCGGCCTGGTCGAGCGAGAGATCGCGGTGCCCGACCTTGTGGTCTACAATGCCAGCGGGCGAGCGCGCGGCGCGTTTGTCGATCTGGTGCCGGACGACGTCGCGCAGGCGATATCCGTCAGCGCGTTCGGCGGCTTTCTGGTAGCGCAGCAGGCGGCGAAGCGGATGTTGCCCAATCGCCATGGTGCGATCCTGTTCACCGGTGCTTCCGCCAGCGTCAAGGGCTATCCGCAATCGGCACCGTTCGCGATGGGAAAATTCGCGCTGCGCGGACTGGCGCAAAGCATGGCGCGCGAATTGTCGCCGCAGGGAATTCACGTCGCGCATTTTGTCATTGACGGCGGCATTCGCAGCGCCGCGCGCGCCGAACCCGCGGACCGGCCGGATTCAATGCTCGACCCCGATGCCATCGCCGCCGAGCTACTGGAGCGTGTTGCAACAGCCGCGCAGCGCATGGACCTGGGAACTCGAATTGCGGCCGTGGGTGGAGAAATTTTGAGAATATCGCGGGACTAGTTGCCGTCATTGCGAGCGAAGCGAAGCAATCCAGTGCGTCAAGAGAAGCTGGATTGCTTCGTCGCTTCGCTCCTCGCAATGACGGAGACCGACAAAAACGGGGGGGGAAACATGACCACGGCCGAAATCACCATCGACACCGGCACCAGGAATTATTGTGCGCGATCCGCGACCGTGTCGCCGTCATCACGTTGAACCGGCCGGAAGCCCGCAATGCACTGTCCGATCATCTGACGCCGGCGCTTCGCACCATGATCAAAACTTGCGGCGAGAACGCGAGCGTCGGCGCGTTGTTGATTACCGGCGCCGGCGCCGCTTTCTGCGCGGGCGGCGACGTCAAGGGCATGGGCGCCCATCGCGACAACAAGAAGCTGGACATGTCCTATGACGAGAGGGTCGCGGACTTGCAGGAACGGCAACGCTTGCTGACCGGCGCGCTGATCTCGGTACGCAAGCCGACCATCGCGGCCTTGCCGGGTCCCGCGGTCGGCGCGGGGCTTGCCATCGCGTTGGCCTGTGACATCCGTATCGCCGCGGAATCGGCATTCGTTTCCACCGGCTATCTGCGGGTGGGCTTGAGCGGCGATTATGGCATCGCGTGGCTGTTGACGCGGCTGGTGGGCACCTCGCGGGCGCGGGAATTGATGTTTACCGCCGACAAGGTCAGCGCCGCGCGATGCGAGGCGATCGGCCTCGTCAACCGCGTGGTTCCCGATGCGAAGCTCCAGGATGAGGCCTTTGCGCTGGCCCAATCGTTGGCCGAAGGGCCGACGATCGCGCTGCGCTACATGAAGGACAATCTCGACGAGGCCTTGTTGTTCGATTTCGCCACCGCGCGCGACCACGAGGCCGAACGCCTGATCCGCACCACGATGACGTCGGACCACCGCGAAGCCGTGCAAGCGTTTATCGAAAAGCGCAAAGCCATCTTCAAGGGTAATTGAAGCCGCGAAGCTCTGCAGACTCAATTCGCCGAAGCTCCGCTCAGGGCGAGGCTCGAGGCCGCAAGTCTCCAGCTGGCGCAGGGAATGTCCTGTGGCGCGACATCGATATGTTTTTCGAAGCGCACCAGCTTCCAGTCGTTGGGGGTGGGCGCGAAAGCGAAGCCGGATTTGCGCGCAAGCCCGAGCATCACGTCGTTGGAGCGCAAGGTATCGCCGAACACGCGCTCGGCGCCGAACGCAGCGGCCCGGCATTCCAAATTCCGGAGCAACGCCGAACCGATACCCTGGCCTTGCCAGCGGTCGTCGACCGACAGGCCGAATTCGAAGCTCGCCGTATCGGGTTCGAATCCGTAGCGGGCTTCGCCGACGATGGTCTCAAAGCCATCGATCGTCATCAGGGCGATCACGCTGAACCGATCATCCTCGCCGGGATGAATGAAATGACCGAGTTCGGTTTGCGGGAGCTCGCGCATCGCGCCGAGGAAGCGCTTGTAGCGGGAGCCAACCGAGAGCGATCGGAAATAATTCTGCAAAGCTTCCGCATCTTGCGGCTCGACAAAGCGAACCGTCAGCGATTGGCCGTTACGCAAACGCAGGATGTCGGTGTGTTGCCCCAGATCATCGAAACGAAGCGCTCTCATGGCAAGCTCCCGCTGATCTCGAATAAGATGGCTGGCGTCCCCCAAAAGAGGCGACGCCAGCCTGGCTGCATGCCTATGCCCGCCAAAACGGCTTTTCGGCCTCAAGCGCGATGTCGCTCCACGACAGCCCGACGTCATGCAGGTCGCGCTCGGTCCAGTGGGTCAGTTCGCGACGCTGGCGCTGCCGGTCGCGCCAGACGTGAATGGTTTCGCCGAGCTGCGCCAAAAACCCCGGTTCATGATGATTTATCATCGATTCATGTGAACATGTGGACATCTGAATCTCCTAAAGATAACCTGTTACGCGCCAATATCTGGGTTTCGCGGGGTTTCCGCAAACGACACTTTGTTCCTCTTCAGATGACATAAACTCATGCATGAATTTTTCGTCAAATGACCCCGCGGCTGCCCTCGCTCAATGGGCTGCGCGCGTTCGAGGCCGCGGCCCGGCATCTCAGCTTCACCAACGCGGCCTCCGAGCTGAACGTCACCCAGACCGCCATCAGCCATCAGATCCGGCGGCTGGAGCAGGAACTGGGGATTCGCCTGTTCGTCCGGCAGAACCGTGCGCTGACGCTGACCCCGGAAGCCCGGGATTACCTGCCCGGCGTTCGCGCGGCGTTTAACGATCTGCGGCTCGCCACCGACCGGCTGCTGCGCAAGGACAACGACCATGTGCTGACGGTCAGCACGCTGGCATCGCTGGCCGCCAAGTGGCTGCTGCCGCGGCTTTCCGCGTTTCAGGAGCAGCATCCCGGTATCGATGTTCGAATCACCACCTCGACCAGCCTGGTCGATTTCAAGAGCGGCGATGTCGATGCCGCGATCCGCTACGGGCGCGGCCAATGGCCCGGTCTGCACGCCGACTGGCTGATGGCCGACCAGCTATTCCCGGTCTGTAGCCCGGCACTGCTCACCGGAGACAAGCCGCTGCGGTGCCCGGAAGATTTGTCCAACCAGACACTGCTGCACAGCAGCGGCGGCTATGACGACGACTGGCGATTATGGCTGACCGCCGCCGGGTTGCCGTCGAATATCTCAAAGCAGCCGGGGCTGACCTTCGACCTGATTTTCATGACGGTGCAGGCCGCGATCGACGGCATCGGCGTCGCGATGGGGCGAACGTCTTACGTCGAAGCCGATATCGCCAAGGGCCGGCTCGTGGTTCCATTCAAGATTACGCTACCGGCGGACGCCGGCTTCTATCTGGTCTCGCCCGAGGCCCGAGCGGATTCGCCGAAGCTGTCGGCCTTTCGGCAATGGCTGCTCACCTCGGTGCAGAACAAGAATTGAGGGACCTTCCCGGGCCCCGACACCGGTATTCCCTGCCATCTCGTGTTTTCTGGTTGGTCGGGCGGCGCGGACAGGGCAGATTATTGCGAGAAGACAGATCAACTGTCTCGGCCTGCGCAGAGCGATGTGCACCAGCCGCCGGACCACGGGGAGAAACCAGCGATGTCGCCACCGGCCAGTTCGCCACCGCCGCAGCTCAAATCGCGCCTCGGCGCCATTCTGCGGTCGACCAGCGGCAACTTCCTCGAGCAGTTCGATTTCTTCCTGTTCGGCTTTTATGCACCCTACATCGCCAAGGCATTCTTTCCATCCCATGATGAGACCGCCGCATTGCTCAACGCCTTCGGCGTCTTCTGGCTGGGCGCCCTGATGCGCCCCGTCGGCGCTATCGTGCTCGGCGCCTATATCGACCGGATCGGCCGCCGCAAGGGTCTGATCGTCACCCTGACGATCATGGCGATCGGCACGGTGACGATCGCGTTTTGTCCAACCTATGCCAGCATCGGCGTCGCCGCACCGATCATCGTTCTGGTCGGCCGCCTGCTGCAGGGCTTTTCCGCCGGCGTCGAACTTGGCGGTGTCTCGGTGTATCTTTCCGAGATCGCCACACCCGGCAACAAGGGCTTCTACACCTCGTTCCAGTCCTCGAGCCAGCAAGTAGCGATCTTCGTCGCCGCGACCATCGGATTTGCACTAAATGAAGCCGTCACTGGCGATACGATTGCATTCCTCGGGGGCATCGAATTCGCCAAGTGGCGAATTCCGTTCTTCATCGGCTGCCTCATCATTCCCTTCATTTTCCTCCTTCGCCGAACGCTGGAAGAGACGCCGGAATTCCTGGCGATGAAGAAACATCCCTCCACGTCCGAGGTCTTCCGATCCGCCGCGGTGAACTGGAAGATCATCGTGCTGGGCATGATGATCGCGGTGCTGACCACAACGACCTTCTATTTCGTCACCGTTTACACGCCGACCTTCGGCAGGAGCGTGCTGAAACTCACCTCGCAGGACGCTCTTCTGGTCACCCTTCTGGTCGCGGTGACCAACTTTATCTGGAATCCGGTCGGAGGCGCGGTATCCGACCGTCTCGGCCGCAAGCCAGTGCTGCTGACGATTGCGTGCCTGTCACTGCTAACCGCCTATCCCGCCCTGCACTGGCTCACGGCCGCGCCAACTTTCGGCAAGATGCTGACGGTTGAAATGATGTTCTCGTTCTATTTCGGCGTCTACAGCGGCACGATGCTGGGCGCGCTGGTCGAAATAGTGCCGGCGCATGTCCGCACCACCTGCTTCTCGATGGCTTTTGCGCTGGCTGCGGGCCTGTTCGGAACATTCACGCCGTTCGCATCGACGTGGCTGATTGATCACACTGGCGACAGCGCCTCTCCCGGATTCTGGCTGATGTGTGCTGCCGTCCTTGGCATCATCGCCGCCCTCGTGGTCTATCGCGACGGCAAGACCATTGCTGTCCAAGAGGCGGTCGCGACCGCTGGCTAAGTCATGCCGGAGCAAGCAGATCGCCCCGCTCCAGTGACGGTTTTGATTTCCGTGCAAACGAGCTAGACAACACGGCATGGTCGATCTTTCTCGTAAATTCGACGTGCTGGTGATCGGCGGCGGCAATGCGGCATTGTGCGCCGCGATCAGCGCGCGGCGGGCCGGCGCCTCCGTGCTGGTGCTGGAAGGCGCGCCGAAATTCTATCGGGGCGGCAACACCCGCCACACCCGCAATATGCGCTGCGCTCATGATGCGGCGACCGACATCCTGACCGGGCCCTACACCGAGCAGGAATTCTGGGAAGACCTGCAGCGGGTGACCGGCGGCGAGACCGACGAGGAGCTGGCGCGATTCATGATCAGCGAGTCCAAGGACATCCTGAACTGGATCGTCGAACAGGGCGTGCGCTGGCAGCCGTCGCTGGGCGGCACGCTGAGCCTCGGCCGCACCAACTCGTTCTTTCTCGGCGGCGGCAGGGCGATGCTCAACGCGCTCTATCTCACCGCCGAGCGGCTCGGCGTTGAGGTTCTCTACGACGCCGAAGTGCTCGACCTCAGCATCGAGGACGGCATGTTTCTCTCCGCGAGCCTGAAGCAACCGATCAATGGCAGTGTCGACGTGCGCGCATCGACGCTGGTCGCCGCCGCCGGCGGCTTTGAGGCCAACATCGAATGGCTGAAGCAGTATTGGGGCGAGGCTGCCGATAATTTCCTGATCCGCGGCACGCCCTATAACCGCGGCTCGATCCTCAAGATGCTCTTGGCCAAGGGCGTAAGGGAAGTCGGCGACCCCACGCAATGCCACGCGGTCGCGATCGACGCCCGCGCACCGAAATTCGACGGCGGTATCATCACGCGGCTCGATTGCGTGGTGTTCGGCGTCGTCGTCAACAAGCACGCGGTGCGCTTCTATGATGAGGGCGAGGATATCTGGCCGAAGCGCTACGCGATCTGGGGCCGCCTGGTCGCCGCCCAACCGGACCAGATCGCCTACATCATTTTCGACGCGACCTCGCGCAACAGCTTCATGCCCTCTTTGTTTCCGCCGATCGAGGCCGGCTCGATCGCGGAGCTGGCCGGCAAATTCGAACTCGAGCCGAGCGTGCTGGAGAACACCATCGCCGACTTCAACGCGGCGGTGCGCCCCGGCACCTTCGACCACACCATCCTCGATGATTGCCGCACCGAAGGGTTGACGCCGCCGAAGTCGCATTGGGCGCGGCGGATCGAGACGCCGCCTTATCATGCCTATCCGGTGCGGCCGGGCATCACCTTCACTTATCTGGGCACCCGCGTGAACCGGCAGGCGCGGATGCTGATGAACGACGGCAAGCCTGCCGCCAACATGTTCGCCGCCGGCGAGATCATGGCCGGCAATGTGCTGGGCCAAGGCTACGCCGCCGGAATCGGAATGACCATCGGCAGCGTGTTCGGCCGGGTCGCAGGACGGGAAGCGGCACAGCATGCACGGAACTAGCATCTTGGAGGAGGCCGACCGGCTGATGACGGTCTGCAATTCGTGCCGATATTGCGAAGGCCTGTGCGCGGTATTTCCGGCCATGGAAATGCGGCGCTCGTTCTCCGACGGCGATCTCAACTATCTCGCCAATCTCTGCCACAGCTGCGGGGCCTGCTATACCGACTGCCAGTTCTCGCCGCCGCATGAATTCAATGTCAATGTTCCCCGGACGCTGGCGATCGCGCGCGCCGAATCCTATGCCGCCTATGCGTGGCCGCAGGCCTGCTCGGGCCTGTTCGCGCGCAACGGCCTCGCCATCTCTATCATCGCCGCTCTGAGCGTCGCGGCATTCATTTTCGGCTTCGCTGCCGTGAACGACCGGCAGGTTCTGCTCGGCATCCATACCGGACCCGGCGCATTTTATAAGCTCATGCCCCACAACGCGATGGCGGCACTGTTCGGCGCGGCGTTGCTCTATGCGATCATCGCCATGGCGATGGGCGTTCGCGCCTTCTGGCGCGATATCGGTGAGCCGATCGGCATGCTCGCCGATCCGCCTTCGTTGTGGCAGGCGATGAAGGATGCAGGCGAGTTGCGCTATCTCGATGGCGGCGGTGTCGGCTGCGTCAATGAAGACGAGCGGCCGAACGATCGGCGCAAGATCTATCATCATCTGACGTTCTACGGCTTCCTGCTGTGCTTTGCTGCTACCGTCATCGCGACGCTCTATCATTACCTGCTCGCGCGCGAGGCGCCGTATTCGTGGTGGGATGTGCCGGTCGTGCTCGGCACGCTCGGCGGCATCGGATTGCTGATCGGGCCGGCCGGGTTGCTGGCGGAAAGATCGAAGCGCGATCCCGCACTGGTCGATTCCGCGCGCACCGGCATGGATGTCGCGTTCATCGCGATGCTGTTCATGACCAGCCTCACCGGCATCGCGCTGTTGCTCTGGCGCGAGACGCCAGCGATGGGGCCGCTGCTGGCGCTGCATCTCGGCGTGGTGTTTTCCCTGTTCATCACCATGCCCTACGGCAAGTTCGTGCACGGCATCTATCGCTATGTCGCGCTGGTGCGCTATGCGCGCGAGCGGCGGATGTTGGCGACCGCGCCCACAGAATAGAAGTCCTCTCCCTGAGGAGCGCTCCGCCAGGAGCGCGTCTCGAAGGGTGCGCGTGTTCGTGGCCATCCTTCGAGACGCCGCTTCGCGACTCCTCAGGATGAGGCCTGCCGTGATTCACAAATCCACCACCACGTAATCGCTTTCCACCGACACCGCGATGGTCTCGGCCACATACGGACCCTTCACCACGCTTAAGCCGGGCTCGACATTGAC
The DNA here is from genome assembly GCA_963771225.1 of uncultured Pseudomonadota bacterium. GTDB lineage: Bacteria > Pseudomonadota > Alphaproteobacteria > Rhizobiales > Xanthobacteraceae > Bradyrhizobium. The sequence goes on along the minus strand of CAVYSR010000026.1, from coordinate 163,286 downwards.
CGGGTAGGCCTTGACGCGAAACCGTTTGGGATCGCAGTAGGACTGGCCGGTCCTGATATCGAATTCCCAGCCGTGCCAGGGGCAGCGCAGGATTTCACCCTGTCTCGTGTATTCGATCTCGCCGGGATCGGACGATTGCGCGAGTCCGATCAGCGGCCCTTCGCACAACGCGGCACCCTGATGCGGGCAACGGTTCAGCAGGCCGAAGAATTCGCCCTTGATGTTGAACACCGCGATCGGCCGCTCATCGATGGTGAGGAATTTTCGGGTGCCAGGCGGCAGTTCGTGCACCGGCGCAACGACGTGACGGGTCATGTGATTTTATGCCAGCCCATACAGCTTCCGCGCATTGCCGAGATAAAACGCGTCGCGATTCGCCTCGCTGACGCCGGCCGGCAATACCCGCGACGGCTCGTCAAAATCCCAATGCGGATAATCGGTCGCGAACAACAATTTATCCCAGCCGACCCAGTCGATCACGTCGAACAGATGATCGCGCCGTTCCGGGTCTTCCATCGGCTGCGTGGTCCAGAAGATGTGATCGCGGATAGTCTCTGACGGCGGCCGCTTCACATGTGGCACTTCGCTGCCCATCCGCTGCCAGCTCTTGTCGAGCCGCCACGACAATGACGGCGCCCAGCCGAAGCCGGCCTCGATCATGATCATCTTGAGCTTCGGATACCGCTCGAACACGCCTTCCAGCACAATGCTCGCCAGCGCCGTCTGCTGGCATTGCGAATGGCCGACCATTTCCTCGATGTAGAAACTCGGCCAACCTGACGCGGTGATGGGATTGCCGCCGAAGCCGAAGGCATGCACGCCAACGGGAAGACCGGCTTCCTCCGCCGCCTCATAGATCGGCCAATACCTGCGTTGACCGAGCGGCTCGACATTGCGGCTGAGCAGCAGCACCTGGACAAAATTACTGTCGCCGGCGCGCTTGCGGATTTCGGCGGCGGCCGCCGGACCGTCCTCGTTGGCGACCACGATGGAGCCCTTCAGGCGGATGTCCTGGCTGGTCCATTTCTCGATCTGCCAGTCGTTGATCGCCGAGCAGATCGCCGCGGAAAGATCGTGATTGCGGATGCCCTGCCCGGTCGCCAGCGGATTGAGCACGCCCAGCACGACATTGTTGGGGTCGAGATGCTGCTGCTGCATGAACGACAGCGACGAACCCTGCGGGCCGCCTTCCGGCGGATAGGCATCGCGGCGCGACGCGTTGGGCTGCGCCTTCGGATAGGGCGGCCCGTCCATCATGCCCTGATAGGGATGCTTGTCGTAGGTTTCGAGATGCGCATGCCAGCGTTTGGCGAGATACGGATACAGCTCGGTCTTGGTCGCACGCGCCGGGTGGATATCGCAATCGGCAATCGCGGTCTTGGCATGAACGGACGAAGCCTGCTCCGGACTCTCGCGGAACTGCACGTTCATGGTGTTGTCTCCTTGATAGCCAACTGCTTCAAACGGCCATAGGTCGCGTGCGGATTATCGATCATGATCTTGCGTACCAGATCGGACGACATCCCCTCGGGCAGCACCGCCTCGCCGTCGAATTGCCAGTGCGGATAGTCGGTCGAGAATAGAAGCAATTCATCCGACTGCATATGGTCAAACAGCCGATTTAATGTCGCCGGATCCGGCGGCGCATCGATCGGCTGCAGTGAAAACCGGATATTGCTGCGCACAATCTCCAGCGGCGCGCGATCCACCCATGGCGTTTCCATGCGGATGCCGCGCCAGAACTTATGCAACCGCCACAGATAGGACGGCAGCCAGGTGAACCCGGACTCCAGCATCACCATTTTCAGGTTCGGATGCCGCGCGAAAACGCCTTCCACGATCAGGCTGGTCAATTGCGTCTGAAACGCCTGCGCCTGCGCGACATAGTCCTCGATGTGATAGGAACCCCAGCCTACCGACGTCGGCGGGTTATGGTAATTGCTGCCGGCGTGGATGCCGATCGGCAAGCCCAGCCGCTCGGCGGCGGCATAAATCGGCCAGTAGGCGCGCTTGCCGAGCGGCATGTCGCCCATCACAAGCATCAGCACCTGAACGAAACGCGGATCGCGCGCGCAGCGCTCGATCTCCGCGACCGACTTCTCGATGCTCTGCACCGGGATCACGATCGAGCCACGCAGCCGCACATCCTTGTCGAGCCATTCCTGCACCAGCCAGTCGTTCAGCGCGCGACAAAACGCATCCGCCATATCCTCGCTGAACACCATCTGCACGCCATAGAGCGGATTGCAGATGCCGTAGCTGGTCCCGAACGGATCGAGCGCCTGCGCCCTCATGTCGTCGAGGTTCGACCCCGGCTTGCCCTCCGCCGGCCGCCAGTCCGGCCGCGAGGTGATCGGCGAATGGGCCGGGTAGGATTGCGACACCAGATCGGTCATGCCGCGGGTCACGACCTGATCGCGCCAATAATCGTTGAGATAGGGCAACAGGCTGGTCAAATGAGGAACGGCGGGATGCAGATCGCAATCCACGCCGCCCGCGATCGGTGACGTCATGATGTTGGCTTCTCCCTGGTTTCCCCTTGGGTTTTGCGCCGCATTCAAGCAGGCTCCGCCATGGCCCGCAACTCGGCAACGCCGCCATGCCGTGCTAGGAAATCGGATCGCGGACGCCGACAGGAAGGACAACTCATGAAAGATCTGGTTGCGGTCGCGGAGAAAATTGCCGCGAAACTGATTGAGCGGCGTCAGACCATCGCGGTCGCCGAATCCTCGACCGGCGGGCTGATCTCGGCCGCGCTGCTCGCGGTGCCCGGCGCCTCGGCCTATTTCCTCGGCTCCGCCGTGGTCTATACCCGCGATGCGCGGCGGATCCTGATGGACATCCCCGATGGGGCGATGAAAGGCATCCGTTCGGCGTCGGAAGTTTACGCCCAATTGCTGGCCGGCCAGATCCGCCAGCGCTTCGCCTCGGACTGGGGCCTGTCCGAAACCGGCGCCACCGGGCCGACCGGCAACCGCTATGGCGACGCCGCCGGCCATAGCTGCATGGCGACCGCGGGACTTGAACAAACGGCGATGACGCTTGAAACCGGCAGCCCCGACCGTCTCGCCAACATGCACGTGTTCGCCGAGCACGGCGCTGAATTTCCTGCTGCAAAATCTTTCGCCGTGAGGAGAGTGGGGAGCGCATTTGGTAGCCCGAATGAGCGGAGCGACATCCGGGAACGAATGCGATGCTGCCCCGGATATCGCGTTCGCTCATCCGGGCTACGGACTGCGAACACCGCAAGACAAAAAGTAAGCCGTCATTGCGAGCGAAGCGAAGCAATCTATTCTTTCTTTGCGGCTAAATGGATTGCTTCGCTTCGCTCGCAATGACGGCAAGATACAACTCCGCATTCCCGCGGCGCGGATAGCGCCCGAGCTGTGCAGGAATTCTTCGCCCAACAAAGGGCGTGGCGCTACCCCAAGGGGGGAGCGGGGAATGCCGGGTGCCCGTTGCACCCGCAGCCGCGTGCGCAGTGGTAGAAAGCACACGCGTTAGTCACCACGAGTCGCACCGGGATCACCCGGCATTCCCGCACGCGATGGTTTTAACAGCTTATTTCGCGCTCTCCCTGGTGATCGGGCTTTTTTGCCACCGTCGCCTCGTGGAAGCTTGTCTCTCCGCCAACTTGACGCCAGCGTCGGGGCGTCAGGACCACACGACTTCGCCGTCCGCAAGCCGGCGCTCTCGTCAGCAGCGCGGCCCGCGTCCATCGCATCCCGACCTTACGTTCGTGACGATCGCGAAACGCCCCTTGTGTGTGGGCCGGGATGGCGAGGGATATGCAGGTGATTTGCGTCAGAAGGGAACGAAAATATTTTTGCAAAGGGGACTGGACGACCCAAATCACGTTGATCCCACGGGAGAATTTTCTCTCAATGCGCATCCTGGAGGCTTGGGACGGCTTGCCAGAGTCTGCTCTGACCCCGATAGCCGACGTATCGTTGCATAGCAGCGAAACGACGCGATGTGCCAATAGGCGACAAACACGGCCGCCCGGAAGAATTTATCGCCAGCACCAAGCATGAAACGTTCATTTCCACCAATAGTCGCGGGCGTGGTTCACCTCACCGCAGTTTGTCAGTCCCCGATAACCCTCTACAATTTGCGTCTTAGGCTGGCCGTCTTCGGTCCAATGGTCTTTGTATTTAACCTTCACGAGTTTCGCGGCGTTCCCCCAGATGTGGTCAAGTAGTGTGAATTGCGGCCCGCTGTCCCTCGGGGTATCGAAGCTGACAATACTGCAACAATCCGAGTTCTCGCTGTTGAACTCATCTTTGCTTGCGTAGGAAATGCCAGAAATTTCTGTTCGGGTTTTTCCGTCAATACTATGCATAAAATATGAGCCGCGTCCCTTCATAAGGTCCTGCACCACGGCGTCGATAAACTCTTCATCAGACAAGAACCGATGTTGGCCAAAGCAAAAGCCGCCGGCGGATAAGCCGCCAGCGGACACCAGCAGAACTAGTATGAGTGCAATTATCAGGCGCATAGCGTACTGACCTCGGGAGCAAGCCATTGGGCATTCTCGCCCAAGCGCCAGCCGGCTATTGGCGACCAAACCGTCATTAGGTTGTAGACGTCACCATCGCAACCAAAAGCGCGCTGGATGCTCAATTTTCAATGAAGCGCGACTTCCGGTATGGGTCAAACTCGGAAGTCGGCGCTCGCAACCGCCATGTCCGCTTTCCCCCGATAGCGACCAAACTGCGGACATCGCTGGAGGTCCGTTTTGTGCCAAACGCAGACGTGCACCCTAAAGCGCCATACGGTCGCCTTCTCAAATCTTGACGGGAAGGGAAACAGTCATGAAGTTCCATGCCAACGCACGGACTTGCTTTCACTGCCGTTCGCTGATTGTAAGCCGAGTGATCGACAAACGCGAGATGCCTTCGTTTGTAGCTGTTGAGTTCCGGGTAACCCCTCGGACTGTCCATAAATGGGTGCGACGGTTTCGAAAAAGCGGATATGAAGGATTGCGAGACCGCAGCTCACGGCCGCACAATATTCCTCGACAGCAATTAAAACCAGATAGCGGCGAGTTGCGCGATGCAGTGTTCTCCCTATTGCACTCTCCGCCAGCCGATAGCGGCTTTAATAGAACTACCTGGCGATTAATCGATCTCAGGCAAGTACTATGCGCGAAAGGGATTGTGTCCACACCGCGCAGCATTGGTATCGTAATCAAGCGTGCGGGATATCGATGGAAGCAGGAGCGCGTCACTCTAACAAGCAGAGACCCGGAGTATCGACACAAAGTGGAGGTAATCCATCAGACTCTTTCGCAGCTTAAAGACGATGAAGCCTTTTTTTCAATTGATGAATTTAGTCCGTTTGCAGTCAAAATGCAGGGTGGAAAATCTCTGCAAGGGCCAAAGCAGCTTCGGATGATCCCGCAATGGCAGGCATCTAGGGGAAGCTTGATCGTTAGCGCAGCGCTTGACCTATCACGGAACCAAGTGCTGCATTTCTTCTCCGAGCGAAAAAACACCAGCGAGACAATCAAGTTGATCGAATTGATTAGAAGGGAATACAAGGGTTACAGACGGGTCTACCTGTCTTGGGACGCTGCCCCTTGGCATTCATCGGCGGAGTTGTTCGAGAAGATAGAGTTTCTGAATGGATGGGCGGAATATGATGAAGCGCCTGATCTTCAAATATTAGCGCTCCCATCCGGAGCCCAGTTTCTCAATGTCATTGAGTCTGTTTTTAGCGGAATGGCACGTGCGATAATTCATAACAGTGATTATCCTAGTGTTGAGCTCGCTAAGGCGGCCATTGATCGACACTTAGCGGAACGAAATCGCCATTTTCGTAATCGTAAGCAGAGAGCTGGGAAAGCGATTTGGGGGCGTGAACCTGCCCCCTCCACTTTTCTGCTGACCAACAACTGCAAGGATCCCAAGTATCAATAACTGCTGTCCAGCACACGAATGAATGTCGCAGTTGGGTCAAACTGAGAAGAACTCACTTTGAGCAAATGTCTTCCGAGTTACCCCTGCCGGCTCAACCGGTCGACGCAACACAGGCATTAAATCTCTCTGCTGGCGTTTCAAATTGCAAGGTCTCACGTGGTCGCTCGTTTAACTGACGAGCCACTTTGTTCAGATGGGCTTGCGAATGCACCGACAAGTCGGTGCCCTTTGGAAAGTACTGCCTCAGCAGGCCATTAGTGTTCTCGTTCGACCCACGCTGCCACGGGCTTTGCGGGTCGCAAAAATAGACATCGATGTTGGTCGCCATCGTAAAGCGCCGATGATCCGTCAGTTCCTTGCCCCGGTCCCAGGTCAGGGACTTATACAGCTCTTTCGGGAGCTTCTTCGACTGCTTGATGAGCGCGTTGACTACCGTTTGGGTTTCCTTGCCTGCCACCTTGGCTAACATCACGTAACGCGTTTGACGCTCGACCAAGGTCGCAATGTAGGTGTTGTTCGGCCCGGACAGCAGATCGCCCTCCCAATGGCCAGGCACCGCCCTATCTTCCACACCAGCCGGTCGCTGACGGATTGAGACCGCATCCTTCATATGTCCCCGTCTATCGCCATTCGGATCAACTGGTCTGGAGCGACGCATCGAGCGCTTCGAGCGAAGATGGCGGAGCAGCTCTTTCTTGAGCACTCCGCGCGCTTGGACAAACAGGCTGCGATAGATGGTCTCGTGTGACACCCGATTACACTCGTCTTCAGGATGCGTTCTCTTCAGCCAACCGGCTATCTGCTCGGGTGACCAATCCAATCTGAGCTTCCTTGCCACGGCCTGCCGAAGCCGCGAATTGATCGCCAATTTACAACATTTTTGACGACGCGATCGCGCCCAGGCATTCTCGTCCGCAACTGTCGCCCGGTAGCGTTCACAGCCGCCATTGCGGTTCATTTCCCGGCTCACCGTCGAGGGCGAGCGGCCAAGCAATTTGGCGATAGACCGGGCCGATCGACGTGCCGTAACGCCTCTGGAAATCATCTCGCGTTCCGCAAGCGTCAATGCCAACCTGGAGCGACGCCGCTCCGCAGGACGGAACCCTCCATGCGGGGCAACCAGAAAATAGATCGACGAGGACTCCTTACCAAAAGCTCGCCCGATCGCCTTCAATGACTCCCCGCGCTTCCAACGGTCCCATAATTCCGTCTTTTCTGCCGCGGTAAAACCCCTATGAAATCTCCGTTCCATCCTACACTCCATCTTTTCCCGTTAAGATAAAGTGTTGCGTCGATCAGTTGAGACCGCCCCCTGAGAGCGGACATTGCTTAATGCAGTTGGCGTGTCTGAAAGGTGCACTAACCGCTATGGCGGAGGGAAGCGATGCTGCTACTCGATCACCTCGTCGGCACGGGCGGATAGCCGGTTAATGTCGATCAGTGCGTGATCGCTGTACGTTCCGTTTATGGACAGTCTGTGAGATCGCTCACAGAATTTCCCGAAGATGAGGGACAAGATTTCGAGCGGCCGCCCAAGGAGCTTACATGCCCGACAACATGCCCACACCCTGGTGGTTAACACTGATCATCGCCTGGCTCCCGTTTGTCTTCACTCTCGGAACATACCTTTACGCGGTTGATAGAATTCGACGTGCCCTGTCCACGAAAGACGGTCGCACGGTCGCAGATGTCGTTTTAGAACTAACGACCGAAATTAAGAGACTGAACGACAGATCGAAATAAGCGTGCGCCCTGACGTCCGCTTGGGGTCAATCGCTTCACTTCGACCCTGTGCCGCTCACTTCCGGTCTTCCCCGATCAACGGACATCATCGGACCGACCCGGTTGGTCCGTTTCGTGCCAACACCGGAAGTCAGCTCACCATGCGTAGCGCACCACGCCCTTGCCGGCATAGGAGCGCGTCACATCGGAGAATTCGCCTTCGAAGGTGGCGGCCGCCGACCAACCGGTGAGCCATTTCTTCTCCACCGACGCTGTGACCAGCGCGGAGTCGGAAGCCTGCCCGGCGCCGTTGACGACGAAGCCCGCGCCCGGCAGCGTCTGGAAGGTGGCACCGATCGAGCGATCCGGATCGAAATCATGCGCCCAGGCCACGCGTCCGCGCAGCGTGAGAATGCCGTCCGTCATCGCCCAGGATTTGTCGGCGCGAATGCCGAGCTCGCTACGCGTATCGGTGACGTCCTTGGCATTGTAGGCCAGCGCAAAAGCGTTGGAGCCGACCATGGCCTGTTCGGCATAACCAGGAAGATCGAACGTCGTGAACTGCGCGGCCGCGTAAGGTGTGATGCCGATGCCGCCGACCCAGGGCATTACAAAACGATAGCCGCCTTCGAGACGTCCCGAAAACGCATTGGCGTTGAACTGCGCGCGGAGTTGATCGGATCCGGCCGCGGTCACCGTGCGATTGGTGGTGATGTCTTGCCAGCCATAGGCGAGCGCGGCCGAGATGTAGGCCGCTCCAACCGTGTGCCTGACAAACGCGCCGGCCTGGAACAGGTCGGAATGCCCGGAGCCGCTACCTGCGACCGAGAAGTTGGTGCCGCCGCCGGCCAAGGCGAAGCCCGCAGTCGTGAACGGCGAAAAGCGATAGTCCATGCCGACCGCGGTGCCGTAGACGCTCGAGGTCGTGTTGTTCGATCCGACCGCCGCATTGCCATCGGTGTTCTGCGAGCCGCCGAAGCCTGCCGACCATACGCTCCAGCGCTGCTCGAACGGTGTAAACGGCGGCGCCTTGGTGAACATCGCATAGGCGTCGCGCGCGGGGCCGGACACTTGCGTGGAGGCGTAACCGGTTGGCGCGCCGCCGCCCGAAGTCGGGCCGTCGCCACGCCCGGCCACGAACGGATCGGTCATCAGGCCCATGAACAGGTTCATGGCATCGAAGGTGGTTTGCTGCGAACCTGTTCCCAATTCGCCTGAGGCCTGCGTCAGGCCGGCCGGCGTCAGCGCGCCAAACACCATCGGAATGCCGCCCGTGGTGTTGAAGAAGTTGGTCAACGCATTGGCGACGTTCTGCTGGTTGACGTTGAGGCCACCGCCGAAGCTCGGCCCCGAGGGCGGCGCAAAGTTCAGCGCCAGATTGAGATAGGCATCCTTGGCATCGTAGCTCAGCGTCGTATGGAAGTTCGTCGGCAGGTCGGTGTTGACGACTGAACCGAAGGTGCCGCTGCGGGTGCCCGCGGTCAGGATGGTGTATTGCTTCGAAATATAACTGCCGTTCGCAAACACCGCGTTGACGGTCGCGCCGCCCAGCGTCGCCGTGCCCGTGACATTGGCAAACGAAGAGATCGTGGGATTGACCTGCACCATGTAGACGGCGCCGGAGACCAGCGCCAGGCTTGCCACCGTCATCGACGAGCCCGGCGTGCCATTACCGGGCGCGAAGGTGCCGCCGGCGTTGACCGTTGCTGCACCAGTGACGCCAGTGCCTCCAAGTGTACCGCCGTTGTTGACGATCATGGTCGAATTGGCCAGCGTCCCGTTCACCAGCAGCGAGCCGGCATTGATCGACCAGGGCAGCACCGCAGTGTTGGTCCCGGTCAGTGTCCAGGCACTGTTGCCCACTTTCTCAAAAACGCCGAAGCCCTGATATTGCGCCGAGGGTCCGATCGTCGAAACGTCAAAACTGCTGTTGGCCGCACCACCAAGCCGGAATGTGTCGGCGGTACTGAAGGCGACCACACTGCCGGTAATGGTCGAGCCGGACTGCAGCTCGAGAGCGTTCGTGCCGCCCGAGAAAGTGATGGCGTTGGCACGCGCCGCGGCACCGGCATTGCCAAGACCGCCAGCAATCGAGCCGCTGTTGATGATCGTCAGTCCGGAGCCGACGATGCCAGCTCCCCCCACACCTCCGAAGCCGCCATTGGCGCCACCACCCGCACCGCCCCAAATCGTTCCGGTGTTTGTGATCGCAGCTCCCGACGCCTGAATACCGGCGCCGCCGGTGCCACCGGCGCCGCCACTGCCACTGAGGGGTGGTATGGCTGGGGATCCGCCGCCGACGTTCCCCAGGCCGCCTGCACCGCCCAAAATGATGCCACCCGTGTTAGTGAAAGTCGTTACCCCGCTGAGCGCGACCGCGGTGCCCCCCGCGCCGCCCGTACCGGCATTTCCGCCAAATCCTTCCGCTCCGAAGGCACCCCCGCCGGCATTACCGCCGCCACCGCCTGTGATTGCGAACGTATTGTTCAGACCGTTAACGGTGACAACGACGCCATAGCCGCCCGTGCCGCCGCCGCCACCACCACCGCCGCCGCCTTCCTGCCCCAGACCGCCGTGACCGCCATTGCCGCCAGCGCCCCCTGTCACTCCCCCCACGATGGTACCGCTCGCGCCGTTTCCGGCAGTGCCACCACCGCCGCCGCCGCCACCGCCACCGCTCGAGAAGTTCTCGCTGCCGCCATCGCCGCCATTGCCGCCATTGGCCGCGATCCCGGTACCCGCGGCGCCGGATGTGCCGCCCAATGAAGGGGCACCGTCACCGATGCCACCCGCGCCACCGACGCCACCCGTAACGGTACCAGAGGCACCACCGCCGCCACCACCACCGGGATTACCGCCGGGGAAACCCGATCCACCGTCAGTTCCTGAAGTGCCGTTGAACCCTGGCCCGCCTCCGGACCCGCCCGGCACAGCGCCCTGGGACGCGGCACCACCATCACCATCAGCCGCCATCGCAGGCGTCACGCTCAGCGGGCCGAGAACCAAGCCGCTGCCTGCCGCGACCAGGGAAGCCAAGGTCGCAGCGAGTGCCGTCGCGCTCAGTGAACGATGCCGCGCCGATATCAGCCGCCGGGCGTCGCGTCGTGACGGCATGTCAAAAGTGGATCCCACCGCGAAGCGATCTGAATTCGATTCAAGCATCGCTGCCTTCTCTCATGCCTAGGTGCGAACAACCATCGCGACCGTCGTCCGGCCCCGTGCACTCGGACTGGCCGAGCCAATTGAGTTTTGATTGAAAGCCGAGCGAGCCGCAATCGACCGTTCACTTTATCAGTGATTGATCGGCGTATTTCCACCCGGCGTTGCCGATATACTACATGAAACGTGACGAACGCGGGATGTCCGCTTCGGGTCAATCGCTTCACTTCGACCCTGTGCCGCTCACTTCCGGTCTTCCCCGATCAACGGACATCATCGGACCGACCCGGTTGGTCCGTTTCGTGCCAATAACGGAAGTCCGCTCATGGTAGCGATGCGCGGACTAAAGCGTACTCTGCGCGGCACGGTTGTCGGACATCCATCAAGCATCCAGCGCTTAGAGTTTTTCGGAATCATTCGAAGGTGCTTTTGCAACATTCGGATTGTGCCGATCATTGAATTTCGCAACCGGGAGTCGCCAGCCGCGCCTCATTGCCATGACGCGGAGCGAGAAGCATAAAATCAGCGCCACCGCCGTCACCGGAGCTACTGGAAATTCTAGCATGTGCCCAACTACAACGATGGTAGCGGCTGCCAGCGCCGCGACGGCATATAGTTCCGCACGAAGCACCGTCGGAATCTCCGCCAGCAGCACGTCACGGACCATGCCGCCGCCGATGCCGGTCACCATGCCAAGCACTATCGCCATGACCGGGTTCAGTCCGTGGGCCAGCGCTTTCGATGCCCCTGTGACGGCGAAGAGCGCAAGACCTGCCGCGTCGAAAATCAGGACGGAGTTCGACATCCGCACGATCCAGGACGAAAAGTAGAAAGTGATGAGGCCGGCAAAAAGCGACACGCCGAGATAGCGCCAGTCGCCGACCGCGCCGGGAGGAACGACGCCGATCAGAAGGTCGCGGGTGATGCCTCCCGAATTCGCCGCCGCAAACGACAGCACCAGCACGCCGAACAGATCAAGCGCGCGCTTGACTCCCGCCAGCGCGCCGCTCAGCGCGAAGACGAAGGTGCCGGTCAGATCAAGCACAAGCGGAAGCTTCTCCATGGTAGCGGCTTTCCGGCGTTACGCCGACAACCAGGCGCGGGTCGCGACGACCAGCGCTTCCACACCGGTTTGCAACGTGGGGTGAAGAACGGGAGCGAATTTCGGGCTGTGGTTAACCGGAAGCTCATTGAGCTTATTTGCCGCTTGAGCCTTTGCGTAAGCTTCCGGATCGGTGCCGCCGACGAACCAGAAAACCGAGGGTACGTGCCATTCAGTACCGAACGATCCGAAGTCCTCGCTGGCGGGGGCCGGGCCCGTTTCGCGCACGCGCTCAGTTCCGAAATGTCCTCGGAACGCGTCAACCACCCGTTTGCTGGCATCGCGATCGTTCACGTTGAGAGGATAGTGATCCAGCGTCGTGATTTCGGGCTTGCGAGGGGCGCCGGAGGCTGCCGCCTCGGCATTGACGATCCGCTCGATCGCGGCCAATACGCGCGTCCGTACGCCCGCGTCGAAAGTCCGTACGTTCAGCTTGATAATGGCCTCGTCGGGAATCACGTTTTCTTTCGTACCCGCCTGCAGCACGCCGATGGTTACGACGGCTGCTTCCGCAGCCGCGATCTCGCGCGAAACGATGGTTTGCAGCCGAAGCACCGTCGCGGCCGCCATCACCACGGGATCAATGCTCGCCTGCGGCATCGACCCGTGCGCGCCACGACCAAACAGGCGAATTTGTAAACTATCCGCCGCCGAGGTGATCGCACCTGCACGTCCTGCGACCGTGCCCGATGGCCCTACCATGACATGCTGACCAAGTACCACGTCCGGCTTCGGGAAGCGCTTGAACAACCCGTCATCGATCATGGCCTGCGCGCCTTCCGCCGTCTCCTCGCCGGGCTGGAAGACAGCCATTATTGTCCCGCCCCACGTCCTCTTGGCCTCGGCGAGCAATTTCGTCGCGCCGACGAGCCAGGTCACGTGCATATCGTGGCCGCACATGTGCGACACGGGAACCGTATTGCCGTCGTGATCAGTGGCTGTCGCCTTACTCGCGTAAGGAAGGTCGGTCGCTTCCTCCACGGGTAGCGCGTCCATATCCGCGCGCAGCATGACCGTCGGCCCGTCGCCGTTCCGAAGCAGGCCGACCACGCCAGTCTTGCCGACGCCCGTCGTCACTTCATAGCCGGCCGCTCGAAGACGGTCCGCAGCGAGTTTGGCCGTCCGCGTCTCTTGCATCGATAGCTCGGGGTGTGAATGCACATCCTTGTAGAACTCAGCCAAATCGGGAAGCAGGCCTTCAATATTACGTAGCGCCAGATCGGGTGGGTTGGCTTCGCTCGTATTCATGGGGACTGTCTCCATCGCAGGCCTAAAGCAAGCGAGTTTGCCCAATGCTTTGCTTGGTGCAAGCAGTTAGCATGGGATGAAGTCAACTGAGCGTGAAGTCATCGTCTGCAGTCTGAAAAGCATCTGCCGCGTTGCGGGAAAGCCGCAGCAACTATGTCGCCTACCCTACTGGTCTCTCCATTGAGTGCTCACTTGGCAAGAGTTGCAGGTCCCAAAGTCCGCGTTGGGTCAAACTCGGAAGTCGGCGCTCGCAACCGCCATGTCCGCTTTCCCCCCGATAGCGACCAAACTGCGGACATCGCTGGAGGTCCGTTTCGTGCCACAAGGAGACTAATGCACCGCAACATGGTGGCTCCCGCGAAGATGCGGGCCTATAGTCGCTAGAGCCGCCGCGTCGGCGACGTCGCGGCGAGGGCGCGAGTGTTTGCAGGTCAGGGATTTTGGTCCGGACGAGCGGAGGCGTGACAGTGGGCACTGCCGCAAAACAGACCGTCGTTTTGGCTCGCCAGCCGATCGTAAGCGGGGCAAACGCTATTTTGTCCGTCGGAGTGGCACTGGCCTATTTTTTCACCGCGCGGCTGAGCCTTGCATTGCTGGAGCCGGCCGATGGTGTTGCCGTATTCTGGCCCGCTGGGGGGCTGGCTTCAGGGATTTTGATCGCCCTTGGTACTGCGGCACAGTGGCCTATCGTCCTCGGGGTGATGGCTGCAACGATCGCGGCCAATTTGCTGGGCGATCGCAACATCTTGAGCTCCGCGTTCTTTGCTATCGCGAACGCCGGTGACGCCATCATCGTCGCAGGAAGTCGCCGCTCTCATTCACTGCGCTCGTGAACGCGGCATTTGTCTCGCTTCCGCAGATTTGCTTCACGCCACAAGCGCTACGTTCCGGAACGCCTTCACAAGCGTTCGTTCCAGCCTTGCGTCCATACCGCACAGGATTTTGTAGGCATCTTGGCGGGATATTGGCGGGCTGTATGGCCTCGACTTAATAAGCGCGGCGAAGATATCCGAGATCGTCAGCAATCTTACCAGATCGGAAATCTCCGGTGCCGTCAGCGCGTCGGGATAACCAGAACCGTCCAGATATTCGTGGTGGTGCCTCACGCCGTCAATAATCTCCGGGCTGACGCCTGAGGTATCCTTCAATAATTCACATCCGATGACCGGATGGCGTCTCATGATCTCCTCTTCAGCTGGGTCGAGGCGTCCCGGCTTGTCGAGAATTGACAAGGGAATACGGGCCTTCCCGATATCATGAAGGGTTGCCGCCATTCCGACTCGCTTTACATCCAGACTGGAACACCCGATGTCCAATGCGAAGCCGACTGCCACTCCCGTTACCAGCAGGCAATGTTGGTACGTTCCTTCATGATAACGGCGCACGTCGTCGAGCCACGCGCCAAGCCCGTTTAGCACGATGCTATCGATGATTTCTGATGTGGCGCGCTCGGCGTCTGAAAGGTTTATCAGTTTGCCGCCCTGCGCGGCCGAGAACATCGACGCGAAGGCCGCTGCGCCATCTGCAACCTCGCGTGAGGTAATAGCAAAGTCGGTTAGTGCCGCCTTCTCCGCGATTTCGATCTGCGCCAGTTTGAATATGATTTCTCTTGGGCGACAAATTACGGCGGTCGCTCCGAGCGCAAACGCCTGCGCAACCATGTGATGGACATGTCTCTGAACGACAAACAGCTTTTCGGGAATGCCGCTTAGCTCCTGCAAAACAAGCTTGATCTGCTCGACACTGACCGCTTTACGAAGGTCGGCGTCGACCATTAGCACGGCGTTTGAGCCAATTTGTGTCTCACCGCCACCCAGAAGCTGCGAGACAAGATGATGTCGCGGTTCCAGCATCGCGCGAATGGCCGGTATCTTCGAAGCTTCATCGGTGATAAAATGAATGAGCATTTCAACCCCGGATGGGAAAGCTGAAACCGCAGCTCAAAAACGAAAGTGCGGTCGAAGGCTCGGTCTCTACTTCTCCAGCTTGTCGTGGAGCTGCCAGAAGCGCACGGTGCGATTGGCAGTTTCCGCTGACAACTTGGCATAATCCTTTAGAGCTTGCTTCAGCGTTACCTCGTCAATGCGGTGTTTGGCCGGCCGATCGCAAAGGACCCTTTCGACCGCCGCCCATCCTAAGCCCGCTGATTTGCAGGGGATCAAAATAAGATCGGCGCGATGTCCCTCTAACAGCCGCGCCATCATCTCGGTCGGGGCGCTATTGTTTAGAATGGCGAGTGACGCGGCGACTTCATCGAATTTTTTGGCTTCTGCGAACCTGATGATTGTAGCGTCATTCAATTCGTTCAGGCCCCTCATCCGCCTGACCACCGCTTCGGCCTGCTTGAAATCCCGCATCGGCGGGTTCTCTCCTCCAGCAACACTGGCGATCACCTTTAGGACACGCCTGATCTCTTCCTGGAGTTCGGGGGGTGCCAAGGCCATCAGTCGCTCGCGTACCGCGTCGGTCGCACGCTTCAGCAGATCGCGAAGGAATTTGAGCGGCAAGTCGACACGAAGCCCGAGGATTTCGATCAGCTCGGCATCGGCTTCCGAACGTGCCACGATTTTCGAATAGGCGGTATCGGAAAAACGGGCGCTCGCATTGTTGGCAAGCTTTCGAATGACTTTGCTTTCGCCCCGGTCAACAATCACGTCGGTGACGGCTTCAGGGAGGTTGGTTCGGCCCGAAATGGCCAGCAGATGATCCTGTCCCTTTGTGCTTGCAATCTCCACCAGGTCGCTGGTCCGTAGGCGGCTGGAGGTGGCCAGCACGCTTCCGGCCACCGCGATTTCATCATCCCGCGCCAGGTGTTGAATGACTTCAAATGGAGCGTAGTCGACCGGCGCCAGACGTGCGCCGAGTTCGGCCCTGGCCCGGCTCTCGACGCGGGTGACAAGAAGACACAACACCTCGTCGAAGACCTTGACCTGATCCTCGCTGAGGCGTTCCCCGTCATGCAGGAAAAGATCTGTTATCTGTCGAAGGGTCGAGACCCGTCTTTCCGACGAGCCGCTCGTTACGGCATCTTCGAGTTCGGCGATAATGGAATTTGCCAGCATCATAATTGCCCCCCGAGTTTATCCTCGCCCTTTCTTTAGTGAGTAGCCCGGTTTAGAAAATTCGGGCATTAGATACGGTGGGTCGGGCAACTTAAGATCGCGTTAAATTGAAGCCCCTCATGTAGATACAGATATTGGAATCGCGTGTGATTAAACGGGGTCATTTCAAGGGTCTGCAGCAGATAGGGGCGGTTCCACTTGTTGGCAGCCAGCCAGCGGGCAACCAAATTCCCCGACTTCCGAGATGGGTCAAAATACGAAATACTCGCCCCGAGCAAATGTCGTCCGTTTCGCCTCCGAACTCGGACATTGCGCGATGCGGTCGGCACTTCGCATTCGTGCCAACAGGCGACATTGCCAGCGGCGTCTGTTGCGGGTCATTCGCCTTCCGGCATGCGTGCGAAGGCAAAAAAGCTCCGGTTGGCCCGACTGTCCATCAGAGTGCCGCACTTCTCACAGATCATGTGACCAGTGGGCACTTCGGTCACAGTGACTTCGTATTTGGCGCCGCAGCCGCATTCATGCGTTCCTGTCAGCCATCTTACGAATTCAGTCATGCTTGAAATATGCGCCGTGGCTTGTGATCGGACGTAGCTATCTTTCGGGTGAACTGCCAAAGCTCGACATGATGACCGTCAACAAATTGCTTTGCCTTCTTGAGGGCTACTGCATCATCGGCGCATTCGATCGGACCCGAGCTTTGAAACTCGCCATCCGGGCCAATGATAAGCGCGCGATATTGCGGCATCTTGGTGCTCCCTTTGTTTCGGCGGGAGTACAAAACTCTCTGTCACCGAACGATGCCGAGGGTGGGCGGTGATTTCTCTCATATGGTGATCGACGAGTATCACTGCAGATAAAATGAGTGACATGCCGCTTTCGTAAATATGATGGTCACATCAATCGCAGAGCGGACACATTGCGAACATCCAATGCGCGCAGCCTTCCGATGGGAGGATTTCCCATGGACGCAAAATTCGCTGTAGGCGACAAAGTTGACCAATCACCCCGCAATAAGTTCGTTGGGACAGTCAAAGCGGTCTTCACGACGAAAGAGGGTGAAACGCGCTACGCCGTTGACGTAGAAGGTCACGGCACGCTTCGACTCTGCAGCGACCACACTATCGTTCCTCATCACCGAAATACGCCTCGGCGCAGGCTCCGCCTAACCAGTGATTGCCGGTTGTGGCGCATGGTCGAGCATATCTTATTGGCTGCGACCCATCACATCAAAGCTCCCGGCGGTGGTCATGGATTTCGGGCCTCATCGCGGAGCCTGTCATCGGGCCGCGCTGTGCGCGGACCCGTTGGCGATGCCCTCAGCGACAAGCGCAAAGCGCTTGCGCGGGGAAATGACATGGTTGTTGAACGGCGCAGCCGCGTCACTTCTCCCGGAACGCGCGCATCAACTGGTCCTTCAGCGGCTTGATCAGATAGGACAGCATGGTGCGGTCGCCGGTCTGCACGAACGCTTCCACCGGCATGCCGGGGATCAATTTGACCTCGCCGAGACGCGCGACCTCTTCCGGCGGCATCTTGACCCGGATGGTGTAATAGGATTGCCCGGTGCGCTGCTCGGTGGTGACGTCGGGCGAAACGCGGGTGACAATGCCGTTCAATTCCGGCGTCGTGCGCTGGTTGAAGGCCGACAGCCGCAGCAGGGTCTTCTGGCCGATCTGCAACTTGTCGATATCCTGCGGATTGACCTTGGCCTCGACCTGAAGATCGTCGGCCTGCGGAACGATCATCATGATGGCGTCGCCGGCGGTGATCACCCCGCCGACGGTATGAACCGTCGACTGCTCGACCATGCCGTCCTGCGGGGCGCGAATATCGATCCGCCGCAACTGGTCCTCGGCCGTGACCTTGCGCTCGACGAATTCGCCGATCTTGTCGTTGGTCTCGCGCAAATCCTTGGAGACGTCGCTGACCATATCCTTGTCGACCTGAATGATCTGCAGTTCGGTTTCGGTGATCTTGCCCCTGGCCTGCGCCCTTGAGGCGATGTATTGCGCGCGCTCGCCGGATAGCCGGGCGGCGTCGCGCTCGAGCGTGGTCAGGCGCGTCATCTGCACCAGGTGCTGATCGTAGAGCGAGCGAACCCCGACCAGTTCCTTTTCCACCAGCGCGATTTCCTGGTCCTTGGCCTTCTCTTGCGCGGCCAGGCCGGCGATCTCCTCGTTCAACTGCGCGACCCGCTCGTGCAACTGCGCCTTTTGCCCGATCCGCCCCGTGGTGCGGACCTCGAACAATTTGGACTTGCTCGCCGTCACGTTCTTGACATCGGGATCATTGGCCCGATCGAGCAGCATGGCGGGAAATACGATTTGGTCGAGGCCCTGCTGTTCGGCTTCGAGCCTTGCTGCCCGCGCCCACAGGCCGTCGAGATTCTTGGTGACGATGGCGAGGCTTGCCTTGGTGACGGTATCGTCGAGCCGCACCACCACGTCGCCGGCCTTGACGACATCGCCATCATGCGCGCGCACCTCGCCGACCACGCCACCGGTCGGATGCTGCACTTTCTTGACGTTCGATTCGACCACGATCGAGCCCGGTGCAATCAGGGCGCCCGAGATCTCGGCTGTGGATGCCCAGCCGCCGAGCCCGCCCGCCAGCACCGCCACCACCGCCAGTCCGATGATCAAATGCAGCCGTATCGACGGTCGCGCTCCCCGCATCCTGGTGCCAGTCATGATTTGGCAACTCCTGATTTGGCAGCTCCTGCCTCGGATACGACCTTGATGGCAGGAGCCGGCGGCGCCACGCGCTGCAGCACCTGCCCCAGAACCGTGTCCTTGGGCCCGAAGGCGTGCATGCGGCCATCCTTGAGAACAAGAAGCATATCGACCGCCTCGATCCCGACCGGCCGGTGCGCCACCACCACCACGATGGCGCCGCGCTCGCGCGCCGCGCGAACCGCCCGCGTCAGCGCCTCGTCGCCCTCGGTGTCGAGATTGGAATTCGGCTCGTCCAGGACGATCAGGAACGGATCGCCATAGAGCGCCCGCGCCAGCGCCACGCGTTGCGCCTGGCCGGCGGAAAGTGCCGCACCCTGCTCGCCGATCTGGGTGTCGTAACCGTCGCGCATCTTGATGATCATCTGGTGCACGCCAGCTTCCTTGGCGGCGGCGATGATGGCCTCCGAGCGCGCTTCGGGATCGAACCGGCAGATATTCTGCGCCACCGTCCCTGCGAACAATTCGACATCCTGCGGCAGATAACCGACGTGACGGCCAAGCACATCGGACGACCACTGATCGAGAGCGGCGCCATCGAGCCGTACTTTGCCGCGGAACGGCTGCCAGACGCCGACCAGCGCGCGCACCAGCGAAGACTTGCCCGATCCGCTTGGACCGATCACGCCCAGTCCGTTCCCGGCCTCGAGTGCAAAGGTCACGTCCTGCACCACAATCCTCTGTTCGCCGGGCGGCGCGATGCTGACGGCCTCGACGGCGAGGCGGCTCGACGGGTTCTGCAGCACCGTCTGCGCGGTTTGCGCGGGCAACGATTCGAGCAGCCGGTTGAGGCGATGCCAGCTCTGCCGTGCGGCCACGAAACCTTTCCAGTGCGCGATCGCCAGATCGACCGGCGCCAGCGCCCGCGCGCTCAGGATCGAGCCCGCGATGATGATGCCGGCGGTCGCTTCCTGATGGATCACGAGATAGGCGCCGACGGCGAGCACCGCCGACTGCAGGGTCATCCGCATGACCTTGGCAATGGCGCCGAGACCTCCGGAGACGTCGCTGGCGCGCTGATTGCCCGCGAGATAATTCTGGTTGGCCTCGCTCCAGCGCTTGTTGAGGCGCCCGGACATCCCCATCGCAACCAGCACCTCGGCGTTGCGCCGGCTGGTCGCAGCCAGATCGTTGCGGCGCGCCGCCAGCCCTAAGGCCTCGCGCGCCGGCCGGCGCGACATGAACTCGGTCACGATGGTGAGGGTGACCAGAATGATCGCACCGACCAGTGCGGTCAGGCCGATCATCACATGGAAGGCAAAGCAGATCGCCAGATAGAACGGCAGCCACGGCAGGTCGAAGAACGCGCCCGGTCCCATCCCGGAAAGGAACGAGCGAATATTGTCGAGATCGCGCAGCGGCTGCAGGCCCTCGTTGCGCGCGCCGGCCGTCAAGGGCAGGCGCACAACGGTATCGAACACCCGGCTGTTGAGAGATTCATCGAGCGCGGTGCCGATCCGGCCGAGGATTCGGATCCGGATCAGATCGAGAACGCCCTGGGCCACGTACAAGCCGCCGGCGAGAATTGCGAGGCCGACAAGGGTCGGCACGCTGCGGCTCGGCAGCACCCGGTCGTAAACCTCCAGCATGAACAGCGAACCGGTCAAATACAGCAGGTTGATCATGCAACTCATGACGCCGACGCCGATAAAGGCGCCACGGCAGGCACGCAGCGCATCACCGAGTTCGGAACGCCGGACGCCGGGAGCGGCTGCCATTCAATCTGATCTCTTCGCGAGGGTGCGGGAACCCTAGTCTTACCGATGTTTCCGCTTATCGTCCATGTAAGTTGCATTAACCTAAATGGCGCGCGTGAGACGATTTCTCCCTCGCCCCGCGTGCGGGGAGAGGGCACAGGCGGCCTAAGGCCGCCGTCCTTGACGGGAAGAACGCCGATGCCAAGCATCGGCCATGGTGAGGGGGCCTCTCTACAAGGTCGGACTCGCGAGGGGCCCCCTCACCCGATTTGCTTCGCAAATCGACCTCTCCCCGCAAGCGGGCGAGGTGAACCAAACTCCGGTGCCGATTCAATTCAAAGCTATCATGTGCCAGCCGTTTTGTTCCGCCGGCAATTGGACGGAACCTACGGAACATAACGGGCCGCCGTTCCGTTGTACCGGCACCTCAACCGGCATCATTGGAGCGATCATGATCCGTCGTTTTATCGGAATTACTGCCCTTGTCGCCACCGTTGCACTTCCCTTTGTGGCGCGGGCCCAGGACCGAGGGGTCCCGGGTGGCGTCGAGCGAGGCTCCCGCGAGGGCGAACGCGCCGCCGGTCCGGTCGGCGCTGTGGTTGGCGGTGTCGTCGGCGGGGTGGTGGGTGGCGTGGAAGGGATTCTGGGGGTCGATCAGCGTCCCCGCTTTCACAGCTATGTGGTCGAGCAGCACCGCCCTTCCTACGAGTATAACGAGCCGGTCCGGGTCGGCGCGGTGCTGCCGGAAGCGGGCGTCACCTATTATGAGGCGCCGCCGGAATACGGCGTTCGGGATTATCGCTACACGATCGTGAACGGCCGCACGGTTCTGGTCGAACCGCGCACCCACCGGATCGTCGAGGTGCTCGAGTAAGGCGACAGCGTCAAGCGCAATTTAACCGTCAGAAAATGACTTCATTTTTCGTCATGGCCGGGCTTTGTCCCGGCCATCCACGTCTGTCTTGCTACCGCTGCCATAAGACGTGGATGCCCGGGACAAAGCCCGGGCATGACGAACTCTGTTTCACAGGCCGCTCAACAATCGTCGCTCTAAAAGCGGCCGCGAAGCAGCCGCACGACCAGGAGCAGCACGACGGCGCCGATCGCCGAATAGATGATCTCCGATACAAGACCGGTGCCGAGATGGATGCCGAGCCGCGGAAACAGCAGGCTGGCGACCAGCGCACCGGCGATACCGACGATAAGATCGCCGATGAGCCCAAAGCCGGTGCCCCGCACCACCTTTCCAGCCAGCCAGCCTGCGATCAGGCCGACGAACAAAATAACCAGAATGCCTTCATTGGACATTTGCATCAGAATTCCCCCCTGTTGGCGCACGACTTTCACGCTACGTCCGCAACCTACCCACAATTGCCGGACCTGACGACTCCAATCTGCCGGAAGGCTTGCTCGCCCGAGCTTGCCGCCGTTGCGGGATCAGCGCCGAAACTGTTTCCGATCACGGACGAAACTTTCCCTCTCTCTTGGCGTTATGCAGGAATGACACAACCCGATATCTGGTATGTAGCCTATGGGCGGGACAGAGCGGTGAAAACCGACGACAGCGCCATCGGCACGGTGCGTTCAACCCGGACCTTCAAATCGGAAGTCGACGCCAAGCTGTTCGCCATGGAGGTCCTGGCCAAAGGCTGCTCGGCGAGCGCCGGCACGCTCAACCCGCATCAGCCCAAGCAGACCATCGCCGCGTCGCAGATCGAACGCTGGGCCGATCCGGGCTTTGGCGGCTGAGACGTTCTCCACTTTATTGGCTCCATCCTTCGAGACGCCCGCAAGAGCGGGCTCCTCAGGATGAGGTCCCTCATGGTGAGGAGCGCGTCTTCGCGCGTCTCTAACCATGTGGCCACAGCGGAAGCGGCAATGATTCGAGCGAACCGGAAAACGCTCTAATCAGATGAGCTCCGGCACGCGGTCGTGAAAATCGGTCGCGCGCTGGAACGCGGCGCCGATCCGCAACAGTGTGGCTTCATCGAATGGGCGGCCGATCAACTGCATTCCAACCGGAAGACCGTCGCGGGTGAAACCTGCCGGAATGGCCAGCGACGGCAGCCCGAGATAATTGACCGGCCGGGTAAAGCGGGTCAGCCGCTGGATCACCGCTTCGGCGTCGGGACCGTTGCCGACGTCGCTCTCGGCGATGGTGGGAGCGGCGACCGGCGCCACCGGCGCGATCACGGCATCGACGCCGTTAACCGCCGCAAGATGCGCGGCGAGTGCCGGACCGCGCCAGCGCATCGCTTCGAGATAGGACACCGCCGGGACGGCGAGGCCGTTCTGCAGCCGCATCAGGACCTGCGGGCCATAATCCTGCGGGCGTTCGATCATCCATCGCTTGTGAAACGCCGCCGCCTCGACCGCGAGAACCAGCTGAGCGGCCGCGCTAAGCTGGCGCTGGTCCGTCAGTTCGACCTGAACGATCGCAGCGCCCTCGCGCTTGAGCACCGCGACGGTTTGATCGACGATGCGCGCGACCTCGGGATCGAGATCATCGACATAGAAAGCTGTGGGGATGCCGATCGTCAGGCCTTTGACCGGCCGCTGTACCGCCGCCATGTAATCCGGCAGCGGCCCCTCGACCGCGGTCGGGTCCTCCGGGTCCGCGCCCGCCATCAGGCCCAGCAGCAAGGCGCAATCGCTGGCGGTGCGCGCGAGCGGTCCGACGGTGTCGAGCGACTGCGACAGCGGCATGGCGCCGGCGCGGCTGATGCGTCCCACCGTGGTCTTCAATCCGGTCACGCCGCAGAAATGCGCGGGCATCCGGATCGAGCCGCCGGTGTCCGAGCCCAGCGCCGCGAAGGTCAGCCGGGCGGCGACCGCGGCACCCGATCCCGACGATGAACCACCCGTGATGTGATCGAAGCGCCAGGGATTATGCACCGCGCCGAAATGCGCGTTGTGGCCGGTCGGCCCATAGGCGAATTCGGCCATTTGCAGCGTGCCGAGGCGAACCGTGCCGGCATCCTTGAGGCGCTGCAAGGCCGTCGAGGTCGTCGAGGCCACGAAATCGCGCCGGATCCTGGAGCCGCAGGTGACGACCCTGCCCGCCTCGTAATACATGTCCTTGTGCGCCAGCGGCACGCCGTGCAGCGCGCCGCTGCCGTCACCTTTCGCCAGCGCGGCATCGGCGGCATCGGCCGCCTTCAGCGCCTCGTCCGCTTCGATCGCGATGAATGCATTGAGGCGCGGCTCGCACCGCGCGATCCGGTTGAGGCAGGATTGCGTCACCTCGCGCGACGACAATCGCTTCTGTGCGATCGCCTGAGCGACCGACGTCAGCGACATCAGGGCCGGCTCCGTGCTCATGACGCGGCCTTTTCGGGTTCGGACATGGCAGCGGCCTGCACGGCGACGAAGGTCGCCGGCTCCAGATCGAACGGCAACGTGCCAGCGACCGCCGCAAAACCTTCAAACGCCGGACCGATGGAATTGGCGATGCGCTCGGCGACATCGGCGCTGACCGGCACACCGGCCACGTCGGCGATGGCCTTGATCTCCTTGGGCGTCGGTCTTGTCATGTGGCGTCTGCTCCCCTGATGGCGAAAGGGCGATATAACACAGCGCTGCAACAGGCCAATATGCGCTTGCGGGGGTGCAGCAATACGCCGATCACATCGCCGGTGCGACACGGAAGGCTCGCTGGAAAACGCAAAGGCCCGTTGCGTTGCTATTTCGTCAACAAGGCGAAGGCGCCGTTCCAGTCTTGCGGCGGCGGATTCTTCCGGTAGTCGAGAATTCGCGCATGATAGAGATTGTAAAGCAGCTCCAGCGCATGGGCTTCGTCGGTGCGGCGGCCGCGCTCGATCGCCGCCAGCGCGCCGTCCCAGTCACGGCTGCGATAACACGCCAGCATCTCGATCGTCAGATTGCGCAGCCGCTGGAAGCGGCCCGATTGCGCGGTGTCCTGCCGGCCGGCAATGGCATAGATCACCTCCGGCTCCTTCTTGCCCTTGACCATGATGAAATCGAGCTCGAGGATCGCGAAGCTGTCCTTGACCGCGAGCGCGGTCTGCGAGCCGACGATGATCGGAAATCCATACTCCTTGGATTGTCCCTCGAGGCGCGAGGCCAGGTTGACGCTGTCGCCCAGCACGGAATAATCGAACCGCAGGTCGGATCCCATATTGCCGACCACGCAGGTGCCGGTGTTGAGCCCGACGCCGACCTTGATCGGAATATAGGCGTGACCGCCATCCTGCGCTTCGAGCTCACGTTCCTTGTTCAGTTCATCGATCCGCTCCAGCATGTCGAGCGCGGCTTCGCAGGCATTGATCTGATGTTCCCTGTCGTCGAGCGGCGCATTCCAGAACGCCATGATGGCGTCGCCCATATATTTGTCGATGGTGCCTTTGCGCGCCAGGATCGCATTGGTCAGCGGCGTCAGGAACCGGTTCATCAGCGCGGTGAGGCCTTGCGGATCGTGCTTGTAGGACTCCGAGATGGTGGTGAAGCCCCTGACGTCGGAGAACATGATGGTCATCTCGCGCTCCTCGCCGCCGAGCACGAGCTTTTCCGGCGATTGCGCCAGCTGTTCGATCAGCGCCGGCGACAGATACTGGCCGAACGCCGAGCGAATCTGCCGCCGCTGCGCCTGCTCGCGCACGAAGCTGGAAAAGACCAGGGTGAGATAGATCAGAGTGGTCGACAGCAGCGGATAGGTAAAGTCGATCAGCAGCCGGTGCTGGGTGTAGAAAAACCATGACGTTCCGATCAGAACGGCTGCAAACAGCGCGCCGACCGCCACCAGGCCGACCGGTCCGAATGCCGGTGCGAACGCGATCACCAGAAGCCCGAGGATCAGCGCGGCAAAGAACTCCAGCGCCGGGCCGTAATAAGGCTGCGCCAGCACCGCATGGGTCAGCGCGCTCTCCAGCACCTGCGCATGAATTTCGACGCCGGGCATCGCCGGGATCGACCGGCGTGGTCTTGATATCGTAGAGCCCCGCCGCCGAGGTTCCGACCAGCACCAGCTTGCCCTTGATCTTTTCCGGGGCCACGCTGCCGTCGAGCAGGTCGGCCGCCGAAACATAGATCGAAGGATCGCGATGCGAAAAATGCACCCAAAGCTGGCCGTTGCGGTCGGTCGGAATCTGGAATCCCTTGACGCCGATACTCTTGATCCCGGCCGGATCGGTCCTGATGAAGATGGTGTCGGTGCCCGTCACCAGCCGCAGCATTTCGAAGCAGAGCGACGGCATGACCGTGCCCTGGACCTCCATGATCATCGGCACCCGCCGCACAATGCCATCGCGTTCGGGATTGATGGTGAGCAGGCCGCGGCCGCCGGCTGCCTTTTCCAGCACCTCGGTGTTGCGCAGCAGCCCCGGAAGTTTGAACATAAATTTCTACGGGTCTTCACCCAGCGTCGCGAGCCCGGTCACCGGGAGCGTCTTGTCGAGCTCCGAGCGGATATGAGGCAGTCCGGTCTCTCCCAGCACGACGCGCGAGTGCTGCATCGCATCGGCGAAAAGCTGATCGTTGCTCGGCAACTGGCGCAACTTCGCGCGGGTTTCCTCATCGAGATTGCGAAACGTGTCGGCCGCGACATCGGGATTGAGCCGGTCGGGCTCGGCGAACATGATATCGAAGGCAATCACCGCGGCGCCGAGCCGGGTCAGATTGGTCGACCATGTCCGCGATCCGGGTCCGCGGCCACGGCCACTGACCGAGTTTGGCCAGACTCCTTTCGTCGATATCGACGATGACAACCGGCGGCTTGGCCATCTTGGCGCGCGGGTCGATGCGCTGGAAGGTATCGAAGGTCCGGACCCGAAGCTCCATGATCGGAGCCGGATCGGCGATGCGCAGGGCGGCGACGCCGATCAGCAGCGCCAGGCACACCAGCCTCGCATAGCCGAACTTCCGCTTGAACCACCTGCGTAATATCCTCAGTCGCTTCATGCTGTCAGGATATCAGGTTCGGGCGGATTGATCATTTAAACAAAATGAAAATCGCTGGCGTGCAGTTGCGCCTTGAGAATCCCGCTCAGGGTGATCGTGTCATGGGCGTCGAGCGCGATGACTGTATCGCCGTGACCATCGTCATGGGTTGCGTTCAAGGCCGCCTGTAGGTTCGCAAACAGGTGGCTTTCGAACTGGAGCGTATCCGTCGCCGGATGGAAGTCCGTCACCGTCGTTTGGCCGACGCCGGTGAAATTGAAAGCAAAGGTGTCGCTGGCGGCATTGCCGGTCAGGATCTGGTTCGGAGCGCTGGCGACGATGGTGCTGGTGGCAGCGGGGGCTGGATCTGGTATGACGACGCTAGCCAAGGCTTGGCTGCTGGTATCGGCCGGCGGGTCGTGGATCAAAATTCCTCCGTGACCATCGCTAACCGGCGCGCTCCAGTGGGTAGAATTCGCGCCGACTATCAGGTTCACGGCGGTGTGGCCTGTCTCGCTGATGGTAACAATGCCGCCCGACTTAAATCCAGAATAACTGACGGAAGCACCGGTGTCGAAGCCAGCCACATCCACAACATCGGTAGAGGTTAAACTGCCTCCGCCGTCAGAGATGATGCCGGTGAAGTGGGTGGGATCCTTGAGGATCAGCTCGCCGGCGCCCGAAAAAGCCACTTTGAGTGTGTCAGCATGATCAAGCTGCAGGGTCGCTCCCGCGTCGATCTTAAACTTCCCTGCACCGACACTGATCGCGCTTGCAACTTCCAGCGTGCCGCCGGCGGCTTCGACGGTCCCGTTGTCGATGAACGCTCCCGTAATCGTGGCGGAGGCGGCGATATCTTTCAGCGTAGCCCCGGAATCGATTTGAAGTATTCCAGCCTCGATCGTCGCGTTCCCGCCTAGGGTAAGTGTGTTGCCTGCCAGGATTTCGACCGCGGCCCCCAAGTCGTTCACGACCAGCGAGTGTGCCACAGCGGCCTGGTCGATCTTGACTGTGTAGAAGCCGCTGGCGTCGATCACCGCGTTGTCGCTGGACGTGGGAGCGCCGGAAGTAGCCCACTGACCGGATGCTTGCCAATCGTGGGTGCCGCCCAACCATTCCTTCGCTGGCGCGACAGAGCCCAGGGAATAGGTTGCACTCTCGTTTTCATGCGAGTCCATGTAAGTGACGACCACCTGCAGCAGGTCGCCGGCATTGGCCGCCGTGGGCGTATAATCGGAATGGGTGCCTACAGTGGTCCAGTCCTTGCCATTGTCGCTGGAAACCTGCCAAGCGTAACTGACACCATTCGATACGGTGGTGCCGCCATCGTTCACCGCGGTGACGTGGATCGCCAAACCCTGCTGTGCGGTCATGCTGTCGAGCGTCGCGCTCAGGTCGTTCGGCATGCCGAGACTGTAGGTGCTGCTTTCGCTGCCCGATGCGTCCGCGTAGGTCACGACAAGCTGCATCAGCTTGCCTTCGTCGGATTCACCCGGCGTATAGCTGGAATGGGTGCCGACGGTAACCCAGGTAAGGCCGTTATCACTGGAATCCTGCCAGGCATAGGCGAGACCTGTCGTGACAGTGATGCCGCCGTCCTTGACGCCTGTGACGTGCATCGTCACACCCTGCTTCGCAGTCTGGCTGTCCAGCGTCGCAACCAGATCGTCAGTCAAGCTCTCCTGCACCACTCCCGCCGACACAAAACTCTTCTCCGGTTCGCCGCTGTGGTCGACGAAAGACAAAGCGACCCGAAGCAACTGGCCTTCATCGGCCTCGACCGGCGTGTAGCTTGATAAGCCGTTGGTGCCGTTGGCATCGACCCAGGTCTTGCCGCCGTCATGCGACACCTGCCAGTCATAGGTGGCGCCGGAAACCGTCTGGCCGCCATCCGTGATCGAGGCGGTCAACGCGACGCCCTGGGTCGCATTGCCGTTGTGGTCGAGCCCGGCGACAGCGCCTGGGACTTCCATCACATCCGTGCCGTGTTGGGAGGACCCGTCACCGGTGAGAGCCCAGTGCACGCCAAGATAGTCGCCCGTGAGCTTGATATTGGAAACATCAACCCCACCTTCGAAGACCGAAAGAATACCGCCAGAGGCATTCCCTGCATAACTGACAGTCGGATTCGATCCGTAAACGATATCGGCTAGATCGATCGTGTTATCGTCCAGGCCGGCAACCGTCCCGTTGAATGTCTCCGAATGATCGAGCTTGAGGGTACCCGTCGCTCCGGGCTCAAACGTGACGGTAGCCTGCGAATATGCGTTTGCCGAACTCGAGCCGAGTTCAAGCACCCCGCCGCCCTTGATATCGAGGCTACCCACGATCGCGGCATTGATGATCAGGTTGCCGCCGTTCGTCTCCAGCGTACCGCCGGTATTGTAGAGGATGCTGGTCGCGTCGATCGTCAGTATACCGCCGGTGACATCGATCGTGCCGGTGTTGGTGATATCAGCACCGGTGATGAAGCTGTCGCCGGTCGAATCCAGGACGCCGGCGATAGTGACCGTGCCGCCATTGATCGTAGACCCCTCCAGATCGAGCGTCGCAGTATGCGTCGTATCAGCATCGACCTGGATGACACCCTTCGTGGTGCCGTCAGTATTGGTGATGATTTCATCGCTCAGCACCAGCGTGGCATCGCCCTTCACCTCGATCATGCCGGTGTTGGTCACCGGCGTGGGATCGATCGTCAAGATGCCGCTGACGACGTCGATATGGCTGGAATTGATGATCGTCGCGCCAGTGATGAAGCTGGTGCCGGTCGAATCCAGTTCGCCGACGATGTTGAGGGTGCCGCCGTCGATGGTGGAGCCGTTGAACGTAAGCGTGTCGCCGCCATCGATCTGGATGGTGCCACCGGTGACAAGATCATTAAAGACTGTCCCATTCACCGTCATGTTGTCCAGCGTCAGCGTCACGCCGCTCTCGACCGTCACCGCGCCATTGTTCAGCGTGGCGCCGCTATCGATCTTGCTGTCGCCGGTGACGTCGATCTTGCCGCCGAGCAGACCGCTGAAGTCATTGATGATGCCGCCGATGATTTCGGTGCCGGACAGCGTCAGCGTCTGGCTGTCGTCGACCTGGATGATGCCGCTGGTATTGGTCAGCGTGTCGTTGAGCAGTTCGGCCGCCCCGGCCACTTCCAGCGTGCCGTTGTTGATGATCGCCCCCAGCGCCAAATTCGAGACGCCCTCGAGGGTAGCGCCGCCGGTCAGCTTTACCGTGTCGTCGAACACGATCGTGCCGTCATCGGTGATGGTGGTCGCGTTCACCGTCATGCCGTCCAGCGTCAGCGTCACGCCGCTCTCGACCGTCACCGCGCCGTTATTTAGTGTCGCGCCGCTATCGATCTTGCTGGCGCCGGTGACGTCGATCTTGCCGCCGACCAGATCGCTGAAGTCATTGATGATGCCGCCGATGATCTCGGTGCCGTCCAGCGTCAGTGTCTGGCCGTCGTCGACCTGGAGATGCCGCCGGTGTTGGTCACGGTGTCGTCGAGCAGCGTCACCGCGCCGGCCACCTCGACCGTGTCCTTGATGGTCAGCGGGCCGTTCTCGAGGGTGACGCCGTTGAGCTTGACGTAGTCCAGCGTCAGCGCGGCATCGAGCTGCACCGTGCCGGTGCCGTTGCCGTTGAGGTTGGCGTCGGTGGTGCTGGTGCCGGCGATCGTGCTGGCGACCGTGACATCGATCTTGCCGCCGCCGGTGGAGCTGAAATCGTTGATGGTGCCGCCGTTGATGGTGGTGCCATCGAGCTTCAGCGTGATGCCGTCGTCGACCTGCAGCGTGCCGGTGTTGGTCACGGTGTCGTTGAGCAACGTCACCGCGCCGGCCACCTCGACCGTATCCTTGATCGTCAGCGGGCCGTTCTCGAGGGTGACGCCGTTGAGCTTGACGTAGTCCAGCGTCAGCGCGGCATCGAGCTGCACCGTGCCAGTGCCGTTGCCGTTGAGGTTGGCGTCGGTGGTGCTGGTGCCGGCGATCGTGCTGGCGACCGTGACGTCAATATTGCCGCCGCCGGTGGAGCTGAAATCGTTGATGGTGCCGCCGTTGATGGTGGTGCCGTTCAGCGTCAGCGTGATGCCGTCGTCGACCTGCAGCGCGCCGGTGTTGGTCACGGTGTCGTCGAGCAGCG
Organism: uncultured Pseudomonadota bacterium; assembly: GCA_963771225.1. GTDB lineage: Bacteria > Pseudomonadota > Alphaproteobacteria > Rhizobiales > Xanthobacteraceae > Bradyrhizobium. Next base: position 132,605 of record CAVYSR010000026.1, on the reverse strand, counting down.
TCACCGCGCCGGCCACCTCGACCGTGTCCTTGATGGTCAGCGGGCCGTTCTCGAGGGTGATGCCGTTGAGCTTGACGTAGTCCAGCGTCAGCGCCGCATCGAGCTGCACCGTGCCGGTGCCGTTGCCGTTGAGGTTGGCGTCGGTGGTGCTGGTGCCGGCGATCGTGCTGGCGACCGTGACATCGATCTTGCCGCCGCCGGTGGAGCTGAAATCGTTGATGGTGCCGCCGTTGATGGTGGTGCCATCGAGCTTCAGCGTGATGCCGTCGTCGACCTGCAGCGTGCCGGTGTTGGTCACGGTGTCGTTGAGCAACGTCACCGCGCCGGCCACCTCGACCGTATCCTTGATCGTCAGCGGGCCGTTCTCGAGGGTGACGCCGTTGAGCTTGACGTAGTCCAGCGTCAGCGCGGCATCGAGCTGCACCGTGCCAGCGCCGTTGCCGTTGAGATTGGCGTCGGTGGTGCTGGTGCCGGCGATCGTGCTGGCGACCGTGACATCGATATTGCCGCCGCCGGTGGAGCTGAAATCGTTGATGGTGCCGCCGTTGATAGTGGCGCCGTTCAGCTTCAGCGTCGCGCCGTGGTCGATCTGAATAACGCCGCCGGAATTGGCGACATCGACCTGAACATCGAGCGTGTCGCTGACAACCTCGATCTTGCCCGAATTCGTGATCGAGCTCGAATCACCGAATTGGCCGCCCTGGCCGAGCGTGATGAGCGCCGGAATTGTCCAGAACGCTGTTACCCAGAATCTTCGCGATGGTACCGACGCTCAGGGTCCCAAAAACCTTGAGGATCGAATCGGCGCTCAAGCTGATGTCAGTGCCGATCGTCAGCGAGCCGTTCTGTACGCCATTCGCCACCTCCGCTGGCGTCAAGACCCTTCCGATGTCCAGCTCCGGAGCCGTGGCACCGGGCGTGTTGGCCAGGTCATCGAAGTTATCCATGGTCACGGAATGGGCGAACGCCGCAAGGCCTCCGTCAACTGCGGCCTTGATCGTGACCGGATAAAACGGCGTCGGTCCCTGCAGCTGATCGGTGATGATGATGACATCGTCGCTTGCGGTGGGAACGGTTCCGGTTTCCCAGTTGTGCGCGCCGTTCCAGTCCCCGGGCGCGGGGTCCGTCAGAGCATCCTTCGTCGTTTCGACCCAGACGACGGCCGGCGGCGCTGAACCGGTGATCGTGACGACGACCTTCTGCGTGGAGGTCGCGCCCTGCGAATCCTTCACCGTCACGGTATAGGTGAGTGTCAGCGTCTCGCCGGCGGGGACGATATCGGCGTAGTAAGCTGAAATGTCAGCCAGCGTCCATGTGATGGTTCCGGTACCCGTTCCCGTGCTGTCGGTTGTCACGGCCGCGGAGAGGGCGCTCTCGAAAACGCCCATGGGGCGAGGGAATTTCGTTTCCAGCGCCTGCATATCAAGCGGTGCAATGCCATTTCCGGAGAGCGTCGCCGCCGCCAGATGCGTGGAAACCGTATGGGTATCGGTCAGATCCGGGTCTTTGAATTTCAGCTTGTTCGATGGTCGGCCCGGTCGGGGGCAGACTGGGGCCGGTCGTGCCCGTGCCGACGTTAACAAACGCGACCTTTTCCGCCCCCGTGGTGATGACCGGAGCGTCGTTGGTGCCGGTGATCGTGATCGTGAACGGAACAAGGGTCGCGAGATACTCCCGCCCGAGTAATTCGAGTCCACCTCCGCCATATAGGTCAGTGTCAGCGTGTCGCCGGCGCCGAGGAAGTCGAAAGCCTTGTCCGGGACATTGAAGGTCCAGGTCGCCGAGCCGAAGTAAGTGTTGCCCGGGGCCTGCACGACCACCAGCGGGATGTCTTCCAACGCGTGGATATCAGCCAGCTCCTGCACACTCGCCGCGATGTCCTGGTGCTGGGCGTTCTGATAGGTGAACGAACTGATTGTCGCCTTCGCCGTCGGCCGATCGCCGAGGTTGATGTCGGCAAAGCTGATCGTGCCGGACGTTGTATCGATGCCGGAATTGCCGGTAACGCCGGCGCGCTCGATGAGCGAACTGTCCGCCGTGGTGACCACCGGCGGCTGATTGATATGCGGGATCGGGCTTCCTACCGCCGGCGCGGCGGCAGATGTCCCGCTGATCACGGTTGACGGGCGTGACGAGAAAAATCGTCGCCGTGGGCACCGCTCCACTGGGCAATGGCGCCAGCGGAAACATCTGCGGGATCAACGTATCCGCAAAATGAGTGAACGTCTGAGGGTTCGTCGAGAATTTCCAGGTGAAGACGTCGGTGACGAGCTTTTGCAACTCCGGCGTCAACGGCGAGTCCGAGAAACTCACACTGTTCTCGCTGATGTGCACCCGCTGTCCGGCCTTGTCGACAAGCGCCATCGGCGTAAACGTGTTCTTGTCGTACAGGATGTAGTGGCCGACGTTGCCATCCGGCTCGACCAGAACATAGAATTCCGCCTCGGGCTTGCCGTTCTGGCCGGGGACGTCGAAATTGATCTCGACCAGCACCGCGGTGCCGCGGATGCCCATGGTCGCGACCGGCGTGTCGACCTTCATGTCGCCGTGCTTGGCGGTCTGGCCGGCGACAAACGAGATCGTCCCCGACACCAGGCTGATCAGCGTGGAATTGTCCGACCCGTTGGGGTCGTAGATCATTTCGTTGAGCACCATGCGGGCATTCGCCGACAGCCCGAACACGGTGCCGTCGATGAAGGTGAGGCCGAGCGTCGAACCGGAGCCGGACTGGACCACGTCGCCTTTTTCGACGTTGTCGCCCTGGTTCAGGATGATCGAAACGCCGTTGCGGATCGCAGTCGCGGTGCCGGTGAGCTTGGTGACATGACCGATCACCTTGCCGGCGCCGGCGCTGCCATCGGCCTGCGCATATTGGACATGGCCGGCCAGCGCGTTGATGATGTCGCCGGTGAGATGGGCGCCATCGGACGACGCCAGCGGGGCGCGCTTTTCGCCCTTGAAGTAATCCTCCACGACCCATTCGTGGTCGTTCCTGGAGAGGATCAGGTCGACGCCGGAACGCTTGAAGTCGCCGTTGAACAGCAAATCCGCGTCCGGGACGATGATGGCGTCCGACGGCGCGTGCGCGGATATCGAATCGACATGGTGACGGGCTTCGGGATGAGCGCCCGAACCGTCAACCTGCAGCTTGGCATCGAATTTGCCGACGAAATTCAAATGGCCACCGCGAAATGGTTAATACTTATCTAATATTTGACAGTCTAAGCTTGCATATCACCGGAGCGTGAGTTGCGAAACCATCTCTTTGATTGAGCAACTATATTCGACGGAATCGCCCCGCGATATCCATTCTGTCGAATCCCCAAACACCAAGGTATTCACTATAGCCAGTCAAAGCATATCAACGTTTCGGAACGCAATATCCGGACCTGCCGATGTATTCCCAGGTAAAAAACCTCGTGCCGATACTTGCATGATCTTTCCCCCGCGGTTCCCCGCAGGATACTGCGACAATCGCAGTGCAAAAACTGTGTTCTAGATAACAAATGGAACCATTCCGGGCAAATTAGCCATATCGCACGGAAATTGCCGCAAATCGCAATAAATCGCACGTCTTTTCCGTCCCCCTCGAGACGATTTTAGCCCTCGTTTAGCCCCTGGCGCGGCGATGCGTAAAATTTTCGGCAAAATGGCGAGACGGATTTCAACCTGTTTCGCGCTTTTCGGCGCGGCGCCACTGGCTTTAAGCAGAGTAAAAGCCCCCCCGCCCATCATCCCCGACGAAACGATCCGGTCACGAGCGGGCTCATCAGCCTCGCCGATGCCCGGACATGGGGCGTCAGATGGGGATTCTCAGCTGTTGGCACGGATGGCGTGCCGTCATACTCGCATTGGGCATGGCCTGGTTCGGCCCGGCGGCGGACCTCTGGGCCGGCACGCCTGATAGCGCCGGAACACCGGAAACCGTCGACCGATCGGCCGAGCCGTTCGGGCGTTCTGCCTCCGTGCTGTCCGCCGGAGCCTTGCTCGAGAAATGGCGCGGCCTTGCGCGCCAGCTCGACGACGAAGCCGTGCAACTGGCGCTTTGCGACGGCGACCGCGACCGCTGCGTGTCTCCGGCCGCGCTGCAATTGCTCGCCATTGTCGACAACGCCAGGGCCCGCGACGGCCGCGCCCGCCTCGGCGAGATCAATCGCGCGATCAATCTTGCGATCCGTCCGATGAGCGATCTCGCTCAATACGGCGAAATCGATGTCTGGAGTTCGCCGCTGGTCACCTTCGCGCATGGCGCCGGCGATTGCGAAGACTATGCGATCGCAAAATTCGTCGCCTTGCGTCTGGCCGGCATCGCCGCCTCCGATCTGCGGATCGTAATCATGCGCGACACCATCCGCGGCGAAGACCACGCCGTTGCCGCCGCGCGGCTGGACGGACGCTGGCTGACGCTGGATAACCGCCGCATGGCGATGATCGAGGACGCGCAGGTCAGGAACTACCGGCCGACCTTCGTGATCGATCAAACCGGCATCATGCAATATGTCGATGCACCGCTATTGGCCGGCCTCGCGGGCGCGGATCCTGCCCCGGCGAATATTGCTCCGACGGATCTCGCTCCGTCGGCAACGCCGAACGCCGAGCCCGGCTTGATCTCACCTTCCAACTGAAACGTTTTTCGGTTGCGATCGGGTAGGCGCGAACCCGGTTTCGTCCGGCAGACATCCGTCGCGATGACGGCCGCGAATATCCGTCATCGCATCGGGATTGCGTCGATGGCCAATTGGTTCACGGCGCAATTGCGTTCATGAAGAGGCCAATTTCCGGCGCCGAGCGAATTCGTCCAGCGGCTGTCAAATGGACATTATATTGTCGTGAACCGCGTCATTTTGACTGGTTCTTGCCCAAACGACAAGCATCGCGCGGGCTATTTGACTTGGGCCGACCTCTCGTTCTACTAACACGGTTCAGCGTGGCAGGGCTGGATGATCGCGCACGCGAGAGCAGTAGCGAGCACAGTATGAACGGCTATTTTAAGCGCGAACTTGTGGACTACCTTGAATCTCATCGCGATCTCCGGAACAGCGTGATGCACGTCATCGGCATCCCACTTTTGTTCCTGGGTGCGGTACTCCCGTTCAGCGCCTGGGCCATCCACATATTTGGCTTCGAAATCAGCGCGGCGGCCATTGCGGTTGCGCCGATCATGATTTGCTGGCTGGTGCTCGATATCGGGCTTGGGGTAGGCATCCTTGTCGCTGCCGCGCTGCTGATTGCAGTCGCGACGATAATCTCGAACCATTCGAGCACCCTCGGCATGTGGTCGATTACCTGCGTCTTGATTGTCGTCGGCCTCGCCGCGCAGGCGGTCGGACACCACGTGTTCGAAGGTCGACGGCCGGCGCTGCTGGACCATCCGCCTCATATGCTGTTTGGACCGATGTTCCTGATGGCGAAACTGTTCATCGCGCTCGGCTTCCGGCATGATCTTGCGGCGATTATTCAACAGGTTCCGCAACAGGCGCTGCGCGACGCTTCGTTTTATCCCGGGGAACCCCAGGGCGAGGCGCATCCGCACTCATGACTCGGGTACTTGTCACTGGCGGCACCGGCTTCATCGGACAGCATTTGGTAGCGACGCTCGCGGCGCGGGGCCGCGAGGTGCGGGTGCTCGATCTGCGGCTGCCGGGACGCGGCTTGCCGGACGTGCAGTATGTGCAAGGCTCGGTGCTCGATCCGGACCTGGTGGACGACGCGATGGACGGCGTCGAGCAGGTTTATCATCTGGCCGGCCTGCCCGGAATGTGGACGCCGCGCAAGGATGATTTTCAAACCGTCAATTACGGCGGTACGCAGGTCGTCATTGCGGCCGCGCGCAAGCGAGGCGTCGCACGGTTCCTGCACTGCTCGACGGAATCCATTCTTTTCCATCCCTCGCCCTCGAAAGATGCCGTTGCGGAAAATTCCGTGCTGTCAGCCGACGACATGCCGGGTCCGTATACGCGCTCGAAATTGCTCGCCGAACAGCTCGCGACGCAAGCCGCGGCGTCTGGTTTTCCGGTGATCATCGGCTGTCCGACCATGCCGATCGGACCCCATGATCACAACCTCACTCCGCCGGCGGCCATGCTGCAGCACTTTCTCGGCGATCGTCTTCAATTGTATCTCGACTTCATCGTCAACTTCGTCGACGTGCGCGATGCCGCGGCGGGGCTGGTTCTCGCCATGGAACATGGCCAGATCGGACATCGCTACATTCTCGGCGGCGAAAGCATTGCGCTGAAGAAGGTGCTTCAACTGATGGCGGCGATCAGCGGCCGCCGCAGTCTGCTGATTCCGGTGTCCGGCCGTGCCTCGCGGATCACGACCGCCTTGATGGAGTTCGTCGCCAATCACTTGACCGGCCGGCCGCCCTCCGGCACGGTCGAGGGCGTCCGGATCGCGTTGCGGGCACGCGCGCTGTCGATCGAAAAGGCGCAGCGCGAACTCGGCTATAGGCCGCGGCCGGTTGAGCCGGCCTTGCGGGAGACCATTGCGTTTCTGCTCGGTGCCAGCCGCCGTCCCGAGGGATTTGGGCCAGGCCAGATCAATCCAGATCATAACCCGGGCCAGTCCTCGGCGTATTCAACGGCTTCGCCGGAGTTGCCAGGTTGATGCAATCCGGTCATACATTCTAGGACATGCTCGATCAGCTGCACCCTTTTTTAACCATCTTCGGGAGTGGCTGGACCGCCACCTGGCCCACGCAATTGCTGGCGCTGATTTGGATAGCATGGCTCGTGAGTTGGGCCGTGGGATCGTTCTTTTCCGGCCGAACCGAAAAGCGTGTCATGACCGGGAACTCGTTGGCCTTTCACTTGCCTATTATTGTGGGCGCAGTGCTGATGACGCCTTGGACCGCGCAGATCCTCGGCGAGCGACCGCTCTGGAATGTCGGCAAAGGCGGTATTTACTTGCTTGAGGGGCTGACCGTCGCGGGCACGCTGTTCACGTGGTGGGCCCGAATTCATCTCGGACGCTTTTGGTCGAACGCGATCACGCGAAAGGAAGGTCATCGGGTCATCGACACCGGCCCCTACGGGCTGGTCCGCCACCCGATCTATACCGGGCTGATCGGAGCTATGCTCGCGACCGGCATCGCTATCGGAACGATCACCGCATTGCTCGGCACGCTTTTGATCACGTTCGGGCTTTGGCGGAAGGCCCGCATGGAAGAAGGCTTTCTCACGACGGAACTCGGCGCCGACGCCTATGGCGCCTATTGCCGCCGCGTTCCCATGCTGATCCCGTTCCTGCCGCGAGGCTGAGCGAGCGCCAAACGCTTCTAGAGCCTCCGTTCCGATAGAATCGGAACGGAGGCTCCAGTTCTTTATTTGACGCGTTTTCTTCACGCGAACCGGTATCCACTTCGCTGGAAAAAGCTCTAGCGCTTGGCGGGCGCCTGGCGCGAGACCTCGGCGAGCGGCATCAGATGGCGCGGAACGACGACGCGCTCGCCGGGCACCAGCGGCGCGCTTTCCGCCACGCCCTTGTTGACCTGGGTAAGCGACCACAGCGGCACATGGTAAAGCGCCGCGATGGTTTGCAGCGTATCGCCCGGACGGGCGAACACCGGCATCCCAGAGTCCCATAACTCGAGGGCGTCACCGGGAGGAAGGACGTAGTTGAGCGGCACCGCCTCGCCTGCGGCTTTTGCCGGCGTCGTCGCGAGTTGCAGGATCTTGGCCATCAGTTGTGCGTGGACGTCGTCCATTTTGTCGATATTGACGTGGTAGACCTCGTCATGCCGCGAGAGATCGAAGCTTGCGAAGTGACCTTGATAGCCTTGCGCCGTTTTGATGTGGCTGCCGCCGAGGATGTCTTTCGACAGGAAGATATTGATGCAGCGCTCGATATTGAGCGGCACGGGGGGGCTGATCTGCGGCGGTTCGATCATGACGGCGAGGCTGACCGCGATACCCTGCGCCTGCAGCATTTCCGAAAACTTCAGCACGCAATATCCGCCCATTGAATGCCCGATCAGGATGATCAGGGCGGGATCCTCGCGATACTTGCGAATCGCGCCCTCGGCGATCAGGTTGCAAATCGCGAACTCGTTCACATCAGCCGGGATGCCGGCCTTTTCGATCCGCTCGGCCAGATGGTCCATCCCGCGCGAAAAAATCGGACCGAGCGCGCCTCGGAACAGGTAGGCGCGCATGTGCGGCGGGGTGCCAGGCTGAGTGGCGGCAGGCGGCGGTGTCGCAGCCGCGCTCGAAGCCGCGATAGGGCCGGCCCTCGCCGCATGGAGGGCCAAAAGCAAGAGGCACGCGGAAAGCATTGCCCCGGCAATGATCGTTGCAACTTGAAACCGCTTGATCATGCACTCCCGCCGGTGCCTCGATGCCCAGGCACGCGAATAATTCTAGCGCATGATCGGTTCTGATTGAATCAGAACCGACTGATCGGACCATGCGCCGGCCGACGCCCAAATGCTTGCGCCAGCCGATTGATGGCCGTCGAATTGGCGGAATCTGAGGCGCGATCCAAGCCGCGTCCTGGCACCGGGCGTAGCACCGTCGAGCGTATCTCTATTGATTTGTCGTCGGGGCCCTTACCGGCGCGGCGGAGCTCTGCTTGCTCGCGCCCGGTTCCAACCGCCGCTGCGTTGCGGACGGACCTCGCGGGTGGCTAAGGACGGCGGAGTCGATCGCGGCGATGACCTTCCGCTGCATGGCCTCGCTCTTGTCGATGGAGAGGTGTCCGACACCCATTCCTCCGACGTCGACATTCTCCAGGTTGCCATGGAACTGGTTGGTCCTCCCGACCTGCGTGCCGCCCCCATTGGCAACGTAGAAGTTCAGATAGCGTCCAACGTGTCCCGACAGGCTGGTCTGGAAGACCGAATCCAGACCGATCGCCAGCGTGACGGGGACACCCAACCGGTTGAGCCGGGCCACCATGTCAGGCAGCACCGTCGCGCCGGAGGAATGCCCGACCAGGACGACGCTCTTGATGCGCCCGCTACGATATTCCGCAGCGGCCTCGTCGGCGAGGGATTCCCACGAGAGATAATTCGCGACAGTGGCATTGATGCCCTGCTGCTGCAGCTTCGCGCCGATATCGTCCAGGCCCAGCGAAAAAATATTGAGAACGCCGCGCAGAAGATAAACGTGCGCATCCGGTCCGGGAGCAGCACTTGCCGGATTGCCTACAATCGGAAGCAGCAACAGCAGCAAGGTTATCGCGATCATCCGCAGCGGACGCGACCAGCGCCGGCATCGGATCGAGAGCCGATCGACAACCCCGGTATAACGACCATCTCGCTTCATAAGGATCCCTCGAACGCGTATCGATTGCTGCGCTGCCGAACGGTAATACTCCCGCGCTTGCATCCGCAACAGTGTGGGGAGAAGCCATTAATTTTTATCTATAATGCGTGTCTCTATAGCAACACTCTCGACGGTTTCGAACGTCCCGTGGTGCTTTTCGCTCAATGCTTGATACGCACATCTGTGAGCGTGAGGACAATGTCCGCTGTGTGACATAAATGACGGTCTTCGAGAGGCCGAATCACTTCCGCGCTAACCTCCGATAGCCGTCCCCTAATTCCCCTCCCCGACCAGCACGAACGGCGCCCAGCTCGACGGATCGGCATTGTGCACCGATGAAGGATTGGCAATTCGAGCTTGCATCGATCGGCGCAGCGCCTCGGCACGGCCGATCTGCGGATTTTTGGCCAGTTCCGCGAAAGCACCCGTCGTCAGCTTGACGGCGGCTTCCGACTCCACCGGCCAGTGCGACACCAATAGCGAGCGTGCGCCCGCATAGAAGAAAGCGCGCGCGAGACCGGAAAGGCCTTCCGCGCCGGGCTTGTCTCCCGCAGCGGTATTGCACGCCGACAGCACCGCCCAATCCGCATCGAGATTGAGTTTGGCGATGCGGCTGGCGGTAAGCAGGCCATCATCCTCCGCGGTGGGCTTGTCCGGCAGGCTGAGCACCAGTGCCGGCTCACTCAAGCCGCTAACCTCGCCGGCAACGAGGCCGTGAGTTGCAAAGTCGATCACCCGATACTGCTCAAGCGGCGTGGCCTTTACCGTCGTGACGGTGGCGGCGGCGCCGAGTTTTACATCATCGTCCGACGCGCCGAGATCGTGCGCCACTTCACGCAGTTCATCGGCGGTATCGGGCAATGCCGGCAACCCGGTGCGCAATCGATCGATATCGACCTGCGCGCCGTTATAGTATGTCTGATAGGGCTGCACGTTGCGCGCCGCCCCTCGTTTATCGACGCTGCCGGAGCGCTGCAACTGCGGATCGCCGAATCCGATGAAGGGTTTGGTCGCGCGTGAAGCCTTGGCGAAGCTGCGCAACGCGCGCAGGCTCGCTACCGATGGTAACACCGTAATTGCCTTGTCATTGAGCAGCCACGCCGCCTGGCGATAGCGATCGTCCGGCGCGACCGCCGGATCGGGCTTCCTGGTAATGAGAACGTGAAACGGCAAGCTCGTCAGCGCGCCGGTGGGCACCACCAGCAGTTTCGGCTTGCCGGCGATCACGCTCTCGACCGGACCCATGATGGCCGAATAAAGCTCGAACGACGCATCGAGATCGAACGGTTTCGGCGTGGCATCCGGCGCCGGATCGAACAGGCCGAGCCGCAGTTTGCTGACACGATCGCCGACCGCCTTGTCGCCAAGCGGAATTTGCTGCCAGGCACTGGCCTCGCGCGTGACGGCGAACACGTAGCTCTTGTCGCCCATGCTGATGAATGAGACCAGTGCCTCATCGGGTTTGAGCAACGCCCGCGCCTGCGCGATCGACAGCGGCGCCGGGCTGGATAACTCGGCATAGGCGGGAAATTCGCGCGCGATCTGTGCCGACGTTTCATCGAAAGACTTCCGCGCACGCGCGCTTTCGGCATGAAGATTCGTGATCAATGCGTCGTTCCGCTTGCCATCGGGGGCGCCAAGTTCGGTCGCGATGCGCTGGTTCAGACTGTCGAGCGTGGCCTTGAGGTCCTGTTGCCGGCGCACGACGGACGCGATCGCATCGTTGCCGGCGCCGAACCGCGCGGCCATCTGCGCCAGCGCCGCTCCCGCCTGCGTCTCATGGGCACGCTGCGCGGCTTCGAACGCCTCGTTCTTCGCAGGCTCGTCCGGCCGCCCATCGGCGACATGCCAGACCGCTTCGATCAATCCGGTGTCGAGGTCTGTGAAGCGCTTGAACTGCGCGCCATTCTTTGCCGCTTAGCTCCCTGCTCGCTCATGGCGGCCGACGCGCGCCGCAGCAACGCCAGCGCATCCGGCCATTTGTTTTCATGGCTGTCGACCGCGGCGAGATTGGCCATGGTTGCGATGGTGTCGTGGTGGCGTGGTCCGAGTTTGGCCTGCGCGATCGTCAGCGCACGCTCGAGCCGCTGCCGCGCATCGGAATAATTTCCGGTCTTGATATCGAGAAAGCCGATGCCGCGGAGGTCGTTGACGATTGTCGGATGGTCCGGCCCCAGCAAGCGCTCGTCGATTTTCAGCGCGCGATCGTAATCCTGCGCGGCCTCTTCCAGGCGCCCGGCGTCCTGCAAAACCCGCGCCGTGGCGCCGAGCGCAAGTGCGCTCGGGCCGCTGTTCTCGCCAAATTTGCTCTCCATGATTCGCAGCGCACGCTCATAGAGCGGAAGCGCTTCGTCCTTGCGTCCCAGTCCCTGATAGCTGTTGGCGAGGTTGGTCAGGCTGCGGCCGACATCCGGGCTGTCGGGACCGAACACCTTTTCCTGGATCGCAAGAACGCGCTGCTGCAGGCCCACTGCTTCCTGGGTACGGCCCTGATCGGAATAGACATTGGCGAGGTTATTCAGGCCAATGGCCGTGACCGCATGATTGGGCCCGAATACCTTTTCATAGACGGCGACCGTTCGCTTGTAGATTTCTTCGGCTTCGGTGAACCGCGAACTCGTGCACCAGGACGGTGCCGAGATTACCCATCGTCGCCGCGACATTGGGGTGGTCTTCGCCGCGCGTGGCGCGCCCGACGGCGATCGCACGACCGAACGCCGTCTCCGCATCGGGGAAGCGGCCGGCGTCCTTGTAAAGATTGCCGAGGTCGTTAAGGATCTTGTCGTAGTTCGGCGCCGTGGTCCGGACATCGGTGCCGTAGGTTTGCTCGATCAATTTCAGGCCTTGTTTCAACAACCGCTCGCCGTCATCGAAACGACCCTCCAGCCCATAGAGATCGCCGAGGTCATCCATCGCGGACGCCACCTCGAAAGGCGACGCCTTCGGTGATTTTTGCCGGGCCTCAAGTGAGCGTTCAAAATAGCTTTCAGCGTCTTTGTAGTTCTCCTGATCGCGCGCCAGGTCTCCGAGCGCGGAAAGCGGGCCGGTCAACCGCACGTCATCCGGACCGAACGCCTGCGTTCCAATCGCCAGCGCGCGTTCGGCGACCGCCCTGGCCTCGGCGCGGCGATCGAGCATCGCCAGCGCCGCCGCCAGGATATCGGACGAGCGCAGCGTCGATGCGGGATCATTCTTGCGCAGCTTGATCGCCAGCGCGGCATTCAGCTTTTCGACCGCCTCCTGATATCGTCCGAGATTTTGCAGGAACATGCCCTCGTTATGCAGCACGCCGGCGTAATTCATGTTGTCGGTGCCCTGCTGCCGGCGGACCAGACCCTCAAGCTTTTGCGCCAGCGCCAGTCCTTCCGCCGCCCGTCCAGCCTGGCTGGCCTGGTTCATTTGCGCGGCAAGCGTGTCGATGGCGTTGCCGCGTTGAGCCGACGCGGTTTGGGGAACTAACGATGCGAGCGCCAGAAAGAGGATCGCGGCGAGCGCGCGAGCGCGGTTCATGCCCATCCCCACTAGCTTTTGAACATATGCTTTCGAACAAATCATTTCGAACATATCAATGTCCGCCGATCATCCGCTGGCGGCCCGATCGCGGATACGCCCATTTATGGCAGAAGATCAGTCCGGATTGTTCGCTGCTGCGATCTCGAAAAACGCCTGTCTTGCAAATCTACGCCGGCAATATAACGCCTGTTCTATCCTTCTCCCTTTACCAGCTTTTTGAGCGTGGCAATCTGACGGAAGAATTCTTTCTTTGGCTGGGCGGGGCTTCCAAGCAGCGTCGCTCCCGCAGCCGTATCCGAAATGACGCCGGCCTGCGGTCCTATCACCGCGCCTTCGCCAATCCGAAGGTGCCCGGCCATCGCCGCCTGCCCGCCGACGCGGACGTGATCCTCGAGCACGGTTGAACCCGAAATACCGACCTGTGCGACGATGATGCAACAGCGGCCGAGGATCACGTTGTGGCCGATCTGTACCAGATTATCGAGACGGGAGCCGGCGCCGATCACGGTGTCCCGGGACGATCCTCGATCGATCGTGGTGTTGGAGCCAACCTCGACATCGTCCTCCAGAATGACCCGGCCGAGTTGGGGGACCGATAGAAATCCATCCTTGGTGGAGGCGAATCCAAAGCCTTCCTGCCCGATCCGCGCGCCGGGATAGACATAAACCCGTGCGCCCAAAATCGCGTAGCTCAAGCTGACATGCGAGCCGATCCGGCAGTCCGGGCCAACAATCACGCCGGTTCCAACGAACGCGTAAGCTCCGATCCGGCAACCAGGGCCGATCTCGGCTCCAGCCTCGATCACGGCAAGCGGTCCGATCTCCGCCGACGGATCCACCAGCGCTCCCTCGGCCACAATCGCGGAGCGGTGAATGCCCGGACAAACCGGCGGCGTTGGGTAGAACAAGGCGGCGACCCGCGCCCAGCCGGCATAAGGTTCGGTGGTCAGGATTGCTGCCGTATTCCTTGGCACATGCGCAGCCATGTCCGGATGCACGATCACCGCACCAGCCAACGTCTGATCGAGCGCCGAGGTGTAACGCCGGTTGTCCAGAAAACTCACCTCGTTCGGGCCGGCCGTTTGCAGCGGAGCCACGCCTTCGAGGAGCAGTTCGATCTGTTCGGCAGTCCCGCCCGCCGTACCGGCAACAACCGCAAGCGGATAGGGCCCGCTTCTGCGGAAAAACCTTGCGTTGCCGGTAGTTGCTTCGACCATTTCCCGCTCTCCGCCAGCTAACCGAATCCAACCAGCGTTGTCTTGATAACGGCGCTGAAGCCGGGAAACTCCAGAATACTTTAAGGATACTTTCACGGTCGAAGAAAGGCACCTCAGGCCAACTCGCGGGCAGGGCTCGCAGCCGGCAGACGAGGGCGCCAGCGTCGCTCGAAGGCGGTCGATCGGACGATCCCCCAGACAAACAGCGCGCGCAAGCCTTGAGACCAGCGCGCGCCGCACTGACGATCAGAACGACAGGCTATCCTTCATCAGCACCCAGCGGCCCTTCTGGATCTGCTGAACCTGCGTCACGGTATTGGCGAGGTGATTGGTCTTGGAGAACTTGGTCGGCGGCGAGTTGAAGATATCCAGGAACTTGTCGCCCGACTCGAGTTCGTCAAGCATCTTCTGGCCGGTCAGGTCCTTGCCTGCCTTGTTGGCGTAATAGGCGAAGGTCATGATTGCATTGTAGCCGATGATGGCCTGGGTATTGGCGTCGATGCCAAACTCCTTTTTGTAGTTGGCGAGCCAGTCCTTGACCTTTCCCTTGGCCGTATCTTCGTAAGGGATCTCGAAGCCCGACGCGGCGTAGAGGCCTTCGACGGTGTCCTTGCCGAGCGCCGGAACCTCCAGCACGTTGGTCGGCGTGGCGCCGAGGAAGGTCACGTCCCATCCGAGCTTCCTGGCCTCGCCCATCGCGCCGATGGTCTCGCGGATGACGGTGCCGAGCATGACCATGTCGCAGCCGTCGGATTTCATCTTGGCGATCTGCGCGCTGAAATCGGAAGCGCCGCGCTTGTAGCTGGTGACGGAAGCCGGCGTTACCTTCATCGCCGCAAGCTGTTCGTTGAAGCCTTGCAGCACGCTTCTGCCGTACTCGTCGTCCTGATGCATCAGGCAGGGCTTCTTGAAGTTCTTGGCTTCCATCATGTATTTGAGCGCGGCGCGGGTGCTCTCGACATAGGGCAGCAGGTTGTTGAACTTCAGCCGCTCCTGCGGCTTCGACGGATCGAACTTGAAGGTGAATTCGGCCGCGGTCAGCGGAAACAGCTGCAAGACCCCCGCATCGAACAGAATATCCTGCGCGGCAAGCACGGTCGCCGAACCCATCGGGCCGACCATGGCGAAGATCTTGTCGCTCTCGATCATCTTCTGCGATGCCAGCACCGCCTTCTTTGGATCGTAACTATTGTCCTCGAGGATCATCCGGAGCTTGCGGCCGTTGATGCCGCCGGCGGCGTTGATTTCCCCGACCGCCATTTTCATGCCGTTGGAGACCGGCACGCCCCATACCTTGATCGGGCCGGACAAGTCCTGATGGGTGCCGATCACGAGCTCGGTCGGCGAGATCCCTTCATTGGTGAGCTTGGTCTGCGCAAAGGCCGGCAGATGGGTCAGCGCCAGCGCCCCCACCGCGAGGCCCAGCGCCCTAAACGATTTCGACATGGCAGTCTCCTCCTGTTTGGTCTCGTTGGCCCGTGTTGGGCGAAGGCTGGGGCCTTCTAGTCCTTCGCCGTTTTCCGAATATCGGCGCCGCTTCAGGCTGCCGCGCGGCCATACATGGCCTCGATCTCGATCGCATAACGCTTGTTCACGAAATTCCGCTTCAGCTTCATGGTCGGCGTCAGCTCCTCGTCCTCGGGCGTGAGCTGGCGTTCGATCAGGAAGAATTTCTTGATGGTTTCGACCCGCGCGAAATTGGCGTTCACCGCCTCGATCTCGCGCTGGATCAGGTCCTGGACCTCGACCGCCCGGCACAGGCTGGCATAATTGGTGAAGGGAATGTCGTGATCCTGGGCGAACTTCTCGACGTTCTCCTGATCGATCATGACCAGACAGGTCAGATAAGGCCGCTTGTCGCCGATCACGACGGTGTCGGAAATGTAGGGCGAGAATTTGAGCTGGTTCTCGATTTCCGACGGGGTGATGTTCTTGCCGCCCGAAGTGATGATGATGTCCTTCATCCGGTCGGTGATCTTGACAAAGCCCTCATTGTCGATCGAGCCGACGTCGCCGGTGTGCAGCCAGCCTTTGGCGTCGATGGTTTCGGCGGTCTTTTCGGGCTGGTTGAGATATCCCATGAACAAATAGTCGCCCTTGATCAGGATTTCGCCTTCGGGCGAGATCCTGACCTCGCCCCAGGGGGCGGCCTTCCCGACCGAGCCGAGCTTGATGCGATCCGACGGCATCAGGGTCGCGACGCCGCAATTTTCGGTCTGGCCATAGACCTCGCGCATGTCGATGCCGAGTGCGAGATACCAGCGGATCAGGTCCGGTGCGATCGGCGCCGCTCCGGTAAAGGCGATCCGGCAGCGGTCCAGCCCGAGCATGCGCCTGATGTTGCGGAACACCAGCCAGTACGCGGCCCGGTTGGCGAGTTGCAATGCAAGCGAAGGCGTCTCGCCGTCGAGCCTGCCCTCGGTCATGCGATAGCCTACCGCCATGGCACGGCGGTACATCCAGTTCTGGAACGGGGTGGCATCCTTCAGCGCGATGGTCACGCCGGAATAGAACTTCTCCCAGATCCGCGGCACCGCGAGAAACGCCGTCGGCTGCACCTCGCGGAGATTGTCGGGCACCGTTTCCGGGCTTTCGGCGAAATTCATCACCGAGCCCAGCGCCAGCGAGGTGTAGTAGCCGCCGACCCGTTCGGCGACGTGGCAGAGCGGCAGGAACACCAGGCGCTCTTCACGATCGGTGGAGGGAAACAGGTCGTTGGCGTGGCGCATCTGATGCGTCACGCTGCGGTTGGAATGCATGGCACCTTTGGGCGGACCTGTCGTGCCCGAGGTATAGACCAGGATGGCAAGGTCGTCGGCGCCGCGGCTCGCCACCATCTTGTCCCACACCGCCTCGTGGCCGAAGAAGTGATTGCGTCCCATCGCCGTGAATTCGGCCAGCGACATCACCATCGGATCGGTAAAGCCGCTCAGGCCCTCCATGTCGAAGACGATAATCTGCCGCAGCGTCGGGCAGCGGGCGCGGCATGACAGCACCTTGTCGAGCTGCTCTTCGTCCTCGACGAAGATCACCCGGGTGCGGGAGTCGTTGACAAGATATTCCACCTGGGCTGCCGAATCGGTCGGATAGATGCCCGACGAAATGCCGCCGGCGCACAGGATGCCCATATCGGCAAACACCCATTCCGGCACCGCGTTGGCGATGATCGAGGCTGTGTCGCCGGGCCGGAAATCGATGGCATGCAGTCCGTAGGCGATGTCTTTCGATATCTGCAGCCATTGCCGCCAACTGGTCGGCTGCCAGATGCCGAACGTCTTCTCGCGGATCGCCGGCTCGTCGCCGCGCCGTTCCGCCGCCAGCAGAAAACTCTTCGCAATCGTGTCCGCCACAGTCAGCACTGCGGGTCTGGCCATTGCACGTTCCCTCCGCCTCCCGGCTTCCGCTCCGGATGCCCCGGCTCCGCTCCGGATACCGGCTCCGCTTCGGGTGCCGGCCCTGAGCGCCGGTCTTGTTCCCGAGACGGAACCTGTTTTTAACGACAAGTCCTTCTTAACGCCACGTTTTCTTCTTCTTCCAGCGCCGTTCGCCGCGCGCGCCGGCTTCCTTGGCGCCGAGGTAGAATTCCTGAATATCCTTGGAACGCATCAACCGCTCGCAACTGTCGTTCATGACGATGCGGCCGATTTCCAGCACATAGCCATAATGCGCCGTCTCCAGCGCGACCTTGGCGTTTTGCTCCACCAGGAGGATCGACATGCCCTGCTCTTCGTTGACGCGGCGGATGATGGTGAAAATCTCCTTCACCAGGATCGGCGACAGGCCAAGCGACGGCTCGTCGAGCAGCAAGAGCGTCGGCCGGTTCATCAACGCGCGCCCGATCGCGAGCATCTGCTGCTCGCCGCCCGAAAGCTGCCCGGCCGGCTGGTTGAGCCGCTCCCGCAGCCGCGGAAAATATCCGTAAACCCGCTCCAGATCGTCGGCGACGCCGTCGCGATCCCGGCGCGGATAGGCGCCCATCATCAGGTTCTCGCGCACGCTCAGGAACGGAAACACCTCGCGCCCCTCGGGCACATGGCTGAGACCGAGCCGCACGATCTTGTCGGCTTCGACGCGCTGGATCGGCTTGCCCAGAAATTCGATGGTGCCTTTCTGCGGATCGAGGATGCCGGAGATCGTCTTCAGCACCGTGGTCTTGCCGGCGCCGTTGGCGCCGAGCAAGGTCACGATCCTGCCGCGCGGGACTTCGAGGCTGATGCCGCGAATCGCCATGATCGGCCCGTAATAGCTCTCGATATTGCTGAGCTTCAGGATGATGTCGGGAGCGTTCGGAGCGTTCATGCTGGGCGCGTTCATGACATCATCCTCAGGCGCCGAGATAGGCGGCAACGACGTCGGGATGGATCTGGACTTCGGCCGGCGATCCGCTTGCCAGCACCTTGCCGTAGTTCAGCGCGATGACCCGGTCGGAAACCCGGTTCACCAGCGTCATGTCGTGCTCGACCATCAGCACGGTGATGCCGAGTTCGGTCTTCATGTCGCGGATCCAGAACGACATGTCGTCGGTCTCCTCGACGTTCAATCCGGACGACGGCTCGTCGAGCAGGATCAGCTTCGGCTCGGTGCACAACGCGCGAGCAAGTTCGATCACCTTTCGTACGCCGTAAGGCAGCCCCGAGATCAGCTTGTCGCGGTAGGGCGCGAGATCGAGAAATTCGATGACCTGCTCGACGCGGCGGCGATGCACCTTCTCGGCGCTGCGCACGCTCGGCATGAACAGCAGTTCCTGCCACAGCCGCGTGGTGGAATGCCGGTGCCGGCCGACCAGGAGGTTGCTGAGCACGGTCGCATTCTCGAACAGTTCGATGTTCTGGAAGGTGCGGGCGATGCCGAGCCTTGCGATGTCGAACGCCGGCTCCTGGGTGATGTCCTGGTCCTCGAAATAAATTCGGCCCGAGGTCGGGCTGTAGATTTGCGAGATCAGGTTGAAGATCGAACTCTTGCCGGCGCCGTTGGGGCCGATGATCGAAAGGATCTCCCCCTTCTCGACCGCGAAATTGACGGCGTCGACCGCCTTGAGGCCGCCGAAATGCAGCGAGAGATTTTCGGCGCGGAAATAGCTCACCGGTTCCGCTCCGATTTCACGTAGATCTTCTGTCGCTTGAAGGTCGCCCGCTTGTAGAGCGGGAAAAGCTGGAAAAAGAGTTTTATCTTCAGCCAGCGCCCGTAAAGGCCAAGCGGCTCGAACTGGACGAACAGGACGATGATGATGCCGTAGATCGCGCCCTTCAAGCCGTTGGCGGAAGCGAACGCGGCGACATGGTCCTGGATATGCGTCACGCGTTCGGCGCCGGCGCCGAGCGTCGCGGCGATGCCGGCGACAAGGCCCGGAACATCGTCCTTGAGGAAGGTCAGGAACGGATCGATCATGACAATGAAGATTGCCCCCAGCACCGCGCCGTGCAGGCTGAAGACACCGCCGATCAGGATCACGATGATGAACTCGATCGAAAGCTGCAGCGTGAACATTTCCGGGCTGATGTAGGACAGCTTGTGTGCGAACAGGCAGCCGGCCATTCCGGTTATCGCGGCGCTGATCGCAAACGACTTGACCTTGTAGAGCGATACATTGATGCCCATGCTTCGCGCCGCCGTCTCGCTGTCTCGGATCGCGACGAAGGCGCGGCCGGTCGGCGAACGCAGCAGGTTGAGCGTACCGACGATGGTCAGAATCAGGACGCCGAGACAGAGGAAGTAGAAAGCCGGACTGTCGCGCGGCACCGTCGTGCCGAGGAACTGAATGGTCCTGACGCGCATGCCCTCATTGCCGTGCGTCACGCTTTCCCACCGCGCCATGATTTCCTCGACAATGAGGGCAAAGGAAATCGTCGCGATCACAAGGTAAATGCCCTGCAGCCGCAGCGCCGGGAAACCGACCAGCGCGCCGATCACGCCGGTCAGCAATCCGGCGGCGATGAAATAGACCGGAAAAGGCACGTTGAATTGCTGCAGGTAGGCGGTGGTATAGGCGCCGATCGCAAGGAAAGCGGCGTGGCCCAGGGAGGCCTGCCCGGTAAAGCCGGTCAGGATCATCAGCCCGACGCCGACGGTGGCGTAGATGCAGACAAAGACCAGCTGGCTGACGATGTAGCTCGACAGAACGAACGGCGCGATCGCCAGCAGCGCGAGCAGCGCGCCGTAGGAGACGACATAGCCGCGGTGCGGAAACAGCCTGATGTCGTCTTCATAATCGGTCTTGAACATGAACCGCATGGTGGTTCCTAGACTTTCTTGCGCAGGTGAAGGCCGAACAGCCCTTCCGGCTTGAGCAGCAGCACCACGAGAAGCACGACGTAGGGTGCTACGTCCTTCCATCCTTCGGCCAAATAGAACCCGGCCATGCTTTCGATCACGCCGATCAATACGCCTCCCACCACCGCCCCGGGAATCGAGCCGAAGCCGCCGAGCACGGCGGCCGGAAACGCCTTCAGCCCCAGCACCAGGCCGACGTTGGAATGAATGAAGGTGATCGGGGCGAGCAGCACGCCGGCGCAGGTCGCCACCGCGGCGCTGATCGCCCACACGATCGACACCACGCGCTTGACCGGAATGCCCATATAATAGGCCGCCAGCATGTTCTCCGAACTCGCCCGCATTGCGGTACCGAGTGTGGTCCGGTTGAAGAACAGATACAGCAGCGCGCACAGGATGATGGTGGCCGCAATGACCGAGAGTTTGTCATAGGCCAGCACCAGAGTACCGATCCTGACGACACCCTGGCTGAAAGGCGTCTCGATCTTGAAGTCGTCGGTGCCCCAGATCATGCCGACGACCGACCGCAGAAAATATCCGAGCCCGATCGTCGCCATGATGATGGAGAATTGCGGATAGCCAAGGATCGGACGCACCACCAGGCGCTCGGCCAGCATCCCGAACAGCGCCATGGCGACGACCGCGGCGGCAAAACCGATCCAGTAATTGAACCCGAGAATGCCGATGAAAGTGTAGGCGAAGAATCCGCCCAGCATCATCAGGTCGCCCTGGGCGAAATTCACGACCTCGGTGGCCTTGTAGACCAGCACAAAGCCAAGCGCGATCAGGCCGTAGACGCAGCCGAGCGCAATACCACTCACCAACTGCTGAACGAAGTCCAGCATTGCCGACGTCCCTCCCCCGATGCTTCGAGCGATTCTATCGACCGCCTTGCCGCATCCTGCCGCCGTGCATTTTCAGCTTCCGAAGACGCTGAAAACCTCCGCACGGCGTTGATGCCTATACAGCCCAAAGCCCCGATACCTGTCAACAAAGTGCTGGTCGCCGTGCCGCGTTTAGGCAGCGGACGGTGCCACAACTTTAGGCTAACCGCGCATCGGCGGGATTTGCCGCCGCCGATTCACCGCGCCGAAATATCTTGGGTCCATGGTTCACAGGCCAAATGAACCCGGATTGCCCCGACGTCATGAATCCAACCGAATCCGCGCTGCAGGTGCGAGGGTTAACAAAGCGTTTTGACCGCCTCGCGGTCGACGCGCTTGATCTGACTGTTCGCTGCGGCGAGTTCTATGCGCTGCTCGGGCCCAACGGCGCCGGCAAGACCACGACGCTGCGCATGGTGGCCGGCCTGTTGCGGCCCGATGCCGGCTCGGTATCGGTGCTCGGCATCGATGCCCTCGGCGATCCGGTCGCCGCCAAGCAGATCATGGCGTGGGTATCGGACGAGCCGATGATCTACGACAAGCTGACGCCGCTGGAATATCTCGAATTCGTCGCCGGGCTCTGGGGCATCGATCCCAGGGTTTCGCAAGCCTCCGCCCACAGCCTTCTGGTCTCGCTCGGCCTGGAGCCGCATCTGCACGAGCGCTGCGAAGGATTTTCCAAGGGCATGCGCCAGAAGGTGGCGCTCGCCGGCGCGCTGGTGCATGACCCGCGCCTGATCATCCTCGACGAGCCGCTGACCGGCCTCGACGCGCTCTCCGCCCGTCACGTCAAGGGATTGCTGCAGGAGCGCGTGCGCTCCGGCTGCACCGTGATCATGACCACGCATATCCTGGAAGTGGCCGAACGCATGGCCGACCGCATCGGCGTGATCGCCGCGGGACGGCTGATCGCCGAGGGCACGCTGGCCGAACTGCGCCAGCAGAACGGCCAGAACGACACCAGCCTTGAAGACATGTTCATCGCGCTGGTCGATGTCGAGGCCGCGGCATGAGTTCAGTCGCGGCCCTGGGCTGGTTTGCCCGGCATGAAATCCGGCTGGCCTGGCGTGAATGGCTGGCGATGATGACAGCCGGCCGGCGCTTGCGAATGCGCCGCGCGATCGTCGGCCTGATTATTTTTGCCGCGATCATGCATCTGCCGGCCTATGCCGTGGTCGGCAGGTTCGCGAACCTTGAGGCGCCGCTCGACAAATCGACCCTCATCGTCATCACCTCGACGATCCTGCTGGCATGGGCCCTGATGCTGTCGCAGGCGATCGAATCGGTGACGCGGGTGTTTTACGCCCGCGCCGATCTCGATCTGATCATGTCCTCGCCGGTTAAGCTGGCCAATGTATTTTCGGTTCGGATCGCGGCGATCGCGCTGACCGTCACGGCGATGGCGCTGGTGCTGTCGACGCCTTTCGTCGATGTTCTCGTGATCGGCGGCGGTATCCGATGGTTCGCGGCCTACGGCGTGGTCATCGCCATCGGCCTGTCGGCCGCGGCGGTTGCCATCGCCATCGCGATTACGCTGTTCCGCCTGATCGGCCCGAGCCGGACCCGCCTCGTCTCGCAAATACTCGCGGCGATCATCGGCGCCGGCTTCGTGATCGCGCTGCAGATCGCCGCCATCTTGTCCTATGGCACGCTGTCGCGGTTCGCGGTTCTGACATCCGACGCCGCGGCGGCCTATGCACCTGGCGTTGACAGCATCGTCTGGTGGCCCGCACGCGCCGCGCTCGGGGACGGCGAACCGTTGCTGCTTCTGCTGTCCGGCGGCCTCGTGCTGCTTGGCGTCGTGATGGCGGTCTTTTCACCACGGTTTGCCGACACCGCCGTCAGCGTCACGGCGAACGCCGCGCCGGCCCATCGCGGCCACCGCGCCAAAGCGTTTCGCGCCGGGTCGCGGCAACAGGCGTTGCGGTGGAAGGAATTCCTGTTGCTGCGGCGCGATCCGTGGCTGGTATCGCAGACCCTGATGCAACTGCTTTATCTGGTGCCGCCGGCGCTGATGCTGTGGCGCAGCTTTGCCGGCACTTCCGCCGCCATCGTGCTGATCACTCCGGTGGTGGTGATGGCCGCGGGCCAGCTTGCCGGCGGCCTCGCATGGCTGACGATCTCGGGCGAGGACGCCGCCGATCTGGTGACGACCGCACCGCTGCCGTCCTCGCAGGTGACCCGCGCCAAGATCGAGGTGGTGTTGATCGTGATCGGCGTCCTGTTCGCGCCGCTGATCATAGCGCTGGCGTTTGCCTCGCTGCCGCAGGCGGCCATCACCGCGCTCGGCGTCGCGATCGCCTCCGCATCGGCCACCGCGATCCAGCTCTGGTTCCGGGTGCAGGCCCGCCGCAGCCAGTTTCGCCGCCGCCAGACCTCGTCACGGCTGGCGACCTTTGCGGAAGCCTTTTCCTCGATCGGATGGGCCGGGACCGCGGCGCTGGCGCTGGCGATTCCGATCGCCGCTGTCATCAGCGGCCTGATGACCGCCGGCATCCTCGCTGCAACCTGGAAGATCAGCCCGCAGCGGACGTGAGCGGCGGCCGGCGGTTTCCGGCGCGTCGTTGTCGCTTCTTGATTGTAAGGTCGTTTTACCTTACATTTGAGGAGAGAAATGAGGCCCGCCCCATGAGCACGCTTACCGTAACCGCCAAGGGACAAGTTACCTTGCGCAAGGATCTCCTGAAGCATCTGGGCGTCAATCCCGGTGAGAAGATCACCGTGGACAAGCTTCCTGACGGCCGCATCGAGGTAAAAGCTGCGCGGCCTGCCGGCAAGATTTCCGATGCTTTCGGTTTTCTGAAGAAAAAGGATGGCCCGTCCTTGTCGATTGAGGAAATGACCGAGCTCGCCGCCCGGGGCTGGGCCGGCAAGCGATGAGGATCACGGCGGATACCAATGTGTTGGTTCGGGCCGTCACCGAAGATCACGTGCTCCAAAGCAAAGCCGCGCAAGCAGCACTGAAGGCCGCGGAACTGGTTGCAATTCCGATACCGTCGCTTTGTGAATTGGTCTGGGTGCTGTCGCAAGGTTACAAGATTCCGCCGCGCGATATTGCGGAAGCAATCCGGCGTCTGACGAACAGCGCGAATGTCGTGGTGAACCGGCCCGCCGCAGAAGCCGGATTGGCTCTGCTGGAAGCGGGCGGCGATTTCGCCGACGGCGTTATTGCCTTTGAGGGGAGTTGGCTCGGCGCGGACACTTTTGTTTCCTTCGACAAGAAGGCCGTGAAATTAATGGAAGCACAAGGCGGCTCGGCGCGGCTGCTGACGTAACGGCTTAACGCCCCCCTCGATACGCTGCGCCCGCAAACCTTAACCATACAGCACACCCGCGCCCAATCCGGTCAGACGTCGAAACTCGCCCGGAAAAATCCCAACGACATCCCATTTGGCGCGTCGGTTAACCGGACAAAGCGCTGGCCTGCGAATTGCTCACGCTTGACGCAGGCCAAACGTTTTCCGCAGGGGTGCTTTATTATGGGTCAGACTGTCCAGGCGTCGGTTCATTCCGGGACGCCGCGCACGCAACTGCTCTCGATTCAGTATTTGAGAGCTATCGCCGCCATCAGCGTTCTGGTGACGCACGCCTTGCAGTGGCCGCTCCCCGAAATGAACATGTACCTGTTGAAAACCGGCAGGCTGGGCGTCGAGGTCTTCTTTGTCATCAGCGGCTTTATTATCACGACCATCGCCGGCGACGGGCCGTTCAATCCGAGAGTTTTTCTGGAGCGGCGCGCCCATCGAATTGTACCCACCTACTGGGCGGCAACCTTCTTTGTTGCGGTTCTGGCCATTGCATTGCCGAACCAGTTCAGAACCACCGTTCCGACCATGGTGGGTTTGCTCAAATCGATGCTGTTCATCCCTTCGCTTGAACCGAAGGCTCCCCTGCTGCTGCTGGGCTGGACGCTGAACTTTGAAGTATTCTTCTATTTGATGTTCGCCAGCCTGTTCTTCCTGACTTCCGGCCTGCGAACCGTCGTATTGCTTGTGTGCTTCGCCTCGCTCGTCAGTATCGGGCAATTTGCGCCGGGACTGAGCTATGTCGAGGCCATCTACACCAGTCCGAGCCTGATCGGGTTCGGCCTGGGAATGATTTTGGCACAGGCCTACCGGCTTGGATGGATCACGTGGCTGGGCGAATATCTGCGATGGCCTATCGTTGCAGCGCCGCTCTGCCTGCTGCTGGCGTTTTACGTCGTTGACTGGGACAGCGCCGACTCAATCCTGCTGTGGAAGCATCTGTTGATGTCGTTCTGTGCCCTGAGCATTGGGCTGCTGGCGCTCCATTGCGAGACGCAGAACAAGGTAGCCGACCTCAAATTGCCCCGCTATCTGGGAGATGCTTCCTATTCGATTTATCTGTTCCACATTTTCGCCGTCGCAGGGGTTTGGGCGATCGCGAAACGAATGTTCGATGTCCAGCATCCGCTGATCTACGCGATCGGCGCCGCGCTTGCGATGCTGGCCGGACTCGTGTTCGGTCTCTTGTGCCACCATTACATTGAACGACCGCTGCTGGCAGCCGGCACGACCCGGAGTCGCTCGGTACCGGCAACATAACGGAGGGGCCCGGGTGCACTTTCGCGATGTTGCTCAACGGCATTTCATCTCGCGCCGCGCAGCGCTGCTGCTCGGCGCGTGCGTGTTTGCCCCTTCCCGCATCCTGGCAGCGAGGTCCGATCGTTTGACGAGCGACATCGTCGCACGATCGCAACTCTCCACCGGAGATCTCAGGCGTCTTGCCAAGGTCATCACCAAGGCGCGTCGGGGAGAGCCCATCAAACTGGGCGTGATCGGCGGATCGATTACGGTCGGGGCGATCGCGAGCAATCCGGCCAACAGCTATTCGGGGCTGCTTGCTGGCCTGGTGGCGGGAACGGTTTCCGAAATGCGAGATCGATCTGATCAATGCCGGTGTTGGCGGCACCGGTTCAATGTATGGCGCGCTGCGAGCGGGACGGGATTTGCTCGCCGGCAGGCCTGACCTCGTCGTGATAGAATTCGCGGTCAATGACAATTGGACGGACGGCGAGGCCTACGAAGGCCTGGTGCGTCAGGTTCTTGCCCAACCCAATCAGCCCGCCGTCATCCTTCTGTTCATGATGTGGGAACGGGGCGGCAACGACCAGGAGATGCAGGCAAAAGTCGGCACACACTACAATCTGCCGATGGTGAGTTTTCGCGACGCGATGTGGCCTGAAATGGCGGCGGGCCGCCTGAAATGGTCGGATTATATTATCGATACAGTCCACCCGAACGATGCCGGCCATGCGGCCGCGGCACGCTTCCTGACGGCCATGTGCGAAACGACGATGAATGCCGTGACGGCGACGGCTTTCAATGCCGACGATCCGCTGCCGCCTCCACTGCGTTCCGATGCATTCCAGCAGGTTGGCTGGCGCGACGCGGCCGACCTGGTTCCTGTGGAGAACGAAGGCTGGCGCCAGACCGTCGACGACAAGAGCAAGCCGGTCTGGGTTGGCACCGCGGGCTCCGGGCGGATTTCATTTGACTGGTGGGGCTCTGGACTGGTTGCCGTGTTTGCGCGTGCGCCAGACGACCGCAACCGGCTCCGGGTTTGCGTTGACGGCGCGTCATTCCAGACACTCGATGCGTCAATCCAGCCCAGGCGCGGAATCATCATTCTTGCCGAAGGTCTTGCCTGCGGACCTCATACTCTCGAACTGGTTCCGGTCGATGACGGCGGCAAACCGGGCACCGCTGACGACGGCGTTCACCTGGTCGGCCTCGGTAGCATCGGTCAGGGAGCCGGCGATTCGGACATCAGGCGGAAACGAGAGATGTAATGCAGGCCAAAAACGGCGACCAGGAAGGTGAACCAGATCGGATCAGCGCGATCCAGCAGAAAGCTTTCCATCGACGACAGATAGATGCCGAATAGCCAGAGCCGCAAAAATAATTTTGCTAGCGGTCCCGCGTTGCCGGATCTTGTCGCTACATTGAAGTCTTTCAACGGCAAATATACAAAAATGAAGATGATCAACGCGAGGCCCGGATAGCCCATGGTCAGGGCGGTATCGAGATAACCGTTGTGGCTGTGCGACGCGCTGGCAGCCCATTCGAGTTCATCGCTTTTAACGAGCTTTTCGATCGAGCTGGTTCCCCAGAAGGCAGCAAAGCCGTAGCCGAGGATGGGACGAAGAGCGAGCGATGAAATCGCGAAATCCCAAATATCGGAGCGACCGGTAAAAGTCGTGTCGATCGGCAACAGCTTCACGATCTCCGCCAGCCGGTTGTCGAAAACGGAGCCGACCGTCAGCGCGTTCAGGGTGAATAGCGGAATGAAACAGACGCTCGCACGAAGCCACGGACTTTTGCAGCGCATAGACGACGCTGCTGAGCACGAGCGTGACTACGCACAGACCCATCGCGCTCTTTCCGCCGGAAAATGCCAGGAAGACCGCCGAAAGCCCCACAATCGCCATCCCCGAAATCAGGTATTTCCGGCTGACAAGATACAAGCCCACGAATATCAGCATGGCCATGATGGGAGCCGCGACATTCTTGTGCCCGAACGGGCCCCTCCAGTCGCCGGCAAGATGTTCCTCGAACATATCGGCGGCCGTATGCATCGAGTAGGTCGGCGCCAACCAAACGCCGAGGTAACACAGCGCCAGCAATATCAGCGCGGCAGTACCCAGCCAGAGCGTCAATTCGGCCTGTGAGTGGGGTAGCAGCAGCAGGGATGCGGCCAATGCGACGACGCAGACTGTCAGAATGAGACGCTGAAAGGACAAGCTGAAATCGTGAGAGAACAGCGTATTGATGCCTATCCAGCAACACAGCAACAGGAATGCCGGTGTTATGAGAACTCTGGAAGGCCTTCAAATTCTGCGAAGCCGCCAATGCGACGGCGACGATCGAGAGCATCCCGAGTGTAATGTAGGTGGAGGCAAACTTGCCGCTCTCCACATCGGCAAAATCGGTTGCCGTCAGGTCGGGATATGGCCGAAGCGACACCCAGATCGCTAAAATCGTGACGAGAAAGGTCACGCAACGTGCTATCTGCAACACCTCCAACCGCCGAAGGGCGCCGGCGATGAGCGAGAATTGCCCGCCAATAACCTGGTCATGTCGGTCAGTGGTAGCCATCACCCCAAAATCCTTGCCGGACCAGAAATCCTTGCCGGACCAGGTCGCAACAACCGAATGCACAGCCGTCGGGCGAAGCGGCCCCGGTTGCGTCTGCCTTCATCCACATCGAAGATACTGACCTGAGGGTGGCTGGTATCACTGTCACCCCTCTCGGGTTAACACGTTGTTAACGATGGCGCGCCGGCGCCTGTTTGACACACCGGAATTCAAACGGTTTCGACAAGACTAAAAACAGGGAGTGACGATCCATGGCCACCAGCAATACCGCTGCCTCAAGGAGCCTGCTGTTTGACGAACCGCGCGAGGATTGGCTCGCGCTGCGCCGGGAGGACGTCATCGACCCCGAGCGCCCGATCGTCGATGCCCATCATCATTTGTGGGATCGCGGCGGCCAGCGCTACATGATCGAGCAGATCACCGGCGACATCGCATCCGGCCACAACATCGTGGCTACCGTCTATGTCGATTGCCGCTCGATGTATCGTGCGGGTGGACCGGAAGCGTTGCGACCCGTTGGCGAAGTTGAATTTGCCAATGGCGTCGCCGCGATGAGCGCGAGCGGCGGCTACGGCAGCGCCGCGCTGTGCGCCGGCATCGTCGGCCACGCCAATCTGTTGCTGGGCGAGGCGGCGCGCGCGGTTCTCGAGGCGGAAATCGCCGCCGGCAACGGCCGCTTCCGCGGCATCCGGCATGCATCGGCGTGGGATGCGGATGCCGGCATCGGCGGCAATTACTCCACCCGCCCGAAAGGCCTGTTGCTCGACACGACATTTCGCAAGGGATTTTCCTGCCTTGCGCCGCTGGATCTCGAGTTTCGATGCGTGGCTGTTTCATCCGCAGATCGGCGAGCTCACCGATCTGGCCCGCGCCTTTCCGGACACGCGAATCGTGCTCGATCATTGCGGCGGGCCGATCGGCGTCGGCAGCTATGCGAACCGGCGCCAGGAGATTTTCCCGGTCTGGCAGGCACAGCTCCGGGAAATCGCCAAATGCCGCAATGTCGTGGTGAAACTCGGTGGCCTCGCGATGCGGTTACTGGGTTACGATTTTCACGAACGTCCGATACCGCCATCGTCGGAAGACGCAGCGGCCGCCTGGCGTCCCTATATCGAGAGCTGCATCGAGGCGTTCGGCCCCGAACGCTGCATGTTCGAAAGCAACTTTCCGCCCGACAAGGGCCAATGCAGTTATCAGGTGATCTTCAACGCGTTCAAGCGCATCGCCGCGCCCTACAGCGAGAATGAGAAGACCGCGCTGTTTCAAAAGACCGCGACCGATTTCTACCGGCTAGGATCGCCTTGATTTTCGATGCGAAATTTGCAGCGCTTTCTGGTGAAGCCGCCGCGCAGCCTGTGCCTTGATCCCGCTCTCAGGAAGAGCCGATCAGGCTCGCGGCTTGGCGCTCATCGGCCGGCATCAGGATTTTCTTGAGTTTCAGGAGCACCCGCAGCCCGAAGCCGAGCCAGACCGGCTGTGTCTTGCGGCAGAACGCCAGCTTTCGCACCCGGCCTTCGACATGCCATCGGGCATGGGCGCCGTCCTTGAAGAAGATCGTGTCGCCGGGGCCGTAGCGGGTCGGAGGCATCGTGTCGCTCTCGAGCACGATCGAGCCCTCGAGGATCAATATCGTCTCGTCGAAATCGTAATACCAGTTGAATTTACCTTCGCTGCATTCCCAGACGATGGTCGACGCCGTACCGTCCGCGCTTTTGGACAGAACGAACGAGTGCGCATCCGGTTTCCCCTCAATGATCCAGGACGGCTCGATCGGCCGGGGGGTCAGGGTTACGGCAAGGTTGCCGGTTTCAATCAGCGCGTGAGACATCACAAACCTCAAACGGGTAGGATCAAAATCGACTTGCAAAATCGACTTGGTATTCGACAAGATGCAGCCAGGCGACAGCGGCCCGCGCCAACCTAGCGGCCGTGCTTTAAACTTTCCTTACGGCGATTGCTTAAATAAACGCAAAACGAAGCGGCTAAAACGCATCGAATCACGGCGGGCAGCCAGGGCGTTGATGCCTTATTCCGAACTTGTCGGGATCATCGCCGACAAAATCCTCGCGTGAAGGGCTTCGATCAGCTCGCGCCTTTTATTGGGCGGGGTGCGGGGATTGACTTCGACCAGTTCGATCAGACCAAACAGGCGCGTGACCTCGGAAGGTGCATCGGTTCCGGTCATCTGATAAATCACGTAGCCTTTGTCGATCGTCCAGTGCGAGATCTTGCCGGTGCGAGTGATCGCGACATTTTCCACCTTCCGCCTGACGGGATCAATGCCGTAGAACTCCTGGGCCAGCTCATCATAGACATCGCTGCTCTCCTGGGGCATCCGCTTCCTCCGTCACACGGGCTACCGTTCGTGGGGATGCACTGACGGCACGCCGTAATTATATCGCGGCACGATATAATTCAACGGCAGAAGATGATCAAAAAAGCGTCACCAGCGGCTCCGACGGCCCTCTGCGACGATGATGGAAAAGGATGACGTGGCGCTTGCATCCTTCAGGCAGTCGCTGCGAAACCTATTCTCAGAGAATGACCGATGGAGCAGACAATCAGATACCGCTTGCCTATGGAATTCGTCATGCCCGGGCTTGACGAAGATTTTATTCCATCGCGCTCTGACATTGTTCAGTTACAAAAATCCCGGCCGGACGTCTGCTCACGAAGGCGCCTTGCGCATGATCATGCACCGCAACCCTTGACGACGCCGGTATTCGGCCCGACTGTGCGCGGCGTCGCGCCCCTGTTTTTCGAGTTCGATATGCCCGCACCCAAGCCTCCCGCGTTCGAGACCCTCAGCGTTCATGCCGGGCAGCATCCGGATCCCGTCACGGGCGCGCGCGCCGTTCCGATCTATCAGACCACCTCTTACGTATTCCAGGATTCCGAACACGCCGCGGCGCTGTTCAACCTCGAACGCGCCGGGCATATCTACACCCGGATTTCGAATCCGACGACGGCGGTGCTGGAAGAGCGGCTTGCCGCGCTGGAAGGCGGCGTCGGCGCCATTTGCACCGCGAGCGGAATGGCAGCACTGCATCTGGCGATCGCGACACTGCTCAATGCCGGCGATCACATCGTCGCCTCCTCTTCGCTTTACGGCGGCACCATCAACCTCTTGGCGCATACGCTGCCGCGCTTCGGCATCACCACCACCTTCGTCAAGCCCCGCGCGCTCGATGAATTCCGCGGCGCGATCCGGCCCAATACCCGCCTGGTGATCGGCGAAACCATCGGCAATCCCGGCCTCGAAGTGCTGGATATTCCACAAGTCGCCGGGATCGCACACGACGCCAAAATCCCGCTGCTGATCGACAACACCTTCGCCACGCCGTTTCTCAGCCAGCCGATCGGCTTCGGCGCCGATATCGTGATGAACTCCGCCACCAAATGGATCGGCGGCCACGGCATCGCCATCGGCGGCGTGATCGTCGATGGCGGCCGGTTCGACTGGCACGCTTCCGGCAAGTTTCCGGTGTTGACCGAACCTTATGCCGGCTATCACGGCATCGTCTTCGACGAGCAGTTCGGCAACGCCGCCTTCATCATGCGGGCGCGGACCGAAGGCCTGCGCGATTTCGGCGCCTGTCTGTCACCGACCAACGCCTTTCAACTGCTGCAAGGCGTCGAGACGCTGGGCATTCGCATGGAGCGCCACATGACGAATACCCATGCGGTGCTCGAATTCCTGGCCACCAACAAGGCCGTCGAGTGGGTGCTGCATCCTTCGCTGGAAAGTCATCCCGACTATCAGCTCGCCAAGCAATTGTTGCCGCGCGGCGCGGGCTCCATTGTCAGCTTTGGAATCAAGGGCGGCCGTCCGGCGGGGAAGAAGTTCATCGAAGCGCTGCGAATGATCAGTCATCTGGCCAATGTCGGCGATGCCAAGACGCTGGTGATTCATCCCGCCAGCACCACGCATCAGCAGATGGATGCAGCCCAGCTCAAGGCCGCCGGCATCGGCGAGGAGCTGGTGCGGCTGTCGGTCGGCATCGAAGCCGCCACCGACATCATCGATGATCTGGGCCAGGCGCTCCGTATTTCGCAGAAGGCTTGATTTTCGCAGAAGGCTTGAACCATGCATCTGTCCGTGAACGGGAGTGAGACCTTCGTCGCCACCGGTGGCCGGGAGTTCGATGTGGCCGCAGCCGACCGTGGTGCTGCTGCACGGCGCCGGTTTCGATCACACCGCCTGGGCCTTGCACAGCCGGTGGTTCGCCCATCACGGCCACAGCGTGCTGGCTCCGGATTTGCCGGGTCACGGACGTTCGTCCGGCGCGCCGATCCCGACCATTGCCGGAATGGCCGACTGGACCGCAGCGCTACTCGACGCCGCCGGTGTCACCAAGGCGTGGCTTGTGGGTCATTCCATGGGATCACTGATTGCAATCGAGACCGCGGCACGGCACCCATCAAGGGTTTCGGCGCTCAGCCTGATTGGAACCGCCGCCACCATGACCGTCGGGCCCGATCTGCTCAAGGCCGCGGAGGCCAACGATATTTCAGCGATCGACATGGTCTCGATCTGGGGCCTCGGCTTTCAGGCCGAACTGGGTGGCAGCCTTGCGCCGGGATTGTGGATGCACAGCGGCGCCCAGCGGGTTCTCGGGCAATGCCGGCCCGGCGTGCTGTTCAACGATCTATCCGCCTGCAACGCCTATCAAGGCGCGCTCGCCGCGGCCGCACAGGTCACGGTTCCGACCACCCTCATTCTCGGCGAACGCGACATGATGACACCGGCAAAGGCCGGCAAGACGCTCGCCGCCGCATTGCCGAATTCACGCACCGTGGTGCTGCGGGGCGCCGGCCACATGATGATGGCGGAACGGCCCGACGAGTTGCTCGCCGCATTGCAGGCTTGATCGGACACGAGGGAACTCGGATCCATCAGCCGATCCGCGCCGGAAGCGTTGTGATCTCCCCGGACCGGGTATATCGTTTAGAAAAATTATAAACGAACGGGAGGACGTCATGTGCCGACTATTCGCGCATCAACCGCAACGCGACTATGAATTCGCAGACCCGGTCCTTGCGGATCGGAGGTCATTGCACCTCGATTCGTCTCGAATTGGCGTTTTGGGAAACATTGGAAGAGATCGCGGCCAAGGAAGGCATGAGTCTCCCGAAGTTCCTGACCAAACTTCACAGCGAGGTGCTCGATCATCATGGCGAGGTCAATAATTTTGCTTCGCTGCTGCGCTGTTCCTGCCTGATCTACCGGTCGAGGCCGCCGGTTGCTGTGATGCCAGAGTTTCGCGAAAGCAGCGCCCGGATGGTTCTCGACGCCGCCGAATAACTGCCCGCCGTCGGCGCGAGCCCGACGTTAGGGGCGAAATAAATGTGACCAAAAAGGCTCCGTCCGTTCAGCGGACGGAGCCTTTAGTCCTTTAGATTTCCTTCTTAGATTTCCTTGCGCTGCATCGCACCGGCAATGTGATCCGCCTGCCTGACGGCCAGTGCGACGATGGTCAAGGTCGGATTGCAGGCCGCTCCGCTGGTGAACTGGCTGCCGTCCGAAACAAACAGGTTCTTGATGTCGTGGGTCTGGCCGAACTTGTTGACCACGCCGTCCCTCGGCTTGGCGCTCATGCGGTTGGTGCCCATGTTGTGCGTGCTGGGATACGGCGCGGTCGGATAGGTCACGGTCGCACCGACCGCCTCATAGACGGCGGAGCCCTGCTTGTAGGCGTGATCGCGCATCGCGAGATCGTTGGGGTGATCGTCATAATGCACGCTCGCCACCGGCATGCCGAACTTGTCCTTGGCTTTCGGGTCCAGCGTGATCCTGTTGGTCTCCTGCGGCATGTCCTCGCCGACCAGCCACATGCCGGCCATGCGCGGATATCCTTCCATCGCCGCGGTGAACGGGCGCCCCCAGGCGCCGGGATTGAGGAATGCGGCCATGAAGGGCAGACCCAGCGACAGGGTCTCCATCTCATAGCCGCCCATGAAGCCACGCGACGGATCGTGCCGCGCCTCGTCGCGGATAATGCCGGCCATGGTCGTGCCGCGATACATGTGGACCGATTTGTCGAACACCGCATACACGCTGCCGGTCATGTGCCGCATGTAGTTGCGGCCGACCTGTCCGGAGCTGTTGGCAAGGCCGTCACTGAACAGGCTGGAGGCGCTGTTGAGCAGCAGCCGCGGGCTTTCGATCGAGTTGCCGGCGACCGCGACGACGCGCGCCTTCTGGCGTTGCGTCTTTCCCGCCTCGTCGGCGTAGACGACGCCGGTGACCTTGCCGGACGCGTCATGCTCGATCTTGAGCGCCATGCATCCTGGACGAACTTCCAGATTGCCGGTCGCCTCGCCCTTCGGGATTTCGGCATAGAGCGTCGACCATTTGGCGCCGGACTTGCAGCCCTGAAAACAGAAGCCGATCTGCTGGCAGGAACCGCGGCCGTCGCGCGGTTCGCTGTTGATCGCCATCCGGCCGGTATGGACTTCCTTGTAGCCGAGCTTTCTGGCGCCGGCCTCCAGCACCTTGAAATTGTTGTTGCCCGGCAATCCCGGAATATTGTTGGTGCGGGTGACGCCCATCTTGTCCTCGGCCTTGGCGTACCACGGCTCCATTTCGGCGAGCGTGATCGGCCAGTCGAGCAGGTTGGCGCCGGGCACATTGCCATAGGCGCTGCGGATCTTGAAATTCGTGCTCGTCGAACCGCAGCGAGGCGCCGGCCCAATGCACCGTCGATCCGCCGACCGATTTAACGATCCAGGCCGGCAAATTGGCGAAGTCCTTGGCGACGCGCCAGTTGCCCGAGGTGGTGCGCATATCGGTCCACGCCAGTTGCGTGAAGCTCTCCCATTCGTTGTTGATGAAATCCTGCAGCTCGGTGCGCGGACCGGCCTCAAGGATCACGACCTTGACGCCCTTCTGGGCGAGCTCGTTGCCGAGCGTTCCGCCGCCCGGCGCCGGAGCCCACGATTACAACAACACCATCGTCATTCAGATCGAATTTTGCCATGTGATGTCCTCCCAACTGATGTTCCGCCCGACGTCCTCAGACTTTCGGCAGCCAGTCGATGTCGTTGAAACCGCGCTTGATGTAGCCGCCATGCTCGGCGGAGGAGCCCTCGTAGCCGAACTTCGGCCACAGCTCTTCCTGGTTGTAGAGCGAGACGACCAGATCGGATCGAACCTTCTTGAAGAAGTCGGTTTGTTCGATGCCCTGCAGCAGCACGACCCGGTCGGCCTCCCACGGCACCTGGGCATAGGCAGCGTTGTGGCGATCCCGTGCATCCTGATCGAGGCGGCGGACACCGTCTTCGAGCAGGCTCTTGACCGCCGGATCCTTGGCGGCCTTGCCATCCCACGGCTTGATCGCGGTGATGTAGTAGCCGTCGACAAGGAAATCGTGCGGATAGATATCGCGCGCGACCTTGACCAGGGTTTTCAGGGTCGACGGCGCCAGTGCGGTCGCATCGTCCGCCCATGCATCCTCGACGGTGAGCCCGGCGCTGGTGGCCACGGCCACCACGGGCGCCGCCGCGGCAGCACCCTGCAGGAAGATCCGGCGGCTGTATTTGCTTCGACGATCAACCTCTCTCATGAGCTTCCTCCATTGAACGTTGTTGTTTTATGATTAGCCGAAACGTCCACCCTTCTGGATCACCTCGATCTTGTAGCCGTCGGGGTCGGCGACAAAGAAAAAGCGCGCCAGCGTCGCGCCGTCATGTTTGAAATCGCGCAGCGGCCCCGGCGACAATTTTTCTTGTTCGAGGCGCGCATGCTCAGCGTTCAGATCGTCGACCACCACAGCGAGATGACCATAGCCGTCGCCCGTCACGTAAGGCTCTTTGCGATCGAAATTGACCGTGAGTTCGAGCTCGAACGGCGAGGACGGATGGCGCAGGTAAATCAGGGCGAAATCCGGGAATAGCAGCCGGTCGGCAATCTTCAGCCCGAAGGCGCGCGCATAGAAATCGAGCGCCTTTGCTTCATCGAGCACGCGGATCATCGAGTGAACCGGCTTTGCCATTCAGTTCAATTCCCTCAGATAGGCAATGATCGCCGCGCGCGTTTCCGCTTTCGGTTGCCGATAGGCCATGACGGCGCTGGGAATAACGCCTTGCGGATTGGTCAGCCACGCGTCGAGCTTGCTTTCATCCCAGGCGAAACTGGCCTGCGCAAAGCCTGCCGAATAATGGAAGCCATCGAGTTTTCCGGCCTGCCGGCCCATCACCTTGAACAGCGACGGTCCCTGCCGCTGCGGATCGGAAAGATTGGTGGTGTGGCAGGTGGCGCATTGCTGCTTGAAAAGCGCAGCACCTTCCGGCGGTTTCGCCGGCGGCGGAGAGACTTGCGCTGTCGCGAATTTGGCGGCCAGGATCGCGCCGCAAATTCCCAGCCCGATTTCAGGTACCGAACGCGATTTTCTCATCAACGTCTCCGTTGGTGCGAGCCCAGCTTTAGGCTGCCGCAGGCAGGCGGTGGTAGTAGCGGGCTGTTTCGCGGGGATTAAAAACGACGGGATCAGGACGCGCCCGCCCCCCGAATGCTGCGTTGCACGTCTCGAACTGCGATGCAGATCGGCGCGGCATGCGTGCCGCGTCGTGGGTGGGGACCTGTTCTTGCGACAACTGGAAGAAAACCCTATCGTCACAACAAGGAAGTGCTGGCAAAAGCATCAGGATTGGCACGAGAGGGAGAAGACAGTGGGTCGAACCGATCATCGGTTCAGCAATATGTCGGGTGTTGCCGTTGCTCAGGCAAAAGCTTCCGCGGCACACGAGGCTGCGGCGGACATTGCCCGCCAATTGCCATCCGATGGACTGGCGATGGTTCTTGTTTTTCTCTCACCGTATTACGACCCCCATGAATTCATCGCCGAAATGGCCGGGTTCCTGGGCAGCACACCGGTGTTCGGCTGCACCACCGCAGGGGAACTCGCGCCCGACGGTTGGGGCGACAACAGCGTGGTTGCCCTCGGATTCGGCGCGGAGGATTTCTCCATCGTGGCACGCCCCCTCCCCGACCTCAGCAATTTCCGCGTCGAGGACGGCCGCAGGATCGGCACCGAGCTACGGCACGAGTTGGCGCGACGTTCGCCCGAAGCCGTGGGACAGAATTCCTTTGGTCTGTTGCTGATCGACGGGCTGTGCCGGCGCGAAGAGGCGGTGATGTCCGCGATCTACGCGTCGCTCGACAACATCCCGGTGGTGGGCGGATCGGCCGGCGACGGGCTGCGTTTCGAGAAAACCTGGGTGTTCTATGACGGCGAGGCGCATTCCGACGCTGCCATCCTCATTATCCTGAAAACCGCGCTGCCGTTCCGGCTGTTCAAGTGCGATAATTTCGAGCCCACGACGACAAAGATGGTGGTGACGGAGGCCGACGTCGAGCGCCGCGTGGTCAAGGAGATCAACGCCGAGCCGGCCGCCGAGGAATACTCCCGAGCGGTTGGCATCATGGACACCAAGCTCGATGCGTTCTCGTTCGCCTCCCATCCGGTGCTGGTCCGCGTCGGTGGCGCGTATTATGCGCGATCGATCCAGCAAATGAACCCGGATGGCTCCTTGAGTTTCTTTTGCGCGATCGACGAAGGGATGGTTCTCACCGCAGCACAGCCGCGCAATCCGATCGGGGCGATGCACGATCTGTTTGCTGAAACCCGTGACGAAATCGGCGATGTCTCGATCTATATCGGATTTGAGTGCGTGCTTCGCCGGCTCGATGCCGAGCAGCATCAATTCGCGCGCGACATGTCCGAACTCTACCGCACCAATAATGTGGTCGGCTTCCATACCTATGGCGAGCAGTATCGCTCGATGCATGTCAATCAGACGCTGACCGGGGTGGCCATCGGCAAGAGGCCCCAACCGTCATGAAGAGCCAAGGCACAGACCAGATCGAGACGTTGCAACGCGAGACGGCTAAACTGAAGAAAATCAACGCCGCGCTGATGTCGCGCGTCGAGCGGTCGATCGACCAGCAGTTCAATGCCTTTTCGCTGTTTGAGACGGCGATCGCGCTGGACCATCAGGTATTGAACCGGACCCGGCAGTTGCAGGATGCGCTGCGGGCCATCGAACGCTCCAACGACTATCTCTACCGGGCCAAGCAGCAGGCCGAGGCGGCCAGTTCGCTGAAATCCTCGGTGTTGATTTCGGTAACGCACGATCTGCTGCAACCGCTGAATGCGGCGAGGCTGACGCTGTCGACATTCGCGGAGATGGAAGTTTCGGATCGGGGGACGGCGCTGCTCGAGCAGGTCGATCGTTCGCTTCTCACGCTTGAGGACCTGTTGAAGACGTTACTCGATATTTCGAAGCTCGACGCCGGCGTTTTGAAACCGGAGGCGCGCCCGATACCGATATCGTCGCTGTTCGATCCGCTCCGCTGCGAACTTGCGCCGCTGGCGGCAAAACGAGGCCTGTCGCTGAACATCAGGCCTTCCTCGCTGGCGGTGATTTCGGACCCGCTGATGCTGCGCCGGATCTTGCAGAATCTGCTCACCAATGCGCTCCGATACACCCAGCGCGGCGGGGTGCTGATGGGATGCAGGCGGAAGGGCGGCGAAGTCCGGATCCAGGTTCACGATACCGGACCCGGAATACCGGAAGCCCAGCGGCAGGCGATATTTCAGGAATTCCAGCGCGGCGAAGCCAATACCGGAGATGGCGCCGGCTTCGGGCTCGGTCTCTCGATCGTGCGACGGTTCGCGACGGTCCTTGGTCATGACGTCCAGCTTTCGTCACGTGTCGGCTATGGATCGACCTTTTCCGTCACGCTGCCCCGCACCGAACTCGAGATCGGTGCCGGCGCGGGACGTGAGCTTCAGCACCACGATTTTCCGTTCAGCGGGCTGGAAGGCGCCAAAATACTGATTGTCGAAAACGATCCCTCCAGCGCGGAGGCGTTGGCGCTGTTGCTTGAAAAATGGGGATGCGACGTCGCCAAGACGATTTCCACCGCGGATGCGCTGGAGCGCCTTGGCGCGCTCGGCGGCACCCCGGATGCGATCATCGCCGATCTTCATCTGGACCGCGACGAAAGCGGACTGGAGGCCGTCAATGCGATCCGGCATCTGGTCAAAAGCGAAATCCCGGCCATGATCGTGACGGCCGACTATTCGGTGGATGCGGCGAGAGAAGCTGCGGTCCATGGCTTCGAGCTGCTCAAGAAGCCGGTCAAGCCGGCCGAAATGCGCTCGCTGTTGTCATTCCTGCTTGCGTGACGCCGTTCAGACATCGACCTGATCGGCCGGTTGATGCTTGCCGGGCGCTCCGCCGGCCAGGCTTGCGAAATCGATCTTTGCGATCTCGATGATGGCATTGGTGCGGCTGAAGACGCTCAACTTGCGCAAGATATCCGATACATGAACCTTCACCGTGGTCTCGCAGATCTTCAGTTCATAGGCGATTTGCTTGTTCTGCAGACCCTTGCCCAACATATCGAGCACCCGCAATTGCTGCGGCGTGAGGTCATGAAGGCGCTTTAACAGTTCGTGATTGTCGATGCTGGACCGTCGCGTTATCGCAGCGTCCCGGTAACGCTCGGGAAGATAAATCGTCCCTCGCAACACCTCGCCGATCGCGTCCGCAATCTCGCGCCGCGAGGTCGATTTGGGGATGTAGCCGGATACGCCGAGCGCGAGAACGTTCTGGACGATCTGCAGGTCCTCATATCCTGAAACGATCACGACGGGTATTTTCGGAAAGGCTTTCCGGACGCGCATCACGCCGGATAGCCCGGTGGTGCCGGGCATCGACAGATCGAGCAGCACGAGGTCCAATTGATGGGTCGAGGAAAGCACTTCCATCGCCCCATCGATCGACGTTGCCTGGAGGATCTCGGCGTCAGGATTCGCGAGGCAAACGGCACTCTCCAGCGCCTCTCGAAACAGCGGATGATCCTCGACGATCAGGAACCGGGTCACTTGTCGGCCATCCTTGCGCTCTTCCCGATCATGCGCGGTGTCTTGGTCGCATCGCGTCATTTGATGTCCGCCGTTATCACATTGGACCCATTCCAATATAGTTAGACGAATGGGTGAGCGGAAGCTCGAAGGCGTGTATCGCCGGCCGGCCGCCCGGGAACTCTCGCACCGGCGTCTGGCACCCTTGGCGCCATTCGTACCTACGACTTAGTAAGTCCTTGCATCATCGCAGCTATTGATGATCATACCGAATGCGCCGGCAGCCAATGGCGGTTCAAGTCCACGACAGGGAGGTCGCATGGGAGGCTATGCCGCAAAGCGCGCGCCAGCGCGGGTTCGATCCGGAAGCGATGCCGCCGGCTTGAGCGTCGGATGGCCGTGGAGCCCCGCGATTGGCCCAAACTGAGCAGCCAGGCATCCCCATGGCTTCCAATAAAGTGGCTTCCGATAAAGCGGCTGGTCCGCCCGCCCTTGATGTCGATCATGTCGGCCATCGCTACGGTCCCCAGATCGCCCTGAACGACGTCAGCCTGACCGTGATGCCGTCGTCGTTTACGGTGCTGCTGGGCCTCAACGGCGCCGGCAAGTCGACGCTGTTTTCGCTCATCACACGACTGTATGCGATCCGCTCCGGCAGCATCCGCATCCTCGGTCATGATATCATGCGCGAGCCGGGCGCGGCATTGAGCCGGCTCGGCGTGGTGTTCCAGTCGCGCGCGCTCGATGCCGATATCTCCGTCCAGCAGAACCTGAAATACCATGCCGCGCTGCATGGCATTGGCCGCAGCCGAGCGGATCTGGAGATCGCCCGTGTTCTGGACCTGGTGGCGATGACCGACCGGAGGCGCGACCGGGTCAACACGCTGTCGGGCGGGCAGATGCGGCGCGTCGAAATCGCAAGGGCGCTGCTGCATCGCCCGAAGCTGCTGCTGCTCGACGAGCCGACGGTGGGCCTCGATATCAAATCGCGTGCCGATATTCTGGAACATGTTCGGCGGCTCTTGACCGCGGAGAATATCGGCGTGCTCTGGGCGACGCACCTGATCGATGAAGTCGGAGACGACGACAATGTCGTGGTTCTGCACCAGGGCCACGTGCTGGCAAAGGATTCGGTCAAGAACGTGGTTGCCGCCTCGGCAGCCCCGAACATGGCAGCGGCATTCACCAAATTGACGCAAGGCCCCGGCGCCGACAGGGCAGGAATTGCCAAATGACCGACATCACCACCACCGACATAAACGCCGACGTAACGACGGATCGCGGTCACACCCTCGCGCAATATCTGATCTGC
This sequence comes from uncultured Pseudomonadota bacterium, assembly GCA_963771225.1. GTDB lineage: Bacteria > Pseudomonadota > Alphaproteobacteria > Rhizobiales > Xanthobacteraceae > Bradyrhizobium. The sequence continues at coordinate 91,152 of CAVYSR010000026.1, read as the reverse complement.
ATGCAGGGCATCGTCTGGCGCGAAGCCCTGCGCTTCATCCATCAGCGGGAACGCTTCGTCTCCGCGCTGGTGCGGCCGCTGGTGTGGCTGTTTATTTTTGCCGCCGGCTTCCGGCAGGTTCTCGGCGTCTCGATCATTCCGCCTTACGAAACCTACGTTCTTTACGAGGTCTATATCGCGCCCGGGCTGGTCGCCATGATCCAGCTTTTCAACGGCATGCAGTCGTCATTGACGATGGTCTATGACCGGGAAACCGGCGGAATGCGAACGCTGCTGGTCAGCCCGTTCCCGCGCTGGTGGCTGCTGATATCGAAACTGCTGGCGGGCACGCTGGTCTCCATCCTTCAGGTCTACGCTTTTCTGCTGATCGCCTGGTTCTGGGACATCGAAGCGCCGCCGCTCGGCTACCTGACCTTGATCCCGGCGCTGTTGTTATGCGGGTTCATGCTGGGCGCATTGGGAATGCTGATCTCCTCGCTGATCAAGCAGCTTGAGAATTTCGCCGGCATCATGAATTTCGTCATCTTCCCGATGTTCTTTGCCTCGTCCGCGCTCTACCCGTTGTGGCGGGTGCAGGAATTGAGTCCGCTGCTGTATTATATCTGCCTGTGCAATCCCTTCACCCATGCGACCGAACTCATTCGCTTCGCCTTCTACGCCAAGATCTCCTGGGTATCGTTAGCGGTCGTGGCTGGCTATACCACCGTGTTTCTGCTCGGCGCCATCGCCGCCTACGATCCGGCACGCGGCTTTCTGGCGCGGCGGAAAGGCCCGGGAAACTGAGAAGCGGCGACAAAACGTCTTGCAGAATACATGTTGGGGGCGATGACATCAGCCAATACTTCTAACACCGCGACGTCCAACACATACAAGACTTCCAACACATACCGGTTTCGAACCGATAAAAATCCCATTGCCCTGACCCTCAGTCACCCGCGCCAATTTGCTTATGTTGCAAACTGGGGCGCTCATAATATTTCGGCCTGTCGCATTTGCACCACGACCGGGCACTTATCACCTGTCGAAGGCTCACCGTTCGCGTCAGGGCTCTGGCCTCACTCGATTGCCGCCTCTGCTTCCGGAAAATTTCTCTACAGCGCCAATGGTAAATCCAACGACGTTTCGGCGTTCCGGATCGACCTCGCAAGCGGTGCGCTTCAGCCTGTAGCGGGATCTCCATTTCGCGCCGGCAATCATCCCGAAGCCATCGCGATCACCCCCTCGGATGACGTCGCTTACGTCGCCAACGGTTTCTCCGGTGAGATCACCGCTTACAAAATCGATCCGGCAACGGGATCTTTATCCGAGCTGCCGGATTTGCCCTACCCGTCCGGCGAAAAGCCGCTGGCAATCGCCATTCATCCCTCCGGACAGTATGCCTATGTCGCAAACCGTCGTTCCGACGTGCGGGCGCATCGGATCGAGGCGTCTGGGGGCGGCCTCTCACCGCTAGCTGGCTCGCCATTTCCGGCGGGGAGAGGACCGACGGCGATCGTCATGCATCCTTCGGGAAATTTCGTATATGTTGCAAATTTCAAATCCGACAATGTGGGTGCTTACCGCGTTGACCCTTCCAATGGTGCTCTTGTGCAGATCGACGGTTCGCCATTCTTGTCGGGTCAGGTCCCGATCGGGATAGCGGTCGATCCGTCTGGTGACTTTCTACTTGTTACCAATGGCGGCTCCAACGACGTTTCCGTGTTCCATATCGATCAGGCGTCCGGCGCGCTTTCGCAAGTTTCGAATTCGCCATTTCCAGCCGGAGAGATGCCATGCGGGGTAGCGATCGATCCTTCCGGACCCTTTGTTTATGTCGGCAACTGGGCCTCGCACGACCTCTATGGCTATCGCCTGGAGCGGCCGACGGGCAGGCTCTTATCTCTTTGAGATTTTAGCTCTTTGAGATTTTAGCTCTTTGAGTGTGCCGTTGCACATCATCAGGAGAGCTGAGGGTACGGACAACTGACGCAAGGCGTCGCCGGGTCTATCTCGTAAATGACCTTGTTCATCAAACCTTCCTTTCCATCGGGATCAAGCCATCCCCATTCGCCATTGTAATTCGCCTCAAGAAAAGTGTAGCGGTCATCCTTGCGCAGAAAATCGACACGGGCGAAGTGCTGGCCGACTTCCGCCATGAAAGCAAAAATTCCCGTTTTCAGTTTTTCCGGAATGTCGCACCGTTTCCAGCCTCGATGCGAGTAGACAAACGGGGCTCGGCGCCAGTCGATCGTGCTGTCGAGGAAACCGGTCCGGTCAAGTTCGAACGCGAACAGTTCATCGCGAACGACCGCAACCGTAACATCGTGCGTGGCTTCGATGTAGTCGGTCAAAAACCAAGGCTGAGCGGGATCCAGCGCACCTTCGTCAACTTTCGAACTGTAAAATCCAACTCCATTGGCGTATTTGAAATTGAAACTCTTGCAGACCGATGCAGTTCCCTGCCGAAATAGATCCTCGCGATTAAGGACAAAGCGATAGGGGGTAATCTCGAAATATTTCGGTGCGATCCGCAGTTGCAGCAATTTTCCCGACCGGAGCGTGCCGAGCGGCTGACTCAGGAATAATTTTGCCTTGGTGCCAGAAGATATTGAAGAGGTCGGCCCAAGCGGCATAAACCTCTTCCTCGGCGTAACGCTCAAGATCCGTCAGCTCCAGCTGCGGAAATAAAACCGAGCCGCGCATCGCGGAGCGTCGATACACCTTCGCAATATTGGCGTCGGTAACGCTGCGGCCCGTAGGATCGGAAATCTCTACTCCATCGGCGGAAAAACAGAATGAATAATCACGCCACAGATCGGTATTGTAGCGAAATACCCGCTCACTACCCAATCGCGCCACCAGCAAGTCGGCCAGATAGTCAATCGAGTTTGTGATCAGCAGGGTAACTTGTGGCTCTGCGGTCATCTCGTTCCCAGCCGATCGTCGTGCTGAAAAAAATCCCGCCGCGGAATAGCCGGAGCGGGATAAAATATGCTTTGGCGCTTGAAGTTTCGGATAGCGACCAGGACTATTCGTCCTTTTCGCCGTCAACACTGGTGCTGCTGGTCGGAGCACCGGTTGTCATCATGAGTTGGCGAATTTTCTCGCTTTCGGTCCAGCGACGCGTTTGCGTCGTATAATCGTAAGAGCAATTGACCATCTCGCTACGCCACAAGAACGTTTCTTCGGGCTTGGTGTTGACGAGATCAGCAGCCGTAAGCTTGGCCTTGACGCCAGTCGCAATATGCGTGTTGCCCATGGGTATTTCCTTGGCCAGAATAGAAGTGCCCGGCACAAGTAGCATGATTTCAGCATTCCGGCCAGTCCCCGGCGGCCGGCGCAGCTAAGCAGAAATACCCCGATGCCTGCAATCTCAGCCCAGGAAGATCAGTCGCGACCGGGCAATGCAGGTCTGGCCGGTTGGTGCCTCAGACAGGAACGACCGACATTCGTGGCTGGTCTTGCGATTTTGCTGCTGGCTACGACAGCCAATGTTCTGACGGCGCTGCTGTTTCAGCCGCTTTTCGATAACGGCGTTCTTGGCAAGCAAACGTCCCTTCTGGTCTCCATTGTTGCGCTGCAAATGGCGCTGTTTGTCACCCGCGGGGCGTTGGCTGGCTTCGCGTTCGATCTGTTCGCCAGAGCGAGCGCGCGTCTTGGCCAAAGGCTCACCTTGAGGGTCTTCGATCATATCCAGACTCATTCGTATTCGTATTTTATCGATCACCCTCAGTCACGTTTATTGCAGCTTCTGCGCAACGATGTGCTCGTTCTGGAGGTGAGCATTGGACAAACCCTGGGCCAGGCGATCGTCGCGACATTGCAAACGATCCTGGCGCTGCTGGTCATCTTCCTTTGGGAGCCACGCCTCGCGCTGTTGTGCATGATCGGGATTGCCACCGGCGCGACGCTGATCTGGCTCGCCGCGCGGCTCACCAATCGCGCGCTGCATGATGAAATTTCGGCAAATGAGACCGTCGCAGAGCACTTGCTGATGATGCTAAGCCTGCGCGGAGCATTGCTTCGCGTCAGCGCGTCGCCGGATTGGGCGCGGTCGCGCCTGGTTCAGCTGTTGGATCGCTATCGTCAAATGCTGGTCCGCAGGCGAGTGCTGCCAAACTGGATAACGGTTGCGGGCGAAGGTGTAAGCACGGCGACTTATTTTTGTTTCTACCTGGTAGGCGCCTATCTCGTCGCCGGCGGAACCGCTACCGCAGGATCGCTGATAGCGATGGCCGCTTTGGTGAGCTACCTGATCGGCTCCATGAACCAGCTTGCGCCAACCTATGTCGGGCTTGGTGACGCCTGGTTGCGTCTCGGGCGCATGGAAAAGGAGCTGTTGATTGCTCCATCAGGGCGCGAAACCGAGCAATCTCTGGTCGCGCAGACGCTGCGCGGCGCGTTTGAGCTCAAGCAGGTGACCGTCCGCTATCGTGACGTTATTGCCCTGAACAACCTGTCTGTCGTCATTGAACCCGGGGGCATTACCGCGATCACCGGCAGCAGCGGGGCGGGAAAGACCACCCTGACCATGCTTCTGCTCGGGCTCATTGAACCGGAGGCCGGTCAGGTAACGGTCGACGGCGATCCGATCGGAAAATATGGCCGCCAGACGTTATGGAAACACATCGGCTACGTGCCGCAAGAACCCATCCTGTTTCGGGGCTCGGCGCGAGAAAACATCGCCGTCGGCAGACCGATCTCGGAGACAGATATCGTTACCACGAATATGAAGATCGGAACGCACGACCGGCTTGCCGCGGCCGGCGACGGCTACGACTCCGATCTCGGAGAGAGCGGCTTTCGTCTTTCCGGCGGCGAACGGCAGCGAATCAAGTCTTGCACGCGCGCTGGCCGGAGGCCCTTCCGTACTGGTACTCGACGAACCAACCGCTAATCTCGACGCTGCGACCGAAACGCTCATTCGCAATATTCTTGTCGATCAGCGCGACGCTGGTCGCACCGTCGTCATCGTCACTCATAATGCTGCCATTTTGGCCATCGCCGATCGTGTGATCCTGCTCAAGCAGGGGCAGCTGGTCTGCAGCGGATCGGCACGCGATAGCTCAATTCAAGCCCGGCTGTTTGAAGAGACGAGGCTTACCACCGGTTGATCTGGCCGGCGGCAGGCTCGGCGCTCGAATGCAGCGCCGGCCCGATCTCAATCAGAGCCGATCATGCTCTAAAAGGTCGCCTTTAGGCCGACATAGGCCGCCAACGGCCGCGCCGGGCTCAGCGAATCCGGATTGGTGAAGGGGTTGCCCGTGTTGAAATTCGGCAACTGGGTGGTGTCGAAGAACGTGGCGTAGGTTGCGTAGTGGTTGTTGAAGACGTTGTCGACGCGTCCGTAGATTTGGTACGTCTTGTTGATCTGATAGGACGCATGCAGGTTGACCACTGTGTAACCGGGCAGCTGCGGCTCCTGGTTGGATGCGTCGCCGACGAAATACTGGCTGCTCATGTAGACGACATCGGCACCGAACTTGAACGCATCGGTCGCCGCGTAGTCGAACCCGACTTTGACTCGATGGCGCGGGATCGCCGGGATTTGGTTGCCCGGTGAGACCTGGATGTTGCCGTTAGCGTCCGCAGCAGGGCTGTTGGAGGCGAGTTGCAGCGAATTGAGGAAGCGTGCGTCAACAAGGGAGTAGCTCGCGTGAACGTCGAACCTCTTCGCGGCGAGCCTCGCTTCGGCCTCGATACCCTGGCGCCGGGTCGAACCGACATTCGAGAAGAAGCCGAAACCCTGATCGTTCGGTGCCGGGACCGAGAGAATGTCGTTCGTGTTGATGGCGTGGAAGGCGCCGACCTTCCAGGTCAGCGTGCCGAAGTCAGCACCGAAGTTATGGCTGCCGCGAAAACCGGCCTCCCAGGTGTGGGAGACAACCTGTTGCAGCGGTGGATCCGACACCAGGAAGGTCGCGAGGATGCAGGGATGCGTCGGGTCGGCGCAACCGAGCTCCAGCGGTGTGGGCACGCGGTTGGCCTCCGAGTAGCCACCATAGGCGGTCCATTCCGAAGTGATCTTGTAGGTGCCGCCGAGCATCGGATTGAACCGGGTATAGTTGTTGTTGCCGTTCAGCAAGCTGGTGGGGCCGCCAATCTGGTCCTGGAGATCAACATTGGCGACGTTGAAGCGACCGCCGCCGGTCACTGTCAGTCTTTTGGTCAGGTCGATCGAATTGAGCGCATAGACGCCGATAAATTGGTTGGTAGTACGAAGTCCGACGGGGCCATCCTGCGGGTTATCTGTGCCGAGGAATTGGCCTGATCCGACGAGCAGGTAACTGTTTGTAAAAGAGCCCAGTTCGGCACTGGTGGAAAAATGCGTGACGCTGCGGTCGAACGACGTACCGACGGTGAAGCGGTTGTCCAAGCCGAAGATCTTGTCGGTGTTGGTAGCCTGCAGTGTCGTGCCTAACGTCGTTGTTGAGGTCGAGGTCCGATCGTTCTCGCCAATAATCTGGGACGCGGAGAAGGGGTTCGATAGCTGCTGATCGTTCAGGCCGTTCGTAGGGGAGCCGTCCTGGTTACAAAGTAAAGTCGCGTCCGCAGCACATGGTTGCACCCCATTCGCACTGGGATTTGCGTCCGCCGTGTGCTGGCTGAAGGCGCGGTAGTGGGCATTGGCGTCGATAGTCCAGGTCGGAGACACGTCAAACCGGCCGGTTAAGTTCAGATAGCCAACCTGGTTGAGGTTTGTCTGCGGCGTCGTATAGTCCGCGTTCCAGGCCGTCTGCAACAGTTCGACCGGCGAGGTGGCGGCGGCACCGAAAGTGTTGTTCGCCGCGCCCATGTTGAGGTGAATCTCGCTGTCCATGGTGCGGTGGCCGATATCGCCGTAGAAGCGCAAGACGTTCGATTCCGAGAACAACCGGTAACCATCGTCGTGGATGGCTTCGAAGGCGCCGTAGATCGCCCAGTCATTGATCTGCTTGCCCCACTGCAGCGAGGACTGTATGCGACCATAGGAGCCGCCCATCACGTCGATCTCGGCACCGTGATAGTTGAAGCCGTCCTTCATCTGGATGTTCAGCGCGCCGCCGAGCGCATTGAGGCCGTAAGCGGGATTGTTGGTGACCATGGTGACCGAGCGAATAGCCGCGGTCGGGATCAGGTCCCAATTCATGGTGTCGCCGAATGCTTCATTGATACGAACGCCGTTCTGGTAGACCGCGAGCCCTTGCGGCGTGCCGGATACAGGCGAAGCCACGTAACCGCGAAATTCCACGTTTGGCGCGAAGTCGTTGCCCCCGACGCTGCTGACGCTGACGCCGGGAATATATTGTTGCAGCGAGTCCGTGATGTTCAGCGAATTGGTGCGTGCGATCTGGCTTGCATCGACGGTGGTAATGGTGCCGGGCACCTTGTCGGCGTCGAAGGCTTTTTCCAGCGGGACTTCTGATGGTCCCGGAAGCGGCGTCGGTGCATTGACGGTGACGTGTTGCGGCGTCGGCGTGCGTTGCACGGCTGCCCGATTTCTGCCGCTCTCTCCGCCTCTGTTCCTGTCTGCACGCTGCGCTGGCCTTGGCGCCGGGGGGGCTTCGATTCTGATGGCCGGAAGATTGTTGTCCTTGGGCACGCTGTCTGCCGCGTCCTGGGCCTGGACACACTCCGGCGTAATCAGAAATACCGCAGAAACAAGCGACGTTGTCGAAACCAGCGATGCCCACCGCAACGTCATAACGCACTCCCCAACCGCGGGCGTTTTTTTGAAATCCCCCGCCCTTCGGATAGCCCCAACGCTAAGGCCCAAAAGCCCGGCGGGCACCCCCCAAAGCCGGTCATTATTCGGGATTCTTTATATCGAAGATCGGGAAAAATTCCCGATCTGTCGACTTGTGGCCCGAAAAACCGCCTCACGGCTGGGCGCCGCGGGGGACCACAGCCTCCACCGTCAAGCCACCCTCGGTGGAGGCCACCGTCATCGTGCCCCCCAGCGCCATCACGCGCTCGCGCATTCCGGTCAGGCCGAGGCCGAATTTGTGATCGGATGGCAGACCCTCCCCGTTGTCCTGAACGCGCACCCGCGCCGCTGCGCTTTGCAAGCCGTTGCCCGCGGATTTCGGCAACGGCTCGATCGTCACCGAGACATGGGTCGCGCCGGAATGGCGGAAGACATTGGTCAGGGCTTCCTGAACCACCCGGTAGATCGTCAGTTCGGCGGTCTCGCCCATATCGCCGAGCGATTGCGAGACGCCGGTTTCCACGACAACGCCGGGGTGGGCGTCGCGCCACAGCCGCACCAGCGCGCCCAGCGCCTCGCTCAATCCAAGTTCGGTTAGTCCGGCAGGCCGCAGCTTTTCGAGGACGCGCCGGTTGAACTGCTGCAGGGCATTGACCTGGTCCAGCATGGCATTGCCGTGCCTGCGAACGCCATCGATGTCGGGCTTTGCGATATCGGCGACCCGCATCAGCGAGGTCGCGTGCGCGCGCAAGGCAAACAGATAAGGCCCGAACTCATCGTGCAATTCCCTGGCGATCTCCTTGCGTTCGACATCCTGAAGCGACACCACCCGTTCAGCCAAACGCTGCTTTTCCTCGACCGCATTGCCGAGTGCGTTCGCAAGGTGATTGAGCTTGTCGCAGATATCGGCGATCTCGGCCGAACCGGTCGGCTGCACGCGGGTGTCGTAACGGCCGGCCTCGATGCCTGCCATCGCATCCGCGAGCGACTGAATGGGCGCCAAGGCCCGGCTCACAACCACAATCGTCACCAGAAACAGCGCGACGGCGAGCGCCGAACCGATCCCGACCTGCGTGACGATGCCGTCCCAGATCTCGGCGATCTCGTCGGTCGGATGCGATGCGATCAGCAGCGAACCGAGCGATTTGCCCTGCACGACAATCGGCACGCTTTCAGTGGCCTGCTCCGGGCGAACCAGCGCGATGAACCATGCCGGCGGCGCATCGGCCCCCCGGTCGGCCGCCCCGGCCAATTCCTTCCCTGATTCCGGCGCTTCGCCTTCGCGCGTCACCGTGACGTGACGCAGCCGTTGCAACCCGCCGACGATCGTTGCCAACTTGGCCTCGGGGTCCGCGCTGTCCTTGAGATCGACAACCGACGCCTCGATGAATTCGCGTGCCAGCCGGATCACGCTCTCGTCCTCGGCCTGCACGCGAGGTCCGGCTTCGAGCAGCAGCCGGCCGATATTGATGGCGAGGCCGAGAACGAGAACCAGCGCGAACAACGCGATAAGACGCATTCGCAAGGAGAGCTTTTGCCACATGACCCGTTCCGCAGTGCTGCCGCCTCGCGTCCGCCCAGGATGCCGTTGACAGACAAAAATGGCGGCTATCTAATTGAACGCTACAGTATTTTCGTTGCGTATGCATACGGTGGTGCAAGTCGGTTTAAGAGATGGACGGTTTGAGATGAAGCGAACGGCCACGGCGGCAAAGCCGGTTTCCCCGGCGATTGGCGCGACCACATCGCCGGAGGGTAAACCGATGCGGGTGCTGATCGTCGATGATCACCCGATCGTCATTTCCGGTTGTCGCGCGTTGCTGGCCAGCGATCCGGACATTGTCATCACCACGGCAGCGGATGCCGAGAGCGGAGAGGCATCCTTCGTCGCCGAACCGCCGGATATCTGCCTGATCGATATCAATTTGCCGAGCGTTTCCGGCTTCGAGCTGGCGCGACGGATCCTGCGGCGCGATGCATCCGCCCGCATCATCATGTTCAGCATGAACGACGACCCCGTGTTCGCGGCGCGGGCGATCGAAGCCGGCGCCAAAGGCTATGTCTCGAAATCGGGTGACCCCGACGATCTGCTGGTTGCGATCCGCGAGGTCGCCAAAGGCAATGTCTTCTTGCCTCCCTCGCTCGCTCAAAGCCTCGCCTTCGCAGGACCGTCATTTGCCTCAAGCCGGCTGGCGCGGCTGACATCGCGCGAAATCGAAATCCTGCGCCTGCTCGGGACCGGCAAGAGCCTTTCGGAAATCGCCTGGCTGATCAATGCGTCGTACAAGACGGTCGCCAACACCTCCTCATTGATGCGCCAGAAGCTCGGCGTGCGCACTTCGGCCGAACTGGTGCGGCTCGCGATTGAATCCAAACTGGCGTGAAGCTCATGCGGCTTTTCTGCTGGCGACCTCCGCTAGGCCGGCGGGCGCGATTGATGCTCCCGACGGGCGTGCTGTCGGGTGTCGAGTTTCCCGTGACATCGAAATATGTCGCGTTACTCGCTTCCGGCGAAAGCTGCGACTTCGGCAAGAAGGTAAGCCTGCCGACCGTGTGGAACGGCGCTTGCTGCTTCGTTCCACTCGACGCTCGCATTTTCGATCCAGAAGCTGGCGTCCTGACGCTTGCCCCAATAGGTCATCCTTTCGTTGTCGAGAAACTGGACGCCAAAGTCGAACGCGCTCATCCTGCTATCTTCCTTGAGGTGCCGGATCAATTCGTCCTGCAGGCCTTTCGGGTTGCTCCTTTGCAGAGGATGCGCCGGATTGTCCGGAGACGGTGTGGCCGAATACTTCACGACATCGATCGGGTCCGTGACGAAACGGAACGGTGCTCCAATAGCGCAGTTGCTGATAAGGTTTGATCGTCTGGCGGGCCTGCAATTCTGCCAACGCGAGGGTTCTCAGCACTCTCAACTTGTCCTTGAAGGGCAGCGACCACAGGCCGGCGACCGGGTTCGATGCCGTCAACACCTTCATGGTCGCCAGAAATGCCGGGGAGTCGTTGATGGGCAGGGTCGTCGCGTTCTGCATCGAGAAATCCTGCCGGGCGACCGTTCGGCTAGGCGGCGCACCGTCCCGCGTGAGGTCGACCGAGAACGACAATGATCGGACGTCCGGCTTGAAATCGGAATTTATCTTCGCGTCCGCGTTCGCAAACCGCACCATCGCGGGATAAACGCCGGGCTTCGCGAAAATGCCCTTCGCGAGCCGCGCCGCCAGCGCAGGGTCTCGCTCCGGCGGTAACGTCGAATACTTCGAACTGGGCTCGGGCACAGACGCCCTTTGCGTGGGTTCCGCGGCAGAGCGGCCGGTGTTGTTGCGGTGGCCGCATTTGCCTGCATCAGCAGAGACTTCTCTCGACGATCTCCTCGATGTCAGACCTTTCCCGGGCGAGGTTGCGCTCGGCGTCGCTCCCGGTCACGCCGAACCATCTGGTCAGGAACAGCATGGGATTGACCCCTCGCTGCCATCATCTTATTCCAGGTCTGGAGATAAATTTGATCGCGGTGATGCTCGGCAGAAAGCAGTAGGCGGCGGCGCTGCGTCGTAACGAAGCTTGAAAACCCCGTGATCTTGATCGGGGCGCCCCATTCGACCTGCGGAATCACGAAAATGCTTTCCGCCGGGTCCTGGGTGCCGATCATCGGATCCTTCGATTTGGGATTCAGCCTGACCGCCCGGCGAATTCGCTGTCGTTGACCCAATGGCCGAGCACGAACTCGTACTGGTTCTCGATGCTCGAGTTGATGAAATAGCCGAGCAGCCCGCGCTCGATGCCATCATAGGGTTGGCGTCGGATCGTAGGCCGGCCCATATGGCATGCCGCGGCGGATCACTCGGTGGGTATTGTTGCTGCCGCCGGGCTGACCTTGGCCCGTCACCGGCTGGCCCCGTGGATTGATGCGGCGCATGTGCGCGCCGACAGGGCAGCGCAGGCCCTTTGGATCGCCCGATCCATCCGCGTTCACGTATTCGAAATTGTTGAGCTGCTCGGGTGGAATTCCGCCCGGCGGGCTATCGGTTTCCGGAGACAACGCAAGCGGAACGCCGTTGCGCCATCGTCCGCACATCTTGGCGGCGAGCAGTTCGGGATCGATCTTGTCCTTGTTCGACTGCAGAAAGTTTTCGAACCCGACAACGTCGGTTCTCGATCATCTTGAAGACGGCGAAGCTGCCGTTCAAACCGAGCTCGCGCGGCTCCGGCACGAAATAATTCTCGGCCTCGTCCCGCAACACGAATAGCCAGGGTTCGCACGGCTGCTGGTGATCCGGCGGATATCGCTCCGGGCCCCCGCGAATTGTCGTCATGCTGATGCCGTCGGTGTAGCCGAAGTGAACCTTGAACGTGGGGACAGGCTCGCCGTCCTTCACTTCCATCAACGCCATCCCGTCGGCACGCCAGATTTCCCGAAAGGCGTCGCCTTCGGCAAACAGCGCGGAAAGCCGCTCGCTATATGCGGTCATCGCCTCGGGACTGATGGCGTGCAGCGTCATCAGGACGTGATCGCCTCCCTTGCCGAATGCCGCCGATCCAGTGCTGCGGGTCGCTCGCGCCGGTATCGCCCACCAGTTTCGCCCGTTCGGCGGCGCCGTCGACGAATGCGCCGAACGACTTGAACGAAAGCGTCGGAACGCGATCCTTGATCTCCAGCGCGACCAGTCCGGGCCAGGTGATGCCGAGGTTCAGGCAATAGTCGGGCTTGCGGCGCGGGACATCGGCGGGATTGTCGCCCGGTCCCGGCTCGAACCCGACATGCCAATCTTCGGCGGTGGTGATCTGCGGCGCGTCGGACTCGTCGCCGCTGACGAGCCGTCCGAGCATCTTGCGCGCCTCGGCGGGCACGCCGACCGTCAGCAGGAAATGCCGTACCATCGGCATCCTGTAGCCGCGCAGGATGAATCCCTGGATATCGCGCGAGGTCCAATGTGCTTGGCATCTGCGTGGCACCGTGATCGCGTCCGAATAGCCGGCCGAGAAGCCCTCCGCTCCCGTTTGCCCGCCGCAGTCCGTCGTCGGCCTGAGCTCACTGCGCCGCTCCTATTCTGCGTTGCCATCCTGACTCACTGCGCGCCTCCTGCGCTATCCGCGCGCGCAGACTGCGACTTGCTGTCGGCGATCAGCGCATGGATGTCCTGAACCGACAGCCCCGGATATGCCTGATAAAATCCGATCGGAGCGCGGTTTGCGCCGGCCGCGAAGTCGATGAACTCCTGGAGGTGCTTTCTGCATGGCGACGGCGGCGGGTCCTTGGTGAATTTGAATATCAGATCGAAGACATGCCCGATGTTCTTGGTGAAATCGGCAATGTATTTGTCGAACGAGCCGTCGTAGACGGTAAAGAAGCCGATCTGGTTGTCCTCGAGCGGCACGAATTGCGCGAAGTGAGGCGTGCCGACCTTGTCGAGGTCCTTCGTCGTGCCGTTGCCGCGCGTGCGCAGGATCAGCTGCACCTCGATGAAAGCAAGGTTCGATTTGATGGGCAGGATCACCAGGAACGGATGCAATTCGCCGCCACCGCTGACGTCCGCAGCGGCTGCCAGAGCCTTGATCTCCTTGGCGGTTACGCCCGGGTAAGCCGTGTAGAGATTCACCGCGATAACAAGATGCGCCTTCGTCCATTCGACGAAAGCGTCCACGTTGTCGGCGACGGGCGCAGGCGGCGGATCATCCACATGCCGGAAGATCGCGTCGAACACGGGTCCGGCGAGCCTGGCGAGATCGGCCATGAGCTGACCGAATTCGCCGTCGAAGTCGCCGAGAAACAGCAGCGTCCTTTCGCTCAGCACCGTAAAGCGCGAGTAGTGAACCGTACCGATCGCGTCGTTTGCCCGGAACAGCTCCGGCATCAGCGGCGGAAGTTGCTCCGCCAGCTTTGCCGCCGCCTGCGATTTCAAGGGAAAGCTGAGGGTAAAGTGGTTCTGGCTCATCACGCGGCTCCTTCGTCAAAAGCGGGCTGCGCGTCTGCGCGCGACGCCACGGCACGAAAATCCCGATAAAAAGATGCTTCTTCTCAAATTGAATGGTTCAGGCGCCTTTGGACCCCTTCGGTGAGCTGCGAGGGTCCTAGCTTGAAAGTCAGCTTGTCGATCTTGCCCGCGAAACGGAATGGGATATCGTAACTCCGATCCACAGTTGTGGTCCACTTGAATGGCGTGTCGAACACCCATGACCAAGCCACCGCCATGTCCGGATAGTTTGCCGATGAACCCCAATCAAATGCAGCGGAACTAAAGGTACATTAGCGATATGCGATTGGCGTGAACGGTCAGCGGCATTGACGTATTGCCGGTTCAAGGAAGAAGCTCTGACGCCGGGGCGAAAAATTGCGTAAACTACTGAAAGATCAAAGCCGCAAAATCAGCCCGCCGCATTCAGGCTACTCTACTATCTGAGCCGCCGACAAAATGTACCACCGTTCGCCTTGCTGGTTGAAGCCGCAGAACGGAGAGCGGCGGTGGTTATTGTACGGATTCGGTCGCCTCCGGTTTAAGTCGCGGCCCACTGGCCGAAGGGCACGGCCCTCAGTTCCTCCAGTATCCGATCGATCACCTGCTTGCTGCGCATTCCGCGCGGCGGCGGCAGCGGAATCTCGCTGACAATGCTGGCCGGCCTCGCCGACAGAAAGAACAACCGATCCGCCAGTTGAACCGCATCGCGAAGGTCATGCGTCACCAGCAGCGTCGTCATCCGGTGCCGCTCGGTCAGCACGGCGACTTCCTCGCGCAGCCGGCCCGCGACCGCTTCATCCAGCGAGACAAACGGCTCATCCAGCAAAAGAAAATCCGGGCGCACCGCGAATGCCCTCGCGATGGCGACGCGACGGGCGAGGCCGAGCGAGAGTTCGCCGGGAAAATGCGCCAGATGCGATCCAAGTCCCAGGGTTTCGATCAGGTCGGCCAGATCGTCCAGCGACTCATGGGCGGGAAGCACAAGCCTGATATTTTCCGCAACCGTTCGCCAGGGCAACAGCCGCGGCTCCTGGAAAACGATTCCGAGGCGAGCCCCCGGGACACGCCGCTCGCCGGTGAAATCCGCATCGAGGCCCGCGGCGATGTGCAGGATCGTCGTCTTGCCGCAGCCGGACGGACCGATCATCGCGCCAAAGCCGCCGGCTTCAAGCCGCAGGTTCAGCCCGCGGACAATCTCGACGGGCGTGCCCTCGGCCGAAACAAAGGTCTTGGCGTCGATGCGAAGTTCAAGCGGGCCGGCGCCGCCATCGGTTTGTTCGTCGTTCAAGCGGTTGCACCAGCAGGGTTTCGATCGCGAGCATAAGTGCCACGAACGAGATCGCATAGCTTAGAATCTTGGTCATATCGAACAGCGAAAACGCCGACCCCAGAACAAATCCGACGCCGTTGGGGCGTCCGATCAGTTCGACGACCAGCACGATCTTCCAGCTGATCGACAGGCTGGATCGTGATACCGCGGCCAGATAGGGCGCAAGCTGGGGCAGCACGACATGCCGAATCCGCGTGGGCCATGTCATCCGAAACGCCCTGGACATGTCGTCCAGACCGGCATCGAGCGATCGGACACCCTCTCGCGTGACGACGATGACATTGGGCAGCTTGTTCAGCGCCACCGCGACGATCGCCGCGGTCTCATTGAGACCGATCCAGACATAGGCAAAGATGATGACGACCAGCGCCGGCAGATTGAGCAGCACGATCAGCCATGAATCTGCATAGCGGTCCACGGTCTTCCAGCGCCCCATCGCATAGCCGGCGATGACGCCAAGGGTGAAGGCCACCGAGAAGGCCGCCAACACCCGCGCCAGCGTGCACGCCATCTGGAACGGCAGTTCGCCGGAACGGATATCGGCCAGGATCGCCGCCCCAACACTCCATGGGTCCGGCAGCAGCCGCGAATGCGCGAGTGCGGCGACCAGCGCCCAGAGTGCCAGCAGAGCGGCAAGCGACAAGACC
Organism: uncultured Pseudomonadota bacterium; assembly: GCA_963771225.1. Classification (GTDB taxonomy): domain Bacteria; phylum Pseudomonadota; class Alphaproteobacteria; order Rhizobiales; family Xanthobacteraceae; genus Bradyrhizobium. Next base: position 75,558 of record CAVYSR010000026.1, on the reverse strand, counting down.
CTTGCCATGCCTACTCCCCGCCGGACGACGGATGATAATAGAGGCCGGGATCAAGCTCCTTGGCCGGGCCGACAAGCCCAGGCCCGCCGATATCAGCCAGCGTCTTGAACAGCGCGCGGGCATCGGCTTCCTCCGCACCTACCGAGCGGCGCGGCAGGCCCTGCCTGGTGCGTTCGCGAAACGCCACGAACGTTGCATCGTCTTCCGCCCGCATCAGCGGCCGCAACGCATCCCATTCCGACTCCGAATTCAGCAGGATATTGGCCTGCCGCACGACGGACAGAAAGCGCTCGATGGTGTCCTTGTGGGCGACGGCAAAGCTCTCCAGGAAAACATAGCCGGTGAGCGACAGCGGTTCCTTCAATCCCAATTCGGTCTCGGCGTCGCGCACGTCATAGAGCCGGCGATAACCGTGGCTCTCGAGTTGCGCGCAAAAATTCCAGAAATTCAGGCTTGCCTCGGCTTCGCCTTGCAACAGCTTTTGATGGATCAACGGCGGTGCACCATATTGCAGCGTGGTCTCGCGCTGGAGATCGATGCTGTGGCGGATCGCCGCGGCCTGCACGATCAGCCAGCTCTTGTCGAGCGGGCCACCGGCGATCGACAGGACGCGGCCCTTCAGATCCGCGAGGCTGCGAATCGGCGAATTGTTCGGGGTCATGATCGCGCCGACGGCGGTTGAATAAGGGTAGAACTGCAATTTCATACCCAGCCCGCGCTCCCGCGCCACCCAGAGCCAGTCAACGACGGCGATATCGACCGTGTCGGCGTTGAGGGCAAGCTTGCCCGCATCCGGCGACGCCATTTCCGTAGCGATCAACTTCAGATTTGCCGCCTCGGCCAGACCATGGCGGCGGATGACGTCAAGCTGCCATGCAAAGGTGCCGGTGCTCTGCACGCCGATCCGCAATCGATCGGCCGCGAACGTCGCGGACGAAGCGGCAAGCAGCAACAGCGCAGCGAGGATCAGGCGCATTTTGGCCATTTTCTTGGGAATCCGTCCCGATTTTTTCCAGCCGATATGCCGAGGATGGAATTTTTGCGAGTGGTGCATCCGCGCCGGATGCTGTCAAGCCAGCATCAAGTCGGCTCTCAAGTCGGCTTGCCGCGCTCAAGCCTGGCGGCTTGCTGCTTGGGAGCCGGCAGATCGATCTTGCCGATCTCGATCACCGCCTTGTTGCGGCTGAAAAGCTTCAGTTTACGCAAGATCTCGGTGACATGGGCCTTGACGGTCGATTCGGCGAGCTTGAGCTCCACCGCGATGTGTTTGTTCTGTAATCCGCGCCGGATCAGTTCCAGCACCCGAAGCTGCTGCGGCGTCAGTTCGGCGAGCCGCGCGCGCAAGGCCTCGGTGCGATTGGCGTTGCCCTGCTCGTTCCGGATCACGAAATCGTTCGGAATGGAAATAGAGCCGCTCAACACCTGCTCGATCGAACGGGCCAATTCGCTCTTCGAGGTCGATTTCGGCAAATAACCGGCAGCGCCCAGCGACAGCGCTTCGCGAATGATCTGTTGGTCCTCATCGCTTGAGACGATCGCAATGGGGAGCCGGGGATAGGTTTCGCGCAGGCGCAAAAAGCCCGAAAATCCGGTGGCGTCGGGCAGGCTCAGGTCGAGCAAGGCAAGATCGATCCCCTGCTCGGAAGCAAGAATGCCAAGCGCGCCCTTGATCGACATCGCCTCGAAAATCCTCGCATCCGGATGAGCCAGACGCACCGCATTGCCCAAGGCTTCGCGAAACAGCGGATGATCGTCGATGATCAGGAAGCTGGTCAATTCCTTGCCTCCCCCGTCAAAAGAAGCCCGCAAGGCGCCGCCCCGATTGGCTCCGCCTCAGCAAGATTTCAGCAAAAGCTTCTCAACCTGATTGAGTTCCAAAGCCTGCTCGCTGCGCGAGATTCAGTTCGAGTTATCAGGCGATTGCCCCTGCCGATCAATCCTCAGGAAGTACTAGGCGCGCAAGCGTGCAATCCACGCCTGTCGCACCGCCCAACTTACCAGAAAAATCAAGTAATTAGATGGAGGTACGTCTACTACCAAGATAGCGATTACAAATGCGTTGTCGCCGTGATCTTATTGGCACCAGGCTGATGAAAACTTTGGGAGGATTGAGCGTGTCCAGCATAAAACTGACGGTCAACGGCAAACAGGTTTCGGCCGAGGTCGAAGACCGGACGCTGCTTGTGCATCTGTTGCGTGATCATCTCGGACTGACAGGAACTCATATCGGCTGCGATACCAGCCAGTGCGGCGCCTGCACGGTTCATATCGACGGACGGTCGGTCAAATCCTGCACCGTGCTGGTGGGACAGGCCAACGGCTCCAGCATCACGACCATCGAGGGCATCGCGAAGGGCGACGAATTGCATCCGATGCAGGCCGCCTTCCGCGACAATCATGGGCTGCAATGCGGCTACTGTACGCCCGGCATGATCATGGCATCGATCGATATCGTCAACCGCCATGGACCGGACCTCGATGAGGTGACGCTGCGCCAGGAGCTCGAGGGCAACATCTGCCGCTGCACCGGCTATCATAACATCGTCAAATCGGTACTCGACGCCGCCGGCCGCATGAAGGTCGCGGAAGCCGCTGAATAGCGCTCCGGCCAGCCGGCTCATATCGGCCATTCGATATCGGCCGACACACATCGATCGCAGAAAAACCAATCAGGTAGTCGCAGAAGCGCCGGACAAGTTCGCGCGCACCAAGCGAGACAGGGAGATCACATCATGGGAATCGAAGGCATTGGCGCACGGGTTGTTCGCAAGGAAGACAAGCGTTTCATCACCGGCAAGGGCCGCTATGTCGATGACATCCGCCTGCATGGCATGACCTACGCCGCGTTCGTCCGCAGCCCGCACGCCCATGCCAGGGTGAAGGGCATCGACATCTCCGAAGCGATGAAGATGCCGGGCGTGGTGGATGTGCTGACCGGGCGGCAGATCGTCGACGACAAGATCGGCAACCTGATCTGCGGCTGGATGATCCATTCCAAGGACGGCTCGCCGATGAAGATGGGCGCGTGGCCGGCGATGGCGCCGGAGACGGTGCGCTTTGTCGGCCAGGCCGTCGCGGTGGTGATCGCCGAGACCCGCAACCAGGCCCGCGATGCCGCCGAAGCGGTCGTCGTCGACTATGAGGAGTTGCCGGCGGTAGTCGATATGCTCGACGCGGTGGCGAGCGGCGCGCCGCAGCTTCACCCGGAGGCACCCAATAACGTTATTTACGACTGGACCATCGGGGACGAGGCCGCGACGGAGGCTGCGTTCAAGAGCGCTGCCCATGTGACCGCGCTCGACATCACCAACAACCGCCTGGTGCCGAACGCGATGGAGCCGCGCGCGGCGATCGCCGAATACGACGCCGCGGAGGAGCATTTCACGCTCTACACCACCTCGCAGAATCCGCATGTCGCGCGCCTGGTGCTTTCGGCGTTCTATAACGTCGCCCAGGAGCACAAATTGCGGGTGATCGCGCCGGATGTCGGCGGCGGCTTCGGCTCCAAGATCTTCATCTATCCGGAAGAAATGGTGGCGCTGTGGGCCTCCAAGCGCACCGGCCGGCCGGTGAAATGGACCAGCGACCGGACCGAGGCTTTCCTCACCGACGCGCACGGCCGCGATCACCTGACCAAGGCCGAGATCGCCTTTGACAGGGATAACAAGGTCACCGGCCTGCGGGTCAAGACCTATGCCAATCTCGGCGCCTACATGTCGCTGTTCTCGTCGTCGGTGCCGACCTATCTCTACGCGACGTTGCTGTCGGGCCAGTACAACATTCCCAATATCTTCGCCGAGGTGATCAGCGTCTATACCAACACCACGCCGGTCGATGCCTATCGTGGCGCCGGACGGCCGGAGGCGAGCTTCGTGGTCGAACGGCTGATGGAGACCGCGGCCCGGCAGTTGAAGGTCGATCCGGCCGAGTTGCGCCGCAAGAACTTCATCACCACGTTTCCGCATCAAACGCCTGTTATCATGGCCTACGATATCGGCGACTTCAACGCGTCGCTGGATGCGGCGATGAAGGCGATCGACTATGCCGGCTTCCCCGCGCGTAAAGCCAAGGCGAAATCCGAAGGCAAGCTGCGCGGCATCGGCGTGTCCTGCTACATCGAAGCCTGCGGCATCGCGCCCTCGAAGGCGGTGGGCAGTCTCGGCGCCGGCGTCGGCCTGTGGGAATCCGCCGAAGTCCGGGTCAATCCGGTCGGCACCATCGAGATCCTGACCGGCTCGCACAGCCACGGCCAGGGCCACGAGACCTCGTTTGCGCAGGTGGTGGCCGAGCGGCTCGGCATTTCGATCAACCAGGTCCAGATCGTCCATGGCGACACCGACAAGGTGCAGTTCGGCATGGGTACCTACGGCTCGCGCTCCGCGGCGGTCGGACTGACCGCCATCGTCAAGGCGATGGAAAAGATGGAAGCGAAAGCCAAGAAAATCGCAGCACATCAACTCGAGGCGTCGGAAGGCGACATCGTCATCGAGAATGGCGAGTTCAAGGTCACCGGCACCGACAAATCGATCGCATTTCCGATGGTCGCGCTGGCCGCCTATACCGCGCACAACCTGCCCGACGGCATGGAGCCCGGCCTGAAGGAAAGCGCATTCTACGATCCGACGAACTTCACCTTTCCGGCGGGCTCCTACATCTGCGAGGTGGAGGTCGATGCGGGCACCGGCAAGACGCATTTCGTCAACTTCGTCGCGGCTGACGATTTCGGGCGGTTGATCAATCCGATGATCGTCGAAGGTCAGGTCCATGGCGGTCTTGCCCAGGGCATCGGTCAGGCGCTGCTGGAAAACTGCGTCTACGACAAGAGCGGGCAATTGCTGACCGCAAGCTTCATGGATTACGCCATGCCGCGCGCCGAGGATTTGCCCTCGTTCAAGGTTCAGCACACCTCGACGCTGTGTCCGGGCAATCCGCTCGGCGTCAAGGGCTGCGGCGAGGCCGGCGCGATCGGCGCATCCGCGGCCGTCATCAACGCCATCACCGACGCGATCGGTTCCAACAAACTGGAAATGCCGGCATCGCCCGATCGCGTCTGGCACGCGATCCACGGTTGAGCTCAGGGACAAGAGGAAACGCACCATGTATCAGACCACTTATCATCGTGCCTCAAGCATCGACGAGGCTGCCGCGCTGTTCGCCAAAGGCACCGAAGCCAAATATCTGGCCGGCGGCCAAACCCTGCTTCCGGTCATGAAGCAAAGGCTGGCAGCACCGTCCGAGGTGATCGATCTGGCCAGGATCAAGGATCTGGTCGGGGTCGAGTTGTCGGGCGATACGCTGACCATCAAGGCGGCGACGACCTATTACGACATCATGAGCAACGCCGACGTCCAAAAGGCCATACCGGCCATCGCGTATCTCACCTCGGTGCTGGGCGATCCGGCGGTGCGCTATCGCGGCACCATCGGGGGATCGATCGCCAACAACGACCCGGCGGCCGACTATCCGGCGGCGGTGCTGGCGCTCGGCGCCACCGTGAAGACCAACAAGCGCGCGATCGCGGCCGAAGATTTCTTCAAGGGCCTGTTCACGACGGCGCTGGAGGACGGCGAGATCATCACACAGGTCGCGTTCCCGATTCCGGCCAAGGCCGGGTATTCGAAAATGCGCCACCCGGCTTCGCGCTTCGCGCTGACTGGCGTGTTCGTGGTCAAGACCAAGGCGGGCGATGTTCGCGTCGCCGCCACCGGCGCATCGCAGAACGGCGTGCTGCGGGTGCCTGCGATCGAGGCGGCGCTGAAGGCCAACTGGTCGGCGGCAGCACTCGATGGCATCAAGATATCCAGCGACGGCATGCTGGCCGATATCCATGGATCGGCCGCCTATCGCGCCAATCTCGTCAAGGTGATGGCGCAGCGTGCGGTGACCGCGGCCGGGTGAGGTGCGCTAAGCGTTTTCAAGCGAAAGCTGCCCCGGATCAAGTCCGGGGCAGGCTTTCGGTGGCATAAGCCCAAGCCCTGAACTAAAGTCCAAAATCCGATCATGCCGAACCGGCCCGTCGCGGGCGTGTAACATGACGACCAAGGACACTGCGGGAATACAGAAATGGTCGACCAGTGTCGTGACGCAGGGGCAGCGCCTCGACTACTGGATTGGTGCTATCTGTGAGGGCTTTCTGGAAATGGATGTCACCAGTTCGCGGGCATCGCATTTCGAGGCCAGTCTTGAGCGGGGACAGCTGCAATCGATCGGCGTCAATCGGGTGCTGGGAACGTCGCAGGACGTTTATCGAACGCAGTCGGCGATCTCGCGAAGCCAATCGAACTATTATTACCTGTTGTGCAAGACGGATTTCAGAGTGGTCGATTGTGCACCATGACCATGTTTCCCGCATTCTGCCCGGCGATTTAACGCTGGTGGATTCGCGGCGGCGCTACGAATTCCATTTTCCGGTGTCGGCGAACACCGTGTCGCTGGAACTTCCGACGTCATGGGTCGAGACCTGGATCCGCGAACCCGACAAGCACATCGGAAAGCGCATTGACGGGAACGCCGGCTGGGGACGGGCGCTCAGCGGCTTTTCACGTCAATTGTCACCCGAGATCACGATCGAGCGCCCGCTGCCCCCGCAAATTCTCGTCGACCAGTTGGGAGCTTTGCTGGCGTTATCCCTCGGACAGGAAGATTCCGGCTCCGCTTCCGAACGACATCACGACACGCTGCGCGAACGTATCAACGACGTCGTCCGGCAGCGCTACAGTGAGCCAGGTCTGACCGCGGCGATGGTTGCCGCACAGCTCCAGATCTCCGAGCGAACCTTGCACCGCTCCCTCAACAGTGCGGGCATCACCTTTGGTGGAATTCTGAATCAGTGCCGGATGGCGACGGCGCACAGAATGCTGACCGACGCGCGCTTTGACCGCTTGAGCATCGGCGGTGTCGGGCTCAGGATAGGATTGTCCGACCCGTCCCATTTCATTCGCCAGTGCCGCAAGCATCTCGGCATGACCCCAGGTGAATTGCGACGCCAGCGCGGAAGCTAAACTCGACTGCATCCCAATCGTCTATGAAGGATGTTCAGTCTCGGTCACGCTGACTCGGTCTGCATGGAGCGACCAATGCGCAAGTCGTTCATAGTCGCAAAATTTGCGCTTGCCGCGCTCGGCAGCATCAAGAGGGTTCAGTGCATCGATATCCCACTGTCCTTGACAGATTTCGGCCTCATGACCGTTTTCACCCAAGACGACCTTGAAAAAATTCACGACATAACGCGTCATGGCGATCACCCGTTGCAAACAACTATCGACCAAGAGTAGTTAATGGCCACCAAGAATGGATTGATCTTAATCAAAAGCCATTCGGAAAGAGCCGAATCCATTGACCGAGCCGCAGGAGCATTCTGGGATGTGACGAGGTTCGCCCTCATGCGTGGGAAGCATCGAGGTATCTTGTTGACACGAACCGAACGACCAGCGTTGTTCGACAATCAGTGGTTATCATCGGGTAAACCGGACATGGCGCACGGCGTCTAATTCGGTCGGGTTTGAGCCGCAACGGACGGATTCCGGCTCTTGCTTAGGTCGTGGGACAAGCTGGAATATCACTGCGACGTGATATCCCACCCCATCGCGTTGAGCCATATCAACGTTCCGAATGTGTGCGCCGCTGTCTCTGAAGTGGCCGTGAGGGCACCGACTGAGCGTCAAGCTTTGGAAAATCCGGCTCTGAAGGCGATTTAGCAAATCTTGCCGCGTGTGTTAACTCGCCGCGGACCGCCAGCACCGGCTCTTGATGGTGATGCGGCCCAAGCAGCTGCAAGAACCTCACTTCCCGTATTCGGAAAGACCGTCGTGCAATTCTGGCAACTGCTTAGTGTACTGATAGCAAAAAGTTGTGGGTCTGTGAAAGCTGCAATTGCCGGCCTTTGCGGAAACATCACGGCGCACCCGGCTTGATGACTGCTTCGGCAATCTCCGACCAGCCGCGCTTCCTCAACTCGAGGCGATAGAAGCTGGAGCACGCCTGCAGATCGCGCGGCGTCTCGACGTGAAACGCCTTGCTGATCGTTGAATTCTTCCAGTCGTGACAAGCCAGGCTTCGGCCGCGGTAGACCGGTGAGAATATCATCATCCGCTGCCTGTACGACGTCGCGTCCGAGGCGTCGACGCTGAGCAGGCGCCTGGCGATGTAATTCCTGGGGCAATCGGCAACGGCCCATGACGTATCGTCGACATAGGTTGGCTCGAATGTGTCAGGCTACTCGCCACGGATGGTGCTTATCGCGTTCGCGGGCGTGGCGATTATCGGGGTCGATTGCCGGAATTTTCGATGAGTGGTAGGCGCATGGATCTGATTTTCCCTTTCCACTGTTGGGGCTTGGCCCGTTTGCAATGCATCTTGGCCTCGGCATTTGGCCAGCGTTGTTCTACCCCTCGGAATGATGCTGGCTCTAGCAGCCCCGTGATGGGCCTTGTTTACGGCATGATGGATGCGAAATCCGATTTAGCCGCTGTCGCCACGCCATCTGTCGCCAAGCCGCATATCTTCAGAATGTTCGCCGCTTCTAACCGTCAACCCGAAATGGCGAGAAACAGTTTTAAGGCCTGGCTTTGCAGAAGTCGGAAGAAATCGAATTCCAGTGTTGACAGCGCGGTTCAGAAATCGTCGTAATGGTTCCGCTTTCTTTGTTTTTTTATTTCGCTTTCAGGTGACCCATGCTTCGTCGCGCCCTGTTCGCAAGTCTCACCATGAGTTTGGCAAGCCTGCCCGCAGCGTCCTTGGCCTACGACATCAAGCCCAAGAACTCCGATTCGGCTTTCACGGCAAAAACGCGCCCGGATATTCTGGGTATCTCCACCGACTCCACGGCAAATCCGCGCGGGCGATCTTTGAGGCGGCCTTTAGGGGGCGCGTCGATACCAAGACCGACATCCAGCAGCAGAAATTTGGCAGCACTGCCGTCAGCTATATCGCTGCGTTGACTTTTGATTTTCCCTCGAGCCCGAAACAGACCGGCGAAGTGCTTTCGACAAGCTTCTCCTCGCCCGCGAGCGCAAACCGGGCTTATTTCATCGCCCGAAACCTGACGTTTGCGCAAGACCAGCAGCCGTCCAGGACCGAGATGATAAAACAGGTCATGGATAAATACGGCGCGCCAACCATCGTCGGAGATCAGCACCTCTATTACATTTATCGCGCGGGCAGGATCGTATCCGTGGGCGCGAAGTACAAGGTAACGACGGCACCTGACGCGATCGACCGGCCGCTCGATCCGAGAGCTGCGCTCAAGCTCAACGGCGCCAATGGCCGGGGCAGTTGCGTGGCGGTCGTAAAACGTTCGCAGGCCAAGGAAAAAACATTGAGCGCGATGCTGGACGAGGCAAGGGATGCCAACTGCGACGGTACCCTCAGCGTGCAGCTAACGCCGGGCAATGCGCCGGATCGGGTTGGCAATGCACGATTCACACTGTTGGACTTCAAGCGCATTGTCAGTGCGGCCACGATCGACGGCGATGCTCTTGCTGCGGAAAAGAAAGAGCGGAATCCGGAGCCGCAGGGCAACGCGCCCAAACTCTGACCGACGCGCGCTTCACCGCCTGAGCATCGGCGGTGTCGGGCTCAGGATAGAAGAAGCTCGGATCGATGACCGGATACTGACCGGTCTTGTCGCCGACATTGGTCGCCAGCTGAAATACCGCCCGATCGGCTCGCCGCGAGCTCATGAATTGTGTAGTTAGGTGATGCGATGTTTTTTCGCGGTGTCATGCGATGATCGACGAAAAGAAGCTCGAAGAGCGCCTGGTCGCGCTCGAAGCGGCCACATCCTGAACTCCGCGCTTCGTCTCGCGGCTGGAGATGCTGCTGCGCTCGGGCACGGACGAGGCACTCTACCGCATCAATCCGATCCAGTTCGCCACCGAGAAATCGATCGCCGAAGCTGAAGGGATCGATCTTTTCCTCCATGCCTGCGTCGCTGGGCTGTTCGACATGGACTGGCTGCTAGTTTGTCCGATGTGCTCCGACGTTTTCGAGAGCTTCCGAAACCTGCGCAAACTGCACACGCATTTCCACTGCCATCTCTGTCAAAGCGATTACGACGCCGCGCTCGCCGAGTACATCACGGTCACGTTTACGGTTTCGCCCGCCGTGCGCGGCATCCGCTTCCATAAGCCGGATGCGCTTTCGGCCTGGGATTACCTCTTCCATTATAAACTGACGCCTGGCGGCATAATGCCCGACGGCGTGCCATGGAGCGAGGGTGCCAAAGGGCTGGTGAGGGCGCTCACCCGCATAGAGCCAGGTTCTACGGCCAATCTCGAGGTTGATGCCGCCGAAGGCGGGCTCATGGGCCAGGATTTCGATAGCGACGCCCAATTTTTTTTCCCCGTCGCAAGCGGGGCGGGTGTAACGCCACCCCACGTGCCGGTCATGCTCGACGGCGGCAAATGCGTGGCCGCCGCGGCAAACATCGCACCCGTCAAGGTCGTGTTCGAAGTTCGCAACGCCGGCAAGCTGCCGGCGGTATTCGGCATCCTGCAGCTTCCGACGGCGGCGTTTCAGCGCCCGAAGCTTCACTTCACGCCATGCTTATCCGGCAAGCGACTGCTGATGACACAAACCTTTCGCGACTTCTTCCGCTCGGAGGTGATCAGCGCCACGGAGGGCATTGCGGTTCTCGACGTTACCCTCGTATTCACCGATCTCAAGGGCTCGACGGCGCTCTACGAGCGGATCGGCGACCTTAACGCCTACATTCAGGTGCAGCGGCACTTCCAGCATCTTCTCGACGCCACGGTTCGGCACAATGGCGCCGTCACCAAGACGATCGGTGACGCCGTGATGGCGGCGTTTTTGACTTCGGCCGATGCGGTGCAGGCCGCACTTGATATGCGCGAGGCTGTGGATCAGCTGAATCGGGACCGCCCGCAGCGGGATTTCATCCTGAAAATCGGCGTGCATCGGGGAGCCTCGATCGCGGTCACGCTCAACGAGCGGCTCGATTATTTTGGCCAGACCGTGAATATCGCAGCGCGGGTGCAAAACCTTGCCGATGGCGACGAGATTTGCATCACCGAAGAAGTTTACGGCTCGCCGGCTGTGGCGGAAATCATTGCGCCATACCCGGTGGCAAAGAGCGAGGCGGAACTCAAGGGCGTCAGCAAGGCCATGTCGGTCTATCATCTGGCCCGAACGGCATCCTGATCGGCGCAACCGGCTATACGATCATACCCCGCGACCGATCTACCCGGGGTCACAATCACCGGCGTTTCACTTCCGGCAGAGCTGACGGCGCCGCTAAATTCCCGCTGAGGCGAACTGCTGGCGCACCGGATCATCATCCAGCGGCGCGCCAGCAGGCCAAGTTTGTTTTAGTGCTTGGTGATTTTTTCCAGGTTCTCCAAGCCGGAGCGGAACACTCCCTGTACCAACTTCATCGTGGCGGCATCGTCCTGATCCGGCTTGGCGGTCTCTTCCGGACGCTGGAATTGACCTGACCAGACGACGATCGAACTGCCGCCCGGAGCGCTTCCACGCGCATCTCGCTTCGTATCCCTTCATCGGCAAGTTCGTCTTGAGAATGCGGTATCGATACCAGCGCGCAGCCTCGTTGTATTCCAGCAGTTCGCTGATCACGAAGCCGCCGCCCTTGAGCTGAAATTCGCGGACCGCCAGCGGCACGCCGTTCGCGCCAACCAACATCACGCAATTTTCTGTAGCGGGATGCCATCTATCAATTTTGTCGAATGTCTTGATAACGTCCCACGCCTCCTGCGGCGACGCCTTGAGCGTGATCTGGTCCTTATGGAACAACAGGGGGCGTTCCGCTCTCGCGGAATCCACCTGAGCAAGCACGAAAAGCAAGGCGGAGCGGCTAGTACCAGCCGAGTGAGCGGCCTGAAGCGATTAGACATATGGAAATCCCCTCCATTGGTTTGCACGTATTGAATGGCTCACGGGGTCTGATTGCGCGTAGCCGATCGACAGCCGCGACCATCACTCGGAAACATAAGCAGGTTAGCGACCCATTTCCGGGGCAATTTGCGCCAAAAAGTATTGTCCGGAGCGACATCGCGGCTTATCTTGCAAGATAATTCATATTCATTGGAAACGGCTGGTTGTCCAAAGACCCTTTCGCCTTGGGCCTCCAAGCTCATCGAACTCGACGCTTCGATTGCTCCGGAACACCACAAGGGCTGGAGGTTGGCATGCGCCGCTCAAGTTCGCAGTCCTTGCCGATTGGCGAGAGCAACTGTGGTCTACCTACGTCCGATTGGAGAGTTTATCGGACGCCGAGGATTTCTACGGCTCGGTGTCGACGGTCCTTCCAGGCTGCTCTCGGATCAGCGTCGTCAACTCAACCGCCCAAATTACCGAACGCACATCGTCGAATGTTCGCAGCGATCCACGCGAATATCTGCTGCTGGCTTTCCAGCGATCCGGGCACAGATTCGCCGAACAGGATGATCGCTGCGCGGAAACCAAGCCCGGCGATTTCGTCATGTACGACACGGTTCGACCCTATCGCCTCGCATTCGACGGTCCTTTCGACAGATGGTCTTCCGGCTGCCGAAGAACATGCTGAACGCCGGTCCCCGGCCTTTGCAACCTGACGCGCGAAAGTTCGACGGGACAAAGGACCCGAGCATTGGTGGCGGGTTCGTTCGCCTGCTGTCACAGCACGCGCAAGAACTTGGCGCGGCCCATCGGAGGATTTTGAGCTCGCTGGAGGCGAACTTGTGGCGACGGCTCTGCAGCTTCTGGGCCGAGGCTCCAACACTCCAGTCGAGGCCACTCGAGCGCGTGATAGGCGCCCTCGAAAAGCGCGTGATGCATCCGGGCTTCGAGCTGAGCTTTTCGCGCAGCAACAGCACATGTCGGTCCGTACCCTTCAGCGTTTGTTCAACGCGCACGGAACCACACCGCGCAAATGGCTGCTTGATCGGCGTCTTGAAAAGACGCGGTCAATTGCGCTCGCCGGCCTTTGCCGGTCGCTCGGTTACGGAAATTGCGTTGTCGGCTGGTTCACGATCTGGCGCATTTCAATCGTGGCTTCCGCGCACGCTACCGTATGAGCCCGGGCAAGTGGCGCACCGCCCGCGCTCCCCCGATTTATGAATACAACCCCCTTCCCGGATTGGCGTAAATCGCCGATCGGGTTGGCGGAATTCGGCCATTTATCGGAGATCGTCCCGCTATATTTCCTCGCGCCTGAAACCTGGGAGGGACAAGATGGCGGATTTATATGTGTTGGTTCACGGCGCATGGCATACCGGCACTGAGATGGAAGCGGTCGCGCAGCACTTGCGTAAAGACGGGCATCAAGTGCATTGCCCGACCATAGCCGGCAACAATGCCGGCGACGACCGCAGCAAGGTCGGGCTTGAAGAAGCGATTGCGTCGATCGCGAGTTATATCGAGTCCAAGGGATTGCATGATGTCAGGCTGGTGGGCCACAGCTATGGCGGCATGATCATCTCGGGTATTGCCGACCGTCTTGCGGACCGGATCAAGCGGCTGGTCTATATCAATGCCTTTGTTCCGCTTAACGGCGAATGCCTCAACGACATGGTCCCGCCCCACTATATCGGCCTGTTCGATGCCGTCGCCGGCGCCAACAATAATGCCGTGATGCTGCCGTTCGAAATCTGGCGCGAATCCTTCATCAACGATGCCGATTTCGCGCTGGCAAAGTCGAGCTTCGACAAGCTCAATATGCACCCCTATCGGACCTTCACCGACAAGATCGCGCTCAGCAAGCAACTGGCCGAAATGACGATCGGCAAGTCCTATGTCAATTGCCAGCAGGATACGGCGATGCCTCACAGCCACCCGTGGCATCCGCGTCTTTCCGAACGGCTGGGTCTCTTCCGCCTGGTCGAATGCCCCGGCAGTCATGAAATGTTTTTCAGCAATCCGTCCCGATTGGCCCAGGCTATCCTGGAAGCCGGACGCGACTGACGCGGGAGCGGCTTCTCGTTAAATAATGAGGCCGCCGCCGGCGACGAGAACCTGACCGCTGATGTAGTTCGATTCCGGGCTGCAGAACAGATAAACCGCGTCGGCAGCCTCTTCCGGGGTGCCGCCGCGGCCGAGCGGGTCTGGCCATCGCTTCGAGCATCTGCGGTTGCACGCCCACCTTGATATCGCGGCCCGCCACATCGATGGTCTTCTGCTGCGCCTCGGTGCGCGCGGTACGGGTACCGGTTGAACGATAGCGGACGTGGCCGGACTTGCATGCTCAACTCAATTTCGAGTGACCCTAAGCTCCCGTTCACTGGGCCTGCACCAGTCCAGATGAATTGCTGGCGCTCCGGATCATCCCGGGGGGTGCGCCAGCACGTCATGTATGTTTAGTGCTTGGTGATCTTTTCCAGATTTTCCAAGCCAGAACGGAAAACTCCCTGCACCAATTTCATCGTGGCGGCATCATCCTGATCCGGCTTGGCGGTCTCTTCCGGACGCTGAAATTGACTTGACCAGACGACGGTCGACCCACCGCCGGGAGCCGCTTCCACGCGCATCTCGGCTTCGTATCCTTTCATCGGCAAGTTCGTCTTGAGAATGCGGTATCGATACCAGCGCGCGGCCTCATTATATTCGAGCAGTTCGCTGATCACGAAGCCGCCGCCCTTGAGCTGAAATTCGCGGACCGCCAGCGGTACGCCGTTCGCGCCCACCAACATCACGCAATTTTCGGTAGCGGGATGCCACTTGTCTATTTTGTCGAATGTCTTGATAGCGTCCCACGCCTCCTGCGGCGACGCCTTGAGCGTGATCTGGTCCTTGTGGAACAACAAGGGGCGTTCCGCTCTCACCGAACCCACCTGAGCAAGCATGAAGAGCACAGCGAAGGCAGCGAGTGGCAGCCTACTAAGCAGCTTGAAGCGACTAGACATGTTGAAATCCCCCTGCATTGGGTTTGCACGCATTGAACGGCTCACGGTGTCTGATTTGCGCTTGGCTTGCTGACAGCCGCGACCGTCATTCGGAAACATAAAGCAGGTTGCCGAGCCGTTCTTGGTCAATTCCCGCCAAAAAGCATTGTCCGGAGCGACATTGCGGGTTAATCTTGCAAGATAATTCATATTCCTTGAGAAGGGTTGGTTGCCCAAAACTCCATTGTCTGAGGCCTCCAACGCTCAAACTCGACGCTTGAATTGATCCGGAACACCACGTGGGCTGGAGGTTGGCATGCGCCGCCCGGTTCGCAGGTACTTGCCGATTGGCGAGAGCAACTGTGGTCTACCTACGTCCGATTGGAGAGTTCATCGGACGCCCGGGATTTCTACGGTTCTGTGTCGACGGTCCTTCCCGGCTGCTCCCGGATCAGTGTCGTCAATTCGACCGCCCAGATTACCGAACGCACGCCGTCGAACGTTCGTAGCGATCCACGCGAATATCTGCTGCTGGCTTTCCAACGATCCGGACATGGGTTCGCGGAACAGGATGATCGCTGCGCGGAAACCAAGCCCGGCGATTTCGTCATGTACGACACCGTTCGGCCCTATCGGCTCGCTCTTCGACGGTCCGTTTGAGCAGATGGTCTTCCGGTTGCCTAAGAGCATGCTGGAACGCCGCGTCCCTGGCCTTTGCAACCTGACCGCGCGCAGGTTCGACGGGACAAAGGGACCCGGAGCATTGGTCGCGGATTCGTTCGCCTGCTGTCGCAGCACGCGCAAGAACTTGGAGCAGCCCAGTCGGAGGATTTTGAGCTCGCTGGAGGCGAACTCGTCGCGACGGCCCTGCAGCTTCTGGGACGGGGCTCCAACACTCAAATAGAGGCCACCTTCGAGCGAGTGGTCGGCGCACTTGAAAAGCGCGTGATGCATCCGGGGTTCGAGCTTGAGCCTTTCGCGCAGCAGCAGCACATGTCGGTCCGTACCCTCCAGCGCTTGTTCAATGCGCACGGAACCACACCGCGCAAATGGCTGCTCGATCGGCGTCTTGAGAAAATCGCGGCTCAGTTGCGCTCGCCGGCCTTTGCCGGTCGCTCGGTTACGGAAATTGCGTTGTCGGCTGGGTTCAATGATCTGGCGCATTTCAACCGCGCCTTCCGCGCACGCTATCTTATAGTCGGGCAAGTGGCGCACCGCTCCCACGGTCCTGGAAGCCGGACGCGATTGAAGCGAGAGCGGCTTCTCGTTAAATAATGAGGCCGCCGCCGGCGACGAGAACCTGACCGCTGATGTAGTTCGATTCCGGGCTGCAGAACAGATAAACCGCGTCGGCAGCCTCTTCCGGGGTGCCGCCGCGGCCGAGCGGGATCATTCTGGCCATCGCTTCGAGCATCTGCGGTTGCACGCCCACCTTGATATCGCGGCCCGCCACATCGATGGTCTTCTGCTGCGCCTCGATCGGCTGGGTCAACCGGGTGTTGATCAAGCCGAAGGCAACGCAATTGACGTTGACCTTGTAGCGGCCCCACTCCTTGCACATGGTGCGCGTCAATCCGACCAGAGACGCTTTAGCCGACGAATAACTGGCCTGCCCGGCGTTGCCGTAAAGCCCGGCGATCGACGAGATGTTGACGACCTTGCGGAACACCTCGCGGCCGGCTTCGGCTTCCTTCTTTGCGAAAATCCGAATCGGCTCGGCGGCCGCGCGCAGGATGCGAAACGGCGCGACCAGATGCACGTCGAGCATGGCCTGGAATTGCTCGTCGGTCATTTTCTGGATGGTTGAGTCCCAAGTATAACCGGCGTTGTTGACGATGATGTCGAGGCCGCCCAGCTTTTCCACCGCAGCGCCGACAAAACGATCGGGAAACCCCGGGTCGGAAACGCTGCCGTTGACGGCGATGGCCTTGCCGCCCGCGGCGACAATTTCAGCGGCGACCGCATCGCCGGGCGCTGAATCCAGATCGTTGACCACGATACTGGCGCCCTCGCCGGCCAGCTTCAAGGCGATGGCCCGGCCGATGCCGCGGCCGGATCCAGTGATCAACGCAACTTTTCCCGCAAGTTTGGTCATCAGGTTTCCTTGAGATGTCCTTGAGATATTTTGGGGTAGGTATTCTCGGATTTAAATCGCGATCACGGCCTCGGCCGCGAGTTTGACTTCGCCATTCTCATCCTTGGTGGTCAGCGCCAGCCGTGCGCGCCGCTCGCCCTTGGCTTCGAACAGCTCGGCGACATGCCCCTCGCAGGTCAGCCGGGCGCCGAGTTGGGTGATCGCGGAAAAGCGCGTCGAAAACGAACGGATGCTGGACGGTGAAACCGCGTCGGTCAGCGCCTGGCCCAGATAGGCCATGACCAGCATGCCGTGGCTGAACACATCGGGAAAACCCGCCGCGCGGGCGAAATCCAGATCGACATGTATCGGGTTATGATCGCCCGAGGCTCCGCAATACAGCGCCAAAGTGTGCCGCGTGATCGGCGGAAACGTCTTGTGAACGACGCGTTGGCCGACGGCAGCCGTTGCAACCGCGTTCATGATGGCCTCCCGTTACGCACCACGATCGTTCGCGAGATGTCCGCGACAACGATGCCCTGCTGATTGGTCACCGGGGTCTCGACCACAATCAGCGTCATGGCGCCGCCCTTCTTGTCGGTGACGCTGGCAACGCGCGGCCTGAAGGTCAGCGTATCGCCGACGACGACCGGAGCGTGATAAACGAAACTCTGTTCGCCATGCAGAACCCGGGCGAGGTCGATGTCGAGCAGCGTCAACATCTCGAACGGCACGGTCGCATCCATCATTTCCAGGCAGAACAGATAGGTGGGCGGCACCGGCTGCGCCGCATAACCTTGCGCGCGCGCGGCTTCGGCATCCCGATAGACCGGATTGGTTTCCTTCAGCGTGTCAAAGAAATAGCGCAAGCGCCCGGGTTCGACACGCGCGGTGACTGACGTAAAGCTGCGCCCGACGGCGGATTGATCGACCATGTCCGTAGCCTCAGGCGCGTTCGTACAGCGTCACGACGCAGGCGCCGCCGAGGCCGAGATTGTGCTGCAGCGCCAGTCGTGCGCCGTCGACCTGGGTTGCCGCGGCGGTGCCGCGCAACTGACGCGTCAGCTCATAGCATTGCGCGAGCCCGGTGGCGCCGAGCGGATGGCCCTTCGACAACAATCCGCCGGAGGGATTGGTGACGAACTTGCCGCCATAGGTGTTGTCGCCATCGTCGATGAAACGTTCCGCGCCGCCCTCGGGGCAAAGCCCGAGCGCTTCATAGGTGATCAGTTCGTTGTGGGCGAAGCAGTCATGCAGCTCGACGACGTCAAGGTCTTCGGGACCGACGCCCGCGGCCTGATAGACCTTGTTCGCCGCATCGCGGGCCATGTCAAAGCCGACGACCCGCATCATGTCACCGGAATCAAACGTGGAAGCGGTATCCGTGGTCATGGCTTGCGCGGCAATCCGGACGTCCTTGCGCAGGCCATGCTGGCTGGCGAATTTCTCCGAGACCAGAATAGCCGCGGCACCGCCACAGGTCGGCGGGCACGCCATCAGCCGCGTCATCACGCCGGGCCAGATCACCTGGTCGTTCATCACGTCCTCGGCGGTCACCTCTTTACGAAACAGCGCCAGCGGATTGTTCTTGGCGTGGCGGCTGGCCTTGGCGCGAACCTTGGCGAACGACGTCAAGGGCGTGCCGTATTTCTTCATGTGGCTCAGACCAGCGCCGCCGAAATAACGCAATGCCAAGGGAACGCCGGGGGCATCGACCAGCTTGTCGGCGGCCGCGTCGAAATCGTCAAACGCGCTGGGACGATCGGTGAAGACGGCGCCGAGCGCACCGGGCTTCATCTGCTCGAAGCCGAGCGCGAGAACGCAATCGAGCGCGCCCGACGCAATCGCCTGCCGCGCCAGGAACAGGGCGGTCGAACCCGTCGAGCAGTTGTTGTTGACGTTGATGATCGGAACACCGGTCATTCCGACCGGGTAAAGCGCACGCTGACCGCAGGTCGAGTCGCCATAGACATACCCGACATAGGCCTGCTGGATCAGGCCGTAATCGAGCCCGGCGTCGCTCAGCGCCAGCCGGGTCGCTTCCGTCCCCATCACATGATACGGCGCGTTGGCGCCGGGTTTGACAAACGGGATCATGCCGACACCGGCCACATATACCGAAGATGACATCCGAGCCTCCAAAAATTACCCGATGGACTTTTTGTTACCCACGGGTAATATATGGACTTGCCCGTTGAGTCAATACGGGCTCAACGCGACCTGAGCGAAACCGAAATGGACATGCCGCCGCCCTCCGATCCGTCACCCTGGCTTCCGTTTGAGAGCCGCCGGCGCGCGCGCGACGAGAAACGTGAAGCGGTGTTACGCGCCGCCGTAGCCCTGTTCCTGGAACAGGGCTACCACCGCGCCACCCTCACCGATGTCGCCGAACGGCTGAACATCACCAAGCCCGCGCTTTACAATTATTTTCGCGGCAAGGACGAAATCCTGTTCGAGTGCTGGGCGATGGGACAGGAGCGCGTCGACGACCTTATCGCCGGCATCAATGCCGAAGGCGGCACCGGCCTCGTCAAGTTGCGCAAGCTGGTGCGCGCCTATGGCGAAGTCATGGCCACCGATTTCGGCGCCAGCCTGGTGCGGTTCGACGTGCGCGATCTCAGCGACAAAAATGCCGAAATCGTTCGCGCCGCCAAGCGGAGCATCGACCATACCTTTCGCGGCTACATCACCGAGGGCATCTCCGACGGCTCGATCAAGCCGTGCGACGCGAAGCTGGCGGCCTTTGCCATCGCCGGATCGCTGAACTGGATCGGGCATTGGTATCGATCCGACGGGCCATTGTCGCCGAAGGCAATTTCGGAAGAGTTCACCGATCGTCTCACCGAGGGACTGGCGCGCAGGCCACGAACCAGAAAGGCGCGGCGATAAGACAGGGGTAAAGGCCCGGCAGTCAGAAGACCGCCGGTCAATAATCAAAATAAAAACCGGGGAAATGGAAATGCTGCTGAGAATGGGGTCTTTCTTATTGGGCGCAATACTGGCGCTGGCCACGCCGGCGTCAGCTCAGGAGCAGGCGCCGGGAGTTTCATCCACCAAGATCAAACTCGGAAACACGGCGCCCTACAGCGGACCCGCATCCTCCTACGGCACGATCGCGAGGTCTGCGATCGCCTATTTCGAGATGGTGAACGACAAAGGCGGAATTCACGGACGCAAGGTCGAAGTCATCAGCCTTGACGACAGCTATTCTCCGCCGAAGGCCGTCGAGCAGACCCGCAAGCTGGTGGAGGATGAAGAGGTCTTCGCGATCTTCATGCCACTCGGCTCGCCGACATCGGCGGCAACCCAGAGCTACCTGAACCAGAAGAAGGTGCCGCAGATATTTGTCACGTCGGGCGCCGAGCGATGGAACCAGCCGGAGAAATTTCCGTGGAGCATCGGCTGGAATGTCGAATATGCAACCGAAGGCCGGATCTATGCCAGGTACATCCTGGACAACATCAAGGACCCCAGGATCGCTGTGCTCTACCAGAATGACGACTTCGGCAAAGCCGTTCTCAGTGGGCTGAAAGACGGGCTCGGCGAGCGGTCGAACGCGATCATCGACGCGGTAAGCTATGAACTTTCCGACCCAACGGTGGATTCGCCGATCGCGCGGCTGAAGAACACTGGCGCGACCGTCTTCCTCAGCCTGACTACCCCGAAATTCGCCGCACAGTCGATCCGCGCCGTCGACAATCTCGGCTGGAAGCCGCTCATCATCCTGCCAAGCGTGTCGAATTCAATCGATCCCGTCTTGACCGGCGCGGGCCTCGAGCGATCGGTCGGCATCATCTCGTCGTCCTACACCAAGCAACCATCCGATCCGCAGTGGCGCGATGCGCCCGACTTCAAGGCATGGACGGCCTTCATGGACAAATATTATCCGTCCGGATCTAAGACCGACTGGCTGAATGCCTATGGTTATGGAATGGCCTACGCCATGCACCAGGCGCTGGAAATGGCCGGGCCGCAACTGACGCGCGAGGCGCTGATGAATGCGCTCCACAGCATCCGAAACATGGAAGTTCCGATGCTGCTGCCGGGAATTACCATCAGCATCTCCAAGACCGATCACGGCCCCATCAAGTCGATGCAAATGCTGCGTTTCAACGGCACCGCCTGGGAAACCACCGGGCCGCTCGTCTCAGGGAAATGATCGACCCGACCATGCCGCCTCAGATGGCGACGATTGAATATCCAGAGTTCTTGCGATAATTGCCGAGCGGAGCCTGCGCCAACGCATGTCAAACATTCCAAACTCCACGTTTGCCGACGACCCGAAACGGACCGACCTGGCCGATCGGCTGCAGCGCCTGATGGAGTCCGAGCGCGGCGCCGGCACGCGGGTAATCAATTTCGGCATCATGGAAGACGGCCATGCCGGCCTTACCTTCGGGTTCGACGTGGTTGACCCGGACGGAGCGCCGCTCGGTTCTTATGTGCTGAAGACGGCGCCCGTCGGGGTCACGCGCCGCGGCAATACTGATGTTTTCCGGCAAGCCCCTCTGCTGCGCGCCCTCAAACAAGCCGGACTGCCGGTCCCGGAAATCCCCTGGGCGTCGCCGGACGAGGACCAATTGGGAACACCCTTCCTGGTGATGGAACGGATGCCCGGGCGGGTGTTCCTGGTCTGGGAGCCGCATGCGTCGTTTTCGCGCGACGACGCGAGAGTTCGCGACCTCTGGCTTCAGGCGGCGCGGCTGTTGGCGCGGGTCCATACCGTCGATTGGCAACGGGCGCTGCCCGATTGGGAGAAGCCGCAACCATTGAGCGAGGAAGTCGAGCGCTGGAAGAACGTGCTGCGGCACGCGCAGGATCCCAACTGGCTGGCCGCGGGCACCGAGCTTGGCGCATTGCTGGCATCGCGGTTGCCGGATGAAGCGCCGGTCGGCGTCATCCATGGCGATTTCCAGCCCGGCAATATCCTTTATGAAAACGGTCAGGCTGGTGGATTGATCGATTGGGAATTGGCCTCGATCGGCGCGCAAGGCCTCGACCTCGGCTGGATCCTGATGATGTCCGACAGCGAGGCGTGGCACGAGAGCTGGCAGCCGGTCGCTCCGGTTTCCGCGCAAGACCTGATCGGCGCCTATCGCGCGGCCGGCGGCCCGGCCTACCACAATGTGGAATGGTATCAGGCACTGGCACATTATCGTCTCGGTTCGATCGCCTGCCTCAATGTCAAACTTCATCGCACCGGCAAGCGTCAGGACGTCTTGTGGGAGCGATTCGCGCCTTCGATTCCGTTGCTGTTCGCACGCGGCATCGAGCTTGCCGGGCGCGCGATGCCTGAAAAAGGGAACCATTGAATGATCGATTTCGAACTTCCGGCCGAGCTGGTTGGGCTGCGCGACCGGGTGGAAGCCTTCATCGCCGATAAAATCGTGCCTTACGAAAACGATCCGCGGCAGACCGCACACGGTGCGCCCGAATCCCTGCGCCGCGAACTCGTCGGCCTGGCGCGGCAGGCACAATTGCTGTCGCCGCACGCCCCGAAACAATATGGCGGGCTTGGGCTGGATCATCGCGGCATGGCTGTCGTGTTCGAGGCCGCCGGCTGGTCGACCCTGGGTCCGCTGGCACTGAACATCCAGGCGCCTGACGAGGGCAACGTCAATTTGCTCAATGCCATTGCTACGCCCGAGCAGAAGGCGCGATGGCTGGCGCCGCTGGTGCGCGGCGAAATCCGGTCGGTGTTCTCGATGACGGAGACCGTCAGCGACGGCGCCGGCTCGGATCCGTCGCTGCTCAACACCATCGCCCAACAGGACGGCAGTGACTTCCTGATCAGCGGCAAGAAGTACATGATCACCGGCGTGCCGGACGCCGCATTCAACATCGTGATGGCGCGCACGCTCGACCCCTTCGGCAAGGATCTCGGCGCGACGATGTTCTTTGTCGATATCGACGCGCCCGGATTTCGCGTCGAGCGGATGCTGGACACGATCGATTCGAATTCACCCGGCGGCCATGCCGAAGTCTCGTTCGATCGCGTTCGTGTCACGCCGGATCGCGTGCTGGGTGAGGTCGGCCAGGGTTTTCGCAATGCCCAGGTCCGCCTCGGGCCTGCGCGGCTGACCCATTGCATGCGCTGGCTCGGAGCCGCGCGGCGTTGCCAGGCGATCGCGGTGGAGCATGCCCGGCGCCGGCATTCGTTTGGTAAAACCCTCGGCGAGCATCAGGGGGTTGGATTCATGCTCGCCGACAATGAGATCGACCTGCATCTGTCGCGGCTGGCGATCTGGCATACCGCCTGGATGCTGGATCAGCACGAAAAGGCGCGCGACGAGACCAGCATGACCAAGGTGTTCTGCTCGGAGGCGCTGGGCCGGGTGGTGGACCGTTGCCTGCAGATTCTCGGCGCGATCGGCATCACCCGCGACACCGTCGTGGAACGGATCTATCGCGACATCCGGCCGTTTCGTATCTATGACGGTCCGTCGGAAGTGCATCGCCACGTGCTGGCGCGGCGCATCCTGGCGAAGAACGATCCGATGAAGAGGTGACGAGCGATGCCGGACCGGCCTAATTACGAACAACTATATGCGTCGTTCCGCTGGAACATCCCGGCGCGCTATAACATTGCGGCCGATGTCTGCGACCGTCACGCCGGCGATCCCGGCAAGGTCGCGATGATCGGCGAGGACAGCGACGGCAAGACCTGGAAGATGACCTTTCGCGAGGTGCAGCGGAAGGCCAACCAGCTGGCCAATCTTCTTGTGTCGCTCGGCCTCGTCAAAGGCGATCGGGTAATGCTGCTGCTGGGCCAGAACGCCTGGACCGCGATCGGGCACGTCGCCTGCTGGAAGGCGGGACTGGTCTCGGTTCCGACTTCGATCCTGTTCGCGGCCGACGCGGTCGCCTATCGCCTCAACGCCGTCGGTGTGCGGGTCGTCATCACCGACCTTGCCAATTTGCCGTCGGTGGAGAAGGCCAGGCTTGTCGCGCCTGACGATGAAGCACGTCTTCCTGATCGATGGCGCGGCGCCGAACGCGGCTTCCATTGCCAAGGCGATCGAACCCGCGCGTGACCATTTCGAAAACGTCGACACCGCGGCCGACGATCCGGCGTTCCTCAATTTCACCTCGGGCACAACAGGCAACCCGAAAGGCGCGTTGCAGGCCCACCGCTCGATGCTCGGACACATGCCGGGAGCCGAGATGGGCTTCGATTCGTTCCCGCAGCCGGGCGACTGCATGTGGTCCCCTGCCGACTGGGCCTGGCTCGCCGGGTTGATGGACGTACTGATGCCGGCCTGGTTTCACGGCGTGCCGGTGTTGACGTTTCGCGCGCCGCGCTTCGACCCCGAGCAGGCTTTCACCATGATGGGCCGTCACCGGGTGCGGACCACCTTGCTGACGCCGACCATGCTGCGGGTGATGCGCCAGATTCCCGATCCGGTTAAGCGCTATGGCCTCGATTTGCGCACCATCATTTCCGGCGGCGAATCGGTCGGCAAGGAACTTCATGAATGGTCGACCGGCGCACTCGGGGTGCCGATCAACGAAATGTTCGGCCAGACCGAATGCAATCTCGTGCTGGCCTCGAACGGCAACATGATGCCGGTCAAGCCCGGATCGCTCGGACGTGCTGTCCCCGGTCATGTCGCCGGAATCGTCGACGAATTCCGGCCAACCCTTGGCCGGCCGGCACCATCGGCAATCTTGCCTTTCGCAGTCCCGATCCGGTGATGATGCTCGGAATACTGGCAAAACCCCGAAGCGACCCGCAACAAATATGCCGATGGCTGGCTGATAACGGGCGATCTGGCGAGTTGCGACGAAGACGGCTATTTCTGGTTCCACGGCCGCGCCGACGACGTCATCACCAGCGCCGGCTATCGCATCGGACCTTCCGAAATCGAGGACGCGCTGGCTCGTCATCCCGCGGTGGTGATGGCGGCGGCGGTCGGCGTGCCGGATCCGGTTCGCACCGAATCGATCAAGGCCTTTATCATTCTGAAAGCGGGCATATCGCCGAGCCAGGCGCTGGTCGAGGAAGTCCGCAATTTCGTGCGCGAGCATCTGGCCAGGCATGAAGTGCCGCGCGACATCGAATTCGTCGCCACGCTGCCGATGACGACGACCGGAAAAATCCTGCGACGGGAATTGCGGGATGCCGAGCGCGCCAAGGCGGCGAAGGGCAGCACCTGAGCATCCGGTAGCCATCAACGAGGCCGCTCGCGCATCAGCAGCAGGCCGAACACGCCCACCAATGCGGAGAAGGCGACGTAATAGGCCGGGCTCGCTTTGTCGCCGGTGGTAGCAATCAGCCAGGTGACGATAAACGGCGCCAGCCCGCCGAACAGCGCCACGGCGACGTTATAGATCAGCCCCACCCCGGTCGAACGAACCCCGACGGGAAGCAATTCCATCAACATCACGGGCGTCGGCCCCCACAGGAACGCCATCACCAGCGACGTCGCCATCTGGGCGATGATCAATCGGCCAAGCGATGGCTCCGCGAGCAGCTGGTGCACCGCGACCCACACCACGACGGCATAGATGATCGCCGCCGGCAGAACGATCTTCCGCCGGCCGATGCGATCGGAAAGGCTGCCGGCAAACGGACAGAAGATGACGATCAGCACCGTCGACAGCACGGACGAGAGTTGAACGCCGCTCATCGGCAACCCGAGCTGGCGAACGGCATAGATCGGGATATAGAGCAGCATCACATAGTAGGAAACCGTGCCCATCACCACGATGCAGAAGCCGACCACGAGTTCGCGCGGATGCACCGTGAAGAGCTCGACCAGAGGCGTGTTCGCCGGCTTCTGCATCGATTGCAGATAGCGCTGGAATTCCGGCGTCTCGTCGATGCTGGAGCGAAGCCAATAGCCGAACGGGCCGATCAATATTCCAAGCAGGAACGGCAGCCGCCAACCCCAGCTTTCGAGCGCCGCGGGCGATGCGTAGGTCGTGGCCAGATACGCCAGCAGCGCGCCGGCCGTGAAGCCGAGCGCCTGCGACACCATCTGGAAGCTGCCGTAATAGCCGCGGCGGTTCTCCGGCGCATACTCGACCAGCATCGCGGTGGCGTTGGCGAACTCGCCGCCGACGGAGATGCCCTGGATCAATCTTGCGACCACCATCAGCAGTGGCGCCGCGATGCCGATCGCCGCATAGGTCGGCAGCAAACCGATCATCCCGGTGCCGACCGCCATCATCATGATCATCAGCGTCAGCGTTCGCTTGCGCCCCAGCCGATCGGCATAGAGCCCGAACAGGACGCCGCTCAAGGGACGCATCGCAAAGGCGACCGCGAATGTCGCAAAGGTCAGCAGCAGCGAGGTGACCTCGCTGCTGGCCGGAAAGAACAGCTTTGAGATGATCGGCGCGAACATCCCGTAGATGCCGTAGTCGAACCATTCGAAGGCGTTTCCCAAGGTCGAAGCCATCACCACGCGGCGGCGCATCGCCGCGGTGGGATCGGCGGCAGGGTTTACTGATCCCGCGATGTCTTGTGAACTCATGACTTCCCCCGCTTTGTGCATTGCAGCTCAGTCTCGCTTTGGCGGCAGGACTGGCCGGAACGAACCGGATAGAGAGCTAAGGATCGCATCGAATTTCGTTTCTGTCAGATTTAGTTTTGCCGCCGCGAGGGCTAAGAGGCCAGGAACCCGTCATGCAGGGTCGCGAACACGGCCCTGCCTTTTCTAACCAAATCGTATTTGCGACCGTAGAGCAGCCACACCGCGGTGACATGGCACATGCCTCCCATCAACAGCGACATCGCCAGATACGGATCGAGGTTCTTTCGATAGACGCCCGCTCTAACCGCCTGCTTGATCAATTGCACGTAGCGCAGCGCATAGCGGTCGACGGATTTTTTGATTTTCGGCTCCGCGGCAATCACGCTCGGCCAGATCTCCAGAAAGAACACCCGGCCCCAGCCGGGGTTTTCCGCGATATATTCGAAGTTGGTCAGATAGGTGATGCGAAGCTGCTCGACGGCGTCGGCTCTGCTCTTGAGCAGCGGTTCGGTACGGGCATAGAGCGCGGCGAAGTTTTCCTCGGGCACTTCGAGAACCAGCGCCTGCTTGTCCGCAAAATAGTCGTAAAGGCTGGAGAGCGGCACCTTGGCGGTCGACGCAATCTCGGTCAGCGAGGTGCGGTCGATGCCGCGCGCACCGAATAACTTGGTCGCCGCGGCGAGAATTTGTTGGCGCCGGTCGCGGCTGCGCTGCTGTTTCAGCTTGAGTGTGGTACTCGCCACCTGATTTCCCCCGACGAGCCTTGCGCTTCAGTTCGGCGTGTTCCTGCGCTCATGCGTCCGGAACGCATGGCGCGCGATGATCTGCCGCATGATCTCGGAGGTGCCGTCGAGAATCCGGACCACGCGGGTCTCCCGCCAGATCCGTTCGATCGGCAGGTCCTTCGAATAGCCCGATCCGCCGAACAATTGCAGGGTACTGTCGGCGACGCGCTGGACCATCTCGGCGCCGGTGTATTTCGACAACGCCGCCGCCGCCGTGCGGGCTGCGGCATCGCCCTGGTCGTAGCGCCACGCCGCTTCATAGGCGACGAGCCGGGCGGCGTGAAGCGCGCTCGCCATATCGGCGATGGTCCATTCGAGCCCCTGATGATCGCGCAGTTTCCGCCCGAATGCCTCGCGCACCGAAACGTGCTCGACGGCATAATCGAGCAAGCTGGCTCGCAGCACCGACGCAATACGCGCCCCAATGCGTGCGGCCGGCATCGAGACAGCGCATCGCGATGGCAAATCCCTCGCCTTCCTGTCCGAGCAGGTTCTCGCGCGGCACCCGGCAATTCTCGAAAATGACCTCGGCATGTTCCGATCCGCGTCCCGCCGCCATCTCGACCGTGCGGCCGATCCGCAACCCCGGTGTCGCCGCGTCGACGACAAAGGCCGAAATGCCCTTGGCGCCCAGCGCTGGATCGCAGGTTGCAAACACCGTGAAGACGCCGGCGACCGGCGCGTTGGTGATATAGGTCTTGGTGCCGTCGAGGATGTAATGCGACGCGCCGTCCTGGCGCGCGGTGGTGGTGATCCGTGCGGCATCGGAGCCGGCGCCGGGCTCGGTCAGCGCGAAGGCGCCGATGATCCGGCCGCTCGCCAGTTCCGGCAGCCAACGGTTGCGCACGTCAGGGCCGCCAAAGAATTCGATCGCCTTGGATCCAATGTGAACATTGACACCGCTCAGATAATAAAAGGCGGTGTGCGCCTTCGCGACTTCCTCGATCGCGAGGCAGCTTCCGAGCATCGACAGCCCGAGACCGCCGAACTGCCTCGGCGTGTTGGTTCCGAACAGACCCATGCGGCGCAGTCCGGCCATCGCACTTTCGGGAACGCGCCCGGTCTGTTCGATCGCGGCATCATGCGGCTGCAATTCCGCGCGCACGAACTCGCGCACTTGTTTTTGCCAAATGACCAGATCGTCGGGAAGTTCGAAATTCATGCCTCACCAAAAGTCGAATAATCTTCGAAAAATGTGCGCGCGCAAACCGGAGATGTCAAGTTTTGCTCTCGATCCGGTATGTCAGCCTCGACGGTTCTTCTTCGTCTTTTTTCCGAACGCGGCTCGCGCCGGCGCCCCCTGGGACGCGGGATTGTCTCGCGATGGATTGTCTCGCGATCGCTTGTTCTTTTTAAAAGCCGGCGGCTTGCCAAATCCCGGCTCGCTGTCATGGCGAGGCTTGCCGTGTTGCTTCGGGCCTCTTTCACCTTGAAATTTGTCGTTCTGATGCGGGGCGCGCCCGGTCTCACCGCCTTCGCGCCGAGGCGAGTGCGACGGCTGCTCCGAAGGCGGCTGTTCCCGCGGGGCCGCTGCCAGCGCCTCGATACGGATGTTATCTTCCTTGTCGGGACGCTGGACTTTGACCGCGAAGGATTTCGGCGACGCGCTCGGAAATTTCGAACTCGGTGGTGGTGTCGAGAATGCGGATGGCGCCGATGTCCTGCTTTTCGATACCGCCGCGCCGGCAGATCATCGGCAACAGCCAGCGCGCTTCGGCATTCTTTCTTCGCCCGATGGCGGCGCGGAACCAGACGCTGCCTTGTTCCATGACGTGACGCTTCGACGGCTTTCCCGGCTTCGATCGCGGTGCGGATGCGCGATCGTCATCGCGCGGCGTTCGGCCATGCTTTTCCCGGCCGCGATCGTCGCGCGATCGACTAGCGCCCTGGCCGGGATCGAGAATGTCCTCGGGCGACGGCAGCCGCGCACGATAAAGCCGCGCCAGCGCCGTGGCGATGTCCTCGGGCGACCGCTCGGCGAGCAACGCCCGCGCCAGCACCAGATCATCCTCGGTCGCCTCCTCCGTGAACAGCGCATCCCCCAGCATGCGATCCTGATCGAGCTTGCGGATTTCATCCGGGGTGGGAGCCGTGACCCACGCGGCTTCGATGCCGGCGAGATTCAGCAGCAATTCCGCGCGCCGCCGGCGCGCGGGCACCACCAGCAGAACGCTGACACCCTTGCGGCCGGCGCGGCCGGTGCGGCCGGAGCGATGCTGCATCACCTCGGCGTCATTCGGCAGATCGGCGTGAATGACGAGGTCGAGCTTGGGCAGGTCGATGCCGCGCGCCGCCACGTCGGTGGCGACGCAGACGCGCGCGCGCCCGTCCCGCAGCGCCTGCAACGCCTGGGTTCGCTCGTTCTGCGTCAATTCGCCGGATAGAGCGACCACGGAGAAGCCGCGCTCCAGCAGCATCGCCTGCAAATGCCGGACGGCATCGCGCGTGTTGCAAAACACCAGCGCGCTCGGTGACTCCAGAAATCGCAACACATTGACGACCGCGTGCTCGACATCGCCGGCGGCAATGCGGATGGCGCGGTATTCGATATCGGCATGACCGCCTTCATCACCGCCGACCTCGACGCGAAAAGCCTGGTGTTGAAACTGCTTGGCCAGCGTGACGATCCCGCGCGGCAAAGTTGCCGAAAACAACAGGGTGCGGCGCGTCTCCGGTGTAGTCTTGAGGATGAATTCCATATCCTCGCGAAAGCCGAGATCGAGCATCTCGTCGGCCTCGTCGAGCACGACAGCCTTCAGTTCCGAAACGTCGAGCCGGCCACGGCGCAGATGATCGCACAGCCGTCCCGGCGTGCCGACCACGATATGCGCGCCCGCGGCAAGCTCGCGCTGCTCGCGGCGCGGGTCCATGCCGCCGACGCAGGAAACCACGCGCGCATCGGCATATTGATAGAGCCATGCCAGTTCGCGCTGCACCTGCAAGGCAAGCTCGCGCGTCGGCGCGACGATCAGGGCAAGCGGCGCGGCGGCCCGCGCGAACCGCTCGGCACCCCCAAGAATATCCTTGGCCATGGCCAACCCGTAAGCGACGGTTTTGCCGGAGCCGGTCTGCGCCGAAACCAGAAGGTCGCGGTCAAGCGCTGCCGGCGCGAGCACGGCGGTCTGGACCGGGGTCAGTTGATCGTAGTTGCGCTCAGCCAGGGCTCGAGCGAGCGGCGCGCTGGTGGTCGGGAGTGTCACGAGATGGCCGATTCTGGTTGGCGTTGACGCTGGGAATATGGCGCGGCGCTTCGAACCGACGGGTCGAAGCTGGCGCGCCTGGCCGATTGCACAGCCGCATCAATGGCGGATTTGATTGAGGTCCGGATGCTTTAGGCCTGAAAGGCCCAAAACGCAACTCGGAGCGGTCGAGCATGAGCACAGACTTCTGGTTTTGAAGAGCCACGACGGCTCCAACTGTCATTGCGAGCGAAGCGAAGCAATCCATGAGGCAGCAAGAAAGCAAGAGTGGATTGCTTCGCTTCGTCTCGCAATGACGGTAAGATACAGTTTCGCGATCTCGCCGCGCCTTGCGCCCGAGTTTTGTTTGAAAGTTCCGCCCTCGAAAATCAGAGGGCGCAGGGAAAGCCGGGTGCCCGTTGCACCCGCGGCCGCGCGTGCAGTGGTAGAAAGCACGCGCGTTAGTCACCACAGGTCACCGGAACACCCGGCCTTCCCTGCGCAATGGTTTTAACGGCTTATTTCGCGCTCTCCCCGGTGACCGGGCTTGTTTGCCACCGTCGTTGGTGAAATTTCGTTCACCAACTTGACGCCAGCGTCGGGGCGTCAGGACCACACGACTTTGCCGTCCGCGCGCAATGTCATTCGTCCTTTGACATGCCGCGTCCATCGCATCCCGCACCCAACGTCCGTGACGATCGCGAAACGCCCCTCTGAGTGGGCCGGGATGGCAAAGGATATGCAGGTGATTTGCGTCGAAAGTGAACAGGAATATTTTTGCGCGAAGGGCTGGACATGCGACTCGGTGATTTGCCCGCCGGGCGGTCAACTCCAGGAAACAGATGGAGCCGCGACGACCTCGACGAACAGACATCATGATGTTCGTTCCGATCAGCCGGAATAGGTTTGAAATCTCCCTCGCACATAGGCGCGGGAAACGGCTTTCATCAATTCGCTGACTTCCGATTCCAGAAACTCATTCGCGACGATCATCGCCTTCAGCGCGGCGCGAACGTCGCCGCCGCATACCGCTATCGCTTGGTCCGCCGCGGCCTCCAGCCGGTCAGCATCGGCCTGTGACTCGGGCGCGGTGCTTTGCGACATGATCGGTTTCCGGGTTGACGGGAGCCCGGGATAATGTTCTCTTTTTGTTCTAGTTGTCAATC
This sequence comes from uncultured Pseudomonadota bacterium, assembly GCA_963771225.1. GTDB lineage: Bacteria > Pseudomonadota > Alphaproteobacteria > Rhizobiales > Xanthobacteraceae > Bradyrhizobium. The sequence goes on along the minus strand of CAVYSR010000026.1, from coordinate 44,041 downwards.
TGTTCTTATGCGATCCCGGGTACTGGCCCCTTTTGCCATGTCTGACCCCAAAAGGGACCACTCGTCATGAGTGAAAGGGGCCACTGGGACCGAGAGAGAGCATTTCCACTTACAACCAGTCATTGTAGCATCACGCCCGTGGATGGGGGGACTTCGGCGTGGAGGCATCGCTTAACCATTTCGTCCAATACGATCTGGACGGAGATTCCAGCATTTCTGCCATTGCGGAAAGTTTGGTTGCGAACGAGAAGTTGGTCAAAGAAGCGGTGTTGCTTCTCGAAGCCCTTATCCCCGGGTTGCTTATCGAGCGGGCGACAGTGTCTGTCCGGCGAGTTGTTCAAGAGTCTCCTCTCAAAGAGGCATTTGTCGTTGCATTGGTCGCAGCGTTCCAGCCAAAGTTGGAGCGCGATGTGCCGAAAATAATTACCGACCTGACCGGCATAGTAGTGCCGGATCACTATCATACTGTGCTTTCGCTCTTAGTAATGATTATTGCGATTTACGGGATAAGCAAAACAATTGATATGCTCTTCCCTTCGCGCGGCAAAAAGGCCTTAGACGGCGACTACCACAATCTGACTCTTGTCGCAGGCGATTTGATCCAAACCGCACCCGCTCAAATCGATACTGCCGTCCGCGCCAGGTACGGCGGGAAAAAGGTATCCCAAGTATCATCACTCGTGCGTGGATTTTTTGCGCCCACCGCCGGCAAAGAGAACGCCAGGATACTTGCACCTAATGGAAGCTTTATCTCCTCGCCAGCCTTGATGGAAATCCCTCAGTTTGCGATTCCTCAAACGGTCGAAGATGCCGAAAAGACAGATACTCAGTTTGAAAATAATAAGCGCATCGTAATTCATGCAATGGATCGGGATCGGGGCAAGATTGGATGGGCTGCACATATCCCGTCTCTTTTTGAGGACCGGGTTCCGATGAAGTTGGACAAGACCATCAATCCGGAATCTGCTGTTCACAAAGCGACAAATCACGGGGGATGTCCTAATCGTCTATAAGCTGGATGAGGAAGAAAACCGCATCCCTAGTGAAATACATCTATTGAGAATCAAAGAGCCAAAGCGAAGAACTAAGGTGCGTGGCCGCTCTTAAGAGCGGCCACCATCAATTACCGTGAACCGCTTGCGCCGTTCCGGTGCGGTCGGGACCGGGGTAATCGGCTGAGTAGCAAGCGCGGCGTCGATAAGCTCCCCAATGACCCAAGTGCGGTCCGCAACGCCCAGCGCCTTCGCTGGCGTCGCCTTGAGGGCTTCGATGGAAGCGCGACCCATCACGCCCGCAGCGCCAGATATCGGCCAAGCTACCCTCTTGCATGGCGTATCTGCCACTGCCTCTACGGGAGTGACAGCGCCTCCGTTTCAGATCACGTTGGGACCTGACCGAGTTTCGGGCGCGTTCAATTTGACCAGCCAAGATGAAGCGGACGAAGTGATCAAGATGCTTACTGCTATGAGGGCATTCTTAAAACCGAAAGAGGCCGCCAACTGAGGCGGCCTCTTGCGTTTTCGCCCTTTATGTAAGCGGTCCCGTGTAGATTTTTATGCGGCCTTCCTTCAAGTCCTTGATGTATTGTTCCAAATTCGCCAAGGCTATCAAATTCTTGATGATGCCGCCGCCGCTCACGGCGTCCAGTTCGTCAATGGTCAAGCCGTCGATGGGCATTTCGCGGACTTCGTTATTCAACCCGGTCATGGCATTTCCCTTTGTCTCGGGACGGGATCATTCCCGCCAGCCGTGACGACAAGGGGTATGCGGGCTGGTTCATTGTCACCGTGATATGAGTCACATTTTCAAAAGGGGCCACTCCCAAAATCAAAAGGGACCACTGCATTTAGCAGGGGATAAGAAAGGGGCCAGTACCCGATCCCGGGTACTGGCCCGTTTTAAACCCTAGTGGCCTAATTTGAATTTCGCAGTGGCCTATTTCGCAGAGCGGAACGGTCCGTGATCCATCTCACGGCGGTGGCTTCGCGCCGCGCCTAGCCTGCTGCACAGACGATGCGGATGGTCCCTTCGTCGAACAACAAGAGATGGAAATGGAACGCGAAATCAATTCTCTCTCAGACGGCGAACTCGATGCCGTTGTTGGCGGCATGATGAATAATGGACAAATAAACCAGCTCGTCCTGAAAAACCCTGACTACGGGGTTCAGGGCACGGTGCCGCACTACAGCGCCCTCGACATCAGCTTCGGAATTTATGAAATTACTGCGATCGGAGCATTGGCTGGCATTCTTTTTGGAGGCAGCCCGAAGTAGGCTCCAAACATGAGAGGCCGCCTCAGTTGGCGGCTTCTTTCATTTTTCGTCGAGATCGATTTTGTATCCGGCCTGCGATTCCAGCTTTGGCGCGAGCCGCTTCTTTTGGCGCTTCACATAATCCTCAAGTGCCTCCAGCATCGTCTCATCGGACCTCGCCACTGGCGACCAGCTTCAAATAGTTCTGCGGATTTGATTCTTCCGTGAAGAAGACGCGCTCGCCTGCCATGATAGTAACCCTTCCCTGACGTTCCGGGACCGGCGGCGGAGGCGGCAAATCCTGTCGCTTGAGTGCAGGATCGGGTACTGGCCTGTTTCGACCCCTAGTGGCCTAAGTTGAATTTCGCAGTGGCCTAAGGCTCGGTGTCCTAATTAGGATCGGGGAGTGTCCTAATTCGCCAAAGTGACTCGCATCACACCGCCCGTGAACGGCACCGAACGGCTTTCCATGTTGCTGCGTCTACTGGGCATGAGGGGGATGGCCCCTCCTGAAAAACAGGAGACTAACATGACCGAATTTACCGAAATCTCGATGGACGAACTCGACGCCGTCTCAGGCGGTGCACCCGGGCTCGTCAGAGAAGTTCTGTCCATTGCTTGTGAGGCGCTCGGCAATTTTGCGGCGGGCTTAGGCCAGGGCGGCCCCGCCTACTCGCTCCTTTCGACGGCGGAGCAGCTCCTTCATTGAGGCAGGAAGCTCCCGAGAGGTCGAGGCCGCCTCAGTTGGGTACTGTCCTAATTAGGGAAATTATATATTTCGAGCACGCGATAAACGTTATCAATCATCGCGCCGATCTGAGGCGGCCTACTTCATTTCCAGCTGCGGCAGTGCTTTGATAGCCTGCGATAGCTTATCGACGAATGCCTGCGCTACAGACCTATCATCATCGGCATTTGGCTTTGGATCGGCCCACTCTATGTCGAGCCAAAACTGAGCGCGCTCGGAATGTCCACCCTCGTGATCTGACATAATTGCTCCTTCCTCCATCGGAAGGAATGATGCATACGCCCGTGTCGGTTGTATTGATGTGGATCAATCAACCTAACCCCAAATCTACGGAAAAATCAAAACAGGCCACTGTCATTTTCAAATTAGGCCATTGAAGACCTCCGTGGTCCCTTTTGATTTTGGGGGTGGCCCCTTTTGGATGCGGGCATGTTTAGGTGATGGGATTCAGTCAACCTTTAGATGTTCAGGCCATGGTTGCCGCATGAAAACCATCCGGCGATTTCTAGCTGATGAATCTGGCGCAACGGCCATTGAGTACGGGCTGATCGCGGCCGGCATCGCTCTGGCTATCATCGCGGTGGTGAACGGGATCGGCGCGAAGCTCAACACCAAGTTCGCCTCGATCAATACTTCATTGAAGTAGGCCGTCCGTGACTTGAGGCGCTAGCCAGCGGAACTGGAACAGGCATGGCTGACCGGAACCCGTTTTTGCCGGTGATTTATTGTTCGACCGCCTTATTGCTGGTGGCCTTAGCCGTTGCGGTCGCGTTGGTTTAAGGCGGCCTCATTTGGCGGTCTCTTCTAACTCGATCTCCAATTCGACCGGCTCCATAGCTTCCCCGTCATAGATTTGAGAGACGTTCACTGGGAAGGTTCCACTGTCGGGGCTCGGATTGTCCGGCGCTGGAAGCCGGGCAACACCACCGCGCAAGGGAAGCCGCACCGTGTCGCCGATCTTGGGTAAAATTCACCAAGCTTGCGCGTGAAGCCCTGCCAATCACCATGGTGCCCAAATGAAACGGCCCCAGCTCGGGGGTTGAGTTGAGACCGTCTGAGATGTCCCAGGGCGGCTGACACGATGTCGGGACTCGCAAACCCAACAGCGGTTCCCCGGACTGCCCGCGTCCTCAGAAAAACCCGGGGCTCAGGTCCAGCCCGTAGCTCATCAAAACCAGCGACACCAAAAGACCAGCACCGCAGAGCATTGCGATATATTTGAGAGTTTCAGTCTCCGGCGCCGTTGTGGAGAAATTGCGCGCGAGCACTCTTGCAATAGCAGCCATTTGCGACCTCCGAGGACTATCAGCCCTATGGTCGTAGCCAAAGGTCTATGAGTTCGATGAAGGAGCAAAATAATCAGTGACCTTTTGAGTCTGCTGGTGGCCTAATTCGGCCAGCACCCGGGAGTTGAATGGTTCGCAACATTTCAAAGACCGGGGCGCTGCTTGATACGTATGGGTCGGTGACCATTCTCCGTCATGTCACATTGAACCTACTGCTGGATGGTAAGCGTCAATAGTGCCTGGGCAGAAGGAAAACCGGATTGGCGCTGAACTTGAGTAAGGGACACTGTCTCTTGCCACGCCCGCCTGTCGCGACCCCCGGCGGTCTGATTTGAAAACCGCGGTGGCCTAAATTCGAATTAAGTCGACTACCGGACATACGCGGTTTAGGTTTGGGTCATCACCGCTTCGCCATCGGCAACCATCGGTGACTGAGAGTGCTGCACGCTCCCGCCTGATCGAGGGCGCGTTATGCCACAAATTCAACCCTACCCGCCTGTCTGCCCACAATGCCAAAAGAGCATGAAGTTGATGCTGGCAGAGAGCGCCCGCCAAAAAGCGTTTCGCTGCGCAGATTGCGGCCAGCCTGATCCGATGCAAAGCGCGGAAACGCAAGCCTGGCTCAAGGGCGAACTCGGCTCCGACAGCTAAGCCTCGGCATGTGACTCCAATGCGGTATTTTGCGATATGAACTTTTATGCCGCTTACCCGTCATAATAATAGCAGTGTCCAAAACGCGATAAGAACACGTTGGTAACAGGCGGATTTGATTCAGGCTCCGAACACAAGACGTTCGAATGTCTGCAATGCGGGCACGCTGAAAAGCCGATTACGCCGACAAACCACTCACAGGACGCGGAGTAGCTGGCTCGGTGGGCCGCCTCTTTCATTTCAAATAAGACAGTGGCGGCTGGAGCTGAGAACAAAAGCACGGTGACGGGAATCTCGGCCGTAAGTAAGAAAGTGAGCAATATTGCTCACTAAGCACCCTGCCGGGTAGCCGCATGGATCGCCGGGGGAGCAAGGTACCGGCGTGCCACAGATTAGCACCTCGTATCTCATGAAAGGTCGGGCGTGATGCACTTCTATCAAGCGCCGACGTATAGCATCCACCTTGTGCCGATGTGCCTTGAGTGCAGAAAAGCAACGCGACTTTTCCGCCGCGCACCTCATCCGCTCTATGGCGCTGCTTTCGAACTACAGTCTTTCGAATGCCCGACGTGCGGGCGCAAAATACACCGGAGTGCAGATCGGGCCGGACTTCCACATCCTAGTGATGCCTGACCAAGAGCCGCCGTCGCGCCGTGGGAGTAAATGTGTCCCATGCCTCGTTATTCATTCACAATTATCCAGGGCGGCCAACTTCGACCGAGCAACAGTTTCGACTGTAAAGACGACGGCGCGGCCAAAAAAGAGGCAGCTGGTACGTTCGCCGATATGTCGCGGGGCATCTCCGAGCGACTGGAGTTGGATGATTCCGACTGGCAAATCGAGGTAGCGGACGAAGCCGGGAAGTCGATTTTCAAAATCAATGTCGCAGTGGAATCGAAGTGAAGCCGCCGCAGTTGGCGGCCTCACCTCTCGTCGTCTGGATGCACCCAGACATACGGCGTGATTTCGCGCTGCCGGGTCAGCTTGATCATATGGACGGGCGGCGCGTATCGTCCCTTCTTGCATGACCGGCATTTCAGCGCCGCCTCAAGTTTCCAGATCGGCGTGTCGCGCGGCCGGCGTATCGCGTCGAGCGGAATGCTGGCCTGGGTTTCGCAGCGGTGGCATTTGACTTCCAGCCAGCCGTAGCCGCCGTTCAGGCATTGCGCGATCGTCGGTGACGGCTGCGCCGGGCCGCCATAGCCTTCCATCCGCACCGACCACGCATAGGCTTCCGCGCGATCAGCCTCGCGAGCGGCCTCCCTGGCACGCTCGCGCGCATGTTCGGCGCTCATCTTTGCGCCGCTGATGCGGCTGCTCCATATGACTTCGCGGGATCTGGTGCCCATGCGGCGGATTACAGCGAGCTTTGGCCTTACCCGCAATCCCACTAGGATTTGAGGCTGGGAACGGACTGACGACGCTACCGGTACGGGATGTGCTCTGACTGCCAGCATACTGGCCCGTTTCGGACCTGCTGTGGCCGAATTCCCGGTTTGGCTGTCCTTTGATCTGGAACTCTATTTCGAGTGGCCCGTTGGCTTCCTTCCGAATGAAGGACATTCCATGGTGACCCCAGAAGAACTTCATCGCCAGACACAGGCGTCAGATTATGGATGACGGAATCGACGAACCGAGTGAGCCAACGACGCATGAGAACTCCTGGATAAGAGACTTCATCGATCGCCTGGTTGGGGCGGTACGGAAAATCGGCAACAACAAATGAGACTTTTCACCGAGGAACTGCAATGGACCACGCAGACAGGTGCCGAACCCGAAGCCGATGAATGTCACCGTCTCCTGCTCCTGGCGCAGAGCGGCAGCCGAAGCCACGATCCTGACCAGCCTGATGCGAAGCTGGAAATGATCAGCCAATCAGACCGACCGTATACGTCGCGATTATGAAAAAGGACGCCGCTCACAGGAGATGAGGCCGCCCCGGTTGGCGGCCTCATCTCTCATCGTCTGGATGCACCCGAACATACGGCGTGATTTCGCGCTCCGGGTTAGCTCAGCCCGGCGTCCAGAACAGCGGCTCGTAGGCGTAGGCGGTACCAGCCCTTTCGACGTGACCGATTCCGGGGAACGGCACATGAGCACCGGCAATGGTCAGTCTGTCGGTCGCCGCCATGTCGAACACCTTCTGGCGCGTGGCAATCGCCTTCGGCGGTTCGACATCGAAGGCAATCGCCCAATCGGGATGGGCGAACTGCAGCGCGTAAGAGTGGATGATATCGCCCCAGATCAACAGCGTATCGTTGCCCGACGTCACCCGATACATGGTATGGCCGGGCGTGTGGCCGGGTGCTGAATGCGCGGTCAGGCCGGGCACCACCTCCTGGCCATCGGCGATTAACTTGACATTGCCCGCGGCGATATACGGCGAGACATAGCCGCGCGCCATCTCGAAGAACGGCTTGGCGTCCGCCGGCGCTTTCGCCGCGACCGATTCATCCAGCCAGAATTTGGTATCGGCCTCGCTGATCACGAACTGCGCCTTCGGGAAACGCGATCTTTTGGTCGGTCAGCAACCCGCCGAAGTGATCGGGATGAACATGGGTCATCGCCACCACGTCGATGCTGGCCGGATCGATGCCGAACGCGGCGAGGTTGGCGGCAAAACGTCCCGTCGTCGGGCCCATCAGGCTGCCGCTGCCGCTGTCGATCAATACGAGCTTGTCGCCGGTATTGACAAGGAAGGCATTGACGGCGGTCGGCGACTTGTCTGATGGCAATGACCGGGCGGCAAGCAGCTTGCCGGCCTCGGCCGGATCGGCGCCCAGAAACATCCCGACCGGAAGTTCGATCGCGCCGTCGTTGAGGGCGATGACCTCGAAACTGCCGACCGGGTGGCGATAGGCGCCGATGACCTGATGGCCCGACAGCGGCGCCTTGGCCCAGGCCGGCGCGCGCACGAGCGACAATGCCGTCGACCCGACCAAGCCACCGACGATGAAACGACGACTGAATTTCATTGAAGATCTCCCGCTGCAAATCCTGTGTTGTGGGGATCGAAAGCCGTGAATTGGAAACCAAGACGTCGAGCTTGTCGTCCATCGGACATCGATTACCATCGGGGTTTTTTCAAAGCCAATCAAGAAAGCGTTGTTTGCATCGCCGCCTCCTCGCCGCTGATCTATTTGACGAAGCGTATTAAAGCCAAAGCCGAGATGCGAAACTATTTCCGGTTTGAACGGGCTTTACGGCGCGGCCGAGACGAGAAATAGCTATCATGGGCTCGTGCCCCGGGGATGCCATCTTCGACGCTCCCGTTCATCGCCGCATCCCAAACGTTGAGAGGCTCTATTCCCGCATGAAGAAAATCGGCTTCCTCTCATTCGGCCACTGGACACCCTCACCGCAGTCGCAGACACGCTCGGCGGCCGATGCGCTGCTGCAGTCCATCGATCTGGCCCAGGCGGCCGAGGAACTCGGTGCGGACGGGGCCTATTTCCGGGTCCATCATTTCGCCCGCCAGCTCGCCTCGCCATTTCCTCTGCTGGCAGCCGTCGGTGCCAAAACCAGCCGCATCGAGATCGGAACCGCCGTGATCGACATGCGCTACGAGAACCCGCTTTACATGGCCGAAGACGCCGGCGCCGCCGATCTGATCGCGGGCGGGCGGCTGCAACTCGGGATCAGCCGGGGCTCGCCCGAGCAGGTGATCGATGGCTGGCGCTATTTCGGTTACCGGCCGGCCGAAAACCAGAGCGACGCCGACATGGGCCGGCAACATGCGCAGATGTTCCTCGACATGCTGCGCGGTGAGGGTTTCGCGCAGCCGAACCCGCGGCCGATGTTTCCAAATCCGCCGGGCGCGCTGCGCCTCGAGCCCCATTCGGCGGGCCTGCGTGACCGGATCTGGTGGGGCGCCGGTTCCAACGCCACGGCGGTCTGGGCTGCCAAGCTTGGCGTCAACCTGCAGAGTTCGACGCTGAAGGACGATGAGACCGGCGAGCCGTTCCATGTCCAGCAGGCCGACCAGATCCGCGCCTTCCGCGCCGCATGGAAGGAGGCCGGCCATGCGCGCGAGCCGCGGGTCTCGGTCAGCCGCAGCATCATTGCCCTGACCGACGATCGCGACCGCGCGTATTTCGGAAACCCGGGCATGGAAGAAGACCAGATCGGCTTCATCGACGAAAAGACCCGGGCGATCTTCGGCCGTGGCTATTCGGCCGAGCCGGATGCCCTGATCGAATTGCTGAAGCAGGACGACGCCATCGCGGAAGCCGACACGCTGCTTGTCACCGTCCCAAACCAACTGGGCGTCGCCTACAACGCCCATGTCATCGAGGCGCTGCTCACCCACGTCGCCCCTGCGCTTGGCTGGCGCTGACGTTTTCCGAAAAGGCGGCGGAAAAACCGGCGCGCCAATACGAACAAAACCACCAACTGATATGCCGCTTAAATTGAACTATTAATCTGGAATCCAACAATTCGACGTGCCTGCAGGATCATTTCGGGGCAAGCGCGACCGCGCCGGGCAGGGTGAGAACGGGCTCCTTCGCGCTTGCGATGATCAACCGACCGGATCATCCTCGTGGAGACCGGAGTTCGTTGCCGTGCGCTGCACAAACTGCGATGTCGAGAACCGGGCGGGGCGCAAATTCTGCGCGTCCTGCGGCTCGGCTCTGGCTGTCCCCTGCCAGGCCTGCGGCTTCTCCAACCAAGCAACCGAGCAGTTCTGCGGCGGCTGCGGTCTCCCGCTTGCCAAAGACATCGCTGCGACCGAAACAAAGCCGGGCGCCGAGCCGCAAGGCGATCGTCGCCCTGTCACCGTGCTGTTCTGCGATCTGGTGGGCTATACGCGCCTCTCGTCGGCGCTGGACCCGGAAGAGGTGCACGCTTTACTGGATCGCTTCTTCGCGCTTGTCGACTCGATCATCGACCGTTTTGGAGGGACGATCGACAAACATATCGGCGACGCGGCGATGGCCCTCTTTGGTGCGCCCCTCGCGCGTGGCAATGACACCGAGCGCGCCGTGCGCGCCGCTCTCGAGATCCAGGCCAGTGTGCCAGGCCTCGCGTCCGGCCTGAGTTTTCCCCTCGCCGTCCACGTCGGCATCGCCACGGGCGAAGTGATCGCAAGCGCCGTCGGGAGCCAGCATCATCGCGGTTATACCGTCACCGGCGAGGCTGCGAACGTGGCCGCGCGGCTTCTGGACCGGGCCGTCAGCGGAGAAACCCTCGTCTCGGACGCCGTCTATCAGGCAACGCAGCATCTGGCGGCCTATCAGTCGATGGGACCGCTGTCGCTGAAGGGACTGTCTCATCCCGTCGACGCGTGGCGGTTGATTGGAGCGAAAAGCACCATATCGAACACGCATGCGCTGGTTGGCCGCCGATCCGAACTCGGTCAGATTCGAGCCGCGTTGAATGCGTGCGTCAACGGAGCATCTGGCGCCGCGCTGTTGATCCGCGGTGAAGCGGGGATTGGCAAGACTCGCCTTGTGGACGAGCTTCAGTCGATCGCAGCCGCATCCGGCATGACGTCTCACGCCGGCTTTGTTCTCGATTTCGGGACCGCGCGCGGCCATGGCGCCGTCCGCACGGTGGTGGCTGGTCTGCTCGGCCTTGCTCGCGACGCGACACCGGACGCGATCGAAGATGCCATCGAGGCGGCGCGGCAGAATGCGCAGCTGGAAACCGACGATACGCTCTATCTGCGCGATCTGCTCGAGGTGCCGCAGCTCGAAGCCACCCGGGCGCTCTACCAGGCGATGGACGGAATGGCGCGCACGTACGGCAAGGAGCGGGTCCTTACCGTTCTGGTGGCGGCGGCGGCGAGCCTTTTCCCGCTTCTCGTAGCGATCGAGGATGTCCATTGGGCTGACGAGGAAACGCTCAGCCTGCTCGCGGCGATCACCCGGGCGACGGCGGAAAGCCGCACCGCGCTTGTAATGACCACCCGTCCCGAAGGCGATCCTCTGGACGCGCGCTGGCGCGCCATGATTGCCGGTGCAACGGTGGTAACAATTGACCTATCGCCGCTAACCCCTGCGGACGCGCTAATCATTGCCCGCAAATTCATTGACGCGGACGCATATGCAGCCCAATGCGTCGAGCGTGCGGGCGGCAATCCGCTGTTTCTCGAACAATTGCTCCGCGGTGCCAGGGACCTGACTGACGGACGTCTCCCAGCTTCCATTCAAAGCGTTGTGCTCGCCCGGACCGATCTGCTGCCTGCCCAGGATCGTCGCGCGATCCAAACAGCCTCGATTCTCGGCCAGCAGTTCAGTTTGCTTCATCTCAGGGAGCTGCTGCGGGAACCGCAATATTCCTGCGACACGCTGGCGCGAAACGTTCTCGTGCGGCCGACACGGGATGGGTTCATATTCGCTCACGCGTTGGTGCGCGAAGGTGTCTACAGCTCGCTTACCCATGCGCGACGACGAGAACTCCACAAGGCGGCTGCCGCGATCTTTGTCGGCGATCCCGTGCTGCGGGCCGAACACCTCGACCGCGCGGGCGATAGCGAAGCTGCCCACGCCTATTTCGTGGCCTCCAAGGCGCAGGCGAGCCTGTTCCGCCAGGATCAAGCCGTGACGCTTGCGGCACGCGGCCTGGCGACGGCCACCCATAAACGCGATTCGTTCGATCTCGCAATTTTGCTCGGCGACCTGCATCAGGATGCGGGACGAGGCGCCGACGCATTGGAAGCCTATCTCCGGGCGCTGGGAGTTGCCGAAGACGCAGCGGATCGTTGCCGCGCCCTGTTGGGGTGCGCGGCATCGAACCGGCTGATTGCCAAGATCGACGATTCCTTCTACGCGCTTGCAGAAGCCGAGCCGCTTGCGAATACATTGCGCAACGACCTGACGCTCGCCGAAATTCACTATCTCCGCGGCAATCTCTATTTCGCACACGGCAATTTGACCGCCTGCCGCAGCGAGCATGAACAGGCTCTTGCAGCATCACGGCGCGCCGATTCGCCAGAATGGCAGGCACGCGCGCTGAGCGGTTTAGCGGACGCTCAGTACATGGATTGTCGCATGGCTACGGCCCTCCGGAATTTCGCGGGCTGCGTCGATCTTTGCGACACCCACAACCTGACGCGGATCGCGATATCAAACCGGATCATGATGGGTCATTGCAAGATCTATACATGCAACTTTGACCTCGGGCTGGGCGACATGCGCCTGGGACTCGAAACCGCCGTGAGGATCGGCAACCGCCATGCGGAGATGTTCGCCAACCACTCGTTGGGGTTCTGCCTGACGGCCGCGGGTCGCTATGCCGAAGCGGCAGATCTCCAGCCGAAGGCGTTGGAGCAGGCCCGTGCGCTGAAGGCGCGTCGTTACGAGGCCGTGATCCTTGCGCACTGTGCTGAGGTAGCCCTCGTCGACGGCCGAAAGGCCGAAGCTCTGGCTCTTGCACGCGAGGGCCGGGAAATTTCGGACGAGGCCGGCCCCGGTTTTACTGGCCCGATATTTTATGGCCTCCTGGCAATACTTGAGGATCGGCGTCGAGGATCAGGACCTGGCCCTCGCCGAGGGCAAGGCATTGCTCGCGAAAGGTTGCGTCGGGCACAACCACTTCTGGTTCCGACGCTACGCGATCGAACGGGCGTTGCTTTTCGAGGACTGGGAGGAGGTCGACAGACAGTCCGACGCCCTGCTCCTTCGGATGGCAGACGAACCACTGGCCTACTCATCGTTGGTGGCCGAACGTGGTCACATGCTGGCGCGTCGCGGACGCGGCAAAGCAACTGAAGACGACGAGGATAGGCTGAAAGCGACGCTCGCCGCGGCAAAGGTAATCGACATGAGGATCGATGCGCTGGGCTATGCTTTGCGCCGAATCTTGCCGCGTGGCTTCAACCGATCGCGATCCTGATGTTCGCAACGGATCGAAATGCGACGATTATTTGCTGGTATGCAATATCGGCGATGCAACGGGCGCTGGAGGTTCAGCGTCAACGACGGTCCCGGCCAGTCCAGAAGTTCGCTGTTTTATTCTGAATGGTGGCAAACTGGCGCGCCACCGGCGAAGGCCTGCGATCTTGCGCTGCGCCTCATGGGCGGCTGTCCGCCCGATTTCGCCGGTGGTCCGGTTACCCTTCGGCTGCGGCCATTTCGATCAATCCCGGGAACGGCGCGATGGGCGAAAGGCGGTCATTCGGGCACGCCAGCTATTCGCCAGGCTTGCTTCAATTTCTCGACATCTTCGAGCCGGCGAAATGGCGTGCTTTTGATCCCGGAAATGCGCAAAGCGGCGTCGGTTTGCAGGACTGCGTCGCAAGCGCGACGGGCTTCGGCCATGCGTCCGGCCATCGCCAGGTTCGCCATTAATATTCGCTGCGCGCCCGGAAAATTCGGCTGGCGCTGGATCGCGCTCGTGGCCCAGGACAGACCTTCTTCATACCGCCCGGCAAAGAAATGAGCGAAGGCCATCCCGGTTTGGGGCAGGAACAAGTGAGGATCGATCGGACTCAAGCGAATGGCTGCCGAGAACTGCTCGATCGCCGCATCGACAATGCCGAGATAAACCTGTGCCCAGCCTGCCCAAAGGCGCGCCATTAGCAGATTGGGATCGAGTGCCACGGCCCTTGCGGCAAAAGCGGACCCGGTCTCCGGCTCTTCGAGCATGTAAGAATACACATTTGCTGCATGCGCAAGCACCACTGGATCATCCTTGTCGAGCTGCATCGCTCGTTCGGCCAGTTGCCGGCTTTCAGCCCGTTCCTTTGCCGCGTCCTCGATCCATCCGAACCCTTTCCTCTGACCAAAAATGTTGGCCGCATGAGCGTAGGCGACGGCAAATCCAGGATCGTGTGAGATGGCAAGTTTCGCCGTCCTGAGAGCTTCACCGCTGCCCTCTCGCGTCCACTGGTAGATGCTGAACTTGGAGCGCAGATAATAGTCATAGGCCTGGAGGCTTTCGGTCGGTTTGCGCCGCGCGCGCTCTATCTCGGCCCGCTCCAGCTGTGGAGAGATCGCGCCTATCACGCTGCTCGTCAGGCGATCCTGCAAATCGAAGATATCTTCGAGATCGCTATCGAACTTGTCCGCCCAGATGTGCGCGTCGGTAGACGCATCGATCAGCTGTCCGGTCACCCGAATCCGTTTTCCGGCCTTGCGTACGCTGCCTTCCAGTACATAACGAACGCCAAGCTCACGGCTGATCAGCTTGATGTCGACGGCTTTTTCCTTGTAGACGAAACTTGAATTTCGCGAAATTACGAACAGCAATTTCGATCGCGACAGTCCCGTGATGATATCCTCGACCATGCCGTCGGCGAAATATTCCTGTTCCGGATCGCCGCTCAAGTTCTGAAACGGCAGCACGGCAATGGATGGTTTGTCGGGAAGCGCCAGGGCGGGCTTCTGGTGTTCCATCTGGTCGTCGGCGACTGGCGCATCAGAGGGCCACTGCGCTTCCAGTACGGGTCCGACGAAGCGGAAGCCCTTTCGCGGCAGGGTTTTGACGAGGCGCTGTTCCTGGCCGGAATTGCCGATCGCGCTCCGGGCGGCATTCAGGCGAGTTGTCAGCGCTGCGTCGGACACACTGCGCCCGTTCCAAATGGCATTGATGAGGTCGTCCTTGCTGACGACGCGCTCCCGGTTGCGGATCAGGAAATCGAGCAGGTCGAACACCTTTGGCGCGATGGCGACGACGTCGGCGCCGCGATGCAACTCGCGCCGGTCCGTGTCGAATGTGTAATTCTCGAACGAATAGCGCAAGCTGCCGCTCCCTCAGGTGGCCTCCGATCGTCGGGGTACCAGCACCGGTCGCAACACAAAGAATAAGCCGCCGGTAAGGAAAAAGTAAGCCGTAGGTCAAGCGTGCCCGCCCATGCCTTGGCACCCTCGTCTGACTGAAAACGACGTCCCTCGGAAGAGGAGACTTCGGATTTTTGGCCGACGCAGCAGTAGTAGCGTCGCGGGTCGCGACCGGCAAAATTTTGGGAGCAACATTCATGGCAGTTCAGGCACTCGGTTATCTCGGTATCAGTACGCAAAATGTCGATCAGTGGTCCGACTTCGCGACGCACCAGTTGGGGTTGCAGTTGGTTGACCGTGCCGCGTCCTCCCGCGCCTTTCGCATGGATGATCGGCGCCAGCGACTGATCGTCGACAAGGAGCGTCCTGATGCCGAGCGCTTTTTCGGGTGGGAGGTCGCAGATGCCGCAAGTCTGGTGGCACTTGCCGCGAAGCTTGAAGCGGCGGGTGTTACCGTTCGACGTGAACCGGCGTCACTTGCCGATCAGCGGTTTGTTCGCGAACTCATTTCATTTCGTGATCCCGCCGGAAACCGGCTCGAGGCGTTTTACGGGCCCTCGTTGGCCGACACACCTTTTACGCCCGGCCGCAGCATCTCCGGCTTTCGGACCGGTGCGGAGGGTATGGGACATGTCGTGCTCATGGTCGCGGATTTCGAGGCCGCACTGGACTTTTATCGAAATTTGCTGGGTTTTCAGATCAGCGATTATATGCCCGCGCCCAAAATCTGTTTCCTGCACGTGAACGCACGCCATCACAGCCTTGCCCTGTTCGAGAATCCACGGCAAGGCATGCACCATCTCCTGGTCGAGCTATACTCGTTCGACGATGTCGGCCAGGGTCACGACATCGCGCGGGCCCATGCCGACCGGGTCAAGATCTCGCTTGGCCGACACAGCAACGACTACGTCACGTCGTTCTACATGCAAACACCGTCGAGCTTTCTTATCGAGTATGGCTGGGGCGGGCGCGAGGTGGATGTCGCAACATGGCAGCCGATAGAAATGAGCACCGCGGCCAGCTTCTGGGGCCATGAGGGGCTGAGGCAATCGATTATCGGCGACGCGCCTCCTCCACCGCATTTGCCCCCGGAAGGACGGCGTGCGCCGCTCCAGGTGATGGAAGGCAATTACGAAAGGCTAAGCGGTGTTTGCCCGTGGTGGGACGCCATGATCGCCGGGCGATGACCCCGAATTCAGGAGCCTGCATTCCACAAGCACGCCCCGATCGACCTTGGCGCCGAATATTCGCTGCCCGTTTGTTTTGACACGGCTGTCGGGCCCGGATTTTGGAGGTCGCGAATGACTGTTAACTCCAGGGAACGGGCGCGCGGTTGCTCATGTCGTCCACATAGCGGCCAAGCTTGGATTGGCGGATCGACTCGCTGACGGCCCGAGGAGTGCCGCCGAGCTGGCGGGGCCCTTGGATCTGCACGCGCCGTCTTTGCACCGGTCAATGAGAACGATGGCGCGCCTTGGCCTTCTCACCGAAGGCGGAGCACGGCGTTTCTGGTTGACGAAGCTCGGCGAGGCCGTTGAAGACGGGCGCTCCGGGCTCAGCAAGGGCAACCCTGCTCATGACAGGCAGCAGTTGGAATGCGGACCTAGTCGGGCGGCTACCGCCGCGACCACCTGAGCGCCTTGGCCCGGTGCGTGGAAGTGGATACGAAAGAAGTTCGCATCATGGGGTCGACAAGCGTGCTCCTGCGCTCGCTTGTCGCCGCCTCAAGCGCAAAAACGGCAGGTTTTGGCGTGCCCCGTTTTATACCGAAGTGGCGCGGCCGAAGCGATTTCGAACTCGTTCCTGTCAGAGCAATTTCGCGCGCGCGAAAAGGGCTCGAACCGCGGTGGTCGCCTGCACGATCATCATCCCGTTTTCGGCCGCCGCTTCGAGTGCAGCCTTGGCATCGTTGTGGAGCGCTTGAAACTCCATCCATTCGACCGTGTTGAGGCGGGTGATGAACCGGTAGGCCTGGCCGACCGTCGCGATCACAACGGACTCGCCATTCAATTTGACTTGGAACGACGCCCTCAGCGGGGTCTCCGATGTCGATGCTTCGGTCATGCCGCGTTTGTGCAGCGGGTGCAGCCAAAGTCAATCCTCAACCGCTTCGCTGGGCGCCTCCGGGTGACGCAGGCCAAGGGAACCCGTTCAGCTCAGTGAGTGATCTTGCTGCATTTTCTTGGAACCGATCGCTCCTTTCGTATCGGCTTGGCCTCGTGCGCGATGATGGATAAGATAGTGCCAATCGCCGATCCTGTTTTCGGAATGCATTGCCATGGTCGCGTTTTTGTTTTTGTTTGCACCCGCGGTCGTCCTGGTCGCGGTCTGGATCATGCAGCGCTTCCAGCCCAGGCGCGACCTTGATCCAGCGGCCTTGCGTGAGCGCGTCGTTGACGGCGGCCGGATCGAGCCACAATTTAACGCGGTCAACGACAATGCCGAGCATGAGCCGGAGCCCGAAATATTGATGGATCAGCACTCCATCTCGACCGGTTAGAGCGTTTTCGAGCGAAAGCCTGCCCCGGACTTGATCCGGGGTGGATACCGGTTCGCGTAAAGAAAACGCGCCAAAACCAAAGACTCAAGCCGACGCGATCAGTCCGACTCTCATATCCTTGGCGACATAGACGCATGTGTCATCGGCGAACACGCTGCCGTTGGCAATTCCAAGCGCCAGTTTGCCGCGCCTTACCTGGCGCATGCTGACCTCGTAGCGTACGCGCTTGATGTCTGGCTTGATGTCGCCCCGGAACCTGATCTCGCCGACGCCGACGGCGCGGCCTTTGCCCGGTGAGCCCGACCAGCCAAGCCAATAGCCGATGATCTGCCACATGGCGTCGAGACCCAGACATCCCGGCATCACCGGGTCGCCGGGAAAGTGACAGCCAAAAAACCAGAGCTCCGGCCTGATATCCAGCTCACCGATGACATGGCCCTTGCCGAATTCGCCGCCGTCCACGCTGATCTCGATGATACGGTCCATCATCAGCATGGGCGGTGCCGGCAGCTGGGCATTGCCCGGACCGAAATAGCCGCCCTGGCTCGATTTGAGCAGATCTTCCCTGCTGTAGGACGATTGCGGAGCGTGAAAGTCGCGAGGGTTGGACAAGGCCATGTCACCTTTCATGTCGCCTTCGACGATGTTTGGCGGGTAGCTGCCGAACGTCAAGCGGTCTTGTCACGACCGATTTTGCGACGCCGGAGCGGGGCGGCAGGCGCATGGCTCAAGCAACGCGCGGTACCGAATAGACATGGAGACCGCCTGACATTGATATGGGTCCGAACCGACGAAGTTCAAGAATTGCAAAGCTTCGATTTGCAGCCTTATGAAATCGCTTCCGAAACATGCGCGTGCTCATCGCTTCGATGGGGACGCAAGCGGGCTGAAATCCGCCATTGCCAACCACGGGAGCGGTTTGATGACCCTGCGGGATGCCGATGTCCTGGTCGCGGGCGCAGGTCCGACCGGCCTGATGCTGGCGGGCGAGTTGGCGTTGGCGGGGCTTCGACGTCGCCATTGTCGAGCGGCGCGTCAGCCAGGCTCTCGCCGGCTCGCGCGCCGGCGGTCTGCATTCACGCACCATCGAGATTCTCGACCAACGTGGAATTGCCGATCGGTTCCTGTCCGAGGGACAGGTAGCGCAGGTCGCGGGGTTCGCCGGAGCCCGGTTGGACATCAGCGACTTTCCCACCCGGCACAATTACGGGCTCGGGCTGTGGCAGAACCACATCGAGCGCATCCTCGCAGGCTGGGTCGGCGAGCTGGCGGTGCCGGTCTATCGCGGACGTGACGTGACGGGTTTCGCGCAGGACGACACGGGCGTCGACGTCGAGCTGTCCGATAGTCAGTCGCTGCGGGCGGAATATCTCGTCGGATGCGACGGCGGACGCAGCCTGATCCGCAAGCTAGCCGGCATCGCGTTCCCCGGATGGGATCCGACAACCAGCAGCCTGATCGCCGAGGTCGAAATGGCCGAGAAGCCGGAGTTCGGCATCCATCGCAACGCCTTTGGCGTCCATTCCTTCGGCAGGAAGGAGTACCAGATCGTCGACGGCAAGATAGTCTACGCGGATCGGGGACCGGTGGGGGTCCTGGTGACCGAAGCGCATGTCGGCCCCGCGACCGAACCCACCTTGGGCGATCTCAGCGAGGCGCTCATCGCCGTATGCGGGACGGACTACGGGGTCCACAGTCCCACCTGGATCTCCAGGTTCACCGACATGACCCGACAGGCGGCGTCCTACCGCAAGGGACGGGTGCTGCTGGCCGGCGACGCCGCACACGTGCATGCCCCGGACGGTGGACAGGGCCTCAACACCGGTCTGCAGGATGCGGTGAATCTGGGATGGAAGCTGGCCCAGGTGGTCAAGGGAATATCGCCGGAAGACCTCCTGGATACCTACCACGCCGAGCGCCACCCGGTGGCTGCCCGCGTGTTACGCAACACGATGGCCTCCGTCGCGCTTCGCCGCCCGGACGACCGCACGAAGGCCCTGCGCGACACCATGTCCGAGCTCCTCGGCATGGACGAACCGCGCAAGCATTTCGGCGCGATGATGTCCGGTCTCGACATTCATTACGATCTCGGCGAGGGACACGAGCTGCTCGGACGCCGCATGCCCGATCTCGACCTCACCACCGCCAACGGCCCGCTGCGGGTATTCACCCTGCTGCACGATGCCCGACCGTTGCTGCTCAACCTCGGTGCGCCCGGCGGCTTCGACATCACGCCGTGGGCGGATCGGGTTCGGTTGGTCGATGCCAACTACGACGGTGTGTGGGAACTTCCGGTATTTGGGTCGATCACCGCTCCCACTGCCGTGTTGATCCGGCCCGACGGGTATGTGGCCTGGGTGGGAGACGCGCCCCGGCCGGGACTCAAAAACGCTCTAACCACCTGGTTCGGACCGCCGGCCGCGGCGTAGCAAAACCTAAGAGCACGTCGTTACTTCAAGCCACTGACTCTGGTAGCTTGACAAGGGTAGCCTTTGTCTCCTTGGGCCCTGCCGAGTTTACGAAATGACGCAGCCGGTCCTTCAGGTCGAAAAGCTCAGTCAGAGGCATATTCAGAAAGCAATAGAACTCGCCCAGCATCTGTTCGGTTCGCTTGCGAAGCGATGCGCCCTTCGGCGTTAAGTCAACAAGCACGCGCCGTTCGTCTTTTGCCTGCCGTCGCCGTGTCACCAGTCCCTTCGCCTCAAGCCGTTTGAGCATCGGCGAGAGCGTGCCCAGATCCATTTGCAGCGCCGAGGCCAGCTCTCCGACGCCTTGCGCCCCACGCTCCCAAAGCACGACCAGAACCAGGTATTGGGGATAGGTGACGCCTAGCTTCTTGAGGAACGGCACGAACAGGCGCGTCATGTGATTGCTGGCGGCGTAGAGCGCAAAGCAAAGATGATTGTCGAGCCCCGGCATCTCGACCGGTGCGACAGAGCTCTCACCGCTTCAATTCTTTGCATCGCGTCGCATGTTCATTGTTCGTGTCTTCATTCTGGTCAGGCCGCCGCTGGCGAAGTCGAACCGTTGGTTGAGCCAAATCCTATCGTTAGCCGTCGCGCCAGCCAAGTCGTCCGGCCCGATTTGCCATTGTGACAGCATATCAAATAAATATCGTATCACATAATATTGACTCTTATTATATCGTATGCAAACTATATGCACCTCAGATAACTGCCAATGACGGTCTGAGGGCCTGGCCGGCGCGCGTTTAGCGGCCGGTTTGCAAACGAAAACAAACAGAGAGGGGAGGAATTGCCATGTCGGAAATGGATCG
The DNA here is from genome assembly GCA_963771225.1 of uncultured Pseudomonadota bacterium. Classification (GTDB taxonomy): domain Bacteria; phylum Pseudomonadota; class Alphaproteobacteria; order Rhizobiales; family Xanthobacteraceae; genus Bradyrhizobium. The sequence goes on along the minus strand of CAVYSR010000026.1, from coordinate 23,605 downwards.
CCGTGCGTTCGTGGGAGCTGCCGCTGTTGGTTGCCTGGCGACCGCGGTTTTCGCTGCTTCATCGGCCGAGGCCGCGGGACAGAGCGGATACTTCGTGATCGCGGAAATCGTATCCAAGAAGGAAAAGGCGGATGAACTCCGTGCGCTGCTGGTTCCCTTCGCCGAAACGTCCGCCAAGGAGCCGGGGTGTCTGGTCTACACGCTGATGGAAGTCATTGGCGAGCCGGGCCGCTTCCTGACGTTCGAACGCTGGAAGGACAAGGCTGCGCTTGATGGCCATATGGTCACGCCTGACATCAAGGCCATCGTGCCGAAGCTCGAGCCCGTTCTGGCGAAGCCGTTCACGCAGCTTTTCCTCGACGCGCGAACGGGCGGCTAAGCAGAAAGTCTGCTGAATGTTACGCAACGAGGGGGCGCTGCTTCCGCAGCGGCCCGGAACAACACTCGATCGATAATTTAAAGCAAATATAGCAACAGGGAGGGAAGGAACAATGCGTGGTCTAATCTATGGTTTGGGTGCGGTGGTGGCACTCGCAATTGCTGCTCCGGCGTTTGCCGGCGATCTGACGAGCATTGAAGTCGATCCCAGCGGCAAAGCGATTGCGGTCAAGAAGGAGCCTGGAAAGCTCGCGCCGATACCGGACATTGGCGGCATACCGAACAAGGGTTTCAACTATGGGGCACTCTATCAAGTGCCACCTAACGGCATTGATATCGGCAAAGGCATCAATGTGATGCGCGGGCACGTCGACGCCAACGGCTTGATCGCGCTTCACGAGGGACCAGCGGAACAGACATACGTTCTTTACGTCGTCAGCGGCACTGGCAAGATGACCCTGAACGACAAGGATGGCAAAAAGTACGGCGATATCACCTACAAGCCCGATGACGTCATTCTGTTCCAGCCGCATACGTGGCACGGCTGGGTCAATGGCGATACGCCGTTCGAATTCCTCGGGTTCGACATGCAGGCGCCGAAGAAATAGCAACGCCAGCCCATCGGGGCGAGCGAAAGATCCAATGGTGACAACTGCATTGCTTGGCTGGGTCAACGGCGACGCAGCGTCTGAATTCCTCGGGTTCGATCTGCCGTGCGGCGAAAGTAGCCCCCGCGCAAAGCGCTCTCTCGTTGCCGATCCTCAAACTCGGACGGTGGCAGAGACTTAATTTCAGTCAAGGGCTCGGACCATCCCGGGCCGCGCTCTCGCGAAATGCCTCCGCAACGATTTCCAACGAAGGGGCAAACTCAACCATTCGCTGGGATGGCACGTTCGCAGACAACATAGGGAGAGAAACACATGTCCGAGATCATTCTGCATCACTACCAGCTTTCGCCTTACTCGGAGAAGATACGCCTGGCTCTAGGCCTCAAGGGCCAGAGCTGGCGCTCGGTCGAGATTCCGGTATGGACGCCGCGTCCCAAGCTCACACCGATGACCGGAGGCTATCGGCTCACTCCCATCCTCCAGGTCGGGGCTGAGTTCTATTGCGACACGCTGCGCATTCTTCACGTCATCGATAGACTGGGTGGCTCCGGCGCGCTCTATCCCAAAGGACAGGAAGGCCTCACCAAGGCTTTCGGCTGGTGGATTGAGAAGGGTTCCTTCATGAACGCCGTGTGCCTCACGATCGGCAACATGGGTGGGAAAATCCCTCAAGAGCTTGTCGACGAACGGCGCCCTCTGTTCGGCGTCAATCTGGACCCGCAAGCATTGCTTCCCAAGCGGGCGATGTACCTGCAACGGGTCAATGCGCATCTCGCCTGGCTCATCGAAGTTCTTTCCGATGGCCGCCATTTCATCCTCGGAAAGGATCCTTCCGCAGCCGACTTGTCGGCCTATCACCCGATCTGGTTTGCGCGGCAGAATGGCGGCCCGGAGATCGCGGAGCTGATCGCTTTCGCGGGGATCGTCGACCCCTGGTATGCGCGGGTTGCGGCGATCGGGCATGGCAAGCACACCGACATGACGCCGGACGAAGCGATCGAGGTCGCTCGCGCCAATCAACCGAATGAGCCTGACGGCTGGTCATCAGAAGCGCGGGATGTGGGAATTCGTCGCGGCGACCAGGTCAGCGTGACGCCTGATCATTATGGCAATCCCGTTCATGGAAACATTCTCGCCTGGACAGCCGACGAGATTGTCGTCCGGCACGAAGACCCTTCGGTCGGCAAGGTCAATCTGCACTTTCCGAGGATCGGCTTTGATGTGGCTTCCTCGGTGAAAGCGGCCGCCTAGACTTGACTGATGTTCCGAAGGACTTCCTTCGAGTGGTGATACCAGCATTTGAACTGCCTGGCGGGCAACGCAGAGCCTTTTGCCCGCCATTGCGGCACTTGCGGTATTGGATGACGAGATCCGGTTCAGCCGGAGTGGGGACGCCGGTCGTTCGATAGTCGTCCCTGCCATCCCGTGCTATCGTCGCTGACGCACGATTCTTGCTCAATTCTTGGGAGCTTTCGTTGCAACGGGCGCAGTTCAAAATCGATGTCCCGTCTGACGAGACCGTTTGGACAGCCGCCCGGCAGGACTTGTGGCGGCGCGTCGAGCAGCATGATTTTGAACCCGACACAGCGCTGAATTTTACCCGCCGGCTTGCGCGCGACCATGGCTGGAGCCTTGAGGATGCCCGCGCAGCGGTCGATGCCTATCGCCGTTTCTGCTTTCTCGCCATCATCTCGCCGACGCCGGTCACGCCGAGCGAGATCGTCGACGAGGTCTGGCACCAGCATCTGATCTATTCACGCGACTATTGGGCGATCTGGTGCGGCAAGACGCTACAGGCGCCGTTGCACCACGACCCCACTCCCGGCGGCCCCGAGGCCCAAATGATCTATCGTCGGCAATATGCCGAGACGCTGGCGCTGCACGAACGCGTGTTCGGGCCGCCGAGCCCGGAGTTATGGCCGGCGACGCATCTGCGCTTCGGACGTCCGCGGTATCATGTGACGGACCGCAGCCGCTGGCTTGTCATGCCCAAGCCCATCGCATGGATTCGCCGTCTATTCGGCAGGAGGTGAACTGATGACATGGAATCCGTTCAACTGGACGGCCGAGCCCTTCCTCGCCCTTTACCTGACCCTCGCTGTCATCGTCTTCTTGCTGGGCTTTGGCCTCAGATCGATGATGGGGCCGGCCGCGCACGCTACCCGTCGATTGAGCGTGCTGGAATTGGCCTATCTCGGCGGTGGCGCACGCCGCCTCGGCGATGCGGCATTGCTGTGCCTGACCTCCGGTAACGGCGCCACCATCGCTGCGAAGGATCATACGATTACCGTCACCGACCAAAGACCGCTGGCGACCCTCACGGGCCGACCGATCCGTCTGCAGCTCCCGCCCGGCATGACACGACAGCAGTTCCAGGCGGCGATCAAGCCACTCGTCGAGCCGGTGCTGCGACGCCTGCAGGAGTTGGGCTATTGTCCGACTGACGATCAGATGACGTCCTTCCGCATGACCGTCCTGCCCTTTGTCGCACTCCTCCTGGTGTTTGGGATCATCAAGGCGGTGGTGGGCACAGAGCGGCACCATCCGGTCGGAATTCTGGTCTTCCTCCTCGTCGTCACAGCCTTCGCCGGCATCGTGCTGGCGAGGCGTCCGACGCGGACGCGGGCCGGCAAGGACGTCCTGAAGGCCCATCAGGCCACCCATGCGCGGGCTTCGCGCGCACCGCTCGATCACGAACTCCTTCTCGCCGTCGCACTCTCCGGCGCCGTCGTCCTGTCGGGTACCGCCTACGCGTCGGTCTATGCCGCCTCGCGGACGATGAACAGCGGTGGCGATGGCGGCAGCGGATGCGGTGGCGGCGGCGGCGGATGCGGCGGCTGCAGTTGATCTCCCTTCGGGACCCGCTCGGCACCTGGCGATGGATCGGCATTCAGCCGTGATAGGCAAACAACTCGATCGGGTCGTTGAAGCCGCGCACCGGATATTCGCCGACGCGCTCCAGATCGAAATCGCTTTTGACGAAATCGGCGAACGCGCGGGACAGCAGCACCGTTTTACCCAATTGTTTGGTGAGGGTTTCGAGACGCGACGCCATGTTGACCGCAGGACCGATCACCGTGAAGTCGAGCCGGGTGCGCGAGCCGATATTGCCATACATGACGTCTCCGACGTGGACGCCGATGCCGTAATTCAGCGGCGCACGACCGGTTTCGCTGTTCTTTTCGTTCAGGGCGACCATGGCTTTGCGGGCTTCGCCCACGGCAAGCAGCAGATTGGCGCAGGCCGACGGCTCGCTGAGCGGAAAAATCGCGAGCAGACCGTCGCCGATGAATTTCAATATTTCCCCGCCATGTCGTACGATCGGCTCCGACATCGCGTCGAAATAGCCGTTCAGAAGATCAATCACGTCATCGCGCGGCCAATTGTCGGAGATCTTGGTGAAATCACGTAAGTCGCAGATCATGATGGCGGCGCGTACCGTCGTCCCGCTGCCGCGCCGGGTGGCGCCGGCCAGAATCAGCTCGCTGGCATGCGACCCGACATAGGTTTCGAGCAGTGTTCGCGCCAGCCGGTTCTTGACACGGATTTCGCTGACCAGCGCCAGAGCCGGCACCAGTTTCAGCAGGCCGGCGATATGCGCGTCGTCGAAACCTCCGGGCCGGTCGGTTGCAAAGGTCACAATGTGCCGCTTGCCGAGCGTATGGTACAGCGGCCACGCCACATAGTCGGTCAGGCCTTTCGCCCGCATCTCGTCATAGACAGCATGCTTGCGGCTTGGCGCGGGATCGCGTTCGAGATGCTCGCGCACCTCGGCGGCGCCATCATGGATTTCGTTGGCGGGACTGCCGATGTATTCGGATCGCTCCCTGACATCGTAGGCTATTCTCGCAATTTCGACTTCGTCCATCCCGTCGGCCCACACGAACCGGGCGCCAAGCCATTGCGGATGGTTGATCATGATATGAAGCGTCGCCCGCTTGACGGGAATGCCCGCTCGCTGGAGCCGGACACACAGTTCGGCGAAAATATTGTCAACGAAGCGCTCATCGCGCGTGTCGTTGATCAGCCAGTGCACCACATCGCTGTCGGAATGCGCGGTGACGGGATCGCTTGGCGGCGCGTTCATATCTTGCTCCCGAGCAGTGACGGGGATCGACGGTACAGGGTATGTCGTGTCTCTGCTCGACGGTGTCAACGTATGGGTGTCCGACCTGGAAGGGCTGGCGGCCCATGTCGAAGCCCGGCGCACGCGGCAGCGTCACCGACGCACAACATGGCCATCGACATCTCGAAGGAGATGGCCGGCAAGGGTCAGGCCCGCTTTGCCCCCCAAGAGTGGAGATCGTCAACGGAACTTGGCACGTTCGGTTTGTGCCAACCGAACCAGGGCCCGTTCTTAAGCGGATTTCCCTTTTGGCTATCGAACACAGAAATTGCTTTCAATATCAACTTCCGCTTCGTTCTTGTTGACTTCGATCTTGCGACCTTGCAGCGGATAGCAGGCTGACTTTTCAAACTCCGCCTGGATAGCCAGTTGCTCACCCCGGCTACGATGGTAAAGGAAATAGTACCCGTCCTGATCGGTTGTCGTGTTCGTGACTTCTCCAGACGAGGAGGTAGCGTGTACCGGCACGAGGGGAAGCGGAATCATTCCATCCCGCGTGACACGCCCGGCGACCAATTTCGTCCCATCAGGCGCCTCGCCGTTTCCGGAAGGCCTCAACGCCCTCAAATCACGAATGTCGACGATCTCTCCGACTGCTGCTCCCGCGACGATAATTCGCACCTGCATCACCCGCCCCAACGGCAGCGGCGGCCTGCGCCAATTTTCGTCATCCCTTGAGAACTTCGGCCATACCAGGCGCGTGACATCTAGGGTCTGGTGGTGCCACTCGCCGAACACTTCCAATGGCGATACCGGCCACACGCTGGACCCCGAAGCCCGTTCAGGCGCCCCCTGTGATTCCTGGATGGAAACCCGGCCACCATCTTCCATCAGCATTTCAATGGTCACTTCGCTTTTTGAAGTGCTTTCCTTGCTGGCCTCGGCCAGGCGCTTGCGAATGGCAAAATTCAAGTGGCTGGTGTTCCAGAGATTGAGACTCCAAGGTTTGAAAATAACCTCGGCTTGGCCCGACGGGTTGGTCTTGATGCTGATGAAGTTGTTGGTCGACGTGACATCCGACAATTCGCCGGAATTGATTTCGACGCTGCCACGATCTTGCAACGCTACCTGACCGACGATGGATGTCGGCGTATTGTTGTCAACAATCGTAATCGATGCACGCCCGGTTTCGTCAGGCGGATTGCGGGTAAACGTTTCGAACGCCTTGTCTCCAATGCTCACCGAGGCCCGTTCCGGATGATCAACGTAAACCGTCAACCCGTGCAGATCGCGCGTCCCCGCTTTCGGCTCCGGCACAGTCCGGTGCGTTACGGGATCTTGCCACGGCGTTATCTTGATCGAAGATGAATCCGCGTCAACGCTTACATGATCGGCGATGCCTGCCCGCATGATCTGATATCGTACCCAGGTGTTGGCAGGCGGTGACCAGACCCGCCGATCCGGACCGATGCTGCCGTCGAAGTTGTAGACGTAGTTGGCAAGCTTCCTCGTCCACTTCCGTACGACCGGAGTAATCGGTTCTTCCGGCGAAGCTGTGAAAGTAGACCCTCCATCCTCGGAGCCAAAATGGGTGTACCAGAGATGCTTGATCTTCTTGCCGTTGTCGATGTGATAAATGCTTTCCATTAACAAGCTGGCCAGCGCATTTCCTTGAGAGATACTGCACAAGCTCCCGCAATAGAGCGATCGTATGTCTTGTTCCGGCATCCCCGGAAATCTTTCTCTCATGTCGCCTGCGAATTTTTCCTCGTCCAATAAACCCGTCGCCAGAAGACCGGCGTTCGTCGCTTTCGACAGAGTCCGCGGAAAATTATAGAAACCTTCGTAGGTCGTCGTCAAAGGTAGCATCCTGTTGGCCCATTCAGTAACGACCGACGGGGTGTATAGATCTTCCGGCTTTTCCGGAAAGTACGACCAGATGCCGCTCACCGAAAGCTTTCTTAAAATATCCGCATGATAGGCGTGGCTTTGCTTTCGATCAGCCAGCCCTTCACGAACGACAACCATCGCTGGATCGGCGAGCAACGTGTTTGGCGTTCTGGGCACAACGAGCGACTTTCCTTCCACCCCAAATGTCTGAACGAGCGTGTTGCCACCGTGGGACGTCACATAGGTCGGGCGCACGTTCCAGCGTTCGAGCCATGGCAGCTCCGACAGAACCGTTTGCCGGCTGAAGTGATCGCGTTCGATACGGGTCAGACTTGCGGCACAGCCGCTTCGACAGGAAGGCGCAATAAGCTCGATACGATCAATCAACATAGGACTGATCGCCAACGCCAATGGATCGGAAGGTGAAGCCGGAATAAGAACTTCGACAATCCAGCCGGACTTTACGACCTCGTATTGTATATTTTTTCCCCGCGCGATCGATCCCGCATCGAACGACATGCTCTTGCCTTGCTCGTCATGCAGGACGATCTGCAAATCGGGCGGCGGCTCTGCAGAGAAATAGAACCGGACATTTCGCGACATTTGAGATATCAGTTCTGGATGAACATCCGGGAGCTTCTGGTTCGTCCGGATGTCCGAAAGCACTAGCGGCGGCTCAATCTCGTTGCGAAGCTCGTAAGGACCATCTTCCTGCCAACCGTGAAAATGATCGATGTTGCCGCGATGCCATTGCCGGAGCAGCAGCGCAAAGGTCGGCTCGGTGCCGACGCCGGAGCTTGTACGATTTAATCGGCCTGGCCCTAAAAATAACGAGGAAGCGCTGGCGCTGTTGCCTTGCGGCCAAAGGGAATTGGATATGGTCAGACCAATTTCTTCGTTGAAAACGCGATGGATCGCCGCTCCGTGCCAGGGCCGCTGTTGATCCACGTCACTGGCAAAACTGACGACATCAGCAAACGGATACGGCAGCAAGCGCACCTCGGGAGCGGTCTCGGAACCGAACGCCCCGCCGATGCCCAATACGGCCAGAAGGAACACGGACGACGCGATCGCTTTCAAAGTCGCCGAGGGCGGCCACCTCCGCGTCATTTTGCAGGCCCAGACAGAATCTTTGCCAATGGAGGTGTGAGCTGTCGAGCCAGCCACTGGTGACCGAGCGGTGAATAATGGCCGTCAAACTGAAATGTCAGCAGGTTTGGCATTTGGCCATAATCGTCCGAAAATTCTGGATTGATGCACTCAAAATCATTTTTCGCGCAGTACTCCTCGAGATTTTTCGCGTAGATTTTTGCGCCGGCCGGTATGGCGGTCCCGTCTTCGAGCTTTAGCGTGACCTCGCAACTCTTGCGGCATTGCGCCTGATCGACGCCAGTGTGGAATACAAATCTTTGCCCGGGATGATGACGCTCGATGTAGTTTGCGATTTCCGTCCAGTATCGAAATGCCTCCTTTCCCTGATCCGGCATCACGTCGAACGGAACGCTCAAGGTGAGGCTAAATGGAATGCCTTTGGCGTATTCCGGCGTCGTAGGCTTGGTCATGAAAACCGGATAAACGGTCGATGCAGTGCGGAAGGCAAGATTACCGTCCTTATCGAAGTAAAAATTCGGCAATGCGCTGTTTTCGGGATCAAAGCCCAGACCGTCGCGCAGCATTTGCGGATTAACCTGATACAGCAGTCCGGCGGCCGTTGACACCAGGGTACGCTCGACATTGAACTTCGATGTATAGTCCCTGATACGCGGATAGTTGGTGCCAAGGTCGCCGTTATCAGTCCCGGCCGAGATTACCTCGACGCATTTTCCCAAAGCGACGCCAAGCGTCTCCTCGAGAATGATATTGAATTTCTCGAAAGCCCGGACCTGAAGCGCCACCATGTCGCTGCCGCCTGTACTGGCAAGCCGGACACAATTGTCCGGGTTGTCGAAGAAGCGGTCGCGATCGAGATAACCGTGATTGTTTGTGAACGTCGTGGAGTCATATTCCTGCACCAAACCCGCGCCTGGCCAATACTGACGCGAATGCGGTTCATAAAGAGCGGAGTCGGGAGAGGCTACTCGCGGGCCGACAAATTTTGCCTGTTTCGCGTCCGGAGCATGCCCGTCCGGGTTGACGTAATGCGGCCGCATGTCGACGACAATGTCGTCGCGGCTATACGCCGGCACGAACCACCGTCCAAGCGTCGCGAAATGAAGCAAGTGGGGATACTCCACACGCAACGAAACAGGTCGATTTCGGATCGACGTCGGCGAACGAAAAGCCGCCATCCGTCGAGAGGGTCTGTTTCCTTGCGTTGCCGGAATCATCCAACAGCTCAATGGCCGTTTCCGGAGCAAGGCTTCCTCCCCTAACGTGTCCCGACAGCGTCACGCCGACGCTGGTTGCCGGAGGCATCGGCCGAACGAGTGCAAGGTGTTTGAAGCGGAGCGTCGTCCCGGCAGCACCATTCACCTTCACGAACCATTGCTCGATCTGATCGGATTGACCGTTGCGAAGCTGCACCATCAGACTCGCTGGCAACGCAGCCACTACCCGATTGCCGGACAGGCGAAGCGTTCCAATCAAGCTTGCTCCGTTGGCTTTCGCCACGACGTCCCCCGGAAGCAAAGGCGGTAACAGTCCAGTTGGGCTGGCGGTTGCCGCTCCAAGATCGATGACATAGGCGCTCGACTGGCCATCCCTAAGGAGGAACCCGATCGTGATCTTTCCAGCAGAAGGGAGCGTGGCGAATTCGACGTCCAGATGCGTGGCATCCCGAGCCGGGCTGAAATCAGGCGACCATATCAGCCACGCCTCATCATGCGTGATTTCCAAATCGGCCTCGCTCACCCGGATAGGCCCGGAGCGCCGCTCACGCAAACTCCCGCCGTAGATTTCGAAAAAACCATTTTTGCGATAGGGGCCGGCTTCGTCGAACAGCGCAAATACAGGGGCGCTCTGGCCGCGGTAATCACCGACAAGAGGAAGTCGATCCGGAAGTCCCCCGGGGCCGGCACTCAGCGACATTGACTCAAGCGCATCGACGCGGGCTCGGAGCTGCGTGAGCTCCGCCGAACCGCCATCCGCGGACGGATTGACGGCCTTGGCCGAATTTGACCAGTTTTTAATCTCGGCGTCGGAGGGCGAGCTCAACTTCCGAGCCAACATCCGATCAATACGCGTATTAATATATTTTCGCGTCTTCTCCACAACACCTGCAATACCGGCGCAGGTCACGACGACGATCAACGCGATCTGTAGAATTTTTTTCCAGGAAATGCTTTTCATAACTGCCGCGGCGAACATCAATCCGAAATCCGCCAATCACCCCTATGGTTTGAAGGAAAGCTTATTGTCGATCATAACGACGTCCGCTCCCTTCCGCTCAAAAGTGAGCGTGCCAAATCGCTTCATTCCGTCAAAATTAGCGTGATTGTATTCGTCCATGCTATCAATGGTAATGGGATAGACCACGGCCTTTGGGGCCTGACTGAATTCGCTCTTCGCCAGATAGTCCCTGGCATAGGTCGCCGCGGTTGCCACGATCACGTCGGAGGCGACCGACCCGGCCTTCATCAAGTCGTCGAGATTTGGCTTCAGATCGAGAACAACAATGATGTAAGTGTCCTTGTTCGCCACAATCCTGTTCTTCTCGGCGATCACCAGCGGTTTGGCGTCCCCCGCCAATGCAGAAGTCGCCCCAAGCAAGGCGACCGTGAGGGCCGCTAAAATCCAACATTTGAAGCGCAACGCGCGGTTCCCCCTCACTTCACGATGATTTTGAACGGCTAATGTCTCGGTTTCAGCCAGCCTTATAACTCAATCTGGGGTAGATCCAAGACCAAGAGCCGCAATTATCGCACCCACTTTGGTCTATCGGACGCTGCAGTTCCATTGCTCTCGTTTTCTCTGTATAACAAGGCTCCCGCCCATGCAAATTTCACATATGCAAAAATGGCCCTGAATTCCTTCAGCTTCGTCGTCATCGTTTTGGTGGGAATTCTAGGCTGTCGCCTGTGGGCGCCGCGCCTGATCCGCGAAGTTGTCGTCCTTCTACTGAGCTTGTATTTCCTGTCGACTTTCATGGCCGACTGGAAGCAGGTGGTTTTGCTGGGTTCGTTTATGACGATCGTGTTTGCGATCGGCTTGGCGAAGGCGGCTTCCCCGAACTCATGGCCCGCTGCGGTCACTTTAATAATCGTTGCACTGTTCTGGCTCGCGCTGTTCGAAATCAAGGACCCCGACTTCATAACGCCGCTTAACCCGTTTCATGCGCACCCCATCAAGCTGATTGGCATTTCCTACATCGTATTTCGCTCCATCACGTTTGTCCTCGAGGTCGCTCCCGGCGATCGGCTGAATCCCCTCACCTTTCTGAACTACATATTGTTCTTTCCGACACTGCTGGCGGGGCCGATCGAGCGCTATCAGCGATTTAACGATACGACAGCGCAGCCGCTCGTCTGGCAAGCCGTCAATTACGAGGCGCTTAATCGAATACTCGACGGATTTATCAAAAAGTTCGTCATCGCCGATAATTTAATGGGATTTGGCATCGCATCGATGATGTCGGAGGGACATGATTTTTCCTCTCCCGTGCTCTGGATAGGCGCACTTTCGACGCTTGCTATTCTCTACCTCGATTTTGCCGGGTATTGCGACATCGTAATCGGCGTGGCCGGATTGATGGGTTTCAAGATCGTGGAGAATTTCAACTCACCATTTGCCTCGAAGAATCTGCAAGAGTTCTGGGGCCGCTGGCACATGTCGCTCGGGTCGGTAATCCAGGACTACGTTTTCTCTCCCTTGAGCAAATTCGTCGTCATGAATGCGCCACGCCGAGTGCAGATTTACGGAATCGCGGCGATTTATGTCCTCGCCATGGTCCTGGTGGCAATGTGGCATGGTACCACGATTGGCTTTCTGATTTTCGGCATATTGCAGGGCGCCGTACTTTTCGCAATCCAGATAAGACGGGAGTTTGCGCGCGCGAAAGCCAAGCGGAGCGGGGTGAAACATCCTGCGCCGCCTTCGCCAACAGGGCTTTGGGCCGGCCGCGTCTCGACTTACGCGTTCGTATCGCTGACCATGATCTGGTGGCAGGGATCATTTTCCGACGCGGTCAGAACATATCAAAAATTGGCAGGATGGCACTGATGCAGTTACTCCCACCCTCCGCGCTTCGTACGATTACGATCGTCGTCAAAATTGCGATCATTCTCTATTTCATGAATTCCAAGCTCGCCACTTTTGCCTATCAGAACTTCTGAGTCATGAATCGATTCATGAAAGGTTCCCAGCAAGGTACGTTTCATCTCGTTCTGTCTATCTTGGTTGCTTTTATAATAGTCGACGCCGCAATCTGGCTTGCCACGCGCACGACCAGTCTTCTGCAGGATGTGGTCGATATCCAGACGCCCGCGACGCTCTACGCAAAGCTGAATTATTTTCGCGGCTTCGATGGCCGTCGCATCGCGTTCCTGGGTGACTCCGTCGTCTATGGCCGCCGCATGGAAGAGGCCGGCGATTCCAACTGGCGGGCCCACACCATTCCCTCTCACGTCGAAACACTGCTGCGGGCCGCATTTCCGCAGCAAAACATCCTGACCATGAACCTCGCCATGAACGGCGCGCTTCCCGCCGACCTCGAACAGGCGGTCCGCCTGATTTCGCCGCTTAGACCCGACTGTATCGTTGCCGACATAAGCCTTCGGGCATTTTCCGCAGATTTCGCGGCCGAGACTAACAGATACAGCCGCAACTGGCTTCGATATATGCAGATCGATAACTCCTTTGATCTCCATACAAGCGATCCGGGATGGGATCTGACGGGGCGCATCGAGGCGAGGCTGCGCGACCTGGCCCTCAGTTACTGGGGTCTCTATCGGATGCGCGACTTCGTTCAATGGCGCGTCTTTAATAGCGAACCTTCTGAGGCGGTTCGACGCTTCCGCGATTGGCTCGATCAACGACTAAGTGCAAAGTCGCCTGACGTGGCGGATCCCCTGGATGACATGCTGTTGATGATGAAAGCAAAGAACCGGCATGACTCCGTCACGCTCGGGGATGAAAACCCGCAGGTCATCGCATTGAGACATACGCTCGACCGGCTCGCGACCGACAAACAATGTGCCGTGTTTTTCTATGCGACAGAGGAAAAAAAACAACTCGCTCAGTTAATGGATCCCCAGCGCTACCAAAAGCTGCAAAGCGAGCTAAAGCAAATTTTCACTCCGTACGCCGATCGCGGGATTACGTTCATTCCTCCTCTGGATTCTCTCAAATCCGAATTCTATCTCGATTACGGTCATCTGGACGATGCGGGAAATGCTATGGTTGCCGGGGCTATTCTTGAAGGCGGGGTGGGCCAATCGATCACCCGCTCCACCGGAACGCGATGATGGCGATTATGAACAGTCAAACCAATTTTCAGAACCCCCGAATACGGATTTGCGGATTCGGGTTCCATTTTCCGGGTGAACCGGTCGCGATCTCATCACTGCCCTTGACGGCGGACGAGGCGAAACGGCGGCCTCGGCTTGGGCAGGAGACCACGTATATCTCCTCGGAGGATTTAACAGCCCTTATGATACATGCGGGCCGAAATGCTTTGGAGCGAAACGCCGTGGCGGCGTCTGATCTTCGAATGTTGATTTCGGCGCCATCGCTCATGACGTCCTATGGACTGGAAATTCCCGCAGTCGCGATCCGCGCCGCTCTGGGGTCGACCAATGCGCAATGCCTCAATATCGCGCAGGGTTGCGTCGGCGTTCTGCGCGGCATCGATCTTGCGGCGCAGATGCTGGCCGCAAAGCCGGATGGCGGTGACATCATGGTTGTTACAAGTTGCCGCGCATCGTCGCACACCAGAAATATGAACCATGGAGCTTTTTTCTGGGGAGATGCGGCTGCAGCGGTGATCCTGACGGCGAGTCCTGGTCCCGGCCTTGAGATCGTCAGCTATGCCGAGGTTTCAAATATCGAAAACTGGGGCGCCATGCGCATCGCATTTGGCGACGGTATAGATGGGGCTTTGGAACAAGATCGAGAGGAAGGGTTGATACAGGTAAGGTTTGACAATGCTGAGGGTCAGATAGACTATATTCGTGGCGAACAGCGGAATTTCGCAGCGGTCGTTGACCAGTTGCTGTCGTCTCAGGGACTGGAACAAGGCGATATCGACGCCCTGTTTTTGCCCTCGACGGGTAAAAATCGCGTTCCGATTCTCCTGAGCGAACACAGGGACCTGCTGAAACGCATGAAAACAGATTTGCGTTACGCGCATTTTGGTGGCGTGGATCCCATCTTTTCCCTTCATCAATATCTGGATCACGAAACACCGCCTGCGAAAGCTTGGCAGATCGTGGCCTCGCCTGCCTTTGCCGCGCAGTGGGCTGGATTGCTCCTTCGTGTGCTCGGCTGAAATATGCGGGCTTGCGAGGCTGGCACCGCGTGTTAAGATATTGATCGGCTGCTGGATTTGGTACCCACTCTGGAATTCGATATCGAGATGAATCAGGCTGAAGTTTATGCGCGGTTGACACCGATCTTTCACGACGTTTTCGACGATGACAGTATTGTCGTGAAGCCGACGACAGTGGCCGCAGATGTCGATGGTTGGGACAGCCTCGCTCACATACGGCTGGTCGTGGCGCTGGAGCAGGCGTTTCATGTCCGATTCACCGCGGCGGAAGCATCGTCATTTGAAAACGTCGGTCAGGTCGTGAACAGCATCATTCAAAAGAACGGTCGGTAGGGTGAGTTCGGAATCGACGGTCCCAAACAGCCCAATCGATGAAGAGCGGCTATTGTCGAGGACCGCCGAACTTGATTTTGCAATAACCGAAGACGACCAGCTGGCATTTGCCAACGTCTCGGGCGATTTCAATCCGCTGCATCTCGATGCGGATTTTGCGCGTGCCAGGGGTTTTTCAGGGGCCGTCGTCTATGGGGCAATGATCGTTGCCCGCATCTCACAGATCGTCGGAATGGAGTTGCCCGGCAGCAGCGGTATCTGGAGCTCGCTCAAGATTGATTTTCGCAGTCCCCTGTATGTCGGCGAGACAGCCCACCTTTTTGCCGAAGTCATTCACTATTCTGAAGCAACCCGCAGCCTTTCCCTGAAAATCAAAGTCACCTGCGCGGATCGCGCAATTGCAACTGCGAATGCCTTGGTTACACTTCACGCCGTTTGACTTGGCATAAAACACAGGGTCGTTCGCCGATCCCCAAAAGCGCGTCAGATTCCTCGTGTGCAGAGCAGTCGGTTCGGAAAAAAGAGCGTGAGCGATCTCGTTGTGATTACGGGTGCAACCGGCGGCATCGGTCGATGCATCGCCCGGCAGCTCCATGACCAGGGATTGGTGCCGGTCATCGGACATCGCGAGCAGAAAGCCGGCGAAGCGCGCGCTATTGCGGATTCATGCGGTGGACTTCCGGTTATTCTCGACATGAACGATCCGGCATCGATCAACCACGGCGTTGAAATGCTTTTGGACGATGGGCGTCCCGTCGCGGGTGTCGTTTTTGCGGCGTCACCGCCACCGGTCATCGCCCCCTTCGGAAAAATGACGGCTGCCGATCATTCACAATTCTGGATGGCAAATGTGGTCGGACCACATTTCCTGCTCGCTGGTCTCATCCGTCACTGTTTTCGACCGCGCAAAGCCGGTTCTGCGGTGGCCCTGCTGACGAAGGCAATGGGGGATGCCGGTTCCGGGGCCGATATCCCCCACGTGATGAGTGGAATGGGCACCTATACGATCTCGAAATTTGGTCTCTTGGGTGTTATAGCGCAAGCGAAAGCTGAATTTCCATGGCTCCGAGTTTCTTCCGTGAAACCCGGATTTACCGAAACGGAAATGCTGAAAGTTTTCGATGACCGTTTCCTGGATCAGTTGCGGCGCCAGCAGGAGTTTTCCAAACCTGAGGACGTCGCCGCCGAAGTCATCGAACGCCTCGCTCTAAACAAAAGCAAATGAGCACGTCATGATATTCGACCTAGCTAGCCTTCCCTGGCTTCCGGCGGCGCCCGATGATTTCAGACGGCTGTGCCGCGGCATCGCCGACCAAACGGATAATTGGGCTCACGACCTGCGGGCATTGTCCCAGCACGCTCTCAACGAGAGCCATCTTACCACGCTGGCGCGTACCCTGCGCGCGCTGCGCGAAAAGAACGGCGGGAATATTCCCGGCCTGCAGCCATTCAGGTTGGGGTTGGTCAGCAACGCCACGACAAAATTGCTCGTCCCTGCCCTGACCGCGAGCGCAGTTCGTTATGGCGTGGACTTGGACGTTGTCGAGGCCGATTTCAACCAGGCGATGCAGGCAGCAACCGCTTCCGATTCCAAAATCATATCGACACAGCCGAATGCGATCATGCTGGCGCTCGATCACCGCGGATACGAAGGCCTTCAATCCGGGATCAAGGGAAGCGCGGGCGATGCGATCGAATATTTCAAGGCGTTGCGTGATAGTTTCAGACAGCGGTTTCAGGGGACGCTGATATTTCAGACTGTTCCGTGCCCCCCTGAACAACTGTTCGGCAGTCTGGACGCCAAGCTGGAGCAAACCCAGCGCGGACGGATCGATCGTTTCAACCACGACATTGCGGATATCATCCGCGACAGCTCTGACGTCTTACTGGATCTTGCAGGCCTTGCTCATGGTCTTGGCACCCAGAACTGGTTTGACGATATGCAGTGGCATCTCGCCAAGCTTCCGTTCGCGCAGCAATACGTCCCCCTATATGCCGACTATTGCGCGCGCATTATCGGCGCGCTTGTCGGAAAATCGCGCAAATGCCTCGTGCTTGATCTCGATAACACCCTTTGGGGCGGCGTCATCGGGGACGATGGACTGGACAACATTGTATTGGGGCAAGGCTCGGCGGAAGGCGAAGCTTTCCTGGATGTTCAGCGAATGGCGCTTGATCTTCGCGATCGCGGCGTCATGCTGGCCGTAAGCTCCAAGAATGAAGATCGCATCGCTCGTTCTCCATTCAGAGAGCATCCCGAAATGCTTTTGCGCGAGGAACACATTGCCGTGTTTCAGGCGAACTGGAGCGACAAGGCGAGCAATCTTGAGGCCATCGCAAGAACCTTGAACATTGGAATCGATTCTCTGGTTTTTGTAGACGACAATCCCGCCGAGCGACGTCAGGTCCGACTGGCCCTCCCACAAGTCGCCGTTCCCGAACTCGGCGCCGACCCAGCGCTTTATCCCCGCCACGTCCTGGCTGGCGGCTATTTTGAGTCGGTCGCGTTTCTGGAAGATGATCGGCAACGTGCCGAGCAATATCAGGCTAATGCCAAGCGCTCCTCCCTTCAGAGCCAAGCCCGCGATCTCACTTCATATTTGAAGTCGCTGGAAATGGTGATGACGATTGGCCCCTTCGACAAGACCGGTCGCAGCCAAATCACGCAACTGATCAATAAATCCAACCAGTTCAACCTGACATCGCGACGATACACCGAAGCAGATGTCGAGCAACTGGGAAGCGACCCTGACGTGCTTACTTTCCAGGTGCGCCTGGCGGACATCTTTGGCGACAACGGAATGATCAGTGTCGTCATTTTACGCAAATGCGACGACGTCTGGACCATGGATACGTGGTTGATGAGTTGCAGAGTGCTCGGACGCAGAGTCGAACAGGCGCTGTTAAACGAGATCGTGACGGACGTTCTAAACGCGGGAGGAAAACGCATTGTTGGCATTTATCGCCCGACCGACCGCAACGAGATGGTTCGAGAACACTATCGAAAGCTCGGCTTCGACCAAATAAATGTCGACGATGATTCCAGCACATCGTGGTTGTTGGACCTTTCAACTTATCAGGCCCAGCAAGTTCCAATACAAATCATCAGGATCAGCAAGCCATCACTAAGCTTGCAGGAAATAATGCGTGCTTAGGGCAAAATACCCAAATAGCTTAGGTGCCGGACTCGCCCCACGTCGTGAAGCAGCAACGTAGGACTTGATCGATGCTTCTGGCAATTGAGCAGGGAAACACCAACAGCCTGTTCGCGGTTCACGACGGCGACCATTGGATCGCCCAATGGCGATCGGCCACCGAGCCCAGCCGCACGGCCGATGAATACGCCGTGTGGCTCTCGCAGCTGATGGCGATGCACAAACTTGAGCTCAGCCTGTGTGATATCGAGTGTGGTGCCGCAGTCAATCTTCAACCTGCGAAACCTGTCGCGTCGTTACCTGCGCGTCGAGCCGTTGATCATCGGCGAGAATACCGAACTCGGCATCCCGGTGCGGACCATCAAGCCCTCGGAGGTCGGATCGGACCGACTGGTCAATGCACTCGGCGCTTAAGCTCTATTCCGGGCCTTTGATCATCGTCGACAGCGGCACCGCCATCACGCTCGACGTGATCGGCAGTGACGGCGGCTTCGAGGGAGGCGTGATCGCGCCAGGCGTCCACCTGTCGATGGAGGCCCTGCATGCGGCTGCCGCGAAGCTTCCCAGGATCGCGCTGCAAAAGCCACGACGGGTGGTGGGCGACGACACGGTCAGCGCCATGCAGTCCGGCATTTTCTGGGGTCACGTTGCCCTCATCGAGGGGATGATCGCACGCATCAAGGCTGAGCGGAACGAAGCCATGACGGTGGTTGCAACCGGCGGCGTCGCAGCGTTGTTCCACGGCGCCACCGAGGCGATCGACCATTTCGATCCCGACCTGACGATTCGCGGTCTGCTGGAGATATACCGGCGTAATGCGGCAACCGTGCATCGGGTTCGCGGCCTCACCGGGGATCACGGTCCTTAGCCGGCTTTCTCCGAACGATTCGATGCCGCGCGCTTGTTAGATTGGGGGGCGCCTCGATGGGGCCACCGATAATCCGATATCGCGAGCAGGAACATGGCCAGCAACCATTTGCTCCAGGGGCTGATAAAATGGTCGACGCGCGACCGACGGGCCGATCGATTCGAGCAGGTCCTTGAAGATCATCTGCTGCCCATCAGCGACGAAACCGGCCTTGAGATCGATGATATCGTCGCAACCGTCGGCGAAGACCTGTTCATGAGCACGGTATGGGCCTGCGCCTTCGAGGATTTCCTGACCCGGGAATTCGACGACGGCGGCAACGCCATCGACGACTATCTGAAACGCCGCGGCTGAAAGGAGACCGCGTCCGTTCGCGCCTACATGGCCGCGTTGCGAAACTCGACATTGAGCCTCTAGGAAGTGAGCGATATCGTCCCAGGCACGTCGTTTCGGGCGCGCGACCTCATCCGCGCCGGCGAGCCACTCCTGATCAGCGAGCGGAGCGCGACCCGCTCCCTCAAACCATGGGACCGCATTGCCGCCCGCGTCGTTCAGGTGGGATAGAAAACGCAGATCGGCGGCGGCGTGCTGGCGTTCGAACACGAAACATCGGAAGCTTTCATCGAAGCCGTGCGCGGCTTCGAAACGCTCGGCAACGAAAAGCTCAGCGACAAGCAAAAACGGAAGCTTGCCGAAGCAATCGGACAGGACTTTGACGAGGCCGCTATCGCCGACCTTTCGCCGACGGAGAGGCTACAGGCGATAAACCCGATGTTTACAACCTTTTGGCTCCTCGACCTGATCGATCGAACTGACGCACCGGAAATTCCCTATTTGCGCAACGCCGAAGGGGACGAACTGATCCTGTGTGAGGTGCGCTATCCGCTCGCAGCCGGCACGACGGACGAGGACGTGATGTGCCAGAAGCGGACTTTCTTAACATTGTTTGACATCACAGATGGGGAATAAAGAATTGTTAATTTCACAGATGCACCCTGCGGCGAACTCTCAGCGAGCGGGAGCACCGAATGGCTGGCGTTTTTGGCAAGCGCGGCAATCAACCCCAACCTGTGCAGCATGTCATCGGAAAAGAACATTTTGGCTTTCTGGAAGCCCTTGGCATTGCGCCAGATGGCCCTGAAAACGTCATTCCGTCACAGAATGATATTGACGAACGCCTCGCCAAAGGACGTGCCGGTCTCGATCGCCGTGTTGAAGCGCTTCACAAAAATCTCGCGGCTCGGATCGGGCCGGAGATAAGGATGCGTCCGTTCTGGCTTATCCCGGAGAGTTGCTGGCAGGGCGAGACAGGCGTCTTCTTGCTCAAGTTCCTGGATTTCAATCCCTACGACAATTGGAACATCGCGTTTCTACCAGCGGACCAATTGACATCGCTGATCATGGATGCGCCATTGCATCCGGACGCCGAAATTCCCGTGTTTGCCGCTGCCGGCAAGAAGCTCATCGCCGAGTGCGATAGTCGCGTAGCGCAGGCAACGATGAAAGCTGGGCAGACAGGGGAGTTCCAGCTCGTTACCGCTGCCAAGACCGACGCGCAGAAAATGATCGTAGCTCTGGCGATGACGTTTGCCGCGAAGCTGCTCGAAGCGCATAAGGCGACCAAATCAAATTGAACCGCGACAGATCGTGCCGACGTCAAATTGCGCTCAAGCGAGGGCGCGTCGACGATGAAGGCACCAAACCGGGTTGATCGTTCGAATACAATTTACCGCAAGTTCGGTTGAACCGCGGCATTGCGGCATACGCGGCCCATCGCAAAACACCACGCCGCTGGCATGTGACGAGAGATTGGCGACGAACCGGCCCAGCGGGTGTTCAGCCGCGCGACCGAACTTTCTGCGGCGATAGTGTTGGAGGACAGGCGGACAACTGGTTGGCCGATTGGCCGATTTGGACGGCAACATAAAAGCGACGGTGTCGCTCCGTGCCGTCGGGGGGCGTAAGTTTCTGTTTGCACATTTTTAAACGGCACTGTAACGGCACCGTTCAAAACGTCCCAGTGCCGCTTCAACGGAAAAGGCGTTTGGAATCAATATCCCGAGCGCCACCCATCGCAGCCTAGCGGCTTGCCGCGTGTCCTAGGGACGATATCCGGCCATGATCGCATGGGTGCCGCTGCCGGACCAACGCAGCGCAGTCAAGGCTCGCGCTTTGCGCGACCCCAGCATCCGTGCGGCGATGGCGCATCTGAAGGATCTGCGTGGTAAGCTGCTTCACGCCTGCCTATCATGGGGATGTCACGGCATTGATCTTGCGGCCACACCCGGACGCCGCGGACCTGTTCGATTTGCGGTATCCCGTCATTCAGCGGGTCTATCGAAATTTCCAGGGCCTCGTCGTCGAGGTCATCTCCGAGCGCTTCCGCACTGCGCGTCTGAAGATGCCGACGGAGCAGGCCGCGCGTGCGCTCGTCTTCAGCATGAGAGGTCTGCGCGAGACCGCGGCCGACAGTCGCGACATGCAGAATCTCATCACTTCGCTTGTCGACATCTTTGTTCGGGCGATCGAGCGCTGACCCCCGACTGAGAGCGGAAATGTAGCGGTTTTGAATGCAATTGGCGCGCCACGGCCGTTGAAGATGGGCAGTTATTGCTTCGCTGTGGCGTTATGATGCGGTGGCCCTGCGACGCGCTCGAACGGGCGACGTTGCGACGCACCGCGATCTCACACTACGCCTCGTCCCAGGGCGTCAGGACGTGCGCGCGCTCTAACAGATCGTTAACCGCCCTGCGTCCATTGCCGGCTCGCCTTTACCAGCGGGAAACGCCGATCATGTTCCACTGCGCGTGACATTCGACAGGAGCGCAGCTATGGCCATTTTTGGTTTCGGACGACGGAGCACGCCCAATGCCGATAAATATATTGTCCCGCCGATATCATGGGCCGATCCGGAGAACGCTGCGTTCTTCGCGAGGATCGGCGCAAAGCCAAATGATCCCAACAATCTTCGCGTCACGCGCGACGATGTGGCGCGGATGATTGACGAAGGTCGCAAAACCGTCGACGAACGCATCCGTCAGATCAAAGCCAAGGCGTTGGCTGAAGGGCACGACGACATTCATTTGGGCATGTTCTGGCTCATTCAGGAAAATTGCTGGAACGGCGAAGTCGGCGAATTCCTCATCTACCGTCTGCGTCTCAACCCCTATGACGAATGGAACACGGTCATCACGGGGGATGAGAGAACTGCGTCCATCCTCGATATCCCGATCTATCCGGGAGGGGTCATTCCACATCTTGCCCAGACCGGAGAGACCATCCTTCTCCAGCTTCGCGACAAGCTTCGCGCTGCGCATGAGGAGGTGCAACGGACGCATGAATTCGACCGATTCGCGGACATTTACGAGGACACCGTGGCCAAGGTGAAACAGCTGGCGAAAATGTTCGGTGAAGGGCTCGTCGAGATATCCAGGGACATGCTGCGCAAGAGAGCTGAAAATCGGTCCACGCATCGGTGAGCAAGCGTCCGGTGCGGCCCGAGCAATCGCGGTAGCGCACGATGCACAGCGGACCAGTCAGGATGAAATCCGCCGACCCAGCGGCGGCCCTGCTCATGGCCCGGACGCCGCGATTAACACATCGAAATTAATGGCGCGCCACGACCGATGAAGATGGGCACTATTGCTTCGCCGTGGCACTATGATGTAGCGGCCTCGCGCACGCTGGGGTCGTCGATGCCGTGCTCCCCTTCGAACTTGTACTACGCCCATGGCACATCGGCCGTCGGTTAGGCGGCCTTCGGCTCGTTCGCGGTCTCAATGCGATCAGAAAGCTTGACTGATCGTTAACCGCACCGCGTCCATTGCGCGCTCGCCTTTGCGCGCCAAAGCGAAGCTCGGCTTTTGAAAAGCCGGGTGAGCGTGGTGTTAGGACAGTTCGACCTTGAACGAACAATCGGGTGTCCCGAGCATGCTATGGAGCGACAGGCGAACTAGACGACAATGAAAACTCTCGCCTAGGCTGCCGCCCGTGAGTGTCGAGGCAAGCCGAACCGCGGATGTCGCATCACGAATTAGATCGGTGGAGCCATGACACAAAAAAAGGACACGAGAACGCCGCAGGCAAAAAGTGCCGAACTTCTGGTAGCGATGACCGGCAAGGCGAGTCCCGCGAAAGCGGCCGAAGGCGACAAGCCGGTATTCGCCTATATCGAGAGCCTTCCCGAACCGCAGAAGAGCATCGCCAAACATGTCGATGCCTTGGCCGCCAAGGCGCTTCCGGACATCAAACGCGCGGTGAAATGGGGAATGGCTTACTATGGCGTTCCCGATGGGTGGTGCTTCTCTTCCGGCGCCTTCGTCGGTCACCTGAAGCTGATGTTCATCCGAGGTAACGAACTGCAACCAGAACCGCCAGTGACACCGATCAGAATGGGCAAGGCCACCCGCGGCGTCGAGTTGACCGCCGTAGACGAGATCGACGAAGGCCAGGTGCTTTCATGGATGGCGCAGGCCGGCAAGAAACCGTACGTCACGGCGGCGATGAAAAAGAAGAAATAGGCCTCCTGGCGGCTTAGTGGGCCACCCGAATGCAGCCCGAGGCCGTGACGACAACGGCGCCGCTGATACAACCCGCTCCTTCGCCGACATCCACCGAGATGAAGTTGGTTCGACCCACCGCCGTCCCCTGTTCGACGACGATCCGGCCAAACTCGGAAACGCCGCATGCAACGAGCAATGCTCCGAGCGGACCGGCTGTCGTTCCGGTGGCGGGGTCTTCCCACATTCCAACCAGATTGAAGAAGCGAGCGTAGGCTCGGCAGGCATTCCTGCTCGTCCTGCCTACTTCGCACGACGCCTTTCAAGAAAGCGCAGCCGTCGGGAAAGCCAACCCCGATCAGCCGTGTCGGATGAAGAGGGAGAT
>CAVYSR010000025.1:0-25790 GCA_963771225.1 uncultured Pseudomonadota bacterium | reverse complement strand
GATCCGGTTGATCCAAGTGGTCCGACCTTGAAGTGCCGCGACCTTGGAAGTGCCGCGACCTTGACAGTTTGATGCAGATGCATTCAAATTAGATGCATCTGCATCAAATTGTGAGGCTGCGATGACCGCGACATTGAAACTGACCAGCCACAAGCTTTGTCCCTATGTGCAGCGCGCGGTCATCGCGCTGACCGAGAAGGGCGCTGGCTTCGAGCGGATCGACATCGATCTCGCCAACAAACCGGACTGGTTTGTGGCGATCTCTCCGCTCGGCAAGACGCCGGTGCTGCAGGTCGGCGACAAGGCGATCTTCGAATCGGCTGTTATCCTGGAATATCTCGAGGAGACGCAGCCGAAGCCGCTGCATCCGGCTGATGCCTTGATGCGCGCCGAGCATCGCGCGTGGATCGAATTTGGATCCGCGGTACTCAACGACATCGCCGGCTTTTACGCGGCGCCGGACGAAGCAACATTCAAGGTCAAGACCTCGCAACTTGAGCGGCGCCTTGCGCGACTCGAAGCGCGAGCCGCAGCTTCGCCATGGTTCGACGGCGGAAGCTTCTCGCTGGTCGACGCGGTGTTTGGTCCGGTATTTCGTTATTTCGATGTGTTCGACGAGATCGCAGACTTCGGAATTCTCGCGGGCAAGCCAAAACTGTTGCGCTGGCGCAAAGCGCTGGCAGCGCGGCCGTCGGTGCGCACGGCTGTGAGCGCCGACTATGCGGCGCTGCTTCGCGCATTTCTTGACCGGAGAAATTCCTGGATATCACGCCTGCAGGCTCGCACCGCCGCCTGACATCGGCTGTCAGCGCGGCTCAGCGAACGTTGGCGAGCCGCATGTCGAGATAGCCGGTCACGGTTTCCATCAAAGGCTGCAGCTTGCCGTCGAAGAAATGGTTGGCGCCGGGGATGATCTGCTGGTCGATCACGATGCCCTTTTGGGTCTTCAGCTTTTCGACCAGCGTGTTGACGTCCTTGGGCGGCACCACGGCATCCTTCTCGCCATGCACGATCAGGCCCGAGGACGGGCAGGGCGCCAGGAACGAGAAGTCATAGAGGTTGGCGGGCGGCGCGATCGAGATGAAGCCCTCGACCTCCGGCCGGCGCATCAAGAGCTGCATGCCGATCCAGGCGCCGAACGAGAAGCCCGCGACCCAGCAGGCACGCGCTTCCGGATTGATGGTCTGCGCCCAATCGAGCGCGGAGGCGGCGTCCGAAAGTTCGCCGGTGCCGTGATCGAACGAGCCCTGGCTGCGGCCGACGCCGCGAAAGTTGAAGCGCAGCACCGAAAATCCGCGATGCGCAAAAGCGTAATAGCACTGGTAGATGATCTGATGATTCATCGTGCCGTGAAACTGCGGATGCGGATGCAGCACCATCGCGATCGGCGCGTTCTTCTGTTTCGCCGGATGATAACGGCCTTCGAGGCGGCCTGCGGGACCGGTGAAAATAACTTCAGGCATTGGGGATCCCTTGGCAAAATCGACCGCCTTCGTGCCGGCTCCATCTGGCGTTTTCGCAAATGAAGCCTGGCTAAGATAAAGGGGGCGGATCAGGCGTCGTCTGGCTTAAGCGAACGACGCGCGGTGAACTGGAGGTCGCGTTCTAGCATGAGGCGAGGGGCAAAAAGCAAGCTTCTTGAACATCGGCAAGTGCATTCAAGGCGTTAGCGATCCGATTGCCGGAAGACGGTGCGATCGCCAATTGCCATAAGATGCGTCGCGGCCCGCCGACCGCATCGGCGCTTGATTGTCGCTTGATTAAGGTAATATGGTACTCAATGCCTGACCGGGTTTATCTCGACTGGAATGCGACCGCCCCGCTTCGCGCCGAAGCGAAGCAGGCGATGGCCGTGGCTTGGGACCTCAGCGGCAACCCGTCATCGGTCCATGCCGAAGGCCGCCAGGCCCGCGGACTGGTCGAGCAGGCGAGGGCCACGATCGCCGGTGCGGTCGGCGCGTCGCCACGGAATGTCGTCTTTACCTCCGGAGGAACCGAGGCCAATGCGCTGGCGCTGACGCCGGGACTTCGGCGGGGGTCGGGCTTTCCGGTGAAGCGATTATTGGTTTCGGCCATCGAGCATGTTTCGGTGCTCGCGGGAGGCCGATTTTCGGCCGAGGTGATCGGCAGTATTGGCGTTACCAGCGCCGGCTTGGTGGATCTGGACCTCATGCGCGCAACGCTAGAAGGCGGCCCGCCCGCGCTGGTGTCGGTGATGCTGGCCAACAATGAAACCGGCGCGGTGCAGCCGGTGGCGGAGGCAGCCGAAATCGTGCATTCCGCCGGCGGATTGCTGCATGTCGATGCAATCCAGGCATTCGGAAAAATAGTTTTTGATATCAACGCGATGAATGCCGATCTGGTGACGCTTTCAGCGCACAAGATCGGTGGCCCCAAGGGCGTCGGCGCCGTGGTTCTGGCCGAGGGGTTGCTGGGGCCCGAACCGCTGTTGCGCGGCGGCGGTCAGGAACTGGGGCGACGGGCGGGGACAGAGAACGTGGCCGGCATTGCCGGATTCGGAGCCGCGGCCAAGGCAGCCATGCCGGTGCTGGATAGGGACGCCATTCGGCTTAGAAACCTGCAAAGCCGGCTCGAAAATGGCTTGCGGCAGACCCCGGACGTGATTGTGTTCGCCGACGCGGTGGCCCGGCTGCCGAATACCACGCTGTTCACGGTTCCCGGACTGAAGGCGGAGACCGCGGTGATCGGCTTTGATCTTGCGGGAATTGCGGTTTCCTCGGGTTCGGCTTGTTCTTCCGGCAAAGTACAACCATCGCACGTGCTGGAAGCCATGGGATTCGGGCCCGAACTCGCAGAGGGCGCGGTGCGGCTCAGTCTGGGCTGGTCCACCTCGGACGCAGACGTCGATCGTTGCCTTCAGGCTTGGCGAAAGCTCGCCGACACCCTACTTAGAGGGGTGCGACGAAACATAGCTTGAACGGTTCTAAGCAGGTGATTTCGTCTGGGAAACATCGTAATAGTCTTTCAGATTTGATCCACCGCGGTCCTTGAAACCGCGAGCGGAGGAAGAGAATGGCGGCCGTACAAGAGACGGTCGATCGGGTTCGCCGGATCGACGTCGACCAGTATCAATATGGATTTGAGACCGTTATCGAGTCCGAGAAGGCCCCGAAGGGGCTGTCGGAAGATACCGTCCGCTTTATTTCCGCAAAAAAGAATGAACCGGCCTGGATGCTGGAGTGGCGGCTTGAGGCGTATCGGCGCTGGCTGACCATGACCGAGCCGAAATGGGCCCGCGTCGACTATCCCAAAATCGACTACCAGGATCTCTATTATTACTCGGCGCCGAAGCCGAAGAAGACCATCGGCTCGCTCGACGAGGTCGATCCCGAAATCCTCAAGACGTATGAGAAGCTCGGCATTCCCTTGCGCGAGGTCGAAGTGCTGGAAGGCGTGGTGCGTCCCGAGGGGCAGCGCAAGATCGCGGTCGACGCCGTGTTCGATTCGGTCTCGGTTGCAACCACGTTCCAGAAAGAACTGAAGCAGGCCGGCGTGATCTTCATGCCGATCTCGGAAGCGATTCGCGAACATCCCGAACTGGTGCAGAAGTATCTCGGCACCGTGGTGCCGACCTCCGACAATTATTTTGCCACGCTGAATTCGGCGGTGTTCTCCGACGGCTCGTTCGTCTACGTGCCGCCGGGCGTGCGCTGCCCGATGGAGCTGTCGACCTATTTCCGCATCAACGAACGCAATACCGGCCAGTTCGAGCGCACGCTGATCATCGCCGACAAGGGCGCTTACGTCAGCTACCTCGAAGGCTGCACCGCGCCGCAGCGCGACGAAAACCAGTTGCATGCCGCGGTGGTCGAACTGGTCACGCTCGACGATGCCGAGATCAAATATTCGACGGTGCAGAACTGGTATCCCGGCAATTCGGAAGGCAAGGGCGGCATCTACAATTTCGTCACCAAGCGCGGTGATTGCCGCGGCAACAATTCAAAGATTTCCTGGACCCAGGTCGAGACCGGCTCCGCCATCACCTGGAAATATCCGAGCTGCATCCTGCGCGGCGACAATTCGCGCGGCGAATTCTATTCGATCGCGATTTCGAACGGCCACCAGCAGGTCGATTCCGGCACCAAGATGATTCATCTTGGCAAGAACACCACGAGCCGGATCATCTCCAAGGGCATCGCCGCCGGGGTCTCGCAGAACACCTATCGCGGCCTCGTCACCGCCCATCGCAAGGCGACCGGCGCGCGCAATTTCACGGCCTGCGATTCGCTTCTGATCGGCGACAAATGCGGCGCCCACACGGTGCCCTATATCGAGGCCAAGAATTCGTCGGCGCTGTTCGAGCACGAGGCCACCACCTCGAAGATTTCCGAGGACGTGCTGTTCTACTGCGTGCAGCGCGGGTTGAGCCAGGAGGAAGCCGTCGGCCTTGTGGTCAATGGCTTCGTCAAGGATGTGCTGCAGCAACTGCCGATGGAGTTCGCGGTCGAGGCGCAGAAGCTGATCTCGATCTCGCTGGAGGGGAGTGTGGGCTGATGGCGCTTAATGCTGTCATTGCGAGCGCAGCGAAGCAATCCACTGGGCGAAAACAAGACTGGATTGCTTCGTCGCTACGCTCCTCGCAATGACGAACTTCCAAATCTTAAGGACGAAGTGAATGCCACTACTCGAAGTCAAAAATCTGCAAGTCCGTGTCGAGGAGCGTGAGATTCTCCACGGGCTGTCGCTGACCGTGAACAAGGGCGAGGTGCACGCCATCATGGGGCCGAACGGCTCCGGCAAGTCGACGCTGTCACATGTGATCGCCGGCAAGCCGGGCTATGAAGTCACCGGCGGCGAGATCCTCTTCAACGGCGAGAACCTGCTGGAGATGTCGCCGGACCAGCGTTCTTCCAAGGGCGTGTTCCTGGCGTTCCAGTATCCGGTGGAGATTCCCGGTGTCGCCACCATGACCTTCCTGCGCACCGCGCTGAACGCCCAGCGCAAGGCGCGGGGCGAGAGCGAATTCTCAACGCCGGATTTTCTTAAAAAAGTGCGCGCGGTCGCAGCCTCACTGAACATTCCGCAGGACATGCTTCGCCGCGGCGTCAATGTCGGTTTCTCGGGCGGCGAGAAGAAGCGCAACGAGATTCTGCAGATGGCGCTGTTCGAGCCGAGCCTTTGCATCCTCGACGAAATGGACTCGGGTTTGGACATCGACGCGCTGCGGGTCGCCGCCGACGGGGTCAATGCGCTGCGCTCGCCGGATCGGGCGATGGTGGTGATCACGCATTATCAGCGGCTGTTGAACTACATCGTGCCTGATGTGGTCCACGTGATGTCGAAGGGCCGGGTCGTCAAAAGCGGCGGCAAGGAACTGGCGCTGGAGCTCGAGGCTTCCGGTTACGCGCAGTTCGAAGACGCAGCCTGAGGCTGGACGGATTTGTAATGAACGTTGCACTGGTGAGATCTGAAGTTATGACCGAGGCGCCGCGCGATATCTTCGCCAGCGCGCGGGGTCGGCTGCCCGGCGCGGGCAAGGTCGCCGAAAGGCGCCAGCAGGCCTTCGATGCCTATGCGAGCGCCGGACTGCCGCATCGGCGGATCGAGGATTGGAAGTATACCGATCTGCGCGCGCTGATGCGCGAGGTGCTGCCGTTGGCGGCGGCGCCCGACGCGGTGGCGCTGTCAAGCGCCGGAGCCGCCTTGAAACTGCATACTATCGAGGGCGCGCGCCGGCTGGTGCTGGTGGATGGGGTGTTTGCCCCGAAACTGTCTGAAACCGGCAATCTTGAAGAAGGACTGGTCATCCGCACGCTGCGCGAGCTGCTGGAAGCCGGCGATACCGCGATTCCCGTGCAATTGTTCGCAACCGGCAGCGCCGATCCGATGGTGGCGCTCAACAGCGCGCTGATGACGGATGGCGTCGTGATCGAGGTCGCCGATGGCGCCGCGCTCTCCCAGCCGCTGCACATCGTTCATATTGCCAGCGGCGCACAACCGGCAGCGATGTTCACGCGCTCGCTGGTGCAGATCGGCAAGGCCGCGAGCGCGACCCTGGTGGAAAGCTATATCGCCGCCGAGGACGCCAAAGCCTATCAGGTCCATGACTTGCTGGTGCTTGCGGTCGGCGACGGCGCGCGGCTTGACCATGTTCGCTTGATCGAAGACGGCCGCGAGGCCTTCAACATCTCTTCGTCGGTGGTGACGCTCGGCGCAAAATCGCATTTCAACACCTTCGGCATGACCTCTGGATCGCATGTGAGCAGGTATCAGGCCGTCATCGCCTTTGCCGGCGAGGGATCGAAGGTCGAGACCAACGGCGTCAATCTGCTCAATGGCCGCCAGCACGCCGACACCACGCTGTTTCTGGATCATGCGGTGCCGAATTGCGCGAGCCGCGAGATCTTCCGCGCCGTTGTCGACGATCGCGGACATTCGGTGTTTCAGGGCCGCATTATCGTTCGCCCCAAGGCGCAGAAGACCGACGCCAAGATGATGACGCGGGCGCTGCTGTTGTCGGATGAGGCCGAGGCCGACAACAAGCCCGAACTCGAAATTTTCGCCGACGACGTAACCTGCGGCCATGGCGCCACCACCGGCGCGCTTGACGAGAGCCTGTTGTTTTACCTGCGGGCGCGGGGCTTATCCGAGAAGGAGGCCCAGGCGCTGCTGATCCAGGCGTTCGTTGGCGAGGCGATCGAATTGATCGTCGATGACGGCTTGCGTGAATTGGCGATATCGGCGGCCCAGCGCTGGCTTGCGGCACGAGGTTGATCATGCATCCGGCAGTCTCGAATGGTTCCTATGACGTAGCCCGGGTGCGGGAAGACTTCCCAGCACTTGCGCTAAAGGTCTATGGCAAGCCGCTGGTCTATCTCGACAACGCCGCCTCCGCGCAGAAGCCGAATGCGGTGCTTCAGCGCATGACCGAGGCCTATAAGAGCGAATACGCCAATGTGCATCGCGGGCTGCACTATCTCGCCAATGCGGCGACGGAAGCCTATGAAGGCGGCCGCGCCAAGGTCGCGAAATTTCTCAATGCGGGACGCAACGAAGAGATCGTCTTTACCCGCAACGCCACCGAGGCGATCAACCTCGTGGCGTCGTCCTGGGGCGAGCCGAATATCAAGGCCGGCGACGAGATCGTGCTCTCGATCATGGAGCATCATTCCAATATCGTGCCCTGGCATTTCCTCAGGGAGCGCCACGGCGCCGTCATCAAATGGGCGCCGGTCGATGACGAAGGCAATTTCCTGATCGACGAGTTCGAGAAGCTGTTGACCGATCGCACCAAACTGGTGGCGATCACGCAGATGTCGAATGCGCTTGGCACCATCGTTCCGGTCAAGGACGTGGTCAGGATCGCCCATGCCCGCGGCATTCCGGTTTTGGTCGACGGCAGCCAGGCCGCCGTTCATTTGGCTGTTGATGTCACTGATATCGACTGCGATTTCTACGTCTTCACCGGCCACAAGCTCTACGGACCGACCGGCATCGGCGTGCTCTACGCCAAGCACGCGCATCTGGTGGCGATGCGGCCCTACAATGGCGGCGGCGAGATGATCCGCGAGGTCGCGAAAGATTGGGTCACCTACGGCGATCCGCCGCACAAATTCGAGGCGGGAACGCCGGCGATCGTCGAGGCGGTGGGTCTTGGTGCGGCAATCGACTACGTCAATTCGATCGGCAAGGAACGCATTGCCGCGCATGAGCAGGGCCTTCTGACCTACGCCCAGGAGCGCTTGCGCGAAATCAACTCATTGCGCTTGATCGGCACCGCGCGGGGCAAGGGGCCGGTCATCTCGTTCGAGATGAAGGGCGCGCATCCCCACGATGTGGCGACCGTCATCGATCGGCAGGGCATCGCGGTGCGGGCCGGCACCCATTGCGTGATGCCGCTTTTAGAGCGGTTCAACGTCACGGCAACGTGCCGTGCCTCATTCGGGATGTATAATACCCGGGAAGAAGTCGACCATCTGGCGCAGGCGCTGATCAAGGCGCGGGAATTGTTCTCATGACCGACACAGTTGAAGCCAAGAATTGCGAAGCCAAGAATTGCGAAGCCGAAAATGGCGAAGCCAAAACCAGCAACATGGAAACGCATTCGGCGTTGCCGCCGGAGGAAACCGAGCGGCTGGCCGGCGAAATCGTCGCCGCGCTGAAGACGGTGTTCGATCCGGAAATTCCGGCCGATATCTATGAGCTCGGCCTGATCTACAAGGTCGACATCAAGGACGACCGCACCGTGGACGTCGAGATGACGCTGACGACGCCGAACTGTCCGGCGGCCGGCGAGTTGCCGACGATGGTGGAGAATGCGGTCGCAAGCGTTCCTGGCGTCGGCATCGTCAATGTCAATCTGGTCTGGGAACCGGCGTGGACGCCGGACCGGATGACCGACGAGGCGCGCCTTGTGCTCAATATGTGGTGAAGCGTTAGTGGACCAGGGCCAAAATCGGAATCGAAAGCGGCATTGAATTGCTGTCAGGACTAAACACATGACTGACATGACACCAGCATCACCAGCTCCCGTCGCCAAGCCGAAGCCGCGCCCCCGTCCGCAAGTGATGAAGCTGACCGAAGCCGCGGCGCTGCGGATTACAGAGCTGACCAAGCGCGCCGATTTGGAGATTGTGGGCTTGCGGGTCGGGATCAAGAACGGCGGCTGCGCCGGACAATCCTATACGGTCGAATACGCCCACGATGTCCGCCCCACCGACGAGGTGGTCGAGGACAAGGGCGTCAAGATCCTGGTCGATCCCAAGGCGGTGCTGTTCCTGTTGGGCACCGAGATGGACTACAAGGCCGACAAGATGCAGTCGCAGTTCATCTTCAACAATCCGAACCAGACCGGCGCCTGCGGTTGCGGTGAATTGGTGCAGCTCAAGGCCGCCAAGACTGAAGGTTGAAGCCTGAAAACTGATCGCTAACTGCGGGTCGACCCGGCGAATGCGGGGACGACGAAACGTGAGCGGCATCGCATGGACCGCGATTTCCTGATCGACCTGTTCGCAGACTTCGGGCCCGTCACGATCCGCCGGATGTTTTCCGGCTTCGGGATTTCCGTCGACGGCGTCAATTTTGCGCTGGCGCTGCGGGCGGGCCTCTATTTCCGCGCCGACGAACAAAACATCCCGCAATTCGAGGCCGAGGGATCGGGGCCGTTCCAGTATCAACAGCGAAAGACGGCGAAGACGGTCACGGTCAACTCGTACTGGCAATTGCCGGCGCGGCTGTTCGATGATTTAGAGGAGTTGGCTGCCTGGGCGAGCGCGGCGCTGGCAGCCGCGCAACGCGCGGCGCGGAGCAAGCGGCCCAAAATTCGCAAGGCGGCGAAGGCTGCGCCGAAGCGGGCTGTGGCCGAGAAGAAGCCTGCAGCTAAAGAGAAGAAGGCATCGAAAAAGCCTATGCCAAAGAAAAGGTCCTCATCCTGAGGAGCGCGCTTTGCGCGCGTCTCGAAGGATGGCCGCGAGTCCATGTGTTGTGCCCATCCTTCGAGACGGCGCGGAGTTTATCATCGGCCGCGCTTCGCGCGGACCCGTTGGCGCCTCCTCAGGATGAGGGCGGCAACTTACCTTCAGGCGACCTGACTGCGAGTCTCGGCGACATATTCCGGATCGGCTTCGCAGATCACGCGGTTGCGGCCGTTGCGCTTGGCGGCATAGAGGCAGGCATCGGCGCGTTCGATCAGCGAATTGGTATCGTCGTCGGGCTTCAGCATCGAAACGCCGACCGAGATGGTGACGCGGCCGAGAATTTCGCCGGTCGATTTCTTCTTCAATTCCTTGGACATGATGGCGCGGCGGATATGGTCGGCGACCGTCAGCGCCTGACGCATCGCGGTGTTGGGCAGCAGCACCACGAATTCCTCGCCGCCGTAGCGCGCGGTGATGTCCTGGCCCTTGATGGTCTGCTTCAGCGACATGGCGACCAGCCGGAGCACCTGGTCACCGGTCAGGTGGCCGTAGGAGTTGTTGAATGATTTGAAGTGGTCGATGTCGAACATCAATAATGAAAGCGGCTCACCATTGGCGAGCGCATTCTGCACCGCGATTTCGATCGAGCGGTCGAAATATTTGCGGTTGCCGAGGCCGGTGAGGGGATCGGTCAGGCTTTCGGCCCGGATCGCCTCGAGGCTCTGCTGAAGATTGCTGATCTCCGATTTCGACAGTGTCAGCCGGTCTTCCAGCGCCATGTTGGTTTCGCGCATCTCGCGGGTCGACGTCACCAGCGATTCGATAACGGCCTGGACCTGATCACGGTCCTGGGCGAGCGCGAGCTTCTGGGTCGCGCCGGACAGGCTGCTATCGTAGCTCGCCGACATGCCAAGGGCCTGGGTGATGAGCTTCATCACGTCGTCGATTTCGCCGATCACGCGTGCACCGACCTTGTCGATGCGATCGGTTGTCTTGATCTGGGAAAGATAGGTTTCGTAGATCTGCTCGAGGTCGGACTTGGTCAGCTTGCCGTTGCGCGCCAGCGTTTCGTTGATGATCTTGTTGAGCGGCGAATTGTATCCCGTCGCGTAGACGTACCAGATTTCATAATTGCGAGGGACGGCGGTTTGCCGGAGCGATTTGATCTGGCCAAGCGCGACTTCGGCGAAGGCCATAGTGCGTTCATGCTCGTCGAGCGCCTTGATCACTTGATCACGTCCTCAATAGCGGGCGTTCTGCCCGTCCCCGTAGCAATGATTAAATTATCCCTGCTAAGTTAACGGACGAGAATGAACGACCCGTAAACGGGGTCCATTCGAGTTGTCGAGGATCAGGTGCGCTGCATGACAAAGGCCCTAGCAATATCAGGCCTTTGTCACATCAGACCCGTGCGCGAATGGGTCGCAGCAGGAACGCCGGGAGGTGCGAGTGATCGGCAGGCTCCGACGCCGGATCGCGCGGGGCCTGCGGGGCTTCGGCGCGGCCGATCGAGGGCGTGCGCGAGGCAGCTGGCGCAACCGGCGGCGTGAATGCGGCGGCGGGCGCCGGCGTCTGGTGGGCAGGCTCGCGGCCGCCGCCCGAGCGTCGGGGTTCGCGTTCACGGCGCGGCTTGCGGCCTCCTCGCGAACCTTCCCTTGAACCTTCGCGCGAATGCGGCTCGCGCGGCTGTTCGGTGCCGGGCGACAAGGGCTGAACCTCGACGCCGCCTTCGGCGTGGGGAATGGTTTTGCCGATCAGCTTTTCGATCGCGACCATCGATTTCTGGTCGAGCGGTGTGACGATCGAGATCGCGGTGCCGGCGCGGCCGGCGCGGCCGGTGCGGCCGATGCGATGCACGTAGTCGTCGGCATGATGGGGTACGTCAAAATTGAAGACGTGGCTGGTGGCGGGAATGTCGAGACCGCGGGCGGCGACATCGGAAGCGACCAGCAGCGGAATTTCGCCTTTGCGGAACTGGTCGAGGGCCGCGGTGCGCGCCGACTGGTCCATGTCGCCGTGCAGGGCGCCGACGCTGAAACCATGTTTTTGCAGCGATTTGTGCAGCAACGCCACTTCGCGCTTGCGGTTGCAGAAGATGATCGCGTTCTGGAGATCCTTGGCGTTGCGCAGCAGTTGGCGCAGTGTCTCACGCTTCTCGTGCGGCTCGCGGCTGACCGCGACCTGAAACTGGGCCACGCCCACCGCCGTGGTCGCCGGCCTTGAAACTTCGATCTTCTCGGGATTGTGCAGGAAGGTTTCGGTGATGCGGCGGATTTCGGGCGGCATCGTTGCCGTGAAGAAAAGCGTCTGTCTGGTAAACGGAATCATCTTGCAGATGCGCTCGATGTCCGGAATGAAGCCCATATCGAGCATGCGGTCGGCTTCGTCGATGACGAGCAATTCAACTCCAGTGAGCAATAGTCCACCGCGCTCGGTGTGGTCGAGCAGCCGGCCCGGCGTCGCGATCAGCACGTCAACGCCGCGCGTCAATTTGGTGTCCTGGTCGCCGAACGAAACCCCGCCGATCAACAGAGCGACGTTCAGCTTCTGGCCGGCGCCGTATTTGTCGAAACTCTCCTTCACCTGGGCGGCGAGCTCGCGGGTCGGTTCGAGGATGAGGGTGCGGGGCATCCGGGCGCGGGCGCGGCCCTTTTCCAGCATGGTCAGCATGGGAAGCACGAAGGCGGCGGTCTTGCCGGTGCCGGTCTGGGCGATGCCGAGAACGTCTCGGCGGGCCAGAACATGGGGGATCGCCTGTTCCTGGATGGGGGTAGGGGTGGTGTAACCGGTGGCCGCGACGGCGGCGAGCACCTTGTCGGACAAGCCGAGATTGGAAAAGGACATTGAGCCTCTGGTCGAAACCGCCGCTTGGATTCTCGGAAAATGACTGTTGCGCTCAACCCCGGAACGGCACGCAAATTTGCACGGGATTTTCGGCTACGCAGACAGGCGGCTTATTCAAGATATCGCGTTTCGATACCGGGCCGCGTCAAGCCGGAACATAGGGGCGAATTGGCCAAAGTCAATGGAGCAGGTCCCGGAAGCGCCGAAAAAGCTTAATGTTTTTGGATGAATACCGCGCCCGCCGCCCGAAGGTGGTGGCGGGCTCGGCCGCACAAATATCGACAATCTTGTCCACCGGTAAATATGTCGCCGGGTGCGCTTGGAGCGGCCGGCGGGAATTGGCTGCCAGTGGCGGTCCGACGTGTTCGGAATTGCCACTAAACTAGCAACGTGCTTTTGAAGTGTGATCGATATGACAGAAATATCGTTCCTTGACCGTGAAAATGGTGTTCGCGTTGACAGGGAGGCCGTTATGGACAAGAAAGTCTTGTTTGGGACGCTTTTATTGGCGCTGAGCTGCGGAACGCGGACGCGCAGGAGCCCAAAACGGAAGCTACGTTTGTAAAATTTGCAGGAGGCGTTGCTTGCGACGTTGGCTCACATCATCCTCTTCGGTGATGCGAGACGGTGACCGGCTGTTTATGCTCTTCGTTCAACCAGCGCTGAGCAAGGACTTGAACCGATTGAGACCGACATAATTTTTGGAGATCGAAAATGATCAGAATTTTGCGTGACGGGCGCTCAGTTCCCATGTCGAATACCCTGAGGTTTGCATGCTTGGCTTTGTTGTTGGTCCTTTTTCACGATGTTTCTCTGGGCAGCGCTTGGGCCCAAGCCGGTATACAAAGGCGGCGGGTACAACCGCCTCCACCCCCGCCCGCAGTCGCGTCGAAGGTCGACAGCACTTCCGCGCTGGGGAAGGCGCTTTCGTCCTGTGACAAAGTTCAACAAGACGAATTTGTACTTCCCGGGCTGAAGGGAGAAATCAAGCTGGACCGCTGCTATCACGGTCGAGAGCATTTTGTTTGCCGGTACGATGCACTCTTGACCGAGGGAAAGTCGCTGATTGAAGAGTTCACGCGGATCGTTGACGAACACTACCAGGACGTAGGCAATGTGGAAGGTGTCTGCAAGATCAGCTGGGATACGCTCAATAAGGATTTGACGGGCGCCGCTGAGTTTACCAAACGATTTGCGGCCGCTCGCTCGGAATACGAAACCCACACCGCCTGCGCAAACAAGGTAAAGCAATCGATTCGAGAGGTGACCTTGCCTGATCTGACCCAAGCGCCGGACCTGTTAAAATCCATCACGGAATCCATTGATTCAGACATTGCCCGGAGTTCATCCGTGCAAGAGCAGGTCGCGGCGTTAGCGGTAAAAATGGAAGGGTCGCAAAAAGCGATTGGTTTAATTCAAAAAATTCATCGATCGATTTGTCCGAAGGCTGGACCAACTGCCGAGACTAATTGATTACATGAAGCCGTTCGCTGGTTGCCCGTGAATTGTGTGGCGGAGGCCACCTGTGAAGGGGCAACATAGCTCTCTGCTATCGTCACGGTAGAGTGTGCATCAGATGTCTGCGGTAACCAGACGACAGTTTTTGGCCGCTGCTGGTTCAGCGGCCGCGGGGCCTATGCTAGCCCACGCGGCGCCGAACCCCGATTTTGACGTCATAATTATCGGAGCCGGGGCGGCCGGAATTTCCGCAGCACGTCGGATTGCTCAATCCGGGAAAACGTTCGCTGTTTTGGAAGCTGCCGACCATTGGGGCGGCCGGTGCTTTACCGACCTTAAGACCTTTGGTGTGCCTTACGATCAAGGGGCTCATTGGGTCCATGAGACTGAAGCCTTTCCGGTCGAGCAGCTCGCTTCAAAAGCTGGGCTGGAGACTTACAAAGAGCCATCCACACAGCGGCTGCGCATCGCGATGCTGCCCGACCCGCGGCTTCGGGTGCCCACTCGTAAGGCGCGGGTCTCGGAGGTGGAGGAGTTCTATTCCAAACTTGTAAGCTGCGATCATGCCATCGCCAGCGCAGGTCCTTCGGATATTTCATGCGCTGACGCGCTTCCCAACGATATTGGGGATTGGCGGCCGACGATGGAATTCATGCTTGGGGCCTTCCGCTCCGGAAGCGACTTGTCCGCGATGTCAGCGAACGAATACGCATTGTGGGTCAAGCCGGAGAACACTGTTCGAGTTCGGAAGGGGGTTGGAACTCTGATGGGAAGACTCTGCGCTCGGCGCACCGATACGGTTTTCTAGCCCTGTTAATCGCATCGAGTGGGGGTCCCGATTGGTTCAGGTTGAAACACGCGGCGAGCGAATGACGGCGCGGGCAGTGATCGTGACCGCTTCGACCGCGGTATTGGCTTCCGGAAAAATTGAATTTAGGCCTTCCTTGCCCGTGCAGTTCGCGCAGGCGATCGCCAAACTAACACTCGGCAGCCTCGATCGGGTGGCGATCGAGTTCAGCGGCAACCCGCTCGGGGTACAGTCTGATGAACTCATTTTCGAGAAGGCGGTAGGCCGCCAAACAGCAGCGCTCCACGCCAATTTTTTGGGCTCAAAGTTGTGCCTGGTCCAGGTAGGTGGGAAATTGTGCGCTGACTTGGCCCTGGAAGGCGAAGCAGCACTCAACGATTTCGCGATTAACTGGCTCGTGAGCCAATTTGGTTCAGACCTAAGAAAGTCGATTGAACGGACTCATGCCACGCGCTGGAACAAGCATCCGTGGACGCTGGGCGCTTTCTCGACCGCAGTGCCCGGAGGACAATCTGCCCGCAAAGTCCTCAGTAAACCCCTGGGCGATCAGGTTTGGTTCGCGGGGGAGGCTGTGCACGAATTGCTTTGGGGCACGGTAGCTGGCGCTTGGGAGATCGGCGAACGCGCAGCCAATGATGTGATCGGCCGTATTCGGCATTGACGGTCAAGTCGTGCAAGGCGGGGAATACCGATGAGCCGCGCCGCAGCCCTACCGGCAAGAGACAACTAACGGTTTCGAGGCGAGGCAGCAGCATGTTTTCAACGACGCGGCTCGATACCCTCAGTGACCGGATTTTCGGCGTCGTGCTGATGGTCTCGTCGCGTCGGCTTCGCTTGGTTGAACCGGCGGCGGCGGTCTATCGACTATGGCATAGTGCGGTTCGCACAAGACGCGGATGGATCGCAAGGCGGGGAACAGGAATGAAGATTTTGCTGTCGTTCAGGGCCGCATTGGCCTTGAGCCTCGCCGCGGCGCTGCTGGCGCTCGCCGCGCCCGCGCGGGCGGAAAAGCGCGTTGCCCTCGTCATCGGCAACAATGATTACAGGAACGTTCCCAAACTGCAGAAGGCAGTCAACGACGCCCGCACCATGGGCGACACGCTGAAGCAGCTCGGGTTTTCCGTGATGGTCGCGGAGAACCAGACCCGGCGGGCGTTCAGCGAGACCTTGCTGGCGTTCGACGCGGCTGTGGGGCCCGGCGACACCGCGTTTTTCTTCTATGCCGGCCACGGCTTTGAGATCGCCGGCCAGAATTTCCTGCTGCCGACCGACGTGCCGGCGGCGAGCGAGGGCCAGGAAGAACTGGTCCGCGACGCCTCGGTTCTGGCCGACCGTATCATCGAACGGCTGCAGAACAAGAACGTGCGCACCGCGATCCTGGTATTCGACGCCTGCCGCAACAATCCGTTTGAGCGATCAGGCACCCGCGCTCTGGCCGGCGGCGGAGGCCTCGCGCCGATGACGCAATTGCCGGAGGGCGTGTTCTCGGTTTTCTCCGCCGGACCGCGTCAGACCGCGCTCGACCGTTTGTCGAACAACGACACCAACCCCAATTCGGTGTTCACGCGAACGTTCGCGAAGGAACTGCTGCAACCCGGGGAGAACCTGGTGCAGGTCGCCCAGCATACCCGCCGGATGGTCAGCGAGATGGCTGAGACGGTGAACCACAAACAGATTCCGGTCTATTTCGACCAGATGGTCGATGACGTGTTCCTCAATGGCGTTGCCAAGGGAGAGCCGGCGGCCGCAAAACCTGCCGAGCCGCCGAAACAGGTCGCAGCACTGCCGCCGGTGTCGGTGCCGCGCGCCGCGCCATCGAACGATTCCGTCAACGCGCCGATCGCGATGTTCTCCCGCCACAATGGCGGCTGGACCGTGGTGTTCTCGATCGCCGATCCGACGCTCGGGATTTCCTGGCGGATTGGCGACAACGGGGAATTCCGCGAAACCGGCTTTCTCGACACCCTCGATCCGCGCACGCGCAAGCGGATGCCCAATCCATCGATCGAACTGGCCGCCGACGCGCCGGCGGCCACCTTTCAGGTCCGCTATGTGGACGCCTCCGGCGAGTTGCAGGGACCTTTCCCGATCAAGTTCGACCCCGAAGCGGCGTTGATCCACGATCAACGCAAAATCCTCGACATGACCGCGACGAGCTGGCTGTCGTTTCGCGAATTCAATGGATTACTGGTCTATTATACCCAGCTGATGTCGTATCGCTGCGCGATCCGCGAGGCCCGCGTTGGTATCGACACCACGGTGCCCGACAAGGTGTTGAAAATGCCGCCCTGCGACACCAGGGATCCCAGCGCCATTCCCCACGATGCGGTACCCTATCTCAAGCTGCCGCCTGAAACCAAATCGGTGTCAGTGGAATTAACCTATCGCGACGGCAGCGTGTCGGAGATCAAAAGCTTCCGGCGCTGAAGCGCCCAATCAACGAGAGCCGGATCATGGACGCGGCCACTTCCTCGGAACGACCATCCCAGCGTCACACGCGGTGTTGCATCGTCGGCGGCGGGCCGGCCGGGATGATGCTGGGATATCTCCTGGGGCGGGCCGGTATCGATACGCTGGTGCTGGAAAAACATGCCGATTTCTTTCGGGATTTTCGCGGCGATACCGTGCATCCGTCGACGCTTCAGGTGATGGACGAACTCGGCCTGATCGACGGCTTCCTGAAACTGCCGCATCAGCAACTGCAGAAAATGGACGGCAATTTCGGCGGCGACTCCATCCGCATCGCAGACTTCGGCCGTCTCAAGGTAAAATACCCCTTCATTGCCTTCATGCCGCAATGGGACTTTCTCAATTTCCTGCGCGAGAGCGGCACGCGGTTTGCCTCGCTCAAGGTCATGATGAATGCCGATGCGACCGAGCTGATCCGGTCGGGCGACGCGGTGGTCGGGGTGAGGGCCAATACGCCCGAGGGGCCGGTCGAAATCCGCGCGGACCTCACCATCGGATGCGACGGCCGGCATTCGATCGTCCGGCAGTGCGCCAATCTTGAGGTCGAAGAGATCGGCGCGCCGATGGATGTGCTGTGGTTTCGCGCCGGCAAGCGGGCCAGCGAAACCGAAAGCGTGTTCGCGCGCGTCGAGACCGGCAAGATGCTGGTGACATTCGATCGCGGCGATTACTGGCAATGCGCCTATGTGATCGCCAAGGGACAATACGACGCGGTCAAGGCGCGCGGGCTCGACGCCTTCCGCGGCGACGTCATCAGCATGGCGCCGATCCTCAAATCGGGGCTATCGGACGTAAAGACGTGGGACGACGTCAAGCTGCTGACGGTGGCGATCAATCGGTTGAAGCGCTGGACCTTGCCCGGGCTGCTCTGCATCGGTGATGCCGCGCACGCGATGTCGCCGGTTGGCGGCGTCGGCGTCAATCTGGCGGTCCAGGACGCGGTTGCGACCGCCAACCTCTTGGCTGCCAGGCTGGCCAAGGGTTGCCCGAGCGAAGACGAACTGGACGCGGTGCGGCGCCGTCGCGAGTTTCCGGTGCGGATCACGCAGGCCATGCAGGTCATGGTCCAGAACAACCTCATCAGCGTCGCGCTCAAGCCGGGTGATCGCCCGCTCAAGGCTCCGCTGTTTGCGCGCCTGATCAACGCGCTACCGTGGCTGCAAGGCATTACCGCGCGCTTTGTCGGCCTCGGCGCACGCCCCGAGCATGTGCGCTCGCCGGCAATCCCGGATAGCTGACACCGACGCGGCCGCGCTAATTAGCCCATCACGGAAAATCCGCCATCCACGGGAATCGCGGTACCGGTGACGAAGTCCGACGCCGCGGAGCTGAGAAACACCGCGATGCCCGCGAAATCGCCAATCGCGCCCCAGCGCGCTGCCGGCGTGCGGGCCAGCACTTTTTCGTGCAAGCCGTCGATCTGTTCGCGGGCGCGTTTGGTCAAATCGGTATCGATCCAGCCCGGCAACACGGCGTTGGCCTGGATGTTGTCGGCGGCCCAGGCCACCGCGCAGGAGCGGGTGAACTGCACAATGCCGCCTTTGCTTGCGGCGTAGGCCGGCGCGAAGCTGGCACCGAAGATGGACATCATCGAGCCGATATTGATGATCTTGCCGCCCCCGGCCGCCTTCATGACGGGATAGACCGCCTGTGAGCACAGAAATGCGCTGGTCAGGTTGGTCTTGATGACGCTGTCCCACTCCTCGATCGCGAGTGCCTGCGGGGCTTTGCGGATATTGATGCCGGCGTTGTTGACGAGGATGTCGATGCGGCCGAGTTCGCGTACCGTCCGCTCGACCATGGTGGCGACGGCGGCCTTGTCGGTGACGTCGGCGACCACCGAGATCGCCTTTACCGCGGTAGCCTTGGCGCCGCGCTGCTGAAGCTCGGCGACCGCCTCGTTCGACTTCGTTTCATTGCGCCCGACGATGGCGATCGAGGCGCCTGCTTCCGCAAGCCCTCGCGCCATGCCTAGGCCGATCCCGCCATTGCCGCCGGTGACGATGGCCACCTTGCCACTGAGGTCGAATGGTTTTGGCGTCATGGCTACGGTCCTCTTTGTGATAACGGGACAAGCCCGGCCGCGGCGGTTTCCGCTGTTGATCTAGCGCTTGCCCTGCCAGATCAGGATCAGGCCGAACGCCGCCAGCGCGGCGCCGTACCCGGCCCACTGGATCTGGCTGATCATGAAGCTCGATTGAGGCCACTTGACCACGCCGGTGCCCTGGCCGATCCAGAGCAGCCCGATGGCGAGCGCGAGAAAGCCAACGACCAGAAACAGTTTGCGCATGGGCTTTGCCTCAAGAGATTGGCGCGCGGCGACCGGCGCGACGGTTGACAGAGTGGCGCGCGCGATCTGCTCGCGCAAGAGCAGGGCACGGCGTCTCGATCCCGGCAACGATCTCCTGCGCCAATACAACTGCGCCAAAACGAACGCATCAAGACAAGAAAAAGCCCCGGACGATGCCGGGGCTTTTGCCTGATATTGGGATATTGCGAGGTCGGATCAGTACCTCGCCGGACCGGTCCAGTTGAAGCGATAGACCAGCGAGGTGCTGACCGTCTCTACCAGAGGCTTGA
Source organism: uncultured Pseudomonadota bacterium (assembly GCA_963771225.1). Classification (GTDB taxonomy): domain Bacteria; phylum Pseudomonadota; class Alphaproteobacteria; order Rhizobiales; family Xanthobacteraceae; genus Bradyrhizobium. The sequence continues at coordinate 6,254 of CAVYSR010000025.1, read as the reverse complement.
AGTTGGCATTGAAACCTGTGGACGCGTTCGTACCATCGACAAGGATGTTGACGTTCTTTTGGTCGTAGTAGGCGGCGCGGTATTCAGTCTTCATGAACCAGCCGGGCGCGCTGATGCCGAAGATGTCCAGGTTGTTCTCGACGCCGCCGCCGACGAACAAGCCCTGCGCGCTGAAGCTGCCGGTATGAAAACCTGCCGGCGCGCCGCTGAACTGGCTGACCACTGTCGTGCCGCCCCAATCAGAGCCGGTGTATCCGCCATTGACGTAGGAGAACACCATCGGCGCTACGAGATAGCCGACGCGAGCACCCACGGCCCACGTGTCCTTCAGCTTTTCGTTGGCAACCAAGCCCAAAGCCGAGACCGACCCCTTCATGCTGCCAAACTGGCCATCGCCCAGAATGCCGAACACCCACCTTTGGCTGAGCTGCCAGTCATAACCCGCACCGGCGGTCCCGAACCATCCGTCGCCACCCTGCTTGTTGTTGATACACAGAACGCAAGCCCCCGTCGCAGTGCTGCTAACGCCGGTATTCGCATCCCAAACGCCGCCACCTGCGCCACCGAAGATGTAGAACCCGGTCCAGCTCGGGGGGGCCGCGACCACCGCCGGAGCCCTCGAATAGGCAGGCGCGGGAGGCAGGTCGGCCGCAACGGCCGATCCCGTGAACGCTGCCAGTGCGGTCAGAGCGAGCGCAAATTTCTTCATTTCAAATCCTCGACAAAGGGTGCACGGCACCGAATCCTGAACTCTATTGGTCGCAGTTATAGCCGGTTCCGTCCAAAATGCTGTTGCCGGGTAAGCACACCCGCCGGAAAACGGGCCGGGAAGGGCGTTGGAACCGGTTGAAAGGTCGCAAATCAGCCCCTCCTGCGGCGAAATGTCCGCCGCGGCCATGGCCGGCCACTAAAGGCCGGCGACCTAAACGTCCAGCAGATCGTCGCGGGCGAATTCGGCCTTGTCGGAAATGAACGCAAACCGGGCCTCGGCCTTGGTGCCCATCAGCCGCTCGACCGAGTCGGCGGTGCCTTCGCGGTCGTCGGCCATTAGCACCACCCGCAGCATGCTGCGCTTGGCCGGGTCCATGGTGGTTTCCTTCAATTGCGCCGGCATCATTTCGCCAAGGCCCTTGAAGCGGCTGACATCGACCTTGGCATTGGCGTTGAATTGGCTCTTCATCAACTCGGCCTTGTGCGCGTCGTCGCGGGCGTAAACCGTCTTGCTGCCATGGGTCAGTTTATAGAGCGGCGGCACCGCGAGATAGAGGTGGCCCTCGTCGATCAGCCGCGGCATCTGCCGATAGAAAAACGTGATCAAGAGCGAGGCGATATGGGCGCCGTCGACGTCGGCATCGGTCATGATGATGATGCGCGAGTAGCGCAGATCCTCTTCGCGATATTGCGCACCGGTGCCGCAGCCGATCGCCTGCATCAGATCGGCGAGCTGGGCGTTGGCGGTCAGCTTGTCCTTGGTGGCGGAGGCGACATTGAGGATCTTGCCGCGCAGCGGCAGGATGGCCTGGGTTTTGCGATCACGCGCCTGCTTGGCGCTGCCGCCGGCGCTGTCGCCCTCGACAATGAACAGCTCCGAGCCCTCCGACGCGGTGTCGGTGCAGTCGGAGAGCTTGCCGGGCAGCCGCAGCTTCTTCACCGCGGTCTTGCGCGAGATCTCTTTCTCGGCGCGGCGTCGCAGCCGCTCGTCGGCGCGTTCGACGACGAACTCCAGGAGTTTGTTGGCCTGGACCGGGTTGCCTGACAGCCAGTGGTCGAACGGGTCCTTGATGGCCTGCTCGACGATGCGCTGCGCTTCGGCGGTCGCGAGCCGATCCTTGGTTTGGCCCTGGAATTCCGGCTCGCGCACGAACACCGACAGCATGACGGCTGCGCCCACCATGACGTCTTCGGAGACGATGCTGGCGGCGCGCTTGCCCTGGCCGACGCGCTCGGCGTGGTCCTTCAGCCCGCGCAACAGCGCGCTGCGCATGCCCGATTCATGCGTACCGCCGTCCTGCGTCGGCACGGTGTTGCAATAGGAGGACAGAAAACCATCGGCATCGGCGGTCCACGCCACCGCCCATTCGCAGGTGCCGTGGGCGCCGACGCGGCCGGATTTGCCGGAGAAGATATCCGGATGCACCAGAGTGTCGGCATGAACGGCGGCGGCGAGGTAGTCCTTTAATCCGCCGACGAAGTGAAACTCGGCCTCGGCAGGTACATCATCGACGCCCTTCAGCAGTTCCGGGTCGCAGTGCCAGCGGATCTTAACGCCGCCGAACAGATAAGCCTTCGAGCGCGCCATCTTGAACAGGCGCTGCGGCTTGAACGTGGCCTTGGCGCCGAAGATATCGGTATCCGGCTTGAAGCGGATACGGGTGCCGCGGCGGTTGTTGATCTTGCCGAGATCCTCGAGCTTGCCCTTGGGATGGCCGCGCTCGAAGCTCATGCGGTAGAGTTTCTGGCCGCGGGCGACCTCGACCTCGAGCCGCGAGGAGAGGGCATTCACGACCGACACGCCAACGCCGTGCAGGCCGCCGGAGGTCTCGTAGACCTTGGAGTTGAATTTGCCGCCGGAATGCAGCGTGCACATGATGACTTCGAGCGCGGATTTCTTCGGAAATTTCGGATGCGGGTCGATCGGAATGCCGCGGCCATTGTCGGTGACGGTCAGGAATCCGTCCGCACCCAATTCGACGTCGATGAAGTCCGCATGTCCCGCCAGCGCCTCGTCCATGGCGTTGTCGATGACTTCGGCGAACAGATGATGGAGCGCCTTCTCGTCGGTGCCGCCGATGTACATGCCGGGCCGGCGGCGCACCGGCTCGAGGCCTTCCAGCACCTCGATGTCACGGGCGGTGTAGCCGGCTTCGGCGCTGGAGGCCCGGGTTGCGACCTTGAGCGGGGCTCGGCCTTTCGGTTCCGCAGCGCCGAACAAATCGCTCGTCGCTTTGGTTTTAGTAGCTGATTTCAATGGTTTGGACATATCTTTTCATGTGTTTCGCGCACGACGGGCGCAGCGAATTGATTCCCCTGACTATGCCACGGTTGGGCTTAAAAAGTGACGGTAGCAGGTCTCGCCACGGGGCTGGCCAATGGGCCGCGCTGCCTGCGCCTTTGTGACTTGATGTTCGCCGAAGGGGCTGGCTTACCTGTTCCTGGGTATCAGGTATCACAAGGGCGATTCAGGAATGGAAGATTTTGCGCGCGCGCTGGCCGATTTCGTGCGCGACCATCAGGCCTGGGCCGCACCGATCGTTCTGGTGCTGGCGTTCGGTGAATTGCTTGCCTTTATTTCGTTGCTGATTCCGGCCTGGGGCGCGCTGGTTGCGATCGGCGCGCTGATCGGCGCCAGCGGCATCAGCTTCTGGCCGGTGTGGATCGCCGGCGGCATCGGCGCAGCGCTCGGCGATTGGGTCTCTTATTGGTTCGGCTTCAAATACAAGCAACAGGTCGCGCAGATGTGGCCGCTGTCGCGCTATCCGGAGATCCTGCCGCGCGGGGAAGCCTTTGTGAAGAACTGGGGCGTGCCGAGCATTTTCATCGGACGATTTTTCGGACCGCTGCGGGCCTCGGTGCCGCTGGTGGCCGGGATCTTCGAGATGTCGTACTGGCAATTTCAAATCGCCAATTTCGTCTCCGCGCTGGTATGGTCGGCGGCGCTGCTGTTGTTCGGCGACGTGATCGCGCAGATCGCCGAATGGCTGTGGCGGGCGGTCTGAAGCGCCGGCCAAATATCTTGGGCATTCCAAATATCTTGACGTGAACCGGGAGCGGCCGTATAGCCCCGCCGATGATCAACGCTGCGACCATCGCTGATCGCCCGCCGCCGCCGTACCTTTGCGGTATGGGCGGACGTCTGCGTTTAAGACATCAGCCTCTGCCGCCGGATCCGGTCCGCGGCATTTTCCTTTAACCCAGCAGCGTGATCAGACCCGGCGGCTCCTACGTCAAGCAGGAGTTTGAGATGTATACGCCTCCGATGTTCAAGCCCGACCGCGCCGCAAGCCTTGCCTTTGCGGAAGCGCGTGGCTTCGGCACGGTTTGCGCATGGGACGGCGCCAGACCGATCGCATCGTCGCTGCCGTTTTTTCTTAGCTATGCGGATGACGGGACGCCACAGACGGCATTTCACGTCGCGCGTCACAATCCATTGCTGAAACTGGCCGACGGGACGGCTTCCTGGCTGCTGGCGGTGAACGCGGCGGATGCCTATGTCTCGGCGGACTGGTATGCCTCACCCGATCAGGTGCCGACCTGGCTCTATCAGGCGGTGCATTTGACCGGCACCGTGCGGAAGTTTTCCGACGACGAACTCGGTCGGCATCTCGACGCACTGAGCGCGAAGTTTGAAAGCCGGCTGGCGCCGAAGCCGCCCTGGACGTCGTCGAAGATGACGGCGGGGCGTCTAAATGCGATGAGAAAGGCGATTGTGGGTCTGGTGATGTCGGTCGATGAGGTTGAAGGCAGCTTCAAGCTGAACCAGCACAAATCCGAGACCGACTATGCAGCGGTGGCAGGGGCGCTTGCCGCGCAGACCGACACGAATGCGCAACAGATCGCGCGTTTAATGCGCGAAACCCGGCCGCAAGCCTTTACACATGAAACGAGCCGGCTCGAAAGGAGCGTGCCATGACCGTTACCGACAGCAATCTTGCCGCCAACTATCAGCCGCGGCCGATCGGCGATACCACGAAGCCCACCGTCTTTGTCGATGGCGCATCTGGAACGACGGGCCTTGGGATTCAAGAGCGCCTGCGCCAGCAAAGCGATGTCGTGGTGAAAAGCATCGCCGAGGACAAGCGCAAGGACGCGGGCGCCAAACGCGCGCTGATGGGGGAGGTGGATCTGGTCATCCTCTGCCTGCCGGACGATGCTGCCAAAGAGACCGTTGGGTTGATCGACGGCCTGGGCGCCGCGGCTCCGAAGATTCTTGACGCTTCGACGGCTTTTCGCGTCGCCAGTGATTGGACCTACGGCTTTCCGGAACTGGCGCCGGATCAGGCCGACAAGATCAGGGCAGCGCGGAAAGTCTCCAATCCGGGCTGCTATCCGACGGGCGCGATCGCGTTGCTCCGGCCACTGGTCGATGCCAAAATTTTGCCGGCGGATTATCCCGTCACCGTCAATGCGGTCAGCGGCTATTCCGGCGGCGGCAAGTCGATGATCGCAAATTTCGAAGACGGCTCCGCGCCGGCCTTCGAACTTTACGGCCTCGGCTTCGAGCACAAGCACCTGCCGGAGATGCAGCTTTACTCAAGGCTCACCCGGCGGCCCATCTTCGTGCCTTCGGTCGGAAACTTCCGACAGGGCATGCTGGTCTCCGTGCCTTTGCAACTGGACACGCTGCCAGCCAAACCCACTGGCGCCGACCTTCACGCCGCGCTGGCCAGGCGCTACGCCGGGAGCACCCACGTCGCGGTGATGCCGTTCGAAAACCCGGCCTCCAAGAGCGGGACGCTCGAGCCCGAAGCGCTCAACGAGACCAACAGGCTTGAGCTGTACGTCTTTGCCAGCGACAAACACCGCCAGGCGGTTCTCGTCGCTCGCCTCGACAATCTCGGCAAAGGCGCCTCGGGTGCGGCGGTACAAAACATGCGGCTGATGCTCGGCCTGGCCGATAGCTAGCAGCTCTGCTCTTTCTGCAAACGAGGCGGTCGTGGACGAGGAAACCCTTCAATTCTACCGCAGCAACGCGCGAGGCCTATGCCGGGCGCGAGATCGCGGCGCATACGCGGTTGACGCGGTTTCTGGCGCTGCTGCCTCCGCAGGCAGCCATTCTGGAACTGGGATGCGGCGCGGGTGCTGCTTCGGCCGAAATGCTGGCGAATGGTTTCGATGCCCGTCCGACGGATGGATCGCAGGAAATGGCCCGCGAGGCATCGCGCCGTCTCGGCCGTCCGGTCGAGACGCTGCTCTTTCATGACCTCGACGAGGTCGAAGCCTATGACGGCGTTTGGGCCAATGCCTGCCTGCTTCACGTTCCCCGGCAGGAACTTAAGCAAATCCTGACGCTGATCTGGCGCGCGCTCAAGCCCGCCGGCCATTTCTACGCCAGCTACAAGACCGGCGACGCCGACGGCCGCGATACGCTCAATCGCTATTACAATTATCCGTCGCCGGACTGGCTGCGCGCCAACTACGCCAATGCCGGCAACTGGAGTTCATTGTCGATCGAGACCGGCGAAGTCACAGGCTTCGACAACAAACCGGCTACGATGCTGTTCGTGACGGCCCGAAAGAGCCTCTGAGGACGACCA
>CAVYSR010000024.1:0-312801 GCA_963771225.1 uncultured Pseudomonadota bacterium | reverse complement strand
ATTGAGCTGCCGTCCCGTCATTGCGAGGAGCGCAAGCGACGAAGCAATCCACGAGCGCCTGCGCCAAACACTGGATTGCTTCGCTCCGCTCGCAATGACGGCTTCAACCGTTTTTCTTCTGTGGGCGCGCTGTGGATGAGCGCGATGTTTCCTTGACGCAAGGCGCCGCACTCATGAGGGTCATTTTGAGATGCGCCTCGCGTTGAACCGTGCGGCGTCTGCCTTCAAGTCTCCCCATCAGTTCATTCAGGAGTACCCGATGGCCACCTCTGCTGCCGCCGTCAAGGAAGAGCCCGCGACCAAATTCGCCAAGGACCAGCTCAAGGCCATCGTCGAGCGCATCGAGCGGCTGGAAGAAGAAAAGAAGACGATCTCGGACGACATCCGTGACGTCTATGCGGAAGCCAAGGGCAACGGCTACGACGTCAAGGCGCTGCGCACGATCGTGCGCCTGCGCAAGCAGGACGCCAACGAGCGGGCCGAACAGGAAACCATCCTGGAAACCTACATGCAGGCGTTGGGAATGCTGTGAGGTCGACTATGTCATACGCGGGCTTGACCCGCGTATCCATCAAACCTCAAAAAGATCAACGGATGCTCAGTGCAGCAATGCGGTCCGCATCGCGAATGATTTGGTCGTCAGCGACGCAGTTGCCGATCCGGTAAAGCGGTCGCTCAGCAATCCCATCTGCGGGTCGTCGGCGAAGCTCATCGCGACCGTAGCCTGCGGCTTGATGAAATGCGCGCGCATCGAGGTCAAGTCGGTGTCGCCAATCACCGTCGAGGACATCGCCGTGGTCGCGCTCGGCGCCAGGATCATGACGCGCATCCAGATATCGGTATCGGTAGCTTTGGAAACCGCGATCCGCGCCGACGTCGAGATCACGCTGCCCTGTCCCTGCGGTCCCTTGGCGACCACCGAGGTGACATCGGTGACGGCCATCGAGTTGCGGGAAACCGACGCCGGCCGGACGCTGCGCGGAATCGGCGCGGTGGCGGCGACGATGTTCGAGCGGTCCAGCGGTGAATTGGCTGGCGGCGCATAGGCCAGCGCGTCGGAGACGCTGGCGGTCGATTGCGGGTCGGTGGAGGAAACCGCGTGACGGGCATTAAGGGCGGCGACCTGCGCGGGCGTTGCCTGCTTCGGCGTGTCGCTCCAGAAACCGCGGGCATTGATGATGTCGGCCGGGTTTTCCGGTTTCGCTTCGGCTTTTTCAGCCGACGCGGACGGCGCCTGTTTCGGCTTTGCGGGCTGAACGATCTGGGCGTCGGCCGAGGCCAGTTGGAGCGTCGCGGCGACCGACGGCTTTGACCGCGGCATCGGCACGGACTCGGCGGATTTGGTGGGCGCGGCGGCGGCCATCACGCCGACGGAAGCGGCCGGAGCGCTGCCCTCGTCCTCCTCGTCATTCGATTTGCCTTTGTTGAACAGCCTGGTCCACAGGCTTGGGCTGTTCTTGGTCATCGCCTTGTCGTCGCCGTCGCGTTTCTCGATGTCGGCGCGGGCCAGTTCATATCCCTTCAGCGGGCCACCGTTGCTGGGAAGGTGCACCGTGCGGCCGTCCGGGAATACCTTGGCCAGTTGGTCATGGGTCATCCGCGGCCAGTGACGAATGCTGCCGGTGTCGAGATGGACGAAGGGCGATCCCGATGTCGGGTAGAAACCGACGCCGCCGCGTTGCAGGCGGAGCCCGGCGTAACGGATCTGCTCAAGCGGCACGTCCGGAATGTAGAAGTCCATGGCGTGGCCGAGCATGTGCTGGCTGAAGCGGGCCACCCCGGACGAACGGCGGCGGAGCATGGCGTTGGTGGCGGGAGAGCGGTAGGAGGAAATGATCTGGATCGGCTTCTTGCCGTCGACGTCGCGGTAGACTTCCCAGAGGATGTCGAACAGGTGACGATCCATCGTGGTCTGGTCCTGGCTGCGCCAGTCGCGGAGAAAGTGATTGAGTTGCTTCAGCGCGTCTTCGTCGTAGCGCCCGTCGCGCTTGAAGGTGACGGTGAGATCTTCGTTGGAATGGGTGTGATGAAACGAAAGGGTGCGGGTTTCGTTCAGCGCGGCCGCGTCGTGGACCGATCCGGCTCCCGCCAGCAGCAACAAGGATGTCAGGCCGAAACAAACCCCGGCCTTCGGCAGCAACAGCGAGTTGAATTGGCGTGCAACACCAGCCAGCACGTTTGAGCCCACCCAGAGACGACCGATCGAGGAACTCTTTCGCTACCCCGTGTGGCGAAAGAGGATGAACAAGCCTTGATAAACACAGTCTTAAAGCGGGAGGGTTAATCGATATTTACACCCTGTCCCCAAGTCAGGTTTTAACCTAACTCGCCGAGTGTGGCGAAAAATAGCCCAGTGGTCAAATCCGGGTGGACAATGGTTAATGTGGATGGCCCCGCCAACATCCAGCGAGACCATTGGTTTTGCTAAGGAAATTCACGCTTTCCCGCCGCAAAAGGGGAAAGCAATCAGCGGGTGATCACCTGCCGCGGTTGCGGGCGGCGGCGCCCGGGCGGCGGAGCAGGGGTCGATGCTCCGAACAGCCGTTCGAAGAACGAAGGTCCGGAATTGTCGCTGGCGAAGCTGACGCCGGCAGATTGCCGACCGGGCGGACATAGTTCGGCTGGGAATGCGCGATCACGTTCTCCAGATCCTTGCCTTTGCCGTTGCGCAGCAGCGCCAGCATGGTGGCGTCGCGGCCATAGACGTCCTTGCGGAATTGCAACTTGCCACCGTCGTCCACAAACGCCGTCTGATAGGTGATGTTGACCGGGATCGGAGTCGGAAATTTGATATCGATCTCGCCCTTGCCGTACATGCTGCGGATTTTCTCCGGCGTGTAATGACCTTGCGGGTCGGTGATGCCGAGCAGTGTTGCGGCGTATTGATCCGGATTCTGTACCCGCTTGCAGCCGTGGCTGAACGCGCGATCCTCGCCAGCGAACAGACTCTTTTCCGGCGTGTCGTGCTGATAGACCAGGAACTTGTTCGGGAAATTGAAGCGGATGCGGCCGAGCGCGTTGGCTTCGCCAGGCGGCTGCGAAATGTGAATGCTGCCATCGTGGCCGTACTCAAGCCTCAAACCCATGCGCTGCAGCACGGTCGGATCCTGCTGCAGGGCCGGCAGATATTCGTTGTAGATGATCGACGGCGGCACGTTCCAGGTCGGATTGACCGTGATGAATTTCATGGTCTCGGTCAAAAGCGGCGTGGCATGAATGCCGGGCTTTCCGGTCACCACCCTGGTGGTCCAGACCTGCGCGCCGTTCTGCATCACCTTGAGCGTATAATCGGGGATGTTGAGAATGACATAGGCGTTGCCGATCGAGGGCGCGCCGAGTTCGCGCGGCAGCCAGCGCCAGCGCTCCATATTGACGATCACGGTATCGATCTGGCGGTCGCGTTTCGGGCTGTTGATGGCCTTGACGGTCCTGTCGTCCAGGACGCCGGTCGGCTTGAGTTCGACGCCGACCTGGAATTTGCGCACGGCCTCGGCGACCTTGGCATCGTAATGGGTGTCGTCGGCGTTTTCGGTGATGCCGAGCTTGGCGCGCAGTTGCGGCACGCGGTCATCTTCCATCTCGACCGGGGCCTGCTTCTTGCCGTGCGCCGGGGTGAACTTCAGCGTCGGCCCCTCCGCGATCTGAATGACCGGTCCATTGCCCTCGCCGCGCAACTCGGCAAGCTTCGCCTTCAATTCGCGATAGAGCTTTTGCGGCGGGTTGTAGCTGTCGAGCGCCGCGGACGCATCCTTGGCGGTCGTGACATTGGCCAGCACTTCCGCCGGATCGGTCGGATGCTCGGGATACTGGATATCGCCGCTGACCTGCGACTAGTGCATCCGGCCGCTCTGCGCGTGGCGGGCATAGTCCAGCATGCTGGCGGTCAGCTTCAATTCGGCTTCCGCAAGCGCATCCGGACTGGTCGCGGCGGCGAAATCCGGCACCGGATAATCGGCGGCGTTCAGGCCGTCGGAGGCCGCGTCCTTGAGACGCGCGATGACGCCCTTGCCGCTCTCGGTCAGCGCGCCGCCCTGGGTCCACAGCGGCGCAAATTCGCGCGCGGTGTAAAACTTCTCCACCGCGGCCCGTTCGGCCTTGCGGTCGAAATAGCGCAAGGATTTTGCGCCCAGCATGTCGCGCAGTTTGTCGGCGACCGGCTGATCGGCCGGCGGCACGTTGCTGGCAGCCTTGGTTGCTTCCTTGGCGGGCTCGGCGGCCGGCGTTGCGGTCGCCGCGGCCGGTTCGGCCGGTGGTCGCGGTGCTTGCCGGCATCGATCTTGGTGGTGTCGGTCTTGGCAGTGTCGACCTTGGCAGTGTCGACCTTGGCAGGTGTCGGCCTTGGTTGCATCGGCCTTGCTCGTGTCAACCTTGCCAGCGTCGCTCTTGCTGGCGTCGGCGGCCGGAGCGGCGACGACATCGGATGGTTTGGTCTCCGCCGCCCTCTGCATCATCTTCGCAGCTTCGGATACGGGCCCGGCAGTGTCCGTCTTTAAAGCGTCCGGCTTCAAAGTGTCCGGCTTGAAATCGTTGATGGTCGGAGGCGGGACGTTGGCGGGTTCGGGACGCGGGATCGCCGCGTCGATCGCCAGTTCCGCGGCGCTGTTGCGGGCCGGACCGGACTGAGCAAATGCCGAGGTCGCGGACACCGTGAGGAAAGTCGCCGCGACGGCCATCAGCACGCGGTCAAATCCAGCACGGCTCTTCGAACAGTCAAGCATCGTCACACCCCTTGGGCGAAACTGCTCCGGCATGGAACAGCTCTTTGGTATCGTCCGTCACAGCTTTGCTAAAGCCCCAATCTGCTAAAGCCCCACTCGATCGGCTCGGAAACACATTCATCGACGGCATTTGCATCAACGGCATCTGGTTCGCGTCTGAATGCACTCCGCATTTAAGGCGCATCTGAGGTAAGTACGCCTGCACACCACGATTCATTCGCAAACGATACACGCGCCCCACTTGTGCAGCCAGCGCCACGCGGGGCAACTCACGACAAACTGACTTCAAAGGACCCGCTTTGCAACGGATAGCGCGCTTTTTGCCACGCGCTTGCCCGCTTTGTCTGTCACCGGCAAGCAACGGTTCAAATGTTCCGGAACGGCCAACGCCGTTCAGCCTCTTGGATTCGAGACCTGGATCGGCGCTTAGCGCGCACCGCAATCGGGCATTTGCCTCAGTTGGCGTCATCGGCGCCGGCCGGCCGCCGAATCGTCGGCGGCGGCCTCATCGAGCTTGCGATAAAGCGTCGAGCGGCCGATTTTCAACCGGCGCGCGACCTCGGACATCTGCCCGCGGTAGTGCGAGATCGCGAACCGGATGATTTCGGTTTCCATCTCTTCCAGCGGCCGCATTTCGCCGGCATTTGTCAGCATCGCCAGCATGCCCGCCGTCGGCAGCGGCGCGATAGGTATTTCATTACCGGAAACCATGGCGGGCGCGGTCGAATGAAAGCCGGGCGCGATGATCAGCGGTTCGACATGCGCGCCGTGCGATTCCGGCAGCGCCTGCGATTGCGCGGCGGCCTGCGGAAAATCCGCAACGCCGAGCTGGTCGGTTTCGCTCATCACCACGGCGCGATAGACCGCGTTCTCCAGCTGGCGGATATTGCCGGGCCATTCGAGTTGCGACAGCAGCGCCATCGCCTCGCCGCTGATGCCGGTAATGGGGCGATTTTCCTCGGCGCAGAATCTCGCCAGAAAATGCCGCAGCAGATGCGGGATGTCCTCGCGCCGCATCCGCAACGGCGGAATCGTCAGCGGCAGAACGTGGAGGCGATAGAACAGGTCCTCGCGAAACTGTCCGCCTTTGACGCGGTCGAGCAATTTGCGGTTGGTCGCGGAGATGATGCGGACGTCGACCTTGACGGGCTTGCGGCCGCCGACCGCCTCGACCGCGCCTTCCTGCAGCGCGCGAAGCAGTTTCACCTGTGCGGCCAGCGGCAATTCGCTGACTTCGTCGAGGAACAGCGTGCCGCCGGAGGCTTCGACGAATTTGCCGGTGTGGCGTTCGGTGGCGCCGGTGAACGCGCCCTTCTCGTGGCCGAACAGGATCGACTCCACCAGATTGTCGGGGATCGCGCCGCAATTGACGGCGACGAACGGTTTTGATTTGCGTTCGCCGCTGCCGTGGATGGCGCGTGCGAACAATTCCTTGCCGACGCCGGATTCGCCTTCGATCAGCACCGGAATGGTGGAGCCGGCGGCCTTTTGCGCGGTGCGCAGCACGCCCGCCATGGTCTCGCTGCGGGTGACGATATCGGCAAAGGTCAACTTGCCTTCGCGGCTGTGCCGGATGCGCTGCAGCTCGCCTTTCAGCGCGCTGGTGTTGAGCGCGTTGCGCAAGCTTACCTGCAGCCGCTCGATGCCGACCGGCTTCACCACGAAATCCTGGGCGCCGGCGCGCATCGCCGACACCACATTGTCGATGCCGCCATGGGCGGTCTGCACGATGACGGGGACATTGAGGCCGGCTTCGCGGATTTTCGCCAGCACGCCCATGCCGTCGAGGCCGGGCATCACCAGATCGAGCACCACGGCATCGATCGGCGGCGCGTCCGGCGCGGTCAGCATGGCGATGGCCGCGTCGCCGCTGTCGACGACGATCGCCTCATAGCCGCATTTCTGCACCATGTTTTCGACCAGCCGGCGCTGTACCGCGTCGTCATCGACAATCAAAATGCTGGCAGCCATGGCTTTCCCCGCACGTTACAACTATCTGTCTCGAATTCGGGGCACTCTGGCTGATGCCGATTAACGCCCTCTTAAACGTTGCGGTCCCGCTCTCGCTCGGCCCTCAAGGCCGAAATTCATGCGTTGAAACGCATACACAGGCTCGAACCAGATGACCTCGCGCTCCTCATCCGCTCTCCGCAAGTCGCACGGCCCAACGCAAATCGAACAGCCGGAAATCCGCGGCCAAATCCAAACCCGGAAACAAGACCGGGAAGCTGCCGGAATGGAACCTGGCCGATCTCTATTCCGGTATCGACGCGCCGGAAGTCGCGCGCGACCTTGCAAGGATGGACGCCGAATGCGTCGCGTTTGAGACCGACTACAAAGGCAAGCTTGCGGAACAGACCGCGAAAAGAGGGCGGCGGCAAGTGGCTTGCCGAAGCGGTCAGGCGCTACGAGGCGATCGACGATCTTGCCGGGCGTCTCGGATCGTATGCCGGTCTGGTTCATGCCGGCGACAGCGTCGATCCGGCGATCACCAAATTCTACGGCGACGTCTCCGAGCGGCTGACGTCGGCGTCGGTGCATCTGTTGTTCTTTGCGCTCGAACTCAACCGCATCGATGATGCCGTCATCGACCGTGCGATGCAGACGCCCGAACTCGGGCATTATCGCCCGTGGATCGAGGATCTGCGCAAGGACAAGCCGTATCAGCTCGAGGATCGCGTCGAGCAGCTGTTTCACGAGAAATCCCAGAGCGGCTATGCCGCCTGGAACAGGCTGTTCGATCAAACCATCTCCGGGCCTGCGCTTCAAGGTCGGCCGGCGGCGAACTGGCGATCGAGCCGACCCTGAACCTGCTGCAGGATCGCGCGCCGGCACAAGCGCAAGGCGGCGGGGCAGGCGCTGGCGAAAACCTTCAAGGCCAACGAGCGGACGTTCGCGCTGATCACCAATACGCTCGCCAAGGACAAGGAGATTTCCGATCGCTGGCGCGGCTTCCAGGACGTCGCCGATTCGCGGCATCTGAACAACCGCGTCGAGCGCGAGGTCGTCGATGCGCTGGTGGGTTCGGTTCGCGCCGCCTATCCGCGGCTGTCGCATCGCTATTATCGGCTCAAGGCAGGCTGGTTCAAAAAGAAGAAACTCGCGCATTGGGATCGCAATGCGCCGCTGCCGTTTGCCGCCACCGGCAGCATCGCCTGGCCCGACGCCAGGAACATGGTGCTGACGGCCTATCGCGGTTTCTCGCCCGAAATGGCCGATATCGCCGAGCGGTTTTTCACCGATCGCTGGATCGATGCGCCGGTGCGGCCCGGAAAGGCGCCGGGCGCGTTCTCGCATCCCACCACGCCGTCGGCGCATCCTTATGTGCTGATGAATTATCAGGGCAAGCCGCGCGACGTGATGACGCTCGCCCATGAACTCGGCCACGGCGTGCATCAGGTGCTGGCGGCGAAGAACGGCGCGCTGATGGCGCCGACGCCGCTGACGCTGGCGGAAACCGCCAGCGTGTTCGGCGAGATGCTGACCTTCAAGCGGCTGTTGGCGCAGACCACCAGCGCCAAACAGCGCCAGGCGCTGCTCGCCGGCAAGGTCGAGGACATGATCAACACGGTGGTGCGGCAGATCGCGTTCTATTCGTTCGAACGGGCGATTCATACCGAACGGCGCAACGGCGAATTGACCGCCAAGCGCATCGGCGAAATCTGGCTCAGCGTGCAGGGCGAGAGCCTCGGCCCCGCGATCGACATCCGGCCGGGCTACGAGAATTTCTGGATGTACATCCCGCACTTCATCCATTCGCCGTTCTACGTCTACGCCTATGCGTTCGGCGATTGCCTGGTGAACTCGCTCTATGCGGTCTACGAAAATGCCCAGGACGGCTTTGCCGAGCGCTATCTGGCGATGCTGGCTGCCGGCGGCACCAAGCATTATTCCGAACTGCTCAAGCCGTTCGGCCTCGACGCCAAGGACCCGAAATTCTGGGACGGCGGGTTGTCGGTGATCGTCGGGCATGATCGATGAGCTGGAGGGGATGGGGTAACTGGCGGAAAGGCGTAAAACATCTGTTGAACGGGATCTGTTCCGGTGTTATACATATTGTATAACGGAGCTGATTGCCATGAACGAGATGCCTCGCAAGACCGCTGAAGGTGACTTCATTCAGATCAAGAAGATCGGCAATTCGCTTGGTCTCATCTTGTCGAAAGACATGCTTTCCCGGCTCAAGCTGAAGGAAGGCGACAAGCTTCACATCGTCGAACAGACTGAGCGGGGCATAAAGCTTTCGCCGTATGATCCGAAGCATGCCAAGGCGATGGAAATCGCTCGGCGTTCGTTCAGCACGTATGCGGATACTTACAAGGCTCTCGCAAAATGAACGAGCCGATCTGGTTGGACGTGGAGATCCTGATCGATCTCCACGCCGAGCAGCTTGCGCTGTTCGGAGGACCGGACGGTATTCGTGACCAGGGCATGCTGGAATCCGCGCTGGGCCGTCCCATCAACAAATTCACCTATGGCGAAACCGACCTTGCGGCGCTTGCAGCGGCGTATGCTTTCGGCATTGCCCGGAACCATCCGTTTGTCGATGGCAACAAACGCGCCGCCTTCGGCGCGATCATCGTGTTTCTAGGTCTCAACGACATTGATTTCCTGGTGCCGCCCGAAAGTGCCACCGCCATGATCCTTTCCCTCGCGGCAGGCGAGGTGAATGAAGAGGGCCTGACGCGCTGGATCAGGGACAATTGGCCGTCCGAGCCTCATAAATAGCCGGAAACCGCGGCGTACAAAACCGCCCGTCGCCGTTGCCCTCCCGTCGGGATTGCGGTAATTCCACGCCAAATCGTGACATTGACTGGGGACACCGATGGCAGAGCATAACGAAGTGGCCTACACGACCGCCGACGGCAACGATTATCGCGGCCCATGAGCAGACCTATGAGGGCTTCATCATGCTGGTGAAATACGGCACCGCCGCCGTGATCTTCATCGTCGCCATGATGGCGATTTTCCTGACCTGATCCGTCGCGCGTCGCACCGCAGCGCCGGCGGTGCGACTTTAAAAATTGCCCATCGCCCGGTTACAAAACCGGTATCCATCTTAGCGGAAATAAGCGCTAGTTTGCTCGCGCGCGCGCACTCGCGCCGCCGGAGGCCCCATGAAGATTGCCGTCGCCAAGGAAATCGATCCGTCCGAGCCGCGGGTCGCGGCTTCGCCCGACACGGTGAAAAAATTCAAGGCGCTGGGCGTCGATATCGCCGTCGAGCCGGGCGCCGGCATCAAATCGGGCCTGCCGGATTCGGAATTCACCGCCGCCGGCGCCGTCGTCAGCGCCGATGCGCTCAAGGACGCCGACATCGTCATCAAGGTGAAGCGGCCGGAAGCTTCCGAGCTTGCCAACTACAAGCGCGGCGCGCTGGTCATCGCCATCATGGATCCCTACGGCAATGACGCGGCGCTGAAGGCGATGGCGGACGCCGGCATCTCGGCATTCGCGATGGAATTGATGCCGCGCATCACCCGCGCGCAGGTGATGGACGTGCTGTCGAGCCAGGCCAATCTCGCCGGCTACCGCGCGGTGATCGAGGCGGCGGAAGCGTTCGGCCGCGCCTTTCCGATGATGATGACGGCGGCGGGCACGATTCCGGCGGCCAAGGTGTTCGTGATGGGCGTCGGCGTCGCCGGCCTGCAGGCGATCGCGACCGCGCGGCGGCTCGGCGCCGTCGTCACCGCGACCGACGTGCGCCCGGCCGTGAAAGAGCAGGTCGAAAGTCTCGGCGCCAAATTCCTCGCGGTCGAGGACGAGGAATTCAAGCAGGCCGAAACCGCCGGCGGCTACGCCAAGGAAATGTCGAAGGAGTATCAGGCCAAGCAGGCGGCGCTGACCGCCGAGCACATCAAGAAGCAGGACATCATCATCACCACCGCGCTGATCCCGGGCCGGCCGGCGCCGAGCTGGTCATCCGCCGAAATGGTGAAGTCGATGAAGCCGGGCTCGGTGCTGGTCGATCTGGCGGTCGAGCGCGGCGGCAATGTCGAGGGCGCCAAGGCCGGCGAAGTCGCCGATGTCGGCGGCATCAAGATCGTCGGCTATCACCAACGTCGCCGGCCGCGTCGCGGCCTCGGCCTCGAGCCTTTACGCGCGCAACCTGTTTTCCTTCATCGAGACGCTGGTCGACAAATCGACCAAGGCGCTTGACGTGAAGTGGGACGACGAACTGGTCAAGGCCACCGCGCTGACCAAGGACGGCGCCGTCATTCATCCGAACTTCCAGCCGAAAGCATAAGGAGAGCCGCCATGGAACATATCGCGCAGGCCGTCGATCCCTTCGTGTTCCGGCTGTCGATTTTCGTGCTTGCCGTGTTTGTCGGCTATTTCGTGGTGTGGTCGGTGACGCCTGCGCTGCATACGCCGCTGATGTCGGTGACCAACGCGATCTCCTCGGTGATCGTGGTCGGCGCGCTGCTCGCGGTCGGCGTCGCGATGGTCGGCAGCGGCGGGGCGTGGGCGCGGGGCTTCGGCTTCGTCGCGCTGATCTTTGCCAGCGTGAATATCTTCGGCGGCTTCCTGGTCACCCAGCGCATGCTCGCGATGTACAAGAAGAAAGCCAAGTGAGCGGCGTGCACCTCGTGGTGACGAAGACAATGGGGGCCTTGAGATGAACGCCAATCTGGCTGCGGTTTTATATCTCGTCGCGGGCGTCCTGTTCATTCTGTCGCTGCGCGGGCTGTCGAGCCCGGCGTCGTCCCGCCAGGGCAATTTCTTCGGCATGATCGGCATGGCGATCGCGGTGGCGACCACGCTTGCCGCGCATCCGCCGGCCGACGGCGTCGGCTGGCTACTGGTGATCCTCGGCGTCGCCATCGGCGGCAGCATTGGTGCTGTGATCGCGCGGCGGGTGCCGATGACGTCGATGCCGGAACTGGTCGCGGCGTTTCACTCGCTGGTCGGCATGGCCGCGGTGCTGGTCGCGGCCGGCGCCTTCTACGCGCCCGAAGCGTTCGACATCGGCACGCCCGGCCACATCCATCCGCAGAGCCTCGTTGAAATGTCGCTCGGCGTCGCCATCGGCGCGCTGACCTTCACCGGTTCGGTGATCGCGTTCCTGAAACTCTCGGGGCGCATGAGCGGTGCGCCGATCATCCTGCCGGCGCGGCATATCATCAATATCGTTCTGGGCCTGGCGCTGGTGTTCTTCATCGTCGGCCTCGTGTTGTCGGGCAGCGCGATCGACTTCTGGCTGATCACCATCCTCGCGCTGGTGCTCGGCGCGCTCCTGATCATCCCGATCGGCGGCGCCGACATGCCGGTCGTGATCTCGATGCTGAACTCCTATTCCGGCTGGGCCGCCGCCGGCATCGGCTTCACGCTCGGCAATTCGGCGCTGATCATCACCGGCGCGCTGGTCGGCTCATCGGGCGCGATCCTGTCCTACATCATGTGCCATGCGATGAACCGCTCCTTCATCTCGGTCATCCTTGGCGGTTTCGGTGGCGAAACCGCGGCCGCGGGCGCCGGCGCCGGTGGCGAAGCGCGCCCGGTCAAGCTCGGTTCGGCGGACGATGCCGCCTTCATCATGAAGAACGCGCAGAAGGTCATCATCGTGCCCGGCTATGGCATGGCGGTGGCGCAGGCCCAGCACGCCCTGCGGGAAATGGCCGACCAGCTCAAGAAGGAAGGCGTCGAGGTCAAATACGCCATCCACCCGGTGGCGGGCCGCATGCCCGGCCACATGAACGTGCTGCTCGCCGAAGCCAACGTGCCCTATGACGAGGTGTTCGAGCTCGAGGACATCAATTCGGAATTCGCCCAGGCCGACGTCGCCTTCGTGATCGGCGCCAACGACGTCACCAACCCGGCGGCCGAGGACGACAAGACCTCGCCGATCTACGGCATGCCGGTGCTGCAGGTCTGGAAGGCCGGCACCGTGATGTTCATCAAGCGCTCGCTGGCCTCCGGCTATGCCGGCATCGACAATCCGCTGTTCTACCGCGACAACACCATGATGCTGCTCGGCGACGCCAAGAAGATGACCGAGAACATCGTCAAGGCGACTGTAGTCCCGCTAAGCGGCACGTCATGACCGTTCTGAAATGGCTGCTGATTGTCGTTGCGGTCGGCTTATGCCTGCGGGCTTGCCGTGCTGTTCCTGGTGCAGCGCTCGTTTTTGTTTCCTGTCCCGACGCTCGCGCGCACGTCGCCGCAGCAAGCCGGCTTTCCGGAAGCCGAAGAGCATGTTCTGGCCACGGCGGACGGCGAGAAAGTCATCGTCTGGCATGTCCCGGCCAGGCCTGGCCATCCGGTCATTCTCTACTTCCATGGCAACGGCGATTTTCTCGCCGGCTTCTTTGGCCGCTTTCGCGACCTGATCGCCGACGGCACCGGGGTCGTTGCGCTGTCCTATCGCGGCTATGCCGGATCGAGCGGACAACCGAGCGAGCGCGGATTGTTGCAGGACGCGGATGCGGCCTATGTCTTCACGACGGCGCGATACGGCGCGGACAAAATCGTCGTCTGGGGCTTTTCGCTCGGCACCGGCGTTGCGGTGGCGCTGGCGGCGGAACAGCGGATCGGAAAGCTGATCCTGGAAGCGCCCTATACGTCAACCGTGGATGTGGCCGCGTCGATATTCTGGTTCATGCCGGTGCGCCTGTTGATGCGGGACCAGTTCCGATCCGATCAGCGTATCGCGCGGGTAAAGGTGCCTCTGCTCATCATGCAAGGCGCCAATGATCCCGCGATCCCCATCGTGTTGGGCGAGCGCCTGTTCGCGCTTGCCAACGAACCGAAACAGTTCGTCCGGTTTCCCGGCGGAGGCCACGAAAATCTCGGCAATTTCGGTGCCATTGAAACGGCGCGGCAGTTTATCAACGCCGCCAAAGGCTGACGGCGACGATCGTTTGCTTCATAGTCGGCTCTCGTCGACCGCAAGGATTGGAATACATGAGCGCACACGGCCCGATGCCGCGATCGGCGTGGATTTTCCCAGCGCTGGCGGTTTTGCTTTTCGCCGCCGCCACCGCGCTCGGCGTCTCCTTCACGCCATCGGCCGGCGGGCTGGTGTTTGCGGCGGTGCTGCTGGTCATCCTGTTCGGCACGGTATTTGCCGCCGTGCACCATGCCGAGGTGATCGCCGAGAGGATCGGCGAGCCCTACGGCACGCTGCTGTTGACCCTGGCGGTCACGATCATCGAGGTCGCCCTGATCGCGACCATCATGCTCGGCGAAAAGCCGGTGCCGACGCTGGCGCGCGACACGGTGTTCGCGGTCGTGATGATCGTCTGCAACGGGCTGGTCGGCATTTGCATCCTGGCCGGCGGTCTGCGCTACCGCGAGCAGGATGTTCAGGTCACCGGATCCAATCTCTATCTCAGCGTGCTGATCGTGCTCGCGACCATCACGCTGATCATGCCCAATTATACCCTGACCACGCCGGGACCGGTCTATTCGGCGGTCCAGCTTGGCTTTGTCAGTGTCGTTACGCTTGTTCTCTACGGCGTGTTTCTCTACACCCAGACCATCCGGCACCAGGATTATTTCATCAGCGAAACCGCCGGCGTCGCCGATGACGGGATGCACGGCTCGAACCGGACCTTCCTGCTCAGCATCCTGTTGTTGCTGGTTTCGCTGCTGGCCGTGGTGCTGCTGGCGAAGAAGTTTTCGCTTGTGGTCGATGCCGGCGCGGCGCTGATCGGCGCGCCTCCGGCTTTTGCGGGTATTCTGGTGGCGCTATTGATCCTGCTGCCGGAAAGCGTCGCGGCGATTTCCGCCGCGCGCAAGAACGACCTGCAGAAGAGCATCAACCTGGCGCTCGGCTCGTCGCTGGCGACCATCGGGCTGACCATTCCGGCGGTCGCCGTCGCCGCTTACGCGCTGGACAAGCAATTGGTGCTTGGGCTCAATACTCAGGATATGGTGCTTGCTGGTGTTGACGTTTTTCCTGAGCATGCTCACCTTCGGCACCGGGCGCACCAACATCCTGTTCGGACTGGTTCATCTGGTGGTGTTTGCCGTCTTTGTATTCCTGGTGTTCGTGCCATGACCCGGCGGTCAATTTGAGGTTCCCGCAGGTCCTTCACGGGAACGGCCCCTCACGGGAACGTCACGTTCAAAACCGGGCGATTTAATTGTATTATAATGTTGCTGGTATTGTTTGATTCCGCAGTTCGAACATGAGGGCGTCGCGAATGCCTGCGAGTTTTGGAATCAGGGGCACGAGGCCGGGACAGGAACGACCATGATCAGAGCCAAGTCGGATGTTCAGATCGATACGCCGGAAGTCCGCGTCACCGAGTGGCGGCTGACGCCAGGCAGCGCGACCGGCCACCATATCCATGAGATGGATTACGTGATTGTTCCCGTGATTCCCGGCGAAATGACCATCGTGGAGCCAAACGGGGAGCGCTCCAAGGCCCAGCTCGGCCTCGGCAAATCCTACTTCCGCAAGGCCGGGGTCGAACATGACGTGCTCAACGAGACCGCTACCGAAATCGTGTTTCTGGAAGTTGAATTGAAACCATAATGGCGCCATATGCTTAATTGCCACCGATCTGTCGCAGTTGATCCCTCAATGTGCCTCAAAGTTTCCGCATCAAAACCGGCGCGGGGAGTGTCCTGGTCATGCTGAAGTACTTTTCAAAAATTGCCATGGATATACTGCCTTCGGTGGCTGCGACCATCATCGGGGCCTACATCGTCAACCACTACATCACGGCCAGGCCGGCATCGGACGCCCCGGCGGCCGCCGCGATGTCGTCGGTCAACCCCAAGAAGGTCACCGCGAAGGCCGATTCGAAGCCGGCCGAGACCTCCTCGGACCTCTCCAATCTCCCGGAGGCGGGGGTCAGGGCCAAGGGTATCTCGGAGAAGGCGATTTCTGAAAAGGCTGCATCCGAGAAGGCTGCATCCGAAAAGGCTGCCGCTGCGAAGGTCGCGGCTGAAAAGGCTGCCTCGGAGAAGGCTGCCACTGAAAAGGCCTCCCTGGAGAAACCTGCAGCCGAAAAACCCGCCGAGAAGTCCGCTGACAAGCCGGCGGAAACCGCCAGTATCCCCGCCGATTCGCGCCGGCGTCAGTCCGGGCCACGTGAAAAGGCGGCCGCCAAGGCGGTTCCGACGCCGGCTGTCGTGCCGGCAGTCGCCACCCCTGACGTCGCCGCGCCGAATACCGCGGCCCCGGTCGAGGCTGCCGTCGCCCCTGAGGATCGCGTCAATGCCAACGAAATCGCCCGCGTGACGCTGGAGCGCCTGCGCGGCACCAACGACGGCCCGACCCATACGATGGAAGCCGCGCACACCCCGGATCCGCCCCGGCTGGTGTCAAACCCGCCCCCGGCCACACCAGTGGTCCGGCCGCTTCCGCCGCCGATCATGGTCTCCACGCCCGGCAATGACAGGTTCGATTCGACGCCGGGATCATCACGGAACCCGCCCCATGCGGCTGCCGCGCCGGCCGACGATCCGCGCCGCCCGACGCCGCCGGCCGACATCCCGACCGCGCCGCCGCTCGATCTGCGGGCCGAGGCGGTAGAGCCGCCGCCGCCAGCCCACACCAATGTTGCCGAAGACATGCTGTCGTCAATGAAGTCGGTGTTTCACGCGGTTTTGCCGAAGCCGAGCCCGGAATAAATAGCTCAGAACGTTGCGTAGCTCTCGCCGGCTTTGCCGCCGACGCGCGCAAAGCCGCTGCGGGCGGCTTCATCCTTGGGCCGGATGTTGATGGCGCGGCCATATGAGCCGGCGGCCTTGGTCTTGTCGCCAAGGCGCTCATAGGCAAGTCCCCGGGTAATCCAGATCTGCCCGTTCTGCGGATCGGCCTGCACCGCCTCGTCAAGATCGGCGGCAGCTTCCTTTGCCTTGTCGAGCGCAAGATAACTCAACGCGCGAGCCAGCAGGGGCTCGGCCTGCTGTGGCATCAGACCACTCGCCGCCGTGAAGTCGTCGATTGCGAGCTGGTGCTGCTTCTCGCCCTGATAGAGCAGGCCGCGATTGTAATGGGCTTCCGCATTGTCGGGATGAAGGCTGATCGCCTTGTTGAAATCCTCCAGCGCGTCGGCGTCCTGCTTGCGCGCCTTGTAGACCACGCCGCGGCCGAGATAGGCCGGGGCGTAGTTGGGATCGAGCGCCAGCGCGCGATTGTAGTCGTCCATCGCCTGATCGAGCCGCCTGGTCTTGCGATAGATCAATCCGCGGTTGGCAAAGGCCTGGCCGTAATTGGGGTCGAGGCTGATCGCCTTGTTGAAATCGGCGAGCGCGTCGTCGGTCCTGCCGGCCTGCGCCAGCACCGAGCCGCGCATGTTGTAGGCCTGCGGATCGCCGGGGTTGCTCTTGATGGCTTCGGTGAGCGAAGCGATATTGCTTTGGGAGGCCAGTTGCGCGGGTTCTTCGCGCTGGGCCGAAGGCGACAATGATCCGAGGTTGATCGAGCAGCCGCAGAGCACGATCGCGACCCATGCGACCGGCGCGGTCGCGCCTGCGACACGCGAGACTCCGGAAGGGAAGCGGTAGGGAACCGGAATGGCCATCGTTACGGAACGCTCACGCGGCGGCTGACGCCATATTGGTAGCCCGCCGCGCGGCAAAATGCATCGGTCAAAACAATAACGCGGGCACCTGGCCCGCGTCATCAAGTCCGGATTCTGCAAAAATCTATATCAGCGCGGTCCGCGCGGACCTGCGCCCGGACCACCACGACCGCCGGCACCACCGCGCTCGGCGCCCGGACCGGCGCCGAATACCGGCTTCGGCTTCATCGGCAGCAGGCCTTCGCGCTGCAGCTTCTTGCGGGCAAGCTTGCGCGCGCGGCGCACCGCTTCGGCCTTTTCACGGGCCTTTTTCTCGGAGGGCTTTTCGTAGTGGCCGCGGAGCTTCATCTCGCGGAAAATGCCCTCGCGCTGCATCTTCTTCTTCAGCGCCTTGAGGGCTTGGTCGACATTGTTATCGCGAACGAGAACCTGCACGCGGCATCCTCTTTCAATTGATCGGATTGGAATTCTGGTAAAGCAAAGAGCTGGCAAAAGGCCTTGCCCTTAACCTTGAGCGCGCGGATGTATCAGATCAAGGCGGCAATGTCCACCTGCGCGAGCGCCATGGCGCGGCCAAATCGGTGCTTTTTCGATCCGATCAGGGGGTCTTTGGCGGCGCGACCTGCGTCACATGCCCCATCTTGCGGCCCGGCCGCGGCGGTCCCTTGCCGTACAGATGGAGGGTCGCGCCCGGCACCGTCAGCCATCGCTCGTAGTCCTTGATCTCGTCTCCGATCAGATTGGTCATGGTGACGGGGCCATGACGCACCGGTTTGCCGAGCGGCCAGCCGGCAATGGCGCGGACATGCTGCTCGAATTGCGAGATCGAGGCGCCGTCCAGCGTCCAGTGCCCGGAATTGTGCACCCGCGGTGCAATTTCGTTGACCAGAACCTTCGGTCCGCCATCGCCCTGCACCACGAACATCTCGACCGCGAGCACGCCGACATAATTCAGGGCCTGCGCGATCCGCTCGGCGATGCCGCGCGCCTGCGCCGCCAACGCATCGGAAACCGCGGCCGGCGCGCGGGAGATTTTCAGGATGTGGTCGCTGTGCTCGTTTTCGGTGACGTCGAAGCATTCCACCTGACCGTCCGCACTGCGCGCGGCGATCACCGAAATTTCGCGCTCGAACGGAATAAAGGCCTCCAGGATCGCGGATTTGGTGGCGAGGTTCTCCCAGACCAGGTCCGGATCGTCGCCGCTGCGGATGATCGCCTGGCCTTTGCCGTCATAGCCGAAGCGGCGGGTCTTGAGCACCGCGGGCAGGCCGATGCGAGCGATCGCGTCCCGCAACGCCGCCGCCGACGATACGTCGGCGTAATCGGCGGTGCCGATGCCGAGCCGCGTGACGAAATCCTTTTCGGCCAGGCGATCCTGGGTGGTTTCCAGGATTTTCCGGTCGGGCAGCACCGGCCTGCGCGCCGCCAGGATCATCGCGGAAGCGGCCGGCACGTTTTCGAATTCGTAGGTGATGACGTCGACATCGTTGGCGAACAGTTCCAGCGCCTCGACATCGGCATATTCCGCGCATGTCGCGTTCAGCACGACATCGAACGCCGGCGAATCCGGGTCCGGGGAAAACACCTGGCACCGCAAGCCCAGCCGCGCCGCCGCCATTGCCAGCATCCGGCCCAGTTGTCCGCCGCCGAGAATTCCGATGGTGTCGCCGGGCTTCAGCTTCACCTGATTTGACGCCGTCACGCAGATCCCTCCGGGCGCTCGCCGACCGCCTCGGTCTGCTGCTTGCGCCAGGCCACCAGCCTGCCCGACAGCGCCTGATCGCTCAGCGCGAGCACGCTGGCGGCGAGCAGGGCGGCATTGATGGCGCCGGGCTTGCCGATCGCCAGCGTCCCGACCGGAATCCCGGCGGGCATCTGGACGATGGAGTAGAGCGAATCGACGCCGGACAACGCCTTGGATTCGATGGGAACGCCGAATACCGGAAGCTCCGTCAGCGACGCGGTCATGCCCGGCAGATGGGCGGCTCCGCCGGCGCCGGCGATAATGATCTTGAAGCCGGCGGCCCTCGCGCCCTTGGCAAAAGCGAACAGCCGGTCCGGGGTACGGTGGGCCGAGACGATGTGTTTTTCGCATGCCACGCCGAGCGCGGTCAGGGTTTCGGCGGCATGGCGCATGGTGTCCCAGTCCGACTGGCTTCCCATGATGATGGCTACGGACGCGGTCATGCGGTCAATTCTTTTCGGGAATCCAAAAACATAGGCCGGATTATAGGATTGGCCCAAGGTTCGGCAAGGCGTGGCAAGGGGTCTGGAATGGACTATCCTGTCTTGGTGAATCCCGGCAAGCCTCCTCTCAAAAATGCCCATGAAGAAGAAAACCAGGTCGACCGCTTCAGGCACCTCAAAACGCCGCAAAAGCGGCGTCGCGGGGCGCAAGGCGGCCCCGCCGCGCGTCAGGCGGCGGAAGGCCCAGCCGGCGTCGCCTTCGGGGCTCCCGGTCGCGTCCAGCGATGCCAGATCGACCGTTCGCCGGCTCAGGACCGAATTGGCGCAGGCGCAAGAGCGTATCGATGAATTACAGGCGCATGCCGATACCGACTTCCTGCTGGATATTCTCAACCGGCGCGGCTTCGAGCGCGAGCTCAATCGCTCGATCGCCTATATCAAGCGCTATCATGCCGGCGGCGCGCTGATCGTGCTCGACGTCGATCGCTTGAAGCCGATCAACGACGCGTTCGGGCATGCGGCCGGCGACGAGGTGCTGAAGGCGGTCGTGGCCGAGTTGCAGCGTCAGGTGCGCTCTTCCGATGTGATCGGCCGGCTGGGAGGCGACGAGTTTGCGCTGCTGTTGTGGCATCTCAGCGAAACCGACGCTCACGCCAAGGCGGCAGCGCTGGAACAGGCCATCGATCGGCTGAGATTTGTGTTCCGCGGCCGCACCGCCACGGCAGGCGTGTCCGCCGGGGTCGCGCTGCTCGGCCCGCATGCCGAAGCCGGCAAGGCGCTGGAAGAGGCCGACCGGGCGATGTATGTGCGCAAGGCGCAACGGCGGCATGAAGCGTGATGGGAAACACAACAAGCAGGATGTCATGACCAGCAAACCCACGCCCTTTACGCTTCACGTCCCCGACGCCGACCTCGCCGACCTGCGCGAGCGCCTTGCGCGCTCCCGCTTTCCCGACCAGGCGCCCGGCGAGGCCTGGGCCTACGGCACCGACGTCGCCTATCTTCGCGAGCTTACGGAATACTGGCGCGATGGATTTGACTGGAGGGCGGAGGAAGCAGCCCTCAACGCCTTTCCGCAATTTCGTGTCCCGCTCGACGGCATCGATCTGCATTATCTGCAGGTGCCGGGCGTCGGCCCGAACCCGATGCCGCTGCTCCTGTTGCACGGCTGGCCCGGCTCGGTGTTCGAATTTCTCGAGATCATTCCGCGCCTCACCGACCCCGCCCGCTTCGGCGGCGACGCGCGCGACGCCTTCACCGTCGTGGCGCCGTCCTTGCCGGGATATGGCCTGTCTTTTCGCCCCGGCCAAAAGCGATTCGGTGTGCCCGAAATCGCCGATTGTGTCGCAGCCCTGATGCATGACGTGCTCGGCTACCGCCGTTTCGGCGCGCAAGGCGGCGACTGGGGTGCTGCGATCACCAGTCGGCTCGGCTATGCGTACAAGGACCGGATGATCGGCATCCATATCAATCTGATGATGGCCGCCGGCCGCGATGCCTCGGCCTTTCCCAATCCGACCGACGAAGAGAAGCGTTACCTCGGCGATCTCGCGCACTGGACCCGCGAGGAGACCGGTTACCAGTGGATCCAGGGCACCCGCCCGCAGACGCTGGCCTTCGGCCTCACCGATTCGCCCATCGGCCTTGCGGCATGGATCGTGGAGAAATTCCGCGCCTGGTCGGATTGCGGCGGCAATGTCGAGAGCGCGATCGGCCGCGACCGCATGCTCGCCGACATCGCGCTCTATTGGTTTACCGGCGCGATCGGGTCGTCGTTCTGGCCGTATTATGCCCGCCTCCACGGTTCGACGATCCTGCCCGCCGGCGAGACCATCGCGGTGCCCACCGGCTACGCGCAATTTCCGCGCGAAATCCTCAAGCCACCGCGCAGCGCGGCGGCGCGCGTCTTCACCGACATTCGCCGTTGGACCGTCATGCCCAAGGGCGGACATTTCGCGGCGCTGGAACAGCCGGCATTGCTCGCCGACGAGGTGCGGCGCCTTCTTCCGGGAATTACGCTGACGCGAATCCCGAGGCTACAGCCCGCTCAGATCATCCGGCACGTCGCCAAATTTTCTCAGCATCTGCGCGTCGCTGAATTCACCGATCAGCGGATCGCCGGTGCGGCTGAACGCGACCGCGCCGACGCAGCCCGCGGTCTTTGACAAGACTTCCGCGCGTCGCAGCGCTCCCGACGAACTCTGGCATTCTTCCGCAGCACCCGCGACCGGCGAGCCGCTGTCGTCTCGCTGGAAAGGCAGTGCAACGTAATAGGTCACATCGGCCATGGTATTGCTCCAGGTTGTGTCACTCCAGTTGGTTCGATCAGGCGGCATCGTCCTTGGCGCGCGGTAATCTTGCGCTATTGCCGTGGTGCGAGGTCGCCGCCTGCAGCTCCTGCAATTCCGCCTCCAGATACTCATTCGCCATGATCAGCGCCTTGATGGTGCTGCGCATATTGCCGTCGCACATCGCGATCGCCTCGTCGCAGGCCCGCTCGTAACGGCTGACGTCGGACAGGCAAGCAGGTTCGGAGGTGGCAGGCTCGGATTTGACAGGTTCGGTCATGGCAAAATTCCCGGACGGCTGGAGGGCAGGATTGAATGTTCCTATTTTGTTCTCGTTGAGTCAAGCCGCTCCGACGAGCTGCGGTGCCTTTTTCCACCGTCCCAACCTCAGACGCCTGGCTGGATTTAACGGTCGCGGCTTTCGAAGCGCGACGCGCTCTCCCGCGGCGACGCGACGGCCCCTGCTGGGTGTTCTCGTGCGCGGAATTCGGTAAAGCTGGAACTAAAACAAAATCGACGGCTTGTTGGTGTTCGCAGGGAGTGAAGACGCATGGGTCTTGTCGAGTCCAAAGGACCCGTGGTGCTGATCGTCGAGGACGAGTTTCTGTTGCGAATGGACGCGGCCGATATCATCGCCGCCGCGGGGTTCGAGGTTGTCGAAGCCGAAAATGCCGATCAGGCGATCGAAATCCTGGAAGCCCGCCGCGACATCACTGTGGTCTTCACCGATATCCAGATGCCGGGTTCCATGGATGGGTTGAAGCTCGCCCGAGCGGTCAGGGGACGCTGGCCGCCGATCAAGATTGTCGCAACTTCCGGTCACATCAATGTGGGTGAATGCGATCTGCCCGAAGGCGGACGGTTTCTGTTGAAGCCCTACAGTCCGCTGCAGGTCACAGGCGTGCTGCGCGAATTGACCGGCGCCGCCTGAATCTGCGCATCCCTCAATCTACGCAATGATATCCGGCGTGATCTGGTCTTCGATGAAGGCGATGCGGTCGCGCAGCTGCAGCTTGCGCTTCTTCAATCGTTGCAGCCGCAGCAAGTCCGGCGCGGGGGATTGATGCAGCGCATCGATCGCCGCGTCGAGATCGCGGTGCTCCTGCTGCAGCCGTGCGAGCTCAGATTGGAGTTCGCGCTCATCTTCGTCGGTCATGGGGTACGTTAACTGAAAACGCGATGAGATTGCGAATGGTTGCGAAGCCGTCGAAGCAATATCGCCCCTGCCAGCCCGGTCTGCAAGCTGGCGTGGTCGCCTGGAGTACTCATTCTCGCTTGCCGGTCTGCCGCAAAAAACTTCCGAACCTGAACCGCAATGAGCGTATCCGGCAAGAGGTGCCCGCACTTGATGCTGGGCGGATAGCGGCCGGTACGAAGAACCCTGGCCAAAAACGTGAAACAGAGGCTCCCTCCGATTTGATCGGAACGGAAAAGGTCCTGAAATCATGGGTTTCTGGCACCAAAATCGGCTCAATGCGCGCGCCCGGCGGCTCGGATTCGGCAAACGGGCCTGCGGTTCCATCCTCACGATTTGTTACATATGACGCCCAAATATGAGAGCGCTATTTTTGATATCCATCGACAGATTCGTCGGCTCGTGTACACTCAGGCGTCCGGATCGAATCTGAGGTTTAATTCCACCGAGGAGGTTTCGAATGGCAATGCAGGCGCATCTCGTTGAACTGGAACGCAAACACAAGATTCTCGAAAACGAATTGCACGACGCTTTAGTGCATCTTTCCACAGACGATCTGCAAATTGTCGAGTTGAAGCGCCGGAAATTGATGGTTAAGGACGAGATCGAGCGGTTGAAGCATACCGCGAGCGAGACCCTGCACTAACGATCGGCAACGACTTCGCAAATCAACGCCTCGCATATCGAAGGCTTGGTCAAAGGTTTGCAAATTAAAGGCCTCGCGAAGCAAGGGCGCGGCAGGTCTTGCCGCTACACGTCAGCCAGATCGCCGACATGATCGGCGATCGCCAGCGACGACGTGAGCCCCGGCGATTCTATTCCGAACAGATTGATCAGTCCGTCGACGCCATGGTCCCTTGGGCCCTGGATGAGGAAGTCCTGCACGGCCACCGCCGGCGGCACGATCTTGGGTCGAATTCCGGAATAGCTGGGCATCAGCGCGCCGTCCGGCAGTGTCGGCCAGTAGCGCCGGATCGCCGGGTAAAACCGTTCCGCCCGCGCTGGATCGACGGCGTAATCGATCGCATCGACCCATTCCACGTCAGGACCAAACCGGGCTTGCCCGGCGAGGTCGAGGGTGAGGTGCACGCCGAGACCGCCGGGTTCGGGCACCGGGTAAATCAGGCGTGAAAACGGCGCCCGCGCATGACAACTGAAATAATTTCCCTTGGCGAGATAGGCCGGCGGTATCAGGTCGATCGGCATGCCGTCGATGCCGCGCGCGACCGCGGGCGCGCCAAGCCCCGCCGCATTGACGAGAAGCCCGCATTCAAGGGTGATCGGCGCGTCGCCGCCGACCTCGAGTTCGATCCCGCCCGCCGCCGCTCGGGCGCGCAGCAGCGGGGCGTGAAAGGCGCAGATCGCGCCTGCTTCCTCGGCGTCACCTCGTAACGCCAGCATGAAGGCGTGGCTGTCGACAATACCGGTAGAAGGCGAGAGCAGGGCCGCGTCGCAGTTCAGCGCCGGCTCCAGTGCTCGGGCCGCCTCGGCGCTCAGGGTTTGCAGGTCGAGCACACCATTGGCTTCGGCGTGAGCCCTGATCGATTGCAGCTTTGTCGTCTCCTTCGGCGTTGTCGCGACGATCAGCTTGCCGCAATTTCGATGCGGGACGCCGTGATCGCTGCAATATCGATAAAGGGCGCGCTTGCCGCTGACGCACATCCGCGCCATCAGGCTTCCGGCCGGATAATAGATGCCGGCGTGGATCACCTCGCTGTTGCGCGACGACGTAACGGTGCCAATTCCCTCGGTCGCTTCCAGGATGATAACCTCGCGGCCGGCCTGCGCCAGCCGGCGCGCCACCGCAAGACCGATCACGCCGGCACCGACCACGACGCACTCAACTTTTTCCATTTCGCAGTTCGAATCCGGGCTTGGCTTGCTGATTTTAGATCCGGCACAGGTGAACTGACCCCGCGTCCGGGATCAACCGCATTCGCGCCTTATCGCATTGTTCTGGACGATTTTTTCGCGGAAAGCGCCGGATTTTCCGCAAGCGATTTCTGATCCGGGGTTCCCGTTAGAGAAGCATTAATCATGTCAGGGCAATTGCCGTAATTTGAGTCACATTATCGCGTAGCGCGGGTACGCGTTTACCCGATCCAAACCCGCGAAGCCAGACACTCCGCCACTGAAATCCGCGGGTGACTGATGGCTGGCAAGAATTGGCAGGCAGGCGGCAAAATTCTGATTTCCGCGCAGGCCCTTGTGTGCCTGATCGCTAGCCTTGTGCCGTTCGACCTGGCCGCAGCCGTATCCGATAATTTTGCGCCCGCGAGCTATGTCGGCTCCGCCGATCCCGAGATGGTGTGGGAGGTGCTGATCGGCGGCATCGTGGTCTGCTCCTTTCTGGCAGCCGTCGCGTTGTGGATCCTTTCGGCATTGCACAGGGTCAAGCGCTCGCAGCTGCGCCGAAATGCCTTTGTCAGTTCCGCCCTGAACAACCTCAACCAGGGCGTGGTAATGACCGACGTCCACCAGCGGGTGGTGTTCTTCAACGATCGGTATCTCGAGATCTACGGCCTGGGGCGTTCGGATATCCCCCGAAGCATGACCGGGCCGCAACTGCTGGAGATGCTGCATCGGCGCGGCATCCTCGAGGTCAGTCCCAGGCATTTCTATGCGATCGCCAAATCGCCGGAAGGTCTTGTGAACGAACTGCCCGACGGGCGGTTGATCGTGGTCAGATATTTTGCATTGCCGAACGGCGGCGCGGTGGCGACGCATGAGGATTGCAGCGAGCAGCGCAAACTGTCGCGGCAACTTGCGTCGACCAAGCAGTTTCTGGAATCAGTACTCGACAATGTTCCGGTATGCGTGGCCGCCAAGAGCATCGAGGACGGCCGCTATATTTTCGCCAACCGCGCGTTCGAGCGCTTCTCGCGCTTCTCCCGCGACAAGATCATCGGCAAGCGCGCCGATGAGATCTTCCAGCCCGAGACCGCGGCCAGCATCGATGCGGCCGACCAGGCGGCGCTGGCCGCGCCCGACGGTCACTTCCGCAACGAATTCGCCGTCCAGCGCGGCACCGAGAAGCGCGTTCTGGCCAGTGTCCGCGTGATCGCGCGCAACGA
Organism: uncultured Pseudomonadota bacterium; assembly: GCA_963771225.1. Taxonomy (GTDB): domain Bacteria; phylum Pseudomonadota; class Alphaproteobacteria; order Rhizobiales; family Xanthobacteraceae; genus Bradyrhizobium. The sequence continues at coordinate 286,858 of CAVYSR010000024.1, read as the reverse complement.
CAAGAACCAGCCTGAATTCCTGATCGCGCTGTTCGAGGATATCACCGACCGCAGGTCGCTTTCCAAGGAGCTCGAAAATACCAAGAAGTTTCTTGAACTGGTCGTCGACAACATCCCGGTCTCGCTGATTGTCGAGCGCGTCAGCGACGGAAAATACCTTCTCGCCAATCGCAGCGCCGAGGCCATCCTCAACCGGCGCCGCGAGGACGCCACGGGATTGACGGCGGCGGATATTTTCAACCCGAAGGAAGCCAAGCTGATCGTCGCGCGCGACGAGGCGGCGATCAAGAAGCGTGGCCTATTGACCGAGGAACATCCGATCAGCACCAAGGACGGGTTGCGCCTGTTCCTGACGCGCCGCATGACGGTGCTCGACGATGCCGGCGAGCCGCAATATCTGATCAAGACCCATGAGGACGTCACCGACCGCCGCCAGACCGAGTCGCGGATGGCGCATATGGCCTATCATGACGGCCTGACGGATTTGCCGAACCGGGCGGCGTTCCTGCAGGCGCTCGCGCAGATGATCGAGGCCTGCGCCGGCATCGATGAGGAGTTCGCGGTGCTGTCGATCGATCTCGACGGGCTGAAGGAAATCAATGATGTGTTCGGCCATGCGGTCGGCGACAAGCTGCTGATCGAGGTGGCGCGCCGCCTCCAGACGTCGTCGCGCGGCGGTGTCGTCGCCCGGCTCAGCGGCGACGAATTCGGACTGATCATCGACGGCAAGCAACCGGCCGCCGGAAGGGCGCTGGCTGAACAGCTCGTCGAAGCGATGGCGGATGAGTTCGTGATCGACGGTAAATCGGTTCGTACCGGTATCACCACCGGCATCTCGGTATTCCCGCACAACGGCGCCGACGCCGCGGCGCTGCTTGCCAACGCCGGCGCCGCCCTGTTCCGCGCCAAGGCGAAATCGCGCGGCACGATCAGCGTCTTTGAACCGGAGATGGACCAGCAAATTCGCGATCGCCGCGCGCTGCATCAGGATCTCTCGCTCGCGATCAAGAACGGCGAGCTGTCGCTGCATTATCAACCGCAAGCCATGTTGCGGCATCGCGATGGCTTTCAGGAGATCATCGGTTTCGAGGCGCTGGCGCGGTGGATTCATCCCCAGCGCGGCTTCGTGCCGCCGAGCGAGTTCATTCCGCTGGCGGAAGAGAGCGGCTTGATCGTCGAGATGGGCGAGTGGATCCTGCGCGAGGCCTGCCGTGAAGCCGCGTCATGGCCGAAGCCGCTGCAAATCGCGGTCAACCTCTCGCCGGCGCAGTTCATGCACGGCGACCTGGTCGGTCTGGTGCATTCGATCCTGTTCGAAACTGGCCTCGCGGCCGGGCGGCTGGAGCTGGAGATCACCGAGGGCGTGCTGATCGAGGACATGGACCGCGGCCTGGCGCTGCTGCGGCGGCTGAAGGCGCTCGGCGTGCAAATCGCCATGGACGATTTCGGCAGCGGCTATTCCTCGCTGACCTATCTGCAGGCATTTCCCTTCGACAAGATCAAGATCGACCGCACCTTTGTGATGAACCTCGGCAGCAACTCGCAGTCGGCGGCGATCATCCGTGCGGTGATCGGGCTCGGCTTTGGTCTCGACGTTCCGATCATGGCCGAAGGCGTCGAGACCCAGGAGCAGCTCGACTTTCTGCGCAAGGCCAATTGCTGCCGGGTGCAGGGATACTTCATCGGCAAACCGGCTCCGATCAAGCAGTATTCGGCGCTGGTTGGCGTGGTCGGCGGCAATACGACAGAGCCGGCGCGCAAGACCGGCTAGGGCGTTTGGCTTTGATGCGTTTTCCCGATGCGAACCGGTGTCCGGCCCGCATCGCGTGGGGGCGGGCTTTCGCCCGAAAACGCGCTAGACCTTGTCCATGGCGGACTATGATCTGGCGATCATCGGCGGTGGTCTGAACGGCGTCTGCATGGCGCGCGATGCCGCCGGCCGCGGTCTTCGGGTCATCCTGCTCGAGCAGGGCGACCTCGGCGCCGGCGCCTCCGCAGCCTCGCCGCGGCTGATCCATGGCGATCTTGCGGTGCTGGAGCGCAGGGCCTTGCTTCGCGTCCGCGCGGCACTGGCCGAGCGCGACATCTGGCTGCGAACCGCGCCGCATCTGGTGCGCCCGACGCGCTTTGCGATGCCTGCGCATTCCGGCGAGCGTCCGCCATGGCTGCTGCGATCGTGGCTCTTGCTGTATGACCGGCTCGCGCCATCCGCGGGGCTGCCGGCCTCGGCGACGATCGATATCACCCACCATCCGGTCGGCGACGCGCTGAGGCGGCCGTTCGGCACCGCGTTTGAATATTCCGATGGCGTGGTCGACGATTCGCGGCTGGTGGTTCTCAACGCGGTGGATGCCGCGGAACGGGGGGCCGACATCCGCACCGGCGCGCGTTGCGTTCGTGCCGACCGGCGCGACATCTGGCGGCTGGCGACGATCGATCGCGGCCATCGCCGGGTGATCACGGCGAGGGCGCTGGCCAATGCCAGCGGCGCGTGGACCGCCAGGGTCGCCGAAACCGTGCTGCGCCTGCCGCTGCCCGACCTTGGCGCCAGCCAGATCAACCAGATCGTCGTCAGGCGGCTGTTCGATACCGAGCACGTCTATGTCTTCCAGAACCACGACCGGCGGCTGATTTTTGCCAGCCCCTATCAACGCGATTTCACGTTGATCGGCACCGTAACCCGCCCGTTCAAAGGCGATCCCGCCGTGGTGTCGGCGACCGCGGCCGATGTCGCCTATCTCTGCGACGCGGCCAATCGTTACTTTCGCGAGCGGGTTGAGCCGTCGGATGTCGTCCGGACGATTTCCGGCGCCAACGCCGCGATCAATCCGGCCAGCCGGCGCGGCGCGAGGGATGGCTCGATGGCGTTCGACCGCCCGCGCGGCATGGCGCCGCTGATAACGATTTTCGGCGGCGACATCACGACCGCGCGGCTGCGCGCGGAGCGGGCGGTCTCGAAGCTGACGCCGTCCTATCCGATGTCGCCGCGCTGGACCGCGCACGCCGCATTGCCCGGCGGAGATTTTGCCTGGACGCGGTTTGATGCCGAGGTGGAGGGCGCGCGCGAGCGCTGGCGCTTCCTCAACGGGGCTCAGGCGCAGCGCCTGGTCGCCGCCTATGGCTCGCGGCTTGGGGCCGTCCTCGGCGATGCCAAAGATCGGGCCGATCTCGGCCAGGCGTTCGGACCGGAATTGACGGCGGCGGAGGTGCGCTATCTGATGGCAAAGGAATGGGCGCGTTTTCCCGACGACATTCTCTGGCGCCGCTCCAAACTCGGTCTGACCATGCCGCCCGGGGATCGCGACGCGCTGGCGGCGTTCATGGCGGCATCCGCTTGAGCCGACGCCGATCCGCCGCTAGCGTGCGGCGACGATGGGGCTTAACACGCATCATGGCTGAGGAAATATCCGCTCCCGCAACCCACACCGCCGCGTTCGACGTTCCCCTGCTGCGCTTCGACGCGGTGGTGAAGAAGTTCGGCGCGGTGCGGGCGGTGGATGGGGTTTCCTTCGATATCTGGGGCGCGGAATTTTTCGCGTTGCTCGGCCCGAGCGGTTGCGGCAAGACCACGCTGTTGCGGATGCTCGCCGGCTTCGAAACACCGGACGAGGGCCGGATCCTGCTGAATGGCAGCGACATCGCGCAGGTGCTGCCGCATCAGCGTCCGGTCAACATGATGTTCCAGAACTACGCGCTGTTTCCGCATCTTTCGGTGCGCGACAACATCGCGTTCGGCTTGAAGCGCGCAGGTCTGCCGCAGCCCGAGATCGACGCCCGCGTCGCCGAGATGGTCGCGCTGGTCAAGCTCGAGGGCCTCGAGAAACGCAGGCCGGATCAGCTTTCGGGCGGCCAGAAACAGCGCGTGGCGCTGGCGCGCTCGCTGGCGCGCCGGCCCCGGGTGCTGTTGCTCGACGAGCCCCTGGCCGCGCTCGACAAGAAGCTGCGCGAAAGCACGCAAGTCGAATTGATGGCGTTGCAGCAGCGGCTCGGCATGACCTTCATCATCGTCACCCACGACCAGGAAGAAGCGATGACGATGGCCGACCGGATCGGCGTAATGAACCAGGGCCGCCTCGAACAGGTGGCGCGCCCGCGCGAACTCTACGAGGCGCCCAATTCGCGCTGGATCGCCGAGTTCGTCGGCGACGTCAACATGTTCGAGGGCCAGGTCAGCGCCGGCGAGGCGGGCCGTCTCGTGGTCGCGACGCGCGACGCCGGCTCCATCATGGTCGCCGCGCCGCGCCAGCCGCTCACGAAGGCGATCGTCAGCGTCGCGATCCGCCCCGAGAAGGTAAAACTGTCGCGGCGCGGCCCGGTCGCCGATGCGATCAACGCCAATGTCATCAACCGGCTGGAAGGGGTGGTCACCGATGTCAGCTATCTCGGCGGCCTCACCACTTATAAAGTGAAGCTCGACACCGGCGCGGTGGTGCGATCGTCGATGGCCAACACCGCGCGGCTCGATGTCGACGCCTACACCATGAGCCAGCGCGTGATCGCCTGGTTCACGCCCGACGATTGCGTGGTGCTGGAGCAATGAGCGCGCCGTCCATCTTCACCCGCCCGGCGCGGCTCGCCGCGATCGCGCCCTATCTGTGGATGGTGCTGCTGTTCCTGGTGCCGTTCCTGTTCGTGCTCAAGATCAGCCTGTCGCAAACCGCGATCGCGCAGCCGCCCTATCTGCCGGTGTTCGATTGGACGCAAGGCCTTGCCGCGATCAAGGCGGCGTTCGCGGCACTGTCGCTGGATAATTTCAGGCTGCTGTTGTCCGACAGTCTTTATCTGTCATCCTATCTGCGCAGTCTCGTCGTCGCCGGGGTCTCGACCTTGATCCTGCTCCTGATCGGCTATCCGATTGCCTATGCGATGGCGCGGCTGCCGCAGCGCTGGCAGAGCGTGGCGATGATGCTGGTGATCGTGCCGTTCTGGACTTCGTTCCTGATCCGCATCTATGCCTGGATCAACATCCTGCAGCATGACGGCCTGCTCAACAAAGTGCTGCTGGCCTTGCACCTGATCTCGGCGCCGCTGGTGTGGCTCTCCACCGACAGCGCGATGGTTCTCGGCATCGTCTATTCCTATTTGCCGTTCATGATCCTGCCGCTCTATGCCACGCTCGCCAAAATGGAGCCGGCGCTGCTGGAGGCCGCCAGCGATCTCGGCTCGTCGCCGCTGGCGGCGTTCTGGCTGGTGACGTTTCCCTTGTCGTTGCCGGGCGTCGGCGCAGGTTGTTTGCTGTGCTTCATTCCCATCGTCGGCGAATTCGTGATCCCGGATCTGTTGGCTGGATCGAATTCGATGATGATCGGCCAGACGCTGTGGCTGGAATTCTTCACCAACCGCGACTGGCCGGTGGCTTCGGCGGCCGCCGTGGTGCTGCTGGCGCTGCTGCTGCTGCCGCTCGCGCTCTACGACCGCCTGCAGCGCCGCCAGCTCGAAAGCGCGCGATGATGGTGGTGATGCGTCATGGTGCAATGTGGCGAGCGTCTTCCTTCTCCCTCCCCCCTTGCGGGGGAGGGTCGGGGTGGGGGGTAAGCCACAAGCGCTGCGGCTGGAGACCCCCACCCCCAACCCCTAAGAGCGAGCTTCGCTCGTCTCGACCCCGCAAGGGGGAGGGGAGCAGAAGCGCCCACATCTCATCCAGCGAGTCCCGTTCATGCGCGCGCTGACGCGTCTCTCCCGCTTCAACATCGCCTCGCTCTTGCTCGGCTTTGCGTTCCTGTATTTGCCGATCGTGATCCTGGTGATCTATTCGTTCAACGCCTCGCGGCTGGTCACGGTGTGGGGCGGCTGGTCGCTGCGCTGGTACGGCGAATTCTTCCAAGATCGCGCGATGCTGGAGGCGGCCTGGATGAGCTTTCGGGTGGCGGCCACGTCGGCCACGCTGGCGACGCTGCTCGGCACGCTCGCCGCGGTGGCGCTGTCGCGCGGCGAGCGCTTCAAGGGACGCACGCTGTTTTCCGGCATGCTCTATGCGCCGCTGGTGATGCCTGAGGTGATCACCGGGCTCTCGCTGCTGTTGCTGTTCGTGGCGCTCGAACGCCGAGCGCGGCTTCTGGACCGTGACCATGGCGCATACCACGCTGACCATGTGCTTCGTCGCGGTCGTGGTGCAGTCGCGGCTCGGCCCGCTCGATCGCAGCCTGGAAGAGGCGGCGATGGACCTCGGCTGCGATCCGGCGCGGGCGTTCCTCGCCGTGACGCTGCCGCTGATCCTGCCCGCGATCGCCGCCGGTTGGATGCTGGCGTTCACGCTGTCGCTGGACGACCTGGTGATCGCAAGTTTCACCACCGGCCCCGGTTCGGAGACGCTGCCGATCCGGATCTATTCGGAGGTGCGGCTCGGCGTGAAGCCGGAGATCAACGCGATCTGCACGCTGGTGATCGCATTGATCGCGGTCGTTATCGTACTGGCGTCATTCGCCTCGAAGCTGTCGAGCAAAAGCGGCGAGAGTGCTGCGCCGTTGTAGCGGCGGGCATTCGTAGTCCTGATTCGAAATTTCAAACAGCAGATACACCGTCATTGCGAGCGCAGCGAAGCAATCCATGAGGCGATAGAGTTGGCAAAGTTAGAATGGATTGCTTCGTCGCTGCGCTCCTCGCAATGACGTAGATAATCAAACACACCTTCGCATTCCCGCGGCGCATGGCGCCCGAGTCTTTGCTGCAATCGCTCGCCCAAAGAGGGCGTGGGCGCTACCCCAAGGGGGGAGCGGGGAATGCCGGGTGCTCGCCGCACCCGCAGCCTCGTGCGCAAAGTGTAGAAAGCACACGAGTTAGTCACCACGGTTGCGCCGAGATCACCCGGCATTCCCGCACGCGATGGTTTTAACAGCTTACTTCGCGCTCTCCCCGGTGATCGGGCTTGTTTGTCACCGTCGCCCCCAAGAAGCTTGCTTCTCAAGGACTTGACGCCGGCGTCGAGGCGTCAGGACCACACGACTTCGCCGTCCGCTTCGCGCCGTTCGCCTAAGGCGCATCCACGTCCACCGCATCCCTGCCCAACGTTCGTGACGATGGCGAAACGCCCCTCCAAAGGGCCGGGATGGCGAGGGATGTAGAAGTGATTTGGGTCAAAAGAGAACAGGAATATTTTTAGCGTGGGGACTGGACGACCCAAATCACCTTGATCCGGTTCGACAAATTCGCCGTTGCGCGCAGGGCCGAAAAGGCTGGGGAAAGCTCCGTAGCCCGGATGAGCGAAGCGAAATCCGGGAAGCCAAAAAGAAAACAAGCAAGTCCCCGGATATCGCTCCGCTCATCCGGGCTACGCTGCTTTCGACTCACCGCCGCCGGCGTCGCGCCACGCGCATTCCGACCAGAAAGGCGATCCCCAAGGCTGCCAGCGGCGCCCGCCGCGTCCAGCGGCCGAGCATATCCAGTGGCATGCCCGGTTCCTGGAGAACCTCGATCGCCTCGTTGACTGTCCGGCTTGCCGCCCGAAAGATTTGCGCCGCGACATCGACGAACGAATCGATGGGTTTCTCGGGCGTAGTTGTGCGTTCGTCCAATTCGTTCAAGGCATCCAACAACTCGCCCACGGCTCTTACTCCTTGCGGTGTCTGAACCAATGAGAGCGGCGATTAAATGTTCCGCTAAATGTTCCAGCGTCACGGCAATTCACGACAAGTTCCTTGAGCGAGGTTCCCCACTCGCGATCGAACCTTCACGGAACGAATGAGCGAGCCTCGCATTCTCCCACCATCAACTCTCTGGAGGATGGACATGAAGAAATATTTGCTTGTTGCCGCCGTCATCGGTGCCGTTGCTTCGCCGGCCTTTGCGGAGGAGGTCGGCGTCCGCGTCGGGCCGGTCGGAGCCGGCGTCACTATCGGCGAAACCCGCGATCATGATCGCGATCGCGATCGGGACCGTGATCGCACCACGGTCATCAGGGAGCACGAACCGCGCGATAGTACGACCGTGATCAAGAAGGAAGACGCGGACGGCAATCGCAGCAAGACGATCATTCATCACGACGACAGATAAGCACGACAACTGATAGCCAGAGGGGCCTCGACATTGTCGGGGCCCTTTTTCTTCGGCGACTTGGAGAGGGGAAATTGTGGCGACGGCGACCGCGATCGTCATTGCGAGCGAAGCGAAGCAATCCATCGTGGCACGAAAAGGAAGAGTGGATTGCTTCGTCGCTTTGCTCCTCGCAATGACGTCGCGGGTTGGGTGGGGGTGTGCCTCCGCAAGACAGGTCGTTCAAGGAGTTCGATCTTCCACCAACCCGGTGCGCTTTGCGCATCGCAACTCGCTCTGGGGCCTAGTTCCGAAACACGCCGATATTCTCGGCAAGCCAGTCACGCAACGATCGCGGCTTCTTGCCGGTTAACTCCTCGACGGTCGAGGTGGTCTCTGCAAGAACGGATTCGCGGAACATCTGGTCCAACCCGACCAGCAAGTCCGCGATCAGTGGTGAAAGACCTCCAGCCAGCAGCGCGGCTCGCGCTTGCTCAGGCGACCGATGGTGGTAGACGACGGGATGGCCGAGCAGGGTCGAGAGTTCTTCGGCGACCTGTTGCATGGTCCAGGTCCGTGGCCCGGTTGGATGATAGGCGCGCTGCAACTCACGCCCGAATTCCTCCATCAATGCCACGCGCGCGACGTCGGCGATATCGCGCGTATCGATGAAGTTCACGCGCCCCCCGGCTGCCGCGCCGGCCCAGGAACCGGCGGCGATTTGACTTGCCGCTCGCCTGAGGATGTCGGCAAACGCCGAGGGCCGCAGCACGGTCGACGCTACCGGCAGCTCGGCCAGATGCGCCTCGATCTGCATATGCCAGGCAAGGGGATTGAGGCGAGTAGCCGGCCCCATGGCCGACAGTTTCACGATATGGCGAACGCCGGCGGCAACAGCGCTGTCGATCAGCGCGATCTCGTTGGCCACTTGCCGTGGCGATGTGCCATGCGAAACGAACAGCCGATCGGCGCCACCAAGCGCCTCCACAAGCGTCTTCGGCTGATCGAAGTCGATCGCGGCGGCGGTGACCCCGCTGGGCAGTTGGGCCGCGTCGGGCCGCCGGGTCAACGCAATGATATCAACCGGATCGGAGGCGAGGAGGCTGGTCAGCGTCGAGCCGACGCGACCTGTCGCGCCCGCGATGGCGATGCGCGGTCTGTGCGCTGTGGATTGAATTTTTCCGGACATGGCGTTACATCCTATCTTGGAACTATCGGTCCAACATAGTTGGAACGATCATTCCAAGATGTCAAGTGAGGAATTCATGAGCGGAAAGCCGCAATTCGATGAAGCTTCCGTGATCGCCGCGGCGATCGGCGTGTTCCGGCGTCATGGCTTTGCGGCCGCTGCCATCAGCGACCTGACGGAGGCAACGGGCTTGTCGCGCTCCAGCCTCTACCAGCGCTTCCACGACAAGGACGGCCTGTTCCGCGAAGCCCTCGCCGCCTATACGCAGCGCGTCTTGCGGCGCATGAACTCAGCCAAGGCCGACACCGCGCGCGGGCGACTGGAGGCGTTGCTGCGCGCGTTCTTGCCGGACGGGTCATCTCGGACCGCGGGCTGCCTGATCGCGCGAAGCTGTGCCGACCTCCAGGAACTATCCGCGGAGAGCAAGGCCGCCACCCTGGCTGGCGCGGCGCATCAGCGTGAGATTCTGGCAGGCCTTCTGCGCGAAGGCGTGGCGGCGGGCGAGTTGGCCGAAGATGCCGATATCGATGCCATGGCGTGGCACTATCTCGGTGTGCTGCAGGCCGTATTGAACTTCGCGCAAGCCGGTGCCGATCCGGACATGCTCGATCGCATGATCGACGTTGCGATGTCGGCCTGGCCTGTCACAACACGGCGTTAGCCGGAAGACCATCCACCCTACGCGCTGCGCCCGACTCGTCATTGCGAGCGAAGCGAAGCAATCCATCGTGCTACGAAAAGAAAGAATGGATTGCTTCGCTTTGCTCCGCAATGACGTGGTGACTTGTCGTATCCCGAATGACGCTCAAGCTCAGCCGACAGCCGCACCTGAAATTTGCTGCCGGTCGCCTCGGCATAGCGCAGCAGCGTCTTTGTGCTCGGAAGCGTGTGACCGTTTTCAAGCCGGGCGATCGTGGATTGGCTGGTGCCCATCCGGGCCGCAAGTTCCGCCTGGGAGAGGCCCGCGCGAGGCGAGCCCTGAGCAGTTCGGCGGCAATCTCGAACTCCGGCGCGAGCGCGTCATACTCGGCCTTGACCGTGGGTTGGCGAGCAGGCGGGCTTTGAGCTTTTCGAGCTGGATGGTCATGTGATTTCCTTTGCGCGCCGCAGCTTGTAGCGGTGGGTTGGCGAAGCGTAACCCACCGTTCTATCGTTGGTGCGTGGCGGATTATGCTTCGCTAATCCACCCTTAATGCTGTGGGCTCGATAGCGTCGTGGCCCTTGGACCGCATGAGCAGAGCGATGGCACTAAGTTTGTCGTTCAAATTTCAATGTTCCAATAGGCCATCGCGTCCCTTACTTCTTGCCGTGGATATAAATGGCCCCGCGTGCTCTAGATCGTGTCGAATATCCGCAACGCGTTTTTCGGCGGTAGCTTTGATGTCCGGAGTCAACGGCACAACGCCGAGGGGAAGCTTCTCCTTCGGCGAGCGCGGCCAACTCGCAGGATATGCGCTCCAATCGGCCCATTCATCCAAGGCGTTGTTTGCCGCAAGCAGGTTATCATGGTCGCATTGCCAGCCATACAAATTGCGCGCGCAGATGCGCAGCATAGCCTTGATTTCAGGCATCACATCGGTAAATGCCTTTAGCGGGGTTGGAAGCAAAACCATGTTGCCGATGCACGAGAAAAATCTCCGATCCATTACAACAACGTTGGAGAGTTGGTATGTTGCGTCATCATTTATGGCCGAAATATGGCAGCATGACCAGTTCGGACGTAGTTTTTTCCGAAGTCCCGAACGCCAAGGTCAGCGCTTGGTTCGCGTATACGTTTCCTTCCGATTTGTGAATCGAAACGCCCGTTCGCCGATTCGTATTCAGCAAAGGTTCGGACCAGTTCTCTTTGTAAAAAGAACTTCTGCGGGCATGCTCGGGAAACCAGAGAGGCAGAAGCGCGAATGTTTCCGGTGCGGCCCATCGAGCCGTATTCTCGATATACGCCGCGATATCGCGTACGCTCATAATTTTGCGTAGCTCATCAAGACCGTCTGAAATTGTTTGCATCGCGCTGGCATCTCCCTTGACCGAAAAATGCTTTAAGCTGGTGCCGCCCTAACCTTCACGGTGGTGTGAGCCAAGGGTCTTCAGTGAACAGAGTGTGACTTCTTCTCTCAGGTGCCATCAAACATGCAATCGGAAATCTTGAACTCTGCCGCGATACAGCGACGGGCGAGTACCTGCATAATGTCGGCCGCCACATGGAGCCGTTGCACTTCGCTCGCATCATCTGGATCAGATTTGGAATCCTTGCCCGCATGCGCGACCGCAATTCGGCAAGATTTATATATGTATTCATGCGGTTCGGTCGTGCCGCGCAACTTGTCGAAGTCACCCAACGAAGGTTTCAAATATTCGAAAATGGCGGGCATAATCAAAATTATCTTTAAACCATTTTTTTGTCGCGCCTTTGTCACGCTGCGTTAATTCGATGATCTTGTAGTAGTTGAGGACGGCATAGCTAATTAGAGCGTTATGCTCGGCGTTCAGCGCCTCGCGGTAAAGCGCGAGTGCGCGCCGAGCCTCCGGCGATGGAGGCATTTTGCGATCAAAGATGTAATTCGGCGTTGTCCGGAACGCCAATTCTGGTTTGGCGACCGGCACCGGCACCGGATTGCCAGTACCACCCAAAACCGAGCGTAGCGAAACTGTCATCGCACCACGCCATGATGCTTAAAAAGCGGCGTATGAGCGTAGTGGCAGTGCTATCGTCCAGCCTATTTCCCATTAGGTCCATATGAACGGATTGAACATTATCCCTCGTGCGCGGCATCAGAACGAATTGATGGCCATCAAAGTTCACTAAAGTGGTTTTTTGTGGCCATGTTACGTGATTATCGGCGCTCATATTCAGAAATTGGGAACTCGGGGTCACGCCTAGTTTCTTCCAAAGTGCTTGCTTTTCTTCTTCCTCCTCATACTCCGAGCCATCGCCGGCAGGCTCGCCCGGATAACGTGTTGCGATTTCCATCGCGTCGGCAACACGCTCGAAGAATGCTTGTCCGAAACCTCATCTCCCGGCTTGCAAGCGAAGAGAGCCGCCCTTCAAAATCAAATGAAAATTCTCTTGCTCTGCGTGAGGGAGGCTGCCATGCAGGCCACGTAGAAGGATTTTCTTCGGACGCCACCACATTCATAAATGAACGAGGCCCCGCCGGTGCTGTTTACGCCCGTACTTCCGAGTATCACACGCACGGCTATAAGGCTGTCTCGCGCGTCGGCATCTCTTGAGGAGCAAGCGTCAACGCGTCGATAAGTGACGCTGTGTTGTGAAAGCTGTCTTCGGCACCGCCAACGGGTCTGAGGGTTTTTAGGACACTCACTGCATGCCCGGCCCATAACGGCCGTGTTGGTACAAGACCGAGGATGGCCAATGCAACTTGCATCGGCGTCAATGGAATTTTGCGCTCGATCCCGGCCTTTCGGCAGGTGTCCATAGCTGCGGAGCGAATTAAAGCGCTCTGTTAACTCTGTGAATACCTGCGGGGACACATCGCTATCTTCGCCGCAATGAAATAGCAGTTCTTGAAGGTTGCTGGCGAACATGGCGGGTGGGTTCTGCAAATTACCCCCGTAGGATCGACAAGGGTCGGACGGCCCGCAATACAATTTATTCTGACAAACGAGATAAATCACGGGTTAATCGAGAGTGTAACTTGGCACCTTGTCGTCGTTGAATGGCGGGTTACGCTGCGCTAACCCACCTACGAATTGCCTGAGACCAAAACCCCTCAATTCGCCTTCGCGTCCCCCGCCGCCGCCGGCGCACTCGCCGGCGCCGCATCCGCATCCGGCTCCGCCTTCTTCGCTCCGCCTCCGGTAAACCGCTCGAGCACCGAGCGCACGGCGTCGCGCGTCTTGCGGTCCTTGACCGCTTCGAGCAGGGGCGCCGACGCAGGCGAGCGGCGGATCAGGCTTTCGGGATCGGGAAAGATCAAAGGATCGTCCCACGGGCCCTGCACCACGAACGGCAGGTCGAAACCGGCCGGCGCGTTCGCCGCGGCCGACGCCGATATGAGACTGGCGACGCCCTTGAGATCATATTCGCGCGCGGGCACCGAGGCGGTGCCGGTCAGGGTGAGGCGCGAGGTCGGCCCTTCGACGCGGACATCCTGGGTGGTGGCGATGCCGTCGCTGAATTTCACCGCGATGTCCAGGGTGTCGTAGGGCGTCGAGCCGGAGCGGAAGTTGCCGCCGCCGGACAGCGGCTGGCGCTCCAGCCGCTTCAGCAATTGCTCGACATTGAAGCCCGCGATCGCGCCGTCATGACCGCTCAGCGACGCGGTGCCGTCGAGCGATTGCGCCAGGCCGAACGGGCTCGTACCCGAGGCCACCAGCGAGACGTTGAGATTGCCGCGGCCGGTCAGCTTGGTGATCCCGAACAATTCGCTGGCGCAGGATTGCAGGTCGACATCGATGAACTGGAACTGGGCTTTCACATCGGCGACCGCATCCGAGCGGGTCACCCCGAACGAACCCCGCGCGATGCCGCCATAGACCTGGGCTTCGCCGATGCTCAGCGCCAGCGCGCCGCCGCGCAAGTTGGCGCCGAGCGCGGTGCGCCCCAGTTTCGATGCGCCGACCGTCACTTGCGCTGCCGACAACCGCATGTCGACATCGGCCGATGACAGCGAATTGAGGTCGAACAATTGCCGGTTCCAGTCATGCGCGCCGCTGGCGAGCAGCCGGAAGGTGGAGACATAGGGCGTGAAATCGAGCGCGCCGGCGGCAAGCGTCGCCTGCAAGGTCTGGCGGCCGTTATTGGCGTAGGTCATCACGCCCTCGGCGACATTGCCGTCGAGTTCGACGTTGACGTTGGTCAGCGCGATCGACGCGCCGACCACATTGGCGCGCGCGTGCAGCCCAAAGCGGCCGAACCCGCCGCCGCCCGGCGGCGCCCCGCCGGTCCAGCGCAGCGCATTGCGCAACGAGATGGAGTCGACCGTCAGCGTGCCTTCCATCATCATGCTGGTGCGATCGGCGACGCTGCCGTCGAAGGCGAGCTTGAGCGGCGCGCTCGACAGCCGCGCCTTGAGGCCGGAGCGGTCGCCGGAAAGGGCTGCCACGAAATCGCTGACGCTGATGCTGCCGTCGACGCGCTCGCCGCGCCAGTCGAATTGCCCGGTCGCGGCAAAGGAACGCGAGATCGAGGGCCAGGCCAGCGACAGGTCGATGTCGCCGAGCGCTTCGGTGAGGTGATTGCCCACATCCACATAGCTGAGCTCGCCGTCCTGGATCCTGATTTCCGAGAACGACACCTGATTGTCGGCGCCCGGCTTCATGGTGTGCGCAACGGTCTGGATGAAGGGCGTCCAGTTGCTGTCGCCATTGGCTTCGCGGACGACGTGGATGTGCGGCCGCAGCATCATGACATCGGCGATCTCGAAACGCTGCAGCAACAGCGGCAGCAGGCGCAAATTCGCGGTCAGCACGTCGACGCTCAGCGCGGGGTCGGCGGTGCCGCCGCCCTTCAGCCCGACATCATGAAAGGAGACATAGCTGCCGGGAAAAACCGAAATGTCGATGGTGCCATGGACCACCAGATCGAGGCCGGTCACGGCCCGGATTTGCGCCTCCACCGCCTGCCGCAAGGTGTCCCGGTTGAGGAGCCAGGACATCGCGATCAGGCCGGTCAGGGCTACGCCGAGCAACGCCGCGATCGGCATTCCCAGGCGCTTCATTCCTTGGGCCATCGTCAATGGCATATCCGAGTCTGGTTAAACCGCGGCGGGTTTACGTCGTCCGGTCGCTGCTGAAAAGTCGGGCCGGGTATAGGAACCCTTGCCAACCCCCGCAACTTGATGGGTTTTCTTGACGCTTTCAAGGCCATCGCCATGTTCCGACACACGCCCATTGGTCGCAGGCACCGGCCATTGACGCATTGCATTGACGCATTGCGAAGATTTCGCCTAATAATCCCGCCAGTCCCGGCTTTCGCAAGCCACCAGCCCGGTGGCTCGCCGTCAGCGCTTCCCTCGATCAGGTCGCATTTCATGAACAAGGTTTACCCCGACGCCAAATCGGCCCTCGACGGCATTCTCAAGGACGGCATGATGATCATGTCCGGCGGGTTCGGCCTGTGCGGCATCGCCGAGACGCTGTCGGACGCGGTCCGCGATTCCGGCGTCAAGAACCTCACGGTCGTCTCCAACAATGCCGGCGTCGACGGCATCGGGCTCAGTCGGCTGCTCGAGACCCGGCAGATCAAGAAGATGATCTCGTCCTATGTCGGCGAGAACAAGCTGTTCGCCCAGCAGTATCTGGCCGGCGAACTGGAACTCGAATTCAATCCGCAGGGCACGCTGGCCGAGCGCATCCGCGCCGGCGGCGCCGGCATTCCGGCCTTCTACACCAAGACCGGCGTCGGCACCCTGATTGCCGAGGGCAAGGAAGTGAAGGAATTCGACGGCGAGAAATACCTGATGGAGCGCGGGCTGTTCGCGGACCTCGCCATCGTCCACGCCTGGAAGGGCGACACCGCCGGCAATCTCATTTATCGCAAGACCGCGCGTAACTTCAATCCGATGATGGCGACCGCGGCCAGGGTCACCGTCGCCGAGGTCGAGCATCTGGTGCCGGCCGGTCAGCTCGATCCCGATTGCATCCATACGCCCGGTATTTTCGTCAAGCGCATCATCGAAGTCGGCAGCGCCAGGAAGCGCATCGAATTCCGCAACACCCGGCCACGCCCCGTACGCGCGCCGGCCGCCGCAACGGGGAGTGAAGTCTGATGGCCTGGACCCGCGAACAGATGGCCGAGCGCGCCGCCAAGGAATTGCGCGACGGCTATTACGTCAACCTCGGCATCGGCATTCCGACCCTGGTGTCGAACTACATCCCCGACGGCATCGACGTGAACCTGCAGAGCGAGAACGGCATGCTCGGCATGGGGCCGTTTCCCTATGAAGGCGAGGAAGACGCCGATTTGATCAATGCCGGCAAGCAGACCGTCTCTGAATTGCCGACCACCAGCTATTTCTCGTCGGCCGATTCGTTCGGCATGGTGCGCGGCGGCCATATCGACCTCTCGATCCTGGGCGCGATGCAGGTGGCGCAGAATGGCGATCTCGCCAACTGGATGATCCCGGGCAAGATGGTCAAGGGCATGGGCGGCGCGATGGATCTGGTCGCCGGCGTCAAGCGCGTGGTGGTGGTGATGGAGCATTCCGCCAAGGACGGCCCGAAACTCCTGAAGAAGTGCAACCTGCCGCTGACCGGCGAGAAGGTCGTCGACATGGTGGTGACGGACTTGGCGGTCTTCACCATCGACAAGCACGGCAAGGACGGCATGGCGCTGATCGAACTCGCCGACGGCGTCACGCTCGACGAGGTGAAGTCGAAGACCGAAGCCGAGTTTAGGGTGGCGCTGAAGAACGCGTGAGCGTTGCGGCGTCGTAGGTGGCGGACCGCTTCTCCCTCGCCCCGCTTGCGGGGAGAGGGTCGGGGTGAGGGGGCCTCTCACCAAGGTCGAGACTCGCGGAGAGGCCCCCTCACCCGAAGCCTTCGGCTTCGACCTCTCCCCGCAAGCGGGGCGAGGTGAAGCGACATCCGCGGACCCCGGCATTAACCACCCGTTCATCACGACGCGCGGAACCGCTTGAAAATTAAGCCCTTTCGGGCTTGGCCTCTGTTTAAGTGCGCCAAATTCCGCTGAGGACGGCTTGCCATGTCCGAACACAGTCTCCCGCTGCGCGGGCGCACATTTCTGGCCGGGAAAATCATCTCCAATTTCGGCCAGTCGTCGATCGATTGCATTATCCGCCGGATCTCCGACGACGGCGCGACCATCGAGGTCGCGAGCGTGTTCGGCGTTCCCGAGCATTTCCATCTTCGCATCCCCAACGAGGACCCGCCGCGGCCCTGCCAGCGTAAATGGCAATCCGAAAAACAGATCGGCGTGACGTTCGAAGCCATCGAGGCCGGCAGGATCGACAAAACGGACAAGGCCGAGAACGCCGACGCCCCTGTTCAACCCGAGCGCCGGGGCGGTGACGGGATCGTGCGCGGCCAGATGCTGGCGCTGCGGGCGGCGCTCGACGAAATCGAAGTCGGCGTCGTGCTGCTCGATCACGAGCTGCGCTCGCTATTCATCAATCGCGCGTTCCGCCGCATGTGGGCCTTGCCCGACGCGGTGGCCGATCGGAATCCGCCGTTCATTACGCTGATGTATCACGGCCGCGATACCAACGCGTATCAGATTCCCGCCGATCAAGTCGACGCCTACGTCGCCGAACGCCTGCGACGGGTCAGGGACGGCGTCACGACGCCGATCGATCTGCGCCGGACCAATGGTGAAATCGTCCGGATGGAATGCGCCGTGCTTCCGGACGGCGGCCGCATGCTCAGCTACACCGACGTGACCGATATCGTCCGGCATTCCGACCAGCTCGAAAGGCTGCGCTACGCCCTCGACAATGTGTCCGAAGGCGTGGTTCTGCTCGACGCCGATCTCAACGCGCAATTCATCAACAAGAAGATGCGGACGTTCTGGGGCGTGACCGACGAGCAGGCGGCAAGCCATCCGCCTTACGCATCGCTGATCGCCAATGGGCCGAGTGCGCGCGATCGCGGCATGACGCAGGATGAACTCGAGGCGTTTTTTGCTGGCCGCGTCGCCGCGGTGCGCTCCGGCAGCGAGCCGCTGCGCGATCTGAAGACCACCGACGGCCGGCATATTCGCGCGCATTGCGACGTGCTGCAGAACGACGGCCGCATGTTGACCTATTGCGATGTGACCGATCTCGTGCGCAACGCCGAGCAGCTTGAGCGGCTGGCGACCATCAACTCGATGACGGGTCTCTACAACCGCGGCCATTTTCTCAACCAGGCCGCCGCCGAGTGGAGCCGGTCCCAGCGCTATCAGCGGCCACTGTCGATGCTGATGGTCGACGTCGATCACTTCAAGCAAGTCAACGATCGATACGGCCATGCCGTCGGCGACGAGACCATCGTGGCGGTTGCCGGCGCCTGCGCCAAGGGCAAGCGCCAGTCCGACATCGTCGGCCGATTGGGCGGCGAGGAATTCGCGATCCTGTTGCCGGAAGCCGAACTGGCGCAGGCGACCATCGTGGCCGATCGCTTGTGCAAGGCCATCGCCGCGCATGTGATGATGGCCCACGAGGTCCAGTTCAAGGTCACCGCCAGCATCGGCATTGCGGCGGCATCGGTCAGCATGTCCGGCCTCGACGCGCTGATGCGGGCGGCGGATCAGGCGCTCTATCAGGCCAAGGCCCAGGGGCGGAACTGTGTCGTGCAGTGGTCGCCGCCAGAGACGCCGAAGCTCGCAGCCGAATAGCGAAAACGCGATTTCTTCGAAAACGCTCTATCTTTTGGAGCATGATCTCTTTCGGAAAACCGGTACCCACTTTTCCGGATCATGCTCTACGCCCTCACCAGCGCGTGCGCGAACACCACTTCGATCAGGGTGCCCGAATGCGGGCCGGTCTTGATCTGGAACCGGGCGCGGTTGGCCTCGACCAGCGCCTTGGTCAGCGACAGGCTGACGCCGGAACTGTCGGAGGCCTGGTCCGACGGCGCCGGCGTCCGGAACGGCTCCATGGCGGCGGCGACCTCATTGTCGTTGAGGCCATGGCCGGTATCGCGGACCCGCAGCACCACCTCGCCGAGGTCAGACAATGCGGTGGAGACGATGACCTGGCCGCCGGCATTGGCAAGATGAATCGAATTGCCGATCAGGTTCAGCGTGATCTGGCGCAGCGCGCGGGCGTCGGCCACCACCGGCGGCAGCATATGCGCCAGCGAGGTGCGGATGATGATGCGTTCGCGGTTGGCCTGCGGCTGCATCACCGCGACGCATTGCTCGACGAGATCGTTGAGGTTCTGGTTGGCGAACGCAAGGTCGAGCATGCCGGTCTCGATCCGGCTAAGATCAAGCAGGTCGTTGATGATGGCGATCACGCGCTCGCCGGAGGCGCGGATGTCCTTCATGTATTCGATGTAGCGCTCGTTGCCGAGCGCGCCGAACCGTTCGCCGATCATGACTTCGGCGAATCCGATGATGGCGTTGAGCGGCGTGCGGACCTCGTGGCTGATCCGCGCCAGCATGTCGCTCTTGGCGTTGGCGGCGCGATCGGCCAGCCGCCGCGCCTGTAATAGCTCGCTCTCGCTCTTTCGGGTCTGCGACAGGTCGCGGAACACGGCGAAGAAATTCGGCCCGTCGGCCTGCGTCCGCCCCATCGTCATCGACAGCGGAACGAGGCCACCGCCGCGCACCTGGCCCAGCACCTCGCGGCCCTGGTCGAGCAGGCTGGCGACGCCGGAGCCCTTGAGGCCCTCGAGATAATCCTTCACCGCGCCTTGGCTTTCGGGTGCGAACAAGTCGGCGAGATTGCGTTGCACCAGCTCAAACCCGTCATAGCCGAACAACGCTTCCGCGCTGCGGTTGGCCGAATTGAGGTTGCCCTCGGCATCGAACATCACGATGCCTTCGGCGGTGGTGTCGAGAATGGCGCCGAGTTCCTCGGCATTGGCGTGGCCGACGGCTGAGGGGCCCGGGATCACTTCGGAGTCTAGGGATCGAAGGTTCGGGGACCGGCTCGGCAATCGCCGCGGCGACCGCCGTGCTTGCCGCACCGGCACCAGCAAAAATCAGCGCCAGCGCGGAATCATCGTCCCAGGAAATCGTATAGAGATGGGCTTGCGTCGCCGAGGCCGCCGCGTGTTCGGTTGAGGCCTGCGTGGCCGAGATCGTCACCGGCGTGCCGGTGCCCGAGGTGCTGCTGGCGCTCGAGACGCCGGGCTCGACATAGAGCGCGTCGAGACCGCCGGCTTCCTCAAGGGCGTGAAGGCTTGGGTAGCCCATTCGTTCGAGGAATGCCGCGTTGGCGTAGAGCAGCCGGTCGAGCCGGTAGATCAGCACGCCGACCGGAACCAGATCGAGCAGCGCCTTGTCGCGCCGGGTTTCGCCGCGCGCCGGCGCCTCGGGATGAACCAGCCATTGCGGTTGCTCGTGGACCTCGGGCGTTTCGAGCGCTGCCGGCTGATCGGCGACGGCTTCTGGCGTGTCGGATAAAGCGGGCGCCGCGGCCGCGCCGTTCTCGCCCTCGAGCCGGGCTGATAGTTGCCGGGCGAGCTCGTCGAAGGCGCTGTTCTCCACCGGGGTCAGCATCGGCGATTTCGCTTCGCCGACGAGGCGGAACGGCAGCACGTTCTTCGGCGTGTCCTCGAACCCTGGATTGGGCATTTCGCTGGGGGTTTCCACGGATGTTTCCAAATCGGTTGGGTGTGAAGTCTCGAAACCTGTCGGCGAAGATGGATCGGCAATGCTGGATGACGCGACGCTGGATGACGTAACGCTGGATTCTGTGGGCAATGCTTCGGCGGGCAGATCTTCCACGAACAAGTCTTCGGTCAGCGAAGCGGCAGATAAGTCTTCGGCAGCTAAATCTTCAGCATCTTCAGCCGAAAATTCTTCAACAGAAGAGTCCTCGATCGGCGATTCCGCAACCGGTATTTCCGCAGCGGCTTTGTCCCTGGCAAGATCGGCGGCGGGCTCTGCCGCCACGATGCTGGCCGAAAGCCCCTGCGGCGCCGGCGGATCGCTGAACAATTCATAGCGGCGCAATGCGACAAGCCGCGCCAGGCCGTCGAGATCGCGGCAGACGCCGAAGCCGCGATAACCGGCAAAATTCCGCGCGCGATCGAACATCGGCAACCCCGACAATTCCACCGGCAACCGGTCGCCGCCATCGACCGGCCAGTTCAGGGTGATGCCGCTCCAGGTGTCGTGCGTGGCGACGGCCTTGAGAACGCGGCCCTGCGGGTCGAGCCCGAACGCTGTGGCGATGTCGTTCCACATCCGGCCGAAGCCCGCCGCGGTGCGCGAGCCGATCAGGCGGGTGAATTCGTCCGAGCCGAGCGTGAAGCGGCCGTCGGCATCCATCTGCCACATGAAGCGCAGCGGTTGCCGCCGCGTATTCGGCGCCGGCTGGTCGAGCCATGACGGCGCCCTGGCAGGCTGCGCCACGCTCGGCGCCGGGGCGGACGCTTCGGTCGCTGGCGGCGCGACGGCGGCGGGTGCCGGCTGTTCGACAACGGCTTCGACTTCGGCAGGCGCTTCGCTTGGATGAACGGATGTGTCGTGCGTCACTTCTTGCGCCGAACCATGTTGCGCCGATGTTTGCGCCGGCTCGTCCGCGAATTCGTCGATCAGCGCAAACTCGGCCGGCGCTTCGCCTGATATCTCGGGCTGCTCATAATCAGGTGTCGGCTCCGGCGCCGGTTCGGTCGATGCGGCCTCAAGCGCTCTAGCCGGTTCGGCTAGAGCGCTATCAAATGCTGCTTCGGGTTCTTCCGCGAACTCATCGACAAACGCGAATTCCGCCGGCGCCTCGCTTGAAATGGCCGGTTGCGCGTGAGCAGCTATCGGTTGATCCGCCGCCGGCGTGACCTGCTGCGGTGAGGTTTCGAGCGTTGTCGCTTGCGGCAATGGCGGCGCGACGGGATGCGAAGCCTGTGTTGTTGCGCCCGGCGCGATCAGCGCGACCAGGCCGACATCCGCGCCGGTGCCGACGCGTTGCAGCACCAGATGGCCGATGCCGATCGGCGTCTCGACGCGGCCCTCTCTCAGCGCGTCGCTGCGCGCCTCGTCGAGGCCCGCTTCGGTGAGGTTGCGGAAACCGAGCAGCGATCGGGCGGCGTCACTGCCGCCGATGAACAGGCCGTCGCGCGCGAACGCCGCGATCGGCGTGTCGATACCTTCGACCAGGCGTTGCAGCCGCTCCACCAGCGGCATGGCGCGGCCGACCGGTTCGGCGGCCGCCACCAGAATGCCGTGGCTGCCATCGGCAAAATCAAGCCGCGCGCAGCCGCAGGTGACCAGCGTGCCGAGCGCTGCGCCAAAGCCGCGCAACCGCTCCAGCCGGAACGCGCCGTTGAGCGGCAGCCGGGCGGCGAGCTGCGCGATCTGGCGCCGGTGCTGGTCCGCCGGACCGAAATTCTTGCCGGCCAGGATGGCGCCATTGGCGGCGCCGAACAGCCGGGCGCCGACCGGATTGGCCCACAGGATCCGGGTGCCGTCGGTCGACCACAACCATGCGGGCAGGGCGCTCGTCGCATGCACCGCCAGCCGCGGATCGCCGACGCCTCGCAACTGAAATTCCGCATTGTTCATCGATATGACATGACCGCACGAGTTGGGCTGCTGCCCGATATGGCGACAGGCTTCGGCGGCCAAACGATGACAGCCTTAACGGATGGTTAGTATCGCGCGCGGGAGGCGGCAGGTCCACGGCTTGAACCTCGGCCGGCCACCCAAAGCCGCGATAACGTTAATTGGAGCGTTTTCGAGCGCAAGCCTGCCCCGCACTTCAAGCCTGCCCCGCACTTGATGCGGGGTGGATACCGGTTCGCGGGAAGAAAACGCGTCAAAACGAAATGGGCCGAATCTCGGGAATGTGTCCGAACTCTCGCGCCCCAATTCTCGTTGAGGTGTTGAAAACGGCGCGGAGAGGTCCACGATGGGGACCTGCGGGACACCCAGCCGAACGGAAGCCGCGCAACAAAAACAGCACACAGGAGGGAGACCATGAGCGAAGATGGGCATAACCGTTTCGAGATTCCAAAGGAAATGCGATCGATGGCTGAAGCGAGCGTCGATCAGGCTCGCAAGGCCTTCGAGAAATTCGTTGCCAGCGCGCAGCAAACCGCGGGCGCGATCGAGGCGCGCGGGGCGACGGTTCGCGCCGGCGCCAAGGACATCGGCGTCAAGGCGATCTCCTACGCCGAAAAGAACATGCAGGCCTCGCTGGATTACGCGCAAGCGCTGCTGCACGCCAAGGATCTCTCCGAAGTGATGCGGCTGCACAGCGAATATGTGCGGACGCAGATGCGCTCGCTGGCCGAACAGGCGAGCGAGATGGGCCAGGCCGTCAGCCGCGCGGCGATGGATGCGGCCAAGCCGAAGAGCTAGAGCTTTTGGTGCGTTTGGTTCACCTCGCCCCGCTTGCGGGGAGAGGTCGGCGCGTAGCGCCGGGTGAGGGGGCGTTTCAGCGAGTCCGGAGCCTGCGGAGATGCGCCCTCTCCCCGCAAGCGGGGCAGGGAGAAATGGTGCCGCCGCCCCACCCCGAATTCGATTGATCCAGGCCTCAAATCGGAGCCCAAAACGCCGGGTTTTGGAGCCCTTAAACGGCTTTTGCTCCAAAATAGGGCTTTGCGGCGGTAAGAGGGTGTCCGCTACCCAACATAATACCGCGACGCACATTAAATTTCGTTGCGTTGCACAAAATTGACATGATATGAGTGTCTACTGTCGGCTGCCCGATGTAGGGCACTCCCGTGACCCGGTTTGCGTAATCCAAGTCGGCGTCCGCAGCTTGATGGCTGTCGGGCGTTGGGGTCACCATTTTCACCCCCGTTTCCGAAAGATGCATGCCATGGCAAATCCCACCGATCCGTTCTCCTCCTCCGTGATCCCGTTCGAAGTTCCCGAGCAGATGCGCGCGTTCGCTGAAAAGGGCGTGTCGCAGGCCCGCGACAACTACGCCAAGTTCAAGGATGTCGCCGAAAGCCATAACGGCACCATGGAGGCGGTATTCACGACCGCCAGCAAGGGCGCATCCGAATACTCCGCCAAGCTGATCGAATTGATAAAGGCCTCAACCACCGCGAACCTCGATTTCGCGCAATCCCTGTTCGGCGTGAAATCGCCCTCGGAAGCGATGGAGCTGTGGACGGCGCATGCCCGCAAGCAGTTCGAGAGCTTCACCGCGAATGCCAAGGAGCTCGCCGAATTGACCCAGCGGGTTGCGACCGAAACCGTCGAGCCCATCAAGGCCAACGCGACCAAGCTGTTCAAGCCGGCCGCCTGATCGAGTGTTTTTGCGAGGATTCTGATCGCAAAACCGCGCGTTCACCCACTCCAAAAAAAGCCCGGGCCGCCAGCCCGGGCTTTTTGCTGTGTCGCATGATGAGTTCAAGTCGAGCCGGCGGGTCCATTTTCGCCCTCTCCCCGCGTGCGGGGAGAGGGGCGGGGTGAGGGGGCGTCTCCGCAAGTTTTGACTCGCGGACACGCCCCCTCACCCGGCGCTGCGCGCCGACCTCTCCCCGCAAGCGGGGCGAGGTGAACCAAAAGTCTGCGTGTTTTGGGTGCGAAACGACCCCGATGTCGCCGCCGCTCCGGCCTTGCCAAAGCGCGGCGTTGCACCTAGTTTCCCGCCGGTTCGGGAGCCCTTTTTCAGGGCCCTCCCTAAGGATGCAGTTGTAGCTCAGTTGGTTAGAGCGCCTGTCTGTGGAACAGGAGGTCGGTGGTTCGAGCCCACCCAACTGTACCACCGCAACAGGCGCCCCGACAGGCTCGCCAAATCGCGACGGGCGCTCTCGCAACAATGGTTAGGTCGATCGTGCTGGCGCGTGCTGTCGGCATCGGACAGCTTTCAGATGAGATCCTCGCGGCGGGACGCAATACTGCCGGCGACCACATTCGTAAACCGCAGCGTAAAAAAGAAAAGGCGAGCCGTCGCGACAAATCATAACGTAAGTACGGTCACCATGAGGGCCGCCACGTGGTTTGATTGAATTTTTTGCGAATGTTCCCGAGATTGCGTGATGATCACAAGTGGACTGAGCTAGACCAGGTGATGCTTGACCGCGTCCTCATTCCATTCAAGGCCGATCCCCGGCACATTGGGTATCTGCAACTGTCCGTCCTTTAGCTGATACGGCGTACTTAAAATGGGATCTGCCCAATCCTGCCATTCTAGCCAATGCGCAGTCTCCGTGACGCGCATCATGTGGGCACCGACCTCCGGGTAGAGGTGGGTCGACATTGGTATTCCTGCGGCGCCGGCTATCGCCGCCGCGCGCATCCATCCTGTCACACCGCCAATCCGCATGAAATCAGGCATAACTAGATCACAAGCATTCTTTTGAATGGCCTTATGCATCTCACGTGGGCCATAGAAGTTTTCCCCGATCTGCAACGGTGTGTTCAACTCCGCTGCAAGCTTTGCATAACCGTCCAGGTTGTCATAGACGATCGGCTCCTCAATCCAGGCAAGTCCATGGTCGTCGATCAAGTGACATCGCTGCAGTGCTTCGGCGAGATCAAGACCCTGATTAAAATCCACCATCAGATGCATTTCATCACCCAAGGCCTTGCGGACCGTTTCCAGTGCCAAGAGATCGTCGGACACGCGCTGGCGCCCTAAGCGCAGTTTCAGGCCGGTAAAGCCCCCTTCGGCCTTCAATTCCATCGCTTCTTCGGCAAGCTGGGTCGGCTCCTTCAACCAGAGCCCATTGCTGTTGTAGGATCTCACCGAGCCGACGGTCCCGCCGAGCAGTACGCAAAGCGGAAGGTTCGCCGCTTTTGCCCGTGCATCCCAGGCTGCCATATCGAGCCCAGAGGCTGCGATCATCGAAAGGCCTTCATAACCAACAAAGTGAAGGGATTTCCTTGCAACATCGAAAAGCTCGACTGGTGCAACAGGGCGGCCCTTCAATATTTCACCGAGATCTTTGAGCGCCGGAACGAGATAACGCATGGACCTAACGATGTAGGGCTCCAAATAACTGCGCCCGACGATGCCTTCCTCGGTCAACAGATCGATAAGAATGATCGGCCACTCGGTGATGGTGGCGATCCTCGCAACAACCGGTCGCTTCAACTTGAGGACGATCGGCCGTGCCGTGATTTCTCTGACAGTTAAAGGAATCAGTGACATCGCGCTTGCCTTGACTTCGTGGGCTTGACATCTGCACTTCATGCTAGGCGAATGCCGATGTAAATTCACTAGTTGGTATACTTTAACGGAGAGCGGTCATGCCACGTTCCGCCGACAAAACCCGGAAGCAAATTCTCGAAGGTGCCTACAGGCTCTTTCGGCGACGGGGCTACAGCCGGGTAACGATGGACGATATCGCAGGCGAAGCGAGATTCACAAAACGCACGCTCTACCATCATTTTAAAAGCAAAGATCAACTGCTTGCCGAAGTCTTGGTTGACCAGCACCAGCTAGCAATCCAAGCGTTTAAGACCTTTGGCGACCAACTATCTGGGTCGCCGGAGGCAATCGTGAACGGATTGTTTCGGGAATTGGCGGTCTGGGCCGATAAGCCACGCTGGGTGGGTTCAGGATTTACGCGTCTCGTAATCGAACTGGCGGATCTTCCTGGGCATCCAGCACGTCTCATGGCGCGCCGCCACAAGGCCCGGCTGGAACGGTGCTTCGGCGAGCTATTGGAACAATCCGGCGTGCGGCACGCGGAAAAACTGGCGCGCTTGATCTGGCTGCTTTCCGAAGGGGCGATCTCGCTAATCCTAGTTCACGGCGACCAAGGCTATTCGGTCGCCGCTTCAGAGGCCGCGAATACGCTGCTTCGTTCTCATTTGGAAAAGCACCATGTTTGACCCACACTCTTAAGGTCCGGCTTGGTAACGGGCGACGGCCAGACCATCGTATTCCTGGAGGTTTCATGGCGCCTCGCGGCATCAGCCAATGAGAGTCGGGTGGTTTCTCTGGGCGCTAACAATTGCCGCTACCGCGCGCTCGCTCGATTTTATTTCAGCTCGAAATATTCCAGTGTGCTTTCCCCTTCGTGCGGAGATTGTCCTGGCAGCTTGAGCGTTATGGGGCTCACGAAGCGCGTATACCAAGGCTTTATCGACATGATTGCGGCGACCGTCCTTTTGATGAACGACTGATCCGAAAGAAGACTGCTGGACGTCAGGAGGCGATCGGAAATCTTGAATTCGGCCCGAGTTCCGTCAGCGGTGGCAAAGGAGACCGCTGAGTCGATCGGGCGCTCATGTTTTGGATCGGGATGGGGTACGGGGCTGCTTTCCACCGCCGATACGTCCGACCCGTAGGCATTGACCTGCACCCGATGGTCATCAGCGACAAAGAAAAGTGGGATTTGGGTCCCTCCCACTGCGGCCTTGGTGGATATCGGAGGCGATGATCGTGTGATCGCCGCTTTGGCCGCGCCCCCACCACCAGTTGCCGAATAGATCGGCCGGGGAAACATTACCCCAGTTGTGATCGTGATAACCGCTGCCCGTGACCTGTCGGGTTACAGCGTCAGCGGTCAACGTCCCCGTAACAGCTCCTTCCGGCACGGCCACGAGCCACGCGAAGAACTTGTCGTCGGCCTTGATGTAGCCGGTTGCAGGGCGGTAGGAGGCGACCCTGCGGCGCAGAGCCATCGAAAAAGCGGTTCGGACGGTTGAATACGGAGATGAACGTCGCTCCATTGGGAGCATGCGCGACGTGGATGTTGCCGCCCGGTCGCCACACGAAGTCACCCGCTGCAACGCTGCCCTCCGAATCTTCCAGCGATCCTTCCAGCATGAAGGTCTGTTCGAGCGCCGTGTGCTCGTGCAATGGCACGACCGCGCCGGGCGCCATCTTGAACAGGATGGTCGAGCGTCCTTCGTCGTCTTGGTACAGGATCTTCATCTCGATTCCGTCGAAGTCCGTTCGCTGCCAGGGCATCGACGACGCGGCGACGAAGGTCGACCGAAGTTCGGGCGGGTTGACGGGCAAAGGCCGGTTCATGGCTTCTTCTCCGGAATAGGTCGGGATCGCGCCGCGTTCCAAACCCCTACCACAAAACACGCTGAAATTGAACGGCGACGTCGGCGGTTCGGGTCCACGCAACAGTCATCTCAGATCACCCGACGGAAAGAGCCGGCCTTTGCTTTTTGCGGCGCGGCCAGAGGGAGACTATGCTTGCTCGCGGGCAAACCTTGGCATCGCTTTGGACGATGACAAGGCCCCGGCGGTTGAGCGACGCGGGTCGGTGCGCGCCGCGCCCATTGCCGTCGCCGCCGCGGCTCTGGCCGTAGGGGTAATCGCCGATGACGAGGCCTTGGCAAGGGAGGCAGTTGTGAGCGTGAACAAAATCACCCGGGCCCAAGCGGGACACGTGACCGATCCCGGCCGCTACATGTTCAGATTCGGATGGCTGACAATCACGGCCGAGAAAGCCTGTCCAAATGCCGCGTGCACTCTGATCAGCGGGACGGCGCCACCACCCGCGGAAGGCGACGAGCAGCCCCCGGGAGAGGTGTCGCCGACCGTTTGCGACCTCAAATAGCGGTTGCCAGGGATCGGCTGATTTGGCGATAGTTGGCTGGGGTTCCATCTTGTCAAGGGGACATCGGGGCATATCATGGCGTTTCGATCACGCGTGCTGACTCCTTTAACGGTCGCTGCGCTTTTTGCAGCGGGTTTGGGACTTTTCTGCGCCTTTCATTTCGAGGCCCACAGCGCTACCGGTCCGATCCTGCACCGAGCGGATCTCCAGAACGAAATCGAAATATGCCGGGCGCGCGAGCAGGAATCCCTTTCGACGGAAAATAACCTGCTCAGGCGATCCGAGCATGCGACTGCGTTGTCCTTGGCGCCTATTGAGAAGGCGACGCACATCGCCGTCGCCTCGGGCGATTGGAGCGATCCCTCGACCTGGGCTGATCGGCAGGTTCCCGACCGCGAGGCGCGCGTCTACGTTCCGTTCTGGGTCGACGTGAATTACGATGTCGGGCCCGGCGGCCCCGGACTGGATTGGCTGCGCGTCGATGGCAAGGTTGCTTTCGTCCCCGATCGACCGACGGAATTGCGCGTGACGACGATCGTTGTCGCGATCGACGGCAAGTTTGAAGTCGGATCGCAGAGTGCGCCGGTTGCGTCCAGTACGCAGGCCTCGATCGTTTTCAGGCCGCGTCATTCGTCAGCCGATAGCGACGACAAGCAAGACCTGGGCGGCGGGCTGATCTCGCTTGGGATCGTCACCATCAATGGTGAGGAGAAAGCCCCCTTTGTTCCGGCCGAGCCGCTTTCCATCGGTGCGCGGCGGGTTCGGTTGGCCGCGCCCGCGACAGGCTGGAAGGTCGGAGACCGGCTGCTAATCCCGGGCGTCGATTTTCAGAAAGTCACGGACGAGGAATTCAGCATCAGGTCGATCTCGCTTGACGGTCGCGCGATTTTATTGAACCGCCGAATAACTCAGGATCATTCTGCGCCGGCGGACACCCGGATCCCGATCGCCAATCTTACCCGCAATGTGCAGTTCCGTTCGGAGAGCGCAGCTCCCTTGTCGTCGCGCGGGCACATCATGATCATGCATCAGCAGAGCGGCATTCGGATAAGCGGAGCTTCCTTCATCGATCTTGGCCGCACCGACGCACGGTCTGTGCATACCATCCCGGCCTATGACGAGGATGGCGTCGTCAAGCCCGACTCGATCGCAAATACGATCGGCCGCTATGCCCTTCACTTCCACATGCGCGCGGGCGCGAGGCGCGATCTCCCACCCAATCTGGTTCATGACAATGTGATCCTGGGGTCGCCCAAGCACGGCATCGTCAATCACGGCGGCAATGTCGTCGCCGACGACAACGTGACATACCGCGTTACCGGATCGCATTTCTTTGCCGAGAATGGCAGTGAGATTGGAGCCTTTCGCCACAATCTTGCAATCCGGTCCTTCGGTTCCGGCGAAGCGATCCGAAGCCGGGAGGCTGGCGGAGATCTCGGGCATGGCGGCCATGGGTTCTGGTCGCAAAGCTCGGCGGTTGAATTTTCGGACAATTTTGCCTTCGGGCACGCGCAGGCCGCTTACGTCATTTTCGGCTATCCGCTGCGCGAAAACGGATCTTACGTCGCGTTCGACAGCAATAATCTGGACAGCGGCGATTCCGAACGAACCAATGGCCCGATCTCGATTTCCAATCCATCGTTCACGTTCAAGGGGAATGCGGCGGCAGGCGTCGATAGCGGGTTCGAGGTCTGGGTTCACAAAATCTATTCCGCGAAGAACGACGTCAGCAAGATTGACGGGTTTACCGCCTGGAATTTCAAGAATTTCGGAATTTTTCTACCGTATTCGAAAGACGTCTCGATTGAGCGAGTCCATTTTGAAAACAAAGGCGAGTGCTGTGTAGGCGTGGGCATCGCGGGCAATGAAATGACAGAGAGCCTGTCCATCAAGGATGCAAGCTTCACAGGACTTGTAATCGGCATTGAAGGTCCGTCACGCGGACGCAATGTGATCGCCGATGCTCGCTTCGATAGCTTGACAAATATTGAAATTCCAGCGCCGACCGGGCCCGGGCGAGTGATCCAGATTTCGAATTCCCTCATGTCGGGATCGGACAGGGAGGGGTGGCATTCTATCCTGATGGGTCCATTCATTCCGCCGATCAATGCCGACCTTGCCATGCTGTTTGAAGATGACCGGATTTATCTGAAACAAGGAGATGAAAACCGGGAGCTTTATTTCGCCGAGCAGGCGGATGATCACGTGCCTTTGGTACAGGAGGGGCCGGCTGCGATGCAGGGTCTTTCAAACCGGCAATTGCACGACCAGTTCGGTCTGAGCGTCGGCGGCGGCGCCATATCTGCCGCGGCGGCGCGCTTCGCCGGAAGCAATGCCCTGATCGGGCCGGTCCTCCCCGATCCCGTCGCATACCAGCTTCATCCGCGGGCGAAGAAGCTTTCCTACGTTGAAACGCTGGAGCCGCAATATCCGATGGCGTCTGCCCACTTCGAAAAAACCAGTTTTGCCGCCGGTCGCGATGAATGGCAGGTCTTGAAGGACGCCGACACCGGCCGGGGTAAATTGGTTTATGTTGATCGCACACCTCCCGAATTGGTCCTGACGCCTTCGCTGTATCCTCTGCAGATACATCCCGACGATGTGAAATATGGCTATCGCGTCGAAGGGATGCTTTACGACGCCGTCGGGTCTCGCGTGGCGATGCGGGCTTTCACGCAGGATTTCCTCAATCTCAAGGCCAGCGAAGACGGCTTCGTTCACCTCGATTTCGCGGTGCATGACCTGTCAGAAAACGCGCAACCGATTCACATGTTGCTGCGCGTAACCAAAGACGCGGTGCGCAGGGAGAGTAATCTCAGCTTCTTCAGCCAGCGCCAATATTGCGGCGATGCGTGCGATAGCAGGTGGATATTCGAAGCCAGGCAGGCTTTCGCGGCGGCGCACGGGCTTCGTGGCGGATAGATCGCGCGGTCTGCCGGCGAAGTGGCAGTTTGGGCTTGCTACCGTTTCGGCAGTTCCACGAGGTTCTGCTGCTGACGGAGCAGCTTGAGGGGCTCGATGGTAAGACTGGCTTGCGCCCATTCCGAGGCTCTCGCCGTCGGATCGGCACATGAAACCGCCTGCGATACGGCGCAGCCCGCTACAATGTAGCGCGCTCTGACATGGATCTGTACGTGCTTTGGCAGATCCCGCTCGATATCCAGCCGCTCGTCCGGCGTGATCTTTCTCAGCTCCCAATCCCGCCCATAATGGTCTTCGGCTCCGGCCAGTTGGAGCATGGTTGCCGGGCGCAGCCGTCCAGCAGCGTCACTATACATTCTGAACCTGAAGAGGTTTGCGAGGGTCAGGTCCTCGATCTGTGCGGAGGGAAACTTCGTGCGGTCGACCCGAGCAATTAGGGTATTGCCGACCGGATGATGGCTGAAGTCGGTAATCCCAACTCCCGGGACGTAATTATCAAGGTAGGGATCCATGTATTCCCATTTTTTACCATTGAGGACCTCGATCGCCGCGTGCCCGCCACCGGGGTACGCATTCCGGAACGTCGGATCGAATCCTCCCACAGTGCGA
This sequence comes from uncultured Pseudomonadota bacterium, assembly GCA_963771225.1. Classification (GTDB taxonomy): domain Bacteria; phylum Pseudomonadota; class Alphaproteobacteria; order Rhizobiales; family Xanthobacteraceae; genus Bradyrhizobium. Next base: position 255,117 of record CAVYSR010000024.1, on the reverse strand, counting down.
TAGCGATAGCCGTTTATTTCGAGCATCGTGCCCATCAGCTCGTTGGCGTGGATGCATTCACCGAGGCCGGCCTTGAAGGTATCCAGCGGATTTCGCTTGATGGTTTCGTCGGAATAGACGACCCGCTGCCGGTTCAGCACATAGATCTCGTTTTTGGCTGCTTTATCCTCAAGGCCATAGGCCAGCAACTGCGAGAATTTGGCCAGCGTTTCGAATCCGATGGTGTTCCACTGCATGGGAAGCGCCATGGCGGTGACCCGAAACGGAAAATGCATGACGGGCGAATTTTCCAGGCTCCGGATATGCGAAAGAAATACGTTGTAGCCGAGACCCGCGCGACTGGTCAGGTCCGGTGGAAACGCAATCGGAACCAAAGCCGGGGAGCGCCAGAAATTCGGCGAAGAGAAGCTGCTGGAAGTATCGAATTCGAAGTAAAAGTTGACGTGACTTGAGGGAAGCGCCCCTGTCATCTGCACCGTGGGATACAGCGAATCCGCTCCGGCGATCTCGAGCCCGGGGGTGGGCAGCGTGGAATCGATCTTTACCTCGGTATCCGGGGCGGAGAAGTAGCGGCTATCTGGACCTTGGCTGGCGACGACATTCGGCGTCGCCATGCGGGGCGACAGCGCCCTTTCAAAGTTTGCTGCCTTGGGCGAGCCGACGAACGGGACCAGTGACGTTTCCGCTTCGTCCAACGAGGCAATGTCGGTATCGGTCAATTCGGGAAACAGCAGGCGAATTTTTGCCGATTTGCTGCTCCATTGCTCAATTCGCGCCAGCCTGCCCTGCACGTCGCCGAGCGAAAGCTGCGCTTGGGCCAGCCCCGCGGCGATCTCTGCATCCTTCCGGATCAGACTTCGGCCATAGCCAAACATGATAAGGCCGATGGCGAGGATGCCTGCACAGGCTATCGCCGCCAATGCATCGGCGGTCGGGATGCGTACCTTCGGCATTCCGTTCAGGTTCCCAGCGGACCCGCCGGCGTTTTGCTGGCTGGCGAACTATAAAAGTGCCACCTCCAAGGTCAATATTTTGGTTTGTGCCGGTCTTCCGCCGTATTCCCTCGCCTCCAGCGAAAACGGAACAGTCTGCCCGGCCCGGTTCGCCGGATATCCCTATTGTCGGGCAAACTTATCCGAATGCCGCATCCACTCTGATCGGTACAACGGCGCCACTATGCGCAACGCCTAGTCACGATCTTTCTTGGCCTGCGGCCGGCGCTTAGGCTCGGATTGCGTGTTTCGGACGGCCTCGGTCAGCATCTCGCGCAGCTCAGCCTTCGTCTTCGGCGGCTCGCGCGGTGTTCTTTGCCATTGGCTCATGGATAACATGTGGGGATGCGGCGGGGTAAATTAAACCCCCGGATGAGGCCTTTCGCGGCCTCGAATTGTTCGACGGAAAGAGCCGGCCTTTGCTTTTTGCAGCGTGGCCGGAGTGGGACTATGCTTGGTCGCGGGCAAAACTGGACGCCGCTTTGGACGATGACGCGCCGGCGGTGAGAGAGGACGGGGTTTCGGTCCCGCGCGGCGCCCGTTGCGGTCACCGCCGCTGTTTGCCGCAGGGGCAATCGCCGATGACAAGGCGTTGGCAAGGGAGGCCGTTGTGAGCGTGAACAAGATCACCTGGGCCCAGGCGGGACGCGTGACCGATCCCGGCCGCTACATGTTCAGGTTCGGATGGCTGACGATCACGGCCGATGACCTGGTCGTTTGGAAGGCGTATCCCAATGCCGCATTCACGTTGATCAGCGGGACGGCGCCGCCACCCTCAGAAAGCGATGAGCAGCCTCCTGGAGAGGAGTTTCGATTGGGCCTGTTCGAATTGCCGGTTGATCCCAACCCTTCAGATACCGAGAAATGATTGGCTCCTGCGGCTGCTCGCAACCAATCGAGGGCATCCGAAGCGAACACGATAGCGATGTCGCTATCTTCGCATACCTTGGGCGGGTGCGGATCAATGATCTCGATCGGTGTGAAACTCGGTGAACTTCTTGTATATCCAATGCCGTCCATCACGGCGGCGCCAGACTTGTCCATGGACTAGCCGGCCTGTGATGGATCGACGCGGAACGAAGACCGTCCACAGGTGCCATGCCTCGGTCCAGGCTGGCTGCGGGCTCATATCCATCATCACGGTGTGATTGTCGCTGTCAGCAATCATGAGCGGCTCTCCAAAAACAAAGCCGCCGGGCGGAGTATCATCGCCCGACGGCTTCGCCATGCTTGGTCCGGAGGGGGGCAATATCCGGTGCCGAACACGCTAGTCGTTTTGCTTTCCGTCGCAACGAAAGTCGCTCGTTAAGCTGAATAGACGCGCTGCGGGTTAATTCCGGAACCGGCGGCGGCTTTGCGTGAACCAAAGGATCGCGTGAGCAGCGGCTGATTTTTCAGCTTGAAATCAAGAAGCCGCCTCCAGGGGCGGCCTTGCAAGAAACGCGGTGGCCAGGATCGGGTGGAAGAGGCTGCCACCTGAGGTGGCCTCACCTCAGGCTGGGCGGCCCAAAGAAAACCATTGCGGATTGTATGTTGGTCACTATTGCTCAGCAGCTCATCGAACATGACCGCAACCGCGCAACGACGAGGGTTCACGGTTCGCAATAATTAGTCCACGTCTTTCAAACGGGGTTTATCGTGTAAAACCGCGTTGAGCAGCGAACTATGGACTTCGATGTGGCCGTTGTAGTCGAGGAAGCCCAGTTTACGGAATTTGTTCATAAAGAAGCTGACGCGAGACCGGGTCGTGCCGACAATTTTCGCCAGTGTTTCCTGACTTATATTTGGACTGATCGTCTGTCGATTGCCTTCCTTGCCGAAATTCGCGAGCAACAAAAGCGTACGCGCGAGCCGTCGTTCGCTCGAATTGAAAAGTTGATCGATCAGATCCTCCTCAATTCGGCTGTTGCGGGTCAGAAGATACGCCATGAAGAAATCGGAAAACCTTGGTTCCTCATGGAGGAAGCCCAGCATCGCCGGTTTGGTGATGGACGTTATGAGGCAGTCCTCCAGCGCCGTTGTCGTCGCGACGTACATTCGGTGGCCGTTCAAGCAGCCTTCCCCCACGAATTGACCGGCCGGGAGAATCGCGATCACGGCCTCCTTGCCTTCGTCAGACAAGATGCTGAGCTTAACCTTGCCTTGTTGGATGTAGAAGATCCTGTCGGCAACGTCGCCTTGCGCAAACAAGGTCTGGTTCTTGAGAATTTCAAGGATGGTCTTGCCCTTGCCCCTCTTGGCAAGGAAGACCTCGGGATCGAATGCGTCCCCGGATGGCTTTCCCATCAAAACCTCATATAGGCGGGAGAAAACCGTCTCAACCTTACCGTGCCGGTAGCTATGTCGTAAACCCGACTTTAGGCGTGAATGTCAATAGACGAGCCAGCATGGGCCAGTCGTAAATCAGTATGGTGCGACGGGACGCCGCAGACGCTAGTCGCGAAAAGATATCCAAACACCTCGCTGAGCTCCTTCGAGCGGCGCTTTGAGGCATCGCCATTGCAACGAAAGCAACGAATCGTTCGCATCTTGAGGGTCGGTCTTGCTGACCTCGAAACCTTGCGTCCCTGCCGGCCTGAGGCCAAAGCGCGAGGGGTGGCTGTCGATCTTATGTTCGGTCTGCGACTTTGCCGCCTCGTCGACCCGCGACCGATGGTTCGTAGCTGGCCTCACTCATCCTCTTTGAGCTCAGGCTTGTCGCGCAGTACCGCGTCCAGAAGCGAACTGTTTACTTCGATGCGTCCGTTGTAGCTGATGAGCCCAAGTTTGCGGAATTTGTTCATGAAGTGGCTGACCCGCGATCTGGTGGTGCCGATCATGTCCGCCAGTGTTTCCTGACTTATATTTGGACTGATAAGTTGCGGAGCGCCGTCTTTGCCAAATTGCGCGAGCAGCAGAAGCATGCGGGCAAGGCGCCGTTCACTGGAATTGAACAACTGGTCGATCAGATCCTCTTCGATCCGGCTGTTCCGGGTTAGAAGATACATTACGAACAATTCGGAAAGCTTTGGCTGTTCGTGAAGCGCGGCCTTCATGGCCTGCTTGGTAATTGCTGTAATACGACAGCCTTCCAGAGCCGTCGTGGTTGCATTGCGCAAGGCATGACCGTTCATGCAGCCTTCGCCGAAGAATTGGCTGGGTCCCAAAATTCCGACTACCGCCTCCTTGGCGTGCTTGGACAAGACGGTGACTTTGATCTTGCCTTTTTGGATGTAGTACACGGTATCGGCAATGTCGCCTTGCTTGAATACATTTTGGTCTTTTTCGAAATCATGGATTGTCTTGCCCACGCCCACTTTGGCGAGAAAGTCCAGAGGATCAAACCCAACCTTGGCTGGCTTCCTCATCAAATCTCCCTCAGGCGTGGACCGGCCGGCGCCAGGCGAAGCGGACACCCTCTGTCATCGACATAAACCGAGGTAAGAGGTCGATCAAACATGCGCCCTCGTCGGATCAGGTGTTGGTCAATACTGCTCAGTCCGGAAAATAAACGAAACCGGCCAATGCTCTTGACGAACTTGACGGAGATTCACCGCGAGCATCTCGAGCCTTTTCCGTTCCGATGGAATCGGAACGGAGGCTCTGGTTCTTTATTTGACGCGTTTTCTTCACGCGAACCGGTATCCACTTCGCTGGAAAACGCTCTCTAGGTCGCTTGATTGGAGTGAGGCGGTGTCGGGCCATCCATCGACAACGAAAGCGCGTCGGCGTGCAGCTTTTGGCCCCGGCTTTTCGCCCATTACCAAAAATAGTGAGCAATATTGATCACTAAGCACGGGGCAAGGCAGACCGATCTGAGGCGCGGGGCCAGCCTATTGATCGAGCCGTCGGACGGAATCTCGGCCCATCCGTCTTCTCCCAGGCGAACTCAATGGCCTTGCCATCACCCGCTCCGTGGATGGCGCCGGGGACGCAACCAAGCCCGGCCACGACGAGCTTCAATGGCTTCCTTAACCGTCCATTTACCATAACTGTTCATGATGTGCTGGTAGTGATCCCGCAAAAGGCCTCGAACCACATGGCGCAACGCAGTCTGAGAGCATCAGTCGGCAGGAACGAGAACGTCCTGAGCTTTGCCCGGACGTCGGCGCCGGATAGCGGTGCGACGGCTCTCAATCTTGTCTACCAGGCGGCTGAAATCTTCAGCGGCATGGAAGATCATGCCCGGGAAACCGAAGCCCGCGCCCAGTCGTTGTGCAAGAGCGCCGCTGAAAGACTGAAGCTGGCTGAAAAGCGAACGGAAGCTGCCGAGCGCGAGCGATGGCAAACCGTCATTGAAGTCGATTGCAAGCTGCAGGACGCCTCCAGAGCCTTGAAGCAGGCTCAATTGCGACTTTCCGCCAGTGAAGATCGCCTGACGGCGCTGGAGTTCCGCGCTCAGGCGGCCGAACTGGAAGCACGTGAAGCCAAGCAAACGCTCGCGCTCGTTGAGGAAGCCATCCGCCGGCGTCTGCTTTGCGCAAGTCCGCACGCCGCCGCAGGCTGAACGCGGTCGCCTGACGCAGCGTTCAACGCCGACAGCTCAAAGCCGTCCTAAGTCGATAAAGCGTCTTCCCATTCGCTCGAATCGTTACCGCTTCTTCCGTGGCCTCATGGTTCGAGACGCGCGAAGACGCACTCCTCACCATGAGGGTCCGGACCTCGTCTGACTGGGTCTTGTCCTGACGAGGCCTCATCCTGAGGAGCCGCGAAGCGGCGTCTCGAAGGATGAAGCCATGGAAAAGAAAACGCTCTACGGCGCCGTGCCTTCAACGGCAAAGGCGCGGGTCATTGCATATTTGGCAGCGACCGACTCAGCCGCGCGGTGGCTCGGAGAATTCCACCAGGCTTGCACTTTTTCCGCGCTGTCGAATTGTAGCACCACCACGCGTGATGTCGGCGGCGCGCCCTGAAGGGTGACCGGGTTTCCGCCGCGCACGACATATTTGCCGCCGGCCGCCTGGATGTCTTTCGCGACCAGGGGGAGAAATTCCCTGGTAAATCCATTCTCGTCGGTCACGTTGACTTCGACGATGGCGTAGCCTGGAGGTTTGGCCTGGGCGTGAAGGGTTTGAACGGCCGCGGCACCAAGCGCGAAACTCGCAACCATGGCCAACGCCATTTTGGATGTCGCTTTCATGACTTTCTCCTTCATAAATATTTGAACGGACCCGCGCGATGCGCGCAGCCGTTCGAGGCAAAGACGGGAATGAAAGTTCACGGAATGAAAGTTTGGAGAGTGCTTGCCCGCCGACGGCATGGTGGCTGCCGTATGAAAATAGAAGAGGAACTCGGCACGCCCTCAGGGGCAGCTGTTATCAGGATATGCTGCCTTCTCCTTGTAAGCAACGAACTTGGTATGCAACAGATTTGGGTGCCAACAGATTAGGCGTCGTCCCTGCGAGCAGGGCAGGAACAGGTCAGAAGACGATGCCGACAAAGCCCGCGATGGCCAGCACGAGCGTCGTCGTGATGGCGAACAGCCAAAGCGTTCCGGCGTTGCCTCTGGCTCGATCGGCGGGTTTATTGTTGCAAAACGACGTGGACATCGCGATCTCCTGTAAAGGCCACGCACATCTAGTAGCGCGAATGGTCGCTTGCGAATGTGAAGCGGTTCATACTCACCCGAGTGTGAACAAACGTGACCGGCTCGCCGATTGATCGCGTTGGGCGTCGGTAGATTCGGCGGTCTGGCGCGCAACATGAAAGCTTTTCCGGCAGGGGTCCCCGATGCGCAGGGCACATCGGGGTTCAATGCATGGTTCGCCGGCGTCTTCACAGGGCGGGCCAACCCGCGCTGTTCAATGTGAAGCGTGTCATATCTCACCTGAGTGTGAAGAGACGTGGCCCGCTGGCTGGAGCCTTTTCCGTTCCGATTGAATCGGAACGGAGGCTCCATGCTTGACGCGTTTTCTGCACGCGAACCGGTAGCCACCCCGGATCACGTCCGGGGCAGGCTTTCGCTGGAAAACGCTCTCATCGATCGCGTCGCGGGCCGGTGTGGCACAACCTGCATTGCTGCTAACCCGCGCACCGGCTTGCCAATGCCCGGACGTTCACCCACACTTCCGCTACAATAAAAAATGTGGAGGAAACCAATGTTCGTCAGAAAGGTCGGGCTGCTCGGCTTAACGCTTGCGGCATTATCAGCGCAGCCCGCGCTGGCCCAGAAGCAATATGGTCCCGGCGTCAGCGATACCGAGATCAAGATCGGGCAGACCATCGCCTATAGCGGGCCGGCTTCGGCCTATGGCACGCTCGGCAAGGTCGAAGGCGCCTATTTCAAATGGTTGAACGACACCAAGGGCGGCATCAACGGTCGCAAGATCACCTTCATCAGCCGCGATGACGGCTACTCGCCGCCCAAGGCGGTGGAGAATGTGCGCAGCCTGGTCGAAGGCGACGAGGTCGCGCTGATCTTCGGCGTGCTCGGCACGCCCCTGAACATCGCGATCCGGCCTTACCTCAACAAGCAGGGCGTGCCGCAACTGTTCGTCGCCGCCGGCACCTCGGCGCTGAACGATCCTTCACATTTCCCCTGGAGCATGGGCTGGCAGCCCAACCTGCGCGACGAAGCGAAGTTCTATGCCAGGAACCTGCTCGCCCACAGTCCGAACCCCAAGGTCGCGGTGCTCTACCAAAACGACGATTTCGGCAAGGATCTGCTGAATGGGTTGAAAGAAGGCCTGGGTGAAGACGCCGACAAGATGATCGTCAGTTCGCAGAACTTTCAGTCGAGCGATCCCACCATCGACAGCCAGATGGTGATCCTGCAGAACTCCGGCGCCGACGCGCTGTTTTTGTTTACCTATGCCAAGCAGGCGGCGCAGGCGATCTCGAAAATGTCCGACCTGAAATGGAAGCCGGAGACCTATCTGCATCTCGGCGCGGCATCGGTCGGCGCGACCTTCAAGCCGGCCGGCCTCGACAAGTCCACCGGCATCATGAGCGCGGGCTTCATGAAGGACGTCACCGATCCCAAATGGGCCGACGATCCCGACGTCAAGACCTGGACCGAGTGGATGAAGGCCAACATGCCCTCGGCCGACCTTAACGACAGCCTGACGGCTGCCGGCTACAGCTTCGCCCAGACGCTGGAGCAGGTGCTGAAGCAGTGCGGCGACGATCTGACCCGCGAGAACATCATGAAGCAGGCGGCGAACTTGCGGGATTTCCGCGTCGGCCTGCTGCTGCCGAAGAGCCGCATCAACACCTCAGCCACGGACTATCGCGTGGTGACCTACATGCAACTGCAGCGCTTCAACGGCGCCAGCTGGGATGATGTGAAGTAGGGGAGGGGTATTGCGTCATTGCGAGCGAAGCGGAGCAATCCATGAGACACAACGAGGAAGCAAGAGTGGATTGCTTATGTGAGCTGAGTTAAGGGCGCTCGACCGGCGTCGGCGGCCAGCCCCGGGGGGCCTCGGATTCCGTGATCGTCCGCTGCTGGCGAATCCGGACATGAGTGCCAGAACGGGGTAGTAGCGATTGCCCCGTCTCGGACATCCGTACCGTGACATCTGCTCGGGGGCGGGCAAAAAAAATGCGGCGGTAATCTATCCGCGCATCCCGAAGGTCGAGCGTGGCGCCGAGCCTGTCATACGCGAGGCCGCGCCGTAGCGCTCAGACCCCATCCGCGTCGCCGAAGGCGAGATGAGGCGGGCGTCGTCGGCATCCAACGTGCGGCCAGGGAAAGCCCCAGCATACAGTGCCGCGATCCGGCCCGCGAATGCGAGCATCAATAAGACAAGGCCCCCGGCAAACAGCATCAACGAAGGCTTGAGCCGCTCCCAACTCAGCAACGCCCGGACGTCATTTGGGTGATCTGGGGCATAGACGACGGCAATTTTTGCACCGATGGGCAGCTTGTAGGAACCGAGCTTGCTCTCGTCGACCTTGGCCTCGTGTTCCCCGCCGTCCGCGAGAGAAAACCGTACCAGCGCGAAGAAATCGCGTGAGACCTTGATCTTGCTCGATCCGATACGCCGCTGCAACGCCTCGGCGGCATCGCAGGCCATGGCGTCTTTGCGCCGATCCTGACCGACGCGCTGATATTCGACGGTGCACGTTTTGATGCGTTCGATCAACGTGGCCGTCGATGGCTTGCCGTTGAACTGGTGTGTCGTGTCGGAGTACATGGTCCAGCCACCGACCGCGGTCAGCAGGCCGCCAAACATGAAAGCCCGCCCGCGCCAATGCATTCTCTGCCTTCGGGCGAACCGCTCTGCAAATCGCTCCGCCCAGCTCATCGAAGCCTCCTGCGCAACTCCACAGCGAGAGCTTAGACGAAGAAACCTAGAACACCTTTAAATGCGGTCGACAAATTGTACTCGGGAGCACTCTCTCGTTGTGCAGGGACGATATCAACGATGGTAAGGGTAAAGGCAATGTTAATGTCTTGTGGGGGTGATCCGAACATCCAACAGAGTGATCACAGACGATCGCTTGTGGCCCATCACGTCGTTCGTTGCCTTCTGCCTATGGCGGCTTCGGGTCGAAGCAGACCCAAAAGATATTTAGGCGGCCCCCCGTGCCTGACGGAGGTCGCGGTCTATCTCGCTGCCGAGCGGCCGAGCGACCGCTCGACCGAACCGCAAGCGGTCTCGGCCCATTCGGGTCACGATCGCTCCGCCAAGAAACATCGGCGGCATCCGTACGCCCGCTTCCCTGCCTGCTGCATAGGATCTTCGTCGCTTCTCTCCTCGCCATGACGTAGCGGGATCACCGCCCGGGCAATGACGACGCACCCTTTGCCTCGTATTCCTGCCCGCTTTGAGGGCACGCTCTTGCGATTCGGACTCGTTTTGTTCGCCGGGTTGGCGCGACTGCCGCACAGTCAAACCGCAAGCGGTTCGGACGTCACACGCCAAAAAAGCCGCGCAATGACTCCCGTAAACGTTGTTCTGACTCGATTTTTCGCTCTATTGCGGCGCACGGGTGTGACTCAAATACCAGTGCCTAAGATAAATCAGGGGCTTCATTGTAATTTACGGTAAATTTTTCTTTCACGAATCACCGAGCTGATTTATTTTTGTGTTCTGGGGTCAATCTGGAGGCCAAGGTATGAACGTCATTGTTTTCGCTTCGCGTAAAGGCGGCTCGGGGAAAAGCACCCTGGCGGCTCATCTCGCTGCGCATGTCCACAAGTCAACGAAGCCGTGTCTGCTTATCGATGCCGATCCGCAGGGTTCGTTGACGCTGTGGCACAAGCTGCGCGGCACCAACGAACCGGCGATCAAGACCGCCGTCAACTCCGTCAGCGGGATTATTGCCGCCGCCAAGCGCGATGGTATCGAATGGGTGTTCATCGACACGCCGCCGAATGTGTCGTCGGTCGTCGAAGATGCCATCCGCAACGCCACCATGGTGGTGATTCCGGCGCGGCCGGGGGTATTCGACGTCAATGCCGTGCAGGAAACCATCCTGACCTGCCGCGCGGCGCGCAAACCCTATGCCGTCGTGCTCAACGGCGCGCCCGCACGCAGGGATGAAGCGGAAAGTCCGATCGTCACCATCGCGCGCGAAGCGCTGGCCAAATTCCGTGCGCCGGTGTGGGGCGGCCAGATCACCAACCGCGCCGACCTCTTGATGGCGCTCAGCCATGGTGAGGGCGCGCGCGAATACTATGCCGAAGGCCGCGCGGCGGCGGAAATCGGCCGGTTATGGGCTGCGATCGAACGCTCGGTGAAGGCGATCCGTGGTACGGCGCCGGCCTCGGGCGCCATGCACAAGCAGGCGGCTTAGCTTCGCTAAGCCGTAAGGGCCGGCAAAAAACGCGCGGGTTCCGCGCGTTTTCTTGTTGTGCGCTAGTATGTCCTTATCCTGAGGAGCGCGTCTTCGCGCGTCTCGAAGGATGGCTACATCGCTCGTTGCCATCCTTCGAGACGCGCGCGAGAGGCGCGCTGCTCAGGATGAGGTCCTGGACCGTCACGGTGAGGCGCATCTCGAACCATGAAGCCTCACGACGAGGCCCGCGTTGATCCGCGCGCTCAATTCACCATCAGCACGTAGAAAATAACCACCGGCGACAGGGTCAGGATCACCGACCAGATGCCGACCGCCCAGAGCACGTCTGCGGTGCAAAAGCCCTGTTGTTCGCTGGATGAATATTTCACAGTCTTCGTCGGCACGACGCGCCTCGTTTTTTCTTGTGGAGATTTTCTTGCAGAGATGTTGATACGCGCCAGTTCAACTGGCCATGAGCGCATGGAAAGCGAGCACCGGCGAAAGGCCGAGCAGCATCGCCCACAGGCCGAACGACGACACCAGGAGAATATCCTGCATCCTCTGGGCCCGCTCGCAGATCGGATATCTGGTGTTCGAAATGGATTGAGTGGTCATTCTGTCCCCCCGTTTCTTGGTATGGGGACTTCAATAAGCCTCAAATTTAAAAAAAATCGCTGCGGCAAGGATCGGATTTGCAATGCCGGCGTCACCGCGCATTAACCAAGCGGTTTGTGTCCCGGACGCGGTGCAGCGCGCATGCGCTGCTCCGCAGAGCCGGGACCCACTCGTCGTTACCGCGAAGATGGACCCCGCAATCCATAGCGCGTCGAAGACGCGCGTGAACGCGCTCCGTACCATCCGGCGCACGAGGGTCGCTGGCGGCTATCGGTCGGCGCGGCTGACCACGTCCATCAACTCGGCGATCTTGCGCCGCTGATCGGCCTTGTCGCCCGAGGTGATGGCATGCTCGACGCAATGGGCGACATGGTCGCGCAGGATTTCCTCCTCGACCCGGCGCAAGGCTGCTTTCGCCGCGGCGATCTGCGTCACCACGTCGATGCAATAGCGGTCGTCCTCGACCATTCCGGCGAGGCCGCGGATCTGGCCTTCAATTCGTTTCAGTCGTTTCAGGCAGGAGGTCTTGATCTCGGCGCGCATAGCCGTCATATACCCCCCTAGGGTATGTAGATCAAGAGGCCGCGAGGATCCGGATGGCGCAGTTGGATCACGATCACGCAGACGGCAAGCACGCACACGGCACGGCTGACGCCGGCCATCATCATGGCGCCGCGGCGCCGGCATCCTGCTGCGGTGGCAAGCATGGCGATGGCGACAAAGCCGCCTCAGCGACTGCGATCGATCCGGTTTGCGGCATGCGCCTCGATCCCGCGACCGCCAAGCATCGGTTCGCTTACAGCGGGCAGGATTATTTTTTCTGCTCCGGCCGCTGCCGCGAACGTTTCGAAGCCGAGCCGGAAAAATTCCTGCAGCCGAAACAACCCGAACCGGCGGCACCTGCCGGTACCATCTATACCTGTCCGATGCACCCGCAGATCCGCCAGGTGGGGCCCGGTAGCTGTCCGATCTGCGGCATGGCGCTGGAGCCCGAACAGGTTTCGCTCGATGATGCGCCGGATCCCGAACTCGCCGATATGACGCGGCGGTTCTGGATCGCGCTGGCGCTGACGCTGCCGGTGTTCGCGATCGAGATGGGCAGCCATCTTGGTCGGATGCGTCTGGTGCCGCCGCACTGGTCAAACTGGATTTCTCTGGTGCTGGCGACGCCGGTAGTGCTGTGGGCGGGTGCGCCGTTTTTCGCGCGCGGCTGGCGCTCGCTGGTTACCAGGAATCTCAACATGTTCACGCTGATAGCGATGGGCACCGGTGTCGCCTGGGCTTACAGCGTGGTCGGTACGCTGGCGCCGCAACTGTTCCCAGCGGCGTTCCGCGACATGCACGGCGTCGTCGCGGTGTATTTCGAGGCGGCGGCCGTCATTACGGTCTTGGTGTTGCTGGGGCAGGTGCTGGAATTGCGGGCGCGCGCGCGCACCTCGGGCGCGATCCGGGCGCTGCTTGGGCTCGCGCCGAAAACCGCGCGGCGCATCACGGGGCACGGCGACGAGGATGTCGCGATCGATGCGATTGCGATCGGCGATCGCTTGCGGGTGCGGCCCGGCGAGAAGATTCCGGTCGATGGCGTCGTCGTCGAAGGAAGTTCTTTCGTAGATGAGGCCATGGTCACCGGCGAATTGATGCCGGTGTCGAAGGCCGCGGGCGCGCGAGCGATCGGCGGCACCGTCAACCAGAGCGGCGGACTGATCGTGCGCGCGGACCGAATAGGCCGCGATACCATGCTGGCGCGGATCGTCGACATGGTGGCGCGGGCCCAGCGCTCGCGGGCGCCGATCCAGCGCCTCGCGGATCGGGTCGCCGGCTGGTTCGTGCCGGCGGTGATCGCCGCGGCAGTGCTGGCGTTCACGGCCTGGATGGCGTTCGGGCCGGAGCCGCGCTTCACCTTCGGTCTTGTCGCGGCGGTGACGGTTTTGATCATCGCCTGTCCCTGCGCGCTGGGGTTGGCCACTCCGATGTCGATCATGGTCGGCATCGGTCGCGGAGCGCATTCGGGAATCCTGATCCGCGACGCCGAGGCGCTGGAGCAGTTCGAGCGCATCGACACCATCGTGCTCGACAAGACCGGTACCCTCACCGAAGGCAAGCCGAAAGTGGTCAACATCATTCCCGCGGATGGCTTTGAGGAAAACCAGTTGCTGCGGCTCGCCGCCAGCGTCGAGCGCGGCAGCGAGCATCCGCTGGCGCAGGCGATCCTGCGAGCTGCGAGCGAGCGCAAGCTCGATCTGGTCGAGGTCGCCAATTTTGCCGCACCTTCCGGCAAGGGCGCGACCGGAACGGTCGACGGCAAGGCCGTCGCGCTCGGCAATGCGATGCTGATGAATGAACTGAAGATTGGCACGGCGGATCTGGACAGCGCCGCCGAGACGGCCCGGCAGGATGGCGCCACCGCCATCTTTGTGACGTTGGACGGCCGCGCCGCCGGCGTCGTGGCCATCGCCGATCCGGTCAAGCCGTCGGCGCGCCGCGCTTTGCAGGCGCTGCGCCAGGACGGCCTGCGCATCGTCATGCTGACCGGCGACAACCCGACCACCGCGCGCGCGGTGGCGACGAGGCTTGGTATCGATGAGGTCGAGGCGGGGGTCTTGCCGGAGCGCAAGAGCGAAGTGGTGCAGCGGTTGCGCAACGAGGGCCGCCGCGTCGCCATGGTCGGCGACGGCGTCAATGACGCACCGGCGCTAGCGGCGGCCGATGTCGGCGTCGCCATGGGGGGCGGCACCGACGTGGCGATCGAAAGCGCCGGCGTCACGCTCTTGACCGGAGATCTCATGGGTCTGGTGCGGGCGCGGCGATTGTCGGTCGCGACCATGCGCAATATCCGCCAGAACCTCGCCTTTGCGTTTCTGTACAACGCCGCCGGCGTGCCGATCGCCGCCGGGGTGCTCTATCCTGTGTTCGGGATTCTGCTGTCGCCGATGGTGGGCGCTGCCGCGATGGCGCTGTCATCGGTGAGCGTGATCGCCAACGCGCTGCGGCTGGCGCGCACGCGGCTGGATCAGGATGCGAATCTTTAATTCAGATGCGTTGGCCGATGTCCATTTTGGTGTGCGTTCCGAAATAGAAGTCCGGACCTCGCGCGTGGTCGCGAATATCGTTGGTCATGTCTCCCCCGTCGGAAAATATGGTTAATAATTTGTTTACGATTCTCGTCGAGGGTTCGACCAGCCACCAAACGACCTGCCGTGAGCCACGCTCGGCTCCCTTGTCGCCAAGTGTCGGAAAGTGACCGATGGATGAGTTCAACAACTGAAGGTTTTCAGCGCGAAGCCAACCTATCGGAAGGGTGACGACGTCGCGGACTGGCTCGCGCGGGCGAGTGCGTACCACCGGTCCGGCGATCTCGCCAAAGCTCAGGCCGGTTACAAAAAGGTCCTGAAAAAGCGCCCAAACCAGTTCGACGCTCTGTATATGCTCGGAGTGTCCGAGCACCAGAGCGGCAACTTCCAGTCGGCTGAGCGCCTTCTGAGGAGGGTCCTGCTGGTTGATCCGCAATCTGCTGCAGCTCGGTACGCCCTCGGCGTCACGCTTTCCGCGCTGCAACGGAAGGATGAGGCTTTGGCCTGCTATGACAATCTCATAGCGCTGAGGCCGGATTTCGTCGACGCGCATCTGAACCGGGGCAAGTTGTTATCGCAGCTCGGGCGTTTCGCCGAAGCGATCGTCAGTTACGACAACGCGATCGCGATCGAGCCGCAGCATCTGGATGCATTGATAAACAAAGGGGAAGCGCTGCACCATCTCGGGAGGTTTACCGACGCGATTGCGTGCTACAATAGAATCCTGACCATGAAGCCCACCCACCTGGCGGCGTTGGTCGATCGGGGCTGCGCGTTCAAGGATTTGGGGCGAGCGAACGAGGCCATCGCCGAATTCAATCTGGCGCTCGCAATTGCTCCGGACCATACCACCATCCTGATCAATCGCGGCGAGACGCTGCTCTTCCTGAAGCGGAACTTCGAGGCGCTCGAAGACTTTGACCGGGTGATCTCGATCAATCCGCGTCTCGCCCTCGGTTGGCTCGGTCGCGCCAACGTATTGATGATGAGCAAGAAAGTGAACGCGGCGCTGGAAGCCTGCCAGCGCGCCGTTGCGATCGAGCCGAACTCCACAAAGGCGCTCACGCAAATCGGTCAATGTCATGCGTTGTTGGGTGATGCGGAAGCAGCGGTTTCGTTCTTCGATCGCGCGCTTGTCATCAAGCCGGACGACGACATCGCCCTGGTGAGCCGGATCTTCTCATTGGACTTCTGCTCCGGCGACTATGCGGTGCATCAGGCGGCGCGATCCGAGTGGTGGCGCCAGATCGGGTCAAGGATTTCCGCGGCGCATCCGCCGCACCACCAAAATGATTTAGATCCGGCGAGACGGATTGTTGTGGGATATGTTTCGGGCGATTTCAGGCATCACTCCGCTGCATATTCATTCCGGCCCGTGCTGGAGAATCACGACAAATCGCGGTTCGAGGTGATTTGCTATTCCAACTCTCCGATCGAGGACGACGTCACAGGATCGTTCCGACATATGTCCGATCGGTGGAGAGACGTTCTGCAATGGTCCGACGATCAACTGGCGGATTGCATCCAGGCCGACAAGGTCGATATTCTGATCGACCTGTCCGGACATACGAGGGGCAATCGGCTGCGCATCTTTGCACGCAAGCCCGCTCCGATCCAGGTGAGCGCATGGGGACATGTGAGCGGCACCGGCCTGCCAACGATCGATTACCTGTTCGCCGATCCAATCATGGTACCCTCGGAAGTGCGCCATTTCTTCGCAGAACGGATCTACGATCTCCCGTGCGCGATCATCATCGAACCGCCGCCAGCAAGCCTACGCACCTCCGAGCCGCCCGTGAGGTCGAACGGGTATGTGACCTACGGCGCCTTTACGAGGGCGAGCCGATTGTCCAATGCCGTCCTTGAAGTCTGGGCCCGAATTCTGCGGTCCGATGACACATCCCGGTTGATCATCAAGGATTCCCTGCTCAATGACGCTTCCATACAAGCCAGGCTGCTGGAAAATCTCGCGGCGCACGGAATACCGCCGGATCGGATCGGCCTGCTGGGACGAACCTCCCGCGAGGAGCATCTCGAGGCTTACCGGCAGGTCGACATTTGCCTCGATCCATTTCCTCATGGCGGGGGTGTCTCGACCTGGGAATCCTTGCACATGGGAGTGCCGGTCGTGACGAAAATGGGCAACAGCTTGTCCAGCCGACTTGGCGGCGCGTTCTTGTCGGCGATCGACATGAGCGATTGGATTGCCACCGATGAAGATCAATACGTGGACATCGCCTTGCGATCGACCCCGGAGCGGCTGACGACGATCCGCAGTAAACTTCCCGATCTTATCGGCACGCATTGCAGCCCGGCCTCATACACGCGGTCCGTCGAAAAGGCCTATCGAACGATGTGGAAGAAATATTGCACCGGACGACAAAGTTAACCGGGCGACCCCCGCCTCGATCGGGATGTGAACTCGTAATTCATATGCGCAAAGGGCCTCCATCAGGTCAATGTTGCCTCAAAGTGCCGCTCGATGTGGAACGACTTCGCCGTTACCAGCCATGCTCCGCCGATCAGGTGGTAAGAGAGATAGTCGACAAAGAGTACGTCATCGATACGAACGCGAACCTTGACGAGTGCCTGCGACGACGACGCGATATCGATCAAGAGAATTTCCTGCTGACGCGGCGCATTCTTCGACTTGGGCGATGGACGCGAGGCAAGCAGCCGACGATACTCGGCGGCCGGCAGCACGCGGACCTGTCCCTCCGGTACACCGTGCAGTTGGGCTGTCGGGGCAAAAACGGCGTCGAACCGGCCGAGGTCGCCGTCATACATCATTTCGAGGTATTGGCTGACGGCAGATAGCAGTGCGCCGTGGGCGGTCTTCTCAGTCATCGTCGGGCTCCGGTGGATGATTGCGTGCCGAAAAGATCGCACCGAAGCGAAGGGCATGTCCTTGCGAAGTGTGCTAGATTGAGCTGCCAGAACGCAACGAATAGCCGATTTAAACACCCACTACTGTATGAACATGCCAAAATATGCATTTGATGCGCTTGACCGCCGCGTCATCGCTGAGCTCCAGGCCGACGCGCGCCTGACCAATGTCGAACTCGCCAGGAAGATCGGCCTGTCTCCGTCGCCGTGCCTGCGGCGTGTGAAGCGCCTGGAAAAGCAAGGGGTCATCGAAGGCTATCGCGCCGTGCTCAGCCGCGATCGGGTTGGTCTCGGCATGACGGTATTTGTCAGCGTCAAGATAGAGGGGCATGCGAGCGAGGACGCCGACGACTTCGTGGCGGCCGTAAGCGCCATGCCGGAGGTGATCGCGTTCCATCTTGTATCCGGTGAAACCGACTACTTTCTGGAAGTCGTGGTGGCAGACCTCGCTCACTACCAACGGTTCCTCCTCGACCGCTTGCTCGGCATGCCGATCGTCCGGGAGGTAAAAAGCAACATCGTCATACAGGCACACAAAGCCAGCGCGCCGATGCCGCTTGATCACCTGGACTGAAGTGCTGCGACCGGTTTTATCGGAAGCGCGATGGCTTTAATCGCTATCGCTGCTTCCGTTTATTTTGTTGCGCATGATCTGTTGCGAAAAACCGGTGTCTAATTTCCGGATCCTGTTTCACGCGACAGCGGCGTAGAGACCTCTCTCGAACTTGGCGAACAGCTTCAGGACCTGATCGTCGGCGAACGGCAGGAGCTGCGTCATGATCGTGCCGGTAACGCGCTTGTTCGGATCAAGCCAGAAGTAGGTGTTGAACAGTCCGGCCCAGGCGAGGCTTCCCGCGCTGCGTCCGGCCGGGCCGGGTTCGGTGTTGATGTCGAACGACAGTCCCCATTTCTGGGTCATGCCGGGGAACAGGTTCGCGTCGTTCGAAAGCTCCGGGTGAACTGTCTTCAAAGTGACCACGTTAGTATCGCCCATGTGATTCTGTCGCATTAACGCCACGGTCTCGGGCTTCAGCACTTGCGCGCCGTTGAAGGTGCCTTCGTGCAGCAACATCTGCAGAAACGAAATGTAGTTTCGCGGCGTGCTGAACAGCGCACCGCCGCCCATGAAGAATTCCGGCCTTTGCGGCATTTCGAAATCCATCTGCTTCAGCGAGCCGTCGCCTTGCCGGCTGAACATCGGCGCGACACGGGCCTTTTGCGAGGAACTGATCAGGAACCCGGTATCGGTCATGCCGAGCGGCGCAAAGATCTTCTCCTTGAAATAAACCTCCAGCGACTGGTCACTCGCGGCTTCCACCGCCTTGCCGACCCAGTCCATATTGATGCCGTATTCCCAGCGATCGCCGGGATCGAACATCAGCGGCGCGTTGAAGCTGGCATTCCGGCATTCGCCAATGGAAGGCGTTCCCGTGACCTTCTCAAATTGTGCCATCGGCTCACTCCAGATGCTGTAGGTGAAACCTGCGGTGTGAGTGAGAAGGTGGCGCAGCGTGATCGCTCGTTTCGCCGGGCGAAGCTTCGGCGCGCCGCTGGCGTCGAACCCCTCGAGCACTTTGGGCTGTTCCAGTTGCGGAAGCAGCTTGCCGATCGGCTGATCGAGCTGCAGCTTGCCCTGCTCGACCAGTTGCATGCAGGCGGTGCCCGTGACCGCCTTGGTCATGGACGCGATCCAGAACACGCTGTCCGCGCTGATCGAGGGCCCGAACGCCCCCTCGTAGACGATGCCCTTGTCGTTTGCCGCAATGGCGACGAGGCCCGGCACGGTCTGCGCATTGACGGCCTGGCGCAGCGCCTGATCGACTTCCCCAAGCGCGGGGCTCAGGGCCGGATCGGAAGCGGTGGCGGCCGCCGCACGTCCAACGGTGATGTTTGCCATCGACGATGCCGCCGCCAAGGACGTCATGGTCTTCAAAATGGTTCGACGGTCTGGATTGGTGTATCGCATGGTTTCCTCCCTGGCCGCTGTTGCTTTGATTGTCATTTAGGGTGGTTGGTCTGCGACCAACACCACGAGACTAGGACTCGGCACAAAGGTCCGCAACCGGGATTCGGATGCCAGCAGCGATGCCTGACGAACCAGCAGAGCTCTGGATTGCCTGGTCGCGCAGCCTGTCATCGGTCAGCGTGATCGCCAATGCGTTGTGGCTGGCGCGCACCAAATTGGATCGGGGCGTGAATGCATAGTTCAGAGGCGTTGGCGGACGTCCGGCGGACTCGAGTCAGCCAGACAATGAGCGAGAGCTACAGCACGAATTATTTTTGCTTTGCGTGCTTTCGCTCAGGTGGCCGCAAGCGCCAGCTTTTTAGCCGCAGGCGCTTTCTTCTTCAATTTGGTCTGGTTGGAAACAACCGTTGCAGGGACCTTTTTTTGCGGCGTGCCAATCAACTCGCGACGCACAGTATCACCGCGCGCAACGCAGAAGCGCTCGACGAGCACAGGAAGCTCGGATAGAGTAACCATAGACCAAGGTCCAATTTATCGGGCGGACCGAGGGACTACGCTTTCAATTTTGCAAGACCGTGTCATTAGGGACGTCCGCTCCCGCCATGGCGTTCGGTAGGTGCCGCTCGCTATCCGGGACCGGCCTCCCGCAGCCGGCTTGGGCGCGAGCGCGCAATGACGGCGCGGCCCCAACCAACAAAAAACAGACGTCGATACCCTCATCCACTTCCGTGGATGGGGAACGAAACGCATTCCGCAAGGTCCCAGTCTGATATGGGCCAAGGAGACGCAGAATGACGACGCTGGACATCACAACCACCCCATTGCCGGAAGCCGAGCACCGCGCGCAATTACGCCGCGCAATGATCGCCAGCACGGTAGGCACCACCATCGAATGGTACGATTTCCTGCTCTACAGCACGGTGACCGGCCTGGTCTTTGGCAAGCTCTTCTTTCCCAAGTCCGATCCGCTTGTTGGCGTGCTGGAGGCGTTTGCGATCTACACCGTGGGATTCATCGCACGGCCGATCGGTGCCGCGATCTTCGGCCACTATGGCGACCGCGTCGGCCGCAAGGTGGCGCTCATAGCCACGTTGCTGATAACCGGGATTGCCACCGCGGCGGTCGGCCTCGTCCCCACCTATGACCAGATCGGCATCTGGGGTGCCGTCATCCTGACCATCATCCGCTTCATCCAGGGCGTGGGCGTCGGCGGCGAGTGGGGTGGCTCTGTGTTGCTTTCGATGGAGTGGGCACGGACCAACAAGCACCGCGGCTTCATCGCCTCGTGGCCGCAGTTCGGTGGCCCCGCCGGTTTGCTGCTGGCAAACATTGCAGTGCTCGTATTCAGCCGCATTTCCGGCGACCAGTTTCTGGTCTGGGGCTGGCGCATCCCGTTCCTGCTCAGCATCGTGATGATCGCCATCGGACTTTACATCCGGCTCGGCATCATGGAGACGCCGACGTTCCGGCGGATCGTCGCCGAAAACCGTGTCGCGCGGGTCCCGGTTCTCGAGGTGATCAAGCGTCAGCCGCGGTCGATCATCCTCGCGGCGCTGGCGCGGATGGCCGAGCAGGCGCCGGCCTACATCTACCTGGCCTTTGTCTTCGCCTATGGCATCCAGGTCCTGCACCAGGATCGCGACTTCCTGCTCATCTGTCTCATCTGCGCCGGCGTCGTCTCGCTTTTCACCGTCCCGCTGGCCGGATACCTGTCGGATCGTATCGGACGCAAGCGCATGTATCTGATCGGCGCGGTGCTGACCGGGCTGTTTGGCTTTGCGTATTTCGCCCTGCTGAACACGGCCGTGCCGGGGCTGATCTTCATCGCCATCGTGCTTTCGTTCGTGCCGCACGACCTGATGTATGGTCCGCAGGCGGCGTTGATCGCCGAATGCTTCACCCCGCGGTTGCGGTATAGCGGCGCCTCGATCGGCTACCAGCTCTCGTCGGTTATCGCCGGAGGGCCGGCGCCGTTGATCGCCACCGCACTGCTCGCCGCCACCGGATCGGGCTACATGATTGCACTCTACATTCTGTTCTGCGCGGTGGTCAGCATCGTCGCTACCGCGATGATGCCCGATTACACCAACAAGGACATTTCCGAGGAGCACGACAGGCCTTGATCAAATGCCTTGTGGCCGCTGGATCGAGACAACGACCCAGCGGCCATCGCGCGGGATTGCGTTGCCGGAAGTCCAGCGGACTCGAGAGCCGGACAATGAGCGAGAAAACGCCATCGCTTCATGTCTTTTTGATTTTGCGTGCTTTCGCTCCAGCAGCCGCAGGCGCTTTCTTCTTCGCAGGAGCCTTCTTCTTCAACTTGGTCTGATTGTGATCGACCGCGGTCCGAACCAGATTTTTCAGCGCCGGCGCATTGACCTTGTCGCCCTCGAGAAAATCGATCGCTCGCCACGCGTTACCGCCGAGGCCGGCGTTGAAGAGCTTGTCGGGATCCGCAAGGTGCGCCCCGTGCATAAAGGTAACCTTCACTTTTTCCTTGTGGGCGTTGGCGACCGCGATCATTCCGTCGCGCGACCACACCGGGCTTCCCATCCATTTCCATTCCTCGATGATCTCCCGGTCGGCCTCAAGGAAGCTCTTGCGGATGCCGGCGAGCGTTTTGCCGCGCCAGTCCGTGAGTTTGGCGATCAACTGATCAATATGTTCCGACGGATTCATTGGATACTGATGCCTCGAATGCTGATTCCGTTTGATGCGGCACAATCATAATGCAGTGATGGTGCGCCGGCATCAATCGATCCGCGCCAATAGCTGCTCCAGGACCGCCAGGTACTGCTGCCATCCATGTCTGGCGCCGTGATAGGCCTGCGTCTGATCCGGCCGGAAGCCCGATTGCTCCATGCGCAGCAGGGTCCCCGTGCGCGTCGGGGTGAGGGTCCAGGTCACGATACTCTCGAGACCATAGGCCGCCCAGGTGTAAGACAGCGTCTTGTGCGGCTCGACAGCCAGCACCTGACAATCGACGACGATGCTCACGTCGAGTTTGGGGTTCTTTCGAAGATTGAAGCGGTGGTCCACGACAGGTTTGAAGTCGTTCTTCATCAGCCACTCCTCGATCAAATGAGGCTGGGTGAGCGCGCGCCAGATCCTTTCCGGCGGAAAAGGTACCTCGCGTTCGACAACGACGGCGCGGGTTCCGGCCGGTGCCTGGTTCACTGGTCCATCCTCTTGAGCAGGTCTTCGAGGTCGTCGAACCGGCTCTGCCAGAACCCCGCCATCTGGCTGGTCCAGTCCATCAGCGGGGCAAGGGCGCCGAGCTGCGCGCTATAGTGGGTCTGTCGTCCCTCGTGGCGGTCGCGCACCAGCCCGGCGCGCTTGAGGACACCAAGATGCTTGGAGACGGCCGGTTGCGAGATCCCGGCCTGAGCCGTCAGCGCCCCGACCGTCTGCTCGCCTTCGCGGCACAGCCGCTCGAAGATCGCCCGCCGCGTGGGATCGGCGAGCGTCCTGAACAGCACATCGTGAGCGTTCGGCATTTGCGCTTCGATAACCGCCCGCGTTACCAGCGCGCCAGCTGGGTGAACTGAACGAGGTTGCCGCAGGTGTCGTTCAGCTGGGCGATGGTCGAGCCGGTCACCTCGGTCGGCGGCATGGTGAACTCGGCGCCGCGCGCCTTGATGCGCTCGTAGTCGCCCTTGACGTCGGCGGTGAAGAACATGATCGCGGGCTGGCCTTGTTGGAAGATGGCTTGCTGATAAGCCTTGGCCGCCGGGTTGTCGTTGGCAGCGAGTTGTAACTCGGTTCCATCCGGCTCGTCGGGCGAGGCCACGGTCAGCCAGCGATACGGCCCGTTGCCGAAATCGGCTTTCTTGGTCAGGCCGAGCACCTCGGTGTAGAAGCCCAGAGCCTTTTCCTGGTTGTCGACATACACGCTGGTCAACTTGATCTTCATTCGTACGTTCTCCGTTGGTCACGTTCGCCGTGTGCGCCGGGTCATCTCATTTTTATCAATAACCCGTCGGCTATTGATTGATCTATAACTGCGAAGATATGTGTAAGTCAAGGGGCGCGCACAGCAGCCAGTTGCCGTGTGGGGCGCATCGGCGCCTGCAAGGTCACCTCGTCACGATACGGCCCCATGAAGTTAGCATATCCTGTTGGTTATACATCGCCTGACATTGCGCTTGTAGTATCGGAATCGCCATGCGCTAGAGCCTTTTCCGTTCCGATGGAATCGGAACGGAGGCTCTAGTTCTTTATTTGACGCGTTTTCTTCACGCGAACCGGTATCCACTTCGCTGGAAAACGCTCTAGATGCGACGTCAACGAAAGGCTCGACGCTCTCAAATAGCCGCACACGCCGGAGCAGCGTTGCCCTATCAGCCGATTCCGGACGCAAGACCATGATCGTGCTCCAGGCCATCATCATTATTGCGGTTGTTGCGCTGCTGGCGCTCGGTTTCCTCAGGCGCAACATGCCGCGGGTTGGCGGCAAGCTTGGTCCGATCCGGACCGTCGATCCGCCGCGGGAACTGCCGAGCGGATTTTCACGAACCTATACCCGCGCGGTGACGCTGTTCGTGGCGTCGGATGCCTCGCGCTTTCCGACCCTGAAGGCTTTCCTGCGCGACGGCACGGCGCGGCTGCCTGTCGTGATGCGAATCTATTGCGTCGCCGGCTGCAAGGCCGAGATCGAGATTTCCGAAGAGGTCGCCGATTATGAGCGCATCGATGCGGCGCAAGCGCTCGCGCTGTTGCGCGAATTGCCGGATCCGCGTCGCGTTCACCGCTTGCATTTGAGCGACGAGCGGTCGTTCCTCGATCCCTGGGCGCGCAAGATCAGAGGCGAGGAGTTTTTCTATCTCGGCCATGCCACCAATTTCAGCCTGATCGTGCTCTACAAGCCCGATCGCCGTCTCGGCGAGTGCCTCGGCATCACGCTTCTTCATGAATGGCTGCATCTCGTCGCCTTCGCCTCCACGATCCACCTCTGGCGGTTCAGGCGGGCCAATGCGATCGAACCGCTCCCGGCTCTGGCGTCAGAGCCGGTGGATTTGGGCGGCCGCAATACGGGAATTTACGAGGCGTGGTGCGACCTCGGCGAGAAGCTGCTCGGCTACGACGAAAATACGGCGCGTCAAGCCGCCCTGGAAGCGCCGGTCCACGCCATGATCCTGTGGCGCTGCGTCGAGCGCATGCTCCGCAGAACTCCGCTCAGCCTCCGCAGTACGCGTTTCGATGAATTGATGGGCCGCGCCGACTTCATGCGCGCGGAGGTCGAGCCAAAGGCCCGGGAGGTCCGCGCGCGGCGCGCATTCTAGCACAAATGTCCTGCGCGCGCGCATTCAGGCCTCACGTCGAACATCGCGCGAGGTCTGAGCAAGGCCACAGCCGGTCGTGACTAGGAGCCGGCGCCGGGAGTCGAAGTCTTTTCAGTTCCCATGGTTTTTGAAATCGCCGTCGCGCGCGTCGACATCACGTCCAATGTCGCGTTGAACTTTCGTTTTGGGTCATTAGCGCCTTTGAGTGTCGTGCGGCTACTTCCGATTTTCCCTTGCAAGCAGACATCGCGCAATGCTGCCGGCATGTCTCAAAGGTGCCAATTCCGGAAGCCGCGGCCTCAGCGCCGACCTTCGATCTCCAGTGATACTAACCTTGCAAGCAAGGTGGCAGGATAGAGCTGACCAAGTATGGTTTCAAGATTGCAAAGACTGCGTGCCATTGGATGTACCGGGACAATGTCTCCATAGCCCGTCGACGTCAGCGTCACAAAACTGAAATAAATTAAGTTGCTCGCGAGCGCCGGACTATCTTCAAACAGCATTCCAGAAAATGCTTTGGGGATACGCAGGCCAACGAACGTAAATAGCGCAATAAACGTCGTGGCGATGCTCAAATAAACTAGAATGGCGCCAACAATTCGATGATAATTGACACGTCCTGCAGCAAACACCGTGCGACCAACCACGAAAATAAGAACCACGCTCATTATAAGCCACGCACCGGCAAGGAGATAAACGTCAAAGCTCGATGGCGCCGTGAGCCGGGCAAAAGCCGCCCAAAGAGCCATAGCAAATGCAGCTACCATCGTTGCAGCGACTACCCGATTGGCCGACACGAAGAAGACACCACCAATGAGCACCAGCGCGGAGGCAAATCCGAGCACTTGAAACGTCCTTATGCCGGCGGCTTGGAGGGGCGCAAGGACAAACAACATTAAGATCATTACCACGGTAAGCATGGATATAACTCGATCATTCCACCGCTCACGCAAACTAGCCAGGCCATAGATGTTCTGAGTGCTCATATCGTCGCAAGTTTCCGATTGGGTCACCTTCGGACTTGGGCGCGCGCCGCCAGCAACAGACGTCAAATGATCGCGGGATAAAAGTCCGACCAACGCAAGGCGGGTCTGCTGCAACCTGCACTGCTATCCGAGTCCGCCTCTCGCACTCTTCAAGATCATACCTTCTTCACTGGCGGGATCTTCCATGATCCATCGATGATCGAAGGGTCGCTTTCGTCGGGCCAGTACAAACGCAGCATCAGGATAAAATCGCCGGGAGGCGCGGGAAGCCAGTTGGACTCCTTGTCGGCACCGGGCAAGTCCTTCTGAATGTAGAGATCAGTCGATCCATCAGGGTTCGATTTCAGGTTCTGCCGCGCACTAATCGAGTAGCGGTTAAGCAGGTTGTTCACGAAGAAGTAGCTGGCGTCGTACATCGTTAGCGACCAGAAGCCCTGCGCGGGCGGCAGTTGCCCCTCTGGGAAGTGCATCACGTATTTGTTCTCACCGTTGTATTTCCGGCCTTCTCCGTCCTTCAGAGAGGTCGGATAGACCGCATCCTGCGGACGGTTGGCACCGAGCCCGATAGCGGTGACGAGTGCCCGCATCAGATAGTCGGTGCCGTAGATGCCGGTCTTGGTCGTATAAGCCCAGCCGTTCTCGTCCCTGACGTCCTTGTTGATCTTGAACTGGAGCATGATCCGGTCGAAGCCGACCTCAGGCACGCGCTTGACGAAATCCGCCTTTAGCTTGGTCGCATCGAAGTCCTGACCGGGAACGATCCCAATGCTCGAAAACTTGGCGAGCTGAGGTGCATCGGCCGCCGCTGGCGGATTGTCTTTCATGAGCTTGCACAGCAGCGTGAAGTAAGCCACCGCATCCATGCGGTTGACCTGCTCACGCACGGCCGTCTTCATGTCGATCGACGGATCGACCGTGCCTGCGGGAGGCGTGTAGGATTTGCCGTAGGAACTAAGCGGCACAAGCTTGAACTCGTCTTGCAGCTTGTGCACCTCAGCATAGTCCTCAGGCGTACCGGTGCAGTAGATACGGCCTAGTAGCCAGACAATGTTGGTTGGAGATTTGTATTCTTTGACCCCGGCGGGCAGTGTCCCCTTCCACCCGGGGCCAGTAACCGCATAAGTCTGCGCACCCGTGCCGGTGGTGCGTTTGCCCGGCACCTGAAACACTGTGGTCCAGCCGTCCAGCATCGGGAAAAGCGCGTAACGACCATTCATATCGGGGATACTGAGGACCCAAGGCTCCTTGCCGACGTCGAAGAACGCCGTCGTGTAGAGCGTGTCGGCATTCGGCGCTGTGACATCCTTGAATGAAGCGTTTGGATACTCCCGCAGCTTGATGATCTGACCCATAGGGCCGCGTGTTCCGACCGGCGCTGCCACGTTGGTGATGACACGCCGCGTTATTTCCATCGTGACGAGCGGATAGCCATAGATGTAGGCGTCGGTGGCAAGTATGAAATCCTCAAATCCTCCCCCGATCCCCAAGAAAGAACCAAGTTCAGCTCGGCTGACGGCGGTCACCGATGTTCCAGCTAGTAGGCTGAGACCGCCGAGAGTTGCGGCGCGGCGAGTGATGTTCATGACAATTCTCCAGTTCGACGGCTGGGTTTCGTATGGCTTCGGCTCTCAGAGGTTTCAGGATATCAGGTTTTCGACCTGTGAGACATCGTCCTTCTGGGCGGGCTTGACGTCCGTTGTGAGTCAGTCACGTCATTTTACCCCTTGGCCGAGACTTCCGCTCTTCCCGCAAGAGCGGCCGCCCGTCTGGCGTCGCCGATCGCCAAGATCGTAACGAGCAGAGCGAGCACTTGCTGGCAAACGGGTGTCGGGCGCTTTGGAAGAGGAAGTCTGGCCGAATGAAACTCGATCCGCGACCGAGATCGGTCTCGACCATGGAGCATACTGCTCAATCAGCCGCGGAGCGGCCGGATGGCGCAGTTTTGCGAGCTGTCGACGTCTGCTATTGGAACCGCCTCAGTTTGGCGGCCTCATCATTTTCATCGGCGCCGCTCAACCAGCGTCCACTTGGACAAACTGACCAATTTGATTTTTCTGGCTACGTAGCTCTCTGCCGCGCAGACGGCTGCCATGACGCCCGGGAACGGCGACGGTCGAAGAATATCAACGTACATGCAATAGCGTGGCCGGTCAGTCTCATTGGCGGACAGATGCTGGAGTGTGTCGTCGAAGATGAACAGCTTGCCGTCACACCAGCGGTGCGTAGTGTTGCCGACAACGATATACGCGGAAGGTTCCTCGATGTCGTTGATGTTATACAGGAGCCGCAATGACGCGCGCATCCATCCGAAGTGAAGGGATGTCGATATCTTCGTGTTAAAAACGGAAAGCCCGATGGTCTGGATGTATTTCCACGGTCCGTTGAAAGCCGGGACATCCACAATTGTCTCGGTTGGGACGCCATAATAGCGCCAAAGGATCAGTGCGCGTTTGTGCTCTTTCGACCGTTCCTCGACCCGGCGAACGAGATCGGCGTCAATCGCCCCCTTGATCAAGCGGTTGATTTCATCCTGATGGCCCGGCGGCATGTCCTCAAGGCGATAGACGCCCTTGTTGATGTAGGGCAGCGAGAGGACATCCAGGAGAACGTTGATAGGGGAGAGTATCCAAAGAAGGACGCCATTGCCGAAAAAATATCGGCGTATCGTCGACAGGTTTAGCCCGGTGTTGCGGCTCACATCGTAAGCTCCGCACAGCAAATAAACCAATGAGATGATGGGGAAAAAATAGGCTAGTGGAATGTATACGCAGCACGGAATGATGACCCGTTTAAGTGAATGCTTCCAAAATCTGTGAAAACGCGTCTTGCTCGTTAAAGGTACGTCTAGCGCGGTGACCATGTTCGCCCCTACTAAAACTGGATGGCTGCGACTTGGGCTTGCGGCGGCATTTCAAATACGACGCCAAGCGCCAATTTATAGTACGCACTTCCTGAGCCCTTTGAAACCTCAGATTTGAGAACGCGAAGTCCGCTTGCGCCCATGCCGCCTGCGACACAGCCAGCAGCGCGGCAACGCCCATGGTCAAATTCAAGACCCGATGCAGGAGTGTGCGGCGGAGGAGGCTGATCGAGCACTGCGGGCAGCTTAACCGTCAACGGAATACATTCATCACGCCCGGCACTTCAACTTGTGGCACCGAGAAACTCCCGCGCCGCCCGATAAAAATCCGCCGGGGCGACGGATTCGCCCCACAAGGCGGATCAAAAGTCCGGTCACATCGAAATTTGGACCGCCGGCAACAATTCGCCACGCACGGGCGGAAGCGGCTGCGGATTGAGGGCGTCCGCGCGGAGGATCGGGGGCCGACCGCCCACGAAAATAATACCGCCGCTGGCCGTGTTCAGTTCGTCGTCGGTCAGTTCGCGGGTTTCGCTCATTCTGGTGTTCGCGTTCATTGGTGTTCTCCATCGAGATGCCGCGTTGGTTCGGCGCAACCCCTTGTCGCTTTAAGTCGTGGCCAGGTTCGTGATCTGGATCACGCGATGGTCGATGTCTTGTTTGGGTCATTCGCCAGATTCGGAAGCTTACGGGTCACTTCCGGCCTTCACCGATAAGCAGACCTCTGGATCGTTTCGTCGCGAAACTGTCATCCGGTGTGCATTTGCGCGCGCCGTGGATTCCCCGCCATGACAGGGAGACGCCGATCGATTTCCGCATCGAGCCTTGCCGCCAACGGCGCGCTGACCTCCACCATCGGCAGGC
This sequence comes from uncultured Pseudomonadota bacterium, assembly GCA_963771225.1. Lineage (GTDB taxonomy): Bacteria > Pseudomonadota > Alphaproteobacteria > Rhizobiales > Xanthobacteraceae > Bradyrhizobium. Next base: position 225,890 of record CAVYSR010000024.1, on the reverse strand, counting down.
GAACCTCGACGCTATCGATCAGGCCGGTGCGCGACAGCCAATACTTGGCCGGCGCGGGACTGGGCTCGGCGAACAGCAGCCCGGTCAGATCGGAAATGCTGTCCCAGCGCGCTTGCGCCGCCTCGCGATCGCCTTGCTTCAGGAGCGCCCACACCGACGCAAAAATGTCGGTCTCGATATGAGCCGACAGCAGGATGGCGCCATCGGCGCCGTCGGCAAGCGCCTCAAAATACAGCGCGTCCTCGCCGGTCAGGACCCGGAAGCCGGGAGGCCGGCGACGCAGGAAATCGATCGACTGCGCGCGGTCGGCGCCGCAATCCTTGATGCCGACGATGTTCGGATGCGTGGCGAGCTGCAGCAGCGTCGCGTTTTCGAGATTGACCGCGGTGCGGTAGGGAATGTTGTAGAGCACGATCGGCCAGGAGGCATGATCGGCCAGTGTGCTGAAATGGTGCAGCAGGCCGCGCTGCGAGGGCCTTGTGTAATAAGGGCTTGCGATCAGGTAACCGTCAATAGGCCAGGCGGCGGTCTCATCCAGCGCCTCCTGCATTTTCGCGGTGGCGGCGCCGGACAGGCCGAGGCAGATCGGCACATAGCGGCCGCTGCCGGATATTTCGGAATGTGTCAGCGCCACCAATTGCTCGAGTTCGCTGATGCCAAGCGACAGGCCTTCGCCTGACGTGGCCGCGAGCACCAACCCGTCGATCGGGCTGTCCGCATAGTGCCGCACCAGCCGGCGCAGCGAGGCTTCATCGAGTTCGCCATTGCGAAACGGCGTGACCAGCGGCAGCCAGAGGCCACGCAATCGGCTTTGAAGGTCGTTCATGGGTTCATCTCCTTGATGGGTTGCGCCGGAGACGGGACAATAAAAAACCCCGTCCAGACGGCGGGGTTTGGCGGGATCGAGTTGGGCGAGAGGTCTAGCGCGCGCGTCGATCCGCGGTCCCCGGAAGGGGAGCTTTTTTCGACGGCGCTGCGATACACAGATTTGTGATCATTGCTGGATGATGATCGGCGGCACTGAGCCTGTCAACGGATAACGAGCGCGTTGCGCGCGTGACATCTACAATACGAATACAGTGCAAAAAATGCGAAAAAAAGCCGGGCTCTTGCGAGCCCGGCTTGTAGTATTGGCCACGTGAGGCCGACACAATCACCTTCCAAGAGGGATTACCGATCTCTCGCGCCACTGGAGGAGGGGGACAATGCGCAACGCGAAATCTCAGTGACGAGACTATGATCCGCGCGGGTGCCTTGCAGCAAGCACCCAAGCCGCATGTCAGTCATGCGGAGACCGGGGTCTTCTCTATTTGATTGACGCGTTTTCTTCACGCGAACCGGTGTCCGCTGGAAAACGCTCTTGCGCAGCCTGCCGATCACGCCGGCCAGCGTTGCGCCTTGCTCACCACGAAATCGCGGAACACCTGCACGCGTGCGACCGACTTCAATTCTTCGGGATAGACGAAATAGGTGTCGAGCTGGATCGAGTCCGATTCGCTGAACAGCTGCACCAGCCGGTTGTTTTCCTCGACCAGATAGTCCGGCAGCGCGGCGATGCCGAGGCCCTGCTGGCACGCGCGCACCAGGCCAAGGATGTTGTTGACCTTGAAGTAGGTTTCGCGCGGACCGGAGCCGTTGCGGCCGGCCTCGACCAGCCAGTTGCGATTCTGCAAATGCGGCGCGACCTGGCCGTCGCTGAGCGTGATGATGCGATGTGCATCGAGCTCGTCGAGGGTGCGCGGGGTGCCGAAACGCTTGATGTATTCCGGCGAGCAATAGGCGTGGAAACCCATCGCGAACAGCTTGCGCTGGATCAGATCGGGCTGCGTCGGCTTGCGGGTGCGGATCGCGACGTCGGCCTCGCGCATCGAGAGGTCGAGTTCCTCGTCGGTGACGATCAGCGAAATCCGGATCTCGGGGTAAAGTGCGGTGAATTCGCCGAGCCGCGGGATCAGCCAGTTGATGCCGACGCCGGGCGTGGTCGTGATCTTGAGATCGCCGCTCGGCCGCTCGCGGCTGTCGGTCAGCTTGGCGCGGGCTGCCTGCAATTGCATGAACACGTCATGGGCGGTGCGAAACAGCAGGTCGCCCTGCTCGGTCAGAATGAGGCCGCGCGCATGGCGGTGGAACAGCGATACCGCGAGCTCCTGCTCCAGCGCGCTGACCTGCCTCGAAACCGCCGATTGCGACAGACCGAGCTGCTCGCCGGCATGCGTGAAGCTGCCAGCTTCCGCCGCGGCGTGAAACACCTTCAGTTTGTCCCAGTCCATATCCGTAAATCCGTCGCGGGTTCGAGCCATGATTATTCCGCCGCCGCGCGGTCGCTCGCACGCAGGGCGAGGAAGCGTTCGGCTTCGAGGGCGGCCATACAGCCAAGGCCGGCGGCCGTCACGGCCTGCCGGTAGGTTTCGTCGGCGACGTCGCCGGCGGCGAACACGCCGGGCACCGAGGTCGCGGTCGAGTTCGGCGCCACCTCGACATAGCCGGATGGTTTCAGCTTGATCTGGCCGAGGATCAATTCGGTCGCCGGCGCGTGGCCGATCGCAATGAAGACGCCGTCCGCGGGCACTTTGGTCAGCGCGCCGTTCTTGACATTCTTGAGCCGGACATGGGTGACCTTGCCCGGATTCTCGGTGCCGCAGATCTCGTCGATGGCGCTGTCCCACACCACCTTGATCTTGGGATGCTTGAACAGCCGCTCCTGCAGGATGCGCTCGGCGCGGAAATGATCGCGGCGATGCACGATCGTCACCTGCGAGGCGAAGTTGGTGAGAAACAGCGCTTCCTCGACCGCGGTGTTGCCGCCGCCGACCACCAGGACTTGCTTGCCGCGATAGAAAAATCCGTCGCAGGTCGCGCAGGCCGAGACGCCAAAGCCCTTGAATTTCTCTTCCGACGGCATGCCGAGCCAGCGCGCCTGCGCGCCGGTGGCCAGAATCACGGTTTCCGCCAGATAGACATCGCCGCTGTCGCAGGTCAGGCGGAACGGCCGCTGGGTGAGTTCAAGCTTGAGGACCAGATCGGTGACGATCCTGGTGCCGACATGGGCGGCCTGCTTCTCCATTTGCTCCATCAGCCACGGGCCCTGGATCACATCGGCAAAGCCCGGATAGTTCTCCACGTCGGTGGTGATGGTGAGCTGGCCGCCGGGCTGGATGCCCTGGATCAGGACCGGTTCGAGCATCGCACGCGCCGCATAGATGGCGGCGGTATAACCAGCCGGGCCGGAACCGATGATGACGACCTTGGCGTGGATGGGAGCAGGCATGGGGCAGATCCCTCTCTTAAGGGAATTTCGTCAGTACTTGGGTGGAACGCGCCCGCAAAGGCATCGCGACGGCGCAGAAGGTGTCAAATCCAAGTCTAAGACATCTGGCAAGCTATGCAAGAATTGCAATCCATCACGGCAAATTTTCCCCGCAACTGAGCAAAATGGCGCAGTGCACGCGCAATAAAATTGCGCAATGCGCGCCAGCTGCGCTAAGACTGTTGCTGAACTCGCCGCTTCGCTTTTCTCAACCCAGGACCTGGACCCGCGTGTCGAAGAATCTTGACGAGATCGACCTCAAAATCCTGAACGAAATCCAGGCCGATGGCCGAATCACCAACGTTGAATTGGCCAAACGGGTCGGCATTTCGCCGCCGCCCTGCCTGCGCCGGGTGCGGGCGCTGGAGGAAGCCGGCTACATCCAGGGTTATCGCGGCCTGCTGGATCCGCGCCGGCTCGGTTTTGACGTCACGGTGTTCGCCTCGGTGCATCTGTCCAGTCAGGCCGATGCCGATCTGCGGGCGTTCGAGGATTTCGTGCGCGGCGAGCCCTTGGTGCGGGAATGCTGGATGCTGTCGGGCGAGGTCGACTTCATCCTGAAATGCGTGGCGCCCGACATGGCGACGTTTCAGGATTTCGTCACGCACCTGACCGCGGCACCCCATGTCCGCAATGTCAGGACCTCGCTGGTGCTGCACAACTCCAAATACGAAGCCGCGGTGCCGCTTGAATTGAAGGTTCTGGACTGACGGGCGTGCTAGTCACCGTCATTGCGAGGAGCGCAGCGACGAAGCAATCCATTCTTTCTTTGGCGATGTGGATTGCTTCGCTCCGCTCGCAATGACGAAAAAATTGTCAGCTCTTCTTGCGCATCTCATCAACGCTGATCGGTCCGCCGCCCGAGGTCGCGAGATAGAGACAGGCGAAGCAAAGCAGGATCGCAAGGCTGCCGTTATTGAGGAGCGGCAGGAATACCGGCTCCGCGGGATTCTTGAACATGTGTCCCAGGAAATAGGCGAACGCCATTTCGCCGGCGAGGATGAAGGCGGAGATGCGGGTGAACAACCCGATCATCAACAGCGCGCCGAGCACGAGTTCGAGCGCTCCGGCTGCCACGATCAACGGCGGAAGTTCGGCGAAATAGGGCAGCGCCGGAAACTTGAAAAGCTTTGCGATACCGAATTGAAGCAGCAACAGCCCGGTGATGAACCGGAACAGGCTGAGCGCGGTCGGTTGCCATTTGGAGAATGTCTGGTCCATGTCATTTACCCCCTGTTTGACACGTTAAATCTAGCTAGCGTCGCAGATCGAGTGCCGCTGTACGACACGGTGTGTGATACGGCTGCGCGCTGTCAACACCGTGTTCATCAAATCATTGCGTCCATCAACTCATTGCCGGCGCGCGCATGATCGTCTGGTCGTCCGTCGCGTGATTGCAGCGCAACAAGATTCGTCATTGTCGTGAGAACGCGATGTCGTGAGAACGGCGATCAAGCTTCGTAGCCTTGCGCATGATTTCCACTGACCGGCAGCGTTCATTTGATTATAGTCAATAATAATTATGCGATGTCACTTATTATGAATTCGGTCGCGGCTCCACTCACATTCATGTCAGCGTGAAGTGATCGGGCCGGCGCGTCGAAGCTGCGCAACAAAAAAGCCGCGTGCGGGACGCGGCTTTTTTGAAGTCCGAAATCGAATGATACTAGCGCCACTCGACCTTGGTGATCTCGTAGGCCTTGGCGCCGCCGGGGGCGACGACTTCGACGGAAGCGCCCTTCTTCTTGCCGATCAACGCCCGCGCCAGCGGCGAGGTGATGGAAATGCGGCCCTTCTTGGCATCGGCTTCCGGCTCGCCGACGATCTGCCACACCGCTTTCTTCTCGGTGTCCTCGTCGACCAGTGTGACGGTGGCGCCGAACTTGATGGTGTCGCCGGAGAGCTTGCTGATGTCGATGATATCGGCGCGCGCAAGCTTGTCCTCGAGCTCGGCGATGCGGCCCTCATTGTGCGACTGCTCTTCCTTCGCGGCGTGATACTCCGCGTTCTCCGAAAGGTCGCCATGCGAGCGCGCCTCGGCGATATGCTCGATGATGCGCGGACGCTCCACCGACTGGCGCTGCTTCAATTCGACCTCGAGGGCGGCGTAACCGCCAGTGGTCATCGGAACCTTTTCCATCATCGCTCTTCGTCCTTCAACTTCATGCGGACCACTCCGCCGGCCCGCACAAACGCCGAAACAGAACACCCTCATGGCTGGCGAGTTCCAGTCACAAGGGCTTCAATGCCGATCAATTGCCGGGCATGGCCCGGCCAACGATTAGCTTTCGGAAAAATAACTCTGCAGGGTGCGGACCTCAAGGTCCCCGCCCAGATAGGCGCGGATACCCTGTGCGGCCGCCACGGCACCGGAAAGAGTGGTGTAATATGGCACTTTATGCAAGAGGGCAGCGCGCCGCAATGAGCGGCTGTCGGCCAGCGCCTGCGGCCCTTCGGTGGTATTGAAAACGAGCTGAATGTCGCCGTTCATGATGGCGTCGACGATATGCGGCCGTCCTTCCAGCACCTTGTTCACTTTTTCTGTCGGCACCCCGCTGATCGGCGAGGAAGCGTTGCGTCCCGGAGGTGGCCATCACCTTGAAGCCAAGCGAGGATAACAGCCGCACCGCATCGACGATCCGGGTCTTGTCGATTTCGCGCACCGAGACGAACACCGTGCCCTTGCGCGGCACGCGGGTGCCGCCGCCGAGCTGGCTCTTGGCGAACGCCACTTCGAACGACCGGTCGATGCCCATCACCTCGCCGGTCGAGCGCATCTCCGGGCCGAGCACGGTATCGACGCCGGGGAAGCGCGCGAACGGAAACACCGATTCCTTGACGCCGACATGGCCGAGCTTGCGCTTCTTCAGATTGAAGTCCGAAAGCTTCTCGCCGGCCATGATCCTCGCTGCGATCTTGGCCACCGGCATGCCCATCACCTTGGCGACGAACGGCACCGTGCGCGACGCCCGCGGATTGACTTCGAGCACGTAGATGTCGCCGTCCTTGATGGCGTATTGCACGTTCATCAGCCCGACCACGTCGAGGCCGAGCGCCAGTTCGCGGGTTTGCCGCTCGAGTTCGGCAATCATCTGCGCATCGAGCGAATGCGGCGGCAGCGAGCAGGCTGAAGTCGCCGGAGTGAATGCCGGCTTCCTCGATATGCTCCATGATGCCGACGATGAAGGTGTCCTTGCCGTCGCACAGGCAATCGACGTCGATCTCGATGGCATCGGACAGATAGCGATCGAACAGCAGCGGATTGGTGCCGAGCACGGTATTGATCTGCCCGGTCTTGTCGTTCGGATAGCGCGCCTTGACGTCGCCGGGCACCAGTTCGGGCAGCGTGCCGAGCAGATAATCGCCGAGCTGGGTTTCCTCGCGGATGATCTGCATGGCGCGGCCGCCGAGCACGTAGGACGGGCGCACCACCAGCGGCAGCCCGAGATCGGCCGCCACCAGCCGCGCCTGCTCGACCGAATAGGCAATGCCGTTTTTCGGCTGCTTCAATCTCAGCTTGTCGAGCACGCGCTTGAAGCGGTCGCGGTCCTCGGCGAGATCGATGGCATCGGGCGAGGTGCCGAGGATCGGCACGTCGGCCTCCTCCAGCGCGTGCGCAAGCTTGAGCGGCGTCTGGCCGCCGAACTGCACGATCACGCCGTGCAAGGTGCCGTTCTGCCGTTCGGTGGCGATGATCTCCAGCACGTCCTCGGAGGTCAGCGGCTCGAAATACAAGCGGTCGGCGGTGTCGTAGTCGGTCGACACCGTTTCCGGATTGCAGTTGATCATGATGGTCTCATAGCCGGCGTCGTGCAGCGCGAAGCAGGCATGGCAGCAGCAATAGTCGAATTCGATGCCCTGGCCGATCCGGTTCGGCCCGCCGCCGAGGATGATGACCTTGTTCTTGTCGGACGGCGCGCTCTCGTCCGCCAGATGACCGGCGAACGGCGCTTCATAGGTCGAATACATGTAGGCGGTGGGCGAGGCGAACTCGGCAGCACAAGTGTCGATGCGCTTGAAAACCGGGCGAACCCCGAGCGCATGGCGTCGCGCCGTCACCTCGGCCTCGGTGGTCTCGGCCAGCACGGCGAGCCGCGCGTCGGAAAATCCCATCGCCTTCAGGGTGCGCATGCCGAACGCGTTGGCGGGCAGGCCGTTGGCCTTGATCTTGGACTCCATTTCCACGATGCCGCGCAATTCGGCGAGGAACCAGGGATCGATCTTGCAGGAGGTGAAGATCTCGTCATTGCTCCAGCCGAGCCGCATCGCTTGCGCCACTTGCAAAAGCCGATCCGGCGTCGGCGTGCCCAATGCGGCGCGGATGGCGTTCTTGTCGTCGCTGCGGCCGAGGCCCTCGATCTCGATTTCGTCCAGGCCGGTCAGTCCGGTTTCGAGGCCGCGCAACGCCTTTTGCAGGCTCTCCTGGAAGGTGCGGCCGATCGCCATCACTTCGCCGACCGATTTCATCGAGGTGGTCAGCGTGGTCGAGGCGCCGGGAAACTTCTCGAACGCGAATCTGCGGAATCTTGGTGACGACGTAATCGATGGTCGGCTCGAATGACGCCGGCGTCGCCCCGCCGGTGATGTCGTTGGCGATCTCGTCGAGGGTGTAGCCGACCGCGAGCTTGGCGGCGACTTTTGCAATCGGAAAACCGGTCGCCTTGGAGGCCAGCGCCGAGGAGCGCGACACCCGCGGATTCATCTCGATCACGACCATGCGGCCGTCGGCCGGATTGACGCCGAACTGCACGTTGGAGCCGCCGGTCTCCACCCCGATCTCGCGCAGCACCGCCAGCGAGGCGTCGCGCATGATCTGGTATTCCTTGTCGGTCAGGGTCAGCGCCGGTGCGACGGTAATGGAGTCGCCGGTATGCACGCCCATCGGATCGAGGTTCTCGATCGAGCAGATGATGATGCAATTGTCTTTCTTGTCGCGCACCACCTCCATCTCGAACTCTTTCCACCCGAGCACGGATTCCTCGATCAGGACTTCGTCGGTGGGGGAGGCGTCGATGCCGCGCTCGACGATTTCGATGAACTCGGCCTTGGTGTAGGCGATGCCGCCGCCGGTGCCGCCCATGGTGAAGGACGGCCGGATGATCGCGGGCAGGCCGATATCATCGAGCGCGCGCAGCGCATCGGGCAAATTCTTGGTCTGGATCGAGCGCGGCGTCTCCAGCCCGATCCGGGTCATGGCCTCGCGAAAACGGCCGCGATCCTCGGCCTTGTCGATGGCGTCCGCGGTGGCGCCGATCATCTCGATGTCGAATTTTGCCAATGTCCCCTGTTTGCGCAGGGATAAGCGCGCAATTAAGCGCAGTCTGGCCGCCCATGGTCGGCAACAGCGCAAAGCCGCCGGGAACGACGTAACGCTCCTTCTCGATGATCTTGGCGACGATCTCGGGCGTGATCGGCTCGATATAGGTCGCGTCAGCCAATTCCGGGTCGGTCATGATCGTTGCCGGATTGGAATTGACCAGAACGATGCGATAGCCCTCGTCCTTCAGCGTCTTTACCGCCTGGGTGCCGGAATAATCGAACTCACAGGCCTGGCCGATCACGATCGGACCGGCGCCGATGATCAGGATGGTCGAGATGTCGGTTCGCTTGGGCATTCAGTCTCACGGACAGGGAACAGGGAAATGGGCACAAAAAAAGGGCGCGCATGCCGCGCGTCCCTTGAGCACCAGCGCCAGGTTGCCCTCGCGCGCGGGTGGTCTTTAGACCAGATTCCGCAACCGCGAAAGGGTCTTAAAGACCCCATCAACCGGCATTTTTTTCCGCCTTCGCGGCTTTTGCCGCTTCGGCGCGACGAGCCCGCCTTCTTCGCAAGCGGCCGCCCGGGGAGGCTCAGCCCTTGGCTGGCCAGTCCGTCTACGCTTTCGCTTCGCTCAAGCTACGCCGGACACGCTTTGCCCCGCCGGTCCAGCGTGGCGGCGCCACGCGTAGCCCGTCAGGGCGAAGCGTGGAGGCCCGGCCTGGATTTGAACCAGGATAAAGAACGATGCACTGTTCTTGCGTTGACGCATTCCGCCACCGGGCCGCGCCGACCATCGCCGATCCGGCCCAACTGAGCCATGGCTAGCTTTGGTTAACCTTAACCCTGCCAAGGCATCAGGCGCGAGCCGTTAGAACGCCTGCCGCGCGACGAATGTCATCCGCCACGGATTGTGCCCGATATTGACATGCGCCCTTGAGGCGGTGAATCCGTTGCTTGCGAGCTTCGCCGCCATCTCGGCCTCGCTGTAGCGCTGCAGGCCGACGCGGGAACGCAATTGCCGGTAGTCCGACAGCGCCGTGCTGATCAGCCCGGTCAACGCGTCCTTCAGAAAGCCGTGGGTCAGCGCGAAGCGCAAGAGCGCGATCACATCCCTGATCATGCCGACTTCGGGACGCAGGATATCGCCCAGGATCAGACGGCCGCTCGGTTTCAGGAGCCGCCGGATCACCGCCAACGCGGAATCGAGTTCGTCCGGTGTCATGTACTGGGCCACCGAATTCATGACCGCGAGATCGATCGACTTTTCGGCCATTTTCCGCAAGTCATCCAGCGAACGCACCCTGATCCTGGTGTTCGGAGCAAAACGCGCGATCAGCCGGCCGCGCACGCCCGGCGCGGGCTCCGCCAGATACAATTTGCCGCAGGCCTCCGCCACCCATGCGGCGGACAAGGCTTCGCCGCAGGCATAATCCAGCACCACCGAGTCCGGCGAGGAGATGTAACCGATGATGTCCCGCGCGATCACCTGGAAATGCAAGTCGCGGTGCAGCTTGCTGGCGTAGATCGTGTGGGTGGAATCGTAATAATCGATCCAGTCGTCCATGATGCCGGGATCCGGGAAACGGGCTCCGGTGACGGAACCTGTATGTCGATGATGCGTTAGATGGTCCGGCGGCCGGTGTCCATCGCCGTCAGCGTCCGGTTTCCTAACAGGAAGGTGCATCGTGAGCAAAGCCAAGTCCGACAACAAGTCCGACAAAACCTCGCCCGACCTCGATACGCCGACCGATCTGCCGCAAGCCGCGGTGGACAAGATCTCGGCGGCGCTCAACACGCTGCTGGCCGACGCCTTCGCGCTTTATGTGAAGACCAAGAACTTTCACTGGCATGTCAGCGGCCGGCATTTCCGCGATTATCATCTGCTGCTCGACCAGCAATCCGACGATATTTTCGCCACCACCGATCAACTGGCCGAGCGCGTTCGCAAGCTTGGCGGCACCACGCTGCGCTCGATCGGGCAGATCGGGAAACTGCAGACCATCAACGACAACAATGAGAGCTATGTGCCGCCGCGCGAGATGCTGCGCGAGTTGATGGAAGACAACAAGCATGTGGCCGCGGCGATGCGAAAAGCCCACAAGCTTTGCGACGATCACGAGGATTCCGGCACCGCCGGACTGTTGGAAACCTTCATCGACGAAACCGAGCGGCGCACCTGGTTCCTGTTCGAAGCCAGCCGCCAGGAAGGCGCCAACGCGGCGTAGCGTCCAATACCGCCAGAGCGTTTCTCAACTCGCTTGAATCATTTCCGCTTCGCCCGTGGCCATGGTTCGAGACGCGCGAAGTCGCGCTCCTCACCATGAGGGTCCTCATCCTGAGGAGCGGCCACTTGGCCGCGTCTCGAAGGATGAAGTCATCGAACTGGAAAATGCTCTAGCGCGCCTGCGACCGCCGGAATGACCGCAATATCCTGGCCAATTCGGGGCTTACCGACCGCAGCTCTTCGAAATGCATTTTCGAAAGCGTTCGCAGTTTCTGCTCGCCCTTTTTGGTCAGCTTCAGGAACATGCGCCGGCTGTCGCTGTGATCTGCGATCCGTCTCAACAATCGGAGCCTGGTTATGCGATCCACCAGCTCGACGGCGGTGTGATGGCGAACCAGCAGGAATTCCGCCAGATCGCCCACGGAAACCGGCTCGGCGCCGGAAAAGCCCTTGATGGCGAGCAGCGCCTGGTGCTGTTGCGGCGTCAGGCCGGCTTGATGGGCGGCGGCTTCGCTGAATGACAGGAATTTTCGCAGTTGAAATCGAAACTGGGCGAGTAGCCTGTAATCGACGGCATGAACTGCGTGGCTCCCGGTTCGCTTTGCGTCCGCGCGGACCGGGGGCTTGCGCCGGATTTGCCGTTTCGACTGAAGCATCCAGGTTGCTCGCTTTCAGCATCGCAAGGTGAGCAAAGGCGGTATTGCGCCGAGCCCACCACCCTACGTCTTCTTGGGTATCTCGAAAACCAGGCAGGTCGTGGTGGCGTGGGCGAGCGAGGCGGCCCTTGGCGTCGGTGATGCGCGCTTCGGCGGTGGCGGCGCGGCGGCCGACATTCAGCGTACGGCCTTCGCTGCGCACCACGCCGGTGTCCTTGGTCATGCCCTTGATGAAGCTGATCTTGAATTCCAGCGTGGTGTAGCCGGTGCCAGCCGGCAGCATGGTCTGAACCGCCAGTCCCATCGCCGAATCCAGCAGGATCGCGGCATAGCCGCCATGCACCGAGCCGATCGGATTGTAATGCCGGAAGCCGGGCACGCTGTGGATCACCACCACGCCGGGCTCCGCCGTGCAATCGAACGGCTCGACGTTCTGCATGATCGGCGGCTCCGGCAATCGGCCTGCGAAGATGGCGCGGACGAAATCGATCCCCGGCATGGACGCCATCACGTCCGTCGGCGTCACGCCGAATTCGAGCTTGCGGGCGGGTTTGTCGTCCATGGAAGCATTCCTGTTTTGCAATGATGACTATCATACATAAACTTGAGTGGCAGCGCCAGTCCAGCGTTGTAGCATGACGTTTCGCAGCGTCATTGCGAGCGCCAGCGAAGCAATCCATGAGCTCCGCAAAATGAATGGATTGCTTCGTCGCTTGCGCTCCTCGCAATGACGATGGATCGGCTACCCGCCCTTGTGCGCCCGCATCAGATCGGCGAACCGCTTGAACAGATAATGCGAATCGCGCGGGCCGGGGGAGGCTTCCGGGTGATACTGCACCGAGAACACCGGTCTGCCCTCGAGCTGGATGCCGCAATTGGAGCCGTCGAACAGCGAGATGTGGGTTTGGGTCGCGCCGGCGGGCAGGGTCGCCTGATCGACCGCGAAGCCGTGGTTCATCGAGGTGATTTCCACCTTGCCGGTGGTCTCGTCCTTGACCGGATGGTTGGCGCCGTGATGGCCCTGATGCATCTTTTTGGTCTTGGCGCCGACCGCGAGGCCCAGCATCTGATGTCCGAGGCAGATTCCGAAGGTCGGCGTGCCCGACGAGATCACCTTTTGAATCACCGGCACGGCGTATTTGCCGGTCTCGGCGGGATCGCCGGGGCCGTTCGACAGGAACACGCCGTCCGGCTTCATCGCCAGGATATCCTCGGCTGAAGTGGTCGCCGGCACCACGGTAATCTGGCAGCCTTCACCGGCGAGCAGCCGCAGGATGTTGCGCTTGATGCCGTAATCGACCGCGACGACGTTGAACTCGGGCTCGGTCTGCCGGCCAAAGCCTTTTTCCCACGCCCATGGCGTTTCGTCCCAGGTGAAGCGCTGGCCAGAGGTGACCATCGGCACCAGGTCCATGCCTTCGAGGCCGGGCCATTCGCGCGCTTCTTCCTTCAGACCATGCAGATCGAACTGGCCGTCCTTGGCATGCGCAATCACGGCATTCGGCATGCCCTTGCTGCGGATCAGCGCCGTCAGCGCCCTTGTGTCGATCCCGGACAGGCCGATGATGCCGCGCGCCTTCAGCCATTGGTCGAGATGCCGGGTGGCGCGGTAGTTCGACGGGTCGGTGATGGCGGCGCGCAGGATCACGCCGCGCGCGCCCGGCGTCGCCGCCATGTTCACCGTCTCGATATCTTCGTCGTTGGTGCCGACATTGCCGATATGCGGAAAGGTGAAGGTGATGAGCTGCCCGGCATAGGAGGGATCGGTGAGAATCTCCTCATAGCCGGTCATCGCGGTGTTGAAGCAGACCTCGCCGACGGCGTGGCCCTCGGCGCCGAGGCCGAAGCCTTCCAGCACGGTACCGTCGGCCAGCACCAGCAGCGCGGTCGGTTTGTGTTCCGGCCAGGCCAAGGCATTTTCGGTTGATTGTCATGAGCGCATTACATAGTCGTCGCCCGCGCGGGCGTCAAAGCCGGAAGCTGCGAATCACATGCAAAATCCGCATATTTGAGGAGCCGGCTGCCTCCATGCTGAGGCGCGTGCGGCTCCTGGGCACGTCCCGAATGCGGCTGCGGATCGTGAGTTGCGGCCATCCTTCGAGGCTCGCGCTCGCTCACGAAGCGGCCTACGATGACGGTGAACTGCTTATGGAACGAGTTGTCTCATGCGGCGACGGCCTAGATCAGGGCCGCGAAGAGGAAAAGACGATGCTGCGCGACGACATCAACAATGCGGTCAAGGACGCGATGCGGGCCAAGGATGAGCGCAAGCTCTCCACGCTGCGCATGGTCAATTCCACCATCAAGAACGCCGACATCGCCGCGCGCGGAGAAGGCAAGCCGCCGCTGACCGACGCGGATTTGCTTGGCGTATTCCAGAAAATGATAAAACAGCGCCAGGAATTGGTCGAGCTCTACGACAAGGGCGGCCGTGCCGAACTTGCCGATCAGGAGCGCGAGGAAATCGCCATCATCTCGGCCTACCTGCCGAAGCAGATGTCGGAAGCCGACGTCAAGGCGGCGATATCGGCCGCGGTGGCCGAGACCAATGCGGCCGGCATGAAAGACATGGGCAAGGTGATCGCGGTGCTGAAAGCGAAATACGCCGGCCAGATGGATTTCGGCAAGGCCAGCGGCCTGGTGAAGGCGGCGCTGACGGGGTGATTCCTTGCCGCCGCGCTCTCTTTGCTCTCTCCCCCCTTGTGGGGGAGAGTTGGGAGGGGGGTAGCGAGATTCTCGGGTTCGCGCCAAAGGCGGGCCCCGGAATGACGATTGAGGTCTACGGCGTCTTGATCCCCATTTCCTTCAGCGCTTGCAGCATGCGCTGTGGCGGCGCCATCTGGATCGAAAGCGCATTGCCGGTCTCCAGCACGCTCTTCAGGCTGGACAGGATCGCGGGCCAGCCTTGTCGGCCGCCGGAGAGGATATCGTCGCTGAGCGGGCGGTCGTGCGACTGGATCAGCGTCAGCTTCACCGCATCGCCGGCCTGCTCGATCTCGTAAGTCACCAGCGTCGGCCCGAGTTTCTGGATGAGATCAGGCCAGTTGACGTTGAAGGTGATCGTGAGCCGGTTCGGCGGGTCGCATTCGATCACCTCGCCGCTGATATGCAGCGCACCGTCCGGCGTGCGGACGGTATAGGAGCCACCGATTTTCAAATCGACCTCGACGGAATTGCCGAAAAAATACTTGCGGGTGAATTCCGCCGATGTCAGCGCCTGCCAGACCTTCTCCGGCGTCGAGGCGATGTAGATCGTATAGACGATGGCCGGCTTGAAATGATCGATGTTCATGACCGGTAGACCTCTTCGAGTTCGTCGATGAACAGCGCGTCCCCCTTTCCCTCTCTTCCTCCTCCCCCTCCCTTGGTGCCGTCGAGGATCACGCTGTTTTCCGCGAAATCCCGATGCTTCAAGGTCAGCTTCACCAGTCTGCCGTGCGGCTCGATCACGAAGGTGACGCGCGTCGGCCGCTCGTTGCGGGCCGCTTCGTTGAGGATGTGGCGAGTGTGATAGCCGCCGCGGCGGATCGGCCTCGAGGATCTCGCCGACATCGGTGGTCTTGCCGTTGAGCACCAGCGAAAACGGCGAGCCCGCCTTCCATGCCGACACCACGCTGGTGTCCCACCATCGCGCTTGGAGAACTCGCTTGACGTCAGCGCCTCCCACCTCTCGGGCGTGGTCTCGATATAGGAGACGTAGACGAATTCCGGCTTGCGCATCACCTGGCTCCCGCGCCTGCTTCCGCGATTTCATCTTCGTACCAGGGCGCGCGCAGCACCTGACCGTTCTCGACGAAGCTCTTGAGGCTGGACAGAACCAGCGGCCAGCCGAGGCTGATCGCTTCGAGCACCTTGCTGCCGGGTTCGAACTTGTCATGGACGACGGTGAGCTTCACCTGGTCCTTCTGGCGCTCCAGTTCGAAGGTGACGCGCGAGTGCTTCTCGCTTTCATGTCCTTCTTGTGCCGAATGAAACGTATAGGCGAGCCGGCGTGGCGGATCGTATTCGAGCACCTCTCCGGTGACATTTTTGTCGTGCCGCTTCAATCTCAGCGTGAACGGCGAGCCGACTTTCCAGTCGGACTCGACGTAATTGCCGTGCCAGTAGCGCTCAGACATCTTCGCGTCGGTCAGCGCCTCGAATACCTTCTCCGGCGTCGCTGCGATGTAAATGACATAGACGAATTCGGGCTTACTCATCACGCTGCTCCAGTTGCCGTTTCAATTCGCTGAGCGCGGCGAGCTTGCCGCGCTCGAATTTCTTGATCCACCGCTCGCCGATCTGATGGATCGGCACCGGGTTGAGATAGTGCAGCTTCTCGCGGCCGTGCCAGATCGTGCTGACGAGGTTGGCGGCTTCAAGAATGGCAAGGTGCTTGGTGACGGCCTGCCGCGTCATGGCAAGGCCGTCGCAGAGATCGTTCAGGGTCTGACCGTTTTTGGCGTGAAGCCGGTCCAGCAGCGACCGCCGCGAAGCATCGGCCAGCGCTTTGAAGACCTCATCCATGGTCTCGATGATAGGCAACCAAATGGTTGCATGTCAAGATGGTGTTTCAAGAGTGCTGCTTCCGCACGCGCTTCATGCATAATGCGAAGTCATTTCGACCGTATGCGAGTCCGATCATGTCCCTTCAAGTTTACCTTGCCTTTGTCGCCACCTGCATTGCGCTGGCACTGTTGCCGGGGCCGATCGTGACGCTCCTGATTGCCAACGGCTTGCGGCACGGCACCCGCGCGGCGCTGATCAATATCGCCGGCGTGCAAGTGGGGTTGGCGATCGTGATCGGCATCGTCGCGATCGGGCTGACCACGCTGATGGCGACGCTCGGCTACTGGTTCGATTGGGTGCGGCTCGCCGGCGCGGCCTATCTGGTGTGGCTCGGCATCAAGCTCGTTCGTGTCCCCGTCGAAGGCGTCGGGGCAGACGCGCCGCCGCCCCCGCCACGCGGCGGGTTCTTCCTGCAGGGTCTTCTGGTCTCGCTCTCCAATCCCAAGGTGCTGGTGTTCTTCGGCGCATTCATTCCGCAGTTCATGGACATGAGCCAGGATCACGTTTCGCAGGTGACGCTGCTCGGCCTTACCTTCATGGTGATCGCCGCCTCCACCGATGCGCTTTATGCACTTTTGGCCGGCCGGGCCCGGACGTTCTTCTCGGTGCGGCGGACGCGGATGTTGTCGCGCGTCTCCGGTGGCTTCATGATCGGCGGCGGCATCTGGCTGGCGTTGACGCGGGCGCGTTAAAGCCAGTCCTCGCGCGCGCAAGATGATCTCGATCTCGCCGAGAATCCGCGCCAGCCGTTCGGCCCACTCGCTCTGGCCGGCCGGCTCCGCGATCAAATCCTGGCGGATTTCGATGCCGGAATTCATCAGGCCGCGCGCCTCGCCGTGAACCGGGATGGTGTAGTCGGTCTCGTCGCTCACCGCATAGGGCTCATTGTCGCCGACCACGAGCTCCGCCTCGCCGCGCAGCAGTTTTAACAACAGCGGCGGCAGGCGGGTATCGCGATGATAGAGCGTGCCGATATGCCAGGGCCGGGCGATGCCGGCATAAACCGGCGTGAAACTATGCAGCGACACCAGCACCGTCGGCCGCTGCTCGCGCAGCCGCGCATCGATCACCTCGTCGATGCGGCGATGATAGGGATCGAAGATCGCCCGTCGCCGCGCCTCGGCCTCATCGCGCGTCAGACCCTCATTACCCTTGATGGTGGTCGCCTCGCTGATGCGCGGGATCGAGCTGGGCGCCGTCGGCGGCCGGTTGCAGTCGATCACCAGCCGCGAGTAGCGCTGCGCGATCAGATGCGCGTCGAGCTGCTTTGCGAGCGCCTCGGCCACGCCGGCAATGCCGATGTCCCAGGCGATATGCCGCGTCAGTTCGTCTTCCGGCAGGCCGAGATCGCCGAGCACGCGCGGGATCAGCCGGCCGTAATGATCGCAAGTCAGCAGGAACGGCGAGGGTCCGGCCGCGTTATCTTCGTGAACCGGCGGAACATCCCCCTTGCCAAGGAGTAATGATGTGTCGCCGGCGCTTTCCAAAGCCATTTTCCTCTACTCTTTGCCTACCGAAGCAGCATGCTGGTTCAGGAATAAGCAGCTATCGGTATAGATCGGATTGCACAAAGTCACGATGATTACCCCGACGATGCCGCTGCTGACGATTCACCACAAGACCGAATATCGCTATACCCACCCGGTGGCGTTTGGCGAACATCGCATCATGCTGCGCCCGCGCGACGGCCACGACCTGCGGGTGGTTTCCGGCCGCCTCGATATCGTGCCGCAGCCGATGTCGCTGCGCTGGATCCACGATGTGTTCGGCAACAGCGTCGCGATCGCCACTTTCGACGAGCGCGCCGAAACCTTGTCGATCGTCAGCACGGCGACGGTCGAGCACAATCCGGCCGAGGAGTTCGCGTTGACCGCGGACGATCCGGCGTATTTCTACCCATTTCTGTACGACGACGAGGAGTTTCCCGACCTCGTTCAGTTCATCACGCCCCAATACGGCGATCCCAATGGCGAGCTGTCGGCGTGGGCGCGGAATTTCCTCGATGCCGAGGGTCCGACCCCTACCTTCAATATCCTGAGCAGCATGACCCACGGCATCCGCAACGCTTTCGTTTACCGCAAGCGGCATGAGCACGGCACCCAGCATCCGCTGGATACGCTGCAAACCAGATCCGGCACCTGCCGCGACTACGCGCTGTTCATGATCGAGGCGCTGCGGCGGCTCGGCATCGCCGCGCGCTTCGTGTCGGGCTATCTGTTCATCCCGGGCGACCGCGCGCATCGCTATGCCGGCGGCGGCTCGACCCATGCCTGGGTCCAGGTCTATCTGCCGAGCGCCGGCTGGATCGAGTTCGATCCCACCAACGGCATCGTCGGCACCCGCGACCTCGTGCGGGTCGCGGTGGCGCGCGATCCGCGCCAGGCCATCCCGCTGCACGGCACGTATCTCGGCTCGGCCGATGCCTTCGTGGCATGGATGTCAGCATCAATGTGGTTTCGGTGGACGAGGGCAGCGGGAGGCCTGACATGGAAATCAAGGTAGGCTTCGAGATCACCTATACGGCCGTGCAGCCGACGCCGATGGTGATCATGCTCAGCATCCATCCCGTCGCGCTATTCCGACATCGTCGGCACCGAAAGCATCGTCGCCGAACCGAACGCGCCGATCGGCTTTTACCGCGACAGTTTGGTAATGTCTGCGGCCGGCTGGTGGCCCCGCGGCGGCGTGACCTTGCGCGGCAGCGCGCTGGTGCGCGATTCCGGATTGCCCGATGTCGTCGTGCCGACCGCCCAGCAGCTTCCGATCGACCAACTGCCCGATGACGTGTTGCTGTATCTGATGGCGAGCCGCTATTGCGAAACCGACAAATTGACCGATGTGGCATGGTCGCTGTTCGGCCAGACCCAGCCGGGGTGGCAGCGGGTCGCCGCGATCTGTAGCTTCGTGCATAACCACGTCACCTTCGGATACCAGCATGCCCATCACATGAAATCCGCCCATGACGTCTACGAGCAGGGCACGGGGGTCTGCCGCGATTTCGCGCATCTGGCGCTGACCTTCTGCCGCTGCATGGGCATTCCGGCGCGCTATTGCACCGGTTATATGGGCGACATCGGCATTCCCTACGATCCGCGCCGATGGATTTTTCTGGCTGGTTCGAGGTCTATCTGTCCGGCCAGTGGTACACCTTCGACGCCCGCCACAATCACCCGCGGATCGGCCGCATCCTGATGGGTACCGGCCGCGACGCCGCCGACGTGGCGCTGACCACGAGTTTTGGCCGCATGGACCTGGCGAAATTCCTGGTCATCAGCGACGAGGTCGTGGCGGCCTAGAACCGGCGCTCATTCGTCATTGCGAGGAGCGTAAGCGACGAAGCAATCCATTCTTTCTTGTGGCGAATGGATTGCTTCGCTTCGCTCGCAATGACGGTTAAGACAGCCCATGACCTCCGATCGTCTCTTCGTCTACGGCACGCTGATGCGCGGCTTCGACCACCCGATGGCGACGCTGTTGCGGCAGGCCGCGGACTTCGTCGGCGAGGCGCGGTGCCGGGGCCGGCTTTATCGGGTGAAGCATTATCCGGGGCTGGTGCTGTCGGATGATGCCGATGACGTCGTGTTCGGCGAAGTCTACCGGCTGCGCCAATCAGCCGAATTGCTGCGCGAATTCGACATGTACGAGGCCTGCGGCGAGGGCTTTGCCGAGCCCACGGAATATATCCGGCAAATGCTACCGGTGACGCTTGCCGATGGCGCGGTCAGCGAGGCCTGGACCTATGTTTACAATTGGCCGGTCGCCGCCCCTGCCGCGGATCGCGTCAGGAAGGTTTGTGGAGAAGTAACTGCCGTCATTCCGGGATACGCCTTCTCTCGGCGCTAGGCCCGGAATCCATATCTGCTGCAGGGTTTGATGGATTCCGGGCCCGCGCTTCGCGTGTCCCGGAATGACGACCGGGCCTGTGAATAGCCGGGAGAAGGCCGACAATCTTCGTATTTTCGGCGGGGCACCCTATATCCCTAGTCGGTTGGCAGCCGCCCCCGACTCACCGAAAATCGCGCATGCGCTTTACGCCCCAATTCCTTGACGAACTGCGCGCCCGGCTTCCGGTTTCGGAAGTCGTAGGCCGGCGCGTGAAGTTGAAGAAGTCGGGGCGCGAGTGGAAGGGGCTGTCGCCGTTCCAGCAGGAGAAAACCCCCTCGTTCTTCGTCAACGATCAGAAGCAGGCGTGGTTCGACTTCTCCTCCGGCAAGCACGGCAACATCTTCGACTTCCTGGTTGAGACCGAGGGCGTTCGTTTCCCGAAGCCGTCGAGCGCCTCGCCGCGATGGCGGGCTTGCCGCTCCCGGCGGTAACGCCCGATGCGGCGCGGCACGAGCAGCGCCGCAAGACGCTGTATGACGTGATGGAACTGGCCGCGAAATTCTTCGCCGACACGCTGGCGTCGCGCGACGGCGCCAAGGCGCGCGGCTACCTCGCCGATCGCGCGATCCGCCGGCGGTGCAATTGCAGTTCCGCATCGGCTACGCGCCCGGCGAACCGCTTTGCCCTGAAGGAGCATCTCGGCGCACAGGCATCCCGGTCGAGGACATGGTCGAGGCTGGCCTCCTGATTGCCGGCGACGATATTCCGGTGCCCTATGATCGCTTTCGCGACCGGGTGATGTTTCCGATCACCGACGGGCGCGGTCGGGTGATCGCGTTCGGCGGTCGCGCGCTGGAAAAGGACGTGCCGGCAAAGTACCTCAACTCGCCGGAAACGCCGCTGTTTCACAAGGGCGACAATCTCTACAATTTCGCCACCGCGCGGCTCGCCGCCCATAACGGCAGCGCGGTGGTGGTAGTGGAAGGCTATGTCGATGTCATCGCCATGGTCGGCGTCGGGATTTCCGGCGAGCGTCGCGCCGCTCGGTACGGCGCTAACCGAAAACCAGCTCGCGCTGTTGTGGAAGATGGCGGACGAGCCGATCCTCTGTTTCGATGGCGACAAGGCCGGCCAGAAGGCGGCATGGCGCGCCGCCGATCTGGCGCTGCCGCATCTTCTCCCGGCAAGAGCCTGCGGTTTGCGCTGCTGCCGGAAGGCCAGGACCCTGACGATCTCGCGCGCTCCGGCGGGCGCGGCGCCATCGAGGAAGTCATCGCGGCGGCGCGCGGGCTCGCCGACGTGATCTGGTCGCGCGAACTCGAAGGCGGCACCTTCGCAACGCCGGAACGGCGCGCAGCGCTGGAGGCTCGGATCGCGAACTGACGCAACGGCATCCGCGACGAAATGGTGCGGCGCTATTATCGCCAGGATCTGGCGCAGCGCCTGCAACGGACGTTTGCGCCGGAAGGCGGACGCGGCTCCTATGGCCGCGGCAATTATCGCGGCGGCTGGGCAATTTTGGCGGCGAATCAGGCCGGCGCTTTGCCCCCCGCGGCTCGTTCACGCCGGGCGCTGCAGGGCGATTCGGCCGCATCCGGCCCGTTTGGCGGCCGCGGGCAGGGGCCCGCCGGCAGCCCGACCATCAACCGCCAGCCCTATCAGGTGGCAAGTCCCCAGCTGGCGACGAGCCCGATCATGCGCGGCCAGCGCAGCGTGATCTCCCGCCGCGAGGCGTTGATCCTGCAATCCTTGATCAATCATCCCTGGCTGCTGCACGATCATCTGGAGGAAGTGGCGGCGCTGGAACTGGCCCATCCGGAGGCGCACAAATTGCGCGCCGGGATTATCGCCGCCTTTGCCAACGACCATCACCACACATCCGAGCCCTCCGAACAGAGCGAAAAAATGCGCGCCGATCTCGCGGCGGGCGGATTTTCGCAAGTTCTTCAAAGGGTTGATCTCGCGATCACGACCTCGGCGGTGTGGGGCGCAGGGCCCGGTGCCGCGCGCGAGGACGTTCTTTCCACCTGGCACCAGCTCGTCTCCTTGCATCGCCAATGGCACTCCTTACTTAGGGAATTGAAGGATGCCGAGCTGGCCTTGGGCGACGAAGCCAGCGAGGCCAATTTGGCATGGCTGCGGGACGTCAAGGCGAGGCTGGCGGAAGTGGACGGCACCGAGGCCCTGATCGAGGGTTTCGGCGAGTCCTCAGGCCGGTTCCAGCGCAGTGTCTGATTGAAAAAATGATGCGGACGGCTGGGGCCGGACCCGCGAAATGACTCGCCAAACCCATGGTTTGGCTGCAAAAACAGGGTTAATCGAAGCTTATAGCCGCGGGCTATAGAGTGTCGAAACCGGTGGATATGCGAATTCGAGGGTGGCGACGTCTGCGCCGCCCTTTCCGCGTCATGAGATGACGTCAGATTTAAAGCGCGGGCGCGGCGACGCTTCCTGCATGAGCGCGTTTTAGGAGCAATGAATGGCCACCAAGGCAAAGACGCTGCAGGTCAAGGACAAGGAAAAAGACGACAAGGCAGCCGATGCGCCTGAGAAGGATTCGCCGGACGCGCCGTCGCCGTTGCTCGACCTGTCCGACGCCGCCGTCAAGAAGATGATCAAGCAGGCCAAGAAGCGCGGCTTCGTGACCTTCGATCAGCTCAACGAAGTGCTGCCGTCCGACACCACCTCGCCCGAGCAGATCGAGGACATCATGTCGATGCTCTCCGACATGGGCATCAACGTCTCCGAGGCCGAGGACGCCGACTGCGAGGAAGACAACAAGGAAGAGGCCGAGGACGAGACCGACAACGAACTGGTCGAGGTCACGCAGAAGGCCGTCACCGAAGTCAAGAAGTCCGAGCCCGGCGAGCGCACCGACGATCCGGTCCGGATGTATCTGCGCGAGATGGGCACCGTCGAATTGCTGTCGCGCGAAGGCGAAATCGCCATTGCCAAGCGCATCGAGGCCGGCCGCGAGGCGATGATCGCGGGCCTTGCGAAAGCCCGCTGACGTTCCAGGCCATCATCATCTGGCGCGACGAACTCAACGAGGGCAAGATCTTCCTTCGCGACATCATCGATCTCGAAGCGACCTACGCGGGCCCCGACGCCAAGAACAACATGAACCCGGCGATGCTGGCCGCTCCGCTAGGTCCCGACGGCCAGCCGCTGGTGGCAGCCAATGGCGACGGCCAACGGCAACGGCAATGGCATGCCAATGGCAATGGCGGCAGCGGTGATGCCGCGGCCGCCCCATATTGCGCCGCCGGCAGCGCCGCCGTCGCCGACCCCGTTCCGTGCCGCAGCAGCACCGGCCGCCGCCGCCGAGGGCGAAAGCACCTCGGAAGGGGCCGCCGCCGAGCGACATGGACGATGACGAGTTCGAGAACCAGATGTCGCTCGCCGCCATCGAGGCCGAGCTGAAGCCGAAGGTGGTCGAGACCTTCGACAAGATCGCCGACAACTACAAGAAGCTGCGGCGCCTCCAGGAGCAGGACATTTCCAACCAGCTCCAGAACGAGACGCTGTCGCCGGCGCAGGAACGCAAATACAAGAAGCTGAAGGACGAGATCATCGTCGAGGTGAAGTCGCTGCGGCTCAACCAGGCCCGCATCAATTCGCTGGTCGAGCAGCTCTACGACATCAACAAGAAGCTGGTGTCGTTCGAGGGCAGGCTGCTGCGCCTGGGCGACAGCCACGGCGTCGCGCGCGAGGATTTTTTGCGCAACTATCAAGGCTCGGAGCTCGATCCGCGCTGGCTCAACCGGGTCTCGAAACTCTCCGCCAAGGGCTGGAAGAATTTCGTCCATCACGACAAGGACCGCATCAAGGAATTGCGCCACGAGATCCAGTCGCTCGCGGCCCTGACCGGGCTTGAGATCGGCGAATTCCGCAAGATCGTGCACGGCGTGCAGAAGGGCGAGCGCGAGGCGCGCCAGGCCAAGAAGGAAATGGTCGAGGCCAATCTGCGTCTCGTCATCTCGATCGCCAAGAAATACACCAACCGCGGCCTGCAATTCCTCGACCTGATCCAGGAAGGCAATATCGGCCTGATGAAGGCGGTCGACAAATTCGAATACCGCCGCGGCTACAAATTCTCGACCTATGCGACCTGGTGGATCCGGCAGGCGATCACGCGATCCATTGCGGATCAGGCCCGCACCATCCGCATTCCCGTGCACATGATCGAGACCATCAACAAGATCGTGCGCACCTCGCGCCAGATGCTCAACGAGATCGGCCGCGAGCCGACCCCGGAAGAGCTCGCCGAAAAGCTCGGCATGCCGCTGGAGAAGGTGCGCAAGGTTCTCAAGATCGCGAAAGAGCCGCTGTCGCTGGAGACCCCGGTCGGCGACGAGGAAGACTCCCATCTCGGCGATTTCATCGAGGACAAGAACGCGATCCTGCCCGATCGATGCCGCGATCCAGAGCAATCTGCGCGAAACCACCACCCGCGTGCTGGCCTCGCTGACCCCGCGCGAAGAACGCGTGCTCCGCATGCGCTTCGGCATCGGCATGAACACCGACCATACGCTGGAAGAAGTCGGCCAGCAGTTCTCGGTGACCAGAGAACGCATCCGCCAGATCGAGGCCAAGGCGCTGCGGAAGCTGAAGCATCCGTCCAGGTCTAGGAAGCTGCGGAGTTTCCTGGATAACTGAGGAATATATTACGTGTAGCAGCCTAATGATTTCATGGTTCAACACGCTCTTGCCCCGTCTGCGATGCCGGTATCGACTGGCAACGCAACAGGCTGGTCGCTGCCGTCTGCGTCGGTAAAATCTCATTCTAGGACATCAACGACGAGCCCGATGCGCTGGCCGCCTACGGCGCTTCGCTCGATGACATCCGTCGGCGCCTGCAGGCGACCTACGAAGCGGGCCGCCTGATCATCGGCGCGGATGTCGCTAGCGCGATGTGGCGGGCAACGCCTGGCGAAGGCTTGCTCGCATCACTGTTCGGTAATACCGCTGAGTCCTGCCTCTTACGCGCTTCGTCTACGATCGTTTGCCGATGCCTGCTGTTCCGCCGGGCACAAGCGAGAAGAGTCATTGGTGAGAGTGGTAGCGCCCTATCCATCGCAACGTGCTGGAAAAGCGGCGGGCGAAAGCCCGCCGTTTTTCATTCAATCTGAAACCGTAGAGTAAAGTTATCATCGTCTCGAATCGAAGCGCCATTCGGCAGTGTCGCCGGCTCCTTGTCCTGGTATATTTCGTTCCGTTTTCGACCGAGGTAGACGCATAAGTGGAGGCGTCGGCAGTAGGTGGAGTTTCTGGGCAGGAGAAATTCGCCGATTCTTTGCCGATGGCGTTCGTAGAAATCGCCGAATGCGCCGCTTTTGTCGTTCGCATGATCGGCCGGAAGTGCTTGAAGCGGGGCTGCAGCGCATCGTGCACGAATTCAGGACCGCGCATGGCGCGGCGTTATCACCGTTCCCGTGACCAGCGCCTGTTGCGAGCGGGACGAATCTGCTTCGTCTGCTTCATCGCGGGCGAACGGGGCCGGTCGGGCGTTTTATGCTCGCAGCGCCACTGGACGGCGGCGCTCTATGACTTTGTGCGCTTCGGCATCAAGCAGGGCTGGGCCTGTCTGTTCGGCGGCATCGCGATGGCGTTGGTCATTGGCGACCTCGCGCTTCTATCCGCACGCATGCGATGCTACCGCGCTACGATTTTCTCTTGCTGTGCTTGATCGCGGTCCAGGTCGGGCGGCTCGTGCGGGCGGCATGGAGACGTCGGAGGAGGCGAAGGTCTATCCTGGTCTTTCACGCCGTCGGCACGGCGATGGAGATTTTCAAAACCGTCGATCGGCTCCTGGATCTACCCGGAGCCGAATTTTATCCGGATCGCGCGGCGGGCCGCTGTTCACCGGCTTCATGTATTCCTGCATCGGCAGCTCATCGCTGCCGCGCCTGGCGGCTGTTTGATTTCCGCTTCGCGAACCATCGCCGGCGCTCGAGGCCAGTGATCGCGCTGAGTCTCGCGATCTACGCGAATTTCTTCATCGACCATTTCGTGCTCGATCTGCGCCTGGCTGCTGTTCGCCGCGAGCGCGCAGCTTGTTCTTCCGCATCACGATCCATTTGAGGGGCAGCGCGTCGGTCGCTCGATGCCGAGGCTGCTCGGCTTTCGCAGTGCTGGGCGTGGCTTTTCATCATCGTTCTCCGAATACTTCGTAACGCTTGTCCATAAACTTTGCTCTTTTCCGTCAGCAGCAGAACGCGCGATGGTCGATGCTGTCGCCCGACAATTGCGGTTTCGTCATTTTTGCTGATCCATTATCAGCAACACACCGGTGAGCCTGATCAAGGCGCCGCGGGCGATGACGGCTGAAAAGAACAAGATCAGATGCGGCCACGGCCGATGACACGACGCGAACGCCGGGCGGCCTGATTTATCTGTGTGACTTTTTGACGGACCGTGTTATTTCCCGTGGCATGATCGGAACAGGCAAGCGGCAACGGATCTATTCTCATGACGCAAATCTTCTCATCTGCGCTGTTCTTCCTTGGCGCGTTGACCGCCGCCACGCCCGCCTTCGCCGCCCGCTGCGGCGGCGATTTCAACTCCTTCGTGGCGAGCATGTCGGCGGAGGCCGCAGGCCGCGGGCGTCTCGCAGGGCGTGATCGCCGCCGCGCTCGGCGGCGTGACGGAGGATCAGGCGGTGCTTGAATTTCGACCGCCGCCAGCGCTACACCTTCAACAAGTCGTTCGAGCAATATGTCTCGACCCGGGTCGGCTCGGGCCGCATCAATGGCGGCCGGGCGATGCTGCAGCGTCACGCGGCGCTGCTGTCGAGGATCGAGGCGCAGTTCGGCGTGCCGCGGCAGATCCTGGTCGCGATCTGGGGGCTGGAGACCGATTTCGGCAAGGGCGACATGGGCAAGCTGCCGGTGATCCGCACGCTCGCGACGCTGGCGCATGATTGCCGCCGCACCGAATTGTTCCAGGGCGAGCTGCTGGCGGCGCTGAAGATCGTGCAGCGCGGCGATCTGCCGTTGCGCGATCTGATCGGCGCCTATGCCGGCGAGATCGGCCAGACCCAATTTCTGCCGTCGTCCTACATCAAATATGGCGTCGATTTCGACGGCGACGGCCGCGTCGACCTGCGCCACAGCGTCCCCGACGTGCTCGCCTCCACCGCCAATCTGCTGCACACCAATGGCTTCAAGATCGGCGCGCCCTACGGCGAAGGCACCGCCGAATTTCGAGGCGATGCGCGAATGGAATCACGCCATGATCTACCGCAAGACCATCGCCTATTTCGCGGATCAGCTGGTCGGGCGGTGAGTGGTTCCACGGCGAACCGTCCACTTTTGTGCGCATCCCGGCGCAATGAATTCTGACGTACATTCTCGAGCCCAACGCAAAGTCGTCCCTTCGCGATCAGGGGATCCCATAACCCTTACACCCAGCGCGAAACCATTCTGTTGACGGACGCAGAACTGACGCCGCGGTCGGTGGCGGCGTCGCGTTGCACGAATTGTTATCGTCATGCCCGCTTGATCCGGCATCCATCCACGCTCTTCGCAATCTTTCTGAGGAAGATGCGCCGGGTCAGCCTGGTGCATCGGTGCCGGAGGCCGAGGCATGGTGATCGCCGTCCGCGCGCTACACTTAGCTCTTGCCGTTCTCGGGATTGCCGGCTGGACGCGCTGACCGCGCGCGTCGGGTCCGAGCGCGGGCTTCCCCGTCTCGGGGTCACCGTGGCTTGCGCCGCCTTCGCAGCATCCGCGGTGCTTGCATATCGAACCTCAAGCGGGCTTTCGAGGCGCCGATCCCATAGCCGATGATCGAAGATGAGCATCGGCGCAGGCTCAGCATGACGACTGCGATGTGAGCAACAGCGGCCAAACCGATCTGCGGCCGCGTTCCGTCTCATGATTGCTTCGCCTTACGCCTGAGGAATGAACGCCGCTGGTCCATTGGAGTTCCAAATCGTCACAGGCTGAGTTGACTAATAGCGGACACAAATGGCGCGGCAGCTATGGAACTATTGATCTCCAAGGACTGAATGCGATCCCTTGGTTTTGGTTGGCGGCGATCAGTTGCGATCAGTCGAACGATTGAGCACTGCGGCCTGATGTTCAATAAGCCGCGCTGGGTGTGACTCAAATCACAGGGCCAATGAACGCGTTCGAGGTCTCGACGACACTACCATCCGGAAGAAGCTGCGCGATGCTGCTTCGCCAAAAAGGATGACGAACATGACCAAGACCGAAATCAAGCATGATATCCTGACCGATGCCGAACTGGACGGCGTGGTTGGCGGGTTAAACCCGCAGCCGCTGCCCCCCAGCCCGCCGCCGCCGGAAGGCTTTCTGCATTCGTTCGCGACCCTTGCCTTCAACCGCTTCTAGCTTGCGCGCTTTTCCTTCTTCTGAATTCAGGAACTTGCCACCCCACTTCATGATCCCCGGCACGATCTCGTCGCGCCGGGGATCATCGGGTTCGATGCCCCGGAATGGCGAAAATGGAAAGCCTCGGCGTCATGTCGGATTTGATCCGGCCATCCATCGATCTTCGCAAAATGTTTTTTGAAGAAGATGGATCACCGGGTCGAGCCGGGTGATGACGGTTTCGAGACCGTCCAGTTCGTGAAGCGGCGATTTGCCCGGACGGGCTGTTTAGTGATTTGCGCTTTCTAGTTTTGCACGCAAGGCCGCGGGCGCTTCGGGCGCCCGGCATTCCCTGCGCCCTCTGATCGAGAGGCGGGAAGTTTTAGCAAAACTCGGCGCATTGCGCGGCGAGATCGCGGAGTTGTATTTGCCGTCATTGCGAGCGAAGCGAAGCAATCCATGAGGCAACAAGAAAGCAAGAGTGGATTGCTTCGCTGCGCTCGCAATGACGAACTCAGGCGCTTCCCCTACTTCCCCCTGCTCATCATCTCGATCAGGCGCGTCAGCACGGCCCAATAGGTCGCGGGGCGAAACCGTTGCACCAGGTCCATCAAGCGGGCGTCGTTGCCGATCAGGATGCGCGGCTGGTTTTTCTCGATGCCCTTGATGATGCGCAAGGCGGCGTCCTTCGGCGTGGTCTTCGCCACCGCGTCAAACCGCTCGATCGATTGCGCGCGGCGCGCATTATCGGTCATGCCGGAGCCGGTGCGGGAATTGCGGGCGATGTTGGTGGCGACCCCGCCGGGATGCACCACCGAGAGCCGAACCGGGCTTGCGGCCATCGCAAGCTCATGCCGCAAGGCTTCCGAAAAGCCGCGCACCGCGAATTTCGCCGCCGCATACGCGGTCTGCCCCGGCGGCGCGATGATGCCGAAGATGCTCGACAGGTTGACGATGTGGGCCTCGCGCTGGCCGCCAAGATGCGGCAGGAACGCCCGCGTCCCATGCACCACGCCCCAGAAATTGATGTTCATCAGCCAGTCCATCTGCGCCTGGTCGATCTCATTGAACTGGCCCATCAGGGCTACGCCGGCATTGTTGATGACGATGTTGAGGCCGGGATGACCGGCGATCGCGGCTTGCGCGAACTCCTCGATCTGTCTGGGCTCGCCGACATCGACGCGGTGCACCGTGACTTTTTGCGGATGGCTGCGGGCGATCTCGGCGGCCAGCGTCGCCAATCCGGCGTCGTCGCGATCGGCCAGCGCCAGATCGCAGCCGCGCGCGGCCAGCTCCAGCGCCAGCGCCCGGCCGATGCCACTGGCCGCGCCGGTGACGGCGGCGGCAGCTCCACGGATCGCGGTCATCGGATGTCGGCTCCATGTCGGGGAGGGGGATTGCATCATACCAGCATCGCGGCGAGATGGATCACCCGCACGTTGCGCTCGCCGGAATCAAAAGGCGGGCTCGAGGCCCGCCGTTTTGGTGAAGTGGTTGCGCTTGAACTTGTCGCGCCTGAAATTGCTAAGCCCGGCGTCGGGTGCCCGGGCGGAGCGGGGCTCCACCCGGGCCTGAAGTCACTTCTTGGACTTCTTGGCCTTCTTTGTCTTCTTCGCCTTTTTCGCCTTCTTCGCTTTCTTAGCCATAGCATCCTCATTTGGGTTAATGGGTGGAAACGCGACACGAGGCATGCTCGGCGGAGGGCCAGCCTCGCAATATCCTCGAAACCAATCCCAACAGATTCGCGAGGCGATGCCCCGCACTGTCACGCTTGTGTCATTGCGTTATCCACAGTTGTTATGCGTTTTGGCATGTGTGACCGGTGTTTTGGGATCGTTAACCCTGACGTGGCGATGCGCGCGAAAGCCTTGTCGCCGGGTCGGCGGATATGCTTCGGCAGGCCGCGATTTATCAATTCAAAACCACGGCAAGGATTGCGCTTTTCGCGGTGAGAGTCCGTTAAGCGACCCTGTCGCATCCTCACCTCAACAACGGGGAATTGTCATGGGCGGGTGGTTCGATAACAGGGGGGACGGGGCGAGGCGGGCCCTGGGGATGCGATGCTGAGCGTTCCGACGCTGTGGACGGTGTTCGTCATCAATTTTCTCGCGCTCGGCCTGATCTGGGCCTACGTCATGCGCAGTTACCCCGCCTTCGAGGCCGCGCGGTTCTGGACCGCCTCGGCGTTCGCCGGAGCCGGCGGCGCGACAGTGGCGATGCTGCGCTTTTTTGTGGATTCGATCCTGCCGCTGTTGGCCGGCGGCACCGTGCTGATTTTCGCCGCCTGCCTTGCCGCGATGGGCATCAAGCGGTTTTACGGCCAGCCGGTTTCGTGGCGCGCTTCGGCTGCGATCACCGGATTGACCTTTGCCGGCATGGTGTTCTTCATCGTCGGTTACGACAGCATGCCGATGCGGATCCTGATCTATTCGCTGGGCCAGTCGGTGCCGCTGGCGCTGACGCTGAAGCTGCTGTTGTCGCGGCAGGACGGCCGCGAAAACCCGGGTGCCCGGCTCGCAGGCATTGTCTCCATCGTCATGATCGGCATCTATGCCGCCCGCGCCGTGGGCGCCCAGCTGCATCTTGGCGGCGATATCTCGGTGTTTCAGTCCAACCCGGTGCAATGGGTGCTGGTGCTGACGCTGGTATTCCTGTCGATGGCGTGGAATTTCGGCTTCCTGCTGATGGCGATGGACCGGCTGCGCAACGAGGTCGCGGACCTGGCGCTGCTCGACGATCTCACCGGCGTCGGCAACCGGCGGCATCTGCTGCAGCGCCTGACCGAGGAATGCGCGCGGTCCGAGCGCAGCGGCGAGCCGTTCGCGCTATTGGTGATCGATCTCGACGGCTTCAAGGCGATCAACGACACCCACGGCCATGCCGCCGGCGACGCCTGCCTGCAGCATTTCACCCTGATGGCGCAGACGCGGTTGCGGCCCGGCGACATGCTGGCGCGCACCGGCGGCGACGAGTTCTGCATCGTGCTGCCCTCGAGCACGCTGCGCGAGGGCGCGATGATCGCGCGCCGGGTGATCGATATCTGCCGCGAGGACGCCGAAGGATGCATCGGCGCCGATATCCCGATCGCGGTCTCGATCGGGGTGGCGCAATGGACCGGGGCGATCGGCGCGTTTCCGGACCGGCTGATCGCCGCCGCCGACCACGCGCTCTATGCCGCCAAGAATGACGGCAAGAACCGCCACGCGGTCTACGATCCCGCGCCGCCGGTGGTGCCCGAGATCGAGCCGCTGCCGAAGCTGGCCCTGCGCAAGCACGCGTGAGCGTGTTAGGCAGGCGGCTCAGGAGATCTCGTTCATGAACGTCCGCCTGCTGGCGATGGCGCTTGGCGTCATCGCGATTTTGGCTCCGGCATCGGCGCAAACGCCCGATCTCGCGGCGCTGGCGCGCAGCTCAGGCACGCCCGAGATTCCCGGGCTGAAAATGGTCTGGCTGGCGCCGTGGGGTGAGGTTTCGAAAGCCCATCCCTGGCGCAACATCATCGTGCACCAGACCGAAGGGCCGGCCGGCTCGGCGCGCGGCGGCGCGCAGGAGCAGGCGAAAAATCCGACCCGGCGCGGCGTCACCGTCTGGGTCGAAACCGACGGCACGGTCTATTGGGCGGTATCGGAAGCGCTGGTCCCCACCCATACCGACGGCGCCGACCGCAACGACAACAAATACATCGACAACGGCAAGACGTTCCACCAGGTCAACAAGGACAGCTCGATCGGCGTGGAATTTGCCGGCAATTATCCGGACGTGACGCGGCCCGCCACCGAGGCGCAGATCGCGGCGTGGCGGATTCTGGTGGGTGTGCTGCGGGCGCGCTACGGCATTCCGCTAGAGCGGGTCTATGCGCACAACTGGATCGACTACAAGGATGCGCGCTATTGCGAAGGCTGCG
The DNA here is from genome assembly GCA_963771225.1 of uncultured Pseudomonadota bacterium. Lineage (GTDB taxonomy): Bacteria > Pseudomonadota > Alphaproteobacteria > Rhizobiales > Xanthobacteraceae > Bradyrhizobium. Next base: position 193,830 of record CAVYSR010000024.1, on the reverse strand, counting down.
CGCTGGCGACGCTGGCGCGGCAGTGGGGGGAGTAGGCGCCTTCAGGGATTCAGATCGGCTGCGCCATCCAGCGGAAGATGCGGTTGATCAGGCCGGCGCGCCGAGCGGGTTGCGGTTCGGGCGCCACCTCGTCCTCGGCGATGCAGCGCTGGTAAAAGTAGTCGAGGAACCGGATGTCGTTCGGCTCGGTGACGGTAAAATTCTCCTCGCCGACGAACACCGTGTAGTTATAGAAAAACGGCAACAGGGCAGGCAGAGGCGTCGAGGCTGGCGTCGCCCAGTCTTTCGAGATCACGAATTGCGACGGCTCCAGCCCATGCGCGACCATGGCCTGCTCGAGGTCAGGGAGCCGACGCATGAATTCGGAGGAGAACCCGCCGACGGTCGATTGCAGTGTGATGGCCACCGAAAGCTCCGGACCGATGCCTTTGCCTGTTTTGGTCGGGCGGCAGGGCCGGCAGGTTCAAGCCAGCCACAAGGTTCAGGAAGGTGCCGCGGAATGGGCGTAGCCGATAGCCCAACAAAAAAGCCGGCGTTGCCGCCGGCTTTCGTCGCTTGTTTCGTCTCGTGCACCGATTCCTGCACCGATGCCGCGCAGCTTAATGCGCGGCGTGGAGTGTGGCTTCTTCCTGCCGGGCGATGGTGCCCTTGACCGCGGACTGCACCTTCTCGAAGGCGCGAACCTCGATCTGCCGCACGCGCTCGCGCGACACGCCGAATTCGCTCGCGAGGTCTTCCAGCGTCATCGGATCTTCCGCCAGACGCCGCGCCTCGAAGATGCGGCGTTCCCGGGGGTTGAGCACGCCGATGGCGCCGTTCAGCGCCTCGCGGCGATGATCGAACTCCTCATGCTCGGCCATGATGGCTTCCTGGTTGGGCGAATTGTCGACCAGCCAGTCCTGCCATTCGCCGGCCTCGCCGTCGTCGCGGATCGGCGCGTTGAGCGACGCATCGCCGCCGAGGCGGCGGTTCATGTCGACCACGTCCTGGTCCGTGACGCCGAGGCGCTTGGCAATCAGCTTCACCTGGTCGGGGTGAAGATCACCCTCGTCCAGCGCGGAGATCTTGCTCTTCGCCTTGCGCAGGTTGAAGAACAGCTTCTTCTGGTTCGCGGTGGTGCCCATCTTCACGAGCGACCACGAACGCAGGATGTACTCTTGAATCGACGCCTTGATCCACCACATGGCGTAGGTAGCGAGACGGAACCCCTTTTCGGGCTCGAACCGCTTCACCGCCTGCATCAGGCCGACATTGCCTTCCGAGACGACCTCGGAGATCGGCAATCCGTAGCCGCGATAGCCCATGGCGATCTTGGCCACGAGCCGGAGATGGCTGGTGACAAGGTGATGTGCCGCGTCGCGATCGTCATGCTCGCGCCAGCGTTTGGCGAGCATGTATTCCTGCTGGGGTTCCAGCATCGGAAATTTGCGGATCTCGGCGAGGTATCTTGAAAGGCCGGATTCTCCGTTGAGAATCGGCAGGGTAGCTGTACGGGCCATTTTAGCGCCCTCCAGTGGTTCAGGCCCCCGATAGCGGCGGGCCAGGCAGGCGGCCGCTGTGTTAAAGCCAGTCGCGCTGCGATGTTCCGCGTTGGATATTCAACGCAGGTGCAACATACACTAAATCGAACGGCTTTTGGAAGCGTAGCGGGGGTCACGTCCCCGTGTGGCTGCCATAACCTGTTGGCATAGCATCGCTTTTTCAAAAGACCTGCGTCATTGCGTCGCTCGCAGCGCGTTTCTCAACAGGGTGAGATCGGGGGGTAAATCCGAAATCCACTCCAAAATCGCCCCGGTTTGGGGGTGTTCCAGCGCCAGAAGGTATGCGTGTAGCGCTTGGCGATCGAGGTCGGCCAGGGCGGCCTGGCTCGCGGGGCCGAGGTGGCTGGCCTTGGTCTTGAAGTGCGGGCCATAGACACTGTCGCCCAGCAGTGGGTGGCCGATATGGGCCAGATGCACCCGGATCTGATGGGTGCGGCCGGTCTCAAGCTGGCAGGCCAGCAGTGCTGCGATCGGCTTGCCGTCGCGCCCGTGGAAGGATTCCTGGATTTCCCAATGGGTGATGGCCTCGCGGCCGCCGTCGCGCACCGCCATCTTCTCGCGGGCGAACGGATGCCGGTCGATCGGCGCATCGACGGTGCCGCGCTGGCGGTTGGGCACGTCCCAGGCGAACGCCATGTAGCCGCGCCGCATCGCGCCGGTGCGGCCGTGATCGGCGAATTGCGCGGATAGCGACTGGTGCGCCCGGTCGTTCTTCGCCACCACCATCAGCCCGGTGGTGTCCTTGTCGAGCCGATGCACGATGCCCGGCCGCCGGACCCCGCCGATCCCGGAAAGGCTGGCGCCGCAATGGGCGATCAGCGCATTGACCAGCGTTCCGGTTTCATGGCCGGCGGCCGGATGCACCACGAGCCCTTTGGGCTTGTCGATGACGATGATGTCGTCATCCTCATAGACGATATCGAGCGCGATATCTTCGCCGGAGGGCTCCGCGGCGACCGCCTCCGGCACGTCGATTGTGATCGTATCGCCGGCGGCGACATGATAAGCGGGGTCGCGGACGGGGGCGCTTTTGATCGTGACCTGGCCCGCGAGGATCAGCGCCTTCAGCCGCGATCGCGACAGCTCCGGGCGGCGCACCGCGAGCACGCGGTCGAGCCGGGGCGATGCCTCGTCGCCGGCCACGGTGACGACAAGCTTTTGACCGCTATTTGACGACGAACCCTGTTCCAACGAAGAGCCTTGTTCCAGCGCTTATTCCTTAGAAAAATGGATACTGGTCTTAGAGCGTTTTCGAGCGAAGTGGAAACCGGTTCGCGTGAAGAAAACGCGTCAAATATAAGGAGCAGAGCCTCCGTTCCGATTCAATCGGAACGGAGGCTCTGCGAATGAAATACCCGCGGATTAAACCGAGTTTTGCATGACCGAGATCGTTGCACCCGAACCGACCCCGGAGCAGGCCGCGCTGTTCGCGCGGGTGCGATGGCTGATGCTGATTGCCGGCCTGACCACGGCGCTGGCGGTAGGCGCCGTCCTGATCGCCGTCGGCTATCGCCTTTTCCGTACCGAGGGAATTGCGGTCGCCGTCGACGCCACCGCAACCTTGCCGAAAGGCGCCCGCATCGTTTCGACCGGCTTTGCCCGCGACCGGCTGGTGGTGACGCTGGATATCGGCGGGGTGACCGAAATCCGCACCTTCGACGCCAAGTCGCTCAAGCCCACCGGCCGGCTGAAATTCGTCAGCGAACCCTGATCGAGCCCACCTGGCCCACCTTGCGGCCGGCGGATTTCAAGGCTATTGCCTGAGGCGTCCGCTCCCTTCGTCTAGCGGTTAGGACGTCGCCCTCTCACGGCGAAAACAGGGGTTCGATTCCCCTAGGGAGCGCCAGCGCACCAAGAAGCGCTGATAACTCAATAACATCCTTAAAAATCAGCCTTTCTCCCGCGACACCGTCAGCAAGCAACTGGGCGCTGTACAAGCCATTGCGGGTTGGGGAAATCACAACGGCATCGTTCCTGATGATACGCCGTGGTCTGACCCGTTTCAGAAGATGCGCGTCGAGGAAGAGCGGTCCGAGCGCGCTCCATTCGTCTTCAGCGAACTGCAGCGGATATTTGATGATCCGTTGTTCACTTCTCACCAGTGGCCAGAGGGGGCAGAGGGTGCTGCAGGTGTCTGGCTCCCATTGTTGTCGCTATTCAACGGAGCGCGGCAAGCGGAACTGGCAGGTCTAAAGGTCTCGAACGTGCAGGAAGACGATGTGACCCGTGCGCCGCTGATCTACATCGTCGCTGAACGTAAGGCGGGCAAGAGCCTCAAGACGAAGTCCTCCGAACGTGTTGTGCCAATTCATTCACAACTTGTGAAGCTGGGCTTCCTGAAGTACGTCGCTGAGCGGAGGCGGGCCGGGGCAGATGCGTGGCTGTTCCCACTGATTGCTCCTGAGCATGGCAGCGCGAAACCACAGGCCCGCCGTGCTGCTTGGTCAAAGTGGTGGGGCGGTTACCTGAGAGGCCATGTTGGCATCCTCGACACCGCGAAGGTTTTTCACTCATTCAGGCACAGCTTCAAGGATGCGCTCCGCAAGGCCTCGCCTGATGAGGAGCTGCGGGACGCGCTCACTGGACACCGGGGTCCGAAGTCGGTGGGTCGAGACTACGGCTCGAAAGAGATGCTGTCTCGCTGGGGTATCAAGCTCTTGAAGAACGCGGTTGAGAAGGTCGCGTACAAGAGTTTGGATCTATCACGCGTCCGACCATTAGCAGTTGTGAAGCGCGAGGCACGTGTTCGCAGATGAATTGCCCGGGCTGGCCAGTTCAGTCAGCACTGAAACGATGCGTGGTGCTGATGACTTCTTTGCGCGCATGGTTTCACCTCTCGGCAAGCGGCGATCAACGCTGAAGAGAGCTGGGAGTTCCTTATGATCCAACTGCATTACAACCCAACTGAGTAGCAGCGTTCAGCCCGGAAGGTACGAAGGCACTCGCGGAAGGCTTGGGGGAAGTGGGAGAGAGCCGAAGTTGTTCCGTCGTAGCCGACACCGTCTTGTTTGGCGGTGCGCGCTGCGGCCGGGCAAACAATCGCGTGCTATCGCTGATGTTCTCAAGCAGGCCGTATCGCCCGCACGATCCAGATCAGCAAGACCGCGCCTATGAAGCCGCAAATCAGGTAACCGATCCATCCTCCCAAGACGATCCCGAAGTAGCTCAGAATGGCGCTGGCAATTGCCGCACCGACGATGCCGAGCACAATATTCATGATCATGCCCATGTTACTTTTCATGAATTGCTCTGCCAGCCAGCCTGCAATCCCGCCGATGATGATGGCTGCTATCCAGCCCACTCCAGCACCACTCATGGCTAATCTCCTCGAAAAGGGGCACGTCGCGCCTGGCGAGGTTGCGCGCAATGGGCGGCCGACGATTGATCTGTATCAACGGGTGCCGGCGGCGCCTCCCACAAGCAATGCCTGCACCGGCTATTGGCCATCGAGGATCGCTTGGGGTCCGCAGGGCTGGTGCCTCAGTCGTCGCGATGCCATGGGTATGCGTTCTAAGTCAGTGTCGCTGTCCGTATGTCGTGGAGCACGGCGAGTGTCACGTCGCTCACGGCACCCTTACTACTCTTGACCATCTCCATGTAAACGCCAAGTGCATCAGGAAACTGTCTGGGCTCTACCGCTCCGTTCTCCTCAAGGCAGTTGATCAGTACTTGGAACGCCGCGACCATAGCGGCACCATAGGCTGCGATGACCTCACCCTCGAAGAAGGCTTCTCGAAAGAAGGCATCAACGCGCTTTGAAGTCCTTTGACACGCGGAACCGGCATATGATTACGAACGGACTTTACTTCTATAGCTCAAAAGCACGGGACGGCGTGGTCGGTGGCTCTGACGGCGTTATGGTGTTGCGCGATGGGACGATGTTAGGTGGTACGGAGTTTTACTATTTCATCGGCACCTACACTTGCTCCGGTGGAAAATGGAAAGGTGAGTTTACCAATCAAGAGCACACCCCGGCACCCGTTGAGCGGTCCATGGCGGGAAAGGGAACCGTCAGCCTCGGATTTAGCGGAACGTATACCGACAAGGATGCCCAGATTGACCTCACTGCGCTCGTTGGCAAGCGAAGTCTCCAATACCACGCAACTATGCGGTTGCTGGTAGCGGACTGAATCGCCGGGGCGACCGATCCTACTTTGTACGATCAATGCAGTTGGACGGCGTACCGTTTCTTTCTCGAGCTTTTCCGCTGCCCGATCGGCGATCTCACGATCAAAAGTGCGAATGTCGATGACCTCGCGGCTCATGGCCTAGCCCTGAGAGGCAAGGGCAATCTAGACCCTGACCGCCATGAGGAAGACGACGAAGGCTGATAGGCCGAAGCGGCTAATCGATGAGGCTCGTGATCGCCTTGGGCGCATCACGGAAGGCATAGGGATTGAGAAATTGCCGCCGCCAAAACAGGTTTTTATCGACCTCTGAAAGTTTGGCCTCCCTACACACCGCCGACCAACGGTTTTTGATCACTTTGATCTGGTCTTTGATGATGGTTGCGGCCCCTGTCTCGTTCAAGAGAAACGAAGGCGCCGCTTTCAAGCAAAGCGTGATCTGGCTCTGTTTTTCATTCCCCAAGATGAGCATGGCCTGATTGGCTTCACTGCCGGTGCGCGCTTGCGGGCAGATGTCATAAGCGGGCGTCAGCGTCGGGCGGGAGCCATCCCAGAAAGCGGCATGGTTCCGCGCGTGGTCGTCGGTATTGCCGCAAAGGACGTTGAAGACAAGGCGCGAATAGAACTCGCGCAAGGTCGGCTTCGGGTCCGTAAAACGATGGCGGATGATGGTGGCAAGGTTCTCGTAGCTGGCATAGCGCGCCATCATTTCATCGAGTTCGAGAAGCGTCAGCGCCGACACCATCAGCTTTCGTACCCAGCCATCGTCCTTTTTCACGCGGTCGAAGCGCTCAACCAGCAGCACGTCTTTACCGGCGACATACTCCAGGCGGACAGGAGCCACGCTCAACCCTGCGTCTGCCGCGAGACGCATGGCGATGTATTCGGCCTTCACGACGCTGTAGAGATCGGTTTGCGAGGAAAACTTTGCGATGTATTTCTTATCGTCGGACGTGATGGCGGCTTTCGGGCGCGCGCCGCCGATCGATGTTCCATGAACCAGCGCACGGCCGAGTTCGGGTGTGAGCGGCGTTCCTTTTTCGACGCGATCCGCCGCCGTCAAAAGCTCTTCAAGAGACGCGGCGCCGCCTTCACGCGCTTCATAGCGATCAGCCGACTTCTGAAAATCCAGCGCGCCGATACGGTCCGAGCCTGACTCCAGGAGAAACGTCAACTCGTCCAGTTCGGCGGAATCGAGGTCTTTGCCCTTTGCGCCAAACTTCCGGTTGAGAATGACGCGGCGTCCCCACGCATCGGGCGCAGCATCGCGGATGGAATTCGGCATGCTGAGGTTGTTCAAAAGCGGCAAGGTGCCGCTCTCTAAAGGCAACTCGGGCGTATAGATCGCAATCGCGTCCTTTCGGCCCAGATAGCTGCGGCCGTAAGTAAATTGGAGGTCCGCGCCAACCGAGGTCAGCAATCCCGCGACCACGGGCTTCGTGGTTCCGGGAAGCCATGCCCAGACATACGCTTCCGTGGGCGCTTGCGTGGAATTTGGCTTAGAAGTCATCGTTGACTTCGGTGCGTTGACGGCGAACCGATCGCGGCAGAAGTCGCATCACTTCGCGGTTGGTTTCGAGCACATGCGCCATGGTGGAGCGTTCAAGATCAAAGAGGTGAACACCGACAATAGCGGCGACCTCAAAGACGGCGCCAATGGCACAGGCAGGGTCGCCTTTTTCGATCCTATGCAACAGCCCACGCGAGATGCCCGAACGGACCGCGACATCGGTCGTCGTCATCCGCTTCTCGATGCGGGATTTGCGGACGAGTTGGCCCAGAAGTCGGACCGCGTCAGCCGCATAGGGAGATAGAGGGCGTTGAGTCTTCGGCATGATTTGTCTCGTAAATAGATCAAGACGGTCTGCGTGCTTTATATATAGAGCAGAGCCGCTAAGAACTCAATAACATTGCTTCATAAATAGAACATTTAAGCTCTTATGATCCATATATAAGACAATTCCAGATGCACATGAAGTCCAAAAGATCAGTGCCGACAAGAATCACTTCATCTCTTCCAACAGCTTCCGCGCTTCACCCAACAGCGCCCGTATCTGCCTTCGCTCCGCGATCGCATCCCCAGTGAACAGGCCGTGCTTGCGCGCGTTCCGGTTTGCCTTTGGCGCGCCCGATCCCTGGTGCGCCGCCGTGCATGCGGCAGCGCCTCTTGCCGTGCGCCGCCGGCGAGCGGCACGCGCCACTGGTGCGGGTTTTGGCCCCACAGCGCGGGCTTGCCAGCATCGGGCCGGTATCCCTGATGTGACCACTCATTCTGGTGCTTCTCGCCTGGCATCAGCGGAATCGCGCTGTCGCCTGGAGCCCGCGGCCTTCGGCGTCTTCCGCGACGCGGATGCCGGCTTCTTGTCGGAAACGATCACGCTCGCATGCTGCGTGACGTTGCCGACGATGGCGTTGCCGCCGTCCTCCACCTTCACGTTCTGCACGGTGATGGCAGGCTCGCCATGGCTCCGGTAGCGGTTCAGCGCCTCGATCTGGGCGGGAAAGGTGCGGGCGAGCCTGCCCAATGCGCGCGCGGCGCTGTCATGCTGGGCGAGGTCATCGGCATTGGCGAGCTGATGGGCGCATCGCATCGCCATCACATGAACCGAGACCATCTGCGCCACCAGCATGGCCTCGACGGAATCCCGGGGCTTGATGCTCTTCACCATCGAAATCATGAAGGAGAGGTTGACCTCGTCGGGCTTCTCCCCGCTCACGCTGGCTCTTACCAATTGCCGGAGGATGCCATGCATCGCGTCGCGATCGGCAACCCCCAGCGCGTTCGCCATGAGCTGTTCGCCGAGCTCCGGATCTGGATGGTCGATCGAGAAGCCGTGCGACAGAAGTTTTATCCGCGGGGCTGCGGCGGCTTTGGTTTGGTCGGTTGCGGCGATCGCCGTCGAGAGTGTGGGGTCGGGAGCGGTGTCCATGTTGAGGTCCTCGGCAGGCGCACGCGTCAAGCGCGCGGTTCGGCCACGCGCAGGCGATCGCTCGCCGCGGCGGTCCGGTGCAATTTCAAGTGTGGATCAGGATTTTTCGGCTGCAATCGCGACGGACGCGCCCGCTATAGCGGGGCGACGGGCGCTTGAAGATTACGGGATGATGAAAGAATGCCCGTGATTTGCCCGACGTGTCAACTCGCTTTCGAAGCATCCATGCCGGCCGCCTGCTACTTTGCATGGGGTTGTTTTCGATATTTGGGAGCGCGCATCTTCGCGAAGATCGAATTTTCGTAGGCTCGATCCCGACCATGGCTGATTTCAACGTTAGTTCGCGGACCGTTTGAGTTCGCTGCCCTTGACGTCGAGCCTTCGTTCGCAAGATCATCGAGCGATACGAGGGAGATATCAAAAATGGGAGCGGTTGGATCGACATTCGGCGCCGCTGGGGCGGGCGGGCTGGTTATCGCGATCCTGTATTTGATCCTTGGACCAGGTGCGACGGTATATCATTTGTCGAGACTGGCGTTCAGTGAATATAGCTACCGAGCGGGAAGAGGGGCAACGCTCCGCCCATCGGATTTTGATACCATCAAAAGTTGCCTGCCGTGGAACATCGGCATCAGCCTGCTACCCTTGATTCCGGTTATCCTGAACGGCCTGCACGGTTGATATTTTTGACTTTGCCGGGGTTGCGGCCGGTTTTCTGCGACGCGCCGGGCAAGACGAGATCCCTGCTTCGGCGCGTCCATTGGTTCAGGCCGATCCCCGCGCATCACTTGGCGAGATAATTGCGATAAACCCAGCCTGCTGCCGGAGCATTCGCGGGCCGGGATTCCAGGACCATTGCTCTGGTGCTATCGCGCATGTGTACGCTCGCCCGCTCGCCTGCCTTGGTCTCGACCGCGCGGCCACTGTCTGCCGAGCCGATGAAGCCGGACACCGCTGCGGTCGGCGGAGCCGGGGCGCTGTCCGCGGTGCGCTCGCCGATCGCCTCGGTGACGCTGGCGCGCAACAGCTTCGGCCACATCTTCCGGAACAATCCGTTGGATGGATAGATGTCGGCGCTATTGATCTTGCCGTTCACCGCAAACACATAGCCGACGATCTCATCACTCTGCTCACCCTTTGGCTGCAGGGTCGCGACATATTCGGCCTGTTCGCCGGCAAGATGGCTATCCTCAAGCGTCAGCTGCAGGCTGGACCGCGATCGCGGCGCCGCAACCGGTGAGCCCAGATTTGCAGATAGCTTCTGCTGGATCTGTGCGACGCTCTTCCAAACCTCCTGCTGGCGTGTGCCGACCGAACCGTCGCCTGGCGGTTTCGTCAATCCGCTGGCGATCGCCAGCTTGGCCGAACGGGACGGCAGTGCCGCGCTCGCACTTGAGAACGTCCGCGCGTCTTCGACGCCCCGCGCCGACCAGCGGTCACTTTCGACGCAAAACGAGTTGATAGGTATCGCGCCCGAGTGAGGCGGCAGCAGCATGCTGACGCTCAGCACGCGATCCTGCTGTCCACCTTTCACGATGTCACCCGACTGAATGAAGACTTCGTCCGCGCCGATGTTTTCGACCTGAAGCTCGTTGACCTGGCCGGTCTCGCGCACCGTGATGACCTTCCTGGCCAGTGCCTCCTGCAAGGTAAGCGGAATGGGTCCGCCGCGGGATTTGCCGAATACAAAATAGATCGCGAGGTTACCGTGGACCACCGGATCGGAGAGGCGGTAACCCTCCGGATTGTCGGTCTCGGCGTGGGCTCCGCCGCCTTGCAGCAGGCAGAGTGAGAGCAGAGTAGCCAGAATCTTCCATTTGCCGGGCATTGGACGCTCCTTCGTCGCAGGGTCAGGCGAGCCGTTGTCGGGTCGCTGAAGCGTTAGACGGACAGGGAAGGTTTTTTTGCCGGGTCCCGCCAAAACGGAGAGCAGGACTTGAAATCTTGCCGCGTTTGCCTGTCATTGGGAGCGCCGGACGAGATAGGGAAACCGTGACCGCAGATGCCGATCCAGAACGCGAGTTGCTGACGGCCGCCCTGCGGGGCGACGCCGGGGCGGCGGCCACGCTAACCCGGGCTCTTGCCGACCTGGTGTGGACCGCTTGCTTGCGCGTCACCCAGGACCGGGCCGAGACGGAATCGGCGTTTCGCGACGTTATGGCGGCACTTCGCGCCGACGGTTTTGCGCGGCTGAAGGGCTTTGACGGACGGGCGCGGGTCCGCATCTATGCCGCACTCGTGGTGCGCGACCTGTTGTCGGAACGGGTGGTCAAGCTTCTGGCGCTCAACGCCGACGCCGGATGGCGTGCCTTTGAGGCGTTCTTTGCCGACGACATGCGGCGCATCATCTTGCGGAATCTGCCTGGCAAAGATCACCAGTCAAACCGCGAGGACGCTTACCAGTCCGTCTGCGAGGCGCTGCTAAAGCACGATTTGCAGCGCCTGCGCGCTTATTCGGGCCGTGGCAGCCCGTCAGGCTTCATCCTGCATGTCATCGAGAACCTGGTCATCGATTATGTACGAACCATCTTGCCGCGCCGGCGTCTTCCGGCTGCGATCCAGCGGCTATCGACGCTTGATCAAGCGGTCTTCCGGCTGCTTTACTGGGAGCGGCTCGCCGCCCGACCCACCTGTCGCTGCTTGCCCGCCTGCCGCGCGCCGAGACACCATTCACCGTCGCCGACGTCGCCGAGGCGTTGGCTCGCGTCCGAACGGCGCTTCCGCTCGGTTACCATGCGGAAGGGCGCGGCGGCCAGACGATCGACATCTCCGCGGCGGAAGAGAGTGTGCTTGCCGGCGGTGCTGAGGACTTCGCGGTGCCGACGCCGGAGGACAAGCTGCTCGAGGAGCAGTCGGCTGGTTTGTTGGAACAGGCACTGGCCGCCCTGCAGCACGCGCTCCCTCGGCTCGACGCCACCGAGCGCCTATATCTGGAGTTGGCGTTGAGCGGTCAGCCGGCACGGGAAATTGCCCGTCTCGTCGGCCTTCCGGTCGAGAACGTGCATAAGCTCGCTCAAAAGGTAAAAAAACAGCTGCGCGAAGAAATCGGTGGCGCGGACGCGGTCAAAAAATGGAAGCTGTCCGTCTAACGGATGGTAAGGAGTGTCAGACGTTGGAAAAGAGCGAAATTATCGCCCTGATTGAGGCGCTGTGTGAGCGCCCGCTGGAGGACGGCCAGGCCGATCCCCCTGCGGAACTTCAGGCGTTTTGCCGCGAGGCCGCAAAGGCTCTGTCGCAAGCAGGCGATGCGTCAACCCACCGTGGGCCGGACACCTTGGCGGACGCCGAGCATTATACCGCAGCACTTGCTGCGCTGCTTTCCGGTTCGGACGCGGAACCGGCGCGCCGGACCGTCGCCGAAGCGACGCTCCGCTCGGCCGCGGCCCGCCTGGATGCAGGATCGGCGGCAGCCTTCGTCGACGCTATCGAGCAATCACCGCAGACAGCTCCCTCCCATCTGGTCGAAGAAATGCTTGAAGCCGATCGCGCGGCCGCGACGGGTTTGGCGCCGCGGCAAGGCGCCGGGATTTCGGCACTCCGGCGCTGGATTCCTGGCGGCGCCTGGTCGGCGCGGACTTGGCGAATGGCGGCGGCATGCACGGTGCTAATGGTTGCGGGCGTGGCATCCTGGTCGGTTTATCGGTTGGAGACTGATCCAGCCGTCCGCGGCTCGGCAGCACCGATGGCCGAGAAAGCCACGGTGCGACGGTCTGTTGCCGATGCTCCCGCGCCGCCGAGGCCGGCCATAACATCGACGGAGCCGTGCTGGCCGGGCCATCAGTCTGGCGAGGCCGTGAACACGGAAACCGGCGCGGCAGCCGGAGCACCCAAGGCAGCAGCACCCAAGGCGAACGCTTCCGCAGCGACCAATTGCAGCCCCACGCCTGACCATCAGTTCGCCGATCGTCCGAACGAAGAAAACAAAACGATTGACGCCCGCCAGCAGGCCGAAGCGGCGCGGCAGGCTGCGAGTGCCCGCGCCGGTACCGCGGCAGCAGCCAAGGTAGGGGCGGCGCAGGCAGGCCGCGAGCCGGGCCATGGGTCGGTCCAGGCTGACCACTCCGGGCCGATGTTTGGAAGTCGTCCGGCCGCTACGATGTCTGCCCCAGCCGCTGTGCCCGCGGCGCGGCCAGCTGCGCCCACCGGGATGAAGTAGTCCTCCGTTTCAACGGCCCTCGAAAAAAATATTGCGCAAAAGTTCGACCCTGTCCGTCAAAGTCATTGTCGGGCTGAAACGGCCGGACTCCAAGTCGCAACCAAATGTCGCAACCAACCAATTCGAGGGACATCATGCCCGTGAAATCAACCACTGTGTTTCTTGTTTTCGCCGCCGTCATGCTCGGGCTCAATATCTCCCTTGCGTGGGCGCAGACCGCCGCTCAGCACAACGGGCCGGGGGGCCCGAAGGACAAGGTCGAGAAATTCGTCAATCAGCAGGGACTGACCCTGCCGCCTCCGCCGCCGACCCCTCCCTCCGCGCCGGTGTCCACCACGACCGTCACCTCGCCTCCCGCTGCACCGCCCAAGAAGAAATAAGGCTGCAGAGATAGAGCCTCCGTTCCGATTCCATCGGAACGGAAAAGGCTCCGGCAACCGAGCAAATCTCGCCAAGCACATTTGGAGTGTTCGCCATGATCACCGCAAGCACCGCCATGCTGGCCGCCCTTATCGCTCCGGCATCTCCGCTCTCGACAACTCCGGCCCGCGCTTCAGATCTGATCAGCGGGGCCGTGACGGCACAGCTCTCGCCGAAGGAGGATGGCGCGCGCCGCCCGACCGTCTGCACCGAGCAATATGCGCCGGTATGCGGACGCATCAACGGCGTTCTCAGAACCTATTCGAATCAATGCTTCGCTCGCGCCGACGGCGCCGATGTGATCGCGCAAGGCCCATGCACCGGCACCGTCCGTGATCCCACCGGGGCGATCCCGTCGCACCCCAGGCGGCCTTGACGGCGAATGAGCGCCAGGCGGTAGAGGCGGTGTTGCGGGAGCGGCGGATGTCGGCGAGTTGTTTCGAGCCAAAAAAGCACTAGAACAACTCCAACAAAATCTCTGAAGGATAAATCGATGAATATTCTTCCCGGCAATATGCGTTTCGGTGCGGGCCAGCCGGTCAAGCGTCTTGAAGACCAGCGGCTGCTCACCGGGAAAGGGCAGTTCATCGACGACAAGCCGGAAGACGGCGCGCTGTGGCTGCATGTACTGCGTTCGCCGCATGCCCATGCGAGGATTGTGTCGGTTGATACCAAGGAAGCGGCTGGGATGCCGGGTGTCGAAGCGGTCTATACCGGCGCGGATCTGGTCGCTGAAGATGTCGGCACCCTTCCGACGCTGTTGGTATTCCCGCGGCCCGATGGTTCGCCGATGACGGCGCCGCCGCGCCGGCTATTGGCGCACGAACTCGTGCGCTTTGCCGGCGAACCGGTCGCCGCTGTGGTGGCGACGTCGCGGGTCGCGGCGCAGACCGCGGCCGAGGCGATCTCGGTCAAATACGACGTGCTGCCGTCGGTGGTCGATCCGCTTCTCGCGACCAGGCTCGGCGCGCCCGTGGTGTGGGCCGGGGCACCCGACAATATCGCGGCCGTCATGAGCTATGGCGATGCCGCCGCGGTCGAAGCGGCGTTCGCCAAGGCCGCTCATGTTGTCTCGCTCGATCTCGTCAGCCAGCGGCTGATCCCGTCCGCAATGGAGCCGCGCAGCACCATCGCCGAGGTCGACCCGAAATCCGGGCGGCTGATCCTGCACACACAATCACAAACGCCGGGCTCGACCCGCGACCTGCTTGCTGAGGCCGTGCTGAAGCGGCCGAAGGAAAGCGTTCGCGTGCTGGTCGGCGATATCGGCGGCGGCTTCGGCCAGAAGACCAGCCTCTATCCGGAAGACGGCATCGTGGCCTATGCCGCCGTCAAGCTGGGACGCAAGGTGCGCTGGCGCGGCGACCGCACCGACGAGTTCGTCGGTGGCACCCATGGCCGCGACCTGACATCAACAGGCGAATTCGCGCTCGATGCCAAGGGCCGCGTGCTGGCCTATCGGGTGCGTTCGGTCGGCGGCACCGGCGCCTATCTCACGGGCACCGGCGCCATCATTCCTCTGGTGCTCGGTCCCTTCGTGCAGTCCGGCGTCTACGATCTTCCGCTGGTTCACTACGAGATCAAGGCGGTCATGACCAACACCGCTCCGGTCGGCGCCTATCGTGGCGCAGGCCGGCCGGAAGGCGTGTTCATCGTCGAGCGGCTGATGGATGCCGCGGCGCGCCAGATCGGAATGGACCCGCGCGCGATCCGAAAAGTAAATTACATCAAACCCGCGCAGCTGCCCTACACCAACGCGGTCGGTCAAGTTTACGACAGCGGCGCGTTCGCGCATATGCTGGAGCGCGCCTCCAAACTGGCGGACTGGGACGGCTTTGCCGCGCGCAAGAAGGCGGCCAAAAAGAAAGGCCTGCTCTACGGCCGCGGCCTGACCAGCTACATCGAATGGACCGGTGGGCGCGCGCATACCGAAAAAGTCAGCCTGCATGCCACTGCCGAAGGGCGCATCATTCTGCATTCGGGTACCCAGGCGATGGGGCAGGGGCTGCAAACCACCTATTCGCAGATGGTGGCGGCATCGCTCGGCATCTCCATCGATCAAATCGATGTGGTGCAGGGCGACACGGACTTGGCTACCGGATTCGGCAGCGTCGGTTCGCGCTCGCTGTTCGTCGGCGGCACCGCGGTCGCGGTCTCCACCAACGACCTGATCGCGAAATCGCGCGAGAAGGCATCGAACCTGCTCGAAGCCGCGGTCGAGGATATCGAATATCGCGACGGCTGGCTCACGGTGGTCGGCACCGACAAGCGGATCGGCCTGTTCGATATCGCAAGCAAAGAGACCGGCGCGCGGCTGAGCGTGGATAGCGAAGGCGAAGTCGACGGGCCAAGCTGGCCGAACGGCACCCATATCTGCGAAGTCGAGATCGATCCGGAAACCGGCGTCAGCAAGGTCGTGCGCTACACCACGGTCGACGACGTCGGGGTCGCGGTCAATCCGATGCTGGTGACGGGCCAGGTTCACGGCGGCGTCGCGCAGGGCATCGGTCAGGCGCTGTATGAGGGCGTGTCGTATGACGCCGAAGGTCAATTGCTGACCGCGAGCTATCAGGACTACTGCGTGCCGCGCGCCGACGATATTCCCCCCATCGAGGTCACGCTGGATGATTCCGCGCCCTGCCGCACCAATCCCTTGGGCGCCAAGGGCTGCGGCGAATCCGGCGCGATCGGCGGCCCGCCCTGCATCACCAATGGCGTGATGGATGCCTTGAGTGAACTCGGCATCAAGACCCTCAACACGCCGCTGTCGCCGTTGAAGGTCTGGCAGGCGATCCGGGAAGCGAAGGCGGCGCGGGTGTAACCGGGCGCCGCTATGGTAGCCCGGATGAGCGAAGCGACATCCGGGAACAAACATGCCGCTGACCCGGATGTCGCTTCGCTCATCCGGGCTACGGTCGATCCGGGTTTGCTCGTCCCGGAATGTCCTACAGCCCCAGCACCATCTTGGCGACGATGTCGCGCTGGATTTCCGACGAGCCGCCGAAGATCGTATAGGCGCGGCTGTTGAGATATTCCGGCACCACCGGCAACATCGCTTCGGGTATCCCCGGCGCCTCGTTGAGCCTGTAGAACGGCCGCATCGGCTCGACATAGAGGCCGTCATTGCCGATCACCTCGACGCCGAGCCGGGTCACGGCCTGGCGGATTTCGCTGACGCGCAGCTTCAACAGCGATGATACCGCGCCGGGATTCTGTCCGGTCTGCAGCGCAGACAGCACCCTTAGTTCGGTCATCTCGAGCGTATCGATGTCGACCTCGATCTCGGACATCTGCAAGCAAATATCGGGATCATCGATGGCGCGTCCGGTGGCGTCGGATTCGGCGAGATCAGAGACGGTCTTGAGCGCCTCGCGCAGCTTGGCCGAGGCGATGCCGGAGCCGCGCTCGAATTCGAGCAGATATTTGCCGTAGGTCCAGCCTTTGCCCTCCTCGCCGACGCGGTTGGCGACGGGCACGCGCACGTCGTCGAAGAACACCTGGTTGACCTCGTGGTCGCCGCCGATGGTCAGGATCGGCCTTGTCGTGATGCCCGGGCTCTTCATGTCGATCAGGATGAAGCTGATGCCGTCCTGCTGGCGCTCGGTGTCGTTGGTGCGCACCAGGGCGAACATGCGGTTGGCGTGATGGGCATGCGTGGTCCAGATCTTGGTGCCGTTGATGATGTAGTCGTCGCCGTCGCGGACCGCGCGGGTCTTCAGCGAGGCGAGGTCGGAGCCGGAACCGGGCTCGGAATAGCCCTGGCACCAATAATCGTCGCCGGAAAGAATCCGCGGCAGATAAAAATTCTTCTGCTCCGGCGAGCCGAAGCCGATGATGACGGGGCCGACCATCTTGACGCCCATGACGTTGACGCTCGGCACGCCGGCGCGGGCGCATTCGGCCTCGAAAATCCAGCGCTGCGCCGAGGTCCAGTCGGGTCCGCCATGTTCCACCGGCCATCCCGGCGCGCCCCAGCCTTTTTTATGCAGCGATTTCTGCCAGGCGATGCCGATGTCCGGGTCGGAGAACACCGAAGGCGTCAACGACTGCGCGTGCTTCATTTCCGCCGGCAGGTTTGCGGCGATGAAGTCGCGGACTTCTTGCTCGAAGGCGCGCTCTTCGGCATTGAAACTAAGGTCCATGTTGCGCTCCGCTCAGGTTTGAACCGGCCGGCCGCCCAACGCGGCGTGGCGGCGATAGTGATGGGCGCTGCCGCCGAACAAGGTATCGAAGGCGAGCAGCCGCTTGAAGTAGGAGCCGATCTCGAGCTCCTCGGTGACACCCATGGCGCCGTGAAGCTGGACCGATTGCTCGGCGACGAAACGCGCGCATTTGCCGATCTTGGCCTTGGCGCCGGACGCGGCACGGCCGCGCGCGACCGGTTCGGCGTCGGCCATCAATGCGGCGCGCAGCGCTATCGAGCGCGCCTCGTCGCATTGCATCGCCATGTCGGCGAGGCGATGACGGATCACCTGGTTGGCGGCCAGCGGCCGGCCGAACTGCTTGCGGATCTTGGTATAGTCGAGCGTCATGTCGAGCATGATCTGCATGATGCCGACGGCTTCGGCGCCGAGCGCGGCCAGCGCGCGGTCGACCACGCCTTCGATTTTCGGCAAGACGTCCCTGCCGTCTCCGAGCAGCGCGTCGGCGGCAAGCTGAACGCCGTCGAGATCGAGGTTGCAGGCCCGGCCGCCGCCGAGCCGCGAATAATCCCGCAAGCCGAGACCTGTGGTGCCTGACGGCACCAGAAACAGGCAAAGCTTGCCCGGCGCGCCATCGTTATTGGCGAGGCGGGCCGAGACAATGATGTAATCAGCGGCGTTGCCGTCGAGCACCGCGGTCTTGTGGCCATCGAGGCGCCAGCCGCTAGGCGTTCGCCCTGCCGTGGTGTTGACCTCAGCGAGATCGAAGCGCGCTGAGCGCTCCGAATGCGCGAACGCCAGACGCAACGAGCCGTCGGCGACTTTGGGAAGAATGGCCTGCTTCTGCTCTTCACTGCCGCATTCCGCTATCAAGGCCGCGCCGATCACCACGGTCGACAGATACGGCTCGGTGACCAGCCCGCGCCCGAAGGCTTCCATCAGGATGCCGGTCTCGATGGCGCCGCCGCCAAGCCCGCCATGGGCTTCATCGATTGGCAGCGCCAGCCAGCCGAGCTCGGCGAATTTCTTCCAGATTTCGGGACTGAAGCCGAGCGGATCGGCCGCCACGCGGCGGCGATGATCGGCGTCATAGGTCTCGGCAATGAAGCGGTCGACGCTTTCGCGCAGCAAACGCTGCTCGTCGCTCAGGGTGAGGTCCATTTGAATTACTTCACTTTTGAATTACTTCACAATGGCGGTTTTTTTGACGGAAGGATGAAGGCCGGCGGGATCGACGACCATGCCGAATTCCTGAAAGTTATGCGCGTGACAGAGCTGATGCAGCCCGAACGCCTGATCGATCGCGGCCGGCTGACCCATCACATCGACCGACCGGTTAACGGCCTCCTTGGTCATCTTCAGCGCAAAGGATGGTTTTGCGGCGATCTTTTGCGCCAGCGCGATCACGAAGGCGGAGAGTTCGGCTCGCGGCACGACATGATTGACCATGCCGAGCCGATGCGCTTCCTGCGCACTCCAGACGTCGGCGGTGAACAGAAATTCCTTGGCCTTGCGCGGGCCGAGTTCCCACGGATGCACGAACCATTCGTGGCCGCACACACCCATGGTGACCGTGGGATCGCAGAATTCCGCGTCGCTGCTGGCGACGATCAGATCGCAGGCCCAGGCCAGCATCAATCCGCCGGCGATGCATTTGCCATGGATTTCAGCGATGGTCGGCTTGGCGAGATTGCGCCAGCGCCGGGTGATCTGCAGATAGATCTCCTGCTCGCGCGCAAAGCGGCCATGGGTGCTGGCCTCCGCGAAGCCGCCCCAATTTCCGATCGGCGGAAAATCGACGCCGGCCGCATTTTTACTGGTGGGCCGCAAATCATGCCCGGCCGAGAAATGCGGACCGTTGCCGGCCAGGATGATGACCTTGACCGCGTCGTCCTGCACTGCGAGATCGAACGCGGCGTTGAGATCGTAGGTCATCTGCAGGTTTTGTGCGTTGCGCGCCTCGGGCCGGTTCATCACGATCCGCGCGATGCGCGGCTCCGGCCGTTCCACGATGATGGTTTCAAATGCGGTCATTGGTCCTCGCATGATCGGGGTGGTCATGTTGACTATTTCAGCGAAAGATAGGCAAGACCCATCCGCGGCAAAATAACCACCGAGGCGGCCTTTCGATGGCTTACCTGGCGGGATCGTTCTGATACCTTGCGGATACTTGGCGAATACTTGGCGAAAAAATCGTAACGGGAGATTTCGATGCGCAGATTATGGACCGTGCTGGCGGCGCTGGCGACGCTGAGCCTCACCAATTGCGGTTACAACACGATCCAGACCAATGACGAGCAGGTCAAGTCGAGCTGGTCCGAGGTCGTGAACCAGTACCAGCGCCGTGCCGACCTGGTGCCCAACCTCGTCAATTCGGTGAAGGGGTTTGCGCAGCAGGAAAAGGACGTGCTGCTCGGCGTCACCAATGCCCGCGCCAAGGTCGGCAGCATCCAGGCGACGCCGGAACTCGTCAACGATCCCGGAGCGCTCGCGAAATTCCAGGCCGCGCAGGGCGAACTCTCCAGCGCGCTGTCAAAACTGCTTGTGGTGACCGAGAACTATCCGCAGCTCAAATCCGATACGCTGTTTCGTGACCTGATGGCGCAACTGGAAGGCACTGAAAATCGCATCACGGTGGCGCGCAACCGCTATATCAAGACGGTGCAGGACTACAATGTGACGATCCGCTCGTTCCCGACCAACCTGACGGCGATGGTGTTCGGATACAAACCGAAGGCGAACTTCGCGGTCGAGAACGAAAAGGAAATCTCCACCGCGCCGAAGGTGGATTTCAACCCGCCGGCGGCCGCCCCTGCAAAATAATTCGACGACCGGGTTCGCATCAGAGGTGCCGCCAATGCTGGCGAACGACCGTACCGCTGCACGGGTTGGGCTGCGATGAAGGCTGCAAGAGCCTCCATTCTGGCGCTGCTTTTGTGCTGGGCCTTTGCGGCCTGGGCAGATGTCGCAGTGCCGCCGCTCACCGGGCGGGTGGTCGACCAGACCGGGACGCTCAGCGCGGGTGATATCGCCGCGCTGACGCAAACCCTGAGGGGTCTCGAACTCAGGAAGGGCAGCCAGATCGCGGTCCTGATCGTGCCGACGACCGAGCCTGAAACCATCGAGCAGTATGCAATCCGGGTCGCGGAGGCCTGGAAGATCGGGCGCAAGAAGGTCGACGACGGGGCGTTGCTGGTGGTCGCCAAGAACGATCGCAAGCTGCGCATCGAGGTCGGCTACGGCCTCGAAGGTGCGCTCAACGACGTCACGTCCAAACGCATCATCGACGAGATCATCACCCCGAAATTCAAGAACGGCGATTTTGCCGGCGGAATTTCAGCGGGTGTCGAGCGGATCATCGGGGTGGTCGACGGCGAGCCGTTGCCGGCGCCGCAGCCGCGGCCCCAGCGGCAGGGCGACAACTCCGACCTTACCCAGTTCCTCAATCCGTTCAATCCGTTTACCATCATCATCGTGCTCGTCCTCGGCGGCGTGTTTCGCACCGTGTTCGGGCGGCTGTTCGGATCAATTGCGACCGGCGGCCTGATCGCGGTCGTGGCATGGTTCATCTT
This sequence comes from uncultured Pseudomonadota bacterium, assembly GCA_963771225.1. Taxonomy (GTDB): domain Bacteria; phylum Pseudomonadota; class Alphaproteobacteria; order Rhizobiales; family Xanthobacteraceae; genus Bradyrhizobium. The sequence continues at coordinate 172,942 of CAVYSR010000024.1, read as the reverse complement.
CGGATCGCTGATCGTTTCGGGGATCGCCGGCGTCATCGCGTCGGCCTTCACGATGTTCAGCGACAGCATCACCGCAGCAACTCCGCGCGGAAGAGGCGGCGGATGGTCCGGCGGGTCCAGTGGTTCATCCTGGGGCGGTTCCTCCGGCGGCAGCAGTTCGAGCGACAGCGGCGGGTTCAGCGGCGGTGGCGGCAGTTTTGGTGGCGGCGGCGCATCGGGAAGCTGGTAGGGCTGGCAGAATCTGGGACTTTTAGATTATGGGCATCAAGCGCATCGGCAAGCATCTTCTGGAGCATCGCTGGCGGGTGCGGCGCATTTTCACGCCCGCCGTGCTGGCTGCGATCGAGCAGGCGATCAAGGCCGGCGAGGCCGGGCATTCCGGACAAATCCGCTTCGTGGTGGAAGGCGCGCTGGACGGCGCGCCGCTGTTCCGCGATCAATCCGCGCGTCACCGCGCGCTGGATATTTTTTCACAACTGCGCATCTGGGACACCGCCCATAACAACGGCGTGCTGATCTATCTGTTGTTCGTCGACCACAATGTCGAGATCGTCGCCGATCGCGGCATCGATGCGAAGGTCGGCGCTGCGCGGCTGGCAAAAAATCTGTGCTGATATGGAAGCCGAATTCAAGCGCTCGAATTTCGAAGGCGGCGTGATCGCAGGGATCGCGGCAGTCTCGCGGGAACTGGCCAGGTATTTTCCAGCGCAAGCCGCAGGGCCGAACGAACTGCCGGATGCGCCGGTGGTGATTTAGCCGTCATCCCTCTCTCACGTCATTGCGAGCGAAGCGAGCAATCCATGATGCAACAAGAAAGCAAGAGTGGATTGCTTCGCTCCGCTCGCAATGACGATTATCCAGACGTGCACCGCGTCCGGGACACGAGGCTGGTTTACGCCGCCACCGACGGCCGCTGACCGACGCGGGCGAACCAGGCCGCGATATTGGCGTTGGCGGGGTCCAGCGGCTGGCCGACCTGGCCGCCGAAGTCGATCCAGCAGTACAGCAGCATATCCGCCAGCGTGAAGCGGTCTCCGCACAGGAATTCCTTGCCCGCCATCTGCCCGTCGAGCCATTGCAGACGGTCCGCCGCGATCATCTTGAGGCCGGGCGAAGCCTCGGGCGCGCAGACGATCCGCTTCTGGAAAAATTTCAGGGCTTCGCCGAAGCGATAGCCGTTGGCCAGCGGCTCGCAGATGTTGAGATCGACGCGGCGGGTCCACATCCGGCACTCGGCGCGCTGCTCGGGCGTCGATCCGATCATCGACGGTTCCGGATTTTTCTCCTCGAGATATTCGCAGATCGCGGTGATCTCCGACAGATAGCTGCCGTCATCGAGCTCAAGCGTCGGCATCTGGCCGTGCGGATTGCGCTTGAGATGCTCGGCCTGGCGGTTCTCACCGCCGCGCAGGTCGACGGTCTGCTTGGGAATCGAGATGGCCTTTTCCGCCATGAACATGCGGACGATGCGCGGATTCGGCCCGACCGAGTTGTAGAGTTTCATCGCTGGCTCTCTCCCTTACGTCTTATATCGGTGTTTTGTTGTCGGCGCTTTGAACAGGCCCCGGGCCGATTTGTCAAACCGGCGAGCGATGCTCAGGCATCATCGAGCTTGTTGAGGTCGCGCACCGATTGCATGATCGGCTCGAAGTTCGACCGCGCGTCGAGCGCGTCGAACAGTTGGGCGGTGTCCGACAACAGCGCGTGCGATCGCGCAATCGCGATCCGGACGTCGTCCTGCGGCGTGTCGGACAGGCGGCCATGCCCCGACAACAATATTTTGGAATTGAGGCCCTTCAGCCGCTCCAGTGACTGAATGTAATCGCTGATGCTGCCCGATCCGAACACGCCGCCCATCACGCCGCCGGGCATCAGGGTGTCGGCGGCGAACAGCAGTCCCTTGTCGTGATCGAACAGGCTGATGCACGCCGAAGTGTGGCCCGGCGTGTACATTACGTTAAGGCGGAAATTGCCGAGATCGATCAGATTGCCTTCTTCCAGCCAGATATCGACATTGATCGGCACGTCAGGTTCGTTGAACATCTTGCGCAGCATCGAGAAGTCGTCGCGCAGCATGATCTTGTTGGCGGCGAGGCGATGGGCGGCCGTGATGGTGCGGCCGCCGAAATGATAGGCGGCGCCGATGTGATCGAGATGTTCGTGGCTGAGGATCACCATGTCGATCTTGTCGGGCGGGCAGCCGAGATGTTCGAGGCATTGCAGCAGATGCGGGAAGTTGGACGACAGCCCGACGTCGATCATGATGGTTCGGGATTTTCCCCGCACCACATAGGCGTTGGCGGCGCGGTTGGTGAAGCGGATCTGGTAGACATCCTCGGCCGCCTGGATCAGCGAGCAGACGTCGTTTTTCAGGAGAACCGGAAACGGGCTTGGTTTGCGGTCGCTCATGGGTTGGCCGGCCTGAAGGTGACGGCATTGGACGCCCGCAGACGTTTGCTGAGCGCATCCATGATCATCAGCGCGAACGCCGGCTGCTGACTGACCAGATAGACGAAGCGGGCGTGATTGATCCGCATCACGCGGGTATTAGGCGCCGCCGCGATCGCGGTTGCCGAGCGGGATGAGCCGTCGATGACCGCCATCTCTCCGAAGAATTCGCCCTTGCCGAGGGTTACGATGACGGTCTTGCCGGCGCCGCTGATCTTGGCGATCTCGATCTGGCCGTCGAGCACCACGAACAACTCGCGTCCGCTCGAGCCTTCCTCGAAAATGACGTCGCCCACATCAAAGTCGTTAATGCATTTTTCGATGGTCATGGAGCCCTCCGCCTTCTGGCTGGACCGCGCGCCATGTTAGTCGGGAAATCCGGCCACGCAAACGACACATCGGGGCCTTCAAAACCATACCGCAAGGCAGCATCGGTCAGGCCAGAGCCGCCGCTGCGTCGGTGGCGGGGTCAAAACCGGGTCCGTTGATTTCCTAAAATTTTCGTAAGTCCGCTGCCGGTAACGATTTCGCAAGCAATGAAAGTTACCAAAAGGTCAACCTTTACTGGAGATTTTGACGTGAGCGAGCAACAGGCCGAGCCAATCAGCGGTGAACCCGGTTCCGTCGGCGCAGGATCCGCCGCTCCCAATTCATCCGACGCGCAGGGCGAGCCCGTCGCCGCCTCGATGCAGGGACCGTCGGAAGGGTCGATCGAAGGCTCGACCAGTGTCGACTCTCCGAAGCTGGTGCCCGAGCAGGACGCCGCCGAGGAAATGCCCAAGGTGGACCCGCCCAAGGTTCTCTCAAACAAGGTTCTCTCGAACAAGGTTCTCGCGGACAAGGCCGACACGGACAAGGCTGAAACTTCCAAGGCCGAAATTCCGACGGCAGACGCACCACGCATCCCTGGCAGGGTCATGATCATGTCGGCCGGCGAGCGCTCCTGGAGCGGTGAGCGCTCCTGGAGCAGCAACGACGCCGGTCCGGCGTCGGAATCCGAGCCGAACTCGGGAATGTTCGGCAAGCGCCGGCTCGGCGCACTCGCGGCAGTGGTGGCGCTGGCGGCGGTGGCCGGTGCGCTCGGCGGCGCCGTGGCGACCGCGAGCCTCGGGCATTTCGGCGGCGACAACACGGCGAGTGTCGCCAACCACGCGCTCGACAACCACGCGCTCGAAGCGTCGGTTGCGCGGCTCGATGCCGATATCCAGGCTCTGAAGGTCGGTGCCGATCATGCCTCCAAGCTCGGCATGACCCAGTTCAACAAGACCAGCGAGCGTCTCGACAAGGTCGAGAAGGCGCAACTCGAACCCGCCGCCAAACTCGCCAGGCTCAGCGAGGCCGTCGAAAAGCTCCACGCCACGCCGCCGGCCGCTGCGGCAGCCGCCGCACCTGCCGCCGCGAGGGAAACCACCGGCTCGATTTCGCCTCAAGCCACCGCGCCGGCGACTGCGCCCAAGGTCGAAGTGGCCAGGCTGCCGACGGTGGAAGGTTGGACGCTGCGCGACGTCATCAATGGCAGCGCCTTGATCGAAGGGCGGCAGGGAATCTTCGAAGTCTATGCCGGCGACCCGGTGCCGGGTCTCGGCCGGATCGATGCGATCCGACGCCAGGACGGCCACTGGGTGGTTGTGACCAGCAAAGGCCTGATCGTCGCACGCTGACGACCGACCGCTTCACCGCAGTGTGAAGCCGCGTTCCAGCCGCCTTCGGGTTGCTGCGAGACAACGCGTGCGCTTTTCGGCTATTTTCCCGAACGGAAGTCGTTGCCCGAAGGCGTCCTGAACAGGCGTCTTCCCGGCGCGGCATTGTCGGGACATGGCCGCGTGCGATTTCTTGTGATCATCCTTGTTTTGCTCGGCAGCGTGCTGCCGGCGCGCCGGGTTCAATGCGCGGCTTTGCTGGAGCGCGGCACTGCGATCACCGATCCGCTTGCCTTGCGCGAACTCGATCGCGGAAGGTTTGGCTTAAGCCGTATCCTGATGCCGATGCGGTCGGCCGACGCGCCGATCACCAACAGCCAGTTGTTCGCGCTGCCGTCGATGGCTTCCGTCCGCAAGGCGCTCGACGACGAGTTCGAGCGATACGTCGCCAGACACAATGCCGATCAGGCCGAGCGAAACCATCGGCGTCGGCAGCACCTATGACCTTCAACTGTTCGATCGCGCGCTGCTTTATTCCCCTGATTCACGTTTCGTGCTGGCCGGCATCATCAATCGGATGGACCGCGCCTACCTCTCCGAAGCCAATTGCGGCGAGATCAGGCTGATCTATCGTTTGACGCGGACGGACGCGCCTGAGACCGGAACTGGGACCGGCAATGCTGCGACCTCGCCGCGCCTGCCGATGACGCTCAACGTCGTGCTGAAGGCCAAAGCCGATCACGCGACCACCCGCGATGGTGCGGCGATCACCTGCGCGGAGATCGCGCGCCGCTGGCTGGCAACAGCGGATTCGCCGCTGACCGGCGTCAGGCTTGCGGAAGAATTGCTGTCGCGCGACGGCCCGCTGGATTTGATCGAGCCTGAAAACATCGATCTCATCGAGACCAATCTCCAGATCGCGCATGTGCCGAAATCGGCGACCCGCGATTTCCGTACCGACTATCTGTTGAAGGTGTTTCACTTCAACGCGCAGAACCGGATGTTCGAGCAGGTGCCGCTCGAGAACCAGATCGATCGCGAGCGGATTCTCAGCGATGATCATCTCAAGCGCGACTTTCGGGCGTGGCTGCTCGATGTCAGGCATATCGGCGAACTGGATCGCGGCACGATTTTGATCCCGGAGAGATTTCTGGCCACCGCCGCGATTGCCGCAACCCCGGCCGGATTTGCGGCCTCGAACCTGCAGCCCGCCTTCGGCATGGTGCAGGGCGACGACGCAAACGTGGATGCTGTGTTCAAGCAGAGCGACGTCGTCGCGGCATTGAAGAAGGCGGCGGAGAGCGGCGTCGGCTTGCAAAATATTCGCTCGCTGGCGGGTTTTGAGCACCGGCTCAACGATGTGACCTGCGCAGGCTGCCATCAAACCCGCGGCATCGGCGGCTTTCATTTTCCGGGCGTTGACTGGATGGCGGCCCATCCCTCCAACTCGACGGTGGTGCCGGCGTCGCCGCATTTCTTTGGCGACCAGATCAGGCGCCGCGATATTTTGATGTCATGGCGCGATGGCCGGCGTCCGGATTACTCCCGCGGGTTTTCCAGCCGCCCGCAATTGCGCGGCAGCACCGAACTCGCAGGAACCGAATATGACGATGGCTGGGGTGCGCATTGCTATCAGCAAAAGCCCGATGCCGCCGACAATGACCGCAGTTTTCGCTCATGGACCTGCGCCGAGGGGCTGGCGTGCCAGGTCGTCGGCAATGCCTCCCGAATGGGGATGTGCTTCATCAAGAGCCGCTAGAGCGGGAGCGTTCTAGGCTCCGCAGTCGGCTGCGAAAGCCCGAAGGAGAGCGTCGAATTCGTCCGGGCGCTCCCAATGCGGGGCGTGACCGGCGTCAGCGATGACCTGCGTGGCGCCGCGCCAGAGCGTGGGAAGCTTCAGCGAGTTCGAAATAGGCGCCGTTGACAAGTTGCTCGCGCGCGCCATGCAAGACCGCCAGCGGAATCTTCAATGCGGCGGCAATCTCGACTTCATCGCGGGTCCGGGCCGGATCGATGCTCGCAGCTACTTGCGCACGCGCGATCCCGTCGGTGCGCACCACGTCCTCGATGAAAAATGGCGGAACGTCGACAAATCCCGGCGCGAAGAACGCAGCGACGTAGTTCTTGGCGATCTCGGGCGTGATTTCCGACATGAAACCGGCCTGCATAGCCGGATTGGGCAGGAAGGCTTGGTCCATCGCCGGCGGAAATCCGATCGGAGGTGTGCCGAAGATCGCCAGGCCGCGGGCCTTGGCAAGGTCGGGCGCCGCCTCAAGCAGAATATGACCGCCAAGGCTCCAGCCCACCACGATCGAATCCTCAATCCCGCGTGAGGTCAGCAAGGCAACGAGCGAGCGCGCATGGCCGGACAACAGATACGCGGCGGGATCGCTGGCGTCAGCCGAACGGCCGTGTCCCATCAGGTCGATCGCGACGAGACGGTGCGAAGCGCCCAGCGGGCCCTCGATCTGGCGCGAAAAGGCGCGCGCGGAGCTGGAATTGCCGTGGATGAGAACAATCGGTCGCCCCACACCTTCCGATTCGTGGACGGCGATCTCGCCGAAAGGCCCTTCGAACATCGTGGTTTTCGTCATGCCAATCTCCTTCGCCGGCGCCTTCAGTCAGCTTAATGGCATGGCCGCGTGCGGAATGACAACCCTGGCACAGTAGGCTAGCTTCCGGGTGCTGGATGCGAACCGAACGAGCTTGACGACCACGGGAGGGCAGGCGGTGAACGACACAGACGAGGAAAACAAGCTGCGCAACCGCGAGATCGCCCAGAATGAAAGCGCGCGGCAAACCGTCAGCGCCATCCGCGTTAGCGGATGGGCGATCGCGGCCGCGGTCGTCATCGGTCTTGCCGCGGTCGGCTGGGTATTGCTCCACAATAATTAGAGCGGGCCTGTTTTGGCTGAAATGGCGTCGGGCTATTCCTCATCCTGAGAAGCGGCGTCTTCGCCGCGTCTCGAAGGATGGAGGCAGCTGTTTTACTCATGGTTCGAGACGGCGCACTGGACAGCGCAAGTGCGCTACCAGGAGTGCGCCTCCCACCATGAGGGGTGGTTCACGCCACCGCGCCGGCTGCGCGCAACTGCCGGATCGCGCCTTCGTCATATCCGGCCTCGCGCAACACCTCATCGCTGTGCTCGCCGAGGCCGGGTGGATGTCGCGGTTGGGTCTTTTTGCTGCCGTCGACCCAGATCGGGCTGTTGACGGTCAGCATGGTGTCGTTCTCGAACGGCAGCAGCACATCGTTTTCGATCATCTGTCTGTCGTTGGGGATGTCGTCGAGGATGCCGATCACGCCGAACACCAGCCCATTGCCGTCCAGTATCTTGCGCCAGTCGGCGAGATCCCTGGTGGCAAAAATCTCGTCGAAGATCCTGATCAATTCCAGCGACCGGGCATGACGGTCCGGTTTGGTGATAAATCTCGCATCGTTGACCAGATCCTCGCGTCCGAGGCAGCGCGCCAGCGTCGGCCATTGCCGGTCCTCGTTGAGCAGCGACAGGATCAGCCAGCGTCCGTCGCGGCACTGGTAGTGGTTGGTCACCGCGTTCAGCGCGCGTTCGCGCGGCCGTCGCTCGCCGAATTTCGCGCCGCATAATTTGGCCTGGGCGAGCACCCCGTTAGCCCAGATGCCGTTGGCCATCAGGTTCGAACTCACATGCGAACCCTTGCCGGTGCGCTCGCGCTTGTACAGCGCGGTGACGATTGCGCCGTACAGTGCCATCGCGCAGGGGTGATCGCCCATGCCGGCGACCGAACGCGCAGGCGCGATGCTGGTATCCGCGCGCACCAGATCCATCAGGCCGGAACGCGCCCAATAAGCATTGCTGTCGAAGCCGGGCTTGTTGGCTTCGTCGCCTTTTTCGCCGTAGCCGGTGAACGACGCATAGATCAGGCGTTCGTTGAGGGGGCTAAGCGTGGCGTAAGTCAGCCCGAGCCGGGCGCGCACGGCCGGGGGAAAATTCGTGATAAAAACGTCGGCCTCGGCGGCGAGCCGATGCAGCACCGCCTGGCCTTCCGGCTTGGAGAGATCGAGCGCCAGGCTCCGCTTGTTGCGGGATTCCAGCAGCCAGGCGAAATTGTGGGTACTTGCGGGATAGCCTGGCAAATTCGGCAGGTTGCGATAGGGATCGCCCGCTCCCGGCGGTTCGATCTTGATCACTTCGGCGCCGAAATCCGACAGCACGGTTGCGGCCGCGGGGGCTGCGATGAAACTCGCGCAGTCCAGAACCTTGAGGCCTTCGAAAATGCCGTCTTCCATGGTGCTCTCGCTCCCGTGATTGTTGTTGGTTTTATTCCGCGGCGTGGAATCGCTGTTGCGACAGGTGAATTTGGACGGCGCATTTGACCGATGTTGTCAGCGAGATGCAACCGCAGTTTCCACGTCATGGCGCGCGCAACGGCATCACTCCAAATCGGACATCAGCGCGGCATTGCCGCCGGCGGCCGAGGTGTTGATGCTGACGGTTTGTTCGGTCGCAAAGCGCGTCAGATAATGCGGCCCGCCGGCCTTGGGACCGGTGCCGGACAATCCGTGGCCGCCGAACGGCTGCACGCCGACCACGGCGCCGATCATGTTGCGGTTGACATAGACATTGCCGACTGAAAGCCGGTCGATCACATGTTCGATGGTGTCGTCGATACGCGAGTGGATGCCGAGCGTCAGTCCATAGCCCGAGCGTTCGATCGATTGCAGCACGCGCTCGAGCCGGTCGGCCGGGTAGCGCACCACATGCAGCACGGGTCCGAACACCTCTTCGGTCAGTTGATCGGCGTCGGACAGTTCGAAGATATGCGGCGCGACGTAATTGCCGTCGGGCGCCGTGCCGGCGTAATGCACGCGCGCCTGGTTCTTCATCCGCGCAATATGCGCCTCTAACCGCGCTTTGGCCTCAGCGTCGATCACCGGTCCGACCTGAACGGCGGGATCGCTGACCTCGCCGATCCGCAACTCGCGGGCAGCACCTGCGATCATCTCGATCATGCGGTCGGCGACGTCGTCCTGGACAAACAACAAGCGCAGCGCCGAGCAGCGCTGGCCGGCCGAACGGAACGCCGAGGTCACGACGTCGTCGGCGACCTGCTCGGGCAACGCGGTCGCATCGACGATCATCGCGTTGATGCCGCCGGTTTCCGCGATCAGCGGCACGATCGGGCCGTCCTTGGCAGCCAAGGTGCGATTGATCGACCGGGCGACCTCGGTCGATCCGGTGAAGACGACGCCGGCGATATCAGGCTGCGCCACCAGCGCCGCACCAATGCTTCCATCGCCGGGCACCATATGCAGCGCGGAAGCCGGCACGCCGGCCTCATGCAGCAGGCGAACGGCCGCGGCTGCAATCCGCGGCGTTTGTTCGGCGGGCTTGGCAACCACCGTATTGCCGGCCATCAACGCCGCGGTAACCTGGCCTGCGAAGATCGCGAGCGGGAAATTCCACGGCGATATCGCGATGAATACGCCGCGGCCGCGCAACTCGAGCAGGTTGCTCTCGCCGGTCGGCCCCGGCATGGTTTCGCCCATGCCGAAATGTTCGCGGCCCGAGGCTGCATAATAGCGGCAGAAATCGACCGCCTCGCGGACTTCCGAAAGCGCGTCATCGAGCGTCTTGCCGCCCTCGCGCTGCAATAGCGCGATGAAATGCGCGGCGCGTTGTTCGAGCAGGTTGGCGGCTTGCTCCAGGATTTCGGCGCGTCTCTGCGGCGGCGTTCGGCTCCACGACTTAAATCCCGCGCGGGCGGCCATGACAGCATCGCGTGCGGTTTTTGGATCAGCGTCGATGATGTCGCCGGCATCCGGGCTGCTCGCGGCGATGGCCGAGACCAAATCGTTCAATGCCGCGCGGTCGCCGAACTCGATGCCGCGCGAATTCAGCCGCTGCGGCTGATAGAGATCGCGCGGCAGGCGGATGTTCGGATGCCGGGCGTTGGCTGATATGCCGATAATGTCGGCTGGACGGCGCAGCAGCGTCGCCACCGGAACGGCGGGGTCGCCTGCGAGCGCCACGAAGGACGAGTTGGCGCCATTTTCCAGTAGCCGCCGTACCAGATAGGCCAGGAGATCGCGATGGCTGCCGACCGGCGCATAGGTCCGATGGGCTATGTTCGGGCGATCGGCGCTCAATTGCGCGTACAGCGCTTCACCCATGCCGTGCAGGCGCTGAAACTCGAAACCGTTTTCGGTGCCGGCGAGTTCAAGCACGGTCGCCACCGTCAGCGCATTGTGGGTGGCGAATTGCGGGAAGATGCGGGGGCGGAGCGTGAGCAGTTGCTGCGCGCAGGCGACGTAGTTCAGGTCGGTCATCGCCTTGCGGGTGAACACCGGATAGTCGTCGAGGCCGCGCTCCTGCGCGCGCTTGATTTCGGTGTCCCAATAGGCGCCCTTGACCAGCCGCACCATCATCCGCCGGTTCAATCCGCGCGCCAGTTCATCGACATGGTCGATCACCGCCTCGGCGCGTTTCTGGTAGGCCTGGATGGCTAGTCCGAAGCCATCCCAGCCTTTGAGCGATGCGTCCGCGAGCGTGGCCGCGATCACGTCGAGCGACAGTTCCAGCCGATCCGCTTCCTCGGCATCAACCGTGAAATTGAGATCAAAGGCCCTGGCGCGCCGCGCCAGATCGAGCAGCCGCGGAACCAGTTCGCTCATCACCCGGCTATGGCTTAACGCCTCGAAACGCGGATGCAGCGCCGATAACTTGACCGAGATGCCGGGCCGATCGGGCAGCGGACGATCGTCGGCGGCGCGGCCGATGGCGTCGATCGCAGCGGCGTAGGAATTGAAATAGCGTTCCGCGTCGGCGGCGGTGCGCGCACCTTCGCCGAGCATGTCGAAGGAATAGCGTGAAGCTGCGGCCGAATGCGGCCGCGCCCGCGCCAGCGCTGATTCGATGGTCTCGCCGAGCACGAAATGGCTGCCCATCAGCCGCATCGCTTGGCGGGTCGCGGCGCGTACCGCCGGAACGCCGAGCCGCTTCGCCAGCCGCCCGATAGTGCCTTGCGGGGTTTCGCCGGGTTGAATCACCCGCGCCGACATCCCCAGCGCCCACGCCGACGCGTTGACCAGAAAGGCGCTGGATTTGGTCTCGTGGTGGACGAAGTCGCCGTGGCCGAGCTTGTCCTCGATGAACTGATCGGCGGTGCGGGCGTCCGGCACCCGCAGCAAGGCTTCGGCGAGCACCATCAGCGCCAGGCCTTCCTTGGTGGAGAGCGCAAACTCCCGCAGCATGTCCTCGACGCCGCCAAGCCGATCGTCGGAAGCGCGGATGGCGTCGATCAGGCGGGTCGCGGTGCGGTCGATGCGTTCGTTCTGTCCGGGCTTCAAGTCAGCGGTTTTGAGAAGCCGGGCCGCCATAACGCCATCATCCGGCGCATAGGCCGCCGTAAAAGGCGGAACGAAAAAGGCATCGGATGTCATGGCGTGTCTGGGGCTGGAAAGTCCGGGGGTGAATCCCCTTTGGTTCCCATCCTCTATATGCAGCCATCATTGCCACCGCGAAACCGCCGCAATGGTTTTGGCGAGATTTATTTTGGCTTGCGGGCGTGGCGGGGGAGGGGACCGCAGTGGTCGCCAACCTGTGACCGCGCGGCTATCGGACGCGCGCTGAGTCATGACGGAGAGGTCATGACGGTCGAAACAGTGCTCGCGAAAGTCGATCGATCGAACCTGCGCATTCCGCGCCCATTCAAATGCGTGCATGGGCGCTAGTCGCCCCTGCCGGATGTCTTTGTTTTTGGGATATTCCTGGAAGCCCCACTCCCGGATTGGGTCCGAGAGTGCGCTGTTGCGAACCGCGCTCCTGGCGTTAAACCTTGAGGTTCTCGGCCGAAGTCTTGCCGCGATTGGCAACCTCTTCGTATTCCACCGTTTGTCCTTCGTTGAGCGAGGAAAGGCCAGCTTTCTCGACCGCCGAAATATGAACGAAAACGTCTTTGCCGCCACTTGAAGGTTGGATAAATCCGAAGCCCTTGGTCGCGTTGAACCACTTCACAGTACCTTTAGCCATCACGTCGTCTCCGCGGGATCAAAAAACGATAACGAACTCCCGGTCTCCGCAAACCGGCACGTCCGACGGGCTCACGATACGCGGTATACGACACGCTTGATAGCTTAAACGACATCCGGATTTCGGCGGAAATCGATCATTATCGCGGCGCATTCGCGTTTTTTGCCTGTTTCGCCATCATTTGACACAGCGCACCATCGCAAAAACGCCAGCCGTTCCAATTTTATCGAAATCTGAACTCCCGACGCCCAGGCCCGGCAGCGGAAGCGCGCAAGCTTCGGTTTCGATCCGGTTTTGGGAGGTCGTGGCGAGAGTTTCGGCGATGTTCGAATCTAATTTGGTTGGCGACGAGTGCCCGATGTGATCGCGCGGGCGCCGCCACGACCTCCGCCGCCGATGGATAGCTAATAACCGGTTCAACGCCGGAGCTATCGCAGCCGCCGCCCGATCATTCGTCGCCGTCGCGCTTGCGCAGCAGGTCCTTTGCCAGATCGCCGAGCGCGGGCCGCGGCAATGCGGCGAACGGCAGTGGCCGCGTCACGTCGATCGCGGCAAGCCCGAGCCGCGCGGTCAACAGCCCGTTGAGAACGCCTTCGCCGAGCCGTTGCGACAATTTCGCCGCGATGCCGTGGCCGAGCACCTGCTGGATCAAGCTATCGCTCGCCGCCATGCCGCCGGTGATGGCGACATGTGCGACCACGTGACGCATCAAGCGGATCATTCCGAGCGCTCCCGGCCGTCCGCCGTAAAGCCGCGCCAATTGCCGGATCAGGCGCAAGGACGCCGCGAATACGAACAGCACGTCGATCACGGCGCGCGGACTGACGGCGGTGACCAGCGAGACGCGCTGCGCGGCCTGGGAGATCAGGCGGCGCGCTTCCTGATCGAGCGGCGTCATCAATTCGCGTTCCGCCAGCCGGATCAGATCGGCGCCGTCGATGATGTCGTCGGTATGGCTTTGCAGCGTAGCGCGCGCCCGCGCCAATTGCGGGTTCTGGTGCGCCAGCCGAAGCAGGTCATGCACGATGGTCCGGCTCTCGGCCCGGTCATCGCTGAGCAGGGCTGTGGCCGCGCGCTGATGCAATTTTTCGATCACCGCAAGCCGCGCCAGTCCGAAGATCTCGCGCCCGACCACAACGGATAGTGCGAGGGCAGCGGCAGCGGCAAAAACCAGCCCGAGCAAGCCGAGGCTCTCGCTGCGCGCGAACAAATCCTCGATCAGGCCGGTAATGCCAAGCCCGACCCCGAGCAGGATCAGCCCGCTCAACGCGGTCCAGAATACGGTGCCCCAGCGGAATCCCCGTCGCGGCGGCAAAATCGGCGCCTCGATCGGGACCGGCAGCAACGCGGGGTCGGCCTCGGGCGTGATGTGGACGGTGCCGCGGGACGGGCGGCTGGAATTGTCGGGGTCCATCACGATCACGCCGGGATCGTCGAGCTTGAAGGTCACCGGCCGCCGATGATTGGATCGCTCGCTCATTGCAGTCTGTCTCCGATCAGGAACTGGAGGGCGCGGTCGAGGCGGATGTGAGGCAGCACGGGACCGGCTGCGTCCTGGCTCTCGAGTTGGGGGGGGCGAAAACGAAGAAAGCGAAAATCGGTTTTCTCGGCGCTGGCGCTGGAAAGGCCGCGGAACGCGCCTTCCCCCCTGAACAGCTCCTCCGGGTCTTCAGGCAGATCGCCCGGAAAGGTGGCGACTTCGGTCTCGCCGTCAAAAGTCCCGCCGTCAAAGGTTTTACCGTCAAAGCCTTGGCCGCCGGCCGTCGTGTCGGCGGCGGGCGTGCCGAGGATCGACGGCAGCTTTTCCCGGCCGCGTGCGACCGTCGCCTCGCGGGTCGCGCGCACCGCCGCCAGTGCCACGACGTCGATCTCGGCGCCGGCATATTCGGCGCGGGCCGCGGCCTGGGCCACGGTTCGCCGCAACACCGCCTCCAGCCGATCGTGGCTCGAATGGTGCAAATGGTCCGCCTTGGTGGCGGCGAACAGGATACGGTCGATCCGCGGCCGAAACAAATTGCTGAGAAGCGTGCTGCGCCCGATCCTGAAACAGTCGAGAATCCCCGCCAGCGCCGCCTCGAGGTCATGCAGCGCTTCCGGCCCGGCGTTGAACGCCGCCAGCGCATCGACCAGAACGACCTGCCGATCGAGCCGCGAGAAATGATCGCGAAAAAACGGACGAACCACCACGTTCTTGTAGGCCTCGTAGCGCCGCCGCATCATCGCCCATAGCGATCCTTCGGGGGCTGTGGCGTTGGCCGGCAGCTCCAGCGGCGCAAATGTCAGCGCCGGCGAGCCCGCAAGGTTGCCCGGCATCAGGAAGCGGCCCGGCGGCAACAGGCTCATGGCGAAGCGTTCGTTGCGGCAGGCCCGTAAGTAATCGGTGAACAGCCGTGCGGCGGTTAGCGCTGCCTGCTCGTTTTCGCGATCCTCGGCGTTCAATGTTGCAAGATGCGTGTGCCACTCGGTTGCCAGCGGCGCGCGCAGACGTTCGCGCGACAGCTCAAGGCTTTCCAGCGACCATTGCTCGTAGCTCTTGCTGAGCAGCGGCAGGTCAAGCAGCCATTCGCCGGGATAGTCGACGATGTCGAGTGTCAGCTTGCGGTCGGCGCCATTGTGCCGCTGATAGTCGATGACGAGCCGCAGCTCGCTGATATCGACCGTCGAGTTCGGCCAGCGTCGTTCCTCGATCAGGGTGCGGACATGATTTTCATAGTCGAAGCGCGGCACCGCGTCGTCGGGCTGCGGCGCAAGCCGCGCTTGCGCGATCCGCCCGGTGGCGAACGGCTCGAAGATCGGGAAACGTCCGCCACGGGTGAGGCCGTGAACCAGCGCGGTGATGAAGACGGTCTTGCCGGCGCGTGACAGGCCGGTGACGCCGAGCCGAACGGTCGGATTGAAAAAGTGGTCGCCATAGTCCAGCAACGCCCGCGCCGACAGCCGCGCTTCCTCGACGATATCGGAAAAACTGACAGCCATGCGGGCGGGGGAGCTCGGTTTGACAAAGGCTATGGAACGGAAAACTATCAGGAAAGTGGCGATCGGCGGGGGGAAATCAAGTTTCATATTTAGGACGCGATTTGAGCCGAGGAGTCCCCTGCCGGGGTTCGTTAACCCTCAAGGGGCATGATTGATCGCTGCACCATCCAGTTTGCCGGGCCGACATGACCATCTTCAGACTAAAGCAACTCGCCTCGACATCCGCCCACGCGGCGGCCGGCGCGATGCGCTGGAACTACGATCGTGCCGAGCTGATCGCAGACGGCGTCGTGCATGGTATCGGCGTGTTCTGCGGGTTGATCGCGGCCACCGTGCTGATCGTGCTGGCTGGGGTATTCGCCTCCGCCTATGAAATTGTTACGGTGTCGGTCTACGCGACAGGCCTGCTCGCCATGCTGGGATTTTCGGCTGCCTATAATCTTTGGCCGGTGTCGCGACGAAAATGGCTGCTGCGCCGTTTTGATCATTCCGCGATCTACATTCTGATCGCCGCGACCTATACGCCGGTTTTTGCCCAACTGCCGGACCGTGTATTTGCGCTGTCGTTGCTGACCGGAGTATGGAGCGTCGCCGCGGTCGGGATCGTGCTGAAACTTTTTTTCCCGGGACGCTTCGACAGGATAGCGGTGGGTCTCTACCTGGCGATGGGCTGGAGCGGATTGATTGCCTACGATGCCGGCCTGTCGTCGCTCCCGCAGCTGGCGCTGTGGTTTATTGTCGCCGGTGGCTTGCTCTATAGCTTCGGGATTGTTTTTCACGCATGGCAGCGGCTGCGTTTCCAGAACGCGATCTGGCATTGCTTTGTGCTGCTGGGCGCGGCATGTCATTACACTGCGGTGCTGGATCTCATTCTGGCCTGAGACATTTCAAAGAAATCGGGAGCGTGACGATGCAGGTCGCCGGCAAGGTCGTGGTTGTCACCGGGGGCGCCAACGGCATCGGCCGCGCTCTTTGTGAAGCCTTTCATCAAGCCGGTGCGGCCAAGGTCGTGGTTGCCGATCTGGATTTGGCGGGCGCGGAAGCGGTCGCCGCCGCGATCGACGGCGCGGCGTTCAAATGCGATGTCGGCCAGGAAAAAGACATCCGCCACGTCATCGAGGAAACCGAGCGGCGGTTCGGGCCGATTGCGCTGTTCTGCTCCAATGCCGGCATCGGCGGCGGATTCGATCCGCTGTCGGAGAACGCCGGCGGCAGTTCGGACGAGCCATGGGCCAAGAGCTGGGCCGTTAATGTCATGGCCCATGTCTACGCCGCGCGGCATCTCGTTCCGCGCATGAAGGCGCGCGGGGGCGGGTATTTTCTCAACACGATTTCCGCCGCCGGACTGCTGTCGCAGGTGGGAAGCCCGGCCTATTCGACCACCAAGCATGCCGCGGTCGGATTTGCCGAGAACCTTGCGATCTCGCACAAGGCCCATGGCATCCGCGTTTCGATCCTGTGTCCGCAGGGTGTCGATACCAACATGCTGCGGTCGATCCCGAAGGGTCCGCAATCCGGCGACGGCGATCTGACGCCGGAGCAGGTCGCCCAGGATGTCCTGCAGGGGCTGGAGCAGGAGACATTCGTGATCCTGCCGCATCCGCAGGTCGCGGGCTACATGCGCAAGAAGACCGAGAATTACGATCGCTGGATCGGCGGCATGGCCAAGATTCAGGCGAAGATGCGAGAAGCTTACGGGAAATAGAAGACCCTCATGGTGAGGAGGCGCGCTTGCGCCGTCTCGAACCATGATCCGCGTGGCCTATCCTTCGAGACGCGCGCAAAGGCGCGCTCCTCAGGATGAGTACCCCTCTTCAGCTCTTCTGCGCATAGAGTAGCGGCACCGCCGAATCCACCATCACCTCGATCAGGCTGACGCCGTCATGCGCAAGACCGCGCGCCAGCGCGGGCTCAAGTTCGGATGCTTTTGTTACCCGGACCGCATCGCAGCCGAGCCCCTGGGCGATCTGCACAAAGTCGATACCGGGCAGATCGAGACCGGGCACGTTGCGCACCTGCATCACCTGGCTGAACGAGCGCATCGCGCCGTAACCGGCATTGTTGATCACCACGATCGTCAGCGGCAGCCTGCGTTGCGCCGCGGTCCACAACGCCTGGATCGAATACATCGCCGAGCCGTCGCCGATCAGGCAAACCGTGCGGCGCCGGGGATGGCCGAGCGCGATGCCGACCGAGGCCGGCAAGCCGTAGCCGAGGCCACCGCTTGCCATGGTGTAAAAGCTGTCCTGCCCGCGCATCGGCATGAATTTCTGCATCGCCGGACGGTGCGACGGGGCTTCCTCCACCAGCATGGCGTCATCGGGCATGGCGACCGCGAGCGCGTGCAGCAGATATTCAACTGGAATTGGATCGGCCGCGACCGGCGCCGGCGGCACGATGCGGCCCGCCGGCAGCGCGCGCCGGGTCTCGGGCAAAAGATCGATCAGCATCGTTAACGCGGGCTTGAGGGTTGCGATGATGCTGGTGCCGCGCGGCGCTACCGCGGCGGCGGTCGGATCGTCGGTGATCTGGAAGATCGTGGTCGCGCCATCGAAGATCGAAGCGCGGCCTTCGACGTGAAAGGTAAACACCGGCGCGCCGATCACCACCACCAGATCATGGTCGCGAAGTGCGTCCGAGAGCTGCGCCGGCGAGGCGTGCAGGAAGCCCGCAAATTGCGGATGCCGTTCCGGGAAACTACAACGCGCCGAGAACGGGCTGACCCACACCGCTGCTTTGGTCTTCTCCGCAACGCGCACCATCAGATCGACGGCCCCGGCGCGATCGACGCCGGGACCGACGACGAGGGCCGGGCGTTGGCTTGCCGAAAGCGCTGCGACGAGGGCCGCCATCGCCTCGCGATCCGGGCCGAACTCCCTGGAGATGCTGCGGGCTTCTACCGGATCGACCTGATGCGTCCAGTCGTCGATCGGCACCGAGACGAAGGCCGGCCCGCAAGGCGGCTGCATCGCCACGTAGTAAGCCCGCGCGATCGCCGCCGGGACATCCTCAGGCCGCGCAGGTTCGACGCTGAACTTGACATAGGGACGCGGGAACTCCGACGCTCGCTCGGCATACAGAAAGGCCTGCAGCGGCAGGATGCTGCGCGCCTGTTGGCCCGCGGTGATCACCAGCGGGGTCTGGTTGCGGTGCGCGGTGTAGATATTGCCGAGCGCATTGCCGACGCCCGCAGCCGAATGCAGGTTGACGAAGCCGGCGTTGCGGGTGGCTTGCGCATAACCGTCGGCCATGCCGATCACGGACGCTTCCTGAAGTCCCAGCACGTAGTCGATATCGTCGGGCCAGTCGCTCAGGAACGGCAATTCCGTCGAGCCGGGATTGCCGAACACCTTTCGGATTCCGAACGCCCGCAACAGATCGAGCGTGGCGTGTTTGACGGTGGTGGAAGGCGTTGGTCTTGGCTGGCTTGCGTGACAATGCCGTTAGCCCTTATCGAGATATGGGTCTCGTCATTGCGAGCGCAGCGAAGCAATCCAGCAATTGCAACTATTGATCCGAGCTCTGGATTGCTTCGCTCCGCTCGCAATGACGGAATTAAAATCTCACCACGTCGCGGTGCCCCTCATGGTGGGCTGCCCGGCCGCATTGGCGGTCCACAGGTCGAGGCCGGACGAAACATCCGCAGCGTTGACGCTGAACTCGCTGCCGTCGAACAGTGGCTGCAGCCCGCGATACACGAACGCCGCCGGCGCCTTGCCGCCGTGCAGCTTCGCCGCCAGTTCGACCAGCAGCGCCGCCTGCAGCGGGCCGTGGACGATCAGGCCGGGATAGCCTTCGACCTTGGTCACGTAGTCGCGGTCATAATGGATGCGGTGTCCGTTGAAGGTCAGCGCCGAATAGCGAAACAGCAATACCGGATCGGCAAGATGCCGTTCGGAATGCCGGGCGGCAGGCGGTGCCGCCGGCGGCTTTGCCGGCGTGGCGTTCTGTCCGTCCGTGGGCATCTCGCGATAGACGATATCGTGACGCTCGCGGACCGCGACGCCGCGCGGCGTCGAGATCACGTGATCGACCGAGACGAAGCACAGCGTGCCGGTGCTGCCGGTCTTCAGCGTCAGGTCCTTGATCGTCGATGCGCGCGTCACGGTGTCGCCGACGCGCAGCGGCTCGACGAAGTTGATGGCGCCGCCGGCCCACATCCGGCGCGGCAACGGCACCGGCGGCAGGA
The DNA here is from genome assembly GCA_963771225.1 of uncultured Pseudomonadota bacterium. GTDB lineage: Bacteria > Pseudomonadota > Alphaproteobacteria > Rhizobiales > Xanthobacteraceae > Bradyrhizobium. The sequence continues at coordinate 153,677 of CAVYSR010000024.1, read as the reverse complement.
ACCCGCCGCGAGTGGGATGGCCGTCGGCTGAGACTTCCGACAGCGCAACGACCGGAAGCGTCAGGCACCAATGCGCGGTGAAAGGTGCGGCGTCGCCGTGCTTGGGATTTCCGACGTCGAGAAACAACGCCGAGCGCAATCCCGCCACCAGATGCGCGGTCACGATGTCGGTTTTTTCCTCGGTGCGGCCGATCCATTGCCGCAAGTGATCGAGATCGATGGCTTCTGTGGCCAAGGCTTCTGTGGCTGTGGCTTCTGTCATGACTGGCTCGCTGGCTTTTTGGAACGCTGCGCGGGCTTGGGGGAACGCTTGACGGTCTCGGACGGGCGCTCGCCGATCGCCGGCACCGCGCCGTAGTGCCGCGGCTCGCCCACGAAGATCGCGGCGGGCGCGGCATAGGTCACCTTGCCGTTCGGCGTCTCGACCTCGATCCGGCGCAGATGCGGATGGTCAGCGAGATCAGCCATGGTGTTGACCTCGGCGAACGCGATATCGGCATCGGCCAGACGCTTCAGGAGGTTGTCCCGGGTCATGGTCGCAAAGCTGTCGCCGACGATTTGGTCGGTGAGCTGGCGGTTGCGCACGCGCTCGACCATGTTGGAGAATCGCGGGTCGTCGGGAAGCGCCGGTTGTCCCAGCACGTCCGCGCAGAGTTTTTTCCATTCGCGCTCGCTCTGGATCGAGATCAGGATTCCCTTGCCGTCCTTCGAGTTAAAAACGCCGTAGGGCGCGATCGAGGGATGGGCCAGCGCCATCCGCTTGGGCGGATTGCCGGCTTCGGCGTTGAGCAGCGGCACCGACAGCCAGTCGGCCATGACGTCGAACATCGAGATCCGGATGTCCGCGCCCTTGCCGGTACGTCCCCGCGCGATCAGCGCTTCCAGGATGGCGGACTGCGCGGTGGCGCCGGTGGCGATATCGACGACGGAAATGCCGACCCGCGACGGCCCTTCCGGTCCGCCGGTGATCGAGGCCAGCCCGCTCTCGGCCTGAATCAGGAGATCATAGGCCTTGCGATCGGCATAGGGGCCGTCATCGCCGTAGCCCGAGATGGTGCAGCAGATCAGCGCCGGGTATTCCTTTCGCAGCCGCTCCAGCGGGAAACCGAGCTTGTCCATCGAGCCCGGTTTGAGGTTCTGCAGCAGCACGTCCGCGCCGGCGATCAATTGTTCGAGCTCTTTTCGTCCTTCATTGGTAGCAAGGTCGATGACCACGGAATCCTTGCCGCGGTTGAGCCAGACGAAATAGCTGCTCTGGCCCTTGGCCGCGGCGTCGTAAGCCGCGGGCGAAATCGCCCTCGGGCCGCTCCACCTTGATGACATGCGCGCCGGCATCGGCCAGCCGCGAACTGCAGAACGGTGCGGCGACCGCCTGTTCGACGGCAATAACGGTCAGTCCTTCGAGCGGCAGCATCTGGTTTTCTCAGTAGGAGCGGGGCATGCCCAGCACGTGCTCGGCGAGGTACGACAGGATGAGATTGGTCGAGATCGGCGCGACCTGATACAGCCGCGTCTCGCGGAATTTGCGTTCGACATCGTATTCTTCCGCGAAGCCGAAACCGCCATGGGTCTGTATGCAGGCATTGGCGGCTTCCCAGGATGCATCGGCCCCCAGCATCTTGGCCATGTTGGCTTCGGCGCCGCAATCGAGACCGGCCTCATATTTGCGGGTCGCCTCCCTGACCATCAATTCGGCGGCGCGCATCGCCGCATAGGCCTTGGCGATCGGGAACTGGATGCCTTGATTCTGGCCGATCGGACGGCCGAATACCGCGCGCTCCTTGGCGTAATTGGAGGCCTTGGCGATAAACCATTTGGCGTCGCCGATGCATTCGGCCGCGATCAGGATGCGTTCGGCGTTCATGCCGGAGAGGATGTAGCGAAAGCCCTTGCCCTCCTCGCCGATCAGGTTTTCGGCCGGTACCCGCAGATCGGTAAAGAAAACCTCCGTGGTCGAGTGATTCATCATGGTGCGGATCGGACTGATCGAGAGCCCGTTATTCCTGGCCGCCTTCATGTCGACGATGAACACCGACAGGCCGTCGGTGCGCTTGTTGGATTGTTCCTTCGGCGTGGTGCGCGCCAAAAGGATCATCAGGTCGGAATATTCGGCGCGGCTGGTCCAGATTTTCTGGCCATTGACGATGTAGCCGTTATTGCCATCGCGCCTGGCAAAGGTCTTCAGCGACGAGGTGTCGGTGCCGCTGGTCGGCTCGGTTACCCCGAACGCCTGCAGCCGCAAGTCACCGCTGGCGATTTTCGGCAGCCATTTCGATTTCTGCGCGTCGCTGCCGTGCCGCAACAGCGTGCCCATGGTGTACATCTGGGCGTGGCAACCGCCGCCATTGCATCCGGCGCGCTGGATCTCTTCGAGGATTGCGGCTGCCGCGGACAATTTCAGCCCGGCGCCACCATATTCCTCGGGGATCAGGACCGAGAGATATCCGGCCGTGGTCAGCGCATCGACGAACGCTTGCGGGTAGGCCATCTCGCGATCAAGCTTGCGCCAGTACTCGCCGGGGAATTGCCCGCATAATTTGGCAACGGCTTCGCGGATGTCGGCATGGTCGTCGTGTTCTGTTGCGGTCATTGGGTCTCGGCTGGCAGATCGAGGGCGCGGATCGGCAATGAAATCCTCCCGCGCCGCGGTCGGATGGCGGCGATGCGGAAGCCCGCGGGGCGCGTGAAATCCTTTGCCGTGGCTCGGGCTGGGATCGGCGGGTTGAGGGTGGCGTTCAAGACACTATTCTGTTTACGCTTCTCTGTTTACGCTTCAAATTACGCTGGAATGCGCACCGGCAGGGTTTCGTAGCCTTTGATAAAGCTCGAATACACGCGCTTGGGCTCGCCGACAACTTCAATGTTGTCGAAGCGTTTCAGCATTTCCTGCCAGACGATCTTCAGTTGCAGCTCGGCAAGGCGCATGCCGAGGCAGCGGTGGATGCCGAAGCCGAACGACAGATGGGTGCGGGGCCGGGCGCGGTCGATGATGAAGTCGTTGGGATTTTCGATGGCTTCCTCGTCGCGATTGCCCGAGACGTACCACATCACCACCCGATCGCCTTTTCGGATGGTCTTGCCGCCGAGCTCGGTATCGACCAGCGCGGTGCGCCGCATATGCGCCAGCGGCGTCTGCCAGCGAATGACTTCCGGCACCATGGAATTGATCAGCGCCGGATTGTCGCGCAGCTTTTGATACTGGTCGGGGTTTTCGTTCAAGGCGAGCACCGATCCGCTCATGGTGTTGCGGGTGGTGTCGTTGCCGCCGACGATCAAAAGGATGATGTTGCCGAACAGGTTTTCCGAATCCATGTGCCGGGTGGCGTCGCTATGCGCCATCATCGAGATCAGGTCGTTGCGCGGTTCGACATTGACGCGCTCGTTCCAGAGCTTGCCGAAATAGGCCGCGCACTCGTCCATCTCGGCGCGGCGCTGTTCCGCCGATTTAACGATCATGCTCTTGGGCAATGCGGTCGCGACGTCGGACCAGCGCGTCAGCTTGCGGCGTTCTTCCCAGGGAAAGTCGAACAGCGTCGCCAGCATCTGCGTGGTCAACTCGATCGACACCCGATCGACGAAATTGAAGGTCTCGTTGCGCGGCAGCGCGTCGAGCACCTTGCCGGCGCGTTCGCGGATCAGGATGGCGAGTTCGTCGAGATGCGTCGGTGTGAACATCGGCGACACGGTCTTGCGCTGGGCGCTGTGCCGGGGCTGATCCATCGCAATGAAGCTCGGCATGTCGTAGCCCTGCGGCGCATCGCGGATCGAGATGCCGCCAAGGGTGGCATCCGAGGAGAACACGCCGTGGTTGGTATCGACATGCATGATGTCGTTGTATTTGGTGACCGACCAATAGGGCTCGATCGGCGAGTTGGTGCAATAATGCACCGGCTCTTCCTTGCGCAACCGCTCGAACCAGGGCCACAGCGTATTGTTCTGGAAATGCCTGGGCGCGCCGGGATGAAAATCCTTCAGCGGCGTGGAATAGGCCTCTTCGCGCGCGGCGCGCTGGATCTCGGCATGGTCGGCCTTGACTGCGGTCTGGATGTTCATCGTTCGGTCCCAAATAAAATAGAGGCGTCGGCCGCATGTCAGCCGGCGATGCTGTCAGCCGGCGATACGCACCGGCAGAGTCTCATAGCCCTTGACGAAACTTGAATACACCCGCTTCGGCTCCTCGACCACCTCAATATGGTCGAAACGCTTCATGATTTCCTCCCAGATGATCTTCAATTGCAGCTCGGCCAATCGGATTCCGACGCAGCGATGAATACCGAAGCCGAACGAGACGTGGGTGCGCGGCCGCGCCCGGTCGATGATGAATTCATAGGGACGATCGATGACCTCTTCGTCGCGGTTGCCCGAGACGTACCACATCACGACCTTGTCGCCCTTCTTGAACTGTTTGCCGCGAAACTCGATGTCCTCGAGCGCGGTGCGGCGCATATGCGCCAGCGGCGTCTGCCAGCGGATCACCTCCGGCACGAAACTGTCGATCAGCGCCGGATTGTCGCGCAGCTTGCGGTACTGATCCGGATTCTTGGCTAAGGCATAGATGCTGCCCGACAGCGTGTTGCGGGTGGTGTCGTTGCCGCCGACGATCAGCAAAATCAAATTGCCGAGGAAATTGTTCGGGTCCATGTCGCGGGTGGCCTCGCTATGCGCCATCATCGACAACAGGTCGCTCTTCGGCGGCTGGTCGATGCGCTCGTTCCAGAGCTTGGCGAAATAGGTCGCGCATTCCAGCAATTCCGCCTGCCGCTCGTCTTCCGTTGCGACGACGCCGCCCGGACCGGGAAGCGTCGTTGCGACATCGGACCAGCGCGTCAGCTTGCGGCGGTCCTCCCATGGGAAGTCGAACAGGACGGCGAGCATCTGCGTGGTCAGTTCGATCGAGACCCGGTCGACCCAGTCGAACACGTCGCCTTTCGGCAGATTGTCGAGGCATTCGGCCGAGCGCTTGCGGATGTTGATCGCGAGCTGGTCGAGATGCGTCGGGGTGAACATCGGTGCGACGGTCTTGCGCTGCGCGCCGTGACGCGGCTGATCCATGGCGATGAAGCTTTCGCGGCGCAGGTCGGTCGGTGCGTCGCGGATGGTGATGCCGCCCAGCGACGCCGCCGACGAGAACACCGCGTGGTTGGTCTCGATCTCCATGATGTCGTTGTATTTGGTGATCGACCAGTAGGGCCCGAACACACCGTCCTTGCAGTAGTGCACCGGCGCCTCCTGGCGAAGCCGGTCGAAATAGGGCCAGAACGTATCGGTGTGAAACAATTCGGGGTCGCCGGGATCGAACTGCTCGAGCGGGATGGAATAAGCTCGCTCCCGCGCCGCCTCCTGAAGGGGATTCTGAACGAGATCGATGGTCCCGTGCATCGGTTTGCTCCCTGATGGCCCTCGGTGGTTGCTCCGGAGGGCGCTGATATCAGCGAATTACATCCCGTTGTGCGCGGCAGGGCAAGGGAAGTTTGCGGCATTCCGCCGTGCGGGAAGCGGCCGTTTCCGTGGAACCCCCTTCTCAGCATCGTTGGCCCGTGACAAGCTTATTTCCAACGCATAAGGCTGTGCGCGCAACAAGCCGCAGGATTGCCCGGAGGCCGCCCGACCATGATTTCCAACACGCATCGGATGTTCAATTTCGATCTCGGCGAAACCGCGGATGCGATTCGCGAAACCGTCCATCAATTTCTCCGCCAACGAGATCGCGCCGCGCGCCGCCGAGATCGACAAGAGCAACCAATTCCCGCGCGATCTGTGGCCGAAGATCGGCGCGCTCGGCCTGCACGGCATCACCGTCGAGGAGGAATATGGCGGCTCGGGACTGGGCTATCTCGAGCACTGCATCGCGATCGAGGAAATTTCGCGCGCGTCGGCGTCGGTCGGCCTGTCCTACGGCGCGCACTCCAATCTTTGCGTCAATCAGCTGCGGCGCAATGGCAACGAGGCGCAGAAGCGGAAATATCTGCCCAAGCTGATTTCCGGAGAACATGTCGGCTCACTGGCGATGTCCGAGCCGGGCGCCGGCTCCGACGTGGTCTCGATGTCGACCCGCGCCGAGAAGAAGGGCGATCGCTACCTCATCAACGGCAGCAAGATGTGGATCACCAACGGGCCGATCGCCGAAACGCTGGTGGTTTACGCCAAGACCGATCCGTCTGCCGGCCCGCGCGGCATCACCGCCTTCATCATCGAAAAGGGCATGAAGGGATTTTCCACCGCGCAGAAGCTCGACAAGCTCGGGATGCGCGGCTCCGACACCGGCGAACTGGTGTTCGAGGATTGTGAAGTGCCGGAAGAGAACGTGCTCGGCGAGGTCGGCCGCGGCGTCAATGTATTGATGTCGGGGCTCGATTACGAGCGCACGGTATTGTCGGCGGGACCGCTCGGGATCATGCAGGCCTGCCTCGACGTGGTGATGCCCTATGTGCACGAGCGCAAGCAATTCGGCCAGCCGATCGGCACCTTCCAGCTGGTGCAGGGCAAGATTGCCGACATGTACACCACGATGAATGCCTCCCGCGCCTATGTTTATGCGGTGGCCAAGGCCTGCGATCGCGGCGAGACCACGCGCGAGGATGCCGCCGGCGCCATTCTCTATGCCTCCGAGAAGGCGACGCAATGCGCGCTCGACGCAATTCAGTTGCTCGGCGGCAACGGCTACATCAACGACTATCCGACCGGCCGGCTGCTGCGTGACGCCAAGCTTTACGAGATCGGCGCCGGCACCAGCGAAATCCGCCGCATGCTGATCGGAAGGGAGCTGTTCGAGAAGTCGGCGTGAACTAGGTCACGCTTCGCGTCACAATGTTGTGCTTTAGGTTTTCGGCCGATTTTTTTTCGAGGAATTCGAATTCATGGACCAGATGACCCTTGTGCCGCGGCCCGCACTGCCGCCACCGTTGCCGGTGGCGTTCACCGGCGACCGCGGTGAATTCCGCCGGCTGGTCACGCGCGGCGCCGGACTCGAACTCATTACCGTGGGCTTTTACCGGTTCTGGCTGGCGACGGACATCCGGCGTCACTTGTGGTCGAACACCATTATCGATGGTGATGCGGCCGAATATACCGGCCGGGCCCGGGAATTGCTGATCGGGTTCCTGTTCGCGCTGGCGATCCTGGTGCCGATCTATCTCGCCTATTTTCTGGTCGGCCTGGAGGTCGAGCGCTTCAAGGCGTTCGCCAGTATTCCTTTGTTCCTGTTTTTTTATCTGTTCGGACAGTTTGCGATCTACCGCGCGCGCCGCTACCGGTTGACCCGCACCGTATGGCGCGGGGTGCGGTTCTGGATGGACGGTTCGGGCTGGGCTTACGCCGGGCAGGCACTGCTGTGGGGCATCGGCACCGCGCTGACGCTCGGTCTGTTGCTGCCCTGGCGCGAAGCAGCACTTGAACGCTACAAGATGAGCCATTCCTATTACGGCGACCTCCAGGGCAGCTTTGAGGGCCGTGGCTCTGATTTCTTCAAGCGCGGCTGGTGGCTATGGCTGCTGGCGCCGTTCGCCTTCTATCTGTTTCCGGCGGCGCCCTTCGTCTATGCCGCGTACAAGGCGGTCGAATGGCGCTGGTGGCTGTCGGGCATCCGGATCGGCGGCGTGCGCCTGGAATCCACCATGGGTCGCGGTGCGCTGATCGGCCTGTACTGGAAAGTCATCGGCTGGTTCCTGCTGTTCGCCGTGGCGATCGGCGTCTATCTCGTGGGATGTGCGGCGCTGGTCGCCAGCATGCACGGCGAGGCGTTTGCCGAGTTCATCAAGTCCCCGGCCGCGCTCGAAAGCACTCCGCTGGTGGTGCTGGCCGGCATCGGCTATCTGGCCACCATTCTCGGACTGAACGTCGTGATGCGGGTCTACCTGTTGCGTGACCTCTGGGCCCGCGTGATCGCCTCGACCACCGTGCACGGCATTGAAGCCGCGGCCAACGTGTCGGCCAGGGGTGAACTCGCCAATGCGCTCGGCGAAGGCTTCGCCGACGGTCTCGACGTCGCCGGGTTCTAGCTTATGAGCAGCGCGCCAGGCGAAAAGGGGCCGGAAAATACACCGGCGCCGTCGGGGCCGAGCGGACCGGCAGTTTATTTCGACGGTGCCACGAGTCGCCGTCGCCTGGTGACGCTCGCATTCAAGGACCAGCTCGAACTTCAGGAGCCGCCGGAAACCACAACGCGGTGGTCCTATGATGACATCCGCCACGCCGATGGTCCGATCGGAATTTTGCGCGTGAGCTGTGTTTCGGCGCCCGCGCTGGCGCGGCTCGAGATTCGCGATGCCGCGCAGGCTGCCGAACTCACGGCGCGCTGCACCCGGCTGGACGAGAATATTCCCGGCCGGCACGGCGTTGGGGCCATCATAGGCTGGTCGCTGGCAGCGGCGGTATCAATCGTCGCGGTCGTTGTGTTCGGCGTGCCGCTGGCTGCCGATCGCCTCGCGCCGTTGGTGCCGCCGTCGCTTGAGCGTCGTCTCGGCGATGCCGCGGAGGGACAGGTCAAGGTGCTGTTCGGCGGCAAGTCCTGTACCAATAAAGCGGGACAGGCCGCCTTCAACAAGCTCGTCAATGCCATTCGCGAGGCCGCCGGAATAGTGGATAGTTCGATCAAGACCGCGGTGGTAGCGACGCCGATTCCCAATGCTTTCGCGCTGCCCGGCGCCAGGATTTATTTGCTCAACGGTCTGCTGGCAAAGGCGGAAAACCCGGACGAGATCGCCGGTGTGCTGGCGCACGAATTCGGTCACCTCAGGCATCGCGATGCGACGCGCAACCTGATCTATAATGGCGGTACGTCGTTTCTGATCGGATTGTTGTTTGGCGACGTCACGGGCTCGGGTGCTCTGATCTTTGCCTCGCGCTCGCTGGTGACGTCGTCCTATTCGCGCGAGGCGGAATACAATGCCGATACGTTTGCGATCGACGTGATGCACAAGCTCGGCCGGTCGCCGAAGCCGATGGGTCAGTTGCTGTTTCGCGTGACCGGAAAGGAAGTGGACAAGAGCCTCTCCATTCTGTCGAGCCACCCGCTGACCGAGGATCGCCTCAAGCGCATGAGCGACGAGGATCGTCCGCCGAGCGGCCCGCCGCTGTTGAGCGCGGAGGAATGGACCTCGCTGAAGGCGATTTGCAGCTCGAAAAATTAGGACGTGAACCCATAGATTCGGAGTGGTCGGGACATCCGCTTCGGTGCGCATTTCGGACCCAAGTCGGACATCAGCGCACCTTCATCACCGCACCTTCGAAAAGTGCCACCGTCGGAAGTACATCTCGCCTGATGGGCTTGATCGCGTGCAGGCGATCAGCGATAGTTCCTCAGCATGACAGAGGACTCGCATGCGTTCCTCAGAACCCGACGTTGTCGTCGTAGGCGCAGGAATTGCTGGCGGTGCGCTGGGCACTGTGCTGGCGCGCACCGGCTTCGAGGTGGTGCTACTCGAGCGCGAGAACAGCTATCCCGATCGAGTGCGTGGCGAGTTCATTGTGCCATGGGGCGTGACCGAACTCACGAAGCTCGAACTCTTGCAGCCACTGCGCGAGGCAGGCGCGCTGTTTACCAAGCGCAATATCCCTTATGACGAGATATTCGCGCCGGCCGAGGCGGAGGCGCGCGCGCTCGATCTGACGAAAATGCACGCAGAAGGACTCGGTGGCCTCTGCCTGGGCCATCCCGCGACCTGCGATATTTTCGCGCAACTTGCTACGACTTCGGGCGCCAGCGTCTTGCGCGGCGCTGGCGACATATCGGTAACATCGGGATCGCGGCCGATCGTCAGTTGCTTGCACAACGGCATCAGCCTTGAATTCCGGCCACGCTTTGTGATCGGCGCCGATGGACGCAACTCACCTACGCGCAAGAATCTCGGCTTCAAGGTGAACGCGGACGAGCCGCACAATCTGCTAGGCGGCATGCTGGTCAAAGGCGTACCGTCCTGGCCGCGCGACATGCAAGTGATCGGCGTCGAGGACCGCTTCCACTTCCTGGTGTTTCCGCAGGGTGACGATCTCCTTCGCCTCTATGGCTGCTATCACTTCGCAGACAAGTCGCACTTCGATGGTCCGGATCGCCGCGCGAAGTTGATTAATGCGTTCGGAAAGCTCACTTGTCTGCCCTATGCCGGGGCGATCGCCGCATCAATTCCGATTGGCCCCTTCAACTCTTTCTCCAACGAGGATCACTGGATCGACGATCCGACGTGCTCAGGCATTGTATTGATTGGAGATGCTGCCGGCCACAATGATCCGATTCTCGGCCAGGGGCTCTCGATCGCGCTGCGCGATGTGCGCCTGGTCAACGAGATTCTGGGCGAGGCCAAGGCAGCGGGGCGGGAGCCCGATTTCAGGCCTTATGTGGAGGAGCGCGCCGAGCGAATGCGGCGGCTTCGCATCACCGCTCAGGTCGCGACCACGCTCCGTGTCGAGTTCGGTCAGGAGGCACGCGAGCGGCGCGCACGAGTTGGAAAGCGCGTGGCGGCGGGCCAGCTTGGGCCGCTACCGGCGAGCCTGATCGGTCCGGAACGCCTGCCGGCCGAGGCTTTCTTGCCGGAGTCAATCGAGAAGCTGCTGGCGTCCTGACGTGCGCCCATGCTCTGACTCAGCGTCAGCGGTTCGAACAGCTAAGAGCATGACAAGATTAGATTGATCGCGGATGCAACGGCAGCGAGCCTCCTCTCCCGCAAGGGGAGAGGTGAAGTGCGCCCGTTGCCTATTCCGGCAGGTTATTGATCTTCCGGACCCAGACCCGCACATCGGCGAGCACGTCCGGCAGCACCGCCTTGACCTCTTCCACGGTCATCCCGGCCTTGATCCGGGGATCGTACAGCACATTCATGATGTACTGATCGTAGACGTCGAAAAATCCCATCGACACATTGTCGTTGAACATGGTCCACGGCACCGAACTGGTATCGTTGATCGGCCCCAGCGACTGCAGCAATTCCTCATAGGCGCAATCGAGGAAGGTAAAATCGCTGCTGTCGAAGGTGAGCAGCACGTCGGAATGCTCGATCTCAAACCGGTCATTCTTGCGAAAGCCGGACAGGCATTGCGGATCGAGCGAGGAGCGGATCTCGCGCGCGCGCTCGTTGCCGTAGAACGTCGCGATGCTGCGCGACAGATCGCGGTCGCGCACCAGATTGACGATGACATTGGCGGCGTCGCGGCTGTCCGCCATCGCGATGTCGAGATGCGCAATCCGCGCGCCGATATCGGCGACGACCCTGGCGAGTTGCGCCTTTCGATCCGGACGATTGCCGCCGGTGGCGAATACCCGCACCGGCACATCGTATTTTCGGATGCGATCGACCCGGCCGGCGAGATGATACTCGGCGCCGAACGCGGTCTTGAAGAATCCGTCTGTTATCTCGCCGTCGGTGAAGGTCTTCCGCTCAGTGCGCTGGCGCGATGCGATGGCGGCATTTTCAGCCCGTGCCGACGGCGGTGAGACCACGGCGTCGAACGCGAGGGCGGCCAAAACGACCGCGAGCAGCAACAAGATATGCCAAGACCGGCGAGGAGCGCTCATCGCATCGACGCTGCCGCAATCGCCGCGCGCGCGCAAGGCTTGAGCGCAACAAGGCTTGACACGCTTGACCGGAGGCGCTCGAAGCGGAAGCCACGGGGCGCTCACCCCCGGTTCCCTATCTTGCGAGTTCTCCCCGCCGACCAGGTCGGCGGGGAGCAAGTAAATCACTCGTCGGCGTCGTTCCCGGGGCAGACCGAGGCCGTAGTGGGAGTATGACGCACGCTCGCAGAGCTGACGCCACCTGTCTCGCCGCGCGAAATCATACCGCCGGCAACGTGGGCGATCTCGTCGTCGGTGAGCGGCCGCGCGAGCTGGCGGGCCAGGATCCGCGCGTTGGTCTTGGTAACTTTGGTGTCGTTGATCATGAGCAGTCTCCAAGTCTGGGTTGAACAAGTCTGGGTTGCTAGGGTCGGCAGAAGCGCCGACCGCTTTCACGCTGCCAGACGTGGAGGCTGCGCGATGTGATCGCGCCCACACTCGTCAAGGTTCGTTGATGAGGCCCGGTGGAGAATACTTGGCATGGCTCTCGCCGTCCTCGGCGTAGCCTCGCTCCCACGCGCCGGAAGCGAGAAAGCCCGCGTAACTCAATCCTTCATCGCCGACGAGCCTGCTCGCCGGCCCAAGCTGCCGATGGAGCAGGAGCGTCGCAAAGCAGCGGAGCAGCTCCGATCTTGGCTCGTCCTGTTCCACCCACAGAAACTGCCCCATCTCGTTGACCTCGAGGAAAATGTGTTCCCCCTCGGGCGTAACGATGAGATCGATGCAGCCGAAGGCAAGTCCGAGCTTGCGCATGAGCGCGATGCACCGCTCCTCGACCGTGCGTGGCAATACGACCAGCGACGGCTTGAGCGGCGCCACCATATCCGATCGCCAATCGAGCCGCGTCGAATCGCGCGACTGCGAGTCGAGACGAATGGCCACGCAGCGCTCGTCCATGCAGGTGACGCGCAATTCGTAGGCCTTCTCGACCTTGCGCTGATAAATCGCCGGGCAGCCCGCAAGCGGCTCATCGTCCTGAAGGTTCTCCTGGCGCAGCTCGGTGGTGAAAAGCGCGTGGCGCTCGCCGCTCGATTGCGCATGCCAATGCGTCTGCAAATGCAGCTTGAAGATGACGCCCGCGTTGCGATGCTCACCCCAGAAGCGGCGGATCTCTTCGGGATCGTTGCTGTAGAGTGTCTCAGGGATGGCCAAACCACACTGCGCGGCAGCGACGAGTTGAGGCATCTTCAGCAACACCACCTCGCGTGCCGCGATATTATTCACCCAGAAGGCGTCAGGCGCGATGAGCTGCCGCAGGTTGCGGATGTGATAGTCGCATTCGCGGGAAGCCACGGCCCAATCCGCATCCGACATGCCAGGCGGCCGCATCGGCAGCCCGCTGCGGCGGAACCATACCGTGCTCCAGTCGCCGCTTGCTCCATGGCCCTCGCCATCGCGAACGGAGACGGCGTGTGAGGTTTGCGTAATGTGCATCGATGACCGCAGCACCTGCGGCAGGTCCGGCGCGTAGACGGTGTGATGCCGCCCCCCCGCCTGTTCGATCGCCCAGCGGACCGCATGAATATGGACATCCTGGGGAAAGCCGAGAATGAGGACGGTCATCGGATATCGACCCCTTGCTTTGAATATCGCTTGAGTTGAGCGGTCTCCGCCGACCGGCGCAATAGGTCGGCGGGGACAAGGTAAGTCAACAGTCGCTGTCGTTCGCGGGGCAGCCCGTGGTCGAGCACGTATCGGCACGGCGGGTGGCCGAGGCGCCACCGATCTCGGCGCGCGCAATCATGCCGCCGCCAACGTAATCGATCTCTTCGTCGGTGAGCGGCCGCGCGAGCTGGCGGGCCAGGATGCGCGAGTTGGTCTTGGTAACTTTGCTGTCGTCGATCATGAGTAATCTCCAGGTCAGGTTGCTAGGGTCGGCAGAAGTGCCTACCGCTTTCCACCTAGCCAGACGTGGAGACGGCGCGATGTGACCGCGCGCACACTCGTCATGGGCAGATCCAGCTCGCTTTAACGCCCCAGCAGATGTCAGGCGGTGAAATTCAACAGTCGTGCCGCGGTGCGGCCGAGGATATCGGCCTTGTGGTCGTCGGAGAGCGATTCCGATGCGAAAATATGGTCGACCGGTTGCAACTGCCATGGATACGGACAGTCGCTGCCCAGCACGACCTGACTGGCGCCGACCTGGGCCACCAGATGCCGGATCGCCTCGGGCGTGAAGATCAGCGAATCGAAATAGATCTGCTTGAGATACTCCGTCGGCGCCTTCTTGAGCTGGATATTCGGATTGCAGCTCCTCGGACTGACCAGACAGGCGTGGTCCGAACGATCGGCGTAGGACGGCAGGAAGCCGCCGCCATGGGCGGCGATCACTTTGAGCTTCGGAAAGCGATCGAACGTGCCCTCGAAGATGAGGTGCGAGAGTGCGATCGTCGTCTCCAGGGGATAGCCGACCGCGTTGGTGAGCCAACCGTTGCCGGCCAATTTCTTCGCAAGCTCGGGGATGCCCGTCGGATGAATGAACAGGGGCACGCCGAGTTCTTCCGCCTTGGCCCACACCGGATGAAATTTCGGATCGGAAAATGCCTCGCCGTTGACAGTGCCGCCGATCGCGGCTCCCTTGAGCCCCTGTTTCCCAACCGCGGTTTCCAGTTCCTGCACGGCGAGATCGGGCGCCTGCAGGGTGAGCGAGGCGAAGGCCGCAAACCGGTCGGGTTTGGAGGCGCAGAGTTCTGCCAGCTTTTCGTTCTGCAGCTTCACGATCTGGCCGGCGAGATCGCGCTCGCTGCCATACCAGAATGGATTGATCGACAGCACTTCCATGTCGACCGCCTGCGCGTCCATGGCGGCGAGCCGCTTGTCGATCTCGATGAAGGCCACGGCCGCGACCTCGTTGAATGGTCGTCCGTCGACGAGCGAGGCAGCGCCGGCGCCGAGCAGTGCGCCGGCTTCGCGGAACTGGCAATGGGCGTGCACGTCGATCGTTTTGACCCGTTTGCCACCGACCATGACGGGTAATTTCTGCCGTGCCGGCTGCTGGGCGTGCACGCCGTGCAGGAGACCGCAGCCGCAAAAGACGATGCCGGTCGGCGCCCGCCTTCAGAAAATGACGGCGCGAGGCCATGACAATTCCCTTCAGGGTTGCTGGTGATTTCGATGCTGCGACGTCCGGAGTTTCGAACGCGCCACTAAGCGCGCCCGATCCGATCGTATTCGCGACTTACATTACACAGGTGTGGGATTGCCTTCATCGGCCTTGGGCATTTCGATGAAGCGATTGCGGCGCGCGCTCCCTTTGGCGCGGATAGGGTTCAGTTCCTGACGATGACCATGGTGCCGACGCCGACGCGATTGTACAGGTCGGTCACGTCTTCGTTGGTCATCCGAATGCAGCCGGAGGATACCGCATGGCCGATGGTTTCCGGCTCGTTCGAGCCGTGAATGCGATAGAGCGTCGAGCCCAGATACATGGCGCGGGCGCCGAGCGGGTTCTGGATGCCGCCGGGCAAATAGCGCGGCAGGTCCGGCCGCCGCGCCAGCATCTCCGCGGGCGGGGTCCAGCCCGGCCATTCCTTCTTGGCGGTGATGCGATGGCTGCCGCTCCAGCTAAAACCGTCGCGGCCGACGCCGATGCCGTATCTCAGCGCCTGGCCCTGGGGGAGCACCAGATAAAGCCGCCGCTCGCTGGTGCTGATGACGATGGTGCCGGGCGAATAGCGGCCGGAGAAGCTCACGAGTTCTCGCGGAATCCCGCCGCCTCCAAAGAAATTGCCAAAGTTGAAGCCTTGGGCTCGCGCAGGGTCGACGGCCAGCAAGGTCATCGCCGCCAGCAGCCATGCAAAAACCCGGGACATTTTCTGCCTCGCGAAAAAATCGGCCTGAGCGCGAGACAGGCCATAAATCATGCGATTTCGCAACCCACGGCAGCGTGAGCGCTGCGGTTTTTCCGGCACTGAGGTTAAAAAGCCACCATGGCTGCGGCGATGGCAGCAATGCCCGGCAAGGCTTTGCGTCGGAGCGCGCGCTCAATTATTCAATTATTAGGTCGCTCAACGATTAGATAGATGTCGCGAATGGGAGTGGAACGATGAACGGTGCGGAAAGTCTGGTGCGGACCCTGGTCGCGGGTGGCGTTGACGTCTGTTTCGCCAATCCCGGCACCTCGGAGATGCATTTTGTCGCCGCACTGGACCGGGTCGAGGGCATGCGCTGCGTGCTCGGCCTGTTCGAGGGCGTGGTGACGGGGGCTGCCGACGGCTATTTCCGCATGAAGGGCACGCCGGCATCGACGCTGCTGCACCTTGGACCCGGCCTCGCCAACGGACTTGCCAATCTGCACAACGCCAAGAAGGCCCATTCCGGCATCGTCAACATCGTCGGCCAGCATGCGACCTATCATATCGGGCTGAATGCGCCGCTGACCTCCGATATCGAGGGGCTGGCGCGGCCGATGTCGGCCTGGGTGCGAACCTCGCCCGACGCCAAATCGGTCGCCGCCGATGGGGCTGCCGCGATCGCCGCGGCCAAAAGTTCGCCGCCTGAGATCGCGACCCTGATCCTGCCCGCGGATACCGCATGGAACGAAGCCGATGGCATCGCCGAGGTGCCGGCGCCAAGCCAGCGCGCCGGTTATTCCGCCGGAGGCGGTCGAGCGGGCGGCGAAGCTGCTGCATGGCGGGGCTGCGCAGAACCTGCTGCTGATCACCGGCAGCGCGCTGACCGAAAAGGGGCTGGCGCTGGCGCAGCGGATTGCCGGCAAGACCGGCTGCAAGGTGATGGGCCAGACCTATCACCCGCGCATGGCGCGCGGCCGCGGCCGGTTCTCGATCGACCGTATCCCTTACGTGATCGAGACGGCGCTGCCGCTCCTGAAGGACTTCAAGAACATCATTCTGGTCGAGGCCAACGATCCGGTCGCCTTCTTTGCCTATCCGAACAAGCCGAGCATGCTCAAGCCCGAGGGCTGCGAGGTCCACCGCATGACGGCGTGGGGCGAAAATTCGGTTGCCGCGCTGGAGGCGCTGTCGGATGCGCTTCGCGCGACGCCGCAGGACGTCAAGCCGCAGCAGCTCGTCGAATTGACCAGGCCGACGGGGGCGCTGACCCACGCCTCGATCGCGCAGGCGATCGCGCTGGCGATCCCGGAAAATGCCATCATCGTCGATGAGTCCATCACAACCGGCCGCGGCTTCTTTCCGCCGACGGCGGCCGCCGCCCCGCATGACTGGCTGCAGAACATGGGCGGCTCGATCGGATTTTCGACGCCGATCTCAACCGGTGCGGCGGTGGCGTGCCCGGATCGCAAGGTGATCTGCATGGTCGGCGACGGCAGCGCGATGTACACGCTGCAATCGCTGTGGACCCAGGCCCGCGAAGGCCTCAACGTTCTGACCATCGTGTTCGCCAACCGGATCTATCAGATCCTGCGCGGCGAATTCGATGGCGTCGGCGCCGGCGAACCCGGACAGCGCGCCCTCGACATGCTGAAGATCGACCGGCCCACGCTCGACTTTGTTTCGCTCGCCAGAGGCATGGGTGTGCCCGGCCGCGCGGTGACCAATGTCGACGAGTTCAACAAGGCGCTGGCGGAGGGTGTGGCCGAAAAGGGACCGCGCCTGATCGAAGTGCAGATGGGAGGATAACTGGCCATAGGCGAGCGGTAGCGACGCCGTCCTTCGGACGGTTGGAACGAGCGGAAGCGACGCCGTCCTTCGAACGGTTGCAAAAGGGCTCGCTGCCTTTCCGGTCAGGCTCTAGGATGCTGGTGACGGAGGTGCGATGCAGCCCGAAAAGATGCAGGCCGAGCTGGACAAGATCGTCAGTGCGCTCGGGGATTTCTATGCGCGCGAGAGCCAGTTGTTCGAAAAGGATCTCGGCGAGCGCACGTTCAACCATCGCCTGGCTGTGCATGTCGAAAAGCAATTTGACGGATGGGACGTCGACTGCGACTACAATCGCCTCGGCGAGCGGATGCTTCGGCTGCCGAGGGGAACCGTTATCTCGACCGACGATGGCAATGGAAAATCGGTTTTCCCCGACATTGTCGTGCACCACCGGGCCATTCCGGAAAACCTGCTCGCGATCGAAGTCAGGAAGGCAACCAACCGTCAGCCGCCGGAACACGACCAGCACAAGCTGCGCGGCCTGACCGATCCGCATCTGTGGTTCGCCTACCAGATCGGCGTGCTGGTGACGCTTGCGAAAACAAACGTCGCCTCGTCGGAAGTGTATGTCGGCGGTGCCATCAACCCGGCTTTATCCCGTTGGTTCTCCCGGCGTCTGAAGGAAGCGGGGCTGGGCTGATCTTGAGGAGGTTATCGGGCTCAAACCGGGGATCCGTCACGCAGTTATCGAACCAGTCTCCTCCGTCGGGCCGGTAACGGAAATTTGCCCTGGATGCGTTGGGGGGTACGAGAGGCCCCGACTGGCGCAAACAAACGCAAAAAGTTGATCGGAGTTTGGAGTCTCACGGCTGCGCGGTGCCAAGCGGCGTGGAAGAAATAAGCGCAATCCCGGGAAAAAACGCGGTTTTCGGTCTATGGCACGCCTGTCATGTGGAATATCAACGCTTGCCCTGCTGGTTCGAGTATGGCTAGTTTTCGCGCAATATGCTGAATTTACCTCAGTAAATGCGGTCGAGGCCGAACCTCTTCCCGCGCCTAGCCTCGGCCGGTTCGCTTGAAGTGACACAATAAGAAGATACATCCTCGCAACTCGGCGGCCTTGATCGCAAGCCGCAGGCAATGGTTCAACGATGGGCATTGTTCGCTTCGCTTTAAGGTTTCCGTATACGTTCTACGTGCTTGCCACGCTTGTCATGTTTCTCGGCTCGACCGCCATCGTATCGATGCCGATGGACATCTTCCCTGAAATCAACATTCCCGTCGTAACCATCGTCTGGCAGTACACCGGTCTCAGCACGCCGGAGATGGAGCAGCGGGTCACGACCTACAGCCAGTTCGCGCTGTCCTCCAGCGTCAACGGCATTCAGGACATCGAAGCGCAGACGCTGAACGGCATCTCGGTACAGAAGATATTCTTCCAGCCCGACGTGAACCTGGATCTCGCAATCTCGCAGATCGTGTCGGCGACCAATTTCATCCGCCTGATCATGCCGCCGGGCATCCAGGCGCCGGTGGTGGTTCAGTATAATGCCTCCAGCGTTCCCGTGCTGCAGATCGGGCTGTCGTCCGATACGCTCAGCGAGCAGCAACTCTACGACTACGGAATCTATCGCCTGCGGCAGCAGCTCGCGCCGATCCACGGCGTCACCCTGCCGACCCCGGCCGGCGGCAAGTATCGGCAGATCATGGTCGATCTCGATCCGCTGAAGCTGCAGGCCAAGGGACTGACGCCGCTCGACGTGGTCAATGCCGTCAATGCCCAGAACCTGACAGTGCCGTCGGGCCAGGCCAAGATCGGCGATACCCAGTACACCGTCCGCACCAACGCGGTGCCGACCTCGATCGACGATCTCAACAACATGCCGGTCAAGTTCGCCAACGGCGCCACCATCTTCGTCAAGGACGTCGGTCAGGTGCACGATGGCAACGCCGTGCAGCAGAACGTCGTGCGAACCGACGGCCGTCGCTCGGTCCTGCTCAGCATCATCAAGAACGGTAATGCCTCGACATTGGCCGTCGTGAACGGGGTCAAGGGCGCGCTGGTCACCTCGCGCGCGGCGGCTCCGCCCGGCATGGTGATCAAGGAGCTGTTCGACCAGTCGGTGTTCGTCAAGTCATCGATCCAGGGGCTGCTCCGGGAAGGCGCCATCGCCGCCGTCCTCACCGCGCTCATGATCATCCTGTTTCTCGGGTCCTGGCGCTCGACGCTGGTGGTGATGATCTCGATCCCGTTGTCGATTCTTTCCTCGCTCATCGTGTTGTATTTCCTCGGCGATACCATCAACACCATGACGCTGGGCGGGTTGGCGCTGGCGATCGGCATCCTGGTCGATGATTCGACGGTGACGATCGAGAACACCCATCGCCTGCTTACCGAAAAACACATGCCGTTGCCGTCCGCAACGCTGCACGGTGCGGCGGAGATCGCAGTGCCGACGCTGGTCTCGACACTCGCGATCAGTTGCGTGTTCGTCTCCGTCGTGTTTCTGCACGGCCCGGCCAAATACCTCTTCACCCCGCTCGGCCTTGCGGTCGTGTTTGCGATGCTGGCCTCCTACGCATTTTCGCGAACGCTGACGCCGATCACTATCGGCCTGCTGCTCAAGAACGAGCGCCACGGCGCGGAGGCCGGCGACGGCTGGTTTGCGCGCCTGTTCGCCAGATTCGAGCGCGGGTTCGAGAGCATGCGCAGCAACTATGCGGATCTGCTCGACGGCTTGCTGCGGCATCGGCTTATCATACCAGTGGTCGCCGCCATCATCCTGCTGTTGGGCGGCACGTTGTTTATGTTCGTTGGCCGCGACTTCTTCCCGGTGATCGATGGCGGCCAGATCCAGCTCCACGTGCGGGTGCCGGCCGGGACGCGCATCGAAAAGACCGAGGCGATGTTCCAGGAGGTCGAAGACAAGATCCGTGACATCATTCCGGCGGAGGAGCGCGATCTCATCGTCGACAACATCGGCCTGCCGGCCCGCTCCTACAATTATGCCTTCGGTGATGGCACCGCGACCGGGGTCAACGACGGTGTCATCCTGATCGCCCTGAAGGAAGACCACAAGCCGACGGCGAGCTACATCAAGAAGCTGCGCCAGGTGCTGCCGGCCGAGTTTCCGCAGAATATATTCTACTTCCAGGCCGCCGACATGGTGACCCAGATCCTGAATTTCAGCATCCCTTCACAGATCAACGTGCGTACCGTCGGCTACAACCGCACCAACAACCTGCGCATTGCGAAGGAACTGCAGCAAAAGATCGCGGCCATTCCAGGCGTCGCCGACGTGCATCTGCAGCAGGAGATCAACACCCCCGAACTGTTCGCCACGATCGATCGTTCGCGCGCCAGCCAGTTCGGTCTCACGGTGAACGATATCGCTCTCAACCTGAACACCAGCCTTAGTTCCTCGGTGCAGGTGTCGCCGAATTTCTGGACCGACCCGGCCAACGGAACGCCCTATTATCTGGCGGTGCAGACCCCCGAATACCGGCTCGACTCGATCAACGAGCTCAAGAACACCCCGGTGACCAAGTTCGCGGTCGCCAACAGCAATCCGGTGCCGGGGCTGCTCAGCAATGTCGCAACGCTGACGCGCGACTCGATCGCGACCAATGCAAACCAGGCCAACATTCAGCCGCTCTATGAGATCTATGCCAACGCCGACGGCCGCGACTTGGGTTCGATCTCCGCCGACATCGACAAGATCGTGGCGGAATACAAGCCGCAGTTGACGCCGGGTAACCGGATCGAGGTCATCGGTCAGATCGAGAGCATGAACTCGGCGTTCCGCGATCTGGCCATCGGCATCATGTTCGCGGCCGTGTTCGTCTATCTGCTCATGGTGGTGAATTACCAGACCTGGGGCGACCCGTTCGTGGTGATCCTGGCCTTGCCGGCCACGTTCTGCGGGATCATCACCATGCTGTATGTCACCAGCACCACGCTGAGCGTGCCGTCGCTGATGGGTGCGATCATGGCGATCGGCGTCGCGTCGGCCAATTCGATCCTGCTCGTGACCTTCGCGCGCGAGCAGCAGCTGGCCGGCATGACAGCGTTCGACGCCGCGATCTCGGCGGGCCGCACCCGCATCCGTCCCGTGCTGATGACCGCGACCGCGATGATCGTCGGCATGATTCCGATGGCGATCGGCGGGGCGGGTGAAGAGCAGAACGCTGCATTGGCGCGTGCCGTCATCGGCGGACTTCTGTTCGCGACGCCGACGACCCTGTTCGTGGTGCCGTATCTCTTTGCCGTGCTACGCAAACGCAACGATGGCAAGCCCGCGCGTGGGGTTTTCGCCGAGGATCCGCAATGAACCAGATCATCCCGCCCCCGCATGAGGGGACACCGGCGCAGGAAGCGCCCAATGGAGACATCATGCCGGCGCCGGCAAAGGGGTCGAACGGCCGGCTGATCCTGGGCATCGTCGTGCTGCTGGCGCTCGCCGGCGCGCTCGGTTACGGTTTCTGGCAGCATTACAGCCTGCACGCCGAAGTGATGGCGACGGCGGATCAGCGCCGTGACTTTGTCCCGTCGGTCCGGACCGCGGCGATACGCGCCAGCGAGGATTTCAGGTCGGTGACATGGCCGGGAACGACCGAGGCCTTCGCGCAGGCCAATCTCTACGCCCGGGCCAGCGGCTACATCGCCAAGCGCACCGTCGATATCGGCAGTCGGGTCAAGGCCGGAGAGTTGCTGGTGGAGATCGCGGCCCCGGAAATCGAACACCAGATCGCGCAGGCCGAGGGCACGCTCACGCAGCTTAGGGCGAGCCTGCAGCAGGCGCAGGCCAATAAAGATCTGGCGCAGGTGACCTGGGACCGCGACGGCAAGCTGGTTCAGCAAGGCTGGCTTACGGCGCAACAAGGCGACACCGATCGCCTCACCCTGAAAGCGCGGGACGCCGCGGTCGCGGTCGCCTCCGCCAATATCGTCGCGCAGGAGGCGCAGCTGCGCGTCCTCAATCAGCAGAAAACCTATCTCAGCGTGGTCGCACCCTTTGACGGGGTCATCACGCAGCGGAATATCGACGTCGGCAGCCTGGTGCAGGCGGACGCGGCCAGCGGGACCATTCTGTTTCAGCTGATGCACAGCGACGTGATGCGCATTCAGCTTTATGTGCCTCAGGACGACGCCTTCGGCGTAACTCCCGGCACCAAGGCCGTGGTTCGGGTGCCGGAAATGCCGGGCCGCGAGTTTCCCGGGACGGTCACCCGCATCGCAGACGCGCTGCAGCCAGGCTCGCGAACGCTGCTGACCGAAATTGACGTGCCCAACCCCGATCATGCGCTGTCGCCCGGGCTGTACTGCAAGGTCGAACTCAAGATTCCGCGCAAGAGCCCATCGCTGATCGTGCCCTCGGAAGCGATCATTTTCAACCGCGATGGCCTGAGCGTCGCCGTGGTCGAGGACGGCATGGCCCATATCCGCAAAATCAGCCTGGTGCGGGATCTCGGCACCTCGGTCGAGGTGAACGCCGGGGTGAGCAAGGGCGACCAGGTCATCCTCAGTCCGCAGGTCGACATGACCGACGGGCGCAAGGTCGCCATTCGACCACCGGCACCGCCGAAATAGGGTGTTGAGGTGCGGTTGCGTGAGGACAAACAACAATGACACCCGAACAATCGCGCGAACTCAAACCCGGCGCTCGCGTCTGTTTTAACGGCGACTTGGCCGATCTCGGCACGGTCACCGCGACGAATGCGAAATACGTCACCCTGAAATGGGACGACGGCCACCGAAGTTTTTCAGGCCACCGCGAAATGAAGCGAGTTGATTTATTGGCGGTAAAGAAATGACCGGTGACCAATCAAGAACTCCTGAAAGTCGGCGACCGCATTTGCTGGCAGAACGATCAAGCCGACCAGGGCACTGTCACCGAAACGAATTGGGCCGGTCTAACGGTAAAGTGGAATAATCGCAGGGAGCAGACCATTCAGCACAACGATATGGCGCAAATTGAGCGGGCGTCGGTGAAATAGGTGAGGGCCAGACCGGCGTTTCGGCGGGCTCGCCTAAAATTGCGAATCGCGTTTCGCCGCTTGCGCCGCCATACCGGCGAGAACGACCGCCGTTTCTGCCGCAATCCGGAAATCCCGCGCCGCCTTGAGCGGACGCCTGATATTTGGATCTTCCGAGCTGCTATCGAAGGTAAGCAGCTTCATGCAATGCGGGCACTGCATCTGATAGCCTTCGCGGAGTCGCTGCGCTCGCTCGGTGAACGGCTTTCTGCATTTGGGACACTGAATTCTAATTCGGTCAGTCATGAAATTTCCTGCCAATTTCCATCGGCAAAGGCCACGCCAATCCGCTTTTCCTTGCGCCAGACGATATGGCAATTCTGACGTTCGTGGCGGCTCATGATGTTCAGCGTGATTTCGTGCGGAATCCCTACCGGGCTCGCGACGTCGAGCGCTGCCCCTATCGGGGACATATTGCGAATGGTGCAATCGACGCTGCCGCCGTCGAACTCGATGGTTCCGGCTTTTAAAACGCGTTGTCGAGGTTTTGCACGGCGCTCTTCCATACTGCCGCTTCTACCGCCAAAATCTAAGAACTGGGTGAACGGTGACAGGAAAACCAGCCGGCGGCTGATAACGAATTGCTAACCATCTACCATCCCGCGGCAGCTTCGGCTTTCCCCAGCAAGTTTTTGCGTTCGTCTGGAAAAGTGTTTGACCCGCGAAGGAAAATCCGGATCCGCAAGTTCCGATGGTTTACCGACGCGCCGCTTTCACGTCGTCGGCCGTCACCGCATCCTGGTAACCGTTGTCGAAATGAGTCCGCAGATAATTCACGACCGCCGCAACCTGATCGTTGCTCATCATCGATCCGAATGGTGGCATTCCGCGCTGTCCGTTGACGACGACGTGAACCGGATATCCGCTAACTTCGAGATTTCTGTCGCCCGCAAGGGAGGGATAGGTTCCGGCGCCCACGGCACCCTTGCCGTCGGACATGTGGCAGCCCCGACAAACATCGGCAAACAATTGCTCGCCGCTTGTCTCAACGAATCCGAAACCGGCGCTGAACGCAGGTTCGGATGCCGAGGGCCCGGTGCCTTGGGCCTGGGCCATGCACGATACCGGCAAACACGCCGCCAACGTCGTCACGATGAAGCTTATGGTTCGAAGGCTCGAATTTACCTGCATCATCGGGGGTACGCCGCCGGATCCTTTTCTGAAGACGCTATCTTACGTTTTGAGGACGCGATCGTGCAGCCGGGTGATCGCGTCAAGGGACGACAGAATAGCGCCCTCCTGCCATGCCGGAATGCAGGATGCGTGCTCGCCGGCCAACACGAGTCTGGCCGTCGATCTGGCAAAGGTTGTCGTAGTGCTCCGCCCTCGCTCGGTCGCTCCAGCTGCCGGCGCATCCCAATGTAAAGGGTATGCGATGCCACGCCACGGCCACGCCGTTCTCGAATTCGGCCCGGTATTGCGGGTGAACGTTGGCACCCAGTTCGACCGCGCGGGCTACTCGTTCGGCAGGTAGCATCGACGTGAATTCGTAGGCGTTCGGCCCGCCGAACAGATATGCGCCCAACAGCACACCCCTGCCGGTGCCATTGAACCCGGTGTTGGGATAGGCGATTTGCTGGATCGGCAGATCGGTCAGGCTGATGCCGCCGTAGATCGCATCGTCCTCTTCCCAGAAGCGGCGCTTGAATTGCAAGCCGATCTTGATCGATCCCGAATATGGCACCGCGTCAATGGCCGCCTTCATGGGAGTGCCGACGTCGACCGGAAGCTGGCTCAAAATCGAGAGCGGGATCGTGCACACGCACCAGTCGGCCTTGGCCTGTTGCAGTGTCGCCGGAGCCGTCGCCGGAGCCTTGGGGTTTGTATAGGTGACCGTGACGCCGCGGTCGTCCTGTTGTATCCGCGTCACCTTGGCGTCGTACTGAATGATGTCGCCGACTTCTTTCGCAAACGCCTTGCCGATCGCGTCCATGCCGCCGACCGGCTGAAACATCGTGCTCTGGAACGTATGCAGCGAAAAATACTGCAGATAGCGCCAGACTCGCGATTTGAGGATATCCGATAGATTGATCACTTCGCCCGGGATTGGCGCAGCACCCAGGCCACCGCCCGGATACTTGGCGTAACCGCGAAAATCAGCGGAAACGAGATTGGCCTTGTAAGCGTAGTTGCCATCCAGCGCGCCCCATGACTTCAGCGCCTGCAACAGGATCTCGCGATCCTCTTTCGATACCGCTTCGTCGAGTTTGCCCTGTTGCGTGACCTTGGCGAGCAATTCCGAAATTTGGCCCTGGAAGTCGGTCTTGACGTCACGAATGCGCTGCGGAACGCCTCCGAATGCCTTGGTCGCGTGCAGAAACGCGTTATGATTAAGCTGGATGAAGGGCTCGAGCGTGACACCCAGGCGTTTGCAGTAATCGAGCACCGCGCGATGGTGATAGGGAATTCGCCATGGGCCCGGATTGATATAGAGGCCCTGCTCGAATTCGCAGGTCTGCTTGAACCCGCCGAGTTCGATGAACGAATCTCCTCCCCGCAGGGTCCAGTTGCGTCCCCCCGGTCGGCTGTTGAATTCCAGGATCCGGACCTTGTAGCCGGCCTTGCGTAGCTCGAGAGCCGCCGTCATGCCGGCAAGTCCCGCGCCGAGGATCAGGACGGATGCGCCCTTGGGATCGCCATCGAGCCTGATCGGACCTTTGTATCCGGAATCAGAGGCAAACCCCAGACTGGTCATCGCATGATACATCGCTGCGCTGCCGGAAACCGCTCCGATCAGGGACAGCAGATCGCGCCGACTAAAGCCTGCAAGCTCGCTTGGCATCTTGCTCGTGGTTCAATCCTTTTTCGGACCATTTGACTGTATCGAAGCAGACGCAGGTAATCTGTAGACCGCTCCGAAAATATCAACCCCGTTGCCCGACGTCAGCTTTGAGGAGAGGAGCAGACCGGCGGGATTGCGATCATGGTTCGAGACGCGCGAAGATGCGCTCCTCACCATGAGGTCTGAGACCTTATCCTGACAAGACCTCATCCTGAGGAGCCCGCTCTTGCGGGCGTCTCGAAGGATGAAGCCAGGTGGAAATTGCGCTAGACCATGATAAATGGGCGAAGGAGCAATTGGATGAGCAACGTCTTGCGCATTGTTGTCGCTGCGATGGTGCTTGCGGCAAGCGCCAACGCGACGAGTGCCGCGGACGCGCCGCCTTCGAATTCGCTGGTCGTCACCGCATCGAGCCTCGGACAGCGAGCGCTCAACGATCCCGCCGCCTTCGATTTCGTGGCATCGCTGACCACCGAGATCGGACAGCGCCTGGCCGGCACCGAGGCCCACCGGCGGGCGGTCGCATGGGCCGAGGCCAGGCTGAAAGCAGCGGGCTTCGAGAATGTGCACTCCGAACCGTTTACCTTGCCCGCCTGGATCCGCGGCGCCGAAACCGCGGAGATCACAGGCGCCGTACCGCAGCATCTGGCGGTGACCGCATTGGGCGGATCGGTGGCGACCGATGCCAATGGCATCGAGGCCGAGATAGCGCTGTTCCGGACCTACGACGAGTTGCTTAGCGCAGCTCCAGGATCGCTCAACGGCAAAATCGCCGTCGTGACCCAGCGCATGGTGCGGGCAGAGGACGGCAGCGGCTATGGCGCCGCCAACCCGATCCGGCGTCGCGGTCCCTCCGAGGCCGCCAAGCGCGGCGCGGTCGCCTATCTGCTGCGCTCGCTTGGCACCGATAACCATCGCCTGCCCCATACCGGGGCGCTCAATTACGAAGACGGCGCGCCGCGGATTCCGGCGGCGGCGCTGGCGATCCCCGACGCCGAGCAGCTCGAGCGGCTGGCGGCGCAGGGTCCGGTCAGGATCCGGCTGCTGCTGACACCGACGGTTCACGACAACGCGCCGTCGTGGAACGTGGTCGGCGAGATCAAGGGCAGCGAGCACGCCGATGAGATCGTTCTCGTCGGCGGACATCTTGATTCCTGGGATCTTGGCACCGGCGCCACCGATGATGGCGCCGGCATGGCCATTGTGTTCGGCGCCGCCCGGCTGATCGGAGGCCTCCCGCAGCATCCCAGCCGCACCATCCGGGTCGTCCTGTTCGGCGCCGAGGAGATGAATTTCAGCGGTGCCGCCTATGCCAAAGCCCACGAAGGCGAAGCCGGCAAGATCGTGGTGGCCGGCGAGGCGGATTTCGGCGCGCGCAATGTCTATTCCGTGCAGCTTCCCGCCGGCGCCGCCGGCAGTGATTTCGGCCGCATGCTGGATCGGACGATTGCCCCGCTCGGCGCCAACCTCGATCGCCGGCCCGCCCTCGGCGGCGGAAGCGACATCCGGGAGCTGCAGAAGGCCGGCGTGCCGGTGGTATCACTGCAACAGGATGGACTGGATTATTTCGACACCCATCACACCGCGGACGACACGCTCGACAAGATCGATCCAAGACAGCTCGACCAGGCGGTCGCGATATGGTCGGCCTTCATTTATCTCGCCGCGGCATCGGACGTGGATTTCAGAAGCCTCGCAGCAGCGGCAAAATAGCCCGAAACGATCGCGCTTGAAGGGCTGGGTGGTGAACGCACAAGGGATCGAACCTTGGACCTCTCTTGTGTGAAGGGAGCGCTCTCCCGCTGGGCAATGCGTCCGGGATTTTCGTGTGTCGGTCAAAAGCGCGCGACGAAATGATGCCCGACGCGCGATGAAGTCCACTTTGGCACAAACTGCACATTACTTGCATCAGGGTTCCGGCTAAGCTCAGGAGCGGTACAGACCAACTCACCGAAAGCGGCCATCAGGCATCAAGTTGCTTCAAAATGTTATCGCCGCAAAGCATGGGAGAAAGCTGATGATCAGATTAATCGCCATTGCCGCCCTCGCTCTGGCTCTCACAACGTCGGCGCAGGCGATGCCGGCTGCGCCGGTTCACCAGCCGGATGGTCTTGTAACCCAAGTCGCCTTTGGCTGTGGTCCCTTCAGGACAAGAGTTGCCGGCGTCTGTGTCGCCAGATCGACGATTCGTCAAGCACGCCGACACATGCGCAGGTGTGTGGTTTGGCGTCGCGGCGTTTGCCGTCGGTGGGCGTTCTAACGTCTACGAAACGACGACGTCGAACCTGGCAGGCCATGCGACGCCGGCTCACTTCACCTCTCCCACAAGGGGAGAGGGAAATTTCTATTCGAAACTTTTTCTCTATTGATTTCAATAGGCTGCTGACGCCGACTGTTAGTCCATTATTGCAGGCTGCATATAGGTAGCAAATTCGTTGATCTTTGTCTTAAGTTAGCCGACTGCAATCGAATGAGGGCTATGTCTCTCCATGGCGGCAAAAACCGGCGGTTACGGTTCGGGCAGAGCGTGTCCGCTCGGCCCCCCGGTATTTCAGACATCAACTTGTTCCGCTATTTCCAAGGCGTCATCGACCTCGATGCCGAGATACCTGACCGTGCTTTCGATCTTCGTATGCCCGAGCAGGAGCTGGACGGCCCTGAGATTTCCCGTCCGCCGATAGATCAGGGTCGCCTTTGTGCGTCGAAGCGAATGCGTCCCAAAAAGCCTCGGGTCCAGCCCGATGCTGCCGATCCACTCGGAAACGAGCCGCGCATATTGGCGGGTGGTCATGCTGGCGTTCGCACCGCGACGACCCGCGAACAAGAACTCGCCAGTCGTCTTGTGGCAGCCCTCAGATAATCATCGATGGCCTGGCGGGTCTGTTCGCTCAATTCGAACCTAACAGGCCGTCCAGTTTTCTTTTGTCGGACGGTTGCGCGGTCCGCCGCGTAGCCATCGGCAGCGACATCCTCGACCCGGATCGCCACGACATCACACCCTCGAAGTTTACTGTCGATTGCCAGATTGAAACATGGCGAGGTCGCGAACGCGGCCCTCAATCTGAAGTTTTGTTCGGATTGACCAGACGTGTTTTGGTCGCAGCGGCCGCTTTGCCCCGGTCAGCTTGCCCTTGTTCCAGGGCATCCGTTTATGGGGCGTCGGGACAGCATTCATTTGATCCAGCATGATCATACTCCTCGGTTACAGGCGAGGAGAGCATGTGTCACCGGTTAGGCATCGTTAATCCGAACAATCTGCTCATTTTACCTAAGCCGTGTATCTTGAGCCAGCCGAGAAGCTCGCTCATAAAACCACCTTCGAACGGGTTCGATGTCCGTTCACCGGGGGCAAAGCAGGCATCAACCCGACCGGCAGACAAGTCTGTTTTTGACCCTGGCTGTGTAAAAACTCAAAATATCGAAACGCGACGAGAATGATATTTTTCAGTTCGACTTCTAAGTTGAATTGGATTGCATGTTGGGCGACTAAAGCGGTCTTGGACGAATAACTTATTCTATCGCGTTTGAGCCTCTTCGCGTTTTTGCACAGCCAAGACCCAACTCGGACATGGCCATCACTGCGATCAAGACGCAGTATCGAAGGCGCACTGATCTCGTTCGTCGACCGTGTGCCATCGATCGCGCGGCGGGCCGACGCCGTTCTCGACGCCTGCTTGCAATGAAGCTAAGGATCACCGCGTATTCACGCGGCTGAAGTCACTTCGCCCCCGGCTTCTACGTTGAGAATGATCTTTCCTCTCGGCAGCGGCCGTCGGCCTTCCAACATCATGTGGGCGTCTCGCGCATAGGCGAGAGGAAGGACCGCGCCGACGTGTGTTTCAGTTCACCACGATCAATAAGTTCGGCAATTTTGCGCAGCCGCTCGGTGGTTGCGTTCACCAGGAAGAAACCCACGCTAGGAAAAAGTCGGCTGCTGGCACGTTTGAGACATGTTGACGGGCACTGAAAATGTCTGCTTTCCGGGTGTATTTCGGAAGTCCCATTTCAGGTTCGTCAGGACCGGTTTTGACCCACTTCGGAAGTCGCCCCTAGTCCAGCAGCGGCCTGATATGCTTTCATGCGTGGGGCCGGAACTACCATTCGTGGGCATTCTTTTGACTAGCGAGCGGGTGGAACGACGATTGGCAGCGGTGCTGGCGGCGGATGTCGCCGGGTATACGCTCGTTCGCCGAGGCTCGCATGCGATCGAAGAACTGCCGAAATTGTTCTCGGCTCTCGGCATCGACGACAAGGCCATCGCACGCACGCCGCCGCTGGTTCTTTGAGACTGGAGCCCGTCTACGCGTCTCGCCAACACAAGCGCCAGTGCGATCACGAAATCGCCGCCGGAACATCCGGTCAGCACTACGAGGAATATTGCGGCAACGCAGCGACCATCAACTCACTAGGCCAGAAGGCATAATAGCCAAAACATTTGCCCAAGGGCATGGGATCGAAAACTGAAGATATCTCGCGCCACTTATCCAAATGTGGCTGGTGCCTCGGCGCTGAGAGACCATTGCGAATGGTTATAATTCGCGTCGCTGCTAGCGCCGGAACAATTCGCTGGCAAAGATTTTTGGTCCCTCACGCGGCCGTCTCGGTACCCTCTTGCGGACCGCATGCAAGATCGATCGGCAAAGATGCGCGTACAGCTTACAATGAGCAAATTTTCGAGCAACTTTGGAAGGTGCTTAGCATCGTGAGTGTCGCGGCATTCGGGCAGTAATCCCGCCAAGACTGCCAGCCGGGATCGGCGAATTCGTCTGCGAGATCTAACGCGCACTGTTTACGCTTCTCGCACTTTACGCAACGATGCCGAAGTTCCCGGACCGATAAGGGCTCGATGTGTGCGACTTCGTCCGGATTGAGCAAAAGCGCTTCCATGCGGCGCTCCAAGAGACTGATTGGGTCGGGTCTATAACTCGAAACCCAACGTAGCTGGGCAACAGGAATACCCAAGTAATCGGCTCTGCGCTTCAGTTCGTATTCGCCACAAACATCCGAATCAACGAAGCCCAAGCAGGATGCTTTCCAAACTTTCCAAACCTTGAAAATAGACCAGTGGTGATCGTATGAGGCTGGCATCTAACCCTCCTCCCTTCGGGATCATGGGATGAGAATGTGAATGCTGCTCTATCTAGCGCATTGATCCAAATCAAAGTGACGTATTGCAAAGGGAAAATAACCTGCTCGGCGGCGTCTACCGAGTTAGTTGCTCAGCTTGCTTTCAGGCAGAGCACGCCCCCGAACGCGGAATACGAATGCATCCAGTTTTTGTGAGGTGACCGTCCGACCCTCGAAACGGGATCGCTGTTTAGTCCAGAGCGGAAATGGCTTTAACGTTCGCCCATTTTAGTTAGTTGACCGAGTTCAAATTCCAAGCGTTCTGGAGCGGTCGGGAAGGTGTCCCCATTTCTAACGACGATGGCAATGAGTTATCCTGGCCGCCATTGTTGGGCGCGGAGAACGCATAGCCAAGAATAGCCTTGAGAAGCGGTCTGATCCCGGCGTAATATTCGAGACCGATGAACTGATCCTCGCCGAGATTGCGGGCGAGCCGAACGGCCGCCGCGAAGTCGGCCTCTCCGTTGGAGCCGAATCCCACGTCGACAATGGGATTGATAATAAATTCCCACTCCTGTTGCGCACACAGATGATTGGCCTGATTCGAGATTCCAGGGGACTGAAGAGAGCCAGGGCTGAGCAGAATGCACTTTCCGAGCAGCCGCGCGCGTTGGCTTCAGAGCCATCGGCCGGAAGTCAAACGCATAACGAGGATCGTCCTGTCCCCGGTCATCGGAACATCGTGAGCCGAGACGATTTGAAGTTCCATCGAAGCCTGAATGTTCAGCCGTTTCGATGGCGCCCGCACATTGAAGTTTATGCCGGCTTCTTCGCATAGACCATGCACCAGCCCTGCGCAGAAACCGCTCCATCCACGGTTTTGCAGGACGACGGGGCTTCGAACTGCACGCAATTTTCGCAGCGTTGATCTCCCTTCGGCGTGTCCTGATACTTCACGATTTTCTGCGACGCCTTAGCCGCCTGCGCGGGCGTCGATGTGCCGACGACCGCTGCGGCGCTCGCGACCGAGGCTCCGGCCACGCCGGCCGCGATTGTCAACGCCTGTCGCCTGGAAATTCCTGTTGGTGCAGTCATGATTTTCATCCTGCTGTGAGAGGGCAACTAATTGCAGTTCTTTTGGCTTCTTGCAGTCGATTGTTGGCTCGGCGGGTTATCTGCGGGAGTCCAAACGCCATTCCACATCATCGATGTCTGCAATTAACCTCGCAGCGTTGTGGTTCGGTACGCGGAACTATTCGAGATAACTGAGATACGCTGCGACGGCATTCACCTGATCCTCGGTCAGGCCATGCGCGATCGGCTGCATGATGGCCGAGTTGTCGGGCTTGGCCGGATCCTGACCGCGTTCCTTGCTCCAGTTCAGAAGTTTCTTTGCGACATAGTCATTGAGCTGTCCTGCCAGACGAGGGAATGCATCGGCGCCCTTTGCTTCCGGTCCGTGACAGGTAGCGCACGGAGGAACCTCGGCGCTGGGGACGCCATCTTCGTAGATTTTCTTTCCCGTGGCCGCGAGTTCCTTCGGGCCCCCTCCCAACGGTTTAGGGTTGAGGTCCTTGAAATGCTCGGCCAGTGCCTTCAGCATCGCCGGGCTCAGCACATGCGCCACGTTAAACATCACAGGGTTTGTGCGCCTGCGATCGATAAACGCCTGCAACTGATTGGTAAGATACTCGGGTTGCTGTCCTGCCAGCCGCGGCATCGGATACGATCCACGAAAACCTTGCCCCGACACCCCATGACAGGTTTTGCAATAGGCGATCTTGGCCTGAAGCTCCTGCTTGCGAGAAGTCAGCCTTGGCTTTGTCTTCCGCTTCTGTCGCCGCGGAGACGGCAATCAAAAAGGCTGCTGTCAGCAGTACCGATAGAATGCGCATTAGCCCGCCCTCTTGATGATGGCCACGTTACGCCTCGCCGGGCTGTTCGATCCAGCTCATTTTTTCTCTGCTCGATTTGATCTAGATCAATTCACTTTCCGCAAAGGTCGGTCCAGTTAATGCGCCAGTGGGCAGACGGCCGGGCAAATCGGCCATCGTCTGCCTTCATCGGATCGGACGGACGACGAAATATAGATATTTCGCCGAACGTTGAATTATGTGCATGCAACTATAGTTGCATAAATGTCTCTCAATCGTGAAATCTGATTCATCGCGGCTATTGTCTTAGCTGCGCTCGCGACTCTTCGACTATCGTTGCTTTGCAGGCGGATTCAGATTTCGTGCGGCGGCACGAAGCGTCGCAAACAACGAAATGGCGCGCGATGCAAGGCGATGGCGGACATTCCGCTACCCCACGTTTCGGCAACTGCAGGCTGTTGGCTGCTGCTGCGCTTGTTGCCCTCGCGATCGGTTTCCTGACGATCGGCTTTGCGTCGCCGGCGCAAGCCCTGCCGAGTTTCGCGCGGCAGACGGGACAACCCTGCGGTACCTGTCACACCGATTTTCCCGCGCTGACGCCATATGGCCGCAGGTTCAAGCTGCTCGGCTATACGACCGGCGGCGGCGAATTCCGACGACGCCGTTTTCGTCCAAAGGCGCTCAGGACGCGCGCGCCGAGTACGACAAGATGCTTGGCTATGTTAAATCGCTGCCGACGACTTCGACGACTCCCGAGGCTGACAAGGATTATGTCCCGCCGGTCTCGATGATGACGATCGTCGGCTACACTCACACCCAGGCGCCGCTAACTGGCACGGACCCCTATAGCGCGAACAACAATGTCGTGCTCTCGCCGTTCAGCGCGTTCTACGGCGGAGCGATCACCGACAATATCGGTGCCTTCGCGCAAGTCACCTATAACGCGGTGCCCCCCGGAGGTTTTGGCGATCCGTTCGGTCATACCTGGACGTGGGATAATACCGACGTTCGCTATGCCAGCACTGCCCGCATCGGATCGCTCGACCTGATCTACGGCATCACGGCCAACAACAACCCGACTGTGCAGGATGTGTGGAACACCACACCGGCCTGGTCCTTCCCTTACGCCGTTTCGACGATCCTTGGCCCGCAGGGTCATCCTACGGCGATCGAGGGCGCATTTGCAGCGCATGTCGGCGGCGTCGGCGCCTACACCTTTATCAACGACCTGCTTTATCTGGAATTCACCGGCTACAAGACCCTCGGCTTCAGCCAGCAGAACGCGCTGGGTACCGATCCGTTCGGTGAGCCCGGTCCACTCGGCAGCGTTGCGCCCTACTGGCGCATTGCGCTGGAGCCGCACTGGGGCAGGAATACGTGGATGATCGGCGCATTCGGAGCGCAATTCAACGTCCATCCCTGGGTCGATACAAGCTTCGCGACCTGGTCGACCTCCGTGTTTCCACAAACCGACAGATTCACCGATATCGGTTTCGACACTCAATATCAGTTTCAAGGCGACAATTACTGGCTCACGTTGCGCGCCAGTTATATTCGCGAGTTCGAGCAATTGGATGCGAGCTTCCTCAACGCGAGTGCGTCCAATCCGACCAACACGCTCAACAGCCTCAAGCTGCAGGCCTCGTTTGCCTACGGCGCCGACAACAGGGTCGTTTTCACCGGGCAATATTTCAATCAATGGGGTACCGCCGACATGAGCCTGTATGGGGCCGACCCCGTCACGGGCGCTGCCTCCACCCCAAACACCAACGGCTTTATGACCGAGATCGCCTACATCCCGTTCGGGGCAAGCAAGATGATCGGCTGGCCGTGGTTCAACGCCCGCATCGGCCTGCAATACACCTATTACAACAAGCTAAACGGCACCACGGTCGCAGCCCACGACAACAATACCCTGTTCCTCCATGCCTGGTTTGCGATGTAGGCGGACGAGTCCGCATACGGAGATGGTCTGATGAGAAAACTTCTTTTCGCCCACGCAGCAGTGCTCGCCGTGACCCTCTCGGCGCCCGCGATCGCAGCGGACCTGCCGATGAAGCCGGAGGCGCCCTATGCAGCGCCGCAGTTCAGCTGGACAAGCTGCTATGTCGGCGGACATCTCGGCGGCGGGGCTGCCCGCAAGGACATGACCGATCCGGCGCAGCTCGTGCAGGATTCATTTATCTTCCCCGGTGCGACAACCGGCGTCACCACCGCAAGCACCTCGCCGACCGGCGCCGTGATCGGCGGGCAGATCGGTTGCGACTATGAGTTCGCTTCCTTCATGGTGGTTGGTATCGAAGGCTCTGCCTCGGGCTCCACCATGAAAGGCAGCACGTCCGTCGGGCTCCCGCTCGGCAATCCCGACATCGGGATCGTGCAGGCGAATACCGACTTTCTTGCGAGCGTGACCGGGCGGGTCGGCTACGCCTTCGACCGTGTCCTGCTTTACACCAAAGCGGGCGTCGCATTGGCCGGAGACAAATACAATGTCAGCGGCACATTCACGGGTCTTCCTTATAACTTTCAAGGGCTGGACAATCGCTACGGCTGGATCGTAGGCGGCGGCGTGGATTGGGCTTTCGCGCGTCATTGGTCCGTCAATGTCGAATATGATTACTATTCATTCGGGCATGGCGGCATCCTGATGGCCGACTCGATCAACGGCTTCTCAGGTGTCGTCGACGTCAAGCAGACCGTTCAGGTCGTCAAGGTCGGGTTGAACTTTCACATCTGGGGGTCCGGTTGGTGATGGCCGGAGCCCGTTCACATGAAGCGGATGCGTCTGGCGAGAGACGAGGAGGCCGGATCGTGAAAGTCCTCGGTGTGCGGCTGATTTTGCAGGCAGTAATTCTGGCGCTGGCTTTTTCCGCAACGGGTCACGCGGCGGACAGCGGCGTCCCCGCAAGACAAGGCGGGCTGGAGGCCAAGCTGGAATATTGCAAAACCTGCCATGGGCTGTCGGGCCAGGGGTATCTCGGATACTTTCCGATGCCGCGGCTGGCCGGGCAGCAGCCCGAATACATCGAGGCTCAGCTGCGGGCCTTCATCGAGCGCAGGCGGACCAATCCGATCATGTTCAACGTCGCGCATGTGCTGAGCCCGTCGATGCTGACGGCGCTGGCCACGCATTTTAGAGGTCTCAATCCCAAACCGTTCGGCGGAGCGCCAAGGGGATCGATCGCGACCGGGAAGCGAATCTACGAGGAAGGCCTTCCCGAATCCAACGTTCCCGCTTGCTCCGCCTGTCACGGCACGGAGGGCAAGGGTCAAAACGAAATTCCGCGACTTGCGGGTCAGGTCTACGCATACACTGTAGGCCAGTTGACGGGTTGGAAGACGGAGCGAGGTCAAGGCTCGGCGGTTGATACATCCGCCATCATGGCGCCAACGGCACACAACATGACCCGGTCACAGATTGAAGCGGTCGCGGCCTATGTCAGTTATCTGCAGTGAGTGCAGCCATCTCATACGCCGACATGTCGGTGGGTACATGAAGCGCGAAAGCTTGGGGTCATGAAGCGCATCGGGTTGAAAATGGCGATCATGGCGATCCTCGCCTCCAGCGCTTCTTCATGGGCCGGCGAGAGCCCCGCCGTTCGCAACTGTACCTGGTGTCACGGAACGGGGGCGCAGGGTTATACAGTAGCGCCGCGGCTGGCTGGACAGAGGCCGCAATACATCATGAGTCAGATCAGGAGCTTTCGCGCGCACGCGCGGGATAATCCATTTTCGAAGCAATACATGTGGAGCGCGGTCGCAGCCCTCGATCCCCATACGGCACGCGATCTGGCAGAGTTATTTTGCCACGATCCCGCCGAAAGCCGCCAATGACGGCGACAGCACGCTCGCGTCGCGGGGAAGAACGATCTACCTGGAGGGAATCCCGGAAGCCAATATCGTGTCCTGCTACGCCTGTCATGGCCCGAACGCCGAGGGCGTGCGCGATATTCCTCGCCTGGGGGGTCTGGCCTATTTCTATTTGAAGGGTCGGCTTGAGCAATGGGGCCAAGGCTATCATTCGGGTACGGAATCTCCGATGCCGATGGTTGCGAGCCATCTTGGCCCGAATGAAATCGAGGCGCTCGCCTCGTATCTGAGCTTTGTCAAATAAAGCTGGGCCGCTGTTCAAGCCGCCCGGATCGGTAGATCATCGGATGGAGCAAGTAACTTCCGTTCATGGCACGAACCGGACCAGTCGGCTTAGTCGGACAATGTCTGTTCATGGGAGGCGGTCTCAACTGATCGACGCAACACTTTATCTTAACGGGAAAAGATGGAGTGTAGGATGGAACGGAGATTTCATAGGGGTTTTACCGCGGCAGAAAAGACGGAATTATGGGACCGTTGGAAGCGCGGGGAGTTATTGAAGGCGATCGGGCGAGCTTTTGGTAAGGAGTTCCTCGTCGATCTATTTTCTGGTTGCCCCGCATGGAGGGTTCCGTCCTGCGGAGCGGCGTCGCTCCAGGTTGGCATTGACGCTTGCGGAACGCGAGATGATTTCCAGAGGCGTTACGGCACGTCGATCGGCCCGGTCTATCGCCAAATTGCTTGGCCGCTCGCCCTCGACGGTGAGCCGGGAAATGAACCGCAATGGCGGCTGTGAACGCTACCGGGCGACAGTTGCGGACGAGAATGCCTGGGCGCGATCGCGTCGTCAAAAATGTTGTAAATTGGCGATCAATTCGCGGCTTCGGCAGGCCGTGGCAAGGAAGCTCAGATTGGATTGGTCACCCGAGCAGATAGCCGGTTGGCTGAAGAGAACGCATCCTGAAGACGAGTGTAATCGGGTGTCACACGAGACCATCTATCGCAGCCTGTTTGTCCAAGCGCGCGGAGTGCTCAAGAAAGAGCTGCTCCGCCATCTTCGCTCGAAGCGCTCGATGCGTCGCTCCAGACCAGTTGATCCGAATGGCGATAGACGGGGACATATGAAGGATGCGGTCTCAATCCGTCAGCGACCGGCCGCAGTGGAAGATAGGGCGGTGCCTGGCCATTGGGAGGGCGATCTGCTGTCCGGGCCGAACAACACCTACATTGCGACCTTGGTCGAGCGTCAAACGCGTTACGTGATGTTAGCCAAGGTGGCAGGCAAGGAAACCCAAACGGTAGTCAACGCGCTCATCAAGCAGTCGAAGAAGCTCCCGAAAGAGCTGTATAAGTCCCTGACCTGGGACCGGGGCAAGGAACTGACGGATCATCGGCGCTTTACGATGGCGACCAACATCGATGTCTATTTTTGCGACCCGCAAAGCCCGTGGCAGCGTGGGTCGAACGAGAATACTAATGGCCTGCTGAGGCAGTACTTTCCAAAGGGCACCGACTTGTCGGTGCATTCGCAAGCCCATCTGAACAAAGTGGCTCGTCAGTTAAACGAGCGACCACGTGAGACCTTGCAATTTGAAACGCCAGCAGAGAGATTTAATGCCTGTGTTGCGTCGACCGGTTGAGCCGGCAGGAGAAGACTGGAAGTGACCCGCGCGGCTAAAGTGGAGAAACGGACATCTCGTCGAGAAATAGCGGCAGTCGCGGACGGAAAAATACTCGCTCGTCGGTTATATCGGGTACTTTCGTTCAGCTCCGGCGTCTTGTTCCAGCTGCAAGATGCGTGCCCGTAGCGCGTCAAACGTCTCCTCGGCCGCCTCGCTGAACAGCGGATCCTCAGGATTGGTCAAGGCCGAAGCGATCTCCATCCAATCTTGAGGCTTAAAAGCCTTTAGGGCGGCAGGAAAAAAATCGCGATCTTCCATCGTAATGTGGTGCCGCTCGTGCTCTATGAAATCGTGAACGATGAAATCCACATCTTGCTGAGGGATTTCACGGCCCGCGAGAACACTGTCGACCGCATCAGCGACGCGGCGCAAACGGTCCGCCCCTCTTTGGTGTTCGCGAGCGAGATCACCGACTTTCGCAGCCGCAGCCGGGTCGCGAATTTTCAGCTTGGCAAAGACCAAGTCTTCCTGGGGATGGTGATAAACCTCCGGGTAAAGTTCGAAGTAGCTAATGAGCGCGCGAATAACCTTAAAGTCGGGGCGGACGCCGCGGTCGAAAACCTTAAGTTCCCGCTCAAAGATTGTGAGTAGCTTCTCTATATTTCGATGCTCTTGGCTCAAACGCTCAATGATCATGGCAGCGCCCCACATAGTGACCGGTGCTCGCCGCAGAGCACAACCAAGCGCTGCGGATGAAAGCGCGCCTACTTTCGTTCGGCTTCGGCCTCTTGCTCCAGCCGCGAAATATGTGAGCGTAGCGCATCGAACCGCTCTTCGGTGACATCGCTGAACAGCGGGTCCCTATGACCGGTTACGGCCGAAGCGATCTCCGTCCAATCTTCAGGCTTAAGGGCCTTAAGCGCGGCAGGAAAGAAATCTCGATCTTCCATCATCATGTGGTGCCGCTCGTGCGCGATGAAATCGCGAACAATGGTATCGACAGTTTGCCGAAGAACTTCACCATCCGCGAGCACGTTCTCGACCGCGTGAGCGACCCGGCGCAAGCGTTCAGCCCCTTTGTGGTGCTCGCGAGCGAGATCACCGACCTTCGCAGCCGCAACCGGATCGCGCGTTCTTAGCTTGGCAAAGACCAGGTCTTCCTGGGGATGGTGATACACCTCCGGGTAGACTTCGAAATAGCTGATAACAGCGCGAATAACTTCGTAGTCGGGGCGGTCTCCCCGGTCGAAGACCTCAAGTTCCAGCTCTAGTGGATGGAATTTAACACTTGGTGCCCTCTCTTGACGGCGGCGATGATTTTGTCAGGGTTGGCGGTCCACGTGAATGGCTTCGGATCGGCGTTTGTCTCAGCGACGAAGCGGTTGATGGCCGCCTGGAGATCAACGACGGAGCGGAAGACACCACGTTTCAAGCGACGTCGGCTGAGCTTGGCGAAGAACCCCTCGACAGCGTTGAGCCAGGAGCACGAGGTTGGTGTGAAGTGGAAAACGAAACGCGGGTGGCGATTGAGCCAGGCACGAACGTTGGGGTGTTTGTGAGCTGCATAGTTGTCGAGAATGACGTGGATGATCTTGCCGACCGGAACCTCCGCCTCGATGTCGTTGAGAAATCGAATGAGTTCCTGATGACGATGACGCTGCATGTTGCGGCCGATGACCGTGCCATCGAGGACGTTGAGGGCGGCAAACAGTGTCGTGGTGCCGTGCCTCTTGTAATCGTGTGTCATGGTTCCGAGCCGTCCCTTCTTCAGCGGCAGCCCTGGCTGGGTGCGATCGAGGGCTTGAATTTGGCTCTTCTCGTCGACCGACAGCACGATGGCGTGGGCCGGCGGATCGACATAGAGCCCGACAACGTCGCGCAGCTTGGCGACGAAGTTTGGATCGTTCGAGAGCTTGAACTGCCGATACCGGTGAGGTTGGAGCCCGTGCGCTTTCCAGATGCGACGGACAGCGCTGGCACTTATTCCGCTCGCCCGCGCCATCAGATCGGCCGTCCAATGGGTCGTCTCGGTCGGCGGGTCGGCCAACGTGAGCGCGACCACACGCTCGGCCACTTCCGGGCCGTGCCCGGGAACCCGCGAGGGGCGCGTCTTGTCTCGCAGGAGGCCGTCGACGCCCTCTTCCATGAATTGCTGCTGCCAGCGCCAGACGCAGGTCTTCGACGTGCCGGTCTGGCGCATGATCGCGTTGGTCCCGACACCGTCGGCGCTCAGAAGCACAATGTTTGCTCGCCAAACGTGCTTCTGCGAGGCGTTACGGTCCCTGGTGATCGCTTCAAGCCGATGGCGATCTGGTCGTGTGATCTTGATGGAAATCCCGGCGCGCATGCCTAAGACTTGCACGCGCGCCAACCAAATGGAATCCCGAACGGGACTTCTTATGTTAGGCAGAGACCACTAGGATGGCAAGCAGCTTCTCAATATTGCGATGCTCTTGGGATAAGCGCTCAATGATCATGCGGCGCTCCATACAGTGAACCATAACATATTGTCCGCGACGCGGTATCAGCTTTTGCGGCAGATCAAATCCGGGTCGGAATGAGGTGCGGCGATTTCACTTTTCGGACCTGCCGATATGAGACTGCGGCGAAGGGGTTGTGGCAGACGGCTGCGATTTGTCGATAACTACTTGACTGACGACCCTGAGGCGGCGCTGGTCTAACCTAAATCTTTATTTCTTAGCCTCATGCCCCAATTGTTCGATCGTGGGCGCGTTGAGGCAATATCCCTGATAGTGCTCGGCAGAAGTGCCGGCGGCGAGATCGCGGTCGCATTCGCGCTTGTGTTCACACAAGGCGCAGACGCGCTCCATGTCGTGCAACACGAGTGGTTCGACGCGCGCGAGATCGTTGCCGTCGATGCCGAGGGCGTTGAGCAATTTGGGCAATTCATCCGCAGCATGCGGCCCGAGACGAACCAATTCATTCAGATCGGCGGGGGAAACCCGCAAATCGGCTGCGATGCGGTCAAACTCTGACGTGGTGAGCTGGCGCATCTCGTTGAGCTCCCGCCGGTGCTGGAGCCAGTCGCCGAACGTATGGGTCAATCGTTCGACGATGGAATGCGACCTGTCTCGCATGTTGGTTTGGGTAGGCACCGGATACCTCCGAATCTCCAGCAGAAACTGATGACAATTTGCGCGCCGAAGAGGAGGACGTCGTTGCGATAGATCAATTCGATCGCGGCAACTGCGGTCGCGAAGCAACCTCGTCGAAATTTCGACGAGGTTGCTGGGAGGGGAGGAGGCGGCCAAGCCTCTCGGCCGCCCTGTCGCGTCAAGTCTGCTCGTCTGCGCCGACGGGGTATTTGAATAATTTGGCGACTTCCGGTTTTGGCACTTTCGGACATGCTGACAGGCACTGAGAATGTCTACCAATCGGAGAAGACCGGAAGTCATCGGCACACGGTCCAGGTGACGCGAATGACCAAAGCGAACGCTTTTTCGTTTAGCTCGCCGGTTAGGGCAAGCTTCGCCTTGAACCCAGCCGCCCGCGCGAACGACCACCTCACATGTACAGGACCTTACCCATTACCTTCGGACTTTTGGCGGCCGCTTGTTGTTCGATGCTCTCAAATGCTGCCGCCGCGCCGCTCAGCCCGTCGCTTGAGGATCGCTACATCGCTGCGCGGGATAAGGCGATCCAGAAATTCTCGAAGGAATACGACGCCGGAAAGTTCGATGACGCGGTGCAGA
Source organism: uncultured Pseudomonadota bacterium (assembly GCA_963771225.1). Lineage (GTDB taxonomy): Bacteria > Pseudomonadota > Alphaproteobacteria > Rhizobiales > Xanthobacteraceae > Bradyrhizobium. The sequence goes on along the minus strand of CAVYSR010000024.1, from coordinate 111,667 downwards.
AGGCTGAGGACGCCGCGCGCGCCGATCTCAAGGCACAATTGAGCGCTATACTGGGCGAACCCGCTTACCCCGGCTTCGGACCGGCCGCGCTCAATGTCGAAACGCTCTCCAAGGGGGATGAAGGATTTGGCATGCTCGATGGCCTGCAGTTCGACGCCAACGTTGGGAAAAACGGAGAGAAAGCTGGTCAGAACGGCGCCGACGGCAAGTATGTCGAGCCAAAGGCCCGTATCGTCGTGACGACGCAGACACTGCTCGTGAGCTGGCTGCGCGCCCACAAGGGCTGGTGGGGCAAGGACAGCAAGGACGTGCCGCAACAGATCGGGACAGCACTCAAGGACGAAAGTTTCTATACCCAGGCGATTGCGGCCGCGGGCGGGTCTGCGGTGGTGAACTTCAACTCTCTGCCTATTACCAAGCCGGCCTCCGCCACATTTGCCTATGCGACCTTGGCAGGCCGAACCCAGGACACCATTCCCGACGCGGCAGATGAGGTGTTCGTTGCCGCACTTGCGAACGGCAAGGTGTATATCGCCTATGGATCAATCGAGCCCAACGTGCAGATTCCGGCCTGTATTGCGATGCGAGCTGAATACAATAAGAGGGCCGAGGATGGCGACGCCAAGAAGTCGGGCGACCTGCGCCAGCAGGGTGAAACCGCGTACAGCCGCTGCTTCAGCCGGCGTGCGACACAGCAGCCATCGTTTGCCGAGGCAACAAAGCAGGCGCAGGCGCTGCTGGCCGCCGCCATGGGACGATAGGCGAAGTGGCTGGCAGGGGACGAAACGGCGCTTTTGGCACAAAGTCGAAATACTGGAGGCGAGCATGACCAGGGTATTGTTGAACGTCAGCGTTCTCGTGGTCGTTCTCGCAATCCGCACCACGACGCCCGCTGACGCCCGGCCCGGGGTGATCAGCGCCGAAACTTATGCCTGCACGAGTTGGGCCGCTGCGCACGAATATACGATGCAGTCACTGACGCCGAAAGGCGGGCAGATCAACAAGAACTGCCCCATTCGGCTGCCACAAGGCGCGAAAGTCGATGTCGTCAACGAAGACGACGACGGCTATGCCGTTGTCACGCATCGCGGAAAGACGTGGTGGGTCGACGACGCACGAGTGCGGTGACTTAGGGCTTCGAGTGCGGCACTTCCGCTTCCGGCAGATATTGTTGCAAAAGTCTTTTTGTGGTGACGCACGAAAATTCTTAGAGCCGCCGATCCGCGTTGCGCGCGGCGAGGTGAGGGACCATATTCTCCCACCGTTCGCTTCAGGTCGTGGGCGGCCACGAGACAGGCGTGAGCCAGCTTGGAGGCGTCACCCCGAAACGATTTATCAGCTCATCGGCTTGCGGGCGCGAACCGACCCCGGGGTCCAGTGCGAGAATCATCGCCAGCTGTGAAACGATCTCGATATCTTGGATCTCGCGAAGGCCGGTCTCGTGTCCGCTGAGGACCTTGGCTGATTTGTTCAGCTCCCTGCCCATCACCGAGAAGGTCTTGAGCAGCGGTGCAATGTCCAGCCGATTGTCGTCAGCCGACCACTGACCAATGATTCTCCCTAACTGTCTGTAAAACACCGTCGTATCGGACTCGCCGAAGTCCCCTTCAGGGCGCAATTCAGCCAGCACCTTTTGAAGGTCCGCTTCATCGCGATGCGGGGTAGCCACGGTTGCCCCGCTGGTTGGGAGTTGCGCCATAAAGTAATTATGGCTTTCTTGGAATCCGTTTCAATCGGTAACTGTTCTCACTTCGGCTTTACCCCCGCCAACGGACATCAATGATCGACGGATCGACTTCTGCTTGGTGCCAGCAACGGAAGTCACGGATTCCCGGATTTTTTATTTTGCGGGCCCCATGTGGGAACCGGGGGCGCTTAGCTCGCTTCGCGAGACTCTGGGTCATCCCGTATGGCCACGCGCTTCACCTTCTTCACGTCCGATCCCGCGTGTTTGGGGCCATGGTTGTGCGCAGCATATTCCTGGCCATCGACCGGTGCGACATGCGGCGGGTCCGTGCCGAGATATGGGCAGCCGATTCTCGAATCCTTCTCGCGCATCAACCCACTTCCAGAGATTTTCGGATGAAGCCCATCGCTCATCGCGAGTTCCGCCCTGGACACTCTCGATATCGGCCGCAAGCCCGTGCCCATAGCCACGCCGAGTTGAGGCCGAAACTTTGGGTATCGCGGAGCGCCTGAATTGGCTTCGGTCGAACGTCGTTCAGCTTTGACGTGAATCGAAAGCTCGAAATCGTCGTGGGTTTAACCTGCTGCCGATCCTGTTTTCGCATTGACGCTGCGACAAAGAGTGGACCAACCAGGAGGACTATCATACAAATGACCAATCCCGTCCAACGGTATGGACTGGCTCCCCGGTTCCTGCACTGGCTAACGGTCATCCTGGTAATGCTGGCGTGGACGCTGGGAACCTTCGGCGACGATCTGCCCAAGGGAGCCGCGCGCGATACGGGACTCCTTTTCCACATTTCGGCGGGTCTGGTCATCCTGATGGCGCTCGTCATGCGGTTGGTCTGGCGGGTGGCCGAGCCGCCGCCGCCCCCCGAGCCGAACGAATTCGGCAGATGGCTGGGCGCCCTCGCCGATCCGACGGCGCGTCTTGCGCATTACACGCTTTACGCGTTGCTGGTTGCGGTTCCGATCGCCGGCATCGTTGCGCAGTTTGCGCGCGGAAACGCGCTGCCGTTGTTCGGACTCGGCGAAATCGCATCACCTTGGATAGGCGACCGCGCCTTTGCGCATAATGTAACGGAAATCCACGAAATACTCGCCAACGCACTTGTGATCGTTGCGATTTTTCACGGCGTCGCCGCACTGATTCATCACTTTGTTTTTCGCGACAATACGCTCATTCGCATGCTTCCTGGCGGCAAGCCGTAAGCATCGGCGCGTGGTTTCGAATGTTCAATGAAGAGTGACCCTTCGATGGGGCATCGGTTTCGGCAGCCTGCTCGGGTTCTTCGCCTTCATCGGCTTCGAGGATCTGGCCAATGTCGTGGAGGAGGCGAAGGTCCCGCACCGCGACATCCCCCGCGCCATGGTGCTGACCCTTGGCATCTCGACGGTCCTGTATGTCGCTGGTCGCAGCGGTCGCCGTCAGCGCCGTGCCGGTCGAGCGATTGTCGTCCTCGTCGGCGCCGCTCAGCCTGGTCTTTCGCGAGGTCGCCGGCGTCAGTCCGGCGACGATCAGCGCGATCGCTATCGTGGCGACGCTGAACACGATCCTTGCACAGATGACGATGGCGGCGCGGGTCGTCTACGGGCTGGCGCGAGAAGGCGAGTTGCCGGCGATCTTCGCGCGGGTGCATCGCCGCACCGGCACGCCGCTGGTCGCTACCGCCTGTATTGCCGCGCTGGTCGTTCCGCTGGCGCTGTTCGTGCCGCTGACGCCGCTTGCGGAAGCAACCTCGCTGGTGACGCTGGCGGTGTTCGCGCTGGTCAATCTTGCGCTTGCTGCGGCTGAGCTACCGCGCTGTGCGGTCCGACAACCCGCACGTCACCGTTCCGATATGGATACCTGCAATCGGGCTTGTCACCTGCCTCGCCATGATGGCGGGCGCCTTATTCAAGTGAGCGGGCGCCCTGACTTAGTATGGATGCTTGTTTCCGCCGAACGTCTTCCGCATGCGATCTTCGATGTGTCCGCTGCTGGCGATGCCCACCATCGCAACATAGAAGGCGACCAATCCCACCGCGAAATAAGCGACCACCTCGTGCATCTCGTCGATCCAGGCGGTGCCCCACAGCGTATGTGTCAGCAACATCAGGATTAACGCGCACAAGGGCAGCGCTGCCAGGATCAGAGAACACCGATGCGAGTGTTTTGGGAACCCGGTCGGCGCTTTGAAACAGCTCCTTGATTCCGCGCGGGCTATAGACGGTCGGCGGAAACTGGACGTGGTGCGGTCTGACGATCGCCCAAAAAATGCCAACGGCCACCAGGACCGCGATGGCGTAACCGATCATGACGTGGGTATGCGGAAATTCCTCGCCCGTGGAATAGGCGATGACCAGCAGGACGAATAGTGCGATGCCCGATAGCCGGATTAGCAAATCCCAGATCATGTCCGGCCGCACAGGCGTCTCGGCTGTGATATCTTTCATGGGACCAGCCTCAGAGCAGGTAAGATTTAATCCATAGACACTTCGCAGGTCGATCCGCATTGACCTGCATCAATTACGGCGTGGAGGCGGCAAGCGCCGGTGACGAAATCAACCGAAGGCATGCGCCAGCGCATAGGCGGCCGCGGCGGCAAGCCCGCCTACCAGCAGCGTCTGTGCGGCGGATTTTGCCTTGTTGATGCCGGTGAAATGCCCCTTGATGCCGCCGAATACGAGAAGAGCCACGCCCGTAAACCCGACCGAATATGCGAATGCTTCCGAAATGCTCGACGTCAGAATATAGGGAGTAAGCGGAATGAGCCCGCCGACGAAATACGAGGCCGCAATCGTCCCGGCGCTGATCGGCGCGCGTTTCGGATCCGGCTCTCCAAGCCCAAGCTCAAAGCGCATCATGAAGTCCAGCCAGCGTTTACGGTCCGCCGTTACCGCGGTGACCACCGTTTTCAGCGCTCGCCCTGCCAAACCGTAGCCGCGGAATATCTCTGTCACCTCCTGCACTTCCTTTTCGCGGAGATTGTCGATTTCCCAGTTCTCTCGAGCTCGCTCCGACCCGTAATGTTCGGCGTCTGTCCGGGCCGCGAGATAGCCCCCAAGACCCATCGCGATCGCGCCCGCGACGATTTCCGCGAGGCCGGCGGTCACGATAACTTTGGTCGAGGAGACCGCGGCCGCCAGACCCGCCGCCAAGGCGAAAGGAACGGTTAGGCCGTCGGCCATGCCGATCACGACATCGCGTACGGTTTCCGTGGCGGTGAAATGCTTTTCGATATGCGGAACTGTAGGCATTCTGTAGCACCTTGCCGCCGACGCGTAAACGGGCTCGTTCGAGGCGGCCTGTCCAATTAGCACCGCTATGCCGAAGGCGATTTGCGATGCATCAATAACGGCATCCGCCAAGCAGGGCAATTTTAGGCTTTCCTTTGAGAAGGAGCGGCCTCATGTCTTATGCAGCCCTGATGGTGTATGTCGATGCCGACGGCATTCCTGAACAAAGAGTTCGAATAGCCGCAGATCTTGCGGCGAAGTTCGATGCAGCGCTGATTGGGATCTCGGCCCGCGCCGTTCCTCCGCCGTTCGTTGCCGAAGGCGTGATCATCGAGGAAGCAACGGAAGACGACATCAAGCAGATGCAGGCAGGGTTGGTCAAAAGAGGAGATTGGTTCCGCGGTGTTGTCGGTGCGGATCGTCCGGACGTCGAATGGCGAACCGCGCTGGACTTTCCGGCCGAGGCGTTGACGCGTGAATCCCGCTCCGCCGATCTTGTCATTCTCGGGCAGGAGGCCCAGGGCCGTTATGACAATTACCGAAACCTATATCCACGCGAAGTGCTTCTAAAACTAGGCCGGCCTGCGCTACTCGTAGCCCCGGGCGCCGGCTCGTTACGGGCCGAACATGTCGTCTTGGCCTGGAAGGATACTCGTGAGGCCCGTCGGGCCACGCTTGATGCGATTCCGTTTTTACGCGCCGCCAAACGCGTTTCGGTTGTCGAAGTCTGCAGCCGGGACGATGAACGAAATGCGTTAGCCCGGACCGAAGATGTCGTCCGCTACCTGGGGCGGCACGGGATCGCGCCGATCCTCGGCCAATTGTCCATCGCGACAGATCTGACGCGGATCATCTGGTCCAGTTTGCCCTCGACGAGGACGCTGACCTGCTGGTGGCCGGGGCCTATGGCCACAGCCGGGTGGGGGAATGGGTCTTCGGCGGCATGACGCGGAGCATTCTCGAGTCGTGTCCGCTTTGTTGTCTCATGTCTCATTAGGCCGCCACGGCTTGGCTCGGCGCCTTCCCCTTCCCGAAGCGAGGATATCGCCATAACCGCACCCATGATCGTCAACCTCATAGTGGCAATCGGGATTGGCCTGCTGATCGGCGCTGAGCGCGAGCGGCGCAAAGGCGAGGGTCCAGCGCGTTCACCCGCGGGGATACGAACGTTCGCCGTCACGTCGCTTGTTGGTGCAATCAGCTTCATTGTTGGGGCCGAGCTATTGCTTACGATTGCGACTGCGGGTGTCATCGCATTGACCGTTATAGCTTATTGGCGTGATCACGATGATGACCCGGGCTTGACGACCGAGATCGCGCTGATCCTGACCGTTCTGCTGGGCGGACTTTCAACGCAACAGCCTACGCTCGCGGGCGGCCTCGCCGTCGTCGTGGCCATCCTCCTTGCCTCGCGAACCCGGCTCCACCGCTTTATCCGCACGGTGCTTACAGAAAATGAACTCAACGACATTCTGATCTTCGCTGGTGCGACCCTTGTCGTTCTGCCTCTTATTCCGGATCGTTCGATGGGGCCGTACGGCGCCCTCAACCCGCATTCGATCTGGATTCTGGTAGTTCTCGTGATGGCGATCAGCGGCGCCGGCTACATTGCGGTTCGCATGCTCGGTACCCGATTTGGACTACCTGTCGCAGGGCTCGCGTCAGGCTTCGTCTCAAGCACCGCAACAATCGCGGCGATGGGCACACGGGTGAAAGCCGGGACCGACGTCATGGCGGCTGCAGTCGCGGGCGCGGTGCTATCGACGGTCGCGACGATCGCGCAACTGGCGATTGTTCTTGCTGCCACAAGCTTGCCGACCCTTCGAACGCTTTCTATTTCGCTCGCAAGCGCAGGCTTGACTGCGGTCAGCTACGGGACAATTTTTACGATTCTGGCGCTACGTCAGAAAGCCGGGGAAGAGGCAAAAAGCGGACGCGCGTTCAATTTCACTACGGCTCTCGTCTTTGCCTTGACCCTTTCATGCATCATGGTTGCCTCCGCCGCGCTCCAGGAATGGTTCGGCGAGAATGGGATTATTCTGGCCGCAGCGCTTGCCGGCTTCGTCGACACGCATTCCGCGGCGATCTCGGTGGCTTCGCTCGTCGCATCGGGAAAGATGACCCCGGCCGATGCCGTGCTGCCGATTCTCGCGGGACTTTCCACCAACACGATCAGCAAGCTGGTCCTTGCCGGCACCAGCGGGGGCCGCTTGTTTGCGGTCCGTGTAGTCCCCGGATTGATATTGGTCGGGTTGGCGGCGTGGGTGGGCGCGCTTTGGCCTGATCGGGGCCTGATTAGGGTATTGAGCCGTTTTTCACGATCGAATGACGTCCGGCTGGAATCGTGGGCGGTAGTTCTCAAGCGCGCAGAGAACGGCGAAACGGCCTCTTTAGAAGTTCAAGGACAAGGAGCGTGGCGGCAGGTGAACGATGATCCTTATGGCACGGCCGGTAGGCAATTCGCGAGCCCAACCGACAATGAACTCTTCCGCCTCTCTATCCAGATCGCGTTCCCGGAACGGAAACGGATCCAATGTATGGAAAAGCTGCGCGATGTTGTCGACGCGCAGCTCAATCAAATCGCCGAGCGCGGTTTCGGGCATGACGTGGTCAGCCGGTTGTCGGACATTTGCGAATAGGCGAAGTCATCCGAACATTATGATAGCGTCCAGCGATGGGGATTTATTGCGCTAACGCAAGGCATGAAACCGGGGCAACGGTTAGAGTGATTATTAAAATCATCCCTTATTGATGGGAAGGAATGCGGCAAGCATGAAGATGTGGACGGTTGCGATCGCCTGCCGGAATGCTGCATGAGTGGAGGCAGCCTGCCTGACCGTAGGACGATTTCCTACGCCATATTGACATTGGCCATCGTCGGTGGGTTGATCCTTTGTTACTTTTTCACCTTACCGTTCCTTCCTGCGATTGTTTGGTCGCTCACCTTGGGCGTTCTGTTTGCGCCTCTGGATAAGAGAATTCGAAGGTCGGCCCATTCCACAGCAGTTTCCGCCGCGGTGACCGTCGCTATTGTTGCTTTGATCGTGGTCGTCCCGGGCATTTTGGTGGTTGGCTCGCTCCTCAACGAAGCCGCGAAAAGCGTGACTGTGATCAGCCCTTTGCTGGAGGCCGATCGCTGGACACATCTGCTCGACAATCACCCGCGGATTGCACCGGTGTTGCGATGGGTTAACCAACGGCTCGACCTCGCCGATCTCATCCAGGCTGCCGTTGCCTGGATTGCCGGGTCAAGCGGTTCGATTGTCCGCGCTTCGTTCTCGGGTGCGATAAACCTGCTGTTGACGTTCTATTTCCTGTTCTACATTCTTCGGGACCGGGAAAAGGCGGTCAAGCTGGCGCAAGAGACGCTACCGCTATCTGCCTCCGAATTTTCCAGGACATCCGATCAATTCACCAACACGATATTCGCGACGGTCGTTGGCACCGCAGCGGTGTCGGCGCTTCAGGGCGCGCTCGGCGGCGGCATGTTCTGGTGGCTCGGGTTGCCGGCCCCGGTGTTCTGGGGAGTTCTGATGGCCCTTGCCGCGGTGGTACCATTTCTCGGCGCCTTCGTGATCTGGGTGCCCGCGGCGATATTTCTCGCGGTCTCGGGGGACTTTGCTTCGGCCGCCATCCTCACACTATGGGGTACCGTCGTGGTCGGTCTGGTCGACAACGTCGTCTATCCAATTCTAGTCGGTAGCAAGCTCATGCTGCATACAATCCCGTCGTTCATTGCCATCGTCGGCGGCGTGATCCTCTTGGGCGCACCGGGCGTGGTTCTTGGTCCTCTCGTCGTGTCGCTTTCCTTGACCTTGATGGAGATCTGGAAAGAGCGAAACTCAGACGCGGCTGAGTCCTATCGAAGAGCTCCGTAACGGAGTTCCCACCTATCGCGGTTTGTCGAGCCATATACGGGCGGATACGAAATCCACGCACTTAAAGACGTCAACGACGATCTGGCGCCGATGCTCGGCGCAGGGATCATCGTGTTCTCTCTTGAAATGCTCAAACCAATACTCGTAGTAATCCCCTAATTCGTGCACCAGCCGCGCCCGGCCCCTTGCGATGGATCAAAAGCCGATGCCTGCCGGACCCTAGATTGCCGTCTCGAAGGGGACAGGCGCATGGCGTTCAAGGATATTTTGCTGACACTGACGAGCTATCCCGACCCAACTCCAGTCTCGGTGCTGGATGATGCGGTTTCAATTGCCGCCACGCTCGGCGCTCACCTTGCCGCGGTTTCCTGCGAGGTGCACGTTCAGATACCCGGCCACTTCCTGTCGGGCGCGGTTGCCAACATTCCCGGCATCATCGCGGGTGAGGCCGAAAAGAGCCGCCAGAGCGCGAGAGGACTACTGGCTGCATTCGACGCGGCCGCGGCAAAGGCCGGCGTTCCGCACGAGACGATTCGTGGAAAGATGCCCGACCTTCGAAGTTCCGGAGCTGCTGGTCGACTATGCCCGGCTTCGCGATCTCACTATCGTGCCGGTGCCGGAATCCTATGACCAATGGTATGCGGAGACGGTGATCTTCGGATCGGGCCGGCCAACCCTGATCCTGCCGGAGACCCCTCGCGCGCGGCCATTCGAACTGGGCACCGTGGTCGTTGCCTGGGATTTCAGCCGCGTGGCGGCCCGGGCGGTTTCCGACGCGCTTCCCCTGCTCGAACGCGCCCGGAAGGTACGCGTCGTCACTGTCACCAACGAAAAGAGCCTCGATACCAAACACTCTGGCGAGGAACTGGCAAAGAACCTGTCTCGCCATGGCATCGACGTGGTGCTGGACAAGGTCGACGCCGATGGGAGGTCGATCGGCAAGGTTCTTGAAACCTACACACTTTCGCATCAGGTCGATGTCCTCGTGATGGGCGCTTATGGGCACTCCAGATGGCGCGAATTCATTCTGGGAGGCGCAACCAAGAGCTTGTTGTCCAAGCCACCGCTCCCGATCCTGCTTTCGCATTGAACGACCAAGGACGGTGCTGGCGCGGGCGGCGCGCCGCGGAGATCAAATGGCCGAAGACACCAATACGGATAAATCCCGTCCGCAACTGAAAGTCTGCCGGATCAGCCTGGATACCGGACGGGAAAACGTGGTCGTGATCTCACGCCACTCCAGCGCCTTGCGACCGGATGTTTTCCGCGGTTTCAGCCGGGTCGAGTTGCGGACTGGCGCCAAAGTCCTGCTCGCGACGCTGCTCATCACGGACGAAGACGCGCTGGTCGGCCCCGATGAAATCGGCCTTTCCGAGCCGGCGTTCCGGCGCTTTGCCGAACCCGCGGGCAACCTGATTACGGTAAGTCCCGCAACTTCCCCCGAAAGCCTCGATGCCGTTCGTGCCAAGATCCAAGGTCGGACCCTGAAGCCAGCCGAAATCGAAGCCATCATCGGCGACCTCACGCATTATCGCTACTCCGACATGGAGATCGCCGCGTTCCTGATCGGCTCAGCCAGCTTCATGACCAGCGGCGAGCTGCTCGCTTTGGTTCAGGCGATGGCGCGGGCCGGAACACAATTGAAATGGCCCGACGCCATCATCGTCGACAAGCATTGCATCGGGGGCATTCCGGGAAACCGCACCTCCATGATCGTCGTCCCGATCGTGGCGGCCCACGGGCTCACCATTCCAAAGACATCCTCGCGCGCGATTACCTCGCCCGCCGGTACGGCCGACACCATGGAAGTGCTGACCCGCGTCGATGTCAGCGTCGAAGAGATGAAGGAAGTCGTCGCCGCGTGCCGCGGCTGTCTGGTCTGGGGCGGGCACGTCAATCTGTCACCCGCCGACGATATTCTCATTTCGGTCGAGCGTCCGCTCAGCCTCGACACCCGCGAGCAGATGGTTGCCTCGATCATGTCGAAGAAGCTCGCGGCGGGTTCCACCCATCTCCTTGTCGACCTGCCAGTCGGCCCGACGGCGAAATTGGCCAACGCCACCGACGCGATGAGGTTGCGCAAGCTGTTCGAATTCGTCGGCGACCATTTTGGCATTGCCGTTGAAGTGATCACGACCGACGGTCGCCAGCCGATCGGCAGCGGCATCGGTCCGGTTCTTGAAGCTGAGGACGTCATGGCGGTCCTGACCAACGATGCCACCGCCCCCGCTGACTTGCGCGAAAAGTCGCTGCGGCTCGCCGCGCATCTGTTGGAATATGATCCGCAGTTGCGGGGCGGCAGCGGCTATGCGCGCGCCCGCGATTTACTCGACAGCGGAGCGGCGCTCAAGAAAATGCAGGCTATCATCGACGCCCAAGGTCCCTCGGCCTGCCGCAATGACGTCGGCAAGCTGACCTTCGATGTGGCAGCTGCCAACGACGGCACAATTTCTGAAATCAACTGCCTGCAACTGAACCGCCTGGGGCGGACCGCAGGCGCGCCGGTCGACAAGGGCGCCGGCATCAAACTCTTCAGCAAGATCGGCGATCGCGTCGAGAAGGGTCAGCCGCTGTACCGAATCCATGCTTATGACCAGTCCGAACTCGATCTTGCCGCGACCGCGGCAAAGGCAAACTGCGGTTACACCATCGGTGCCCAGCATCGGGTAACTGGCGAGACGGCGCCGTGAACGCGGCCATCATTCAAAGCCTGCCGTCATCGTCGCATGACGCCGCCCGGCTCGCGTCGCGGCTCAGTATTCCCTTTCACGAGATCGCCGTTCATGGGTTTCCTGATGGGGAAATACGGGTGACAGCCGGAACAGCGGGGCTTACGACTATTATCTATGCGTCGCTCGACCAGCCGAACGAGAAACTGATCGCGCTGACGTTCGCTGCCGAGGCGCTGCGGCGCGGGGGCGCGAAACGCCTCGTCCTGCTCGCGCCCTATCTCTGCTACATGCGCCAGGACGCCGCGTTCCACGAAGGCGAAGCGATCAGCCAGAGGGTGATCGGCGCACTAATCGCCGGATGCGTGGATCGCGTTGTCACCGTCAACGCGCACCTGCACCGTACACCCGACATCGGAACCGTATTTCCCGGGATCGCGTCCGACAATCTGTCGGCCATGCCGGCAATAGCAGTCGCGCTGCGCAAAACTGGCGTTGATCCCGCGACCGTGGTGGTGGGACCTGATGCGGAATCACAGCCTTGGGTCAGCGACCTCGCCGGACAGCTCGGGCTCTCTCATACCGTTGCCCAGAAAACCCGGCGCGGCGACCGCTCCGTCGAAATTGGATTTACGGACACATCACGCATTGCCGGTCATCCCGCCTTGATCGTGGACGATATCGTCTCCTCAGGCGGCACCATGATCGCCTGCGCCAAGGCGCTCATTTCTGCCAGTGCGACAAAGATCGACGTCGTCGTTACGCACGCGCTGTTCCCGGAAGAACTCTGTCGCGAGATGGCCCGGTCAGGCATTCGCTCGATCCGCTCGACACATAGCGTACCGCATTCGACCAACGCTATCCCGCTCGATGATCTATTCGTCAACGCATTGCAGCGCGAGATAAAGCTTGCAGATATTCCGGAGATATCCCGATGAGTGTAACGATCCAATTTTGCGGCGCGGCCCGGACCGTAACAGGCTCCTGCTATCTCTTTGAAACCCGATCCGGACGCTTTCTGGTCGACTGCGGCCTGTTTCAGGGTCAGAAAACTCTGAAAGAACTGAACTATCGGCCGTTTACTTTTCGCGCCGCCGACATCGACGTTGTCCTCCTGACCCATGCCCATATTGACCACAGCGGCCTGCTGCCGAAGCTCGTACGCAATGGTTTTCCCGGTCGCATTCTGGCGACGCGCGGCACCATCGATCTCTGTTCCTACATGCTGCCAGACGCCGGCAGCATTCAGGAATCCGAGGTTGCTATCCTGAACCGGCGCAACGCGGCGCGCGGGCGGGCCGAGGTCAGCCCGATCTATACGCAGGCCGATGCCATTGCCTCGCTGCAGTCGTTCATAGCGGTCGACTATGAACGATGGGTCGATGTTATTCCGGGCGTCCGCGCGCGTTACTGGAACGCCGGGCACCTGCTCGGCTCCGCCTCCATCGAGATCGAAATCTCCGACGGGGAGCCGTCCCAGAAGCCGCTTCGCATACTTGCCTCCGGCGACATCGGCCCCGACGCCAAATTGCTGCAGCCCGATCCTGAGGCGCCGGCCGGCTTCGACTATGTCATCTCTGAATTGACCTATGGCGACCGCGAACGCGCGCCGATCACGGCTGAAGCGCGCCGCGCGCGTTTGTCGGCGGAGGTTCGCGACGCTGCGACCCGCAAGGGCGCGCTGCTGATTCCGGCCTTCGCGGTGGAACGCACCCAGGAACTGATTGTCGAACTGGTCGACCTGATGGAACGGGGCGAGCTTCCGGCCGCGCCAATTTTTCTCGATTCTCCCCTCGCGATCCGCGCCACCGAGGTTTTTCGCAAGCATGCGGCCAGCCTCGATCCCGCGATCGATGTCCGCAGGCTTTTGAGCTCACCGCACCTTCACTTCACCGAAACGGTCGATGAGAGCAAGGCGATCGCCAAGCTGACCGGCTTTCATATCATCATCGCCGCCAGTGGCATGTGTGACGCCGGTCGCATCCGGCACCATCTGAAGAACTGGCTGTGGAATGCGCGGGCGACCGTGCTGCTGGTCGGCTTCCAGGCCCAGGGAACACTCGGCCGGTTTCTCGCCGACGGCACGAAAGCCGTCCGTATCCAGGGCGACGAGATCAAGGTCTCGGCACGAATTCGCAGTATCGACGACTATTCTGGACATGCCGACGGTTCGGAACTGGCGCGTTGGATCGCCGAACGCCGGCCGATCCGGCGCGGCCTGTTCCTGGTTCATGGTGAAGAGCCTGCCATCGCCGGTCTGGCGGAACGCATTTCCGAACGGATCATACCGGCGGCACGCGTTCTCCAGCCGCTTCTGGACGACATCTATGAGTTGTCAGCGGCGGTGCCGACCGCGCTGGACGCCTCCCATCGCCGCCGGCTGGCGCCCGAGGCCGTGGTTAGGCTCGACTGGCATAATGACATGTCAAAGCTCGTTCTTGACATCAACGATCGAATTGAAGCTGCCGCAGACGATCGTGCGCGCGGTGTCATCATTCGAAGGCTGCAGCGTGCGCTGGATGAATGAGAACGCCCGATCTCACGACCGCAAATTCACTGTTGGGTACCGCCGGCGGAACGTTACTGGATAAAGTCATCGGCGTCCTTTGTCCTGAAACATCTGATCTGAATGCCACCAGATAGGGAGCCTCGGTCCGCTCATTTGACATAAATCAAGAGGGAAAACCGATCGGGATTTAATCTGTTGGCTCTGTCCAACAAGGAACATCCGATAAGGAACAAATGTCATGATGTATGGTTGGGACGGCTCTCAAGCGCCTTGGTATGGCATGATTTTCGGACCGATCATGATGATCGTCTTCCTCGTCCTGACGATGCTGATCATCGCATGGGCGTTGCGCGCATCTAATTTCGGATGGCGATCCGACTCGCAAGGCAGAAACACTCCACTCGATACCCTTAGGCATCGCTTCGCACGCGGCGAAATCGATCGTGCAGAATATGAGGATCGCAGGAAGTTATTATCCGAATCGTGATTCACGAGAAAACTTCTCAATCAAACCGGCGCGTCGTTATCTTCATGTCCGCCAAAAGGGAGACCTATGGCCTATCACTTCTCGAAGATCGTTAACCTGCCGTTCGATGCCGCAGTCGCCGCGACAACCGACGCGTTGAAGAAGCACGGCTTTGGGGTCCTCACCCAGATCGACGTGAAGGATACCTTGCATAAGAAAATCGGTGTTGATTTCCGGCCGTACCTTATTCTGGGAGCATGCAACCCGAAGCTCGCCTACCAGGCCCTCACCCTTGAGGACAAGATCGGAACGATGCTGCCCTGCAATGTGGTTGTCCAGCAGCGCGACGGAGGCGCGGTGGAAATTTCCGCGGTCGATCCCGTGGCGTCGATGAGTGCGATAGCCAATCCGGATCTCTGCAAGGTCGCAGGTCAGGTGCGCGAGCTGCTCAGGCAGGTTGTTTCAGACATTGCTTGAACTCCGACCCCGTTTTCCGATCTTCAAGGTATATGCCGGAATGCTACAATTCTCTCGGGGAGAAGGCGAAGCCCGCTCACCTGCGCGTAGCGGCACGGCCGTCATGTTCGAGCCTCACTGGCTAAATATCTGCTGGTCCTTCAACGAAAAACGAGAGACCGCCTCGCCGCGGCCTCTCGGAAGTCGATCGGCTGCTTTAATCAGGCAGCTCGCTTGAACGCCTCCCGTGCCGCCTGATTGGCACGGTCAAAGGCAGCACGCGTTTCCGTCAATGCGGCCATAAGTGAAGACCATGACTGGGTCCCCGCCTGGTTCAGCTTTTGGAGTTTTTCCTCCGCCGCGGCGGCGTCGACGCTCATGCGCTTCACGGCGGCGTCGATTTCGGCCCGACGCTCAGCAGCGAATTTTTTGGCATCGTTGCCAAGCTTGTCGGCTGCTTCGCGCCACGCTTTCAATTGGGCCGCGGCTTGAAGCGTGAACGTCTCCTGCTGGTCCTCGATTTGCTTGCCGAAGCTCTCCACATACTTCCTGACCCCGTCCTCGAACAAGTTCCACTCTTCCTCTAGTTTTGCCTTTCCGCCAATCCAGACGGCCTCGCTAGCTTCTGCCTGCTTCTTGATGGTATCCCGGAAGCCGTCGCGGCTTTTGCGCAAGTCAGCGAGAGCATTGTTGGCTATGTGGCGGGCGTCGGCCTGCACCACACTGGATTTGCCTTCAAGCGATGTCAGTATGGCGTCCATTTCGTCGAGACGCTCTTTGGCCCAATTTATATAAAAGTGGGTACCGCTATGCGTAACCATTTTCTCTTCTCCATGGATTTCCAATGATGCTGCCCATTTTATTGATTAACATGCCGCGCCAACTCACTTTTGATGTGGGTCAACATCAAACCTCAGGGTGATCAAAGGCTGACATCGTCAAGCCGCCGGCCCGGATCGGAGAAGTCAAAAACCTTGCGCCCCTTCGGCGTCACCTTGACGCCGAAGCCGGGACAGCCGACGTCCCAGTAGACAACGTCCTTTAGCGGTTGGGAAAGGTATCGATCGCGCTCTTGGTCCGCTTTACTTGCGGCATCTGATCCCCGACCGATGCTGCTACCTCGAACCAACATAGGTAGCACTGCATGGGTTATGATGGGTTCAAACGTGAACGTCCGTATTGATTGACGCAAGCAATATCAACGTTGTGTCCACTCCTGAGAAACAACTTCCATCAGCATCCACCCCTCTCCCGAGAACACAACGGGAGAGGGAGCTCGCTGCCGTTGCCTTCGCGGATCAATATAGATCATGCTCTAGCGGTCAAAGCCGGGCGAAAGACGCTGCCCTTGATTGGCAGCGTCCTGCTTCGATGACACGACGGGTCTTGCGTGAGCTATTGCGGCACACCCTCGAGGGCGTAAGAACGGTATTTCGCGTACTTGTCGCCGATCTTCCGGGCCTCCTTGAACGCTGCCGAACTGCGCCATGCCTGAATTTTTTCCAGACTATCGAAGGCGATCACCGCAATGCGCGTTTTCGGCGGATCTCCTTCCAGCGGAGTTGCCTTTCCCGCTGCGATATAGCGGCCCCCGTTTGCTTTGATGTCTGCCATGACGACGGGCAAATACTCCTTGGCGTAGGCGTCCATATTCGAAATCTCGGTCTCTCCGACGAAGTAGACCGGCGGCTTATTTTGAGCGTGAAGACTCTGAACTGCCACCGCGCCAATTCCAACGCCTGCGAGTATCGCCAATGAGATTGTAAAGCGGGATTTCATGACTTCCTCCCTGCGGGGCGATGATCCGCCCGCCGGACAGTCTACACTGGTAAGATCAGAAAATACGCCCGGAAGTGGCGGAGGCTGGATAAAGGATGCCGGTGAAGCGGCCCAACTTATGAGCGGCCTTGCGTATGGCTCAGATAAATCCCTTCGGCCCGCGCTGTTCGGAGGGCCGCTCGCGCGTGAATTTTTCACGGACGTGGGGCCTCGCATTCGGATTGATCACCCCAGCGCACCCTCCAGAGCGACCAGAGATGCGAACACGAGTCCGGCGACCCCGATGAAGGCAATGGTCCCATAAATATAACGCATGACGTCGATGCCTCCCTTTCACATGCCTCGTGAAAAGAAAACGCGTGAAGGCGCGAACGGTTTCAAATTCGAAATGTTGGGAACCAAGAAGCCGGGGGAAGGTGGTGGCTTGCCGACGGCACAGGAGCGATAGGAGAGATTGCGATGAACGGCCGCGAGCGAGTTCATTTCTGGCGAATTGTGGAACTAGCGCAGCCGCAAAATCAGCGCGCCCAAGGTGCCATGGCAATCGCCGCTGCCGTCGCAGCGGTGTTGTCGGCGTTGGCGTTCTACCGGTTTTGAAACAAGGGCAGTTAGCGTCCTGCCAACGGCTGGTTCTAAAACAGACTTACCGCAAGGGCTAAGGCCACCAGCAATAAGGCGGTCGAAGAATAAATCACCGGCAGAAACGGGTTCGGGTCAGCCATGCCTGTTCCAGTTCAGCGGCTAGAGCCTCATCCTTTACCCCTTTAAACCATTACTACCTTTTTCTTAATAAAAACTAACAACTCAATTTTAACATTATAAACATTAATATAAACATCAATATAATAATATAATTATTTAAAACTTATGAAAGAAACAACATTAAGCAACTAACCTTACCAGGTCGATTACCATACCTCAACCTAATTAAAACAAAACACACTAATCAACGTGAAATAAAATCACACATTAAGTAAACCTTAAAACAATATTCGTTTTTCTTGTACGTGTTAAGGTTGTCGAGAATGACATAAAACTTACCGTCCAGAAAAACCGCGTGACACTTTCCATAAAATCGAGAAACTCGACACACCCACCGTTTTAAATACGTCGCATAATCTTTCCGTCGCACTTCGAGCGTTGCAAACAGCGTCGTCGTGCCGTACCTTGTAGTCGTATCTACCGTCAACGCCCATTACAACTTCAATAGCCTACCTCGTCCAAACTATCCATCTTTTCGTCCACCATCGTACAATCCTTGTTCCCATAGACAATCTTTTTTTCCGTTCCGATGGAATCGGAACGGAGGCTCTAGTTCCTTGTTTGACGCGTTTTCTTCACGCGAACCGGTATCCACCCCGCATCACGTGCGGGGCCGGCTTTCGCTGGAAAACGCTCTAGCACTCCAAGTCGCGGACGGCCTACTTCAACGAACTATTGATCGAAGAGAACTTGGTGTTGAGCTTTACGCCGATCCCGTTCACGACGGCGATGATCGCAAGCGAAATACCAGCCGCGATCAATCCGTATTCGATTGCCGTAGCGCCTGCCTCGTCAGCTAGAAATCGTCGGATCGTTTGCATCGGGCCAATATGGGCCTCAAACCTGAAGGCCGCCTGAATGTGGTCGCATAAAGTGGCCTGTACCGGGAACGCTTCGCGTTCCAGTCCGGCACGAGCGCCAACACATCACGTCTAAAATGGCCCCACCGCTGACCAGCGCTGAGACCGCTCTCTTGGGGCGTACCGCTCGGGGGGCGAGTCGGCACGGATCGACAATCCGCCACGGCGGCGGACGTTCCTGTGTACCCTTTTGAACAGACGAACCCGGATAGTTCGGTTTCACTCCGGCATTCACTCACGTTAGCCAATATTCGCGATCAGCCCGGGGGCCGTTCCCCGGGCTTTTCGTGAGTGGCTTGTTTCGGCCATTACCCGGGGGATCAGCGGAGGCGCAAGCCCACAGCATCGGAAGCCCGACCACGGTCATGATCACGGCTTGCCGCAACATCATCCCTCTCATCCAATGTGCCGCCCAGCCAATGTGTCGCCCAGCAGCGACGTGGCGAGTAGCCGTGCGTGGACCAACTCCAGGCTTCGCTCCGCTTTTCAGTTCGCCTCAAGCAACTGACGGCGATAGAGCCCGCCCGGTCCCAATTGTTGCCAGGCTCCACGGCAGAACTCAGCCTGGTCTTTTTTCATCTGTTCCAACGGGCCCTTCATCGCAAGATTCATGGCATTCCTGAAATTCGGCCGATCAACGAAAATGCGGGCGGCGTACCATTCTTCGGACAGGGCAGTCTCGATGACGTGAAAGCTTGGGCAGTTGCCGTGGCTACCGGCCAGCGTTGCGAGCGACGTCATCTGGATCGCCTTGACCTGGACGTCGGTCATGTCGCCGTATTCACTCTGCTGCGCATGCGTCGACTGAACCGCGAGACAGGTCAAGACTGCGAGTATGCTGAGACGTTTCATACGGATTGGCCTTTTCTGTTTTGGACGCTTTACCTGTGCCTTCATTCGGCGCGCGGAAAAATAGAGGCCGAACGCGTATGCCCCATGTTTCGGAACGGTATGCACAACGTTTCGCTGCGCGAAGAGATCGACCGCCGTGCCTGGGAACGGCGCGAGCGGCCCGTCCAGGCCGCAATCCGAGCTATGGACCGCACTTTACTTGTATTTCCAATAGGTGGGTTGCTGGGGAGGATCAGGGAACCTCCGCACCTGGGAGAGGCGAGGCAATTTCATCTCATTTATGATCAGCAGTTTCAAATCGTCCATGACAGCGCGGTTGGTCGCGAACACGGAATGGTTCAAGCCAAATATTTCATCTCCGACAGCCGTTACATCGATGGTGTCCAGGTCAGGAAGGATCACTGGACCGGCGGCGGGTATCATGCCCGCTCTCGGAAAATCGGCCAAATGGGTCGACGCGATCAGGGCTTTGTCGGTCGAAGAAGCATAAAGGGTTGACCCCTCGACGACCTTCTGCGCCAAAGGAAGCTAAATCATGAATTTGTCGCGCGCAACATCAGGCGCCGCCATGATGAGTTGCCTTATTTTGATCGGCGACGAAACGTTCGCGATCTGATCCAGAGCCGACAGCACGACGCGATTGCCCATGCTGTGGGCAATTATATCCACCCGTTCGATTCCGCTGTCGTGAAGTTTGCCTAGAAGATCGATGAATTCCGGTTGCGCAATGTCTGCGCTGTCTTGATCGTAGAGGTAATCCTGAATCTTACCCTTCGAACTCCAGGAAAAAAGCACGGAGACTCCCTGGTACTGCAAGTCCCACATAATTTGGGCGTTGCGGTAAAGAGCTTCTTCAAAGCCCGTGTTGAACCCATGGACAAAGATCAGGGCTGTTTTGTTTGTCGCCTCCACTTGCAGTTTGAGCAATTGCTTCCAGTCATCAAGCGATGTCGCGGCAAGACGCCGAATCGAAAAGTGCTTCTTTTCGTCGAGAGGTGACTTGAATTCGAAGGAAATGAAGTGCCACTCGGAGGGCAGCTCAATTCTTCCTGGCTCGTGATCCTCTGGAATGTGCACAGCCGCCACACCGTATGTTAATTTTCCCGAACGCGGGGCTGACGGGTCCAGGCTGGCGATATTGTTGGTAATAGTCACGTTCCGGTCCGTCGCGTAGAAAAACTCGACCAAACGCGGGTCCTTGTTACAGGCAGCGGGAGCCTGATCGCAGTCGAGAACAACCGGCCGCCTTGATCCTCCCCATGAATGGTGATGTCGGGCACTGCCGGAAATGACCTTTTCTGGTCCAAGAACCTCAGCATGTTCCAGTTGCGCCGCCAAAATCTTTTTGGAAACGTCAATGCTGAACGTCCACGATGATGATCCGTGCTCGTGTTCAGCGTCAACAGACACGACTGTTAAATTTGATAGCAAGCTCTCCATCTCTCCGAGGTTTACGCTGGATACGGAACCGAGCCTGGCCAATATCGCGTACCTTGGCAGGTCGGCCGGTTTGAACGCTTGCGTGGTGACTGATCTTAGCTCGGCGAGATTCGACGTGCGTGATGCGTCTATGAATTTGAGAATATTTGCTTTCAATTGAACGTCTTGTTCCTGGGCGCGGATCGCGCTCACGCCGATCAATGTGACCAGAAAAATCCCGAAAACAAAAAAGATCGCGTGCGGAAAACGTGATTGTGTCATGGTGCCATCCAGTTTTGGCGCGCTGATCCCGGCTTTAAGGCCGGTTCGTTTCCAGGAAATAATGAAGTCCTGGAATCGCAATAACGTGAACCGAGGTAGAGCCGACTTATAAGAGCCCGTCGTGCGAGACGCTATGGTGCGAAAAACCGGAAAGGGCCCAGGAACCCTCTAAGCTGGTGGACGCACAAGGGATCGAACCTTGGACCTCTCCCGTGTGAAGGGAACGCTCTCCCGCTGAGCTATGCGTCCGGGATTTTCGTGTATCGATCAAAGGCCCGCAAATTAGCCTTGGGCCCGACGATCCACGCCGTCAGAGCGAGCGATTTACGAAGTGCGGGCCACCGGTGTCAAGCTGTCAGCACTAAGCTGCCTCGACGAAACGGCGTTGATCGCGGATATCGGCGCCTCGCGCATCGGTTTCGGGCTACCTATCGGCGTTTTGCGCGAAAACGCTGATTTATTGAAGCGGATCAATGTGATTTGGGTCGTCCAGTCCTCTTTGCAAAAATATTCCCGTTCCCTTCTGACGCAAATCACCTGCATATCCCTCGCCATCCCGGCCCACACAGAGGGGCGTTTCGCGATCGTCACGGACGTAGGGTTGGGATGCGATGGACGCGGGCGGCGCCGAAGACGAGGGCGCTACCTGCGGACGGCGAAGTCGTGTGGTCCTGACGCCCCGACGCTGGCGTCAAGTGGTGAGGAGATTTCACTCGAGGCGACGGTGGCAAGAAAGCCCGGTCACCGGGGAGAGCGCGAAATAAGCCGTAAAACCATTGCGCAGGGAAGGCCGGGTGTTCCCGGTGAACCTGTGGTGACTAACTCGCGTGTTTTTTTCTACACGCGAGGCCGCGGGTGCAACGGGCACCCGGCTTTCCCTGCGCCCTCTGATTTTCAGAAGGCAGGACGTTAGAGCAAAACTCGGGCGCATCGCGCGGCGAGAATGCGAAGTCGTATCTTACCGTCATTGCGAGGAGCGGAGCGACGAAGCAATCCATTCTTGCTGCCTCGTGGATTGCTTCGCTTCGCTCGCAATGACCGTGTTGAAGTCTTTGAGCACGCCCCGGCCGTCATCATCCGCGAAAGCGGATGATCCAGTATTCCAGAGCAGTCATGATGGAATCGAGAATCCGCGTCGTACTGGATACCCCGCTTGCGCGGGGTACGACGGCTTGTTGTGGAGCAGCGCTGTGCATCTCTCGCCCGACAAAACCTCAGCCCGGCTGCTGCTGGCGGGCGCGGGAGGCATGGGACTGCAGTGCGCGGATGCGCTCGGCCAGGGTGCCACCGCCTTCGGAGACGCTCGTATTGGCGGTGACGCCGTTGGCGGCTCGCGCTGCCTTGGCCGGAATCACCGGTTCGGCGGCCAGCATGGCCTCGATCGGCGAATCCGGTCCTTCGATCTGCATCGCGAGTTTGGCGACTTCGGCGGCGATATCGTTGATGCGTTCCCGCAGCAGCGCATTTTCCATGCGCTCGGTCGCCCAGGAACTCTCGGCCTGCTGCTGGATCGCGTTGAGGTCGCGCTGCGCCTTGGCGCGTTCGTCGCGCGCCACGCCGAGTTGTTCCTCGACCGCCGCCTTTTCGGCCTTCAGCCTGTCCAGCGCCGGCCATTTGCCACTGTTGGTGGCGGCGATTTCGTCGCGTGCTTCCTTGGCAGCCTGTTCGGCAGCCTCGTGCAACTGGCGCAGTTGAGCGTTTTCATACTCGCGCTCGGCGAGCAGCTTGCCCTGGGTGGCAAGCCGCGCTTCCAGATCGTTGACGCGGTTGCCGAGCATTTCGGCTTCCTTGACCTGGATGATCAACTGGCGATCCAGATCAGTGACGCGCTGGCTCAGGTTTTCGACGCGACCGCGCGCTTCGGTCAGTTCGCGGGTCGCAACATCGGATTCGTCGCGCTGCTTCTCGAGCCGGGCTTGCGTTGCGGCGAATTCCTTTTCGGCGTCGCCGACCCGGTTCTGCAGCGCCTCGATCTGGGTGCGCACCGCTACCAGTTCGACCTGGCGGCTGTCCGCCATCAGCGAACGGTCGGACAATTCGGCATTGATCTTGGCAAGTTCGCGGTGCTTGTCGGTCAAGGCCTGCTCGGCGGACCGCAGCGCTACCGTCTTGGCGGTGAATTCCTCCTCGGTCGCGCGCATCTGCTCCTTGACCGCCTTCTCGCGGGCCTCGAGCGCAAAGATCGCGGCGTTCTTTTCGCCGAGCTCAAGCTTCATCCGGTTGATGGCGTCGGATTTCTTGCCGAGTTCGGCGAGCTGGCTGGTGGTCTTGCTCTTGAGCTGATCGACGCTCATCTCGAGCCGCCGCGCCGACATGGCGAATTCCGCCCGCAACTGGTCCTTGTCGGCCTGGATCTCGGCCATCGACAGCGGGGTCGCCGCCTCCAGCCGCCGGGTCGTCAGCCGCACCGCGCGGTTATGCACCAGCGGCAGGATCATCAGCCCGAACAGCATCGAGACCAGAAAACCGATCGCCAGATACATGATCGGTTCGATCATCAACCAAACTCCCCGCTACCGCGAATCCGAAGTTCGCGCCACCTGCGGTCTCACCACACTGGAAACGCTTCGTTAATCACAATGCCATGGCGAGCGGGGGGAAGGCCAGCCCAATGCCGCGTTAACGCTAACCTGACGAGCCCGCTCCCGGAGGGGTCAGAACGGGTTCCAGGTCGGTTGCGGCGTATATTTGAGATAGCCGATATTGGCGCCGAGGCGCAGGCCGATACCGGACCGGATCGGCACCAGCACGATATTGTTCGCCGTCAGCGCGGTCATTCCGAAGCCGCCGATAATATAGGCGGAACCATCGATGCCGGCGAAGCGCTGGTAGATCGCACCGGTCGAGGGCAGGTTGTAGACCAGCGTCATGGTGCGGGCGCCGTCACCACCCCAGTCGAATCCGACCGACGGTCCCTGCCAGAACACGCGCAGGTCGCCGGCGTTCTTGGTATAGAGCGTGCCTTCGCCGTATCGCAATCCCGCGACAAAGGCGCCGCTGCCTTCCTCACCGAGCACGTAGCCGTTCGGCAGGCCCCATTGGCTGACCGCGCGCTCGATCACCGAGGCAAGTCCGCGCGACACGTTGCCGAAAAACCGGTGCCCGGCATTGGTCAATTCGTCCGGCCCGTAATTATTGCCGCCGGGGGCGCGCTGCGGTGGCGGCAGCGGCTGCGCCTCCTGCGAGAAAGCGGGCACGGTCCAGCACATCATCGCGGCAAACGTCACCGCGGCAAGGCGTGAGGCGAAAATCATTAGAGAACCCCTGGTATCGAAATCATGGTCGCCGCCTTAACCGGTCTCCAACCAACACGGCTTTAGGTTGCGTCCATTGTCCCCCAACTCGAATGTTATCGGCATCAACTATGACGGCAGAACGGCAGGAAAGACACAGAACTGGTTCGGGAAATGTCTTTCGCCCCGGAATTGCCTTGATCGCCTCACTGGCAAGCCTGATGAGCCTTGCCCCGATAAACCCGGTTTGGGTGAGTTTTGGCGGGTTGGCCTGCCTGCCCTTCGCAGCCCTCGCCACGACCACCGAGCGGGTGGTGGTAAACCGCTTCACTGGCCTCGCCATCGAGGGTTTCGACCCGGTGGCGTATTTCACCGACGCGCGTCCCGAACTCGGCCTGGCGGATTTCGAGGCTTTCGAAGCAGGTGCCGTGTGGCGCTTCCGCAACGAGAGCGACCGCGCCGCTTTCGTTGCCCATCCCGATATTTACGGCCCCCAATATGGCGGCTACGACCCGATCGACCTCGCGCGCGGGGTCACGGTTGCGGGCAATCCGCGGTTCTGGCTGATCTTCGAACAGCGGCTTTATCTGTTCGGCCGCGAGCAGACCCGGGATGCCTTTGCGGCCGATCCGTCGCGCGTCGTGCAGAGCGCGAACCTGCGCTGGCCGGAGCTGGAGCAGACGCTGGCCGAATAACCGGGGTCGGGGCGTCTCGTCCCTCAGCGTGCCGCCGCCGGATCGCCCCAGGCGATGAATTCCGGCACGATAAAGTCTTCCCGCCCTCGACCGAAATACAGATCGGATCCTTTCGCGCCGGTGATCTTGCCGCCGGCAGCGGTCACGATCGCATGGCCGGCGGCGATGTCCCATTCGCAGGTCGGGGCGAGGCGAGGGTAGATATCGGCGCCGCCTTCCGCGACGCGGCCGAATTTAACCGCCGAGCCGAGCGCCTGGCGGGTCGCGCCGGGCCTGCTTTCGATAAAGGCTTCGGTCCTTGAATCTCCGTGCGAACGGCTGACGGCGACGATCCAGGGGGCGCCGCGCGCGGGAATGCGGCGGGTATGGATCGGCTCGGCCACCCGCGCCGCCGTAGCACTGGTCGTCAGCCGCTCTGCGCCGCGGCCGACCAGGCCCCGCCATATCAGTCCGAGCGCCGGCGCGCCGATGATGCCGAGCAGCGGCGTCCCGTTCGTCACCAGCGCGAGGTTGACGGTGAACTCGCTGCGGCCGGCGACAAATTCCTTGGTGCCGTCCAGGGGGTCGATCAGAAAGAAACTGCCGTCATAAGGCGGCTTTCCCGAGGGAATGCATTCCTCGGACAGGGTCGGTACTAGCGGAACGAGCCGCGCAAGACCGTCGCGGATGATCCGGTCAGCCGCCAGATCCGCCTCCGTCACCGGCGAGCCGTCGGTCTTGCCGTCGATCCTCATGGTGTGGCGGTTGACGGCCAGAATGGCGGCACCGGCCTCCATCACCAGATCGGTCAGGGACTCCATCAGGGCGGCCGCCGCATCGCGACCGATCATGGATCCTGACGAATGTCCTTCACTCATTGACCGGCCTCATCTGCAGTTGGCCTTTATCTACACGCTTCAGGGCCGAAAAAGCACGCCCCTCAGCTGCCCGTCCAGGCAAGACCGGCCTGCACCCGCGCCGGCCTGTGTTGGCAGCACGCGCATTGGCAGTGTATCAAACCAGCGAGCTTGCGTGATTCGCCACATCCGCGCGGCGCGGATTTTTGGGAATATCTTATGTCTGCCACTTCGTCTTCCGGTCCCGCCCCCGATGCCCTCGAGCTTGCGGCGCTGTTGTGCTCGCGGGTTTGCCACGACCTCATCAGCCCGGTGGGCGCCATCGTCAACGGGCTGGAGGTCCTCGACGACAACCCCAAGCCGGAGGATCGCGAATTTGCGCTCGATCTGATCCGCAAGAGCGCCAAGACGGCGTCGGCGCGATTGCAGTTCTGCCGTCTGGCGTTCGGCGCGGCGGGTTCGTCGGGCGCGCAGATCGATCTCGGCGATGCGCAGACCATGGCGCGCGGTCATCTCGAGGATGGCAAGACCACGATCGCATGGAACCTGCCGCGCGTGCTGCTGCCGAAGAACAAGGTCAAACTGCTGCTCAACATGCTGGTGATTGCGCAGCAGACCATTCCGCGCGGCGGCGTGCTCACGGTCGATCCGGTCGGCGAAGGCGAGGCGGCCGGCTTTCGCGTCGCGGCCAGCGGGCTGAACGCCCGCATGCCGCAAAATATCGCCGATCTGCTGGCGGCGGACCATGCCGGGGGCGTCGATGCCCATGCCGTGCAGCCCTATTACACGCGGCTATTGGCGCAGGCCTGCGGATTGAAGGTGGTGCTGGCGCCCGAGGGCGACACCGTGGTGGCGACCGCGTCCTGAGCCGGCGGGCGCGAAAATATGGTTAACAGGCGGTTTACCGCCGACGCCCCAATTCCATATGACCGTCTTATCTCTTTGTTGAGTGCGTTCTTTTCCAATTGCTCAACCAATATTAAACGCTTTGCATAGAAGCTGGCCAAACTCCGAAAGGCGTCACGAAGTCGTGCGCCCGTGGGTTAGAAGGCCTGTTTCATGGATGATTTGTTGCGGGAGTTCCTGACCGAGACCGGCGAAAGCCTGGATACGGTCGATAATCAGTTGGTGCGGTTCGAGCAGGATCCGACTGACGCCAAGATTCTGGATAACATCTTTCGGCTGGTTCACACCATCAAGGGGACCTGCGGCTTTCTGGGGCTGCCGCGCCTCGAAGCGCTGGCGCATGCCGGCGAGACCCTGATGGGCAAATTCCGTGACGGCATGCCGGTCAAGGCCGAAGCCGTCACGCTGATCCTCGGCAGCATCGACCGCATCAAGGAAATTCTGTCTGGGCTGGAGGCCACCGAGACCGAGCCCGAGGGCACCGACGAAGACCTGATCGAGAAGCTGCACGTCATGGCCGAAGGCGACGCCCATGCGGTGGCCGAGGTACCAGTTGCAGCCGTGCCCGTCCCGATCGTGGCCGCGCCGCCGGTACAGCCGGCGGTGACGGCCGGCACGCTGATCGACCAGGTGCTGGAACGACAATTGCGCCCCGGCGAAGTGTCGCTCGACGATCTGGAACGCGCGTTCCGCGAGACCGCAGCCGAAGTCGCGCCGCCGCCGACGCCCAAGCCGGCGCCGCCAAAGGCAGCGCCTCCGAAGGAGGCGAAGCCCGTCTCGAAGAAAACCGCTGTCGAGCCGGAAGCATCCGAGAGCGACCGCATCGCCCACCAGTCGATCCGCGTCAATGTCGACACGCTGGAACACCTGATGACGATGGTGTCGGAACTGGTTCTGACGCGCAATCAGCTTCTGGAGATCAGCCGGCGCAACGAGGACACCGAGTTCAAGGTGCCGCTGCAGCGGCTGTCCAACGTCACCGCCGAACTGCAGGAAGGCGTCATGAAGACGCGGATGCAGCCGATCGGCAACGCCTGGCAAAAGCTGCCGCGGATCGTGCGCGACCTGTCCGGCGAACTCGGCAAGCAGATCGAACTGGAGATGCACGGCGCCGACACCGAACTCGACCGCCAGGTGCTCGACCTGATCAAGGATCCGTTGACCCATATGGTGCGCAACTCCGCCGATCACGGGCTGGAGACGCCGGCCGAGCGTTTGGCCGCGGGCAAACCGGAACAGGGCACGATCCGGCTGTCGGCCTATCATGAAGGCGGCCACATCATCATCTGCATTGCCGACAACGGCCGCGGGCTCAATACCGCGCGGATCAAGGCCAAGGCGGTCGCCAACGGCCTCGTCACCGAGGCCGATCTCGAAAAGATGACGGAAGCGCAGATCCACAAATTCATCTTCGCGCCCGGCTTCTCGACCGCAGCCGCGGTCACCAGCGTGTCCGGCCGCGGCGTCGGCATGGATGTGGTGCGCACCAATATCGACCAGATCGGCGGCACCATCGACGTCAAGTCGGTGGCCGGCCAGGGCTCCAGCGTTACCGTCAAGATTCCGCTGACGCTGGCGATCGTCTCGGCGCTGATCGTGGAAGCCGCTGGCGATCGTTTTGCGATCCCGCAACTGGCTGTTGTCGAACTGGTGCGGGCGCGGGCCAATTCCGAACACCGCATCGAGCGGATCAAGGACACCGCGGTATTGCGTTTGCGCAACAAGCTGTTGCCGCTGATGCACCTGAAGAAGCTGCTCAAGATCGACGACGGCACCTCCAGCGATCCGGAAAACGGCTTCATCGTGGTGACCCAGGTCGGCAGCCAGACCTTCGGCATCGTGGTCGACGGCG
Organism: uncultured Pseudomonadota bacterium; assembly: GCA_963771225.1. Taxonomy (GTDB): domain Bacteria; phylum Pseudomonadota; class Alphaproteobacteria; order Rhizobiales; family Xanthobacteraceae; genus Bradyrhizobium. Next base: position 83,308 of record CAVYSR010000024.1, on the reverse strand, counting down.
TGTTCCATACCGAGGAAATCGTGGTCAAGCCGATGTCGACCAAGCTGCGTCACATCGAGATGTTCTCCGGCAACACCATTCTGGGCGATGGCGCCGTGATCATGATCATCGATCCCAACGGCATCGCCAAGGCGCTCGGGACCTCGATCGAAGCCAGCCACGAAATCGCCGACGAGAACGCGGCGATGCGCGCCGGCGCCGCCGAGCAATTGACCTCGCTGCTGGTGTTCCGCGCCGGCTCCACGCAGCCCAAGGCGGTACCGCTCGCGCTGGTGACCCGGCTGGAGGAAATCGCCGCCGACAAGCTCGAACTCTCCAACGGCCGCCATATGGTGCAGTACCGCGATCAATTGATGCCGCTGGTGCAGATGAACGGCGTCAGCGTCGCTACGTCCGGCGTCCAGCCGATCCTGGTGTTCGCCGATGACGGCCGCTCGATGGGTCTGGTGGTCGACGAGATCATCGACATCGTCGAGGAGCGGCTCCACATCGAGGTCGCCGGCGGCGGCGAGGGCATTCTCGGCTCTGCCGTGATCAAGGGACAGGCCACCGAAGTGATCGACGTCGGCCACTTCCTGCCGATGGCGTTCGCCGACTGGTTCTCCCGCAAGGAGATGCGGCCGTCTGCGGGTGCGCAATCGGTGCTGCTGGTCGACGACAGCGCGTTCTTCCGCAACATGCTGGCGCCGGTCCTGAAGGCGGCGGGTTATCGGGTGCGGGTCGCGCCCAATGCGCAGGAGGGGCTGGAGGCGTTGCGCTCGGGCCAGGCGTTCGATGTGGTGCTGACCGATATTGAAATGCCCGACATGAACGGCTTCGAATTCGCCGAGACGATCCGCGCCGATCAGCATTTGAGCGCGATGCCGATCATCGCGCTGTCATCGATGGTATCGCCGGCGGCGATCGAACGCGGACGCCTCGCCGGCTTCCACGATTACGTCGCCAAGTTCGATCGTCCGGGCCTGATCGCGGCGCTGAAGGAACAAACCGCCGAACTCGGCCGAGCGGCATGAAGCGGCATGAAGGAGGCAGCATGAGCGACAAGACACCGACCATCGAAGGCGCCGTTTCCGAATACGTCACCGCTGTTATTGGCGAGCAGCTGTTCGGGTTGCCGATCTCGCGGGTACAGGATGTGTTCATGCCGGCACGGCTGACCCGGGTGCCGCTGTCGTCGGGCGAGATCGCCGGCGTTCTCAATCTGCGTGGCCGTATCGTCACCGTGGTGGATATGCGCGCCCGACTCGGCCTGCCCAGGAACGAAGACGGCAAGCCGCCGATGGCGGTGGGCGTCGATCTGCGCGGCGAATCCTACGGCCTGTTGATCGATCAGATCGGCGAGGTGCTCAAGCTCGCCGACGACGGTCGCGAGGACAACCCCGTCAATCTCGATCCGCGGATGGCGAAGCTTGCCGACGGCGTGCATCGCCTCGACGGACAGCTCATGGTCGTGCTCGACGTCGATCGCGTTCTTGAGATCGTACCTGACATGCTGGCGGCATAAGACCGGCGGCGGGCTTGGCGTAAATCCGAGTTGCAACGCAAACGTCCCTTTCGGGATCCTGAAGAAGCAGAGGCTGAAATGAAGACTTGTCTGGTGGTCGATGACTCAAGTGTCATTCGAAAAGTCGCAAGGCGAATCCTGGAAGGGCTGGATTTCCACATCGTCGAAGCCGAGGACGGCGAGAAGGCGCTGGAAGTCTGCAAGCGCGGATTGCCCGAGGCGATCCTGCTCGACTGGAACATGCCGATCATGGATGGCTATGAATTCCTCGGCAATCTGCGCCGTATGCCGGGCGGCGACCAGCCCAAGGTGGTGTTCTGCACTACCGAAAACGATGTCGCGCATATCGCGCGCGCGCTTCATGCCGGCGCCAATGAGTACATCATGAAGCCTTTCGACAAGGACATCGTCACGGCGAAGTTCCAGGAAGTCGGCCTGATCTAACGTCGTTTGAGTCCCGGCTGCCGAGCGGTCGCCGGCGCCGTCTTTCAGTAGTGCTGTTGCGTCGTGTCTGGTGATTAATGAGCGTAGCGTTGGCAAGTTCCTCGACCTCGAATTCAACGCGGCAGGAACCACTGCGGGTGATGGTGGTCGATGACTTCGTCGTGATCAGAGGGTTGATCTCGCGCTGGATCGAATCCGAAACGGACATGGTTGTCGCGGCATCGCTGCGCACCGGCCTTGACGCCGTCAGGCAGATTGAGCGCGTCGATCCGGACGTTGCCGTGCTCGACATCGAAATGCCGGATCTCGACGGCATTTCCGCGCTGCCGCTGCTGCTGGCAAAAAAGCCAAACCTGATCATCATCATGGCCTCGACGCTGACCCGCCGCAACGCGGAGATCAGCATCAAGGCGCTCGCGCTCGGCGCCTCGGACTACATTCCGAAGCCGGAAAGCACCCGCGAGCCGACCGCCGCCGAAACCTTTCGCTACGATCTCATTCAGAAAATCCGCCATCTCGGCGCCAAGGTCCGCCGCGCCGTCCCGGCTTCAGCCGTCCCGCCATTGGCGCCGGTCCTCGGGCGGGCGCGTGAGCCGTTGCCGCGGCCGCCCCAGACCGCGAATTCGCAACTGCTGCGTCGCCCGTTCAGTGCACAAGCCCCGCGCGCGCTCCTGATCGGTTCATCGACCGGCGGTCCGCAGGCGCTGATGACGCTGGTCAGTGAGATCGGAGCCGTGATCGATCGCTTTCCGGTTCTTATCACGCAACATATGCCGCCGACCTTCACCACGATTCTGGCGGAACATCTGGCGCGCTCGAGCCGCCGGCCGGCGCATGAAGCCGTCGATGGAGAGATCGTCAAGACCGGCCAGATCTATCTTGCACCGGGCGGCCGTCATATGCGCCTCGCACGCCATGGCGCCGACGCGGTGATCGTGCTCGACGACGGCCCGCCGGTCAATTTCTGCAAGCCGGCCGTCGACCCCCTGTTCACCTCCGCAATCGATGTCTGGCAGGGCGGCATTCTCGCGGTGGTGCTGACCGGCATGGGTTCGGACGGCATGCGCGGCGGCAAGGAGGTCGTCGCCGCCGGCGGCAACGTGATCGCCCAGGATGAAGCCTCGAGCGTGGTGTGGGGAATGCCGGGCGCGGCAGCGAATGCCGGCATTTGCGCGGCCATTCTGCCACTGGATCAGATCGCGTCCAAACTGGTTCGATTGTTTTCGGGAGATCGTTCGTGACGCCGCTCGACTACGAGTTTTTGCGTAAGTTTCTGAAGGATCGGTCCGGGCTGGATCTTTCTCCGGACAAGCAATATCTGGTTGAAAGCAGATTGATCCCGCTGGCGCGAAGGGCTGGCCTGCCCGGCATCGCCGAAATCGTCCAGAAAATCAGGATCGGATCCGAACCGTTGATCTCGGATGTGGTCGAGGCCATGACCACCAACGAGACGTTCTTCTTCCGCGACAAGGTTCCGTTCGAAAACCTGCGAGAGACCATTCTCCCGATGATGTTGCAGGCCCGCGCGAGCCGCCGTGTCTTGCGCATCTGGTGCGCGGCTTCTTCCACCGGGCAGGAGCCGTATTCGATCGCGATGTGCCTGAAGGAGATCAGTTCGGCGCTGGCGGGGTGGCGGATCGAGATTCTTGCAACCGACCTGTCGCAGGGTGTTCTGGAAAAAGCCAAAGCCGGTATCTTTAGCCAGTTCGAGGTCCAGCGCGGGTTACCGATTTAGATGCTCGTCAAATATTTCAAGCAAACCGGAGAGCTCTGGCAGCTTAATGCCGATATCCGCGCGATGGTCCAGTACCGGCAACTGAATTTGCTGCAGGATTTTTCCCATCTCGGGACCTTCGACGTGATCTTCTGCCGCAACGTCCTGATCTATTTCGATCAGGACGCCAAGGCCGCGATATTCGATCGCCTTGCAAGGGCGATCGAACCCGACGGCGTATTGACGCTGGGCGCCGCCGAATCCGTCGTCGGGATTTCCGATGCCTTCAAGCCCTTTCCGGAGCGGCGGGGGCTCTACCGACCCAACACTGCCCGGGCCGTCCGCGCAGGCGTCGCGGCGACGATATCCCACGCGGCGGTTGCCGCGGCGGCGCGCTGATCGGGGCTTTGGCCGCCGGTCGAGGTTTCCGTTCTTCCAACGATGTCGTTGCCGTATTCGGGCTGTGAGATCGAGCAGATGATCTGCTGCCTCGGTTCGACGAAGCCTTTGATTTCATCAGCAAAAGGGTCTGGCGCCGGGGCGCGATCTTCGATATGTTTTAATGAATATAGCGATCGTCGACGGAGCGAACCGGCGAGCCAAGTCGGACTGTCATGTCAGGCCGTCAAGTCATGCTGTCATGGGCCCGACTGGATAACGGCTTGTTAGGATGCCGTCATGCGGGAAGAAACAAGGTAGCGACATGGCCGGGCATCGTGGAAGCCATTGGACGGCTGAGGAAGATCGGCGGTTGCTGGATTTGATGAGAATGAACAAATCATGGGTGCTTATTTCCGCGGCACTCTCCAGAAGCATGAAATCGATTCGGGATCGCGTCCGTCATCTGGAACGTCAGGCAAAGATGGAATCCGCTGGTCCGGACGCCGACTGCGCCGCCCGGATCGGAGCGTGACAGGCGTCCGTCGAAATTGAAGCCGGTCCGCCCGCCGGGACCAGATGACGGCGCAAATCCTTCCCCATGTGCGTCGGCACGTAGCACCTACAGAGCAGTCCCTACAAAATCGCGTGCGGCACGAACCGCGACGTATTGCCGGTGATCGGATTCTCGTCCTCGCGGATCGACAGCCCGCAGGGCGCGTGGTCGATCAGCCAGCTGCCGAGCACCGGATATTGGCCGGAAAAATTCGGCAGCGACGCAAAGGCCTGGCGAATGAAACCCTCGGCGCCATATGGCCCTTGTTGCTCCACCAGCGTAACGCCCTGGGTGATCAACGCGACATTGGCCCCTTCGCGGGAATAGAGCGGTTTGCGCACGAAGGTGGTGCCGAGCGTCGCCGCGTTCGGATCATCCTCGAAATAGGCTGGCAACAAATTGGGGTGGCCCGGAAACATCTCCCACAGCAGCGGAAGAATGCCCTTGTTGGAAAGGATGGCCTTCCACGGTGGCTCGATCCAGCGCGTCGCGGCTTTGGCGAGCCGTGCGCCAAACGCCTCGTGAAACATCCATTCCCAGGGATAGAGTTTGAACGCGAGCTCGATTTCGCGGTTGTCGAGATCGACGAAGCCGCCGTCGTCGCGCCATCCGATCGCTTCGATATCGAGCAAGGTGGTCTCAACGCCGCCCTGCCTCGCGGTGTCCTCGAGATAGGCCAAGGTGCCGGCATCCTCGGTGTTCTCGGTCACCCCCGTCAGATGCAGGTGGCGTCCGGTAGCCACCTTCTTCCACGCCTCGATCAACCTTTCATGGATCGAGTTGAACTGGTCGGCACGGGCGGGAACGATGTGCCGCTCGATCGCCTGCTCGAGCCAGGTCCATTGAAAAACCGCCGCCTCGAAGATCGAGGTCGGTGTGTCGGCATTATACTCCAGCAGTTTCGCCGGACCCCGCCCGTCGAAACTGAGATCGAGCCGGCCGTAGAGGCTGGCTTCGTCGCGATGCCAACTGTCGCGGATCAGTTGCCAGAACGCTTCCGGAATCTTCAGGCGGCGCAGGTCGCGTTCGTCGCGGACCGCGCGGCCGACGAGTTCGAGGCACATCGCATCGATTTCGCCGGTGGGGGCCTCGATCTGCCGCTCGATTTCGTCGAGCGTGAAGGCGTAATAGGCGCGCTCGTCCCAGTAACGCTCGCCGTCGAGGGTGTGAAAATCAAATCCGGCGGCTTGCGCGGTGTCGCGCCAGTCGCTGCGTTCAGGGCATGAAATGCGTTTCATGGAAGGACGTTAGCGCATTTCGCGCCGGTCAGGTGTGTCGCCGCCGCCATGGTGGGCATGGCCCTAAAATCAGTGCGGTGCGCCGCGATAGGCGGCACCGCCAAATTCGATGATCCATCGGTCCACCCCGCGCGCGGCGAGCGAAGAAATTCTGGAATTGTGATTCTCACCACACAAACACACGCACAACCTATAGTAAAATCTTTATTCGGCGATCACGGTAAGGCGCGGGCGGATTTTCGCCCCAGCCAGCGCGGCACGCCACTCGGATTCCTCAATTCCGCGATCTATTCCAATGCTTCGCTGTTTCGCCCGATCACCCAAGGCAATAATCGCGACAGCGGAAAAGGCTATGATGCGGGTCCGGGCTGGAATGCGTGCACCGGGCTCGGCGTGCCGAAGGGTGCCGATCTCGTCGCAGCCCTCGCTGCGACCCCGGTGTCGTAATGCCGTGATTGCTTCAGCCTCCGCCGGAGAAATGTGCTGAGAACGCGTGTGCAAACGAGCCGAAGCCGCCGCGCGTCACACTGCCCGAACCGGACTCGGAAGCCGTGCTCGACGATGAACTGCTCGACGCGGAGTTGCCGCCATAGAAACTGCTGCGCGACCACGATCCGCCATGGCCGCCGCCGGATGAAGATCCGCGCGAGGAGCATTCGGTGCTGGTTGGCGGCGATGACGGCGTCATTCCGCTTGCCATTCCCGGCGACGGCGGCTTGCAACCCGCGCCGGGCATCATGGCGTAGGCGCCGGCGCCGATCGCAACCGTACCCATGACGAGAAGCGCCACATGGCCGGAGCGTTTCACCGGCGGCGTCGGGGTCTGCACCGCAACCGGCCGGCGTTTGCCGAAATCCCTGGTGGGTGGCTTGGCCATGATCAGTAGATCATCGAGGCGGCGTTGAGGGCGCCTGCGGCGAGCGAAGCGAGCCCAAGCCAGATCGCGGCGGCGAGTTCGCCTGCCGCGATCTTCGCCGACAGGTTCGGCACCGGTATCTTCACAATGAAAAAGACCGCGATCTGGACGATCAGGGCGATCACGCTCCAGATCAGGCAATCCACGATATTGGAGGAGTGGGCGATGGCGCTGACCACCGGCAGCACGAACCCGAGCAGGCTGAGGCCGAGCGCGACGGCGGCGGCCGGATCGTTGTCGCGGATCAACTGGAATTCGTCGTGCGGCGTGACGCGGGTGTAAACGAAGAGGTAGGCGACGACGGCAACGATGGCCGTGCAGAAATACAGCAAGAACGCCGGCAATCCGGCCAATGATTGAAGGATCATCGAGGGCCCCCGAGTCGCGATACGGCAAGAGTCGCACAACCCCTCTGTCGGCGCACGTCTGTTACCGCGTTCAATCCCCAAAACAAAAACCCCGCCATTCGCGGCGGGGTCCAGTCTGGGAGGAGCGGGCCGAACAGGCTCGCGGGTAAACCCAGTGATCAGGCGGGAATGCGCTCTTCGACCTCGTGCGGCTCGCGCAGCACGTAGCCGCGGCCCCAGACGGTCTCGATGAAATTGCGGCCCTCGGAAGCGTTGGCGAGCTTCTTGCGCAGCTTGCAGATGAAGACGTCGATGATCTTCAGTTCCGGCTCGTCCATGCCGCCATAGAGATGGTTGAGGAACATTTCCTTGGTCAGCGTGGTGCCCTTGCGCAGCGAGAGCAGCTCCAGCATCTGGTATTCCTTGCCCGTCAGATGCACGCGCTGGCCGCCGACCTCGACCGTCTTGGTGTCGAGATTGACCACGAGATCGCCGGTCTGGATCACCGACTGGGCGTGGCCCTTGGAGCGGCGCACGATGGCGTGGATGCGCGCAACCAGTTCGTCCTTGTGGAAAGGCTTGGTCATGTAGTCGTCGGCGCCGACGCCGAGACCCTTGACCTTGTCCTCGATGCCGGCGAGGCCGGAGAGGATCAGAATTGGTGTTTTGATCTTCGACACCCGAAGCTGCTTGAGCACGTCGTAACCGGACATATCAGGCAGGTTGAGGTCGAGCAGGATAATATCGTAATCGTAAAGTTTTCCGAGATCGACGCCTTCTTCTCCGAGGTCCGTCGTATAGACGTTGAAACTCTCGGATTTGAGCATCAGCTCGATCGACTGCGCGACGGCGCTGTCATCTTCTATCAGCAATACGCGCATGCCAGTCCCCTATAGTCGCCGCTCCGGGCGTCAGGTCGGCCGCACTTGCGGCACTCAAAACGCCTTTGAACAACTGATTCGGATCCTGACGACATATGGTTAACAAAATCTGATTCACGTTCGCAAGCTCTATCCGTGCAATTTTTGTCGAATCGCCCTAAGATATTGCGTCGAAGCAGCTTTTTGTATCCGTTCTGGTTCAAGTTCCACATTAAGAGACGGGCCTAACCGACTCCCGCGACTCGCCCTTCTTTCTGACGGACGAGTGCTCTCAGTCACCAAAGACAGTGACGTAATGATTAACGATGCGGGTAAACACGAGGTTAAGGGCGCGGCCACAAAGCGTGGAAACTTAAGGTTTTCGCAATGAAGGCGCTCGCCGAACAGATCACCGACATCGACGGCGTCAACATTTATGGCCGCGTGGTCGGCGTGCGCGGCTTGATGGTGGAGATCGCCGGTCCGATTCACGCGATGTCGGTCGGCGCCCGTATCGTGATCGAGACCGGCGGCAATCGTTTCATCCCCTCCGAGGTCATCGGCTTTTCCGGCAACAACGCCGTGGTGATGCCGTTCGCCGGGCTCGAAGGCGTGCGACGCGGCTGCCGCGCGGTGATCGCCAATGCCGCGAGCCAGGTGCGGCCTTCGCCATTGTGGCTCGGTCGCGTCCTCAACGCGATGGGTGAGCCGATCGACGGCAAGGGCGCTTTGCCCAGCGGTCCGTCGCCGATGCCGTTCCGCAACGCGCCGCCGCCGGCGCATTCGCGCAAACGCGTCGGTGCGCCGCTCGATCTCGGGGTGCGGGCGCTCAATACATTCCTGACCTGTTGCCGCGGCCAGCGGCTCGGCATCTTCGCCGGCTCCGGCGTCGGCAAGTCGGTATTGCTGTCGATGCTGGCGCGCAATGTGGATGCGGATATCACCGTGATCGGCCTCGTCGGCGAACGCGGACGCGAGGTGCAGGAATTCCTGCAGGACGACCTTGGCGAAGCCGGGCTGGCGCGCTCGGTGGTGGTGGTGGCGACCTCGGACGAGCCTGCCTTGATGCGGCGTCAGGCGGCTTATTTGACTTTAGCGATAGCGGAATACTTCCGCGACGAGGACAAGGACGTGCTGTGCCTGATGGATTCGGTCACTCGTTTTGCGATGGCGCAGCGCGAGATCGGCCTGTCGGCAGGCGAGCCGCCCACCACCAAGGGCTATACGCCGACCGTGTTCACCGAATTGCCGAAACTGCTTGAACGCGCCGGCCCCGGGGTCGGCGACGGCTCCATCACCGGCATCTTCACGGTGCTGGTAGACGGCGACGACCACAATGAACCGATCGCGGATGCGGTGCGCGGCATCCTGGACGGCCATGTGGTGATGGAGCGCGCGATTGCCGAGCGCGGACGCTTTCCGGCGATCAACATTCTCAAGTCGGTGTCTCGCACCATGCCGAAATCAGCCGATCCGGCCTACCTGCCGACCATCATGCGGGGACGTCAGGTGATGGCAACCTATGCCGATATGGAGGAACTGATCCGGCTTGGGGCTTATCGGGCGGGCTCAAGCGCCGAGGTCGACCAGGCGATCCGGCTGCATGAGCCGCTGGAGGGGTTTCTGCGCCAGGCCAAGGACGAGGTGAGTTCCCTGGGTGACGGTTATCGGCAACTTGAGCAAATCCTGGCGAATTTGGAAACGGAACGCTAACTTTGTCAGGCCATCATCCGGTCACACAAGTCAAGAGGCCGGTGGGGCCCCCGAGGGATACCGGTTCCGTCCCGCGTTCAGATTGGGACTTCTGGGGAGTATGAGTCGATGAAGTCACGTGAAACGCTAATCCGCCTGAAGAAGTTTCAGGTCGACGAGAAGCGCCGAAGGGTCGCCCAGATTGAAGGTATGATCGCCGACTTCCAGCGCATGTCGGTCGATCTGGAGCGCGAAATCCAGACCGAGCAGGACCGCGCCGGGATCAACGATCCCACCCATTTCGCCTATCCGACCTATGCCAAGGCCGCGATCCAGCGCCGGGAAAACCTGACCCGGTCCGCCGACGAACTGCGCATTCAGCTTGAAGACGCCAAGAGCATGCTGACCGAGGCTTTCGAGGAACTCAAGAAAGTCGAGCTGCTGGACGAGCGCGATCAGGCGCGCGAACGCGCCGAGGTAGAGCGCCCGCGAGCAAGCCGATCTCGACAGTATCGGCCTGATGCGCGCCCGCATCGGGGCGGTTGCCTAGACTTTTGCTTTGACGCGTTTTCTTTACGCGAACCGGTCTCCACTGCGCTCGAAAACGCTATGGATCCGTTGTCTTGCCGAACCACCGAACCCGGGCCGAAAGGTCCGGGTTTTTTTCTGATGTCCACAGGCTGGCGACCTGCGACTTGGTGGACTGGTTCGGCGCAAGATATGATACGACAGGCTTGATACGACAGACTTGGACGGCCGCTCCCGCAGCACGGAAAGCGGGTGGGCATCGCGATTTTGGGGACACTGAATGCTGACGCCAGCTGAGCTGGTCTGGCTGATTGCCGCCGTAGCGAAGGGGGATGAGGCCGCGTTTGAGCGGCTTTATGCCGCCACGCGGGCGAAACTCTTCGGCGTCGTGCTGCGTATCTTGCGGCGACAGGATCTCGCGGAGGAGGTCATTCAGGAGGCCTACGTCAAGATCTGGAACAGCGCCGGACAGTTCAATCCCGGCCTGTCGTCGCCGATCACGTGGATGGCTTCGATTGCCCGCAATCGTGCCATCGACGTCGTGCGCAAACGGACCGAGGCCTCGATCGAAGAGGAGCCGGCGGCCATGGAAGTGGCTGCCGACACGCCGGATCCGCTGGCGCGCCGGGAGATGACGGAAGAGTTGAAGCGTTTGCTGGAGTGCGTTGGGCGTCTGGAGCCGGATCGGCAAAAGCTCGTATTGCTGGCCTACTACAATGGCTGGAGCCGCGAGCAATTGGCGGCCAAGTTCGAGACGCCGGTGAATACCGTAAAGACCTGGCTGCGTCGCAGCATGATGGATATCCGGGAGTGCCTTGGACTGGAATGATGGCCTACAGCGAAGACCATATCGCGCTCGCCGCGGAATATGCCCTCGGCACACTCGATGCCGACGAGCGCGCGCAGGTCGAGACCATGATGTCCGTCGACAAGGACTTCACGGCGATGGTCCATGCATGGGAGCAAAAGCTCGGCGTGCTGAACCAGATGGTCGGATCGATCGAGCCGCGGCCCGAGGTCTGGGACAAGATCCGAACCGCGGTTGGACATTCCGCGCCGCAGGAGCCGCTGGTGCTTCCGCAGGCACCGCCGCCGCCGCCGCCGCCGTGGCTCCGGACATCAGTCGAGCCTGCCGTGGCGGTGGATGATTCCAACGTCATCCAGTTGTCCGCGAAGGTGCGGCGCTGGCGCAACATCGCGACGCTTGACGACGGCGATCGCCGCCGCGCTGGTCGCGATGATCACGGTCCAGGCCTGGCGGCCGGAGCTGTTGCCCGAGGGCATTCGTCCGAAGCCGCGGACGCAGGTGGTTGAAGCCAAGGTCGCCGGCCGCTCCCGCTCCGGCGCCGTCAGCCCAGTATGTCGCCGTCCTGCAAAAGGACGTTGGCTCGCCGGCCTTCATCCTCACGGTTGACGGCGCGACCAAGAACTTCACGGTTCGCAAGGTCGGCGCCGCTGCCGAACCCGGCAAGAGCTTCGAGCTTTGGCTGATCTCGGACAAGCTGCAGCGGCCGCGCTCGCTGGGCGTGATCGGCGGCAGCGACTTCACCGCGCGCCCGGTGCTGTCGTCGTACGACGCCGACACCATCAACGCGGCGACCTATGCGGTGACGGTCGAGCAGGCCGGCGGCTCGCCGGACGGCAAGCCGACGTCAGCACCGATTTTTGCCGGCAAGCTGATCGAGACCGTTCCACCAGCCGCTGCCGCGCCGTCGCCGCCCGCTGAATTCGGCAAGCGCGGATTTCCGCGAACTGCGTTGCCTGACTGAAAATCCAGCCGGCTTGAGCTGTCTCTTGCGGCGATCCGGCCTCGCGTTGCCGAGAACGCCTTCGTCGCACAAAAAGAAAACGCCCGTGGGGAGCGGGCGTTTTCCGAAGAGCCAACTTGGGGGTAGTTGGGGCCTTCACATACTCACGTGGCAACCTTGGGGGGCTGGTAAAGAGCCGCGTGAATTCGAAAAAATCATTAGCGGACCACCATCATTAGCGGACCATCGAGGTGTTTGAACTCGTGATCGTCACGGCCTTGCCGGCCTTGATGACCTTCGCGGTCTGGTAGCTGTCGCCTGAATTGGTATGAGCCGAGATGCCGAAGCCCGCCACCAGGATACCCGCAACCAAGGCAACGACCACAATCTTGAGGTGCGTCGTGCGATCGGCGCTATAGATCGAATGGTTCATCCGGTAGCCTCCTGCCGTGCTGCTCCTGCCTTTTGCGATTTGTCTCGTCCGTCCGCAGGCAGGTTCAACATCACTTGGCAAGAAACGTAGGGATTCGGCTTTTGGTTCCTAAGAGGCGATCACAAGGCAGTGAAAAGACTTGAACGGCCGCGAGCGCAGCCCGGCACCCAATCGTCGATTTGGAGTATAGTTCAGTAATTACAGCAGGTTATTGGAATCAAGAATTTTGCGATGCAATATCCCGCAAAACACCCCAATCCGATAAAACCAGTTGCCTGTGGCGGAAAAGCCCTGCTTCGCCAGCCCGTTGGCGGGAGTGATTTGCGGCAGCGGCCGCAGCCCGCGGCGTCTAGACGCTTCCGACCGTCTTCAGCCGCGCCCGTGGATGGATTTCCGCCTGTGACAGGACGGTCGTTTGCGACCTGAAGCGTTCCACCAGCGAACGCACGAAGGGGCGGATCGCCGCCGAGGTCACCAGCACCGGCGCTTCGCCCTCGCGGGCGGCCTGCTCGAACCGTTCCCGCACCACGGTCATGAATTCGGACAGCTTGGAAGGCTGCATTGCCAGGCTGCGCTCCTCGCCCTGGCCGATCAGCGATTCGGCAAAGGCCTGCTCCCACTTTGCCGACAAGGCGATCAGCGGCAGATAGCCGTTGCCGGTGGTGTTCTGCGCGCAGATCTGCCGCGCCAGCCGGGCCCGAACATGCTCGACCATCGTCGCCGGGTTGCGCGAGAACGCCAGCGCGTCGGCGATGCCTTCGAGAATGGTCGACAGGTCGCGGATCGAGATCCGCTCGGCGAGCAGAAGCTGCAGCACGCGCTGAATGCCCGACATGGTGACCAGGCTCGGCGCGATATCCTTGAGCAGTTCGCCTTGCTCCTTCGGCAGGTCCTTCAGCAGTTTCTGCACCTCGCCATAGGACAACAGGTCCGACATGTTGCTCTTGAGCAGCTCGGTGAGATGGGTCGACAGCACGGTCGCCGCATCGACCACCGTATAGCCCTTCAGCGATGCTTCCTCCTTCAGGCTGGCGTCGACCCAGGTCGCCGGCAGCCCGAATGTCGGCTCGATGGTATGAATGCCGGGCACGCCGACCTGATTTCCGGCGGGGTCCATCACCATGAACTGGTTCGGCCAGATCCGCCCGGTGCCGGCATCGACCTCCTTGATCTTGATGATGTAGGTGTTGGCTTCGAGCTGCACATTGTCGAGAATGCGCACCGCCGGCATCACAAAGCCCATCTCGACCGCGAGCGAGCGGCGCAGCGCCTTGATCTGCTCGGTCAGGCGGTCGGTGCCGTCGGGGCCGTTCACCAGCGGCAGCAGCGCATAGCCGAGTTCGATCTTGAGATCGTCGATCTTCAGCGCCGTTGCGATCGGCTCGTCGGCCGCCGCACTTGCCGCGGCGGCCGCCGCCGGTGCCGCGGCTGCGGCCGCTTCGGCTATCTTGGTGACGCGATTGCGTTTGTGTGCCGACACCGCCAGCGCCGCCGCGCCGCCGCCCAAAAGCAGGAACGGGATCATCGGAATGCCCGGCAGCAGCGCCAGCACCAGCATCACGCCGGCCGACATGCCGGCCGCCTGCGGATAGCCGGAGAGCTGCCTCATCAGCGCCTTGTCGGCCGCACCACTGACACCGGCTTTCGAGACCAGCAGGCCCGCCGCGGTGGAGACGATCAGCGCGGGCACCTGGGTGACCAGACCGTCGCCGACGGTCAACAGCGTGTAGGTCCGCGCGGCCTCGCCGAAGCCGAGGCCCTGCTGGGCCACGCCGATAATGATTTCGCCGATGACGTTGATGAAGACGACGAGCAGGCCGGCGACCGCGTCGCCGCGCACGAATTTCGAAGCGCCGTCCATGGCGCCGAAGAAGCCGCTTTCGTCCTCCAGCGCCTTGCGGCGTTCTTTCGCGACTTTCTCGTCGATCAGCCCGGCGGAGAGATCGGCGTCGATCGCCATCTGCTTGCCCGGCATGGCGTCGAGGTGGAAGCGCGCCGCGACTTCGGCGATGCGGCCGGAGCCCTTGGTGATGACGACGAAATTCACGATCACGAGAATTGCAAAAACGATAATTCCGATCACGAAATTGCCGCCCATCACGAAATTGCCGAACGCCTGGATGACGTGGCCGGCAGCATCGGGGCCTTCATGGCCGCGCGACAGGATCAGCCGCGTCGAGGCGAGGTTGAGCGAAAGCCGCAGCATCGTCGAGATCAGCAGGATGGTCGGAAACGACGAGAATTCCAGCGGCGCCTGGATGAACAGCGACGTCATCAGGATCAGGATCGACAGCGTGATCGAGATCGCCAGGAAAAGATCGAGCACGATCGAGGGCAGCGGCAGGATCAGCACGACCAGAATGGTGAGGATGCCGAACGCCAGCGCGAGATCGCCGCGCTTGAGGATTTTGCCGATGTCGCTGAAACTTGGAAGTCCGGTCCCCGGTGCTGCGCCCAGACCTGCCGTGACATCGACCATGGTAGCTGCTTCCCCCCGCGCATGCCGGCCGCGGGCGCCAAACGTCTGCGCGGCGGCCGAAGGACCACCGTTTCGAAAGTGAGGCACCGCATTGGCGTCCACGGGCACTCCCCCGTTCTACGCGACCGACGACACTCGACTTCACTGGGCAATTTTTGCCCAGTTTATGGTTAGGAAAGGGTTAACGGGGCCTTGCTCCGTCGCTCCGGGGCGCGCATCGAACCCGGAATGACGAAAATGCGGGGCGGGGTGAGACAAAGCGGTTCTGTTGCGCTGCATCTGCATGCCCAATATCGCGCCATGTTGCTTGACCCGGGAGCCGGCGCCGACGAAGTTGCGGCCGTGCTGGCTCCCTCCGATTCACCGACAGATTCGCCGCTTTTCACCCCGGACTCCGGTCAGGCATGGGTCCGGCTCGCGCTCGCGCTGGTGATCGGCTCGATCGGCAGCGTCGGCATGTGGTCGGTGGTGGTCGTGCTTCCGGTGGTCCAGGCCGAATTCGGCGCGAGCCGCGGCGATGTCTCGCTGGCCTTTACCCTCCTGATGCTCGGCTTTGGTCTCGGCAGTGTCGCTGCCGGCAAGATCGCGGATCGCTTCGGGATCATCATGGCGATCGGGCTCAGCACCGCGGTCCTGGCGTTGGCCTACATCTGCGCGCGGGCTTTCGACCACGTTGTGGCAATTCATTCTGGTTCATTTCCTGATCGGCCTCGGGACCTCGGCGACGTTCGCGCCGCTGATGGCGGAGGCCTCGCACTGGTTCGACCGCTATCGCGGCCTGGCGGTGACCATCGCGGCCAGCGGCAATTATGTCGGCGGCGCGATCTGGCCGCCGGTGCTTAATTGGGGGATTCAGAGCTCCGGCTGGCGCTGGAGCTATATCGCCGTGGGTATCTTCTGCGGCGTGACGATGACGGCGATATTGCTGCTGCTTCGGATGCGGATCGGCGCGGCGACACGGCGAAGCCATGTCGATGCACCGGCCGCCGCGGATCGATCTGCAGATGCCGATCAACACGCTGACGGCGCTGTTGTGCGTCGCCAGCATTTGCCTGCTGCGTGGCGATGGCGATGCCGCAGGTCCATATCGTCGCCTATTGCGGCGATCTCGGCTATGGCGTGGCGCGCGGCTCCGAAATGCTGTCGCTGATGCTGGCGTTCGGCATCATCAGCCGGATCGGTTCGGGATTTCTCGCCGACCGGATCGGCGGCATCCGCACGCTGCTGATTGGATCGGTGGCGCAGGCTTCCGCGCTGGTGTTCTATCTGTTTTTCGACAGCCTCTCCTCGCTCTACATCATCTCCGCGATGTTCGGGCTGTTTCAGGGCGGCATCGTGCCGAGCTACGCCATCATCGTCCGCGAATTGATGCCGGCGAGCGAAGCGGCGACCCGCGTCGGCATCGTGATTTTCGGCCTCCGTCTTCGGCATGTCGTTCGGTGGCTGGGTGTCCGGCGTGATCTTCGACGCCACCGGATCCTACGCCGCGGCATTCCTGAACGGGCTGGTCTGGAATGCGATCAACGTCTCGATCGTGCTGGCGCTATTGCTCCGGGCGCGGTCGCGCTTGTCGTTTGCCTGACGGGTAGCGTTCTATACCGCCTGGCCTGCCTTGAGCAGAACACAGCCGGTGATCTTCACGCTGCCGTCGGGCTGCTGTTCCAGTGTGTACAGCGCCTCCCACACTTCGCCATCGGCGTCGACGATGTGAACGCGTTGCGCGATCTTGCCGTCCGCCACCTGCGCCTCGCCAAATTCAAAACTCTTGTGGCGATACACCGGGGCATATCTCTGCTTGACCAGGCCGAGAAAGATATCGGCTTGCGGGAACATGCTCTGGATCGCGGGCGCCGCATAGGAATAGGCCGTCGCGGCATCGTCGCGGCCGAACGCGTCGACCTGGGCGCGGATGATGCTCTGCGCGGCCGCAACATCGTCGCCGGCCCGGGCCGGTGCGGCGAGGCCGATCAGGAGGGCGACCAGCAGGATCAAGGCGCGCATGAAGATGCTCCGTTGGTTCACTCCTGCTTACGCGCCATCCGGCGGAATGGTTTCAGCGGGGGCAAGTCAAATCATCTTGCTCAGGATCAGCACGATGCCGGCAATCACCAGGACATAGCCAAGTCCGCGCATGTACCGCGTATAACTGGTTTCCGACAGCGTGCGGATGGCGATGCTGGTTTTCATCCAGAGGCCACGCCGGAAGATCGTCGGCTTCCAGATATATATTGCGCCAATCACAATGAATACAATGCCGTAGACAACCGGTCTCATGGCTTTTCTCCCGGCGTTTTGAAAAAGCTATACCTGCCCTGATGTCGCGCCAAGTTCTATCGCGGGCGACCGGGCAGGTGTGCCGTAACTACCGGCGCATCCCCTTCAGATTCTGCTTCGCCTCCGGATTGCCCAGTGCGGCCGCCTTTTCGAACCACTGGCGCGCCACGGTGACATTGCGGGGAACGCCGTCGCCTTCGTTGTAGATCGCGCCAAGACCGTTCATGGCAGAGGCCTCGCCGAGTGCGGCGCCCTGTTCGAACAGGCGCTTCGCCTCGGCATAGTCGCGCGCAACGCCTTTGCCGTACATATAGAGCAGGCCGAGATTGTTCATGCCGGCCGGCACGCCGGCCTTGGCCGCCGCCTCGTATAATCGGACCGCCTCCGCATAATCCCGGGTCACGCCGTGCCCGGTTTCATACAGCCAGCCGAGATCGACCATGGCGATCGGTTCGCCGGCTGCCACCGCCTTGCCGTACCAGCGCGCGGCCTCGGCATAATTTTGGTGCACACCGTCGCCACCCTCATAGACGCCGCCGAGATTGTTCATCGCCATGGCATAGCCGGCCGCGGCGGCCTGCTCGTAGCGACGCCGCGCCTCGGCAAAATCCTTCCGCGCGGTTGCGACGCGTCCGGCCTCGAACACAAATCTCGTCACGTCGGGATATCGCGCCATCGCATCGTTGCAGGCGGCCGCTGCCGCGATGATGTTGATCTTGTCAGGTTCCACGCCGGGCAGGCTTGCCGGATGGCCGGTGTCGTAGGGCATCGCCGCCAGCCGATCGCAATCGGTGATGAGATCTTTGCGCAGCGGATCGTTGGCCGGCGACAGCCGCGCCTCCTGAACCAGCGGGGCCGGCACCGGCGCATCGGGCGCCGCCGGTGGCTGGCTCGCCGCTTGCGTCGCGGGCTTGCCGGCGAAATAGAAATTGCCCGAGATCGGCGACGAGGACACCCATGGGATTTGCTCGCCATGGGTCGCTTTCGCCACCGCAAGCCCGACTTCGTTGAAGGTCTTGAACAGGCCGGCGCCGGGCCGCTGCATCGCATCGATCAGCGCCTTGGTGTAGGGGCTGTGACCGTCAACGCCGTCCAGCGAGACGCTGCGCGGCTGGGTCGCAAATGAAATCAACGTCCCGACCGGTGCGGGCATTTGTGCAAGACCGCCGGTCGTCGAATGCACACCCTGGCCGCTGAACGGGTTATTGCGGCAGGCGTCGAGCAATACCAGGTTGATGCGGGTGCCGGATTTTTCCAGCTGGTCGAGGATGCCGGACATGCCGATCATCTGCGTAAAGACATCGGCTTCTTCGAGCGGATGGGCGTCGACCGGCGCCAGGTAATTGAGCCCGTGGGTCTCGACGCCATGGCCGGCGTAATAAAACAGTGCGACGTCGGCTCCGGCCAACCCGGTCTTGAACTTCTGCAGCGCATCGTCGAAACCGGCCTTGTCGAGGTCGAGTTGCGCGCCGCCGCCGACCACGAAAAAGCCCAGCGACAACAGCGTATCCGACATCAGCCTGGCGTCGGCGGCAGGGTTTGGCAGCGCCGGCACGGCGCGGTAGGCCGAATTGCCGATCACCAGTGCAACGCGCTTTTCGGCATGCGCCACCGAAGACATGCCGGCGCACAACAAAACGGCCGCGAAAATCAATCGCGACACGATGCTGATTCGGCCTGTCATGACGGCGCTCCGCGCAGCGGGCAATTCCCGCTGCCCGTTGGTCTCGCGTGACCGGCAACCGGTTCGATGCCGCAAAAAGGGCTAACCAACGGAGTTTATTGGGCTTTAGGAATCACTCCGATTCCGGCATAAAGATTGCTTTGAAGAAAGGGCCGGCAAACTCAGGAGTGCGAAATGAAGCGCATCGTCCTTGGTGTTGCGTTCGGTTGCGTGATTGGCGTTGTGAATGCCCGCGATCTCGGACAATGGGGCGCGATTAACAACGATCCCGCGGTTCGGGAATGGTACCAGGCGCTGATGCAGCCTGACATGCCAAACGCGTCGTGTTGCGGTGAGGCCGACGCCTACTGGGCGGACGAGATTCACGTCAAGGATGGAAAAACCTACGCGACCATCACTGACGATCGTCCGGATGAACCCCGCATGCGTCCGCATATCGATATCGGGACGGAAATTGAAATCCCGAACCACAAGCTCAAATGGGACAAGAGCAATCCCACGGGGCACGGTATCGTTTTCTTGAGCCGCAGCGGTTTTGTGTACTGCTTCGTCCAGCCGGGCGGGGTGTGAAGCGTATCAAGCCTGCACGCCGTCAGCGCTTTCGCGGCGGCGAAAAGAAGCGGGCTTTGGAATGGCGCAAGCTGGGGCGTTAAATCGCAAACACCCAGACGGTGACGATTGCGCCTAGCATCGCGAGCCCGGAGATGGTCCAACCGGCCGCGTAGCCGGCTTCGTGATCGCTTTCGAGCCTCTCCACCATGGTATCGTGCCACCTGGTCATCGTTGCCTCCTGAAGGTCTTATGAAAGACAACCGCGATCCCGGCTAAGAGTTCCAGTCGTCCTGCCTCCAGACGTCGCCGGGACTGATCAGTTTGCAGGCAAGGGAGCGCCCGCGGTGCGAACCAGCCTGTCGGCCTTCTGGAGGACGTAATGGTTGTCCGGCTGCTCTCGGGCAAAGAAGCTGACGGCGACAAACAGGGCGCAGAACAGCAAGCCCACCAGCATGACTTTCCGGTGCGTTTGTTTGTCGGCGTTATGAAATGACGAGGACATGCAGTAGCCATACAACCTGCGGCTTAGCGCGCAATATCGTTCGATTTTTAACCTAACTTTTGAAGGTTATCGCTCGCGCTGATTTGAGGCGAAGTTGAATAGATTGCCGCACGGGGGCGCCATGCCCGCCTTTTCGCATTGCACCAAGCCGTCGATTTGGCGCTGCGCGCCGGCAATGGCACATTGCTGGCGACCCAGACATTCGGCCAGGAGAGAAAAATGACCAGCGTGAAGCAAACCCGGGACGGGGCCGTTGGCCTGCTGACGCTCAACGATCCGGCGAGCCTCAATGCCATGACGCCTGAACTGCTCGGCGGGTTGGCTGCCGCCATCGGCGAGATGACAAGCGACCCTACGTTGCGGGCGCTGGTGCTGACCGGCGAGGGGCGCGGCTTTTGTTCAGGGCAGAACCTCAAGGCATCGGAGTCGCTGGGTAACGACATTGTCGCCGGCGTGATGCGGCATTACTGGCCGGCGTTCCGGGCGCTGCGCGAGTGCCGCGTGCCGGTCGTCGTCGCGGTCAACGGGGTCGCGGCCGGCGGCGGGTTCAGCCTTGCGATGGCCGGCGACATCATCGTCGCGGCGCGGTCGGCGAAGTTCATCCAGGTTTTCAGCCGGATCGGCCTGGTGCCAGATCTGGGTTCGACCTGGCTGCTGCCGCGCCTGATCGGCCGCCAGCGCGCGCTCGAACTGATGCTGTTCAACGAACCGCTGTCTGCCGAGCGGGCGCTGGAGTGGGGATTGGTGCGACAGGTCGTGGATGACGATCGCTTGCGCGATGAAGCGATGAAACTCGCCCATCGCCTCGCCGAGGGGCCGACGCGTGCGCTGGTCGCGACCCGTCAGTTGCTGGAGGAAAGCGAACATGCAAGCTACAGCGTGCAGTTCCGCCGGGAGATCGAGGTACAGGCAGAGGTTCGCCAGAGCGAGGATGCGCTGGAAGGGCGCAACGCGTTCGTGGAAAAGCGCGCGGCGCGGTTCGGCGGGCGTTAGAGCGTTTTCGAGCGAAGTGGATGCCGGTTCGCGTGAAGAAAACGCGTCAAAACAAAAATCTAGAGCCCCGTTCCAATTCCATCGAAAACGGGGCGCTAGTCATTTTCGCGGGGCAGTCCAGGTGATCAGGATTTTGATATCGGCCTTGATGGTGTTCGGCGTCCTCGCCGGGCCAGCCGCGGCTGCCGTCGCCTGGCAATGCCCCGACGGCTATCAGGTCCATGAAGGCCTCAATGTCGATTTTCCCCACGAGGGACTGAAGCGTTCCTTCTGGGTCTATCCTCCCCATGAGGGCGCGAGCCCCGCTCCGGTATGGGTGCCGCTCACCGGCACGGTGGAATCCACCAACGATAATCTCACCTCGGCCCGTAGCGGCGCCAATGCGCTGATGGCGCAGCAGGGTTTCATGGTGATCGGGCCGGTGCGCCAATGCGCGGAAGGCGATCCGGCCTATGCCGGGCCGCGCTGCAACGGCCTCGGCGCCGACGGCTGGATCTGGAAACCCTGGAATGAGGGGCGTACCGCCGACGCCGGCGGCGACAAGTGGAAGCACGACGCCGGTCCCGACGCCAGCTTCTTCCAGGCGGCGATCCGCTGCGTCGGTACCAAATGGAAGCTCGATCCCGATCGTTTCTATATCGGCGGCATCTCGTCTGGTGGCACCATGGCCAATCGGGCGCTGTTGTTCGATTCCGATTTCTGGGCGGGCGGCATGCCGATCTCCGGCGAATGGTATGTGACCGGCGACGACGGCGCCGGACTGTCCTTCAGCGACGCGCGGGCCCTGGTGGCCGCTCATCCTGCGAAGATCGTGCAGAGCCGAGCCGGACCGTATCCGCTGCCCGAACGGCTCGGCTCCCTGATCGTCATCACGGTCTGGGGCGGCGAAAAGGATATGTGGAATTGCGGCCCGTCGATCGGCCTGTGTGCCGATTATCGGCCTGCGACGCAGGCCGGCTCCAACTATTTCGGCAGCCAGCCCGACGTCGTGCATGTCGCATGCAGTTCGACCCATGGGCACATGTGGCCGCAGATCGACACCCAGGCTTTCAACGCCTGGGCATTGAAGACCATGTCGTCACATCCGAAGGGCTCCAGCGCGAAGGATTTTGCGCTGACGCCGCCACCGCAAGGCTATCAATGCCGCGTCGGCCGGTTCACGGATCACTATCCGCAGCCGGACTGATCGAACGGGTTTCTTCGCCACTTCAATCCGGGAGACCTAGACTAGAGCAAAGCACCGCCGGTCGCCGGTCCGCGCCGCTACAATTTCTCACGCTAAAAAAGGAAAAGGTGAGTAACAAAGGCAAGCGGTGAAGCGAAGAAGATCTCATGCAGGTCATTTGCCTTCTCCGTCGTATTTCCATTTCACCGCTCCCCATTCCGGCAGGCTGGTACGCGGTGCCGCTCAGGCTCGTGGTCGGTCTGGGCTTCTTCGAGCACGGCTACGCCAAGCTGTCGCGCGGAGCGGACGGCTTCATCGCGATCCTGCACGCGATCGGCATGCCGTTCGCTGAACTGCTTGGCTGGGCCACCATTATGGTTGAGATCGTTGGCGGCCTGCTCATTCTGTTCGGCGCCTTGGTGCCCGTCGCTGCGCTGCCGATGATCATCGTGCTTCTGGTGGCGATCGTCACCGTCCACCTGCCGAACGGCTTCAGCTCGATCAAGCTGCTATCCTACGATGCAGCGGGCGCGCATTTTGGTCAGCCGGGTTATGAAACCGATTTGCTTTATCTCGCCGGGCTCATTGCGCTATGCATTGGGGGCGCCGGTCCGTTCTCGCTCGACGAATATTTGAGCGCCCGGCGCAGGGAGTGATGGCATCGGCTCTGCTTGCCGACGCCTCCGAGGACGGCCGTCGCCTCGCAGCGTCAGTGCGGCAGATGACCGGCGAGCGAGTAGAAAACGCACAGCGCAAGGCTGGCCCAGACCGCCATGCTGAAATAAAGCGACATCCAGGCAATCTCGTCCTTCCACTCGGCAAGATCGTGGGTCACGATCCAGCGCGTGCTGACGTCACGCAGGCCCTCGAGAGGCCGCAACAGCTTGCTGCCATCGCCAACCTCGGTCCGCCATCGCTTGAGATACATCGGTACGTCGATGGTCATCAGAAACGCCAGATAGGCGACAATCCCCGCGATCGAGATGCCGAGGACCACGCGAACCGGACCGTCGAACTCCGGCAGCAACCGGCAAAGCGCAACCCCGATCAGGAAGAAGGCCACCGCCCAAATCGAATTTTCAATGGCGTTGCCGAGATAGTTGGTGGTCAGCACCGCATACCAAGAGTAGCATTCCGCGATCAGGAGCAACGGCACGATCACCCACGCCACGTTCAGGGTGGTGCCCGCTCCTGTCATGGCGCCGAGCTGATGCAGCATCAGCGCCCATTGCGCCGCGAAGCAGAGCTCGGCCACGGTCGCCACCGACCGGCCGACCATCACGCTCGACAGCCAGGTATCGAACAGGCAGATCCGCTGAACGTCCGCGCGCGGAAGCAACGACCTGAATGCGCAGCCAAAAACATAGCCCGCGCAGAGCAGCAGCATGAGTTCGACGCTGGACGAGCTGTGCAGACTGCCGGTCTGCAGGGCCACGAACTCGATGCCGGACGCGCTGGCAAGACCACTGGTCGGCTCGAGCTGGCGATACAGCAAGAACCAAACCGCGATATTGACGCCGCTGACCACGGTCAGAGAACTCCACCACCAGGCCAGGGGATTTGACCAGGCCAGGGACAAGGAACCCGACCGCGCCCGCCATTCCAAACTCATCGACCGCTCCACGTGTAACCGAATTGATATGCGACTGTAGTAATAGTGTCACGAATTGTCATCAGTCACGACAAAAATATGTGAGGAGCGGCTGCCTGCGGGGAGGGGAAACAGCGAGCGCGTCCTTGACTTGGCCAGCAGCGTGGCCGGTCGGGACAAGCCAAGCCACGTGCGGCAGCCGGATGGTTTGGATGAGCAATCAGGGGCGAATCAGCTAGCATCGCGCAGTTCACGCACGCTCCGGATGTCCATGAACGCCCCGCCAGAGACCCCTGATCTAGAAGTCATCCTGAGATTTCTGCACAGATTTGCGGACCTGATGTCGACCGGGTCCAACTCGGAGAATCTGCTTCGCGCCGCGACGCTGCTCGACGCGAATGCCAAACGGGCCAATGAAGCCGAAGAGCAACTTCGGCAGGCGCGCTCGAACTGCGCCAAGGTCGAGCAGCAACTGGCGGTGCTGTCTCAGGACGGCCATGTTCAAGTCCCGATTTCCATCCTTCGGCTCGCCGCGTCCCAATTCCACGCGCTCGCCCGTGCTTTCGAGAATTCAGGCAACGTCGTCTCGCAAGCCATGTGTTCGGCCAGTGCGTCGACGTTGGAGAGAGTTCTTGAAACCAGTTCGCCGGAGCTGTCGCTATCGGGAACGGATCAGTCAGGCCGCTAGGCCGACTGGATTCCGAGCAAGGACTCTCCTTCGTTCTTGGCTCGTTTGGTGGAGGCGTCGAAGCTTTCGCATGGTCGCGAAAGGCGAGGTCGAAAATGTCATCCGGTTATGCGGCCCCGAGGTTCGGGCCGTGTTTTCCGGCAATCGATTGAACAAAATCTCAATACTTTTTAACTATTGGTATGCGTTGCGCTTTTGGTCGCCGGACGGACGATGTGACAACAAGAGCAGAATGCGAACAAGTGGTTAATTATGAAGAGACCGCGCGGCTGGCAACAGAGGCGTTCGCTTCGCTCAATCGTGTTATCATGCCGGAACGCCTGCGCTGGTTCTATGAACGTTGCTTCTCGCTGGGAGCCACGGTCATCGCGCTCCGCAACGGCGATCAAAAGGTCGGCCAGATTGCGATGGTTCGTCAGACGCTGCGCCTGAACGGTCAGGAAGAATCCGCCGCTCAACTGGTGGATCTGTTCATCAGCAAGGAGTTTCGCGGCAAGGAGCGGCTGCGCCAGCTTTATGCCGAGGTGGAAAAACAATTCGTCAAGCAAGATATCCGTTTCGCGATCGGGATGCCGAACGCCAAGGCGGTTGGCGTCAACGAGTACTTCTTCAATCTGAAGCCGTTTCTCAGGCTGCCATTCAGCATGGGTGTCGCGATTCCCTCAGGCTCGCAGCGGGACATCCTGTCGTCGCGCTTCGATCCCGCCAACAAGAGCCTGGCGCTGTCTCTGCTGGATGGCTACGGCAGCTGTCCCGACCAGAACGGCGTGCTTTGGGATACTGCCCGGCTGTTCGAGCGTCTGTGCGCTTACGATCGGGAATACGGCATTCATACACTCGATGGCGTGCTGCTGATATCCTCGCCGCGAAGCTCGCGCGGCATGATGTTTACGCTGCTCTGTGGGTTCACGACACGCGGAGATGCCGAGGCGAGCCGGACTACCACTCGCCGTCTGGTTCGCGACGCTTGCCGCATGTGGAAACGCCCTCTGTTCGCGTATGCGGGGGTCAACAGCAAGCTCGCAGCGGCTCCGGGCATCGTGTTGCCGGCGAAATTCCGCCCATCGCCGCTGCTTGTTCAACTGCGAGACTTCAAGCCCGAGCGGCAGCCGCTGCGGCTGGATCGCTTTGAGCTGATCGATTTCGATCTGGCTTGATGCACAGGGAACGCC
Source organism: uncultured Pseudomonadota bacterium (assembly GCA_963771225.1). Lineage (GTDB taxonomy): Bacteria > Pseudomonadota > Alphaproteobacteria > Rhizobiales > Xanthobacteraceae > Bradyrhizobium. The sequence goes on along the minus strand of CAVYSR010000024.1, from coordinate 57,850 downwards.
CAACATGATGTCTGCGTCTTTGCGGTCAATGACGAAACGCGCGGCCAAAGCCCTGGTGATCCGTGCCGGCCTCGAGGCGGTCGCCTGGTCGGGTGCCGGCCGGTTGGTGCCATCCGCGGCGGGGCGCGGCGTGATCTTCACGCTGCATCACGTCCGGCCTGAGCGTGGCTACGATTTTGAGCCGAACGGTCATCTGTCGGTCACGCCCCAATTCCTGGACGCGGCGATCGCCGCCGCCCTGCAATGCGGATTGCATCCGGTTCATCTCGAGGAGTTGCCGGAGTTGCTGGCGAATTCGTCCGACCGAGCGGAAATTCATGTGCTTCACGCTCGACGACGGCTGCCGCGACAATGCGCAGTTCGCAGCACCCGTGTTCCGCAAGCACGGCGTTCCCTACACGCTCTTCATTACGCCCGGCTTCGTCGAACGCAGCCGGACCATGTGGTGGGAGACCGCCGAGGCACTGACGCGCGCAGTAGCGTCGTTCAATTTCAATTTCGGCCACGGCATGGAAACCGTGCCGTGTTCGTCGCGTGGCGAGAAATTCCTGGCCTTTGACCGGCTCGCGAATTTTGTCGAAAGCGTCGACGAGGACGATGCGGTGGCGAAGATCGATTCAGCGGCGATATCCGCCGGCGTCGATCCGCAGGGCATCGTGGACCACGAGATCATGACGGCGGCTGAATTGAAGGACCAGGTGGCGGACCCGCTGGCGCGGCTCGGCGCGCACACCGTCACGCACCCCAATTTGTCCCGTGTCTCCGACCAGCGCCTCAGGCAGGAGCTCGAACAATCCGCCGCCCGGGTCGCAGCCTATAGCGGTCGCGCGCCGAAGTCGGTTTGTTATCCCTATGGCGGCCGGCACGCTGTCGGCCCCCGCGAGATCCAGGCGGCGATCGACATCGGCTATACCCTGGGCGTGACCACGCAGCCCGGCGTCCTGAATTCGGCAAGTCCCGAGCGGTTGGCCGGGCTACCCCGCGTATCGCTGAACGGCCAATACCAGAAGAGCCGCTACATCAGGGCGCTGGCATCGGGCCTGCCTTTCATCTTCATGTAGCGTCGGACGCCGAGCGGGAATTACGGCGCAAGCCTCAAATCGATTTGACCTCGCCGCCGTCCATTCGCAACGTCGAGCCCGTCATCCAGTGCGCGTTCTGAAAAAATCAAAATCGACGGAAACGCGATGGCCAAGATGAAGCGCAATCGCGGTTCCTCCGTACAACACGAGCGACAATCGCGGAGCTGGAGCAAGCAAGGGCCAAATCTCTTGCTGGGCCTTAGGCAGGATTTCCGTCCTCGGCTCAAAACTGTCTGGCATCGAACGATCTCGGGGGAGGCGCATCAGGGATCGCCCGGCCGGTAGCGAGTGTTAGGCGCCCGCGCCAGAACTCCCAAGACCGTTCGCTGATCCATCCCGGCTCGGCCTTAAGCATCACCTCGGCCAACCGATGAGGACCAAGCCTCTTCTCGAGTCGCCGCACGTCATCGAATGAGGCCAAATCCATCGCCTGAGCGAGAATTCGCGCATGCGATCTCGGCTGCGGGCCGACCGGCTCCCACCAGAAAAACCTAGTCTCCAGTTCAGTCGCCAAGTCTGTTGGCAAGTCTGTTGGCAAGTCTGTTGGCAAGTCTGTTGGCAAGTCGCCTGCATCGAATGCACTCATAGCTTTAATATAGCATGGGATAATCCACCCAACTAGCCACGGGCAAACCAGCCTTCTGTCATCTCGCCCATCACGCATTGTGCTCGTCGTTAAAGAGTTCGTTCGGCAGCACCTCTTCGGGGCCGAGGCCAGCGGAAGGCGCGGCTGTCCGCAAATTGCACCGTTGACAGGCCGGGCCGGGTTTTGCCAGCTTCAGGTTTTGCCGGCTTGCGGTGTGGCCGACGGCCAATGCAGGGAATAAGGCCGTGGCTCTCGCCCCCGAAATTGCGGTATCGCGCTGGTTCAACACCAAAGAGCCGCTGACCTTGTCCGGACTACGTGGCCGGCCGGTTCTTCTGCACGCGTTCCAGATGCTGTGTCCCGGATGCGTCGCGCACGGAACGCCGCAGACCCAGCGCGCCTTCGACCTGTTCAAACATTCGGACCTCCAGGTCATCGGATTGCACACGGTGTTTGAACATCATGCCGCCATGACGCCGGTGTCGCTGGAAGCGTTCATCCACGAATATCCGCTGACCTTTCCGATTGGAGTAGATGAAGCCGCCGAGGGCACACCGCTGCCGGTGACCATGGGGCGATATGGGATGCAGGGAACGCCGACCAGCATCCTGATCGGACGCAATGGCCGGATCGTGCATCACGGCTTCGGGCAGCAAGCCGACATGGCCCTTGGCGCGATCATCGCGGCAGAGCTTGCCGCTATGCACGAATGACGTCGGCGAAGCGCTGGTGGGGCCTCGTTGGCGAGGTCGTTCCGCGTGAGAGCTGCTTGCGCGGGCGCGCGAGATCGCCGATAAAATAGCAAGCCGCGCCCATTCAAAGACAAGCGGTCACCGGTGTTCCGGCGGCGGGGAGGAACATATTGATGGTCAATGATATCAATCTGCCGCGGACCGGCGCGTTTCTGGGCCGTGCCCGATCGCCCGGGAATTCCCATCCGTTGGTGGTTACCGTGCGCGGCGGAGACGTCGTCGATATCACGTCGAAACAGGCGCCGACCGTTCGCGACATCTGCGAGATGGATGATCCGGCCGGCTATGTGAGCAGCGCAAGCGGCGAAGCCATCGGTTCGGTCGAGGCCATCGCGGCGAACAGCTTCGAGACGGGCCGCGTGGCAACCCAGCCGTTTCTGCTGTCGCCGGTCGATCTGCAGGCGGTGAAAGCATCGGGCGTCACTTTCGTCGTCAGCCTTCTGGAACGGGTCATCGAGGAGCAGGCGCGTGGTTCGGCGGCCGCGGCCGATGCCATCCGGGCCGACATTGCCACTCTGATCGGCCACGATCTGTCGAAGCTGAAACCGGGTTCGGTCGAAGCCATGGAGATCAAGGCGAAGCTCATCCAGCGCGGTGCCTGGTCGCAGTATCTCGAGGTCGGCATCGGGCCGGACGCCGAGGTATTCACCAAGTGCCCGCCGATGGCGTCGGTTGGCTTCGGTGCCGATGTCGGTCTGCATCCGATCTCGACCTGGAACAACCCCGAACCCGAGATCGCGGTCATTGCGTCCAGCCGGGGCAGGATCGTGGGCGCGGCGCTCGGCAACGATGTCAATCTGCGCGACGTCGAGGGCCGCTCAGCACTTCTGCTCGGCAAGGCCAAGGACAATAACGCGTCCGCAGCCCTTGGACCCTTCATCCGGCTTTTCGATGCGTCATTTTCCATTCGTGACGTCAAGCAAGCGAAGGTGCATCTGCGGGTCGAAGGCGAGGATGGCTTCACGCTCGAAGGCGCAAGTTCGATGGCCGAGATAAGCCGCTCGCCGGAAGAGCTGGTCGCGGCCGCCCTGGGCCCGCACCACCAGTATCCCGATGGCATGGCGCTCTACCTTGGCACCATGTTCGTGCCGTCAAAGGATCGTGGGGAGAAGGGCAAGGGCTTCACGCACAAGGTCGGAGATATCGTCACCATCTCGACCGAAAAGCTCGGCGCGCTGGTCAACCGGGTCCGGCTTTCACCCGACTGTCCGCACTGGACCTATGGCGCAAGCCACCTGATGAGGGATCTGGCAAAGGCGAAGCTGATCTGACCGCACGCCACAAGCGGAAAACATCTGCTCGCACAAAGTGTTTCGCATTTAACCCATCACGTCACCTCGCACCGCCGATTGCCGCGTAAGAATTATTTGATCACCTCGAGCGGTAAGTTCGCGGAAGTATTTCTGGCTTCGACCAGATTTAACCTAGCCTGCCGCGACCGGCGGCGAACTGGTCCGCGCCAATACGGCGCGCCGAACCAGGGCAATGTGCTCGCGCAGCGTGTAGGACTCACTCGCGTACCCAGAAGGTGTGTGTATACGGGCGACGGCTCGCTCAATGCGCTCCAGGTCAGCTAGCCACTTCTCCGTAGGCAGCGCGCCCGTGCGCTCGGCAACATCCCGCTCCAGTAGAGCCAATTCACCGTACCACCGATAGATCCGCGACCGGACGCGCCAGCGGAGCAACTGGGGCAGGTAGTGGAAGAGGGGAAGCAGAACAGCAGCAAGTGGAACCAATATGATGATAGCCCGCTCCGCCAGTGTAGCGAGCCAGAACGGCAAGTATCGATACAGGAAGCTTGGCCCGAAACGCTTGTGCCGGTCGGCATCGGTCGAGATGCGGAGGTCGACCCGGGTCGTTCCCGGGAACTCGCCTGCCTCCTCGAAGAGACCCTGTCCGCCGTGAATCTCGTGTGCGGCATCCACCAACAGTTCGATCAGCGCGGGGTGCAAGCCATCGCGGGCCGCGAGCATAGCCTTGGTGCCGATGAGCGCGACTTCATTCTCCGGGATGTCATGCGCCACATCGATCACGCCGGAAGGCAGCGTCAGCTTCTTGATGTAAGGCAGCAGTCGAGGATATGCTTCGGCGTGGCCGTAACCCATCAGCCTCAAATGCGGATCGTGAAGTGCTGCCCAGACGGCTTGATTCTGCGCACCGTCGACAAAGACTGCCGCATCGACCTCACCAGATTTCAGTGCACGCAGCGCAGCGTGGTTGCCCAGGGGCAACATTGTCATGTCTTCGGCCGTGAGGTTGTTAAGAGCGAACACGGGTTCGACAAGTGAGCGAGTGCCACTGCCCTCAGCGCCGACGGCGACCCGATGGTTACGCAGCTCGTTGACACGGTCGAGTGTGTCAGTGTCGCGGTAGAATATCCACATCGGCAGGTAATAGAGGTTCGAAAGCATGACAATGTCATTGGCTTCGGGAAATTTCGCAATACCGCCCTGTGTAAAGCCGATGTCAACGCCAGAATGCGGATCCTCCAGAAGCTGCAGATTGTCCTCGGCGCCAGCGGTCATTCGTTCCTCTACCGTAACCCCAGATCGAGCCAGTATCTCGACGTAACGTTTCGCATACTGGTGGAACAGGCCATCTTCGAGGCCCGAAGCCAGCACGATGTGACGCGGCGCGGCGGGTTGCAGGAAGTGTCCAGCAGTCCATGCCGCAGCACCAATCAATGCCAAGATGACCACGGCCACGCTTAAGCGGCTACGGCGCGACAGCAATGCAAGGTTTTCGAGCGTCATAAGCAGACACTTTTATCGCAACGGCCAACCAGGAATTACTTTAGTCCTATGGCGAAAAGGCTCAATGCTATTTTGCGTTGCAAAATGTCGCTTCTTGGCACAAATGCGAATCGCAGACTGTACTGAGCAATGTTCGCTTTCAGTGGTGACCCAGAAGACATTGCTCACGCAGGAGTTCTTCTCGGTTTGACCCGAAAGAGACATAGAGCCGATCCGCTTCTGGAGCTAGTTGAGGCCTACCGGGAAGCCGGCTGCGGCGGAGTGTAGGGCTGGGCACGAATTTAGTGCTTGTCAGGTTTCGCCCAGTCAGCTCGCTACGCTACCGCGCTCGCAGCCGTCCGCGCCGGCTGGCTCGGCGGAGCGATGCCATGGCCGCGCGATGAAAGCGCGAATGCTCGCGAGGATCGCGCCGTCATCTAGATCGCCGTGGCCGCCAAGCGGGAAGTGGACGAAGCATTTGGGCGCCTTGATGAGGCTGTAGAGGCGCCGCCCGAACGCGATCGGGATCGTGTCGTCTTTGTCGCCATGGAAGACCAGCACCGGCGCAGTCACCTTGCCGATGCGCAAATCCGAATGGAACGGATCCTTGAGCAGCCAGCGCACGGGCAGGAGCGGGTATTTCATGGCCGCAAGGTCCGCAACCGAAGTATAGGGCGCTTCGAGCACCAGCGCCTTGATCTTCCGCTCTGCCGCGAGCCGTACGGCAACACCGGTGCCAAGCGAATGCCCCCACAGCACGATACGGTCCGGCGCGATCTGATGATCGGCTGCGAACTCATAGGCAGCCACGGCGTCGAGGTGCATGCCGTCTTCGGACGGGCTTCCGGTCGATCCCTCGTAGCCCCGGTACGAAACCGCGAGCAGCCCGCTGCCGTCGGCCACCAGACTGCGGTCCCGGCTCACGCGCCAGTTAAGTGTGTCGCCGTTGCCATGGAAATAAATGAAAAGAGGCTTGTCGGCCTTGGGCGGCACATACCACGCGACCAGACGCTCGCCATCGGATGTCCGCAACGCGACCTCCTGCGCCTCAGGAAAGCCCGCATCGGCCGCTGCTATGTGGTCCGCCAGCTTCGGAAACACCAGCGTCCGCTGCATCACGTAGATTCCCGTGCACACCGCAACGTAGCTTAGCAGCACGGCAATGCCGGCCCATTTGGTCAATCTCCAGGTGAACCTCAAAGCGGCACGCATCCCATCCCCTCAAGCCTGCCAAAATAGATGGTTGCGGGCGGTGCGGACGCAAGGCGTGGCTGCGGTGAGCCACCGCGTTTTCACTGGGGCTCATTTCCCGGCCCACGTTCCCGGCACCACCTTCAACAGGATCACGCGTGAATTACGGCTTCAGTGATCCGGCCGAGATTCTCTCTTTGTCTCCGGTTACGGCGAGCCCGGAACTGTCCAAACGACCTCGCTAGGTTTCCCGAATTAGCCAGGATCACGATAAGTTGGCCTGTTTCCGGCTCGTTTGTGGCCCTAATTTGAATTTGGCAGTGGCAGATTTAGTCGGCGAACCTTTGTCGGGAATATCCTCGGGCACGCCTGCGGAAAAACGAGCAGTTGGGCGTGATAGTCCTTACCTTGGCACCCGGATGCCGTGATAGCGAGCCATCCACCCCATCTGCTTAAGGGGGATGAAGCGGACCTGGTGCGACGTGATACCTTAGGAAATGATAATGAGACGGCGCTCCATAACAAGCGGCGAAACGAGGCGACGCCAGATAAAGCGCCGCAATGCGTCGAAGGCGGTGCGCCGCCGCAACACATCCGCCGCCGGGCCGGAAGCAAGGGTTGCACAGCTTACCCAAGAGCTTCGCGAGGCGCGGGAGCACCAGACGGCGACAACCGACGTGTTGCGGATCATCTCGGGTTCGCAGGGCGAGTTGAACGCGGTATTCCATGCGATTCTGGCAAACGCGACAAAGCTTTGTGAGGCCAGTTACGGCACCCTGTGGCTCACCGAAGGTGATGCGTTCCGCGTCGCCGCGCAATACGGAGCCTTGCCCGCGGCCTATATGGAGCGATTGCGGCCCGGCACTTTGTTTCGGCTAGGCCCGGATCTCCCCTCAGTACGAGCGATCAATACCCGGCGGCCGGTACAGGTTGCTGATTTGCGTTTAGCTCAGGCTTACATCGACCGCGAGCCATTGGCGGTTGCCGCCGTCGAAGTAGCGGGCATCTACACCATGTTTACCGTACCGATTTTCAGGGAAAACGACCCCCTTGGCGTTATAGCTATTTACGGCCAGGAGCCACGCCCCTTCAGTGACAAGCACATCGCATTGGTGCAGGACTTCGCCGCCCAGGCCGTAATCGCCATCGAGAACACACGGCTGCTCAGTGAATTGCGTCAGCGCACGGACGACCTGACCCAGTTGTTGGAGGAGTTGCGGATTACACAGGACCGACTGGTCCAGACGGAGAAGCTCGCCGCGCTCGGCCAGTTGACCGCAGGAATTGCGCACGAGATCAAGAACCCGCTCAATTTCGTCAACAATTTTTCGGCGCTGTCGGCCGAATTGATCGACGAGCTGAATGAAGCGCTTAAGCCGGTCGCGCTCGACGGCAACTTGAGGGACGAGATCGACGAACTCACGCAGATGCTGAAAGGCAATCTCGAAAAAGTGGTGCAGCACGGCAGGCGCGCCGATTCGATCGTGAAGAACATGCTTCTGCATTCACGCGAGGGGTCGGGCGAACGCCGGCTCGCCGATATCAACGCGATTGTTGAGGAAAGCCTCAATCTTGCCTATCACGGTGCGCGGGCGGAGAAATCCAGCTTCAACATCACCCTGCTGCGTGATTTCGATCCGAGCGCCGGCATGATTGACCTCTATCCGCAGGAAATCACGCGAGTGTTTCTCAACCTCATTTCAAACGGCTTTTATGCCGCCGCCAAGCGCAAGGAAGCGGTCGACGAGGGCTTTGAGCCGATACTGAGCGCGATCACAAAAAACCTCGGCAACAAGGTCGAAATCCGGATCCGCGACAACGGCACCGGAATCCCTCCTGAAGTAAGGGAGAGGATGTTCAACCCCTTCTTCACCACCAAGCCGGCTGGCGAAGGCACCGGACTTGGCCTGTCGATGAGCCATGACATCATCGTAAGACAGCATGGCGGCAGCATCGATGTCGAGACGGAGCCTGGCGTTTTCACTGAGTTCAAGATCGTGTTGCCGCGCACGAGCCAAAGGTGAGCCACCACACTCATTTGATCGACGATTTGGCAACTGCTGATCTTGGGTACCGCAAGCCAGACCGGTCCGCTTTCGCAATGGCTATTCAGCGCGTTGGCCGAAACAGGCCGAATTGATGGATAGTCTGAAACTGCTTGACCCCGAATGGCCGATTAGAGAAGCCGGCATGTAGGTTTAGACCATTCAAGCAGGCTGTCCGACCTCGCGCTGAGCCGGATTCGGCGGGGCCGTCTGCCTCGGAACCCTGTCGACCCTTTTTGTCCAGGACCGGTACCACGCCAGCAACGTCAGCAAGGCGACGCCGACCACACTGACGACGATCTGCATCCAGATCGCGTCCGACACCTCGACCAGCACGAAGTGCCCTGCGAACGACAGGAAGGTTCCGACGCAGAACACTTCTATCGACTGCTGTCCGCAAAGAATGGCGGGCCTGAAGACACGCCACTCAAGACCCGGCCAATCCCGGGGCAAGAACCGAATGACAAGAAATGCGATGACCATGAAGTGGAGGAAACGATACGGGGCAAGGTTGGTCTTGTCGTTGGGGTTGAAGATGCCGATCAACCATGGCGGAAATATCGCCGCGATGTCCGGATGCCGGCTGGCCATGGCCATCACGAAAGCGAACGCCAGATAAACCACACTAAGGAACAGAACCGCTCGCGAACGGATGAACGGCATGATTGCCGCCGCTCCGCCCACTGCCAGCCACGCGCCGGACACGTACAGCAGCTGCCAGGCGAATGGATTGAAGTACCACACGTTTCCTTCGGGATAAGACGGAAGATTCCAGCCGAATTGCCGCGCCGCAAGATAAAGCATGACCGAGGCAAGCAGGGTGACGTTTCGAAAACGCACGAGCCCCCACAGCATAAGCGGACTGGCAAGCATCAATACGATGAAGAGAGGAAGCACATCCATGTTGACGGGCTTGAACTTGAGGATCAGGCCTTCGTAGAGGACCTCGGCCGGCCGATCGAGGAATATCTTGACATTGAACGAGGCGGCATGTTCGGCGGTGCCAAATTTCTGGCCGAAATAGCCGATCTCCACGAGGTAGACGAGGAAAAGGAACACGTGCGCGACGTAGATCTGCCAGGCCCGCTTGATGATCCGCGTAGCGGTGATCACCATGCCGCGCTCGACGAGCATCCGTGCATATACAAACGCCAGCGTATAGCCCGAGATGAACACGAACATATCGGCGCCGTCGCTGAAGCCGTAACGTCCCGTTCCGAGCATGAAATAGGCAACGACGTTGTTGGGAATGTGGGCAATGAAGATCACCCAGTTCGCGAGCCCGCGAAACAGATCAAGCCGCAGGTCACGACCCTTGGGAGGAAGTTTGACTTCCATTGCGCACACCCCGCTGATTAACGCTCCAAATAGCAGTAGGAAGGCCTCGCCTAATTTCCGTTCGGGGGTCATTTTCAGACCGCGAGCCGCGTCCTAGCGGATCAAGTCGACGACCAAGCCGAAGCCCGGGGCAACTTGAACACACTTCATCGACCCAATTGCTCCCAATCCCCTTCAAGCCTCTGCTCAAACACTTGCGCCGGTGCCCCCTGGTGAACTTCGGCAAAATCCTGAAGGGGAACCGAGTTGATCACACCCAAAACATTGGAATTAACGGTCTCCAAGGCCAGCATCTGGCCTGTTTCCAAGTCATGAATGAAGCTGGCACTCGCCACACTTCCGGCTACGCAACCATTGGCGAGACAAATAACATAGGGTATTTGAATGGGCGAACCCTGGTCGACAGTCAATCTGATACCGGGCTGCAGGAATGATCCGGGCGCCACGAAAATCTGCAGACGAGCAACGGGATCGCCCTCTCGTTCGATCAGATCGGCTCTGAGTGCGATCTGACCCGTGTCCCATCTACCGTTGATGGTCGTGCGACAAACCATTTTCGACAAGGCCTCTTGGGTGGCCTTGAAACACACCTTGCGCCACCGCGCATACGTTAGCGGGCGATCTGGCTTTCGCCCCCGAGTAGTGATCTCTGCCTCAGAAAAATTCTCGGTCGCCGGTACGTCGCCAAATGGCACCAGTTGTTGCGCGTCAAGTCTCATCGCTGTGGACGCCATGAACACGACAAGTGATCCAGCTGCCAGCACTCGGTACCGGCCTGACCTTGTCGAAGCGTACAGAAGTCCAATGTCCATAAATCCCTTCATGGATGTTTGGCCAGGAATTCGCTGACAATAGGCGCCCAGAGTTGAACGGCGTCGGCCGAGTTTATAAAAAAATGACCGTCCTCACCGAAATCGGATAACAGATGATATTCGACATTGCCGCCTGCGGCCCGAAACGCTTCCGCCATCCGCTTCGACAGCTCGGGTCCAAAATAACTGTCATTACTTGTGTAGATCCATAACATTGGAACGCGCGCCGTGCGACCGAATTCGGCAACGGCATCGACCAGCTGATCAGGGGCACAGTTGTTGTTGGGTTTGCCGTTGAGACGACCTCCGCGACCGGCTGCAAACCCGATGATAGCCCGTACAGGTTCCGGATTTTGGCTGCCTAACGCAATCGCACCCCAACCACCCCCGGATTGGCCGACAATGATGATGTCATTGCGCTTGATAAATGACTGAGTTGACATGTAGTCGATGACCCACTTGTCAATCGACGCGACGGCAAGCCCCGCTTCACGAAACTCAGCATCCGAGCATTTTCCCACGCCCGAGAAAAAAACCCCGAACAGACCGCGCTCGGGGATTTCGATCGCCGTAGCACCATATCCAGGGCGTACGGGTGCGACCACCACGTAGCCCTGTCGCGCAAACCAAAGTGCGGCGTCACGGAATTCGATGACGGGAAAGTAGCTTCGCCCCGTGGCGTCAAGCGAAACTCCATGGTTCATCACGACGAGTGGAAATGGACCGCCTCCAACGGGTCGGATCAAGTAGGCGAGCATCGGGACGGGCGAGGACGGAATCGCCCACATCTCCTCGTGAACCTGCGGCGCGATCGAGGGATCAGCCTGCGCCGCGAGCGGCAAAGCCGCAATGCCTGCAACTATTGCAACAATGAGGTACCGCCGTCGCATCGGTGCGTGCCCCTGCTGTGTATCACGACAGCGTAGAACCTTTAAGGGAGACGTCCAAGGGTCGAGTGCGCATGGGTTCAATCGCGTCATCTTGGCGGCGATCCGACCAAGGGAAACATCGGCAATCTGCATTTGCGCCGACCATCAACTGGGCCTTCCAGACCGATGGATCGTTTCCTTCTATCCAGGCGCAAACTCCGACTCTCGGTCGCCAGTGCACCGCAGCAATCGGTTGTTCGCGCCCTTGTCCAACCGTGAACGCTCGTTCCTGAACGACCGTTCATAAATATCCATTTGACGTGGGCAGATGCTTTCGCCATCTTTTGGTCACTAAGGAAACTAGGCGAGGAGTACTTTAAATGAGAAAATTTGCTTTCGTTTTGGCCGCCATCGGCGCCTTTGCGTTCTCGGTCTGCGCGATCCCAAGTGCGCAGGCGTATGTTCAACATCATAAGCACAAACTCCATCATCATCATCATCATCATCACCATCACCACCACTCCCACATGTGATCTGAGCGACGCAGCAAGATGGATGGCTCCTTCAAGCGGAGCCGTTTTCTTTGCGATCTGACACACCCTCGACGACAACATTCACTCGGGTTGCCACTGATCACGGCTTTTGGGAACCTGGGCGCGTCTCGGCCGATTGTCGGGGATTGTTCGGCGAGTAGCTGTCAGCGTCCTTGCGAGGTGTGATCGTGCAGGACGCCCCGGCTGCTTCCGTGTTGACGCCGTCCTTTTCACTTTCCCCGAACCAACGAGAATTGCGGCTCGACCTGTTTCGGGGACTCGCGCTGTGGCTGATCTTCATCGATCACGTATCGCCCGATCTCCTGACCTGGTTCACGATCCGCAATTATGGGTTCAGCGACGCCGCCGAGATTTTTATTTTCATCTCGGGTTATACCGCGGCGTTTGTTTATGGCCGCGTGATGCTTAAATCCGGCTTCGTGGTCGCGTCGGCGCGCATCCTGAAGCGGGTCTGGCAGATTTACGCCGCGCATGTGCTGCTGTTCGCGATCCTGGTTGCGGAAGTGTCCTACGTTTCCATCAGCCTCGACAAACCGTTTTACGCGGAAGAAATGCAGGTCGCGTACTTCCTCAAGCAGCCCGGCGAAAGCCTGATACAGGCGCTGCTGCTAAGATACCGCCCCCTGAATATGGACGTCTTGCCGCTTTATATCGTGCTGATGTTTTTTCTCCCCTTGATCCTGCTGATGATAAAGTGGCGCGCCAACTTCACGCTCGCGATTTCGGTCGCGCTCTACATGCTGTCATGGCAGTTCGATCTGCACCTGACGGCCTTTCCGAGTGGTTTCTGGTCGTTCAACCCCTTTGCCTGGCAATTGCTGTTCGTGTTCGGCGCCTGGTGCGCGCTGGGCGGCGTCGGGCGGATGTCACGGATTCTTTCGTCGCCGATCACGCTGTGGGCGGCTCTTGCCTATCTGTCGGCGGCGTTCGGCGTGACCATGACCTGGTACTTCCCGCAGCTGAACCACCTTCCGCACTGGCTCGAGCAATGGATTTATCCGATCGACAAGACCGATTTCGATGTGCTCCGGTTCGCGCACTTCCTGGCGCTGGCGGTCCTTGCCGTGCGCTTCGTGCCGGCGGGATGGCCCGGCCTGAAATCGCCATGGCTGAAACCCATGATCCTGTGCGGACAATATTCGCTGCAGATTTTCTGCCTCGGCGTGGCGCTGGCGTTTGCGGGGTATTTCCTGCTGATGGAAATCTCCGCCGGCATCGGCCTGCATTTCCTGGTTGGAATTACCGGAATCCTGATCATGTCCGCCGTGGCCTGGCTATTCACATGGTACAAGCGGATCGTCGACAAAAGTGCGAATCCGCCGCCCGTCTCGGCGTCAATCTGATTTTGTCAGGTTTCAGCGTGTCGGTACGAGTACGTTCGCCGCGTCCGTTGTCATAGGCCGGATCAGTGCCCGACGGTCCTTGATGTATGAGATGACAACGCCAAGCCGTTCGACGGTGCCGATCACCTTGCCGTCGAGATCGCTGTCGCAGTTCATATGGGTCGGCGCGATGAAGAACTCGGACTGCTCCCACAGCGGCTTGAAGTCAAAGTGCAGTTGCGGGAGCGTGACGTTCTTCTCGAACGAGAGGCGCTCGCCGCACACGGCGACCGAATAGACCTGCGCCGGCCAGTTCGCATCGATGGCCGCGGTGCGGCGCAGATAGGCTTCGAGCTGATTGAGCGCCTCGGGCATGCTGCTGAACCAATAGTCGAGATCATAGCGCCGTGATGCTCCTTCGAGACCTCCAACCATCGGGTTGTAGAACAGATATTCGTACGGGTGCAGCCTGGCCAGGGTCACCGCGTCCCAGAGGAAACATGCGGTCACGATCGCAAGCCCGCTGGAGGCGGCCACGCGACCGCGCGCAGCAAGCGCGCGTCAAGACCGCGTCGAGACCGATGCCCGCGAGGGTCGCCAGCGCCGGAATCACGAACAGGAAATGACGCAATCCGGTGAAGGCCGGGCCGTGACAGATCACCTGGCATGTCAGCGGAAAAATCATCGTCAGCGAGACCAGGGCGATATCTCTACCCTGCAGTTGCCTGAAACGAGCGGCGCGCAGCGGTAACAGCACTGACAGTCATCGCCAGTGCCGCACCGAACAGAATCAGCAGCGGCACGCGGATCAGAAAGTAGATCGGCACATACAGCCGCGGCACGTCCGCCATCTCGTAGACCCGGCCGGCGAGGACGGTGCGGATCTCGTAGTGAAATTCGGAGAATGCGAGCAGGCCGCGGATCGGATTGAGCGGCGCCAGCCCCGCCCACGGCCACGCCAGAATCATGATGACATAGGCGAGCATCAGCGCCGGCAGCAGCCGCAACGACGATTCGATCAGGAAACGCCACCGCGCGCGGCCGAGGGCGAGCCAGGGCCGCGGCAGATAGAGGGCGATCGCGAAGCCGGCGTAGATCACCAGCAGCAAACCGAGCACCCGCATTCCGAGCGCGGCCCCGGTAAGAAGACCGAACGCTGCCAGGTCGCCGGCGCGAGGCGAAGGCAGGCGGCGCGCGATGCGGATCAGCAGAAAGCGTCGCGCCCGTCATCGCGGCGGCAAAGGGAATGTCCTTGGTGTGGTTGAACATGGTGCCGTACCACGCGCCGCAGACGCTCAAGCCGACCGCGGCGATCAGGCCCGCGCGCGGACCCGCGATCATTCGCGCGGTCGCCGCAGCGGCTCCGATCCCGCCGATGCCGATCAATGCGCAGAGGATATGGCGCAGATCATAGGGATCGATCGGGACCAGATGACTGAGGGCGACGGCAATGATGTCGAACAAGCCGCCGTAGAGATAAAGGTTTTGGAAGCTGAAGACGCCCTGGTCCGCGAAGCCGCTGGTATAATAGGCGATGATCAGCTCGCCGTAGTGATGCTGCACGCCTTCATCGTTGGAGATGGCGTAATCCTTGAAGGTGCAAAGCGCGATGACGACTAGTGCTGCGATCAGCACGACGGTGGCGATATCATAGGCGTCGAAACGGGCAAAGAATCGTATCGCCTTGCTCCAGGGCAAAGCTTGCTCCGCAGTCCCGGAAATGCGCGCCCCGGTCAACTTCGGCTCGGTCGCGGCATCGATCATTTCACCTCGCAAGGTACGCCATCTACTCGGGTGTTCTTTACATGCGTCGGCACACTCGAAATTTCCTTACCGTTTCAAACCGCAACGTAGCGGTCACATCTTGTGACCCTTCTGACGCAACAGGTCGGTCAAGCGCGTGCGCAGATCATCACCGGCTTTCCGGGCACCGTCCTGGCCTATCTGCTGACTCTGCTGGGTGATTGCTTGCGACTTTTGCAGAAGCTTCTGCCCGGCAGGCCGAAGATAGAACGCCTCGATTTCGCGCAGCTCGTCCACGGTAAAATTGTTGGCATAGACGGTGGCAGCGGCGTCGACCATGGCATTGAAATGGGGCGTATACGCCTCCGCTATGGCTAGCGACATGGTATCGTAATCGCGTTCTATCTCCGGCCTGCCTTGCACCACCATCGGCTTGATATTCAGTAGAATGACGGGCAGCTGCGCCTTGAATTGATCGGACAACTTCAGCGTATCAACCAGCTTGCGCGCCGCCGACATGGCATCGGGTGATGGGGTTTGCGCCGGTGCCACGCCGATCGAAAACAGAAGCAGGACACCGATGATCGTCGCGCGTTTGGACATGAACTGGCTCCTGCGTCAAACATGAAATTTTCCAACCACTTGAAGACAGCAACCGCCTCAGCGCAGCAGACATCCTGATCTAATTTTGTCGCTTCGCGCAGCGCCCGTTGCTCAACCAGCGTTCATCGCGAATTGCGCCTTTTGACGCCGCAAAATTGCAGGCAGCTCGGAGATGCTGCCTCTCGGCAATCGATATCTGCAAAGCGGTCTGACCGCGAGGAACTCATGCCAGTCCCGGCTTCATCGCCGCCTCCGACTTCCCAGACTCACTCGTATCAAGGAACACGTTGGGGATCTTTTCAAACCGATCTATCTCAAACTCGCTCACATCGACAAACAGGTTCGGAACCTTCTCGGCTCGATCCAGAACCCACGCGAGCGCAGTCATGATCGCCATTCCGGCGATGCTGAGGGCAATCTGCTTCCAGACACCCCCGGGATGCTGCACCAGGATGTAATGCACGCCAAACGACAGGAATACACCGAGACAAAAATTCGGAAGCGAATGTTGACCGCACAGGACGAGTGGGCGCAACCAGTTGGAAGTGAGAGGGGCCCAGTGGCGCGGGATATAGCGCGAAACCAGGATTGCCAGAGCAAGAAAGTGAGTGAAACGCAGCATATCAAGATCGGTCTTGTCGATCGGGTAGATCGCCTTGATCATCCACTTCGGAAGCAGCGATCCGAGAAAGGTGCTGTGCCAGGTCATCACGATAAAAAACGCGAAGAGAATCCACGCAACGGATATCACGAACGCCGCGCGAGACTGGATCACAAACCAGATCTTGGCCGCGCCTCCGATACCGCACCATGCACCGAATACGAACATCAATTGCCATGCAAATGGATTGAAGTACCAGTGCGCCCCCGGCGGATACGAAGCGAGATTCCAGTCGAACCAGCGGGCAAGCACGTACAGGATTGCGGAGCCGAGCAAGGTCAGGTTCGGGCGGCGCACCAGACCCCACAGAAACAGCGGCGAAGCGAGCACCAGAACGACAAAGAGCGGCAGCACGTCGAGATCGACGGGCTTGTATCGCAGCGTGAGCGCCTGCCAAATCAGCTCATCCGGATGCGCGAGAAAATTAGCGACGTTGAACTCATCCTTGTACATGGGATTGTCGAATTTCCTGGCCGCGCGAGCGATCTGCGCCGTGAAGAGCAGAAACAACAAGATGTGGGCGATGTACAAGTGCCAGGCCCGCACCAATAGCCGCTTGGTGGCAGCGAGAAAATTGCCGGCTTGAATAATTGGACCGTAAATGTACCCCGCCAGATAGCCGGAAATAAACACGAAGAATTCGGCGGCATCGCTGAATCCGTAATTGCGAAGCGTTAACCAGCCGACGACGTCGTCTGGAATGTGATCCAGGAAAATCATCCAGAGACCGAGGCCGCGGAAGAAATCGAGCCGAAGGTCTCGCTCGACTGCTTGCGAGACAGATAATTTGTTCTTCGCCATGATGCTTGTCCGTTTTGTCCTGTGGGCTATCGCTCCTGAGTTCTAGGTCGTGCCCGTTGCTGGCGATATCGCCGGCACGTATAGCGTAATCGGCACGGTTCGCTCGTTGAGCAAAATGTCCCCGGCCTTCATTTCACCCTGCATCGCACCGCAGCAAGCCTCCGCTGCGTGATTGCGTTTGGGAATAGAACCGCATGGGTCTGGCGAATTGATAAGGCCATCGGTCGCGCCATTGGTGGCAGCCCGGCTAATCTGTGCCCCTAACTCGCGTCCGAAGTGATCGATTGAGACCATTGAGGATACCAGCGTTCGAGGTCGACGTTGCCACTATTCATGAATTTTGGCGAGCGAAATCGCCGTCCGGAATTGCTCATGTCCGGTGCTTCCTGGTTGCGGTGTTCGCGTTCGGTTTGCCCTTGGGGGCCATTGTCAGGGGCAAAGACAACGCGGGCGCCCGCGGCGGCGGGTATGGCGGCGGAGGCAGCGGCAGCGGCGATGGCTTTGCCGGCAATCATTTTGACGGCGCCTTCGGTGTTACTCCAAATGCCGGCCATGGTGGTCACGATAGCCGCGCTCGCGGTTTGGGCAAAAAAGCGCTATCGAAGCTGCTCGATTTTCGCTGCCATGTCAGGCGCGCGGCTTATCCTGTAAATCGCGTTGCTGCATTTCAGAACCCAGACTGCGTAATCCGGCCTCGAGCGTTTTGCGTCCCTTACAGCGCTGAGTGGTTTGTCACACGCAACGCCTTGTATCCTTATCTGCGCCGCAAGCACGTCCCGCGGCAATTCCCCCGCAGCCTGTGCGGAAGATCCGATGAGGCTGCGGGCGGAACCGCCAACCAGAACGTAAATTATAGAGAAGAGGCCAATGCCGACCCGAAGAACACGGATCATAAAATCCAGGCTTGGGAGACGTTGAAGAACTTGCATGGGAAGCCTCCGTCGCGCGAACCGGTGAGTTTGCCAACCCAAACCCGATACCGGGCCAGGTCCTTCGTGATGGTTGGGAGCCTCAGGATCGATTTTCAAAGTACGCGGTCGGGAATGTCCGCCGACGTTGATATCGGGACCCTTGCGACGGACGCCCGCGGTCGAGGCGCCCGTCGCAACATTACCTACTTGCCCATGGCGGTTCTGGCCGCCAATATCTTGGCTTTCACGGCATCCAGATTGAAGCTCGCACCCTTCTGCATCGGGGGAAACTCGATCGCCGTCATGGCCAGCTTTTCAACCTGGTCCTGGACAAACACGAAGCGCCAGAACTCGTACTTGAACCACTGGAAATATTCCTGCGACCCGGATTTCGTCCCGTTTTCGGGCCAGCCGGTGCGCTCGAACGGATCGAGGCGCAGGTTGGTCAAATAGGGCACGTCAACCTTGGTCTTTTCACCCAGCCAGCCGCCGGGTTGGTCGATAAAGCGATACTTGTAGTCGTCGATCCGCACCGCCCCGAGTTCGCTTTCGCCGAAGTACCAGATCTCGTGCCGGTTCGACGGCCCCTTGCCGGTGATCATGTCCATCTGGTTATAGCCGTCCAGATAACATTTGTAGGTCGTGTCACCGATCTGCTTACCCTTTTTCAGTTCTTCGGCGATGTTCGGGTTACCGGCCGCGGCCAGGAAGGTCGGAAACCAGTCCAGCCCGGAGATGATGCCGTTCTCGACTTTGCCGGCGGGCACCTTGCCGGGCCAGCGGATCATCGCCGGTGCGCGGAAGCCGCCTTCCAGCACTGTACCCTTGCTCTGGGCGAACGGCGTTTGTCCGCCGTCCGGCCAGGTGAAGACCTCGGTGCCGTTGTCGGTCGTAAAAACCACGATGGTGTTGTCGTCGACGCCCATGTCCTTCAACTTTTTCATCACGATGCCGACATCATCATCGAGCTGTGCCATGCCGGCTTCATGAAGGGACCAGCCGTTCTGGGAGTTGCGCGTCGCCTCCCATTTGGGCGAGAGATGGGTGACGATGTGCATGCGGGTTGGATTGAGCCAAAGGAAAAACGGCTTGTTGTCGGCTTTGGCCTTTTCGATGAACTTCAGGGCAAGGTCGCGGATTTCGTCATCCACGGTTTCCATCCGCTTGGGATAAAGCGTTCCGGCGTCCTCGATCTTCTGCTTGCCGACCTTGCCCCAGCGCGGATCTACCGTCGGGTCGTCGACATTGGTCGCATAACAGTGGAGCATGTTGCGCGGCCCGACTTTGTTCAGCAAATCCTGCGGATAGGCGGGATGCGCCGGGTCTTCCATCGCGTCGAGATGATAGAGGTAGCCGAAGAACTCGTCGAAGCCGTGCACTGTCGGCAGAAACTCGTTTTTGTCGCCGAGATGGTTCTTGCCGAACTGACCGGTCGCATAACCCATTCCTTTCAGCGCGGTCGCAATGGTAACGGCCTGCGCCGGCAGGCCGGTGGGTGCGCCAGCCTGTCCAACCGTGGTCATGCCGGTACGGATCGGCAATTCGCCGGTGATGAAGTTGGCGCGACCCGCCGTGCAGCTTGCCTCTGCGTAGTAATCGGTGAACAGCATGCCTTCGGCGGCAAGCTTGTCGAGATTCGGCGTCCGGCCGGCCATCATGCCGCGGTGGTAGGCGCCGAGATTCCAGATCCCGATGTCGTCGCCCATGATGACGACGATGTTCGGCTGTTGCCCGGCGGGAGCGGTTGGGGTCGCCGCCTGCTGAGCCTGCGCGGTGCTTGTCAGACCGATCGACGAGAGTGTTGATGCGGCAAGGAGCGAACTGCCACTCAACAGCAGGTCGCGGCGTTTCAGTCCGTTAACTTGCGTCGTGTCGTTCGCGGGCTTTTCTGGATCTCTGTTTTTTATCATGGCGCAATCCTTTTGGTTCTCGTTATGCATCGGAAGCCGACATGGCTCATTGACGTGTCAACCGGCTGCGCATGGCGCGCGGCCGGCCGATAGCGACGACAGTAATTGGGCGCGCATAGATGTGAGCCGCCTTTGACGACCTTGCGGGGAATTCTGATCCGGGGCTCGCATGGGTCGTAGCTGCCAACCTCGTTCCCGCCGCGCGGATTTTCCGGAATGCAGCAGGCCTTTGGCGCATCGCCGGTGTGCCCTGTGGAATACCAGTCGGTCGTCCATTCCCAGACGTTGCCGATCATGTCGAAGAGACCGAAATTGTTCGGCGGAAACGCATCAACGCGCGAGGTCCGCGTGTATCCATCGCCGGCGAGATTCTCGTGCGGAAATGCCCCCTGCCAGGTGTTTGCCATGTGCTTGCCGCCCGGCATCAGTTCGCTTCCCCACGCGAATTCCGCACCGTCAAGCCCGCCGCGAGCGGCGAATTCCCATTCGGCCTCGGTCGGCAATTCCTTGCCGGCCCATTTGGCGTAGGCTTCGACGTCCCGATAGGCGACGTGGACGACCGGGTGATCGTCTTGCCCGCTGATATTGCTGCGCGGCCCGTAAGGCCGCCGCCAGTTGGCGCCGAATTTGAACGCCCACCATTGGCTGAAGTCGCGCAGATCGACGGCCTGCTTCGGTGGTGTAAAGACCAGCGAGCCGGCTTTGAGCATGTGCGGCAGCGCATCGGGATAGTCTTTCGGGTCAGGCGTCAATTCAGCGAACGTGACATAGCCGGTCGCGTTGATGAATTTGCGGAATTGGCGATTGGTGACCGGCGTGCGGTCCATCCAGAAGCCATCCACCGTGACGCTGTGAACCGGCGCTTCTTCCGGATAGTGCCGGTCGGATCCCATGCGGAAGGTCCCGCCAGGCACGTACAGCGCTCCGTCGTCCGCAGGATGCCCGAGCGATCGCTCCACGCCGGATTTAGTGCTGGCGAGTCCCATTGCTAGCTCCGATCTCCTCTGGAGTCACGTTGCCGAAGAGCGGACTCGCGGTCTATGCACTTTCGGCAGAAGAGGCGCACGTCCTTTCGCACCGCACGGTGGCTCGCAAGCTACTCTAATTACTGGACGGCGGCAGCCTCAGCATTTCCATCGCCTGCTCGACCGAGAAAGAGCCGGGTCGTTGACGCGGTGGAAATTGCACAAAGCTCGCCAGATGCTGGCCCACGATCCCTTGCGCCGGGACGACCACAAACGCGTGCTCGATGAACCATCGCACGTAATCGCCGGACTCGTGCTGGGCCCGTTCGAACGGATCGGAGCGCAGATTGAACAACATGGGCAGCCGCAATTGTATCATCGGCTGCTGCCACACAGCGAAACCCTCAGCCTTCTGCTCGAGGAAAACTGCCTTCCACTGATCATAACGGAGCCCGGCCAGGTTGCCGTCATCGGTCCAGTAGAAGAACTCACGGCGCTTGTCCGGGCCCTTGGCCGACAGCAGGTCGCGCTGATCGTAGCCGTCGAGATGAACCTTGAAGTTCTTGCCCGCGGCATCGTATCCTTGCAGCAGCTTTTCCTTGATGGCGGGCTCACCGGCTGCGGCAACCAGCGTCGTCGCCCAGTCCTCTGCGGAGAAGACGTCGTTGATTTCGCGTATGCGCGGGCACTGATCCCGGCCAGCGAATCATCGCGGGCACACGATATCCGCCTTCCCAGTTTGTGTTCTTCTCGCCTTTGAACGGCGTGGTGCCACCGTCGGGCCAGCTGAATGTTTCGGCGCCGTTATCGGTGGTGTAGATCACGATGGTGTTGTTGGCGATGCCGAGGTCGTCGAGCTTCTTCAGCATCTGCCCGACCTGCCCGTCATGCTCCACCATGCCGTCCGGGTAGAGACCGAGGCCGGTTTTCCCTTGGGATTCGGGTTTCAGGCGAGTCCAGATGTGCATCCGGCTTGGATTGAACCACACAAAGAACGGCTTCTTGTCGCGATTTGCGCGATCGATGAAATCCGTTGAGGCCTTCAGGAATTCCTCATCGATCGTTTCCATGCGCTTCTTGGTGAGAGGCCCGGTATCCTCGCATTTCTGCTTTCCCCATGGAGCCGAAGCGGGGATCGTCACCCGGCGTCTCGGTGGCGGTCGCAACGCATTTCATGACGCCGCGTGGACCGAACTGCGCCCTGAATGCGGGATTCTTCGGATAGTCCTGATGTTCCGGCTCATCCTCGGCATTGAGATGGTAGAGGTTGCCGAAGAACTCGTCGAAGCCGTGCACGGTCGGCAGGAATTCGTTTCGGTCGCCGAGATGGTTCTTGCCGAATTGGCCGGTCACATACCCTTGCGGCTTGAGAAGTTCAGCGATAGTCGGATCCTTTGCGGATAGCCCTTCCTTCGCACCAGGCAGACCCACCTTCAGAAGCCCGGTCCGCAACGGACTCTGTCCGGTAATGAACGCTGCGCGGCCCGCGGTACAGGATTGCTGGCCATAATAATCGGTGAAGATCGCGCCCTCGTTCGCGATGCGGTCGATGTTGGGCGTGCGGTAGCCCATCATGCCGCGATTGTAGGCGCTGATGTTCCAATAACCGATATCGTCGGCCATGATGACAAGGATGTTGGGCTTTTGGTTGTTGCGCAAGCGCAGGGGCCGCCGTCATCGTAACTGAAGCGAGTGACGCCAGTAAACCGACCCAGTGGTTCTTGTTCATACCCATCCATCTCGCTCGATCTTGGCGCTCGGTTAAAGGCAGCTCGATCAGTCTAACCTGACCGTGGTCGCAGAGGATATTTCGCAGGCGCCCACTCCGTAGGCGCCCGCGGGTTGCATCAACATCGCCCCCCGGGCCGCTTAGTCGCCCGAATGGTTCATCCCTGCCTTTTTAACCTCGGCCAGGATCCCACTCAGGTTGTAGGATTCCGGTGCCTGCAGCGGAGGATACTTTTCATAGGACAGCAAGTGCTCGGTCCACAGTTGCTGGCCAATGGGCAGCATGTTCCAATCGTACTGGAAGGCTGTCATTGGTGCGCCCAACGCACCACCCATGCTCATTGCCGATTTCTGGTCGATGCCGACAGCCTGCTCAAACGGATCGCGTTTGATGTTCTGAACCAGGGTAAAGTGGAACGGAATGAGCGGCATGATCCAGCCAGCGGGACCAGGCTGCGACATGGTGTAGTACATCTTCCAGTTCTTGTAGCGCACGGCCGATGGGGTTGCGCCGGAGAAATAGAAGAAAAAGTCGCGCGCCGACTTTTCGCTGGTGCCTTCAAGGTACGCGCGCTGGTCCAAGCCGTCGAGAGTAGTCTTGACGATACCGGGATACGAACCGGCCTCGATCTGGGTCTTCAGGCCGTCGCCCTTCGGGCCACCGGCGATATCGACCAGTGTTGGTACCCAATCGAGGGCAGCGAATAGCTGGTTCTTGACCGTGCCGGGCTTGATATGACCTGGCCAACGGACCACCAGCGGAGCGCGGTAGCCGCCCTCCCAGGCTTCACCCTTTTGCCCCTTGAATGGTGTGACGCCGCCGTCGGGGAAGCTGATCGCTTCGGCACCGTTGTCAGTGGTGAAGACCACGATCGTATTATCAAGCTGGCCCATGTCTTCCAGCTTCTTGAGGACGACGCCGATGTTGTCGTCCAATTGCTTCATACCGGCTTCGTTGACGCCCCAGTCCTTCCCTCCTTTTACGCCAAGCATAGCTTCATACTTCGGCGAGAGCACGGTTACGACGTGCATACGCGCAGGATTATACCAAGCGAAGAAAGGCTTGTTGGTTTTCTTCGGATCGTTACGATCGAGGAAGTCGACGACCTTGGCCGAGATTTCCTCGTCCACCGTCTTCGAGCGTTCAAGCGTCAGCGGGCCCTCGTCCTTGCACGTCTGGTTCTTCTCCGTGCCGTCCGATGACTTGCATGAAAGAACAGGGCGCGGAGGCATCAGGCAGAGTCGCCGTTTTTTGGTCTACAGCACCGGGCGAGTCGGAGAGGCCAGGCACCGGCGTATTTTTGCATGGCGGCGCGACGCTCTGCACGGTCGGAGACGAATTGATATCCGCGAAGCTGACCTGCTGCATCGCGTCGAGATGATAAAGGTAACCCCAGTATTCCTGGAAGCCGTGCGCGGTCGGAAGAGACGCCGTATGGTCACCGAGGTGGTTTTTGCCAAACTCGCCGGTGTTGTAACCGAGATCGAGCAGGAACTTGGCAAGCGCCGGCGTGCCGGGTCGCAAATAGGACGGGCTGCCGGGCAATTGCGGAGGAATCATGCCCGTGCGCAATGGGTACATGCCTGTGAAGAAGGCGTTGCGGCCGGAGGTGCAGCTCTGCATGGCGACATAGTCCATGAACTTGGCGCCCTCTTGCCCAATACGGTCGATATTCGGCGTCTCGCCGACCATCAGACCTTGGTGGTAGATGCTCGGCTGCATCCAGCCTATGTCATCGCCCATGATGAACAGAATATTTGGCTTGCCGGCGGACGTCTGGGCGGATGCAGGCAAATCTGTTGCCGACAAGCTTATCGCCGCCAGTGTGGTTGAAATCAGCAGGCCTCTTATTCGTTGACTGACCTTCATGATTCAAGATCCTTCCCTGAGTATCTAAATCGCCGCGCAGAGCGCCGACGACAGATCGTCGTCGTCGCCCTCGCCATTGTTGAAGACAACGTCGAAGACGTCAGTTTCGTTATCAATCCGTCGATCTTCCGCAGGCGGCTTGGCGAGCGCTATGCGGCTTCGGCAGAAATGTCTGATTAAGCCGTTTTGATCGTCGAGTGCCGAAGCGTGAAAGACGGCATTTCGCCGAAGACGGTGCGATAGGCGACGGCGAAGCGACCGAGCTCCAGGAATTGATGGTTATGGGCGATCTGGGTGACGCTTGTGGTTTCCGGATCGGCGCGCAGAAGTTCCGAACGCGCTGCATTCAACCGCCGAAGCAAATAGTACCGAGTCGGGCTCATCCCCAGTAACTCCGCGCTGCACATGCGCAATGTTCGCTCCGGCACGCCGATCGCAGAACAAAGCGCAGGCAAGTTCAGATGTGGTTCGCCATATAGGGCTAACGCTTCCTCGAACCGGATCATGATATCAGCGTGATGCTGGTTCCGTTTTGGATTGCCGCAGGCATCGCCGGCTGTCAGGCAATTGATGAGCGCCTCAAGCAATTCTTGCTGGAGCGCTCGCGCAACTTCAGGATTGGCGATCAATTCAAGTCTCGTTTCGACGAGACGGCAGACTTTCAAATGGAGCCGCAAAAAACGGCGTACCGTACCGCGCGACGGTCGCAGCACCCGACCTTCCGGCGGTGACATTATCCTCGTTCCGGTCAGGGCCTTGGAGGAAGCCGCAAGCTGCTCGTGTGACAACGAAATAAGCCCCCACTGGCTCTCTCCATTGATCCGCTGATGCGTTTGTTCCCCGCGGCTGTGCAACACCACATCGCCAAACTGCAAGTCAAATCCGCCATATGTTAAGGGCGCCTCTGGCTTCGTTGGGAACGAAACAAACGCTCGTCCCGGCGGCAAAGAGAAAAAGCCAATGCGCGGCAGATTTTCGCGGCTATGAAGAAGGTAGAGGTGATCCAAATTCAGCCACGTCAGGCGAGCGTTGAAATCTCCAGCGCCGGTGACGACGATGTTGACACGCGAGGCTCCGATCGCGGCGCCATATTCGTCCGGATTGATAAATGTGGCTGTACCACTCTGCGCCATGCGCAAAATCTCATTCGACGCGCGACGCTGCCGCAAACGGCGATCGCTAAAGGGGGGAGGATGGGAGATCAGTTTCGATCCGGCTATGCTACTTCGGAACTTTGCGCGTAACTTCAGATCTGGCGTCTCGCCAAAGCTTGGATTGTCGTCGGTGGCAGGAATCATCCTTCGCGAAGGGGGCGCTGGGGTGTTGTAATAATGTATCGCAGGGAAACGATCTGCGGATTTTGCCGCTTCTGCATAGCGTCCCTGGAAATATCGATATTAGACTAGGCGGATACGTGTGGATCTCGGTGTTTAGGGGAGCGAGCAGGTGAAACACGATAAGCCGGATCTCGGATCCAATTTTTGGCCGCCAAAGCTCAGCGTCTGTGTGCTCGCCGCGCTACTTGCGCTCTCTCCTGGCGTCTCCCACGCCGATGAAAGCGGTGTTTCCTTCTGGCTTCCCGGGCAGGTGAACAATCTTGCGGCGGTCCCGCAGCCGGCGCCAGGCTGGTCCTGGGCCGAGGTCTACTATCACACCACCGTATCAGCATCGGGCACTGTCGCCGCGGCAAGAGAGATTCAGATCGGGAGGTTGTCTCCGATAATTAATGTCAGCCTGAATGCGAATTTGAACGCGCAGGCCGATCTCCTGTTGGTGAATCCGACCTACACGTTCGCGACGCCGGTGCTCGGCGGACAATTTGCAGTTGGCATCACCGGCATATTTGGTCGATCGGCAGCCTCAATCGATGGGACGCTGACGCTGGGGACAGGAGGATTTGCAGCATCCCGAATGGGAAGCATCGGAGATTCAATCACGTCGGTCGGTGACTTATACCCGATGATGACGCTGAAGTGGAATTCAGGCGTCAATAACTTTATGACTTATGCGACCGGAGACATTCCCGTCGGCGCCTATGATCCAAATAGCATCGCCAATCTCGGTATCGGTCATGGCGCGATCGATGGCGGCGGCGGCTATACCTATTTGAATCCGGCGACCGGGATAACATTTTCCGGCGTTGCGGGACTGACCTACAATTTCAAGAACCCCGATACACAGGTTCAGAGCGGCGTCGACTTTCATTTCGACTGGAACGCAGCGCAATTTATTTCAAAACAAGTCTTCGTTGGCCTGGTTGGATATGCCTATCAACAGATCTCCGACGATACCGGTGACAGTCCGCTTCTTGGTGGGTTTAGATCGCGTGTTCTCGGTGTCGGCCCGCAGATCGGATACCTCTTCCCGGTCGGCAACATGCAGGGATATCTGAACCTCAAGGCTTACGGAGAATTTGACGCCGCCAATCGGCCATCTGGCTGGAATGCTTGGCTCACGTTCGCGATTTCGCCGGCGGCACCCACTGATGCAACGCCGACCCGGCACTTGGCGACGAGGTAACTCAATCCAAGAATGCGATCAAATCGCCGCATCGGTACTGACCTGCGTTAGATATACTTTTCTGACGCCACTTTGCCTAACTCATCCGCGGTGACGTTCCGCCGCGGGCGAGTGCATCGGCGTAAACCTGGTCAGTGATGCAAAATCGGATTTCCAAACGAGGACGGGCGGTTCAGACGCGGGGATCCGTCTTCTGAGGGCCGTCGCAAGGACTCCGACGGTGACTCGCCAAACAATCCCCGGTAAGCGACCGAGAAGCGCCCAAGTTCCCAAAAGCCGTGATCAGTGGCAACCCGGGTGACGGTTTTCGTCGAGGGATCGGCCTGTAGTAGTGCGCGGTGTACAAGATGCATTCTTCGCAAAGAAAGAAATCGAATTGGACCCATCCCCAGGTGCTCCTCGCAGACGACACGCAGCGTTCGTTCCGCGACGCCGATCGCCGCGCATATCTCCGCCAGATACAGCGGCTGGTCGGGATGTGTCTCCAGGAAGTCTTCGAACCGGACGATGATCATATCATGACGGCGACCGCCGGCGGTCATGCTCTTGGGCTCACCGTCGGTCAGGCACCGGATCATCACAAGAGTCAGCTCCTGCTCCAGCGCCCGCGCCACCTCGGGGAGCGAAAGAATATCCGGCATGGTTTTGGCGAGCTGATCGGCCATGCCATGAATCTTCAGCAGGCGCGACATCAGGTCAGGAGCCGGGTTGACCAGATGTTTTGAGGGCGACCCTGCATATTCGTAGCCGGTTACAGCTTGGCACGTCGCCTCGAGATCGTCTTTAGGTAGAGACATCGACCCCCAATCGCAGTTGGCCCCGGTCCGCCGATGCATCATGTCGGTGTCGTTGATGATGATATCGCCCGGCGATACCGCCATGCCACAGTGCATCATCGGTGACTGGTTTGGCCTGGTCAGAAAGTCGATTACGGTTCGAAGCGGCTTGACCGCACCGACGTAAATTCGCGGCAGATCCTCGTGAGCGGAGTGAACCCAAAGCTTGTTCATGCTGACATGGGTCAACTCGGCGTAGAAATTTCCCTTGGCGGTCGGGAAAAGGTCCCCCTCAACGGTGCGAAAAGCCGATTGATAAGCAAACGGATCGGTAAAGCTCAGTACCCTGCTTCGAGACATTTCCATACTCCTGGAATTGTCGAAACTGAAAACCTATTGCCGGGTCACGCTCTGATGGAATGCGAAACGATGAGCGACGCTCTTTCTGCCGATGATCGCCAGGAGTTATTGACAGGGAATATCGCAATATGGTCAGAAGAATCGTCCGGCCGGAATACTATTCAGCCGTTATGTACGTCAAATGACATAAAGCCGCAGGTTGCTCAACGGAAGGCTTGTTTCCGGCGAAGCCTTGGTTACTGGACCTTCAATTCATAGAGCGTCTTTTAAATGACGTTAGGGACCAAACGTGTCTCAACCGGAATGGTATCGGATGCAGAGCTACTCAGCACACGAATGTCAGGATACCTGACGTGTTACGAATGCGGGCTCGCGCCAATCACGATCGATGCCTATCGCTTAGCTTCCTGTTTAGGCGTAAATAAATGTCCACGCGCGGCTAGTCCCGGCAAAACCGGCTAAGCAGGTATTGATCGATTAACCGAACGATCCTGTCACGGATCTCATTGGCGATTGATCGTGTTGCCGACCTTTGGTTCAATGACTTTTGTCAGGGCGATCGAAGAATTTCCGGGCGATAAGGGAATTTAACCGCCGTTTTTGCACGTTGATCGGCTCGATTAGCCTTTTTGACAGTCGAAGTGAACGGCGGAAAGCTATTGAATGAAAGTTAGTCGTAGACGACGATGGCTGATCGTTCTGGCTACCATCCCCGTTGTTTATGTCGCGATGGCCTATGTTTTGCTCCCCGCCCTCTGGAGGCATCACGAGCATGAGCCCGGTCTGGCTGTTCTGCCGATGGTGACCCGTACCGGCTCCGGTATTCCGGGCGACGCGCTCAATGTGGGACTTGTCGGCAGCAAGGAGGATATCCTCCGCGCTATGCAAGCCGCCGGGTGGTTTCCGGCCGACCCAATCACGCTGCGCACGAGCATCGAAATCATCGGCAGCGTGGTGCTTGACCGGCCAGACCAGGACGCACCCGTCAGTCCACTATACTATCAAGGAAAAAAAGAACAGTTGGCCTTCGAGAAGCCAGATGGCAGGAGTGCCGACAAGCGCCATCACGTTCGCTTTTGGCTAATCCTCGAAAAAGGGACCGAAGGCCGTCCAGTCTGGCTTGGCTCAGTCACATTCGATCGCGGGGTCGGCCTGAGCCATGACACCGGGCAGGTCACCCACCACATCGGGCCCGACATCGATGCCGAGCGCGATTTGCTGATGCGCGATTTGCGGAACGCTGAGATGGTCCAAAGCTTTTTCCAGATTTCCGGAACCGGCCCGACGCTACTGGGCCGAAATGGAGAAGGGGATCGCTATTATACGGACGGTGAAATCGACGTTGCGAATCTCGTCGTTGATGGCCTCAAGCGAACAAAGCCACCCGAAATACTTCCTCCACCGCCGCTTATAGCCTTGAAGGATCGAGTCTGGCGCGGCGTTAAGAACGCGGTGGCCGAATAACGGTTTTGGCGGGTGCGGCTTGGTCTCGACAGCGAGCCAGGCGAAAGAACGAAAATACCGATTATCCTGCCGCGATTGGCTCCGGCAGCGTGTGCGGATAGGGCAGGGGCTGCCGTGCGCGCGCGAAAAGTGCGCAGAATCGTTTTCTCTGGTGTTCCGGCAACCGTCGCCATCGCTTTCCGCGCGTTCCGCCAAGGCGGGTACAAAAAGGCCCCGGACGATGCCGAGGCTTAACGTTTGCCTGAAGATAGGAAATTAGATCAGTACCTCCCGATGATGGCGGGATCACCCCCAGTCGGAAGCGGTAGTTGATGCGCGCAGTGACCATATCATCGTCCTGACGAACCAAGTCGGTGCGGAATATGCCGCGCCATCGAGCGCCAGATCCCGTGAGATATCTTCTGCCGTTTCCGCATAGTGGAAGCCTGAAACGCCGGTTAGGCTCATTGGACGCCCTTCCCTCCGTTACGGGCGCCTCTTCGAGCGGAAGGAGTTGCGCGGCGACGTGACCTACCGGCTTCATCCTTAACGATTGGGGAAGGAACGCGGGATTTTTACATTTCGAACCTCAATCACCTATGCCGTGATGGCGTTTATCGTCGCTCTAACCGCGCTGCTGATCGCTATTCAGGTCCGGGCTCTTCATTGGGCCACGCGGGAGGCAGCGTCTGCCTATATGGACGCGACCAGTACGAAGGCCTTTGGGCGTCTTCAGACGGAGATAGCCGCTGTAGCTTCGTTGGTGAATGTGCTGGCGACCAGTTCCAGTGTAGCCGATTCAAATGAGAGAACCGAGACCGGCCGCGCGATCCCACTATTCAAAGCCGCACTACAGGAACTGCCCCAAATGGACAGTATCTATGCGGGCTTCGAAAATGGCGCTTGGTTGCAGGTGCGGCGCATGAGCGAACTTAGCGAGGAACAGCGCGGGAGATTACGTGCGACGCCTGGTGCCAGAATTGCGATTAATTTGGTCCGCTCCACCCCCAGTGGCGCACTCCCGATGCGACGAATCTTTGAAGATCAGCAAGGCAACGAAGTCGGACAACTCGATCTATGGAAATACGGATACGACCCTCGCAGGCGGCCCTGGTATCGCGAGACCGTGAAAGCAGACCGGTCGCTGGTCTCATCGCCTTATCTTGATTTTACCATCGGCGCACCGGTGATCACGGTTAGCGCACCCTTGCAAGGCAAAGCGCCAGGCGTCCTCGCCGCCGATCTCAAGCTCGACACGTTCAGCGATTTCGTCCAAGCGCAACGGCCTGGAGAGCACGGTATCGTCTTGATCTTCGACTCGGCCGGCTCGCTTATAGCCCACCCCAATTTTGCACAATTGGTTGGCGATGCGATGACACATCCATCTCAACCGCAATTGCCAAACATCAAAGAGATCAACTCCGGAGTCGTGGCGGAAGTCTTGCGAATGTCGCGTGGTCGCGACCACTACGACGGAAGTATTCGTGACGACGAAGGGCGGGACTATCTGTTCAGGGTCGCGAAATTCACTCTAAACGAGCAGTACAACGCCAGCATATTGCTGCTGGCGGCCCAAGAAGATTTTGCCCAAGATGTCCGGAGGCTCCAGTTCACCGGATTGATCTTCGCAGTTATCGCTGGCGCTGCTTTTATTCCGGTCATTTGGATGTTTGGTGGCGGAATGTCTCGGTCCTTGAAAAGCATAACGGTTCAGGCGATCAAACTTCAAAAGCTGGCTGCGCCGGACCCCTCGCCAGTCAGCTCACGCATTAAGGAAATTCATGAACTTGGGAGAGCAATGGAACTCGCGCAACGCGCCATATGGTCGTTCGCGCACTTTGTACCTAAAGAAATCGTCCAGCGGATTATTGATAATTCCATCTCCACCGAGCTTGGTGGAGTCCGAGAGGAGATCACCGTCGTTTTCACAGACGTCCGGGATTTTACGACGATCGCCGAGTCCGCCGATCCGGACACTCTAATGCACCAAACGTCGCGCTATTTCTCCGTGCTTACAGAGGCTTTCCTCGCCGAAGGCGGAACGGTCGACAAGTTCATTGGTGACGCCGTGATGGTGTTCTGGAACGCACCCAATCCACAGCCTGACCACGTCGAGCGAGCCTGCCGGGCAGCTCTTGCCGGTAGACTGGCCTCCGAAAAGCTCAACTCCCAGTTTGAAACCGAGGGTTTGAAGCCGTTCTTCACGCGGTTTGGCATTCATGTCGGGGAGGCCGTCGTCGGTAACCTTGGGTCAACTGAACGCATGAACTACACGGCCCTTGGCAATACGGTGAATCTGGCCGCGCGCCTCGAAGGCCTGAACAAGCAATTCGGGACCTCTATCCTTGTGAGCGAAGGCGTCTATTTGCGGGCTCAGCACTGCTTTCAGTTCAGAGCCTTCGAGGCGGTCGTTGCCAAGGGCATGACAAAGGAAACCCGCATTTTCGAGCTCGTCGGGGCATCGACATGAAGTCAGGTTCAGTCTTGCGACGTCTCGCACCGGGATTGCTGATTTTGCAGCTGATGTTCGTCATTCCGGCGGTTCACGCAGCCGAAGATACCATCAAAATCGGCATTCTGCATTCTCTGTCCGGCACCATGGCAATCAGCGAATCGGTGCTCAAGGACACGGTTCTCATGCTGATCGCAGATCAAAACAAGAAAGGTGGGCTGCTGGGACGGAAACTGGAACCGATTATCGCTGATCCCGCGTCCGATTGGGATGTCTTTGCCGAAAAAGCGCGGGAATTACTCACGAAGGAAAAGGTCGCTGTCGTGTTCGGCTGCTGGACCTCCGCCTCCCGCAAATCCGTCCTGCCGATCTTTGAGCAACTGAACGGCCTGCTCTTCTATCCAGTGCAATACGAGGGTGAAGAAAGCTCGCGAAACATTTTCTACATGGGAGCCACGCCCAACCAGCAGGCAATTCCGGCCGTTCGATATCTGATGAGCAAGGAAGGAGGCGAAGTTCGCAGATGGGTTTTGCTCGGAACTGACTACGTCTATCCGCGCACGACCAACCGAATCTTGAGTGCGTATCTTACCGCAGAGGGGGTTTCGCCAGACGACGTTATGTCGATTTATACGCCGTTCGGCTATTCCGACTGGCAGGAGATCATCAAGAGGATCAAGGCCTTCGGTTCGGAGGGAAAGAAGACAGCGGTCATATCGACCATTAACGGAGATGCAAACACGTACTTTTACAGGGAACTCGCAGCCCGACAAGTAGACCCCAACGTCATTCCGGTCATGGCCTTCTCGATCGGCGAGCGAGAATTGCTCGGCGCGGACATCTTTCCCGTCGGGCACCTGGCGGCCTGGAATTACTTCCAGTCGATCAAGTCTCCAGAAAACGAAGCGTTCATCAAAATGTGGACGGACTTCAACGAGCAACGAGACAAAACTACAAATGATCCGATGGAAGCCACCTTCATTGGCTTCCGGATGTGGGCGCAAGCCGTTGTCCAGGCCGGCTCCACCGATGTCAATGCGGTGCGGCAGGCC
Organism: uncultured Pseudomonadota bacterium; assembly: GCA_963771225.1. Lineage (GTDB taxonomy): Bacteria > Pseudomonadota > Alphaproteobacteria > Rhizobiales > Xanthobacteraceae > Bradyrhizobium. Next base: position 24,772 of record CAVYSR010000024.1, on the reverse strand, counting down.
ATGTACGGTCAAAGACTCAAGGCGCCGAGTGGCTTCGAGGTTGTGATGAACACCAATCATCATCTTTCCAAGCCAGTCATGCTAGGCAAAATAAATTCCTCCGGGGGAGTTGACGTCATTTGGCAGTCGACCAATCCGGTTCGAGCCGATGCCTGGAGCAAGTATATCCCGGACAGCGCCAAGCGTACGGCCGATTGGACCTTTCCCTGGGTCTGCGGCGGGTGCATCGAACCGACATTCAAGGAATGGTGAAGCCCGCTTCAAGCGACGATCGGTTTCGCAGCGCTCAGCGATCATTCGGTGAAGCTGGATTGGTCCCCGATTGGCTCAAGTTCGTTGCCTGGAAAAACCGCAACAAGAAAAAGTCGCGCAAGATTGAATGTCCGATTACTCAAGATCTTCGCGCTGCTCTGGCGGATACTTCCACCGGAGATTTGACCTATTTGGTTACTGACCAAGGCAAACCGTTCACCATCGTGGCCTCGGTAACAAGATGAGAGACTGATTTGATGCCGCTGGTCTGTCATCTCACGGCTTACGTAAGGCCGCAGCGGTCATTCTTGCAGAAAATGGACGACGGCTCCTGAACTGTGCGCGATCTTTGGTTGGCCGGAGCCAGAGACCGCTGAGATTTACATCCGCGAAGCTCAAATGCGGCAAATGGTCGGGAACGCATTTGCCCGACTTGATGAGTACCGAGATCGGAAAAGTATCTCGGTTCCGGGAGCCAATTCCATCGTTGAGACAAAACGGGAGAAAAAACCTTGAAAAAACAATCACAGGCTAACCTGTTGGTGGGCCCGGCAGGACTCGAACCTGCAACCAGACCGTTATGAGCGGCCGGCTCTAACCATTGAGCTACAGGCCCCGCCGGCTCTGCCGCGGGCGCGGCAGGCAACGGTGCCGACACCCCTTACCGCGTGGCCGCCGATCCGGCAATGCCGCGTTGCCGGGTCTCGTTATTCCACCGAGACCCCGGCGAATTCGACCACCTTGCGCCATTTTTCGGTCTCATCGGCGACCAGTCTGCCGAATTCGGCCGGCGTCATCGGCTTTGGAATTCCGCCGATTTCGGTCAGCCGCGCCACCAATCTGGGATCTTTCAGGGCTTCCCCGACCGCCTTGTTCAGAAGGGCGACGATCTCCGGCGGCGTGCCCTTGGGCGCGGCGATGCCATAGAATCCGACCGCTTCGAAGCCCGGCACGGTTTCGGCAATGGCGGGGATATCGGGCAAGCCGGGCCAGCGCTGCGGCGGCGAGGTGACGCCAAGTGCGTGGACATTGCCGGCCCGCACATGTTCCAGCGCCGCCGGCAAATTGTCGAAGATCAACTGCACTTTATTGGACATGATGTCGGGAAACGCCAGCGCCGAGCCGCGATAGGGCACATGCACCATGTCGATCTTGGTCAGCGCCTTGAACAATTCCGCGGACATGTGAACCGAGGTGCCATAGCCCGCCGACGCGTAGGAAACCTTGCCCGGATTGGCGCGGCAGTAATCGATCAATTCCTGCACGGTCTTGACCGGCATCGCATTCGAGACCACCAGCATATTGGTGATCTGCAGGATGCTCGCGACCGGCACCGTATCGCGCATGAAATCGAACGGAAGCTACTTGTAGAGCGAGGTGCTGATGGCGTTGTTGGGCCCGACAAACAACAGCGTATAGCCGTCAGACGCCGCATTGATCGCCGCCGCCGCCCCAGATTGCCGCCGGAGCCGGAGCGATTCTCCACCACGAATTGCTGGCCGAAATGTTCCGACAGCCACTGGCTCATGATGCGCGCCACGATATCGACCGGGCCGCCGGCGGAAAAACCGATCAGCCAGCGCACCGGACGGTTCGGGTAGTCGGCGGCGGCTGCCGGTGCGGCGCCGGCCGCAAGGTTTGCCAGAACAACCAGACTGAACACGGCCGCGCGCAAGAGGGCGATCATGATCTCTTCCTGGTCGAATTGGTAAACACTGCGTCGTCCCGGCCTGCGCCGCGACGACGCCAAAATCATTTCTTGATCAGGGACACGCCGCATCCGGCGGGCCGAACGCTTCGTCGCCGGGGATCTTTGCGAGGATCGTGTAGTAGTCCCATGGATATTTCGGACTCGTCCGGTTTCTTGACCTGCACCAGCACGAGGTCATGCACCATCAGATTGTCCTCGCGCAGTTTGCCGTTGCGGGCAAAGAAATCCTCCACCGGCTTCTCGCGCATCTTGGCCGCGACCTTGAGCGGATCGTCGGTGCCGCTATCCTTGACGGCGTTGAGATAGTACATCACCGACGAATAGACGCCGGCCTGCCACATCGTCGGCATCCGGTTCATCTTGGCGAAATAGCGTTTCGACCATTCGCGGGTCTTGTCGTCCATGTCCCAGTAGAACGAGGTGGTCAGCAACAGGCCCTGCGCCGCAGGCAGGCCGAGCGAATGAATGTCGGTGATCAGCGCGAGCAGCGCGGCCATCTGCTGGCCGCCCTGGAAGACGCCGAATTCGGAGCCGGTCTTGATTTCGTTCATGTTGTTGGGCGGGCCGCCGGCGATGCCGATGATCTTGGCCTTGGAGGCCTGCGCCTGCAGCACAAAGGACGACAGGTCAGGCGTCGCCAGCGGAGGACGCACCGATCCCAGCACCTTGCCGCCGAGGCTGGTGATGACGGCGGAGGCGTCGCGCTCCAGCGAATGGCCGAAGGCGTAATCGTCGGTGATGAAGAACCAGCTGTCGCCGCCGCGCTTGACCACCGCCTGCGCGGTGCCGGCCGCCAGCGCATGGGTATCGAACACCCATTGAAGGGCATAGGGCGAGCAGAATTTTCCGTGGAAGTCCGCGGTGCCGGTGGAGTGAACGATCAGCAGCTTCTTCTTTTCGTTGGCGACGTTCTGCACCGCGAGGCCGACCGCCGATACCGGCACGTCCACGATCAGGTCGACCTGCTCGGTGTCATACCAGCGCCGCGCGATGCCGGCGCCGATATCCGGCTTGAGCTGATGATCGCCGACGATCACGCTGATCGGCTTGCCCAGCACCTTGCCGCCGAAATCGTCGACCGCCATTTGCGCCGCGGTCACCGAGCCCTGGCCGGTCGGCGTCGATGCCGGGCCGTTCATGTCGGTGAGAACGCCGATCTTGACCACGTCGTCCGAAATCTGGGCCAGCGCGGCAGGTGATGCCAACAGCGCGGCGACCAACGCGGCGGCGAACATGGATATTCTTCTGGTAAGCATCTCGTCCCTCCGTGACACCCGGGCGCATTGGCCCTTTTTGCTTGACCGGGAGCCTGGCTCGGCCGGTCCGCCCTTTTGCAATCATTCGATGGCCGGCGTCAACGCAGCCGATCGGCTAAGGATGCTCAAACCCTCCGTCATTCCGGGGCGCGAGTGAAACGAGCGAACCCGAATTCAATTCCGGGTCCGCGCTAAGAAGCGCGTCCCGGAATGACGCGGAGGGGCTTGAGCCGCTAACCTCCGTCCAGTTCCGCCAGTCGCTCCGCCTCGGCGAGGTCATCCACGGTGTTGGCGTTGAAGAACGGATCGAGCGGCTCGGTCGGCCATGTCACGGTCGCGAGCCGGTAGCGCGCGGTCCAGCGGCTGACCTTTCCGGATATCTTCCACCACCAAAGCGTGGCGCAGCTCCTCGCGCAAGCCGACGCGCCATAGCCCGATCACCGGATGCGATCGTCCGCCGGAGGCGGCGACCGCAAGCTCGGCGTCCTGTTCGGCGCGCGCGTGATGCAGTCGCGCGACCAGATCGCGCGGCAGGAACGGACAATCCGCCGCCACGCTCAAAACCCAGGATACCTCGGGCCGGTTGGCCGCGGCCCAGTCGAGGGCAGCGAGAATGCCCGCCAGCGGTCCGGGATGGTTCGCCACGGTGTCGGCGATGACGGGCAGGGTGAAGTCAGCGAACCGTGCCGGATCGCCATTGGCGCTGAGAACAAGTCCGTCGCATTGCGGCTTCAGCCGCGCGATCGCGCGCGCCAGGATGGTGTGGCCGCCGATTGGGCGCATCGGCTTGTCGCCGCCGCCCATCCGCCGCGCCAGCCCGCCGGCGAGCAGCACGCCCGGCGTCGCCGGCGCGTCCCTTGACGTTGCCGGCGCGTCCCTTGACGTCGCCGGAATATTCACGATTTGGGTCATGGCTCAGCTCGATAGCATGACATTGCCCGTCGGCCGATATAAAGCAGGCCGGATTTAGGCGAATGCTAACCTGGATCCGTCATTGCGAGCGCAGCGAAGCAATCCAGAGATGCAGCAAAAGCTGGATTGCTTCGCTTCGCTCGCAATGACGGTAAGGATGCAGGCTCGGAGAACAGCATGAAAGTGATCGGTCTTGCGGGATGGAGCGGCGCCGGCAAGACCACGCTGCTGGCGCGCCTGATCCCGTATTTCAACGCTGAAGGCCTGCGTGTTTCCGTCATCAAGCACGCCCATCATGATTTCGATGTCGACATTCCCGGCAAGGATTCCTGGGTGCACCGGCAGGCGGGCGCTGCCGAAGTGCTGGTGTCCTCCAGCCAGCGCTGGGCGCTGATGCATGAATTGCGCGGCGCCGCAGCACCAAGGCTGCCGGAATTGCTGGCGAAGATGGCGCGGGTCGATCTGGTCGTGATCGAAGGCTTCAGGTCCGAACCGCATCGCAAGATCGAGGTGCATCGATCAGCCAATGGCAAGTCGCTGCTGTTCCCGCAGGATCCCGGCATCGTCGGCCTGGTCACCGATGCGCGCGGTTGAAACCGCGCTCCCGACAGCCCATCTCGACGACATCCCGGCGGTCGCCGCCATGATGCACCGGTTCGCCACCCGTATCGAGGACATGCTGGCGCGCAGCCCGGTCGAGACCTGAGCAGCAAAATGGCGCGACTGACAAAACTCGACCTCGCCGGACTGAAGTGTCCGTTGCCGGCCTTGAGGACACGCAAGGCGCTGAAGGCGCTGACGCCGGGCGATCGCCTGGAAGTTCACTGCACCGATCCCTTGTCGGTGATCGATATCCCCCATCTGATCCGGGAGACCGGCGACAAGGTCGAGATCACCGAACGCGCGGAGCATCGGATCGTGTTCCTGATCGAAAAGACCAGCCAGCTTTCGCAAGCAACCTAGAAGTTCAAAGAGAATTGGAGATCAAAAGAGACTTGAAATCCAAAAGAGAATTGGAAATCAACGTTCCTTGCTTCGCATGACCCACTCGGCGACGCCCGTCAGCGCGCCGAAGGTGACCAGCGGAATCACCAGGTCCGCGGGCCCGTCGAACAGGTATCCGATCAACGAGACCGACCAGCACGAACCAACAACCCACAGCGCAATCAAGGTTGAATTCGGAATTCCGGTCATCGCGCGCCCTTTCTCGGGCGCGGGCTGGAAGGAAATAGCTCCTACCGACGCAAGCGCGCCCGGTAGGAGTCATCAGCCTTGCGGCGGGTGTCGGGGAACTCCATCCCGCATCAACGTTCGCCGGATGCTACGCCGAACATGGCATCGGTCAAGCCGTCTAGCCGGTCCCGCGGCTGCGGACAGCACATCATCCCGGTTCGACCGCTACCTTTTTCCTATCGACACGGGGCGCGGCTTCTGCCCCAATTCTCATCGCAGGTGGCGGAGGCGGGCGGGCGCGCGGAACTTGCCGCAGGCACAACGTGTCGCATCATATGCTAGAATTGTCCGATGCGCCTGGGCAATTCCAGCGCGTTCAGAATGGTGCGGGGCAGCAATTTGGTGACGCACTTGCGGCGAAGCGGCAGAAGATGAAGAAGCGACTGGGGTAACAGGATTGCGGGCGGCAGAAATGCCCATCAAGGGCGGCCGTAGGGGAGGGATCGATGGCTACAATTGAAGGCGCTGGAACCATGACCGGCGCCGGGGCGGGCATTCTCGATCGCGAGCGGACCATCGCGACGGCGGGCTTCAATCGCTGGATGGTGCCGCCCGCCGCACTCTGCATCCATCTGTGCATCGGCATGGCCTACGGCTTCAGTGTGTTCTGGCTGCCGCTGTCGCGCGCCGTCGGACTGACCGCGCCGAAGGCGTGCCCGGACATGACCCTGCTTCAGGAGTTGTTCACCACCACCTGTGACTGGAAAGTGGCCAGCCTGGGCTGGATGTTCACGCTGTTTTTCGTGCTGCTCGGCGTGTCGGCCGCGATCTGGGGCGGCTGGCTCGAACGGGTCGGTCCGCGCAAGGCGGGCTTTGTCGCGGCCTTGTGCTGGGCCGGCGGCCTGCTGATCGGCGCCTTCGGAATTTATGTCCATCAGCTCTGGATCATGTGGCTCGGCGCCGGCGTGATCGGCGGCGTCGGTCTCGGGCTCGGTTACATTTCTCCGGTGTCGACGCTGATCAAATGGTTTCCCGATCATCGCGGCATGGCGACCGGCATGGCCATCATGGGCTTCGGCGGCGGCGCCATGATCGGCGCGCCGCTGGCGAACATCCTGATCAACTACTTCAAGACCCCGACCTCGGTCGGCGTCTGGCAGACCTTCGCCGCCCTCGGCGTGATCTACTTCGTCTTCATGACCATCGGCGCCTTCTCCTATCGCGTGACCCCCGGCGGGCTGGCATTCCGGATGGCTGGACGCCGCCGCCAGGAACAACGCCATGATCACCCAGAACAATGTGCATCTCGACAATGCGCACAAGACGCCGCAGTTCTGGCTGATCTGGTGGGTGCTGACTTTGAACGTTTCCGCCGGCATCGGCGTGATCGGCATGGCGTCGCCGATGTTGCAGGAAATCTTCGCCGGCAAATTGATCGGGTTGCCGGATGTCGGCTTCAATGCGTTGAGCGTCGCGCAAAAAGCCTCTATCGCGGCGATCGCGGCCGGCTTTACCGGCTTGCTGTCGCTGTTCAACATCGGCGGCCGCTTCTTCTGGGCGTCGCTGTCCGATCGCATCGGCCGCAAGGGGACCTATTACTGCTTCTTCCTGCTCGGCATCGCGCTCTACGCGCTGGCGCCGACCTTCGCCGCGATGGGTTCGAAGCTGCTGTTCGTGCTGGGCTTCGGCATCATCCTGTCGATGTATGGCGGCGGCTTTGCGACCGTGCCGGCCTATCTGGCCGACATGTTCGGAACGCAGTTCGTGGGCGCCATTCACGGACGGCTGCTGACCGCGTGGTCGACGGCGGGCATCATCGGTCCGGTGGTCGTCAACTACATCCGCGAGTTCCAGCTCGCCGCCGGCGTGCCGCGCGACCAGCTTTACAACACGACGATGTATATCCTGTGCGCGATGCTGGTCGCCGGATTGATCTGCAATTATCTGATCAAGCCGGTCGATCCGAAATGGCACATGAGCGAGGCGGATCTCGCAAAGCTGCAGACTGCTGGCGCAAGCGCCGGCGTGGCTTCAGGATCATTCGGTATCGGAAGAGGCGGTCTCGACGCCAAAGCGGCGCTGTTCTGGGCCTTCGTCGGCATTCCGCTGGCCTGGGGTATCTGGACCACGCTACAGAGCGCGGCCAAGATCTTCTGATCGTCAGCTACTTGCCCGCGGGTGCGCAAAAAATCTTACCGCCCCGCGGTGGATCTGTCTTTTCCGAAAAATCCAACGAACAAGATCGGGGAATAACCCATGTTTCGCACCAGTGTTTGCCTCGCCGCCATACTCCTGATCTCGGGCATGCTTGTCACGGCATCGGCACAGACCGCCGATCCCGCGGCACAACCGAAGATGTCGAGGATGAAGCTGACGATGGAACGCCTCAAGGAGATGCGCGCGAAGTGGAACCAGAACAGGCCCAAGCTCCGGGCCTGCCGCAAAGAGGTGAAGGCGAAGGGACTTGAGGGCGACAACCGCTGGTTCTACATCGAAGAGTGCATGGAGAGGACCTGAGACAAAATCCGGCCGGTCTTTATGCCGTGGCTATGACAGAGCGCGGCGGGTCATCTCGATTTCCTATGGTTTTGGTCGCATCCTGTACCTGATCCGGCGCGCCTCCTGCGCCGGATGTTGGAAGATCCGGCATGACCGCACTTTGCTCGCATCAGGACAGGCTTCATGAACCGGCCGGCGTCGGCCGATCCCCGATTGCCTCCGGGCTGGGCGCATTGGTGCGCCGGGCCATCAGCCGCACCAGTGACGCCTTCGGCTCCCGCGCTGACTGGTCGTCGGAGCCTGCCGCGCGTGGCAACCGCGATTCGGATAGCGATGCGGCCAGGTTCCCGCAGCGGCCGCTGATTCTGGGCGATAAGTGGGATTTCTAAGGCGTTCGGCAGTCCGACGGCTTCATCCTTTGAGACGCATCGCGGCGCTCCTCAAAGTCCATCTCAAGAAACAGTCAATGGATTAGGGCCGTCATTGCGAGCGTAGCGAAGCAATCCAGCCTTCGCCCGCCCAAGAGTGGATTGCTTCGTCGCTTCGCTCCTCGCAATGACGACCCCTAAACACTTTATAGTTGGACCGAGCCGAAAAATGCCCCAGCGCGATCCATGATCGAAGAGGTAGTTGCGACAGTTAGCGGCCCGGAGCCACGCCCTGCAGCGTGATTTTGTTTTGCGCGACGATCCCCTCAAGCCTCGAGATATTCTCCAGCAGGCGCTGGCTGGTCAGGACGAGAAAGTAATAGCCGAATTGCGGGTTCTGAAAGTAGAGCTCGAGCAGCTTTTCATAAGTGATGGTCAGGACCTGGCCATCCTCGGTGCATTTGACCGTCGCCGTCCGCCGGTTGTCAGGCGAAAGGAAGCCAAGTTCGCCCATGAGACGTCCCGGCGGAAGCTTGACGTCGATCTCGGTGACCAGGAATTCTCCGGTAACGGTCAAAAACATCTCGTTTGCCGCATCGTCCCTTTTGAACAAGATATCGCCCTTGCGGTATTTTCGCTCGCTCATGAACGGCTTCAGCCATTCCATCGACATATCGCCCTGCGTCGCCGCGCGTGCCTTCTTCACGAGATTGAGCATTTGACGAAGGCGAACGGCGTTGATGGGAAGCAACAGCAGATACAGGAGAAAGGTCTTGATGTCTCCGGCGAGCGCGCCAAAGCCGACGAAGAATGTGCAGCCGATCATATTGGCGACGCGTAGCGGCACCATCGTCTGCGTCAGCAGAGTAGCGACAAAGAAGATTGAGCCAACCAGGGCAAACATGTTGGCAAGGGTGATGTTGGCCAGCACAAGTTCCAGCAGGCGATTGAACAATGCGTCGTACGTGATGTTGTCGGGGTCGAGACCCAGTTGGATCAGGATCTTCGCGACCCTGAGGTTGTTCGCCGCGGTGTCGAGAATGCGGTCTAGCGTGGTGGACAGGTCTGCGTTGCTGACGTTCATCGGATATCCTGGGCGTTTTGAGAGTTTTCAACCAAGGGATTCGGCCAAAGCCGGATGACAAAGGCAAGCGAGTGGACGTCTTGAAAATGACGCGTAGGGATCGATAACAGCTCCAACGTGGAAGAAGAGGTAGTTCCACAGCGCCGCCATGGCTAGTTGGTAAAAATAGCTAGTTGGTAAAAGTATTCATGTCGCGAACGGTGAGACCTCATCCTGAGCGCACTTGCGCGCGTCTCGAAGGGATGGCCCCGCGGCCATGGTTCGAGACGGCGCAAGGGCGCCTCCTCACCATGAGGATTCGGATGCGCGGACGCTTTGTCCCCTGCAGTTCGTCCGTTTCCTCATCCTCAGGAGCCCGCTCTTGCGGGCGTCTCGAAGGATGAAGCCACTGAACCGAAAATGGCCCAGCGCGATTCGAAATAACGGGGATCAATGGCGGGCGGCAACGTCATGATCAAGGCCGTGCCAGCCCTCGCCCGGGCCGGCCAGATCCTCGTCGCTGATCTCGGCGATGGCGCGCGCGACCTCGGCTTTTGCGCCTTCAGCCAGTTCAACGATCGGCAGGCGGGTGGTGGGGCGCATCAGGCCCAGCAGGCTCAACGCATATTTCAGGGCGGCAGGGCTTTCTTTGGCGAGGGCGGCCGTCAGCGGCGCCATCCGGTGTTGCAGGTATCTCGCGGACTGCAACCGTCCCTGCCGGCAGTTCGAGAAAACGGCCTGGCACAATCCTGGCGCGACATTCGATATCGCGGATATGCAGCCATCCCCGCCAAGGCTGACAAAGGCAAGCGCAGTGGCGTCGTCGCCGGACAATAGCCGAAACCCGGTCGGTAACAGCGGCCGCAAGCGCAGCGGACGCGCCATATCGCAGGTTGCATCCCTCAGGCCGATGAACTGCCTGGACTCTGCGAGCCGCAGCAGCGTGCCGTCGGACAATTCGCGGATCGTCCGCGACGGAATGTCGTGCAGGATGACGGGAAGGGAAGTCGAGTCCGCGACCGCCCGAAAGTGCGCATGGATGCCGGCCTGCATCGGCTTGTTGTAATAAGGCACGACCGACAGCACGGCGCTGGCGCCCGCCGCCTCGGCATGCCCAGTCAGTTCGATGGCCTGACGGGTCGAATTCGATCCCGCCCCCGCAATGATCCGAATGCGGCCCCGCGCGGTTTGGACCGCGGCGCGGACGATGCGGTCGTGCTCGGCCGGCGTCAGGGTTGCAGCTTCGCCGGCGGTTTCACCGACCACGATCGCCGAGGCACCCGCCTCGATTTGCCGTTCGCAAAGCCTGGCCAATGCGACGAGATCGATGCCGCCGTCGTCATCGAACGGGGTGGGAAGATCGGCGATGGTGCCGGCGAGCCAGATCGCGGGACTTGCAACTACGGTCATCGGGTTTCACGCCACATTTTCCATTTCGCCGACGCCGCGTTCGCCGAAGTTTTGCCGATACGCTGACAGCACCAGGCCCTGCTGGCATCTGACGCCGGCTTCGATCCGGAAGCCCATCTGCTGCAGCCGGTTGCGGACCTTCAGGCAGAAGCCGCTTTCGCGGGAATCGATCAGGACGGCGATCGCAGCACTGGCGGAGAGGTATTGAGATATCTGCGCGAGTGCCGTTTCGATGGCGAGCAGCGAGACTTGGCCGGTGATCAGGCCGACCGCGTGCTGCCGCCGCGGAATCCGGGATGTCGTGGTGGTGGCGACGTGAACCAAACCGCGCCGCCGCAGGCAAAGAGACAGCTCGAGGCTGTCGCTGCCGGCGACAATGACGCGATGCGAATTGGACAGGCGGGTGAGTCCGATCATGGTATCGGCGACCTGCTCGCGGGTTGCAGCGGAATCTGGCTGAAACATCTTGCTCTCCTGGATGGCGGCCGTCATGCAACGCGGCGCGGATGCGCGCTTGCGGCGGGCAGGTGACCGGAGGAGGGGCGTCTGGCGCTCATATCGAGTTCGATGGCGCGCTTGAGTTCGACGATGGTTTCGGGATGATGGCCATTTTCGAACAGCGCATAGCGGATGGCTTGCGTGCGGTTGACGAACAGGCCGCCATAGAGGCCGTTCTGTTCCTGGACGACCCAGTTGCCGCGGCTGTTGCGGCCGATAAAGACGATAGTGGATGCAGAGCTGCACGATGGAGGTTCGACGAGCTTCACGTTGGTATTCCTTCTGGTGACGAGTGGGGCTGTGAGACAGCTTCACTCGTGCCCCGCAATATCTTCTCAGGCGGATATGAATTCGAGAGCGTCAAGCCGGCGATCTCATAGGAGCGATATAAAGTCGGTCGCGATATAAGATCGGGCGGCATAAGATCGGGAGCGCAACAAGATTGCGCGATCCGCCGTCTCACAACGCGGCGGCGTGATGGAATGCGATGGTGAGGCAGCACAGCGCCGCATAGGCCGCGGTTTCATCCCAGTGATTAAGCGTGATGTCAAAGAGTGGCTCGCGCCGGACCGCGCCCACCACGGCGCTGAAGACGGTGGACATCCACAGCAACGTCGCCAGACTTCTGCCGAAGCCGATGCCGCCAAAGCTTGCGAAAATAGCCAGGATGACGATTCGCAAGGCGAAGCGAACCATCACCTGTGTCGATCTCATTTCTTGCGGTAGACCGCGAAACTGCGCCAAGGTTCAATACTCCACAAGGTCGAAACTGCACGGGGTAGCTCTGACGGGGATCTTTGTTGTTCGCCGCTTACGCGAAATTGTCGCAGCAGAACGGCGTGTAGAAAGCGTTGGCGTCGCGCGGCACGGTGGGGACGCTGGTCCGCGGCGACGGCGCGCTGACGGACTGGGCGTCGAGATATGCGGTCAAAATAGCCAGCGGCAACTCCGCGTGCCGGGTTTCGATCGATTGATCGAGCCATTCGGGAATTTCCCGCGCGCGGGACAGCGCGCAATGCCATTCGCCCTCATCATAGGCAATCCGGCGAACCTGCCATTGCGGCAGCTCGAAGTCGATCAGCGCCAGTGCGGCGTCGGTCCAGGCTTGCGAGCTGATCAAGCGTTCGATCCGCGCGGTCTTTGCAGCCTGTCCCACCGACGGATAGCGGCGGCATGTTGCGGCGACGAGCTGAGACATCAGCTTTGCCGTCACGGAATCGGCGTCGCGAAGGCGATTGTTGAGCGGGCCGGAGTCATGACGATTTGAAAGGGGCATGGCGTCATCTCGCATCAAGCGGGCCGCGACCGCGCCTGCAACATGATCAAAACGCTGTTTGAAAACGAGGTGGGACCGAGCCCCGAAATATAGGCATTTCATAGGGGTGCGTGGAGAAAGGGCTAGCGCCCGAGCAGCTCCGGCAGCTGCGCCAATGGACCCCTCGCGTTGGCCGGAACCATGGGGCGGTGCGGACGCGTCTTTATGAGATTCCTATAACGTTGCGCCGACCCTCGTCTCGAAAACCTATGCGCCGGATGGCACCTCTCCACCCAGCAGGAGAGGGCCATTGGTCTGGCCCCGCAGATGATACCGCTACAGGAGCAACTCATGCTGGACGTCTTGATGGTGGCCCTCGGCCTTGGCTTCTTCGTGGCTGCGGTGGGCTACGCCTACGCCTGCGAACGGCTTTGAGAGGAGAACGACCATGATTTTCGATTATGCACTCGCCGGTCTCGTCTCCGCGGGCCTGCTGTTTTACCTGACCTACGCGCTGCTGCGGCCCGAGCGGTTCTGATCGCGTCGTTCGAACCGGTTCCGCGCATCTTCTAAAGGGACATCCCGATGACCGTCATTGGCTGGATTCAAATCATTCTGTACTGCGCGATCGTGGTCGCGCTGGTCAAACCGCTGGGCTGGTACATGACGCGCGTCTTCAACGGCGAGCGCACCTTCCTGTCGCCGATCCTGCGACCGGTCGAGGCCGGGATTTACTGGATCGGCGGCGTCGATGAGAAGCGCGAGCAGCATTGGCTGACCTATACGGTCGCGATGCTGCTGTTCCATGTCGGTGGCTTTCTCATCCTTTATGCGGTGATGCGGCTGCAGGCGATATTGCCGTTCAACCCGGCGGCACAATCCGCCGTCGCGCAGGATCTTTCCTTCAATACGGCGATCAGCTTCATCACCAACACCAACTGGCAGAATTACGGCGGCGAAAGCACGCTGTCCTATCTCGTGCAGATGCTGGGGCTGACGCACCAGAATTTCCTGTCGGCGGCCACCGGCATCGCGCTCGCGGTGGCGCTGATCCGCGGCTTTTCCCGTTCCTCGATGCGCACCATCGGTAATTTCTGGATCGATGTGACGCGCTGCACGCTCTATGTGCTGCTGCCGCTCTGCATCGTCTATACGCTGTTCCTGGTCTGGCAGGGCATTCCGCAGACGCTGGGTGCTTACGTCGATGCCACCACGCTGGAAGGCGCCAAGCAGACCATCGCGGTCGGTCCGGTGGCTTCCCAGGTGGCGATCAAGATGCTCGGCACAAATGGCGGCGGCTTCTTCAATGCCAATGCCGCGCATCCGTTCGAAAATCCGACCGCCTTGTCGAATTTCGTGCAGATGATCTCGATCTTCGCGCTCGGCGCCGCACTCACCAATGTGTTCGGCCGCATGGTCGGCAACCAGCGTCAGGGCTGGGCCATCCTGGCCGTGATGGGTGTGTTGTTCCTGTCGGGCGTCGCCGTCACCTATTGGGCGGAAGCCAATGGCACCACTGCGCTAGAGGCGCTCGGCCTGACCGGCGGCAACATGGAAGGCAAGGAAGTTCGTTTCGGCATCGTCGCCTCCTCGCTGTTCGCGGTCATCACCACCGCCGCCTCCTGCGGCGCCGTCAACGCCATGCATGACTTATTTACAGCCCTCGGCGGCATGATTCCACTGATCAACATGCAACTCGGCGAAATCATCGTCGGCGGTGTCGGCGCGGGCCTCTATGGCATGCTGCTGTTCGTCGTGCTGGCGATCTTCGTCGCCGGCCTGATGGTCGGCCGCACCCCGGAATATGTCGGCAAGAAGATCGAGGCGCGCGAGGTCAAGATGGCGATGCTCGCCATCCTGGTGCTGCCGCTGATGTATCTGGGCTGGACTGCCGTCGCGGTGGTGCTGCCGTCGGCGGTGGCGTCGATGGCCAATGCCGGACCGCACGGCTTCACCGAGGTGCTCTATGCCTATACCTCGGCGACCGGCAATAACGGCTCGGCTTTCGCCGGCCTCACCGGCAACACTTTCTTCTTCAACCTGACTCTGGCGTGTTCGATGTTCGTCGGCCGCTTCTTCATGATCGTGCCCGCGATGGCGCTGGCAGGCTCGCTGGCCGGCAAGAAGTCGATCCCAGCCTCCGCCGGCACCCTGCCGACCACCGGCGGCCTGTTCGTCGGCCTCGTCGTCGGCGTGATCCTGATCATCGGCGGTCTGACCTTCTTCCCGGCGCTGGCGCTCGGGCCGATCGTCGAGCATCTCGCGATGAACGCCCACACCCTGTTCTGATCGATCTTCTTTCGGAGTTATGTCCATGGAAACCATGAAACTGCAGAAACGGGTGCCGGTGTCGGCGATGCTCGATCCGAAGATCGTCTTTCCCGCGATCGGCTCGTCGTTCGTCAAGCTCGATCCGCGGTTGATGATCAAGAACCCGGTGATGTTCGTGGTGGAGGTCGTCGCCGCGCTCACAACGGTGATCTTCCTGCGCGACCTCGTGACCGGCGGCGCCAATCTCGGCTTCACCTTCCAGATCATCCTGTGGCTGTGGTTCACGGTGCTGTTCGCCAATTTCGCCGAGGCGGTCGCGGAAGGCCGCGGCAAGGCGCAGGCCGAATCGCTCAAGAAGACCCGCACCGAGAGCCAGGCCAAGCTGCTGACGGGTTCCGACAAGGCCTATCGGCTGGTGTCCGGCACCAGCCTCAAGGTCGGCGATATCGTGCTGGTTGAGGCTGGCGATAACATTCCCTCCGATGGCGAAGTGATCGAAGGCGTGGCTTCAGTGAACGAGGCCGCGATCACCGGCGAGTCCGCGCCCGTGATCCGCGAATCCGGCGGCGACCGTTCGGCGGTCACCGGCGGCACACAGGTGTTGTCCGACTGGATCCGCGTCCGCATCACCGCGGCGCAAGGGTCGACCTTTATCGACCGCATGATCAAGCTGGTCGAGGGCGCCGAGCGGCAGAAGACGCCGAACGAGATCGCGCTCAACATCCTGCTCGCGGGCCTCACCATCATCTTCGTGTTCGCGACCGTCACCATCCCGAGCTATGCGGCTTACGCCGGCGGCCAGATTTCGGTCGTGATTTTGGTGGCGCTGTTCGTCACCCTGATTCCGACCACCATCGGCGCGCTGTTGTCGGCGATCGGCATTGCCGGCATGGACCGTCTGGTGCGGTTCAATGTGCTGGCGATGTCGGGCCGCGCGGTCGAGGCCGCCGGCGACGTCGATACGCTGTTGCTGGACAAGACCGGCACCATCACGCTCGGCAACCGCCAGGCGACGGCATTCCGGCCGGTGCGTGGCGTGACCGAGCAGGAGCTGGCCGATGCGGCGCAGCTCGCCTCATTGGCCGACGAGACCCCCGAGGGGCGATCGATCGTGGTGCTGGCCAAGGAAAAATACGGCATCCGCGGCCGCGACATGGCCGAGCTTAACGCGACCTTCATTCCGTTCACGGCGCAAACCCGCATGAGCGGCGTCGATGCAGGGGCATCGTCGGTCCGCAAGGGCGCGGTCGATGCGATCCTGAACTATGTCAGCGGCGACACCCGCGCCGTGGCGTCGGGAAATACCCTCCGCGCGGTGCAGCCGTCGCTCAGCTCCGACATCGCCCGCGAGATCAAGGCGATTTCGGATGAAATCGCCAAGTCAGGCGGTACGCCGCTCGCCGTCGCCAAGGACGGTCGCCTGCTCGGCGTGGTTCATCTCAAGGACATCGTCAAGGGCGGCATCCGCGAGCGCTTCGCTGAACTCCGCCGCATGGGCATCCGCACCGTGATGATCACCGGCGACAACCCGATGACGGCGGCGGCGATCGCGGCCGAAGCCGGCGTCGACGATTTCCTCGCGCAGGCAACCCCGGAAGACAAGTTGAAGCTCATTCGCGACGAGCAGGCCAAGGGCAAGCTGGTGGCGATGTGCGGCGACGGCACCAACGACGCGCCGGCGCTGGCGCAGGCCGATGTCGGGGTTGCCATGAATACCGGCACCCAGGCGGCGCGCGAGGCCGGCAACATGGTCGATCTCGACTCCAACCCGACCAAGCTGATCGAGGTGGTCGAAATCGGCAAGCAGCTCCTGATGACCCGCGGTGCGCTGACGACGTTCTCGATCGCCAACGACGTCGCGAAGTATTTCGCCATCATCCCGGCGATGTTCCTCGCCTTCTATCCGCAGCTTGGCGTGCTCAATGTCATGCATCTGGCGAGCCCGCAAAGCGCGATCCTGTCGGCCATCATCTTCAATGCGCTGATCATCATCGGGCTGATTCCGCTGGCGCTGAAGGGCGTGGCGTATCGCGCGATCGGGGCCGGCGCGCTGTTGCGGCGTAACCTGATGGTCTACGGCCTCGGCGGCATCATCATTCCGTTTATCGGCATCAAGGCCATCGACCTCGTGGTCGCCGCCTTGCATCTGGCTTGACTGGCTTAACATCGTCATTGCGAGCGCAGCGAAGCAATCCAGAGCGACAAAGGAAGATTGGATTGCTTCGTCGCTTCGCTCCCTTCACAATGACGTTCCTTTGTCGCAGGCAATGACGGAAAAGACTACTGAGGAGAGACATCATGTTGAAAGAAATTCGCCCCGCCATCATCGTGCTTGTGGTGCTGACGCTGATCACGGGCCTCGCCTATCCGCTCGCCATGACCGCGATCGCAGGCGCGATCTTCCCGAAACAGGCGCAAGGCAGCCTGATCGAAAAGAACGGCAAAGTGGTCGGCTCCGCCCTGATCGGGCAGGAATTCAAGGACGACAAATATTTCCATGGCCGCCCCTCGGCCACGACCGCACCGGATCCTGCCGATTCCACCAAGACGGTGCCTGCGCCCTATAACGCCGCCAATTCCGGCGGCTCCAACCTCGGCCCCACCAGCAAGGCGCTGAACGACCGGGTCAAGGAAGACGTCGACAAATTGAAAGCCGAGAATGCTTCCGTCCCCGTTCCCGTCGATCTTGTCACCACTTCCGGCAGCGGGCTCGATCCGAATATCTCGCCGGAGGGCGCACTGTTCCAGGTGCCGCGCGTGGCCAAGGCGCGCCAGATACCGGAAGATCGCCTCCGCCAGCTGATTACGGAGAACACCGAAGGCCGCCTTGCGGGATTGCTCGGCGAGCCCCGCGTTAACGTATTGGCGCTGAATCTGGCGCTGGATGCGGCGGCTTCGAAATAGCCGTGCCAAAGCTTAAAGGAGGTTTAAGAAAACACGCAGACAAAAAACAGAGCGGTTCAATCAAACCTCTAGGCCCCATCGGGGTCTCAGGACTATAATGCCTTATGGCAAATCAGCGCCTCGATCCTGAAAAGAGACCCTCGCCGGATGCGCTGCTGGAGGCGGCGCGGCGTGAGCACGACCAGGCCGGCAAGCTGAAGATCTTCGTCGGCGCCGCCCCCGGGGTTGGCAAGACCTACGAGATGTTGCAGAGCGCGCATGCCAAGCTGAAAGCCGGCATCGATGTTGTCGTCGGCGTCGTCGAAACCCACGGCCGGGCGGAGACCGAGGCGCTGCTGCAAGGCCTTGAAGTCCTGCCGCGCAAGCGGCTGGACTACAAGGAGCAGGTGCTCGGCGAGATGGACCTCGACGCGCTGATCGCGCGCCGTCCGCAGCTCGCGCTGGTCGACGAGCTCGCCCATACCAACGCGCCGGGCAGCCGCCATCCGAAGCGCTATCTCGACGTCGAGGAACTGCTGTCGCAGGGCATCGACGTCTATACGGCCGTGAATATCCAGCACATCGAGAGCCTCAACGACGTGGTCGCGCAGATCACCCATGTGCGGGTGCGCGAGACCGTGCCGGATTCGGTGTTCGACCGCGCCGACGCGATCGAACTGATTGACCTGACGCCGGACGACCTGATTCAGCGGCTTAAGGAAGGCAAGGTCTATGTCCCCAAGCAGGCCGAACGCGCGCTGGAGCATTATTTCTCGCCGGGCAACCTGACGGCGCTGCGCGAACTGGCGCTACGACGCACCGCCGAGCGGGTCGACGAACAGCTCCTGACTCATATGCAGGCCAACGCCATCGCCGGCCCCTGGGCCGCGGGCGAGCGCATCCTGGTTTGCCTCAGCGAGGATCCGCGCGCGGCGGGCCTTGTGCGCTACACCAAGCGGCTGGCGGATCGCCTGCATGCGCCGTGGACCGCCATCAGCATCGAGACCCGGCGAAGCCTGCAATTGACCGACGAGCAGCGCGACCGGCTCGCCGACACATTGCGGCTGGCCGAGGCGCTGGGCGGCGAAGCGCTGACCATTCCCGGCGTGGGACGCCGCATTGCCGATGACATCATCAGCTACGCGCAGGCCAACAACGTTACCCAGATCATCATCGGCAAGGCGACCCGCTCGTGGTGGTTCGAGATCATGCGCGGCTCGGTGGTGCACGATCTGGTGCGGCGCGCCGGCAATATCAGCGTCAACGTCATCGCCGGTGATGAGCTGCCGGCCGGGGCCGCGCCCAAGTCCGCAGTACAGACCGCGGCGCGAGCCGAGCCGTTCGACCCGAAACCTTACCTCATGGCGTTGGTGATCGTGGCGATCGGTCTTCTTGCCGCCGAACTGATCCAGCGCCCATTCGGTATCGAGAATGTCGATCTGGTGTTCCTCACGGCGGTGGTGAGCGTGGCGGTTCGCTACGGCCTGTGGCCGTCGCTATTGGCCAGCGTCGCGGCGTCGCTGTGCTACAATTTCTTCTTTCTGCCGCCGGTCTATACCTTCACCATCACCGACCCGACCAATGTCGCGGCCTTTTTCTTTTTCATGCTGATTGCGCTTCTGGTTTCCAATGTCGGGTCACGGGTGCGTACCCAGGCGGTGTCGGCGATCGGCAGGGTGCGAACCACCGAATCGCTTTACGCCTTCAGCCGCAAGCTCGCCGGCACCGCGACGCTCGACGATGTGTTGTGGGCGACCGCCTATCAGACCGCGTTGATGCTGAAAGTACGAGTGGTGCTGCTGCTGCCCGAGGATGGGGTCCTGACCGTCAAGACGGGATATCCGCCGGAGGATCAACTGGACAAGGCGGATCTGGCCGCCGCGAACTGGGCGTGGGCCAACGACCGCACGGCGGGGCGCGGCTCCGATACGCTGCCGGGCGCCAAGCGGCTGTTCCTGCCGATGCGAACCGGGCGCGGCCCGATCGGCGTCATCGGCATCGACGACGACCGGACAGGTCCGCTCTTGACCCCGGACCAGCGCCGCCTGCTCGATGCGCTGGTGGACCAGGGAGCGCTCGCAATCGAACGGGTGCAACTGGTCGAGGACATGGATCGCGTCAAGCGCACCGTGGAGTCGGACCGCTTGCGCGCCGCACTCCTGACCTCGATCTCGCACGACCTCAAGACGCCGCTGGCCTCGGTGCTTGGTGCTGCCTCTACCATGCGGGATCTGTCCAGCGGTCTTTCCGACGCCGAGAAGCACGATCTGCTCGCCACCGTGATCGACGAGTCCGAGCGGCTTAATCGTTTTATCGCCAACCTGCTCGACATGACCAAGCTGGAATCCGGCGCCGTGGTGCCGAACACCGCCCGGCAGGATATCGGCGAGATCATCGGCAGCGCCTTGCGGCGCGCCGGCAAGATGCTGGCGGGCCACAAGGTCCTGCTCGATCTCGCCGCCGACCTGCCGATGCTGGAGCTGGACGCGGTGCTGTTCGAGCAGGTGCTGTTCAACCTCCTGGACAACGCGGCGAAATATGCCCCCATGGGCACCACGATATCGATCAGGACCGTGCGCGACCGGGATTCGATATTGCTGCAGATTATCGATGAAGGCGACGGCATTCGGCCGGCGGAGCTCGAGAGCATCTTCGACAAATTTTATCGCGCGCAGAAGGGCGATCATGTTCGCCCCGGCACCGGCCTTGGCCTCGCGATTTCGCGCGGCTTTATCGAGGCGATGCGCGGCACCATCTCGGCCGCCAACCGCACCGATCGCAGCGGCGCCGTGCTTACCATCCGGTTGCCGATTCCGGCTGACACCACGGCGTTTTCGAGTGAAGTGGATACCGCCGCATGAACGCCACGCCGATCAAGGTCCTGGTCATCGACGATGAGCCGCCGATCCGAAAATTGCTGCGGATGGGGTTGAGCACACAAGGCTACGAGATTCTGGAAGCCTCCAACGGCAAGATCGCGCTCGAATTGCTGGCCCAGGATCCGGCCTTGATCATTCTCGATCTCGGCCTGCCGGATATCCAGGGCCATGAATTGCTGCGCATGATCCGCGGCCGCAATGACAGCGTGCCGATCGTGGTGCTCTCGAGCCGCGGCGACGAGGCTGGCAAGGTCCAGGCGCTCGATCTCGGCGCCGACGATTACCTCACCAAGCCGTTCGGGATGGATGAATTGCTGGCCCGCATGCGCGCGGCGTTGCGGCATCAATTGCAGGTCCATGGCGAGCGTCCGGTGTTTCGCTCGGGCGATCTGTCGGTCGACCTGGTGCGGCGCATCGTCAAGGTCGGCGACAAGGATGTCAGGCTGTCGCCGAAGGAATATGAATTGCTGCGCGTGCTGGTGCAGCACGCCGGCAAGGTGCTGACCCATCGGTTTCTCCTGAAGGAGCTGTGGGATGAGCTGACCGACGCGCAATATCTGCGGGTCTATGTGCGCCAGCTCCGGCAGAAGATCGAAGCCGATCCGGAGCGCCCGCAATTCGTCCTGACCGAAACCGGAATCGGCTATCGGCTGCGCGCGGCGGATTAGATATCGATTTAGGGTCTGTACCTAATTAGCGCACTCTGATTCCCTTGCACCGAATTGATTCGGCACGGGGGACTTCGATGCGCAAGGGATTGTTCTGGCTCAACGACAAACAGTGGGCTCAGATAAAGGCGCATCTGCCAACGAACCAGACCGGACCGGCGCGCGATGACGATCGACGGATCATCAGCGGTATCATTCACATGCTTCAGTGCGGCGCGCGCTGGCGCGATTGCCCGCCTGACTTTGGTCCTTACACGACGATCTACAATCGGTTCAACCGCTGGGCCAAGCGCGGACATTGGCAGGCGATCTTTGAAGCGCTCGCCCGCGGCGGCAAGGACGGCGTGATTTTGTCCATCGACTCTACCTCGATCAAGGCGCATCGCTCGGCGAGCGGCGGAAAAGGGGGGAGCATGAACAGGCGATCGGCCGCTCGCGCGGCGGGCGGACCACGAAAATCCACGCGCTGAGCGACCCTGATTGTAAACCTTGCGCATTTCATCTCACTCCGGGCCAGGACGCAGATATTGCCGCTGCGCCGGCTCTTTTGGAACTCGCGCCGCCCATGTCTGCCCTCATCGGGGACAAAGGCTACGACGGCGACGGCTTTCGCGCCGAAATCGTCAATCGCGGCGCTAAGCCCGTCATTCCAAACAAATCCAACAGGGTGACCCTCCACGCCTTCAGCAAGCGCGCCTATAAAGGGCGCAATGTCATCGAGCGCTGCTTCTGCCGCCTCAAGGACTTCAGGAGGGTCGCAACTCGTTACGACAAACTCGCCAGGAACTTCTTGGCTGCCGTCCACCTCGCCGCCATCGTCGCCTATTGGATCAATTAAGTCTGAACCCTAGCATTACAGTTGTCTTTTCGATTTGAAGTGAGCGCGTTGAGCGGCAGCCTGGTGGGCTCTGCGCCAGCAAGACCATGCGATGATGCGTGCGGGTTGAATGCGCTTTCGAGCGAGTCTGATGGCAATGCGACGGATTTCCTGCATTGACCAACGGATCAGTGGCGGCGTGGTTGTGCTTTGGGTTTTGCTGGTGGGCGACGTTTCATTTTTTTGGGCGACGGCGGATTGGCCCGATATCGGATCGCGGCCATCATGGCGAAGGCGAGCATCACCAAAGAAACGTGACGATGCCAGCCATGCCAGGATCTGCTCTCGTTGTGATCGAGCCCGAACTGGTTTTTCGCGGTTTCAAAGCTATCCTCGATCGCCCATCGATGGCCTTCGACCGCTACCAACGTTTCAATTGATGTTCCCGCCGGGCACCAGGTGGTGAAGAAGGCGAGGTCGTCATCGG
The DNA here is from genome assembly GCA_963771225.1 of uncultured Pseudomonadota bacterium. Taxonomy (GTDB): domain Bacteria; phylum Pseudomonadota; class Alphaproteobacteria; order Rhizobiales; family Xanthobacteraceae; genus Bradyrhizobium. The sequence continues at coordinate 2,370 of CAVYSR010000024.1, read as the reverse complement.
CGATACGACGGCGGATCAGTAGACCGCGCGTCCACAAACTGTCATTCGCACTGTTGAATTGCCCGGCATCGAGATCGGCCAATTCAAGATAACACCAATCGTGCAGCCGCGGTCCTTTGGTTCCGGCTCCCGCTGATAGGCGCTTCCAGTCGGACGCGCGCCGCGTCTGGGCGATTTCCGCAGCCGTACCGGCGACCGGCGCTCGCTTGCCCCAGGATCGGAACACATGAGAGCTACTGACCCCAAGCACGTAGCCTTTGCCTTCCCGACGTAGTTGCTGTTCGATGTCGCCTACACCGTAGACGGTGTCACCGGCAACCCACTTGAATGGTACTGACGTGGCTATCGCGCGTGCGATCATTCTCGATGCAAGCTTTGGTTTGGTCGCAAAGCCGATATCGACGGGCACATATGCGGCTTCCAGACGATCTGGATCGTCGGTCCACTCCTTCGGAAGATACAGCGTGCGATCGATGAACGCGTGACCATGACGCGACACATAGGCAGCGAAGACGCCGATCTGGCAGTTCGTAATCTTTCCTGCCGAACCAGTGTATTGCCGCGCCACCCCGCATGACGCTTTGCCCTGCTTGAGAAAGCCGGTCTCGTCGATCACCAGCACCGCATCGTCATCCGCCAAATGCTCGATGACATAGTCGCGCACGATGTCGCGCAGCGCATCGGCGTCCCAATCCCTGCGACCGAGGATCGCCTGTTGTCGCCATGGGCCGGGATCGCCAGCCGCCTCCGCGCGCATCCAGCCGGTCTTGCGCTGCTCGTCTCCGAGTAAGCCTTCCAGGAATAGGCCGGCATTTGTCGCGACGCGCTCTTGCGTGAACAACGGACGTATCCGCTGCTTAACCTCCCGAAGCGACGCCGCCCACAACGCAAGCGTCTCCTCAATCGACGCTACTTGCGTCCACGATCTCCAAATAATTAGCTGCCCATGGATTCAGAAACCTTCATAAAAAACAACTGTAATGCTAGTTGTCGTCATGCCCGGGCTTGTCCCGGGCATCCACGTCTGAAAGCCTAGCATTAGAAAAGACGTGGATGGCCGGGACGAGCCCGGCCATGACGGTGACATATGTCAAATTGGGAACCATCCGCGCTTGCAAAGATTATTTTCCCCGTAACCGGGAGGACAATCATGGCACGGAAATATTCGAAAAAAGCATCGGCCGACGTCGAGCGCGCCATGAAAAAGCGCAAGGCCGGGACACTGAAGAGCGGCCGATCCGGCAAGACGGTCAAGAGCCGCAAACAAGCGATCGCGATCGGCCTTTCCGAAGCCCGGGCCGAAGGCGCGAAGGTCCCGAAGAAGGCGGCAAAGAAAAGAAAGACGGCCGGGAAGCGGAAAGCCAAAAAGTAACGGCGCCGTGATCACACATAGCAGCTTGGCCGGCTTCCGCTCCTCAACGAGTCAACCCCCTATCTTTCGCGTGCGAGTGATTGACTAAATTGGGGCGAGAGCATGGGATGACGCGTCGTTTGGCGGAAGCCATTGTGCTCAACCGCCTGCATGTTGTTACGCTAATCTGCGCCAAAACCTTGTGTGCGGAGCGTCAAAGGGAGGGACGACCAAATGCTGATATCTCGAATTCTAAGGGTACCGGTTGCAGTCGCCGCGGTTCTTGCTGGAGTGCTGCTTTCCGCGCCGGCCTTCGCTCAGGCGCATATCCGCGGCACCGTGACCGAGGTCAAGGACGGAACCATCGGCGTTCAAAACGCCAAGGGCGAAACGATATCGATCAAACTCGCCAGCGACGCCGGCCTTTTCCTGGTGACAAAGGCCGACATGAGCGCCATCCAGTCCGGCAAGTTCGTCGGCATCACGTCTTTCGAGGTGGACGGCAAGCTCGTCGCGCGCGAGGTTCATGTATTTGATAAATCGTTGCGCGGCCTGGCCGAGGGCACTATCCATGGGATCTCGAAGCCAAGCCGAACATGATGACCAACGCCAATATCTCCAAGATCGAGCATGTCGGAACTGACCGTGTGGTAAAGGTCGACTATAAAGGCGGAGAACAGACGATCAGCATCCCGACGGACGCGACGGTTGTCTCCTTTGTCAAGGCGCCGGCCGGCGAGCTCGCAGTTGGGCGCAAGGTCTTCGTCGTCATGAAGAAGGACGCTCCGGAAGCTGCCGCGGTGGTAGTCGGCGCTGAAGGCGTGAAGCCTCCGATGTGACGACGCGATCTGGAAGGCTGTCCTGCCATCGTCATGCCCGGACTTGATCCGGGCATCCTCCGTCTTCGCAAAGCGTTTTATGAAGAAGATGGATCACCGGGTCGAGCCCGGTGATGACGTGTTGAGAGATCGTCGCTGCCCGTGAAGCGGCGGCCCGACGGGCAAATCAGTGATTTGCCT
>CAVYSR010000023.1:0-51380 GCA_963771225.1 uncultured Pseudomonadota bacterium | reverse complement strand
CCACCAGCACGGCCATGCTGAGGGCTGCGACCGACGCCAGCAGCGTCAGCCGGCGCGGCTTGAGAATTTGGTGTGCTACTGGATGTGAACTGTTCGACTGTTGGTCCATGCGACATCTCCAATGCTGAGTGAGGAAAACCCCTGCGCCCGAACATGGAGCACGCACATTACGTGGTCCTTTTCGTCGGATTAATCTTTGGCAAGAACCCTGCGGCGAACGACCGCAGCCGCGCGGCTGGTGTTGGAGCCCGGTTGAAGCGAGTTGGGGTGCGCTTCAAAGCTATCAATTCCGCACTCGGGCGCTTCATGCGGATTTCCTCGATTGCACCATCTTTGTGCATGCAAGCGCACAACATGGGCATGCAATGCAGCCAGAGAGTACGCATTCTAGGCTTGGGGCCTTGCAATGACCGACGCTGTCCATCCTGTCGACGAAATCCTGCCTCTGCCAAAGCTTTTCGCCCTCGGTCTTCAACATGTCCTGGTCATGTACGCCAATGCGGTCGCGGTGCCATTGATCCTTGGCGGGGCGCTGCACTTGCCCAAGGACCAGATCGCGATGCTCATCAATGCCGATCTGTTCGCCTGCGGAATTGCCACACTGATCCAGACCATCGGCATCGGTCCCTTTGGAATTCGCTTACCCGTCATCATGGGCGTCACGGCGGTGGCTATCTCACCGATGCTGGCGATGGCGGCGATGCCAGGCGTTGGTCTAACCGGTATCTACGGCGCGGTGTTGGTCGGCGGCCTATTCGGTCTCTGCGTCGCGCCTTTCGTCAAATACGTGCTCCGGTTCTTTCCTGCGGTGGTCACCGGCACCATCATCACCATGATCGGCGTGGTGCTGACGCGGGTTGGCGTGAATTGGGCCGGCGGGGGAGCGGCTTCGGCGGATTTTGGAGCGGCCGGCTATCTGTTGATCGCAGCATTGGTGCTCGGCATAATCCTGCTGGTTCTCAAGTTCGCCAGCGGTTTCCTACAAAACATGGCGGCGCTGATCGGGATCACGGTCGGCTACCTCGTCACCATTGCGCTAGGCTGGACCGATTTCTCCGGCATCCAGAATGAGCCGGTGGTGCGCATCGTGCTGCCGTTGCAGTTCGGCCTGCCGGAGTTTCACCTGATACCATGCCTGACCATGTGCCTGGTGATGACGATCGTCTTCATCGAAGCGACCGGGATGTTTCTGGCGCTGGGTGCGATGACCGGGCGTAATGTCGGCCCCGAAGACGTTAAGCGTGGTCTTCGCGCTGACTCTCTCGGCACCATCATAGGCGCGGTCTTCAACACGTTTCCCTATGTTTCATATTCGCAGAATATCGGCTTGGTTGGCGTCACCGGCGTCTACAGCCGCTGGGTCTGCGTGATGGGTGGCGTTATCATGCTGGGTCTCGGTCTGATCCCCAAGCTTGCTTTTATCGTCGCATCCGTGCCGCAATGCGTGCTCGGCGGCGCCGGATTTATCATGTTCGGCATGGTGGCGGCGACCGGCATTAAGATTTTGTCGACCGTTGATTATGCGGGCCAGCGCAACAATGTGCTCGTGGTCGCGGTCTCGATCGGATTTGGCTTGATCCCGATCGTGGCACCGACTTTCTTTCACACATTGCCGGAAGCGCTGAAGCCGATCTTTGGCGACGGCATCATCCTGACCTCAATCGCAGCGGTGCTTTTGAACGCTTTCTTCAACCGAACGACCACTGAGCAAGCCGAAGCCGACCCTTGCTCGCCGCACACGCAGCCGAGCATATTTGAGTGGCTCACCTGCTCCGCCAGATCACTCGCCAAATCATCGCCCCTGGCCCGTGGTGGAAAAACGATAGACACTGCGGTGCCGATAAACACCGCCCGGCATAAGACGCGCGGTCGGAAAATCCGGCCGGTTCGGCGCATTCGGCCAAATCTGCCGTTCAGGCAGACCACATCCGACTGCCGGTACAAGCGGCCTCGCTTGCCCGCAATCGAACCATCGAGATAGTTTCCCGAATAGACCTGAAGCCCGGGCTGATCGGTCAGGAGTTCGAGGATTCGTCCCGAGCGTGGCGCCTCGAGCCGTGCAGCGAACCGCACTTCGCCGGCGCCATCCAGGCAGAAATTGTGGTCGTAGCCGCTGCCGTGCCGCAACTGCGCATCGTCGTGGCGGATTCGCGCGCCGATGGTGGAAGCCTTTCGAAAATCGAACGGCGTGCCGGCAACGATCCGCGGCGGCCCCGGCAGCGGAATAGCGTCAGGATCAATTGCCAGAAAGCGGTCGGCGGCGACCGTCAGCCGATGTTCTAGCACGTCCGCAGGTGAAGCGGCGCCCTCAAGATTGAAGAAGCTGTGATTGGTCAGGTTGACGATGGTAGGACGGTCAGCCCGCGCCGCAAAGCTGACCGATAACTCGGAAGGTCCGGTCAGGCGATAGCTGACGCGAACATCCAGCCGCCCGGGATAGCCCTCCTCGCCGTCGGCGCTGACATAAGCGAGCGTCGCGCCGGGCTTCGCGCCGTTTTCGATTTCGGCGATTTGCCAGAGCTGCCGGTCAAAACCCTGCAGCCCGCCGTGAAGGGCATGCGCCCCGTTATTGGCGGCGAGCTGCACCACACAGCCTTCGAGCGGAAACGCGCGTTGGCAATGCGATTGGCATAGCGGCCGACGGTGGCGCCGAAAATCGTCGCGCGGCGAGATGGCCTGCCAGATCGTCATGGCCGAGCACGACGTCGTCGCGATGCCCTCGCGCATCGGGCACCCACAGCGCCTGCAGCCTCGCGCCATGGGTAATGATGTGCGCCTCGAAGCCGCTGGCATCGGAAAGCACCACGCGTTCAACCGCGCGCCCATCAGGCAGGATGCCAAATATCTCTCGTGCGACCGGCATGGTTGTATCAGGCATGGTCAGTCTTCGAACTGTTCAACTATCCGGCGTCGGCCCGGCGGCTGGCGATCCGGATGGGACTCAACGTCAATGCCCCCAGCGCAGCACCACGGGATCGAGCCGGCGGGCAATCTCGATCAATCCCGCACGGGTCGCCGGATGCATGGCCGGTTGCGGGGCGCGCATCGTATCATGGGCGATGACGCCGCCCTCCTTCATCAGGACCTTGCATGCGGCCGGCCCGCATTGCCGGTTCTCGTAATTGATCAGCGGCAGCCAGCGCGCATAGGCGCCCATTGCCGCGTCGCGATCGCCGGCAAATAAGGATCTACGATCTGGCGGATGCCGTCGGGATAGCCGCCGCCGGTCATGGCGCCGGTTGCGCCGGCCTCGAGATCGGCCATCAGCGTGATCGCCTCCTCGCCATCCCACGGACCCTCGATCGCCGCGCCGCCCGCCTCGATCAGCGCCCGCAGCTTGGCCGCGGCCTGCGGCACCTCGATCTTGAAATAAGCGAGGCGCTCGATCTTCTCGCCATGCGGGCAAGGAAGGGCACCGAAAGCGGGGTGCCGGCGACAGGTGCGTCCTGCACCATGATCGGAATCGAGATGGCGTCGGAGATGCCACGATAGAAGTCGTAAATCGCTGGTTCCGGCACGCGGAAAGTAGCTCCGTGATAGGGCGGCATGACCATCACCATGGCGGCGCCCCGCTCCTGCGCGCGGCGCGAGCGTTCAGCGCAGACGAAGGTCGAGAAATGCGTGGTCGTCACGATGACCGGGACCCGTCCGGCGACGTGCTCCAGCACGGCGGTCAGGACGGTTCGCGCTCCTCGTCGGTGAGCACGAACTGCTCGGAGAAGTTCGCAAGAATGCACAGTCCCTGCGAGCCGGCATCGATCATGCAATCGACGGCGCGCTTCTGGCCTTCGGGATCGAGGCGGCCGGCGGCATCGAACACCGTCGGAACCACCGGGAAGACGCCTCTGTAGGGTCTGACAGCGGAAGTGGTCATGCAACATCCTCATGTTTGTCGGGCAGCATCGGCGATCGGCGCCCGGCAGACGACGGCAACCGCTAGTTCGCAGCGCGGCGCTGCCGATGGTATCGAGTATCGGTCGTTGACCTTGAAAATGCTCGGGAAAAGAGGCAAAAGCCCAATAATATCTTGGTCGGAGTGGCAGGATTTGAACCTGCGACCCCTGCGTCCCGAACGCAGTGCTCTACCGGACTGAGCCACACTCCGACAAGAACGCGGCTTATAGCCTTGGGTTTCGCACACCGCAAGAAGCCGAATTGAGGATGCCAATTCCTGTGAATGTAGGCCTGACAACGCCGATTCTGCCCGCCAACGAGGCCGCCGTGGCCGCCGCGGCGCGCTGTCTGGCCGAAGGCGGCCTGGTCGGGTTCCCGACCGAGACGGTCTATGGCCTCGGCGCCGACGCCACCAACCCGGCGGCGATCGCGCGGCTCTATCAGGCCAAGGGCCGGCCCGCCTTCAATCCGCTGATCGCCCATGTCGGCGATCTCGAGGCCGCCCGGCGGATCGGGCGTTTCGACGCCGAGGCGACGGCACTGGCCGAAGCGTTCTGGCCGGGGCCGCTGACGCTGGTGCTGCCGCGAACCAACGGCTGCGCGGTGGCCGATCTCGCCACCGCCGGGCTCGATACGGTGGCGATCCGGGTGCCGGCGCATCCGGTAGCGCAGGAGATTTTGCGTGCCTTCGGCGGGCCGGTGGTGGCGCCGTCGGCGAATTTGTCGGGCCATGTCTCCCCGACCACCGCAGCGCATGTGCACAGCGACCTTGCCGGGCGCATCGATCTGATCGTCGATGGCGGCGCGGTCGCGGTCGGTGTCGAATCCACCATTGTCGGATGCTTCGAGGCGCCGATGCTGCTGCGTCCCGGCGGCCTGCCGCGCGGCGAGATCGAGCGCGTGCTCGGCCGCCTCCTGGTGCAGGCGCCCGACGATCCCGGTAGCGACACCAGCCAGCCATTGGCGCCGGGCATGCTGGCCTCGCATTACGCGCCGCGCACGCCGGTGCGGCTCCATGCCGTCAGCGTTGAGGCCGGCGAGGCGCTGCTGGCCTTCGGTGACGGCGTGGTGGCGGGCGTCGATGCCACAACCGTGACGATGAATTTGTCCGCGCAGGGCGATCTCAACGAGGCCGCGGCCAATCTTTTCGGTTATCTTCGCGCGCTCGACTACAACGCGCGCGCGCCATCGCCGTGATGCCGGTGCCGCATCACGGCCTCGGCGAGGCGATCAATGACCGGCTGCGCCGCGCCGCGATAGGGCGGGAATGACGCGGACGTGCTAGTTGCTTCAAGAAGAGAAACACAAGAGACCGAGATGAATATCGTTCAACCTGCCGCGCCGCCGCTCTCGCCCGAACTGGTCGTGCGCTTTCGTGCCATCGTCGGCGACAAATATGCGGTAACCGACGCGGCCGACATCGCACCCTATGTCACCGAAGAGCGCGACCTGTTTCACGGACGATCTCCCCTCGTATTGCGGCCCGGCTCGACCGCGGAAGTCTCCGCCATCTGCAAGCTTGCCAGCGAACACCGGATTGCGCTGGTGCCGCAGGGCGGCAACACCGGTCTGGTCGGCGGCCAGACCCCGCACCATGGCGAGGTGGTGATTTCGATGCGGCGGATGGACAAGATCCGCGACATCGACACGGCGTCCAACACCATGACCTGCGAGGCCGGCGTGGTGCTGCAGATCGCGCAGCAAAAGGCCGCCGAGGTCGACCGGCTGTTCCCGCTGTCATTGGGGGCCGAAGGAAGCTGCACCATCGGCGGCAATCTCTCCACCAATGCCGGCGGCACCGCGGCGCTGGCCTATGGCGTGGCGCGCGAGATGGCGCTGGGGCTGGAAGTGGTGCTGGCCGACGGGCGCATCCTGAACGGCCTGTCGAAGCTGAAAAAGGACAATACCGGCTACGATCTGCGCAACCTCTTCATCGGCGCGGAAGGCACGCTCGGCATCATCACCGCGGCGACGCTGAAGCTGTTTCCAAAGCCGCGCGCCATAGAGACCGCCTTCGTTGGCCTGCAGTCGCCCGATGACGCCTTAAAACTGCTGGCGATCTCGCAGAACGAGGCCGCGGGCAGCCTCACCAGTTTTGAACTGCTGTCGGATATCGCGGTCGATTTCAGCGTGCGCCATGGCATCGACATCCGCAATCCGCTAGCCGGCAAGCACCCGTGGTACGTGCTGATGGAGCTGTCGTTCTCGCGCGAGGACGCCCGCGACGCGCTGGAATCGATCCTGGCGCAGGGCCTTGACGACGGCATCGTCGATGACGCCGTGATCGCGGCCAGCCTCAGCCAGCGCCAGGCGTTCTGGAAACTGCGCGACGAAATGTCGGCGGCGCAGAAGCCGGAGGGCGGCTCGATCAAGCATGACATCTCGGTGCCGGTCGCCGCGGTGCCCGATTTCATCGCGGAAGCCAATGCCGCGGTGGTGAAACTGATCCCGGGCTCACGGCCGGTGCCGTTCGGCCATCTCGGCGACGGCAACATCCATTACAATGTCAGCCAGCCGATCGGCGCCGACGCCGCCGATTTTCTGGCGCGATGGCACGACGTCAACGCCGTGGTGTTCGCGATCGTGTTGCGGATGGGTGGATCGATCTCCGCCGAGCACGGCATCGGTGTGCTCAAGCGCGACGAACTGCCCGAGGTCAAGGACAAGGTCGCGATCGAGTTGATGCGCAGCATCAAGGCGATGCTCGACCCGCTCGGGATCATGAACCCCGGCAAGGTGCTGTAGTCTTAACTCCTCATGGTGAGGAGGCGCGTTGGCGCCGTCTCGAACCATGAGACCACCCATCCTTCGAGACGCGGCCAAGTGGCCGCTCCTCCAGCGATAACGGAGCCGTTACGCGGGATGAGGGAAACGGGCAAGGAATTCCGATGACCATCGCAGACCGTATCCGCGTCAAGAACGTCCGCGTGCTTTCCGACAGCCACTATATTTTGAAGACCACTACCTTCGAATGGCGGCGCGCCAATGGCGAGTGGCAGACGCAAGCCCGCGAGACCTACGACCGCGGCAATGGCGCGACCCTGCTGCCCTACAATCTGGCGCGACGCACCGTGGTGCTGGTGCGGCAGTTTCGCTACCCGGCTTTTGTCAATGGCTGCGACGATCTCCTGATCGAGGCCGCGGCGGGACTGTTGGACAATGAAACGCCGGAGTTGCGGATACGCGCCGAGGTCGAGGAAGAAACCGGCTATCGGCTCGGCGAAGTCACCAAGATTTTTGAAGCCTTCATGAGCCCGGGCGCGGTCACCGAGAAGCTGCACTTCTTCGTCGCGGAATATGAGCCGCGGATGCGGGTCGGCAGCGGCGGCGGCCTTGCCTCCGAGGGCGAGGAGATCGAGGTGCTGGAATTGCCGATCGACCAGGCGCTCGCCATGATCGCCGACGGCCGCATCGCCGACGCCAAGACCATCCTGCTGCTGCAATATGCGGCGCTGAATATTTTTCGCTGACGCCAAGACGCGTCGTCCTGGCGCACGCCGGGACCCATACGGCGCGGAATCGCGTTTTAGCGCTCGGGCAGCGGCCTTTTGTAAGCATCAGGGCCAGGGGTGATGGGTCCCGCTTTCGCGGAGACGACCAGAGGCCCGGCCTCAAAACAACGAACCCTGCCCGTCATCCTCACGCGCTGCCGGCTCCCCCTTGCGCGGCGCGGCCTTTCTTGCCGGCTTCGGTTGCTTCCGCCGCGATCTGCTCCGCCGTGATCGGCAGGATCAGTTGCGCGTCGTCGTTGGCGGCGTGGTTGACCCTGGTTGAAACCTCGTGCCAGACGAACTCGCCTTCTTCGGGCGCCGTCAACAGCACCATCGCTGTTTCCGCATCATGCGCGCGGCAATCGAGCCAGCGATCGAAATCATCGGCCGCAATCGTCACCGGCACGCGGTGATGCAGCACCGCGAGGTCGGCGCTCGCCGGCGCCGTGACGATCGCGACCGTATCGAGTTCCTCGCCGTTCGGGCCGATCCAGGTTTCAGCGAGCCCCGCGAGGCCGATCGGCGCGCCATCGCGGCGATGGATGAAATGCGGCCGCTTGCGTTTTCCGGATACCTGCCATTCATAATAACCGTCGGCCGGGATCAGGCAGCGGCGTCGTTTGATGGCGTTCTTGAACGCCGGTTTTTCCAGCACGGTTTCGGCGCGCGCATTGATCAGCAAGGTGAATTGTCGGGGATCCTTGACCCAGGCCGGCAACAGCCCCCAGCGCATCAGCCGAAAATGCCGGATGCCGTTCTCGACAATCACCACCGGTATCGGTTGAGTCGGAGCGATATTATACCGTGGCGGGAAATTGGGCTGATCGAGATAGCCGAAAATCTGCCGCAAGGCCGCCGGTGGCGAGGTGATTACGAAGCGTCCGCACATTCTACGATTCAGATAGGCATCTGTTCAGTACCTTTTAACCCCGACCGTTAAGACTGCGGCCGATGACCTCGACGGCACCCAATCCCGCACGACCTGATCACCAGACGCCGCGCCTGACGGGCCCCGAAGAGGCGGCACGCGCCGCGCAGTTGCGGGCCGCCAACATCAATCCCCGCACCGGGCTTGCCACCGATTATCTGAATCATTTCAATGAAGCCATCATGCTGCTGGAGATGATTCCGGACATGCCGGAATGCGTCGAGGAATTCCTGCAATGGCAACCGCGGTCCTACCGCGAGCATTTCGCGGCGTCCAATTTCAGGGCGCGCGAGCTTGCGATCGCCGCCTACGATTCCGCAAACCCGGATATTCGCACCGAATTCGACAATATCACCGGCGCTATCAGTTCGATCCTCATTGCCGTCAGCAACGCCATGCGCGAAGTCCACCAGGACAAGACCCGCGTCACGCTGGCCCATCAGGCCACCGGCTGGGTCAAGCCGCTGGCGATGCTGGCCGGCGGCATCATCAATGGTCGCGGCGCCGAGGCCGACATCGACTACATCATGACGCATTGACCGCCGTGGCGCCCCCCGTCCAGCCATCGCATCCCCAGCTTGCCGTCAGCGCGGCGATCTTTCGCGACGACAAGATCCTGCTGGTGCGGCGCGCGAGATCGCCGGCCAAGGGTTTTTATTCGCTGCCCGGCGGCCGGGTCGAATTCGGCGAAACGCTGCATGTGGCCCTGCATCGCGAAGTCGACGAGGAAACCGCGCTGAAGATCGAGATTCTCGGTCTCGCCGGATGGCGCGAAGTGCTGCCGGAAACCGCGGGCAGCGGGCACTATCTGATCATGTCGTTTGCGGCGCGCTGGGTCGCCGGCGAGCCGGTCCTCAACGACGAACTTGACGATTTCAGGTGGCTCGCGCCGGACGGCTTGGGCGATCTTGAGGTCACCGCCGGCCTGCAACCGGTGATCCAGTCCGCCCGCCGCCTGCTCCGGGCCTGAAAGCGGTCCTGTCTTTGGGGCTCCCGCGCCTTGCTTCGAGCCCATTGAAAAGGCATATCGGCGGCACCGATGTCCCGGACCCATTCATGGCGAAGTATTTGGCAAAGTATTTTCTGGCTGCCCTTATCATCGTTTCGGCATGCCATCTGGCGCCCGTGCGAGCCCAGGACGCTCCCGCACCGTTCGACGGCGACCTGCAACGGCTAGCCGAAATCCTTGGCACCCTGCATTACCTGCGGGGCATCTGCGGCGCCAATGAAGGTTCCAAATGGCGCAACGAAATGCAGGCGCTGATCGATGCCGAAACCCCCAGCGGCGATCGCCGCACCCGCATGATCGCAGGCTTCAACCGCGGCTATAACGGCTTCCAGCAGACCTACCGGACCTGCACGCCGGCAGCTACCGTTGCGATCCGCCGCTACATCGAAGAAGGCTCGAAGATTTCGCGTGATCTGACCGCCCGCTACGCCAATTAGAGCGCGCGCGTACCGGAACTCCCTCCCACAGCGGAGTGGATATCAAAATCGGACGATAAATTCATGTTCATGCGCGCCGTTAACCTTTCTTAAAGAAGTGGTCTAGGCGGCCGCGCGCCGCATGCTAAACCTCGTGCATTCGCGCGTTCCGCCCTGGATCGCACACACAGCCTGTTGGGTTTCATGAGCCATCCAGCGTCCTTCACCACCGTCCGCGCCCCGCTGCCCGATCAGGAACAGAAACAGACGGCGTTAAGCTATCTCAACGAGGCTTGGGCGGAGGCGCGCCACGAGGGCGTCGACGGCGACTGCCTGGCGCAGGCCAGCCTGTTCGCAGCCTTCGCCGAACTGGTCGGAACCTACGGCGAGGACGCGGTGGCGAAATTCGTGGAAGGCCTTCCCGTCCGCGTCCGCAACGGCGAGTTTTCGATCGCGTTGGCGAAGCAGTAGGTTCGCACACAGCCTAGCCGTCATTGCGAGCGAAGCGAAGCAATCCATCTTGCTTGCTTCAAACTGGATTGCTTCGCTACGCTCGCAATGACGGAAGAAAATCACCCCGCCTTCAGCGTTTCCAGAAAGCGCACCGGCTCGCCGGCCGAGGGTGTCAGCAACTCGCCCTGCCACATCACGCGGCGGCCACGCACGAACGTGCCGACCGGCCAGCCGGTGACCTCGACGCCGTCATACGGCGTCCAGCCGGCACGCGAGGCCACCCATTTGTTGGTGATGGTTTCGCTGCGCTTGAGGTCGACCACCGTCAAATCGGCGTCATAGCCGGCCGCGATCCGGCCCTTGGCCGCGATGTTGAACAGCCGCGCCGGACCTGAGCTCGTGAGATCGACAAAGCGCGCCAGCGACAAGCGCCCGGCGTTGACATGATCGAGCATCAGCGGCACCAGCGTCTGCACTCCGGTCATGCCCGACGGCGAGGCCGGATAGGTCTTTGCCTTTTCCTCCAGCGTGTGCGGCGCGTGGTCGGAGCCGAGCACGTCGATGATGCCCTGCTCGATGCCGCGCCAGATCCCCTCGCGATGATCGGCCGATCGTACCGGCGGATTCATCTGCGCCCGGGTGCCGAGCCGCTCATAGCATTCGGGTGCGGCCAGCGTCAGGTGATGCGGCGTCGCCTCGCAGGAGGCGACATCCTTGTGGCCGCGCAGGAAATCGATCTCCTGCTTGGTCGAGATATGCAGCACGTGAATCCGTTTTCCGGTTTCATGGGCGAGCTTGACCAGACGCTGCGTCGCCATCAGCGCCGCGATCTCGTCGCGCCATACCGGATGCGAACGCGGATCGCCCTCGATCCGCATTCCCTTGCGGTCGTTGAGACGATATTCGTCCTCGGCATGAAAGGCGGCGCGGCGCCGGATCACCTTGAAAATCCGCCGCAGGCTTTCGTCATCCTCCACAAGTAGCGCGCCGGTCGACGAGCCGATGAACACCTTGACGCCGGCGCAGCCCGGCGCGCGCTCCAGTTCCGGCAAATCCTGCACATTGTCGCGGGTGCCGCCGATGAAGAACGCGAAATCGCAATGCATGCGGTGGTGGCCGCGCTTCACCTTGTCGGTGAAGGCCTGCTCGGTGACGGTCAGGGGATCGGTGTTCGGCATCTCGAACACCGCCGTGACCCCGCCCATGACAGCACTGCGCGAACCGGTTTCGAGGTCTTCTTTGTGGGTCAGGCCCGGCTCGCGAAAATGCACTTGCGTATCCATCACGCCGGGCAGGATGTGAAGGCCCCTGCAGTCGATCACCTCGGCGGCCGAGGCCTGTCCGAGCCCGCCGATCTCGGCGATGCGGCCATCAGCGATGCCGATATCGCGCACGCCCTCCCCGTCCTGATTGACCACGGTGCCGGACTTTAGAATGGTATCAAATCGCTGCTTCATCGGTCCTCGTATCCGGTCGCCTCCTTGGGATGAGGCCATTGCCCGGCGCGCGGGCCTTGTTCCGGGCATCTTAGCGTCTTACGTTGGCGTGTGATATTCAACACCGGCATTTCCCCAGAGACCTTGGCATGAAAGCAGCGTTTCTTCCCGACCGGGGCGTGGTCAAGGTCAGCGGCAGCGACGCCCGTGACTTTCTCAACGGCCTTGTCACCACGGACGTGACGCTGCTGCGGCCCGGCTTCGGCCGGTTCGGCGCCTTGCTGACGCCGCAGGGCAAGATAATTGTGGATTTCCTCATCACTGAAGCCCCTTCCGGCCATGGCGGCGGTTTCCTGATCGATTGCCCGCGCGCGCTGGCGCAAAGCCTTGCCGACAAGCTCGGTTTCTACAAACTGCGCGCCAAGGTTCAGGTCGAAAATCTGTCTGATAGTCTCGGCGTGCTCGCGGCATGGGACGGCGATCCCACCGTCAAGCCCGATCTGACCTTCGCCGATCCGCGCCAGGCCGCACTTGGCTGGCGAATTCTCGTGCCTGCGGAACTGGCACAAAAAGCCGCCGATCTGATCGGCGCGGAGTTGGTCGATAGCGTCGCCTATGATGCGCATCGCATCGTCTCGGGCGTTCCGCGCGGCGGGCTCGACTTCATCTATGGCGACGCGTTTCCGCACGAAACTAACATGGACCGCCTGCACGGCGTCGATTTCGACAAGGGCTGTTATGTCGGCCAGGAGGTGGTATCGCGGATGCAGCATCGCGGCACCGCGCGCACCCGCACCGTGCGGATCGTTCTTGACGGCCCGGCGCCGGCGCCGGGCGAAGCGATTCTCGCCGGCGAGAAGTCGCTGGGCACCATGGGTTCGTCGGCTGACGGCGCCGGCCTCGCCCTGATCCGGATCGATCGTGTGGCCGACGCGCTCGATGCAGGAACGCCGCTGACCTCCGGCGGCCTCGGCATCCGCCTTGCCGAGCCAGCTGACGTCCGGTCCGCACCGAAGCAGACCGTGGCATGACGCGGTCGGCGCGCCTGCATGCCGATGGCCTGACGCGGTGCCCGTGGCCCGGCGAAGACCCGTTTTATATGGCCTATCACGACACCGAATGGGGCGTGCCGGAATATGACGACCGCGCGCTGTATGAAAAGCTGATGCTCGACGGTTTCCAGGCCGGGCTGTCCTGGATCACGATCCTGCGCAAGCGCGACAACTTCCGCCGCGCCTTCGACGATTTCCAGCCCTGAGAAGATCGCGCGCTACAACGCCAAAAAAGTCCACGCGCTGATGAACGACGCCGGCATCGTTCGCAATCGCGCCAAGATCGAGGGCACGATCAACAGCGCGAAATCCTATCTCAAGATCATGGAAGAAGGTCCGGGCTTTTCGAAATTCCTCTGGGATTTCGTCGACGGCAAGCCGAAGGTCAATCATTTCAAGACCACCGCCAGCGTGCCGGCATCGACGCCGCTCTCGATCAGATTTCAAAGGAACTGGCCGGGCGCGGCTTCAAATTCGTCGGCCCGACTATCGTCTATGCCTTCATGCAGGCCACCGGCATGGTCAACGATCATCTGGTGACCTGCTTTTGCCATCGAAGCCTGCGCCGGAAAACGCCGCAGCCCCCGCCTCAAGGCCAAATGACGACGGGGAGAAAACCGCCCGCGCGTGACGCGTCCGCGCGCGTCTGGCAGCGAATGCTGTCGGGACGGCGGCTCGACCTGCTGGACCCTTCGCCGCTCGACATCGAGATCGCCGATATCGCCCATGGCCTCGCACGCGTCGCGCGCTGGAACGGGCAGACCCGTGGCGCGCATATCTTCTCGGTGGCGCAGCACACGCTGCTGGTCGAAGCCGTCATGCGCGAGCAGACGCCGCGCGTCGATATCCGCCTCCGGCTGGCGGCACTGCTGCACGATGCGCCGGAATATGTCATCGGCGACATGATCTCGCCGTTCAAGGCGGTGCTCGGCGGCGACTACAAGGCGGTGGAGAAGCGGCTGCTGGCGGCGATTCACATCCGCTTCGGACTGCCGCCGGTATTGGCCGATGCGATAACCCGGCAGATCAAGGATGCCGACCGGGGTGCGGCCTATCTTGAGGCGACCGAGCTTGCGGGCTTCGCGCAAGCGGAGGCCAAACGCCTGTTCGGCCGCGATCCGGGCCTGTCCGCGGCAACCCGGGCGGATTACCTCACGCCATGGTCCGCGGCCAATGCCGAGAAGCGGTTCCTGGCCAGGTTCAAGACATTACACGCATGAATGCCGAGGCTTGAAGCTGGAGGCTCGAACCTGCAGGCTTGAACCAGCTTTCGTCACCCCGCGCGCAGGCCTATAATCGGCACGCATAAAAAGGACCGCCATGATTCACGTCTGCTCGCTCGCCGCGCTTCCCGACACCGTCAAGGCCACCGGCGCCAGCCACGTCCTCACGGTGATGGCCAACGTCGCTCAAGTGCAGCGGCCGCAATCGGTGCTTCCCGCCAATCATCTGAAGGTGCAGATGGACGACATCACCCAACAGATGGACGGCTTTGTCGCGCCCTCGGACAGCCATATCGAGCAGGTGCTGAATTTCGTGCGTGGCTGGGACCGCAGCGCGCCGCTCGTGGTGCACTGCTATGCCGGCATCAGCCGCTCGACGGCGAGCGCCTTTGCCGCCGCCTGCGCACTCAATCCGCATCGCGACGAGATGTCGATCGCCCGGCAAATTCGTGCCGCCTCCCCGATCGCCTCGCCGAACCGGCTGATCGTCAGTCTGGCGGACAAGGCGCTGGGACGCGACGGGCGAATGCTGCGCGCGCTCGACCAGATGGGCCCCGGCAGCATGATGGTCGAAGGCCGCCCGTTCCGCGTCGATCTCGACTGATGTCCGAGCATAGCGCCAGATGAGCGAGAAGCCTCTGACGCCGATCGAAATCGGGCTGACCGCTGCCATCGTCGCGATCGAGGGCAATGAGCCGCTGATACTTACCGCATCGGGCAGCGACGGCGACAAGCTCGCCGGGCTTCCATTCGGTCCGTTCGAAGCCGTCGCCCATCGCACCTTTGAAATCGGTCTGCGCGCCTGGGTGGAAGAACAGGCGGGATTGCGGCTCGGTTACGTCGAACAACTCTATACGTTCGGCGACCGCGGCCGGCACACCCAGGCCGGCGACACCGGCGCCCATGTTGCATCGATCGGCTACCTCGCGCTCACCCGCGCGGCCGACAACGCCGCGCGGGCGCCTGGTGCCACGTTTGAGCCCTGGTATCGCTTTTTCCCATGGGAAGACTGGCGGGAATCGCGACCCGGCATCATCGAGCGCGATATCTTTCCCGCGCTCACGAGCTGGGCGGCGCAAGCCGAGCAGCCTGACACCACGCGCGCGCTCAGCCGCAAGGATCGCGTCCGGCTATATTTCGGCACCGAAGGCGCGCATTGGGACGAGGAACGTGTGCTCGACCGCTATGAGCTGCTCTACGAGGCCGGATTGGTCGAGGAAGCGCGGCGCGACGGACGGCCGGCGGCATTGGCGCGCAAGGCGATCCCGCCTCTGGGCGTATCGATGCGCTTCGACCACCGGCGGATTCTGGCCACCGCGATCGCGCGGCTGCGCGCCAAACTGAAATACCGCCCTGTGGTGTTTGAACTTTTGCCGCCCGAATTCACACTCACTGAACTGCAACGGACCGTGGAAGCGATCTCGGGGCGGCATCTGCACAAGCAGAATTTCCGTCGCCTGGTGGAATCCGGCGCCCTTGTCGAACCGACCGGCGTGATGTCGACACAGACCGGTGGACGGCCCGCGGCGTTGTTTCGTTTTCGTCGTGAGGTGCTACAGGAACGGCCCGCGCCGGGCCTGCGGGCGCGCGGACGGCGCTGACGGCTAACGGCACTGGCGGCCGGACAGCACTGGCGGCCGGACGGCACTGGCGGCCGGGGCACTGGCGGCCGGGGCGCGAGCGCTTGGGGATTTAATGCGGTAAGCCCCGGGATCGGGCCGATCGCCTGGAGGCTTGATGTTCGATTTTCTTACGTTGGTGATGGCCCTTGTCGCGCTGATTGCCGCGTTCAAGGCGTTCAACCAAGTTGGCGTTCTGCGCGCGCGGCTTGAGGCTTTGGAAGCGAACCGATTGCAGGCAAGGCTGTGCAGGAAGGACCTGTGCAGGCAAGATCTGGCCCGCCGCGGCTTCCGCCGCAGGACGAGCTTGAGCAGGCTCCTATTGTCGGAGCGCCAGGTGTCGCGGCCGAACAGCCGGCCGCGATCGATGATGCTGAACCGGCCGGCCCGCTCGCGGCGGATCAGGATGCCCCGCCGAGCGCCACGATCGGCGGCGCAGCGGCGACGCCCCCACCCCCGCTGTTGCCGCAACCCGGCCCTGGCATCGAAGAACGCATCGGCACCCGCTGGGTGGTCTGGGTCGGCGGCTTGACGCTGGCGCTCGGCGGATTCTTCATGGTCCGCTATTCGATCGAGGCCGGGCTGCTCGGACCCGGCGTCCGCACACTTCTGGGCGGTGCGTTCGCGCTGGCGCTGCTTGCCGCCGGCGAATGGACCCGCCGCAAGGAAAGCATCTCGACGATCGCATCGCTGCCGATCGCCAACATTCCCGCGATCCTCACCGCCGCCGGAACGGCCGTGGCGTTCGCGACGGTTTACGCCGCCTACGCGCTGTACGGTTTTCTCGTACCCGCCACCGCGTTCGTTCTGCTCGGGCTGGTCGCGCTCGGCACGCTCGCCGCGGCCTTGTTGCACGGGCCGGCGCTGGCGGGCCTCGGCATTGCCGCCGCCTTTGTCACCCCGATACTGGTTTCTTCGAACGAGCCGGACTACTGGGCGCTGTACATCTATCTTGCCATCGTCACCGCGGCGGCATTCGGACTGGCGCGCATCAGGCTGTGGCGCTGGCTCGCGGTCACCACCATCGTGCTGGCGCTGCTGTGGGTCTTCCCCTGTCTGCAATGCGGACCCTCGATGGTCGGCCCGCACCTATTCCATGTGATCTCCGGATTTATCCTCGCTGCGCTGCTGGTGGTATGCGGATTCCTGTTCGGGCCGCCCGCCGAGGAAGGCCGGATCGAACCGATCTCATCCGGTTCGCTCGCAGCCACGCTGTTCGGAGCCACCATGATCGTGCTCGGCAGCTTGCACGCCGATGCCGCCATGATCGTGTTCGCAATTCTGGTGGCGGGCGCGCTGCTCGTCGCATGGCGTGCGCCTGCGGCTACCGGCGCGGTCGCAGCCGCCGCCGCGTTCGTGGCGATCGTGTTTTTCGAATGGGTCATTCGCGCCGATCCGGACATGCTGGTGCTGCCGGGTGGTCCGTTGCCGGGTCTCGGACCCGCTTGCCACCAATGGCTCGGTCTCGCGTGCATCTGACGACGGCGGCGATATTCGCGGCCGGGTTCGGTATCGCGGGATTCCTGGCGCAAGGCCGCTCGATCAGCGCCATCATACCGGTGGTATGGTCGGCCGCCGCCGTGTTCACGCCGCTGGCGCTGTTGATCGCGCTCTACGCGCACATTGCCCATCTCGATCGCTCGATTCCGTTTGCGATCCTGGCGGTGATTCTCGCCGCCGCCTATGGCGCCGCGACCGAAACCCTCGCCCGGCGCGACAACCGGCCGGGTCTGGCGATTTCGACCGCGCTGTTCGCCACCGGAACGCTGGGCGCGCTGGCGCTGGCGCTGACCTTTGCACTGGAAAAAGGCTGGCTCACGATCGCGCTGGCGCTGATGTCGATGGGCACGGCCTGGATCTCGTTGCAGCGGCCGATACCGTTCCTGCGTTCGCTGGCCGCGATCCTGGCTGGCATCGTGGTGCTGCGGATCGGCTATGAACCGCGCATCGTCGGCGATGCGGTCGGCACCACGCCGATTTTCAACTGGCTGTTGTGGGGCTACGGCATTCCCGCGCTGTCGTTCTGGGTCGCCAGCATTTTCCTGCGCCGCCGCGGCGACGACGCGCCGCTGCGAACGGTGGAATCGGCGGCGATCCTGTTCACGGTGCTGCTGGCGTTCATGGAAATTCGCCATGCCGTGAATGGCGGCGATGTCTATCGCGATATCGCCAGCCTCACCGAGACCGCGCTGCAGGTTTGCGTCGCATTGGCGATGGCGATCGGACTGGAGCGGTTGCGGATTCGCACCGGCAGCATCATCCACAATGTCAGTGCGGTATTGCTGACGGTGTTTGCCGGATTGGCCATCGTGGTCGGGCTATTATTCTGGGACAACCCGGCGCTCTGGCGCATCAGCATCGACGGCGAATTCATCAACACCCTGCTGCTCGGCTATGCGATGCCGGCAGTGCTCGCCTTGCTGCTGTCCTATGCGGTGGCGGGCCGGCGGTCCGCAAGTTACGGCAATACGATCGCTGCGGGCGCGCTGGTGCTCGCGCTGAGTTACGTGACGCTTGAAATCCGCAGGCTCTATCACGGGCCACAATTGACCAGCGGCCTCACCGGCGGCGCCGAGCAATATACCTATTCGATCGCCTGGCTGGCGTTCGGCGTGGCGCTGCTCGGCATCGGCATACTCTTCAACTCGCAGCGCGCCCGGCTCGCATCCGCCGTCGTCATCGCGCTGACCATCCTCAAGGCGTTCCTGATCGACATGTCGACGCTGACGGGGGTCTACCGCGCGCTGTCGTTCATGTGTTTAGGCTTGGTGCTGGTGGCGATCGGCTGGCTGTACCAGCGGATCCTGTTCCGCAGGCAGGCCGCGTCGGCCGGCGGAGCCGCTGCCAGCTAAGGGAGACCGGAAACACCGTTAGTCGGTGGTGTGGCGCAGCTCCGACGCACTTTCCGATTTCGCTGGCTCGGATTTCGCCTCGGATTTGACCGGCTCGATTTTCGCGCTCTCGACCGACGGGGTCTCGACCCGCGCCGTCACCTCGGGCCGCTCGGTCCGCGCCGCTGCAATCGCTCCGGTCTGCTCCGGCGGTCTCAGCGAACGCGGCCGGGCTGCCGCCCGCGCCATCATCATCTGCGCCGCACCCTGGTGACGGAAATCGCAATAGGCAAAGCCCATGCCCGAGACCGAGCCGCGGAAGTTGCGTTCGTCTTTCTTGTCGAGGTTGAAGCACGGCTCGAATGGAATGCCCTTGATCGACGCGCAGACGGCCTGACCACGGACTTGAATTCGTATTGCCGGGCAACCGGATATGGCGCACCGGGCCTGAGCCGTTGAACTGCACCGCGCCTGCAGCACCGCCGTCATCGAGCAAGCGACCGGCGCCGCGGGTGCCATCGAAGCAGGTAAATGCG
Organism: uncultured Pseudomonadota bacterium; assembly: GCA_963771225.1. GTDB lineage: Bacteria > Pseudomonadota > Alphaproteobacteria > Rhizobiales > Xanthobacteraceae > Bradyrhizobium. Next base: position 32,492 of record CAVYSR010000023.1, on the reverse strand, counting down.
AACACCTTGCCGCTGACAAACTTGCGGGCCTCGTCGGCATTCATCTGCCCGGCGAGCGCCGGCGCGACCATCGCCCCGGCCGTAAGGGCCCCCCACACAAAACGCGCTAACATGCTGTAACTCCAACTTACCGAGCAGGGGCAACCGCTGATGTCTTTACCCGCTGCTTACCATACCAACCGTGGCAACATTGGAGCAGGTTGGTTGGTAAAGTCTGAACAACGTTAGAGAATTTTTACCACGATTCGGCCCCGGACCTGCCCGGCGAGTATTTTGGCGCCCGCATCGATCACCCCGTCGAGGCCAATTTCATGAGTAATTTCAGCTAGTTTCGTCCGGTCCAAATCTCCGGCGAGGCGGCTCCAGGCGGCTTTGCGCAGCTCGATCGGGCACATCACCGAATCGATGCCCAACAGACACACGCCGCGCAAAATAAACGGCGCCACCGAGGACGGCAGGTCCATACCGGCCGCGAGGCCGCAGGCGGCGATGGCGCCGCGGTACTTCGTCATCGAGAGAAGGTTGGCAAGCGTGGTGGAACCGACGCTGTCGATCCCACCCGCCCAGCGCTCCTTTGCCAGCGGCTTGGCCGGCCCCGACAGCTCGGCGCGATCGATCACCTCGGCCGCCCCGAGACTTTTCAGGTAATCGGCCTCCGACACGCGCCCGGTGGATGCGATGACATGGTAGCCGAGTTTCGACAGCACCGCGGTGGCGACCGAGCCGACGCCGCCCGCAGCACCGGTGACGACAATCGGACCGTCCTTCGGGGTCAGGCCATGTTTTTCCAGCGCCAGCACCGAAAGCATCGCGGTGTAGCCGGCGGTGCCGATCGCCATCGCATCGCGCGTCGACATGCCTTCCGGCAGGCGCACCAGCCAGTCGCCCTTGACGCGCGCCTTCCCGGCGTAGGCGCCGAGATGCGTCTCGCCCATGCCCCAGCCGTTGCAGATCACCTTGTCGCCGGCTTTCCACTGCGGATGCGAGGATTGCTCGACGGTACCTGCAAGGTCGATACCCGCGATCATCGGAAAGCGCCGTACCACCGGCGCCTTGCCGGTGACGGCAAGCCCATCCTTGTAGTTCAGCGTCGACCATTCGACCCGAATGGTGACGTCGCCCTCCATCAATTCAGCTTCGTCGAATTGCGTGAGCGCGACGGTGGTGCCTTTTTCGGCCTTGTCGATCCTGATTGCCCTGAACGTTCCCACCACGCACTCCCTGATGCTTGTTTCTTGAATGGACGAACCTTGAACGGTCTATGCCGGTTGTGCAACCGGCCGCGTCACCGGCGCCTCGACGATCGGCAGGTTGATCAGCGCCGACAGCACGCCGAACAGCACCGACAGCCACCAGATCGGCGTGTACGACCCGAATTTCTCGAACACGATGCCGCCGAGCAGAACGCCGAGGAAGCCGCCGACCTGATGGCTGAAGAACGCGAAGCCGTACAGCGTCGCCAGCCAGCGGGTCCCGAACATCAGGGCCACCAGGCTTGAGGTCGGCGGCACCGTCGACAGCCAGGTCAGGCCGGTGACGACGCCGAATGCGATCGCGGAGAAGGTGGTGATCGGAAAGGAGATGAACGCCACGATCGACATCGCACGGGCAAAGTAGATCGCCGACAGGATATAGCGCTTCGGCAACCTGCTCTGCAGCCAGCCGACGCTGAGCGACCCGACGATGTTGAACAGGCCGATGATGGCGATCACCCAGCCGCCGGTCTGAACCGGCATGCCGCGATCGACCATATAGGCCGGCAGATGCACGGTGATGAACGCGAGCTGAAATCCGCAGGTAAAGAAACCGAGCACCAGCAACACATAGGACCGATGACCGAATGCTTCGGCCAGCGCATGCTTGAATGTCTGTTGGTCGGTCGCCGCGACAGCGCTCGAATCCGAGGTGGGCGTTGCCAGCGCCAGCGACAGCGGCACCACCAGCAGCATCAAACAGGCAAACACGATCAGGGCCGGCTGCCAGCCGAAATTGTCGAGCATGGCGACGCCGAACGGCGCAAACACGAATTGCCCGAACGAGCCCGCCGCGGTGCCGGCGCCGAGCGCAACGCCGCGCCATTCCGGCGGCAGAAGCTTTCCGAACGCCGACAGCACCAGATTGAACGAGCAGCCGGACAATCCGAAGCCGATCAAAACGCCGGCGCTGAGATCGAGCGACAGCGGCGTGGAGGCATAGCGCATCGTGATCAGCCCCGCAGCATACATCACCGCGCCGGCCGCGATCACGCGCAGGCTGCCGAAGCGGTCGGCGATGGCGCCGGCAAACGGTTGTCCCATGCCCCACAGCAGATTCTGGATCGCCAGCGCCAGACCGAACACGTCGCGGCCCCACGAAAATTCGCGGCTCATCGGCTGCATGAAAAAGCCGAAGGTGGAGCGTGGTCCGAATGTCAGCATGCCGATCAGGCAGCCGCATACCACGATCACCAGCGGGGTCCGCCAGGTCGCCGCAGCGGAAGACAGACGCGGCTTGCCCTCAGTCGCGGTCATCCAGTTCCCCGATGGTTGGTGCGGATCGCACGAGACATGTCGATGTGCGAGGAGCGAAAATCGCCGGCAGATCGACGAGTCCGAAGTTAATGCATCGGCATGGAAATCCCAACGCCGATATTGGCCAAACCCTGCGCCGCATTGCAGCGTTGCAAATCACAGCGGGCAGCTGTGACGATTTGGCCGCTTGGCCGCCTAGCGAAGCCACGCGATGCATGCTATATTTGATTTGCTCGTTATGAGGATAAGTCGATTACCTCTTGGCAGGCCGAACCCTCCGCAGTGCTGCGCGTTGGTTCGCAATATGTCAACGCAGCTTTAAAAACCGCCGGCCCTTGAGGCCGGATTTCTCATAGTCCAATTATGCTCATATTGAGTATATTAGGGATTTCGAAGGAGATCGCCATGCCGATCACTGGAATTTACGGTCCCGATGATTTCGGAAATCCGCCTCGCGGACATTCCGCGGCGCCGGCGCGCTACCACGTCAGCTCCGTTGAGCGCGCGCGGGCGCTGCCGATGCCGTCGCTTGAGTGGACGCCCGAGGTCGAACGCGACACCGCGCATCTTTATGAGCGGGTCAAGACCGTGATTTCGCCGGTCGAGTGGCCGTTCATGGCGCCCTATATCAAGGCGATCAACGAACTGAAGCAAGCCCGCGGCGCGGTGATCCTGGCGCACAATTATCAGACGCCGGAGATTTTCCATTGCGTCGCCGACATCGGCGGCGACTCGCTGCAGCTTGCGATCGAAGCCACCAAGGTGAAGTCCGACATCATCGTGCAGTGCGGCGTGCACTTCATGGCGGAAACGTCGAAGATCCTGAACCCCGACAAGACGGTTCTGATTCCGGATTCGCGCGCCGGCTGTTCGCTGGCCTCGAGCATCACGGGCGCGGATGTACGGCTGTTGCGCGAGCGCTTTCCCGGCGTGCCTGTGGTGGCCTATGTCAACACCTCGGCCGACGTGAAGGCCGAAGTCGATATCTGCTGCACCTCTTCCAACGCGGTGGAGGTGGTGGAGAGCCTCCATGCGCCGACGGTGATCTTCCTGCCGGACCAGTATCTGGCGAAATATGTCGCCTCGCAGACCGACGTCAAGATCATCGCCTGGAAGGGCGCCTGCGAAGTGCATGAGCGTTTCACCGGCGACGAGCTGCGCGCCTATCGCGAGGCCGATCCGTCGGTGCAGATCATCGCCCATCCGGAGTGCCCGCCCGACGTGCTGGCCGAAGCCGATTTCACCGGCTCGACCGCGCACATGATCAACTGGGTCCGCAACAAGCATCCCAAACGCGTGGTGATGATCACCGAATGCTCGATGGCCGACAACGTCCAGGCCGAACTGCCCGACGTCGAGATGGTGCGGCCGTGCAATCTGTGCCCGCACATGAAGCGGATCACGCTGCCCAAGATTTCTCGACAGCCTGGTCTACCTGCGTGAGGAAGTCACCATCGATCCGGTCATCGCCGGGAAGGCGCGGCGTTCGGTCGAGCGGATGATCAACCTGAAGAACTGAGTAACATGCGTCGTCGTCCCGCGAAAGTGGGGACCCATAACCACCGGCGCTGATTGTTGCGGAAGGTAACTGCCCCATCGCCCGATCGATAAGCCTCGGCGTATGGGTCCCTGCTTTCGCAGGGACGACGAAAGGGAAAGCGAATATGGCTAACCAGGATCATAACTTTGCCGCAACACCAGACGATGTCGTCATTGTCGGCGGCGGCCTCGCCGGACTGTTCTGCGCGCTGAAACTGGCGCCGCGTCCGGTGACGGTAATTTCCGCGGCACCTCTCGGCGAAGGCGCCTCGACGGCGTGGGCGCAAGGCGGCATCGCCGCGGCGGTGGGCGAAGGCGACAGCGCGGAAGCGCACGCCGCCGATACGATCGCGGTCGGCGCCGGGCTGGTCGATGAAGCGGTGGCGCTGGGACTGGCGCGCGAAGCCGGCGCGCGTATCCACGACCTCTTGCATTACGGTGTTCCGTTCGATCGCGACCTCGAAGGCAAGCTCGCGGTCGGCCGGGAAGCCGCGCATTCGGCGCGACGCATCGTGCATGTGCGCGGCGACATGGCCGGCAAGGCCATCATCGCCGCGCTGATCGAAGCGGTGCGCAGCACGCCCTCGATCCGGGTGATCGAAGGTTACGTCGCCGAAGCGCTGTTGACCGAGGACGGCGCAGTTTCCGGACTGCAATTGCGAGAGGTTGGCGACGCCACTGCCAAACCGATCTTCATTGCGTCACGCGCGGTGGTGCTGGCGACCGGCGGCATCGGGCATCTCTATGCGGTGACGACCAATCCGGCCGAGGCCCGTGGCCTCGGGCTTGCGATCGCCGCGCGCGCCGGTGCCGTGATCGCCGATCCGGAATTCGTGCAGTTTCATCCCACCGCGATCATGGTCGGCCGCGATCCGGCGCCGCTGGCGACCGAAGCGCTGCGCGGTGAAGGCGCGACCTTGATCAACGACCACGGCGAGCGCTTCATGCAGGCGCGGCATCCGCTTGCCGAACTCGCGCCCCGCGATGTGGTTGCGCGCGGCGTATTCGCGGAAATTGCCGCCGGCCACGGCGCGTTCCTCGATGCTACCACCGCGCTCGGCGCAGCATTTCGCCGAGAAATTCCCCACCGTCTATGCCAGTTGCATCGCCGCCGGCATTGACCCGGCGAGACAGCCAATCCCGGTGGCGCCCGCCGCGCATTATCATATGGGCGGCATCGCGGTGGACAAGCATGGCCGCACCGTCGCTGAAGGGACTGTGGGCGGGCGGCGAAGTGTCATGCACCGGCGCGCATGGCGCCAACCGGCTGGCATCGAACTCGCTGCTCGAGGCCGTGGTCTATGCCGCGCGCATCGCCGAGGATATCGCGGGTCAAACCATCGCGGCGCCAGTCCCGCGCGCCGATGGCGTTGGTCACGCCGCGAAATTGCGCCATGCCGCCACTCACCGAGGCAAACCTTCGGGCGATGATGACCTCGCATGTCGGCGTGATCCGCGATGGCGACCGGCTGGCGGAAGCCGTGCGGTCGTTCGCTGACATCGAACGGGACACCGGCAATATCGCGCTGCGTAACATGGCGACCTCAGCACTGTTGGTGGCGGCGTCGGCCTGGACGCAGACGCGAAAGCCGCGGCGCGCAGTATCGCATCGATCATCCCGCCGAAAAGCCGGCGCTGGCGCATCGCACCATGACGACGCTGGCGGTGGCGCGGGAACTCGCGGCGTCCCTGTCGGACCGCATCTGCGGTCCGCAACCCGTGAACGCCTGATTGGAAACACGAATGTTGGAACCACACATCATGACAACAGCAGCCTTGCTCCAGCATCCGGAAGCCTTTCTGTCGCCGCTCGCGATCGACGAAGCCGTGCAGCGCGCGCTCAACGAAGATCTCGGACGCGCCGGCGATATCACCTCGATGGCCACCATCCCGGAAACCACCCACGCCCATGCGATCCTGGTCGCGCGACAATCCGGCGTGATCGCCGGACTGCCGTTGGCGGTCGCGGTGTTTCAAAAGCTGTCGCCGGACATCAGCATCCAGGCTCATTTTCGCGATGGCGGAGTGGTCGCCGCGGGCGCTCATGTGCTGACGATTTCGGGACCGGCGCGCGCCGTGCTGACCGGTGAACGCACCGCGCTGAATTTTGTCGGCCGGCTTTCCGGTATCGCCACCCTCACCGCCGATTATGTCCGCCATACCGCCGGCACCAAAATGCGCATCTGCTGCACCCGCAAGACCACGCCGGGCCTGCGCGCGCTGGAGAAATATGCCGTGCGCTGCGGCGGCGGTTTCAACCATCGCTTCGGGCTCGATGATGCAATCCTGATCAAGGACAACCACATCGCGGTCGCCGGCGGCGTCACCGCGGTGCTGCAGCGCGCGCGGGCGCATACCGGGCATCTGGTCAAGGTCGAGATCGAGGTCGATACCCTCGCGCAACTGCGCGAAGTGCTCAATACCGGCTTGGCCGACGTGGTGCTGCTCGACAATATGAATATCGCCGAGCTGACCGAGGCGGTGAAGCTGGCCAAGGAACTGTCCAAGGGGCGCGTGGTGCTGGAGGCGTCCGGCGAGGTCACGCAAGGCTCGATCGCGAAGATCGCGGCGACCGGCGTGGATTATGCCTCGTCCGGCGCGCTGACCCATTCGGCGCCGAATTTCGATGTCGCGCTGGATATCGATGCTTGAGTTCTAGCGCCGGACCGTCTTCTCCGATATCTCCGCTGAGCTCTTGGCGGCTCCGGCGAGTTCGGCGGAAATTTCCGCGGTCTGAGCCGGCGTTCCCCAACTCGGCGCTTCGCTGCCGTCACCCCAGGCGCGCGGCCGGTAGAAGGTGTGCACGCCGAATTTGTACATTTTCTTCATTTCGCTCACCCAGGACGGGCGCACCCAATAGGCGTGGTAGTGGGTCGACCTGTCGACTTCCGGCAGCCAAAGCTGGCCGTCGAGCATCGCCTTGGATATTCTCTTGGCGCGGTCCCACATGTCGGGTTCGCGCACAACGTCGGGGTTATTGTCGCAGGCAAAGGTGAACTGGCACGCCATGTGACGGTGCTTGTTCTGGTAGACCACGCCGCACACCGTGGTCGGGTAGAAGCCCGAGAACGCCCGGTTCAGCACCACCTGCGCCACCGCGATCTGGCCGCGCACGGCTTCGCCGCGCGCTTCGAAATAGACCGCCTCGGCGAGGCATTTCTCCGATTTGGCGCGCGCATTCTCGTCGAACAGGCCAAGGCGTTCGGCCGGCGTCTTGGCACGCTGATTGTCTGAATTGACTTCGCCCTTGGCGGCGATGCTCTCGCCGCTGGCCGCGGCCTTGGCGGGCTCATCCGCAACCGACGGCGGTAGCGCTACCGCCTTCATGTCCGGATCGGGCAGCGCGCCCGGCAACACCACCCTCGGTTCCTCGCCCGGCTGCCAGCGCTCCATGCTTTCCGCCGAGGCTCCCAGCGACGAGCTTCCGAAAAACAGGCTCGCGGTCTTCACCGAGAAGCCATCATGCGACGGGGTGGGCTCCAGCGGGATGGCAGCCGCATCGGGCGCCACTTTGGGGTCGTCGAGCGGTTGGGCTTCGAGCGACATCGAGACATCATATTGCGCGAGCGGCGGCGCGCTCAGCGCCGCCTGAAGTTCCGGATCGAGCGAGACATGATCGGCGGCGGGCGCAGCATCGACGGTTTTGGCACCCCTCACCGATGCGTTGGATGTCGAGGGATCCTCATTCGCGGGCGCGGCATTTACTGGAGCAGCCGGCTCGGGCGGGAGCTTGACGAGGCGATCGCCCTTCAGGGTGCGGTCGACCTTGGGGAAATCCGCCGCCTGATAGCGCTGCGGCGGCTGCGCAATCGGATTGCGCGTCACCGTGCCGGTGACGTCGTTCCGATTTTCGTAGGCTGGCGAGTTGAAAGGTCGGAGCCTCCGGCGAAGCGGTCCCGATCGGACGCCCGAAGCTGTAGGTGGCAAGCTGCATGGTGGAGACCGCCGAGAATACGCGGCTCTGCCAGCGCTCGGCGACACCCGGCTGCCGGGCCAGCAGCGATGCGATATCCTGATATCCGATTTCTGTCGGGATCAATGCGAAGACGCAAAGACCAAGGCCGAAGGACGCGAAACGCGCGCCCTTCGGCCGGTTACGCAACTCTAACATCGATACGCTCACGCAACGCTACACACACAAAGGCGACCGAACCCAGTACGTCCGTGCAATTCGATCTTTTTTGTTGGTATCTAATTTAGGTTGCGAGGGGGTTAACCGGTGGTGCGCGCGGGATACACGCAAGCAGGCGCCGGGGTTTGCGCCATCACATCGAAAACATTGGTAAACGGGCGCTCGAACAAAGTGGTAAATATCGCGTCAACAAAAATGATGAAGATTTTCGCCATGTCATTCCGGGATGCGCATGCGCAGGCCCGGAATCGATAAATCCTGCAGGGAGTATCGGATTCCGGGTTCGCGCGTTTCGCAGCGCCCCGGAATGACCGAGTGTGGATGTCGTCATTGCACTCCTCACGCCTGGCTGGTGACCGCCTTGCCGAGGGCTGCCTGCGCCGCGGCCAATCGGGCGATCGGCACGCGGTAGGGCGAGCACGAGACGTAATCGAGGCCAATCTCGTGGCAGAACGCGACGGAAGCAGGATCGCCGCCATGCTCGCCGCAAATGCCGACCTTGAGATCGGGTCGGGTCTTGCGCCCGCGTGCGACGCCGATCTTGACCAGTTCACCAACGCCATCGCGATCGACCGAGATGAACGGATCGATCTCCAGGATTCCCTTGGCAATGTAAGTCCCGAGGAAGCCTGCGGCGTCGTCGCGGCTGATGCCGTAGGTGGTCTGCGTCAGATCGTTGGTGCCGAACGAAAAGAACTCCGCGGTGCTGGCGATGTCGCCGGCCATCAGGCAGGCGCGCGGCAGTTCGATCATGGTGCCGACCTGATAGCCGAGCTTCTTACCGGTCTCCTTCATCACCGACTGCGCGGTGGCGTCGATCCGCGCCTTGACCAGGTCGAACTCCGCCTTGGTCGCAATCAGCGGCACCATCACCTCGAGGCCGACCGCCTTGCCGGTACGTTTCTCGGCCTCGACCGCGGCTTCGAAGATGGCGCGCGACTGCATCTCGGCGATTTCCGGATAGGCAATCGCCAGCCGGCAACCGCGGAAGCCGAGCATCGGATTGAATTCCGCGAGATCGCGGGCCCGATCGGCCAGCCGCCGCGGATCGGTGTTCATCGCGCGCGCGACTTCCTCGATCTCGGCCTGGGTGTGCGGCAGGAATTCATGCAACGGCGGATCGAGCAGCCGGATCGTCACCGGCAGGCCCTTCATGATCTCGAACAGCTCGACGAAATCGGCGCGCTGCATCGGCAGCAGCTTCGACAGCGCGGCGCGGCGGGTCTGTTCATCTTCGGCGAGAATCATCTCGCGCACGGTGCGGATTCTCGTCTCCTCGAAGAACATGTGCTCGGTGCGGCAAAGCCCGATGCCTTCGCCGCCGAATTTGATCGCGGTGCGCGCATCCTCCGGCGTGTCGGCGTTGACGCGAACCCCGAGCTTGCGCACCGAATCGGCCCAGCCCATCAGCGTGCCGAATTCGCCCGACAGTTTCGGTTCGATCATCGGCATCCGCCCGGCCAGCACCTGACCCAGCGATCCGTCGATGGTGATGACGTCGCCGGTCTTGAAGGTGCGCGAGCCGATGCTCATGGTGCCGCGGCCGTAATCGACGCGGATGGTGCCGCAGCCCGAGACGCAGGGCTTGCCCATGCCGCGTGCGACCACCGCGGCATGCGAGGTCATGCCGCCGCGCGTGGTCAGGATGCCTTCGGCGGCGTGCATGCCGTGAATGTCCTCGGGGCTGGTCTCGATCCGCACCAGAATGACCTTGCGGCCATCGGCCTGCAGTTTGGCGGCCTCATCGGACGAGAACACGATCTCGCCGGCGGCAGCGCCCGGCGACGCCGGCAGACCAGTCGCAATGACGTCGCGCGTCGCCGAGGGATCGATGGTCGGATGCAGCAATTGATCGAGCGACGCCGGATCGATCCGCGACACCGCGTCCTTTTTGGAGATCAGGCCTTCATTGGCGAGTTCGACGGCGATGCGCAGCGCCGCTTTCGCGGTGCGCTTGCCGCCGCGGGTCTGCAGCATCCACAGCTTGCCCTGTTCGACCGTGAACTCCATGTCCTGCATGTCGCGGTAATGCTTTTCGAGCAGCGTGTAGATCCGCGTCAATTCCTTGAACGCCTCGGGCATCGCGACTTCCATCGAGGCCTTGTCGGAGCCGGATTCCTGGCGCGCATATTCGGTGATGTCCTGCGGCGTGCGGATGCCCGCCACCACGTCTTCGCCCTGCGCGTTGATCAGGAATTCGCCGTACAGCTTGCTCTCGCCGGTCGAGGGATTGCGCGTGAACGCAACGCCGGTCGCCGAGGTCTCGCCCATATTGCCGAACACCATCGCCTGCACGTTGACCGCGGTGCCCCAGGATTCCGGAATGTCATGCAGCCGCCGGTAGGTCACCGCGCGTGCGTTCATCCAGGATGAAAACACCGCACCGATCGCGCCCCACAATTGCGCGTGCGGATCCTGCGGGAAATCCTGGCCGGTTTCGCGCGCCACCGCATCCTTGTAGCGCCCGACCACATCGACCCAATCGTCGCCGGTCAGATCAGTGTCGAGCGAATAGCCCTGGCCGTCCTTGAAGGTATCGAGAATGTCCTCGAAGTGATGATGCTCGAAGCCGAGCACCACGTCGGAATACATGGTGATGAAGCGGCGATAGCTGTCATAGGCGAAGCGGCGATCCCCGGACATTTCAGCCAGCGCCTCGACCGTCTTGTCGTTGAGGCCGAGATTGAGCACGGTGTCCATCATGCCCGGCATCGAGGCGCGGCCGCCGGAGCGCACCGAGACCAGCAGCGGATTGTTCGCGTCACCGAACGCCTTGCCGGCAAGCTTGCCGACATGGTCGAGCGCCTTTTCGACCTGCGCCTTCAACTCCTTCGGATAGGATTTTTCGTGCGCGTAAAAGTAAGTGCACACCGAGGTCGGAATCGTGAAGCCCGGAGGCACCGGCAGACCCAGATTGGCCATCTCGGCGAGATTGGCGCCCTTGCCGCCGAGCAGATCGCGCAGGCCCGCTTTGCCCTCAGCCTTGCCGTCGCCGAACGTGAACACCCATTTGCCCGATTTTACCGCATCGAGCGCGGGCTTGCTCGCGGCCGTCTTGCTGACAGGCTTCGGCGCCGGTTTGGCCGGGCTCTTCTTCAGGGCTTTGCGGGCGGTGGCCGGCGGCGCGGCCTTGGCCCGAGCCGGCACCGATGGCTTTGATTTCGCTGCGATTTTCTCTGCGATTTTCTTGGATTTAGCGACGGCTTTGGCCATGACTGCTGATATCCGCAAGGAGGGGAAGAAGATGCGCGCCATACACCACGTTTGGGCGGTTCCGCGCAAGGCGCGAGGCGCGTTTCGACGCTACATGTGAAGCCATTTGAGCAGCCCGAGACCGATCAGGCCGTTGAGAATCAGGAACACCGCGACCACCAGATTGAGCAGCCGCGGCATGATCAGGATCAGCAGGCCTGCAATCACCGACATGATCGGAGAAATGTGAGCGACGGTCAGGGTCATTTTGAAGTGTCTCCGCTTTGGCTGTGACTTTGGGGCTGTGAAAAGTCGAATCGAGGGCGGCATTTTATCCGCTCAAGCGGTTCCCCGATAGGAGACGCGTGCGGCTTCATCAGGTTCCCGCGCACGCGAAAAAAGCCAAAAATGGCCGCGTATGTGATCGCGATTTCTCGGGAACGATGCTCCGCGCGATGAATTGGATGGCATTGCGTGCCCGGCGCAAGCGGGCGTGCATCATCGCAAAGGAGTTGATTATGCGAAACAGAATACTTGCCATTGCGGCGATCGCCGGCGCCATCAGCGCACCGATCGCCGCACAGGCGCAGAGCGCGATCACCACCGGCGTGGTTCGTGGCGGCAGCGTGATCGTCAATGACGACGTCGAGGGCATCGCCGTCGATCAGCGTCCGGCGTTCCGCGAATACATCGTGCGCGAACGCGTGCCGACCTACACCATTCCCGATCGCGTGATCGTGGGCGGCGTGCTGCCGGAAGCCGGCGTGCACCTATTACGACGTGCCGCAGACCTATGCCGTCACGCCCTACCGCTACACGGTGGTGAACGGCCGGACCGTGCTGGTCGACCCACGTTCGCGCCGCATCGTTCAGGTGATCGAGTAGGTTGACGGCCTGAACGAATTGTCCGGCTGCCGCAGCGGCGCTCCGGACACAAAGGCCTCGTCCGGTTTCCCCCGCCGGGCGGGGCTTTTGTTTTGACGAAGAGTAAGCCGTCATTGCGAGCGCAGCGAAGCAATCCATGAGGCGCAAGAAAGCGAGAGTGGATTGCTTCGCTGCGCTCGCAATGACGTCGCTCCAATTCCACATACGACTCCGCGATCTCGCCGCGCATGTCGCGCGAGTTTTTCTCTGACGTCCCGCCTTCTGAAGATCAGAGGGCGCAGGGAATGCCGGGCGCCCGATGCGCCCGCAGCCTTGCGTGCAAAAATAGAAAGCACGCGAGCAAGTCACCACGGTCACGCCGGGTCGCCCGGCATTCCCCGCGCAAGGGAGCGAATGGGGGCAAAAAGTGCAAACAAATCAACGCTACACAGCCGGAGTGTACACATTTGTGTCGCGATCCGCGTTGATCACTCCATGGCGAAAAATATTCACGCCTATAGAGCCCTGTGGAGAGTTCACCCACAATGGTCGTCCACCTTAATCCGGTAGCGGATCAGCGCCTCTAGCCATGACCTCCACCCCCGCAAAGGATCACCTTCGGTGAGCTGCGCGCCTCTGGCGTCCGTGACGCGCTGATCTATTGCCGCGATCAACGCTACAACGCGAATGCGACAACCAGCGCTTCGACGAAAACGCGAAGGCGTACCGGATCATTCGACGAGCAGGTGGCGGTCCGCCACAAATTTACCGCCCGTGGCAATTTTGATCTACCATTGCCCGATGACGCCACATGACCAGCACCGCCGCTGTTGCCAGCCCAACAATTGGACTTGGCTCGGCATCCCGGTGCTGATTCACTTCAGCCATTGATTCGGACGTGGGAAATGCAATGACGACCAGCGAACCACGGCAAGACTTTTTGGTGAGCATACGCCCGCAATATGTGGCCAAGATTCTCGATGGCCAAAAGACTGTAGAACTTCGGAGGCGCTTTCCTGAGTCCGTTCACGTCGGCGCTAAGGTGTATATCTATTCGACCAGCCCGGTTCGTGCCGTTGTCGGATGCGCTAAGATCAGAGAGGTTCAGCGGCTCACGGTTGCCGATATCTGGAAAGAGTACGCCGACGCGGCATGCATCTCGCGCCGCGAGTTCTACGACTACTTTAGCGGCACCAAGTTTGGGTTTGCTATCCTGCTCGGTGCCGTCAAAACGATGCGCAACCACTTAACCGCTAGCGAGCTTGAGGCTCAATTTGGGATTGTGCCTCCTCAATCCTACCGGTACGTTACGCAGAGTTTTAATTCATTGCTAGACGATGGACCATTTCAAATTACTCATCGACACTCACGTAGTAATCGGGCTGGAAGACCCAAAGCCGGTCGAAGCGCAACTCGCCGAGGTATCCCGGCTCAGCAATGAGCATGGTGTTGGACTTTTCGTTGAGAGCGCAAATTACGATGACATAGCGCGTGATCGCGACGAGGAACGCCGCAGAGTCACGCTCAGTAAGCTAGACAAATTTCAAAAGCTCGCCCGTTTGCCGAACCAAAGCGATGCAGATTTGGTCGCGCGTTTTGGCGTCATCAACAACGACAACGACCGTTCAGATGCCCGGCTGCTTGCCGCTTTAGATGCGCGTGCGGTTGACTATCTCATTTCCGAGGACGGTAAGTTACATAAGCGGGCTTCGCGGGTTGGATTGGGCGACCGCGTTCTCACCATTGATGATGCGTTGCAATGGCTAAAGCAAACCTTTGTGGCAAAAACGGTAGAACTTCCGCACGTCATTGAACGCAAGGCATATGAACTTAATGAGCGTGATCCGATCTTTGCAAGCCTGCGCGAGGACTACCCGCCATTCGATGGTTGGTTTGAGCGCTGCAAGCAAGCTCACCGTGATTGCTGGGTACTGGAAATTGATTCCGAGATAGCGGGCTTAATCATAAGAAAGACAGAGACGCATTCCGAAGCTCAAACCCAACATCGTGTACCAAAAATTCTCAAAATCTGCACCTTCAAGGTGCGTGACGAATATCTTGGCGAAAAGTTTGGTGAGCTTTTGTTGAAGCAAGCCCTATGGTTTGCTCAACACAACAAATACGACCTCGTTTATCTCACAGTTTATCCCAAGCACGCGCTTCTCATTTCGTTGCTCAAGTATTACGGATTTTCGGAGACGAAGAGATCAGCGAGCGGCGAGCTAGTTATGGAAAAGCCCATCCTGCGCGGCGCTCTGCCTGCGCTCACCGGAAGCGCACTCGATTTTGCGCGGGCCAACTATCCCCGTTTCCATGATGATGGGGCGGCAGTGAGCAAGTTCTATGTGCCAATTCAGCCCGACTATCACCGCAGGCTATTTCCAGAAATCGCGTTCGGTCGGGAGTTGCCTCTCTTTCCGACAGCCGACTTCGGTCCGATCTTGACGCGCGGAAAAGACCGGACACCCGGAAACACGATTCGCAAAGTCTACCTATGCTACGCGCGGACCACTATGATTAAGCCGGGCGACATTCTGCTTTTCTACATGTCGAAAGATGACAGGCTGGCGGCGAGCCAATCCATTACCACACTCGCCATCGCGGAACAGCTAAGGGACATCGACGACCCCGAGGAGCTCGTAAAGCACACCGCAAAACGCTCGGTGTATTCGCCTGAGGAGATGCGCGCGATAAATCCGACGCTTGCGTCATCGGTGAAGGTAGTAGATTTTCTTTTGGTTGGTCACACTCAGCCCGTGGTCGCGTTGGCGGTCCTTCAACGCCTCGGCGTTCTCGGCAATCATCCATATCAGTCGATTACGATGCTGTCAGAGGATCAGTACCGAGCCCTTAGGGGTGACCTCGACCTTGGCTTCGCGTTTTAGGGCGACGGCTTTCGTGCCGAGGCGCTGAGGGGGCCGACCCAAACGCGATCCTGTTGATGTTCTTCCCACTCAATCGACGACCGCAACAGCCTCGATTTCGATCAGCCATTCCGGCGCTGCTAGCGCTGAGACACCAACGAGTGTGCTCGCTGGCGGCATCATGCCTTCGAAGAAGGCCGAGCGCGCCTGGCCTATGATGGGCCGAAGCTCCGGCTTGTAGCCGACGACGAAGGTTACAATCTTCACAATGTTGGCGTAGCTCGCGCCGGCAGCCTTCAATGCCAGGCCGAGATTTTGCATCACCTGCGTCGTCTGCGCGGCCAAGTCGCCCTCGCCGACAACCCTGCCCTCCTCGTCGGTCGATACCTGTCCCGCGATGTAGATCGTGCGCGCGCCAGACGCGACGACGACGTGAGAGTATGCCGGATTGTGATGAAGGCCACTTGGGCGGAGATGTTCGAGCCTGGGCATTTTGGCGCCTCCCTTCGCTATTGTGCCGGAGCATATCGGCGCCGCGCACTAACCGCAATCGCGCTCGGCGCGTTGCAATTGAAAGAGGTGGTTGGAAGGAATTGACGTCATTTACTCCGACCATGAACGGACGCCCAAGGTGGAGACCGCAACGGCCGACCTCGAAATCCTTAATCCCGAGCAGCGGCGCGCGGTCGAACACGGGGCTGCGGGAGAATTGGCGGCGTTGGAGCAAGCCGCCTCAGTTTCTTTCACTGTGCCCCGTCACGTCAAAAATGGCGCCGGCGCTTTCAGTCGGAAGTGAGTGCCGGAGCCGTCCCGCACCGACGACGGAGCGAGCCGTCGCGTCAGGGTCGGATGCTCCCTTTGCTGACGCATGGGGGACATCCGGCCCGCCTTTCAACAGCGACACGGAAGGGAACGTCGATGCTAGAACGACTCGCAGACGCCCAGCGGGGCTGCGCTGGCGCGTCAAACGCCGTGCCCGGTGTCCCTAAGCCACCGGAGCCGGAACCGCTCCCACAACTCGCAGGGACGCCGCGGAATGATCCACCATGGTGCCCGCATTCGCCACATGGCTCGCGGTCCTGCGGCGCGGCCCGATCTGCCGCCGATGGAAATGCTACGTGAACTTCCGCCGCGACACGGGCGCGAAGCCGAGTTGGCGGCATCTATTCGCGCGCATCAATCCGGCTGGCACGTTCGAGCCGGGCAATGCTCGCTGGCAGGTTGGGCGGCGGTACCGGCGGCGGCGATCGACAGCGCGGACGCTTTGACGGTGCCTTTGACGACTTGCAGGGCTAATCCGGGACGCGGAACCATGATCCAGATCAAGATAGACCCTCGACAGCCGCACAGCAATTCGCCTTGGGCTGGACGCTCCTCGGATGGGCCACCGCGCTAGTGTGTGCGGTCGGCCACCGCGATCCCAACCTCGCCGCCGCTTGCTATTCGGTGATCTGGAGCACGTCACCAATGAAACGCTGTCTCGCTGCTTTCGCAATCGCCGCCAGTCTGTTCGCACCGGTTGCGCGCGCCAACGATGCCTTGGAAGCCAAGGTGCGGGCCTACGTTCCGGTCGTCTCCCTCGCCAAAGTATGTGACATCAGGATCAATGATGCCACATCGGATGACCACCGCGCCATGCTCGAAGCGGTGAAATCGGACCCGAGCGCCAACAAACTCGCCTACCGTCTCCATTACGAAACGCAGACGGCCTACATCAAGGCCCGCGACGGCGGTCAACGGGTCGCCTTCTGCAAGGACTTCATCGCAGCCAACAGCCAATACGCCAAGGCGCGCTTCACCGCCGTAGTCGAGGACCACATGAGCGATGTCAGCATTGGTGTGCAAAAAGCGATTGCCCACAACGTCTGCGGTGCGCCCCCCGTCAAGCTGTCCAAGGCCGACTGGAAGCCGTACGCGCAAATCAAAAAGATGCTTCAGGTCGAGCATAAGTTGGCCAAGGAAAACGCCGAGATGAACGGCTGGAACGTCAACGAGGAAGCAGCGGCGGTCACGGAACAGTTCTGCGCGGCGGTAAAAACCCGATGAGCATCACCGGCACACCATTAGCCGGTAGCCGTCGTGCTTGATTTCGTGGACCCAGAGCGGGCCGGACGGTGGCCGCGCCACATTCGACGGCTGGCACGGCCCGGAGGGACGCCCGCCGCTGGATCATGGGCCGGAGGATCGATCGGCAGTCTATACCTAGAACGGCCTGAACCGATCGTGATGGAGGGACGCAGCACGCTCACTCACAAGCTTAGGGCTTCTGTAGCGATTTGGAGGTCCCTGATGCGCTCGGAGTGTTTATTCCCGAACCGGCATCTATTCGCCTTTCATCTGTTCGCCATAGAGCCAGGTATGGATGCGTGACGATGGAATATGTTGCTTGGGTGAATGCGGATTGACCGTGCCTGCGAATACCGCCAAACCTTCTTCTAGCTTCAGGCGAGCGAGCGTCTTCGCTTCAGCCTCTGTCGCAAACGTTTTTGTTTGGCGAGGGCTGCGCATCTTCGGCAGGATGCCGATCTTCCGAACCTCAAAAGTGACGTACCAAGTCGGCGTCATTGCGGCCACACTTGTCGTTCAGTCACGTTGGTCGCTGGTATTGCTGTGGTGCAAGTGCATCAACAGAGCTTGATTTAAATCAAGAAGTGGTCGGTGCTGAAACCACGCGGGGGATGACAGCGAGGGGCGGATGAACGCAACAGGCTCTCGCAAAGCGAGAAACGCTGACTCAACGAACCGCGATGCCGAAACCGCAGTTGCAGGCGACCATCCGGACCGCATCCCGCTCCACCCAAAACCCGATCAAGGTTCGAAAATGAAGCGGGCGCGCGATAAGCTGATCGCGGTAACGGTCAATAGTCGTGATAGCAGTGATGGTCGTGATTGTAATAATGGCAATCCCTGCGCCAGATCATCCCATTGTCGAACTGAATGACCCAGCCGTTCGGAGAATACACAGCACCGCTATTCCACGCCGCGATCCAGATGCGGTTCGGCGAGAACCAATCGGTCTGGGCGCGGAGTGGCTCGTTGGCCCCGGTAAGCAGGTTCAAGTCCCAGCCGTTTTGCGTCACATAGGCTGAGTGCCCGTGCGTGCCAGTACAGTTCTTCACACAGACGTAGTGGCCTGTGAGATTAGCGATCTCCGCCGATGCTGGCGAACTCATGAGACCTAAGGCGACAAGACAACCGACGATGAAGTTTTTCATGGAAAACCTCCTACAATTGGAAAATTGTTTACTCCGGCAAAACAGTTGACGCGATCATCGTCGTCAATGATCAGGCACGACCTGTTTTGGCGATGAACAAAATGCGGGACGAAGGTGCAGGGCGCAATGATGTGTCTCAACATGTCAGCGGTTCTGACCTATCGCCCTCCCACAGCCACGCATTTGCGCGCATCCGCGGCCGCTGCATCCGCACCCTACGTGGCATGCGGCACGCAAGAGTGAGTAACCCTCGGCCATTTGTCATTTGGTTTTAGTTGTAGTCATATGATTGTTGCCGCGCTGAAATTCAGGTCCGTGCCGACCGAGCGTTTACCATGTTGAAGGCGATGACGTTGCCGATTTGTGCCGCGTTCCTTCTGCGGGCGACATGTCACGCTTCGGAGTTGACGGAGAACACAGCGTTCGTCCCCGCACCCGCGACGCCAACGCCGAATTTTGAGGCGCTTCGGATCAAGGGGCTCGCCATCGCACTGCCCGGCCCGCAGGACACCATCGACCCCGATTTCGCTGGCATTCGATCAGGCCTTGCAGCGCAAGGGATCGGATACATCGGCTACAGCAGCAACAACTTTTTCGACAACATGCTGCCCGCGGAGCGGTCCACATTCGGCCAGCAGGTCTATAACGGTCAGAAGCCGACCTTCTTCACGAATAACGTGATGCAGATGACTTATGACCTCGGCAGATACGGAATTTCCGATGGTTAGATCGTGGTTGGCGGCATCTACAACTTTGACACATGGGAGCCCGGCGGTCCGAACGCATTAAGCCTCGCGACATTTAGTTATTATCAGACCTTCCTGAACAAGCAGGTGGAATTGAAGGTTGGATATCTACCAATGTCGTTGAATACTGGGGACCTTTTCTGGCGGGCAATTTGGCGTCCGGCATCTTTGGACCGAGCGGATCAATTCCGGTCGAGGCTGGCTTAGCGCTTGGGCTTACACGAAACCGGCGATCAACATCAAGATCAATGGCCTGACGCCTTTACAACAAGTTCGGCGTGCAAGTCGCCAGCAGTCCGATGGTCCTTTAGCTGAAAAGATCGCTAACCCAACCGGCCTCGACTGGTTACGCCGAACAGCGGGCCTGTCGTAATCGACGAGTTTGGTTATCGCAAGGAGGCGGCGCCCGGCCAGCTTGCGACGTGGCTGCGTGCTGCACCGATTGTCAACACAAGCAGATACATGATTTCGAATTTGGCGGGCGGAATACCGGGAACTACGCTGCGTATGCTCTGGCGGATCGACAATTTGTCCAACTCGCCCCGGTAGACGGTCAGGCTGCAAGAGGTTGGTACGCTGGCGTCAGCGCTATGTATGCGCCGCCGGAGTTCAATCGCATCAGCCAGTATTACGAGGCTCGCCTTTACGGGATCGGCCTTCTGCCGTCCCGGCCGGGTGATATGGTCTCCGTGGTTGTCTCCCGAAATGTCTTTAGCCAATATGTGGTCGATGCCATCTTGCAGAGCGGCCAACTCGCACATACCGGCAATTTTTCGATAACCGCAGCCTATAATGCGTCCATTGCGCCGGGCATTCGCGTTGGCATCGGACTTGGGTACACGAATAATCCTACGCCGGTGATCTATACGCCGCAGACGGGGAGCGCCCTCAATCTATTGGCCAATGTGGTCACCTACTGGTAAGGGGTCATGGCATGCTGATGAGGTGGCCACCTTGGATGCTCTAGTCGGCCGACGGGAAATCCTACGCGGATTGATCGCGACGCATCGAGACCGCATGGCCGGATCGCGTGCCTCATGGCTGAAGCGGCTCGTTTATATGTGGATTGCCGCCGCTGTCATTGTTCTGATCTCAATTGATGGGACGCCCGCTCAGCCCAACTCCGGGGAGACCGCCGCCCGGACGAAAAACATCTTGTTTCTTCATTCGTTTGGCCCGAATTTCCGGCAGTTGACCGCGTGGAGCAGAGAAATCAACAGTGAACTGAACCGACAGTCGCCGTGGCCTCTGGACATTCAAGAACAATCCCTCGTCACGGCTCGGGAATGGCGACGACACTGCTGAACCTAAATTTGTCGAATATCTCAAGGCGCTCTATGCTCGACGACCGCCCGATTTGATTGTCGCTTTCGGCGCACCTGCGGCACGCTTCGTGCAGCAATACAGGGCAGACCTGTATCCGACAACGCCGATGCTGCTTACGGCAGTCGAAGTGCGCAGAGTTGATCAATCCCTGTTGTCCGAGCAAGACACGGTGGTTGGGGCGCGGTTCGATCATGTCGCTCTTTTCGAAAATATTCTGCGGCTCTTGCCGGAGACGAAGGCCATCGTGATCTTTATCGGAAACTCCCCCGGTGAGCGATTTTGGGTCGACGAGCACAAGCGGGTATTGGCTCCGTTGCTAAAGAACAAGGTTGAATTGATCTTTTACAACGAACGGCCGTTCGAGGAGATATTGAAGGAGGTCGCAAATTTGCCGCCTCACACTGCAATCTTTTTTCAGCAGATATCGGTGGACGGCGCAGGTGTCGTATATGGGGACAAGGATCCATTGAAGCGCATCTCCGAAGTCGCCAACGCACCAATTTTTTCGTACGACGATTCTTTCTTTAACGGTGAGACTGTTGGCGGCCCGATGTTTTCGCCAGCCGAGGGTGCCCGACCGACGGCTGCTGTTGCCGTCCGAATGTTGGGAGGAGAGAAGGCAGCATCAAGGTTCCTCCGATCGAGTTCTCGGCACCAAAATATGATTGGCGACAACTTCAGCGCTGGAACATCAGCGAGAGCCGCCTGCCACCGGGCAGCGAAGTCCTGTTTCGGGAGCCAACGCTATGGGAGAGCCATTCGTGGCTAATCGCGCTGGTCACCGCGGTTATTCTTTTGCAAGGCGGGCTTATCTCGGCCCTGCTACAGGAGCATCGTCGGCGTCGTACTTGCCGAAGTGCAGTCCCGGCAACGCATGGCGGAACTCGCCCACGTCAACCGCTTCTCGACGGCTGGCGAACTGACTGCCTCGATTGCTCACGAAATCAACCAGCCGCTCGGCTCAATTCTGACCAACGCCGAAACGGCGAAGGAAATCCTGAAGTCTCCAACCCCGGACATCGGTGAAGTAAACGAAATTTTAGCGGACATTCTAAGGACGACCAGCGCGCCACCGAAGTCATTCGGAGGATGCGCAGCCTGCTGAAAAAAGCACCCTTCGAACTGAAAATTCTTGACCTCAATGAGGTCGCTCGAGACACCGTCGAATTTCTCTCGTCTTTTGCCGTTGGACGAAAGGTCGAACTGTCTAGTTTGATCACACCGGATGCGCTTCCGATCCTCGGCGACCATGTCCAACTTCAACAAGTCATTCTGAACCTTGTCGTGAACGGGATCGACGCGATGAAGGACACGCCGAGCGAAAATCGCATCATCAGTATCCGGACTTCGCGCGTCGAGAATTTTGCCCAGCTATCCGTGTCGGATCGTGGACCGGGTATTCCCGAAGGCAAATTGAAAGAAATCTTCGAGCCGTTCTACACCAGCAAGGCAGAAGGCATGGGCATGGGGCTGTCAATCGCGCGCACCATTATCGAGGCGCACAATGGGCTGATATCGGCAAAAAATCGGGATCATGGCGGTGCGTCGTTTCGGATCAGGCTTCCTTGTAACGACGCGGAAGGCGGCGGACGTATTAGTTGAGCCCCGCCGACGCTCTCTTAATCGGCTCCATCAGTGATTTTGTCGAGAAAGGCTTTTCGAGAAAGGCGATGCATCCGGATTGAATGGCAGCCGCACGAGCGGCTGCGTTATTGCTTCCGGTTATGAAGATAACCGGCACGGAAATGCCAGCAGCCTTGAGGTGTTTCCGCAATCCGATGCCTGAACCATCAGTCAGGTTGATGTCTAACACAACGCAACAAGCATCTTCAAAATCGACTTGTTCTTCAAATGACTT
This sequence comes from uncultured Pseudomonadota bacterium, assembly GCA_963771225.1. Lineage (GTDB taxonomy): Bacteria > Pseudomonadota > Alphaproteobacteria > Rhizobiales > Xanthobacteraceae > Bradyrhizobium. The sequence goes on along the minus strand of CAVYSR010000023.1, from coordinate 10,246 downwards.
CGCTGAGGAAAACAGTAAGCTGTCGTACCCATTTGCGCGAAGCAACCGCTTCACGCTCATAAGCATGCCGGGATCGTCATCGACGACAAATACGACATTTCGATCTGGCAAGAATTACGATCCATTGGTTGTTCGCCACGCAGCTTCGATGGGCTGCTAGGGAAAGCAAAAAATGCGAACCAGTAAGCCTTAAGGTCGGTGGTTCCAACATCTAATAGTCATTATTAGGCCTCGTACAACGCGTTTCCTATTGTCCCATTGGACAATAACAGCACGAAAACGGTGGAGAATTAGTTAGGCGGTCTTTCGTGATGTCCAAGATATCACCCCCGTTCAGCAAGGGAAACGAGTTCAGCGATGGACCGGACCTGCAACTTCTCCATCACCCAGTGGCGATGCGTCTTGATCGTGCGCTCGCTCCCGCCCAGCGCGCGAGCGACCTCCACACCAGCGAGCACCGGTCGCGCTGGGCGGCGGTGACCTCCATTGCGACCAAGATCGGCTGCACGCCGCAGACGCTGCATGACTGGGTCAAGAAGGCGGAGATCGACAGTAGGAAGCGAGCCGGCGTTCTGACCGACATGGCCGAGAAGCTGAAGGCGCTCGAACGGGAGAACCGCGAGCTTCGGTAAGCCAACGAGATCCTGCGCAAGGCAAGCGCTTATTTTGCGACGGCGGAGCTCGACCGCCGGTCCAAGCCATGATCGTCTTCATCGACGATCATCGTGGGGCGCATGGGGTCGAGCCGATCTGCAAGGTCTTGCCGATCGCCCCCTCGACCTACCACGCCCATGTCGCCAAGCGGCGCGATCCAGCCAGGCTGTCGGCCCGCGCCAGGCAGGATGCCGCGCTGAAGATCGAGGTTCGGCGCGTGTTCGACGAGAACTTCCGGGTCTATGGCGTGCGCAAGGTCTGGCGGCAGCTCAAGCGAGAAGGCTGCGACGTTGCCCGTGTACCGTGGCGCGACTGATGCTGGACATGGGTTTGCAAGGGGTCATCCGCGGCAAACCCGTCAAGACCACGATCAGCGACAAGGCCGCGCCATGCCCGCTGGATCACGTCAATCGACAGTTCAGCGCGCCAAGGCCGAACGTTCTTTGGCTCTCCGACTTCACCTATGTCGCGACCTGGAGCGGCTTTGTCTATGTCGCCTTCGTCATCGACGCCTATGCCCGCAGGATCGTGGGCTGGCGGGCCTCGCGCACGGCGCACGCCGGCTTCGTGCTCGATGCGCTGGAGCAGGCCCTGCACGATCGCCGACCGGTCCATCGCGGCGGGCTCGTGCATCATAGCGATAGGGGCAGCCAATACGTATCTATCAAATACACCGAGCGCCTGGCCGAAGCAGGCGTGGAGCCCTCTGTCGGGAGCGTCGGAGATTCTTATGACAATGCTCTCGCTGAAACCATCAACGGCCTTTACAAGGCAGAGGTGATCCATCGGCGTGGGCCATGGCGCAGCTTCGAGGCCGTCGAGTTCGCGACCCTGGAATGGGTGGACTGGTTCAACAACCGGCGGCTCCTGGAGCCTATCGGCAACATCCCGCCGGCCGAAGCCGAGCAACGCTACTACGCCATGCTGGAACAACCCGCCATGGCGGCATAACTTAAACCAAATGGCCTCCGGCAAACCCGGGGCGGTTCAGAACGATGACTAGCCTCCGTTTTGGAGGAATGATTTTGCAATGGAAAAGAATACGAAATACATAGCGAATTTGGAACGTATCATCCGCGGGGCAGAGTTGTCAGTGTGGAACGTGATGAAAGACTTAGAGCATTACGTGGAAAATGGTGACAAAGCCGCGTTGGACAGAGCGCTGACAAATGCCAAGGGTGACGAACGTTATTTGTATAGTCAGATTGAACTGATGGGCTTCGGGCACAGTGAGCGGTGGAATGAGTTAGGTAAAAATAAGGATGAGTAAATAGGTGTGTAGGTCCTTGAGAAAGACCCGGAGGTGTGGCACTACGATGCCGATTGGGAATGGCGCGGATTTAGGCCCAAGCCCATAACGCCACCCCGGCCTTACGACCGGGGTTCCGATTCATCGGAATCGCGTTGTGCCCAAAGGCACGCTCTTCTCGACATCATTCGTCGTCGTCTTCGGATTCGATACGATTATGTTCTATGGTCTCTCGTATCCCACGCGCGGTCACGACTGTCACGAAAGCCATCCTCTTCTTCTGATCTTGGCTTAGCGTCTTGTAGAGTGGCTCCCATGCATCCGCGACCTTCTTGAGGTCAGCCGCACGTTGACTCATTAACTCCGCCCGACGTTGCATGAGTTCGACCGGATTTCGCTCGTGAAGGGCTTCCATTGGGCCGTTATCGCGTAGTTCCGCCAACCGTTCCCACCGGGCGTGCCGGTTCTTCGCTCTGGCCCGCATGGCATCCTCCACGGCCGGCCAGTATTTTTCCTGGTCGGGTGTTAGCTGCAAAGCGGCCTTGATCATCGCCACACGCGCATCCGTCAAGCTGTTGAGGTCAGCGGCACTCGGATGCATCATTCCTACAGTGCCGGGAGAGGTTTCTGCTGCGTAGGCAAGAGGCGATGCCATTATGAGAACTGCTGTCGTTGCAACGGCTAATTTTTTAATCATCATCGCAAACTCCCTGAATCTTGTGTCGTTGGCCCGCCGCAGAAGGTGGCAATTGGGGCCGTGGGATAGTTTGATCCAAGTCAAGAGGACGTTCACGGTGTCAGGCTCGCAGCGTTAGTCCGGGCTAATCATCTCGATTGATTCAGATCAAGACCGCCTCTGCCAACGCCTACTACTCTTGCGGTTCCAAAAGGTCGTTTACCCCCCACGCGACGCATAAATTCATCGGGTATACGGAGATAGTAAGATGAGCATTATCTGGACGATCATCATCGGCTTTCTCGCCGGCGTCGTTGCGAAGTTCATGATGCCTGGAGACAACGAGCCGTCTGGCTTTATCATGACGACGATCCTCGGCATCGTGGGCGCGTTCGTGGCTTCCTATCTCGGGCAAGCGCTCCATTGGTACAAGGCAGGCGAAAGCGCCGGCTTCATTGGCTCCGTAGTGGGGGCGATCATCGTTCTCGCGATTTACGGCTTTATTGCCGGGCGGCGACGAACGGCTTGACCAGCAGCAAGTCCGGTCATGTCCGCTATGCCCCGATAGCGAGCAAATTCCGCGTGACGTGGTTCGCCGCCTTCTTCCACACTTAAGACCTTGGGGATGTCCGCCTCTGGAAGCGGAAATCGCCCAAGGCTCAATTAGCCGCATATGCACCGACCATTATGGGGCAGGTACGAATTGAACTACTTGCTTCAGTCCTCGTTGTCCTCAGACTGTGCTGCACGGCGCCGGTCTACGACATCACTCATCTCGCGGAGTACAAAGATCGCGAGGGCCGCCATGCGCTGCCTCTGTTCTTGGCTAAGGGTATTGTAAAGTGGCTGCCACGCCTCGGCGAGTTTATCCAAATCGGCTGATCGTTGAGCCAATGCTTCCGAGCGTCGTTGCAAAAAGGCGATGGGGTCACGATTGCGCAGGACTTCGACACGGCTTTCGTCGGCCCGTTTACCCACTGTTTCCTGTATTTTTGCAATACGGGCTTTCCGATCCTCCGCCCTGGCACGAATTGCGGTCTCTACGGCCGGCCAATATTTTTCCTGCTCAGGTGTCAGCTGCAACGCGGCCTTTACCAGATCAACCCTCATGTCCGTGAGCGTATTTCGGTCGGTTGCATTTAACCGCTCCGGAGTCGCAGGAGAGGAGGTTTGCGAAGATTGCGCGTTGGCAATGGAGGAGGCAGTAAGGAAGAGTGCAGTTGTTCCGGCCACTATTATTTTCAACATCGGCGATCTCCCAGGTGATTGGCCCCCCGGGCACACCGCATATTGGTGACGCACTGAGGTCACGTTGATCTAAATCAAGAAACCAGTGCCGCTAGTGGCGCATCACGTCATATCGCTGTCTTGCGGAATTGGGTGCATTGGCAGATCGTTCATCTAGGGTAGGTATAAGACTCTAGTCAGGGAGGTTTGAGATGAGTGCAATCATCAGGTCGGAAATGATCTCTCGTAGAAGGGCCCTTTCATTGATGGGATTGGCGGCTGCGTTCGGCCTCGCGGCGGCCCCTACGGTACTGACAATATCCGATGCTGAGGCTCAGACCGCTGAGGCTCCGGCTGCTGCAGCTCCGACCGCTGGCATGCAACGGCGTGCAGCACGGCACGAGCGGCGTCATGAGCGGCGTGCAGCACGGCACGAACGGCGTCATGAGCGGCGTGCAGCACGGCACGAACGGCGTCAGGAGCGGCGCACGGGTACAACTACCGGCACAGATACCGGGGAGAAAAAGTAGTTTTCCATTGGCTCGGCGAAGTGTCCGCCCGGCAGATTTACGGGTTAGGCAATTCATACACTGCGGGAAAAAACTTCCTCCCCAGAGCCAAGGGTGGGGCAAAACAATGCCCACGGGCCACAGGCACTTCGAGCTACACCACCCAGCCGGACTTACGGCTAGACCAACGAGCTGATCGAATCACGACCTAAACCCAACGCTGCACCGCGTCAGCCGTATCTGCAGGGTTTGTGTTGAAGCATAGCTTCGTCGAAGCGGGCGCGTGCCGGTGGATGACGTTGATTAGTTTCTCGAACAACAGGAAATAGGGCGAAACAATGCGCAGGCCAGCACCAATCATAACGCAATCGTATCCGCTAGCTGCGAGTGCATTAGCAAGCGCCACTTCTGCGGTCTTGCCGTCGTCAACGTACAACGACTTCACGCTGTAACCGAGCGATTCCAGCTTGGAGCTGTCAGCCGCCACAGCAGCGCGAACTTTTGCCGCAGTGAGCCCGGGCACTGGGGATTTGCTGTAATCAACTATGTCTGGTTCCAAGCCAACCAGTAGGACGCGCGCTTTTGTTGCCATCGTTCCCTCGCCGCTGCAGGGTTGCACGGACAGCAATCGTTGCACAACCCGAGGCGGCGCTGCTGGCGGTAAAGTTGGGCGGCGGTGATTTGAGCGCAAACCGGCGGCTCACAGACTGCTCGGCAGTCCCCGCAGTCGAATAGGGCCGCCGACTTCCGAACTTGGCAGATTTTGTTCTCTAATTCCGGGTCTGGGTGTCAAGCTCTTCAGCGATCGTCCTTGCCGGGCCCACTGTTCTCTCCGCGGTAGGGGTGAACCCTCCGCATGATGGCGTAAGGTGACGCTGGCGGTTCAATGTTGCAATCGCGGTCGCCCTTTCGGACGCGCGCAAAAAATCTGTCGAACTCACCATCGCCATCGTCCCGGCTGGGACGTCTTTTCCTGCCGTTTGGCAGGAACTCGGTAATGCCCTCGCTAGGCAGCAATCTCCTTCGTCGACCAGTTGAACTCGGTTCCATCGATCCACATGCGATGCAGAATGACGGCGAGCTTACGCGCGACCGCAACCTTGGCCTTGCGGAGCCCGTTGCGCTTGGCGAGCCTAACGCCCCAAGCCTTCACGGCTGACCATTTCGGGACGCGCGTCAGCAGAACCCCGGCTGCTTCAAACAGGTAACTTCGTAGCATGGCGTCGCCGCACTTCGAGATGCGACCGGTCCAATCGACCTCTCCGGACGCATGGCGTCTACTGGTTAGCCCAACGTAAGCACCTACGCTTCGCGACCGCGCAAACCGTGCCGGATCGTCAATCGTTGCCTTGAAGGCGAGCGCGGTGATCGGACCGACCCCAGGGGCGGTCATAAACCGGCGGACTTGCGCATCCTGGCGAGCCAGTTTCATAACTTTGCGGTCAAGCTCGCTGACCTGCTCTCCGACGGCATTGCGCGCTTCGAGCAGCGGTCTGATCGCGGCTATCAGCTCAGGACGGCCCTCGATCAACTCCTCAGCTCGCACGGCAAAGACATTGAACTTGGCACGGCCGATGACGAGACCGAGGTTCTTGAGAAGGCCACGAACATGGTTCTCGAGATCGCGCTTGATCTTGACCAGCAGCGCGCGGCTGGCCAGTAGCGCTCTGACCGAGTGGCTGTCGATATCCTTGACATGCACTTCCTTGAACCAACCCGTCTGCATGATGCGGGCGATCCCGATAGCATCGTTGCGGTCGCTTTTGTTGATCTGCATCTTAAGCACGGCCTTGGCGTGGCGCGCGTCGATGCAAATCACCGGCAGGCCCAGTCGCTTAAGCTCAGTCCATAGCCACGTGGATGTTGGTCCAGTCTCGAGGCCGATGCGTACCGCATCCGGCGCCTTTGACCTCACGTAAACTGAGATCGCCTCAGGATCTGAATCGACCACGCCCTCTCGCACGACCGACCCCGTCCGGTCCACCACGCAGATCGATGTCTGCTTCAATGACACGTCCAGTCCGACATAGTATTCCATTGCTGCTCTCCTTCGTTGCGAGGCCACATGAGGCTGGCCTCATACGTTCCTGGAGAGCTGATTCCCTTGCCTCTGTCTGGCTCGATCCCGGAATTACCCCATGTTGCAAAAGTCGGCTGCTGGCGATGATGCCCGTCAGCATTCGGCTTAGGCGACCGATTTTGATCCGCTGGCCCTGACGCCTTCGACGCAACTCCAACGCTCGCGGCACACAGAGCCTGTAGCGGGTGGCGGCCGAGCAACCAGCGAAGCGAGCCGCCGCAGATTCTGGGCGATGGCGGCCAGAACGAATTCGTCCTGGGCCGCCTCGTGGACCACGCAGTCGAAGCCGACCGAGCTTAAAGATGCGCTTTAAGTGCTTGTGAACCGCCCCGGGTTTGCCGGAGGCCATTTGGTTTAAGTTATGCCGCCATGGCGGGTTGTTCCAGCATGGCGTAGTAGCGTTGCTCGGCTTCGGCCGGCGGGATGTTGCCGATAGGCTCCAGGAGCCGCCGGTTGTTGAACCAGTCCACCCATTCCAGGGTCGCGAACTCGACGGCCTCGAAGCTGCGCCATGGCCCACGCCGATGGATCACCTCTGCCTTGTAAAGGCCGTTGATGGTTTCAGCGAGAGCATTGTCATAAGAATCTCCGACGCTCCCGACAGAGGGCTCCACGCCTGCTTCGGCCAGGCGCTCGGTGTATTTGATAGATACGTATTGGCTGCCCCTATCGCTATGATGCACGAGCCCGCCGCGATGGACCGGTCGGCGATCGTGCAGGGCCTGCTCCAGCGCATCGAGCACGAAGCCGGCGTGCGCCGTGCGCGAGGCCCGCCAGCCAACGATCCTGCGGGCATAGGCGTCGATGACGAAGGCGACATAGACAAAGCCGCTCCAGGTCGCGACATAGGTGAAGTCGGAGAGCCAAAGAACGTTCGGCCTTGGCGCCCTGAACTGTCGATTGACGTGATCCAGCGGGCATGGCGCGGCCTTGTCGCTGATCGTGGTCTTGACGGGTTTGCCGCGGATGACCCCTTGCAAACCCATGTCCAGCATCAATCGCGCCACGGTACAACGGGCAACGTCGCAGCCTTCTCGCTTGAGCTGCCGCCAGACCTTGCGCACGCCATAGACCCGGAAGTTCTCGTCGAACACGCGCCGAACCTCGATCTTCAGCGCGGCATCCTGCCTGGCGCGGGCCGACAGCCTGGCTGGATCGCGCCGCTTGGCGACATGGGCGTGGTAGGTCGAGGGGGCGATCGGCAAGACCTTGCAGATCGGCTCGACCCCATGCGCCCCGCGATGATCGTCGATGAAGGCGATCATGGCTTGGACCGGCGGTCGAGCTCCGCCGTCGCAAAATAAGCGCTTGCCTTGCGCAGGATCTCGTTGGCTTGCCGAAGCTCGCGGTTCTCCCGTTCGAGCGCCTTCAGCTTCTCGGCCATGTCGGTCGGAACGCCGGCTCGCTTCCTACTGTCGATCTCCGCCTTCTTGACCCAGTCATGCAGCGTCTGCGGCGTGCAGCCGATCTTGGTCGCAATGGAGGTCACCGCCGCCCAGCGCGACGGGTGCTCGCTAGCGTGATCCAGAACCATCCGAACCGCTCGGGCCCGGACCTCGGGTGAAAACTTGTTCGTCGTCTTGCTTGTCATGGCTCCATCCTCTCAGGAGTTGGAGCCTCCGGCAAACCCGGGGCGGTTCATTGCCTACGACGAGATCGCTAGACGAGCTTTCGACAACTATCCGGTGCGTCTTTGATAGAACGCGGGGTGGGGTGGAGTGGATGCGTGGCGTTGGCGCTGATCTGGTCACCCTTTGCTCCGCTTTCAGACTGAACACCCGCCGACGGCGCACTCGCTGGCGTCCCAAGCGACGTCTTTCACGCCGACCAAAAGATCGGAAGGCGTCATTTTAGCTATCCAAGCTCGACACAGTGGAAGACCTCTGAGGTCTCTCGACGTGAAATATCTTTTGGGGATCGCCGACTTCCGAAATGGGTCAAAAACGGAAGTGGTGGCACGTCCGCGCGGAGTCCGTTCATCCCTCAATAACAGACATCAGGCGAAGGCTTCGGCGCGGCCCTAGAAGCGAATTCAGCACCTAACGCCTTCGCCCGCTTCCCGCGGCTACCGTTCGCGCGACCTGCCCCGCTTCTCCGGCTGTCTTAGCAGTTCGGCGGGATCGACACCCAGCACACTCGCCAATTTGCCAACTATCTTCAGGCTGGCGTAGTAGGCACCTTTCTCAAGCTGGCTCAAATAGCTCCTGCTCACCTCCGCCTCGTACGCGAGATCGTCCTGCGAAAGCCCTTTCGCATTACGCAGCCGCCGGAGATTGAGCGCGAACACTTCCCGCAAATCCATGCAGGAAGCGAGCCCACTTGTTCAAAATATGCACCTCGATATACTTAACAATCGCACGGAGACTCGGAGCTGAAATTGCGGCTGGTTTCGTCGCCCGCATTCTCGCGTGCGCAAGCCACCAAGTTCGGCTTTTGGTGGAGCATGAGCTTGATTGCCGTCGCAGCAGACCTTGGAGGCTGGCTTGGGCTCGCACTCGTTACATGGATGGCGAGTTCATTCGCGTATTCGTTAATTTCCGACAGACTGCAAAAATTCTGGAGCGATCGCGCTCGTTGTCCTCACGGCGTCCGCGGCGGCCGGGTACGCCAATTGTGCAACTCCTGCAGGAATGAGGCACGCTTAGCTGAACGGGAGCGACAGAGGGCCCAGGAGGCGACGCAATTACAGGACAGATTAAATGCTTGCGCCGATGAGGTGGAAAATCAAGAGAGGGAGCGCCTTTCGCGAGCCGTGGTGCCGGACTTAGGGGAATTAAGAAGGCTAACACCCCAGCGCTTTGAAGATCAAATGGCGCAAATGTTTGAGCGTCTTGGCTACACGGTTAAGCAGACGCCTTACAGCGGTGACGGCGGACGCGATGCAATCATGCACAAAGACGGCGAAAAATACTTATTGGAATGCAAAAGGTACGGCGACAGCACGGTTTCTGGTCGACCGGATTTGCAAAAATTTCACTCCGCAGTGATGACCGATGGCGCGAAGGTCGGATATTTCGTTACAACCGGGGCATTCTCCCCCGATGCGATCAAATTTGCCGCCGGCGTCCCGCTAATAGAGCTCGTAAGTAGCGACAAGCTGCTTCGGCTAATGTTTGAAAGCAAGGCCGCCCCTTCATCAGACGACGTCTACAACTCTATGTGCAGGATATGTGGGGAAATTGTACGGCATCGTCTGCGCGCTCCCGCGCCGCGAAGTTGCTCTGCCGGCCACGTCGTCGATCCAACAATTTCGATGGATCAGCTGCTAATTAGTTCGTCGAGCGGACCACCCGCTTGCGCGAAATGCGGCACGCCTATGAGGTTGATTAAGGGCAAGGCCGGCGACTTTTGGGGGTGCTCTCAGTATCCAAGATGTCGCTCCAGTCGACCGCTCAAAGGCGCACGCCGGCGCTCTTCCAGATGGCGCCAGCGATACTAGCACCTCAGTAATTTCGAGACACTTCGCGATCGGTCGCCGCAAAAGCGGAACGGTATTTGCCCGGATAGCATCCATGTTTCAAAATTCATCCGGATTGGATGTCAGGTCATAAAAAAGGATTCGAAGCCCGTCGGCGGTTCAAAACCCCGAGTTCCGCGATTTAACCGCAGGCCTGGCCCATCCACCGGCCAGCCTTGCCGGGAGGTCGCTAGATAGTGTACCTGCTCAGGGTAGGCTTTGGGACCAGCCTCGCCGGCTCGAACGAAGGGCGGGCAACCGCGCAATGGCTCCGACCCCCCAGGGAGGGCCGAGCGCCCTGGACCTGAAGTCCGATTTGTAGGCTGATTTGTGGACGGGAATGCGAGCTATTTCTTAAAGGTCTGAATAAGATATACTTTTTGACGTTCATAGG
>CAVYSR010000022.1:0-91785 GCA_963771225.1 uncultured Pseudomonadota bacterium | reverse complement strand
ACGTCCACTTGCCGATGGTCTTGGTCGCGGTGAGGTCCACATGGAAGATGTTGCCGGTCGTGTAGTGAGTGTCCCTGTTCTCAGTATTGAACTCTTCGTACAATGCTGCGGACAGGTTCCAGCCATCACGCAGATACGATATGATCAATTCGGGCTGGTACGTCGTGTATGGATTGGCCTCGCAACCAAGGCCATTTGCGCCCGTGGTGCAACCGTCGGGCAGGTAGATACCAACACCGGTCTTGATCGCCCAGCCGCTATTGCCGAACTTCCAGCTCAATTCCACCGGCACGATGTAAGTATTGAACGCGCCAGAACCTTGTGCGTTAACCGGAGCACCGACGCTCTGCATGACGAACGGCTGAACGATGACGGCGTCATAGGTCGCACCCAGGAAGGTCCAGCCCGGAACGAACAGGAAGCCTTGAACGTCAACGGCCGCCTGAACGCCAGTCTTGTGTGTACCAGGGGGGTTGAGCGCACTGGTGCCCGGTCCAACGAGGTTCGCCTGGTAGGTGAACACCTGGTTGAACATATAGATGCCCGGCGGCGGAACGCCGGCGCTCGCTCCGATGAACGCACCGGGCTTGGTCGCGATGTCGCCACCTTCAGTGGCGTATGCCGGCGAGAATGCGACTGCCGCAATCCCTGCTGCCGTTAGTAGAGCTTTGGTATTCATATTCATGTATCCCCCTTGTGGTCCGGTGAAATGCATTGCCTCTCTCGATGGGTTGAGAATTACCTCCCGCCTCTGAAAGCGCAATTGAAAGAATGGTTCGCGGCACCGCATCTCATTGTTTTTCCGGAGTGTGTTGCAAAATTGCACACATCGCAGAAGCCGCCGAGCGGGTCCAAAATCCTTTTAAATGGCTGTTTCTTCGTAACATTTTTGTGTAACCGCGGCCTTCCGACAGACAAATTTTGGTTTTTGGACGCGCGGGCTCGCGGGCGACGCCGGGGATAACAGCGCCCGCAGACGACCCCTCCAAGGGTCGAATCGGAACCGTTCAGAGATCATCGTGATCGCTTTGGCCCGTGGTGACGCCCTTTATTGCCTGCAGCAACCCCCCTCAGGGTCTGATCCAGCACGATATTAGCAAGACCACTTCAAAGAGCCGTTGCGCGGTCGTCAAACTGCAATCCATGCGAGCCGGTCCCGAGCCTTCATTCCGGTTGCATGGCCTTGCGGATCGGCCGGCGGTGCGTTGCCGCCGCGCCAGAACCGCCGACGCGTTCGCATGATCGTGTACATCCGCGACGTTCGAGCGCTCCAAGATTGTTGCACGATGGCCGTCTGCCGACGTAGGTAGTCGGCAGGATATCGGCATCGTTGGCCGCACCGGAGTAAGGGGAGGAAAAATGCGCTTTTCAGTGCTACTCGCTGGATTGGCTACATCGCTTGCTTTCTCAAGTCCGGTTCTGGCCGAGAGCGATCTTGACCAGTGCAAATTCGTTGGGACGATCAGCAAGGCCGATCAAGGCATCGCGGCATGCGATCGCGTCATCCAAATTCCAAGGTGACGGACCTGCCCGCGCAGCCGCGCTCAGCAATCGCTGCGGATGGTGGTGGGCCAAGAAGGATCCGGATCACGCTTTGGCCGATTGCAACGAAGCCATCAAGGTCGCCAGCACTTACGCGCCGGCCTACATCAACCGCGGCAACGCCTACCTGAGCAAAGGCGACTTCGAGCACGCTTTCGTTGACTTCAACGAAGCGATCCGGCTCGATCCAAAAAGCGCGTGGGCTTACAGCGATAGGGGCGATCTGTACAAGGCCAAGGGTGATTTCGATCACGCGTTGGCCGACTTCAACCAGGCGATCCAGCTCGACCCCAACTACGCTATTGCCTATTTCTTCCGGGGTGACCTGTACAAGCGCAGGGGCGACTTCGACCGGGCCATGACGGATTTGAATAAGTCGATTCGGCTCGACCCCAACTATGCCAAGGCCTATTTCATTCGGGGCCGTCTGTCCTATATCAAGGGCAGCAACCCCGGCGCCATCGACGATTATAACAGAGTGATCCACCTCGACCCCGGCAATTCCTTTGCTTTCTTCAACCGTGGCGTCGCGTATTTTCTGCTCGGCGGCCGCACCGCGGACGCCCCAGGCCGATTTCAAGAAGGCAAACGAGCTCAATCCGAAGGACGCCTACACGGCACTTTGGCTCGATCTCACCGAACGGCGCAACGGAGTTCCGAGCAGCTTGGCCGAACTTCAAAACAACTGGACATGACTGCGTGGCCGGCGCCGATTATCCGACAATTCCGCGGCGAACTGACCGCCGCCCAAACGATCGCCGCCGCCGCTGACCAGGATCCGAAGAAGCAGGCGGAGCGGACCTGCGAAGCCAATTTTTACAGCGGCGAATTCGCGCTGCTCAACAAGAAGCAAGCCGGAAGCGACGCGCCTGCTCAAGCTGGCGGCCAAGGATTGCCCGCTCGAGTTCGTCAAATCGACGGCCGCAATCGCGGAAGTCATTCTCAACCGTTAGTGTTCTAGCGAAAGCCCGCCCCGGACTTGATCCGGGGCAGGCCCCGGACCTGATCCGGGCGATACCGGTTCGCGTGAAGAAAACGCGTCAAATAAAGAAGCAGCGCCCGGATGCCGGGATTGCCGCCCGATATCAAACCGCCGCCTTCCCAAAAAGGCGGCTTGCGGCACGCGACCGCGTCGGGCATATCCTTCTGTTGTTGGAGATGTGGCCGAGCGGCTGAAGGCACTCGTTTGCTAAATGAGCATACCTTGAAAAGGGTATCGAGGGTTCGAAATCCCTCCGTCTCCGCCAGATCATCCAATTAAAGCATTGATATTATTAAAGTATCTATGAAGAAGCCGACACGATCCGCGTGTAGGATTGGGTCTTTGCAATGCTGGCGTTCGTAATGATCGTCATGCGATGGCGCGGTTACACAGTGCCGGCGGACAAAAACTCTCGCGTTCCCTTCGCTCCCGACGAATTGGCTCGCTTTAACCGAGAGCGCCGCCTCGTCTGCATCGACGGATCTATCGCCAGCGGGCACCTTTTCTGAAGGCAGCTTTGGTGCTGTCCAGGTCGGGGCGATGTTAGGCACGCCGGCGCCATTTCAGGTTAACAGCTGATTTCGAAAATGCGCTGGCCCCCAACTTTTCCCGCAACCAACATAGTACTGTCGCAGTCCACCCGCCTACTGATCAAGCCCGGAACGAAAAATCGGTCATAGGGTTGAGAAATCGGCGAAGGCTTGCCGGCTGCCCAAGGCAATGCGCTTACGCCCTAACCTGACGGTTTTGGTCAGTGGGGATTTTCATGAAAGCGAGCAAGTCCGCAACGTGGTCGTGCAAGGTAGTCGCTTTGGTGCTTGTCGTCGAAGCTACAGGCTTAATGCCGGTGTCTTTGGTGCGAGCCGCTTCTGACTGTTCAACATCGATAACCTTGGCGGATTGGGGCGAGAATTCGACCGGCGACATTGGTGTCGCGGCTGGAAGAAGCTGCCTTTTCCCGATCAGGATGCGCGGCACCCTCAAAAGCTCGGACATTTCGCAAAAGCCGGCACACGGCAAGTTAAAAAAGATCGACATGTCCGCTTACGAATACACGCCGAAGGCTCGATACAAGGGCACCGATACTTTTGCGATCAAGGCAGCGGGTCAAGGACCGGCGGGTTCTGGCACGTCGGTGATTACCGTGCACGCGACGATCAAATAGCGTTCCCTGGATCGCCCGCCGGCGCCATCTGGACGGCCTTCCCGCCAGGAAAACCGGTGCCCACTTTTCCGGATCATGCTTTAGCGCGCACCATGTCTCAGCGCCCGCCGTTCAATCGATCACCCCATAACATATTGATATTATTTGAATATCTGTGGGGACGGGGTATCGACGCGAATGCGCGCAAAGCTTTTGTGTTGGTATCCGGATATTCGATCGAAGTAGCGGCGCGCCTTCGCAGCCTCCAAACTAAACTAGCCTACGAATTTCACGATAATTCCGGGTTCCTCGCCTAGCGCGCACCGTGTCGTAACGCCCGCCGTTCAGTCCAGACACAGCGGCGAGCCGCCATCCCGGAGCGCGCGATGGCAGATATGCCTTCACCTGCTTGCAGCAGTGGTCGCATTTGCTCGCGTAGCGCGCGGCAGTGATCCAATTCAGCCTGCCAGTCAACGGGTCTTGCTTGAACGACCGCTGCAAGCATCGGCAAAATTGTTATCGCGAAAAAAAATCGTTTCATGACTCATTCAAGACAGGTGCCGCCGAAACGCTTGATGATCTGGCAAAACCCTCCGTCGGAGGAGGAACGGCTCAAGCAGGCGCCGAACGCCTCACCAGGCGCGCGGCCTGCATTGTCAGCCTGTTGACAGCCTCGATGGCCAGGGCCGGCGGCTCGATCAGGAGACCCTTGTAGATGATCCATACGCTTGCCGCGAGCGTGCTCACGAGAATGCCATACTGGACCGGGATGGCGAGAAAAGAGTTCGCCGCCGTTACCGAACAGGCAAAGCCGGCCGCGCGCACCGCAAATACCAGCAGAATCGAACACCCCGTCGAGAAATTGCGGCTCTGCCGCGTCGTTCGAGGGCTTCCGAGGAAAGCAAAGGTGACGGCCACGAACACGAAGGCATACAGCGGCGCGGCAAGACGGTCATGCAGCTCGGCGCGATACTGACCCGGCGTATGTATAAAGACCGGGTCGTCGGCCGGCGGCCAGATCAACTCCCAGATATAACGCTCGTGGATGCCATAGGTTACCTCCTTGTTGTGGCTGGTGAACGTGGACATGTCGAAGGCATAGCGACGGAATGCGACCAGCGCGGGCGCTGACTTGTTGACCTCAAAGCGTTCGAGATGCCCGTCCTCGAGAATCAGAAACGACCCCTGCTCGTTTTTCACCACCGTGCCATGGTCGGCGATGATGCTGACCCGCTCTTTCGGATCGCGGCGGTCGTCGATGAATATGCCGAGGATCTGGCCGCCGGGCTGCCGTTCCCGAATCCGGATGATGAGGTCCTGGTTAAGTTGCGCGAAGCGCCCGGGCTGCAGAACGTTCGTCAACACATCCGCGGTGATCTCGGCACTCCAACTGTTGGCGCGCCTCACGCTCTCCGGAGCGAGATAAAAGCCGATAAAGGCCACCAGCAGCGCCACCGCGACAGTGGCATAGAGAAAGGGCGCGAAAAGCCGGATCGGCGACAGCCCCGCCGCGTTCATCACGATGATTTCGGAATCGGTGGCCAGCTTGGTCAGGGTGTGTGACACCGCGATCATCAATGCGATCGGCGCGATGATCAAAACCAGCACGGGAATGGCCATGCTGGTGATGCCGAGGAAGGTCAGAATCGTCTGACCCTGGCTCGTCATCAGATCGATCGCGCGCAGCGCCTGCGTGATCCAGATGACGCCCGTCAAGGTCACGACAACGATCGCAAAAGACGTCAGCGTCGTGCGCAAAATATAGCGATCTATCGCAGTCAATTTCATCGCGCGGCGCGGCTCGATTCCAGTTGCGATACCGTATCAAATCCACCACCTGGTGAACACCGAATTCAAGTGAGTTCGGCCGGCCGCAACCGCCGATGCCAACGAAACCGAAGCCGATTTCTGCGCCATTGGCAGGCCGCGACAATCGTCGCGCAGGCGGCAGCCCGTGGAGAGTCGGAAAACAGGGCGATCCGGGCGACGATCGGATCAAATGTGAGCGGCGGAAGCGCGACCCCACCTCCGCGACAGCGTCTAATTAACACCAATATTGATCGAAATTCAGCACTACGACCGCGCGACTGTGCCCCGTGGGACACACAGCCCAATCATTTGGATGCGCGCACCCGTTCGGCAGGCCCGAAACACACAAGTGTCACGCCATCGTCATGGACCAACAATATGTAAAGTTAAGCGGGTTGCCTCGAATGTTGCAAAAGTGTCACTACGCGGCGCAATTCTGTTGAAGCTGGCTTGGTTTCGTACGCTCCGGAGATTCGTGTTGTATGTCTGTATTAATGCACTGTTACCGCAGCGTGAGAACGGCAAGCGAGAGTGGGGACAAGCTCCTGAACGGAGCGCCCTGCGATAAGGCCAAATTGGGGTTGGCGCTCGACTGAGTGCTCGACAAATTAAAGGGGTAAACCTGTGAAAAACTTCGGAAAGATTCTCCTGGCGTCCACGGCAGCGATCGCGCTCTGCAGCGCGGCACAAGCGGCGGATTTGCCGGTCTACACCAAGGCGCCGCCGCCGCTGACGCCGGCGCCGCTGGTGTCGTGCACCAGCGCCGTGCAGTTCTTCGTCACGGATTGCCCGCTGACCTATTACGGCATCACCGTCTACGGCACCATCGACATGGGCGGCGGCTGGGAAAGCCATGGCGCACCGTACAACAAGAATATCATCACCGGCGTCTCGGAACTGGTCCGGAAGCAAAGCCGGCCGACCTCGATGTGGCTTCAAACGCCTAACGGCCTCTCCCAGTCGAACATCGGCATCAAGGGCAAGGAAGCGATCACCTCCGGACTGGATTTCGTCTTCGATCTGAATTTCGGCTTTAACCCCTATTCCTTCACCGCGGCCAACGGGCCGAAATCGCTGTTCGACAACAACGGCGTCGCGCTCGCTTCGCAAAGCTCGAACGCCGACTCCAGCCGCGCCGGCCAGTTCTATAACAGCGTGGGCTATGCGGGCTTCAGCTCACAGACCTACGGCACCCTGACCTTCGGCCGGCAAAACTCGCTCGAGCTCGACGGCGTCAACGCCTATGACCCGATGGGCGGCTCCTATGCCTTCTCGGTGATCGGCTGGCAGGGAACGGCGGTCGGCGGCGGCGATACCGAAGACGCCCGCATTTCGACGGCCGTGAAATACCGCGTCAATGTCGGCGACAACTGGTTCCGCCTGGGAGCCATCTATCAGGTCGGCGGCTACGAGAACAACAACGCCACGCAAGGCCGAATGGGGAGCCCAGATCGGCAAGGACTTCGACTTCGGCGCTTATGGCAAGCTCTCGGTTGACGCCATCTACACCGAAGACAAGGGCGCCATAGCTGCCGCATCGCTCAGTGCTGCGCAAAACCTGAAGTTCCCAGGCACGCTCGCGGCAACGATCTCCGACGACAACAGCTGCGATGCTGTTGGCCAAGTACACCTATCAAAAGCTCCGACTGTACGCCGGCTACGAATACATCACGTTTAAAAACCCAAGCTCGCCGGTGACGACGGGCTTTACCGGTATCGCCGGAATCCCCTACGCCTTCCCCGACATCACGCAGACCGCCTTCGCCATCCATGATGAGCATCTGCAAATCTCGTGGGCCGGCGCGCGATACGCCATCACTCCCACTCTCGATGCCGGCGTCGCCTACTACCACTACGACCAGAACAGCTTCACGTGGGTGGCTTCTGCAACAGTGCCGCGGTGGCAGGCACCTGCGCAGGCCAGCTGAATGCGGTTTCGTTCAACATCGATTGGCAGGCCGCCAAGAAGCTCGACCTCTACGCCGGCTTCATGTATTCGGCTGTCGCCAACGGCCTGGCGAACGGCTACCAGGTCTTCAACAACTTGGCTCCCACGGCGGGACTTCGTTTCCGGTTCTGACTAGGGCTAGCAGGCCCGCCCCGCCGACTCGGGTCGCTGGATGCTGGAATGAGAATCAAAGAGGCCGCCCCACGGGCGGCCTCTTTCGTTTTGGAATCCCGATGGCGCCGCCCTGACCCTTGAAACGGCCGCCACCGTCACAAAAACGTTGCACAACCGCCACACTCGCCCAGAGATCGTCGTGCTTTCCCCTCGCGTGCCGGCAATTGGCGCCTCCACCGATTGACACTCGCTATGCCCGAACAACTATATCGGTAACTGAAGTTCGACCGATTGGGGCAAAGGGGCAAGTTGTGAAAAACATCGGAAAGATTCTTTTGGCGTCCACGGCAGCGATCGCGCTCTGCAGCGCGGCACAAGCGGCGGATTTGCCGGTCTACACCAGCGCCGCCACCGGTGGCGCCGCGCTGGTGTCATGCACCAGCGCCGTGCAGTTCTTCGTCACCGATTGCCCGCTGACCTATTACGGCATCACGGTCTACGGCACGATCGACTTGGGCGGCGGCTGGGAGAGCCATGGCGCCCCATTCAACAAGAGCATCATCACCGGCGTCTCGGAACTGGTCCGGAAGCAAAGCCGACCGACATCCATGTGGCTTCCAACGCCTGGCGGCCTCACCCAGTCGAACATCGGCATCAAGGGCAAGGAAGCGATCACTTCCTGGCTGGATTTCGTCTTCGATCTGAATTTCGGCTTTGACCCTTATTCCATGACCGCAGCCAACGGGCCGAAATCGTTCCTTGAGAACAACGGCATCGCGCTCGCCAAGCAAAGCTCGAACGCCGACTTCAGCCGCGCGGGCCAGTTCTATAACAGCGTGGGCTACGCGGGCTTCAGCTCGGCCTACGGCACCCTGACCTTCGGCCGGCAAAACTCGCTCGAACTCGATGGCGTGATCGCTTATGACCCGATGGGCGCTTCCTACGCCTTCTCGGTGATCGGTTGGCAGGGAACGGCGGTCGGCGGCGGCGATACCGAAGACGCCCGCATCTCGACGGCCATGAAATACCGCGTCGATGTCGGCAACTGGTTCCGTTTGGGAGCCGTCTATCAGGTCGGCGGCTACGAGAACAACAACGGCGCGCAAGATGTATGGGGAGCCCAGATCGGCAAGGACTTCGACTTCGGCGCCTACGGCAAGCTCTCGGTCGATGCCATTTACACCGAAGACAAGGGCGCCGTAAGTGCTACATCGCTCAGTGCTGCGCAAAACCTGAAGTTCCCAGGCACGATCGCGGCAACGATATCGGACAACGATAGCGTGATGCTGCTGGCCAAGTACACCTATCACCAGCTCCGACTGTACGCCGGCTACGAAGACATCACGTTTAAAAACCCAAGCTCGCCGGTCACGACGGGCTTTACCGGCATCGCTGGAATCCCGATCGCTTTCCCTGACATCACGCAGACCGCCTTCGGCATCCACGAGAATCTGCAAATCTCGTGGGCCGGCGCGCGATACGCCATCACTCCCACTCTCGACGCCGGTGTCGCCTACTACCACTACGACCAGAACAGCTATCACGTGGGTGGCTTCTGCAACAGTGCTGCGGTGGCAGGCACCTGCGCAGGCCAGCTGAATGCGGTTTCGTTCAACATCGATTGGCAAGCCGCCAAGAAGCTCGACCTGTACGCCGGCTTCATGTATTCGGCCGTCGCGAACGGCCTCGCGAACGGCTACCAGGTCTTCAACAACTTTGCTCCCACCGCGGGACTTCGCTTCCGGTTCTGACGGCTGAATGCGCCAGCGACCCCGGTCGCTGGATGCGGAACGAGAATCAAGGAGGCCGCCCCACGGGCGGCCTCCTTCGCTTTGTAACCCGGCATAATGCCGATACTAGCCTAGCGAACTTGCGAGAAGACCAGCCGTTTCCCGAGTTCCCGGTTCAACAACCAGAGACTCAGCAGCGCCTGCATCGTGGTCGTGGCGATCGACAAGTACCAGATCTGTTCGACCCGGAAGCCGGATCGCGCCGATAGCCACAAGGTCGGGATCACGTAGGTTATCAAACGTACCGTCGAACTGATGAGTTGCGGCCTCGTATTCCCCAATCCCTGAAAGGCGCTGGAACACGCAAAAATCAGCCCCTGCGCGACGAGATTGAGCGAGACCATTTTCAGGAATAACGCGCCTTCGGAAATCGTGGCCTCGTCCTGTGTGAATCCCTGCAACAGAAGCTCGGGCTGCCACTGCGTAACAGCGGTGGCGATACCATCACCACCGTGGCGGCAATCAAGACATTTCCGACCGCCGCTTTTACCCGCCCGCCATTTCTCGCGCCGAAATTCTGTCCGATAATCGGCGCCGCCGTGAAAGCAATCGCCATCGCGGGTACCTGAATAAGTCCCAGCACACGCGAGCCGATGCTGAAGCCGGCTTGCGCGGCCGGACCAAATTCCCCGATGGCATAATATATCGCCGCCATGTAGGCGAACATGATGGCGAACTCGCCGCCGGCGGGAAGCCCCACGCTCAGGATGCGCTTCCACGGTTCGATTTGCGGACGCCATTGCCGGCGATCGAGGGTGAGATAATTCTCGGCTTGCTGGAAATACGCCCAGAGGGCTGACGACGCCGATGGCGACCGCCAGCGAACTGGCGAGACCAGCCCCCTTCACGCCCAGCGCGTAGCCCGTCCCCCAGCCCACGATCAGCACAGGGGCGAGAATGACATTTATGATCACCGTCAGTGCCTGGACAACCATCGTGGGCGTTACGATGCCGATACCACGCAGCGCGGATGCCATCGCCAGCATCGCAAATTGCAAAGCGAGCGCCGGCATGAACCAGACAAGATATGTCGTGCCGGCCTCGACTGTAGCGGCGTCCGCCGCAACCGAGTTCATGTAAGGACGTGCAACGGCAAACCCGACGGCCAGGGTGCAGATCCCGCAAACGGCCGACAGCCCAAGCGACTGATTGAATATAAAATTCGCATCGGCTCGATCTTTGCGGCCAACGGCCTGTGAGATGGCCGCCAGGGTGCCGACGCTCACAATCTGCGTCAGGGCACTGACAAGAAATCCGGCATTGCCTGCCGCGCCTACGCCAGCGACGGCCGCCTCGCCCAAGCCGGCCACAAAATAAAGGTCGATCAATCCGCAGAGCAACACCAGGACAAGTCCCGCGAAAATGGGGACGGCCATGGTCAAGGCATGGCTCAAAACCGAGCCCTGAGTAAGGTCTTTCATGATGAGGAAGTCCGGTGAAAAGGTGGAAGGAACCAGGGACGTAGACAAGCGACCGCAAACGATGGGAGTTCACGAAAGTTCGCGTCGCCAGGTACTGCGCTTCTCAGCTTCCTTGATTCACCGGTGTCGTTCCTTCGGCTGTCATGCCTTTGTCGGCTCTGTAAATCGCCCGAAGCGATTTCGAGCCCAGATTAGCCGATATGGTACGGGATCGCTACGGGCAAGCCGACAGCCCGGGCATCCGAGCGTGGCGCCGCCGATGGACCGGGAAAGGCCGGACGTCGGGAAACTCCCGTGCCGCTAAAAATTATATTAGTTGCCGCGAGCAGAGGTCACCGCCATGTTCCGGACGTTGCGCTGGCCTCGCGGCGACCGACGTCGTGGCGGGGACGGTATTATGCTTGTCCCATCCGACGAGCGCCATTGCCTCACCCCTGCTCGGAAAGCGTCCGGGTCTTTAGGAGGATATCGACGTGTGGATGGTTCAGATTGCGCTCCGGCGTCCCTATACTTTCGTCGTTCTCTCGCTGCTGATCGCGCTTTTCGGGATACGGGCAGCGCTGTTAACTCCGACCGACATCTTTCCGAACATCGATATTCCGGTCGTCAGCGTGGTCTGGACCTATAACGGGCTGCAGCCGAGCGACATGTCGAGCCGCGTTATTTACTATTATGAACGGACCCTGACCGCGCAGGTCAGCGACATCGAGCATCTCGAGTCGCAGTCGCTCAACGGCTATGGCGTGGTCAAGATCTTCTTCCAGAAGGAAGTCAATATCGCCGCCGCCATGGCGCAGGTGACGGCGGCGTCGCAGACCGTGCTGAAGCTATTGCCGCCCGGCATCACGCCGCCCTACGTGCTTGAGCTACAACGCGTCGAGCGTGCCGATCCTGCAGCTTGCGCTGTCGAGCCAGGCGCTGCCGCAGATGAAGCTGTTCGATTTCGGTCAGAACTTCATCCGGCCGCAGCTCGCCACGGTCCGGGGCGCGGCGGTGCCCTCGCCCTATGGCGGCAAGGTCCTGCAGGTGCAGGTCGATCTCGACCAGCAGGCGATGCAGTCGCACAACGTTTCGGCCGAGGATATCGTCAACGCGGTTTCGGTGCAGAACCTGATTTTGCCGGCCGGCGACCAGAAGATCGGCAAGTTCGACTGGAACGTGGCTCTCAACGCCAGCCCCACCTTGCTCGACGAGATCAACGATCTGCCGGTCAAGAAAATCAACGGCACGATCATCTACGTGCATGACGTCGCCTTCGTCCACCAGGGCTCTCCACCGCAGACCAACGTGGTCCGGGTCAATGGCGCGCGCGCGGTGCTGATGACCATCCTGAAGGCGGGATCGGCGTCGACCCTCGACATCATCGACGGGGTCAAATCGCTGCTGCCGCGTGTCGAGCAGAACCTGCCCTCGAGCCTCAATCTCCGTGCCGTAGGCGATCAATCGGTCTTCGTCAAAGCCGCGGTGTTCGGCGTCATTCGCGAGGCGGTGCTGGCCGCGGCACTGGTCGGCGTCATGATCCTGCTGTTTCTCGGCAGCTGGCGTTCGACGGTCATCATCCTCACGGAAATCCCGCTGGCCGTCCTGTTCGCGCTGACCGCGCTGGCCACCCTCGGCGAAACCATCAACGTCATGACGCTGGGCGGTCTGGCGCTCGCCGTCGGCATCCTGGTCGACGACGGAACGGTGACGATCGAAAACGTCAACTATCACCTGGAGCAGGGCAAGGACATCGAACCGGCGATCCTGGACGGCGCGCAGCAGATCGTCATCCCGGCCTTTGTCACCCTGCTCTGCCTTTGCATCGTGTTCGTGCCGATGTTCCAGCTTGGCGGCGTCGCCGGATACCTGTTCAGGCCGCTGGCCGAAGCCGTCGTCTTCGCGCTGATCGGCTCGTTCATCCTGTCGCGGACGCTGGTGCCGACCATGGCCAACTACCTGATGCACGGCCATCACAAGCGTCGAAACCCACGTCGGGCACGACGCCGCCGATCCCGATCGCGCAATCCGGTGTCTACGGTTCCAGCAGGGCTTCGAGGCACGGTTCGAGCGGTTCCGCGGGCGCTACCGCTCGCTCCTGACCGATGCATTGCGCCAGCCCGAAGACGTTCATGGCAGCGTTTCTGGCCTGCGTCGTGCTGTCGTTCGGGCTGGCGCCGTTTCTGGGCGAGAACTTCTTCCCGTCGGTTGATTCCGGCCAGATCCTGATGCATGTGCGCGCCCAGCCGGGCACCCGGATCGAAGAGACCGCCCGCCTGTTGGAACAGATCGAGCAGACGGTCCGCGCGACCATTCCGCCCGACCAGCTCGACAACATCGTCGACAATATCGGCTTGCCGCTTCAGCGGCATCAACATGGCCTATCAGAACACCGGCACGATCGGACCCGGAGGACGGCGATGCCCTGATCAGCCTGAAGGAAGATCACGGTCCCACCGCCGGTTTCGTCAAGACGCTGCGCACCGATCTTGCCGCAGAAATTCCCGGGAACGACCTTCTCCTTCCTGCCCGCCGACATCGTCTCGCAGATCCTGAATTTCGGCCTGCCGGCGCCGATCGACGTGCAGATCGTCGGCAACAACCAGAAGGCCAATTACGCCTATGCCACCGATCTTTTGAAGCGCATCCGCCAGGTGCCGGGGATCGCCGATCTGCGCATCCAGCAGGTGTTCAACTATCCGCAGATCAATGTCGACGTCGACCGCACGCTTGGCCGCCGAGGTCGGGTTGACCCAGCGCGACGTCGCCAACAGCCTGCTCGTCACCCTCTCCGGCAGCGGCCAGGTGAAACCCAATTTCTGGCTCAACACCGAAAACGGCGTCTCCTATCCGATCGTCGCCCAGATGCCGCAATACCGGGCCAACAGCATTTCCGACCTGTCCAACATCCCGGTGACGGCCCAGGACGCCACCTCACCGCGATATCTGGGCGGGCTTGCGCACATCACCCAGGGACCAAGCCCCGGCGTCGTCTCCCACTACAACGTGCAGCCGGTGATCGACATCTACGGCGACACCCAGGGGCGCGACCTCGGCGCCATCTCCGGCGACATTTCGAAGATCCTGAGCGACACCAAGAAAGACCTGCCGCGCGGCTCCTATGTCGCTGTGCGCGGCCAGGTCCAGACCATGGATAACGCCTACAGCCAGCTCTATTTCGGTCTGGCCGGCGCCATCGTGCTGATCTATCTCGTGATCGTCGTCAACTTCCAGTCCTGGATCGACCCGTTCATCATCATCACGGCGCTGCCCGCAGCACTTGCCGGCATCGTCTGGATGCTGTTCACGACCGGCACGACGCTGTCGGTCCCCGCCCTCACCGGCGCCATCATGTGCATGGGCATCGCCACGGCCAACAGCATCCTTTTGGTCAGTTTTGCCCGCGAAGGCCTGGAGAACGGTCTCGACGCCACCGCCGCGGCGCTGGAAGCCGGCTTCACCCGCTTCCGTCCGGTGCTCATGACGGCGCTTGCGATGATCATCGGCATGATCCCGATGGCGCTGGCCATGGGCGAAGGCGGCGAGCAGAATGCGCCGCTCGGTCGTGCCGTGATCGGCGGTCTTACCGTCGCTACCATCGCTACGCTCTTTTTCGTTCCAACCGTGTTCAGCGTCCTGCACCGCAACCGTCACAGCCAGGCACCGGAGGCTTCTGGCGCACCATTGGTCGGGCAAAGCCTGTGATCCCGGAGAAATACCTTGCTTGACACCCATCCGCACGACGCCGCGGCACGAAATGGAAACGCCCGGCAGGCAACCCGAACCAGCCGCCGCCGGGCAGCAGAACCCGTTGGGTGGCCGCGATCGCCCTGCTCGTCGCGATCGGCATTGCGCTTGCCGGAATCCTGCAGCGCCGGCACCAGGAAAGCGAGGTGACGAAATGGACGGCGGAGCAGGCCGTGCCGACCGTGGCCACGATTACACCGAAGCAAGGCGTTTCAGGTCAGCAACTCGTGCTGCCCGGCGATATCGAGGCCTGGTATCGAGGCGCCGATCTACGCGCGCGTCAGCGGCTATCTCAAGGATTGGTATTTCGACTTTGGAGCCCACGTCCAGAAAGGCCAATTGCTGGCGGATATCGATGCACCCGATCTCGACGCCCAGCTTGCCGCCGCCAAGGCGAAGCTGGTGTCCGCCCAGGCGCAAGTCAAAGTCAGGGAAGCGGAACGCGATTTCGCCGATACCACCTATGCGCGCTGGCGCGATTCACCGAAGGGCGTCGTCTCCGAGCAGGAGCAGGAATCGAAGAAGGCCGAATTCAACAGCGCCGTCGCCCGCTACAATGCGTCATTGGCCGATGCCAATGTCAACCAGAGCCAGGTCCATCAGCTCACGGCATTCGAAGACTTCAAGCGCATCGTCGCGCCGTTCGATGGCATCGTGACCGCGCGCAATACCGATGTCGGCGCGCTGATCAACGCCGGCAGCGGCGCGGCAGCGGCACGGGCCGCAGCTGTTTCGCGTTGCCGACGTGCATGAGATGCGGGTCTTCGTCCAGGTGCCGCAGGAAATGTCGGCCGCGGTGCATAACGGGCTGACGGCCGATCTGACCTTGCCGCAATATCCCGACAAGACGTTCAAGGCGGTGGTGGCCACCACGTCCGGAAGCGATCAACAAGACCTCGCGGACCCTTCTGGTCGAACTCCATGCCGACAATGTCGACAACCTGCTGCAGCCGGGCACTTTTACCGAAGTGCATTTCAACCTGGCGAACAATCCCAGCACCATCCGCATTCCGACCAGCGCGCTGATCTTTCGCGAGAATGGCGTGCAGGTGGCGGTGCTCGGCGCCGGCAACAAGGTTGAACTGAAGCCGGTGAAGCTCGGCCGGAATCTCGGAACCGAGTTCGAGGTTCTGAAGGGACTGACGGTGTCTGACACCGTGATCAACAGCCCGCCGGATTCGCTGTCGTCGGGAGACAGTTCGTCAAGTTCGCGAAAGATGCGCAACCTTCGGAAGTTGGCCGGAACCCGAAGCAAAATAGTCCGGCATTTGCTTCATATGGCTTTCTCAATCTTGACTCTGGTCCGTCTGGAATAAGTGTATGAGAGTTCGAAATCCTGGGTGCGCGATCGTACTGGCCGGTCTTCTGGCGGGATGTGCCGTCGGTCCGGACTATCAGACGCCGGATGCCGCACTGCCGGTTGCCTTTCTGACACAGCCCGCGATCAAGGAACCGGCGTCCGGCGGCGCCAGCCCCGATCGGTGGCAATGGTGGCGGACGTTGCGCGACCCGCAACTGAACAGCCTGATCGAGCGCGCGCTGGCAGAACAATCTCGATCTCAAGATTGCACTGGACCGTTTGCAGCAGGCGAGATTGCAGCTCGTCGTGATCGGCAGCCAGGCGCTGCCCGAGCTCAATGGCTCGGCGGGAGGTGGCGTCGGCACCGGGTCGGACGAAACCAAGGGCCGGGCCTCGCAGACGCTGAGGTCCGCCGACAACGCCACAGGTCTCAAGAGCATCAACCAGATCGGCGGTCTCGACGCCGAATGGGAGATCGATGTGTTCGGCAAGATCGCGCGCCGCGTCGAGGTCGCAGACCTATACCGCGGAAGCACTCAAGGAGGCGCGCGACTGGGTCTATGTTGTGATCGCCGCCGACGTCTCCCGTTTGTACTTTGATCTGCGGGCCCGGCAGGACCGTCTTCAGATTCTCAATCGCGAAATCGAGGCCGCGCGCAAGGTGCTCGATCTGGCCCAGACCCGCCTCGATCGCGGGCTGACCAACGAACTCGACGTGACGCTGGCCAAGCGTCAGGTCGCAACGCTGGAGGCCGACGTCGCCCCGCTCAAGGCGCTGATCGCGTCCAACGGCTATGCCATCGCTGTGTTGCTGGGCGAATACCCGGAGGCGCTGGCTCGCGATCTGCAACGAACTGCCGCGGTTCCACGGCTACCGGACCGCGCGCCGGTCGGACTTCCGGTCGACCTGCTGCGCCGCCGTCCCGATATCCGCGAAGCCGAGCGATTCCTGGCCGCGGCCGTCGCCGATGTCGGCGCCAGGACCGCGGACTTGTTTCCGAGTCTGGTGATCACCGCCGCCGGCGGCGCGCAAGGCGGTCCGCGATCGGGCTCCGGCATTCCGATCACCTGGATCGGATCGGTGGGACCGTCGATCAACGCGCCGATCCTCGACTTCGGTGCGCTCGATGCCAGCATCGAAATTGCCGATTACAGGGCGCACGAGCTTGCCACGGCATACAAGCAGACCATTCTGGTCGCTGTGCAGCAGGTCGACGAAGCCAACGCCACCTATCGCGGCTATCGGCAGAGCCTGCGCAGCCTCGATACCGCCATCGATGCCGCGCGCCAGGCGACCAAGGTGGCGACCGAGCGCTACGACCGCGGCCTGACCGATTTCCTCAACGTTCTCGACGCCGAACGGCAGCAATTCGCGCTGGAGCAGCAGCGTGCCGAGGTCGTCCGGCTGGCAGGCGACAGCTTCGTGACCCTCTACAAGGCGCTCGGCGGCGGCTGGCCGCCGAACGAAATCATTCCATCGATCCGGCATCCGGACCCGGCGGTGATTGCCGCCGTCAAACGTGCCATTCAGGATCCGCCGCATCTGCCGCCCCCTCCGCCACCGCCCGGGCTTAGGCCCTGACGCGATGAAGGAAGCACCTCGTTGACGAAGGCGACCCCGCCCCACCCCCCGACCATCCTTCTCGTCGAAGACGAGAAGGAACTGGCGGACGAGATCAAAACCGAGCTCGAACGGCTGGGCTACCATGTGCAGATGGCGTCCATCGCCGAAGCGGCGGATGCGGCCCGGGTCGGAGATGCGGCGATCCTGGTCATGGATCGCATGGTGTTTGGCGAGGACAGCCTGAACATGCTGGAAATCCTGCGCAAGGAAGCCGTCAAGGTGCCGGTTCTGGTAATCTCGGCGCTGTCGTCGATCGACCAGCGGGTTCGCGGGCTGAAGGCGGGCGGAGACGATTATCTCACCAAGCCGTTCGCGATGATCGAGCTTACCGCGCGGGTCGAGGCCTTGCTGCGCCGGCTCGACGATGTGCGCACCACGAAGCTGCACGTCGGCGACCTGGAAATGGACCTGATCGAGCACACGGTGTATCGCGGCGACGGCAGGATCGACCTGCTGCCGCGCGAATTCAAGCTGCTTGGAATATTTCCTGCGCCACCCCGGCCAGGTCATCACCCGCGCCATGCTGCTGCGGGATGTCTGGCAATATCATTTTTCACTGGAGACCAATGTGGTCGATGTACACATCAGCAACCTGCGAAAAAAGATCGACGCCCGCGGCGCGCCCTCGCTGATCGTCAATATCCGCGGCGCCGGCTTCATGCTGAGCGCCGATGCTTGAGCTCCTGCGATCGTCGGCGCTGCGGGTCGCCCTCACCTTCGCATTCGCGACGATCGTGGCGACCACGGCGATCTTCGGGCTGGTCTATCTGCAGATCAGGGCGGCCGACGAGAAGAGCAACCGCCTGATCCTCGAGGACGAAGCCGCCAAGAGCCTCGATCATTCGGTCGAGGAACTCAGGCGCGCCTTTGAACTGCGCTTGACGCATGATTTGCGGCGGCTGGACTTCGCCGCGCTGTTTGCGTCCGACCGCAAGGCGATGTTCGGCAATATCGAGGAATTGCCGGCGATCCCGCTGGACGGCAAGTCGCACTATGCCGCCTCCCGCGCGCCGGGCACCGATCGCACCGAGCCTGCGATCTTCGTCGCCCGCATGCGCCCCGACGGCACCATTCTGCTGCTCGGACGAAGCCTGCTCGAAACCTATGCGTTTCGCCGGATCGTGCTGAAGGCACTGGCGACGGGGCTGGCCCCCATGTTGCTGCTCGCGCTGGCGATCGGCGCCTTCATGGCGCGTCGCGCCTCGCGCCGCCTGACCGGCATTCACGAGACCATCGCCAGGGATCATGAAAGGCGACATGCAGCTCCGGCTGCCGGTGCGATCCCGGCGCGACGCGATCGACATGCTGTCCCGCGACGTGAACCTGATGCTCGACGAGATCAATCGGCTGCTGGCGCAGATCAAGGGAGTGAGCGACAACATCGCCCATGATCTGCGCAGCCCGCTCGCGGTCGTGCATGCGCAGCTCGAACGCGGCGTGGAAAGCTCCGACGATGCGGTGTTGCGGCGTGTGGCGCATCAGGCGCTTGGCGCATATCGACAAGGCGATGCTCACGGTCGCAGCATTGCTGCGTCTTGCCGACGTCGAATACGGACCGAAATCGAGCAAGTTCCACCCGATCGACCTGTCCGCGATTTGCGCCGATTTGTTCGAATTCTTCGAACCGCTGGCAACGTCGAAATCGATCAACATGGCGCTGGAGATCCAGTCGCCGGTGCAAATCCAGGGCGACGGCGACCTGATGCGCGAGGCGGTTTCCAACCTGATCGGCAACGCGATCAAATTCACGCCCGAGCATGGCACGGTGCGCGTGTCGGTGACGCTCGAGGATGGCCGTCCGATCATTCGGGTGCGCGACAATGGCATCGGCGTGGAGCCGGCCGAACGCGACAAGATCTTCCAGCGGTTCTACCGAACCGCCAGCGGCCACCGAGTGCCCGGCAGCGGTCTGGGGCTGAGCATCGCCGCGGCCATCGCCAATCTTCACGATCTCGAACTGCGTTTCGAGGATAATCATCCGGGCGCGCTGTTCGAAATGGCCGGACGCAGGGACTATCCGCAGGGCACGAGGACCTAAGGCCGGTTGTTGGGGGCCCAAAAACGAGCAGGGTCTGATTCAACCCCCCCGTTGAATCAGACCCTGCTCGCACGACATCAGGTGCCCCCCTCCGCCGTGGAAGTACAATCCACCACGACGTCGTGCGAGGCAACGACAGATCGTCGCGCTCACGACAGAACGGGCATATTTCAAGCGAATGTTGCAGGAATGCAACGACAATGCAGCACGGAGCTTCAACCGGTCGAATAGACCGATGCGCTCGACGGCGAGCGCAGGAACGAAGCGTTCAGAGAGCGTTCGCGATTCCGGGAACGAGGCGTTCCGGGAACGAGGCGTTCCGGGAACGAGGCATTCCGGGAACGAGGCATTCCGGGAACGAGGGCATTCCGGGAACGAGGGCGTCGGCGAACACGTCAGGACCAGATTTCACGGAAGGCCTTGCGGCCGGTGAAACTGCGGACCATGAGATCCGCACCGAACGAAGAAAACCTGTTTCTTCTGCCTGATCGGATTTTCTCGGAGCGAACTCCTCGAAACTACGATCCGGCCGTTTGACCTGATGTCTCGCCGACACCCTCTTTCGTCGACCCGAGCCTTCCGACTAAAATCTGCATCGAGAAGAGCAGATCGTCCTGAAGGCTCTTGTGACGTTGCCGGCATCAAGCTGCCGGCAATTTTCTCAAAGCGAGATTACTTCTTCTTCTTGGCGACCTTGCGGGTCTTCTTCGCAGTCTTCTTCACTGCGCTCTTCGCCTTCTTTGCCTTCTTAGCTTTCTTGGCCATGTTGCCCTCCTAATGTAGTGAGATGGCTTAATCGCTGCGTGCACTCGGGAATCGAGATGCACTACATCCCGAATACACCAACACATCGAAAAAAACAGCGTCCCGCTTAAGGAAGTGTTGACGCACCGATGCGTGGGCGCGCGACGCACGCGGCTCGGCAACACGACAACGCATCGCCGTGACGATGCGAGTAGTGCGTGAAAATACGATGTCGGCGATTGTCAATGTCGCAAGAAACACCTGTGCTGCAGTGGTTTCTTTGATTCACACATCGCATGTTCACGCCACCATCGACGTCGTTGCAACTCGTCGATACCGGCAAAAAGCATCGCTCGCGAACTCTGAGTCGCGGTTTTTGGCAATAAAAAAATTTTCGTGCACAACGGCCCGGCGTCTCATCGGCGCTCGCCAAACCCGGTTTTTTGCCGGAAACGCCGCCGCTGATTCGGGAAGCGATTTTCCGCCGCGCCACGCGTCGCGGCTGGTGGCACATGGTTAATGCACGCTTGCGTGCGTCTGACCCGACGCCGCGCCGATCCTGCCGGCATCACACCGCGCAGCGTTCAGATGCCGAGTTTGGACTTCAGCAGATCGTTCACGGCTTGCGGATTGGCCTTGCCGCCGGATGACTTCATCACCTGACCGACGAACCAGCCGATCAGTTGCGGCTTGGCGCGGGCCTGCGCCACCTTGTCGGGATTGGCCGAGATGATGTCATCGACCACCTTCTCGATCGTCGAGAGGTCAGTGACTTGCCTCATGCCGCGCGCCTCGACCAGCGCGCGCGGGTCGCCGCCCTCCTGCCAGACCATCTCGAACAGGTCCTTGGCGATCTTGCCGGAGATGGTGCCCTCGCCGATCAGGTCGACGATGGCTCCAAGCTGCGCCGCCGACACCGGCGAGGCCTTGATGTCGCGGCCTTCCTTGTTGAGCCGGCCGAACAGTTCGTTGATCACCCAATTGGCTGCGAGCTTGCCGTCGCGGGTCTTGTTGGCAAGCTGCGCCAGCATGGCTTCATAGAAGTCAGCGCTCTCGCGCTCGGCCACCAGCACGCTGGCATCGTAGGGCGAGAGGCCGAATTCGGCGATGAAGCGGGCCTTCTTCTGGTCCGGCAATTCCGGCAGATTAGCTTTCAGTTCGTCGACGAAGGCTTCGCTGAACTCCAGCGGCAGCAGATCGGGATCCGGGAAATAGCGGTAGTCATGCGCTTCTTCCTTGGAGCGCATCGAACGGGTCTCGCCCTTGTTGGGGTCGTAGAGCCGGGTTTCCTGATCGATCGCGCCGCCATCCTCGAGGATGTCGATCTGGCGCCGCGCCTCATATTCGATGGCGTCGCCGATAAAGCTGATCGAGTTCATGTTCTTGATCTCGCAGCGGGTGCCGAGCGGGCCGCCCGGCTTGCGCACCGAGACGTTGACGTCGGCGCGCAAGGAGCCCTTCTCCATGTCGCCGTCGCAGGTGCCGAGATAGCGCAGGATCGAGCGCAGCTTCGTCACATAGGCCTTCGCCTGTTCGGAGGAGCGGATATCCGGCTTGGAAACGATCTCCATCAAGGCGACGCCGCAGCGGTTGAGATCCACGAGCGACATCGTCGGGCTCTGGTCGTGCAGCAACTTGCCGGCATCCTGCTCCAGATGCAGCCGCTCGATGCCGATGGTGGCGGTCTTGCCGCCCTCAAGCTCGACCACCACCTCGCCCTCGCCGACGATCGGCGACTTGTACTGGCTGATCTGGTAGCCCTGCGGCAAATCCGGATAGAAATAGTTCTTGCGGTCGAAGGTGGAGTGCCGGTTGATCTGCGCCTTCAGCCCAAGGCCGGTGCGCACCGCCTGGCGTACACATTCTGCATTGATGACCGGCAGCATGCCCGGCATCGCGGCATCGACCAGCGAGACGTGGGCGTTCGGCTCGCCGCCGAACTCGGTCGAGGCGCCGGAAAACAGCTTTGAGTTCGAGATGACCTGGGCATGGACTTCCAGGCCGATCACCATTTCCCACTCGCCGGTTGAACCCTTGATCAGCTTGCTGACTGCCGCACTCATGCTTTTGCTCTCCCGAGCAGCGCTGACACCATCTGCTCCCATTCGATTTCCAGCGAACCAGCCGCAACCGGTTGGCCGGCCCGCCGGTACCAATAGCCGGCATTGCCGAGATCGCCTTCGACCCGGTGCAGATAGGCATGGACCCAGGCGGAATTGGCGTCGTCTTCGTCCTGCACGATCTTGTGTGCCTGGTCCCACTGGCCCTTGGCAGCCCACCACAGAGCGGTCAGCGGCGCGTTGAACTCCAGCGCGGGTGCGCTGTCAGACAAACTGGCTTTAAAATCCGCCATGCTCACAACCATTTTGACGGCCTGAAGCGCCGGGTGCATTCATGGGGCAGCTTTTATCCCGGCAGGGACCCGCGGAAAACCCCTGAAACCGATTTGCCCGCGGCAAATTCGGCCCTCGCAACGCGCTGGTGGCCGAGCTGTCTTTTTGAACATGATCTCCGGACAAACGCTTTGCGTTTGTCCGGACGAAAGCCGCTTCCCAGTTTTCCGAATCAAGCTCTAATTCGACGCCACTCGCGGCGTGGCGTCGAACATCAGCGTGAACCAGGTCCCCTGACCGCGGATGCTTTCGGCGCGGAATACAACGTTCCTGGCATTTTCCTTGAGCGTCTGCAGGATCAAGGCGCCGAGTTTGCGCGGCGAGGGCCATTCCTGGTTTTCGTCCAGTCCCACGCCGTCGTCGGACACGATGACGGTGACGCGCCCGCCCTCCTGCTTGCAGATCAGCTTGAGCTGGCCGCCGTTGCGGCCGACAAAGGCGTATTTCAGCGCATTGGTCAGCATCTCGTTGATCAGGAGACCCGCGGGCATCGCGACGTTGATCGAGAGCGGGCAATAGCCGACCTCGATGCCGATTTTTACGCCGGATGTCGCGTTGACCTCCATCACCGAGGTCGCGATGTCGGAAAGATATTGGCCGAGATCGATTTCGGGGGCGGCGTTTTCCGCCGAGAGAGTCCGGTACAACACCGTCAGCGCGTCGATCCGGCTCGCAAGCCGCGCCAAAGCCACGGTCTCGCCCTCCGCGGCCGATCTTGCCTCCAGGCGGATCAGCGCGGTGATCAGTTGCAGGTTGTTCTTCACCCGGTGCTGAAGTTCGCGCATCAGCATGTCGCGATCGCGGATCTGGCTCTCGAATTGTTCGATCTGCGCCCGTTCGCGGCCGCCGACATCGACCAGCGCGGCGATCCGGAAGTTCTCGACCCCGTTGTCGTTCTCGATCACCGAGGCATAGGCCTGCACGATGACGAGACGGTGGACCGGCGCGGCCGGACGGAATACGCCGATAAAATCCTCGCCATCCCGGATCGCTTCGCCCAGGGTCCGGCCCGGATCCTCCTCGCTGAGAAAGCCATCGAGACAGGTCCAGCTCTGACCTTCGACATCGGCCGCCGCCATCGACATCAAGTTCTCGAAGGCCTTGTTGATGTAGACGACGTGCTGCTTTTCACCGGAACCGCGCGATACCGCGACGGCGACCGGAACATGATCCAGCAGATGCTTGTATTTGTCGTTCTCGATCGCCTGTGCGAGCTTCGACGTGCCCAGAAGGTGGTCGACCCTCTGGGACGACGGGATGTTGTCGTCGGCGCTCATAAGCTCACCGTGTTCATGACCAAACCATGAAGAAGCGTGCCAAGAAACGCAACGCAAAAGCCGATGACAGCGAATGGAACTTTACGCCCACCATTTCGACGGCGTGAAGCGCCCCGCCGCCTGCTCGATCACCTCGCCCAGCGAGAACAACGTCTCTTCATCGAACGGGCGCCCGATCAATTGCAGGCCGAGCGGCAACGCTTGCGCGTCCTTGCCGGCGGGAACCGCGATACCCGGCAGCCCCGCCATGTTCACCGTCACCGTGAAGATGTCGTTCAAATACATCTCGACGGGGTCGGCGCCCTTTTCGCCGATGCCAAAAGCCGCGGACGGCGTCGCCGGCGTCAGGATCGCGTGCACGCCGCTAGCAAAGCAGTCTTCAAAATCCTTCTTGATCAGGGTGCGGACCTTTTGCGCGCGCAGATAATAGGCGTCGTAGTAGCCGGCCGAAAGCACGTAGGTGCCGATCATGACGCGGCGGCGGACTTCGGCGCCAAAGCCTTCGGCGCGGGTGTTCTCGTACATCTCACCGATGCTGCGGCCGGGCACGCGCAGGCCGTAACGCACGCCGTCGTAGCGCGCCAGATTCGACGAGGCCTCCGCGGGTGCGACAATGTAATAGGCCGGCAGCGCGTATTTGGTGTGCGGCAGCGACACCTCGACCAGTTCGGCGCCCGCCGCCCTCAGCCAGGCCGCGCCCTCGGTCCAGAGCTTGTCGATTTCGGCAGGGCTCCCGTCGAGACGGTATTCGCGGGGAATTCCGATCTTCATGCCCTTGACGGATTTTCCGATCGCGGCCTCGTAATCCGGCACCCCGCGATCGACCGATGTGGTGTCCTTGGGATCGTGACCGGCCATCGAGCGCATCAGGATCGCGGCGTCACGCACGCTGCGCGCGATCGGGCCGGCCTGATCGAGCGAGGATGCGAAGGCAACGATGCCCCAGCGCGAACAGCGGCCATAGGTCGGCTTCATGCCGACGGTCGCGGTGAACGCCGCCGGCTGGCGGATCGAACCGCCGGTATCGGTTGCGGTCGCGCCCATGCATAACAGCGCCGCCACCGCCGATGCCGAGCCGCCCGATGAGCCGCCCGGCACCAGATGTGCGCCCTCGATCTGGCCGTTCATTGCCGCGCCGACGTTGGAGCCTGCGCGCCGCCACGGATTGACCACCGGGCCGAAGCAGGAGGTCTCGTTCGACGAGCCCATCGCAAACTCGTCATTGTTGAGCTTGCCGAGCATCACCGCACCGTCGCGCCAGAGCTGCGAGGTCACGGTGGATTCGTAAGGCGGCACGAAATTGCCGAGGATTTTCGAGCACGCGGTGGTGCGCACGCCTTTGGTCGCGAACAGATCCTTGATGCCGAGCGGAATGCCGCCGAGTGGACCGCCCTCGCCCTTCGCAATGCCGGCATCGGCCGCGCGCGCCATGGCGCGGGCCTGATCCGGCGTTTCCAGCACAAAGGCATTGAGCGCGCGCGCCGCCTCGATCGCGCCGAGATGCGCGTCGGTCAATTCAAGCGACGTAAAGGATTTGTTCGCGAGGCCGGCTCTGGCCTCGGCGATCGTCAGCGATGTCAAATCGGTCATTTATCAACCGGGCTGCAGAAGAACGGCGACAGCGTCTTGTCGTTGGCCGGGTCATCGCGCGAAATCAGGTGGTTGGCCTTGTTGTCCGCCTCGAGCTGATCGAGCACGGCGTCGATCGCCTTGTCGGGATCGGCGGCCTTGCCCTGACGCTCCATCGCGTCGAGATAGTTCATGTAGGCCGCATAAGCCTTTTCATCGTCGCAGAGCAGACACATCGGATTTCCCGTCTCTTGGGGCTCTTTATATTTGACGCGTTTTCTTCACGCGAACCGGTACCCACTTCGCTTGAAAACGCTTTCCTATTCGACGACCTTCGGCACCAGAAAGAAGTGGTCCTGCGTCTCCGGCGCATTGGCAACCACCTCGTCCGCGATCTCGCCATCATTGACCACGTCGGGCCGCTTCTTCATTTCCATCGGCATCACCGAGGTCATCGGTTCGACCCCCTCGACATTGACTTCCCTCAACTGCTCGACAAAGGCCAGCATCGCGTTCAATTCGCCCTGCAGATGGGGAACTTCCGACTCAGCGACCGCAATCCGCGCCAGATGCGCGATGCGGCGAACGGTGGCAGCGTCAACGGACATTATATAAGGCCTCAACCCGGGAAATAAGCCCGCCGTATAGCAGAGTGGCCTTTTGCGCCGCAACCCGGGGAGCCGCCGCCCCGACGAGGGCCGACGCCAGACCGGTTCGGAATACGGGATTTCGAGTGGGAAAACCTCCTGAAGAAACCATTTTGGACCCCCGGCGCAGTCGTCCTGAAACAGTCGAAGGGTCTATTCGCCCTGCACCAAAGAATTTGGAGGCTGCATCATGTGGACCATCGAGAATGACCGTTCGCGATCAGACGGCTGGGACCCCGCCCTCTGGTCCATGGGTACAGCGTTCGCCGTTGCAGTCGTCTACCTCGCCTGCATGATCTGACCAAGGCGAGGCCGAACCATGTCCCAAGCGAAAGTCCTTCAGGAAAAGGCGGAAATGTTCGAACGGCGCGCCGAAAATGCCACCGATCCGATCTCCAAACATCATTACAAGGAGATGGCGGTGCACTACCGATCGCTTGCCGCCGAGCATTTGGACGTCAACCGCGACGAGCCGGCGCACTGATCAGATCGTCGGCAGACTTAGATCGACGCTGCAGAGCCTACGCGCCGAGCGCGCTGAGGCGCGCCAGCGCGGCACCCGCCAGCGCCCGGGTCAGGTCCGCCGCCGGCATTTCGCGGCCGAGCCGCACCGCCTGCCCGGCCCACAGATTGGTGAAATCGACCTTGCCGAGCTTCTCGGAGGCCGCCTTCAGCGGACCAAGGGCGGTCGCGGCATGGGGGAACGCCGGTGCATCCGGCGAAATCGGCCCGACCTCGCGCATCACCCGGTTGGCAACGCCGCGGGCCGGACGGCCGGTCATGACGTTGGTGATGACGGTGGTGTCATCCCGTGCCTGGGCCAACGCAATGCGCGCCGGGGCCATGACTTTGGATTCCGGGCAACGCAGATAGGCGGTGCCGATCTGCACCCCCGCCGCGCCCAGCGCGAACGCCGCCGCGATGCCGCGCCCATCGGCGATGCCGCCGGCCGCGATTACGGGAACCCTCACCGCATCGACCACCTGGGGCACCAGCGCGAAGGTGCCGGGCTGCTCATGGATGTTTTCGGTCAGGAACATGCCGCGATGGCCGCCGGCTTCGGCGCCTTGCGCGATGATGGCGTCGGCGCCGTTTTCCTCGAGCCAGATCGCTTCCCTCACAATAGTCGCGCTTGCGATCACCGTGCAGCCGGCGGCCTTGACGCGCTTCAACAGCGCCTGATCCGGCAGGCCGAAATGAAAGCTCACGACTTCCGGCTTCAGCTCCTCGACCAGCGCGCACATCGCGGCATCGAACGGCGCGCGGTTGGCGGCGTTGACCGGCGCCGCCGGGTCAAGCCCCAACTCCTGATAGTAAGGCGCGAGGCGCTTTTTCCACCCCATCTCGCGCTGCGGATCGGCGTCGACCGGCTTGTGGCAAAAGAAGTTCATGTTGACCGGCGTCGACACCCGCTGGCGGATGATGTTGACCTGCTCGCGTGCCTTCTCGACCGACAGCATCGCGCAGGGCAGCGAGCCCAGCGCCCCGCCCTGCGCCGCCGCGATCACCAGGTCGGCATCCATGATGCCGGCCATCGGCGCCAGAACGATGGGAAACTCGGTCTTGAAGAGAGCAAGAAGTCGGCGGTCCGGCCACATGGTCAGCTCGTTTCGGGTTGATGGGGGATCGGCATGGGCGTCTATGCCCAGAACCTCCACAAGACTAGCACCCCCGACGCGGCGGAGCCATGCCAAGTGCTATGCGATCGGCTGCTGCCTGACGCCCCAGCGCCGCAGCGCGACGACGGCCCAGACGGCCTCGACCAGCCCGAACGGCCAGGCGCCCTGCAGGAATCCATAGATCGAACCGAGCGCGCAGGCGACGGCGAAAGCGAGGATGAACCAATGGCTGCGATCCTCCAGCGCGTAGCACACGAGCATCGCTGACACCGCGAACAGTCCGAACAGGCTAAGGGCATCCATCGTCTGGTCTCACCCACTCCGTCGAAAATGATATTCTCCACGCGACCTGGACTGATCTCACCCGCCATGCGAGCCAACGATGTCCGCCGCGATTCCAACCTTAACGACATCACGCCTGATTCTTCGACCGTTGGATCTCGCCGACGTTGTTGCCGTGCAGACTCGTTTCCCCAAGTGGGAAATCGTACGCTTCATGTCCAACCACGTCCCATGGCCCTATCCGGCCGATGGGGCCTTGACGTTCATTCGCGACGTGGCACTTCCGGCGATGCGCCAAGGAACGGAATGGCATTGGTCGATCCGGCGCAAGGCCGCGCCTGAACAATTGATCGGCGTCATCAGCCTGAGGGACAAATCAGATGACAACAGGGGCTTTTGGCTCGATTCCGAGTGGCATGGCCGAGGATTGATGTCGGAGGCCAGTGCGGCGGTCACCGCCTACTGGTTCGAAACTCTTGCCCGGCCGCTTCTTCGCGCACCAAAGGCAGTCGCGAACGAGCCATCTCGCCGTATCTCCGAACGTAGCGGAATGCGTGTCGTCAGGACCGAGCATCGAGACTATGTATCTGGGCACCTTTCCACGGAAATCTGGGAAATCACGCGTGATGAATGGCGCAAGCGCCCTGGCTAGGCGCTGTGACTTTGCGTTTCTGACGGCCCGCATGGTATGCGAACGCCATGCCTGCACTCATCTTATCCCTGATCGATGCCGTCGCGCACTGGCCTGAACGCGGTGCGCTCGTCGGGCTGGATTTGGGCACCAAGACCATCGGTGTCGCCGTATCCGATCCCGATCGCAGGCTCGCAACCGGCGTCGAGACCATCCAGCGCAAGGCTTTCAAGGCCGATGCGGCGCGCCTGCTGGCGATATCAGGCGAACGCAGCGCCGTCGGCTTCGTGCTCGGCCTGCCCATCAACATGGATGCCAGCGAGGGACCACGGGCGCAATCGACCCGCGCCTTTGCCCGCAATTTTTCAAAGCTCACGGATTTCGCCATCGCTCTGTGGGACGAGCGGCTCTCCACCGTCGCCGTGGAGCGCGAACTGATCGGCATGGACATGAGCCGCGCCCGCCGCGCCGAGGTGATCGACGAACACGCCGCTATCTTCATCCTGCAGGGTGCGCTGGATCGGCTGGCGAAGCTTAGCGACCCTCGCTGAGGCGTCAGGTTCCCGCCAGCAACATCGTCTGCACCACCGCGCCCAGATTGTTGAGGCCGTGCAAAACCACCGTCAGCCAGATCGAATTGCTGCGGTAGCGGAGATAGCCGAGCAACAGGCCGATCGAGAACACTTCGCCGAGGAAGAACCAGTCGTATTGCAGATGCAGCGCGGTCCACACCAGCGATGACAGCAGGATGGCGCCGGCAGGTCCCAGCGCCGTTTCCGACCAGCCTCGATAGAGAAAACCGCGCGC
Organism: uncultured Pseudomonadota bacterium; assembly: GCA_963771225.1. Lineage (GTDB taxonomy): Bacteria > Pseudomonadota > Alphaproteobacteria > Rhizobiales > Xanthobacteraceae > Bradyrhizobium. Next base: position 62,378 of record CAVYSR010000022.1, on the reverse strand, counting down.
GAAAAACTCCTCCGTGATCGGGGCAGCGACGCAGAACGCGATGACCAGAAGCCACAGCGCACTGCTGGCGCGCGCCGATTCCAGTACTTCGCCCATGAATCCGGGGGTCACCTCCCGCCCGGTCAGACGCGACACCAGATCCCACCCCATCACCACCACAATCAGAGCGACGACGCCGATCACAACATTGGTCCACGAGGTCCAGCGCAGCGCCAGATAATCGGCGAACGGTGTGCGCGACAGACGGATGGCAACCCATAAAGCCGCGAGAACGGCCGGCAGTCCCGTGATCACGGAGATTGAAATGGTGAGACCATCGCCGAGCACATGGATCGCAGCGGCAACATCGATCGGTCCCTGCTGCCGCAATACAAAATAGATGACCACCGCGATTTGCCCGACAAACATCGCGGCGAACACGAACAGGCCCCAGAAGAGAGTGCCCCAGAATTTCCAGATACGCGGCGGGCGTTGGCTTGGAATGACCGGCGCGGGCGCGGCCGGGTCGGCAGTTATTTCGACGGAATCCATCAACTGGCTTTCAAGGTTGAACTGTCGTCACGGCAGCGCCCGCGCCAGCAAGCCCCGGATATCGTCGCTGGCGAGATCGACGGCGCCGTACATGCTGGCGTGATTTCCGGCCAGACGCGTGCTTGCGAACAATTCCGCGTGATGCGGTGAGACCTTGTTGAGCGCAGCGGTAGCGGCCAGCAGCGCCAGCTTCTCGACGGCCAGCCGCGCCACCCGTTCGCTGTCCGGACGGCGGAACGCCTTGGCGATCGACGCCACCGCATCGGCAGCACCAGGCAATCCCTTGGTCTCGCTGGCGAGGCCTTGCAACACCGCCGAGGCCGCCTCCGCCTCGCGCGACAACGCCCGCAGCACGTCGAGGCACATCACATTGCCCGAGCCTTCCCAGATCGCATTGACCGGCGACTCCCGGTAATGCCGCGCCAGGATGCCCTCCTCCACATAGCCGTTGCCGCCGAGGCACTCCATCGCTTCATAGAGAAATCCCGGCGCGCTCTTGCATACCCAATATTTGATGGCGGGGGTCAGTAGCCGCATGAACGCCGCTTCGTTCGCATCATCGGGCGCGCGGTCGAACGAGCGGCACAACCGCATCACCAGCGCGATCGAGGCCTCGACATGCAGCGCCATGTCGGCAAGCACGGCCTGCATCAGCGGCTGATCGGCAAGGTGCTTCTGGAACACGCTGCGATGACGGGCGTGATGCAGCGCATGCGCCAGACCCGACCGCATCAGCCCGGCGGAGGCGATGGCGCAGTCCTGCCGCGTCAACTGCACCATCTGGATAATGGTGCGAATACCCTTGCCCTCGTCGCCGACGCGCATCGCATAGGCGCCGGCGAACTCCACTTCGGAGGAGGCATTGGAGCGGTTGCCGAGCTTGTCCTTCAGCCGCTGAAACTGAATGGCATTGACCGAACCATCCGGCACAAAGCGCGGCATGAAGAAGCAGGTCAGCCCCTCATCCGCCTGCGCCAGCACCAGGAACGCGTCGCACATCGGCGCCGACATGAACCATTTATGCCCGCTGATGCGATAGGCGTCGCCGTCGCGCACCGCGCGCGTCATGTTGCTGCGCACGTCGGTGCCGCCCTGCTTCTCGGTCATGCCCATGCCCAGCGTCATGCCGCGTTTTGTCGGCCACGGCGCAAAGGTCGGGTCGTAGGAGCGCGTGCCGATGACAGGCATCGTCTTCGCCAGCAGATCCGGCTGCGCCGCCAACGCCGCGACCGAGGCGCGGGTCATCGTGATCGGGCACAAATGACCGGTCTCGACCTGGGCCGCCATGTAGAATTTCGCGGCACGCACGACTTCGGAAGCGCCTCCGGCCGGCTTGCCTTCCGCGTTCCAGGTCGAATTGTGGACGCCGGCATGGGCGCTGCGCGCCATCAGTTCGTGATAGGCCGGATGAAACTCGACTTCGTCGCGCCGGTTGCCGCGCGCATCGAAGGTCCGCAGCTTGGGCGTGTTCTCGTTGGCAAGGCGACCGCGCGCCGCCATCTCAGCCGAACCCCAATGCTGCCCGAACTCGGACAATTCCTTTTCAGCCGCCGCACCGCCATTGGCCGCGACCGCTTCCGCCAGCGACTTGTCGAGCCCAAACAGATCGACGTCCTCGAACGGCGGCGACTGGTTGAGCACCTCGTGGGTCGCGGATGATGAGGTCATGGGCCGTCCCTCACGTCGGAATTCGGCAGAATCAATTGTGGCGCGCTGTGATCGGGAAATCATAGGCCGCCCCGCCCGCGCCCGGCAGCGAAAAATGCCACCACTCCTTCGAATAGTTCACAAAGCCTTGCCGGCCCATGGCGGACAGCAAGAGGTTGCGCCAGCGCCGCTGCGCCGCCGTGATGGATAGTGCCGCGGTGTGCGCCTTGGGGTCAAAACAATCATAGCCGGTGCCCATATCGATGCTGCCATCTGGTGCACGGGCCTCGACAGATGCCGTGCAATCGGCATAGGCCCGCTCGGGATCGAAAGCGGCGGAAGGGTCGGCCTTCAAATCGACCAGCGTGAGGTCGACCGCGGCACCGGTGGAATGGCCGGAATGCTCGGCGATATAACCCAGCCGGAACAAGTCGGCCTTGTTGAATCCGGGACTGTAGCGGCGCTCGGCCGGTGTCTCCCGGCCGTTCCGCGACCACGCCACCATGTCGTGCACCGCGCGCTCCGGGCGGTAGCAATCCAGCATTTTCAGCGACAGTTTTTGTGGCGCCAGTTCCTGCTGGATGCGTTTCAGCGCCATTCCGACCTCACGCTTCACCACGCATTCGGCCGCGTCGTAACCTGCAAGCCCGCGGCCGACGAAATTGTTCGACCCGGCGTAGCGAATGTCCTGAAGGATGGCGGGATCGATGTCGCGGAGGAACGCGAAGCCGCCGGGCAAGGCCTGCGCGCGCGCCGAAGCGGCACCTGCGAGGGCCGCGAGAGTGACCGCAGCCGTTTTAACGAAAAGCAGTTTCCACATCGTCATGACCAAATTGTTCCGACCGTCCTCGTCCTGTTCCCATAGTTAACAGAAGCAAGACGTGGATCGCCGGCAATGACGAGGATGGGACATCTCGGGGGATAACTCGCCAGCGCCCTCTTCGCCCTTGCCCCGCCGGTCATCTCTGCCTATAGCTCTCGTTTTAATGACCACTGCATCGAAATCGACCTTCGTCCTCGGTCACCGGCATTTGCTGGGAATCGAGGGCCTTTCCGCTGCCGATATTACCGGCCTGCTCGACCTCTCCGAGGAGTATGTCGAGCTCAACCGCCAGGTCGACAAGAAGCGCACTTCGTTGCGCGGCCGCACCCAGGTCAACCTGTTCTTCGAGGCCTCGACCCGGACCCAGTCCTCGTTCGAAATCGCCGGCAAGCGGCTCGGCGCCGACGTCATGAACATGTCGGTGTCGTCATCGTCGATGCGCAAGGGTGAAACCCTGATCGATACCGCGGTGACGCTGAACGCCATGCATCCGGACATTCTGGTGGTGCGGCATCACGCCTCCGGCGCGGTCGAATTGCTGGCGCGCAAGGTCGACGGCTCGGTGATCAATGCCGGCGACGGCGCCCACGAACATCCGACCCAGGCGCTGCTCGATGCGCTCACCATCCGCCGCAACAAGGGCCAGCTCGAAGGGCTGGTGATCGCGATCTGCGGCGACGTGATGCATTCGCGGGTGGCGCGCTCCAATATCCTGCTGCTCAACACCATGGGCGCCCGCGTCCGCGTGGTGGCGCCTTCCACGCTGCTGCCGCGCGGCATCGAGCGGATGGGGGTCGAGGTGGCCCGCGACATGCGCGAGGGCCTGAACGGCGCCGACATTGTCATGATGCTGCGACTGCAGCGCGAGCGCATGAACGGCTCGTTCGTGCCCTCGAGCCAGGAATATTTCCACTATTTCGGCCTCGACCAGAAGAAGCTCGCCTACGCCAAGCCCGACGCGCTGGTGATGCATCCGGGGCCGATGAACAGGGGCGTCGAGATCGATTTCGATTGTCGCCGACGGCGCGCAATCGCTGATCCGCGAACAGGTGGAAATGGGAGTGGCGGTGCGGATGGCGGTGCTCGAAGCGCTCGCCCGCAACCTGCCGAACGCGTGACATCATGCTGACCGACCGCCGCCCGATCCTGCTTGCCAACGCCCGCCTGATCGATCCGTCGCGCGATTTCGACGGCATCGGCGACGTCTTGATTGCCGACGGCGCCATCCGCGAGAGCCGGCGTGGCATCGGTGCCGCCGGGGTGCCCGAAGGCACCGACATCATCAATTGCTCCGGCAAGATCGTGGCCCCGGGCCTGATCGACATGCGCGCCTTTGTCGGCGAGCCCGGCGCCAGTCACCGCGAGACATTCGCCTCCGCAAGCCAGGCCGCGGCCGCGGGCGGCATCACCACCATCATCTGCCAGCCCGATACCTCGCCGGTGATCGACAATTCGGCGACGGTGGATTTTGTCCTGCGCCGCGCCCGCGACACCGCGATCGTCAACATCCATCCGATGGCGGCGCTGACCAAGGGCATGCGCGGCGAGGAAATGACCGAGATCGGCCTGTTGAAAGCCGCCGGCGCGGTGGCGTTTACCGATGGCGACCGCAGCGTCACCAACGCGCTGGTGATGCGGCGGTCGCTGACCTATGCCCGCGATTTCGATGCGCTGATCGTGCATCACACCGAAGACCCCCATCTGGTCGGCGAAGGCGTCATGAACGAGGGCGAATTCGCCGCGCGGCTCGGCCTTGCCGGAATTCCCAATGCCGCCGAAGCCGTGATGCTGGAGCGCGACATGCGTCTCGTCGCGCTGACCGGCGGGCGCTACCATGCGGCATCGCTGAGCTGCATCGAATCGCTGGAAATTCTGCAGCGCGCCCGCGACGCCGGGCTGAAGGTCAGCGCCTCGGTGTCGATCAACCATCTGACGCTGAACGAAAACGACATCGGTCCGTACCGGACCTTCCTGAAACTGTCGCCGCCGCTGCGCACCGAGGACGACCGCCTGGCGCTGGTCGCAGCGGTTGCCTCGGGGCTGATCGACGTGGTGATGTCCGACCACAATCCGCAGGACGTCGAGGTCAAGCGGCTGCCGTTTGCGGAAGCAGCCTCCGGCGCGATCGGCCTTGAGACCATGCTGCCGGCGGCCCTGCGGCTGATCCACAATGGCGAGATGGATTTCAAGACCCTGATCCGCGCGATGTCGACGCGCCCGGCCGAACTGCTGGGCCTGCCCGGCGGATCGCTGCGCGCGGGCTCGCCCGCCGACGTGATCGTGATCGATGCCGATACGCCGTGGGTGCTCGATCCCGCCGACCTCAAATCGCAATGCAAGAATACGCCGTTCGATGACGCGCGGTTCTCGGGCCGCGTCGCGCGCACCATCGTCGGCGGCCGGACGGTGTACGAGCATGTCTAAGGCGCGGCAAATAAATGACGACGGGGGAGACGGTGATGTCGGCTGATACGTTCCTGATCGTTGCGTTTCTGCTTGGCTATCTGCTGGGCTCGATTCCGTTCGGGCTGATCCTCACCAGGCTTGCGGGAACGCAAGACCTGCGCTCGATCGGCTCCGGCAATATCGGCGCCACCAACGTACTGCGCACCGGGCGCAAGGGCCTCGCCGCGGCGACGTTGATCAGCGATATGCTCAAGGGCACGATCGCGGTGATCATCGCCGGTACTTTCGGCGGACCTGATGCCGCGATGCTGGCGGCGCTGGGCGCCTTTCTTGGCCATCTATTTCCGGTCTGGCTCAAGTTCAAAGGCGGCAAAGGCGTCGCGGTTTATATCGGCGTGCTGATCGGGTTGTTCTGGCCGGCCGCGGTAGTGTTTTGCGTGCTGTGGCTCGCGACCGCGGCGATCACCCGCTACTCGTCGCTGTCCGCACTGGTTGCGAGTGTCGTCACGCCGATTTTCCTGTGGTGGTTCGGCCATCTCGCACTGGCCGCGTTGTTCGCCGTGCTGACGCTGCTGCTGTTCTACATGCACCGCGACAACATCACGCGGTTGCAGGCCGGAACCGAGGGCCGGATCGGGCAGAAGAATTAGAGCGTTTTCGAGCGAAGTGGGTACCGGTTCGCGTGAAGAAAACGCGTCAAAACTAGAATTTAGCGCCCGCGCTACCGCCGCTTCAGCGCATCCTCGACAAAGCTCGCCGCCGCCATCGCCTGCGCATCGGCGCCGAACCGCGCAATGACAGTCACGCCGACAGGCAATCCGCCCTCCGCGACGAGCGTCGGCACATTGACGCAAGGCGTGCCCATCAAGGTCCACAGCCGGTTGTAGCGGGGATCGCCGGTCGACGATAATCCGTTGGGGGCTGCGCCCGGCGCCGAGAGCGTCAGCAGCACATCGACCTCGTCGAAAACCGCGTCGAGCGCCGGCCGCGCGCGCAACGCTGTGGCCACCGCCGCGTCGTAATCGGCAGGCGTGATGTCCCTGCTCTCGTCGAGCCGGCCGCGCAGCAGCGGCGGCATTGCGTCGTAGTTCTGCCGGTATTCCCAGGCGAACGACTGATGCGCCTCGAAATCCTGCACGACGGGATGAATGCGCCAGGCCTCCGCGACCATCTCGGGCATGGCGAGCTCGCGCACCGATGCGCCGGCCCGCTCTGCCGCGCGCGCTGCCCGCTGCAGCGCGGCCGCGCCGGACGCTTCCGGCGCGCCGGCAAACGCCTGCGTCACCACGCCGATCCGCGGCGCCGCCACAGCCTGCGGCACGACGAACTGCGGCCGGTTGGTGATGGCCGCGAGCCCCTGCGCGACATCGCGCACGCCGGCCGCGAACAGTCCGACGGTGTCGAGCGTCCAGGAAAAGCACTTCACACCGACGGTCGGCAGCAGCCGGTAGCTCGGCTTGATCGCAGCGACACCGCAGAACGACGCCGGGCGGATCACCGAGCCAGCCGTCTGGGTGCCCAGCGCCAGCGGGATCATCCCGGCCGCGACCGCCGCCGCCGAGCCCGACGACGATCCGCCCGGCGTATGGGCGTGATTGTGCGGATTGAGCGTCGCGGTCGGATCGTTCGCGGCGAACGCCGTCGTGGCGGTCTTGCCGATGATGGTCGCACCCGCCCGCTTCAGCGCCATCACGACCGGCGCGTCGGCACGCGGTCGATGTCCGCGGTAGATCGCAGCGCCCATCTCTGTCGGAAAATCGGCGGTATCGATGATGTCCTTGATGCCGACCGCGATCCCGCGCAGCGGCCCGCTGTCCTGCGCCGCGCGCTGTCTCGTCGGTGCAGACGAAGGCGCCAATGGTCTTGTCATGCGCGCGGATTGTATCCTGCGACTGGGCGATCGCGGCGTCTGGCGAAAGCGCGCTCTGCTCGATCCGCTGTTGAAGGTCGGCAAGTGAGATCATGGCACTGCACCCTGCTTCTGCTGGCATCTCCACCTAGCGCGCCACGCCAGATGTGCCAATGAGGCCGTTGATCACAATCCCCTCTTGAGCCAAGCTTGAGCCGCATGCACGACCGCCCGCACCAGCTCTCCGGCATCGAACGGCTCAACTGGCTGCGGCTGATCCGCTCCGACAATGTCGGCCCGCGCACATTTCGCTCCCTGCTCCGCCATTTCGGCAGCGCGCAAGCGCGCTGGAGCGGTCTGCCCGATCTGGCGCGGCGCGGCGGCGCCGCGCGGCCGGGGCGGATCTGCAGCGAGGACGATGCGCGCGCCGAACTCGCCGCCAGCGAGAAGCTCGGCGTCAGCCTGGTCGCGCCGGGCGAAGCCGGCTATCCGCCGCGGCTTGCGATGCTTGACGATGCGCCGCCTTTGCTCGGCGTGCGCGGCGCGCTGGACGTGCTGATGCGGCCGATGATCGCGATCGTCGGTTCGCGCAACGCCTCCGGCGCCGGCCTCAAATTCGCAGGCACACTGGCGCGCGATCTCGGCGAGGCCGGTTTCGTCATCGCCTCGGGACTGGCGCGCGGCATCGATCAGGCCGCGCATCGCGCCAGCCTCGCCGAGCGGCACCGTGGCGGTGCTGGCCGGCGGCCACGACAAGATCTATCCGCCCGAGCACGAGGATCTGCTCGCCGCGATCATCGGCATCACGGCGGCTGCGATTTCGGAAATGCCGCTCGGCCATGTGCCGCGCGCCCGCGATTTTCCACGGCGCAACCGGCTGATCTCGGGCGCGGCGCTCGGCGTCGTCGTGGTCGAGGCCGCGCATCGCTCGGGATCGCTGATCACGGCGCGGATCGCCGCCGAACAGGGCCGCGAAGTGTTCGCCGTGCCGGGCTCGCCGCTCGATCCGCGCGCCGCCGGCACCAACGACCTGATCAAGCAGGGCGCGACGCTGACCACCGAGGCCGTCGGACGTCATCAACGCGGTCGAGCCGATCATGGGACGGCCGATCGAACTGCGCGAGCCGGACAACGATGAGCCGCTGGATATCGACCCGACGGCCAGCGACCGCGCGCGCATCGTCGATCTGCTCGGACCAAGCCCGGTTCTGCTCGACGATCTGATCCGGATGGCCGGAACCTCGCCGGCGATCGTGCGCACCGTGCTGCTGGAGCTCGAACTCGCCGGACGGCTGGAGCGCCACGGCGGCGGGCTGGTGTCGCTGATCTACAGTTGATCCGATAAACTGGCCGGTCAACGCGCTGCGTTGCGGCCGTCGAACTGCGCCCGCGCGCCTTCGATTTCCGGCTGGTGCTCGCGCGCCCACTTGCCCAGCGCCTTCACCGGCTTCGAGAGCCCGCGTCCGAGATCGGTCAGTTCGTAATCGACGCGCGGCGGAATGGTCGGGAAACACCGTGCGCGTCACCAGGCCGTCGCGCTCCAGCCCGCGCAGCGTCAGGGTCAGCATCCGCTGCGAGATGCCGCCGACCATGCGCTTGATCTCGTTGAAGCGGCGCGGGCCGTCGCCGAGCAGCATGATGACGAACACGCTCCATTTGTCGCCGACCCGCGCCAGCACCGAGGCCACGCCGCGGCAGTCGCTGTCGAGGTGGGCGTTGGGCGGCAGGACAGGCACTTTGATGTGCTCAGGTTTCAACATTGTGCTCGGGTTTCAAAAATGTGCCTTCTTGCGGGGTTTGCGGACAGTCACTCATATAGTCTCAGTTACAAACATATACCAAGGGTGACCACTCATGAAACTCCTGCATATCGATTCCAGCGTTCTCGGCCCCCACTCCGTCAGCCGGCAGGTTTCCGCCGCCATCGTCGACCGCCTGCGCCAAGGCGACCCCAGGCCTCGACATCATCTATCGCGACCTCACGCTGACGCCGCTGGCGCACCTGTCCGGTTCGCATCTTGCCGCCGCGCAAGGCGCTGTCGCCCGAAGCCGCGCTCGCAGCCAGGACCTCGCCGCCGGCCAGGCCGTGTTGGACGAGTTTCTCGCCGCCGACATCGTGGTGCTCGGCGCGCCCATGTACAATTTTACCATTCCGAGCCAGCTCAAGGCCTGGATCGACCGCATCGTGGTGGCGGGCAAGACCTTCAAATATGGCGCGCAGGGCGCGGAGGGCCTGGCCGGCAACAAGCGCGTCATCATCGCGATCTCGCGCGGCGGCTTCTACGGCGCCGGCACGCCGGCGGCGGTCGGCGAACATCTGGAAACCTATTTGCGCTGGGTGTTCGGCTTCATCGGCGTGGCCAACCCCGAATTCATCTCCGCCGACGGAATCCAGGTCGGGCCCGGAACATCGTGAGAAGGCGCTGGCCGGCGCGTTGCAGGCGGCGCACCCAATCTCTCGACGCGGCGTAAGCGGAAGATCAAGAGTCCAGCGCCTGCCCGCCGTCGTCGAACCACGGCGGCGGGCTGGTTTGATGATGCGCTCTGACAGGTTCGATCTATCCGCGATAGATCGGCGCGCCGGCCGGCGAACCGGTCGAGCCGCCGTCGACAAAGATCTCCGCGCCCTGAATGTTCGACGCATCGTCGGAGGCCAGGAACAGCACCGTCTTGGCGACTTCCTCCGGCTTCGCCGAGCCGCCCGAGCGGAATGGCTGTCGGGAAATTCGCTTTTCCAGCGCCGCGAACGCTTCGGCGGTCGGCGCGGCACCATTCCAGATCGGCGTGCGGCGCCGCACCGGCGCGACCACATTGACCCTGATCCCGCGCGGCGAAAGTTCCGACGCCATCACCCGCGCCATCGCGCGCACGCCGGCCTTGCTCGCGGCATAGGCGGCGTAGCCGGGATTGCCGAGCACGGAGATCACCGAGCCGTTCAAGATGATCGAGGCGCCGTCATTGAGATGGGGTGCGGCCGCCTGCACGGTGAAGAACACGCGAGTGATGTTGGTCCTGATGCACCGATTTCAAATGCCTCAAGCGTGGTGGTCCGCCGATCGGCGTATTGCCGGGGATGCCGGCATTGGCGAATACAATGTCGAGCTTGCCGAATTTTTCCGACCGCCTGCGCGATCGCCTGTTCGGTCGCCGCGATATCGGTGGCGTCGGCCACGATGGCCAGCGCGTTCGGCCCCAGTTCCTTGGCGGCGGCCTCCAGCGTCGCCTGATTTCGGCCGGTGATGGCGACCTTGCGCGCCCTCCGCCACGAACAGCCGCGCGGTCGCGAGCCCAATGCCGCTATTGCCGCCTGTAATCAATGCCGTCTTGTTTGCGAGCCGCACGCATCTTGCCTGTCCGAAGTGGTTGCATTATTAAACTAGTTGCTATCTAGGGGATCTGGTTTCATAATGCAACTACACAACGCCGTGATCGGACGGGCGCTCCGCGGATGCGATGCTCCGAGAGGATGGCTATGGTGAAACGGACGAGTTTTGAGAAGCCGAATGCCCGGTCGCGCGATCGCTGGACGCGATCGGCGACTGGTGGTCGCTGTTGATCATTCGCGACGCCCTGATGGGCATTCGCCGCTTCAGCGAATTTCAGAAAAGCCTCGGCCTCGCCAAGAACATCCTGACGGTGCGGCTGCGCGCCCTGGTCGACCATGGCATCCTGAAGACGGCGCCCGCCTCCGACGGCAGCGCCTATCAGGAATATCTGCTGACCCCGAAAGGGCGCGGGGTGTTTCCGGTGCTGGTCGCGCTGCGGCAGTGGAGCGAGGAATTTGCCGTCTCGCCCGGCGCGTGCGCTACCTTGCTGGTCGATCGCGACAACGGCCAGCCGGTGCGCAAACTCGAACTGCACGCCAAGGATGGCCGGCTGCTCGGCGTTGGCGATACCGAACTAAGGCCAAATCCCGCAGCAAAACGCCGCCAGCGCCGCTTGGCCTGAACGATGCCTCGGCCGGAGCGAAGATGCCGGCCCGAACCGCGCGCCGTTATGAGAGCCTGGGCTTGCCGCGAAGCCGGACGTGTTCCTCGGCTTCCAGTTGCGCCATCCTCAGGAGATGACCGAGCATCTCCAGCCGATGCCGCTGCGCCAGCAGGGCCAGGTCGGCGGCGGTCTCCGCAATGAAGGCCGCGGCCTCGTCCGGTCCGCCATCGCCGCGCGGTTCATCGGCGCGCAGTTTGCCGACTTTTCGCCAGCGGATGCGCGGCTCCGCCGGTCGCTTTTTTTCTTGGTCAAAAATTACATCCGACACTGTGTTTTTAGAAAAAATACTCCCTTTTCAGAGTGCAACTATGGGACGCATTTTACAACTTTTTTGACACTATCCCTTGACCGTTTGGGGTCTCTTCAACATCTGTCGATTTGACAGGGGCCTCCGCTGCACCCATGTTCGAAACGAAACGGCCGACGCGAAATCTCGCGGAACCGGCCTTTATTTTTCCCGTAAGCCATTGGAATGACATGAATATCGTCATTGTCGAGTCGCCGGCGAAAGCCAAGACGATCAACAAATATTTGGGCTCGTCCTACGAGGTTCTGGCCTCTTTCGGTCATGTCCGCGACCTCCCGGCCAAGAATGGATCGGTCGATCCGGAGGCCAATTTCCAGATGATCTGGGAGATCGATCCCAAGGCGGCCGGCCGACTCAACGACATCGCCAAGGCGCTCAAGGGCGCCGACCGTCTGATCCTCGCAACCGACCCCGATCGCGAGGGTGAAGCGATCTCGTGGCACGTGCTGGAGGTCCTGAAGGAAAAGCGCGCCATCAAGGATCACAAGATCGAACGCGTGGTGTTCAACGCCATCACCAAGCAGGCGGTGACGGACGCGATGAAGCACCCGCGCCAGATCGATGGCGCGCTGGTGGACGCCTATATGGCGCGCCGCGCGCTGGACTATCTGGTCGGCTTCACGCTTTCGCCGGTGCTGTGGCGCAAACTGCCGGGCGCACGCTCGGCGGGCCGGGTGCAGTCGGTCGCGCTGCGGCTGGTCTGCGACCGCGAACTCGAGATCGAGAAATTCGTGCCGCGGGAATACTGGTCGCTGGTGGCGACGTTGACGACGCCGCGCGGCGACGCGTTCGAGGCCCGCCTGGTCGGCGCCGACGGCAAGAAGATTCAGCGCCTCGACATCGGCACCGGCGCCGAAGCCGAAGATTTCAAGAAGGCGATCGAGAGCGCCAACTTTTCGGTTTCCACCGTTGAAGCCAAACCGGCACGCCGCAATCCGCAGGCGCCCTTCACGACCTCGACGCTGCAGCAGGAAGCCAGCCGCAAGATGGGCTTTGCGCCCGCCCATACCATGCGGATCGCGCAGCGGCTTTACGAGGGCATCGATATCGGCGGCGAGACCACCGGCCTCATTACCTATATGCGAACCGATGGCGTGCAGATCGACGCTTCGGCGATCACGCAGGCGCGCAAGGTGATCGGCGAGGATTACGGCAACGCCTATGTGCCGGACGCGCCGCGCCAGTACCAGACCAAGGCCAAGAACGCGCAGGAAGCGCACGAAGCCATCCGGCCCACCGACCTGTCGCGCCGGCCGGCCGATATGCGCCACCGCCTCGATGCCGATCAGGCCAAGCTCTATGAACTGATCTGGATCCGCACCATCGCCAGCCAGATGGAATCGGCCGAACTGGAACGCACCACCGTCGATATCGCGGCCAAGGCGGGCTCCCGCGTACTGGAGCTGCGAGCCACCGGCCAGGTGATAAAATTCGACGGCTTCCTCGCGCTCTATCAGGAAGGCCGCGACGATGACGGCGACGATGAGGACGGTCGCCGCCTCCCCGCCATGAGCGAAGGCGAAGCGCTGAAGCGCAGGGATCTCGCCGTCACGCAGCATTTCACCGAACCGCCGCCGCGCTTCTCCGAAGCCTCGCTGGTCAAGCGCATGGAAGAGCTCGGCATCGGCCGGCCCTCGACCTATGCCTCGATCCTGCAGGTGCTGAAGGACCGCGGCTACGTCAAGCTCGACAAGAAGCGCCTGCATGGCGAGGACAAGGGCCGCGTCGTGGTCGCGTTCCTGGAAAACTTCTTCGCGCGTTATGTCGAATATGATTTCACCGCCGCCCTCGAAGAACAGCTCGATCGCATCTCCAACAACGAGATTTCCTGGCAGCAGGTGCTGCAGGATTTCTGGGTCGACTTCATCGGCGCCGTCAACGAGATCAAGGACCTGCGCGTCACCCAGGTGCTGGATGCGCTCGACGACATGCTCGGCCCGCACATCTATGCGCCGCGTGAGGATGGCGGCGATCCCCGGCAATGCCCGACCTGCGGCACCGGCAAGCTCAACCTCAAGGCCGGAAAATTCGGCGCCTTCGTCGGCTGCACCAATTATCCGGAATGCCGCTACACCCGTCCGCTCGCGGCCGACAGCGAGGCCAGCGCCGACCGCATCCTCGGCAAGGATCCGGTGTCGGATCTCGAAGTGGTGGTGAAGGCCGGACGGTTCGGTCCCTACATCCAGCTCGGCGAGCCCAAGGATTATGCCGAGGGCGAAAAGCCGAAGCGCGCCGGCATTCCGAAGAACATGTCGCCCGGCGACATCGAACTTGATCTCGCCTTGAAGCTATTGTCGCTGCCGCGCGAGATCGGCAAGCATCCGGAGACCGGCGAGCCGATCACCGCGGGGCTTGGCCGTTTCGGTCCCTTCGTGCGCCACGAGAAGACCTATGCCAGTCTCGAGGCCGGCGACGAGGTGTTCGACATCGGATTGAATCGCGCCGTCACGCTGATCGCCGAGAAAATCGCCAAAGGCCCGAGCGGCCGCCGCTTTGGCGCCGATCCCGGCAAGCCGCTGGGCGATCATCCGACCCTTGGCGGTGTCGCGGTCAAGAGCGGCCGCTACGGCGCCTATGTCACGGCCGGCGGCGTCAATGCCACGATCCCGAGCGACAAGACCCAGGAAACCATCACCCTGCCGGAAGCCATCGCGCTGATCGACGAGCGGGTGGCAAAGGGTGGCGGCAAGCCGAAGCGGGGCGCCTAAGAAAGCCAAAGCGGCAAAGCCGGCCAAGGTTGAAGCCGCGGCCAAGGCAGCGAAGCCGGCCAAGAAGGCGGTTGCGAAAAAATCCGCGGCGAAACCAAAGTCCGATGCCGCCAGCAAGGCGCGCGCGCCGGTGACGGCGTCGGCCACCACCTCGCCCGCCAAGGCCGCAAAACCCGTCGCCAAGAAGACCGTCGGCAAGGCAAGTGGATAAGGCAAGCGGATAGCGTGGCCAGGCAACGCGACAAGGTTTTTCCGGAGCGGGACGCCATTGTCGCATTCATCCGTGCGCATGCGGGAAAAGTCGGCACCCGTGAGATCGCGCGGGAATTCGGCCTCAAAAACGCCGACCGCGTCGAACTGAAACGCATCCTGCGTGAACTCGCCGACCAGGGCGCGATCGCCAAACAGGGCAAGAAAATCCACGAGCCGGCAGCGCTTCCGCCAACCGTGATGGCCGACATCACCGGCCGCGACAGCGACGGTGAATTGATCGCCACGCCGACCGAATGGGATGAAGAGCAAAGCGGCGCACCGCCCAGGATCCGCATCCATATTCCGCGCCGTCCGCAGCCGGGCACCGCGGCCGGTGTCGGCGACCGCGCGCTGCTGCACGTCGAAAAGCCCGACGACAGCGAAGGCGCGATCTACCGCGGACGCGTCATCAAGGTGGTCGATCACGCCAGGACCCGCGTGCTCGGGATCTTCCGCGCCCTGCCCGGCGGCGGCGGACGGCTGATTCCGGTCGACAAGAAGCAGGCCGGCCGCGAATTGAACATCGCCAAGGCCGACAGCCATGGCGCCGAGGATGGCGATCTCGTCAGCGTCGATCTGGTGCGCACGCGCGGCTTCGGCCTTGCCTCCGGCAAGGTCAAGGAACGGCTGGGCTCGCTGGCGTCGGAGAAAGCGGTCAGCCTGATCGCGATCCACGCCCACGAAATTCCGCAAGCCTTTTCGCCCGCCGCATTGCGCGAAGCCGAGGACGCAAAACCCGCAACGCTCGCGGGCCGCGAAGACTGGCGCAAGCTGCCGCTGGTAACGATCGATCCGCCCGACGCCAAGGACCATGACGACGCGGTTCATGCCGAGCCGGACCCCGATCCGAACAACAAAGGCGGTCACGTCGTCACCGTCGCGATCGCCGATGTCGCGTTCTATGTGCGGCCGGGCTCGGCGCTGGACCGCGACGCGCTGACGCGCGGCAACTCGGTGTATTTCCCCGACCGCGTGGTGCCGATGCTGCCGGAGCGCATCTCCAACGATCTGTGCTCGCTGGTGCCGGGCGAGCCGCGCGGCGCGCTGGCGGTGCGGATGGTGATCGCACCCGACGGCCGCAAGCGCTCGCACAGCTTTCATCGCATTCTGATGCGCTCGGCCGCCAAATTGAATTACGTGCAGGCCCAGGCGGCCATCGACGGCCGGCCCGACGATACCACCGGCCCCCTGCTCGATCCGATCCTGAAGCCGCTCTATGAGGCCTATGCGACCGTGAAGCGCGCGCGCGACGAACGCGATCCGCTCGATCTCGACATTCCCGAGCGCAAGATCCTGCTGAAGCCTGACGGCACCGTCGATCGCGTGATCGTGCCGGAGCGGCTCGATGCGCATAAATTGATCGAAGAATTCATGATTCTCGCCAACGTCGCCGCCGCCGAAATGCTTGAAAAGAAGGCGCTGCCGCTTATCTACCGGGTGCACGATGAACCGACGCTCGAGAAGGTTCACAACCTGCAGGAATTCCTGAAGACACTCGATCTGCCGTTCGCGAAAAGCGGCGCCTTGCGGCCCGCTCTGTTCAACCGCGTATTGGCGCAGGTCAAGGGACACGATTCCGAACCGCTGGTGAACGAAGTGGTGTTGCGCTCGCAAGCCCAGGCTGAGTATTCAGCCGACAATTACGGCCATTTCGGCTTGAACCTGCGACGCTACGCGCATTTCACTTCGCCTATCAGGCGATACGCAGATCTGATCGTGCATCGTGCCTTGATCCGCGGGCTGGGCCTTGGCGAAGGTGCGCTCCCCGAGACCGAGACGATGGAAACGCTGAGCGAGGTGGCCGCGCAAATCTCGGTCACCGAGCGCCGCGCGATGAAGGCCGAGCGCGAAACCGCCGACCGGCTGATTGCGCATTTCCTCGCCGACCGCATCGGGGCAAGCTTTCAGGGCCGCATCTCCGGCGTCACCCGCGCCGGACTGTTCGTCAAACTCAGCGACACCGGCGCCGATGGCCTGATCCCGATCCGCACGCTGGGCACCGAATATTTCAATTACGACGAGGCGCGCCACGCGCTGGTCGGCTCGCGCAGCGGAGCCATGCATCGGCTGGGTGACGTCGTCGACGTTCGTCTGGTAGAAGCAGCGCCAGTAGCGGGCGCGTTGCGTTTTGAGCTATTGTCCGAAGGCCGCGTTGAGCCGCGCGGCAAAAGGCGCGATGGCGCGCGCAGCGACGCTGCGAAGGGTAAGCCGAGCACGCAGGCCAAAGCGCTTCCGGGCCGCACCCCGCGCCGAAAAGACCGCAAGCCGGGCAAGACCAAGCCCGGCAAATCGAGAAAGGGCCAATCATGGAAACCGTGAGCACCGCGACCAGGGTCTGGACCCGGGATCAGGCGATTGCCGAAAAGCGCGACGTGTGGACGTCGATGAAGCGCGGCTTTCGCGGCCGCTGTCCCCGCTGCGGCGAAGGCAAACTGTTTCGTGCTTTCCTCAAGGTCGACAACAATTGCTCGGTCTGCGGCCTCGACTTCACGCCGCACCGCGCCGACGACTTGCCCGCCTATCTCGTCATCGTCATCGTCGGCCATATCGTGGTGCCGCTGGCGCTGATGATCGAAACCAATTATTCGCCGCCGGTGGCACTGCAACTGGCGATCTATCTGCCGCTCACGCTGGTGGCCTCGTTGCTGCTGCTGCAACCGGTGAAAGGCGCGGTGGTCGGAATGCAGTGGGCGCTGCGCATGCACGGATTTGACGAACAAAATCCGGAAAAATAATCACCAACAAGAAACGCAAAAATGCGGTTACGGGAGCGAGATGAGCGAAGTCCAAAGAGACGCGAAAGACGAGAAGGAAGCCGACCATCACCCCTATCGCCGCCCGGTGGATGCCGCCACGCTGATCCTGGTCGATCGCACGGCGGCGACGCCGAAGGTTCTGGTCGGCAAACGCCATGACAAGGTGGTGTTCATGCCCGGCAAATTCGTCTTCCCGGGCGGCCGCGTCGACAAGTCAGACAACCGCATTCCGGTGGCAGCACCAATTCCGAAACCGCTCGAAGCCAATCTCGTGAAAGGCAGTCCCAGGATCACGCCGTCGCGGGCGCGCTCATTGACGGTCGCCGCGATCCGCGAGGCCTGCGAGGAAACCGGGCTTTGCCTGGGACGCAAGAGCAATGGCGCGGCACCCGCGCTCGAAGGCCCGTGGAAGCCGTTTGGCGAGGCAGGCCTGCTGCCTGATCCGTCCGGGCTGTTCCTGATTGCGCGCGCGATCACCCCGCCCGGCCGCGTCCGGCGGTTCGATACCAGGTTCTTCACCGCGGACGCCTCGTCGATCACCCACCATGTGCAGGGCGTGATCCATGCCGACGCCGAACTGGTAGAACTGGTCTGGGTCGAGATCGGATCGAAGCCGCTGGCCGATCTGCACCCGATGACCCGGAATGTCCTCAACGAACTCGAAAAGCGCCTCGCCACCGGCCCCCTCAGCCACGATGCGCGCGGTGCCGTTTTTCCATTTCTACGGCGGCAAGATGCACAAGGATGTTCTGGGGGAGAGCTTGAGACTGGAATAACACGTAGCACGTAGGATGGGTGGAGCGCAGCGATACCCATCACGTTATGGGAGCGAACGGCCATAGGACGTGCAGCTAGGTGATGGGTTTCGCAAGTGCTCAACCCATCCTACGGGCTGCCAAATGCCACGCTCGTTGCGCCCTCTGCGCACGTCGCTGATCCGCTCCTGTTTCGGCAAGGCTTGCGCGAATCTCGATTTGATCAGCCGCCAGCGTAGCGAAAAATCAGCATCGCCCGGTGGTAATGTCCATACGGCGTGGATGTGATCCGGCAACACCACGACCGCATCGATTGTAAACGGGTAACGCTCGCGTGTTTTCGCCACGGCAGCGCGCAACGCGTCGATGTGATCGACGAGCAAGATCTTTCGACGCTCAAGAAGATTGACCGTGAAGAACCAGCACCCACCGGGCACAAATGCACGACGATAATTTGGCATTCATGCACGTTAGCAATATCATGCGGCCATAGGCGAGGTATGATGCGGCATCAGCGGCGGATTACGCTTCGCTAATCCGCCCTGCGGGCTAACGCAGGAGGCGTCGGTGCCGAATAGTTAAGGCCTCGCGCCTAGCCCTTCGCGGCGGATACGGGCGGCACCGGCAGAATGATTTCGGACGCCACCTTCCAGTCCTTTCCGACGCGAAGCCAATTGATGATCATTAGAAACGGCCTGGCTGTTCCATCTTGCCCCGCATAAGAGACCGTGATGTTCATCGGCACGTAGGACTCGGCGACGTCGCGGGTCAGGCCGACAACCTTGAGCTTCGAATAATCTGGCGCGAGCACAACCGGTCCAGACGCAGCGATATCGTTCAGTTTCTGGTCGATAGCGTCGTTGCCCCAAAATCCTGCCCAACTGCCCTCGGATGGAACGGCGCTCTTGGCGACCAGCAACGTTGAAGGGGATTGCCAGAACATCTGATCCAATGCTTTGATATCGTGCCGGTTGGCTAGCTCCATGACCTTACTGAAGTGCGATTTGATCCTGTTCAGTGTCTCGGCGTCCAGCGGATCCTTAAAAGCGGGCGGCGCGGCGCTGACCGGGAGAATTGCAACACTCAAGGCGAGAGCGATAGATCTCTTTAGCATGTTCGATCTCTTTTGTGCACGCATGTTACGTTCAATCAGGGCCGATCAAACTCAGGTCTGTTGTCCGGCAGCTTCGAGGATTAGCCGGGCTATCTCTTCAGGATGTGAGATCATCGACACGTGGCTCGACTTCAGCTCGATGGTCTTGGCGTTCATGCGTTTGGCCATAAAGCGTTCAAGGTCTGGATTGATCGTCCGGTCTTCGGTGGAAACGGCATAGAAACTCGGCTTCGATCGCCAAGCTGCGTGTGTCGTCTTGCCCGCGAGCAAAGCCTTCTGGAACGGGTCCTGAAGCGCGTAAAGCACTTTCGCCTTTGCTTCCGGCAGGTCGCCGGCAAAGTCGCGCAGGAACGCGGCTTCGCTGAGACGTCCTTCGTCACCGTCGAAAACGATCCCGGCGGACGCGGGCGGCGTCGGGAATGTCTTGGCCAGCGCGGTGTAATCCTCCCCGGCATCGGGGGCACGCGCCGCCACATAGACAAGTGCCGACACGTTCGGATTGATGCCGGCCTCCGTCACGATCATTCCGGAGAACGAATGCCCGACGAGTACCGTCGGACCATCCTGTCGCGCTAGCACGCGCTCGGCCGAGGCCACCGCTTCGGGCAGCGTCGTCAGCGGGTTTTGTACGGCTGTGACATTGAGCCCTTTCGCCTGCAGCCATGGAATCACTTCGGACCAACACGATCCGTCGGCAAAAAGCCCGTGCACCAGAACGACGTTTCGCGCCTTGATTGGTGCAGAGGGGACGGCCATGCCTCGTGTCGCGCTCAGCGAAGCGGAGGCTCCGGCAAGTAGGGCGGCCGAGAAGCGACGCCTGGTCATCATCATCGTTCATCTCCTTCGGTCGACGGATAAGGGTGCCTTGCAGGACGAGGCAGTGAGAGTGACAAGAAGTGTCTTGTACATGCAGGAATTTCCCTTCCAATGTCTGGTTCGCGTCATGACAACGCCCGTCGCCTTCGTCGATCGGTATGAGTTACCCACTTCCATCGGCCGAAGACGTCGTCAGGACGTTCTAGCTTGCACATTCGCGTAGCAAGGTTGTGATCTTCGCGTCGAGGTTTCGGGCGACGGCAAGGGCTTCCGAGCTGCCATAATGCAGCAGGTAACTCTCCATTTTGTCATAAGAGACGTGCACGCCATCGGGACGCTCATCAACGAGCAGTGTAACCGGAGCGTAAGATCCCGCGTCGGGCACGTGCTTGACCATTTCTTTCATGATGAGTGGATTGCCGACCACAAACCGCATGATCTTAGGCGTCTTGAATCCAGTTTCGCGACGCAGAATGTCGCCCAAGTCGAATTCCGCGAAGAGCATAAGGTCTGTTCGGCCGAGGCCGCTTTTTACAATGCGTTCCAAATCCGGGAAGGAATTTGTCGCCCTCGTCTCCTTGAAAAATTCAACCATGTTGGGTTGCCCGATCGCCGACTTAAGCGCGGCCACAACAGCGTCGAATGTTTTTAAGCTCGTGAGGCTGAAACGCTCCACCTCGACTTTAGCGATTGTCATTTGTCCTCCGTAACAACTCTCATGGATAAAGTGCGTCTGATACCGTCGGAACGCGCCGCGTGTCATGCAGCCGCGGGCTGTGCATCCAGGAAGGTCCGGACGTGGCTGACGAACATCTCGTGGTGCTGAAACAGGGCGCCGTGCCCTGAATTGGGATAGAGGACCAGTTGAGCGTCGCTTAGTTCCTTGAACATTGCGTAGGCGTTGTCCGCGGGCAGCATGGTGTCGTGGCTGCCGCTGACCACGAGAGCGGGCTGACGGATGGCGCGCAGTATGGCGTGCCCGGGATCAGGTGTGGCGCACCAGCTGATCAGCGCCTTGGCCTGCGGATCGGTAACCGCGCTGCCGTTATCGGTGTCCCGATCGTCCTTACGCACCTTCGCCCGCTTCAGGAACGCCAGGCCGGACGACTGGCTGGCGTCCGAATTCGTGAAGAACAGCGGCAGACGGGGGTCCGGCGCATCGGTTTGGGAAAACGCCTGCTGCAGAACCGCCAACAGGTGTTCCTCCCCGCCTTTCGGCGCGGTGCCGACGAGGATGAGCTTGCGGACCAGCCGTTCGTGCTCGGCGGCGATCTGTTGGGCGACGCAGCCGCCGAGAGAAAAGCCCAGCAGGTCGACTTGGGAAAGGCCGAGCAGCTTGATGAAGGCGACTGCATCTCTCGCCATCGTCTCAACATTGTCGGGCGTTTGACCGGTCGACCGACCGACCCCGGCGTTGTCGAATGCGATTACAGGGCGATCGGTAGCGAAAGCGTTGACGACGGCGGGATCCCATGCATCGATGTTGCCCGAGAAGTGCTGCAGAAGAATCAACGGCGTTCCGGTCGATGGCCCGAGGCGGCGATAGGCGAAGCGGATTCCGTGGCCTTCGACGTAATGCGTCGGCGCCGTCTCGAGCGTGGCGACGTCTTCGTTTGCGATGGCGAGTTGAGTCATGTTATCCTCCGGATGCTTGGCATGAAATAATCAAGTGGGGGAAATGCGTACTGCATTCCTCTGAGCGAGCCGGTGCGCTCCCGGCGCGAAAGCGCCGGGAGCAGTACCGTCACTTCACGAGCGCTGCCTTTTCGATGACCTCAGCGACTTGCTTCGCATGGACGACGAGCGAGGCATGGCTGCCGGCGACTTCCGTTATCTGCGCCTTCATCCTCGCTGCGAACAACTTCTGGGCCTCGGGCGCGAGCAACTTGTCCTTGGTGCTGATCACATCGAATGTCGGCTTGTCGCGCCAGGCCGCAATGGTGACCGGAGCCTCGAACGCAACGTGATTTAACGGAAGTTGCGAGGCAGCCAGGTGCGCGGCGATCTCCGGGGGAAGATCAGCCACGACCGCGGAAGGAAACACCTTCGGGTCGATGTAGAGGTTGCCCTTGTCGTCGGGATGAATAGCGTTGCCGCCTTCGGTCGGCGGGCCGGCCTTGGACAGCGACGCCAGAGACTCTCCGACGTTGGGCGCGAACGCGGAGACATAAACCAGCGCCGAAACCTTGGGATCGTCCCCTGCTTGCGTGATCACCATCCCACCCCATGAGTGGCCGACCAGAACGGTCCTGCCGTCCTGCTTCGCGAGCGCCTGTTTGGTGGCATCAACGTCTGCGGCGAGCGAAGTGAGCGGATTTTCGACGAGCGTGACGTTGTAGCCTTTCTTCGTGAGGATATCGGCAACCGGCTGCCAGCTCGTCTGGTCCACGAAAGCGCCGTGCACGAGCACGATGTTGTGGGCTGCTCCCTTAGGCAGTTCGGCGGAATGGGCGGGGCCGACCATTGTCGATCCGGCCAAGAGTACGGTGGCTGCTGAAAGTAGGAAATTTAGCATTGATTGTTCCTGTTGGTATGTCGGACGGAATAATGTCCGGGGGATTGGACAGGCGTTTCCAGCAAGGTCCGGTTCTTTCCATCGCCGTTGGCGAAATGGTTGCCGCACGTAACGTCGGCCCGTCGCGACATGACCTATTCCGCGGACCTTTCGGACGATAGGCATCAATCGTCCAGATGTTGTGTCCGATCGTCCACCGGTCTAATCTCGGCGGCATGGATATACTTGCCCAAGTACTCGATCGGGTTCGTCTCGGCGGAACGCTGCTCTTTCACTTCGAGCTCGGCCATCCCTGGCATCTTGAGTTGCCGGCGCGCCCCTACGCTCTGTTTCACTATCTCAGCCAGGGCTCAGCGACCCTCGCGCTCGGACAGGGACAGGAAATCCAGATGACCGAGGGCGATTTTGTCGTCATCACACGCGGAGAGCCGCATGTGTTTTACTCAGATCGCCGGGCCAAGCCTTTGCGGATTATGGATATCGATCGATCGTCGCCGCGTCTTGGCGTCGCTCGTCACGGCAGCCGTTCAAAGCCGCTCTCGACCATGATCTGCGGCAATTTCACGGTGTCACGGCCGCTGTTTGGCAGCGTAATGGAGCTACTTCCGCCCGTGCTCCTGCTGAAGCCGACGGCGGACGGTGGTTGGCTTGAAGCAATCCTGCGTCGCATGGTCAACGAGTTCGCGTTAGAGCGTCCCGGCCAAAGCGTCGCGCTCTCGCGACTTACGGAAGTGCTTTTTGTCGAGGTGCTCAGAAGCTGGATCGCCTCTCTCAGTCCCGGACAAGGCGGCTGGCTTGGCGCCATATCTGACCCGCATATCGGACCGGCGCTCAAGCTGATTCACGAAAACCCCGAGCGGCCCTGGACCCTGAGCGACCTTGGCCAGCGCGTGGGGCTCGGCCGCTCGGTATTTTCGGCGCGCTTTACCAAGCTCGTCGGCCAGTCCATGCACCGTTATGTGATCGAACGCCGGATGGCGGAAGCGGCGTTCCTGCTGGAAACCAGCGATGAGCCCATCGCACGTATCGCGAGCCGTGTCGGTTACGAGACAGCGGCGGCATTTTCAAAGCTGTTTCACCGGCATCATGGACTGTCGCCCGGCCGCTACCGAGCCTCTCGACGCGCCGACGGAGGCCATACGCAATCTGACGCCTCGGAAGCGCAAGTATCCTATTGACCTCGAGCAAGCGCGCCGTCGCCGTGTCTGCAAGTGGCCCATCGCGACGTATTGCGCTGCCGCACGAACTTGGTTGCTATAGGAGCAAAGCGGACGTAGTCACTAGTCATATGAGGCCGGGGTTTATAGGTACACGGCCTAACGAATTGCTAATATCGGTCTCTTACTCGCAGCTAGCGGTTTTTGATCATTCTCTAGAACGTCCATTTAACGAATGGACTGATAGGCACGTTGCCCAGGGGTTCTCCTGGAGACTTGGCAGTGTAGCTTTTCGGACGATTGAGGAGGGTGGAAAGCATCTTGTGACGGTCAGGCTGGAGGCTCAAGAAAGCGATCCAGCACCAGATGCAATCAGGGTTATTGATGTTCCATTTGAGATACCTCCCAGCGGTACAATTGAAATTGGGAGTATTTCAGACAGCGTATCGCTTGAGCTTCCCTCAGACGTTTATCAGTTGAGATTCGAATGCTACGAGCGCGCGAACAGCGCAACTCCTAGACTTCGTTTGTTATTTTACAGTAACAGCAAGCCGCATTTTGAAGTAGTTCGTGCTGACTCTGAGCTTAATCCGGGCAGGGATTTGCTTCTTATGGCCTCAGCTGTCTGACTGGGAATTAGTTGCAGTCCAGTGCTTTTTAGCAAGCGTAGCCCGGATGAGCGTAGCGACATCCAGGTCTTCTGATTTTCCGGTTTCCCGCATCTCGCTGCGCTCATGCGGGCTACGCGCTCAAAACTCTCTACAACCCGTCGCTCCGTTTGGGGTAGGAGCCTCACCGAGCGATTTTCAGTGGCCAGACCTCAAAGATGATTTATTTCTGATTTTCCGAATTTTTCTTGACCCCGGACCCAAATCACTTCTACATCTCTTCCCATCCCGGCCCACACAAAGGGGCGTTTCGCGATCGTCACGAACGTAGGGTTGGGATGCGATGGACGCGGGTGGCGCTACTGACGAGAGCGCTATCTTGCGGACGGCGAAGTCGTGTGGTCCTGACGCCCCGACGCTGGCGTCAAGTTGGCGATGATGCTTTGCATCACGCCGATGACGGTGGCAAACAAGCCCGGTCACCGGGGAGAGCGCGAAATAAGCTGTTAAAACCATTGCGTGCGGGAATGCCGGGTGATCCCGGTGCGACCGTGGTGACTAACGCGCGTGCTTACTACCACTACACGCGCGGCTGCGGGTGCAACGGGCACCCGGCATTCCCCACGCCCTCCAAGGGGCGAAGGATTTCAGGCACAACTCGGGCGATTCGCGCCGCGAGAAGGCGGAGGCGTATCTCGCCGTCATTGCGAGCGTAGCGAAGCAATCCATGTAGCTGCGAAGAAAGAATGGATTGCTTCGCTTTGCTCGCAATGACGACTTCCTGGCGCTGCCGCATAAAAATATCCTCCGCCGGGCTGCATAAATCGCAGGATTTTCTCGGCCGCGCGTGATGTCTTTGCCGCGCCGCCTCCCTATCTGTTGCCGAGCGACAACCAACACGGAATGGGGCGATGGCAAAACGTCAATTGCGGCTCGGTGCGTTCATGCGGCCGGTCAGCATTCATACCGGCGCGTGGCGCTATCCCGGCGCATGGCCCGATGCCAATTTCAATTTCGCGCACATCAAGCGGCTGATCCAGAAACTCGAAGCCGGAAAGTTCGACGCCTTTTTCATGGCCGACCATCTGGCCGTGCTCAACATGCCGGTCAATGCGCTCAAGCGCAGCCACACCGTCACCTCGTTCGAGCCGTTCACGCTGTTGTCGGCGCTGGCGGGTGCCACCGAACATATCGGCCTGATCGCCACCGGTTCGACCACCTTCGACGAGCCCTATCATGTCGCCCGCCGCTTTGCCTCGCTGGATCACATCAGCGGCGGCCGCGCCGGGTGGAATATCGTCACCACCTCCAATCCCGATGCGGCGCTGAATTTCGGAATGGACGATCACATGGAGCACGCCGAGCGCTATCGCCGCGCGCGCGAGTTCTACGATGTGGTCACCGGGCTGTGGGATTCCTTTGCCGACGACGCCTTCGTGCGCGACGTCGAACAGGGTCTTTATTTCGACCCCGCCAAGATGCATGTGCTGAACCACAAGGGGAAATATCTTACGGTGCGCGGGCCGCTCAACATCGCACGCCCGGTGCAGGGCTGGCCGGTGATCGTGCAGGCCGGCGCGTCCGACGACGGCCGGCAGCTTGCCGCGGAAACCGCCGAGGCCGTGTTCACCGGCGGCGGCAGCCTCAGCGACGGGCAAAAGCTCTATGCCGACATCAAGGGCCGCATGGACAAGCTCGGCCGCGATCGCAACGACCTGAAGATCCTGCCCGGCGCCTTTGTCGTGGTCGGCGACAGCGTCGAGGAAGCCCGCGAAAAACGCGCCCTCCTCGACAGCATGGTGCACTATGACAGCGCCATTGCCTCGCTGTCGGTGCAGCTGGGCACCGATGCATCCGGCTTCGATCCCGACGGCCCGCTGCCGCCGATCCCGGAGACCAATGCCAGCAAGAGCGGCCGTCAGCGGCTGGTCGATGTCGCCGCTCGCGACAAGCTCACGGTGCGCCAGCTAGCCCAGCGCGTCGGCGGCTATGGCGGGCTGTCATTCGTCGGCACCCCGGCCATCATCGCCGACCAGATGGAGGAGTGGCTGACCACCGAGGGCTGTGACGGCTTCAACATCATGTTCCCCTATCTGCCGGGCGGGCTCGACGATTTCGTCGACAGAGTGGTGCCGGAACTGCAGCGGCGCGGGATTTTCCGCCGCGAATATGAAGGCCGGAGCTTGCGGGAAAATCTCGGCCTGCCACGGCCGAAAAACCGGTTCTTTGAGGGTTAATCGGTGCGGAATCGCGCGGTTATTGACCCGCAAAACCTTGACTTTGGGCTGTCAGGAGCTAGGTTGCGCGGCAAATGCGGGCCTGATGGGCCGGCGCTCGATTTCCAATTATTTGAGGTTCTGAACATGGCCAAAGCGGTCACCATCAAGGTCAAGCTCGTTTCCACGGCGGATACCGGCTTCTATTACGTCGCCAAGAAGAATTCGCGCACCATGACCGACAAGCTCGTGAAGAAGAAGTACGACCCGGTCGCGCGCAAGCACGTCGAGTTCAAGGAATCCAAGATCAAGTAAGCCGCACTTGAGCCAATGACGGATTTGAACGGGGCCTTGCGGCCTCGTTTTTTATTGCGCCCACCCCGAGATGAGGGGTGCGTCGCGAAGCTGCAGCAGAGAGGCAATAACGATGGAAGACCTGCAAGTGACCGCCAACGGTTACGACTTCAAACCGGCACGCGCGGCCATGCAGCGGTATATCGACGGCAACCTGCTGGCCGGCATTTCCTCGGCGGTGATGGTCGGCCGCGATCTGGTGGATGTCAGTTGCGTCGGGTGGGCCGACAAGGAAGCGCAGACGCCGTTGCGCACGGACCACATCTTCCGCGTATTCTCCAATACCAAGCTGATCACCTCCTGCGCCGCGCTGTTGCTGTTCGAGGAAGGCAAATTCCAGCTCGACGATCCGATCGAAAAATTCATACCGCAGCTTGCCAACCGAAAGGTCCTGCGTCCCGGCGCGACCTCGCTGGACGACACCGAGCCGGCCAAGCGATCGATCACCATCCGCCATCTGCTGAGCCATAGTTCGGGGTTGAGCTACGGCTTTTTCGATCCGGGCTCGATCATCTTCAACGCCCTTAACGAGCGCGGCGTGCACAATCCGCAGACCACCCTGGCTGACATGGTGGACGTGCTGGCCGGCCTGCCGCTGATCTATCATCCGGGGACGTCGTGGGAATATTCGCTCGCCATCGACGTGACGGCAAGGCTGGTCGAAATCATCAGTGGCCAGTCCCTCGATAAATTCATCAAGGCGCGCATCCTCGACCCGCTCGGCATGGTCGATACCGGTTTCGTGGTTCCGGAGCAGGATCAGGGCCGGCTGGTCGCGTATTATGCCGGCGCGGACCTGATGGAACCCATGAAGCCCGGCCTCACCCGGACCGACGATGCGCCGTTTCCCGGCGCCTATCTGCGCCCCGTCGCGAGGCTCAATGGCGGCGGCGGCCTGGTTTCAACGCTGCCCGATATGGTCGCGCTGATCCGAAGTCTCCTGCCCGGGGGACCAACCCTGCTCAAGCCGGAGACGATTGCGTTGATGATGACCAACCAATTGCCTGACGGCCAGTGGATCCGTTTTGCGCTGATGGGAGAACAGCGCGGCAAGGCGCATACGCTGGCCGGCGGATTGATCGTGGAGCCTGCGCCGTTCGACCATCCAGATGCTTCAGGCGAACTCTATTGGGGCGGCGTCGCGGGCACGCAATGGTGGATCTCCCCGAAGCGCAACATGGCAGGCGTCATGATGGCGCAGCGCCAGATGGCGTTCGTTCATCCGTTCTCGTTCGAGTTCAAGCGGCTGGCCTATGAGGCTGTGAAGCAAGGTCGCCGGGAAATCCGCGCGTCCGCATAAGAACCGTTACGCCGCCGTCGCCACCACGCGATTGCGGCCATCGTGCTTGGCACGGTAGAGCGCGGTGTCGGCGCGCTTGAGCACATCGCCGACCGGTTCGCCCTTGCGGTCCAGGGTCGACAGCCCGATCGAGATCGTGACCTCGATGCGCTTGGTTCCCTTGTTGACCGCGAACGGCTCGCTGGCGATCGAACGCCGCAGCCGTTCCGCCACCATGCCGGCGACATGCAGATCCGTCTCCGGCATCACGATCACGAACTCCTCGCCGCCGTAACGGCAGGCGAGATCGATGCCGCGGATCGACTTGCGGATTCTGACCGCGAATTCACGCAGCACGTCGTCGCCGGCATCATGGCCGTAATTGTCGTTGATCGCCTTGAAGAAATCGATGTCGAGCATCATCAGCGCCAACGGCTTGCCGCGGGTCGAGGCCTGCTCGGCCAATGATGCCAGATGGCTCTCCATGTAGCGGCGGTTATGTAGGCCGGTGAGCGCGTCGGTGATCGCCATCTCGATGGAATTCTGCACGTTGTCGCGCAGATGGTCGGTATAGCGCCGCTTGCGAATCTGGGTGCGCGCGCGCGCCAGCAACTCGTTCTTGTCGACCGGGCGCAGCAGGTAATCGTTGACGCCGATCTCGAGGCCGCGAAGCAATCGCGCATTGTTATCCGCGTCGGCGATTGCGAGAATCGGCACCTGCCGGGTCCGCTCCAGCGACCGCGCCTGGCTGCACAGCCGCAGGCCATCGAAATTATCGAGGCCGAGCGAGACGATCAGCAGATCGTAATTGCCGTCGGCGGCATGAAACACCGCCTCAGCCGGATTGGTTTCGACATCGACGGTGTGCTCGCTGCTCAGCACCGGCGCCAGCCGTTCGTAGGAGGACGGCCGGTCGTCGACCAGCAGGATGCGTCCGCCCTTGCCGGCGTCGGCCACCGCATTTCGCTCCGGCGCCTGCACGCCGATCTCAAGCGAGGTGATGGCACGCATGCGCAATTCGTCGGTCATCATCTTCAGCCGGGTCAGCGAACGCACCCGCGCGATCAGCACGATGTCGGACACCGGCTTGGTCAGGAAATCGTCGGCGCCGGCTTCAAGGCCGCGGACACGGTCGGAGGGGCTATCCAGCGCCGTGACCATCACCACCGGAATGAAATGGGTCGCCGGATTGGACTTCAGCCGCCGGCAAACCTCAAAGCCGTCCATATCGGGCATCATGACGTCGAGCAGGATAATGTCGCATTCGGCGCGCGCGCAAACCTCAAGCGCCTCGGCACCATTGGAAGCGGTCAGGACGTCGAAATACTCCGCCGACAGCCGCGCTTCCAAAAGCTTGACGTTGGCGGGAACGTCATCGACGACCAGAATGCGCGCGGACATCGAAAATTCTCCCCTACCCGATAAATCGTCGAACAGTTTCAATAAATTTGCCGACCGAGATCGGCTTGGACAAATATGCTTCGCAGCCGCCCTCGCGGATGCGCTCCTCGTCACCCTTCATGGCAAAGGCGGTGACCGCGACCACCGGAATGGCGCGCAACTCCGGATCGTCCTTGATCCACCGCGTCACCTCGAGGCCGGATACCTGGGGGAGCTGAATATCCATCAGGATGAGATCGGGACGAAGCTTGCGGACGAGATCAAGCGCCTCGAAACCGTTGCTGGTACCGGAGGTCTGATAGCCATGCGCCTCCAGCAGATCGCGAAAGAGCTTCATATTGAGCTCGTTGTCCTCCACGATCAGGACGGTTTTTGCCATCCCGCCCCTCCAATCCGAAACCAAGAAACCCACCCGCGAGATGAGCAAGACACACCGCAACACCCCGAAAATGCGTTTAACAGCGAAGCCGCAGTTTGCCCGGAAATTCGCTCTATCCCGTTAAGACGGAGCCTTATCTACGCGGCTACCGGTTTCCACTTGCTTGAACACGTTCGAGAGACTCGGGCATGATGGTTCCAAAATAGAGACCATAAGTTACGGAAAGGCAAACATCGGTGATGACAAAGCGCACGCACAACCCCCGCGAAGTATCTGAAATCGTGGCGGTTCAGGCGCTTTCCTTTATCGCGGGCGACCCTGAGCGTCTCGGTCTGTTTTTGGCCGAAACCGGGATCGGCCCCGAGACGTTGCGCTCGGCCGCCGCCGACCCGCATTTTCTTGCCAGCGTGCTCGATTTCATCCTGCGCGATGACGGAACCGTGAGGGCGTTCGCGGCCACATCGAAGCTCGACCCAACCACGATCGCGGCCGCGCGCGATGCGCTGGATGAAGGCCGTTCGGAGCGCGATGCGCCGTGAGCGCCACCACGCACGAGTTCACCGGGCCGACCTGCTTTTGCCGGGACTGTCTCGGCGATCTCGATATGGCGGCCAGGCGATGCGGCGCATGCGGCTCGCCGCGCCTCGTTCGTCACCCGGCGTTGCCCTCGCTGACCCTCGCCCACATCGATTGTGACGCGTTCTACGCGACGGTAGAGAAGCGCGACAATCCCCAAATCGCCGACAAGCCGGTCATCATCGGCGGTGGCAAGCGCGGCGTGGTTTCGGCGGCCTGCTACGTCGCCAGGACGTTCGGCGTGCGCTCGGCGATGCCGATGTTCAAGGCGCTGGCGCTGTGCCCGTCCGCGACCGTGATCCGGCCCGACATGGCGAAATATGTCAGGGTCGGCCGCGAGGTGCGCCATGCCATGCAGGCGTTGACGCCGCTGGTCGAGCCGTTGTCGATCGACGAGGCGTTTCTCGATCTGGCCGGCACCCAGCGCGTCCATGGCATGATCCCCGCGAAAGTACTGGCGCGGTTCGCCTGCGAGGTGGAACGCGGCATCGGCATCACGGTTTCGGTCGGGCTGTCCTGCAACAAATTCCTGGCCAAGATCGCATCCGACATGGACAAGCCGCGCGGCTTTGCCGTCCTCGATCAGACCGAGGCGCGCGCCATGCTGGCGGACAAGCCGGTCGGATTCATCTTCGGGGTCGGGCCGGCGACCCAGGAGCGGCTGTCGCAACGCGGCTTTCGCACCATCGCCGATCTGCAACGCGCCGATGAAATCGAGCTGATGAAGCAGTTTTCGAGCGAAGGCCGCAGGCTGTGGCGGCTGGCCCGCGGCATCGACGATCGCCGCGTCGTGCCCGATCGCGGCGCCAAGACCATTTCCAGCGAGACCACGTTCGAAACCGACATCCGCGATTTCGTCACCCTCGAAAAGCTGCTGTGGCGGCTCTCGGAGAAGGTGTCGATGCGGCTCAAGAACGGCGACCTTTCGGGATTGACCATCACGCTGAAATTGAAGACGGCCGATTTCAGGCAGCGCACCCGCTCGCAATCGATCCAGGCCCCGACGCAACTGGCGGCGAAGATCTTCGCGGTTTCCCGCGAGATGCTGGCCAAGGAAATCGACGGCACCGCGTTCCGGCTGATGGGCACCGGCGTCAGCGCGCTGCGCCCGGGATCGCTGGCCGACGACACCGACATGCTCGACCGTCGTTCGGCCCATGCCGAGCGTGCGATGGACGATCTGCGCAAGAAATTCGGCGACACAGCGGTGATCAGGGGCATTGCCTATGACGGGCCGGAGAAGCCGGGATGAACTCGGACAATACGTCATGGGATATGTAACCGTCATTGCGAGGAGCCACGGGTCGCGCGAATGCGCGCCCGATGACAGGCTCCGCGACGAAGCAATCCAGCCTTTGGCTTGTCGCTGGATTGCTTCGCTTCGCTCGCAATGACGAGCGGCGACGGCTTCCGCCTCACTTACACGGCTTGCTATCCTTGACGTCGAATTTCCCCAGCGCGCCGGAGATAACGAAATCATTGTAATCGAGCACCAGCGCCCGCGAAACGCCGTTCTCGAACAGTTCAAACGACATCGAATAGACCGGCGTCTGCTCGCCGTCCGTGGACTTGGCGTCGCGGTCGTAATAGCTCACCGTGACCGGCCACCGCGTCAGCGATTTCATCATATCGTTTGCAGTAGAGGGATCCGGCGCCGCGACGGTGCGGTCGCCCGGGATCGGCTGCCCGATCACGGAAAGCGTGTTGTAGACCTTTTCACCGTTGTCCGATCCATCATAGACGGTCAGCTCAAGCACGGATTTTCCTTCACGCGCCGCCGCAATGATGCGCTCGATCTGCTCGGTCGGGAACACCGTGCTGCCATCGAGCGTAAATGTCTTGGACACCGGCTGCTTCAATTTGACCGTGACATGGTCGCCGTTCCGCTCCGCAACGCCGTCGACCGGGTTCGAATCGGTGTTGTTCATTCGCGATTCGATCTTGAAGCGATAGCTCTTGCCCGCGCCGTCTTCCCAGGAGGTCGAACGCAGATCGCTCAGCGTGACCTTGCCCTCGCCGCTGTCCAGTTCCGAAACCTGCCGGAATTCCGAGGTGTAGCCTTCGCAGGAGCTGCCGGTAAAATTATAGAGGATGCGCCCCCGCGCGCTGTTGATCGAGTTGGAGCCGCGCGACTTCGCAAGACTGAGTTCGTAAAGCGCCTGATGCGCGAGAAACGGACTGCTCGCCGGGCTGCTGGTCGCAGCATTTGCCGCGCTTCCGGCAAAACCGGACCCCACCGCGACCGCGGCGATCGTCAGCATCATCGGCCTGACATCACGGGACGAAATCCGGAGCGAGCGAGCCATGTCTTTTCCTCGGCTGGGAGTTGTCACATTAATGACGTGCGTATTGCGCCGCAACTAGGGCCACTTCACGGAAAAGTACGAATTGGCGGCCGAAGCCCGATGTTTTTAGGCTTGTTCCCGCTCAATAGCGACCGTCAATGACATTCGCCGCCGATCTGCCCTCGCTTGCAAGTGGCTGCGCGATGCGCGAAACAAAGCCGGTCCGATCACCTATCGGGCGCGGATTAAAATCAAATGGGGACGAAATATGGCCGGCACGATCGAGCAGAAACTTGCGGCACAGGGCGTGGTCTTGCATGAGCCTGCGAGCCCGGTGGCGAATTATGTCGGTTTTGTACGCACCGGAAATCTACTGTTTGTGTCCGGCCAGGTTTGCGTCAACCCGGAGGGCAAGCTGATTGCCAAGGGCAAGCTCGGTGCCGGCGTCACCGTCGAGCAGGGCAACGCCGCGGCGCGCGGTTGCGCCATCAACCTGCTGGCGCAGATCAAGGCAGCACTCGGCGACCTCGACAAGGTGGTTCGCGTGGTCCGGCTCGGCGGCTTCGTCAATTCAGCGCCGGATTTTCTCGACGGGCCGAAGGTGCTCAACGGGGCGTCGGACCTGATGGTTGCCGCCTTCGGCGACAAGGGTCGCCACGCCCGCACCACGGTCGGCGTCGCCTCGCTTCCTGCCGACGCGGCGGTCGAGGTCGAAGGGATATTCGAGGTCTCGTAACCGAGACCGCGGTGCGCGCGCCCGACTGGCTGACGGCGCGACCGGTGGCCCATCGCGGCCTGCACGACCGCACGCGCGGCATCATCGAAAACATGCCGGGCGCGGCTCGGGCTGCGATCGACGCCAATGTTGGCATCGAATGCGATATCCAGCTCACCGCCGATGGCGAGGCGATGGTGCATCATGACGACGCGCTGGGCCGCCTCACCGAAGGCGGTAGCGCCCTGCTCGGCATGACGGCGGACGAGCTCAAGGCGGTCAGGTTCACCGGTACCTCCGAGCGGATGATGTCGCTCGGCGACCTCTGCGATCTGATCGCAGGCCGGGTCCCGTTGGTGATCGAGGTCAAGAGCCATTTCGACGGCGACCGCAAACTGGTGGCGCGGATGGCGCAGGTGCTTGCCTCCTATCGCGGACCCGTCGCCGGCATGTCGTTCGATCCGGACCAGGTGCTGGCCTTGCGCGAATGGATGCCCGGGCTTCCCCGCGGCATCGTCGCCGAACGCAGCTATGAAGCAGCCCACTGGCCGGAGGCGACACCTGCCCAGCGCGAGGGCATGCTGCATTTGCGCCACGCGTTCCGCACCCGACCGCATTTCGTCGCTTATTGGGTCGACGAGTTGCCAGCCCTGGCACCCTGGATTGCACGCCGCATTTTCGGCCTGCCGCTGCTGACCTGGACCGTGCGCACGCCGGAGCAGCGCACGCGGGCAGGACGATACGCGGATCAGATGATTTTCGAGGGTTTTAGACCGGGAACCTGACGGGCAGACGTCACTCTTGAAGTCTTGGGTGCAATGCACGATCTTTGGGGTTGGTCACCATGTGCGATGGCTGATCGTAACGCGTGGCCGGTTCTGACAGTCGATGGCGTCATCGGAAATAACCCTCGAAGCGGTGTCGTCAATCAGCCAAATCCCGGCTGAGGATTGGAATGCCTGCGCCAATCCGGCGCCCGACGTCCATGGCCTCAACGGCCTCGACACGCTGGCTTCACCCGGCGCCACAACCAAGTCCTGCGCCGGTTCAGCATCCGGTTATAACCCGTTCGTTTCGCATGCATTTTTTTCAGCTTTGGAAGCGTCCGGGTCGGCCTGTGCGCGGACCGGCTGGGGACCGCGTCATCTGCTGGCCCGGCTCGACGGGGCGATCGCAGGCATTGTGCCCTGCTATCTGAAATCGCACTCGCAGGGCGAATACGTATTCGACCGCGGCTGGGCCGATGCCTATGAACGGGCCGGCGGACGCTATTATCCAAAACTGCAGGCCTCGGTTCCCTTCACCCCGGCGGCCGGGCCGCGCCTGTTGATCCGCGAGGGCGTCGATGCCGACCGGATCGGCGACGCACTGGCGCGCGGGCTGGTCGCACTATGCGATGCCACCAACGCCTCATCGGCTCACGTCACGTTTGCGCGCGAAGCCGAATGGAAGTTTCTGGCCGGCCACGGCTTCCTGCAACGCAACGACCAGCAGTTTCACTGGCACAACCAGGGCTACAGCGGCTTCGAGGACTTCCTCGCCACCCTCAATTCGCGTCACCGCAAGGCGATCCGGCGCGAACGCCGCGAGGCCCTCGCCAGCGGCATCACGATTCACGCCCTCACCGGCAGCGACATCACCGAAGAGGCGTGGGACGCCTTCTTCGATTTCTACATGGACACCGGCTCGCGGAAATGGGGCCGGCCCTATTTGACCCGCTCCTTCTTCTCGCTGATCGGGCAAAGCATGGCGAAGGACGTGCTGCTGGTCATGGCGAGACGCGAGGGCCGCTGGATCGCCGGCGCCATCAATTTCATCGGCTCCGACACCTTGTTCGGCCGCAACTGGGGCGCGATCGAACATCATCCGTTTCTGCATTTCGAGGTCTGCTATTATCAGGCGATCGATTTTGCCATTCAACGTGGCCTGAAGACAGTGGAGGCCGGCGCGCAAGGCGAGCACAAGATCGCGCGCGGATACCTGCCGCAAACCACCTATTCCGCGCACTACATCGCCGATCCCGACCTGCGCCGGGCGATATCGGACTATCTTAAGCATGAGCGCGCCTATGTGGCCGAGGCGGCGCGCGAACTCACCGACGCCGCGCCGTTTCGCAAAGCCGCTGACGAGCCGTCTTGACCGCACGAAATTGAGATCAGGAGCCACCATGACCGCGTATGACCCCAACAACCCCTTCGCGAAAATCCTGCGCGGCGAATTTCCCTGCTACAAGGTTTATGAGGACGACCACGTTCTGGCCTTTCTCGACATCATGCCGCGCTGTCCCGGGCACACATTGGTGATTCCGAAAGCGCCGGCCCGCAACATCCTCGACATTTCGGCTGAGGATTTCGCCCATGTCGCGCGCGGCGGCCGAAAGATCGCCCGCGCCGCGATGACGGCGTTCAAGGCGGACGGCATCACCGTGCAGCAATTCAACGAACCCGCCGGCGGACAGGTGGTGTTTCACCTCCACATGCATGTGATGCCGCGTCATAACGGGGTTGCGCTGCTGCCGCCGGCAAGCCGCAAGGAAGACGGCAAGGTGCTGGAAGCGAATGCCGCGAAGCTGATCGAGGCGCTGAAGGGCTAGCGCGGCCTCACCCCGCCTCGAAATCCCCGGCCTGCGGCGGCGCCAGCGGGGAGAACTCGCAGCGGTCGGGCTTGAGGTCCAGCAACGGCGTCTCGTCGAGGCAATCGAGGCCGCGCACCAGAACCGCATTGCCCTCGATCCCGACCAGCTTGACGATCGAGGTGCCGATCGGGTTCGGCCGCACCGGCGAGCGCAGCGAGAATGTGCCGCGCGTCGATTTGTTGTTCTTCGGGCTTTGCAGCACGAGATCGCGGCGCGACAGATGCAGCCAGTAGATCACTTCGAGATTGGAGTAGAAATCGACCCCCTTCAGCGCCGGCACCCAGGGCTCGAAAATCTCGAGCCGGCAGACCGGGCCGTCGTGGCGCCCTTGCCGCGGAGCCTGAAGACGCGAGGTCCAGGGGGTACGAATACGTCCGATGAACACCAGCCCGCCATCGCGCGCCGGCGGCATCTCGACGGCGAGTTCGCCCTCGCGGATTTCACTCTCTCGAACCATGAGAGACCATTACCCGAGCCACCATTTGCCAGCAAGCATCACGAATTCGCCGCACACCACGCCGGCAAAAATCGACCGCCGCGTCACGATGAAAACGGCGAAACCGGCGGCCACCGCGGCGTAGCGCAGCCACCCCGGCACGCTGGCCAGCGCGCCGGGCGGAGATACCAGGATTTGCGCGATGACGCCGGCCAAGATCGCGGTGGCCACCGCCCTCACCCATACCAAGAGTTCGGATCCCTCGTCGATGCCGCCGCCGAACCAAAGCCCGAGCATCCGCCAGACCTCGTTGGGCAGGAAGCCGGCCAACAGCAGCACCAGCAGCGCATTCCAGTCGCCGACAAAATCGCTCATTGGCGCCTCCGCCAACGGTGAACGCCATAGGCGATGGTGCCGGCCGAGACGCCGCTGATCAGGATATCAACGCCGGTGTGCAACATCGCCGTGAGCGGAAACAGCGCCAGCCCCAGCACCAGCGCCAGAACATCGGCGAGCTGCCGGCAATTGCGCGCGGTCGAGAGCAGGAATGCCAACGGCGTCAACAACAGGATCGCCGCGGCGAACAATTCCGGGAGGTTGGCGGCGAGACCGTAGCCGACCGTGGTGGCAACCAGGCAGAGCGAAACCAGACCGCTGCCCAGCCCGTGCGTGAAGAGGATGCGCCGCTCGCGCGGCACCTGTGGCAGCAGGCGAAAGCATTCGACCCACAGCGTGACTGCGATGAAATGGGTCGCCAGCACCAGATGACGCCGCTTCGTTGTCGGCGTGCGCAGCATCGGCAACACCGACACCACCATCGGAAACAGCCGGATCGCGCTGACGGTAACGGCAATGGCCGCCTGAACCACGGTGGCGCCGGAACCCAGCGTCGAAATCAGGATGATCTGCGCAGGCCCGGCCCATATGAAAATCGTGCTCGCGAGCGCCCAGCCCAGGCTGAAGTGCGTACTATGCGCGAGCGCACCGATGCCGAGATAGGTCGCAAACAGCACCAGGGCGAGCACGGTCGAGGTGACCGACCACATGCCCCACGCGAACGTCCGCAGGGGGCTTTGCCATTGGGGCGAATCAAGAGCGGGAAGCGGCACGGGCAACCGGATCACATGGGATGGGTCGGCATAACGCTGGCGAAACCAGCCAACGTCAAGCGAACCGCCGGTCAAGCCCGTTATGCGGTTCGCGCGATCAGGCCCTGAAGTTTCGCAGCACGAAACAGGCGCCACCCGCACGCCGGATGCGGTTGCAAAGGTCGTCGGCCGCGGGCCGCGTGTCAGCGCCGATCCGGACCTGGTAGAATGTGCGGCTGCCCCGACTGCGCATCGTCGTACCCAACAGGCTTGGATCGCGATCGCCGATGACGGCGCTCAACCGCTTGATCGCGCGCGAATACATCGCCAGCGCCTTGTCGCGGCTGAAGCCGGCGGCAAGCTGCACGCCCCACGCCTGGGCCTCAGCGAGTTTCACATGCTGTTCCAACTGGGTGACGAAGGGATTAGGGGCGCGCCTGAGCAATGCCATCAGTTCGCGACAACTCGTGGTCGGTGCGCGATCGGGCATCTTGCCGGTCTTGCCGGCCGCCGCCCAGTCCTCGACCGTCGAGCCGGTAATGACGGCGACGTAATGGCGCGTCTCCTGCGGCAGGCCCCCTGTGCCGGCAAGCCAGTCCTGTACCCGCCGCGGTCCGGCATTGTAGGCAGCGGCGGCCAGCCCGAGATTGCCGAACTGGCCGCGCAATTCGTTGAGGAATTCGGCGGATTTCGGCAACGCCTGCACCGGATCGAACGGGTCGAGCAACCGGCGTTCGCTGGCGGTCCCCGGCATGAATTGCGCGATACCCTGCGCGCGCTGGCCGTTGCGCGTCACCGGTCCCACGGCATCGGATTGAAAGCGGCTTTCCTGCCAGATCACGCGAGCGAAAAACTCAAGCGGCAAATCTTCCGCTTTGGCTGCCGAATTCGATCATCAGGCACATCGCCTCGCGGGTGTTGGTTTCCGCAGCGGTTTCGGCGGGTTTTTTCGGCTCGCTCGTGTTTGCATCCTTAGGCAGGGCGCGTTCTTCGAGGCTCGGCCATGCGACCTCGCCACCTGTCGTGACATCCTCGGCGACGCCCTGCCGCGGCGCCAGGCACTGCGTCACCACGATGACGCAGATCGCCGCACGCAGACCGATGA
This sequence comes from uncultured Pseudomonadota bacterium, assembly GCA_963771225.1. Classification (GTDB taxonomy): domain Bacteria; phylum Pseudomonadota; class Alphaproteobacteria; order Rhizobiales; family Xanthobacteraceae; genus Bradyrhizobium. The sequence continues at coordinate 23,675 of CAVYSR010000022.1, read as the reverse complement.
CCGCTCGCACCGTCATTTGCCGTTCCCGTGGACCCGCTTGACACCCCCTGCGGACTGTCTAGCTATCCGGTAATGATGGCGCGCATGTGAGAGCGCAAGAGATGACCACTCCAATCGACGACCTGCCTGGCTTCGCGCCCGATGACGACGCGCCGATCCCCTATATGGCGCGAACCCGCGAATATTATCAGGCGATCGGCTACACGACGCCGTATCGCTGGGGGCACTATGTCGAAGCGCCATTCCAGCGCCTGCGAAAGCCGCTGGGGCAGTCTCGCGTCACCCTCGTCACGACCGCGGCCCCCTTCGATCCCGCCAAGGGCGATCAGGGCCCCGGCGCCAAATACAATGGCGGCGCCAAATTCTATTCGGTCTATGACGGCGATACCTCGAAGCCGCATGATTTGCGGATTTCACATATTGCCTATGATCGCATGCACACTTCGGCCGACGACAGCGGCACCTGGTTCCCGATGCCGCAATTGCAGCGGCTCGCAAGCCAGGGACGGATCGGAGAACTCGCGCCGCGATTCTTCGGCGCGCCGACCAACCGCAGCCATCGCGTCACCATCGAAACCGACGCACCGGAAATCCTCGCGCGTTGCCGGACGGATCAAGTGGACGCCGCCGTGCTGGTGCCGAATTGCCCGGTATGCCATCAGACCATCAGCCTGGTCGCCCGGCATCTGGAGGCCAACGGCATTTCCACGGTGGTGATGGGTTGCGCCAAGGACATCGTCGAACATGCCGCGGTGCCGCGGTTTCTGTTCAGCGATTTTCCACTGGGCAATTCGGCGGGCAAGCCTCACGACCCCGACTCCAAGGCCTTCACGTTGGAGCTTGCGCTCAGCGTACTGGAATCGGCACCAGGCCCGCAAACCACCGTGCAATCGCCGCTGCGCTGGAGCGCGGACGCCTCCTGGAAACGCGACTACAACAACCTTGCGCTGCTCAGCGCCGAGGAGTTGGCTCGGCGGCGGCGCGAATTCGATGCGCAGAAGGAAATCGCCCGCGGGTTGCGCGAAAGCGCGGCTTAGGGCCTTTCGCGCCGGGCCCAAAAGCCCCAAATTCGTCCCGTCCTGACACAGATCGGTTTACGTTAATGCTGCATTTTAACGGCCTCGGCCTTTCGCCCGCGGCGAAGCCGGGTAAGGTCCCCCTCTTTATTGGGAGATTATACGATGCAGGATCGACGCCAGAACGCGCGGGACAAGGTGATCTATGGCGGCGTCGCCGAAATCGACGAACGTGGCGCAACCCGGGATTGCATCGTCCGCAACATCTCCGAAAACGGCGCGGGCATCGAATTCAGCAACGACGTTAGATTGCCCAAAGAGCAGATGTCTCTGGCCATCGCGCGAAAAGGCCGTTCGTTCCTGGCCAGGATCATCTGGTGGCGCGACAACTTCGTCGGCGTGGCCTTCAGCGAAGAGAAGCCAACCGAACTGCCGGATTCCGACCTTGGCGAACGGCTGCGCCGCAGCGAGCAGAAGAAGCGACAGCTTCAGCGCCGCATCAAGCAGCTTCTGGAAGGCTGAGCACGAGAGCCTTTCCGTTCGGATGGAATCGAACCGGAGGCTCTATTTCCTTCTGACGATACCGGTCAGCGCGTATACTTCTGCAGCCCACAAGCGGGCGCAGGAAAACTCGCATTTGCGGGAATCGCATGATCGGCCCGAAACTCCATGCCCGGCTGATATCGGTCTGCCTGACATCTGTCTGGATGATCTTGCTTGCCGCACCGGCAGGCTCCGCGAGTCCCGCCGGTGAGTTGTCCGTCACGCCTGCGACCATGGCTCGCATCGGCACGATCGACGAGCGCTATCAGTCCTACAATATCGAAATGGTCGAAGTTACCGGGGGAGAATTCTGGAAGCCCTACGGACCGGAGCGCGGCGTCGAGGCCGCGCCCCCGCCGAACACGCCGCAGCCCAAAGATTCGAATCTGTTCCAATACCGGCCGCCGATAGATCTCACGAATGCCCGTTTGCGCCAGCTCGCCTCGGCGCTGGCGCCGGCCTATCTGCGCGTCAGCGGCACCTGGGCAAACACAACGTATTTCGCGGACACGGACAGCGCACCCACCGCGCCACCAACCGGGTTCAAAGCGATCCTGACCCGCCAGCAATGGCGGGAGGTGATCGATTTCGCGCACGCGGTCAATGCGCGGATCGTGACGTCATTCGCGGTGGGCGCCGGCAATCGCGATGCGGCCGGGATCTGGATACCGGATCAAGCGCGTCGCCTGCTCGACTTCACAGGGATGGCGGGAGGCCGCATCGCCGCCGCCGAGTTCATGAACGAACCCAATCTCCCCGCCATTGGCGGCCTGCCGCCCGGGTATGACCCAGCCGCATTTGGGCGCGACTTCAAGGTGTTCCACGCATTTGTGAAGCAAACCGTTCCGGAGATGATGATCCTCGGACCCGGCGCGATAAATGAAACGCCGGAAGTTTCCGAACTGCTCGCCGCGTCGGGCTCCGGTGTGGATGTCATTTCGTATCATCACTATGGAGCGCTGTCGGAGCGCTGCGCCGGCACCGTCACGCCGGAGGCAGCCCTTTCGGAAGCGTGGCTCTCACGGACCGATCAGACCCTGGCGTTCTATCGGACCCTGCGAGACCGATTTGAGCCCGGCAAGCCGATCTGGCTCACCGAAACCGCGGAGACGGCATGTGGTGGAAACCCCTGGGCGGCAACTTTCCTGGATACGTTCAGGTATCTCGATCAGCTTGGACGATTGGCCAAGGCCGGCGTTCAGGTCGTGATGCACAATACGCTGGCGGCCAGCGACTATGGCCTGCTCGACGAGCGAACGCTGGCACCCCGTCCGAATTACTGGGGCGCGCTGTTGTGGCGCCAATTGATGGGAACCACTGTGCTCGACCCGGGCGTGCCCATACAAGCGGGCCTGCATGTCTATGCCCATTGCAAGCGCGGAACGCCGGGCGGCGTTGCTCTGCTCGTGATCAACACCGACCGGGATGCGCCGCACTCGCTGAAGATGGCCAACGCTTCCGAACGTTTTACCCTCGATGCTGCGAACCTGCTGGATGCAACCGTGCGGCTGAACGGCAATACGCTCACACTCGATTCCGACGACGGTGTGCCGCCCATCACAGGTGATCCGGCATCGGCCGGCATCTTGACGATGGCGCCGGCGACCATCACGTTTCTCACCGTGCCGGAGGCAGCCAACGCTGCCTGTGATTGAAGCGCCGCATCGGGTAAATCGCACCAAAAGAGCCGGCGGTCTTGCGACGCGCCGGCTCTTTTATTCGCTATGTCAGCCGCTCGGGCCTCGGCTCAGACCTTCACCAGCGGCCCTCTCGAGGCCGGGCCCTTCGACCCGCCGCTCGGACCATTGGGTTTCGGCTTGCGCGGCACGGTGCGCTTGCGCGCGCCGGGCAGTTTCTCCGGCTTCGGCGTCACCGGCCCTTCGACATATTCGAAGCCGATCTTCTCCTGCGCCGCATCCGTGGCAGCCTCGTCATTGACCAGCACGACGCGGACGTGGCCGCCGCCCTTGAGCTTGCCGAACAGCACTTCGTCGGCCAGCGGCTTCTTGATGTGCTCCTGGATCACGCGCGCCATCGGCCGCGCGCCCATCTGCTCGTCGTAACCATGCTGAACCAGCCACGCCTTGGCCGGCTCCGACAGTTCGATGGTGACGTCGCGATCGGCAAGCTGCGCCTCGAGTTGCAGCACGAACTTCTCGACCACCATGCCGATCACGTCGGCATTGAGATGGGCGAACGAGACGATGGCATCGAGCCGGTTGCGGAATTCAGGCGCAAACTGCCGATTGATCGCTTCGTGGTCATCGCCTTCCCGCTTGTTGCGCGTGAAGCCAAAGGCCTGGCGCGCCAGATCCTGGGCGCCCGCATTGGTGGTCATGATCAGGATCACGTTGCGAAAATTGACCTGCTTGCCGTTGTGATCGGTGAGCCGGCCATGATCCATGATCTGCAGCAGCACGTTGTACAGGTCCGGATGCGCCTTCTCGATTTCGTCGAGCAACACCACGCAGTGCGGATGCTGATCGACGCCGTCGGTGAGCAGGCCGCCCTGGTCGAAGCCGACATAGCCCGGAGGTGCGCCGATCAGGCGCGACACGGTATGACGCTCCATGTATTCCGACATGTCGAAGCGGATCAGCTCGACGCCCAGCGAGGCTGCGAGTTGCTTTGCCACTTCGGTCTTGCCGACGCCGGTCGGCCCCGAGAACAGATACGAGCCGATCGGCTTTTCCGGCTCGCGCAAGCCGGCCCGCGCCAGCTTGATCGAGGCAGAGAGCGCGTCGATCGCCTTGTCCTGGCCGAACACCACCCGTTTCAGGGTCTGCTCAAGATGCTTGAGCACCTCGGCATCGTCCTTCGACACGCTCTTGGGCGGAATCCGCGCCATGGTCGCGATCGTGGTCTCGATTTCCTTGATGCCGATGGTCTTCTTGCGCTTGTTCTCCGCGACCAGCATCTGCGCCGCGCCGGATTCATCGATCACGTCGATCGCCTTGTCCGGCAGCTTGCGGTCGTGGATATAACGCGACGACAGTTGCACCGCGGCCTCGATGGCCTCGTTGGTATATTTCAGCCGGTGATAGTCCTCGAAATAGGGTTTCAGGCCCTTGAGGATCGCGATCGCGTCTTCCACCGTCGGTTCATTGACGTCGATCTTCTGGAACCGGCGCACCAGCGCGCGATCCTTTTCGAAATGCTGGCGATATTCCTTGTAGGTCGTCGAGCCCATGCAGCGAATCGTGCCCGACGCCAATGCCGGCTTGAGCAGATTGGATGCGTCCATCGCGCCGCCGGACGTCGCACCGGCGCCGATCACGGTGTGGATTTCGTCGATGAACAGGATGGCGTTCGGATGCGCCTCGAGTTCCTTGAGGACCTGCTTCAGCCGTTCCTCGAAATCGCCGCGATAGCGCGTGCCCGCAAGCAATGTGCCCATGTCGAGCGAGAACACGGTCGCAGCCGCCAATACTTCAGGCACTTCACTGTCGACGATGCGCTTGGCCAGACCTTCGGCGATCGCGGTCTTGCCGACGCCGGCCTCACCGACGAACAGCGGATTATTCTTCTGCCGGCGACAGAGCACCTGGATCGCGCGGTTGATCTCGGCATTTCGCCCGATCACCGGATCGATCTTGCCGTCGCGCGCCTTCTTGTTGAGGTTGACGCAGTAGGTATCGAGCGCCTCACCCTTTTTCTTGGAATCTTCGTTGCCTTTGGTTTCGGTCTCTTCGTCGACGCCGCGCACCGGGCGCGCTTCCGACACTCCGGGCCGCTTGGCGATACCATGGCTGATGTAATTCACCGCGTCGTAACGCGTCATGTCCTGCTCCTGCAGGAAATAGGCCGCGTGACTCTCGCGCTCGGCGAAGATCGCGATCAGCACATTGGCGCCGGTCACTTCCTCGCGACCGGATGACTGGACGTGAATCACCGCGCGCTGGATGACGCGCTGAAAGCCCGCGGTCGGCTTGGCGTCATCGGCGCCGTCCGTCACCAGGTTCTCAAACTCGGTTTCGAGATAGTTGACCAGACTGGTGCGCAGCTTGTCGAGATCGACACTGCAGGCACGCATGACCGCCGCTGCATCGGAATCATCGATCAGCGACAGCAGAAGGTGTTCGAGCGTCGCATATTGGTGGTGACGCTCGTTTGCAATCGCCAGCGCGCGGTGCAGGGATTGTTCAAGGCTTTGAGAAAAAGTAGGCATTCGCGTCCTCTGTGGCCCCCGCCATCATGATCGCCGTTGCCCGCTCAGGCAACAACAACCTTTGTCATATCTTTGGTCATATAGTTACATCCGCTCACGGCGAAAGACCGGTTCCCTTCGACTTGTTCTACGCTCGGACTGTACGCGCCATCCCCATCCAAAATCGAGCGTTCACGCCAAGTATTGCACATACCGGTCCGACCCATCGTTAATTACGATGCAAAACCCGTTCCGGTTTTGGTGGATTTTTGCCCGGCGCTACTTCTTTTCCATCACGCATTGCAGGGGATGCTGGTGCTTGCGTGCAAAATCCATCACTTGCGTCACCTTGGTCTCGGCGATCTCATAGGTGAACACGCCGCACTCCCCGATTCCATGATGATGGACGTGGAGCATGATCTTCGTCGCAGCCTCGACATCCTTCTGGAAGAACTTCTCCAGCACCAGAACGACAAATTCCATCGGCGTGTAATCGTCGTTCAATATCAGGACGCGGTACAGGTTCGGGCGTTTGGTCTTCGGTTTGACCTTGGCGATAACGGATGTCGCCGGACCGCCAGCTCCGCCACCACGGTTCTCATCATTGCCCATTCGGGGGGCAAATGCGGCGACGGCAGGCGGCACGGACGAATCAAATTTGGAAACTAGTTGCAGCATGGCACAGGTGTTCGACATCCCCACGGGAAACCGGATAGCGGCCAGGTGATGTTCTCCTGTCGGAGACATCGCAAGTGCCCAGACACGCTCTCCAGATCGCCGCTCCCGGCCGGCCCGACCCATCAGCTGGATCGATAGCTGCAATATGGGTCCGACGCTGGCTCGCCGCAAGCGCGCAAATATTGGCCAAATGCTGCTTGCGGCGGGCCCGACTCCCGGTTCAGCGATCCAATGGAGGTTAATCAATTCCGTTGGATTTGACAAAGCCGCGTTGCCGCGCGCCGTGAAATAATCTCCGCGCATCCCAAACAGCAAAAAGCCCGGCCAAACGGCCGGGCTTTTGATTCTGGAGAGCAGCGTCCGCGTCAGCGCATATTCCGCGCCAGCATGCGTCAGAAAGCGCGCAATCTATTAGTGGGTAGCGGCCGGGGTGAACTTCGCCACGATGCCTTCCAACGGCTTGAAGGTCTGCTTGGCGAGATCGGTATAGAGCCCTGCGATCTTCTGCGACTCAGCCACGAACATCTCATAGGCGGATTTCGCATATTCGGTCTGCACTTCGATCGCCTTGTCGAGCGAGCTCACGCCGGACAGCTTCTCGACGAATGACTTCGTGTCTTCAAACGACTTCTTGGTGTAATCGCCGTAGGCGCTTGCGATGGCCTGAAGGCCGTTCTGAAGGGTCGTTGCCGACGCAACGGCGGTCTCGATCTGCTCTTTTCCGTACTGCTGAATGTCTTCGACTTTGACCATGATGGATTTCTTTCCCAGACTGATGTTTGAACGATCCGCCGGGAGGTCCCGGCCCCCTGACATGTCAGGCTATATGTGCAACGCACAATAAAGTCAAGATTCTTGTGCAACGCACAAATGGAAGCGATTTAGCACCAAATACCTTCGGATCGCGCAAGGGTTGCTTAAGCTTTTGGAAACTCCGGCCACCTAACTTGATTCGAAGCCTGTTCGCGGTTCGCGACGGGTCGCCAAAAAAGCGTTTGACTACAGCCCCTTAGCTGAAATAGCGATCAGATTGGCCGTTCCGGAGGAAATACGCATCCGGTTTCGGGGAGTTTGGACAGGAAACTTGGCCGGCAGGTGGGCATAATTTAGCCTCACGAACCGGTGAACAAGATAGAAATTGGACGGGGAAGTTTATGCTTCGCACAACCTTGGCTTCCTCCCGCGTTCTGCGGGTTTCCGTTTTGGGGCTGGTCACCCTCACCGCTGCCGCCGTTTTCACAACCGGCACCGCTGAAGCGCGCCATTACAGGCATCGCTACCACCCATGCCTATCATCACTATCATGCGCGTCACCACGAGGAGCGGGAAAGCTACAGCCCGCAATTTTCCTCCATCATTGTCGACGGCAATTCCGGCGCGACTCTTACCGCCAGCAGTCCCGACGCGAGCCGCCACCCTGCCTCGCTCACCAAGATCATGACGCTTTATCTGCTGTTCGAGCGTCTCGATGCCGGCAAGATGAATCTGGATACCGAAATGTCGGTATCCGAGCATGCCTCCGAGCAGGCGCCCACCAAACTCGGCCTGCGCCCGGGCCAGAGCATTCGCGTCGAAGACGCCATCAAGGGACTGGTGACCCGTTCCGCCAACGACGCAGCCGTCGTAATCGCGGAAGCCATCGCCGGCGACGAAGACGATTTTGCCAAGCTGATGACCCACAAGGCGCGTGCGCTCGGCATGACCCGCACGGTCTATCGCAATGCCTCGGGACTGCCGGACGATGACCAGGTGACAACGGCGCGGGATCAATCGACCCTGGGCCGCGCCATCCAGGATCGTTTCCCGCGTTATTACCGTTATTTCTCGACCGAGACGTTCAACTATCACGGCCAGTCCATCCGCAACCACAATCACCTGCTCGGCAATGTCGAGGGCGTCGATGGCATCAAGACCGGTTACACCCGCTCGTCAGGCTTCAATCTCGTGACCTCGATGCGCCGCGGCAACCGCCATCTGGTCGGCGTGGTGCTGGGAGGTCGCAGCGGCAGTTCGCGCGACGCCATCATGCGCAACCTGCTCGCTGAAAATCTGGAGAAGGCCGCGAACAAACGTACCGTCGCCGCGATCACCGAGCGCAATCCTGCTGATGCCAATGCCGATGTCGCGGAGGCCGAAGCAGCCTCCCGGCCGACCCAGACGGTTCAGGTTCGGGGTGCAGTTCAGGCCGCATCCGAAACGCCGGAGCCGGCCGTAGCGCCGCCGGTGCGTTCGACCACGCCGGCGTCACGATCGGTCCTCGCGGCTGCTGCGGCGGCCGTGCCTCCGCCGCAAGCCAAGCCGGAGCCCGCGCCGTTCACCAATGGGGTGATCCAGGCTCAGTCCATCGCGGCGATCCCCGGTTCGTCGGAGCCGATGAAGCCCGTCAAGGTGAAGACCGTCCAGATCAAGGCCGGACCGGTGAAGCTGGCCGCGGCCGGTGCGGCCCAGCCGGCCACGCCCATCACCAGCGCCATACCGGCACGCCCGGAGGTGCCGGAAACATCCAGCGCGATCATGGCCAAGGCTGAAATCTAACAAGGCTGAACCCAACAAGCTTGACGTCGCCAGGACCGAGATGCCGCCGCAACCGGCAAACCACGGCACCGGAAACGGTCTGCTCGGGGTGTTGCCGGCATCGAGTGCATCGCCCTCCTCCACTTCACAGGCATTGGCCTATGCCGATGCGAACTCTCACGGCCAGCCGCAGGCCGTTCAGCAAAACGGCGCGATCAAGCCGGTGGCAGTCCATACCGGATGGATCATTCAGGTCGGCGCGCTGGAAACCGAGAGCGAAGCACGCCAACGTCTCGAAGTCGCGCGCGACCAGGCTCGCGGTATGCTCAGCAAGGCGGATCCGTTTACGGAACCGGTCGTCGCCAAAGGCGAGCGGAAGCTGTTCCGTGCCCGCTTTGCCGGTCTCGACAGCGATCAGGCCGAGGCGGTGTGCCGGACCTTGAAGCGCTCCGACATCTCCTGTTTCACGGTCCGGAACTGATCAGCGACCTTTGCAGCGAAGGCCGGGCCTGCATTTGATGCGGGCGGATTGCGGTTCGCCTGAAGAAAGCTCTCCCGAAAGGTTGGCAATTAAAGCCTCCGTTCCAATTCAACCGAAACGGAAACGACGCATGCCACCACGGCAGTCGTGAGACAGCAGCCCCCGTGAAGGATGAATTTGCATCCCGCAACCTCTCGTCAAGATTTCACGTCTAGATTGGTTAGCGAAAGATCGACCACGCCGGGCAACGGCGGGCGACAACGGGGCGTCGACCGGAGCGGAAAGCAGAAGCAACTCGCAGGTAGTAGCGTTTGGTAGCGTTGCCGGAGTTAGCTGAGATGCGTGCGAAGCAAAGTATCCTTGGCCTCGTTTACACGGGAGGCGAGGTACGTCGACCCCCCCTGATCGGGATGCAGTTTCTTCATGAGGGCGCGGTGCGCCCGACCGATTTCGTCACGCCCCGCCCCCGGCTGCAGGCCAAGGATCTGATAGGCCTCCTCGTCCGTCATTTTGCCACTCGCCGCCGGGCGGCTCTGCCCCCCTGCCGCATTTCCCTGCGCGTGCTGACGCCAAGCGGGAAACCTGCGGTCAAGATAGCTTTCAAGTAGCGCCACGCTTTCGGCGTCGAACCCGGCCATCATCGCCGTCAATTGCGGCAGGTCGAATTCGCCGAGCGAGTGACCGGCATTCGGCCCGGCTACGATCTGACCGTCGAGTTCGCCGCTGTCGTGATCGAGCCGCATGTCGAGAAACTGCGAGCGCACCCGCGACGCCTGTCCCGGCGAGCGTTGGACACCCGAGCCTCCGAACATCCCGCTGATGTTGCCGAACCCCGATGCCCCGAAGGGTGACCAGCCGAGCAGGCCCGCGCCGAAGATCCCGAGCGGGACCGCTACCGCAAGCTCACCCTTGATGCCGGTAAAGGCCGCGACCGCGAGCGCCAGAACGCCGCCGCCGATCTTGACCGCGCGCGCAAGCACGACCGGATTGGCCGCCCGAAACATCTGCAGCAGCGAGTAAAGCAGGATAACGGCGACGACGCCGGCAATCAGGGTTGGCATGACATCAATATAGTGCGGCCGGCGGCAAAAAGCATGCTTGGGCGACGGTCTTCGCCTCCAAGGACATCAAAACACACAAAGGCGCGATCATTTCATCTGCCCGAGCAGTTTGGCCGCACCGCTTCCGGTCTTCGACAACCGCAGCAACGCCTCGCGGCCGCCGGCGGCATAGGCCGCCGCGGCGCGCAGCAGTTCGCGCAGTTGCGCCGCCGCCCCCGGATCGAACCTGCACCATGCACCGCCCGTCAGACGCGCGATCTCCCGAAACGCCTGCTCGGCTGTGCCGTCATGTCCCTCCTGGAACATGAACACCGGCACCTTGAGCAGACCGAGCTCGCCCGCCTTGCCGCAGAGGTCGTCGACCTTTTCCTCCATGGCATCGCCGACGAAGACCACCGCGCGCACCGCGGAAGCGGCAGCCTCCCGTCGCGCTTCCGACAACACCTTGCCGATCTGGGTATTGCCGCCCCGGCAATCGATCCTGGCCATCAATTTTGCCAGTTGCGCGGTGTCGGAGATCCATCCGCTGGCACGGCATTCGTTGAGACCGCGATAATAGACCAGGCGGATATCGAGACTGCCGAGTGCGGCCGCCTCGCGAAACATGTCGGCCTGCAGCGCGCAGGCCATGTCCCAGGTCGGCTGCCGGCTCATGGTGGCGTCCAGCGCGAAAACCAGCCGGCCCCTTGCGCCAGGAGCGTGGGGCGACATCGCACGGGCCTTGGCGACAAAGGCGGCGATATCTTCCGACGCCGAAGGGCTCGCCTCCGGCAGCGAACGAGCGCTACCGGATGAAGCTTTGCCGGATTCGGCCTTTTGCGCCGATGACACGTCGCCCGCAGATTTCGGTTTGGTCGGTTCACCGGACATAGGCGCTCGCAAATTGCCGCGAGCCTTATGTGGAGCGGGATGAGGCAGCGGTCAATGCGCGATGGATACGCCCATCTACTTCGCAGCCGAGGCAAACCAGGTCGCGGAGTTGTCGGGGCGCGAGGCGGCCTGGAAAACGATGCGTACCGTCAGTTCCTGCCGTCAGTTCTTGACTGGCGAGTACAGCGCAACCGGTCCCGGATCGGTCAGGAGCGGCGCCGCCTTGGTGACGACCGGCTTCAGCGAGCTGCTGTCGTCATCGAGGAATTTGTCGAGCATGCCCTCGATCGTCAGCTTGACCTGCTCGGGACCGCGATCGCTCATATCGGTGTGCTGATAACCGGTTTGCACCACCGTAATCCCGGCCTTCTCGCAATCCTCGTCACCGGGAACGACACCGGGGTCAGGCTTGAACACCGGATCCTTCGATCGGAACGAAAGAATCTTGAATCGACCGTCGGTCATGAACGGCACGCGCAGATTATCGAGCGTGACCACCTTCTTGATATTGTCCGGATACATCTTGGCGAAGTACATCGAAATGTCCCCGCCATTGGAGTGTCCCACCATGGTCAGATGATCGTAATCGGCGTTCGCCACCACCTTCTTCATTTCATCGACGGCAAAGCGGATATTGGCAACGCCGCGATGATACTGCGGCAACCGGCCGACATAGAGTTCGCCCACTTTGGTTACCAGGGGCGCATCTGTCGGCAGGTCATGCTGGATGCTCATGGCGAGATAGCCGCGCGCGGCAAAAACGTTTGCCAGGAACGAGTATTCGGTAAACTTGACGGTGTTGCCGTGATTGAGGATCGCTACCGGCAGCGTGATCATGCCGGCGCTCGCCTGCATTTCCTTGTCGCGCCTCACGGCGATGTCCACGGCGACCGGACGGTTGTCACGGGTCGCATCGTAGAACGTCATGGTCTCGTGTCGTATCGCCCATTTGCTCGCAGTGAAATAGGCGACCGCCACCAGGACACAAAGCGAAAGTAGAACGGCAATTCCACGTCTCATGTTCGTCCTCTGCGCGCTGATGCTCACCGGATCAGATCCGACGTTTGGAGCTCCACGATCCCTCATCGTTCGCGAGCAATATACGTGACGACAACGTGACAGGAAGGCTAAATATTGTGAATCGACCGCCTGATCGTTGTGCGTCGCACCCACTTATTGTGCAGGTGCACAATACGAAAATCCTGGGACCGGTTTCGATTGTGGAACGCCGCGGATGAACGGCGAGTTCAGGACTTGGGTAAAGACCCAGTAAAAACGCAGGTCCCGGACGGATAGTTCCGCCGGGAAATCAATCCAAATTGAATAAAAGTCTCGCTACCGCGGCCGGGGCCGCCCGGATCGAGGCCGGAAAGCCGTCGACTTGCAACCTAAGCTGGCAAGGTCTCAGGCGCGATGATGTCGTGGAGTTCAAGCGGCTTGTCGACCTGATTGAACCACTCGGCGCGATTGGCCGCGCGGCGGCGACCGCGCTCATCGAGCGGCAGTTTCAACTGACGCAGCAGGTTCGTGACCTCCTCGCGCGCCGTCAGGTGGCCCATGCTCGGACGGGTGCCGAGCGTCGCCTCGTCGAGGTTATCGAGTGCCGTGAGCCCGCGCGGAAAAAATTCGCGATAGACGACGCGTTCAGCGAAGCCATCGATCGCGCGGAAGCCGAGCCGCAACGACAAATCATTCAGGCTATCGGCGACCAGTTGCTTGTTGCGCGATCCCAGCATCGACAATCGGTTGCGGACCACGATCCAGTCGCAGCTCGCGCCGTCGAGCTGACGGCGCTTGCGCCTTGTATCCCGCACCATTTCCGAATAGTGGCTCTCGCCGATGACGGAATAGCTCGCGGGGTCGACGGTGCCGAGCACGTCGAAGTCGAGGAAGCTGTCGTTGATCGGCGTCACCAGCGTATCGGCCATCGAATGCGCCAGACGCATCAGATAGCTGTCGGACCCCGGAGTATCGATCACGATGAAATCGAATGTCCGCTCGACCGCGCTCACCGCCTCCATGAATTGCTGAAATTCGGAAGATTCATTGTCGGCGATCTGCATGGTGTCGCCGAGCTTGATGCAGCGATGCACCGGGACTTCGAGATCGAGGCCGCTGCGGCGTGCCCAGGCGCGCCGGTTGTTGATGTAACGGGTGAAGCTCTGCTGCCGGCAATCGAGATCGATGGTGGCGACGCGCTGGCCGGCTTTCATCAGGGCAACGGCGATATGCAAGGCGGTGGTGGACTTGCCCGAACCGCCCTTCTCGTTGCCCAGCACAACGACATGAGCCGAGCCCGATTGCCCCTGACTAGTCTGCACCAGCATGCTTCGACCCCTTTGGATATCTTCAAATTACCCGCGACCGCGGTCAAGCGAAATGAGCGATAACTGCTTCAAGCCATTGAGCGTCTGCCTTAATCATGAATGGCATGCACCGCTCGGCAACGTCTGCGATTGACCCCACATTTGGCGAGCGTTCATCAAGGCCGATTCAGCTCTTTTCCGGCGGGGACCCGGCTTTTTCCGGTCGGCGACCCGGCTTGGCGACGCAGCATCGGCCTTGATAGGGTGATGTCCCCGCCTCACCGTCAGCGCGACTTTCCTGCCTGACCCCACAGATCGAGCCCTGATGCCGCGAAGCCCCATGATCGTCCGCACGGTACCCGCGTTGCGTCGCGCCCTCGAAGGCCTTCGCGTGAGAAAAGCCACCATCGCGTTGGTGCCAACCATGGGAGCACTCCATGACGGCCATGTGTCGCTGGTTCGGCTGGCGAAACGTCGCGCCGCAAAGGTGATCGTCTCCATCTTCGTCAATCCTGCCCAATTCGCGCCCACCGAGGATTTCGGCTCGTACCCGCGCACCTGGAAGGCCGACGTCGCCAAACTGACCGCCGAGAAGGTCGACCTGATCTGGAATCCGGACGTCAAGACCATGTATCCGGACGGCTTTGCCACACGGATACTGACCGAAGGGCCCGCTACGGCAGAGCTGGAGGATCGCTTCCGTCCACATTTCTTCGGCGGCGTCACCACCGTGGTCGGCAAACTGTTCACGCAATGCCGGCCGGATCTTGCGGTATTCGGTGAGAAGGATTTCCAGCAATTGCAGGTCGTGACCCGGATGGCCGGGGATCTCGATCTCGGCGTCAAGGTGATAGGCTCGCGCACCGTCCGCGAAGCCGATGGCCTCGCGATGTCCTCGCGGAACGTCTATTTGTCGCCCGACGAACGCCGCGTGGCGCCGACGCTCTACAAGGCCATGAAGGAAAGCGCGGGGCGTTTGCGGGACGGCGACGACCTGATGCCGCGATGGCCGCTGGCGCCGAAATGGTTGTCGGCGCTGGCTTCACGCTGGATTATTTCGAGGTGCGCCACGCCGGAACGCTGGCGCCGATCGCGTCGGCGAAGGATGGACCGATGCGAATTCTGGTGGCGGCTAAAATCGGAAAAACACGGTTGATCGACAATATCGGGGTTTAGGCATTGCTGAGGTCTGAGCGCACTTTCGTTATTGACGGCCGCCCGTCGCCCAGCGGCCCGACGGGTTCAAAGCAGCCCGAGATCGCGCAATTCCCTGCGCAACGGCTCGGGCATCGCTGCAACACTCGCGGCGGTGGCCTTGCCGAGATCTGGCGGCGCGGCGTCCTCCGTGAAGTAGCGCCAGCCCTGGAACGCCCGCATCGGCCGCGGCAGCACCGCGATGACCTTGGGCTGCATCACGAGGCGGCACCGTCCGATCCCGTCGCGGTCACGGAACGGCTCGATCGCGATGATCTTCTCGCGAGCCGCGATCTCGCCGCGAATCACCCAGTAGAGCGAACCGCCGGCGAGCAACTCTTGGTCGCGTTTCGGCGTCATCCGCGTGATGTGAATGTGATGGCGGGGCAGACCCTTTTGCTTGGCGGTCCGCATGCGCTCGGCGACCCAGCTCCTGAGGTCCTTGACGGAATCGCAGCCGACCGCGAGCTTGATGAGATGAAGGGGCATGGTTGCGAGGTTAGCGATCAGCGACGGCTTTTGAAAGCATCAATCGTTTGAGCCTGCGGGCGGCGATGGCGCGGCCGGCGCGATTTGCACCGGCGCCGCCGGCGCCGGCGTGTGCCTGGGTTTTGGTGGCTTCTTGGCCGCTGCCAGCACCGGGGCCGTCGTCGGGGTGGGCGATGAGGCGTTGGCAGCGGAAGCCGGAGCGCGCGGCGCGGGTGGCGTCGCGGCCGAGCCCGGCTCCGGCGTCATGATGCTGACGGGCGGGGTCGAGGCTGCGGTGGGAAACTCGGCATTGGTGGGTCTGCCGGTGGGCATCGATGGCGCAAGGGCCACCACCGCTCCCGCCGCCGCGGGTGCGTTCCACGACGGCGCATGACGTGAAACCAGGCCGTCATACGTCCGCTCGTCCATGTTGGCGACGATCTGATGCGTATCGGTGATCACCCGGAACGCCGGGCATTCCGACAGCGTGCAATGGTCGCGCGCGACCAGCGCCTGGGCCATCAGCCCATAGCGGTCGCGTTCAATCGCGCGGCGCACAGCCTGCAATTCGGGTGTCATGTTCCGGTTCGCAGCGGCGACATCACCCGACGCGGTCAATTGCGTGATCAGGGACGCCGCATACGACACCGCCGCGGCGGCCGATTCGGCAGAGCCGAACAGCGACTTTTCGCACGCCGCCAATACGGCTTCCCCCGCCAGATCGTCGATACATGACAGGGCCGGCAGCGAAACGTTGATGGTCTGAACCGATGCGGTCTCACCGGATGCGACGCTGCCAGGCGTGCCGAATCCGCGGATGGTCGAGGCTACAGCGACGCCGATGGCCAGCAGGGTGATCACCGTCAGCGCGCCATTGGCAACCGATTTCTCGGCGCGCAACAGCGTGATCAGAACGATGACCGCGAAGAAGCCTGCCGCGGCCAGCGTCAACCACATCGGAAAGGTCGGCGAACGCCAGAGTTGATCGAGCGATGTAGCCCATGCCCAGTTCATGCGCGATGTCCCTCAGCGCCGCATAAAACGCGCCCCGCGAAGTGAATGCCGGATTTGCCGGACTCAGTCTGCGCAGGATGAACCCGCGAACCGGGCCTTTTGACGGCGGGCGAAATCGAAACCGCTTCGCCCGGTCAAGTCCGCGATCGATCAGGAGATGTCGAGCTGACTTTCCTTGGCTACCCGCTCGAAAGCCTCGGTCGAGCTCTTGATCCGATACTGGCAGTCGTCTCCGTCGGTCGGCAGCAGCCGGATCACCTCATAGGTGCCGCTGGCGGCCGGACGGGCGACATTGCTGGCTGTGAAATAGACGGTCTCTCCAACGGTAAATTTGTGCTTCAACGCCCTCTCCATCACGCAAGGAACGTCGGCCAGATGCTCACGGTCCCGCTGCAAATGGCCAACTGAAAACCCTGCGGCAAGCTAGCACAGCGGCAGTCTCCTTGGCCAGTTACATCCGGACATAGCAAATGCGCAAATTTTGCAGGTTTTTCAGTGCGATAAACCGCATTTTGCGGGTTCCGGACGAATCTGCGTCGTGGCCGCCCGGAACCGTCATTTCATAGGCGTTATGAGGATGTTGGAAGGGTACCGTGCGGACTTGCGCCATCCACGGCTTTGGGAAGTTGCTCCGCCAAAACCTTGGAGAGTTGATCCAGCGGGATGTTGAATTTCGCCGCCAGTTGCTTGGCCATATCGCTGCCCAGCACCTGCTGCAATTGCTCGGCCGTGATCGGCAGGTTCTGACCGGTTCCGATCCAGGATTTGACCTGATCGCCAAAGCCCGCCTGCTGGAGTTTGGCGACGATCGCCGACAGACCGCCCTGACCGCCATTGCCCATGAGCTCACCCAGCACCGCCGGGAGCATGGTCCCAAGCTGGCTAAGCGCGGCCTTGAACGCCGGCGAATCTTCCAATGAATCGAGAATTCCCATGATCATACCTTTTTGGTCGATGCGCTAAGTCCGTTTGGGATTCAGACCGGTTTCGCAAGGCTCCGTCAAGGCACGATGGCGCCCAGCGCCGCCCTATTCATGCTCATGCCGTCTCGAACTTTTCAATCACGAGCGTCTCCGCAAGGCCCGCGCGGGTCCATTCCTGAAAGGCCGGCAACGACGTCATCGTATCCATGTAATGGCGCGCCTCCGGCGCCACCTCGATGGCATAGGTGCGAAAGCGGTGCACCACCGGCGCGAACATGGCGTCCGCGCCGCCAAAAGCACCGAACAGGAACGGCCCGGATTTTCCGTAGCGCTCGCGGCATTCGATCCAGATTTGCTGAATGCGCGCGATGTCGGCGCGGGCGTTGGCCGACAGCGTGATTGCGCCGACCGGACGATGCAGATTCATGCCGCATTCGTTGCGCAGCGCCGCAAAGCCCGAATGCATCTCCGCCGAGATCGAGCGCGCATGGGCGCGGCTGGCACGATCCTCAGGCCACAACCGCGTTTGCGGAAATCGTTCGGCGGCATATTCGATGATGGCCAGCGAATCCCAGATCGTGACGTCGCCATCGAGCAAGGCCGGCACCTTGCCCGATTGCGTGAAATCCAGAATCCGCTGCTTGTCGGTGTCGCCGGTGTAAAGCGGGATGAAGATTTCCTCGAAGGCGATCTGACTGGCCCTCAGCGCCAGCCATGGCCGCATCGACCACGATGAATAATTCTTGTTGCCGATGACGAGTTTTAGCGCCATGCGAAGCGATCTCCCTTAGCTTTGTACAAGACATACACGCCTCAATCCCATTTCGGCGCGAAACCGAAATCGGTGAGCCGGCCCCTGGCGCTTCCCATCCGGGATATCTGCTGCATTTCGTCATCGGACAGCACGAAATCGAAGATATCGATGTTTTCCGACAGCCGTTCGATCCGCGACGTCCGCGGTATCGCGGACACCTTCTGCTGCACCAGCCAGCGCAGGCAAACCTGCGCGGCGGTCTTGCCGTAGGTCCGCCCGATCCGGGCCAGCGTCTGGTCGTTCTTGATGCGACCCTTCGCCACCGGACTATAGGCGACAACAGCCATGCCCTGGCGTGCGCACGCCTCGAGCACCTTGGTCTGGTCGAGGTAAGGGTGATATTCGACCTGATCGCACACCAGCGGCCCCGGGCAGGCCGCGACGGCTTGTTCGATCAACGCCACGGTGAAGTTCGAGACGCCGATGTGCCTGGTCATGCCGAGCTTCCTGACATGCGCCAGCGCGCCCAGCGTTTCCTGAAGCGGCACTTGCGGATTTGGCCAGTGCAGCAGCAATAGATCGACTTCGGAAAGCCGCAGCTTGGTCAGGCTTTCCTTGGTGGAACGTTCCAGGTCGTTCGGCGCGAAATGGGTGGTCCAGACCTTGGTGGTCACGAATATGTCGTCGCGTCGAACCTTCGAGGCGCGCAGACCTTCTCCGACCTCGCGCTCGTTCTCATAGATCTGCGCGGTGTCGATGTGGCGATACCCGAGCCGAAGCGCCTGCTCGACCAGACGCGCGCAGGCTCGCCCGCGCAGCTCCCAGGTGCCTAACCCGATCGCGGGAATCCTGGCGCCGTTAGCCTCGACGAATTGCATGTTGGAGATGCCCGAACAAATTGAGCCCATTATGTCTCGCCGGCGCGGCGCTGCCAACAATGCAGCGCGCCGTCAGACCCGCGCCAAAGCGGCAAACACCGTCTCCGGGGCATGGGCTATCACGGCTAGAAGCGCCCGCGCCGGTCCGCGCGGCATGCGTTTGCCCTGCTCCCAGTTTCGGATGGTCTCAACCGGCACGCCCAGCCGTGCCGCGAATTCCAGCTGCGTCAGGCGGGCACGCCGGCGAAGGTCGCGAACCGCCGGCAGCGGCCCCGTCGGTTCGGGCGCGGCCAAAGCTGTTGCCGGCTGAAGCGGAAACTCCTGCCCGTCCCGCAACTCGACGATCCGTCCGTCGGCTTTCAACCGCAAGCGCTGCATGTTCGATCCAGCTTTGGCGCGTGATCCAAAAACCGGATCCCACTTCTGCCAATCGCGCGCTGTAATCGTCATCGATGCGCGTTAAGGTTCGATTAACGATACCTCGCACGTAGCGATGACCAACAGGCGACGCCAAGCACAATGATAGACATGCACGCGCAAAAACCGGCCCTGAAATTCGCGCATGTGCTGGCGGCTATCCTTGTCGTCTCGATCGGGTGGATGGCGGCGGGCCGCGCGGCGGATTGTCCGCGTCCGGGGAGGCTCGGCACCTCGCGCGTTCTCGCCGTCGATGCTGCCACCACGCCGCGGGTCGGGTTGAAGAGCTTTACGCAAACCCTGCCGCTCGACGATCATGAGGTCGTGCTGACGTTCGACGACGGCCCGTGGCCCGCCACGACGTCGCTGGTGCTGGCGGCGTTGGCCCGGGAGTGCGTCCACGCGACGTTCTTCCTGATCGGCAGAAGCGCATCGGAACACCCGGACCTGGTGCGAAGGATCGCAGCCGAGGGCCATACCATCGGACATCACACCTGGCGGCATCCCAGCCTGAAGCGAATGACGCTGAGCGCGGGCACTGAGGAGATCGACCGCGGCATCGGCGCCGATGAAATGGCGCTTCACGGAGTGGCCACCCGAATTCCGAGCACGCCGTTCTTTCGTTTTCCCGGCTTTGAGAGCACACCGGCCACGCTCGAGCTGTTGCAATCACGCGGCATCGTGGTGTTCGGGGCCGACCTCTGGGCCAGCGACTGGAATCCGATGACGCCGGCCCAGGAATTGAAGCTGCTCACGGATCGGCTCACCGCCGCCGGCAAGGGAATTATCCTGCTGCACGACCCCAAAACACGAACCGCAGCCATGCTGCCGGCCTTTCTGCGCTATCTTGCGGACAATCACTATCGCGTGGTCCACCTTGTGCCGGCAGCGCACGACCATGTTCCGGCCACGCCCGGCGCCGACGTTAGCCGCGCCCGTTGAACCGAAAACCGGGTGCGGAAGTCAAATTAAGGCCCCGTTCATGGCGCGCTGTGTAATTATACTTTCGCTAACGAGAATTAGACGGTGTTTCATGATGGGTGATGTGGTGGGCGGTGTTCGGACGCGGCAATGGGCCCTGCTTGTGCCTGGGGCTGTTCGTCGGCATCGCCCCGCAGATGGCATCGGCCGCCGATTGTCCCGGCAATCCAGCTGCGCTGGGCACCTCGCGAACGCTGGTGGTCGATCCCCTGGAGCATCCCCGCATCGGCACCATGCAATACCCCGAGACGCTGCCACTGCAGGATCACGAAGTGGTATTGACGTTCGACGACGGGCCGCTGCCGCACAACAGCAATCAGATTCTGCAAATTCTCGCCTCGGAATGCATCAAGGCGACCTTCTTTGAGATCGGGCGCATGGCCCGGTCGTTTCCGGAAGGCGTCCGCAAGCTCCGCGACGCCGGGCATACGATCGGCACCCACACCCAGAATCATCCGCTGAGCATGGATCGAATGGCGATCGAGCGCGCCCGGCAGGAGATCGATGACGGGATCGCATCGGTCAAGGCGGCCCTGGGGGATGACAAGGCACTTGCCCCGTTCTTTCGGATCCCCGGCCTGCTGCGCGCCGAAGCGGTCGAAAACTACCTCGCCTCGCAGGGCATCCAGACCTGGAGCGCCGATTTCCCGGCCGACGACTGGCGGCATATTCCGGCGTCGCGGGTGTACGATCTGGCGATCAGGCGGATCGAGGCCAAGGGAAAAGGCATTCTGCTGCTGCACGATATCCAGCCGCGCACGGTGGCCGCATTGCCGAGAATTCTGCAGGAGTTGAAGGCGCGAGGCTATCGCATCGTCCATGTGGTACCGGCGACACCGGAGCTGCCGGCGACGCCGACCGAGCCGCGGCAATGGCAGTTGCATCCGACCACTGAAACCGTCGCAATTTCGCATTGGCCAAAAATTCGTAATTTCGTTTTCACCCAGACCGACATGCTTCCCGCTCCCTCGCTGTCCGATCTGGACTGGCGTGACGCAGAATCGATGGCGCTTGTCGAGCCGTTCGACGTCGCCAGACGGCATCTGCGCGGCGTTCCGCTGTCGGCAGCAGACGCCCTGGCCGCAACCATCGCCGCTCGCGCTGGCCAGCGCCGCCATCGCCCTGCCCGTGCCGGCGCAGAACATATTCGAGATCGAAGAAAACCCGAACGCGACAGCGCAGTCGCTGCTTCCGTTCTCACGTCATGCGGAGCA
Organism: uncultured Pseudomonadota bacterium; assembly: GCA_963771225.1. Classification (GTDB taxonomy): domain Bacteria; phylum Pseudomonadota; class Alphaproteobacteria; order Rhizobiales; family Xanthobacteraceae; genus Bradyrhizobium. The sequence continues at coordinate 2,216 of CAVYSR010000022.1, read as the reverse complement.
AACCGTCCACGACGCTGCGCCAACGCGATGGCGTCTCAAAGCGGATCGCCGTCAACGCCGGCACGATCCGGGGCAAGCCCCATTTCGGAGCCACCCGGAAGCCCGGCGCGTCCAAGTTTGCCGGCCGCGCCAACCGCAACGCAGCGGGTGCCCATCGGGGCCCGCTGAAACATCTGGTTCAGGTCAAGAAGAAAAGAAACGCGTGACGGCTCAGAGCGTTTTCCGTTCCGACTGAATTGGAACGGAGGCTCTGCTTCTTCATTGGACGCGTTTTCTTGACCCGAACCGGTATCCACCCCGCATCAAGTGCGGGGCAGCTTTCGCTGCAAAACGCCTTAGTCGGTCACGATCTTTGACACGCATAGCAGCACGATCAGAGCGAGAAAGAACAGATCGATATAGGACTTCCTTTCGCCGTCGCGACGGAGCATCCCGACCTCACTGACGATCTGCTTGCGCGCGGCGGATGCGGCCGGACCGTCCCCGACCACACCGGCAAGGCGGCGCGCCTCCAGTTCGAGCCGCTCGATACGCTGGAAGAAATAAAACGAACGCAGTGCTGAAGCCGCGCGCATCGCCGCATAGATCAGCACCAGTATAGCGACCACCGCGCGTTGCTGATATTTCTCCATGAAGTTCAGGCTGAAATAAACGAGCGCCAGAAAGACAAAATTCGACAGGAACCGGTAAGCGTAGGTCAGGAATCTCATGCATGTGCTCCGATCGATGACCGGCGCGGCAGCCCCGATCGAATGCGATCCGAAGCAGTCCGGTCGGCAGATCGGTATCGCAAGCCCGTTTCCTCGCGTCCGTCGATGTACGCCAATGTTGTTACAACGACGGCAACGCTGCCCTGTTGCAACCCGCCGCAGGCGGCGGCGATTGTCATACGACTCTGGTCGCGGCTTTTGGGCCGGCGCATCATCATTGTAGGTTTGGTGCGCTCGGAGGGACTCGAACCCCCACGATTTTACTCACTGCCACCTCAAGGCAGCGCGTCTACCAATTCCGCCACGAGCGCTTGGAAGACCGGGACGGGATTTGCGCCGCACCGGATCGACGGCGCCGATGTAACAAATCAGCGATGGAGGGACAAGGCCTGCTAACGTGGTGTTTTAGATGCCGGCAAACCCTGGAACGGCTTACCGGGTGCCGGGCAGCCGCGGCAGCATTTGCTTGACTTCGACCGCGATACGGTTGCGATCGACAAGCACCACACCGCTGGCGATCGGCAGATTGTTGGCGAGGATCTTGACTTCGTCCGCCTCGGTAGCGTCCAATTCGATGATGGCGCCACGGCTGAGGCGCATAACCTGATGAACCGGCATCGAAGTGGTCCCGAGGACCACCATAAGATCGACGGTGACTTTATCGAGGGTTGGCACTGGGGAAGCTACCCGTACTTACAATTGCAAAATTGCTGATTTCAGATCAACACGTTATGGTTAGCCAATGGTTAATGCCCGCCAAAAGCTCGATTTGGCCACGTTTGCGCCGCCTGTCGGCGCCGGCGCCGTGGAATGGCGGGTCTCCGAGGCGCCGGTGCCCTATCCCGAGGCCATCGCGGCGATGGAAGCACGGGTCGCGGCCATTGCATCGCGGCAGGCGCCCGAGTTGGTCTGGCTCCTGGAACACCCCCCGCTCTACACCTCCGGGACCAGCGGCAAAGCCGACGACCTGCTGGATGCCCGCTTCCCGCTGTTTTCCACAGGACGGGGCGGACAGCTCACCTATCACGGCCCGGGCCAGCGGGTGGCCTATGTGATGCTCGACCTGAAACCGCGGTGCCCCGATGTGCGGGCCTATGTGGCTGGTCTCGAGGAATGGATCATCCAGGCGCTGGCGGCGTTCGAGGTAAAGGGCGAGCGCCGCGAGGACCGCGTCGGGGTCTGGGTCAAGCGGCCGGACAAGGGCTCAGGCTTCGAAGACAAGATTGCGGCCATCGGCGTGCGGATGCGGCGCTGGGTCTCGTTCCACGGCATCGCCATCAATGTGGCGCCCGACCTGACGCATTTCGCGGGTATCGTACCCTGTGGCCTCGCCGACCCGCGTTACGGCGTCACCAGTCTCGCCGATCTCGGCCATCCCGCAACCATGGCGAATCTCGATATGACGCTCCGCCGGGCGTTCGAGGACGTATTCGGCTCCAGAACATGCCTGCCGAAAGCGATCTGAGTTCCGGTTTAGCGGTGTTTTTCAGGTGCCCTCGGCGCTAG
>CAVYSR010000021.1:0-230141 GCA_963771225.1 uncultured Pseudomonadota bacterium | reverse complement strand
CCGGACGGGAAAACGATACCCGCTCGCGCGGGCGGGGCTAGTGAACCGTCAGCTTCAGCAAGCGTGCCGCCGGCGGCCGGTAGCCGGGCGCGGTAGAGAAGAAGCGCATCTTCGCCGGGAGCTTCACGGTCAGCTTCGCGGTCTGGCCCGGGTTCAGCAGCAGCGTCTTGGCGTTGACAGTGCCGCCCTGGACGGCCAGGTCGTGCTGGATCTTGCCGGTGTTCTTGACCACGAACGTGTACGTGCCGGCCGGCAGCGTCTTCGGGGCGAGGATGATATGGAACTCGTTCTCGGCCACGGGGACGGGCTTGCCCGCCGCCACCACGGCCTGCGCTTCGCTGACCATCTCCGTCCTCTCCGCGCCGAAGACCGCGACGGCGCCGAGCATGGCGATGAACAGCAGGAAGCTGATCACCATGAAGATCTTCAGCCCGCCCTTCCCCGGGAAGTCGGGCTTCCAGCGCGGGCCGATGAAGGACGAGACGAGCGCGAAGGTGACGAAGATCGCGGCGACGACGCCGAGCCCGATCGCATGTCCCGTGGTCAGCCCCGCGAGCAGCACGAGCGGTATTCCATCAGATCGGGCAGCCGGCGGAGCGGGTCAGGCGGCGAGCAGACGCCGCTCGTCGCGCCGCCGACGCGCCCGGTTCAGCGCCCAGGCCAGACCGCCGAGGAGCACGAACGGGCTGACCACGATCAGCGCGTAGAGCGCGACCGTCGCCTCGAGCGCGAGGAAGCCCACGGCCGAGTGCACCATCCGCCCGATCCGGCCGCGATGCGCGGCACCGGGACGACGCTCTGCTTCGTGCTCAGCACGAGCGAGACGCGTGCGGTCGTGCCCGCGCGTCGTGCCCTGCGCGGTGCAGCCGCTGCGCGAGCGCGCGCTTCTGCTCGGCAAGCCGGATCTGCAGCAGCACCTTCTGCGCATCCGGGAGGGACGGGTTCCGTAGCGCCTGCTCGAGCGCCGCGATCGACCGCCGCAACTGCGCGATCTGCGCCGACTGCACCGCGAACGCATGCTGGAGGTCCTGCACGAGACCTGCTGCGAGACGAGCGTGCCCAGCGCGGCGAGTCGCGCCAGCGCCTGTTTGACGTTCGCGGCCGGATCCGCAGCTCGAACAGCGTGGTGCCGCCGCTGCCCTGAGGCGTGCGGTAGACGACCGACTGCGCGTAGCCGCCGAGCGACGTGGCAATGCGCGTCGCTGCGGCCGTCGCCTGCGACAGCTTGTCCGTGTCGGCCACGGTCACCTGCAGCGACGCGGCGGTGTGCTGGAGGCGGATCGCGCTGCCGGTCGGGGCCGGAGCGAGGGCGGGGACGGCGTCGATGACGCCGCGCCGCCGCCGAGCTGGTCGTGGCCCCCTTCCAGGCCGGCACCAACGCAACAGAGCCGTGGACGATCGCCGCGCGATCCGCCGACGGGTGGCTCCCGGAGCCGACGAGCCCGTGCACGAGCGCCGCGCCGACGGCGATCGCAGCGGCGGCCGGAACGACGACGAACACGAGCCGCCGCGACGGCAGCCGGAACCGCGCCTGCCGCGGCTCGGCCGCGCGCGCGAGCACCCGCTCCCGCAGCGCCTCGGGCGCGCGCAGCTGCGCCGCGCGGAAGCCGTCGAGCAGCGCAGCGCGCCGCTCCTCCGCCGTCGTCCGCGGCGCGTCGCCGCGCAGCAGGGCTTCCATGCGCTCGCTCCCGATCACGTCACTCGCGGACATCGCCGACCCTCTCCTCCAGTTTTTGCAGTGCACGGCTCAGGCGCGTCGAGCACGCCGTCTGGCTGATCCCGAGAACGCGCGCGGCGCTCGGCCCGTCGAGCTCGAGCACGACCCGCAGCGCCACGACCTCGCGCTCCGCCGGGGACAGCTCGCGCAACGCCTGCTCGATCGGCGCCGACATCCCGTCCCCGAATGCGTCCTCGGCCCGGTCCCCGAGGTCGCGCGCGTACGTCTCCTCCCGCTTTTTCCGCCGGGACTCCGCGCGGAACCAGTCGATCGCCATGGACCGGGCGATCCGGCAGAGCCACGTCCGCGGCGAGCCGCGGCGCGGATCGAAGCGGCGCCACATCTTGAACGCCTTCTCGAACGTCTCCGCCGCGAGATCCTCGGCGGCGGCACGGTCCCCGGTGAGATCGACGAGATAGCGGTAGACGGAGTCGAGCTGCTCGGCGGCCACGTCCGCGAAGGCGGGCGGCGCGGCGAGCGCGCGCGGGGGGTCGAGCGAGGTCGAGACCGCGTTCACGCCCTTCATACGGCGCCGACGCTTCCGATCGTCACACGGTCAGCGTACGGCTGCTGCCGGCGCCGGGTGGCCCGCGCCCGTCTTCAGCGGCCGCTCGTGCAGCGCGATCACGGCCGACGCGAGCGCGATCAGGACGATCAGGAGCACGAACCGGAGCGTGGCGGTCACGCTCAGGGTCATCGACCGCCGGGCCTGCACGGGCACATCCCTCGTCAGCAGGATCCGGGCTGCGGCTGCCCGCCCGGCCCGATCTCGTGCTCGACCGCCGTACCCACGTCGGACTGGAGGCAGAACGAGGTCGCGTCGGCCCGGACGAGCTGGACGGTCAGCGACGGATCCAGGGTCGCGCCGGCGTAGGTGCCGTGCTCTGCGAGCCATGCCTGCAAAGACGCGGTCGCGGCCTGGAAGTTCGTGCCCGCGACGGCCGAGTTCGCCTGAGCGATGTCCTGCGTGACCGCCGGCGAGGTCGGGCCTTCCGTCTTCGACTGCTGCGCGAAGAGATAGGCGCCGATCACGAGCGAGATCAGGAGCAGCGGCAGGCCGAGCGTACGCGTCATAGGCCCGTATATCGGCACGGGCAGCGCTATTGATGAGCCCTGGTAGCGTGGCCGCCGTGCGCCGCCTGCTCCTCCTCGTGGCCGTGCTCGTGGCCGTGGACACGATGCTGTACGCGGCGCTGACGCCGCTCCTGCCCCACTTCGCGCACGAGTTCTCGATGTCCAAGGGAAAGGCGGGTGTGCTCGTCGCCGCCTACGCCGCCGGCGCACTCGTCTTCGGGCTCCCCGGCGGGATCGCCGCGGTCCGGCTCGGCCCGCGGCGCGCGGTGCTGATCGGGCTCGTGCTGATGGGCCTGGCGAGCCTCGGCTTCGCGTTCGTCGGCAGCTACTGGGGCCTGTTCGCCGCGCGGTTCGTCCAGGGCGGCGGCAGCTCCTTCACCTGGGCCGGAGCCCTCGCGTGGCTGCTTGCCGTGGCGCCGAAGGAGAAGCGCGGGGAGCTGCTGGGACCGCAATCGGAGCAGCGGTGTTCGGCGCGCTGTTCGGGCCGGTGATCGGCGCGGCCGCCGCGTTGCTCGGGCGGAGCGTCGTCTTCACCGCGCTGGCGGGACTGGCCGTCGTGCTCGGCGCGTGGGCGCTGCGGCTCGAAGACGCACGAGCGGAGGAGCCGTCCAAGGACGCGCTTGCCGCGGCGTTGCGCAACCGGCGCTTCGTCGCCGGTCTGGTGCTGATGACGCTGCCCGCGCTGCTGTTCGGGATCCTGTCGGTGCTGGGGCCGCTGCACCTCTCCGATGCGGGCTGGGGAGCGGCCGCGATCGGCGGAGTCTGGCTCTTCGCAGCGGCGCTGGAGTCGATCCAGGGGCCGATCGTGGGCCGGATCGTCGACCGCCGCGGCAGCCTGTTCCCGGTGCGGATCGCGCTCGCCACGGGCGTGGTGGTGTCGGTCGCTCTCGCGTTCGGCGGACGCCCGGTCGTCTACGTCCCGCTGCTCGTGCTCGCGAGTCTCGCGTACGGGATGCTCTTCACCCCCGGCTTCGCACTGCTGGCGGACGGCGCGGACGCCGTCGGCCTCGCGCAGGGCATGGCGTTCGGCCTGATGAACGCGGCGTGGGCCACCGGCGCAGTGGCCGGCCCGGCGGCGGCCGGCGCGATCGCCGGTGCGACCGGTGACATCGTCCCGTTCCTCCTGGCGGCCGTGCTGTGCGCGGCCCCCTGGTGGTCGTGCGTCCGCGCGCACGACGCGAAAGCGCCACGGTTCCGGCCGGTAAGCTGTGACCGTTCCGGGCGCGTAGCTCAGCGGGAGAGCACTCGCTTCACACGCGAGGGGTCGCTGGTTCGATCCCAGCCGCGCCCACCTGAAAAGCGCCCGGAAGCGGGCGCTTTTTCGTTAGAGCGCGTAACAGAGTTGGCGTCGAAGTCGGTGGTCTGCAAAGGGAATGCAAAGCGCCGCCAGAGCAACGCTCTCTTTACCGCCCCTCCCGGTCCCAGGCCCCACTCGATCGGCGTGATCCGCGGGGGTAGGGGTCGCCCTGATCAAAGCGCACATCTCACCCTACGAGGCCCTGGCTCGCCGGTAGCTTTGCCTCGGCATCAAGAGTGACGTGCAGACCTCGGTCTCGCTGCGTCTCGCCAACCGGGACTCGTCCACGGTGGCGCAAGCGATGCGGCCCTGCTGGGGCAAGGCGAGATCAGGAGGAACTCAGAATGCCGACACCGCAGAAGCCGATCGAGGACGCGATCGTCGCCCTGACCATAGACACGGAAGGCTTGTACGGCGACCCGTTCTTTCACTGGGCCAGCTGCGAGTTGGAGCACATGTGGCAGGCCGACGATCTTGCCGAGGAGCTAACGAAGCTCGGCTACGAGGTCTCCGTTGTGGACGACTACAGCGTGTCCTGGGAGCCGCCACCGGACGAGATCCACATCGGTAGCCAGCCACCGCTTGGCGTACGCGCATGACCGAGAACTCGCACCAGCAGCCGACCACGACTCCCACGTACGGAGTGCGTTCGGCGACCGACGAGGATCTGGCGAGCGACTTCGGTGCGTCCAGGCTTCTGATCGGCTTTCCCGTGAAGCCGACGCCACCCGGCCAGCGTGCGGGAACGTCGCCCGATGAGATTGGGCCGCAACGAACGCTCGCTTCCTACGGGGTGCAGCGAAAGGTTGGCCCGTAGTCATAGCCCGTGGCCGCTGTGCCCTGCACCGTCCTACAGTCGACGAAGCGCCTACCCGTCTCCACACTGACGACCCTGAGCCGGGTGAACCTCCCGTCCATTGGTCTTGATGCGACGACCTTGGCAGGGAACGGCGAATAGCGATGTTGTTCGCATGGCGCGGTCCAGCACGTTCGCGCCCAGACCACCCCGTCACCAGAAGCACGCTGGGCCGTCCACACTCTCCAATCGAAATGACCGAAGCCGACGAACTGGCCCCGCTTTGCATCCCATTTCGGAGCCCCGTCACGGCCTCCCAGAACGCCTGACCCGTCGCCCGTGAACACCACAACAGCGGGCCTCACACTCAACGATGGCTGGCCGACGACATCCGAGGGGAGACCCGGCAACGACGAAGTCGCACCGGCTGCTCCAGAGCCGACTACGAGAAGCGTGAGGGCTATGACGACTGCAACACGCACCGGCGGAGAATAGGACGCTTCAACGGGCAAGGGAAGTGGCCGTGGGCCAGCGTTCAGAATCGGCACCCGAGCGAATGCCACCTGAGCGTGAATGCTCAGATTCCTAGGTGAACGGACGACGGCTCGGCGCTACTAGGCGCTCTCGGTTGTCGGCAGCGCGTGGAGGTGCAGCGCGCGCAGACAGCCGACGATCATTTGCGGAAGGTCGCTTTTCGGGCCCATCGACGTGAGCATTGCCCCGACTTCGCGTGCCAGCCGCAGTCTCGCCGCCTGACTCTTCTGGGCTGCGTCTACGAGGCTCTGAGGCACGGCCTCTTTGCATGCCAGGTAGCCGCTCGTCCTGAGATCACTTGGGGTAGGCGGCTTCGGGGGCGGTCCACGATCCCGCCGACCGATGTCAGCGTCTGCACGCGGTGGTCGTGCCTGAGACTCGGGTGATGGTTGACTTGAGCGTCACGCCACCGTGTGAGGCAGCATGCTGCGTCCCGCCGCATGCTGCGAGGACGCCGCCCAGTACGAACAGCGCGATGAGTCCACCGATTTCTGCGCGACGGCGGCTCGTGCGAACGGGTGCCTGCGGCTCGTACACCTGATCAGTCCCGTCTATCGGCCGCGGCGCTTTACGCCTTGACCCTCAGAGCGGCAGAGGGCACCCCGCCTGGCCAGCGGCCGGGAGTGTCACCTGAACGAACGCGGCTGATCTGCCGATAATCAACTCGTGCTAGTCATCGGCATCGTCGGCTTCGTGGTCTCAACCTTCGCGATGATGGGCCTGTACGTCTGGGCCAGCTGGGGCACCCGCGCTCCTAGACGCGTGAGATACGTCCCGCCGCGGTATCTCGTCACCTGCGCGGCAGGCATGATCGGCTCACTCGTCTTGATCGCGGCGAGCGGCTCGATGAACTCCTAAGCGACCGCTGGCGGTGAGGATTGCGGACTGGACCAGCGTTCGGGAAAGTCACCCGACGCCGGGATTGTCCGAGTGCCGCACGCCGCCGATGATGTCTGCGTCGTGGTCGATTGGGTGCTGTGGGTTGTGATTGTCGGTTCGAGCGTGGCGTTCGGCGTCTTCTTCGCGAGCCGGTACAAGCCCCCGCTCAGATCGAGGTACCGCGACGCTGCGATTTGTCTCGCAGTGATGTTGCCGCTGCTCGCTGGGTGGACATGGCTGCTCGGGATGAGTTCTGTCATGTTCGTCGGGCAGGCGACGTGGCTGCTCACGTTCGTTGTGCTCGTGTTCCTGTGGCGTCCCAGCTTTCGGCGCGGCAAGAGACGGCACGCGACATCGCCGCGCGACGAGTGAGGTCGTAAGGAGGCCTGGGCCAGCGTCCCGGAATAGCGCCTAGCCCGGATCGTCAGGCGTTACGACGACGAACCATCCGCACCCAGAAGACAGCCGGGTAGACGAGCCAGATGACGGCAAGTGCCCGCACCCAGCCCGTCGCAGCAACTAGCCATGCGACGAACACGAAGAGGCAGATCAGGCCCAGCTTCAGATCGTCGAAGAAGCCGCTCACCTGCCAATCATCGACCTGGGACGCCCTGCTCTGAAGTCCCGCCTTCAGGCGAGACGCTTCCCGCCTGGGCCAGCGTCCGGGAGGTCACCTGGAAGGCCGCTGCGCGGCGGGCTGGGAGTGTGTGACCGGTTAGCCGTGTTGGACCGGTGAAGCCGCGTCGATCGCTTTGTTCGCGGAGCCGACGAAGCCTGTGTGTCCTGCGTAACCGGCGATCCAGACAGTCCTGCCTTGGGTGTTGCGCAGACGAATCGCCCAGCCTCCGTTGAAGGGCGGCTGTGACAGGACACGAACGAGCGATGAGGCGTGACGCAGCGTCCAGAGCGGCTTCGGGGACACGAGGTCGAGGTAGATCGCCGGTCCCCTCCTGCCGCCGATCACGCTTGCCCGAAGGATCGTGGCCTTGGTCGGGCGAATAGCAGCCCGCGCGATGACGCCAAGCCTCCGCTGCTGCTCACCCGCGAGGCGGCCATGTCCTACCTTCGATTGCCAACCGGCGAGCGTCTGCGCGACCCCGCCCAGACCAGAGGCCGAACCCGGCGCTCCGGTCGCACTAGTCGCAAGGAGGAGCGAACACGCGAAGAAGGTCAGGAGTGTTCTCACGCCGTGAGTACGTCGCAGCTGCTGCATCTGTCACGCAAGTGTGCCGGGTACAGGCACCGATTCTGTAAAGGTTTCGTTCGACGCCAAAGCAGTCAGAACGCGCGTCTCTCAGCAGCAGGCCCCGTACGCTCGTCTCGCTCGTGGGGATGGCCAGCGTCCGGGAGTGACACCAGAAGCGGCGGGCGGCTCAGTGCTTCGAGGCCGCTTCGACCAAGGAGTCTGCAAGAGCGCGAGCGCCCCGCCGAAGCTTCGTCTCAAGACGGCGGCGGCGCGTGACTCGGACACTCGCCAGGAACTCCACGAGCCGGTCGGCCTCGGGCGGACTCAGCGAGAGCGCAGCCTTTGCTGCCTCGCCTTTCCAGATGCTAAGCCGGACGTGCTGCGGTTGAGTGAGATAGACGGAGACCCGAAGAGCGCCATCGCCGAGGTCGTCCTCGCCCTCGAAGTGCTCGACGATCTTCGACCGGAGCGCCTTCCCGCACCGCGGGCAGAAGCGGAAATCGTCATCAACGCCGCGCCCGCACCCGCTACACGTCCGCATAACCCCTCCATCGGTACGCCTCGTGTTCCTGCTTCTTTATGCCCGTCCGCGGTCCACGTCAAGTCTGCTCGCTTGGGCCAGCCGCCGGTTCCAGGCCCCGCTGCGGGGGAGGGGCAGCGTCCGGGGATGTCACATGACGGCACAGACTGGTACTCGACTACCCTCCCCGGGATGACCGAAGCGGATGCGCTCCACGCGCTTCAAGCCTGGTATCTGAATCAGTGCGAAGGAGACTGGGCTGATAGGTACGGCGTCCATCTTGAGACCCTTGATAATCCGGGATGGTCACTGGCGATCGACCTCCCCGAGACCGACGTAGCTGATCGCAGTTTCGAGCCAGTGGAGGAGCATCGCTCCGAGCAGGACTGGCTTGTATGCCGGTTAGAGGGCGAAGGGGACTCTCTTCGCTGGTGCGCTTACTGCGGGCCATTCAATCTGACCGAGTCTCCGGGTCTTCAGCGCGTGGGTTGCGCATGACGCAGGAAGTGCCTGAACTTCGAACGGGCCGAAGCCTGCGGGCATGGGCCAGCGTGCGGGGATGCCACCCGGCATCTGGATCGCACCGAATCACCAGGCGGTTTCACCCGGTCAGGAAGTGGTTGCTGGACCGAGGCTGTGAAGCGCCGCGGTAAGCATCACGCGGGGCGTCCGTGCGATCCCCGACGACATGATGAGGAGCACGTTGCCGACACGAAGATGCGAGCACTTGCTCCACGCAGGCGCAGACTCCTTTGTGGGGTGCGCGAGACACTCCCCACCGTCACGGATCGCAATCGAAGCCTTCTGCGCCCCGCGAACGCTGGAGAAGACGTTGACCACCGCCGGGACTCGGTCGAAAGTCTTGCTTGCCTCGAACTGCTTCAAAGACCGACCCTTGACGAAGGTGTAACTAATGAGATCGCCGAACGGTTGCGGCACCATAAGGTTCGGCAGCGCGATGATGTCGTCGAGATACCGCAGGTGGCCGGGCCGGAAGGCGGCTTGGACCCGCGTAACGGGGATCATCGAGTCGCTCCGCGAGGAACCGCTATGAACCGCGGAGTCACAACCGGCGGTGGCGAGCGCCACGACAACCAGCAGGATAAGCGGACCCGCAACGGCAGTAAATCCGCATCTGGTTGCAATGGTGCGCATCGGGTCTAGTTCTACAACGCCGTCGGGCTGCGGCAGGAGTTCCAGAACGCAAAGCCGCTACGAACCTTCTACATCCCGTACCCGCGGAAGATCGCAGTGATCTGGCAGTTCAGTCATGTTGTCTTGTGCGGGCTGTGCTCCGCGCCGAGCAACACGAGCCTCCCGCGCGGTCGCGTGATCCGGGTCAGCTTCAGCAAGCAGACACACCAACTGGGTGACGCATGGCAGTTCTGCGAGGTCAGGGGCTTGTCGCCAGCCCGTGCACTCTGCCTGCGACGTTAGCGATACGTTCGGTACTTCTCCGGGTAGTCCCTACTGGCCTGGGCCAGCGTCCTCCCACCCCGTCGCGCGCCGCGGGAAAAACCGCCGTGATCCCACCCAGGAGCAATCGCAAAAACCAACGTGCCTATGACAAGGCGGCTTTCAAGGCGCGTCATCTCATTGAGAATTTCTTCTGCAAGCTCAAGAAATTCCGCGCTATCGCGACACGCTACGACAAAACCGCCCGAAATTTCCTCGCCGCGATCCATTTGGTCGCGGCCCTCATCTGGTTGAATTGAGGACACGCCCTAGACACCGGATCAATAATTATCAGCCGGATATTGTCCCTCTGCCTGATTTCGCCCTCTAGTCGCTCTAGATCAGCCTGAAGATTGAAGCCGCGCCTCTTCTGCTTCTCGTCACGAACGGAACGAATGACAAAGACGCGTGCCATATCAGCTCCCGCTGCCAGGAGCCTTGGGGCAAGGGTGTCTCCAACGTCATCTTCCGCAGCAAGGATGATGACGCCGCCGGCGGGGCTCGCATCCGCTCCGTCGGGCCATCTATCGCTGGCGGTCGTACGAGCAGCCAGATCACACAGGATAGTTGACTTGCCACGACCGCCCTCGCCAGCGATTACCGACACCTTGCCGATGGCGACCCAGTTCGGCCAGAGCCATTCGATCGAGGCCGGTTTGACGTCGGCCATACACACGATATCAAATCCGGCAATTGGTGGGCTCTCGACTACCTGAATTGGTTTCCACACAGGGGTTTCACTAACCCGACGTTCAAGATCTCCTCGATCCTTGCCTAATGCGATCCAGTCAGACACGTCGCCCTTTTCGGCCAACTCAGCGAAATGGACTACGCGAACGCTTGCCGCGACTGGTCTACAAGCGCCGCCTTTTTCTCAGCATGTTGACGTCCGCCAGTGTCGTTGTCGGCGAGCACAACGACGTTGCGTCCGGCAAAATATGCAGCGCATCCCTTTGGAAGCCCGTCTCCAGTTCCGCCGAATGTGACCGCCAGCAAACCGAGGCGAGTCAGGCTATCCACGTCCTTCTCGCCTTCCGGCCAATAGATATCATCAGCGACCACCTCTCGGTCGAAAGGATCGGCTCCCCCTAACATAGGGAACCTCAATAAACCCGTCAGGTTTCCTTAGCCTGCCAGCCGGGAGTGCCGTCAGCATCCTGAACGCGATACCAATTTACGGCCCCGGCATTCTTGAGCATGATCTTGATCCGCACGGGCACCAATTCTCTTGTAAATATATGACGGCGTTCTCGCCATCCCTCTTTGCCGGGCCCTTCGTCGCCGTCAATCAGGAAGCGAGGCTTTCCATTCCTGTCTGGCTGCGTGCGGGATGGAAAGGTTGGCCAGCGAGGATCGCCGTCAGGTAACGGCGAGAGCGGTGTTGGCGACGAGCCGGTGCCTAGCTCGCGCTGTCGCTTCCAAACGCTATGCGCGACGCTCTGCTCGATTGAACGTGGAACTTTTCGTTGCTTGCGCTGACCGTTCATGGAAGCCGCTTTCGATTACTTTACGAGTGGCTGGCTCTCCATGCTCGGCCACATAGCAATTTGCCTGAGCGGCCGGCAACAGAGCACCAACTACGGTATCCAACCGCGCTCCTGGAATGGTACCAAGCCTAAAGGCTGATCTATTTAGAACCTATTACGGGTTGAGGCTTGGGCGTTGGCGACGACGGAAGCTTCGTTAGAAAGCGCCCTCGCGATGTATCCCTGAGGAGCGTCATTCATAGTGTCGTCTCCCGAGGCTCGAGGCCAGCTGGCGATGGGTTTGTCGCCAATCGGACAAGCGTAAGCCGGCAGGACCGTGACATCCGTCTCTAGATCGTTTATAGTTTGAATACATCGAATACTCTTTCTTTGAGCCCAGCGCGCACGACTGATCCTTGCAAGAATGGATCGTGCGGCTGGGTTTCTGTTTAGGTGGTTAAGCGATGCGACGAACCTCAGAGGTCGATCGAACCAACGGTCCAATTTTGCTCTGAGCCCATGCGTCGAGGCCAGACACGGGATATAGGGGTATTCGGCCTGCAAGCCGGAACGGCGGCCCCTGAGAACTCACGCAAGCCAGTTTGGCTAGAGTCCGCGGGGAGCAAGGAAAGCCATACGTATCTACGACGTACCGAGCTGCATCTACCCGACGAAGATGCTGATATACTTTAACAGGATCGTCTTTGTTCGAATGGGAAGTCATTAGTACCTCACGGCCATCGCTGAGAACACACAGCTATCGTGAGATGCGTTCTGCCAAACTGAGAAATTGGCCGTCCAGATTGGCAGTCGGGGGCCGATTAATTAGCTGCCGATTTAGCGGACTTTCTTTCTCCACGCTTACGGCGGGGGAATTTACGACGTTCCTTACGTACCCACTCTCGTCCGACGCCGAATTTCTTCATGTAAGCGGTATCATCATCGCGGTCGGTTATTGGTTTGCTCTCTTGACGGTATTTTGCATAAATCCGACTTACTTCGGCCTCCGAATACCTTCGGGGCGCCTCAGCTGGCTCCTGAGTTTTCTTGGCCGCGCTCTTGTCTTTTGAAGTCTTTATTTTCCCGCTGTTTGCCACGCTAGGCTTCCAAAACCCGGGCGCATGGAAGCCTTGATATCCAATCCAGCTGCAAAACTCGTCATACGTAACATCGATGAAGCAAATGCTATAGCTAAATAGAGGGAAATATTCTTGCGAGGGCAAGCTGGCCAGAGCTTCGAACGCATCAATACAAGACGCTTCGGTCCAATTCTGCGCCGTGTCGGGCACGGATACGATTTGTCGAACTACGATGCCGCCATCGGGAAGAGGGATTTCTGTTGGTGGGCCAGCATCATTCGGTGAGACAAATGCGACCGATTGCAACTCGGGCTCTCCCCGTTTCTCAAACATCTTTGTGAGGAGTTGCAGTCGATTGTCCCAAGAACTGCCGCGCAATTCGCCCAGCCACCACGCCAATTCCAAGAGAGCGAGGAGTTCGTCGCGAGATGCGGGAGGTTCGATTTCTCGGGACCAGTAGTCTGCAATTTTGACAAGGGGCAGCGTTGCCGCCGAAATAGGGAACATTCGCACCTCCGCTGGTGCATCCGCACGGTGACGACGCGGCAGGCTGGTGCGGACCAGCTTTTCGGGAGTTACCCTAGCCGCGCCGCTCTGTCTCAAGTTTTACCAGTTGAACCACTTTGTTTGCCTTTCGGCCTGTCATGGTGTCGTCAATGTGACGGGCGATTCGATCAGCGGCGGCGAGCAACGCGGAGTCGATCTTGTGTATGTAGCCTTCTGTCACACTCGCTCGGGAATGACCGACCAAGGCCTTGATGGTTGGTAGCGAATAACCAAGATCCTCGGCGGTCGAGCTGAAGGAATGGCGCAAGCCGTTGCTGGTAATCCCTGGCACGTCTTTGGCCGCTATCTTCTGAAGCCATCGGGTCAGGCCAGTGTGGTGTTTGGCGTTGGTGGTTACTGCCGGGAAGACATATTTGGATTTGGATTTGGCTGAAGCTGCATTCACCACCGCGATCACTGCGGACCCGACCGGGCGGATGCTCTTGCCGGTCTTTGTGTCGCCTAGGCGAAGCGCCATGCCGGCGCTATCCACTTCTGTCTTGAGCAACCCCTCGATCTCATCCAGCCGGCAGCCCGTCAGTGTCGCTGCCCTACTGGCCAGCACACGCTGCCAATGGTGGCCATCGGCCTCCGCCGTAGCCAGACATTTGCCCAGATGCCGGTAGCCCGCATCATCCATCCGCCATTCGTGAATTCCATCCTTTGGGCGGACGATGCCGTTGCAGGGGTTGTCCGGCCGATATCCTTCGCTGACCGCGTAGCTGAAAATCCCGCCAAGCAGTCCCATAGTGCGGGCGGCTGTCCCTTTGCCGCCAGTGACGATGGCCCGCCCCCTCAACTTCGTCTTAACGTCCGCAGCGGATTTTCCAGCAATCACGTCGCGCTGGAATTTGCCCGCATCGATCGTGGTAAAATCCTTGACCGTTCGTTTCCCAATCAGGGGAATGATGTGTCGGTTGACCCGGCCGGTGTCCGTGTAAAGTGTGCTTTCGCTTTTGGGCTCTCCGCGGCGGGTGAGGATCAGGCCCGCCTCAGCCTTAGCCATGTATTCGAGTGCCAGTTCCTCGATCGTCATGGCGCCGCGAGCAAGCTTCCTGCTCTCCGCCGGATCGGCGCCCTTCACGACCTCTGCCAAGGCCAACTTGGCCGCCTTGCGCCCCTCCTCCACGGTCAACACGCCGTATCGCCCCACGGTGAGACGCCTGCTCCTCCCGTTGGCGTTCCGATACTGCACCAGGAAGGACTTGGCGCCGCTGGCCTTGACCCGCAGACCGAACCCGGGCAGCTCTTCGTCCCATAGGAATAGCTCACCGTTGGCCGCCGCAGCTGCATCTACGAGCCTTTTGGTGAGCTTCGGCATCAGGTAAGCACCGGGTAAGCACAGGCGGGTAATCTGAGGAAAATTTGCGGAAATGACCGCTGCTCCCAAATCAGGCTTAAAATAGCCTACAGCTTAGGGCTGGTAATTCCAAGAAATTTCGGGTAAGCACGGGAAACGTATCCACCGTTGCCCTCCGAAGGCAAAGGTCACACGTTCGAATCGTGTCGGGTGCGCCAACCTTCTTGCCAAGGTTGGAGTCGGGCGTTTGATTCGCCTCGTGCTCAATCGCCCATTTCCTCCGGGAGCCTCACAATCTCACGCCGCCGGGCTCGTACTTCTTTCATATGCCGGTCGATGCTCTCCAGCTTACTCCGCAACGCTTTGACCATCGCCGCACGCGATGGAAAATCGGGCGAGCCCGGACGAGATGCCGGTCGCCACGGTCTAGCAGCGGAGGCCAAAATCTGCTTTGTCGAACAAAATAACAAACCAAAAACCAAACCGAGGAACGCCCCCATGACGCCCATCACGAGGATGATCTGTGCGGCCGGATTATTGTCCGCCGTCCTGGCCGGACCGGCGCCGCGCAACCGGCCGCGACGCCGCTCAAGATCGGGGTGCTGTCCGACTTCTCGTCGGTCTATTCCGATATCGGCGGGATGGGGAATGTCGAGGCGACCAAGATGGCGATCGAGGATTTCGGCGGCTCGATGTTCGGCAAGCCGATCGAACTCGTCACTGCCGACGTGTCTGAACAAGCCCGACATCGCCGCCTCGATCGGCCGCAAATGGTACGAAAACGAAGGCGTCGACATGATCATCGATATGCCGACATCGGCGACGGCGCTGGCGGTCATGGAGCTGTCGAAGCAGTACGAGAAGATCCTGATCATAACCGACGCCGCGAGCTCCGACATCACCGGCAAGTCCTGCTCGCCCTATACCGCGCACTGGACCTACGACACCTATTCCAACGCCCACACGGTCGGCAACGCGATCGTCAAGAACGGCGGCGATAGCTGGTTCTTCATCACCGCCGACTATGTCTTTGGCCATTCGATCGAGCGCGACACCGGCGACATCGTGAGGGCGGCCGGCGGCAAGGTGCTGGGCAGCGCCAGGCATCCGCTCAATACCGCGGACTTCTCGTCGTTCCTGCTGCAGGCGCAGGCCTCCAAGGCCAAGATCATCGGGCTCGCCAACGCCGGCGGCGATGCCATCAACGCGATCAAGCAAGCCGCGGAATTCGGCATCGTCGCCGGCGGCCAGAACCTGGCGGCGATCGTGATGTTCATTTCCGACGTGCACAGCCTCGGCCTGAAGCAGGCACAAGGACTGATCATCACCGAGGCCTATTATTGGGATCTGAACGACAAGACCCGGGCTTTCGGCAAGCGGTTCTTCGATCGCATGAAGCGGATGCCGACCATGAACCAGGCCTCCACCTACAGCGCGACATTGCACTACCTCAAGGCCGTGCAGGCCGCCGGCACCAAGGACACCAAGCCTGTGCTGGCCAAGATGCGTGAAACTCCGGTGCGGGACGCCTTCACCGACAACGGCGTGCTGCGCGAAGACGGCCGCATGGTCCACAGCATGTTCCTGTTCGAGGTCAAGAAGCCGGAAGAGTCGAAGGGCCCCTGGGACTACTACAAGGTTCTCGCCGAAGTTCCCGGCGATCAGGCCTTCCGTCCGCTCAAGGATGGCGGCTGCCCGCTGGTGAAATGACGGTGGTGTGGGGCGGGTAGCGGCTCGCGCCTGGAAAACACGTCAAAACAAAGGATTAGCGCCTCGGTTCTGATTCGATCAGAACCGATCAGCGCGGCGACGCAGGTCCGCTATTGGGCGAACTGACGCTTCTTAGGGCTGGCTTATTGTAATAAGTTAAGGTCAAATTTTGGTCCCGAAGCACATTGCCAGCGGCGCGAGAGCAGCATGCGCGTGGTCACCTCGGATTTGCCGGAAGCGATTGCGGCGGTCAGCAGCGTTTACTGTCCGCACGACGTCAAGGTTCTCGAAAGCAATCGCGGGATTGACGCGGTTCTCGAGGCGTTTGCCGGTTCGCGTCAACAGATGGTCAGCCTGCGCTATTCGGCTCCCGTGAAAATCGACGCAGGTCAATTCGAAAACCTGCTGCTGTTCATGACCTGCGTAGACGGTTCGGCGAAGGCCACGCAAGGCAGAAGTACCGTCCAATGGCAAAAAGGCAAAACGCTGCCCCTGTCGCCAAATCTGCCAAGCCGGCTGATGTTCGACCGGCGCTTCTGGCAGAACTCGATCCGCCTGGACAAAGCGTTTGTCGAGGATTTCTGTTCCCGCCTTCTGAACCGGCCGATCGATCATCCGATTCGATTTGAGCTGACGCCGTTTAGCCAAGCTCTCGAATTGGCATGGCAGCAGGCGATTAAAACCGTCCAGTTCGTCCAGTCCGCCGATCTGGTTCAGTCATCGGCGACGCTGCAGCGGCTGGAAGAGTTCATGGCTGCCTTGGTACTCGAGGCGCACCCCCACAACTATTCGGAGCTTTTGAGAAACGAAAGGACGTCCGCTGAACCGCGAATTGTCCGTGAAGCCGAGAGATTAATGCAGTCGGTGGGGCCGAACATCTCGATCGGCGAAGTTGCGAAAGAGCTTCGCGTCAGCCTGAGAAGCCTGGAACTCGGATTTCGCGATGCCCGCAACATGACGCCAACGCAAGTGCATCGCCAATTCCGCCTTCAGTCGGCGAGGCAGGCCCTGCTTCATCCGACGCCATCCACGACGGTCACCTCGGTCGCCGTCACATTTGGTTTCGCGCATCTTGCGCGCTTCAGCCACTACTACCAATCGATGTTCAACGAAGCTCCAAGTCAAACGCTGCGACGGAGCAAGGGGACAGGCCTTCGTTGATCGCCGGAACCGCAACCGGGCTTACATGTTCGAAAAACGCATAGCCTTTTCGAAAAGTGGATAGCCTTTTTCGAAAAGCGGATAGCCTTGCGGTTATCGGATAGCGCGCCAATCCGCTGAGCCTATCGTCCTTCCATTCCTCCATGCGGAGGCTGCGAACAGGAAGGATGACAACGATGTCTTCTCAACAGCACCTACCCCAAACCCTGACGACAATGGAGGCCTGTTTTACGCTGCATGAAGACAGGACGGTTCAGGAAGAGTTTTGGCGCCATCAGGAACGAATGGGACCGATCGCGGCAGCCGCTCCCGGCTTCGTTGCCGTTATCGGAGGTCCGATTGTTCGATCCCATTGGCTGTATTTTTGCGGGAAATGGAAAGCTCCCGACTTGATGGACAAATGGCAATTCGATTCGAAGCATACGCCGATGCAGGACGCGGCCCATGCCCGATGGTTCTCTTCAATCTATATCCGCAAATGGAGGCTGCCGGACACCGGCGAACAAATGGCCGGGCCGCTGTTCTGTGAGGTGGCGATCGCGCGGCAAACGCCGATCGAAGCGGGTACGGTCGACCAGATACTGGATCAGATCGTCGGCCCCTCATTGCGGGAATCCGGGGTTCTTCCATTCGAAACCCTGACCGGTGTGTTTGAAGCACAGCCCTACCAATTTGTCGGACCGCTCCAGGAGTTTCCTGCCCTTGCGCCAACACGGTATCTATTGCTCACGCATTGGCCGACAAATGACGCACTGCAGGGCTGGCTGCGCTCCGGCGTGATCAAGGATCTTTCGAATTATGGCGAGGTCGTCACGAACGTCTCGATTCCGGTCAAACATGATCCGGGAGAACGCAAATTCATGAGGGAGGATGGCCTGCAACGCGATGCGGTCCACGCCTAGCGATATGCCCGGGGCGAACCCGGCCATCCGGCCGGTAGCCTGGACATGGGAAATCTCCGAGTCTCGTCCCTATCTTAGATGGACAGGAGTTACCCATGACCGATCAAGCCGACCTGTTGGCCGAATTCTCGAACGCTCTGGCCAAACGCGCAGAAGCTGCAAAAAACGCGATTGTCGCTGTCCGCCTCGCCCACGGGCGGCATCTCACCGGGATGGTGTGGCGATCCGAGATCGTCGTCGCCTCAGAGCAGTCGCTACCGCGAAAAGATGATTTTGAGCTTGTAGCAGCAGGCGGCGCGGTCGTGGCGGCCAGCATGGCCGGACGCGACCCAGCCACCAACATCGCGATTTTGCGGCTCGCCGAGCCGATGGCGTCGCCATCGATCGCCGCGGGCGAGGCGCATACCGGCGCGGTGGCACTGGCGATCGGAGCGGACGGAACGGGTGAAGCGAGCGCGCGGCTGGGACTTGTCAATCTGGCCGGCGCCGAATGGCATTCCAGCCGCGGCGGCCTCATTGACCATCGCATCGTGCTCGATCTTCGGCTTGCCCGCCACGAGGAGGGCGGACCGGTTTTCGACACCGCAGGTGCTTATTTGGGCATGTCGACCTTCGGGCCGCGCGGCCAGGTCATTGCGATTCCGACCGCAACCATCGAACGTATCGTGCCGCTGCTGCTCAAGAACGGCCACATCCCCCGCGGCTGGCTCGGTGTCGCCTTGCAGGCCGTCGCGGTGCCCGATGCGCTGCGCGAGACCGCCGGCCAGTCCAGCGGCTTGATGGTCATGTCGGTCGTTGCAGACGGTCCCGCGGCGCAAGCCGGCATTGTGGCGGGCGACATCGTCTTGAGTGTCGACGGCACATCGACGCATCGTTGGCGGAAAATCGCTGGGCATTTCGGCTCCGACAGCATCGGGCGAAAGGCCGAGCTTCGCCTGATCAGGAGCGGTACTGTGATCACGGTGCCGACGACGATTGCAGAACGGCCCGCCGCATGAGGCAAGCGGCACGCAAACCGGCGCCAACAACGCGGCTGCGCGTCGCCATCCACGCCAGGGATTTGCTGCGCCGGACTGCGTTGAGCCAAGTGATCACCGAGGCTGGGCACATGGTCGTCAGCGCGGAGGACGCCGCCGACGTGGTGCTCGCGGACGGCGACTGTGCGCCAGGCGAAACCCGGCCGGTCGTCATCCTCGGAGGCACCGGCGACGACCGGCCCGGCATGCTGGCCCGCGATGCGGGTGCCGACCAGATCGATGCTGCGATACGAGCCGTTTCCGCCGGCCTGATCGTACGCTCACCTGACGCGATCGATGCCGGCTTCGGCGCGGTGCGCGAGACCGATGGCCACGCACTGCTAACTCCGCGCGAACTCGACGTGCTGGCGACGCTCGCGGAAGGCATGACCAACAAGGCGATCGCGCGCCGACTGAACATCTCGCTGCACACCGTGAAGTTCCATGTCGAATCCCTGTTCCGCAAATTGGGAGCGCGCACAAGGACCGAAGCGGTAGCGAAGGCCTCCGAACGCCGGCGCCAAGAGACGATCACGCTGTGACAAAGCAAAATAGTCAGGGCTTTTCCGGCTCAGTCGAGTCATAATCGCGTATTCATGGACGCCATGGTTCGAGACGCGCGGCGTTGCCGCGCTCCTACCATGAAGATTTGGAGGACATCACCCAGACGAGCGCGCTTTTGCGCGCGTCTCGAAGGGACGAAGCCCATGGCCTGGTAAGACGCTCCAGCGTTTCTCTCAGAAGTCCGCCGCGATCTGGACCAATAGACGGTGCGCGGCCTCGCGGGCGAGCCGCGCCGGCTCAGCCGGGCCGACCGTCGGCCCAATCAGCGCGAACCGGACATCGCTGACGCCGATGAAGCGCAGCACCTCGCGCAGATAGGGCGTCGCCATATCGATGCGTCCCCGGTTCATGCCGGTGACAAAATCGCTGCCGCTCGCCAGGATCACGACGGTCGGCCGGTTCTTGAGCAGCGGAAAGTAGCCCTGGGCCGGATCGAAGCGGAAGGTGAGCCCGGGCTGCACGATCAGATCGAACCATTGCTTCAGCTTGTAGGGGATGCCGAAATTCCACATCGGCGTGGAAATCAGCACCCGATCGGCGAGCGCGAACCGCATCGCCATCCGCTCCAGCACGGCGAACGCGTCACGCTGGGCGTCGCTGAATTCGCTGCCCGCTCTGGCGGGCATATTTGGCTTCCAGCGCGTCGCCGCCGAACTCAGGCAGCGTTTCGCGCCACAGGTCCATCACGTCGATGTCCCAGGTCGGCCGCGCCTGCCGGAACCGGGCCACGAACGCCTCGGCGCCGGCCGAGGATTTGGAAGCCGCGCGCGGCGAACAGCGCAGGTGGAACAGCTTGGGCACGCCGGCTACCTTTCCTGTTTCCGTCGCTGCGCGCTTACCCGATCGCCTTGATCACGGCGTCCGCATTGGTGACGACAGAAACGTTCTGAAGCGCGAAATTGATCGAGGCGTTGTGCCACTCGGCGTTCATCGTCGAGCAGCAATCCTCGGGCACGATCATGAAATAGCCCTTGTCGGCGCCGGTGCGCGCGGTGTGTTCGATCGACATGTTGGTCCAGGCGCCGGTATCGATCAGCACATCGCGGCCGAGGGCCTTCAGGATGGTTTCCAGCCGGCTGCCTTCCCATGCGCTCATGCGCATCTTCTCGACAATGAAGTCGCCCGGACGAGGCTCGAGCCCCGCCACGGGTGCAGCGCCCCAGGAGCCGCGCACCATCGCCTTGGAGTCGACCAGGCCCTCGAACAAGGGCGCGTTCAGCGTCATGCCCGGCGCGCCGGGCTCGACCACGAACCAGACGTGGATCACCGGAATGCCGCGGGCGCGCGCCGCTTCGGCGAGCCGGCGCACGTTTTCGACGACGCGTTGCGAACGCGCGTGGGCCGGCGCGCCCGAATCCGCGAACGCACCGCCCTCCATGATGACGTCGTTCTGCAGATCCTGCATGATCAGCGCGCAGCGCTTCGGATCGAGTTGCAAACCGTCGGCCTTGATTAGCGGCGCGGGCGCGGAAGACGCCGCGGCTGCGCCGCCTCCCTTGGAGGTCATGTACGGTTCGGCCCTCGGCCCGACCTTGGTCGTGACCGTGTACACCGAGTGCGTCGAGGTCATGTACAGGGTGCGGAAGTCGGCGCCACCCCATGTCAGATTGGCAACGAGTTCGGGCACGCGAACCTTGCCCAACAGATCGCCGTTCGCCGCATAGACCCAGACGCCGCCCGGCGCCGTCACCCAGATATTGCCGCGTTGATCGCACTTCATGCCGTCGGGCTGGCCCGGCTCAAGCTCCGAGCGGATGCCGCTGGCGAAGATGCGGGCGTTGGAAATCGAGCCGTCGGCTTCGACGTCGAAGACCCGGATCAGCGCCTGCACGGTGTCGTTGACATAGAGCCGCTTTTCATCCGGCGAGAAACAAAGACCGTTGGGCTGGTCGAACAGATAGCGGTCGACCAATAATTGCGGCGCGCCGCCGCCGGGCGGCACGCGATAGACGCCCTGGAAGCCGAGCTGACGCGGCCGCTCGACGCCGAAGACCGGCATGCGGCCGTACCAGGGATCGGAGAAATAGATCGCGCCGCTCGAATGCACGCAGACGTCGTTCGGGCTGTTGAGTTCCTGTTTATCGAAATGCGAGGCGATGACTTCGCGGCGGCCGTCGCGGTGCTCGCGGATCAGTGACGACGTGGCGTGCTCGCAGACGATCAGATTGAGATCGCCGTCATAGGTCATGCCGTTGCATTTGTTCGACGGGCGCTTGACCTCGACGACGCCGCGCTTGGCGTCCCAGCGGCGGCGAACGTCCGCCGGCATATCCGAAAACAGCAAATAGTGATCGACCGGATGCCAGATCGGCCCCTCGGTGAAGGTGAAACCAGTGCCGAGCTGGCCGACCGGCGCATAGGGATCGATCAGGTTCTCGAATTCGGGGCGCATCGTTGCGTGGGTCATGGGGATGCCTTCTCGGCTCAGGCCGGGAACCAGTTGCGTTTGGGCAGCGACTGAACAATCGGGCCCGGCACCTGGTCCTGCAGCCGGCCCACGACATCGCCGCCTTCGATCTTGCACGGACGGTCGTGCACCGGCAGCAGAAACCTGGAGCTATTGACGAGCTTCTTGATCGCCGCTTTCTCCGCGCGCTTCGAGGTGCCGTGATTGCCGGTGGTGCGCGGTTCGGCGTCGTGAATCTCGCGGAAGGGATCCACCAGCTGGTCGTTGATGTCATAGAGCACGTCGCCGCAGATGGTCGCGATGCCTTCGGCGGTGTGGACATGCATATTCATCGATCCTTCGGTATGCGCGTTCGCCGCCTCGCAATAGACGCCCGGGATCAGTTCAACCGCACCGGTGATCTCGAGATCGAGGAATCGCAGCGCGCTCTTGGTGTGCAGCCGGTCGATCAGGTGCTTGATGTCCGGAGCCGGATATTGCGGGTGCATCAGGCCGGAGACCGAATATTCGAGTTCCTTGCGATTGAGGACGACCGTGGTGTTCATCGGAAACAGGTCGTCCTTGCCGGCGTGATCGATATGCAGGTGGGTATGGCAGACGAAGCGGACGTCGCCCATGCGCACGCCGTGGCGCGCGAGCTGGTTCTCGATCATGTTCTCATGGAACTGGAGGCCGCGCATGCCGAGCGTTTCCATGATCTGATTGGAGCGGTAGCCGGTATCGACGACGATCGGATAGGTGCCTCCGACAATCAGAAAGCCTAGCGTCAGCACGCGGCGCGTGCGCCCGCAGTCGCGGCCGAGCACCAGGAAGCTCGATTCCAGTTCGATGTCCCCATAGTCGAGAATCTTGATTTCCAAAGCCATACTTGCCTCCCGTTTTCCTTCGTTTGTTTCCCCCGCGCCGGATTAGGGCGCGATCCGATAGACCCGCATCGCCGTGTCGCGCATGATCGCGTCGCGATGACTTGGGTTCGATTTGACGGTGCCGAGATAAGCGTCGACGAGCGCGCGATAGTCGGTCCACAATTTCTCGATCGGAAAATTCGAACCGAACAGGCAGCGATCGGCGCCGAAGATCGCCAGTGCCTCATTGACGATACCAGCGACATGCGCAGGGTCGTTGCGATGAATGAAGGTGCCGAGCCCCGAGAGCTTGCAGACAACATTCGGGCACGCCGCCAGCCGCACCATGCCGGCACGCCAGGCGGCGCGGCCGGCGGGCGACAGATCCTCCAGCATTCCGGCATGCTGCAGCACGAAGGTGACCTTCGGACAGGCTTCGGCAAGACCGGCCGCGCCCGGCATCTGCGGCGCAAACACCTGTAGATCAAAACTCCAGCCGTAGTCGGCCAGCCGTGCGACGTTGCGGCGGATCGCCGGGTCCGCGCACAGATCGCCATGCGCGGCAAAACGATAGAGCGGGTTCTCGTGCCAGTGCAGCTGCATGCGCACGCCCCGCACCAGCGGGTAACGCTTGAGCCGGTCGAGTTGCGGGCGCACGTCGTCCGCGCTGAAATCCGCATAGGCGACGATGGCATGCGGCCAGCCGGTTTCCTCGGAAGTGCGCTGCACCCAGGCTGTCTCGTCCTCGAATCGCTCCTGTCGGCCAATTGGTCTGCACATAGACCGATTTGACGACGCCATTGCCGGAGAGGTCGTCGAGATATTCGCGGATCGGATAGTCGCGACGGATCGGTTCATAGGGGCCGAAGATGCGCGGCTGCATCGGCCCGACCAGCCACGGCAGATCGGCCTGACGCCAGATGTGATGGTGCGCATCGACGATGCCGGTCACGCGGCTCTCCTTTGCCGCAGCGACAGCACATGGCTGACCACCGCCGCGGTCGATCCGCCGTCGACCATGTCGTCGACGAAACGGCGAATGGCGATCAGCGCCTCGGTCTGCGGCACGAAATTGGAGTTGACCGCAAGCGGCGTCAGCCAACTCACCCGCCAGGCCCGCCGCGCGAGTTTGGCGACCGCGTCGCGCAACGCGGTGAGATCGCCGCGCTCCAGCCCGTCGGACACGACCACGACCGCGGCGCCGCGGGCGTAGCCGCCGAAGCGCGGCACGGCCAGAAACGCCTGCAGCGCGTCGCCGATCCGCGTGCCGCCGTCCCAATCGCTCACCAGAAACGCGGCAGCGGCGAGCGCCTGCTCGCGGCGCTTCAGCCGCAGCGCGCGCGTTACACGCGTGAGGCGCGTACCAAAGGTGAAGACTTCGATGTTCTGCGTCGCCTGCACCAGCGTATGCGCGAGCCGGAGATTGTCCTCGGAGCGCGATTTCATCGAGCCCGAGACGTCGATCAGCAGCAGCATCTTGCGCGGCCGCGGCCGCCGTTTCAGCCGGCCGAGCCGCATCACCTCGCCGTCATTGCGCGCGGATTCACGCAAGATTCGCCGCAGGTCCGCCCATGGCCCGCGCCGCGCCCGCATCCGCCGATGCCCGCGCCGCCGTGGCAGGCGCTTCGGGGCTTCGCGCGCCAGCCGGCGTAACGCCTCGTTCGGCCCGCCCAAGCTGAAGCGGCGTTCCACCAGCGCCTCGGCACGCACCGCCATTTCACCGGATTCGTTGGCCTCGTCGGCGAGCGGCGGTTCGTCCTCGCCGCTCCCTTCATCCTGAAGCCGCACGACGTCCTCGTCTTCGCCCTCGGCGCCGGGAAGCTCTTCGCCGCCGAGGAAGTGAATCCGGAACAGCATGTCGTAGGCGGCGCGCCGCTCCGGCGGAGGCGCCAGAGTGGCTAGTCCGGCCTGCCTTATGTCCTCGGGGCTGCGCGGGCCGAGCAGTTCGATCGCCGCGAGAAACGCGGTGGTCTGCTCCGGCGCAACAGCAAAGCCGTTGGCGCGCAACAGCGCCACGAACGAAATGAAGGCATGGGCAGCGCGAGGCAGTTGCGGCTCGTCGATCACGCGGCCGCCTCCGCGATGATGGCGTCGAGCCGTCCGGAGATGAAGGCGAGGTCCTCCTCGTCCTTCAGCGCGACGCCGATCGAGCGCTTGAACGCCTCCGGCCAGCGCGCGCCGCCCTTGTTAAGCAAGGTCGCCGCCTCCGCCCAATCGACCGCCTCGGCGACGCCGGGCGCCTTGCTTAACGGCTCGCGCCGCAGCTTGCCGACGGCAGCGACAACCGCGCGCGCGGTCGCCTCGGCAACGCTGGAGGCGCGCATCATCACAATTCGCGCCTCGCGCTCCGCGGTCGGATAATCGATCCAGTGATAAACACAACGCCGGCGCAACGCCTCGTGCAGGTCGCGCGTGCGGTTGGAGGTAAGCACCACCACCGGCCGCTCGGCCGCGCGAATGGTGCCGCGCTCGGGGATCGAAATCTGGAAATCGGAGAGAAACTCAAGCAGGAACGCCTCGAATTCCTGATCCGAACGATCGATTTCGTCGATCAGCAGCACCGTCGAATCCGGCGCGCGAAGCGATGCGAGCATCGGACGCTCGATCAGGAAACTCTCGCCGTAGATATCGATGGTCTGGTCGCCGGCCTGGCGGATCGCCAGCATCTGCCGCGGATAGTTCCATTCATAAAGCGCGGCGGAGGCGTCGATGCCCTCATAGCATTGCAGTCGAATCAACCGGCGGCCCAACACCGCGGCGATCGCCTTGGCCGCTTCGGTTTTGCCGACGCCGGGAGCGCCTTCGAGCAGCAGCGGCTTGCCCAATGCGAGCGAGAGATAGGCCGCCGTCGCGATACCATCGTCGGCGAGGTAATAGGCCGCGCGCAGCGCATTCTCCAGCGCCGCCGGGCTATCGATGCCGCTGATGTTACCGCGAACCGCCATCAGCGACGCGCCTGCGGCCGTGCACCGCCCTGCCCCTTGATCGCACGCAACACTTTCTCCGGCGTGATCGGCAGATCGTCGACGCGGACGCCGACCGCGTTGAAAATCGCGTTGGCGACCGCCGGCAATACCGGATTGGCGCACATCTCACCCGGGCCCTTGGCGCCGAACGGACCATCCGCCGCCGGACGCTCCAGCACCGCGATATCGTGAGGGCAGATGTCGCCCGGGCCCGGCATCAGATATTCGACAAAGTCGCGCGGGCCGTGACTGGGATCCGGATAATAGGGTTCCGTCGTCTCAAACAGCGTATGGCTGATGCCCATCCAGGCTCCGCCGACGAGCTGCTGTTCGACCAGCCGTGGATTGAGCGCGCGCCCGAGTTCGTAGGCGCTGTCCATCCGCACCATCGCGACCTCGCCGGTCTCGTCGTCGACCTCGACCTCGGCGACCAGACAGGCATGCGCATAGCAAGTGGCGGGCGACATTTCGCCGGTCTCGGGATCGACGGCGGACAGCGGCACCAGGAAGATGCCGCGACCGGAAATGGTCTTACCCTGCTTGAATTGTGCGGCGATCGCGACATCCTTGGTCGAGATCGATCGATGCGGCGCGCCCTTGACGTGAATGTTGCCGCGGCCATCGGTTTCGAGGTCGGCGGCATTAACCTCAAGCTCCTCGGCCGCCGCTTCCATCATCACGCCGCGCGCTTCCTTGGCCGCCGCCATCACGGCATTGCCAACGCGATGGGTGCCGCGCGAGGCGAAACTGCCCATGCAATGCGGCCCGGTATCGGAATTGGCGGTATCGACATAGACGTCCTCGACCGGCACGCCGAGCGTCTCGGCGCAGATCTGCCGCGTCACCGATTTCATGCCCTGACCGAGATCGATCGAGGACAGCGACACCGTGAACTTGCCGCTCGGATTGGAATGCACCAGCGCCTGGCTCGGATCGCCACCGAGGTTCATGCCGATGGGATAGTTGATCGACGCGATGCCGCGTCCGCGATGCCTGGTCATGATCAGCGTCTCCTTGAGCCGAACACAGAGGAAAATCGCACCGCGCCGTGCGAAGCGGGTTGCGGCGCGGGCCGGCGGCGGTGCCGCCGGAGGTGTCGGCGGCGGTTGCAGCGGCGCGGGCCCGGCGGCCGGCTGCGGAGCGCGATCGTAGGACGTGCGTTGCTGCGCGGGCGCGCGCGCCGGCGCCGACGAACTCGCCGCCGGAAGCGGAATCAAAGCGCGTTCGCCGCCGCCGTCCTTGAGCGAGGACATTCGCTTGAATTCCTCGCGCAATTGCCATTTCGACTTTTCGGCGGCGACTTGCACGCATTCGATCAGCGCGGTGTTTTTGGCTTCGCGCCGGTGCGCCTTCATGTCACCGTCGCGATAGGCATTGAGGATACGGAACTCCATCGGGTCCATGCCGATGAGATGGGCAAGCTTGTCCATCTGGCATTCGATCGCAAAATCCATCGCGGTTACCCCGAAGCCGCGCATCGCGGTCGCCGGCGTGCGGTTGGTGAAGACGCAATAGATGTCGCCGTAGACGTTGGGGATGGTAT
This sequence comes from uncultured Pseudomonadota bacterium, assembly GCA_963771225.1. Taxonomy (GTDB): domain Bacteria; phylum Pseudomonadota; class Alphaproteobacteria; order Rhizobiales; family Xanthobacteraceae; genus Bradyrhizobium. The sequence continues at coordinate 203,178 of CAVYSR010000021.1, read as the reverse complement.
AGGGCCCGGGCAAATGGGCTGCGCATTTGACCACGGCGTAGCTCGACAACCGGGTGTAGGCGCCGCTGTCGAAATAGGCGCGCACCTTGCGCGCGACGATGCGGCCGTCGCGCATCATGCCGTCCTTCAGGTAGATGCGTTCGGCGCCGCGCGGCGGCCCGAATTGCATTTCCTCCTCGCGGCCGAAAATGTAGCGCACCGGGCGGCCGGTCAGCATCGCGCCGAGGATGGACAGCGGTTCGGTCAAGGTATCGACCTTGCCGCCGAAGCCGCCGCCGACGGTTCCTCCGATGAAATGAAAGGTGTTCGAGGGCACGTCGAGAATCTTGGCGCAAGTGTCGAGCGAGAAGAACAGCGCCTGCGTCGAGGTGTAGACCACATAGCGGCCGTTGGTGTCAGGCGCTGCGATCGAGCCGTTGGTCTCGGTCGGCGCATGCTCGATCGGCGACATCTGATAGCGCTGCTCGAGCACATGGTCCGCGCCGGCGAAAGCGCGCTCGACGTCGCCAAAGCGCAGTTTCTGGTGATCGTAGATGTCGTGATAGGTGAAAGTGTTCTTCGGATAGGTTTCGTTGACGACCGGTGCGCCGGCTTTCAGCGCCTCCTCGACGTCGAACACCGTGGGCAGCGGCTCATAGTCGACGCGGATCTTTGCGATGGCTTCATAGGCCTCGCGATCGCTGTCAGCGACGACGGCGACGACCGGCTCGCCCTTGTAGCGCACCTTGTCGACCGCCAGCGTCGGCTCGTCGTCCTTGCCGAAATTGATCAGACTGAGCAGCGTGTTGAGGTTATGCGGTATATCAGCTGCCGCGGATGATCCGGCGCACCCCGGAGCTGACGCTCGGCCTCGACGGTATCGATGCGCCGGATCCGCGCATGCGCATGCGGGCTGCGCAGCACCTTCAGATGCAGCATGCCCTGCAATTTGTGATCGTTGAAATAGGTCGAGGTGCCGGTGACATGACCCAGCATGTCCTGGCGCTGGGTACCCTTGCCGATCTCCTTGAGATTATCGTCACGCTCGTCGGCGAAAATGTCCTTGCGCAGTTCCAGCATGGCGCGATCCTTTAGGCGCGTGCGCGGCCGCCCGAGGCGGCGGCGAGCACGGCGTTGATAATGGGTTCGTATCCGGTGCAACGGCAAATATTGCCCGCGATGGCATTGACGACGTCGGCGCGGGTCGGCGACGGGTTGTGATCGAGCAGCGCCTTTGCCGCCATCAGCATGCCAGGCGTGCAATAGCCGCACTGCGCGGCGAAGTGCTCCATGAAGGCGCGCTGCAGCGGATGCAGGTTCGCTCCATCCTTGATGCCGTCCAGCGTTTGCACCGAGCGGCCTTCCACCGTCTCCGCCAGCGTCAGGCATGAGAGGTGGGCCTCGCCGTCGATCAGCACCGTACAGGCGCCACATCCGCCCTGGCCGCAGCCGAATTTGGGCGTCATGTCGCCGACCTGATCGCGCAAGATAGAGAGCAGATTGGCGCCGCCGTCGACAAAGACCGCGACGTCGCGGTCGTTATGACGAAATTGCAGGGCGGTCTTGGCCATGGGCTTTCCTTGTGGGCTTTCTTATTCCTGGCCGGTGAGCAGGCGGCGCAGATGGACGCCGATCACCTCACGCCGATACCAGGCGCTGGCGAACGAATCATTGGCGGGCGAAGTGCCTTCGGTCGCGGCGGCCACCGCGACGCCGATACTCGCCGCATCGAGCGCGCGGCCTTCGATCGCGCGCTCGGCCGCCTTGGCGCGAACCGGCATTGCCGCCATCGCACCGTAAGAGATGCGGGCGCCGACGATGCGGCCGCCGCTAGCTCGGAAGAAGAGCTGCGAGCGTGACCAGCGACCCGCCTTTCGGCTTGATGCGCGAGATTTTTCGATAGCGAAACGCATCGCCTTGGGGACGCTGACAGGAGACCGAAAGCACAAGCGCCCCCTGCTGGCGATCGCGCCCGGCGAGGAACTCCTCGATCGGCACGTCCCGCGCACCATAGCCGCCTTGCACCGCAACGGTGGCGTCGAGCGCCAGCAGTGCGACGGCGAAATCGCCGAATGGCGTTGGTGCAAACAGATTGCCGCCGACCGTGCCCATATTGCGCACGGCGGGGCCACCGATCGAGGCCGCCACGGGGTGAAGAAACGCGAGCTCGCGCTCGGCCAGAACGCGCGCGAAGGTGACGCCGGCGCCGATCGTGATGCGGGAGCTGGCGAACTCGATTTGCGTCAAGGCGCGATCGGTCGCCCGCACCACCGTCGAAACCGAGAGATCGCCTTCGTTGAGCGCACGCATCACCAGCGTGCCGCCGCCGAGATAACGCGCGTCGCGCTCCGACGAAAGGGCGGCGGCGGCATCTGCCGAGGTTGCGAACGTCTTCACCGTTACGGGCATGATTTTGTCTCCGCGCTCATGCGGCTCCCTGGAGATGCCGGCGGATCGCCTCGAAGCCGGCCTGATAGATCTGCTCGCCGACCATTTCGGTGATCTCCGCCGCGTCGGCCGGCCGCGTCGTGAAACGCAGATTCCCAATGCCAGAACGTCCGGTCACCGTCCGTCACCGGCAGCAGCCGCACATGGGCGACGTAATTGAACATCGGAATCGGCGTATCGAGCAGGCAATAGCTGAAGGTCTGCTCAAGATCGGACAGCGCCAGCAATTGCTCGCGCAGCTCCGAGCCGTCCTTCAGCTTGAACCGCCGCACGCAGCCGATGCGGTCGGAGGATTGCGCGCGCTCGATCGTGCTGGTGGCGACCGCCGGATGCCAGCGGTCATGGCCGTTGAAATCGCGCAGCACATTCCAGACCGCGCCGGTCGGCGCGTCCAGGATGGTGCTTTTGACGATATGCGGCACGGGATCAGCCTCCAAACGCGCGCTTGAGCGCATCGAAGCCGCCCTGGAACACGCCGCCACCGATGTTGTTGATCAGCTCGGCTTCGCGCTCGGGTGCGCAGTCGAACTCGGCCGACCATTCCATGAACGTCTTTTCGCCGTCGGTGACCGGCGTCAAGCGCAACGTCGCGACATAGTTCTCTACCCCCATCGGCGACTCGAAGAATCGAATAGGTGCAGAACATGTCGAAGTCCGAAAGCCCGAGCAGCTTCTCGCGAATGCGATCGCCGTTGCGCAACCTGAAATCGCGCACGCAGCCGATCTTGTCCGCGGGCTCGCCGCCCTCGATGCGGCTCTCCGCGATCGCCGGATGCCAGTTGGGGAGACCGTTGAAGTCGCGCACCCGCGTCCACACCCGATCGTTGCGGGCATTGACGACGGTCGAAACATAGACACGAGCCATGACGCGCCCTCAACCCTTCTTGCCCGGCGGCCGCGCCGGCGGCCCCTCGCCGGAGGGCGGAGCGGCCGGCTTGGCTTCGCTCTCCTTCTTGGGTGGTGCGGTGTCCTTGCGGATGCCCTGCATGTCCCGGGCTTCGCGAATGAGGCCCGGCATCTTTGAAAGGCTGCCCCCTTCGACGCCGATATCGGCGAGGATCGAATCGATCAATGGTGCCTGAACGCGGTAGCGCAAGGCCGAATTGATCACTTCGTCGGTGGCGCTGCGCCCGCCACCGCCGCTGCCGCCACCGCCGCCCCCACCGAGCCCGTCGACATGCAGGATACGGATGCCTTCGATTTTCTCCATCGGCTTGACGCTCTCGCGCACGATGCCCTCGATGCGATCGAGCAGCTTGCGGCGGAACAGCGAGTAGCGCGCCTGGTCGGTGAGCACGTTTTCGGCCTCGTTGAGCAACTTCTGCCCCTCGGCCTCGACCGCCGCGCGCACGCGTTCGGCCCCGGCGGCGATGCGTTTCTCCTCGGCTTCCTTCTCGGCGATCAGCACCTCGACCGTCTTGCGCCGCTTGGCGATCTCGCTGTCGCGCACGGTGATGACGCGCTCGGTCGCCTCGGTGGCGTGCGCCTTGGCGTTCTCGGCCTCCGCTTGCGCGGCCGAATGTTCCAGCGACTTCTGATAGAGCACGATCGCCTTGTCCATCAACGCGGCCTCGACTTCCTTCTCGCGATTGACCTCGAGTTTGCGCAATTCGCGCTCGCGTCCGATCCGAGCCTCGTCGAGACCACGGTCCGAGGCAATTCGCGCGCGCTGCACCTCCTCGTGCGCGGCGATCTCGGCTTCCTGCAATGCCTGGACGCGGCCGACTTCGAGTTGCTCGATCACGCGCCGGCGCTCGAGCCGGACGGCTTCCAGCGCCTGCTCCTTCGACACTTCGGTGGTCTCGACGTCGCGGCGGGCGACGATTTCGGCTTGCTTGACCTGCCGATCGGCGTCGATGCGCTCGGATCGTTTCGCCGATAGCGCGATGATCCGCTCTTCATCGGCGATTTCGACCGTTTTCTTTTGTTCGATGTTGAGCACTTCGCGTGTTTTGCTGGAGGCAATGCGATCCGCCTCGAGCGCGAGCTCGACGCCGATGCGCTGGCGCTCGATGGTGTCGCGGCTTTTCAATTCGGCCGCCTCGACCGCCTGGTCGCGATCGATCTGCAGGTTGCGGATGGCCTCGTCCTTGGCGATCCGCTCGCCCTCGGTCTTGCGTTCCTGGGCAATGCGGGCGGTCTCGACCAGCTGCTTGGCGGATATCTCGGCCTTCTCCAGCGTTTCGTTGCGGGCAATTTCGAGCTTGCGCGTCTCGCTCTCGGCTGCGATCGAATTGGCGGCGGTTTTCTTTTCCTGAGCGATGCGGGCGGCGCGCGTCGCCAGCCGGGCGGCGATCTCGGCCTCCTCGGTCGCGCGCTGGCGCTCGATGTCCTGCTCTTTGGTTTCCTGATCGCTCATGATACGGGCAAGAGATATGTTCTTTTCCTGGGCGATCCGCGCTGCCTCGATCGCCTCACGCGAGGCAATGTCGGCTTCCTCGACCGCGCGATTGCGCGCGATCTCAAGCCCGCGGATACGCTCCTCCTGCGTGATGCGTGACGCTTCGGTCGCCTCGCGCGCCGTGATCCCGGCGACCTCAAGCGCCTGATTGCGGTCGATTTCCAGTTTGCGGGTGCTCTGATCGGCGGCGATGCGTTCGGAGGCGAGCGTGCGGTCGCGCGAGATGCGAGCGCCTTCCACCGCCTGCTGGGCGGCGATCTCGGCTTCCTGAATCGTGCGGGTCTGCCGGATCTCGAGCGAACGGGTGTGCTCGTCGGAGGCGATCCGTTCGGCGTTGACGGCGGTAGTCTGCGCGATCCGCGCCTTCTCGGTGGTTTCCTTGGCGTTAATCTCGGCCTCATCGACCGCCCGCGTGCGCTCGATCTCGCGCCGGCGCGTCTCTTCCTCGTTGGCGATGCGGGCGTCGGTGACGACGCGGTCCTGCTGGATGCGGGCCTTCTCGATGAATTCGCGCGCCTGAATCTCCGCTTCCTCGACCACCCGGCCGCGCTCGATCTCCCTCTGCCGCACGTCGCGTTCAGATTCGATGCGGGCGGTGTCGACCGAGCGCTGGTTTGAGATACGCGCCTTCTCGATTTCCTCACGCGCGAGGATTTCCTTTTCCTCGACCGCCTGGGTGCGCTCGATTTCCCTATGCCGGGTTTGGCGCTCAGAAGCGATGCGCGCTTCCGCGATGGCCTGCTCGTTGGAGATGCGCGCTTTTTCGATGGTCTCGCGCGCCGAGATTTGCGCCTGTTCGGCTTCGGTCTCGCGCAACGCCCGTTCGCGCGCCACCTCGGTCCGTTGCATGGCCCTGCTGACCTCGATGTCACGCTCCTGATCGAGGCGCGCGGTCTCGCTCTGGCGTTCGATATCGAGCGCCTGCCGTTCGGCCTCGAGATTGCGGGTGCGGATCTTGATCATCGAATCCTGTTCGATGTCGTTGCGCAGTTTGCGCTTGGCCTCGATATCCTCCATCAACCGGGTCAGGCCTTCGGCGTCGAAGCGGTTTGACGGGTTGAAGAATTCCAGGTCGGTCTGGTCGAGGTCTGTGATGGCGACTGATTCCAGCTCAAGGCCGTTCTGGGCCAGGGCCTCGGCGGCCGCCTCCTTGACGCGCGAGACGTATTCGCCGCGCTTCTCGTGCATCTGCTCCATCGTCATTTCCGATGCGACCGAGCGCATCGCGGAGACGAACTTGCCCGACAGCAGCGCATGCAACCGTTCGGGTTCCAGCGTTCGCCGTCCGAGGGTCGCCGCGGCGATCGAAACCGCTTCGCGCGTCGGCCGCACCCGGACATAGAAATCGGCTTCGATATCGATGCGCATGCGATCGCGGGTGATGACGGCGTCCTGCTTCGACCGGGTGATCGGCATCGGCAGCACGTTCATGTTGACCGGGGTGAAGTCGTGAATGAAGGGCAGCACGAAGGCGCCGCCGTCGATCACCACCTGTTCGCCGAGGAAGCCGGTGCGCACAAACGACACTTCCTTGGAGGATCGGTGATAGAGCCAATTCACGACATAAACGGCCACGACGATCACCACCAGCGCGATGATCAGCCACAGGATCAATTCACCAACAAGAATCCCAGACATAGTCCTACCTCCCGTAACCGGCGCTCAACCCTCGCCGATCGCCTTGAATTTCCGAACCTGCTCCGTCAACGCGCGCTCCACCGGCAGCCGCTCCATCGACGAGGCGCCATAGAAGCCGTGACACTTGCGCGTATTTTTCATGATGAACGCGGCGTCCGCCGGCTCGGCCACCGGCCCGCCATGGGCCAGCACCAGAATTTCGGGATTGATCGCAAGCGCCGCTTCCGCCCATGCGTCGATCAGCGCAGGACAATCCTGAAGTTTCAGCGCGGTCTGCGCGCCGATCGCCCCGCCGGTGGTCAGGCCGAGATGGCAGACGACGATGTCGGCGCCTGCCCCAGCCATCGCCATGGCATTGGCCTCGTTGAAGACATAGGGCGTGGTCAGCATATCCTTGGCGCGCGCCTTGGCGATCATCTCGACCTCCTGCGCGTAGGACATGCCGGTCTCTTCGAGGTTGGCGCGAAAAACGCCGTCGATCAGCCCGACGGTCGGAAAATTCTGCACCCCGGCAAACCCAAGCGTCTTCAACTGATCGAGGAAGACGTCCATGTCGCGGAACGGATCGGTGCCGTTGACGCCCGCCAGCACCGGCGTGTTCTTGACAACGGGCAGCACTTCGGCGGCCATTTCGACGACGATGGCGTTGGCGTCGCCATACGGCATCAATCCGGCGAGCGAGCCGCGCCCGGCCATCCGATAGCGGCCCGAATTATAGATGACGATCAGGTCGATACCGCCGGCTTCCTCGCATTTGGCTGACAGTCCGGTGCCGGCGCCGCCACCGACGATCGGTTCGCCGCGCGCGACCATGGCACGAAATTTCTTCAACAGCTCAGTGCGTTCAAATCGGGGCATCGATCACCTCGCCACCCGCCGGCGCGTGCCGGTGCGCCCCACGATCGAACGAAACGCCGCGACGATCGCGCTTGCGAATTCCGGCTCGTTGATGTTGCGCTTGAGCCGAATGAGCTGCCGATTGCTGGTCTGGCGCACAGTCTGATCGAGTGCACGGAACAGCGCAGTATCGGCGTCGGGATCCCAGAATGGCTGCCCTAATGCGTCGAGCGCGGAAACGCCGCCTTCCGGCAGAAAGAAGCGTACCGGCCCGTCCATGGCGTTGAGGCGCTCGCCGATCCAGCGGCCCATGCGCTCGTTCTCTTCGGCCGTGGTGCGCATCAGCGTGACTTGCGGATTGTGAACGTGCAGCTTGCGGCCGCGGTAGCGCTCGGGGATGGTGTCGGGCGCGCCGAAATTGACCATGTCGAGCGCACCGACCGAACCGACATAGGGGACGCGGGTGCGAACAATGGCGCCGAAACGATCCTCGGTCGCCGGGAACACGCCGCCCATCAGGAGATCGCAGACCTCGGTGGTGGTGAGATCAATCACCCCCGACAACAGGCCGGAATCGACCAGCTTCTCCATCGAGCGGCCGCCGACGCCGGTGGCATGGAAGACCAGGCATTCGTAATCGCCGCGCAAGGCCGCCGCGACTTGCTGAACGGCGGGCGTGGTGACGCCGAACATCGTCAGGCCGACCGCCGGCAGATTGACGCTCGGCTCGCGCGCGTTCGCCGCCCGCTCGTCGAGCCGCGCCTTCACCATGCCGACCAGGGCGTTGGCCCCGTTGGCAAGCACCTGGCGCGAGATCGAGTTCAGTCCCTGCACATCGGTGACCGAGTACATCATGGTGATGTCGGCGGGCCCGACATAAGGCCCGACATCGCCAGAGGCGACCGAGGAGACGATGAGTTTGGGCACGCCGATGGGGAGCGCGCGCATGCCCGGCGCCACCAATGAGGCGCCACCCGACCCGCCGGCGGAGATCACGCCGACGACGTCGCCCTGACGACGCAGCCAGTTGGTGAACGCCTCCGCCATCGCCGTCACCGAGGCGCCGCGATCCGAGCCGAACACGGCGCTGCCGCCGCGCGGGTGATTAAGGGCAATTTCCTGCGCGGAGACATCGCAAGATGCAGCCTTGCCGGCCGTCGAGACGTCGACGAGACGCGCGCGCAGCCCGCTGCCCGCCACGATATCGCGGATGAATCTGAGTTCCTCGCCCTTGGTATCCAGCGTGCCGACCACAAGCACGGTCGGCCGTCCGGAGCTTCGCGCCGCTTCCATGTCGCGTCGCGGCCGCGCGGCCTCCTCGAGCCTGAGCACACCGGTCGAAAGCGCCCGCGCGCCGGACTCGATGCGCGCGATCGGCACCGGCTGCGACCATCGGGTCGGCGGCGTCGGATTGGAAATGTAGATGCGGACCGGCGCCAGGCTCTTCGGGCGCGGCGAAGCCGCCCGTCCTGCAGCGTCGTCCTCCTTGGCCTCCGGATTGACCTCGGCCTCGACGTCGGAATGACGACCGACACCAAGCAGGCGCTGTTGCAAGTCACGGTCAGAGGCCAGGCGCGCGGAATCGATGACGCGATTGACGCGGCCGTTGACCATGATGGCAACGCTGTTGGCGACCGCCGTCGCCACCCCGATATTCTGCTCGATGACGAGCACCGAAATGTCGCCCTCCTCACCCAGCCGCACCAGCATCTCCTCGACCTGTGCGACGATGACGGGGGCGAGCCCTTCGGTTGGCTCGTCCATGATCAGAAGGCGCGGATTGGTGACCAGAGCGCGCGAGATCGCCAGCATCTGCTGTTCGCCGCCGGAGAGCTGGCCTCCGCCATTGTTCTTGCGCTCGGCGAGGCGCGGAAATGTGTCGTAGATGCGTTCGACCGTCCACGCCCCACGGCGCATGCTCGCGGTCATGCGCAAATGTTCGTCGACGGTAAGCGAACGCCACAGACGTCGGCCCTGCGGGACGTAGCCGACGCCGAGCCGGGCGATCTGCGCAGGTTGCAGCGACAACAGGTCTTCGCCGCCCATGCGGACCGAACCACCGGTCGCGCGCACCAGTCCCATGATCGTCTTGCAGAGCGTCGTCTTGCCCATGCCGTTGCGGCCGACAACGGAAAGCACGCCGGAGTCGAGCGTCAGGTCGACGCCCTGCAGCGCATGCGAGCGGCCGTAATAGACGTCGAGGCCTCGGACCTCGAGGATCGGTGCGGCGCGGCGGGCGTCAGCCATGCGCACCTCCGAGATAAAGCTCCTGGACCTCGGGATCGGACTCGATTTCCTGCGGCGGCCCTTCCTTGAAGATGCGGCCATTATGCATCATCGTGACGCTCTCGACGACGCGCAGCGCCACATCCATGTCGTGTTCGATGATGATGTAGCCGATATGTCCGGGCAGCGATGTCAGGATTTCCACCAGCTCGCCGCGCTCGGTCGGCGACAGGCCGGCGGCCGGTTCGTCGAACAGGATGAAGCGCGGGGCGCCGGCGAGCGCGAGCGCGATTTCCAGCTGGCGCTGCTGACCGTAGGCGAGTTCCGCGACGCGCCGTTGCTTGACCGCCGTCAGATGCACCGCCTGGACGAGATCGTCGGCCGCCTGCATCAAGGCGTCATTGACGCGCGGCCGGATCGGCGAGAAGCGGCTGCGCGAAACACCGCAACAGGCCAAATAGACATTGTCGTGAACGGTGAGCCCCGGAAACAGCGCGGAGATCTGATAGGTGCGCCGCAGGCCGCGTCGGATGCGCTCGTAGGGCGGAAAATGGGTGACGTCCTCGCCGAAGAACCGAATGGTGCCGGAGGTCGGCGGAAAATCGCCGGTGATGCAATTGAAGAGCGTGGTTTTGCCGGCGCCGTTGGAGCCGAGCACGGCCCGCCGCTCACCCGGGCGCACCGTCAGCGTGACGTCGGTCAGCGCCGCGAGCGCCCCGAACAGCCGCGTCACGCCGCGCAGCTCGAGGGCCGCGCCGGTACCGACCGCTGAAAGGCGTCGCGCGACGCTATCCATGGCCGTGGCCTCCGCCCGGCTGGGTCGGCCCGCCGCCACGGCCGCGCCAACGCTCCCAAAGTCCGACGATGCCGTCCGGGGAGAACAGCACGATGACGAGGAAGCCGAGGCCGATCAGCAGGCGAAAGCGATTGCCGTCGAGCCCGATCGCGACCAGGAAATCGAGCGTGAAGGTACGCAGCAGAACAAATATAAGGGCGCCGATGAACGGACCGATCGGACGGGTGATACCGCCGACCACGGCGATGATGAGAATATCGATCGCCCGTTCGACCCCGACCGAGCCGGGCGAGATCTGCCGGTAGTTCCAGACCTGCAAAACGCCGGCGAGCGATGCCATGAACGAGGCGAACGCATAGGCGGCGACGCGGTGCGCATTGACGTTGAACCCGAGCGCCGCCATCCGGCGCGGATTGTCGCGCACGCCTTGCAAGGCCAACCCGAACGGCGTGCGCGAAAGATAGCCGACCGCGGCGAAGCAGAGCACCGCGACCGCGAGGATTACATAGTAGAACGGAACATCCGCACGCCAGTCGACGCCCCAGAAATGCGGTGTGACGACGGTGTTGAGGCCGGTGTGGCCGTTGAAAATGACCCAATTCTGGTTGGTGAAGTAGTAGAACGCCGATGCGATCGCCAGCGTGATCATGATCGTGTAGATGCCTTCGGTGCGAACCGCGAGCGCCCCGCTAACCGTGCCGAACAGCGTCGCCAGCGCAATCGCCATCGGCGTCGCGAGCCACCAGGGCCATCCGAGACTGATGTTGGCATTGCCGCTGAGGCCGAACACCGCCGTCATGTAGCCGGCAAGGCCTGCGATCGTCAGCTGCATCAGGCTGACCATGCCGCCATAACCGGCCAGAAACATCAGGCTCAGCGCCACAATGCCGAGAATTAAAGTGGTGCCGAAAATCTCGATCAGGAAAAAACCGTTGGCGAGCAGCGGCATGGCGAGCAGGATGAAGCCGACAACCCAGGCGGCAGGGTTGCCAAAATCCGGACGAGCAAGGCCCGGCAAGGGTGTCGCCGCCGTGACGGCGTTGTCGGACTGAAGCCGCGCGTCCTGGGTAATCGACATGGCTAGCGGCCCGCCAGCAGGCCCTGCGGCCGAATGGCCAGCACGAGCACCATGATCAGGAATGTCACCACGATCGCGTAGGTCGGGATGTAGACCGAGCCGAGTTGCTCGGCGAGCCCGATGATGAGCGCACCGAGCGCTGCACCTGGGATCGATCCCATGCCGCCGATGATGACGACGACCAGCGAGGCGAGCAGGAACCGGGTGTCTTCGCCGGGCGAGATCGACTGAAACGTACCGCCGACGACACCGGCCATTCCCGCAAGCCCGGCACCGAGGGCGAACACGAGCGACGAACACCAGTTGAATGCGGACGCCCATCGCCGCCAGAATGTCGCGATCATCGACGCCGGCGCGCACGATCATGCCGATGCGCGTACGATTGAGCGCGAGCCACATCGCAATGCCGATCACGACGGAGGCGGCGAAGATGACCAGGCGCACCATCGGGTACGACAGATAGACCGCCTCGCCGGAGGACTTGACCGACGTGACGAACGGCAAGGTGATCGGGCCAACCAGCGCGCTCGGCGTCTGGATCTGATAGAAGTCGCCGCCGAACGCCCACAGCATCAGGTCTGCGAACACGATCGACAATCCGATTGTGACCATGGTCTGACGCAAATCCTGCCCCTCCATGCGGCGGAAAACCAGGATCTGCATGGCGACGCCGACCAGCGCGACGACGATGAACGCGGCGACGAAACTCAGGATCCACGAGCCGGTCGCGACGCTGACGGCGTAGCCGACATAGCCCCCGAACAGATAGAGCGAACCGTGCGCGAGATTGACGTTGCGCATCAACCCGAAGATCAGGGTGAAGCCGCTCGCCACCAGAAAATACAGGCCCCCCAGCGTGATGCCGTTGAAAACGGCATTGAGGAACACCTTCTTCCTGCCGAAGGCGTCCTCCAGGCCCTGCGGCCAGGTCGCAAAAATCAGCCATAGCGCTGCCGCGATCGCGATCAGGATGACGAACGACCACAGCGGATTGCGTTCGATGAACCTTGTCATGGATGCCGCCCGCGCGCTGTCAGGGCCCGGACACCAGTAAGCGCCCGGCCCGAGCCGGCTGGCGTGCGACAACAGCTTGTCACGTTCGACGCCATGTCGGCCCTTGTCCTCCCCGGGTGCAACGGTGGTTCATAGTCCGCATCCGCCGCCATCCTATCGGCCTCGCGCGGCTTGGACTTGATCGCCAGTATGCTTTCTCGCGCCGGCTGCGCCGGTCAGGCCCTCAGGACCTTGGCGGCGCGCCGATAGTCCGTTGGGGCCATGCCGACATTGGCGGCAAAGAAGCGCGTGAAACCGCTCTGCGACGAAAAGCCGAGGTCGAAGCCGATGTCGGCGATCGACGCTTCGGTGGCCACCAGCGAATCCAGCGCTTTTTCCATCAGCAGCGTGTTGACGTAGACATGCGGCGTGACGCCGGTCTGGGTTCGGAAAAGCTTGTAGAAATGGGGGCGCGAAAGGCCTGCCTCGCGCGCGATCGCATCGAGCTCGATCTCGGCGCCCACGCTTTCCGCGAGCAGCCGGATCGACTTGCGCACCCGAAAGTCGGTCACCGCAGCACCACCATGACCGTCCGGCGAGACCTCGGCCTGGCGCCAGCTCTCTTCGTGGCAGGCATCGATCAGGTTCCGCAACTCCCCGTCGAGACCGTTGAGCGAGGGAGCGCCGCACACCATGGCCGCTGCCTGCCGGATATTTCGGTCCAGGGTGGCGGTGCGCCTGAATTGCGTGCACCCGAAACGCAGGCCACGGACGCCCGCGAACCACTCGGCGTTGACGTAAAGGACGAAAAACAACGCCCCGTTCCCGAGATCGTTCGGCAGGAAATTGTGCGGCTCCCAGGGATTGACCGCAACCACGGTATCCTCCCGGAGCGGCCAAGGGTGCTCGAGCACTTCGATGCAGCCTGGCGTGCCGCCGACATGAAAAATCAGATGCCCTTCGCGATGCGCATGCACGTTGAAGGGACGATTGAGCTGATAGATGCTCGCGCGGCCGAAATTGCCGTGAAAAACGGCAAGAGCCCGAACTCATGCACTCCTCCCGCGAATTGTGTCTTATCTTTTTTTATAACGTTGATCATTCGCGGGGAGAATGCAAGTCCGGGTTCGAAAACCGAATAGAAATCAGGGCTTGGCGAAGGGGCGGCCGGCCCCCAACGGAGCCGGCCGCCGGTTTATTTCAGTACTTTTTGCACTCGGGAACCGTGCGGCTCGGCAGGCCGATCTTGGCGAAGACCGCCGGATCGTAGCCGAGCGTCTGGTTCACGTTGGGTATGACCTTCACCACCTTGCTGAACAGGGCACCTTTGCCGTCGTCAACGACTTCGGTGACGAAATTCGTGCCTATCGCCTGACGGTTGGAGTCGAGCTTGATTTTCCCGTTCGGCGCATCGATTTCAAGCGAAGCGAGGGTTGCCTTCAACTTGGATTGATTGTCGCTGAGATCGCCATTGACCTTCTGCAGCGCGAGAATCAACGCCATCGTCGAGCCGTAATAATTGGTCGCAAGCAAAGACGGGCTCGGGAAGCGCTTCTCCGGCGGGAAAGCGGCCTGATAGGCCTTCACGAAAGCCTGCCAGCCCGGATCTTCCCAGGTGTCGGCCTGGCCGCTGGCGGCAATGGTGCCGGTCAGCGCCTTCTTGGCGTCGCCCTTCGCCGACATGATGGTCTGGTCGACCATGATCGAGCCGCCGAGCAAGTGCGCCTTGCCGCCGGCCTGCTGGTATTGATTGAGGAAGTTGACGGCGTCCGCGCCGCCAAGCCCGAGATAGATCGCGTCGACATCGTCGGGCAGCGCGGCGATCACCGAGGCAAAATCCTTGGTTCCGAGCGGGACCCATTGCCGGTTGGTGACCTGACCGCCGGCGCCGCAGAATTCGAGCACCAGCCCGAACACCTGGGTGTAGATGAAGGAATAGTCTTCGCCCACCGTGGCGATCTTTTTATAACCCTTGGTTTCATAGGCATATTTGCCGAGACCGACCTGCCATTGCGCGCCGTCCATGTTGAAGCGGAAGAAGTTCGGCGCTGGATCGACATAGGTGGTTTCCTGCGCCCCCGACGCGGCGTTGATGAACGTCAGTTCCGGGTGCGTTTTGGCGAAGTTCTTGACCGCAATACCTTCGTCGCCCGACAGCGGCGAAAGCAGTATCTGCACTTTGTCCTGCTCGATCAGCTTGCGAACGGCGCGCACCGCGGAGTCGGGGGTCGCGTCGGTGGAGGCGATCACGAATTCGAGTTGCTTGTCGCCTATTTTGGTGCCGAACTTATTCAAAGCGGTCTGAAAGCCGCGTATGCCGTCCTCGCCGAGCACCGTGTAAGTGCCCTCCAATGTCGCCGTCACACCAACTTTGATCTTCTCCTGAGCGAAAGCGGCGCTCGTCATAAACAGGCTCGCCAGCACAGCAAGCCCCATACTGCTCTTCAACATAGAAATCCTCCCGTTTCCGTTTCCCTGACGTTCATTGACGTTCGTTGCGCGGAGAGTTGTACCGACCCGATCCGATCGGTCCGGCGCCTCCGCGGGAAGCGGCATAGTGCGCTCACGCGGGCGCGCGGTTGCATGGTTATTTCACCGCTAGTCTCATTTTTCGTGCTGCGATGCAGCGAAAACGCAGCCGCTTGCAGATGCGAAATCGACCGCGCGTCAGCGACGTGGCCCCGATTCCCCCAACTACCGCCGCGGAACACGGCTCGATCCGGCCTGCGTTCTTACAATGACGCGAGGAAGCGCAGACTAATCAAAATCAGGTAAGCCGACAGGGCGGTTTCCATCTGACGCCTGCTCAACTGGTGAGCCAGGTTGACGCCGTAGCGAACCGTCAACAGACTCAAGGGCGTGAGCAGCGCAAACCCGATCAGGGATACATAACCGAGCGACAAAGGCGGGAGGCCCGGCTGACCCCAACCGGTCACCGCATAACCGAGCACCCCCGGGAGGGACACGATCAGCCCAACGCCCGATGCAGTGGCTACCGTCACATGGATAGGGGTTTTGTAGAGGCCGAGAACGATATTGGCGACCAGTCCGCCACCAATCCCCATCAATGAGGCGGACGAACCAATGATGAGGCCATAGCCCCTCATACTTGCCGCGCCCGGAAGCTTGTCTCCGAGGCTCCACTTGTCTTTACCGGCCAAAAGCCGAACGGCGAGAAACAGGCTGACGCCGATGAAGACGATCTTGAAGAGGATGGGCTTCGCCAATGATGCCGTAACAACACCGATGGTAACGCCGGCAATGATGGGGACAGCCCAGAGGCGCAGCACGCCGACATCAACGGCGCCCTTCTTGTAGTGACCGAGAAACGAGGAGATCGACGTTGGCACGATAACGGCCAGCGATGTTCCGATGCACAGCGGCATTCGGATTTCGTCCGGCATGCCGTAAAGTCCGAATACCTCGTAGAGAACCGGCACAATGATTGTACCACCGCCGACACCAAACAGGCCCGCCAGCACGCCGGTGCACGCGCCAGCCGCAGCGAGCGCGGCAGCCAGCCAAGCGGTTTGGCTAAGAGCAAGAGCTCCCATCGATCCGGCCCCGGCTTGCGGCAAATGGATGTGGCGGCAATATTGAATTCCAGTTGGTCGCGCGCTCGTAGCGCCGCGCGGGTTGAAGGCAGGCGAGATCTTCCATCTGCGGCGAGATATTGCGCCGTTCACGATAGACGGATGCCGCCGCGCCTTGGGGATTCCAGCGCAGCTTGGCTGGGGGCGCCCCTGCAAGCTGGTCCATCACCAAGCCCACACTTCACTCCACGGGGGAAATGCGATGGCGGCGTAAGCGGCCAGCAATATCCCCACTGCTGCGAAAGCGCAGGCCATCATGATATCCGGATTGATCTTGAGGAATCGCCGTGACTCTCGTGCCGGTGGCGACGCGATTGTTCCGGGCTCTGCCGTAGACATGCAGCCAAACCTCCAAAACATATGATCGAATAATCAGGCGTCTGGGTTTCCTGGCTCACCGCCATCGTGCTGTGACGCGATCGTCCGTCCGCCACGAACCGTTGGCTCGATCAAAATGGCATGAGCGGCGGTCTGCTTTCATGAACTGCTTCACATTCTTCGGAGAAAATGCCGGGAAACATGAAAACCCTGATGTCACCGGAGATGATCTGGTTGCCGACCGAGCTGTTTGATATGGAGGATGCGGTTCGACCAATCCGAAGTCGCGCTAATCGATGGACCCCGCTTGAAGCGAAGACGTTCAGCTGGAATCTGATGCAGCTTCAGACCAGCGAGAACACCGCAACGCCGGACAACAGGCCGCCCGTTACCGCAGACGCATCAACCAGACGAAGCTGGAGCGCTATCGAGAAGGCTGCGTCGACGCAGCGCTGGTGGAAGCCTTCGCAGGCTTCTTCTTGTCGGCATCCTTGGACCAGGAGCGGTAGTAAGCCAGCACCGTCATCATGGCGATGCCGACGGCGCTGACCACGATCTGCATCCAGATCGTGTTCGACACCTCGACGAGCACGACATGGGCCAGAACCGCCAGGAAGACGCCGAAGCAGAACACTTCAAGCGATTGTTGGCCGCACTTGATCATGGGCCGGAAGATCGGCCATTGCAGCCCCGGCCAGTCGCGCGCCATGAACCGCGTGATGAAGAAGGCAAGGATGATGAAGTGAAGCAGACGATAAGGCGCGAGATTGGTCTTGTCGTTGGGGTTGAACGCATCGACCAGCCACCCGGGCATCAAATGGGCGAGTTCGGGGAATCGCCCTGCCATGGTCATGACCATTGCGAACAGCAGGTAGCCGCCGCCGAGCACGAGCAGCGCGCGCGACCGGATTATCGGCCTCGATTCGATTGAGCCGCCGAGCGCGAACCACCCGCCGAAGACGAACAGAAGCTGCCAGCAAAATGGGTTGAAATACCACGAGCCGGTCGGATAGGCGTGCAGGTTCCAGCCGAAATGGCGTGCCGCCAGATAGAGCAGGAACGATGCCGCGAGCGTCAGGTTCGGCCGCCGCAGCATCATCCACAGCACCGGCGGGAAAATCACCATCAGCAGGATATAGAGCGGCAACACGTCCATATTGACGGGTTTGAAGGCGAGGATGAGGCCCTGATAAAGCGTCTCTGCCGGGTTGTGCATGAACCCGGCGACGTTGAATTCATTTTCCAGGTTTGGATCGTCGTAGCGCTGAGACAGATATCCGATCTCGGCGATATACATCACGAACAGGATGATGTGTGCCACGTAGATCTGCCAGGCCCGCTTGATGAGGCGGGTGCCGCCAATCAAGAACCCGCGCTCGAGCATCATCCGCGCATAGACGAATGAGGCGGTGTAGCCGGAGATGAAAACGAACAGGTCGGCCGCGTCGCTGAATCCGTAATTGCGCTGGGTGATCCAATTGACCGCGTTATTGGGAATGTGGTCGAGAAAGATCGCCCAGTTGGCGAACCCGCGCAGCAGGTCGAGGCGATAGTCGCGCCCCTTTGGCGGCAGGATGGCCTCTATCGCCATTGTGTTCGCTCCCCAGCGTATTCACTTTGCCCGACCTCGCGCGTGAAGTTCCACCTGCGAGCTTTGTGTTTGCTTTATCCAGCAGACATCTTTTGCTACTATCATATTACGATGGCCCGAAGAAATTTTTCCGGACCGTCAGGCTGCGGTCGTTGAAGATATTGTTGTCGCCGGAGAACCGTACGATGTCGCAACGTCATATCTGGTGGACCGGTTTTCTTCTGCTGCTGATCATCTGGGCCGTTACTAATTTCGTCATGACGGATGGCGTGGAAAGCGATCTCGCCACCCGCGCCGCCGCCGCGATAACCGCCGGACCGGTTCTGGACAAGCCTTCGGTGACCGTCGCCGGCCGCGATGCAACGCTCGCGGGCACCGCCTTCAGTGCCCAGGGCGATCGCGATGCCGTCAACGCCGCGGACAACACCAACGGCATCCGTCTGGTCAACGATACGATCGCAACCGTAGCGCCGGCCAAGCCCTATATGTTCGATGCCAGGCGCGACGGCGACAAGCTCGTGCTCACCGGCAACGTGCCGCTGCCGGCCGTCCGCGCAACGATCATCGCGGCCGCGAAGTCGTCTGCGCCAAATGTCACCGTCGTCGATCAGATGACCTACGCGCAGGGCGCGCCGGATGGATTCGATGCAATCGCTGCCTTCGGCCTCACCGAGGCGGGAAAGCTGGCGGACGGCGAGATTTCCCTTGCCGACAAGGCGTATTCCATCTCCGGCCGGGCACCGACGGCAGCGATCTATCGGGCCGCGCTGGCCGCGACCCGGCAATTGCCGGCCGGGGCTAGTGCGGCAAAGATCGATATCAAGTCGGACGAAATTTCGCCTTACGTGTTCGATGCCGCCAAAAGCGACGGCCTTGTCAAGCTGACGGGCTATTATCCCGATGAGCAGACGCACCAGGATATGCTCGCCGCCATTGGCCGGCGTTTCGTTGGTTCCAAGCTCAACGACGAACTCAAGCCAGGCAAGGGTGCGCCAAAGGACTTCGCGGAAGCGGCGTCCGCCATGCTGCAGCAATTGTCGCGGCTTTCCTCAGGCGTCGCCACGATGTCCGACACAAACGTCAGCGTCAAAGGTGATGCGCTCTACGCCAAGGCGGCGGCCGACATTCCGGCTGAACTCTCCGCCGCCACGCCGCATGATTATAGCGCGACTGCTGCGATCGGGGTTGCCGCGCCCGCCGCGCCGCTCCCGGCCACTGAATGCCAGCCGCGGTTTGCCGACATCCTCGCCCAAGGCAAGATCCTGTTCGACACCGGCAAGGCATCGATTCAGAAGGACTCCGATGCCGTGCTCGACAACCTGACCGCGACCGCGATGCGATGTCCGGATGCCCATGTCGAAATCTCCGGCCATACCGATTCGGTCGGCAGCGACGATACCAACATTCAATTATCGCAACGACGCGCCGAGGCGGTCGCCGATTATCTCGTCAAGGCGGGAATTCCTCCTGAACGCCTCAACGCCGTCGGTTACGGCAAGACGCGCCCGATCGCGTCGAACGATAGCGAAGAAGGGCGCGCGCAAAATCGCCGCATCGAATTTGACGTCAAATAGAACGGAAGCGCGTCATGCATTACCTGCTCGCGACCTATTGGATGTGGTTCGTTGTGGCGCTGCTGGCCGGCGGTGCCATCGGATACCGGTCATCCTGGCGCCGGGCGTCGGAGGGATGGGCACGCCGCTGGCCGTGGTGGGCCGTGATCGCATTCGTGGTCGGGCTCGTGATCGCCGTTCTGCATGGGCTCCCCGGACGCGCCGGCCTCTACCTTGAAACGCTGTTGCTGCTCTCGTTCTGGTACGCCATCGGAGGCCTGTTGGGAATTTGGTTGGGCAGAGCGAGGTCGCAGGATGCGCTCGTGACGGCGAACGCCGTTGAAGATGCGCGTCTGGCGGTTGCAGCAAAGACCGCCGAGGATGCGCGTCATGCCGCCGCCGCAAAGGCTGCCGAAGATACGCGGCTAGCTGCTCCGGCAAAAGCTGCCGAAGACGCGCGGCTGGCTGCTGCCGCAAAGGCCGCGGAAGATGCACGCAACGCGCGGCCGCCGCAAAAGCTGCCGAAAACGCGCGGCTGGCTGCTGCGACAAAAGCCACTGAAGAAGCACGCCAGTCCCCTGCCGCGAAGGTAACCGAAGCCGTGCCCGCCGCCGCTGCCGCCGCAACGGTGGCGCCGTCCCCGGCGATCTCGACCCAGCATCCCGGCGCCAGGCCTCAAGGCATTGCGGCACCGGAGGGCCATGCGGACGATCTCAAGCTTATCAAGGGGGTCGGACCGAAGAACGAAAAAATCAGCAATGCGCTGGGCATCTATCATTTTCGCCAGATCGCCGATTGGACGCCGGAGGAAGCGATTTGGGTGGGCCATCACATCGCCTTTCCCGGGCGTATCGAGCGCGAGCACTGGATACCCCAGGCAAGATTGCTGGCATCCGGTGGCGACACCGATCATTCGGCCGGAATCAAATCCGGCACCATCGTTGTCGATGATTCAGCCGACGCGCCGCTCGATGCGGCCGCGGCCGATGCGCTCGCCAAAAGCCTGCCCGAACAGGCCGGCGCGGTCGAAGACGAGGCCCGACATGCAGGCCGCCGGCCATACGGCCTAGCAGCGCCGCTTGGCGGCCAGCCGGACGACCTCAAGCGGATCCGCGGTATCGGTCCGAAAAACGAGGGGCGCCTGCACGGACTTGGAATTTGGCATTTCACCCAAATCCGCGCGTGGAGCGAAGAAAACGTCAAATGGGTCGGCAGTTACCTGGCATTTGCCGGCCGCATCGACCGTGAAAAATGGGTCGATCAGGCGCGCGAGCTTGCCGCCGGCCATGAAACGGAATTCTCCCGCCGCGTGGCAGCCGGAAAGGTTGCCACCTCAAAGGACGACGGCTCGCTTGGGCAAGGCAACGTTCAAATCGTGAAATGAAGTGTTGCACGCCGGCGAAGCCGAACAATAGCTCATCTCACGTCGCGCGGCCGCACGCGCGTCCCGGGGTATTTTCGCTACCGATATCGCGTGAGGCCGATAGCTCCCGTAAACTCAAGTCCCGAATCAAACGGATGGACACCTTTGCGGGAACTCCGGTCCGCTATCAAATGCATGAAACGGAGACGACATGCCATCCAGTGTTTCTTCCTCGAAGGGAAGCATCCGGACGCTTCTTCTTG
Source organism: uncultured Pseudomonadota bacterium (assembly GCA_963771225.1). Lineage (GTDB taxonomy): Bacteria > Pseudomonadota > Alphaproteobacteria > Rhizobiales > Xanthobacteraceae > Bradyrhizobium. The sequence continues at coordinate 182,101 of CAVYSR010000021.1, read as the reverse complement.
AAGGTGTGAATGACAGCGCCGTCGAGTTGTTCGTCAACTCGAACTTTTCAAATATCGTACGCTTGCCCAAGGCCCTCGATGCGGACGGGCTGCTTCAAGCCATCAAGGGCGTCGACCTGCTCGGCATTCGCTCCCGGACACAGCTTACTTCCGAGGCACTTGCCGGCGCCGACCGCCTGGTCGCCGTGGGGTGCTTCAGCGTCGGAACCAACCAGGTCGATCTGGATGCGGCGCGTCAACGCGGCATTCCGGTCTTCAATGCGCCGTTCTCCAACACCCGCAGCGTCGCGGAATTGGTAATCGGCGAGATCGTCATGCTGCTTCGGCGGATTTTCCCGCGCTCCTCGGCGGCTCACAAGGGCGGCTGGGACAAATCGGCGGCCGACAGCCATGAGGTGCGCGGCCGAACGCTCGGAATTGTCGGCTATGGCAATATCGGATCGCAGCTCTCGACCCTTGCCGAGGGCATGGGCATGAAGGTCATCTACTACGATCACACCGACAGGCTTCGTCACGGCAATACCGAGCCGGTCGAGAGCCTTCAAAATCTGCTGGCGCAAAGTGACATCGTCAGCCTTCATGTTCCGGAAACGCCGGCCACGCATGGCATGATCGGGGAGGCTCGAACTCCGCTTGATGAAGCGCGGCGCCTATCTGATCAACAACAGTCGCGGCACGGTCGTCGACCTCGACGCCCTGTCGCGGGCGGTTCGCGAGGGCCACCTGGCGGGCGCCGCACTCGACGTGTTTCCGGTCGAGCCGTCGTCAAACTCGGAACGCTTCCAAAGTCCCTTGCAGGGCCTGGAAAACGTCATCCTCACGCCCCACATCGGCGGTTCGACCGAACAGGCGCAAGATCGGATCGGCAGGGAAGTGGCCCGCAAGGTGATCGACTATTTTGAGAGCGGCTCGACCATGGGCGCCGTCAATTTCCCGCAAGTGCAGTTGCAGGCGCGTTCGCTCGGCGCGCGATTCAGCCATGTTCATCGCAACGCACCCGGCATGCTGAGGCGGTTGAACGAAGTGTTCCTGCAGCGCGACATCAATATCTTCGCGCAGTACCTGGAGACCGACAAAGAGGTCGGCTATGTGGTGCTCGACGCCGATCTGGCTGGACAGTCCAGTTCCGAAATTCTCGACGAAATTCGTGCACTCGACGGCACTATCCGGGCGAGATTGATCTACGAGCATTAGAGCCTGCCTCAACTGCGATTGAATTCAGACTTCAGGCTTTCCGTCTTGTTGTCTCGACGACGTCACAGCTTTTATCGAGCCGTATCTTCAGGCCACCGCCCGCTGCGGCAGTTCGGATGGCCGGTTGATGTCCTCGAACTGAAGTTCGGCCTGCTGCCGCGCGATCTTGAGTATCTCGACGGCATCGACGATGTTCTGCACCGAGTGGTTGGCCATCACCTGCATCCGGATGCGGGCGGCTCCCTTCGGCACCGCCGGAAACTCAACCAGGTTCGCAATCAGTCCCATTTCTGGCAATCGCTTGCTGACAAGACGGGCAAGGCCTTCCGTTCCCATCTTTACGCAGACGATCGCTGACGGATCGCCGTAGTAATCGAGACCAGCTTCGCGCAATTCGTGACGAAGGCTCAGGACGTTGGCCATCAAAGCCAGGCGCTGCACGCGGCCTTCGATGGACTCGATGATGTCGAATGCCTTGAGAACAGTAGCCGCCTGGGCCGGAGACAGCGCGTTCGAGAATGTCGCAGGCGCACTGTAGTAACGGAGATATTCCTTCACCGCTCGGCTGTTGCACGCGACGAAGCCACCGTTCGATCCAAATGTCTTGGAGAAGCTGCCCATCACGACATCGATCTTGCCGAGCATGTTCTGGATGCCGATGTGTCCGCGGCCGTCGTCACCGAGGCAGCCGAGATCGTGCGCAACGTCGACCACCAGAGTAGCGTTGAACTCATGGCAGAGCGCCTGAAGTGCAGCGAGATCCGGGGTATCGGAGTCCATCGAGAACAATCCTTCGGTAACCACCAGGATGCCATTCTCTTTGTCCTTGGCCCTGATCTTGGTCAGGATCTTCCGGCAGTAATCGTTATCGAGATGACGGAAGAGATGGACGTTGGTGGTGGCTGCGTTGGCGCCCTCCTGCAGACAGGAATGCGACAACATATCCATGACCACGTGGTCGGCCGAACGAACCAGGCCCTTGATCACGCCAAAGCCCGCTGCCCATCCGGTCGGATATAACACCACTTCCTCCATCTTGAGGAAGTCGGCGATCCTGCGCTCAAGCGCCACGGAGTAGGAAGTGTTGCCGACCAGCGCCGGCGAGCCCGCGCTGTGCACACCGCAACGCTCGATCGTTTCCTTGGCGGTCGCCTTGATTGCGGAATGCGACGACAGGCTCAGATAGTCCTGCGATGCAAAATTGACGCCGCGCATTTTGTTGCCGCTATCGTCCTGCGCCCAGCATACCGTATTGGGGCCGTCTTCGGTCGCCCGCGAATACGGCCAGAGGCCATTTTGACGGCGCAGGTCCTGCCACTTGAAAAAGCCTTCGGTCCGGCCAAGCAGATCCGCGCCACCCGGCACGCGAAAATCTCTCACGCTGCCGGTCAAGGCGGCGGGCGGAATATATGCGTTGTTGGTGTTCGACATCTTGCCCCTGTTCGGCTTTTCTTTAATGGATTTGTTGCCGTCCAGGGAGAACGATGCTGAAACAAAATTAATATCGCATTGTTTTTGACACGGCCCAAAGAATCCGAAGGCACAATCGCAGATCAAACTAGGTCTTTGGTTATTCAATTGCGGAAACAGATAGTTCAGAATCAATTAACGGCGTCGGATAAAGAACGGATTCGCCTCCGCATCCGGCGGCAATAACTGCATCGCGCGGTATCTCGCTTTTTAACCTGCTCATGCTCAAATCGGCGGAGGCCCACACAGGAACTACGGTAATGAGAATCTGGTCGACTACAAAACACGCCGTCATGACCTTTTGGTATCCCTACGTCAGGGCGCTGAATTCAATTTGGCCGTCGATAACCATTCAAGGCAAACGACTGGTCGTGTTTCCCGACGTCTATAAGCCGCTCGAGAACGAATATGCCTGCGCCGATTACTGTCGTGAAGGCGACCGGATGCTCGACCTCGGTTGCGGCAGCGGTGTCGGCGCGGTGTTCTGTGCCCCGAAGGTGCGTGAATTGGTAGCCGTCGACATCAATTCCTCGGCGGTCAAGAACACCGAGGAGAACTGCCGGCTCAACGGACTGAACAACGTCGCGGTCAAGCAAAGCGACATGTTCTCGGGCGTCGAGGGCAGGTTCGATCTCATCCTGGCGAACCCACCCTATATCGAAGCCGAATTCGAAAATGAGGATAAACAATTCGCGACCTCGGTGCGCTATCTTCCCACTCTCTTCTGCGCAGGTGGGCCAACACCTTGCCGAAGATGGCCGGCTGCTTATTCAATTCCCGATCTGGTTTCGTGGGCGGATCGAAAAACTGGCGTCAGAGCAAGGCCTTAAGGTGGTGACGGTGCGCCGTCTGCCGCCGAAGTCTGCCGGCCTCTTCCTCTTGAGCCTGCTTTACATGCAGGTCGGTTTCCGCTCGGCCTTCTACCTGCTGCAGCCGATGCCCAACAAAGGCGCCGCGCTACCTGGTTAGCTTCTTCGAATGGGCGCTGGAATAAGACCCTGCACCCACGCGGGGCGCTCGGGAGGCTGACGAAGGCAGGCAATTGGTCGATCCTTGACCATAATCGCGGTCATCGGCACAGGGAATATGTTGTTTGGCGGATGCCGGATCGTTTCAAGTCGCGGACTTGATGATGCACGCCAAGCACCGAATTGCCCCACAAACCAGCCTCACACGGGTTTCCATTTTTTTGGCACTTGCGGCTCTGACCCTCGTCCGCTGGCGGCGGCATCGAAATTTCTGCTGATGCCGACTACGGTCCATATCGGTTAATTCCTTAACGTTCAGGCTTTAGTGGCGTGCGGGAGCCCCGGTTCAGCGATTGCGCAGGTGTGGCCATAGATTCTGAAGCTCCCGCGATCCGGACGGAGCCGTCCGCGATCGGAACGTCAGGCGACGGCGCTCTCGCTGATCCGCGGCAGGGCAGACAGTCCGAATTTTGCCCAGCAACCGCTGCATGTCGACCGGCTTGGTATCGAAATCGGAGCACCCGACCTCGACGCTCTTGTCCCGATCGCTGGCGAGCGCGTGCGCCGTCAACGCGACGATCGGGATTGCGGATGTCGCAGGATTGGCCTTGATCAATTGGGTGGCTTCCCAGCCATCCATCTCGCCCAGCGCAACATCCATCAGGATCAAATCCGGCATCTCGCTCGCGGCCATCGCAACGCCCTGGGCGCCATCGTGAGCGCAGCAGACCGAGAAGCCGTGACGCTGCAGGCGCCGCGTCAGCATATCCCGATTGATCGCGTTGTCCTCAACCAGCAGGATTTTAGGCATTGGCGGCTTCCGCATCCAATTGCAGGTGAAAGCCGGAGGTCTCCGGGACCAGCGTCGCCGCAACGAAGGCATCTGCCTTTCGCCGTCCGGCGACCAGCGGCAGGCGGATCGTGAAGCAACTGCCCTTGTCGACCTCGCTTTCGACAACGATCTCGCCGCCCATCAATTTGCAGAGCCGCTGGCTGAGCGCCAGGCCCAAACCGGTGCCGCCGTATTTGCTGGTGCTGGAGTCGTCGGCAACGGTGAACTTCTCGAACAGGTTGGCGATCTGAGCGGGCGCGATACCGATGCCGGTGTCGATGACGCGGACCACGAGATCGTCGCCGAGTTCGTCCACCTGACGCTCGGCGACAACCTCAACCTTGCCGTGGTGCGTGAACTTCATTGCGTTATCCAGCAACTGGCCCGCCATGTTGCGGAATTTGCCGGCATCGCAAAGGGCCGTTCCCAGATTCGGAGCGAGCCAGCAGACAACCTCGTTGCCGTTTTTGGCGGCAGCCGGCCTCGCCGCGCCGACTATCTCGCTGAGCAATTCGGCCAGATGGGTTTCTTCGAGGTCCAACTCCATCTTGCCGGCCTCGATCTTTGACAGGTCGAGCACCTCGTTGACGAGCTTGAGCAGATGCTGACCGGCATCATGAATCTTGGTCAGGTCGCCAATGCTTTCAACATCCTCTTCGTCTTCGGCATCCTCGAGCAGGATCTGGCTATAGCCGATGACGGCATTGAGCGGCGTGCGCAACTCGTGGCTCATCTTGGCAAGGAAGTCGGCCTTGGCCGCCCCGGCCCGCTCGGCCTCCTCGGTGGCACGACGCAGCTCCGAGGCCGTCGCCATATGCTCCCGCATCTCGCTCTCAAGCTCGGACTGCGACGCCTGTATCTTGGCGTAATATAGCGCCATCATCGCCACGTAGATCGATGCGGCCACAGTCGAGACGAGTCCCAGGCCCTGCATCGCCGCGACCGGCAGGTCGGTCTTGATTGGGTAACCAAACAAATAAAGGCAGGAGAAGATTGCCAGGTTCACGGCAAACATCGTCATAACGATCAGACGAAGCGACTTGGACGAACCCAGATAGAAGAACGCCAGCAGCGGGATTACCAGCACCCACGCCAGCGTTGGAGACCTTACCCCCCCGTAAAAGTAGCAACCCCAGAGAATGCAAAAAGTCAGATTCTGAATCGAGACCAGCGCCAGCGGATTGTATGGCGCCCCGGCTCGCAACACGAACGGAAAGATCCAGAATGCGGTGATTGAAATCGCCAACACGACAACTTCATATCCTGGCGCGGGATCTAAAACATACAAAGCTATCGGGACGACGTTGCCGATAAACGGCCCGAGAATATGGCTAACCAGAAAAACGTGAGCGCGGTTTCGGGCGTCGCGATCAGCCGCTATTTCGGGCGGGATGAAGTAGTTAACGAGGCGGTCAAGAGCCGCAATCATTTCTGCGAACTTGGCTTTCATGAAATTTGCGCCGCCTTCTGCGTCAATGTTTTACATTTTACAAACCATGCTGCCGCAACGGCCCAATCTTCCGGCGTCGTGGAGCGGCAACCCGCACACCGTTGCTTGATACTAGACTTTCAGGTCCCGCTTAAAGTCACGTTAATCCGTGGAACCGTCGCCTAAACCAATTCTTAAAAGCACTTACGCTAGGTTCCGTGCTGACAGAAGTCATCAGGGGCGTCCAGCATGCTGACCTTGGATCACCTTATCAGAATGATCGATTGGTTCATTCCATCTGCAGCGAAGGCCGAGCGCTCGGAGCTGAGCCTTGCAAGAAATTTCGTCTTCACCCTTCTGTTCGGCCCAGCGCTGTCGCAATCGATCAGCCTGTTTCTTTATCTCAGCGATCCGAATCCCGGTATTGCGTGCTGGACCGTGATCATTTGCATATGGCTGTTCTGGGCGCTGCCGTTCGTCTACAGATATAGCGGCAGTCTGCAGCTGTCAGCCCTGATGTCGGTTGAACTGCTCGCCTTCACTTCTCTATTCGGGTCTTATTATTACGGCGGAGTGAGTTCTCCGTTCCTCCCCTGGTTGATTATCAGCCTATTGCTGGGTTTCTTCTATTTGTCCGACCGTCCGATCCTCGTGGTCGGGCTGTTCACTTTCAATATTCTTGGTTTCTGTGTTGCCGATCTTGCTTGGGGCTTCCCCGAACTCGTTCCGCTGGAGGAGCTTTCAACGGTCGGCTGGATCTCCATCCTGTCCGCAACGATCTACATGTCGTGGATGGCGATCTATTACGCCAACATGATCGCGATGCGCTCCGATCTCGAGCGCGAAGCCGAACGGCATCGAGAAACGGCAATCCGCCTGCGCCAGGCCAAGGATATGGCCGATGTCGCCAATCGGGCGAAGTCGATTTTCCTGGCCAAGATGAGCCATGAACTGCGGACGCCACTGAATGCCGTGATCGGATTCAGCGAAATTCTCCTGGAAGGCGTCGAGCTCGACGGCAAGAACGATCACAAGAAGCTGGATCTCGAACGCATCAATGCCGCTGGGAAACACCTGCTGTCGCTGGTGACCGACGTGCTCGATCTTTCGAAGATCGAGTCGAATTTCGTCGAGTTGAAGATCGAGAAATTCGATCTCAATGAGATGGTCCGCGAGATCGTCGCCAACGTCCAGCCGATGGTTGCCGAAAACGGTAACAGGCTGGTGGTCAAGTGCTCCAACAATCTCGGGACTGTCTCGACCGATCAAACCAAGTTGCGGCAGGCGGCGTTGAACCTGATGAGCAACGCTGCAAAGTTCACCCAGGACGGAACCATCACGCTGTCGGTCCAGCGCCGCAAGAGCCACGCCGGAGACTGGATCGAGATTCAGGTGCACGACACCGGAATCGGCATCGCGCAATCCGACATCGGACGCCTGTTCCAGAACTTCGGCCAGGCTACTCGTTCGACATCCAATAAATATGGCGGAACCGGGCTCGGCCTGGCGCTGAGCCAGAAATTATGCGCGCTCATGGGCGGTGGCATCTCGGCGACCAGCGAGCCTGGCCATGGATCGTGCTTCACAATTCGTATTCTTGCCTGGATGGAAGCTCACGACGAGAGCTCCGATATGACTCCGCAATTTGCAAACGCGCTCGCGATCTAAAACCTGAAAGTTTAATCCATGTCCGCACCAAATTCCATGTTGCAAGGCGTGACATTGCTGAGACCCGAAATCGAGGCGTCGGACGCCGCCGACAAAATTGGCAATCCGAGACCCCGTATCCTTATCGTCGACGATATTAGCGACAATCGAACGATATTGACCCGGCGTTTTCAGCGCCGCGGCTTCGACGTTGTGGAAGCCGATAACGGCCTCACCGCCATTGAACTGATCGACAAGGGCCCTTTCGATCTGGTCCTTCTCGACGTCATGATGCCGGGGATCGACGGGATCGAAACCCTCAAGCGCATTCGCAGTCAGCGATCCGAATCGGCGCTGCCTGTCATCATGGTGACCGCCAAATCCGAAAGCGCCAATATCGTCGATGCGCTGGAACTTGGCGCCAACGATTATGTCACCAAGCCGGTGGACTTCGCGGTCGCGCTGGCCCGTGTCAACACCCAGATCAGCCGCAAGCGCGCCGAACAGCAGGTCGCGCGGGTGAACGATGAGTTGCGCAAGGCCAATGAAGATCTGGAACGCCGCGTAGAGGAACGTACCAGTCGCCTGATCGATGCCAACCAAAGGCTCAAGGTGGAAATTGCCGACCGCGAAGAATCGCAGGCGCGGTCGCAATATCTCGCCTATCACGACTCGTTGACCGGACTCGGCAATCGTCTGCTGTTCAAGGAGCAGCTTGAAGAAGCGCTTAAGGATGTTTCGGTAACGCCGCATCCTTTGGCGGTGCTGTTTCTGGATCTCGACGGCTTCAAGGCCGTCAACGACACCCTTGGTCATTCCGTCGGCGACCTGCTTCTCAAATCGGTCGCGGCCAAGCTCCGCGATATTCTGCCGCGAACCGACCGTATCGCGCGGCTTGGCGGCGACGAGTTTGCGATTTTGCAGATGTCGGTCGCCCAGCCTGCTTCGTCGATCGCGCTGGCGGAAAAGATCATCGAGATTGTCGGTCAACCCTGCAGTGTCGACGGTCACGATGTAACAGTAGGAGCCAGCGTTGGGGTCGCCGTCGCGCATCCCGGCGATATGAGCACGGAAACCTTCCTGAAGAGCGCCGATCTCGCGATGTATAGCGCGAAAGCAGACGGCCGTGGCACCTATCGGATGTTCGATCCCGAAATGGATGCGGTCGTCCAGACACGCCGCCTGCTGGAGCGCGATATGCGCACCGCGCTCGCGCAAGATTGCTTCAGGCTCTACTATCAGCCGCTGGTCAATCTGCAGACCAAGAAGGTCACCGCCTTTGAGGCGCTGATGCGATGGGAGCATCCCGAGCGCGGCGCAGTGCCTCCTGCTGAATTCATTCCGGTTGCGGAAGAGATGGGCCTGATCGTTCAACTCGGCGAATGGGCGTTGAGACAGGCATGCGCGGAAGCGATGGAATGGCCGGATGGCATCTGCATCTCGGTCAATTTGTCGCCGCTGCAGTTCTCCAAGGGCAATCTGGTTTCCACCGTCGTGAGCGCCCTGGCGTCGTCGGGATTGCCGGCGTCCCGCCTCGAACTCGAAATCACGGAAACCGTATTGCTCGAGAAGTCGGAGCGCAATATTGCAATTCTGAACCAATTGCGGGATCTCGGCGTTCGGATATCGATGGATGATTTCGGCACTGGCTACTCCAGCATCGGCTACCTCCGGAGCTTTCAATTCGACAAGATCAAGATCGATCAGTCGTTTGTGCGTGACCTGCTGGTGGATGAAGGAAGCCTGGCAATTGTCCGCGCCATTGCCGGTCTTGGAGTGAGCTTCGGCATGACCACCACCGCCGAAGGTGTCGAGACCGAGGAACAAATGCGGTGTTTGAACCTGGAAGGCTGCATCGAGGTTCAGGGATATTTGTACAGCAAACCCGTGCCGGCACATGAGATCAATGACTCTTCTGGCGAATTTGGCCGGTCGACGGCTGCAACTGGGGGATCATCGCCCCTAGCACCTCTGCGCGCGCTTCAAATTGCGAATTCGCGCCGCCGAAGCACAGGCCTGGGTCTACCGGGGTTTACATTTTAGATTTGGGGTATTTAAATCATGATTGCCGCCGCGTTCGAAGAATTCGATCTCGATTATGCAACGGCGATGGCGGAGCGCGCCAACCGTCTTATGGTGCAACACGGGGTGGCTCCGACGCCGAACAATTTTGCCGTCTGGTTTAATTATTCATGCGACACCGGGCCGGAATTAAAGCGGACCATCGATATTCTGATTGCCGGCAAAAGAAGGTTCGATACAGCAACGAACCGGGAATTATTCTCGACATATCTGGCTGCCGGCCCTGCGAGCGCCACCGACAGCAATGTCCCCGAACAATTGAAATCCATTATGGCCGCCGCGCAGCGCTTCGTCGCGCAAGCGATCGCCGACAACCACACTCAAATTCGGGCCATCGGCGACGTCGCGGAACGCGCTGAAAGCGGCATCGACCCAAGACCGCTGGTCGAATGTCTGATGGACGAACTGACCAAGGCCGCAGCGCGCGCCTCGAAACTCGAGATCAATCTCAGCGAGACTTCACGCGAACTGGACACCATCCGCGAATCCCTGAACAAGGCGGAACAACGGGCCAATACCGATACGCTCACCGGCCTTCCCAATCGCCGGGCTTTGGATGAATTTCTCCGCGTTGCCCAGACTTCCGCGATGGAGGCGGGCGAACCGCTCAGCGTGCTGCTGATCGACATCGATCGCTTCAAGAAGTTCAATGACAATTTCGGGCACGGCGTTGGGGATCAGGTGCTCCGGCTGATGGCCAAGGCGCTGCGGGATGGTGTCCGTGAAAGCGATCTGCCGGCTCGCTACGGCGGGGAAGAACTGATCGCTGTCCTTCCGGGCACAGCCCTAGCCGCTTGCGAGGCCGTCGCCGAACGCATCCGCCGGTCGGTTGCGGAGTGCCAGATCACCCGCCGCTCCACCGGCGATATTCTGCCGGGCATCACCGTATCCGTCGGCGTTGCGCAGTTTCGACCGGGCGAATCGATGGCTCAATTCCTGGAGCGCTGTGACAGCGCGCTGTATTTGGCCAAGCGAACCGGACGAAATCGCGTTGTCACGGAGACCCGTCTGGAAGGCCGTGCCGTAGCCAACGGCTGATTCCAGCCTTCACCCACCCTAGACGCGCTCGATGATGATGGCCGGCGCCATGCCGCCGGCGGCACACATGGTCACGAGACCCCGCTTGAGATCGCGCCGTTCCAGCTCGTCGAGGACGGTGCCGATCAAAATCGAGCCGGTCGCACCGATCGGATGACCGAGCGCGATCGATCCGCCATTGACATTGACCTTGTTGCGGTCGAGGTCGAGGTCACGAATGAATTTCTCCGCAACCACCGCGAATGCCTCGTTGATCTCGAACAGATCGATATCGTCGAGCGTTAGGCCTGCTTTCGCCAGCACCTTGCGCGCGGCCGGTACCGGAGCATTGAGCATCAAGGTCGGCGAGTCGCCCATATTGGCCATCGCCAGCACGCGCGCGCGTGGCTTCAGGCCATGCGCCTTGGCATAGTTCGGCGAAGCCAGCAGAATTGCGGCCGAACCATCGACCACGCCGGACGAATTACCGGCATGGTGCATGAAATCGATTTCCAGATCAGGATATTTTTGCAGAATCAGATTGCGGTAGGTCGTGCCCTTGTCGTCCAGCGGATAGTCCGCCACCGCGGTGAAGGCCGGCTTCAGGCCGGCAAGCCCCTCCAGCGTGGTCTGCGGCCGCGGATATTCCTCGCGATCGAGCGCAAGGCTGCCGTCTTCGCGATGAACCGGCACCAGAACTCCTGTCGAAATAGCCGCGGCTGATGGCGTTGGCGGCCTTTTGCTGGCTCTCAAGCCCCAACGCATCGACGTCCTGCCGGGTGATACCTTCGAGCGTCGCGACGGCGTCGGCGCAAACGCCCTGATGCGATTGCGGATGCCTGGCGCGGAGGCGAAGATTGCCGGAGTCCATCATCATGGGGCCTTCGCCGCGGCGTCCCTCCATCGACATCATCTCGGTACCACCGGCGATCACGAGATCCTCGAAGCCCGACATGATAGCGGCGGCTGCCATGTTGACGCTGGTGATGCCGGATCCGCAGAAGCGGTCGAGCGTCACGCCGCTGGCACGGAAGTCATATCCGGCATCGAGAGCGGACATCCGGCCGAGATCGCCGCTTTGCTGGCCGCGCTGGGAACTGGTGCCCCAGACAATGTCGTCGACATCGGCGGTATCGATCCCGGTGCGATCGGCCAGCGCCCGCAACACGGCAGCACCGAGCTGCTGCGGATGAATGCCGGCCAGCGCACCTTTTCCGACCTTGCCAATGCCTCGCGGCGTTCTGCATGCATCGATGATCAGCGCGTCAACCATGGTGTTTTCCTTATGGCTATCATTGCAAGCATTTGAGGACGGCCGCGTTTTGGAGTCAATTCGTCCGACCGGCCACCTCTCTCTCACGATCCTTTTTGATGATCTTGTTTGCGCCGTACTCAACTCGTCTCGTTCAGCGTGGCTCATATCGGCTAGCCACAGCTAGCGGGATGCCAAAGCGGCTTGATTTACTATAATCCGGACAGTCGGTCAAATTATTCAAGGCTTGAACTGCGACGACCTTAGGAGGCACATCCTTCGCTATTGCGCCAGCGTACTGAGCAAGGGTGAAAAATGCAGGCCGTCGTGGTCGAGAGATACGATTCCATCGATAATATCCGGCTGAAGCAGGTTCCCATGCCGGAGGTTTCGGCCGGCCATGTGCGGGTCAGGATCCAGGCCGCGAGCGTCGGCTTCGTCGACGGTCTGAAGGTGCAGGGGCTATACCAGACCAAGGATGCACTCCCCTTCACGCCCGGATCGGAATTCGCCGGCGTCGTCGACGAAGCGGCGGCCGATGTCTCGGGATTTACGCCCGGCATGTCGGTGATGGGCATGGCGCGGTCGGGCGCGCTCGCGGAATTTGTCGCAGTACCGGCGGCGGCGCTGCAAGTCATGCCGGACGGCATCAGTCCCGAGGTCGGTGCGTCATTCCGCACCAACTACCTGACGTCACTCTATGCATTGAGCGAGCGGGCAAGGCTGCGCGCGAACGAGTATCTTCTGGTATTGGGTGCCGCGGGCGGGGTCGGGATTGCCGCGGTTCAGATCGGCAAACTGCTGGGCGCCCGCGTGATTGCCGCAGCCTCGACCGAGGAGAAGCGGAAGTTTGCGACCCGCTTCGGCGCCGACGCCACGGTGGATTACACGCAGACGAATTGGCGTGACGCGTTCAAGAGCTTGACCGGCGGTCATGGCGCCGATGTGATCATCGATCCGGTGGGCGGTGATGTCGCCTTGCAGGCATTTCGTTCGATTGCCTGGGGCGGCCGACATCTCGTGGTCGGATTCGCCGCCGGAAGCATCCCTGCGTTGCCGTTCAACCTGCCGCTTCTGAAGGGCGGAATCCTGCTGGGCGTCGACGTCGCTCAAATCCCTCACCGTGAGCCGGAGGCGCAGAGGCGGGTGATGTCCCAGCTGTTCACATGGCTCACGGAAAAGAAACTCGATCCGGTTGTCGGCAAGATATTTGCATTCGAGGATTTTCGCGATGCCTTCACGACCATGCAAACCCGTTCGGCGCTTGGAAAGATGGTCGTCCGGATCAGCTAGTTTCGTCAGCAAGGACAAAAAGAAAATGACCGATACCAATGAGGACAACGGCGGCCGGCGTCGCCTGATGCATCGCCGGTCGATCGAATGCAGCGGTTACCTCCGCAACGACGGACTGTGGGAAGTCGAGGCGCGGCTGCTCGACACCAAGCCCTTCGCACAACGCGACCGTTTCCGGGGCGAACTTCAGCCTGGCGATCCCGTTCATGACATCGGCTTGCGGCTCGCGGTCGATGATTCCCTGACCATTCGCGAAGCGCAGGCCATGATGCGTGCCACGCCTTATCCGACCTGCATCGACGTCGAACCTATATTGCAGCGCCTGGTGGGCGAGCGCATCGGCAAGGGGTGGCGCGAGACCGTTCGGCGCAAGATCGGGCGACTGGAGACCTGCACCCACTTGTCGGAGCTGCTCGGTCCCGCTGTCACGACCCTGTTTCAGACCATGACTCATGGCAAATCGCCGGAAAGCCGCGATGCGATGGACCATCATCGCGCCGTCGGCGAGCGGCCATTTTTCATCGACGGCTGCTATTCCTGGCGAACCGACGGGCCGGTGGTCGCCGAAATATTTCCGCAATTCGCAACCACGCGCTCTGCCGGCGATTAAGCGCCGCCAGCCATTTTTCTCCGGGCTAGAGCGTTTTCGAGCGAAGTGGATACCAGTTCGCGTGAAGAAAACGCGTCAAAACAAATAAATAGAGCCTCCGTTCCGATTCTATCGGAACGGAAAAGCTCTAGGCTTTCTCGCGCCGGCTGGCCAGGCTGGACTTGACCGCATGGCCGGGCGCAAACCCGTTTAGAAAAAGCTCGACCGCGGTGTCGGCGAATTCCCTGGGGCCAATGCCGCCTTTCGGATCATACCATGTGTAGGTAAAGTTGATGATCCCGAACAGGATCATGGTGTAGATCTTCTTGGTTCGCTTGACGATTTTTCCTTCGGCGTCGAGCCGGACCAAAAGATCCGTGACGATATCCACGAGCTGCCGCTCCAGGTTCTTGATGGCTTGCTGCTCATCCTCGTTGAGAAATGGCAGATCGTGAATCAGGACGCGTTGCTCGTGGGGCGACTTGGCGTTGACCTCGACAATGGTGCGAATGACATTTCGAAATTGCGTCAGCGTCGAGCCGCCCTCGGTAACCGCAGCTTCGACCCGCTGAATCATCTCGCGGACATGGGCGTCAAGGATGGCAAACAGGATCGCCTCCTTGGAATCGAAGTAATGATAAAGCGCGCCGCGCGACAGCTTGCAGGCATCGGCGAGATCGGCGATCGAACTGCGCATATACCCCTGCGCGGAAAACAGCGCCGCCGCATTGGTCAAAATACCCAGATAAATGCCGTCGTAGTTTTCAGAGCGAGTTCGCGCCATGGGATGTTGTCCGATTCCGCTTCAGCTTTTGATCGCAGGTCTTGTTTGATCGCAGGTCTTTTTTTGATCGTACGTCTCGGCACATCCATATCTGATTCAGCGGCCTTTTCGGATAGCGGCATCGACGCATAGCCGACAGTTTCTCGCCGCGGGCCTGACCCCGAAGGCGGCAAAGCGGCCGCTTCGAACCTTATTGCAAAAAATTGATTGAACGGCTAGTCGGATTATAATATAAAGCTGCGCATCGCACGAGTTACCAAGCCCGGATCAACCGCGCGGCACTCTCGGGGAGGCACAATGACGGTTGTTCGGGCGGATGCGGTGGTGATTGGCGCCGGCGCGGGCGGGCTTTGCGCCGCGGCCCGGCTTTCCCATGCCGGACTGCACACCATCGTCGTCGATGACAAGGACCGCATCGGCGGTCGCGCCTCGACCGAAGAAATCGACGGCTTCAAGGTCAACATCGGCGCCATTGCGATCGAGCTCGGCGGCGTATTCGAGGAGACCTTCAATACCGTCGGTGCAGCGCTCGACATCCGCACCCCGGAACCTGCCAGTTCCTTCTTCATCGACGGCAAGCTGATCGATGTCGGCCGGGGTGGGTGGTCGCTGCTGCTCGGTCAATTGACCAAGCAGGCCTCACGCATCCTGGAAAAATTCGCTGACGCCCGCGCCGGCAATCTTCCGGACGGACGGCAATCCACTGAAGACTGGCTCAAATCCTACACCAGCAACGCCTCGGTTCACGCCATCTTCCGTAACCTGTGCGCGGCGATCTTTGCCTGCAACGCTGACGAGTTGCCGGCCCGCGCCTTCCTGACCTATTTCACAGCCAAGGGCGCGTTCAAGCGTTTTGGATTCTGCCCGCAAGGCACCATCGGCGTCTGGAATGCACTTGGCTCGGCGATCGAACGCAACGGCGAGATCTGGCTGGCCACGCCGGCGACGGCGATCCACACCAGGGACGGCCGCGCCGAAGGTGTCAGCGTTGTCAGGGACGGACAGAATATACGGATCGATACCGACCTGATCATCAGCAATGCCGGCCCCAAAGCTACTGTCGCGCTCGGCGGCGAGACCGCGTTTCCCTCCGACTATGTTGAGCGGGTGCGAAACGGACTTCGCGCCGCAGCTAATATCGTCATCAACATCGCGAGCCAGCAACCGCTGCTCTCCCATCCGGGCATCGTGACGTTCGGCAAGACCCGCCGGCTCTGCAACATGGCCAATCTTACCGCGACCTGCCCCGAGCTGGCGCCGCCGGGCTGGCATCTGTATGTGGCCTATGCGGTGCCAATTCCGGCGCTGGGTGATTTTGACTCAGGAGCAGAAGTCGAGCTGGCGCTTGCCGATCTGCGTGAGCAGTTTCCGAATTTCAGTCAGGCCAGGATTCTATCGACCCGCGTAATGCGGGACGATTGGCCGGCGCAACGCAGTTGTGCGGGCTACGATCTGCCGCGCGAGACCGGCATCGATGGCCTGTGGTGCGTGGGCGACGCGGTGAAGGAATATGGCAACGGGGGAACGCAAGCCTGCGCCGAAACGGCCAAGATCGTCACCGACGCGATCCTTGCTCGACGGCAGCCGACTCCGCTGGCCCGCAGGGTTTGATCCAGAGGAACGTTGGGCCAATGGCGATCTCGACCCGGGCGGACATCAGAGGCGACCAGATCACACCCGAACCTCCGCGCCTGCTGGAATTTCGCAATATCCGTATCGTCTACGACAACGCCATCGAGGCCATCCGCGACGTCAGCATAGCCGTTTCCGAAGGTAGCATCGTCGCGCTGCTCGGATCCAACGGTGCGGGAAAATCGACGCTTCTGAAAGCGATGTCCGGCATTCTCTACACCGAGGAAGGCGTGATCGAGAACGGCACCATCCGATTCCGGAATGAGGACGTGCATCGGCTGGCGCCCGACGAGCTGGTGCGGCGTGGCATTGTGCAGGTGCCCGAAGGCCGGCGCGTATTTCCGGCGCTGACCATCGACGAGAACCTGCAAATGGGCGGGTACACCCGGACATCAGCGGAAGCCCGCGACCGGCGCGACCAGGTGTTCGCGCTGTTCCCGCGCCTGTTCGAACGGCGCGACCAGATCGCCGGGTACATGTCCGGCGGCGAGCAGCAGATGCTGGCGATCGGCCGCGCGCTGATGACGGGTCCCGTGCTTCTCGCCCTCGATGAGCCGTCGCTTGGCCTCGCGCCGCTGATCATCGACCGGATCTATGAAGTGATCGTCAAGTTGCGCGACGCGATGAAGATGACGGTGCTGCTGGTCGAGCAAAACGCGCAACGCGCGCTGGATATCGCCGACTACGCCTACATTCTCGAGACCGGGCGCGTTGTTCTCGACGGTACCGCCGAGAAGCTGTCTGCCAACGAAGATGTGCGGGAATTTTATCTTGGCGTATCCGGCGCGGGCCGCAAAAGCCTGCGCGACGTCAAGCACTACAAGCGGCGCAAGAGGTGGTTGTCGTGACCGCGCTGCTTTCGGTCGAAAACATCAGCAAGAACTTTGGCGGCCTCAAGGCCATTTCCGACGTCAGTCTCAGCGTGGCGACGGGTGAAATCTGCAGCGTCATCGGTCCCAACGGCGCCGGGAAGACCACGCTGTTCAACATCATCAGCGGCGTGCTGCGGCCAAGCGCCGGCCGCATCATGTTCGGCGAAACCGATCTGGCCCGCGTCTCGCCGTGGCGTTTTGCCGCCATCGGCATCGGCCGAACCTTTCAAAATCTGGCGCTGTTCAAGCATGGCACGGTGGTCGAAAACATCCTGACCGGCCGTCACACCCATTTGCGTTCCGGCGTTCTCGACGCCGTGCTGTTCTTCGGCCGCACCCGATCCGAAGAAATCGACGCCCGGCGGCGGGTCGAAGAGATCATCGAATTCCTCGAGATCGAACACATCCGCGACGCCATTGTCGGAACGCTGTCCTATGGCCAACAGAAGCGCGTCGAGCTGGCCCGCGCGCTCGCCTGCGAACCGAAGCTGTTGCTGCTCGACGAAATGGTATCGGGCATGAACCAGGAGGAGACCGAAGACATCGCCAGGTTCGTGCTCGACATTCGTGACGAACTCGGCGTCACGGTGGTGATGATCGAGCACGAGATGCGGATCGTGATGGACATCTCGGATTCCGTCCATGTCCTGAATTTCGGACGCAAGATCGCGTCAGGCACACCGGACCAGGTGCGGGGCGATCCGGCCGTCGCCGAAGCTTATCTCGGCGGCCATCGCGAGATTGATGCCGGCCAGAGAGCGGTGGCCGATGTCAGCGCTTGAAACCATGCGAACCCTGCAGCCACCGATCACGGTGAAGCCGGCGCGAACCACGCTCGCGCCCAATACTACGTCACTGCACGATGCATTGCAGGACGCCGCGATCACCATTCCGCAACTGCTGCGCCAGCGCGCCGGGCTCCATGGCGATCGGCTCGCGCTCCGCGAGAAGGAGCACGGGATCTGGAAGCGCTATTCCTGGAACCACTATTACGCGACGGCGCGCCTGGTCGCGCTCGGGCTGATGTCGCTCGGAATCAAGCCTGGCGACCGCGTCGCCATCGCGGGCGAGGATACGCCTGAATGGTTTTACACCGATCTCGGCATCCAGATGATCGGCGCAATCGCGGTCGGTATCTATCCAACCAATCCGTGGGTTGAGTTGCAGTACATCGTTCGGCACTGCGGCGCGCGCGTCGTCGTGACCGGCGATCAGGAGCAGACCGACAAGGTGCTCGACGCCATCGCCGATGATGCGCTGCCCGCGCTCGAGGCGATCGTCTGCATCGACATGAAGGGCTTGCGGCACTATCGCCAGAAGCAACTGATGTCGTTCGAAGCGCTGTGCGAACTCGGCAACAGCTATGCCCTGGCGCAGCCTGACGCGAACGCAACCCTCGATCGCCGGATCGACCAGGCCTCGCCCGACGACGTCTGCATCCTGGTCTATACTTCCGGCACCACCGGCCCGCCGAAAGGCGCCATGCTCACGCATCGCAATCTGGTCTATGCGGCATTTGCCTATGCCGGGGCGGTCGATATCGCCGTCAAGCCGTTCGAATCGGTGTGTTACCTGCCGCTTTGCCACGTTGCCGAACGCTGCTACTCCGAGGTCATGCAGCTGGTCCTTGGCGGCACCGTCAACTTCGCGGAGTCGATCGATACGGTTGCGATCAACATCCGGGAGATCGCGCCGACTTTCTTCGTCGGCGTTCCCCGCATCTACGAAAAGCTGCAGCAGCATTTCCTGTTCAAGCTCGGCGAAAGCGGCTGGCTGCGGCAGCGGTTCGCAAAGGCCTGTTTTACGCTGGGCCGCAAGCTGTCGGACCGCCGGCAACTCGCAGGCGGCGGCCAGACGCTGGGCGATCGGGTCGCCTACGGCCTGCTCTACATCCTGATGTTCCGGAATATCCAGCGCCATCTCGGATTGAGCCGCAGCCGTCATCGTCTCTGCGCCGGCGCATCGATATCACCGGAAACGCTGCGGTTCTTCGACATCGTCGGGCGCCCGGTGTCGCAAGGCTATGGCTTGACCGAATCCGGCGGCGTCGCTTTCGTCCAGCACGGCGCCCATCACCGCCTCGGCGGATGCGGCCTGCCGCTGCCGCAGACCGAATGGAAGCGCGACACCGACGGCGAGATTCTTTTGCGGAATCCCGGCGTCTTCAAAGGCTATTTCCTCGACGAGAAGGCCTCGACCGCCTCGCTCGAGCCGGGCGGATGGCTGCGGAGCGGCGACATCGTCGACATCATGGACAATGGTGAAATAACCGTCGTCGACCGCAAGAAGGCGATCATCATCACCGCGGGCGGCAAGAACATCGCCCCTTCCGAGATCGAGAACGCGCTCAAGGACAGCGAATTCATCAAGGAAGCCATCGTGGTCGGCGAGGCCCGTAAATATCTCGGCGCCATTATCCAGGTCGATTACGACACGGTGGGGCGGTGGGCGCGCGACAGGGCGCTGGCCTATACCAATTACAAATCCCTCACCCAGCTTCCCGAGGTGCATGCGCTGGTCGACGGCATTGTCGCCGCCACCAACAAACGGTTCGCGCGGGTCGAGAACATCCGCCGCTTCGCCATCCTGGAAAAGGAGCTCGATCACGACGACGGCGAACTGACGGCCACACAAAAAGTGCGCCGCGCCATGATCGAGAAGAAATTCGCGCGCGAACTGGAAATCATCTACGGAGCGGCGGGCTGATGGCATATCTCGATTCAGCTGCTGGTCTCCGGGCTCGCGATCGGCGCCATCTATGGTCTGATCGCGATGGGTTTCGCCGTCATCTACAAGTCGACCGGCCTGGTCAATTTCGCGCAAGGCGAGATGACCATGATGGTGGCCTATGTCGCATGGACCATTTCGACCACGGTCAGCGGCAATGTCTTCGTGGTCGCGTTTGGCGCCATTTTATTCGCCATTGTGCTTGGCCTCGTCATCGAACGCCTGGTGATGCGGCCGATGCTGGGCGAGCCGGTGTTCGCCACCGTGATGGTGACGATCGGATTGGCGGTCATCCTGCGCTCGTCGATCGGCTTCATCTGGGACGCCTATCCCCATGGGCTTGATTTGGGCGTCGGCCGCGCCATCGTCCGCGTCGGCGGCATCGGCGTTCGCACCGGCCAGATAGCTGTCATCGCGACGCTGCTGCTGATGCTCGCGATGCTGTGGGCCTTCTTCCGCTACAGCAAATTCGGTATCGCGATGCGCGCGGTCGCCGCCGACGACCGCACCGCGCTGCTGATGGGCATCAGCGCCACCCGCGTTCATGCGATCGCCTGGGCCGCGTCGTCGGTGATCGCGGGCATTGGCGGCGTCTTCTTCGCACTTTCCTACGATCTTTCGCCGGCGATGTATCAGCTCGGCCTGAAAGCATTCCCGGCCACTATCCTGGGCGGCCTCGACGCCGTGCTCGGATCGGGTCTCGGCGGTCTTCTCATCGGAATCACCGAAAACCTTGCCGGCGGCTATCTCGGCTCGGCCATGAAGGAGGTGGCGGGCTTTGCGATGATCATCGTGGTGCTGATGATCCGGCCATTCGGAATCTTCGGCGAACGCGACATCGAAAGGGTCTGAGCGACGATGCGCAGCGGCGATTTCAAGGAAACCTATGGCGAACTCGTCGCACTCACGGACTCGCGTCCGGTCTGGCTGTGGTCGCTGCTCCTTGTCGCCGCGCTGATCGCGGCACCCTATCTCTTGAACTCCTACGCGCTTTCCTTCCTGACGATCATTCTGATCACGGTGGTCGGCGCGCTCGGCCTCAATATTCTCACGGGCTATACCGGCCTGATCTCGCTCGGCCATGTCGGCTTCCTGGTCACCGGCGCCTATGCCTATGCCGTGCTGGTTTCCAGATACGGGTTGCCACCGCTGGTGGGATTCCTCGGCGCCGGCATCATCCCGGCGCTGGCGAGTCTGGTGGTCGGCGCGCCGTCGCTGCGGCTTAAGGGACTTTATCTCGCGATAACGACGCTCGCATTCTCATTCATTATCAATACCGTCATCCTGGAGGCGCGAACAGTCACCAACGGCGCGCGTGGCATTGCGGTGCAGCGTCCGGAAATATTCGGCGTGAGTTTCGACAGCGATGCCGCCTTTACCCAGCTGTGCCTCGGCTTTGCGATCCTCACTCTGTTCGCCACGCTCAATATAAGGCGGAGCCGGGTCGGACGCGCCTTTGTCGCGATACGGGATAACGACACCGCGGCCCGCGTCATGGGCATCAATCTGCATGCCTACAAGCTGTTCGCCTTTGTCACCAGCGCCTTCATCACCGGCATCGCCGGGGCGCTGTACGGGATTTATCTTTCCTTTGTCAGCGTCGAGGGCTTTCCGTTTTTGCTGAGCATCGAGGCGCTGGCGATTTTGATCGTCGGCGGCCTCGGCTCGGCGCTCGGCGCGGTGTTGGGAACGGTGCTGATCGTGTTGCTGCCGGAAGCCACCCGGCTCGTGTTCAGCCTGTTCAGCGCCCAGATGGACGCCCTGTTCTCGACCGGCGCGCAGGAGCTGAAAAGCATGCTCTACGGCCTCGTCATCATCCTGTTTCTGCGTTTTCAGCCGCGCGGCCTGGTCGGCGCGTGGCACGACATCAGGCGGCTCTGGGTGAACTGGCCGCTGCGTTACTGAAAAAAATACGCCGCATCCAGCGGCAATCATGGAGGGAATGATGATCAAGTATCTGGCGACCGCGTCAATCCTGCTCGCGGCTGCTTACCTGACGGATGGACGTGCGCTTGCGGCCGACCCGGGCTTCACCGATACCGAAATCCTGATCGGCGATGTCGAACCGCTCACGGGACCGCCGGCCATTCTCGGCGTCGGCCACACCATCGGCGTGAAGATCGCGATCGCGGAAGTCAACGCCGCGGGCGGTATCAACGGCCGCAAGATCAAATACGTCCTGGAAGACGACGGTTACGTCACAGCAAGAACCATCCAGGGGCTCCGCAAGGTGATCGATGTCGACAAGGTGTTCGCGATGCTCGGAATCTCGGGCTCCGGGCAATCGATCGCGGCGATGCCGGTGCTTGAGAAATCCGGAATTCCCACCGTCATCAGCGTCGGCCCCGTCAAGCCCTTGTGGGAGCCGCCACGCAAGAACGTCTTCATCGTCGGACAAGCTTACGAAGAAGGTATCCGGGATCTCGTGACCTATCTGGCGGATAAAAACCCCGGCAAGAAATGGGGATTGATCACGCAGGACGACGACTACGGCATCGCCGTGCACGATGGCTTCGACGCGGTGGTCAAGGACAAGAAGCTGAACGTCGTCTACAGCGGCGACTACAAAAAAGGCCAGCAGGATTTTTCGTCGGAGATGCTTCGGCTGAAGGATGCGGGCGTGGAAGTGTTTCTGGCCGGCGGCATCATCGGCGAGAACGTGGCGATGATCAAGGAACTGGAGAAGCTCAATGTGAAGCCGGTGGTCGGCATCTTCTGGCCGGGCCGCATCGAGATCGTGCTGAAGTTGATGGGTTCGGCCAGCGACGGCATCTATGCCGTCGACTACGTCGAACCCTTCGCCGGGTCCGCCGGACAGGCCTTCCTCGCAAAGGCCAAACCCCTGCTCCAGGAAGCCGAGTTCAAGGGCATCAACCGCTACACAATGACGGGCTATGCCGCCGCAAAGGTGCTGTTCGACGCGATCGGACGCTGCGGCAAGGACATCAGCTGGGCCTGCACCATCGCCGAAGTCGAAAAGACGAAAAATCTCGACACCGGCGTGATGACCCCGATCGGCTTCGGGCCGGGCGTGCGCTTCTCCAACCAGAAGCTGAAGATCATGCAGGCCGAGTTCGGTACGCTGAGCTACAAGCCGGTGAACTGAAAGCGGCATATTCGGAAAAATCAGATATCGACCGCCGGCGGCTGCGGTCGGTTTTTGGTTATTGGCCCCGAAATTGCGGTCGGCGCTTGGCGACGAAGGCGGCAATTCCCTCTTGCGCGTCGTCGGAGCGGCTGGCGGCGACGATCGATTCCTTTTCGGCGTCAAGCTGATCCGAAAGACCGGTCTCGAAAGACTGACGCAGCATGCGGCGAACGGCGCCGTAGGCGCGCGTCGGACCGGCAGCGAGCGTGGCGGCGAGCGCGGCAGCCTCGGTCTCCACCGCATCGCTCGGAGCCAGACGCGACACCAAACCGAATTCGAGGGCTTCCTGCGCGTTCAGGCGACGATTGAGCAGGAAGAGCTGCTGCGCCTGCCGCATCCCCACCATGCGCGGAAGAAACCAGGTGTTGCCGCCATCCGCCGTCAGGCCCAGCGCGCCGTAGCCGAGAGCAAACCGCGCGTCGTCGGCCGCAACAACGATATCGGCGGCATACAATAGACCCAATCCGCCGCCGCCCGCGCCGCCGCGCACGGCCGCGACAACCGGCGCGTCGATGCTCGTCAGCCGCTCGATCGCCAGATGGTAGCTGTCGATCATGCGGCGCAGCCGGTTCGGCAAGTGTTCGCGCGCCGTTCCGGCGAATACGCCGAGGTCGCCGCCGACCGTAAAATTCGCTCCGTTGCCGGCGATCAGGACGGCGCGAACGCTGGTGTTCTCGGCGATCTGGGTCGCCGCCTCGGCGAGATCGGCGGCCATATCGGGATTGATCGCGTTGCCCTGCTCCGGTCGGTTAAGGCGCAAGGTCGCGACGCCATCGGCGAAATCGAGCAGCACCGCCCGCAAGGGACCGCCGGCCTCACGCCAGCGCGCGGTGTCGGTGTATTGCTCGAGCGAGCGGATGCGCCCCTGGTCGATCGTCATCAGATGCGCAAAGTCTGCATCAAGGGTCACGCCGCCCTGCTTGCCCCGGCCGCGATAGCGGCCCGTCACCAGCAAGCCGCCATCGGCCAGATCGATAAATCGCTCCGGTTCGGCGCGCGCATCGAAATGGCGGGCGATCGCGCCCCAGGCGTTGCGGCGCATCGCGGTTGGACTGTCATGATGACCGCCAATGCCAAACGGCATTCCCTCGGCGGTGCGGCCGGTGAATTCCGGGTGCAGTAGCGCGTCCAGTTGAGCACGGTCACCAGCGGCGAGCGCCGCGTAAAAGGCGCGGGCCAGATCTGCAGCATTGCGGTTTTCCATCCCTCGATCCTCTTGTTCCGGTTCTCGTTATCGCGCGCCGTTGTGGTCAGCCTGGCGGCCACCTCTCACATCCGCTTGGCGACTTCCTCGAGCATGACCTCAGTCGCGCCGCCGCCGATCGTGAGCACGCGGGCGTCGCGGACCATCCGCTCGATCGGTGTGCCGCGCATGAAACCCGTGCCGCCATGCAGTTGCAGGCAACCATGCACAACCTCCTGCAGGACTTCCGGCGAGAGCGCCTTGACCATCGACACTTCGCGCGCGCAATCGCGGCCGGCCTCGGCGAGTTCCGCGGCATGATAGGCCAGCGCGCGGGCGGCGGCAGCTTTGGTGGCGAGCATCGCAAGCTTGAGCCGCACCGCCTGCTGGTTCCATAGCGAACCGCCGAACGCCTGGCGGCTTCGCACATAATTCGCGGTCAGTTCGATCGCCTTGGCGCATTCGCCGGCGCAGATCCCGCCGATGCAGATGCGCTCGTTCTCGAAGGTTTCCATGATGCCATAGAAGCCCCGGTTCTCCTCCCCAAGCAGATTGCCTGCGGGAATACGCACATCCTGAAAGCCGATTTCCGCCGTATCTGAACAGAGCCAGCCATGTTTCTCGAGCTTGGTGACGGATACGCCCGGCGTCGTTCGCTCGACGATGAACAGCGACAATCCGCGGCTGCCCTTGGCTTCCGGATCGGTGCGGGCCGCTACGATCAGAATGTCGCCATAGACGGCATTGGTGATGAACATCTTGGAGCCGTTGATCACCCATTCGTCACCGTCGCGACGGGCGCGCGTCTTCAGCCCGGCAACATCGGACCCCGCATCGGGTTCGGTGACCGCGATGGAGCAAATCGTCTCGCCGCGAATGATCGCCGGAAGATATTTTTCCTTCTGCCGCGCCGTGCCGCGCAGGGTGATGTGAACGGCCGACATGTCGCTGTGTACCAGTGTCGATGAGGTGAAACCGCCAAACGTCGAACGGCCAAGTTCCTCGGCAAAAACCAGCGACGCCAGCGGTCCCATCGCAGTGCCGCCATATTCGATCGCGTGACGCATGCCGAGAAAGCCGAGTGCTCCCATCCGCCGGAAAATCTCGCGCGGGATTTTGCCGTCGCGCTCCCATTGCTCACCAAAGGGGATGACCTCCTTCTCGACAAAGCGGCGGACCTGCTCGCGCAGCATCCGCAACTCCTCCGGCAACTCGGGCTGTTCCGAAAAATGGAACTCGGAATCAGTCAAATCGCGCCGATCGGCGGGAACAACGCTCACTGTGGCCTCCTGTCGGAATTCATTTGCAGGTGCTGCTTCAGAAATTCGGCGATCGAAGCGATCGCCCGGTGTGCTTCCGGAAGCTCGGAAAACATCTGAAAGACATGGATCATGCCGTCCCAGATCTGCAATTCGACATCGACGCCGGCGGCGCGCGCTCTGTCCGCAAACATCGTGGAATCAGCCAGCACCGTTTCGCGGTCGCCGACCTGAATCAAGAGCGGCGGCAGCCCGGCAAGTTCGGCATACAGCGGCGACGCCAAGGGATCGCGCGGATCACCGCCTTCGCCGAGATAGTTTTTCGCCAGAGCAAGTATCATCGGCCGCTGGTGGATCGGATCGGCGTCGGCGCGGCTGACATAAGTCTCGCCGGTTGCCGCCAGATCGGTCCAGGGCGACATCAGCACGCCGGCCGCCGGCAGTGGCAAGCCGCGTTCGCGCAAGCCGAGCATGGTCGTCAGCACGAGATTTCCGCCGGCGGAATCTCCGGCAAGAGCGATGTTTTCCGGTCTCAGTCCCTGGTCGAGCATCCAGCCATAGGCCGCCAGGGCATCCTCGAGCGGCGCCGGAAAACGATATTCCGGCGCCAGCCGGTAGTTGATCGCGAGCACCCGGCAGCCGCACGCTTCCGGAAATTCGCGCGATCAATTCGCGATGCGACGACACCGAGCCGAGCCGGAAGCCGCCGCCGTGGAAATAGAGAATGGCCTTATCGTGCGGCGCGTTGCTGCCGGCGATCCATTCGCCGTCCACTCCTGCCAGCGGAGACACGTTGATGCGAGATCGGCGCAATGTCCGCCTGAAATGCAGCATCCCAATCGGTC
The DNA here is from genome assembly GCA_963771225.1 of uncultured Pseudomonadota bacterium. Lineage (GTDB taxonomy): Bacteria > Pseudomonadota > Alphaproteobacteria > Rhizobiales > Xanthobacteraceae > Bradyrhizobium. Next base: position 155,878 of record CAVYSR010000021.1, on the reverse strand, counting down.
CGCATCTGCGCCACCGACGTGCCCCGGTTCCAGCCGCGATAGATACGCCGGATGCGCTCGATCACGAGATCGAGTGGTGCTGGCCGCAATGTCCTCGCTCGCGCGCGTCATGCTATCCGCCCAATCCCATGCCGCCGGAGACGCCGATGGTCTCACCGGTGATATAGGCCGCCTGATCGGAGGCCAGGAACAACGCCGCGGCGGCAATCTCTTCGGGCTCGCCCAGCCGCCGCAACAGCGTGGCGTCCGTCATGGCGTGGAGAATCTTGTCGCCGCCCTTGGCCACCGCCTGTTCGAGCATCGGGGTGCGGATCGGTCCGGGTGCGATCACATTCGCGGTGATGCCATAGCGCGCATTCTCGCGCGCGATGCTTTTGGTAAAGGCAATGACGCCACCCTTGGCGGCGGCGTAAACCGCGCCGCCCTTGGATCCCAGCCGCGCGGCTTCGGAGGCGATGTTGATGATGCGCCCGAAACCGGCCGCCTGCATCGCCGGCAATCGCGGCGTGGGTGCAGGCAAAGGCCGAGACCAGATTGACCGCGAGCAGCCTGGCCCAATCGTCCGGGGTGGTGTCGGTGAAGAATGCATGCTGATCGGCGCCGGCATTGTTGACGACAATATCGAACGGCCCGTGATGCGACATGATCTGCTGCACCTTACCGGCGTCGGTGACATCGAGCTGCGCGGCGGTCGCGCCGACCTGCCCGGCGAGATCGGCAGCACGGGCGATATCGAGATCGCCGATGATGATTTCGGCGCCGGCGGCCGCAAAGGTCCGCACGATGGCCGCCCCGATGCCCTGTGCTCCGCCCGAAATGAAGGCGCGGCGGCGGTCGAGCCGTCCGAACGGCAAGGTGCCGGTGTTCGGCACCTTTCAGCGTCCCGTGAACGTCGGCTTGCGCCGTTCGATCACCGCGGCTAACCCCTCGCGGGCGTCGGCGGTGCCGGATAGTTCGGATACGGTCCGCGCTTCCTCGGGCAGGCATTGCTCGACGCTGGTTCCGATCCCGCTCCACAACAAGCGCTTGGTCGCGGCCAGCGCCTTCGGCGCACCGGCTGCGAGTTCGCGCGCGAGCTTCAGCGACGCATCGGCAAGCTCCTCGTCGGGGACGACGCGGTTGATAATGCCGAGTTCCAGCGCCTCGGTGGCGGTGATGACGGGATTGGTCAACAGGATCGCGGTGGCTTTGCGCAATCCCACCAGGCGCGGCAGCGTGACGGAGACGCCGGCGTCCGGCGCCATGCCGACCCGGGTTGCACCGGCCAGGAACTTGGCCGACGCGCCGGCCACCACCATGTCCGACGCGCATACCAGTCCGAAGCCGCCGCCGCCGGCAGCGAAGCCCTGCACGGACGTGACCACCGGCGCTTCGAGCCGGATCAATCCGGCGACCGCGTTTTGCAGATAGGCCGTCGCCTGCCGCAGATAGTCCGGAAGCTTCTCGCCCTTCGATGCAAAATCATGGACGTCGCCGCCGGCGCAGAAATTCTTGCCCTCGCCGGTGAGCAGCACCGCGCGAATGTCCGGCTCGCCATGGCAGACCATGATGGCATCGCCCAGCGCCTTCAGGAGTTCGACATTCATGCCGTTGGAGGCATCGGGCCGGTTGAGCCTGAGATGCGCGACACCGTCCGCGATGCGCAGCAGAACCGGTCCCTGATCGATCATTGGCAAGCCCATCTTTCCTCCGTTCGGATTTTTTCATTTTCTTTTCGAGCCCGATCCGAACCCGCAAGACCAGAGCTCTGCCTAGATCAGGAACGACAGCGTAAAGAGCGCCTTTTCGTTGTTGACCAGCGTGACTTTCTTGTAGGCCATTCGCAACTCGCCATCGACGTAGCGCAGCCGATATTCGTTGCGCGCGGCCCAGATCGTATCGTCGCGCAGGCTGGATTCGAACACCATGCTGTTGCTGGCGACCGCGATATCGCCGTTGTGCTCGCCCATCAGCTCGATATTCGATACGATCCGGCGCAGCCGCGACTGCGGCGTCTGGGTGTGACGCTTGCCCGTGAGCAATTGCTTGATCCGCAGCGAAATGCGCGAGCGATTGTCGTAAATGATCGACATCTCCTTTTCGGGATCGATGTCGGCGCCGTTGGCGGGCACCCAATAGACGCCGTCATCGGTCCACAAGGCTTCCCAGGCCTCGTATTGATGCTCGTCCTGGAATCGCGCCTCCATATAGAGGAAAGCCGACACGGCGCTCATCAGCGTGGCGCTGCTTTCGCGCGACAGCATCACCGTGCCTCCATCAGGCTGCGATAGTGACGCCAGATACCGCGCGACGGCACCTCGTCGGTGACGTGGCCGATCTTGAAGCCCTCCGCGTCGCTGCCTTCGCGGCGCTCGCCGCGACCGAGGAAGATCCATTCGGGATTGCGCGCCAGCACGCCACGATGACAGCGTTCGTACATCTCCAAATCATCGGCCAGCAACAACCCCGCCGGACCGACCGATCCCATCGTCTGCTGACGCAGGCGCCGGTTCATGTCGGGTGCACCCTTGAACTGCAAGGCGGTAACGTGTTGCACGCTGTCGTCGGCCGCCAGCGGCTGGATCACGAACATCTGGATTTCGGCGATGAACAGATTCGGGAAGATCATCACATGGGGCGTGCCGTCGACCATGATCTCGCGCGCCTGCTCATTGCCGTAAGCGGCCTTCATCCGCGACGTATAATCCGGCAATCGCGCTTCATTGGTGCCGAACCAGCTCAACGGCTGGTCGCGCTTGCGAAACTCCGGCCGCAGGTCGATCTCGGTATGGCCGTTGCCATAGTCGCGCGTTACCGCGGTCGATTTGCCGCCATAAAGCGTTCCGATGGCGCTGTCGGCGACGCCGAAAATCGAAGAATGCACAAAGGCCGGATGATAGCCGTCGCATTCATTCTCCAGGATGAATTTCCAGTTGGCCTTGACGCGATGCTTGAGAAAGCCCGCCGTGACCTCGACCTCACCTTCCGGCGAAGTGCGAACCAGACGATCGATGGTCTCGGCGGCCCCGCCAAGATGTTCCCGAAGAGACGGGCCTTCCGCGGCGAACGAGCCAAACACGAAGCCGCGGTAGGATTGCACGCGGGTGACATGGCCAAGTCCCAGCCCGGCCTTGTCGGTTCCTTCATAGCCGTCCGGAAATGCGTAACCGACAAGACGGCCGTCATTGGCGAACGTCCAGGAGTGGAACGGACAGGTAAAGGACCGCGCGTTGCCCTTGTCGTAGGAGCAGACCTGGTTGCCGCGATGCGAACAGCGATTGAGCAGGAGGTTGATCCTTGCCCTGCTCGTCCCGCGTCATGATGATGGATTGCGGACCGATCGATTTCGCCACGTAATCGTTGGCGTTCGGAACTTCGCTCTCATGGCCGACATAGACCCAGGTGCGATACCAGATGTTCCGCAGTTCCGCCTCGAAGATGGCGGGGTCGTTGTACAGCGAACCATGGACCCGATCGGGGCGGATCAGTTCATCCCAATGTGACGCGCGCGGCACGATGTTCATCGCTGCATCTCCGATTGCCAGGGCAAAAGCCGCCGTCGCCCTCGCGGGCGGCCTGAAGCCGGGCCAGATTAAAAATAATCCGGCTGGCCGTTCTAATAATAGCATGGATTTCGACGCCTTCAAGAGACTTTTCGCCCCGGGGGCCCCGGCCAACGTGGCGCTCGATCTCGTGCAGTTGTTCAAGGCGCCGGGCGGCGGCTGGGAGCAGACGTTTCCCGATCCGCCGTTTCGGGCTGGGCTCGTCAACGCTCAACGGTGAGACGCTCGCATGGTGCGCACGCGCATGATGTCGAGGGCAAGGATTGAGTTATGCGGTCCTGCATGGGATATTTTTATCGCAATGCTAGGGATGTTGTCATTGCGAGCGAAGCGAAGCAATCCATACCGCAACATCAAAGCAAGAGTGGATTGCTTCGTCGCAAGAGCTCCTCGCAATGACGCCATACCAATTCACACCTTCGCATTCTCGCGGCGCGATGCGCCCGAGTTGTGCTTAAAACTTCCGCCCACAAAGGGCGTGGGGCTACCCCAAGGGGGCGCGGGGAATGCCGGGTGCCCGTTGCACCCGCAGCCGCGCGTGTAGAGTAGTAAGCACGCGCGTTAGTCACCACGGTCGCACCGGGATCACCCGGCATTCCCGCACGCGATGGTGTTACAGCTTATTTCGTGCTCTCCCCGGTGACCGGGCTTTGTTGTCACCGTCGCCGGCGTGATGCGTGCTTCATCGCCAACTTGACGCCAACCATCGAGGCGTCAGGACCACACGACTTCGCCGTCCGCAAGAATGCGCTCTCGTCAGTCAGCGCCACCCGCGTCCATCGCATCCCGACCCTACGTTCGTGACGATCGCGAAACGCCCCTCTGTGTGGGCCGGGATGGCGAGCGATGTAGAAGTGATTTGGGTCCGGCGTCAAGCAAAATTCGGAAAATCCGAAATAAATCTTCGAGGTCTGGCCACTGAAAATCGCTCGGTGAGGCTCCTACCCCAAACGGAGCGACGGGTCGTAGAGAATTTTGAGCGCGTAGCGGCCGCGAAAAAAGAGCCTCCCGCTCTAATTTTACCCCATAGGTCAGGCTCGCTGACGTAGACTGTACCTGCAAATCCCTGTACCTACCGCGCCCCGTCCGAAAGGTCAGCGCTGTGCTTCAGATAAACGCTACCGAGCTGGTAATAGGCGCGGCGGCAGGAAAAGGTCAAAAGCATCATTATATCCCGGTCTTCTATTCTCGCGAATGGGCCGGGCCGGACAGGCGTTTGTGTGAATTCAGTCGGCCTTTTAATGAAGTGAAGCCCAGGTGGACGCATCCTGACGGGACTGGGTACGTCCGTGGGCTATACACGGTCCCCGGTGATGAGCCCGACGTATCCGAGCATATCGAGCGAAATTTCTTCAGGATCACGGACAATGGCGCCGCCGTCGTTGCGCAGGAATTGCGAGCGGGCGGCCCGGTAAATTGGTTCTCAATGGATCGTAGCTCCTGGTCGCGGCTCATCATCTCGCTGATGCTCCGCAATCCCGAGTACGTCGCGAAAATGGCGGCCGAGGTTGCCAGCTTCTATGCACGAACCGACAATGATGAAAAATATCTAGAGCTTCGTGGACCGAATGATCCGGCCACCTTCGAGGAATATGTGGCGCAGCGCACGTTCCACCCGGCGGGGCGCATGAGCGCCTATGCCCTGCAAAAAATCATCGATAGCCAGGCAATGGGCGGACATTTCAACGGAATGCGCTGGAGCGTCGTCACCTTCGCGAAGGAGCGCCACACACTTCTGACCTCGGACCGGCCAATCATCATGACCAACGGGATAGTCGGACCCAAGGACCATCTGGCCTTGCCGATCGGTCCACGCATGTTGTTTCTTGCTACCAACAATATCGAAACCGAACAAATGGTCCGCACGATAGACCCCGGAATGTTGATGGCGCAGATCAACGACCGCGTCACCTCGCAGGCGCGCAGATATGTCTGGGGGAATGACAACAGGCAACTGCGGTTCGTCGAGAACAGGCTCGGGAGAAAGTGGCCTTCTACTCCGCTTGAAACCCGCTTTCCTGCTTGAGGGGGCTGGGGGGAACGGTCCGGCACTGTGCGGGCCACCAGAACAACAATGCCAAAGGAACCCAAGGGGCAGAAGCACCATTACATTCCCGTTTTCTATCTGAAACAGTGGATGGGTCCAAAGAATACGGTCTGCGAATTTAGCCGGCCGTATGATCGGGTTAGCAACGCAGTCGCCTCACCCTGACGGCACTGGATATATCCGCGGCCTGTATGCAATCGACGACCCCGACGCCAACGTCGTCAATGCCATCGAAGATATGTTTTTGAAGCCGAGCGACGGCATCGCCTCCGACGCGCTTCAGTGCTTGCTTCGCGAGGTCCCATTCCCGCAGCCGCAGTCGCATGCGCCATACCTGGACGCGCTTCATTTTATCGCTCCTCATTCGCTATCCGGAAGCTATCTCGGAAATGAAGGAGCAGCTTCGGCAGAATATACAGAGGATCTACGCGCAAACCCAAAAGTCGCACGAACCCGAGACGTTCGCGCAATACGAAGCAAAGATGGGACAAACGATCTTGCCCGCATGCATGGCAAGCTCATGATGGATCTTATGCTCTATTCAAGAATGGGCCGCCTAATATTCGACATGCGCTGGGGCGTAATAGCATTCACCCATTACAAGCGCGAGCTTCTCACTTCTGATCGACCCGTGGTCTCGAACCAGTTTCCGATCAGAGCGAACCATATGTGTCTTCCGATAAGCCCGACGATGCTCTTTATCGCGTGCGCCACGAGCGCCCGAGAACGATTACGCTCTCTCTACTCCGCCCATGTGTGCAACTCATGAATGAATTTGTAACAAGCCGCGCTCGCACCTACGTTCGGGGCCAGAACATCGCAATTGCGTTTCGTGGAAAATCGGCTCGGCAAAGGCAAGTTGCCCGCGCCATATGGAGTTGATTTCAGCTAGCGCAGAGGGAACGGTGGGAATATCTCACTTCCGTATCAATATCGAGGCAAGCCCGATCGCTGCGCCGATCAAACCGACAACGCCCGTACCCACATCAGGAATATCTCCAGATTTGCTTTGCGCTCCGCGCGGACAATCGACCGAACGTGCATGACGCCCTTTTCGTCAAGCAAGCACTTAAACCGATGCCCCGCATAGCGCTGATGGTGCTCACACATAAATGAGACACGTAATCTAACTCGATGCGCCGCGCGCATGACAGGCTCCGAGAAGCAATTGATTACCCGGCGGTCCGCAGAATGAATTTTCGCACCGCGTTGGCAAAACCCTCGTTTTGATTGCTGTCGGTCACCGCGGTCGCCTGCGACTTGACCTCGTCGCTGGCGTTGCCCATGGCGATCGAGAGCCCGCTGTTGCGGAACATCAGAACGTCGTTCGGCATGTCCCCGATCGTCGCCATCTGCTCGGGCGGAATGTTCAGCAGCTTTGACAGCGTCAACACCACCGCGCCCTTGTTGGCCTGCGGATGGGTCACATCGAGATAATAAGGCTGCGAACGCGCCGCACTGGCGTTCGACCCGAGTTGTTTCTGCGCCAGCTTCTCGCAAGCCGCGACACGATCAAGATCGTCCGAGACGCCGACGATCTTCACCGCGTCCGCCAGATGCGCGTCGGTAAAGGAGGCGACGACTTTGGCGTCGAACTTTACCGTCCAGGTCTCGCGCGCCACATGCGGCGCCTTGCTGTCACGGACCAACCACTCCGTCTCGGTATAGACCCAGGCGTCGAGGCCCTGATCGAGAATCAACTGAAGCGTCGCTTTGGCGGCCGCAAAGTCGAGAATATGGCTTTCGATCACCGACAGGTCGGGATGGACGAATACACCCCCGTTGAAGCCCGCGATGGCGCCCTTCAGTTTGAGCGGCGCAATCAGCATGCTCATGCCGCGCGGCGGCCGGCCGCTGGTAATCGCCAGCGTGATGCCGGCCTCGCGCAATTCCTGCGCTACCGCCACGGTCTGGTCGGTCAAGACCTTGTCCTGCGTCACCAGCGTTCCGTCCACGTCCGCCAGCAGCAGCCGGATATCTCGTTGTCCGCTCATGATCGGTATTCCATTGTTCAATTCCTGGTAGTTGCCGGGTATTTCATTATTTTGACGCGTTTTCTTCACGCGAACCGGTACCACTTCGCTTGAAAATGCTCTAACGCGCGTTGGCGATCTCGACCTGGAAGTCAGCGCCTTCCCAACGATTCTGCCTTGGCCAGAAGATGGTGAAGCGAACGATATTTTCAGCCGCGAGGCGTTCGGTCGGCAGATCGCAAATATACGTACCCAACCCGGTTGCGGGTGCGTCGCTGTCGGAAATCGTTTTCCAGTTGTCCGTCGACCAATGGACCCGCGCCGCATCCGAAAATTCCAGACGCAAGACCCGGCCCGCGGCGATACCAGCGACTTTTGACGCGATTTGCCAGACGATCGGCGCCGGCGCTGGCTTGTTGTTCACATATCGGTTGAAGGTTTGCGGCGGCATGTCGAAGATCGCGTTATCCCGGATCGATCGCAGCAATTTGACATGCTCCGCATGGGCCCAGACCAACGGCATGGCGCTGCCGGAGGGACGCCCGAGAAAAAGTTCCCTTCGGGGAATATCCTCGCTGTCCCAGATCTGCTCCGGCAACAGGCCGCCGCTGCTGGCAGAGGCCTCAAGCGCTGCAAGCAGGCGCCTTGCTTCCTCAGGCCGCCCGGCGGCCAACTCGTAATGCGCCCGCTCGCCGGTGAGGAGCGGCCACAGCCGGCCAATTCCGGCGCCATCGAATGGCGCGCCGTCCGCATGCTCGCCATAGCCATCATTGTTGTAGCGATACCAGTAGGAGCCCGCCGGCAATTCGCGCCTGAGCAGGACGTCAATCGCCTTGACGGTGTTGAGAATGCGCGGATCGTCGGCGGCGCGAAGGCCGAACCGCACCAGCGCGAGCGCATCGGGGCTGATCAGAAGGCCTGCTTCAAGCGAAGCATTTCCATCCGACCGGTTTCGAATCGGAATAAGCCCGTGCGACCTCGCATTGGCATCGCCGGCTGAAAAGCCGATGCGCATGTAATATCCGTCAACGCCGAGCCTGCGCGACAGTTCGGTATCCCTTGCATAGGCCCAATCCTCGATCTGTTCGTTCCATCCATCCGCCGTTTCCCGGAGATAGCGGGCGATGGAACCCTGGCCAACAGCCTCCATCGCTTCCGCCGCAGCGAGCAATGCTGAGATTTCGACCGCGATGGTGAAGGCCGAATAGCCGCTATCCTCTTCCCAGCGATCCTGTTGCGTCGTGGGTCCGTTGCGGACGATATAGCCAGCCGCGGCACGGATCATGTCCGCGTAACGCGCCCGATCCGAGGCCTCGATTGCGCCGGCACGCAGCAACATGTCATAGAGCAGGATCGGGAACCCGGTTTCGTCGATCTGAATCCCCTGCCAATAAGGCCTGCCGTCAAGCCACGAATTCTGCGACCAGTGCCCATCGGCTTCCTGGATCGCCACCAGATAGTCGAGCACGGACTTTGCCCCAGCCGTATTGCCGGCGGCCAACAGACCGCCAGCCGTTTCGACGAGGTCGCGCGGCCAGACCAGATGATAGCCACCGAGATCGTCATCGCCTTTGGCGTAACCCCACGGAATCGAAAGACTGGCGATAATGGCTCCCGAAGCCCCATCCCGATGCGTGGCCAGCACGGCCGTGCTGACGCGATAGCGATTTAATCCTTCGGCATGACGGGGTTCATCGAGCGGCAGAAGTTCGGCCTGATATTGACGCCAGCCCGCACAATAATGTTCCAGCGCGGACTTGAGCGGTTGCTGCAAACCGAGAAGCGCGCGCAATCCCGCTTCCTCCGGAAGCGATCCGAAGCCGATCGCCAGAACGGCTTGCCCGCCTTGCGCTGTCATGTCGAGCGTGCCGGCGATGGCGACATTGCCATTTTCCGCCCGTTCAAACTCGGGTCTCAGCCCTTCCCCGCGCGACAGCGTCTGCCAGGCATCGGAAACCCCGACATAGCCGGCCGAGCGTGCGAGCCACGGCACCGAGGAGGCAACCGCGAGAGCTACGCCCCTGCCCTCCGCGAACAGCATCTGGCGTCCCTTGAAGTTGCCGCACCAACCGGTGTTGTTGGCGCCCGCGTTCACCAGATGAGGTGCGACGATGGCGTGAACTTGATAATCGGATAATGCACCGACCAGCGCCTCGAAGCGGATCTCCTGCAGGACGACCTCGCGAACCGGATCGGAAAAAATCGTCTTGGAGATCCGGTACCGGCCATCGATCGAGGTGTTGACCAGACGAAACGCAGGAACGCCGTCTTCGATCATTTCAACCGTGTGATGCGTGTCGCGCTTCTCCTCCGAAAAATAATTCTTCGCGGTGACGATCAATCCGAAATCCCTGACACAGGCGCTATCAAGCCTGGGCGCGTAGATTTCGTCGAGAATACCGTGGCTGATCGTAAACCAGACCCGGCTTTCGGCTCGCAAAGCCGTGCCCACCGCGCTCTTGGCACTCGACGTCCAGCGTGGGGGAATGCCGGGCGATCCGCGCGGAACCGTGAAGTCGGTCAATCGCCCACGTCCTTCTTGCTGAACCCCGCGCCGCGCCAGCTTTACGAAGCCGGCCTTGCCCGATCCAATCACAATTCGCTTCGGCCGTGCCGGGACTTGATTCGAAAAGCCGACCGGATTGTGATGTTCATCACATAACGACAAAACACCTTCCCCTACTCTCCCACCAAGAGAAGAGGAGTGAAGGCCATGACCTGGACATTATGGACTCGCCAAGAGATCGCGCTCATCGCCGCCATCCTGACGCTTGCCTGCGTTGCGGCTTTTCTTTCGATCAAATTGACCCGCCCGAAACCATTCGCGAGTGCCGCCTTGAGCGCGCAATGGCAGTGCACCACGAATGCGGGGACCGCGAAGATCTGCATCAGGAAGCACGGGTAACGACAAGCACCGCCGTTGCGAGCGTGAGATTTCTCACGCTGCAAATCCATTGCGCTGGACGAACCCGCGATGTTCGCCCGCATCCTGGCAAGCCGGAAAGTCCAGCGATCTCACCGCAAAAAATCCGACAACATGGCAACTTCGCGGCCACACCGAAATCTGGCGACGGTGCGGCCGCTGTGGCATACCGAACCCGTCTGCTCATATGTTCCGAGCGACGCAGGTGTGAAATGTCCCATACGGAAATGCTTATTCGCCTGATCGGTGCCGCCGTGCTGGGAAGCATGATCGGATTGGAACGCGAGCGGCTGTTGTGGGCCGCCGGCATCCGCACCCATATGCTGGTATGCGTCGGGTCCTGCCTGATCATGATCGTCTCCCAGTATGGATTCTCGAACATCCTGACTTACGAGCATGTCGTGCTCGATCCGTCGCGAATAGCCGCTCAGGTGGTATCGGGAATCGGTTTTCTCGGAGCCGGCGCCATTCTCGCACGCGGCGAGATCGTGAAAGGTCTCACCACCGCTGCCAGCATCTGGACGGTCGCGGCCATCGGTCTTGCCGTCGGCGGCGGCCTGTATCTGGCCGCGGGTGCTTCAACCATCATTATTTTGATCATCCTGGCCGGCATCAAGCCGCTGGAGGAAGCGTATCGCTCCAGAAATCAAAGCTGTCAGTTGAAGATCGAGGTCGATAGCGGCAGCCTGACGCCTGAGCAGTTAAGGGAGGCGCTTGGCCTTCGCACTGGCCAGGTGAAGCGATTCCTGGTCGAAAACCGCAACCCGCAGGGAGTAGACGATCTCGTGGTCCTTCTCAGCAAAGTCTCATCGCAGGAGATCGCGACGTTTCCTGAAAAGTTGAAGGAGCTCGATGGCGTCCGCGAAGTCACCGTCACGAGGAAGGCGCGTAGTATGACTTGACCGAACTCTTACAAGAGACCAAGGGGCGCGAGTGGGCGCCGCCGGAAGCCCAAGCCGGAAATATTGCAAGCTACTAATTCTGCATGTGCCTGAGTTCCTCGACGAGAACCCGGATGTTTTCACTGTAGTCGATGGGAACCGCGATCAGCTGCAAGCCGCCGGCGGAAAATGCCTCTTCCAGTGCCGGCGCCAGACCCGAAGCCGTCGTGACCCGGCGTCCGCGGGCGCCATAGGCGGCGGCGTAGGCGACGAAGTCCGGATTGCCGAAGGTCAGGCCCCAGTCGGCGAAACCATCGACGGCCTGCTTCCACCGGATCATGCCATAGGCGTGGTCCTCGATGATCAGCACCACGAGATTGAGATTCATTCGTCGTGCGGTTTCAAGTTCCTGGCTGTTCATCATGAAGCCGCCGTCGCCCGCCACGACCAACACACGCCGCTTCGGATACAATAGCGCCGCCATCATCCCGGAAGGCAAACCGGCACCCATCGTTGCCAGCGCGTTGTCCAGAAGCAGCGTATTGGCGACATCGGTGCGGTAGTTGCGGGCAAACCAGATTTTGTACATGCCGTTGTCGAGCGCCACGATTCCGTCGGGCGGCATGACTTGGCGGACGTCGTGCACAATGCGTTGCGGCGTCAAGGGGAAGCGATCCTCCTCCGCACGATCGGTGATGTGGGCGAGGATATCCTTGCGCAGAACCACCCAGTCCGGGTTCATGACCAGTCTGCCTTCCAGCTGGCCGGCTAGCTGGTCGAGACCCTTGGCGATGTCGCCGACAACCTCGGCCTGCGGAAAATACACTTCTTCGACGGTCGCCGGCACGAATCCGATATGGATGACCTGGTGCCGCCCCCGGGCCATCAGGAACGGCGGCTTCTCAACCGTATCATGGCCGATCGTCACGATGAGATCGGCGCGATCGATCGCCTGATGGACGTAATCGCGTTCGCTCAAGGCGGCGGTACCAAGATAGAAATCCGAAGCACCCCCGACGGCCCCCTTCCCCATCTGCGTATTGAAGAAAGGGATGCGGACACGACGCACAAATTCGGAAAGCGCCGGCGCCAATTGAGGGCGGCTTGCGCCGGCGCCGAACATCAGCAGCGGATATTTGGCGGCCAGGATCAAATCGGATGCGCGCTTGATCGCTTCCGGCGATGGAACCGGGAGTTCCGCGGCATGCACCGGAACCATCGGCACATCGCCTGCCTGCTCGGCAGCAACGTCTTCCGGCAATTCGAGATGAACCGGACCGGGGCGTTCTTCGGTCGCGATCCGAAAGGCATTGCGGACGAGGGTCGGAATACTCGATGCGCTCACGATCTGTTGTGACTGCTTGGTCAGCGGGCTCATCGCGCCGACCACATCGACGATCTGGAAATGCGCCTGGCGGCTTTGGCGAATAGCCTTCTGGCCGGTAATCAGAACCATCGGCATGCCACCGAGAAACCCGTAAGCCGCACCGGTGACGAGGTTCAGCGCGCCGGGACCAAGCGTGGAGAGCGCTACGCCCGGCCTTCCGGTGAGCCGGCCATAGGTGGCGGCCATGAACGCTGCCGGCTGCTCATGACGGGTCACGACAAGCTCGATCGAGGACCGCCGAAGGCTTTCGACGACATCGAGGTTTTCCTCCCCGGGCACCCCGAAAATGCGATCGACACCCTCATTCTCCAGGGCGGCAACGAGAAGCTCTGATCCCTTCATGTTCAGTTCCTGCTGTTCATTGAAGCGCCGCGTCTGATGTAGACTGACAGAACCATGCGAGGCGTCGATTGGGTCACGCGATTATGTCGGAAAACCTAGCACATCGCCGCGAAACATGAGCGTCCGCCAGTTTCGGCAGGTCATTCGCGTGGCATCCCGACCAGCGGCCGTCTCGCTCTGGCCGACGGGGCATCCTCAATTCACACTTGCCATCGCCTCGCTATCAACCATGATCCTCCCAACACGGGAGAGCGGCTCCGCATCGTTCTAGGACATCCTTTCGAGGCAGAATAAATGGCCATTGCAGCATTGTCCGGCTGGACCAGCGAACAAAAACACGTCGTGGCGGCAAGTTTTCTCGGCTGGTCGCTGGACGCTTTCGTGTTTATGAAGTTCGCGCGACCAACAGAAAGCGAAGTCCACATGAACGAGCGACTTGAGACGCTGAAGAAGGCGCGCGAGCGCATGGCCGACGACCGTGACGCCTTCGCAAAAACCCTTGCCGCGCCGTTCGACCGCGACAAGGCGGAGCGGGCGCGGATCAAATTCATCGAGACCCAACTATTGATCGATGCCATCGACCGCGCCATCGACGGCGAGCAGACCCGACCCGCCGACGCGTAAGCGTGCTCTGGTCCGGGTCGATCAGTTCTGGCAGCAAGCGGCCGTAGCCGTGGGCGGCTTGTATTGATCGCGCAGCCGCACCCAGTCCATCGGATAGGGCAGACCCTCTTCGTGACGTCCCATCGGCGTCAGGTCGAGGTAATGGTAGGCGGCATTCATCATGTCGAGGCCGCGGGCGAAGCATGAATAGGTGTGGAAGATGTTCCCGGCGTCGTCGCGCAAGAACACGCTGATGCCGGGTGCGTCTTCGATCCCGAAACCGGTGGTTCCGAAATTGTAGACCTTGTCGCCGCGCTGGATTTCCTCCGGCGTAAATGAAACGGCGTAATCGTAATTGAAATCGCTGGCCGCCGAGGACAGCCAGTTGAAGGTCCAGCCCATCCGCGCCTTGAATGCCTCCAGCTTTGGCAAGGGCGCGCGCGAGATCGCGACCAGCGTGGTATCGCGCGCGGCGAGATGGGGGACCATGCGCTCGAATCCATCCGCCCAGAACGAGCAGCTTTTGCAGCCTTCCGTCCAGTCGGGCGCGAACATGAAATGCTGGACCACGAGCTGGCTTCGCCCGGCGAACAGATCGGCGAGAGATTGTTGGCCGCCCGGTCCGTCGAACAGGTAGCCCTTGTCGACCTTGACCCAGGGCAGCGCCCGCCGCTCGGCGCTTAGCCGGTCGCGCGCCTGGGTATATTCCTTCTCGTGGGCCAGATGCGCTTTGCGCGCGGCGATCCATTCTTCACGCGAGACGATTTGGTGCGGTTGCATGACCGGCTCCCTGGCGTTTGAGGCATTTCAGGCGAGATATTTTTCAAGTTTGTCGAGCGTGCCGATCCATCCGCCCTCGTGGCCGTCCCGCGCGGCCAGATCGAACAGCTGCTCATGGTGTAGCGTCAGCAGCGTGCCGTCGCCGTCGGGCTGCAGCGAGACCGTCACCTGCAATTCGCGTTCCGGCGTCGAATGCCACGCCCAGCTGAACGCCAATCTCTGGTTCGGCACCATCTCGCGATAGACGCCGGCGACTTCGTTATGCTCGCCATCCTGCATCTTGAAGCTGACCCGGTAGCGGCCGCCGATCCGCGCATCGATGTCGGCCCGTACCGAGCCGGCGACGACCTGCGCGGGCCCGAACCATCGGGCTATTTTTTCCGGGTCGGTCCACGCCGCGTAGACTTTCGCCGGCGAGGCATTGAGACGACGTTTGAGGGTAGAGGCTCGGTCGGGTGACGAGGCCGGCGGCGGCGCTTGATTTGGTGGCCATTTTTCTTCCTCCACAAAAGCGGCAAGGCGGTCGAGGCCTTCGGACCAAAAGCGCTGGTAGCGGTTCAGCCAATCCATCGCCTGCTCCATCGGCCCGGCAGTCAATCGGCACGCCACGACGCGGCCGGTTTTCGCACGCGCGATCAGGCCGGCATCCGACAGCACGTCGAGATGCTTCATGATCGCGGGCAGCGACATCGCGAACGGCTGCGCCAGTTCGCTCACCGAAACGCTGTGTTGCCCGTCAAGCCGGGCCAGCAGTGCGCGCCGCGTCGGATCCGCGAGCGCGGCGAAGGTCCGGTCCAGGGCGTGATCGCTATACTTAACCATATAGTTTAGTATAGGCGCGACCGGTCCAAAGTCAAGCCGCATCGCCAATAAACCCGCGCGACCGCCATGGTTGAATTGACGCGGGCTCGCGTTGTAACAACCAGGGCCTGATGCGGCCCATGCGGCACGCCGCCCATCGACCCGCGACGAAAGGATAATGCCATGTCTGTCAAGGTCAACGCGCTCGATCATCTGGTGATCAATGTCAGGGATGTCGCACGTTCCGCCGAGTGGTATCGGGAGATTCTCGGCATGGAGATCAAGATGTTCGATCCGGGCAACGGCAGTCCGCCCCGGACCTCGCTGATCTTCGGCAACCAGAAGATCAATGTGCGGCCGCGCGACGCCGACAAGGTCGAGTGGTTCACCGCGGACCATGAAGCCGCCGGCAGTGACGATCTGTGCTTTCTCACCGCGGCCACACCGGAACAGGTGGTCGCGCATCTGAAAGCGCACGGCGTGGCGATCGAGGACGGTCCGGGAGCGCGACTGGGCGCCCGCGGCATGTTGCGGTCGGTCTATTGCAGGGATCCCGACGGCAGCCTGATCGAAATCTCGTCGTATCAGGACGGCGCATCTTGACGGGCGTGGCGGCGACGTCCTGATATGAACCAGCAAAAACAGCCAGCAAGGCTGCAGGGGAGGATACATGTCGAATTCGCAAGGTACGCCGGGCGTGGTCGGGCCATTCGCAGGACTTGATGTGCCGTGGCTGCTGCGGATGCAGGCCGAAACCCGCCGCGATCATCCGTTTTTGATCTGGGCGCCGTTCGATGCGCCGGCGCGGATCTGGCGCTACGGCGAATTTCACGACCGGGTCGGCGCCCTCGCCGCGGGCCTTGCCAAACGCGGCGTCAAATCCGGAGAGTTCGTGCTGATCCATCTCGACAATTGTGTCGAGGCGATGCTGGCCTGGTTTGCCTGTGTCGAACTCGGCGCCATTGCGGTCACCACCAACACCCGCTCGGCACCCGCCGAAATGGAATATTTCGCCGGCCATTGCGGCGCGGTTGCCGCGATCACCCAGCCTGCCTACGCCGAAATGATCGCCGCGAACTGCCGGGGCCTGCGCTGGCTTGCCGTGGTTTCACACGACGCCGGCGTCAGGCCTGGGCAAAGTGCTGCCACGCCGCGCGGCGACGCCTTCGAGCAGCTGTTCGCCGACAGCACCGACCGGCCGCGCCGCGCCAGCGATCCGCGCGCCCCGTGCAGCGTGCAATATACCTCCGGCACCACGTCGCGCCCAAAGGCCGTACTGTGGACTCACGCCAATGCGCTGTGGGGCGCCAAGGTCAACGCCGCGCATCAGGATTTGCACGCCGGCGATGTGCATCACACCTACCTGCCGCTGTTTCATACCAATGCGCTGGCCTATTCGATGCTGGCGAGCCTGTGGGTCGGCGCTACTTGCGTGATCCAGCCGCGGTTTTCCGCCAGCCGGTTCTGGAATGTCGCCGCCGAGCATGGCTGCACCTGGACCTCGACGATACCTTTCTGCATGAAAGCGCTACTGGAGCGCGAGATCCCAAAGCGGCATACGTTCCGGCTCTGGGGCACGGCGGTTTGCGATCCGCCGCCATTCGCTGCCTTCGGCGTCAAGATCATCGGCTGGTGGGGCATGACCGAAACCATCACCCACGGTATCGTCGGCGAGGTCGACCAGCCCAATATTCCGATGGCGATCGGCCGCAGCGCGGCTGAATACGCCATCCGCGTCACCGACGACGACGGCGCGCCGACGCAGCCGGGCGACACCGGCAATCTCCTGATCAAGGGCGTGCCCGGGCTGTCGCTGTTCAGCGAATACCTGCACAATGAAAAGGCGACCCGCGAGAGCTTCGACGAGCACGGCTATTTCATCACCGGCGATCGCGTCACGCTGCTCGACCACGGCTACATCCGGTTCGGCGACCGCGCCAAGGACATGTTGAAGGTCGGCGGCGAGAATGTCGCGGCCTCCGAGATCGAGCAGGTGATCGCCATGGTGCCCGGTGTGCGTGAGGCCGCGGTGGTCGCGAAAAAGCACCCGATGCTCGACGAGGTGCCGGTGGTGTTCATCATTCCGCTAGCCGGCGTCGCCCATGCACCGCCGGAACTGCACGACACGGTGATGGCCGCCTGCCGCAGCGGGCTGGCGGACTTTAAAGTACCGCGCGAAATCCGTTTGGTCGATGAGATGCCGCGCTCAACGCTGGAGAAGGTGGCCAAGGCGGAGTTGCGGAAGCTGCTGGCGTGAGGCGCCTTCCGGATCATTCGATGGCTCGACGCCTCAGCAGTTCAGCTCGAACCGGATCGGCAGCGATTTGGGTCCGTTGACGAAGGTAGCCTGCGTCATCTTCACCTCGCCATCGAGCGTGATCGACTTCAGGCGCGGCAACAATTCCTCGAACAGGATTCGCATTTCCATCTTGGCGAGGTACTGCCCAAGGCAGAGATGGGCGCCGTAGCCGAATGCGACATGCCGGTTCGGCTTGCGATCGGAGCGGAACGTGAACGGATCCTCGAAGACATCCTCGTCGCGGTTGCCGGACGCATAGCACAGCATCAGCCAGTCGCCTTTGGCGATCTTGCGCCCGCCCAGTTCGGTGTCGGCGGTCGCCGACCGCATGAAGGTCTTCACCGGGGTCATCCAGCGAACGGCCTCGTCGACCAGACCTGGAATCAGCTCCGGATTGGCCTTGACCTTGGCAAACTCCTGCGGATTTTCGGCGAGCGCCCAGATCGCACCCGCCGTCGACGACGAGGTGGTATCGTGGCCGGCGGTGGCCACGATCATGTAGTAGCTCGTGATATCGAGGGGTGGCAGATACGCGCCGTTGATCTTGCCGTTGGCGATCACAGTAGCAAGGTCATCCTTTGGATTGGCGCGCCGGTCCTCGGTGATTTTGCCGAAATAAGTCCCGAAATCATTGACGATCGACACGATCATTTCGGAGAACTGTTCGGGGCTGAGTTGTTCCCTGACCCGCGCGGTGTCCGGATCCTGCGGTCCGAACAATTCCTGGGTGAGCTTGAGCATCCTCGGTTCGTCCTTTTCCGGCACACCGAGAATTTCCATGATGACATGCAGCGGATATCCGAGCGCGATGTCGGCAACGAAATCGCAAGCCCCGCCATGCGCCATCATGCGCTCGACCGCGCCGCGCGCGATGGTGCGGACCCTTTCCTCGAATTTTCCGAGATTGACCGGCATGAACCAGGCCTGCGTCAAGGCGCGATATTTGGGATGATCGGGCGCATCCATCTGAACCAGCGAGCGCACCAGGTTCGGCCCGCCGGTGATCTTGCGTACCCGCTCCTCGAACGCCCTGTTCGTGAGCGTGGTCGGGCGGTCCGCATTATGAAAAAGATCGTTCTGCCGGCTGATGGTCTGGATATGGGCGTGTTTGGTCACCACCCAAAATGGATCGAACCCCTCCACCCGCGCAATGCCGAGCGGATTGTTGGCCCGAAGCCAGCGATAGGCATCATGGAGGCGATGATCGGCATAGGCCGCCGGATCCACCAGCGTCGCGGCGATATCGGCCGGGAGATCGATTTCGCTGGTCGCGCCCATGATCGCAGCCTCCGGTGCTCGTGGCGCGATTAGTCTCGCGCAGGCGAGCGAATGATGGATCAGGATTATTGCCGCGGGAGCCTCGGACCGTTAATTCCCATGCAACTCGTCGCGAACCCGTCAGCTCTTCCCAAAAGAGATCATGCTGGAGCCGATCCGAGACGGCTTGCGTCCAGCAGCTAACCCTGCCGCAAAAAAAATCCACCGGAGGCAGGCCCCGGTGGATCTTTGTTGTCGCATTCGCCCTCACCGCGATCGGCCGCGGGCCGAGACCGCGTCGAGCCATTAAAAGGATGCGAAGGCGACCGCGCGGAAAGCCTGAAGCAAATGCTGGTCCAATTGACCGACCATATCTTCCATCATCGAAAACGCCCGGGCGTGGGTATATTCCATTCGATAGGCACGCTTCTCCACCAGTGCCGCATAGATGTCGACGATGGTTATGACGCGCACGATGTCGCTGATCTGGTTGCCGCTGAGGCCGTTGGGATATCCAGTGCCGTCAAGGAATTCGTGATGGTGCAGAACCACATCCAGCATCTCTGGCGGAAAGCTGCCCTGAGCTGCAAGCGTGTCATAACCGCGACGCGGATGCTGCCGGATTTCGTTCATTTCTTCTTCGGTCAGCTCGCCCGGCTTGTCCAGGATCGCCACCGGAATGAACGCCTTGCCGACGTCGTGCAGCAGTGCTGCGCGAGCCAAACGGCGCTGGTCGTCCTGGCGCATGCCGAGATGCTGTGCGAATGCCACCGCAAAACCGGTTACAAAAAGGCAGTGGCGGAAGGTTTCCGTGTGATGGCAGCCGACGGCCGTCAGCCACTCGCGTAACGAGCAGTGTTTGATGGCTTTCAAAATCTTGTTTTCCGCCTGCACGATGTCGTTGAACGTCAGCGGTTCGCCCGCCGGAAGCTTCTCGAATATCTTGACCATCACGTCGTGCGCGGCAGCGACGCCTCTGTTCAGGGCCTTGCCGCGATCCGTCGCATCGTAGGCATGGGTGTCCGGAAATGCGGCGTGGATGCGTTGCAGAATTCCTTGCGCATCGAACGGCCGCGCGATCGTGTCCGTTGCGCCCAGCGCCCAGGCCTGCATCGACCCATGATGCAGGGCGTCCGCCAGGACAAACAGCCTCGGCATCGAGCGGTAGGCTTCGGCCTGCAGCTTGTTGCGAACCCGCTGTACGCTTTCGGCGGAGCGCAGATTGATATCGACCACGATCCCTGAAACGTGACTGGCGGGAGCGTCGGGGATTTCCGACGTCGAGATGGTATCCACCTCGCCCACGGATTTCAGAATGCTTGCCAATTCGATGCTTTGATCGTTCCGATCGGACGCCAGAAGCAGCCGGCGCTTGGACGGAGATGGACTCGCTTGAGTTGTCATGGATCCTCTTTGCTGGCGGCGGTGGCGATAGCAAAGACTTACCGGATACGGGTTCCCCAAGGCTTAAGGGGTATTATGAATGGGGGTCTGTGGTGGACCCTAAAAGTTTAATGATTCCGGACATCATCATTCTGCCGGCGGCCGGAGACTGCCAAAAAAAAATCCGCCGGAGGCAATGCCCCCGGCGGATCGTTGGTGTCGCGTATTGCGGGCTTACGCCTTCATATTGGCCTTCACCGCCTCTGCCGTGATCGGCAGCGAGCGGACGCGGGCGCCACACGCATTGAAGATCGCGTTGGCGAGCGCAGGAGCAACCACCGTCACCGCCGGTTCGCCGACGCCGGTGGCTTTCTCGCCATTGGCAATGACGCTGATGGCAACTTCCGGCAGCTGACTCATCCGCAACGGCGTGTAGGTATCGAAGTTGGTCTGTTCGATGCCGCCGTTCTTCAACGTCGCCTTCTCGTACAGTGCGAGCGAGACCCCCCACAATGCCGCGCCCTCGACCTGGGCACGGATATTATCGGGATGCACCTGCGTGCCGACGTCGGTGGCCACGGTCAGCTTCTTGACCTTGACCTCGCCCGACGGCGCAACCGCAACATGGGCCACGCATGCGGTCCAGCTTGCGGTCGCTCTTTCCTGTGACGAGACGCAGGCAACGCCCATGCCTTCGCCCTTCGGAAGCTGGATGGTGCCGTAACCGGCCAGACCCATCGCAGCGAGCAGGGTGTTGCGCAGGTGTTGCGCGCCACCGGCATTGGCGCCGGCGCCGTCCAACATGTCGATGCGATACTGCGCGGGATCCTTGCCGGCGGCATGGGCGATCTCGTCGATCATGCTTTCCACCGCCCAGAAGGTCCAGCCCGGTGCGACCGACCGCAACTGCCCCGACGGGGTGGCGCTGTCCGCCATCTCGTTGAGGATAGCGCGGACGTTGTGATTGGGCACGGAATAGAAGAAGTCCGAACCATTCACCGTGAACGCATCAAGCGCGCCTCTTCTTGTCGACCGAAGGCGACAGGAAACCCGGGATGCCCCAACGCTTGGTCGGCCACGCGCTGACCACGTCGTGATTTATCGCGACCAGCTTGCCGTCGCCGTCGAGACCGGCCTTGATCTTCTGGAACGTCAGCGGACGCGAGAAGTCCATGGTCATGTCGTCTTCGCGCGAATAGATCACCTTGACCGGTTTGCCGACGGCCTTCGCCGCCTGCACCGCAGGCACCATCATGTCGGCGTCAAGTCGCCGGCCGAAGCCGCCGCCCAGGAACATCTGGTGCATCACGACGAATTTGGGATCGACGCCGGCAGCACCGGCCGCGATCGCGCCGGAGCGCGTAGCGAACTGGTTGCCAGAGTAGATGTGCCAGATATCGCCCTGCTGCTGCGCGGTGGCGTTCATCGGTTCCATCGGCGCATGGATGTTGATGTTGGTGGTGTATTCCGCCTCCAACACCTTCGCCGCCGTACCGAGTGCGGCAGCAGTGTCGCCATTCTTGACGAAGAACAAACCGGAGTCATCAAGGCCCTGCAACCGCTTGGCCTCGGTGAGCAGCGTTTCGCTCGACCGCTTGGCGTTGGGGCCGCCGTCATACGTCACCTTGAGAACTTCGGCGGCCTTCCTGGCGTTGGCATAGGTGTTGGCGATCACCACCACCCAGCCCGTCGTTGTTCCCGTCTTGTCGTCGAGGGTGACGGCCTTGATGAAGCCCGGCACCTTCATCGCCGCGCCGTCATCCACCGACTTGACCGTTGCGCCGTAGCGCACCGGAGGCATCACGACCTTGCCGTACACCATACCCGGCAGAAAGACGTCGATGCCGTATTTGGCGGTGCCGTTGGTCTTCGACGGAATATCAAGCTGCGGAACCGAAACGCCGATCATGGTGTACTGATCGGGGGTCTTGAGCTTGATCGCCTTGAGATCGTCGGGCGTAAAGGTCTTGGTGGCCTTGCCGCTCTTGACGATTTCCGCGAACGTCATCGACTTCTTCGACTTCGGATGGGAAATCACGGAGTCTCTGACGACCAGTTCGGCGGCGGGCACGCCCATTGAGGCCGCCGCGGCTTCCGTCAATGCTATGCGCCCCGCGGCTCCCGCGCGGCTCATTGCATCGTAGTTCATCATCGTGCTCCAGCTGCCGCCGGTAATCTGCGCGCCGAGCACGGGGTCGTTGAACTTCGGATCGTTGGACGCAAGTTGAATGCGCATGTCTTTCCAGTTCGACCCGAGCTCTTCGGCAATAATCTGAGCCATGGTCGAGGCAATGTGCTGGCCCATGTCGGCTTTGCCGCATGTGACCGTGACGATGCCGTCCGGCGCAATCGAGTACCAGACGCTGGGATCGAAGTTGCCGGTTGCGGCGAACGCCTGGTCGGCGCCGAGCAGGCCGGGAACCGAAGAATAACCGAGCGCGAGACCTGCTGCGGCAGTACCGACGAGGAACGAGCGGCGGCTGAAATCAGCGGGCTCACTCTGTGAGATTTTCACGTGCGTATTCATGTTGCTCTCCGATCTGTCGCGGTGGACGCAGTGCGCATTTCGGAGGCAGCGCGCATGATGGCTTTCTGGATGCGCGAATAGGTCATGCAGCGGCAGAGATTGCCGTCCATGTGCGCAACGACTTCTTCCTTGGTGGGGTTACTGTTCTTGGCGAGCAGCGATGCCGCCTGCATGATCTGCCCGGACTGGCAGTAACCGCATTGCGGAACCTGCTCGGCGATCCACGCCTTCTGCAGCGGATGATCGCCCTTGGCGCTGAGGCCCTCGATGGTCGTGATTTTCTTGCCAACGGCGTCGCTGATCGACGTCTGGCAGGATCGCACGGCTTCGCCATTGAGATGCACGGTGCAGGCGCCGCAAAGGCCAGCGCCGCAGCCGAATTTGGTACCGGTCATCTGCAATTGCTCGCGGATGGCCCATAGCAGCGGCGTATCGTTCGCCGCCTCGACGGACATATTCCGTCCGTTGATATTAAGAGTAGTCATCGTCTCTTCCCTTGCCGGTGCGTGATGCCGCTTACGGCGGCAACTCACGTTGAGGTAATGGTCTGGCACCCACCGGGTCGGTGCCGACTTGCGGGCAGAATGATCGGGTTCCGTTCTAGAGGCAATCTAAATTAAGTTTGTGCACTGCGGCAAAACCCGGTCCGAAAGTCGTAGGTGGACTTTGCTCTCGCGTATGGCGGAAACCGCGATCTGCGCCTCCGAGTTGTGAAGTTTCGGGATGCGTTTTCTTTACGCGAAGCGGTACCCACTTCGCCGGAAAACGCTCTAAGGTCGCGACCGAACGAATTGGGAAACCGCGATGCCAAAAATCAATCGTGACGGGGTCGGTATCTATTATGAGGTGCACGGCAGCGGACCTCCGCTGTTATTGACCCACGGCTATTCATCGACGTCGGAGATGTGGCAGGGCCAGATCGAGGCGCTGTCGAAACATCACAAGCTTGTCCTGTGGGACATGCGCGGCCACGGCCGGTCCGACTACCCTTCTGATCCCGCGGCCTATAGCGAAGCGTTGACGGTGGCCGACATGGCGGCGCTGCTCGACGAGGTCGGTGCGAACCGCGCCATTGTCGGCGGCCTGTCGCTCGGGGGCTACATGTCGCTGGCGTTTTATCGCGCGCATCCGGAGCGCGTCAGCGCCCTGCTGATCATCGATACCGGGCCGGGCTTCAAGAAGGACGACGCCCGCGAAACCTGGAACAAGCGCGCTCACGACACCGGCGACCGCTTCGAGCGCGAGGGTCTTGCGGTTCTCAAATCCGCCAGCCGCGAACGCGCGACGGTCAGTCATCGCGATGCGTCGGGTCTGGCACGCGCGGCGCGCGGCATGTTGACCCAGCGCGATGCGCGCGTCATCGAGCTGCTTCCGAATATCAAGGTGCCGTCGCTTGTGGTGGTCGGCGCCGACGATGCGCCGTTCCTCGCCGCCTCCGATTACATGGCGGCGAAAATTCCCGGCGCGAAAAAGGTAGTGATTCCGGCCGCCGGCCACGCCGTCAACATCGATCAGCCGCAGGCGTTCATCGCGGCCGTGCTGCCGTTCCTCGACGGCCTTGCGGGCGAGCGCCATTCCGTAAAAGCGGGACTGACCATCATTGGGCTGGTGTAGGATCCGTGACGGCTGATGGCGGTTCCACCCGCATGTCGGACGACGCTTAAGTCCAGTCAGATCTCAATAAATGGATGACCCGTGGGACACGATATCAAGCTAACGGCTTCGGACAATTTTCAGCTGGGCGGCTATCGTGCCGACCCCGCAAGCGCGCCCAGGGCGGCGGTGGTGGTGATCCAGGAGATCTTTGGCGTCAATCACCACATCCGCGCGATCTGCGATCGTTTCGCGGGCAACGGCTATGTCGCCATCGCGCCGGCGATCTTCGACCGCATCGAGCCGAACTTCCAGTGCGGCTATTCGCCGGAAGAGATCGCGGTAGCGCGCAAATTCGTCGCCAATCCCGACTGGAAGGCGATGCTGTGCGACTGCCAGGCCGCCATCGATGCGGTGAAGGATATAGGCCCGGTCGGCATCATCGGCTTTTGCCTTGGCGGCAGCGTCGTCTATGCCGCCGCGACCAAACTGTCAGGCCTGTCCGCGGCGATCGGCTATTACGGCGGCGCCATCGTTCGCTTCGCCGGCGATGCGCCGAAGGTGCCGACCCAGCTTCATTTCGGTGAAAAGGACGCGGGCATTCCGCTCAGCGACGTCGATATCATTCGCAACCTTCGGCCCGACGTCGAAATCCACGTCTATCCCGGTGCGCAGCACGGTTTCAACTGCGATGAACGGGCGAGCTACGACTCGGCGAGTGCCGGCATCGCCAAACAGCGCAGCCTCGATTTCCTGGCCAGGCATTTGAAGAAATAAATTCGCGGAATGACCGGACGTCAGAACCAGCGTTCGCCGACGAAAACGGTATCGCCGGGGCCGAGCGGGGTGCCGAGCGGCACCACATAGCGGGATGAACCGGAGGCATCGGTGTGGGTCAGGATGACGCGGTCGCGCCTGGCCCGCGGCGAAAAGCCGCCGGCAATCGCCACCGCACTTTCGACGCTCATGTTGGGCACGTAAGGATATTGGCCGGGAGCTGCGACTTCGCCAAGGATGAAGAACGGCCGATAGGATTCGATCTCGACCGCCACCGAGGGGTCGCGGATGTAGCCGCTGCGCAGCCTGGCGGTGATCGCGGACGCCAGTTCCGCCGGGGTCCGTCCGCGCGCCGGCACTGAGCCGATCAGCGGCATGGTGATCGCGCCGCCGGCATCGATGGCGTAGCTATTGGTGAGGCCTTCCTGGCCATAGACCACGACCCGCAATTTGTCGCCGGCATCGAGCCGGTAGGCGACATCATAGGTCGCCGGCATCGGTGCTGCGGCATAGACGGCCGGGGCCGTGGCGTAATAACGCGGGGGTGGTCCGGCAAAGCTGGCGCGAAGCGCGCTGATGGCGCCACCGGAATCGGCGACGCCCGGTGGCGAGGCCACCACGACTCGCGGCCCCGAGCCGTAAGGCTGGCCGTAAGCCAGGGAATCCAGATCGCTCCGCGGCTGCTGCACCGTCGCGACAGGACCGGATGTGTGCGTGCAGCCCGACAAAGCGAGCGCAGCCATGGCGGCAATCATCGGCAATCGAAACGCGCGCGCAACCCGCACCGGAGCCATCCCTCATAGCGAGACAGCTTAAGTCTTGCACCGATTATGGTTAACAAATCGTTTTGCCAGCAGGCCGGTTCGGGAAACCGGCCTGGCTGATCATAGCGAGGCGATCAGGCGCTGACGCCGGCGCCGATCGGACAGGACACCCCGGTGCCCCCAAGTCCGCAATAGCCGGCCGGATTCTTGGCCAGATATTGCTGATGATAGTCCTCGGCGAAATAGAACTCGCCCGCGGGCGCGACCTCGGTGGTGATGGTGCCGAGGCCCTTGGCCGCCAGCGCTTTTTGATAGGCCGCCTTCGACGCGTCCACGGCTTTGCGCTGCGCGTCGCTGAACGTGTAGATCGCCGAACGATACTGGGTGCCGACATCATTGCCCTGGCGCATGCCCTGCGTCGGGTTGTGGCTTTCCCAGAATGTCTTCAGCAGTTGATCGTAGGATATCTTCTTGGGATCGAATACCACCAGCACCGCTTCGGTATGACCGGTGCGGCCCGAGCACACCTCTTCATAGGTCGGGTTGGCGGTATGTCCGCCGGCATAGCCCACGGCGGTCGTGAAGATGCCGTCGCCGAGTTCCCAGAATTTACGCTCGGCGCCCCAGAAGCAGCCAAGGCCGAACACCGCCTGCTCCAGACCCGCCGGATAAGGCGGCTGCAACTGGCGGCCGTTGACGAAATGGCTGGTCGCTGTCGGGATCGGCTTGGTTCGGCCAGATAACGCCTCGGCAGCACTCGGCAAGGCAGTGGTTTTGCGCATGAACAACATGGATTACCTCCCGGAGGGATGTCTCTCTCTAATAATGCCTGTCACAATATATGCCTTTACGTCGGCAGCAGTAGCCCCGTTACGCCGGGCCGTTGGGCATAAAAGCCGCACCGCCGTGCCGTCCGGCTCAGTCCCGCGAATAGCCGATCAACCGCTTGCGCGGCCGGAACAGGAGCATCAGCAGAATGCCCAGCACGCCCATCACGGCAAATACCGGCTGATCCAGCACGACCCTGACCACATGGGTCCAGAGCCACGGCGAAATGCCCTCCACCCAGACCCGCAAGGCCTGCTGGCTGGATTGATGGACATCGTTCCAGAGTTCGCCAAACCGGGTAAAGCGCAAGGTCTGATCGGCGACCCAGCGCGCCCCGTCATAGACCATGAAGATGAATCCGCCGGCCAGCAGCAGCAGCCCGACAAGTCTGAAAAAGCCGCGGATCATGCGTCACCTTGATATCTGTAACATCTGTCTTGTGGCCGTCCGCCTCCGGCGCGCTGTCAGCCATTAGCGAAGCGGGCCGGGAAATTCAACCTCGTCAGCACCTTACCGATGCCTTTCGATTGGGCTTACCGGCTCCGAAGGCCTCGGTGAGGCGTTGACGCTGCAGGGCGCTCCCTCTATAAGACCGCTAATGGCGGCGGGTGCAATCCTGCCGCCGCTGTTCTTTGAGCGGCGCCGTCATGCGAGCCTGTTGGCTCCGGGAATGGCATTCTCAGGGACACCCGAACAACACGACACCCGAAAACACACAGTGTCGATCACGCGGTTGGACATCCGGCGCATTGAAGCCCGATTACCCGCGACCGGTCACCGCAAGGATATTTGAGACATGGCCAATACGACTTCCGCCAAGAAGGCGACACGCAAGATTGCCCGCCGCACCGTCATCAACAAGTCGCGCCGCACCCAGATGCGCGGCTCGGTCCGCATCGTCGAAGAGGCGATCAAGAGCGGCGACCGCGATGCCGCGCTGAAAGCGATGGCGCGCGCCGAGCCGGAGCTGATGCAGGCAGCCCAGCGCAATATCATTCACAAGAACAATGCGAGCCGGAAGGTCTCGCGACTGGCGCATCAGATCGCAAAGCTCGCGAAATAGACTGGCCGAGAAATATATTCGTCCAAAGCCCGGCTGCGCCGGGCTTTTTCTTTTGATACCTGTTGCATCGCGCCCGCCGAACCTCGGCCGATCCTTGCGCCATCACGCGTTGCTCTTGGCGGGACGCGGCAAGCCGGGCACCCGATGTCTGCCAAGACTGCGATGACCTCTGGGCTGCGATGACTTGAGGCTAGCGCTGATATTGATCGCTCCCCAAGCGTGGGCACGCTTTTGAAATTGCAATCGCGATCGTCGCCGCTCTGTTCGAAAGTCCCGAAGGGTTACCCTGTTTCGACGAGCAAAAAAAAACGCGCTTGCGTAGTCACTTATCGGCATAGTGGCGACAGGTTGTTCGAAAACTCAATTCCACTCGGCTCAAACGTAAACAATTTATGAATTTATTTTGGGCAATCGCGGCAATTGTGACAGCAGTGCGGCATTTCGAATCTCCGCACAGATTCAAAACCTTGCCGCCGCGCGCGAAATTCGCTGCCTGAATTAGCGAACGCGAAGTCGATTTGGCCGGCACCGGCTTTGAATCATTTTCGTTGCGGGAAATAAGGCATGCTGTATCTCTTAGAGCGTTCGCGGCGCCCACGGCTCTTGAGACCAGCGCGGTTTAAGAAACGGGGCGGACGTGCAAATCGGCGGCGGTGTGCGCGTTGGCGACGCTTTCCAAGCGATTGTCGGTTCAAGGCTCATAGCAATATGGGCACAGCGGTTCTGTGTCGAAATTTCTCAAGCGGGACACTTGTCCCGTTCGGTTCGAACAAGAGAGATACGCACCGGACCAACGGCAACCGCCGAAGGTGAAGGCCGCGGGCAGGTTAAAGACAGACGGGCTGAGCGAAACGGCGTAACGACTGGACGAATTGGGTTTCAGGCGTTGCCGGTTGAATTTGGAACACTCAAGAGGTGACACCTCGCCGTGGGCAATCACGGCGAGTGGGGGAGGCTTTATGTCCTACGGAATCATTGCGGTATTTGATTTAATTCGATCTTCAACCGATGTCATATTCGACACCAGCTGCGCGCGGCCACGGGCGCGAGTTCCGGACCGTCCGCTGAGTACACGCTGACCTCGCGGGCGCCCCTCGCTTCCAGTCACCCTTGTGATTTTTCGTCCACGGCATTTTTGCCGGACGGCTGGTCTATGGCTGGAGACGAAGCCTCGCTTGAGGTCACGCCGTTCGGAAATTCCGCACGGCAATTTCACCGGCAACGTTACTCCTTTGGAAGAGTCGTCAAACAATGACAAATATGGAACAGGATCGCTGGTCACGCGTGAAGGGTCGGCTGCGCTCGAGCGTAGGGGAAGACGTCTATACAAGCTGGTTCGCGCGTATGGACCTGGAAGGCGTCCAGCAGGAAAGCGTCCACCTTTCGGTTCCGACGCGGTTTCTCAAGAGCTGGATCCAGGCGCATTACGCCGAGCGCGTTCTCACCTGCTGGCAGGCCGAAATGCCGCAAGTGCACCGGATCGATCTTACCGTGCGCACGGCGATGCGATGCGTGGCGCCCGTCAAGGAGGCTTCCGCGCCGGCCGATCAACGCCGCGCCGATCGATCCGACGGCCGTCCCGCGCCCGAGCTGCGCGCGACCGCCATCGCGCCGGTATCCGCCAGCCACGACGCACTCGGCGGCTCGCCGCTCGATCCACGCCTGACCTTCGGAAGTTTCGTCATCGGCCGCTCCAACACGCTGGCCCACGCCGCGGCGCGCCAGGTCGCGGAAGGACGGCGCGGCGACAGCGTGATGTTCAATCCGCTCTACATCCATGCCGGCGTTGGCCTCGGCAAAACCCATCTGTTGCAGGCGGTGACATGGGCCGGCAACTCCGGCAGCGAACGCAAGGTGCTCTACCTCACCGCCGAGAAATTCATGTATGGCTTCGTCGCGGCGCTCAAAACCCAGACCGCGCTGGCGTTCAAGGAAGCGTTGCGCGGCATCGATGTGCTGGTGATCGACGACCTGCAGTTCCTGCAGGGCAAATCGACCCAGGCCGAGTTCTGCCATACGCTGAACGCGTTGATCGACGCCGGACGCCAGGTGGTGATCGCGGCGGACCGTCCGCCGTCCGATCTCGAGAGCCTCGACGACCGCGTGCGCTCGCGTCTCGCCGGCGGCCTTGTGGTCGAGATGGGCTCGCTTGGCGAGGAACTGCGGCTCGGTATCCTCAAATCGCGGGTCGCGGCTGCGCGCGCCCATCATGCGAGCTTCGATGTGCCGGCGCCGGTGCTGGATTATCTCGCCCGAACCATCACCCATAACGGCCGCGACCTGGAAGGCGCCATCAATCGCCTTTTGGCGCACAGCAAGCTCAACGCCCAGCCGGTGACGCTGGAAATGGCAGAACGCGAAGTGCGCGATCTGATCCGTCCGCAGGAACCCAAGCGCATCAAGATCGAGGATATCCAGCGGGTGGTGGCCCGGCAGTACAATGTCAGCCGCTCCGATCTGTTGTCGTCGCGCCGTACCGCCAACGTCGTCCGGCCGCGCCAGGTCGCAATGTATCTGGCCAAGACGCTGACCTTGCGCTCGCTGCCCGAAATCGGGCGCCGGTTCGGAGGCCGCGACCACACCACCGTCCTGCACGCGGTGCGCAAGATCGAGGCGCTGGTCGCCAAGGATGTCGCACTGTCCGAAGAAGTCGAATCGCTGAAGCGCCAGCTGCAGGAGTGATTTCTCAGTTCCCGGCATGGTCGTTGCGGGAGCGTCCCTCGACCAGTCGTCCCGGCAGTCCGCCGGGACGATAGCGGGTTTCCCCGCAAAACGTGGGGAACGGCCCCGCGTTTCTCTTGCGCTCGCCTGCCATCCGCGCCACCTTGGGGTCCCCCCTTAGGGCTTTGATCAAATCCAGCTTTGATCGGGCTTTTCGGGTCCCAAACGCCGCGGCGCGCCTTTCGGCCGCCCGGCTTTTCCATCTTCGGATCAGGCGGATATGCAATGAAGGTCACCGTCGAACGCGCGCAACTCCTGAAGTCGCTGGGGCACGTCCATCGCGTGGTGGAGCGACGCAACACCATTCCGATCCTCGGCAACGTGCTGATCCGTGCCGAAAATGCCCGGCTGTCGCTGAAGGCGACCGATCTTGATCTGGAGGTGACGGAAACGCTGGCGGCGGAAACCGGAACCGGCGGCTCGACCACCGTGCCGGCGCATATGTTCTACGACATCGTGCGCAAGCTGCCGGACGGCGCGCAGATCGTGCTGGAAGGCGACGGCGACCGCTCGGTGCTGGCGATCCGTGCCGGCCGGTCGCGTTTCACGCTGCAGACCCTGCCTGAAAACGATTTCCCCGATCTTGCCGCCGGCGACATGACGCATTCGTTCACGCTGGCCGCCGCCGACATGAAGCGGCTGATCGACCGCACCCAGTTCGCGATCTCGACCGAGGAAACCCGCTATTATCTCAACGGCATCTACCTGCACTCGGCCGGCACCGCCAAGGCCGCGACGTTACGCGCGGTCGCGACCGACGGGCATCGCCTCGCCCAAATCGATCTGCCGTTACCGAAGGGCGCAACCGGCATGCCCGGTGTGATCGTGCCGCGCAAGACCGTCGGCGAGGTGCAGCGATTGATCGAAGACAACGAGGCCGAGGTCGGTATCGAGCTGTCGCAGGGCAAGATCCGTTTCACCATCGGCAATGTGGTGCTGACCTCAAAGCTGATCGACGGTACCTTTCCGGATTACGGCCGCGTCATCCCGCAAAACAACGACAAGGAACTTGTCGTCGACAAGAAGGACTTCGAGGCCGCGGTGGACCGGGTCTCGACGATTTCGAGCGAGCGCGGCCGCGCGGTGAAGCTCGCCCTGTCCGCCGGCAAGCTGGTGCTGTCGGTGACCAATCCGGATTCCGGCAGCGCGACCGAAGAGCTTGAGGTCGAATACGCCTCCGATGCGCTCGATATCGGATTCAATTCGCGCTATCTGCTGGACATCGCAGCTCAAATCGAGGGCGAAGTCGCGGTGCTGAAGCTGGCCGATCCCGGCTCGCCGACGCTGGTGCAGGACAAGGATTCCAAGGGCGCGCTCTACGTGCTGATGCCGATGCGGGTGTAGGCACGTATCGCGGCAAAAAGCGAGCGCCGTCGCGCGGTGAAGCTGGCCTTGTCCGCCGGCAAGCTGGTGCTGTCGGTGACAAACCCGGATTCCGGCAGCGCGACCGAAGAGCTTGAGGTCGAATACGCCTCCGATGCCCTCGATATCGGATTCAATTCGCGCTATCTGCTGGACATCGCGGCTCAAATCGAGGGCGACGTCGCGGTGCTGAAACTGGCCGATCCCGGCTCGCCGACGCTGGTGCAGGACAAGGATTCCAAGGGCGCGCTCTATGTGCTGATGCCGATGCGGGTGTAAAGTACTCGTCATTGCCGAGCTTGACCCGGCAATCCATCCGTCTTCGAAATGGCCTATTGGGTACACATTCTCACAAATAAGCCCGGTGGAACGCGTATATCGGCGTGACGAACAATCTGGTGCGGCGCGTTTACGAACACCGCGAAGGCTTGGCAGATGATTCACCAAGCGGTACGGTATCAAGATGCTGGTATATTTTGAATCACTTGAGACGATCGCGGCGGCGTTGCAGCAGGAAAAGAACATCAAGCATTGGTCGCGCGAGTGGAAAATCGATCTGATCGTTGCGAGCAATCCCGATTGGCGAGATCTGTTCGACGATATTGTCCGCTAGCGCGGACGATGGATTGCCGGGTCAAGCCCGGCAATGACGGCAAGTTATGACCGCCTCCGGATTCATCGCCTTACCCTCACGCATTTCCGCAATTACCGCGCGGCGAGCCTTGAGACGCGCGGTGACGTGGTCGTGCTGGTGGGCCCGAACGGCGCCGGCAAGACCAATTGCATCGAGGCCATCTCGTTTCTGTCGCCCGGCCGCGGCTTGCGCCGCGCCACCCTTGACGATGTCGCGGATAATCAAGGCGACGGCTCGTGGGCGGTATCCGCCGAGGTCGAGGGCGCGCTCGGCCTCGCAACGCTCGGCACCGGGATCGATGCGCCGGGCGTTGAGGCAGCCGCTTCCAGCCGGCGCTGCCGCATCGACCGCGAGCCGGTGACGTCAGCCGCGGCGTTCGGCGATCATCTGCGCATGGTCTGGCTGACGCCTTCGATGGACGGGCTGTTTCTGGGGGCGGCCTCGGAACGGCGGCGATTCTTCGATCGGCTGGTGCTGGCAATCGACAGCGAGCATTCGGCACGGGTGTCGGCGCTCGACCGCAGCCTGCGGTCGCGCAACCGCCTGCTTGAGGTGCGCAATTTCGACGACCATTGGTGCGACGCCATCGAACGCGAAACCGCCGAGCTCGCCGTCGCGGTGGCCGCAACCCGCGGCCAGACCGTGACGCGGCTGGCGGCGATGCTGCGCGCCCGCGGCGAAGCTTCGGCGTTTCCATCGGCGCTGATCATGCTCGATGGCTGGATGGAAAATGCCCTGATGAAAGAACCGGCAACCGCGGTGGAAGATCGTTACCGCGAAATTTTGCGCAGCAGCCGTGCGCGCGATGCGGCGGCAGGCCGAACGCTCGACGGTCCACATCTCACCGACCTCGAGGTGATCTACGCGCCGAAGGGCATGCCGGCTCGCGACGCCTCCACCGGCGAGCAGAAGGCGCTTCTGATCGGGCTGGTGCTGGCGCATGCCAGTCTGGTGGACCGAGATGACCGGCATCACGCCGCTGTTGCTGCTCGACGAAGTGGTGGCGCATCTAGATCCCTCCCGGCGCATCGCATTGTTTACTGAACTCGCAAAGCTCGGCGCCCAGGTCTGGATGACCGGCGCGGACCCCGCGGCATTCGCCGACATCGGCGCGGCGGGCGGAAGTTTTCAACGTCGATTCCGGCCAGATCGCGCCGGGCAATTCGGGCGCAGTGCCATCCGGTTTGAACCATAGTTCCCGCCCGCACGACTAGATTCCAGAGCTGCGCCGCCGACGTCGCTGCCGCGATCCCCCCTTCAGGCGCCGGCAAATACCGGAGACATCGATGTTTGGAATGACGCGCGGGACGCTGGTCCCGGCAAGGAAGCGGCTTTTGGCCTTCGTCTTCGCGGCAATCGCGGCTGCGCCCATTGCGGCCAGCGCCGACGACGGGCTGGTCGATGTCCGCACGCTGCCGCGTCTCGAAGGCGCGGTCGAAAACACCGCGCGCACCGAGCCTCACCATTTGAACTACGGCGTGCCAACCCCGGCCACGATCGCGACCCCGGCAATCGAGAAATTGTTGGCCGCCGACGGTTGGATGCAGTATTCGCGGCCGCTGGAGACATCCGGCACCTCGCTATTGTTCAAGAAGGGGCGGCAGGGTCTGTTTGTCGCCTTTACGCAAGGTCTCCGCCATCCCGACCAATCCGGGGTGTCCTATGACGCCAACCGCATCAACGCCAACGTGCCGTTTCCCGCGGACGCGACAAACCTGATGTTCGACGACCGACGACCCTATCTCGGCTGCGTCAGCGCCGCGACGGTCGGCGCAAGCCTTGATTTCTTTCGCAAGGAACTCGCCGCATCGGGCTGGTCGCCACTATCCGATGCCGACATCGCCGCCCATTGGCCGAACGCCAAGATCGGCGAGAAAATCGAGAACGGCGCTGCGCGCCTATTATAGCCAAACCACTCACGATGGCGGCCCTCCGCAGCCGCCGATCATGCTGTCGCTGGAACGCCGCGGCGACGGCAACACCGCCGTCGAAATCAAGGTCGCGCCGTTTGCGTTGCCGCAGAATCTCGAGGTCATCAGGGAGACGGTCGACCTGCCCGAACCGAATCACACCCCAAGTTTTGGAAGTACCGGCAGCCGGGACTCCGTCCACCGCAAGATCGAAGGCGTCACGGTTGCTGAAATTCCCGTGGTGCTCGCGTTCTATCGCCGCGAACTCGCGGCGAGGTCCTGGAAGGAAGAGGCCAGCGGCGCGGTCATCACCGACAATGAAGCCACGCTTAATTTTTCCTCCCCGGAACAGACCGCCACGCTGCGGCTCAGCCACAAATACGACCTGACGACCGTCAGCCTCGTTGCGCAGGTGAAGGAAAGCGCCCTGGCGGCGCGCGCGAAGGCGAAGAAAGACGCCGACGACAAATTCATGGCCGATGCCGAAGCGACCGCAAAGCAGATGATGGCCGCCGACGCGGTCAGGCGCGCCGCACAGGCCGCCAACCTGTCGGATGCGCCGCTGCACGCGATCGCCGATAGCAAAACCCCGGTGCCGCTGCCGGAAGGCGCCGAGAAGGTCGAATTCAACGGCGAACGCGGCAAGCTGGAATTCGACTCCTCCTCAAGCGTGAAGGCGCTGGCGACGTTCTACCGCGAATCCATGAAGGCGCTGGGCTGGAAGGAACAGCCTTCGGTGATCAACAAATCCAGCATGGTGGTGATGGAATTCTCCAAAGCCGGGAAAAAGCTTTCGTTCACGGCCATGCAGTTGGGACCCAAGGTGAATGTGACCGCCGATGGTTCCGGACTGGTGATGGCGAACGCCAAGCCCGATGCGGCCAGCAAACAGGCCGCCGGTACCGCTGCGACCAAAGCGGCACCGCAAAACCTCGAAGCCGAGCCGGACTCCGCGTTGCCGGTGCCGAAGGAACACAGCATGAGTTCCCTCGGGGTCGGCAAACTGCCGGGCACCGAGACCGCGATCCGCCGGGAGCTCAATGCCAGCATTCCCGCCGACCTCAACTCCGTACTTGCCTTCTATCGCGCCGAACTCGGCAAACGCGGGTGGAAGGAAACCACCGAACGCGCCGTCGTGAAGCCCGATCAGGCCCAACTGGCCTTCGTTTCTCCTGACGGGCCGGCCACGCTGAAACTCGGCCGCAGCAATGACGAGACATCCGTCATTCTCGCGCAGAAGATCCCGGCCGCCGCCGCCAAGGGCGACGTCATGCCCAAGCCCGGTCAGGCCCGGCTGATGTTCGTCAATATGGGCGATGGCGAGGCTGCCGCTGACCATCAACAAACAGACCATCAAGATCGCGCCCGGCGCCGGTGGGCCGCAGCCAAGGGCCCGACGCTCGATCTGCCGCCGGGCAAATACCGATATTCGGTGAAGGTCGCGGGCCAGCCCGCCGGCAACAACGAGATCGAGATAGCGGCCGACGACACCTGGGGCCTGATGGTTGCCCCGGGCGGAGCGGTAATGCCACTGCAGGTGTATTGAGGCGAAGCACTACCGCTGCTCGCCACTGCCCCTCTCGTGGTTCATCTTCGGCCATGTCGCCCCGCAAGCTTGGTCGAAAAGCCGATTTGCGGGGCTCAAAATCCGCTCCGCGAATCGGGCTTTTGCGAGGGCTCCGAATCGGCCCTCGGACGGCTTGAAAAACTCTCAAAAAATCTTATTTATTCAACAAGCTTGCAGACACCGACTTTGCGCTAGGCGCATGACGCCTTTCATGGCACAAATAGACTAATCAGCGCCTGATTTTGCGCCGCTGATTTGGGACATCCTCGAAGGCCTCACATGACAGAACCTGCCCGGCAATCGATCGCCGACACTGAGCATTCCATTCCCATCGAATACGGCGCGGAATCGATCCGGGTATTGAAAGGCCTCGATGCCGTGCGCAAGCGGCCGGGCATGTATATCGGCGACACCGATGACGGCTCCGGCCTGCATCACATGGTCTACGAGGTCGTCGACAACGCCATCGATGAAGCGCTCGCCGGCCACGCCACCGCGGTGGAGGTCGTGCTCAACGCCGACGGCTCCGTCACCGTGCGCGACGACGGCCGCGGCATTCCCGTCGACATTCACAAGGGCGAAGGCATTTCCGCGGCCGAGGTCATCATGACCCAGCTGCACGCCGGCGGAAAATTCGACCAGAACTCCTACAAGGTATCCGGCGGTCTGCATGGCGTCGGCGTGTCCGTCGTCAACGCGCTGTCGAGCAAGCTGCAGCTGCGGGTCTGGCGCGACGGCAAGGAGCATTTCATCGAATTCGCCCATGGCGACGCGGTGGCGCCGCTCGAAGTGGTCGGCGACGCCAATGGCAAGCGCGGCACCGAGGTGACGTTCCTCGCCTCGACCGAAACCTTCACCAATGTCGAATACGATTTCGCGACGCTGGAGCATCGCCTGCGCGAGCTCGCGTTCCTGAATTCCGGCGTCAATATCGTGCTGTCCGACATGCGCCATGCGGTCGAGAAGCGCGAGGAGATGCGCTACGACGGCGGCGTCGAGGAGTTCGTGAAATATCTCGACCGCAACAAGAAGCCGATGGTGCCCGCCGCCGATCATGATCAATGCCGACATGAACGGCATCGGCGTCGAAGCCGCGCTGTGGTGGAACGACAGCTATCATGAGAACGTGCTGTGCTTCACCAACAACATCCCGCAGCGCGACGGCGGCACCCATCTGGCCGGCTTTCGCGGCGCGCTGACGCGCCAGGTCAACGGCTATGCCGATGCCATCGCCAAGCGCGAAAAGATCGCGCTGACCGGCGATGACTGCCGCGAGGGCCTGACCGCGGTGCTGTCGGTGAAAGTGCCCGATCCGAAATTCTCCTCGCAGACCAAGGACAAGCTGGTGTCCTCGGAAGTGCGCCCGGTGGTCGAGAATGTCCTCAACGAGGCCCTGGCGGCGTGGTTCGAGGAACATCCCGCCGAAGCCAAGGTCATCGTCGGCAAGGTGGTGGAGGCCGCCGCCGCCCGCGAGGCCGCGCGCAAGGCGCGCGAGCTGACGCGGCGCAAGGGCGCGCTCGATTACGCCTCGCTGCCCGGCAAGCTCGCCGACTGCCAGGAAAATGACCCCGCCAAATCCGAACTGTTCATCGTCGAGGGCGATTCCGCCGGCGGCAGCGCCAAGATGGGCCGCAACCGCGAATTCCAGGCGGTGCTGCCGCTGCGCGGCAAAATCCTCAATGTCGAGCGCGCGCGCTTCGACAAGATGCTGGGCTCCGAGCAGATCGGCACCCTGATCACGGCGCTGGGCACCGGCATCGGCCGCGACGATTTCGACCTCTCCAAGCTGCGCTATCACAAGATCATCCTGATGACCGACGCCGACGTCGACGGCGCGCATATCCGCACGCTGCTGCTGACCTTCTTCTTCCGCCAGATGCCGACGCTGATCGAAGGCGGCTTCCTCTATATCGCGCAGCCGCCGCTCTACAAGGTGAAGCGCGGCAAATCCGAGCAATACCTGAAAGACGAGCGCGCGCTGGAAGACTATCTGATCGAAACCGGCCTCGACGACTGCGTCTTCAAGCTGGCGTCGGGCGAAGACCGCAGCGGCCGCGACCTGCAGTCGCTGGTGGAGGATGCCCGGATCATCCGCGGCACGCTGCACAATCTGCACAGCCGCTATAATCGCAAGGTGATCGAGCAGGCCGCGATCGCCGGCGTGCTCAGCCCGAAAATCACCGGCGATGTCGCCACCGCCAATGCCGCCGCGGACTATATCGCGCGACGGCTCGACGCGCTGGCCGATGAGGTCGAGCGCGGCTGGACCGGGCGCTTCACCGAAGGCGAAGGTTTCCTGTTCGAGCGCACCGTGCGCGGCGTCAAGGATGTCGCCATCATCGACGACGCGCTGCTCGGCTCCGCCGACGCGCGCAAGCTCGACGATTACGCGGCGAAGCTGCAGGAAGCCTATCCGAAGCCGGGCCTGTTGCGCCGCAAGGACACCGAAACCGCCGATCCATGGCCCGGTCAGCCTGTTCGAGGCGGTGACCGACGCCGGCCGCAAGGGCGTGTCGCTGCAGCGCTACAAAGGTCTCGGCGAAATGAACCCGGAGCCAGCTCTGGGAGACCACGCTCGACACCAACGAGCGCTCGCTGCTGCAGGTCAAGATCAAGGAGGTCGACGAGGCCGACGACATCTTCACCAAGCTGATGGGCGACGTGGTCGAGCCGCGCCGCGAATTCATCCAGGACAACTCGCTCAGCGCCAATGTGGATGTGTGAGAGCTTCCACGTCGCTTGCAGCCGCGTCATCCTGAGGCGCGAGCTGCTTTCGGCAATCTCGCGCGGATGACGGGTTAAGCGCCGGCGACCGCGACACGCATAAGGCTCGCGCCCCTGGACGACAGGTGGCCGCCACTGTTTGGTCCCGCTGCGATGCTAACAACGTCCCATGACATCCCTTGATAAAATCGAGCGCAGGACCGATCGCCGCGCCGGACTTCGCGGCGGGGGCCGGACATCGCCTCTCGCTCGAGTTGACCGAGACGCTGAAGCTTGCGGTGCCCCTTGCGCTGACCCAGCTTGGGCAGATCGCGATGATGACGACCGATCTTGCCTTTATCGGACGTCTCGGGGACGGGGCCGTGGCCGCGGCGGCACTTGCCCACACCATCTTCTTTGTCAGCTTCACCGTCGGGATGGGCCTGGTGTCGGCCGTGTCGCCGCTCGCAGCCCAGGCCTATCGGCGCGCGCAATCCACATCGGGTGCGGCGCTCGCTCCGCGTCGGCCTTTGGGCCGCGTTCCTGATTTCGTTGCCGGTGATGGCGCTTCCGTTCTGGGGCGAGCAAATCCTGCTGGCGCTGGGCCAATCGCCGGCAGCCGCCGCTCTCGCGCAGCAATATCTGTTCGGCCTGGTGTGGAGCATTCTGCCGGGGCTGTGGTTCATGGCGATCCGCGGCTTCATGAGCGCGATCAACCGGCCGGAGCCGATATTGTGGATCACGCTGGCGGCCATCCCGACCAATGCGCTGCTGGTCTATCTGCTGCTTTACGGCGAATGGGGACTGCCGCGGCTGGAATTGTTCGGCGCCGGGCTCGCCACTTCCATCGTCAATTTCGCGATGTTCCTCGCGGGCCTCTGGTTTGCCGCTCGCCGCCGGCCGTTCCGGAAATATCACGTGCTCGGGCACATCTGGCGCATCGACTGGCCGTTGATGCGACAGCTCGTCGTCATCGGCGCACCGATCTCGATCTCCTTCCTGCTGGAATATGGCCTGTTCGGCGCCGCCGGGCTCTTGATGGGCCTGATCGGCACCACCGCACTGGCGGCGCATCAGATCGCGCTGCAGATCGCGGCCATTTTGTTCATGGTGCCGTACGGCATCGGGATGGCGGCCACCGTGCGGGTCGGCCACGGCGTCGGACGCCGCGATGCCGCGGCCGTGAGAAGGCGCGGACTTATCGCGACCGGTCTCGGCATCGGCTTCATGTCCGCGATGACGCTGGTCGTGATCCTCGGGCGATTTGCGATTGCGCAGATTTTCCTCGGCGAAGGCGACGGCGCCGCCGCCGAACTCACCGCGACGCTGTTGCTGGTCGGGGCGACGTTCTTTATCGCCGACGGCATCCAGACCATCGCATCCGGCTCGCTCCGCGGCATGAACGACACGCGGATCCCGCTGTTGTTCGCCACCGTCAGCTACTGGCTGATCGGCTTCACGCTGGCCTTCGGCCTCGGCTTCTGGACGCCATTGGGGGCGGTCGGCATCTGGATCGGGCTTTCCTGCGGCACGGTGGTTTATGCCACTCTTCTCCTCTTGCGCTTCCGACTGTTTGCGAGCAGGCTTTAGGTCGCCATGACCGTTGTTGAGATCGCACCTGAGGTTGACCAGGCAGCGCTGCTGACCGGCGCGCAGTTCGTCGACGCCTACAGCATCGCGGTGCATGGCAGTGCGCTGAATGCACGGCAGGCGGCCGAGCGGATGATCACGCGCCAGCCGCGTTGGGCGGAAGCGTTGCTGACGCTGCGCAATATTCTGGTCAAGCCATTTGGCCTCAAAACATCGGGCGCCGGCAGGACCATTCCGAAGGAGATGATCGGAATATTCCCGATTGTGAACGAGACGCCCGATCGGCTGGTCGCCGGATTCAACGACAGCCATCTGGATTTTCGCTTCGTGGTCGATGTCGCGGCTTCCGGCGATCGCCAAGAGGTGACTGCGACCACGCTGGTGCTGACGCACAATTGGCTCGGCCGGACTTATCTGGCGCTGATCCTGCCGTTTCACCGGCTCATCGTCCGCGCCATGCTGCGGCGAGTAGCCTGAGGGCTAACAAATCATGTGGGACAGTTCAGCATCCACTGTACGCCGAACCGATCCGTCAGCTTTCCGTAAAAAGCGCCCGACGGCTGCATGCCGAGCGGCGTGGTGACGCGGCCGCCCTCTTTCAGTTTGTCAAAAAACCTGATGGTCTGGTCCCTGTCGTCCATCATCAGGATATGCGCGGAGCCTCGCATCGGCTCGGCGTCGTCATTGTCGGAGGCGTAAAACTTGACGCCGGGTCCTTCAAACCGGGCATGCATGATCTTGCCACGCATCCCGTCACTTCCTGCCGGCAACCCGTCGGCCCCATAACGCAAAATCTCGGTCACGCGGCCAAGTCCGCATTCGCTGTAGAACTGCAGCGCCCTTTCACATTCGGGGAAAAATAATAGATGAGTATGGTGGGTGGGTGGCGTTTTCTGCGGACCGGAAAGCGCATGGCGCTCACGCAGGCGGGCACAACCTTGCTGGGATCTGAGCGCTTGGAAAGCAAGGGGCTGACCCGCCGCGGCCGATATTGACGGCGGCCGTGACAGCCGTACCAAAACGGCACGCAGGAGAACGAGCAGCAAAACGAGGCAACGCCATGGCCGATGAAACCGCAACGCTCGCCGCTTACGTCGCCAACCTGAAATTCGAGGATATCCCGCGAGAGGTGCTGGAGCGCGCCAAGGCGCTGACCCTTGATTTTCTCGGCAGCGCCATCCGCGCGCGGCGCGATGCGGAATCCACGCCCTCGCTGCTCAAGATGCTCGAGGCGCTCGCGCTCGACGGGAAGGGCGAGTCCACCGTGTTCGGCGATGCCAAGACCTGGACCCCGGCGGTCGCGGCGTTGCTCAACGGCGCGCTCGGCCATTCGCTGGATTTCGACGACACGCATGCGGATTCCTCGCTGCATCCGAGCGCGCCAGTGGTGCCGGCCGCATTCGCGGTCGGCGAACTCGTCGGCGCGTCGGGCCGCGAAGTGCTGACCGCGATCGTGGCCGGCTATGAGGTCTGCTGCCGGCTCGGCAACGCGCTCGATCCCACCTCGCATTATGCGCGCGGCTTTCATCCGACCGCGACGGCGGGAACCTATGGCGCCGCCGCCGCGGCGCGCAAAGCTGTTTGGACTGTCGAAGGAGCAGATCATCGCCGCGTTCGGCGTCTCCGGCAGCCAGGCGGCGGGCTCGCTGCAGTTCCTGGTCAATGGCGCCTGGAACAAGCGCTATCAGGTCGGCGCCGCCGCGATGAACGGCGTGATCGCGGCGACATTGGCGCGCAATGATTTCGTCGGCGCGAGCGAATCGATCGAGGGCAAGCACGGCCTGCTGGTCGGCTACAGCGACAACGCCCATCCCGACAAGGCGGTCGCCGGTCTCGGCAAGATCTATGAGACCATGAAAATCGGCGTCAAACCCTATCCGAGCTGCCGCTACACCCATGCCGCGCTCGATGCGCTGATCGCCATGCGCCGCGAGCACAATCTCACCCCTGACCAGATCAAGCGCGTCGAGATCGGCCTGCATCGCAACGGCATCACGCTGACCGGCGACGCCGCCACCAAGCGGCATCCGACCTCGATCGTCGGCGGACAATTCTCGATGTTCTTCACCGGCGCGGTCGCGCTCGACCAGGGCCGCTTCGGCTGGGACGATTACGGGCGGCTCGGCGACGCCGCGGTCGACGCACTGGCCGACAAGTTCGACGTGGTGCAGGACGATCGCCTTGAAGTCGGCCGCACCCATCCGTTCGGCGCCCGCGTCAGCATCACCACCGATGACGGCGTGCATGAACGGCTCTATGCCGACCCATCCGGCGAGCCGTCTTCGTTCCCGGACGCTCAGGCGATGCAGCAGAAATTCCTGACGCTGGCCCGCCCGGTGCTGCAGGGCCGCGCCGACCAGCTTGCCGATGCGATCCTGTCCCTGGAGCGATTCGACCGCGTGGCCACCGCGACGCATCTGGGAAGACATTAGACCTCTCCCGTCGTTCCGGGGCGCGCGAAGCGCGAGCCCGGAATCTATAACCACCGCCGGGAATGATGGTGTGGACGGCCCCCTACGGCATCGTGTTGTGCCAGAATGAGGTTGTTGCAAATCTCAGACAAGGGAGCCGTCCGTTAACCAGATTATCCGAATTGGAATGGATACGTCGAAGCATATTTTTCAGTTGCATGGGGTTGATGCTGCCGAACAGGTGGTGTTGCGCAGGAAGCTGCGGCGCAGCCAGGTGCTGGCGTTCTTGGCCAAGCTGCCGCCGACCGCGATCGGGATGGAGGCCTGCGGCGCGGCGCACTACTGGGCGCGGGTGCTGCGGGAACTTGGCCACGAGGTCAAGCTGATGGCGCCGCAGCACGTGAAGGCTTACGTCAAGCGTAACAAGAACGACGGGCGGGATGCCGAGGGACTGTGCGAGGCGATGAGCCGGCCGACGATGCAGTTCGTGCCGGTGAAGACCGAGGAGCAGCAGGCGGCCCTGATGCTGGCGGGGGTTCGCCAGCAGCTGATCGCAAGGCGCACCCAGCTTGGCAACGCGATCCGCGGCTACGCGGCGGAATTCGGCCTAACGGTGGCCAAGGGGATCGACAAGATCGAGCCGCTATTGGCTGACATCGCAGCCGACGAAGCCTTGCCGGTGCTGGCGCGTGAGCTGTTCGCGATCCAGGGCCAAGATTACACGCAATTGCAGGTCGAACTGAAGAACATCGAGACCAGGCTGCTGGCCTGGCATCGCGCCAATGCCGACAGCCGGCGGTTGGCACAGATTCCGGGGATCGGGCCGATCGGCGCCACAGCGCTGGTCATGAAGACGCCCGATCCGCGCGCGTTTCCCTCCGGTCGGCACTTTGCGGCCTGGATCGGGCTGACCCCGAAGGACCATTCCACCGGCGGCAAGACCCGGCTCGGCAAGATCACACGCGCCGGGGACGAGATGTTGCGTAGTGTGCTGGTGGCAGGAGCGACCGCCGTGATCCAACAAGCGAGGCGCGGCCGCGGCCGCCCGTCGCCCTGGCTTGTCGTATTGGTGGCACGCAAGCCGCCAAAACTCGCCGCCGTGGCGCTGGCTAACAAGATTGCCCGCATCGCCTGGAAGCTGTTGGTGACGGGCGAAAGTTACGATGGCGCGCGGATGCTTGGCGCATCGGCATTCGCCGCCTAAGAGATCGGCCGGTTTCGGCAACTTCGCCTTACCGGCCGAGCCGGAGCTGCAAGAGGAGAGCAAGATGGTAGGATCGATCGATCCGAGGTGCGAGACAATCCGTGGAATCCATTGGCCCGTGAAGGTCGCTGGAGTGTTTGGAACTCGCGTCGCGGAAACCATCTTGGCCAGCGGCCCAAAGCGACCGCATCAACAGGCCGGACATATGGATGCAAGCGATCCGATCAGACCCTGAAAACCCGGAATGACGATGTTTGTATAGCCAAAGCTTCGCATTCTCGCCGCGCGATGCGCCCGAGTTTTGCTCTAACATCCCACCCTCCTCAATCAGAGGGCGCAGGGAATGCCGGGCGCTCGACGCGCCCGCAGCCTCGCGTGTAGAAAAAAACACGCGAGTTAGTCACCACGGTCACGCCGGGTCGCCCGGCATTCCCCGCGCAATGGTTTTAACAGCTTATTTCGCGCTCTCCCCGGTGACCGGGCTTTCTTGCCACCGTCGCCAATGGAGTTACCTCCACCAACTTGACGCCAGCGTCGGGGCGTCAGGACCACACGACTTCGCCGTCCGCAGCTAAGCGCCTTCGTCAACGCGCCGCCTGCGTCCACCGCATCCCGC
Organism: uncultured Pseudomonadota bacterium; assembly: GCA_963771225.1. Classification (GTDB taxonomy): domain Bacteria; phylum Pseudomonadota; class Alphaproteobacteria; order Rhizobiales; family Xanthobacteraceae; genus Bradyrhizobium. Next base: position 111,390 of record CAVYSR010000021.1, on the reverse strand, counting down.
CCCGCGTCCGTGACGATCGCGAAACGCCCCTCTGTGTGGGACGGGACGGCGAGGGATATGCAGGTGATTTGGGTCAGAAGGGAATGGAAATATTTTTGCAAAGGGGACTCGACAGGCAAATCACTTTTCGCCGCGAGCAAGCGAACCTCACCCGTTCGTCCCTCTTCCGCGATGGCATTGACTGCCTGCGTGCGCTCGGCGCGCGTCCCTATCTGGTCGGCGAGGGTGGGGTCTCTGGACGAGTGCATCCGGCAGTTTATGCATCTGTCCGAAGCGCAACGTCATCTATATGAAATTCGCACCGCGCCGCAGTCTGATTTGGTTAACGCGATTTCGTCGACGGACCATGTGGTTGAGCTGGCGCGGTCCACGGATTTTCTTGAAGGATAGAGCCGCCAATCTGGCCGGGATAGTAGTTGCCTAATGCCCCGGCCCGCGTTTCAATACCGCGGAAAGCAGGAGCAATCATGATTGATGGCAAAGCGATCGTTCGCGAACGCGTCGAGAAGATCGATGGGGTATCTCGAACTTGGTTTGAATGGCTCTCAAGAGATTTCAACGATGGCCATAACCCTCGTTGTGGAAATCGAATTCGATACCGATCCCAACAGTAGTCGTTTCCGCCAATCCGTCATTGACGCAATCTATGATACTGTCGACGCCGTACTCAAAGACGAAACCACGATGACAGTAAGCCATCTCAGAATTGTACCATCGAGGTTCTGATGCTCATCGGTCAGCACGGCGGCGACAATCAACGACACTGAGGTCACGAAATGAACGGAAATCGTTACTATGGGGTCCGCGTCGAAGGCGCAAAATACGGCGTTGGTTTTGGGTCGGCCCTTGCCATCGCAATATCCTATACTGCCAACCATTCGATACTTTGGGCAATCATCCATGGCATTTTGGGTTGGCTGTATGTCATTTACTTCGCGCTGTTTCGATCATGATCAGCGCGCAATCGGCCACGGCCAAGGCTGGCCTCGATCTGGCGATTGCTCGGGGCTGGCTATGGCTGCATAAATCCAGAACCTACTCTAATGCTTTTTTTGGCTCTAATGGTTTTTTAGGCTAAGAATATAAGCGATCAGGTCTTTTGAATTGGCGCTGGAAATTATGAAGTCGGGCATATTCTGGTGGTTTGAATGAAGAAACGCATTCAAAGAAATTCCCGTGGTCGACGGCAGGTCAGCGATGCTCTGAAAGCTGGGAGGATCAGCTTTGTCGGTAAGGGTCATCGGCAGAACGCGATGGCATGAGCTGCATCGTGTTATCGCGATCTCACGACCAGACACTGCATCGCCAACTGACTGAGCGAGTGCTGGAAGCTGTGCCGCTAAGATCGCCGCAGCGACTAAGTATGGTAGTTTCATCCAACGCACGGTGATCACCCTGTCTCTTCATGGCGGGAAGGCCGGAATTGATCGGCGCTCGTCAAACCGACGCGCTTGAGCAACTACCCCCCTCTTTTCCACCTTGGCGCTGCCAAAATCCAGCTTTATCGACGGCAATCAAGCTCTCCGCTCTAAACTCCGTAAGACGGTTTTGGGCGCGCTATGCGGGAAAACCCCCGATGGGCTTTAGTCCGCCGGGCAGTCAAGGGAGGAATGCCCGATACGCAGAAGCGAATCGCGACCCATTCCCATTATCGGGGTGATTGAGTCTGCCTTCCAACGCGTTAAGCCGACATTGCGCGGGAATCTCCGAAAGTGAGCAATATCGATCATCGACTTCCGAAACTCGGAAGCGCATGTTGAGTCCATCAACGCCCTGCCTTTGGCTGTTTCCGGTGACTGAGAGCGTGGTCATGGGCCGCCATCGCGAATTCCGACGGCTCTGGCTCGCCGAAAAACCCATTCCGCGCACCGGCATCCGCGGTGATCGCAGCTCACTGCCACCGCCGCATCATCAACTTTTGTGGCGCTGCCATTCGAGAGCGGATTGCATCGGGCTTTCTCGCCACCGTCGCCTCGCGGACACTTCCACGAGACTTGACGCGAGCGTCGGGGCGTCAGGACCACACGACTTCACCGTCCGCAAGCCAGGCGCGTTCGTCAATGCGCCGCCTGCGTCCACCGCATCCCGCCCCGCGTTCGTGACGAACGCGAGCCGCCGCTCTGTGGGACGGGACGGCAAGGGACATGCAGGTGATTTGCGTCAGAAGGGAATGGAAATATTTTTGCGAAGAGGGCTGGACAGGCAGCTATGCGTCGCGACATCAGCCTACTGCTGGTCGCTCCCCATCATATCAGCGAGCTTGTCATAATATGTGGCGACGAGGTCGATATTGCCCTTGTTCTCGACAGCGGGCGCTGGCGACTTCAACGCGTTGTCGAGCTCGGCGAGCGCCTCCGTTTTTTTTTCGGCTGGCATATTTTTGGCGGCTCGGACCCGCGCGATCTGCGCTCTAATGACGGCTTCACTGCCGATATACTTCTTGGTCACCGGATCGAAACCCGCAAGGACAACAGAAATGGTGTCGACGGCATCGGTGTATTCGTCATAGCTGGCGAAGCCATTCTTCTTGGCCACGCTCTCGAGCTGTTCGGCTACGATCAGATACGGCTTGGGCTTTTCCGACAGTTTCTCGTTGATTTCATCCAACTCTTTTTGTGCGGTAAGGACGCCTTCGATCTGCTTTTTGGTCAGCGCCATCTGCTTGACCGGTGACGCCACCGGGTCCTCGGTCATTGCGCTACCCGTGGATAGCAAGATGCCAGAGACCGCCAGCAAGGCGATGTAAACAACAGCGGCGAATGGGCGGATCAATTTGCGCATGGGTACTACCGAAGCCTGGACCGGATAGAGTTTATTTCGGTAACGGCGGTGCAGCAATGGGGGATAGCAAGCCTATGGATCGCTTCCGCGCAGGCCGCTGGACACAAATCGCGCCAATGGCGCGCAAGCAATTGCGTTCTTCGCAGCAGGACATGCCGTTTTGACGACAGCGCGACCATGGTGGTGCAGATGCTGATGCATCGTTCGGGAATACGTGGAAGAGAACCATGAAGTGTCGATTGCCCGGCGTGAGGTCACGACGGAAACGGCTCCAACGCTTGAGTTGGGAACGAGCGCCGGAGCCGTCCCGCACTTCACCGACGGCAGGAGAAGCCGATGGAACCGTCGGTGGCATGCAAGCGGGCGGCGGGTTAGCGCAGCAATCTTTGATTTAAATCAAGGTGGGGGATGCCAAGGAATAGCGTTCGGCTTGCGCTACTTGCGGTACCCCCATGGACTATGTCTCGTGTTTCCGATGCGGATCGTACTTCGAAAGCACGTCTTTGAGGTAATCGCGGCTTTTCCATTCGGGCGCCGGCGGCTCGTACCCGGGTCGAGGAACGAACGGGTTCGCCGGTACAGCCGCGGGAGTACCCATCAGGTCTGGAATGTAGCGCGGGCAGTTCGGGAAGATCTCGCATTTGACGCGCACGACGAGTTTGGCGCCATGATGCCCGGCAAGGGTTTCCGCATCGTCGTGGATCGTTGCCTTGCCCCGGATGCGCGTGCGAAACGTCTTGCCGTCGAAGCGCACGAACAGCAGCCCGACGTTCGGATTGCGGTGAATATTGCCGAGCGTGCGGTACATGTTGTTGCCGTCGTATTCGGGGTATTCGAGCGTATCGAGGCCGGTGATCCTGACGAAGCCGGGATCGCCGGAACGCATCGAGCAATCGACATTGTCCTGATAGCTTGTCGCGATGAAAAAGAACCGGGCCTCTTCGATGAGCTTGCGGTCCTGTTCCCAGAACTCAAAGTGGAGGCGGCGCTTCTCGAGACCGTCGGCGACACGGCGGCCGTCGAAGCGGTCCTGCAGCTCACGCATGCCGTCGTGGTAGAAGGGCGCGCGGTCGATCTGGTCGGTCATGGAGGCCTCGGCGCTGACTTGCTGCATGTTTTTACTTCATAGCAGACCCCCGTCCCAGGCGCGACGGGCCAGATACTTGAGCATACCGGGCGGCTGATGACAGGCTCCGGCGTAACCCGCCTCAGCGAAATGAACGAGGCGGGTTACGCTGCGCTAACCCACCCTTGGACTTCCGAGATAACCCCGTAACCAGACATGACGCGGACACGCCAAAATCGACGCGAATGATCCATCTCAGACATGAGCACCCCATGATTTGCGGCGCGCATGGCCGCAGTGCACCATTCCCCTCGACGCCCTTTCCTGATGGCCTGAGTATCTGGAGCGGGTGGCATCTGCAGAGCTTTGGCGACAACTATGTCGCCGACAACAGCGACCGCGACGCCGCCGCCGGGCTCGAGACAAACTCGCGCACGGCGTCGCTCGATGTGCTGCGCATATTCCTTGACATCTGCTGACAGTGGCCGACACTGTTGACACGGCCATGGTGGATAATAGGGAGTAGGTGCAATGAGAGCCTCTTCGATTGTCGGACTGCTGTTTGCAGCAGTGATGTTGGCGATGATCCCCGTCTCGCCGCAGGTGACACCGCGCGGCGTGGAATTAAGCGTTGATCAAGCGCAGGCCTACACATACCGGCGCGCCCGCGTGACTGCGCGTCGTGTCGACCGTCGCGTGTACCGCCATACGCGTCGCGCCGTGCGGTATGGTGTCTATTAGCGGCGCCGACAAGGTACGAGACGGTGATCAAAGCGCTCGATCACTCGCCGGCGCCGGCGGGGTGATCGAGTAAATCACTGTGGTTCGTGCATGTCGTTTGCTGCGGTGCATGAGTCCTGAATTGGCACCTTATGAGACATGCCGACCAACGCTGAGAATGTCCGGAGTTGGAGGCAGACCGCTGATCGGCCGACGCACCAAACGGCGCGTTTTACCCACAACGGACAAGTGCCGACAGCGTAGACCAACAACTTTAGTCGTTAAAAGCTGAAAGGCTTGCTACCGTATCGATCATTGGTTGCTGACTGATGGTAATGAAGCCAACATTTGGACGGTCGAGATCAAGTATTACAAATATGACGCTACAAACTACAAAAGCGGTAATGAAGACAGGCAGTCGAGTCCGGAGCGGGTCAAGCCCGCTCGCATAACCCGCAAAGCCGCAGGCAACAGCCGCCATCCCGAAAAGCGATAGCAACACAACGTCCGGAATATAGTTTCGCAGTGCTGAAAGACGCTTTCCTTGGTCGTCGATCATCTCGTTAAGCGCTTGGATAAATAAGCCAGTTGGCACCATATTGTTATCCTTGGCCGAAAGTGCTTTCACCTGCTGCCATAGAGCTTCTTGGATATTGTTCGAACGATCAATAACAGGCGGTATCTCCGCAAAAGACTTACCCGTCGGGATGTAATCGATCCGTATCTGGGCATATTCCCGAAGTAACTTGAGCGATTCCGTCCGATGAGGTTCTGGCAGCAGGCGTGCGCGCAAAGCTGTCGTGCCAATCGCGTTCGCTTCATTGAGAACCGCTTCGCGCCGCGTTTCGAAACGTGTGAGCGCCATCAAGAAGGTGAACCCAACAATCAAAGCGAGCAATCCTAGAAGCGATTGCTCCAGTGCGGAAATGTTGCCGCTCGCACCGTGACCCTCGGTCCGTGTGCCCAGTCGCCATCCAAATTCGCTCACTAAAAAGACAATGGCGATGCCAATAAGAAAAACGACAAGAAAGAAGTAGTTGTACAGGTGTCTCACGACCCCACCTCTGCTGCCAACAAGTTTGCCTGAGTCACCGAGCGATAACAATGTCAGTTTCTGGCGCTTTTCGGACATGGCGTAATGTCCGGCTTGAACCCGTAATGCTCCTCAAAGCAGACATCCGCCGACCAATCGGAATTTATAGGTTCACGCCTTAATAGCCTGCCACGGATCGCGACGCGTCACCCAAAGATCCGCCACATGCCCGAACAGATCGATCTCGTGCTCCTTGGCGGCGCCGAGCCGGCGCGCCACGGCTTGAGAGGCGATGTTTTCACGGTCGATGCAATGGACGATGCGATCGATCTCGAAGGTCGCAAAGGACCAGTCGATCGAAGCACGCGCCGCTTCGACGGCGTAGCCCTTGCCGCGAAATTCGTGGGCGACGCCCCAGCCGACCTCGAAGCCCGGCCAGCCCGGAGGAAACCACGGCCCGACCCTTCCTACAAATTTGCCGGTGCGCTTTTCCTCGACCACGAACATGCCGAAGCCATGCAGCGCCCAATGCCCGGAGATGATCGCGGCATTCCGCCACCCGACAAATGCATCGGTGATGGGCTTGTTATCGGCGGTGATGAAGCGCCCCGAGGCGGGATCGGCCAGCATCGCCGTGTTGGGCGCGATGTCCGATTCCTGCCACGCCCGCAGCTTCAGACGCGCGGTCTCGATGACGGGGCCGCCGGGCCGCGCCAGACTTGCACCTGGCTTGAGAGGAACGACCATCGCGAATTCTGCTCCTTCGTTATCTGCGCCGGGATGATCTTGTCATGTCGCGAAATCCTTGGAAGCCTGCCGCACCGACAAAACCCCGGCCGAACCCAATGAGCCGGGCGACAGCTTGCCACCAGAGCCCACCAAGGTCCACAAAGGGAGCCATCATCATGAAACGCCGGGATGTTCTAAAGACAATAGCGATCGCGGGTCTGGCGGCAGGAGGTGACGGCATGGCGGCAAGAGCGGCGACCACGGCGCAGACCTTTGTGCTGGTTCACGGCGCCTGGCATGGCGGATGGTGCTGGAGCCGGGTCGCGGACCGGCTGCGCAGCGCCGGCCACCGTGTGTTCACGCCGACGCAGACCGGATTGGGCGAGCGCAAGCATCTGCTGTCGAAAGCCATCACGCTGGATACTTTCACCGCCGACATCGTCAATGTCATCGAGGCCGAGGAATTGTCCGATGTCATCCTGGTCGGGCATTCGTTCGGCGGCAACGCGATCAGCGGCACAGCCGACACGATACCCGACAAGATCCGCCATCTGGTTTACCTCGATTCGCTGATGGTGGAGGGCGGCAAGGCGCCGTTCGACAATCTGCCGCCGGATGTCGTCGCCGCGCCGCCGCAAGGCAGCGGAGGAAACCAGCGGTGGCTTGAGCCTGCCCGCGCCGCCGCCATCCGCGTTCGGCGTTTCCGATGCCGGCGATACCGAATGGGTCAAGCGCCGGCTGACGCCGCATCCGTTCGGGACCTACACCAGCCCGCTCAATATCAAGGGACCGGTCGGCAACAATTTGCCGCGCACCTACATCGCCTGCACCAATCCGGCCTACGCGGCGCTGCAGGCCTCGCGCAACTGGATCAAGGCGCAGCAGGGCTGGCGCTGGGCCGAAATCGCAACCGGCCACGACGCCATGGTGACGGCGCCGGACGAACTGACGCGGATGCTGATTGGCGTCGCGAGTTGATGGTGACGTCGCAGTTCACTTGTGACGTGAGGAGCAGCGAACATTTTTTCGTCATGGCCGGACTTGTTCCGGCCATCCACGTCTCTCTTACTTAAGTGCCGTTAAGACGTGGATGCCCGGGACGAGCCCGGGCATGACGAACTTTGCTAGCAAGCCCTATTTCATTGGGCGCATTCCCAAACATCCTCTCCCGCATCACCGCTTGTCACACCGGCGACGGCGCAGGATAATGCGGTTCAACATCCAACGGAGGTAACATGAGCTGGCTTCCCTCCAACGATCCCGTGCTCGGCGATCCGCAATCCTGTGACGCGCTCGAACTGGACATCGTGCCGCGCACCCGCGACCTCGGCGATGGCTTCGAGGTGCGCCGCGCGCTGCCGCATGGCAAACGCCAGATGGTCGGCCCCTTCATCTTCTTCGATCATTTCGGGCCGGTACAGTTCGTGTCCGGCAAGGGCATGGATGTGCGGCCGCATCCGCATATCGGGCTTGCCACCGTCACCTATCTGTTCGACGGCAGCATCATGCACCGCGACAGCGAAGGCAACATCCAGGAGATCCAGCCCGGCGCCATGAACCTGATGACAGCGGGGCGCGGCATCGCCCATTCCGAGCGGACCCCGGACGTGCAGCGCCGCGACGGCCAGAAAATGCTCGGCCTGCAAAGCTGGATCGCCCTGCCGGCCGCCTCCGAGGAAATCGCGCCATCGTTTCAGCACTACGCCGCCGCCGATCTGCCCACGGTGGATGGCGGCAACTTCACCGCGCGCGTGATTGCCGGCCGTTCGTTCGGTGCGTCGTCACCGGTGACGATGGTGTCGCCGTGGTTCTACAGCGAGGTGACCGCCAAGCAAGGCATCAGCGTGCCGCTCGATCCCGATCATGAAGAGCGCGCGATCTATCTGATCGACGGCGAGATCGAGATCGCGGGCGCGCGCTATCAGGGGCCGCGGCTGTTGATCTTCCGGCCCGGCGATCGCATCACGGTGAAGACGTTGAGCCCGGTGCGGATGATGTTTCTCGGCGGCGATGCGCTGGAAGGCCCGCGCCATATCTGGTGGAATTTCGTCTCCTCCAGCAAGGAGCGGATCGAGCAGGCCAAGCAGGACTGGAAGACCGGCCGCTTTGCCCACATCCCCAACGAACACGAGTTCATTCCGCTGCCGGAATGAGCCATCCCCTTTCTCGTCTCTGTCGCTCGCGATTGCGAGAGCATGATCCGGAAAAGTGGAACCCGGTTTTCCCTCGCGACAAACGCGTAGCGTATGCGCGGAGATCATGCTCGAACAAAGAGAGCAACCCTTTCGAAAGTCACGTTGTGAAAGTCCCGGCCATGACCACGATGCTCGCCAGCGACCTGCCCTTGCCGCGGATCGGGCGTGGCAAGGTGCGCGATATCTATGCCGTCGGCGAGGATCGGGTGTTGCTGCTCACCACCGACCGCATCAGCGCCTTCGATGTGGTGATGGCCGAGACCATCCCGATGAAGGGCGCGGTGCTGACCCAGATCTCGGCGTGGTGGTTCGATCAGTTGGAAGGCGTGGTGCCGCACCACATGATCAGCGCCGACGCCGATGTCATCGTCGGCGAAGTGCCTGCATTGAAGGCGCATCGCGCTTCACTTGCGGGACGGGCGATGCTGTGCCGGCGGACCACGGTGTTTCCGATCGAATGCGTGATCCGTGGCTATCTTTCGGGCTCGGCGTGGAAGGAATATGCCGCGCAAGGCACGCTCGCAGGTGAGAGACTGCCGCCGGGCCTTGTCGAAAGCGCCAAACTCGAGCCGCCGGTTTTCAGCCCGGCGACCAAGGCCGAAACCGGCCATGACGAGAACATCACGGTCAAGCGGATGCGCGAGATTGTCGGCCACGAGGTCGCCGATACGCTGGAGCGTATGGCCCGCGCCGTCTATGCGCTCGGCGAACACACCAGCCGCGGCCACGGCATCATCATCGCCGACACCAAATTCGAATTCGGCAGGGATCGCGACGGGCGCATTATCCTGATCGACGAAGTGATGACCCCCGACAGTTCGCGATTCTGGGCGGCGGATGCGTATCAGCCGGGCCAGCCGCAGCCCAGTTTCGACAAGCAGCCGCTGCGCGATTATCTCGACACTGAGCGGCGCGCCGGCCGCTGGAACGGCGAAGCGCCGCCGCCCGCTTTGCCCGCCGCCGTCGTCGATGCCACCAGCCGGCGTTATCTCGATGCCTATCGCCGGGTCACCGGCGCCGCCCTGAAAATCCAAAGAACAGGTTGAGGAGCGGCATGATGACACTGACGGTCCGGGAAATGATGGATACCGAAGTCGACCTCATCATCAATTATTTTCAGAGCGCCACGCCGGAATATCTGGAAACCCTGGGCGTCGATCCGACGCGCTTTCCTCCGACGCAAGTCTGGCGCGACCGGCTGCACCGCGAAGGCAAACTGCCCTTCGAGCAGCGCAGCGTGGTGGCCGTGATCTGGCTGTCCCATGACCGGCCGGTCGGCTTTTCGACCTCCGACAAGATCCTTTACGGCGAACAGGCCAACATGCATCTGCATGTCACCGAGCCCGGGCGCCGGCATCAGGGCGTCGGCGTCGAATGCGTGCGGCGCACCGTCGATTTCTATTTCGAGCATTTGAAATTGAAGCGGCTGTTCTGCGAGCCGAACGCTTTCAACGTGGCGCCGAACCGCACCCTGCAAAAGGCCGGCTTCAAATATCTCAAGACCCACATGACCGTACCCAGCGCGCTCAATTTCCATCAGGCCGTCACCCGCTGGGTAATCGAGCGCTGAACAATCAGAAACAATACTGCGGGAGCAAATCATATGACCGACGCCGATAGCGTCCTTGTCGAACGCGATGGGCCGGTGACCATCGTCTCCATCAATCGTCCGCATTGTCGCAACGCCGTCGATGGCGCCACCGCGCGCAAGCTGTTCGATGCGTTTCGCGCCTTCGACGCCGATGCCGAGGCGTCGGTTGCGGTGTTTACCGGCACCGGCGGCTATTTCTGCGCCGGCGCCGACCTCAAGGCGGTGGCCGTGGGCGATCTCAACAAGAAGCGCGAGATCGGCGGCCACAATACCATCGCGCCGATGGGACCGAGCCGGCTGCGGCTGTCGAAGCCCGTGATCGCGGCGGTCGAGGGTTTTGCAGTGGCCGGCGGCATGGAACTGGCGCTGTGGGCCGACATGCGCGTCGTTGCCGAGGACGCCACCTTCGGCATCTTCTGCCGCCGCTTCGGCGTGCCGCTGATCGATCTCGGCACCATCCGGCTGCCGCGCCTGATCGGTCATTCGCAGGCGATCGACCTCATTCTGACCGGACGCCCGGTCGGCGGCCCCGAGGCGCTGCGGATGGGCCTTGCCAACCGTCTGGTGCCCAAAGGCGAGGCCCGCGCCCAGGCGATCGAACTCGCCAGGAATATCGCGCGCTTCCCGCAAACCTGCCTGCGCGCCGACCGGCTGTCGGCGCTACGGCAGTGGGACCTCGAAGAGGAGGACGCCATCGCATGTGAAATGCGCGGCGGACTGGAGGTCATTGCCTCCGGCGAAACACTGTCGGGTGCCGCGCGCTTTGCATCCGGCGCCGGCCGTCACGGCGCGTTCGGTGCGGATAGAACAAAAGGCTAGCTGATCGCGGCGTTAGGGACTTTAACCTCCGGGTTCTGGCGACGCCGGTTCCGTCCGGCCTTCCGTGCTGTCACAAAAAACCTGTTGTCCTCAAGTGCTGGCGTCGTCTACCACTGACAATTGTGCCAGGGACAAATTCGCGCGTGGTCGATCCGTCTGTCAGACTCAGTCCGAATCTCCGCGCCGTGCTGAATGACGTTCTGGGCGGCGGCGCTGCCAGTGTCCTGAACATTACGTTCGGATTGTCCTACGCGCTGCTGATCTTTGCCGGCCCGCTGGCGCCCTATCTGTCCTACGGCGTCGCCGCTACTTTCATTGCGTCGACCGTTCTGGCCACCATCATCGCGGTCGGAAGCTCGCTGCCGTTCGCGATCGGAGGCCCGGAAAGTTCCACCGCGGCGATGACCGGGATATTGGCGTCGTCGCTGGTCGAACGAATGGCGATAACCGATCCCACCGCGCCGCTGCTGGCACCGGTGCTGATCACGCTTGGCCTTTCAACCGTCGCCACCGGTCTCGTGCTGTGCGGATTCGGAATGACGCGGATGGGCCGCGCGATCCGCTACGTGCCCTATCCGGTGGTCGGCGGATTTCTCGGCGCGACCGGCTGCCTGATCGTTTTCGGCGCGATCCGCGTCATCACCGGCTTTGATTTTCACCTGGCGACGCTCGACCGATTCGCCAATCTGCAGACGCTGTACGAGCTGGCGGCCGCCTGCGCCATGGCCACCGTGCTTTATCTGACCTGGCACCGTTCCCGAAGCTCGTTCGGGCTGCCGGCCGTTCTGATCGGCGGCATCATCGCAGCGCATGTCGCGTTCTGGCTGGCCGGCATCTCGCTGGCAGAGGCGCAGGCTTCGGGCTGGACCTTCGAGCCTCCGCCGCCTGTTTCTTTCATGCTCCCCTGGAACGCGCAGGAATTCAGCCGCTATCCCTGGTACACCTTGCCGGATCTTGCCGGCAACCTGATCGCCGTCATCTTCGTCACGGCGTCATGCACGCTGTTCAACACCGCCGGCATCGAAGTCGCATCGCATCGCGAAGCCAACCTCGAGCGGGAACTCAACGTCACCGGCATCGCCAATATCCTCTCCGGCGCGCTCGGCGGCTATACCGGGTGCATTTCCGTTAGCCGTTCCGTGCTCAACCTTTCCAGCGGCGGAACCGATCGGCTTTCCGGCCTGACCGTCGCGGCGATCTCGGTCTTGATGCTGGCGGTGGCGCCGATGCTGCTCGGCTACATGCCGAAATTCGTTCTCGGTGGCTTGCTGATCTATCTCGGAGCGGATCAGCTCTACCGATGGATCATCCAGTCGCGGCGGCGGCTGTCGTCGGTCGAATATCTGTCGTTGCTCGCCATCATCGTCATCATCGTGCAATGGGGCTTCATTGCCGGCATCCTGATCGGCGTCGTAATCGGCTGCACGACCTTCGCGTTGAGCGCGTCGCGAATCGATTCCATCAAATACAGCTTCGATGGCTCGGAATATCGCAGCTCGCTGGATCGCTCGCGTGACGATCTGGCGGTGCTGGAAACCCATGGCGGCAAGATCCAGGGCCTGAACCTGCAGAGCTACCTGTTCTTCGGCTCGGCCAACCGGCTCTACCAGCACGTCAAGACGCTGCTGCAGCACAGCCCGGAGTGCCGGTTTCTGATCTTCGACTTCAAGCTTGTCACCGGTATCGATTCCTCGGCCGCATACAGTTTCGCCCAGATCAAGCGTACCGCCGATGACCGCGGCGTCCATCTGGTGCTGGTGCATCTGCCGCCCGCGGCCGAAAAAGTCCTGCGATCGAGCGAGTTCATTTCGGAAGAGGTGCGGATCGTTGCCGAACTGGATCACGCGCTCGAATGGTGCGAGCACGAAATCATCACGCAGCATCAGGATCGCGCGCAGGAAGAGGCCAGCCTGCGCGGCTGGTTCATCCAGATTTTCGGGACCGAGCGTGACGCCGACGAATTGATCCGTCGCTGCCAGCGCATCGAGGTCGGCGCCGGCGAGGTCATCGTCAGCACCGGCGACGCCGCCGATTCGATGCATTTCATTCTGGACGGGCGCGTCGGGGTCAAGATCGATGCCGGCGACGGCCGCACCACGCGGGTGCGAAGCCTCGGCCGCTATACCACCATCGGCGAGATGGGCCTCGTCTCGCATGCGACGCGCAGCGCCACGATCGAGGCGGAAGTCGCGAGCATTCTCTATGTGCTGAGCGCCGATCAGTTCGAGGCCATCAAGGCCGACGATCCCGCGCTCGGCCAGAAGCTTTTGACCTATTTCGTCTCGGTCATGGCCGAGCGTCTGAGTTTCGCCAACCGCACCATCGCGGTGCTGCGGAGGTAGACGGGCGAATAAATTGCGTCCGCGCGAATGCGGGGACCACTTCTCCCTCGCCCCGCCTGCGGGGAGAGGGCCGGGGTAGGGCCGGGGTGAGGGGGGCCTCTCCACGAACTCCGGACTCGCGGAGAAGCCCCCTCACCCGGATTGCTTTGCAATCCGACCTCTCCCCGCAAGCGGGGCGAGGTGAATCAAACACCTGCATCGATTTAATTCAAAGATGGCGCGAACTAAATCCCCGCCATCATCACATATTTGATCTCGACATATTCTTCCATGCCGTGATGCGAGCCTTCGCGGCCGAGGCCGCTTTCCTTGACGCCGCCGAACGGCGCCACCTCGGTGGTGATCAGCCCGGTGTTGACGCCGACCATGCCGGATTCAAGCGCTTCGGCGACCCGCCAGACCCGGCCGAGATCGCGCGAATAGAAATACGAGGCCAGACCGAACGGCGAATTGTTGCACATCGCGATCACCTCGGCCTCGTCCTTGAAGCGGAACACCGGCGCCAGCGGCCCGAAGGTTTCCTCCTGCGACACCAGCGCGTCGGGAGCGACGTTCGCAAGCACGGTCGGCTCGAAGAAGGTGCCGCCGAGCGCGTGACGCTTGCCGCCGGTGACGATCTTGGCGCCGTGCTTGACCGCGTCGGCGATGTGCTTTTCGACCTTGTCGACCGCCTCCATGTTGATCAGCGGACCCTGCGTCACGCCGGCCTCGGTGCCGTCGCCGATTTTCATCGCGGCGACTTTCTTCGAGAGTTTTTCGACGAACTGATCGTAGATCTTGTCCTGGGCGTAGAGGCGGTTGGCGCAGACGCAGGTCTGGCCCATGTTGCGGTATTTCGAGACCATGGCGCCGTCCACCGCGGCATCGATATCGGCATCGTCGAACACCACAAACGGCGCGTTGCCGCCGAGCTCGAGCCCGAGCTTCTTGACCCCGACAGCTGCCTGCCGGAACAGGATTTTTCCGACCTCGGTCGATCCGGTGAAGCCGACAAAGCGCACCGCGGGATGTTCGCACAGCACCTTGCCGATTTCCGAGGATTTGCCGGTGAGGATGTTGAACACGCCCTTGGGCACGCCGGCCTTCTCGGCCAGCGCCACCAGCGCCAGCGCGGTGAGCGGGGTCTCGTTGGCGGGTTTGAGGACGACGGTGCAGCCGGCGGCCAGCGCCGGCGAGACCTTGCGGGTGATCATGGAGCACGGAAAATTCCATGGCGTGATCGCGCCGCAGACCCCGATCGGCTGGCGGATCGCCAGCAGCCGGGCGTCAGGCCGCTGCGTCGGAATCGTCTCGCCATAGACCCTTCTTGCCTCCTCGGCGAAGAATTCGACATAGGCGCCGCCGATATCGATTTCGCCCAGCGCTTCGGCCAGCGGCTTGCCCTGCTCGGAGGTCAGGATCAGCGCGAGGTCTTCACGGTTGGCGATGATCAGGTCGAACCATTTGCGCAAAATATTGGAGCGCTGCTTCGCCGTGAGCTTGGCCCAGGCCGGAAACGCACGCTCGGCGGCTTCCACCGCTTGCGTTGCTTCCGCCGTGCTCATGACCGGCACTTTTGCAAGCTCGACGCCGTTGACCGGATTGGTCACGGGATTGGCGGGGGTTCCGACCCAGGCGCCATCGATATAGCAACGGTCGCGCAGCAACGAAGCATCCTTCAGACGTTCGCGGAGCGATGGCGCGGAGGCTTTCGAAGTGCGTGCGGCGGCAGTCGGGGACATGGCGTTACTCCTCGGATTTTTCTGGAGGTGTTGCTTTCGGATATTTCTCGGATATTTCCTGGCCTCGGATATTCCTGGCCTCAAGTCCAAATATAGGGGGTAAGTATAGGCCCAAACAGGCCGCGATGCATCGCTTGCAAGCGATCGTCAGCCTCAATCAATTTTGAAAGTCAACCAAAGTTCCGGAGACGACCATTCGTGTTCGTCATGGCCGGGCTTGTCCCGGCCATCCACGTCTTTCTTACTTGAATGCAGCTAAGACGTGGATGCCCGGGACGGGCCCGGGCATGACGAGATTCGTGGTAAAGCCCCTATTATCGGCTGCTTTTTGAGGCTTATATCAGGCCGCGCCGCTCATATAGGTTTCACGGCGGCCGATCATGCGTTCCGCCGCGGCCTTGGCGTCCGCCTTGGAAGAACTCGCACAGGTGCGATATTCGAGGTCGGGCATTTCGGCGGGTCCGCGCCGCCCGAACCATGATTTTGACGACACCGACAGCATCGAGAGCGCCTGGGCAACGTTATCGACCGCGCCGAACGAATGCAGTGCGCCGCTTCCGGCAAAACGGACCTCATAGAGGCCGGGGCTGATCGGTGCTTCGATATTTTCGCCGCGCGCGGCCCGCGGATACCGTTTCCATTCGCTCCAGGTCGAAATCATTTGGCACGCCTTCCGCGATCTTGCACTGCGATCATTTGCCTTGAATTGCTCGCTTCAGAACAGGTTTTCGCTGTAATCGGAATACCTTAACACAAAAATCACCGCCACCTATCGGTACCCGATCACGATACCTCCTATATCGAAAGAGGTCACTGACCTTGCGGGCCAATTCACCGCAAATTATGGCGGCCGTTGCCGTTGCGTCGCCGGAATTCCGCCAGTCGCCAGCGATCACGAGCGCGCGACCGTCGCGCATCCGCGAGCCGGCCAAGCTTGCGGGCGGCCGCGGCCGGGAGGAAGATCGCGAACTTCAAAAAATAAAACCAGGAGGTGACCCCATGCAGAGCAAAGCTCAGATCGATCAGGTGCTGCGTCAGAAGAGCGAGGCCAAGGAGATTCCCGGCGTGGTCGCAATGGCCGCGACGGCTAAGGAGGTGGTCTATCAGGGCGCGTATGGCAAACGCGACCTGTCCAAGGACGACGCCATGACGGTCGACAGCGTGTTCTGGATCGCCTCGATGACAAAGGCGATCACGTCGGCCGCCGGCATGCAGCTGGTCGAGCAGGGCAAGCTCTCGCTCGATGAGCCGATCGGCAAGGTGCTGCCGGATCTCGCCGCACCCCAGGTGCTCGAAGGCTTCGATGCCAACGGCGAGCCAAAGCTTCGGCCTGCGAAGAAGCCGATCACGCTGCGCCATCTCATGACCCACACCGCCGGTTTCGCTTACGACATGTGGAACGGCGACATGGTGAAATATCTGGAGAAGACCGGAACGCCCGGCGTCATCTCCTGCGCCAACGCCGCGTTGAAGACCCCGATCATGAACGAGCCCGGCACGCGCTGGGAATACGGCACCAGTATCGATTTCGTCGGCAAGGCGGTGGAAGCGGCCAGCGGCAAGAAGCTCGACGCCTATCTGCGCGACCACATATTTGCGCCGCTCGGCATGACCGACACCGGCTTCAAGATCGGCGAGGCGCAACGCAAGCGGCTGGTCGGCATGCATTCGCGTGGCGAGGATGGATCGCTGGCGCCGATCCCGTTCGAGCTCGAGCAGAACCCGGAATTTCACATGGGTGGCGGCGGCCTTTACGGCACCGCGGGCGACTACATCAAGTTCACCCAGATGATCCTCAACAAGGGGCGCGGCAACGGCAACCAGGTGCTGAAGGCCGAGACCATAGCTACGATGGGACAGAACCACATCGGTGAACTCAACATGACCAGGATGACCTCGGCGGTCGCGTTCGCGACCAACGATGTCGATCTCTATCCCGACATGGCGAAGAAATGGGGGCTCAGCTTCCTGATCAATACCGCCAAGACCCCGGAAGGCCGCAGCCCCGGCAGCCTCGCCTGGGCGGGCCTCGCCAACACCTATTTCTGGATCGATCCCGCGCGCGACATCGCCGGCGTGATCCTGATGCAGGTGCTGCCGTTCGCGGACAGAAAGTGCCTGGAAGCGTTCGCGGGCTTCGAGCGCGGCGTCTATGCCGGGCTCGATGCCGGCCAGAAGGCGGCGTAGCGGCTTCGGCCTTCCCGGCGCGGGCAAACCGACCGCGCCGGGAAATACCCCGAAAGGCTGCCTTCCGGCCCTGTCTGTATTGCCTTACATCTCCGGGCCAAAGCTTGATGTCCCCTGACACATGCTTCTAGGCATGGAGGAGCGATTTTGACGGGAAAAGCCGCTAGTTATGTGTGTGGCGTCGCCGACGCGCCGCTTCTGGGTGACACCATCGGGCGCAGCCTCGATTCTGCCGTCCGGCGTTGGGCCGATCGCGAGGCGCTGGTTTCGCCGAGCCATAATGTCCGGTGGACCTGGAAGGAATTCAACGAGCGGGTCGATGCGCTGGCCGCGGGCCTGCTTGCGCTTGGCCTCGAACCTGGCGCACGGATCGGTGTCTGGTCGCTGAACCGGCCGGAATGGACGCTGACGCAATTTGCCGCCGCCAAGGCAGGCCTCATTCTGGTCACCATCAATCCCGCCTACCGCCTGAGCGAACTTGAATTCGCCCTTGCCAAGGTCGGATGCGCCGCGATCGTCACCGCGACCGCATTCAAGACCAGCAATTATATGGAAATGCTGAACGCGCTGCTGCCGGAGCTCGCGCAAGCCTCTCCTGGCGACCTGCATGCGGTGCGGCTGCCGCAGTTGCGCGCGGTGATCCAGATCGGCGGGCCGGCCTGTTCCGGCACGATCCCGTTCGAGGAGGTCGCGCGCATGGGCGGCGCAAGACAACGGGACGCACTCGCCGCGCTCCGTGAGACCCTTCAGTTCGACGATCCCGTCAATATCCAGTTTACCAGCGGAACCACCGGATCGCCCAAGGGCGTCACGCTGACGCATCACAACATTCTCAACAACGGCTATTTCGTCGGACGCGCGATGCGGCTGACCGAAACTGACCGCATCTGCATTCCGGTTCCGCTCTATCACTGCTTCGGCATGGTGATGGGTAATCTCGCCTCGGTCACTTCGGGCGCGGCGATGGTCTATCCGGGCGAAGGATTCGATCCGCTGGCGACATTGCAGACTATCGAGCGGGAAAAATGCACGACGCTGTACGGCGTTCCGACCATGTTCATCGCCGAACTCGACCATCCCGAATTTTCCGGTTTCGATCTCTCCTCGCTGCGAACCGGCATCATGGCCGGCGCGCCCTGCCCGATCGAGATCATGCGGCGCGTCAACGAGCAGATGAACATGCGCGACGTGACGATCGCCTATGGCATGACCGAAACGAGCCCGGTCAGCTTCCAGAGCGCCATGGACGATCCGCTGGAGCGGCGGGTGTCCACCGTCGGACGCATTCATCCGCATGTCGAGGTCAAGGTCGTCGATCTCGAGGGACGCATCGTGCCGCGCGGCGAACGCGGTGAACTATGCACCCGCGGCTACAGCGTGATGCTGGGCTACTGGGACGAGCCGGAAAAAACCGCCGACGTGCTCGATGCGAACGGCTGGATGCATACCGGCGATCTCGCCGTGATCGACCAGCAGGGCTATTGCAACATCGTCGGCCGCATCAAGGACATGGTGATCCGCGGCGGTGATAACCTTTACCCCAGGGAGATCGAGGAATTCCTCTACCGCCATCCCAAAATTCAGGACGTCCAGATCTTCGGCGTCGCCGACCATCGCTACGGCGAGGAACTCTGCGCATGGATCAGGACGCGAACCGGCGAGACGCTGACCGCCGATGAGGTTCGTAGCTTCTGCCAGGGGCAGATCGCACACAACAAGATCCCGCGCTATATCGAATTCGTCGACGAGTTTCCGATGACGGTCACCGGCAAGATCCAGAAATTCGTGATGCGCGACGCGGTCGAGGCGCGGCTCGGCTTGAAGGCGGCCAAGACGGCTTGAGAGGAGCTGCTTGCTCTGTCACCGGTTTGCCGCGCAACCCGGCACATCGAACAGGGCCTGCATTCCGCAGGGAGACGTTAGCATCTTGTCTCCGTTATGGCCGACCCCGGGCACATCCCACACCCTGTGATTCGGCGTTCCTCCATCGCGTCGCTGCATTGCGGCCACATAGGCATGGCCACGCGCATACCGATAGGGGCCCTGGGCCTCCGCCATGCAGCTCTTGTCGAGTGCGGATTGATCAGGGTCGGTGTCGAGCGTGCCGAGAAGATAGATCACTTGCCGCGCGACGTAGCGCTGTTCCAATTCGCCTGCAGCGGGCGCGGCCAAATAGGGCGGGCGTGACTCCATGCCGTATTTCCAGTCGTTATATCCCGGACAGGATGATGCGACCGCCGGCTCCGGCCGCTCGGCGCTGAAATAGGCATACGAGGACGGATTGGCGACCACATATCGAACGCCGATGTTCTCCCGGGTCAATTGCTCTTCGCCGCGACCCGCGATGGCGTATCGCTGCACGACCTGCCCGCCGCCGGAGTGACCCGCAACGACGACCTGCTTCAGGTTGGGGAACAATCTCCTGTCGGCCAGGCGGGCCAGGATCGCGTCCAGGGCATCAAACGAACTTGCCGGCGCTGGACCGACAGCCGGCTCGCCGCCTTCCCAGCCCTCCCGAGGCCAGCGCAAGGTTTCAGTGGGCAGATGATACGCCTCGACATCGATGCCAGCCAGAAATTGCGGTACGATCATGATCGTCGCGTTGCCGGTTTCGCCGGCGGCGGCCTGTGCGGCCCTGGCAGAGCGGTAGTAGACGTCGGCGTTCCGCAACCGTCCATGCAGCACCAGCACGGCGCGGGTGATCGCCGGCAACGGGACCGACCAGTCGCTGGAAACGTAGAGCGGCAACTCGCCTTGCGGACCGACCGCGATGCGAGCATCCGCGATCACTTTCACCGGCCGGTGACGGGGCGCGACGTCGTCTTCCGCGCAGGCGGAGCCGATCATTAGCGTCGCCGCGAAAAACACAACTCGTCCCAACATCTTCATCCGATGCCTGCTGTTATGATTGAAGAACGTGTCATCGACTTGGGTGAGCATAGGGGTCCAACGTCCAGTTAGCCTGGCGCAGCGAAGTCTAGCCCAGCGGACTTGATGTCCGGACCGGCGTACACTTGCCGAACAGGCTCAACGCCGCGCTGAGTCCTGGGACGCTGCAGACGAATCCATTCGGCCGGTATTTGATCCGGACCTTTTCGATATCGAACATCGCAAGGCTCATGAACGCATTCAGCCGCAGCACCTGATTGCTGGCCCGGGTCTGGAAAACGTCGAAAGTTTTTTGCTCGAACCGGGTTTTTTGCGCCGGATCGACCGCGCTGCCCGAAGCCCATTGCTGCACCGGCGTCATGGCCTGATGGGTGATTTCGAAACAGGTCTCGATGGTCAGGACTTGATGCTTGGCGCTGTACCAGTCCACGGTGAGGGTCTTTTTGGTTTTTGGATCGGTCAGAACCAGTTTCGAATCGTTTTCTCGGCCGCCGTTTTTATCTTTGGCGTTTCGGTCAAAGGACGGCATATGCTGTTCGCAATCGAAGCCGTAGGCGTTGAGCAGCGACATGTCGATTTCGTCCGACGAAGGCGTGCCGTCGGACTTCGGATTGCGCGTGAGGTCGCTGGCCAGGTCGATGTACAGTTCCGCCTTGCGCGCCAGCAGATTGTAGTTCTGGCTCAACTCGGCATAGGCTTTGGTATAGGCTTGGTAGATCTCGTGCGCATGGGTCGTCTCGTAGGCATTGGCCTCGGTATCGGTGCCCGCGACGATGGCGTTGTGGTAGTCGGTAATCAGCTGCTTCTGCAGACTGAGCGGCGCCCCCAATGCGCTCGAAGTTTCGGTGAATGTTTGCGCCGCCGCCGCCAGATCGGCCTGAGCCTGCGCGACCACTTTGGCCTCGTAGGCCGACAGGTTCTGAAAATAAGCGCCGATCAAGGTCCCGAATACACTCAGTACGGTCAGGCCCTTGACGAACGAGTACTCGCCTTCCGCACGGACAAGGGCAGGTTTGATCCGCTGCCAGAATCCTCCACCGGACGGCGCGCCCGGGCCTCCGTCGGCATTCGGCATGTTCGCACCCGCCATTCGCGCAACATGAAACCTGGCAATCCTAGCCGGAAATTCCCCGGATGAGTCCCAAAGCAGCATGAATTATTTGCGATTTTTCGAGCTTTCCGAAGTGCCGACGCGAGGCGTGGACGCCTTAGATCCTCCCCTAAACCGGCAGGCCGTTCTTTTTCGCCAATTCCTTCAGCGAGGTCTGCGGCCTCGCGCCGATGTGCTGGATGATTTCGGCCGCGGCCAGCGCGCCGAGCCGCCCGGCGTTTTCATATCCGGCGCTGCGCACCAGCCCGAACAGGAACCCGGCGGCAAACAGATCGCCGGCGCCGGTGGTATCGACCAGCTTCTGAACAGGAAACGCCGGCACCGCGACCACGCCGTCCGCCGAGGCCACCACGCATCCCTTGGCGCTGCGGGTGACGACGCCGAGTTTGGCATCGTCGCGCAATTGCGCCAGTGCGCTGTCGAAGTCGGGTGTCTGGTACAGCGAGCTCAATTCAGCCTCGTTGGCGAAGATCAGGTCGACGGTGCCATTGCGCATCAAATCGAGGAATTCGCCGCGATAGCGATCCACGCAAAACGAATCCGACAGCGTCAGCGCCACCTGGCGGCCCGAATCATGTGCGATGGTCGAGGCCTTCACAAAGGCTTCCTTGGCGCTTTTGGGGTCCCACAGATAGCCTTCGAGATAGAGGATCGCGGAGGCCGCGACCTGGGCGGCATCGATATCGTCCGGCGTCAGTTCCTGCGCGGCGCCGAGATAGGTGTTCATGGTGCGCTCGCCGTCCGGCGTCACCAGAATGTAGGAACAGCCGGTGGCGGGGCCTTGCGCCGCCGCCCTGGTCTCGAACGCGACCCCTGCGGCGCGGATGTCATGGGCGTACAAGCCGCCGATCTGGTCATCCCTGATCTTGCCGACATAGGCCGCCCGCGCGCCAAAGCTGGCGATCCCGACAATGGTGTTGGCGGCTGAGCCGCCGGACATCTCCACCGCCGGCCCCATATCCCGGTAGATCGACGCGGCACGGGCCTCGTCGATCAGCGCCATGCCGCCTTTGGTCATGCCGTGGGCGCTGATAAAACTGTCGTCGGCCTGCACCAGCACATCGAAAATCGCGTTGCCGATCCCGAGCACGTCGTATTTCGCTGAAGTCATCGATCAGTCCTGTTGCGGCATTGCGATTGCGGGGAAAATCCGGTCCAAACCGGTTTTGAAGAAGGTGCAGCGGCCTATCACGATCGACATCGTGCCGCAACGGAGTGCGGATGTTGGAACCTGCAAGCTAGGGCCAGCAAGCGGCGCCATGATAGAAGCCCCCCATGATCCGTTCATTCCTCACCGTATCCACCGGAACGCTCGCGTCGCGGCTGCTGGGATTCGCGCGCGATTCGATGATCGCGGCACTGCTCGGCGCCGGCCCGGTCGCGGATGCGTTCCTGGTGGCGTTTCAACTGGTCAATGTCGTGAGAAGGCTGTTGAGCGAGGGTGCGCTGAACGCGGCCCTGGTGCCGGCATGGCTGCGGGTGCGCGAGGCCGATGGCGCCCATGCTGCCGCCGCGTTCGCAGGACGCATCCTCGGCACCGTCAGCGCGGCGTTGCTGGTAGTGGCCGCATTGCTCGGCCTGTTGATGCCGCTGGTCGTGATGGCTCTGGCGCCGGGGTTTGCCGGGCAGGAGACACTGCAACTTGCCGTCAACGATGCCCGCCTGATGCTGCCTTATCTGGCCTTTGCCGGGCCGGCCACGGTGATGATGGCACTGTTGAACGCGCAAGGCCGCTTTGCACTGACCGCGTTCTCGCCGCTGTTGTTCAACATCGCGCTGATCGCCGTCATGATCGCGCTGCTGTTCTGGCGGCAGGAGGCGTCTTTTGCCGCGCTGGCGATCGCTGCCACCGTCGGCATCGCCGGATTGCTGCAATTGCTGATTCTGGTTGGGCGCCGTGGCGGCGATAACATCGCAACGCCGCTGCGCATCTCGTTCGACGCGCCGATGCGTGGTTTTCTCGGCAAGGCGATCCCGGGCATGATTGCGAGCGCAGGGCCGCAAGGGCTGGTCGTTGCCGGCGCCATCATTGCCTCGTCATCGCCATCGGCGGTGTCGTGGCTGTATTTCGCCAACCGCCTGATCGAGCTGCCGCTCGGCATCGTCGGCGTCGCCATGGGCACCGTGCTGGTGCCCGAGTTGACGCGCGCGCTGCGCAACAACGATCGGATCGCCGCCGCGCACGCCGAGTTGCGCGGCCTGGAACTCGCGGTCGGACTGGCCCTGCCGGCGATGCTGGGATTGATCGTGCTCAGCGAGCCCGTGGTGCGGATGCTGTTCGAACACGGCCTGTTCACCGCCGCCGACACCATCGGCACCGCGCATGCGCTGATGCTGCTCGCGCTCGCCGTGCCCGCCCATGTGCTGGTCAAGGCGCTGTCGCCGGCATTTTTCGCGCGCGGCGATACGTTGACGCCGCTGATGGCGACGCTGAAGGGATTCGCGGTCGCCATCGTGCTTGGGATCGTGCTCGGTCGTGTCTATGGCGCCGGCGGTATCGCGGCCAGCATCGCGCTCGGGGCGTGGGTTTGCGCGTTCACATTGGTCCGTGGCATCGCGGCGGGATTTGGATTTTCGATCGACGATGCATGCCGCCGCCGGCTGCCGCGCATCGGCGTCGCCGCACTCGTCATGGGCGGATTGTTGTGGGCGGCAACGCACGTTGCGCTGGCGCAAAGCGCCGGCCTCCACGGCCTGGCGCAGGCCGCAGCGTTGCTGGTTTTGATCATCGGCGGAATGGCGATTTACGGCCTGCTGCTCAGCCTGCTTGGGGTGACCGGCTGGCGCGAGGCGCTCAGTGCTTTCAGGCAAACCCCGCCGGGCGACTTGCGCGCGTAAAGCGCGCGTGGCAAACGACGGCGCTAAACAGCGGGAAACGTAAGATGGCCATGGTTGAACGGGTTTTTTCGGGAGTGCAGCCGACCGGCAATCTGCATCTTGGCAACTACCTCGGCGCGATCGTCAATTTCGTGAAGCTGCAGGAGACCCACAACTGTCTCTATTGCGTCGTCGACATGCACGCGCTCACCCAGCCGGTGTCGGTCTGGGGCGGCCCGGCCGAGTTGGCGCGCAACACCAGGGAAGTCACCGCGGCCTTCATCGCCTCCGGCATCGATCCCAAAAAGCACATCGTCTTCAACCAGAGCCAGGTGTCCGGGCATGCCGAGCTGGCATGGATCTTCAATTGCGTGGCGCGGGTCGGCTGGCTCAACCGCATGACGCAGTTCAAGGAAAAGGCCGGCAAGGACCGCGAAAACGCCTCGGTGGGGCTCTACGACTATCCGGTGCTGATGGCGGCCGACATTCTGCTCTATCGCGCCACCCATGTGCCGGTCGGCGAGGACCAGAAGCAGCACCTCGAACTGTCGCGCGATATCGCGCAGAAATTCAACAATGATTTCGGCGAGTTCGATCCGAAACAACGGCTTCAATGACGGATTGTTTTTTCCGCAGCCGGAGCCGCTGATCACCGGTCCGGCGACGCGGGTGATGTCGTTGCGCGACGGCACCAAGAAGATGTCGAAGTCGGATTCGTCGGATAATTCGCGGATCAATCTCACCGACGATGCCGACACCATCGCGCAGAAGATCCGCAAGGCGAAGACCGATCCGGAGCCGTTGCCGTCGGAAGAAAAAGGCCTCGAGACCCGTCCCGAAGCCGACAATCTGGTCGGGATCTATGCCGCGCTGTCCGGCCGCGCCAAGGCCGATGTGCTCCACGAATTCGGCGGCGGGCAGTTCTCCAATTTCAAGAATGCGCTGGTGGAGCTTTGCGTCGCCAGGCTGTCGCCGATTGCCGCCGAGATGAAGCGGCTGGTGGCCGATCCCGGCCATGTCGATTCAATTCTGATCGATGGCGCCGACCGCGCCCGCGCCATTGCTGCCGAGACCATGAAGGCGACCAAGGATATCGTCGGTTTCGTTCGCGGGCACTAGCTTTCCGCGCGCGGCCATAATTGACGCAGCGCACAGCGCGCAGTCGGCGACGCCGCTTGTCGAGGACGGCTGCGCCGTGGCAGCATGCGGTCAGCTTGGCAGCATCGGGACATGCATGACCACCCAGCGACGAAGCTATGAGACGGGTCACAAGCCAAAATGTCTTGTCATCGTCGACGACACCGCGGAATGGGACCGCGCCGTCTATTACGCCAGCCGCTGGGCGATCCGCGTCGGCGGCGGCGTGGTGATGCTGCGCATCATCGAAATCGAGGACCAGAACCAGCAATGGCTCGGGGTCGCCGATATCATGCGCGCCGAAGCGCATGAGGACGCCAATGCCGCGCTGGATCGCGCCTCCGGCCGCGCCAACGGCATCGCCGCGATCACCCCGGAGCGCGTGATCCGCGAGGGCGACCCGACCGAGCAGATCCTCGACGTCATCGACAAAGACGTCGATATCACGATGCTGGTGCTGGCCGCCAACTCCGGCGCGGAGGGCCCCGGCCCGCTGGTCACCATGATGGCCAAGACGGTCGGTTCGTTTCCGATTCCGGTAACCATCGTGTCGGGTGATTTGAGCGACGAGGATATCGACGCGTTGTCCTAGGGAACGCGCCGAAAGCTCTAAATAGCAGACATTGCTGCTATTCCCGGGCTTGACCGTGCGTTTGCCGTCGCCATCTGCTAGGAAGACGCTACGCGCCGGCCTTGAACCGGCGACGCCGGAGAAATCACATGTTCATCCAGACCGAAGCCACCCCCAATCCCGCCACCCTGAAATTCATTCCGGGCCGCACGGTACTCGACAGCGGCACCCTGGAATTCGCCAACCGCGAGGCCGCGGCGCGTTCGCCGCTGGCCGAGAAGCTGTTCGGCGTGCCCGGTGTCACCAGCGTGTTCTACGGCTCCGACTTCGTTACCGTGACCAAGGACGAGAGCGACTGGCAGCATCTCAAGCCGGCGATCCTCGGCGCCATCATGGAGCACTACATGTCCGGTGCGCCGCTGCTCGCCGACGGCAGCGTTGCAAGCGATGAGGCCGCCGACGAAGAAGATGAGTTCTTCAACGAGGCCGACGCCGAGACGGTCGCGACCATCAAGGACCTGATCGAAACCAGGGTGCGCCCCGCGGTCGCCAATGACGGCGGCGACATCACGTTCCGCGGCTTCAAGGACGGCATCGTCTATCTCAACATGAAGGGCTCCTGTGCGGGCTGCCCGTCATCCACCGCGACGCTGCAGCATGGCATCCAGAATTTGCTGAAGCATTTCGTGCCCGATGTGGTCGAAGTCCGGCCGATGTGAGGGTGCTAGCGAATGGCGAATAGCCAGTGGCGAATAGAAGAGATGGCGCGCGATTATCCATTCGCCATTCGCTATTCGCCATTCGCCCGCTCCCCATGCTGATCCTCGCCATCGACACCGCCCTCGATGCCTGCGCCGCGGGCGTTCTCGATACCGACGCGGCCAGGCTGATCGCGCAGGAATTGCAGGCGATGAAGCGCGGCCATGCCGAGGCCCTGATGCCGTTGATCGGGCGCGTGATCAGGGAATCCGGCGTCGCCTTTGCCGCCCTCGACCGCATCGCGGTGACCACCGGTCCCGGCAGCTTTACGGGCTTGCGGGTCGGACTGTCCGCCGCGCGCGGCATTGGGCTTGCCGCCGATAAACCGGTGGTCGGGCTTTCTACATTGACCGCCTATGCCGCGCCGGTGGTCGGCCAGAACGCCCCGCAACCGGTCGTTTCCGCCATCGATGCGCGGCACGATCAGGTGTATTTTCAGGTGGTTAGCGGCGATGGCGGGTCGTTGATGCGGCCGCGCGTTGCCCCCATCGAGGAAGCGCTTGGCGCAGCACAATTCGGCGCGGTGCATCTGGTGGGAAATGCCGCCCAAATTCTCGCCGACCGCTGGCCGGCCGATGCGTTGCCGCCGTTCAAGGTCGATCCGCAGCCCGCGCCGGATATTGCCTGGCTGGCCTGGCTCGGCGCCGCGGTCAGCCCGGACATCGCACCGGCCCGGCCCTATTACCTGCGCGCGCCCGATGCCAAACCTCAAAAGGACCTGCTGCAAAAAGCCACGCAGCCCTCCGCGTCATGATGGCGTGGTTCAGCGGATGGTGGAGCGGCGACGCCGCGCAGGTTGAGCCCGCGACCTTGCGCGATGCGCCCAAGCTCGCGCAGCTTCACGGCGCATCGTTTCATCGCGGCTGGGGCGAAGGCGAATTCGAGGACATGCTGTCCGAGCGCAATACGCTGGTCCACCGCCTGAGGCTTGGGCGCAAGATCGTCGGCTTTGCGGTGTCGCGGATGGCGGCGGACGAAGCTGAAATATTGTCGATCGCGGTTGCTGCGAGCCATCGCGGGCGCGGCCTGTCCCGTAACCTGTTGCTGACGCATCTTGGCCATCTTTCGGGCCGCGGCGTGCGTACCGTGTTCCTCGAAGTCGAGGAAAATAATCAGCCGGCGCGGCGGTTGTACGAACGGGCCGGATTTGGTGTCGCCGGCCGGCGCGAACGCTATTACCAGCAACCCGGTGGGGAACAATTGAACGCGCTTCTGATGCGTCGCGACTTGTCGTAACCCGCGCGCGGTGGCAGAACAGACCTTGTTAAAGAGACCCAGACCATGACCGCCCTGAAACCGACCCCCGTGCTCAAGGCCACCGGTATAGAGGCGCGTTGCGCCGCCACCGGCATGCGCATGACCGAACAGCGCCGGGTGATCGCGCGCGTGCTGGCGGAGGCGCTCGATCATCCCGATGTCGAGGAATTGTATCGCCGTTGCGTGGCCGTCGACGACAAGATCTCGATCTCGACGGTGTATCGGACCGTCAAGCTGTTCGAGGACGCCGGCATCATCGAGCGGCATGACTTTCGCGAGGGCCGCGCCCGCTACGAGCAGATGCGCGACAGCCACCACGACCATCTGATCAATCTGCGCGACGGCAAGGTGATCGAATTTACCTCCGAGGAGATCGAAAAGCTGCAGGCCGAAATCGCCCGCAAGCTCGGTTACAGGCTGGTCGATCACCGGCTGGAATTATATTGCGTCCCGTTGGACGACGACAAATCCTGATTCCGAGCAAATCGACTAAAAGGCAAGCCGGGCGCTGGATTTCCGGCTCTTTATCTCTTTGAGCATGATCT
Organism: uncultured Pseudomonadota bacterium; assembly: GCA_963771225.1. Lineage (GTDB taxonomy): Bacteria > Pseudomonadota > Alphaproteobacteria > Rhizobiales > Xanthobacteraceae > Bradyrhizobium. The sequence goes on along the minus strand of CAVYSR010000021.1, from coordinate 83,120 downwards.
TTTCGGAAAACCGGTTCCCACTTTTCCGGATCATGCTCTATAGCCTATAATTGAGCCCCGCGCCGCTGGTGGCGCCAGGTCAAGCCAGCATTCAGGTTCCATGACGCCGCCGCGCAAGCTGCACATCAAGTCATATGGTTGTCAGATGAACGTCTACGATGCGCAGCGCATGGTGGACACGCTGGCGCCCGAGGGCTTTGTCGAGACATCGAGCGTCGACGATGCGGATCTGGTGATCCTCAACACCTGTCACATTCGCGAAAAAGCCTCCGAAAAAGTTTACTCCGAACTGGGGCGGCTGCGGGTCGCCAAGGATGAAGCCGCGCGCCACGGCCGCCGGATGAGCATCGCGGTGGCAGGTTGCGTCGCGCAGGCCGAAGGCGATGAGATCATCCGCCGCGCGCCGGTGGTCGATGTCGTGGTCGGTCCGCAAAGCTATCATCACCTGCCGCAACTGCTGGCGCGGGCCAAAAGCCATGGCCGCGCGGTGGAGACTGAATTTCCGGTCGCCGACAAATTTGGATTTCTGCCCCCGCCGAAGCCCGATGCGATCCGCGCGCGCGGCATCTCATCTTTCGTGACGGTGCAGGAAGGCTGCGACAAATTCTGCACGTTCTGCGTGGTGCCGTACACGCGCGGCGCCGAGGTGTCGCGGCCGGTGGCCAGGATCGTCGACGACGTGCTCCGGCTCGCCGACAATGGCGTGCGCGAAATCACCTTGATCGGGCAGAACGTCAATGCCTATCACGGCGAGGGACCGGACGGCCGGATCTGGTCGCTCGGCGCGTTGCTGCATCGTCTCGCCGGCATTCCCGGCATCGTGCGCCTGCGTTATTCGACCAGCCATCCCCGCGATGTCGACGAGACATTGATCGCGGCGCATCGCGATCTCACAGCCCTGATGCCGTTCGTGCACCTGCCGGTCCAATCCGGCTCCGACCGGATACTCAGCGCGATGAACCGCAGGCATACTGTCGCGGACTACCGCCGCGTCATCGACCGGTTTCGCGATGCCCGGCAAGATATTGCATTTTCATCGGATTTTATCGTGGGTTTCCCCGGCGAGACCGAGGAAGATTTCGCCGCGACCCTCGCACTGGTCACACAAATCGGATACGCTGGCGCCTATTCGTTCAAATATTCGCCACGGCCCGGCACGCCGGCGGCGGACATGCAGGAGACGGTGTCAGCGGCTGATATGGACGAGCGATTGGTACGGCTCCAGGAATTGATCGACAGCCAGCAATCGGCCTTCAACGTGGCAACGATTGGCAACACCGTCGATGTGCTGTTCGAACGCACCGCCCGCAATCCCGGCCAGATCGTCGGCCGCACCGCCTATCTGCAGCCGGCGCATGTGATGGCCTCGACCGAACTCATCGGACAAGTGCTCCCGGTCACGATTGCGAGCCTCGAGCGCTACAGCCTGCTCGGCAAGCTCGCCCCCGCTGCCGATGCGCAACCGGTTTTTTCTCACATGACCCATTCTTCTCAAATGATCACGGGAGCCTGAACCCTTGCCAAAAAGTGCATCGGATTCGTCTTCGCTCGCTCCCAGCCGCAAACTTGACCGCGACCTGCAAATTCCGCCCGAAACGCAAGTCGTCATCGACTTCGATGACAATCGCGCGGTGTCGTCACTGGTCGGACCCTACGGACAGAATCTTGCGCTGATCGAACGCCGGCTCGGCGTCGTGGTCGATTCGCGCGGCAATCACATCACCATCGCAGGCTCGCGCGACGGCTGCGACGCCGCGCGGCGCGTGCTGGAGACGCTGTATGCACAGGCCACCCAGGGGCACGATCTGGCGCAAGGCGATGTCGAGGGCGCCATCCGCGCCGTCGTAGCCCAGGGCTCGCTGTTCGAATTCGATGCCAAGGCCGCGAAGACCTCGTTCGAAACCATCAATCTGCGCAAGCGTCCGGTGCGGGCGCGCACGGCGGCGCAGGATTCCTACATCCGCGCGCTCAAGAAGCATGAGCTCGTGTTCGGCATCGGGCCCGCGGGCACCGGCAAGACCTGGCTCGCGGTAGCGCAGGCCGCGCAACTGTTCGAACGCAAGGAAGTCGACCGCATCATCCTGTCGCGCCCCGCGGTCGAGGCCGGCGAGCGGCTCGGCTTTTTGCCCGGCGATCTCAGAGAGAAGGTCGATCCTTACTTACGGCCGATCTACGATGCGCTGTATGATCTGATGGATTTGCGGATCGTCGAGCGCGCGCTACAAACCGGCGAGATCGAGATCGCGCCGCTCGCTTTCATGCGCGGCCGCACTTTGACCAACGCCGCCATCATTCTGGACGAAGCGCAAAACACCACCTCGATGCAGATGAAGATGTTCCTGACGCGGCTCGGCGAAAACAGCCGCATGATCATCACCGGCGATCCCAGTCAGGTCGACCTGCCGAACGGCCAGACCTCGGGCCTTGCGGAAGCCGCGAAACTGCTCGACGGCGTCGAGGGCATCGCCCAGGTGAAATTCACCGCCGAGGACGTCATCCGCCACGAATTGGTGGCGCGGATCGTCGCTGCCTATGAAGGATTGCCGCAGCGGCCGGCAACCAGCAGGCCTTGATGCCCGAATCTTTTGCCGAGCGCGCGCCGGGAGCGATTTCCCGTCGCCAACGAAATTCCGGACCGATGGCGCCCTTTGCCCTTCCCTTGACCGAGGTTCTCGTCGTCGCCGACGGCTGGCGGGCCGAGCCCGATGCCGAAGCCGTCATCCATCGCGCCGTCGCCGCCGCCGCCGAGACCGTCCATGCCGGATCCAGCGAAGTAGGTCTTGGCGAAGCTAATTTCGGCGAAGCCGAACTCGCGGTGATGCTGACCGACGACGCCGGCATTCGCACGCTGAACCGTAACTGGCGCGGCATCGACAAGCCGACCAACGTGCTGTCGTTTCCAGCCTTGCAGCCGACCGGTGCCGGCGGTCCCGACGAGGCGCCGCGCATGCTCGGCGACATCGCCATCGCTTACGAGACGATGCGCCGGGAGGCCGATGACGAGCAAAAACCGTTCGATCATCACCTCAGCCATCTGGCGATCCACGGTTTTCTGCATTTGATGGGCTACGATCACGAAACCGACGACGACGCCGAAGCCATGGAAACCCTCGAACAGGAGATCCTGGCGCAACTCGGCATTCCCGATCCATACGCGGACCGGGACCGGATGGACTGAGATGGGCGACTCCGAACCGACCCACGACAATCCGCGCAACACGCGCAACCTGCCCGCCGTGGTGCCCGCGGGAGAGGTGATGCGTCCGGCCGCCGACAGCTGGCTGACCCGCGCGATCCGCACCCTGTTCGGATGGAAGCCGGGATCGGTTCGCGACGATCTTCAGGTTGTGCTCGATGCCAGCACCCCGGACGAGGTCGGCTTTTCCGCCACCGAACGCACCATGCTGCGCAACATCCTCGGACTGCATGAGCGGCGCATCGCCGATGTGATGATCCATCGCGCCGATATCGTCGCGGTCAAGCGCGACATCCCGCTTGGCGAATTGATGGGCGTGTTTGAAAGTGCGGCGCATTCGCGTCTGGTGGTCTACAACGAAACCCTCGACGATCCGGAAGGTATCGTTCACATCCGCGATCTCTTGGCATTCATGACCGCAAGGGCGCGCGTGCCCGATACCGGCAAGGCCAAGCGAAAGAAGCCGTTGCCTGCTGGTCTCGACCTGCGCGCGGTCGATCTGGCGCTGCCGCTCGCCGACGCCAACATCATCCGAAAGCTGCTGTTCGTGCCGCCGTCGATGCGGGCGATCGATCTTTTGGCGCAGATGCAGGCCTCGCGCATTCATCTGGCGCTGGTGGTGGACGAGTATGGCGGGACCGACGGCCTGGTATCGATCGAGGACATCGTCGAACAGATCGTCGGCGAGATCGATGACGAGCACGACAGCGACGAGCCGCCGGCGATCGTGCGGCAGGCGGACAATTCCTTCATCGCCGATGCGCGCGCCAGTCTCGACGACGTCCGCTCGGTGATCGGCGAGGACTTCGTCACCGGCGAAGCCGGCGAAGAAGTCGAGACCCTGGGCGGTTATCTCGTGACCCATGTCGGCCGCCTGCCGGTGCGCGGCGAGGTGATTTCAGGCCCCGGTAATTTTGAAATCGAGGTGCTCGATGCCGATCCGAGGCGCGTCAAGCGCCTGCGCATCGGGACCCGCAAGGAACGCGCAGCGCCGCGCCCGCAGCGCGACAGCCGCCGCCGCGAAACGGCGCCCGAGGCCGGCTCGCCACCGGCCAGCGATCACACCAGCCCGCCAACCAGCGACGGAGCCGGCTCGCCGTGAGAATCGCGGGTCAACTTCGCAGCATCGGCCTTGCCATCATCCTGTCCTGGGGCTGGAGGCGCACTGCCATTGCGCTCGCTGCCGGCGCGCTGTCGGCGCTGGCGATGGCGCCGTTCAATGCCTGGCCGGTGCTGCTCATTACTTTCCCGGTCATGGTCTGGCTGATCGACGGCGCCGGCGCCGGACGCTGGCGCGGCGTGCCGGCGGCGGCGATGGCCGGCTGGTGGTTCGGCCTCGGCTACTTCGTGCCGGGGCTGTACTGGATCGGATATGCGTTCCTGGTCGATGCACCCACCTTCGCATGGTTGCTGCCGTTCGCCGTACTCGGCCTGCCTGCCTATCTGGCGCTGTTCACCGCCTTCGGCTTCGCGCTGGCGCGGCTGATCTGGACCAGGGATGCCTCGCGGGTACTGGCACTCGCTGCGACGTTGACGTTAAGCGAATGGCTGCGCGGTCATGTGCTGACCGGCTTTCCGTGGAATGCATTCGGCTACGCCCTGACCGAACCGCTGGCGCTGGCGCAGACCGCCTCGCTGATCGGCCTGTGGGGTCTCACCTTTCTCAGCGTCGCGATCTTTGCCAGCCCGGCGGTCCTGATCGATGGAACGTCACGCGGACGAAAACCCTGGATCGTACCGGTGCTGGCGCTGGTGCTGCTGGTCGCCATGGCCATTTTCGGCACCGTTCGCCTGACGCTGCATCCGACCAGCCACGTCGCAAAGGTCAAGCTGCGTATCATGCAGCCCAACCTGCAGCAGGATGTCCGGTTCAACTACGCCGCCAAGGCGGAGGTGATGCAAAAATATCTGACGCTCTCCGATCGGGCGTCCGGACCGCAATCCACCGGCGTGCGCGACGCCAGCATCCTGATCTGGCCGGAATTGGCGTTCCCGTTTTTCCTGACGCGCGAAGCCGACGCCATGGCCCAGATCGCCGATCTGTTGCCCAAGGGCACAGTGCTGATCACCGGTGCGGTGCGCGCGCCCGATCTGCCGCCAGGCACGCGGATCACACGCGCCTACAATTCGATCTACGTCATCGATCATGATGGCAGCGTGTTGTCGGTTTACGACAAGCTTCATCTGGTGCCGTTCGGCGAGTATCTGCCGTTTCAGAATTTGATGGAAAAACTGGGATTCGTGCAACTCACCAAGGTCCAGGGCGGCTTCATTCCGGGCGAACGACGCCGCACCATGGAGATACCAAACGCGCCGCGCGTGCTACCTTTGATCTGTTATGAAGCCATCTTTCCCGGCGACGTTGCGACCCGCGACGATCGTCCCGGCTGGATCGTCAACCTGACCAATGACGGCTGGTTCGGAATTTCAACCGGCCCCTATCAGCACCTGCAGCAGACGCGGCTGCGCGCGATCGAGGAGGGGCTGCCAGCGGTTCGTGCAGCAAACACGGGCATTTCCGCGGTGATCGATCCGCTGGGACGGATTGTCGCACGGCTCGGTCTCGGGCTTGAAGGCGTGCTCGATTTAAGCCTGCCGTCGGCAATTCCACCGACGATCTACGCGCGCGCCGGCGACATTCCTGCCGCGATCATCGTCATCGTCGCCTTGATTTTTGTCATTCGGCGGCGCGTAGTCAGGCGAACTTCCTGATATTCATCGTTTGGTAGCCGACATCAGCAGAAATGCCGGCAAGCGGAAATCCACCAGTTGACAGAACGACTGCCGAATTCGCATTCTGGCCCACTCGTCGAGAATAGACCCAGTCATTCTTTGCTCCTCAGAGGTTCAGGAAATGTCGACCAAAGCGCCCAACCCTGTTGACAGATATGTCGGCAGTCGCGTGCGCATGCGCCGCATCATGCTAGGCATGAGCCAGGAAAAACTCGGCGACGCCCTCGGTCTGACCTTCCAGCAGGTGCAGAAATACGAGAAGGGCACCAACCGGGTCGGAGCAAGCCGCATTCAGCAAATCTCCGAAATACTCCGGGTCCCGGTATCGTTCCTGTTCGAGGGAGGCCCCAGCGGCACCGCGAACACCGAAGGCTTCAGCGAAGGGGCCTCGCCGGCCTACGTCTCCGATTTTCTGGCGACCTCCGAAGGGCTCGCGCTGACCCGCGCATTCACGCGCATCTCCGATGCCAAGCTTCGGCGCAGCATTGTCGAGATGGTCGAGCAGATCGCCGCGCGCGAAGGGCCCGACAAGCGCTAGAGCGTTTTCCAGCGAAGTGGATACCGGTTCGCGTGAAGAAAACGCGTCAAATAAAAACCAGGGCCTCCGTTCCGATTCAATCGGAACGGAAAAGGCTCTGACCGCTTGCGCGCGTGAAACCAAGGATCCGACGCTGCGATGAGTGTCATCACCCGCGATCCCATCCATCGCGAAGCATCGCCCGACGATGACGCTGCCGCTCACCCGCACGGTTCGTTCTTCGGCCGGCGCAAGGGCCACAAGCTCCGCGCCCATCAAGCCGACCTGATCGAACATCTGCTGCCGCGGCTTGCGCTCGACATTGGCAGCGCGGACCGGCCCGATCTTGCGGAGCTGTTCGATCCGCCGGTTGACGTCGTTCGCCTTGAAATCGGATTCGGCGGCGGCGAGCATTTGATCGCAGAAGCACGCGCGTTTCCGCAATCCGGCTTCATCGGCTGCGAGCCTTATGTCAACGGCATGGCAAAAATACTGACGCAGATCGAGGCCCATAACATCGGCAATATCCGGCTATTCGCGGGTGACGCCGCCGAATTGCTGGCATGGGCGCCGCCGCATTCGCTGGCGCGGATCGATCTGATCCACCCCGATCCGTGGCCGAAGCGGCGGCACTGGAAGCGGCGCTTCGTGCAGGACACCACCATCGCTGCGATGGCGCGAACATTGAAGCCGAATGGCGAATTTCGTTTCGTCAGCGATATCGACGATTACTGCGCGTGGACGCTGGCACATCTTTTGCGCTCGCCCGATTTCGTCTGGACCGCGGAGCGGGCGTCCGACTGGCTGATACCGTGGCGCGATTACACGATGACGCGGTACGGCCGCAAAGCCGAGCGCGAAGGCCGCCATGCGGCTTACTTGCGATTTCGGAAAGTGGGCCAGTTAGCTGACTGAAGCGCAGGCAAAGCACCAATGCCACCGACCGTCGCGCGACGGTTGACGTTCGCCGACAAACATGTTGCCGCCAACGGCATCGTGCAGGCGCTCGATGCGGGCCTCGAGCGAGAGAACGATCGGGCAGATCATCGCGCCGACAAAGAGCTGTAACGGCGCGACGCGCGCGAGAATCTTCGCCTTGTCGAGCTTGACGCCGATCGCCGGCAGCGGCGCCACTTCGTCGAAGACCTTTAGTTCGATGACCGCGAACGGACGATGGTCCCGGTAGATCGCGATGTCGGCGCGATGCCCGCCCAATGCCGTGACCAGCTCGGCGGTAACAGCCCCGCCAAGCTCGATCGCCATCGCCGCATAGAGCCGGTCGACATGGACGGGGCAATCGAAGCGATCATGCAGACGCGAGGCGACATGGCTGCGCAGAAAGCTCTCGGGCACCTCGTTGTCGTGCCTCACCGCGGCGATCGTGCGATACCGCAGCGCCGCCTCGGTCGCGAACTCGACCACCGACTTCTCGATCTCCAAGCGTGGCCTCCTTCGCGCCCGGTAACTTGGTCGGCTTTCCTAGCACAATTCCTTCGGCCCCGGTTCGTTGCAAATTCAGCGAAACTTCCGGCACCCTCGAGCCTTTTCCGTTCCGATGGAATTGGAACGGAGGCTCCAGTTCTTTATTTGACGCGTTTTCTTCACGCGAACCGGTACCACCCCGGATCAAGTCCGGGGCAGGCTTTCGCTGGAAAACGCTCCAGCTTGCCGCCGTCGTCGTTCACGCCGATTGGCTGGTCTGCCAGAAACTCACCACCCGCTCCGCGGTCGAAGGCATCAGGCGTACGAAATTCACGCGCAGGTTTTCGATGTCGGTTGGCGACGACACCCGGGTTGGGCCCAGCCGGAGCAGGATCAAAGCGCGCACGGTTGCCCATTCGAAACCGGCCGCCTTGCCGACGATCAGGATCGGGTCGTGGCGGTCGCCGGAAATCAGGCGGTCCAGCGTCGCAATCTTCACTCCCGACAGGGCTGACAGCGCGGCAATCGATTCCTCGTATTTGTGGGCCTTGGCGAAGCCCAGCAGCGCGCTCTCGTTCAATTCACCCTCGGCGTGCAGCGCGAGGATCGTGCGCTGCGCCGGCGCAAAGTCGCGGCGGCTCTCGACCTTTTCGGGCACGCCGGAAATCACGCTCATCGCCTGCTTGATCGCCGCCTGTCGGGCCGGCTTGACCACCTCGAACAGACGGCGGCGTACAATATCGACAGATCCCGCCAGCAGATCCTTCAACTGTGCTGCGGAGAGATCGTCGCGCTGGCCGACCGTCAGTGTCAGAACGCCGTCGTGGCCGGCGCGTTTGATCAGCGCCGAATATCCGGCCTGTGAAAAATGTGCGCCCGCATTGCCGGCGGTACGCCTGACCGCCTCACGGTCGCCGCGGCGCAGGATCACGTCGGTGAGACCGGGAGAAAGCGTCGATCGCTCCGACATCGCCAGCAGATGGCCCTGGCCCTTGATGCGGGCGATCTCGATCAATGCCTGCTGATCGATAACCGGCGATCGGCGCAGCAGCGGCCCGGCGATCGATATCTCGTCCTCGCGCGCCAGTTGCCCGACGAGGCCGCGTGGCGCGTTGGCGAGGACCGACAGCCGCTCGGCCAGATCGGCACGGGCGGCGGGGTCGGTGTGCGGAACGAGGTCGATCAGGACGCCGTCGAACAGATCGACGTGATCGGGCCGGAAGCTCGCAGCCCCAAGCAGGAACAATTCGACGATCCGCCGGGTCGCCTCGGCGCGGCGTTTGGGATCGCCATGTTTGACGATCTCATCGAGCTCGGGGATCAGTGAGGTAGCGAATGCCATCAAACACACTCAAAACCGCCGCATCGGCGAGTTTCCGGCAATCTAGGCGGGCTTCATGAACGAAGGGTTAGGTTGAAACCGCAACCTGGAAGCCTCGCAAAATCGCGCTTCGGGGCTTCGCAGGCCTTGCCGGATAGGGTCAAAACCGCTATATCAGCGCCAACTTATGGTTCTCATACGATCGCGTATTGAGAGTGGGCCCCTTCCGGACCCGCTCTTTTTTATTACCCGAACGAGACTTGTTTATTGCCCGAACGAGACTTGCGCAGATAAATGCGCCGGACTGGCTCGGGTGGCACCGCCGGACCCGTGATGAGGCCCGGTTTCAACCCAACGCACGTCAGATAGCTACACGTCGGACAGCCAAGTTAGACCCATTTTGACACTGCATATGACCGATCCCATCGCTGCTACCGTGGATACCGATCTGCTTGCCGAGCCGCGCCTGGTTGTCGAGCCGGGCATGGCGGCGCGGGTGTCGGCGGTTGCCGGTCCGGTGTTGCAGGGAATGGGCTACCGGCTGGTGCGGATCAAGATTTCCGGAGAATCCGGCTGCACGGTCCAGGTCATGGCGGAACGGCCCGACGGATCAATGCTGATCGACGATTGCGAGGCGATCTCTCGGGCGCTGTCGCCGGTGCTCGATGTCGCCGATCCGATCGATCGGGCTTACCGGCTGGAGATTTCCTCGCCCGGGATCGATCGGCCGCTGGTGCGCCGTTCCGATTTCGAGCGCTATGCGGGTCATCTCGTGAAGATCGAGATGGCGGTCGCCCATCAGGGCCGCAAGCGGTTCCGCGGCATGCTCGGAGGCGTCGAGGGCGACGCCGTGCGGCTGCATCGCGATGACGCGCGCGCCGGTGAAGATGCCGATGTCGCGCTGGTGATGGAAGATATCGCGGACGCGCGATTGGTTCTGACCGACGAACTGATCGCCGAATTGATGCGGCGCGGCAAGGCCGCGGAGCGCGAGTTGCGGCAGACTCTCGGCCTCGAACCGCCGCCTCCGCCTTACGCGAAGAAGAGCGATCCTTCGAAAAGCAACAAACCGAAGCCGAAACAAAAACCCGAAGGCGTTCGCAAAAGCGCGCCGAAGAACACCAAGGAACACCGGCTTGCCGCTGAAAGACGGCGCGCAGGCCACACCGATCCCACTGAAGGAGACTGAGCCATGGCAGCTGTCAGCGCCAATAAACTTGAACTGTTGCAGATCGCCGACGCGGTCGCGCGCGAAAAATCGATCGACCGCGGCATCGTGATCGCGGCGATGGAGGACGCCATCGCCAAGGCCGCCCGCGCACGCTACGGCAGCGAGACCGACGTTCACGCCGAGATCGACGCCAAGAAGGGCGAGTTGCGGCTGTCGCGCCACATGCTGGTGGTCGAGCAGGTCGAGAATTCGTCGAACCAGATTTCGCTGATCGATGCCCAGCGCGCCAATCCGGGCGCGCAGGTCGGCGACACCATCGCCGACACCCTGCCGCCGCTGGAATACGGCCGCATCGCCGCGCAATCCGCCAAGCAGGTGATCGTGCAGAAGGTGCGCGAAGCCGAACGCGACCGGCAGTACCAGGAATTCAAGGACCGCATCGGCGATATCGTCAACGGCATCGTCAAGCGTGTCGAATACGGCAGCGTCATTGTCGATCTCGGCCGCGGCGAAGCCATCGTGCGCCGCGACGAGATGCTGCCGCGCGAGGTGTTCCGCAACGGCGACCGCGTCCGCGCCTATATTTTCGACGTGCGGCGCGAAACCCGCGGACCGCAGATTTTTCTCTCCCGCACCCATCCGCAATTCATGGCAAAGCTGTTCGCGCAGGAAGTGCCCGAAATCTATGACGGTATCGTCGAGATCAAGGCGGTGGCCCGCGATCCCGGGTCGCGCGCGAAAATCGGGGTGATTTCAAGGGATTCGTCGGTGGATCCGGTCGGCGCCTGCGTCGGCATGCGCGGCTCGCGCGTGCAGGCCGTGGTCAACGAATTGCAGGGCGAGAAGATCGATATCATTCCGTGGTCGCCCGATATCGCAACCTTCGTCGTCAACGCGCTGGCGCCCGCCGAAGTCGCCAAGGTCGTGATCGACGAGGACCGCGAGCGGATCGAGGTCGTGGTTCCCGATACCAACAATCAATTGTCGCTGGCGATCGGACGGCGCGGACAGAATGTGCGTCTCGCCTCGCAGCTGACCGGCTGGGACATCGACATTCTCACCGAGCAGGAAGAATTGGAGCGCCGTCAGGCCGATTTCGAAAACTCGACACGGGTGTTCATGGAAGCCCTGAATGTCGACGAAGTCGTCGGCCAATTGCTGGCGTCGGAGGGCTTCACCTCGGTGGAGGAACTGGCGCTGGTCGATGTCAAGGAACTGGCCGGGATCGAGGGTTTTGACGACGAAACCGCCAATGAATTGCAGAGCCGGGCGCGCGAATATCTGGAGCAGCTCGAAAGCGAACTCGAAAACAAACGTAAGGAACTCGGTGTGGATGATGCTTTGAAGGCGGTACCCGGCGTAACCTCGAAGATGCTGGTGAAATTCGGTGAGAACGAGATCAAGACCGTCGAGGACCTCGCCGGTTGCGCCACCGACGACCTGGTCGGCTGGACCGAGCGCAAGGAAGGCGGCGAGCCGACCAAGCACCCCGGTATCCTGGATGCCAACGACATCTCGCGCGACGATGCCGAGAACATGATCATGCAGGCGCGCGTCATCGCCGGCTGGATCACCGAGGCTGATCTCGCCAAGAAGACCGAGGAGGCCGCGGCCCCCGAAGACCATCCGGCTTGACCGTGTTCCCTGGAATTGAACACCGGGTCTGCGCCCCGAATACGCGCAGATGACAGGAGCAAAGTCGCACGCATGCTTGCTATCGCCGACCTCGATCTCGACAACGGACCGCGGACCGACAGGTCCGCGACGATGCGGATGTGCGCGGTCACGCGGCAGGTGCGGCCGATCGACGAACTGATCCGGTTTGTCGTCTCGCCCCAGGGCGAGGTGGTTCCGGATTTGAAACGCAAGCTTCCCGGCCGTGGGCTGTGGGTTTCGGCGTCGCGTCAGGCGGTTGCGGAGGCGGTCCGCCGTAACCATTTCGGCAAGGGCTTCAAGCGCGACGTCCGCGCCACGGCGACGCTGGCCGCCGATACCGAAGCCTTGCTGGTGCGCAGCGTGGTCGAAGCGCTGGCGATGGCCGCCAAGGCGGGCCAGGTGGTCTCCGGTTTCAGCAAGGTCGAGGGCGTGCTGGCGCAGCGGCAGGCCCGGACGTCGGTCCACGCCCTGATCCATGCCGGCGACGGCGCGGCGGACGGAATCCGGAAATTGGACGCCATCGCCAGGCAAAATGCCGGACGAAATACCGGAAACGGCGATGAATCACATGAATTTCCGGTCGTCACGGCGCTGACCTCCGAACAATTGGATTTGGCATTGGGGCGGTCAAATGTGGTACATGCTGCGCTGCTCGCTGGCCCGGCGGGCAAAACGTTCCTGTCGCGCAGCCAGGTCCTGGTTCGATACCGGATGGCCGATGACGACAAGACAGCCGGCCACCCGGCCAGAAATTCGCCGATAGAGACTGTGCGGACACGCACAACGCAACAAGATTAGGACTGCTGAATGGTTGATACGAAATCGCCTGGCGACAAGACACTGAGTGTTACCAAGACCTTGACGCTCAAGCCGCGCGTCGAGCAGGGCACCGTGCGCCAGAGCTTCAGCCATGGCCGCACCAAGCAGGTCGTGGTCGAAAAACGGGGCAAGCGCCGCATCGGCGGCGATGCGCCCGCAACCGAGGCGTCGCACGCGCCGGAGCCGGTGGTCGCCAAGGCGGCGCCTGCCAAGGCGCCAATGACCCGTCCCGCCCCGCCGCCGAACCCGGCGCGCGGCAATTCCGGCGTGGTGCTGCGCACGCTGACCGAGGATGAGCGCACCGCGCGCGCTAGCGCGCTGGCGGACGCCAAGATGCGCGACGTCGAAGAGCGCCGCATCGCGGAAGAGGAAGCCAAGCGCCGCAACAGCCGGGAAGGCATCGAGCAGGCCGAACGTGAAGCCGCCGAAGCCCGCCGCAAGGCCGAGGAAGAACGTCACCGGCAGGATGAGGAAGCCAAGCGCAAGGCCGAACTCGAAGCCAAGAAACGTTTCGGCGAGGCCGAGGCCAAGGCCGCAGCACCGGCCCGACCCGCCGCCGCGCTGCCGACGGCGCGAGCCCCCGGCGTGGCCGCCGATATCACCGACGAGGACGAAGGCCCGCGGCAGATCCGCCGTGGCCCCGGCGGCGCCGTTCGCCCCGCCACACCTCCGAAAACCACCGCCAAGCCGGCGCCGGCGAAGCAGCGCGGCCGCCTGACGCTGGTCACCGCGCTCAATGCCGATGACGTGCGCGAGCGCTCGATCGCATCGTTCCGCCGCCGCACCCAGCGCCTGAAGGGGCATCAGTCGAACGAGCCGAAGGAAAAGCTCACCCGCGAAGTGGTGATCCCGGAAGCCATCAATATCCAGGAACTCGCCAACCGCATGTCCGAGCGCGCGGTCGACGTGATCCGGCTGCTGATGAAGCAGGGCGCGATGCACAAGATCACCGACGTGATCGATGCCGACACCGCGCAACTGATCGCAGAGGAACTGGGTCACACCGTCAAGCGCGTCGCCGCCTCCGACGTCGAGGAAGGTCTGTTCGACACGGTCGACGATTCGACCGATGTCGAGCCGCGTTCACCGGTCGTGACCGTGATGGGCCATGTCGATCACGGCAAGACCTCGCTGCTCGATGCGCTGCGCCATGCCAATGTGGTCTCCGGCGAAGCCGGCGGCATCACCCAGCATATCGGCGCCTATCAGGTGACCTCGCCCGAAAGCGGCAAGAAGATCACCTTCATCGACACCCCCGGCCATGCCGCCTTCACCGCGATGCGGGCGCGCGGCGCCAAGGTGACCGATATCGTGATCCTGGTGGTCGCGGCCGATGACGGCGTGATGCCGCAGACCGTCGAGGCGATCAATCACGCCAAGGCGGCGAAGGTCCCGATGATCATCGCCATCAACAAGATCGACAAGCCCGACGCCAAGCCGGAGCGCGTGCGCACCGAACTGCTGCAATACGAAGTGCAGGTCGAATCGATGGGCGGCGATGTGGTCGACGTCGAGGTCTCCGCCAAGAACAAGACCAATCTCGACAAGCTCCTGGAAATGGTGGCGCTGCAGGCCGAACTGCTCGACCTCAAGACCAACGTCTCGCGTCCGGCCGAAGGCACCGTGATCGAGGCCAAGCTCGATCGCGGCCGCGGTCCGGTGGCCACCGTGCTGGTGCAGCGCGGCACGCTGCGGGTCGGCGACATCGTCGTGGCCGGCGCCGAAATGGGCCGGGTCCGCGCCCTGATCAACGACCAGGGCGAAACCATCGACGAGGCCGGACCTTCGGTGCCGGTCGAGGTGCTCGGCTTCAACGGCCCGCCGGAAGCCGGCGACCGTCTCGCGGTGGTCGAGAACGAAGCCCGCGCCCGCGAAGTTACGAGCTACCGCGCCCACCAGAAGCGCGAAAACGCCGCCGCCAGCATTTCCGGCATGCGCGGTTCGCTCGAGCAGATGATGTCGCAGCTCAAGACCACGGGCCGCAAGGACTTCCCGCTGATCATCAAGGCCGACGTGCAGGGCTCGCTGGAAGCGATCCTCGGATCGCTGGAAAAGCTCGGCACCGACGAGGTAATGGCGCGCATCCTGCACGCCGGGGTCGGCGGCATCAGCGAATCCGACGTGACGCTGGCGGAAGGCTTCAACGCCGCCATCATCGGCTTCAACGTTCGCGCCCACAAGGAAGCCGCCGCCGCGGCCAAGCGTAACGGCATCGAAATCCGCTACTACAACATCATCTACGACCTGGTGGATGACGTGAAGAAGGCGATGTCCGGCCTGCTGGCGCCGACGCTGCGCGAGACCATGCTGGGCAATGCCCTGATCCTGGAAGTGTTCAATATTTCCAAGGTCGGCAAGGTCGCCGGTTGCCGCGTCACCGATGGATCTGTGGAACGCGGCGCCAATGTCCGCCTGATCCGCGACAATGTCGTGGTGCACGAAGGCAAGCTGTCGACGCTGAAGCGCTTCAAGGATGAAGTGAAGGAAGTGGCGGCGGGCCAGGAATGCGGCATGGCGTTCGAGAACTACGGCGACATGCGTGCCGGCGACGTCATCGAGTGTTATCGCGTGGAGACGATCCAGCGCTCTCTGTAAGTCCAAATCTTACAGAAAGCTCTGTCTGCTTCATCCTTCGAGACGCGGCCAAGCGGCCGCTCCTCAGGATGAGGACCAAACCCTGATCCTCATGGCGAGAAGCGCAGCTTTAGCCGCGCGTCTGGAGCCATGAGGCCATTGAGAAAACGACCATGCCCGGCCACCACAAGAAAGCTTCCGCCCCCGGCGGCTCGCAGCGCCAGTTGCGCGTCGGCGAAACCGTGCGCCACGCCATCGCGGAAATTCTTTCGCAGGGCGGCGTGCATGACCCCGACCTCGAGGGTCACATCATCACCGTGCCCGAGGTGCGGATGTCGCCGGACCTCAAGCTTGCGACGGTTTATGTGATGCCGCTCGGCGGCCGCGATACCGACAAGGTGATCGCCGCACTGGAGCGCAACAAGAAGTTCCTGCGCGGCGAAACTGCGCGGCGCGTTAACTTAAAATTTGCGCCTGATCTTCGCTTCCGCGTTGACGAACGATTCGATGAAGCGGAACGAATAGAGAAGTTATTGAGAACACCCGCGGTGCAAAGGGACCTCGCACCAGATTCGGACAAATCCTGATGATCGTGACGAACGTTAACAGCGTGATCGAATCGCCGATCGGTGATTCTGAGGGTGCTGAAAAAAATATTTCAGCGGAAAATATTCCAGCGGACCTGCAGCGCGACGAGAATCGTCCGCGCTCCGGCAAACAACCGCGACAAAATAATCAGCCGCGACGCGACAAGCGTGACGTCCACGGCTGGGTCGTGCTCGACAAGCCAATCGGCATGACCTCGACCCATGCGGTCGCGGTCGTGAAGCGGCTGTTCCAGGCCAAGCGCGCGGGCCACGCCGGCACGCTCGATCCGCTTGCCTCCGGCGGCCTGCCGATCGCGCTCGGCGAAGCCACCAAGACCGTTCCGTTCGTGATGGACGGCCGCAAGCGCTATCGCTTCACGGTGTGCTGGGGCGAGGAACGGGATACCGACGATACCGAGGGCCGTATCACCCGAGCCAGCGACATTAGGCCCTCCGCGGCGGCGATTCGGGAGCTGCTGCCGCAATTTACCGGCATGATCGAGCAGACCCCGCCGCAATACTCGGCCATCAAGGTCCAGGGCGAGCGCGCCTATGATTTGGCGCGCGACGGCGAAATCGTCGAGCTGAAACCGCGCCCGGTCGAGATTCATCATTTAACCCTTGTAGAACAACCAGATAGCGACCATTCGGTGTTCGAGGCCGAGTGTGGCAAAGGAACCTATGTGCGGGCGCTGGCCCGCGATATCGGCCGCCTGCTCGGCTGTTACGGCCATATCTGCGCACTGCGGCGGACCCTGGTCGGCCCATTTGGCGAGGCGGATATGATTCCGCTGGAACAGTTGGAGGCTTTGTGCGATAGAGCCGCGTCTGGCGAGGGCAGCCTCGCCGACGCGCTTTTGCCCGTTGAGACCGCGCTGGACGACATCCCGGCACTGGCCGTCACACGGGCTGATGCGGCAAGGCTCCATCGGGGCCAGGCCGTTTTGTTGCGCGGACGGGATGCGCCCAATAGTAGCGGCACAGTCTATGTCACGGTGGCAGGCCGGCTTCTGGCCCTCGCCGAAATTGGCAATGGCGAACTCATCCCCAAGCGCGTGTTCAACCTGACCGGACTGACTGCCAGTTCCGGCCGCAACGAAAGTGTTTGACGATGTCGATTACCGCAGAACGCAAAGCGGAAGTCATCAAGACGAATGCCAACAAGGCCGGCGACACCGGCTCGCCCGAGGTTCAGGTCGCGATCCTGTCGGAACGCATCAACAACCTCACCGGCCATTTCAAATCCCACGTGAAGGACAATCATTCGCGTCGTGGGCTTCTGAAAATGGTCGCAACACGCCGTTCGCTTCTCGATTACATCAAGAGAAAAGACGAGACGCGTTACAAGGCACTGCTCGAAAAGCACAACATTCGCCGCTAAGCAAAGTTCGCGCGCGCTTTTTGCGCGCGCTTTCGCATGATCCGGAAGATTGGTGTTCCGGTTTTCCGATCCAGATCATGCGTCTACCAGCGCGCGGGCCTTGAAATGTCCGCGCGGCGTGTCCAGCAGCAATCCGGCGGCTGGGCGTAACGGGTCAGATGCCCGTACCATCGGAAGGATGGACGCCATTCGAAACATGAAGACCATGGCAGGATCGCCGGACGCTGGACCGCGACACTCTCGCGCTCAACGTCCCGCAATCTTGCGCATGGTTTTTGCGTTTCAGGCGTCCTCTTTTCGTGAACCCATGAAAGAAGATCGCAATGTTCAAAATTCATTCCGTCGAGATCGATTGGGGTGGCCGTCCCCTCAGGCTTGAAACCGGCAAGATCGCCCGTCAGGCCGACGGCGCCGTGCTCGCCACCTATGGCGAGACCGTCGTGCTCGCCACCGTGGTCGCCGCCAAGGCGCCGCGCGAAGGCGTCGACTTCCTGCCTTTGACCGTCGACTACATCGAAAAGACCTATGCCGCGGGACGCATTCCCGGCGGCTATTTCAAGCGCGAAGGCCGGCCCACCGAAAAGGAGACGCTGGTCTCCCGCTTGATCGATCGTCCGATCCGTCCGCTGTTCGTCGAGGGCTGGCGCAACGAGACCCAGGTCATCGTTACCGTGCTGTCGCATGACATGGAAAACGACCCCGACATTCTGGCGCTGGTTGCCGCCTCCGCGGCGCTGACAATTTCCGGCGCGCCCTTCAAGGGCCCGATCGGTGCCGCCCGTGTCGGCTTCATCAATGACGAATATGTGCTCAACCCGACGCTCGACGAAATGGTCGAGACCCAGCTCGATCTGGTCGTCGCCGGCACCGCCGACGCGGTGCTGATGGTCGAATCGGAAGCCAAGGAGCTCAACGAAGACATCATGCTCGGCGCGGTGATGTTCGGACACCGGCACTTCCAGCCGGTGGTCAACGCCATCATCGAACTCGCCGAGAAGGCCGCGAAGGAGCCGCGCGACGTCAAGATCGTCGACGAAAGCGCGCTGGAAAAGGAAATGCTCGCACTGATCGAGACCGATCTGCGCGCCGCCTATGCCATTCCGGTCAAGCAGGACCGCTACGCCGCGGTCGGCAAGGCCAAGGAAAAGGTGATGGCGCACTATTTCCCGGAAGGCCAGGAACCGAAATACGACAAGCTGCGCATTGCCGGCGTGTTCAAGGAACTGGAAGCCAAGATCGTTCGCTGGAACATCCTCGACACCGGCAAGCGCATCGATGGCCGCGATTCCAAGACGGTGCGCCAGATTATCGCCGAAGTCGGCGTGCTGCCGCGCGCCCATGGCTCGGCGCTGTTCACCCGCGGTGAAACCCAGGCGATGGTGGTGACCACGCTCGGCACCGGCGAGGACGAGCAATACATCGACTCGCTGTCGGGCACCTACAAGGAGCAGTTCCTGCTGCACTACAACTTCCCTCCCTACTCGGTCGGTGAAACCGGACGCATGGGCGGCACCAAGCGGCGCGAAATCGGCCACGGCAAACTCGCCTGGCGCGCGATCCATCCGGTGCTGCCGCCGCATCACGAATTCCCCTACACGGTGCGCGTCGTCTCGGAGATCACCGAGTTCGAACGGATCCTCGTCGATGGCTTCGGTCTGCGGCGCCTCGCTGTCGCTGATGGATGCGGGCGTTCCCTTGAAGCGGCCGACGGCCGGCATCGCGATGGGCCTCATTCTGGAAGGTTCACGCTTTGCGGTATTGTCGGACATCCTCGGCGACGAGGATCATCTCGGCGACATGGACTTCAAGGTTGCCGGCACCGAGCAGGGCATCACCTCGCTGCAGATGGACATCAAGATCGCCGGGATCACCGAGGAGATCATGAAGGTCGCGCTCGGCCAGGCCAAGGACGGGCGGATTCACATTCTTGGCGAGATGTCCAAGGCGCTGACCGCCGCGCGCGCCGAACTCGGCGAATACGCGCCGCGCATCGAGACCTTCAAGATCCCGACCGACAAGATCCGTGAAGTGATCGGCACCGGCGGCAAGGTGATCCGCGAAATCGTCGAGAAGACCGGCGCCAAGGTCAACATCGACGACGATGGCACCGTGAAGGTCGCGTCCGCCGACGGCGAATCGATCAAGGCTGCGATCAAGTGGATCAAGTCGATCGCCTCCGATCCGGAGCTCGGCCAGATCTATGACGGCACCGTGGTCAAGGTGATGGAGTTCGGCGCCTTCGTGAACTTCTTCGGCGCCAAGGACGGCCTCGTCCACATCAGCCAGCTCGCCTCGAACCGCGTGCAGAAGACCTCCGACGTCGTCAAGGAAGGCGACAAGGTCAAGGTCAAGCTGCTCGGCTTCGACGATCGCGGCAAGACCCGGCTGTCGATGAAGGTGGTCGACCAGGTGACCGGTGAAGACCTCGAGGCGAAGCAGAAGGCGGAAGCCCCGCGCGAAGCCGCCGGCGAATAGGTCTCGCAAAAAGTCAACGGCTCCAAGGGGCGGCTTTTCAGCCGCCCCTTTTTATTTGCCTGACGACGAAATGAAAGAACAGGTTGAGCCGGCGGTCGGATTTGTTATGAAATGCGACCGAAGGCAAAGAGAAGGAACCGGCCGATGATGAAGCTCTATTGGTCACCCCGCTCGCGTTCGTTTTCGTCGCTGTGGCTGATGGAAGAAACCGGGCAGCCGTATGAGCGCGTGTTGACCGATATTTCCACCGGCGCGCAGAAGAAACCTGAATACCTGGCGATCAACCCGATGGCGAAGGTGCCGGCGCTCAAGGATGGCGATGCGACTTTGGCGGAAGCCGCCGCGATCTGCGC
The DNA here is from genome assembly GCA_963771225.1 of uncultured Pseudomonadota bacterium. Lineage (GTDB taxonomy): Bacteria > Pseudomonadota > Alphaproteobacteria > Rhizobiales > Xanthobacteraceae > Bradyrhizobium. Next base: position 62,915 of record CAVYSR010000021.1, on the reverse strand, counting down.
CTATGTCGCCGAACGCTATCCGCAAGCGAAACTGGCGCCGCCGTTAGGCGATCCGGCGCGCGCCAAATACCTTTACTGGCTGTTCTTTGCGCCGGGCTGCATCGAGCCCGCGATGGTGCAGGTCGCCACCAAGATCGAGATGAATCCGGTAGCCGCCGGCTGGGGCGACGCGCAGCGGGTGTTCGACGTGCTCGACACCGCGCTGGCGAAGGGACCGTGGCTGCTCGGCGAAACCTTCTCGGCCGCCGATATCGTGATCGGATCCGGGCTGAACTTCGCGGTGCGGATGTTCAAGATGGTGCCGGCGCGGCCGTCGTTCGATCGCTACATCGATCGCTGCGCGGCGCGGCCGGCGTTCCAGCGCGCCGGCGTCATCGCGGCGGGGTGAACAGAGCGAGATGGCTTTTCGTCGAATCGCCGTCTCGCTCTGTCTTTTTGTTTGAGCACGATCTTTTCGGAAAACCGGTGCCCACTTTTCCGGATCATGCTTTATTGCTCCGGCAAAAGTTCCGGTCGCGGCTGTAGCACGATGTTGAAACCGGAATCGACATAGTGAATTTCGCCGGTGACGCCGCCGGCGAGGTCCGACAACAGATACAGCGCGGAGCCGCCGAGCTCATTCAGGGTCACGCCGCGCCCGAGCGGCGAATGCTTCTGCTGGAACGCGAACATCGCGCGTGAATCGCCGATCACCGATCCGGCAAGGGTACGGACCGGACCGGCCGAGATGGCATTGACGCGGATCCCCTGCGGTCCGAAGTCGGCCGCAAGATAGCGCACGGAAGCCTCCAGCGCCGCCTTGGCCACCCCCATCACATTGTAATTCGGCATCGCCCGCATCGAGGCGCCGAAGGTGAGGGTGATCATCGAACCGCCGGCCGCGGGCATCAATTCGGCGGCGCGCTTTGCAATCTCGGTAAAGGAGAAGCAGGAGATCAGCATCGTGCGCGAGAAATTGGCGCGCGTGGTGTCCGCATAGCGGCCCCTGAGCTCATTCTTGTCGGTGAAGCCGATCGCGTGAACCAGAAAATCCAGATAGCCCCATTTCGTCCGCAGCGCCTCGAAAACCTGATCGACGCTGGCGATGTCCTCGACATCGCAGGGCAGCACGATATCGCAACCCAAAGGCTGCACCAGCGGCTTGAGGCGCTTGGCCTGGGCCTCGCCCTGATAGGTGAAAGCCAATTCCGCACCCTGGGCCGCGAGCGCTTTCGCAATGCCCCAGGCGATCGAATGATCGTTGGCGACGCCCATGATCAACCCGCGTTTGCCCTTCATCAGGTCCTGCATCGTCCGTGCGCTTTCTCTTTCGTCATGCCCGGGCAGAGTGGTCTGTCTTGCGCAGACTACGCAGATAAATATACGGAATCCGTGCCAGGGTACTATGTCCGGCCTTGACGGTGAATTGAGGTATTCAGTTCGCGTGCAATCTCACGCGTCCATCCGCTTGAACACCAGCGTGGCGTTGGTGCCGCCGAACCCGAAGGAATTCGAAAGCACGGTGCCCAGCCTGGCATTGTCGATGCGCTTGCGCACGATCGGCATGTCGGCAAATACCGGATCGAGCTCGGTAATATGGGCGCTTTCACAGATAAAACCATTGTTCATCATCAGCAGCGAATAGATCGCTTCCTGCACACCGGTAGCGCCGAGCGAATGTCCGGTCAGCGCCTTGGTCGCCGCAATTGGCGGGCACTTGTCGCCGGTCCCGAACACCTTGCGGATCGCCTCCATTTCCGGCGGATCGCCGGCCGGCGTCGAGGTCGCGTGCGGATTGATGTAGTCGACTTTGGTATTCACTGTCGCCATCGCCATCCGCATGCAGCGCTCGGCGCCCTCGCCGGACGGCGCGACCATATCGTAGCCATCGGAGGTGGCGCCATAACCGACGATTTCGCCGTAGATCCGCGCCCCGCGCGCCTTGGCATGCTCAAGCTCTTCCAGCACGACCACACCGGCGCCGCCGGCGATCACAAAACCGTCGCGGCTGATGTCGTAGGGGCGCGACGAGGTCGCCGGTGTATCGTTGTATTTCGACGACATCGCACCCATCGCGTCGAACAGCACCGACAGCGACCAGTCGAGTTCCTCGCAGCCGCCGGCAAAGACGATGTCCTGCTTGCCGATCTGGATGGTCTCATAGGCATTGCCGATGCAATGGTTCGAGGTGGCGCAGGCCGACGAGATCGAATAGTTCACGCCCTTGATCTTGAACCAGGTGGCCAGCGTCGCCGACGCTGTGGATGACATCGCCTTCGGCACCGCGAACGGCCCGACCCGTTTCGGTCCCTTGGTGCGGGTGATATCGGCCGCTTCCACGATGGTACGGGCGGAGGGGCCGCCGGAGCCCATGATGATGCCGGTGCGCACGTTGGAAACGTCCGAGGGCTGCAGGCCGGAATCCTGGATCGCCTGCTCCATCGCGATATGATTCCACGCTGCGCCCTCGCCGAGGAAACGCATCGCGCGCCGGTCGATAACGTCAGCCGGATTGAGCGTCGGCGCGCCCTGCACCTGGGACCGGAAACCGAGCTCCGCATATTTTTCCGCGCGGGTGATTCCGGACTTCGCCTCGTGGAGACTCGCAAGCACTTCCTGGGTGTTGTTTCCGATGGATGAAACGATGCCCATCCCCGTGATGACAACCCGCCTCATGATCGCCTCGCCCTGTCATTTCGTTTTTGCATAGCGCTTTTGTGTGACGGCCAATTTTGTGAGGGGCCATTGTCAAAATCGAAGCCGCCTCGCCGGCCGGAGCCGATAACCTACGCTGCCGGCTGGGTTAGGGAATCCTGCTTGAACAGCCCGACCTTCAAGTCCTTCGCCCGATAGATAATCTCGTCGTCGGCCGAAAGCCACCCGTCGGCGATGCCCAGCACGAGCTTTAAACGCATCACGCGTTTGATGTCGATGTTGTACACAATCTTGCGAACGTTCGGCATCACCTGACCGGAAAGCTTCAGCTCACCGAGACCCAGCGCCCTGCCGCGTCCCTCGCCGCCGCTCCAGCCCAGAAAGAAGCCGACCATCTGCCAAAGCGCATCGAGGCCGAGACATCCCGGCATGACCGGATCGCCCTTGAAATGGCAGCCGAAGAACCAAAGGTCCGGGTTCACATCGAGTTCCGCCCGGATCAGGCCCTTGCCGTACTCTCCGCCGGTCGCGGAAATTTCGCTGATGCGGTCGAACATCAGCATCGGCGGCAGTGGCAGTTGCGCGTTCCCGGGGCCAAACAGTTCCCCGCGAGCGCACGCCAGTAAATCCTCATATTCGTAACCGCCGCGCCGATCGAGCATATTGCCAGCCTCTTTCAAGATTCCGATGGAGCGTTTGGGGTAAAATGAACCCGCTTCGCATCGAAAGCGCGCCATTTTCGTGGATTGGCCGGAATCCCGCAGGTCAGGATGCCCCCGCGGCAACCGGCGCTCATCTTTACCGGAATCGCACCAGCGGGTCCGGGCGCTCTCTATCATAGGCCCCGCAGCGGGCAAAGCACCCCGACAGGGTAAATAGCCGCGTCAGCGGTGACTACCCCCTTTAACCTTAGGACTGTTCTAGAACCTGGGGGCTGTTCTAGTTGCGAAAAACTTGCATCTAACGCTTTTCCTTCCTATATTCGCTGTAATCGTGCCGGGATAACGAGTGTGGTGTCTGACAGTGGAAATGAGCGACGACGCTTCGATTTTGAGTGATGATACGGTCATTCCCGGGATCCACGGGGCGGGGCGGCAACCGGCGTTGACCGGCTGCCCGTGGCACGACGTCAATGAAATGCTGCAGGCCGCGGGCCTGCGTCCGACCCGTCAACGCATGGCGCTGGGCTGGCTGCTGTTCGGCAAGGGCGCACGCCACCTCACCGCGGAAATGCTTTACGAGGAAGCCACCCTGGCCAAGGTTCCGGTTTCGCTGGCCACGGTCTACAACACGCTCAACCAGCTGACCGATGCCGGCTTGCTGCGCCAGGTCAGCGTCGACGGCACCAAGACCTATTTCGACACCAACGTCACCGCGCATCACCACTTCTATCTCGAAAACAATCACGAACTGGTCGACATCCCCGATCCGCATCTGGTGCTGAACAAGATGCCGGAAGTGCCCGAGGGTTACGAGATCGCCCGCGTCGACATGGTCGTGCGGCTGCGCAAGAAGCGATAGAGCTTCGTCGTCCCGGCGAACGCCGGGACCCATAACCACCGTCATTGATGATTTAAGAAGGCGTTGGCCACCAAGCCAACCGCGAAGTCACGGCGTATGGATCCCGGCGTTCGCCGGGATGACATGAAAATTATCTCTCAAGACGGGAAGAACTAATCCACCTTCTCGTCGGCGTAGACGCCCCACAGCCGTTGCTGTTCGATCCAGCCATCGAAGCCGTTGCCGCTGACATGGCACCAGCCTGCCACGCAACGCCTGACCTGGGCCACGACGCCGGCCTGCAGGCGCGCAGCCACCGCGCTGGCTGGATCCGCACGATCATACAGCGGCGCGAGTTCGTCCTTGGCTTTCATGGTGACGACCGCGGTGCGGCGACCCGACAGCAGCGAGTGATAGACCCAGCCCTCTGCGCCCTCGGAATCCCGCACCCGGCGCCAGTTCTCGAATTCGGCGGTGATTTCAACCGGCAGACCCGAGCGGGTGTAGACCCAGGCGACGTCGTTGTCCTTGGTCGGGCCGGCCCTGACGTTCACATGATCGGATTTGAGGCTGACATAACGCGGCACCGGCAAGCCGCTGGCGGTGGTAGCTGAATCCTTTGCCGAAAATCCCGTGCTGACCGACGCGCCAAGCAACACGCCCGCAAGTCCTGCCGCGGAACAAAAACGCCTCAACGCCATCAACCCGTCTCCCGCCGAGAACCTAACTCAAATTCTTCGAGCTGAAGCACACGCCGCGCTTCCAGTGCCCCTGCAGCCCGCCCCGATTGCCCCTCGCCTGTCATTTCGGGGTTCTTGTCTTGGCCGGGCCTTCTGCTAGAGAGGACAGAACGCCAAGAGCCAAGACGACGCCCGAACCTCTCCTCCGGAAATCCGGGTGAAATATCGGGGGAACCCAAGGAAACGCCAGGCAAACGCCAAGGACCGCACGCAGCCGCAGTGTCGAACAACCGGGTTAATGAGGCCTGAACGCGAAGCCGCTGCGAACCAAAAGCCTCTTGAGAGCAGGACATGTCGGTTAGGAAGAAGCCTCTCGTTGTCGTCACGCGCAAGCTGCCGGACTCGATCGAGACCCGCATGCGCGAGCTGTTCGACGCCCGGCTCAATCTCGACGATACGCCATTGACGCCGGAGCAGATCGCCGAAGCGGTCCGCTCGGCCGATATCCTGGTGCCCACCGTTACCGACGTGATCACCGAGGAGCTTCTCAAGCAGCCCGACTGCAAGCTGAAACTGATCGCCAATTTCGGCAACGGCGTCGACAACATCGATGTCATCGCAGCCCATGCGCGCGGCATCACCGTGACCAATACGCCGAAAGTCCTGACCGAAGACACCGCCGACATGACCATGGCGCTGATCCTGGCGGTGCCGCGCCGGCTGATCGAAGGCGCCTCCATCCTCGCCGAGGGCAAGAACTGGCCGGGTTGGTCACCGACCTGGATGCTTGGCCACCGCATCGGCGGCAAGCGGCTCGGCATCATCGGCATGGGCCGCATCGGCCAGGCGGTGGCGCGCCGGGCGCGCGCCTTCGGCCTGCAGATTCATTATCATAACCGCCGTCCCGTTGCGCCGCGCATCGCCGAGGAACTGGGCGCGACCTATTGGGAAAGCCTCGACCAGATGCTGGCGCGGATGGACATCATCTCGGTGAATTGCCCGCACACGCCGGCGACCTTCCATCTGCTGTCGGCGCGGCGTCTGAAGCTGATTCGCAAGGACGCCTATATCGTCAATACCGCGCGCGGCGAGGTGATCGACGAAGACACGCTGGTCAAGCTGCTCGAAGCCGGCGAGATCGGCGGCGCCGGCCTCGACGTGTTCGAGAACGAGCCCGCGGTCAGTCCGAAACTGGTGCGGTTGGGCAAGGCCGGCAAGGTAACACTGCTGCCGCATATGGGCTCGGCCACCATCGAGGGCCGCGTCGAGATGGGCGAGAAGGTCATCATCAACATCCGGACCTTCCTCGACAACCACAAGCCGCCGGACCGCGTGCTGCCGAGCATGCTGTGAGGACTTAAGCTTCCTGGCGGCGTTCAGCGATGCGCGCTCAGATCGGTGATGACCAGCGCATCGCCATTGAGCGGATTCAAGGGATCGCGCTTGTAGCGCAACGTCTCGAACCGCATCGCACGCGCATCCACCATCAGCAACCGTCCGACCAGACCCTCGCCGAAGCCAACGATCTCGCGAATTGCTTCCAGCGCCATCATCGATCCCAGCACGCCGGCAAGCGCGCCCAAGACGCCGGCCTCGGCGCAGGCCGGCACCGTGCCCGGCGGCGGCGGTTCGGGAAACAGGCATCGATAGGTCGGATTGAACTCGCCTTCGGCGTTTCTTTCGTGCCCGCGAATTGTGGTCAGCGAGCCATCGAACACGCCGAGCGCGGCCGTGATCAGGGGCTTGCCGGCAAGGAAGCAGGCATCGGACACCAGATAGCGGGTTTCGAAATTGTCGGATCCGTCGAGCACCAGGTCGTAACCGCCGATCAGCATCATCGCATTGTCAGCATCGAGCCGGGTCGCATGCGCCGCGAACCTGACATGAGGATTGAGGGCGTAAATCCGATCCGCGGCAGTGTCGGCCTTGCGCCGGCCGATGTCCGGCGTGGCGTGAATGATCTGACGCTGCAGGTTGGACAACGACACGATGTCGTCATCGACCACGCCAAGCGCGCCGACGCCGGCGGCGGCGAGATACATCAGCGCCGGCGCGCCGAGGCCGCCCGCGCCGATCACGAGCACGGAAGCTTCCTTCAACGCAGCCTGGCCGGGGCCGCCGACTTCGCGCAGCACGATATGGCGGGCGTACCGCTCGAGTTCGTCGGCGCTCAACATGACGCGGTGATGCCCTTCAATTTCAACTCTTGTCGTCTCATCGTCGCAACTCGTACGGCCTCATGGTGAGGAGCGTGTCGTTGGCTCCTTGAACCATCGCGCGGTTGTTGCCGACCAACCAGATGTGCTTAATTGCCCGCGCGTCAATGCCCCAATACTTTGACCCTCAGGACTTGTCATGAGATCGATGCTGACGGCAACATTGATATTCATGGCTATGGGCGCTTCCGCGCAAGCCCAGCTGACGCCGCCGTCCACCGCCGGCACCAAGCCGAAGCCGGTGGTGACCGTTCCGATCCGGCCGGCGCTGCAGACCCCGGCCGATACCGCCAATGCGATGGCGCAGGGCGAGCGTCAGGCGATCCAGTCGGATCTGGCCTGGGTCGGCCAATATAACGGCGCCATCACCGGCGAGGTCAGCGAGCGCATGGTGGCCGCCATCAAGGAATTCCAGAAAGCCCGGGGCGGCAAGCAGACCGGCGTGCTCAATCCGCAGGAGCGCAGCGTGCTGGCCGAAACCGCAAGGCACCGGCAGGACAATGTCGGCTGGAAGATCGTCACCGATCCAGGCACCGGGGCTCGGCTTGGCGTGCCGACCAAGTTGGTGCCGCAGCAATCCAGCGACGCCAATGGCGCCCAATGGAGCTCCTCCACCGGCACCATCCAGATTCAACTGGCGCGGCGCAAGGAAGCGGGCCCCACCACGGCGAAACTCGCCGAGCGGGAAAAGAAGGACCCGCCGGGGCGCACCATCGACTACACCGTGGTCAAGCCGGATTTCTTCGTGCTGTCGGGCATGCAAGGCCTGAAGAAATTCTACCTGCGTGGAACGTTCAAGGGCGACGAGGTCCGCATCCTCACCATCCTGTACGACCAGGCCACCGAAGGCACCGTGGAGCCGGTGGTGATCGCGATGTCGAGCGCGTTCAATCCATTTCCGACCGGCGCGCAGATCGCGGGCCCGCCGCCGCGCAAGACCGTCGAATACGGCACCGGCGTGGTCGTCAGCGAAGACGGCGCCATCGTGACCGACCGCCAGATCACCGACGGTTGCCTGGCGGTCGTGATTGCCGGCTACGGCAATGCCGATAGCGTTGCCGAAGACAAGGAGCATGACCTCGCGCTGCTGCGCATTTACGGCGCGCGCGGATTGAAGCCGCTTGGCCTTGCCATTGGCGCGGCGAAATCCGGCGTCGAGCTCACCGGCATCGTCGATCCGCAGAACCAGGGCGGCGGCGCTGCGGCGAGCAGCGTCAAGGCATCGGTCGCTACGGTCGGCAGCGGCAACGAGCTTGCGCTGTCACCGGCGCCGGCGGTTGGCTTTTCCGGCGCGGCGGCGTTCGACACCGACGGAAAATTCGCCGGCTTCGCCCTGCTGAAGCCTGTCATCGTCGCGGGACCCGCGAACGCCGCATCGGCGGCACAGGCCGCACTGATCCCGGCCGATACGGTGCGCGAATTTCTCAAAGCCAATGGCGTAAATGCGTCCGACGGATCGTCGAACGCCAAAGCGTCGGTGGTTCGCGTGATCTGCGTGAGGAAGTAAAGTAGCGGAGCTAATGCGTTCGGCCGCATGGCGGTTGCCTGATCTGCGTCCTCAGGCAAGGTCGAAGCGAACACCCGCGCGCGCCAAACCTCCGGCCAGGCCGATTGGCGTACCGTCCGCGCGCCAGCATGCAGCGCCTGTCAGCGAGCCGTCGGCATGGAACTGGATCGCATTCATGCCGCCGGCGACGGTCGGCACCACAATCACTTCGTGACCCAAGGCCGCCAGACCGGCGCGCACGCGCTCCGGAACGGCCGATTCGACCTCAAGCGCGTTGCCTTCGGTCCAGACCCGCGGCGCCTCGACCGCTTCCTGCAAGCTCATGCCGTGATCGATCAGATTGACCAGCGCCTGCAGCGCGCTCGGAAAAATCCGCTTTCCTCCGGGCAGACCGAGCGCATAGACGAGATTGCCGTGGTGCAGCGCCATCATCGGCGACATCGAGGTGGTCACGCGCTTGCCCGGCGCCAGCGAAAGAGCATGGCCGGGCCGCGGATCGTAAAGGTTCATGTAATTGTTCGGCACGGTGCCAAGGCCGGGAATCAGAAACTTCGCGCCGAACAGATTGTTGATGGTCTGCGTGGTGGCGACCACGTTTCCCATAGCATCGGCAGCGGTCATATGCGTGGTGTGTGCGCCTTCGAGCTGCCGCACGCCGGCGCCCCAGCGTTGCGCGCGGCCGGAATTGATCGCGCGGCGGCGCTCGCCGGCATAGTCCTTCGAGATCAGCCGCTCGACCGGCACCTTGATGAAATCCGGATCACCGCTCGCGGCGGCGCGATCGGCAAAAGCGATCTTCAGCACTTCGGCGAGATGATGGATGGTCTCGGCGGTGCCGAACCCCATGGCTGATATATCGTAGCCTTCGAGAATGTTCAGCATCTGCACGATGTGCACGCCGGAGGCCGCGGGCGGCGGGGGCCCGAGGATTTCCCAGCCGCGATAATCTCCCCGGATCGGGGCGCGTTCGACGGTCCGGTACGATGTGAGATCCTCGCGGGTGATGAAACCGCCATGCGCCTTCATGTAATCCAGCAGAATGTCGCCGAGCGGACCGTGATAGAGCGACTGTCTCGCCGTCGCGTGCGATGGTAGTAAGCGTCTGCGCATATTCAGCTTGCACCACGCGGTCGCCGGCGTTCAGCGGCGTTCCGTTTGGAAGATAAATCGCGGAGATCGCCTTGTCTCTTAGCATCTCCGACGCGGCATCGACGATGCATTCGTGCAGATAGGGCGTCGCCAGAAAGCCGCGCGAGGCATGCCTGATCGCCGGCTGCATGACATCGGCGAGGCTCATGGTCCCGAATCGTTGCTGCGTCTCGCACCAGGCCTTGAGCGAGCCAGGCACGGCGACCGCCTTCGGACCGGTGAGATTTTCATCGTCGACGGTATCGAACACGTCATGCGCTGCGCCCGGCTTTGATCGGTAGGTGTCAGGCCGGACGCTTGATGGCACGGTGCTTTGGCCATCGATGAAGCGGTGGCTGCCGTCGGCAAGCCGGATATGCGCCATGCCGCCGCCGATGATTCCGACCATCATCGGCTCGACTACGGTCAGCGTGAACAAGGTCGCGATCGCAGCATCGATGGCGTTGCCGCCGGCCGCCAGCATCTCCATGCCCGCGGCCGAGGCGAGCGGATGATTGCTGACCACCATGCCGCGGCTGCCCGATGCCGGCTGCTTCTGGCACTCGAAAACCGTGCCTGCGCGATCCCGCCAGTTACCGGTCATTGTGCTGGATTCTCCTTTTCTCATTGTTGAGACTCATTTCTGGCATTTCGGGCACCAGAACGTCGAGCGTCCGTTCTGGGTGAACCGCCGCACAATTCCGCTGCAACCCGCGGTCTGGCATTTTTCGCCTTCGCGGTCGTAGACCTGAAACGAGTGCTGGAAATAGCCGAGTTCGCCGGAGGTCTGGCGATGATCGCGCAGCGACGAGCCGCCGGCCTTGATGGCCTGATTGAGCACGCCGTGAATCGCCGTGACCAGCCGCTTGGCATGGTCGGTGGGCTCTGCCTTTTTGGTTGCCAGTGTCGCCGCCAGTCTTCGCGGCGACAGATGCGAACGGAACAGCGCCTCGCAGACATAGATGTTGCCGAGGCCTGCGACCACGCGTTGATCGAGCAGCGCTGCTTTCAGGCTGGTCTTCTTGCTGGCGCAGGAGCGCGCCAGCATCGCGGCGTCGAATTCATTGCCGAGCGGCTCGGGACCGAGCCCCTTCAAAAGCGGTTCCTCTTCCAGCTTGCTGCGCGCGATGATCTTCATATAGCCAAAGCGGCGCGGATCATTGAAGACGACAGCCGCGCCCGACGACATGTGGAACACGACATGGTCATGCGCGCGATCTTCGCTGCGCGGATGATGGAACTTGCCCGGCGCTTTCTCTTTATCGTCCGTCGATAAGGCGGAAGGAGCCCGACATGCCCAGATGCATCAGCAGCACGTCGCCCGACCCAAGATCGGCCAGCAGGTATTTGGCGCGACGGCCGAGGCCGGTCACGGTCTGGCCCTCGAGCCGTGCGACGAAGTCCTTCTGGAACGGAAACCGCAGATCGGCTCTACGGGCCTCGGCTTTCACGATCTTCGATCCCTCCATGGCCGGCTGCAATCCACGGCGGACGGTCTCGACTTCGGGTAATTCGGGCATCTGATGTCATTCACCTTGAGGTGCTGACGTGATAGCGCCATTGCGGCTGGCGCGCTATATGGTCCGGCGGCGGAGTAGAGTTGATGGATCGGCCAGACCAAACCACCCATTTCGGCTTCAGGGACGTCCCCCTGGAGGACAAGCAGACGCTGGTGAACGACGTGTTTCACAGCGTAGCCTCGCGCTACGATCTGATGAACGATCTGATGTCGATGGGCCTGCATCGGGTCTGGAAAGACCTGATGATCAACGCGCTCAATCCGCCACGTGGCGACAGGCCGTTCGCGCTTCTCGACGTTGCCGGCGGCACCGGCGACATTGCCTTTCGCGCCGCCAAGGCCGCAGGCCCCGGCTTTCGCGCCACCGTCTGCGACATCAATTCCGACATGCTTGGCGTCGGTCGCGAGCGCGCGGCGGCGCGGCATCTCGACGACCTTGTGTCGTTTGTCGAGGGCAATGCCGAGGCGCTGGCGTTCCCCAACAACACCTTCGACGCCTACACCATCGCGTTCGGTATCCGCAACGTGCCGCGGATCGATCTGGCGCTGGGCGAGGCGTTTCGCGTGCTCAAGCCCGGCAGCCGGTTTCTGTGCCTGGAATTTTCCACCGTCGACATGCCCGGCCTCGATCGAATGTACGACCTGTTTTCGTTCAAGGTGATTCCGCCGCTCGGCCGCGCGGTCACCGGCGACGCCGAATCCTATCGCTACCTCGTCGAGTCGATCCGCAAATTTCCGAAACCGAACGCCTTTGCCGAAATGATCCGCGCCGCGGGTTTTTCGCGGGTGTCCTGGCAAAGCCTTTCGGGCGGCATCGTGGCGCTGCATTCGGGCTGGCGCCTGTGATTTCTGCCATAACCCACATCGCGCGGCTGGCGCGGGCCGGTTTCGTGTTCGCGCGCGAAGGCGTGTTCGTCGGCGTCGACCCGAGCCTGGTGCCGCCGCCCGGCCAGCTCGCGCTTCGCATTGCCCGGCTGGTCGAGCGTCCCGGCGTCAAATCCGGCTCGCGGCTGTCGCGGGCGCTGACGCGGCTCGGACCCGCTTATCTCAAGCTTGGACAGTTTCTGGCGACGCGGCCCGACGTGGTCGGCGTGGTGATGGCGCGCGATCTGGAAAGCCTGCAGGACCGGCTGCCGCCGTTTTCGCAAAGCGAGGCCGAGGCTGCGATCGCGATGTCGCTGGAACGCCCGGTGGCGCAGGCGTTTGCAAGCTTCGGTCCTGCGGTGGCCGCCGCATCGATCGCACAGGTGCATCGCGGCGAGACCGAGCGCAACGGCGTGCGCACCTCGGTCGCCGTGAAAGTGCTGCGGCCCCATGTGGCCTCGCGCTTCCGCCGCGACCTTGCCGATTTTTTCTTTGTCGCGCATCAGGCCGAAATCTATTCGGCGGAAGCGCGGCGGCTGCGGCTGATCGAAGTCATCAATACGATGTCGCGATCGGTGGCGATGGAGATGGATCTGCGGCTGGAGGCTGCCGCACTCTCGGAGATGGCCGAGAATACCCGCGACGATCCCGATTTTCGGGTGCCGATGGTTGATTGGGATCGCACCACGCACAATGTCCTGACCATGGAATGGATCGACGGCATCGCGCTGAGCGATCATGCGCGTCTGGCCGAATCGCAGGTCGATTTGGCTGAGCTTGGGCGCAAGGTGATCCAGAGTTTCCTCCGCCATGCACTGCGCGACGGCTTCTTTCATGCCGACATGCATCCCGGCAATTTGTTCCTTGACCCCGCCGGCCGGCTGGTTGCGGTCGATTTCGGCATCATGGGCCGGCTCGGCATCAAGGAGCGCCGCTTCCTCGCTGAAATTCTGCTGGGCTTCATCACCCGCGACTATCGCCGCGTCGCCGAAGTGCATTTCGAGGCCGGCTATGTGCCGGCGCATCATTCGGTCGAGAATTTTGCCCAGGCCATCCGCGCCATCGGCGAGCCGATCCACAACCGCACCGCCGAAGAGATTTCGATGGCGAAGCTGTTGACGCTGCTGCTCGAGGTCACCGGCCTGTTCGACATGCGGACCCGCCCCGAACTGATCCTGCTGCAAAAGACCATGGTGGTGGTCGAAGGCGTGGCGCGCAGCTTCGATCCCAAACTCGACATCTGGAAGGTCGCCGATCCGGTGGTGCGCGAATGGGTCGAGCGCAATCTCGGCCCGATCGGGCGCGTGCAGGGAGCGATGTCGGGTGCCGGCGAGCTCGGCCGGGTGTTCTCGGGCCTTCCGGCCATCGCGACCCGGGCGGTGGCCGTGCTGGAGCAATTGGAGACCATGACCCGGGAAGGATTGACGCTGTCGCCGGAGACGATCGCGGCGATGGGGCGAACCGAGGGCCGCAAGAGCCGGTGGCGGACGCTGGCGCTCTGGGTCATCGCCTTGACGTTTATCGGGATTCTCGTGGCCATCCGACAGCTATGATTGCAATGTATGCATGATGTGCTAGCATTGCTATCAAGACGAACGAGAGGCTCCCATGGCCAGCCTGACGATCCGAAAACTCGACGATGCCATTCGCGACGAGCTGCGGCTCCGCGCCGCCCGTAACGGCCGCTCGGTCGAGGATGAGGTGCGGGTGATCCTGCGCGAGGCGTCACAGAACCACCCTTCCTTCGCCACGGCGGCCTCCCAGGAGGCTTCCCGGACCGCGCCCGCGACGCACCCGGCGGGCAGCGCTGCGTTGGGCCTTGCGCGCGTCACCCTGATCATTGGCGGCGGCATCGCCGCCTACAAGGCGCTGGACCTGATCCGACGGCTTAGGGAGCGCCACATTCATGTTCGCTGCGTGCTGACCAAAGCCGCGCAGCAATTCGTCACACCGCTGGCCGCCAGCGCGCTGTCGCATGAGCGCTGCTATACTGATCTGTTCGACGCCGAGAGCGAATTCGATGCCGGCCATATCCGTCTCGCGCGCGACTGCGATCTGATTGTGGTGGCGCCCGCGACCGCCGATTTGATGGCCAAGATGGCGCAGGGTCACGCCGATGATCTCGCCAGTGCGATTTTGCTCGCGGCCAACCGGCCGATCCTGCTGGCGCCGGCGATGAACCCCTTGATGTGGAACAATGCGGCGACCCGCCGCAATGTCGCGCAGCTCGAACGCGACGGCATCGCCATGATCGGGCCCAATGCCGGAGAAATGGCCGAAGCCGGCGAGGCCGGCATCGGCCGGATGGCGGAGCCGATCGAAATAGCCTCCGCCGCCGAACGCTTGCTGCGTCCGCCGCAACCGCGCCCGCTGGCCGGCAAGCGAGTGCTGATTACCGCAGGTCCGACCCACGAGCCGATCGATCCGGTGCGCTACATCGCCAACCGTTCCTCCGGCAAGCAGGGTTTTGCGATTGCCGCGGCCGCTCAAGCCGCTGGCGCCGATGTCATCCTGATCTCGGGTCCCGTCGAACTCGACGATCCCGCCGGGGTGTCGGTGATGCATGTGGAATCCGCGCGCGAAATGCTCCACGCGGTGGAAACAGCGCTTCCGGCGGATATCGCAATCTTTGCGGCGGCCGTCGCCGACTGGCGCGTCGCCCATGAAGGGGAACAGAAACTGAAAAAGACAACCGCAGGCATGCCGCCGCTGCAGCTGGTGGAGAACCCCGATATCCTCGCCACCATCGCGAAGCTGCCAAAATTGCGACCGGCTCTGGTGATCGGTTTCGCCGCCGAGACCGAAAACCTGATCGAGAATGCGCGGGCAAAACTCGCGCGCAAGGGCTGCGACTGGATCGTCGCCAATGACGTTTCGCCGGCGTCGGGCGTGATGGGCGGCGACCGCAATACGGTTCACCTGCTGACCCAGCATGCCAATGGCGTCAGCTCCGACATCAGAATCGAATCCTGGCCGGTGATGACCAAGGAAGAAGTCGCCACCACGCTGGTGGCGCGGATCGCGAGCCAGGCGGAGAACCGATCGTGAGCGCCAATGTCAAAGTCGATATAAGCCAATTGCCGCACGGCAAAGGCCTGGCGCTGCCGGCCTATCAGAGCGCCGACGCCGCCGGGCTCGACCTGCTCGCCGCGGTTCCTGAGGATGCGCCGCTCGTTCTTTTGCCCGGACGCTACGCGCTGGTGCCCACGGCGCTGACGATCGCGCTGCCTCCCGGGTATGAGGCGCAGGTCCGTCCGCGTTCCGGCCTCGCCGCAAAGCACGGCGTCACCGTGCTGAACGCGCCGGGCACGGTTGACGCGGATTATCGCGGCGAGATCGGCGTGCTGCTGATCAATCACGGCGACGCGCCGTTCGAGGTCCGGCGCGGCGAGCGTATCGCTCAAATGGTGATTGCGCCGGTGATCCGGGCGGAACTCGTCGCCGCCGTGTCGCTCTCCGCGACCGACCGCGGCAGCGGCGGCTTCGGTTCGACCGGGCGCTGATTTGGATTCATTTTCATAAAAATCGCGCCGATAAAGTTTAATACCGCATTTTTTCGCGGTAAGTTTTGCGTTCACGATCTGGACTCTTACCGGCCGACTCCCGTTGAGGATATTGTCATTCGATTCGCGAACCGGAGCGCGATCGGCAAGAAGTAGGTACCGGCTTTGCGTTCCAGCGCGCTCCGGGCGCAAAGTCGTGCGGTTTGGGGCAAACCATGTCGGGCGTGATCGCGTCGATACGTCGGACCCTGCTGTCGTGCACATCATTGGCGCGCAACGGCCTGATCAGCCTTGGCACCGCGGCACTGGCGACGATCGCGCCGGCCGAGGCCAGCGATTTATCCAACGTCGAGCATACGATTTCGACCTTCTTCGGATTCAACCGTCAGGAAATCGCGGTGCTGGCGACGGCGCTGGCGTTGCTCGGCTTTTCGGTGATGGCGGCGATCCTGCTGATGCGGGCGCGGGTCCGCTCCGCCAACAACGAGGCGCGGCTGCGCTCCGACATCCAGGGCCTGCAAATCGAGGCCGACCGGTTCCGCGCGCTGCTGTTCGCCGAGCCGCAGATCCTGATCTCGTGGGCGGCGGGCGACAATCGCCCGCAAATCAGCGGCGACATCTCGCTCTTGATGTCACCGGATTCCCCGCAATATCAGCCGCAGCGCATCCTGGCCTTCGGGACCTGGCTGCCGCCTGAACCGGCGCTGCGGATGGATCACGCCGTCGATGCGTTGCGCGAGGCCGGCGAGGGCTTTCTGCTTAATCTCACCACCTCGACTGGACACGCCTTCGAGGCCATGGGCCGGGCCATCGGCGGTCAGGCCATTGTACGGATTCGCGAACTCAGCGGGCTGCGCCGGGAACTTGCCGAAACCAATCTCCGGCACAAGGCGCTATTGGAAGAAACCGAGATGCTGCGCGGTTTCGCGGCCGGAGCGCCGTGGCCGATCTGGACCAAGAGCGCCAAGGGCGGTCTCAGCTACGCCAATGCCGCCTATGCACGGGCGACCGAGGCGGTCAGCGTCGCGGATGCGATCGATCGCGACCTTGGACTGCTCGACAGCGCCGGCCGCAGCGACATGGAGCGCGCGCTGACCGACACGGCGGCCTTCAATGCGCGGTTGCCGATCGTGGTCGGCGGCGAACGGCGCATCTACGATGTATATGCGCGCAATGTCGCCGGCGGCAGCGTCGGCATCGCCATCGACGCCAGCGAAGCGGCAGCGCTCGGCACTGCGCTGGTCCGGATGGCGGAGGCGCACCGCCGCACCCTCGATCAATTGTCGTCCGGCGTCGCGGTGTTCGACGGCCAGCGGCGGCTGGCGTTCTACAACGATTCCTATCGGCGGCTGTGGGATCTGGACCGCGCCTTTCTCGACAACAACCCCGACGATTCGAGCGTGCTCGATCGACTGCGGGCGGCGCGCAAACTTCCCGAGCAGCCGGATTTCCGGGCCTGGAAGGCGAAGCTGCACGAGGCCTATCGCGCGGTCGAGCCCGAAAAAGACACCTGGTATCTGCCCGACGGACGCGCCGTCAGCGTCGTCACCACGCCCAATCTGGAAGGCGGCGTCACCTACCTGTTCGACAACGTCACCGAGAGCCTGGACCTGGCGCGGCGATTTGACGGCTTGATCCGGGTGCAGCGCGAGACGCTCGATAATCTCGCCGAAGCGGTCGCGGTGTTCGGCAGCAATGGCCGCGCGCAATTGTTCAATCCGGCCTTCGCCAAGATGTGGAAGCTGTCGCCCGAGGAGCTGCAGAAGCAGCCCCATATCGAGACCGTGGAAGCCTGGTGCAGGCCGCTGTTCGATGACGCGGCCACCTGGCGGACACTGCGCGAGGCGATCACCGCGATCGAGAACCGGGTCGAGGTGCCGCTGAAGCTGGAACGCAAGGATGGCAGCGTGCTGGACTGCATGACCATGCCGTTGCCCGACGGCGCCACCATGCTGACCTTCCAGGACATCACCGATACCGAGAATGTCGAGCGGGCGCTGCGCGAGCGCAACGAGGCGCTCGAGACCGCCGACCAGATGAAAGTCGATTTCGTCCACCACGTGTCCTACGAATTGCGCTCGCCGCTGACCACCATCATCGGCTTTGCGCATTTCCTCAGCGACCCCGTGACCGGGCCCCTGATGCCGAAGCAGGCCGAATATCTCGGCTACATCACCGCCTCGACCAACGCGCTGCTCGCGATCATCAACAACATCCTCGATCTTGCGACCATCGATGCCGGCGCGATGTCGCTCAATCTCGGCCCGATCGATATCCGCAAGACCATCGAAGCCGCCGCCGAGGGCATCCAGGACCGGCTCGCCACCGACCGCATCGAACTCAAGGTCGACGTCGACCCCAACATCGGCGACTTCGTCGGCGACGAACGCCGCGTGGTTCAGGTGCTGTACAATCTGCTGGCCAATGCCGTCGGATTTTCGCCGCCCGACGCCACCGTCGGCCTGAGCGCGAGGCGAACCGAGCACAGTATCGTTTTCACCGTGACTGATTCCGGACCGGGCATTGCGCCCGACGTCAAGGACAAGGTATTCGACTGGTTCGAGAGTCATTCCAACGGGTCGCGGCATCGCGGCGCCGGCCTCGGCCTGTCGCTGGTGCGCTCCTTTGTCGAACTGCATGGCGGCAAGGTGCGCGTCGATTCGATCGTCGGCAAGGGCACCACCGTCACCTGCGACTTTCCGATCGATCAGGCCGTGCATCGCAACGCCGCGGAATGACCGATCCCACCACATTCACGCTTGGGCTGCCGAACGAGACCGCGACCGCGCATTTGATGGCCGATCTCGCGCTGCTGGTCGGCGCCGGCGATGTCATCACGCTGTCGGGCGATCTCGGCACCGGGAAAACCGCGGCCGCTCGCGCCCTGATCCGATATCTCGCCGGCGACGACGCGCTCGAAGTTCCAAGTCCGACTTTCACGCTCGCGCAAACCTACGATCTGCCGCCGTTTCCGCTGGTTCACGCCGATCTCTACCGCGTCAACGATCCGGCCGAACTGGAAGAGATCGGCCTATCGCCG
The DNA here is from genome assembly GCA_963771225.1 of uncultured Pseudomonadota bacterium. Classification (GTDB taxonomy): domain Bacteria; phylum Pseudomonadota; class Alphaproteobacteria; order Rhizobiales; family Xanthobacteraceae; genus Bradyrhizobium. The sequence continues at coordinate 44,324 of CAVYSR010000021.1, read as the reverse complement.
TTGCCCGAGGGCACGCTGGCGCTGATCGAATGGCCGGAGCGGGCGCCCGCCGCACTTCCCGCCGACCGGATCGACATCGCGCTGAGCTATCGTCCGGCGCTGGGATCCACCGCGCGCGCCGCTGAAATCACCGGCTACGGAAAAGCGGCCGCGCAGGTCGCCAGACTGCAGGCGCTGCGGCAGTTTCTCACTGAGGCGGGCTATGCTGACGCCGAACGCCGGCGCATGGCCGGCGACGCTTCGACGCGTTCCTATGCGCGGCTGATCCGACAGGATGACGCTTTCATCCTGATGAACTCGCCGCGGCGCCCCGACGGACCGGCGATCTATGACGGCAAGTCGTACAGCGCGGCGGCGCATCTGGCCGAAGACGTCAAGCCGTTCGTCGCCATCGCCAACGGCCTGCGCGAGCGCGGCTTCTCGGCGCCATCGATTTATCATGCCGATCTCGAGGCCGGATTTCTGATCACCGAGGATTTTGGCAACGCGGGTTTTATCGAGGGCGATCCGCCCCGGCCGATCGCGGAACGCTATCAAGCAGCCGCCGACATGCTGGCGGCGCTGCATCGCAAATCATTGCCCGAAATCCTGCCGCTGGCGCCGCATGTCAGCTACGCCATTCCCGCCTTCGACACCGATGCGCTGCAGGTCGAGATCGGATTGATGCCCGAATGGTATCTGCCCGATCGCGGAATTGAACTAACCCGCGACCTGCACGCCGAATTCGTCACGATGTGGCGCGATTTATTGAGCAAGCCCGCAATGGCGCCGAAAACCTGGGCGCTACGTGACTTTCACTCACCCAACCTGATCTGGCTCGACCAGCGGACGGGTACGGCGAAAGTCGGCATCATCGACTTCCAGGATACCGTGCTGGGCCCGGCCGCCTATGATCTGGCGTCGCTGTTGCAGGACGCGCGGATCGACGTGCCCGAGCCACTCGAGCTTGCGCTGCTGACACGTTACATCAAGGCGCGGCGGGCCTCCGACGATACGTTCGATCCGGCTGAATTCGCCGAGATTTACGCCATCATGTCGGCGCAGCGGAACACCAAATTGCTCGGCATCTTTGCCCGACTGAACCGGCGCGACGGCAAACCGCAATATTTGCGCCATTTGCCCCGGATCTGGACCTATCTCACCCGTTCGCTGGCCCACCCCGCGCTCTCGGGCATCCGGGAGTGGTATTCCGCCAACGTTCCTCCGCCATTATAGCGTTTTCCAGCGAAGTGGATGCCGGGTCGCGTGAAGAAAACGCGTCAAATAAAGAGGTAGAGCCTCCCTTCCGATCCGATCGGAACGGAGGCCCTCGCCTGATTTACGACTTGTTAGCCAAACTGGCTTTAATCTGCGGCAGAGCCGCTTTGGGCGCGCGGGCGGCTCCTTGGGGCAGGAGCAACATCATGGCGGCAGAACGGCGCAAGGGCGAGCGTGTTACCTTCGAACACGGCATCGGCGCGCATATGATGGGAATCGACGGCACCTGGCGCCGCGATTGCACGATGGAAGATGTTTCAGAGACCGGCGCCAAGCTCACTGTCGAAGGCTCCATCGAGGGGCTGCATCTCAAGGAATTCTTCCTGCTGCTGTCGTCCACCGGACTCGCTTACCGCCGCTGCGAGCTTGCCTGGGTCAACGGCGATCAAATCGGCGTCATTTTCCTGAAGCAGGGCGACAAGAAGAAAAAGACCACCCGGCGCGGCGCGACGCAAGGCGCCGAAGTCTGAACGCGTTGCGGTCGTACAACCGTCATGTCGGGCGGCTATGGCGATGAACCATCGATGCGCCGCGCGAATCAGCGTGATATGATCGGCGCGACATTTTACCGTTTTCGCGTATCCTGATCGCCAGATCAGTATGTTGCGAACGATGCGCTGGATCAACCACGCGCTGGAACCATGGTTCGAGAAGTTTTTGAAATGCCCGTCAAGCCCGCCAAAGCCATGGTCCTTGCCGCCGGTCTCGGCGTCCGCATGCGCCCTTTGACCGATCGGATGCCAAAGCCGCTGGTGCGCGTGGCAGGCCGGACGCTGCTCGACCATGTGCTCGACAAGCTCGGCGATGCCGGCGTCAGCGAGGCTGTCGTCAACGTGCATTATCTACCGGACCAGATCATCGATCATGTCGCGTCGCGCGCGCGGCCCCGCGTGATCATTTCGGATGAGCGTGACGAAGTGCTCGGCACCGGCGGCGGCGTGGTCAAGGCGCTGCCGTTGCTTGGTCCGGCGCCGTTTTTCCACGTCAACGCGGACACGCTGTGGATCGACGGCGTGCGGCCCAATCTGGCACGGCTGGCCGAGGCCTTCGACCCCGAAGCGATGGATATCCTGCTGCTGATGGCGCCCACCACGAGCAGCATCGGCTACGGCGGACGCGGCGATTACGCGATGCTGCCGGATGGCGCCCTGCGCAAGCGCAAGGAACACCAGGTCGTCCCGTTCGTCTATGCCGGTGCGGCGATCATGTCGCCATCGCTGTTCGCCGACGCCCCATCGGGTGAATTTTCGTTGACCAAAATGTTCGATCGCGCCAACGAGCAGGAGCGGCTGTTCGGCCTGCGGCTCGACGGCGTGTGGATGCATGTCGGAACCCCCGACGCGGTTCACGCGGCGGAAGAGGCCTTTCTCGCCAGCGTCGCCTGAACGCTTCGATTCCCTCCTTCGACTCCCTCCGCCCTGCTGCCCATGCCATGATGCCGCCTGACCTTCGAATCAGGAAGCCCATGCGTGTTTTCAGCGTTCCAGTCTCGGCGCCGTTCCTGCGTACCGTTATCGGCGCGCTGGTCGATGGCCGGCTGATCGAAGGCTTCGAGGCCCGGGCGCGGCCGGAGCGGCTGGCAGCGGCGACGCTCTATCTGCCGACCCGGCGCGCCGGCCGGCTCGCGCATAGCATCTTCCTCGATGTGCTCGGCAAGGATGCGGCGATCCTGCCGCGCATCGTCGCGCTCGGCGACATCGACGAGGACGAGCTTGCGTTCTCGGAAGATTCCGAGCCGGGTGGCGCTGCCCCGCTCGATGTTCCAGCCAAACTGGGCGAGCTCGAACGCCGGTTGGTGCTGGCGAGACTTGTCGCCGCCTGGGCCAAACGGCCGATGCTGTCGCCGCTGGTGGTCGGCGGTCCCGCCTCCACGCTGACGCTGGCCGGTGACCTTGCGCGGCTGATGGACGACATGGTGACGCGCGACGTCGACTGGAGCGCGCTTGACCGTCTCGTGCCTGACCAGTTCGACAAATACTGGCAACACACGCTGGATTTCCTGAAGATCGCCCGCGACTTCTGGCCGGCTTTTCTTGCCGAAACCAACAGGATCGAGCCCGCCGCGCGTCGCGACCTTTTGATCGATGCCCAAGCTGAGCACCTCACAAAGTCATCCGACGGCCCGGTGATCGCCGCAGGCTCCACCGGATCGATGCCGTCAACGGCGAAATTCCTGCAGGCGGTGGCCAAGCTGCCGCACGGCGCGGTGGTGCTGCCGGGCCTCGATACCGACCTCGATGACGACGCCTGGCGATCGATCGGCGGCGTCAGGGATGCCAAAGGCGCCTTCACGACGCCGCCTGCCTCCAACCATCCGCAATATGCGATGCACGCGCTGCTGTCGCGCTTCGGCATCAAACGCGGCGATGTCGAAATTCTCGGGAAGCCTGCCCAAGGCGGCCGCGAGGTGCTGGTATCCGAGGCGATGCGGCCGTCGAACGCCACCTCGGAATGGCACGATCGGTTGAAACGGCTGGATATCGCGGCGCAGATCGCAGCCGGCATGGATAAGCTCGCCGTGGTCGAGGCGCCAAATCCGGAGATGGAGGCGCTCGCAATTGCGGTCGCCATGCGCGAGGCGCGGCATCTGAACAAGTCGGTGGCGCTGGTTACCCCGGATCGCGCGCTGGCACGGCGGGTGACGGCGGCGCTCGGCCGCTGGAACCTCGAATTCAACGAATCCGGCGGCGACGCACTGATGGATACGCCGGCCGGCATCTTTGCGCGGTTGGTGGCGGAAGCCGCGACAAGAGGATTGGAGCCGCCAACCTTGCTGGCACTGCTCAAGCATCCGATGTTCCGGCTCGGTGGCATGCATGACGCGTTGAAGCGCGGCATTGAAGTGCTCGAGCTTTCGCTGCTGCGCGGCACTCGACCGCAGGCCGGCAGCAGCGGATTGGCCGCCGATTTCGCGCGCTTCCGCGATGAACTGCGCAAGTCGCGCAGCGGGGAAACCTCATCGCTGCACCATGCCGAGCCGCGTGTACGGCTGAAAGACCACGAACTGGACCAGGCGCAATCGCTCATCGCGGCGCTCCGCAAGGCGCTGACGCCGCTGGAAGGGTTTTCTGGCGCCACACCGCATGATTTCGCCGAGTTCGCGCAGCGCCATCGCGAAACACTGGTGAATCTCTCCGCCGGCGAGCACGGTGTCGCCACGGCATTCGAGGGACCGGACGGGCTCGGGCTCGCATCCGGCTTCGACGATTTGCTCGGCCGGCAGGAGAAGATCGGCCTGATGGTCAAGGCCGGCGACTATGCCGAGGTGTTCCAGACCGCCTTTGCAGACCGTCTGGTGCGGCGGCCGGAGCTGCCGGGCGCGCAACTCCACATTTTGGGCCAACTGGAAGCGCGACTGACGGAATCCGACCGCGTTATCCTGGGCGGGCTGGTCGAAACCGTGTGGCCGCCGGCGCCGCGCGTTGATCCCTGGCTGAGCCGGCCTATGCGTCACGAACTTGGTCTCGACCTTCCGGAGCGCCGCATCGGCCTTTCTGCGCACGACTTCGCTCAGCTGCTCGGCCATGAGGACGTGATCCTCACTTATTCGGCCAAGGTCGGCGGTGCTCCGGCCGTCGCCTCGCGCTTCCTGCACCGATTGCAAGCCGTCGCGGGCGAGGAGCGCTGGAAAGCGGCGAAGGCGGCCGGCGACAAATATGTTCGCTTCGCCAGCGCGATCGACCAGCCTGCGGGGGTCAAGCCGATCGAGCAGCCGCAGCCCAGGCCGCCGCGCGAGACGCGTCCCACGAAGCTCTCAGTCACCGCGATCGAGGACTGGCTGCGCGATCCCTACACAATCTATGCCCGCCACATTCTCAAGCTCGACCCGCTCGATCCCGTCGACATGCCGCTGTCGGCGGCCGATCGCGGCTCTGCAATCCACGAATCGCTTGGTGAATTCACCAAGGAATACGCAAATGCACTGCCGGACGATGCCGTGGGCGTGTTGCGCCGTATCGGCGAAAAGCATTTCGCGCCACTGATGGAGAAGCCGGAGGCTCGCGCGCTGTGGTGGCCGCGCTTCCAGCGGATCGGGCGCTGGTTCGCCGAATGGGAGGCCGCGCGCCGCCGCGATATCGCCGCTATCGCCGCCGAGATCAGGGGCGAAATCAAGATCCCCCTCGACAATGCCAGGATATTCACGCTCTCCGCACGCGCCGACCGGATCGAACGCCACGGCGACGGCACCTACGCCATCCTCGACTACAAGACCGGACAACCGCCGACCGGCAAGCAGGTGCGAATGGGATTGTCGCCGCAGCTGACGCTGGAGGCAGCGATCCTGCGCGAGGGAGGCTTCGCCGATATCGATGCCGGCGTCTCCGTCAGCGAACTCGCCTATGTCAGGTTGAGCGGCAACAATCCGCCGGGCGAGCACAAGACACTGGAATTGAAGATCAAGCAAAACGACACGCCGCAGCTGCCCGATGATGCGGCCGATTATGCGCGGGCGCAGCTCGAAGCTCTGATCCGCCGGTTCGAGAACCCAGACGAGCCGTATCGATCGCTGGTGCTGTCGATGTGGACCGCCCGCTACGGCGACTATGACAACCTCGCCCGCGTCAAGGAATGGTCCGCTGCCGGCGGCGTTGCGCTGGAGGAGTGGTGAAGGCTCCCCGCACCATTCCTCCCCCCGTCCGTGACGCGCAGGCCCGCGCATCCGATCCCGCGGCATCCGCATTCGTGTCGGCCAACGCCGGCTCGGGCAAGACCCACGTGCTGGTGCAGCGCGTGATCCGTCTGCTGCTCGCCGGTGTGCCGCCGGAAAAGATCCTGTGCCTCACCTTCACCAAGGCGGCCGCCGCAAACATGGCCGAGCGCGTGTTCACGACGCTCGGCCATTGGGTAACGCTCGACGACGACGCGCTCGATGCCGCGATCCGTGACGTCGGCATCACGCATCCGACTGTGCCGCTGCGCAAATCGGCACGCGAACTGTTCGCCTCGGCGTTGGAAACACCCGGTGGACTGAAGGTTCAAACCATCCACGCATTGTGCACCCGCCTGTTGCAGCAATTTCCCTTCGAAGCCAACGTACCGGCCCGCTTCACCGTGCTCGACGATCGCGACCAGACCGAGATGATGGAGCGCGCCAGCCTCGCCGTGATGCTCGATGCCTCGCGGACGCCCGACAGCGCGATCGGACGCGCGTTGCTGGCCGCGATGGCGAACGCAGCCGACGTTACTTTCAAAGATGTCCTGCGAGAGGCCTGCCTCAGCCGCGATCATTTCATGGCCTGGACCGACGCCGCAGGCCGTGCTGAGGCTGCCGTCGCGGAGATGTCCGCGGCCCTCGGCGTCGATCCTGATGAGCACATCGAGAATGTCGAACGCGAGATTGTCGAGGGCCCCAACCTGCCGCGATCGCGCTGGGAGGAGATCGCGCGTGCGCTCGAGACCGGAGCCAAGACCGAGCGCGACAACGCAGATCGATTACGTGCAGCGCTGCCAGCCGCCGGCGCCGCCCAGGTCGATGAATATCTCGGCATATTCCTGACCGACACCGATCGCGCTCCCCGCAAATCGGTGTTGACGAAGAATTTCGTCCGAGACAATCCGGCGATCGGAAGCCGCTTCGACGCTGAAGCGAGCCGGCTGGGTCCACTGATCGAAAAGCGCCGCGCCGTCACGACGCGAGACCGCACGGAAGCCTTGCTGCATATTGCGATCGCGGTCGCCGCGAACTACCGGCGCGAAAAAGCCGAGCGCGGCCTGCTCGACTATGACGATCTGATCGACAAGACGCTGGCCCTGCTGGCAAGCGGAGCGTCCGGCTGGGTGCACTACAAGCTCGACCGTGGCGTCGATCATGTGCTGATCGACGAAGCGCAGGACACCAGCCCCCGGCAATGGGACATCATCGCGCATATCATCTCGGAATTCACCGCCGGCGCCGGCGCGCGTGACGGCGTGATGCGCACCGTGTTCGCGGTCGGCGACGAGAAGCAGTCGATCTTCTCCTTTCAGGGAGCAGCACCCCGGGAGTTCGCTGACCGCCGGCGGGAATTGAAAAAGAAGTTCGAGGACGCCGGGCTTCAGATTCGAATCCATCCCGTTCACCTATTCCTTCCGCTCGGGACGGGCGATCCTGAAATCAGTCGATCACGTATTTCGCGACGAGGCGATCTATCGGAGCATCCACGCTGAAAAGGCCTATCCGCTGCACGAAGCGCTGCCCGATGCAGGTCCAAGCCAGATCGACCTCTGGGAGCTTTCGGTCGCCGATGAGAAGCAGGACATCGAGGGCTGGCGTGCGCCGTTCGATGGCGTGCCGCTGACGAGCGCCGAGGTCAAACTGTCGAAACGCATCCAGAGCGAGATCGGGCGCCTCGTCGCAGGCCGCACCATGACCGGACGCCTCGGCAATCGTCGCCGCCTTGCCTATGGCGACGTACTGGTGCTGGTGCGCCGCCGCGGCAATCTGTTCGACGCGGTCATCCAGGCGCTGAAGCACGCCGGCATTCCGGTGGCCGGCGCCGACCGGCTGAAACTTACCGAACACATCGCAATCATCGATCTGATGAATCTCGCCGACGCCCTGTTGCTGCCGCAGGACGATCTTGCGCTCGCCGTCGCGTTGAAGAGCCCGTTGTTCAACCTTACCGAGGACGAGTTGTTCACGCTGGCCTGGAACCGCAAGGGATCGCTGCGCGATGCGCTGACTGCTCAGGCCGCCGAGAGCGACAGGTTTAGGGGTGCGCTCGACCGGTTCGTCGAGTGCGAGCGGCGCTTTCGTACCGGGACACCGTTTGCCTTCTATGCCTGGCTGCTCGGCGGGGATAACGGCCGCGCGCGCATCCTGCGTCGGCTTGGCCACGAAGCAAACGATGCGCTGGACGAATTCCTTGAACTGGCGCTGTCCTACGAGAAGAAGGCGCCGGCCTCGCTGCAGGGTTTCATGGCCTGGCTGCGCGCCGCCGACACCGAGGTGAAGCGCGACATGGAAATCTCGCGCAACGAGGTACGCGTGATGACCGTGCACGGCGCCAAGGGGCTGGAGGCCCCCGTCGTGATCATGGCCGACACCACGACGTCGCCATCGGACACCCAGCGCCTCCGCCTTATCCATTTGCCGCAGGCAAACGGCGGCAAGGTCGTGGTCTGGGCCGGACGCAAGGCTGACGATCCGCCCTGCGTGGCCAACGCGCGCAACGCCATGCTGGGGGAGACCGAGCATGAATATCGCCGCCTGCTCTACGTTGCGATGACCCGCGCGGCTGACCGGCTGATTGTCGCCGGCTGCATGCCCGGCAACAGGAACAGCGTCCGCGAGAGTTCCTGGTACGATTTGATCAAGCGAGGCCTCGCGAATTCAGACCTGGTTTTCGAGGAAATCCCGGCTGGCGACGGTGCGGTGAAAAGCTACAGGCGGGCGGAAGACGCAACGCCCGAGACCGGCACCACCCTCGACGCTGCCGCAAGCACGCACCCATCGCTGCCGGAATGGCTGCACACCCCGGCTACCGCCGGAGCAAATCATCGACCGCCGGCTGCGCCCGTCCGACCCCGGCATGGATGAAGGTAAAACCCTCCGCACCGGCGAATCGCTGGCGCTGCGCGCGCGCGCGCTTTTGCGTGGCACGCTGGTGCACCGGCTGCTGCAATCCCTGCCCGACATCGCGACAGCGCGCCGCCGCGATGCCGCGCTGGGGTACCTCGCCCGCAATGCTGGTCTTTGGACCGACGACGACCGCGAGGCGCTCGCGTCGGAGGTGCTGGCCCTGATCGAGGACCCGCGCTTTGCGGCGGTATTCGCCGCCGGCAGCCGGGCCGAGGTGGCCATCGCCGGACGGCTGGATCGGCCTGGGAGCCCGCCGGCACTGGTTTCGGGTCAAATCGACCGGCTGGTGGTGACGCCAGCCGAGGTCCTGATCGTCGATTACAAGACCAATCACGCCCCGCCGCAGCTTGCGGCCGAGGCGCCCGCGGCCTATGTCCGCCAGCTCGCGCTGTATCGCGCGGTGCTGCGGAAGCTTTATCCTCACTTGCCGGTCCGCGCCGCGCTGCTCTGGACCGAAACGCCTGATTTGATGGAGATTTTGGCCCCTGCGCTGAACGCGGCGCTGCCCATCCCCATCATCTCGGCGTGAGCGAGCTTGACCCGGCAAGGTCGCGTTCATAGGTTGACCCTATGATCCCCGCGCGATTCTTCAGCCGCGCCTTCTTTCAAACCGAACGAGGTATTCCAATGGCCGTTGGCAAGGTTTCTGACGCCGATTTCGAAGCCGAAGTGCTCAAGGCGACCGGACCGGTCGTGGTCGATTTCTGGGCCGAATGGTGCGGCCCCTGCCGCATGATTGCGCCCGCACTCGACGAGATTTCCGGCGCGATGGGCGACAAGGTCAAGATCGTGAAGCTGAACGTCGACGAGAGCCCGAAGACGGCCTCGAAATACGGCGTGATGTCGATCCCGACGCTGATGATCTTCAAGGGCGGCGAGATGGCCTCGCGTCAGGTCGGCGCCGCACCGAAGCAGAAGTTGCAGCAGTGGATCACCGCCGCGGTGTGATCTGCCGCCTCCTGCAGTAATCAATTCGAAGCGGCCGGCGAATCGCCGGCCGTTTTATTTTCAGCGGATCCACCCTGTCGCCAGCGCGGAGGCGAGTTCAGGCTGGCCGTTGCGCCGCGCCAATGCGGCCATCGCATCGTGATCGTACGGGACATGCCGGAACGTCACGTGCCAGCTACCCTTTGCCCATTCCAGGATAGCGTAGCGTGCATCCGGCGTGCCGGCCTCGATGACATGCGGAAACGGGTGGACATCGCGGTAGCCCGGCGATCCGACGCTGCCGGGATTGACGATCAGGCGTCCGTCGGCAAGCCGGACCGCGCGCGCAATGTGGGTGTGGCCGCAGAGAATAAGCCGCTGCGCGATCCCCCTGGCGGCTTGTTCGATCGCCTCATGCGAAGACATCCGCACGGTGCCGTCGGGCAGAACGCTCTCCAGCCAGTAGACCTCGTCACGCGCGGGCGTCGCATGGCACAGAAAGACCTGATCGCGAAACACCAGCGTGGCCGGCACCGTGCGCAGCCAGTCGAGGTGCTTCGACATCGAGCTGCGCGTGCGACGGCCGGTCCCATGATCCCCATTTTCTCCGGCGGCCGGTCGATCAGGTAACGGTCGTGATTGCCGAGCACATGAACGGCATCGAGCGACATCAGGATGTCCATCGTTTTCCGCGCATCGAGCGGTCCGCTCGCCATATCGCCGAGATCGACGATCTGGTCGATGCCGAACGCGCGGATGTCGGCAATGACGGCCTCCAGCGCGAGATAATTTCCGTGGATATCGGCAATCGCAGCAAAGCGCATCGTGATTCCTGCTTCCAGATCCTATCGCGGCGCGGTGCCGTTCGCCGACAGCACGTGGCCGGCCAGATACAGCGACCCCGTGATCAGGATGCGCGGCGGCACCTCATAGGCGAGGCGCGCCAGCGAGCCCAAAGCTGCCTCGATGCTGGCTGCGATTTCCAGGCGCATGCCGAGCTGGCGCGCGGCATCGGCAAGCCGATCCGGTGGCATGGCGTTCTCCTGACCGGGGATCGCAACCGCGATGATATGGCGCGTGAGGCCGGCGAAATTGGCCAGAAACGCGCCCGGCATCCTTGTTGGCCATCATGCCGACGATCACCACCAGGGGACGCGGCACCCGCTCCTCGAGGTCGCCCAGGGCGGCGGCGACAACGCGCCCGCCATCGGCATTGTGGCCGCCATCGAGCCAGATCTCGCTGGCCTGCGGCGCCAGATCGACCAGCGCACCCGATGCCAGACGCTGCATCCGTGCCGGCCATTCGGCGTTGACGATGCCGGTCTCGAATGCGGCGGCATCGATCTTGAACGCGTCGAGTGCGCGCAGCGTCGCGATCGCAAGACCCGCATTGTCGAACTGATGTCGGCCGAACAGCCGGGGGGCTGCGAGATCCATCAGGCCGCGGTCGTCCTGGTAGACCAGCCGTCCGCGCTCGACATTGACATGCCACTGCTGCCCGGCCGCGTGCAGCGGCGCGTGCATGCGTTTGGCTTGTGTTTCGATCACGGCCATCGCCTCGAGGGCTTGCTCTGCGCAAATTACCGGCGTGTTGCGCTTGATGATCGCGGCTTTCTCACCCGCAATCCGGCTCAGCGTGTCTCCGAGGAACTCAGTGTGATCCATGCCCACCGGCGCGATGACGGTCGCGAGCGGCGCATCGATCACGTTGGTGGCGTCAAGCCGGCCGCCGAGACCGACCTCCAGCAGCACCACATCGGCCGGATGACGGGCGAACAGGCAGAATGCCGCCGCGGTCTCGATTTCAAAAATGGTGATCGGCGCGCCCGCATTGGTCCGCTCGCAATGTTCGAACGCCGCAACCAGTTCGTCGTCATCGACGAGAACGCCACCGCCGGCGCAGCCGAGGCGAAAACATTCGTTGAGCCGCACCAGATAGGGCGAGGTGTAGGTATGGACGCGCAGGCCCGCCGCTTCCAGGATGGCGCGCAGATAGGCGATCGTCGAACCCTTGCCATTGGTGCCGGCGACATGAATCACCGGCGGCAGCTGGCGTTCGGGATGATCGAGCCGCTGCAGCAGCCGCTGCATCCGCTCAAGGCCGAGATCGATGCGGCTGGGATGCAGGGCGGACAGCCGTGCGATCAGTTCGCCGAGCGGCGGCGCTCGCTTGGCCTCAGGCGGGTTCACGCGTGGGGTGCTACCGGCGTCACATCCGTACCTGAAGGGATCTGGGCCGGGGCCGGCATATCGATCGACGGCGCCGGCTTCGGCACGGTTTCCACCGCGGGCGATTTGGTCAGGATCCGGCACAGCCGCGCCAGCGTCGGGCGCAAATCGTGGCGATGCACCACCATGTCGATCATGCCGTGGTCTTTCAGGTATTCCGCGCGCTGAAAGCCATCCGGCAATTTCTCGCGAATGGTCTGTTCGATCACCCGCGCGCCGGCAAAGCCGATCAGCGCGCCGGGCTCGGCGATCTGCACGTCGCCGAGCATGGCATAGGAGGCCGTGACGCCGCCGGTGGTCGGATTGGTCAGCACCACGATATAGGGCTGTTTCGCCTCGCGCAGCATCTGTACGCCGACGGTGGTGCGCGGCATTTGCATCAGCGACAGGATGCCTTCCTGCATGCGGGCGCCCCCGGACGCCGCGAACGCGATGAACGGAGATTTCTTTTCGACCGCGAGCTCAAGCCCGCGCACGATCGCCTCACCGGCGGCCATGCCGAGCGAACCGCCCATGAAATCGAAGTCTTGCACGGCGACCACCGACGGCGGCGCCCTCGAGCTTGCCATAGCCGATCTTGATGGCGTCGTTCAGACCGGTCTTGGCACGCGCATCCTTGATGCGATCGGCATATTTACGTTCGTCGCGGAATTTCAAGGGATCGGCGGTCACCTCCGGCAGACGCCACGTCGAACCAGGTCTCATTGTCAAAGATCGATTTCAGCCGCGCAACGGCGCTCATGCGCATGTGATAGTTCGAGCCGGGAATAACGAACTGGTTGCTCTCGACATCCTTGTAGAAAACCAGTTGTCCGGTATCCGGACATTTGATCCACAAATTCTCCGGCGTTTCGCGACGCAGGATGTTGCGTATCTTCGGCCGGACGACGTTGGTGAGCCAGTTCATGGTTCGCTCCGAATGGCGATTCAAGCGGCCATCGCCGTCAACGTTTAGAGCGCGATCGGACATAAAGCCGAATTCCACTTTTACTGATCGCGCTCTGATTATATGGCGGCCCGGACAGTGCCCGGCAAGCCGGCCTGTCTCCGCCGCAATTGCGGCTTATTCCGCAGCCTGCTTGGCTCCCCGAACGCCCTGCGCCAGGGAGGCCGTCAGATCGGCGACCGCACCGACGGTTCCGGCAGTGGCGCGGCCTTCGGCATCGAGGCTGCCGCGCAAGGCATCGACCAGCGCCGTGCCGACCACCGCGCCGTCGGCATTTGTGCGATCCCGCGCGCGGCCTCCGGGGTCCGGATGCCGAAGCCGACACAAACCGGCAATTGGGTATGCCGCTTGATGCGGGCGACGGCCTCGCCGACGACGGCGGTATCGGCGCTGGCGCTGCCGGTAATGCCGGTGATGGAGACGTAATAGACAAAGCCGGAGGTATTGGCGAGCACCGCCGGCAGCCGCTTGTCGTCGGTGGTCGGGGTCGCCAGCCGGATGAAATTCAGCCCCGCCCGCATCGCCGGCAGGCACAATTCGGTGTCTTCCTCCGGCGGCAGATCGACAATGATCAACCCGTCAACGCCGGCGGATTTTGCGTCGACAAGAAACTTGTCGACGCCATAAATGTAGATCGGATTGTAATAGCCCATCAGCACCAGCGGCGTGGTGGCATCGCCGGCTCGAAACTCGCGCACCATCGCCAGGGTTTTTTTCAGGGTCATGCCGGCCTTCAACGCGCGCAACCCCGCCGCCTGAATCGCCGGACCATCCGCCATCGGATCGGTGAAGGGCATGCCGATCTCGATGATATCGGCGCCGGCTTTCGGCAGTGCCTTGATGATGTCGAGCGAAGTCGCAGGATCGGGATCGCCGGCCATCAGGAAAGTGATGAAGGCCGCGCGGTCCTGTTTCTTCAACTCGGCGAAACGAGCGTCGATGCGGGTGGTCATAATGCGGCGCCGGCTGTGCTATACCTCTCCCCGTCGGGGAGAGGTCGGCTGCGCAGCAGCCGGGTGAGGGGGATGGACAAGTTCAAAGCGAGAGCCCGAAACCTTCGCTCGTCGCAAACGAGCGCCGAGGCCAAGCTTTGGCAGGCGCTGCGCAATCGGCGGTTGGCGCAGTGGAAATTCCGGCGCCAACACTCCATTGATCGGTACATCGTAGATTTCGTGACCCTCGACGGAAAATTGATCGTCGAAGTTGACGGCGTAACGCACTCTGAACCGTCGGAACTAACAAGAGATGAAGTGCGGTCCAAGGTGCTGGAGGCCTGCGGTTTCCACATTGTCCGCGTCTCGAATACCGATGTGTATGACAAGCTTGAGGGCGTCCTGGAAATGATCGAAAGCACGCTTCGGTTCGATTGAAGACCCCTCACCCGGCTGCTGCGCAGCCGACCTCTCCGCGGCGGGGAGAGGTGAAGAAAGCAGCCCCTTTCGATATTCACTTCTTCTCCCCGCAAGATATCGGCCACTTGCGGAATATCCTTGTCGCCGCGGCCGGAGAGATTGACCACCATCAGGTGATCTTTCGGCCGCTTCGGCGCCAGTTCCATGACTTTGGCGATGGCGTGCGCGGGCTCCAGCGCCGGAATGATGCCTTCCAGCCGCGACAGCAGTTGAAACGCCGCCAGCGCTTCGTCGTCGGTCGCGGACAGATATTTCACCCGGCCGGTTTCGTGCAGCCAGGAATGTTCCGGCCCGATGCCGGGATAATCCAGCCCCGCTGAGATCGAATGGGCATCCTGGATCTGGCCGTCCTCGTCCATCAGCAAATAGGTGCGATTGCCGTGCAGCACGCCCGGACGGCCGCCGGCGATCGACGCCGCATGCAGTTGCGTCAGGCCGTGGCCGGCGGCTTCGACGCCGAAAATCTCGATAGCGGGATCATCAAGGAACGGGTGAAACAGCCCCATTGCGTTGGAACCGCCGCCGATACAGGCAACCAGCGAATCCGGCAGGCGGCCCTCGGCGGCCTGCATCTGCGCGCGGGTCTCGACGCCGATCACCGACTGGAAGTCGCGCACCATCATCGGATAGGGATGCGGGCCGGCGACGGTGCCGATGCAGTAGAAAGTGTCGTGCACGTTGGTGACCCAATCGCGCAGCGCATCGTTCATGGCATCTTTTAGCGTGCGCGAGCCGGATTGCACTGGAACAACCTTGGCGCCCAGCATCTCCATGCGGATGACATTGGGCTGCTGCCGCTCGACATCGACCGCGCCCATATAGACCACGCAGTCGAGCCCGAACCGCGCGCACAAAGTCGCGGTGGCGACGCCATGCTGGCCGGCGCCGGTTTCGGCGATGATGCGCCGCTTGCCCATGCGCCGCGCCACCATGATCTGGCCGAGCACATTGTTGACCTTGTGCGAGCCGGTGTGGTTGAGCTCCTCGCGCTTGAAATAGATTTTGGCGCCGCCGAGATGTTCGGTCAGGCGCTCGGCGAGATAGAGCGGCGAGGGCCGGCCGACATAGTCCCTGAGGTAGCCGTTCATTTCGGCCTGGAACGCCGGGTCGGCCTTGGCGTCGGCGTAGGCCTTCTCCAGATCGAGGATCAGCGGCATCAGCGTTTCGGCGACAAAGCGCCCGCCGAAAATGCCGAAATGGCCGCGCTCGTCCGGACCGCTGCGGAAGGAATTGGGCAGGTTCTGATTCATCAAGTGATCAACTCTTCGGTGGCGCGGGCGGCGCGAATAAAAGCTCGGATCATCTCAGGATCCTTGACGCCGGGCGCGCATTCCACGCCCGAGGAAACATCCACGCCGCCGGCGCGGCTGACGCGAACGGCCTCCGCGACATTCCCGGCATGAAGGCCGCCCGAAACCATGAACGGCCGTTTGAGGTCGAGGTTTTCAAGCAGGTGCCAATCGAACACCGCGCCGAGGCCGCCCGGCCGGGTGGCTTCCGCAGGAGCCCGGGCGTCGAACAGGATGCGATCGGCCACCGCGGCATAGCCAGGCAGGGATGCGAGATCGGCCGAGGTTTCCACCGCGATCGCCTTCATGACCTGCAACCCGAAGGCCTGCTTGATGTCGCGCAGCCGCGCCACGGTCTCCTTGCCGTGCAATTGCAGGATATCCGGCTGCAGCGCCTCGACGATGTTGGCGAGCGTCGCGTCGTCGGCATCGACCGTCAGCGCCACCTTCAGGGCGCGGCCCCTGGCCTGCCTGCCCAGATCGCGCGCCGTATTCAGGCCGATATGACGGGGCGAGGCCGGAAAAAACACGAATCCCACCATGTCGGCACCGGCCTGCAGCGCGACGTCGAGCGTCTCGCGCGTGGACAGGCCGCAAATTTTGACGATCTAAAGACATGCTTCAGGGCACGGGTTGGGACGGCGACCGGAACAGGGAAGCAATGCGGCGGGTTCTACAACGTCGCGCCCTGCTTGTCTCGCCCAGCCGGCCCCATATCCGACGCCCTGCGGGCCGGAAAGGCGCCGCTGGTCGTACCGCAGAGGCGGTCGCGGCGCCACTGCGCAAATCCGCCAGTTGCGCCCGCGCCTGCCGCGCATCGGCTTCGTGTTGGCGCGCCGCGCGCCGCCAGCGCCGCTGCCGGAACCAGGTCGCCGAGCCACCCGCCACCACACCCACGATCATCGAGACGATGATGATCACGAATAAAGGCTCTGGTCGGCAAATTGAAGGCCGAATTGCCGGAGCCGAATGGATCAAACGACACCGTCACCAGATGGCGATTGGCGACCGCAAACACGATGAAGATCAGGCCCAGCAGAACCAATACCAGGGTCGAGAGGAATTTTCGCATGACCATCTCTCGCGTGGCTGGAGATCGGTGGGCGCATTTTCAACAAAATACGAGACCGGTTTGTGACTCGAATACGCGCGATGCAAAACGCCTAAGCGCCGGCTTCGGGAGCGCCTTCGTCGCGGTTCAGCCGTTCGCGCATTTCCTTGCCGGTCTTGAAAAACGGAACGCTCTTTTGATCCACCGGCACATGTGCGCCGGTGCGCGGATTGCGGCCGGCGCGGGCGGGCCGATGCTTGACCGAGAATGCGCCGAAACCGCGCAGCTCGACCCGGTCGCCCCGCGCAAGCGCGGCGACGATTTCATCGAGGATCGCGTTCACAATGTTCTCCACATCCCGTTGATAGAGATGCGGGTTGTGCTCGGCGATGCGCTGAACAAGTTCGGATTTGATCATCGAGACTGGGACCCGGGAACATGCGGACATCCATTTCCGTGAAAATGGCTTGAACTGTCAAGACGCTAAATGAAAATGGCCCGCGTGAAAACGCGTGACAAATGGCCCGATAGGGGATTTGTGACAACACTCGCAATGCGGGAGGACCGCACAGAACCGGGCTGGCCCGGTTCAATTGGTTCCCGCGGGATGCCACAATGCCAGCATGCCATCGAGACCGAGGCGATCGACCGCCTGCGCGACGCCGGTTTGTTCGACTTGCCGCGCAATCGCGCTCAAGCCGAGCGCGTCCAGGGTAATGGACGCCGCGGTTCGCAGAAAGGTCAGGTCGCCGAAGCGCGGCGCCAGTTTGAAATCGTGCACCGGCAGGTCGCTCTTGATGCCTTTTTGTGCGACCAGCCATGCAACGGCGGTTTTCTCGTCGCCGAGTTGATCGATCAGCTTCAGATCGACCGCCTGACGACCGGTGAAGACACGTCCGTCGGCGACTTTGTCCAGCAACGCATCGTCCATGCCGCGCCGCGCTTTCACAAGGTCGCGAAACCACGCATAGGAGTCCTTCACCAGCGAGTTCGAGCGCGGCGCGCGCTTCCGGACTGGTCGGCTCAAACCCGTTGGGCGCCGCCTTCAACGGCGAGGATTTCACTTCCTCGACCTTGACGCCGACGGTTTTCATCAAGTCGGTAAAATTCGGAAACTGGAACAACACGCCGATCGAGCCGACCAGCGAAGTCTGCTGGGCGATGATGTGATCGGCGGCGATGGCCGTGATGTAGCCGCCCGATGCCGCCAGTCCCTCAACCACCACGACCAGCGGCTTCTTCGCCTTCAGCTGCACCAGCGCGTCGTATAATTGCTCGGAACCGGCGGTGGTGCCGCCGGGTGAATTGATGTGCACAATGACGGCAGCCGCTTTCGAATCCGCCAACCGCTCCAGCGCCTCGACGCGATCCTGGTCGCTGCGAATCAGCCCCTCGATATTGACGCGCGCGATCGACCCCGTCGCGCTGAACGCGCCGCGCCCGCCTGGCGTCGCGATCGAGCCGATGGTGATCACCGCCGCGATCGCAAGCAGGGCTGCGACCACGCGCCAGAACGTCAGTTTGCGGCGTATCCTGCGGCGATCCACGATCACGTCTGAATCAAGCGACATCGAAAATTCTCCCGGAAGCGGTTTTGGGCTCGCACGGTCTTCTCTGCGGCAGCCCTAAGATGCCGTGTCACAATTACATCAATTGCGACGCAATATGAAGAAAACAAGGCCTCGTCACGTCGTCCCGGCGAGGCGGGACGCCGCGGATAATGAAAAGGGCCCCGGTCGAAACCGGGGCCCGGTGGATAAAGACGAGAAAGCCGGCGGCTTACTTGTCGTTGCGCTGTTTCAGCGCGGTGCCGAGAATGTCGCCCAGCGTCGCCCCGGAATCCGAGGAGCCGTATTGCGCGATGGCTTCCTTCTCCTCGGCGACTTCCAGCGCCTTGATCGAGACCTGCACCTTGCGGGCCTTCTTGTCGAACTGGATCACCCGCGCATCGACCTTTTCGCCGACGGCGAAACGCTCGGCGCGCTGATCGGAGCGCTCGCGCGCCAGTTCGGACCGCTTGATGAAGGTGGTGAAGTCGGTGCCGGCGATCCTGACGTCGATGCCACTTTCCTTCACCTCGAGCACTTCGCAGGTCACGACCGCGCCCTTCTTGACGTCGCCCGGCTCGGCGAACGGATCGCCTTCGAGCTGCTTGACGCCGAGCGAGATGCGCTCCTTCTCGACATCGACATCGAGCACCACGGCCTTGACCATGTCGCCCTTCTTGAAGTTGTCGATCACCTGCTCGCCCGGAAGCTTCCAGTCGAGATCGGACAGATGGACCATGCCGTCGACGTCGCCCTCGAGCCCGAGGAACAGTCCGAACTCGGTCTTGTTCTTGACCTCGCCTTCGACCGTCGATCCCACCGGGAACTTTTCGACGAACACTTCCCAGGGATTGCGCATGGTCTGCTTGAGGCCGAGCGAAATCCGGCGCTTGACCGAATCGACTTCCAGAACCTGCACTTCGACTTCCTGCGAGGTCGAAACGATCTTGCCGGGGTGCATGTTCTTCTTGGTCCACGACATTTCCGAAACGTGGATCAGGCCTTCGATGCCCGGCTCCAGTTCGACGAACGCGCCGTAGTCGGTGATGTTGGTGACGCGGCCGGTGAAGCGCGCATTGAGCGGATACTTCGCCTCGATGCCCTGCCACGGATCGTCCAGCAGCTGCTTCATGCCGAGCGAGATGCGGTGGGTTTCGTGATTGATCTTGATGATCTTCACCTTCACCGTCTGGCCGATGGTCAGAACTTCGGTCGGGTGGTTGACCCGGCGCCAGGCGATATCGGTGACGTGCAACAGGCCGTCGATGCCGCCGAGATCGACGAACGCACCGTAATCGGTGATGTTCTTGACGACGCCGTCGATGACCTGACCTTCTTCGAGATTCTGCACCAGTTCCTGGCGCTGTTCGGCGCGGGTCTCTTCCAGCACAGTGCGGCGCGACACCACGATGTTGCCGCGGCGGCGATCCATCTTGAGGATCTGGAACGGCTGCGAGTTGTTCATCAGCGGTGCGACGTCGCGGATCGGCCGGATATCGACCTGCGAGCGCGGCAGAAAGGCCACCGCGCCGTCGAGATCGACGGTGAAGCCGCCCTTGACCTGATTGAAGATGACGCCGTGCACCTTCTCGTTGTTGTTGAAGGCCTTCTCGAGCTTGCCCCAGCTTTCCTCGCGGCGCGCCTTGTCGCGCGACAGCACAGCCTCGCCGAGCGCATTTTCGATGCGGTCGAGAAACACCTCGACCTGATCGCCGACCTTGAGTTCGCTTTCGCGGCCGGGTCCTGCGAATTCACGCAGCGCCACGCGGCCTTCGGTCTTCAGGCCGACGTCGATGACGGCCATGTCCTTCTCGATCGCAACAACGATGCCCTTGATGACGGAGCTTTCCTGCAGGTTGCCGCCGGCAAAGGACTCGTCGAGCATCGCGGCAAAATCGTCGCGGGAAGGATTATAGGAAGTAGCAGTCGAAGCCATTTGTTCTCCAGATGCGGGTATCGCCGGCTTTTCGGGTTAAGGGGCGCATCGGCGTGAAGTGTTAGAGGTCCGCAAACCCTAACGACCGCTTGTTGCGAGAAATGCAAAAGCGGGCCGGCAGCAAAACTGCACGTTCGATACGTTGATTTTCATCCGGGACCTGAACGAGGCAAATCGACCTCGGGATATCGATGTTCAAGACCTGGAGCGGGCTTTCCTCCAATGACGGCAGCGGTTTAGTTTGTGCGATTTAGCTTAAATGCGCTCAAACCCGCTGCCGGCCCGCTCGGACGGCCTCGACAATGTCGATGGCGGCCCGGACGCCGCCTTCTATATCCAAATGCGAGTTATCCAGCAAGTGCGCATCCGGGGCCGCTTTGAGGGGCGCGGTGGCGCGATTTTGGTCGCGTTCGTCGCGCCTGAGGATATCGGCCAGCACTGCGGCCTCGTCGGCGTCCTCGCCCCTGGCTCGTGCCTCCAGGGTGCGGCGGCGGGCCCGGACTTTGGGGTCGGCCATGACGAAGATCTTCACGTCGGCATGCGGGCAGATCACGGTTCCGATGTCGCGGCCGTCGAGCACCGCGCCCGGCGGATCCGCGGCGAATTGCCGCTGAAAGTTCAACAGCACCTCCCGCACTTTCGGGATCGCCGACACCACCGAGGCGGCGTCACCCACGGCCTGGGTCTTCAGCGCGGGATTGCCGAACTTTTCCGGATCGAGCTCAAGTGCTGCCGAAACGGCCAGCATTTCATCGGTCAGGTCGGCACCGGCATCCATCAGGGCCTTGGCGACCGCGCGATAAATCACGCCGGTATCGAGGTGGCGATAGCCGTAATACTTGGCGAGCCGCTTGCCGAGCGTGCCTTTTCCTGACGCGGCGGGTCCGTCGATGGCGATGATCATGAGAACTCCGCCCCCAATCCGCGCATCATCGGGATGAAATCAGGAAATGAGGTGGCGATGAAGGCGGTATCGTCGACCCTGACCGGCTTGTCGGAGGCCAGCCCCATCACCAGCGCCGACATCGCGATGCGATGATCCATGTGGGTGGCGACGAGACCACCGCCCGAGACATGACCCTTGCCTTCGACGATCATATCGTCGCCCGCAATCTCGACCTTGACGCCATTGACGCGCAGCATCGCGGCGGTCGCTTCCAGCCGGTCGGATTCCTTGACGCGCAATTCCTGCAGGCCGCGCATGATGGTGGTGCCTTCGGCAAAGCCCGCCGCCACCGCCAGCACCAGATATTCGTCGATCATCGAGGGCGCCCGTTCCGGCGGCACCTCGACGCCGCGCAGTTTGGAGGCGCGGACCCGGAACTGCGCCATCGGTTCGCCGGCATCGCCGCGCACATGGCTTTCCTCGATCGACGCCCCCATCTCGCGCAACGTCGTGAACAGCCCGGTGCGCAGCGGATTGGTCATAACATCCGAGAGCACAATATCGGAACCTTCCACGATCAGCGCCGCCACGGTCGGAAACGCTGCGGAGGACGGATCGGCCGGCACCACAACCGGTGCGCCGCGCAGCTCGGGCTGGCCGGTGAGCGCGATTTTGCGGCCATGGATGCCCTCGGGCCGCGAGGTGATCTGCGCACCGAAATGCTTCAGCATCAGTTCGGTGTGGTCGCGGCTGGCTTCGGTCTCGATCACAGTGGTCACTCCGGGGGCGGCCAGCCCCGCCAACAGCACCGCGGACTTGATCTGCGCCGATGCCACCGGGGTGCGGTAGAGGATCGGCAGCGGATCGCGCGCGCCGTGGAGCGTCAGCGGCAGGCGGCCGCCGTGCCCGCTCGCGCCCACCCGCGCGCCCATCAATTCCAGGGGATCGAGTACTCGCCGCATCGGCCTGCCGCGCAGCGACGCGTCGCCATCGAAGACCACCGTAACCGGACAGCCCGCCACCGCCCCCATCACCAGCCGGCAGCCGGTGCCGGAATTGCCGAAATCGAGCGGCGTCTCCGGCTGTGCCAATCCGGCGACCCCGACACCGTGTACCGACCAGGCGAACGCTCCCGTTCGCTCCACCTGGGCACCCAGCGCCCGCATCGCCTTGGCGGTGTTGAGCACGTCCTCGCCTTCGAGCAGCCCCGATATCCGGGTTTCGCCGACGGCCAGCGCGCCCAAAATCAGGGCACGGTGCGAAATCGACTTGTCGCCGGGAACGCGGACCTTCCCGGCGAGGGGACCGCTGGAACGGGCTTCAAGCGGCGTCGGTTGATCGGCCGGTTGGTCGGAATGGGTCAAGAATGTGTCCTCTGCGCGGGCGGCAGGTATCACATAGGCCGCGCGGCGTCACGCATCCGTCAGGCTCCCGCAAAGCGCTATTGACAGCAGCGCGGCAACTAGCCAAGTGAAGCACCGTTTTTCGAAAATTCCCAGGATTCCACCCGTGGCCAAATCCGATCTCGGAACCAAACGTATTTGCCCGACGACAGGCAAGAAATTCTACGACCTCAACAAGAACCCGGTGATTTCACCCTACACCGGCGAAGTCGTGCCGATTGCGCCGATCCCGCCGCCGCGGACCCGCGCCGACGCCGCCGCCCGCGCCAGCGCCGCGGCGGCCGCTTCCGCGGCCGAAGCCACGCCGGAGCCCGTCGAGGCTGAAGAGTTGGTGCCGCTCGAGGAAGCCGATGCCGAGGAGAACAGCGGCAAGGTCAAGGCCGTCGTTCCGGAGTCCGAAGACGACATCGAGATCGACGAGACCATTGAAGACGACGACGATGACGATTCCACCTTCATCGCCGATGAAGAGGAAGGCGACGAGGACGTCACCGATATCATCGGCGACGTCGGCGGCGACGAGGAGACTTGAGATCGACCCTGAACTGTGTTCAGGGTTTCCGCCCGCGCGTTGCTCAGGCGCGCGGAAGGCGTAAGGGGCCATAGCTCAGCTGGGAGAGCGCTTGCATGGCATGCAAGAGGTCGGCGGTTCGATCCCGCCTGGCTCCACCACGCTTCGCCCTTCGGGCTACGCGTGGCGCAGCCACGTGGTGCCCGAAGGACGAAGCGTGGTGCCCGGCGTAGCCCACTTGGGCGAAGACGGGCTGGATGACGTTTTCTGATACAGCCGCGCGATTGCCCATGTGGTACGTCTACATCCTCCGCAGCATTAATAATCCAGATCAGGAATACGTCGGCGCTACCGCAGATTTGAAGCGGCGGCTATCGGATCACAATGCTGGTAAATCCGCGCACACCGCAAAATTCAAACCTTGGCAATTGACCTGGTACTGCGCTTTTCCGGACAAGTACAAAGCGTTAGCATTTGAGAAGTATCTCAAGTCTCACTCCGGCCGAGCGTTTGCAAAGAAACGCCTTTGACGACTGACTGCTCCAAGGCACCTATTCACTAAACGCGGCATTCAACCGGTCGCGGAGGGCAACCAGTTCGTCCTTTATGTCAACGAGCTCGGTGACCGAGCACGCCGAGGCGGCCAGGATGGCCTGGGGCACCGCGCGGGCCTTTTCCCGCAGGGCCTGCCCGCGGGACGTCAGTGCGACCAGCACCTGGCGCTCATCCTTCGTGCTGCGCGTACGCTTGATGAGTTCGGCTGCCTCCAGCCGCTTGAGCAGCGGGGTGAGCGTGCCCGAATCCAGAAACAGCCGTTCGCCGATGTCCTTGAGGGGGAGCCCATCGCGCTCCCACAGCACCAGCATCACGAGATATTGCGGATAGGTCAGCCCGATTCTGTCGAGCAAAGGCTTGTAGACCCGGTTGAACGCGTGCGCGGTCGAATAGATCGCAAAGCAGATTTGATTGCCGAGCAGTAGCGGCAAGTCCGTCGCGTGTTTCCTGGCCATTCGCACCCTCGTCGGATATGGACTTACCCTGCGCATTCTGGGCCCGGAGCTTCCGGCAATCAATTGCGCCCAATTAAATGGTGCAGGGTCAATTTTATTTGTATTGTGCACAATTCAATTGCATGCAATACAAATTGCACTGAACCCGCACCCGGAAGGAGACCACCATGTCGGTAAATGTGCTCTATAGAACCAGCGCCAAGGCGACCGGCGGCCGTGACGGCCAGGCCGCCACACTTGATGGAACGTTGAACGTCAAACTCACCACGCCGAAGGAACTCGGGGGTGGCGGCGGTGCGGGCAACAATCCCGAACAGCTTTTCGCGGCCGGATATGCTGCCTGCTTCATCGGCGCGATGAAGTTCGTGGCTTCGCAAGGCGGCCCGAAAGTACCAGCCGATGCGTCGGTGACCTCGACGGTCGGCATCGGACCGCGCTCGGCCGGTGGATTTGGCCTGGAGGTCAGCCTTGATGTCTCGCTTCCCGGCCTCCCGCATGCCGAGGCAGAGGCTCTGGTGGAAAAAGCGCACCAGGTTTGCCCCTATTCCAACGCCACCCGCGGCAACGTCGAGGTTCGGCTCAAGGTCGTGTAATGACCTCTAGAGCATGATCCGGAAAAGTGGGTACCGGTTTTCCCTTGCGACAAATGCGAAGCATTTGCGCGGAGATCGTGCTCGAATAAAAAGGTAATGCGAGATGGCTATTCGACGAAAAGCCATCTCGCTCTGGCCCGCCCGCGATACCGGGCGGACCGTTCGCCGCATTTGTGCTGGCTCGACGGCCATCGTGACATAAGCCTACGCGCCAGAAAGCATTGCTGGCGCCGCCGAACCTCGCTAGCTCTGGGAACCGAACGCTCTTTCCGTTCCATTGATCCCTTGTGAGCGAAGGTTGTTTCCATGAGTTCTCAAAACGCGCCCGGCGCAATGACTGGATTGCGCGTGATCGACCTCACACGCGTTCTCGGTGGACCCTACTGCACCCAAATCCTCGCCGACCATGGCGCCGACGTCATCAAGGTCGAGCCGCCCGCCGGTGACGAGGTGCGCGACTGGGGACCGCCGTTCCATGACGACGACGCGGCCTATTTCGTCGGCATCAACCGCAACAAGCGCTCGATCGGGCTCGACCTTGCTTCCGAAGGCGGGCGCGTCGTGCTGATGAAGATGCTGGAGCGCGCCGACGTCCTGATCGAGAATTTCAAGCCGGGCACGCTCGACAAATGGGGCATCGGCAACGACGTGCTGCGCGCGAAATTTCCGCGGCTGGTGCACTGCCGGATTTCAGGCTTCGGCGGCGATGGCCCGCGCGGCGGCAATCCCGGCTATGACGCCATCATTCAGGCCATGACCGGGATGATCGCCGCGACCGGCTCGCCGCAAAGCGGGCCGATGCGCATCGGCGTCCCGCTGGTGGATATCACCACCGGGCTTTATGCCGCGATCGGCATCCTGATGGCGCTGTCGGAACGGCAGAAATCCGGCCTCGGGCAATTTCTCGAAACGACACTCTACGAGACCGGGCTTGCCATCATGCATCCGCATGCCGCGAATTATTTCATGCACGGCAAGCCGCCGCAGCTCACCGGCAACGAGCATCCCAACCTCGTGCCCTACGCGATCTTCCCGACACGGACCGCCGATATTTTCATCGGCGTCGGCAATGACGGCACCTTCCGCAAGCTCGCCAGGGAGATCGGCAAGCCCGAACTCGGCACCGATGTGCGCTTTGCCCGCAACAAGGACCGCGTCGCCAACCGCGATGCGCTGCGCGCCGAACTCGCCGCCGTGTTCAGCCAGCACGACGCCGAGCCGCTATGCGATCGCCTGCTCGCCGCTGGATTGCCGGCGGGACCGGTACAATCGATCGACACCGCGTTAACCAGTGCCCATACCGTCCATCGCGGCGATGTCGTTGCCAGCGACTGGTACAAGGGGGTGGCCTCGCCGATCCGCTTCGAACGCACCAAAGCGAGTTTACGGAGCGTGCCGCCGAAATTCAGCGAGCACTCAACCGCAGTGCTGGCCGAATTCGGGTATTCGACGGAGGAGGTCGATGCCTTGATGGCCAAGGGGGTGGTCTGCGGCACCGAACGAAAGCGCTGATTTTAACGCTTTCCTAGCCATCCATGGCAGGTTCCGGGAGGTGCTTGAAGGACCTCCAAATCATGCCCATATTGATGGCTGACCGGACGGCAAATTCGCCGGCTGGCCAAAAATGGGGCGCCGCAAGGGCCCTGAACTTCAAAGTCGCTTCGAGAGGACTTTGTAAAATATGTCTCGTGTTCCTTCGTTATCCAGTCCGTTCCTGTTGGGATTCGACGAAATCGAGCGTGCGCTCGATCGCGTCGTCAAAGGCGCCGACGGTTATCCTCCCTACAATATCGAGCGCTGCGATCGCAGCAATGGGCAGCCCGAACGGTTGCGCATCACGCTCGCGGTGGCAGGTTTTACCCGCGACCAACTCGATGTAACCATTGAGGAAAACCAGCTCGTGATCCGGGGCCGCCAGCAGGACGACAAGGCCCGGCAGTACATCCATCGCGGCATCGCCGCGCGCCACTTCCAGCGCACCTTCGTGCTGGCGGAGGGGATGCTGGTGCTGGGCGCGGACTTGAAAAACGGACTGTTGTCGATCGATCTGGCCCGGCCCGAGCCGGAGAAGATCGTTAAGACAATTGCTATCAATGAACACGAATAATGAAACGAGTAGCGGACTCGACCGCTTAGTCTGACAGAGGAGTCGAGACCATGACTGAAGGTAATGTTGTGTTTGAACAAACTGGCGTCTCCACCGAGGCGCTGGCAAGCCTGGGCGAAGGCCATATCGCCTATGTGAAGCAGATCCGTTCCGAGGACGTACCGGGACTGTTTCCGCAGGCGCCGAAGATCGCGCCAGGACTAAAGCTTTTTGCGCTCCACGCCGCCGACGGCACACCGATCATGCTGACCGATAGCCGGGAAGCTGCGATCGCCAATGCCTGGAGCAACGAATTGCAGGCCGTCAGCGTTCACTGACCGGGCTCTTGCCCGTGTCACTGACCGGCTCTTGTCGGTGTCACTGATGCAGCTCTTGCCCGTGTGACGGACCGGGCTCTCGCCGGTGGTGACTGACGCTGTGATTTGCCGGCGACGCTGACGCCGCAGATGAGAATTCGCGATACGCGGACCTGTCCTTCGATCTGATCGGGGACCGGTCCGCGTATTTTTTGATCGGCATCCTTTTCCTCACAGCTGCTTATCGGCCTGGTCTGTCAGTTGCTCTCAGAGGCAAATCATTGACGCTGCCGATTTACAGGTATATACCCGCAATATGAATGACGAACCGTGCCTATGCACCAGCTTGCGGCAAGCGGCTCTGGCCGTAACGCAGATCTACGATGAGGTTCTGGAGCCGTCAGGCTTGAAGGTCACGATGTTTCGCTTGCTGCGCCGAATATCGGACGCCGGGCAGCCGACGATCAGCGAGCTGGCGCGGATCGTCGATCTCGACCGCAGCACGCTCGGTCGAAATCTGAAAGTGCTTGAGCGCTTGGGCTATGTGCAGTTGGCCGGCGGCGAGGACGAGCGCAGCAAAATCGTAATCTTGACCGCCAGGGGCAAGACAAAATTCGAAAAGGCGTTCCCGCTTTGGGAGAAGGCGCAACGATCGATGCAGGCGCGGCTCGGGGACGAGAGAGCTGCTGTTTTCAGGATTTTGTCAAAGGTAAATCGGGAAACCGGGCACCCGTGAAGTTGCAGGCTCTGGCGGCGTGTCCTCAACCCGGCGAACGATCGAAAGGTTCAAAATGCCTCTGGTAAGAATCGACATCAGCCAAAATGCGACACCCGAATTGGCCCAGACCATCAGCGACGTCGTGTACGCTGCGATGATTGAGATCGCCAAAGTGCCGCAACATGACAAATTTCAAATCATCACCAGACACGTTACCGGCGAGTTGATCTATCCATCGGCGGGCTATCTCGGAATCGATTATACGCCCGGCATTATTTTCATTCAGGTGTTCTGGGTGGCGGGACGTTCCACGGATGTGAAGAAGGCCTTCTACCGCAAGATAGCCGACGACCTTCACGTTCAAGCGGGGGTGCGAAGGCAGGACGTTTTTGTCAGCCTGATAGACGCAGCGCGGGAGGATTGGTCATTCGGGAACGGCGAGATGCAGTACGCGCCTGCCTGAAAGTCGTCGCCCCTGAAAATCGTCGCCTATGCCGCACTCGCCGGCGGCAACGCCAATACCGAATAGATCGCCTGCGCGTCGCGCGAGGCGCGCAGCTTCTTGGCGACGTCCTGGTCGCGCAACAGCCGCGCGATCCGCGCCAGCGCCTTCAGGTGATCGGCGCCTGCGCCTTCCGGCGCCAGCAGCAGGAACACGAGGTCGACCGGCTGGCCGTCCATCGCCTCGAAATCGATCGGGCGTTCGAGCCGGGCAAACAGGCCGAACAGTTTTTCCAGCTTGGGAAGCTTGCCGTGCGGGATGGCGACGCCATAGCCGACAGCGGTGGTTCCGAGCTTCTCCCGCTGCAGCAGCACCTCGAAAACCGCGCGTTCGTTTTGTCCGGTCAGCACGGAGGCCCGTGCCGCCAGTTCCTGCAGCGCCTGTTTCTTGCTGTTGACCTTCAACGCCGGGAGGATCGCCTCGGGTGCGACCAGATCGGTAATCGTCATGGGGCGTTCCGAGGTGAATTTAGCCGTCAGGTTACGAGATGGGCTTCAGATGGGCGGCGTCAAGACGAGGGCGGAAAAGCAGGCACCAGCCGGGTCCGGTTGAGGGGCTTCTACTCCAACGCAAGACCGGTGCCAACACCCACGAAACGGTTCCCGATCCTGCCCTTTTGGGGCCGCGGACCATAGGGAGGAGGCCCCGGGGCGTCAATGCCCGGAGCATCTAACCCCCCGACTTAATCACCGGCGGATCGATCCAGCCGACATTGCCGTCCGGCCGCCGGTAAATGATGTTCACCCGGCCGCTGCTGCCATGCTGGAACACGATGCAGGCCGCCCCGGTCAGGTCCAGTTCCATCACGGCTTCGCTGACCGAAAACCGTCTCAGCGACGTGGTGGCCTCGGCGATGATCACCGCATTGTAGCCGTTGACCTCGTCTTCGCTCTCGGCCGCCGGCGCCTCGATGACGTAACTTGGCGCATCAAGCGTCGGCGTGCTCATTTCCGCGATCGCCACCGCGGCGGCGTGGGACTTGCGGGCGGACCGATCCTTGAGGCGGCTCTTGTAGCGCCGCAGCCGCTTCTCGATCATGGCCAGGGCCTGGTCGGCGCTGGCATAGGCATCGGCGGCGTTGGAGTCGGCCTCCAGCGTAATTCCGGAATCCAGATGCAGCGCGCAGTCGGTGCGGAAACCGAAACCATCCTTGCTCAGCGTGATGTGGCCGGAATAATTGCCGTCGAAATATTTACGCAGCACCTCATCGGTGCGCTCGCTGACACGCCCGCGCAGCGCGTCGCCGACGCTGATGCTTTTTCCCGAGATCCGGAGAGTCATTTGATGCCTCGATTGGTCTGGTGACCCGAAACTATTCCGATTTGACCGGGACGCAATCAAGCCGGCGCGGTGTCGCGGGACCGGTCGGTAGACGCGGCGGGCGCCGAGAGCGCCGTGCCGAGCATGCTTTGCTTGTCACGGCGGCGCTGCACCGAAGATGGAATTCGCATGGCTTCGCGGTACTTCGCGACGGTGCGGCGGGCGATATCAATGCCGGACTCGCGCAATCGTTCCACGATGGTGTCGTCGGAGAGGATCGTCGACGGGTTTTCCGCATCGATCAGCTGCTTGATGTGATGGCGAACGGCCTCCGCCGAATGCGCCTCGCCGCCGTCGGCCGACGCGATCGACGCGGTGAAGAAATACTTCAATTCAAAACTGCCGCGATTGGTGGCCATATATTTGTTGGCGGTCACCCGCGACACCGTCGATTCATGCATCTGGATCGCGTCCGCCACGGCCTTGAGGTTGAGCGGCCGTAAGTGCGCCACGCCGTGGGTGAAGAAGCCGTCCTGCTGGCGCACGATCTCGGTTGCGACTTTCAGAATGGTGCGGGCGCGCTGATCCAGCGCGCGCACCAGCCACGTCGCGTTCTGCAGGCAATCGGTGAAATAGGATTTGTCGCCGTCCTTGCGGATCGTCTTCGACAGCTCGGTATAATAGACTTGGTTGACCAGCACCCTCGGCAAGGTGTCGCTATTGAGTTCGACATGCCAACCGCCATCGGGCCCGGGCCGCACATAGACATCCGGCACCATGGTCTGCAGGCGCGCCGAGCCGAATTTCAGTCCCGGTTTCGGATCGAGACGGCGAATTTCGCCGATCATGTCGGTGATGTCTTCATCATCGACGCCGCAGAATTTTCGTAAAGCAGCGATATCGCGCTTGGCCAGCAGGTCGAGATGCTCGACCAGGGCCTGCATCGCCGGGTCATAGCGATTGAGCTCACGCAGCTGGATCGCAAGGCATTCGCTTAAATTCCGCGCACAGACGCCGGGCGGATCGAATTTCTGCAACACCGCGAGAACCGCGTCCACATCCGCGGGCGAAGCCCCGAGCCGCTCGGCGGCCTGGCCCAGATCCGGCGGCAGATAGCCGGCCTCGTCGACCAGATCGATGAGGTATTGCCCGATCATGCGCTGCGCGGGCGCGGCAAAAGCCACCGCCAATTGTTCGGCGAGATGACTGCCGAGCGTGACCTCGGCGGCGACAAAGGCTTCAAGATTGTAGCTGTCGTCATTGGAGGCGCCGCCACCCCATTCGGTGTAGGCGGTCGGCGCCGCATCCTGCGCGGTCCGCGCGGCGGCTTCGGCCGGCTCCTCGGAAAACACATTGTCGAGGCCGGTGTCGAGGGTTTGCTCGATCTCGGCGCGGCTGCCGAGGTCGGGGTTCATCCATTCTTCCTGGACCGGCTCGAAACCATCGCCGGCGGGGGCGGCGGCCATTTCGGCACGCTCGGCGGTCGTCTCGTCGCCGTAGGTGGAACCGGGCTCGTCGTGCTCGGAAAATTCGCCCCTCTCCGGCGCCGGTTCGCCGGCCACCGGGGGCTCGGACCCGTCGCTGGCGCGCTCCAGCAGCGGATTTCGTTCCAGTTCCTCCTCAACAAAGGCCGAGAGGTCGAGATTCGACAGCTGCAGCAGCTTGATCGCCTGCATCAGCTGCGGCGTCATCACCAGCGATTGGGACTGGCGGAACTCTAATCTCTGCGTCAGAGCCATGGAGGCAAGAACCGATCCAGTAAAGTTGGTCCGATTCTTGCTTAAACTAGTCCAAAGCCGATGTACACGGCTTGACGAACTGGAAAAATGGACTAAAGGCGAAATTCCTCGCCAAGGTAAAGGCGGCGTACATCCGGGTCATTGACGATCTCATCCGGATTGCCTTCGGTCAATATCTCGCCCGCATAGACGATATAGGCGCGGTCGGTCAGCCCGAGCGTTTCCCGCACGTTGTGATCAGTGATCAGCACGCCGATGCCGCGATTGGTGAGATGGCGGACCAGATCCTGAATATCGCCCACCGCGATCGGGTCGATACCGGCGAACGGTTCGTCGAGCAGCATGTAATTGGGACGGGTTGCGAGCGCGCGCGCGATCTCGACGCGGCGCCGTTCGCCGCCGGACAGCGCAATCGAGGGCGTCTTGCGCAGCCGTGTGATGTTGAATTCATCGAGCAGGGAATCGAGTTCGATTTCGCGCTTTTTCCTGGAGGGTTCGACCACCTCCAGCACCGCGCGAATGTTCTGCTCGACGCTGAGGCCGCGAAAGATCGACGCTTCCTGCGGCAGGTAGCCGATCCCAAGCCTAGCGCGCTGATACATCGGCAGCTTGGTGACGTCGTGGCCGTCGAGCTCGATGGTGCCGCGGTCGGCCGGGATCAGGCCGGTGATCATGTAGAACACCGTGGTCTTGCCGGCGCCGTTCGGGCCCAATAGCCCGACCGCCTCGCCGCGGCGGACATAGATGCTGACGCCGCGCACGACCTGGCGGGTGCCGAAACTCTTTTCCACACTATGCACAGCCAGATAGCCCGCCCGCGTCGCCAGCCGCGGTGCTGCGGCAGCGCCGTTAGTCTTGGCGCGCGGCGCCGGGCGCGGCCTTTCCGGCCGAGGCGTTTCCACTTTCGGCACCGGCGCTTGCCGGGCAAGCGGAGGCGCGTCGCGCACCGGCGCCGACAACATATCGCCCATGGTGTCGCCGAGCGCGGTGATGTCCTCGTGCGAGCGCGCAAATCCAGCCGGACCGCGTTTCGCCGGGCGTCGACGGAACATGCCGAGTAAATCAACCATCCGCGCTTCGTTCAGCCTTTCCCGCAACTCGCCGCGGCGATTTGCTTCGCTCGCGCAACATGAATGAATGGATGTCTCTTGCCCAGCGAAACACCCTCGATACGAGGCGCGGACCACGCCGCCGGGCCTAGTGTAGATCGTCCGGTAGATACAGGCTCGCGCGGCGAGCTTCAACCTCACCGCCCCCAATTAGCCAACAAGCATTTGATATTATTTCGGTTTATTTGAGACGCCGGGCGCTGGTGTCGGTGGCGCCGCACCGGGGATGGCCGGGCCGCCCTGGCCGGACGATTGGAACATGCCCTGCACCCTGCCGCTGTCGGATTCCACCCGCGACACGCCCGTCGTCATATCCACGATCAGCCGGTCACCGCGCAGCACGTTTTTGCCCTGGGTCAGGATCACGCCACCGGCGCCGCCGACCATGGTGACGAAGTTGGTCTTGGTGTCGAACACCGCGGTTTCGCCGGTTACGACCTGATCCTTCTGGGTGACGACTACGTTGCCTTTCGCCTCGAGGCGGCGGATCTGTGAACTGCCGCCGGGGCCCGGGGTCGCGGACTGGATCGGCGCCGGCGCGCCTTTCGCCGCCGCCTTGGTATTGCCCGCCGGCGCCGCCGCAGGAGCCGTCGCCGATTTCGTAGAACACCACGAGGATCTTCGACGTCATGGTGGTATCGCCCTGCACCACCTTCACGTTGCCGGAGAAAGTGGCTTCCTTTTTCTTGTCGCGCATCTCGAGCGAGGCCGCTTCGATCTGAATCGGCTGGTCGCGATTTTGCGAGAAACCCTGCATCGCATTGGGCACGCCCTGCGCGGTGCTCTGCGCGACGGCTTTCCCGCAGGCGATCAGCGTAAGCGCAAATGCGACCGTCCGGGCGCCATGAGCCATCCTTCGATGAGAGGTGGTGCGCGAAGAAAACATCATCTTGAAAATCATTTCGTGTTGGCGGTCTTGCTGGATGAAGATCGCGTCTTGGTGGGACGGGCGGCGGGCTCGGGCGCCACGGGCGCAGGCTCGGCCGGCGTACCGGTATCGAAATGTTCCAAATGCATCACCACATTGCCTTCGAACCTGATCACCTCTCCGTTTCCGGTGATCTTGATCCGGTCGGAAGTAATCGTTCCGTTGGTCAGTTTAACGTCGACATGTTCATCTGATGTCACGATGCCGTTGGCCATATCGATAAATGCCTGCGACAGCTGCGCTTCATAGCCTGTGGAGGTTTGCAAAAATATGTCCTTATGCAGATTGAGCAACTGCTGCTTGGTATCCATCAGCCCGGTGCGGGCCACCAGCGTGATGGTCGACTGATCTTCCGCCAGCAGCTTGGCGCGGATCGTCTTGAGATCGAGGTGATCCGGATCGGTCACATCCTGCGTCGCGGTTTTCGCCCAGACCTCGTATGGCCGTTGATCGGTGGTGTAGCCCGCCATATGCGGCGATTCCATCGTGATCTTGGTGCCGGAAACGACCAGGGCTCCCATGTCGAGCGGCAGCTTGGTCAGCATCCGGAATGGATTGAAGACCGACACCAGGACAATCGTCGCCATCGCCAGGATTACGGCCGCCGGCACCGCGACGCGCAGTACCCGCACCATCCGGCTGTGGCGCGCGGCGATGGCAAAGCGCGCGTCCATTCCGGCCTGATAGGATGGGGTCTGTACAGAATTCACCGCGGCTCCAAAGCGCTGGCTGCTCGCGCCGCCCTCATTCTACCCGGCATCGCCGGATAATGCAGCCCGGACCTCCCGCTATGAGTGTGACCGAAACGGGGCGGTACCCGGCGCAAAGCGGCGTTTTGGCTCACAGCCCAGGTTCTGAACCGGGGCTCTAATCTTTTGTTTTGGCGCGTTTTCTTCCCGCGAACCGGTACCCACCCCGAATCGGGTCCGGGGCAGGCTTTCGCTCGAAAACGCGTCTCAGGAATGGGCGAAGATGTCCTCGGTGTCCCAGCCATCCAGATCGAGCTTGGCCCGCGTCGGCAGAAAGTCGAAACACGCCTGCGCCAGCGCCGTGCGGTCCTCGCGCGCCAGCATGACATCGAGGCGTTCGCGCAAGCCATGCAGATGGAGCACGTCGGAGGCCGCGTAAACCAGTTGCGCCTCGCTCAGGGCTTGCGTGCCCCAATCGCTGGATTGCTGCTGCTTCGACAGATCGACATTGAGCAGTTCGCGCACCAGGTCCTTCAGGCCGTGCCGGTCGGTGTAGGTGCGGCAGAGCCGGGAGGCGATCTTGGTGCAGTAGGCCGGCTGCGCCATCACCCCGAAGGCGTTGTAGAGAGCGGCGAGATCGAAACGCGCGAAGTGAAAGATCTTGGTGATCTTCGGATTGGCCAGCAGTGCCTTCAGATTCGGCGCGCCGGCGTGATCTTTCGGAATCTGCACCACGTCGGCGCTGCCATCGCCGTTCGACAGCTGCACCACGCAGAGCCGGTCGCGATGCGGATGCAGCCCCATGGTCTCGGTATCGATCGCCACCGAATCGGTATAGCGGGACAGATCAGGCAGGTCGCCGCGATGCAGGCGGATGGTCATGCGAAAGA
This sequence comes from uncultured Pseudomonadota bacterium, assembly GCA_963771225.1. Classification (GTDB taxonomy): domain Bacteria; phylum Pseudomonadota; class Alphaproteobacteria; order Rhizobiales; family Xanthobacteraceae; genus Bradyrhizobium. The sequence continues at coordinate 9,528 of CAVYSR010000021.1, read as the reverse complement.
GCCTCAGGGTCTCGGGTCGAATTGACGCGAAACAACCTACCGCCCAAAGCGGAAAGAGGCGAGCGGCACGCATGCTCCTTGGGTCGAGAAAATAGCGCCGGAGCCGCAGTCTCGCCTGTTTTTGGCTTTCCAACACCTCGGGCTGACCCTTTCTGCCTAGCCCAACGTCCTGGAACAAAGTCTTGGAATTGCGCCGGGTCCATCCCATCTGTTGCCGGCAAACTTTGCGTCCGTTCTCCCCCTTCGAATGAGTGTCATGACCGAGGAAATTCTTGCTGCGCCGATCGACGAGCAGAAGGCGCTGGATCGCGGCTTTTCGCCTTACCAGTCGCTGATCGTGGCGTTGCTGGCGCTGGTCCAGTTCACCATCATTCTCGACTTCATGATCATGTCGCCGCTCGGCGCCATCATCATGCCCGCGCTGGATATTACCGCTGGGCAATTCGGCGTGGCGGTCTCGGCCTATGCCTTCAGTGCGGCGATTGCCGGCATCCTGGCGGCGGGCTTTGCCGATCGATTCGATCGCAAGCGCCTGCTGTTGTTTTTCTATGTCGGCTTCACCCTTGGCACCGCGCTCTGCGCCGTGGCGCCGAGCTTTCACGTGCTGCTGCTTGGCCGAATCGTCTCTGGATTGTTCGGCGGCGTGATGGGCTCGATCGTGCTGGCCATCATCACCGACCTGTTTGCGTTACATCTGCGCGGCCGCGTCATGGGCTTTGTGCAGACCGCGTTTGCAGCCAGTCAGGTGCTGGGTATCCCGGTCGGGCTTTTTCTGTCCAACCACTGGAACTGGCATAGCTGTTTCGCAGCGCTGGTCGGCCTGTCGATCGTCGCGATGGCTGCGATCCTGTTGGCGATGAAGCCGGTGAACGAGCACCTTCGTCTCAATCAGGACCAAAACGCTTTTCGGCACCTGATCGCAACGGTCAGACAGCCCCGCTATTTGCTGGCATTCTCGGTGACGACGTTGCTGGCGACCGGCGGATTTATGATGATGCCGTTCGGCAGCGCCTTCACCGTGCACAATCTCGGGATCGACATCGTGCACCTTCCGACGATCTATCTGGTCTCCGGCATGTTCAGCATTTTCATGGGACCTCTGGTCGGTAAAGCCAGCGACGCGTTCGGCAAATTTCCCACCTTTGCTTTCGGCTGCGCGGTATCGGTCGTGATGGTGCTGATCTACACCCACCTCGGTCAGGTTTCCTTGACCACCGCTATTGTCGTCAACGTTCTGATGTTCATCGGCATCTTTTCGCGCATGATTTCATCGCAGGCGTTGATTTCGGCGATTCCCGAACCCAGTCAGCGCGGCTCCTTCAGCGCCGTGAGTTCTTCTGTGCAGCAGTTCTCCGGCGGGCTCGGGTCGGTCCTGGCCGCCGCGATCATCGCCCAGAATGCCGACGGTTCGCTCCGGCATTTCGATCGGGTGGGCTATGTCGTGGTCGCAACGACACTGATTTCGGTGGTCGCGATGTATTTCGTTCAGAAATCGGTGGCGCGGCAGACCGGCGATCGAACGGTCTGATCCGCACGCTCAAAATGCGGCACGTTGCATTTGAGCAACACTCCGTCTGAAAATGGAATATCCGCCATCTTCGTCATTGCTTGTCCACATCATGACCCCAAAATCGTTGGCGCCACAGGTTTGGCTATGCAATCCGGCCTAATTGGAGACGGTGATCATGAACCCGCGGTTGGCAGCAATGGCAGCGTTGTGCAGAGAGGTCGCTATACCGGCTTCGGTTCTTGCGTTCGCTGCATTTGGCTCTGCCGGAATTGATAACATCGGCGCCGCACCAATCATTAACCGCCTCGCGCCGTTGCTTACAGCCGACGCCACATCTGCCGACAGACCACCGCCGATCGCGTCGAGCGCCGCTGATGATGTAGTGGCTGCCAGCCGATCTATAGCGGAAGCCCCCGCCACCGACCCAAGACCGGTGGCGCGTGAGCCCGAGCCGGTCGTTACAGCCGCGTTAACGGATTCATCGGAAATGCTACCGCCCGAAACTCCGCCGGACCAGGTCGCTAAAACGAACATGGCGACTCGGGAGCCCGACGACGCCATTCCGGCTGTCGGCTCGACCGGGGTTCTCGACGAGTGTTTCGTCGTAGATACCTGCATCGATCGTTACCTGTGGGCGCTTTATCAACGCACGCCCAAGGAAGACGCCATCAAGACCCAGGATCGGCGGAAAGTGACCGTCAAGAAACGCGGCAAATTGGTAACTATCACCAAGACCTTTACGACACTTGCCGATGAGGATTTTTCGTGGAAGGACCCCAAGGCCGCTGAGCACGTCGGCATGCCGATGGCCGACTACGTGATCGGAGGCGTGGACCCGGATTTCAAGCTGAAGCTGTTTCACATGCTTCATGCGGCTGAGGAGGCAGGGCTGTCACCTGGCATAACCAGCGCATTCCGCGATGACTATCGCCAATCGATTGCAAGCGGTCTTAAGGCGGCCAACGACAGGTCCTATCATGGTGGCAGCTTTCGTGGAGGCTACGGCCACGGACTTGCAGCCGATATCGTGAGCGTTAATGGCGCGACACGGGCGCAGCGATTGGCTTCAACTCAAACCCTTTGGAGTTGGGTCGATGCACACGGAAAGGAGTTTGGAATCGGGCGACCTTATCTCGACAGAGATCCTCCGCACGTGGCACCGATCGACGGCAAGGAATATGCTGATCACCATTCCAAGATCAAAGCTCGACTGACACGATTGGCAGCGAAGCTACATCACAGAATCATGTCGGGAGACGATCGCATCGCGTCGAAGCACGCGAAAACAGCACGATCTTCGAAGGTGAGAACGATTTGACGGCGTGACGCCTTCGGAGTTGTTCGGAAGGCCCAGAAGAAGTGCGGGATACCCAACACCGCGGGCACTGCGATCCTCGAGCACCTTGCCGGCGCTGCCGAGGTCACCTCGATCCGAGAGCTTCGATTGGGTGGATATGTCGTCGTCGCAACGACGATGATTTCGCCGGCAGCGATGTGTTTCGTACAGAAATCGGCGGCGCGTCAGACCGGCGATCGAACGGTCTGATCGGCGCGTTCAATATCAAGGGCTTGGGCAAAAGTGGTGCCCAGGAAAGGACTTCGAACCTTCACGGCCGTGAAGCCACTGGCACCTGAAGCCAGCGCGTCTACCAATTCCGCCACCTGGGCCCGGGCCGGTTAGTACGGATCGGTCGCGCGCTTGTCAAATTGGCAAAGTGAATTCCAAATACCCTGTACAGCGCCGGGGCGATGGCGTATCGCGAAACCCTGAAATGCCCTTGTGCGATCGATCGAATTGACTGGCAGGAACGAACCCCGATGACATCGAATCAAGACACGCTGGTCACGGTTTTCGGGGGATCGGGCTTTCTGGGACGGAGCGTGGTCCGGGCGCTGGCCAAGCGTGATTACCGCATCCGGGTCGGGGTGCGGCGGCCGGAGCTCGCCGGGCATTTGCAGCCGCTCGGCAAGGTCGGCCAGATCCACGCCGTGCAGGCCAATCTGCGCTATCCGGCCTCCGTCGAGGCCGCCATGCGCGAATCCCACGTCGCCATTAACCTCGTCGGCATTCTGGCCCATGGCGGTGCCCAGACCTTCGAGGCGGTCATGGGAACCGGTGCGGGCACGGTGGCCAAGGCTGCCGCTGCCATCGGCGCGCGGATGGTGCATGTTTCCGCGATCGGCGCCGATGCCGCTTCGCCGTCGCATTACGCCCGCGCCAAGGCCGCGGGCGAAAAGGCGGTGCTCTCGGCCGTCCCGACCGCCACGATCCTGCGGCCGTCGGTCGTGTTCGGACCCGAGGATCAATTCACCAACCGCTTTGCCGCGCTCGCCAGACTATCGCCGGCGCTGCCGCTGATCGGCGGCGGCCTCACCAGGATGCAGCCGGTTTATGTCGGCGATGTCGCTGATGCCGTCGCCGACGCCGTCGACGGCAAGACCAGGGCGGGCGCCACCTACGAGCTCGGCGGCCCGGAAGTGCTGACGATGCGCGAAATCATGGACATCATCCTGGCCACTATTGAGCGCCGGCGCATGCTGGTTCCGCTGCCGTTCGGCCTCGCCAAATTCCAGTCGCTGTTCCTGCAATTCGCACCGGGGCCCTTGAATCTGACGCCGGACCAGGTGGCGCTGCTGCGATCGGACAATGTGGTCTCGGACGCAGCGAAAGCCTCGGGCCTTACGCTGGAAGGGTTGGGAATTGTGGCGGATTCGCTCGAAGGCGTCGCGCCGCAATACCTCTGGCGCTTTCGCGCCGCCGGGCAATTCCAGAAGAAGAGTGCGTGAGTTTATTCTCGCGTCGTCCCGGACGAGTGAGCCAACGAGTCGGCGCGAAGCGCCGCCCGATGACAGGCTCCGCGAGCGCGATCCGGGACCCATAACCACCGAATCGTTGTTAAAGCGGGCGATGGCACCAGCTATCGCAAACGCGCACGCCAGGGGTTATGGGTCCCCGCCGGAGCCTGTCATCGGGCTCGCCGGAGGCGAGACCCGGTGGCGGGGACGACGTAGAGAATTCCCTACCTCCCCATCGCCAAGGCGATCAGGCCGAGCGTCCCGACGATGACGCGCCACCACGCGAACAGCGTGAAGCCGTGGCGGGTCACATAGCTCAAAAATGTCTTGACCACGATGATCGCGGTGAAAAACGACACCACGAACCCGATCGCGATAATCCCGAGGTGATCGGTCGTCATCTCGCCCCGGTTTTTGTAGAAATCATAGGCGAACGCGCCGACCATGGTCGGGATCGCGAGGAAGAACGAAAACTCGGCCGCCGCGCGCTTGTCCGCGCCGAGCAGCATCGCCGCCACAATGCTGGCGCCGGAGCGCGACACGCCGGGAATCATCGCCAGACACTGCGCGAACCCGATCGTCAGATACATCGGCAGCGGAAATTTGGTGGCATCGTGCTCATGCGGATTGTGATCGAGCTGATCGACCCACAACAGGATCGCGCCGCCGACGATCAGCGAAAAGCACACCACCCAGGGATTGAACAGATAGGCCTTGATGTAGCTGCCGGCGGCGGCCCCGATCACGGCCGCGGGCAGAAACGCCACCAGCACGCCGATGACGAAACGCCGGTCGTCGGCGTTGGAAAACATCCCAAGCGCGATCCGCCACAATTTGGTGAAATAGATGGCGAGAATCGCGAGAATCGCGCCGAGCTGAATCAGCACGGCGAAGCTCTGCCAGAACCTGCCTTCGCCCAGATCGAAAAATCGCTCCGCCAGCAGCAGATGACCGGTGGAGGACACCGGGAGGAATTCCGTGACGCCCTCGACGATGCCGAGGATCACCGCCCTTATTGCATCAGACATCATGATCCAGTCCGTTATGATCGGTATCGACCGAAAAAGCCGGGTTCTTCTCGCTTATTCGCCTGCCCGCCGCAACGTCAAAATGCGAAAACACGGGTTGCCTCGTTCGCGTGCTTCTGTAGTTTGGCGCCGCGCTCGGGCGGTGAGAGTTTCTTAAGTACCGCATAATTATCAAGGACTTTATGTTCACACTGTTCCATCATCCGTTCTGTCCGCATTCGCGCTTTATCCGGCTTGCGCTTGGCGAACACAGCCTCGATCTGCGGCTGGTGGAAGAGCGGGTCTGGGAGCGGCGCGAGGCATTTCTGGCTCTGAACCCCGCGGGCACCACGCCGGTGTTGACGTCGGAAGGCCGGCCCGCGATTCCCGGCGCCGGCATCATCGCCGAATATCTCGATGAGACCTACGGCGCTGGCATGGACGAACGCCGGCTATTACCGACCACGGTGGCCGAGCGCATCGAAGTGCGGCGGCTGATGGCGTGGTTCAACGACAAGTTTTTCGAAGAGGCCTCCAATCCGCTGGTCACCGAGCGGATCTACAAGCGCTTCATGAGCGAGGACGATGGCGGCGGCGCGCCGGCCGCCGAAGTGATCCGCGCGGCGAAGGCAAATGTGCGCTACCATCTGGCCTATATCGGCTGGCTGGCGCAGACCCGGAATTTTCTGGCCGGCGATCGGCTAACCTATGCGGACCTCGCCGCCGCGGCGCATCTTTCGGCGATCGATTATCTGGGCGACGTGCCATGGATCGAGGACGACGCGGCAAAGGCGTGGTACGCGCGGGTGAAATCCCGCCCGTCATTCCGTCCGCTGCTCAGCGAATGGCTGGCGGGCGTACCGGCGTCGCGGACTTACGTGGACCTGGACTTCTGAACGCGCCTCTCAAGCTTTCCGCGGACGACGTGAAAGCCGCGCTCCCCCACCAGGCCCGCGCGCTCGGCTTCGATAGCATCGGAATTTCCGACCCCGATGCGATTGCGGATGCGGGCCGGCATTTCCAAAACTTCCTTGCCGACGGCGCGCATGGCGAGATGGACTGGCTTGCCGATCGCCCGGAACGACGCGCCGATCCGCGCGTGCTGTGGCCCGGCGTACGCAGCGTTATCATGCTCGGCGTCAATTACGGGCCCGATGAAAATCCGCTGGCGATTCTCGAGCAACGCACCCGCGGCGCGATCTCGGTCTATGCGCAGGGCGATGATTATCACGACGTGATCAAGAAACGGCTGAAGGCGCTGGCCCGATGGCTGGTCGCCACATCCGGCGGCGAGGTCAAGGTTTTCGTCGACACTGCCGCGGTGATGGAAAAGCCGCTCGCGCAAGCCGCCGGCCTCGGCTGGCAGGGCAAGCACACCAATCTCGTTTCGCGCGAATTCGGCTCCTGGCTGTTTCTCGGCTCGATCTTTCCGCCTCTGAGCTGCCGCGCGACGACCCGAGGCCGACCATTGCGGATCCTGTCAGGCCTGCCTCGACATCTGCCCGACGCGGCGTTTCCCGCGCCCTACAAGCTCGACGCACGGCGCTGCATTTCCTATCTCACGATCGAGCACAAAGGTCCGATCCCGCGCGAATTTCGCAAGGCGATCGGCAACCGCATCTATGGCTGCGACGATTGCCTCGCCGTCTGCCCGTGGAACAAGTTCGCGGAGGCGGGGCGCGAAGCCAAGCTTGCCGCCCGCGAGGAACTGCGCGCGCCGGGTCTGGCCGAACTTGCCCGGCTCGACGATGCGGGGTTTCGCACCCTTTTTGCCAAATCGCCGGTCAAGCGCATCGGCCGGGACCGCTTCATCCGCAATGTGCTGATCGCGATCGGCAACTCGAATGAACCGGCTTTGGCGGTCGAGCCGAACGATTGCTGGAGGACCACAGCCCGCTGGTGCGCGGCGCCGCGATATGGGCGCTGGCGCAATTGATCGAGAACGACGAGTTTGCAGCGCTTGCGTCGGAGGCGATCCGCACCGAGAGCGACGAAACCGTGCGCGGCGAATGGCAGGTGATGGTGCAAGCGAACGGCGCCGCCCACCCTTGATTTAACGCTCTTGATTTAGCGCAGCGGAATCCGTCATGGTCCCTCGCGCATGACAAACCAGCCTTTTTTCACCCAAGACCGCGACGCTTTCATCCCGACACAGGTTGCGAACGGCCCCTGGGATCCAAAATCACTGCACGGCCGAGTTGTCGTTGGACTATTGGCATTCGTGATCGAGCAGCGTCACGGCGGCGACGATTTCGTGCCGGCGCGACTGACGGTGGACATGTTCCGGCTGCCGAACTTCGCAGCCATCGAGGTCACCACGCGGGTGATCCGCGATGGCCTGCGCATTCGCCTGGTCGAAGCCGAGTTTTTCAGCGGTGGCGTCAGCATGGCGCGTGCGTCCTGCCAGTTGCTGCGCAGAACCGAAAATCCGCAAGGCCTGGTCTGGTCGCCGCCGAACTGGGACGCGCCGGCGCCCGCCGACATTCCCGCGCCGACCGATCCGCGGCTTGGCATGAACGGCAAATGGACCACCCGCCCGATCGTCGGCGGATGGGCACCGTCGGACCGCGCCGGCTGTGGATGAGCGAAGTGCGCGATCTCGTCGAGGGCACGCCGTTGACGCCATTCGTGCGGGTCGCGGTGGCGGCGGATTTTGCCAGCCCGTTCGCCAATGCCGGCGACCACGGCCTCGGCTACATCAATAGCGACGTCACGCTGTATTTGCATCGGTTGCCGGCGACGCCATGGATCGGGTTGAGGTCGTGAACCATCACGCCACCGATGGCATCGCGGTCGGCGAGTGCTGGCTGTACGATGAGCAAGGCCCGATCGGGACTTCGACCGTGGCCGCTTTGGCGCAACGCAAGCCGATGGCGAAACCGCCGCCGCCGTAAGGCCGCAGGACCTTAAGCCGTCATTGCGAGCGAAGCGAAGCAATCCAGCCTTTGCATGCCGAAGAGTGGATTGCTTCGTCGCTCCGCTCCTCGCAATGACGACCATATGTTACACCAAGTGGCGCTGCATCTCCGGGCGCGCCTTCAATGCGGCACCCTGCCTTCCGACAACTTGACGATGCGTTCGGGGGCAAAGTTCATGTCGACAAAGCCGGTCGCGGCGTTGGCGACCTCGTGATACTCCGTGATCTTGCCGTCGCGGAGCTTCATGATCGCGACGCCCTCGAACATCGCGCGCGCTCCCTTCGCCTCGGGCAGCGTCGAGCGATAGCTGAAGGTGTAGCGCGCATAGAGCGTGTGCCCGTCGCTGACCGGCGCATGCATGTCCCAGCGAAAATCCGTTGCGGTGCGATAGAACCAGTCGTCGATCAGTTCGGCGATTTTCGCGCGGCCAGCAAATGCGCCGTAAAACGCATCATGATAGACCCCGTCTTCGGTGAACAGCTCCGCAAGTGCCGCACCCTTGTGTTGTTCGACGGCGTCGCAGAAGACGCGGAGCATGGCGGTGGCGTTCATTCGATGTCCTTCGCGTCGGGATGCCTTCCCCTCTCCCCTTGCGGGAAGAGGGTGGATCAATCGTGCCGAAGCACGCAGTGAGATGCGAGGGGTCTATCTCCGCAAAAAGAGCCCCCATCCGGCGCTTCGCCCGCCACCTTCTCCCGCGAGGGGAGAAGGCAAAGCACTTATCAAATCTCCGCCACCGCCGCGATCATCCGCGCGATGTCCTGCGGCCGCGACAGCCGATGATCGCCGTCCTGGATCATGGTCAGCACCACGTCGTCGGCCGGCAGCCGATGGGCCAGCGCGAAGGCATGCTGCCAGGGCACGTCCGGGTCCTGCGCGCCCTGCAGGATCCGCACCGGGCATCCCACATCGATGGAGCCGCCGAGCAACAGATGGTTGCGGCCCTCTTCGATCAGCGCGCGCGTGATCGGATAGGGCTCGCCATAGGCCGATGGCCGCAGCCACACGCCGTTGGTCTCGATCTGGTGACGGGCTTCGGGCGAGAAGTTTTTCCACATCAGCTCTTCGGTGAAGTCCGGCGCCGGCGCGATCAGCACCAGCCCCGCCAGTGATGCCCGCGCTGCCGGACGCCGCGCCATCTCGCGCGCCAGCAGCAGCGCCATCCAGCCGCCCATCGACGAGCCGATCACGACCTGGGGGCCGGCGCAGAATTGCTCGAACACCGCGACGGTCTCCTCCAGCCAGCGCCCGATGGTGCCGTCGACGAACGCGCCGCCGGATTCGCCATGGCCGGAAT
>CAVYSR010000020.1:0-536758 GCA_963771225.1 uncultured Pseudomonadota bacterium | reverse complement strand
CGGCCGCCCGATGCGCTTCGGTGACTTCATAACCGCCCACGAAAATGCCGGTGACGCTTCCTTCCGCATCACGAATGGGTTGGTAAATGAAGTCGATAAATTGGACTTCACCTGATCCCTCCAAACGCAATTCCATCGCATCGGTGACGACGGCCGTACCTGTCAAATAAACTTGGTCAAGAAGCTCGAAATAACCCTGGCCCTCCAGCTCCGGGAACGCCTGCCGAACTGTTTTTCCAATGAAATCGGCGCGATTTGAAATCTGCAAATAGGCGTCGTTGACGTATTCGAAAACGTGCGTCGGGCCCGCCAACACGCCGACGAAGCCGGGCATCTGGCCAAATAATTGCTGTTGTCTTTCACGGTCGGCCGCGCTCCGGCGATCGGCAAGCACGCGCTCTGTGGTTTCAGTCACGACCGCGAATACGCCGACCGGCTTTCCGCTCTCGTCGACAACCGGTGAATAGTCGAGATTCGTCCAAAGCTGTTTGGACACCCCATCGCGGTTGAGCCAGAGCTCGCGGTCCTTGTAGGAAAGCGGCTTTCCCCCATGGAGCACAACCTTGAGGACATGATCGTTTAAATCGGCGACCTCCGGCCATGCTTCCAGAACGTTGCGACCTAATAGGCCGGGATGCCGGGCGCCTCCGAAGCGGGAATAGGCGTCATTGTAGATCATGACGCCTTCGGGTCCCCAGAGCATCACGATGGCGATAGGTGACTGCAACAGCAGCGCGGTCGCCATTTTCAGGCTCACTGGCCAAAGCTCTATCGGACCTAGCGGCGTTTTCGACCAATCGAACGATCTGATCAATGACGCCAGTTCGCCGGAGCCCCTAAGGAAACCTGCGGGGCCCGATGGTATGTTCAAGTTGCTGATCAGTGTCCTATTCCTCAGTGCGCAAGTCTCTTACCCAGACCGACCAGAAGAAACATCGCCTTCCCGCTTGGAGAAATGCGGGTTCCGCAACTCAAATGGGGCGACCCGGCTGAGGCCGCATCATGCCGCGTTGGCGTGCCTTGCGTGCTTTCGACAATGTTCGAGATACGCGACTTCGTGCTTGCCTATGAGGGCGACCACGCTCGACCAAAGCCAGCTCGGCGCATCCAGCGATTTCGACCGATGCCGATTGAGTTCTTTGATCCACACCCTGCGGGTTGGTTTGTCCATCTGACGTGCATGTGCTTTGCCGACGACCCCCGCGAGGAAACTCGCTGCTTTCTCGCGCCTGTTTCCTCGTCAACCGGTCGATTTCAATTTTGAGGTCCTGCGGAAGCAATTCGCGGATGAAAACCGAGCGCTTCGCTATATGACCGGCGACCATCCGGTTGCCGAGATGCGGTGAAAGGTGACGCGCACCTTCCACCACGCGTTCAGCATTGTCTTTCGGCATTTTTTCGCCGGCGTAACGGGGAGCCGCGGCCAAAACCGCTTCCTTCACGTCCATCAAGGCGAGGTCGCGCTTCTTGCCTTTGCCGATCCCCAGCAGCACGGCAAAACGCAGCAAGCCAAGCGAACTGCAACCCTTCATCCAATAGGCCGCATCAATAACCTCTACAGCGGCGTCGTCTTTGCGGGAGCGCAATAATGTCGCCAGATGATGCAACGAAGGGGTTTCGATTAGTTGCTTGATCTTTTGCTGCTCTTGCCGCGAAAGCGGCCAAAATCTTGATCCGAGCGGTATCGTCGGCTTCTGGTTTTGCAGACGTTCCTTGGCGAGATTTTTCCATGAACGCGCGATCGACTGCTTCATGACAACCCGCACCGCGTTGGGTGCGTCGTCGATCGTGTCGGCGTCCTGCCGCAGCGCCGCCTGATACCCTTCGATCACCTGTTCGAGAATGAGCGCCATCGTGACGCCCGGCAGATCCGAGCCGCGCGATGCCGTCGCGAGAGATAAAGCGAGACGGATGAGATCATGCGCCGGATTGCCGATCACGGTCTGATCGAGATCGCGTATCTGAATGGCGATGCGACCATCGGTGCCGGCTACCGGTCCCAAATTGCCCGCATGGCAGTCGCCACAAATCCAGACGGGCGGACCTTCCGGCAGCGTTCCTCGCTTCTGCGCTTCGAGCCATTCATAGAACTGAACGGTGCTGCCGCGCACGTAAGCATGTGCGGAGCGGGCCATCTTCCGTGTTTGTCTAAGGGTCAGGGCAGCCGCGCGATCGGTGGGCCGTATCGATACGCTGGAGGACATACCAATCCGATCGTGGTGGTGGAAACGGATGAATTCTAAAACCAACCATCGCCAAAACTTGCTACTTAAGGACGCCGATCTGTTTCCGGACGGCGGCGACGGAATTGCCAACCTTGTCGATGGCAAATTGCAGCTCGTCCTTGGTGACTTTCAAATGCTTCGTCCAGCGGCGAACGGCCGCCGGATCATTGATCGCAATCTGCCGCCGTGAACGGCCATCTTTGACACGACCAACACCGGTCATCCGAGCGGTCCTCGTTGCAGTAACAAATTGCTGTTGTGTGCGAGCGCCTCGCACGCCGGCGTCCGATCGATCTCTGCGTTTCGCCTGGCGCCGGCTGGAAGTCCTTCGGCATGGTCACCCGTGAGATATGCTCGCTGGTCCAGCTCATGGTGGACAAGTCGACGTCGTCGCGAAGCCGCGCAGCGGGTCCTCAGTGGTGCATGAACAAAGCGATGAGAAGAATGATCGGCAGCGGGATGCCGATGAGCCAGAGCAACGCACCTTTTCCAAAAGACATGATCGCCTCCGTCTGATGTTTCAATGGATACTAAGTCTTTGGCGTTCCTTTCGTTCCCTACGATCAACTGGTCGTAGTTGCGTGTGCGGTCGGCGATGAGCGCTTGGGTCAAAACCCGAAGTCGAGGCGATTCCAGCGCTGCGCCTGAAATCTAATTTCTCGTGACGGATCAAGCTGATTTGCCCTGTCCAGTCATCGTTGCAAAGATATTCCGCTTCATTTTTTGCGCAAATCATATTTACAACTGAAGTCATCCCGCTCCTCCACAAGGGGCGTTTCGCGATCGTCACGGACGTGGGGCGGGATGCGGTGGACGCAGGCGGCGCTTAAGACGAGAGCGTGGTTCTGCGGACGGCGAAGCCGTGTGGTCCTGACACCCCGACGCTGGTGTCAAGTTGGCGACGATGCTTCGCATCGCGCCGGCGACGGTGGCAAGAAAGCCCGGTCACCGGGGAGAGCGCGGAGCAACCGTTAAAACCATTGCGCGGGGAATGCCGGGTGTTTCCGGCGTGACCGTGGTGACTTGCTTGCGTGCTTTCTACTTTTGCACGCAAGGCTGCGGGCGCGTTGGGCGCCCGGCATTCCCTGCTCCCCTCTTGGGGTAGCACTGCGCCCTCGGTTTTCAGAAGGCGGGACGTTTTAGCGAAACTCGCGCGAAAGGCGCGGCGAGATCGCGGAGTTATATCTCACCGTCATTGCGAGCGCAGCGAAGCAATCCATGAGGCAACAACAAAGTAAGAGGGGATTGCTTCGCTTCGCTCGCAATGAAGGCTTTTGTCCTGTACTGCGCGGACACCTAAACGCGCTCGTGGGGGGGGGGTTACCTCTTGTGGGCAGATGGTGTAGGACGTCTCCCGTCACCCCGCGCTGCCCACCGATCCGTCCCAAATTCTGGCTCCCGACCACCCGATGAAAAACGACCAGATCCTGAGCCAGATTTCGGAATACTGCCGCCAGGCCGAGATGGCCGAATCGACCTTCGGGCGCCGCGCCGTCAATGACGGCAAGCTGGTGCACCGGCTGCGCGAGGGCAAGCGCATCACCATCGACACGCTGGACCGGATCCAGGCCTATATCTCAGCCTCCATGCCGGGCGGGTTGCCGCCGACGCGCGGGCTCGAAGTGCCGCCCGAAAAGCGCGATCCGCGCGGCAATTTTCGTTTTTTCGAGAACCGGCAGAAATACCTGCTGTTCGTCCACACCTGCGGCGAAAAGCGGGTAACCGCCGAGCGGGTGGCGCTGGAACTCGGCAGCATCCATCCCCGGCCGCCGGCGCTGCGGGTGTTCGACGCCGGCGTCGGCGACGGAACCGTGCTGGCGCGAGTGATGCGCGCAATGCATGGCCGCTTTCCGCATATGCCGTTCTACATCGCCGGTAAGGAACTCAGCTTGGAGGATGTCCGGCTCACGCTGGACAAGGTGCCGGACCGGCTGTTCGAGCACCCGGCGACGGTTTTTGTCCTCACCAACATGTATTACGCCGAGGCGCCCTGGCTGACGCCGGCCTCGCCGGCGGCGGCTGCCGGGATGATCTGGCATGAAGTGGCGCTGCGCGGAGCCTCATCGGGCGAACTTGCCGCCCAGATCGCCGAATTGGACCCCTTCCTGGAGCAGAACTGGCGCGCCAATGTCAGCCCGCGCTCCGGCATGCCGGTCTATGAGCGGCCGGTCGCGATCGTCCTGTACCGGGAAGACCATCGGTTTTTGCTGGATTCGATCATCCCGCGCGCCGGCCGTTCTGAGGCCAATTTCGACCTGATTATCGCCTCGCAGCCTTATCGGGCCAAATCGTCGGTCAATTTTCGCGCCAAACGCATCATTGCGCCGCTGGCGCGGGCGTTGCGGGCAGGGGGCCGTTTGATCGGAATTCACTCCCACGGGCAGGATCCCGGCCTGGAGATGATCCAGGCGGTCTGGCCGGGAGAAAATCCTTTCGCGGTGAGCCGTCATGAGCTATTGCGCGCGGTGAAATACGAGCTCGGATCGGCCGGGCGCGACCTTAATTTTAACGCGTATGCCGATAACCGTTCGGTCTTCCGTTATGATATGGAGGCGCTGCCAAATGAGGTCACCGGGTCGATCGGAACCTCGACGGCCTTTGCAGCATGGAACGCGGCGGTGTATGTCGCCCAGATCGAGGACGACCGGTTGACGGAAATGACACATGGCGGCCGTTACCTCGATGCCGCCAGAGAGGTTCTGCGCAAGCATAACGGGCTCTGGTTTTACGACGAATCCTACGTCATCTCGCGCCGTCGCGACTGACATCTCAGGACACATCATCAAAAGACCGCCGAGGTCTGGCGGAAAAGGGGATAGTTGATGCGCGCGTCTTACCTGTTCACCAGTGAATTGGTTTCAGAAGGTCATCCCGACAAGGTCTGCGACCGGATTTCCGACGAGATCGTCGATCTGTTTTTCCGCGAGGGCCCGAAGGCCGGTATCGATCCGTGGGCGATCCGCGCGGCGTGCGAAACGCTCGCCACCACCAACAAGGTGGTGATCGCCGGCGAAACCCGCGGTCCGAAATCGGTCACCAACGACCAGATCGAAAGCGTGGTCCGCAACGCCATCAAGGACATCGGCTACGAGCAGGAAGGGTTTCACTGGAACACCTGCGACATCGAAATCCTGCTGCATCCGCAATCCGCCGATATCGCGCAGGGCGTCGATGCGCTGCAGCCCGGCACCAACAAGGAAGAGGGCGCGGGCGACCAGGGCATCATGTTCGGCTACGCCACCAACGAGACCGCGGATCTGATGCCGGCGCCGATCTTCTACGCCCACAAGATCCTGCGGCTGATCTCGGAAGCCCGCCATTCCGGCAAGGAAAAGGTGCTGGGCCCGGACTCCAAGAGCCAGGTCACCGTGCAATACGAGAACGGCAAGCCGGTCGGCGTGCGCGAGATCGTGGTTTCGCATCAGCATCTGGTCGAGGACATGACCTCGAGCCAGGTCCGCGAGCGCGTCGAGCCCTATGTGCGCGAGGCGCTGCCCAAGGACTGGATCAACGGCAAGACCATCTGGCACATCAATCCGACCGGAAAATTCTACATCGGCGGCCCCGACGGCGATTCAGGTTTGACCGGCCGCAAGATCATCGTCGACACCTATGGCGGTGCTGCCCCGCATGGCGGCGGCGCGTTCTCCGGCAAGGACCCGACCAAGGTGGATCGATCGGCCGCCTATGCCGCGCGCTATCTCGCCAAGAACATCGTCGCCGCCGGTTTGGCCGATCGCTGCACGCTGCAGCTTGCCTACGCGATCGGCGTGGCGCGGCCGCTGTCGATCTATATCGATACCCATGGCACCGGAAAGGTGCCCGAGGACAAGCTCGAGATGGCGGTGGCCGAAGCCATGGACCTGACGCCGCGCGGCATCCGCAAGCACCTCGATCTCAACAAGCCGATCTACGCGCGGACCTCGTCCTACGGTCATTTCGGCCGCACGCCGGACAACGAAGGCGGCTTCTCGTGGGAGAAAACCGACCTCGCCGACGCGCTGAAGCGCGCGGTGTGAGCGAATATTTGAGGACGACGACGCGACACATTTAAGCCGTCATGGCCGGGCTTGTCCCGGCCATCCACGTCTTTCTTCTGTTGCGGCCAAGACGTGGATGCCCGGGACGAGCCCGGGCATGACGAGTTCAAATTGCAGACCCCCTTCGCCGGAACGTTCGTTTCCGCGAAGATAAAGGAACCCATCACATGACCGCCACCGCCAAGAAGCCCGCTTTCACCGACTACATCGTCAAGGATATGTCGCTCGCCGAATTCGGCCGCAAGGAAATCTCGCTGGCCGAGACCGAGATGCCGGGGCTGATGGCGACGCGCGAGGAATATGGCCCCAAACAACCCTTGAAGGGCGCGCGCATCGCGGGCTCGCTGCACATGACGATCCAGACCGCGGTGCTGATCGAGACGCTGGCCGCCCTCGGCGCCGACATCCGCTGGGTTTCCTGCAACATCTATTCGACGCAGGATCACGCCGCGGCCGCGATTGCCGCGGCCGGCATTCCGGTGTTCGCGGTGAAGGGCGAGAGCCTCACCGAATACTGGGACTATACCGCGAAGCTGTTCGACTGGCATGGCGGCGGCACCCCCAACATGATCCTCGATGACGGCGGCGACGCCACCATGCTGGTGCATCACGGCCTGCGCGCCGAGAACGGCGACGTGAAATTCCTCGACAAGCCGGAATCGGAAGAAGAGCAGGTGTTCTTCGCGTTGATCAAGAAGCTGTTGAAGGAAAAGCCCAAGGGCTGGTTCGCCGAGATCGCGAAAAACATCAAGGGCGTTTCGGAAGAGACCACGACCGGCGTGCACCGGCTCTACAACATGGAGAAGGAAGGCAAGCTGCTGTTTCCGGCGATCAACGTCAACGACAGCGTCACCAAGTCGAAGTTCGACAATCTCTATGGCTGCCGTGAATCGCTGGTCGACGGCATCCGCCGCGGCACCGACGTCATGATGTCGGGCAAGGTGGCGATGGTGGCGGGCTTCGGCGACGTCGGCAAGGGCTCGGCCGCCTCACTGCGCCAGGCCGGCTGCCGCGTGCTGGTGTCGGAAGTCGATCCGATCTGCGCGCTGCAGGCGGCGATGGAAGGCTATGAAGTCGTCACCATGGAAGACGCCGCCCCGCGCGCCGACATCTTTGTCACCGCGACCGGCAACAAGGACATCATCACCATCGAGCACATGCGCGCGATGAAGGATCGCGCCATCGTCTGCAACATCGGTCACTTCGACAACGAGATCCAGATCGCGGGGCTGCGCAACCTGAAATGGACCAACATCAAGCCGCAGGTTGACGAGATCGAATTCCCCGACAAGCACCGCATCATCCTGCTGTCGGAAGGCCGGCTGGTGAATCTCGGCAACGCCATGGGGCATCCGAGCATTCGTGATGTCGGCGTCGTTCACCAACCAGACGCTGGCGCAGATCGAGCTGTTCGCCAACAACAAGGGCGGCAAATACGAGAAGAAGGTCTATGTGCTGCCGAAATCGCTCGACGAGAAGGTGGCGCGGCTGCATCTCGCCAAGATCGGCGTGAAACTGACAAAACTGCGCGCCGACCAGGCCGACTATATCGGCGTCAAGCCGGAAGGCCCGTTCAAGGCGGATCATTACCGGTACTGAGAAACAGGACGTGTTGCGGTGAGGGGCGAGCTTTAGCCGGCGGTTATTTTTCGGCCCTCACATCGCTTTGGCCGCTATCAACTATTTCGTCGATGGAAAAATGGATCGGCACGCCCTGGCCGTCGCGGCAGTTCAACAGGCCCGAATGGGATTTCGACGCTGATGCGGCGATCCGGCAAGTGTCGTCCTTCAGGGCCAGCGTGCCCTCGACGGCCGAGGTCCGCCGCGAAACCATCAGCCGCACCACGCCGGACTTTTCCTCTGGCCCGTTGACGCTGCACAGCCCGACATGCCGCAGCGTCACCGGGCCATCATAGCTCACGCCGCTATCGGTGATTGTTTTGGCCAAATTCGCCTTCATCTCCCATTCCTGGAGATAGCCCACTTGGCCGTTGACGGAATAGGACTGCGCCATCGCGCTCTCAGCACCGGCGCCGATCCAGATCGCTGATATCAGCGCTCGCACGACCAAATTGGTCGAGTGCCGCGCGATCATTGCGGCAAGTCCCGCACGATCCGGAAACCGTTGGCGTAATAGCGGACGTCCTGATCGTAGCGGAAGCGAGCCGAGGAGCGGACGTCGATCGCCTTGCTGGTGAAGTTGCCGCCGCGCAAGACGCGCAGGCGGCAGTCGCCGGTGGTCCAGGCGACCGCGTCCTTGGGTGCGCCGCGATAGTTGTCGTTCCAGCAATCCTCGACCCATTCGGCGGCGTTGCCGGCAGTGTCGTAGAGCCCGAAACCGTTCGGCCGGAACGACCCCGTGGCGACGATTTTTGGGTTGGCCGCGGCGCCGCAGGTATCGCATTGCGCGTGGCCCGAGCCGACGTCGCGGCCCCACCAGAACGGCGTTTTGGTTCCGGCGCGCGCGGCATATTCCCACTCGGCCTCGCTGGGCAATCGGTATTTCTGCCCGGTCTTCTGCGACAGCCAGGCGAGGTAGAGTTTGGAATCGTCCCAGCTCACATTGACCACCGGCCGGTCGCCGCGGCCCCAGCCGTGATCGTCGGGCCGGTGCTTGCAGGCCCCGGCATCGGCGCACTGGTCCCATTCCGCGAAGGTCACCTCGCGGCGGCCGATGGCGAAGGGGCGGCGGATGCCGATGGTGCGCTCCGGCTTTTCATACGGCGTATCGTTGGACCCCATCACGAAGTCGCCCTGCGGCACCACCACAAGCTCGGGGCAGTCGTCGCAATCCCGAAAAATCTCTCCGGGCTCGACGCTGGTCTGCCTTTGGGCGAACACTAGGTCCCTTTGAACCGGCGACGCCTGGTCAGGCGACGAACCTACACCGAGCCCGCGTGGCGATTCCGCTCCGGTGCTTGCTGTCGCAGCCAGCACTGTGAGGGAGATCACAAACAACAGGCCCAATTTCATGTTGTTGTACCCCAAACAGATCACCGGATCTCCTTCTGACCTGCGGTGTCACATGATCGGACCGTACTTTGCTTCATTTAGCTATCATCGGCAAGGCGAGGCGCCGGCGCGACGAACTGGCGCAGGTCGGGCGCGCCTTGGATTCTGGTTTACATCGCAAGGCAAACGAATATCGTTCGCCCGACCGCGCCGGGCGCTATACTGCCGCTGGAGAATTGCGATGATCCACAGAACGTTTGCTTCGATATTTGGCTTCATACTTGCTTCGATCTTCATACCGTTTTTCGGCATCCTGGCGCTATGCGATACCGCTTTGGCTCAGACCGGCGGTCCGACGCAGTCTCCTCCGGGAGCAGCTGTTTACTTTATCGGCTTAAAGGACGGCGACACATTGCCGACCAAGTCGACCATCCATTTCGGTCTTCGCGGCATGGGCGTCGCACCGGCCGGCTCGGATCGGGCTAACTCGGGTCATCATCACCTGATGGTCGACGTTCCGACGCCCGCGCTCGACCACGAAATACCAAACGACTTTCAGCACCTGCACTTCGGCGCCGGCCAGACCGAAACCGAGCTAACGCTGACGCCGGGCGAGCATACATTGCAGCTGGTGTTCGCCGACAAGAATCACGTTCCTCATTCGCCGCCGCTGGTGTCGGATCGCATCAAGGTGAAAGTCGTCGAGCAGGCGGCTGCGCCTCCGCAGGCGGCAGCCGGCACGCGGCATCCTTCGCCGAAGGATGCCAAGGTGTATTTCATCTACCCCACCGATGGCGCCTATGTTACGCCGAACCCGGTGATCCGCTTTGGTCTGCTGAATATGGGTATCGCGCCGGCCGGCTTCGACAAGCCGAACACCGGGCATCATCACCTGCTCGTCGACGCCGAGCTGCCGCCGCTCGACCAGCCTATCCCCAACGATTTTAATCACCTTCATTTTGGTGCCGGCCAGACCGAGGCGAAGATCACGTTGCCGCTCGGCCAGCACAAGCTGCGCCTTTTGTTCGCGGACGCCGCCCATGTGCCGCACGATCCGCCGGTTTATTCCGATGTCATCAATGTCACGGTAACGGAAAGCGGCCGTCCGCCGCCGCGACCGCGGCTGAGGCGGCACTACCACCGCCACCATCATTCTTGGCGCGACTACTACTGATGAGAAGATGAAACTGAGAGACCTTCTTGTTTGCGGCTTCTGTCTCGCGGCGGGGGTGCTGTTCGCCACAGCCGCCGCCGCGGATCGGCGCGTCGCGCTGGTGATCGGAAATTCCACCTACAAGAACGCCTCATCGCTGCCCAATACGATCAACAACTCGACCGCGATCGCCGCTCTCTTCAAGTCGGTCGGTTTCGAGGTCGTCATTTCACGCGCCGATCTTGGCGTGGTCGACTTCAAGCGCGCGGTGCGCGAATTCCTGCTCACGGCCGAGAACGCCGATATCGCGGTGGTCTATTATGCCGGCCACGGCGTCGAGATTGGTGGCACCAACTATCTGGTCCCGGTGGATGCCAAGCTCGGCCGCGATTATGACGTCGAAGACGAGGCGGTGGCGCTCGACCGCATCATCTGGGCGCTGCAGTCGGTCAAGCGCCTGCGCCTGATCCTGCTCGATGCCTGCCGGGACAACCCGTTTCCCGGAAAGATGCGCTCCGCCGGCATCCGCTCGACGTTGAAGGGCGGGCTTGCCAAGATCGAGGACGTCAGCGCCGATACGCTGGTTGCGTATGCCGCGAAAGCCGGCTCGGTTTCCTATGATGGCGATGGCGGCAACAGCCCCTACGCCACCGCGCTGATCAAGCACCTCGCCGAGCCGGGGCTCGATATCCGCATCGCGCTGGGCCGGGTTCGCGACGAGGTGATCAGCATCACCGGGGGACGGCAGGAGCCGTTCATCTACGGCTCGCTGGGCGGCGCGACCATTCCGCTGGTGCCGGCGCCTGCTGCGAAAAAGATCGAGCCGGCGCCGGCGCCGGCACCGCCGGCGGCGGTGGCCAAACTGGAGCCGACCACGGTGGTCCGGGCGAGCCCGCCGGTCGCCCCGCCGCCCGCGCTGCCGCCACCCAACGTCGCCGGTAAACCCGCACCGTCTCCTCCCGCTCAGGCGCTCGCGAAAGTCGAGCCGGCCAAACCGCTGCCGCCAACGCCCACGCCGCCACCCGCGCAGGCCGCCGCCGATCCGGCGCTTGCCTGCAGCCGCGACGAACAGCGTCTGGCGCGCCTGCGCTCTGACCCGTCGCGGGACGCGATTACCAGCTTTCAACGCGAGCTTTCCTGCGAGCGGCTGAAAGCCCAGGTACAGCGCCTGTTCGAAAGCATCGCGACCACCGAGCCGCAGCGGCCACCCGCTCCCGCTGTCGATAGCGCTCCCAAGGTGGCGCCGACGCAGCAGGCGCAAGCGCAGCCGATCCCGGCGGCGGACGCCTGTGCGCGCGACGCCGAGCGGCTGTCTCGCCTGCGCGCCGATCCGAGCGCTGATGCGATCACCAGGTTCGAGCGGGAACTGGGCTGCGAGCATATCCGGCCGCAACTTCGGCGGTTGCGTGAAAGCCTGGGTTTGTAGTGAGGCGGCCGTTTGACGGTTGATTTTCTTAACGGCTTGCGCGCTAATCGAGCGATGGAAATGACCAACCAACATGTCGACGTGCTGATCGTCGGCGCCGGGCTGTCGGGCATCGGTGCGGGCTATCACCTGCAGCAGAATTGTCCCGGCAAGAGCTATGTCATTCTGGAGGGCCGCGAGACCATCGGCGGCACCTGGGATCTGTTTCGTTATCCCGGCATCCGTTCCGACAGCGACATGTTCACGCTGGGTTACTCGTTCAAGCCATGGACCGAGCCGAAGGCGATTGCGGACGGGCCGCGCATTCTGAACTACGTCCGCGAGACCGCCGCCGATAACGGCATCGATCGGAAAATCCGCTTCAACCATCGGGTCAAGCGGGCGTCGTGGTCATCGCAGGACGCGCGCTGGACCGTGGAGGCCGAACGCGGGCCGGCGGGCGAGGGCGGCGCGGAGCTGGTGCGCTTTACCTGCAATTTCCTGTTCATGTGCAGCGGCTACTACAAATACGAGGAAGGCTATACGCCGGAATTTTTGGGCACCAAGGATTTTGCCGGCCGCATCGTGCATCCGCAGAAATGGCCCGAAGACATCGACTACGCCGGCAAGCGCGTGGTGGTGATCGGCTCCGGCGCTACCGCGGTGACGCTGGTGCCGGAGATGGCCAGGACCGCCGCTCACGTCACCATGCTGCAGCGTTCGCCGACCTATGTGGTCTCGCGCCCGGCACAGGACCCGTTCGCCAACAAATTGCGCGCGCGGCTGCCGAGCAAGCTCGCCTATCATCTGATCCGCTGGCGCAATGTGCTGTGGGGCATGTATTTCTTCCAGCTCAGCCGGCGCAAGCCGGCGCGGGTGAAGGAGTTGATCCTCGGCGGCGTCAAGATGGCGCTCGGTCCCGACTACGACATCGCCACCCATTTCACGCCGCGTTACAATCCATGGGATCAGCGGCTGTGCCTGGTGCCCGACGGCGATCTGTTCGGCGCCATCCGGCAGGGCCGCGCGTCGGTGGTGACGAACCAGATCGATACCTTCACCGAAAAAGGCATCCGGCTGAAGGATGGCAGCGAACTCGAGGCCGACATCATCGTCACCGCGACCGGCCTGAATTTGCAGGTGCTCGGCGGCCTCGAGGTCAGCGTCGACGGCCGCACGGTCGATTTCGCGCGGACGCTGAACTACAAGGGCATGATGTATTCGGATGTGCCGAATCTCGCTTCCGCCTTCGGCTACACCAATGCGTCGTGGACGCTGAAATGCGACCTGACCTGCGAATATGTCTGCCGCCTGATCAATTACATGGACCGGCACGGCTACAAGCAGTGCATGCCGCACAATGTCGATCCCTCGATCACCGAATTGCCGTCGCTGGATTTCTCGTCCGGTTATGTGCAGCGCTCGGTGGCGAAGATGCCGAAGCAGGGCTCGAAGCGGCCGTGGCGGCTCTATCAGAATTACGCCCTCGACATCGTCAGCCTGCGCTTCGGCAAGATCGATGACGGCGTGATGCAGTATTCGTAAGCGCACGGCCCGGCTGCCGGGTCGCCATGCGTTGTTTCACGTATTCGCGCGGCTCGCGAAATCGGCCATTATGGCAAGACGGTTAACGCCGAATTAATCGGCGACTCCTACGCTTCGGCAGTTGAGGCTGCTGACAGCATGAGGAAGTCCATGGACGCCCAGAAAATTGCCATCGACGCCGTGGTTGCGCTGACCGACTGCGACCGCGAGCAGGTGACCGCCTTCATCCGCAGGCTTTACCTCGCCGGTGTGAAGGATCCCAAGCGCCTGACCTTCAAAGGTCTGCAGGCGCTGGCGCAGGGCTGAGCGCCAGCGAAACGTCTCAGGCGGAAGCGGCGATCGACTGGAGGAAACCGTCGATCTCGGACTGCAGGCTGGTGGTCGAATCCGACAATTGCTTTGCCGATGACAATAGCTGGCTCGATGCCGCGCCGGTCTGGTTGGCGCCCTGGCTGACTTCGGCGATGGTGCCGGCGACCTGAGTGGTGCCGGCGGCGGTCCGCTGAATATTGCCCGAAATTTCCTGGGTGGCGGCGCCCTGTTCCTCGATCGCGGCGGAAATCGCGCTGGTGATCTCGGAAATCTTGCCGATGGTCGAAGATCATCTTGATCGAGCCGACCGCCTCCTGGGTCGCGGTCTGCATGCCCGCGATCTGGATGCCGATTTCGTCGGTGGCCTTGGCGGTCTGGCGCGAGCGCCTTGACCTCCTGCGCGACCACGGCGAAGCCGCGGCCGGCCTCCCGCCGCCGCCGCCTCGATGGTGGCGTTGAGCGCCAGAAATTGGTCTGCTCGGCGACCGAGGTGATCAGCTTGATCACGTCGCCGATCCGGTTGGCGGCCTGCGACAGCGCATTGATGCGCGAGTCGGTTTCATCGGCCTGCAGTCACGGCGCTGGCCGCGATGCGGTTGGATTCCTGGACCTGCGCCGAAATCTCGCGGACCGAACTGGCCAGTTCCTCGGTCGCGGAGGCCACCGACTGCACGTTGTTGGAGGCGTCCTCGGAGGCGTTGGCGACCACGGTGGCAAGCCGCGTGGTGTTGCCGGCATTGTCGCTCAGCGCGCGCGCGGTGCCTTCCAGTTCGCTGGAAGCCGACAGCGACGTGATGATGACACGGAAGCGGTCGCTTGCGTCCGCGATGGTATTCTTGCGGATCTGGCGGTTGGAGCCGAAATAGATCGCCACGAAGTTTTCGGTGTCCAGCATGACGGCCTTGGCGATGGTGGACTGCATCAGCGCCTTCTTGTCGCGCGCGGCCTGCGCGGCCCGCCCGTAGCGGGGAATCGCGATTTCATTCTCGGCGGCTTTCAACAGCTGGTCGAAGATGAACATCATGCGGCAGCCGACATACCATTGCGGGGCCACCGCGGCGCGTTGATTGAGTTCGCAAAACCGTGTCGCCGAGTTCAGGTACTCGGCGCCGAAATCGCCGGCGGCGATCAGGTCCCAGTGCTGCAGTTGCATCCGAACCGCTTCCTGCATCGCGCCGTCCTTGAAGATGCCGCAGGCGGGATCGTGCTGCCGGACCTGGTCGTAGAACCGCGCCAGAATGCCCGGCATGGATTTCGCGAAAAACGGTCGCATCTCGCGCAAGGTCGCTCGCACCGGCTCGTCGATCTGAAGCAATTCGAGACGGATAGCGTTCCAGTCGGGGGTCATCGGCGGCTCCAGCGCGGGGGTCGTGGCGGCCTGCCTAATGCGTATGGTTAACGGACTGCGAATTTGCTCCTCTTCAGGCCCAAAAAGGCCCCAAATGCGGCTCCAGAGGCTGGGTTTTGGCGCGGGGATAAGGTCGCCCGGCGCCTATGCCGGCTTCCCGATCGCCACCTTCAGGGTGCCGATGCCGTCGACCCCGCATTCGATTTTGTCGCCGGGCGAGAGTGCCGCGACCCCGGCCGGCGTTCCCGTCATGATGATGTCGCCGGCGCCGAGTGCTACCTGCTCCGACAGTTTCTCGATGATCTCCGGCACGCTCCAGATCAGTTCGGTGAGGTCGCCCTTTTGCCGTTCGGTGCCGTTGACCGAGAGCCAGATCCGCCCCTTGGCCGGGTGGCCGATTTTCGAGGCCGGCTGCAGCGCGCCGCAGGGCGCGGAATGGTCGAACGATTTGCCGACTTCCCAGGGCCGCTCCTTCTTGCGCGCGGCCAGCTGCAGATCGCGGCGCGTCAGGTCGATGCCGACGCCATAGCCGTAGATGTGCTCGTGGGCCTTGTCGGCCGGAATGTTGAGGCCGCCGCTCTTCATCGCCACGATCAGCTCGACTTCGTGATGCAAATCCTTGGTCAGCGGCGGGTAGGGGATGGTGGCGCCATCCGGCTCGATCATGTCGGCGTGCTTGGCAAAGAAAAACGGCAGCGCCCGCTCGTCATTGCCCATTTCCCGGATGTGCTCGAGATAATTGCGGCCGACGCACCAGATGCGGCGGACCGGAAATGATTGGCTATCGCCGGCGACGGCGATCGAGGGCTGTTTCGGTGCGGGAATGACAAAGGAGGAGGCGTTCATGGACGATCTCGGGCGGGGGTTGCGGACCGGATTTCGGCGACAGGCTTTACGCGGTTGCGCTGATCGGCGCCAGCGTCAGCGGCCCGGCGTCGCGATGTTGCAGGCGGAAGAACGAGGCATAACGGCCGCCGCGGCGCAGCAGATCGTCATGCCGTCCGCGCTCGACGATCTCGCCGCCCTCGACCACCAGGATGGCGTCGGCGTGCATGATGGTGTGCAGGCGATGGGCGATGACGATGGTGGTGCGGTTCTGGCAGAGATGCTCGATCGCTTCCTGCACCTGCTTTTCGGATTCCGAATCCAGTGCCGCGGTCGCCTCGTCGAGCAGGATGATCGGCGCATTCTTCACCAGCGCGCGGGCGACCGCGATGCGCTGACGCTGGCCGCCGGACAGTTGGGTGCCGTGCTCGCCCACCGGCGTATCGTAGCCGAGCGGAAAGCCCATGATGAAATCATGCGCGCAGGCGGCCTTCGCCGCGGCGACGATCTCGGCCTGGCTGGCGCCTGTTTTGCCGAACGCGATGTTTTGTCCGATGGTGTCGCGGAACAGATAGACGTCCTGCCCGACATAGGCGGTCTGGTGACGAAGCGAGGCGCGCGACACGCCCGAAATCGCCTGTCCATCGATCAGGATGTCGCCGTCGGTCACTTCATAGAGCCGCAACAGCAGCGCCAGCACCGTCGATTTGCCGCCGCCGGAGGGTCCGACCAGTGCGGTGACCTTTCCGGGCTCGGCGACAAAGCTCATGCGGTTGAGGATCGGCTCGTTCGGGCGGTAGGCGAACGTCACGTCGCGCAATTCGACCCGCGCATCGGTCAGCTTCAATGCCGGCTTGTCGTCATCGGCGGGTTCGCTGGCGGGGCTGTCGACGATCTCCAACAGCTTGCTCGCGCCGATCAGGTAGCTGTTCAACTCGATATTAAGCCGCGCCAGACGCTTGGCCGGCTCATAGGCGAGCAGGAACGCGGTCAGGAACGAAAAGAACTCGCCCGGTGTGGCGCCGAGGGCGACGACGCGATAGCCGCCATACATCAAAGCGCCTGCGATCGCGAAACCGCCGAGCGTCTCCATCAGCGGGCTCGATCGGTTGGAGACGCGCGCCATCTTGTTGGCGTTTCGCTCGACCGCGTCGATACTGGCGTCGATGCGGTCGCGCATGGTCTGTTCGAGCGTGAACGCCTTGACGGTGCGAATGCCCTGCAGCGATTCCTGCATGGTCTCCATGATATCGGCGGTGCCGGTGAACTGGCTGTGCGCGAGGCCCTTGATCCGTTTCACGAGCTTGCGAAGCACCAGCATGGCCGGCGGCGCCACCAGGAAGCCGAGGATCGCCATATAGGGATCCTGCGTCACCATCACAACGACCAGCGCGATCAGCGACAGCAGATCGCGTCCCACCGCGTTGATCAACAGGCTGAGCACTTGCGTCACCGAATTCGCGCCGGCGGTCAGGCGCGCGAGAAATTCGGACGAATGCCGCTCCGAGAAGAACGCGACGCTTTCGGTCATCAGCTTGGCAAACAGCCGGCGCTGGTTGTTGGCGAGGATCGCGTTGCTGATTTGCGACAGGATCACCGAATGTCCGTAGGTCGCAAGCCCCTTGATGATGAAGATCACGACGGTGACCCCCGACAGGATCATGATGCCGCGAACGCTCTTGTCGACATAGGCCTGGTTGATCACCTTGCCGAGCAGATAGGCCGATCCGGCGGTGGTCGCCGCCGAGACCGCCATCAGCGCGAACGCCAGCAGATAGCGCCGCCAATACGTGACACCCTGCTCCATCACGAGGCGGCGAATCAGGATCGCCGCGCCATAGGGATCGTCGGTGATTTTCCTTGGAAGTTCGGTCATCCGCGTTCCATTGACGGCGCTGGGCAGGCGTTCGCCCGCGCGTCAGGGTTAGCTGGTGTCCCGAATCCGAAACTCACACGGGTTTTGCGCGTTCGCCGCGCCCGAAAGGACACCAGAAATCCAAAGATTCTCAATGGTTCTAGTGCCCGCTATGGACGGGTTTTTCAAGCCAAATCAGGGCTTGCACTGAGTCGGATTTTAGGCCGACACCGCCTCTCGCTGGTCGCCATGGCGCTCGCGGAACAATTTCTCTTCCCACGCCAGCGCGTGGGCTGCGATGGTCTCGAGGTCGTCATATTGCGGTGTCCAGTCCAGCGTGGTGCGGATGCGGCTGGTGTCGGCGACCATGGTCATGACGTCGCCGGGCCTGCGCGCGGCATGTTGGACCGCGAAATTACGCCCGGAGACGCGCCGCACAGCGGCGATCGTTTCGAGCACGGAATAGCCGCGGCCGTAGCCGCAATTCAGCGTCGCCGAAGCCCCGCCGTCGCGCAGATAGGACAATGCCGCGCGGTGCGCCTGGGCCAGATCGCTGACATGGATGAAATCCCGGATGCAGCTTCCGTCCGGCGTCGGATAATCAGTCCCGTACACCTCGATCTTGGCGCGCTGCCCGGTCGCGGCTTCGACCGCGATCTTCAAAAGATGGGTCGCGCCCGCGGTCGCCAGCCCGATGCGAGCCTGCGGATCGGCGCCCGCGACATTGAAGTAGCGCAGCACGACGTAATTCATGCCGTGCGCCGAGGCGACATCGTGCAGCATGATTTCGGTCATCAGCTTCGAAGAGCCGTACGGCGACAACGGCCGGGTCGGGGCGTTCTCGGGCACCGGCATCTGATCCGGATTGCCGTAGACGGCAGCGGTCGACGAAAAGATGAAACGGCTGACGCCGGATTTGACTACGGCGTTCAAGAGGCTGCGCGTCGTCATGGTGTTGTTGCGGTAATAGGCAAGCGGATCGCGCATCGATTCCGGCACCACCACCGAGCCGGCAAAATGAATCACGCTCTCGACGCCGTGGGCGGCGATCACGCCCTCGACCAGGTTCTCATCGGCCGCGTCGCCGATGAACAGCGGCACGCCTTCGGGCAGGAACGCCGAAAATCCGGTCGACAGATTGTCGATCACCACGACGTTTTCGCCGGCTTCCACCAGCGCCTGAACCATGTGACTTCCAATGTAGCCGGCGCCGCCGGTGACAAGTACGGTCATGCGTTCACCCATCTCCGATTTTCCGATCCCGATGCTATCCGGGCTGCGGTGAAGAGTGGGTTTCGGCAGCTGTGAACTGGCCACTATGCTTAATGTTGCGTATAGGAAATGCGCCAAACGGAGCCTGACGTGGCAATCGAGAACATTTCCGCCGAAAACCTGCAATTGATCGTGCCGAATTTGCACAGGCGCTATTCGGGGGTCACCGCGACCAACCGGATGGTGGCGCCGAAACTTGCAAAAATGTTCCGCGCGGCCTGGCTTGGTCCGGATGCACCCGACGGCATCGCGCGCATGGGCCCAGCGGAACTCGTGAAATTGTGGCGCCGCCGCGACGCGCTGATCTGGCACGCGCGGCGCAACAACGAGATGATTGTCGGCGTGCTGCTGCGCGCGCTCGGCTGGCCGTTGAAGCTGGTGTTCACCTCGGCCGCGCAGCGGCATCACACCTGGATCACGCGCTGGCTGATCCGGCGGATGGATGCGATCATCGCCACCAACGAGATCTCTGCGTCGTTTCTCAAGCGCGACGCCACGGTTATTCCGCACGGCGTCGATACCGATAGCTACGCGCCGCCGGCCGATCGCGCATCCGCGTTCGCGGAAGCGAAACTGCCGGGCCGCTATGCGATCGGCTGCTTCGGCCGGGTGCGTGCGCAGAAGGGCACGGACGTGTTCGTGGATGCGATGTGCCAGCTGTTGCCGCGCTATCCTGATTTTACAGCGGTGATCGTCGGCGCGATCGTGCCCGAGCAGACCATATTCGCCAACGATCTGAAAAAGCGCATCGAGGCTGCCGGTCTTGCATCGCGCATCGTCATGACCGGCGAACTGCCGATCGAGGAAGTGCAGCGCTGGTACCAGCGGCTGACGATTTACGCCTTCACCTCGCGCAATGAAGGGTTCGGACTGACGCTGATCGAGGCGATGTCGGTGGGCGCAGCACTGGTGGCGTCGCGCGCCGGTGCCGCCGAACTGGTGGTCGAGGATGGCGTGACCGGCGCGCTGACGCCGCCCGGCGATGTCGATGCGCTGGTGGCAGCGCTGGAGCCGTTGCTGGCTGATCCGGCCTGGTGCACAGCGATGGGAACGCGCGCGCGGGCGCGGGTGCTGGCGAAATTCAGTCTCGATGCGGAAGCCGGCCGGATCGCGGAGGTTTATCGCGGGCTTGGTGTGCCGTAGCGATCGGAGCGAACCGGTCATCCTGCTGCCATCGACCATTTTCAAACAACCGCGCTCCACATGATGCCGTCATTGCGAGCGAAGCGAAGCAATCCATTCTTTCTTCGCAGCCACATGGATTGCTTCGTCGCTGCGCTCCTCGCAATGACGACAAAACGGATACACCTCCGCATTCCCGCGGCGCGCTACGCCCGAGTTGTGCATGAACCTTTCGCCCGACACAGGGCGTGGCGCTACCCCAAGGGGGAGCGGGGAATGCCGGGTGCCCGTTGCACCCGCAGCCGCGTGCGCAGTGGTAGAAAGCACACGCGTTAGTCACCACGGTCGCACCGGGATCACCCGGCATTCCCGCACGCGATGGTTTTAACGACTTATTTCGCGCTCTCCCCGGTGACCGGGCTTGTTTGCCACCGTCGCCAATGGAGTTGCCTCCACCACTTGACGCCAGCGTCGGGGCGTCAGGACCACACGACTTCGCCGTCCACGCGCAACGTCATTCGTCTTTGACATGCCGCGTCCATCGCATCCCGAGCCCTACGTCCGTGACGATCGCGAAACGCCCCTTTGTGTGGGCCGGGATGGCGAGGGATATGCAGGTGATTTGGGTAAAAAGAGAACCGGAATATTTTTGCGAAGGGGGCTGGACGACCCAAATCAGCTTGAACCTAAAAGAGAATTGTCCTTCGCCGCGCATGGCCTGCGCAGCAATGTCGGGCAGGTTCTGATCGAAACCGGATCGGACAGCGGAGTAGCCCGCATGAGCGCAGCGAGATGCGAGGCCAGCGCGCAGGGCAGGTTAGAGTTCGTAAGGCGGATTGAGCCGAAGGCGTAATCCGCCACTTTCGCGATCACTGTAACAGGATGGCTGGTTCCGCATTGTCAGCTGCCAATGTGGCGCAATACGCCTCGCTAATCCGCTCTACGAACTTATGTGGCTTCGTGACCGCACACGATCAAAATGGCGGTTCCTTGCGTTGTCGCTGCATTTTGGCTGCTTCCACCCACCACAGCAGATCGTCGGCAAAGCGAGGGAACGCCCGTTCGAGCGCTTCGCCCCCTTCGCCCATCGGCGCGCCGCCAGCTGTGAGGGTCTGCCCAATGGCACCAACTGCAATCGTGCTTGAAACCACCACCATTCCCATCTCGGAGAGTGTGCCGTGCCAAGCGGTTGCCGCCCGTGCGCCCGAGAAACGTCCCGCCGAATAGCTCGCGATCGCGGCGGGGCGCCAGAACCATTCCTCCAGAAAGTGATCTGTCAGGTTTTTCAGTCCGGGCTGAACACCCCAATTGTATTCACCAGTCACGAATACGAAACCATCTGCACTGCGAAATCTTGCTGGCCAACTGCTGAAGCTGCTCGGGCGCTTTTCCCGACGGATATTCCTTGTACATTCTGTCGAGCATCGGAAGATTGACCGCCTTCGCGTCGATCAGCTCAACGGCATCGCCCCGGCGCTGCAACCGCTCAACCAGGAATTCAGCTAAACGGATGCCCATCCGATCGGAACGATAGGAACCGTAAAAAACAAGGATTTGATTGCTCATGGCAGAACTCGTAGGGCGGATTAGTATTGCGGTGAGTATTACGGTGATGGTGCACTTAACGCCCTATGATCAATTGAATGCACCATCACTGTAACTCGGTTTGGCCTGACGAACACGGCGCGGGGCAGCGGAATTTGGGTATCATACGACGGATTTAGGATGTTTAATCGTTGCTGGGCTCTGTATCGGAAAAGGAGTTCTCAATGAACAGCGTACAAGTCGAGCAGAAGAGTTATGAGATGCCCCCGCAGGAGGGGATCAGCATAGCGCAATTTCTCACCGTCGCCGACATCGAGCGATCGGCTCGCTACTATGAAAAGGTTTTCGGCGCTCGCATTCTGAGCCTCGGTGACGGCAATGCGCCCGGGTACCTTCAGCTCGCGAATATCTGGATGATTTTGAACGTTGGGGGTGGACCAACACCGGACAAGCCGACGGTAACGCTCAGCGTTCCGGACCCGAACCACATCAACAGTTTTTTGAATATCCGCGTCGCGGATATTCAAGCGTGCTATCAAGCATGGAGAAGTCGAGGAGCCGAGTTCATCACGGAGCCGTTGGAGAAGTATGGCGAGTGGCGCTGCTACATCCGCGACCCTGACGGTTATCTTATCGAGGTGGGACAGAGCACCACCCTCAAGTATGGTTAACGCTCGGCCTATCGGGGCTTGCGGATTAGCTGCGCTTGCTGAAGGTGAATTTTTCTTCGTCATTCCGGGGCACGCGAAGCGTGAACCCGGAATCCATAACCACAACAGGGATTATGGATTCCGGGCCTGCGCCAAGTGGCGCATCCCGGAATGACGATGGTTGTGTTGAAGCCCTACGTGCCTACTTCCCCGCAGCCCCGCGCATCATCGCCTGCTCGATCTCATCACAGATTCCGTGCGCCGCCGTCAGATGGATCTGCTGGACCACCGGGGTGTCGTCGCTCGGCGACACGAACAGATGATCGCAAAACTCGCCGAGGGTTTTGCCCTTGGTGCCGGTGAAGCCGATGGTGACGATGCCGTTTTCCTTCGCGGTGCGCAGCGCCGCCAGGATGTTCGGCGAACGCCCGGACGTGGTCAGCGCCAGCAGCACATCGCCGCGCTGGCCGAGGCCCGTGACCTGCCGGGCGAACACCTGTTCGAAGCCGTAGTCGTTGGCGATCGCCGTCAATGCCGAGGTGTCGGTGGTCAGCGCGATCGCGGCGTAGCCGGGACGCTCTTTTTTGTAGCGGCCGATGATTTCGGCGGCGATGTGCTGGGCGTCGGCGGCGCTGCCGCCGTTGCCGATGATCAGGAGCTTGTTGCCGGCGCGCAGTGCGGCGACGATGACGGCCGCGATTGCGCGCGCGGTGGCGAGCAGCGTCGCATCCTGGGTCGCTCGCGTGAGGCCCGCAAGCGATTGTTCAAAATGCGCGGCTATTGGATCTTTTAAATTCTTCGGTTCTTGGCTCACGGCGCACCGTCAGGATGGCAACTGGTATCTTTGGTAATGACCACGTCGAGACAGTGCAAGCGCGCGATCTCAAGGTGAGACGCGAGCCGCAGCCTCGCTGAGTACCCGTTCGGCGATAGCAGCCACGTCGGAGGCGGGAATGTCGCGCATGCAGCGATGGTCGTTGATCCGGCAGACCGTGCGGTGGCAGGGCTGGCAGGAAAGAGTCGTTTTGGTCTGCACGGTCGCCGCCAACTCGTTGAGCGGCGCCCAGAGCTGCGGGCTGGTGGGGCCGAAAATGCCCATGGTCGGCGTCCCGATTGCCGCGGCGACATGCATCAAGCCGGAGTCGTTTGAAATCGCGACGCCGGCCGCGGCCATGGCCAGGATGCCGTTGCGCAAATCATTACCGGTGAGGTCGCGGACGCGCGGTCCGCCGGCGGCGACGATCTCGGCCGCCAGCGCCTTTTCGGAAGGCCCGCCGACCACCCAGACGTCCAGGCCTTGTTGGGCCAGAAGCCGCGCGGTCTCTGCATAGTAAGTCCACCGTTTGGACGCGCCGACCGAGCCCGGCGCCAGCGCCACCGCGGGATTGCTGCCGAGCCCGTTGGTTTGCCGCCAGCGGTCGATTTCGCCGGCCGGAACCTGAAGTTGCGGCACCGGCCATTCCGCCGGCAACGGCGCGCCGTCCGGCAGCGCCAGCGCGGCGTTCTTGTCGATCAGGCGGGGCAGGGCCTTTTCGCCCCAGCGCCATTGGTTCAGCAGCCCGAATCGAGCCTCACCGACAAAACCCACCCGTTCCGGAATGCCGGCCAGCGCCGGCGCAATCGCCGATTTCCAGGTCCGGGGCATGACCAGCGCGGTGCCGTAGTTCCCGGCGCGGAGCCGCCTTGCCAGCTCCCATTGCTGGGCAAGCGCCAGCCGGCTGCGCGGCAGGTCCCAAACCAGACCGGACCGGACGCCCGGCATGTAATCGATCAGCGGAGCGCACAATGAGGTGGTCAGCATGTCGACCGGGCGGTTCGGCCAGCGCTCTTTCAGAACCCGCACCACGGTGTGGCCGCGCACGAAGTCGCCGATCCACATATAGGGGACAATGAGGATCGGCCGGCTATCGTCCCGGTCCCCCAACTGTTTATGAATTGAATTATAAGTTCATATCTTTAATTTATGGCTGGTGCTATCTTTCGATTCCAGTCGGTAACTGCTCCTCGCCGGCAGGTAAAGGCAGAGCCGATCCTCTTCACCACGCCGAATAGCCCAAGTTGCCTGCCGGGCAGGAGTCGGGCAAACAACGATTCGGGCAAAGCTGACGCCGCACAATCAGGGCAGGGGACCATCATGTTGCTGGTGACCGGTGGCGCCGGTTTTATCGGATCGAATGTCGTGGCCGCGCTGAATGACGCCGGGCGCGCCGATGTCGCCGTTTGCGATATCCTCGGCCATGACGGCAAATGGCGCAATCTCGCCAAGCGCCAGCTTGCCGACATCGTGCCGCCGGCGCAACTGCCGGCCTGGCTCGACGGCCGGCGGATAGAGGCCATCATTCACCTCGGCGCCATTTCCGAGACCACCGCAACCGACGGCGATCTGGTGATCGAGACCAATTTCCGGCTGTCGATGCGGCTGCTCGACTGGTGCACGGCAAACGCGACCCCTTTCATCTATGCTTCATCGGCCTCGACCTATGGCGATGGCGCGCGGGGCTTTCACGATGACGGCTCGATATCCGCATTGAAGACGTTGCGGCCGATGAATCTGTATGGATGGAGCAAGCATCTGTTCGACATGGCGGTCGCCGAGCGCGCCAGCCGCGGCGAAAAGCTGCCGCCGCAATGGGCCGGCCTGAAATTCTTCAACGTGTTCGGCCCCAATGAATATCACAAGGGCACCATGATGAGCGTGCTGGCGCGGCGCTTCGACGACATCAAGGCCGGCCGGCCGGTGCAATTGTTCAAGTCCCATCGCGAAGGGATCGCCGACGGCGACCAGCGCCGCGATTTCATCTATGTCGACGACGTGGTGTCTGTGATGATGTGGCTGCTCGCGACGCCGTCGGTCAGCGGCATCTTCAACGTCGGAACCGGCAAGGCCCGCAGCTTCAGGGATGTGATGCTCGCAGCCTATGCCGCGCTCGGCCAGCCTGCGAATATCGAATATGTCGAGATGCCCGAGCAAATTCGCGGCAGCTACCAGTACTTCACGCAAGGCGATGTCGCCCGTTTGCGCCATGCGGGCTACAATGGCGGCTTCACGGCGCTGGAAGCGGCGGTCGAGACCTACGTCAAGGGCTTCCTCGATCGCGCCGATCGTTTCCGCTAGAGCAAGGTGAGATTAGATTGATTTCGCAAATGCAACGGCAGCGAGCTCCCTCTCCCCTTGTGGGAGAGGGTTGGGGTGAGGGGTTACGGCCTAACGATGGGTCGCAACCCCTCACCCGGATCGCATCTAGCGATGCGATCCGACCTCTCCCGCAAGGGGAGAGGTGAAGTAAGTTGGCGGCGCAACAGATAACGAGTTCCGATGTTCGATTTTGACGCCCTGTCGCATGCGATGATCAGCCAGACCGTGCTCTGCGTCGGCGACCTCATGCTCGACGAATTCGTCTATGGCGAGGTGTCGCGGATTTCACCGGAAGCACCCGCGCCGGTGATCGCGGTCCAGCGCAGCGAGACCAATATCGGCGGCGCCGGCAATGTGGCGCGCAATATCGCGAGCCTCGGGGCGCGCTGCATCTTCGTCGGATTGATCGGCGAGGACGAGGCGGGCGCGAAACTGAAAGCGGCGCTGGCGCAGGAGACCAGAATTGACAGCGTGCTGGTTTGCGACTCCGCGCGGCCGACCACGCGCAAGGTGCGCTTTGTATCCGAGCATTTCTCCACCCATATGCTGCGCGCGGATTGGGAACTGGCTCAACCTGCCTCCGCCGAGATCGAGCAGAAATTGCTCGACAGCATCCTGCCATGCCTGCCGCGCGCCGATATCGTGCTGTTGTCCGATTACGCCAAGGGCGTGCTGACCGCGCGGGTCATCCGCAACATCATCGACGCCGCGCGAAAACTCGGCAAGCGCGTGATCGTCGATCCCAAGAATCCGAATTTTGCGATCTATCGCGGCGCGACGCTGCTGACGCCCAACCGCAAGGAATTCGCCGAAGCCACCCGCAGCCGCGCCGACACCGAAAAAAATATCGCCGATGCGGCGCAGGACGTCATGCAGTTGGCCGATTGCGAAGCCGTGCTGGTGACGCAGAGCGAGCACGGCATGACCCTGGTGCCGCGCCAGGGCGATGTCATTCATGTTCCGGCCCAACCGGTCAAGGTGCGCGACGTCTCGGGCGCCGGCGATACCGTTGCCGCGGTGCTCGCGGTGGCGCTGGCGGCAGGGGCCGATTGGGAGACCGCCTTGCGGATGGCGAATGCGGCAGCCGCGGTCGCGGTCAGCAAGAAGGGCACGGCCGTTGTCACGTCGGCGGAATTGCGGCGCAAGATCCTGCCGCATGCTTATCTGGCGGCTGAAGAAAAGATCATGGCGACGAGCGGCGAGCTCGACGCGCAGCTCAAGGATTGGCGAAAGCAGGGCCTGCGCGTCGGTTTCACCAACGGCTGCTTCGATATCCTGCATCCCGGACACGTCAAGCTATTGACGGCGGCGCGCGGCGCCTGCGACCGGCTGATCGTCGGCCTCAACAGCGATGCGTCGGTGGCGCGGCTGAAGGGCAAGGACCGGCCGGTGCAGAACGAGCGCGCCCGCGCCGAAGTGCTGGCGGCGCT
This sequence comes from uncultured Pseudomonadota bacterium, assembly GCA_963771225.1. GTDB lineage: Bacteria > Pseudomonadota > Alphaproteobacteria > Rhizobiales > Xanthobacteraceae > Bradyrhizobium. The sequence goes on along the minus strand of CAVYSR010000020.1, from coordinate 509,943 downwards.
GGAGGCGGTCGATCTCGTGGTGCTGTTTGCGGAAGACACCCCGATCAAGTTGATCACGCAAGTCAGGCCGAGCGTGCTGGTGAAGGGCGGAGACTATACCCGCGAACAGGTCGTCGGCCACGAGATCGTCGAAGCTGCCGGCGGGCAAGTGCTGCTGGTCGAGGTCTTGCCCGGTTTCAGCACGACGTCGCTGGTCGATCGCGCGCGCAGGTCAGCGAAATGACGGGTCTCTCAAATCTGACCTTGCGCAACGGATTGATCGCAACGCACGACGCGCTGGCGACCGTGCTGGCGTTGTTCGCAAGCTTCTATCTGCGCTTCGAAGGCAGCGAGAATTTCTTCGATCGCGTGCCGCTGTTGCTGCGCATCCTGCCCTATTTCATCGTCTTCAGCGTGGTGGTCTGTTACGTCTGCAATCTGACCACCACGAAATGGCGTTTCATTTCGTTGCCGGATGCGTTGAATATCTTGCGCGCGGCCACGATACTGGCGCTGGCGCTTCTGGTGCTGGACTACATTTTTGTCGCGCCCAACGTCCACGGCAGCTTCTTCCTCGGCAAGGTCACCATCGTTCTGTACTGGTTCCTCGAGGTATTTTTCCTGAGTGCGTCGCGCTTTGCCTACCGTTATTTCCGCTATACGCGCGTCCGCCGTCATGCCCGCACCGATGGCGCGTCGCTGACGCTGCTGGTCGGCCGCGCCGCCGATGCGGAGATCCTGCTGCGTGGCATCGAAAGCGGCGCCGTCACCCGGCTGTGGCCGGTCGGCGTGTTGTCGCCGTCGATGGCCGACCGCGGCCAGTCGATCCGAAACGTTCCGGTGCTTGGCGGCATCGACGACATCGAGGATGTGATCCGCGATTTCGCCAGACGGGACAAGCCGATCGCGCGCGTGGTGATGACGCCGTCGGCATTCGATCCGGAGGCGCATCCGGAAGCCGTCTTGATGCGGGCGCGCCGGCTTGGCGTGATCGTCAGCCGCCTGCCGTCGCTGGAGAGCGGAGATACGCCGCGGCTGACAACGGTCGCCGTCGAGGACCTGCTGCTGCGCTCCAGCGTCAATATCGACTATGCGCGTCTCGAAGCGCTGGTGAGCGACAAGGCGGTGATCGTCACAGGCGGCGGCGGCTCGATCGGTTCGGAAATTTGCGAACGTGTCGCCACCTTCGGCGCCGCGCGGCTGCTGGTGATCGAAAATTCGGAGCCGGCGCTCTATGCGGTAATGGAATCGCTGGCCGAGCGCGAATCCAGCGCGGTCATCGAAGGCCGGATCGCCGATATCCGCGACCGCGAACGCATCATGCGGCTGATGAAGGAGTTCAAGCCGAACATCGTGTTTCACGCCGCCGCCCTCAAGCATGTGCCGATCCTCGAGCGCGACTGGAGCGAAGGCGTCAAGACCAACATCTTCGGATCGGTCAATGTCGCCGATGCGGCGCTGGCCGCCGGCGCCGAGGCGATGGTGATGATTTCGACCGACAAGGCGATCGAGCCGGTCTCGATGCTGGGCCTGACCAAGCGATTTGCCGAGATGTATTGCCAGGCGCTCGATCATGATCTGGCGGCGGAAACCGATGGCAAGCCGCGGATGCGGTTCATTTCGGTGCGCTTCGGCAATGTGCTGGCATCGAACGGCTCGGTGGTGCCGAAATTCAAGGCGCAAATCGAGGCGGGCGGGCCGGTCACGGTCACCCATCCCGACATGGTCAGGTATTTCATGACGATCCGGGAAGCCTGCGATCTGGTGCTGACGGCCGCGACCCACGCTCTGGCGCCGGCGCGCGCGGATGTGTCGGTCTACGTCCTCAACATGGGACATCCGGTCAAGATCGTCGAACTGGCCGAGCGGATGATCCGCCTGTCGGGCCTCGAGCCCGGCCATGACATCGAGATCGTGTTTACCGGGATGCGGCCGGGCGAGCGCTTGAATGAAATCCTGTTCGCCAGCGAGGAACCGGCGGTCGAGATCGGCGTCGCCGGCATCATGGCGGCCAAGCCCAACGAGCCGCCGATGCCGGCGCTGCGGAAGTGGATCGCAGCGCTTGAAAAGGCGATTGCGAATGACGATCGAGTGACCATCAAGGCCGTGCTGAAGGATGCCGTTCCCGAATTCGGTTCGACGGCCGCGTAATCCGACGCGACCACGCCGAAGGCTATTATGGATCAGACCGCAAAAATCCAAAAGGTCGCGAAAATCCAAGACACCGCAAAAATAGTTGTCGTCAGCCAGCACTATCCGCCGGATCAGAGCACGACCGCGGCCATCATGGCTGTCATTGCCGGCCATCTGGTGGCGCAAGCGCCGGTCCTGGTGATTTCGGGAACGCCGGGCTCCGCCTCGCATGAGGCTGACGGTTAAGGATCGACCGGTGGTCGTCGAAGTCAAAAACAGGATACCGGCAAAAGCCGCGCTGATCCGGCGCGGGGCTGCCGAAGCGCTGTTCAGCCTGCGCGTGTTCGTGGCGCTGTTGCTGAAATTGCGCCGTGGCGACGTGGCGCTCACCGTTCCGGCGCCTTTCATGTTGCCTTATGCGGTTGCCGCCGCGGCCAGATTGAAGCGCGCCCGATCAGCCCTGATCATGCACGACCTTTATCCCGACGTTCTGGTGATGGCCGGCCTTCTCGGGCCTTCGTCGCTTCTCGCCAAGGCAATCCGTGGCGCCAACGCGCTGATGTTTCGCGCGCTGAATGCCGTCATTATCATCGGGCGGGACACCGAAGCGCTGCTGTTGCGTTACAAGGGCGTCACATCCGACAAGATCCGGTTTATTCCCAATTGGGCCACGCTGGTGCCGGGTGTGCGGCCGATTCTTCCAGACAATCCCTATCGCCGCCCGCACGCGGCGCGCTTTTTAGTTGGTCTTTCCGGCAATCTTGGCTTTACGCACGATCCGGATGTCGTGTTCGATGCCGCGCGTTTGTTGCGGGACAATCCGGACATTCATTTTCTGCTGTCGGGGTGGGGCATCGGCTTCGAGCGGCTCAAGCACCTGCAATCCGCGGCCAATCTGCCGAACGTGACATTGGTCGAGCGCGTGCCGGAAGAAGACCTCGAACAGTTTCTTGCCGCGGCCGACATCTGGCTCATTCCCTATCGCAAGCACCTCGCCGGCATCTCGGTGCCGAGCCGGTTCTACAATCTGCTGGCGATCGGCCGGCCGGTGCTGCTGCTTTCCGAACCGAATGCCGAGGCGGCGCTGACCGTCAGCGAGCATGATCTTGGCTGGGTGGTCGAGCCGGGCAATCCAGATGCGCTGGCGCGCATGATAGATATCGCATCGCGGTCCGAGGATCCCTCAAGGGCCGAACGCGCCGCTAAAATCGCGCAGCGCTACAATTTTGCGGATGCGATGGCTGCCTATGCTGACCTGATGCAAAAGCTGTTGCGCGAGGCTCGAATAGATTTTGCCGTTGGATCAGGTGCGCGGTCGCGCGAACCGGCGCAATAGCGAGGCCGTGGCGATGGCGCCGATGGCAAGACACGCTAGCTTGGTCGCAACGGATGGCGCCATGATCGATCCGGCCGCCAGTGCCGCCAGCCCGATATTGAGCGCGAACACTTCGCCCACCACCCGCGACACCGTAAAACCGTTGTCGGTCGCGCGCTGATAGAAATGCGAGCGATGCGCCGCCCAGAACGGCTCGCGGTTGACGAGCCGGCGCAACAGGGTCGTGGTGGCGTCCAAAAGATAATACAGCGGCAGCAGCAATGCAGCGGCGAATTGCTGATGATGGCCAGTTGCAGCAGGCACCAGCCCAGCAGCAAGCCGATCGGCAGGCTGCCGACGTCGCCGAGAAAGATCTTCGCCACCGGACGGTTGAACGGCGCAAAGCCCAGCATCGCGCCGCAGAGTGCCGCGGCGACGATGGTTGCCGGCAGCGGAAACCCGCCAAGCGATCCGAGGATCAACCATCGCGCCGGTGATCGGGACCACTTCGGCCACCGTCATCCAGTCCAGCCCGTCCATGAAGTTGACCAGATTCACAAACCAGAGGCCCGCGAGCAAAAGCAGGCCGCGTTCGATCCAGATCGGACAGGGCGGAACGATCCGGATCTCGCCGGGCGCGGTAAAGATGATCGCGCCGACGGCCAAAGCCTGCAGCAGCAGTCGCGTCAGCACCGGGATGGATTTCAGGTCATCCGCGAACCCTACGACGGCCATGAACAGCGAGGCTGCGAAAACCGCGACCGGGATCGTCAGCGCCATCGTGCCGACACAGGCCATCACGTCCTCCCGCGACCACCAGCGTCGCCGCGATCACGGCGATGCCGGCGCCCTGCGGCGTCGGAATGCGATGCGAGGACCGCGCGTTTGGCGTTGCCAGCGCGTGCCGCAGCAGCACCGGCCGGATCGCCCATGTCATGAGGGCCGAAAGCACCGCTGCCGCGAGCACGGCGAAAAGCAACAGAAGCGGTTCGGAAAGAATCATGCTGCGCGTGGCCGTTGCTGGGATGCAAGTTTGGAAGTTTATTTGGGAACTTCGATCGGCGCGGTGCCTTGGGCGGCCTTCTCGGCGCTGAAAATCCACACCAGGCCGCCGAAGGCGCCGACGAGGAAGTATACCGCGCCAAACAGCAGCGAAACGTTGACGCCTTCATTGGTCATCAGTCCGGCATAGCCGAAGGCAAGCCCCAGGGTGGCCTCGCGCACACCCCAGCCGGCAATCGAGATCGGCAGCATGGTGATCAGCATCACCGGGGGAATCAGCTGGAAAATCTGACCGAACTGCACCGGTGCGGCGATCGATTGCACCACGCACCAGGCGATGACGACGGCGAGAACATGAACCAGCAGCGACAACACCGCAATCGCGGGTCCATGCGCGCGGCTGAAAATCACCCGGTTCGCGATCACCGAGCAGGCATAGAGATGATGCGTCCCCCACCAGTGCTTCAGCCAGGGAAACGGCAACACGCCGAGAACGAGAAACCCCGCGCCGCTTGCCAGCGCCGCGAAATCGACCAGCAGCAGCGCCGACCGGCCGTCGGGATCGCGGATCAGGCTGTAGCTCCAGGGCAGGCTCGCGACGATGATGACCGCCAGCGCGATGAGGCCGATGGCGCGGTCGACAAAGATGGAATAGGTCGCCGCGCGCCATCCGGCGCCGCCGCGCGCCACCAGCCAAAGCCGCACGGCGTCGCCTCCGATCGAGGACGGCAGGGTCTGGTTGAAGAACGTTCCGATCAGATTGAAGCGCATCGCCTGCCGGGTTTCGAGCGGCGCGTCGCACTCGGTGCTGATCTCGCGCCATCGTAATGCACCGATAAAGATCTGCAGGAAGGTAACGGCGATGGCGAGCCCGATCCAGCCCAGGCTCGCCAGATCGAGGCGTGAGGCGAGGTCGGTGAGGTTGACCTTGCGCAGCGAGAAATAAAGCAGCGCCGCGGACACCAGAATTTTTGCGGTCGAAAGCAGAATCCGGCGCATCTCGCCCGCGCTCGCCAAGTTTGAGAACAAGTTTGAGAGGGTATCAAAAACAGCGCAACCCGGCGCCGCGCGCCGAACTTCGCCGCCTTGGTATGGTTTTAAAGCCGATCTGGCAATAGCCGCGCAACTGGGTATTGCGACACCCTCGATACGGCGGGTAAAGAGGCGCTGGCGCAGGTTGCGGGTGGGCCAAACCGATGCCCGCAAAGGACATGATGTCGGATCAGACCATATTGGTGACGGGTGCTGCGGGCTTTATCGGCTTTCATATCGCCCGCCAGTTACTGGCGGAAGGCCGTGATGTCGTCGGCCTGGACAATCTTAATGATTATTATGATCCGGCGCTGAAACAGGCGCGACTGAACATTCTGCGCGAGAATTCGCGGTTCAATTTCGTGCAGGCCGATCTGGCGGATCGTCCGGCCATGGCCGCGCTGTTTGCCAGGCATCGGTTCGCGGTGGTGGTCCACCTCGCCGCCCAGCCCGGCGTGCGGCATTCGATCGATCATCCGCAAGTTTATATCGACGCCAATCTCGAGGGCTTTGCCAATGTCCTGGAAGGATGCCGGCACAATGAATGCCGTCATCTGGTGTATGCATCGTCGTCGTCGATTTACGGCGCCAACACAAAGTTGCCGTTTTCAGTCGGCGACATGACCGATCATCCGGTCAGTCTCTATGCGGCGACGAAAAAGGCCAACGAACTGATGGCTTATTGCTACAGCCATCTCTATCGCCTGCCGGTCACGGGTTTGCGATTTTTTACCATCTATGGGCCATGGGGACGGCCCGACATGGCGGTCTTCCTGTTTGCCAAAGCGATCGTCGAAGGCACGCCGATCAAGCTTTTTAACCATGGCAAGATGCGCCGCGACTTCACCCATGTCGGCGACGTTACACGCATTATATTGCGGCTGGTCGATCACATTCCGCAAGCGGCCGCCGGGGGGCCGCCGGCGCGGATCTACAATGTCGGCAACCAGCACCCGGAAGAACTGATGGTTCTGGTGGCGCTGCTGGAGAAGGAGTTGGGCCGGATGGCGGTAAAGGATATGCTGCCGATGCAGCCTGGCGACGTCACCGAAACCTTCGCCGATGTCGGAGATCTGATGCGCGACGTCGGTTTCAGGCCGCAGACCTCCCTTGAGGACGGCATTCGTGATTTTGTCGCGTGGTATCGCGACTACACAAGCTTTGAGGACACCCAAGTTTTGAGGACGCCAATGGACCGACGAATTGTTCCACTGATCATGTGCGGCGGAGCCGGAACGCGGCTATGGCCGGCCTCGCGCGAGGGCCGTCCGAAACAATTCCTGCCCCTGTTCGGGGTGCGTTCGACGTTTCAAGATACGCTTTTGAGGGTTTCGGATGCGACGCTGTTCGAGCGTCCGATCGTGATCACCAACGCGGCGTATCGCTTCATGGTGCTGGAGCAACTGGCCGAGATCGGGCTGGAGGCCGATATCCTGCTGGAGCCGATACGGCGGGATTCCGGTCCGGCGATTGCCGCCGGCGCGGTATTCGCGCAGACGCGCGACAGCGCGGCGATCGTTCTGGCGCTCGCCGCCGATCACGTCGTCCGCGACACCGACGCCTTTGTCGCCGCCTGCCGGCAGGGGCTGGTCGCGGCCGATGCGGGACGCATCGTCACCTTCGGGGTGCAGCCCGAGCGCGCCGCCACCGAATACGGCTATATCAGCCCCGGCGACGTCATCTCCGGCGCGGTTCGCGCGGTTGCGAAGTTCGTCGAGAAGCCAGATCCGGCAACGGCTGCCGGTTACATCAAGGCCGGGTATCTCTGGAACAGCGGCAATTTCATGTTTCGCGCCTCTGTTCTGCTCGACGAATACCGCTCCGTCGATGCGGAAAGCGTGCAGGCCGTCACCGATGCCGTGAGCAAGGCCGGGCGCGATCTCGGATTTGTCACGCTCGACACGGATGCATTCGCAGCGGCGAAAGCCATCTCGATCGACTACGCGGTGATGGAAAAGACCGCGCATGCCGCGGTCGTGCCGGTGGCGTGCGGCTGGTCCGATGTTGGCTCGTGGCATGCGGTGTGGGAATTGTCCGACAAGGACGGCCAGGGCAATGCCGCGCAGGGGGCTGCGGTGTTCGAGGACTCCCGCAACTGCAACGTTTCGACCGACAAGGCGCTGGTCGCGCTGGAGGGTGTCGACGATCTGGTGGTCGTGGCCACCCAGGATGCGGTGCTGGTATCGCGCCAGAAGGATGCCAACGGATTGAAGCGGCTGGTGGCCAAGCTGAAGACCGTCGCACCGGATGTCACCGAGAATCATCTCAGGGTTCATCGTCCGTGGGGAGCCTACCAATCGGTCGACATCGGCGAACGTCATCAGGTCAAGCGCATCACCGTGAAGGCGGGCGAGCGGCTTTCGCTGCAAAAGCATCACCATCGCTCCGAACACTGGATCGTGGTGCGCGGCGCCGCACGCGTCACGGTCAACGACCTCGTCAAGATCGTGCACGAAAACGAATTGATCTATATCCCGATCGGCGCCGTCCACCGGCTGGAAAATCCCGGCAAGATCATGCTGGAATTGATCGAGGTCCAGACCGGCAGCTATCTCGGCGAGGACGACATCATCCGCATCGAGGATGATTATCAGCGGAATTAAATAGCCTTTTTGCGCAAACAGACTTTGATGGCAGAAAAACCCTGCCGTCCTGGGAAACAAGGAAAATTGCAAAACGAACCCAATCTCTCGCGAATAAAAGCGTGGACATCAGAAGCGACCACGAAAAGGCCAAGTCCTCCGATTTGGAGGTTGTTGGCCGAGTGGCCACAAGGTTCCTTCTGAACTTCCACGACCGCCCCTACCGACGCGCTTGGTAGTGGTAAGCTATTTTGACAGAAACGACCGCAACCGGTGATCCCGGGGCGACATTGATCCCAAGCGAAGCCTATGTAATGCGCACCCTTTTTCCGCCGGTAACCACATAAATGGGCTCCGAGCTGGCGGTGTAGGGTGACCGTCCGCCCTTTTTTGGCTGGGGTTCCACTCGCCCATTCGAAAAGTCGGGCAGCGGCGAGGGTCTATCCAAAATACTATGCGCTCGCACGCTTGCAATTCCATCAACTTGAGGCCGGCCTCCCGCGGGCCTACTTGCCAACGCTGTCCCGCCAACGGCCCCGCGATCAGGAAAACGGGTTAGATCCGACGCCTTAAGGCTCGGCGCTTTAGATAGAAAATTGGTCATGGTATCGACGTGGTCGTCGTAGGAGCTATTCGGATACATTACGATCTCGCCAATCGCCTCCTCAACCGCGGGTATTGGACTAATGCTGATCCGCTTGGCTCGGATGATGGATGCAAATTGGCGCAGTCGGGCCGCTTTCGTTCCGCGCGGATTTACCGGTATTATCATCACTGCCGGAAGCCTCGTTTGGAGCTCTTCAATCAGGTCGGGCCCCCGCGCAGTATTTTCGATAAGTACGAACCAAGCGTTATATCGCTTTGCAAAAGACACCGCCTTACGGGCAAGTCGACGGAATGAACATTTTTCTGCGAACGCTTGAAGAAATTCATAGCGGTCTCCCCTGATGGCGTAGACATGAATGACGTTGCGGCTAGAGGAGTTCGTCGTCTGCGTGGGGTCGACGCTCAACACCACCGGCACGCCCTTTGGCACCTGTCTGCCGGCTGGGCCGCCTCTAAGAAATGGAAAATGTGAAACGTCGATTTGGAAGTCATCTTGCCGGGCACCGAGGCCCTGCTGAAAGTAAAGCCAAAATGGAGGGCCCTGGTGATGCTTGCGCATGGATTCGATTTCGTCGGGCGGGTAGGCGTCGGGGCGCAAGGTTTCGCCTTTGGCGAGACGAAACGTTTCGTGCCCCATCTTGAAGCTCATTTTCTTCGGCGCGAACAGCGGAAGGCAGACATGTTCGAAGTCGCCTCGCTCCAGAATATGCGCTGAGAGATCGTCTTCTGCGATGCGATGCCCGACCACGAGTATTTGCGATAGTTTCCCGCCGTCACGCCGGGACACCAGCATTTCAAAGGTCTCGATCACTTTCGCCTTCTGTCGATCGTTGTCCCAGTCGGCGGCGTTGTGCGGGTCATCAAATATAATGATGTCGCCGCCTCTGCCGGTAACGCTACGAACGGGTACGGCCCGAACGCGCCCTCCGCCCTCTATAGTAAAATCGTCTTTTCGCGAGTGTCCCTCAGATATGCGGGTCTTGAATGCCGCCCGATACCAAGAACTCTCCATGATCTCGCGAATTTGACGTACAATGTCTTCTGCGAGGTTCTCGTTGTAGGCGACGATCATGAACTTGAGCGTGGGATCCAAACCCAATGCAAAAGCGGGGAAGCACACGGAACAGATAAACGTCTTCAGATGTCTACCCGGCAGATTAACGAGAAGTTGCTTAATGTCGCCTTGCAAGAATTGTTCTAGATTCCAGACGAGTAAGCTGACGTACAACTGAGAATTGCTCAATCGTTTTCCGTTAAGTGAGCGAAAAGCTTTTTCGACCAGGGTCTGCAGGCTCTTCGCATAGATTTTTGAAGCTAACGTTTTGATGATGCTTTACCTTTTCTTTGCAGTTGATGCTGGCTGCTGTATCGACCCGCGGCGATGGCGTTCGCGCTCGAGGTAGTTTTCGAGAATATCGAGATCGTCGGTGTCGGCGATTTCGGAATTTTGTTCTTCCGTACCCACGCCAAAATACCGCATGCATGCCAACAGTGCGTTGACGGCGCGAATGTCCTTCTTGATGGCAGCGGCCGTAAGCGTCTTAACGAAGGCCCGCTGCTTGGTGATGCGACGCTCCTTGCCGTTCTCGGTCAGAACTATTTTTTCCTGCAGCTCGTTGGCGAGATCGGATTTGAAGCTGGAGATCTTCTTGGGCCTGCCGCGCGGATTCCCGCTGATGCCTTTTTGGAATTGGGTGCGGTTGGGGGGACGGCGAAAACCGCTATCGCCAAGGTCATTCACCATGGTTTGCCTCTGGTGGTCCAGCAAGGCGCCCCCGGGCGGACGCATTGAACGGCTCGCCGGTTTCGAGCAGGATTGCGTCCCGGCCAGTGGTGTTCTGCCAGCGCCGGATCGCGACGTCGACGTGGAGTGGATCGAATTCAACGCCACAGCAAATGCGGCCGGTTTCTTGGGCCGCTATAAGCGTCCAGCCCGAGTTCAAAAACGTATCGAGGACGACGTCGCCACGTTTGGTCACATCGCGGAGCGCGTCGGCGATCAGAGCGACGGGCTTGACCGTTGGGCGCAGTAGGTTGTCGTGCTCCTTGCCAAAGGATGACGTGCTCGGGTAGTGCCAGACATTGGTTCGGTTGCGGCGCTGCCGACCGCGTTCGACATTGTCTAAAGGGGTCTCATCGCCTGCGCGAAAGACGCAAATAAATTCGCTTTGGTTTCGATAGATGCCGCCTTTACCGACACTCGACTTAACCCACGTGATGATCTGACAGAGTGGCATACCGCAGGCACGTCCGGCCACGGTCATTTCCATGAGGTGCTGCCAGTCGGTGCTGACGTAGATCACTGCGGTGGGGCTAGAGCACACCTTTAGAACGGAAAGCGAGTTTCGCAACAACTTTCCATCGGACAGTTCTCCAGCCTCTTCGACGCGCTCGCGATGCCGGTGGGGACCTTTGCCGCCCACGAAGTCAGCCACCTCAGACGGTGGATCCGCGAAGCAGACGGCAGCACTGCGGTAGTTCAGAACACGACGAACCAATTCGAGATCGGTGGCGCTGCCGCACCCGATGCGGTGATTGCCTAATCCCCAGATGGAGCCTGGTGCCGACACGGGCTCGGTACCGATTGGGGGGATATCTGAGCCGGTTTCCTCAACATTCGCTTTTGGCATATCGAGATTTCAGATAGTTGTCGATCTCTGACGCATCGAAGCCGGTCAAATCCAGGTCGAAATCCACGCCAGCCAATTCTTCCAGGAGGAGGCGGATATTTGGATCGTCCGATTTTGCATCCAGAGGGATGCGGTGCAGCGCGAGCCGAATTGCTTTGAGCTCTGCGGGAGACTTGTCGTTAACGATTACGGCATCGACTTCCTTCACACCATTCGCGTTAAGCGCCAGCCAAATCTCCTCTCCAAATAGAATTTCGCCGTCCGGCCCAACGTAGACCAACGGGATCTGGTCGTTCGCCGCCAAGAATTTCTGTGCTTTTTCAATCTGTTTTTTCGGATGGCGCTTAATCATCAAGTCAGGCAGCCGCAGCGTGTCGAGCGGCACACGTTGGATCACCCGGGAATTTCGTTGCAAACTCATTACTAGCCTTGCCAAACCCTACTTCGGAATGTACATATAACCATTATACAATGTAGTTTACCCCGAAAGCTCCGATGAGGCTAGGCGTTTGCTGATAAAAAGCGCGTTACTACGGGTGGCTGCCCGCGCGGTTATGGTCGACCGCGGTTTTAAGGTTCGCGTGAATCCTGGGCAGGGATACCTGCCGGGATCGAGGTTGGTGGCTGAGAAGGACGGACAAAAGCTAAATGTTGCGGTGAAAGCTCCGAAAGAACGGGTGATAAGCTTTACAAGGCAACCGGACAATCACTGGAAAACGCTTCACGCCGTTGAGCTTGTACTGGCCATCGTCCCGGCTGAGAACAACGCAAAAGACACCGAAGTTCTGGCCTTCGATAGGAATCCACTGATTGCAGCCTTCGATCGCGCCTGGGAGACACTTCAAAAGGAAAAGCGTCCGCTTAGCTTCAAAATCCCCATCTTCATTCCACTGGATAAGCCAGCGCGCAAGAACGTCGGCCACGACGTCGGCGAACTGAAAAAACTGGCGATTTGGTCTGTTCGTCTTACGCCAGCGCAGATACGGGCGAAGATTTCAAGCGAAACTGGGGACACCTATGTCGACACCTTCATCCGTAGGTACGCGAAAGAGCACGGCGTAGACGAGAATCGGGTTGTCATTGGAATCGTGGGGCGTGGAAAATGAACGAGTCGCTGCCGCCCCCCGAACAGCTTGCTTTCAAGAAGCCCTGTGGTGAACGTCCGGATCGAAGGAGACGGCGCTAGCGCTACCTTCTGGGCCCACACCGCCGCAGTTGATCGTTCATCACTCCAATCTTGCTGCGGTGGAAAGGGCGTTTGCGGAGCGGTTCGTGATCACGGGCGGTTTGTTCGAAGTACGCGCAGCACGGACCGCGACCGATCAAGCTTCGCGACTTGGATCCTAAAGCAGTATGGTTCTCGGCGGAGGTAGGCAAAAGCTTGCGACGTTCAGCGTAATCTAGAGGGCGTGCGGGTCAGCGGATTCGTTGTGGCGGTCACAAAGCCGAAGGGAAAGTGGGCGTTGCCGGGTATGCCGTCCACCAAGACGTTGGGATGGCCAGTTGACCTGCCGCTTCGGCTGCACATGCTGAATGCATGGGGTCATAGGGGTCATGAGTTCTTGCGCGTCGATCGGGTTTAGAGGGCTCGCCATCAGCGGTTTTGGGAATTCCCGTCTCCCGATTTCCCTGTTAGTTCCCTGATCTCCAAAGACCAAGCCCTGTTTACTCCATTTCTTACCCTGCTAAATTTCACGCGATAAAATCAAGAACTGCCTGCGCCGTCGGCCTTTCAGCAAAGATTCTTCGATTTAACAGCCGAAAATCTGTCGAAATCCCTGTATTCTTCCCTGTTAGCAGGGGAATTTGATTCGATGAGATAATTGCAGATGGCCACCTTTGTTCGGAGGCGTAATTTTTTGACTCAAAACGTGTCCGGGATTATCTCTCGGCATTCGCCACATGTGGGGCGACGTGCTAGGAGAACCACCGGGACGGCCGGGCGGCAGAATCGCCGAAGGCTGACGACAGGCTGATGACGAGGCTGACAATATGACTTCCAAAGCATCCGCATCGGGCGCCAAAGCCGAGGCGAAACGGTCGCTGCGCGTCGGCGTCATTGGCGCCGGCGTCATGGGCAGCAATCACGCCCGTGTGCTGGCCGGGTTGCCGGATACGACGCTGGTCGGCGTCGTCGATCCGTTGCCGGCGCATCGGGCGCGCGCCACCGAACTGGCGGGATGCCGCACCTTCGAGAGCCTCGACGAACTGATCGCGGAAGGCGTGGAGGCGGTGACCATTGCCGCGCCGACGCATCTTCATCATGAGATCTCGCTGGCCAGCATCGCGCGCGGCATCCACGTGCTGGTGGAAAAGCCGATCGCGTCCTCGGTGGAGGAAGGACAGGAGATTGTCGACGCCGCCCGCCGCGCCGGGGTGACGCTGATGGTGGGCCATGTCGAGCGGTTCAATCCGGCCGTCGCCGCCATCAAGCAGGCGATCACTGGCGAAGACATCCTCTCGATCGCGATCACCCGCGTCGGTCCGTTTCCGCCGCGAATGTCGAATGTCGGCGTGGTCATCGATCTTGCGGTACACGACATCGATCTGATCCGCTGGTTCACCGAGTCGGATATCGTGGAGGTGCAGCCGCAGCTCTCGAGCGCCGTTGCCGAGCGCGAGGATATCGCGCTGCTGCAGTTCCGCACCGCCTCCGGCGTGCTGGCGCATATCAACACCAACTGGCTGACCCCGTTCAAGGCGCGCAACGTCACCGTCGCTACCCGCGGCAAGTATGTCATGGGCGACCTTCTCACCCGCCAGGTCACCGAGTGCTTCGGTTTCAAGCCGGACGGCAGCTATTCGATGCGTCATCTCCCGGTCGGCCATGATGAGCCGCTACGCGCTGAATTGATCGCGTTCCTGGCTTCCGTCCGCGCCGGCGGCGTCTCGGCCGTTACCGGCGAAGAGGGCGTGGCGAGCCTTGAGATCGCGATCCGTTGCCTGGAAACGCCCGCCAAGCCGGCTGCAAGCTCTTCCGCCCGCAAAGGGCCGCGCCGCGTCGTCGGCTGACCTTATTTACTTCTTCAGAGGATTGCATGAATCAGCACACGCCAGCTCAAGCTATCGCGTTCATTGACATCGTCGAGCAACGTCACCGCCTCGGCAAGCGCATCGACGATGCGGTCACGGGCGTGCTGACGCATTGCCAGTTCATCAACGGGCCGGAAGTGGCGCGACTGGAAGCGGATCTTGCGGCTTTCAGCGGCGCGAAACATGTGGTCGCCTGCGCCAGCGGCACCGACGCGCTGCTGATGGTGTTGATGGCCAAAAGAATTGGCCCGGGCGATGCCGTGATCTGCCCGACCTTTACGTTCTGCGCGACCGGCGAAGTGGTCGCCCTTCTTGGCGCCACGCCCGTCTTTGTCGATGTCGACGAGGCGACGTTCAATATCGATCCCAATTCGTTGAAGGACGGCATCGCGGTCGCCAGGAAGCGCGGGCTCAAGCCGAGAGCGATCATCCCTGTCGATTTGTTCGGGCAGCCCGCGGATCATGATACGATCGCGGCGATCGCCGAAGCCGAGGGGATGTTCGTTCTCGACGATGCCGCGCAGGGTTTTGGCGCAACTTACAAGGGCCGCCGTCTCGGCAGCATCGGACTTGCCACCGCGACCAGCTTTTTCCCTGCCAAACCGCTCGGATGCTTCGGCGACGGCGGCGCGATCTTCACCGACGATGCGCAATTGGCCGCCGATCTGCGCAGCGTTCGCGTCCACGGTCAAGGATCGGACAAATACGACAATGTCCGCCTCGGGCTGACGGCGCGGCTCGATACCATGCAGGCCGCGATCCTGATCGAGAAACTGAAAATCTTCGAGGACGAAATCGCCGCGCGCAACCAGGTCGCCGAGCGCTACGCGCGCGGCCTTGGCAATGTGGTGTCGGTGCCACGCCTCGCCTTGGGATGCACCTCGGTGTGGGCGCAATACACCATCCGGCTCCCGAAAGGCATCGACCGCGAAGGCTTCGCCGCGGCGCTGAAGGCGCAGGGCATTCCGACCGCGATCTATTACCCGAAATCGATGCATCAGCAGACCGCCTATCGGAATTTCCCGGTCGCGGCCGGCGGCTTGCCGGTCAGCGAGAAGCTTTCGGAAGATGTCATCAGCCTGCCGATGCATGCCTATCTCGACGAGCCGACCCAGGAGCGGATCATCAAGGCTGTGCGCGGCGCGCTGGGCGCTTGATTTCGCCATTTTGATGCGACGCCGCATGTCCATAGCGTTTTCGAGCGAAAGCCTGCCCCGCACTTGATGCGGGGTGGATACCGGTTCGCGTGAAGAAAACGCGTCAAGCTAAAAATAGCGCTTCGGTTCTGATGCAATCGGAACCGAATGTGCGCTAGAAGCGGCGGATGCTCGGTCGTATCTTTACCGTTGGCGGCTACACGCTCCTTTCGCGGCTGACTGGCTTTGCGCGCGACATCATGCTCGCCGCGATCCTCGGCGCCGGGCCGGTGGCGGATGCGTTCTTTGTGGCGCTGCGGCTGCCGAACAATTTTCGTGCGATCTTCGCCGAGGGCGCCTTCAACGCGGCCTTCATTCCGGCCTATGCGCATGTCCAGGGCAAGGGCGGCGAGACCTCGGCGCGGCTGTTCGCCAACCGCATCTTCACCCTGCTATTTGCTTCCCAGGTCGTGCTGCTGGTGGTGGCGTTGCTGTTCATGCCGCAGGCGATGAGCATTCTGGCGCCGGGTTTTACCGACGAGCCCGAGCAGCGCCGGCTTGCGATCGAACTGACCCGGATCACCTTTCCCTATCTGCTGCTGATCACGCTGGTGACGCTGTATGGCGGCATGCTCAATGTCATGCATCGCTTTGCCAGTGCCGCCGCCGCATCGATCTTTCTCAACATCTCGATGATGGCGACGCTGGCGTTGGCGGCCTTCTTTCCCAGCCCCGGCCACGCCGCGGCGTGGGGGGTGCTGATCTCGGGCTTCCTGCAATATTTCCTGCTCGCCGGCGATCTGGCCCGCCATGGCGGCCTGCCGCGCTTTGCGCCGTTGCGGCTGGATGAAGACGTGCGCGCGTTTTTCCGTGCGGTTGGTCCGGCGACCCTGGGTTCGATGGGGACTCAAGTGGCGATCTTCGCCGACACCATCATCGCGACCTTCCTGCCTGCCGGCGCGCTGTCGGCGCTGTATTACGCCGAGCGGCTTTATCAATTGCCGATCGGCGTCATCGGCATTGCGATCGGCACCGTCTTGTTGCCGGAAATGTCGCGGCAGATCACGGCCGGCGACGATGCCGGTGCGGCGGCGTCGCAACGCCGCGCCTTCGAGTTCACGCTGCTGGCGACGGTGCCGTTCGTCGCCGCGTTCCTCACCGTGCCCGATGTGATCATGCGCGCGATGTTCGCGCGCGGCGCGTTCACCAAGGCCGATGCCGCATCGGCGGCCGCCACGCTCGCCGCCTATGCGATCGGCCTCATTCCGTTCGTGACGATCCGCAGCGCGGTCGCGACCTTCTACGCCCGCAAGGACACCGCAACGCCGGTGAAGGCATCGCTGACCGGCCTCACCGTCAACGTGCTGCTGAAGGTTTTGCTGATGGGATCGCTGGCGCAGATCGGTCTCGCGCTGGCGACCGCCGTCGGCGCCTGGATCAATCTCTTGCTGGTGCTCGGCTTCGCGGTGCGGGCCGGCTACCTCGAGATCGACAAGGCGCTGATGCAATCGCTGGCCAAGTTCGTGGTTTGCGGCGCGGTCGTCTCCGCGGCGCTCTGGATTGCCGCCAAATTTGCGGCGATCCAGTTCGCGCAAATGAACACGCTCCGCGACGAGACCGCGCTGGTATTGCTGATCGCGGTCGGGGCCTTTGTCTATGGTTTTGCCATCCTGCTGCTGTTCGGCAGGGGATGGATATTTTCACTGGTCCGCGATCGGCAAGCGCCGCGCTAGGGCGTTTTCCGGTCGGCCAGAATCAATGCCGCTTCGGCTGTGGCCCATGGTTCGAGACGCGCGAAGATGCGCTCCTCACCATGAGGGACCTCATCCTGAGGAGCCCGCTCTTGCGGGCGTCTCGAAGGATGAAGCCAATGAAGTGGAAAATGCTCCGGGCTCACGTGAAAACCAAAGCCCCGATGAGCGGCTAAAGCTGTTTGCGCTTCCGCGCGATCCGCTGCAATATGCCGCAAAATCGGACCTGCAAATCGGAGACAGGATGGCTCCCATCAAATTCGGCGTCGGTCAAAGCGTCCTGCGCAAGGAAGACGATGCGCTTATTCGCGGCAGGGGCCGCTACACCGACGACCACGCGCCGCAGGCCTCGATGCACGCGCTGGTGCTGCGCTCGCCGCACGCTCACGCGAAATTTACCCTCGATGCCGCCCGCGCCCGCGGCCTGCCGGGGGTGGCCACGATCCTGACGGCAGAGGACGTCAAGGATCTTGGCGGTCTGCCGTGCCTGTTCAACCTGGAAGTCAACCCGTTCAAGGCGCCGCCTTATGCGATCCTCGCGCACGGCGTGGTGCGCCATGTCGGCGATGCCGTCGCATTCGTGGTCGCCGAGACCATCGATCAGGCCCGCGATGCGATCGAGGCGATCGAGGTCGAGTGGACGCCGCTTGCCGCGGTGGTCGGCGTCGCCAACGCGGTGAAAAAAGGCGCGCCGCAGGTCTGGCCCGATCATGCCGGCAATGTGCTGTTCGACGTTCCGCTCGGCGACAAGAAGGCGACCGAGGCGGCATTCGCGACAGCCCATGCGGTTGCCGAAGTATCGATCGTCAATCCGCGCGTGGTCACCAATTTCATGGAAACGCGCGCGGTGGTTTGCGAATATGATGCGAGGCGCGATCATCTGACGCTGACGATCGGCAGCCAGGGCAGCCATCGGTTGCGCGATATCCTGTGCCAGAACATCCTGAAGATCCCGGTCGAAAAGATGCGGGTGATCTGTCCGGATGTCGGCGGCGGGTTCGGCACCAAGCTGTTTCCGTATCGTGAATATGCGCTGGCCGCGGTCGCGGCGCGCAAATTGCGCAAGACGGTGAAGTGGACCGCCGACCGCGCCGATCACTTCATGGGCGACTCGCAAGGGCGAGACAACGTCACCATCGCGCGGATGGCGCTCGCCGAGGACGGCAAGTTCCTCGCCATGGATGTCGATCTGATGGGCGACATGGGCGCCTATCTGTCGACGTTCGGGCCCTATATTCCCCATGGCGGCGCCGGAATGCTGCCGGGCCTCTACGACATCCAGACCTTTCACTGCCGCGTCCGCACCGTCTTCACCAATACCGTGCCGGTCGACGCCTATCGCGGCGCGGGCCGTCCCGAGGCCGCCTATGTGGTCGAGCGGCTGGTCGACGCGGCGGCGCGCAAGCTCGGGATGACGCCGGATGCGATCCGGCGCAAGAATTTCATCACCCCGCGCGCGATGCCCTACAAGACCGCGACCGGCAAGGTCTACGATTCCGGCGATTTTACCGCGCATATGAAGCGGGCGATGGAAATCGCCAACTGGAAGGAATTTCCCAAACGCGCCAAGGCGGCGAAGAAGCAGGGCCTGGTGCGCGGCATCGGGCTTGGCACCTATGTCGAGGTCTGCGGCACGATGGGCGAGGAGACCGCCGATGTGCGGCTCGATCCCAATGGCGACGTCTCGGTTCTCATCGGCACCCAGTCGAGCGGGCAGGGCCATCAGACCGCCTATGCGCAAATCGTCGCCGAGCAGTTTGGACTGGCGCCCGAGCGTGTTCATGTTTTCCAGGGCGACACCGATCAGGTCGCCACCGGCCTCGGCACCGGCGGGTCGGCTTCAATTCCGAGCGGCGGCGTCAGCGTCGAGCGCGCCACGCACAAGCTTGGCGTCCATTTGCGGGAGATCGCGGCCGAGGCGCTGGAAACCAGCATCGGCGATCTCGAGATCAGCGATGGCACCGTGCGGGTCGCCGGCACCGATCGCTCGGTCAGCTTTGCCGATCTGGCCAGGCGGCCCGGCGTCGATCCTACGAAGCTGAACGCCAGCGCGACATTCGCCAGCGCCGACGGCACTTTTCCCAACGGCACCCACATCGCCGAGGTCGAGATCGATCCGGCCACCGGCATCACCCGAATCGCGAACTACGTCATCGTCGACGATTTCGGGGTGACGCTCAATCCGCTGCTGCTGGCCGGCCAGGTCCATGGCGGCGCGATGCAGGGCATCGGCCAGGCCTTGATGGAGCAGGCGGTCTACGATCCGAAGGATGGCCAGCTCGTCACCGGCACCTTCATGGACTATGCGCTGCCGCGCGCGGCCGATGGTCCGTCATTCGTGTTCGAGACCCATAACGTGCCCTGCACGACCAATCCCTTGGGCGTCAAGGGCGCGGGCGAGGCCGGTGCGATCGGCTCCTGTCCGGCGGTCGTCAATGCGATTATCGAGGGGCTGTGGCGCGAATATAAAATCGATCACATCGATATGCCGGCGACCGCCGAACGGGTCTGGATCGCGATCCGCGAACACCAGCGCCGGCACAGTCTCTGATATTTGGAAACGCTTGTTTTGGCTTGGCGAGATGGAGAACGGACCGATGATACGAACCGTCGTTGTGGTGGGAACTTTATTGCTCGGTGTCGGCGCTGTGATGGCGCAGCAGGATCTGGTCAATCAGGCCCAGACCGTGATGAAAACCAACGGCAAAAACGCCGGCGCGCTGGCCGCGATGGTCAAGGGTGAAAAGCCCTACGATCAGGCCACGGTCGACGCCGCGCTGAAGCAGTTCGAAGACACCGCCAAGAAGCTTCCGACGCTGTTTCCGGCCAGCACCAAGGGTCTCAAGCCCGAGGGCGACTACAGCGCCTCCTCAAAGATCTGGGAAGACAAGGCCGGTTTCGACGAGCACATCGCGAGCTTCGCCAAGGTACTGACCGAAGCCAAGGCCCAGATCAAGGATCTCGAAACCCTGAAGACGACATTCCCCGTGGTCGGCAAGCAGTGCGGCGGCTGCCACGAGACCTATCGTGTGAAAAAGGGCTAGAAAAGATTTCGTCCCGGATTGACTCAATTGTTGTCATTCCGGGATGCGCCACTTGGCGCAGGCCCGGAATCCACAGTCCCTGTGGCAACGTTTTGGTGCCGAACGAAATACTGGGGTTATGGATTCCGGGTTCGCGCTTTGCGCGCCCCGGAATAACGGCGCGTCGGGACGAACGCGCGATACGCGTCCGCCCCTTTGTTCGACGATCACACCAGACAAATCTACTTCGTCACCTGACCGCGGATTTCGCCGCCCGGATTGGCCGCGGTGTGGACGTTGATGTAGTACTTGCCGGCCGCCAGATCGGCGGCCTGGGCGTCCGTCAGCGTGGCGCTGCCTTCGGTGGGGCTTGAGGTGGCATTCGGAATCGCAAGGGCGACGCCGGCATTCTTGCCGGCTTCGGCCGGTCCGTGGAAATGCGCCGCGGTCGCGGGGCCGGAAAGTCCGGAATAAGTCAGCTTCCAGCTCATCTTCTTGGTCGCCGCATCGTAGTCGATGTCGGCAGCGCCTTTACCGGCGCTGGTGTTGGCGGGCACTTCGGACGCGCCGCTGAGGGTTGCTTTCATCTTGTCGGCAAAGGCGGGTCCGGCGAAGGCGACGGTCGCGCCGAGCGCGAATGTCGCGAGCATAGTCCTGGTGTTCAGCATGGTTTTCTCCCTGTGGCGTCCGATGGCGCCTGTTTCAAAACAATGAGATATCGGCTTTATTCCCGCAACGACTTCTAACGCCTCAAATTTTAAAAGCCGCCGGTGGTTGCAATAACGGCCATACTTGGGGGTATTAATGTGAGGGCGGGCCGTGACGGATCAGTGAATGCTGCGACGAATTTTCCTTGCTGCTGTTCTGGCTGGTGCCTGCGCTTTTGGTATCTATTGGTGGTTGACGACTCCGCCGACCATGTTGGCGGTGACAGCATCCGCCTACACGCCGGACCTTGCCAACGGACTGACAACCTTCAACGCGGGTGGATGTTCCTCCTGCCATGCCATCCCCGGCCAGCCCGATCGCACCAGGCTCGGCGGCGGCCTCACGATACCGTCGCCGTTCGGAACATTCTACGCGCCGAATATCTCGCCCGATCCGGTCGATGGTATCGGGCGATGGACCGAGGCGGAATTCGTTCGCGCGGTGACGCAAGGGGTATCGCCAGCCGGATCTCATTACTTTCCGGCCTTTCCCTATACGTCCTATGGGCATGCCAGGGTTTCAGACATCCGTGATTTATTTGCCTATCTGAAAACGCTGGCACCGGTGTCCGGCAAGGTGCGCGATCACGATGTGCCGTTTCCCTTCAATATCAGGCGCAATGTCGGAATCTGGAAATGGCTGTTCATGGATGGCCAACCGTTCGCGCCGGACGCTACACGTTCGGCCCGCTGGAATCGCGGCGCCTATCTGGTCAACAGCCTCGGCCATTGCGCGGAGTGTCACAGTCCGCGCAATTTTCTCGGTGGCATCATTGCCGCACAACGCTTTGCCGGCGGACCGAATCCGGAAGGCGAGGGCTGGGTGCCGAACATCACCCAAAAAGGAATTGGCGAATGGAGCGAGACCGACATCGCCTATTTCCTCGAAACCGGCCAATTGCCGGACGGCGACAGCGTCGGCGGCGCGATGGTGCGCGTGATCAGGAATATTTCCCAATTGAGCGCTGAGGAACGTGCGGCCATCGCTGACTATATCAAGTCGCTGCCGCCGGTCGAAGGGCCGCCACGGCCGAAGAAGGCGGAAAAGGCCGGCGGCAAATCCTGAATAGCTAACGTCAGGTCCGCACTGCGCCGGCTGCGATAACCATCAGCGCCCCTGCAATCGCGAGATCCTTGACGAACAGCGTTCGCTCCGCCTTGTCCGCCAGGTTGAGATGAAATCCGATCGCGGTGGCGATACAGAACAACGCAAGCGCCCCGGCGGCGAACGGCAGTTGCCAGCCGATCAGCAGAGCTCCGCCCGCGCTCAATTCCAGCAAAATGACCAGCGGCAGCAACACGCCGGGAATATGGTGAGCGGCCATATGATCCAGGAAAGGTTGTGGGCCGACGATCTTCGCGGCGCCGGCGAGAATGAACAGCAATGCGAGAAGGGTCCGGCCGACAATTGTAACGATCGTAATGGGCATGGCGTGGTCCTTTGTCTGCTATGAGATGTTTTGACCGGAGGTCTTTTGGCTGGAAGCTGGGCCTTGCGAAAAGAACAGGACGGCCGAGAGGATGAAGGCAAAGACGAAGAAGATCGTTCGTCCGAGCACCAGTGCCTGGGCCGATTCAACCGGCGTCACCGAGATCAGCACGCCGCAAGGAATATAGCACCAGAGCACGACCGCGATGATCCGGCCCAGCCGTCCGAGTTGCAGGAAGCCGAACGAGAACAGCAGAACCGCCAGATAGCTTGCGTGAAACTTGACCTGGGAGGCGATCATCTGAAGTTGGCCGTCGGTCACGGAAAGCGGCAATCCGTGCTGGATCGAGTGCACCATCGTCATGATGTGATGGTTCTCGATCGCGTCGAGAACGACCGTCAGCATGATCGCCGCGAGCGCTGTGCCCAGCAGGCGGCCGTCCAGGATCGCGCGCAGCCGAACGCTCAGCACGACAAAAAACGTGCCGTAGAGAATCATGAAGAGATTATCGAGGCCGAGATTGAGCCGCAGGCCGAGGGCAACAAGAGGCGTTGCCAGGTAAGCGCCATAGGCTTCAACGGAGCGCGCCGTCTGGAAAAAATCCTGCGAACCGCGCGTGGTCAGGATCGCCACCACCATGCCGGCAACCGTTAGTGCCGCGAGCGTTGCCAGGATGGCGAGCATACGATCCAGCGACCGGATCTCCATGATATACCTCTTCTCGCTGCCAAACCGGCTTCGTCGATTACAAATACCATTTGATATCCAAAAATCAACTGTAATCTGTAATTTGAAAGGCGAGATCTCAGTGCCAAGGTTAAATCGCGAGGAAAGTCAGGCGCGTACCAGGAACCTCCTGATCGAGGCGGCGCGCAGCGAGATCGTGAAGAAGGGCTTCGCGCTGGCCTCGGTTCGCGACATCGCCGACGCGGCGGGATTTTCGCAAGGTGCGTTCTATTCGAATTTTCCGGACAAGGAGGCGATCCTGCTGGAGCTCGTGCAGCGGCATCAATCCGAAGAGCGCGCCAAGATCGAGGCCACGTTGAGCCATGCCGAGGGCGACGTCGCCAAGGCGATGGCGGGAATCGAGAAATGGGCCTCCACCATTAATTCCGATCCCGGGTTTGCGGTGCTGGCGACCGAGCTGCAATTGCAGGCGTTGCGCAGCCCTTCGTTCGCGCAAGGCTACAATGATCTGAATCGCAAGCATCGCCGCGCGCTGGGTACGCTGGTGACCCGGTTGTTTGAGCTGTTCGGCAAGAAACTACCTGGCGATCCCGTCGAGATCGCCACCGCGTTCATTGCGCTCGGCCGCGGCATGGCGCTGATGTCAAAAGAAGGCGAGACCAACCGCAGCGGGCGGATCGTCGTCACCTTTCTGAAGGCCTTGATCGGATCGGCGCCTTCGGCGGGCTAGGGCGTGAAACCATAAATTCAGAGTGGTCGGCGGACGTCCGCTCTGGTGCGCATTTCGGACTCAAGTCGGGCACTTCCGAAAAGTGCCAGGAGTGGAAACGCCTTGGCAATTGGTCAAACTTTATCGATACAGCGATGTTAGCAATCTCGTAGTTGTGAGCGGTCACTCAGGAGGACCATGGTAACTTAACCACCATGCAACCTCGAACCGAAATGTCAGAACTACCCACAGTCGCGGACAACGCGACCTCTAAAACGCCGCGCATCGTTAATGGCTTGACCGTCCGCCGCGCGAGAAGGTCAACGTTTGGCCTTACGTCGCAATTACTCTCCTGCCGGACTTCGCGGCGCTCTTGGTCATTGCTGGTCTCGGCATGCATCGGCTGTTGCGGTATCTCGACGCCAAAGGAAGACCGTCCACTCACTAGAATACGCAGAGAACTTCGCTCATGGGAACGCGACCAGGAGCCGCCAACGGATGCCTCTTGCTCTTCCTGAACCCATATCCCTTTGTCGCTCAAGGCGGACATTAGGCTCTCGATATCTTCGGACTGGGGCTTTAGCGGGATTATCTGATTGAGTTCGTCAGATGTGATGTAGCCCTTCGCTTCGGCAAGGATCACGGCTTTGCGCATCTGTCTCCGCCAGTCACAATTTGTTCTCACTGAAACGGCCCGCTTATTAAGTGGTGCGTAGGTAGCGGTTCTATCCGCTTGCATGTCTCTTTTGGGTCAATCGCGTCGATTTTGGCGTGTCGGGAGCATGTCCGGTTAGCGGTTCATCTCGGAAGTGGGCGATGTCCGGGTTTGCCGGTCGACCTCATGCGGCCTGGCCCTTTTGTTTCCGTCACGAACGGCGACGCGGACGCGACCCCGCATGTGGCTTCGCCACCGACGTCGCGGCGGGATGTTGCGAGCCCGGTAGCGAAAATCGGTTCTGCAGATTTTCAAGCAGCCATCGTGCGGCGGGCCGGGGTGGACGGCTGCGTTCATGGACGGCGAAGATCGGCAAGACGCCCGGCACGACGGCGGGATCCTTGATGTTGAGTTCGACCAGTCTTCCATTTGCCAGATATGGTTTGACGATATGCTGCGGGATCGTTGCCCAGCCCGATCCGGCGAGCAGGAAGTCCAGCCGCGATCCCATCTCGACAAAGCGCCAGATCCGCGAACTGACGACGCCGTAGCTGGGGCCGCTGGAATCGTAGGGATCGGTGAGGATGAGCTGCACATGCTCCTGAAGAACATCGCGGGTAATGGGACGCGTCTCGGTCGCCAGCGGATGTGAGGAGGATGCGACCGGGACCAGCGCGATCGACATCAAGGGATAGGTCTGCATCTCCTGCTGTGCGACCGGAAACATGGCGCATAGCGCCAGCGCCGCCGATCGATTGCGCAGCCGCCGCTCGGCCGCCCCAAGTCCCTCGGTGTACAGCGTGACCGGAAGATCGGGATAGGTCACGCGCAAGGCTTGCAGGCTTTCGATGACGGGCCCGGTTGGCAGGAAGCTGTCCATGGCAAGGGTCAGTTCGGGCTCGAGGCCGGCGGCAATCTCGGTGGCAATGCTCTCGAACAATTCGGCCTGGCGCTGAACTTGTCTCGCCTGTGCCACCAGCACGCGTCCGGCTTCCGTCAGCACCGGCGTCTTGCTGGATCGATCGAACAGCGCCACGCCCTGCGCGGTCTCAAGCGTTCGAACCGATTGGCTGATCGCCGACTGCACCCGCCGCAATTTGCGGCCGGCCGCCGAGAAACTCCCGGAATCGGCGATCGTCGTCAGCACCCGGAGCTGGTCGAGGGTCAATGCACCCAGCATGATATATCTCCATTTGAGATGGAAGATATCACAATTTGATCGGTTTTGCGATGGGTCTATCGCGCGTAAGATGGGATGGCAAACATCATTCGGGACCACGGCGAAATGACCGAGCCTTCGCGATTGCCCACGCTGTTTATCCCGCACGGGGGCGGGCCCTGTTTCTTCATGGACGTGCCGCCGCCGCTTCCGCGCGATCTCTGGGACAATATGGCGGCGTATCTGCGCGGCATTGCCCCATCCCTCGCGGCGCGTCCCAAGGCCGTTCTGATCATTTCGGGCCACTGGGAAACCGAGGTGCCGACGGTCAACGCCGCGCCGGCGCACTCGCTTTATTTTGACTATTACGGATTTCCCCGAACACACCTACCGGCTGACTTATCCCGCCAAGGGCTCGCCTGATCTGGCCGCGCGGGTCCGGGATTTGCTGGGGCAGGCCGGCATCGATTCCGCCACGGAGACGAGCCGGGGGCTCGACCACGGCGTCTTCGTTCCCTTGAAGCTGGTCTATCCCGATGCCGATATTCCGCTGGTGCAATTGTCGTTGCGACACGATCTGGACGCCGCGGCCCATTTGCAGATCGGCCAGGCTTTGCAGCCGCTGCGCGACGAAGGCGTGCTGATCGTCGGCTCCGGCATGAGCTATCACAATATGCGCAACATCCGCGTTCCCGGACGCGGCGATGCGGAATCCAGCAGGTTCGACGCCTGGCTGACGGATGCCGTCACCGACCCCGATGCGCGGACGCGCCATGAAAAATTGTCGGCCTGGCGGACCGCGCCATGTGCGCGTGGAGTGCCATCCCGAGGCCGAACATCTTCTGCCGCTGCACGTCGCCGATCGGGGCTGCCGGCGACGACATCGGACGTCGCGTGTTCGGCGATCGCATCCTGGGAAAAGAAATCTCCGCCTATCAATTCGGCTGATCGCGCGCCGAAGCAATCATCAACATCATCACGGACAACGTCATCAAGGACCATGCCATGACATCAGCAGTTTTACCCGCCTCCCGCAGCAAGACCATCGTGCTCTGGATTCTCCGGATCCTGATGGCCGCGCTGTTTCTGTTCGCCAGCTACATGAAGTTGTCGGGCAATCCGATGATGGTCGACGAATTCAACACCATCGGTCTTGGCCAGTGGTTCCGCTACTTGACCGGCGCACTGGAACTCGCGGGCGGCATTGCGATCCTGGTGCCGTCGGTCTCGGTCTTCGCCGCGATTGTTCTGCTGGCCGTCGATGCCGGCGCTTTCGTTACCCAGATCGCGGTGCTTCACGGCGACTGGATCCACACCGTGGTGATCGGAGCCATTCTCGGCGCCGTGATTTATCTGCAGCGTGATCGTTTCGGAAGCAGGGGCTGACGCGAACTCCGCG
Organism: uncultured Pseudomonadota bacterium; assembly: GCA_963771225.1. Lineage (GTDB taxonomy): Bacteria > Pseudomonadota > Alphaproteobacteria > Rhizobiales > Xanthobacteraceae > Bradyrhizobium. The sequence continues at coordinate 482,975 of CAVYSR010000020.1, read as the reverse complement.
CCATTAGCCGGTGCCGAACGCCTTGAAGGTGATGATGGTGTGGGTGTCCTGGATGCCGGGAATGACCTGCACCTTCTCGTTGACGAAATGGCCGATGTCGGTGTCGTTGTCGACGTAGAATTTCACCAGCAGGTCGTAATCGCCCGCGGTCGAATAGATCTCGGAGGCGATTTCGGCCTCGGCAAGCGCGTTGGCGACGGCATAGGACTGGCCGAGCTTGCATTTGAACTGCACGAAAAAAGGAACCATCGCTGTCATCTCCGAAGCCGTCGCATAGGCGCCAATAGAGCAAAAAACCGGGCGCCGTGGCAAGCGAACTTGCTGCCAATGGCGGGTCGCGCTACGAGGGGATATCGACCGTTTTCGGGAACGCTGACACTGCTGCGAGCAGAATGATGACGACGCCTATCGCGCTCACCATCGCCGGCTCGGATTCATCGGGCGGCGCCGGCATCCAGGCGGACCTGAAGACGTTTGCGGCGTTCGGCGTCTATGGCGCGTCCGCGATCACGGCCCTGACCGCGCAGAACACAAGCGGCGTTGCCGGCATTCATCACGTGCCCGCCGATTTCGTCACCGCGCAAATCGACGCGGTTTTCAGCGATCTCGACGTTAATGCCGTCAAGATCGGGATGGTGTCGCAAGCAGCGACGATCGCAGCCATCGTGGCGGCGCTTGAGCGATGGTCGCCGAAACATGTCGTGCTCGATCCGGTCATGGTGGCGAGCTCCGGGGATCGGCTGCTCGATCGCGGCGCGGTCGCGGCCCTGCGAACCGCGCTCATCCCGCGCGCCTCGCTGATCACGCCGAACCTGCCGGAGGCAGCAGCACTTCTGGACGAACCGGTTGCCGTGAGCCGGGCCGCCATCGAGAGCCAGGGCCAGCGGTTGCTGGCCATGGGGTGCGGGATGGTGCTGATCAAGGGCGGCCACGGGCAGGGCGCCGAGAGCATCGATTATCTGGTTGGCGGCGATGGCGTCACAGCGCTGGCCGCGCCGCGCATCGCGACCAACAATACCCACGGCACCGGATGCTCGTTGTCCTCGGCCATCGCGGCCGGCCTTGCCAGGGGCGAGGAGCTGGAAACCGCGGTCCGTCACGCCAAGACCTGGATCAGTGCCGCGATCGCGGCGGCCGATCGCCTCGATGTCGGCCGCGGCCATGGGCCGATCCATCATTTTCACCGGCTGGATTGAGCCGGCAAACAGCTAACCCCACGTCGTCCCGGCTCAAGGCCGGGACGACCTTCGGAGACGCCGTCCCCGCGAACAGCCTGTCGCTTGGCTGTCGCAGTGCACTGCTATTTGCGAGTCAGCAAAATGAACATCTGATTTGTGTTGGATTGACGGGCGACGAATGAGCACAGCCGATCTCGATGTCAGTTTCGAGCGACTGGTTCCGGCGGCGTGAATCGTCATCGCCCTGTCATGGGATTCTGTTAGCTGCTCGCGCATGGGAAGTGACGTGATGAGTGAAGAGTGTCCTGAACGACGCTTTCGCACTTTGTTTATCTCCGACGTCCACCTCGGAGCACGCGGCTCGCAGGCCGATCGATTGCTCGACTTTCTCCGCAGCCACGATGCCGATACCATCTATCTCGTCGGCGATATCGTCGATGGCTGGGCGCTGCGATCCAACTGGTACTGGCCGCAATCGCATAACGACTTCGTGCAGAAAATACTGCGCAAGGCGCGCAAGGGCGCCAAGGTCGTCTATGTGCCGGGCAATCACGACGAATTCCTGAGGAACTACTACGGCACGCATTTTGGCGGTATCGACGTCGTGGAAAACACCATCCATGAGGGCGTCGACGGGCGGCGCTATCTGGTCATTCACGGCGATATTTTCGACCTGGTGGTGCAGAATGCGCGCTGGCTCGCGCATCTCGGCGACACCGCCTACGATTTCGCGATCCGGATGAATCGCATCGTCAACATGTTCCGGCGCTGGTTCGGCGTGCCGTACTGGTCGCTGTCGCAATGGGCCAAGCTGAAGGTCAAGAACGCCGTGAATTATATCGGCGCCTTCGAGCAGACGCTGGCGGCCGAGGCGCGGCGTCACGGCGCCGACGGGGTGATCTGCGGCCATATCCACTACGCCACCATCCGTGACGAGCACGGCATTCGCTATATGAACTGCGGCGACTGGGTGGAAAGCTGCACCGCGCTTGCCGAGCACGAAGATGGCAAGTTTGAAATCATCACCTGGACCGAGCCGTTGCGCCGCGCAGCGCCGGTAGCCTCGGTGGCGGCGCGCGCCGCCTGATGCGTATTCTGATCGCGACCGATGCCTGGCACCCTCAGGTCAATGGTGTGGTGCGGACGCTGACCACGATGGCCGATGCCGCCCGGGCGCTCGGCGTCGAGGTCAGTTTTCTGACCCCGCAATCGTTCCGCACTTTCGCGATGCCGAGTTATCCGGATTTGCGGCTCGCTCTGCCGTACCCGGCGAAAATTGCGCGGCTGATCGCCGACGCGCGGCCTGACAGCATCCACATTGCGACCGAAGGGCCGATCGGACTGTCGGTGCGCCGTCATTGCCGCAAGCACGGGCTGCCGTTCTCGACCAGCTTTCACACCCGTTTCCCGGAATACATTTCGGCGCGCCTGCCGGTGCCTGAATCGTGGATCTGGGCGGCGCTGCGCCGGTTCCACGGAACCAGCCAGGCGGTGATGGCCGCGACGCCCGCGCTGGCGGGCGAATTGCGCGCGCGGGGCTTTCGCAACGTGGTGCTGTGGCCGCGCGGCGTCGATACCGGGCTGTTTCATCCGCGCGCCGCCGACCTTGGGCTGCCACGGCCGATCTTTCTGTGCGTCGGTCGGGTCGCGGTGGAAAAGAACCTGGAGGCGTTTCTCGACCTCGATCTGCCCGGCACCAAAGTGATCGTCGGCGACGGGCCGGCGCGAGCTATGCTGGCGCGAAAATATCCGAAAGCGGTGTTTCCGGGTGCGAGGCAGGGCGAAGAATTGGCGAAGATCTACGCTGCGGCCGACGTTTTCGTCTTTCCGAGCAAGACCGACACCTTCGGCCTCGTTCTGCTCGAGGCGCTCGCAAGCGGGCTGCCAGTGGCCGCGTTTCCCGTGACCGGCCCCCGCGACGTGATCGGCGCCGCGCCGGTCGGCGCGCTGAACGATGATTTGCGCGCTGCGTGCCTGTCCGCGATGACAATTTCGCCGCAAGCCTGCCGCGAGTTTGCCGCGACGCATTCCTGGGAAACATCAGCCCGCGCATTTGTCGACAATATTACCGATATCGGTGGTATTGACTGGAAAGACGACGCGGTACCATTCACCGAGCACCATCCGCGGTTCGTGGCCTGATCCAGCTTTAAGCGCCTTGCCGGTATGTCTGAGGACGCGATACAAGTCGCGGATGGCAGAATCGTCCCTGATACCAACCGTCGGCGTCGCGGATATCGATGCGGCGGCGCGTGTGCTCGCCAACTTCGCGGTGCGAACGCCGTTATTGTCGTCGCCTGCGCTCAACGAACGCGCCGGAACCAGGATCTTCCTGAAGCCGGAAATGCTGCAGCGGACCGGTTCGTTCAAGTTTCGCGGCGCCTTCAACAAGATGTCGTCGATCCCTGCGGCCGCACGCGGCGGCGGCGTGGTCGCCTTCTCCTCCGGCAACCACGCCCAGGGCGTGGCGGCGGCGGCCAGGATCCTGAACATGCCGGCGACCATCGTGATGCCGGCGGACGCGCCGCTCACCAAGCGCGAACGCACCAAAGCCTATGGCGCCCGAGTTGTGCTGTACGATCGCGCCAGCGAGAATCGTGAAGCGATCGCCCGCGACATCGCCGTCGAACAGGGTGCGACCCTGGTGCCACCCTATGACGATCCGATGGTGATCGCCGGCCAGGGCACCGTGGGGCGGGAAATCGCCGAGGACATGGCAGCCCTCGGCCTGACGCCGGATATCGTGATTGCGCCGGTGTCGGGCGGCGGCCTGATCGCGGGTGTCGCCACCGCGATCAAGGCGCGTTATCCGCAGGCGATACTGATGTCCGCCGAACCGCAGGGTTTTGACGATCATGCGCGCTCGCTGCGATCGGGCAAACGCGAACCGCATCGCGCCGAGGGCCGTACCATCTGCGATGCGCTGATGGCGTCGATCCCCGGCGAAATCACCTTCGCGATCAATTCCCGACTGCTCACGCAAGGCGTCACCGCTTCCGATGCGGAAGTAACGGTGGCGGTCGGATTTGCATTCCGCGAATTGAAACTCGTGGTCGAGCCCGGCGGCTCGGTCGGCCTCGCAGCCCTGCTGGCCGGTCACATCGATGCGCGCGACAGGAATGTCGTCATCGTGCTGTCAGGCGGCAATGTCGATGCGGATATGTTTGCGAAACTGATCGGCTGACCGGCGCGATTTCCGTTCCGATTGAGTTGGGAAGGTTAGCTTAGACGTTGGCGTCGCGGTGAGGTGCCGGTGATGGTGGGCTTGCGGCTGTTCCTGCCCGAGAGCTGGACTAGATGATCCTGAGCGCATGGCGCGGGCCCGTGTGCCGAAGGATAGACAGACTGCTCTGACAAAGCCGGAGATTGCGATCGAGGAGATCGACCGCGTCATCGCCTCCGGTGCGCGTTTCGGCTGTGTGCTTGCCAATTCAGGGTACGGCTCCAGCGGGTCTTTCCGTCGGGCTTTGAGCGAGCGCGGTCTGCTATGGGCGGTGGGTCTGTCGCGGCGCCAGAACGTCTATCCCGCCGACGTTGCTCTGATCTTCCCCATCGCGAAGACCGGAAAGCCCCGCAAATACCACATCCCTGATCAGCCACCGGTCTCTGCTGAAGCGTTATTGGCCGAAGGCAAATGGCAAAGGGTCAGTTGGCGGCGGGGCACCAAAGGTCGGCTGACATGTCTCTTCACGGCCCGCCGTGTCCGCGTTGCGGATGGCCATAAGCACCGGAGAGTTAGTTGCCCGGCAAGTTCGGATTGGTACGCCTGGCGAAAACGTTCGTGGGAAAAATCACCGCCACCGGTCGGGCGGATGGAGTGCAGCAGGTAGTACCAACGCGTTTGGCCCGAGTTCTGCCGATAGCGGCACCGGATCGATCGCGTTGCCAGAAGGCTTGCCTATTTTGCGTCCCTCGATGGTCAAATAACCATGAACGAGAGCACTTAACTTCAGAATGTTGATTTCGAGGGCCGGGCGAAGATGTTCGTCTCGCTATTCCAGATACGGCGTCAGCACATCTTCGATCCATTTCATGAATGCGCGGACTCGGCGCGACAGATTGCTCCGATGTGCTACGACGAGGGACACGGCGAGCGCCCGGCGACGAAAATCGGGTATGATCTCCACAAGCGCTCCACTCTCCAAGTATCGGCCAATCCCCAAGAGTGGCGCCTGAATCAGGCCAAGGCCGGCGAGGGCAGCGGCTTCGTAGGTCTGCGCGCTGTTGACGTGTAGCGCACCTGGCAACTGAAGCGTCGCGTAGCTGTCGCCGTCCGGATATTCCCATCCATAGGGTCTTGCGCCCAGCATCGTCGAAAAATGAATTGTCCGATGTTCCTGACGCTGGAGATCTTCTAGCGATCGAGGGACGCCATAGCGCGCCAGATAGGCGGGACTGGCAGCGTTGACCATGCGCAACAGGCCCAGTGGGCGGGCAATCAGCGTCTCGTCCCCTATGGGTCCAAGCCGCAATACACAGTCGAACCCCTCTTGAACCAGATCGACTTGCCGATCCGTACTCGACACCTCCAGTTCCAACTCGGGGTAAGTCGCCATGAAATCCGGCAAGGCCGGCACGATCGTTGTGCGCGCCACCTCGGTCGGAAGATCGACCCGTAAACGCCCGCGAAGTGCCACGCGATCGCCTGCGAACATCGAGTGTAGGTCATCGACTTCAGCAAGCAGGTCGCGGGCACGGGCATGAAATGCGCGTCCGTCCTCCGTCAACTGCACGCTGCGCGTCGTCCGATGCAGGAGCCTGACACCGACATCTTCTTCCAGCTTCCGGACCGCCGTTGAGGCCCTTCCCTTCTGAATGCCCAGGCTATCGGCTGCGTGGGTGAAGCTCCCCATTTCCGCGACCGTTATGAAAATGAGGATGGGTTCGAGATTCTGCATTTTCGTGCCTCGGTATTGTTCACCACAGAGAGAACAGTGAGTTCATTTTCTCGGTGTTTATCATACCTAAGAGACACAATAAGCTCCGAATAATGGGATCCCCCATCGGAGAATGACAAGTGTCCGAAACTATGAACCTGCATCAGGTGCCTGAAACTGTGATCTTGCATCGCGCCCTGTGGGCCGGCCGGATAATGAGCGCGATTGTCATTATCGCTCTGGTGACAGACGGGACTATTCAGCTTTTCGCGTCGGCACAGATCGCGAGCATGTTGCGGGAAACCGGGTTCGCGATGGACCTGACCCGCGTCGTGGGTCCGATCATACTCGCCTGCGCCATCCTTTACGCCATCCCGGCCACCGCCGTCCTCGGCGCGATCCTGGTGACGGGCTTTTTGGGAGGTGCCATCTGCGCCCATGTCCGCATTGGTGAGTTGGGGTCGCCGCCGGAAATCATTTCCCTGCTTCTGGGCGCGATGACATGGGGCGGCCTCTACGCGCGCGATCCCCGAATCCGGGCCATTCTGCCGCTCATCCGTTGAACCAACAGGGGCAGTGCTCGGTCCCTCAAGATCAGGAGAAAACGCATGTTTTTAGTAATGGGAATCACGGGAAAAGTGGGCGGCGCAACGGCAGAACATCTGTTGGCGCACGGCAAGGAGGTACGCGCGCTCGTCCGCAATCGCGCGAAGGCGTCAAGCTGGGCGAACCAGGGCGTGGAACTGGTAGACGGCGATTGGAATGATTCGGCAGCCATCGAGCAAGCGCTCAAAGGCGTCGAAGGCGCGTTTGTCATGTTGCCGGCTGTCTGGGCGCCCGCGCCTGATTACAAAGAAGCAAAGGGCGTGATTGCAAACTATGTCGACGCGCTCACCAAGATAGCGCCGCCGCGAGTGGTTGCGCTTTCGTCGATGGGTGCGAACAGAACCAGCGGGCTCGGGATGATCACGGCCTTGTCGCTTCTGGAGCAAGGTTTTCGCGACCTGACATCCCCAATCGCATTTGTGCGCGCAGGCGGATTTTTCGAAAATTTTCTTTACGGCTTGCAGGTCGCCCAGGGCGGAGCGCTACCGGTCTACTATAATCCGACAAACCGGAAATCGACCATGGTCGCGACGAACGACGTCGGCGCGGAGGTCGCAACCCTTTTGAGCGGGCCAGCCTGGTCAGGGCAGCGCGTCGTCGAGCTTGGTTCGATGGTTAGCGCGGATGAAGTCGCCGAGCAATTGGGTGACGTCTTGGCGCTTGACGTGAAAGCCTTTGCAGTCCCGCGTGTAGCGTGGGCGGAAGCGTTCGAGCAGTTCGGCATCCCGAAGGGCCACACCGGACCTGCCGAAGAAATGTTTGAGGCCGTGAACGCGGGATGGATGGACCTCGGAGCCGAGGGTACGGAGCACGTAGCAGGTACGACGTCCGCACGCGATGTATTCGAGGCTGCACAGAGTGCCGCCAAGGCGTAAGCCCGGGACGGATCAGGTATGAGACGGAGACTGCCCGCTTCTGCGTCGGACGCGTCGCGGGAAGCGCTCAACAGTTCAAAGCAACGCGAAGCGCCTCCACTCCCGCCTGACCTTCTGAATCTCCGGGAGGATTATTTACGGATTCCAGTATGCGGTGCAGGGGGAGGGCACCCTGCGGCCATCCGATTAAAAGTCGGATGCGCTGTCATTTCATAAATCTTGCAGACCGTCCGAGAAGTCTGGCTGATCGGATTTCCCTTATCGCCTTCGCCGTAGTAGCTAGAGCGTTTCATTTTTTGATGGAAGCGTATCCGGCATTAACGAAGTAGTTGCTGCATTCGGCGGGCAGAACGTTTCTGACGAGGTGGCCGATGTGGTCGCAGGCGTCGTCGATCGTGCGTTTCTGTGCGATGCGCATCCAGTGCTTGATCTTGGCAAAGACCTGCTCGATCGGGTTGAGGTCGGGAGAGTACGGCGGCAGGTACCACAGCCTTGCGCCGGCTTTCCGGATCTGCCGGACGGTCGGCGACTTGTGGCTACCGAGATTATCCATGACGACGATGTCGCCCGGTTTGAGCACGGTGACGAGTTGCTGTTCGACATAGGCGCGGAAGCTTTCGCCGTTGATCGGTCCGTCGAACACGCAAGGGGCAGTGAGCTGGTCACAGCGTAGGGCCCCGAGGAAGGTCAGGGTTCGCCAGTGACCATGCGGCGCAAAGCCGCGCAGCCGCTCGCCCTTGGATCCCCAGCCGCGCAGCGGGGCCATGTTGGTCTTGATCCAGGTCTCGTCGATGAACACCAGGCAGTTGGCAGGCGATCCTGCAAGCTGCGCCAGCGCTGCCGCCGCCGCGCGACGTCGGCGCGGCCCTGCTCAAGGGCGAACAGTGTTTTTTTTGAAGCTGAGACCTTCGCGTCGCAGGAAGGTCCATACCGCATGGTGTGAGACTTTCACGCCTCGCGCAGCAAGTTCATCCTTCAGCCCGTGCAGCGTTAAATGCGGCGTCTGCCTGATCCTCTCCACGATGAACGCTCGATGCGGCTCCAGAACCGGCTTACGATGACCGCCCATCTTGCCCGGCGCCACCGAACCCGTCGCGCGATAGCGCTGCCGCCACTTCACGACGGACGACACCGCAACATCGAACCGGGCCGCCACAGCATGGCAACTCTCGCCGGACTCCACCGCCTTCACGGCTCGTTCACGAAGATCATTCGAAAGAGGTCGAACCATCCGATGCTGGCCTCCGATCCAGCCAGCATCTTAAATCACAAACCGCCGCCCGACGGAATCCCTTCCCAATTCAATCAATCGATGAACCGCTCTAGTTAGATCACGAGAACAGCGCGATCTTCTCGACCTGGCTCAAGCGCCGAATCGCGGCCAGCGGATCGGACGCCAATGCCTGGCGCCTTCGCACGATCCCGTTCGCGATCAGTGTCGCGCCAAGGGAAGGTTCAACGGAAGGTCCGGGCGAAGGCTCAACCGGTCGTTCAAACGAAGGTCGCGAGAGCGAAGGTTCGAGCGACGGCTGAACGACCGGTGCCATCGCCGGCATGGCGGCCGGTTCGGGCGCTCGCGCGGTCGTTTGCGGCTCGGCCGGCGGCGGCTCGGCGATGAGAATATCGCCATCGGCGTCGGCCGGATCAGCATAGGCGGCATCGTCGGCATCCCAAGGGTCGGATGCCGCCATTTCAAACGCGATCATGTCGAGCACCGCTTCGTCATGGGCGTCGGCGATTTCGGGCGGCACGTCCGCAACCTCAGGCGCTGCAACAACCGCTTCATCGGACAGTGCCGAAATATTCGTCGCGGCCTCGGGCTCGTGTGTCGCCGCCACCGGCTGCGCGGTCTCGGCAGCGGCAGGCGTTTCATCGGTCGGCGCGGCCCACGGTGACGAGATCGCTTCTTCAACGCCCGGCGGCTTGGTTGTACCGCTATCGTCAAGCGCCCCGATCCGCTGCTCGATGAGATCGAATGCCGCGCTCAATCCGGATCGGCCGTCCGCCGAGGCGATCTGTCCGCAACCTGCTTCGATGGCGCTGAGCTGCGAATTGATCAGGTCGCAAATCCGGCCGTCGGCGCCGATTTCCCGCAACCGCCACGAGATTTCCCGGATCACCCGCGCGCCCTTGCGGACCGGCGCCAGCGCTTCTTCCAGCGCGAGGCCATCGAGCGCCGCTAAGCCCGCGGCTCTGGCCTCATCAACCGCGCTTCTGATCGCGACCAGCGCCTCGGCGAGCCCATTGTCGGGCGCGGCTTGTTTTTGCGCGGCCAGATTTTCTTCGATCCGCGCTACCGCGTCGAGCACCATGCGGGTGTCCGCATTGCGGTTGCGCCGGGCATATTCGCCGAGAAACCAGCGGCCCCGCGATGTCTCCATGAAGGCTGCGCTGATCGCCTCATAATCCTCCTCGCGCGGCTGGCTTGCGCGAGCGGAGATCGGCGATAGGGCGAATGCTTCGTCGGCCATGATAAACTCGTCGCGCAAATCATCGCGCGTTACGCTAACGATCATCACGATATCGGGCGAATCGCAATTGAATTGATGATGGTCGAATCAACAATCCCCATCGCATCTCGGAATGAGCCCAGGCGATTCGCGGCGCGGCTGGCGCTGTTCTACGGCACGCTGTTCGGACTAGGCGGTACTTATCTGCCGTTCTTCCCGGTGTGGCTGAAGGCGGTCGGGATCGATGCCTCGTGGATCGGGATCATCGCGGCGGTCCCCTCCGTCACACGATTCACTGTCCTGCCTGTGGTGACCGGGCTTTCCGAACGGCGTCAATCGGTGCGCGGTGCGATGATCGTCACCGCCTTTGCCACCGTGCTCGGATTTGCTGTCGTCGGCACCCAGCACCAGCCGCTGCTGGTATTCCTCGCCTTCGCCGTCACCGCCTGCGTGTGGACGCCGATGGTGCCGCTGACGGACGGCTATGCCTTGCGCGGCGTGGCCCGGTACGGCCTCGATTACGGGCCGCTGCGGTTGTGGGGCTCGGCGGCCTTCATCGTCGGCGCATTGGCATGTGGGCTGCTGGTCGATTTCATCGCGGCCCGGCACTTGATCTGGGTCATTGCCGGGGTGGCCGGGCTCGGCGCGGTCGCCAGCCTCGGACTTCGGCCGCTCGACCCTCCGAAGACGGCTCCGGCGGCGACCGGCGTGGGCGCGTTGCCGCGTGAACCCGGTTCGTCACGCGAACCCGGTTTGCTGTGCGAACCCGGCTTTCTTGCCATCATCCTGGCGTCGGCGTTGATCCAGGGCAGCCACGCCGCCTATTACGCCTTTGCCTCCATCACCTGGCAGGCCTCCGGCTTCGGCGGCGCTGACGATCGCCGGGCTGTGGGCGCTGGGGGTACTGGCCGAGATCGTGGTGTTCGCACTGTCGCCGCGCTTCACCTGGCCGCCCGCGGTGCTGGTGGTGATCGGCGCGCTCGCCGCCGTGGCGCGCTGGCTGATCACGGCGCAGGAGCCCTCGGCGCCGGTGCTGGCCGTGGTCCAGCTCGCGCACGGGCTGACCTTTGGGCTGACGCAACTGGGCATCATGGGATTGCTGGTGCGCCATGTGCCGGGCCATTTGATGGTGAGGGGGCAGGGCTATCTCGCCGCCTGCGGTGGCATCGTCGCCAGCAGCGCATCGATTGTGTCCGGCGTGGTCTACGCCTGGCACGGGCAGGGCGTCTATTACGTGATGGCCGCGATGGCGCTATCGGGCGCCATGGTGATCTGGCTGGCGCGGCACCGTCTAAAGCATGATCCGGAAAAGTGTGAAGCGCTTTTCCGAGAAGATCATGCTCAAACAAGAATTTAAAGCTTGATGACGATTGAACCCGATCGCATCGCGCTTTAGCGGATCATCCCCAGAGTGCGGCATCCGCCGGATAGATCAGGCTGCCGTCGTAGCGCAATCCGCCGTCGCGGTCGCGCGCCAGCAATAGCGGCCCGTCGAGATCGACAAAACGGGCCTGCGCGGCAAGCAGCATCGCCGGCGCCATCGCGAGTGAAGTCGCGACCATGCAGCCGATCATGATTTCAAATCCCAGCGCCTGCGCGGCATCGGCCATGGCCAGCGCCTCGGTCAGTCCGCCTGTCTTGTCGAGCTTGATGTTGACGGCATCGTAGCGCTCACGCAGTCCCGCCAGCGAGCTGCGATCATGCACGCTTTCGTCGGCACAGACCGAAAGCGGCCTGCGAATCTGCGCCAGCGCCTCATCCCGGCCGGCCGGCAGCGGCTGCTCCACCAGAGTGACGCCGGCCTCGGCGCATTCGGCGAGCCGTTGTTCAAGATTGTCCGATGTCCATGCCTCATTGGCATCGACAATCAGTTCGGATTCCGGAGCAGCGTCCCGAACCGCGGCGATCCGGGCGCCATCGTCGTCGCCGCCGAGCTTGATCTTGAGCAACGGTCGATGCGCCGCTTTGGCGGTCGCCGCCGCCATCGCCTCCGGCGTTCCCAGCGAGATCGTGTAGGCGGTGGTGCAGGCCCGCGGGGCGGGACGTCCGAGCAGGTTCCAGACCCGCTGGCCTGCGATCTTGGCCTCCAGGTCCAGCAGGGCGCAATCCAGCGCGTTGCGGGCGGCGCCGGCAGGCATCGCGCCTTGCAGGGCCTGTCGGTCCAGTCCCCGCGCCACGGCTTCCTGCATTGACGTCAGGGCGGCCAGCGTTGCCTCCGGCGTCTCGCCGTAGCGCGGATAGGGGACGCATTCGCCGCGTCCGGTGCGGCCATCGCGCCTCACTTCCGCCACCACCGTCACCGCCTCGGTCTTGGCGCCGCGGCTGATGGTGAAGCTGCCGGCGATCGGCCAGCGTTCGATTCGCGCGTCAAGCATTGGGAACTTGCTGGAAGTCATTTTAAAATCTGGCAATTTCTGAACCGTATGCTTGCCCGACGCAACCAAGTATGGCTGGTTAGGGGCGTGCTCTACAAGGCAATGCGTTCGACAAGACATGTGGGCGGCGGGCTGGAACTTTTCCTTTCATGAATGAGCCTGGACCAGGCACCGGAGTTGGCATCGTGAGCGGCGACCCGACATTGGAGCGCATCGCGCAGGGCAACGGACTTGCGCTATGCGCCGCGGGTTCGTGGACCGCGCGCTTTGCGCCGGTGCTCGAGAAGATGGTGGCCGACGCCGAGAAGCTGACCGGCAGCCGGCCCAACATCTTCATCGATGTCTCGCAAGTCTCCAAGCTCGACACTTTCGGGGCCTGGCTGATCGAGCGGCTGCGCCGCAGCCTGACCCAGGGCGAGCATGAGGCCAAGATCGCCGGGCTGTCGGCCAATTATTCCAGCCTGGTCGACGAGGTGCGCCGGGTGAAGGCGTCGGCCGCCGTCGACACCAATTCGGTCACGATTACCGGGATCCTGGATCAGGTCGGCCGCAGCGTGGCCGGGGTCGGCTCGACGCTGGTCGGCCTGGTCGACATGCTCGGCGCGGTGCTTGCGGCGAGTGCCAGGGTTATGATTCACCCCTCGGGCTTCCGCCTGACCTCCACCGTGCATCATCTCGAGCAGGTTTGCTGGCGCGCGGTGCCGATCGTGGTGCTGATCACCTTTCTGATCGGCTGCATCATCTCCCAGCAGGGCATTTTTCATTTCCGCAAATTCGGCGCCGATATCTTCGTGGTCGACATGCTGGGCGTGCTGGTGCTGCGTGAAATCGGCGTGCTGCTGGTGGCGATCATGGTGGCGGGCCGTTCCGGCAGCGCCTACACCGCCGAACTCGGCTCGATGAAGATGCGCGAGGAGATCGACGCGCTGCGCACCATGGGATTCGATCCGATCGAGGTGCTGATCCTGCCCCGGATGCTGGCGCTGATCATCGCGCTGCCGATCCTTGCCTTCCTCGGCGCCATTGCCGCGCTGTATGGCGGCGGGCTGGTGGCGTGGCTCTATGGCGGCGTCGATCCCGAAGCCTTCCTGCTGCGGCTGCGCGACGCCATCTCGATCGATCATTTCACGGTCGGCATCATCAAGGCGCCGGTGATGGCGGCGGTGATCGGCATCGTCGCCTGCGTCGAGGGGCTCGCGGTGCAGGGCAGCGCCGAATCGCTCGGCCAGCACACCACCTCGTCGGTGGTGAAGGGCATCTTCTTCGTCATCGTCATGGACGGCGTATTTGCGATCTTCTTCGCCTCGATCGGAATGTGACGATGGCGCCTGAAACAGCCGACGCCATCATCCGGGTTCGCGATATCTCGGTGCAGTTCGGCGCCACCAAGGTGCTGGATGGCCTCGATCTCGACGTCAAGCGCGGCGAAATCCTCGGCTTCGTCGGTCCGTCCGGCGCCGGCAAGTCGGTGCTGACGCGCACCATCATCGGGCTCGTGCCCAAGACCAGCGGCAGCATCGAGGTTTTCGGCATCGATCTCGATGCCGCCGACGCGCGGGCGCGGCGCGGCGTCGAGCGCCGCTGGGGCATCCTGTTCCAGCAGGGCGCGCTGTTCTCCTCGCTGACGGTGCGGCAGAACATCCAGTTCCCGGTGCGCGAATATCTCAAGGTCACCCAGCGCCTGCTCGACGAGATCACGGTCGCCAAGCTCGGCATGGTGGGTTTGAAGCCGGAAGTCGCCGACCGCTTTCCCTCCGAGCTTTCCGGCGGCATGATCAAGCGTGTGGCGCTGGCGCGTGCGCTGGCGCTCGATCCGGAACTGGTCTTTCTCGACGAGCCGACCTCGGGCCTCGATCCGATCGGCGCCGGCGACTTCGACGAGCTGGTGCGGACCCTGCAGCGCACTTTGGGCCTGACCGTTTTCATGGTAACCCACGATTTGGACAGCCTTTATACGGCTTGTGACCGCATCGCTGTTTTAGGGAACGGTAAGATCATTGCGGCAGGATCGATGGCCGACATGCAGGCCTCGCAGCATCCCTGGTTAAGGGCCTACTTCCACGGCAAGCGCGCCCGCGCCGTCATGGGTTAGCTAGGCAGTCTTGGGCTAGAACGTTTTCCGGCGAAGCGGATACCGCTTCGCGAGAAGAAAACGCGCAAAAATAAGCAAATGGCGCCTCGGTTCCAGTTGAAGCGGAACGGAGGTTCTGGTGCCACGTCGTTAGTATCGGAGTTGGTTTGATGGAAACGCGGGCGAATTTCGTCCTGATCGGAGCCTTCACCTTGGCGGTGATTGCCGCGGCTTTCGGCTTTGTGCTCTGGTTCCAGAGCCTCCACACCACCAAGGCGCGCAGCCCGATCCGCATCATCTTTGAAGGCCCGGCATCCGGCTTGCGCAATGGCGGCAATGTGAATTTCAACGGTATCCGGGTAGGCGAAGTGATCTCGGTCAAGCTCGACAATCCGCGGCGCGTGGTCGCACTCGCCATGATCGAGAACAACGCCCCGATCCGGAAAGACACCTTGGTCGGGCTCGAATTCCAGGGGCTCACAGGCGTGGCCGCGATATCGCTGAAGGGCGGCGAGGAGGCCGCCCCCAGCGTTCCCCTCGATGAAGATGGCGTTCCGGTGTTGACGGCCGATCCAAACGCGCTGCAGGACGTGACCGAGGCGATCCGGGGAACGCTGCAGAACATCAACAAGGTGGTCGCCGACAACCAGATCGCGGTGAAGAACTCGCTGCATAATCTCGAGACCTTCACCGCGTCGCTGGCGCGCAATTCAGAGAAGATCGACAACGTCATGCTCAAGGTCGACGGCGTGATGGGCAAGGCCGACGATCTGATGCTCGGCCTCGATACGCTGGCCGGCGGCAAGGACGGCGGCGAATTGTTCTTGACCGTGAAATCGATCCGCGAACTGGCCGAGGATTTCGACAAGCGATCCGGCGCTTTGATGTCCGACGGCCGCCGCACCTTGGGCGATATCAGCCGCGCGGTGAATAACCTCGACCGCAACCCGACCCGCCTGCTGTTCGGCCCGGCCACCAGCACCGCGCCGCAGGCCTCGGTGCCCGCGCCCGGGCCCGGGCCCGGGCCGGAGCGAAGGCGGCCGTAGTGGTTACGGCGGGCTACGGGATGCGGATTTCAAACTTCAAATGGCCACGCTCCATGTGATGGCCGTCAGACTCCGCGAAAGCGGAGTATCCAGTACGCTGCAGCTTCTCGGTTCGATCGTTGACACATCGGAATACTGGATCGCCCGCTTTCGCGGGCGATGACGGTTGAAAATACGGCCTGTCCGCATTCGTCAAGACAATTCCGCCGTCTCGCGGCGCGACGGTGACAGCGCTACGCGCATGAAGCCACCGTCGTCACCCGCCCGTCTTTTGGGTGAGCGTCTTCGCAGCGTCGGCCGCCCGGGCATGCAAGCTTGCCCGGCGCATCTGGATGGTATGGAGCCGGGCCTGATTATATTGAATTTGCCGGTTTAAATCCTGGCTGCATTGATCCAATTGGCGGCCTTCGTAAAGAGACACAACGCACCACGCGATCAGGGCGCCGGCGGCGGCGAGCTGGAAAGCGCCGTAGATCGGAATGGTTGCACGCGTCGACATGCTTTCCTCCTATCGCTTCGCGCGATTGAGTTGCGATTCAGCGGCCTTCAGCGCCGCCTCCGTGGTATCAATCTGCCCTTCGATAAGTTGCAACTGTGCAAGGTGGGCGCCGCAGCGGGACACGTGTTGGGATTTGACGTAGAGGCTGTTGTAGAGATTGCCCAACGACAGCAACATCACCGCAACGATCCCAACTCTGATCCATGAAAAATGCGCCTTCATTTCTGTCTCCGCTACGATTTCAAATCCGCCCGGGCATTTCGGGCATGACGCTCAACCCGTTGGTAGCAATCAACGCCGACCCGGTTTGTGATCGAGATCACGCACACGGCCGAACAGGTCCGCCGCGACATCGCCAGCGAGCGGATCGATGAAGCGGGTCTGGCCGGGGCCATGCTTGCAAAAGACCGCGCGATCCTCCTGAATGAGATTCAATGGGAGCGGCGAAGCCGCCGGACAAATTCAACGGAGGATATGATGGGATATCGGTTGGACGCTCAGGACGAATATCCGCACGCCCCGAGCGCGGAACCGCATTTCAACGAAAGCGTCTATTGCAACGGCTTCGATATCAGCACCGGGGCCGGCGGCTGGATGCGCCTCGGCAACCGGGTGAACGAGGGATATGCCGAGCTCTCGGTCTGTCTCTATCTGCCGGACGGGCGCGTCGTCTGCCAGTTTCAACGGCCCGAGATCAAGACCAACGCGCAGTTTGGCGCCGGCGGCCTCGGCTATGAAGTGAAGCAGGCGTTTCGTACCGTCGAGATGACCTACGCGGGCGAATTGCTCGTGCTCGACGATCCGAATTTGCTGCGCGATCCCGATCAGATGTTCAAGCAAGCCCGGCGCGTTCGCGGCGCGGTGCGTCTTGAGCAGTCAGCGGCGTCGCCGCCGCATGGCGGGGTGCCGGATTTGCCGGAACACGAACCGATGTACGGCTTTGATTTCTCGCTCGGGCACTTCAACCAGCATACGTCCGTGCGCGGCGAGATCGAAGTCGGCGATGAACGCTTCCCGATCGACGGCGGCGGCTGGCGGGACCATTCCTGGGGACCGCGACTCTGGCAGAACATCTATTTCTATCGTCTGTTCCTCGCCAATCTCGGCCAGGGCCGCGGATTCATGCTGTTGAAGATCACCAATGCCCAGGGCCGGGTTCGCCGGCTTGGCGTGCTCCTCGTCGATGGCGCGTATGAAGAAGTGCTGGACATGGACCTGATGACCGACTGGACCGATCGCAGGGATCCCGACCGGGTCCGCATCAGCGTCCGCACCGCAAGGCGCACCGCGCTGATCGAGGGAGAGATCGTCACGCTGGCGCCATTGCGCAATCGCCGCAAGATCGATGGCGAGACGGTGGTCTCGCGCATCGCCGAAGGCCACACCCGATTCTCATGGGACGGCGTCACCGGCTACGGCATGACCGAATATATCGAACGGCTCGATGGCGAGCGGCTGGTGGGCTATCCGCTGTGATCGCGCGGGGTGCATCGGGAAAACACTCAATGTCACTTGGGCGCTGGCCTATGCTCCTTTCGCCACTTTTCTCGTGCCGCAGGATCATCGGGTTCGTATTTGATGACGATGTCCACCCCATCGTAGCTACTCGTCTGCAACCCAACGCCGGATATATTCGGAACTGTGATCTGCAGCTTTCGGGGTGAGAGCCATTGGGTAAGAGGCCGGTTTTCTGGATGTCCATAGTCATCGACCACTAAGATATCATTTTCATGCACCGGTTCGTCAGGGTGGGGTGCTAATTTGATTGTGTCGATTAATATAAGTCGCGCCGCACGAGTTGCACGGTATCTGTCGATACAGTTACAAACCCGCCGTCGCTGCATACGCCTTCCCGAACCAGAGCCACACGAGCATTGTCGGGCGAAACAACAACAGAGATCGTTCCTCGCTCGCACTCCATCCCTCGTGCCATTGCAATTCCGTTCAACACGAACGCACCAGCTGCCAGCAACACGATCTGAAGATAGATTGATACCGACGCCTCGCTAGTCATTGTCGCTGATGCTTTCTGCTGTTGTTTAAGCGGCTTTACTATGGAGATGGGCCAGTTCGACCGGACTGATAGACCTGATAGCTCGTCGTAACGGCGGATTATGCCTTTGGCTAACTAATCGGCCCTACGCGCCGCGTCTTGGCATGTCCCCTTCGGTCCGGCGGCCGGCGGAGTCGAGTGGCTGCACGCATCGGGCAGTGCACTTAACTCCCCGAACGCGGCCGCCAAAACAAAAACGGAGGCATCGCTGCCTCCGTTTTTTATTTCACGTTCACGTCGAACCTCAGCCGAGCCGTCCCGCCGCATGCGCGAGCAGGGTATAGACGAGGCCGGTCTCGGAGGTGAGATGGCTGCGCAGCACGGCGGGGCCGCGTTCATCGCGCGCCGCCTCGTCGAGCAACCGCTCGAACTCGGTGATGTAGCGGTCGACCGTCTGCTTGAAGTTGCGATCGGAGCGATATTTGCGCGCGACTTCATCGAAGGCCTTCTGGCCGGCCGGCGTGTAGAGCCGCTTGGTGAAGGGCTTGTTCTCGCCGCGCTGATAGCGATCCCACATCTCGGCGGCGAGATTGCGATCCATCAGGCGACCGATGTCGAGCGACAGCGACGCCAGCGGGTTGTCGCTGGCGGCCTGCTGCGGCGGACGGCCGCGCGGCGGCTCCGGGTTGGCCGGGCCGGTATCGGCACGGTTCAACAGGTCGGAAAGCCATCCGTCGCGGCCCTGGTCGGCACTCGCCGGCGAAACCGGCGGGGCTTCAGTGCGGCGCGAAGCCGGCATGCCGAGGTCCGGCGGCGGCAAGCTCGAGGCACTGCCGGCATCGCGCTGGCGTGGCGCGGGGCGCGACGATTGCACTTCGGCGCGTCCGCCGCCGGCGGTCGCCAGCATCGGCTCTTCCTCGCGCTGCACGCTGGCGCGGCCGGCGCTCACCACATCGAGCCCGCGGCCGTGACGCGCGACGATCCGGTTCAGTTCGGCCAGCGCCTCGATCTGGTCGACGATCACCTTGCGCATCTGCGAGGTGTTCTCGGCGGCTTCCTGCGGCATTTCCAGCACGCCACGGCGAAGCTCGTTGCGGGTGGCTTCCAGCTCGTGGTGCATTTCCGAAGCCATTTCCTTCATGCTCTGCACCATGGTGGCGAACCGGTCGGCCGACTGCTTGAACATCGCATCCGATTCCTGGGTGCTCTGCTGATAGAGCTCGTTCAGGGCCTCGGCGGTCAGCCGGCGTTCCTCTTCGGCCGAGGCGCGGACCGCCTCGAACTGGCGGCTGATCGCGGCAGAACCCGCACCGGCGGTCTCGGCCACAACCCTTGCGATATCGCGGGCGCGCTCTTCGGCGGCGGCCAGCGATTCATCCAGCAGGCCGGTGAAGCGCGACAGCCGCTGGTCGAGATCGGTGGTCCGCAGATCGATGGTGGTCACCAGCGAATCGAGCGCCGATTTGCGTTCGGCGACCGAGGCGGTGGTGCTGCGGTTGCTTTGTTCGACCAATGCCGCGGCGTCGACCAGTGCCTGGCCATGGGTATCGAACTGGCCGGAAAGCGCGCCGAGATCTTCCAGCGCCTTCGAGGTCTTGGTGTTGAAGACGTTCAACTGGTCTTCGAGCGTCTGGGTGGCGACGCCGTTCTGCGAGGTGACGTCGTTCATCGCGGACACGAAGTCCGCGACCCGCGTGACCAGCGCCCGTTCCAGCGAATTGAGATTGTCGTGGGCGCCGGTGAGCACTTCCTGCAGCAGGATATTGCCTTCGCGCAGACGCTCGAACAGCGCGACCGTGTCGGTCCGCAGGATCTTGCTGGTTTCCTGCATTTCGGTCACGGCCGTGATCGAGACCTGGCGTGACTGGTCGATCGCCGCCCGCGAGGACTGCTCGAGATCCTTGAGCGATTTGTTGACGGCGCTGGTGGCCAGTTCGCCGGCGGAGGTAATGGTCCGCGCGACGTCGGAGCCGTTCGACATCATCGATTGCGAGAACGCCTGTCCCCGTGTTTCGATCGATTTCAGCGCATCCGCGGTGACACGGTCGATATCGACCGTGAACTGATTGGTCTTGGTGCCAAGCGCCTCGACCAGGATGCCGCGCTTGCCGTCGATCATCTGCGACAGACGATCGGTCTGCTGCTGCACATAACTGACGATTTCGTCGGTCTTGCCGGTCATGGTCGAGCCGAAGCCACTGCTGGCGGCGAGAACCGAGCGTTCGATTTCAGTGGAGGTCGACTTGACCTTGGAACTGACTTCGTTCGATGCGGCCACCAGTGCGGTCTGCGCGTTGAGGGCGCTGGCGGCAATATTGTCCGTAGTGGTAGCGGTGACCGCGCTGAGCGTCCGCTCGATGTCGGCGGAGATCGCCCTGATCTGGCTTGCGGCGTCGGCTGACGTCGTGGTCAGCGAACCCTGTGCCTCGCGTGCGCTGCTGAGAATGGACGCAGCGGTGCCTGCCCCGACCGCGGTCAATGTGCGTTCGACATCGGTCGCCAGTGCCTTGACGTGGTTGGCGGCATCCGACGATGCGGCGATCAGTGTGGAGTGGGCCTCGCGGGCGCCAGCAGTGATCGACTCGGCGGTTGAAGCGCCCGCCGCGGTGAGCGTCTGGGCGGTTAAAGCTCCGGCCGCCGTGAGCGTCTCGGCGGTCGAAGTTCCGGCCATCGACAGCGATCGCTGGATATCGGTTGCCAGCGCCTTGATGCTATCGGCGACATCCGACGAGGCGGTGACCAGTGTGGTCCGGGCATCGCGCGCGCCGGCGGTGATCGACTCGGCGGTGGAGGTTCCGACGGCCGACAGCGACCGTTGGACATCGAGTGCCAGCGACTTGACGTGTTCCGCGGCATCCGACGAGGCGGTGACGAGCGTGGTCTGGGCCTCGCGTGCGCCGGTGGTGAGCGACTCCGCGGTGGTGGTCCCAACGGCCGACAGCGTCCGCTGGATATCGGCGGCCAAAGACTTGACGTGTTCGGCGGCGTTCGTCGAGGCGGTGACCAGCGTGCTGTGGGCCTCGCGGGCGCCTGCGGTGATCGAGTCGGCGGTCGAGGTCCCGGCCATCGACAGCGACCGCTGGACATCGGCGGTCAAAGCCTTGACATGTTCGGCGGCATTCGTCGAGGCGGTGACCAGCATGGTCTGGGCCTCGCGTGCGCCTGCGGTAATCGACTCGGCGGTAGAAGCCCCGGCCGTGGTGATCGACTCGGCGGTTGAAGCCCCGGCCATCGACAACGAACGCTGGACATCGGCCGCCAGTGTCTTGACGTGTTCGGCGGCCTCCGACGAGGCGTTGACCAGCGTGGTCTGGGCCTCGCGGGCGCTGGCGACGATCGAATTGGCATTGGACGTGCCGGCGATCGACAGCGAACGCTCGACGTCGCTGGCCAGCGACTTGACATGGTTGGCGGCATCCGAGGCGGCCGTCACCAGGGTATTCTGGGCCTCGCGGGCACCTGCGACGATCGACCCGGCGGTTGAGGCGCCGACGGCCGAGAGCGTCCGCTCGACCTCGGCGGCCAGATTCTTGACCTGGCTGGCGGCATCGGCGGAGGCCGTGACCAGGCTCGTCTGCGCATCGCGGGCGCTGGTCAGGATCGAGTTCCGCCGCACCGGTGCCGACCGCGGTGATTGCGCGCTCGACTTCGGCCGAGGTCAGCCGCAACTGCGCGCCGACGTCGGAGGAAACCGAAAGCATCGACTGTTGCGCGGCGCGCGCGCCGGTCTGGATGGTTTCGCTGGTATTGACCACAAGGTTGGTCAGCGAGCGTTCCGCGTCCTCGACGTGGGACCTGATCCCCAGCGACAATTCCTCGGCGCGGGCCATCAGGCCGTCGCTGGCCTGCCGTCCGCTGCTCTCGATGCGGCCGGCCACGGCTTCCACGCGTGAGCCAAGCAGGTCCTCGAACTGCGAGACCCGCACGTCGATATCGGAGGCGACCGCGCCGACCCGGCTTTCGATGCCCTGATGGATTTCCTGGAACCGGGCGGTGATGGTGTCGGTGAGGTGGGCGCTGCGACCGTCGATGGTTTCCGTCACATTGGCGATGCGCTGGTCGACCGCTGCGACTGCCTGCGCGGTACCGGTGGTCAGTGAAGAGGTGAGGAGGCCGAGACGTGAATCGATCGATTCGATCGCCTGGGTGGCGCCGGTGGTCAGCGAAGAGGTGAGGTGGGTCAGCCGCGCATCGATCGACGCAATCGCTTCCGTGGTATCGGTGGTCACCGAAGACGTGAGGTGGGTCAGCCGCGCATCGATCGACTCGATCGCTTCCGTGGTGCCGGTGGTCACTGAAGATGTGAGGTGGGTCAGCCGCGCGTCGATCGACTCGATCGCTTCCGTGGTGCCGGTGGTCACCGAAGACGTGAGATGGGTAAGCCGTGCATCGATCGACTGGATCGCCTGCACGGTGCCCTCGGTCAGCGACGTCGTGAGATAGGTGAGGCGCGAATCGATCGAATGGATCGCCTGCGTGGCGCCATCGGTCAGCGACGAGGCCAGCGTGCCGAGACGGCTGTCGATGGTTTCGGTCACCGATCTTGCCCGCGTATCGAAGGTCTGTTCGAGCGTCTTGAGGCGGCCGTCGACCGACTCGTCGAAGGACCTGATCTTGCTGTCGAGCGAGGTATCGAGATGGGTGACGCGGTTTCCGAGCGTGGTTTCGAATTGAACCAGGCGCTGGTCCAGCGAAGCGGTGATCTCGCCGCCGTTCGAGCTCAGGCGGGTGTCGAAGGTGTCGACATAGGTCTTCAGACTGTGCGCGATATCCTGCGTGCGCTGACCCATGCGGTCGACGATGTCGCCGCCGAAGGTCTTCACGGTGCGATCGAATTCGGAGATGTGGCGGGTGATGAGGGCGCCCAGCGTGCCGCTGTCGCGCGCGAATTTTTCCGCAAGCTCGCCGCCCTGGTTCTTCACCAGTTCGTCGAACGCGCTCATCTGCAGGCTGAGCGTGTCATGCGCGGTTTCGGTCTGGTTGACGACCTTGGCCACCAGTGAGTTCACGGTGACGTCCAGCGCGTCGCTGGCCTTGTCGCCGCTGGTCAGGATCTGGGTCGCGAGGCGGTTGCCGGCGTCATCGATCTTGGCCACCAGATCGCCGCTGCGCAGCTCAAGCTCCAGCAGCAGCGAGTCGCTGGAATTCTTCAGCGAGTCGTGAACCTGTTCGGTGCGGTCGGAAATGCCGTCGACGATGGTGGAGGAGCGTTGTTCGAATTCGCTGGTGATGCGGTCGATCCGCTCGTTCAGCATCTCGTGGACGCGGTCGGCGAGGTCGACGAACTCGTCATGGACGTGCCCGGTCTTGAAATTGAGGCTGGTGGTGAGGCGCTCGCTGGCGTCGAGCACCGCGCGCGTGGTTTCGGCGCTGGCTTCCTCGAGCCGGTCGAGCAGGTCGCCGCCGCGCTCGCCGAGCGCGAGGATCATGTTGTCGCCGGCGCTGCCGAGCGCGCTGGTGATGTGGGCGCCGCGTTCCTCCAGCGCTCCGGTGATGCTCTTGGCGACCTCGTCGACGCGCGACGCGATTGCATCCGAGATCAGCGCGATGTCGTGGCGAAGGTCGATCTGCACGCCGGAGATGGCGCTGCGAACCTGTTCGGCCTGTCCGACCAGGTTGTCGCGCTGGTGGGCGATATCCTGCAGCAGCGCGCGGATCCGCACCTCGTTGTCGGTATAGGCGCGCTCGAGCGCGGAGACTTCATTGGCAACCAGGGTTTCCAGTTCGCCGGCGCGCGCGATCGCGCGCTCGACACCGTCGCCCATCGCCGCGACTTCGCGGCGGATCGCCTGACCGACGGTCACCATGGAGTCGCTGGCCGCGGCCTCAGGCTCGGAAAAACGGATCGCCATCTGCGCCATCGACTGCGCGATCATCCGCATTTCCTGGCTGCGCCAGGCCAGGCTGGCAAGGAAGTAGAACAGCACCACCGGCACACAGAACAAGGCGATAAGACCGGCCAGCACCAATAGGCCGCCGCTCTGGCCCATCGCGGACTGAATCGAGGGCAGGAAGCCGAAGGTCAACAGCGCGCAGCCGGCGAGCCAGATGCCCGCGACGACGGTGAAGATCGTAAACATGCTGCGGGCAGGGCGGCCCTTCTGAATGGCCTGCAGGAGCTGACCGATGGTTTCGCGGTCGTCATTGGCGGCGCGGCGGGTCGCACGCGGCTCCTCGATCGGTTCGAAGCTCGGCCGATCGGTGCTGGGCCTCGTGTCGAAGGGGGCCTCGTTGAAATTGAACACGCTCTCATTGTAGTCCTGCGAGGACGAGCTTCTCGGCGTGTCATCGCCGTGGGCCGAACCGCGCGCATTATCCGCTGCCGGCGCGTCCGAGATGTTCAAGGCTTCCTGAATGGCAGAAAGCGCGACTTCTGTGGGATCTTTGACCTTTTTGGGATTGTTCGCCATGTTCAGTCTGAGCCCTCGTTTTACTAGATACGCATCAGTATGTTGCGGCTGAGTCTTGCTCTAACGGCCCTTGCAAGCTCGAAACCGGCCCCGCGCGGTGGAAAGCGCGGCCCCTAGGGTCGGCTTGTCCGCTACATCCGCAAACATCCTATTGGTTAGGCCGTGCGAATGAAATGGCTCCGGTTAATACAATCTTAATCATCGTTAACAGCCGGACGCCATAAGGCCTTACCAGTCCTCAAAATTCCCGGTCGATGCGGCCAATTGGGGCGACTCTTGGTCAAAAACAAGGCGAACTTGCGGCGAATACACCATACGTTCCGTTAACCACTTTCGTGATTGGCTGACCGAAACTTCGTTGCCGCCACGACGGCGGAGGAAGATTTGGGCTATCGCCATGCCGCTTCATCTCGAACGGATTGACTGGATGCCATCGCCGCCGCTCGCTCCCGATGACGGTCCGATCGACATTGAACATCTTCAGCGCATGACGCTCGGCGACGCCGGCCTCGAGCGCGAGGTGCTGGCGATGTTCGCAAGCCAGGCGATCAGCCTGATGCGCGAACTCGCCGCCCCGTCCTCCGACAGCCGCGCGCTGGTGCATACGCTCAAAGGCTCGGCCCGCGCGATCGGCGCATTTCGGGTCGCCGAAGCCGCCGAATTCCTCGAAGTCGTGCTGCAGCAGGGCGACGACCCGTCCGAAGCGCTCGATGAACTCACCGATGCGGTGGCCGGCGCGCGCACGGCCATCGAGGAAATCCTGCGCCGGTCCTGATCCCGTCCCGTCGATAGGCTCGGCGCACCCGCGCCACGCAGGTTTTCTCGGCAACCGCGCTAGCGCGGAGCGGATCGACCCGTTATAGGACTGCCCGGACCCGTCATAAATCTCTTCCGGCAGCACGAGCAATCATGGCCAAGATCAGCTTTGTCGACCATAACGGCGAAACCCGTACTATTGACGTCGAAAACGGCGCCACCGTGATGGAAGCGGCGATCCGCAACGCCATTCCCGGGATCGAAGCCGAATGCGGCGGGGCCTGCGCCTGTGCGACCTGCCACGTCTATGTCGATGAGGCGTGGCGCGAAAAGGTCGGTGGTCCGTCCCCGATGGAAGAGGACATGCTGGATTTCGGCTTCGACGTGCGGCCGAATTCGCGGCTGTCCTGCCAGATCAAGGTGAGCGACGAACTCGACGGCCTCGTGGTGACGACGCCGGAGCGGCAGGCTTAAAAGCCGCGGTCCCCGAGCCAGCGTGTAATGGTAATGAATGACGCTATCGCCGGTTTCAGATGCCGTCGATGCCCCGCCGCCGCCAGCGCTGGAAATTCTCGATGATCTCGGCGGTCAGCGGCGTCGGTTTGCGCGAGCTTTCGCCGATCAGCACATTGACCGACTGCGCCGATGCCACGCATTTGCCCTGCGAGAACACCACCTGATCGAAGGTCACCGAGGTCCGGCCGAATTTGGCCACGCCGAGCCCGAGTTCAATGGTGCCGGGCCAGCGCAGTTCGGCGCGAAAGTGGATGTCGAGCCGCACCAGCATCCAGGCGAGGCCCTCCGGGATCAGCCCGAAGCTGCGATCCTTCATCAGCGTCACGCGGCCGGTTTCGAAATAGGTCGCATATACCGCGTTGTTGACGTGGTGATTGGGGTCGAGATCGGCAAACCGCACATTGTCCGACAGCCGATAGGGGAAGTCTTCCAGGCGCGGGGTTGAATCGGGGCGGACGGTGGCATTCACGAGGCGATCTCCGGCGTTTCCCGTCCTTACAGCCGAGTTCGCGAACGCCGGCAAGGGGTTGCGGCGCTGGCCAGCGGCCCATTTATGGCTTTCCTCCAACCGCCGCGTTGGCTAGACAGGCGCAGCCAATTCCGCCGCACCAGGCCTTCGGTGTGGTTCAACCGAAAAGAAGCGACGAAAAGCGAGATGAGCGAAGCGATCAAAACCGATGTGCTGATTATCGGCGCGGGCCCGTGCGGACTGTTTGCCGTTTTCGAATTGGGCCTGCTCGACATGAAGGCGCATCTTGTCGACATTCTCGACAAGATCGGCGGGCAATGCGCCGAGCTTTATCCGGAAAAGCCGATCTACGACATTCCCGGCATTCCCTTTGTCACCGGCCAGGGCCTGACCGATGCGCTGATGGAGCAGATCAAGCCGTTCAATCCGACCTTCCATCTCAACGAGATGGTGGAGACGATCGAGAAGATCGGCGATCCCGGCTTTCGCGTCACCACCGATGCCGGTCAGGTATTCGAGTGCAAGGTGGTGGTGATTTCCGCCGGCGGCGGATCGTTCCAGCCGAAGCGGCCGCCGGTGCCGGGGATCGAGGCCTATGAAGGCACCTCGGTGTTTTATTCGGTGCGCAAGATGGAGCAGTTCCGCGACAAGGAATTGCTGATCGTCGGTGGTGGCGATTCCGCGCTGGACTGGACGCTCAATCTGCACCCGATCGCCAGGCGCGTGACGCTGCTGCACCGGCGTGACGATTTCCGCGCAGCCCCGCACAGCGTCGAACAGATGCGCGCGCTGGTGGCCGCGGGCAAGCTCGATCTGAAGATCGGCCAGGTCACGGAGCTGGAAGGCAAGGACGGCGTGCTGTCCGGCGCCACGGTCAAAGGCAGCGACAACGCCATCTCGAAGGTTGGCTGCAACACTATCCTGCCGTTCTTCGGCCTGACCATGAAACTCGGGCCGGTCGCGAACTGGGGCATCGCGCTCGAGAACAACCTGGTGCCGGTCGAGACCGCGGCGTTCGAGACCAACGTATCGGGCATTTTTGCGATCGGCGACATCAACACCTATCCCGGCAAGCTCAAGCTCATCCTGTGCGGCTTCCATGAGGGGGCGTTGATGGCCCAGAAGGCGCACCGCTATGTCTATCCGGACAAGCGGCTGGTGTTCCAGTACACGACGTCGTCGTCGAGCCTGCAGAAGAAACTCGGGGTCAACTGACCCCACGCCGCAGGCCGGTTTCTTACGTCAGATTTGTGGCAGTCGCCCGCGAAACAGCCCTCGATATCGCGAATGCGGGACTGGAACAGTCCGCGAAATGGCCGTAGTCTGACACCATCGTTTGATGGATTGGTCAGGTGGTGACGATGCGGACTGCTGTACCCAGACTTCGAGTGGTGTTGCCGCTCATGACGGTTCTCGCCATGGTGCTTGCCGTTGCCTTCCCGGCGCAGGCCGCAGAGCCGACGGCCGTGGGGCTGTGGCAGAAGATCGAAAATGGCAGGCCCGCACTCTATGTGCTGATGATCGACCACAACGGGATTTTTGAAGGCGTGATGGCCAAGACCTTTCCCAGCAGCGCCGATGAAGCGGCGAAGGAGGTCTGCACCAAATGCACCGACGACCGCAGGAACGCGCCGTGGCTCGGCATCTCGTTTATCCGCGACATGAAGCGCGAGGGCCTGCATTTTGAGAACGGCAACGTCCTCGATCCGCGCGACGGCAAGGTCTACCATGCCAAGATGACCCTAAGCGACGACGGCCAGACGCTGACGCTGCGCGGCTATGTCGGCATCGCGCTGTTCGGGATGGACGAGGTCTGGCACCGCCTCCCGGACTCGATGATGGCCCAGATCGATCCGGCGATCATCGCGAAATACCTGCCGGCGCAGGCCGCGGCGCTGAAGCAGCCGGCCATGACCAAGATGCCTGCCAAGAAGAACGTCGCGCCAGCGCCGGCGCCCGCGCCTGCACCAGCACATTAGGGAGCGGCTTATTCGTCGATCGGCCCGCGCGGCCTTTGCCTTCGGGAAGCTCTTCAAGTTCGTTGGCGATGATCTCCCGATCGCTTGGCCGCGAGAGGGGTGGCCGCTTTGCCGCTGGCGGCCAACTTCCTCTCCTCCCGCAGCATATCGATGAAAGCACGAAGCCCGGCCGTCATATGCCGGTGGCCGGGATAATAGAGGCGTAAACCAGGGAATGGCGGCGTCCAGTCTTCCAGCGCTGCTTGCAGGTTTCCGACGGCGAGATGTTCCGCCACCCAGAAATCGCTGACGAACGCCAACCCAAAACCTTCGAGCGCGGCTTCGACCATCAGGCTGTCATTGTCGAGGGTGAGCCTGCCCGGCACATCCACAGCCATCGCCTCGTCACGCTTTTCGAACTCCCAGCGATAGAGCTTGCCGCCCGGCATGCGCCGGCGAATGCATTCGTGGTTGAGCAGATCCGAAGGCGACCGTGGCACCGATGCGCGTGCGAAATAATCAGGCGCGCCGACCACGATAAAACGGGAATCCGGACCGCAGGGGATCGCAACCATGTCTTGCGGGACGGATTCAGCGAGCCGAATGCCGGCATCGAAACCTTCCGCAACGATATCGATGGCACGGCCTTCCAGGGTCAGTTCGACGTTCATGTCGGGATAACGCCGCAGAAATTTTGCGACGACGGGGCGGAGGATCTGGTGCGCGGCGCGCTCCTTCAGATTGATGCGAAGCGTTCCTGCCGGCGTGTCGCGAAACTCGTTCACATCCTCCAACGCGCCGGCAATCTCGTGCAGCGCGGGGCTGACCCGGGCGAGGAAACGCTCTCCCGCTTCCGATAACGAGACACTGCGTGTGGTGCGATTGATGAGGCGCACGCCAAGCCGCTTTTCGAGCCCGGCGACCGCATGGCTCAAGGCCGAGGGCGAAATGCCCAGTTGAGTTGCAGCCGCGCGAAAACTGCGATGCGCCGAAATCGCGGCGACGGCGTTCAGCTCGAAAAGACCGGTCTGGAGCATTGTGCGATATCTTGCATCAGGTCATGCCATTTTATGCCGATTATTGCATCAATCAAGCTGACTATGTTGAGGCGGCAATCAGAAGCGGAAAGGCATCTTTCATGGCAAAGACATTCCTCATCACCGGCGTTTCCTCCGGCTTCGGCCGGGCATTGGCGGGGGCCGCATTGAGCGACGGCCATGTCGTCGCCGGCACCGTGCGCAACGATGCCGACAAGCAGAAATTCGAGGCGCTTGGCGCAGGCGCGCACGCGCTGATGCTCGATGTCACCGACACCGAAGCCATCGCGCCCGCGGTTGCCGACATCGAGAACCGGGTCGGCGCGATCGACGTTCTGGTGAACAATGCCGGCTATGGCCACGAGGGCATTCTGGAAGAATCGTCAATCGACGATCTGCGGCGCCAGTTCGAGGTCAACGTATTCGGCGCGGTGGCGATGATCCAGGCGGTGCTGCCTTCCATGCGCAAGCGACGCGCCGGGCATATTCTCAACATCACCTCGATGGGCGGGATCATCACCTTGCCTGGCCTCAGCTACTACCACGGCAGCAAGTTCGCTCTCGAGGGGATATCCGAATCCCTTGGCAAGGAAGTCAAAGACCTTGGCATCAAGGTCACCGCGGTCGAGCCGGGCGGCTTCCGAACCGACTGGGCCGGACGATCGATGGTACGGGCGGGACGATCGATCGGGGATTACGACGCGGTCATCGAACCGATCCGCAAACGCCGCATGAAACTGAGCGGCTGGCAGATTGGCGATCCCAAAAAGGCCGCACAGGCGATGCTGAAAGTGGCCCTGTCGGTCGATCCGCCGGCGCATCTGCTGCTCGGCAGCGATGCCGTGCGGCTGGTGGAGGAAAAAATCAAATCGCTGCAAGCCGACTTCGACGCATGGAAGAGCGTTTCGCTGTCCACCGATGTTGCTTGAGTGATTGCCCGTCGCGGAGAAGGCAAGTGCCCTAGCGCTTGCCTTGCGATCTCAGGCGTTGCACCGGCTGCGGCTGCGGCACCGCGGTGGGATTAGTCGTCGCCGTGAACGAATCGTTCGGTTTGAAAGAATTGTTCAGCCGGCGGCGCTCCTGCCAGGGCCGCACCACGTTGAGGTAGAGTTCGCGGGTGCCCATGATGGAGATCGCGATGCCGAACGGGATCATGAAATACAGGATCCGGAACACCACAAGTGTGGCCACCAGCTGCTCCCTGCCGAATTCGGGAAGTGCCACCAGCATCGCAGCGTCGAACACGCCGAGGCTGCCCGGCGCATGGCTGGCGAACCCCAGCAGGGTCGCCAGAATGAACACCACCGCCAGCGAAATGAAATCGATGTCCGGCTGCGACGGCATCAAGAGATACATCGCGCAGGCGCAGAAACCGAGATCGACCACGCCGATCAGGATTTGCAGCAGCGTCAGCCGCGCCGAGGGCAACACCACCTTCCAGCCGTTCTGGCCGAGCTCGCGGCGATTCTTGCCCATCACGAGCCAGGTGAAATAGGCGGCGATGCCGGCGAGGCAGCCGAGCGCGATCAGCCGGTTGATGGCCGCAGGCAGCAGGTCCATCGCGCTCGCCGCCTCCGGGTGCCATGCCATGCCGAACCCGAGCACGAACAAATTGCCGAGCCAGAATGTCAGGCCGGAGAGAAAGCAGATCTTGGCGACGTCGATGGCGGTCAGCCCGTAATCCGCATAGATCCGGAAACGAATAGCGCCGCCGGTGAAGACGGTGGCCCCGATGTTGTGGCCGATCGAATAGCTGGTGAAGCTCGAAAGTGCTGCGATGCGATAGGGGACGTGCTTCTTGCCGATGGTCCGCAGCGCAAAGAAATCATAAAAAGTCAGCGTGCAGAACGCTCCGATCACGCAAAATGCGGCCAGCACGATATGGGTCAGCGGGATGTCGGTGAGCGCAACCAGAATCACGCCGGTGTTGACGCCTTTGAGGGTGCGCACCAGGGTCGTGATCGCTAGCGTGATGATGAGCAGGCTCGCGGCGATACCGAGCCGTTTCCAGCCGATCCGTTCCTTGAAGCCACGCCCGAGCGTGGTCAGCAGTCCTTGCATTCATCCTCCCGGCAGGGGCGGCGACAATAAGCCCATCGGAGCGATTGGCGCCCAGGCGGCCGACCATTGCTCCATATGTTAAAGACCCTTAAGGCAAAAACGTCCCGGTGTGCAGTCCTTGACAACGCTACCTTCGGCCTTTGATCGGGGCGGGTGTCACATGCCATACATATGTCCAGATAACGCAAGATGCGAATCGAGCCCCGCGCGGCCCGCGCCGGGGTATTGGGACAAAACGTCGCGCAGACCGCGTCCACGCGGCGTTTGGCGTCCTGGTGGCCGATTTACCGTGCCTGAATCGTTCAAAATCCGCCCCAGCCGGCAACATTCCATGCCCGATCTCGATCAAGGTCGGTATACACTGATTTTCTCAGACTGGGGGGTCGGGATCATTGATGGAGCAAGCGCGCCGCGCTGAGGCGGGTTTCCCGGTTTACCGGGCGGAAGCCCTGTTGGCTCCGATCGGTGCAATTCAGCGACGCATCAATTGGCGCTACGCGTTTGCGGTGGGCAGCTATCACCTCCTGGCATTGCTGGCGTTCGCCCCCTGGTTCTTCAGCCGAACCGGCGTCGCGCTGGCGGTGATCGGCGTCTATGTCTTCGGCGCTGCCGGGATCAACCTCTGTTACCACCGGTTGCTCAGCCACCGCAGCTTCAGTTGTCCGCTGTGGCTTGAGCACAGTTTTGCGATCATCGCGGTTTGCTGTCTCGAGGATACGCCCGCCCGGTGGGTGGCCACCCATCGGCTGCACCATCACCGCGCCGATGAGCGGCCCGACCCGCACAGTCCGCTGGTCAGTCTGTTCTGGTCGTATATCGGCTGGTTGTTTATCGAAAATACCGACTTGCACCGGGCGACGTCGTACGACCGCTATGCGCGCGACATCATCCGCGACAAATTCTATCGATGGATCGAGCGCAACCTGGTGTGGATTATGCTGGCGCAATCGCTGGCGTATTTTACGGCCGGCTTCCTGATCGCGATATCCCTGGGAGACGCGGTCCGCGAGGCGCTGCAATTTGGCGCGAGCGTTTGGCTGTGGGGCGTGATCATCCGGACCGTCATGGTGTGGCATGTCACCTGGTGCGGAAATTCCTTTCCGCATCTGTTCGGCTACCGCAATTACGAAACCGGCGACAACAGCCGCAACAATGCGTGGGTGGCGATCATCACCAGCGGTGAGGGATGGCACAATAATCACCACGCCGAACCCAGTTCGGCCTCCAATCAGCGGCACTGGTGGGAGATCGATCTGACCTATCTGCTGCTGCGATTGCTGGTGCTGCTGGGTCTCGCCTGGGATGTCCAGTTGCCGAAACGCAGCATTTCGCCGCGCGTCTGATCCAAACTTCGCAACCCGCAAGGTGCGCGCCCGCCGCCCGGCGTGACGCTGCAATGATATTTGCGCGACAATGACACTTCGATGTTAGCCGAAGTGTCGGCCCGCAACGGAAACTATGGTGACCGCGTTGGTTCCTCGAATTGAGTGAGGTCACCCATGCGAAATGCTCCCCTGAAGTTTCAACCGCTTCGCGGCGGCCGGCGCCTGTGCGGCGAACGAAACCGGCGCCCGACGAACCTCGCGACGTCGCTGACGCTGGCGGCCATGAGCCTCGGCTATGGCGTGGTTCAACTCGACGTCACCATCGTCAACACCGCGCTCAACAGCATCGGCACGTCGCTGGGCGGCGGCGTTGCGGAGCTGCAATGGGTCGTCAGCACCTACACGATCGCCTTTGCCGCCTTCATTCTCACGGCGGGCGCATTGGGCGACCGCATCGGCGCGAAGCGGGTTTTCATGGCGGGCTTTGCCATTTTCACGGCAGCCTCGGTCGGCTGTGCGCTGGCGCCCGACGCCACCATCCTGATCGCGGCAAGAGGCGTGCAGGGACTGGGCGCGGCGATCCTGGTTCCGAATTCGCTGGCGTTGCTCAGCCATGCCTATCCGGACGAGAAGCAGCGCGGCCGCGCGGTGGGAATTTGGGCGGCCGGTGCGAGCCTTGCGCTGACCGCCGGGCCCCTCGTTGGCGGCGCGCTGATCGCGCTGGTCGGCTGGCGTTCGATCTTTCTGGTCAATCTGCCGATCGGTCTTGCCGGTCTGTGGCTGAGCTGGCGCTATGCCGGCGAAACCACGCGCTCGCCCCAGCGCGAGATCGACCTGCCGGGTCAGCTCGCGGCGATTGCCGCACTGGGTTGTCTCGCCGCGGCGATCATCGAAGGCGGCGCGCTGGGCTGGAGCCATCCTTTCGTGATCGCGGGCTTCGTCGCGTCCGCGGTGCTGGCGATGCTGTTCGTTTGGCGGGAGCGGCGCGCGCCGCAACCGATGCTGCCGCTGTCGCTGTTCACACATCGGTTGTTCGCGCTGACGTCGCTGGTCGGCCTTCTCGTCAATGTCGCCTTCTATGGACTGATCTTCGTCTTCAGCCTGTATTTCCAGCGCGTCAACGGATGGTCGCCGTTGTCGACCGGGCTCGCATTCCTGCCGATGATGGGCGCGGTGCTGCCGGTCAATCTCGTCGCCGCGCGCGTGTCCGAACGCGTCGGTGCGCCCGCTGCCATCGCCGCGGGTGCTGTGCTGTCGGCACTCGGATGTCTGGCGCTGCTCGGAATTGAACCTGGCACCGGCTACTGGGCGATCGGCGCGCAACTGACGATCATCGGGGCCGGTCTCGGATTGCTGGTGCCGCCGCTGACGTCGACCCTGCTCGGAAGCGTCGAGAAGTCGCGCTCCGGCATCGCCGCCGGCGTCCTCAACGCGACCCGGCAAACCGGCAGCGTGCTGGGTGTCGCGCTGTTCGGCTCGCTGGTCGGTCAGGCCGACGCTTTCATGGCGGGCGCGCATGCGGCGCTGATCATCTCGGCGAGCCTTCTGCTTGCGGCGGCGGCGGCAATCTGGCGCGGCACTTCAAACCGGGCGTCACATTGATCGGAGAAGGCTTGATCGGAAAGCCGTCGCGAGCTGCAGGAACGCGAGCTCAGGCCCTGCGCAGCGCAAAGTGCGCGCCGCAAAATGCCATCACCGCGCCGAGACACAACGCTGCAAGACCCGCGAGCACGCCGGATATGGTCGGGATCGCGCTTGGCGCCGAAGCCGCCTGAGCCGCGCCGGCCAGCACCAGCACGCCGATCGCGATCAGGAACTGCCGCATCCCCTGTGGAATTTGCCCCGACACGGCGCTGTCCATCAATGTCGCGGTGAAATAACCCCCCGAAAAACCGACCGTCGCGATCAGCCACCATGCGACGGCCGCACCCGCGGGCATGAAGCTGCGCGTATCGGATCGCCACAGGCCGCCGAGGTCGAGCCCGTACCGCGCGCCAAGCATGTGCACGGCGAGCGCCAGCAGCACGCCCGAAATCATGGCGCCGGCGAGGATCAGGCGGCGCGGAAAATAGGTCGTCTCGGCCATGGTCTGCTTGTAAGATAAAGCCCGCGGTGCGTGCAAGCCGGCATCACGAATTCGGCCCAGAAGACTCACCTTCGCGAAGGGCTTTGCATTCGGGGAAGATTTGCATTCGGGAAGGACTGAAGAGCCATGACGTTCGGACTTCTCGCCTTGATTGCCGCGGCTCTCTTCACCGGCGCCGCGTTTTACGTCAATGTCGTCGAGCAGCCGGCGCGGCTGTCGCTCGACGATCGCGCGCTGCTCACGGAATGGAAACCGTCCTACAAGCGCGGCGCGGCGATGCAGGCGCCGCTGGCGCTGGTGGGTTTCCTGCTGGCCGTGATCGCATGGTGGCAGACTTCGGGGGCCGGCTTCTTGATCGGCGGCATTGCGATCGTCGCGGCGTGGCCATGGACGCTGATCGGCATCAAGCCTACCAACGATGCACTGCTGGCGACCGAGCCGGATCAAGCCGGACCGCAGGTGCGCGCGCTGGTGGTCAAATGGGGCGCGCTCCACGCCGTTCGCACCGGCCTCGGCGCGCTCGCGACCGTCGCATCCCTGTGGGCATGCCTGATGCACATCGCATGATCTTCGGATTCCCCAGCACTTGCGTTGAGTGGCATACGGCCCATGGCGCCTGATGGGTCCAATGAAACGATCTCCGGCGTCCGTTACGCCTACAAGGCGTCGCTGATCGGCGCCGCGCATCGGTTCGAACTGACCGACGGGGGCTTGTCCTGGCAGATTGGCGGCCGATCCGGCGTATGGCCTTACGCCGGGATTTCGGCGATCCGGCTGTCGTACCGTCCGGTGTCGATGCAGTCGCGGCGGTTTCGCGCCGACATCGAAAGCGCAGGTCTTGAAAGTAAAAGTCTTGGACGCATCGCCATCCTCTCGACCACATGGCAGACCGCGGCCCTGATGGCGCCGCAGGACCATGACTATCGCGCCTTCATCGTTCAGTTGCACGCGCGCATGAAACAGTCCGCCAGCAACGCGACGCTGACAGGCGGCCTGCGGCCGCGCATCTATGTTGTGGCCGTGGCCTTGCTGATGCTGGTGGCAATCGCGATGGCCGGACTTTTCATTCGCGCCATAGCTGTCGGCGAATGGGCGGGCGTCTTGTTTCTGGTCGGCTTCGCCGCCTTGTTTGCCTGGCAGATCGGCGGCTTCGTGGCGCGCAACCGGCCGCGAGCCTACACGTTCGATGATTTGCCGGGGGCGCTGCTGCCATAGGGTTGTGGCTGCCGCGCGGAAACCCGCCACGCCATCATCACGCGGCCGCCAACACGCCCCAGTTCGCCCCAAAGCCTTCGCCGTCCTCGGACCGATCAGAAATGCGGCGAGGCCTTGCTGCGCGCGGAGCGGTGCGCCGTTCGCGCACGCGGTCGATCCGCGCGATCGAAGCATCGACGGCCGCTCTCGACAGACGTATCGCGAGCCGGGCCAGCCGTGCCGCAAGGCGCAGCATCGCCCGAACATGTTCGCGTCCGGCCACCAGCCGGATCATCACCACGAATTCAAGATACGTCAGCGTGTCACCGGCAAACAGCAATGCCAGATCGATCGGAGCCGTTTGGATAAAAGCCATCACCAGGATGGCGATCGCGACAAATTCCAGCACGCGACGGATAGTCAGGCGGCTGAGAAAGTCGGCGAACTGCACCACCAGCACTTCCCAAAGCGCGTCGCCGAACGCCAGCGGGATTTCGTAGGACCACTTCCGCCACCAATTCTTCACCGGACCAACTCCGCAGATATTCAGTGCCGTACCACCAGCACCGAGCATTTGGCGTAGCGCACCACATGGCCGGCGTTGGAGCCGAGAAAATAGGTCCGCATCGCCGGCCGGTGCGATGTCATGACGATCAGGTCGGCCTTGATCGCCGACGCCTCTTCGAGAATTTCGTGATAGATGCCGCCCTGCCGCACCACGCTGGAGATACGCGCGGCATCGATGCCGGATTCGCGCGCCACGATGGCGAGCGCTTCCTCGGAGGTCTGGCGCTGCTGGGTGTCGAAATCCGCCGGCACATATTCCGCCAGCATCACCGGCGTCATCGGCAGCACGTTCAGAAGCCGCACCGCGCCGCTCCAAGTCTGCGACAGTGTCGCCGCCGTCGCAATCGCGGGCTTGGCCAGATCGGTATCGGCCAGATCAATCGGGACCAGAATGGAATTGAACATCTGCGCCTCCGGGTGCGGAGCCAGCGTAACATAAAACCAGGTTTTGGCGACGCGGCGGAGGGGTGGCTTACTCGCCGGACGTTTGCTTCAGCAACTTCGGACTGACAAACAGTACCAGCCGTCCGCGGCGGAATGCCACATCGGCCCAGTCGTCCACAGCAAAGTCGAGCACCGCAAGACCCGAAGTCGGCAAATTGCCGGCGAGCGCCTTGCGGCCGGCGGCGTCGCCGCTACCGGCCAGTGCGAGCGCCAGTTCATGCATGCCGGGATTGTGCCCGACCACCATCACCCGTTGCGCATCAGCCGCTGACGCCGAGCGGACCGCCGCCAGGATCTGCAGGGGATCAGCGCCATAGAGTTCCGGCAGCTGTTCCACATGAGGTGGCGGGACGACATCCTTCATCGCCGCCCAGGCAATGTCCCAGGTCTGCCGGGTCCGGGTCGCGGTTGAGACCAGCACGGCATCGGGAAACGGCGGATGGGTTGCGATCCAGCCGCCGATCTCGGCAGCGTCGTTATGACCGCGGTCGTCGAGACGGCGGTCCTGATCGCGGCCGCTGGGCGCGTCGGTCTCGGTCTTGGCGTGACGCAGCAGCATCAAACGGCGCATGGCGCAATCTCGACTGGTTTCAGGCCCGAGGGCGGAGTGCGCGGGTTGGGGAAAAGATCATGCGCTGTTTCAATAGTTTAGAGCGCGACCGGATGCAAAACCGGATTCCACTTTTGCGGCCGCGCGCGGGGGGCGGTGGTTGAACGCTTGTCTTCACCTTCGCTGCTGCGCCGTCAAGAGAACTTCCGAACCGAAATCACGCCCGAATCATGATTTCGCGGTGTTCTTTGAATGCGAAGTTCGCCGGACATCTTGATGACCGGTACAAGGTGACAAGCGCGCGGCAGGTCCGTAAGAAAACAACATGAGCGAGACTTCCGCAGGCGCGACCAATCGACCGGATGCCGCCAGCATGCCGGAGCGGTTGCGTCTTTCCTTCGACCTGGATGTCGACATCTGCGTGGTCGGCGCGGGGCTTGCCGGGCTGGCGGTGGCACTGGAAGCCGCGCGCCTCGGCGCCAGCGTCGCCGTTCTGGAGGGGCGGCACGTCGGCTGGAGCGCATCCGGCCACCAGCTCGGCACGGTGATGCCGGGTTACGGCCTGCCGATCGGCGACTTGATCGAACGGGTCGGCTTCGACGACACCCGCGAGCTCTGGTCGTTGTCGAAGCAGGGCGCCGATCTGGTCCGGGCCAATGCCACCGAAGAATTGATGCCGGGCATCGCGCTCAGCGAGGGCGTGCTGGAGGTCTCCAATGTCGATGCCGGCGATCAACTGATCAGCCGGCTGCAGATGCTCGGCGAGGATTTCGAAACCGAGGTCGAAGGCTGGCAGGTCGATCGCGTGCGCGAGCAGCTCAGGACCGGACATTATTTTCATGGCGTCTATTATCCGAAGGCGTTTTCGATCGACGGCCGCAAATATGTCCATGGCCTTGCCGCGCTGGCGCGGCGGGCGGGGGCGCGGATTTTCGAGGACACGCCGGTGGTCAGCGTCGACTGGTCGGGGATTCGCAAGCGCATCGTTACGCCATCGGCACGGTTGCGTGCGTCCCACATCGTGCTGGCGGGCAACGTCCATCTCGGCGCGCCGCTGCGGCGGCTGTCGGAAACGCTGCTGCCGGTTTGGCGTTATGCTGCGGTCACCGCGCCGCTCGGCGAGCGCCTTGCCGAGGCGATCGCGTTTCAGGGATCGGTGATCGACAGTGACGGCATCGATCATTTCCGGATCGTCGATGGCGGCCGGCTGATGTGGGCTTCGCCGGAAACCACCTGGGCGGCCCGGCCGGAGCGTTTCGCCGGCGCCATCGCGCGCCGCATCCAGCACGATTTTTCCCCAGTTCGGAGCGGTCGAGATTGCCGAGGTCTGGGGCGGCGCGGTTGGACAGACGGTGCATGGCATGCCGCAGATCGGCCAGTTGCGTCGCGGCTTGTGGGTGGCCAGCGGCTTCGGCCGCCAGGGCTTGAACACCTCGGCGATCGCCGGGCAGTTGATCGCCCGCAGCATTCTGTGGGGCGACGAACGCTGGCGGCTGTTCTCGCCGTTCGAACTGGTATGGGCGGGCGGGCCGACCGGCCGGGTCGCCGGACATCTCGTCGGGCTGTGGGGACGGGGAAGTTCGGCTGCTGCCGGCGCATTGGCCCGCCATCGGGAACGGGCCCGGACCCAGGAGCGCCAGCGCGAGGCGCGTCTGGTGGAGGCCAATCGCGAGGCCGGTACGCTGCCTCCGCGCCGCCGGCTTTCGGGGCGTCCGCAGCCGCCCGCGCCGGTCAGTCCGGGCGAGGGCGAGGGGGGATAGATACTTCACTGTGTCCCGGACGCGGTGCAGCGTTTTCCCGGCGATGCGTAGCATCGTCCGGTACGCTGCTCCGCTGAGCCGGGACCCGCCAGCGGCTGTCTGGGCCCCGGCTCTGCGGCGCACCGCTCGCGCTGCACCGCGTCCGGGGCACGATACCTAACGAGAAAGTGAGAAAATTCCGGGCCAATCGGTGTAACTTTGATGCTGGCGTCCCGTAATTGGCAGCGAGCCCCTCGAACCTCGCCTCCACGGAGACCAACATGATTGACCGCCGTATCTTGCTCGCCTCTGTCGCCAGCCTGTTTGGACTGGCTGCGTTCCGCTGGCTGCGGATTTCCCCGGTGCAGGCGGCGGAGAAATTCGAGGTTGAAAAGACCGACGCGGAGTGGCGGGCGCAACTGACCCCGCAGCAATATGCAATCCTGCGCAAGGAAGGCACCGAGCGTCCCGGATCGAGCCCACTGCTCGAGGAGCACCGCAAGGGTATCTTCGCCTGCGCCGGCTGCGACCTGCCGCTGTTCTCCTCGGAGACAAAATATGAGAGCGGCACCGGCTGGCCGAGCTTCTTCCTGCCGCTTGAGAACGCCGTCGGCAAGACCGAAGACCGGACGCTGGGGATGCTGCGCACCGAAATTCATTGCCGCCGCTGCGGCGGCCATCTCGGGCACGTTTTCAACGATGGACCGAAGCCGACCGGCCTGCGCTACTGCATGGACGGCTTTGCGCTGCTGTTTCATCCGGCCTCGCCGTCGTCGACCTGATCGGGCTCTAAGCTTTTGACGCGCTTTCTTCGCGCGTCGGCTTCGCCCAAAAGCGCTCTACGCGCCCGGCAATTGTTGCCCGCCCGGCAATAGTGCCCCGGTCTTCGGACCGGGGCATTTCTGTTTAAGCATATGAAATACCGGGTTTTTTATTTTGGCACGGCGCTTGCGATGTCGCTTTCGATGACGGCCATGGCGTGAATGCCGGCTGGCCGCCCGGATCGAATGTGGAGACAGTGTTATGGGTATCTTCGACGCGCTCAATACCGCGGTGGGCGGCCTGCAGGCTCAATCTTTCGCCTTGCAGAACATTTCAGGCAACATCGCGAATACCTCCACCATCGGTTACAAGGGCATCAACACCAGCTTCGAGGATCTCGTTCCCGATGCGACGTCACCCAGCCGGCAAGTCGCAGGTGGCGTCACCGCCTATGCGCAACAAACCATCACCACGGCGGGCACCGTCTCCGCGACCACCGTCGCAACCAACATGGCCATCAACGGCGATGGCTTCTTCGATGTGATGATGCCGACCAGCACGGTCGACAATGCGCCGGTCTTCAACGGCGTAACCGACTACACCAGACGCGGCGACTTTCAGGTCAATGCCAACGGCAATCTGGTCAACGGCGCCGGATATTATCTGATGGGTGTTTCGGTCGACCCGACCACCGGCAATCCGGTCGGCAGCGTGCCTCAGGTCCTGCAGTTTCAGAACAATTTTGTTCCGGCGCAGGCCACTACGTCGATACAATACGCGCTCAACCTTCCCACCACCCCGTCGACCACCGCGAGCTCCACCGGGGCGACCGGCAGCATCTTGGCGGCGGGAGGGCTCGATCCCGCTGACTTCACCAACGGGCATAACCCGTTGGTGACCGGCACGCCGACATTTGCAAATGGATCGGTCACCGGCACCGCCGTCAACGATCAGGAGACGCCGGCGGCCCCGATTACGTCGTCTACGGCTCTGTCCGGAGCGGCAGGAACCAATTCGTTGACATCAAGCTTCGTGGCCGGCAACACCATCACGGTGGACGGCACGGTTCTGACCTTCGTTGCCAGCGGCGCTACCGGCAATCAGCTCAACGTCACCGATTCCGTCGGGACTCTTCTCAGCAGAGATTCAGTCGATCACCGGAGTTGCGCCTTCCATCAGCAGCACCGGCGCCATTACGCTGAATTCGGGCACGGCCAGCAATCTTTCGGTCAGCAGCAACAACGCGGCAGCTTTCGGGGCGCTCGGTTTTGCCGGCACGGTGACGGCGGCACGCATCAGCAACCCCGGCACCGGAACGGTAATCGGGAATGACAGCACGACTTTCGTGAACGAGTCCATTAGCGGCGGCGCCGTGACGGCCTATAATGCCGCGGGAACGTCGGTGAACGTCCAGTTACGCTGGGCTCTGACCGCGACTTCCAGCGGCGCGAGCACCTGGAATCTGTTTTATCAGACCGATCCCTCCGCCACTGGAACCTCGCCCGCCTGGGTCAACGCCGGCACCAACTTCACGTTTGGACCCTCGGGTGCGCTCACGAGCCCGACGACCGGGACGGTTTCGATCCCCAATTTGACGGTCAGCGGTCAATCGCTCGGGGCCGTCTCGATCAGCTTCGGATCGTCGGGTCTCACCCAATACGCCAGCACCGGCGGCACCGCGACCATCAACAACATCACGCAGAACGGATTCGCCGCAGGCCAGTTGCAGTCGCTGGCGATCAACAATAACGGCATCGTGGTCGGAACATTCTCCAACGGACAGAATATCGATCTTGCCGCGGTCACGCTGTCGCATTTCAACGGCACCAATTATCTGCAGGCCCTGAGCGGCGGAGCCTATGCGGCTACCGCGCTGTCCGGAGCGGCCATCGCGGGCGCCTCGGGTACGATCAGCGGATCATCGGTAGAAGGCTCCAACGCCGACATCGCCGACGAATTCACCAAGCTGATCGTGACCCAGCAAGCCTATTCGGCGAACACCAAGGTCATCACCACGGCCGACGACATGGTTCAGAGTTTGCTGAGCGTGCTGCGGTGAGGACATCAACGAGCGTGACGTGAGCTGAGGCGGGCAAAAGCATGAGTTTGAGTTCAGCCCTCTCGATTGCGATGTCCGGCCTGACTGCGAACCAGGCAGCGCTTGCGATCGTCTCCTCCAATGTCGCCAACGCCAGTACGCCCGGCTATGTCAGCCAGAGCGTCAATCAGGTCGAACAAGGTGTCGGCGGCCTCGGTACCGGGGTCCGGGTCGCCGGCATCACCCGTGCGCTCGACACCTATGTCCAGAATCAGTTGCGCACCGAGACCTCCGGAGGGGGATACGCCGATCAGATATCGAAAGTCCTGACACAACTGCAGAATGTCTATGGCACGCCGGGCTCAGAGGGCACGCTGGAGACCGCGTTCAGCAATCTGACCTCGGCGGTCCAGGGCCTCTCGGCGAATTCGGGAGCTTATTCCGCGCAAAGCGCCGTCGTGAGCGCTGCGCAGAACATGGCGCAGCAACTGAACACGACGACCCAGGGCATTCAGGCGCTGCGGACCAACGTCCAGCAGGATATCGTGACGTCGGTGACTTCAGCCAATACCGCGATGGCCCAGATCGCCAATCTGAACACCCAGCTGCAGGGGTTGACGCCATCCGATCCCAGCGCGGCGACCCTGGAAGACCAGCGCGACACCGCGATCAGTACGCTTTCGCAACTGATGGATGTTCGTGTCACGACGAGCGGCAACAACCAGGTTTCGATCTACACCAATTCAGGCGTTGAACTCGTCGGTACGCAGGCGTCGAAGCTGTCGTTCAACGGCCCCGCGGCGCTGAACGCCTCGAATCTTTACAGCAGCAATCCAACCCAGAACGGCGTCGGCACCATCACGCTCACGAGCCCGAGTGGTGCGACGATCGACATGAATGCGACAAACGGCTTCAGTTCCGGCCAGATCGCGGCCGATCTCAAGTTGCGCGACACCACGCTGGTTCAGGCGCAGAACCAGGTCGATCAACTGGCCGCCTCGATGTCGAGCGCGCTATCGGACACCACGACCGCCGGCACCGCAGTGACGTCAGGGACGCAGGCCGGCTTCACGCTCGATCTGACCAACATGCAGCCGGGCAATACCATCAACCTGACCTATACCAACACCGCGACCAATACGCAGCAGCAGCTGCAGATCGTCGCCGTGGGCACTTCTTCCGTGCTGCCATTGCCGACCCCATCGAGCACCAGCCCCAACACGGCGGTGATCGGCGTCAACGTTTCGGGCGGCATGGCCTCGATCGTCTCGCAATTGAGCGCGGCACTGGGTGGCGCCAACCTGCAATTTTCCAACCCGTCGGGCTCGACATTGCAGGTGCTCAATGGCACCGCTACCGGCTCTGCCGTCAGCTCGGCCTCGGCGACCATCACGACCTCGTCGCTGACGAGCGGCAGTCCGGCGCTGCCGCTCTTTACCGACGGAAACGCGCTTTATACCGGAGCCATTAACAGCGGCGGCTCACAGATAACGGGATATGCCGGCCGCATCACCGTGAACGCCGCGGTGGTCGCCAATCCGTCCAGCCTCACCGTCTACAGCACATCGCCTCCGACCGCGTCCGGCGACACCACGCGCGCGAATTTCATCACCTCGCAACTGACCTCGGGTTCGTTCAGCTATTCGCCGGCGACCGGCCTTGGCTCGTCCTCGACGCCGTTCAGCGGGACGATCACGAGCTATATGCAGCAATTCCTCAGTCTGCAGGGCAACAACGCGGCCAATGCGCAGCAGCTTGCGCAGGGTCAGGACGTCGTCGTGAACACCCTGCAGCAGAGTTACAATTCCGCCACGGGCGTCAACATGGACGCGCAGATGTCCAATCTGATTGCGTTACAGAACGCCTATTCCGCCAACGCCCATGTGATGGCCGTGGTGCAATCGATGTTTTCGACTCTACTGCAGGCGCAGAGATAAGGCGGCTTGAATGGCGATCAATAGCATCGGGTCCAGCGTATCCCTGCTGGGACAATCCGTTCTCAACATCAAGAACCAGCTCAACAGTCTGCAGGTTCAGCTTGCGACCGGCGAAAAGTCGACGACCTATTCCGGGATGGGCACCGGCGAGGGGTTCGCCATCGCCGCCCGTGCGCAACTGTCGAACATTACCGGCTATCAGACCACGATCACCAACGCCGGCACCACGATCACCGCCGCCAACACCGCGTTGCAGGCTTTGGCCTCCACCAGCAGCAATGTCGAGACCGCGGCCAACAGCGGTTCGCAGACCCTGAACAGCACCGGCCAGACGGCGGGTCAGGTGACGGCGATCTCGCAGCTGTCGTCGATGCTGTCGATTCTCAATACCCAGGCGGGCAACGGATATATTTTCTCGGGAGCTGCCACCAATACGCCTTCGGTGGCGACCGCCAATGCTATTCTCAACGGCAATGGTGCCCAGGCCGGGCTGACGCAACTCATCAGCGAGCGCCAGCAGGCCGACCTCGGCACCACCGGCCTCGGCCGTCTCACGGTGTCGGCACCGACCACGACCTCGGTCTCGCTAACGCAGGATAGCTCGCCGTTCGGCATCAAGCTTGGCGCCGTCAGCTCGACGCTGACGGGGGCGACGGTGACAGGCCCGACCGGCTCGCCGCCGGCGATATCGGTCGCTCTCGGCGCCACCAATCCCAATTCGGGTGATCAGTTGAACATCACGCTCAACATGCCTGACGGCACCACCCAGTCGATCCAGTTGACGGCGACGACGACCTC
This sequence comes from uncultured Pseudomonadota bacterium, assembly GCA_963771225.1. Lineage (GTDB taxonomy): Bacteria > Pseudomonadota > Alphaproteobacteria > Rhizobiales > Xanthobacteraceae > Bradyrhizobium. The sequence goes on along the minus strand of CAVYSR010000020.1, from coordinate 438,358 downwards.
GCCGCCGCCGACGGGATCCTTCACCATCGGCGCGACCCCGGCAGCGACCGCTGCCAACTTGCAAACGGCGTTGACGAGTTCGATCACCACGGTTGCCAACACTTCGCTGGTTGCCGCTTCCGCGATGGAGGCCTCGAGCGATTTCTTTGACCAGCCGCCGCAGCGGGTCAGCGGTCCTCCGTTCAACACGGCCACGTCGCTCGTCAACGGGACGTCGGCGAATACTGTATCCTGGTACACCGGCGGCACCACCACGGGATCCGCCCGCGCCACCCAGGTCGCCCAGATCGGCCCGTCCCAGACCGTGGATTACGGCATACAGGCTAACGAGCAAGGTATCGCATCGCAGCTGCAGGCGATCGCTGCCTTCGCGGCCTTTACCGTTTCGCCGACCAATACCAATGCCGCCGCGCAGGTTTCGGACATGAGTGCGAGCGTGGCGCAGGCGCTTTCCGTGCAGCCTAACCAGCAGTCGATCCAGGATATCCAGACCGACCTGGCCAATGCCCAGACCACCATGTCGACGGCGTCATCGCTGCAGACCCAAACCCAGAGCACGCTGCAGGATATTGTGTCGCAGATCGAGACCGTTTCGCCCGACCAGGTCGCCAGCCAGCTTCTGGCGCTGCAGACCAGCCTTCAGGCATCCTATCAAACCACCTCGATGCTATCGCAGCTCAGCCTGGTGAAATTTCTGCCGATTCCGACGGGATAACGCCTGGTTGGTTCGACTGGGACGTGTATTCATAAAAGCCGTCTCTCTGCTGACGTGAGCGTCCGCTACCCTGAAGCTTGGATGATCTGCAGCGGTCGGTGCAGGCTATCGTGCGCAAGGAATTGCAGCCGCTACGTTCTTGATTCTTGAGCCATTGCCTACCAATACGCTGCTCGCATGGGAAGCATGCCATTGCATGCCTCGCCGGTACTGTCCCAATTAGCCCGTACCGTGTAGGTTTAGAACCCATCAAGACAGGGAGTTCGATCCCAGGGGAGGCGTTTTAGCGACCATGGCAGATATCCGATACCTGGCACCGCGTACGCTTGATGAAGCGATTGGGGCGTTTGCCGCCGCAGGCAGTGCGGCGCGTATCCTGGCGGGTGGCACTGATCTCTTGGTGCAAATGCGTTCCGGCATTGTGCGGCCGGGCGTGATCGTCGACGTCAAGAAAGTCGGCGAAATGACTAGAATCGAGGAGACCGTCGATGGCGGTTTCCGCATTGGGGCGGCGACATCGGGCATGGCGCTTGCCGAACACTCTCGCTTCGGCAAAGTCTGGCCCGGCGTCCTGGAAGCCGTGAATTTGATCGGCTCCAAGCAGGTGCAGGGCCGCGCATCTCTCGGCGGCAACCTCTGCAATGGCTCGCCCGCAGGTGACAGTGTGCCTGCTATGATCGCATCTGGTGCCGTTGTCACCATTCACGGACCGGAGGGCCGCCGCGAGATGAAGGTGGAGGATGTGCCCGCCGGCCCCGGCCGCACCAATCTCAAGCCCGGTGAAATTCTGGTCAGCTTCGACTTCCCGCCTCGCTCGCCAGGTTCGAGCGATGCTTATCTGCGCATGATCCCACGGACCGAGATGGACATCGCTGTTGTCGGCGTGGGTGTCAGTCTTACCGTCAAGGACGGCATTTGCACCGCAGCCCGTGTTGGGCTCGGAGCGGTGGCGCCAACCGCGCTTCTGGTCGAGCCTGCCGCGAAGGCGCTCATCGGCTCGACGCTGGACGAAGCCGCGCTGGAGAAAGCCGCGGAAGCCTGCCGCGCCGCTTGCCGCCCGATCGACGACAAGCGCGGCACTATTGCCTACCGCATCAAGACAGCCGGCGTGCTGCTCAAGCGCACGACCGCGATCGCCGTAAAACGCGCGACGGAGAACTAACGGACATGGCCAAAATTCACGTCACGACCACCGTCAACGGCGAGCCGGCGGAATATCTATGCGAGCCGAACGAAACCATGCTTGACGCGTTACGCGGGCCGTTGGGTCTAACTGGCTCCAAGGAAGGTTGCTCATCCGGCGATTGCGGCGCCTGCAGTATCACGGTCGACGATCGTCTGGTTTGTTCTTGCCTCATGCTGGCCGCCGAAGCCGAGGGCCACGAGATCAGGACCATCGAGGGCCTGGCGCAAGGCGATAAGTTGCATCCGCTGCAGCAAAAATTCCTCGAACACGCGGCGCTCCAGTGCGGCATCTGCACCTCGGGCATGCTGGTGGCGTCCGACGCGCTGCTGCGCAAGAATCCGAATCCGAGCGAGGAAGAAGTCCGCTTCTGGCTCGCCGGCAATCTGTGCCGGTGCACCGGCTATGACAAGATCGTTCGTGCAGTCCTGGAGACTGCATCTGAAATGCGAGAGGCTGCGCAATGAACATTGTCACCGACAACAAGTGGATTGGTCAGCGCACCATCCGTCCCGACGGGATGGACAAGGTCACGGGCCGGGCTCAGTTTGCCGCCGACACCTCCATGCCCGGCATGATCTGGGGCAAGATCCTGCGAAGCCCGCATCCGCATGCACGCATTCGCAGCATCGATATCTCGAGGGCAGCGAAGCTCCCGGGTGTGAAGGCGGTCGTCACGTCCAACGACATCGTCGACTTCCCGATCGAAAAGGGCGCGGTAATGCTGGGTATCCAGGACATGCGCTGGATGTGCCGGAACGTTCTGGCGCGCGACAAGGTGCTGTTCCCCGGACACCCCGTTGCAGCGGTTGCTGCCACCACCGAGGAAATTGCAGCCGAAGCCTGCAAGCTGATCGAGGTCGACTACGAGGTACTGCCGTGGTCGATCGAAATCGAAGATGCCGTCAAGCCTGACGCACCGATCCTGCACGAGTTCAACAAGTGGGAGGGAAAACCTTCCAACATCATGGGGCACATCGAGCACAAGAGGGGCGATGTAGCGGAAGGGTTCAAGCAGGCCGACATCATCGTCGAGCGCAGCTTCACGACGCGCCCTGTTCACCAAGGCTATATCGAGCCGCACGCCTGCCTGATTTCGGTTGCTCCTGATGGCAAGACGACAATCTGGAGCTCGAGCCAGGGCCAATTCATGGTCCGCGCGATGACCTCCATGCTGACCGGCATTCCGCAGAGCGACATTCGCGCGATCCCAGCCGAGATCGGCGGCGGGTTTGGCGGCAAAACGATTGTCTATCTCGAACCGATCGCGACGATGCTGGCGAAAAAATCCGGCCGGCCGGTAAAGATGGTAATGACGCGTGAGGAAGTGATGCGCGCCACCGGCCCTACGTCGGGTTCGAAGAGCACGGTGAAGATCGGCGCCAAGAAGGACGGCACAATCGTTGCCGCGCATGGCATTTTCTATCTGCAGGCCGGAGCCTTCCCGGGCTCGCCGATCCGCGGTGCCGCCGGCTGCAGCTTCACGCCCTACGACATCCCGAATTTACTCTCTGAGGGCTTTGACGTCTGCTCCAACCGTTCCAAGGTCGCAGCCTACCGGGCGCCGGGCGCGCCGATCGGCGCTTATGCGGTGGAATGCGTGATGGACGAAGTCGCCGAAGCGCTGAAGATGGACCCGCTGGATTTTCGCCTCAAGAATGCGGCCAGGGAAGGCACCAAGGCCGCGCACGGACCTATCTTCCCACGCATCGGCTACGTCGAAACGGTGGAAGCCGCCAAGACCTCGCCTCACTACACGGCCCCGCTGGGCAGCAGCCAGGGCAAGCTGCTTGGCAGGGGTGTCGCCTCGGGCTTTTGGTTCAACGCAGGCGGCGAGTCTTCTGCGCAAGTCAACATCACCGAGGACGGCAATGTCGTCGTTACGACCGGCCATCCGGACATTGGCGGCTCGCGCGCCGGCATCGCCAACATCTGTGCCGAACTGCTCGGCATCGACTACCGGCGCGTCTCCGTCATGATTGGCGATACGCAAAGCATCGGATTCTCCAATCTCACTGGCGGCAGCCGCGTCCTGTTTGCTTCCTCGATAGTCGTGACGCAGTCGGCGGAGAAAGTGATTCAGACACTGCGCGAACGCGCAGCGAAAATCTGGAACATTGATCCTGACGCGGTGAAGTGGGAGCAGGGTGCCGCGCATCCAGTCAGCCCGAATGCAGGCCAGTTCGAGCCGTTGACGTTACGGGAGCTTGCCGAGAGGGCGCCCGCCATGGGTGGCCCTATTGGCGCCGGCGTGCAACTGAACACGCAAGGCGCCGACGGTGGCTTCGGCACCCATGTGTGCGACGTTGAGGTCGATACTGAGCTCGGCATCGCCCGCGTGATCCGTTATACCGCCGTGCAGGACGTAGGCCGCGCCATTCATCCCGGCTATGTCGAGGGCCAGCTCCAGGGAGGCGTGTCGCAGGGCATCGGCTGGGCGCTTAACGAGGAATATATCTACACCAAGGACGGCAAGGTCGATAACCCCGGCTTCCTCGACTATCGCATGCCAGTCTGTTCGGATCTGCCGATGATCGACTGCATCATGATCGAGGTGCCGAATCCGAAGCATCCGCAGGGCATCAAGGGCGTCGGCGAAGTCCCGCTTGTACCGGTCATGGCTGCCGTTGCCAACGCCATCTCCAACGCGCTGGGCCTGCGCTTCTACAGCCTGCCGATGTCACCACCGAAAATTAGTGCGGCTCTGGATGCGAGCGTCAAGCAAGCAGCCGAATAGAAGCGGCCGTTTAAGGTCGTTTTTTGGGCAAAACACGCACGAGCGGCCCGTCGGCCCTTGGCCCTTGGCCCTTCGAGGTCGGTCGCGTTGCACAACGTCCGCCTTCGGGAAAACCGGTCCCCATTGCCCTGGCCGCAAGCATCGTCCCTGGGTGAGGTCTGGAAACGTTCCGGTAAAGGTATCGTTAACCAAGTCTGTTTACGTTTCGTAAATGCAGGCTGACGCCGTTTGGTTGCCTTGAACCCTGGTGTCGCTCCGGCAGAACGCGGCGCTGTGGCGTGGGGTTTCGACAATGCTAGACAGTGCCGTGCGGTTTGATCCGGCCGAGGATCCGATTTCTCGGGATCGATCCCGCTCAGCCGCCGCGATGGCGGAATTGTTCGCGCCGCTGGATCGGCTGCTCGGCTGCGGCGGCGATCCGCGATTGCGCCTCAACCCGGCCACCGGGGCCAATGAATATGGCTGCCAGCCGTCTCCCTGCCCGGACACGCTGAGTTTCGCCTCCAGCACCGCGACGTCGATTTCGCCCCGGGCCTATCGGCGCGCCGGCCATGCGCGGGAAGCATTGATGCGGTCGGCGATTTCCGTCGGCATCGACGCGGCGTTCGATACACGCGTCGAGGCCATGCGCGACGAACTCAGGAACCATCTCGGACTGGCAAATGCCGAGGTCGTGTTTTCGCCGTCGGGCACCGACTCGCAGCTTCACGCGCTGTTCCTGGCCCGTGCGCTGCTCGGCCCGGCGCTGACCACGGTCATCGTGGCGGCCGATCAAACCGGAAGCGGAACCGCTTATACCTCGCGCGGATGTCATTTCAGCGCCGCCACCGCGCAGGGAAGTCCGGTGCAAAAGAGCGAACCGGTTGCGGGGTTGGCGCATTCCGTCACCAGCGTCGCGGTCGGATTGCTCGATGAGAACGGCGATTGCCGCCCGCCGGCCGAAACCGATTCACAGGTTCTCGCCGCCATCGAGGCGTCGATTGCGAGCGGCACGAGTGTGCTGCTTCAAATCATGGATTCATCGAAGCTGGGCTGGCGGGCTCCAAGCGATCAATGCCTCGACGAAATCTCGGCGCGCTGGCCCGGTCGGGTCCAGGTCGTCGTCGACGCCTGCCAGATGCGCCTCGGCCGCCCGCGCCTGAAGCAATATCTGGATCGCGGCTATCTGGTGCTCGTCACCGGTTCGAAGTTTTTCACCGGCCCGCCCTTCAGCGGCGCGCTGCTGGTGCCGGCGGCGCTCGCCGGGACCATCGATGCGATCAGCGAGATCGCGCCGGGAATGCTTGAATACAGCAGCCGCAGCGACTGGCCGATGCAGTGGCATGGCTTAAGGTCGCGTTTTCCGATCCGGGCGAATTTCGGCCAGTGGCTTCGCTGGGAAGCAGCCCTTGAGGAAATCCGCGCCTATCACGACGTGCCCGACGAATTTCGTCGGATGGCCCTGACGATTTTTGGCGAGGGCGTGGAACGCATCATCGCTTCGTCGCCCTGGCTTCGGCTGTTGCCGCCGCAGCCAAGGCCGGCGGACGGCGGCATCGACGAAGAATTGGCTGAGCGAACCATCTTTCCGTTCGTGATCGAACTGCAGGATCGCGCTTTATCGCTGGACGATTGCAGGAAGATCTATCGCGCGCTGGCGCGGGACGCACGGGATAGCGTTAGCGCGGAAGCGCATGGCCGTGACGTGGAGATCGCAGCGATGCCTTGCCTGATCGGTCAACCCGTGGCGCTGCGTCAGCGCGGGCCGCATCCGATCGCGGCGCTGCGCATCTGCGCCGGCGCACGCCTCGTCACCGAGACCTGGTCTTCCGACGCGGGCACGGCGCACGCGAATTTGCAGCGTGAACTCGGTCATGTCGGCGCCATCGTCGCCAAGATCGAGTGGCTGCTGGCGCGTATCGATGGCCTGAATTTCGCGGAGGCTCCGCGTGGCGCCTGAGAGCACCGAGCGGGACGACATGGTCGGCTATCCCTGCGCGGACCGGATCGGATTTGCCAGGCTCACGACGATGGCGTTCGGCGGGACCGATCTTCGGCCGTTGCGCGATCAATTGATGACGAAGGTCGCCGCCGGAACCGCGGGCGCCGGCGAGGGGCTCGATCTGTCGCTGATCGCCCAGCTGCTGGGCGACAAGCCGACAGGGATGGCTATACAGGCCGAAGTGCTCGCCTTTCATCAGCTGTTTCGCTCGCCCTGTTCGTCGGAAAAGCCGAGCTTGCGCGTTCTGGCGCTGGCGGCCGCGATGGACATGGGCGGCAACACGCCGATCGAGTTTTTGCTGGAAAACTCCGGAATCGAACTGCTGACGCTTTATGTCGTGGCCGGGGTCGAACTGCCGGTGCCGCTGCCCGACCATGACGTCGCCATCGTGATTGCATCCGACTCCGATCAATGCCGCGAGGCGCTGCGCAAGATCGACCGCGCGGCCCCGCGCTGGCCGCGGCCGCTTCTCAATCCGCCAGCTCTTGTCGGCAATCTCGACCGCGACAAGCTGCATCGTCTGCTGTCCGGAATTGAAGGGCTGGATATCCCCGTGACGGCGTCCGCGACAAGGGCGCAGTTGTCGGAGCTGGCGCTGCCGAATGCGGGGCTTGCGAATCTTGCGGCTGACTTCGAATTTCCGATCATTGTCCGGCCGCTGGGTTCGCATGCTGGTGTCGGGCTTGCCAGGATCGACGATCGCGCCGCGATCGGCCGATATCTCCTGGTGCGGCCGGAGCCGGAATTCTTTCGTCTCGCGTTTCGTCGACTACGCCGGCGATGACGGCTTGTTTCGCAAATACCGTATCGTCATCGTCGACGGCCGGCCTTATGCCTGCCATATGGCGATCGCCGATCGCTGGGACATCTGGTATCTCAACGCCGGCATGGCTTTCAGCGAAAGCAAGCGCCTGGAGGAGGCAAACTTCATGCGCACCTTCGATTCTGCTTTCGCCGCTCGCCATCAGCGCGCGCTGGCCGCCATGATCGAACGCATAGGTCTCGACTATTTCACGGTCGACTGCGCCGAAAACCGGCGCGGCGAGTTGTTGATCTTCGAGGCCGACAATACCGCGGTCGTGCACAACATGGATTCGCCGGAGCTGTTTCCCTACAAGGCTCCGCAAATGCGCAAGATATTCGAGGCCTTCGCCGCGATGCTGGTCCGCCGGGCGCGGGATGGCCGCGAGCACGCGGCCTGACGATGCGAATGCGAGTTTATGGGAGGCGGCTAACACCGTCCTGCCAATCCTAAACAAGCCGCACTCAAATCGGATCAGGCGCAAAGCCCATCTGGAGAGGATTTTCTCCCATCTGGCGTGGGGTTTAGCTTGCTAGCCATTCCGTCTGCGGCAAGATGTAGCTGTCGATTCCTGGAGCGATAGTCGGCGCCTTGTACGTCGCCGCTCCGATCGGAGAGATCGCGCGCCATGATGACCGAGAGTCCCGCAGCCACGATTGTGGATAGTGCTATGGCGCCGACCGATTTATCGCCCTTGGCGCGGCAAAGGATTTTCCTCTATCTCGGCATCCTAATTATTCTGCTTGCGTTCGGCAGTCCTTCCGGAGGCCTGATCGATATTCCGATCAGCTTTCTGCTGAAAAATAAGCTGAAATTGAGTGCGCATGAGGTTGCCGGTTTCCGGCTCGTGGCCGCAGTCCCGCTCTACCTGGCTTTTGCGTTCGGATTTATTCGCGACATGTGGAGCCCCTTTGGTATGCGGGATCGCGGATTTATGCTGTTGTTTGGCACGATCAGTGCGCTTCTTTATGTTTTCTTCGCTTTCACTGCCGTCACCTATGTGGTGCTCGTCGTTGCGGTCGTGATGTTGACGGTCTCCTGCCTTTTCGTCGCAAGCGCTCAAAACGGATTGACGGCGATGATCGGCCGACAGCATGCCATGACCGGTCAGATCAGCGCGGCGTGGAACGTCTTCCTGTCGATTCCCGCCGTTGCGGCGTTGCTCGCCGGGGGAGCACTCAGCGGTTTGCTCGAAGACAAAGGCGCCGATCAGGCCATCCGTATTCTTTTTCTCGTGGGTGCTGCGATCATGACCGTGGTCGCCGTTTATTCGGCTTGGAGGCCAAAAGACGTATTCAACAATTTGCGCGTCGAAGATGGGGTGGGCCGGCATCCGGCGTCGGATCTAAAGAGGCTGATGCAGCACGGGCCGATCTATTCGGCTCTGCTGATCTGGCTGTTGTGGAATTTCGCGCCCGGTTCAGCTACTCCGCTGCAGTATCACCTGCAGAACACGCTGCATGCCTCGGATGCCCAGTGGGGTCAGTGGAACGCCATCTTTGCTGCCTCCTTCGTTCCGACTTATGTCGTCTATGGCGTTCTCTGCCGAAGGTTCGCACTAAAAACGCTACTGTGGTGGGGAACCGTGATTGCAATCCCGCAGATGGTTCCGTTGCTCTTTATACATTCGGTGACCGGCGCTTTGATCGCCGCGGTGCCAATCGGCCTCATGGGCGGCATTGCCACCGGTGCCTATCTGGATCTGATCATGCGGGCGTGCCCTCGTGGGCTGGAGGGGACGACCCTGATGTTGGCGAGCAGTCTTTATTTCCTGGTCTCGCGATTTGGCGACGTTCTCGGCACAAGGCTTTATGATCGGTTCGGTGATTTTGACGTGTGCGTCATCGCAATCACGGTTGTCTATGCCCTGATGCTTCCAGCCCTGCTATTGGTACCAAGGCAATTGATCGCCTCGGCGGACGGGCAATATCCTGCTTTTAGTTCGCGGTAGACGAACGCCCGCAGCTTTCTCGCCTGTGAGCAGGAGCATCATGCTTCCCGCGGTCCGTTTGTTTTTCCCGTTCCGAAACGATGTTGAAAGCCCGACATTGAAATGGCGGAATTTGACAGACGGAACCTGAGGCACGCAACTATCGAACCCGGTCACTGTCGAATTACCGGCGCGATCTCTCCGTTCATGGATATAGATCCGCTGCGTGCGAGCCGGCATCTTGGTGCCGCCGCAATTCCGAAGTTCCGTGCCCTGCAATGAACTCAGGGAGGCCGCGATGAAAAAACTGCTTGTCGCCGCGCTAATCGCAGGGTCGCTTGTTTCGGCCGAAGCAAGAGCTCAAGACCGTGCAGGAGATGCTGCCTTGGGCGCGGTGTCGGGAGCGGTCGTTTTGGGACCTGTGGGTGCGGTAGCAGGTGCGGTGATAGGATATACGGCAGGGCCGTCGATCGCGCATTCCTGGGGAATGGGGCGGTCCGCCTCGCGGTCTCATGCTCGACGCCCAACGCAACTCGCGAAATCTGATCCTCGATCCCCAAGGCAAAATTCCAACATTCAAAACGACGCGACGCAGGGTGCGTCGATACAGGGAACCGGAGAGCAGGCGGCAATCAAGGTCAGCTCGCCGCCAGCTATCAAATCTTCCGAGACCGCGCCCGGGGAAGGAGCCACGCCACCAGTCCAGGGATTTGAATGACTTTGCCAATGCTTCGATAACGGCGACTTAGTATTGATGTCGCGCGGCTGGCGCTACGTCGATAATCCCGAGATTTACCAGTGTGCGGTGGAAGCGGCGTTTCCGCTCCGAAGGTGATGCGAAGTAGGCTTCGCCGCAATGCTTGAGAAGGCTTGCGCGGGTGGCAAAGATCTCGTCCAGCGGCAGACCGGCCTGCTGCAAAGCGACTGTCCCAAGAAAGGCAATATCGAGGTCTGGCCCCCGCCCGGGGATCATTCGGTCAGAGTTGTCGTTCAGCGTTTCGATGGCATAGAACGTGCGAAACTGGCGCCGCGCGTCTGTGGGGAGCTTGATTTTTGCCTCGATCCGCCGCGCCATGACCGGTTGATGATCCCCGTAGTGTATGATCAGCATGGGACGTCCGGGGAAACGGTTGGCAAGCTCGGACTTGAGCCTGTTCCAGGTCACCGCGGTCTCTGTGAGCCGGGCGTAGTACTCGGCATAGTACGCATCCGGAAGGCTGGCGGCAGCGAAGGCCCGTTCGCTCGCAAACAGTCCGGGCGTGACCAGTTTTCGGTTGTGAGGCCCGTGGTTGAAGTTCGTCAGCGCATACAGGAAACGAGGCGCGGCGTCGCCGGCAATTCTGTTCATGTGAACGCCGAGTGCCGCTTCCAGAAACAATGCATCGGAATAGGTCGCTTCGAATTGGCCCACATCGAAGGGTGGATGAAAATCATCGGTGAAAATACGTTCGCTGATGCCGATCGAACGATAAAACTCATCGTAGTTGAGAAAGCTGCGACGGCAGCTCGACGTCAGCATTGTTCGATAGCCAAGTGCGGCTAGGGAATTTGGAAGACTGTTGTGGAATTGGCCGACGCCTCGCTTGAAAAGAAAATAGGCGTTTGATCCGAAGCTGGCGCTGGAAAGGCCGGTTAGCAGGCTGAATTCGGATTGCCACGACCCTCCGCCAAAAATATCGACGTTGAGGGTTCCATGGAGACCGCGCTTCGGAGACAGAAATGCTTCGACGGTTGGATCGACCGGCAGCCCAAATACGCGCGGATCGAAAATCGATTCGTGCTGGATCACGATAATGTCGGGAGTGTCGAGGGTGCGTGCGGGCACCGCCGGCATCAGCGGCAACGCATCCTCGGCTATATCGCTGAGGACGAGCCCGCCGAACTGTCGCCAGGAAAGCGGGTCGAGCAGCGAGGCGATGAAGCTCGAGAAAAAACACCGCTGCTGCGCCGCAATGCGCTGGAACGGAGCCGGCCCACCGCCTGTCCTGTATGCCGCAAATAAGCCGATAGCGGCAACGCTGAACAGGATAACCCTGAATTCCCCAGAAACTGGCGGTCCGGCCACATAGAGACATGCCGCGACCGCGGCCAGCACGAGGGCGATGGCTCCGGCGAAAAAAGCCACTACGGCGAGCGGATACTGCACGATAAAAAACGGCACTGTTCCGGCGAACGCCAGCGGCAAATCCGTTACGGTCAGTTTCAGCCCGCTGTGCCTGTACTTGACGTTTGACGCGCCGAAGATGGCCGCTGCCAGGATCGACGACAGCAGGATTGCTCTTTCGAGATCGGCAACGACGAACAGCAGCACCGCAGCAATCGAACACAGCGCGGCGACTGCTAATTTAAGGTGCTCGACGCTCCGCTCCGCCAGGCAAATGACAGCGATGGCTACCACAATGATCAAGGTCAGCGTCATCTGGATAAGATAGCCAGCTAGCGAACGAATGCTACACTGCTATACCATCAGGACAGGCTAAGACAGCCGCGCGTTGTTTTGCTGCGATGCAATGATACGCCCGCTATCGGGGGCAAAGCGGGCTCTGGCGAGCAGTCTGCCAGCGCATTGATGAAAACGCTATGGTCCTTGATGGACCAGATAAGACGCGAGCATCTTGCGCGCGTCGGCGCGGCGCATCGCCCGCCATTCCGGCCTGGACAGGTCCTGTTCGAAAATGATCGACAGGGTATGGACGTTCGAGACGTGAAACTGGCTCAGCGCCACCATCATGACATAGAGCCGCAACGAGTCGATGTCGGTCGCGATGGTTCCCTCAGTGGCGCCGCGCGATAGCAGCCGCTTGATCATCTCCAGGACCGGGAACGACATTTCGCGGATCCGGGAAGATTTCTTCATGTAGCGCGCCTTGCTCAGATTCTCGGTGGTCAGAAGCCTGACGAGGTAGCCGCTGCGCTCGAAATGCGCGTTCATGAAATCAAACAGCTGAAGCAGGCCCTCCACGGGATCGAGATGCTCGACATCGAGACCGAGTTCTTCGCTGCGCAATTCCGCCAGCGCGTTTTCCAGGGCGGCGACATAGAGCGCGGACTTGCTGCCGAAATGCTCGTAGATCATGCGCGGATTGGTTCCCGCTTTCTGCACGATGCGGTTGATGCGGGCGCCGGCAAGGCCGTGGGCGGCGAATTCGGCGGTAGCTGCGCGCATGATCTGCTCGCGGCTCTGCTGTGCGGTGCGCCGTGGGCGGCGCAGCCGGGTGCCGGTCGGGGGTTCCGCGATTGAATCTCTTTCGGTCATGCCATTCCAATCACATCCGCATAGCGGACGCCGAGGTCGAGCAGGGCGCGATCGTGTCCCGCCGAAGCCAGCACCGACAATCCGACCGGGCATCCCTCGACCTTGCCCGCCGGCAGGCTGATTTGCGGAATGCCGGCGTGGCCCGCGACCGAGGTCAAGGTCAGGGCGTTGCGGTAAAAAGTGCCAATCTCGTCTTCTCTGGCATCGATACGGAGCGCGATGCAGGGCGCCGTCGGAATCAACAGTCCGATGCCATCGCCAAGCGCCTCGCGCACGCGCCTGGCGATCAAGCCGCGGATGGGCTGATAGCGGGCTGTGTCGGCCGGCGTGATCAATGCGGCATTGGCAAATCGTGGCGCGATAGAATCTCCGAAGCGCGGTTTCGCTGAACGGATCCACGGGCCGAGCTGGGTCCAGATCTCCGCTCCCTGCAACACGCGATAGCATTCGAGCCATTGCTGCTCTTGCCCTTCGAACAAGGATATCTCATCGACGATGTCGAAGCCCGCGCCCACACGGCGCAATGTCGCCGCGACGGCGGGGTCAACGAGCGCGAAGGCATCCCGCGCCAGCCGAAAGCGTTGGATCGGCTTGGGCGACGCCTTGGGCAGAAGCACGTCGCCGACGCGGGAAAGCATCGCGGCATCGCGCGCGAACCAGCCGACGGTGTCGTAGCTCGGCGCGAACGGCAGCACGCCAGCGAGCGATATCGCGTCATGGGTGGGTCGAAAACCGCAGACGCCGACAAAGCTCGCCGGCACGCGCACCGAGCCGCCGGTGTCGGTGCCGATGGCAAAATCCACCAGGCCAGCGGCAACCGCGACCGCCGAGCCGCTGGACGATCCGCCGGGAATGCGATCCGGACATGCCGGATTGACCGGCGTGCCGTGATGGGCGTTGACGCCTTCGAGGCTGAAGGCGAGTTCGTCGGTGATGGTCTTGCCGGCCAGGCTGGCGCCGGCCGCAAGCAGCGCCTCCACCGCCGGCGCCGATCGCGCCGCGGGAGATTGCGTCTTCAGCCAGTCGGGATTGCCGCCGCCCGTCGGCGTGCCCGCAACATCAATGAGATCCTTGACGGCGAAGGTCAGGCCATCGAGCGATCCCGATGCGGTGGGCGCGCGCGCGCAGCGCGGCCCCGCGATGAAAGCGCCAAAATCCGCGCGGCCCGAATGCCCGATCGAGCTGGAGGCTTTAACCGCCAATTTATCGCACCATTCGTTTGCCGAGCGAGGTCATCACCGATTTCGAATCGGTGACGAAGCCGAAACATTTCTTCACGTTCCAGACCGTGGCTTCGGTGCAGAAGTCCGGCGATGTGGTGCCGCAGCAGTCCTCCACCAGGATGCAGCCATAGCCCAGGAAGTTGGCGTCGGTCAGCGAGTGCAGCACGCATTGATCGGTATTGACGCCGGTGAAGAGAATGGAGCGGACGCCGAGGTTGCGCAGGATGCTGTCGAGCGGCGTATCCCAGAATCCGCTGATGCGATATTTGTCGACCTTGATGTCAGCAGGCTCCTGCTTGAGTTCATCGACGACCGCGGCCGCCCACGAATCCTTCTCCAGCACGCGGGCGCCGTTTCCGGGCAGGGGATCGCCGAGCCCCACGCCGACGCCGACCGGCTTGTAGAGATGGATTTGATTGGGCGGCATGTTGGCCAGATCCGGACGGTTGCCCCAGTTGACCCAGATCACCGGCACGCCGGCGTCGCGCAGCGCCGGCAGCATCCGCTGCAGCGGCTCGATCGGCTTGCGATCGGGACGATAGTCGGCGCCGAGATAATCGACCCATCCGCCCGGCGCGCAGAAATCATTCTGCATGTCGATCACGATGACCGCGGTGCGCGTCAGATCGACCGTTACATTTTGCGGCGCGCAGGCAATCGTGACCGGAACCGGTGTCGGCGAGGGCAGGGCCATGTTGACCTCGCTCTCGGTCGCCCACCATGCGGTCTGTTGGCCAACGCCAAGTTGCCCGCCCGGCTGCGCATCCAGCCGCTTTTCCGTCGCCGTCATTGAGGCCTCCGCTTTTCGTTAGTCCGAATTGTTCATGGCTGAAACTGATGGGAAGACCCTGCACCCAAACCTGCGGCCTGAAATCCTGATTGCGGAGACTGCATTGCAAATTCGCTGCCAGCGAAAAAATTCGTGGAATTTCATCACGTCAAGCGCCGCGGGACATCCATTTGCCCATGAAACGGACAGAGCCAAGCCTGTTCTGGATAAAAAGTAAGCATTTGTTTGTTTTGGCCTCGCCGCCCGAATAATTAGTATAACTTTTTCAATTAGTTAACTCGATGGCATACCGCTTGCTAGCCAATTCGCGCAGACAGAATTTCCCTTCCCATCCCTAAGCGCGAGGTCTTCCATGTTGTCACGTCGTTTGATCCTGCGGGGCGCTTTGCTCACGGGTGCATTTGCTTCGTTCGCCACTTTTGCGCCGGGCGCTTACGCCGCCGACGCGCTCAAGGTCGGCGTCCTCATTCCCGGCTCGAAGTCGGACAAGGGCTGGATGGAATCTTCCTATGACGGCCTGATGGCGTCCGAGAAGAAGTATGGCGACAAGATCAAGGTCCAGATGATCGAGAACATCAACTACGCCGACATGGACCAGGCGTTGACCAATCTCGCTTCCAAGAACGAACTCGTCATCGGTGTCGGCGGCCAGACCCAGGCGGCGGTGTACAAGATCGCCAAGCGTTTTCCCAATGTGCACTTCTCGATTGTCGGCGGTAACGAAGGCGAGTCCGCGCCGAACGTGGCGGGCTACGATGTCAAGCAGGCGGAAATCGCCTTTGTCGCAGGTGCTGCCGCGGCGATGTTGTCCAAGAGCGGTGCGGTGAGTTACGTCGGCGGGATGGAAATCCCCTCGATCGTCAACGCCGGCAAGGAATTCGGCAACGGCGCCAAATCGATCAATGCCAGCATCAAGTATTTCGAAAACTACACCGGAGATTTCGACGACGTCGCCAAGTCCAAGGAAGCGACACTGGCCGCGATCGCGCAGGGCGCCGATGTTCACTATCACATCCTGAACCTCGGCTTGCGCGGCATGGAGCAGGCGTCCAAGGAAAAGGGCACGCACATCATCGGCAGCTATACCGACCGTTGCGGCAGCGATCCGCTCTACGTCGCCTACTCCATCACCGGCACCGGCTATCAGGTGCAGTATGCGATCGACGAGGCTGTCAAGGGATCGTGGAAGCCGGGCTACAAGGAATTCGGTCTCAAGATGGGGCCGGAAGCCTCCGGCATGGTGATCTGTGGCGGCACCGCCGAACAGAAGGCCAAGCTCGACGCGATCATGAAGGATATCATGGCCGGCAAGATCACCGTGCTGAAGGGCTGACGCCCGGCCATGAGCATGTCCGATCTCGCAGCATCGGCTGCCGAACCGCTTCTGTCGCTTCAGGCCATCACGAAGCGGTTCGGGAGTTTCGCCGCGCTGTCGGATGTCTCGCTCGATATCCGCACCGGTGAAATCCACTGCATCCTCGGCGAAAACGGCGCCGGCAAGTCAACGCTCTGCAACCTGATCTTCGGCGTGCATCGCCCGGACTCCGGCGTCATGCGCTACCGTGGCGCGGCCTTCCAGCCCGCGGGGCCCGCCGACTTGCTCGCGCACGGCATCGCCATGGTGCACCAGCATTTCAGCCTGGTGTCCGACATGACGGTCGTGGACAATGTACTCCTGGGCCGCGAGCGCGGCGTGCTCAAACGTGGGGAATGCGCCGCACAGCTTGAAAAGCTGGCGGTCGAATATGGCCTGCCGCTCGATCCCTATGCCCGGATCGAGGACCTGTCGGTCGGCGAGCGGCAACGTGTCGAAATCGTCAAATGCCTGATCCGCGATCCGTCGCTGTTTGTGCTGGATGAACC
Source organism: uncultured Pseudomonadota bacterium (assembly GCA_963771225.1). Lineage (GTDB taxonomy): Bacteria > Pseudomonadota > Alphaproteobacteria > Rhizobiales > Xanthobacteraceae > Bradyrhizobium. The sequence continues at coordinate 421,878 of CAVYSR010000020.1, read as the reverse complement.
GACCGCCGTTCTGCTGCCGGATGAGATCGCAGCCCTGCTCGAGGTGTGCCGCCGGGTGGCCTCCGGCGGCCGCGCCGTTGTGCTCGTCACGCACAAGCTTGCCGAGATCAAGAAAATCGCCGACCGCGTCACCGTGCTGCGTGGCGGCAAGGTCGTCGGCGGCTCTTCGACGCCGGCGGCCGACATCGATAGCCTCGTGCGCGCGATGATCCAGGGCAATGTCGAGACGCTCGACACTTCAGCGGCGTCGATCATGGGGCTTGAGCCGGTCAGGCATGTGAGCCACGCGAGGGCTGCGAATGCGGTCCGGATCGAAGTGCTCCAGGTCAGCGGGCTCACGGTCAAGGACCATCAGGGCGTCACCCGGCTCGATAATTTCACGCTCGGCGTCGATCGCGGCGAGATCGTCGGCGTCGCCGGCGTCGAGGGCAACGGCCAAAGCGAATTGACCGCGGTGCTGGCGGGGATGATGCCGGCCACCGAGGGGCGAATACATCTGGGCGAAACCGAATTGACCGCCCGCAGCCCGAAGGAAATCACCGCCGCCGGCATGGGCATCGTCCCGGAAGACCGCCACGCGGTCGGCTGCGTGGCCGCGATGAGTCTTGCGGAAAATATCTACCTCAACCGGCTCGACGAATTCACCCGCTTCGGCTTTCTCAAGCGCGGTCTGCTCGAGAGCAAGGCCGGCGAGATGATGCAGCGGTTCGACGTCCGCGCCCGCGGCCCGGGCGTGATGTTCTCGTCACTCTCCGGCGGCAACCAGCAAAAGGCAGTGCTGGCCCGCGAGATCACGCTGCCCAATCTGGTTTGCCTGGTCGCCGCGCAACCGACGCGCGGCCTCGATGTCGGCGCGGTGGCCGCGGTCTACAGCCAGATCCGGGCCGCCTGCGAACGCGGCGTCGCCATCCTGCTGGTCTCGTCGGAACTGGATGAATTGCTGACGGTCGCCGATCGCATCGTGGTGCTTTACCGCGGCCGGATCATGGGATCCTGCATCGCCGATCCGGCGCGCCGGGCCGAGATCGGCGCCATGATGGCGGGGCAGGCGCAATGACCGTGATCGAGCAGCGCGCTCCGTTGTCGAAACGTTTTGCGGCAAGGCCGGCGCTGCTCGGCTCGCTGCTCGCCGTGGCGTTTGCGGCGCTGGTCGGTCTGGTATTGATCGCCTCAATCGGCGTGTCGGTGCCGGATGCGATTTCCGCCTTCGTCGACGGCACCGTGGGATCTCCCTATTCGATTGCCGCATCGATCAATCGAAGCCTGGCGTTCGCCCTGGTCGGGTTCGGCTTCATCCTGGCGAACCGCGCCAATCTCACCAATGTCGGCGGCGAGGGCCAGATTGCCGTCGGCGGCATCGCGGCGACGGCGGTAGCACTTTATGGCCATGTCAGCGGATTACCGTTCGGGCTTTCCTTCCTGCTGCCGATGTTCGCGGCCGTTGCCGCCGGCGCCGCATGGGGCGCGCTCGCCGCCGTGATGAAGGTCAAGGCCGGCACCAATGAAGTGATCAGCACGCTGTTGCTTTCGTTCATCGGGGTATGGCTGTTGTATTGGTGCGTGCAATCGCCTTCGTTATTGCGCAAGCCGATGACGACCTCGGCGACGCTGCCAGAATCGCTGGAGATTCCCGAAACGACCAAGCTGCCTCTGCTTAGCGGCGACTATTCCTTTCCGCTGCATATCGGGCTGCCGCTCACCATCGTGATCGCCGTGGTGGTCGCGGTGCTGTTGTCGAAGACCGTTTTCGGATTGCGCCTTCGCGCGGTCGGGCTCAATCCGGTTGCCGCCAACCGCGCCGGGATTTCTTACGCCCGTACCGTGGTGTTTGCGCTCGCCAGCGCCGGCGCGCTCGGCGGATTGGCCGGAGCGCTGATGCTGCTCGGCGAGCAGTACACCCTCAAGGACGGCTTCTCGTCCGGCTACGGTTTCGACGGTCTGGTGGCGGGATTGTTGGCGCGGGGTTCGGTGACCGGCGTGATCGCCGCAGCGTTGCTGTTCGGTTTCATGCGATCCGGCGGCATCAACATGGAAATGGTCGCCGCCGTGCCGACCGCGCTGGTCGTGGTCATTCAGGGACTGATCGTCATCACCCTCGCAGGTGCGACGCTGTTCATTGAGAAATGGGAGCGGCCATGAGCTGGGAATTGTTCGCCGTCTTTCTCGGATCGTCGATCCGGCTTGCGACCCCCTTGCTGCTCGCAGGCATTGGCGAGATGGTGAGCGAGCGGGCCGGTGTGCTCAATATGAGCATCGAGGGAATGATGCTGACCTCGGCCTTCGCCGCCGCTGTCGGCTCCTGGGCCACCGGCGATCCGCTGCTCGGGCTATTGATCGGCATCCTCGCGGTGCAGCCGATCGCGCTGCTGCAGGCGGTGCTGAGCAATACGCTGCGGGCCAACCAGATCGTATCCGGCATCGGCATCAACATTCTGGTGCTGGGCGCGACGACGCTGGCCTATCGCGAGATTTTCGGCGCACGGTCGCGCGCGGAAATTCCCGGCCTCGTCAAAATCAGGCCGCCGCTGCTCGGCGATATTCCGGTATTCGGCGCAGCCGTGTTCGAGCAGGTCTGGTTGTTCTACGCCGGCATCGTCATCATCACCATCACGGCGCTGGTTCTGCGTTATACTTCCATTGGTCTTGCCGTTCATGCCGCCGGCGCCGAGCCGAAGGCGGTCGACAAGTCAGGCCTTTCGGTGACCCGTATCCGTTATGCCGCCGTGCTGTTTGCCGGATTCATGGCATCGCTGGCCGGCGCCTTCCTGTCGATCGGCGACATCCATACCTTTACCGAAGGCATGACCCGCGGCGCGGGCTATCTGGCGATTGCTTCGGTGATTTTCGGAAAGTGGCGAATTGGCGGAACGGTGCTGGCCTGTCTGTTGTTCGGTGCGGCGACGGCGCTGCAATTTCAGCTCCCGGCGATGGGTATCAACGTGCCCAACGCGCTTCTGATCATGCTGCCTTATCTGCTGGCGTTGCTGGCGGTCGGCGGCCTGGTCGGCCGGCAGATGGCGCCGGCGACATTGGGCGAACCCTACCGCCGGTAACGCTCGGTCAGAGCGTTTTCCGTTTCGCTTGAATCATTTCCACTTCCTTGCGGCCATGGTTCGAGACGCGCGTGCCGCGCTCACCATGAGGGTCCAAAACCTCATCCTGACAAGACCTCATCCTGAGGAGCGGCCCCTTGGCCGCGTCTCGAAGGATGAAGCCATTGAAATCGAAATATCCTGAAACAGGAATTCGGCATCGGCGCAGGTTCGCAGATTTCAACGAGGTTTCGAACGCTTGTTGTTCTTTCGCGGTGGCTTCTGAAGAATTTCGGGCGGGGCCAGGATTTCGTCGATCCGGGCGCGAACGGATTTGTCCATGCCCGAATGTCCCCATACGCCTGCAAGGCAACGGCGAAACTTCGGGTCCCGCCTCGCCGCGGCGAGTACGCGATCGATCACCAGGACGCCATGCCGCTTCAGGAGGTGTTCGAGCGCGCCCGCCGCGAGATAGGCTTCCTGCTTTGCGGTCACGGCATGCTCCAGCGTGACAAATACAAAGGCGAGGGCGTCTTCCGGAGAATCCGACGTCATCGAGAATACGCAGTCAAACGCGTCGCGGTGCGGGATCGCAGGCGCGTTTTTGTCAGCGACCGGTGACTTGAGGTAGGCCGCCGCCAGTGCGTGATAATCCCGGTAGCCGTCAGGGCCGATGCATCGCGGTCCGCTCTCGAGATCGCGGCATCCGATGCAGGGGTCGAGGGCGGGAACATTCGGGGACATCGTTCATGGTACCACCGAGGCCGACAATGGTGTTGCCGGTTTTAAGACACCGCTATCGAGCTTCCGCCGTGGCGAAGCTGGCCAAGGTGCCAAAGCCATAGTAAGTCATGACTTACTTACCCAGCGGAGCGGTCTATGCAGGAGAGTTGTCCATCCAGGCCGAAGGCGGCGAAATCCGCCATCGGTACGCGCGAACGCATACTGCGCGCTGCCGTCAACGAGTTCGCGGCAAAGGGATATTCCGGTGGGCGGATAGAAGCCATCTGCGCCTCCGCGGGCGTCAACATTCGGATGATCTACCACCATTTCGGTGGCAAGGAGGGCCTCTATATTGCCGCGCTGGAAGAGACCCTGAGCGGGTTGAGGGACGAAGAGCTGAAGCTCGATTTCGAGTCGGCGTCCCCACTGGACGCCGTGCTGCAGCTTTTTGAATTCACCTACGAGCATTTTGCGGCGCATCCCCGTCTCATCAGTCTCTTGAGCGGTGAGAACCTGTTGAAGGCGAAATTCCTGAAACGTTCAAAACGGACGCCTGTGATTTCCTCGCCCGTTCTTGCGCAGCTGAAGCGGATTATCAAGCGCGGCGAGGCTGAGGGCCAGTTCCGGGAAGGTATCGATGCGTTGCAGCTCTATGTGCTGATCGTCAGTCTCAGCTATTTCCATCTCTCGAACGGCTACACGCTTTCGGTGATCTTTGAGCAGGATATTTTCAAGCCGCGCTGGCTTGCGCAGCACAAGCTTATCGCGCGCGACGTGGTCGTTCGTTACGTCAAGTTGCCGTAGCGGTCACTGCCTGCGCCGTTCAAAGCGCCATCGGTTGCCCGATAAATCGGCATCTCGTCACGCCAGGACAGCTTCAAGCCGCCACCATGGGACGCTTCTCCGCGGGCGTGCGTGCCCGTCCGTCGGCTACATAAACGGCTGATACGACTTCTGTTTTGTCACCTATTTTGGCGCGCCGCGGATGAGGGCATGGGCAGGTTCACATCTTTGGCATGGTAAATGCTTGGTAAGTATATTATTACTTACGCCGATGTTGCGTTCCCCGAAGCAACCGGCTCCACCAGGAGGGTATGATGACAACGGCTCAAAAATTGGCGCTCGCGGCGTTGCTCGCAACCGGTCTCGCAACCGGTCTCGCAAGCGCGGCTGCTGCCGAAGAAACCAAACTTGGCTTCATCTACGTCGGACCTGCTGCCGACTTTGGCTACAACACCTCGATGGATCTCGGCCGCAAATATGTCGAGGGCAAAATGCCCGGCGTGACCACGACCGTATTCGAAGGCGTGCCGGAAACCGCGGAAGTGGCGCGAGTCATGGAGCGGTTGATCAACTCGGGGAACAAAATCATCTTCGCGACGAGCTACGGCTATCTCGATGAAGCCATCAAGCTGGGCGAAAAATATCCGAACGTAACGTTCCTCCACGCTGGCGGCGCCAAGACCTCCGCGAATGTCGGAACCTACTGGGCGGATTCCGATGACGGCATGTATCTGGCCGGGATGACGGCCGGATCGGTCAGCAAGACGGGCAAGCTCGGCTTTGTTGCCGCGTTTCAAATCCCGCAGCTGATCCGCTCGATCAATGCCTTCACGCTAGGTGCGCAATCCGTCAACCCCAAGGCCACAACCACCGTGGTCTGGACCGGCGCTTGGTGGGAGCCCCAGAAGGAGACCGAAGCGGTCAACGCCTTTGCCGATCAGGGCATTGATGTTGTCGCCGAGCAGGTCGACAGTCCGATCACGATTGCACAAACGGCCGAGAAGCGTGGCATCTACATGATCGGAAAGGATGTCGACATCCACGATCGTGCTCCGAAAGCCTGGCTTACCGGCGTGTCCTGGAACTGGGGTCCGATGATGGACAGGCTGGTTGAAGAGGTGAAAGCCGGAACATGGAAGCCATCGCTGGTTCGCGGTAACCTCGCCAGCGGTGCGGCGGTGTTTGATCCGTTCGGCGCTGCGGTGCCCGCGGACGTCCAGGCCAAGGTGCTTGCCGTCAAGGCGGACATCGTCGCCGGCAAGAAGGTGGTGTGGATCGGACCGATCGCCAGGCAGGATGGCTCCATCGCCGGGGCTGAGGGTGAAAAACTGACGCTTCCGGCGATCGAGTTGATGGATTATTTTGTGAAAGGTGTAACCGGCTCGACCAAGTAGTTCGGCCATCAACCAAGAAAGCCCACAGGAGATTTCATGACTGCGAAGATTGTCCCTCTCACTGGTCTACCCGTCGAAATGGGTGCGGCGCCTGGACAATCGTGGTTGGTCTCCCGCGATATCGTCGATATGACGAGGCTGGCTCGGCCGCTGCGCGCGATCTCGATCGCGGCCGAGCCTCAGAACATCGTCATCGATGCCAACAAGACGGCATTGCTGATCGTCGATATGCAGAACGATTTCTGCTCCAGGGGCGGCTGGCTGGATTCGCGCGGCATAGACATCTCGCCGAACCGCAAGCCGATAGAGCCGATCAACACGCTGGTCGAATCCTTTCGGCAGCACTCGCTTCCGGTGATCTGGGTCAATTGGGGGGTCCGCAAGGACCTCCTCAACATTCACCCTTCGCTGCGGCACGCGCACAGTCCCCGCGGTGACGAGCCTGGTCTTGCCGAACCCGTGCCGGGTACCCGTTCCGAGGTTATCAGCCGCGGAAGCTGGGGCGCGGAAGTTGTCGATGAAATTCATCCCGGCGACCGCGACATCCAGATCGTCAAGCATCGTTTCAGCGCGTTCTGGGATACGGAGACGGATTTGATTCTCCGCAACCTCGGCATCAAGACGCTGCTCATCGGCGGGGTCAACATGGATCAATGCGTCATGACCACGCTCGAGGATGCAAGCTTCCTCGGTTACGACACGGTGCTGATCGAGGACGCCACGGCGACGACGTCGCCTGATTATTGCGTGCAGGCCACGCTCTACAATGTCAAGCTGCTGTTCGGCTTCGTGACAAGATCATCCGACATCCTGGCCGGATTTGCCGCCGCCGGCAAATAAGCTGGAAACAAACGACAACTCTGAACGGGATCGACATGGCCTCACTCACGATCGACACCTCGCCGGAACAGCGCATGCTTGAATTGGGACTTTCCTTGCCCAACGTACCGACGCCGATCGCCAATTTTGTGCCGTTTCGGCGCGACAGGGATCGGGTCTTCCTTGCTGGGCAGATATGCGAATGGAACGGTGAGGTGAAGTACCGCGGCAAGCTCGGCGTCGATCACGAGCTGGAAGATGGTCAGGAGGCGGCGCGCATCTGTGCGCTCAATCTGCTGGCCGCGCTGCGCGAAGCCTGCGGCGGCTCGCTCAACCGCGTCACCGCCTGCCTGCGGGTTGGCGGCTTCGTCAACTGCGCGCCCGACTATCTGCAAGTTCCGCAGGTCATCAACGGTGCGTCGAACATGATCCATGCGCTGTTCGGAGACCGTGGTCTTCATGCCCGAACGGCGATCGGCGTCGCAAGCCTTCCACAAGGCGCCGCGGTCGAAGTCGACGCCATCTTTGCCGTTGATTGAAGCAGCATGGTCGATACAATTGTATCAGCCAGCGTAACCCGGCCGTCTCCTCTGGTTGCCATGGTCGGGGTGACCAAGCGTTTTGGCGCGATCGCCGCCAACGAACAGGTCGATCTTGAGGTATTTCCGGGAGAGGTGCTCGCGCTGCTCGGCGAGAACGGTGCCGGCAAGAGTACACTGATGCACCTTCTCTACGGGCTCTATCCTCCGGACGACGGGCATATCAGCGTCGACGGCAAGGACGTTCACTTTGCCTCGCCGCGCGACGCCATGGCCGCGGGCATCGGCATGGTGTTCCAGCAATTCTCGCTGCTGCCAAACCTGAGCGTCCTGGAAAATCTGCTCGTCGCGTGGCCGGAGGCGCCATGGTGGCAGGGCAGGGCCCGGTCGATCATGAGTGACGTTCTGGTTTGGTTGCGCAAGCTCGCGCCGAGCCTGGATCCCGCACGACAGGTTAGCGATCTTGCCGTCGGCGAACGTCAGGTTGTCGAACTGGCCAAGGTCCTGAACCTCAATCCGCGCATCGTGATCCTGGACGAACCGACGTCGGTTTTGACACCCGACGAAACCGCGCGATTGCACGGGTTCGTTCGCAACCTTGCGGCAGCAGGAAAAGCCGTGATTTTCATCACCCACAAGATCGGTGATGTAACGGCCTGCGCCGACCGCGTTGCGGTAATGCGGCATGGCAGGCTCGTCGAACAGGGCGTGTCTTCGAGCAAGTCTTCAGACCAGATCGTCAGCGCGATGGTCGGTCAGACGGTCCTGAATCGCGTCGGCCCAGCCGCTCCGGTTTCGCCCGTCCCACGGCTTCAGATTTTCAAACTCTCGACGTCGCCGAACGATTCGAATTGTCCGGTCGATGCCCTGACGTTGACGGTCGGCGGCGGTGAAGTCGTGGGGGTCGCGGGCGTTATCGGCAACGGTCAGACGGCTCTCGCCGAAGCGATCGCGGGTCTGATGCCTGTATTGACCGGAGAAATCACGCTCGATGGCGTCTCGCTCGCCTGCCTGGGCAATGGTCTGCCGCCGGCAGCGCGCGCGCTTGCCTATGTTCCCGAGCGCCCGATCGACAATGCCGTTGTGGCCGATCTCGACGTCGCGACAAATCTGGACCTTAGACTGTTGCAAGCCCAGCCGTTCTTCAGCGCGAACCTCGATCGTGCGGGCCGTGCCGCCGCCCTGATCAGCGATTATGATGTGCGACCGCGAAATCCCGATCTGGCGGCAGGAACATTGTCGGGTGGCAACCTGCAAAAGCTGGTGATCGCTCGCGAGCTTTCGGGATCTCCAAATCTTGTGGTCGCATGCTATCCGACCATGGGGCTCGATCTGATCGCGGCCGACGCGGTGCGACAACGCATGTTCGAACATGCTGCCCAGGGTAGTGCAGTATTATGGATATCGGAAGATCTCGACGATCTCCTGCAATACGCCCATCGTATTGCTGTTTTGTTCAACGGGCGCTTGATGGGGATCGTGCCGCGAGGCGACGCGTCGCGCGACCGCATCGGCCGGCTGATGGCTGGGATCGGAGACGAGCCTCGTGTCGCCTGATCGTCCGCACGGGATCGCCTCAATTCTGGCAAGCATCCTGCCGACCGTGATCATGGCCGTCGTCTTCATCCTGGTCGCGATGGCGTTCTTCATGTCGATAGGCAAGCCACCCTTGTCGACGCTGACCGACATGGTGAAGTTTGCCGTCGGAGACATTTACTCGCTTTCCGAAACGCTGGTGAAGACGGCACCGATTCTGTTATGCGCGCTTGCGACGATTGTGCCGGCACGGCTCGGTCTTGTATCCGTCGGCGCCGACGGCCAGCTGTTTATTGGTGCGTTATGCGGCACCGCCGTCGTATTGGCCTTCCGAAACGCGCCGGGAGCGATCCTCCTGCCGGCCATGCTGCTCGCCGGAATGGTCGGCGGCGCGTTGTGGGGATTTGTACCAGGTCTCCTGCGCGGCCGTCTCGACGCCAACGAAACCATCATCACTTTGCTTCTCAATTACGTGGGTGCGCTACTGGTCAACGCGCTGGTGTTTGGCCCATGGAAAGACCCCTCAAACCTGGGCTGGCCTGCGACCATCAGCTTTCCGGCCGCTGCAATTCTCCCGGGATTCTTCGGGACCCGAACTCATCTCGGCCTGGTGTTCGGGGTGCTCGCCGCCGTCGGTTTCGGCATGCTGTTCGCTAAAAGCCGCTGGGGCCGCGAGCTCGCCATTCTCAAGGGGAATGCGAAAGTGGGCCGCATGATCGGATTATCGTTCCCGCGCGAGGCGATGCTGGTGATGTCCCTTGGGGGCGCGCTTGGGGGGCTCGCCGGGATTTGCGAGGTGGCCGCGATACAGGGCCGGTTGCAGCCTGGCATTTCCGTTGGCTACGGCCTGACCGGATTTCTGGTGGCGTGGCTATCGGGTCACAACGCTTTCGTCGCAATCATGGTGTCGTTTCTCATCGGTGGACTGGCCGCCGCGGGAGACTCGCTTCAACTCTTCGCCAAGGTACCCGCAGCGAGCGCGACCATTCTTCAGGGCCTTTTGTTTGCCACGGCGCTTGCCGTCGGCGGCCTGTCGCAACGATGGAGGGCTTCCCGTGGCTGATCAGGACTTTCTGATGCTGGGTTCCTGGATCGCTGCGTCGCTCCGCGGCGCGACACCATTGCTGATCGTCATGCTGGGCGAGACACTGACGCAGCGTACGGGAATCATCAATCTGGGAGTTGAGGGCGAGATGCTGATGGGGGCATGCGCCGGCTTCGCCGTCGCTGCCACAACGGGCAGCCCTTTGGCGGGTTTGTTTGCCGGCGCGATCGCAGGCATGATTTTATCGACCGTCCATGCCGGCCTTGTGCTTGCTGCGAAGGCGAACCAGATCGGATCCGGTCTCGCGGTTTGGATGATCGGCCTTGGCCTCACTTCCTATTTCGGCCGAACCTTCGTTGGCGGACAGGTTTCGCCATTTTTGCCGCTAGGCTCGCATCTGCCGAACGCGCCACTGTTCATCCGCGCCATTCTTGATCAGATCACGGCAACCGCACCCGTGGCGCTGGCGCTTGCCGTCATCGCGGGGGTTTGGTTGTACCGCACCCGCACCGGACTGAACTGGCGGACCGTTGGCGAATCCGCGGAGGTCGCAAGGGCTCTGGGCATTCGCCCGGTTCGGGTGCGCCTGCAGGCAATCCTGGTCGGCGGATTGTTTGCAGGTCTTGGCGGCGCGATACTTTCCGTCGACTATACACAAACATGGGCACAGGACATCACAAAGGGCAAAGGGCTGGTCGCCGTCGGGTTGGTGATCGTTGCGCGGTGGAATCCATTTTTGGTGATCCCGACCGCGCTTCTGTTTGGTCTGAGTGAAACGTCGGTCCTGAAGCTGCAGGCCGGAGGCGTTGCGATCTCCCCCTCCTTGCTGGCGACCGTCCCGTATTTTTTCGCGATCCTGGTCGTCGTCTTCGCCCAGGCGCAAGGACGCCGAAGTGCAGCCATGCCCGCCGACCTGACGGCTATCTTCCGGACGCGCTAGCGGTGACCGACGGTTCCTCATTGGTACACCACGAGGCAGACCGGTGGTGCTTCGCGCCGGGCGGATCGTGGCGGAAAATGCTAGCCTGCGGGCGTTGGCTGATTCGAAAGCGATCCGTTGGCTCCGGGGTGACATGGCCTTGGTGGGGACTTCGGACGGTTTTCGGGATAGCCGATTCCCCGGAAAAACTCCTTAAGTTGTCAGCGAACTGGAAAAAGATGTCGCGAGGGATGCCGAACCTGTCTCGCTTGCAGCGGCAGGCTCATCATTCCTTTCAGCAAGGCGAACTCGACCGGGCGGAAAGACTGTGCGCCGGAATCCTGGCGCACCGGCCCGATGACTTCGACGCGCTGCATTTGCTTGGAATGCTCCACTTCCAGCGCCATCGCCTGGTCGATGCGCTCCGTTTCCTGGCGCGGGCGCTCAAGGTCAATTCCAGTTCCGCCGATGCGCTGTCGAATCTCGGGCTGGCGCTCCATGCGACCGGGCGTTACGACGAAGCCATCTCGAGCTACAGCCATGCGCTGGATCTGGCGCCGGACCATCCGGAAATTCTCTATAATCTCGGCAACGCGTATCTCGCGCTCGATAACGCCGACGATGCGTTGTCGAATTACGATCACGTGCTGGCGATTGCGCCGGGTCACGTTGGCGCTCTCGTCAACCGGGGCAACGCGCTGCTGCGATTGAACCAGCCGGTCAAGGCGATGGCGAGCTACGACGCCGCGCTCGCAAGCTTGCCCGGTCATCCGCAGATCCTGACCAATCGCGGCCACACGCTGCGCCGCCTTGATAAGCCGGTCGAAGCGCTGGCGGAGTTCAGGGCGGCGCTGGCGGCAGCACCTGAATTTCCGGAAGCCCATTTCGAAGCGGCGATGGCGCAGCTTTCGATGGGCGATTTCGATGCCGGCTGGAAGGAATATGAATGGCGCTGGAAGACCGGCGCATTTGCCCGGCATCGCCCCGCCGCCCAAGGCACCGTTGTGGCTGGGCGAGGTGCCGATTTCCGGCAAGACCATTCTGCTCCACGCCGAACAAGGCTTTGGCGACACCCTTCAATTCATCCGCTATGCGCCGTTGCTGGCCGGGCAGGGCGCGAAGGTCATTTGCGAAGTTCAGCCGGAGTTGCTGCCGCTGTTGTCCGAAAATATCACGCTCAAGGACATCACATTTATTGGCTGCCGGCGAGCCCCGTCCGGCATTCGACTTGCATTGTCCCTTGCTCAGTCTTCCCCTGGCGTTCGGGACGCAGCCCGGGACCATCCCTGCCGCGGTTCCCTATCTCGCCGCCTCCGCGGAGCGGCAGGCTTATTGGCGCGATCGCCTGCCGCCGGGGCGCCTGCGCGCCGGATTCGTCTGGTCAGGCCAGTCGTCGCACAAGAACGACAGCAACCGCTCGATCGCGCTGCCGCGCCTGTCCGCATTGTTTGAGGATCCGAAAGTCCGGTGTTTCAGCCTGCAGCGCGACCTGCGGGACGCGGACGGAGAAGCCTTGCGTGATCTGCCGAACCTCGTTCATCTCGGCGGCGAGCTGCGCGATTTCGCCGATACCGCGGCCATCATCTCGTTGCTCGACATCGTCGTCTCCGTCGATACGGCGGTCGCGCATCTGGCCGGCGCGCTGGGGAAGCCGGTCATGATCCTGCTGCCTTATGCGGCGGATTTTCGCTGGATGCGCGGTCGCGACGACAGCCCCTGGTACCCGGGCGCGCAGCTTTTGCGGCAGCCGGCCTTTGGCGATTGGGACAGCGTGATTGCGCGCGCCGCCGATGAGCTGCGGCGCCTCGCATTAGGATTTCATTAACCACGTCTATTTACTGTTTGGTGAGGATTGCAGGCCGCGTCCGCCTTTCGGAGCCATTGATGACCGATCGAATTCACCTTGTGGTGGCCACGCCGTGCTTTGGCGGGCAGGTTTCCAGCATCTATGCCAGCTCCATCTTTCAGTTGCAGCGGGCCGCGCAGGACAAAGCCAACCTCAAGCTCAAGGTTGAAATGCGCGATGGCGACGCGTTGATTACGCGCGCGCGCGCCAACCTGATGACGCTGTTCCTCGATGATCCCACTGCGACACATTTCCTGTTCGTGGATGCCGATATCGGCTTTGCGCCCGAGCAGGTCTTCCGGCTGATCGAATCCGGCGCCGACGTGGTGGCCGGCGTCTATCCGATCAAGCGCGTCAACTGGGACAAGGCCAAGCGGGTCATCGAGAGCAGGCGGCCGAACTTGCCGTCGGCCGCACTCGATTACGTGCTGGAGATCGACAATCCGGATCACGTCACCGTGGTGAAGGGCTTTACGCGCGTACGTTACGCGGGCACTGGTTTCCTGATGATCCGGCGTCACGTGTTCGAGAAGATGTGCGCGCATCCGGCCTACGCATCGCTGCAATTCTTTCGTGAGCATTCGCTCGACGCGCTGGCCGGAAGTCCCAATCGATTTGCATTGTTCGAATGCATGATCGATCCGGCGACCGGGACCTATCTCAGCGAGGATTTTGCGTTCTGCAAACGCTGGACCGATATCGGCGGCGAAATCTGGGCTGACCTCGAAAGCCGCCTCGATCATGTCGGCCCGTCGGTCTATCACGGCGATGTCTCTTCGCAGTTTGCAGCACCCGCGCTTGCCACCGATGCGGCGTGAGATGGAATCCGGCTCGGGCCAGCCGATCGAGTTGGCCCGACCAATTTGCGCCGATCGAATGGGGGTGGCCAGGCTCACCAAAATGGCCGTCGCCGGAATTGATCTTCGTCCGCTCTGGCAAACCCTGATCGCCAAGCTGATCGACGGCACCATCACGGCAGGCGAGGGGCTCGACCTGTCGCTGATCGCGCAATTGCTCGGCGACAAGCCGGCGGGCCTCGCCATCCAGAACGAGATACTTTCCTCCCATCAATTATTCCGTTCGCCATGCGCGGCGACGAAGCCACGGCTGCGCGCTCTGGCGCTTGCGGCTGCGACCGATATGGGCAGCAACATGCCGATCGAGTTTTTGCTTGGCAACTCCGACATCGAACTGATGACATTGTATGTGATGCCGGAAATCGAATTGCCTGTCGCGCTGCCCGATCACGACGTCGCCATCGTGATCGCGTCCGACTCCGGACGAATGCCGGATGCGTTGCGCAAGATCGATCGCGCCGCCGCGCGATGGCCGCGCCCGCTGCTCAATCCGCCGCAGCATGTAGGTAATCTTGATCGCGACAAGCTGCATCGTGTGCTCGGCGAAATTGCGGGCGTTGAGATTCCGGCAACGATAGCTGTTACACGCGAACAGCTTTCGCAGGCATCGCCATCGGCCGACGCATGTCGCGACATCGCATCTGATCTGGCATTCCCTGTCATTGTCAGGCCGCGTGGATCGCATGCCGGCGCGGGCCTTGCGAAGCTCGACGATCATGATGCGATCAAGCACTATCTCGACGCGCGGCCGGAGCGAGAATTTTTCATCGCGCGCTTTGTCGATTATTCGAACCGCGATGGCCTGTTTCGCAAGTACCGGATCGTTTTCATCGATGGCCGGCCTTACGCATGTCACATGGCGATCGCCGATCGCTGGGACATCTGGTATCTCAACGCCGGAATGTCGATAAGCCAAAGCAAGCGTCTTGAAGAACAAGCCTTCATGCAGACATTCGACATTGCTTTCGCGCGCCGCCATGCGACCGCGCTGAACGGAATCTCGAGGCGAATAGGTCTCGATTATTTTACGATCGACTGTGCGGAAACCAGAGACGGATCGCTGCTGATTTTCGAGGCCGACAACAGCGCGATCGTCCACGACATGGATCCGCCCGACATTTTTCCCTACAAGGCGCCGCAGATGCAACGGGTATTCGGCGCGTTCGCGGCCATGCTCGATCGCCGCGCCCGGCAAAGTCGGGAGCGCGCGGCGTGACAACGAAGCCGCGCGCGACATCGCCGCTGTCCGGATCGAACGAGACGCTTGATCCCAGGAATTGGGACGACATCCGCGCCCAGGGTCATCGCATGCTCGATGACATGCTCGATTACGCCGCCAACATCCGCGATCGTCCGGTCTGGCGTCCGATACCGGATGACGTTCGCGCCCGATTCCATGCCGGCCTTCCGCGTCAGGCTTCGGATCTTGGCGAGGTCTATCGGGAGTTCACCGATTTCATCGTTCCCTACGCAACCGGAAACGTTCATCCGGGCTTCATGGGATGGGTGCATGGCGGCGGCACCGCCGTCGGCATGCTGGCGGAGATGCTGGCGGCCGGGCTCAACGCCAATCTCGGCGGGCGCGATCATATTCCGATCGAGGTCGAACGCCAGGTGGTCGAATGGACGCGCGCGATGTTCGGCTTCCCGAGCGAGGCGAGCGGGATTTTCGTCACCGGCACATCGATGGCGAATCTGATGGCGGTGCTGGTGGCGCGGACAGCGACATTGGGACAGTCGGTCCGGCAGCGTGGCGTCGGCGACGAAGGCGCAGCATTGACGGCCTATGCCTCGACCGCGACCCACGGCTGCGTCGCCAGGGCGATGGATCTTGCGGGCTTCGGCACCGATGCATTGCGGATCGTCGAAGCCGACCGGTTCCACCGCATCGATGTCGCCGCATTGCGCGACCGCATCGCGCTGGATCGCGCCGCCGGCCGCAAACCGTTTCTCGTGATCGGCTCGGCCGGAACGGTGGACATCGGCGCGATCGACGATCTGGCGGCACTGAGCGCGCTGTGCCGCGAGCAGGGGCTGTGGTTTCATGTCGACGGCGCCTATGGCGCGCTCGGAATTCTCGCAGCCGAGATCGCGCCGCGGCTGGCCGGAATGGAAAACGCGGATTTAATTGCGCTGGATTTCCACAAATGGGGACAGGTGCCGTATGACGCCGGTTTCCTGATCGTTCGCGACGGCGAGCTGCACCGCGATACATTTTCCGCGCCGGCTGCGTATCTGCGCCGGGAAACCCGGGGCCTCGCCGCCGGTTCGCCCTGGCCTTGCGATCTCGGGCCCGATCTGTCGCGCGGCTTTCGCGCGCTCAAGACCTGGTTCACGTTGAAGACCTATGGCACCGAAAAGCTCGGCGCGATGATCGCGCGCACCTGTGCGGTCGCGGAATATCTGGAATCCCGTAATCCTGGCCGAGCCGCGGCTGGAACTGCTGGCGCCGGTTCAGCTCAATATCGTCTGCTTTCGTTATCGGGCCGCCGACGCCAACAAAGTGAATGGCGATATTGTCGTCGATCTTCATGAGTCCGGAATTGCAGCGCCGTCAACGACGGTTCTCGATGGCCGGCTCGCGATACGGGCGGCGATCGTCAATCACCGGACCGACACCTGCGACATCGATGCGCTGATTTCAGCGGTGCTTGAATTCGGAGCGCGGCGATCTTCGCCAGACCGTCGGCTGAGCACAGCAGGCGACGGATCAGGCGGCGGCGTGCTTGCCCTGCATGGCTTCGTTGGCTTCGTTGCGATCCAGAAGCTTCTTCTCATAGGCGATGAGTTTCTTGGCTTCCTTCAGCGCCTGATAGAGATCGCCGCTCAGAATATTGTTGTTGATGCCCTCGATGACGGGCCACGCGCTCGGGGCGGCGGTGACGATATCGCGCACCAGATTGAAATAGGCGCCGTGATTGACCTGGGGGTCCGGCGCAATATACATCAGCTGCACCGCAAGATAGACCAGCTTGGCCGGCGTATTGGCGGTGGCCGGCGTCATGATGTCCTTTTCGCGCAGGATCGGAATCTTGTTGCCGTCGATCAAGAGCCGGGCGCGCTGATCGGTGTTGGTGATCACGCAGCTGCCGATGATGATCTGCTCGTTCGGCTTGAGCTCGACTTTTAGGGCCATGACGGGTCTCCGGTTGTCGCGTCCTGTGTGCGCCAGATCCTGTGTGCGCTATGTGGTGGCGAATTTTGCCGCTGCCGGCCTTGGTCGCGTCAGCGGCGCGCTGATGCCGTTGTGGCCGATCTCGTCACAATCCTTTCCGATTATCGTTAACGCTTGGTTAACGGAAAGCAGATGCCGGTTTGGCGCGGTTGTTCGAATATGCCGCTGTTTCAGCGTTATTTTGCGAAATCGGCAAGGAAATCGGCGCTTCGCCGGCGCGGCCAGGGCATCGGTACAGCCATGCCGATTTATGTTTTTTTAGAGACTAGCTCCCAAGGTTGGCCGTCGCCCGATCAAAAGATTGGGAACCACGCTCGCACTCTAATTTCACACCAGAAAGGTATGAAACATGTCCGGTATTGTTCTCTCTGCTTCGGTTCGCCAGAACCTGCTCTCGCTGCAGTCGACCGCCGCACTGCTCGCGACCACCCAAAACGACCTCGCCACCGGCAACAAGGTCAACTCGGCGCTCGATAACCCGACCAGCTACTTCACCGCGGCAGCCCTCAACAACCGCGCCAGCGACATCAACAACCTGCTGGACTCGATCGGCAACGGCGTGCAGGTGCTGCAGGCCGCCAACACCGGCATCACCTCGCTGCAGAGCCTGGTCGCCAACGCCCAGTCGATTGCCAACCAGGTGCTTCAGGCCCCCACCGGCTACTCGACGAAATCCAGCGTGACCGCCACCGCCATCACCGGCGCCACGGCGAACAATCTGCTCGGTCCGGGACCAACGCCACCGTTACCGGCACGACCATCAAGAATGACGACACAACGTCGGTTGATATCACGGCTGCGACCCAATTGGTCGGCACCGCAAGCGGCACCTCCGACGATCTTGCGACCGCCATCACCACCGGATCGGTTCTGACGATCGATGGCAAGAACATCACCTTCAGCACGGCGGCAGACCACGACCACGACCGACGGCAGCGGCAACGTCACCATCGGCACCGGTACGGGCAGCACGGCGACCGTGCAGACCGTCCTTACCGCGATCGACGGCATCACCGGTGCCGCCACCGGCCTCGACGGTCAATGGTACCGGCCAGCTCGTGCTCAGCACGGGTACGGCCCAGAACCTGGTCATCGGCGCAGGGTCGGGCAACGCTGACTCGCCGCTCTTGGTCTGACGCGCTGGAACGACCAACGTCACTCCCCCCGCGATCACCGGTCAAACGCTGCAAGATCGCTGCCACCGGCGGCGGCACGGCAACGAACATCACCTTCGGCACTGCCGCGGCCGAGGTCTCGACCCTCAACGAGCTCAATACGGCGTTGGCGTCGAATAACCTGCAGGCCAGCATCGACACCACCGGCGCGATCACGATCACGACCACCAACAACGCGGCGTCGTCGACGATCGGCGCATTCACCGGCAGCACCGCAACGCACTTCACGCCAGCCTGACCGCGGCTGCTCCGGTCGCCGACCCGAACTCGCAGGCGACACGCACCAGCCTGGTCGCGCAGTACAACCAGGTCCTGGCCCAGATCAACACCACGGCGCAGGATTCCTCGTTCAACGGCATCAACCTGTTGAACGGCGATACCCTCGATCTGACGTTCGACGAAACCGGCGCTTCGAAGCTGTCGATTTCCGGCGTGACCTTCAACGACGCCGGACTTAGCCTTTCGAGCCTGACCGCGGGCACCGACTTCCTCGACAACAACTCGGCCAACAAGGTGTTGACGACGCTGACCCAGGCCAGCACCACGCTGCGCACCGAGGCATCCGCGCTTGGTTCGAACCTGTCGGTCGTGGAGATCCGCCAGGACTTCAACAAGAGCCTGATCAACGTGCTGCAGACCGGTGCGTCCAACCTGACGCTGGCCGATCCGAACCAGGAAGCGGCCAACAGCCAGGCGCTGTCGACCCGCCAGTCGATCGCGGTCTCCGCGCTGGCGCTGGCCAACCAGTCGCAGCAGAGCGTGCTGCAGCTGCTGCGCTGATCCGAACTACAGGAAACCGAAAGCCAAACGGCGGGGGAAACCCCGCCGTTTTTTCGTTTTCGGGGGCCCAGGCAAGGCCAGGCTGCTCGAAGACGTCGCGGATGCGCCCTGTTAAGAAAGCATTCATCAAACAACTTAAGCCGGCGTTAACCCTAATTTAAAGGAGCTTCGCTTATAACGGCGGACATAAACTAGGAAGGGTTGACACATGTCCGGTATTGTTCTCTCGGCCTCGGTTCGCCAGAACCTGCTCTCGCTGCAGTCGACCGCCGCACTGCTCGCGACCACGCAAAACGACCTCGCCACCGGCAACAAGGTCAATTCGGCGCTCGATAACCCGACCGAATTCTTCACGGCGCAGGGCCTCAACAACCGCGCCAGCGACATCAGCAACCTGCTGGACGGTATCGGCAACGGCGTGCAGGTGCTGCAGGCCGCCAACACCGGCATCACCTCGCTGCAGAGCCTGATCGCCAACGCCCAGTCGATTGCCAACCAGGTGCTTCAGGCCCCCACCGGCTACACGACGAAATCCACCGTGACGTCCACCGCCATCCCCGGCGCCACGGCAAACAATCTGTTGGGACCCGGGAGCAACGCCACCGTTACCGGCACGACCATCAAGAATGACGACACAACGTCAGTTGATATCACGGCTGCGACCCAATTGGTCGGTACCTCAAGCGGCACCTCCAACGACCTCGCGACCGCCATCACCAACGGATCGGTCCTGACCGTCGATGGCAAAACCATCACCTTCAGCACCGCGCAGACCTCGACGACGACCGATGGCGCGGGCAACGTCACCATCGGCACGGGTGCGGGCAGCACGGCGACCGTGCAGACCGTCCTTAGCGCGATCGACGGGATTACCGGCGCCACCACCGCCTCGACGGTCAACGGTACCGGCCAACTCATCCTCAGCACGGGTACGACGCAGAACCTGGTCGATCGCCGGCACGGGCAACGTGCTCGCCGCGCTCGGCCTGGCCGCCGGAACGACCAACGTCACTCCCCCCGCGATCAGCGGTCAGACGCTGCAGATCGCTGCCACCGGCGGCGGCACGCCAACCAACATCACGTTCGGCACCGGCGCCGGCCAGGTTTCGACCCTCAACCAGCTCAATACGGCGTTGGCGGTGAATAACCTGCAGGCCAGCATCAACACGACCGGCCAGATCAGCATCACGACCACCAACAACGCTGCCTCGTCAACGATCGGTGCACTCACCGGCAGCACCGCAACGGTTTTCAGCGGCTTGCCCGCGGCGGCGGCTCCCGTGGCCGACCCGAACTCGCAGGCGACACGCGCCAGCCTGGTCGCGCAGTACAACCAGGTCCTGCAAAATATCAACACCACGGCGCAGGATTCCTCGTTCAACGGCATCAACCTCTTGAATGGCGATACCCTGAACCTGACCTTCGACGAGACCGGCGCTTCGAAATTGGCGATCGCTGGCGTGACCTTCAACGACGCCGGACTTGGCTTGTCGAACTTGAACACCGGTACCGACTTCCTCGACAGCAACTCGGCCAACGCAGTGCTGGCACAATTGACCCAGGCCAGCACCACGCTGCGCACGGCGGCATCGAGCCTCGGTTCGAACCTGTCGATCGTGGAAATCCGCCAGGACTTCAACAAGAACCTGATCAACGTGCTGCAGACCGGTGCATCCAACCTGACGGTCGCCGACCCGAACCAGGAAGCGGCCAACAGCCAGGCGCTGTCGACCCGGCAGTCGATCGCGGTGTCCGCGCTGGCGCTGGCCAACCAGTCGCAGCAGAGCGTGCTGCAACTGCTGCGCTGATCCCAACTACAGGAATCCGAAAGCCAAACGGCGGGGGAAACCCCGCCGTTTTCTTGATGTGCTTGCCGTCGTGGCAGGGACGCTTCGGTTTTTGCCCGGTTCCGGACACATATGCAAACCGCCGCTAACCCTATTTTAAAGACGACCTCGTATAAAACCCGGGCAGCCCGAAGCCTGCGTCCCGTGCAAAACCCCCTGTCGAGGTCGTGAATGTCCCATGCAGCCTACGCTCGCACCGCCCAATTTTCTTCGCCCCGCGAAGTCGAAGCGCAGACGCTGCTGATGGCGGCAAGAAAGCTCGTTGAAGTTCAGACCAACTGGAATGGCCACGACAAAAAGATGCAGGCTGCGCTGTTGTTCAATCGGCGGCTCTGGACGATTTTCATGGGCGCGGCAGAAAGCGACGAAAATCCCCAGCCGCTTGAAATCCGCCAGAATATCATCAACATCGCTGTTTTTGTGATGCAGCGAACCATTGAAATGCAGACCAACCCGACGCCGGAAAAGCTGCAACCGCTGATCGACATCAACTCCAATATTGCCGCGGGCCTGTCGGGCAGGCCCTGATCGTCTCATCGGACGATTGGTTTTGAGGGTGCGTTGGCGGTTGCGCGCGCCAGCACCGGATCAGGCGTTGCGATCGGTAGCGACGCCGCGGGGCGCCGAAGTCTTGGTCAGGTCGAGCGCACGAAAATACGCCCGCCGCCGCAACATCGCATTGTCCGGAAACTGGTTGATCACCGCGCCGGTGCGCTCGTTGATCGCCTGATAGACGATCGAGCCCGCCGCGCGATCGAGAAAGGCCTGATGCGAAACGCCGCTGCTCGGGCCCGGATCGTTGCGAACGCTGGCACTCGCGTCCACCACCGTGACGCTTTGGCTTGGAGGCAGCACAGTCGCGACGGCGTTATTGGCCGCTTCGCTCACCGGCTGCGCAATTGGCGTTGCAACCGGCGCCCCCACCGGTTTGATGCTGAAATCCGTACTCATGGCAGCCTCCTGGCTTTCCTCGAGTCAAATCCCAACCCCTCCAATTGCTGTTATGACTTCCACCTCTCAACGTTGCGTTAGAGAATGCACTGAATTTTGCGCCGATTTCGGCGCACAAGTTTGATGAAAAATGTAGGTATTCGCAAGAAAGCGCGGCGCGCCGGGGATCAGAGCGAACGGCTCACCGTCAGCGGCGTGATCTGCCGCGGTCCCGGCGCCGCGCGCCGTCCGGCCGCGGTGTAGGTGTTGGGAATATTGCGGCGCTGCATCTCGGTGTTGACGCCGCGCACGATGCTTTCGGATACCGCGTGCGCCGTCGCCAGCACCGTGAGATTGATCTGCAGCATGGCGCGAAACACGTCATGATGACGATGCAGCGTCTTCAAAAGCTCCGGCGAGGCCTCTGCCAGATATTTCTGGCTGGCCTTCAGATGCGCGACCGTGGTGGCGTAGCGGCGGGAAAACTCGGTCTTCCTGGCTTCGAACGTCATCGCCTCGCGGATCTTGCCGGCGCGAACCAGTTCGGTCTCGCGCTCGATGACGCCGAGCAATGCGCTCATCACATCCATCAGGTTCTCGGCGAGCTTGCGCGCCTCGGCGGGCGTCGCGGCCATCGGGATCGGCGCGGGCGGCGCCGGCTGCCGCTGCGGATGCTGTTTCATCATGTCTTGTTACCCTGGACCTGGCTGGTCTGCTTGGCCTGCTGCAGAATCAGCTCGCGAAAGATGTCTTTGGAAATGCCGATGCCGCCGGCCTTGGCGAAGGATTTCGAATATTGCTCCGTCAGCATCGAGCGCCACACGCCGGTGCCCGGCGTATCGCCGAACGGGCCTTCGCCCTTGAGGCCGTTGGTCATCTGCGAGAACATCTGGTTGATGAACATCGCCTCGAAATCGGTCGCGGTGGTCTTGGCCTTGGCTTGGGCCTGCGGCGACACCTTGGTCAGGGCGTCGGCCAGGGTGTAATCCGGACGGCCGTTGTAGGTCGCGATCGCCGCCTGGGACGTTGCGGCGCGATGGGTGCTGCTGGCGGTATTGATTTGCATCACATCACCTCGATGTCGGCCTGGATCGCGCCGGCGGCCTTGATCGCCTGCAGAATGCCGATCAGGTCGCGGGGGCCGATGCCCAGTCCATTGAGGCCGTCGACGAGCTGCTGCAACGATACGCCGTCTTTCACGACCGCGAATTTCTTGCCGTCCTCGGTAACGCCGACCCGGGTGTTGGGCGTGACCACGGTTCGCCCGCGCGACAGCGGATTGGGCTGGCTGACCTGCGGGCTTTCCGAAATCGTGACGGTGAGATTGCCCTGGGCGACGGCGACGGTGGCGACGCGGACATCGCGGCCCATCACGATGATGCCGGAGCGCTCGTCGATCACGATCCGGGCGGCGAGGTCCGGTTCGACCTGCAACTGCTCGATTTCGGTCAGGAAGGCGACGACGTTACCCTTGAATTCCGCGGGGATGGAGAGCTGCACCGTCGAGGGGTCGATCGGCTCGGCGCATTTGGCGCCGAGATAGTCGTTGACCGCGGCAGCGATCCGCTTGGCGGTGGTGAAATCGGCATTGCGCAGCGCCAGCCGCACGTTGGGCAGGCGGTTGAGCGCGAATTCGATCTCGCGCTCGATAATCGCGCCATTGGCGATGCGGCCGACCGTCGGAACGCCCCGGGTGATGCTGGCCGCCTGTCCCTGGGCCTGGAAGCCGCCAATCGAGACCGAGCCCTGTCCCACCGCATAGACGTTGCCGTCGGCGCCGAGCAGGGGGGTGACCAGCAGGGTGCCGCCCTCCAGATTCTTGGCATCGCCGAGCGAGGACACTGTGACATCCATCCGGGTGCCCTGGGTTCCGAATGCCGGCAAATTGCCGGTCACCATCACGGCGGCGACGTTGCCGGTGCGGATGGTGGCGCCGCGGATGTTGACGCCCATGCGCTCGAGCATCGCTTGCAGGGACTGCTTGGTGAAGGGGATGTTGTTCAGGGTGTCGCCGGTGCCGTTGAGGCCGACGACGAGGCCGTAGCCGATCAGCTGGTTCTGGCGCACGCCTTCAATGTTGGCGACGTCCTTGATCCGGGACGTCGCGCCCGCGGGAATCGTGGACACTGCCAGCGACAGCCACGCGGCGAAGACCACCCCTAATACTCTCGCCGACAGAACGCTTGGCATCCTCTGCTCCCCGCTGAGGTTTTGGCTGGACCGGCGCATCACTCCCATGACGGTGATCCGGCATTAACCATGCGAGCGCCGTGCCATACCCATTTTTGAAATTAAGTAATTGATATAACTATATAAAACGCTTGAGGCCGACGTTCCAATCTGGTCCGGCGCAGCGGCGAAACTGCCCTTGGCGGCAGATTTTGCCGGGCCATTTACGCTCCATTAACCATAAGCGGGCGAAGCTTTCTGGTAACCCCCGGCCCGGATGGGCGGAGCGAATTTCGGATCGCCGCAGACGACGACCCGGATCTCGCTTTGCCGATCCGGGCTACGCAGGAAGCCAACGCCATGCGCATCTACGGACCGAACGGCACCACTCTCGGATCTGCGCCGGCCAACGTCCGGCGAACCAGTTCGACCGGCTTTGCCCTGCCGGAGGACACAGCTTCGACCCCGGAAAGTCGTGCTGTGATGGCACCGAAGACGGCGGCCAATATCGATGCACTGCTGGCCATGCAAGGCATCGAGGATCCGGCAGAACGCCGGAAACGCTCGGTGCAGCGCGGCAAAGGCGCGCTCGACGTGCTGGATGACCTCAAGATCGGCCTGCTGTCCGGCAATTTCAATGCCGCGACCGTGACCAGGCTGCGGGACGCCGCCGCCAGCCTCAAATCCACCTCCGGGGACCCCGGCCTCGATGCGGTCTTGTCCGAGATCGAGCTGCGGGTCGAAGTGGAACTGGCCAAGGCCGGACTGTTCTGACGCCAGCCGCCATTTACGCACAGCTTCCTGCGGGGTAACCCCCGCGGTTACCCGCTTCCGGCCGGCCGACGATATTGTCTGTCACAACCCGCCGCTATATAAGGCGCGCGCGGACGGACCCTTTTTCGCCCGCCTTGCACGTACAGATGGGCTGGCCTTGGAAAAGTTGAAAAATTATCGACCCTCCGAAAAAGAGCCTTTCATGAACGACCGCCAGCGCGATTATTTTCGCGCCAAGCTGCTGGCGTGGAAGGAAGAGATTTTACGGGAATCTCGCATCACATTGCAGACGCTCCAGGAAGAGAACGTCAACCATCCTGATCTTGCCGACCGCGCTTCGTCCGAAACCGACCGCGCCATCGAATTGCGCGCTCGCGACCGGCAACGCAAGCTGATCTCCAAGATCGACGCGGCGCTGCAGCGCATCGACGACAACACCTACGGCTATTGCGAGGAGACCGGCGAGCCGATCTCGCTGAAGCGGCTCGAAGCCCGCCCGATCGCCACGCTGTCGGTGGAGGCGCAGGAGCGCCACGAGAAGCGCGAGAAGGTCTATCGCGACGAGTAGGGATGTCTTCGCGTCGCTCGTGGTGAGGAGCGCGGCACGCGCGACTCGAACCATGAAACATCCCGTGCGCGCAGCCCATCCTTCGAAACGGCGCTGATGCGCCTCATCAGGATGAGGTAATCCTTCATGACCAAGATCCTCGCGGCTGCAAAAGCCATTGCCTCCAACCGCCGCGACCGCACGCCGTTGCAACCGCTCGCCGCCGATGTCGCGCCGCAGGACGAGGCCGGCGGATACCGCATTCAGGATGCGCTTCATGCGCTGCTGGCGGCCGATTTCGGGGCGCTGGTCGGTTACAAGATCGGCTGCACCAGCGCGGTGATGCAGCACTATCTCGGCATTCCGCACCCTTGCGGCGGCGGCGTATTTGCAAACGGCGTTCACCCCAGCGGCGTGTCGCTGCCGGCGAAGGATTTCGTCCGTGTCGGCGTCGAATGCGAGATCGCGGTGCGGCTCGCGCATGATCTTGAGCCATCGCAGGCGCCGTTCACGGCGGACGTTGTCGCGCAAGCCGTCGAGGCGTATCTGCCCGCCATCGAGATCGTCGATGACCGTTATGCCGACTGGCAGACCATCGGCGCGCCGACTTTGGTGGCGGATGATTTCTTTGCCGCCGGCTGCGTGCTCGGAAAGCCGGTGGCGCGATCGGCGGCGCCTGAGTTGCTGGATATCGTCGGCCGCGCGGTCATCAACGGGGTTGAGGATGGACGAGGCACCGGCGCCGACGTGCTCGGTCATCCGCACCGCGCGCTGGCGTGGCTCGCCAACCATCTCGCCGCCGACGGCAAGGCCTTGCGCGCGGGCCAGATCGTCCTGACCGGCAGCCTGGTCAAGACCGTGTGGCTCAAGCCAGACGACAGCGTGACGATGGATTTGTCGGGGCTGGGGCGGTGCAGGTCAGCTTCGCCTGAAGCCTTGTTGGAGGACCGGACGAATTGACAAATGAATTGAAAATCAGGCGCCGCTCGCAGCCTCAGCGCTCAAGGTTTCACCGAAAAGCAAGGCCAGTACCTGGCTTTCATCTACACCTACTCGCACATGTTCCGACAGCCCGCCGCCGAGACCGATATGCAGCGCCACCTTCAAGTCAGCCCGCCCTCGGCAAAAGCGAGCGAGACATGCGTATCGCCGAACGCCGAAATGCGCGGCAATCGCTCGTCGATGTGTCTCTTGACGGGCTACCGAAATGATTGAACCCCTTATGTTAGCGCGTTTCGCTGGATGTTGGTGAGGCTGCGATTTCGAAGTCAAACCCGTCACGACTAAAGGGCTCATCGATAAGTTCGAAGTGCCACCACTCTTTGGCGTAGGGACGAAAGCCTGCCGCTTTCATGTAAGATCTGAGCGTTTGACGGTTATGCAGTGCTATCCGGCCCGCAAGAGGGTTAGATGTATTTCCAAGCGCGTCTAAACAGTCGTAGCCTGTGCCGAAATCGATAGTTCCATCCTCAAATCTTTCGCCTTTCGGAGAAGTGCATGCCTTAAGGGACCCCGGGGGTTTCGGCCGCGGCACGGCTGAAATGGAGGTTGGGACTATACCGAGGTCCACCGCGCTTCCCCGCGAGTGAGCTGATCGTTTTGCGAGATACCCCAGATCGAATAGTCTTTTCTTAGCGGTGCGTGGATAGAATTCGGCCTTCATTTCGGAGTGAGCCGGATCTCTGCTCCACTGTAGAAAATCTTCAACAGCCCGCTTCGGCCGATAGCAATCCCAGACGATGAGCGATAGCTCATTCTCGGCTAACATCCTCTGCACCTTTTCAAGGGCATTCGCGGCGGGTGCGCTGAGGATACACTCTGCGGCGAGGTATCCTCTGATTGGTCGGCCTACAAAGTTATGAGATCCTGCATAGCGAATGTCTTGAACGATTGTGGGATCTATATCGCGCAAATAAACGAAACCCTTGGGCAAGGCGGAGTTTGCCAAAGCTAAAGCTGGCAGCATCATAATAATCAGGACAAGGCCACGCCGGATGGGCATACCAAATGGGTTCACCTGCTGTCTTTGTGCAACGGGTTTCCTGTGAATCAGGGTTGCCGGCATCGATGCTAAAATCCGGAAGGGATGCGAGGTGCTGTCGTCACCACGCCATCAGGGCGGACCGAGGAAAGGTTCACAGAATTCCTTCACGGCCGCCGCGACAGCGCCGCTGATGATGTCCCGGCGTTCAGGCGAGACCATCTTGAGTTCTTCGTCCCGGTTGATGATCGAGCCTGCCTCGAGAAGGACCGCTGGCATCCGGGTCGATCTCAGCACGACGAGTTGATCGTAGCTGTAAACACCGGTTTCCTTGTTCAGCAGCGGGTGCCGGTACCGACCCATGATGGCTTGAGTATATTGCTGGGCGTATTGCAGACCCTGGGCCTTCATTTCCTTGCCGACGAGTTCGGCGAATGCAAGGCTCGTCTTGAAGTCCGGATTGCCGCGGGAGACGTAGACGGAATAACCGCTGAAGCGGTCGCTGAAATGGCTTTTCTTACCCTCGAATTCCCAGTTCTCAAGCAACGAATTGGGCACGGAGTTGTGGTGAATCGACAGGAAGAGATTCGCGTGAAGGTCGTTGGCGGCGGCGACACGCTTGACCAGGCTGGGCCTGGCCTTGCCCTCGGTCAAGAGCAACCTCGCCTCAGGAAAGCCTTCGGACCTCAATTTCTCCTCGATCCGCTGTGCAAGGCGCAGATTGAAGACGAACTCGGCCACGTTCCGGGCGCTGGTGGCTCCTTCTGACACGGCGGTATGTCCCACATCCAGAACGATCCGGAATTTCGAGCGATCGCACATCGTCGCCGCCGGTTTCAATGAAAAAGGGACGGCCGGCCCTAGGGCGGCAAGCTTTACGGTGCGGGACTTCGGCGAGACGGCATGCTTCGCCAAGGTGACGTGCTTTGGCGAGCCCTTGACGACGTCCGACAGCCGGCCGGCATCGCTGATCTCGATCGGCAGAAGCACCAACGCGCCCATCGCGGCGACGATAGCAGGAATGCGTCGCCAAATAGCGGAGCCTGATGGGGTGAATTTTCTCTCTGACGACAGCAATCCCTGCTTTCCCCAAGAGTGATTTCTGTTCGGGCTTCATGGCCGAACAAGTCGACATTATCAGGGATTCGGAGCCAAGAGTTACTGGAAACAGACTATAAGTTCGATTTAGGCGAGGTGATCAAAAGCTGTTCAGAGCTATGGGGTTGCCTTCGTAACCAGCCGTTTTACCGCGCCTTGATCTCGGCGAACTTCGAAAGCGCGCGTTCAAATTTGCCATTGTAGAGCCACATCGCGTCAAGAATTTCGCGAACGGTCGCAGATGTTCTCGCCCTGTCGGCCTGTCCAAAGGCGAAGATGCTGTTGTTCCGCAGATATCCCATGATCCTCGGGTCGGAAATTCGATAGTTGATCAGGTCGCCGGACTTGAGTGCGGACCTGGTCGGACTGGGAATGATCTGGATGAGTTCAAAGAGCTTCATTTGATCGATGGGATTTGGCAGTGTTTTGACGATCGCGCCTACTTGCGGGAAAATATCCGCGTGTTCGCCCATTAGCGCATCTCGCACGGCGGTCCAGTGATTGAACCGATGATCCAGATCGCCGGCCCGCGCCTCTTCCCTGTCGTCGCGTGCGCTCAAGGCTGGATCAAAGGCTGCTATCACTGGTTTTATCGCCGCCCATTTCTTTCGACCATTCCGATCTTCGGACGGTCCCGTCTGGAAACTTCCCTTGTAGGTATTCGAGCGCCCATTACCCACATTTTGATGGCCATTCGTCTCGGCAAAGAACAGTCCCAGGCTAATACGAGCTGCCGCTTCAGCGTTGGCCGGATCAAGTCCTTTGGCTCGTGCAATGGCAATCGCCAGATCGACGACGTCCTCGAATGGCGTAGCTGATTTTTGAGCGTTGGCGGGCGGCGCCTCCATGACGTCAAAGAGGGCCCGGTACTCGTCGACCAGCGGTTCTGTTTGAGCGTCAAAATATGCCGGCGGAATCCCGAATTTATTGGGTCGACCGATTTTGGCGGGAACGGCGTCGGTGAGGTCTTTGTATGCGCTCATCATGTTGATGCGTGCAACGTAGAGTGCCTGTCCCGGTAAGTTCGGCAGCTGTTGCTTCGCATTGATCTGCGCGCGCCGCTGGCCGAGAATCGACTCAAAATCGCTTACTGCCTTATTGTACGCGCTGAGCGCCTCCGATTGTTTTTTCGTAAGTTCGGCCGGTTGACCCATTGCAGGGGACATGAAGCTGAGATTGGCGATGGCAGGTGAGACGAGCGACGCGACCGGGTTGATAATCGCATCGATGGTGAGAGAAACCGTCGGCGCGAAGAAAAGTCCGAGACAACAATTGCCATGGGCGCAGCGGGATATTTCTTCATTCCCATGGCAGTTTCCCATGCCCAAGGTCACCCGATACAAATCATCGGATCGTAGACAACGAAGGTGCTTCTTGGCGAGACGAAATTGCTGCTCATGTGAGGGACACTGCCGTCATGCGCTGGACTCTCGGGCGATTCTCATAGCGGGTTTGAAGCAGTCTTGATCGGCGATTGTCCGTCGCCTGGTTCCCCGGCGGAAAACTGGCCGCAGCCCGTTTTGGGACTTTTGCAACAATATTGAGGCGAATAGCGGACATCCGTGCCCCGGGTGACATTCCATACCAATCGATTTGCTTATTTTTTGGTCCGTCGTTGAGGTGAGAGCCGTACCGCCGCTCCGAATGGTTCCATTGGATAATTATTTGAACCTGGAAGGCATGGAACCAGACACACCTTCTAGGTCAGCAGTTTTTTCACAAGACGAAGCTGTCCTATTTTGGTTCAACTATGCCTGTACTTCGTTATTTCACTTTTGTCGGCGGAGCGCTCCTTGCGCTCTTGATTGGCGTGTCATCCTTTCTTTCCGAACCGGAAACAATCGCTCGTCCCGACGCCGCCCGGCCGGTCATCCGAATCGCGTCGGATCGCGTGGGTCCACCGCGGGTGGATATCGATACCCGCGTGCAAATCGCGGTCGTTCCCGCATCCGTTCCGGAAATTCTGCCGCAAGCGCCGGCGCGCGTCGCGGAAGTTCAACTCAATGCACCGCCCCGAACCCCCCTATTGCCCGCGAGGATCGAGCGCAAGAAAACGAGAATCGCAAAGCGACCCGATCGCCAAAGAATGGCCGCCAACCCTCAGGGGTTTCAGCCTTTCCCTCAGGTTCAGCCTTTCCGTTTAACTTGGTAAATTTGGGTTTAGGCATCCAGCCGACGGCTGAGTTGCATGATGTCGTAACCTGGCGAACGCCAATCCTTTCAAGGTAGGGCGCGGGCGGTCATCAAAAACGATTTGGCACGCGCGCCGATAAGCTCGGTTGAATTGGTTTTCCCACGCTGTTGCCGAAACGCTACCCTTGCGAAGGGGCGCTGTGATATCCTCCGGGCAGTTCGAGCCGCATGGATCATGATTCGTCCGGTTGGTTCGCGAGGGAACCGTGACATGACCCAGCGCTTACATTCGCTGTCGTGTTTTCTGACCTTGGCTGTGTTCGCATTTTGTTCGACTGACGACGTTGCACGAGCCAGCCATAAGCCTCAGCAGGCCAGGAAGCCGCATGAGGTAGCCGGAGTACGGCACCACCGCAACGCGGCGAAGACTGAGCATCCAAAACATGTCACGGCCGCGCAACGCAACTCGACGCGATCCAGTGACGCGCCGCCTCCGAGCGCGGAGGCTTCTCCGCTCTCGGCCGATCTTGCGGCTGTAAGGGATGCGATCGATCTTGCGCGCAAGGCCAAGACAAGCGAGGCGACCGCCGTACAGAAAACGATCGGCGACCCGGCGGGGCGGAAGCTCGTTGAATGGTTCATCCTGCGTCATCCGGAGGCTGACGCGAATTTCAGCCGTTACGCGGCGTTCATTGCTGATAGTCCGGACTGGCCGAGTATGGGCCTCATGCGAAGGCGTGCGGAGGCGCGCCTGTGGCAGGAGCGCAGCGCCGCCGCGACGATTCGCAACTTCGTCGGCAATCAGCCGACAAGCGCCAAGGGCCGCTTCGCGCTCGCGCGGCTTCTGCTCGCCGAAGGCGACCGTGATGGCGCCGCAAGCCTCATTCGCCAGAGTTGGCGGTCGGATGAATTGTCGGAGCGGTCCGAAGCCGAAGCGTTCGAGCTGTTCGGCGACTTGCTCACCGGCGAGGACCATCGTGCACGCATGGACAAGCGTATCGGCGCGAAGGATATTTCGGGCGCGCGGCGCGCAGCGCAACGCCTCGGCAGCGATGAGCTTTCGATCGTGAAGGCCTGTGCGGCGGGGAACACGGACAAGGCGCTCGATTTGCTCAATGCGGTTGCGACCGATGCCCGCACCGATCTCGGATATACACTCTGCCGTATCCACTGGATGGTGCACCACGACCGGATCGACGACGCAACCCGCCTGATGCTGGCTGCCGCGCCGGAGACCATGGCGCTTCAGGATACCGACGAATGGTGGCGCGAACGGCGCCGTCTCGCTCGCAAGTTGCTCGATCAGGGTAAGTTTGAAGCCGCCTACCAGGTGGTGCGCGATGCCGCCCTGCCGGCCGACGAATATTACCGGGCGGATTTCCATTTCACGTGCGGCTGGATCGCTCTCCGCTACCGCAATGATCCCGCGACGGCGCGGGCCCATTTCGCTCATATGGAGGAGGGATCGGCCAATCCGATCGTGCTGGCGCGGGCAAATTACTGGCGAGCCCGTGTTGCCGAAGCGGTCGGCGAGAAGGACGCCATGCGCGACGGTTATGAGGCTGCCGCCCGCTATCCCACCGCCTATTACGGACAACTCGCGCGGGCAAGGCTCGGCCTCGACCGAATTGAGCTGCGGGGGCCGGTGCCGGCCAGCTCCCCTGATGATGCAGCGCTCGCCGACGACCGCGTGCGCGCCGCGGATATGCTCTATGCGCTCGGCGAACGCGATGTCGTTCTAAGTTTTGTTACTGACCTCGCCGAACACGGCGGTGACGTAGCGGTGCTGGTCGCGCTCGGTGAGCTGACCGGCCGCCACAACGATGCGCGCGCCATGTTGCAAATCGGCAAGCTTGCGCTCGCCCGCGGCCTTGCGCTCGACCATTACGCCTTTCCGACGATCGGAATTCCGCAGCACAGTCCGATCGGTCCCGAGATCGAACGTAGTGTCATCTATTCGGTCGCACGCACCGAAAGCGCGTTCGACCAGCGCGACAAGTCGTCGGCCAATGCGGTCGGACTGATGCAGGTCACGCCGGAAGCCGGTCGTGACACTGCCAAGCGATTCGGCGTCCCCTATGATTGGGACCGGATGGTTCATGATCCCGCCTATAATACGCAAATGGGCGCGGCCGAACTCAGCGCGTTGTTGAAGGAATACGCCGGCTCTCACATCATGACCTTCGCCGGCTACAACGCCGGCCGGGGCCGCGTTCGCGATTGGGTGAAGATGTACGGCGATCCGCGTGATCCCAATGTGGACGCGATCGATTGGGTGGAACGCATTCCGTTCTCCGAAACGCGCAACTATGTCCAGCGAGTCATAGAGAATCTGCAGGTCTATCGTGTCCGTTTTGACCTACGCACACCTGTGATATCGAAACTCGATCAGCATGGCGTGGCAACAGGGGAAGCCAGCTCCGCGTCGCTTTTGCAGCTTCAGCCATCGGTATGGTGAATCTGATCACATCCGCGAGCGTTCCGCAGCAGCTCCATACGCATTCCTGTTAACATGCGGCTGTGCCATTTCGTCAGCGAGCGATGAAAGCCCGATCGAAGTCCGAGGGTCCAATTGTCGGCAGCTGAATCGGCAACGTGCATTTCCCAGCCCAGGCTTAGCGGCACGCGCGCCAGATCAGGGCGGGAAGACGTGTGGAGATGCCCTTGCCTACCTCTTGTCGGATTCAAGGTAGGTGGTCCACACGGCGCTTGCCAACGGCTGCGATGGACGCTGAGCGCATGTTTTCTTGACTTCAATCGTTAGCGCTGCCGTGTCGACTTTTCTCTCTGTCTGTCCGCTCGCTGCGGCAACGTAATTAAGTCCCGTCCAGAATCCATAAATCCAGATTGTTCCCTCCAGTCGAAGCGCTGGGGTAGACCGCCAGTGAGCACAGCTCAAGCCACCTATCCCCATCATGTCGACGGAAACTTGGGTTTCCTGCCCTGACGACGCGCAGACCGCTGCGGTGCAGATCAGCGCCGCCAATAATACTGATTTGACCATTGGGAAGGATTGCTTCCTGGCGAATGTGGTTTGCGGGTTCGAACTCGGATACCGCGAGAGATGGAGCTTCGGTGTCCGTAGTGGGCATGGTGGACCGGGTTTTCAATGACGCTCTCTTTCGAGACTCATGGCAACGACGTGGGTGTGAACTCTTCCAAAAAGAGAAGTTTCAGCGTAGTCCGGTACGCCTGCTTTTGGCGGGAGTAAAGCGGGCCCAGACGTGGAAGCGCAGACAATTCTGACGCAAAGCGATCTTTCGATCGTCAGGTCCAGGCCGCTTCCACCGGCTATTGGACGACGTCAAGTTTGACCTTTGCAGTACCCGATCCAACCATTCCCAGCGTCTCGGCCGCGGAATACGAGACATCGACGACTCGTCCGGGAACGTACGGACCGCGGTCATTGACCCGAACTGTCACGGACTTTCCACTGGCGACGTTGGTCACGCGCAACCTTGTGCCGAATGGCAACGTCGGATGCGCGGCGGTCAAATCGTGCGTATCGAACTTTTCGCCGCTCGCGGTCTGTGTTCCCTCTGTATAGAAGCTGGCAACTCCCTGCGAAGCGGTCTTTGTCTCGGCCGCATCGTGGTGCGACGCGAACGGGGTGTGTCTTTTCACGGACGCGACACGCCTGTTAACGAGGAATGATGCCGTTCGATTGTGTTGCAGCGACGCCTGTCGACCAGGGGTAACAAACTCGGAATTTCTGGTAAGGACAGAGGACGACTGAGCGCAGGCCGCAAGCAAAGTCCCTGCCAGGACGACGACAAACAAACGGATGACGTTCCGAGCGGCCGTGGCCGAGACCAGCAACGCGTCCAGACGCATACGGTTTACTTGACTATCGATGCACAATATTCCGGCACAGCTGATGGAAGACATGTTGCATCCTCAACGCGTGCCCCGAGCCGAACCCAGTCCGACCTGCAATAGGGGCGTGACCGTGGCCGGATGAGACCATGCACGGCATCAGCGAGACGATTTCATTCGGGTGTGATTATTGTGCCACAGAGGGAGCGTGGGGTATGCGCAAGCGCCGCTGATCGGAGCGAGCAATTGCTCAGGAGAGTCGGGAAGCGTGACGTCATTCGCTCCCGGAAGATGCCGGCTACCAAACTCGCGCCAGTGCTACTTCCGTTCTTCGGTGGAAGTGAAAAACTTCGTACCATCGAAAAAGCGGTTCGGGCGGTTGAATACGGAGATGAACGTCGCTCCGTTGGGAGCATGCGCGACATGGATGTTGCCGCCGGGCCTCCACACGAAGTCACCCGCTCCAACGCTTCCTTCCGAATCTTCCAGCGATCCTTCGAGCATGAAGGTCTGTTCGAGCGCGGTGTGCTCGTGCAAGGGCACGACCGCGCCGGGCGCCATCTTGAACAGGATGGTCGAGCGTCCTTCGTCGTCTTTGTACAGGATCTTCATCTCGATTCCGTCGAAATCCGTCCGTTGCCAGGGCATCGACGACGCCGCGACGAAGGTTGACCTAAGTTCGGGCGGGTTCACGGGCAAAGGCTTGTTCATGGCTTCATCTCCGGAATAGTTGCTAATTCGATACGATCGCGAACTCGAAACAAACCCGGCGGTACGACCTACGACCATCGACGGCGATTTGCTCGTCTGGTGTGGGGATGACGTAGCTGCAAACCTGAACGTCAAACCCCGGCGTTCCCCGTCGCGCTTCATGGGATATTGACACAAACCTGCAGGGTCGGAAGCCTCAAACCCCGCATGATCGTTATATTTCTTAGCATCAGACGAAATAGGCACGGCCTCCGCCAGGGGAGCTGACGGAGGCCGTGTAGTACATCTCACTGCGCCTAGGTTCGCGGGTGAGATGTGGGAGCTCGTGGATGGTTCTCCTGCTCGGGGCTGGAACCTGCCCGTGGCAACTCCTGCCCTAGAACGGCAGCAGCACGTCCATCACCTGGCTGCCGTAACGCGGCTGCTGCACGTCGGTGAGCTGGCCGTGGCCGCCATAGGCGATGCGGGCTTGCGCGATCTTGCTTGAATCGATGGTGTTGTCGCTCTGGATATCCTCCGGACGCACGATGCCGGCGACGATCAGCTCGCGCTTTTCGAAATTGACACGAATCTCCTGCTTGCCCTCGACCACCAGATTGCCGTTCGGCAGCAACTGGGTCACGACGGCGGCGATGTTGGTCGTCAGCGTTTCCTGTCGCTGTATCGTACCCTTGCCGTCGTAGGACGAGCTGGAGTCCGCGGTCAGGAAGCGCCCAGGCAGAATTTTTGCGACTGTAGCACCCAGCAAGCTGCTGCCGAGGAACGCGGTGATGCCCGAATCTTCCGAAGAACTGCGGCTGCGTGCGGTCTCGTTGGCGAAATTGGCCTGATCGGTGATGTTGACCGTGACGGTCAAGAGATCGCCGATCTGATGCGCGCGCTGATCCTTGAAGAACGACCGCGAGCCGTTCCGCCACAATGAATTGGCGTTGTAGGACACCGCTTCCGGTTTCGGCATCGGCATCTGCACCGGCTTGTAACCGGGCTGCGCGGTCGGATTGTCGATGCTCGACAGTTTCGGCTGCTCGCCGATCTGGGAGAGCCGGTCGATTGACGAACAACCGCCGCCTGCGATGCTGACGATCGTCAGCAAGGTGCCGGTGAGGGCGATGCGATTGATACTGGACGTATACATGAACTTTTACTCGACTTT
Source organism: uncultured Pseudomonadota bacterium (assembly GCA_963771225.1). Taxonomy (GTDB): domain Bacteria; phylum Pseudomonadota; class Alphaproteobacteria; order Rhizobiales; family Xanthobacteraceae; genus Bradyrhizobium. The sequence goes on along the minus strand of CAVYSR010000020.1, from coordinate 386,096 downwards.
TGGAGGCACTTGCGAATTGTTGCCGGCGGCGACCGCAACTGGTGCGGCGGGTTCTGCCGATCCGACCGTGGAGGATGCATCCGTGGCAGCGGGAAGGCGGGGCACGGCGATTGTGATCGCGACCTGATCGCGGCCGATAACGACGCCGGACACCGTGCGCTTCGATTGCAGGTTGAGCACGTTGACCACGTCGCCGTCGGTGCCGCTTTCCATCGCCTTGCCGCGAATGGTGAGGTAGAGACCGGTGGATTCGTAGATCAGGGTGACATTGTCGTCGCGCTGCACCAGATCCGGCTTGGCAATATCGGAGACCTTTAACGCCTGGCCGGCGTGAAGCTGTTTGCGCATCTGCATTCCGACCGCGAGACGGCGCGCCGCGGCGTCACCGCCGACCTCGGCGCGCGGACGGCGCTGGGCGATCACGTCGGAAGATTTCAGGATTTCGCTGCGTTCGACGTCCCGCGTCAGCACCGCGGCTTCCACGGTTTCGATCGCGGTGCCGGTAAAGCGCAAGGTCGTTGCCGTGGCGCCGGCGTCGTTGCTGATTTCGAAACTGATATCGAAGCGGCCGCTGCGGGGGTCGTAGCGGGTCGAGGCCGGCTGCAGGGTGCCGGTGTTGGAGGCTTCGAGCTGGATATCCCGCACGTCGCGATCGAATGTCAGGGAAATGTTGGCGGCATCGCCGAGGCCGCTGCGATGTTCCAGCGCGCGGCCGACCTGAAGTTCGATCTCCCTGGCCGGCAGCGAACGCGACAGCCGGGTCACGGAAATCGTCTTGATGTCCCTGGTGTCGACGCCGATCACCTGATGCGCCTGCAACGCGGCCAGCACCTTTTCGGTCGGCAGCGAGCCGGTGGTGCCGAGATCGGGGGCGCGATAGATCGCGATCAGTGCCGCGGTGCCGGCATTGTCGAGGATGTCGCCGATCCGCACCACGTCGCTGGAGACGGTGACGCTGGCGCGCAGCGCCGGCATCGCGATGACGTCTTCGCTGCTCTGGGCGAGTGCCGTCGCGGCGCTGGCCGCGAGCAGGGCGGCTGCCAGGAGAAACGAACGCATGGCCATCATCATCTCCCTCAACGGAACAGCGCGGAGGTGGTTTGCAGCATCTGGTCGGCGGCGCTGATCACCTTGGCGTTCATTTCGTAGGCGCGTTGCGCGGCAATCAGGTTGGACATCTCGGAGACGACGTCGACGTTGGATGCCTCAAGGCTTCCTTGCATAATCGATCCGAAGCCTTCGGCGCTGGCGAGGCCGTCCTGCGGCTGGCCCGACGACGGCGTATCGGTGAAGAGGTTGCTGCCGACCGGCTGCAGGCCGGCCTTGTTGATGAAGCGCGTGACGGAGAGCTGGCCGATGATCTGGGATGTCGTCGACGACCCGACCGGCGTCACCGACACCTGGCCCTGGGCGTTGACGGTCAGGCCGGTGGAGTTCTGCGGCACCGTGATGGTGGGTTGCACCGGATTGCCCGCGGCGGTGACGATCCGCCCGGTATTGTCCATCTGGAACGTGCCGTCCCGGGTATATTGAAAGGTGCCGTCCGGCATCAGGATCTTGAAAAATCCCTCGCCGGTGATGGCGAGATCGAGATCGTTGCCGGTCATCGACAGCGTTCCCTGGGTCATCGATCGCGGCGTTCCGACGGTCTTCACGCCGCCGCCGATATCGATACCCACCGGCAGGATGGTGCCCTGATCCGAGGCCTGGGCGCCGACCCGGCGGACATGCTCGTAGATCAAATCCTGGAATTCGGCGGTTTGCTTCTTGTAACCGGTGGTCTGCAGGTTCGCGATGTTGTTGGAGATGACCTGGACGCTGAGTTCCTGGGCCGCCATTCCGGTCGCAGCAGTATGAAGCGCTTGCATGTGTCGTCTCCCTGAATGGCCTTACGACGGAACGTCGGCGAGTTTTTCGATCGCCGATTTATGCAGATCGCTCTCCTGCTGCAGTAATGTCGCGATCTGCGTGTAGGCGCGCGACACCTCGATCATCCGACTCATCTCGGCCACCGCGTTGACGTTGGATTTCTCGATGAAACCCTGGCGCACCGCGGATTTGATGTCGGGCTGTGCGGCGCCTTGTCCCGCCGAATAGAGATTGGCGCCTTCCTTCAGCAGCTTCTGCGCGTCGGGAAAACTGACCAGCCGGAGTTTGCCGCGGAGCGAATCCGTGTGGCTGGCGCCTTCCTGCACGGTGATGGTGCCGTCGGGCGCCACGCTGACGTCGTGGTCGGTCGGCTGAAACACGATGGGTCCGGCGGTGCCGAGAACCGGATTGCCGGCGAGGGTCACGAGCTGGCCCTGGCCGTTGAGCTGCAGGCCGCCGTCGCGGGTGTAGCGCTCGCCCGCGGCCGTCTGCACCACGAGGAAGCCGCCGCCATCGATCGCGATGTCCAGCGGATTTTTGGTCTGATCGGCGGCGCCTTGCGAAAAATCGCGAAAGGTGCCGCGGTCCTGGACGTAGCTGAGGCGGCGATCGCTTCCGACGAAGTTGTCTTCGTGCGCGCCCGGCATCAGATATTCCTCAAACAGCGACGCGTCGGCCTTGAAGCCGGAGGTGTTGACGTTGGCGATGTTGTTGGAAACGACATCCAACTGTCGTTCCAGCATCGTTTGGCGCGAAAGCCCGATGAGAAGTGCATTCTCCATCGATAGTTCTCCCCTGAATGATCCGCCGCCAAAGCCCTCCCAGGCCCGCTCGCGGATGCTGCGAACCACAAGCTCTCCCAAGCCGCGGTTCTCCGACAACACAGCGAAAGCCGTGCCAGTTGAGAAAACATCGATTTTGGAATGACTTAGATGTTTCGCCGGGGGCCTTGCCGGGCGGCAATAAGGTCTTGTTGACCATGTTTGCCCGGCAACTTTTTCCTAGTTGAGGGGTAAACGAAAGGTTCCATTAACCATTATTACCCTAGCGTCCGGATCAAGAGGGCGCGTGTGCGCCGGCGGCCTTTGTATCGCGTCTTTCAAGCCAGCCTGGCGGCATCGCGCTCATTTCCCAAGAGCTCATTTCCCACGAACGGGCGGGCAGGCGATGGCAGACAATGAACAGGCCGAGGGTGGCGCGGAAGCGCCAGTCGCCGCGCCTAAAGGCAAGCTCAAGCTGATCATCGCCGCGGTCGGCCTGTTTGCCATCATCGGCGGCGGCGCTGCGACCTGGTTCTTTTTCTTCCGTCATCACGGCGAGGAGATGCATGCCGAGGCGCCGGCGCCCAAGCCGCCGGTGTTCATCGACGTGCCGGACATGCTGGTCAATCTGGTCGGTTCGCCCGGCGAGCGCGTGCAATACCTCAAGGTCAGGGTGGTGCTCGAGGTCAAGGAGGAGAAGCAGGTCGAGGCGATCAAGCCGACGATGCCGCGCATCACCGACATCTTCCAGACCTATATGCGCGAGTTGCGGCCGGTCGACCTCAACGGCTCGGCGGGGCTGTTTCGGTTGAAGGAAGAACTGGCCCGGCGGGTCAACGCGGTGGTCGCGCCAAGCGAGGTCAGCGCGGTGCTGTTCAAGGAAATCGTCGTTCAGTGACGAGACGGATTTAGAATCATGGCGGGCAACGATCCGGTCGACCAGGACGCAATCGCAGCGCAATGGGAAGCGTCGCTGGATTCCGAGGATCCGGTGCAGGCCGCGGAAGCGGCCGCGGCCAATGAACTCTCCGGCGCGATGGCGCTGCAATGGGCCGCCATGGTCGAGGACGGCAGCCGCGACCTCGGCGGCAAGAACAGCGGCGAGCGGGTACTGTCGCAGGAGGAGATCGACAACCTGCTCGGCTTTTCCGTCGGCGACGTCAATCTCGACGACAATTCCGGCATTCGCGCCATCATCGATTCGGCGATGGTCTCCTACGAGCGTCTGCCGATGCTCGAAATCGTGTTCGACCGGCTGGTGCGGCTGATGACCACCAGCCTGCGCAACTTCACCTCCGACAACGTCGAAGTCTCGCTCGATCGCATCACCTCGGTGCGGTTCGGCGACTACATGAATTCCATACCGCTGCCGGCGGTATTGTGCGTGTTCAAGGCCGAGGAATGGGAAAATTTCGGCCTGGCGACGGTGGATTCCAGCCTGATCTATTCGATGATCGACGTGCTGCTCGGTGGCCGTCGCGGCCAGACCTCGCTGCGGATCGAAGGCCGTCCCTACACCACCATCGAAACCAATCTCGTCAAGCGCCTCATCGAGGTCGTGCTGGCGGATGCCGAGCAGGCGTTCCGGCCGCTGTCGCCGGTGACCTTCAGCATCGACCGGCTCGAAACCAATCCGCGCTTCGCCGCCATCAGCCGGCCCGCCAATGCCGCCATTCTGGTGCGGCTGCGCATCGACATGGAGGATCGCGGCGGCAATATCGAATTGCTGCTGCCCTATGCGACCATCGAGCCGATCCGCAGCGTGCTGCTGCAGATGTTCATGGGCGAAAAATTCGGCCGCGATCCGATCTGGGAAGGCCATTTCGCCACCGAAGTCGCGCAGGCGGAGATTTCGGTCGATGCCGTGCTCTATGAGGCCGACATTCCGCTCAAGCAACTGATGAAACTGAAAGTCGGCGACACCCTGCCGCTGGAGATGCGCGCCGACGCGCTGGTGTCGGTGCGCTGCGGCAATGTCACCTTGACCGAAGGGCGGATGGGCCGGGTCGGCGACCGGGTCGCCATTCGCGTCACCAAGCAGCTGCGCAAGCCCAATACCACCCTAGCGATGTTCGAGAAAGCCGACGAGCAAACCAAGTTGATGGAGGCACAATGAGTCATTCACTCGGAATTGTGATCGAGAGCCTGGTGGCGGTTTTGCTGATGCTCACAATCGGATACTGCGCGCTGCTCAACAAAAGGCTGAAGCGCCTCAAGGCGGATGAGCATTCGCTGAAGGCGACGATTGGGGAGCTGATCACGGCAACCGAAATCGCCGAGCGCGCCATCGGCGGCCTCAAACACACCGTTCGCGACGTCAACGTCAATCTCGGCGAGCAGCTCGCCTCCGCGGGCCAGCTGTCCCAGCAGTTGAAGAAGCAACTCGCCGAAGGCGACAATGTCTTGCGGCGGCTGTCCAAGATCGCGATCGCGGCGAGACCCGCGGCCGATCCGGTGCCCGCGGCCCCGCCGGTTTCAGCGGCGAGGGCGATTGCCGCGGCGGCGCAGGTGTTCTCCGAGCGCAAAAGGTCCAACGGCCTCGCCGCATGAAATCTGTTCGTGACATTCGTATCATTCCAGTTGTCCTGGCCGCGATCTTCGGCTTCGCGGTATTGAAAGTCGCCGGGCTCGTGATCGATGGCGGCTACGTGTTCGACTACGACCCGCAATCGACCAAGCAGTCCTGGGCGCAGGAAACCTTCAATTTCCCGGGAGGAAACAAAACCGAAGCCGCCGATATCACAGGCTCGGTCGATGAGAAGAAGGAAGAGAAGTCCAGGGAAGAAAAGCCCAAGGAAGAGAAGTTGAAGGAGGAAGCGGCCAAGCCGGCCGTCGCGCCGCCGGAAGTGGCAAAGCCGGAGGGTGCCGCGGTCATGCCCGCGCAAGGCGCCCCGGTGTCGCCGTCCGAGCGCGCCATCCTTGAGCGGCTGCAGTCGCGGCGGCAGGAACTGGAAGCGCGTGCCCGCGAAATCGACATTCGCGAAAGCCTGCTCAAGGCCGCCGAAAAGCGCATCGAATCCAAGGTCCAGGAAATGAAGGCGGTGGAGTTGCGGATCGCCACGGTGGGCGAACAGAAAACCGAAGCCGATGCCGCGCACTTCAAGGGCATCATCACCATGTATGAGAGCATGAAGCCGAAGGACGCCGCCAAGGTGTTCGACCGGCTCGAGATGTCGGTGCTGTTCCAAATCGCCTCGCAGATCGCGCCGCGCAAGATGTCCGACATCCTCGGCCTGATGACGACCGAAGCGGCCGAGCGGCTGACGACCGAAATGGCCCGCCGCGCCGGGCCGGACAAGTCCGCCTCCGTCGCCGATCTTCCCAAAATCGAAGGCAAGATGTTGCAGCAAAAGCCCAATTAACGCGGATATTTAACAAGTCCTTAAACCGGCGATTCTAGATTTAAATGCGAGGGGCGCGAGGGCGTCCCGCTGCCGATCAGATCGGCGAACCGAGAGACCCCTCGATATGCCGAGAGCGGCTGCCGCTGGATTTTGGTCGCGTCTGCGCGCCTGCGCAAGCTCGGCCCGGCGCTGCCTCGGCCGGCCGTCGCGGCTTGCCGCGGGCCTGGTGCTGCTCGGCTCGATGGTCTCGGGTGTCTGCCACGCCGATGCGATCAGGGGTGAGGCCACCTTCGCGGAGGCGGGCGGCTATGCCCGGCTGGTTCTCAGGCTTGCCGAGGATGTCGATTCCGAGGTGACTGTTGCCGGCTCGATTATCGTGATCCGGTTCAGGCACCCGGTGGATATCCCGATCGATGCGTTAGCCGACGCGGTGCCCGATTATGTCGCCGCGGCACGGCGCGATCCCGATGGCTCGGCGATCCGGCTGTCGCTGGCGCGCAGGGTGACCATCAACACCATGACGGCGGGCGAACGGGTGTTTATCGATCTGTTGCCTGACACCTGGAAGGGGCCGCCGCCGGCACTTCCGCTCGAGGTGATCCGTGAACTGTCGGAGCGCGCGCGGAACGCCGAGCGCGCGTTGCGTCAACAGCGGGCGATCGCCGAGGCCAAGAAGCGGACGCCGATCCGCGTCCGCGCATCGGTGCAACCGACCTTCGTCCGCTTCGTGTTTGAAATGCCCGACGGCGTCGGCGTCTCGTCGGCGCTGAACGACCAGAAGCTCACGCTGTCGTTCACCGCGGGGCTCACCTTCGACCTGGCGGACGCCAAGCTGGCGGCGCCGTCGAATGTCGCCTCGATCAACCAGAAACTCGAAGGCGATTCCTCGGCGGTCGAAGTCACACTGATCGGCGATGTCGACGTCCATTCCTTCCGCGAGGACAAGAACTACATCGTCGATGTCGCTTTCCAGCAAGCCGAAAAGCCGTCAGCGCTGTTGTCGCCGGCGCCGGAAGCCTCGCATGTTCCGGCGACAGCCGTTCCGGCGACAGCCGCTCCGGCGGTGACCGCGCCGGCCGCGTCCGGGATGCCTTCCGGCCAATCTGCGACGCCGCGGCAATCCGGCGAAGCCGCGCCGCCAAAGCCGGATCCGTCAGCCGAACACGCCAGCACCGAGGCCAAACCCGCCGGCGCGCCGAAACCATCGCTCGCATCCGAGGCGCCGAAGCCCGCGCCTCCCGCACCGGAAGCGCCGGCTTCCCTGCCGGAGAAGCCGGCCAAAATGACCGGCTCCGAGCCGCCGGTTGAAATCAGGACCGACGACCGTCCCGCTGCGGTCGATGCCAAGCGCGACAGCGGCGGCCTGCGCCTGAACTTTTCCTTTGCCACCGCCACGCCGGCGGCAGTGTTTCGCCGCGCCGATACCGTGTGGCTGGTGTTCGATTCCACCAAGCCAGTCGATATCGAACCGATCCGCAGCAGGGGCGGCGCGGTTATCGCCGATGTCAGCTTGCTGCCGCTGGAAAAGGGTCAGGCGGTCCGCATTCGGCTCAACCAGCCGCAGATGCCCTCGCTCACCAGCGACGATCAGGCCACCGGCGCGAACTGGACGCTCACCTTTGCCGATGCGATGCAAACGCCAACCCAACCGCTGACGGCGACACGCAACATCAGCGATCCCGCCCATGCCAATGTTTCGGTGTCGTTGCCCGGACACGGACGGATGCACCGGGTTCTCGATCCGGACGCCGGCGATACCTTGCTGGTGATCACGGCGCCACCGCCGGTTCGCGGCTTCGTCAGGGAGCAGGATTTTGTCGAGCTGGCGCTGCTGGAGTTGATTCACGGCATCGCGGTTCGTCTGAATTCCGATGACGTCACCACCGAAATAGCGCCCGACAAGATCATCCTCGGCAGGCCGGGCGGCTTGACGTTGTCGCCGGCCGATGCCGCGGCCGATCGCGCCTCGACCGCGGTCCGGCCCATTTTCGATGTCGGCGACTGGCGCAAGAACCAGAGCGAAAACTTCATCGCGCGGGAGCGGGCGCTCGCCGCTACAACTGTGGCGGCCGGGCCCGATCAGCGCACACCGGCGCGGGTCGACCTCGCCCGTTTCTATCTGGCGCGCGAGATGTATCCGGAAGCCAAGGGCGTTCTCGATCTGGCGCTGGCCGATACCAGGCGAGGCGAGGAGGATCCGGCTGCGCTGATCGTGCATTCGGTGGCGAGCGCGCTGATGGGCCGTCCCGACTTGGCGCTGAAGGACCTCGCCAATCCGGCCATCGGATCCAATTACGATTTACAATTATGGAAGGCGTTGGCCTTTGCGCGTCAGGGCAAGTGGGCCGAGGCACGGGAGAAATTCAAGAACGTCGAATTCGCCATCACCTCGCTGCCGATCGAGCTGCAGCGCATCGTGATCACGGAAGCGATGCGCGCCTCGCTCGAGGTCAAGGATTATTCCGGCGCCGCCAAGCGTGCCGCCGATCTGGAAGTCATCGGCCTTCTGCCAGAACAGAAGCCGGCGGTCTCGGTGCTGCGCGGCCGGCTCGCCGAAGCGCTCGGACACGACAAGGACGCGCTGGGCGATTACGGCACGGCCGTGGATTCGGCGGACCGTGCCGCGGCCGCGGAAGGCAAGCTGTTCGAGATCGCGCTGCGGCAGAAGCACGACGAAATCAGCCCGGCCGATGCCTTGCACGAACTCGAGACGCTTTCAGTGATGTGGCGCGGCGACGGGATCGAGGTGAAGGCGCTGGTCATGATGGCGCGGCTTTATTCCGATGCCGGACGCTACGGCGAGTTGCTTTCGGCGGACCGGATCGCGACCCGGCTGCAGCCTAACTCCGAACCGTCACGGCAAGGCCAGGACGAGGCGGCGGCCCTGTTTGCGCAACTCTTTTTGGGATCGAGGGGCGACGATCTTCCGCCGGTCGATGCGCTCGGGCTGTTCTACGAATATCGCGAACTGACGCCGATCGGGCGGCGCGGCGACGAAATGATCCGCCGGCTCGCCGATCGGCTGGTCGCGGTCGACCTGCTCGATCAGGCCAGCGAACTCTTGCAGTACCAGGTCGATCACCGGCTGGAGGGAGCGGCGCGCGCCCAAGTGGCGGCGCGCCTCGCCATGGTGTACCTCACCAACCGCAAGCCGGATCGCGCCATCGCGGCCCTGCGCACCACCCGCATCGCCGATCTTGCGGGCGAACTGCGCCAGCAGCGGCTGCTATTGGAAGCGCGCGCGCAAAGCGACATCGGCCGTCATGACCTCGCGCTCGATATCATCTCCAATATCGCCGGCCGCGAGGCGATCCGGCTGCGCTCCGACATTTACTGGGCGTCGCGGCGTTGGCGCGAGGCGTCCGAACAGATCGAATTGTATTACGCCGACCGCTGGCGCGACTTCAAACCGCTGAACCCGGTGGAGAAGGGCGACGTGATCCGCGCGCTGGTCGGATACGCGCTGGCGCAGGATGCCATCGGCCTGGCGCGCTTCCGTGAAAAATATGCGCCGCTGATGAGTGGCGACGACGACCGCGCCGCGTTCGAGACCGCGAGCCAGCCGGCCGACGCCAACACCGCCGAATTCGCTCCGATCGCGAAGATGGCCGCCAGTGTCGATACGCTCGACGGATTCCTGCGTGAAATGAGAACGCGATTCCCGGACGCGACCGCGAGGGCGACGCTGCCGCCGGAAATTCCAAAAGCCGATCCAAACCCGACCGGCTCGTTGCCTGAGATCGTCGGATTGAAGCGAGTGCAAGCGGCGAGATAGCGCGACGGCTGCGCAACTCAGAGCGTTTTCCAGCGAAAGCCTGCCCCGGGCTTGATCCGGGGTGGATACCGGTTCGCGTGAAGAAAACGCGTCAAAATAAGCAGAGCCTTTCGGAATCATCCCCTCGACAGAACATTGCCGAAGCGTCAGCCTGCGCTGACCTCAGGCATGATCCGGAGCGGCCATCATGAGCAAGCCGACCAAGACCGAAGCCGAACTGATTGAGATGGCGAGAGCGGAGCTGAAAGTCCACGCCGATTGTCCGGACGGAATCGTGATTTCGGTTCTTCGCGCCGGCGACAGTTGGGAATTCCGTGCCGGCGCAGACAAGGCGACCATCGCCAAGCCAGGCTTTCCCGAATGTGTCGCCATGCTGGTCCAGATCGGCGATCACCTCAGCAAGCAGTTCGATGTGAAAGGGTGAGGGCCTCCGCTCCAGGCGAAACTGTATCTCGCCGTCATTGCGAGGAGCGAAAGCGACGAAGCAATCGACTCTTCCTTTCGTATTGCGTCATGGATTGCTTCGCGGAGCCTGTCATGAATTACGGGGTGCAGTCCAGGTTGCCCGCTAGGAATATCGCTGGGTCTGTACCCAATGCTTTTGCCGCATTGATTTGAACTTGATCGTGCTCGGCCTTCACACGACGACCATCGGCAAGTACGCCTTGCGTCGCTGCCTCACAGGCCCTCAGCAGAGCTGAAAATTACTTGATAGCTGTTCGGCGGCTGGCCCGAAACAAGCCATGTCCCGAGCAGAAAGAACTTCATTTCCCTCCCTCGCGAAGCTCACCGCCAAGCACTAGCAATAACAGTCGTGGCTTTTCACTAATGCGGCGGTTGGGACTACTCAGCATGCCAATATTTTCAGAGGGGCGTATTGTCCTTGGGAGTTTAGCGGCTTTTACATTTTGGTTATTCGTCGGTCTACCGCTGCTGGAGGCACGAGATCAAATGAACCTTGGCACAGTACCTCAATGGCTTACATTTATCACATCCTTCTTCACGTTTGTTGGGGTCTTGGTTGGCTTCTCTCTCACGTATCACCAATTGCGCCACAGCCAACATGTTCGCAAAACTGAAAACATTCTCAGCATTTCAGACAGCACGATTGCTCATAATGCTCGCTTTCTGGAAGTGCCCGAGGCCCTTAACGCGGTTCAAATGCTTGAGGGGCTACAAGTCCCAGCTTGCAAGCCTGCGTCTACAACATATTGGCTACGAGGGGCGTACATTTCAGCCACATGCATCTCGTCTGGCGCGTTTGGGAGCTAGCCGACCAGCCTGGGCGCGGCGAGACGATGAACTCCCGGTTTGATGGCTGGGAAAGGTTTGCGCGCGAAATCATTACGAAGAAATTGCGGAACTCGGCGCAGGCAGTCAAAAATGGCGGAACGGATGCCGCAGACCTAGCTGCAAGCGATCTTTGGTGTGGCCTGCGTAGCTACGAAGCCTTCCCGACTAAGTTTGTCGAGTGGTTAGACGGTCTCGACAGACAAGCTGCGGCGCAGGCTAAGGCGTAGCGTGCTATCAGTTACCTTGCGTAATCGACACCGATATATGCGACGATTACGACGCGCCGGCCGGCTGCTTTCGGATTTTCAAACAGTTTGCGAAGACGGAGGCGCAGTTCCGCGCAGGTATAGTATACGACTGGCTTCATGGTGACTTAGTCCCCTTAGGGCCCGCCGTACACTGCTATTCGCCTGACGCTTTTCTCAATTGCAGGATAATTTCATAACTCATTCTTGCATCCATCGTTTGCACCCCACTCGTTGGCGGCGGCAAATACCTTCGATTTGAAGGAAGCGGACGACTCGAAGACTTCTCTAGGCGGAGACCGTGCCGGCTTGCGAGCACGCGGACAATCTTGGCATTGCGGACATACACGCCGCGAATTGTATTTTCTCCTAAAACGTAGACCGCCCGTCCACCAGGCACCAATACTCTAGCCACCTCCTGCAAAGCCAATCTCATGTCGGCGATGTAGGCTGCCACCAGTTGCCGCTGTTGCTTCGGCAAAGCTGAAAGCTTGAGCTGGCTTATCAATGAGGATATCTCGGAATCATCCTCGTAAGGCAAACCGATCTCGGTGCCGATACTTTCGGCCCTGAGGTCTCTGATCTCCCCAACTGTGTAGCCCATCCAAACTAGGGAGAACTTTGAACACCGCATGTAATCGATAGCGTTCAGATAAGGAGGTGACGTCAACACCAAATCAATTGAGGCGCTCCTGATCCTCATCCTGCGTGCGTCGCCTAATGAGATTTTTGACTTGGGACCTAAATTCCTGCCATGTTTTTTCGGCGTGTTGCTAAGCACCGCTTCCACCCCGGAGATAAAGTTCGAGAACGGTAGAGCTGGGGCTTTGACGAAATACCGATGCGGACGGCTATGCACCAGGTCTAAAGCTCTTGACGCCCCCCGCTTTGCGATGATGAGGCGCGATAGAGCGCACCAAAGTGTTTTGCGGGTAGATTGATCCCTTATTCTTCCGATCGCGGTCGACAAGCCAATCAATTCGCGTCTAGACCGACAGTCAAACCAATATCGGATAAACTTCCTGGTGTCCGCGTCGGCCGATGCAGGATATGCCTTGCTGGCAGGTGTGACCTCTACAATCCGTTGAGCCTTCTTCAGCACTTCGGCCGCCCGACGTCGGACCACATCAGCTTTAACCCCCGAAGTCCAAACATCCGCGATGAGCGCGGCAAGAGGATCAATGTCTATGCCAAAAGCCTGATGCTTCCTTGATTGAGCTAACGCAATGACCGTTCCGGAACCCATCATCGGATCCAAGACCTTCAATCGTCGCTTGGATGATTTTATTATCGAGCAAACAATTTCAGGCGCCATTCTCGCGGGGAACGGGTGGACAGGATGCCGGCCCAGCGCTTCGAAGATGGTTCGGCTACCGCGTGATTGCATATTTTTCCCTGACCCTTGTTCGCATCGTCTCCAAGATTATTCCAACTCCCCGAGCAACTTTCCTGTCGAGCTCGTCCTTGTTGCCGGCGATGGCATACTGCGCGCGCGGAGGACGGGACACACTAACCCAAGCATTGTCCGTTTGATGGAAATCGACAATGTCATGCAATTCAGAAAACGGTAGGGTTACTAGGCCGTCGGTCTCACAGACAAAGACCACAAACGAGTCTAAGGAAACTTCGCTTCCAAATTCAGAAGATCGGCGGCTTGCTCAATCGTAAATGAAAATCGCCAAGGAGACATTCGCTTAGACGAATGCTTGATGTATAATCCTATTCGCCCGTTCATCACAAATGCGGTGATCCGGCCTTCTCTCAGGAACGGCCGAAACGAAAGAGTAAGGGAGACATCATTTCCCACTACGAGCTGCCGAAGAACGGCGCCTTGATAGAATTCATATTCATCAAGCATTTTTTGTGTTCTTTATAAAAGTAATATTCCCAGAGAACTTGTAAATTAGCCGAGCCTTTTGCTTCGCGTTATAAAAAACCTTGAAGTGATGGAGAGCGTTGGGGTGATTGCGCGTTACTTGTCCAAACAGGCCTTTGGTTCTCTCGATTTTTTCTTGGTTCGTTGCAGCGTCTTTCATATTCTCTATCGTACTGGATTCGTGAAGCGCGACCGAGGCGGGGCCGCTTGGTAAAAAGCGCAGCACATATTCGATTAGATAATCAGGCAGCGAGTCAGGTCCTATTCGAGCCTGAAGTTTTCGTAATCCCTCGATTGGATCGTTGCTTTGCATGATACTCTCAATATCGGCGGCGTAGTCGAAAATCGGAAACGACATCTCCCCTTTGTCGAGCAACACGTTCGCCTTATCGATGCTGCTCGAAGCCACCGCTGCAATTCTCTGATCGGCCAGCCAAACAGGGGAACCCTTTTTGGTCTTTATCGCCTCCAAAGCCAGCTTATGAAAGACAAAGCAGCGATGCCAATCGGAATACAGTTGCTGCGGAATTGTAAGTTCGAAATAGGGCAGGTGTTTTAACCGAGATCCAAACATTCGCGCGCGCTGAATATAGGTATCTTGCTGTATTTTGTGTTTCGAATCTCGTGTGAAAAACATCGACAGAAGATTGTCGAACGTGACGCCGCGAGAAACAATGTTGCCTCCTATCACAAATGTGAAGATCGCTGCCGGCGAGGTTGCGGACTTGAAATCTACATTCTTGTCTCGCTCACTGTTCATTATGATGGTTGTCGTCTGGTCGCTTTTGTTAGCGATGTAACTAAGGATATGCATCCGCCTGTTCAGGGTACAGCGAGGACGCGATTTTTGAAATTTCGTGCGTGTAATCTTCAAATTTCTTTGAATGCGTATCTGAAAGCGCATTCATAACGTCATCGATCGGTTTTTTGTCTGATTTGTGATCCAGTTTCTTTCCACTTGTATGGATCAGCATCGAGAAATTCTCATCTGAACCGTTGCTCAGATTCAACGCCGCCGCTCTTACAAGGAATCGGAAAATCGCTTCGCGCAAATACTTCGGACTATCATCAGTGTCGGGAAGCGTGCGCAGAGAAAATCCGACTTGGCCGTTGAGCGGGAAGAAAGCGTCCTGTCCGGAATAAGCGTCATGAGGAGGAAAATTGACCCACTGCTCATTGTCGTTGTCAAAGGTGTTGTTCAAATCCAGCCTGGCCGGAGTGGCGGTGACTCCGATGTAAATTCCATCGTTAGAAATTAGCTTTTGGATGAGCGCATTGATCTTGGTTACGTCACCTTTGTTGATGAGGGCGTTCGGTGTAGCGAAATCAGCCTCATCGTCGATTATCACCTTCTTATGTACCTTCTACCCCTTCCTCAATTTCCTCGTTCCGAGCTTTGACCAGGTCGTCTTGCTCGCGTTTCTTGCAAAAAATTACATGGTACCCGTGTAAAATCCTCTGAGCGAATAATCGGGATCGATCACTTCCGAAAAGTTTTTGGCAGAAGGTGAGAGGTTTGATCGCTGGAAACGATCAAGATTTTGCTGAAGCAGTTGCACACTGTCCTTAAGGAGGTGGATTATGACACGGTGCCACTCGTCCAACAATCTGAGCCCTGCGGCAGATCATCATTTCGGTCTTACCTCTTTGCTATTCTCCGTATATCACGAAAGATCGGGTGCCTCCCGCTAGGGTGTCAACAGCACCAGTAACCGCGGCCTCTATGCAAGAAGTTTGCTTCTTCCCATTTTCAATCCTCGATAATTGCGCTTTGTAGCGATCCTTCTGCGATGCGATCTGCCGCAGGTTCTTCAATATTGACGGCCAAATACGTGTGCCCCTCTTAGTCCCCGCCAGGATGCAATCATAGCGAGCAGACTATACGAGAAAGTTGTGCCGCAAACCCCCCGCAGTAAGAAAAAGCATATTTAAAGAAGACAATGACGGATGGTTCTGCGAGCTGGCTAATAGTCCTGGTGCAAATGATTCCCAATATCGAATGGCAACGAGGGGCGCCCATTGGAGCGATCTATTAGGCTAATCTGCCCCGCGCGCTCAGAGTGATTTATTGAACTGGATCAAGCTGATGCTACCTGTCCAGTCCCCCTTTGCAAAAATATTTTCATTCCCTTCTGACCCAAATCACCTGCATATCGTTCGCATCCCGGCCCACACAGAGGGGCGTTTCGCGATCGTCACGGACGTAGGGCAGGGATGCGATGGACGCTGATAGCGCTGCTGACGAGAGCGCTTATCTGCGGACGGCGAAGTCGTGTGGTCCTGACGCCCCGACGCTGGCGTCAAGTTGGCGGAAGACAAATCCGCAAGCGACGGTGGCAAGAAAGCCCGGTCACCGGGGAGAGCGCGAAATAAGCTGTTAAAACCATCGCGTGCGGGAATGCCGGGTGTCCCGGTGCGACCGTGGTGACTAACGCGTGTGCTTACTACACTTCCACACGCGGCTGCGGGTGCAACGGGCACCCGGCATTCCCCGCGCCCTTTGTTGGGCGAAAGGTTTATGCACAACTCGGGCGCTATGCGCGGCGAGAATGCTGAGACGCATCTTGCCGTCATTGCGAGCGAAGCGAAGCAATCCATTCTTTCTCTGCGGCGACATGGATTGCTTCGCTACGCTCGCAATGACGATCTCAAAACACCTTGCGCCTAGGCTGTTTGAAAATCGAATCGGAAAGCTCGCCTCAGCCACTACCCGTTGTAACTCTGCACCAGGCTGCCGGCGACCAGCGACCAGCCGTCGACCAGCACGAAGAAGATCAGCTTGAACGGCAGCGACACCACCACCGGCGGCAGCATCATCATGCCCATCGACATCAAAACCGATGCGACCACGAGGTCGATGATCAGAAACGGCAGGAACAGCAGGAAGCCGATCTCGAAGGCGCGCTTCAATTCGGAGATCATGAACGCCGGCACCAGGATCCGCAGCGACATTTCCTCCGGGCTGGCCGGCGGCGGCTCGCCCGACAGATCCATGAACAGTTTGAGGTCCTTTTCGCGGACGTTCTTCTGCATGAAGCCGCGCAGCGGCACCGAGGCGCGCTGCAGCGCGTCCTCGACGCCGATCTGGTTGGCGACCAGGGGCTTGATGCCGTCGTCATACGATTTCTGCAGCACCGGGCCCATCACGAATGCGGTCAGGAACATGGCGAGCGCGATGATCACCGAATTCGGCGGCGCGGTCGCGGTGCCGAGTGCGGTGCGCAGCAGCGACAGCACCACGACGATCCGGGTGAACGACGTCATCATGATCAGGATCGACGGCGCGATCGACAGCACCGTCAACAGCGCGATCAACTGGATCGCGCGCTCGGTGACGCCGCCATTGCCCTGGCCGAGATTGATGCTGATGTCCTGCGCGAACGCCGGACCCGCCAGCGATCCGGCGGCTATCAGAATGGCAAAAAATAAAACTCTACGCGGGACGGATGCCGATCTCACGAAGGGGTCTTTGGACGGCCCAGCAAGGATGCCATCTCGTCTTCCAGATTCTCAAAGCCGCTCTTGGGCGCCGACGCGGGCATCGGCGGGGCCATCGATGGCTCGCCGCGCGGCGGGGGGCGGCTCGGCGGCGGCTCGGGCGCTACCGGCGGCGCACCGATCCGTGGTTCGGACGCTGTCTCGCCGGCCGGCCGGCGCAACGCCGCCTCCAGCCGCTGCGCCATCTCGGCGAGATTTTGGTCCGCGGCCGACAGTGACGGCGAGGAGACCGGCGGCGGCGAGGGGATCGGCGGCGGTGGCGCGGCGACGGTGCGTTCCGGCGCGCGAGGAGGCGGCGGCGGAGGCGGAGCTTTCGGCGCTTCGCTCGCCCGCGGCGGCCGGGGAATCATCGGTTCATTGCGCGATGTTACCCGGGAAGGCATCGGTTCGCCGCGCAGTTCGGGGCGCGGACTCCGGGCGACCGCCGAGCGGCTCCGGCGCGAAGCCGGTCAGCGGATCGTTGCGCTCGCTGCGCCGCTCCGGCAGCGCCGGCGGCATCGGGCGTCGTATTTCGTCGACAAAAGAAGGCCGGGCCGGTCGCGGCGGCGGCTCGGGCATCTGCGGTTCGGCAGAATCGAAAATGTCAGGCCGACCCGAATCGCCGTCGGTCCAATTGCCGGAATCGGGCAGCGGCGCAATTCGCGGCGGCAGTTCGGCGCCACCGACGGGGGCCCGCGGCGGTATCTGATCGCGTCCCGGCATGGCGCGCACGATATTGGGTTCCACGACGATATCGGTCGGGCCGCCGATCATCAGCAGATGTTCGATGTTGTCGCGCCGCACCAGCACCAGCCGCCGGCGACCGTCCACGGCCGCGGCGTCGATCACAGCCAGCCGCGGCATCCGCCCCCGATTGGTGTTGGCGCCGAGGCGATTGCCGGCGAATCGGCGAACCAGCCAGGCCGCGACGCCGATCAGCGCCAGAACGGCCACGAATGCGAAGAAAAATGTGACTGCCTGCATGCTTAGTCCCCGGCAAATAGCGTCTCTTCAGGACTCGGTTTCGTCGAACGCGGATCGGAATCGACACAACAGATGGCGAACAAAGCCCGGGATTGGCCCAATCTCTTAATTCCCCGCGGCAATAGTTGCCGTCCCGCTTCTTAATAACCCATGAATCGCCCGGGCCAAAACGACTTCTGAAAGTCCCAACTTCAAACACTTGAATGGTTAACGCGGCTTTGGTGGCGGAAATGGCGTCCGATCGAACTTCCGGCCATCCATGACGGGGCATCATCCGCCGATCGCGGCACTTCTTAACCCGCTGTTAACCATACACGCGGCAAATTCTGCCCACCTCAGCGGCGTTGCGCGCCATGAGGCGAGGAGAGCGGTCCGATGTCCATGAACGATATTCCGGGAATTGCGGTGCTGCGGACCCGGATGCAGTGGCACCAGGAACGCCAGCGCGTGCTGGCCGAGAATGTCGCCAATTCCGACACGCCCAATTTCAAGCCGCGCGATCTGGTCGAACCGAAATTCGACAGCTCCGGCGCCCCGGGATCGATCGGAGCCCTGGCGATGATGCGCACCAGCGGCAACCATATTGCGCCATCGGGCGGTGCCGCAAGTTTCGAGCAAAACGGCAAGGTCGGCTTCGAGACACGGCCGGCCGGCAACGCCGTCAATCTCGAAGACGAGATGCTCAAGGTGTCAGCCAATCAGATGGACTATGCCGCCGTGACCTCACTCTACACCCGCAGTCTGCATCTTCTGAAGACCGCGATCGGCAAGGCCTGAGGCCGGATAGGCCCTAAGGAAGGGACAATATGGCAGATCGTCAGGTTATCGCGGATTTCGCCCGATCGATGGGGATCGCGACATCGGGCCTGCGCGCGCAGGCCGGACGGATGCGCGTGATCTCGGAAAATATCGCCAACGCCGATTTCGACCGCGCCGACCGCCGGCGGCGATCCCTATCGCCGCAAGGTGCCGAGCTTTACCTCCGAACTCGATCGCGCGCTGGACGCCCGGGTGGTCGGGATCGGCAAGGTGCGGCCCGATACCTCGGCGTTCCGCGTCAAGCACGAGCCCGGTAATCCGGCGGCGGATGCCTCCGGCAACGTCAAATATCCCAACGTCAATCCGCTGATCGAAATGACCGACATGCGCGACGCGCAGCGGTCCTACGAGGCCAACCTCAACATCATCAGCGCCACGCGCCGGATGCTCGCGCTCACGCTCAACATCATCAAGTCCTGAACGGGAAACCTGAACCATGGCTTCACCCACTGTCGCTGCCAATGCCTATGCGAGCGTCGGCCGCATCCTGGATCCCGGCGTAGCCGGCAAGGCGTCCGCCACCAGCGGCCCCTCGTTCGGCGACCTGCTCAAGGACGCCATCGGCGATGTCGTCGACGGCGGCCGGAAGGCCGATTCGCAGACCAACGCGATGGCAGCGGGCAAGGCCAATGTCATGGACGTGGTGACGGCGGTGGCCGAGACCGACGTCAAGGTATCGACGCTGGTGTCGGTGCGCGACAAGGTCATCGCGGCCTATGAAGACATCATGAAGATGGCGATCTGAGTTTCCTCATCCTGAGGAGGCGCGTTGGCGCCGTCTCGAAGGATGAGCGGCCTGAAATTCGTGGTTCGAGACGCGCGCGATGCGCGCTCCTCACCATGAGGGAAATGAGGACGTTCAATGACCGGTGCTGAAACCCTTGACGTAGCGCGCGATGCGATCTGGACCATCGTCGTGGTGTCGTCGCCGCTGATGATCGTCGGTCTTGTCGTCGGCGTGGTGGTGTCGCTGTTTCAGGCGCTCACCCAGATCCAGGAACAGACATTGGTGTTCGTGCCGAAAATCCTGGCGATCTTCGTCACCCTGCTGCTGGCGCTGCCGTTCATGGCGGATGCGCTGCACAGCCACATGATGCGGATATCGTCGCGAATCATAGGTGGATGAGGCAACGTGCGGGAATGCATGCCGACATCTCGCTACTGCCCGCGCTCGCCGCCGCCTTCATGCTGGTATTCGCCCGCATCGGCGCCATGGTGATGCTGTTGCCGGGGTTGGGCGAGTCCAACATTCCGGTCCGTATCAAGCTTGCGATCGCATTGTTGCTGACGCTGATCATCCTGCCGCTGCACCGCAACGCCTACCACGTCAACATGGATACGCTGACGCCGCTCCTGGTGCTGATGATCCATGAAATCCTGATCGGCATTGTGCTCGGCGCCACCGCGCGGGTGACATTGGCGGCGCTGCAGGTTGCCGGGTCGGTGATCGCCCAGCAAATGGGGCTCGGCTTCGTCACCGCGGTCGATCCGACCCAGGGCCAGCAGGGACTCTTGATCGGCAACTTCCTTACCCTGCTCGGCCTGACGCTGCTGTTTGCAACCGACAGCCACTATCTCGTCATCGCGGCGCTGAATGAAAGCTACGCGGTGTTTTCGCCGGGCGAGATGTTGCCGAGCGGGGACGTCGCAGCGCTTGCCACCCGCGCCTTCAGCGCCGCGTTTCGGATCGGCATGCAATTGTCGGCGCCGTTCCTGGTGTTCGGCCTGGTTTTCAATATCGGGCTCGGCGTGCTGGCGCGGCTGATGCCGCAGATGCAGGTCTATTTCGTCGGCGTGCCGCTGGCGATACTCGCCGGGTTCCTGATCTTCGCCTTCGTCATCTCCGCGATGATGGGAACGTTCCTCGATTATTTCACCGGCATCATGCACGACCTGATGCCGTTAAGCTGAAAGCTGATCGATGGCCGACGAAAACGACACATCCGACAAAACAGAAGACCCCACCCAGAAACGTCTGGACGACGCCCATGATCGCGGCGATGTCGCCAAAAGCCAGGAGGTCAACACCTGGTTCATGATCGCCGGCGCGACCCTGGTGCTGTCGACATTTTCCGGATCGATCGGCGGCGGGATCGAGATGCCGCTGCGCAATCTGATCGCCAATTCATGGATGTTCCACGCCGACGGCCCCGCTCTGCTGGCGCTGGCGCGGAGGCTGGAATTTGTGGTGATCGCAGCCATCGGAGTGCCGCTGTTGATGTTGGCGCTGGCGGCGATCGCGGGCAACATGGTGCAGCACCGGCTGGTGTGGTCGGGCGAGTTGCTCAAGCCGAAGCTGAGCAAGATCTCGCCGGCCGCCGGAGCCACAAGGATCTTCGGCAAGCAGGCGGCGGCGAATTTCGCCAAGGGTATTTTCAAATTGATCGCGCTCGGCGTCGTGATGATGGCGATCCTGTGGCCGGAGCGCCATCGGCTGGAATTGATGGTGCGGTTCGATCCGGCGGCGATTCTGGACGTGACCACCAGCCTGACCCTGCGGCTGTTGGGCGCCGTCGTGGCGATGCTCGCGGTGGTCGCGATCGCGGACTATTTCTTCCAGTACCGGCAATGGTACGAGCGGCAGAAAATGTCGCTGCAGGAGATGAAGCAGGAATTCAAGCAGTCCGAGGGCGATCCGCACGTCAAGGGCCGGCTCAGGCAGTTGCGCCATGCGCGCATGAAGAAACGCATGATGACGGCGGTTCCCAAGGCCTCCGTGATCATCACCAACCCGACCCACTACGCGGTGGCGCTTTCCTACGAACGCGGCATGACGGCGCCGATCTGCGTGGCCAAGGGCGTCGATCTGATCGCGCGCAAGATCAGGGAAGTCGCGACCGAGCACGATATCCCGATTGTGGAGAATGTACCGCTGGCGAGGGCCCTGTATGCGACCGTGGAAATCGACGCCGAAATCCCGGTGGAACACTATCATGCGGTTGCCGAAATTATCGGCTACGTCATGGGGCTCAGGCGCGGTCTTTCCGGCCGGCGGGTGTGAACCGGGAGGGAAATTGGCCGGAAACGCGCTTAACCGGCGAAATAGCGGTTCGATGGACTTGCGCTTGCCGGCCCGATTCAGGCACTCAGGAGCGGGCGTGCGCAAAGCGCGTCATATTCACGCCGACAGGCTGCGTCCGTTCGCATGACCGCCGAACCTGACATCGATCCGTCACCAGCCATGACCGCCCACGAGCCGGCGCGGCGCGGCGGCAGCATTGTTCTGGTGCTGCTGGTGGCCGGCGGGATCATCGCGGCCGCGATCGCCCTCATGAGCATCGGTCATGCGCAGGCGCAGCCCTATATCCTCGGGCTGCTGGCGCTGCTGGCAACGGTCGGGCTGTTCAACCTGTTCGCTTTTGCCGCCGGAATCATTCGCTTCGCCGATCGCGCCGCCGACAACCCGGTGACCAGCCGGATCGCCGACCACGCCTATGACGGGCTGGCGGTCACCGACCCGCGCGGTCATGTGGTCTATTCCAATGCCGCCTATCTGGCGCTGACGGGGGCTGCGACCGCGCTGGAGGCCCGCCCTGTGGAGCGGGTCTTCATCGGCAATCCCGATGTGTCGGAGGCAGTGTTTCGCCTGCTCAAGGCGGCGCGCGAGGGCAAGCGCCAGCAGGAGGAAGTCCGCATCGCCTCTACCGAAGGCACCCATGGCCGCTGGCTGCGGATGCGGGTGCGGCCGCTCGGCCAGAGCAAGCGCGAGGCGAAATACGCAGTGTGGTCGATTTCGGACATCACCCGCGACCGCGAACGCCAGGAGGATGTGTTTCAGGAACTGCAGCATGCGATCGAATATCTCGATCATGCACCGTGCGGGTTCTTCTCGGTCAATGCCGCCGGCGACCTCGTCTACGTCAACGCCACGCTGGCGAACTGGCTGGATCACGATCTCGCGGAGATCGGCTCGGGCGGCCTGAAGCTGACCGACATCGTGTCCGGCGACGGGGCTTCGCTTTTGACCTCGATTCCGCCGGTGCCCGGTGAAGTCAAAACCGAGATATTCGACATCGACCTGCGGATGCGCGGCGGCAAGACCATGCCGGTGCGGCTCTATCACAAGCTGGCATTCGGCGCCGACGGCGTGCCCGGCGCGTCGCGGACGCTGGTGATCAGCCGCGCCCGCGACGAGCGGTCCGATCCGCAGCGCGCCGCCGAAGTGCGCTTCATGCGTTTCTTCGATCATACCCCGATGGCGATTGCGACCGTGGACCGGTCCGGCGCGGTGGTGCGCGCCAACGCCCGCTTTGCCAAGCTTGCGCAAAGTCTGAGTGCCGACGGTGCTGCCAACAAGTCGATTTTCGCAGCCGTCAACGTTCGCGATCGCAACCTCCTGGTCGCCGCCATCAACCAGGCCGCGGAGGGACAGGGTGACATCCCCCCGGTGGAGGCGATGCTCGATGGCGCCAAGGAACGGTGGGGGCAGTTCTTCGTCACCGCGGTCGAGGAAGGCGAGCGCGAGACCGAGGCGGCGATCGTCTACATGCTGGAGACCACCGAGCGGCGCACGCTCGAGAACCAGATCAACCAGTCGCAGAAGATGGACATGGTCGGCCAGCTCGCCGGCGGCATCGCGCACGATTTCAACAATGTGCTTTCCGCCATCATGATGGCGAACGACTTCCTGCTGAACGCGCACAAGCCGACCGATCCGTCGTTCCAGGACATCATGCAGATCAAGCAGAACGCGACCCGGGCTGCGACGCTGGTGCGGCAGTTGCTGGCGTTCTCGCGCCGCCAGACGCTGCGGCCGCAGGTGCTCGATCTCGGCGACGCATTGAGCGACCTCACCATGTTGCTGCGTCGCCTGATCGGCGAGAAGGTCAAGCTCGACCTGGTGCATGGCCGCGACCTGTGGCCGGTGAAGGTCGACGTCTCGCAATTCGAGCAGGTGATCGTCAATCTCGCGGTCAATGCTCGCGATGCGATGCCCGACGGAGGCAAGCTCACGGTGCGGACCGCCAATGTGACCTCGGAGGGTGCCGCGCGGCTGTCCTACAAGGGCATGCCGGCGGCGGACTATGTGCGGATCGACGTCGCGGATACCGGCAGCGGCATTGCGCCTGACATCGTCGACAAGATCTTCGAGCCGTTCTTCTCGACCAAGGAAGTCGGCAAGGGCACCGGGCTTGGCCTGTCGACGGTATATGGCATCGTCAAGCAGACCGGCGGTTTCGTCTATGTCGATTCCGAAGCCGGCAAGGGCACTTCATTCCATATCTTCCTGCCGCGGCATCGTCCCGAGCTTGAGACCCACCCCGAGGCGGTGGCCGCGAACGGCGCGGCCAGGGAGCCGCCGGCGGAGGCCAAGCCCCGTACCGACCTGACCGGGCAGGGCACCATCCTGCTTGGTGGAGGATGAAGAAGGGTTGCGCTCGCTGAACGCGCGGGGCTTGCGTTCGCGCGGCTACAGCGTGATCGAGGCGTCGAACGGCATCGAGGCGATGGAAGCGCTGGAGCAGAAGAACGGCGCCGTCGATCTCGTGGTTTCCGACGTGGTGATGCCGGAAATGGACGGCCCGACCCTGCTCAAGACCATGCGCGGCCGTAACCCGGACCTCAAGATCATCTTCGTTTCGGGTTATGCGGAAGATGCGTTCGAAAAGAGCCTGCCGGAAAACCAGCAATTTGCGTTCCTGCCCAAGCCTTTCACGCTGAGCCAGCTGGTTGCCGCGGTGAAGGAAACCATGACGCCGACTTAGACCTTTGGCGTCCCGGCCGCAGTGCACCCTGGAAATGGCGCAGCGCGACCGGCCGATGCCCGCGACCGAGCGCCGCAGCCGCGGTTCCCGATAATAGCTTCACATTTGAGCAGCGGCGCACATCTTAGTGGCGCTGCCCCCTGCCGGGGATTGAGGAAAGTAACATGAAACTCGCCCGCAATATCGTTCAGGCGATGGCGCTCGTTTTGGCGCTGGCGTTGCCTTTGATGCTGGCTGTCTCGTCGGCCGATGCCCGGGTTGGCGGTGGCCTCAGTTCGGGTTCCCGGGGATCGCGAACCTTCTCCGCGCCGCCGAGCACCTCGACGGCGCCGGGTACGGCGCAGCCGTTCAATCGCACCCTGACCCAGCCCGGCAGCCCCGGGATCGGGGGAGCCGCGGGCGGCGGGCTCTTCAATAGTCCGGGCCGCGGTTTGCTTGGCGGCCTTGCCGCGGGCTTCCTCGGCGCCGGCCTCTTGGGCATGCTGTTCGGCGGCGGGATGTTCGGTGGCCTCGGCGGATTGTCGTCGATCCTCGGCCTGATCCTGCAGATCGGCTTGATCCTCATCGTGGTTCGATTGGCGATGTCATGGTGGCAGCGCCGCCACGCGACAGCGCCGGCCTACGCCGGTGCGGCCCCGGGTTACGGCGCGCCATCGAGCATGCGGCCCGCATCGGGATTCGGACTGGGATCTGGCAGCGCGCCGCTTGAGATCGTTCCGGCCGATTATGAGGCCTTCGAAAGATTGCTCGGAGATATTCAGGCCGCATGGGCGAACGAGGATATCGCCAAACTGCGTACCCTGGCGTCGCCCGAAATGGTGTCCTACATCGACGACGACCTCGCGGCGTACAAGTCGCGAAACCAGACCAACGTTGTCTCCGGGGTCAAGTTGCTGCAGGGCGATCTCGCCGAAGCCTGGCGTGAAGGCGATACCGACTTTGCCAGCGTGGCGATGCGTTATGCGCTGGTCGACAAGGTCATCGACAATGCCACCGGCCGCGTGGTCAAGGGCAGCGATGCGCCTACCGAGGCCACGGAGGTGTGGACCTTCCTGCGGCCGCGTGGCGGAGGCTGGGAATTGTCGGGGATCCAGCAGGTCTGATCGCCCGCAAGACGACAACGACAAAAAGGCGCTGCGGTCGATCCGCAGCGCCTTTTCATTCACACCAACAGCTCGGTTCGATATTTGGCCGAGAGCGCCCTGGCGCGCTGGATGCGCTCGGCCCGCTGTTCGCTGCTGAGTTTCGGGGGTGGCGCGATACGGCTATCGACGGGGTCGCCGACCGCCAGGAAAAATTCCTCCTGCCCGGCCGGCAGGCACATGCAGAGCAGGCGCGCCGGCCTGTCCGACATGTTCTTGAACGCGTGGGCTGCGTTGGCGGGGATGTTCACGGTCGAACCGGCGCCCGCCCGGCGTGGCTCGCCCCGGAAGCTGAACTCGATCTCGCCATCGAGGATCGTGAACATCTCCTCGAAGTCGTGACGGTGCGGCGGCGGTCCGCCGCCGGGCGGAATCAGCATGTCGATCAGGCAGTAACGGCCGCCGGTGTCCTTGCCGGTCACCAGGATCGTGTAGGTGCCGCCCGCGACCGAGATGTGGCCCATCGCCGGATCGTCGGGATCGGCCACCGTGAGCTTTCTCGTCGTATCGTCGGGCGGCAGCGCTGCTCCGGGCGCGGTGGTGTTGGCCATCTGATTTTTTCCTTCCAGTCGACAGCAGCCTATATCAGAAACAACCTTTGTGACGGCGCCAAGGAGCACCCGAAGGCTTCGACGATCGATGGCTCATCATCCCGCCGGAAAGGCCTTGCGCTCCGCCAATTAGCGTTGAAAATCGGTAGGCATCGTCGTGTCATGAATGGATGCAATTTTCGGCCAAGCCTTCAAACTGATATGCCTTCAAACGGATATGCCTTCAAACGGATATGGCTTCGAACGGATGCACGGTCGACTTGTTAACGCTGTGAACCGGCCGGGCCGGGGCGAAACGGTCAGGGATTTCCCATGAAATATGCACTCTACTACTGGCCGGGCATTCAGGGCCGCGGCGAATATGTCCGCCTCGCGCTGGAAGACGCCGGCGCCGAATATGTCGATGTCGCGCGTAGCGACCGCGGCATCGCCGCGATGATCAAGATGATGGAAGCGCATGCCGGCACGCCGCCGTTCGCTCCGCCGTTTCTCAAAGCCGGGCAACACGTCATCGGGCAGACCGCCAACATCCTGCTTTATCTGGGATCGCGGCATGGTCTGGCGCCGAAGGCGGAAGCAGGGCGGCTGTGGGTGCATCAGCTGCAGCTCACGGTCACCGATTTCGTGCTGGAAATTCACGACACCCATCATCCGCTCGGCCCGTCGCTGTATTATGAGGATCAGCGCCAGCCCGCCAAAAAGCGCACCGACGAATTCTGGAGCGCAAGGGTGCCGAAATATCTCGGCTATTTCGAGCGGCTGCTGGAGAGCAATGGCGGCTTCCATCTCACCGGCCGCCGCGCAACCTATATCGATCTGTCGCTGTTCCAGATCGTCGAAGGGCTGCGCTACGCCTTTCCACGGCGCATGAAGGCGTTCGAGCGCAGCATCCCCGGCCTGGTCGATCTGCGCGACCGCGTCGCCGCGCGACCCAACATCAAGGCCTATCTCGCCAGCGACCGCCGCATCGCCTTCAACGAGGACGGCATCTTCCGCCGCTACAAGGCGCTGGACTGAGTCTTGCCCCACCAGCCCCGCCGGCGAGTCTGACGTTGCCGATGGGGGTGACGCCGGGTGGCTGGTAAAACGAGCCAGCGACTCGCGCTGCCAGGCATGGTGGTAGTCGGAGTTACTTGGGGGGGGCGGCTCAATGCCGCGCTTTGCCGAGACCCTTGCCGCCCGGATCGGATTCCGCATATTATGACTTTGCATATTATGACTTTATGGGCTCCTACACCGACGGCGCCCAATACGACTTCAAAGAAATTATTTTTTACCGGCAGATTTTGGCGCTTGTGCATCGCTCATGAATCCCTCTCTCGACCAAGTTGCTCATGCCGATGGATGGCCCGCATCACCGAGCGTCAACAAAAGACGGCGCTTTTATTCGTCGCCGTTGAAGCACCATGACGTCACCAGGTCGGTGGCCGCCGTTCCCAGCGTGTAATCACTAAACTGCGAAGGCCGCTTAACGTTATTCACCGCAAAGCTCGCTTCACAAAGTTCAAACGAGCACGGGGCAATTCCTCCGTGGCGATCACAGGAGGGCGACATGAAGTACTACTGGAAATCGGCGACTTCGGGAAATTTCGCAACGGCGGGTAACTGGAGCCCGTCCGGCCCGCCGGGTGTATTTGACCAGGCCATACTGACGGCGACCGGAGCCTTTTACACGGTCGCGGCGACCAACGACCAAACCGTCCTCACCGTAAATACCAGCGCCGACGCTACGCTGGATATACAGGGCAGCACATTTACGGCGGAAGCCGGTACCGGAGCTGGAGCCAACAACGGCACCATCGATGTTGAGCATGGATCAACCTTCGCCGTCGCCGGCACGCTCAACAATCCTGGGACCATTAATCTATTCGGAAGCGGTGAGGCCGCGTACCTCCAACTTGTCGGCGATACCACTCTGAAGGGTGGGGAGCTTCATTTATTCGGTTACGCCCAGATTGACGGAAATGGCACGCTGACCAATTTGGGCGCCTCCCAAATTGACGGGGCCGGAACAATAGAAGTTCCGCTCGACAACGAGGCGGTGCATTCGCTCGGGGGAAATGCCATCCCGCTTATTGTCGCGGACGACAACACCTATTCACTGTCCCTTCAAGCCGCGGTGACCAACACGGGGGAACTGCGCGGTACAGGATCGGCAGGTCTGATAATTCAAAATAACGTCAACAATATCGGAGGACTTATCAACGCCGATTTTGGTCTGGTCGGGATTCAAAACGGCGCAACGATCATTGGTGGCACACTTGAGGAAACGGGGGGAACCTTTTCTGTCGTAAACGCGAGCTTTGATGGCGGCGGCACACACGCGATCACCCTGGAGGGAGATATTTCCGTTGCAGCAAGTGGAAAGCTTTTCGTCCAGGGCTCCTTCAAAAACCCCAATGGCTCGCTCGACCTGAAAAACGGCTCCTCGCTGCTGCTCGGCTTTTCCAACGCCCCGGCGGTCGACACGACCTTCAGCGGTCACGGTCAGATCGTGCTGACAAACGCGGCCATCGATCTCAATCCGTCGACGCACGTCGGCAGCGTTCCGCCGAAGCTGAACAACGTCGACGATACTATCGTCGGCAATGGCACAATCGGAAACGCCGTCACCCCGGGATCGATCGTCCTAAACAACGAAAAGAATGGCGTCATCGAGGCGTTTGGGGGCAGCGGCCTGTCCATCTACAGCAACGTCACCAACGCCGGCTTTCTGGATGCGACGAGCGGCACCATGTTCCTTTTGAGCAATGTCATCACCAACACGTTGCTTGTGAGCGGTGTCATCACCGACATCGGAACCCTGACGGCCGGACCCGGGGGCAACATCAGTCTCCAAAACACCACGATACGCGGCGGAACGCTGACCGGCGGCTGGCCTTTTCACGGTCTGTCGGCGCACCACAATCTTTGACGGCAGCACCGCGCCGCTCAACAACCAGGGCGACATCGCGCTTGTCGAAGGCGGAGGCAGCATCGCCGAGCTGGAGGGCACGATCAACAATACCGGCACCATCGATATGGGTTATTACCCCGGGCAGGGTGCTTACCCCGGACCTTACACGACAACGCTGCTGATCGGCGCCACCGCCAAGTCGACGCAGGTAACGCTCACGGGTCACGGCGTGGTGGAGATGGACTACGTTTATTCCGACTTCATCGAAGGTGGCGCCGACCTCGCCGGCGGGGTGCCGACAACGCTGAACAACGTCAACAATACGATTGAGGGCGGCGGGCGCATCGGCGATGGCGGGCTGACATTGAAAAACAGCGGCACGATCGAAACGGGACCGGGGAGTGGTCGTCACCGCTCGTCATCGACACGGGTGAAAGGACCGTGACGAATACCGGAACATTGCGGAGCAACTTTGATTCCGTGCTTTACATCGACAGCCCTCTTAACAATACCGGCGGCAAGCTTGACCTCAACCGCGGGGAAATCGTTGCGGCTCGTGGTGCCACCGGCGGCACTGCCTCTATATTTGACGGCAGCCTCGAATTTGGCGGACCAACCACGACGAACGTTCAATTTAACGATCCGTCGT
Organism: uncultured Pseudomonadota bacterium; assembly: GCA_963771225.1. Lineage (GTDB taxonomy): Bacteria > Pseudomonadota > Alphaproteobacteria > Rhizobiales > Xanthobacteraceae > Bradyrhizobium. The sequence goes on along the minus strand of CAVYSR010000020.1, from coordinate 356,710 downwards.
TCTACGGCTCCGGTCTCGTCCTCGACGACTCCGTGCACTTCAAGGGCATCATCAGCGGCTTCGACAAGATCAGCACCAGTGAGACGATCGATCTCCTCGACATCGACTCGGCGACGGCACACAAAGTTTCCTTTACCAGCGGCGTGCTCACGATAAAGGACGGCCTCGGCCACACGGCGCAACTGCACTTCAGCGGCGCCTACACCATCAACAACTTCAATCTCAACGACGACGGCCATGGCGGCACTCTGCTTACCGACCCGCCGGTCGCCGAGCAGAAGGCGGGCAACGCGCCGGCGACGATCGCCGATGGGACGGTGCTGGAAGTCAAGGTGTCGGATTCGGGTAAGGTGACCTTTGCAGGTCCGACCGGCAAGCTGTGGCTCGCCCGGCCCTCGACCTTCACCGGCAAGGTGGCGGACTTCGGCGCGCAAGAAAGCATCGACCTGCCGACTATCCCCTTCGGCGCCCACACGACGCTGGGGTACTCGGAGAACAGCAGCGACACCGGCGGCATCTTGTCGGTCAAGGACGGAACCCACATCGCGAAGCTTGCGCTTCTCGGCAACTACATGGCTGCGAGCTTCGTCACTGCTTCGGACGGGTACGGCGGCACGCTCATCACGGAAGGGGGGCAAACGGCCCAGCAGTCGCTGTTGACGCATCCGCACGCGTAAGGGTGGCCCTCTTTAGCGCCCCGCGCAACCATGCTGCGCCTCGCTCGCTCGCCCAATCTGCCCCCTCGCCGCAATGCGCCCCCCCCCCCGGAATGACGGGACCACGTTGGCGATATCCTACCTGTTCCGTCCATCGATCGGCGTCATCGCCAGCTTTTCGAGCTCAATGCCGTCGATGCAGCTGACGTTGAGCGCGATCACTTCGGTGCCATCGGGCTTGGTGCCGTGCGCGAACACGTCGACGCCGCAATCGTTGCAGAGCTGATGCCGGATCGCGTGCTTGTTGAACAGATATTCCTTCAGATTGTCCTCCCCGGCGCGCAACTGAAAACTCTTCGGCGGCAGGAACGCGAAGTGCAGCCCCTTCTTGGTGCAGATCGAGCAATTGCACGCGGTTACCATTGCAAGGTCGGTGGTGCATTCAAAACGCACCATGCCGCAGTGGCAGCCGCCGGTGTAGGTCTTGGTCTGGGGCATCGGTTCGCTCCGTGAATGGCTGTTATCCCCAGTATAAGCCATTTTGCCGGCGGCGGTTCGATCCCTACCACAAAGTCCCGGCGCCAGCCGGTAGCCATTTCCGCAAACTTGCGGCGGCTTTTCTGCAAGCAAGTGAGGGCGGAGGCACTGGGCGTTGGCCGACCGTAGTCGTCATGTCAGCGAAAGCGGGTATCCAGTAATCGCCGCCATCCGTGAAAATCTCGAAAGCTCCGGAATACTGGATCGCCCGCTTTCGCGGGCGACGACAGCTGGTCCAGGGTCGTAGCCGGAGCAGCCAAATCCTCAGGCGATCTGGTCGATCCGCGTTCCCTGGCCGGGGGGAAGGGCGGCCACCACCGGCGGCTGGGCCTCGGTGGCATCGTTGGCGCTGTTATCGTTCGAGGGGTCCGGGGTTTTGGCCGCGCTGGTATCGGTGGCCGTCACCGGAATAGGCGTCGTGATAGGAGTTGGCTTCGTGATCGCCGAAATACTCATCGGAAAAGATCCCTGGTTGGTGCGGATTTTTGTTTTGACGCGTTTTCTTCACGCGAACCGGTGTCCACTTCGCTCGAAAACACTATAGCCGACTGTGACGGGGCGAAGACCAAGGCTTTATGAATCCGAACCCTAAACCGCGCGCTATTCTGGCCGATCCGGCCTCCATGGTGAACGGGAGGCTCGATTATCCCCTCAAAATTGCCGGGATTTTGCTGGCGCATGGGCCGCGCCTCACTGGTCCTTGCCGCGCGAGATCGCAATCGCAGCGTCGGTCTTCGTCCGCGTGCAGTTCATGTCGAGCCGCCGGTAACGCATCGAGACATCGTCGCCGCGAAAAATGCCCGGCCGCGACATGCACCGTGAAACCCCCTTCAGCATTTCATCTTTCGGCAAACTAAAGATGAGGGCGGCAGCGCCGGCAACGAAATCGAGGAATTCCGGCTTCGGCTTGCGGCCGTTGGCCTTGGCAAACAATTCGATGCTGAATTTACGGCCTGCACAGCCGAGGGAGAGTTCTTTGGCCAGCGGATGCGACAGATAGATGACGCGGGCAGCGGTGATGCCGACTTTGAGACCGTCGATCTGGCCCTTGAGCTGGGCGGCGAGATCGTCGCAGCGGTCGGCACGCGCCGGCGATACGCCCGATACGGTCAGCGCCATCGCGGCCAGCAGCCCCAGCATGGCTGCAAGCAAGGTCGATCTGCGAAATTCAGGAATCAATGCCATGGTGAATGCCCCCTCGCGCGCATTGAAGCGTCCGCCAACGGTTAGCGCAAGAGCGGGCTTTTTGCTTTTCCCGGACCGTGATATATGGATGACATGAGCAAAGATCAGGTGAAAGCTGTGCTTGACCGCGTGCTGACTTGGCCGAGCGAACGGCAGGAGGATGCGGCGAAGGTGTTAATGCTGATGGAATTGCAGGACGAAAGCGTCTATCGGCTGACCGACGAACAGGTCGAGGAAATCCGGCGCCGACGCGCCGACCCAAACGCTCGAAAGCTGACGCTTGACGAGTTTAACGAGCGGCTGCGCCGTCGCCTTGGCGAATGAAGGTTGTCGTCCGCGAGACCGCCGCCAGCGATCTTGACGAGATCTTCGATTGGATTTCCCGCGACAACCCTCGTGCGGCGGCCGAATTGGTCCGGCGCATTCGAGCCCGCATTAGCCGGCTCGCGATTTCCGGCCTCTCGCACGTAGGCCGGCTTGGTTTGGTCGAAGGAACGCGCGAACTCGTTGAGGCGCCCTACATCATTGTCTATATGGTGGACGAGCCGTCGGATGAGATCGTAGTGCTAGCCATCGTTCACGGTACCAGAGATCGTGAGATTTGACGCCACGCGAGCTATCCAGGCTGCGCTCGCTGCCCCACGGTGATAGTTGGAAAAATATGGGTTAGCGAGAATTTCAAAGATGAATGAAGACGAAGCCGAGAAGTCAACTGGACTAACCAAGAAAGTCAAGGCATGGCTTAACGAAGAGGGCTATCCAACAGAATTTAAGGCGGCAAATATATGTCGAATTCACGATTTTCGAGTCTGGCAAGGATTGCATGTCCGTGATGAAGAGACACAACTTCCCAGGGAGATTGACGTAGTTGCGTCAAGAGACCACCCCATCCGAGGGCCAACTGTATGAGGCTTTCTTTGACGAGCCGCTCAACGATATGCAGCTAGTGCCGCGGAACAGAATTCGCTGCCATTGGAGGGGAGCATCAGCTTGGCAGCTACATACAACCATAGACATAGTTACCCTTGATCATCTTGACGAGTTTATGCGGGTGCGCGCGCATGACGTACAAACGCTACTCGCACGAATGTATGATACGATTGTTGAAATCGAGCAGTGCTTAAGGAACGGTCGCTGAAACCACTGCGTGTTCACGCGGGTTCGCGCGGTATGTTGGGGCTTCCACGCCTATTTCGGGAACTTGATGCTCTCGATACAATAAAGGGCCTGAAGCGGACTCCGGCTCGAACAGCGAGATCATCCAAGAAAAAAGGCACCACCCCATGAACGCCCCCACCGCCATCCCTAATCCCAAGCCCGTTCCGCCCTACAAGCACACGCCGCTGTTTCCCTTGGGCGCGGACACCACGCCCTACAAGAAGATCACCACTGACGGCGTGCGGGTCGAGAACGTGCTGGGCAGGGACATGCTGGTGGTGTCGCGCGAAGCGCTGCGAGCGCTGTCGGAGGCCGCGTTCGGCGACATCAACCATTATTTGCGGCCGGGGCATCTGAAGCAGTTGCGCAGCATCCTCGATGACAAGGAGGCCAGCGACAACGACAAGTTCGTTGCCTTCGATTTCCTCAAGAACGCCAATATCGCCGCCGGCGGCGTGTTGCCGATGTGCCAGGACACCGGCACCGCCATCATCATGGGCAAGAAAGGCTCGCGCGTTCTCACCGATGGCGACGACGAGGCGGCCTTGAGCGAAGGCGCGCGCGACGCTTATCTGCGCCGCAATCTGCGCTATTCGCAGGTAGCGCCCTTGTCGATGTATGAGGAAAAGAACACCGCCAACAACATGCCGGCGCAGTGCGAGATCTACGCCGAGGGCGGCTCCTTAGATCAGACCTGGCCTACAAGTTCATGTTCATGGCCAAGGGTGGCGGCTCCGCCAACAAGAGCTTCCTGTTCCAGGCCACGCCCTCGGTCCTGACCCGTGACCGCATGCTGGCATTTTTGAAAGAGAAGGTGCTGACCTTGGGCACCGCGGCGTGTCCGCCCTATCACCTTGCGATCGTGATCGGCGGCACCTCGGCCGAACTCTGCATGAAGACGGTGAAGCTCGCGTCGGCGCGCTATCTCGATGCGCTGCCGACCCACGGCTCGGCTGACGGCAACGCCTTCCGCGATCTTGAGATGGAGCAGGAAATCCTGAAGATGACGCAGTCGCTCGGCGTCGGCGCGCAATTCGGCGGCAAGTACTTTTGTCATGATGTGCGGGTGATCCGCCTGCCGCGCCACGGCGCCTCTCTTCCCATTGGTCTCGGCGTCTCGTGCTCGGCCGATCGTCAAGTGCTCGGCAAGATCACCAAAGACGGCGTCTATCTCGAGGAGCTTGAGCACAACCCCGCGCAATATCTGCCAGTGGTCGAGCAGGCGCTCGGCGGCGAGGTGGTCAAGATCGATCTCAACCAGCCGATGAAGGATATTCTCTCAACGCTGTCGAAGCATCCGATCAAGACCCGGCTGTCGCTATCAGGCACCTTGATCGTGGCGCGGGATTCGGCGCATGCCAAATTGCGCGAGCGGCTGGAGCGGGGCGAGCCGTTGCCGGACTATTTCAAGAACCATCCGATCTACTATGCCGGCCCGGCGAAAACCCCGGAAGGTTATGCTTCCGGCGCGTTCGGCCCGACCACGGCAGGAAGGATGGACAGTTTCGTCGACCAGTTCCAGGCGGCGGGCGGATCGATGGTGATGCTGGCCAAGGGCAACCGCGCGGCGGCGGTGCGAGAGGCCTGCAAGAAGCACGGCGGCTTCTATCTCGGCTCGATCGGGGGCGGCGGCGAACCTCGCCGAGCACTGCATCAAGAAGGTCGAGGTGGTGGAATATCCCGAACTCGGCATGGAAGCGATCTGGCGCATCGAGGTCGAGGATTTCCCGGCCTTCATCATCATCGATGACAAGGGCAATGATTTTTTCAAGGAATTGAATCTGGGGTGAGGGGCAGACGTCACATCTCGTCGTCCCGGCGAAGGCCGGGACCCATAACCCCGGACGTGGGTTGTAGCTGAAGGCCTTGCCTCATTGCCGAAACGCGGCTCCTCGCCGATGGGTCCCGGCCTTCGCCGGGACGACCAGCAATGGGGGCTGCGCGGAAAGCTTTGACGGCGCGTCCGCCCCTTACGCCCTTGTCCCCTTGAACGGAAAGCTGCCCATCGGGCCGATGCCCATTTCGCCGGAGATGCTGTCGCCGGCGACCTTGCCGGTGAATTCGAGCGTCAGCGGCATCGGGTTGGTGATGGAGACTTTCCAGGCGAGGTCGTCGCCATTGGCGGTGCCGTCGAAGATCTCAGTCGAATTGCCCTCGGCGGCCTGGGTGCCCGTCAGCGCACCACCGGAATTCTTCAGCGTCAGCGTCGCATTGCGATCGCCCATCGGGGTGCTCATGACGATATTCCAGTTTCCGTCCACGGCCATCTTGGTCTCCTCGCATTCTGTTCGCAAAACCGGAATGGTTCTGGAAGCGGCAAGCCTGGCGGGGGTATACCGCATCTTGTCGCCCAAGCCTAACCGTCTTCCAGAACGTTTTCCCGCGAAGTTACGCGTTGACGGCGCGAAGCCGGCTTCTGACCAGGGCGCGAAACGCGACATATTGCAAGGCAAAGGCCACGATTTTCGCACCCACCGCCACGACAGACACATAGATCACCCACAATTTCATGTCGCCGGTCAGTGCGATCGCGATGGTGCCGGCGCCGAGCGCAAACATCAGCGCCGCCCAGGCATAGCCCGCCAGGGTGACGTATTCCGGAATGGTCTCCGACACGATCGGGGGCACGTAACGCAGCATCCAGCCGCGCTTGAGCATGATCGTGCCGATCGCAAAATGCGCGATCGCAGGCTTGGCCAGCACGAAACGCGGATCGCTGGTCAACAGCGTCGCGCCGCCGAGCACGATCACCAGCGCCAGGCTGGCATAGGTCATGAAGCCGAGTTGCTGGCCCTTGATATGGGCGTAGATCACCTGAGCGATGGCGCCTGCGATCGCCACGCCGGTCGCCAGCAGCACGTTGTCGGTGATCAGGTAGACGGCGATGAACACGATGGTGGAGAAGAAGTCGATGGCGAGTTTGGCGAACACGTCTTTCATCGTCCTGCCTCCTGGGTTTGGTCGAATGGTTGTTTGGCTGAATGTTTCGAGGTGTTGTTCACGAACCGGACAGAACGCCGGCGGAGCTTGCGAATTTCGCGCGCCGGTATCGCGGGTACCATCTGGTGAAATAGAGCGCGGTGTTGCGGGCGGCGAAGGCGATCGCCAATCCCGACCACAGCGGCATGCCGGGCAGATAGATCATCAAGAGATTGGCCATCAACATCAACAGGAAAGCCACGGCCCATACCGCCGTGATGATGTAGTTTACCATCAAAAAGCCCGGCAAGCCGGCCGTTTGGGCATCGACGACCTCGCGGGCATATTGCAGCGTGAAGGGGAAGCGGATCGCCAGCGACAGCAGCGCGATCGCGAGCATGCCGCAGTCGACCGCCAGCTTCACGGCCGACGGGCTGAGGCCCGGATCGATCAAAGTGAGATAGCCGCCGAGTGACGCGAACAGGATCGCGGAGCCGGCGCCGAGGAGCTTGACCGCGCGGCCGCGAAACACGTCATAGCCGATCACCATCAGGCAGATCGCGGCCGCCGCCAACAGGCTCGCCACCGGCGAACCCGCCAGCATCAGCAAGGTGAAGGCGGCGTAGGGGGCGAGGATCAGAAAGATCATCATGGCAGCCTCGTGAGGCTAATCTTTACATCGTAAAGATGTGTTTAGGCGTGCGGAGGGGAAGCGTCAAGCCAGATCTTTACAGTGTCAAAATAAAGTGAGGAGGGAGTGAAATAGCTGGCAGCCGTCATTCCGGGGCGCGAACGAAGTGAGCGAGCCCGGAATGACGAATGAGGTTGGAGCCCGCCCGTCGCCAAGTCGCTTCAGCCTACGCCGCCGCGACCCAGTTGCCGTGAAAGCCGTCCGGCACCCGGTGCCCGAGTTGCACCAGCGCCACGGGGCCGGTTTCGACATCGGTGGCATTGAACACCGCCAGATCGCTTCGGTTCTCGCCGGCGCGCCAGACCGCCGCCAGCAGCCAGCCGTCGCCTTCGGCGGCATCGTTGCCGCGGGCAACGAACACCGGTTCGGAGATGGTGTCGCCGGCGGGCAGCAGATACTGACCAAGCCGCGATCCCTTGCCATCGACATGCACCACGCCCGACAGCGCGCCGAACATCGGCAGACCGGGGTTGGCGCAGGCATACCAGCCATGGCGGTTAGCCAGCCCGGCGCGGCGATCGTCGATGCGCGGAAATTCGCCGGTGATATCGTCGAGATAGGTTTGCGTGAAACGGTCGGTATTGCCCGACAGATCGAAGGTCCAGCGGCACAGCCGGGCGCGCGACTTCTGGGGGTCGGTCGGTGAGCCGTCGGGATGGTTGAACAACGGGGCTTCCTCGAACTGCATGACGTCGGCGACAATGCGGTCGCCTTCTTCCCACGCATTCATGACGTGGAAGACGTAGCAGCTCTCGGCGCGAAACCAGACGATATCCTTGGCCGCGCCATCGCGCTTCATGACGCCGACATAGGCGCCCTTGTCCGGCTCCCAGGCGTAGGGCATCCGGCCGCGCATCGCGCGCTCCATACTGCCGGTAATGGGCAGGATCGGAAACAGCAGATGATGTTCGGTGACGATGAAGTCGTGCACCATGCTGGCATAGGGCGCTTCGAAGCGGTCGAACCGCGTCACCACGCCGGATGCATTGACGGATCCAAAGGACAGCGCCGGCGTCAGCGGTCCGGCGGCGTTGTAGCCGAAGAACACCATCTCGCCCGTGACGGGATCGATCTTCGGATGCGCGGTGAATGGTCCGGCGATGCTGCCGTCATAGTCGCAATAGCCGCGCCGGTTCAGCGTGCCGGGCTCGATCTCGGTCGGCAGGTGGCCCTCCTCCAGTGCGAGCAGGCGCCCGCCGTGAAAAATGATATTGGTATTGGCGACGCCGCCGTCCTGCGTAATCGAGGCGGGCGAATCGGGCAGTTTTCGGCCGAAGCCGCCGAACAGCGCGCGGCCGGCGTCGTGTTCGGCCTGCCATTTCGGGGTGCGGACCCAGCGGTTGCGGTAGCTGGCGCGGCCGTTTTCGAGATGGAAGGCGTGCAGCATGCCGTCGCCGACGAACCAGTGCGCGCCGGGCGCCTCGAATTGCGGATTGGGGCCGTTGCGATAGAGCGTGCCGTTGAGTTCGCGCGGCAGTTCACCGACTATTTTCAGAAACGGGGCGTCGCATTCCATCGGTATCGGCGCCAGATTGGTGCGCGCCGGCTGGGTCGTCGCTTGCTGCTGCATCAGTCGCTCCCTCAGTTTATCTTTACATCGTAAAGATAGCGATAGCGCCGGCTACGGCGGTCGTCAAGCGAAATCTTTACAGTGTAAAAATCGCGATCTATAACACGAGGATGACAAAAAAAACGCCACACCCGAGCCCGCACCCGGTCCGCTGCCAACAATAATGTTGCGCCGGCGCGGACAGCGCGGAAACGAAGCGCATCGCGCACCTCCGCCGCAGCAGGGGAAGCCGCGCCGTACCATCACGGCGCGTTGCACGGCGCGTTGCTCGAGGCGGCCGAACGGGTGCTCGAGCGCGACGGGCTGGCGGGACTGACGCTGCGCGCGGTGGCGCGCGAGGCCGGTGTCTCGCACGCCGCACCGACCCATCATTTCGGCGACCTGACCGGCCTCGTCAGCGAACTCGCCGCGATCGGCTACCGGCAATTCAGCGCCGCGATGACGGCTGCCGCCGCGGCCGGCACCTCGCTGACGGAGAAGGCGACGGCCCGCGCCAAGGCCTATGTCGCCTATGCGCAGGCGCATCCCGGCATGTACGGGCTGATGTTCCGCGCCGAGCGTCTCGACATGAAGCGGCCGGCGCTGCATGAGGCCGCCAATGCCTCGTTCGCAGGGCTGGCCGGCGCGATCGGCGCCAGCCGGCATGAGCAGATTTCCGAACAGGCTTTGTCGCTCGATCAGGCCGCCGCGATCGTGCGGTCGTGGTCGCTGCTCCACGGTTTCACCATGCTGCTGCTCGATGACCGGCTCTCCGATGTCCTGCGCCGCAGCCCGAAGGGCGCGGACGCCGAAACCCTGCTGGACGCCATGCTCAAGATGACCGTAGGCCGGCCGCCAGGAGCCGTAGTCACTGCCTGCTGTTGCGGCGGCGATACGCGGAGAGAAAGCCTTCATCGGTCCGATCGACGCAATCTGGGGAAGGTTCACGGCAGATGCGCGAAACACCTGACATTTCGGCGGAATCGTTTTAGAATTGCGGCTTCGCGATCCGTCGCCTTCACCAGTGTCAGTTTTCATCGATCATGCCTGCCATTTCGTCGAATAAACCCTATCGTGTCGGCCGTTCCCGCACCGGGCTTGGCCTCTTCGCCACCAAACCGATCAAGAAAGGCGCCAAAATAGTCCGTTATTTTGGGCCGCTCTTGGATTGCCGGAAGAAGAAGGACGACGCGATCGAGAACAAATACCTGTTTGAACTCAACGGCCGCTGGACCATCGACGGCTCGGTGCGCAAGAACATCGCGCGCTATATCAATCACGCCTGCAAGCCGAACGCCGAATCCGACGTCAACCCGCGCAAGCGCAAGGTCGTGATCCGCGCCATCAAGAAGATCGAGCCGGGCGAAGAAATCAATTACGATTACGGCACCGACTACTTCAAGGCGTATCTGAAGCCGATCGGCTGCAAATGCGACGCCTGCGAGAAGAAACGCAAGAAGAAGCGCGCCGAGGCGAGGGCGGAACGGCTGCGCCTGAAGGCCAAGGAAGAGAAGAAGGCTTTGAAGAAGGCCGAGAAGCTGGCGGCGAAGGCCAGGGAGAAGCGGCAGCAAAAGCTGCAGGAACAGCAGAATGGCCATTCGAACGGCCAACTTCTGGACAGCAAGCACCTGAACGGCCATGGCCAACCCAAAGTGGCCTACAAGAAATCGACCGCCGCAAAGCCCAGAACGTCCATGAAGCCTGAAAACTCCATGAAACCTGGTGCGTTCGCGACGGCCCTTGGTCCGGACCAGCAAGCCTCGGCCTAGGCCGCCACCGTCGCGTCGCTGCTTCTGCGCCATCCGATATATTGCAGCTCGGCGAGCGCGCCCGGCACGATGGCCTGTCCAGCGATAAAGACCTGGCCCAGCAGGTTCGGCGTCACGGCGCTGGAGAATAACAGCGCGATGCTGGCGACCGTCCAAGCTGCATTGATAGCGATCACGATCAACACCAGCGCCTTCGGCATCGATTGCCGCGTGGCGAGCCAGCCGACCAGCGCCGTATAGGCGATCAGGACCAGGCCGGTCTCACGCAGCAATTCTTCCGGCAGATTGAGCAGCGGCGCCAGTTCGCCGGCGCCGAAGGTCAGCAACAAGGCCATCATCCCGCTGGCGATGGTATCCAGCAGGAAGGCGCGGCGCAGAAACAGCGATGCATGGATCATGACAGGTCTCCTTGAGGTGAGGGTAGACGGGCGATGAATTGGGACGCCGATCGGCGCCACGACCGGAGCTGACGCAGCAGGCGCCTGCCGACGCTGGTCTCGACCGCCTGTACATGCACGAACACGAAGACACCGGTGTTGTGCACCAGCGGCTCCGGCATGTTGAGGATGCGCGCCACGAGCCGGGTTGCCAGATTGAGCATCCACGGAATCATGCCGGCGGCGATCGAGTTGGGTCGGGTAGGCGTGCTCATGGTCATCTCCTGTGATGTGAAGATGAGCCGCCCCGATACGCAATTCGATTACGTCACAGGTAACGTGAACCCGGCGCGGTCGATGAGAACGCTGTCTGTGCCTTGGATTTGTTAGTTAAATCGACGTGGAAAAAATTCCCTGAGACGACGGCAAATACTAAAAAAATTTTTAGCGCTTCTCTCGATTCCTTGAAGCGCGAGCGACGGAACATAACCTTCCTGCGTGATTTGAATTGTTCAGCAACGATGAGTTTCAAGCGTTGAACAACGAGAAATTCGAATTGTTCAGCAACAAGAAAATGGAGAAATGACTATGAAAGTTTCAATCATCACGCTGGCTACAGTTTTGGTGCTGTCCAGCCCGTTCGCAATGGCGCAGAGCAGCGGCAATTCCTACATGAGCCCCGCGTTCCGTTCGTCGATGAACAGCATCCCGGCGAGCCACCATCGCTACCCGGCTCGCAATATCGAAACCAATCGCTTTAACGGTCATGGAATAAGCCGCTTGGGTGTTACGACCAACCAGGGACGATTGTACAACGGAGGCTAGGAAGATCGCCAGACGGCAACGTCCTGACGGCGCCCTTTGCTAGTCCCGCTCCCGGTTAGTGAAGCCACTAACCAGGTTACTCAAGCTACGAGGTAGTCTCGTCCTAAAATGGACGCGATCGAAGGGCCCCCGCGAAAGGCAGGGGCCTTTTCGACTCTCTCGCCGGCCCCAAAACCGCCGGTTGAGCGTTTTCCTTACCTCACAGGTAATGGAATGCGTGAACTTCGCATGGTAGATTTTCCGCCATGAGCACATCCTCTGCCACGGCACGCGCCGAACGAACCCAGCCCGTCCATGTCGGCGATCACTTGCGCGAATGGCGGCAGCGCCGCCATCTCAGTCAGCTTGATCTCGCCGGCGACGCTGAGATCTCCGCGCGTCATCTCAGTTTTGTGGAAACCGGCCGCGCCGCGCCGTCGCGCGACATGGTGTTGAAACTCGCCGAGCGGCTCGCGGTGCCGCTACGCGAGCGCAACGTGCTGCTGGTCGCGGCCGGCTTTGCGCCGGCCTTTCCGCAGCGTTCGCTCGACGATCCTGCACTGAAATCGGCGCGAGCGGCCATCGATCTGGTGCTGAAAGCGCATGAGCCCAATCCGGCGCTGGCCTATGACCGGCACTGGAATTGGTGTCGGCCAACCGCATGGTGATGCCGCTATTGGAAGGCGTGCCGGCGCGTCTGCTCGGCCAACCCTTCAATATCCTGCGTCTGGCCTTTCATCCCGACGCGCTGGCGGCGCGCACCGTCAACCTCGCCGAATGGTGCAGCCATCTCCTGGAGCGGCTGCATCGCCAGTGCGAGGCCACCGCCGATCCCGAATTGATAAAACTCTACCACGAGCTCAAGGCCTATCCGATCCCGGCGCGTTCGGCGCCGTTGTCGCCAGATAACGTCGCGATCCCGTTCAAGATGCGGCTCAATGGCGAGGTGTTGAGTTTCTTTTCCACCACGATGATTTTCGGCACGCCGGTCGACATCACGCTGTCGGAGCTTGCGCTGGAGACGTTCTTTCCGGCCGACGATCTGACCGCCGCGCGGATGCGGGCGATCGCGGCTGGTATGAAGTAGGCGGGAGCTTATTGGGCCCGCCGCGCCGGGCGGCGATTATGTATCGCCGCCAAAACGACGGCGTCTGCATCGTTTGGCGAGCAGCTGGCAGCGCCGGTGCGAGGAGTGTGTCATCTAGTCGATATCGGGTGACTTGCCGGAATTCATATTCGTCACTCGCAAAGACACTGCATCTCGTGGACGTACGACGGTGACAGTACATGGCGCGCGCGAAGCAACGATGGCTGATACGCTACCCAGAAATCGGCGCTGCCTGGAGTTCGCCTGCGCTCCCATAATAATATGGTCGACGTGATTAACGTTGGCAAAATCCAGAATGGCATCCGCTGCGTCCACGGCTTCGAGCACATGATAGGTTATTTGACGATCGTGCTGTCGCAACGGTTCGGCCCAATCCTTCAGGCCGGCCAGCCGGCTGGCATGTTTGTTGTGACCACTTTCATCCAGCGTGCGATCCACGGTCAGCCGATTTTGCTTGAGCACGTGGACGCAAGCAATTCTCGCGCCCGGAGCAGTCTCTAGAAATCGGTTAACCTGTGACCGCAGGACTTCAGACAAGGTGTCGGCTCTATCGGCCAGATCAATCGCCACCATAATGATCGGAGCTGTTGCAATCTGTGCAGTCATGGCATTTCGACGCAGCAAATCGATATTGTTCTGATTGAATTTTCGTTTGTATGAGGTCCAGAACGAGCTGGGCTTGCACCTCTCGGCGCGTTCGGTCAATTTTACCAGGCCTGGATTTTGCAAATCGAAGCCGACCTGTGCCGCGGTCGGATAGCGCGCCGCCGGATTCACTTCCAGGCAATGCAGGACGATTTCCTGCAATTGAGGGGGATAGTCGGGCCTGATGGCCCGAGGCGGTATGGGGTCCTTCCACAAACGCCGTTTAAGGCCGGCAAGCGATTGGGATTTGCCAAAGGGGCGGCTGCCGGTTGAGAGAAAATAGATCAAAACACCGAGCGCAAAAATGTCGCTTCGCGGGTCTCGCCGTATGCCAAGAACCTGCTCGGGCGCCATATATGGCGCGGTTCCGTAGGGGAGACGAAATTCCTCTTCCATCAGGTCGGGCAGCTGATTGTGGTGAGCAAGACCGAAATCGATAAGTACAATTTCTCCTTCTGGTCGCACCAGAATGTTTGACGGCTTGATGTCCAGATGAATGACGTTTTGACGATGAATGTCGTTGATGGCGGTCGCGACGCGCGCGGCGATCTCGATGGTTTCGCGATAACTCCGCGGAAGTTGCGCCAGTAGCGGCTTCAAGGTCTGGCCGGTGACATATTCCATGACAATGTAGGGCTGAACGCTGAAATCGCCTTCGGCAAAGAATCTCGGTACGGTGGGGGCCCGACAGGCGCGGCAGGATCATTTGCTCCATTTCGAAGCCGACGATCGCACTTGGATCTTCGCCTTCAAACAGGAGTGGCACCTTCATGACCAGGGGAACGTCTATATCGGGATGGGTCACGCTCCAGAGCATCGCCATGCCCCCGGTGTGGATCGTCTCACCGATGGTAAATCCGTCGATGATCGACCCCGAGGCAAGTCGTGGCTTGGTCATTCTCATCGCCCCCGAAACAAGCGATCGGCGAGATGGTGCGGAAGTCCGGCAGCTCGAATTACTGCAGCGGCGGTTTCGACATCATAGGGAACGCGGTGAAAGGTAATTTCCCATGTTTGATCGTCAAAGGTGCAATAAGATGCGGCCGAATGACCATCGCGCGGCTGTCCGACCGATCCGACGACGATCACCCACCGGCGTTGCTTCAGAATTGGGATTGCCACGCCCGGCACGGGTTGGAATGAAGTGAGTTTCCCGGTGGTTGCCAACGAATAGATGGCGGGCGTGTGAACGTGACCGCAGAAAGTGAGCTGCGCATGGGTCGAATGCAGGCTCTGGCGAGCCGTCTCTGTGTCGAGCACGTAGTGAAACCGCGAAGGGGCGGAGGCGTTGCCGTGCACGTAAAGTCGCCCGGCTTCCTCCTCCGTCAAGGGCAGCAGGTCGAGAAATCTGGATGATTCATTGCTGAGTTCGGTCCTGGTCCATTCGATCGCAAGTTCCGCATTTCTGTTCATTGAAATCGAAGGATCGGAAATGGCGCGGTCATGATTGCCGACAACAGCGAGGGCGCCGTTGTCGACGTAGGATCTGACTTTGCTCACGACCCATTCGGGGTCCGCGCCGTAACCGACGTAGTCACCGAGGAATATATAGCGTCCGACGTTATGGGCCTCGGCATGCAGAATACAGGCTTCGAATGCCTGCCTGTTGCCATGAATATCGGACATGATTGCGTTGAGCATTGAATGTTTCGTCGAACGTCCCGTGTTTTTCCGGTCCCGATAAATCAGACGGAATGCCAGTATGTCAGTTGGTTTACTCTTCGCGAGGTCTTGCCCTCCAATCGGCAATTTTATCGTTTCGCCAAAAGGTAAGGATCATCCGCCAGGCCGGCATTCTAATTGATTTCATATCAATCCGCCTTGGCAGAGCAGCAGGCGGATTGCGGCAGCCGGCTCTCGGCCCCGAGCAACTCATTCAGCGGCGTCAGGCTCCGGCTGTTCGGGAGACGCGGGCTTTAAGTCTTAAACACGGCTAATGCCCGCGGTTGCCTGCAAGGATAACGAAAGCATTCCGGAAGTTTCGTTTTGGCGGGCTAGACCGGATGGCCTTGAATTCTTCTAAAGTGCAAGGTAGCGATCACCGCGATCAATGAGGTCTCGTTCAGTGAATTCGAAACGCCAACCGGCGAGGCTGCGGTCGGTCCATCTTGCCATTGCCGTTCTGGTCGCGCTGATCGTGGCGGTAAGTCATGCGGGTGCCGCAGGGCGCCGCGGCGAACGCGCGATCGAGTCCATTGAGTTGCGCCCCGTGGGCCAGCCGATCATGGCGATTGTTTCGCTCCCGAACCAGCGGATCACCGTCTACGACGCCAAGGGCTGGATCCTCCGGGCGCCGGTGTCGAGCGGTCAGAGTGGACGCGAGACGCCCGCCGGGATCTTCAGCGTCATCGAAAAGGACGCGGATCACCACTCCAACCTTTACGACGATGCCTCGATGCCCCACATGCAGCGCCTGACCTGGTCGGGCATTGCGCTCCATGGCGGCAATCTGCCGGGATATCCAGCATCTCATGGCTGCGTTCGGATGCCCTACGATTTCGCCGAACGCCTGTTCGACCTGACCGAAATGGGCTTGCGGGTGATCGTGGCGCCGGCCGATGTGACGCCCGTCGAGATCGACCATCCGGTCCTGTTTCAGGCCAGGCCAGGCGCCGGCGCCCTGGCAGCGGCCCGTGTAGCGGAGGCCAACGAGGCGGCCAAAAAGGTGGAGCAAGCCCGAGGCGCCGCCGGGGTGGCCTATCGGGACTCGACGAAAGCCATGATGGCGGTGCGGGTGGCTGACAACCTGAAGCGAAGAGCCGAGGAGGCATTGGCAACCGCCGAGGCGGCGCTTGGCTCCGCCACCCCGGGCGAGGCCAAGGAACGGGCTGAAAGCGTCAAGGCCCAGGCCGTCGCCAAGGTTGCCGAGTTGCAGGCGCAATTGGACGCTGCGAAGACGGAGCTGCAGCCGAAGCTCGACACCGTCGCGGCTGCGCGCGAGGCCGTCACAGCCGCGGGGGCGGCGAGGCTCGCGGCGGATGAGGCGGCGCGTCAGGTGACGCGCGAGCTCGAGCCGGTATCGGTGCTGATCAGCCGCAAGACCCAGCGGCTTTATGTCCGGCAAGGTTTCGAGCCCGTGCTGGATGTTCCGGTGACGATTGCGGATCCCGATCGGCCGATCGGCACGCATATCTTTACCGCGATGGAGCAGACGGGCGGTGACGCCAAGCTGCGATGGAGTGTCGTCTCCCTGGAAGGCACGCATTCGCATGGCCGCGACACCGAGCCGGCACTCGCGGAGCCAGCCAGCGCCAAACTGGCGGAGCCAGCCAGCGCCAGGAGCGCGCTCGACCGGATTGCCATTCCACAGGACGCCTTGGATCGTATTGCCGGGATCGCGCCGCGGACCTCGCTGATCGTCACGGATGAGGCGTTGAGCTCCGAGACCGGCAAAGGCACGGATTTCGTCGTGCTCCTGAGCGGGGAGCCGCAAGGCGGCATCAAGATCCGGCGACGCGAGCCGGTGGCCGACTACAGTTATGAGCGCCCGCGCCGGCGACGCGATCCGGACGCCGAATATAGCTACGCGCCCCCACGCGCGTTGCGATCGCCATACGGGGACCCTTTTCCGGCTGGTGAACTTGTTGTTTTCCGCTGTTGGAAGTCTGCGACTCCGCGAAGGCTTCACTGTTTCTAAGCCGATACCTCACGTCGATCGCTTGACGACGCCGGTCGGCGTGGCGAATCCTTCCATGGTTCGAATGCGCTTCTCGAGCCACCATCCATATTCGGGAGTCCAGTCCTCGAACTTCCGGTTGATGCCGAGATCGTGGGCCCAGTGCTGCGCGATGTTGGGATTGAACTGCGATTGCCGGCCGACAGCGATGAGGTCAGCCTGCCCATTCTCCAGGATGGCTTCCGCCTGCTGTGACTCGAGAATAATGCCGACCGCCATCGACGCAATGCCCGCTTCCTTGCGGACCCGTTCGGCGTAAGGCACCTGGAAACCGAGGCCGCGCGGGACCTGCGCAGCGGTCGCCGAACCCGAAATGCCGCCGGACGAACAGTCGATCACGTCGACGCCGCGGGCCTTCAATTCCCGGGCGAAGACAACGGTGTCATCCAGATTCCAGCCGTTCTGTGCGCCGTCCACCGCGGAGACGCGGACGAACAACGGCATCGTTGCCGGCATTTCGCGCCGCACCGCCTCGACAATCTCGAGCGGCAGGCGCATTCGCCCCGCACGGTCGCCGCCATATTCATCATTGCGCGTGTTGGAAACCGGGGAAAGAAACGACGCCAGCAGATAGCCATGGGCGGTGTGAATCTCGATCACGTCGAAACCGGCCCTGACGGCATTCCTGGCCGCTTCCGCCCAGGTGCGGACCATCGCCCTGCATTCATCTGTCGTGAGCTGGTGCGGGGTAAGCCATCCCGGCGCGACCGGCTCGCTGGTCGGGCCGACCGGCTGCCACAGCTTGGCGCCCGCCTTGATCTGTTGCGGGGTGAGCGGGCCCATGCCGTCCATCGCGCGCTGCGAGGATGCCTTGCGTCCGCCATGCGCGAGCTGAATGCCGATCGCTGTGTTCTCGCCCTTCATGAAGGCGATCAGAGGCTTGAAGCTCTGTACCTGTGCGTCGTTCCAGATGCCGAGATCATGCTCGTTGATCAGGCCGACCTCTTCGACGGCGGTGGCCTCGACAAAGACAAGTCCAAAACCTCCGAACGCATAGCGGCCGAGATGCACATTGTGAAACATGCCGCAGGTGCCGCCCGGCCCGGCGCGGTAGTGAACCATCGGCGGCACCACCAGGCGGTTCTTTAAGCTGAGGCCGCGGACCTTGAACTCCTGGAACAACAACGGTCGTGCAGGGGCGATGCTGTCGTGGTGGCCAAATCTGACATGGTTTGCCTGGTGAGTTGGATGCAGGGCGGGCGCGCTTGCATCGAATAATTCTATATTTTGATAAGCAGGTCCAGCAGACCCCTGCGAAAAGCTGCCCAGCTAAAAACGCGTCCCTGAGATGTCGCATCGTGGCGCGAACCCGACCGCCCGCGATGCCCGCAACGATAGAGAAGAGCCGATTGGCCTTGCGTTCAAAGTCCTAACCCCTGAGCCGGATCGGTAATACGTCTGCTCTCGTAGGCGCGCATCCGAGCAATCGCCTCGTCGCCGCCGCATAAATCCATGAACAGGTTGCGCTCCAGCCGCAAACCTTGATCCAGCGGCGTTTCCACGGCATTTCGGATCAGCCGTTTGATGGCGCGAATGGATTGCGGGGTATGGGATGCAAGATGGCCGGCGATCTCCATCGCGCGGTCCAGTGCTTTTCCGGAAACGGCCTCGTGGACAAACCCCTTCTGCGCCGCTTCGACAGGGGAGAGTGTGATCCCCATAAGGATGTGCATCAACGCTGCCGACGTCCCGATAACGCGCGGCAAACGCTGGGTGCCGCCGCCACCTGGCAGGATTCCGATATTGACTTCCGGGAGCCCGATCTGAAAATCGCCCTGCTGCGCGATGCGAATGTCGCATGCCAGCGCAAACTCAAACGCGCCTCCCATTGCCGTACCGGAGATCGCCGCGATAACCGGCTTGGGCATCTGTTCGGTAAGGCGCATAGCGCTCGCGAAGCTGCCGGGAGTGTATGGCGCATCCTCGGACCATTGTTGTCCGGAACCCTTTAGTCTCTCACCCACGCTGATAAGTGCCGCTACCGAGTAGTGCCGCACGAAATATCCCGGTGCGCCTCCGGTCACCACAACGACGCGCACCGCTTCGTCGGCCGCAAGAGCGGTCATCGCTTCCAGCAGAGCGTCACTCATTTCCGGATCGAAAAAGATACGGGTTGGACTCCCCAGGGTTATGAGGGCCACACCGTCATCGACCCGCGCCGAAAGAACCTCTGAACCAGCCATTATCCCGTCTCCATTCAGCCTCGAGCCCCTTTTGATCTCATAAGCCTGGAAATCGCACAAGTTGGCGCGGAGAGTTGGTGCGCTGCCGCCTAACCGTGCTGCGCATTTGACGGTGAAAACGTCAGCCAGTTGAGAAAGACCGGAAGCGTCCGACGGACGATCGGCGCGTGCGACGTCAGCGTCGGCGACCCAGAGCGACGGTCGCTGCCGCACCGCCGAGCCGTCGTCGAATTCTTGAGCCGTTCGGGCCCACGGCTAACCCATATCCAAGCGACAATCTTTGAAGCTCCGTCAGGCTTTTGCTCCGGAAGGTCGCGGCGTCGAAGTTTGCCAGGGTCTCCGATGGATATTCGTCGAACAACGCATGGTAGTAGCCGGAAAACCTGCCAAGATTTAGAAAGCCCTGGTCCATCGCCACCTCCGCGATCGTGGTGGTCGCCGGGTTGCTGCGTCGCAGAACGGAATGAACGCAACAAAGCCTGCGGCAGCGCAGAAATGCCACCGGTCCGATGCCGATGGCGTCGTTGAAGGCGCGATGCAGGGTTCTTCGCGAAACGTGAACTTCGCTGCAGATTTCGGAAATATGCACGGGCCTCAAGCCGGTTGCCTCGATGTAGTCTTCGACCTTGCCGACGATCCGTCTCGCTGAGAGCAGAGGGCCATCTCGATCCGGAACCTCGTCTGACAGAAGCGGCGCCGTCATGATTTCGATGATCGATCGTTTCCAAAACGTGGCGGCGTCGGCATTCCACCTCGGCCTGGTATCCTCAAGACGTGCGACCAGGTCACGTAGGCGGCGAATGACGAATGGACCGCTATGGGAGTTGGCGCGAAAATGAATTTTCGGCTCCAGACCGGGTTCTCCGAGCCGCAGCTCGGTGCCAAGGTTCGCTGCGATTTCGGCGTGATCGAGCGAAATGACGGCGTAGGAGGCGCCGCCATGAAAGCGTGCGTCGTGATCGTCGCCGGGCGGAATAACCAGAATGTCCGCTGGATGCATTTCTCGCGACCATTGCGTGACCCGGTTGGTGCAGCCTGTCAGCATGCCGATGGTTACGCGATCGTCGCTCAGGACGCCTCTGGTGCGGACGCCGACGGAAAAAGATCCCACCGAGAACGGCATTCCGCCGACCGACATGTGAGTTAAATAGCCGCGTAAGCGCCCGCGTCCGAGTTGCAGGACTTCGATTTGCGCGCCTTGAACGGCGTCGCCAAGTTCCTCAAAACCATTGATGCTGCGCCTATCGACCGGAGTGAACCCGCTCATTTGAGCCGGCGCATTCATGACAGTGTCACCTCGAAGGGCCGGCAACGCCAGGACGGGCTCACAAAATTGCGGGCGACACGTCGTCCATCGGAGTGCGGCTTCACACCACCGATGGTGTTTCTGTCATGAAAATAAATGTCAGTCTCGAAGTAGCGGCCGGCCGGGGACGCAATTTCACCCGAGTCGGGAAGATAGTCGCCGAGGTGGCCACCGGCGATCAACGCGGGTTCTCCCAGCGCGAGGCAAAATACGCCCGCGATGACTGCCGCATTCAAACCGTATCGCATCGTCGAACTCCCCCCAAGGAGGCGACCAAAACGCAAATCGCAGCTTATCGATCAGGCAGATCGCGGCTTGGCGATCAGCAAGTCTAGTCACAACTTGGACGCGATAACAGCGTGTTTCATGCGCTGCGACAAAAAGCGCGCGGCGGTGTTGCCTCGATGCATCTTCGTTGCTGAATTGGCGCTGAGTAAATTCATTCGAATTTTCAGAGACTACGACGCGCACTGGACCAATGCATTGGATCGATTGCCGGAATTTTAAGGCTGAAAGCCGCATCGCCACAGATTGGCACAAACTGCACATCACATCGGCGGGGAGTTGGACTACGTTATGGACCGGTACCGCTGACGATGCGCGTGAGCGACCTGCTTGCGCGCAGGAAGAGATTTGTGCGCTGACAATTTGCAAAGCATAGGCAAAAAGAAACGGAACTGGCAAGATCGCGATCGGACACCTGTCCGTAACGCACGCCAGGAGTGGGCGCCATGACGTTGCCGGGGATCGACATCGGACCGAACGAACGGCAAGCGGAAGGGCGCCAGACCGGCAACATGGTCTGGATTCCCGGTGGCACGTTCCGCATGGGATCGGATCATCATTATCCCGAGGAAGCGCCGGCGCATCGGGTCTCGGTCGACGGCTTTTGGCTCGACCCGACCCCGGTGACAAACCGCCAATTCAAGCAATTCGTGAAGGCGACAGGTCACAAAACCTTCGCCGAGATTCCGCCCTGTCCGGAAGACTATCCCGGCGCGCTGCAGCATATGCTTTATGCCGGCTCTCTCGTGTTCGTTCGCCCGAAATCTACCTTCGACCTGCGCGACTGGAGCCAGTGGTGGACTTTCATGAAGGGCGCCGACTGGCGGCATCCTTACGGCCCGAAGAGCAGTATCAATACGTTGGACGATCACCCGGTGGTGCATGTGTCCTATGCGGATGCAGAGGCCTACGCCAAATGGGCCGGCAAGGATCTGCCGACCGAAGCCGAGTGGGAATTCGCGGCGCGGGGCGGCCTTGATGGTGCCGAGTTCGCGTGGGGGCACGAATTGACGCCCGGTGGCGCGCATATGGCCAACACCTGGCAGGGCGATTTTCCGCTGCAGAATCTCCACCTCGACGGATACGACCGCACCTCGCCGGTGAGTGCCTTTGCTCCGAACGGCTACGGCCTTCACGACATGATCGGCAATGTCTGGGAATGGACCTCGGACTGGTATACGCCGAAGCATGAGGCCGATGCGCCAAAGGCGTGCTGCATTCCCGAAAACCCGCGCGGCGGCCGCGAAGACGCAAGCTACGATCCTTGCCTGCCGAACATCAGGATCCGCGCAAGGTGCTGAAGGGCGGGTCGCACCTCTGCGCGCCGAATTATTGCCGCCGCTACCGGCCTGCGGCGCGCCATGCCGAAGCCGTCGATACCTCCACGAGCCATGTCGGATTCCGCTGCGTGAAGAGGACGCGAGCCGCGGAATAGTTGTCAGTTGCCGGCCGGCAGCACCGGCACAGCTGCGATTTTTATGGATCGCGTAAAGGCCGCCCACATCATCCGAAAGGTATTATTACGCCAGATCGCGATCACAAATTACGTCAATCCGTTCTGACTGGGGTATAATGCGACGCTGTTGGGCAAAGGCTGAACCTTAACGAGGAGCGGTTGTTGTCAACGAGTGGGGAACATGGGGTAAGTCAGGCGCAAGTGTCGCCGGTCGTTGGCATGCCGGTTCCGCAGCAACCGGCGCTGCAGCTGATCTATAATACGGCGCCGATAGGGCTGGCCGTTCTTTCTCCGGACTGCCGCTATCTGCAGATCAACCAGCGCTTGACCGAGATCTGCGGCATCTCGGTTGAGGATCATCTGGGACGAACGGTTCGCGACTGCGTGCCGGCGCTGGCGGACGCGGTCGAAGGCATTGTCCGCTCGATCATGAACACGGGCGATCCGGTGACCGGCATCGAGGTCGCGGGCCAGCGCGCCGATCAGGTGGAGGAGCGTTCATGGGTGACTTATTGGCATCCTCTGCGCAATGAGGCCGGCGAGATCGTGGGCATCAACGTCGCGGCGGAGGAGGTCACCGAGCGCAAGCGCGCCGAGGCGGCGTTGCATGCCAGCGAACGGGAGCTGCGCAGCGCAAAAGACGCGGCTGAAGCCGCATTGCACCATTTGCAGGAGACCCAGAACTTCCTCATTGAAGCGGAAAAACTCGCAGCCCTCGGACGGCTGGTGGCAGGTGTCGCGCACGAGATCAACAACCCCGTCGGCACCAGCCTGACGGTTGCCTCGTCGATGGAACGCAAGACGGCCGTGATCGCGGATGAATTGACGCACGGCATTCTCAAGCGATCCACTTTGAACGAGTTCCTTGAGAACAGCCATGCGGCGGCGTCTCAATTGGTCGCCAATCTCAATCACGCCGCCGAAATGATCGAGTCGTTCAAGCAGGTGGCGATCGACCGGAACTACTCCAACCAGCGTATCTTCGATCTGGGCGATCTCACCGAAAAAGTGATCAGGAGCCTGCGGCCGGGTCTCGAAAAGCAGAGCGTGACGCTGCGCGTCGACTGCGAGCCGGATCTGACGATGAACAGCTATCCGGGTCCATACGGACAGGTCCTCACCAATCTTTTCCTCAACTCGGTAACCCACGCATTTCCCAATCGGCGGAAAGGCACTGTCAGTGTCAGGGTGCGGGCGTCAGGTGACGAGAATGTTGAAATTCTGTTCTCCGACACCGGCTGCGGCATGAGCCTTGATGTCCGGCGCAAGGCATTCGATCCCTTCTTCACCACACGCCGTGGTCGGGGGTCCACCGGTCTCGGCCTGCATATTGTCCACACCATCGTCACAAATGGCCTGGGCGGCCGCATCAATCTCGACAGCGACCCCGACGAGGGAACGAAAATAAGGATTATCCTGCCGCGGGTGGCGCCAGAGTGGCGCGGCCATCATGACGGCCCGGGCCTGACGCCCGGGCGCTCATTGGTGGTTGGCTGCTCGCGTTCCTGGCGCTGTGGCCGGATGGCGCCGCGGCACAAGTCGCACCTTCGCGGGATCAGAGCGCCAATGATGGCAACGACCTGTTTCGGCCTCCGGCCAACCTTTTCCAGATGATGTACTACTACAGGACGGCTCCTGGAACCGGCAGCACGCCGGGATCGACGCGCGACGTCACCACCGAGACGTCCAATCTGCGGATGGATCATTCGCTGGATCTG
This sequence comes from uncultured Pseudomonadota bacterium, assembly GCA_963771225.1. GTDB lineage: Bacteria > Pseudomonadota > Alphaproteobacteria > Rhizobiales > Xanthobacteraceae > Bradyrhizobium. The sequence goes on along the minus strand of CAVYSR010000020.1, from coordinate 332,688 downwards.
GCGCCGCTATGGATCCTGGCGCTGCGCGCCGATCTGCCGCTGCTGGCGAAGAATCCCGTCTCGTCCAGCAATCCCGAGGGGGACTTTCTCACTGGCATCGGCGATGCCGATGTCCAGGCCGTGATCATCCACAATCTGGACCAGCGCTGGACGGTCGGCTTTGGCGCCCGCCTGATCATGCCCACGGGCGGCGACACGCTCGGTTCGGGAAAATGGCAGATCATGCCCGCCGGCGGCTTTCGTTATGCGTTGTGGGAGATCAGTTCATCGAGCTATTTCGAGCCGGTGTTCCGGTACGACGTCAGTTTCGCCGGCGATCCGACCAAGAAAAATATCAGCAATCTTCAGTTCGCGCCGACCTTCAATATCGGTCTGCCGGACCACTGGTTCATCACCCTCTATCCAAGCCCGGACATCCGCATCAATTACGGCGACCCGGTCACCGGCCAGACCGGCCGGCTGTTCCTGCCCTTTGACGCCAGAATAGGGCGGCAATTGTCGAAAAATGTCGCGATGTCATTCGAGCTGGGGGTGCCGATTATTAGGGATTACCCCGTCTATAATTTGAAGACGCAAGTCAGATTGAACGTAACTTACTAAGGCCAACCGACGTTTCGGACCTTCCGCCGACCTCATGCAGTTCCAATCCGGCCTTGATTTCCGCGCTATTCGAGAAACAATGACGTAAAGTCAACGCTTTGGAGGAGGCGATGCCGAGGTCCAGGCTGGTGTTAATACTCGTAGGGCTGCTCGGGCTGGTGCTCGGCGGCTGCACCGACTCGGCGCGCTTTTCGTCGTCGTCGCTGCCGGAGAATTTCACGGCAAGGGACCGGGAATTGCTGGCCAATCCGCCCTACGCGCAGGCGGACATTCCGGAGCAGTTTCGCCGGCGTGTCGTCGACTATCCCTCTAGGGATCCGCCGGGAACGATCCTGGTCAATAGCGACGCGCGCTATCTCTATTACGTCATGCCGGAAGGCAAGGCGGTCCGCTACGGCGTGGCGGTCGGCAACGAAGCGTTGGCGTGGTCCGGCGTCGCTACGGTCGGGCGGATGACTGAATGGCCGGATTGGATCCCGACGCCGGATATCCGGGCGCGTCTCGGCCCGTTCCCGGATCGCGTTCCAGGCGGTCCGGCCAATCCGCTGGGGGCGCGCGCGCTATACCTTTTCCAGGGCAAGACGGACACCCTGTACCGCATCCACGGCACCAACCAGCCGCAATATATCGGCCAGGCCGTGTCATCCGGTTGCATCCGCATGACCAACGAGGATGTGATCGATCTGTTTGATCGCGCCAAGCTGGGCGCGACCGTCATCGTCCTCGCGCCGGGCCAGAGCGGATCGAGCGAATCCGCGGCAGGTCGCCCTGGCTGAAGGCCAGTCCTCTTCGCGTCTCCGCTGGTTTTCCGCCCCTGGACCGAAGTCCGCAGCGGCCCGTCTTGAAATGTGACTCATCTCACACCGCTAATGAACGGACTTTCATGTCCTTGCGTCCACTGGACACGAGGGGACGGTTCCTCGCGTCGAAACCGCGCTTTTGGATCTGACCGCAATGGCGGGTCAGACCGGCGCGAATTCCAGTCAGGGAGGCGACCGTGAGTGATCCGATCGACATCTTCGAAGCCAGCGCGTTCCGGCAAACTTCCAACGGCTTTATTATCCGCGTGCCGAGCTTATGGGTGATTGGCAAATCGCGGCACTATCTGGCGAGCGAGGCGCAAAAGAACGAAATCGTTGCGCGGGTCAAGCGCGGGCGGAAACGAAGCCTTCTGCTGGCTTTCCTGCTTTGGCTTCTGGTTTTTGCCGGCTTTGTCGCCGGGGAAGCGTTTTTGACGGGTCACGATGATCCGACCGTCCGCGATACGATTGTCATGATCGTATTCGCGTTATTCTCTTTGCTGCTGTTCCTGAATTTCTGGTATGTCTTGTTGCTCCAGCCCAGCCTTCGCTTGCTGACTCCGACCAACGAGCGGACCACGTTGGCCGAGAGACGAACCGCGTTGCGCGCCGCCATGCGCCAGAAAGTGCCCTCGGGACAATTCCTGATGGCAGGCGTGCTTTTGTCTCTGAGCTGTTGCTTCTCCCTCTACTCGTATTTCCTCGCAAGTCATGGAGCTCGTCATTTCAGCTTTGAAAATGGCAGTGGTTTCGCGTCCTTGTTTGCCGCGGCCGTGAGCGGACTGGCGGCAGCGCTGTTTTTCTATCGCGAGATCAGGAGTAGCCGATCTGAAGGCGACGCCGCGGGAGAAAAGACGGCCGAACTGAATGCCGATTTGCTGGACGCGCGATTTGAGCGTTTGCGTTCCGATCACAACCAGTTGCGGCGCAGCGTGACCATTGCCGCGGCAGCTATCGCCGCAACCGTAGTGGGCGCGACTGTCTTGAACGGCACGGTTCGGACCGTCGATGCCGATCGCCTGATCTTGCGGAATGGAAAGGGCGAAATCGCCGCCATGCTGGCGGTCGGCAAGGACGGTGCGCCGACTTTGGGACTCTATGGCCCGGACCACACTGGCATCGTGCTCGGACTTTCTTCATCGGGAGCGCCTTCGCTTGGACTCTACGGTCCAGAACACAAGGTGCGAGCGGTGTTCGGTCTTTCACCTACCGGTGCGCCAATTCTGCGGCTTAATGACCCAAAGGGCGAGGGACGGTTATCGTTCGCCCTGGCCGACGACGGCTCGCCGGATCTTCAGTTGACGGGAGCGGACGGAAAATCCCGGTTGGCGCTAACAGCCCATGGTTCCAATCCGGGCCTTGTCTTGTTCGATTCCGCCGGCGCCGTAAAATTAAGGCTTGCCATCGACTCCACCGGTGTACCGATCCGGATTTTCAATGCGTCGACCACGCCCATAAAGGTCTTCGACGCGGGCGGCAAAGAGCTGTCGGTTTCGAGGTAGCGACCAGAGCCCGGATGAGCCTGGTTCAGTGGGCTCCGCCGGAAATGCAGATTGATTTCCCGACGGGCTGTTCGGTGTGTGACGACCGCGGGCTTCCGACAGATCGGGCCCGGCCGGGATCAGGTGATTTGCAAGTCGTCGACCAGGCGTCCCGGTTGCTCGATCCGGGGCGTCTGGCCGCCACGCAGCACCGAATTGCCTTCGTAGAGCGTGCGCTGGTCGATGGCTGATGGAGCCAGCCAATGCTCTTCCTTCATTTCGGTATTCAAGCCGTAGACCTTCAGCGCGTTGCTATAAACCACCTGATGGATGGCCTCAGTGCTGATGCCGCGCTGCGCCATCAGGCGGGCTGTCTTGGCGACCGCGAGTGGATCCGACACCCCCCAATCGCAGGCGGAATTGACGATCAGACGCTCCGGGCCGTAGCTCTCGACGATAGCGGCCATTCGTTCGCTGCCCATCTTGGTGTTGGGATAAATCGAAAACGCGCACCAGTAGCCGCGGTCCCGAACCTCGCGAACGGTCTCTTCGTTGTTGTGGTCGATGACACACCGCGCCGGATCGAAGCCATGCTCCTTCAGCACATCCATCGTTCGCAATGTGCCGGGGCGCTTGTCGCGATGCGGGGTGTGAATCATGATGGGGAGTTCGAACTCCTTGGCGAGCTCGATCTGCGCCCGCAGCGCCTTGTCCTCAAGCGGGGTCTGCTCGTCGTAGCCAAGCTCGCCCATCGCCACCACGCCTTCCTTCACCAGAAACCGCGGCAAGGCATCGATGACGGCTTCCGCCAACGCCTCGTTATTCGCCTCCTTTGGATTGAGGCCGATCGTGCAGTAGTGCCGAATGCCGAACTGACCGGCGCGGAAGCGTTCGAAACCCGAAATCAGCGAAAAATAATCGATGAAGCTGCCGACATTGGTGCGCGGCTGGCCGAGCCAGAACGCCGGCTCGATGACCGCGACCACACCCGATTTGGCCATCGCTTCATAGTCGTCGGTGGTGCGCGAGATCATGTGCGCGTGCGAGTTGATGATCATGCCGGCGTGGCGGCCGGCATGGCTGGATGGTTGCGCCACTGGTTCGGCGTCGGTGACCATCCGGCCTTGCGCCAGTTTTTGCACGTCGTCCAACAGGCGGGCCAACTTCTCCGGCGTCAGCTGCCCGTTGCAGCATGGACAGCTGAGTGTCGCATCCGCGAGCAATTCCTTGAGGGAACCGGCATCACAAGCGAATGTGCCAGGAAATGTCCCGGGAGGCGAGCCGATCGTCGTCATTCGTCAAGTGTCCTTCCGCGCGAACTCGGCAGCCCGCGCAAGGGGCTGAAAGTTGCCCCTTGCGAAAGCTTGCAAGACCGACGGTTCGTTGCCGGCGGCTAGTTAACCGCCGGTATAGGTGATGGTCCAGATCACACCGGACTTCCCAACCGTGTAGAAAGGCGTCGGCATCTGGAAGTTGGTGTAGACCTCGCCGTAGTCAACCACATACATCGTTTTGCCGTCGCGGCTGAACACCACCGAGTTCGGGCGCTCCAGCCCACCGCGGTTTTCAGGCTTCTGATAGGCATTCGGACCGGGATCGATGTTCTGCATGAACTTCGACCATTTGACGCCGGCCGGCTCGAGAAACTCGATCCGCAGCACCAGTGGCCAGGTCGGGACCAGGCTCTCCGGACCTGTGTCCAGGATCCCGTACACCGCCCCGAACAGATTGTTGTTGGCGCCGAAGTTCGACGCGCTCCACGCAATCCCGTCGAGCGGGTTGTTGGTATCCCATTCCAGCACCGGGTTGATGTAGCCGTTGGGATTCGGATTGGCGACGATCAGCGGCACGCCGCGATAGCCGTCGACGTGGCGCTGGAAGTGGTACGGACCGGGGGCTTTGATGAACGGCTTGTCGCCGATGTAGAGCTGCGGGAAGGGCCGGTCGACCGGGTTGCCGAGGTAGGGAATCAGCGAGAAGCGCTTGTTGGTGACGAAGCCCATACCCTCCTTGTCGGGGAACCCGCCGTCCTGGCCTTTTTCGGTCACGATCCAGAGCTTCTCGGCGCCATTGGCGACGCGGCGATTGCCGACATCGTTGGCGCCGTTGTCGGAGACCGCGAGCGCGTTCTCCCACTTGGTTCCTTTTGGTCCGAAGGCAACGCCGGACTGGTTCCGGAAGCCCATGGCGTAAACTTCCATCTTCTCGTGCGGATAGATGCCTTCACCATCCTTGTCGCCCATCTTGACCCGCATGACGGAGCCGCCGCAGGGCACCTGCGCCTTGACGACCTGGCCGGGTTTCGCGGCGACGCCGACCGGCATCAACGCACCGGTCAATCGGCCGTCCGACGAGCGGACATTGAGGCCGGTGTGAACGATGTCGCGGCAGACCGGATCATGCGGGGTGGTCCCGAGGCCATCCTTGTGCTTGACCCAGAATGGGTCATTGGGAATGTCGGTCCAGCCGTGATTGTCGGGATCGGCAAAGCCGGTGTTGCTCGGAAGCCGAGCGCGAAATACAGGAAGCCGTCCTTGCAGGTAATGCCGCCATTACGGTGGTCGCCGATCGGCAGATCCTTGATGATGAGCTTGAGTTCGCCGTTGACGCCTTTCATCTCCCAGATCTTCTCGCCGTATTCCGGGATGTACATCGTGTCGTTCTCGGCGCAGTAGCCGATCTCGTTCATGACGGTCTTGAAGACGCCGCGACCGACTTCCTTGATCAGGTTTCCGTCTTTGCCGAAAATCTTGACATGCGGAGGTTCGATGGTGTCGAGCGTGTTGAACAACTGGCCGGAAATGGCGACCCACACATTGTCGTCCTTGTCGACGGCAGCGGCGGACGGCGTGTCGAGCCCCGCCTTGAATACCCCGACCTTGTAACCCGAGGGCACTATGACCTTGTCGGGATTGGGGGTTACGGGCGTGCGCTTCAACCAGTCGCCCGCCGTGGGGCTACCCGGTTTGGCGTCCATATCGGCCATTGCCTGGCCGGCAGGCAGAACTGCGACAAATGCAGCCAGAATCATCCACGTCGGCATCCTCATGTGTTCCTCCTTGCGTTGGTTTAGCTCCCGGTACCTTTGATTTTTAGTTTTATTGGAGTGCGTTTTTATTGAAGTGCATTTTGTTGAAGTGCTTTTTTTGAAGTATACGGCTCACTCGACGACAAGAGTTCGAATGAATGCGACGACGTCGGCGATATCCTGCGGCGTCAGCGTGTTCTTCCAGGACGGCATGAACGCGCTCTTGCCGGCGGCAGCACCTCCTTCGGCGATGACGTCGGCTAGATAGTCGTCGGGCAGGGTCTCGATGTAGCCTTTGCGGGCAAGCGGACCGACATGCGGCATGAAGCCCTTGCCGCCACCCTTGCCGTCGGGGCCGTGACAGCCCTGACAATCTTGCAAGAAGATCGCCTGGCCACGGCGCGCATCGCCGCCCGCGACCGCCGCACGTAGCATGACCGGCGACAACGACGAGGCAACAACCACCAGGCAGCAAAAAAGCGCCGCCCGTGTAAAATTCCTCCACATTAGCAGGTGCTCGTTTTGTTTGTTTTGACGCTCGTTCCTGCTGCGCTGCGGTCGACGGCTCTCAGTGCCCGAAGCGACCTCGCGCATTATTATGCTTTAGTCTAACCCTAAATCCACCTGCAAGCCAAGAGCCGATCGTGCTCATTTGTCGAGTGACCTCACATCGGCGATGATTTTCAGCAATTTATGAAATCAGAATCGAGAATTTTTCCCGATCAAACTTTCTGATCTTTGATGGATCCTTTTGCCCTGATGCCAGCCAAGCATAAGCAGGGTCGCGACCATCAACATCAATGCGGCGTTGACGGCATGCAACCCGACGCCGGTCGGCAAGCGACCGTCGAGTGCCCGATGCACCAGAAAATATTGCAATGCAATCTGCAAAATCGGCAATGATGCGAATAGCGTACGGCCGCCGCGAGGCTTTCCGCAAAACCAGGCAAGTACCGGCAGCGGCAAGACCAGCCACTGAAAAATGCTGACCCAAATCTTGTGATATTCCCACCATTCCGGGTGGGTGATGGAGGACATTCCAGCGATAAAAAATTGAATGAGGATGGCAACCGTCAGCAGCCCCGACAGGAATCTCAAGGTCAGGCCTGCCGCAGCCGGACGATCGTCGAGCCAGCTCATGCGAGATCGCGCCATTCGGCTTTTTCGGCAATTAGCTTCGCTTGAAGACGAGCGATCTCGTCCATCGGCAACCCAGCTTGCAGGTCCGGCGTCCGCCGCAATGCCAAAGCGATCGCGAGGCGCTCTTTGTCGTTTCCGGCATTCCAGCCATGCGCTAGCGCCGAGACGCCCTCGCTATCGGCGTGCGGCGCGACGCATCGCCACAGCTCGCCGCTGACGGGGCGTTGCGCGGCCCAGCGCTCCTGCGCCAGTCCGACCAGCATGCGTGCGAGACGAGGATTGGCGCGTTGGTCCAGTCCCTGGATCGGCCACAGCGTCGAGCCGATAAAGAACGCCTTCACCACCATCTGATTCCAGGCGTCTTCCGCAAAGCTTTCGCGCGGGTAGGGATTGCGGTGGGCAACGGCCTCAAACACCGGCTTCATTCCGGAGCGGACGGCCTCGCGCGCGCGCGGTTCAATGAGGTTAGCGCCGGGGTAAATCGGCAGACCACGGCACAACGCGATCAGTTCATTGATTTCGGCGGTGGTGCAGAAGCTGTCAAATCGCGCGGCGAAACCAACGTCGTCGCCTCTGTAGCTGGCAGCCATCAGCGCCACGCGAGCCAGTTGATCGATGCTCCAGTCGCTGAGATCGAGGCCGGCGCGCAAGGTGTCCGCGCGCGCCAGATCGGCCTTCGGGAGCGCCAGATCGGCCTTGCCGAGCCGTCGCGGGGCGAGGCCGATGGCAACGCTGAGCGGCCGCTCGGTTGAGGCATTGGCCACGTCCCTGATGGCGCCTCGAAACCAGGTCATTCCCGGCTCGCTTGTTCTTTCCGAGATCCACCCGTCAGCAGTTGCGAGGAATTCATTCAGCACGGGAATCTCATGCGTTGTCTGGAAATCCGTAGCGACGCATGACATCACTCATGTGCCGGGAATCGACTTCTGAAACAGCCGCGTCAGCGGATAGCCGAGCGCACAGATCGCGACGATCACAATCCCGCCACCGGCCGCCGCAATCGCCAGGGCATCGACCAGGCAGATAGCGGCAATCAGCCCGGATACGGCAAGCGGCACCGCACCCGGCGAGGGCCGTTTCACCAGCAACCGGATGGCAGCCGCGTCAGCCGCCAGCAACAGAACGAAGGCCACAATCGTCGTCCACCCGTCGAACAAAACAGGCAGTGCTGCAATCAAAGGCACCGCGAGCAGCACCAGCGGCCAGAGATTCCCGACCCGATCAAGGCTCTCCTGCTTGGCCGCATAGGTAATGCCGGCCACATGACAGGCCAGCGCCGCCGCGCCGATGAGGGTCGCGTTTGAGATGCCGCCGGCCACGGCAACGCCGGTTCCGATGTAAACCAGCGCGCGGCATAATCCCATCACGACCGGGCTCAGCCTGTTTCCCTTGTGCCAGACATCGTAAAGCACGATCACGCCGGCCAGCAGCAAGCCGCACAAGACAGCGCCGAGACCAAACGCGATCATCAGCACAATGCCCACGGCCAGCAGGCCGAAGCCGATCAGCATCACGGAGCTCGCGCGGATTTCGCCGGCGTCAATGGGGCGGCCCGGCCGGTCCCGTGCGTCGATCGCGCGATCGAAGTAGTCATTGAGATACATGCCGCCGACATAGAAAGCGGTCATGGCAATCGCGATCAGTGCGACCCGGTTCGAATGCAAGGGGCCGCCGGCGATAACTGAACCGGCAAGAACGTTGGTCCAGACCGTCGGTACGTTGGATATCCGGCCAAGGCGCAACAGCGTCGACAGGCTGGGCATCTGGGCGGCCGCCACGCTCATCCGACCAGTTCCTGCTTGCAGAAAGAAATCTCGCGCGCGATATCGGCCGCTTTCGAGCCCGTCCGTAAATGGTCGGGGAGAACGTCCCAGGTGTAGGTCTCGACCTCCAGATGCGACGAGCGTGATTTTTGCCGAAGCGCGGCCAAGGTTGACACCAGATCGGCCCGGGTTGATCCGATCTCGCCGAGGTCGGATAGAAACAGCGGCACGTGGCAGTGGATTCGCCACTCGCCGTCGGCGCGCCCGTCTTTAAATGCAGCAACCGCATCGGGCAGGTCGACGTAACGGGTCAGGCCCGCGGGGCCCCGCACGATGGTTTGATGCAGATAAACGCCGTCATCGTAGCGCATCACCGCGTTGATCAGTTCATGGGTCATGACCGGGATCCGCATCGCCGCCGAAAGCTGGACTTTCGGCACCGAGATTCCGGCGGCAAGCAAACGATCCAATGCGGCGACGGGATCTTCATATTCCACGGAGCCGTGGCAGACGTCGTAACAGATGCCGAGATGCCGGCGCAGCATGGATTCCGCGCCGCCGCGGCTTTCGCCGATTTTAGCTGCGAGCAAGTCGAGTGATTGAGGTTTGAGAAGTTCTGTCTCGAAGAAGGCCAGGCTTTCGTCCGTGGTCTCCAGGAAACAGCTCGGCTCCGGCTCCAGCGCCAGCGCGATGCGCTTGCCGGTCCGACGTTCGGTCAGGACGAGGTCGGCGATCGCCGCGATCATGCTGGCGGTTATCGCAGCGACAGCCTCATCGCTGGTGCCGTTGGCTTTGAAGGCTCCCGGCACCGTGGAGATGCTGCCGTCGATGCCATCCGGAAGGATGTCGGCCAGCACCGCGGCGGCGTCGGCCGTGAACGCGACCCGCTCCGGGCTGCGCCAATCCGGAAGATAAACCTGCTCCTTGACGCGCACGCCGTGGAAGGGCCCAAACGGGAAAGCGTTGATGGTGAAGACATAGGCGCCGAGCGATGCGAGCTGCGCGCGAAACGCCGCCAACGCTTCCGGCTGCCGCGCAACTGCTGCTGCTTGACCCGACAGGCGCAGACCGATGCCGAGCGGACGATCCGGCGTCACCGCGGCCTTGATGGCGGGGACATGGGCATCGAGACTGGCACGAATATCGGGCCAGCTCTCGCCGGCATGGATGTTGGTACAGTAGGTCAGGTTCACATTTCCCGGAAGCTGGTCAAGTTTCATCGGGCTTGCGCCTGTTGCTGCAGCCAATCGATGCTGCGATTGATCCGCTCCGCATTCATTTCATGCACTTCGATGCCACGGCCGATATCGGCCAGCAGCGTGATGGTCAGTTCGCCGCCGAGATGCTCCTGGAAGTCCGCCAATCCCTGCAACAGGGAGTGTTGCCCTTTTGCGTTCTTTTGCCTTAACGCCTCGTGCCAAAGCGCAAAACCCAACCGTTTCAGGACCCGGACGACGCGCTCGTCTTCGCCTTCGGCGAGCAGGCCCGTCATGACGGAGTACCTCGTATCGAGCGCGATGCCGATCGCAACCGCCTCGCCATGATTTACGTCGTTCTGCGTCAGGTGTTCGAGCTTGTGCGCGGACCAGTGCCCGAAATCCAGCGGTCGGGCCGATCCCGCCTCGAATGGATCGCCGCCGAGCCTTATCTGGCGCATATGCAGTTCCGCGCAATCCTTGATCAGATGATCGAGGTGAGGCCGGGAGAACTGCGCCAGCGCCGCCGTGTTGCTTTCGATCCAGCGAAAGAAATTGCCGTCGCGGATCAGCGCGACCTTGACCGCCTCCGCCATCCCGGCGCGCTTTTCACGTGGCGGCAAGCAATCGATAAAGGCGCTGTCGTTGATGATGGCCCATGGCGGCGCGAAGGTGCCGACGAGATTCTTCAGCCCTAAGGAATTGACGGCATTCTTGACCCCGACACCGCTGTCATCCTGAGACAGCACGGTCGTCGGAAAACGGATGTGGCGAACCCCACGGTGAAATATCGCCGCCGCATAGCCAACCGCGTCCAGCACCGCACCGCCGCCGATCGCAATCACAAAGGAGTGGCGGTCGATCGCCAATTCCGAAAACTTCTCAAGAAGGCGCGAAATGGTGTCAGGATCGTTCTTGCAGCGCTCGCCACCGGGGACCGGAACGAGCTTACCGACGATCTTGAGATGCTTGGCGTGGACTGAGGCGTAGGCTGAAATCTGATCCGCCAGATCAGGCAGCGCAGAAAGCACGCCGTCATCGACGAAAATGACGCAGCGGTGAAGCTTGTCGGCTTCCTTGCGCGACAGAGCTTCGATCAGGCTGCGGTTGGCCGAACTGAACGCACCGCGCGTGAACACCACGGGATATTCGTAGCTGATGTCGAATGATTGTATCCGAACGTCACTGATGGCGTTCGACGGAGTGTCGAGCATGGAACTCTCCCTCAAACGACACCCGGTATTTTCGCGATGATGCGGTGCCGCCACGCACTTCCGGTCTCGGCGACACCCGTGGGTGCGTCGCAAAATCCTGTGCGTTTCCTTTTTACAATCAACAAAGTGGCACTTCACTGATGGGTTTGGCAAGCCGGTTTGCAGGACCGGAAAAACCTGCGACGATGATGTTACGCGGCGCATCTAACGCCGGGAAGAGTTCCCGATGGGCTTTTTGGGAGAAGTGATTTGAAATCGGTCCTGGCGATGATCGTGGTCGGGCTGACGCCGCGCCATCTGGGACCCCTGACGCCGCGGCTCTCGGCGCTCGCCCGTGAAGGCGCCATGGTGCCGCTCCAGACCGTGACACCGGCGGTGACCTGCAGCGTTCAGGCGAGTTTTATGACCGGGTTGACGCCGCGCGAACACGGCGTGGTGGCCAACGGCTGGCTGTTCCGCGACCAGATGGAAGTGATGTTATGGCGGCAATCCAATCGCCTGGTCGAGGGCGAGAAGGTGTGGGAAGCCGGAAAGCGGCGGAACCCGGCGTTCACCTGCGCCAACATGTTCTGGTGGTACAACATGGCGTCGAGCCATGATTTTGGTGCAACGCCGCGACCGATCTACAAGGCGGACGGCCGCAAGCTGCCGGATTGCTACACCGTGCCGGACAGCCTGCGCGACCGACTTGACCGAACGGCTCGGACCTTTTCCGTTGTTTTCATTCTGGGGCCCGGCGACGACGATCGCATCGACACGCTGGATCGCGGACGCGACCAAAATGGTGATGGCCGAGCAGAACCCGACGCTGACCCTGGTTTACCTGCCGCATCTGGATTACGACCTTCAGCGTTTCGGCCCGGACGATGCGCATCCCGCGGTCAGGAAATCGCTCGCTGAAATCGATGCGGTGGCCGGCGATCTTGCCGATGCGGCGCGCGCCAGCGGGCGCACGGTCGTTATCCTGTCCGAATACGGCATCACCAAAGTCGATCGTCCGATCCATATCAATCGCGCGCTTCGAGACGCCGGGCTTCTGGCGGTTCGGCAGGAGGATGGCGGCGAATTGCTCGATCCAACCGTCTCAAAGGCCTTCGCTGTCGCGGATCATCAGATCGCGCATGTTTACGTGTCCGATCCGAACGCGCTGCCGAAGGCGAGGGAAGTGCTGCGAGGCCTCGCCGGAATCGAGCACGTCTATGACGCCGCCGACAAGCATAGCGTCCAGCTCGATCATCCGCGCTCCGGCGAGCTCGTGGCGATGGCCGATGCCCGCTCGTGGTTCACTTATTATTATTGGAACGACGACCGGCGAGCGCCTGATTTTGCCCGCACGGTGGAGATCCATCGAAAGCCCGGCTATGACCCGGTAGAGCTGTTTCTCGATCCGAACATATCGTCGCCAAAACTCGCGATCGGAAAACGCCTTCTGATGCGCAAGCTGGGCTTTCGCGCGTTAATGGACGTTATTCCGCTGGATGCCGCGCTGGTCGGTGGCTCGCACGGTCGCATCACCGACGACGCGAGCGACGGGCCGCTGGTCATCTCCGATCGCATCGACTTGCTCACGGGCAAGAATTTGACGGCTACCGGCGTCAAATCGTTGCTGCTGGATGCCGTCTTCGCATAACCCGGAAAATGCCGTCGCGAAGATATTCCATGCGGGCAGTTGCGATCAGCTGACCCGCAGCCTGGCGAGCCAGCTCTTCGGCGCGGCATCAGCCTGATCCGGCGCCTCCGCGGTTCCTCCGACAACGGCGCCGAATGCGGCAAAGAACTCGCCCGCGAGTTTTCTGGCCGTTGAATCGATCAGCCGCTGGCCCAGTTGCGCGAGCTTGCCGCCGATCTGCGCATCGACGTCATAATGCAGGATCGTGACGTCAGGACTTTCGGATTCCAGACGCACGGCGGCGCCGCCTTTGGCGAAGCCCGCGACACCTCCTGAACCTTCGCCGGAAATACGATAGCTGTTCGGCGGATCGAGATCGGATAGTGTGACCTTGCCGCCGAAGGTCGCCTTGACCGGCCCGACCCTGAACACCACCGTCGCGGTCATCTCGGTCGGCGAGGACATTTCGAGATTCTGACATCCCGGAATGCATTGCTTCAGCACTTGCGGATCGTTGAGCGCCGCCCACACCTTTTCCCTGGAGGCGGGGATGCGCTGGCTGTCGTTCATCTGCATGATTGAATTCCCTTAAGGGGTTTGCGAAGTCACGGCGGCGCGCTGTCCCCGCCGCCGCAGCGTGGTGATCTCGGCCAAAATCGACATCGCGATTTCTTCCGGCGTGATGGCGCCGAGATCGAGACCGGCCGGCGCCTTGATGCGATCGAGCGCGGATGCGGCGATGCCTTCGCCGATCAGTTTGTCGCGCAACGCTGCCATCTTGCGGCGACTGCCGACGAAGGCGTGGTAGGCGGCATCGATCCCGGCCGAAGCCTTCAAAGCGGCCTCGTCGCCCTTGCCTTGCGTCGAGATCACGACAAAGCGCCGGGCGTCGTTGAGATAGCGCGGTTCGAAGCCGTCGATGATGACATGCGCATCGGGCTCGGAGGCACGATCGGCCGCCGGCGCCGCGATGGTGATATGGTAGCCGAGCTGACGCGCCTGTGCGGCAAGCGACATTGCCACCGGACTCGCGCCGAGAATGACCAGCGAAGGATGCGGCAATACCGGCTCGACAAAAATATCCATGGTGCCTTTGCTCGGGCACATGTTCTGCGCGAAGCGAACGCCGTCGCGGTTCTCGCCGGGTTTGACGCCGAGTTCGGCGAGCAGATTTTCCGGCTGCACCGAAACCATGCGCGGCTCGCCATCGGCGAGCGCCTCGCGCGCGGCTTTAAGCACGGCGCCGCGGGCGCAACCACCGCCGATCCACCCCGCCACGATGGTGCCATCGGGGCGGATGATCGCCTTGGCGCCGGCTTTCGCCGCGGTCACCGACACCGTGCGCACCACGGTGGCGAGAACGAAGGTCTGTTCGGCGGCCTTGAGCTGCGCCACCAGTTCCATCACTTCGACATGCCTGGTCATGGGCGGCCTCCTCAAAGCTTCGCCAGATAGGGTTCAAGCTCGGCCAGGCTTTTCAGCGTGTTGGCGGGCGCATAGAGGTCGATGTGTGGCAGCGCCGCCTTGATGCCCGCGGCCTCCGGCGCATAGCCCTGCCACGCCATCATCGGATTGAGCCAGACGATGCGGCGGCATCGCCTGGCGAGCGCCGCCATCTCGCGGCCGAGCAATGCGGCATCGCCGGTCTCGTAACCGTCGGACACGATCATCACGCAACTGCGCGAATGGATCACGCGCGCGGCGTGCCAGCGGTTGAAGGTCTGCAGGCTTTCGCCGATCCGGGTGCCGCCGCCGGCGCCTTGCGCCATGATCGACAGCCGATCCAGCGCCCGCGCCGGATCCTTTTCCTTCATCGCATCGGACACATAAGCGAGCCTTGTGTGAAACAGGAATGCCTCGGCCTGCCGAAATTCGTCGAGCACGCCGTGGATGAAGCGCAGGAACACGCCGGTGTACATGCTCATCGAGCCGGAAGCGTCGAGCAGCACGATCAGCCGCAGCGGCTTTTCCTTGCGCTGGCGCTTGACGAGGCTGATCGGAACGCCGCCATGGCTGATATTGCTATGGATGGTTCTTCGCAAATCGAGCCGGTAGCCGCGCCGCCGCGCCAGATCGCGGCGGGTCAGCCGCGTGCGCATGATCCTTGCCAGCCGCGCCGCGGCGGCGTGGGCCTGTTCGATCTGGTCGGGATCGGCCAGTTTGCGGAAATCGACCTCGGCCAGGTTGTCGGCGCGTGATGCGCCTTCCATCCGGCCTTCGCCGGAGCGATCGCCGGGCGCCTCGTCGGCGGATGGAATCTGGTCTGTCGCCGCTTCGTTTCCGGTGCGTTCGGATGGAGAATCCTGCAGGCTCTTCAGCGACGGATTATTGGCCGGCTTCGCCGAGCCCGTGGTGATCGATCGCGATTTGACCCGGCGGCCGAGCCAGAACGCGTCGAACAACCCGTCGAACCTATCCCAGTCGGATTTCCGCGCCGAGAACAGATGCTTGAACGCGACCCGTAACAGCCCGGGCTTTTCGGCATAACCGGCCGCCATCAAGGCGGCGGCGTCCCGGCCTTCATGCAACCCGACAATGAAGGCGTTGTCGCGCAGGGTCTTGAGGAACGCCGCGAGCTTTCCCGAGACGAGGCGCGAGACCTCGTCGATCTCCTCATAGTCCGGACTGGCGCCGCAGCAGCTCATGCGACCTTCCCCAGCAGGCGTTCGGTCACTTCGCGCGTGACGCGCGACTTGTCCTCATGGGTCTTGAGCAGGCACATCAGGGTTTCGTGCACGATCTCGGGGGAATCATGCAGGTCACGCACGTTGAGCCCGACCAGCGCTGCGGCCCAATCCAGCGTCTCGGCGACGCCGGGGACTTTGCGAAGTTCTTCCTTGCGGATGCTTTCGACCAGCCGCGCGATCTGCAGCGACAGCGATGCCCCGGCGCCGGCGATCCGCGCCATGATGATGCGCGCCTCGCGATCCACGTCGGGATAATCGACATAGTGATAGAGGCAGCGGCGGCGCAGCGCGTCGGAAAGTTCGCGGGTGCCGTTCGAGGTCAGGATCACATGCGGAATTGAGATCGCGGTGATGGTTCCGAGCTCCGGGATCGACACCTGGAAATCCGAAAGCAGTTCGAGCAGGAACGCCTCGAACTCGTCGTCGGCGCGGTCGATTTCGTCGATCAGCAGCACCGGTGGCTTGTCGCGGCGGATCGCTGCCAGCAACGGCCTCTCAAGCAGGTATTTCTCCGAGAAGATCTGATCCTCGATGGCATCGGCCTTGTCGCCGCGATGGGCCTGGATCGCCAGCAATTGCCGCTGGTAGTTCCATTCGTAAAGCGCGGACGATTGGTCGAGGCCCTCATAGCATTGCAAACGTATCAACTCGGTGGCGTGCGCTGCGGCGAGTGCCTTTGCCACCTCGGTCTTGCCGACACCGGCTTCGCCTTCGAGCAGCAGCGGGCGCCTGAGCAATGCCATCAGGGAGATCGCAGTCGCAAGCTCGCCATCGGCGATATAGCCGCTGGCCGCCAGCGCTTGTGCGATCTCTTTGCGATCTTTCATGGTCTGCGCGTTTTCCAGCTCGCTCGTATCATTCCCGCCCGTCATTGCGAGGAGCGAAGCGACGAAGCAATCCATCTTTTTCCGGACGGCATGGATTGCTTCGCTGCGCTCGCAATGACGAAGAGTGCGTTACGCCAACACTCCCAAACTCTTCGCCGCGCGCCAGTTGCGCCAGTAGTCGTGCGGCATCTGGATGTGGGTCGAGCCGAGGAACGAGAAGGCGTCGTTGACGGCGTTGGAAAACGCCGGCACGCCGCCGACATTGGGGCTCTCGCCGACGCCCTTGGCGCCGATCGGATGATGCGGCGACGGCGTGACGGTGAAGTCGGTCTCCCAATGCGGGGTCTCGACCGCGGTCGGCATGAAGAAATCCATGAACGAACCGGTCACCACATTGCCCTCGTCGTCGTAGCGGATTTCCTGGCCCATCGCGATCGCGAAGGCTTCGG
Organism: uncultured Pseudomonadota bacterium; assembly: GCA_963771225.1. Taxonomy (GTDB): domain Bacteria; phylum Pseudomonadota; class Alphaproteobacteria; order Rhizobiales; family Xanthobacteraceae; genus Bradyrhizobium. The sequence goes on along the minus strand of CAVYSR010000020.1, from coordinate 315,894 downwards.
TCAATCCGCCATGCACCTGACCCTCGATGATCATGGGGTTGATGCGGGTGCCGCAATCGTCGAGCGCGTAGAAGCGGCGGATCTTGTAGACGCCGGTATCGACGTCGATGTTCATGACGCAGATATAGGCCCCGAAGGGATAGGTCATGTTGGGCGGATCGTAATAGCTGACGGCCTCGAGGCCCGGCTCCATACCCGGCGGCACCGAGTTGTAGGCCGCCCAGCAGATATCCTTCATCGACATCGATTTTTCCGGCAGGCCCTTGACGCGGAAACCGTCGATGTCCCATTCGAGGTCGCCTTCATGGACCTCGAGCTTGTAGGCCGCGATCATCTGCGCCTTGGCCTTGATTTTCCGCGCGGCCATGGCGATCGCGGCGCCCGCCACCGGCGTCGAACGCGAGCCGTAGGTGCCGAGCCCGTAAGGCGCGGTATCGGTATTGCCCTCCTCGATCATGATGTTGTCGGCGGGAAGGCCGATCTCGGTGGCGATGATCTGCGCCCAGGTGGTCTCGTGACCCTGGCCGGTGCTCTTGGTGCCGACGCGGGCAATGCCGCCGCCGGTCGGATGCAGGCGGATTTCGCAGGAATCGAACATCGCGATCCCCAATATGTCGCAATTCTTCGACGGACCGGCGCCGACGATTTCGGTGAAGAAGGATACGCCGAGGCCCATGATCTCGCGGGTCTCGCCGCGCTTGAACGCCGCGCGCTGTGCGGCCTGCTCCTTGCGCAGGCCGGCATAGTCGACGGTTTCCATCATCTTGCGCATCGCGGTGTGATAGTCGCCGGAGTTGTATTCCCACCCCAATGCGGAGTGATAGGGGAACTGCTCCGCCTTGATGAAGTTCTTCAGCCGCAACTCGGCCGGGTCCATCCCGAGCTTCTGGGCCAGAATGTCCATCCCGCGCTCGATGCAGTAGGCCGCCTCGGTGACCCGGAACGAGCAGCGATAGGCGACGCCGCCCGGCGCCTTGTTGGTGTAGATGCCGTCCACCGACAGATGCGCGACCGGGAAGTCGTAAGATCCCGTGACGATGTTGAAGAAACCGGCCGGCCATTTCGACGGGTCCGCGCAGGCGTCGAACGCGCCGTGATCGGCCAGCACATGGACGCGCAAACCAGTCACCTTGCCCTCTTTGGTCGCGGCAATTTCGGTGGTCATGTGATAGTCGCGCGCAAACGAGGTCGCGGTCAGGTTCTCGATACGGTCTTCGACCCATTTTACGGGTTTGCCGGTGACGATCGAAGCCACGGCGGCACAAATATATCCCGGATAGGCGCCGACCTTGTTGCCGAAACCGCCGCCGACGTCGGGCGAGATCACGTGGATCTTCTGTTCCGGGATTTTGGCGATCAGCGCCACCACGGTGCGGATCACATGCGGGGCCTGGAAGGTGCCCCAGATCGTCAGCTCGCCGTTGATCTTGTCGAACGAGCAGACGCACTGGCAGGTCTCCAGCGGCGACGGATGGGTGCGATGATAGGAGATCATCTCCTTGATCGAGACCTCCGCCTTGCGGAAGGCGGCATCGGTGAGGTCCTTGTCGCCGACGGTCCACTCGAAGATGTGGTTGTGATGCTTGCGCGGCCCGTGCGCGCCGGTGGTCTTGCCGGCGAGATCCTCGCGCAGCACCGGGGCGTCGGCGTCCATCGCCTTGAACGGATCGATCACCACCGGAAGCGCTTCATATTCGACCACGACCTTGTTGATGCCGTCATCGGCCGCATAGCGGTCGGTCGCGACCACGAAGGCGACCTCCTGATTCTGGAACAGCACCTTGCCGTCGGCCAGCACCATCTGCACGTCGCCGGCCAGGGTCGGCATCCAGGCGAGGTTGACGGTCTTCAGCGTCTCGGCGGTGATCACCGCCAGCACGCCCGGCACTTTCAGCGCCTCTTCCGAATTGATCGATTTGACGCGCGCATGGGCGTGCGGCGAGCGGACGAAATCGCCGTGCAGCATGCCCGGCAGCTTGACGTCGTCGACGTAATGGCCCTTGCCTTGCGTGAAGCGGGCGTCCTCGACGCGCTTGCGCTTGCAGCCCATGCCTTCGAGGGCAGCGGTGCGTTGTTCCCGCGTGGGAGTCATGTCATTCATTCCGCAGCCTCCTTGAATTCAACGCCATTGATCTTGTCGGCGGCGTACTGGATTGCCCTGACGATGTTCTGGTAGCCGGTGCAGCGGCATATGTTGCCGGAAATGCCCATCCGGATTTCCGCCTCGCTGGGTCTGGGGTTTTCCTGCAACAGCCGCTGCGCACGCAGGATCATGCCCGGTGTGCAGAAGCCGCATTGCAGGCCATGCATCATGCGAAAACCTTCCTGCAGCGCCGACAACGTTCCGTCGGCATTGGCGACGCCCTCGATCGTGGTGATCTCGCTTCCCTGCGCCTGCACTGCGAACATGGTGCAGCTCTTCACCGACATGCCGTCGAGATCGACCGTGCAGGCCCCGCAATGCGTGGTCTCGCAGCCGATATGGGTGCCGGTGAGCAACAGGTTCTCGCGGATGAAATGCACCAGCAGGGTGCGCGGTTCGACGAGGCCTTCGACCTCGGCGCCGTTCACCTTCATGGTCACATGAGTCTTTGCCATTTTTGATCCTCCCTAGCTTGCGCGAGCCGCGGCACGCTGCAGCGCGCGCGTCACCATGATGCCGCCGACATGCTTGCGGTATTCGGCCGGCCCCCGCGCATCCGCAGCCGGCGACATGATCGCGACCGCCGCCGCGGCGGCCTTCTTCAGCGTTGCGGCATCGAGGCTGGTTCCGATCACGGCCTTGGCAGCGTCGGCCGCCAGCAGCGGGGTTTCATGCAGATTGGTGAGGCCGATCGCGCAACTGGCGACCTTGCCGCCGGCCATGGTGAGAACAACCGCCGCCGCGGCGGTGGCGTAATCGCCGACCTTGCGTTTCAGTTTCTCATAGGCGTAGCCGTGACCGGCGGCCGGGGCGGGAACGGATATCGAGGTCAGGATTTCACCGGGCTCGAGCGCCGTGAAATAAGCGCCCTGATAGAACTCGGAAGCCGCGATGTCGCGGGCTCCGGCGGGGCCCTCAAGCCGGTAGCTCGCGCCCAGCGTCATCATCAGCGCCGGCATGTCGTTGCCGGGATCGCCATTGGCGACATTGCCGCCGATCGTGCCCATGTAGCGCACCTGCGGATCGGCGATCAGCAGTGCCGTCTCCTGCAGGATCGGCAGCGATTTTGCGATGTCGTCCGACGCCAGCAATTCGTGCTGGGTGGTCATGGCGCCGATCACGATGCGGTTGCCGTCGCGGCGCACGCCCTTCAAGGCGGCGATGCCATGCAGGTCGACCAGATGCTCGGGCGTGGCGAGCCGAAGCTTCATCATCGGGACCAGGCTGTGGCCACCGGCGAGCGGACGGGCCTCCTCGCCGAGCGTCGACAATAGCTTGACCGCATCGGCCACGGTCGCGGGCCGGTGATAGCTGAATGCGCCAGGAATCATCGTCTCCTCCATCCGTCCTCTCGTTTGCCCTTACGGGGCGCGCGGACGCTGGAAGGCACGCTCTCTCTTTCGGGTTCTGGCGTGCAATCACCCGGGCACAAGGTCGCGAAATTCGCACGAGTTGCCGACTTCCGCGCACGAAATGCGTCAGTCTTGTCGACCTAATCGAGTGAAAAGCGCTGATGATCCCACTTGTGATCTCCCTTGGCCGCCTGCGGAGAGAAGTGAATTGCGTTCGCGCAGCCGCGGATTCGATCCGAAGCGGGTTGGTTTCAGGCGTGACGCCTCGCGAGCCCGAGCCGTGCCTTGACCTCGGCGATCTTGGCGCGGCTCACGGGAACCCGGTGCGGAGAGGGGCCATCGAGCTCGATCACGGCGCCGTCGCCCTCCTTGCGGACGAAGCTGACATGCGGGATCGCCACGATATGGCTGCGGTGCACCCGGACGAACAGGCCAGGATCGAGCTGGGCTTCGGCCTCCGAGATCGACCACGGGCACATCCGCTCGCGGGTGCCGTCGTGAACCCGGGTGTAATGCGCGTCGGCCCTCACGCTGCGCACGTCGGATGTATCGATGAAATGCGTGCCGTCGGCGCCCTCGACCGGCAGCCGCGCCACCGGTGCGGCGCGGGGCGGCTGGCCCAAACCTCCGAGCGGGGCCGATATTACCCGCTGCCCCGCAGCAGCGATCGGGACCGATTCCGGCGCAAAGGCATCGGCTGCCATCGTCTCTGTTTCCGCGAAAGACCGGCCGGCTTCGTCCGGCACGTCACGCACCGAGCGCCGGCGCGGGTCGGGCACCAGCGACAGCAGGAAGCCGGCCGCGATGACAAAACAGAACAGTGCCACCACCAGCGACAGAACCTGCTGCGATGCGGCGAGCCCTCCGCCATGGTGATGCGACTCGGCCGAGACCGGAACGAAATGCACGCCTTCCATGGCGGTATAGTGCATGCCCGATACCGCGACGCCGAACGCGATCGAACTCACGATCAACCGGATACCGGCCTGCCGGGCAAGGAACGCGCGCAAGCCGCCATAGGCCGTGACGATCGCCACCAGCACCGACAGGAGGACCATCGAGATGTCATGCTCCATCGCGAAATTGCCGGCGAGGCCGTGCATGCCGACATAATGCATGCTGGCGATACCGACACCCAGCAGCACCGCCGATGAAGCCACGCGCAGCAGCGACGGCTCGCCGATGCTGACGAAAAACAGCGATATGCCGACCACCAGCGCGCAGATCAGGAACGATATAATGGTGGGAAGCACGAGATAGACGGTATCGGCAGGGATCGGCGCGGCCAGCATGCCGATGAAATGCATGGTCCAGATGCCGATCGCGAGGAACCCGGCAGCACTCGCCAGCAACACACGATGGCTCACGCCCGGCATCGCGCGGATGCGGGCCGCGAGGCCGAAGCCGGTATAACCACCCAGGATCGCGATCACCACCGAGAGCGCGACGAGATAGGGATCGTGTCCTTCGAACATGATCTTCTCGGCCGCCCGTCTCCACGGGCATGCCTCCTCCCGCCGCGACCTTATACGGCCGGTGGCCAAGTTGACAATGCGCAGACGTCGCCGGGATCCACTGTCTTGAGCGCGGCATGTCATCGAAGGCGATGCCGGCATCGATGGTCGCCCGACCACATCGGGTTCGATGTGAAAAGCCGCCTCACAGACTGATTCTGCCCGGCCGGGCAAATTATCGAACCGCCTGTTCAGCCCTTCTCGCAAAAAGTGACGTTGCGAAGGCGGGCTTCGGCGGTCAAGCGGCTATGCCGGACGCACGCACTGTCCGGAGCTTGAACCGCCCTGGAAGAAAGTCGCTCACGGCAGAGACAGCTTATTCTCGGTGATTGAAATCTCCGCTCCGGCACGCTCGAAAGAAATCGTACCGAGCCGGACCATCCCTGAAAATTTTGCCTGTCTATACTCATCCATGCTCTGGATATAAACGGGATAAACGACGGCACGAGTCACCTGCGCATATTGCGGATTGGCAAAGTAAGCCTTTGCATATCGATCGGCCGTGGATTTTATCTTTTCGACGGCATCATCGTGCCGATCGAGCTGCGCACGGACGTTTTGCAAATTCAGGAGGATAACAAGTTGACCGTCCCGGATGGCAGACGCCTGATCCTTCTCATCGATAGTCAGAGAAATTCCGTCTCCCGGCTTCAAATCCGCGCCAAATGCAATTTGGCTTCCTGGCACGATTGAAGCCGCCGCACTGCCAAACGCGGCGACGATTAAACCAACCGCAGTGCGGCGCGCGAACCCAAACATTCAGCATGCTCCCAAGTCTTGTGGGCAAGTCTTGCGGGCAAGTCTCGCCGGCAAGTCTCGCCGCTGTTTTGAAATACGCTACAGGCGGTGTCAACTTCAGCGGCTCCGGACGCTTGTGCCGATTATGTTGTGTCAGTAAGATAAAGTGATAGCGAAACATCCAGCATGCAACTTTAGGATAAAATGGCAGTTCGCGGCTCGTTCAAGACATATGTTTACGGCTATCTGGTGATTATCGTACTTGTTGCTGGGCTTGGTGCAGGCGTTTTTGAATCCATTCGCGCGCGGGAGGCGGTCCTCGAAGTCTGTACTCGCCTTGCTGTCCGGGTGAAATGCATCGACGCCGTGGACAACATGAGGAATCTGGCCTCGCGCGCAGCAGCAATCTTTGCGCGGCGAATTGAACCGCAAATACCTGGCGAATTGATCGATGACGGCGTAGTCAACTCGCGACTGACATTCCTGGACCCTGTTGATCTCTATCAGAAGGCTGGGCTGGTCGAGGTCTATGGCGGAGTTCTCAGCCAACGCCGGACTGGCCCGATCCGAGTCGATGCCGCAATATTAAATTGTGATGGGCCATCGACTATTCTCTCATGGTCACCGGATAGCGCGTCGGTTGCGAATGTTGACGCAATCGTAGTCAAGCTATCTGCGGAGACGGCCGACGTAGGAAAGGTCAACGTCGGCACCGAACTCGTGGACGGTCGAGTCTTCATGTGGGAAGTCCGTTTGGGTGCGGATCGAGTAGCCAATCCACCACCTGCCAGGCGCGACGATGAAAGAGCTAACAGTCTTCGCTCAAAGCTACTCGCCGGGACAAAATATCCATTCTCTGTCGAATCAGGTCGGCGTCTTGTCGGTTCTATTCCCGCGGAACTGCGTGCAGCCTTGAGCGGCAGCGACCCTTCGCATCATATTCGCCGCTGGATTTTGGAAGCGTCGGGGATGACGGAAGCCACCCTCGCGGTGGATGCCGTCGCTTTCGTTAAAAATGCGGAAGATCTCGAGACGGCTGAATTTCGAACGCTTTCCGGTCAAGTCCTTGGGATTGCTCCTGACATCGGATCGACGGTCGAAATGGTCCTGGATGATGGTCAGCGCGAAAAAGCAATCCTGTCGTTTGACAATACCTTCCTCTTCACAAAAGTACCGAGAGGTCGGCTCGTCTCGCTGCGCTATAATTTTAGGGGCGTCGATTACTATGCAGGCCCTGGTCGCTGGTTCTCGCCCTATTCAGATGAAACGCACGTTGCAATTAGAGTGGGTCCGGAATTTCCTAACCCGATGGGCTCCGCGCCAAACTCCAAGACTGTCAGGATTGACGGAGATGTTGCGATAGTGGATGGCGTCCAGAGCTATTTTCGCTATGCGCCGCATCGGCTCACAAATTGGCCGGGCGCCGGCCCCATCCAGGAATTTAAAGGAGTAAGCTTCGCAAATAATTTCGGGCATCTTGATCGAGATCGCGCGTTTCAGAATATCGACCACTGTTTGCGTGTTTTCGTTGTAGGCGGCAGCGGGTTTGTCGCGCTGCAGGTCAAGCCTGGCGAGAAATTCAACATCATCGCGGAGTCGGAACTAGGCATCAGATTGGGCCGTTGCGTCGAGGTGATCGCCGCGGGACGGGACAACGGAAACGTCGCCGCAAATTATCGACTAATTCGCGATTATGGGATGAAGTTCAGCCCTGATATTGTCATTTTTGAGCACAATGCGCCTTATGCCAGTCAGTTGAATGCTACTCTTCTCAGGAAGAGCCTAGTTTTATTTTATTTTTTTTTTTTATTATAATTAATATAAATATATATTATAATTATTTAAAATTATAAAAAAAAAATAAAAAATAAATTAAAAAATAAAAAAAAATAAATAAAAATAATTAAAAAAAAAAAAATAATAAAAATAAAATAAAATAAAAAATTAAAATAAAAATTAAAAAAATATTAATTTTTATTATAAATATTAAAATTATAAAAAATAAAATAAAAATTAAAATAAAAAAAAAAAAAAATAAAAATTTAAATAAAATAAAAAAAATAAAAAAAAAAAAAAAATATTAAATAAATAAAAATAATATTTAAAATAAAAAATTAAAAAAATAAAAAAAAAATAATAATAAAATAAAAATTATAATAATAAATATAAAAAATAAAAAAAAAAAAATTAAAAAAATAAAAATAAAAATAAAATAAATAAAAAAAATAAATAAATAAATATTAATAAAAAAATAATAAAATAAAATTAATAAAAAAAAAAAAATAAAAAAAAAAAAAATAAAAAAATATAAAATAAAAAATAAATAAATAATATAAAAAAAAAAATTAAAAAAAAAAAATAAATATTAATAATAAAAAAAAAAAAAAAAAATATAAAAAATAAAAATAAAAAAATAAATAAAAAAAAAAAAAAAAAATAAAAAATAAAAAAAATAATAATAAAATATATAAAAAAAAATAAAAATAAAATAATAAATAAAATTAATATAAATAAAATAATTAAAAAAAAAATATATATATAAAAAAATAAAAAAATAATAAAATAAAATATAAAAAAAATAAAAATAAAAAATAAAAAAAAAATTAATAAAAATAAAAAATAATAAAAAAAAAAAAAAAAAATATAAAATAAAAATAATGAATATAATGAAAAATAAATGATGGGGCTACGATTATGCACACAACGCACTCGATAATTTTTATTTCGACAAGGAGGGCCAACTTATTTTTCGCGAGTCGGATGCTGTTTGGCGTCTAGACGCGGTTGCGCCGGATCCTACTCCTCTAGTTCCAAACATTCCATTCTATCAGACGTTTTGGATCCCGCGATCGGATTTTATTCCCGAAGCAAAAGATTCATTTGATCTTCTGATAGCTTTGGTGGGGAAGCTCAAGGCAGATTATCCGAAAACCCAGTTTGCAATGATTACCGCGCTTGATCAGGCTAATTGCAGCGGCAACGCGAGTTGCGCAAGCCAGGCAACGTTGCCGGAAAAAGGCATCGTTCCTATGAGTATCGGGCAACTCCTGGAAAACTACGGTTCGCTTTGCCACGATGCAGGAATTAGCTGCATTCAAGCTCCCGTACCGGGACCAGGTGCAGCCTCACAGCAACGTCTGCAATATGTGAACGATTCTCATTTTTCAATTCGCGGGCATCAGTGGCTGGGACAAGTTCTTACATCGGGCGTGGAGGAAATAGTTCGAAAATGGCCAGTTCGATAGAGCAACTTGCTAACTTCGTCAGATGGAAGACCCTTCCGCTCTCATTGATCCTTTTATTGACGACGTCATCTCTCACCAGTCGAGCGATCGCCGCCGACGCGGATATTCGTCGACTTCCATATCCGTTTGGTCAGATGGTGACGATTTCCAGCGACGTGGATTATGAAGCCCCGTGGCACGGACGGGCTATTCACAAATTCCTCAACGAGGATCTGGGAATGCCCATTACCGATAGTGTTTGGGTTACCAATTCGACCGGCGGCCCGGATGTGAATGCTTTTTTTTCATCCTTTAGTGGACTCAACAAGCGGCCGTCGCTCGTCGAAATGTTTCCCGTTTTCGAATTGCTGATCCGCGAGTGGCATCGTGGCAACATCGACCATTTACATTCCTGGTCCGACGACATGGCGCCGCAGTATAAGGTGACGCTGGCGACACCTGCGAAGCTTCTGAACAATCATGTCGAAATTGCCGAACTTCCAAAAGCTCGGTGGCTCCATGGATTTGAGGAAGATCGTGGCTACCAGCAGTTCCGTTTGTTTTTTGACGCTCCGCCGCCCGCCGATTTGTCGATAGAGCTTCGATATTCTGACGGCACCTCCTTGGTTTACGACAAGGCAGAGGTGCTCCAGGCATCGAGTTCCGCGACGCTTATTCTCAACGAGGAGTGGCCGTGGGGCCCGCCAGCAACCATCAAAAATCCACTTCCCGCAATCGTCAGTCTGATGCTTCGCGCGCCGTCGTGCGAGCACGGGTGTGAAGTTAGCCTGATCGGAATCGAACGGGATAACTTCAGCCGCTATTCAGTTTTGCGGCAGATGCCGTTTCTTGAATACATGAATATCAGACCATCGGTTCTAACGGCGCATGGAGGGCTAACTTATCATCCTGACTTCGAGGGCCCAGGCAAGCACTCCCTCCGTGACGGCATGCTCTCAGATGATCCCGGGAGTGCTTCGGTGCGGCGAGAAATGGAGGGGTTATACCAACCGGCCTAACAGGTGACCCTTGCCCATTGCCTTGTAGTCAGGGATGTCACCCTTTCGGTATTGTTGACGAAGGCGTTCCAGGCGGTGCAGCAGGCCTCTACGACCTGCTCGTAAGTGTCCCAAACGGTGTGACCGAGATAGTTGCCACGCAGGTACTCCCAGACGTTCTCGATGGGGTTCAGCTCGGGGGCATCGGGCGGCAGACGGAGCAGGGTGACATTGTGCGGCACCGTCAGGCGCCCACCGGATTGATGCCAGCCCGCGCCGTCGCAGATCAGAACGCAGTGGGCGTTCGGATCGACGGCCTTGCCGATCTCGGCCAGGTGGACGCTCATGACTTCGCTACTGACCCAAGGCATCACTACAGCGGCGCCGACGGCTCGTTCCGGGCAAATCGCTCCGAACAGCCATGCAAAATCGTGCCGATCGTCGCGCACCACCGCCGGGCGTGAGCCGCGTTCGGCCCAGATGTAGCTCAGCGTTCCCTGCTGACCGACACGGGCTTCGTCCTGAAACCATATCTCGATCGGCTTGCCTGCCGCGTGCAGCGGTAGCGCCTCGGCTACAAGCGAGGCGAAGTTTTTTTAAATGTCTCCTGCGCGTCGAGATCGCGCTTGGGATTGTGCGGACGCGGCTGCACGCGCGACAATCCCATCCGGTGCAGCAGCTTGCCGACCGTGCGCTCGTGCATCTCCACGTCGAAGCGTTCGGCGATCTGATCGCACAGATCGACACAGCGCCAGCGCACCACGCCATGGCGCGCCGGATCCGGCCCGGCAAGGACGACGCCCCTCAGTTCGGCCATTTGCTCACTCGTCAAGGCCGGCGGACGCCCGCCGCGCGGCGCATCGGTGAGCCCTGCGATCCCTTCGGCATTGTAGCGATGCACCCAGTCCCGCAGCGTCTGACGGTCCATGCCGCAGCAACGCGCCGCATCCGTCCGCGACATCCCGTCCAACACGTGGGCAATCGCCAAAATCCGACATGCAACCCGCCCGTCGTCGCATCGCGTCGCCTCCCGCCGTAACGCCGCCGACGAGCGGTCTCGCCGCGTCACCTCAATCGCATGAGCCATGGCAACCCCCGTGGGAATCAAACCTTACCCACAGTGAATCAGAGCAGCCCCACCAAGGGAAGCCTAGCCACAAGTCACGACTTCAGGCGACTGGTATTAGCCGGCAAGCAAGGCAGTATCGGATATCATGCGGACCTCCTTCGCAAACTCGGAGTTCGAAGCGTAACCGCGATCATGAACCCAACGGTTCGCGAAACAGTTGACTTTGCCCAATCAATTCCTGCTCCGATCCAGAGCTTCGAAGGATTCTACGCGCTGGTGAAAACGCATGGCTTTTTCGGCCCCGTTGGTGGAGACTTGTCCGAAGTTTCAGAAATCCTTTCCAAAACTGACGCTGCGGCGAGCGACTTCCCGGCCGAACGTTATTTGTGCAAAGACAACGTATATTGTCGCCAGGCGGACCAAGGGTCGACGGTAGGGGGCCTGATTGCTCTGAGCTTGGGGTTGATCGCGAAGGGACGTTTCGTCGAGCATAATTGGTATACGCACCTTGGGACGTCCCGGTTAGACCCCACTTTTGTTGCGACCCCAAAATCGCCGTTTGCTCCCGCTACGATGGCAGCATTCGCGTCACTTGCTTCGTATTATTATGACCCCGCCGGGAAACGACCGCGTTCGCAGCGGGTCTGGGTGCCGCCTGTTGGAGTATGGGCGAACTATAACATTCTTCGGTCCCATATCGGCCGATATACTACTGTTGATTCCGAGACATCTGCGGTTCATATCACCTCCCATTTTGATTCCGTGCTTGGAACGAACCTGCCGGATACGCTGTCTGGTACGCGCGACCTAAACGGAATTACGGTGTTCGTTAAGAGCTCCGATGTTGCTACGGTGACGCTTGATGGCAAAGCCGTTACTCAATTTACGCGAAACCCACCCGACAATTCCGGGCGGGAATCAATCACGATAGTTGATAATAATACGCCAACAACCATCCTCGGCCGCATAGCGCCGGAAAGTAACGCGCAAGTCGCGAGCGTGGGTGGAACTTACGAATGGATATCGCATCCACCGACGGATCGCGTCGGACCCCCGGCGTTTGCCAGGCTGGTAGCCAACGATAATATTGCGTCGCTAAACTTCGTGATGAAATCGCTGTCGGTCTGGAACGCGACGCATCTTGCGTTCAGCTACCGAATTGCACGGTCAGATGGTCGCGCTCCGCGTGGTCATGCGTCCATCGTTTTTGAACGCAATGATGGCGTACGCATTACATTTGCGGAATCTCCATCAGACAATCCTCCGGCCAGCAACTCGTACGCGTTTTTTGGACGACATCGAGACACGCAGGAATGGCACGCCGTGACAATTCCGCAGCACGACCTGCGATGGCCGGAGAACTGGTCCAAGCCCAAACTCCCGTTGGTTCTGGGGGAAATTCGCTCGGTGCAGTTTCAACTGCTGGACGCAGCCGATGGAGATACGTTGGAAATTGGCGATCTCAAAATGTTGCGTCCCAGCGGTGGTGGATCCGCTCCGGACGGAAGTCGCGTCGTTGCCGGTCGCGTGCTTGATTCGAGGGGCAAAACGGTTGAAGGAATAGGTGTTTCGGCCGACTTCGACGGAAACCGAAGGCACACTGTTACAGACCAATTCGGGTACTACGCCTTCGGCGGGGTGAAGCAAGGTGCAATCGCTGCGATCAGCGCCTCGCATTTTGGTCGCGAGTGCGCACCAACTCGTGGTCCTCTCATGGAAGTGCAAACGAACGAGGTGGAAGTCGACATCAATCTTGGCGAATGTCGATGAGAGGTCGTGCTCGCCGAAGCTCTGGGAAAAGCTTCTGGCGCCCTGGCCGGAATCGAACCAGCACTCCTTGCGGAACTCCATTGGAACCTAGAACAGTAGGGAGACGCGCCGGTGGTCTCGCCAAGCGTGTGCGTCGAGTGCTGGGTGCGACCGCTAATGCGCCTACTCTTTCGGGCCATTGCCATCCTCGCTTGAGGGGTCATCATACATGCGCTTGCGCATCTCGATGTCCTCCTCACTCCTCCTTTGTTCTGCGGCGATTTGGAGGTCGAGGCTCTTGATATATTGAGCTGCGAACGCTCTTACTCTCTCATCCGCGTCAGAGAGCCAGGGCACCAACGCTTCACGCTTCTTCTTGTACGCTTCGACAGCCCAAATTCTCCCGATACGACACCGGTACTCTGCAAAACTGCTTGTACTTGCGCGAGCAGCTTGTCATCCGGGGCGAGCGCCTTCACGATCTCCTTGCAAAAGTCATAAGGAACCGCCTCCCCACGATAGGCCGTTAGGATGCGAACGACGAATTCCGTTTCCTCGCGAGCATCGGGACGTATGTATGAGGACAGTTTGCGCTGCAGGGCATCCGGGAATCCCTGAAAGCTCGCGGCGATTAAGTCGACCACCGGTAAACTCGAACATAGGATCGCCGCTCACGAACGTTCGACGTACCGTCTTCACCGCATGGTCCGCGATGTTCGTGAAATGGTTTTGTAGCCTGTAGAAGCGATGGGTATCGCTTGATAAGAGATAGACTTCCTCCCGCGCTGCTCGCATATGCCAGCCGGCTCTCGAAGAGATCGAACACGCGTTCCGGAAATCGCTCGGCCACGATTGTCAGCAACATGTCTGTATGAGTTCCAATTCGATCCGCGTAAACAAGGTTGTCTAAGATGACGCCAACTTGATCCGCCGTGAGATCAACGAGGGGTGTCCGCTCGCTTGGAAGGAACCACGCAAGGTTTACCCATCGCGTGTCGTGCTTTTCGGTAAAGTACCGAATCCGCGGGAATGATGATGATGTCAAGCAAGTCGCGTGTGCCGTCCTTGTGTCGCACAGAATACTGTCGCCAAAACCTGCGAAACGATATCGTCGCTCTTCAGCCTGATCCCCGCTTCCAGGATTTTTAAGAGGATGGCGGTGTCAAGCTTCGCCGCAAATCGGTAATAGTGCGCGATCTGGACCAGATATTTGTCATCGCGAGAGCCATTCGGAAATCTTCGAATTGACATTCTTCCGCAACCCGATCGCTTTCCTCCAACCCGGCCAGCATTACGCCCAAAAATCCCGTCAGCTTCTCGTCCAGCTCTTCTATGTAACCGAGCACGACAGCAGGCTGCGCTCTGCTCAGCTTTCTCAGAAACTCGCCAAATTTTGGAAACGTCGCCGCGTCGTTCGATTCCGTTTGCGCGCATCGCCGGATGATCGCAAACCACTCATCGGCATTCATGTCGTTGATCTCGGCTACGAATTCATCGATACGCGCCTTGCGGTATTCGTCCTCCTCCGCCGGGTCAGAATTTTCGTTCTCCCACATCATCGGGAACACGGAATCGTAGCCAACAAGTGTCTTGTAGATCGTGAACCGGCTTGTTCGCGTCGATCGCATCACGAAATTGCTGAATACTCGCACTCAGCTTGTCCACGGCCGCCAAGGTTGGCTCATTCGCTTTCGGATCGTTCCGAATCCCGATCGAACGTCGGTGCAGCCATAGAATGCTATCTTCTGCCTTCTGCAAAATTTCATGTGCGTCGCTAGCAGCGATTTCGCGATAGAAGTCCACGATACGAACGCTGTCATTCAGCACATCGATTAGCAGATCGTCCGAATAGTTTGCCTGAGCTGGGCATACTCGTCGCTGAAAAGATAGTCCGCTCGGTGCTGTGTCTCTCCTCGTCGGATGGCTGCGGTGCGATACAGATCGAACAGAATGTCGAGGGCCTCCGACCGCAATTTTCTTAGCGCCTCGCTTGGCAAAACCGAACCGCGGTGCAACGTCATCGTGTTGTAGGTGCTCGACATTCCTTCCGACTTCCGTACCAAGCATTTGACCAAGCGCCTCGCGCAAGAATAGGCCGCAGCGGTTCTCGCCGATCCTTGGGAAGATCCCGTATCCTGCTGGAGCAAAATTGTTTGCGCGGCCGGCCCAGCCTGCTTCCAGACATCCAGATTGTGCTCCGCCAGCTTTTCCGTGAGCTGCAGCAGATGCTTGCGCTCCTCGTCCGTCTGGGCCCCGGGGAAGAGTTCGCAGATCGCATCAAACGTGATTTCGATTGAAACGTATCGGAGGTGCCGAAGAATCTCTGTCGCAATCTCCACAACACGCGTCTGGAGGCGCACCCGGAAGATTTCCGAAGGGTGTTTCGATCGCCCGCACCTTGGTCACGCGTGCGGCCTTGATAGCAGCGACGAGTTGGTCCTTGATCTCCGGGTACACGCTTGCCGGATCATCGTAGTGTGGCACGACGTAGTCGCGAAAGCGCTCCAGGAGTTCGACGCGCGCATTGTTGTCTGCGCAATCGGCCAGAGCCTTCAAGGCGCCTCGATCGAAAAGTTCCTTCCCGCTCATCAAGCGCTCGAAGTCGTCGAGGGCCTTTTGAAACTCGTATCCGGCCGGGAGAAGGTGGGTCTTCATGATCGTTTGCAAGCGCGCCTTGATGGCGTCGAAGAGCCTTGCGCCGAAGCCTTCGAGTTTCGGCGCCTTGTAGAGAATGTCGTGCTCCATCTCGGACCACGCGTGATTGAGCGTGGTCTGAATTTGCACTTCGCACGCAAGGCCCGCGAAGCGCGCATATTCCGGTAGGCTCGTTCGGTTTTCCTTCAGCTTCACAACATAATTGTGAGAGATAAAGAGGTCGTCGGGATCGCTCTTGCCGGGAACGGGATAGTGGATTTTCGTCCGCTCCCAATCGACATCGAAGTTGTCTTGGATGATGCCGGTTTGAAGAAAGCGCGTCACATCTGAGTTCGTATAGAAGATCAGACGGCAGCCGGCCAAATCCTTGATGTCGTCCTCGAGGGTTGTCGTCGACAGGATGTTGCGATCCTCAAGCTTCTTCTTGAGCGAATCGATATTCTTGGCTCGGTGCTGCACTTGTTGAAGCCGAAACGTCGCCGGATACTCTTTGAGCGCAGCGCCCAGGATAGAGGCGACGATCTCGGCCAGCTCGGCGTATTCGAATCGTTTCGATTGCGAATAGGTTTCGAAATCGCATGGAATTTGAGCTACTTCGAAATGTACGTGCGGCCATGGAGGACGCCTCCAGCAGAACACGTCAGAATTATAGCCACAACCGCGCGTTGAAAGCGATATGGTTGTGAGCGCATTCTCGTAAATGCGATGACAGTGCGCTAAACTCAAAACTCGATGACTTCCTTCTACAAAAATCAATCGCCCGATCCGTTCAATGAGGTTCGCGCTACGGCGGACAAATCGATCGATTTACCCGACGGATTGGCAATCATCGGACGGCGCCGCGGACCGCCGTAGGTGGCGGGTCGATTTGCGGGAAGAGACTTCTAGCGCGCCGGGATGGCATGTTCTGTTTATGGCTGCCGGCGCTTTCAGGACATGGCGCGATGTCGGTTTAAGTCCGTAGTGCGCTTCAAAGATGACATCGGCCGATCGCCCTGAATTTATGGTCCACCCTATCGCCAATGACGAGACCTCAGAGGCTGATTTTGCGCGGGTCGGGCAAATCAGCAAATCGGTGTCCAGCCCCGTTCGCAAAAATATTCCGGTTCACTTTCTGACCCAAATCACTTCTACATCCCGCCGTCCCGCCCCACATGAGGGGCGTATCGCGATCGTCACGGACGTTGGGGCGGGATGCGGTGGACGCGGCATGTCAAAAGACGAATGACATTGCGCGCGGACGGCGAAGTCGTGTGGTCCTGACGCCCCGACGCTGGTGTCAAGTTTCGTGGAAGCAATTCCGCGAGGGACGGTGGCAAAAAAGCCCGGTCACCGGGGAGAGCGCGAAATAAGCCGTTAAAACCATCGCGCAGGGAAGGCCGGGTGATCCCGGTGAACCTGTGGTGACTAACGCGCGTGCTTTCTACACTCGCACGCGCGGCTGCGGGTGCAACGGGCACCCGGCTTTCCCTGCGCCCTCTGTTTTTTTGGGCGAAAAGTTCATGCACAACTCGGGCGTCTCGCGCCGCGGGAAGGCGGAGCTGTTTCTTACCGTCATTGCGAGCGAAGCGAAGCAATCCACTCTCGCTTCCTTGTTGCCTCATGGATTGCTTCGCTGCGCTCGCAATGACGACTAAGGACGGCCCGTTGTGGAACAGCAACCGTGCCCATTGCGGAACGATGGCATCTATTTTTGCCGATCTTGCTCCCTTGCCCGGCACCCGATCGCGGCCTATCTCTAGCCCTTCCACAAGGAGGACGCCCCGATGAGCACATTAAAACCGCTTAAGATCGATATCGTCTCCGACGTGGTGTGCCCGTGGTGCTACATCGGCAAGCGCCGCATCGAGAACGCGCTGGCGCTGGTGCCGGATGTTCCGGTCGAGGTGCAGTGGCGGCCGTTCTTTCTCAATCCCTGGGTGCCGCGCGAGGGGATCAGCCGCGACGAATACCTCACCGCGAAATTCGGTTCGGTCGAAGCCTATAAGGGCATTGCGGGACGCGTGGTCGCGGCCGCCGGCGAAGAGGGCCTGTCGTACCGGCCCGACCTCGTCAAGCGCCAGCCCAACACCATCGATTGCCACCGGCTGATTCACTGGGCCGAAGCGATAGGCAAATCCGCCGAGATGAAACAGCGGCTGATGGAATTGTATTTCCGCGACGGCGGCGATCTCACCGACATCGACGTGCTGGTGCAGGCGGCAGCCGATTGCGGGCTCGATGCCGACGATGTGCGCCGGCGTCTGGCCACCGATGAGGATGTGGAACGGATCTCGGCGCAGGCCCGGGAAGCGGCCGACAAGGGCATCTCCGGCGTGCCGACCTATGTGTTTGCGCAAAAATACGCGGTGTCCGGCGCGCAGCCGCCCGATCAGCTGGCGCGCGCCATCCGCCAGGTCTCGGCGGAAGTGAACGCGGAAGCGGCCGAGTGAAACGCAAACACGTTCATCTCCCGCGGATGAAATGAGCAGCGCGGCGCACCGACTGGTAGGCGAGCCGGCGCAACGTCAGCGCTGCATGGATCAGCGGGACGACAGGGTCGCCCCGCCGCAGCGGAATCAGCACGTCGCCGATCGCAAAGCGTCCGCGCCAGATCGGATTGATCATCGGATGATCGGCGTCCGCGGTGGAATCAGCGGTTGCGATTTGCGGATCGGCGCAAAGATGCCGGGTCAGATCGAGCGTCAACTGCACGCCGGGCGAAAATTTCGCAAAGCGTTCGTCGATGCCGAGCTTGAAATAAAATGCGCGATCCTGATGCCGCAATACGATCGCGGCGGCGACCGGGATATCGCCGGCCCGCAAGCTCACGATCTCGCATTGAAGCGTCTCGGCAAGCGCTATGGTGGCGCGCCGCACGAAACTGGCATCGCCGTCGTCCTGCACCAGCGCGGTGCCGCGCCGGCCTTTCCAGCCGCTGGCTTCGAGCGTCAGGAATGTTTCGATCGCGGACGCAACGTCTTCAGGTGTCCGCGCCACTTCGAAACGCACGGCGCCGTGCTCGGCCAGCCGATGGCGCTGGCGGCGCAATTCCTTCAATTTCTTGGCGCCGAGCGCGTCACGCAGCAGCGCATCGGAATCGCGCTGTCGCATCGAGGCAGGCGCGGATCCGGGATTGCAGCACCCGCGGACGCAAGCCCGCCTGCCGCAAGACGTGCGTGACCGCCTCCATGGCGGCGCCATCCAGCGCTACGTTGCGCAAGATCAGCGCATGGGCGCCAACTTTCCGCGCCTGCGCCAACAGCTCCGTCACGGCATCGTTAGCAGCGTCGCGATCGAGCAGCGGCGTGCCGAGCGTGCCGTAGGGATCGGCGTTTGCGAGAGCAGGCAGCGGGATCTTGCAGGCGCGCCACAGCGAAATCGCCGGCATCAGGCCGATCAGGCGCGCCGTGCCGTCGGCTGCGAGCGAGGTATTGCTCCATGCGCTCAGCGCGGAGACGCCGGTGCGGCCTTTGGCAAACGCGTTCACCGCCAATTCCCAGCCGGGCAGATAATAGCCGTTGGGCTCGACGGCGCGCTCGGCAAGCTCGCGCCACCGGTTCGTAGCGACCGAGGTGAGGGCTGCGAACGCATCGCCGTCGGGCGAAGCCGCTTCCGCCGGCGGGCGCACGCCGGCGACATCTCTGTTCAGGGATGTGCGACCAACCGCCGCCGAATTCGCAATCTCGACCACGTCCCCGTTTCCCCGTTCGCGATGGATCTTGGGAGGCGTGCGTCGAGCAGCGCTTCCTCCATGGCGTACTTCCGAAAACGCTAGCGGAAAGATTGGAAAATTGCGTTGGATTTGCGATTCAATTTGAGCGGTAATGTTAACCGGGTGTTTATCATTCGCGTCCCGTGGACGGCGATCGTTTCTCGCCTCCAGAAGGATGCGCCGATGCGGCTAGATCGGCTGGTAGCTCTCCGATACGCAATTGTCGTTGGCGTCGATGCGCTGGCGATCGAGGATCACGCCGCCGGTGATGTTGATGCGATAGGTTTCGGTGCCGAGCGGCTTGCCCATGGCGTTGGTGAGGTCGGCCCGCACGCATGCGGTCCAGCCCGATCCACGGAGGTCGCGATGCGCCGGCGAGACCCGCACCTCATGCGGGTACGAGTTGGCGACGAACACCGAATTCAGGTTGGTGCGGACCAGTTGCGTTACATCGGGGGGCGCCTCGGGCGGCGGCGGGTCCATGGCTTTGGCGCGCATGAATTCCGGCACCGGCGCGTGGCTGTCGGCAATGCCGCAAGCGGCCAGCGCCCCGCCCGCCATCAACGCGATGTAAACAATGCCCCGCCGCATACGCTGACTATATCCCCGATCCGGTTCAAATTGCGCGAGATCGCGGCCATTTCACGGCCTTTGAGGGATTAACAATTGCTAACTATTGCTGAAACCGCCGGCACAAACGGCTATCGTGCCCGCCGCGGGACCGATCCGGGATTTGCCATGATCCGGCCGCAGGGTAAGCTCGGAACCGGGATGGCAGGGAGACAGGCGATGAAGACCTTTATAGTGGCGGTGGCGATGCTGGCTTTGATCGCGATGCCGGCGCATGCGCAGAAGCACGGCAGTGTGGCGCCCGGTTCCACGGCTGAGCCGCGGAAACCGGTCGACGAAAAGGCGTACAAGGCCGCGCTCGACAGGATACCCGACGCCAAGGAGAAGTATGATCCGTGGGGCGTCGCGCGGCCTGCGGATTCCGCGAAGAAGCCCAAATAGGACCACCCCGGGGACCGAACGGCAAATTTCGCGATCCGGGCTTGAACCTCCGCCCGGAATTCCTTGACCTATCGACGGGCCCGGAGGCGAAAGCATGTTCCGTCCTGTCCTTCACACTGTAATTGTGACAGCGGGAATTTTGTGGGGGGCGCAGGCGGCGTTTGCTGAAAACCGTATCGCGCTTGTCATTGGCCAGTCGAACTACCGCGCGGTCGTCGCGCTGCCCAATCCGGCCAACGACGCCAAGGCGGTGTCCCAATTGCTGGGCGAAGCCGGTTTCGAGGTGCTCAGCGCCGCCGATCTGTCGCAAAGCGAGATGCGCGAAAAGATCAGCGACTTCGCGGCCCAGGTCGCGGCGAAAGGCCCCGATACCATCGCGCTGGTGTTTTACGCCGGTCATGGCCTGCAGATCGACGGCGAGAATTTCCTGGTGCCCGTGGACGTCGATCCGAAGCGCGAGGCCGACATTCCGCTGCAGGCGGTGCGTCTGAACGACATCCTGAATACATTGGCGTCGGTGCCGAGCAAGATGCGCATCATGCTGCTTGACGCCTGCCGCAACAACCCGTTCCCCGCCATCAACCAGAGCGCCGGCCACGGACTGGCCATCGTCGATGCCAAGATCGGCGCGCCGGGCACGTTCGTTTCGTTTTCGACCTCGCCAGGGGCGGAAGCAGAAGACGGCAGCGGCGCCGACAGTCCTTACACCTCGGCGCTGCTGTTGGCGGCCAAGGAGCCGGGGCTTTCGATCGAAGATACTTTCAAGCGCGTACGCGTTTCGGTCAACAAGGCGACCGACGGGCGTCAGACGCCGTGGGATAGTTCCTCGCTGACCGACGAGTTCAGGTTCTTTCCCGGTCAGGGCGCGGCAGCTCCCGAGCAGCCTGCCGCCAAGCACACCGTCGATGATTGGCGCCGTGAACTGCAGGGCAAGCCGGTCGAGGCGGCCCATGAAATGATCGTGGCTGCCGGTACCGACGAAGCCTATGAGGCGTTTGTCGCGCTGTTCACGCAAGCACCGTTCGCCCAAGAGGCGCGCGAATGGCTCGATCGCCGCCACAAGATGGTCGCATGGAACAATGCCGTGATTGCCAACACGTCTTCGGCCTATCGTGGTTTCATGGCCCAATACCCCGACAGCGATCTCGCTGCGACGGCGCGCAAGCTGGAAGAACGGCTGCGCAACCGCCCGGACACGGCAGCCGGCGTCGCGGCTATTGTCGCGCCAGCGACCAACGCCTCGCTCGCCGCGCCGACCTGTCCTTGCGGCGTTGCACCATCGGTGCCGCTGAAGAAAGTCGATCTGGCGCCCCGGAAGCGCGTGGAGCCTGAGCCGCCGCCCAGGAAGAAGCACGCCGAACACGAGCCGCCGCCAAAGCGTGTCAAGTTGCGTCCGCCGCACCGCCGCGGGCATGGCGATGACAATGACAATGATGTGGTCTATCGCCGGTCGCCCCCTCCCGACTATTATGAGCCCGCACCCGGGCCGTCCATTGGCCTTGGAATAGGCATGGGAGGATTCCGAGGTGGCGGTGGAGGCTACAGCGGGGGAGGCATGGGCGGAAGGGGCGGACGCTGAACGGCGTCGACGCGACGGGCGCCTGCGAAATTCATCCAGCCATGAGATGATCGCAGCGACGTGTTGGCCGCTGCGATTTCTTCGTGGGCTGCTCGCCGCCCTGTTGTTCGTCGCAGCACCGGCGCTGGCCTGGGAGCATTGGGGCGGAGATCGCGGCGGGACGCGGTTTTCACCACTCGCCCTGATCACGCCGGGCAATGTCGGCCGTCTCGTGCGCGCCTGGGAGTTTCGTACCGGAGATCTCGCGGCCCGTCCGCCGGCCGCGATGGCACGCACGAAATTCGAGGCGACGCCGCTGTTTGTCGAGAACAGTCTCATCTTCTGTTCGCCCTTCAACGAGGTCATCGCGGTCGATCCCGGTAGCGGCGCGCAGAAGTGGCGATACGATCCCAGGATCAGCACCAGCCAGCGCCCCGCAAATCGCTATGTCTGCCGCGGCGTCGCCTACTGGGTCGACGATCGGACGGACGAAAGTGCCGCCTGCCGCACGCGGATTTTCATGGGCACCAACGATGCCCGCGTGATCGCGCTCGATGCCCGCACCGGCATTCCCTGCGCCGATTTTGGCGCCGGCGGCGAGGTCAGGATCGATATCGGCAAGCCGCTGGCGTGGCCGGGCGAATTCCAGATCACGTCGGCTCCGGTGGTGAGCCGCGGCGTCGTCATTGTCGGCTCTTCGATCTCGGACAATGTCCGTGTCGATGCGCCATCCGGCGCGGTGCGCGCCTTCGATGCGCGAAGCGGGGTTGCGCGCTGGAGCTGGGACCCGCTGGTTCACGACGGCATTGTCGCGGGCACCGCCAACGTCTGGGCGCCGATGTCGTCCGACGAAGAGCGTGGACTGCTGTTCCTGCCGACATCGTCGCCGAGCCCGGATTTCTGGGGCGGCAAGCGGCCAGGCAATGACGCGCACGCCAATTCGGTGGTCGCGCTGCGCGCCGAGACCGGAGAACTGGTGTGGTCGTTCCAGACCACGCATCACGACGTCTGGGATTACGACCTGCCGGCACAGCCGACGCTGGCGCGCATCGACACCGGCGCGGGAATGCACGATGTCGTTATTCAGCCGACCAAACAGGGTTTTGTTTTCGTGCTCGACCGCGACACCGGCAAGCCGATATGGCCGGTCGAGGAGCGCAGCGTTCCGCAAGGCGCGGCGGAAGGCGAACAACTTTCGCCGACGCAGCCGTTTCCCACCCATGTGCCGGCGCTGGTGCCGCAGCAGATTTCAGCCACCGACGTGTTCAGGCCGTTTCCCATTTTCCGCAGCTCGGCTTGCGAGAAGCGCCTCGCAGTCCTGCGCAATGACGGCCTCTATACGCCGCCCTCGACGCAGGGAACGCCGATCTTCCCGATGACCGGAGGCGGGGTGAACTGGGGCGGCGCGGCGTTCGATCCGGTCAACCAGATCCTTTACGCCAACACCACCCGCGCGGTGCACATCGTCAAATTGATTCCGCGAGCCGATGCGGAAGGTTTCAAGCCCCCGCCCGGCACTGAGTTCGGGCAGCAGCAGGGCGCGCCCTTTGCGATGACACGCGCTGTCGCCACCTCGCCCCTGGGCTTGCCGTGCAACAAGCCGCCATGGGGCGCGATGGTCGCGGTCGACCTCAAGGCGGGGAAAATTCTCTGGCAATCATCGGTTGGCACGACGGAGGACAAGGCGCCACTCGGGATTGGCTTTCAACTGGGGCATGCCGCTGGTCAACGGGGTCGTGATTACCGCCGGCGGTCTCGTCTTCACCGGCGCGATGGACGCTTATCTGCGCGCCTTCGACGCCAGATCAGGCGCCGAGCTCTGGCAGGGCCGGCTGCCGGTACCGGGTGTCGCCAACCCCATGACCTATCTCTGGAACGGCGAACAATATGTGGTGATCGCCGCCGGCGGTCATTCCGAGGCCGGCACGACGATCGGCGAAAGCGTGGTGGCTTTTCGTCTGGCGCGCCAGGGCGAGGCGCCCTCGCTGTGGTCGCGCACGGTCGACCGGCCAGGCGGCAGGTTATGGAGCAAGGTGGTTATGCTTGCGATCGTGCTGACGGCGGTGATCGCGCTGTGGCGCTGGCGCCGCCGCACAAAATTTCGGAGCTAGCGCGGTCCCCACACCGTCTCCTCGGTCCAGCCAAGATCGTCGAATTCGATGGCTCTCAACGGTGCTTCTGCGATCGAAAAGAATTCGTCGAGTTGAGGCGGTTCGATGGCTGTTGCGGAAAGCATGGCGTGTGCCTGGCCCCGATGGTGAATTTGGTGCTGGAACAGATGCATGAGCAGGCGGTCGCGCCGTTCGGTCTGCACCTGCGTGTCGCGATTGACCCGCACGATGTCGTCGAACAGGGCGGGCGTCAGCGCGTTGCAGACAGCGATCAAACGCGTGTCGACTGCAGCCTGAGCCCGCTTGAGTTCAGCAACTGACGGACATGGAACGTCGCTCTCCCAGGCTTTTGGCCCAAGCCATCCACCCTCGAGCGCGTCGACGTAGAACAGATCGATGACGTAAATGTGGTTCAACGTCATCTGCAGGCTGGGGAAGAAGCCTGTCTGCTTCGCCTCGAATTCCTGCTGGCTCAGGCTTGCGCAAGCCGTCAGCAGCCGGTGGTTCGCCCAGGCGTTGTTGTAGGCGAATGCGCGGTAAGTCTGGACAAGACCGGCGGGCATCTCTGTTCCGTCTTTGGCGTCATTGCAGGCAGGCGTTCGAGCGCATTTCAACACTATCATATTGGCGTTTCCGTATCCTAGTCGATGTGGAGCGGTTTTCGTTGACTCCGAGATCAATCAGCTTTGTATTCCAGACGCTGTGGGCCGCGGCGCGCCGGTCGCTTGTCATCCCACTTAACCGAGAGAAGACGATGTCCGATTTCAATCGACGAGATGCGTTGAAGATGTCCGCCAGTCTGGCGCTGGCGGCCGCGGCCGGCGGATTCTCCTGCATCGAGATGGCCAAGGCAGGTCCGATCGAGGTGCCGACCATCGACAAGCTCAGCGTCCGCGTTCTGGTCGATGGCGCCAGCGATATCTTCTTTCGGCCGCAGGAAGTCAGCGGCGTCAGGACGGAGCCGGGTCGCTCCGCAAATTCGCTGCGTCCGCTGCACAGCGAATGGGGTCTGTCGTTGCTGCTGGAGCCGCAGCGCGGCGATGAAAAACGCACGTTCCTGCTTGACTATGGTTGGACGCCGGAGGCCATCAACGGCAACATGGACTTGCTCAAGGTCGACGCGTCGAAGATCGACACGCTGATTTTGAGCCACGGTCATTTCGACCACTGGGGCGGTCTGTTCGGATTCCTGGACAGGCATCGCAAGGATCTGCCCGCGGACCTGACGATGTATGCCGGCGGCGAGGACAATTTCTGCCAGCGCTACGGCCGGGCCGGGCAGGGCGATTTGAGCGACTACGGCATGCTCGACCGCCGCGACATCGCCAGGCAGAACGTCAAGCTCGTTCTCTGTGAGTCACCGGTGGTGATCGGCGGCCAGGCGTTCACGACCGGCAAGATCAAGCGCAACAGCATCGAAAAAGTGCTCCCCAACACCATGGTCGAGTTCAAGCTGAAGGATGGCGCCGGATGCAATGCGAGCCACTATTTGCCGGCGGAAATGGAAGGCAAGATCGTGCCCGATGAGCACATCCACGAGCATGCGACATGCTTCAATCTGAAGGACAAGGGCCTCATCGTCATCAGTTCCTGCGGCCATGTCGGCATCGTCAATTCCGTGCGGCAGGCGATGGAAGTATCGGGCGTTGAGAAAGTTCACGCGATCGTGGGCGGTTTCCATCTCGGGCCGGCGCCGGCGGATTATCTGACGCAGGTCGTCAGCGAGATCGACAAGCTGAACCCGGACGTTCTCATTCCCATGCATTGCAGCGGACTGAATTTCACGCTGGAAGCGCAGCGGCAGATGCCGGGCAAGGTTCTGGCCACGACGACCGGCACCCGGATCACCTTCGGCGTCTGATCGAGAACGGGTCATGATGCGTATCGCGGCGCGCGCGCTGTTGGTCATGGCGTCCATGTTCGGCTGCGGCCTTGCTGCGGCGGCAGAACAGGAACAGCCGTCGGCCGCGCAGATGATGGACGATTTGATGTACGGCCACGGGCCGATCGGCGGACCGTTCACCCTGACCGACCAGAACGGCAAGCCGCGCAGCGATGTTGATTTCCGCGGCAAGCTGATGATCGTGTATTTCGGCTATACGTTCTGTCCCGATGTGTGCCCGGCGGATCTGATGTCGATTAGCCAGGCGCTTGAGGCGCTGGGCCCGGTGGCCGAAGGTGTGCAGCCTGTTTTCATCACTATCGATCCCGAGCGCGACACCAAGGTGCTGGCGGAATACCTCGCCGCCTTCCATCCGAGCTTCGTCGGGCTTACCGGTTCGCCCGAAGACATCCGCAAGGTGGCCAATTCCTACAAGGCATTTTACGTCAAGGTGCCGAGTGAACGCAGCGGCGAATATTCGATCGACCACAGCGGCGCGATCTATCTGATGGGCCGGGGCGGCGAGTATCTGGGGTTCATGCCGCCGCAGACCGCTCCCGACCGATTGACCGAGATATTGCGTAAAAATCTTGCCAGGTGACGGGCGTTTCGTCGCGCGTGCCGCCCGCCCGCAATGCGGCTGGCCATTCCCGGAATCTCCGATAAGGTCTGCGCCATGGACGAGCAAGCAACAACGGTCTTGGGCAGCACCATCGTCGCGTGGCTGGCTGACGAAGCGCTGCGAGATACCGAGCCCGCCCACCTTTATGGCGAATTGTGCCAGCGTCTGCGCGGCGTGGGCATGCCGATTTTGCGCGGTCACGTGGCGTTTCGGGTGCTCCATCCGCTCTACGATGCCAGCGCGCTGGAATGGACGGCGGAGAGCGGCGTCATTGTCGAGAATTTTAGTCCCGATCAGAGCGGGCAGGATGATTTCCTGCGCAGTCCGATCGGCCACGTTATGACCCATCGGCTGCCGGTGCTGCGGCGGCGGCTCACCGGTGAGACGGCGCTGATGGATTTTGCGGTTCTCGAGGAGTTTCGCGCCTCGGGCGGCACCGACTATGTCGTCTTTGCGATAGCTTTTGATGCCGCCGGTGACACCGGCGTGCTGTGCTCTTGGCTCGGCGACCGGGCCACCGGCTTCACCGACCAGGAGATCGTGGAGCTGCAGCGTATCACCCGCGAACTCAGCATCGCGCTGAAGTCGAGGATCGAACACAGCGTCGCGCAGAACATCGCCCATGCCTATCTCGGCAAGCACGCGGGTCAAGCTGTGCTCAACGGCCTAATTCGGCGCGGCGACGGCGAAAAGATCACCGCCGCGTTGTGGTACAGCGATCTGCGTTGCTCGACGGAACTTGCGGACCGGCTCTCGGCCGAAGCCTTCCTGCAGCTATTGGGCCGCTATTTCGAGATGACCGCGGCCTCGGTGCTCGACCATGGCGGCGAGGTGGTCTCGCTGATCGGCGACGCGGTGCTTGGCCTGTTCCGCATTGAGGGCGCGCCCGACGAGGCGTGTGGCCGGGCGCTCGCCGCGGCCAGCGAAGCGCGCCGGCGGCTCAACGCATCGCAACCGGTAGCAAACAATGTCGACGTTCGATTTCGGCATTTCGCTGCATCTCGGTCAGGTGATCTACGGCAATGTCGGCGTGCCCGAGCGATTGCAGTTCACGCTGGTGGGTTCGGCCGTCAACGAAGTCGTTCGCGTTCAGGACTTGACCAAAACTCTTGGGCACCCGCTGCTCGCCACCGGTCCTTTTGCACGAGCGGCTGCGGGGGTGTGGCAGCCGCTCGGCGAGCATCGCTTGCGCGGCCTGGAGACGCCGATGCCGATCCTGACCATGGCGCAGCCGGTCGTGACGCGGAAACGCCGCGCGTCATCGGCGTGCGACGATAGCGTTGCCGTGCCGGCGGCATGGTTTCACAGCATCGCAAACGCGCTTGTCACCATCGCCACCGGCTTGTTGTCGGCGGCGCTCGACAGCGTCACCCGGCCAAAACTCATGGTACGCCCGAGCCGGACCACCCGCGCATCGGCCACTACGTCCGTCGCAGTCGCAGCCCGCATGAAATGCGTGGTCTGATCGACCGTCGTCATCGGCCGGTAGCCGCGATTGGCTGCCATAATGGCGATCACCATCGAGGTATCGGCGAGCGCCATCAGCGCCTGACCGCAGACGATGCCGCCGGACCGGCATAATCGCTCCGAGAACGCCATCCGAAGCATCGCGCCCGGCTGCCAGTCAGCGGCGGCCCCTGGCGGCGGGGCGCATTCGATGCTGCCGATCGACAGCCCGAGGTCCTGCACCCAGGGCGCGATCACATCGCCGAGGACGCGCCTTGCTTCCTCAATATCGAATTCCGCGGCTTGTGGTTGGGATTGCATGAACGCTGGTTCCTTGGCCGCGATGTGTTGCTGGACACATTTAGACATGGGCGCCGCGGCTTGAAAATCGCCTGACTTGGGGCGATATGGTGGGAGCGTGTGGGAGTAGGGTATCATGTTCAGGCGGTTGGCACTGATCCTCGGCGTGGTCGCCATGGGTCTGGCGCTCAGTGGGTGCACGAAATGCGGTCCGATCTGGGACGATTGGCTGAATTCACCGAAATCCTGTAAGTCGGACGGGCTTTAGCCCTGCGCCGGACGCGCTTGGCGTCGCCGTTGCGGCGGTGGTAGAGGTCGGAAAAATAAAGGGAACATCCCATGAAAGTCTTCCGCATAGCGGCTGCACTCGCGCTGCTGACGGGGCCGGCCTACGCGCAAGCGCCCGCCGTGAATTTGATGATGGAAGGGGCCGGCAAGTCACCGGCACAAGCCGCAGCCGAGGAGGCGCGGGACAAGGCCTACAAGGAATCGCTGAAGAAAATACCGGACGCCAAGGCGCCCTCCGATCCGTGGGGCACCGTCCGCGGTGGGGATGCGGCCAAGACCTCGGCTTCGAATGCTTCAACGCCCAAAAGTTCTACTCCCAAGAGTTCTACTCCCAAGAGTTCTGGTGCCAAGGCCTCCAATTCCAAGACGGCCGCTTCGGCAAAGCCGAAGGCCAAAACCGGCACCGATGCAAACTGACAGCAGATATCGGCAAGCCTGGTTTCTTGCCGCCGATCACGAGGGCGGCGAGCTTTCTTTCGCAGCCTGAGCGGCCCGCGATTGGGATTGGTTCCAGGAAGTGCCAGAGCCTTTTCCGTTCCGATTGAATCGGAACGGAGGCTCACCTTCTTTATTTGACGCGTTTTCTTCACGCGAGCCGGTATCCACTTCGCTGGAAAACGCTCTATATTTGACCGGTCGTCATGAGTACCGGAGTAGCGACATGGCCTTGCGTCCGCGCGATCTTGCAGACCGGATGGCCGGCCGGCGGAAGCCGGACGATGGCTATCACCGCGAGACCTTCACCCTGCCGCGCGACAAGGCGCGGACCAAGGCGCGCGATTTCCTGACCCGCTATCCCAAGGCCGCCTATATGAGCGGAGTTGAAAGCTGGCGCGAATTGCCGGATGGCGATATCGAATTCACCATGCGGCGATTGCACAGCGCCGACTAGCGCCATTCCCAATTGCGCCGCTTTGTTTCAATCCTCCATCACTTTTAGCTTTTCTCGCTAACGGGCATTCAAGTATTTCCGGCCTGGAAAACGCATCTAGAGCGTAAACGTTTGGCGATGAGATCACGCGCTTCCAGGAATTGAGCGGGCGACCTCGGGGCAAACGAAGACGTCTGACCGGTAAAGCCAGACTACGTTTTTGCTTATCGCGCGTGGCGCTTCGGTCCTTGAGGAGATGATGGCGAGACAGCGCAAAAATCCCGGTGCGCGCAAGAATGTCCGGGTCGATCTGCACAAGCCGGGATTCCTGATGCCGGCGCCCGACGCGCCATGGATCGAGTGCATCATCCTCGAAGTTTCCGACGACGGGGTTTGCCTCGATGTCGGCGCGCTGTCGGTGCCCAAGATCTTCGGCCTCGCATTCACCGCGGGCGGCGAGGTGCTTCGAGTTTGCTCGCTGATCTGGCGTCGCGGCGAGTTGATCGGCGCGCGCTTCGTGACCGCCAAAGAACTGCGGCAGGGCTTTGTGCTGTCGGAAGACGCCGATCAGAACGTCCCCGTCGCGTAGCGGAACGTGCCGGCGGGTCCGGATTCCGATCCACGGCGTTTTGCAGCAAACGCCTGCCGCGCAGTTGAGGCGGGGACGGGATCACCAGGACGTGACGGGAACGTTTTTCCCGGCGGCGCGTTGGCAATGAACATGCCGACCCCCTCGGCATAGGTAACCCCGACTGTGACGGCCCCGGCTTCCCCGCGCTGGGGCCGTTTCTTTTGGGCGATCGTGCGCGGCCGCGGCAAAAACACAACGAACCATCGGGCGGTCGAAAAAAAGATAGCCGCCACCGGTGTTCTGCTGATGACGGCTTGATTCACCTTCGCACCAAACTGGGGTTGGATCGGTATGGTTAATAAATCGTGTGGCCTCCTGCATCAGGAGGGCAATGAAAAACCCGCTCGATGCGTTGATCGAGCGGGCCTCTTCCAAGGAAGTAGCACGGCGCTTTAGGGAGCCCCGAGGCCCGGATCATAGCAACGGCCGTGGCGGTTCGAATACGGGAAAAATACCGGTCGCCGTCGGGAAAAAGACCCGTCGCCCAACAATTCAAGCGTCGAAAACGACCTTGAATTGATCTCAGTTTACCAGTTCACGTTCTGGCTGTGTGGTTGCTTCCCGGTGTTCGACTGACAGTGACCGGTAGTGCGCCGCCATTTCCCGGTAGTGCTGGCGGGAGATGGGGTCGGCAGCCCGTTCGGCGCGTTCGTCAAACATGCGGGCTCGTTCGATCAGTTCTTGAGCATAGGACATGGAGACACCTCAACACAGGTCCATATGCGCCCATATATGGTTAAGATTTTGTTCGCGCAGATCGGGCACGGATATTTGATGTTCGGCCGGCCGCAACCTAACGCGACGCCTCGCAAGCTCGGCCGAAACAGGCCCTGCCGACATTGCCGTCGCCAGTTCAGGCTGGCTAAATGTCGCGGATCGAGACGAGGCACCGCATGGCCCAGGAATTCAGCAGGCGATCGATCGCGGGGTTTGTCGCAGGCATGCTGGTGGCGACCGTTCTCACGGTCATGGGCACGTTCTACGTGCTGCACAGGTTTGTGCTCGACAATCCGGCAGATCCACTGACCAAAGCAGGCGGCCTGCGGCCAAGCCAGAAGGTCAATTGAATGCAAGTGAATGAAAGAACCCCGCCCCACGGAATTGGGGGCGGGGCAAAGTTAATTGGTAGGTAGCGGCGCAGCTTACCATGTGCCGGATCGTCAAGAGCCGGGAACGATTGCCGGTTCAATGGGATAAGTTCCCGGTTGCGGAGCCGTTTGTGCTGAAACGAAAGAGGCCGCCAACCAAGGCGGCTTCGCATTTTCCTGTTTGTCTTGGGAGCAGGCTCATTCCGGCCAACCGTAACGACCGGGACATGCCAACCCAGGATCGGCGGCGGTGACACAATTCTTCGACCGCCAGTTGTTCGCCGCGCCAGTATTGGGCGCTCTGCCCGTCGTCTTCGTCGCTATCCATCGCTTTCGGTGACCTGCATCACGGAGCGTCCTGGATATTCGGTGCTGA
Source organism: uncultured Pseudomonadota bacterium (assembly GCA_963771225.1). Lineage (GTDB taxonomy): Bacteria > Pseudomonadota > Alphaproteobacteria > Rhizobiales > Xanthobacteraceae > Bradyrhizobium. The sequence continues at coordinate 284,574 of CAVYSR010000020.1, read as the reverse complement.
GTTACGATCCGAAGGGATTCCTCCCTTCTTCAAAACAGGAGACGACCATGACCACCACTACTCGTGAAATCGACGAACTCAGCGTTGTCGAAATGGACGAGGTGACCGGCGGCTGCATCTTTGGCGATCTACTTACCCTCGGAGGCTTAAACGACTTGCGCAAAGCGATCGACAACCAGCCCTCGCTTCCACATGGCAACCCTAACGGGTCCTCACCGACCCAGTCGACCGGGGTTAATAGAGGTTAATAGATAAGGCAGCAATCTTGAGCGGAACGGTGGTTGAACCCGCCCCCCGCTTTTGCTCGCTCACACGAGCGACGACAGCTGGCGCTTCAGGTACCGCGCATAACCTCCTGCACGCCACTCGCGGCTCGCCAAGACCGGCTCTGCTCCGCCTATGTTTCTTCGACGGCAAATCACCGTCGGCGTCGAATACGAAAGCTGCCATGAGAGGCGTTGAATGCGCGATTACACCGCCAGGGAAAAACTCAAGATCACCGCAGGCGCCGTGGCTTCTCTGGTCATTGTGGGATGGGCCGTCGTGCTGGCGATAGCATTTCTGTCGGCGCGATAGCAGAAGCGGCTTTGCCATTAGCGAAGCATTAACCATAAAGCTCGCATCGTGGCCTGAGCCGATTAAGGGCCGGAGCCGCGTGCCATGATCTCAGTGTTCAAAGAACTTGTGGTTCTTCCCATAGCGATGATTTTATTTTTATGGGCGGCCTCAACGTTGCCGAGCCTGACCTGGCGCAGCGACCCGCCGGTACCCATCGCCGTCGCCTCGCGCTAAGGGGACCACGCCTTCAATTAGAGGGACCATTCAGCGAGCCGTTGAATGGGAGGGGCGCGGCCTATCTGTTCCACCAGCACGAAAGTGCAACCGCGATCAGGATGATGGCGAGCGCCACCAGCATCCAGTTCTGGCCGTGAATGCCAAAAACGACGAATTGCCGCACCAGCCATTGGCCCATGGAAGCTTCCCCGAACCGGGAAGCTACATCGCGGTACTGACACGGGCCTTACTGCCCAGGAAATACCCGAACCAAATCTCCGTTCCCGGGCGAGAAACCGCGACGGCGAACGGCGTCGCGGAAAATCGCTTTTGGCCGTGGATTTAAAAGGGGGGTATTGAGCGGCCCGGCTGCGCTCCCCCCGTCGGTCACGCGCCGGGCCTTGCCGGTCGATGGAATGCGTTTGATCGGACCAGCTAACTACGGCGCGGCGATTTCAGGTTGAAAACCGCTTGTCCCCATTATCCCTTAGCCTTGAGGACTGGACAGTAAGACGAATGGCGACCTCATGTGCGCCATCGAAAAGTTCAAGAACCTGATCGCACAGCAGGCATCGAAACTCGCCTCTATTCCCCGGCCTTGTCGCGAGCTCGATCCGGCGATATCCGGCGCTGCATCTGGGACAAATGACATCGGAAGTTCTCATGCACGGCAGCCTAGCACCATGGCGCCGGTAGTTCTATGGCAAGGCAAGGGGAAGATTCCTGAAATCAAAAGCGACCTCGGAGGTTTGGCGAGGACGGAGAGGGCCCAACCGGTACTGGCCACTATGAAAGAGGCCACCAACTGGGGCGCCCAAAGCAAAAACCCCGCTTGAGGGGGAAATCATCTCAAAGCGGGGCTAAGTTTTTCTTGGACATATGCAGACGTGCATGTGTGACAAAAATGTCATGAAACGTAAGTGAGCGCGACCAGTGCTTTTGGACGTAAGGGGTCGCGCCGTTGATCGCCCCATTTTCAAATGGGCCGCTTCCAAAATCAAAAGGACCAATCGCTCAAAGAGTGATGGAAGGGGGCCAGTACCGGCCAACCAGGTACTGGCCGAATGCGATCCGTTTACGGCCCGCGCGTGAATTGGCTTGGAGTGATAGCGATGACAAAGAGGCCGCCAACTGAGGGCGGCCTCTTCGCGCAGCCAGGATCAGTCGCAATCGCACCTTTAGGCGACGGAGGCCGCCGCGCCTGCACCATCTCCACCGGCCCACAAGATGCCACCGTGGCCGTTACCACCGCCGGTGCCGGGGCCCGTTCCTTTACCGCCGCCGCCGCCCGAGCGAGTGCCTGGCGCATGGTCGCCGGCGCTCACTTCGCTCAGCTGATCCATTGTTAGCTCTTCGATTGCTACGTTCAAATTGGTCATGTCACTCTCCTGTTTTTGGGAAGGGACAATCCCCTCATGATCGGTGGTCGCAGGGAGTACATGGCGCGGTTCATTGGTGGTGTGATCCGCAGCACAGGTTGCGCGCCACTATGGACGGCAGGTAGTGCACTTTTCTCTGTCTTTGCCGAACCCTGAAGTGTCGCCGGAAGATACGCCAAAGCCTGCTAGTTGGCGTCGATTCTAATGAAAGAGGCCGCCAACTGAGGCGGCCTCTTCTAAATGTAGATTGTTACGTAGGCTCGCCACGGTAGATCTTGTTGGTTCCGTCGGAGCTGTGAACGGCAACGTAAGGTGCGCCAGTCTGATCGGTTCCGATATGAACAGTGGTGCCAAAAAGGGAGAATGTCGCACCGTTGCCACCAACAACCAATTCCAGTTCGTCCACGTTTAATTCGTTGTTCAGGTTGGTCATGTCAGTCCCCTGTTTGTTTGGGAGGGGCCATCCCCTCATGCCCGGTAGACGCAGCGACATGGAAAGCCGTTCGGTGCCGTTCGCGGGCAGTGTGATGCGGGTCACTTTCCAAATTAGGGACCACTCCCAAAATCATAAGGGACCACCAACCATCTGACGGGATGGAAAGGGGCCAGTACCGCCAGCCAAAAAAGAACATATTGCGAACTTGGAACAAATAGGGTACAATGTTCCATCAGTCGCTGATTTCAGCAGATATCACCGCCCGTTTGTCCCGCTAGCGAATCCCCGCCATAAGGAGCACCACCTATGTCCGCCACTGCCCTGCGTATCGTCGAAGGATCCTCCATGGACAAGACCAAGGCCCTGTCCGCCGCGCTCTCCCAGATCGAGCGCCAGTTCGGCAAGGGCTCGGTGATGAAGCTGGGCAAGAACGACCGTTCGATGGACGTCGAGACCATTTCTTCGGGCTCGCTCGGGCTGGATATCGCGCTCGGGGTCGGCGGCCTGCCGCGCGGCCGGGTGGTGGAAATTTACGGCCCTGAATCGTCAGGCAAGACCACGCTGGCGCTGCACACGGTGGCGGAGGGCCAGAAGAAGGGCGGCATCTGCGCCTTCATCGATGCCGAACACGCGCTCGACCCGGTCTATGCCCGAAAGCTCGGCGTCAACATCGACGAGCTCCTGATCTCGCAGCCCGACACCGGCGAGCAGGCGCTGGAAATCTGCGACACCCTGGTGCGCTCCGGCGCGGTCGATGTGCTGGTGATCGATTCGGTGGCGGCTTTGGTGCCGCGCGCCGAACTCGAAGGCGAGATGGGTGACGCGTTGCCGGGCCTGCAGGCGCGATTGATGAGCCAGGCGCTGCGCAAGCTCACCGCCTCGATCAACAAATCCAATACCATGGTGATCTTCATCAACCAGATCCGGATGAAGATCGGCGTGATGTACGGCTCGCCGGAAACCACCACCGGCGGCAACGCGCTGAAATTCTATGCCTCGGTCCGGCTCGACATCCGCCGCATCGGCGCGATCAAGGAGCGCGACGAGGTGGTCGGCAACCAGACCCGCGTCAAGGTGGTGAAGAACAAGCTGGCGCCGCCGTTCAAGCAGGTCGAATTCGACATCATGTATGGCGAGGGTGTCTCCAAGATGGGCGAAATTCTCGATCTCGGCGTCAAGGCCGGCATTGTCGAGAAATCCGGCGCCTGGTTCTCCTATGACAGCCAGCGGCTCGGCCAGGGTCGCGAAAATTCAAAAGCGTTCCTCAAAGCCAATCCCGACATGACCGCCAAGATCGAGGCCGCGATTCGCCAGAACTCCGGCCTGATCGCCGAGCAGATTCTCGCCGGCTCCCCCGAGCGCGACGCCGACGGCGAAGAGGAGCCCGCGGAGGATTGAGTTTTTCCGAAACTCGGGTTCGCGTGATCCGAGTTTTGACATAAGCGGGCACTGAGAACGTTGAGTTGCCGACGTCATCAGCGCCCGTTTTGTTTTGCGTAAAGCGGAGCGGACCATGAAGCCTCTGATTTTGACGGGTTGGCTTACCCCTGAATTCAACAGGTTAGGCCTCGCTGATCTGGTCGTTGATTTCCCCGTTCGCTTCGTCTGGGGACCATTGCCGTCTCCCGATGAACTTTCGGATTATCTCGGTGCCTGTACGCCTGCACACCGCCCCAGTGAGCATTGGTCGACTTACGGCTCCAGATGGAGTCAGAGCGAAAACGAGAGTCGCGAGGATCTGGGGCTGGCCGAGTTCTGCCAGCAGTACGAAACTGTCGAACTATGGTTCGACACCAAGCCGAATGCTCAATTGCAATTGATCTGGCTGCTCGATTATTTTCGATCTCGCCCTAGTATCGTCGCCAGGTTGAAGTTGCGGCTTATCGATATCGAGATGATCGGGATCGATCGCTTTAGCAAGTGGATGCCGCCGGCCGTCGATGTCGCTGAAAGGGAACTCGCAATAGCGAGCGCGGCCTGGCAGGCCTATCGGGCGGCGACGCCGGAAGGCTGCTTCGATCTGCTTAGCAGGGACTTAAGAGCTTTGCCGCTGTTGAGGCCGGCCTTGGTTGATTTGCTTGCAGAGTTGCCCTCCGCCACGACAGGGCTTGGCGTGACCGAAATGCGGATGCTCGAAATGATTGCGCGGGGACATGACCGGACCAACGATCTTTTCCATCTTGGCCACCTGCGAGGGACGCGCATCTTTGGTGAGTGGGAGCACGGCTATCTGCTGGATGGGCTTGCGCATGGTCCGATGCCCGCGGTGGCTGGTCTCGACGACGAGCTGCGCACGCTCGATCGGGAAAACCTGCGCGATCGTCACGCTGCGTACCTCCGAAGCCGGCTGTCCCTGACCGAATTCGGCAGGGCGATTGTCGCGCACCAGGAAGATTTCAGCCGGCACAACCCGATCGACCGCTGGTGGGGCGGCACCAGGCTGACCAACGATCGTCTCTGGCGGTGGGGTCCGGTTCTGACCAAGCCCTAATGGGCTCGCGGAGTGAACGGCGCAATGAGACGTCTGATTCTAACGTCGGGTGACAGCGGTGCGGGAGCTCTGAAACGGGCGGGGCTTGCAGATGGCGTGATTCCCGTTGGGCTCAGGTTTACATGGGGACAGTTACAATCGCCACGCGAACTGGAGAGATGGCTGGCGCCGCGCGCGTCCGTGGATGACGCGTGTGGTTCGCACTGGCTCGACAATCTCCGGGGCAAGCAGGTTGAGGAAGCGCGAAGCCACGGTCTTGGACTGGTCGAATACTGCGCGGGTTTTGATGCGATTGAGCTATGGATTGATCCGGAGCCGAATGCGCAACTGATCCTGATCTGGCTGCTCGACTATTTTCGGCCTCACGGAAGAATCATTTCGAAGCTGAATTTGGTGCAGGCCGATGCTCCCATCGGGAGCCGCCCTTCGGAACAACTGGCCGCACGGCGGATACCTGCCGTCAAGATACGGAATGAACATCTCGAACTAGCCGGCCTGGCCTGGCAGGCCTATCGCGCGCCGACGCCGCGGGCCTGGTTCGATCTTCTTTCGATGGATTTGAGCGCTCTGCCGCAGCTCCGGCGGTGCGTCGTGGAATTGCTCGAAGAACTTCCCATGCCCGGCTCCGGCCTGGGTGCGACGGAAATACGGATGCTTGAACTGATCTCGGAAGGTAACGCGTGCCCGCCCGACGTTTTTCCGGGGCATGAGAAGCGCAACAAGCGGCGTGTGTTCGGCTATTGGGAAATCGGCTCGCTGCTGGACGGTTTGGCGCGTTGTCCGGCACCCGTTGTGTCGGGCCTGGACGAGGGGCCTTTCACGCCGGAAATGCACGATGATCGTGATCGTTATGCACGATATAAACAAAGCCGGCTGTCACTCACCGAACTCGGCCGGGCCGTTCTGGCCGGTCGCGATGATTTCAGCCGGCACAACCCGATCCATCGCTGGTGGGGCGGGACTGAATTGACCAATGACCGCCTGTGGCGTTGGGACCCGGTGAACCACGTCTTGATCGCGCCTTAACAATGGACGTGGCGTTCTTTGTCTACATTCTCGCCAGCAGGCCAAATGGGACGTTGTATGTTGGCGTGACCAACAATCTCGCGCGGCGGTTGTCAGAACATAAAGCCAAGCTGGTTCCCGGCTTCACACGCAAATACGAAGTCGACCAACTGGTCTATTTTGAAACGTTTGCTTCCATCCTTGAAGCTCGTGCGCGAGAACATTCCTTGAAACGCTGGCGCCGCGCTTGGAAGATAGCTCTGATCGAAAAGCTCAATCCGGATTGGCCCGATTTGACCAATGAGTTGGGTTTATGAACCGTGTCCTTAGCGCACGCCCTCGTGCCCCGGATGCTGCGCAGCGCGTCAGCGGTGCGCTGTTGATCCGGGGCCCGTTGGGCCGCAGTAGCTGGGTCCCGGCTCTGCGGCGCATCGTAAAGGACGCTGCGCCGCGTCCGGGACACGCGGTACTTGTATCAATTGGTGCGGATGGTCAGACCATCATCGAGACGGACTATTCCGCCGCCTGCGCGTAGTCCTCGATCGGCGGGCACGAGCACACCAGATTGCGGTCGCCATAGACGTTGTCGACCCGCCCGACCGGACACCAGTATTTATCCGACCGCGAGGTGCCGGCCGGGAAACAGCCCTCGGCGCGGGAATAGGCGCGTGCCCACGCCTCGTCGGCGATGTCGTGCACGGTGTGCGGCGCGTGGCGCAGCGGCGAGGCCTCGACCTTCCAGCGGCCGGATTCGATTTCGGAAATTTCGCGCCGGATCGCGATCATGGCATCGCAGAACCGGTCCAGCTCGGCTTTGGATTCGGATTCGGTCGGCTCGATCATCAGCGTGCCCGGCACCGGAAAGCTCATGGTCGGCGCATGGAAGCCGTAATCGATCAGCCGCTTGGCGATGTCGTCGACCGTGACGCCGGCTGAGATCTTGAGCGGGCGCGGATCGACGATGCATTCATGCGCGACCCGGCCTTTTTCATTTTTGTACAGCACGGGAAAGTGCGGATTGAGTTTGGTCGCGATGTAGTTGGCGTTGAGGATCGCGATCTCGGTGGCGCGCGTCAACCCGTCGCCCGACATCATCAGGATATAGATGTAGGAGATGGTGAGGATCGACGCCGAGCCAAAGGGCGCCGCCGACACCGGCCCGACGACAGCAGGTGTCGCGCCGTCGCTTAGGGGATGGCCCGGCAGGAACGGTGCAAGATGCGCCTTGACGCCGATCGGTCCCATGCCCGGGCCGCCGCCGCCATGCGGAATGCAGAACGTCTTGTGCAGATTGAGATGGCTGACATCGGCGCCGTAATCGCCGGGGCGTGACAGCCCGACCTGCGCATTCATGTTGGCGCCGTCGAGATAGACCTGTCCGCCATGGCCATGCACGATGTCGCAGATTTCGCGGATGTGCTCCTCGAACACGCCATGGGTGGAGGGATAGGTGATCATCACCGCGGCAAGATTATTGGCATGCTTGGCGGCCTTGGCGCGCAGATCGTCGACGTCGACATCGCCGCGCGCGTCGCACGCCACCACCACGACCTCCATCCCGGCCATGCTGGCCGAGGCCGGATTGGTGCCGTGCGCGGAGGAGGGGATCAGGCAGACATTGCGATGCGGCTCGTGGCGCGCGGCGTGATAGCCACGGATCGCCAGCAGGCCGGCATATTCGCCCTGCGCGCCGGAATTCGGCTGCAGCGAGATCGCGTCATAGCCGGTGATATCGCACAGCCATTGCTCCAGCCGCTCGAACAATGCGTGATAGCCCGCCGCCTGCGCGCGCGGCGTGAACGGATGCAGGTTGCCGAATTCGGGCCAGGTCAGCGGGATCATCTCCGCGGTGGCGTTCAGCTTCATGGTGCAGGAGCCGAGCGGAATCATCGCGCGGTCGAGCGCCAGGTCGCGGTCGGACAATTTGCGCATGTAGCGCAACAGCTCGGTCTCCGAGCGGTGGGCATGGAATACCGGATGCGTCAGGAACGCGCGGTTGCGTTTCAGCTCATTGGGTAATGCCTCGCGGCTGCCGGCTTCGACCTCCGCGTAGTCAAGCTCGCCGCCGAACGCGCGCCACACCGCCTCGACCTGCGCCGCCGTCGTGGTTTCGTCGAGCGCGATGCCGAGCGTGGCTTTACCGGAAGAAGCGTCCTGGCCGATCCGCAGGTTGATCTTCTCAGCCAAGGCGCGGGCGACGATTTCATTTTGCTTCGCGCCGGCGTCCACCGTCACCGTGTCGAAAAACGCTTCCGAGGTCGGCGCAAATCCGAGCCTGCGCAAGCCGGCGGCGAGCGTGGCCGCGCGGCGATGCACTTGGCGGGCGATGTGGGTCAGGCCCTCGGGGCCGTGATAGACCGCATACATCGAGGCGATCACCGCCAGCAGCACCTGCGCGGTGCAGATGTTGGAGGTCGCCTTTTCGCGGCGGATGTGCTGCTCGCGGGTCTGCAGCGCGAGGCGATAGGCGGGCTCGCCCCGTGTATCGATCGACAGGCCGACGATGCGTCCGGGCAGCGAGCGCTTCAGCGCGTCGCGCACCGCCATGTAGGCCGCATGCGGGCCGCCATATCCCATCGGCACCCCAAAACGCTGCGCCGATCCGATCGCAATATCCGCACCGAGTTCGCCCGGCGAGGCCAGCAATGTCAGCGCCAAGAGATCGGCGGCCACGATCGCCAGCGCACCTTTGGCGCGCAGCACCGCGATCGCCGGCCGCAGGTCGCGCACTGCGCCGGTCGTTCCCGGATATTGCAGCAGCGCGCCGAACACCTCGGCGCCTTCCAGGTCGGTTGCGGGATTGCCGACGATCACCTTCCACCCGAGCGGCTCGGCGCGGGTGCGCAGCACCGCCAGCGTCTGCGGATGCACTTCGGAATCGACAAAGAACGATCTGGTTTTCGCAGCTGATACGCGCTCCGCCAGCGCCATTGCTTCCGCCGCCGCGGTCGCTTCATCGAGCAGCGAAGCGTTGGCGACATCGAGGCCGGTGAGATCGCAGATCATGGTCTGGAAATTAAACAGCGCTTCGAGCCGGCCCTGGCTGATCTCCGGCTGGTAGGGCGTATAGGCCGTGTACCAGGCCGGGTTCTCCAGGATGTTGCGCTGGATCACCGCCGGCAGGATCGTTCCCGAATAGCCTTGGCCGATCATCGAGGTGAAGACCTGGTTTTGAGCCGCCAGCGCGCCCATATGCGCGAGCGCTTCGGTCTCGCTCAGGGGCGGCCCGAGATCGAGCGGCGTCGTCTGCCGGATCGACGCCGGCAGCGTCTCGGCCATCAGCGCGTCGAGGCTTCTGGCGCCGACCGTCTCCAGCATCGCGGCGACGTCGCGGGGCGAGGGGCCGATGTGCCGGCGCACGAAAGTGGCGGCGGCCTCGTGTGGCGGGTGTGCGTTGCGCGGTCATGGGTTTTTTCCTCTAACGTCGCATCGATCAATTCGTCATGGCCGCGCTAGTCCCGGCCATCCAGCAGTCTTGGCGTCCGCAATTGAACCGAAACGTCGCGGCATGCCCGGCATCAAGGCCGCGTCGCATGACGAATGGACAATATCGGTGCAAATTGAATCTCAACGTCGTCATCTCACGCCGTATGCGTTTTGTAGGCGGCCTCATCCATCAGGCCGGCGAGTTCGCTTTTGTCCGCGATCTTCAATTTGAAAAACCAGGCCTTGCCGGCGGCGTCGGAATTGACCAGCGCCGGCTCGGCCGTCACCGCGCCGTTGACCTCCAGCACTTCGCCTGAAATCGGCGCATAGACGTCGGAGGCGGCCTTGACGGATTCGACCACGGCGGCGGCTTCGGCCTTCTTCAGGCTGCGGCCGACCTTCGGCAGTTCGACGAACACCACGTCGCCGAGTTGCGACTGGGCATAATCCGTGACGCCGATGGTGGCGACATCGCCCTCGATGCGGAGCCATTCGTGGTCTGACGTGTACAGCGTCGTCATGATCGATCCTTCAGCGTTTACAAGTTCAACGTTTATAAGTGTTGGGAACAAAGGGCATGGCGGCGACCCGCAGCGGCAGGCGCTGTCCGCGCAATTCGGCAAATACCAATCCGCCCACGGTCGCGTGCGACGTCGGCAGGTACCCCATCGCGACCGGCGCGTTGACGCTGGGGCCGAAGCCGCCCGAGGTGACGGTGCCGATTGGCTCGGAGGAGGTTGCATCGGCGAACAGCGCCGCGCCTTCACGCACCGGCGCGCGGCCTTCGGGCTTCAACCCGACGCGGCGGCGCGGTCGCGCCCTTCTCAAGCTGCGACAATATCTTGTCGGCGCCGGGGAAACCGCCGGCGCGCGCGCCGCCATGGCGGCGGCTCTTTTGAATCGACCATTCCAGCGCGCCCTCGACCGGCGTCGTCGTGGTGTCGATGTCGTGGCCGTAGAGACAAAGCCCGGCCTCCAGCCGCAGGCTGTCACGCGCGCCGAGCCCGATCGGCAGCACGTCGCTGCTTTCAAGTAGCGTCCTTGCCAAGGCTTCGGCGTGTTCGGCCGGAACCGAAATCTCGAAGCCGTCCTCGCCGGTGTAGCCGGAGCGCGAGACGAAGCAATCGATGCCGTCGACCCTGTGCGGACCGGCATCCATGAACCGCATCGCCGGCGCTTCGGCGCAAAGCTTTGCCAGCACGGCGGAGGCTTTCGGCCCTTGCAGCGCGATCAGCGCGCGATCGGCCAAAGGCTCGATTACGCAAACATCCGACAAATTGGCGCGCAGATGCGCCTCGTCCTCGGCCTTGCAGGCGGCGTTGACCACGACAAACAGATGACTTGCCGAAATTCGCCACCATCAGGTCGTCGAGGATGCCCCCGGCTGCATTGGTGAATTGCGCGTAACGCTGGCGGCCGGCGGCGACGCCAGACCATGTCCTGCGGCACCAGCCGCTCCAGCGCCAGGGCGGCATCCTCGACCTTGCCGGATTTCGGCCGCAGCGCGATCTGGCCCATATGCGACACGTCGAACAGGCCGGCACTGGCAGCGGGTATGCAGATGTTCCCGGAGCACGCCGGTTGCATATTGCACGGGCATGTCATAGCCCGCGAACGGCACCATCTTGCCGCCGCAGGATGCATGCAGCGCATGCAAAGGGGTGTGTTTCAACGGCGAATGCAGAGAAGATTGATCTTGGCGCGCAAGCATCACAGGGCCCTCGCGGTTGCCGGAGAGAATTCCCCGAAAACCTGTCGAAGCCCCATCTGTCGCTGTGCCTGAGAGTATTATCCCGTCGGCGGACGCATCCGGTTCCAGGCCCGGCGGCGTCTCTTTCCAGATGCTATCAAGTCACGCGGTCCGTTTGCCTGAGAGTTTCCGGGGCGGTTGCTCCTTCGGCGCCGGCGTCAAAGCCGATCTCTCCCGACGTGACTGTCTTGAACAGATAGGAGAAAAACACGGCGCCACCATGGCTGTCAACGCAGCCGCAGCATGTATCAACCGGTCTTGTGCTAGTGGAGCGGATTTGACGTTCGCTACCCCCATCCGCGAGTCCGTCATGCGAACGTCAAATCCAAAGCTCCACAACCATCAATAATTTGCTAGTGGTCCTTGAATTCCAGCATTCGCAAAGCACCTGCGGCGAAGGGATGCGAATGCTGGGAATTCAGCCCCTGATCCGCTGCACACTTTCTGGACAGCGCCGCGACCCCCGTCTAAAAGCGGGGCGGTAGAGCGCGGTCAGCAAAAGTGGGACCCGGTTTTGCATCCGGCCGCGTTCTAAATCATTGAATGGGCGCATGATCTTTCGCCAGACCGCTTCGGATATTGGCGGATCATGCCTCGAAGGTTCGCCTGCGGGCGAGGGCGCGATTGGACCAACATGAGCGGCGTTAACGAGATCAGGTCGACATTTCTGAATTATTTCGCGGGTCAGGGCCACGAAATCGTGCCGTCGTCGCCGCTGGTGCCGCGCAACGATCCGACATTGATGTTCACCAATGCCGGCATGGTGCAGTTCAAGAACGTCTTTACCGGCGTCGAGAAGCGCCCCTACCAGCGCGCCACCACCTCGCAGAAATGCGTTCGCGCCGGCGGCAAGCACAACGATCTCGACAATGTCGGCTACACCGCGCGGCATCACACCTTTTTCGAGATGCTCGGCAATTTCTCGTTCGGCGATTATTTCAAGGACCGCGCCATCGAACTGGCGTGGAATCTCGTCACCAAGGAATTCGGTCTGCCGAAGGATAAACTGACGGCGACGGTCTATATCGACGACGACGAGGCGTTCGGTCTCTGGAAGAAAATCGCCGGGTTGCCTGAGTCGCGCATCATCCGCATCGCGGGTTCCGACAATTTCTGGCAGATGGGCGACACCGGTCCCTGCGGGCCGTGCTCGGAGATTTTCTACGATCACGGCGACAAGGTCTGGGGCGGCCCGCCGGGTTCGCCGGAAGCCGAGGGCGACCGTTTCATCGAGATCTGGAATCTCGTGTTCATGCAGTTCGAACAGCTCTCGCCGGGGGTTCGCAATCCGCTGCCGAAGCCGTCGATCGATACCGGCGCGGGATTAGAGCGCATCGCCGCCGTGCTGCAGGGCAAGCACGACAATTACGACATCGATCTGTTCGTCGCCCTGATCCACGCCATCGCCGAACTAACCGGTGCCGATCCGCAAGGCGAACAAAAGGCCTCGTTGCGGGTGATCGCCGATCATTTGCGCGCGTCGTCGTTCCTGATTGCCGACGGCGTGCTGCCGTCCAATGAAGGTCGCGGATACGTGCTGCGCCGGATCATGCGCCGCGCGATGCGTCACGCGCAATTGCTCGGCGCGAAGGATCCCTTGATGTATCGCCTGGTCTGGGCGCTGGTGCGCGAGATGGGGCAGGCCTATCCCGAACTGGTGCGCGCCGAAAGCCTGATCGAGGAGACACTGCGGCTGGAAGAAACCCGGTTTCGCAAGACGCTGGAGCGCGGGCTGTCGATCCTCGACGAGAAGAGCAGTTCGCTCAGGAAGGGCGACATGTTCGACGGCGACACCGCGTTTACGCTGTACGACACCTATGGCTTTCCGCTCGATCTGACCCAGGACGCGCTGCGCAACCGCGGCATTTCCGTCGACATTGCCTCCTTTACCGACGCGATGGACCGCCAGCGCGCGAAGGCGCGCGAGTCTTGGAAGGGCTCTGGCGAACTCCCAGGCCGAAGCAATCTGGTTTCCTCTCCGTGAGAAACATGGCCCAACCGAATTTCTCGGCTACGACATGGAGAGCAGCGAAGGTGTAGTGCAGGCAATTGTGCAGGGTGGTCCTGAGGTCACAGAAATAAAGGCGGGCAAAGACGGCCAAGTCCTCTTTAATCAGACCCCGTTTTACGCAGAGTCAGGTGGTCAGGTCGGTGATACTGGGCTTTTAATGCGTGCGTCGGACGGGGCGATTATTGGCGAGGTTCGCGATACTCAGAAAAAGGCCGGCGATCTCTTTGTTCATCACGTCCACATCGAGAATCACGGTCTAAAAGTTGGCGACGCGGTGCGCCTTGTTGTGAATCCAGGCCGGAGGGACGAAATTCGCCGCAATCACTCCGCGACGCATCTGCTCCACGAGGCGCTACGCCAGGTGCTCGGCGACCACATCGCCCAGCGCGGCTCGCTGGTTGCGCCGGATCGATTGCGCTTCGATTTTGTGCATCAGAAGCCGATCACGGCGGAGGAATTGCGCCGCGTTGAGGATATCGCCAACAATGTCGTTCTGGAAAATAATAAGGTCGACCACGCGCCTGATGGCCGTGGACGATGCTCGCGAAGCAGGCGCACGCGCGCTGTTTGGCGAGAAATATGGCGACGAAGTACGCGTTGTCATCATGGGCGAGCCCGGCGCAGGCAACGCCCTCGGCTGGTCGGTCGAACTGTGCGGAGGCACGCATGTGCGATCGTACCGGCGATATAGGCTTGATTTCCGTCACCGGCGAAAGCGCGGTTGCCTCGGGCGTGCGCCGCATCGAGGCGCTTACCGGAAACTACGCGCGGCATCATGCCAACGACACCATCCAGATCGCGAAGAACGCCGCGTCAGAACTCCGCACCACGATCGACGAGATGCCGGCGCGGATCGCCTCGCTGATGGACGAACGCAAGAAACTCGAGCGCGACCTGTCGGATGCGCGCAAGAAGCTGGCCATGGGCGGCGGCGCTTCGTTGAACGGCGCGGCGGCGAGTACCGCTGCCGGCGTTCGCGAGGTCGGCAACGTCAAGCTGATGATGCGTTCGGTCGAAGGCATCGAGATGAAGGACCTCAAGAGCCTGGTCGATGACGGCAAGAAACAGCTCGGAAGCGGTGTGGTCGCCATCGTCGGCGTCACCGAAGAGGGCAAGGCCGGCGTCGTGGTCGGGGTCACCAGCGATCTCACCTCGCGCTACAATGCGGTCGATCTGGTGCGCGTCGCCTCCGAAGCGCTCGGCGGCAAGGGCGGCGGCGGGCGGCCGGACATGGCGCAGGCCGGTGGGCCCGATGGCGCCAAGGCCAGCGCGGCGCTCGATGCCATCGAAAAGGCGATGGGCGGCGCCTAACGGCCATGGGCGACATCGCGTGGGCCGAGCGAACGGGCGAAGAAGGCGCGGTTTCCTGACCGATCCGGAGCCTTGTCCGCAGGTTCAGAAATTAATCCTTACGTTTCCAGACGAGGTATAGCGTGCCCTCGAATTTCGGCTGAGGATTGCCGCTGCTGGGCGAGGGCTCCCAGCCCGTGAAACTCAGGGCGACGTCGGTCACGCTGACGCCCTGGCAGCTCTGGCGTATCGTCTGCATCCTGATCTTTGGCCATGAAATCCGGGGCAGGCGGCGTTTTAGCCGGGATACCCGTGCCAGACGGGCGAGAATGCCTGAGCCGAGGCGAGCGGAAAGCCGTGTCGAATAATCTAAAGACATCGTCGCACCCTTCATTAGGACTGTAATTAAATCTTACATAACGTGGGATGAAGTCAAACGTTAGTCGCGCATTAACCATTTTTGGGGGTAACGGATCGATTCGAGCCTGTAAGGCTTTGGTCAACGGTAATGTTCTGTTACCTTAACAAAGGGTAAAGAGGCCTTGGAACGGACAAATGGCGCTGTCTCCGGATGTTGTGCGGCAGGTCGAGCAGGATTTGCTCGTGAAGGCGGATGTGCTGGCCTACCATATCGGTAATTTGGTAGTGACGGACGCAGAGCGAGCCCGGGCCGTCTACGAAGAAATCGTCGCACGCCTGAGGAACGCGGTTTCGCCCGCGGCCGATTTGGCGCCGAAATCCGAACTGCTATCGCTGGATCGTCGTCCCAACGTGCGCCTTGCCAAATCCGGCGGCGACGAAATCGAGGATTTCATTCTGGACCTCCTCGCCCATAGCCCTCGTGGCTTGTCGGTTCAGGAAATCGTTGATGGCCTTGTCGAGGCGGAGATCGAGATCAAGCGTGCGACGCTGGTCGTTCGCCTTCACCGCATGCTGCAAGCGGGCAAGCTGACCTCGCGAACCCATGGACACTACGTCCTGAGCGAAGCCGAGCACAATCGGCGGCAGTCGGCCTGAGTGGAAACGCGCACGACGGTGCAATCGCCGTCGCGTTACCCCTTGCGCAGGAACACATACTCCGCGGAATAGGGCGCGCTGCGGAAGGCGCCGGCCTTGTCGCAGGCGCCGTCAAGCTTTCCGCCCTGGGTGTTGATCCGCTGCACGGTGGTGACACCGGTAAGGACGCCGCTGCCGCGCTGGGAAACCACACCGAGCTTGAGCCAGGCAATATCGTTCGGCGTAGCACCCGGAGCGCTGCCGGCGACCTTGCCGACCACGGCGCTGCCGTCGATATGCTCCCAATTCGGACCGGCATAATGCCGGCCGATGGTCTTGCCATCGAGCAGCAGGGTCGCGATCGGCTCGCGGAACGCCCAGGCCAATTTGCCGTCGGCGCCGGCCTTGCATTCGTAGACTTGCGCGCCTTCGGCGTGAACGCTGAGCACAACGGCTTCTCCCGGCGCCGCAACGGCGTCGGGAAGCGCCGTCTCGGCGGCCGACGCGCTCGCCAGCGAACCCAGCAACAGTAGTGTCAAAGCAGTGGTTCTTCGCAGCGCCATGTTTTGTGCTTTCCAAAATTTGTCGTCATTGCGAGCGCAGCGAAGCAATCCATAGCCAGAACACGACGGTTCTGGATTGCTTCGTCGCTTCGCTCCTCGCAATGACGGCTAAGACCAATTTCCGCGTCGCCTATGCCGCCATCGCCTTGGTCAGGTTCTCCGCGACCTTGTCGAGGAAACCGGTGGTGGACAGCCAGCGCTGGTCGGCGCCGACCAGGAGCGCCAGATCCTTGGTCATGAAGCCGGCCTCGACGGTGTCGACGCAGACTTTCTCCAGCGTGAGCGCGAATTTTTCGAGCGCGGGGTTGTTGTCGAGCTTGGCGCGATGCGACAGCCCGCGGGTCCAGGCGAAGATCGAGGCGATCGAATTGGTCGAGGTCTCCTTGCCCTTCTGATGCTCGCGATAATGCCGCGTCACGGTGCCATGGGCGGCCTCGGCCTCCACCGTCTTGCCGTCCGGCGTCATCAGCACCGAGGTCATCAGGCCGAGCGAGCCGTAGCCTTGCGCGATGGTGTCGGACTGCACGTCGCCGTCGTAGTTCTTGCAGGCCCAGACGTACCCGCCGGACCATTTCATCGCGGCCGCGACCATGTCGTCGATCAGGCGATGTTCGTAGGTGATCTTCTTCTCGTCGAATTTGGCCTTGAATTCGTGGTCGAAGATGTCCTGGAAGATGTCCTTGAAGCGCCCGTCATAGATCTTGAGGATGGTGTTCTTGGTCGACAGATAAACCGAATAATTCTTGGAAAGGCCCTGGTTAAACGAGGCGCGGGCGAAATCGGCGATTGAATCGTCGAGATTGTACATCCCCATCGCCACGCCGGCGCTCGGGGACTTGTAGACCTCCCGCTCGATCACCTGGCCGTCGTCGCCGACGAATTTCATGGTCAGCGTGCCCTTGCCCGGGAATTTGAAGTCGGTGGCGCGGTACTGATCGCCGAAGGCATGGCGGCCGATGATGATCGGCTTGGTCCAGCCCGGCACCAGCCGCGGCACGTTCTTGCAGATGATGGGCTCGCGGAAAACCACGCCGCCCAGGATGTTGCGGATGGTGCCGTTCGGCGATTTCCACATTTCCTTGAGGCCGAATTCCTTCACCCGGGCTTCGTCCGGGGTGATGGTGGCGCATTTGACGCCGACGCCGATCTTCTTGATGGCGTTGGCAGCGTCGACGGTGACCTGATCGTTGGTCTGGTCGCGGTATTCCATCCCGAGGTCGAAATACATCAGGTTGATATCGAGGAACGGGGTGATCAGCTTGTCCTTGATATATTGCCAGATGATCCGGGTCATCTCGTCGCCGTCGAGTTCGACGACGGGGTTGGTCACCTTGATTTTTGCCATGGCGGATCGGGCCTTTTTGGGATAGCGCGTTTCGGGAGGAATAGGATGCGAATGGGGTGATTGCCTCCGCGCTATAGCACCGCCAACGCCCTGGCGAAAGCCAAGGCGTTATGCACCTAGCGCCCATCTTATTGGCTTAAAACGCCGCCGCGCTTGCAAAACCCTGTTGAGACTTCGCTCGAAGAATTAATGATGGCGCTAAGGCGATTATTTTGCTTGAGAAAAGCGAAGGGGCAGCCCATCGCAATGGGCCGGCCGCAAGGGGTTGAATCAGGCTCTTAGGAGCTTGATTCAAGAACTTCAGAAGTTGAATCAGAAAGTGAAGTGAGATGTCCGGTTCGGGCACCGACAGGACCAAATCAGGCGTCGATCTGGCGGGGCCCATCGTCATTCTGGTCGAGCCGCAGCTCGGCGAGAACATCGGCATGGCGGCGCGCGCGATGGGCAATTTCGGGCTGACGCGCTTGCGAATCGTCAATCCGCGCGACGGCTGGCCGAACGTTCATGCCCGCCGCGCGGCCTCCGGCGCCGACCACATCCTCGACCAGGTCGAGCTGTTCGATACCGTCGAGCAGGCGGTCGCCGACTGCACGCTGCTGCTCGCGACCACCGCGCGGGCGCATGATCAGGCCAAGCCCGTGATCGCCCCGGAAGCCGCCGCGCGCGAGATCGCGAGCCAGTGCCTCGGCGGCGGCACGGTCGGCATCCTGTTTGGCCGCGAGCGTTACGGCTTGCAGAACGAGGAGGTGGCGCTCGCCAACCGCATCGTCACCTTCCCGGTCAATCCCGGCTTCGCCTCGCTCAACCTGGCGCAGGCGGTGCTGCTGATCGGCTATGAATGGTTCAAGCTCGCAACAGGGGGCGCGTTGCCGTTCGCGATGCCCGAACGCTCCGAGCCCGCGTCGCAGCACCAGATGCAGGCCTTCTTCGACAATCTGGTGCGCGAGCTCGACAAGGTCGAATTCCTGCGCCCGGCGGAAAAGCGCGAGACCATGCTGGTCAACCTGCGCAACATCTTCGCCCGCATGGACCCGACCAAGCAGGACATGCACACCCTGCACGGCGTGGTGATGGCGATCGCCGAGGGCCGCAAGGGCCCGGCCAAGGGCGGCGTGCTCGACGGCGAGCAGGCCACCCGGTTGCGCGCGCTTGCTGGCCGAGCACGGCCAGGGCGCCTCGCCGTCGGAAAGCGGCACCGTGCGCGGGCTGGCGCGGCTGCTGCGGCGAAATCCGACCGATGCCGAACGCATGCTGTGGCGGGCGTTGACCACCGATCGCCGCTTCGCCGGACAATTCAAGCGCCAGACCCCGGTCGGCCGGCACATTCCGGATTTTGTCTCCTTCGTGCACCGGGTGGCGATCGAACTGGTCAATCCCGGCGAGACCGAAGCCATCGTCAAGGACCGCGCCACGCGGCAGGCTTGGCTGGAGCAGCGCGGCTACCGGGTCGTCGTCATGCATGTCGCCGATGTCGAGCGCGATTTGGCCCGTGAACTCGACCGGCTTGAATCCGGCCTGGTCAATTCACCCTAGAACTTGGCCTGCATTCATGCCGCTTTGGCATGCTCCTTGCGTGCTGACCTGCATATTAATTGTCAGGGAGCGAGCCCATGAAGCGATCCGACCTCACCGAAAAGCTGCTCGACATCAAGCGCGAGAAAGGCTGGAGCTGGAAACACATCTGCGAAAAGATCGGCGGCTATTCCGAAGTGCTGATCGTCGGCGCCATCCTCGGCCAGATGAAGCTCACCAAACCGCAGGCGGCCAATGCCGCCGAGCTGTTCGGGCTCTCCAAATCCGAAACCGCGATGCTCAACGAGACACCGATGCGCGGCATGGAAATGCCGCCGACCGATCCCCTGATCTATCGCTTCTATGAACTCGTCATGGTCAACGGCCCGGCCTGGAAGGCGCTGATCGAGGAGGAATATGGCGACGGCATCATGTCGGCGATCGATTTCGACATGGTGATGGAACGCCTGCCCAACCCCAAGGGCGACCGGGTCAAGATCACGATGTCTGGCAAATTCCTGCCGTACAAATATTACGGCGCCAGCGGCAACGTGCCGGAATATGGCTTCAAGGAGGGGTGAGGGAGCCGCCGCGCTGTGACGCGACATTTTATCGGCGACCACGCCAACCGACCTCATGGTGAGGAGCGCGTCTTCGCGCGTCTCGAACCATGCAACGGGTGACTGATCCTTCGAGACGCAGCGAAGACGCCGCTCCTCAGGATCAGGATCCCCTGTTACGTTCCCGCCTTTACCTGCACGATGGCCTGCGCCATCAGCTCGTCCATCTTGGCGCGAAGTTCAGCCTCGGTGACGGTAATGCCTTTGGCGTCGAGATCGGCTTTCAGCTTGCGAAAGACACCGTCGCCGGCTTCCTCGAAGTCGGCGGCGACGACCTCTTTCGCGTAGGCGCTGGCGGCTTCGCCCGATATTCCGAGCTGAGAAGCGGCCCATAATCCCAGCAACCTGTTACGGCGTGCCTCAGCCTTGAACCTCTGCTCCTCATCGATCGCGAACTTCTTCTCGAAACCTTCCTCGCGCTTGTCGAAGGTGGTCATTTCAAGGGTTCCAATCTGCGCTGGCCGTGCGACGGCGGCTCGTTGCGGTAACTCGCCACAATGCCTAGATAATGAGACAGAATCGCTAAAACAACGGTCTAAAAGCCGCAGGCAGTGCGGTAAAACTTGAGCCTGGAAGACCGGATCGATTGTACTGGATAGGCCAATCGGCTAGGTTCGAACTCAGGCCCGGTTCTCGTTCTGTTTTCCCGTTCCTGGCCTTCACGGCAGCTCCGTCGTGGGTCGCAATCTTGTCATCCGGAGCAAACCAATTTCATGGATTTCAACAACACACGGTACATCCCAATGAGCCGACGCCGCCGCATTTATGAAGGCAAGGCCAAGGTCCTTTACGAAGGACCGGAGCCGGGAACCCTGATCCAGCACTTCAAGGACGATGCGACCGCGTTCAATGCCAAGAAACACCAGATAATCGAGGGCAAGGGCGTCCTCAACAACCGGATTTCGGAGTACCTGTTTCAGCACCTCAACGACATCGGGGTGCCGACCCACTTCATCCGCCGCCTCAACATGCGCGAACAGCTGATTCGCGAAGTCGAGATCGTGCCGCTGGAGGTGGTGGTGCGGAACGTGGCGGCGGGATCGCTGTCGCAGCGCCTCGGCATCGAGGAAGGTACCCAGTTGCCGCGGTCCATCATCGAATTCTACTACAAGAACGACCAGCTCAACGACCCGATGGTCTCCGAGGAGCACATCACGGCGTTCGGCTGGGCGACGCCGCAGGAAATCGACGATATCATGGCGCTGGCGATCCGCGTCAACGACTTCCTCACCGGGCTGTTTCTTGGGCATCGGCATCCGTCTGGTCGATTTCAAGATGGAATGCGGCCGACTTTTCGAGAACGAGATGATGCGAATCATCGTCGCCGACGAGATATCGCCGGACTCCTGCCGGCTGTGGGACATCAAGTCGAACGAGAAGCTCGACAAGGACCGCTTCCGCAGGGATCTCGGCGGCCTGCTGGAGGCCTACACCGAAGTCGCCAAGCGGCTCGGCATCCTGATGGAAAACGAGCGGCCCGCGGGCTCCGGTCCGGTGCTGGTGAAGAGCTAGTCGGCCTCCGTCATCCTGAGGTGCGAGCCGTCTTCGGCGAGCCTCGAAGGATGGTGGTGTGAGACATCATGTCGCCCTTCGAGGCTCGGGCTTTGCCCGCGCACCTCAGGGTGACGTTCCAAATACTGGGCCAGGAATATGAAAGCGCGCGTCACCGTTACACTCAAGACCGGCATTCTCGATCCGCAGGGCAAGGCCATCGAAGGCGCGCTGAAATCGCTCGGCGTCGATGGTGTCGCCAGCGTGCGCCAGGGCAAGGTGTTCGATATCGAGCTATCGGGCTCCGACAAGGCCAAGGCCGAGGCGGCGCTGAAAGATGCCGCCGACAAGCTGCTGGCCAATACCGTGATCGAAAATTATCGGGTTGAGCTGCTCTAGGATGAAATCCGCCATTCTCGTCTTTCCCGGAATCAATCGCGAGCGCGACATGGCGCGCGCACTGCGGCTGACGTCGGGTCATGAACCCGCGATGGTCTGGCATGCCGAAACCTCGCTGCCCAAGGGTACCGATCTCGTGGTGGTGCCCGGCGGATTTTCCTATGGCGACTATTTGCGCTGCGGCGCCATCGCCGCGCGCGCCCCGGTGATGGACGCGGTGCGCGAGTTTGCGGCCGGCGGCGGCCTGGTGCTCGGCGTCTGCAACGGCTTTCAGATCCTCTGCGAGTCCGGGCTTCTGCCCGGCGTGCTCATGCGCAATGCGCGGCTGAAATTCATCTGCCACGACGTGCATCTGCGGGTCGAACGCTCGGATACCCCGTTCACCCGCGGCTACAATGCCGGGCAGGTCATTCGGGTGCCGATCGCGCATGGCGAAGGCAATTACGAGGCCGATGAAGAGACGTTAAAGCGGCTCGAAGGCGAGGGGCGGGTGCTCTATCGCTACTGCTCCGCCGAGGGCGTGGTCGACGAGCGCTCCAACATCAACGGCGCCGCGCAATCGATCGCCGGCATCGTCAACGAACGCGGCAACGTGCTCGGCATGATGCCGCATCCGGAAAACCACGTCGAAGACATCATGGGCTGCACCGACGGCCGCGGCCTGTTCGCAGGCCTTGTCGCGCATCTGGAGCGCGCGGCGTAACATAGCGTTTCCAAGCGAAGAGCCAGTTTGCGCGAAGAGAACGCGTCAAAAAATAAGCGCCGCTATCCGGCGTCGTTGCTCGCGGCAGGTAGCGTTCGCCGTTTCACCCGCTTGATGGTGCCTGAGAATGTGAAAAGCGAGCGCTCGCCGGATTTCAAGAGGCCGCGCATGAAGATCATCGAGCCGCCAGCACGCATGATCTCACAGGTGGCTTCGATCAATTCGCCTTCGCGCGCGGCGTCGAGGAATTCGCAGGCGAATGACACCGTCACCCCGGGGCCCTCGAGCACGGGAGCCGCCGTCGCGAACAGGCAATAATCCGCGAATGCCATGAAGGCGCCGCCATGGACATTGCGCATGCCGTTGAGGTGTTTGTTCTCGACCCGGAACGCGCAACGGATCTGGCCGTCATCGTCCATCCGGTGCCAGAACGGCCCGTTATTCGTCTCGAAATTGTCGCGGCTCCAGGTTCGCCAGCCCTTGAATTCGCCCTCGGTGCCGACATGCAGATCGGGGCGGTTGAGGAATGCAGATTTGGTCAGCTCGTCCACGCGATTTGGCCTTGGTTTGAGGGTTTCCGTCCTTAAATCCGATCCATCGGCGATGTGCAAATCCGCTAGCCCCCTCAAACGCCTGCAAATCTATGGACAGCGGGAAATTGCGCCGTAAAAGGCCTTTTCCGCGCCTTCCGATCTCCCTAATAAGGGACCTCCGTCCTGCCAAGAAGCCGCATGAACCAGCCGCAAATCACTCCCGAACTCGTCGCCAGCCACGGTCTCAAGCCGGACGAGTATCAGCGCATCCTCAAGCTGATCGGCCGGGTGCCGAGCTTCACCGAGCTCGGGATCTTCTCGGCGATGTGGAACGAGCATTGCTCCTACAAATCGTCACGGCTGCACCTGAGGGGCTTGCCGACCAAGGCGCCCTGGGTGATCCAGGGGCCCGGCGAGAACGCCGGCGTCATCGACATCGGCGATGGCCAGGCGGTGGTGTTCAAGATGGAGAGCCACAACCATCCGAGCTACATCGAGCCCTATCAGGGCGCGACCACCGGCGTCGGCGGCATTTTGCGCGATGTGTTTACGATGGGCGCGCGGCCGATTGCCTGCCTCAATGCCCTGAGCTTCGGCGCGCCGGAGCATCCCAAGACGCGCCATCTGGTTTCGGGCGTCGTCGCCGGCGTCGGCGGCTATGGCAATTCGTTCGGGGTGCCGACGGTCGGCGGACAGGTGCGTTTCCACACCCGCTATGACGGCAACATTCTGGTCAATGCGATGGCGGTCGGCCTCGCCGAAACCAGCAAGATTTTTTATGCGGCGGCGTCGGGCGTGAACATGCCGATCGTCTATCTCGGCTCCAAGACCGGTCGCGACGGCATTCATGGCGCCTCGATGGCGTCGGCCGAATTCGACGACGATTCCGCCGAGAAGCGCCCGACCGTGCAGGTCGGCGATCCCTTCGCGGAAAAGCTGCTGCTGGAAGCCTGCCTCGAAATCATGGCAGCCGATTGCGTGATCGCGATCCAGGACATGGGGGCTGCGGGTCTCACCTGCTCGGCGGTGGAGATGGGCGCCAAGGGCGATCTCGGCGTCGATCTCGATCTCGACGCGGTGCCGACCCGCGAAACCGGCATGAGCGCCTATGAGATGATGCTCTCCGAGAGCCAGGAGCGCATGCTGATGGTGCTCAAGCCCGAGAAGGAGAAGGAAGCCGAGGCGATCTTCCGGAAATGGGGGCTGGACTTCGCCGTGGTCGGCTACACCACGCCGAGCAAGCGCTTCGTGGTGAAGCATGGCGGCGACGTCATGGCCGATCTGCCGATCAAGGAATTGGGCGACGAAGCCCCGCTCTACGATCGGCCGCATGTGGAAACGCCGCTGCTGCCGGTCATTCACGCGCGCGAGGTTAAAGCGCCGGTCGGAATTGTCGCGGCGCTGGAAACACTGATCGCCACGCCGGAGCTGTGTTCGAAGCGCTGGGTGTGGGAGCAATATGATCACGTCATTCTCGGCAATACCGTGCAGCGTCCCGGCGGCGACGCCGCCGTGGTGCGGGTGCAGGACGGCCCAAAAGGACTGGCGCTGACGGTGGACGTGACGCCGCGTTATTGCGAGGCCGATCCTTATCTGGGCGGCATGCAGGCGGTGGCGGAGGCCTGGCGCAACATTACGGCGGTCGGCGGCCGGCCGCTCGCGATCACCGACAATCTCAATTTCGGCAATCCGGAGCGGCCGGAAATCATGGGTCAGTTTGTCGGCTGCCTGAAGGGCATCGCGGAGGCCTGCCGCACGCTGGATTTCCCCGTCGTGTCCGGCAATGTCTCGCTCTACAACGAGACCAACGGACGCGGCATCCTGCCGACGCCGTCGATCGGCGGCGTCGGGCTGCTCGACGATTTTACCAAATCCGCCACCTTGGCCTTCAAGGCCGCGGGCGAGGCGATCCTCTTGATCGGCGAAACCCAGGGCTGGCTCGGGCAGTCGGTCTATCTGCGCGACATCTGCGGCCGTGAAGCAGGCGCGCCGCCGCCGGTTGATCTGGCGGCTGAAAAACGCAATGGCGATGTGGTGCGCGGCATGATCCACGCCGGCACGGCGACATCGGTACACGACGTGTCCGACGGCGGTCTGTTGATTGCGCTGGCTGAGATGGCGATCGCGGGCGGGATCGGCGCGCAATTATTAGCCGCGCCGGAATTGATCGTGCCGCATGCCTACTGGTTCGGCGAGGATCAGGCGCGCTACATCGTGACAGTCGCGGCCGAACAGGCCGGGCTGGTGCTGGCGAAGATGAGGGGCGCCGGCGTGCCATGCGCGCGAATCGGCACCACCGGCGGCGACGCCATCGCCATTGCCGGACAAGAGCCGGTATCGGTTACGGCGCTGGCCACCGCCTTCGAGAGCTGGTTTCCGGCTTACATGGGGAGCGCCCGGCCGTCTCTGATTCTCAAGCCACCTCTTCAATCCTGACCTTGTCGGGATAAAACGCCAGATGACCGGAGATTTCTGTCATCGCCGGGAACGGCGTCTCATAGGTCCAGATCGAATTCTCGATGGTTTTGCCGTCGGCATTGACGCTGAAATAATTCGCATCGCCCTTGTAAGGGCAGTGCGTCACGCGGTCGGTGCGTGTCAGCAGCGCCAGGTTGGCGTCGCTTCGCGGCACGTATTGCACGGCCGGGTAGCTTGCTTCCTTCAGCGTCAGGGCATGGGTGGTGTCGGCAATCACGACGCCGCCGGCAAGGACGCGGACGCGCTTGGGGTTCGCCGTAATGGTGATCGGGTGGTCGGGGCCGGGAAGTTTCATGGTGATCAGCCTTTTTGGTCAGCCCGTTGTGATCGTGCGGCACGATCCAGCGGCTTTGCAATGATCGGAACGTGAATATAGTACGACAGAACCTGACATCCAGAGCGCGATCGGCAAAATTGGACCCCGGTTTTGTCGGGAAAACGTCTTGGTTGGTCCCGAGGTAGCGTTCCAAAGCATTATAATTGCGCATGATCCAGGCGCCAAACCGCTCACACTTTGGCCGATCATGCGCTAGGGTATCCGCGCCGGGTCCAGCCGCCGCCGCTTACGATCACCGGCCGCGTTCGAGCGCTTGATGG
This sequence comes from uncultured Pseudomonadota bacterium, assembly GCA_963771225.1. Taxonomy (GTDB): domain Bacteria; phylum Pseudomonadota; class Alphaproteobacteria; order Rhizobiales; family Xanthobacteraceae; genus Bradyrhizobium. The sequence continues at coordinate 258,775 of CAVYSR010000020.1, read as the reverse complement.
GAGAGATATGGGATGCCGATGGACGCCCACGATATCGAATCGATGATCAAGGCAGCCATTCCCGACGCCGAGGTGACGATCCGCGATCTTGCCGGCGATGGCGACCATTATGCGGCTACCGTGATTTCGGAGTCGTTCCGCGGCAAATCACGCGTCCAGCAACATCAGATCGTCTACCAATCGCTGCGGGGCCAGATGGGCGGAGTGCTTCACGCGCTGGCGCTGCAGACCGGCGTTCCCGAGGGCTAGAGCGGACGCCATGGTCGACGACGGTCAACGCGGCGCGCTGTTTCGCCCCATCGTACCGAACCAGCATGCCCGCGTCACCTATGCCGAACTGCTGTTCGATCTGGTGTTCGTTTTCGCGGTCACGCAGATATCTCATACCCTGCTTGCGCAGTTCACGCCGCTCGGGGCATTGCAAACGACACTGCTGTTCCTCGGTGTATGGTGGGTGTGGGTTTACACGTCCTGGGTCACCAACTGGTTCAACCCCGAACTCACGCCGGTCCGGATCCTGCTGTTTCTGCTGATGCTCGGCGGGCTGGTGCTCTCGACCTCGATTCCAAAGGCTTTTGAATCACGGGGATTATGGTTCGCTGCCGCCTACGCGGCGATGCAGGTCGGCCGAACGCTGTTTTGGGTCGCCTCGACGCCGCCGACCCGGCCTCTGGCACGAATGAACGCGATCCGCATCCTGGTCTGGCTGTCGGTATCGGCGGTGTTCTGGATCGCCGGCGGCTTTGCGGAAGGACAACAGCGGCTGATCTTTTGGGCCACAGCACTGGCCATCGAATATGTCTCGCCGGCGGTCCGGTTCTGGATCCCAAAATACGGCGCGTCTTCGGTGGCCGAATGGAGCGTCGAGGGTGGCCACATGGCCGAACGCTGCGCCGGCTTCATCATCATCGCGCTCGGCGAATCCATCGTGGTGACCGGCGCGACGTTCGCCGATCTATCCTGGACCCTTGAGACGGTCACGGCGTTCGTGTCGGCGTTCATCGGCGCGCTCGCGATGTGGTGGATCTATTTCCACAAGGGTGCCGAAGCGGGCTCCGAGCAGATTTCAAGATCCAGCGAGCCGGGCCGGCTGGCGCGGCTCGCCTACACCTATCTGCACATGCCGATCGTGGCCGGCATCATTCTCGCAGCGGTCGCCGATGAACTGGTGCTGACCCACCCGGCGGATCATTCCGACCATAAGACGGTCTTGAGCGCGATCGGCGGGCCATTATTGTTTCTGGTCGGAACCATTCTGTTCAAGCACACGTTCCGGCGCTTCCTTCAGCTCTCCCATGGCGTCGGCATCGTGGCGCTTTGCATCCTTGCCTGGTTCGCAGGCGGGCTGTCGCCGTTGATGCTGTCGATCCTCACCACGGCGATCCTGGTCGTTGTCGCCGTGTGGGAATCGATTTCGCTGAAATCGGGCGCGGCCGAAGCTCAGTCGGACGCCACCAAGGCGTGAACCGAGAACATGCCGGCGGCATCGGTCCACGATTCGCGCGGCGTCCAGCCCGAGCCGCGTGCCAGGGCTGCGAAGCGCTCCAGGCTGTATTTGTAACTGCTCTCGGTGTGGATGCTCTCGCCGGCGCGGAATGAAAAATTCCGGCCGAGCACCCGCACGCTCTGCGCCTTCTTGGCGATCAGGTGCATTTCGATGCGATGCCGGTCGCGATTGTAGATCGCGCGATGGATGAACCCGGAGGTGTCGAAATTGCCGCCCAATTCGCTGTTGATGCGCACCAGCACATTGAGATTGAAGCGTGCGGTGACGCCGGCGGCATCGTTGTAGGCCTGATACAGCACGCGCTCGTCCTTTTCGAGATCGACGCCGATCACCATCTGCGCGTCTTTGCCCAGAATGTCGCGGGCGCTGCGCAGGAAACGGCAGGCCTCATGCGGTTCGAAATTCCCCAGCGTCGACCCTGGGAAAAATCCCACCTTTGGCATCGCCTTGACCGCGTCCGGCAATGCGAACGGCGCGGTGAAGTCGGCCGTGACCGGATAAACGTCGAGGTCAGGGAAATCCTGGCGCAAAGTATCGGCCTGCGCTTTGAGGAAATCGCCGGAAATATCCACCGGAACGTAGGCGCCGAACGCGCATTCGTTCAACAGCAGCCGGACCTTGGTGGTGGCGCCGGCGCCGAATTCCACCAGCGCGGCCCCCTTCGGGATGATGGCCGATATCTCGCGGGCCCGGTCGCGCAGGATAGTGAGCTCGGTGCGGGTCGGATAATATTCCGGCAGCACCGTGATCTGCTCGAACAGCTCGGAACCGGTGGCGTCATAGAAATATTTCGGCGACAGCCGCTTGGGGTGCTGCGACAGATCGTCGATCACGTCGCTGGCAAATGCGGTCGTTGGCTCATCGAAGCGGTGCGTTTTGGCCAAAGCGGCGACGTGCACATTCATGACGGTCTCCTGAACGCGCTTTTCCGGCGCGATTGAATTCGAAAAGATCAGCTGGCGTAGTCGGCGAGGCGCAGTCCTGTGAATTGCCAACGGTGGTGCGGATAAAAGAAATTGCGATAGGTGACGCGGCTGTGACCGCCGGGGGTCGCCAGCGACGAGCCGCGCAGCACCAGCTGGTTGACCATGAACTTGCCGTTGTATTCGCCGAGCGCGCCCTCGATCGCGCGATAACCGGGATAGGGCGCGTAGGCGCTGCGGGTCCATTGCCACACGATCCCGCAGGCGTCGTTGAGATGGCCGGCGCGGGCGGCGACTTCCCATTCCATTTCGGTCGGCAAATGCTTGCCGCTCCAGCGCGCGAACGCGTCGGCTTCATAGTAGCTGACGTGGCAGACGGGGGCGTCGGGGTCGACCGGCTTCAGCCCCGCCAAGCGTCATGACCTGCCATTCGCCGTCGATCTGGCGCCAATGGCCGGGCGCCTGCCATTGCTCGCCATCCACGGCCGCAAAGCCATCCATCAGCCAGAGCGTCGGCGTCGTATAGCCGCCGTCGGCCATAAAGGCGAGCCACTCGGCATTGGTGACGAGGTTGCGCGCCAGCTTCACCGGACCGACCAGGGCGCGGTGCGCGGGCTTCTCATTGTCGAAATGGAAGGTCTCGCCGGCATGTCCGATGGAGTGGATGCCCTCGCCAAGCGTGACCCATTCATCGCCCGAACGGCGTGACGGCGGGAAAGCGCCACGCCGGATCATAGGCCGGCGGAATCGGATTTTGCGCGAAGGCATGCAGGATGTCGGTCAGCATCAATTCCTGATGCTGCTGCTCGTGATTGAGGCCGACTTCCACCAGCGGCGCGAGCGCTGCCAGCGCGTCCTCGCTGGCCTCGGATAAGAATTTGACCACAGCCGCGTCGACATGGCGGCGGTAGGCGGTGACCTCGTCGGCGCTGGGACGGGTCAAATGGCCGCGCTGGTGGCGGGCGTGACGCGGTCCGGCGCTGACATAGTAGGAATTGAACAGAAAAGCGTAGTCCGGGTGAAAAGGCCGGTAGCCCTCGCAATGTTCGCCGAGCAGGAATTGCTCGAAGAACCAGGTGGTATGGGCGCGGTGCCATTTCGCCGGGCTGGCGTCCGGCATCGACTGGATCAACTGATCCTCTGGCGTCAGAAAGGCCGCCCGGCGCTCGGTCTCGTTCCGGACGTTGAGGAAGGCTTCCACCAGATTCTGGGCGAGGCTGCCGGAATCGGAGAACAATGACGGGCTAGGGGCGCTAACGGTGGCCGCAGCATATGCTGGTTTCGTCACGACAGTCTCCGGTTCGGAAGAGAACGTCGCTCTAGCCGAGCGGTTCCCCGAGAATGGTCTGTCCTAGATAGGGGCTCCCGTCCGGGATAAAAGCCTCCCCCGGCGATGCGGTGGTACCGGCGGCGACGGCCCCGACCTTCCGGAGATGTGGACGGGGCAGGCCATGCATGTCAGCTCCCCGCCATTTTACTTTGGATGCACAACAGTTTGGGATACATATATGTCAGTGCAAGGTTTACCGGGCTGATGCCGGCCCGCGGACTGATCCTCAAAAGGACGCGAATATGAGCATTGAGCAATTCATCGATAATGAAGTGAAGTCGAACGACGTGGTGCTGTTCATGAAGGGGACGCCGCAATTTCCGCAGTGCGGCTTCTCGGGTCAGGTCGTGCAGATCCTCGATCACGTCGGCGTCGGCTACAAGGGGCTGAACGTTCTCGAATCCGCCGACCTGCGCGACGGCATCAAGACCTATTCCAACTGGCCGACCATTCCGCAGCTTTACGTCAAGGGCGAGTTCGTCGGCGGCTGCGACATCATCCGCGAGATGTTCCAGGCCGGCGAGTTGCAGCAGCTCCTTGCCGACAAGGGCGTCACCGTCAACGCGGCTGCCTCGGCCTGAGTTTCGCCGCGCGCCAGATCGGCTCGGCGCGGCTGGAAGTCATCGTCGCCGATATCACGACCCTGCGCGTTGACGCCATCGTCAACGCTGCGAACACGTCGCTGCTCGGCGGTGGCGGCGTCGATGGCGCGATCCATCGCGCGGCCGGGCCCGAACTTCTGGCCGAATGCCGCACGCTCCATGGCTGCGAGACCGGCGACGCCAAGATCACCAAGGGATATTTGCTTCCCGCGCGGCATGTAATCCATGCTGTCGGCCCCATCTGGTACGGTGGTGCGCGCAACGAGGATGCGCAGCTCGCTTCGTGCTACGGCCGTGCGATCGAACTGTGCCGCGACAACAACCTCGCCTCAATCGCGTTTCCCGCGATCTCCACCGGTGCGTTCCGATTTCCTGCTGATCGCGCTGCCAGAATTGCCGTTGCAACGACGGTCAAGGCGCTGGCGTCGGCACCTGTCTCTGACCCGTATCATCTTCTGTTGCTTTTCCGCCGACAGCGCCGGCCTGCATCAGCAGGTATTGGAGGCTTTTGGCACCTCTTGTCCTGACTGAACCGGCCGCTACACTCGGCAACCAACTGGAATTCCCAGGGGAGCGGCAATGAATTCACGGCACGCAGTGCGGTCGCTGATCTCGGGCGCGCTGTTCACGATAGTGATCATATCGGCGGCGTTTGCGGAAGGCAGCTTCGATATTCCCGCCGGCGCGCATTTCAATCAGCAAAAACTGCAGCGGATCGGTGAATTTTTCCGCGGCGAGATTGCCGATGGCAAGATCCCGGGCGCCATTGTGCTGATCCAGCAACATGGCAAGCCGGTTTATCACGAGTTCTTCGGCGTGCGCGATTTCGCGACCAGGCTGCCGATGACCGACGACACCATCTTCCGCCTGTATTCGATGTCCAAGCCGATCACCAGCGTCGCGGCGATGATGCTGATCGATGAGGGCAGGCTGAAGCTCGACGATCCTGTCGCCAAATACATTCCGTCATTCGGTAAAGCCAAGGTCGGGGTCGAAAAGAAGAACGAGAATGGCGAGCCGGCGCTCGAACTGGTGCCGGTGAACCGGCCGATCACGATTTTGGACCTGATGAGGCATACCTCGGGCATCGTCTATGGCTTCTACGGCGACGGCATGGTCCGGCACCTCTATGACAAGGCCGGGATCTATGACGGCGATTTCGACAATGCCGAGTTTGCCGAACGCATCGCGCGGCTGCCGCTCGCGGTGCAGCCGGGTACGCTGTGGGATTACGGCCACTCGACCGACATTCTCGGGCGCGTCATGGAGGTCGTGTCGGGAAAGTCGCTTTTGCATTTCGAGCAGGAGCGTCTGCTCGGCCCGCTCGGCATGACCGACACCAGCTTTCTTCGTGGCGGACCCTGCGAAATTCAAGTTGGTCGCGCAGCCGATGCCGAATGACAGCGACTTCAAGACCGGCGTTCGAGCACACGCCCACCGTCGCCAGGAAATGGGAATCCGGCGGCGGCGGCATGCTATCGACCATGGCGGATCTCGCGCGGTTTTCGCAGATGCTGGTCAACGGCGGCAGCCTCGATGGCAAGCAATATCTCAGTCCGAAGGCGTTCGAACTGATGGCGTCGGATCACGTCGGACCGGGTTCCGGCGTCTCCCACGAGATTTTTTATTTCCCCGGTGATGGCTTCGGCTACGGGTTGGGCTTTGGCGTGCGCACCGAACCGGGCATAGCCAAGCCGCCGCCGCCGGGCTCGCTCGGCGAACTGAAATGGGACAGCGCCAGCGGCTGCTATTTCGTGATCGACCGCAGGCAGGACATGTTCTTCATCTTGATGGAGCAGACGCCGACCGAGCGCGGGCGCATTCAGGCAACGGTGAAGAAGCTGATCTATGAAGCGATGGAGAACTGACGGCGTAGTAGTCTCATGAGCAATTTATGCGCTGTCATTCCGGGGCGCGCTTCTTGGCGTGAGCCCGGAATGACAGGTCAGTCTACGCCGCGCGCGCGATCTCGCGCACCAGGCCGACCGTCTCCTCGATCATCGCAGCCGTGACGTCGAGATGGGTGCAGGCCCTGATCCGGCCGTCCATCATCGCGAGCAGCACGCCGCGCTGGCGCAGCGCCGCGACCATTTTCGTCGCCGCTGACGCCGGCGCCGTCCGGACTTGAAGAACACCAGATTGGTTTCGGGCTGCTGCACCTCGATGCCCGCGATCTGCGACAGCCCGCGCGCCAGCGCGCGGGCATTGGCGTGATCGTCCGCGAGCCGGTCGACATGATGGTCGAGCGCGTAGACGCAGGCGGCGGCGCAAATGCCGGCCTGGCGCATCGAGCCGCCGAGGCGCTGCTTCCAGCGCCAGACCTCGTCGATGAAATCGCGCGAGCCCGCGATCACGGCGCCGATCGGCGCGCCCAGTCCCTTTGAGAAATCGATCCAGGCCGAATCCCATCCCGCGGCCATGTCGCGCGCGCTGATGCCGGTGGCGACGCAGGCGTTCAGCAGCCGCGCGCCGTCCATATGGGTGGCAAGCCCGCTGGACTTGGCGATTTGCACGATCTCATCGAGATCGGCTTTCTTCCAGATCGTGCCGCCGCCGATATTGGCGGTCTGCTCGACGCTGACCAGGGTCTGCGGCGGCTGGTAGCGCGTGCGCGGGTGAAGCGCCGCGCGGAACGTGTCGGGCGTGAATTGCCCGTCGGCGCCCGGCAGCGGCGTGATCTGGAATCCGCCGAGCGCGGCATGCGCGCCGCCTTCGCGGGCGATGATATGCGCGGTCTCATGCGCCAGGATCTCGTCGCCGGGCCGGCAATGCACCAGCGTCGCCGCGACGTTGCACATGGTGCCCGACGGCATGAACACCGCGGCCTGCTTGCCGAGCAGATCGGCCACGCGCTCGCACAGCAAATTGACGGTCGGATCGTCGCCGATCTGCTCGTCGCCGACTTCGGCCCGCGCCATCGCCTCGCGCATCGCCGGCGTCGGGCGGGTCTGCGTGTCCGACAGCAGGTTGATGCGGACCGGCGGCGCCTTGGGATCGCGCGGGGCAGGGGTGTAGATCATGGGTCGAGTCTCGATGGCATTCCGGGATGCTCGGCCAGCGAATTCGGGCCCGATTCGAGTCCCGGCTCAGCCCGGAACGACTGGCGGTTGACTACCAAACAAAAAGGCCCCGGCAAAACCGGGGCCTTTGATCTCACGCAAACGCCGACAAAAATCAGCGCGAATAGAATTCGACGATCAGATGCGGCTCCATCTGCACCGCGAACGGCACGTCCGACAGATGCGGGATGCGGGCGAACTTCGCCGTCATCTTGGAGTGATCGACTTCGAGGAAATCCGGCACGTCGCGCTCGGCGAGCTGGCTGGCTTCCAGCACGACGGTGAGCTGCTTCGAGGATTCCTTGACCTCGATCACATCGCCGACCTTCACCTTGAAGCTCGCGATGTTGACGCGGCGGCCGTTCACCTTGACGTGGCCGTGATTGATGAACTGGCGCGCGGCAAACATGGTGGCGACGAACTTGGCGCGATAGACCACGGTGTCGAGACGGCGCTCGAGCAGGCCGATCAGGTTTTCACCGGTATCGCCCTTCATCCGGCCGGCCTCGACATAGATGCCGTGGAACTGGCGCTCGGAGATATTGGCGTAGTAGCCCTTCAGCTTCTGCTTGGCGCGCAACTGCACGCCGAAGTCGGAGAGCTTGCCCTTGCGGCGCTGGCCGTGCTGGCCGGGGCCGTATTCCCTGCGGTTCACGGGGCTCTTCGGGCGGCCCCAGATATTCTGGCCCATACGGCGATCGATCTTGTATTTCGCCTCACTGCGCTTTGTCATCGCGTCCTCTTGATAAGGTTTGAGTTTTGAGGAAACGCGCCCTCCTGTGCGCCGGGAATTTCCCGGTGCCGACAGGCCCCGCCCTCAAGCTTGAAAGGATGGGCCACGGGTCGCGAAACGCAACGCGGGCCGAAATCGGCCCGCGAGCAGGCGGTTTCTAGGGAGTAACCGCTGTTCTGTCAAACGATTAAGGGTCGGTTTTGCGAGCCAAACCGGCATCGGGCCGATCAGGCCGCCCTTGGCCACTACAGGAAATTCTAGCATTTTCAGCGGCTTGCGGCTATAGCACTGGGCGTCACGCGCGGCGCCGGCTGCGAGATAGCGCATTTCAGCGCTTGATGCCGTCAAAACTTGCCGCGATGCCGCGCGCAAACAGCGACCAGTCGAAGCCGAGCGCCAGCGCCACATAGCCGCGCTCGATCATCTGATTGGCCTGTTCCGCGGTGCGCGCCGCGCCGCCGATCGGGACGCCGCTCTTGAGGATGCCGGCCTCGGCGCGCGCCATCAGCGCCAGAACTTCGGGGTCATCCATGCGGCCGGCTTTGCCGATGCTGGTGGCGAGGTCGCCGAGCCCGATCACCGCGACGTCGATGCCGGGCGTCGCCATGATCTCGTCGATGCGCTTGACCGCCTCGACATGCTCGATCGTGATCATGCAGATCATGTCATCGTCGGCGGTCGCCATGTAGTCCGGCATCGAGACGCCCCAGCGAAACGGGGCGTGGAACGGTCCCCAGAGCCGGTCGCCGCGCGGCGGATAGCGCACGCTGCGCACGGCTTTCTCGGCATCCGCGCGGCTGCAGATCATCGGAAAATTGATTCCCAGCGCGCCGAGATCCATCGGCGCCTTGGCGAGCCAGGGCTCGTTGGCGGCAATCCGCGCCAGCGGCACGCAGGCGTGCCCGACGTGGCGACGATCATCCCGTGCGCGGAACCGAGGTCGATCGGACCGTGCTCGAGATCGACGATGATCCAGTCGAGCCCCGAACGCGCCATGATCTGCACGGTCTGAATGCTGGGAATGGTCGCAATCGCGCCGAAGGTCGGACGTCCCTCCCGCCATAGTTTGCGCAGACGATTGAGGCGGAGCGGGCGTGGCGGGCGTCAAATCCGAAGCTCCGTTGGCGATGGCCGATGGAGCCGTGCGGTCGCTCGAAAAGCTAGCAGCGCGGCATGACACCGGAAAGATCAAGTTCGCCTTCAGGCCGGGACGCGGCCGCCGAAAAACGGCATCAACGCCCGGCTCAGCGCGTGCGGCCGCCCCGAGGTGAAAATCATTTCGGCGCCGGCATGATCGGCTTCGCTGCCGGCGGGCCCGAGCAAATCCGCCACCCGCCGGGCGATCGCGGGCGCAGGATCGATCCAGTCCACCGGCCATGGCGCGAGCCTGACCAACCGGTCCATCAGCAGCGGATAATGGGTGCAGGCCAGCACGACGGTGTCGGTGCGCGCCGAACCGTCGTCGCTCTCGCCGACAAAACACGGCGCGAGTTCGGCCAGAATCTCCGCGATCGCTGCACCTCGCGCGCCGCTCAAGGCCGCTTCCGCCAGCGAGGCGAGATCCGCCGAACCCACCAGCGTCACCTCGCAGCCCTGCGCGAAATCGCGGATCAGCGCCTGGGTGTATTCGCGCTTGACGGTGCCCTTGGTGCCGAGCACCGATACGCGCTTGGTTTTCGAACGCGCGCAGGCCGGCTTGATCGCGGGCACCGTTCCGACAAAGGGAACTTGGTATTCGTTCGCGAAGATGCGACATCACCAGCGTCGAGGCGGTGTTGCAGGCGATCACGACCAGGTCGGGAGCGTGCGCGGCGATCAATTCGCCGATCAGCGGCACCACCCGGGCGATGATCTCGTCCTCGCTGTGGTGGCCATAGGGAAAGAACGCATCGTCGGCGACATAGACATAATGCGCGTCGGGCCGCGCCGCGACGATCTCACGCAACACCGTGAGGCCGCCAAGGCCGGAATCGAACACCAGAATCGTCGGAGGCCGCTGACACGCTGCGATCCTAGCCGATCCGGGGTTACCATTCAGTTGTTATTGCAGGCCGGCGCAGCCGGCGCGGTCCCGGTTCTCGCTTGGATTGTGCCTTGCACTACTCACAATTTCAGACCAGCATGGAGGTCTGGCGGCATTCGGGAGCCGGGGGCATCCATGTCGAAAAACATTGTCCTGCTGTCGGACGGCACCGGCAACAGTTCGTCAAAATTATTCACGACCAATGTCTGGCGCCTCTATCAGGCGCTCGATCTCACCGATCCGGCACGGCAGATTGCCTATTACGACGATGGCGTCGGCACATCGTCGTTCAAGCCGTTGGCCATCCTGGGTGGCGTTTTCGGCTTCGGACTGAAGCGCAACGTCATCGACATCTATTCGTTCTGCTGCCGCAACTACCGGCGCGGCGACAGGATCTACGGCTTCGGCTTCAGCCGGGGCGCGTTCACGATCCGCGTGGTCGCGGGCTTCATCGCCCGCGTCGGGCTGGTCCGCTACGATGGCAACGAGGCGCGATTTGGCGCGCGATGCCGAAATCGCCTATCGCGAATATCGCAAAGTCAGGAATTTCAAGTCGGGCGGCCAATATCCTGATCGGGCCGTTGCGGGCGCTGCGCGATTGGGTGAGCCACATCATTTTCCGCAAGCCGTCATTCCAGCAGCTCGATTTGATCGAGGTCGAGAAAATCGATTTTCTCGGCGTCTGGGACACGGTCGATGCCTATGGCGGTCCGATCGACGAGATCACCCGCGCCATCGATTACTGGTATTGGCCGCTGTCGATGCCCGACCAGTTCATGAACCGCAAGATCGACCGCGCCTGTCATGCGCTGGCGCTGGAGGAGGAACGCGACTCCTTCCATCCGGTGCTTTGGGACGATCGCTATGTCCGCGACGGCAACAAGCTCTATGCCGTCGCTCACGACTGGAAGCCGGCGCCATCGGACCCCGACCAACCCCTGGCGGCCATCGACCGCGAGCGCATCAGCCAGGTGTGGTTTGTCGGCGTTCACTCCGATATCGGCGGCGGCTATTCGCGGGCCGGGCTTTCCTATCACACCCTGGCATGGATGATGGAGCGCGCCGCATGTCTACGGCCTGCTGTACCTGACGGCACAGCAAAGCTGGCTCAGAACCTTCGTCGATCCGTACGACAAGCTCAACGATTCGCGGCATGGCCTTGCCGGCTATTATCGCTATCAGCCGCGCAAGCTCGCCGACGTCTATAGCCGGCCTCCCTACAAATTGTCGCTCCGCAACGATTTTCGGCACATCGTCGACTTGTTCAAGAACCGGCCGGACCCCGAGCGCGAGGTCAAGGCCGAACTCGCGATAGCCGCAATCCTATGTCGCGCGGCCGAGTCCGAAAATTCATCAGAGCGTGTTCGACCGGATCCGGATCGGAAACGACGGCTACGCCCCGATCGTGCTGCCGGAACACTTTGACGTCGTCGGCCATGACGGCGCCATTATTCCGAATGGCGCCATTGCGCCGGACCGAAGCCCGCTCGCGCGCGATCCGTCAGGAGAAGGTCTGGGATTGGGTTTGGGGCCGCCGCATCGTCTACTTCCTGACCGTATTCGCCTCGTTGTTCCTCGCCGCGTTGCCGGTGATCGAAAAATGGCGGCCGGGACGCGGACCGGCCAGCCCGGCCGAATTCGTGGTGCCGATCATCGATCTGGTGGCGGCGTTCCTGCCGAACTTTGTAAAGCCCTGGCTTGATGCGTTCAGAAATTCGCCCGGGCGATTCCTTGTCGGTGTCCTGCTGGTCGGCGGACTGATGTATGCCGGAGGCTGGATGCAGGGACACATCCGCGATCTGATGCGCGGTATCTGGCGAACGCCGGGCGCTCCGGCAACGCAACCCGGCGGCATCGTCTACCGGCTCCGTTCAGCGGGACCATATCGCGCCTGCTTTTACCTGCTCAAATACTGGATTTTGCCGACCTTGTTCGCGCTTCTGATCTTCGTATTCCTGGTGGCCGCAGCGATCACGTTGGTCAACCGGGTGTCGTTCACCGCCTTCGATCTGGCCGGGCAGGTGTGCGCATCGAGCCAGAATCCGCCGGCGCGGCCGGTCACCGGCGTTGCCACGGCGCCGTTCGAAACCAAGACGCTGTGCACGGCGACCGGGCTCGCCGTGGAAAAGAACAGGTCCTACCGGATCACCCTCGTCGTGACCGACCCCTGGGAAGACGGCCATAGCCTTCGATCGAGCCCGATCCGGACAAAGCCAAGGGAATCGAAACCGGGCCGCAGGGCTTCGGCTGGGACAAGATGACGTCGGCGATGGTGCTGGGTCTGCCGATTCGACGCCTGCTTGCCACCAACTGGTTCGCGACCATTTTCGCATTGGAAACACCGGTCTCGGCGAGATCGTGCTTCCGTTTGATCGCCGGAACTCGCCGCCTTGCCAGTGTCCGGCGACCACAAGCTATACGGCGACGTTCAAGGCCCAGAAAACCGGCGAGGTGTTCGTCTATGTCAACGACGCCGTGATCGGCCTTCCCGGTATTTCGACGTTTCTATCGATCGAACAACAAGGGAAAGAGCGATTTGACGCTCGCAGCTCCTGGCGGACCAATAGTATGGCCATCGCCGGCGACGCCAAGCCTCGTCAGCAGGCGGATGAAGGCTCGGCCTTGCTGAAGCGATGACCGGCGCGCCGGCTGACGGCGACGCCCATGCTGCCCTTAGCCTTGCTCGAACACGCGCCGGAAGATCGTGTCGACGTGCTTGAAGTGATAACCGAGGTCGAACTGCTCCTCGATCTCGGCATCGCTGAGATATTTCTTCACGTCGGCGTCTTTCTTCAGCAAGGTCTGGAAATCGCCTTCGCCACGCCATACCGGCATCGCGTTGCGCTGCACGAATTTGTAGGCGTCCTCGCGGCTGGCGCCTTTCTGCGTCAGCGCGATCAACAGCCGCTGCGAATGCACCAGGCCGCCGAGCCGGTCGAGGTTGTTCTGCATGTTGGCGGGATAGATCAGCAGCCTGTCGATCAGCCCGGCCAGGCGATTCAGCGCGAAATCCAGCGTCACCGTGGCGTCGGGCGCGATCATGCGCTCGGCCGATGAATGCGAGATGTCGCGCTCGTGCCACAGCACCACGTTCTCCATCGCCGGCGTCACATAGGCGCGCACCATGCGGGACAGGCCGGTGAGATTCTCCGACAGCACCGGATTGCGCTTGTGCGGCATCGCCGAGGAGCCCTTCTGGCCCTCGGAGAAGAATTCCTCCGCCTCCAGCACCTCGGTGCGCTGCAGATGGCGGATTTCGGTGGCGAGCCGCTCCACCGAGGCGGCGATCACGCCAAGCGTCGCGAAATACATCGCGTGGCGGTCGCGCGGGATCACCTGGGTCGAGATCGGCTCGGGCACCAGGCCCATCGCCTTCGCGACATGCGCCTCCACGCGCGGATCGATCTGCGCGAAGGTGCCGACCGCGCCCGAGATCGCGCAGGTCGCGATTTCCTTGCGGGCGGCTACCAGCCGCTCGCGGGCGCGGATGAACTCCGCATGGGCGTAAGGCGAGCTTCAGCCCGAACGTGACCGGCTCGGCATGGATGCCGTGGGAGCGGCCGATGGTCGGCGTCATCTTGTGCTCGAAGGCGCGCTTCTTCAGCGCCGCCAGCACCTTGTCGACGTCGGCGATCAGCAGGTCGGCGGCGCGCGCCAGCTGCACGTTGAGGCAGGTGTCGAGCACGTCGGAGGAGGTCATGCCCTGGTGCACGAAGCGCGCCTCGGGGCCGACGATCTCGGCCAGATGGGTCAGGAAGGCGATGACGTCGTGCTTGGTCTCGCGCTCGATCTCGTCGATCCGCGCGACATCGAAGGTCGCATTCCTGCCCTTGGCCCAGATCGTCTTTGGCGGCTTCCTTGGGGATCACGCCGAGTTCGGCCTGCGCATCCGCCGCATGGGCCTCGATCTCGAACCAGATCTTGAAACGGGTCTGGGCTTCCCAGATCGAGGCCATTTCCGGGCGGGTGTAGCGGGGGATCATCGGCGACTCACGGCTCAAATGCGCATTCCGCAAAAATGGGGATCATTTTGCAGTCAGAATAGGCGCAAGCGTTTGATTACGCGCATTTTTTGCGGCAACCGGCTGCGAACGGCCCCAGGATGCCCGCATGTAACGCCGGCTTTAGCAGAGCCGTGCCGGTCAGCAATGCTGGCCTCGGCGCGCGTCCGTTGCCTCGAACGTCCGAAAATCGGAGGTCAATCACGAAATATTGACTGACAGATATTGAAATCTGTCATCGGGACCTGCTATATACGATCTGGACGCCATACTGCGGCGTACGCGGGTGAACGGCCGATTGGAAACCGCCGGGACTTTTATAGGACTCAGCATGACTATCGAATTGCTTTATCCTGACCGCCCAAATCCATCACTGGCTCGAACGTCCGCGTGGCCCGCCATCTGGCGGCGCAGGCCGCCAAGCTCACCATTAAATCGGAATGGCCCGACCATCCGCTAGATCGCCTCGCAGACAACAATGCCGACGACAAGCAGAACGGTACGCCGCATGAACGAAGCCGTGGTCCTGACCCCTGAACGAATTCTCGAGGTCACCGAGGACGTGCTGCGCCGGTTTGGGCTGGCGAAGGCCACGGTGGTCGACGTTGCGCGCGCGCTGGATGTCAGCCACGGCAGCGTCTATCGGCATTTTCCGAGCAAGGCTTCGCTGCGCGACGCCGTGGCCAAGCGCTGGCTCGACCGCGTCAACGCCCCGCTTGAGAAAATTGCGGAAGGCGCCGGGCCGGCGCCGGCGAGGCTCGAACGCTGGCTGCGGACGCTATGATCGCGATCAAGCAGAAGAAGGTTTGCGACGATCCCGAGATGTTTGCGACCTATCTGACGCTGGCGCAAGAGGCGCTGCGACGTCGTGAAGGCCCACAAGGACGGCCTGGTCGATCAAATCGCGCATATTCTCTCGGACGGCGTGAAGCAGGGCGCCTTCCACGTCACCGACGTCAAGGCCTCGGCGCGCGCGCTGTTCGACGCCACCAGCCGCTTCCATCATCCCGCTCATGCCGAGGAATGGAACGACCCGCAGCTGGGGCGCGGATCGATGCCGTTGCTGGCGCTGCTGCTGAGGGGTCTGGAAGCGCCGCGCAAGGGCTAAGATTGCAGTGGGGCCGTCCCCCCTCACATCAAATGCTTCGTCAGGGCTCGACAAAATCCTTCGGGAACAGTTCGTTCGTTTCACCCTTGAAATTGAAATTCGCCAAGATCCAGCCGGTGCTGGTTATCTTGAAATTCAGAGCGAAAGTACAGGAAGCCGACATTTTCGACATAAGCATAATAGACGATCTGGTGCAGAGCACCGTTGATATCCCGGTCGATGACTTTTTTGGAAATGTCGAATTTTTTGCCGTCGAGCAACTTCAACCCATTTTCGATCGTCTCGGCGGCTTCCGGTTTCCCAATCGTCGCGGCGACTTTCTTGGCGATTTCGCTGGCCTTGAAGGGTGAAATATTGGCGAAAAGTTCCTGCGCGTATTTCGCAGGATCCTGAATGCGGATAGGTGTATCCGCAAACGCGGGACTCCCGAATGCGACGAGAATGATGGTCGCGATCTGGAAAACGTATCGTCTCATTTCATCTCCCCGCTGAGGCAGAAAAGCTTCAGACCATTTCGCCGCGTGCGGCCGCCGCTGCATCGCGGATCGCGGAAATATTGGCCTTGTAGGCTCTCCATAGTGCCGCCCTTGAACACCGCGGAGCCCGCGACGAAGGCGTTGGCGCCGGCGGCCGCCAGCGCGCCGGAAACATCGGGGCCGACGCCGCCGTCAACCTCGATATCGATCGGGCGTCCGGCGGTCATGGCCCTGACGTCGCCGATCTTGCCGAGCGCGGAGCGAATAAAGGCCTGGCCGCCGAAGCCGGGATTGACCGACATCACCAGCACCAGATCGATCAGGTCGATCACATATTCGATCGCGCTGACCGGCGTGCCCGGATTGAGCGAGACGCCGGCCTTCTTGCCGAGCGCGCGGATCGCCTGCAGCGAGCGATGCAGATGCGGGCCGGCCTCGGCATGCACCGTGATGTGATCGCAGCCGGCCTTGGCGAAGGCCTCGAGATACGGATCGCACGGCGAGATCATCAGATGCGCGTCGAAGATCTTCCTGGTGTGCGGACGCATCGCCTTGATGACATCGGGGCCGTAGGAAATGTTGGGAACGAAATGGCCGTCCATGACGTCGAGGTGGATCCAGTCGGCGCCGGCGGCATCGACGGCGCGGACCTCTTCGCCCAGTTTGGCGAAATCGGACGCCAGGATCGACGGCGCGATGACGAGGGGGCGTGACGCAAACTGTTGAGACATGCGCGTTTTCCCGTGGGCAATTTTGGAGGCGTGCGGACGGCTTTCGCCTAACACGCGCCAAGCGCCGGGGCAAATGCGGCCGGGACCGCTGCTAACGGGGCGGAAAATTCTGCCGCAGCGGCATCAATTGCCGGGGATGCTGAGCCGTTCGGGCCGCGAAAAACCGCCAATTTATTGGGTTTTTCCGCGATGGCACGGGGTTTGCTGATCCATCGGCGTGGAAGCTTGGCCGCGTGACGCGGCAATTGTCGGAGTTATGCCATGCTGTTTGCCCTTGGCGCCGCGACGGCCGCGCTGGACGCCGTCAATTCGCTGACTTCGTCGAGCGCGCCTCTCGAGTTCGTCCTCGCCGCCATCGACCGGCTTTAGCGCGGTCGACCCGTTCGAAATCGCGAGCCCGGCCTCGGCGTCGACAAGTTCCGCGCCGGCTTCCGGGTTCGGCGCAGGTTCGCCAGATATCGCCGGCGACCCTGAACGCGCTGCTGGCGGCGCAAAGCCAGTCATCGACCGGGTCCCCGTCCGCGCCAGCGCGTCCAGATGCCTGGCAGGATCTGTCCTCGCAGATCGAGAGCGATGCCGGATCCAGCGACTCCACTGCATCAGCATCATCCTACAATTCGCTGGCAAAGCTGCTTCAGCAACAGATGAAAGCGATGTCGTTCTCCGCGCCCCCGCTATCGTTCAGCGTCTGAGACAAGAAGTTTCGCTGCTACCCGAAACGCTGCTTCCACGACGGCAACGCGTCCGGGAAAGGCAGCGCGGCCGCCGTGTAGACGCCGCGCGCGATGGCGCGGGCGACCACATTGGCCGCGACCATGCCCAGTTCGGTGAGGCCGGCCAGCGGATCGATCGGCTTTTCGCCGGTGGCGGCGGCGAACAGCACGTCGCCGTCGAGCGGCGCATGCACCGGATAGATCGCGCGGGCAAATCCGGTTTGCGCGATCATGGCGAGCCGCTTGGCCTGCGGCTTGTTCAACGCCGCATCGGTTACGACCACCGCCAGCGTGGTATTTTCGACGGCGGTCGCCGCCGCGCCGCCCTTGAGACGCGCCGCCAGCATGTCCGGCGTGAACGAGGGCGGCAATCCGCGCCCGCCAAATTCGCCGCCGATCTCGAACGGTGCCGCCCAGAACCACGGCCCGTCGCCGACCGTGACGCTGCCGACCGCATTGACCACCGCGAGTGCCGCGACCCGGACGCCGCCTTGGGTCGCCGCCGATGCCGAACCGATCCCGCCCTTGAAATTCGCCGTGGTGGCGCCGAGGCCGGCGCCGACGCTGCCGAGCGCGAAATTCGTCGCTGCTGCTGCGGCCGCGGTGTAAGCGAGATCGCGGTAGGGCGGAAAGCGGCCCCAGGCCTTGTCGCCGCCGTTCAACAGATCGAACATGATCGCGCCGGGCACGATCGGAATGATCGCGCCGCGCACCGCGAATCCGCGGCCGTGCTCGGCGAGCCAGGCCTGCACCCCGCCGCCGGCTTCCAGCCCGAACGCCGAGCCGCCGCCAAGCGCGATGGCGTCGATCTTCTCCACGGTGTTGGCGACGTCGAGCAGCGCGCCTTCGCGGGTGCCGGGCCCGCCGCCGCGGACATCGATCGCCGCCACGACGGGCGCATCGAACACCACCGCGGTGACGCCGGACGCCAGCGCTCGCATCGTCGGCGTGGCCGACGCGGACGCCGGCAATATCGGTAAGCAGATTTTTCATCGCATGATCCTGAGGGCACAGATGACGGCATGGCTGCGCTGTGGTCAACCTGATTGAAGCCGACATGCCGCGTTCGCCAAACGAAAACGCCCCGGCGAACCGGGGCGCTGTTTGTCGCGATAGCGCGATGAAGAGTCTACGATCCCTTCGGATTGATCTCGACGGCGTTGCCCTTGGAGTCCCACTTCCAGACCACATAGGAGTCCTGCTTGATGTCGCCCTTGGCGTCGAACGACAGGTTGCCGATCACGGTTTCCCAGGCGCCGGCCTTGATCTTGTCCATCACCTTCTTCGCATCGGTCGAGCCCGCCTTCGCGACGGCCTGCGACCACACCTGCATCGCGGCGTAGGTGTAGAGCGTGTAACCCTCGGGGTCGATGTTCTTGGCCTTGAACTTCCTCGACGATGGCCTTGGCGTTCGGGTTGTTGCGCGGATCGGGACCGAAGGTGAACAGCGTGCCCTCGGCGGCCGGGCCGGTGATGGAGGCAAATTCCTTGTCGTTCAGCGCATCGCCTGCCATCAGGATGGTCTTGAGACCCTGGTCGCGCATCTGGCGCAGGATCAGGCCGGCCTCCTGATGGTAGCCGCCGACATAGACCAGATCGATGTTGTCGCGCTTCAGCCGCGATACGATGGCGTTAAAATCCTTGTCGCCCTTGTTGTAGGATTCGAACATCTTCTCGGTGAAGCCCGCGGCGTTGAGCGCCTTCTTGGTCTCGTCGGCGAGACCTTTGCCGTAGCTGGTCTTGTCGTTGAGGATCGCGACATTCTTGCCCGCGAATGTCTTGGCGATGTAGGCCGCGGCGACCGGACCCTGCTGATCGTCGCGGCCGCAGACCCGCGCGACGTTCCAGAGTTTGCCGTCGGTGAATTTCGTTGCGGTCGAGGCCGGCGTGATCTGCAGGACATTGCCGTCCTCATAGGCTTCCGACGCCGGGATCGACGACGACGAGCAATAGTGGCCCGCCACGAACGGAATTTTCGCGCCGGCGATTTTTTCCGCGACCGAGCGCGCCTGCTTGGGATCACAGGCATCGTCCTCGACATCCAGCTTCAATTTCTTGCCGAGCACGCCGCCGGCGGCGTTGAGATCCGCCACCGCCTGTTCGGCGCCGTTCTTCATCTGCCGGCCGAAGGCGGATTCGCCGCCCGTCATCGGTCCCGCCACGGCGATGGTGAGGTCCTGCGCCAGTGCCGCCGTCGACAGCAGAAGCGATGCGCCCAATGCCAGGCCGATGAGCTTGAATAATTTCATAAGGGGTCCTCGCGGGTGATCGCTGGGTATCCGACACGCGCCGGGCTCGAAATCACCGCCATTGTCGGCTGATTTCGCCGTGAAGTCATCGGCAAACTTTTGGGCAAATCCGCGACCTGTTCGCCACACCTGGCCGCATGGCGTGGGAACGCTACGCCCGCCGGCCGCCTTCCAGATAGGCTGCGCGGATTTCGGGACGCTGCAACAGCTCAGCGCCGGTTCCGCTCAGCGTGATCAGGCCGTTGACCATGACGTAGCCGCGATGGGCGAGCCGCAGCGCATGATTGGCGTTCTGCTCGACGATCAGCACGGTGAGGCCGTCCTGCCGGTTCAGGGTGCGGATTGCGTCGAAAATCTGTCGCGCGATCAGCGGCGCCAGTCCGAGCGACGGCTCGTCCAGCATCAACAGGCGAGGGCGGCTCATCAAGGCGCGGCCGATCGCCAGCATCTGCTGCTCGCCGCCCGACAACGTGCCGCCGCGCTGGGCCATGCGCTCTTTCAGCCGCGGAAACAGCGTGAAGACGCGTTCGAGCCCGGCGGCGCGGTCGGCCTCGCTGCCATCGGCGGCATCGGCGCCCATCTGCAGGTTCTCCGCGACGCTCATGCGCGGAAAAATCCGGCGGCCCTCGGGCGCTTGCGCGATGCGCAGCCGTGCAATCTGATGGGTCGGCACCTCAGTGATGTCGGCGCCGTCGAACTGGACGTTTCCGGCGCGGGCGCGCGGCTTGCCGAAGATCGTCATCATCAATGTCGATTTGCCGGCGCCATTGGCGCCGATCAGAGCGACGATCTCGCCGCTGTTGATGTCGAGATCGACGCCCTTCAAGGCCTCGATCCTGCCATAGGCGGCGCGAAGGCCGCGGATCGCGAGCAGGGGCGCGGCGGACGGCGCGGTCAATTGGCGCTCCCCATCACCGCGATGGCTTCTTCCTCGTCGGCGCCGAGATAGGCCGCGATCACTTTGGGATCGTCGCGGATCTCCCGCGGCGAGCCTTCGGCGATCTTGACGCCGTAGTCCATCACCACGATGTGGTCGGAAACTTCCATCACCACCGACATGTCGTGCTCGATCAGCAGGATCGAGGTGCCGAAGTCGGCGCGGATCGCGAACAGCAATTCGCTCAACGCGCGCACTTTCACGCGCATTCAGTCCGGCGGCCGGCTCGTCGAGGCACAGCAAAGCCGGTTCCGTGCACATCGCGCGCGCGATTTCGAGACGGCGCTGATCGCCATACGGAAGATTGCCGGCGGCATCGTCGGCGCGCTCCAGCAGACCGACGCGGTCGAGCCAAAGCCGCGCCAGATCGATGGCGCGTTTCTCGGCCGCGCGCCAGGACGGCGCGCCGATCAGCCCGAGAAACGTCAGGCCGGAGGCGCGCATCAGCGCGTTGTGCTGGGCGACCATCAGATTTTCGAGCGCGGTCATGCCGGGAAACAGCCGGATATTCTGAAAGGTGCGCGCGATTCTCGCCTGCTTGGAAATCCGGAAATCCTTCAGCCGCTCGAGCCGGATCGCGGCATCATCATGCATCAACTGCATGGTGCCGGCAGTCGGCTTGTAAAAGCCGGTGATGCAGTTGAACACGGTGGTCTTGCCGGCGCCGTTCGGCCCGATCAGCGCGGTAATCTTTTGCCGTCCGGCGCCAAACGACAGATCGTTGACCGCGACGATGCCGCCGAAGCGCATCGACAGATGATCGACGGCGAGAATGGAATCACCGCTCTTGCCTTGGCTCATGCCGTCACTCATCCCTTGCCCTCCTTGACGAGGTCGGAGGAGATGGCGTGGCTATGCCTCAGGAAGACGGTCGGCGCGCGGTGGCCGATCAGCCCGCGCGGCCGCCAGATCATCAACAGCACCATCGCAACGCCGAACACCAGCATGCGATATTGGTCGAGACCGCGAAACAATTCGAAGCCGCCGATCATGGTCAACGCGGCAAGCGCGACGCCGAGCTGCGAGCCCATGCCGCCGAGCACGACAATGGCGAGCACCAGCGCCGATTCCTGGAAGGTGAAGGATTCCGGACTGATGAACCCTTGTCTGGTGGCGAAGAACGCGCCGGCGAGGCCGCCGAACATGGCGCCGGTGGCGAATGCGGTCAATTTGGTCGTGGTGGTGTTGATGCCGAGCGCGCGGCAGGCGACCTCATCCTCGCGCAGCGCCTCCCAGGCGCGGCCGATCGGCAGCCGGCGCAGCCGGATCGTCACCCAGTTGGTGAGCAGCGCCAGCGCCAGGATCAGGTAAAACAGAAACACGATGCGCTGCGTCGGCGAGAATTCGATGCCTAGTCTGGCGGCAAGGCCGTCGTCGCCATTGGTGAGCGGAATGCCGAAGAACGTCGGGCGCGGAATGCCGCTGACGCCGTTGGGGCCGCCGGTCAGGCTTTGCCAATTGATGATGACGAGGCGGATGATCTCGCCGAATGCCAGCGTGACGATGGCGAGATAATCGCCGCGCAGCCGCAGCACCGGAAAGCCGAGCAGCACGCCCCAGAAGGCGGCGAGGATGCCGGCCAGCGGCAGGCAGACCCAGAACGACAATCCGAAATTAGTCGCCAGCAACGCGTAGGAATAGGCGCCGACGGCGTAAAAGGCGACATAGCCGAGATCGAGCAGGCCGGCGAGGCCGACCACCACGTTCAGTCCCCATCCCAGCATTACATAGGTCAGCACCAGGATGCCGAGATCGAGGATGTAGCGCTGATCGTAGAAAATCACCGGCACCAGAAATGTAAAGATCAGGAGCACCGGAGCTACTCCGCGCCGCAGGATCGCCAGCGTGCTTTTTACGGACGGCGGAACCAGCCTGATGGTGCCGACCGGTCCCCACCATTGCCGCAGCAATTCCACGACGATGCTGCCGCCGAACACGATCGCGACCATGGCGGCGAGATCGCCGAAACGTGTCCAGTAGATCAATTGCCCGGTCGGCCCGGCCTCGGTGCGGATGCCGATCATCAGCGAAAACAGCACCAGCGCCACCAGCGCGCTGATCAGGGCTTTCTTGAAGATGAAGCCGACGCCGGGGAGGCGCGAAGCGGGCGTCGGTTCGGGCGCCAATGTGGTCACGCCGTCGCCCGTCAAACTTTTTCAACTTCGGGCCGGCCCAAGCAGACCGGTCGGAAGGAAGATCAGCACCACGATCAGGATCGAGAAGGCGGCGACGTCCTTGTACTCGACCGAGAAATACGCCGACCAAAGCGTCTCGATCAGGCCGATCGCAAGCCCGCCCAGCATCGCGCCGGGCAGTGAGCCGATGCCGCCGAGAACGGCGGCGGTGAAGGCCTTGATCCCGGCGACAAAGCCCATGAAGAAATCCACCAGGCCATAATACAACAGGTACATCATGCCGGCGACGGCGGCGAGGGCGGCGCCGACCACGAAGGTCATGGAGATGGTGCGGTCGACATCGACCCCGAGCAGTGCGGCCATGGTCTGATCCTGCTCGCAGGCGCGCATGTCGCGGCCGAGCCGGGTCCGCGCCACCAGCCAGGTGAAGATCGCGAGCAGCACGATGGTGGTGACGACGACGACGATCTGGACGTTGGACAGCCGCACCGCGAAACCGCCGGCGCCTTCATGCAGGGTATAGCCGCCAGTGATGATCGGCGGCACCGGCTTGACCCGCGCACCCTGCGCCACCTGCGAATAATTGCTGAGCACGAACGACATGCCGATGGCGGACAGCATCGGCGCAAGGCGGAACGAGTGCCGCAACGGCCGGTAGGCGATCCGTTCCACGGTCCAGCCATAGAGCGCCGTGATCGCCATCGATACCAGAAGCACGATCAGCAGAATCACCGGAACCACGGTGAGGCCGATCGAGACCAGGATCAGGAAGCTGATCAGCGCGATAAAGCCGCCGATCATGAAGATGTCGCCATGGGCGAAATTGATCATGCCGACGATGCCATAGACCATGGTGTAGCCGATGGCGATCAGGCCGTAGATCGAGCCGAGGACGATGCCGTTGATGAGTTGCTGGGCGAAATAGTCCATGCGCTGCCGCTGTTTGCAGCATTTTCCGGCAAAGTGGACCCGGTTTGCCGTAAAGAAAATGCCCGCTTCAACAAACGCGGCGAGGGCCCCGGCAGCCGGAACGACGCGTCGTCCCATTTAACAGCGGGAACCCGGGGCGGCAACAGCGCCAAGCGCCGCCCAAGGGGCTTGTACATAGCTAGTTTTGGTCTCCCGGTTCCGTGGCCGCAGTTGCGACAAGCTATCACCACGCAATAATCACGACGGAACCCCGGGGTTCGCTGAAACCAATGCCGGGTTCTTCGGTTTGTCTTTGACTACGTTCAACAAAGGAGAACCTTCGATGTCGAACCAGAACCCGAATCCGGGCCAGCAGAACCAGAATCCGAACCAGAAGCCCGGCCAGCAGCAGGGCGGCGGCCAGAAGCCCGGCCAGCAGCAGCAGGATCCGAACCAGAAGCCCGGCCAGCATATGCCAAAGGATCGCTAGTTCGAAGGTGAACCACGCGAGAGCAGGAAAGTCCCGCCGAAAGGCGGGATTTTTCTTTGTCCGGTTGCTGGCGTCGTCCCAGCCGCCGGTAAGCCGGTGCGCCCGTTAAGGTAAACAAAGGGTTTAAATTGCCCGTCGCAGTTTAAGCGCGTTACTTCCGCAATGCCGCCGCTCCTGACCCGGAGCCGGCGGAAAAAGCGGGAAATGCGATGTCCACAAACTGGCGGATCAGTTCATTCAATGGCGCGCTGCTGGCGGCCTATTTCATTCCGACCTGGACCATCGTCGCTTTCAGGATCATGGCTTCGCCGATCCACGGCCTCTATGAGCAGCCGAGTGTATCGGTTGCGTTGTTCATCAGCGATCACCTGCAATTGGCGTCGGCGACCACGGTTCGCTTCGCGTGGTTGCTGGCGCTGGGAAGGCTCACTGTCGTCGCCTTCTTTGCCATCTTTCTGATTTTCATCACCCGTCCCTCGATCCGCAAGAGCGGCGGCTGCGACGAAGCGCTGACGATGGCGCTTGCGATCGGCAGCGTGATCAGCCTCGGCAGCATGGTGATGGCCTCGCAGGTCGGCGAGGCTGGAGCGCTTCGATTGCACGCGACGGAATTGTTGATGCTGCTTGGCACCGCGATCGTGTTGCTGGCCGAACCTCCCGTTCAGGCGGAGGCCGATCGCAGCGGCATGCCTGCGGACCTATCCCTTCAGCAGCCCCAACTCCTGGACAATCGCTGACGCCTCCTTGACGGCATGGTTGGCCGCGGGCACGCCGCAATAGATCGCCTGCTGTAGCAGGATTTCCTTGATATCGTCTGATGTGAAGCCGCCTTCCGCGAGCGCCGCGCGCACATGCAGGCGGAATTCGTCCCATTGGCCGAGCGCAACCATGGTGCCGATCACCAGCACGCGCCGGGTCCGCTGGTCGAAATGCGGCCGGGTCCAGATTTCGCCCCACGCGTGGCGCGTGATCAGGTCGATGAACTCGGCGTTGAACGAATTCCTGTTGGCGATCGATTTATCGACCCAGGCATCGCCGAGCACCTTGCGGCGCTGGGCCATGCCGTCGTCGCGGCGTTCTTGATCGTCCATGGTTGGCCTCGATTAACGTTGCGTCAGGAAGCCGACCACGGCTTCTGTAAACGCGTGCGGTTGTTCGACATTGGAAATATGCGCGGCGTCGAGAATCGTCAAAGCGGCGCCGGGAATCTGGCTGCGGATGAACTCGCCGGCCGCGACCGGCGTCGCCATGTCGTGGCGCCCGGCGATCACCAGCGTCGGGCTCTTGATCTCGGGCAGCAGCGCGCGCTGATCGAGCGTGCTCAGGGCTTCGCAGCAGGCGAGATAACCCTGCACCGGGGAAGCCACCAGCATCGCCTTCATGTTGGCGGCGATCTGCGGTTCGTGTTCGCGGAAGTCCGCGGTCAGCCAGCCGGCGATGACGGCATCGGCGACCGAGGCGATGCCGCCTTCCTTCACCGCCTTGATGCGGTTGTGCCAGTTGGTCGGATCGGGATAGTAGCAACTGGTGTTGCAGAGGATGATCTTGTGGAATCGCTGCGGCGCGTTGGCGCCGAGCCACTGTCCGACCATGCCTCCCATCGACAGTCCGCACCAATGCACCTTCTCGATGTTGAGGTCATCGAGGATCGCCAGCGCGTCGCGGCCGAACCGCTCCATCGAATAGGGGCCGGGTGCTACCGCGGATTTGCCCTGGCCGCGCCGGTCATAGCGGATCACGCGAAACAGCCGGGTGAATGCTGCCATCTGCGGCTCCCACATCCGCATCGTGCAGCCCAGCGAATTCGACAGCATCAAGGTCGGTCCGCCGTCACGGCCTTCAACGGATACATTGAGCAGGCAGCCGTCGGCATCGATCATCGGCATGGATAATTTCCGTACATTGGAGTGTTACTCGTCATTGCGAGCGAAGCGAAGCAATCCATCTCGCCGCAGAAAGAATGGATTGCTTCGTCGCAAGTGCTCCCTTGCGCAAACGCCTCGCGTTTGTCGCAGGCAATGACGGCGTTCATTTCTCATCCAGCGACTTGAGCAGCCGGTCGATCAGGGTCTGTGAGACGCCCTGATAGGCCATCGGTTCGAATAGTTGTGCGATTTTTCCGGCGTCGAGATGGGCGGTGACCTTCGGATTCTGTGCCAGCACGTCGCGCAGGTCTTTCTTCTCGGCGACGGCCTTTTTGCTCGCGGCTTCCATGAGATGATGGGCCTCGCTCTTGCCGATTTTTTCCGCAAGCGCCATGGTCACGGATTCGGCCATGATCAGCCCATGGGTGGCGTCGAGATTGACGCGCATGCGCGCCGCATCGACTTCCAGCCCTTCGGCCATATCGACAATGGCGGCGAGCGCGCCCGACGTGACCAGCAGCAGCATCGGCAATGTCGGCCATTCGGCGTGCCAGGGCCCGGCGCTGCGCTCGTGATCCTGCACCTGGGCTGCGAATATCGTCGCCGCCAGATTGGGCGCCATGGTGGCCGCGGCCAGCGCGGTCGCGGCCGCGACAGGGTTGCGCTTGTGCGGCATGGTCGACGAGCCGCCGCGGCCTTCGCCCGCCGGCTCGAACGCCTCGGCGACGTCGGTCTGCATCATCAGCGACACATCGCGGGCGATCTTGCCGCATGTTCCCGTGAGAATGGCCAACACCGAAGCCGCCTCCGCCATGCGGTCGCGGTGGGTGTGCCACGGCGCATCCGGCAGCGGCAGCTTAAGTTCCTGCGCGAGTTTCTCGGCAACGCGCCATCCGTTGTCGCCGAGTGCGGCCAGCGTCCCGGCGGCGCCGCCGAACTGCAGCGCCAGCGTTTCGGTGCGCATCCGCTGCAACCGCGCGCGCGAACGGTGCAGTGCTGCGGCATATTCCACGAGCTTCAGTCCGAACGGCATCGGCAAGGCATGTTGCAGCCAGGTCCGCGCCACCATGGCGGTGGCGCGATGTTGTTTTGCAAGCTTGGCAAAACCCGCGATGGCGCGATCGAGGTCGGCCAGCAGCGCGCCGATCGCCGTCCGCAAGGTCAGCATGGCGGCGGTATCGATCACGTCCTGGCTGGTGGCGCCCCAATGCACGTAGCGCGCCGCATCGGCGTCGGCCCTGGCGACACTGGCGGTGAGCGCCTTGACCAGCGGAATTGAGAGATTGCCGGACCGTGTCGCGGCCTCGGCAAGCGCTTCGAGATCGAACGATTCGGCCTTGCACGCTTTCGTGATCGGACCGGCTGCACTTGCGGGGATGACCCCGGTGGCCGCTTCGGCACGCGCCAGGGCGGCTTCAAAATCGAGCATATGCTGCAGATACGTCGCGTCGTCGCAGACGTCGCGCATGGCGCCGCTCGATAGCATGGGCGCGAGCAGGGGTGACAGGGATGTGCTCATGATGTGCGCGACCTAACCATTCCCGTCTGTCTCTGCCAATCCCCAATCTTTGCCAATCCCAAGGCTCCGGTAAGTCTGGTGCGCTGCGAATATGCATTGCCTCTCCTCCATTGGTCCCCTTCCTTTTGCCCCGTGCGTGCTTTACTGCGGGAAACAGTGTGTGCGAACCGGGAGGCATTCCATGGCCATGACGATGAACGGTGAAGTTCAGCTTGGAGCGCCGCGTGAGGCTGTGTGGACCAAATTGAACGATCCGGAGGTGCTCAAGACCTGCATCCCCGGATGCGAGGAACTGGAGAAAACCGAGGACAACGGCTTTCGCGCCGTCGCCAAGATGAAAGTCGGCCCGGTGTCGGCCCGCTTCAAGGGCCGGGTGACGCTGAGCGATCTCGATCCGCCCAACGGCTACAGGATATCGGGCGAAGGCGAGGGCGGTGTCGCGGGCTTCGCCAAGGGCGGCGCCACAGTGGCGCTGGCCGACAAGGACGGCGGCACCTTGTTGACCTACAATGTGGAGGCTCAGATCGGCGGCAAGCTGGCCCAACTCGGACAGCGGCTGATCAACGGTTCGGCCAAGAAACTGGCCGACGAGTTTTTCGCGAATTTCGCCAAAGCGGTGCAAGGCTGATCCCCTGAAGAGGCTAGGGCTTCTGAGGCCAGGCTCGCCGGAGAGGTTGATTCTCTCAAGACCAGCCGACAAACCGGGCTGGCCGGGCGGAAGTCCCGCCAAGTCATATCAGGCAGGGTCCCGGGCGAGGTTGCCGATTGCCGGGATGGCCCATATTATGGCCTTGGAGTGATTTTAACGACTGCGCTGCCGTGCAATGCGGCAGTGCAGATCAAGAGAGTGCTGAATGGCCAAGATTTCCCTGATCGTGAACGGCAATCCCGTCAACGCCAATATCGACCCCCGTACCCTTCTGGTGCAATTTCTACGCGAGAATCTGCGGCTGACCGGCACCCATGTCGGCTGCGACACGTCGCAATGCGGCGCCTGTGTCGTGCATCTGGACGGCAAGGCCGTCAAATCCTGCACGACGCTGGCGGTCATGGCGGACGGACACGAGGTCAGGACCATCGAGGGCCTTGCCGCCGATGGCGCGCCGCTGCATCCGATGCAGGAGGCGTTCCGTGAGCATCATGGCTTGCAGTGCGGCTTTTGCACGCCTGGCATGATCATGACCGCCGTCGATCTCGTCCATCGCAGGGGACACGACCTCAGCGATCATGTCATCCGCGAAGAGCTCGAAGGCAATCTGTGCCGCTGCACCGGCTATCAGAACATCGTCCAGTCGATCGCGGCTGGCGCCAAGGCGATGGCGAACTCCGATCTCGCGTAACGATTTCAGCGCGCAGCGCTCTGGGGATTTCTGATGTACGAATTCAAATATCATCGTCCGGCGACCGTGCGGCAGGCCGCCAATCTGCTGCTCAAGAATGAAGACGCCAAAATTATCGCCGGCGGCCATACCTTGCTGCCCGTCATGAAGCAGCGGCTCGCCAGCCCGCCGCATCTGGTCGACCTGTCCCATATCGAAGGTCTCGACGGCATCGAGATCAAGGGCCGTTCGCTGGTGATCGGCGCTACCGCCAAGCACGCCGAGGTCGCGACCTCCGCCATTGTCGGCGAGGCGATCCCGGCGCTGGCTGAACTGGCCGGCCTGATCGGCGACCCGGCGGTGCGCCATAAAGGCACCATCGGCGGCTCGCTCGCCAACAACGATCCCACCGCCGATTATCCCGCGGCGTGCCTTGCGCTCGGCGCGACCATCGTCACCAACAAGCGCCGCCTCAAGCCCGAAGAGTTCTTCCAGGGCCTGTTCACGACCGCGCTGGAGACCGACGAGATCATCACCAAGGTGATGTTCCCGCTGCCGAAGAAGGCCGCCTACATCAAATTCCGCAACCAGGCCTCGCGTTACGCGCTGGTCGGGGTGTTCGTCGCCAGGCGTCCCTCGGATGTCCGCGTTGCCGTGACCGGCGCCGGCTCCGACGGCGTGTTCCGCGTCACCGCGTTCGAAGAAGCCCTGAAGAAGCGCTTCTCGCCCAAGGCGCTCGACGGCTTGACGGTGCCGGCCGACGGACTGAACAGCGACCTGCACGGCAGCGCCGAATATCGGGCGCATCTGATCTCGGTGCTGGCGCGCCGTGCCGTTGCGGCTGCGACCGGCAAAGCGTGACAAATCCTCGGCCAAATCCTGGCGCAGCAAGACTGGTTGTCTCATGAGTGCATCGGCGCTGCCATCGTCCGTCGATGCGATGCTCGAATTGCTGACATCGCACGGCTATCTCGCGGAGCGCTCGCTGGCGACGGTGACGTATCTGTCGCTGCGCATGGGCCGGCCGCTGTTTCTGGAAGGCGAGGCCGGCGTCGGCAAGACCGAGATCGCCAAGGTGTTGTCGGCGGCATTGGGCCGAAAGCTGATCCGGCTGCAATGCTACGAAGGCCTCGACGTCGCCTCCGCGGTCTATGAGTGGAACAGTGCCGCGCAAATGATCGCGATCCGGCTCGCTGAGGCGGCCGGCGATACCGATCGCGAACAGCTTTCCAGCGACATTTTCGCCGAGCGCTATCTGATCAAGCGGCCGCTGCTGCAGGCGCTGGAGCCGGATGTCGCCGGCGCCCCGGTGCTGCTGATCGACGAACTCGATCGCGCCGACGAGGCGTTCGAGGCTTATCTTCTGGAAATTCTCAGCGACTTCCAGGTGACGATACCGGAACTTGGCACCGTCAAGGCGCCGCATCCGCCGATCGTGATCGTCACCTCGAACCGTACCCGCGAAATTCACGACGCGCTGAAGCGCCGCTGTCTCTATCATTGGGTGGATTATCCATCCGCCGAGCGTGAGCTTGCGATCGTCAAGTCGCGCGTGCCTGGAATTTCCGCGAAATTGTCGCAGCAGGTCGTCGGCTTCGTGCAGGCGCTGCGCGAGCAGGATTTTTACAAATCACCGGGAGTGGCCGAGACCATCGACTGGGCCACCGCGCTGACCGAACTCGACGCCCGCTCGCTGACGCCGCAGGTCGTAGGCGATACGCTCGGCGCGCTGCTGAAATACCAGGACGACATCGCGCGGATGCAGGGCGACACGCTGCAGAAGGTTTTGAAAGAGGCGACGAGCGACTGATCGTCATTCCCCGCGCAAGCGCGAAGCGCTTGTCGCGCTCGCGCAACAATCTCTAGATTCCGGGTTCGCGCCAAGCGGCGCGCCCCGGAATGACGAAGGTGAAAATGACCACGTCAACCATCCCAGCCACCTCCGGCCTGATCGCCGACAATGTCGTCGGCTTTGCCCGCGCGCTGCGGGCGGCCGGGATGCCGGTCGGGCCGGGTGCGGTGATCGACGCGCTGGATGCGTTGCAGGTGATCGAGATCGGCAACCGCGCCGATGTCTACACCACCCTTGAGGCCATCTTCGTCAAGCGCCACGAGCATGCACTGATCTTCGCGCAGGCGTTCGACCTGTTTTTTCGAGCCGCCGAGGAGTGGAAGCATCTGCTCGATTCGGTGCCGCTGCCGGATCAGGCCAGGAAGAAGCCGCCGCCGGCCTCGCGCCGGGTCCAGGAGGCGATGTCGCAGCCGCAAATGACCGAGGCCCCGCAGGCCCAGGAACGGGAAATCAAGCTCTCGGTATCCGACACTGAAGTTTTGCAGAAGAAGGATTTCGCGCAGATGAGCGCTGCCGAAATCGCAACCGTGACCCGCGCCATCGCCCAGATGAAATTGCCGCAGGCCGAATTGCGCACCCGCCGCTATCAGCCCGACGCGCGGGGCTTGCGGCTCGACATGCGCCGCACCCTGCGCGGCGTCCTTGCGCACCGGCGGCGACATCATCGATATCCATCGGCTGGGGCGGATCGACAAGCCGGCGCCGATCGTGGCGCTGCTGGATATATCGGGCTCGATGAGCGAATATACCCGGCTATTCCTGCATTTCCTGCATGCCATCACCGATGCGCGCAAGCGCGTTTCGGTGTTTCTGTTCGGCACCCGGCTGACCAATGTGACGCGGGCACTGCGGGCACGGGATCCCGACGAGGCGCTGGCAAGCTGTTCGCTCTCGGTGGAGGACTGGGCCGGTGGTACCCGGATCGCCACCTCGCTGCATAGTTTCAACAAGCTGTGGGGCCGGCGCGTGCTCGGGCAGGGCGCGATCGTGCTGTTGATTTCCGACGGGCTGGAGCGCGAGGCCGACGCCAGGCTGGCATTCGAGATGGACCGGCTGCATCGGTCGTGCCGCCGCCTGATCTGGCTTAATCCATTGCTGCGCTACGGCGGCTTCGAGGCCAAGGCGCAGGGCATCAAAATGATGCTGCCGCACGTTGACGAATTCCGCCCGGTGCATAATTTGAGTTCAATCGAAGGGCTGATAGCGGCACTCTCGTCGGCAACGCCGCCGCATCACCGCAGCCAGATCCGTCCCGCAGCTTGAAAGAGGCTCCCATGCTCAATCGCGACGAAGACATTCTCCAGGCGGCTGAGGACTGGCAGAAGGCCGGGCATGGCGTGGCGCTCGCCACCGTGGTCGAAACCTGGGGCTCAGCGCCGCGGCCGGCAGGCTCCAGCCTCGTGATCAACGACGACGGCACGTTTCTGGGGTCGGTGTCCGGAGGCTGCGTCGAGGGCGCGGTGGTCACCGAGGCGCTCGACGTGATTGCCAGCGGCCAGCCGAAAATGCTCGAATTCGGCGTCGCCGACGAGACCGCGTGGAATGTCGGGCTGTCCTGCGGCGGCACCATCCGGGTGTTCGTCGAGAAAGTCGGTCAATCGTGAAGCTTGAGACGCTGGCAGAGGTCAATGTCGAGCGCGCCGCGCGGCGGCCGGTGATCGTCGTCACCGATACCGGCAATGGCGAGCAGCGGCTGGTCAAGGCCGCCGACATCGCCGCCGATCCGCTGCGCGCCGAACTGACAAAACAGTTGCGCATGGGCAAGAGCGGCATGATCGAGGCCGACGGCAAGAAGCTGTTTCTCAACGTCTATGCGCCGACCGCCCGCCTCGTCATCATTGGCGCGGTTCATATCAGCCAGGCGCTGGCGCCGCTGGCGCGGTCGCTGGATTATGACGTGACGGTGGTGGATCCGCGCACCGCGTTCGCGAGCCCCGAGCGATTTCCCGATGTGACGGTGATCGCCGAATGGCCTGACGTGGCGCTGCCGCCGCTCCATGTCGATCACTACACCGCGTTTGTCGCGGTGACCCACGATCCCAAGATCGACGATCCGGCATTGCTGCATGCCTTCGAGCGCAACTGTTTCTATATCGGCGCGCTGGGCTCGCGAAAGACCCATGCCAAGCGTGGCGAGCGCCTCAAGGCGCAGGGCGCCACTGAGGCTGATATCGCCCGCATTCATGCGCCGATCGGCCTGCCGATCGGCGCGGTCTCGCCGTCCGAGATCGCGGTCGCCATCATGGCCGAGATCACCGCGCAGTTGCGGTTGCCCAAAGAGAACGCCGCATGAAATTCGGTCCCGCCAACCCGGCGGACGCGATCGGCGGCGTCACCGTTCACACCCTGCGTCAGGGATCGCTGGTGCTGAAGAAGGGCACCACGATCGGTCCCGCCGAGGTGGAGGCGCTGCTGCAAGGCCGGCGTCAAGGAGATCGTCGTGGTCCGGCTTGAAGACGGCGACGTTTCGGAAGACGTCGCAGCGGCGAGCATCGCGCAGGCGGTCGCAGGCTCCGGCGTCAATGTCGAGCGCGCCTTTACCGGCCGCGCCAATTTGTTCGCGGCCAAGGCCGGCGTGCTGGTGGTGGACCGCGCCGCGGTCGATCGCATCAACAGCGTCGATGAAGCCATCACCTTCGCGACGCTTGCCGCCTACAAGCCGGTGGTCGAAGGCGAGATGGTCGCGACCGTCAAGCTCATTCCATTCGGGGTCGAGGCGAAGCTGCGCGACGCGGCGGTGGCCGCTGCGAGCGGCGGCGCGTTGCGGATCGCGCCCTACACCGTCAAGCGCGTCGGCATCGTTTCGACCTTGCTGCCGGGGCTGGCGCTGAAGGTGGTGGAGAAGACCTTGCGGGTGACGGCGGAGCGGCTGGCGCCGGCAGGTGCTGCCATCATCGCCGAGCGCCGCGTGCCGCATGACGAGAAGCCACTGGCGGCTGCGATCAAGGAATTGCTCGGTCTCGGCGCGGAGTTGGTGATCGTGTTCGGCGCCTCGGCGATCGCCGATCGGCGCGATGTGATTCCAGCGGCGATCTCGGGCATCGGCGGCGCCATCGAGCATTTCGGAATGCCGGTCGATCCCGGAAATCTGCTGCTGATCGGCAATGCCGGCGGCGTGCCGCTGCTGGGCGCGCCCGGCTGCGCCCGCTCGCCGGTCGAAAACGGCTTCGACTGGGTGTTGATGCGCCTCCTGGCAGGTCTCAAGGTCACGCGCGCCGAACTGACCGGCATGGGCGTCGGCGGCTTGCTGATGGAGATCGTGACGCGGCCGCAGCCGCGCGCCAGTCTCGGCGCCGACGGTAACCGCAATGTCGCCGCCATCATTCTCGCCGCCGGGCGCTCGACCCGGATGGGCGGTCCCAACAAGCTTCTGGCCGAATTTCGCGGCAAGACGCTGGTCCGGATCGTCACCGAGCAGGCGCTGGCGTCGAAAGCGCAGGCAGTGATCGTGGTCACCGGCCACCAGGCCGCCGAGGTCCAGAAATCGCTGCAGGGCCTCAAGGTGAAGTTCGTGCACAATCCGGATTTCGCCGCTGGCCTTGCCGGCTCGGTCAAATCAGGCATTGCGGCGGTGCCCGACAATGCCGACGGCGCGGTGGTGTGCTTAGGCGATATGCCCCTCATCGATGCACATTTGATCGACCGGCTGATCGAAGCGTTTGCGCCCGACAGCGGCAGTTTGATCGCGGTGCCGGTCAGCGATGGCCGGCGCGGTAATCCGGTCTTGTGGTCGCGGCGGTTTTTCAAGGAGTTGATGACGCTCGACGGCGATATCGGCGCCCGCCATCTGATCCTCAGGCACAGCGAAACGGTGGCGGAAGTCCCGGTCGAGGGCCACGGCGCCTTTCTCGATATCGATACCCCCCAGGCGCTCGAGGATGCGCGGCGCGGCTAGAGCTCTTTCCGTTCCGATTGAATCGGAACGGAGGCTCTATCTCTTTATTTTGACGCGTTTTCTTCACGCGAACCGGCATCCACTTCGCTGGAAAACGCTCTAGTTTCAACCGGTCGTTCACCAGTTTGAAACGCCCGTTGAGTTAGATTCTCCCGGCTTGGCCTCGGGGGAGGGGATTTTGATCGTTTCGACTGCCGCTGCGCAACGCCGTGCGCTGTTCATTCTTGCGCTGACCATGGTGCTCGGCGCCTCGCGCTTCGCTACCGAAACGTGGGCGGCGGGCGCTTTCGCGATCGGCAAATGCGGCGCTTACGGCCAGGCCTATGACTATGCCCGCGAGGCCGGCGCGCTGGCCGCGGCGCGCAAGCAATGCAAGGGCGAGTGCACCACGACGGTGACCATGAAGCGGGCCTGTGCCGCGTTTTCGGTCGACATGACCAACCCCTGCGGCGCGCATGGTTATGCCGTGAAGCCACGGATTTCGAACTCGCTGAACGAAGCCACCCGCAAATGCTACGAATTCGGCGGCAAGGAATGCGTGATCCGCGCCTGGGCCTGCGACGCCAGGGGCTAGGATTCATCAGCCGTCATTCCAGCACACCCCGGGGACGACACCGGAGCCTCCATGCCATTCGATACCAAGATCGCGGTCGTGATCCGGACCGACCTTGAGGTCTGGCAAAAGCTGAACGTCGCCTCGTTCCTGACATCGGGCATCGCCGCCGCGTTTCCGGAATGCATCGGCGAAGCCTACCAGGACGGCTCCGGCACCAATTATCTGTCGCTGATCGGTCAGCCGATCCTGATCTATGGCGCCGACCGGCCGGCGCTGACCCGCGCGCTCGATCGCGCGCTGGTGAGGGGCGTGAAGCCCGCTGTCTATACCGAAGACATGTTCAAGACCACGCATGATGCCGCCAACCGCGAGGCGGTAAAGGCCGTGATCCGCGCCGAACTCAATCTGGTGGGGCTCGCCATGCGCGCCGAGCGCAAGGTGATCGACAAGATCGTCGACGGGCTGAAGTTTCACAGCTAGCGGCCTCACGCGTCTCGGAAATAAAATGATATCAATATGTTAATTGCCTGAATTGCGCGTGACCGGCTTTCACAGCATCGAAGCATTGACAATGACTGACTGGTCAGTCATATTTTGTCACCTCAGTTTCAGGGACCAAACCGATGCCGAATGGCTCTTCGAAATCAGCCGATCGCCGGCGCGGAGAGAACGTTGCCCCGGTCAAGAAGCAGAAGCCGGCGCAGCCAGAAAGCCCGGCGCTCAAATCTGCTCCCAGCCGCGCGATACGGGCCGCAGAACGGCGCGAGGCCATCATCGAAGCGGCGCTGGACGAATTCATCGCGCGCGGCTATGCCGCGGCCCGGCTCGACGACGTGGCTAAACGCGCCGGTGTTGCCAAAGGCACGATCTACCTGCACTTCACCGACAAGGAGGCGTTGTTTCAGGAGTTGATACGGACCGCGCTGGTGCCGCTGATCAGCCGTCTTGCCGTGCCGCCGCCATTGGGCGGATCGGCGCGTGCCGCGCTTGAGCGTTTTACCCATACCTTCGTGCAGGAGATCGTGGCGACGCGGCGGGGCGACATCGTTCGCCTGATCATCGCCGAAGGCGCGAGGTTTCCCAGCGTGGCCGACTTTTACTATCGCGAAGTCGTGGCGCGCGGCATGGCCGCCATGCGAGCGCTGATCGAACTCGGCATCGCGCGTGGCGAAATCCGGCAGCAAGGCCTGACGCGCTTTCCGCAGATCGTGGTGGCGCCGGCGATCGTCGCCGTGATCTGGCAGGGGCTGTTCGGCAGCCAAGCGCCGCTCGACACCACCGAAATGCTGCGCGTCCATCTCGATCTGATTTTTGGCGAACGGGGGACGACATGACCTCCGCGGGAATGATGGTGCGGATTTTGGCAGCGCTCGGCGCTGGCGGCGACGCTCGCCAGCTGCAACGATTCGCGCGACCCCGGTTATCAGGGCTGGGTCGAAGCTGACATGATTTTCGTCAGCCCCGATGAATTCGGGCGGGTGACAAAGCTCAATGTACGTGAGGGCGACGAGGTCAAGCCCGGCGAAGAAGCTCTATGCGGTGGACGATGACCTGCAGCAGGCCAATCTCAACCAGAACAAGGCGACGCTGGCCAACGCCCAGCAAAGCTTTGATCGCGCATTCTCACTGACCAAAACGGGATCCGGCACGCAGGCCACACTCGACGCCGCCATATCGGCGCTGCGCGTGGCAGAGGCGCAAGTTGTGACTTCGCAGGTTCGCCTCGCGCGGCGGATCGGCTATGCGCCCGTAACCGGCACCGTTCAGCAGATCTACTTTCGCGTTGGCGAGACGGCGCCGGCGATGCGGCCGGTGCTCTCGATCATGCCGCCGGGCAACATGAAAGTGCGGTTTTACCTCGCTGAACCGGACTTGCCCAAGATTGCGATCGGCGACGAGGTGCGCGTCACCTGCGATAACTGCGCTTCTGATCTCACCGCAAAAATTTACTTCATCGCCACGT
The DNA here is from genome assembly GCA_963771225.1 of uncultured Pseudomonadota bacterium. Classification (GTDB taxonomy): domain Bacteria; phylum Pseudomonadota; class Alphaproteobacteria; order Rhizobiales; family Xanthobacteraceae; genus Bradyrhizobium. Next base: position 221,880 of record CAVYSR010000020.1, on the reverse strand, counting down.
CGGCCGAATACACCCCGCCGGTAATCTACAGCCTCGATGAGCGGAACAAGCTCGTCTATCTGGTTCAGGCGCGGCCCTCCAACCCCGACTCGTTGCGCGTCGGCCAGCCGATCAGCGTGTTCTTCAACGCCAAGACGCCGGTGGCGGACAAGCAATGACCGCGGCGTCGGCGTCCCTGTCCGATATCGCGATCGACGTCCACGGCCTGTCGAAGTCATTCGGCGGTCGCGAGGTGGTGCATGACCTGTCGATGCAGGTGAAGCGCGGCACCATCTACGGCTTCCTCGGCCCCAACGGCTCCGGCAAGACCACCACTATCCGGATGCTCTGCGGTTTGCTGACGCCTGACAGCGGCGAGGGAACTTGCCTCGGCTACGACATTCGCCGCGACGCCGACAAGATCAAGCGCCAGGTCGGCTACATGACGCAGCGCTTCAGCCTGTACCAGGATTTGTCGGTGCGCGAGAATCTGGAATTCGTCGCAAGGCTGTATGGCGTGCGCGACCCGCGAGGCAAGGCGCGCGAAATGATCGAGCGGCTCGGTCTCAATGGTCGCGAGGGGCAACTTGCCGGGGAGCTCTCCGGCGGCTGGAAGCAGCGGCTTGCGCTAGGCGCCTGCACGCTGCCCAATCCGCAGTTGCTGCTGCTGGACGAACCGACCGCCGGCGTCGATCCGAAAGCGCGGCGGGATTTCTGGAATGAAATCCATGCGCTGGCGGCGCAAGGGCTGACGGTGCTGGTCTCCACCCATTACATGGACGAGGCCGAGCGCTGCCACGAGATCGCCTATATCGCCTATGGACATCTGCTGGTGCACGGCACCGTGGACCAGGTCATCGCGAAATCGGCGCTGTCCACCTACACGGTCACCGGCGACGACCTCAATGCGCTCACCACCGAACTCACCGGCAAACCCGGCGTCGACATGGTGGCGCCGTTCGGCACCAGCCTGCATGTGTCCGGCCGCGACAAGGCCGCGCTCGAGGCCACCATTGCGCCCTGGCGTGAGGGCCACGGATTGCGCTGGCAACACAGCGAGCCCTCGCTGGAGGACGTGTTCATCGAACTGATGACCCGCTCCAGGGACAATTTCCAATGAGCATGGCTGAAGCTTCAAACCGGAATCGCGACGCCAGCGAACGGCCGTTCGGCTTCTGGCGGCGCAGCTATGCGATGATGGTCAAGGAATTCATCCAGTTGCGGCGCGATCGGGTGTCGTTTGCGATGATTGTGATGATCCCCGTGATGCAGTTGCTGCTGTTCGGCTACGCCATCAACACCACGCCGCGCAATCTGCCGACCGCGGTGCTGTTGCAGGAGGACAGCGACCTCGCGCGCTCGATCCTCAAGGCGCTGGAAAACACCGCATATTTTCACTTCACCACGGAAGTGCATGATGTCGCCGAGTTCGACAATCTGCTGTTGTCGGGCAAGGTGCTGTTCGGCGTCGAGATTCCGCGCGGCTTCGAGCGCGCGGTGCGGCGCGGCGATTATCCGGCGCTACTGGTTGCTGCCGATGCGACCGATCCGGTGGCGGCGGGCTCCGCCTTGTCGGCGCTCGGCGTCGTGGTGCAGACCGCGCTGGCACATGACCTGTTCGCGGGCGATCCGCCGTCGCTGCCGTTCGAGATCCGCGCCCATGCGCGCTACAATCCGGCGGCATCGTCGCGGCTGAATATAGTGCCTGGCCTTGTCGGCACCATCCTGACCATGACGATGCTGATCTTCACCGCCCTTTCGGTCACGCGCGAGATCGAGCGCGGCACCATGGAGAACCTGTTGTCGATGCCGATCAAGCCGGTGGAGGTGATGCTCGGCAAGATCGTGCCTTATGTTCTCGTCGGCTTCATCCAGGCCAGCCTGATTGTCGGCATCGGCGTGCTGCTGTTCGGGGTGCCGGTGCGCGGCAGCCTGATCATGCTGGCGCTGCTATCGACATTGTTCATCACCACCAATCTAGCAATCGGCTACACTTTCTCGACCATCGTGCAGAACCAGCTGCAGGCGATGCAATTGTCGATGATGTTTTTCCTGCCCAGCATTCTGTTGTCGGGTTTCATGTTTCCGTTCGCGGGCATGCCGGTATGGGCGCAATATATCGGCGAAGGCTTGCCGCTGACGCATTATCTGCGGATCGTTCGCGCCATCATGCTGAAGGGCGCGACGCTGGCAAATCTGCAATACGATGCCATCGCGCTGCTGGCCCTGATGCTGCTGGCGATGACGATCGCGGTGACGCGCTTCCGCCGCACGCTCGATTGACGCGCAATGAGCTGAATGCGATCAATCCGGAATCCGGTTTTTTTGGTCCAATCGTGCTCTGGACTCCCGAAAGCGTGCGTGATCTTTTCGACGAACCGCTCACCACTGTGGCGGATCATGCGTGAGCAGACATGATGCTGGGGCGATGGTGGCGTGGGGACGGCGTGGAACGGCTCGCAGTATCGGTTGATTTCGATCATGCACTGACGCGGGAAGTGCTGTCGCACCGAACTGGTGCGGATCAAGTCGCTGATGGTCACCGCCCTGGGCTTCCTCATCGTTCTCTGGGCGGTCGATCTGATCGACCCCGAGGGGCTCGATAACATCTGGCGCGGCCGGTTTCGCCCGATCTACCTCAGCGCCATCCTGATTCCGTTCATCCTGTTCGAGCTCTGGATCCATGGCAATATCAACCGGCATCTCAGGCTCGACCGCGATTTGCCGGTGCTGCGGCGATACCTTGGAGCGTTGATCGAAACCTCCTTGCCGACCTTCGCGCTGGCGCTGCATATCAGGAACATGGGGCCGGTTGAGGCGCTGGGGTTCGTGATGCCGTTTGCCTATTTCATCTTCATCATTCTCTCGACGCTGCGGCTCGATTTCTGGCTATCGACCTTCACAGGCTTTGTTGCGGCGGCCGAGCTGTTTGGCATGGCGATGTTCTACCACCCCGTTGCGACGTCCGATCCGGCGCCCGACATCTGGCATCACGCCGCGCGCAGCATGATCATCCTGATCGCGGGTATTCTCGCCGGCGCGGTCGGCGTTCAGTTGCGCCGTCAATTCGCCGCCAGCATCGCGGCTGCGACCGCGCGCGATCGCGTCACCAGCCTGTTCGGCCAGCACGTTTCGCCGCAGGTGGCGGAACGGCTGCTGGTCGAAGGCGCGGGCACCGACAGCGAAATCCGCCAGGTCGCGGTGATGTTCGTCGATTTCCGCAGCTTCACCGCGGAAGCGCGTTCACGCTCGCCGCAGCAGGTGGTCGACCGGCTCGACGGCGCGTTCGCGGTGCTGGTGGAAATTCTGGACCGTCATGGCGGCATCGTGAACAAGTTCCTCGGCGATGGATTCCTCGCGCTGTTCGGCGCGCCGTTCGAGGTGGCCGGCTCCGCCCATCACGCGGTCGGTGCGGCGCGCGAAATGCTCGCCGCGATGGAGCGCATCAACCGCGCCACGCAATGGCCGCTGCGGATCGGCATCGGCGTTCATTTCGGCGAAGTGGTGGCGGGCAATATCGGCTCGCCCAGGCGCAAGGAATATACCGTGATCGGCGACACCGTGAATTTCGCGTCGCGATTGGAGGCGCTCAACAAGGATTTCGGTTCGCAGCTTCTGATCTCGAGCGCGGTTCGCGATGCGCTCGGTGAAGACGGCAGCGACGCGGTCTCGCTCGGCGAGGTGGCGGTCCGGGGCTATGACCGGCCGATGACAGTGTGGCGGTTGGGTTAGTACGCTACGATCCGCCCAGCATTAACGAGGCCGTCATTCCGGATCGCGAGTGTAACGAGCGAACCCTGGATCCGATAACCACGGCGGGAGTTATGACATTCCGGGCCTGCGCCAAATGGCGCATCCCGGAAGTGACGAGCGTGGGGTCAGTGCAACGCGCCTTCACACCTGCGGCGCGGCCAGATTTTCGATTCTGACGCCCTCGCGGTCTTCGATGATCTCGGCGATCCATCGCCGGTGGCAGTGGAGGTGATCGCGTTCGTAACAGAGAATGCAGACCGGACCGGACTTCTTGACCAGCGACGACAGCTCGTCGAGTTCCTCTCTGGCCTGCGGCGTCTTCAGATGCTTGGCGTAGATCGTGTGCAGCGCGTCGAATTTGCCGCTGCGCGCGGCGATGCGGCCGTCTTTCGGCGTGCCCAGTCCGCGCAGATGGAGGTATGCAATGCCGCGCTCGTCCAATCCGGCCGCGAGCTGGCTCTTGGAAAAGCCCGGGCGGCGCGAGGAGGCGACGGCGCGCACGTCCACCAGCAGCTTCACGCCGGCGCGCTCGAGTTCGTCGAGCACCGATTGGGCCGGCGTCTGCTCATAGCCGATGGTGAAGAGTTTTTTGGCCTTGGCCATGGGATGCGCCCTGATTATTTCACGCGTTCGATCAATTCCATCGCGCCGGCCGGCGCGCGGATTTTGCCCTCATGAATCACATAGGCAAAGACATCGCGCGGCGCCTGTTGCGGCTGGGCCGGATCGACCCGCGGCAAATCGTCGGGCTCGCCGCCGCCGGCCCATGATTGAAGCCTCTTGGCCCAGGCATCGAGTTGCTTCGGCGGATAGCAGGTCGCGATCTCGTCATTGCCCTTTTGCAGCCGCGCATAAACGAAATCGCCGGCGACATCGGCAATTGCAGGATATTGGCCGTGCTCGGCGAACACGACCGGCGTTTCGAATTGGCGCAACAGCGCGATAAAACCGGGCACGCAAAAGCTGTCGTGGCGCACCTCGACGACGTGGCGCAGCGCGCGCCCCTCGAGCTTTCGCGGCAGCAGTTCGAGAAACTTGCCGAAATCGGCTTCATCGAATTTCTTGGTCGGCGCGAACTGCCACAACACCGGGCCGAGCCGGTCGCCGAGTTCAAGTATGCCCTGATCATAAAACCGTTTCACGGAGTCGCCAGCTTCCGCCAGCACCCGGCGATTGGTGGTGAAGCGCGATCCCTTCACCGAGAACACAAAACCATCGGGCACCTCGCGCGCCCATTTGCGCCACGTCTCGGGCTTCTGCGAGCCGTAATAGGTGCCGTTGATCTCGATCGAGGTCAGCTTGGAAGCCGCGTATTCCAGTTCCTTGGCCTGCGTCAGCTTCTCCGGATAAAACACCCCGCGCCATGGCGCGAAGGTCCAGCCGCCGATGCCGATGTAGATCTTGCCGGCCGTTGAATTGGTCTTTGCGGGCGTCTTTGCAACTGTCTTTGTCGCTGTCTTTGCAACTGTCTTGGGGGTCTTGCTCACGTGGCGGGTCCCGTCGTGAAAGCGCGATGCGTTGATGGCGCAAGCCTGATCAAACAAGCCTAATCAAATCAGCCGGAATTGGCCAGTTGGCTCGGGAAATATCGTGCGCCTGCCGCACGGCACAGGCTCTTGCCGGATAATTTTGCAAACCGGGCCGATTTTGGCTAAATCAACGCAGTGAACTCTCTTGCGCGATCCTTTGCGCGAGGAACCGAAGCACACCTCGGAGGTCCTCTCTTGGCCTGGCCCATCATCGTCGCCTGGATCCACTACGTCTCCATCATGCTGATGATCGCCAGTCTGCTCGGCGAGCATCTCGTGTTGAAGCAGGAGCTGACGGCGGCTCAGGCCGGCACCCTCCAGCGGCTCGATATCGTGTACGGGGTATCAGCGGCGACTGTGCTGATCACCGGCATCCTGCGCATGTTCCTGGAAAAGGGCCCGGCCTATTACAATCACCACATCGGGTTTCATATCCTGTTCGGGATTTTCGTCATCACGGCCTTGATCTCGATCTATCCGACGCTGATTTTTCTGCGCTGGCGGGCCGACACGAGCGCGGGCCGGGGGCAACAACTGGCCAGCGACCAATTCAAAAAGATTCAGATGATCCTCCGTGTCGAGATGACCCTGTTGCTGCTGGCGCCGTTCTTCGCCACCTGGATGGCACACGGCGAGTTCTAGCGCAGGCGGGCAGGGCGGATCAGCGTGATGGTAATCCGCCGTCAACCATTAAAAGCATGGCGGGCTGCGGCCATGGCGTTCCGCGCTGGACGGCAGTGTTGGCGTAGATCAAGAGCTTTCTGGCGCAGGCGATGAGAGCTGAGTTGTGTGGCTTGTCGTCGGGCAGGCGTCGGCTGATTTTGCCCGCGGGCTGTTTCGCCACCGCCTGTCCAGCCCCCTTCGCAAAAATATTCCCGTTCTCTTTTGACCCAAATCACTTCTATATCGCTCGCATCCCGGCCCACACACAAGGGGCGTTTCGCGATCGTCACGGACGTAAGGTTGGGATGCGATGGACGCGGGCGGCGCTGCTGACGAGAGCGCTATCTTGCGGACGGCGAAGTCGTGTGGTCCTGACGCCCCGACGCTGGCGTCAAGCTTCGCAGAAGCAACTCCGCGAGGCGACGGTGGCAAACAAGCCCGGTCACCGGGGAGAGCGCGAAATAAGCTGTTAAAACCATCGCGTGCGGGAATGCCGGGTGATCCCGGTGCGACCGTGGTGACTAACTCGTGTGCTTTACTACACTTTGCGCACGAGGCTGCGGGTGCAACGGGCACCCGGCATTCCCCACGCCCTTTGTTGGGCGAAAGGTTCATGCACAACTCGGGCGTAATACGCCGCGGGAATGCGGAGGTGTATCCCGCCGTCATTGCGAGCCAACGGGTCGCGCGAATGCGCACCCGATGACAGGCTCCGCGAAGCAATCCATGTAGCTGCGAAGAAAGAATGGATTGCTTCGCTACGCTCGCAATGACGATCAGATCATCTCGTTCCGCTGGGGAGAAAGGCTCAAACCAGGGCGATGGCTGCCGGCGAGGTCTCGCCGTCGAGCCAGTCTTGTTCATTGGCCAGCGAGCGCCAGGCGTCTTCCATGCGCTTGTAGCGGAGATAACTTGGGTGGTCGTTGGCGCGCTCCGCCAGCCGCTGACAATTGTCAGCATTTTCGCGGAAATGATCGGACTGTTTCATGGTGTCCTCCTGCCCCAAGAGGTAGGCGACGGCCGGGCATAACCAACCATGAGACCGGATGAAATGTTGGTAAGGTCGATCATCACGAGGCTACTGGTACTGGAACACAAGCCCGTTACATGATCTTGAACGGGTATCCCCATGCGCGTGGATGAGGCTACCTGTGGGAGCGCCGCCGTGTGCCGAAGGATATGATCGCGTATTCAAGCAAGGCTTGGGAAAAACGAGGCTTGGGAAAAACAAGGCTTTGGGAAAACAAAGCTTGGGAAAAAGGAAAACGGGATGCGGACGGTTATGGCGGCGGTTCTGGCGATGACGGCCTCGGCCGCGATGGCCGATGACCTCGACGATGCGCACCGGCTGGCATTGTCGGGACGCGACTCCTACTGGCATTGCCTTGCTCAGGAGTACAACCAGGACGGCAACAAGAGCATGTCGGGCCAGGATTTCACCGTCCATATCGCCAGCGTCTGCCCGTCCGAGCGACAGAATTTTCGGGTGTCGCTGGTGGACTATTTGGCGATGCAATTCCCTGATGTCGACGCCGGGGACCATATGACCACGGCCAACAAGGCCATCGCGCTGGCGCAAGCGGATATCGTCAACGCGTTCATCAAGCACAAGGCGGCGGCGAAATAGTTATCCCTCGCGGTGGGGCGAGTGGCATGATGGTTTGGGGGCGCCAAAGCATGAGCAAGCCAACCAGCAAGGCAACCAGCTAGGGAGTATCCCGATGAACTCCGAAACCGTCGCCCGCGTATTAGGCGCCATCGTCGGGGCGGCCGCCCTGATCATGGCGTTTACCTACGCTCCGCCATGGCAGGCGGGAAAGCCTGAAAAACCGGTTCAAACGAATGAACCGCCGAAGGCGCAAGCCATCGCGCCGCGCCGCCAGAGGGCCGGTGGTAAGGGAGATTCCCCAATAACCTGCAATTCGAAGCTTGACGAAAAACCCGCCCCTTGCGAATCGTCCCGATCGTCCCCAACTAGGTACCAACGGCGACGTCGATGCTTGATAGCTCCGGCGCTGGGACGACCACTGAATAGCTCGGCTGCGCCGGATGTACGCGCGCCTGTTGTTCGTGGTCGTTGGCATTTTGGGGGCCGTTTTGGCCCGGTTGGCGTCCTCCCGCCCCACCAGCTTTATGGAACTGCGCCTTGGCATCCCCGGGGGCTGCGGATATACGCTGGCGGCATGAATGAAGCCATCAGACCGGGCCCCGAGAACCCACCGCTGACCACGGGTTTGCCGCAGCTTTCGGTGGTGGTGCCCACCTTCAACGAGCGCGAGAATGTCACGACGCTGTTGCGGCGGCTGGAAACCACGCTCGCCGGGGTGCCGTGGGAAGTCATCTTTGTCGATGACAATTCCCCCGATGGCACCTGGAACGTGGTCCGGGATCTGGCGCGTCAGGATTCCCGGGTGCGCTGCATCCGGCGGATCGGACGGCGCGGCCTGTCGGGGGCCTGCATCGAGGGCATTCTGGCATCGAGCGCGCCATGCGCCGCGGTGATCGATGCCGACCTGCAGCATGACGAGACGCAACTGCCGAAAATGCTGGCGCTGCTGCAAGATGGCTCTGCCGATCTCGTGGTCGGCAGCCGCTATGTCGAGGGCGGCAGCGCCGACAGCTTCAACAGGCAGCGTGCCGGCGCCAGCGCGCTGGCGACCGAGGTTGCCAAGCGCGTGTTGCGGGTCCAGATCGCCGATCCGATGAGCGGCTTCTTCATGATCCGCCGCGATCGCTTCGAAGAGCTGGCGCCGCAGCTCTCGACCCAGGGCTTCAAGATCCTGCTCGATATCGTCGCCACCGCGCGCGGCAATTTGCGGATCGTCGAAATTCCCTACAGCTTCGGCTCGCGGCTGCATGGCGAAAGCAAGCTGGATTCGATGGTGGCGCTGGATTTCCTCGGCCTCGTGCTGGCGAAGCTGACCCACGACCTGGTCTCGCTGCGCTTCCTGTTGTTCGCGACCGTCGGATCGATCGGCCTGTTCGTGCATTTCGCAGCACTGTTCATCGCACTCGACGGATTTGGTCTGCCGTTCCCGCAAGCGCAGGCGTGCGGCGCGCTGCTGGCCATGACCAGCAATTTCATCTTGAACAATTTTCTCACCTACCGAGACCAACGGCTGAAGGGCTTTGCCATCCTGAGGGGCTTATTGTTGTTTTACCTGGTTTGCGGCGTCGGCCTCGCGGCCAATGTCGGGGTGGCGTTTTCGGTTTACGATCAGGAGCCGATCTGGTGGCTGGCCGGTGCTGCCGGCGCGCTGATGGGCGTGGTCTGGAATTATGCGATGTCCGGACTGTTCGTCTGGCGCAGGCGATGAAGCTGCAATGAGCCCGTACGATGTGCGGCTCGTCCGCGGCACGGTTCTGACGATACTGGCGCTGGTGGCGCTGCGGCTGGTGGCCGCGGCCTTGACCCCGATCACCTTCGACGAAGCCTATTACTGGATGTGGTCGAAGCATCTGGCCGGCGGCTATTACGATCATCCGCCGGGTGTCGCGCTGGTGATCCGGCTGGGCACCATGATCGCCGGCGACACCGAACTCGGCGTGCGGCTGGTGTCGATCCTGCTGGCGCTGCCGATGAGCTGGGCGGTGTATCGCGCCGCTGCGATCCTGTTCGGCGGCCGTCGCCTGGCTTGCACCGCGACATTGCTGCTCAATGCGACGCTGATGGCGGCGGTCGGCACCATGATCGTCACGCCGGACGCGCCGCTCCTGGTGGCCTCCAGCTTTGTGCTGTTCTTTCTCGCCAAGGTACTGGAGACCGGACGCGGCGCATGGTGGCTTGCGGTCGGCGCCGCTGTCGGCGGGGCGCTGTTGTCGAAATACACCGCGCTGTTTTTCGGCCCGGCGATCTTGATCTGGCTGGTGACGGTGCCGAAACTGCGGCGCTGGCTGATTTCGCCCTGGCCCTATCTGGGCGGCATCATCGCGCTGGCGATATTTTCACCGGTCATTCTCTGGAACGCCGATCATCACTGGGTCTCCTTCATCAAGCAGATCGGCCGCGCGCGGATCGCGGATTTCAGGCTCGCGTTCGTCGGCGAATTGATCCCGACCCAGATCGCATTCGCAACCCCGCTGGTATGGCTTCTCGGCGCGATGGGGCTTTACGCGCTGGCCAGGCGCAACGCCGGCGCTTTGGCCGCGCGCACGCTGATCAATGCGACGTTCTGGACCATCACGCTGTATTTCGTCTGGCACTCGCTGCACGCCCGCGTCGAAGCGAACTGGTTCGCGCCGGTTTATCCCGCCTTTGCGATCGCCGCCGCGGTTGCCGCCCATCTCGTGCGCTGGGAGCGGCGCCCGCAGCGCGTGGTGGTTTTTTGCGCGCGCTGGGCTTCGCCGATCGGCATTCTGATGTTTGCGCTGCTGATCGTGCAGGCCAATACCGGCGTGCTGTCCGGCTATCGCCGCGACGCCACCGTGCGCAGCGTCGGCGTCGGCTGGCGCGAACTCGCCGCCGGGATCGAGGCGGTGCGCCTGCGCGTCGGTGCTGGTTGCGTGCTGGCGCCGGATTACGGCACCACCGGCTGGCTTGCGTTCTATCTGCCGAAAGGCACCTGCGTGGCGCAGCAAAGCCAGCGCATCCGCTGGGTCAACATGCCCGAACCGGATCCGGCGCTGCTTGCAGGCAAGCTGTTATATGTCGACGAGGCCCGGCCTGGCGGGCACCCGCAGCTGAAGCAAATATTCGCACGGGTCGAGCAGGTCGCCGAACTGCCACGCAAGCGCGGACGGCTCACGATCGAAACCTATGCGCTCGAACTGCTGGATGGCGCCAGGGGCGACGTGCTCGACCGTTCCCCGCCGCCCGAGCTGGAGTAAAGCGGGCGGCAAGATGGCACAATCGGGCATTTTTGTGGCAACGGCTTCGCCGTTAACCATTCCGCGGGCCCGCCTGCACTTAATCTGCATTTAACTAAAAGTCGCCTTAATGCCGCTTCGTGCCTCTGCAAGATGTTTCATTGGAACTTAAGCGGCGCATCGTGCGCAGGCCAGTATTCGATCATGTAGCTGACACATTGTTAGACACATTGTTGGTCGAACGCTGCTTGCAAGGGGAACAAAGTGGAAGCACTCTGGATGCAAGGCGAATGAGTACCGTTACGCGTGCGTGTTATGGTTTTACGGTCCAGCATACGAGACGTTCAGCCCGGAAAGCCACCTCCCGGAATTTCTTGGTCGGCGTCGCCGTCGGCGGCCTCGTACTGGGCTGCGTCTGGACCGTGTATTCCAATGTGCTCGGAGCCAACATTTACCCGGCCGTGACCGGCGGCAATTTCGATGTCGCCGTCGTCAAGCGACCGGCGGCTGCGGTTCGGAACGCATTCACGGTCGCCAACAGCACGATTGTGATGGAGATCGCCGCCGGCGGTTGCCGCGCCCGCAGCGGTCTCGCCGGGTCCGTCGCTCTCGTTCGATGACCGCTTTGCAGCGGCGGCCGCGCAAGGCGTGGAGCCATCGAAGATCGACACACCGAAGCTCGCGGAAGCTCCGAAGCCGCGGACATGACACAGCGAAATTGGCTGAAGCGCCAAAACCCAGGTCGTCGCGGGCCGCGCCGGTTCAACTTGCCGCGGTCGCGCCAACGTCGCCCTCCGCCGAGGCACAGCCGACGAAAAGCACGGGGGCCACCATCCGCGACATGGCGCAACGCGCCAAGGCGGCCGTGATGTCGATCGCTTCCGCGGACAGAGCCCTCGATGGTTGAGAAGCTGTGGGGCAAGCCGCAGCCCAAGAGTTCGCTGCTGGCTTACGCATCCGCCGACGCCAGCGCTACATCGTCGCTCGGGCCTAACCAAAATCTTGCGTTGGAAGGCACCCAGCCGCGCTACGATCAATCGACCGCCGTCTACGACATCTCCGCGCACATGGTTTACCTGCCCGATGGCAGCAAGCTGGAAGCGCATTCCGGTCTCGGCTCCGGCTTTGACGATCCACGCTCCGCGAAGATCAGAATGCGGGGCGTGACGCCGCCGCATCTTTACGAGCTGACGCTGCGCGAGGCGCTGTTTCACGGCGTGCAGGCGTTGCGGCTGAACCCCGTCGGCGGCGAAGAGGCCATCTACGGACGCGCAGGTCTGCTCGCGCATACCTTCATGCTCGGACCCAGGGGTGAGTCCAACGGCTGCGTATCGTTCCGGGATTACAACGCATTCCTGAACGCCTATCGCAACCACGGCATCAGGCGTCTGGCCGTTGTGGCAAGCATAGACTGAGCGCCGCATGGCATCGTCATGCGAAGTCATGACGAAGCGATCGGCGCGATGAAGTCAGGCTGATTGGCTCGACGCGCTCATTCGTTGTGGCTGGAACGACACAGCGCTCTCGAAATCCAGAAAATCGCCGAAGCAGGCTTGCAACCGCAAGATGTTTGGTTTATTAGCCCGCTCCTTCGCTAGGCCATGGGTTCGGGCTCGTTGAGATCCCGACTGGCGCGAGCCGATGTTCGGTTTCGTGTTCCGCCGAATGAAGACGCCGCGATTGTAGCTCATGGAGAGCATCGGGGTAACCCGAAGGCACCGGTTCGATTCCGGTCTATTGCTCAACGAAGGATAGCTCAGTGGTAGAGCAGATGACTGTTAATCATCGTGACGCAGGTTCAAATCCTGTTCCAACGCTCCGGTTCAGCTTGAAAAACTGATTCCTCTGAAGGGGACCGGACGCGCGTTTCAGTCGCAGTCCGGCCGTATTGCCGCAAGGCTTTTCGTCCGAACCTAGACACTGCAAGACCGGCTTTGTGCCGCGGTGGATACCGCTTGCGCCGATGCCGGGTACTGCGCTCGACCGCTCGACATCCGTCGAGCGATTGCGCGCGTGTGCCCGTCATGACGCCAGCTGAAACCGCGGCCCGCCGATATTTCAGGAAGCCGCGTTCGCGTCCTCGATATCCTTTCGAACGAAACCTGCTTTCCGACCTCGGGCCGGAAAGCGAACGATGGAGGCTTGCCATGACCTGGCATTTATTGATGTTGCATGTGACGGTGAAGGACGGTGAATGCGCGTTGCTGACGCGCAACGGCAGGCTCGAGCGTGTGCTCGAACCTGGCCGTCACCGCCTGTTCGATGCACGGCACGAGCTTGCGGCCGAGGTGTTCAGCGTTGTTCGCGCCGAATTCCCTGCCGAGCGCTACGCGGTGCTGAACGCCGCGCGGCCTGATCTCGCCGCCAGGCTGTTCGAGTTCGTGGTGACGAAGGCAAACGAAGTCGCCATCGTCAGCCTCGATGGGCGTCCGGTGCTGCTCATGACGCCCTGGCAGGCGCGTGCCTACTGGAAGGTCGCGACCCGCGTCGATGTCGAGCGTATCGACGTGACCAGCGATCCTCGTGTCAGCGCGCATCACCTGGCGATGATCGAGCGCAGCCGTTCAACGGTTGTGACCGAAGCGGTGGTCGAGAACCATGAAGCCGGTCTGCTCTATGTCGAGGGCCGGTTCGTGGAGCGGCTCGCGCCCGGCCGGCACGCCTTCTGGATGGTCGGCCGCAAGGTCGAGGTCAAGCGCCTCGATCTGCGTCCCCAGGCCGTCGAGATCACGGCGCAGGAGATGCTGACCAGGGATCGCATCGCGCTGCGTGTGACCCTGACGGCGTTCCGCCGGATCGTCGATCCCGAGCGGCTCGTTGCCGCGGTGCCCGACGTGGATGCGTGGCTGTACCGTCTGGTGCAGTTCGCGATCCGCGAAGCGGTCGCCGGCCGCTCGCTCGACGAGGTGCTGTCTGCAAAGGCCGCACTCGATGCGGAGCTGCGCGACTACGTTCGCGCACGTATCGCGGACAGCGGTGTCGAGGTGACGGAACTCGGCGTGAAGGATGTGATCCTTCCCGGCGAGATCCGGGAGCTGGTGAACAAGGTGGTGGAAGCGGAGCGGGTCGCGAAGGCGAACCTGATCCGCCGGCAGGAAGAGACCGCGGCGACGCGGTCGCTTCTGAACACCGCCAAGCTGATGGAGGAAAACCCGCTGCTGCTGCGGCTCAAGGAACTGGAGTCCCTTGAGCGGCTGGTGGAGAAGGTCGGCCGGATCGACCTTCACGCGGGCGATGGGCAGGGCTTCGATGCGCTGCTCAACAAGCTGGTTCGCCTGAAGCCTGCGGAAACGGCATAACAAGAAGGGTCGCCCATGGGCGGCCCTTCACGTTCTGCCTCGAGCCCGCGCCTTGCACCCGGGACCGAACGACGCTATCACCCCGGCATGTCCGAACCTGATTTTCAACCGACGCTGACTGGCCCGACCGTGATCGTAAGACCGGTGACGTCAGGCGACTGGGCGGAGTTGTTCGCTGCCGGCTCCGATCCGGAAATCTGGAAAGTGCATCCCCGTTCCGATCGCTACACCGAGCCGGCATTCAGGGAATATTTCGACGGCGCGGTCGCCTCGGGGATGGGATTTGTATTCGTCGACCGGCCGACCAGCCGGCTGATCGGCTCGAGCCGCTATTATGGTTATGACGCCGGGCGCAGCGAAATCGAGATCGGCTGGACCTTCATTGCCCGCAGCCATTGGGGCGGGACAACCAATCGCGAAGTCAAACGGCTGATGCTCGATCACGCCTTTACGTTCGTCGATACCGTGATCTTCTGGGTCGGCGAGCAAAACTGGCGCTCCCAGGGCGCGATGACCAAGATCGGCGGCGTCAGGCGCGCCGGGCTCTTTACCCGGGAAGCGACCGGCGCAACGCCGCATGTCATCTTCGAAATCGGCAAGAGCCGTTATCAGCAGGGCGGCCGGGCGCTGGTCGCGTGACGGGTGGATGGCGCGGAGGCTGTATTGTCCGGACGACAAAGCTCGCCGAAACAACCAAACAAAAACCCCGGCATCGCTGCCGGGGTTTTGCATTTTTGAAATCGCCTGAAGCGGCTGGATCAGAAATCCATGCCGCCCATGCCGCCGCCGCGGAGGCATGCCACCGCCGGCGCCGGCGTTCTTCTTCGGCAGTTCGGCCACCATGGCTTCGGTGGTGATCAGGAGGCCGCAACCGAAGCTGCGTTCTGGATCGCCGCACGAACCACCTTGGTCGGGTCGATGATGCCCTTCGAGACCAGGTTGCCGTATTCGCCGGTCTGCGAGTCGAAGCCGTAGGAATACTGGTCCTTCTCGAGGATCTTGCCGACGATGACGGAGCCGTCCTCGCCTGCGTTGATCGCGATCTGGCGGGCCGGCGCGGACAGCGCCTTGCGCACGATCTCGACGCCGGTCTTCTGGTCGTCGTTCTCGGTGCTTGATGCGCTTGAGCTGCTCGGAGGCGCGCAGCAGGGCGACGCCGCCGCCCGGCACGATGCCTTCTTCAACCGCCGCACGGGTCGCATGCATCGCGTCATCCACGCGATCCTTGCGCTCCTTGACTTCGACCTCGGTCGCGCCGCCGACGCGGATCACCGCGACGCCGCCTGCGAGCTTGGCCAGACGCTCCTGCAGCTTCTCACGGTCGTAGTCCGAGGTGGTTTCCTCGATCTGCGCCTTGATCTGCTGAACGCGCGCCTCGATGTCGGCCTTCTTGCCGGCGCCGTTGACGATGGTGGTGTTCTCCTTGTCGATCATCACCTTCTTGGCGCGACCGAGCATGGCGAGCGTGACGTTCTCGAGCTTGATGCCGAGATCTTCCGAGATCGCCTGGCCGCCGGTCAGGACCGCGATGTCCTGCAGCATGGCCTTGCGGCGATCGCCGAAGCCCGGAGCCTTGACGGCCGCGACCTTCAGGCCGCCACGCAGACGGTTGACGACGAGGGTGGCGAGCGCTTCGCCTTCGACGTCTTCGGCGACGATGACCAGCGGCTTGCCGGTCTGCACCACGGCTTCGAGCAGCGGCAGCAGTTCGTTCAGGCTGGAGAGCTTCTTCTCGTTGATCAGGATGTAGGCGTCGTCCATTTCAACGCGCATCTTGTCGGCGTTGGTGACGAAGTAGGGCGAGATGTAGCCGCGGTCGAACTGCATGCCTTCGACGACGTCGAGTTCGGTTTCGAGCGACTTGGCTTCTTCAACCGTGATGACGCCCTCGTTGCCGACCTTCTTCATGGCGTCGGCGAGGAACTTGCCGATTTCCGCGTCGCCGTTGGCCGAGATGGTGCCGACCTGGGCGATTTCCTCGTTCGAGGTGACCTTCTTGGAGTTCTTGACGAGGTCGGCGACCACGGCTTCCACCGCCAGATCGATACCGCGCTTCAGATCCATCGGGTTCATGCCGGCGGCAACCGACTTGGCGCCTTCCCGGACGATCGCAGCCGCCAGCACGGTCGCGGTGGTGGTGCCGTCGCCGGCAGCATCGGCCGACTTGGAGGCCACTTCGCGCACCATCTGGGCGCCCATGTTCTCGAACTTGTCGTCGAGCTCGATTTCCTTGGCGACGGTGACGCCGTCCTTGGTGATGCGGGGGGCGCCGAACGACTTGTCGAGCACGACGTTGCGGCCCTTGGGACCGAGCGTCACCTTGACGGCGTTGGCGAGGATCTCGACGCCGCGCAGCATGCGGTCGCGGGCATCGACGCCGAATTTGACTTCTTTAGCTGACATATTTGTTTTCCCTGAATTGATCTTGGCTCTCACCCTTCGAGAGGCGCCTCGCCGGCGCTCCTCAGGGTGAGGGCGTGCGGCGTTGGCTTACGCGGCCTTCTTCTTGGCGGCGGGCAGGTCGGTGAGAACGCCCATGATGTCGCTCTCCTTCATGATCAGCAGCTCCTGGCCATCGAGCTTGACCTCGGTGCCCGACCACTTGCCGAACAGCACGCGGTCGCCGACCTTGAGGTCGATCGGGATCAGCTTGCCGGCTTCGTCGCGGCCACCCGGACCGACGGCGGTGATTTCGCCCTGCGAGGGCTTTTCCTTGGCACTGTCCGGAATGATGATGCCGCCAGCTGTCTTCTCTTCGGCGTCGATGCGCTTGACCACAACGCGGTCGTGAAGCGGACGGAATTTCATGCAGTCCTCCTAAGCTTTTGAAGATGTTGTCGAGTTTTGAATTTTGGCAGTCCGCGCCAGCGAGTGCCAGCGCGGCTGAGTGGACATAGTCCAGACTTGTGCGGGGGACAAGGGCTTCTAGCAGAAAAACTGGCACTCAAATATGACGGCTGCCAAAATCTTAAGTCATCGTTAATGCTGCCGGCGAGGCTCGCCGACCCCGTATTAGCACTTGCGGTAAGCCGCTGCTAACGCTAGAAATTTCAACAGTTCGTTAAACTTTTAGGCTTGTGATGGGTTGGTCACGTGCGTCACATTTCTCTCATGTGAGCGCATCTCCACCGGGTGGCTCCCGGTTGGCGGCCACCATCGGAATATGCGCTCCAGCAATGGAGGTTGGCATGGTCTCGCGGGTTGGGGTTGTTTCCGAGGATTTCCGGAAACAGGTGTTGGGTTACGGGCTGACGACGGCGCAAATTCTCTATCGGATGCCGGATCATCCCTCGTTGCTGCAAACCTATGTCTGGCAGAATTACGATCTGTTCCCGAAATTTCCGGCGCTGAAGGATTTTCTCGCGTTCTGGGAAGAGAGCTGGATGGACCGCTGTTCTCCGTCACCGTCGCGCACTCCAAGCTGATCAAGCCTGCCGAACTGCGCGCCGTCGACGGCGTGTTCCGGCTGCACTGAACGATCTGCGTAGATAGGCGAGCGCAGCGTGACCCACCGCGTCACGATTGACCGTGCGCATGATCGGTGGGTCACGGCTGCGCCGTGCCCACCCCGGCGCAACTGTGCTAGCCTTTCCGCATCAACGGAAGGGAGACACGTCGATGGCCAAGCAGAAGCCGACATCACGAGCCGCGGCCGCAGACCGCCGCGCAGAAAAAATCGCCGCCGCGCAAAAGCGCCGCCCGCAAGACAGCCGCCAAATCGACATCGCGCAAGGCCAAGCCCAAGGTCGCAAGGCGCCGCACGCGCGCCTGCCGCGTAAAGCCAAAGCGCCGCCCGAAGCAGCGCATCGCCATCAGCCATCATCGCGAGGAGGATTTTGTGGCCAACGGCCTGCGCAGCTACGCGCATTATCGCGACCTCGGCATCGCCGCCGCCAGCCACGGCCTGGCGCAGGCGCATGTGATCCGGCTGATCGGGCCGTGCAATCCGGCGGAAGTCTCAAAGCTGCATTTCCACGACGTCGAGTTTCAGATGGTCTATGTGCTCAAGGGCTGGGTCAAGACCTACATGGAAGGGCAGGGCGAGACCTTGATGAAGGAGGGCAGCTCCTGGACCCAGCCGCCGCGGATCAAGCATCTGATCCTGGATTACTCCGACAATGGCGAATTGCTGGAAGTGATCCTGCCGGCGGAATTCAAGACGGTGGAATTGGCGGCTAGCATGACGTCCGTCATTCCGGGGCGCGCGCATAGCGCGAGCCCGGAATCCAGATATTCACGCCGATTGTGCAGAATGGATTCCGGGCTTCGCGCTGCGCGTCGTCCCGGAATGACGGACATTTATCAACTCAACACCCCCACGATCGCGCCCATCAGGCAGGTCGTCAGCGTGCCCGAGACGATCGATTTCAACCCGAGCGCATTGATTTCGTCGCGGCGCTCCGGCGCCATGGTGCCGAGGCCGCCGATCATGATGCCGAGGCTGCCGAAATTGGCAAAGCCGCACATCGCATAGAGCATGATCAGCCGCGAGCGCGGATCGAGCGCGTCGGGGCCGAGCTTCGACAGATCGACATAGGCGATCAGTTCGTTGAGCACGGTCTTGATGCCCATCAGGCTCCCGCGGTGATCGCCTGCGGCCACGGCAGGCCCATCAGCCAGCACACCGGCGCCATCACGTATCCGAGCATCCGCTGCAGCGAGATCGCTGGCCGCCGACATCGGGCAGCAGTCCGAGGATGGCGTTGGCAAGATGCACCAGCGCCACCAGCACGATCAGCATCGCGATGATGTTCAGCAGCAGTTCGAGTCCGGCGGTGGTGCCCTTGACGATGGCGTCCATGGTGCTGGACGCGTGCATGTCGGGATCTGTCCGAGCGCGCCGCCGGTGCGCCGTCGCGCGGTTTCCGGCACCATGATCAGGCTGATCAGGATCGCCGCCGGCGCGCCGAGCACCGAGGCGATGACGAAATGCGCCGCGGCATCGGGGATCAACGGCGCCAGCAAAGTGGCGTAAAGCACCAGCACGGTGCCGGCGATGCCCGCCATGCCGCCGGTCATCACCAGGAATAATTCGCTGCGGGTCAGTTGCGCGAGGTAGGGCCGGATGAACAGCGGCGCTTCCACCATGCCGAGAAAAATGTTGGCGGCGGTGGACAGTCCGACCGCGCCGCCGACGCCGAGTGTGCGCTCCAGCAGCCACGCCATGCCGCGCACCACCGGCGGCAGGATCCGCCAGTAGAACAGCAGCGTGGTCAGCACGCTCATGACCAGCACGACCGGCAGCGCCTGAAACGCCAGGATGAAATCCGCGCCGGGCGCCTTTAGGTCGAACGGCAGCGCGCCGCCGCCGAGATAGCCGAACACGAAGGAGGTGCCGGCGCGCGAGGCCGCGGAGATCGCGCCGACCGCGTCGTTGATGGCGCCGAAGGCGTGCGCGACCAGTGGCAATTTGATCAGCGCAAGTGCGGTGAGAAAGGTCACGCCAAGTCCGATCGCGGCCTGTCGCAATGAGACCGCGCGGCGGTTCTCGCCGAACGCCCACGCCATCGCCAGCAAGGCGAAAACGCCGAACGCCGATTGCAGCTGCAGCATGATTCCGAAAGCCCCACCTTGAGCGATTATGGCAGCGGCGGACTTCATCGCGCAATGCCGGGCATCCCTGTCGAGGCGGCCATTGACAATGAGACGAGGGTCGGCCACGGCGTAAAACATGGATAGGAGCGGGCCTGGGCCATGCTCGGAAAAGCAGGATCCGGTCGATGTCTTCCGTCATGCCCGTGGGCGCGGGCGCTCTGCTCAAGCACCCGTCCTTTCTGCTGTTTCTGCTGTCGCGCAGCCTCTCGCGCTTCTCCAGCCAGATCGGCGCGGTCGCGATCGGCTGGCAGATCTACGCGCTGACCGGCAGCGCCTTCGATCTCGGCATGGTCGGCCTGGTGCAATTTCTTCCCGACCGCGCTGTTTCTGTTCGTCGCCGGCAACGTCGCCGATCGTTACGAGCGCAAGCGCGTCATGCAGCTTTGCCAGCTCGCCGAAGCGCTGACGGCCTTGTTTCTGGCCTGGGGCGCGTATTCCGGCTCGCTCACGGTCACGCATATTTTCATGGCGTCGTTCGTATTGGGAACGGCCGGGGCATTCGAGAGCCCGACACCGGCAGCTTTGTTGCCGCTGATCACGCCACCGGGTTCGCTGCAGCGCGCGACCGCGATTTCGAGCGGCGCCGCGCAACTGGCAACCATCACGGGACCTGCGCTCGGCGGTCTTGCCTATGTGCTGACGCCGAGCATGCCCTATGGCGTCATGGCCCTGTTCTGGCTTTTGGGGGCGATCCTGACTGGTGGTATTAGCCTGACGCAACCGGCAGCCGTTAGGGATCCGGCGACGCCAGCCGATCTGTTCGCCGGGGTCAGGTTCGTCCGCAACAATCCGGCGATCCTCGGCACGATCTCGCTCGATTTGTTCGCCGTTCTGCTCGGCGGCGCCACCGCGCTGCTCCCGATCTACGCGCGCGACATCCTCGAGACCGGCCCGCTCGGCCTCGGCATCCTGCGCGCCGCGCCCGCGGTCGGCGCCTTGTTGATGACGGCGGTTCTGGCGCGACATACCATCAGCCGCCGCGTCGGATTGCGGATGTTTCAGGCCGTCATCGTGTTCGGTGCGGCGACGGTGGTGTTCGCGCTCTCGCACTGGATGTGGATGTCGGTGCTGGCGCTGGCGACATTGGGTGCGGCCGATACCGTCAGCGTGGTGATCCGGTTTTCGCTGGTCCAGCTGGCGACGCCCGACGAGATGCGCGGCCGCGTCGGCGCCGTGAACTTCCTGTTCATCAATGCTTCCAACCAGCTCGGCCAGTTCGAAAGCGGCTTGACCGCGGCCTTGTTCGGTGCGATGCCGGCCGCCGTGCTCGGCGGCGTCGGCACCATCGCGATCGCGCTGTTGTGGATGAAGCTGTTTCCGACGCTGCGCGACGTGGAGCGGCTGGAGTAGGGGTTTCTCTCATTTTTTTTTTTTTTTTTTTTTTTTTTCAACGCGCGTTCTCGCGACGTCGATCCCTCTAGCCCCGTCCACGAACGGCATCTTGCTCGCCATCACCGTCATGAACAGCACGTTGGCGTCGAGCGGCAGGCTGGCCATGTAGGCGACGGCGTCGCCCACCGCCTTGAAATCCATGCGCGGCTCGGGAATCTTGCGGCCGTCGGGCTGCAACACGCCCTTCGACCATGCGATCCGTCATCGGGGTCGCCGCATTGCCGATATCGATCTGCCCGACCGCGATGTCGTAGGCGCGGCCATCGAGGTTGCTCGCTTTGGTCAGGCCGGTGATGCCGTGTTTGGTCGAGGTATAGGGCGAGGAGAACGGCCGCGGCGCGTGCGCGGAGATCGAGCCGTTGTTGATGATGCGGCCGCCGCGCGGGTTCTGGTCCTTCATGATCCGGAACGCTTCCTGCGTGCACAGAAACGGCGCGGTGAGATTGGTGGCGACAACCGCCTGCCATTGCGCGAGGCTCAGATCCTCGAACGGCACGGGCGGGGCGCCCATGCCGGCATTGTTGAAGAGAAGGTCGAGCCGGCCGTAGACGTCCATCACCTTGGCGAACAGGGCGGCGATCGATCCGGGATCGGCCATGTCGGCGGAAACCGCAAGGCTCTTGCCGACATTTTCGCCGAGCTTGCTGGTCTCCTGCAGCATCTCGATGCGCCGCCCGGCCAGCACCACCGTGAATCCCGCCGCCATCAGCGCCAGCGACGCGGCGCGTCCGACGCCGCTACCGGCACCAGTCACGATCGCGATTTTGTTTTTTGTCTCGGTCATTTGCTTCCCGCCTTGTTATGTCTTTGCTTCGGTTTCGGTCTTGTAGGGTGGTCTTGGAATATTCTGATGCGCCGCGCGCAACGCCGCCGACCAGCGCGAGCGCAGATCGTGAAAATACGGCTCGCCAGCCTCGATGCGGTGATTGAGATCGGCCTCGCAGGCATCCGAGCGCACCACCAGCACATCGATCGGCAGGCCGACGCCGAGATTGGACCGCATGGTCGAATCCATCGAGATCAGGCTGGTCTTGAGCGCTTCGTACAATTCGACGTCGTAATGCATCGCGCGGTCGAGCACCGGCTTGCCGTATTTGTGCTCGCCGATCTGCAAGTAGGGCGTGTCGGTGGTGCATTCGATGAAATTGCCGGCCGGGTAGACCATGAACAGCCGCATCCGCGAGCCCTTGATCTGGCCGCCGAACAGGAACGAGACGTCGAAATTGATGTCTTCCGATTGCAGCGCGACGCCTTCGGTGGCGTGGACGCTGCGGATCGCCTTCCCGATGCGCTGCGCTGCCTGGAACATGGTCGGCGCGTTGAGCAGCGTTTCGAGTTCCCCGGTATGCGGGTCTTCAAGCCCTTCGGTCAGGGTCGACAACACCGACTGGCTGATGGCGAGATTTCCGGCGCTGGCGATCGCCATGATGCGATCGCCCGGCTTTGCGAAGATATGCAGTTTGCGAAAGGTCGAGACATTGTCGAGACCGGCATTGGTGCGGGTATCCGCGATCATGACCAGCCCGTCCCGCACCAGCACTCCGCAACAATAGGTCATTCCCGATCCTCGAATGCATCAGCGGGGAATTAGTAGCCAATTTCGAAGGGACCTCCAACCCTATTCGACCTGCAAAAGCCCGTCGTCTGGCCTGTCAAAAGGCCGAGCCGGCTGGCCGGCGAACGCTGGACAAAACCCCGCGTTCCCGCGGCGCGATGCGCCCGAGTTGTGCGTGTTCCTTCGCCTTGAAAATAGAGGGCGCAGGAAAGCCGGGTGCCCGTTGCACCCGCAGCCGCGCGTGGTGTGGTAGTAAGCACGCGCGTTAGTCACCACAGGTCCACCGGAACACCGGCCTTCCCTGCGCAATGGTTTTAGCGGCTTATTTCGCGCTCTCCCCGGTGACCGGGCTTTCTTGCCACCGTCGCCTCGCGGACACTTCCGCGAAACTTGACGCCAGCGTCGGGGTGTCAGGACCACACGACTTTGCCGTCCGCAAGCCAAGCGCCTTCGTCAACGCGCCGCCTCACGTCCATCGCATCCCATACCCAACGTTCGTGACGATCGCGAAACGCCCCTCTAGTGAGGACGGGACGGCGGTGGATGTAAAAGTGATTTGGTTCAAAAGTGAACCGGAATATTTTTGCGAATGGGGCTGGACACCGATTTGCTGTTTTGCCCGTCGGGCAAAATCAGTCGTCGTTAGTGAGATTTTTAATGCAATCGTCATCCGGCGCATGTGAGTGATCCAGTAATGCCGCCGTCGGTGATGATGCCCGGCTTCGCGGGCCGTGGCGCTATCGGGCGAAAAAGGCGACATGCCATTGGGATTCGAATTGTAGCGCCGTTCACTTGGGGTCGTAACCGGACCTGCCCATGCTTTTGGGCGGGAGGTCCGCCTTATGTTCGAGACAGATGAGGTGGATGGCTCCCGCTCACGGCATCTGGGTGCCAAAGTGTGAAGGCCATCAGGCGTTCACGAGCAAAATGGGAGCCATCCGCTATGCAGATTACCACGATCGGCCTCGACTTGCGCCAAGAGCGTTTTTCAGGTCCACGGCATTGATGCGACCGGTCAGGTTGTGGTTCGTAAGTCGCTTCGGCGGTCGCAGATGCTGCCATTTTTCGCCAAGTTGCCCTCTAGCCTGGTCGGCGGTGGAGGCGTGCGGCACGTCGCATTTTCTGGGGAGCGGCGAGCTGATCAAGCTAGGCCATGAAGTGCGCCTAATGCCGCCGGCTTACGTCAAACCGTATGTGAAGCGCGGGAAGACCGACGCAGCCGATGCGGAAGCTGTTTGCGAGGCAGTGACTCGGCCGACAATGCAGTTAGTGCCCATCAAGTCACCCGAGCAGCAGGCGGCGCTGTCGATACACCGGACGCGCGATCTGCTGGTGAAGCAAGTCACGCAGCTGATCAACATGATCCGCAGTCTACTGGCCGAAGTTGGCATCGATATCTACAAGGGACTGGAACGTGCGCTGCTGATGGCACGGCAGATCATCGATGGCAGAAGCACCGGATGTGCCACTCGAAGCTGCCAAGATCGTCGGTACATTGTCACAGCAGGCGCTCGACACCCACGTTCGGCTCCGCGAGATCGACCGCGATCTCACCATCTGGCTACGTGGCAACGATGTTGCACGTGGTCTCATGACGATCCCCGGTATCGGGCCGATGGGCGAGACGGCTCTTGCAGCATCGGTTACCGATCCGCATGAGTTGCCGCTCGGGGCGGCAATTCGCTGCCTGGTTGGGACTAACGCCACTTCAGAAGTCGAGCGGTGGCAAAGAGCGGCTCGGTCGTATCACCAAGATGGGCGACAAATATCTGCGCAAGCTGCTCGTTGTCGGCATGACGGCGCTTGTGCGTCGTGCAAGGCAAAATCCCGAAGGCGATCCGCGGCTGGCGGATCTGTTTGCGCGAAAGCCCACAAGGGTCGCCACCGTCGCGATGGCGAACAAGACCGCGCGGATCATCTGGGCGATCATGACACGTGGCGAGACATATCATGCCGGTCACCGACCGGCACTGGCGGCATAAACAGCGTAATACGGCTTAGCTGAAGAGGAGATCAGCTTCACGAGGTTGCGAGCGCGATGCGATGTGATGGCAGACATGGTCAGACCCGGGAACAGGGACAACCCAACCGATGTCTAAGGCGTCATAGCCTGATGAACAGAATGGGACCTTGTTCGCGGACTCCATCAGGGCCAGCAGTCCTCACCTGACTGCGTCAACAGGCCGGACAGAAGACTGCACCCGACCAATGTCAGTGCGTTTCAATTTACGCCTTGCAACGCGGGAGCCATCCACAGAGGACATCGTCGGGAAGATAGGCAATGCCCGAAAAGTGCCGATTGCTACTATTGAGGCCGTGGCACGTCTCACTCAATCAACAGCAGCCCTCGCTTCTTGTTGCCATCCAGCGTGTTGACCGCAGAGTAAAGTCGTGAGCGCTCGACCAGCCAAGGCTGGAAGTGGTCGTTCACATCCAAGACGAAAACCAAACCTAAGTCTTCGAGATATCCGGCTATCGGTGAGAAGTGACCGCCGCCAGCGTCGAAAATCTCTTTGCGTCGAAAATTCACGACGTAGCGCCGACTCGGATCGTTCGATCGCCGAATATGGTCCAGGAATTGTTCGGGAGTTAGGTCGCGCAGTACTGTGATCTTACGACTTGTGTGTGCGGCGGCCACACCGGAGAGTTCGTCCAACGTCAGCCCCGGGATGCAATAGCCCGACCAGCACATCCCGGTTCCCGCGAGCACGGCATCTTCGGTCGCCGGGCGCTCCGCAAGCGATCTGAAGACGTTGGCAAGACTTGAAGGGCCGCATCTGGACAAGTTTGACTGTCCGGCCACATGTTGACCGAAAGTCGCTGCCACGGGCAGATGCCAGGCGCGTTCGATAAGGTTCGGGGTGCGCACTACCGACGAGTTGATCTTCTCAATTGAAATCTCGCCGGGGAGAAGCAGGTAGGCTGTCAGCCCGAGCGCAATGAGAATTCCAACCGTAGCGATACCTGCGAACTTGAGAATGCGCATGGCGCCCCGCTCATGTTCGGTTTCAGTCGGACACCAATCTATCCATTATCTGCCGTCGCGCAAATATTGGGATGAGGCCTGGAAGCGTCGCACACGTCCGTTCCGAGGTCAAATTTCGGAACTGGAGTAACGCGCCCAATCACTTCCGCTTTTCACAAACAGCAGGTGTTTGCGCGCGTCCTCTGAAGTCAAAAAAAGTGCCAAAAACGGATAGCTAGAATGGCAGTTCGTCAGTGGCGCGCTAATCCTTAGGAGAATTAGAGCTTCATGCGCTGCCAAGAATGCTTGGCGGCCCGCGGGGGTCCCGCAGTAGACAGTAATCTGAACCAAGGCTTCCTTGATCTCATCGACCGTTACACCGCTGGCAACCGCGGCATTCGTGTAAATGCCCAGCTCTTGAAAGCGGCCGAGCCCTGCGAGGATTCCGAGCGTCAGGATACTCCGTGTCTTTTGGTCAAGCCCGGGACAACTCCACGCATAACCCCAAGCCAATTCCGTGACGGCGTGTTGAAACGTCATCATGAAGTCATCAGAACCCGCAAGGTTCGCGTCCACGTACTTCGCGCCGAGTACCTGTCTTCGTGTTTCGAGACCCTTCGTAAATAATTCGCTCTCTGCCATGGCTTGCCTCTTCTGTTTTGGTCATGGGTTAGCGAAGCTAAGCAGGTTCCGCTTTCGCCCTCAATGTCCGCTAGGGGTGAGAGCTGAGAAGAATTCAGTTCGAGCATATGTTTTCCGCTTCACTCTGGAACTCGGAACATCGCTCGATGCAGTCGGCATACTAAAACGTGCCAACTCCGGAAGCAAAGGCACTTTCGATCTGGTTAGCCTGGATTAACCTCGGGAAGCGGCGACTCGGAACTTTCAAAGACCTCCGCTGCGGTACCTACCGACCGCTATTGAACCCCGATGATTGGCGCAGGTTACCGACCCCTCCCCGTTTTACGGGGAGGGGAGCCGGGTTCTGCGCTCAGGCCTTATGTTTGATCCTCACCGTATTGATGGTGCCGCCGAATGCGTTTCTCCCCAAGGGTGGTGGGTGCGTCGCCGCCAACGGGAGAGTATCATCCTTTCCGGATATTGGCTGTGTCGCCGGCCAGCGACCACACCGCACCCTGCGTCTTGATGCGGCCTTCCTCGACCTTCTTGCCGTTGACCAAGAGCACGCCGGTGCCGCCCTTGTGCAGACCGCCGCCGTCAGAGGTGAAGTCGTAGCGATGTAACCCTACCCTCAGGCAGAGGGTGCCTTTGCCTTCTCGGCCATTGCAGATCATGCCGGGGTTAGGGCGCATAGGAGATGTTGACGAGGACGTGCACGTCAAATGCGAATCCCGAAGTTATTCCGCTTCCATCGTGGGTATCCGCAAAACGACGGTCAGGGCGATTTACGACGGTCTCGTGACCCTTCCCAGTCGGAATTGGGACTGTTTGTGCGCCAAAGGCGGTTGTCGCAATTTCATCCTTGACGGGCCAGCCTCGATAGCTTTTCCCCCACAGTCCCATCGAGACGGTGCGATTTGCATTGTCGATCGCCTGCAGTCCTGTCTCCGTAATCATTCCCTGCGGCAACATGTTCAGTTTATCATTGGTGTTAAACACCGTGATGCGATCCACCAAAGATCGCCCAAGGGTGCCCCGGCCTGATATAACTCAACTCGAAAAAATCCGGACCCCGACCCCAGAGAGACGCCATCGTCTGAAATGTGGAGCTCGCTCCATTGCAGTTTTACGTTGCGCCTTTTGGTCGTAAACTTGAATTGTCGCTCTTCCCACATTCCGGAAGTATCCTCTGGATTCTGACAACGCAAAAATGGCGCTGCCCTGGATCCAGCGGTGTAATCATGAAATTATGGATATTCTTCGGGGGGTCCAAACTTGCCTGTTACGCTGGAATGAAAATCTGTGCATCGGGAATATGGAATTGGCCGATGGCGTCCACGACAGGTGCGTTCCTGCCATTCTCCATGGTAGCGAACGTCGGCGAGCCGGTCGCAATCTTCCGGCCATGAAACGTGCCGCCAACATCCTGTTGGTCAGGCATGCCACCGTCTGTGATCAGCACCGAAGGGGTTGGCAGGATCGCAAAGACCGTAAGTGCGGCTAACACCGGGCTCTCCATTGTGACGGTCATTTGGGTCAGCAATCCCGTCTTCGAAGAACATCAACGCTTCGTACATTCCCCCGCGGCTTTAGAGCGATCGTGTATGTTTTTATTTTCCTTTTTATCGGAGGTGAAACCAAAGGGCGAGTACCCACGGTGAGATTTGATTGAAATTTCGAATATTTTTACACAACATTGCGCGAACCGCTATCCACGTAATCGTCGTTGAACCGGAAGATCCGAGAGGAACAACTAAGGGAGATTGCGATGCTGAAAGCGTCGACATTAGTTGTGCTCCATTTGTGAAATTGTTTAATAGATTTATCGCGAGCCCTCGAGAAAACGCCTCATTGACCCCAAAGCCTAACACTTTGGAACGGGCGGAGAATGAGAAAAGGCAACAACCGAGTCAGTCGCTTCGACCCATTGTCCGGGTGGGCATGGAGAACCGCATCGCATTTTGGAAAGGCAGTGTCCGAAAGTGCCTTACTAAAGCAATTTTTGCAGCTCGCGGCTCAGTTCGTGCAACTGGTACGGCTTGCGCAGGATCGGAAATTTCGAGGCGACCTCTTTGGTGGAGGAGCTATATCCCGTCACCAGCAGAATGGGAATTTGAGGATTTTTCTCGCGTATGGTCCGGGCCAGTCCGATCCCGTCCAGCTTCCCCGGCATCACGATGTCCGTGAATACGATATCGATGCCGTTCTTTTCCAACTCTGCCAGGCCGCTGGCGCGTCGGCAGCCCAGCGCACATCGTAGCCGAGTTGTTCAAGCAAACCGGTGCTCACGGTTGCCACTTCAGGATTGTCTTCAACGAGCAGAACGGTTCCGCTCCCTCGAAGCCATTTGTTGCGGCTCGGGTCGCAGTGGCGCGGCCGCCTTCGGCAGGCACATGGTAATTGTTGTGCCTTCGCCCAGGACGTCTTGACTTCCGACGGTCCCCCAGCCTGATGCGCAAAGCCGTGCACCTGGGACAGGCCAAGACCCGTGCCCTTGCCGACCGGCTTTGTGGTGAAGAACGGATCGAACACTTTCGCGGCGATGTCCTCCGGAATTCCCACGCCGGTATCTTCCACGGAAATTGCGACTTGAGCCCGGTCTGGAATGTTTTCCGCGCGGACGATCACCGAACCACCTTCCGGCATGGCATCACGTGCGTTGATAACGAGGTTCACGAGCGCTGTCTCAAACTCGCTGGGGTCGACGATAATGTTCGAGACATCGTCAGCGTACATCGATCCTCAGCGAGACCATGCTGCCGAGTTCGCTGTTCAGGACATCCCTGAGCACGTTCAGTCGTTCGGACAGTTTAATCGATTGCGGTTGAACGCTTTCGCGCCGGGCGAAGGTGAGCAACTGGCGCGTCAGCGATGCAGCGCGCTGGGAAGCCGCGTCAATGGATTGCAAAGCCTTGAGCGCTTTTTCGCCGGTGACGTCTTTCCGGATCGTGTGAATGCTTCCGGAAATGATCATCAGCAGGTTGTTGAAGTCGTGGGCAACGCCGCCGGTGAGCTGACCGAGCGCGTCCAGTTTCTGCGATTCGGCGAGTTGCCGCTGCACTGCGGAGTTTTTCCTGCGCCTCTTTCCGTTCGGTGATGTCGCGGGTGATCTTGGCAAAGCCGATCAGCTCACCGGTCTCGTCGCGGATCGGATCAATGACGACACTCGCCCAGAAAAACGAACCGTCTTTGCGAACGCGCCAGCCATCTTCCTCATAGCGTCCGGTTTCCGCGGCAATCTTAAGGGCTCTGGCGGGCTTTCCCGCAGCCTGGTCCCAGGTGTGTAGAACCGCGAAAAATGCTGGCCGACGATTTCCCTGGCGGAATAGCCCTTGATGCGCTCGCCACCCACGTTCCAGTTCGCAACGATTCCGTTCGGATCTAGCATGTAGAGGGCGTAATCGGTCACGCCACCAACAAGTGTTTTGAACTGGCTTTCGCTTTTCGACAACTCGGAAAGGGCGATTTGACGTTCGGTGATGTCGCGGGTGATTTTTGCAAAGCCTATCAGCTTGCGCTTCTCGAAAATGGGATCAATGGCGACCGAGGCAAAAAAGCGGGTGCCATCGTTTCGGATACGCCACCCTTCGGCGAGGAAATGCTTTTCCTTTCTGGCTATTTTAATGCCGTCTCCGGAAGATCTGCCGCCCGATCCTCCGGTGTATAGAAGATTGAAAAATGCTAGCCGATGATCTCCCTGGCCTTGTAGCCCTTGATGCGCTCGGCACCCTTGTTCCAGTTGCTGACACGGCCTTCGGGTTCCAGCAAATAGATTGCATAATCGGTGATTCCCTCGACGAGTAGACGAAAAATACGTTCACTCTCATAAAGGTCGTTCGATTTTTTTGCTGCCAGCCATACAAAACCCCTCGCTACTCCAGCAAACGGTTCTGTAACCGGGAGGTTCCAAGGTAAATTATTAATAAAACGACATTTTTTGGGGTGAGGCGCCGAAGGCAGCCTGTGGTCAGGATGTCCGAAGCCATTGTCGGCTTTTGGGTCAAGCGTCTCGCTTCAGGGCCGCGAAACGCTCGTATCGTCGGACTTGATTTTTTGATGACGGGGAAGCAATGGATCTCAAACCGGTTACCTGAGATCGCCTTGGCATGAACTCAACCAACGCCTTGCTTGTTTCTGCCTGCATAGCGACGCATGCATTTGGATCAGGTGCGCTGGCGGCAACCGAATGGGGCTCCGGCGGCGTAGTTCGACAGGTCAATCTGGTCGGGAGCAAGAACGCCAACGGCCAGTGGATTGATCCGCGAGGTTTGCTGAGCCTCAAGGGACCGGCAGCTTGGCCGTCCGCGCCGGAGATGGCGCGACTGCGGCAAACGGTCGGGGACGTGGTTTGTCCGGGCACGCAAGCTACGGCTTTCCTGGTCGGGGAGGGCCGCGATATCCTGACAAACGCGCACATCTTCGTCGACGAGAACGGCAAGGATCGAGCCAATCTCGACAAATGCTTCTGGCAGAACAAGGCCGAGCCGTTTCAACGGATAGCTGTCGAGACGGACGAACATAATCTGAAGCTCTTCACCCGATCGACGGCAAAGGAATTCTATCTGGATCTGGCCATCGTTCGGCTGGCGCAAACCATCCCCGGGGCTCACCCGCTTCCGTTTGATACCAGAGTGTCAGTCGAGATCGGCGAGCCACTCATCATGGTCTCGGCGGGACAACTGCGCATGCCTTCGCTCCCTAAGCAGGTCGCCGAATTCATTCGCGGTGATGATCCAGCGCAGCCCGCGTTCGAGTTCGACTACAACCGCGAACCAATCCTGCAAGGCTGCACGGTGATGGCGGTGGGCCGGCCCGCCGACACGGTCGCGAACGACGCGATATACAGCGACTGTTCGGCGACAAGGGGAAGCAGCGGATCGCCGGTTCTGGTCCGCTCGCCTAGTGGTGAACTGGCGATCAAGGGCGTTCATGTCGGTGGCGGGCAGGATACCGCCGACTACACGGATTTCACCCTGGATGGTGCAAGTCCCATGGGACGAAGTTATTCGAATGCCCTGCAACTAAATCAGGACATCCTTGGCGAGATCAGTCGCTTCGAAACTAACCAGCAAATACCCGAAACGCGATAGAGGCTTGCTCAGCCGGCGCGGGGGCGCTTGGTCCGTCTCTCGGCTCGTCGCGTCATTCAATGCGATGCGACGATAGCGTCAAAATCGCATGGCGCCTGGATCCAGGCCGAGATTTAGCCGGCCGACGACGACATAGCTCTGAGGGCTCATAGCAACGTGTTTTACCGCGGCATTGATGTCGCGTCCGGCGCGCTCCAGGGGGTTGCTTTCGAAAATGGCGCCTGCACCGGCTTCCGTCGTCAGCATTTGCACAGCGCTCGCTGTATCCTTCCGCGGCATATGCGCACGCGATACGCAACCGTGCGCGGGCTCGCATAAGGCAGTCGTGGTCGTGGTCAATAGCAGCAAGTAGTTCAGTCATTGCCTCCTTGAGGAATGCCCGTGCGGCGCCGACGATCGCTTCCGTTCGACCTACCGTCGAGTGCAGCATCTCACGATCCTGTAGCCGGACGGCCATTCCCATCCGGACTTTCTTCTGTGTCGCCGACTTCACGAATGCAGCCATCGCGCCGCTTGCGATCCCGAGCACTGTGCCGGTAATCGACCAGGGAAATATGGTCAGGCCCGGTATCCGGTAAATGATGCCCGGCTGGCTAGGCACTGGCGCGATAAGGTCGTGGGTGTGTTCGGTCGGGACGAAGGCATCCTTCACCTCGAAATCGCTGCTCCCTGTACCCCGAAGCCCGGAGACGTGCCAGGTGTCATGAACCGTCACGTGCTCGCGCGCGAAGTAGCAAGCAGATGGGTGGCGCGGTCTGCGCCGCCACCCTCACGCTAGCCAATCCCATGAATTGGGTGGCATGGCTGGCTCCGCTGCCGAATGGCCATCGTCCGGTAACGCGATAGCCTCCGGCCACGGGTTCAGCCAAGCCGACCGCGCCGGTAGCGCTGGTGATAAATGCGAAGGGATCGGAAAACCAGCCCGCGTGCAATGGACTTGGGCAAATAGCCAGCGACCCGGCTCATGCCACCGCCATTTGCCACGAGCCAGCCAATCGAGCCATCGAGCGCCGATGCCGCTTCCACCACCTGCATGAACTCTATCGGAGACAATTCCGGGCCGCCCATCGCCGCCGGCAACCACAGTCGAAACAGCCCGGCCTCGGCCAGCGCCTTAAACACTTCATCCGGAAGTCGGCGGTCCCGGTCGAAGGAGGCGCGGTGTTCCTCGACAAGCAGCGTTAGCTTCTCAATCGCGTCGAGATATCCGGCGGTACGCGCCCGCGTGACGGCCAACATGTGTGCTTTCCATGACCTGACGTGGAGATGATCCAGTGTCGAAGAAGTCGGACCATAGAAACAATGGCGAAGAATCTTCGTGCAGATGAATGCAGTTCATCTAGCATTGTGCATGCGGAAGCTGCCCCCTCTGGCTGAATTGCGTGCATTTGAAGCTGCGGCGCGCTCCCTGAGCTTCAGGCTGGCAGCCGCCGAACTCGGCGTGACGCCAACTGCGGTCAGTCATCAGATCAGGCTGTTGGAAGCCTATTGCGGGCAACCCTTATTTCGCCGACAGCCCCGACCCGTCGCGCTGACATGGGCCGGCCAGCAACTCTTTCCAGTCGTGCGTGACGGCTTGGAGTCGCTTGCTGACGCAATCAACGGTGTTCGCGTTGGCGCCGCCGGCGGCCGACTGCGCGTCACCACGACCAACGCGTTCGCTGCGAGGTGGCTGGTGCCGAGATTGCCCAAATGGCGAGAGGCGCACCCGCGGCGGAAGCTTGATATCGTTGGCACCGATGCGGTGTTGAACCTCGAAACCGGCGAAGCCGATATTTCAATTCGCTATGTACGAAGGGCTCCGACCGAGGGGCCATCGGTCGAACTGGTGCGGGACACTTTCCTCGTGGTTGCGAATCCCAAGCTGGTTGGAAGGTCACGAAAGCCACTTAATCCCGTCGAGCTAGGTCAGTTTCCTCTAATCGAAGCTGGGTGGCCTGCGAGCGATAAGGATGCGCCAACCTGGCGACAGTGGGAGACCGCCGCCCGAAAGCATCACAAACACGTTCCCGAATCTTTCCGGTCAGGTCAGCCTGGACTTTCGCGAAGAGCTTCACGCCATCGAAGCCGCTATTTCCGGACAGGGGATTGCGATTTGCAGCGACGTGCTGGTCGCTCCCGAACTTGCGAGGGGGGCCCTTGTGAAGGTAGCGAGCGTCACGGTGCCAGGTTACGGTTTCTATATCGTGCACCGAGCAACCACCCGAAGCTGGCTTCAATCAAGGCCTTCATAGCGTGGGCCTTGGCAGCTAGATAGACGACGCGAGGATACCGCTAGCAGCCCGAAGCGCAGCGTGGGGCGAACGGGCTGCCAAGTTCGACGTCGTCGTTTCGCCCAAGTCAGTACACCCACCGACGGCAAACCCCGCCCCTCCAAAACCACACACCGGCGTACCTGCCGGCGGGTTTGACGGATGGTCGATCTGGCGACACAGATGCCGGCAACCCTTGTCCTGCAAGGGACCGCAGCCAAAGGCGACTTGGGTCATCAAGCCATCCGGCTGATCAACCGGCGCAGCCGGCATGGCCCCCGCTGAATTTGTGAAGGCCAGGGCGAACACCGCAATAGCGATTAATCTGATCATCCACTTTCT
Source organism: uncultured Pseudomonadota bacterium (assembly GCA_963771225.1). Taxonomy (GTDB): domain Bacteria; phylum Pseudomonadota; class Alphaproteobacteria; order Rhizobiales; family Xanthobacteraceae; genus Bradyrhizobium. The sequence continues at coordinate 188,039 of CAVYSR010000020.1, read as the reverse complement.
CCCATTCCAGGAACGACAACATTTTGAGGTGAATGTTGTAGTCTGAGTAGGCATCGATGTGATGTTCAGATTGTGCCAATCTGAGGTTCCCGAATAAGGGCCTCGGGCGCGCCGCCTTGGCAGCCCTATCCACCACGGTTGGTCGCCGGGATGACCGTGCGCATGGCATCGCGAACGAATTGGATTTGTTCGCGACGGCGTTGGCGAGCAGATTCCACTTCCCAAAAGGCGCGGATCAGGCAAGAGCCAAGACAAATAACCAGCAGGACAAGGCAAAGCGCTTGCGTCGTGTCACTCATCGGTTGTCTGTCTCTAAAATTGATTTTTTGAATTCAGGCCGTCAGGGTTCAGTAGACGGCTTCGGCGGCGAACTGTGTGTTCGGCTTCACATTTGTTCGCTAGTTCGCGGCAGACAATTTGCCGCACTTCTTCTGAATGGTGCTCAAAGCTTCCGAGGCAAGGATAGCTAGGAAGGCGGTGCAACGAGTTTGCCGGCACTGGAGAGAAGCAGCTTCAGGATCGGGGAATTGTTCGCCTTATGGTAGGCGACGATCAGGTCAAGTGTCGGCACTTCTCCCTTCACGGGCCGGGTGGTTATCGACTCGGGCAAATACCGTTTTGTGTAGTCCGGTAACAGCATGACCGCGCGCGTCGATGTGATCATCGATATCGCATGGACGACATTGTGCACTTCATGCTCCGGCTTGATATCGATACCGGCCCGCCTGAAATATTCCAAAACGACACGACGTGCCGCAGGGGCGGCTTTGGACGGAAGGTAGAAAATTTCGTTCACGATCTCTTCCGGCGCGACGGCCGCTTGCGACGCCAGGCGATGGTCGCTCGGGAACACGAAAATCAACGGATCCGTGCGCACGCGCCTGCAGGCCAGATCCCCCATGTGCTCTTCCGATCGCATGAAAGCCGCATCAAGTTTGCGCCTCATCAAGGCCTTGGCGAGGGCAGGGGAGTAATCGCTCGACAGGCGGATTTCGATGCCTGGAAACTCGTCTCGAAGGACGCGGTTCACCTCGGGCAACAAACCGATTTCCGCCCCCGACAAGAAGCCAAGGTCGAATGTCGGTCTCGGCCGGCTGAGCTGCGCGCAGCGCTGCTTCCTTTGCGGCCTCTGCTTGAAGCAGCGCCATTCGTGCATGGTCCAGAAAAGCTTTGCCGGCCGACGTCAGCTCAACGCCGTGAGCGCTACGGGTCATCAGCTGAACGCCGACTTCCTGTTCGAGATCCCGGATTTGCCGGCTGAGCGATGGCTGCGAAGTGTGGAGCTTTTGCTCGGCGGCAACGGTCAAACTGCCCGCGTCAGCCACGGCAATGAAGTAGCGGAGATGCCGGAGCTCCATCACAATCTCCCATGTCTCTGCGAGCCCAAGTCTTTTCGAGCCCACGTCTCTTAAGCCGTACGTCTCCTTAAGCACCACGTCCCCTAATCCCACGTCTCGCAGGCGATGGGCCCTAGCTTACAAAGTCTTTCAAGCCGGCACAGCGGCCACGACAGCAAAACGCCGACAATTTACGCTAGGCCTCCCCGGCAGGCAGAGCGTATCGTAATCCATACCGATCGCGATAGCCAACACCAGAACGAGGCTGAAAATGTCCAAGCAAACCAAACCGGGCATCGTGTTCGTCCACGGGCTTTGGGCCGACGGCTCATGCTTCGCCAAATTGATCCCGACGCTTCAGGCCGAGGGACATCAAGTGATCGCAGCCCAATACGGGCTTGACACGCTCGCAAGCGACGTCGCCGCGGTGACAAGCGCATTGGGGCGGGTCAGCAGTCCGGCCATCCTGGTCGGACATTCCTATGGCGGTACCCTCATCACGGCCGCCGGAGCCGATCCCCGTGTTGCCGGGTTAGTCTACATCTCAGCCCTCGCACCGGATGCCGACGAAACATCGCAGAGTTTGCAGGCCAAGTTTCCCGTCACGGACGTTTTTTCGCATATCGAAGTCGCGGACGGGCGCATCTGGCTGAAACCGGACGGCGTCGTGTGTTTTGCGGGGGACCTCTCCGAACAGGAGCAGAAGCTCGTCTGGGCCACCCAGGGAGCGCCGGTCCCGATCTCTTTACGCAGAAGGTTGCCGGAACCGGATGGAGGTCGAAGCCGAGCTGGTTCGTCGTGGCCAGGAATGACCGCACCGTGCACCCCGAGCTGCAACGCTTCGTCGCAAAACGCATGGGTGCGACCGTCGTCGAGGCCGACAGCAGTCACGTCCCGATGCTGTCTCAGCCCGACCTCGTTCTCGACGTCATCCGCAACGCAGCCAACGCCGTTCAAAAGCGCGCCGACCAGCCACTGGAGCGCCCGCATGTTTAGAGGCATTAGAGCGTCGCTGTTGCCGCTTCTGGTGATGGCGGGATTTGGCGGAGCCGCGGCGCAGTCTTCCAGCGATCAACCGAAGGCAAACGGCATGGAAACGGATGTAGCGAAGATCAAGCAGGCGACGCTCGGAAACTGGGAGAGCATTGCTCCGGAGATACGGCCGAGCAAGAGCCCGGACGGCTCGCTCAAGCCGTTCTATCTCAAGCGCGCCTTCAAATATTTGCCGTCCGATCGTTTCGAGCTCGAGGTCGTCAACTCGGCCGACCCCTTCGGCGCCGTGCCGCTGGCGCGGATCAAGATCGGCGGGCATATGCAGTGGCAGGGCCCCCATCCGATCGCGCCGGGCGCACAGAAGGTCGACTTCGCGGCCGATGAGACTTACGAGGTAACTCCCTTGGCGCAGGGGTTTGCCGATATCCTCAACAAGGTGGCGTCCGCCGGATACGCGCCCTGGGCGGTCAACGCGCCGCAGAGCATATTCGGCAAGGCCTTCGCCCCCTTCGGTCTCAAGGAAGGCTCGAATTTCATGGAGTACGACCTCGTCTATCTCAGAGGCGATCTGCTATTCTGGGGCGCCCGCAATGTCGACGGCCGCGGCTTCGATACCGAGCAGAACCGCCCGACCAACCTGCAGATCCCGCTGGTCCGGAAGTAACCGGGCCGACGTCAAGCGCGTCAGCTCAATCGTCGTAGCTGTCGATCACGGTGTCGGCGATCGCGCGCTTGGTGATGACGCCGACGATGTCGCGGACCCTTGGCCGGTTCGACGCCGCGAAAGACGATGGCGGCACCGGAGCGATGGCGTTTCAATCGGGCGAACACCAGACTCAACAGATCAACATCCCGGCAAATAACCGCGCGGCTTTCGACAAAACGCTCGACCAGCAGATTCGGATTGCCCTGAGACTCGCGCCACAGCCCCGAGCGCGGCGGAATGAGGCCGACAATCCGGCCCTCGCGCTCGACGATGATCGCGCGCAAATCGTCGGTGTCCTCCGCGCTGATGGCTTCCCTCAGCGATGTTCCAGCCTTGGCCAGGATGAAACGCCGTTCCATGATGTCCTGGGCCTGCCTGACCAGAAAAAGATTGATATGCCGCTCCTTCGGGATGCGGTGGCCACGATGGCGCAACTTGATCGTATAGATGGTTTCGCCGATCAGCGCGCGCCTGATGCCGGCAGCGACCGCGACCGCGACGATGACCGGCACGATGATGGCGTAGTCTCGCGTCATTTCGAAAACCATGACGATGGCGGTCATGACCCCGCCGGTTCCCGCGCCAACCATCGCAGCCATGCCGACGATCGCCGCTGAAGGAACCGTCAATACCGGCATGGGGAAGAATTATGCCCACCGCGAGGGCGAAGGCTCCCCCCAGTGTGGCCCCGAGATACAGCGAGGGCGAGAAGATACCGCCGGAAGCGCCGCATCCGAGACTGATGGTTGTTGCGAACAGTTTCAAAGCAAACAGCAATGCAAGCAGGCCCGCGGACGTCATCTGGTTGTCGAGAGTCGACTGGATCACGCCATAACCGACGCCATCGATATAGGGATGGCCGAAAGCGTGGGTCATAACGACCATCATCAGGCCGATGATTGCCATGCCGACAATGTTTTGCGTGTAGGCATTTCCCGGCAATTTGGGAAACCGTCCTCCATGACCACCAGCAGGCGAATGAAGGCCCAGGAGGCGACGCCGCACAGAATTCCGAGCAGGACAAAAGCGATTGCCTCTTGCACGCCGATCGACGCGCGAGCGAAAGCTGGATGCCGGGAACAACGAAGGCCGGATCGGGGCCGATCAATATCCTGCCGATGGTGGTGGCGGCGCCGGTCGCGACGACCACAGGAAGAAAAGTACGGTTCGAGACCTCCGGCAACAGGATTTCCAGCGCGAACAACACGCCGCCGAGTGGCGTGTTGAAAGTCGCGGCGATGCCGGCGCCAGCGCCGGCGGCCAGCAAGGTGATTTTCTGCCGTGGTCGCGAGTTTGATGGCCTGCGAGAAAGCCGAACCCAGCGCCGAGCCGATCTGGATGATCGGCCCCTCGCGGCCGACCGCGGCCCCGCTGCCAATCGAGAGCGCCGAGGCGAGAGATTTTATGACCGCGACTTGACCGCGGATATTACCGTGCTTGTAAAACACCGCATCCATGACCTCGGGAACACCGTGGCCTTTCGCTTCCGGAGCGAACCGCTGCACCAGAAAAACGACGACAAGGCCGCCGATAATCGGGCGAAAGAAGTACCCAGTCGCCAAACCGGCTCGGCCCGTCGCTGATATTGGCGTCATACCAGATGCTGAACGTGCCGTTGTAGAACGCGTTGTGAAAAAATCCGATCAGCGCGCGCAGGGCGACGGCGCCGCAGCCCGTCATGACGCCGACAATCAACGCAAGGCCGCAAAGAACCAGGAGGTTGACCCTCCGGTTGTCGTCACGGGCCGAAGTACTGCTGCCGGTCACTGCGACTGCCACTGACCCTGGCGTCCGCCGGCCTGATCGACCTTGACCGCCACCGAGAGCGTTTCCATGCCGCCGCCATAGCGGGTGCCGCGCACCGGTGCGGCACCGAGATAATCGAGGCCGATGGCGACGCGGGCGTGCGCGTCGGTGGTGCAGATCGCATTGGCCGGATCGAACCCGACCCAGCCGAGATCCGGCACGAATGCCTCCGCCCAGGCGTGCCCGGCCTGTTGATTGACCATGCCGTCGGAGCGCAGGAAATGTCCGGCGACGAAGCGGGCCGGGATGCCGCCCGAACGCGCGCAGGCGATAAAGATATGCGCGTAATCCTGGCACACCCCGCGCTTGCCGGCGAATGCCTCGACCGCCGAGGTGCCGCTGTTGGTGGGGTCCTCATCGAACGTCATGTGCTCGTTGATCTGCATCATCAGCGCATGCAGAAATCCGAGCACGTCCGCTTCGGTTCCTGGCCGCAGCTCGCGCGAAAACGCCGCCATGGCCGTGTTGACTTCGGTCAGCGGCGTCGAGCGCAGGAACAGGCCGGCGGAAACCGCTCGTCGGTGCCGCGCAGCACGCCGCCGGTATCCTGGGTCTCGATCAGGCCTTCGACCGTGATCGTGAGGTCGGCGATCGGCCCGTGGGTCAGCACATGGGTGACGTTGCCGAAGGCGTCCTGATGCACATCGAGGCGGGAATCGGTGGAGACGTCGATCTGCCATTCGGCGACATACTGCCCGTCATGGCTGCCCGGCGTCATCCGCAGGACCTGAATGACGCCGGTGGCCGGCGGTTCGTAACGGTAGCTGGTGGAATGGGCAATTCGCAGACGCATGGTAGGCCAAGAAAGAGTTCGAGTGTTCGACGGTTCGTCATTGCGAGGAGCGAAGCGAACGAAGCAATCCATGCGGCGGTAAAGATAAGGATGGATTGCTTCGCTGCGCTCGCAATGACGTTGTTGTGTTGCTATCGTGGCCGGGACAAGCCCGGCCATGACGGCGTCAGTCAAATCAAATATTGCTTGCTGATGATTTCACCAAGCCTGCCGTTATCATTGATGAATTCCTGAATGAATTCATGCACGCCGTGCTGGAAAATATCATCCATGTGGCTGTGTTCCAGGCGGTTGCGGACGCCGCGGGCGTGGCGCTGCGCGGCGCCCTGGCGGCCATAGGCGACGCCGATCTGGTCGAGATTGCGCACCAAATTGCCGTAGCAACTGGCCAGCGAACGCGGCAGCGAATTGTTGAGGATCAAAAGGTCGGCGATCAGCCATGGCTTCAGCGTCTCGCGATAGACCCAGTGATAGGCGGTCAGCGCCGATACCGAGCGCAGGATCGACGTCCATTGATAATAATCGAGCGGTCCGCCGACATGCTCCTCCCGGGGCAACAACAAGTGATATTTCACATCGAGGATGCGGGCGGTGTTGTCGGCGCGCTCCAGATGCAGCCCGAGCCGCGAAAACCAGTAGGCGTCGTTGCGCAGCATGGTCCGGTAGGCCGAGCCGTCGAACCGCAATGAGGTTTCCTGCACGAACCGCAAAAACTTCGTCAGCTCTTCCCGGGTTTTGGTGCCTTTGCCCCAGACTTCCTGAAGGTCGATCCAGGCCGAGTTGATGGTGTCCCACATCTCGCTGGTCAGCGCGGTGCGCACCGAGCGCGAATTGAGCCGCGCGTTTTCGATGCAGTTGCGGATCGAGGAGGGATTGGCCGGAGAGAACGACAGGTAGTCGACGACGTTGTGCTCGTCGGCTTCCCCGTAGACCTCGTAGAAGCTGGCGCTGACGCCTGCCGTGAGCAGCGCCGAGTCCCATTCATTGGTCTTGCCGATATAGGCGTTCGGAAGTGCTGTGACGCGCAGCGTCGCCTCGATGGTGCGCGCCAGATATTCGGCGCGTTCGACATAGCGGGCCAGCCAGTAAAGATTTTCGGCGGTGCGTGACAGCATGCGGGGTCTATTCGTCCACTATCCAAATCTACTCGTCCAGTATCCAGGTATCCTTGGTGCCGCCGCCCTGGCTTGAATTCACCACCAGCGAGCCTTCCTTCAGCGCCACGCGCGTCAATCCGCCCGGCACGATGGTGACGTGATCGCGCCCGGTCAGCACGAACGGCCGCAGGTCGACATGGCGCGGCGCCAAACCGGACTCGGTGCAGGTCGGGCAGGTCGACAATGCGAGCGTCGGCTGGGCGATGAAACCCTCCGGCTCGCGCTTGAGCTTGTCGCGAAACGCCTCGATCGTCGCCTTGGTCGCGGCCGGCCCGATCAGCATGCCGTAGCCGCCGGAGCCGTGGACTTCCTTCACGACGAGATCGCCGAGATTGTCGAGCACATAAGCCAGATCCTTGGGTTCGCGGCAGCGCCAGGTCGGCACGTTCTTCAGGATCGGTTCTTCGCCGAGGTAGAATTTCACGATCTCGGGCATGTAGGAGTAGACCGCCTTGTCGTCGGCGATGCCGGTGCCGACCGCATTGGCCAGAGTGATGTTGCCGGCCGCATAGGCCGACATCAGCCCGGGCACGCCGAGCGCTGAATCCGGGCGGAAGGTGAGGGGATCGAGGAAGTCGTCATCGACCCGGCGGTAGATCACGTCGACGCGCTTGAGGCCCTCGGTGGTGCGCATGAACACCTCGTCGTTCTTGACGATGAGGTCGCGGCCCTCGACCAGTTCGATGCCGAGCTTGTCGGCCAGAAACGAATGCTCGTAATAGGCCGAGTTGTAGACGCCGGGCGTCATCAGCGCCACGGTCGGCTCGGCGGAGGCGCTGAGCGGGGCCACCGATCGCAACGCCGACAACAGTTCGTCCGGATATTTTTCCACCGGGGCTACGCGGTGGCGGGCAAACAGGTCCGGAAACAGCCGCATCATGATTTCGCGGTTTTCCAGCATGTAGGACACGCCCGGAGGGGGTGCGCGCATTGTCCTCCAGCACGTAGAATTCTTCCGGATTGATGCGGACGATGTCGATGCCGGCGATGTGGACATAGACGTCGTGCGGCACGTCCTGGCCGTTCATTTCGGGGCGGAATACCGGGTTCTGGAAGATCAGGTCGTCCGGGACGATATTGGCGCGCAGGATATCGCGGCCGTGATAGATGTCGCGCAGGAACATGTTGAGGGCGCGTACCCGTTGCTTCAGGCCCTTTTCGAGGATCGCCCACTCCTTCGCCGACATGATCCGGGGGATCACGTCAAAGGGAATCAGCCGTTCCTGGGCCTCGGCGTCGCCATAGACGGCAAAGGTAATGCCGATCCGGCGGAACAGCAGTTCCGCCTCCTGGCGGCGATATTCCAGGGCGTCCGCCGGCGTCTCCTTCAGCCAGCGGGAGAGCTCCTGGTAGGCCGGACGGAGGTCGCCGTCGGGGCCGTTCATTTCATCGAACGCAACTGCCATATATCCCGATGCTTTTTTGCGGCCATGCGGGAGATTGCATGACGAAAAGGGATGGTAGCAAGGCCCGGGCCAGCGCGATATGCATTCGCGGAGGGCATTTGCGAGGGATGACCGGATTGTTGCCCGAAAAAACGGCTGGGCGCTGCTCATTTCGGCGGCAAAACCCGGTAGCTTCAAGGAGCTGCTTGAGCGAGGGTGTGGACGCGCATTTTTCCGGTATTTCCGCCGAACAGGTGCGAGACGACGAGGAGAGGTCATGAGCGATATCGTTACGGCCGGCATTCTGGTGATCGGGGACGAGATCCTGTCCGGACGAACCAAAGACAAGAACATCGGCTTTATCGCGGAATATCTGACCAATATCGGGATCGACCTCAAGGAAGTGCGCGTCGTCGCCGACGAGGAGGCCGATATCATCGCAGCGCTGGATGCGCTGCGAGGGCGCTACACCTACGTCTTTACCACCGGAGGCATCGGGCCGACCCATGACGATATCACCGCCGACAGCGTCGCCAAGGCCTTCGGCGTCGGCATCGATCATCACCCCGAGGTGGTGGCGCGGTTTCGCGAACGCTTCCAGGGCGCGGGCGAATTGAACGAGGCGCGGCTTCGGATGGCGCGGATGCCCGACGGCGCCGAACTGATCCAGAGTGCGACGATCCTGGCGCCCGGTTTCAAGATCGGCAATGTCATCGTGATGGCTGGGGTGCCGTCGATCATGCAGGCGATGATGGACATCGTCGCGCCGCGGCTGAAGTCCGGGGTGCGGATGTTGTCGGAACAGGTTCGCGCCAATGCCAGGGAAGGCGACATCGGCGGGCCGTTGCGCGCCATCGCCAACGCCCATCCCGACACCATCATCGGCAGCTATCCTTTTCTGGATGACGACAAGAAGCCGAACACCAACCTCGTTGTTCGCTCGCGCGACCCGGAGAAGCTGAATGCCGCGATGACCGCGGTGAAGGAGATGCTGGCGGGACTGAACCTGGTCCGGTAGCGGAAGGAGAATGAGGATATGGCGGAGCATCCGGAACTGAGCGCGCAGGACCGCTCCGGCAAGCCCTTTCCGGTCTCGTGGGACCAGTTTCACAGGGATTGCCGGGCGCTGACCTGGCGGCTGAATGAGGTCGGGCCGTTTCATGCCGTGATCGCGATCACCCGCGGCGGCTTGGTGCCGGCGGCCATCGTGGCGCGCGAACTCGGCGTTCGCGTGATCGATACCGTATGCATCACGAGCTACGATCACACCCGGCAGGCCGACCTGAAAGTCCTGAAAGGCGTTTCGGCCGATACCGCCAGGCTCGGCGGCGGCACCGGCAAGGGATTGCTGATCGTCGATGATCTCGTCGATACCGGCAAGACCGCGCGTCTGGTGCGCGACATGCTGCCCGATGCGCATTTCGCAACGGTTTACGCCAAGCCGATGGGGCGGCCGCTGGTCGATACCTTCATCACCGAGGTGTCGCAGGACACCTGGATCTTCTTTCCGTGGGACACCGCGCTATCGTTCCAGCCGCCGATCCGCGACGGCGCGGCGTGAGTAGATCGTCATTGCGAGCGAAGCGAAGCAATCCATAGTCTCGAAACAAGACTGGATTGCTTCGTCGCTACGCTCCTCGCAATGACGCCTGTGGTGAATGGTCAATCGAATGCCGCTGCAAAACCGGGTCACACCACAAGGCGACATCATCGCAACGCCGTATCGCGGGATGTTCACCGGCAATCGCGGCATCATTCACGATCCGGCCACCAAAACGCTGCTGACGCGGCGCTGGAGCTGCAACGCGTGGCTCACTTGCGTCTGCGAATTCCGGGGACGGCGGCGCAAGGTGATGGGCGGCCGCAGCTGGACCGAATTGTTTTTTCTCGACGAGGCGACTTCGTTTGCGGCGGGGCATCGGCCCTGTTTCTTCTGCCGCCGCGACGATGCCAACCGGTTTCGCGCTGTGTGGGAGCAGGGCAATGGCGTCAGCAGCGTTCTCGCGCGCGACATCGATATCGTGCTGCACCGTGAGCGGCTCGAGGGTGGAAAGAAGCGGCTGCACGCGCTTCCGATGCCGCTGCAGCAATTGCCTGATGGAGCCATGGTTTTGGCCGGAGACGAGAGTTATTTGATCGCGCAGGGCCGGGCGCTGCTGTGGTCGCCGGGTGGTTATCGCGAAGGCCCAAATGCGCTCACCGGCGGGCTGTTGCTAACGCCGCCTTCGACCTTGCGGGCGTTCTTGGCGGGATACCGGCCGGTGTTGCATGAGAGTGCCGTGTAAGTTTCAAAAGGCGTTATTCCGGGCTCGCGCCCACTTGGCGTAGGCCCGGAATCCATATGTGGACGGCCCCCGTGCCACAAGAGTTTTTCAGGGTCTGATCGGATCGCTTGCATCCATATGTCCGGCCTGTTGATGCGGTCGCTTTGGGCCGCTGGCCAAGATGGTTTCCGCGACGCGAGTTCCAAACACTCCAGCGACCTTCACGGGCCAATGGATTCCACGGATTGTCTCGCACCTCGGATCGATCGATCCTACCATCTTGCTCTCCTCTTGCAGCTCCGGCTCGGCCGGTAAGGCGAAGTTGCCGAACCGGCCGATCTCTTAGGCGGCGAATGCCGATGCGCCAAGCATCCGCGCGCCATCGTAACTTCGCCCGTCACCAACAGCTTCCAGGCGATGCGGGCAATCTTGTTAGCCAGCGCCACGGCGGCGAGTTTTGGCGGCTTGCGTGCCACCAATACGACAAGCCAGGGCGACGGGCGGCCGCGGCCGCGCCTCGCTTGTTGGATCACGGCGGTCGCTCCTGCCACCAGCACACTACGCAACATCTCGTCCCCGGCGCGTGTGATCTTGCCGAGCCGGGTCTTGCCGCCGGTGGAATGGTCCTTCGGGGTCAGCCCGATCCAGGCCGCAAAGTGCCGACCGGAGGGAAACGCGCGCGGATCGGGCGTCTTCATGACCAGCGCTGTGGCGCCGATCGGCCCGATCCCCGGAATCTGTGCCAACCGCCGGCTGTCGGCATTGGCGCGATGCCAGGCCAGCAGCCTGGTCTCGATGTTCTTCAGTTCGACCTGCAATTGCGTGTAATCTTGGCCCTGGATCGCGAACAGCTCACGCGCCAGCACCGGCAAGGCTTTGTCGGCTGCGATGTCAGCCAATAGCGGCTCGATCTTGTCGATCCCCTTGGCCACCGTTAGGCCGAATTCCGCCGCGTAGCCGCGGATCGCGTTGCCAAGCTGGGTGCGCCTTGCGATCAGCTGCTGGCGAACCCCCGCCAGCATCAAGGCCGCCTGCTGCTCCTCGGTCTTCACCGGCACGAACTGCATCGTCGGCCGGCTCATCGCCTCGCACAGTCCCTCGGCATCCCGCCCGTCGTTCTTGTTACGCTTGACGTAAGCCTTCACGTGCTGCGGCGCCATCAGCTTGACCTCGTGGCCAAGTTCCCGCAGCACCCGCGCCCAGTAGTGCGCCGCGCCGCAGGCCTCCATCCCGATCGCGGTCGGCGGCAGCTTGGCCAAGAACGCCAGCACCTGGCTGCGCCGCAGCTTCCTGCGCAACACCACCTGTTCGGCAGCATCAACCCCATGCAACTGAAAAATATGCTTCGACGTATCCATTCCAATTCGGATAATCTGGTTCACGGACGGCTCCCTTGTCTGAGATTTGCAACAACCTCATTCTGGCACAACACGATGCCGTAGGGGGCCGTCCACACCATCACTCCCTGCAGGGGTTATGGATCCTGGGCTCGCGCTTCGCGCGCCCCGGAATGACGGCGAGTTCTTTTCCGGACTCACCCCAACCTCTGCCTCGCCAGCTTCGCGCCGGCGCCGAGCGCCAACAGTTTTGCTTCGGCGATATCACGATGCATCGGCGCCATGCCGCAATTGGTTGTTGCGACGATGTGGCTCTTCGGTACGAATTTCGAGACCGCGTCGATCACCGCTGCGACATCCTCGGCGGTCTCGACGGTATCGCTGGCGACGTCGATGACGCCGGCCTGGACCACCTTGCCGGCGAGCAGGCCCAGCAGTTCCAGCGGCACCCGCGAGTTGCGGCATTCGATCGCGACCTGCTGGATCGGGCTTTTGGCGATCGCTGGAAAGATGTCCTCATACTGCCGCCACTCAGCTCCGAGCGTCTGTTTCCAGTCGGTATTGGCCTTGATGCCGTAGCCATAACAGATATGCACCGCGGTGGCGCAGGTCAGGCCTTCGGCGGCGCGTTCCAGCGCCTTGATGCCCCAATCCGAGACTTCGTCCATGTAGACGTTGAACGCGGGCTCGTCGAACTGGATGACGTCAACGCCGTCGGCCTGCAATGCCTTGGCTTCCTCGTTGAGCAGTTCGGCAAAGGCGAACGCCATCTTGATGCGGTCGCCGTAATATTTATCGGCGATGGTGTCGATGATGGTCATCGGGCCGGGAAGGGTGAATTTCAGCTTGTGCGTGGTATGGGTGCGGGCGACGCGGGCCTCGTCGGCATGGACGCGGCCCTTCAGCCGCAACGGCGCCACCACCTGCGGCACCATCGCCTTGTAGCGGTCCTTGCGGATTCCCATCTCGACCTTGTGGGCGAAGTCGATGCCTTCGATCTTCTCCAGAAAACCGTGAACGAAATGCTGGCGGGCCTGCTCGCCCTCGGTGACAATGTCGATGCCGGCATCTTCCTGCAGCTTCACCGCCAGCACGGTGGCGTCGCGCTTGGCGCGCGCGAGCTCGGAGCCTTCGGATTTCCAGGGCGCCCACAGCGTATTGGGTTCGGCCAGCCATTCTGGTTTCGGCAGCGAGCCGGCGATCGTGGTTGGAAACAGCATGTCGGCGTATCCCCGTGGTTTCTTGATTGGATGCGTCTATCTGCCATGTCCTGAGCGTGGCGTACATGGCGTTCGAGTGGGGTGGAATGCGCCGAAAGCAGGGGGTAGGATTAGCTAAGCCTCGCTCAGGATTATGCCATGATCGACCTTCACTACGCGCCGACGCCGAATGGCTGGAAAATCTCGATCATGCTGGAGGAGCTCGGAATTCCCTACACGGTATTTCCCATCGACATCCGGGCCGGCGACCAGTTCAAGCCGGATTTTCTGGCGATCAGTCCGAACAATCGGATTCCGGCCATCGTGGACCATGCGCCGGCCGACGGCGGAGGGCCATTTTCGGTGTTCGAGACCGGCGCGATCCTGATTTATCTCGCCGACAAGACCGGGCGTTTTCTCCCTAAGGATATGCGCGGCCGATCCAATGTCACGCAGTGGCTGATGTGGCAGATGAGCGGGCTTGGTCCGATGCTCGGCCAGCACGGCCATTTTGCGCTCTACGCAAGTGAGAAAATCCCCTATGCCATCGAGCGCTATCGCGACGAGGCGGCCCGGCTTTACCGCGTGCTCGACACCCAACTGGGCAAGACCGGAGGTTACGTCGCCGGCGACTATTCGATTGCCGACATCGCCTGTTTTCCCTGGACCATGACCCACAAGGCGCAAGGGTTTACGCTGGACGATTACCCGAACATCAAGCGCTGGTATGCGGACGTCCGCGCCCGGCCGAAGGTGCAGGCGGGGCTTGCGATCGGCAAATTCGAGAAAAAGCCGTTCGACGAGGAGGCGCGAAAGAACATGTTCGGGCAAGCCGCAAAGGAGCTGGCGGGGAGGAAATAGAATTTTGCCGCGTCATTGCGAGGAGCGAAGCGACGAAGCAATCCATACTTTCCGAGCGGTGAGATTCTGGATTGCTTCGCTTCGCTCGCAATGACGGGGCTAGATGCGGGATTCAACAACGGGAGTCGTGCAAACGGCGCGACAATAAAAAGGAAACGCACCATGATCGAATTCTTCTTCGACTGCTCCAGTCCCTGGACTTATCTGGCCTTCCACAACATCCAGCCGTTGGCGAAGGAGTTCGGCGTCGAGATTTCATGGCGGCCGATCCTGGTCGGCGGCATCTTCAACACGGTCAATCCCAGCGTCTATGCGTCCCGCGAGACGCCGGTGCCGCTGAAAGCACGGTACATGAAGAAGGACCTCGCCGATTGGGCGCGCTCGGCGGGGCTTGCGATCAAGATGCCGCCGACGGTGTTTCCGGTGAACAGCGTCAAGGCGATGCGCGGCTGCATCTGGCTCGACAAGGAAATGGTGCCGTTCGCGCGCGCGATATTCGAGGCCTATTGGGGCGGCGACAAGGACATTTCCGACGATGCGGTGCTGACCGAGATCTGCAAGAGCGTCGGCGTCGACCCCACGAAGTTCTTCGCAGGCATCGGCCAGCAGGCGATCAAGGATCAGCTCAAAGCCAATACGGATGAAGTCATGGCGCGCGGCGGGTTCGGTTCGCCGACCATCTTCGTCGACAAGACCGACATGTATTTCGGCAACGACCGGATGTCGCTGATCCGCGAGGCGCTGCAGCGCCGCAAGACCGACGCAGCGTCGAGCGCGGCCTGATGCCGAAGGCCATCATCTGCCGCGAACTCGGCCCGCCCGAGAGTTTGCGTCTCGAAACATTTGCCGCAGCGCCGCTGGCGCAAGGCCAGGTGCGTGTCGCCATTCAGGCCGCCGGGATCAATTTTCCCGACATCTTGATGGCGGCGGGCCAGTACCAGCTCAAGCCGCCATTGCCGTTCACGCCGGGGATGGAAGCCGCGGGCGACGTGATCGAGGTCGATGGCGCGGCACAGGGCGTCGCTGTTGGCGACAAGGTCATCGTCAAGATGAGGCACGGCGCGTATTCCGACGAGGCCGTGGTTGCGCCGTCGCAACTGACGCCGTTGCCGTCGACCTTCGACTACGCCGAGGGCGCGACATTTCTCGCCGCCCACGGCACGGCCTATTACGCGCTGATCGATCGCGGCCAGCTCCAGCCGGGCGAGGTACTGCTGGTGCATGGCTCAGGCGGCGGCGTCGGGCTTGCCGCGGTCGAGATCGGCAAGATGCTCGGGGCAACCGTAATTGCGGCGGCCTCGTCGGAGGAAAAGCTGGCCGTCGCGCAAGCACGGGGCGCCGATCATCTGGTGCTCTACAGCCGCGAGCCATTTCGCGATGCCGTCAAGCGCATCACCGAGGGGCGCGGCGCCGATGTGGTGTTCGATCCGGTCGGCGGCGAGATCTTCGAGGACAGCGTGCGCTGCATCGCATGGGGCGCGCGTCTCCTCGTGGTCGGCTTTACCGGCGGCATTGGGCTTGCCCGCACCAATCTGTTGCTGATCAAGGGCGCCAGCGTGCTCGGCGTTCGTGCTGGCGAGGCGGTGCGCAAAAACCCGGCGTTGGGCGAGGTGCGTTTGAAGGCGCTCACCGAATGGGCGGAGGCCGGGCGCATCAGGCCGAACATCTCGCACCGGCTGCCGCTGGAGAATTGCGCGCAGGCGATGCGGCTTCTGATCGACCGCAAGGCGATCGGCCGGGTAGCGCTGATGATGGGGTGAGTATTTGCGTGCCATACCAACGTCGTTATGGCCGGGCTTGTCCCGGCCATCCACGTCTTTAGAGCAGTTCACGGATTATTTAAATCGGGAGGGATTCCGGTTCTTTGGCGAATATGATTCAAGATGCTGGCTGGGCTGGAGGCCAGTATCTGATGGTCCGACCTCTTTCCAATGATTTGCGCAAGCGGGTGGTTGCGGCGGTCTCGAAGGGCGAGAGCTGCCGGGCGGTGGCGTTGCAGTTCGGTGTTGCGGTGTCGTCGGTGGTGAAGTGGTCGCAGCGCTATCGTTCGACAGGCTCTTTTGAGCCCGGCAAGATGGGCGGTCACCGCAAGCCGGTGCTTGATCCGCATCGGGCGTTCATCGTGAAGCGGCTGAACCAGACGCCGCATCTGACGCTGCACGCCCTGAAGGACGAATTGGCGGGGCGCGGGGTCAAGGTCTCGCACAACGCGGTCTGGCTATTCCTGCGCCGGGAGGGGCTGCGGTTCAAAAAAAACGCTGTTCGCTCTTGAACAGGGCCGTTCCGATGTCGCCCGCAGACGGCGGCGCTGGCAATCGTGGCAGGCCAGCCTGGATCCGCAACGCCTGGTCTTCATCGACGAGACCTGGGTCAAGACCAATATGGCACCGTTGCGGGGATGGGCGCCAAAAGGCGAGCGTCTGCGCGGCTTCGCGCCGCACGGCCGCTGGCGCACGATGACGTTCCTCGGCGCGCTGCGATGCGACAGCTTCACGGCACCTTGCGTGTTCGACGGACCGATCAATGGCGAGTGCTTCCGCGCCTATGTTGCGCAAGTGCTCTTGCCATCGTTGAAGCCGGGAGACATCGTCATCATGGATAATCTCGGCAGTCACAAGTCCGCCGAGGTGCGGCGCATGATCAGGACCGTCGGCGCAAGGCTCTGGTATCTGCCGCCCTACTCACCCGACCTCAATCCAATCGAACAGGCCTTCGCCAAAATCAAACACTGGATGCGAATAGCCCAAAAACGCACCATCGAAGACCTTTGGCGCCACATCGGAAGCCTCGTCAGCACAATCGAAGCCCGTGAATGCAGTAACTACTTCGCAAACGCAGGATACGCTTCAATCAAACCGTGAAACGCTCTAGAACCTCGCATCAAGAAAGACGTGGATGCTCGGCACAAGGCCGGGCATGACGAGATTGAACGGCGAGTTCTCGAACTCGCTACTCATACTCCCGCTCTTCCCACCACGGGAAATAGTCCGGCATGTCCGACGACACCTTGTTCCTGAATACGGCGGGGCGCTTTTCCAGGAACGACACCACGCCTTCCTTGACATCGTCCGAGCGCCCGCGCGCATAGATGCCGCGGCTGTCGACCTTGTGGGCTTCCATCGGATCGTCGGCGCCCAGCATGCGCCACATCATCTGCCGGATCAGCGCCACCGACACCGGGGCGGTCTTGGCAGCGATTTCGCGGGCCAGCGCGCGTGCGGCCGGCAGCAATTCGTCCGGCGGGTACCACCTTGCTGACGAGGCGGCCGGCCAGCGCTTCCTGCGCCGGAAATACCCGGCCCGTGTAACACCACTCCAGCGCCTGCGCGATGCCGACGATGCGCGGCAGAAACCAGCTCGATGCTGCTTCCGGTACGATGCCGCGCTGGGAGAACACGAAGCCGAACCGCGCATTCTCCGAGGCGATGCGGATATCCATCGCAAGCTGCATGGTGACGCCGATGCCGACCGCCGGGCCGTTCACCGCCGCGATCACCGGCTTCAAACATTTGAAGATGCGCAACGTCACCTGGCCGCCGCCGTCGCGCACATTGGGGTCGCTGTAGTCGACGCTGCCGTTGGCCAGCCGCTTCACCGGCCCGCGCCGGGCGTCGCGGTCGAAGGTGTCGGCGCCGGAGGAAAGATCGGCGCCGGCGCAGAACCCGCGCCCGGCGCCGGTGACGATGATGGCGCGGATGTTGTCGTCCTTGTCGGCCTGGTCGAAGGCGTCGATCAATTCCTTCTGCATCGCGGCGTTGAAGGCGTTGAGCTTGTCGGGCCGGTTCAGGGTGATAGTCAGGATCTGCTCGGCGACCTCATATTTGATCGTCTCATACGCCATCGGGGTTTCCTCTCGGGTGTTGTTTGTATCGTTCGACTTCAATCGCCGAATTCAGAGATGTCGTCATGCCCGGGCTCGTCCCGGGCATCCACGTCTTTCTTTCTGAAGACGTGGATGCGCCGGGACAAGCCCGGCCATGACGATCTTGCCTATGCGTGTCATTTCTTCGGCGGGTTCGGCCACGGTTTTTGCGGGCCGCGCATCGTCTCGAACGCTTTCGCCATGCCGAGCACCCCGAGATCGTCGAACCTGCGGCCGATAATCTGCACGCCGATCGGAAATCCGTGGGCGTCGTAGCCGCCGTTGATCGAGGCCGCCGGATTTTCCGACATGTTCCAGGGCACGGTGTAGCAGATGTGCTCGAACGGCCGGTCGGGATCGTTGATCGGGGCGGCGAACTCGGCGGCAAAATTCACCACCGGCGACACCGGCGAAATCACATAATCGAGATCGGCGAACAGCTTCGCCGCCGCGGCGCGGATCGCCATGGTGGCGTTGAAGCCCCGGATCACGTCGACGCCCGACAGTTTTGCGCCGGCTTCGGCCCACTTCACAATATACGGCAGCGCCTTGCCGCGCTCGCTGGCGGTGAGCTTGGAAAGATCGTCCCACATCCGCGCCCGCCAGAAATTGTCGAGGCCGTCGAGCATTTCCCGGGTCAGCATGCCCGCCACTTCGGTGACGACGGCGCCGGCCGCCTCGAACGCGTGCGCGGCTTTCACCGCGACGTCGCGCACCTCTTGCTCCAGTGCCTGGCCGACGCCCAGATCAAGCATCAGGCCAATGCGCAGCTTGCGCAGGGGTTTATCGTGGGTCTTCCAGTGGATGTCGTTGGACGGCAGGCTCATGCCGTCGCGGCGATCCGGCTTTGACAGCACGCTCATCATCAAGGCTGTGTCATCGACGGTGCGGGTCATCGGTCCGGCGACGCGGCCCACATAGGGCGGATCGATCGGAATGCGTCCAAGGCTGGGCTTTAACCCGACCAGGCCGCACCAGCACGCCGGCAGCCGCACCGAGCCGCCGATATCGGTGCCGAGATGCAGCGGGCCGTAGCCGGCCGCACCCGCCGCGCCCGCGCCGGAACTGGAGCCGCCGGGATTCTTGGTGAGATCCCAGGGATTGCGGGTGAGGGGATGAAAGCTCGACAGGCCCGACGACAGCATGCCGTAATCCGGCATGGTGGTCTTGGCGAAAATCACCGCACCCGCCTCGCGCAACCGCGCCGCCGGCGGCGCATCCGCCGCAGCCGGCGTCAGTGGACTGGTGGCCGCACCGAGCGGCACCGGCACGCCCTTGGTAGCAATGTTGTCCTTGATCGTCGTCGGCACCCCGTCGAGCACGCCCATGCACTGGCCCTGCTGCCAGCGTTCGGTCGATGCCTTTGCAGTAGCGCGCGCGCCTTCCGGATCGAAGGCGTACAGCGCCTTGATATGCGGCTCCCATGCCGCGATATGCGCCAGCACATCCTCCAGCACTTCCGATGGCGAGAATTGCTTGGCCCGAAAGCCCGCGATCAGGTCGACCGCGCTGAGATCGTGCAGCGAGGTGACAGCTTCGTTCGATGTGGTTTCTTCCAAAGTCGATTTATGCATGGGCAGCCACCGGCAATCGGGTTTCAACGATGCGCGCGAACATGCTGGCGCCGATCGGCAGGATATTGTCGTCGAGGATGTAGCCGGGATTGTGCACCGGCACCGAGCCGTCATGGCCGACCCAGAAATAGGCGCCGGGCACCGCATGCAGCATGTCGGCGAAATCCTCGCTGCCCATCTTCGGCTGCGACCTCGTAATGACCTTGGCGGGATCGACCACCGTGCGCGCCACCTCGGCGACCACTTTGGACTGTTCCTCCTGGTTCACCAGCACGCTGAAGATGTCGCGAATGTCGACCGTGATTTCGACCTGGAACGCGCTGGCAATGCCGGCGCAAATTGTGCGCATCCGCGTCCGGATCAGCGCGCGCACCTCGTCGGAAAAGGCGCGGACCGTGCCGCACAGCTTTGCCTCGCCGGGGATCACATTGTAGGCCGACCCGGCATGGATCTGTGTAATCGACAGCACCGCCGCTTGCAGGGGATCGACGTTGCGGCTGACGATGGTCTGCAACGCCTGTCCGACCGTCATCGCGATTACGACCGGGTCCTTCGAGCGTTCGGGCATGGCGCCATGCGCGCCATAGCCGTTGATGGTGATGTCGAAGAAGTCGGCGCCGGCCATGGCTGGCCCCGGAAGGATCGCCAACTCGCCGTGATTGAGATCGGGCGCATTATGCAGGCCGTAAATTTCGTCGCAGGGAAACTTCTTCAAACAAGCCGTCCTTGATCATGGCGCGGGCGCCGCCGAGACCTTCTTCCGCCGGCTGGAAGATGAAATGCACGGTGCCGTCGAAGTTACGGGTCTCGGCGAGGTAGCGCGCGGTGCCGAGCAGCATGGTGGTATGGCCGTCATGGCCGCAGCCATGGAAGCGGCCGGGAATGGTCGAGCGCCATTTCAGGTTGGTGTTCTCTTCCATCGGCAGCGCATCCATGTCGGCGCGCAGGCCGATACGCCTGGCGCCGCTGCCTTTGCCCTTGAGCACGCCGACCACGCCGGTGCCGCCCAATCCGCGATGCACCTCGATGCCCCATTGCGTCAGCTTGTCGGCGACGATCCCGGAGGTGCGGACTTCCTCGAAGCCGATTTCGGGATGCGCATGCAGATCCCTGCGGATCGCGGTGAGTTCGTCGGCAAAGCCTTCGATGCGGTCGATATTGGGCATGTCTGTTATCCGGTTGCAGAAGACGTGGAACGTGGTTCGGTTTCGGGCATGAAGGCGGGACCGTTCGGCTTGATGCGCATGCCCGGACGCAGCCGCGTCCATGGCAATGCTGCGGTATCGGCCGGCATCGCGCCGGGTGCGGCGCAGATGATCAGCTTCTCCGCGATCGGTTCGAAATCGGCGCGGAAATGCACTGAGCTTTTGTTGACCAGAATGGATTGCTCCGATGGTTCGATGCCGACATAGCGATACATCGACTGATCCGCGAGCTGCGCCCGGTACGAACTCACCACCACCCTGACATCGCCGATCCGCAAAGCCGCCGACGGCCCCATGTCCATGTCGCGACCGCCATAATAGGGGCCGGTGGCGACGAATTGTCCGTCGGACAGATTTTCGACGATGAAGGTCTCTTTGTAAGGCGCGTCACCCGGAATGCCCGATCTGCCGCCGAGCGCGAGCGTGACGGTGGCACCTTTGCCGGCGGCGTGCGCGGCTTTTGCCGATTTGGGATCGCAGATCACGCCGATGGCGGCGCGGGTGGCGTTGTTGCGGACCAGCGCGCGCAGCATGCCGGTGGTGTCGGAATCGCCGCCGGCGCCGGGGTTGTCCTGGGTGTCGGCGATGACGATCGGCTTGTGTGCGTGCCTCGCCAGCTCCATGGCGTAGCGCACGCCCTCGTCGGGCGCAAAGATGCGGCCGTCAAAATCGTTTTCGTGACTGACAACGAGTTTTGCCATTTCGTCCGCGGCAGCATCAGCATCGGCTTGTGTCCGGCCATAGGCAAACACGCTCGGTCCGCAGTCGAAAAAGTCCGCGGCCGGAAAGCCCGGCGCGAAAGACAGCGTCGGCACCGCGGCGCTCTGCAATGCCGCAAGCCTCTGATAGATGCTCTTGCAGGGCTGGTCGCTGGTGCATTGCCAGCTGATCGGAATCAGGAACGGCAACTGCCGGAACGCTTTCGCCATGCGCTGCTTGGTACGCAACAACATGGCGAGATGATGGGCAGTGGCACGGCCGGTGTCGGCCATGTCGACATGGGGATAGGTGCGATAGGCGATCAGCGCGTCGGCATGTTCGACCATCCGCGGCGTCACATTGGCGTGCAGGTCGAGGCTGACAACCAGAGGCAGGTCCTTGCCGATTACGCGGCGGACGCGGGCCAGAATTT
The DNA here is from genome assembly GCA_963771225.1 of uncultured Pseudomonadota bacterium. GTDB lineage: Bacteria > Pseudomonadota > Alphaproteobacteria > Rhizobiales > Xanthobacteraceae > Bradyrhizobium. The sequence continues at coordinate 166,428 of CAVYSR010000020.1, read as the reverse complement.
CACCTTCGCCGTCATCGAGATGTTCTGACACCATGGCGCCATGCAGATCGAGATAGACGGCATCCAGTGGCCCTGCCGCCTTGATGCCGTCAATCATCACTTTGGCTACGCGTTCGAACGCATCTTTTGTCACATGCGCGGAAGGACTGGCGGCGCAGGAAATGGTCGGCACCAGCTCCCAGCCATTGATGTCTCCCTGTTCGACAAAGCCTGCCAGTCCGACATTGATGTGGCGCATGACTTTCAGCACATCGGCACCCTGCTGCCATCGCCGGCCAGCCGCCGCCATGCACGAAATCGTCATAATTCGCCTTCGTCGGCGCGAAGGTGTTGGTCTCGTGCAAAAAGCCGCCAACGGCGATACGGGTCATCTATCGATCTCGGTATATTGTTCGTGCGTGACGTTAGACTGTCATTTTCGGAGCGGAACGAGTTCGGAAACGGTATGCGTGTTCCTCATGGTGAGGAGGCGCTCTTGCGCCGTCTCGAACCATGAGAGGGCGGGGACTCTCATCCTTCGCGACGCGGCGAAGACGCCGCTCCTCAGGATGAGGCCGGGACCGCGACCGGCCGGAAGTTGGCAAAATCCCACTCCCGTCCGGGGGCGGCGTCAAGCAGCGCCCGGGTATAGGCTACTTGCGGATTTGTCAGGACTCGCGCCGCCGGGCCCTGTTCGACAATGCGGCCGTGCTGCATGACCGCGACGTCGTCGCAGATTTGCGCCGCCACGCGCAGATCGTGGGTGATGAACAATAGCGCGATGCCGAGCCGGGTCTGGATCTCGTCGAGCAGTTCCAGCACTTGGGCCTGCACCGAGACATCCAGCGCCGAGACCGCTTCATCCGCCACCAGCACGTCGGGATCGAGCGCCAGCGCGCGGGCAATGGCGATGCGCTGGCGCTGGCCGCCGGAGAATTGATGGGGATAGCGCGAGATGGCATCGACCGGCAGATCGACCAGTTCGAGCAGTTCGCGCGCTTTCTCGAGCGCGTCGGCATGCGGCATGCCGAAATTGATCGGCCCTTCGGCGATGGTCTCGCCGACGGTGATGCGCGGATTGAGCGACCGATAAGGATCCTGGAAAATGATCTGGATGCGCTTGCGGTGCGGCTGCAGCAGCCGGCGCGACAGTTCCGAGATTTCGTGACCCGCGAGGCGAACACCGCCGGAAGTCGGATCGATCAAGCGGACGATGCAGCGCGCCACCGTCGATTTGCCGGACCCGCTTTCGCCGACGATGCCGAGCGTGCGGCCCTTGCGCAGGGTCAGCGTCACGTCCTGGGCGGCCGCCACTTCGCGCACGCTGCCGAAGAAGGAGCGTTCGCGATAGACCTTGCCGAGTTCGTTGGCCTCCAGAACCACCGGCTCCGACGATTCCGGGCGCGGCGCCCGCGGGATCAGGCTCGGCACCGCCGAGAGCAGGTTGCGGGTATATTCCATCGTCGGCGCGCGCAGGATCGAATCAAGCTCTCCGGTTTCGACCAGCCGGCCGTGCCGCATCACCGCGACGCGATCGGCGATTTCGGCAACCACGCCCATGTCGTGGGTGATGAACAGCACGGCGGTGCCATGATCCCGCTGCAGGTCGCGGATCAAGGTCAGGATTTGCTTCTGCGTGGTGACGTCGAGCGCCGTGGTCGGCTCGTCGGCGATCAGGAGTTTCGGCTCCAGCACCAGCGCCATCGCGATCATGATGCGCTGGCGCTGGCCGCCGGAGAGGCGATGCGGGTAGGAGGCGAAAATGCGCTCGACGTCAGGCAGCCGAACCTGCTCCATCATGCCGAGAATCCGCTTGCGCCGCGCCCGCGCATCGAGATCGGTATGGACGCGGAGCACCTCGTCGATCTGGCGGCCGACCGGCACCACCGGATTGAGCGCGGTCATCGGTTCCTGAAAGATCATCGCCATGGTGGTGGCGCGCAACTGCCGCAGCCGCCGGTCGCCGGCGCCAAGCAGTTCCTCGCCGACCAACTTGATGCTGCCGCCGAGCGGCGCCAGCGATCCCTTTTGCAGCAGCCCCATCACCGTCAGCGATGTGACCGATTTGCCCGATCCGCTTTCGCCGACCAGACACAGGGTTTCGCCGTCGCGCACCTGTAGCGAGACCCCGTCGATGATCCGTGTGCTCTGCGGACCCTTGCCGAGGCCGACCGTGAGGTTGTCGATATCGAGAACGATGTTGGTCATGTCAGCGTGCCCCGCTCTCATGGTGAGGGGCGCGCTTCTTGGCGCGCGTCTCGAACCATGATGCCGAAACAACCATCCTTCGAGACGCGGCGAAGACGCCGCTCCTCACGGGTGAACGCAAGTGCGTTCATCCCGGGGATGAGGCCGGGAATGCTGTCCCGCTCGCAATGACGGCACGGCGAATTCACTTGCCGCCCTCCCGTTGCTTCAGGCGGGGATCGAGCGCGTCGCGGGCGGCGTCGCCGATCAGGTTGATGCTCAGGATAGCGATCGACAGCACCAGACCCGGCCAGAAGATCAGCGACGGCTTGATCTGGAAGAAGGCGCGGCCCTCGGCCATGATATTGCCCCAGGTCGGCGTCTCCGGGTTGATGCCGGTGCCGAGGAACGACAGGATCGCTTCGGTGAGAATGGCGGAGGCGCAAACGTAAGTGCCTTGCACGATCAAAGGCGCGATCGTGTTCGGCATCAGATGCCGCCACATGATCTTCGGCAGGCTGGAGCCGACCGAGATTGCCGCTTCCACATAAGGCTCCTCACGCGCGGAGAGCACCACCGAGCGCACCAGCCGCGCCACGCGCGGAATTTCCGGAATGGTAATGGCGATCAGAACGGTCATCACGCTCGCGCCCGACAGCGAGACCACGGCGATGGCGAGCAGGATGCTCGGGATCGCCATCAGCCCGTCCATCGTTCGCATCATGACCGCGTCAATCCATTTGAAGAAACCGGAGACGAGGCCGATCACCAGCCCGACACCGATGCTGAAGATGGCGGCGCCGAGCCCGATCAACAGCGAGATCCGTCCGCCGTAGAGAATTCGCGACAGCACGTCGCGGCCGTAAGCGTCGGTGCCGAGGAGGAATTGCGCGCTCGCGGGCCGTAAGCGTTGCGCCGGCGCGAGCAGCAGCGGATCGTGCGGCGAAAGCCAGGGCGCGAGCACGGCCGAGGCGATCACCAGCGCCAGGCAGATCGTGGCGGCGGCGATGATCGGCGTCGCGGTGAGGAATCCAAGCCCCGACCGGAACGGCGTGGTGATCGGGATTGACGGTTCGGGCAGGGTTTCGATCGCCATCTTGTGCCTGCCTCAGTAACGGATTCTGGGATCGAGCACGGTGTAGGCGACATCGATCAGGAGATTGACCGCGACATAGATCAGCGAGGTCAGCAGGATCATGGCCTGGATCACCGGATAGTCGCGCGCCAGCACCGCATCGACGGTGAGGCGTCCGATGCCCGGCAGGTTGAACACGCTCTCGGTGACCACCACGCCCGAAATCAACAGCGCAAAGCCGCTGCCGATCACGGTGACGACGGGTACGGCGGCATTGCGCAGCGCGTGGCGCAGCAGCACGCCGCTTTCGCTGATGCCCTTGGCGCGCGCCGTGCGCACATAGTCTTCACCCAGCACATCCAGCATCGCCGCGCGGGTCATGCGGGCGATCAGCGCGACATAGATGAACGACAGCGCGCAAGTCGGCAGGATGATGCGCTCGAGAAACGGCCCGAATCCCTTGGTGATGCTGCGAAAGCCCTGCACCGGCAGCCAGTGCAGGTCGATGGCGAAAATCTGGATCAGCAGATAGCCGATCACGAATACCGGGACCGAGAAGCCGAACACCGACAGTCCCATCACGAAGCGGTCGATCCAGGTGCCGTGCTTCCACGCCGCGATCACGCCGAGCGGCACCGCGACAATGATCGAGAGGATGATGGTCGACACCGCGACGCTGATCGACGGCTCGACGCGCTGGCTGATCATTTGCAGCACCGGCACGTTCGAAATCAGCGACACGCCGAGATCGCCATGCAGCAGCTTGCCGACCCAGGTGAAGAACTGGACGTAGAGCGGTTCGTTCAATCCGAGCGAACTACGAATCCGCTCCAGCTGCTCGGGCGTCGCGTTGTCGCCGGCCAGGATGGCGGCGGGATCGCCGGGGGTCAGCCGCAGCAGCAGAAACACGAACAGCGCCACCACGGCCATCACCGGAATGGTGGCGAGGATGCGACGGATCAGATAACCGAACATCAGGCGCACCCGCTGCGGCGTCGCGAAGGTAGCGCCGAGCGAGATTTCGGGACGTTACAGAAATCCATCATGATACCAGTCTCGCACTCTGTCGCCCCGATGCAAGGTTTAGCAAATCCTGTGCCACCGGCGGCGCGACCAAAGTGATCCGTCCTAACGTCGATACCGTCAGCCCCGCGCAACAGCATTGCCGTGATCTCCGCGTAACGGCTTTGCCGTTATCGCTGGAGGTGCGCACTCTTGCGCGCCTCGAAGGATGGGCCGCATGTTCCGTGTCGCCATCCTTCGAGGCTCGCGACCCACGGTCGCTCGCACCTCAGGATGACGCTGCTTTTCACTCCAGCGTTGCCAGCAATCCGGCCATCAGGCGGCCGCGCTCGGCGAGGCTGTCGACTTCGATATATTCGTTGAGCCGTATGCGCATCGGCGCCGCGGACACCGAGCCCGTCCAGCGTCGGGATTCCCATCGCGCCGGTAAAATTGCCGTCGGAGCCGCCGCCGGCGCTGCCGTGCGGAAGTTCAGCGCCCATCGCCTTCGCCACGCCGCGCGCCTTGTCATACAGCGCCATGGTTCCCGCATCGGGTTCCCACACCGGCCGGGTGACGCCGCGCGTCACCTTGAAGGTGACGTCATTAGTGGTTCCGGAAAGCGCCAGCATCCGCTCGACGCCGCGATCGAGATCGGCCTGACGCTTCGCCATGCTCAGCGCTTCGCCAGTACAAGTGGTGGCGACGCAATTGACCCATTGGCCGCCATGCACGATGCCGACGCTGAAGGTGCAGTCCGCTGATGTCATGGCATCGATGGCGATGATCTGGCGCGCCATCTCGCGAATGGCCGAGCGGCCCGAGGATAATGTAGCGCCGGCATGGCTCGGCTTGCCGGTTGCCTCGAGATTGAACCGCGCGATCGCGTAGCGTCCGGTGACGACGCCATTGTCAGGCCGGCCCGGCTCCGGCACCAGCACGTATTTGTTGCGCGCGGCTTCCGCCTCGATGATGTCGCGGGTGGAGGGGGTTCCGACTTCCTCGTCCGGCGTGAACAGCACCGTGACCGGCAGCGGCGTCGCGATCGAAGCGCGCGCCAATTGCCGGATCGCTTCCAGCGTCAGGTAATTGCCGCCCTTCATGTCGAAGATGCCGGGGCCGAAACATTTATTACCTTCGCGGCGCCACGCCAATTTTTCCAGGGTGCCTACGGGGTGAACGGTATCGAGGTGGCCCGCGATCAGAATGCCCGGCTCGCCTTGCTTGGGTGCGGAAAGCGCGCGCGGACGCAGCCGCCGAACCCTTGCCGACCGGCGATGCGTTCGATCGACGCGCCCATCACAGCCATTTCGCGCGCGGCAAGATCGAGCATGCGGTTCACGGCGCCAACGTCCCAGGTCGGGCTCTCACATTCCACCCAGGCGCGCAGGCCCTGCAGCATGGCCTCGGAATCGAACGGAAGGTTGGCAAGGTTCATTGCAATTCTCTCAATGGTCTTCGGACAGGATCGTGTGGCTGCAGACGCTCAGGGGATGGATCGGCGACGATTTTGTAAAGTCAAACCTGCGCGCGTCATCAGGCCTGTTCGCCATGCTGCAATGAAGCAAATGCGGATTGACGCGCCACGTGCTTGGTGCAAGTCTCAAATCAAGTCTCAAATGTCGAGGATTTACAGCGTGTTAGTGCGCCTAAATAACGCGCCGCATGCATAAGGAATCACCGGCCTTTGATCAGTTTCACGTCAGGAGAGCGCCCATGTTCCCGATCTCGCGCTGGAAGCGTTCCGCTGTTGCGTCGGCCGTGGCTCTCGCGGCGCTGCTGCCGCTGCCTTCGCAGGCGGCGGGCAAGACCATCACCGCGGTGATGCATTCCGATTTGCGCGTGATCGATCCGGGCATGACCACGGCCTACATCACGCGCGACCATGGCTATATGGTCTATGACACGCTGTTGGCGACCGACTCCAGTTTCAAGATCCAGCCGCAGATGGCGGACTGGAAGGTCTCCGACGACAAGCTCACCTACACCTTTACGCTGCGCGACGGCCTCAAATGGCATGACGGCGCGCCGGTCACGGCGGAAGATTGCGTGGCCTCGCTGAAGCGCTGGGGAAAGGCCGACGGCATGGGCCAGAAGCTGATGGATTTCACTGCGAGCCTCGAGGCCACCGATGCGAAAACCATCACGCTCAAACTGAAGGAACCTTACGGCCTGGTGCTGGAGTCGATCGGAAAACCGTCGTCACTGGTGCCGTTCATGATGCCGAAGCGATTGGCGGAGACGCCGCCCGGCACGCCAATCCCGGAACAGATCGGCTCCGGGCCCTTCAAGTTCGTGAAGGCGGAATTCCAGCCCGGCGTGAAGGTGGTCTATGAGAAGAACGCCGATTACGTGCCGCGCAAGGAGCCGCCGAGTTGGACCTCCGGGGCTAAGGTGGTGAAGGTCGATCGCGTCGAATGGATCACGATGGCGGACGCGCAGACCGCGGTGAATGCGTTGCAATCCGGCGACATCGATTTCCTGGAAGCGCCGACGTTCGACATTCTATCGGTGCTGTCAGCCAACCCGGAGCTGACGATCGAAACCCTGAACAAGCTCGGCTACCAGACGCTCGGACGCATGAACTTCCTCTATCCGCCGTTCGATAACGTGAAGGTCCGGCGCGCGGCCTTGCTGGCGATGAACCAGAAGGATGTTCTGGACGCGCTGGTCGGCAATCCCGAATATTACAGGATTTGCGGGGCGGTTTTCGTCTGCGGCACGCCGCTGGCGACCGATGCCGGCTCTGAATCGCTGGTCAAGGGCAACGGCATGGCGGAAGCGAAAAAGCTGCTCGCCGAATCCGACTATGACGGCACGCCGGTTGTGCTGATGGCGCCCGGCGATGTCGGCGCGCTGAAGCCGCAGCCGACCGTCGCGGCGCAGTTGTTGCGCGAAGCCGGCTTCAAGGTGGATGTGCAGGCCACCGACTGGCAGACCGTGGTGCAGCGCCGTGCCAGCCAGAAGCCGCCGAAGGAGGGCGGCTGGAACATGTTCTTCACCAACTGGGTCGGCGCCGACGTGGTGAACCCGGTGGTCAATGTGTCGATCAGCGGCAAAGGCAAGGTCGGCGGCTGGTTCGGCTGGCCGGAAGACGCCAAAATGGAAGCGATGCGCGATGCGTTCGCGCGTTCGTCGGCGCCCGAAGAGCAGAAAAAGATCGCCGCCGACATCCAGAAGGAAGTCTACGACCAGGTGATCTACATCCCGCTCGGGCAATATTTCGCCCCGAGCGCGTGGCGCAAATCGCTGACCGGCGTACTCGACGGCCCGGCCACCCCGCTGTTCTGGAATGTCGACAAGTCGGAGTAGGACGATCAGCAGTCGCTGCTGCGGAGCAATTCCAGCCCTGCGTTCGAAATCGGCGGGCGGCTTTGCGGAGGTGGTTGCGGTGATAAACGCAAATCCCTAGGGTTTTCGGGTTTGGATACCGCAAGCTGATTGGAACGCTCTTCGCTGGCCATGTCGCGTTGCTCCATTGCTGCAGGACAACATCTTGGAGGCGACGAAGTTCCGGCGGGCTCTCCGTCAGACCGGATAGGCCGCAGCGTGCTGAAGCATTAGCGCGCTCACGCGATCGGGCGCCTGATTGGCCGCGCGCCGTCGTCCGCGTTTTCCTTGCTTTCTTAACGCGACTTGCTTGCTCGACCGCCCTTTGCCTTCTTCGTGCTTTTCTTGGCGTTTTTCGACTTCGCGGCCTTGGCCTTGCCGGCTTTCTTTGTTTTCTTGGCGGCTTTTTTCTTGCTGGGACTCTTCGTTTTCTTGGCGCCAGCGGTCGCTGCCTTTTTCGGCGTCTTGGCTTTCCGAGGCGCCTTGCCGGGCTTCGGTTTGGCCGCAGCTTTGGAGGCTTTCGGCGAGCGAGCGGCCGACCCTCCGTTCCCGGGCTGCGGCGGAATCGGCTCCTCCATCCAGAAGTCGAGTTCCTGCGCCCGCGATCCGCCGGGCTTCCAGCCGTCGAGCGGCTTGTAGATCTGGTCGGGATCGCCGCCGCTGCCGAGGAAGGCGCGCCAGGAATAATGGTCGTAGACGCCGTTGATGTGCAGCGCGTAGGCCTGCGCCAGCTTCCTGTTGCCGCGCACGATGACGAGGTTCTCGTCGTTTTTCTCCGACGCGGAAACCGAGAAATTATGCGAGCCGGTGATGACGGCGCATTGGTCGGAGAACGGATCGACCACGATTACCTTGGAGTGGACGATCGCCATCAGGTGATTGCCCAGCATCTCCTGGACGTTGAATTCGGTTTCCGCCCATGACGGCTTGTCGTTTTCGTTGATCCCGGACGGCAGCGGCACGTCGTCATGGAACGATTGCGGCGGGGCGCCGGATTTTACGACCTCGCCGCCCACCTTGGTGATATCGCCGTTCTTCGACGGGGTGACGCTGGAGACCACGCCGCGAACGTAGATGTCATTTTTCTGCGCCCGATCGAGCAGCGCACTGAGCAGCGGCGACTGGCCCGGCATGAACATCAGAAACAGCGCGCCTTCCTGGGCGCCGGCAATCAGCTCGAGCACCGGCTTGAATTCGGCTTCGTCGTTGGTCGCGGCGAAATAGAGCGAGATGTCGTTGTCGCTGGTCGGCGTCGAATTCGATGCCTTCAGCGCGGCCGGCATGTTATCGCCGTCGGCGACGAGCTTGCCCCACTGATCGAGATAGCGCGCGGCGATCGTGGTATCCTCGATGATGAGCACGTTGTTCAACTGCGTGCAGAGGCCGGTGGTGGTCCAGTTCGTGCTGCCCGTCAGCACGCGGCTGGCGTGCTTGCCGGCGGCATCGCTCTCGACCACGAACTTGTTATGCACGCTGGGCGACGATCTGCCGTGATGCGACAGATCGCGATGCTTCACCTCAAGCGACGCGGCCTCAAGCTCCTGCGCGACCCAGGGTTGGGTCGCGCCGCCGTTGCCGAGCAGCACATGGCCGCGGCTGCCGAAGGGTTTCAGCGCGTCGACGAGTTCGTGATCGTTCATCTCATAGATAGCAGCGTGAATCGTGCTGCCGCGGCGATCGGCGTCGCGCAGGAAAGCCAGAATTTCGTGTAGCGCGTCGCCGGCAAGATACAGCCTCGCCTGGAATCCCGGGGTCGCGAGGTTTATGAGAAACTGATGCAGCGACGGACTGGACACGTCACCGTTGACGAAGCGGCTGACGATCTGGGACATCAGCGTCCCGCGATTGAAGTAGGCTTGCAGCCCGCCTCCGGCGTCGCCGGAAACCAGCTCCGGCACGCTCCAGCCTGACGCCGACGTCGGATCTGATGTGAATGGGCCGTCCGCCGGACCTTTCATCGCGGTGACACGATAGGAGACGTTGTCGGTCGCCACGACGCTGTGATCGGTCCAGATGCAGCGCCGGATCGGCGACTGCGCCGACGAGATCCCGGTCGGCTGTACCGGACCTTCGCCTGCCTTGGGCGGGATGCGGTTGACCAGCACGGTGACCTGCTTGGTCGTTTCATCGCGGCGCTCGAGCTGAAAGCCGATCCAATCGCCGGGCCATTGATCCGGCTGCCATGCAATCAGGACGTCGTCCGCGTTGGCATAGGACTTCACATTGATCGTCATGATGCTCCTCCGTGTTCCCAGCTGAGCAGTTTTTCTTGTCGACCGAATGAATGCGGCAATTATCGCACAACCAGTGGGTGTGTGTCAGTACGAAGAGCCACGCGACCTCTCACGTCGCAGCGTCAAGAGCGAGATGGCTTTTCGTCGAATTGCCATCTCGCTCTATCTTTTTGTTCGAGCATGATCTCCGCGCAAACGCTTCGCGTTTGTCGCGAGGGAAAACCGGTACCCACTTTTCCGGATCATGCTCTAGCCGCAAGCGCCGTGCTCGTGGCATTTTGGGAATCGGGCCAGTCGACAATCGTTTTTCCAGACAACTTGCCCTAGTTGTTTGCTTATGGCCGTCCGGGCACCGTGCCATCAGCGGTTCGACACCTAGACCCGCCGCCGCCAGCGTAAAAGGGAGGCGCCGCAGCGGGGCACGATGCTGCGAGGCCTTTATCGACAGACGTGGCGCCAGCCTATAACCTTTCTTGTGCGCCCAAGGTCAGGGACCAGTTTGAAGGTTGGGCGGCTGCTGCAAAAAGTTGTTTGGATCAGCCGGGAGATAAAAGTCCCAACTGGCAGCTTGATGTGCTCCCCCGCCGGGGTGAGGACACCAGCCGTTATCCGTTCGGCCGTTCCAAAATAGTCCCAAGCACTTTTCGCAAAATCGCCAGTCATTCTGCGTCGCAGTCACCGCATCAGGAAGTGGAATTGCCATTACGTCCTCCTCAAGAGTTAAGCAATCGACGTATCAGTGTGGAGTATTGGTAGATTGTTCGGCGTGCCACATGTATGAACTAGCGCACAATCATAGGCCGAATTGTCATGGACGGCCCGACACCGGCGGTTATCCTCGACGCGGTCGTCACCTCGCTCCGGAAGCGCGAAGTAAACGGCCTGATCGAACTACCGAAGCCGCCGAAATTCCGCCGCGGGGGCCCTGGCCCGCCTTGGGCGGGATGCGGTTGACCAGCACGGTCACCGCCTTGGTCGTCTCATCGCGGCGCTCGAGCTGGAAGCCGACCCAATCGCCGGGCCATTGATCCGGCTGCCATGCAATCAGGACGTCGTCCGCGTCGGCATAGGACTTCACATTGATCGTCATGATGCCCCTCCGTTTTCCCAAAGCTCGCAGGTTTTCTTGTCGGCCGAATGAAATGCGGCAATTATCGCACAACCAGTGGGTGTGTGCCAATACGAAGCAGCCACGCGACCTCACGTCGCAGCGTCAAGAGCGAGATGGCTTTTCGTCAAATCGCCATCTCGCTCTATCTTTTTGTTCGAGCATGATCTCCGCGCAAACGCTTCGCGTTTGTCGCGAGGGAAAACCGGGTACCCACTTTTCCGGATCGTGCTCTAGCCGCAAGCTGTTTCGCGGCAGCGCGAACACCACGATGGTCGCCTTGCCGGTGCCGCCGAAGAAGCCGGATACCACCGCCCGAAAACACGGCGCGGGCGCTAGCCAATATTTGACCGGATCGCGGGTCGTTCGCGGGCTCGGTCGCCCGCTGATTTCGGCAGATGATTTCGGTGCGTGGCCGCGCGCGGGCGGTGGTGCGGGCGGTGGAACTCGAACCCACACGACGTTGCCATCGAGGGATTTTAAGTCCCTTGCGTCTACCAGTTCCGCCACGTCCGCTTTGGTCGCCAGATCAGAGGCTTAGCGTGTTTTCTGGCCAAGTGGAATGAGCTTGGGTTGAAGAAAACGCACCCTTTCCTTAGCATGATCCATCATTGTGTGAGCGATTTGGCGATAAGATCATGCACTAACTCGATATTTTTTTTCGACGGACGCGGCCGGGCAAAGCCTCAATGCGGACATCTGCGCCTGCTTTACGCAACCTCAATGTTGTCCGTTTATGAAGGCCGCATGATCGCTCTTGTTTGTTCTTCGCGGCCACGGTTGCGCGCCGCCTCTGTGGTGGCGCTGTTCGTTTCCGGCATCGGGCTCGCCGGCTGCGCAGGTTTGGGAGACGGCGTTGCCTCCGGCGCCTTCGTCGATCCCGCCAAATACGATTTGTATAACTGCACGCAACTTCAGGCCGAACGCACGGCCCTCGCGATCCGCGCCGCGGAATTGCAAGGCCTGATGGCGAAGGCCGATACCGGCGCCGCCGGCCCGATGGTGGCGGAGTTTGCGTATCGCAACGACTTCATCACGGCGCGCGCCCAGGCCAAGCTTGCCGACCAGGTCTGGCGGCGCGACAAATGCCAGGACACGCTGCCGGCCGCGGCACCACCGCCGTCACCCGCGCCGCCCGCGGATGCCAAGCAAAAACACCAACACCAGCATTCCGGCAGCGGGCTTTATTGAGCGCGCTGACCGCAAGCCGTTTCGCGGCGGCAGCGTCAAGTATCTGTCACACGCGCCAGTCGTAAATCCAGTCCTGTCGCGCCAGCAGGCGTTTGGCGCCCATCGCTTTGATCACGAGGTCGCGGGCGTAGGCCGCCGGGCCCGTCAGGTGATAGGTCCGTCCCGCGCTCCGCGCGGTGCGCAGGACCCGCGCCACCCGCGAGCGGCGCAGGCGCGTGTAGCGTTGCATCGCGGCCGGCATGGTCGGGCCGCCTTCGTTTTGGGATGCGCCGAGGCATTTGGCGAGCACCGCGGCGTCCTCGATGGCCATTCCCGCGCCCTGGGCTGCAAACGGCAGCATGGCGTGCGCGGCGTCCCCCAGCAACGCGGTCGCACCTTCAGTCCATTGGCCGCTGTCGGGAACCGTGAACAACGCCCATTTCCGCCAATCGTCGACAGCGCCGACCATCATTCGCGCAGGAGCCGGCCATGGCGATGATGCGAAGGCGTTCTTGATCTCGGAGACGTCGCCGGGTGCGCTCCAGCCCGGCCTGTTCCAGGTTCCCGGCACCACCGCGACGACGTTGATCTGGCGCGCGCCGGAGATCGGATAGGCGACCAGATGCGCATTCGGCCCCATCCAGAGCTGGACCCGGCGCGAGGTATATTCGCGCGGCAATTGCGTGGCTTCGAGCGTCCCGCGCCAGGCAATCAGCCCGGAGAATTGCGGCTGCACTCGCGGAAATAGATGCTGCCGGACCGCGGACCAGATTCCGTCGGCGCCGATCAGCCCCAGCGCCACCTCCTGCTGGCGCGTGGTGCCGCGGCGCTGCACCACGGTCAGCCCCCTGGCGTGGCCGACGACGTCTTCGAACTGGCAGCCGAGCCGCAGCTCGATATCGGGGTTGTCGTTGACCTCGGCCACCAGCGCCGCCTGCAGGTCGGCGCGGTGCACCACCCAATAAGGTGCGCCGGCGCGGGATGTGGCGGCTTCGCCGAGCGGGAGGCGCGCAATTTCGCCGCCGCTTCGCGCGCTCATGATGCTGATGGCGTCCGGGATGACAGCCCGCGCCGCGAGCCGGGGCTGCAGCCCGAGGCCGATCAGCACGCGGCTGGCATTGGGTGAAAGCTGCAGGCCGGCGCCGGCTTCCTCCAGCCGCTCGGCTTTTTCAAGCACGACGACGCGAAAGCCTTGGCCCGCGAGCGCCAGCGACGCCGTCAATCCCCCGATCCCGGCGCCGGCGACGAAGATCGTGCGCGAGGCGGCCACAGGCCGATCAGGCGACCTTGTCTTTCAGCACGCATTCCGGCGGCCGGGCTTCACCGGCGGCGAGGTCGGCGGCATAGCGATACAGGGTGGAACAATAGGGGCAGATGATCTCGTTGTCGTTGCCCAGGTCGAGGAAGACATGCGGGTGATCGAACGGCGGATTGGCGCCCACGCACATGAACTCCTGCGAGCCGATCTCGATGACCGAAACGCCGGCATCGTTGTGAAAGTGCGGAACGACGTGGTCGGACATGGTGTTCACCTTGAGTTGTCGCAGTAGGGCGGTCAAAATCAACACGACCGCGGCAATGTTGAAATGCCGCGCACCATACTGGCGGGTGCAGTCGATTCCTAGAGCCCCGACCGCCCATTGGCTCATGCAAATTCGACACAATCTTGTCGTCCCAGAGAAGCCCTTCTTTCGTCGGGGCCGTTGTGTCTTAAAAGAGGCACACCATCTTGGCAGGACGCGAAAGCGTCGGATTTAGGGATCGCGAAAGCGTCGGATTTTAGGGATGCAGCGAAAGCGTCGGATTCTCGGGATGAAGCGGTTGCGGCTAGATTTGGCGGTAGCGGGCATGGCGGTCAGCGCGGCGGTCTGCCTGGCGCTATGGCCCCACGCGCGCGACGCCGGCGCACTTCTGGCGGCGCAGAACGATCCGGCTGAACTTTCCGACCTGCAGCTCAATTCTGCTCTGCGAAACAACCGCGCCGTCATCGAGCAGAATATCGAGGCGGCACTGGCGGCCAACGACGCCGATCTTGCCAACAGTTTTGTCGATCTTGCCGGGTGAGAAAAACATTTCCATTCCCGACGAGCTGTCGCGGCGGGTGGGTGATGCGGTTGCCGAGGCGAATTCGACGTCGCATTTTGCCAAGCGCTTCGCCTCAGGGCTTGTGACCGGAAACGCCGACGATGCCGCCAGCATGTCGGGCACGGTGGCGGGCGACTTGTTCGTGTTCGGTGACATCAGGGACGTCGTGCGCGAAAGCAAGCACCTTGCCATGGGCGAGGAAACCGATCGGCTGGTGCTGGGGCTCGCCGCGGCAGGCCTCGCCGTGACGGCGGCGACCTATGTCTCGATCGGCGGCGTGGCGCCGGTGCGCGCCGGTCTCACGCTGGTCAAGGATGCCCGCAAGGTCGGGCGGCTGGGCGAGGGGCTGACCGAATGGGCCGGCCGCTCGGCCCGCGGTATCGTTGACACGCCGATGCTGCAAAATGCGGTCGAAACCGGCTCGGTGATGCGGCCCGGCCAGACCGTTGCCGCGATCAAGGCGGCGTTTCGCCCAGGCGAAGCCGGCGCGCTGGTCCGCCTCGCCAAGGACGTCGGGCGCGTCGGCGAGAAGGCCGGCATGCGTGGCGCGCTCGATACGCTGCAAATAGCCGAAGGCCCGAAAGATGTCGCTCGCGCCGCACGGCTCGCGGAGTCCAAGGGCAGCCAGACCCGCGCGATCCTGAAAATGCTCGGCCGCGGCGCATTGCTGCTGGCGGCCGGTGCGTTCAACCTCTCGCTGTGGGTGTTCTGGGCGGTGCTGGCGCTGTTCGGCTTTCTGTCCTCGATCAAGGCCACCACGGAACGCCTGACCGTGTCGTGGCTGTTTCGCAAGAAGGCGCGGCGGCTACGAAAGCAGATGGCGGCCGCAGCGTTGGCATCCAACGTGTCTGCCACGGGCGCCGTCGCCGAATTGCCGTGAGAAGTCCGGCTAGCTTTGCGGCCTTCGATCACCGATCCCTCCCCAAAATAACGGAATGACCGATGCCGAGCTTTCACAACGGCGCTGTTGAAATTGCCTATCTGGACGAAGGCGAGGGCGAACCGATCCTGCTGGTGCACGGCTTTGCATCGACCAAGAATGTGAACTGGGTCTATCCGACCTGGGTTTCCGAGCTGAAGAAAAATGGCCGCCGCGTCATCGCGCTCGACAACCGCGGCCATGGCGATTCCAGCAAGCTCTACGATGCCGAGCAGTATCATATCGGCACCATGGCCGGCGATGTCGCGGCGCTGATGGATCACCTGCGCATCGAGGCTGCGGACATCATGGGCTATTCGCTCGGCGCGCGGATGACGGCCTGGCTCGCGCGGAAACAGCCGCAGCGGCTGCGTTCGGCGATTTTCGGCGGTCTCGGGATGGGCCTGATCGAAGGCGGCGGCCCCGGCGAGACGGTGGCGAAAGCGCTGGAGGCGCCGTCGCTCGAGGATGTGACCGATCCGGTGGGACGGACGTTTCGCGCTTTCGCCGATCAGACCCGCTCCGATCGCCGGGCGCTGGCGGCCTGCCTGCGCGGCTCGCGGCGCTTGATGACCCGCGACGAAGCCGCCAGCATCGAGGTCCCGGTGCTGATCGCGGTGGGCACAAAAGACGAAATCGCGGGCTCGGCCGCAGCACTTGGCAAGATCATTGCCGGCGCAAAGGTGCTCGACATCCCCAATCGCGATCACATGCGGGCGGTGGGCGACAAGGTCTACAAGACCGGGGTGCTGGATTTTCTTTCACGGCGGAAATGAATGGCGGCGCGACTTGTCGTCATCGGCGAAATGCCGGATCGCCGCGATCAGCACCACGAAGGTTGCGATCCAAACCATCCGCGCGCCATAGCGATCATGCGGTCCCGAAAGCACCCCGCACACAAAGGCGTTGCCGAGCAAGGCCAGTGAAACGGTCGCAGCGAGCAGCGCAAGATCGTCGAGCCGACGGCACCGGATCGCGGTTGCGAAGATGGCGAGAACCAGCAGCATCGAGACCAGCGCGACCGGAACGTGAATCCGGTTGATGACGGCAAAATCGATATCCCCGCGCTGTTGATGCGCGGCGCGCATCGGCGCGACCTGCGCCGGCAAATAGCGCTTGATGATGCCGTAAGTGTGGTAGACCGTGCTATGGGTGCCTTCGCCGGTCGCCACATCAGCGAGTTGCTGCGCTGTGGCGACGACAGCGGCCTCGGTCTGCCAGAGCGGATAGTCGGCCAGCGAGCGCCGGACGATGAATTCCATCTCATCGTTCAAGCCCTGAAAACGGCCAAGCTTGTTGAACACGCTGCGGCCCCATAGGAACTCGTCGGCGGTGGGCGGAAGCTCGTTGCGATAGGGGCAGAGCTTCAGCCGCTGCTCCGGACAATGATCGTTCAAATAGCGCGCGACGATGCCATCCTGCATCATCCGGCCGAACGCTACGCCGTAGCCGCCCGGCGTCCATGCGAACTGTCCGGACAGCGCGAAGTTTGCCGACAAAAGCATGGCGGCGGACACGGCGACGGCCAGGGTGCCTTGCACCAGTCCGGAAACCGCGATCCGATCGCCCAGCAAGGGTCGCGCGATCCACCCCGAGCAGCACAGCCCGAGCAACACCGCAAGCGTTCCGCTGTGGGTTGACGCCGCGAAGGCCGTAAATGCGAACAGCAGGCATTTTTCGATCGTAGACGTCTTGTCGCCGTGCAGGACGAGCACGAAGAGCGACAGCACCGACAGGCCTGCAAAGATGTCGGTCAATAGCATGCTGGCGAGCCAGGGCAGCGCCGTGGTCAGGATAAGGACGGCGCTCACCGCGATCAGCCGCAACGGCCGCGCCATGCCGAATACGCGCAACGTCAGTTGCAGGATCCAGAGCGTCGCCAGCGCCTGAATCCCGATATTGATCCAGAACTGCGAATTCTCGCCGAAATGCAGGTAGAGCCCGAACACCGTCGAACGGCTGGGGACCAGATAGCCTTCGTACCACCGCGCCAGATAGCCGCCGGTGTCATACTGGAGCAGCGGATAGCCGTTCCACAGCGCCGGCGCGATCAGCATCAGCGGAATGGCGACGGCGGCGATCCATACCCAGGCGGAGGCGGTGGTGCGCGCGCGCAAAATTTGCGTGGTAATGCTGCTTCTCCCGATTTTCCGCCACCATGCCCGGGCCGCATGCCGATCCGAAATCCGCAAATAGTCGGACACCGCAGCGCTTGATTTTCCGGAATTCCCGACCATTTTGAGGCGACGTTTTCGAACAAGGCAGGATTTGGTCGGCTTCAAGAAGATGTGTCGCTTCAATGTTTTAGCGTACAATCGAGGCGAAACCCGGCGTTCACCTTGGCCAAGGGCGCCACAGGACAATGGTCCAGCGCTCGTGCTATAGTGCAGGGCGAAACGGTCGAATTGCGAGAGCAACACATGGCAATGCATCAGGTCAATCCGCAGGGCACCAAACTGGCAGCGCTCGATCCGATTTGGGATCGGGTGCGGACCGAGGCCGAAGACATCGTTCGCCGCGAGCCCGAACTCGCCTCCTTTATCTATTCGACCGTGCTGCATCACGAACGGCTGGAGGATTCGGTGGTGCATCGCATCGCCGAGCGACTGGATCATTCGGCGCTGTCGGGCGATTTGATTCGCCAGACCTACGATGAAGCCCTGCGCGACGATCCTGATCTCGGCAACGCGTTTCGCGCCGACATGGTCGCGGTGTACGACCGCGATCCCGCGACCTCCCGCTTCATCGACCCGCTGCTCTACTTCAAGGGCTTCCATGCCATCCAGACCCATCGTCTGGCGCACTGGCTTTATAAAAAGGGCCGCAAGGATTTTGCGTATTATCTGCAGAGCCGCGCGTCGGCCGTGTTCCAGACCGACATCAATCCCGCGGCCAGGATCGGCCGCGGCATCTTCCTCGATCACGCCACCGGCTTCGTCGTCGGCGAGACCGCTGTGATCGAAGACGATGTGTCGATCCTGCACGGCGTCACGCTCGGCGGCACCGGCAAGGAAAACGAAGACCGCCATCCCAAGATCCGCCACGGCGTTTTGATCGGAGCGGGCGCGAAAATTCTCGGCAATATCGAGGTCGGTCATTGCGCCCGCATCGCCGCCGGTTCGGTGGTGGTGAAGCCGGTGCCGCACAACGTGACGGTAGCCGGCGTTCCCGCCAAGATCGTCGGCGAGGCCGGCTGCGCCGAACCATCGCGCACCATGGATCAGATGATCAACGCCATCGGACTCTGATATGAAGCTTTGCGATTTCGAAAGCTGTCAGGTTTCAAAAGCTGTTTGATTTCAACGCGGCTAAATTCAGGGGTGGTTGAATTGCTGCCACGATTTCTGCAAGTTAGGCTAGCCCTTCGCTTCGTCTCGTCCTAAAACTTCCCGAAACCTAAAATCGTATTGGAGACTGCCGTGGACGTTCAGGAAGTCAGGAAACTCGACGCCTATCTCAAGCGCCTGTTCGGCAATCAGAAGATTCGCGTGGTGCCGCGGCCGAAAAAGGACGATTCGGCGGAGGTCTATATCGGCGAGGAATTCATCGGCGTGCTGTTCGTCGACGACGAAGACGACGACCGTTCGTTTCAGTTCCAGATGGCGATCCTCGAGGACGACCTGGTGGAGCAGGGCTGACGCTCGCAATGGCCTCATGCGGGCGTTGCGGCGGCATGCAAGCCAGGCGTGAAGCCATAAATACAGAGTGATCGGCGGGCGTCCGCTTTGGTGCGCATTCCGGACTGAAGTCGGACCTCGCTTGAGGTCCGTAAAGTCCCGCACGAGCCGATAATGCCCTCACGAAAGATCGCTTTTCGCCCGGATGGTTTGGCTGTGCTGGATGGCGTAATATTCAGCGCGCGGGGAATCCTGCTGCTCGCCCCGCCAGGGTGTGATCAATGATCGCCGCAGTCGCGATCTTGGGCAGCCTCGCCGGTGAAGGAGGGTCCCATGTACGCCGCCATTCGTCAGGGTAAAGCCAAGACTGGTATGGCTGAAGAGCTCACGCGCAGAATTAAGGAAGGCGCCATTCCGATCATCAGTGATGTTGAAGGCTTTATGGCATACTATGTGGTTTATGCTCCCGACGACACGGTGACTGCGATCAGTGTTTTCAACGGTTACGCGGGAGCGGAGGAGGCAAACAGGCGTGCGATGGCCTGGATCGAGCAAAATCTTGCGCCCCTGCTCGTCGGCCCAGCCACCGCGGTGGCCGGCCCGGTGATCGTCCATACGCTGGCATAGTGAGCTTAGCCCCTGAAAATTTGGCGACCATCTTGACAGATAGGCTACCGATACTCAGGTCCTAAGTCTGTCCTCATGAAGGGCAGTAGGCCGACGAGCGGACTGCGTCGGCCGTGAAACTTTGGAGGTTCTCGAATGACGCCACCGGGTAGAACCGCCGCATTAACCGCTGCTGCATCTGTTCGGGCTTCAGCGTAGCGGCTCTTTGCGAACAACACGCGGGAGCGGCCTATGGGCCTCATCAGTAGGGCACGGACCAACTTGGCCCCTCCCGGCGTGGCATTTCCGTGTTCACCCCTTCGACCCGTGCAATTCCACCGTCAACCGATCCATGGCGTTGGTGACGTCGCGCCATTGTGCCAGCCAGCTTCGCGGAAAACGAAACGTCAGATCGGCCCCCTCGACTCGTCGCTCGCTCAGGCACATTCCGGGGGTCGCCGCATCGCGTGTACAGCGCGCGTCGAGACCAGGCGTGTTCGCCAGGAACAGGTCCTCGTTGCTGTAAGGCGAGCCGTCCCGAAAAGCGCGCACCGTCAAGCCGTCTTGCGCGGGCGTTGAGGTCTGCGCGAGGTAGCGCGGATAGATGGTGCGCAGGCGCTCCTCCGCCGTCAGCGCGTCATGGTGCGCCGATATCGACAGAAAGATCCGGTCGATCGGCTGTACCGCTTCTTCGATGGTATCGACGCTGACGTGTTTCGGAGCGTCGGGAACCTCAAGTGATGGAAAGGCGAAGCTGAGGTCGACGCGTTCCTGCGGCCCGGTGTGGCGCTGGATTTTCATGCGGACGGCCATGGTCGGCACATTGAACAGCGTTCCGCCGATGCTCACCGGCAATCTCGCCGGATTGCTGGAAGCCTCCGCGCCCCAGGTCGGCCACAGCAAATAGGCGACAAGCGCGATCGCGCCGGCGGTGACCATGCCTGCCAGCAGGATCGGAACCATATGGCCACGGGGATCCCTCCGCGAATCGCGGGCGAGGTGCTGGGCGGTCGAAAAGAGCGTCATGAACAGGGCATCGTGAGGGGTTCAGGTCGAATCACTTCCGAATATGCCATGGGCGAATCGAATTTTCGCACGATTTCACGCGATCGAGCTTTCACGCGACGGGTTGTAATCGGCGCGCACCGTCCGCGGCGTTAACCTTTCCTTAAGGATAGTGTGGCGGCGGGCGGTCAATTTTGCGAAGCATTGCGGGTTGCTTGTGGAGTGGAAGAACCTGCGATGTCGCCTGACGCGTTGAATTCGATATTCTCTCTTTGCATCGGCTTTGCACTGGCCGGCGCGCTTGCCAGCGGATATCAGACCCTGGCGCAGCGCCCGGCGGGTTTTGGGTTGCTGCAGGAGGGCGCTGTGCCGAAGACGTTCGCAGCCGTGCCGTTCCTGGTCTTTGCCGCCCCCTTCATCATCATGCGCAATACCTTGCGCGGCGCGCGGATCGAACGCCGGCGCTTCGAATTCGTGATGATGGCAACGGTGCTGGCGGGTTTCTGGAGCCTGATGTCCGGCACTTTTTTTGTGATGACGCTGCGCGCTGCCGGATTGCTGGCCTGAGCGCCACGGCTATGCCAAAGTCTTCCCGAGCAAAGGAGACCAAGCAGGCATGGCGATCTACCAACTTGACGGGCAGGCGCCCGAACTTCCCGCGGACGGAAACTGCTTTATCGCCGACACCGCCGCGGTGATGGGCAAAGTCCGGCTGCTGAATGGCGCGAGCGTCTGGTTCGGCGCGGTGCTGCGCGGCGACAATGAGTGGATCGAGGTCGGTGAAAACTCCAATGTGCAGGACAATTCGACCTGTCATACCGATTTGGGCTTTCCACTGACGATCGGAAAGCATTGCACGGTCGGTCACAACGTCATCCTGCACGGCTGCACCATCGAAGACGGCGCGCTGGTCGGCATGGGTTCGATTGTCATGAACGGTGCACGGATCGGCCGCGGCAGCGTCGTCGGCGCAGGCTCGGTGATCACAGAGGGAAAACAGTTTCCCGAGCATTCCCTGATTATCGGATCGCCGGCGCGGGTGGTCCGCACCCTCGATCCCGCACAGGTCGCGAAGATGGGAGGTGCGGCGAAGTTCTACGTCAGCAACGGCGGGCGTTTCAAGAAAGGCCTGAAGAAAATCGGCTGAGGGCGCTAGTTCAAGTATCCTCGGATTCGTTGGCTTCGGCCTCGCCGGCGACGCTCTCATGACCCGCGGCCCAGAGCGAATGCTGTTCGCTGCCGTCCCGATACGGATTGCCTCCAGCTGGAATGTTCTCCCGCGCGGCGCGCTGGCCTTCCTCGAACGGATCCGGGTCGGTGGTCATGATGTCGATTTCCTCGATCGGCTAACGTTGTTTTTCACCCGAGTGTTCGCGAGCGACGCGCTCTTGCGCAGTGCATCCCTCAGGTCGACGGGAATGCCGTGCTTCTTAAGGAGATCCGCGAACGCTTCGTCCGCCAATTCCTGAAAGGTCGCCATCCGGTCGCGTGCAAGCTGTGTCAGCTTGTCGAAGGTGTCGTCGTCGAAGGCGATCAACTTGCGCACCGCCGCCCGCCTCCTGCGTCGCCACAGACTTCTCGATTAATGGTGGCCGATCGAAATGGTTCCAGCCCGGAACCGGACGCGGGGCGATCGCGATGGCTGCGCGCCGGTCAGCCGAACACCCCGTATTTCCTGAACCAGGCCTGCATCCGGCCCCACGCGTCTTCGGCGGCTTCCTTGCGATAACTCGCGCGATAGTCGGCATGGAAGCCATGCGGCGCGCCTGGATAGATCTTGAACTCGGCGGTTTTCCCGGCCGCAGCCAGCGCGGCCCTTAGCGTCTCGACCGTCGCAACCGGAATGCCGGCATCCGCTTCGCCATACAAGCCCAGCACCGGCGCCTTCATATCCGGGGCGAGCTGGGTCGGGCTGTTCGGCCACAGCGGGTTCGGCGGATCGACCGGCGGGCCGTAAAACGCGACGCCCGCCTTGAGGCCAGTGCTGTGTGCGGCATATTCCCAGACCGTCCGTCCGCCGCGGCAGAATCCGATAATGCCGAGCCGGCCGGTATCGCCGCCCTGAGACTTGGCCCACGCAACCGTGCTGTCGAGATCGGACAGCAATTCAGCGTCCGGTTTGGAATTCACGATCGGCAGCAGTTGCGGGATGTCCGAAATCTTCGTGAGGTCGATGCCCTTGCGAAAATAATAGTCCGGCGCGACCGCGAACGCCCCGAGCTTGGCAAGACGCCGGGTCACGTCCTTGATGTATTCGTGCAGGCCGAAAATCTCCATCGCAACCAGCACGACCGGAGGATTGTTAACGCCGTTCGGACGCGCGAAATAGCCGGGCATTTCGCCATCGGCTACCTTTATTTTTGTATCGCCAGCCGTGAGGCCGTCGATATCGGTCTTGATGACGTCGGCCCGCACCGGTCCCGCTGCCAGCGTATAACCTGCCGTTACGGCGGCGGAGGCGGTCATGAAACCTCGCCGCGAAAACGGCGCAACTTTTGTCAGCCCGATGAAATCGGGCGTATGCAGGGGCTCGGTGCTCATGGTTGGTTTTCCCAAGGGACTGGCTGGAATGCGCATTCAGCAGCCAATCGCTGCGAAACACAAATCACCAGCCTGCGAGGATTTGAGCGATGCGTGAGGTCTTCGGGCCAGGCCGGCCTGCCAAAAAAAACAAGGCCGCCGGCGGAGTATGACGCCTGTGCGGCCTTGCCCTGCCCGGACATTGAAATCGGCTTGCGCCGCCCGGTGAACCATAGAGTGCACGGACGGGACGCCGGCCGATGTGATCCATCTCACAATCGGCACAAATAAGTTCCGGCTCGCGTTTGAGGCAAGGGGAACGGGCAGTGGCCGGAATCCGGGCTTCCCAAAACCGGGACGGCGTCAGTGTCGCGACTTGGCGTGCCCGTGATGCCTGGCGTGGTGTCTTGATCGGATCGAGCTGTGTCTTGTCGAGCGCGGGCTGGATGCTTCGGGAGACTGGGCGTTCGCGAAAGATTGCCGAAGGGTGTCGATCGCGCCGGAGAGATCTCCAACCTGCTCCGTCAGCCGCTTGGCATCCGTTTGCTGGGCCGCAAAAGCGCGCTTGAGCGTCTGCAACTGATCCTGAACAACCTGCAACTGGTCGATCGACTCCTGCTGGGTCGCATCCAGGGCCTTGGTTTTTTCCGCGAGCTGTTCGGAGGCGAGGGCAGCTCGGGCCTGTACCTGGCGGACGGCTGCGATCCGATCCTGCTCGGGCGAAGTGCCCGAATAAGCGCGCCATAGCCCGATCGATCCCGCTGCGATCACGATGATGACGAGCGCCACGGCGGCGAGCGCAACCGGCTGCGAGCCGATACGCGCGATGCCGTTGATCTTCGCGTCATCGGATGTGGCTTCGATCATGGGACTCCCAAGCGCAATGGTAAGCGAAAGTTCCAGTCCTGGCTCAGGATAGAGGTGCCGGACCCGGATTCAAAGCAAAAATGGTGGGGTGCCGATGCGGGGGTGCATGGGCTCCGATCATTGGCCGGAACACGCCATGAACAAAATCGCCGGATATTCCCCGCCGGGCATGTGTACGTTCCTGCAGCATTCTGCCGCGAACGGCAGAATGCTGCCCGCAAAACTCCAATAAAATAGGGATTTAGAGCTGCGCAAAAAGTTGCGGCCAGCTCTTGGGGGAGAGCTGGCCGCGCGCGATCCGGTCTGGGACGGGGAGGGGTGGGGATGTGACCGGGTCGCGGGTCCTGTTATTTCCTTGTTGTCAGTGCTCGCGGGCGCTGGCGGTGGCGGGTGCCGGGCGGCTGTCGCCGAGCGAGACCCATATGTTCGGATCGCTCTGCGACTGGCGCTTGACGAAGCGGTAGCCGGTCTCGGTCCAGGCCACGACGTTCTCATTCTGGTTGTCGAGGATGAACTCTCCCTTGTCGGTCTTCACGGTCAGCACCGCGTGGCCTTCGCCCTTCTTGTCGCGCACCACCGTGATCAGCAGCGCCTCGCGCGGCCAGCCGGCGTCGATCAGCATCTTGCGCTTCAACAGTACGTAGTCCTCGCAGTCGCCGTAGCCGTCGGTCGGCAACGACCATTTCTCGATCACGCCCCAATGATCCATATCGGTCATCGGCTTGACGGTTTCGTTGACCCAGCGGTTGACCCGCAGCAAGTCTCGCCATGCCGTCTGCGACATCACGATATCGCGTGGCTGCGACGCACGGCCGGTGCATTCGCCGGGATTGTCGGCACAGAATTCAACCCAGCCGATCGGCGAACGCGTGGTGTCGCCAAGGCTCGCATAAAGAACTCGTTCGTCCCCGGCCTTTGCCGTCGCATTCAACCCCAACAGGATGGCGGCAATCGCCAATCCCTTTCCCCTGATCCCAAACATTGTGGCCCCCGTTTCTTGTTGGGACCACGTTTCGCACAAACGTTTTGCGCCGCTGCTAAGTAAGACAAGTACAATTGAGACGAATGCAGGTAAAAACAGCGCTTAATTCGATCTATACTTGAATCAATTCGATTAAAATTTGAAACGACTGCAATTGATTTAAGTTTTATGCATTAATGCATTGCGGCCTGCGGCTCAGCGGTTTGCGCTGGCAAAGGCGGGCCGCGTTAACCCCATCGAGGGGCGCGCCAAACGGCGAAAGGCGGCATCCGGTAACGCGGACACCGTCTACAGATTTCACGTAAGGGAGGAATCGCGGCCTGTTGCGCTTTACCGCGCGGTAACGCTGTCTTCGAGCGTTTCAGCAAGTTGCTCGTGAACGAACTCAAGCGCGAAGCCCTCTTCGAGGTTTCGCACCACCCGAGACTTGACCTTGCCCAGCAGCACCAGGGATTTCAGCGGCGGCCGGTTTTCCGCGGCGATGGCGGCGCCGGACATCGACATGTCGATAATCCGGCAGGTCATCTTGCTGCCGTCCTCGAGGGTGAGCAGCGCGATCGGGTTGCGCGGCACGATACGGTCGTGGCGGCGGTCTTCCGGCAGATTGAGAATATCGCGATTGGCAAGCCAGGTCAGCTGCGCGGCGAGCTTATCGCGTTTGCGCGCGGTCGCACCCACGCTCATGGCAAAGCCGTTGTCGATAATGCGGGTGATCTTACCCTCGACCCGGCCGATGTGGTCGAGATAGGCAATGACGCGATCGCCGACATTGCCGATGCCGGGCGCCAGCAGGGCCAACCCTCCGGGCGACATATTGATGATCTGGCAGGGGAATTCGCGCCGGTCCGGCAGCATATAGCGGCCGAGCAGGTGAACTTTCACCCGCTGGAAACGCCGTCGCTCCTCGGCGGCCGGAAGAATCGATTTTCTGTGCGCTAACGCCATCTTCGCCACCTGACGACCGGCTCCCGGTGTCGTGCGACCCTACGGCCAGCAGGGTTAATGAGTGGTTAGCAACGGTTGCATGAAATGCAGATCACACCACCTTTGGCGCCGTAGCCGGAATCTGATTGAAGGCCAGTCAGCGCCGCTTCCACTAAGGGTTGAATATCTGATACGGTACTGCTTTCAGGCAGTCGGATCAAGGTTTTGATCAATGGTTTTCCCATCGGACCAGCAGATCAAGTCTTTCGCACGCGATCTCGCAAAGCTTTGTATCCGTGTTGATACCAAACAGGCCCAAGGGTCCAGCGATCCTCGTCTCGCAGCAATGAAGCGCCTTTTTCAAGATAGATTGGCCGAACTTGCGAAAGCTATTGGTTCCGAGGACGGCGCCGAACACCTGATTTGCCGATACGTTCGCGAAGTTCAGGAGGAAATGGCGAGAAGGCTTGAGCGAGATCGGTCGCATCGCGGTCAAGAAGAAGCGGTAACGTTGGCTCGCCGCTGGATAGACGCATGGCAAAGTAACAGACTGACGCGGTTGCTCTCGCTATTCCGGAGCGGGCTTACGGAAGCCCTGCAGCAAATACCGTTCGGCAAAGAAAGCCCGACGCAGAAGGATGCTCCGGCGATTGTGGAGGGGATCGACACAGTATGGATAGGCGGCCTTGCGTTGCCGCGCCGTCAACAGCCGCAGAGGTTTCGATGAAAGAACGTCCTTCGGACGACATGCAGGGAGTGCGGGAAGCCCTGGAACGTTGGGCAATTGGCCATCCGCGAAGCGGTGAGCCCTTTATGGTGGTCCGCGGCCAGGCATTTTCTCCCATGGCGTTCTACCAGGCCGTCAAGTCCGGGCGGTCGGAATATGTGGAACCGTTTCTCGATTACATCTTCGAAGAGGCGGCAAAGGAGCGCGTGTCACCGGGAGAACTGATCGATCGGGAAATACGGAAACAACGCTGATGGGCATCGAGGTTCTGCTGATCGCTACGCGATACGACACGGCAACTTATTACATCCATGACTGGGCCGAGCAGCTGCGAAACGACCTTCTCTCCAGCAACGCGGTGTCGAGCTGCATGATGCTTGAGGGCCACAGCCTGTGCTTTAGCGGACAGACGTTGACCGATGCCATCGAGCGCGCCAATTTCGTCGTGTTTTACGGCCATGGCGAGGTCGATCATTGGATTTCAATGCCGCCGGGATCGGCGACTTCAAGCGTACGCCTGGTCGAAGTTAATTCGGTAAGCGATCTGCGCGGCCGCCAGATCTATGCCGCGTGTTGCCATTCACTCAAGGACCTGGGTCCGGCGTTCGACGCCGCATTTCCGAAGGGCAGTAACGGCAAGCCGGAATTCGTCGGTTATTCAAGCGCGTTTGATTTTTCGATCCCGCAACGCGAAGAGTTTCGCAGAATTGTCCATTATTCGGTGCGCGACTTCATCCTTGGAAAAAAGGACGCCGCGTCGATCGCCAGCGAACAACAGGCCGCCTGGCAACAACTTGACGCCGCTTTCAGTAAAGGCGGCATGTACAGCACATTGCCGGATGCGATTTTCGCAGCGTCGAATGCCAGGAGCAACGCGCTGGCCATCGGTCACGCATGAAAAATCGAGGTTGAAAGGAATAGCGATGAGCGGAGTTACGTTCAATCAGTTGATCAAGACCATCGAGGATGCCCTGGCGGTCGTCGCCAGAAAGGGAAAAGACAAGTTCGATATCACGCTGATGAAGGTAGAACTTGAGCTGTCCGTCAGCGCGACCGACAAATTCAGCGGCGGCGTGAAGCTGGACTGGGGAGTTCTCGATTGATGTCGGCGGAAAAATGGAATTGACCAACGCTCATGTTCTGTCGCTGACGCTCATCCCGGTGAACAAGACCATCAAGCTGGGCACTGAAAAGGACGAGCTTGCGGATGCGATCCTGGAACTTGCAAAAGCGATCACCGAAACCGATCAAACAAAGTTTGTCGTGAGAGAAGGTGTTGTGGATGTGAGCTTCCTCGTCAACTCGGAGGGGAGTCTCAAGGTGTTGGTCGGCAGCAAGACGGAGAAGGAGGGCTCACATCGCATGAAGCTGACGTTCCAGCCCGGCTAGAAGCTGGACGGTAGTTGCGCGGTCCGATATCGGCGAGCAACCCGTGCTTTCGCAGGCGACCAACAAAAACGCACCGTTACAGCCCCGGTCTTGATCGGTCGGTCGCCAGCGAATTTTGGCTGGCAAAGCTGGAGATTGGCATCGCCGCCCGGTTCACATAGGCTTGCTGTCGCCCACGCAACTGCCAATCAACCATCGCCGAAGGGCCGGAGCCAGCTTCATGGAACAGATTCGCGTTTGCACCTATGACGGGCCGGGCGCAGCGCCGGTCATTCGCAGCGTTGCATGGCCGAAAATTCCGAAGAAGGCGGCGTTGATCAAGGTTGGCGCCTGCGGCGTCTGCGGAACTGATTTGCATATCCTGAAAGGCCACTGGCCCAGGCAACTGCCCTGGCCGTTCACGCTCGGCCATGAAATCGGCGGCGTGCTGGTCGAGGTCGGATCGGAATTCACCGAAGACTTCATGAGCAAGCCGCTCAAGGTGGGATCGAAGGTGATGATCCCGCCGCTGATGCCGTGCGGCCAATGCTATTATTGCGTCCATTATCCGCAAAGCGCCAACAAGTGCCTGACGCCGGTCTATTACGGCCGCTATCTCGGTTTCGACAAGGCACCGCATCTGTGGGGCGGCTGGGCCGAATATGTCTATGTCGATCTGGAGATGCTGCCGGGCACCAAGATCTACCGGCTGCCCGACGACATGCCGCTGCGGCTCGGCGCATTGTCGGAGCCGCTGACCTCCTGCATCCGCGCCTTCAATCGCGCCACCCGATCAGGCGGCTTCACCTGGGGCGACACCGTGGTGATCCAGGGCTCCGGTCCGATCGGAATTCTGGCCGTGGCCGCGGCACAGGAGATGGGCGCGGGCCGTGTCATCTGCGTCGGCGCGCCGGAGACGCCGCGACTTAAGCTGGCGCGCAAATTCGGTGCCGAAGCCACCGTCGATATCGAGGAGGTGGCGACGCCGGAAGCGCGCATCAAGGCGGTGCGCGATATCGTCGGCGGCTTCGGCGCCGATCTGGTGATGGATTGCTCGGGACATCCGAGCGCCGGCCCGGAAGGCATTGAAATGCTGCGCGACGGCGGCACCTATGTCGAGATGGGCCAGTTCACCGACGCCGGCTCGATCATGACCTCGTGGCATCGCATCTGTACCAAGGACCTCAACGTTCTGGGGTCATGGGGTTTCACCGGCAACGATCTGCCGCTCGGCGTCGACATGCTTTATCGCACGCGCCACAAATACCCCTGGCTCGAGATGCAGACGCTGTATCCGTTTTCCGAGGAGGGGATCAGCCGCGCGGTGGCCGATGCGATGGCCATGAAAACGGTGAAATCGACCATCGTGCCGTGGCCGGAACTGGCGGAATGACCTGGCGAACCAGTTGTCATGCCTTGCCGGTGGTCAAGCGCAACTCTTATGGCAGTTTGGTCCAAAGTAGCTAATTCGAGGCCGTTGATTTCGAGGCCGCACTTGGGGGGACCGCGATGAGCGACTGGATCCACAATCTGCCGGTGCCATCGATGGCGCTGGTCATCTTCGGCTTTACCTATCTGCTGGCTGCGGGCATCTTCGCGGCCGTGTCGGCGCTGGCGACCGAAGGGCGCGCCAAATCATTCAAGGTGATTTCTCCGGGAATGTTGCCGGTGCTCGGCATCCTCTTCGGGCTGTTCGTGGCGTTCACCGCCGCGCAGGTCTGGGCCGACAATGATCACGCCAGCGCCGCGGTGAGCCGCGAGGCCAGCGCGCTGCGCGCGGTCACGCTGCTCGCCGCTGGCCTGCCGGCCGAGCAGGAGGCCCGGTTGATCGCGTCGGTGCGCAGCTATGTCGAGCAGGCCGCAACGGTGGAATGGCCGATGATGGCCCACCAGACGGCGTCGCTGCGGGCTGCACCCGCGCCGCTCGCAGAGGCGCTGCAGGTGGTCGTCGCGATGACGCCGACAGCCGCCGGTCAGCAGACTGCCCAGCGTGAAATTATCACCGCACTGGACACTGCGCTCGACGCGCGCCGGCAGCGGATCATCGTCAGCGAGGCCGAGGTCAATGCGGTCAAATGGTGGTGTCTTTATTTGCAAGCGGCATGCGAGCTGATCGTCATCGCGCTGGTACACTGCGACAACAGGCTGGCATCATCCATCGCCCTCGGCCTGTTCGCGACCGGCGTCGCCACGTCGGTCCTGCTGATCGCCGCGCATGATCGCCCGTTCATCGGGCAGATATCCGTCGGACCAGGTCCGTTGCTGCAAATCATGCCGGTGAAGGCAGCGAAGACGTAGGACGTCACCTTCCGGCGATTTGGTTGATGTCACCGAGCAGGTGACGCTAACGGCTTACCTTGGCCGCGCCAAATCTCGTTACGGCAACTCGCTTGATGAGAGGCGCGTCCTAGCTGAGGCCTTCATAGACCATGAAGCCGCGTGCGATCGCCAGTTTGCGCAGCGCGCGGGGAATGAAGCGCTGCGGCGGATGGCCGAGATAGCGCCACGATGTCAGCTTGAATTCGCCGAGCAGGCTGTGTCGTTCGCTGAATGGCGCCAGCAGCCCGGTCAGGCTGATCGGCGTATGGGCGCGGGTGTTGAACGGCAGCAGCAGCAATTCCAGATGCGCCGGTGAGCCGTCGTGCGACGTCGCGCGGATGCCGGCGACCGCGGCCAGCATTTCCTCGGCCACCACTGCGATGATCTCTTCGATGTCGCGGCGGCTGTCGGGTGCAAACAGCGCCGAAAAGCTGCGATCCTTCAGATCGCAGCCGAGCAGGGCGCAGACCCGGGTGCCGGCGACGCGAAACGGATAGCCGGTGGCGGCATCATAGGACAGCACGAAGATATCGCCGAGCAGTCCCCGCACCGCGCCGGGCTCGATTTCGCTACGGTCGGGCGCGCGGCCGTCGCCGCGCCTTTCGTCCCAATATGCGAAAAACTCGCGGTTCGACGGATGTTTCATGAAGCAACCCTGTCCCCGCGTTCGGCTCGACAGGACACATCTGTCTCGCTTTCAGTCACGCGCATTCCCCGGTTTGTTGTGCAAGACAGGCAGTGCAGCGTCCATGCCGCGGCCGCATTTCCGGAGGTTTTTGCGTCGTTAACGTTAAATTAACTATGAGGTTGGCGATCGGCGCGGGGCTGCTAGGATCAGCGCATTGCATCCTCGCTCGTTTGTCCCCATGGGCGCGCGAGGTTGTTACACAGGTGGCGTCAAACAGTTTGGTCGTCGCGCGGGGAGGGGTGGGGATGTCGCCCGGTTTCCCTGGCGCGCAAGGCTAACGTCGATCGAGGGAGGGCTTTCTCAGAGCCCTCCCTCCGTTGTTTTCATTGATATTTATTGCAGTACGAGGCACGAAGGCAAATTGCCGCCTAGCCAAAGCTTCCATTCACGACAACAAAAAGGGCGCCCCGCAAGGGTCGCCCTTTTTTCTATTGCCACAACGAAACGGCTACAGATGCCTTCAGGCAGCGACACCAAGCTTCTCGAATGCCGAACTTTTCAGACGGTTGAGGTCGCGTTCGCCGGAAGCTGCCTGCTCAAGAATATGCTCCGCCACTTCTAGCGGTGTCGCGGACTTGCGGACCAAGAAGCGTCGATCCGCAACGACTTCGTTCAATGCCTGCCGCAAAACCGCGACCGTCGAGGCATCAAATTTCTGTTTCAAATTGTTCATCGTTCGCAACCCAAATAATGTTGGGCGCGTCTTAGCGTTCTTTTGTAAAGGCATGATGAAATCTATTTCTTCCTATAGGACAGTAACGCTGGCTTGATCGCTATCATCGCCGGTGACAAATTTACCTGATCGGGGATCGTTGACCCGACAAACTGGCAACGCACCGGCGCGCGCTGTGCGCCCAGAGGCGAGGCAGGCATGGCTACGTTCGAGCGCCGCTCGACGCAGTAAGCCGCCACGCAAAACGCAACGCAACAAGCCGTCAAGGGAAACCTTGGCGGCTTTTGCGTGTGTCTCAGTCGCGCACAACCGACGGCGGCGGGCGATATGAGTTATAAGCGCTTCTTGGCATCGGCCGCTCTTTGCTTTTCCTGATCGGCCCAATAATCCGCTTCCAGCGGCAGTTCATTGAAGTCCGGCTTGTACCCATTTTCATCATACTTCGACCGTGGAATGGGGATGCTGATGCCGTCATAGTCAACCTGCACCGAACCGTCACTAGTGCGGAATACTCCAGTTGCCATCTTCATCTCCACCGCACGCTCACGTTATGAGTTAGGCCATCTTA
The DNA here is from genome assembly GCA_963771225.1 of uncultured Pseudomonadota bacterium. Taxonomy (GTDB): domain Bacteria; phylum Pseudomonadota; class Alphaproteobacteria; order Rhizobiales; family Xanthobacteraceae; genus Bradyrhizobium. The sequence goes on along the minus strand of CAVYSR010000020.1, from coordinate 134,475 downwards.
ACTTTCCTGGCCTTCTGCAAACGCATATTCTCGGCCTGCGAATTGCGGACGGCTTCGGTCAGCATCTCGCGCAATTCAGCCTTGGTCTTCGGAGGTTCGCGCTTGGGTGGTTGCCATTGGGTCATGGACAGTATGTGGGGATGCGGGAGGAGAATTACACCCCGGCTGATAATCCATGTCCGCTTTTGTGAAGGTTTGCGGACGCCGGCCCCCGTGCGCGCCGCGCCACCATCATGGGCCGGCATCCGAAAACCTTCACATTAGGCGACATTCTCATCAGGCGTGCGGGGGTGCCAGCACCATCTGGTTCTGCGATGTCTCCACCGTGGGGGTGCCGACGTGGCCCCCCACGGAGGCAAACATCGACGCCATGTAGTTCCCCAACAGCGCGATGTTGCTGGCGGCGGCGAAGTTGGTCAGCGACGGGCTGTCATTCGCGGTGGAAGCCAGTGTCGTGGTGGCGCCCGATGCGATCTTGCCCACCGGATCGGTTATCCGCGTTTTGCCGGAGCCGTCGTCTCCCAGCACAAACGTGTGACCGGTCAAGTTGCCGGCGAACTTGAGTGCCACGGTGTCGGTCCCATTCGTTACGGTGAGCGTCGTGTCGCCTGCGCTGAACACCTTGGAGACGACGGTGCTGCTGCCGGCGACGTAACTCAGACCGAAGAGATCGATCGCATCGGCGGCGCCGAACCCTGAGATCACGCCGTCGTAGATCGCCGTCGGCGTCGTGGTCGCAATGGCCTGAAACTCCAACGTGCCGGTCGCGCCAGCAGAGAAAGTCACGTTCTGAGTAATGCCGGCATTTCCCTCAAAATTCATTTCGCCGCTGCCGCTGATAAGCAACGACCCTGTGCCGCTAAGTGCGCCTCCAATGTCGAAATTTCCGGCGCTCGCGCGAAGCGTGCCGTTGTTCTCGATCGGGTCAGCTATAGTCACCACACCGGCCGCGGTGTTGTTTTCTATTGTGCCGCTGTTTGTCATCGAGCCGCCATTAAAAAAAATCAGGGCGCTTGTTCCGGTATTCTCCATCGTCCCTTCGTTATTGGTGCTCCCTTCGATCTCTAGGTTTCCGTTCCCGGTCGCATCAACTAACCCTTTAGGGTCATTATCGAAGGTGAGGTTGCTATCGCCAATGACACCGTTGCCCGAAATGGTGTTGCTGACATTGACAAGCGCGGCCGACGATCCGTTGGATATGATGGCGCCGCCGCCAGTCAGGGTTACCTTGCCAGTTCCTGTCAGAAACACATCGTTTTCAATTTCGAGAGACGTCGGAGCGCCATCGCCGTTCACGTCGATGATGCCGGTGTTGTCCACGCTGGAGCCAAGGAGAAGGGTGGTGTTATCGTTCACTAACAGCGTGCCCGCATTATCGAATGACAATAAATCCGCGATCACTCCGCCAGGACCTCCGGGGAGCGTATCGATCGTGGCGCCGGCGGCAATCTTCACTTTCCCGCCGTTGATTGCACCACCTGATAGATCGATGTGCGAGCCGACAGTACTTGCCTCGACGACCCCGATTGACCCGCCGAGGACCGAAACGCCCAAAAATTCTACCCCGCCCGTGCTGCTTGATTCGATGGTGCCGGTGTTCTGGACCGTGCTTGAACTCGCGGCGATGACCAACGGGTTCTTGCCCGTGCCGTCGATCACTGAATCGTTAACCAATGCGGTGTTGGCGTCGCCGATCGTGCCGGCGCCGCGGATCGTGTTGTTGATGTTGTTAAGCTGAGCGGATAAGCCATTGCTGTCGATAAGATTCTTCGAACTATCGGTCAGCGTCAACTTGCCTTTGCCTTCCAGCGTAACCGTGCCGTCAAGCACAAGTACGCTGCTTAGGCCGCCCCCCGCATTCAGTGCGATGATTCCCGAGTTTTGGACGATATTGCTTGAACCAAAAACCAGCGTTGAGAATTCCCTGATCTCTATAGCGCCGGCATTGTCCACGCTGACGGCTTCGATAGCGTTCACTGAATTGGACAAACTCACGATCGCGCTGCCCGCGACCGTCGACACTGTCCCGTTTTGGATGATTGAATTGTCCAAGTCGATAACGGCGCCGGCCGTCGTTGCTTTAATCGTGCCCGAGTTGTCGAACGTAACGCCGTTGAGGTCTAAGCCGCCGCTCGAAGTCGACTCGATCGTACCGCTACTAGAATTGGCCCCGGTTCCGAGGATGACGAGCGGCCTGGATCCGTTGGCATCGATCAGTCCGCTGTTTTCCAAAACGAGATTTATCGTGCCTGAGCCGCTGATCGTGTCGTTATTCTCGAGGATGGTTCCGAGAACGTTGGTCGTGATGAGATTATTGCCGTTTCCTGAAAGCTTCAGTTTGCCGCCGCCGTCCAGATCGATGATCTGACTACCAAAGGAGTTGGCGAGAACCAGCGTCGTGGGCGACCCGGTGGAGTTGAGCGTGATGATGCCCGAGTCCTTAAGCTCGATTGTCGAGTTTGACGCGCCGCCGACTATGAACATGGTGTTGTTGCCGATCGAGATGGTGCCGGCATTGTCGGCGCCATCGGTTCCATCGGCGGCCGTGAAGGTGCCGTTGGTGACGGCCAGGGTCGCGCCGGAGGCTAACGCCACGCCGAATACGGTATTGGACTGTGAGCTGGTGACGGTATAAGTGCCGCTTGCCGTGAGCTCGGCATCGTCGAGGCCGCCCGGTACGACACCGCCAACCCAGTCCGCTGCCGTGTTGAAATTGCCGCTAACGCCGTGTGCCCAAGAGATGGTACCCATGGCCGTCCCTCCTGCTGTGCATTGCCGCTGCGCCGCGTGGGCGCATCAGCAAAGACCTGAGAATTCAATTTCAGAACCAGAAATTTGCAGCGACCTCGGGGCGCACGGATAGCACTGTGCGCGGCTATGAAAGAGGCCTGTCCTCGATCCGCATTCTATCGAGACGGCTTGTTCGAGCCCAGAGCTAATCGCTCGATGTTGAGGTCCCGGCGACGCGGTGCGGCGCATGACCTCCCGTTTGCGCGCTTGCGCTGCCGCGTGAAGCCGCCTATTGGGGCGCAATCGCTCGTGTGAGCCGCCGCCTGAGGTCTTCGACCCCCTTGGAATCTCAACTGGAATCCGCACCAGAATTGCCGCCGGAGGCCCCGAGCGAGCCGATCCTGACGCTGCCGGGCGCCCTGACGGCGTATATTGCGCTGCTTGCGGTCATTCACGCGGTGCGGATGCTGTTGCCGCTCGATCTTGATGACATCGTGATCCAGATGTTCGGCTTCATTCCGAAGCGCTACGATTCGACGCTGCTGGCGATCCCGCTTCCCGGCGGCGCCGGCGCCAAGGTCTGGAGCTTCGTGACCTATTCGCTGCTGCACGCCAATCTCAGCCATATCGGATTTAACGTGTTGTGGTTGTTGCCGTTCGGCAGTGCACTGGCGCGCCGGTTTGGCGCGATCCGGTTTTTCGCATTCATGGCGGTGACGGCGGTGGCCGGCGCGCTGGCGCATCTCGTCACCCATGAACACGCGCTGGCGCCGATGATCGGCGCTTCGGCGTCGGTGTCCGGCACGATGGCGGCGGCGATCCGCTTTGCCTTTGTGCAGGGCAGCTTCCTCTCGTTCAGCCGTGGCGACGCCGACGCCGCAGCGCGGGTGCCGGCGCTTTCGCTGATGCGTGCACTGCGCAATACGCGCGTGCTCGGTTTTCTTGCCGTCTGGTTCGGCGTCAACATCATTTTCGGCATCGGATCGATCGCGATCGGTGCGGACGGCGGCAGCGTGGCCTGGCAGGCGCATATCGGCGGGTTTTTCGCAGGCCTCGTACTGTTTTCGCTGTTCGATCCGGTTCCGCGCGCCGCGACCGATGCTGCGGATGCGTCATCGCAGGACGCATCGGATCGCGGCTGATCGTCGCTTGCGGCGCAAGGCGATTTCATTCATCATCCGAAGCATGATGAGGCAAGGCACCAGCATGCCTGACAGCCTTGCTCGCCGAATGCGCCTGCAACGAAACAGGCGCTGCGCTGTTGATTGAAGACTCAAGGGAACAGAGATCGCGCTCGTTCCTTGGCGCGATCGACTTCAAGGAGGCGACAATGACGGTACGTGCAATTCTCGATACCAAAGGCCATCAGATCCAGAGCGTCGAGCCGGAAACAAAGCTCTCCGCTGCGATCAGGATTTTGGCGGAGCGGAAGATCGGCGCCGTACTGGCGATGAGCAAAGGCCGCATCGAGGGCATCCTGTCGGAGCGCGATATCGTCCGCGTGCTCGGTGAACGCGGCGCTGCGGTGCTCGACGAACCGGTCAGCGCGGTGATGACGCGCAAGGTCATCAGCTGCAAGCAGAGCGATACCGTCAGCGCGATCATGGAAATGATGACGATGGGCAAGTTCAGGCATTTGCCGGTGGTCGAGGACGGCAAGGTTGTCGGCCTGATTTCCATCGGCGACATCGTCAAGTGGCGGGTCAGGGAATACGAGACCGAGCAGGAAGCGCTGCGCGAATATATCAAGACCGCCTGAGAATATATTGAGACTGCCTGGCCGGTCACGCGCCGGGCGCGAGAATGTGGATCGCTTCCTGGATCGACTCGATGGCGCGCTCGGCGGCGCGCGCGCCATGCCTGATCAGATCGTCGGCGCGGTGGAAATCGAACCAGCCGATTTGACCAACGCGGGGCGAGATCAACAGATCAGGCGGATCGCCGGCCAGGCGCGCGCGGGTGATACGGTCCTGCATGATGTTGAAGGCATCGACCATGACGGTGGAGATGCCCGGCCGTCCGCCGCCGCCGAAAAACTCGCGCTTCACGGTGCGCTCGGGAGAAAACAGCCGGCCGAAGCCGCGTTTCGGTGGCGCAACAGGCTCGATCAGGGCTTCCGGCGCGATGGCGGCTTTAACTTCGGCCGACGGGCCGTGGGTATAGATCGTCGTCGAGTGATTGAAGACGTCGCTGGAGAGATTGGCTGCGATGACGATTTCCGCGCCGAACGCCCGCGCCGCCGACACCGGCACCGGATTGACCAGCGCGCCGTCGACCAGCCAGCGGTCGCCCACCAGCACCGGCGCAAATATCCCGGGCAGGGCGTAGGAGGCGCGCATCGCATCGACGATCCGGCCATGGGTCAGCCAGATCTCGTGACCGGTACGAACTTCCGTTGCAACGCTGGCAAATTTCATCGGCAATTCCTCGATCAGCGTCTGGCCGAGGGCAGCCTCGAGTTGCGTGGCAAGCTTGTCGCCGCCGATCAGGCCTGAGCCGTTGAGGCGGATATCGAGGTAACCGAGGATATTTCGCGGCTGCAGGCCGCGCGCCCATGTTTCCAGGGTATCGAGTTGGCCCGCCGCATAGGCGCCGCCGACGACCGCGCCGATCGACGTGCCGACCACGATATTGGGGACGATGCCATGCTCGACCAATGTCCTGACAATGCCGATATGGGCAAATCCGCGCGCGGCGCCGCCGCCCAGCGCCAGCCCGATCACCGGCCGCCGGGTGCTGCCAAGTCCCTCTCTGCCGCGGCCATTTGTGCCGTTTTGGCCGCGCCCGATTAGCTTCTCCAGCACCGGATTTCTCCTTCGAAGACCAGTCTATTCGCTACGGCTAGACCCCGCCAGAACCAGCCACAAGCATGGTTTATGCCGCGATCTGGACGGACTAGGCAGGGATTGCGACTGCACCGCGACCCCCCGGCGACACCGAGACTTTTTGCCGATGTCACATCCCGCGCCGCAAAGCCGGCCGGCAGGCTTGAATTTGCCGCGTTTTCGGTGAAAAGCATGCCTTATGACTCTCGGGGGTAGCGGCATCACTGGATCCGGACGAGGCAGACGCCGGGTTTTCGCATGCGCGCTCGGCGCCATGCTGGTCTTGATGCTGGTCTCGGGGCTTCCGGCCGTTGTCTCGGCGCAGATGTTTACCGACCACCCGCCGCCGATACCGCCAGCCTCGGTTCCGGAACCGTCGGGGGGCGCGATGAGCCTCGCCCCACCGTCCGGTCCGGCATCGACTCCGAATTTGCCCGCGCCGTTGACGCAGCCGCCTGTTGCCGCGATACCGCCTGTGATTGCGGCTCCAAGCACTTCGACGGCCGGTCAGGCCGTGTTGTCGCTGACGGCGCGTTACGGCAAGGACCTGCCGGTCATTAACAGCGGACTGGTGTGGCGGGTTTTTCCGGACCGGCCGGACGAGACCGGCACCTTCAAAATAATCCGCGAGGACCACGGCGCGACACCCAACATCGTGCTGCCGCCGGGCAGCTATGTTGTCCACGTCGCGTTCGGCCTCGTCAGCGCGGTGCGGCCGGTGACCCTGAAGTCCGAGACCGTCCGCGAGTTCTTCGTGCTTCCGGCGGGCGGCCTGCGCATCGAAGGCCGCGTCGGCACCAGCAAAATTCCGCAGAACCAGATTTCGTTCGCGATCTACAAGGGCAGCCAGTTTGAAGTCGGCGAGCGCGCGCCCTTGGTGCCAAGCGTCTCCGCCGGCGATGTCGCGCTGCTGCCGGAGGGGACCTACTACATCATTTCCAACTATGGCGACGCCAATTCCGTGGTGCGCTCCGATATCCGCGTTCAGGCCGGCAAGCTGACCGACGTCATCATCACGCATCGCGCCGCGGTGATCACGTTAAAGCTGGTCAGCGACAAGGGCGGCGAGGCGTTGGCCAACACCGCATGGTCCGTGATCACGCCGGGCGGCGACGTCATCAAGGAATTGATCGGCGCTTTTCCCCGCGTCATCCTGTCCGAAGGCGAATATCGCGCCATCGCCAAGAACGAGGGCAAGGTGTTCGAGCGTCCGTTCAACGTCGTCAACGGTGTCGACGGCGAGGTCGAGGTCGTCGCGCATTAGTCCAGCACCTCATGGTGAGGAGGCGCGTTTGCGCCGTCTCGAACCATGAGGCTGCACATGCTCATCCTTCGAGACGTGACCAAGAGGTCGCTCCTCCAGCGATGAGCGCAATTGCGCTCACGCAGGGGATGAGGGTCTTCTCGCCGCGTCAATCCGGTGACAACTGTCATAGTCGCTAACGCGCACTAACCATCGCATGGCTTAAAACCTTCATAATCGGCGGTTTGCCGCTACCCTTTCATGATTTTCACACCGCATTAAGGAGCCCTGCATTGGATGCAGCGGGGACGCTCGCGTTGTGGGGAATTCATGTTTGCCGCCAAAAGATCATCCGGAAAACTCAATACCGAAATGTTCGACGACGTTCCCGTCCTGCAACGAAAGTGGCAGGCAGCACTTCGGCCGGGTGAAGGCCTGCCTCGCTATGAAGATGTGATGCTGGGCAGCCTCGGTCGTCTGGCGGATCATATCGTCCTGCTGAAAAACAACGATGGAGCGCTGGAAGTGTCGCGCACCGGCCGCTACGTCCAGCAATGGCTGAACGACGAGCGCTGGGATATTCCGCTCAGCGCGCTGCCGCCCGATTGCGCCACCGCGCTCGGCGAAGCCGCCGCCAATGCGCTGCAGAACAACCGTCCCTATCTCGCCGCGGCGCATTGCGTGCGCGATGGTCTGGTCCAGACCTACGATATCCTCGCGCTGCCGACATCCTCACGCTGGGGCGGCACGCTGATCGGCGCCTATGTCAACGAACGGGCCCCGCAGTATAATCTGCTCGATGCGATTTTTTCCACTACCGATGAGGGCGTGCTGTCGCTTGCGGCTATACGCGATTGCCGCGGCGAGCCGTTCGATTTTCAGGTCGTGCACCACAATGACGGCGCCTCGCGGCAGCTCAAGCTGCCGTCAACGGGCTTACTGTGGCGCCGGCTCAGCGCCGGCGGGAATCTGCTCTGTCAGCCGCAGGTGATCGGACGATTGCTTGATGTGATCAGGAGCGGCAGCCGCGATCAGTTCGAGATTGACAGCGACGAACGCTGCCTCAAGCTCGGCGCTACCGCGTTCGGCGATATTCTCGCGCTGACGGTTTCGGATGTCACGGCTCTCAAGCGGCGCGAAGCCTCGTTTCGGCTGCTGTTCGACAACAATCCGATGCCGATGTGGGTGTTCGACGCGAAGACCAGTGATTTCCTCGGTGTCAACGACGCAGCCGTGCAGCATTATGGCTACAGCCGGGTGACGTTTTTGCGCATGAAGCTTCAGGAGATATGGCCGAAGGATGAATGGGCTACCCACAGCCAGGCCCTGCGGCAGGTCGGCGATGCCTACCACTCCGAGCGCACCTGGCGACATCTCAAAGCCGATGGCAGCGAAATTCAGGTGCTGACGTTCGGGCGGCGCGTCATGTTCGACGGACCGCGACGGCTACCTCGTCGCCGTTGTCGACATCACCGAACGACGCCAGGCCGAGGCCCGCATCGCCTACATGGCCCACCACGATGGCCTGACCGATTTGCCGAACCGGGAGCTGTTTCAGGAGCGTCTCAAGCAGGCGCTGGCGGGAGGGCGGCCTCGGCAGCAGCAGAGTTGCGGCGCTATGCGTCGACCTCGACCTGTTCAAGAACGTCAATGATTCATTCGGCCATCCGATCGGCGACCGCCTCTTGAGGTCTGTAGCCGATCGGCTGCAGATCGCAGGTTCTCGGCAACAATCTGGTCGCCCGGCTCGGCGGCGACGAGTTTGCGGTCATACTGACCAACGTTGTTTCGCCGAACGAGGCCAGCGACTATGCCGACGCGGCTCATCAAGACGTTGAGCGCATGCTTACGAGATTGACGGCATCGAGGTCGTGATCGGCGCCAGCATCGGCATTGCGCTGTCGCCCGGCGACGGCGAGACCAGCGAGGAACTGATGCGCAATGCCGACATGGCGCTGTACCGGGCCAAATCGGATGGCGGCGGGGTTCACCGGTTCTTCGAGCGGGAGATGGACCGGCAGGCGCAGAAGCGCCGCGATATGGAGCTCGATCTGCGTCGCGCGTTCGCGAATGGCGAATTTGAACTTCACTATCAGCCGCTGGTGGATATCGCCGCTGACCGGATCAGCGGCTTTGAATCGCTGCTGCGCTGGCGGCATCCGCAAAGAGGCATGATTTCACCGGCGGACTTCATTCCGGTTGCCGAAGACATCGGGTTGATTGTCGCGCTGGGCGAGTGGGTGTTGCGGGAGGCCTGCACCGAGGCGGCGAAATGGCCCGCGGATGTCAAGGTCGCCGTCAATCTGTCCCCGGTACAGTTTCGCAGCCGCAACCTGGTTCAGGTGGTGATCTCGGCGCTGGCGCATTCCGGTCTGTCGCCACGGCGGCTCGAGCTTGAAATCACCGAGTCGCTTTTCCTGGCGGAGACCGAGGCCAATCTTGCGATCCTGCATCAGCTGCGCGAACTCGGCGTCAGCATTTCGATGGACGATTTCGGCACCGGATATTCCAGCCTCAGCTATCTCAGAAGCTTTCCGTTCGACAAGATCAAGATCGATCGCTCGTTTGTGAAGGATCTCGCCGCAGCGCTCCGATTGCGTTGCGATCGTGCAGAGCGATCTCCGGCCTTGGCCGCAGCCTCAACATCACCACCACGGCCGAAGGCGTGGAAACCGTCGACCAGCTCGACTGGCTGCGCGCCGAAGGTTGCAACGAGGTGCAAGGCTTTCTGTTCAGTGCGGCCAAGCCCGCGGCCGAGGTCGAAGCGCTGCTGTTCAGGTTCGGCCAGCGCGCCGTCGCAAGCGGCGTGAGGATGCGGGTTAGAGCGTTTTCGAGCGACAAGCCTGCCCCGGACTTGATCCGGGGTGGATACCGGTTCGCGTAAAGAAAACGCGTCAAAACAAAAGACCAGAGCGTCGGTTCTGATTCAATCAGAACCGATCGCGCGTTAAAACCGCGTCACGATATCCGAGAGCGCCGGGCGAGGGCGGTCCTCGCTCGGCTTCGACGGCGTGCCGATATGGATGAAGCCGGCGAGCTTTTCGTCCGCCTTCAATCCAAGCCCGTCGAGCACGTCGCGGTCGAACGCGAACCAGCCGGTCAGCCAGCTCGCGCCGTAACCGAGCGCGGTCGCCGCGGTGACGATGTTCATCGCGCTGGCGCCGGCCGACAATTCCTGCTCCCACGGCGGCACCTTGGGATGCGGCCTGGTGAAGCTGACCACGGCGATCACCAGCGGCGCATCCATCAGCCGGCGTTTCTCGACCTCGATTTCGGCCGGCGTGGCTTGCGGATTTTTCTGCGCGAACACCTTGGCGATCACCTCGCCGGCGCGGGCGCGCGCATCGCCCTCGAACACGATGAAGCGCCATGGCGTCAGCTTGCCGTGATCGGGCACCCGCGCGCCGATGGTCAGAATGGTTTCGAGCTCGGCCGGCGAGGGGCCGGGACCGCCCATCTCGCGCGGCTTCACCGAGCGGCGGATTTTCAGGAGGTCGATGGCGTCGGGCATAGGCATTTCCATGTTTCGTGTCGCTGAGCGGTCATACCGGCATATCGGGTGACCGGAGCACGCTGGCAAGCAGACACGATTTAGCAGGCCTCTAAATTCAGGTGCGCGGCGTTCGCCCGCTTCACATCCGGCGGCGTGGCCTCATCGACCAGCGCCGCGATCGCTTCATCCGTCGGCATCACCGTTTGGCCCTCGCTGCCCAGCCGCCGGATCGAGACCGAATGGGTCTCGGCTTCCTTCTTGCCGACCACCAGCAGCGCCGGAATTTTCGCCAGCGAATGTTCGCGGACCTTGTAGTTGATCTTCTCGTTGCGCAGATCGATCTCGACGCGCAAGCCCGGCGCGCCGCGCGGCTGCGGCGACCACCTTGGCGTATTCGTCGCCTTCCGAGGTGATGGTGGTGACGACGGCCTGGACCGGCGCCAGCCAGAGCGGGAAATTGCCGGCGAAGTGCTCGATCAGGATGCCGATGAAGCGCTCCATCGAGCCGCAGATCGCGCGATGCACCATGACCGGCGTTTTCTTCGAACCGTCGGCATCGATGTAGAACGCGCCGAAGCGCTCCGGCAAATTGAAGTCGACCTGCGTGGTGCCGCATTGCCAGTCGCGGCCGATGGCGTCGCGCAGCACATATTCGAATTTCGGGCCGTAGAACGCGCCTTCGCCGGGATTGATCGCGGTCTTGATGCGGTGGTTGTGGCCCTGCGCCTCGATCTGCGCCAGCACCGTCGCCATCACGCGCTCGGCATGATCCCACATCTCGTCGGTGCCGACGCGCTTTTCCGGCCGGGTCGAGAGCTTCACCGTGAGATCGCCCTCGAAGCCGAAATCCGCATAGGTCGACAGGATCAGATCGTTGATCTTCAGGCACTCGTCGGCGAGCTGCGCTTCGGTGCAGAACACATGCGCGTCGTCCTGGGTAAAGCCGCGCACCCGCATCAGCCCATGCATCGCGCCCGACGGCTCGTAGCGATGCACCACGCCGAATTCGGCCAGCCGCAGCGGCAGGTCGCGATAGCTTTTCAGGCCATGCTTGAAGATCTGCACATGGCCCGGACAGTTCATCGGCTTCAACGCGAACCAGCGCTTGTCCTCGGCCTCGTCGCCGGCCGATTGCGCGGCGAACATGTTCTCGCGATACCATTCCCAATGGCCCGAGGTTTCCCACAGCGCCTTGTCGAGAATCTGCGGCGCGTTGACCTCGTTGTAATCGCCGGCAAGCCGCCGGCGCATATAGGCGATCAGCGCCTGGAAGATGCGTCCAGCCCTTGGCGTGCCAGAACACCACGCCGGGACCTTCCTCCTGGAAATGAAACAGATCGAGTTCGCGGCCGAGCTTGCGATGGTCGCGCTTCTCGGCTTCCTCGATCTGCTTCAGATAGGCGTCGAGCTCTTCCTGTTTGGCGAACGCCGTGCCGTAGATGCGCGTCAGCATCGGATTGTTGCTGTCGCCGCGCCAATAGGCGCCCGCGACCTTCATCAGCTTGAACGCGTTGCCGATCTTGCCGGTGGACGTCATATGCGGGCCGCGGCACAGATCGAACCAGTCGCCCTGATTGTAGATCTTGATGGTCTGGTCGGCCGGGAATCGCGTCGACCAGTTCGACCTTGAACATCTCGCCCTTGTCGCGGAACACCTGCTTGGTCTGTTCGCGCGTCCAGATCTCCTTGGTGAAGGGTTTGTCGCGCGCGATGATCTCGCGCATCTTCTTTTCGATCGCGGCAAAATCTTCCGGCGTGAACGGCTCGTTGCGGAAGAAGTCGTAATAGAAGCCGTTCTCGATCACCGGACCGATCGTGACCTGGGTGCCCGGCCACAGCGACTGCACCGCTTCGGCCAGCACATGGGCGGCGTCATGCCGGATCAGTTCCAGCGCGCGGGCATCGTCGCGGGCGATGAATTCGATTTTCGCATCATGCTCGATCGGATCGGCGAGATCGGACGACCACGCCGTCGAGCGCCATCGCCACCGTGCGCTTGGCCAGCGACGGCGAAATGCCCTTGGCGATATCGAGGCCGGTGATGTTTTTGGGAAATTCGCGCTTGGCGCCGTCGGGGAAGGTGAGGGCGATCTTGCTGGATTCGACCGGCTTCAGATTCGCGAGGCTGTACTGGAATCCTGACGCGGGCTTGTTCTTGTCGTCAGCATGGCGGTCTCCTGTGGCTCACTCCTGCGAACGAGCGCAGGTAAGCGGGAAGCAGCGGTATAGCAGGGGATTCGCGCGGTGCAATCGCGGCATTCCGCTGAGAAAATCTGCAGCGTGGCGCCGGCCGCGCATACGCGCTCCGCGAAATAGTCCTGCCGCTGCCCTTTTATTCCAGATCGGCGTGGTCTACATGCATTTGCATGAAAAACCTGCCGCGACGGTCGCATCCATCGCCGCTTCGCGCCCACCGCGCTGATGTTCGGCAATATCGTCACCGGCTGTTCCGTGCTGGCGCCGGCGGGCATGCTGATCGAATTGTCGTCGGATCTCGGCGTCACGGTCCGCGACGCCGGATTGCTGATCACCTTTGGCGCGGTGATGCTGTGCATCGGCTCGCCGCTGACGGCGTGGCTGACCAGCCGGATCGAGCGCCGCACGCTTGCTGACGGCGACGCTCGCGGTGCTGGCGCTGACCAACGCCGCGTCGGCCTTGGCGCCCGACTATGCGACCCTGCTTGTCATTCGCCTGATCATGCTGGCGGTCGGCGCGCTCTACACGCCGCAGGCGGCAGGCACCGCGGCGCTGATCGTTTCACCGGAAAAACGCGGCAGCACCATCGCCTACATCTTTCTCGGCTGGTCGCTGGCCGCGGCGGTCGGCCTGCCGCTGATCACGTTTATCGCCAGCCGTTACGGCTGGCGCGCGGTCTATGGCGGCATCGGCGTGATCGGCTGTCTCAGTTTCCTGCTGCTGGCGTGGCGGCTGCCGGGCGGATTGGTCGGCGCGCGGGTGGATCTCAAGACCTGGACCGATGTCGGCGCGCAACCGGATGATCGTTTTGCTGCTGTTGATCACGACGCTGCAGATGTCCGGCCAATTCGTCGTGTTCACCTTCATGGGGCCGCTTTTGACCAAACTGACGCATGCCGGCCCGGATGCGGTCGGGCTGGTGTTCGCGCTCTACGGCGTGTTCGGCTTCATCGGAATTGCGATCGCAACCCGCATTGTCGATTCCTGGGGGCCCTACAAGACCTCGGTGCTGTTCACGATCCTGATGCTGGCGGGCATCACCGGATGGGCGCTCAGCGCCGGCATCTATCCGCTGATGGCCGGCTCGGTCGCGCTCTGGGGGTTGGGCTTTGCCTCGACCAACTCGATGCAGCAGGTCCGGCTGGTCGCAGTGCCGCGCCGGCGCTCGCCTCGGCATCGGTGTCGCTCAACACCTCGGTGCTTTATATCGGGCAGGCGGTCGGTTCGGCGATCGGCGGCGTGTTGTATGCGCGCGATCTGCTATACGGCGCCGGATACGTGGCGATGGGCTTTGTCGCGCTGGCGCTGATCGCGGTGATCTATAGCGCGCAGGCTGTCCGACGCAAGATCTTAGAGTGCCGATGCGGCGAGGGTGCCCGCGAGCTAGGATTACTCGGTTCTCGGGGGAAGTGGGCTTGCCGCTACCCGCGTCAACGCCGGCGTTGCCGCCATCTTGACCAGCACTTCCTTGAGCGGATTTTCGGTCCAGGCGTGCGTGACGTAATCGCGATGCGTCACGCCTTCGGGGGTCTCGACGAATACCACGCTGCCGGGCTTCAACGGCCCGTCCATGTCTCTCGGATACGGCGATGCCCTTTTCCCTCAGCATGTGCATCAGTTCCTGGTCGTGGCGCTTGGTGTAATGCGTGTAGGAACTGACGAAGAAGCCGGATCCGGTTGTTCTCGATCCAGGACGCGAACTTGTCCAGCTCGCCATAAACCGCATCGAGCAGGAACACGCCGCGCACGCGATTGCCGAGGCCGCCGACTTCCAGGCTCCAGGCGGTCGGCACAAAGCCGCCGCTGTAGCCGACGATGATGACCGGCATGTTGGCGAACGCCTTGGCGGCGCGCGGATCGCCGTAGAGCTCGGCGAGGTGGTCGGCTGATTCCGTCACGAAGCGCTTGAGCCCGCCGGGCTGCCAGAATTTGCCGGCGCTGGAATTGGCGGCATCGACCGCAAGTTGCGGCGCCAGCAGCACGGCATTGACGCCGGAATCCGAAATCTGCTGCGGCACCAGTTGCCGGTCGCGCACGTCGCGTTCCAGCGTTGCGCCGTTGCCATGGAAGAACACGACGATGACGCCCGGCTTGCGGATGTCGAAATTCTCCGGGACATGCATCAGGACGCGGTTGTCGTTGAAGGTCTCGTCCTGCCAGAAAACCCGGCCGCTGAAGCTGCGATGGCCGCGGCGTTCGCCATTGGAAATGTTCAGGAACGGCTCGTCGGTGCGCGGATTGTTGCCGAGATAGGGAAACGCCGAGGATTTCAGGCTGACCAGCATGGTCTGGTCTTCTCTGGCGCGGACGCTGGTACGGGAACCTGCGGCGCCAGCGACGCGACCCGGTAGGGGGCGGGTTCTGCGCGCGCCGTGCGCCGGGCAGGGGCGTCGGAGGGTTGCCGCTGCACCAGGCTCTCGCTCGCGGTCGGGAAGCGGTCCTTGAATTGCGGTTTCGGGAAGCGGTCGTCGAAGGAATCGCCCGTCGACAGCCTGCACATTGGCCGCAAGCATGCCGGCGCTCGGCGCCTTGCCGCATTGAGCGAGAACGAAAGAGAGCGGGACCAGCGCCGACAGGACGACGATCAAGCGCCAATGCTGAAACCGGCGCGATGCCGAAGCGCTTGCGCCTGTACAGGCAGCGCCGCGCCCGGCGGAGTTCACCGGGCCTGCGCGATCATACGTCCGGAATTTCGGATTCGCTCCGACCATCCACCCACTGCCCCAATATCCACCGACAATCGGCGTATGTCAGCTCGCTTAGCGTTGCGGCGACGTTAAGTTTCCGGGAATATTCCCCACTCCCGGAAGCTTCAGAGAACACGAAATCGTGTCGTGATTGTGGGAGCGGTCATCGTCTTTTCGCAATGACCCAGACCGCTCGAAGCGGCTCGCAGACGATCTTAAAGGTATTATATTACCAAATTTGGGTCTGGATTTAAATCATTGTTAACACTGCTTGAATTGATGGGGGTCAACCTGCACGATGGAAAGGTCAGGGGCGTGACGCCCGAAGCGTGGACCGGCATGGCGGCATCAGAAACGGGAGGCGCGGCATGGACCGGCCGGCTTCCCGGCGGCGGGTCCACGGTCTCGGTCGATCGTGGCGACCGCCATCGTCGTGGCCGACATGGTCGGCGTCGGCGTCTTCACCAGCCTCGGCTTTCAGGTCAAGGACATCCCCTCGGGCTTTTCGATCCTGTTGTTGTGGGCCGTCGGCGGCATCGTCGCGCTGTGCGGGGTGTTTTCCTACAGCGAACTTGGCGCGATGTTTCCGCGCTCGAGCGGCGAATACAATTTCCTGAGCCGCGCCTTTCATCCGGCTTTCGGATTTCTGGCGGGCTGGGTGTCGGCGACGGTTGGTTTCGCAGCGCCGGTGGCGCTGGCCGCGATGGCTTTCGGCGAATATGGCAAGTCGGTGCTGCCGGGCGCCCCGCCGCTGGCGCTTGCCATTGGCGTCGGTCTGGCTGGTGTCGATCGTGCAACTGAGCGGCGTCAGGCACTCCAGCACCTTTCAATTGATCTCGACCATCCTGAAGGTTGTGCTGATCGTCGCGCTTCCTGATCGCGGGATTTGTCGTCGGCACGCCGCAACCGCTCTCGTTCGCGCCGTCCGCTCCCGACTTCGGCTATGTCACCAGCGCGCCGTTCGCGATCGGGCTGGTGTTCGTGATGTATTCGTTCTCCGGGTGGAATGCCGCGACCTACATCATCGGCGAGATGCGCACCCCGCAGCAGAGCCTGCCGCGCGCGCTGCTGGCGGGGACGCTGATCGTTCTCGTGCTGTATGTCGCCCTGAACGCGGTGTTTCTCCACACCACGCCGATCGACAAGCTGTCCGGGCAGCTCGATGTCGCCCGCATCGCCGGCAGCTACATTTTCGGCGAAATCGGCGGCCGCATCGTCGGTGCGATGATCTGTATCGGGCTCATATCCTCCATCAGCGCGATGATGTGGATCGGCCCGCGCGTGATGATGACCATGGGGGAAGACATCCCGGCGCTGCGGATCTTCGCCCGCAAATCGACCCAGGGCGCGCCCGCCTATGCCATCCTGTTCCAGCTCGCGGTCGCCAACCTGATGCTGTTCACCCGCAGTTTCGAGGCCGTGCTCGATTTCATCCAGTTCGGGCTGTTGTTCTGCTCGTTCTTCACCGTGCTTGGCGTCATCAAGCTGCGCATCACCCAACCCGATCTGCCGCGGCCCTATCGTGCCTGGGGATACCCGGTCACTCCGGTGGTTTTCCTGCTCGTGACCGCTTTCATGATGTACTATCTTCTGGTCGACCGGCCGTTGCAGTCGTTTCTGGGAATTTTGATTATGATTTCGGGCCTTTTGATCTATGCCGTTTTCCGCAAGCGCCCCGATCGGGGCACCGCGACCGCATCCCCAAGCCGCGAATAGAAGATGCTTCAAACCATGAAAATTGCAGCAATCGCTGCCTTCGCGGTCCTCGTGGCCTTGACGCCTGCGCGCGCCGCCGATGTCGCAACCGCCAACGATACCGCGCGGTTTCTTGCGGGCATGCCGCCTTCCGCCGATTCGCCGCTGACGCCGCTCACCAAGGACCCGTCCTGGCAGCGCCATGCACGGTTCTTCGACGAGACGTTCGGCGCAGCTCGAGCAGAGCCAGATTTCCAAGATCCGGGCCTGGGCCGACGCCAATCTGGCCGCGCCGCGGCCGACGATGTTCTACATGTTCAGCGGCCCGGACTTCCTCTATGCGGACGCGTTCTATTCCAAGGCGACGACCTATGTACTGAGCGCGCTCGAACCGTCCGGTCCGGTGCCCGACGTCCTGAAGCTGCCGCGTGGCGGCGTCGGGCCCGCGCTCTACTACGTCGAACATTCGCTGGGATCGATCCTGCGCCTGAGCTTTTTCATCACCAAGCAGATGAAGGTCGACCTGCGGGCCGGAGAGGTCAGCGGCACCCTGCCAATCCTCTACGTCTTCCTGGCGCGCTCGGGCAAGACCATCCGCAGCGTCGATCTGGTCGCGCTCGACGACAATGGCGTGGTTCATCTCGCCAACGAAGACGCCGGCAAGAACGCGACGCGCGGCGCGCGCATCATCTTCGCCGGCAGCGACAATCGAGGAACAGACGCTGTATTTTTTCAGCACCGACCTTTCGAACAGCGGCGTCAAGAACAGCGGCTTCCTGAAATTCTGCGAGACGCTCGCGCCGGGCAACAGTCTGATCAAGAGCGCGTCCTACCTGCTGCATGCCGGCAACTTCTCCACGGTGCGGGATTTCCTGCTCGCCAACAGCGCCACCATCATCCAGGACGATTCCGGCATTCCGCTCGGCGAATTACGACCCGAAGAAATGGCGGTTTTTTCCGTTCGGCCGCTATGCTGGTCCGATCAACGTATTTCCCGGCCGCTACCAGGCGAAATACGCCGAACTGTTCAGGCGCAGCCAGCCTTTGGGTTTCGGCATCGGTTACCGCTGGCGCTCGTATGAATCCAACTTGCTTCTATCGGTCAGGCTGGCCGCCGGCGAGACCGCGAATGTCGAGGCCACCTCGGCCGCCCCGGTTGCCGAACCGGTGCGGCACAAGACCGCGGCACGCGCGACCGCATCGGAACGCGGCCGGTCGAGCAGCCGCGAGGCTTTCTCAGGGCTTCTGCGCGATAGCTGTGTAGTTTTACGGCGCGTTGACCCCGCGCCAGCGTCCGAACCGCCACGGCATATACCATCGCGCGCCAGGCGGTCTTGTCAGCGGCACGTTGTCTATACCCGAGGTGCCCCAGGGCTGGCAGCGCAACAGCCGCGCCAGCGTCATCCATCCGCCGCCCCACAGGCCGAAACGCCCGATCGCCTCGTCGCCATAGACCGAACAGGTCGGCAGATGGCGGCAGTTGTAAGCCGACCAGCGGCGACAGCGTGTGCCGGTAAATCCAGATCACGGCACGCGCCCGGCATTGCGCGGCAGGCGTTGCACCGCGCTCGGCGCAGTCGGGGCAGGCCATGCATGAGGAGATGAATGCTTCATAGGCGGCATGCTGCATCATGTGCGTGGATTTGCGCGGTTCCGAAGCATGGAACCTGCAGACGCAGGTATTTGCGCCACACTCCGGCAAATATCGCATATTTTCGGTGGCGGTGCAGCAAAGGTTCTATGGACGCTGGCGATTCGCGCGGTTACCTTTTTCATAACGCCAGTGTGACAGAATCGTCTGGATCATCTGGCGTTGAACTGGGGCCATTGCCACTGCCCTATCCGGGGCTTGGGGGAAGGAACCAAATTGAGGCTCGTGAGGTCGCTTGATCTTCGCGGCTGGGCGCTGCTCGGCGCCGCCGCCCTCTGCATCGTATTGCCCGGCATCGGTGACACGCTCGGCGGTTCGGCGCGTGCCGGCGCCTACTCTCGAAGAGCGCAAATTGCCGATGCGGTTTAGCTGGGTCGGGTGCCAGCCGAATTGCCGGGGCTGGGTCAGCGCGGTCGGCATCGTGACCGCGGACAGCCCGAAGGATTTCGATCGAATTTGCGCGGGACGCCAGCTCGACGGCGCGACCATCGTGCTGGATTCCAGCGGCGGTTCGGTCAACGACTGCCATCGCGCTCGGACGGCGCTGGCGCGGTCTCGGTGCGCTGACCACCGTCGGCATCAGCCGTCGAGAATCATACCGCGCAGGGCGACCGCGCCAGCGTCACGCCCGAGGCCTATTGCGAGTCGATGTGCGTGTTCCTGCTGCTGTCGGGCAAGACGCGTTACGTGCCCGAGGCGCGCGCATGTCCGGGTGCATCAAATCTGGATGGGCGACCGCGCCGACGACGCCAAGGCCGCGAGCTACACCGCGCAGGATCTGATGATCGTGGAACGCGATATCGGGCGTCTCGCCAAATACACCTTCGATATGGGCGGCGCGGGCGATCTGTTGTCGCTGTCGCTGAACGTTCCGCCGTGGGAAGATCTGCACGAATTGTCGCGGGCCGAATTGCGGCTGACCAATCTCGTCACCACCGATGCGGTTGCCGAGGTGCTGCCTCAGATCGACAATCCGCAATGCATCCACATGCCCGTCGCAGCACCAGTGGCCGAACTGATCGTCAAGCCGGTGCAGGATCGTTTCGTGCGCAGCGCGGCGCAGGCCGAGGCAGATCGCGCCGCCGTTGAAATCCGACCAAGACGGCGGAGGCGATCGTTCCGACCGGCGGCGCGCGCGGCGGCTCCGGCCCGATAGCTCGATCATCAGCTGCGCGTCTCGGCGCGGCTGTTTGGTCTTGGCTTCGATCTGGCCGATCGCATCGACCACGGCATCGAAGGTCAGCATCGTCGAGGCATGCCGCGCCTTGTAGTCGCGTACCGGCTCGAGCAGCGCGATGTCGGCCCACTTGCCCTGCGGCGGGCTGCCGTTTTCCTTCAGCATCTTGCGGACGGTCTCGCGCAATTCGCGCAGTTCGCCCGCCGTCGAGCCGACGACATGGCTCGCCATGATCGAGGACGAGGCCTGGCCGAGCGCGCAGGCCTTCACGTCATGGGCAAAGTCGGTGACGACGGGGCCGTCCATTTTGAGGTCGATCTTGACGGTCGAACCGCACAGCTTGGAATGCGCCGTGGCGCTGGCGTCGGGAGCGGCCAGCCGTCCGAGCCGGGGTATATTGCCGGCCAGTTCGATGATGCGCTTGTTGTAGATGTCGTTCAGCATAAGATTGAGGTCTCGGGTCACCGGGCAGGCCCGCCCTTGGCGGGCGCGGCCCACAGTCCTATATATGGACGGAGGCGGCGGAAATACAGTCCGGCCGTGGCGTGAAACGGCCTGCCGCTGGTGTTAGATTGTGGTACTCAGGCGTCCGGCGGCAAGCCGCCCGTCTGCCGGTGACACTCCGGTCTCGTTGCAGGACCGGTCGAACGGAGTTGACATGGACGCATTGATCAAACCGCTACGCCCAGGCAAATCTTCCGAGCAAGTTCCCGGAAACCCGTCCCGGCTGAGCTTGATCCTTCCGAATTTCTGGCCGCCGCGGTACGCGCCGACCAGCCGCGTCCGTCGCGCGCCGAAGCCGAGCAGGCGGTGCAGACCCTGCTCGGCTATATCGGCGAGAACCCCGCCCGCGAGGGTCTGCTGGATACGCCGCGCCGGGTGGTCGAAGCCTTCGACGAACTTTATCAGGGCTATCACCAGTGCCCGGCGGAGGTGCTCAACCGCACCTTCGGCGAGACGGCGGGCTATGACGATTTCGTGCTGATCCGCGACATCGAATTCACCTCGCAATGCGAACATCACATGATGCCGTTCTACGGCAAGGCGCATATCGCCTATACGCCGGTCGAGCGGGTGGTGGGACTGTCGAAGCTGGCGCGGCTCACCGATATCTTCGCGCGCCGCCTGCAGACCCAGGAGCATCTGACCGCCCAGATCGCGGCTGCGATCGACGAAATTCTCAAGCCCCGCGGCGTTGCAGTGGTGATCGAGGCGGAGCATACCTGCATGTCGGTGCGCGGCGTCGCCAAGCATGGCGCGATTGACGTTCACCAGCCGCTTTACCGGCATGTTCCGCGACAATCCGGCGGAGCAGGCGCGTTTCCTGTCCATGGTGCGAGGGCCGCAGCGCTAACCAGCCCTCGCTTGAAATTACGAGGGCTGCCCGTGTCCACATCCGCAGACGATCAATGACATCGAGGAAGGGCTGGCGTTCCAGCCCAAATTCGACGCGTCGGGCCTTGTGACCTGCGTCGCGACCGACGCCGGCACCGGCGAGGTGCTGATGGTCGCGCATATGAACGACGAAGCCCTGCGCAAGACCATCGCCAGCGGGGAAGCCTGGTACTTCAGCCGCTCCCGCAATTCGCTGTGGCGAAAGGGCGAAACCTCCGGCCATGTCCAGCGCGTGGTCGAGATGCGGATCGATTGCGATCAGGACGCGGTCTGGATCCGGGTCGAGCAAACCGGCGCGGCCTGCCACACCGGCCGCCGCTCGTGCTTCTACCGCGCGGTGACGCGCCGGCGAGGGCGGCGCGCGACTGTCGTTCGTGGACGCCGACAAGGCTGTTCGATCCGAAGGCAGTTTATCGAAAATGACTCCGGATCCAGCGACCCGTTCCCGCAATGCGCAGTCGCATGCCGGGCCGGACGACGAGGGTGGAACCTCTTAACCCGCCATTAACCATAATCGCCGCAGTGTGACGGTGGCCTGAGCGCTTAGTGGGAAAGGCTCTCGAACAGGCCGGGCGGTCGTTTCGCGGGGAGCGGAGACCAAACATGTCGGTCGACACTTCAAACGCCACGGCGACGGCAGGTGTCGACCCGTCGCGCGCAGGATTGCCGGCGCGATCAAGCAGGCCGCCAACTACCACCGGCACCAGCTTCGAATATCTGCTCGCCACCGCGAAGATGGAATCCGATTTCAATCCGACGGCGGGCGCCTCGACCTCGTCGGCGCACGGGCTTTATCAATTCATCGACCAGACCTGGCTCGGCACCGTGAAGGAAGCCGGCGCCCAGCTCGGCTACGGCAACTACGCCGACGCCATCAGCAAATCCTCGTCCGGCACCTATTCGGTCAGCGATCCCGCCGCGCGAACGGCGATCATGAAGCTGCGCGACGATCCCGTCGCCAGTTCGGCGATGGCGGCCGTTCTGACCCAGTCCAACAGTTTCAAGCTCACCGGCAAGATCGGCCGCCGCCCGACCGACGGCGAACTCTATATGGCGCACTTCATGGGCGTCGGCGGCGCCGCCAAGCTGATCTCGAATGCCGAGGATACCCCGCAGGCCTCCGGCGCGCGGCTGTTTCCCAACGCCGCGGCGGCCAACCGTTCGATCTTCTACGATCGCAGCGGACGCGCGCGCAGCGTTTCCGAAGTCTATTCGGTGCTGACGTCGCGCTACGCCAGCGCCGCCAATTCACCGGCGACGCGCACCGCGATGGCGTCCGTTCGGGGCCACGCCCGCGAGCTGCGACGCATCGCCAGCGCGGCCCCGGCTGCGCCACGGTCGACAATGCAGCCTTTCTGTCGAGCTTTCCGGATGTCCGGTCGGCCACGCCGGCACGTCGGCGTCGCATCGACAACGACAAGCACTCCGGCGCCGACCGATCCGATGTTCCGCTCGCTGTTCCAGGTCGGCGACCGGACCCAGCCGGTCTCGCCGGCCATTCATGAATTGTGGGGCAACTCCTCGTCGCTGACCTCGGTCGCGCCAGCAACCTCGGTTGCGTCAGCAAACTCGGCGCAGAGCCGATATCCGCGCGCCGCAATCGCTCGATCTCTTCAGCGATCGCAACGGCACGTTCAGCAGCTAACGAGCAGCAGTCCACGCGCGCTGCGGCGGCAGCAACTCCGGCGCCCGCACCTTAACAAAACGTCAATAAAACCAGCCGTTTATGGTGAACGCTTTGTTAAGCGTCGTGGTTTATTTTGTGATGACAGTGGCATCGCGTCACGGTGTCGTTTCAAGTTGCGTAAGCCGGCAGGACCATGATCGTTCGGCAGTTCATCAATTGGATACGGACCGCTCCGGCAGGCGAGCGGGCAGAGGCAACGCGATCGCTGGCGCGGGCCTGGCTGATTTCCGATCTTACCGAAGACGATCGCGCCGCCGCCGAAGGCGCGCTGCTGATGCTGCTCGACGATGCTTCGCCGCTGGTTCGCCAGGCCATGGCCGAAGTGTTTGCGCGCAGCAGCGATGCGCCCGCCGCGATCGTGCAGGCGCTGTCGCTCGATCAGCCGTCGGTCGCACTGCCGGTCCTCGAACATTCCCCGCTTTTGATCGATGCCGACCTCGTCGACATCATCGCGACCGGCAATTGCGAGATGCAATGCGCCATCGCCCGCCGGTCAATCTGCCGGCCTCGGTCTGCGCCGCGATTGCCGAAGTCGGCACCGCCGGCGGCGGCGCTGGAGCTGATCGAAAATGCCTATGCCGAGCTGGCGCCGTTTTCATGGGATCGCATCGTCGAGCGCCACGGCCATCTCGCCGCGATCCGGGAATTGATGCTGGTGCTGGAAGATTTGCCCGCCGCGACGCGGGTCAGCCCTGGTCGCCAAGCTGTCGGATACGCTGACGCAATTCGTTGTCGCCCGCAACTGGCTCAGCGCCGATCGCGCGGTGCGGGTCGCAGGCGAGGCGCGCGATCGCTCGACCGTGAATATCGCGGCGCGTTCGCGCGGCGACGACATGCGCGGCCTGGTGCGGCACCTGCGCGCCGACCGGCCAGCTCACCGCCGGATTGATCCTGCGCGCGCTGTTGTCGGGCAATCTCGAACTGTTCGATCCTGCGCTGGCGGAATTGTCCGGCCTGCCGCAGTCCCGCGTCTCCGCGCTGCTCCATGACCGCGGCGGCGCCAGCCTGCACGCGCTGCTGACAGCGTGCCGGATTGCCGGAATCGACATTCGCGGCGTTCCAGATGGCGCTCGAAGTCAGCCATGAAACCGGATTTGTCGACAGCGCCGGCGGTGCCGCAAGGCTTGCGGCGCCGGATGGTCGAACGCGTGCTCACGCATTGCGAAACCGACCAGCAGGCCGCCGAGCCCCTGCTGATCCTGCTGCGGCGCTTTGCGACCGAGTTGGCGCGGGAAGAAGCCCGCATGTTCTGCGACGAGCTGGTGGCCGAGCGAGGCCGTCGCGCCGATCCACGTCACGATCTGATCGCGGCTTGATCTATCGTGATCGTCTCCCGGGACCCATAGGCCGTGCCGGCGATCAATTGCCGCGACGTAGCACGTCCCGTCGAAACCCTGGCCGTCGGGGGTTATGGGTCCCTGCATTTGCAGGGACGACGAAAAATTCGTTCAATCCGCCGGTGCGATGCTCGGTGCCAGGATGGCTTCGAGGTGTTCGGGGCGGTCGCGATTGGCGTGAGCGAGGTATTCGTCGGCGACGGCGCGCAGTTGCCGGCTCAGTTCGCTGGCCATGCTGGTCGGTGTCCGGCCTGGTGCGCTCGCGCACGATGGCCTGAATGGCATTGATGTGATGCGCGATCAGATCGGACGGCACCTGGTCGAGATCGGGCGCGTGCTCGATGATCCGGCACAGGCTCTCGGCGGCGGCGCCAGCGGAGGGAAATCCGAACGTGGCGGCGTCGCCCTTGATGTCATGGGCGGCGCGAAACAGCTCTTCGCGGCGTGAAGCTGGTAAAACCTTCCTTTAGAATGGCGGCATGAGCCGCCGCCAGCCGGTCGGTTTCGATTCCCATCCAGTTCTTGAATTCGCCGGACATGCCGGCCAGGGCTTCTTCGGCGCGTGCGACCGGATCGTCGAGATCCTTTTCGGCGACCCGGCGCAACACCTTGCGCAGCGGATTGGGCTGCGTGATCACGTGATGATCGGCGAAGGTCTCGATCTGGAGCGTGCGCGGGCTTGTCTTTCGCCATGATGATTTCCTTCCGGGCCTGCGCGCTAAACGGGGGTCCGGGCCTTGTCGAGCAACGAGGGCTGCTGCATGACTTCCACCTCGCCGCCGATGCGGCGCTCGGGGCCGATATAGGCGTTGTTGGTATTGCGCCGGCGGTCGGGACCGAAATAGGTCTTGGTCTTGATGAACGGGCGCGGATTGGCGACCACGTTGAGGATGCGCTGATAAAGCCCCTTGGCCGAGATCGGCTTGGCGAGGAATTCGGTTACGCCGGCGTCGCGCGCCACCGTGACGCGCCGCTTCTCGGAATGGCCGGTCAACATGATGATCGGCGCGTAGGGATTGCCCTTCGATTCCGGCTGCCGGATCATCTGGGCGAGTTCGAGACCGTCGAAAATCGGCATCGACCAGTCGGTGATGACGATGTCCGGGACATAGTGGCTGTACATCTCGAGCGCGGTTGCGCCGTCCTCGGACTCCCAGACCTCGCGGGCGCCGAACGAATGCAGCAGCGTCCGCAAGATGCGGCGCATATGCGGATTGTCGTCGCAGATCAGAAATCGCAGCTTGTTGAATTCGATGCGAAACATGGACCAGCTCTCAGCGCGGACCGAACAGCCCGGTATACCCCGCGTTAACCATATCCCGGCCCCGTTAACGAATGGTTGCGAAGGGGAAAGGCCGCTGTCGATGCCCTTTCCCGTTTCAGGATGTTTCGAAAACCCGCGTCGATCCCGGGATCGTCTCCAGGAAACGGGCCCTCGTGGGGAGGCCCTTCGAGACGATGTTCGGTCAGCCTAGCTCGCCTGCTTCTTCTTGCGACGATAGTTTCTGGGCGACTTGCCGAAACGCTCGCGAAACGCTTTGCTGAAGTGGCTCAGATCGTTGAAGCCGTTATTTAAGGCAATGGTTCAAATGCTCAGGCTGTCGAGGCCGTTCCGTGTCATCCAATAATCCATTCCGCTTGAACCAAGCGGTGCGTATCGCGGCGGTGCCACGCTCGCCTCCCGCCATTGCATTTTCACGGGGAGTCGATGTTTCGAGACCAGGAAGACTCCACAGCAAAGACCGCGGATTTCGCACCTGTCAGCAAGCGCCATTTTCTCAAGACCGCGGCTGCGATCGCGGCCGGCGCGGCGTTTTCGGGAACGCGGGCATTCGCGGCCTACAAGGACACGATCCGGATTGGATACATCAGCCCGCGAACCGCAGCCGTTCGCGCCATTCGCCGAGGCGGACGAATTCATTATCGGCCAGATTCGCAAGGCGACCGCCGGCGGCATTTCCGTAGGCGGCAAGAATTACAAGGTCGAGCTGATCGCGCGTGACGACCAGAGTAACCCGGATCGGGCTTCAAACCTCGCAGTCGAATTGATCAACAAGCAGGGCATCGATCTCATGCTGGCGCAAGGCGCGCTGGGCGTGGTGCCGGTGTCGCAGCAATGCGAGACTGAATGGAATCCCGTGCATCACGACGATGACGCCGTGGCAGGCATGGCTGTTCCCGTTGAAGGGCGATCCCGCCAAGGGATTCAAGAATGTCTTCCATTTCTTCTGGGGCGTTGAAGATATCGCAAGCGTCTATCTCGATATCTGGAACGATCTTCCAACCAACAAGATCGTTGGTTCCGTCTTTTCCAACGACGTGCCTGGAAACGCGATGGGCGATCTCCAAGCTCGGCATGCCCGCCCTGTTCGCGGCGGCGGGCTACAAGATCGTCGACATCGGCAAGTTCCCGGTCGGCTCCGACGACTTCTCGAACTACATCCAGGCATTCAAGAAAGACGATGTCGAGATTGTCACCGGCCTTTTCAATCCGCCGGAATGGGCGACCTTTCTCAACCAGTCGGCGCAAATGGGGTTCAAGCCCAAGGTCGCGACTATTGCCAAAGCGCTGCTGTTTCCGGGCGGCGTTACCGCGCTCGGCCCCCGCGCCGAGGGCATGTCGACCGAGATCTGGTGGCTTCCGGCCTATCCGTTCCGCTCAAGCCTGACCGGGCAGAGTGCGGCCGAGCTTGCGTCGGCCTATGAAGCCGCGACCAAGCGCGACTGGACCCAACCGCTCGGCGTCGTCCACGCCCTGTTCGAGGCAGGCCTCGCCGCGCTGAAGGCCATCAAACGATCCGAAGTCCGCGGCAGGCGTCGTGGAAGCGCTGCGCGGCCTGAAGCAGGATACGGTCATCGGCCGGCTGGATTTCGCCGGCAGCGGTGTCAAGAACGTGTCCAAGATGCGGGTGGTCGGCGGCCAGTGGCATGTCGGCGGCGGCGGCAAGCCCGAGCTGTTCATTACCAACAACAAGGCGGCTCCGGAAATTCCGGTGCAGCGAAAATTCGAGCTGCTGAATCTCGCCATAAGGAGCGTTTCGGTGATCCTTCAACTAAGCGGGATCGGAAAGCGCTTCAGCGACATGGTCGTGATTCCTGATCTTGCCTTGTCAGTCGAGGAGGGCGAATTTGTCGGCGTGATCGGGCCGAACGGAGCCGGCAAGACCACGCTGTTCGCCTTGATTGCGGGATCGCTGCGATGCGACCGCGGAGACGTACGCCTCGGCGGGCAATCGATCACACAACTGAGCGCCAACGCCCGGTGCCGCGCCGGCATTGGCCGAACGTTCCAGATTCCGCAGCCGTTCGAAACCATGACCGTTTATGAAAACGCCCTCGTGGCCGCGGCTTTCGGCGCCGGGCTTCATGGTGAAGCCGGCCCGGCTGGCAGCGCGCGATGCGCTGGAGCGTTGCGGCATCCTGCGCTTCGGTAACGTCGTCGCGGGCCGCCTGACGTTGCTGCAGCGTAAGCGGCTCGAACTCGCCAGAGCCATCGCGACAAGACCGCGCCTGCTCCTGCTCGACGAAGTGGCCGGTCGTCTGACCGACGGGGAAACGGCGCAGTTGCTCGAACTGGTGACCGCGATCAACGCCAGCGGCGTCACGGTGTTATGGATCGAGCATCTCGTCCATGCGCTGGTGTCCGTGGCCCGCCGCCTGATTGTGCTGGCGGAAGGGCGCCTGATCGCCGACGGCGTGCCGGAGTTCGTCATGCAGGACCAATCGTGCGTGAGGTCTACTCGGCGCCGAAGTCGAGGCAACGGAGCAGAGCCGTGTTACGCACTGAGGGCCTGCGTGCCTGCTACGGCCTTTTCCAGGCACTGTTCGACGTCAACATCCGCGTCGGCCCTTCCGAAGTCGTGGCGCTCATTGGATCGAACGGTGCTGGAAAATCGACGCTGTTTCGTTCGATCGTGGGATCGGTACGGGTCAGCCCGCGAAGCGTCTGGCTTGACGATGTGGCGGTCGGCGGCGAATCCCAGCGGCGTCAGCTCAACCGCGTGTCGTCCTGGTACCTGAAGGGCGACAGCTTTCCGAGCCTTTCGGTGTGGAAAATCTCCAGCTCGCGGCACGCAATGGACGGCAAGGGCAGTCGACCATCGAGCACCTGTTCGACGAATTTTCGGTGCTTCGGCCCCTCAGCAAACGGCCAGCGACGTCGCTTTCCAGTGGTCAGCAGCAGCTCGTGGCGATCAGGCGTGCCCTGGTCGCCAACCCTAGCTATCTGCTGTGCGACGAGGTGTCGCTCGGCTTGTCGCCGCTCGCCGTCACCGACGTTTATGCCCTGCTGAGAAAAGCCAGCGCAGGCGGGACGGCCCTCGTTCTGGTCGAGCAGAACGTGAACCGGGCGCTGTCGGAATCCGACAGGTTCTACTGCCTGCAGAAGGAGCGCGTCATGCTCGAGGGAGAATCCGCCGCGGCAGACCGCGCCAAAGTGGCCCAGGCCTATTTCGGAGTGTGAGATGGCTATCGCTTGTGAGACGCTGATCGACGGACTGTTGCTCGGCGCGCTCTACGCCCTGTTCGGGCTCAGGGCTCAGCATCAGTCTCTGACGTGATGCGCATGATCAACATCGCGCCATGGCGACTTCATCGTCGTCGGTGCCTACTCACCAGCCTCACGATGCAGATGGCGGGAGTTCACCACTGGCCGTCGTTGATCGTCGTGGTGCCCGCCATGTTTATGCTGGGCTGGCTGCTGCAGCGGTTGCTGCTGAACCGCGTCGTCGGCGCAAGCATGTTCGCGCCGCTGCTGGTGACGTTCGGGCTGTCGGTGATCATCCAGAACCTGTTGCAGGAAACGTTCACCGCCGACACAGATCGCTTAGGCCGGCGATATGCCCGGCGAGGTTTCGAAGTGGGAAGCATTTCGATCGGTATTTTGCCGCTGCTTTCGGCAAGCGTCGCGGTTCTGCTGTTTGCGCTTACGCATTTGCTCGTGGCGAGGACGCATTTCGGCCGACAGTCGCGCGCGGTTGCCGACGATCCGGCGACCGCACGGCTGATCGGCGTCGACGACAGGAACTTCTTTGCCATTGTCACCGGATTCGTCTTCGCGGTGATCGCGATCGCGTCGGTTCTCTACGCCATGCGCACGCCGTTCTCCCCGTCGGCCGGCCCGGAGCGTCTGCTCTATTCATTCGAGGCGGTCGTGCTCGGCGGCCTCGGCAGTCTGTGGGGCACCCTTGCCGGCGGGCTTGTGATCGGCGTCGCGCAACTGTTCGGCGCGCGGATCTCGTCGGGCCTCGGACCATTCTTCGGGCACCTGATATTCCTGCTGCTGTTGCTGGCGCGCCCCAACGGCTTTTTCAACAGGCAGGCGCGATGAGTGAACCAGCGGTGTTGTCCGTCCGAACGAAACGACGACAGCGGCGCAAAATCCTGGCGATTCGGCGCGCGGGCTGCCGATTGGGTTGGTCGCGGTAGTTGTCGTTCTTGCGTTTCTGCCATGGTACGCGGATTTCGCCACCGAGCGGCTGCTGGTCGAGGTCTTTACGCTGTTTGCAATTGCGTTCGCTTGGAACCTGCTGGCTGGCTACGGCGGAATGGTTGCCATCGGGCAGCATGTCTTTGTCGGCATCGGTTCCTATTCGCTGTTTGCGATCTTCCGACGCATATCATCTCAATCCATGGCTGGTGCTGCCGATCGCGACGCTTTGCACAGCGACCGCCGCGCTGATATTCGCCGGACCGATGTTTCGCCTGAGTGGCGCGTATTTCGCGGTCGGAACCTGGGTTGTTGCCGAAATGGCGCGCATCGCAGCTCTGAATATCGGCTGGCTCGGCGCAGGGGCGGGAATGCCGCTGGAGATGATTGGCGAGTTCGATCGGTGGTCGCGGAATGCCTATGTCTACTGGGCCGCGCTGGTCGTAGGCGTCGGCTCGTTTGCAATCGGAGCCGTGGTGCTCCGCAGCCGTCTCGGCCTCGCGCTGATGAGCGTACGGGACTCCGAGGCCGCGGCACTCGCCTGCGGCGTTCCAGCTACCCGCGCCAGGCTTTCGCTGTGGGTGATCGCGGCCGCCATTACCGGGACGGCCGGCGCGGTGACCTATATGAGCACGCTTCAGGTCACGCCCGATGCGTCGTTTTCGCTGAACTGGACAGCATCGGCCATCTTCATCGTGGTGCTTGGCGGAATCGGTACCATTGAAGGACCGGTGATCGGCACGGTCGTCTACTTCGCACTACGCGAGACCTTCGCCGATTTCGGAGCCTGGTACTTTATCGGACTTGGCTCACTCGCGGTTGCTACAATGATCGTGGCACCCGGCGGGGCGTGGAGCCTGCTCGCGCGCTACGCAAACATCGATCCGTTCGGCATTCGCCGGCGCATGCCGGACGATGCTTGAGGCAATTCAGTGCCCGAACTGCTCGCTGAGAATCCGCTCTTCCAGGCTGTGGCCGGGATCGAACAGCATCCGCATCGCGATGGTCTTGTCGGAAAGCACCTCGACGCGGCGGACATCGCGCGCCTCGTCGTGGTCGGCCACGGCCGCGACCGGCCGCTTGTCGCCCTCCAAAACCTCGATCACGACAAAGGCGGTGTTGGGGAGCAGGGCGCCGCGCCAGCGGCGCGGGCGGAAGGCGCTGATCGGCGTCAGTGCCAGCAGCGCCGCATTGATCGGCAGGATCGGCCCTTGCGCCGAGAGATTATAGGCGGTCGATCCCGCCGGCGTCGCCACCAGGATGCCGTCGGCGATCAGCTCCGCCATCCGCTCGCGTTCGTCGATCAGGATTCGCAGGCGCGCGGCCTGATGGGTCTGGCGAAACAGCGCGACTTCGTTGATGGCGTGATGCAGATGCACGTCGCCATGAACGTCGGTGGCCCGCATCAGCAGCGGATGGATCACGGATTCGCGCGCCGCCGCCAGCCGCGAATGCAGATCATGGGTTGAGAACTCGTTCATCAGGAAACCGACGGTGCCGCGATGCATCCCATAGATAGGTTTGCCCGAATGCATATGCCGATGCAGCGTTTGCAGCATCAATCCATCGCCGCCGAGCGCCACCACGACGTCGGCGCTTTCGGGATCGCGGTTGCCGTAGAGCTCGGTGAGCTGGGCGAGCGCCTGCTGGGCCTCGGCGCCTGGGCTCGCGACGAAGGCGATCCGGTCGTATCGCTGGGGCGTGGTCATGGGATCGCGGGCTCATCTGGGCGCTGAGGGGAGCGGGGGCGCGGAAGGTCGTCTATACGACCTTGGCAGGGCTTGTCGAGACAGCCAACTCCCAGAGAAGTCGCCGGATCGGGTGACCTGCCTGCGAACCATGCCAGGCTGTCGCAGTTTCGCGCCATAATCTCGCTATATAAGCGGCCCGCGCCAGGCTGCAGTGAGAGGAGACTAACCGAAATGACCACGCCTTTCGCTGTGCCGCGTCACGCGCGCGTGATCCTCGCGTTGCTCATCCTCTTTATGGCGGTGGGCGCGCGCGCCGAGGATGCGCCGCAACCTGTCGCGACGCCGTCGGGTCAGAAGTCCGGAGCAGGCGGGGAGCATGGCAGCACCTCACATCCGCCGGTCGCCGCTGAGCTGCATCGTCTGCCACCGGATTCCACGACCCAACAAACGCTGGTTCTTCCCGGGCGCACGCTCGCCTTCACGGCGACCGCGGGATCGATCCGCCTGTTCGATGATAAAGGCGAGCCGCAAGCCGATATCGCCTACACGGCCTATCGGCTGGACGGCACCGATCCGGTGGCGCGGCCGGTCACCTTCCTGTTCAATGGCGGGCCGGGGGCTGCCTCCGCCTTTCTGCAATTCGGCGCGGCCGGACCCTGGCGGCTGGCGATCGACGGCGACGCGGCGGTTGCTTCGGCTTCGCCTGATCTTGTGCCCAATGCCGAGACCTGGCTCGACTTCACCGATCTCGTCTTTATCGATCCGGTCGGAACCGGCTATAGCCGCTTCGTCGCGGCCGGCGAGGACGCGCGCAAGCGATTCTTTTCGATCGACGGCGACGTCAACTCGATCGCCGTGACGATCCGCCGCTGGCTGGAGAAGTCCGACCGGTTGCTGTCGCCCAAGTTTATTGTCGGCGAAAGCTATGGCGGCATCCGCGGACCGAAGATCGTTCGCGAGTTGCAAGTCCAGCAGGGTGTTGGGGTGAGGGGGCTGGTGCTGCTCTCTCCGGTGCTCGATTTCCGCGACCGTTCGGGCTCCAGCCTCCTGCAATATGTGGCGAGCCTTCCCAGCATGGCAGCGGTCGCGCGCGCGGCGAAAGGCGCTGTCATCGCTGCCGACATGGCCGACGTCGAACACTATGCGCAAGGCGATTTCCTCGCCGACCTGGTCAAGGGTCAGGCCGACGCCGAGGCCACGACGCGCCTTGCCGACAAGGTCGCTGCCCTGACGGGGATCGACCAGGCGGTCAGCCGCCGGCTGGCCGGGCGCTTCGATGTCAGCGAGTTTCGCCGCGAATTCGACCGCCGCGATGGCAAGGTGACGGGACGCTACGATGCGTCGGTCTTGGGGTTCGATCCCTATCCGGATTCCAGCTTCTCGCATTTTGGCGATCCGTCCGGCGAACCGCTGGTCGCACCATTGACCAGCGCGGCAGTGGACTTCACCACGCGCAAGCTCAACTGGCGGCCCGATGGGTCATACCAATTGCTCAACGGTGCGGTCGAGAGGGCCTGGGATTTCGGTAGCGGTCTCAATCCGGTCGAGTCGATTTCCCAATTGCGGCAAATTCTCGCGCTCGATCCAAAACTGAAACTGCTGGTGGGGCACGGCCTGTTCGATCTCGCCGCACCCTATTTCGGATCGAAAATCCTGCTCGATCAACTGCCGGCCTACGGTTCGCGCGAGCGGGTCAAGCTCGTGGTCTATCCGGGCGGCCACATGTTCTATTCGCGCGATGCGGCGCGCGCGGCTTTCCGGACGAGGCTGAGGCGATGATGAAGTGAAGCAGGAGATTGGTTAGCGCCTTCGGCGCGGCGCGTATTTGCGCTCCATCTCCGCCGTCAGGTTTTTTTCCGGCTTCAATCTGGCGCCCGCGAGCCAGACATCGGTGATCGTGCCGGCCTTGTTGCGGGTGCGGCGCACGGCCTGGCCATGGCTGGCGATATCCGGCCGCCTGGGAAATCCGGCCGGTGTCGCGGCCGGTGACCTCGATTTCGGTCGCGTCCATCAGCGGGTTGATAAAGTGCGGATTGGCCGCCATCACGAGATTTCCCATCGGAACCAGATCGACCGCACCCCACATGCTCCACCAGCGCCCGGTCCAGTCGCGTACGCGCCTTGCGGGCGCGCCGTGCGCCGCAAAGCCACGCAAGATATGCATGGCGCCGTCAAGCCAGAGATAGGCCCAGCCATCGACGGAGTTGGCGAGGATAGTGATGGCGAGATCGCGGCCGGGGATGACGCAGGTCCGTGAGACATAGCCCTGGAATCCGCCGGTATGGCCGAACCAGTCCCAGCCACCGAGCGAGCCGCTCATGATTCCCAGACCGTAATAGCCCTCCAGGCTGGCATGCGGATTGCGCCATTGTTTCCGCGTCATCTCCCGGCGGCTGCCAGCGGAAAGTAAGCTGCGCTTCGCGTTCGGCGCCAGTTGGGCGAAGAAGCGGGCCACATCAGCCGCCGTGCTGACGAAGCCTGCGGCCGGCATCATGGCGTGGGTCGCATTGTCGCCGGGAATAACGAGGCGCCGGCCGACGGGAATGCGATAGGTGTGGCCGCGCGCGAACCGGATGCCTTTGGCGGCGGGCATGTCGGCCGTGGTCTCGCGCAAACCGGCAGCGTCGATGATCTCGCGCTCGACCCAGACCCGATAGGGCTCTTTGGTGAGCGCTTCGATCACAAGGCCGAGCAGTCCGAAGCCGTGGTTGGAATATTTGAAACGGCTGTTGGGCGTGATCGCGGGCGGCGACTGCAGCTCTGCCAGCAGTTCCTTCGCATCAAGATAGGGCCGGCCATCGGTGAACTGTCCGGAATCGGCGCCATCGCGGGTGAGGCCGGCGCTGTGCGAGAGGGCTTGCGCGATGGTGGTTTCCGCGACCTGCGGATGCAGGCCTTTGACATACTGCCCGACCGGATCGTCGAGTCGCAATTGGCGCCGCTCGCGCAGCTTCATGATTCCGGCGGCGGTGAAACTCTTCGAATGCGAAGCGATCCTGAAGCGATGGCGCGGGGTGAGCTTTTCGCCGGTGGCGAGATTGGCGTGGCCGAACGCATATTCGGCGACCACCTTGCCGCGATGGGCGATGGCGACGATGCAGCCCGGCTGCTCCGAAGCCCGTAGCTGGAATTCCAGCCAGTCGCGAATGTACCCGGTCGCCGATTGCAGCCATGGTTCCATACGCGTTCTCCCGAAAATCTCAGACTACATCATGATCCGATCGGATTGAATCGGAACGTAAGCTCTGTTTATCCGTCTTGAATTTTCCAGCATCGTGCTTTCCGATAAAATAAAACCGGCGCAGCCATAGGGAGCCGCGCCGGTTGAACCAACGGATGTCGCCGAATTCAGTAAACGAGGCCGGTGCCGGTCGGCTTTTCGAGTGCCGCGGCGAGCGAGCGATATTCGGCGCAGTCGGTGCCGCACAACTCGCCGATCCGGGTCAGGTGATATTGCGCCTGATCGCGGTTGCCCTGTTCGAGTTGCCACAGCCCGTAATATTGCCAGGTCCGCACATGGTCCGGGTCGGCCTTCAATGCCCGCTCGTACCAGATCTGCGAGACCTTGTAATCGCCGAGCTTGCGGTAGGAATAACCGATCAGATTGGCGACATCGGCAAGATCGTCCTGGCCGAGCGCCTTCAACTGTCCGATCGCCGTGGCATAGTCGTTGCGATCGTAGATCGATGCGTAGGCCGCGCGATATCCTTCGATGAATCGGGGATCGTCGATGCTGGAGTTCTTCTTGGCCTTCTTGCTCTTCTTGACGTCCGACCTGGTGTCGGGCGGCGGCGACGGCGATTCGCCGCCCGCGGCAAAGGCCGAAGCGAGGGGCGCTGCGATCAGCGCCATCGAGTACATCGCCAGCGCCAAAAGCCTGATCGCAAATTTGCTCATACGTCTCTCCAGATGCCTGTGGGTATTTCGCCAGAATTGAACGCCATCCTACACCGGCGCCCGCTATGTGAACACCCGCCGCAACGGAACATTCCCCGGACAAATCGTTTTTTTGGCGCACCGACGATCCCCGACCAGGCCGCAGGATGAACAACAAGTCATCCAGATGAACGAAGTCCGTCGCCGCGCTTCAGCACGGGTTCAGCGTGCCACTCCTAAGGTCGCACCAACGATCGACGAACCCGGCCATCCGACCGGCCATCTCGTGATCCCGTTGAAAGAGGAAACAACCATGTTCAAGACAATCTCCGCAGCGGTGCTTGCCGTTTCCGTTCTCGCCGCGCCCGCGATGGCGGCCGGCCGGACGCCGCATGCACCGGCGATCAAGACCGCGCAGCACAGCGTTCTGAACGCCAATGCCAAGATGAGCCGCCATCATCA
The DNA here is from genome assembly GCA_963771225.1 of uncultured Pseudomonadota bacterium. Classification (GTDB taxonomy): domain Bacteria; phylum Pseudomonadota; class Alphaproteobacteria; order Rhizobiales; family Xanthobacteraceae; genus Bradyrhizobium. The sequence continues at coordinate 98,901 of CAVYSR010000020.1, read as the reverse complement.
CAAGCATCACCGCCATCACCATGCCCACAAGGGGATCGGTATGCTCAAGAAGCATCAGTTCTCGAAGATCACGATCAAGCACGCGACACCTGCCACCAAGCGCGGCTGAAACGGATCCGCGGGGGGTGGCTTCATCCCATTGTCCAGCGCTGTCCTTTGCGGATATCAGACCCGGCCCGTGTGCCATCGCTTCCCCGATGGCGCCGGGCCGGTGCCGTATTTTGAACATTGGCGCGGGCGCCAATAGCAAATGCGGATTCCCTTTGATAAGCGAAGGGGCTAGAACCGCGGCGGGGGCGTCGAAACTTTGAAGACGGATTGCATTTGGGGATATCAGCAAGGCGCGCGGCGATGATGTTGTTGCTGCCGATCGCGCTCGCGGCCTGCGCGGGCAGCGATGACGGCAGCAGCATCAGCTATACGTCCGATCGCAACGGCACCAGCCAGCCGCTTCCAACTGACTACCGTCTGCAATTGCTGGCGTTCATGAGAACCTACCTTAACGATCCCGTTGGCGTGCATGACGCGATGATGGCCGAACCGGTAGAGCGCACCGTCGGCGGGCAGCAGCGTTATGTCAGTTGTCTGCGCTTTACGCCGCGCGAATCCGACGGCAGCTATCGCGGCGTGCGTGAACGCGCCGTTGTCTATGTCGATGGCCGGCTGGACCACGTCGTCGAGAATGCCGACGACATTTGCGCCGGCGTGATCTATGCGCCGTTCCCCGCACTGCAAGCCATGGCGCGCTAGCGTGTGGCTGCCGGCTCGCGCAAAGACCGCGTAAAGAGAACGTGTCAAAATTGAAGAGATAAAGTTTCGGCTCCTACTCAATCGGAACCGAATTGGCGTCGCCCGATCGCTCGGAGCCGCGCGGGAACTCCGATCACTTTTCAGCGAGGCTTGAACCTGAACGCAATTCCAAATGGCCTAACAGAGGGTCAAAAACATCGAAAAAAGTAATCGCGACGGAACAATATGGCGTTGTTGTCTCGCCGTCACAGTTAGAAACCATCGACGCGCCAGCGCGGCCGCGAAGCAACCAAACTGCCGCCACCTTGTTTGATAAGGGTCACAACGACACTGACGGGGAATAGCCATGAAGAGACTTTTGCTCAGCACTGCCGCTATTATCGCGTTCGCGGCGCCTGCTGTTGCGGCTGACTTGCCTGCGCGCACCTACACCAAGGCTCCAGCATATACGGCGCCGCAAGTGGTCTACAACTGGACCGGCTTCTACATCGGCGGCAATGTCGGCGGCGCGTTCGCGGGTGGAAACAGCCTGGAGGGAAGTGGCGGCCGGTTCATGGGCGGCGTTCAGGGCGGCGCGGACTATCAGTTCGGCAATAACTGGGTGATCGGCGCCGAAGCGCAGTACAGCTGGCTGAGCAACAACAATAACGGTGGCGTGCTTTTCCCGGCCGGCACGCTGGTGACCGCGAACACCGATCAGATCGGGTCGGTTACCGGCCGCTTGGGTTATGCCTGGGGTCCGACGCTGTTGTACGCCAAGGGCGGTTACGCCTGGCGCGACAATCCCAATATCGGCGTCAGCCTTGCCGGCGTGGCGCAGCCCTTTACCGTCGATGGCGGCCACAAGGACGGTTACACCGTCGGCGCCGGTCTCGAATACATGTTCGCCCCGAACTGGTCCGCCAAACTGGAATACCAGTATTATAATTTCGGGCGCACCACCTTTACCGGTGGGCCCGCCGAGATCGTTGGCGCCCGGTTCAACAACGACGAGCACACGATCAAGGCCGGTCTGAATTACCGCTTCGGCTGGGGTGGCCCGGTCGTCGCCAAGGACTGACCGCCAAAGTACTGACAGCGGCAGCTTCGCTACCCCGAAAGGCCGGCCTCATGCCGGCCTTTTCGTTTGGGGGTGACTTGTTTGGGGGCGTATCCAAGCTCGTTTGCCAGCCAAAAAATAATTTTTGCGGTGCACGGAACTTTCGGCGCGGGATCGGTTATTGTGGAGGTGCCGGTTGGTGGACAACAAAGACAACGAACATGCGTGCTTTGGCGTTAGGGCTGTTTTTTTCAGCGGTTGCCCTGCCGTGTTTTGCCCAGACAGTGCTGAAATCCGAACCGCTCGCGCTGTCACCCTATGAGATCGCCTTCGTCCAGGACGCCTCGTGTCCGGCCGGGAAGGTGCTCAAGGTCACCGGCGCGATCAGGGGTCTGCACCGCAGGAAGGCCTGCGTGACGCTTGCCACCGAGCAGGCGTCCTTGGCGGTGGCAACGCCGTAAGGCTGGAGCCTTTTCCGTTCCGACAGAATCGGAACGGAGGGCTCTATTTATTTGTTTTGACGCGTTTTCTTCACGCGAACCGGTATCCACTCTGCATCGGGTGCGGGGCAGGTTTTCGCTAGGAAACGCTAATCCCTGTCTCGGCCTCGTAAAGTGGGCCCGTCTACCGCGAATGGACGGGCAGGCTGCCAGGGTGCGGCTGAAAATCCAGATCGGCCTCGCGCTCGGCGTCGGCCTGATTCTGGGAGGGGTCTTCCTGCGGGTCCGGCTGGCAGGGCCTGATCTCATAGTCGTTGTCGAGCACCGGCCGCGACGACGACGCTACCTCTTCCGATGCCGCATCGACCACCAGTCCGCTTTGCCGGGCCAGCTTCCAGACATCCGCTTCGGTCGGATAGGCCTTGCTCAGCTTGGCTTCGTTGCAGAACAGCGCATAAGGCATTGGATAGTTCCCCCAAACCACCCTAACGCGCAAACCGGGTCGGGGTTTCACTCCGGTCCGGTGGGAAACTCACGGCCGGCCAGAATCCGCCTCGCTCCCGGGGCGAGGGTTTTTCGCTGATGTCCCTAAGTCGTAAACGAGTCCTGAATCCCGGCAAAAATATTGCCTGGGACTCGCGGGCTAGAATCGCCCGATGCTTTTGCCCATGAGCACGATCCATCCGACCTCCAGCGAACGCCTGCATTTCGGGCTCACCGTCGGGCTGCTGGCAGCCTGCGCGGCCAACCTGGTGCTGGTATGCACCTGGCTGTAGCCGATTGACGCCGGACCCGTTCCCATCCATCATGCACAATAATGGCAAGGCCGCCGCGGCGATGGCCGCCGGACCAGGCAGGGATGGGGGAGCGGGATGATCGAGGCGCTGAAACAGCTCGTCAATGGCGATGAGGCGCTGGTCAGGCGCGGGCGTTTTCTCACGACGACCTTCCTTTTGGAGGTCGGCCAGAACGCCTGGCTGATCGCGATCTTTGAAGGCCGGATTGTTTCGGTGACGTCAGGCCCCTTTGTCATGCCATCGTCATCGTTTGCGCTGCGCGCGGCGGAAGCGGAATGGGAAAAATTCTGCAGCAGCCGGCCGCCGCCCGGATCGCATGACCTGATGGCGCTGATCAAGCGGCGCGCCCTCAAGGCGGAGGGCAATCTTCAGATCTTGATGGCCAATCTGCGCTACTTCAAGGAAGCGCTGGCCAAGCTCCGCGCCACGGGAGCGCGACTGCGCCCCTCGGGAGCGCAAGCAGCGCCCCCCGGAAGCGGCGGCATGAGCGTGGCATTCGAGCCGATCGTCGGTCGCTACATGCATCTCGACCTGTTCGGGCGTAAGCATCGCATTTATCTTGAGCAAGCTGGCGAGGGCGTGCCGTTGCTTTGTCTGCACACTGCGGGCTCGGACGGGCGGCAATACCGCGCGCTGATGAACGATGCGCGGATTACGTCGCGGCACCGCGTCATCGCCTTCGACATGCCCTGGCACGGCAAGTCGTCGCCGCCGCCGGGATGGCACAACGAGGAATATCGACTTACCTCGGCGCAATACACCACCATGATCCTTGAGATCATGACGGCGCTGGAGCTCGACCGGCCGATCCTGATCGGATGCTCGATCGGCGGACGCATCGCGCTTCATCTGGCGCTCGAACACCCGGAGGCGTTCCGCGCCATCATCGGCCTGCAGGCCGGCGCGCATGTCGATCCCTATTACGACCTGAATTTCCTGCACCGTCCCGATGTCCATGGCGGCGAGGTGAGCGCTGCCGTCGTCTCCGGATTGGTCGGGCCGGACGCCCCCGACGACGGGCGCTGGGAGACGCTGTGGCATTACATGCAGGGTGGCCCTGGTGTTTTCAAAGGCGATCTGCATTTCTACAAGCTCGACGGCGACATCAGGGGCCGCGTGGCGCAGATCGACACAAGCCGCTGCCCGCTGTATCTGCTCTCCGGCGAATACGATTATTCCTGCACGCCGGAGGAAACGCTCGGCGTTGCCAGCAGCATCCCAGGCAGCGAAGTGACCATCATGAAGGGCCTCGGACATTTTCCGATGAGCGAGAACCCGACGGAATTTTTGAAGCACCTGCTGCCGGTGCTGGAGAAGATCGCGCAGATCTAATCGGCGGGGACTTGATCAGGCAGCTTTAAACATGTGGGCGTCATACGCGCGGTAGCGGGACCAATATTGAAGCAATGTTGAGTTGAGATTTCGAACCATCGCATCGCGGGTGCGATCGCAGGTCTCCGTTAACGCACCGCACCAATTTAAAGAAAGTTGTCTGAGCTGATCTGCGAATTGCGTATGGCGTGTTTTCCGCAGTTGTGATCAGATGAGCTGCGATGATCTTCGGGGACTGCGAATCTCACCTGGGTCACGAAAGAAAAACGGTGGGAGGCACATGATTCAGGAACGACAGAGTTGTTGGTTGCCTCTTTTTAGCCGAGTTCCAGCGTACAGCTTGCCCCATGTTTGAATCCGATCGTAGCGCGACACTTCCCGTTGAAAATATGGGTGCTAGTCTGGCGACCGACACGTCGTCGCCTTCAGATCACACGCGACGCACGCTGATGCTGACGGCTCTTGCCGCCGGCGTGTGCATCGCAGCGAGCCAATCCGCCACTGCCGCAGATGAGGATCAGCCCGGCAGCGACGAGCGTCCGCAAAAGGCTGACCTTCTCGTGGCCTCCGAGGGGGACGGGGAGGGGCAAATCATCAAGCCGCAGGACCTGAAACTCGGCGGACCGCCGGTGCATGCCTGGCCGAAGGATCCCAAAACCTCGGTGATCCGCAGCGGCTCGCGGCTTAACGAGATACTGGTCATCAGATTGGACCCGGCCGAACTCGACGATGCTACACGTTCGCACGCGGCCGATGGTATCGTCGCCTATACCGCGATCTGCGCCCACGCCGGATGTCCGGTCACGGGCTGGGTGAAAGGAGAAGAGGTCGACAAGGAGGTTTTCAAATGCTTTTGCCACAATTCCGAGTATGATCCCCGCCACGGCGCGGAGGTCGTGTTTGGACCCGCGCCCCGGCGTCTTGCGCGCACTTCCACTCGCCATTGTCGACGGTTCACTTGTTGTGGCAGGATCGTTTGTAGGAAAGGTAGGTGGCCAGCCAGCAGGGTAATGGCGACACGCCACCGCATCCGTTTCCGCACAGTCATAAAATATAAAATAGAAAATCGTGAAGAGAAACAAACAGGGAGGTAGTATCTATGACCATGAAGCAATGGCTATTGTCGACTCTGGTCGGGTCCACATGCCTGATCTCAATCGCTGCCGTGGCCGGCCCGATTGAAAATTACAGCCCCGTAACCGCCGATCGTCTCAATAATCCCGAGCCGGGTAACTGGATGCTGTACCGCCGGACCTATGATGGTCAGGGATATAGCCCGCTCGACCAGATCAACACATCGAACGTGAAAAACCTGACTCCGGTGTGGACCTTCTCGACCGGCGTCATCGAAGGTCACGAAGCTCCGCCGATCGTCAACAACGGCGTGATGTTCGTCGCAACCCCGATGGGGCAGGTGATCGCACTCAACGCCAAAACCGGCGACGAGTATTGGCGGTACAAGCGCCAGCTTCCCGAAGATCTCTTTCAATTGCATCCGACCAGCCGCGGCGTGGGATTGTGGCAGGACAAGCTTTATCTCGCCACCACCGACGACCACGTCGTCGCGCTCGACGCAAAAACCGGCAAGGTGGTCTGGGATACCAAAGTCCAGGACTACAAGAAGGGTCAGTACTTGACCCTGATGCCGCTGGTAGTCGACGGCAAGGTCATCGTCGGCGGCTCGGGCGGCGAATATGGCGTTCGCGGCTATGTCGTCGCGTACGACGCCAGCAGCGGCAAGGAATTGTGGCGGACCTTCACCATCCCCGGCGAGGGTGAACCCGGCCATGACACGTGGAAAGGCGATGACTGGAAATCCGGCGGCGGATCCGCCTGGATGACCGGCAATTACGACAAGGACACCAAGACCATCTATTGGGGCGTCGGCAACGCCGCACCCTGGCCGGGCGATGGCCATCCCGGCGACAATCTCTACACCAGCTCCGTGCTTGGGCTCGATCCTGACAGCGGCAAGATCAAGGCCTTCCATCAGTACCATCAGAACGATTCATGGGACTGGGACGAGGTGGATGCGCCGATGCTGATCGACCTGAAGCGGGATGGGCGTACGTTCAAGAGCCTCGTCCATCCAGGACGTGATGCGATTTTCTGGGTGCTGGAACGCAAGCCGGACAGCATCAACTATGTGGCCGGCTGGCCGTTCGTGAAAACCAATGTCTGGAAAGGCATCGAGGCCGAGACCGGCAGGCCGATCGTCGACCCCGAGCACAAGCCAATCATGGGCAAGCGGGTTGAATTCTGTCCGTCGCTGTGGGGCGGCAAGGATTGGCCGTCTGCGGCCTACAGCCAGAAAACCGGATTGGTCTACGTTCCCGCCAACGACAACTTCTGCGGCGGCTTTACCGGCGAGAGGGTGCCGCTGGTTCCGGGCCAGCTCTGGCTCGGCACCAAGCCCGAAGATATCGGTCTGACGGTTGCTCCCGGCGCCGATCATTTTGGCGAGCTGCAGGCGTGGGATCCGGCGACCGGCAAGAAGGTCTGGTCGCATAACTTCCCCAAATCGCAGCTGTTCGGCTCGGTAACCGCGACGGCGGGCGACCTGATCTTTGCCGGAGGCACCAACGACCGGATGTTCCGGGCCTTCGATGCGAAGACGGGTGAGGTCCTTTGGGAGCAAAAGACCAACTCCGGCATCATGGGCATGCCGATGTCCTACGAAGTCGACGGTACCCAATATATCGCCATCCAGTCGGGCTGGGGCGTCGACGCGCAACGCATCCAGGATGCATTGGCGGGCACTCATGTCCCTAGCTTCGAGAACAACATACCGCAAGGCGGCGTAGTTTGGGTGTTCGCCGTCAAGAAGTGATCGCAATGCAAGAGTAATTAAGAGTAACCTGGCCGCTCCGAGGGAGTGGCCAGGTTATATTTCAAGAGTTCGGGTCATTTCCAAACGTTCAAGTCGCTTCCAGAACAAGGCGCACTTCCACCAGGATGTGTGTTCCAGAAGGAGGTCTCTTCAAAATTAAAATCCAGGCCTTTTCCGGATCCCTTTGCCGGATGGGTCGATCTCCACAAGATCCGGACGATGGCGTCGGGCGGCTGGGAAATATGTTCTCGCTCTCGCCGAAGCCGGGTCGCAGCTTAAAAGAGCGAGGAAACATCATGATTAAAGCGAAGATAAACGGACAAGAGCAAAGCTGGGACGGCGATCCGACGCTTTCGCTGCTCTGGTTTCTGCGTGACGAAGCTGGATTGACCGGCGCCAAGTTTGGCTGCGGTCAGGCCCTGTGCGGCGCCTGTACGGTCATGGTCGATGGCCAGGCGGTGCGGTCCTGTATCACGGCGATCTCGGACGTTGCGGGACGGGAAGTCACAACGATCGAAGGTCTGCATCCGACCGGCGACCATGCGGTGCAAAAAGCCTGGCGTCAGGTGAACGTGCCGCAATGCGGCTTCTGTCAATCCGGCCAGATCATGCAGGCAGCGGCCCTGCTTCACGAAAATCCGAAACCGACACACGACCAGATTCGCGAGGCCATGGCGGGTAACATCTGCCGCTGCGGCTGCTATCAGCGCATCGAAGCCGCCGTGCATCTCGCATCGACGGGGGTGTGATCATGAATTTCATCGCAAACCCCAGCAAGATCGATATCAAGGTCGAGAACGTCACGCGTCGCGGCGTATTGAAGGGCCTTGGCATTGTCGGCGGTCTCGTGCTCGCCGCGCCCGTAATGTCACGCCAGGCGATGGCGGCCTATGTCACCGGAGCGGACAAAATGCCGCACGGGACCGTGGTGGATCCGCGCGTGTTCGTGGCCATCGCATCCGACGGAACCGTGACCATCGTGGCCCATCGTTCCGAAATGGGCACCGGCATCCGCACCAGCCTTCCCATGATCGTCGCCGACGAGATGGAGGCCGACTGGTCGCGGGTTCATGTCAAGCAGGCCCATGGTGACGAAGTCAAATTCGGCAACCAGGACACCGACGGTTCGCGCAGCACGCGACACTATCTGATACCGATGCGTCAGATCGGCGCATCGGCGCGCACCATGCTGGAAGCCGCCGCCGCCAAGCGATGGGGCGTGCCGGTCTCCGAGGTGAAGGCGATCAAGCATGAGGTGGTCCATGAGTCCAGCGGACGCCGCCTCGGATTTGGCCAGTTGGCGTCGGATGCCGCGGCTCAACCGGTCCCGGCCATCGAAACCCTGAAACTGAAGGACCCAAGTCACTACCGCTATATCGGCAAAGGCGCGGTCAGTATTGTCGATCTCCACGATATCACCACAGGGAAGGCGGGATACGGCGCCGATGTGCGTCTGCCGGGCATGAAATACGCCGTCATTGCCCGTCCTCCGGTCGTCGGCGGCAAGGTGGTGTCGTTCGACGGGGCGGACGCCCTGAAAGTGTCGGGTGTCGAGAAGGTGATCGAGGCGCAAGGCTGGCCCTGGCCCTCGAAATTCCAGCCGCTCGGCGGCGTCGCCGTGATAGCCCGCAATACCGGTGCGGCCATCAAGGGACGCGATGCCCTGAAGATCGTGTGGGACGACGGGGCCAATGCGAGCTACGACTCCAAGGCCTACCGCGCCGAACTCGAGGAAGCGGCGCGCAAGCCCGGGCTGGTCGTTCGCGACGATGGCGATGTCGAAGCGGCGTTCAAGAGCGCCGACAAGATCATCACCGGCGAATATTATTTGCCGCATCTGGCTCACGCCAGCATGGAGCCGCCGGTGGCGACGGCGAATTTCGCCGACGGCAAGGTCGAGGTCTGGGCTCCCGTACAGAGCCCCGGCGGCACCCGCGAAGATCTGGCGAAGACGCTCGACATCCCCGTCGAGAATGTCACCGTCAACGTCACGTTGCTGGGCGGCGGCTTCGGCCGTAAATCGAAATGCGACTTCGTGCTGGAGGCGGCATTGCTCTCGAAAGCGGTCGGTGCGCCGGTCAGGGTGCAGTGGACGCGTGAGGACGATCTCCGCCACGACTTCCTTCACACCGTTTCGGCGGAGCGAATCGAAGCCGGCCTCGACAAGAACGGCAAGGTGATCGCGTGGCGGCATCGCAGTGCGGCGCCGACCATTCTTTCGACCTTCGTGCCCAAATCCGTGCATGAATTTCCCATTGAACTTGGCATGGGATTCGTGGATCTGCCGTTCCAGATCGCGAACATTCGCTGCGAGAATCCGGAAGTTGCGGCCCATACCCGCATCGGCTGGTTCCGTTCGGTTTCCAACATTCCGCACGGCTTTGCGGTGCAATCGATGGTCGCAGAACTGGCGCAAGCCACGGGACGCGATCCCAAAGACATGCTGCTGGAACTGATCGGTGAGCCGAGGATCGTCAAGCTCAACGATTCAGTGAAGGAATTCTGGAACTACGGCGAGCCGCTGGAAAGCTACCCGATCGACGCGGGCCGGTTGCGCGGTGTCGTCGAACTGGTGGCGGACAAGGGTGAGTGGGGCCGAAAAGTCCCGAAGGGCCACGGGCTCGGCATCGCCGCGCACCGAAGCTTCGTCAGTTACGTCGCGACCATTGTCGAGGTATCGGTCAGTGACAAGGGTGCGCTCAGGGTCGAACGTGTCGATACCGCGATCGATTGCGGAACGTTCGTCAATCCCGAACGGATCCAGTCGCAGATCGAGGGTGCGGCGATCATGGGGCTGAGCCTCGCCAAGCACGGCGAGATCAGCTTCAAGAACGGCAGGGTGGAGCAGGGCAATTTCGATGGTTTCCCTGTCGTGCGTATGGATGAGTCACCGCTGGTCACCAACGTTCACATCATGCCGGCGGCGCCCGACAAGCCGCCCAGTGGTGTCGGCGAACCCGGCGTGCCGCCATTTGCCCCGGCGCTGATCAACGCGATCTTCGCCGCCACCGGCAAGCGTATCCGGTCGCTTCCGATCGGGAAGCAACTGGCGACCTGACGACCGAACAACATCTGTCGCTCGCAGGCGCGTATTGAATCAATACGCGCCTGCGAGCGATCGCTTTGACCCATCGTCTGCGTCAGTGCTCCGGCAACCCCTCTGCGACCAACACCCGCTCGATCCGTTCGATCGCCGCAACAAAAGCCGGGCTGGAGTTCTTGCGGGGAAGAGCCACATTGCTCACGGTCGAACCTGGCCGCAACGCCAGGGCCTTTTCCATCGCCGCTTTGGCCTCGGCCGGTTGGCCCAAACCGTTGTAGGCGGCGGACAGCAGCATATAGCTGCGTCCCGATGCCGGCGTGATGGCGATCGAGCTTTGCAGCCATGGCAACGCGTCTGCGCTTCGGCCCATCATCAGATAGGTCCACCCTGCGCCCAGCTTCCAGGTCCAGCGCGACACCTGCGGCGTGCCGAAGCTGTCGGCCTGTTTGAAGGTCGACAGGGCGTCCTCGAAGCGTCCTAGTTGAAGCTGGGCGAGACCGATATGATACAGCGCCAGGCCGTCCCATGGATCGAAGTTCAGCGTCCTGGCGCAGGCCACCAGGCTATCGACGAATTCGTTGGTTGCGTTGAGGAAGCGGCAATAGGCTTCGAGTACCGCAATGGAATCCGGTTCGACCCGCAACGCACGTTCCAGGATCGACCTCGTGTTGGTCTGCGCCGCCGCACTCTCTTCAGGACTATACCAGACCATCTGAATGCCGCGCAGTTGCAGGGCGGCGAGCGAGACGGCGAGGTCGACATTGTCGGGATCGCCGGCGAGTGCTTTTTCCAGCATCGTCTGCGCTGTCGCAAAGCGCTCGCGCGTTGTTTGCATGATGGAGGCGGTGGCCTGCTCGATCACGACATTGTTGCTGCCGGGCGGCGAACCGCGGCCGGCGGCGGCCGGCCGCGCGTCGGCACTGAGTAGCGTGCTGATGCGGAGCGCCAGCAGATGACCGATGCCCGCGACAAGCCGCGATTGCTGTAGCGACAGATCAGTGTCTTCCAGCACGACCGATACGGGCGCGGTCCACACGACTTCACCGGTCGCAGACCGGGTCATGCGTGCGCGCACTTCCCATGAGAGATCGCTTTTCTGCAATTCGCCGTTCAGCACGAAATCGGCCTGCGGCGCGCCGTTGGTCGACGCTACAGTCCGCGGCGCCGACACCCGGATATTTTCGATCTTCGCCAATCCGTCGGCAAGACGTGTCGTCACGTTCGCCGCGATCGCCGTGACCTCGCTGTCGCTGTCGGCGGCGGCGATCGGCATCACCGCAATGGTTGGCGGCCTGCGCCAGAACAGGACGCTGGGCCCGACCACGGTCGTGACGATGGCTAGTGCCACGATCACGCAGAGACCTGCAACGACGAACGCCGCGGGCCGGCGCAGTCTGAACCGCCGCGATGGCGGCGCGGCTTCGGCGGTCACGCTCGCTTCGGCAGGCGAGACGGCAACCGGCAACGGCGCTTGTGCGTCGGTGGTCGCCGGATCGGTCGAGACCTCGGCCGTGAACAGATAGCCACGGCCGGAAACCAGCTTGATTAATTGGCGCTGGTCGTCGCCAAGGGCGGTCCTGAGCTCCCGGATGCACTGAAAAAGGCTGTCGTCGCCGACATGGATGTTCGGCCAGACCGCATCCATCAATTCCTGCTTGGTCAGCAAGCGCCCGGCATGGTCGGCAAGCAGGCTCAGGATGGTGAGCGTCTTCGGCCGGAGCTTGATGGATTTGCCGTCCGGACCGCGCAATTCGGCGCGCGACTGATCCAGTTCAAACCCCGCAAAACGCAGCGTCATACCTTAGGGGCCCCGAACCCCGTTTAAGCGGCGCAATAGGAGAAATTCGCCGCAAAAGCTGCCTAAAACCGAAATATCAGAAAAACTTCAGAAAGTAACTATCCCGCCATCAGGACATCGGCGCTCGCTTGTAGCTTAGCTGTTAACGATGGGCTGGCGTGCCCCGTGGCGTTCCTGCTTGCTCGCTAAAGCAGCGTTGCCCGGGGTCAAGCCGGGCTGCAATGGCGAGTCCAGCATCGCCGTTTTTGTTCCGGCGGCGTGATCCTTGCCCTTAAGCATTGCGAGAATATGAAGTTTTGTCCGGGCCCATCCGAATGGTAAGTTCCCGGCTTATTTTAGGATTTTGAGGTTTGTCTTGTTCAGATGGTCTACCGATCAGGTCGATTCCGCAGACCGCTTCGATCATTGGCGGGAGGTTCGCGCCAAGGGGCTGTTCGGGATAACAGCCGAGCTTGAACCGGAACAGCGCGAACACTTCCGCGGTGAGTTTGCGCTGCAGCCGATCGGCAAGGCGGGGCTGATTGAAATCCGCGCATCGCCGTACCGCGTCGAACGAACCGCAGGTGACATCACCAACGCGCCAAGCGACAGCCTCTGCATTTATCAGCAACTCAGCCAGGGCGGCTGGTTTGACACGCACCGCGACGACTTCACGGTTCGGCGCGGCACTTTCGCCACCAGTTATTCGGACCTGAAGTACCGAACGGTCCCGACCGGCGCGGACGGCTTTCGCCTGCGTATCCTGAAAATCCCGCTTACCGAAATGGCGTCGTCCAGAAACGGCGTGCACGATCTTATCGCCAAACCATTCGATGATGGCGTTGCCGTCGGTCCGTTGCTGCAATCCTGCTTCACGGATTTGGTTGATGCAGCCGGCAGTCTGGACGCGCCCGAAGCCTCCCGCCTCTTGGATGCGCTCGCGCAATTGACGCTGATCGGGCGCGGCGTGGTAGCGCTCGGCAGCAAAACCACCATTCAGGCGCTTCGGGTCGGGCGTCTTTCAGCCGCGCGGCGACTGATCGCCGGCCACCTGTCGAACCCGAACCTGTCGCCAGCCTTCGTCGCGGATCGATTAGGCGTTTCGGTCCGCCACCTGCACGAATTGTTTGAAACCACGGAAAAGAGCTTTTCGCAGACCGTGACCGCGCTTCGCCTCGAAGCGAGCCGCAGGCTTCTGATGTCCGCGCCGCAGCGGTCGATCTCCGATGTCGCCTTTGCCTGCGGCTTCGAAAGCCTCGCCACCTTCTACCGCGCTTTCCGCGCCGCACAGGCCATGACGCCGGGCGATTTCCGGGCGCAGCAAGTGTTCGGTTCGTAGGGCGCTTCCGGGCGAAAGCCTGCCCCGACCTGGTCCGGGGTGGATGTCGCTTCGCGATGTCCCAAACGGTCGTGTGGCTTTGTTGCAACAAATAGCTAAAAACATCCGAAAAAATCCCGCGTGCGCTGAGTAAGAAGACCCGCGCCCTTTCGCCTGCAAAAGTCTGGTTTTGCAAGGATTTAAATTCGTGCGTAGGCGTGATTGGCGGATCGAAAAGCGCGAGGACGAGGCGGTACGGCTCGTCCGTGCGCCCGTGCGCCATCCGGTCCGTCGACTGGTCACGTTCATTTTGATCTTTGCGGTCGTCTGCGCCCTCGTTGCAGTGATGGGTGCCGCGCCTGCCCCCGCGCAGGTTACCGGTGGCACTGGCGGCGCTGGCGACGGGGGTCCCGGTTCGTTTAGCAGCGGCTGCGAAACCGGCAGCGAATGTCAGCACGAGATCCTGGGAGGCGCCGGCGGAGGTGTTGGCCAGGTAGGCACGGGTGCGAACGGAACGAGCGTCAATGATCCCGGTGGGGTTCTCTTCTTGGGAGATGGTGGAGGTGGAGGTGGCGGCTCGGGGGGCGCCGCCGGCGCAAGCGGTGGCCAGACCTATATCGGACAACTTTCCCCGGGCGGCCCCGTTTACACCGTACCCGCGGGTGCGGGAGGAACGACTCCCGGCGCGAACGGCGGCAACGGCTCCGACAGTCCCATGTTCGCGCCGGGCGGTGGCGGCGGTGGTGCCGGCGGCTACAACGGCGCGACAGTCAATGGTGGCTCTTATTCGGTGCCGAACGGGAATGTTGTTGCCGGGGGCCAGGGCGGCAATGGCGGCAATGGCGGCAATGCGGCAGACACTCAGCCCCAGTACACCTCCGGCGGCGGCGGTGGCGGGGGCGGCGGCGCGGGTGGCATCGGCATCGCCGGAAGCGGCGGCGCCGTCGTCACCTCGAACGTAGGCATCATCCAGGGCGGTGCTGGCGGCAACGGCGGCAACGGCGGAGCCACGTCGAATTCAGGCGGTGGCGCGGGTGTCGGTGGCAATGGCGGCAACGGCGGCGATGGCGGTTATGGCATCTACGGCTCGAATTTCACCGTAATCAACACGGGCTTCATTCAGGGCGGCAACGGCGGCAGTGGCGGCGCAGCCGGAGTTTCCGGGGCCGACGCCTATGGGATCTCTCATGCAGGCAGTCAGGGCTACGGCGCCGAAGGCGTCTATGGCTCCAACCTGACCGTGATCAACAGCGGCACCATCAACGGCGGCTATGGATTAGGCGGCCAGGCCAACGCGATCACCTTCACCGGCGGCACCAACATGCTGGTGCTTGAAGCCGGCTATTCGTTTGGCGGCGCCGTGGTCGGCGCCGGCAACGACACGCTCGCGCTTGGCGGCGGCAACAATGCCAGCTTCAACGCCAACCAGATCGACAACCCGTCATACTTCACCGGCTTCAGCAACATCGTCCAGAACGGCAGCGCGACGTGGACGGTGTCGGGCTACACCTATGAGCAGTGGAGCGTCAATTCCGGCACCTTGCAGGTGACGAACGGCAACGCGTTCACGATCGACTACACCCTGTCCACGGCGAGTGGCAGCAACGTGACGGTACAGGCCGGCGCTGTCCTGAACGTCACGACCGGTATCACGAATGCCGGCACCATCACCAACTCCGGCACGATGAACAGCACGAGCAGCGGATACTTCTACGGCAACGACTACGCCACCTTGAGCAACAGCGGGACGGTGACGAACAAGGGATCGTGGAATGGCGACGTGATCGGCAACACCGGCACGATCACCAATGCCAGCGGCGCAACCTGGAACGGCCTCGCTGCGAACAGCAGCGGCGGCTCGCTCACCAACAACGGGACCTGGGTCGGCAATGCGACCAACAGCAGCGGCGGCTCGCTCACCAACAACAGCACCTGGACCGGCACCGTCAGCAACAGCGGCACCTTTATCAATTCGGGCTCGGTCTCGGGATTGCTGACCCAGTCGGCGGGCACCACCACCAATACCGGCGCGCTCAACGGCGGCGTCAACGTCACCGGGGGCACCTTCACCCAGAACAGCGGATCCGTCAGTGGCGGCCTGACGAATAGCGCGACCGTCAACGCCAATGGCGGCGCCATCAATGGCGCGATCACCAACAACAGCGGCGGCATGTTCAATGTCGGCGGCACGGTGACGAGCAACTCGACCTTCAACAACCATTCGGGAGCTACCCTCGCGATCCTGGCGAACGGCAATTACACCGTGAGCGGCTTGATCACTAACAGCGGCACCTTGACGGTGGCCTCCGGCGGCGTCCTGACCGGCAATTCCGGGATTACCAACAGCGGCACGCTCACCACGAGCGGCACGGTCGCGGGCGGCCTGACCAACACCGGCACGGTCAACGCCAATGGCGGCGCCATCAATGGCGCGATCGCCAACAACAGCGGCGGCCAGTTCAAGGTCGGCGGCACGGTGACGGGCAACTCCACCTTCACCAACGCAACCGGCGCTACCTTTGCGGTCAATTCCGGCAGCTTTACATCAACCGGCCTCATCACGAATAACGGAACGACGACGGTATCCTCCGGAGCGACGCTGACCGGCAATGCCGGGATCAAGAATACCGGCACGCTCACCAGCAGCGGCACCATCGCCGGTGGCCTGACCAACACCGGCACGGTCAACGCCAATGGCGGCGCGGTCAATGGCGCGATCGCCAACAACAGCGGCGGCCAATTCAAGGTTGGCGGCGTGGTGACCGGTGATTCCACCTTCACTAACGCCTCCGGTGCTACATTCGCAGTAAATTCCGGCAGCTATACCTCGAGCGGGCTTATCACCAACAACGGCACGGCGACCGTATCGTCCGGCGCGACACTGACGGGCAATGCCGGAATCAGCAATGCCAACAGCCTCACGAGCAGCGGCACGGTCGCAGGGGGGTTGACCAATACCGGCACGGTCAACGCCAATGGCGGCGCAATGAACGGCGTGATTGCCAATAACAGCGGCGGTCAATTCAATGTAGGCGGCGTGGTAACCGGCAACTCCACCTTCACCAATGCCTCCGGAGCCACCTTCGCGATCAATTCCGGCAGCTATACCTCGACCGGGCTCGTCACCAACAATGGCACAGCGACGATCTCCAGCGGAGCGACGCTGACCGGCAATGGGGGAATCAGCAATACCAGCAGCCTCACCAGCAGCGGCACGATCGCGGGCGGGTTGACCAATACCGGCACGGTTCATGCCAACGGTGGTGCGGTGAACGGCGCCATCAACAACAACGCCGGCACATTCAACGTCGACGGCACGGTGACAAGCAATTCGACATTCGGCAACTCCGCGGCGACTTCCCGGCTTCTGGTCAATACCGGCAGTTACAGCGTCACCGGACTGGTCACGAACTCCGGCAGCGATGCGGATGGCGGCATCCTGGTCGCCAACGGCGCGACACTCAACGGCAATGGCGGCATCACCAACAATCTGGGTGCCACGATCGTCAACAACGGCATCGTCAACGATGATCTCAACAATGCCGGGTCGGTCACCAACAATCTGACCTACAACGCCAACGTCGCGACCAACACCGGCACCATCACCAACACCGCGCCGGGGGTGTGGACCGGCAACGTCCTCAGCAACACCACCGGCACCATCAACAACCAAACCAATGCGACGTGGATCGGCAGCGCCAACAACAATGGCGGCACGTTGAACAATGACGGCACCTGGACCGGCACCGTGTCGAACGCCGGGACCTTCAACAATACGTCGAACGGCACGGTATCGGGCCTCCTGACCAACACCGCGGGCACCACAACCAACGGGGGCCAGCTTAATGGCGGCGCCACCGTCAGCGGCGGCACCGTCACTAACAACAATCTGATCGCGGGAACGGTAGCGATTTCCGGCACCGGCGACGTCGAGAACAATGCGACCATCACCGGGGCAGTAAACAATGCCGCGACCTTCAACAACAACGCTAACGGAACGGTGTCGGGGCTGCTGACCAACACCGGCGGCACCACGACCAACAGCGGCCAGCTCAACGGCGGCGCCAAGGCCACCGGAGGCACCGTCAACAACTTCAACCTGATCGTCGGCACCGTCGATATCTCCGGCACCGGCACGGTCAGCAACAATCTGACCATCACCGGCGCGGTCAACAACGCCGCGACCTTCAACAACAACGTCAACGGCACGGTATCGGGCTTGCTCATCAACACCGCGGGCACGACGATCAATGCCGGCCAGCTCAATGGCGGCGCCACGGTCAGCGGCGGCACCGTCACCAACAACAACCTGATTTCGGGGACGGTCGCGATTTCCGGCACCGGTGATGTCGAGAACAATGCGACCATTACCGGCGCGGTGAACAATGCGGCGACCTTCAACAACAACGCAGGCGGCACGGTATCGGGGCTGCTAACCAACACCGCGGGCACCACGACCAACAACGGCCAGCTCAACGGCGGAGTTACCGTCACCGGTGGCACGGTCAACAACAACCTGACCATCACCGGGGCGGTGAACAACGACGCGACGTTCAACAACAATGCGAACGGCACGGTGTCTGGGCTGCTGACCAACACGACCAACGGTACGACCATCAACAACGGCCAACTCAATGGCGGCGCCACCGTCAGCGGCGGCACCGTCACGAACAACAACCTGATTTCGGGAACGGTAGCGATTTCCGGCACCGGCGATGTCGAGAACAATGCGACCATTACCGGCGCGGTGAACAATGCCGCGACCTTCAACAACAACGCAGGCGGCACGGTATCGGGTTTGCTGACCAACACTGCCGGCATCACGACCAACAACGGTCAACTCAATGGCGGAGTTACCGTCAGCGGTGGCACGGTCGCCAACAACCTGACCATCACCGGGGCGGTGAACAACGCCGCGACCTTTGACAATAATGCCAACGGCACGGTATCAGGTTTGCTGACCAACACAGCCGGCACGACAACCAACAATGGAAAACTCAATGCCGGCGCCACCGTCAGCGGCGGCACGGTCACCAACAACAACCTGATTTCGGGAACGGTGGCGATTTCCGGCACCGGCGACGTCGAGAACAATGCGACCATCACCGGCGTGGTGAACAATGCCGCGACCTTCAACAATAACGCAAATGGCACGGTATCGGGGCTGTTGACCAACACCGCGGGCACCACGACCAACGGCGGCCAGCTCAATGGCGGCGCCACCGTCAGCGGTGGCGCCGTCACCAACAACAATCTGATTTCGGGGACGGTAGCGATATCCGGCACCGGTACGGTCAATAACAATGCGACCGTCACCGGCGTGGTGAACAATGCCGCGACCTTCAACAACAACGCAGCCGGCACGGTATCAGGTTTGCTGACCAACACTGCCGGCATCACGACCAACAACGGTCAACTCAATGGCGGAGTTACCGTCAGCGGCGGCACGCTCACGACGACAGGCACGATCGCCGGCGGTCTTTCCAACTCCGCAACGGTCAACGCCAATGGCGGCGCCGTCAACGGCGCGATCGCAAACAACGCCGGCGGCACCTTCAATGTCGGCGGCACCTTGACCAGCAATTCGACGTTCGGCAACGCCAATGGCGCGATCCTGGCGGTGGGCACCACCGGCAGCTACACGCTGCAGGGACTACTCACCAACAGCGGCGTGATCACGGTTGCGACCGGCGGCCAGCTCACCGCCACCGTCGGCGGTATCACCAACGCTGCCGGCGGCACGATCACGGTCGCCGCCGGTGGCAGCGTGACCGACGACCTCAACAATGCCGGCATCGTCAGCAACAGCGGCGCCTACGTCGCAAATGTCGCCACCAATACCGGCAGCATCACCAACAACGCTGTCTGGACCGGCAATGTCGCTTCCAACACCGGCACCATCACCAACAACCTGACCTGGACCGGAACGGTCAATAACGCCGGCACCTTCAACAACAACGCGGGCGCAACGGTATCCGGACTTCTGACCAACAGCGGCAGGACCAACAATGCGGGAACGCTAAGCGGAGGTCTCACCAACACCGCCGGCATGACCAACAACACCGGCTCCATCGTCGGCACGACGATGGTCACCGGTGGCACGCTGACCGGCAACGGTTCGGTCGCCAACCTCACCGTCGGTAGCGGCGCCATCTTCGCGCCGGGCTCCGGCACGGCGGGCTCGTCGGCTACGGTCAATGGCAGCCTCGCGCTCGCCTCGGGCGCGATCTATCTGGTTCAGATCAATCCCGCGACCTCGTCTTTTGCCAATGTGAAGGGCACCGCAACGCTCGGCGGAGCGACGGTCAATGCGGTCTATGCCAATGGCAGCTATGTCGCCAAGCAATATGCGATCCTGACGGCAGGGAGCGTGAGCGGCACGTTCGGCGCCACCGTCAACACCAATTTGCCGTCGGGCTTCAAGTCCAGCCTGAGCTATGACGCCGGCCATGCCTATCTCAATCTCGCGCTGGCCTTCGTGGCGCCGCCGACCAGTGGCCTCAGCCACAACCAGTCCAATGTCGGCAACGCGCTGATCAATTTCTTCAACAGCAATGGCGGCATTCCGCTGGTGTATGGCGGCCTGAGCGCCGCCGGGCTGACGCAGGCTTCGGGCGAGACCGCCACTGGAACGCAGCAGACCACTTTCAACGCTATGACGCAGTTCATGGGCACAATGACCGACCCTTTCGGCGCCAGCCGCGGCGATCCGGTTTCCTCCTCAAGCAATGCATCCTCATTTGCCGAGGAGGGTGTCACTGCCAACGCCAACGCCGCCATCAACGACAGGGTGTTGCCGCCGGTTCAATCCTTCGAGCAGCGCTGGAGCGTATGGGCTTCCGGCTTCGGCGGCTCGCAGACCACCGACGGCAATGCTGCGGCCGGATCGAACAGCACGACCAGCCAGCTTTATGGCACCGCGGTCGGCGCCGACTATCGCTTCTCGCCCAATACCATCGCAGGCTTCGCGCTGGCCGGCGGCGGCACCAGTTTCAGCGTCGCCAATGGCGGTTCCGGGCATTCCGACCTGTTCCAGGCCGGTGCGTATCTGCTCCACTCCGTCGGCTCGGCGTACCTGTCGGCCGCGCTGGCCTATGGCTGGCAGGATGTCACGACCAATCGCGCGGTCATGGCGGATCAATTGCACGCGCGCTTCGATACCAATGCATTCTCCGGCCGCGTCGAAGCCGGCAATCGCTGGGTGATGCCGTGGATGGATGGAATAGGCCTGACGCCTTATGCCGCCGCTCAGTTCGTCACACTCGCACTGCCGGCCTATGCGGAAAGCGCGCTGATCGGCAGCAATGCCTTCGCGCTCGGCTACGGTTCGAGCACCGTGACCGACACCCGCACCGAACTTGGTTTGCGCAGCGACAAATCCTTCGTGGTCGGGGATGCCATCCTGACGCTGCGCGGCCGCGCGGCATGGGCGCATGATTTCAATACCGACCGCGCGGCTGCCGCGACGTTCCAGGCGCTGCCCGGCGCCAGCTTCGTCGTCAACGGCGCCGCACCGGCGCACGACTTGGCGCTGACGACGGCTTCGGCCGAGATGAAATTCATCAACGGCATCTCGTTCGCCGCCACCTTCGAGGGCGAGTTCTCCGAAGTCACGCGCAGTTATGCGGGCAAGGGGACTGTTCGCTATGCCTGGTAGGTGTGGCAAGCGCAGCTGAGGATTTCGCACGTTGGCGGCCACGGCCGCCGGACTTTTTGGGTTGAGGCGTCAGTAGCTTTATTTTCGCACAACACCATCGGCTCGATCAGTTACCCGCCCGCACCCCAAACCACCAATACCCTGCCGCAAAGCGTTGACGCCGCGGCGCGCAAAGCGCATCCATCATTCGTGGGACGAATTCGGTGAGTGATACGCGCCCCTTGGCGCGCTTTTTGCATCATTGGCCGGGTTGCGCTCAGCGCTTCCGTTGATGATTTAATAGAGCTCGCCCGAACTTGCACGACACCGCGGCACGCGATCTCTGGGCTTCATCGAATTTGGCACAGACGTGGAGGAATGTTTTGATGAGCAAGGCTGCGACAACGAAAGATCCTGAAGCGATCGGCCAAGCCGGTCTGAACCTGGTCGAGCTTACCGTCGAACAAGTCCAGGCGGCCTTCGAAAGCGGCGCGTTCACGACAGAAGCGCTGGTCCGGGCTTGTCTTGATTGGATCGCAACCCACAACCCAAAATACAATGCCATCATTTTTCTGAATCCCGATGCGCTTGACGATGCCCGGACCATTGACCGGCGCCGTGCAGCCGGCGAGAAACTCGGACCCTTGGCCGGTGTACCGGTCGTGGTGAAGGATCCGATGGACATGGTGGGTTTTCCCACGACCGCGGGTTGGTCGCTGCTCTATAGCAAGACGGGCGGGGTAGATCTGATGCCCGCGACCGACTCGCCCGTGGTGGCGCGCATGCGCGCTGCCGGCGCGGTGATCCTCGGCAAGACCAACGTTCCCGTGCTTAGCCATTCTGGCAGCCACGCCAATGACAGTTGGGCAGGACCGACGCTCAACGTCGCAATGCCCGACCGGCTTCCAGGCGGCAGCAGCGCCGGGACCGCGGCCTCGGTCGCCTCGGGCATGGTCGTGCTTGGATTAGCGGAAGAAACTGGGGGGTCGATCCAGAATCCGGCGTCCGCACAGGATCTCGTTGGCATCAAGCCCACCATCGGCCTGGTGCCGAATGCCGGCGTTGTGCCGTTATCCGCAAACCGCGACGTTGTGGGTCCGATTGCCCGTTGTGTGCGCGACGCAGCACTGTGCCTTGATGTGCTGGCCGGTTATACGGCGGAGGATCCCAAGACGCTCGCGGGAGTTCGGCCGAAGGCCGAAGGGTGGTTACACGTCGAAGCTGAGCGCCGACGCGCTGCAGGGCAAGCGACTGGGCCTCTATGGTCCCGGGTGGCGCACGCAACCGCTGTCCGCCGAGGCGGCGACCCTTTACGGTCGCGCCAAGAAGGAGCTGGAAGCCCAGGGCGCCGTTCTTGTCGAGGATCCCTTCGCCGGCTCAGGGTTTGCGGATCTCCGAAAGCCGACACCGCCGCTGCCAAATTTCGACGCGCGCGGTCTGGAGTCCATCCCGTACGATGTGCAGAAATATCTGGAGAGGCTGGGCCCAAACGCAGCGCTGAAGACATTCGCCGAGTTTGCAAAAGCGACTGCCAAGGAGGCGGCTTTCGGCGAAAAGGGCGTGCTTGGTTTCATGCCAAATCTGCCACAATTCGCGGCAGCTCTCGCGGACCCGTCGAAGCCGCCGGATCTGTCGGAATTCATCGCGTTGAAGGAGGCTTATCTGAATATCTTCGATGAGGTCTTCGCGCGGCAGCGACTGGATGCCGTCGTGTTTCCGCAGATGCGTGAAGAACTGCCGCTGCTCCATAGCAAAGAGACAATCCAGGAAACGACCGTTGGTGAAATCAACATCGCCGGTTTGCCGGGGGTCACTGTTCCCGCCGGGTACTATCGCTCCGGTTCGCCTTTCAGCCTGATCTTCGTCGGGCAATTGTGGAGCGAAGCCGATCTGTTGGCCTACGCCTTTGCGTATGAGCGCACGACCAGGCATCGCCAGGCTCCCATACTGGATGGCCGCTAGGGATGCTGTCGATATTGCAGGCGATCTGGCAGGCCGACGGAGCGTTTCCGAGCGGATCCTTTGCTTTCTCCTATGGGATTGAGGGTGTCGTCGCACTGCGGCCTGGCCTGGATCAAGCCGGACTTGCTGAACTAACCGCCACGATTATTCGTCAACGCTGGCTGACCTGCGATCGGATCGCGCTGGTAAAGGCATTTCGTGCCGCCGGCGATCTTGACGCCATTGCAGATATCGACCGTAATGTCGAAGCATCGACGTTCGGCAGCACGATGCGCGACGGCTCGCGGCGTAACGGCGGGTCTTTTCTGGCCTCGCATGCGAGGCTCGGTGATGTGGTGGCGCTGCGCCTGCGCGAGGCCGTCCGCTCGGGCAGCTGCCTCGGCCACATTGCCGTCATGCAGGGAGCGGTCTGGCAGACCATGGGCCTTGGCGAAATGCTCGCGCAACTGGCTTCCGCCTACGGCGTGGCGTCGGGCGTCACCGCGGCGGCGGTGCGGCTTGGCGCGATCGGCGCGCTGGAAGGCCAGAAGATCCTGCGTGGATGCCTTCCCTTGATCGAGACACTGGTCGCGCAACCGGTTCCGGAAGACGCCGAGCTGTCGAGCTTCGTTCCATTTCTTGAGATTGCCGCGGCGCGGCACGCGCGGGCCGATCTTCGTCTTTTTGCCAACTGAAAGGCTCGACGATGCTGCTGACACCTACCGAGCTCGAACGTTTGACCATCTTTACCGCGGCCGAACTGGCGCGGCGGCGACGCGCCAAAGGGCTGAAATTGAACTACCCCGAAGCGGTTGCGATCATCACCGATGAAATCCTGGAAGGCGCCCGGGAAGGGCGCTCGGTGGCCGATCTGATCGGATATGGATCGACGATCCTTTCGACGAATGACGTGCTGTCCGGCATCGCCTCGATGATGAACATCATTCAGGTGGAATGTGTGTTTCCCGATGGCACCAAGCTCGTGACGGTCCACGAGCCGATCCGCCCGGCGCCCGGAACGCAGGCCGATCCCGAGCATCCGGGCCGCATCACTGCCGTCGACGGCAGCATCGATCTCAATGCGGGCCGCCGCTCGGTCACATTGAAGGCCCGCAATACCGGCGACCGGCCGATTCAGATCGGATCGCACTTCCATTTCTTCGAGGTCAACAAGGCCATGGAGTTCGACCGGGCCGCCGCCTTCGGCATGCGGCTCGATATTCCAGCCGGCACCGCGGTGCGCTTCGAACCCGGAGCGTGGAAGGAAGTAACGCTCGTAACCTTGGGTGGCCGGAGCGAATTGACCGGCCTGAACAACCTGACCAATGGATCAAGCTCGGATCCGGCTGTGCGCGAAGCCGCGCTCGAACGGGCGAAAAAACGCGGCTTCAAAGGGGCGTGGTGAAATGGCGAAGATCGACCGTCACGACTACGCAGCACTTTACGGCCCGACCACAGGCGACCAGGTTCGGCTCGGCGACACCGCGCTGACGGCGGTGGTCGAAAAAGATCACGCCGTTTACGGCGACGAATGCCTGCACGGCGGCGGCAAGACCCTGCGTGACGGGATTGGCATGGCCGGCATTACCAGCGCCGATGGCGCGCTGGATTTTCTGCTTTGCAACGTCGTCATCATCGATCCCGTCATCGGAATCGTCAAAGGCGACCTCGGCATTCGCCACGGCCGCGTCGTCGGCATCGGAAAGGCCGGCAATCCGGCGATCATGGACGGCGTCGATCCGCGCCTGATCGTCTCCAGCGGCACCACGGTGCGGGACTGTGAAGGACTGATTGCGACGCCGGGCGCGATCGATGTTCACGTCCACTTCGACAGCGCCGGCCTCGTCGAACATGCGCTGGCAAGCGGGATCACGACGATGATCGGCGGCTCGCTCGGCCCGATCACCGTCGGGATCGATTCCGGCGGTCCCTTCAACACGGGCAAGATGCTGCAGGCCGCGGAAGCCTGGCCGATGAATTTCGGCTTTTTGGGGCGCGGCAATTCGCATCGCGTGCCGCCATTGGTTGAGCAACTCGAGACCGGCGTCATGGGCCTGAAGCTTCACGAGGATTGGGGCTCGATGCCGGCGGCGATCGACACCTGCCTGCGGGTAGCCGACGAGCACGATTTTCAGGTCCAGATCCATACCGATACTTTGAACGAGTTCGGCTTCGTCGAGGATACCCTGGAGGCGATCGGCGGCCGCACCATCCATATGTATCATACCGAGGGCGCGGGCGGCGGCCACGCGCCGGACATCATCCGCGTCGCCGGCGAGATGCACTGCCTGCCTTCATCGACCAATCCGACCAATCCCTTCACCATCAACACCTTCGACGAACACCTCGACATGACGATGGTGTGCCATCATCTCAATCCGGCGATCCCCGAGGATGTGGCATTCGCGGAAAGCCGCATTCGCCGACAGACCATCGCAGCCGAGGACGTGCTGCATGACATCGGCGCGATCTCGATGCTCGGCTCCGACAGCCAGGGCATGGGCCGCATCCACGAGGTGATCTGCCGCACCTGGCAGTTGGCCTCGAAGATGAAAGAGCAGCGCGGCGTATTGCCGGAAGATCGCACGGGTTTTGGCGACAATGCCCGCATTCTCCGTTACATCGCCAAATACACCATCAACGCCGCGCGCACCTTCGGGATCGCCGATCACATCGGCTCGCTGGAGGATGGCAAGCTTGCCGATATCGTGGTTTGGCGCCCGGCGTTTTTCGGCATCAAGCCGGAACTGGTGATCAAGGGCGGCTTCATCGCCTGGGGCGCGATGGGTGACAGCGCAGCTTCGCTGATGACCTGCGAACCGATATTGATGCGTCCGCAATGGGGCGCGTTCGGCAAGGCGCCCGCGGCCTTGTCGGCGTGCTTTGTGCACCCGCTGGCGATCGCACGCGATTTGAAGGGTGAACTTGGCCTTTCCAAGAACATGCTTCCGGTCGGCGGCACGCGAAAGCTGTCGAAGCGCGACATGCTGTGGAACGATGCCTGTCCCAAGATCACTGTCGACCCCGAGACCTTCAATGTTTTCGTCGACGGCGAATTGGCCACCTGCGAACCGGCTCACGAAGTGCCGCTCGCGCGCCGCTACATGCTGAGGTGACGAATGCGGCAGGTGATTGAAGAAAATAGCCCGGCGTCCGCGATCGTATCGCCGGCGGCCCGGGTGGGCATCGGAGGACCGGTCGGCTCTGGCAAGACCGCGTTGATCGAGGCGCTGATCCCGGAACTGCAGCGTCGGGGCGTCGACCTTGCCGTGGTGACCAACGATCTCGTCACCAAGGAGGACGCCGAACGGTTGCGCCGCTCCGGCCTGATCGATCCGTTGCGGGTATCCGCCGTCGAAGCCGGCGCCTGCCCGCACACCGTGATCCGCGAGGATCCGACCTTAAATATCGCAGCCGGCGACGACCTCGAAGCCAGGTTTCCCGGCTTGGAATTGATTCTGTTCGAGTTCGGGCGGTGACAATCTCGCATCGACCTTCTCGCTTGATCTGGTCGATTGGTGGATCTTTGTGATCGACGTCGCAGGTGGCGACGATATTCCGCGCAAGAAGGGACCGGGGCTGCTGCGGTGCGATTTGCTCGTCGTCAACAAGATCGATCTGGCGCCGTATGTTGGCGTAGACCTTGAGCCGATGCTGGCGGATGCGAGGCGGGTTCGCGCCAATCGGCCGATCATCGCCACCAACGCGCGATCCGGCGTCGGAATCGAGGAGGTTGCCGATGCTATCCTTGCCGCAGTCCTGTTCCGAACCTGACGCCGGCCGCGCGGCCGAAGTTTTATTGGTTGCTGAACTGGCTGGCGGACGAACGATCCTCCGCCGTCAACGTGTCGGATATCCGTTCCACATCACGCGTGCATTCCAGCTCGACCGGATGCGGCCCGATCTGGCGACGCTCTATCTGCAATCGACGTCCGGTGGCCTTTACGCCGCGGACCGGCTGGGGCTGGACGTGACAGTCGGCGCCGGCGCGGCGCTTCATCTCACCACGCCGGCTTCCACCGTCGTCCATGACGGGCGCGAGGAGGGTTCATCGATGCGGCACTCGGTGACGGTGCAGGATCGGGCTTTCTGCGCGATTATTTCCGATCCTTACATCCTTTTTCCAGGCGCCAATTTGCATATCGCGACCCTTGCAACGGTCGCCGCCGATGCAATTCTGATCGTGGCCGAGGGATTTGCCGTGCATGACCCGCATCGTCGCGGCGGGACATTCGCGCGATTTGCAGCGGAGACCCGTATCCTGCGGCCCGGCGGACAGCGGGTGGTGGTCGACCGCGGCAGCATTTGCGGCAACGATCTGTCGGGAAATTGCGACGCGCTTGGCGGCATGAGCGCCGCCTGTTCCGTGCTCGTGATCGCTCCGCCCGATCGACTGGCTGACCTCGCGGAGATCGAGGCGGCGGCGGATAGATGCGGATGTCTCGCTGGCGCAACCGCGGCACCGAACCATGCGGGGCTCGCGATGCGGTTGCTGGCACCCGACGGCGGCACGCTGGTGCGCGGCATCGAGGCTGTCTTCCATGTCGCATCGCGCGCAGCACTCGGCGTTGAGCTGGCGCCGCGCCGCAAGTAGTTAAACCAGCTTGCGCCTTCCAGGCAGTCACGCCCGGTGCAAGGATCAGCAAGGTGAGCGAATGCGGCGACCGAAATCCGGGCAACTGGAGTTGTCAGGTCATGGCGCCCGGCATGAAGCATCTGATTTCCACGCGATCAAGAGAATTGTTGCTCCAGTAATAGATCGGCCAAACCATCGTTCTACCAACCTTGTTCGGTTCAGTGATCAGTGCCTCGGCGGGCACATCCCACCATTTGTCCCTGATGCGAACGCGATAGTGACCATCCTTGCTCTCCCAATCCGAGTCCAGCACGACGCTGCCGTCGGCATCGGAGCAACACGGACCCTTGCCGCTCGAGAGCTTTTCAAACCATGGCTTGAGCGGCGAGTTGGCATAGCGTCCGTCAGGATCGCGAGCGAACGCCGGCTCGAAGACCAGCAAGGCGACGGCAAAGACGGCGCAGCATCTTATCCACGTAACCATCTATTTCCTTTCAACTCCTCCGGCGGCAGAAAACTCAAACGGACGGCATCCGCATGAAATACGCATCCAGTCGACGGGGCCCTCGAATCCGAAAAAGCCGACGCCTCGCGCTGGCAGATAAGGGCACCCTTGAAACCGCAAGGCCGCCCCAGCGGAGTGTGAAAGCAAAAGCAATGCCAAGGTTCAGCGAAGACCCGCTGCCCGCTGGGGAAACGCTCCGGGCGGGGTAAGCATTCCGCTCAAGCGCTTCGAGGCGCGGACCTGCCGTCGCATAGGAGTAAAAGGAGTAAGAACGCGCCGCTCTAACGCGGGGTTTAATTTCCCCTCCGGCATCCCCACATAGTACTGATGGCTACATGGCAAAAAACGCGCGAGCCGCCGAAGACCAAGGCGGAGCTGCGTGAGATACTGGCCCAGGCGGTGCGCAACACGCAACCCGAGCCTAAGCCGCGGCCTCCCAAGGCCCGCAAAGATCAGCCTTAGGGCACCGCCGCGCCTCTAGTTCGCGAAGCCAGGTGAACCACTCCCCAACACGTCACGCGCATCCACGGGCACGCGGTGAGATTCGCTTTAGCTCAGGATCAGCGACACGAGCATTCGTGCACTCAATGTACCCCTGGATCGAAAATGGGAGTAGGCCAGAACCAGCTAACCTGTTGTGAACGCTGGTGCCGGTTGAGTGCTTCACTCAGTCTAGCCGACAACAACCGATTGATATCATTAGCTTCGGAATCTGGTCCGAAACAGAAAATCCCGAAAGCCCCGCGCGGTCTAAGTCAAAGCGACGATAGGGGCAGGGGGCAATCAGCTTTCTTCGTCCCGGTGGCATCAAGGGAAACGGCCCCAGCGTGGGGGACAAGCTGAGGCCGCTAACCACCGACAGAGGGGGGCGTAAGTTCCAATCGGTAGCCCCTTGCGCTCGACACCGCCGAGCGAAGACGAGTGCAAGCTGCCCGCCCGTAAATCGTTCCAGCCTCGTCGCTAGATCGCGAACACCCATACCGCAAAGATCACGGCCAGAACCGCGAGTCCGCTAATCGTCCAGCCCGTCGCGTAAACCGCGCCATCCGCTTCTGGCCTATCGACCATCGTATCGTGCCAATGAGACATAGTCGCCTCCTGAGCTTGCCTGACATTAGGTCGCGGCCAGCGGCTCAAGGTTCAACGGCTAGATTTTCTGCGCTGCGCCAGCCCGGCAGGGCTCTTCCCTTTCAGCGTCACGCACGGCGCGAGCGTAACGTTGCGGGACTGCAACGTTAGAGCCGTCATTGGCGACGGCACCGCGGGCGATGGGTGTTGAAAGATTAGAACTCCTTGGCCGTACTGGTGCCCCAGCGGTAAAGGTCAGGATTGTTAAACAGCGAAGTCGCGCTCATCTGCGGTTCAGGCTTAGGCATAGGCCAGTGATGGCCGCCCGGCGTCGCGGGCGGCAACGGCGGCCCAATATGCCAACCGCCCGAGACCTGATCCAGTTTGGCAGCGTTCAAAATGATGAAAACGTCGGTCATGTGAATCTCCTGTATCGGTTGCGAGCGGGACGCTCGTGCTGTTCGATGAATTGTTAGCGGGAGGCCGGGCGCATGACCGTGACCTAGCTCACTTAAACGGTCGTAATTGGCAATCGTTCGTTGGCAAGCCACTCCAAACCAGCACGCACACGGCTGGATTTTTCGTGTGTTTCACTGCCGGAATTTACCGGCCAATTCAGAAAAACAGAAAATGATTAAAAATAGCAAAGACAACATGATCCACGACGTTACCGCCAGCCTCCGCCGAACCGCCGAAGGCGTTCTGACTGTCAGCCGCAATGCATGGCGCAATCGGCTCTATGCTGATGCTCTGGATAAGAGCCCGAGATTGACAGCGAGACACTACGAAAGTGCTGGCAGCGCTCGTCTGCTAAGCTGATCGATGCTGGCCACGTCGGTGCCCACGGCGAACGGGTCTGGCTTCTGTAGCGGGACATTGGGACATGTCCGAGCCCATCAGAGCGGGACAGGACGGGACAGGTATCTATTACCTGTCCCGATGTCCCGCCGTGGGGAAGATTTATAAGAACGAAAAAACGCTGTCCCCCGGCTGTGGAAGCGCCGCCCGGTCGAAGCCGGGCCGTCGCTGCCACCGTCATCGTGCCTATCGAAGCGCGCGCTCATGGATGGTGGCTTGCCGGTTCAATCAACCGGCAGGCTACCAGCGCGGCCGAGCCGGGTTGGGCACCCTCCGCGAACCGACACATTACTAGGTCAAAAGTGCAGTATGCCCATAAGATGAGACGATGAGCGAGGAAGCTATGGTTGGCGAAGCAATAGGATTTTTTCTCCGCAATCTCCCGGCCTTTCTATTCGTCGCAGCGCTGCTATTTGCGGCGTTGTTACGCGGTCGCGGTCGGGCTGCAGAACGTTTCTTAGCTTGGATACTGCTGCTTCCCATTGGCGTTACAGGTCTCTGGGCAGGCATTTCGCATGTCTTTTTTCCTGCGGTGGCTGCCGCCCACATTGGATGGCAGGTAAGCCCCTTTCAATTCGAAGTTGGAATGGCGGACTTGGCCGTCGGGGTGACTGCCTGCATCGCGTTTTGGCAGGACTTGTCGTTCAAGGCTGCGGCAGTTTGCGCGGCATCCGTATTCCTGCTCGGCGACGCAATCGGACACGTCCGAGAAATGATGGTCGCTGGCAACTTTGCCCCCGGTAACGCAGGTCTCCCCTTCTACATGGATATCATCTGTCCCACGCTCGCTATCGCCTTAGTAATTGTCGCTAAGCGTCGAGGGGATTCCTCTCGCTGACGCGTGATGTTCGGCGCATTGCCACCGCCTTGGCCAGCGCGGCCCGCCCTTGCCGTGGTTCTTCCCGGCTGCACCACGCGCGCCGTTGAATTGGATGGCCTGCCAGCGGCTCGCACTGTGGCTGTGTTGCCCGCTTCCGGGGCTGTAGCGGAGGTGGCATTTCGGATACACTGGCCAGAAGGATTGCCGCGACCAGCGAGACAATCATCATGATTAGAAATGGCCTTTACTTGGTAATTTCGAAATTGTTGGACGACGCGAAGGGCGGCTCAACCGGTGTATCCGTGTTGCGGGACGGCACTATGCGCGGGGGCGGCTCCATCTTCTATCATGTAGGAAGCTATGTCTGCTCTGGTGGCAAGTGGAAG
This sequence comes from uncultured Pseudomonadota bacterium, assembly GCA_963771225.1. Lineage (GTDB taxonomy): Bacteria > Pseudomonadota > Alphaproteobacteria > Rhizobiales > Xanthobacteraceae > Bradyrhizobium. The sequence continues at coordinate 67,785 of CAVYSR010000020.1, read as the reverse complement.
GGTGAAGTGACTGTGCGAGAGCATACGCCTGCTGAGATCACGAGGACATTTGCAGGGAAGGCCGTCAGCATGGGATTTAGCGGCACATATACCGATGACGCCGCTGAATTTGACGCAACTGCTCTCGCGGGCAAGCAGAGCGTTCAAATGAAGGTAATCCTTCGGTTGCTGACACCGGTTTGATCCGTGCCCGCGCTGCGGTTCGTGATCGATGTTGCGGCGTCACAGGGGAAAGGTGGAATAAGGGGGAAAGCTGGAAATGCGGAAAGAGGCGGAATCCGATCCGGTCCAAAAGCCGCCTAATAAATTGTAGCGAGATTAGCTACAACCCGAGCCATGATGAATCCGGGGCAAACTAGCCGGATTGATTGGTGGCCCCGGTGCGGCTACCAAGTCCCCGGCGATGTCGGCTAAACTGGTGGTGCCGGTTGAGAGGATTGAACTCCCGACCTTTGGTTTACAAAACCACTGCTCTACCGCTGAGCTAAACCGGCGTTTGATGGAGTTTTCGACGGGCTGTCGATATCAATCGACGAACGCTTTGGCAACCTTGGTGCTCGATGGATCCCGTCGATCGGTCGCTAGGGTTTAGCCGGATTATACAGGGGCTTGCCCTTGTCGACGATATGGACGGCGAGAAGCTTGAGCGTTTTGCCGCCGGTAACCGTGAGCGCCCCGTGCGGAACGTCACGAACGTTGGTCATGGCGGTGCGAGCCTCGAACGCGATCGGCTTGCCTTCGGGCGTGACGGCGGTGGCGCCGCTTACGATGTAAACGGCCTCTTCGCCGGGGTCAGTTCCGTTCGCTTGGTGGCCAAAACGTCAAGCCCAGCGCAACAAGCGCAATCAAACCTGTCTGCCTCATCACCAGAGCCTCGGTTCGCGATCCTCGACCGAAAGCGATTGGGAAGTGTGAGCAACATCACATACGCCGTGAGCAACGTGGCTATGTTCCCACGATCGATGGGAGGCCATGATGCGCAAAAGCTTACGTATTGGACGAAACATTCTGATTGTCGGCTTCATGCTGTGGTGCGCCCTCAGCTATCAGGACAAGCATCGTTTTGATCAGCCTAAAACGAACGTCACTCGATCAATCTCTTGACACCTCTATCGCAGTCGATCGCACCACGGAGATCCGGCATGTTGGACCAAAAAACACTTAAAACGCGCAAGGGCGACGCTGTGAAGCGGCATCATCCCGTCTCGTTCCTGGCCGTTCTCCTGACCGTTTTCGTGACCTGCCTGGTGAGCGAAGACGCAGCCGCGCAGGGCCCTCTTGATGCAAGACTGCCCCTCCGGTCAGTTCTCATCGATCGATCGCAACCTGCCTCCCCCGACGCCACGCCGCCCTTTACAACGCAGTTCAAGGGCCGTCTTACCATTCGCGACAATCGCACGGCCACCGAGGTCACCACCAAGCGGATCAAGATTCTTTCGCAGGGCGTGGTGCAATCCCTCAGCCAGCAACAGGTGCAGTTCGTTGAAGGGATGCAAAAGCTCGAAACGCTGGAAGCATTCACGGAAAAGGCCGATGGCCGGCACGTCGCCGTCGATTCCGCAAACATCATTACGCGTGACGCGGCTTCCGGCCTGCAAGCCACCTATGCCTCCGACCTGAAAATACGGACGTTTATTTTTCCTGACGTGGCAGTGGGTGACACCCTTGTGATGACCCTCAAGTCCGATATTTTACGCGATTTCTTCGCCGGGCATCTCACGGACTTCGATGTTTTCCCACGCAGCCAGTCGGTCACGTCGGCCCAATACACGATAGAAGCTCCGGCAAATCTCGATCTCTCGGTCCAGGTAACGGGGAATGGCGCTTCCGACAAAACGGAAGTTGTTGGGGGCATTCGGCGTCATCTTGTGGAGGTTACCGGGGCAGCCTACCGGCCCGAGGAGCCGGGAGCCGTCTCGCCGTTCGATCGCGATCCCTACATGGCGATTTCGACCTTTCACTCCTATGAGGAGTTGGGCCTTGCCTACGGAAAGGCGGCGTTACCCCAGTCGAAGCCCACAGCGGAAATCAGGGGCCTCGCCGACGAAATTACACGGGGAATAACCGATAGCAGGGCGCAGGCCGCGGCCATCGACGCCTGGGTCAAGCAGCATATCCGTTACGTCGCGGTTTACCTGTCGGTCGGACGCGTGGTCCCGCACGATGCGGCAACGGTTTTGAAGAACAAGTTCGGCGACTGCAAAGACAAGGTGGCCCTGATGTCGGCGCTGCTCGCGGCCAAGGGCATTGCGAGTGAAGCCGCCTTGATCAATCTTGGCCCCGCGTATTCACTTCCCGAGCCGCCGACACTTGCCGTGCTCAATCACGTGATCGTCTATTTGCCGGAATTCGATCTTTACGACGACCCTACCGCGAGTGTGGAGGCCTTCGGAACGCTGACCGGGGAAGCCTATGACAAACCGGTCGTGCGGGTTGCTGCGACCAGCGCGAGCCTCGCCCGCACGCCCCCCATGAAGCCTCAGGACCACACGGCGCAGGTCAAGACCATCGTTCGATTTGCCGCCGATGGCACCATCAGCGGTCAGACCGAGGAGCGCAGTACAGGAATACTCGGCGGTGGCCTGCGTTACGCCGGAGGTCTGCTGCAGCAGATTGGTCAGGAGACCGTGGTCCAGCGTCAACTTCAAAGCTTTAATACGCCTGGCTCCGGACACTACGAACTTGACAGTTCCACGGAGCTCCGCGATCCGGCCGTCATCAAGAACGAATTCACGTTGAACGATCGCTTCAAGGCACCGGCGCCGGGGGGCGTAGCGGCGATTCCCGTCGGGATGCCATTTTCCGTGCGGCTCGGGAATTCTCTGTTGGGCGCCCGGCTCAGCGGAAGACAATCCGCCTTCGCCTGTCTCGCCGGCAGTCAGAGTGAGGATATTGACGCGATATTCGACCCGGCCCTGCCGATGCCAGGCCCGCTGAACGCGATAAGCATCGACAACGCATTCTTTACCTATAGATCAACCTACAGGATCGAAAATCGGACATTGAAGATCCACCGCGAGTTCGTCTCGCGGGTATCGCGGCAGGTCTGTGCTCCGGAGGCGGAGGCGCAGATAACAGCCGATCTGAACAAGGTCCGCGCCGATGTGTACAGCGGCTACAGATTTGGCGCACCATCGCGACCGGTCGAGGCGAAAACGCCGCCGGTCACCGAAATAACGAGCCAGGTGATCGCGGATCAGAGCAGGCAGATCGCCTTCCTCTATGAGCTCAAACCCGATTGTTCGACTGCCGCCTTTGCGACCGTCACCACAATCGAGCCTCCGAAGCATGGCAAGGTCTCCATCGATCGTGGACCCGGATACTCGAATTTCCCGCAAAGTAATCCGCGATTCGATTGCAATAAAAATCAGTCGGAGGGTGTCAAGATCGCCTACGAACCCAATCAGGGATACATCGGTGATGATACGCTGACGGTTGATATTCTTTATGCGGACAAATCGGTGTCCCGGCGTCACTACTCGATCAAGGTCAATCCGGGCTCGGGAGATCGGACATCGGCGAGCGCGAAACCACAATCCTCAGCGCAAATCATCGAGGTGGCACGCGTCGCGGTTCGAGATCAAAGGCTTCGGGTCGCCAACTTGTTCGACCTCAATCCGGATTGCTCCGTGATCGGAATCCCCACCGTGCGCATTCTTGAGTCATCCAAAAATGGCGGCGTCATTGTTGAGAAGGGCACCGGGTTTCCGAACTATCCGGCGACCAATTCGCGCTCCAAATGCAACAGCAGTGCCGCAGACGGAGAAGTTATTTTCTATATGCCGGAACCTGGATATGTCGGAGCTGACGCTGTGGTGGTTGAGATCATCTATCCTGATGGCGCGGCAAGCACGCGCCGGTATGCAATAGAAGTGAAATAGTCTGGCGTAGCAGCGGACATTTGACCCGACCGCCGCGTCCATGCGAGGATTTCGCATCGACAAGAATTTTTAACAAAAACGGGAGGACGAAATGATCGCGTTGAAGTCAGCGGCAATGGCGGCGGGCATCCTTGTTTCCTCGGCGGCGTTCGCAGCCGAAGTAAAAATCACGGTCTTGTATGCTCAACCCAAAAGCGTCGAGGAGTTCGATAAATACTATTTCGATAAGCACATGCCGATGGTGTATGCGATCAAGGAAATTAAAAAGGTCGAAATAGCGAGGCCCGGACCCGGACCGAACGGGGCTGCACCCCCGTATCACCTCATTACGGAATTGTACTTTGAGAGTCCCGACGCTTTGAAAACCGTTGCGGAGACTCCCGCATGGAAGGCGATTGTCGCTGACGTGGCCAACTTTACGGTCCCCGGCAGCTCAACGATATTGGTATCGGCCGTCGAACCGAAGCACTAGCCGACGCCGACCCCGCCCCCGGCGGGGGCTTGGAATGTAACCAGAAGAAAACGGCCCCGGCGCATGCGTCGGGGCCGTCGGGTTTTGCCTCGATCAGGCTCTGCCCGCGCCCTGGACGCTCACATAGCAGGCATACATCGACGTGCTCCCGCACATGTACAGCCGGTTGCGCAGCATTCCACCGAAGGTCAGGTTGGCGCAGGTTTCCGGCAGATGGATTTTGCCGAGCAGGTCGCCGCCGGAGTGGTAGCAGCGGACGCCGTCTTCCTTCGGGTCGGCCCAGCCCATGCTGCACCAGACGTTGCCCTCAACGTCGCAGCGCACGCCATCGGTCAGTCCGGGAGCAAAGCCCTCGGCGAACACCTTGCTGTTGGTCGCCTTGCCGGTGGCGATATCGACGTCGAACGAGCGGATGTGGGAGGGACCGCCATGGGTGATGCCGCTGTCGATGACATACAGTTTTTTCTCGTCCGGCGAGAAGCACAGACCGTTCGGCTGCGTGAAATCGTCGACCACGACGGTGACCGCGCCGCTCTGCGGATCGACGCGATAGACGTTGTGCTTTTCCTGTTCGAGCTCGGCCTTCAGCCCTTCGTAGTTTCCGCCGCTGCCATAGGTCGGATCCGTAAAGAAGATCGCTCCGTTGGAGGCGACCACCACGTCGTTGGGCGAATTGATCCGCTTGCCGTTGTAGCGATCGGCAACCACGGTGATGGTGCCGTCATGTTCGGTGCGCACCACCCGCCGGCCGCCATGTTCGCAACTGACCAGCCGGCCTTCCCGGTCAAAGGTGTTGCCATTGGAGTTATATGAAGGCTGGCGGAAGACGCTGAGGTGATTGTCGTCCTCGAGCAGGCGCATCATCCGGTTGTTCGGGATGTCGCTGAAGATCAGATAGCGGCCTGCCGCGTTGTAGGCCGGGCCCTCGGCCCAGCGAAAGCCGGTCGCGACCCGCTCTACGCCGCCGGTGCCGGGGCTGCCCTTGAAACGCTTTTTATCGATGACTTCGATGTGCTCGTCCGGATAGCGGGTGTTGGGCAACGGCCCGAGCGGAAACCGGCCTTCGCCGGTCGGATGCAGCGGGACGCTGGTGTTGCCGGGGATACTTTCGGTTTCGGCGATGGCACCTTGCGTCGTTGCCAGCATTGCGCCGGCTGCGGCGGAAGTTTTCAGAAATGCGCGTCTATCCATGTTTCCTCCTTATGCGCCCGTATTCGTCGGGCTTGAAAAGTCTACACGAGCATCTGTGTGGTGCGTACGACATGCCGCACATGGGGAACGATGTGTGCGGCGAAGTGCTGGGGATTGGTCTCTCGATGCGCGTCCGTACCGCGCTCAGAAGGCTCGCGGCGGAACTATAGCATCGCCGCATCTCGCGTCCATCTTGCGGCGCACGCGGCATCATGCGTGCGGGGCAGAACTGTCAGCTTTGATGCCGTAATTGTGTTGGTGCTGGCAGCGTCCGTCTCGTTTTGCCGTATACGACGATGCGGGCAACGGCGCATGCGGGAGCGGTATTGCAATCCAGAAACATCTTTGCCGACCCGTGCGGGATCGTTGCCGGGACAGCAGTTGCGGCACACAAAAGAAAAAGACTGAGAGACCAACGCGCGTTCTGGGTGCAGTGCGAAGTCCTCTCGCAGATGCAGAACAAGCCGAGGAGGGAAACCGGCACTTGGTAGCCTCACTTCCGGTTGGCGATACTACCTTCTTCGGCGGCGGAATCGGGGCTCATCCGTGGGGAGAGGCGACATGGCAAACAGGCTGCGATTTGTTGCTGCATGTTTCCCGCCGCTATTTCCGATGTTATTTCTGATGTCCGGGCTGACCGACGCGCGCGCCGCGGATCCCGGCTTCTGCCGGCAATTTGCCAAGGCGGCCATCAGCCAGGTGCGCGGAGCCCTGGCCGATCCTCGCTGCGGCGCCGGCGTGCAGGGCGCGCGCTGGTCAACGGATTTTGCGGCTCATTATGAATGGTGCCTCGGCGCTTCCCCCGACGCAGCCGGAGCCGACAGGGATGCGCGGACGCGGTTCTTGCGGGCCTGCACCAGCCGGTGACTCAAAAAGCGTCGCGCCGCCGCCGTCAGGGCCGCAGCGATGAAGGATTACGCAACGGTTTTGTGTCACGATCGCGCGCGTCGCGACGTTAACATTTCGATATCGCGATCGCTCGCAATTGAGCGAGCACCCATGCTTGCGCGTTAGGCTTACCGGCAGTTTGGGCCGCCGCTTTAACCCTTGGCGGCCAACGTTCGGTTAGGCTGCCGCCAGAACTCGGAACTTGGAACGATGCGCGCTGGACTTGCACTGGCACTGTTGATTGGAACGACGCTGCCGTCGCTGGCCGGGGAGGGCTTCGATCTCGTGATCCCCGGCCGCCCCGGCGTGCCCATCATCATCAATGGCGTCGATGTGTCCTATGCCGTGATCGAAGGTAACTTCGGTCTCGGCAAGGGCGTGCATATGCAGCCGACGGTTTATGGCGGCCGCTATTTCGATGTCGAGCCCAGCGTTGGTCACTATTATCCGAGCGCCGGCCACATGCCGGGCTACGGGCGTCTCGAGGTCGAGCCTCCGGCCAACCGCAAGCTGCCGCATCCCGCGGAGAGCTATGATCGGTCATGGTCCGCGCAATCGGCTCCGCCACGTCCAGCGCAACCCGAGGTGCCGTTTTATCCGCCGCCGGTGATCGTTGCCCCGCAGAACGACAACATGGGCATGCCGCGCGAGCACATGAACGAGCCGCAAAACCCGGGGCAGCGAAGGGGGCCAAAGGCTCCCTGATGAAAAAGGGTTCCCTGATGAAAAGGCTTTTCAACTGAAGAGCCTTCGCTACTGAATCCACACCAACAAGAAACAGATCGACAGGAGAGAGTAATGCGTCAGACGATTTCAGGATTGGTAGCGGCCATCGCGGTGGTGGCCGCCAGTGCTGCGCCCGCGATGGCCTGCGGCGAAACCCCGTGCGGTCCGATCTACATCCCGGCCCCGGTCTATTCGGGTTGCTACACCGGCTGCGGCGGCTGGGGATATGAGCGGCTGCCCGATCCGGTGCAGCAGTATTATCCGGTAGAGCAGTATCCGGTGCATCAGTACTATTACGTCAATCAGGGCCCGACCTATACCGGTCCCGGCGACTTCGCGCCTTATCCCGTGTATCGGGAAGGCGGTGTGTCCGGCTGGCGCGGCTATCACCACCCGCATTATTACGGCTATCACCACCATCACAGCTACCATTACGGATATGCACCGCATCACGGCTACTACGCGCCGCACATGTCCCATCACGATGGCTACGGCTATCGCGAGCACACGCTGCGCCGCTATTACTGATCGCGATATCTAGAGCGTTTTCCAGCGAAGTGGATGCCGGTTCGCGTGAAGAAAAAGCATCTAGACGAAGATTTCGACGCCCGTTCGCATCTTGCGAGCGGGCGTTTTTCCTTTCAGCCCATCAGGCCGAGCCGGCTGGCGCCGATATAGAGCGCCAGCACCGCGGCGTTGGAGACGTTGAGGCTCTTGATCTCGCCGGGCATGTCGAGACGTGCGACCACGCTGCAGGTCTCGCGCGTCAGCTGGCGCAGGCCCTTGCCTTCGGCGCCGAGCACCAGCGCCAGCGGTTGCCGCAGCTTCACCGCGCCGAGATCCTCGGCTCCCTGGCTGTCGAGGCCGACGGTCATGAAACCCTGGTCGTTCAATTCGGTGAGCGCACGCGCCAGGTTTTGCACGGTCACGATCGGCACCAGTTCCAGCGCGCCCGAGGCCGATTTCGCCAGCACGCCGGTGGCTTCGGGGCTGTGCCGCGCCGTGGTGACGATCGCCTTGACCGCGAACGCCGCCGCCGAGCGCAGGATCGCGCCGACATTGTGCGGATCGGTGATCTGGTCGAGCACCAGCACGATGCCTTGCTGCGGCAAAGTATCGATATCCGGCGAGGGCAGGGGATCGGCCTCGGCCAGCAGGCCCTGATGCACGGCGTCCGGACCGAGCCGCTGGTCGATCAGGCCCGGCCGCACGATTTCCGGGGTCACGCGGGTGTCGATATGGTCGTCGGCGAGCCTCCGCGCGGCATTCTCGGAGAGCCACAATTTACGAATCCGGCGCTGCGGATTGGCCAGCGCCGCCGCCACCGTGTGCCAGCCATACAGCATGGCCGGCCCGTCGGGGCCCGGATCGCGGTCGCGCCAGGGCGTCCGGCGGCCGGATTCGCGGCGCTTGTCCGGGCCCTTGCCGCCGCCGCGCTGAAATGGCGGTTTTCGATCGCGATCGCTCATCACAGGCTTGTCTCACGGGTTCCGTATAATGGCAATTTGGGGCCCAAAGGGGCCCCCATTAGTTGACTTTGCCATGGCGCTTCCCCCATAAACGCGCCAACCGGGAGCTCGCCATCGGCGCCCGGTTTTAACGTCATCCATGGCCTTATTGCCGCCATTTCGGCGGATGGGTTGTGATGCTGTTGAGCGGGGGAGTGTCCCGAGTGGCAAAGGGAGCTGACTGTAAATCAGCCGTCTTATGACTTCGAAGGTTCGAGTCCTTCTTCCCCCACCAACGATTTCAATAGCTTACATGCGTCCTCTGCGCAGCGCAGGAATACACGCTGACGTCCAGTTGCCGCGACCGCGTCCACTAATTTAGGCAGGGATGTCTGGATCACCCCTTTCAGGTACGCAGGACTACGCACCGGATTGTTGACCGGCCAAGACGTCCGCAATCGAACTCCGATGGCTTGGCCGATCGGCGATCTATTGCCTTCTTTTGGGCACCTGTTAGGAGGAGGGTGACGTTGCCAATTCTCCCGTGACCTAGCGGCCACCGCAGGGGGGCGGCTGTAATGACGGATCGAACCGACGAGATCCCGCAGGACCTTCGTAACCTCCTCCGCATTGTCTCAGCTTGCACATTAGGCCTCTGGGCATTTGCAGCAGGTTTGCTGATCGGCGTCTTTCTGTTTTAGTGGTCGAAGGCGCGCTGCCCCGGTGCTGCGATGCCTAATTCGCGAGTGGAGGCTTCCCCGCCGTCAAGGTCAGACGATCAGCTTTGACGAGCACGCGGTCGTTTTCGGGCTGAGGCCGGGCAAAAAAGCTGACAAGCACGAAGGCAGTGCAAAACATCAACCCTATCAACATCACCCTGCGGTTCGTGCCTTTGTCGTGAAAATACATGACGCTCACCAAAAGCAACAGCGGCTGCCGAACAACTGAATGCTCGGACTGAACCAGCTAACGTTCGGGCTGTGATTTTTGTTCCCGGCGGGCGGTGACTCGCGGGGCGGTGCTGGCAACGCCCCGGTGACAATCTGTCTGCACGCTCAGCAAAGAGGTTCAAAGAAAAACCCGCCGGGAACCGGCGGGCAACGGCTTCGCTTTCGAGGTCTTCGAAGGTTCGAAGTCCTTCTTTCCCCCACCAGCCATTTCAGTGGCTTAATTTAAGGCGCCCGGCGGTTGGGACCAATCCGACACTGGGCGTTACCACACATACCGCACCACGCCCTTGCCGGCGTAAGAGCGCGTGACGTCGGAGAACTCGCCCTCGAAGGTGGCCGCGGCCGACCAGCCATTGATCCATTTCTTTTCCACCGAGGCTGTGACCAACGCGGAGTCCGAGGCCTGGCCTGCGCCGTTGACGACGAAGCTCGCGCCGGGCAGCGTCTGGAAGGTGGATGCGATCGAACGGTTCGGATCATAATCGTGCGCCCAGGCGACGCGTCCACGCAGCGTGAGAATGCCGTCCATCATCGCAAAGGATTTGTCGGTGCGAAGGCCGAGCTCGCTGCGCGTATCGGTGACGTCCTTGGCGTTATAGGAGAGTGCAAAAACATTCGAGCCGACGATGGCCTGCTCGGCATAACCTGGCAGATCGAAGGTGGTGAACTGCGCGGCGGCGTAGGGCGTGACCCCCATCCACGCTGTCACGAAACGATAGCCGCCTTCGAGCGTCCCGAAAAGGCATTGGCGTCGAACTGTGCGCGGAGTTGATCGGTGCCGGCCACGGTCACGGTGCGATTGGTGGTGATGTCCTGCCAGCCATAGGCGAGTGCGGCTGATATGTAAGCCGGCCCAACTGTGTGACGAATGAATGCGCCGGCCTGGAACAGATCGGAATGCCCGGAGCCGCTACCCGCGACCGAGAAGTTGGTGCCGCCGCCGGCCAATGCAAAACCGGCAACCGTGAACGGCGAGATGCGATAATCGGCTCCAACGGCGGTGCCGTAAACGCTTGAGGTCGCCGTATTGGAACCGAGCGTCGCATTGCCATCGGTGGTCTGCGAGCCGCCGAAGCCCGCCGCCCACACGCTCCAGCGCTGCTCGAAGGGGATGACCGGCGGCGCCTTGGTGAACATCGCATAGGCGTCGCGCGCGGGGCCGGTAGCTTGAGTGGAAGCATAACCCGTTGGCGCGCTCGCGCCTGAAGTCGGGCCGTCGCCACGTCCGGCGACGAACGGATCGGTCAGCAACCCCATGAACAGGTTCATCGCATCGAAGGTGGCCTGCTGCGAACCGGTTGCCAGTTCGCCCGAGACCTGTGTCAGGCCGGCCGGCGTCAAGGTTCCGAACACCATCGGAATGCCGCCGGTCGCGTTGAAGAAATTGGTCAATGCATTGGCGACGTTCTGCTGGTTGACGTTCAGGCCGCCGCCGAAGTTCGGGCCTGAGGACGGCGGCGTGAAGTTCAGCGCCAGATTGAGGTAAGCATCCTTGGCATCGTAGCTCAGGCTCGTCGTGAACCCGGAAGGCAGGCCGAGCGTTTGAAGCCCGCTGAAGGTGCCGGTCACGCCACCCGCCGCGGTCAGGATGGTATATTGCTTCGACACGTAACTGCCGGGCGTGAACGACGCTCCCGCAAGGCCGTTCAGGGTCGCGGTGCCGGTGACGCGGGTCAAGGTCGATGTCGCCGGGCTGACCTCGACCAGATAGAGCGCGCCGGACTGGAAGGCGAGATTGCCGGTGACTGAAAGGAACGAACCCGGCGTGCCGTTGCCGGGGAGCAGCGTGCCGCCGCTGGCGATCGTGGTGTTGCCGACGGTGCCGTTGCCGCCGAGTATGCCGCCGGCATTGACGGTCATGCTGGCGTTGGCGAGCGTGCCGTTCACATCGAGGATGCCGCCGCTGACGGTCCAGGGCATCGCCGTCGCATTGGTGCCGGTCAGCGTCCAGGTCGACCCGCCGATCTTGTTGAAGGTCGAATAGCCCGAATATTGCGTGGCAAACAGGCCGGCGTTGAGCGTGTCGGCTCCCGTCGTGCCGCCGAGCTGGAACGTGTCGGCGCCGAATCCGTGCGCGGTGCCGTTGATGACGCTGCCGGGCGCGAGCGTGAGCGTGTTGCCGCCGCCGGCGAAGGAGATCGCGGTACCACCGGCGCCTGTGATCGTGCCGGCGTTGAAGACCGACGTGTTGCCGCTCGACCCGATGGCAATGGAGTCCGAGGTGATCAGGCCGCCGGCATTGTTGGTGACGCTGCCGCTGGTCATGGAAATAGCGTTCAAAGAGCCGCCGCCTGATGTGGCCGAGATGGTTCCGGAGTTCGTGACCTTGACGACATTACCCAGGATGGCGATACCCCCAAGGCCGGTCGCCGAAATGTTCCCGAAATTCGTGATGGTGAGATGGGGGGTCTGCGAGCCTGTAACGCCGAAGGCGTCGCCGGTGATGAGGCCGGTCTTGTAATTTGTCAGCACCAGCGTATTGGCGTTGATGCCCGTGCCGCCGCCGCCCGCGGTCGGCGCCGATATCGTTCCGTGGTTGAAAACGATGGCGCTGTTGGCATTGATGCCGTTGGCGTCGCCCGTGATCACGCCGGTGGCGTTGTTGGTCACCGTCACCATGCTGGTATTGTTGCCGGCGAAATCGATTCCCTCGCCGCCACCAAAGGTGGTCAGGCCGGTGATCAGACCGGAATTTATGACCTTTCCGGTACCGATGCCCTGGATACCGATAGAACCCTGAATGGTCGCGCCAACCTTGTTGGTGACCGAGAGACCGGTGTCAGAGGCATTGATGCCGGCCAGGTCGAAGATAAAGTTGGGAATATCAAGCCTGCCGATGGTCCCCGAATTGATCACCGTCAGATTGGTGCCGTTGGAATTGATGCCCCACACGTCACCGATTCCGCCGATGCCCTTGGTGGTGACGATGCCGAGATTGGTAATCTTGTTGTTGCTGCCGACATCGATGCCGGTGCTGGTGCCGGTCACCGATGCGCCACTCTGCACATTGAGCGTGAGCCCGTTCTGCAAGCCGCTACCGTAACCGGTGTTGGCTTCGGTCCCCTGATTCAGGGTAGCGCCGCTGCAGGTGACCGTGACGTTGGATGATGCGCTGGACGGCGCGCAAAGCGCAAACGCTTCCGAGGGCGTGAACGCTGCGACGCCAAGCAGGCCCATCGCGATGAGCAACTGGCGATCTAATCGACAGTGGGTGCGTTTTCGCACAACGGTCGAGGATACCGCGATCGTCTCTTTGATTTGCTTTGACGCCACGCGACACATACACGGCCATCCCAACGGTCCAGCCCAACGCGCACTGGCAAGGCAATCTAGTGGAATATTTCAGGCGGACCAGCAGCCCGCATGCGGAGTGCCGCAAATCCTCTTCCCTGCGCCAATTCGGCAACACTTGCGGACTCGGGTGGACGCCCCACAATGTTGGACCATCTTTCCGAAATTTTCGCAAAACTGTCATCCATGGGCTGGCGATCCAGAACCTGACGCGCGATGCCGACGGCCCATCAGGCCGGCGTCAATTCCTCGCTGCGGCATTATTTCAAGGCGGTGGCGGCGACCAACTCGGTCGACCCCGAGACCGTGATCGCGCAGATGCGCAAAGTACCGGTCGATGATTTTTTCGTCCACGGCGGCAAGGTCCGCGAAGACGGCCGCATGGTGCACGACATGTATCTGATGCGGATCAAGAGGCCGGAAAAGTCGAAGCAGAAATGGGATCTCTACGAGTATCTCCCAACCGTCGCCGGCGACGATGCGTTTCGCCCGATCGCCGAGGGCGGGTGCCCCTATCTGGCGAAATAGGTCGAGCGAAACTTAAGCTGCATTGAGGGCGGGCAAAACAAGCCGCTAAAACAAAAAAGACGCGACGGGATGATCCCGTCGCGTCCCAACTTTCGTAACTCGCTGGTCCAGGCGCTGAGAGCGCCCTGTTGCCAAGCCTAAACAGGCTTAGCGGGCGATCCCAGCGAGGTGACAGCGCTTGGTGTAAGACACTGGATCACCTCCTTTCGTTGTTGATGGAAACATCAGTATAGGCATCGAATCGGCGTCTGTTAAGGGCCGCGGGGGAGCGGGTTGGGGAACAGGGGCGGTTTGGGGCCCGGACCGGCGCATAGCGGTTGAGGCGGCCAGCCTGGCGTGATAGTTGATCGGCCGATATGCGGGTGTAGCTCAATGGTAGAGCAGCAGCCTTCCAAGCTGAATACGAGGGTTCGATTCCCTTCACCCGCTCCAAATAAAGTCAATAGCTTAGCGCGAATTCTCGGTCTCATTCCGACAACCGTTAAAGTCATTTCGGCAACCAGGCCGAATGCCTCTCCAATTTTACCAGTGTTTTCCCGAATCAATATTTCGCCATGCTGCCTGCAACCAGTTCTGCACACCAACTTCTACCGCCCGTTCTTGCGCAATCACTGATGAAGCGCCGTCAGCAAATGCCCGAAAACATGACAACCTTGGCGAGCGCGCAGATCGTCGTTAAAATCGTGAGCAAGCCCCACCTGCTATCGAGATCACAAAGCCAAAAATCGCGACAATTGCGATTGTAGCCGACCTTACTTGTTCGATATCCTCTTGGGCGTGGCGACGTGCAGCAGCCTGTTCGCGCTGCTGCGCCGATCCTGCGAAGGATCGAGACGAAGCGTCGTGGGCTCGCCCTGAATTTGGGTGCGTTTCATCTCCGGCCGGAGGATGACGATGGACGCAACAGCACGCGAACCGGTTCTGGTGGACCTCGCTTTGCAGGGCGGCGGCTCCCACGGCGCGTTCACCTGGGGCGTGCTCGATCGGCTGATCGAGGAGCCGTGGCTGCTGATCGAGGCAATCTCCGGCACGTCAGCGGGCGCGATGAACGCAGCGTTGGTGGCGGACGGATGGACGCAAGGCGGCGCCGAAGGCGCGCGGGCGGCGCTCGAGACCTATTGGCGGCGCGTGTCTCAGGCTGCGGCGTTCAGTCCGCTGCAGCGTTCGCCGCTCGACCGCCTGATGGGTCGCTGGACCCTCGACACGTCGCCCGCCTATCTCGCCATGGACCTGATGGCCCGTGTGGTTTCGCCCTATGATCTCAATCCGCTCGGTCTCAACCCGCTGCGTTCCATCCTCGATGAGAGCATCGATTTCGACCGACTGGCCCGCGCACCGATCAAGCTGTTCGTCACTGCGACCAATGTGCGCACCGGTCGCGGCCACATCTTCCGCAACAAGGAGATCACCGCCGACGTCCTGCTTGCCTCGGCCTGCCTGCCGACCATGTTCCATGCGATCGAGATCGACGGCGAACCTTACTGGGACGGCGGCTATGCCGGCAATCCGACGCTGACGCCGCTGGTGCGCGAAAGCGACGCGCACGACACCATTTTGGTGCAGATAAATCCGCGCGAACGGCCAGACCTGCCGCGCACGGCAAACGAGATCCTCAACCGGCTCAACGAGATTTCCTTCAACTCGCCACTGATGAAGGAATTGCGCATGATGGCGCTGCTGCGCCAGGTGGCGGACCCCGGACACGGCGAGGGCGCGCGCTGGGCTGGAATGCGCACGCACCGGATCATGACCGACACGCTCGCAGAGTTCGGTGCGTCGTCGAAGCTCAACGCCGAGTGGGCGTTCGTCTCACTGCTGAAAGAAGAGGGCCGCAAGTGCGCCGACGCATTCCTCAACGCCCACGGCGAGGATATCGGCAAGCAATCCACGACCGATCTCGACGCGTTGCTGGAGGAATGCTGAGGTCATGACGGTGTCAGGGCTTCTCGGCATCCTGATCGGGCTCGGCCTTTTGATCGCATTCGCGTTCCGGGGCTGGAGCGTGCTGCTGCTTGCGCCGCTCGCCGCCTTGATCGCAGCGCTGTTTTCCCGCGAGCCGCTGCTTGCCCACTGGACCCAGACCTTCATGGTCAGTGCAGCAGGCTTCCTGGCGCAGTTCTTTCCGCTGTTTCTGCTTGGCGCGCTGTTCGGCAAGTTGATGGAGGACAGCGGCTCGGTCGCCTCGATCGCGAATTTCATGACCGAGCGGCTCGGTCCGCAGCGGGCCGTGCTGGCGGTCGTGCTTGCCGGCGCGCTCGTCACTTATGGCGGCGTCAGCCTGTTCGTCGCCTTCTTCGTGCTGGCGCCGATGGCCCAGGAGCTGTTTCGTGCGGCCGGCATCCCGCGGCGTCTGATGCCGGCGGCCATCGTACTCGGCACCTCAACCTTCACCATGTCGGCATTGCCCGGCACGCCGTCGATCCAGAACGCGATCCCGATGCCGTTCTTCGGCACCACACCCTTTGCCGCGCCCGGCCTCGGCATCCTGGCATCGCTGATCATGCTCGGCTTCGGCCTGTGGTGGCTCAATCGCGAGGAGGCGATCGCAAGGAGGAACGGCGAAAGCTTCGGCGACGGCGCGCCGATGCCGTCCGACCGTCTCGCCACCGACGAAACGCTACGTGAGCGCGCCACCACTGCGCGCGAGTTCGATCCAGCAGAGATCGTGCACGGCGAAGCGACCGACGTGCCGCCTCCGGCCATGCTCGCCGCGCTGCCCCTTATCGTGGTGATTATCGTCAATCTCGCGATGTCGTTGCTCATCCTGCCGGCACTCGACGCCCGCTTTCTCGCCGAAGCCCGCTGGGGTGGGACGTCGATCGCCGCTGTCGGCGGCGTGTGGGCCGTGATCACGGCACTTGCCTGCGCGATTCTGACCGTGCTCACGGTCAGCTATCGGCGACTGCCGGCGCTGCGCGCGACCATGGACGCCGGCGCCAACGCCTCGGTATTGCCGGCGATGAGCGTGGCGAGCCTGGTCGGCTTTGGCGCCGTGGTGGCGGCGATGCCCGCCTTCACGGTGGTGCGCGACGCCGTGCTCGGCATCGGCGGCGGACCGCTGGTGTCGCTGGCAGTCGCGACCAACGTGCTCGCAGCCCTGACCGGCTCGGCGTCAGGCGGGCTGACCATCGCGCTCGACGCGCTCGGGGCGACCTACATGACGCGCGCGGCGGAGATAGGACTTGATCCCGCGCTGCTGCATCGCGTCGCGGTGATCGGATCGGGCACGCTTGACAGTCTGCCGCACAACGGCGCGGTCGTCACATTGCTTGCGGTCTGCGGATCGACGCACCGGGACAGCTATCGCGACATCGTTATGGTTGGCATCGTCGGCGCTCTCGTAGCGCTGGCCGCCGTCATTGCGCTCGGCTCGGTGGCGGGGGCGTTCTGAGTCATCGGCACGAGCCTCAGTCTTAACGGATGGGTGATCGCTGCGTGCAGATACTTGAAGCCACCCCGGCGAAACCTCGCCGGGTAGCAGTCTCCATTCCGACGAAAAGAAATTCCGTAGTGATCTCAATCGCCCAAAAAAAGCTACGAAAGGTCGGAACAGCTCTTGAAAACATTGCGAAATTTCTCGACTTCCAAGCTGAATACGAGGGTTCGATTCCCTTCACCCGCTCCAATGTCCCGGCAAAACCTATCCCCCCAATCAAGGTTGAATGCAAAAATGGCCGAAGCCGACCTCGACGCGGTCATTCGCTCCATCGCGAAAAAGCAGCACAAGATGGTGATGGACGCCGTCCGGAAGAGGCATGGCCGATGGATGGGAATGGCCGCCAAGGCCAAGGATAAGGCGGCGAAGGCACGATACAAGCATCTCGCCAAGACCACGGTGCTGCTCGCCGCCGCGGCGGCAAGGCGAATGCAAATCGCGGCAGAGAACGCCGCCGACAGCTACGCGCGCGCGATCAAGAGGGCCGCGGAAGAACAGCCGGCGAAGAAGGCTGCCAAGAAGAAGACAGGCTGACGTCGATCGGCGCGACGTTCCAGCGCGTTAGCTCGCTGGCGTAAGAACCGCGAGTCCATCAGGCCTCGGCCCAGCAACATTGGCAATCTCGGCCGTTTTTGTACGCCTTGCCCAAATAAGCATCAGAAATTTTTGGAATCGGCTCGAAAATCATCACTGGAAATCTGTTGGCAGAATTCGCATTCGCTCTGGCCGATATCAGCCGCACGGCCGCCTTGATGTGCGCTGCGCCATCCGAGGGTTCGGCCGAAACGTACGATAAAATCTTTAAGAGCATCAAAGCTAACCTGTTCCCATGAGCGACAATGCGCTGAGACGCTTCGAGCAAATTGTACGCGGGGCCAAGAGCGTTGGAAGACCCGCAGCCATTGAGAGCCGTGGGGTACATCCATTCGATGAGCGCAACATCCATAGCGAAATAACGTCCGTCTCATTGAAATTATTTGATGATGGTCACTACGCACAGGCGACGTTTGAGGCTTTCAAACTGATTGAAAGTCGAGTGAAGACTATCTCGGGCATTGAAGACACGGGTTTCGGCTTGATGATGGCAGCATTCAATGAGAGCGGGCCGAAAATCAGGCTGACCGCCTTGTTTCATTGAGTGATAAGGATGAGCAGAAGGGCCTTCGGCATATGTTTGCCGGTTCTACCGCCGGCATTAGAAATCCACGGGGACACGATAATCGGACGGATAATATCGATCTTTGTCTGGATCACCTTTCAGTTGCTTCGGTCTTGCTTCGCGCGCTAGAGGCCAGAAAAGCACCATGATAGCGGTGGCTTCAGTCGTGAGCGTATTATCTCTCTATGATAATCTTCCGCGGGTTGCCGACGGGGACTCGCAAGAACGCCATCGCGGCGGTCATAACGCCCGAACCGTGGAGATTCCTGATGCGTCGACTGCTGGCCTTGCTTGCCTTGTTGTTGGTCACGCCCGCGCTCGCGGAGACGCTCGACTGCGCCGTGATCAAATCGGCCACGCATCCGTTTGAACTCACGTTCGATTGGACCCGAACAGAGAAGGGCAAGGAACCTCTCGCCGTCCAAATGCGCCAACAGGTCAGCCGCAAGGCCGACGAGACGGTGGTTTATGAATTTTCACAGCGGTCTCGTCCTATCCGCGGCGGAGGTCCGGCATTAAATGATCGCCCGTTCGATGCTGAGTGCGAAGATTCAATCTACCAAATATCTGATGCCTATCTGCCAAGGCCTATCATGGTCGGTATTGGGCACCGCGGCCCCGATAGTCTAGTCGGGCAAGCCCGCAGTTCGAAAGGCCGCTGCCATCCGTTCGCGCACGTCGGGGGAACGGGTAGGAACAGCCTCTCGGGCACGAGAAGCGCGATAATCCGGCTGAAGTTTCAGCAATTGACCAGCCGCTTCGCGGGCTTCGGCGGCACGTCCGGCGCAAACAGAGTTCGCAATATATGCTTCGAGCATATTAACATCGGCGGTGAACTGGAGCACCTTCGCCGCCGAAGCACATCCCTCCTCGAATCGCTTTAGAGAAAACAACGCCCACGAGATCCCGAGCCAAGCGGTTACGCGCAGGGGGTCAAAGGGACTTAACCTGACCATTCGGTCGAAGCTTTCGATGGCGCGCTCTGCGTCATCGCACATCAGTGCGACCCATCCCCTAGAATACCAGGCGATGGCGAGATTGGGGTTGAGAACGACGGCCTGCTCGACCATC
Organism: uncultured Pseudomonadota bacterium; assembly: GCA_963771225.1. GTDB lineage: Bacteria > Pseudomonadota > Alphaproteobacteria > Rhizobiales > Xanthobacteraceae > Bradyrhizobium. Next base: position 48,744 of record CAVYSR010000020.1, on the reverse strand, counting down.
GACAGTCCGCGATCATATTCGTGCCCGAAGTATGTCAGCACATGGCCGCATCTGGCTAATGTGAAAGCGTCGGTATTTTCCGCTCTTGCCCCTGCGCGGGCAAGCTGAACTGCCTCCGCGCGCATTTCGGCAGTCAGAGGTAAGCCGCCGGTCACTTGCTGAACAAGAAATGTCCAAGCAGCCATGGCATATGCCGCACCGTATTCCGGATCTCGGTCAAATGCCTTCCCAAAGAGCTCCCGCGCCTCAGATTGCTTCCGCCTCTTCGTCGCCAGCGCCATGCCGCGTAAAAAGAAGTCATAGCCGTCCAACTTGTCGGTAGGCTTTTGTCTTGCTCGCTCAATCTCAGCCTGTTCAAGTTTCGGGGCGATGAGACCCACGACGCTCATCGCAACTCGGTCTTGCAGACCGAACACGTCCTCGAGTGCACCGTCAAAATGGTCAGCCCACAAGTGTCTTTCCGTTGCGGCCTCTATAAGCTGCCCGGCAATGCGTACTCGACTGCCGGCTTTTCTCACGCTTCCTTCGAGGACATAGCGGACGCCGAGTTCGCGTCCGACCGTTTTTATGCTCACCGCCTTGCCCTTGTAGGTAAAGCTTGAATTGCGCGCGATGACAAACAGCGACTTAAATCGCGACAGCGCGGTAATGATATCTTCGACCATGCCGTCGGCAAAATATTCCTGTTCGGGGTCACCGCTCAGGTTCTGGAACGGGAGAACCGCGATAGAGGGTTTGTCGGGTAGCGAGAGCGCGGGTTTGGGCGGATCCAGCCGGTTGTCGAGGGCCGTCGAGCCTGCGGGGCTCGGCGCTTCCCGCACGGTACCTATGAAACGGACGCCCTTGCGCGGCAATGTTTTGATCAGGCGTTGTTCCTCGCCGGAATCGCCGATCGCGTTCCGAGCGACATTCAGGCGGGTGGTCAGCGCTGCCTCAGAGACGATGCGTCCGTTCCATATGGCATTGACGAGGTCGTCTTTGCTGACGACGCGCTCCCTGTTGCGGATCAGGTAATCGAGCAGATCAAACACCTGTGGCGCGACTGAGACGACGTCCGCTCCGCGATGCAGCTCGCGCCGGTCGGTGTCAAATGCGTAATCCTCGAAGAGATAGCGCAAACTGCCATTCCCCCTGGGTGACCTCCGGATCATGGAGAGCCGTTCTAGGGTAGACTGAACCACAAAGAATAAGCTCGCAGTGAGGAAAATGTAAGCCGTTCGTCAAGCGCGCCAACCCTCGCCGTGGCAGTCTCTTCAAGCCGTAAACAACGGCTCAAGAGGTGCAGCAATGAGCACGATCCACGATGTAACCGCGTTAGGACGGACGACCGCATCGACGCGCAATATTTACGGCTCGCTAAAAGAGTATTGGGATGCGCTCCAGCAGTGGCGCCGGCGGGCAGGGTTACGAGCGGTCCTGTACGACCTGAGCGACCGGGAGCTTCAGGATCTCGGCATCACGCGCGGCGAGATCGACTACGTTGCGCTGAAGCGCTCTATCGATCTCGGGGTGGCCCAATCTGCCAAGGCCGATGGTGATCGGTATTGAGAACTGGATCGGTGAGCCTCGCATCCCAACAAGCCGAGCGACCAAGATACATTGTTCGATTGATCTCGTTGCACATGACGACGCCCCCGCTTGCGGCGGGATCGGCGCAGGGCGACAGTTCGTAGGGAGGACTCGAATGACTGACAGATCAATCAACGGCGGCAAAACGGCACGGCCAATGCTGTTCCAGCCACTTATAATTCGAGGTCTCACGCTGAAAAATTGCCTCGTCGTGCCGCCGATGGTCAACTATCGGTGCGACCCCGGAAATACCTGCGGCACATTTCACACCGTGCATCTCGGCCGCTACGCGTTGGGGGGCTTCGGCCTCGTCTTTGTCGAGGCGACGGCGGTCGAGGAGGTCGGGCTTATCAACGAGCATGACCTTGGCATCTGGAACGATACCCAGGTCGAAAGCTTCAAGCCGCTGATCGACTTCATGAGGCGCCAGGGTACGGCGATCGGCATCCAGCTCGCCCATGGCGGCCGCAAGTCTTCCTCCCAGACCCCCATGCAAGGCATGGGGCCGCTGACCGAGGAGAACCTGAAATCCGGCGCCAGGATCTGGCAGCCGGTGGGACCTACGGCCGAGCCGGTCGCCAAGGGCTGGCTGACGCCGCGGCAACTAACGACAGTCGAGTGCAGGGCGATGGTCGGCAGGTGGGCGGCCGCGGCGAAGCGCGCGGTTGCCGCCGGATTCGACACAATCGAAATCCACGCTGCGCACGGATACCTCCTCGCCTCATTTCTGTCGCCGGTCTCTAACACGCGCAATGACGAGTACGGCGGCGACAGGGCCGGGCGCATGCGCCTGCCGCTCGAGATCGCCGAAGCGGTGCGCCGCGAAATGCCACACTCAATGCCACTGTTCTTGCGCGTCTCGGCCGTCGACGGCACGCAGGAGGGTTGGAATATCGATGACACCGTGGCTTTTGCGCGCGAGCTGAAGCTGCGCGGCGTGGATGTGATCGACTGCTCCTCGGGCGGTATCTCCGGTGCGGCCACGGCGGCTCAAGTGCCACGCAGCCTCGGATTTCAGGTTCCCTATGCCGAGCGTGTTCGCAAACAGGCGGATATCCCCACCATGGCCGTCGGCATCATTCTCGAGGCGCAGCAAGCCGAAACCATCCTTCAGAACGGGCAAGCCGATCTTGTCGCGATTGGCCGCCAGGCGCAATTCAACCCCAATATCGCGCATCATTGGGCGCACGAACTCGGCATCAACTGTCGCTTCGAAGACTGGATACCAGAGCATGGCTGGTGGCTTGAGAAGCGGATCAGAACCATGGACGGCTTCGCCACGCCGACTGGCGTCGTGACACGTCGTTCGTGAACTCGGGTTTGGCGGCTCGCGGTCGGGCGCCGACCGACAGCCGAGCGCGCGCCATTTCGACATCGTTCACGCCGGTCGAATAGCCCAACAAAGCACGGCGGTGACGCCCCATCCTTGTTCGCGAGATCGACGATCAGGTGCCCGCGGATGCCGGCACCAGAGAGGGCTTCCGTTCGGCGATGATTCCCGCGGCTTCGGCGATCAGTTCAAAGGAGCGCAGCCGCGTCGCATGATCGTAGATATCGGACACGATGATGAGTTCATCGGCGCCGGTTTCCGCGACCAGCGCATCGATGCCGGCACGAACTGTATCGGGTGAGCCGATGATGGAGCGGGCCAGCATCCGCATCGCTTGCGCTTTTTCTGCCGGCGACCAGTAACTTTCGATGTCAGCGATCGGCGGTTGGCTGAGGCCACGCGCGCCGCGGAACAGGTTCGCAAAGGACATCTGCTGCGTTGTCGCCAGCCGGCGGGCTTCGTCGTCGGTCGCCGCGGCGATGATGTTGACGCCGACCATCGCATAAGGGCGGGCAAGCTGTTCGGATGGCTTGAAGCGGGCGCGGTAGATCTCCAGGGCCGCAATAAGCAGTTCGGGCGCGAAATGCGAGGCGAACGCATAGGGAAGGCCGAGTTCGGCGGCGAGCATCGCGCCGAAGTGACTTGATCCGAGAATCCAGAGCGGCACTTCCGTTCCCGCCGCCGGCACGGCCACGATGCGCTGATTGGGACCGGCCGGAGCCAGGAATGCCTGCACTTCGAGAACGTCCTGCGGAAAATTCTCGGCGGCTTCGGGCGTGCGGCGCAAGGCGCGTAGCGTGAGCTGGTCGGTGCCCGGCGCGCGTCCGAGCCCGAGGTCGATGCGGCCCGGAAACAGCCGCGCCAGCGTCCCGAACTGTTCGGCGATGACGTAGGGCGCATGGTTGGGCAGCATGATGCCGCCGGCGCCGACCCGGATGGTCTTTGTCCCCGCGGCGATATGGCCAAGAACGATCGACGTCGCCGCACTGGCGATGCCCGGCATGTTGTGATGCTCCGCCACCCAGATGCGGCGATAGCCCCAGGTCTCCGCATGGGCCGCAACGTCGCGGGCCTTGTCGAGCGCGCCGCGCGCATCGGTATCTTCGGTGACGCGGACAAGATCGAGGATGGAAAGTGGCGTCATGGGGGCTCCCGGTAACCGATGGCGTGAGAGAAGCGGCTCGAAACGGCCGGCCACGCTAAACTATATGGAAACTGCTTCCCTCCAGATCAATCCGATGGGCACCCGCGAACGGCGCATGGCTATTGTTCGGGTCAATACGCGCTCCAAACCACCAATAACAAGGCGGCTCAAGCTCGTTTGGAGCCGCTCGATTTGCCGAACACCACTGGTGGGACGGCGCGGTTCACGACGTCGCGCATGGCGAAGCTGGACTGGATTCGTGCGACGCGTGGCAACCGCGAGAGTTCGGTTCGATGAATGCGCTCGAAGTCCTCGATATCGCGCGCCAATACGATCGCGACGTAATCGTCGCTTCCGGACATCAGGAAGCATCGGATCACGGACGGACAATTTACAACGCCCGCCTCAAAAGCCTTCAGCGCCTGGTCGCTTTGGCTCTCCAATGCGATCCTGACGAGGACAGTGGTACGAAGACCGAAACGGCCGAGGTCGAGGACCGCCTGATAGCCCTGTATGAATCCGACTCTCTTCCAAAGACCGCTGCCGTCGTGCGATGGCGGTGCTTGATAGTCCGACGCGGGTGGCCAGGTCGACCATGCTCACCCTCGCATTGGCCGATAACTCGGCCAGGATCGTGGTGTCGATTTTATCGATTTCCATTGAGTTTGGATTCCTGCGAAATACGGCTGAGTTTCAACATTTTCGAGCAAAAACCGGCGTTATGTGCGCCAGTTTGCAGAGCATTAAACCTTATTTTGCGCTATCAAACAACATCCTGCAAAGAGAGGCTTCGTCGATGCGCGTCGGTGTTCCCAAAGAAATCAAAACACACGAATATCGCGTCGGACTGACGCCGGGCGCGGTTCGCGAATATGTGAGCGCAGGGCACCGTGTCCTTGTCGAGACCGACGCCGGTGGTGGCATCGGGGCAGGCGATGAGGTCTACCGCAAGGCAGGCGCCGTCGTCGTCGATACGGCTGCGGAGGTCTTTGCGACCGCTGACATGATCGTGAAGGTCAAGGAGCCGCAGCCGGCCGAATGGTCGCAGTTGCGCGAGGGCCAAATTCTCTTCACCTATCTGCATCTGGCCCCGGATCCCGACCAGGCAAAAGGTCTGATGGCCTCCGGCTGCACCGCGATCGCCTACGAAACCGTCACCGATAGGCATGGTGGCCTTCCTCTTCTCGCTCCGATGAGCGAAGTCGCGGGCAGACTTTCAATCGAAGCGGCTGCAACGGCTCTCAAGCGTTACACCGGAGGCCGCGGTCTGCTGATCGGCGGCGTTCCCGGCGTGCAGCCGGCACGCATTGTGGTGATCGGCGGTGGTGTCGTTGGAACCCATGCCGCACGCATGGCTACCGGACTGGGCGCGGAGGTTTCTATCCTCGACCGCTCGATCCCGCGGTTGCGCGAACTGGACGAGATGTTCGAGGGACGGGTTCGCACGCGGTTTTCGACGATCGAAGCAATCGAGCAGGAGGTATTCGCAGCGGACGTCGTGATCGGCGCCGTGCTGGTACCCGGCGCCAGCGCGCCGAAACTGGTCTCGCGCGAAATGCTGAAATCCATGCAGCGGGGGTCCGTGCTGGTGGACGTGGCCATCGATCAAGGGGGCTGTTTTGCGACCTCGCACGCGACAACGCACGCGGATCCAACCTACAGCGTCGATGGCGTTGTCCATTATTGTGTTGCGAACATGCCTGGTGCCGTTCCGGTCACGTCGAGCCAGGCACTGAATAACGCCACGCTGCCGTTCGGCTTAGCTCTGGCGAACAAGGGCGTTGCGGCCGCCATCGAGAATCCGCATCTGCGGGCGGGACTGAACGTCCATCGCGGCCGCATCACTTACAAAGCCGTGGCGGAAAGCCTCGGACTTTCATTCTCGCCAGTCGAGGATTGCGTTGCCGCTTGAGTCTTGACTTCGAAACGACGCCGTTCCTCCCAGACTTGAGCCGCCCGCAAGAGCGGCTCTCTTTCTTTTTGACCGCAACCGTCATATGGCTGGCTTTGGCTGGGCGCTATCTGTTCATTGCGAACTCAGTTCGCGCTCCGGCGCCAGCGAGCGGGCGTATATTTGCGTGGCCCGGATCAGAGCCTCGATCCCTCGTTTCGATCGCGCCTGATTGGGTTTGGCCAGTTCCTGCAGCAGCAGCCCGTCCACGCCGGCCAGCATGAAGCGGGTCACGGCGGTGCACCCGGCGGGGGAGAGTTCTCCGGTTTTTTCGGAAACGGCGATCAGGAAATCGCGATAGACCCGAACATAGGCATCATATTGCTGGTCGGCGAGCCATTGGGCGCCCTCGCGCAGCGCATATAATGTCAGTTCATATTGAACGATCTGCAGCACCCGCGTTTGCGTGATCCAGCGCCAGGCCGCCTTGAGCACCTGTTCGATACAATCGTCAAGGCTGGTGCTGTCCTTTACTTCCTCACGAAAAGCCAGAATTGTTTCATCGATCAGCGCCTCGAACACCGCCAGCAGCAAGGCGCTCTTGCTGTCGAAATGATAGTGCAGTGTTGCCAGGCGCACGCCGGACTCGGCTGCGATCTTTCGCGTCGTAGCCCCGATGACGCCCGTCGCCGATAGCACCCGTATCGCGCCTTCGATCACTTGGGCCCGGGTCGCATCGCCCTTGGTCTTTGCCATAAGCAATTCCTTTTGTCGTTCCGGGCGGCTTTGTCAATTTCAAAGCGCGCCTGCGTTGATCGTCGGCATCCCGCATCCGCATCGGGTGATCGAACACCGGGCAACCGGCCGCCTCAAGTTTGGTCATATGACCATATTTGGTCGCTTGACCAAAATGAAAAGATGAGCCTATGCTGTCGGAAACGACGGCAGCGCGATGGCGAGCCGGCAAGAAACGTCGGTGCTGGAACGGGAGATTGTGCCATGCAAAACCAGATGCGCCTTTCGAACGACAGGCTCACCAAAGACATTGTCTACCCGTTCGCCAACGCCAATTTTCTGGCGAAGCATCCGCCGCTTTGCATTGAGGGCGGCGAGGGCGTGTATGTCATGGACGGGCGCGGCAAGCGCTATATCGACGGCCAGGGCGGACTGTGGAACGTCAATGCCGGCCATGGCCGGCCGGAGATCAAGCAGGCCATCGTTGAGCAGCTCGACAGGCTGAGCTTCTATTCGATGTTCGGCAATACCGCGACCATGCCGATGATCGAGCTTGCCGAGTTGCTGTGCCGGCTGACGGCGCGTGAAGGCATGAAGCGGGTATTTTATTCCTCGGGAGGTTCCGAGGCGGTCGAAGCGGCGATCAAGTTGACGCGGCAGTTCTGGCGGCTGTCACAAAAGCCGGGACGGACCAAATTCATTTCGCTGCAACAGGCCTATCACGGCGTGACGCTCGGCGCGCTCTCGCTGAATGGCAAGACGGCCTATCGCGAACAATACGAACCCTTGTTGCAGGGCTTTTTCCAGGTCGAGACGCCCTACCTCTATCGCAATCCCTTCACCAGCGATCCCCTGGAACTGGGCCGCATCTGCGCCGAACTGCTGGAGCGCGAGATCATCTATCAGGGGCCGGACACCGTCGCGGCGTTCATTGCCGAGCCGATTCAAGGCGCGGGCGGCGTCATTGTCCCGCCTCCGAATTTCTGGCCGTTGGTGCGCGAGATCTGCGACCGGCACGGCGTTCTCATGATCTCCGATGAAGTTGTGACCGGCTTTGGACGGTCAGGCACCATGTTCGGCTGCCGCACGCACGGGGTTAAGCCGGACATCATGGTTTTCGCCAAGGGGATCAACAGCGGCTATGTGCCGCTCGGAGCCACCATGATCAACGCGCGCGTGGCGGCGGCGTTCGATTCCGATGACAACAATGAATTCACGCCGCGCGCCTTCATGCATGGCAACACCTATGCCGGCCATCCCCTGGCCTGCGCGGCCGCGATCGCCAACCTGCGCATCGTCGAGCAGGAAAACCTGCCGGCCAACGCGGCGGAAGTCGGCAAATATCTGCTCGACCGGCTGAAGGAATTGGAGCCGCGCCATCGCAACATCGGCGACGTCAGGGGGATGGGACTGATGATCGGGATTGAACTGGTCGCCGACAAGAAGACCAAGCAACCGTTCGACCTCGCGCAAGGGTTTGGCGCCAGGATCTGGGAGCGTTGCGTGGAAAAGGGCGTGTTGATCCGTAACCTTGCCGACACTTTCATCATCTCCCCGCCATTGACGCTCACGAAGGAGCATGCCGACGTCATCGTGGAGACGTTCGCAGGCGCGATATCGGCGGTTGAATGAGAGATTTGAGACAGGGCTTGCGCCACAGCGGAATCGGGGGCGATGGCAAATGACGACGGGTTGGCTCAGTCACGAGCTCTATATGTGGCACGACACCGGCGCCTCGGCGGGCGTGATGCCGCCGGGGCTCGGCGTGCAACCCGGTACGCCCTACGAAAACCCGGAATCGAAGCGTCGGTTTCGCAATCTGGTCGAAGTCAGCGGTCTGATCGATCATCTGAAGGCCCTTAAGCCGCGCCCCGCCACCGAAGACGAAATCGAACGGGTCCATACCCGCGCGCATATCGAAAACATCAAGGCCATGAGCGCGGCCGGGGGAGGCGACGCCAGCTACCTGTCGCCGTTCGGTCGCGGCAGCTTCGAGATCGCGTTGCTCTCCGCCGGCGGCGCGATTTCTGCGCTGGATGCCGTGATGCGGGGCGAAGTGAAGAATGCCTACGCGCTGGTGCGCCCTCCCGGACATCACGCCGTCCCTGATCTGGGCATGGGTTTTTGCCTGTTCGGAAATGTCGGCGTCGCAATCCGGCACGCGCAGGCGACCTACGGCCTCAAGCGCATCGCAACCGTCGACTGGGACGTGCACCATGGCAACGGCACCCAGGCGATGTTCTATCGCGACCCCGGCGTACTGACGATCTCGTTGCATCAGGACAATCTGTTTCCGGCGGACTCAGGCAGGCTGCGAGGAGAACGGCGAAGCCGAGGGCAAAGGATTCAACATCAACATTCCCTTGCCGCCTGGATGCGGCAACGGGGCCTATGTCGAAGCCATGCGCCGCGTCGTGATCCCGGCGCTTGCGCGCTACAAGCCGGAGCTGATTGTGGTTCCAAGCGGCTTCGACGCGGCGGGCGTTGATCCCTTGGGCCGCATGATGGTGTCGAGCGACGGCTATCGCGAAATGACGCGGCTGGTGTTGGCGGCGGCGGATGAGCTGTGCGGCGGCAAGCTCGTGATGGTGCATGAGGGCGGTTATTCCGAAAGTTACGTCCCGTATTGCGGCCTCGCCGTGCTTGAGGAAATGTCCGGCGTGCGCACGTCGATCGAAGACATCTGGGCGCCGCTGATGGCCAATTGGGGACAGCAGGCCCTGCAGCCGCATCAGGCCGAGGCCATCGCGCGCGCAGCGCAACAGATCGAAAATTTGCCTAGTCGATAATGGAGGAGGAAGTCATGTCTCGATCCGATATCAAGAAACCGAATGTCATTCCCAGCCGACGAACTTTTCTGACCGGCGCGGCCGCGCTCACCGGGGGCGCGGCGGTGCTCGCCGGCATCAACGACGGCGCCCGCGCCGCCGGCGCCGCCATTCCGGTGGGACAAGCCGCTCCGCTGACGGACTTTGCCGCCGCTGATGGCGTCGAGTTCAAGAACGGGCTCACGCTGGCGTGTGAGGAAATCAACGCGCTCGGCGGCATTCTGGGCCGTCCGCTTGAACCCTATTTCGAAGACACCGTGCAAATGGGCGACGCCACCAACGTCCAGGCCGTTCAGCGGCTGATTGATCGCCGTTCCGTTCACGCGGTTATCAACGGCTACAATGTCGGCTCGGGCGCCGTGATCCAGGATGTGATCGCCGATTCCGGGATCATCTATGTGCACTACGACACCACGATCGCGCACAACAATCTGATCAAATCAAATCCGAAAAAATATTTCGGCTCCTTCCAGGGCGATCCCGCCGAGTTCTGGTATGGCTCGGGGCTTCTCGACTACCTCAAGGCGCTTTCCGCAAGCGGTCAGTGGAAGCCCGCCAATGACAAAGTCGCCATCATCACCAGCGCCGGCGTCTATAGCGTCAATATCGCCAATGCGGTGAAGGAAAAGTCCGGTCAATATGGCTGGCAGGTCAGTCTGTTCGAGACGGTCAACGTGCCGATTTCGGAATGGGGCCCGACGCTCGCGAAGATCCGGCAGGACCCTCCGGGCCTTATCGTGATCACGCATTTCTATCCCGGCGATCTGGCGCAGTTCATGATCCAGTTTGTTCGCAATCCGACCCCGAGCCTGGTCTATATGCAGTACGGGCCGTCTATCCCTGCGTTCCGTGACGTCGGCAAGGAGGCTGTCAATGGCGTGCTTTACGCCACCGTGATCGCCGCGTTGCAGGATGAAATCGGTAACGATTTCGAGAAACGCTACAAAGCCAAATTCGGAGCGAATGCGGGGCACCTTTCGGGATGCCAGCCCTATGATGGTGCGTATATCTGGGCTGCGGCGGCGGCCATGGCCGGCGGCACGGGGGAGCCGGGCAACGATGCGCAAAATCGCAAAGTGGCCGACCGGATGCGCGCCATGATCCATCGCGGCGTCTGCGGGACGACGAGGTTTATTCCGGGCGAGCAGGCCGCCTATCAATATCCCGCCCAGACCAAGGATCCGTCGCTGGGGATGCCGCATCAATTCCTGCAAATTCAGGACTTCAAGAAGGGGCCGGCCCTGATCGGTCCCGAACTCTATGCGACCGGCAAGTTCATGACGCCGCCCTGGATCAAAGCATAGCCGCCAATGACAGCCGCCGGCGCGCCCCTTCTGCAATGCAGGAACCTGTCGAAGTATTTCGGCGCGCTGGCGGCAGTCAAGGATTTGAACTTCGAGGTTGCCGAGGGCGAAATCCTCGGCATTGGCGGACCCAACGGCGCTGGCAAGACGACGCTGTTCGAAATGATTTCCGGTTTGAGTCCGGCAAGCGAAGGCGAGATCCTGTTCGAAGGCCGCGACGTCGCGAGACTGGCTCCCGAGCGCATTTGCCACCAGGGCATATTGCGAACCTTTCAGCTCAATGCCGGCTTTGACAGCCTGACGGTTACGGAAACCGTCTCCGCCTCCGCGCAATTCGGCGCGGCCAACCGCATCTGGCCTGGCCTGCGCCTCGACAAGCGATCCCGCGAAATAACGGCCGACGTTCTCGCGCTGGTCGGACTGACCGACGTTGGCGCCGGGCTAACGGAAACATTGCCGATCCTGGAGCGCAAATTGTTGATGATCGCCAGCGCCATGGCGGCGGCCCCAAAGCTGTTGTTGATGGACGAACCGGCTGGCGGCCTGACGCCGCGGGAAATCGATCACGTGATCGAGGTGGTCGAGCGCGTGAGGAGCCGCGGCGTCACCATTGTGCTGATCGAACACGTGATGCGGTTTCTGACGCGGCTTTCGTCTCGCGTCATGATCATGCACCACGGCGAGAAGATATATGAAGGCCCTCCAGAGGGGCTCGCGAGCGACGCCAAAGTGGTGGATGTCTATCTCGGCGCCGGCGCATCGTCGCGCCTGAAGGCGCAGTTTGACGCGAAGGCGCAACCGTGATGGCGACGCCGCTGCTCGCGATCGAGAACCTGTCGGCCGGGTACAAAGGACTCAATGTGCTCGCCGGCCTGTCGCTGGAAGTCGGCGCGGGGGAATTCATTGCAGTTGTCGGACCCAACGGGCACGGCAAGACCACGCTTCTGAAGACCATTTCAGGCCTGTTGTCCGCAAGCGAAGGCTCGATCACACTCGCCGGGCTCGATCTGACGCATCGACGCGCCGATCAGATCGTGGCGGCCGGCATCGTGCACGTGCCGCAGGGCGATATGCTGTTTCCCGACATGACGGTGCGGGAAAATCTCTTGATGGGCGCCTATCTGCCTGACGCCGCCGCGCAAGCCGGCATGCGCCTGGAGGAGGTGTTTCAGCTGTTGCCCAAGCTGCGCGAACGTCAGGGGCAGATCGCCTCGACCTTGTCCGGCGGCGAACGCCGGATGACGGGGATCGGGCGCGGCCTCATGAGCGGCGGCAAGGTGCTGATGCTCGACGAGCCCTCGCTCGGACTGGCCCCGATCGTGATCGACCAGATCTACGAACTGATCGACCGGCTCAAGGCGAGCGGTCGCACCATCGTGCTGGTCGAGGAGAACGCCGCGCGCATCTTCGATCGCGCCGATCGTGTCTACCTGCTGGACAACGGTCATTTCGTCTGGTCGGGGAGCGGATCCGAATTGATGCAGCGTCCTGAAGTCCTGCAAACCTATTTGGGAGGCTGACGGTCGTGGACGTCTTCACTCAAATCATCGTTTCCGGGCTGACGCTCGGCGCCATGTACGCGATTTCGACGGTGGGGCTATCGCTGGTCTACGGCTCGCTCAACATGCTCAACATGGCGCATGGCGGCATCCTGACCATTGGCGGCTATGCAGCTTATGCGGTCTCGCAGCAATTGGGCTGGCCGCCGGCATTTGGCTTTCTCGCGGCGCTGGTGGTAGGGGCGGCCGTTGGGCTATTGATTTTCGTCGCCACGGCCTGGCCGTTGCTGAGTTCGAAGAATTTCGAAACCAACATCTTCATCGCCACCATCGGCGTCGGGGCGGTGTTTGAAAATGTCGTGCTCAAGCTGTTCGGCCCGTATGCGAAGCCGCAACCGCTCAACATTGCCGGAGGAATCAAAATCGGCGCTGTCCTGGTTCCCTACCAGAACATCTCGATTCTGGCCGTCGCTGTTGTGATGATGATCCTGGTCGCTCTATTGTTGCAACGCAGCCGCACTGGCCGCGCGATCCGCGCCACGGCGCAAAACCGCGACGCCGCCCGGCTGATGGGCGTGAATGTCGTCAGGGTCTATGCCCAGGTGCTGGCGTTGTCGGGGGCGCTCGCTGCCGTCTCGGGCGTCATGATCAGCTCGCTCGCGACGCTGTCGCCGACGATGGGAGGCGATCCGATGCTCAAGGCGTTCATCATCTGTGTCGTCGCAGGATTGGGCAACACCTATGGCGCGGTCGCAGCCGCGGTGGTGATCGGCCTGATCGAGGCCTCCACCCAATATGTGCTCGGCGTCCGCTTTGGCTTCGCGTTGCTGCTGCTCCTGGTCATTGCCGTCTTGATCTGGCGGCCCTCGGGCATTTTCGGCAAAAGCCGCGTGGTGCGGCTTTGACCGCCGGTCGCCGCGATCTCCTGGTGGGAGTGGCGATGCTCGCCGGCGCGAGCGCCGTGCCGTTTGTGTTTCCCGAGCGCTATCTCATCACCCAGATCACGGTGTTCTTCATCTGGGCAACGGTCGTCACCCAATGGAATCTGGTGCTCGGCGTCGGCGGAATCTTCTCGCTGGCGCAGATGGCGTTGTTTGCCTGCGGCTCCTATGGCACGGCGATGCTCGGCTATTACTTCCATTGGCCGCTCTGGCTCGCGATGCCGGCTTCGGCATTGCTGGCGCTGGCTGTCTCGATGCTGATCGGGCTCGCCTGCCTGCGGCTGAAGGGCCCTTATGTCGCGCTGCTCACGCTCGCCATCGCGCAAGTGATCTATCTCCTGATCATCAATGACACCGAATGCTTCACCACCAACGAAGGCGGCTGCATGCCGCTGTTCGGCGGCGTGCGCGGCATCGGCAAGTTCGGTGATCTCGGCTTTCGTGATTTGTTCGGGTCGAAATTCATCGTGGCGAACTATTTTCTCGGCCTCGCTCTGCTCGCCGCCGCCTTTGCCTTTTCCGTGATCGTCATTCGCGGTCCGCTCGGGCTTGCGTTCCGGGCCTTGCGCGACAATCCGGGCTACGCGATGTCGCGTGGCATCAGCCAGTTCAAATACCAATTGTGGATTTTCGCGCTATCGGCTTTTTTCACCGCACTCGCCGGTGCGGTTTATGCCGCCGACTTTCGCGTCGTGGGGCCGACCATCTTCTCGTTCACGCTGCTGTTGTTTCTGCTGTCCATGATCGTGGTCGGCGGCATGGGATCGGTCTGGGGCCCGTTGGTCGGAGCCGTCGTGCTGATGGTCGCCGATGAGGGTTTCAAGGAATTTCAGGACTGGCGCGCGCTCGGCATGGGGCTGATATTGCCGCTGTTCGTGGTGTTGTTGCCCGGCGGACTGACTGGCCTTTTCGGTCGCGGTCGCGCCAAATCCGCCGCTGCGATGAAAACGCGCGCCGTCCCAACGGACAGCCACCAACAGGGAGCCTGACATGATCAGCCTGGACGACTACACCGACCATGACGGCCTCGGCCTTGCCGAGCTGGTCGCGACAAAGCAGGTTACGGCACGTGAGCTGTTCGAGACCGCGGTCGCCGCGATCGAGCGGATCAATCCGCAGATCAACGCGGTCTGCCGCACGCTGCCGGGCGACGCGGAAAAAGCCATGTCGGCCGGTCTGCCGAGCGGACCTTTCACCGGCGTTCCCTTCCTCACCAAGGAACTGATCCCGCATGCCGCAGGCGTGCGCTGCGACGCCGGTTCGAGGCTCGCCGAGGGTTTGATCTCGCCGATCGACAGCGAGCTGATGGCGCGCTTCCGCCGCGCCGGCTTCGTCCACGCGGGAACCACGCAATCGCCCGAGCTCGGCTACTCGCCGACGACGGAGAACAAGCTGTTTGGTCCCGTGCGCAACCCGTGGGACCCGAGCCGCAGCGCCGGCGGCTCCAGCGGTGGCTCGGGCGCCGCGGTGGCGGCAGGGCTGGTGCCGATCGCACACGCCAGCGATGGCGGCGGCTCGATCCGCATTCCGGCCTCGTGCAACGGTCTCGTCGGCCTCAAGCCCTCCCGCGACCGCATTCCCTCCGGGCCGATGTCGTCCGACCCATTGTGCGGCCTGGCCGTCGAGTTCGTCGAGGCCCGCAGCGTGCGCGACGTTGCCGCGGTCCTCGACGCGGTCGCCGGCGCCGATCCCGGCGCACCCGGCATCGCGCCGCGGCCGCCGCAACCGTTCGCGACCCTCGCGCCGAAGCTGCCCGGGCGGCTGCGGATTGCGTGGACGTCACGGCCAGCCTCCGGCGCCGAGGCCGACCCCGAATGTGTCGCCGCCGTGCAGGCGGCGGCGCGGCTGTTGGAGGACCTGGGTCATGACGTCGTCGAGGATGCGCCCCGCTTCGAGTGGGAAGCATTCCTGGACAATGTCCACGTGATCTGGACCACTCTGCACCGCCGCTCTCGCCGACGCCCTCGCCCAGGCGACGGGGAGAAAGGTGGGCCCGGACACGCTGGAGGCAGCTACGCTCGCCTGCTACGAGGACGGCAAGCGCTACACTGCGCTCGACCTTATTCACGCGATAGATCACGGCGGCCTGGTGTCGCGTCAGGTGGGTGCGTTCTTCCAGAACATCGATGTCATGGTCACCCCGACGGTCGGCCGGCCGCCGGCGCCATTGGGCGAGATCGATCAGGATCGCGCCGGCATCACCGCGCTGGAGTGGACCCGCGAGGTGTTCGCCTACTGCCCGTTCACGCCGCTCTACAACACGACCGGGCAGCCGGCGATCTCGCTGCCCCTGCACACGACCGCGTCAGGCCTGCCGGTCGGCGTGCAGTTCGCCGCGCGCATGGGAGAGGAGGCGACATTGCTGCAACTCGCGAGCCAAATCGAAGCTGCCCGGCCCTGGCGGTCGCGCAAACCGCCCATCTTCGCCGCAGGCTGAAAAGCTGGCGCGACGCACCTGATCAAGCGCGCCGCCGGCGCGCGTGGCGCGAAAGTCAACACGGAGCGCCTTGCGGTCACGTTGACCCAGCTCGTCGAAGGCTTGTGGTCCGGTTGGGCCGCCGATCCGAAAACCATCTCGGCTCGCGAGGCCGAAGCGGCATGCCACGACTTGCTCGACGCGTTTTTTCCTTCGCGGTGAAATATGAAGGCGCGTGCCTGATCGCCGTTGCGCATGATCATTTAGGCCACGCACCTGCCAGTGGGACGTGGAGCCACCGACGCGCGCGCGATGGGTCAATCGCGCCGTTAGGGGACGAGGAGTACCTTGCCGACGTTGCGTCGATCCTGGATGAAGTGATGCGCCTTCGGAGCATCGTCAAATTTGAAGCTCGCCGCCACTTTCGGTCTGATGATGCCGCGTGCCGCAAGCTCCAGCAATGCGTCGCCCCATCCGCGCAGGCGATCGATCTCGTCCCACATATGGCCGATATTTACGCCGAATACGCCTTTGTTCGCGTTCATGAGACCAAGCGGATTGAACTGAAACCATGGTGTATTGGCGAGCATTGAAAGCATGGACAAAATATTGCGTTCCTTGCCGCTCGCGAGCGAAGAAACGCCAAACATCCCCAGCCGGCCGGTAGGGGCAAGCACGCGGTATCCTTTTTTCCAGGACTCGCCGCCGACCGCGTCGAGGATCAGCTCGACGCCACGACCACCCGTGATTTCGCGGGTCCGCGTCTCGAAATCCTCGGTACGATAGTCGATGAGATGGTCGACGCCTAGCGCGCGCATTTCGTCATGCTTGACGACCGATGCGGTGCCGATCACACGCGCCCCGACATGCTTGGCGATCTGCGTTGCGGCGATGCCAACCCCGCCTCCCACTGAATGGATGAGTACGGTCTCGTTGGCCTTGAGCGCCCCCATAACCACGACGAGCTGCCAGGCGGTAAAGTAGTTCACTGGAATTGCAGCGCCCTCAAGTGCCGACAGTCCGGCCGGTCTCGGGAAGACTTGCTTCACCGGCACGCAGACCACGTCGGCATATCCGCCAAAGCGGGTCATCGCAATGACGTCTTGGCCGATCCAGCTCTGGTCGACGCCAGCGGCGACAGCGTCGATTCGGCCGCTGACTTCGTAGCCCGGCACGACGGGAATGGGCGGCAAATCGGGATATACGCCCATGCGCCCCATGATGTCGGCGAAATTGACCCCGCTCGCCTCCACGCGGATGCGGACCTCTCCCGCGTTCGGCGCAGGATCGGCGGCTTCCTTAACTCGCAGTACTTCCGGCGCCCCAGCGCGGGTAATCCAAATTTGTCGCATGACACCAACTCCCGGAGTGGGCATGAACGCGAAAACGCCAGGAAAGCATATTACATGTGCTCTTCGGCGGATAGCGATCAGACCTGTCCCTCGGACCAGGTCGAGCCTACCCTTCAAGCCGCTTCGTTCGCTGGCGACGAGCAAGCGTGTGCGCCACGGTTGTGAACGCCCTGGTCGACGTGTCTACTATCCGCGTCCATCGGCATTGGCCTGCATCCGACTATTTGCGCCGCTTCATCGAGCGCAAATCGACCGCCGCGCAAAAGCTCCTGGTCGCGCCCGCGCTGAAGCGGCTCGAACTGGCCAACGCGGTGGATTACATGGGCTATATGTCCGGCCAGATCGTCGGACGCATCAAGAAAGAGCAGCCGATCCGCGAGATCATGGAAGACATGAAACGGGAATGCCGGATGGTCCTGGAACGGCTTGGCGCGCGCCGCGCATTTTCTCGTTCACAATGCGCGGCGCGCGCTGACTGACACAAGTACGCGTTTCTATTCAGCCGCCAGTCCGGGCGGCGTGGCGATCTCGATCACGACGCCGCCCGGAGCGTTGCAATAGAAGGTGGTGACGCGGCTGCCGCCTCAACTCGGGTACAGGACCTTTCCCGGAGACAGGCCGGCTTGCGAAAGTTCATCATGCTTGGCTTGCACGGCGTCGGGGGCGCCGAAGTAGAAGCCGACATGAAAGGTTTCCGGATAGGCGGCCGGGTCGTGCTTTTTCGCCTTCATCAGCGTCAGGACGAATTCATCCTGATTGCACATCAGGGCGAAAGCATCCTGTCCGGGCGCGGCGAGGCGCTTGAAGCCGAAGAACCGCTCGAAGAAGGAGGCAAGGCCGCCCACGTCGGAGGTGGTGAGATTGAGATGTTTAAGTTGCATTGGCATCATCCGTTCATGTTGAGGGAACGGGCGCAGCTGAAGCCGACGATGCCGGGAGAGCCGATAGCAAGGTTTCCACGAACCGCCGGCACCGTGACAATCTCTGTCACTGCGTCCGGCCGTGGATCCAAACCACAAAGTGGCGGATAGAATTCCCGGTTCGGGAATTGGCCGGGCTTACCAAGCCGGCCGTGTCTTTTTCGGCATTCGAGCTATAGCTGAAAGCACGGTTTCGGGCAAGCCGACGCAACATCAGCTTGAAGATTGTCAGCGCCCGGAGGCAGGCGCTTACAGATATCGGTGAAAGAAGAAATCGGTCATGGTCGTCACGCGTGCTTTGGCAATCGTCGCACTGGTCCTTTGTTCTTTCATCCATGGAGCCGCCATGGCTTTTGATATGATGGCTTTTGATAACGTGGCTTTTGACATTGAGGCGCATCGCGGGGGGCGGGCGCTGTTTCCCGAGAACACGCTGCCGTCGTTTGCGAACGCGCTCACGATGGGCGTGACCACGCTGGAACTCGATATTGGCGTCACCAGGGATGGCGCGATCGTGGTCTCGCACGAGCGCGGGCTCAATCCGGACCTTGCCCGTAACGCCGGCGGCGTCTATGTCGCGCCGCCGGGCACGCCGTTCGTTGAATTGTCGCTCGCAGACGTCAAGACCTATGATGTCGGTCAGATCAGGCCCGGCAGTGCCTATGCGGCACAGTTTCCCGATCAACACGCCCTGCCGGGAACGCGGATTCCAACGCTGAGCGAAGTCCTGGCGCTGGTGCGGAAATCAGGCGACAGCCAGGTGCGGCTCAATATCGAAACCAAGATCGATCCCAATCACCCCGAGCAGTCGCCCGAGCCGCAGCGCTTTCGTCACGCTGCTGCTGGATCTCCTGCAGGCCGAGAAGTTCAGCGACCGCGTCATGATTCAGTCATTTGACTGGCGGACGTTGCAGCTGGTGCAGAAACTGGCGCCCGCGATCCCCACGGTCTATCTCACGCTGCAAAAAGGATCAGGTGCGACCATCTCGCTGGACAAGGCTTCGGAGTGGACGGCGGGTTTCAATCCTGCCGATCACGGCCATTCGCTTCCGCGCACGATCAAGGCGGCCGGTGGCGCGATCTGGTCGCCCTATTTCGGCGATGTCGATGCCGGGCTGATATCCGAGTGCCCATCGCCTCGGCCTCTCGGTCGTGGTCTGGACCGTCAACGACCCTGCGGATATGGCGCGCATGATCGAAATCGGCGTGGACGGCATTATCTCGGATCGTCCGGACCTGTTGCGGCAAACGGCCGGCGAGGTGGGCGTCACCCTGCCGGCCGGCTCGCCGGTCACGCCTTGAGCGGCATCCCTTCCGTCTGACCGATCCGCGCTGGCCGCGGCTGTTTTGCGCGCCCGGCGCGCGCCGCCATACTTCCATCGCGGTCGAAGCATGGCGTCGCTGGCGCGTGCTAGTTTGCCGGCATCAGATCGATCCCGGAAGGTGTTTGCGATGAAGCGAGAAGTGATCCGCGTCGAGCCGTTGTCCAGTTATCTCGAGCGGTGGAAGGCGCCGGCCTCGCCGGTCACGCGCGCCGGCAATCTGGTGTTCGTCTCGGGCTTGCCGCCGTTCGATCCGGCAACCGGCGAAATTCTCCCCGTGCCGATCGAGCGCCAGACCGAACTGATCCTGGAGCAGTTGAAACTGTGCCTGGAGACGGCGGGCACCTCGCTGCAGAACGTGATGAAATGCAACATCTACTGCACCTCGGCGAGATATTTTGCGACCGTCAACGCGATCTACGCGCGCTACTTCCCGGATGATCCGCCGGCGCGGATTTTCGTCTGCATTCCGGAATGGACCGGGCCGTTCGATATCGAAATCGACTGCGTCGCCGTGGTGTAGGGCGCGTCCTTCGGGACGCGACCGCCGCGCAATCCTGGCGCGCCCGCAAACCCGTCAATCGACGACGTCGCCGGGTGGCATTTTGCGAAGTGCCGGCCGGCGTTGAAATTGCCGGCTTATCGGGGTGGGTTTGAAGTGATATCGGTCGGTCTTCCGCGGGGAGATGTGAATCATGACCGACCTCGACGTCCAGGATCCGGTGGCGAAGCCCGACGACATGATCGATCCTGCATTTCTCGCCGCCAGCATGATCGACGAACGCGCCCCCGACATCGTCGAAGCTCTCAACGACGTGCCTGCGGAACTCGCAACCGGGATCCTGCTTCATTTGCCGCCCGATCTCGCCATTGAAGTGCTGGACCAGCCGGGGCTGGACCGGGAGCCCGAACTCATCACGCCTGATGCCGCGGGATATCGCCGCCAAGCTGCTGGCCGGCGTGTCGGCCGACCGGGTGGCCGATATCTTCCATCAGGTGGAGGAACCGCACAGCTCCGAGCTGCTCGATCTTCTGGATGCCGACACCCGGGTCAACATCCGCCGGCTGCTGCAATATCCCAAGGACACTGCCGGATCGATCATGACGACGGAATTCGTCAGCGTGCCCTCGACCTATACGGTGCGCCAGACGCTCGACTATATCCGGCGCGTCGAAAGCAGCCGGGAAACCGTCTATGCGATCTACGTGCTGGATCCCATTACCAAGAAGCTGGTCAAGACGGTTTCCCTGCGCCGGCTCATCACCGGCGATCTGGAAGCGCCGGTGCTTTCGGTGGCCCGGCCGGGACGCGTGATCACCGCAACCGCGCTGATGGACCGGGAAGATGTCGCGCGGCTGATCTCGAAATACGACCTGCTCGCGGTGCCGGTGGTGGACCACGACCGGGTCATCGGCATTGTCACGGTCGACGACGTCATCGACGCCATCGTCCAGGAAAATACCGAGGACGTGCAGAAATTCGGCGGCATGGCGGCCATCAACGAGCCGTATATGGAGGTCGGCTTCTGGCAGATGATGCGAAAGCGCGGCGGCTGGTTGTGCGCGCTGTTCCTGTCCGAAATGCTGACGGCTTCCGCAATGCAGGGTTACGAGGGCGAACTTGAGAAGGCGATCGTGCTGACGCTGTTCATTCCGCTGATCATGAGCTCGGGAGGCAATTCCGGATCGCAAGCCACATCGCTTCTGATCCGCGCACTGGCGCTGCGCGAGCTGGAAATCAGGGACTGGTGGCGCGTGGCGCTTCGGGAAATCCCCAATGGACTGGCGCTCGGGGCGATGCTCGGCCTGGTCGGCATCGTCCGCATTTCGCTGTGGCAGTATCTCGGCCTCTACGACTATGGCGAGCACTGGATGCTGATCGCGCTGACCGTCGGCACAGCCCTGATCGGCATCGTCATGTTCGGCTCGCTGACCGGATCGATGCTGCCGTTCATCCTGCAACGGATCGGCTTCGATCCGGCCAGCGCATCGGCGCCGTTCGTCGCCACCCTGGTCGACGTCACGGGACTAGTGATCTATTTCTCGGTCGCTTCGCTGATCCTGCGGGGAACGCTGCTGTAGACGGAGCTGCCGGCCGAGAAGGGCAGGGGGCCGCGCCGGAACCTCAATGTGATCAGCATCACGGTGCAGCGATGAAACAAACCGCATCTTCGGGTGCGTTACCAACAGGTGGCGCATGATCAACCCCGGAGATATGAAAATGACCACCAACGAATACACTCGCAAGATCGAAGCTGCATATGATGTGACTATCGAGGCTCTCTCTGATGAGACCCTCGACCAGGTGGTCGGCGGCATCAATCCGCAGCCGCTGCCGCCGCGCGATCCCGATCCGCAAGGCCTTCGTGCTCAATAAGTTGCTTCGAAATGGCAGTCAGCCTTGCGCGAATTGCCTTCTTTCAATTCGGCCGGGGATTGTGTTTGCCGTTTGGCAACCCCGGTCGATATTGGGCGGGTTCCGCTAGTGTTTTTTTCGGCAGCCGCTAAAAGCGCTGCGGTCCCGCACGCCGATGGCAAGCCGCCCGGCCGAACCAAGGGCAGGGATTCACGCCGGATGAAATTCAGATCGCCGGGACCAGCGGCTCGAAGGCGGCGCGTTCCTGGGCCAGCACGGCGTTCGCATCGAGCGACCAGATCGGGACGGAGACGTCGCTCGGGATGCCGCCCAGGATTTGCAGCGACAAATAGCGCACACAGCACACCCGCAGGAACGAGGTAAAATTTGGCACCTCACCGCGTGCTTCGATGATTTCATCGTAAAGCTTCGTGATCAGCTGATTGACGTTCATGCCATCACGCCGGCCGATCTCGCTCAGCACGTGCCAGAAATGGTTTTCCAGCCGGATGCTGGTGACCACACCATGCAGCCGCAACGACCGGGTGCTGGTGTCGTAGAGGTTCGGGTCGGCGCGAACGAATATCTTGCACATAAGCACCTCCGCCATCCGCAGGGTTGCAGGCCATCGCGGATGCCTTGAGCGTACTCCCGTCCCAAACGCGCCGCAACTTCCCGTCGACCTGGCCCGAGGCGATGCCTGTAGTAACGGGTTATTACGCGCTGCGGATCGTCGCACCGCATTATCCAAATCAATCAGCGCACCTCGTAGCAATCGGTTGTTACCCGCGGCTTGACGATCCGGCATAGCTTCGCCTGCCCGAACAGGGCGGATGGCACGTCCATCGTAAAGTCAGCAAAGGAAAAGCCATGGAGGACCAGGCGGGAGTCATCAAATGTACCAACAACAGCCGGCGCATCTTCTTGAAAGCAGCCGGCGTCGCCGGCGTTGGGCTCGCACTTCTGGACAGCGAGACCATGCTGTTGGCGGCAAAACCCTCGAAGCAGGAAACAACAGGAGCAAGGTCAATGAATCCAGTGAATCCAAAAACGACAGCTATTGTGCTGATCGAATACCAGAACGACTTCACCACCACCGGCGGCGTATTTCATGACGGCGTCAAAGGGGTCATGCAATCCAACAACATGCTCGCCAATACGGTTGAATTGGTGAACAGGAGCCGGGAAGCAGGCATCACCATCATGCATGCCCCGATCACCTTTGCTGAAGGGTATGGTGAACTCACCGGCAATCCCTATGGGATCCTCAAGGCCGTCGTCGACAACAAGGCGTTTCGCAAGGGTTCATGGGGGGCTGCGATCGTCGATGTGCTGAAACCGCATCCCGAGGATATCCTGATCGAAGGCAAGCGCGGACTGGACACCTTTCCCAGCACCAACCTCGATTTCATTCTTCGCAACAAGGGGATTCAAACCGTGGTCCTCGGCGGCTTCCTCACCAATTGCTGCGTGGAATCGACCATGCGCAGCGCCTATGAACGCGGTTTTGACGTGGTGACGCTGAAGGACTGCACGGCCGCCCTGAGCGAGGAAGAGCAGAACATGGCTCTGGCGCACAATTTCGGAATGTTTTCGCGCCCGATGAATCATGACGAGTTCCTGAAACAACTGAGCTGAGCGCGGTCGGCCGTGGTGCAGAAAAAGGGCGGCGCGAGCCGCCCTGGTTGCTCCCCGACGCCGGCGTGATGTGGTGAGCGTGGCTGGGCGAAGGGCAGACGAATGACGTGAAGCGGACTTGGTCCCGAACGATTCAGCGGCGATTTCCGGTCGCCGCGTGGTTGTAAAGCGTTGGGTGTCAGCTATGGAGGAGTGACGCTTGAGATTCAGCGCGATCCTCAGTGGTGCAGGTGAAACAGCTTGATAGCCCGTTGTGGCCGGGGTAATCGCCCTTTATCCTGATCTCGCGGACGCGCGACTACCGCCACGACGTCGCAATTGGCGGTTGCTGCGCAGTACGGCACTACACATGTTTATGCAGCGGCCTCGCAGGCACAGGAGCACAGACCATGTTGTTGCGAGCAGTCCTTTGCGCTCTGATTTTGGGTTGTGCCTTCACGCCTGCCAAGGCCCTGACCCAGGAGGAACTCCTGACCAGGCTCGAAGCCGCGGGCTACTCGGAAATCCGGGAAAACGGGTCTGGCAAAATCAAGACCTTCAAAGCGGTCAAGAATGGAAAAGAAGTCAGGATCATCCTGGATAGCAGCGGCAAGATCAAAGAGCTGCAATAGCAGTTAAATCGAGCCGCAATCACCGCGCGTCGCGCGCGACCAGCTTGGCCGGCGACCTCTTCTCCGCCTCGCTGCCGGTCAGCGCCATCACCGACACCGCGACGATGCGGTCGAGGATGCCGGCGACGTCGTTGAGATCGCACGATCCCTCCGACAGTTTGATCAGTCGCTCGCTGTCGCGGATGGTCTGGTGCGCCATCGCCAGCGCGAAATGCAGCCCCCAATAGAGCTCGACCTGATCGCGGCCGGGCAGCGAGCGGCGCATCGCGGCGGCGAATTTCCGAAGATGATCGATTTCGCGATTCTTGATCCGGCGGATCGGCGGCACCGTCTCGATCGAGACCCGGATCATGAAGCGCGCGGCCGTCGAGCGCTCGTTTTCGGGGCCGAGGCAGCCGCGCAGGGTCGGCCCGACCAGCGCGCGGAAAATGGTGTCGATGGGAGCGCGTCCGCCGCCGGCCGCTTCGGCGGCTTTCAATTCGTTGAGCCGCTGGCGGTTGGTGGCAAGGCTGCGGGTGACGAACAATTCGGCGATCAGTTCGTCCTTGGAGCCGAAATGATAGTTCACTGCCGCAAGGTTGACGTCGGCGGCGGCGACGATGTCGCGCAGCGTGACGTCGGCGAAGCCGCGATCGGCGTAAAGCCGTTCGGCGGCGCTCAGGATCGCGGTTCTTGTGTGATCGGTCGGCATGTCATGGCCACCATGCGACATCGGCGAAATGCGGGGAGTTGCAATTCAAACAGTTGTATGAAACTATGGTTTGAAGGCTGGAATGTCAATGCAAAACACGCATTGCCACGCCGGCAAATCCCGCGCTGGCCTCATCGCCGCGCCGAAAGGCGCGATAAATAGTCTGATAAACAGTCTTGCGGTGAACAGGCTGCGGGGAGACAGTGCCGCCAACAAATTTAGTCTGAAAAATGTGAGGAACGCCCAATGGACTTCAACATGTCTGACCGTCAGCGCGAATGGCTCAACCGCGTGGAATCGTTCATGCACAATCACGTTCGGCCCGCGGTGCCGATCTACCAGAAGCAGGACGCCGAGGGCGATCGCTGGAAGGCGATCCCGGTGCTGGAGGACTTGAAGAAGAAGGCGCGCGCCGAAGGCCTCTGGAACATGTTCATGCCGCCCTCGTCGCACGAGGACGATGAATTCCGCGGCGCGGGATTGAGCAATCTGGAATATGCGCCGCTTGCAGAGCAGATGGGCCATATCGGCTGGGCTTCGGAAGTGTTCAACTGTTCCGCGCCCGATACCGGCAACATGGAAGTGTTGATGCGGTACGGCTCCAAGGAGCACAAGAAGAAATGGCTTCGCCCGCTGATGGACGGTGAAATCCGCTCCGCCTTCCTGATGACCGAGCCCGCGGTGGCGTCATCGGATGCCACCAACATCGAAACCAGTATCAAGCGCGACGGCGATCACTATGTGATCAACGGCCGCAAATGGTGGTCGTCCGGCATGGGCGACCCGCGCTGCCAGGTCATGATCGTGATGGGCAAGACCGATCCCAGCCTGCCGCGCCACCAGCAGCAGTCGCAGATCCTCGTGCCGCGCGACGCCAAGGGCGTCAAGATCGAGAAGATGCTGCCGGTGTTCGGTTACGACGATGCGCCGCACGGCCATGCGCAGGTGCTGCTAGAGGATGTGAGGGTTCCGGCCAGCAACATTCTGCTCGGCGAGGGCAGGGGCTTTGAAATCGCGCAGGGCCGTCTCGGTCCCGGCCGCATCCATCACTGCATGCGCACCATCGGCAAGGCCGAGGAAGCGCTGGAGAAGATGGTCAGGCGGCTATCGTCGCGCACCGCGTTCGGCAGGAAGATCATCGAATACTCGATCTGGGAACAGCGCATTGCCGAAGCCCGCACCGACATCGAGATGAACCGGCTATTGTGCCTGAAGGCCGCCGACATGATGGACAAGGTCGGCAACAAGACCGCGCAGCTCGAGATTGCCATGATCAAAGTGGCGGCGCCCAACATGGCGCTGAAGATCATCGACAACGCCATCCAGGCGTATGGCGCGGCCGGCGTGTCCGACGATGCCGGCCTGGCGCGGGATTATGCCTCCATGCGCACCATGCGGCTGGCGGACGGCCCGGACGAGGTCCATAACCGCGCCATTGCCAGACTTGAACTTCGGAAGTATGCAAACGCTCCCACTACGCACTAAGGGAGCCCCTTAAAATGGCGCTCCCGCATAAAAATGAGGGAGCGTCATCGTGGCTGACGGTGTCAGGAAAGACGAAGAGTTTTCAGGTACCAGGCCGGTCGAGGAGCGGCATCGGGTCGATGAGGTGCGCCTCGACGGCTGGCTGCGCGAAAACGTCGAGGGCTATCAGGGACCGCTGACCGTCCTGCAATTCAAGGGCGGTCAGTCGAACCCGACCTACCGGCTCGATACCCCCGGTCGTTCCTATGTGATGCGCCGCAGGCCGTTTGGAAAATTACTTCCGTCGGCGCATGCGGTCGATCGCGAATTCAAGGTCATCGCGGCGCTCAGCAAGCAGGGTTTTCCGGTCGCGAAGGCCTATGCGCTGTGCACCGACGACGCGGTGATCGGGTCGGCGTTCTACATCATGTCGATGGAAGAGGGCCGGGTGTTCTGGGATCCCTCTTTGCCGAGCCAGACGCCGGAGGCGCGGCGCGCGATCTTCACCAGCAAGATCGAGACGCTGGCGAAGCTTCATCTGTTCGATCCGCAAGAGATCGGGCTCGGCGATTTCGGCAAGCCCGGCAATTATTTTGCCCGCCAGGTCGATCGCTGGACCAAGCAATACCGGGCATCCGAAACCCAGCACATTCCTGAATTCGAGAAGCTCGCCGAGTGGCTGCCGAAAACCGTGCCGCCGCAGGCGCGGATCTCGATCGTTCACGGCGATTATCGCCTCGACAACATGATTTTCCACGCCACCGAGCCGCGGGTTCAGGCGGTGCTGGACTGGGAATTGTCGACACTGGGCGATCCGATGGCGGATTTCACCTATCTGTTGATGCAGTGGACCATGCCCGGTCTCGCCAATGTCGACCTTAAGGCGCTGAATATTCCGAGCATGGATGAAGCGGCTAAGATCTATTGCGACGTCACCGGAAGTGCGGTTCCCGACCTGAACTGGTATTTTTCCTATAATCTGTTCCGGCTCGCCGGCATCACCCAAGGCATCGCCGGCCGCGTTCGCGACGGCACCGCGGCCAATGCCAAGGCGATGGAATCCGCCAAGCGCACCGTGCCGCTGTCGCAGGCGTCGTGGGAATACGCGCAGAAGGCCGGCGCGAAGTAGTAAAAACATAACAACGAGTCGTCGCCCGGGCGATCCAGTATTCCAAGGCGGCAGAGACTCATGTGCGGCGGTGACCACTGGATACTCCGCTTTCGCGGAGTATGACGGCCTACACTGTCGAAGCGCATTGCGTCACAACCAGAAAATAGTCCACGCCGGTCAAGCTCGCACGACCGACAAATCGACAACTCAGTGTCCAGCCCTTTCGGCAAAAATATTCCGGTTCACTTCTGACCCAAATCACTTCTACATCCATCGCCATCCCGCCCTCACAAGAGGGGCGTATCGCGATCGTCACGGACGTTGAGGCGGGATGCGGTGGACGCGGCATGTCAAGAGACGAATGACGTTGCGCGCGGACGGCGAAGTCGTGTGGTCCTGACGCCCCGACGCTGGCGTCAAGTTCTCGAGAAGCAAGCTTCTTGGGGATGATGGTGGCAACAAAGCCCGGTCACCAGGGAGAGCACGAAATAAGTCGTAAAACCATCGCGCAGGGAAGGCCGGGTGTTCCGGTGAACCTGTGGTGACTAACGCGTGTGCTTTCTACCACTGCGCACGCGGCTGCGGGTGCAACGGGCACCCGGCTTTCCCTGCGCCCTCTGATTTTCGGGGGGACGTTGACGCAATAGCTCGGACGCATCGCGCCGCGAGGATGCGGATTTATGTCTTGCCGTCATTGCGAGCGAAGCGAAGCAATCCATTCTTCTCTCTGTGTGGCGAAATGGATTGCTTGGCTTCGCTCGCAATGACGGAGTTGGCGACAATTGAATTGTGGACGCGCGCCCGTGTCCCGGACGCGGTGCAGCGTCTCTTGACGATGCGCCGCAGAGCCGGGACCCATTCGAAGTTAGAACGAAATGTCAGAACAAGATGGGCCCCGGATTAGCAGCGCAGCGTTGCACGCTGCGCAGCATGCGGGGCACGAATCCTTAAATCGGCTTGCCCGCATAGGGCATCGAGGCGGTGAGGCCGCCGTCGACGGGGATCGCCTGGCCGTTGACGTAAGATGCGTCGTCGCTGGCGAGGAACAATCCCATCGCGGCGAGTTCATGCGGCTGTCCGGCGCGCTTCAAGGGATTGAGCTGGCCGATCTTGCCGTCGGTGCCGCGCTGTTTGGCGTTGTCGAAGATCGGCTTGGTCATGCCGGTTTCGATCAGGCCGGGACACACCGCATTGATCCGCACGCCGGTGCCGGAGAGCGAATAGGCGGTGGTCTGCACCAGGCTGATGACGCCGGCCTTGCTCGCCGCATAGGGATGACCGCTGGCGCCGGACTTCAGCCCCGCCACCGATGCGGTGCAGACGATCGAACCGTATTTCTGCTTGATCATGTGCGGCATGGCATGTTTGACCGCCAGAAAAGGCCCGATCAGGTTGATGCGCAGGATTTCCTGCCAATGCTCCACGGTCTGTTCAGGCAGCGGCACCAGCCCGCCGCTGATGCCGGCATTGGCCCAGATCGCATCGAGCCGTCCATAGGCGGCCACTGCCTTGGCGATGAAGGCGATCACGTCCTGTTCCGAACCGGCATCGGCCATCATGGCTTCCGCGGTGCCGCCGGCCTTGCGCACCAGGTCGACGGTTTCCTTGACGCCGTCGGTGCGGTCGACGGCGATCAGTTTGGCGCCCTCCTTGGTGAACAGCAGCGACGCCGCGCGGCCGATGCCGCTGCCGGCGCCGGTGATGATGACGGATTTGCCTTCGAGGCGGCCCATGAATGTCTCTCCCTGATCGTTTATGCGGGCCGGCGCTTGCCGCACCACGGAATTTCAAACAAGATTTCAAACGCCCAAATGATGTCAACGCTCATGTCAACGCCAGAGCCTTTTCCTTTGACGCGTTTTCTTTGCGTGAACCGGTTTCCACTTCGCTGGAAAACGCTCTATTGAGACGATGCGTGCCCTGACGTACGACACGGCACAGTATTGAAGGAGCTTTGCGATGTCCAACCCAGACAAACCGGCAGTCGTCGCAACGCGCTGGTGGTGGGTGCGCCATGCGCCGGTCCGCAGTGACGGCGGCAATATCTACGGCCAGAAGGATATCGCCTGCGATACAAGCGATCGCGAAGTGTTCGAGGCGGTCGCAAAAATTCTGCCGCGCAACGCGGTGTGGTATGCGAGCAGCCTGATGCGCACGCACCAGACCGCGGACGCGATCTGGGCCGCCGGATTTCCAAAACCGTCGGCGATGCCGCATGTGGCAGCCTTGGCCGAACAGCATCTCGGCCAGTGGCAGGGCATGAATCGCGCCGAGTTCCTCGCCAGCCGGCCGGTCGGCAGCCACTGGTTCGCCGATATCGACGTGCCCGCGCCCGGCGGTGAAAGTTTCATGGATCTCTACAATCGCGTGCGCGAGGCGATCGAGCGCATCAATATCGAAGCGGCCGGCAAGGATGTGATCGCCGTCGCCCATGGCGGCACCATCAAGGCGGCACTCGGTCTCGCGCTCGGCGGTCAGCCGGAGAAGGGGCTTGCCTTCGACATCGACAATTGCTCGGTGACGCGGCTCGATCATTTCGCGAGCGCCGGCCACGCCAGTTGGCGGCTTCCGATGGTCAACCAGCAGCCCTGGATCGCGGATGCCAGGCATGCCGCGATGCATCAGCCGGCAGGTCCCGAGATCGTGCCGGAAACCAAGCTCGCCTGAAGCATTCTTGTCTGAGGCGGTGAACGCAGCTTAGCTCAAAATCGAAATCACAAACGTCAATCTGGGAGAAACGCATGACCTTGTTTGATATGTCCGGAAAAGTCGCCGTCGTCACCGGCTCCTCGCGCGGCATCGGCCGCGCTATCGCCGAAAGGATGGCCGAGCATGGCGCCAGGGTAGTGATCTCGTCGCGCAAGCAGCAGGCCTGCGATGCGGTGGCAAAGGCGATCAACGACAAGGCCGGCAAGCAGGTGGCGCTGGCGGTGGCGGCGAACATCTCGACCAAGGACGACCTGAAGAATCTCACCGAGGAAACCAACCGCGTATTCGGCGCCATCGACACGCTGGTCTGCAATGCGGCGTCGAATCCCTATTATGGCCCGCAGGCGGGAATTTCCGACGACCAGTTCCGCAAGATTCTCGACAACAATATCGTCGCCAATCACTGGCTGATCAGCCTCGTGGTGCCGCAGATGATCGCGCGCAAGGACGGCTCGATCACCATCATCTCGTCGATCGGCGGCCTCAAGGGTTCGACGGTGCTCGGCGCCTATGCGATCTCGAAGGCCGCCGACATGCAGCTCGCGCGCAATCTGGCCTGCGAATACGGCCCGCACAATATCCGCGTCAACTGCATCGCGCCGGGCCTGATCAAGACCGACTTTGCCAAGGCGTTGTGGGACAATCCGGAAACGCTGAAGGCCTCCACCGCGCGCTCGCCGCTGCTGCGGATCGGCGAGCCCGACGAAATCGCAGGGGCGGCGGTGTTTCTGGCCTCCGCGGCGGGAAGTTTCACGACCGGTCAAACCATCGTCATCGACGGCGGTGCCACGATCAGTTGAGAGGATATTGCCGTTGGAGTCGTCCGGGATATGACCAAACTTTCTCACCCCGCAACTGCCATATAAACCAAGCTTAACCATGCGAGGGTGCCAGCGAATGGAAATGCCCGTGTTCGCCGGTTCCCCGCGAGTTTTCGGGCGCAATTGGCGCTGTCACGACAATTATTGGTTGACGATTTGCCTCTAGAGTGGCGGTTTTTCTCCGGGAGCCTCCATGACAACGCTCGATTTGCCCATCGTCCAAACCGCGGAGCGCCTGCCGGCATGGACCAGAATTCTTTGCGCCTTGTTCTTCTTCTCGGGCTTTCCGGCCCTGATTTATCAACTGACCTGGCAGCGAGAGCTGTTCCGCATCTTCGGCGTTAATTCGGAATCGGTGACCGTCGTCGTTACCGCGTTTATGCTCGGGCTGGGGCTTGGCAGTCTTGCCGGAGGCTGGCTGTCGAGAAGGCGCAAGATCAGCTTGCTGCCCTTATTGGCGGCGATCGAAATAATCACAGCTGCCTTCGGCGTCGTGTCGCTAAGCGTCTTCGAAAAAGTCGGCGCGCTTGTCGTCAATTGGCCGCTTCCGGCCATGGCCGCGGTCAATCTGTTGCTTGTGATCGTGCCGACGCTGTTGATGGGCGCAACGTTGCCGATTTTGGTTTCCCACCTGGTTCGACGCTCCGGGCAAGTCGGCAATGCCGTCGGTTTGCTCTATTACGTCAATACGCTGGGCGCAGGCGCGGCCTGTCTCGTAAGCTGCATCGTGCTGTTCCCGTTCTTCGGGATGCACGGTGCGGTGTTCACCGCCGTCAGTCTCAACGTAGCCGTCGCTGCTGGCGCCATGGCGGCGCATGTCCTTCATCCCGACGAGCCTCGGGCCGTACCCGTCCTGAAGGCCAGCGGCACCCGCGAGGGGATCGTGGGTATGCCACCGGTGTTGCTCCTGGCGGTGCTTGGCGGGTTCATTTCCTTGTCTTATGAAATATTCCTGTTCCGAACCGTCTCCTATGCATCCGGGTCGGGCGCGACGGCATTTGCAATCACGCTGGCGTGCTTTCTCGTCGGCATCGCGGGCGGGGCACGAAACGCGGCCAAGGCTTGCGAAACGCTGAGGCAGACCGACGCCATGCGCAAAGCCGCCGATGAGCTGGTTTTTGCAAACCTCATCGGTTTGCTGTTTCTCCCGTTGATGGCAAATTTTGCCTGGCTTGACGGCGGCATTCTCGGTCTTGCCATGCTGATGGTCTATCTGATTGCCCGCCGGTGGGGTTCGCTGCTGCCTTATCTCGCACAGTTCGGCATCCGGGCTGATGATCGCGCCGGAATGCAAACGGGGTTGCTTTATTTTTCCAATATCCTTGGCTCCGCGGCTGGCGCTATTCTGACCGGCTTTTTTTTAACGGACTATCTGACCCTGGTGCAAATTGCCCAGGTATTGGCAATTGGAGGTACGGTCTGCGCACTCATCCTGATCGCCATGCTGGATGTCGCGCGCGCGGAACGGTTAAAGCGCGGGGCCGTTGCCGTTGGCGTGCTGGCGATCGCCGCGATCGCCATTCCGTCGTTGTCGAATCGGGTCCTTGAAAATCTGCAGTTCAAGGGCACTGCCGATCGTGCCTTCGCTCATGTGGTGGAGAATCGCAGCGGAATCATCACCGTTGATGCGGACGGCACCGTGTTCGGCAACGGGATGTATGACGGACGTTTCAACACGCGATTGCAGGACGATCGAAACGGAATCATCCGGCCCTATGCATTGAGTTTGTTTCACGCCGCGCCGCGCGACGTTCTGATGATCGGACTGTCGTCCGGCTCGTGGGCACAGGTGATTGCCAACAATCCCGCCGTAACCTCGCTTACGGTCGTCGAGATCAATCGCGGATACCTGACTTTGATCGCGCAGCAGCCCGAGGTCGCATCACTGTTGCACAACCCAAAGGTTACGATCATAACGGACGATGGCAGGCGCTGGTTGAGCCATCATCCCGAAAGTCGCTTCGACGCGATCGTATCGAATACGACCTTTAATTTTCGTGCCAACATCACAAACCTGCTATCGACCGAATTTCTTAAACTCGCGCGGCAGCATCTCAACCCGCGCGGAATCATGTTCTATAACACCACCAATTCAGAGCGCGTGCAGCGAACTGCCTGTTTGACGTTTCCGTACGGGGCACGATTCACCAACCATATGGTGGTTTCCGAAACGCCGATCGACTGGAATTTCGCACGTTGGCGCCAAACCCTGAAGTCTTACGTCATCGATGGTGCTAGGCAGTTCGATGTCCAAAACGCGAGTGACCGCGCGTTTCTCGATTCAGTCATGTCGGCTGATCAAAGCCCGCAATCGCATGATCGAGGGCTGTCCGGAAGTTCTCTCCCGCACCGCGGGCATGGCGCTTGTTACAGATGACAACATGGGAACGGAGTGGCGCCATTACCTTCGTCTCGAATGAAGATTTTCCGGCCTCGGGCCGAACCCGGAAATCCGGAATCAGCGCGCGATTCCGGAATGTCGTTATCATTACTCCACCGCGGCGTAGACCAGACTGCGCACCAGCGAACGGAAATATTCGCGCTGGCCGGGGCCCTGCGACATGAAGACGGCGAACAGTTCCTCCTTCGGATCGATCCAGAAGAAGGTGCCGGCCATCCCGCTCCAGAAGAACTGGCCGACCGAGCCCGCGAACGGCGCCATTCCATCGTGGGTTCGCACCGCAAAGCCGAGACCGAAGCTGTGACCCGCCGGCACCAGATGGGATTCGAGCTTCACCGAGGGATCAAGATGATTGGACGCCATCAGTTGCAGGGTCTTGCGGCCGATGATCCTGACGCCGTCGAGCACGCCGCCATTGAGCAGCATCTGGCAGAACCGCGCGTAATCCATGGTGGTCGAGACCAAACCGCCGCCGCCGGATTCCATCACCGGCGTTTCCAGCATGTTGAAGAGCTGAACGTTCTCGCCGCTCCAGGGATCGACCGGGAACGGCTCGGCCAGCCGATCGGCATTCTCAGGCCCGGTGTGGAACGCGGTCTCGGCCATCTGCAGCGGCGCGAGGATGCGCTCGGTCAGGAAGGCGCCGAGGGTTTTGCCGGAGACGACTTCGATGAGGCGGCCGAGGATGTCGGTGGAACGGCTGTAGTTCCACTCAGTGCCGGGCTGGCAGATCAGCGGCAGGCTCGCGACCAGCGCGGCGTGCTCGGCATTGCTGATCTTGCGGCTGCGCACCCGCGACTGCTGATAGAGCTGCTGCACCAGGCCGTTGCCGGTATGTTCGTAGGCGATGCCGGAGGTGTGCCGCAACAGGTCCTGGATCGTGATCGGCCGCTTCAACGGCACCAGTTCGAGCCTGCCGCTGCTTTCGACGCCGACTTTCTGTTCCGAAAATTCCGGAATGTATTTGGCAATGGGATCGTTGAGCAGGAAGTGGCCTTCCTCGAGCAGCATCATGATGCCGACGGAGACGATCGGCTTGGTCATGGAGAAGATGCGGAACAGGGTGTTGTGCGCCATCGGCGCGGGCCTGCCGGGATCTTGCCGGCCGAGCGCGTCGAACCAGCCGATCTGGCCGCGGCGCGCGACCATCATGGTCACGCCCGGCGTGGTTCCCTTGTCGATCTCGCGCCTGAACGCGTCCGACATCCGCTGCAGCCGGAGGTGCGAGAGCCCGAGCGATTCCGGTTTGGCCTGGGGGAGGGGCGGGGTCTGCGGGGCGGCGGGGCGTCTGGCGGCGGTTTGCGCGGTCATGGTGTCTCTCCCTCTTGCTCTTGTTGTTGGCCGGATCGATATCGTCGGGGTAGGCCAAGTCTGGCGCAGAACACCTGGCTTGAACAGGGCCGGTTGAACAGGGCGTTAACCGCTTCGCCCTTGCAATCTGGCCTTGGCCTATGCTTGAAACGGCGGATCAGCGGCGACGCTTGGTTCCGTAGGGGTGTAGCTCAGTTGGTAGAGTACCGGTCTCCAAAACCGGTTGTCGCAGGTTCGAGCCCTGCCGCCCCTGCCAGTTCCGCACCTACCTTGACCTTTCGCCGTGTCCGCAGTACATAGCCGCACCTGCTGCCGGCCCGCTTTGACGGATATCCGGCGCGGCTTTGAAATCCCCGAACAATCGAGCCCGCTTGCCGGCTCATCCTTCAAGAGAGGGCTGGGCGCTAAGAAGGCTGTTCGGATTCCTTTAAACCAGTAAATCGTCTTAACCACGGACGCGGATCACCAACGATGGCTTTCAGCCCGTTCAAATTCCTGCAGGAAGTGCGCTCGGAGACCGCCAAGGTCACCTGGCCGACCCGCCGTGAGACCACGATCACCACCATCATGGTGTTCGTGATGGTGGCGCTGGCTTCGATCTTCTTTTTCGCCGCGGATCAGATCATCCGTTATCTCGTCACCTTTTTGCTCGGCATCCACTGATGGCAAGCGCCGGAACTCAAATGATGGACAAGCGCTGGTATATCGTCCACGCCTATTCGAACTTCGAAAAGAAGGTCGCGGAATTGATCCGCGAGCAATCGAAGCAGCGCGGGCTTGAAGAACTGTTCGAGCAGGTGCTGGTGCCGACCGAAAAGGTCACCGAAGTGCGCCGCGGCCGCAAGGTCGACGCCGAGCGCAAGTTTTTCCCGGGCTACGTCCTGGTCAAGATGAAGCTGACCGACGAAGCCTTTCATCTGATCAAGAATACCCCGAAGGTGACGGGCTTCCTCGGCGCGGAAAACAAGCCGATGCCGATCTCGGAAGCCGAAGCCATGCGGATCCTGCATCAGGTGCAGGAAGGCGTGGAACGCCCGAAGGCGTCGGTGTCGTTCGAGATCGGCGAGAATGTGCGCGTGGCCGATGGGCCGTTCGCGTCGTTCTCCGGCGTGGTCGAGGAAATCGACGAGGCGCGCTCGCGCGTGAAGGTCGCGGTGTCGATCTTCGGCCGCGCCACGCCGGTCGAACTGGAATTCGGTCAGGTCGAGAAGGTCTGATCGTTGCCCTTCGTCCCGCGATCGCGGGGCGCGAGGGAGAATAGCCGTGGAAGGGGACTGACGGTCGCCAGCCGTCATGCGAACCGCACCACGGTCCTGTGAAGCTTCCGGAATCCTCCGGAGCAACATGAGGAGTGACTAGATGGCAAAGAAAGTGACCGGATACCTGAAATTGCAGGTGCCGGCCGGTGCGGCGAACCCTTCGCCCCCGATCGGACCCGCGCTTGGTCAGCGCGGCCTCAACATCATGGAATTCTGCAAGGCGTTCAACGCGCAGACGCAGAAGGAAGAAAAGAATACCCCGATCCCGGTGGTGATCACGATCTACGCCGATCGTTCGTTCACCTTCGAGATGAAGACGCCCCCGATGTCCTTCTTTCTCAAGCAGGCCGCCAAAATCCAGTCCGGATCGAAAGCTCCGGGCCGCGACAAGGCCGGCGAGGTGACCAAAGCGCAGGTGCGCGAGATCGCCGAGAAGAAGATGAAGGATCTCAATTGCGACACCATCGAATCGGCCATGAAGATGGTCGAGGGCTCCGCCCGTTCGATGGGTCTTGAAGTTGCGGGGTAACGGGTCATGGCAATCGGAAAACGTTTGAAGAAGGCCCGCGAGGGCGTTGACCGCGAAAAGCTCTATCCGCTCGCGGACGCCATCAAGATGGTCAAGGAACGCGCCAAGTCGAAGTTCGACGAGACGGTCGAGATTGCGATCAATCTCGGCGTCGATCCGCGTCACGCCGATCAGATGGTGCGCGGCGTGGTGACGCTGCCGAACGGCACCGGCCGCACCTTGCGGGTCGGGGTGTTCGCGCGCGGCGCCAAGGCCGAGGAAGCCAAGGCGGCAGGTGCCGACGTGGTCGGCGCCGAGGACCTGGTCGAGAAGGTGCAGGGCGGCACCATCGATTTCGATCGGTGTATCGCAACGCCCGACATGATGCCGCTGGTCGGCCGGCTCGGCAAGGTGCTGGGACCGCGCGGCATGATGCCGAACCCGAAGATCGGCACCGTCACGATGGACGTCGCCAACGCCGTCAAGGGCGCCAAGGGCGGTTCGGTCGAGTTCCGGGTCGAGAAGGCCGGCATCGTGCAGGCCGGCATCGGCAAGGCGTCGTTCTCGGAAGAAAAGCTGGTGCAGAACGTCAAGGCGCTGGCGGATGCGGTCGCCAAGGCGAAGCCCGCCGGCGCCAAGGGCACCTACATCCAGCGCGTGGCGGTTTCCTCCACCATGGGACCGGGCGTCAAGGTTGAGCCGGGCAGCCTGCTCGGCTAGGCCGGCGTTGCGACGCATAAGATTCAGCCAGGGCGGAATCGGGGCAACCGGTCCCGCCCTTTGTTTTTGCAATCCAGCAGGAAATGCGCCGATGCCCGACAAAGTCTTGATCTATTCGCGCTTCCCGAAGGCGATGATGGTGCGCATCGGCGCAGCGCTTCGATCTGATGGATGCCGCCGGAAAGCCGCCGGCGAGGTTTTCACGGCGGAACAACTCGCCGGCGTCCGCGCGATGATCACGGCCGGCGGCACGCCGCTCGGCGGCGACATGATGGACACGATGCCGAAGCTCGGCGCGATCGTCTGTTACGGCACCGGCTATGACGGCGTCGATCTTGCAGCCGCGGCCCAGCGCAGAATCGCGGTCGGCCACAGTCCGGCGCGAATGCATCCGTCGGTCGCCGATCTCGCGGTGACGCTGATGCTGGCGGTGACGCGGCGGCTTGCTGCCGGCGGACGATTATGTGCGAAGCGGCAACTGGGCCGCCGCCAAACCGTCGCCGCTGATGAGCCCGCAGCCCGGCAATCCCGGCCGCCGCGTCGGCGTCTACGGCATGGGCGAGATCGGCCGCAAGATCGCGGCGCGCGCCGCCGCATTCGAGACCGAGGTCGGCTATTTCAGCCGCAGCCAGCACGACGTGCCGTATCACTATTTCCCGAGCCTGGAGGCGCTGGCGGAATGGTGCAGCGTGCTGATGATTGCGGTTCGCGCCGGCGCCGATACCCATCACGCCGTCGATGCCGATATCCTGCAGAAGCTCGGCAAGGACGGCTATGTCGTCAATATCTCGCGCGGCTCGGTGATCGACCAGCCGGCGCTGGTCGCGGCGCTGACCGACAAGACCATCGCCGGCGCCGGCCTCGACGTCTACGAGAAGGAGCCGCATGCGCCGGACGCGCTGACCGCGTTTCCGAATGTGGTGCTGACCCCGCATATCGGCGGCCATACCCTTGAGTCGCATCTCGCGATGCAGGACTGCGTGATCGCCAATCTCGAGGCGTTTTTCGCAGGCCAGGCCGCTGCCCTATGCCGGTCAAGGCGGCCTGAAGCGGGCGGATTTCGGGCCGGATTCGACGGCGACTGGCCGCTGGCCGAAACTGGTCGTGAATTTTGCCCTTGGCAAGCCGGAAAGACTCGTTAAACAACCGCTTCCGGGCGTGCTGGCCGTTGCTGGCACGTCTGTGCTCGCATTCCGAAAACCCGATACGATAGGAGATCATTCCTTTCAGGACATCCGCATGGATTGCTCGAAAGGAAGGAAAAGCCGTCGCTTTGGAGGGATGCGGGCAGGGGTCTTTCGGCTTGCCGGATGGCCTCGATCCTGTCCAAGACTGCAGGCGCCCGCGAGGAAACCGCAAGTTTCTTCAACGGCTTAATCGCATGGCCTGCATAGACGGGTGAAGACCGGATTTCGCTTTGCGTCGCGCTTCCGGCGACGGGCGGCGGATTTGGTTCGAACCTCGACACCCCGCGCCCTCAGGCTTCGGGAGGGCAGGCTTTTCAATTGTCGTTCTGCCCGACGTGTCCTTGAGACTGGATGTCTCGAGGTCAGGTTCAGGGCGGGACGATGGGTGTAACCCGGCGGTCCTGCCCTTAGGGCACAGACCGCCAACCGGAGAGAGCTTGCTGTGGAAAGAGCGGCAAAAAAGGACGCGGTTGAGGCGCTGAACGGTCTTTTCAAGACCACCAGCGTTGCAGTCGTCGCCCATTATTCCGGCCTCACCGTGGCCCAGATGCAGAAGCTGCGCATGCAGATGAAGCAGGCGGGCGCATCGGTGAAGGTCTCGAAGAACCGTCTCGCCAAAATTGCTCTTGAAGGCACGGACGTCGTTGCCATCGGCTCCCTGTTGAAGGGGCCGACCGTGATCGCGACTTCAAACGATCCGGTAGCGGCGCCGAAGGTTGCCATCGAATTCGCCAAGACGAACGAGCAGTTCGTCATTCTCGGCGGATCGATGGGTAAAACCGTCCTGGATGTCGACGGCGTCAAGGCGCTTGCCGCGCTGCCGTCGCTCGATGAATTGCGCGCGAAGATCGTCGGCCTCCTGGTGGCGCCGGCGACCAAGATCGCTCAGCTCTCGACTGCGCCCGCGGCCAAGCTTGCGCGCGTGGTTCAGGCCTATGCCTCAAAGAGCGAAGCGGCCTGACGCCCTTCGCAAATCAAACCTGGTTCGAACCGATACGCTTAAGGAAACAGATCAATGGCTGACTTACAGAAGATTGTTGACGACCTCTCGAGCCTCACCGTGCTCGAAGCTGCCGAACTCGCAAAGCTGCTCGAAGAGAAGTGGGGCGTGTCCGCCGCTGCCGCCGTCGCGGTGGCCGGTCCGGCCGGTGGCGGCGCCGCCGCTGCTCCGGCTGAAGAAAAGACCGAGTTCACGGTCGTGCTCGCCGCCGCCGGCGAGAAGAAGATCGAGGTCATCAAGGAAGTCCGCGCCATCACCGGCCTCGGCCTCAAGGAAGCCAAGGACCTCGTCGAGGGCGCGCCGAAGCCGGTCAAGGAAGGCGTGAACAAGGACGAAGCCGAGAAGATCAAGGCCCAGCTCGAGAAGGCTGGCGCCAAGGTCGAGTTGAAGTAAGCGAAGCTTGCTTCAATTCCATCCCGGGACAAGCGAGGCGCGTCGGAGCCTGAGCGCGATCCGGGGATCCGGCCAAGAGGGCATGCGACGACATGCAGTGCCGGGTTCCACCCGGACGCACGTTGTACACAGGAATGTGTGGGGATTCGAAGGGTTACCCCTCGAATCTCCACGATTGCCATCCCATATCGGGACGGCAGCACGAAAGCACGGTTGGCGGCGGGAACGGCGGCGTTTCCTGCGCAAGCCGTTGGGAGACAGGCAATTTCGGGCTTTTTCAGTCCGTGAAGAAGATGGTTGTGACGGGCGGGTGCGGTCAAGCGCCCCGCGCGTCGTTTTGCGTTTTGAAGGTCTGGCGGTCCAGATTCAGGACTTAAATCCTGAAATTGGGCTTCCAGGTTTCGGAACGAATCGAAATTCAACCCGGGGGCGATGGCAGTCGCGCTTCGGAAGGTTCGCCCTCAGCGGGCGACGAAATGAGAGGCCACGATGGCGCAGCAGACATTCACCGGTCGCAAACGCGTTCGCAAGTTCTTCGGACATATCAAGGAAGTCGCGGAGATGCCGAACCTCATCGAGGTTCAGAAGGCGTCCTATGACCAGTTCCTGATGGTCGATGAGCCCGCCGGCGGGCGGCTGGACGAAGGCCTGCAGGCGGTGTTCCGCTCGGTGTTTCCGATCTCGGATTTCTCCGGCACCTCGATGCTGGAATTCGTCCGCTACGAATTCGAGCCGCCGAAATATGACGTCGACGAGTGCCGCCAGCGCGGCATGACCTATGCCGCGCCGCTGAAGGTGACGCTGCGCCTGATCGTGTTCGATATCGACGAGGAAACCGGCGCCAAGTCGGTCAAGGACATCAAGGAGCAGGACGTCTACATGGGCGATATCCCGCTCATGACCATGAACGGCACCTTCGTCGTCAACGGCACCGAGCGCGTCATCGTCTCGCAGATGCACCGTTCGCCCGGCGTGTTCTTCGATCACGACAAGGGCAAGACCCATTCGTCGGGCAAGCTGCTGTTTGCCGCGCGCGTGATTCCCTATCGCGGTTCCTGGCTCGATATCGAATTCGACGCCAAGGACATCGTGTTCGCGCGCATCGACCGCCGCCGCAAGATTCCGGTGACCTCGCTGATGTTCGCGCTCGGTCTCGACGGCGAAACCATCCTGTGCACGTTCTACAAGAAGATCATCTACAAGCGGGCCAAGGAAGGCTGGCGCGTGCCGTTCGACGCCACCCGTTTCCGCGGCTACAGCACCATCAACGACCTGATCGATGCCGACAGCGGCAAGGTCGTGCTCGAAGCCGGCAAGAAGCTCACCGTGCGCGCCGCGCGCCAGCTCCAGGAAAAGGGCCTGAAGGCGCTGCGCCTGTCGGACGAGGAACTGGTCGGCAACTATCTCGCCGAAGACCTCGTCAATCCGAAGACCGGCGAAATCTACGCCGAAGCCGGCGAGGAAATCACCGAGAAGTCGCTGAAGGC
Source organism: uncultured Pseudomonadota bacterium (assembly GCA_963771225.1). Taxonomy (GTDB): domain Bacteria; phylum Pseudomonadota; class Alphaproteobacteria; order Rhizobiales; family Xanthobacteraceae; genus Bradyrhizobium. Next base: position 7,826 of record CAVYSR010000020.1, on the reverse strand, counting down.
GCTCAACGAGCACGGCTACAAGGAATTGCCGCTGCTCGACATCGACCATGTCAATGTCGGCGCCTACATCCGCAACACGCTGCATGCCGACAAGAACATGACGCGTGAAGACGCGCTGTTCGACATCTATCGCGTGATGCGTCCCGGCGAGCCGCCGACCATCGACTCGGCGCAGACCATGTTCCAGTCGCTGTTCTTCGACAGCGAGCGCTACGACCTGTCCGCGGTCGGCCGCGTCAAGATGAACATGCGCCTCGAACTCGATGCGCCCGACACCCATCGCACGCTGCGCAAGGAAGACATCCTCGCCGTCATCAAGACGCTGGTCGACCTGCGCGACGGCAAGGGCGAGATCGACGACATCGATCACCTCGGCAACCGGCGCGTGCGCTCGGTCGGCGAGTTGATGGAGAACCAGTACCGCATCGGCCTGTTGCGCATGGAGCGCGCGATCAAGGAGCGCATGTCCAGCGTCGATATCGACACCGTGATGCCGCAGGACCTGATCAACGCCAAGCCGGCGGCCGCCGCGGTGCGCGAGTTCTTCGGCTCGTCGCAGCTGTCGCAGTTCATGGACCAGACCAATCCGCTGTCGGAAATCACCCACAAGCGCCGTCTCTCGGCGCTTGGCCCGGGCGGTCTGACCCGCGAGCGCGCCGGCTTCGAGGTGCGCGACGTGCATCCGACGCATTACGGCCGGATCTGCCCGATCGAGACGCCGGAAGGCCCGAACATCGGCCTGATCAACTCGCTCGCGACCTTCGCGCGCGTCAACAAATACGGCTTCGTCGAAACGCCCTATCGCAAGGTCAAGGACGGCCGCGTCACCGACGAGGTGATCTATCTCTCGGCGATGGAGGAGGGCCGCTACCACGTCGCGCAGGCCAACGTGCGCGCTCGACAACCGCGGCCGCTTCACCGACGACCTCGTGGTCTGCCGCCACGCCGGCGACGTGCTGATGATCACGCCGGACAAGGTCGACTACATGGACGTGTCGCCGAAGCAGCTGGTTTCGGTGGCCGCGGCGCTGATCCCGTTCCTCGAGAACGACGACGCCAACCGCGCGCTGATGGGCTCGAACATGCAGCGTCAGGCCGTGCCGCTGGTGCGCGCCGAAGCGCCGTTCGTCGGCACCGGCATGGAAGGCGTGGTCGCGCGCGACTCCGGCGCCGCGATCGCGGCGCGCCGCACCGGCGTGATCGACCAGATCGACGCCACCCGTATCGTTATCCGCGCCACCGACGATCTCGACCCCACCAAGTCGGGCGTCGATATCTACCGGCTGATGAAGTACCAGCGCTCCAACCAGTCGACCTGCATCAACCAGCGTCCGCTGGTGAAGGTCGGCGACCTCGTGCAAGCAAGGGCGACATCATCGCCGACGGTCCCTCGACCGATCTCGGCGAACTCGCGCTCGGCCGCAACGTGCTGGTCGCGTTCATGCCGTGGAACGGCTACAACTTCGAAGACTTCGATCCTGCTCTCCGAGCGGATCGTGAAGGACGACGTCTTCACCTCGATCCACATCGAGGAATTCGAGGTGATGGCCCGCGACACCAAGCTTGGTCCTGAGGAAATCACCCGCGACATTCCGAACGTCTCGGAAGAAGCGCTGAAGAACCTCGACGAAGCCGGCATCGTCTATATCGGCGCCGAAGTGCGCGCCGGCGACATCCTGGTCGGCAAGATCACGCCGAAGGGCGAAAGCCCGATGACGCCGGAAGAAAAGCTGCTGCGCGCCATCTTCGGCGAAAAGGCCTCCGACGTTCGCGACACCTCGCTGCGCGTGCCTCCGGGCGTGCAGGGCACCATCGTCGAAGTCCGCGTCTTCAACCGGCACGGCGTCGACAAGGACGAGCGCGCGCTGGCGATCGAACGGGAAGAGATCGAGCGTCTGGCCAAGGACCGCGACGACGAGCAGGCGATTCTCGACCGCAACGTCTACAGCCGTCTGGCCGAGCTTCTGGAAAACCGCCAGGGCATCGCCGGTCCGAAGGGCTTCAAGAAGGACACCAAGATCACGCGCGCGGTGCTCGACGAGCATCCGCGTTCGCAGTGGTGGATGTTTGCGTCGCCCAACGACAAGCTGATGGCCGAAATCGAGGCGATGCGGAAGCAGTACGACGAATCGAAGAAGGGCCTTGAACAGCGCTTCCTCGACAAGGTCGAGAAGCTGCAGCGTGGCGACGAATTGCCGCCCGGCGTGATGAAGATGGTCAAGGTCTTCGTCGCGGTGAAGCGCAAGATTCAGCCCGGCGACAAGATGGCGGGCCGTCACGGCAACAAGGGCGTGGTGTCCAAGATCGTTCCGATCGAGGACATGCCGTTCCTTGAGGACGGGACGCATGCCGACATCGTGCTCAATCCGCTCGGCGTGCCGAGCCGGATGAACGTCGGGCAGATTCTCGAAACCCATCTCGGCTGGGCCTGCGCCGGCCTCGGCAAGCGCATCGGCCAGACGGTCGACGCCTATCTACGCCGAAGCAGGACATCAAGCCGCTGAAGGAGACCTTGAAGAAGATCTACGGCGACGACGAAACCATCAAGTCGCTCAACGACAGCGAACTGATGGAGCTTGGCCGCAATCTGCAGCCACGGCGTGCCGATCGCGACGCCGGTGTTCGACGGCGCCAAGGAAGCCGACATCGAGGAGATGCTGAAGCTTGCCGGTCTCGACGCCTCCGGCCAATCGACCGTCTATGACGGCCGCACCGGCGACGCGTTCGATCGCAAGGTGACGGTTGGGTACATCTACATGCTCAAGCTGCACCATCTCGTGGACGACAAGATCCACGCGCGTTCGATCGGACCGTACTCGCTCGTCACCCAGCAGCCGCTGGGCGGCAAGGCGCAGTTCGGCGGCCAGCGTTTCGGCGAAATGGAAGTGTGGGCGCTCGAGGCTTACGGCGCGGCGTACACGCTCCAGGAAATGCTGACCGTGAAGTCGGACGACGTCGCCGGCCGTACCAAGGTGTACGAGGCGATCGTGCGCGGCGACGACACGTTCGAGGCGGGTATCCCGGAATCGTTCAACGTGCTGGTCAAGGAAATGCGTTCGCTCGGCCTCAACGTCGACCTGCACAATTCCAAGGTCGGCGGCGCCGACATCCGAGGCGGCCGAGTAACCGACAAGCGTCATGCCCGGCCGTTGCTGGCCGGGCATCCGCGCCTCGCTCGGACGTTGAGCGGGGCGCGTGGCTGATAAAAGAATTTCGAATTTGCTGCCGGTGACGATCGGCACGCGAGGAGAAGACCATGAACCAAGAAATTATGAATCTCTTCAATCCGACGACGCCGGCTCAGGTCTTCGACCAGATCCGGATTTCGATCGCGTCTCCGGAGAAGATTCTGTCGTGGTCCTACGGCGAAATCAAGAAGCCGGAGACCATCAACTACCGCACCTTCAAGCCCGAGCGCGACGGCCTGTTCTGCGCGCGCATCTTCGGGCCGATCAAGGACTACGAGTGCCTGTGCGGCAAGTACAAGCGCATGAAGTACAAGGGCATCATCTGCGAAAAGTGCTCGGTCGAAGTGACGCTGTCGCGGGTCCGGCGCGAGCGCATGGGCCATATCGAACTGGCCGCGCCGGTCGCGCATATCTGGTTCCTGAAGTCGCTGCCGTCGCGCATCGGCCTGCTGCTCGACATGACGCTGAAGGATCTCGAGCGGATTCTGTATTTCGAATATTACGTCGTGCTCGAGCCGGGTCTGACCGCGCTCAAGGACCGTCAGCTGCTGTCGGAAGACGAGTACCTGAAGGCGCAGGACGAATACGGCCAGGACAGCTTCACCGCCATGATCGGCGCCGAAGCGATCCGCGAATTGCTGAAGGGGCTCGAGCTCGAAAAGCTCGAGGCGTCGCTTGCGCGTCGAGATGCAGGAGACCGAATCCGACATCAAGCACAAGAAGCTCGCCAAGCGCCTGAAGATCGTCGAGGCGTTCCGCTATTCCGGCAACAAGCCGGAGTGGATGATCCTCACCGTGGTGCCGGTGATTCCGCCGGACCTGCGTCCGCTGGTGCCGCTCGACGGCGGCCGCTTTGCGACCTCCGATCTCAACGATCTCTACCGCCGCGTCATCAACCGCAACAACCGCCTGAAGCGGCTGATGGAGCTGCGCGCGCCCGACATCATCATCCGCAACGAAAAGCGCATGCTGCAGGAGGCGGTCGACGCATTGTTCGACAACGGCCGCCGCGGCCGCGTCATCACCGGCGCCAACAAGCGTCCGCTGAAGTCGCTGGCCGACATGCTGAAGGGCAAGCAGGGCCGCTTCCGGCAGAACCTGCTCGGCAAGCGCGTCGACTATTCCGGCCGTTCGGTGATCGTGGTCGGTCCCGAACTGCGGCTGCATCAGTGCGGCCTGCCGAAGAAGATGGCGCTCGAACTGTTCAAGCCGTTCATCTATTCGCGGCTCGACGCCAAGGGTCTGTCCACCACGGTGAAGCAGGCCAAGAAGCTGGTCGAAAAAGAGCGTCCCGAGGTCTGGGATATTCTCGACGAGGTGATCCGCGAGCATCCCGTGCTGCTGAACCGCGCGCCGACGCTGCATCGTCTGGGCATCCAGGCGTTCGAGCCGGTGCTGATCGAGGGCAAGGCGATCCAGCTGCATCCGCTGGTCTGCGCGGCGTTCAACGCCGACTTCGACGGCGACCAGATGGCCGTGCACGTTCCGCTGTCGCTGGAAGCGCAGCTCGAAGCGCGCGTGCTGATGATGTCGACCAACAACATCCTGCATCCGGCCAACGGTCAGCCGATCATCGTGCCGTCGCAGGACATCGTGCTCGGCCTGTATTACCTGTCGATCCTGCGCGAGGGCCTGCCGGGCGAAGGCAAGCTCTACGGCGAAATGGCCGAGATCGAGCATGCCCTGCACTCCAAGGTCATCCACCTCCACACCAAGATCAAATATCGCTGGGAGGGCGTCGACGAGAACGGCAAGCCGGTCACGCGCTGGTTCGAGACCACGGCCGGCCGCGCCATGCTCGGCAAGGTGCTGCCGAAATCGCCGAAGATGCCGTTCGACGTCATCAACAAGCTGATGACCAAGAAGGAAATCTCCGGCGTGATCGACCAGGTCTATCGTCACTGCGGCCAGAAGGAGACGGTGATCTTCTGCGACCGCATCATGGCGCTCGGCTTCTACAATGCGTTCAAGGCCGGCATTTCGTTCGGCAAGGACGACATGGTGGTGCCGGCGTCGAAGTGGAAGATCGTCGAGGACACCCGCACGCTCGCCAAGGAATTCGAGCAGCAGTACAATGACGGCCTGATCACCCACGGCGAGAAGTACAACAAGGTCGTGGACGCCTGGTCGAAGTGCACCAAGAAGATCTCCGAAGACATGATGACGGAAATCTCCGCCGTTAAGAAGAATCCGAAAGGCGGCGAGGCCCAGATCAACTCGATCTTCATGATGTCGAACTCCGGCGCCCGCGGTTCGCAGGACCAGATGCGCCAGCTCGCCGGCATGCGCGGCCTGATGGCCAAGCCGTCGGGCGAGATCATCGAGACGCCGATCATTTCCAACTTCAAGGAAGGTCTGTCGGTGCTCGAATACTTCAACTCGACCCACGGCGCCCGCAAGGGCCTCGCGGATACCGCGTTGAAGACCGCGAACTCCGGTTACCTGACGCGGCGTCTGGTCGACGTGGCGCAGGACTGCATCATCACGGCCGACGATTGCGGCACCAAGCTCGGCATCAAGATGCGCGCCATCATCGATGCCGGCACGGTGGTTGCGTCGCTGGCGTCGCGCATTCTCGGCCGCACCAACGGCGAGGATCTGCGCGATCCCGCGACCAACAAGATCGTGGTCAAGCGCGGCACGCTGATGGAAGAGACGCATGTCGACGCCATCCAGCAGGCCGGCATCCAGGAAGTGAAGATCCGCTCGGCGCTGACCTGCGAACTCGTCAACGGCATCTGCGGCAAGTGCTACGGCCGCGATCTCGCCCGCGGCACGCCGGTCAACCACGGCGAAGCGGTCGGCGTCATCGCGGCGCAGTCGATCGGCGAGCCCGGCACCCAGCTGACGATGCGTACCTTCCACATCGGCGGCGCGGCGCAGATCAACGAGCAGTCGTTCATCGAGTCGAATTTCGACGGCAAGGTGACGATCAAGAACAAGGCGATCGCCAAGAACGGCGAAGGCCATCTGGTCGCCATGGTGCGCAACATGGTGGTCGCGGTGACCGATGCCGACGGCACCGAGCGTGCGACCCACCGCATTCAGTACGGCGCGCGGATGCGCGTCGACGAAGGCGACATGGTCAAGCGCGGCCAGCGCATCGCCGAGTGGGATCCCTACACCCGGCCGGTTCTGACCGAAGTCGAGGGCACCATCGGGTTCGAGGATCTGGTCGAGGGCCAGTCGATCTCGGAGACGCTCGACGAATCCACCGGTATCGCCAAGCGCGTCGTCATCGACTGGCGCACGTCGCGGGGCGGGGCGGATCTGCGTCCGGCCATCGTCATCAAGGGCAAGGACGGCAAGATCCTCAAGCTCGCGCGTGGCGGCGAGGCCCGCTACATGCTGTCGGTCGACGCGATCCTGTCGGTCGACGTCGGCGCCAAGGTCAAGACCGGCGACATCCTGGCGCGTATCTCCACCGAAAGCGCCAAGACCCGCGACATCACCGGCGGTCTGCCGCGGGTGGCCGAACTGTTCGAGGCCCGCAAGCCGAAGGACGCGGCGATCATCGCGGAAATCGCCGGCACCATCCGGTTCGGCCGCGACTACAAGAACAAGCGCCGTATCTCGATCGAGCCGATGGACAAGAACGAGGAGACCCGCGAGTACCTGATTCCGAAGGGCAAGCACATCCATCTGCAGGACGGCGACATCGTCGAAAAGGGCGACTTCATCGTCGAAGGCAATCCGGCGCCGCACGACATTCTGGCGATCAAGGGCATCGAGGAACTCGCGGCCTATCTGGTCAACGAAATCCAGGAGGTCTACCGGCTGCAGGGCGTGCTGATCAACGACAAGCACATCGAGGTGATTGTCCGTCAGATGCTGCAGAAGGTGGAGATCACCGACCAGGGCGAGACCGACATGATCTCGGGCGAGCAGATCGACAAGATCGAGTTCGACCAGCTCAACGCCAAGGCCAAGGAAGAGGGCAAGAAGATCGCCACGGGAACGCCGGTGCTGCTCGGCATTACCAAGGCGAGCCTGCAGACCCGCTCGTTCTTCTCGGCGGCCTCGTTCCAGGAGACCACCCGCGTGCTCACCGAAGCCGCCGTCAACGGCAAGGTGGACCCGCTGGAAGGCCTCAAGGAGAACGTCATTGTCGGCCGGCTGATCCCGGCGGGCACCGGCGCCTCGATGGCCAAGATCCGCGAAGTCGCCGTCAAGCGCGACAAGCTGATCCTCGACGAGCGCGAGAAGCAGGCGACGATCGTGCCGGCGGCCCCGGAAGTCGAGCCGCTGGCGCTGCCGCCGGCGGAATAAAGCCGCGCGGATTCAGGATGATCAGGAAAAAGGCCGGCGAAAGCCGGCCTTTTTGCTATTTTTTGACTATTCCGCGCCGCAACGTGTTCGTTCATCTTTCCTTCAGGGTGAAAAGCGCTTCTGCTAAGGCTGGACCGCCGAAGCATTCGCCGGGGTCTTGGACCCAGGGAGGGGGCGGTTTCGCGGTAAGACAATGCGCTAAATCAATGATTTGGGGCGGGATCGGCGCCAAAAAGGAGCCGATCGCATCCTGGAGCTGACTTAAGGACCGAATGCCCCGCGAAGGGGCGGCGGGGGATCACGGAACACACATGCTGGATCTTGCAATCGTTGGCGGCGGGCCGGGTGGCCTGATGAGCGCCTGGTATC
>CAVYSR010000019.1:0-246749 GCA_963771225.1 uncultured Pseudomonadota bacterium | reverse complement strand
AGCTTGCCTTCCGCTGCATCGTTGGCTTCAAGCGACTGGCCGTAAGCCTCGATCTCCTTGTCCAGGTCTGCAATCTGTTCGGCTAGCCTCCTGCGCGTGAAAATGCTCTCCTTGCTGGCGTTGCCGTGAAACAGGGCGCCGTCGATCGCAACAAGGGTTCCGCCGACAAGGCCGAGCTCGCGAATGAGCAGCACGAAGCTGCGGTTGACCGCCTTCAAGGCCTCCCAGTTCTCCTTGCGGAAGTTACCGATCGTTCGATAGCCCGGCCTCAGGCTCTTCAAAAGCCAGATCAGCTCCAGATTGCGGCAGGCTTCCCGCTCAATCCGCCGCGACGACCTGATCTGGTTGATGTAGCCTAAAGGTAGAGCTTTAGAGATCGGCCGGATCGTAGGGCGGCTGGCCCATCTCTTCCGCGCGGCGATCCGCATGGCGGAAGCCGAGCTTGGCAAGCTCGAGGGCACCAACGAAGCTCTCGATCGCCCGCACCGGATTGTCCGGCCCGACATAGTCCTCAATCCGCGCAGGTAGCAGACTGGCTTGGTCACGGCTCTCGCCGCTCTTGAATATGCGATTTGTCATAACTCGAATTGTACATCAACTCCTCAAAAAGCCGAATTCTTGCCCAGCCTCGTCGGGCAAATCGGCAAATCAGTGTCCAGCCCTTCTCGCAAAAATATTCCGGTTCACTTCTGGGGCAAATCACCTCTACATCGCTTGCATCCCGGCCCACACACAAGGGGCGTTTCGCGATCGTCACGGACGTAGGGTTGGGATGCGATGGACGCGGGCGGCGCTGCTGACGAGAGCGCTGGCTTCGCGGACGGTGAAGTCGTGTGGTCCTGACGCCCCGACGCTGGCGTCAAGCTTTGCAGAAGTATCTGCGAGGCGACGGTGGCAAGAAAGCCCGGTCACCGGGGAGAGCGCGAAATAAGCTGTTAAAACCATCGCGTGCGGGAATGCCGGGTGATCCCGGTGCGACCGTGGTGACTAACTCGTGTGCTTTCTACACTTTGCGCACGAGGCTGCGGGTGCAACGGGCACCCGGCATTCCCCGCTCCCCCCTTGGGGTAGCGCCACGCCCTCTCTTGGGCGGATCATTCAGGCACAACTCGGGCGCGATCCGCGCCGCGGGGCGCGAACTCGTGTCGGAGAGCGGCGCGTGATAGGCTGCGCTGCTTGGCTGGCGTGGGATAAATCCGTGGATCCAAAGAACCTCTCCATCTATCGAAAGAAGCGGGATTTCGAAAAGACCGCCGAGCCCAGCGGCGAGGCTGAGGTCACGCCTTCGAAGCGGCGACGGTTCGTGATCCAGAAGCATGCCGCCAAGCAGCTGCATTACGATCTGCGGCTGGAATTCGACGGTGTCTTCAAATCCTGGGCGGTCGCGCGCGGCCCTTCGCTCGATCCGCATGACAAGCGGCTGGCGGTGGAAGTAGAGGATCATCCGCTCGATTACGGCGATTTCGAAGGCACCATTCCGAAGGGCCAGTATGGCGGCGGCACCGTGCAGCTCTGGGATCGCGGCTATTGGGACTCCGACAATCCGGAGCGGGGATTTGAGAAGGGCGATCTGAAATTCACGCTGCATGGCGAAAAGCTCGGCGGCAGCTGGGTGCTGGTGCGGATGCGTCACGACCGCTTCGGCGGCAAGCGAACCAATTGGCTGCTGATCAAGCATCGCGACGATTTCGCCAAAGAAGGCGAAGCCAATACCATTCTCGACGCCGACCAGTCCGTCGCGTCAGGACGGACGATGGACCAGATCGCCGCCGGCAAAGGCAACGCGCCAAAGCCATTCATGAGGGCGAAGTCCAGCCGCACGAAGGCCGACGCGGTCTGGCATTCGAACCGCGGCGATACCGCCAAGGCGCGCGCAGCCAATGAGGCGCGCGCGGCCACCAAGATTGGCGCGCCGCGGCCTGCGACAGCGAAGGCCAGCAAAGCCGCCGCGATGCCGGATTTCATTGCGCCGCAGCTCTGCGTTTCGGTCGACCGGCCGCCCAGCGCATCGGGCTGGTGCCATGAGATCAAATTCGACGGCTACCGCGTGCAACTGCGCGTCGAGCATGGCGACGCCGTGCTGAAGACCCGCAAGGGGCTCGACTGGACCGACAAATTTCCGACGATCGCCAAACAAGCAAGCGCGCTACCCGATTGTTTGATCGACGGCGAGATCGTCGCGCTCGATCAAAATGATGTGCCGGATTTTTCAACCTTGCAGGCCGCCATCGCCGACGGCAAGACCGGTCAGCTCACCTTCTTTGCCTTCGATCTGTTGTTCGCTGATGGAATGGATCTTCGCCCGCTGCCGCTCGCTGAACGCAAGCAGCAATTGAAACAATTGCTGCAAGCTCTGCCCAAAGGCAAAGCCGGATCGATCCGCTATGTCGATCATTTCGAAGACGACGGCGATACCGTTTTGCAATCCGCCTCAAAACTGGGGCTGGAGGGTATCGTCTCGAAAAAACTCAGCGCGCCCTATCATTCGGGGAGGTCCGAGAACTGGACCAAGGCCAAAACCCGCGCCGGTCAGGAGGTCGTGCTGGGCGGGTGGAAAACCACCAACGGCAAATTCCGTTCGCTGATGGCGGGCGTTCATCGCGACGGTCATCTGGCGTTTGTCGGGATCGTCGGCACTGGATTCGGGCAGGACACGGTCAGGCGCATCATGCCGGCCCTCAAGGCGGCGGCGTCAAACCAAAATCCCTTCGGCGGCAAGGATGCGCCGCGCAAGACCCGCGACGTGCATTGGCTGAAGCCGGAGCTTGTCGCCGAAATTGAATTCGCCGGCTGGACCGATGGCGGCAATATACGACAGGCGGCGTTCAAGGGACTGCGCCAGGACAAGCCCGCCGGCGAGGTCGAAGCGGAAGGACCGGCCATGACCAGGATCGGCAAACCCGTCGCAAAGAAGACGACATCCGGCACGCCGGTCAAAGCCCGGGCGCGCGTGGAGGGCAAATCCGCTGAAGTCATGGGCGTGGTGATTTCCAAGCCCGACAAGGAGCTGTGGCCGGACGGCGGGGACGGCGAGGGCGTGACCAAGCTCGATCTTGCGCGTTACTTCGAGGCGGTGGGCGGCTGGATGATCGGCCATTTGAAGGGCCGGCCCTGTTCCATCGTCCGTGCGCCGGATGGCATCGGCGGCGAAAGGTTTTTTCAGCGCCACGCGATGCCGGGCACTTCGAAGCTATTGGAGCTGGTGAAAGTTTCCGGCGATCGCCAGCCCTATCTGCAGATCGATCGCGTCGAAGGTCTGGCCGCGGTGGCGCAGATCGGCGGCCTCGAACTGCATCCCTGGAATTGCGCGCCGGATGTGCCCGATGTTCCGGGGCGGCTGGTATTCGATCTCGATCCTGCGCCCGATGTCGGGTTTGCCGATGTCGTCGAAGCCGCCAAGGATATGCGGCAGCATCTAACACAGGTCGGCCTGGAGAGTTTCTGCAAGACCACAGGCGGCAAGGGCCTTCACGTGGTGACGCCGCTGGCCTACGGCGCCAGGGAGAGAGTAACATGGCAAGAGGCAAAAGCCTTCGCGCTGGGTGTCTGCCAGCGGATGGCCGATCAGGATCCCGGGCGCTATCTGCTCAACATGTCGAAGAAACTGCGCAACGGAAAGATCTTCCTCGATTATCTTCGCAACGACCGGATGGCGACCGCGGTCGCGGTATTGTCGCCGCGGGCGCGCCAGGGCGCCACCGTCTCGATGCCGCTGACCTGGGCGCAGGTGCGCGGCGATCTCGATCCGAAACGCTATACGATTCGTACCGTGCCGGCGCTGCTAGGCAAGACCAAAGCCTGGGAAGGCTATGATGAGGCGGCGTCATCGATCAAGACGGCGATCAGGAAGCTCGGCGCAAGGAAATGAAACATTAGCGGTAGTCGCCATGCGGCCCCCTTCGTCATACTCCGCGAAAGCGGAGTATCCAGTATCGCAGAGCGTTGATGATTAATCACTGCGCTTCGGGATTACTGGATCACCCGCGTGCGCGGGTGACGACGATGTTTATGGCGAAACCTTCCGCGAAGTTAAGCACGCCGCCAAACCTAGAGTTTTCCGAGCAACAGCAGGATCAGCAGGATGACGACGACAAGGCCGAGGCCGCCGCCGCCATAGTAACCGGTGCCGTAGAACGGTCCGCCGCCTACGCCGCTAAAGCCGCCGAGCAACGCGATAACAAGAATAATAAGAATGATTGTTCCTATGGACACGTGGCAATCTCCTCCAGCCCGGCAGTTGGCGAATGTTGTTCTGCCTTTGGAATTTAAAACAAATGGCAGCTTGAAAGGTTCCGTGTTGCCGATGGTTGTCGTGTCCTTCTTTGGCGATGATTGGCTACTACATGCATGGACGTGATCCAGGGAGACCAAGATGCCCGCACCTCTGATCGTTTCGATTCCGCACCGCCTCGGCCGGGAGGAGGCAACCCGTCGCCTGAAGGAGGGATTGACGCGCGTCGCGTCCAGCGTCCCGGTGTTGCACATCGATGAGGCGCGTTGGGAGGGCGATCGCATGATCTTTCGCGCCAGCGCGCTCGGCCAATTGGCGTCGGGTCAAGTCGATGTGGCGGACGATCATGTCCGGGTGGAAGTGACATTGCCTGTGCTGTTGCAGCGATTTGCCGAGGTCGCGCAGGCCGCGATCCGGAATCGGGGCAACCTGTTACTGACCAAGAAAAGCTGAAGGGCCTCAGGCGTGAAGACGCTTTCGCGCCGGCTTCAAGGCGCCTTCGAATCTGGCCCTCAGCGCCGCCACCGGCAGATGCCGGAAAAGGTTGGAGAGCCGCAGCTCCGCGCCGTTGACGCCGTCCACGGAATAGCCCTCGAGGCTCAGCGTGCCGTCAAAGGCTTCCGCTTCGGGCCAGACCCGGCCGCCTTGCGAGAACACGGCGAGGGATTTCGTGACGGCGACGATCGCAGCGTCGCGGCCACGGCGACGCGCGAAGGCAACGACGTGGTCGCGATGCGGACCGCTGACCGCAAGCGGCTGATAATCGCCATGAGCGAACACGCCGGCAAGTTCGGTTCGCAGTTTGAGGAGATGCCGGGTCCAGGCCAGCTTCACATGGCCGTTGCGCCAGTTCTGTGTGAGGTCCGCCCAATCCGGCGTTTCCATTGATGCGAGCGCGGCGGCACGCGCCGCGAAATCCACTGGCCGTCGATTGTCGGGATCGACCAGCGACAGGTCCCAGAACTCGGTTCCCTGATAAAAGTCAGGCACGCCCGGCATCATGGACTTCAACGTGATCTGACTGAGCGAATTGAGCGCCCCCAACAGCGAAATGCGCAGCGCCAGCGTGTCCATCGAATTGAGGAATTCAGCCGAGGTCGAGCGATCCAGAATCCGCACCAGGAAAGTTCGCAATCCTGCCTCATAGGCCTGGTTGGGGTTGAGCCAGCTCGTCTCCTGCTTGCCCTCGCGCGCCGCTTTCAGTGCATAGGCCTGCATCCGCGCCGCAAACGTGTCGTCATTCTGGTCCGCCGGCCAGGCGCCAAGCAGCGCCTGATACAGCATGTATTCGAACGTCGCGGAGGGCGCGCGGATCCTGCCGTCGATGACGAGATGCGGCGCGTTCAGGATTTTCCATCGCGCAACCGCGCTTGCCCATTCGCCGGGAATCTCGGCCAGCGCCATCAGCCGCGCGCGGGCGTCCTCGCCGCGCTTGGTATCATGTGTCGCGGTCGCCGTCATGCCATGCGGCCATTCGCCGGCGCGGAGCTGCATCGTTTCGTGAAAGGCATCGATCGAGAGCGCCATGGCCGCCGGATCGCCGCCGACCTCGTTGAGGGCGAGCAGGCGGTGGTAGCGATAGAACGCGGTGTCCTCCAGCGATTTTGCCATCAGCGGGCCGGTAAACTGCTGAACCTTGAGGGCGAAACGGCGGACGCGCGGCTCGCTGCGCAACGGGCGGCCGGGCTTGATCAGATCCATCGTCAGCGCATCGCGCAGAAAATCGAAAATGCCTTCGTCGGCAGCGAACCAGTCCGCCCGCGCCTTCTCGATGGTTGCCGAAATCAGCGCGTGGTCGTGCGCCGTTGTACCTGTCGACGTCAGATAGGTGCGATAGACCGGAAAATGCAGGACATAGAGCTCGAGCGCCTGCCGCAAGCTGTCGGCGGAATAGTCGCGGGTGGAGTAATGTCCGCTGGCGATACGCGCGAGCAGCCGCGTCAGCACCGTGAACTCGCTGGTCAGCAGGGTCTCCAGAACCCGGCGCTTGGCGTCCTTCAGGACAGGCTCCAGCCTCGGCGACATGTTGCTGATCTGCCGCCACACCTCATCGAGCGGATCGAGGCCTTTGGCGTCGACCAGCACCTGGGTGATAGCGTTGAGCCACTCATAGCCGGTGGTGCCGTGGATGCCGATGAAGGGACGCAGGACCTCATGTTCGCCGAGAATTTTCTCGATCACCATGTAGAACGACGCGGCAGCCTTTCCATGTGCGTCCCGGATCAGGCGGCGCAGCCGCTGGAAATACTGCGCGGGATCGCGCAAGCCATCGATGTGATCGAGCCGCAGGCCCTGCAATTTTCCTTCCGCGATCAGTTTTTTGACCAGATGATGAATCGCGTCGAATGTGCCGGAATCTTCGACCCGCAATCCGGCCAGCGTATTGACGTCGAAAAAACGCCGGTAGTTGATATCGCTGGCGGCGAGCCGCCAGTGGCCGAGCTTGTAGTGCTGGCGCTCCAGCAGGCGGTGCAGCGCCAGGATTTGCGTGGCGCGATCCGGGCCGGCGCGATAGGCGCCGAGCCCGCGCGCGATCAGGCCGGCGGATCCGGCGATGCTCTTCAGTTCGGCCTTGAAGGCAGGCGCCTCCTTGCGATTGGGATGACGCAATCCCTTGTAGCGCGAGGCGAGATCGAGAAGGCGCTTGCCCGCTTCGGTGTCCTCTGCGCTGGCTTCCCTGACGGCGCTGCGCAAGATCTCGCTGTAGCGCTCCGGCGCGATCGGCAGCCGATGTTCGAAATACCAGGCCGAGAAGGTGCCTTCGTCGGGATTGTAGCGAAGTTCGATCTCGCCTTTTTCCAGCGCTTCGCCGTAGGAGGTGCCGATGATCGGCAGCAGCACGCCGCCGCGGGCGCGGTAGGGCAGGATGTCCCAGTCGATGTCGAACGACACCGCATGTGGCGAGGCCGGACCCCATTCCAGCACGTCGAGCCACCATGGATTGTCGGCGAAGTGCACGCCGACATGGTTGGGCACGAAATCGAGGATCAGACCGAGGTCGTGCTGTTTCAACGCACCGCTCAATCGCTCGAAGCCGGCATCGCCGCCCAGTTCCGGATTGATCTTTGCGTGGTCGACGATGTCATAGCCATGGGTGCTGCCGTGGCGCGCCTTCATGAACGGCGATGCATAAAGATGCGTGATGCCCAGCGCCTTCAGGTAAGGCACGATGGCGGCGGCCGCGTCGAAATCGAAGTTGGCCGTAAGCTGCACGCGATAGCTTGCGATCGGAATGGCTGGAGGCATTATCGCTCTCCGATATGCCAGGACACCGACCATGGCGGCATCAGGCCGTTGCTCTCGCCGCCCCAGATTGAAATGCCGATCGGGTCACTTCGCTCGCGGACGATTTCACCGGACGACAGGTTGGCCGTGAGCCGGAGCATTGCACCATCGCCGAGGCGCCAGTTCGCCGTCAACAGACCGTTGTCTGCGGCGTCCGCCTCGCCAAAGGTCGAGCCCGCCAGCCGGGGAACGATTTCGCGCCGGCGTATGGCGAGAAGGTCGTGCACCAGCGCAAGCCGCCTTTGTCCCGCAGGCAGGTTGCGCGCGTCCCAATCGAGCACGGCGGATTGAAAGGTCGAAGCGTGAAGCGGGTCGGGAATCTCCTCGCCATATTTCGCATAGGCCCAGGCGTATTCCCGGCGCCGTCCCTGGCGCACGGCATCGGCAAGTTCGCCCTGGAAATCGCAGAAGAACGGAAACGGCGCCTTCGAGCCCCACTCTTCGCCCATGAACAGCATCGGGATATGAGGCGCCAGCAGGGTAATCGCCAGCGCGGCTTCGATCGCAGCGAGCTTTGCGTTGCTTTCGAGCCGGTCGCCGAGCGCGCGGTTACCGATCTGGTCGTGGTTTTGCAGGAAGTTGATGAAGGCGGTCGGGGAAAGTTTGCCGCTTGGTTCGCCGCGCGATTGCCCGCCGCGGTGCGCCGAGGCTTCGCCCTGATAGATAAAGCCGGACGCCAGCGCGCGCGCGATGTCGGGCAATGGCGACTTCGCGAAGTCGCGATAGTAGCCTTGGGTCTCGCCGGTCAGCAAGACATGGAAGGCGTGGTGATAGTCGTCGTTCCACTGCGCGCGGTAGCTTCCGCTCGGCGGATCCTGCTCGGCGTCCAGCAGGCTTGCGGCGTTATCATCGTTTTCGAGCACGAGATGGATATGCCGGCCGGTCTCGGCGGCGAGATCGCCGACGACGCGGCTGAGATCGTGCAGCATGGAGATTTCGCCCAATTCAGCGATGGTGTGCACGGCGTCCAGCCGCAGCCCGTCGAAACGGTATTCGCGCAACCAGTAGAGTGCATTCTCGATTGCGAAGGCGCGCACCTGCGGCACCCGATAATCGATCGCGCTGCCCCAGGGGGTCTGCGCCTCCGTGAAGAAGCCCGGCGCATAGCGGCCAAGGTAATTTCCCTCCGGACCGAAGTGATTGTAGACCACGTCGAGAAACACCATCAGCCCGCGCAGATGCGCTTCATCGATCAGCGCCTTGAGATCGTCGGGCCGTCCATAGGCGCTGTCCGGTGCGTACCACAGCACGCCGTCATAGCCCCAGTTGCGTTTACCCGCGAAATCCGCCAGCGGCATCAACTCCAGCGCAGTGATTCCGGTTGCCACGAGATGATCGAGCTTTCCGATCATGGCGCGGTAGGTGCCCTCCGGCGTGAAGCTGCCGACATGGGATTCAAGTACGACAGTTTCCTGCCACGGACGTCCGCGCCAGTTCGTGGCGCGCCATTGGTAGGCGGCGTGATCGATCACCTCACTGGGACCGGAAACGTCATCCGGCTGAAACGCCGAGGCCGGATCGGGGACATCGATCTCGTCGTCGATCCGGAGCTTGTAGAGCGCGCCCGCTGTTACGCCGGCGATGTCGGCGGAAAACCAGCCGTCCCGGCCGCGTTGCAACGGATGAGATTTGTCGTCGAGCAAGAGATCGATGCGCTTCGCCGCCGGCGCCCACAGCCGAAACGACGTGCCTTCCGCCGTTGGCTGGGCGCCGAAGTGCTGCTCATTCATGCCGACCCCGCAAAAGCCAGCACGGAGCGGGGAGGTGCGCTCGTCTCGCTTCCCGAGGCGAAGTTCACGACCTTCTGTTTGACGTCCATGGTGTTCAACACCTGCTGCCAGGATTTGTACTCGGGCATTTTCGGCAATTTGAATGCGATGGCCTCAGGTGCTGCGTTCAGCACGATGAAAATCGGCGCTTGCCCGGGTTCGGCGGGACCCAGCACATAAGCGAGAAAACGGCCTTCGGGAAAATTCCAGTCCTGCTCCTTCATCTCGTCGGCCGACGGCGTCAGCCACAACACGCCGTAGGATCCGTCGGCGCGCCGTCCATCGAGCCAGTGGTGCGAGCGGATTTGCGGAAAACGTTTTCGCAAGTCGGTCATGTGGCCGATGAAATCGGTGAGGTCGTCGCCTTCGCGATTGAGGCCATCCCAGCTGACCCAGCCGATTTCGTTGTCCTGGCAATAGGCGTTGTTGTTGCCGGACTGCGAGTTGCCGACCTCGTCGCCGGCCAGAATCAGCGGCAGGCCCTGCGCCAACAGCAGGCACGCGAGCTGGTTTTTTCGAAGCTGGCGCCGAAGTGCGACAATCGCCGCGTCGTCGGTCGGGCCTTCATGGCCGCAATTGTTGCTGTGATTGTCGTTCGAGCCGTCGCGGTTTTCCTCGCCGTTAGCCTCGTTGTGCTTTTCGTTGTAGCTGAACAGGTCCGCCAGCGTGAAACCATCATGGACGGTCACATGATTGACGCCGGCGCGCTGCGAGCGGCCATCATGGTTGAACAGATCGGACGAGCCGGTCATGCGGCGGGATACTTCGCCGATCAGGCTGCCTTCGCCGCTCCAGTAACGCCGCATCGCGCTGCGGTACTTGTCGTTCCATTCCGACCATTGCGAGGGAAACGCGCCGACCTGATAGCCGCCCATGCCGAGGTCCCACGGTTCGGCGACCAGCTTCGCCGCGGCGAGCACCGGGTCTTGCCGGATCGCGGTCAGGAATGCGGCGTTGCGGTCGAAGCCGTTCCGCCCGCGCGCCAGCGTGGTGGCGAGATCGAACCGGAAGCCATCGACGTGGCAGACCTCGACCCAGTAGCGCAGCGAATCCATCACCATCTGCAGCACGCGCGGATGGGTGAGATTGACCGAATTGCCGCAGCCGGTGAAATCATCGTAGAATCGCGGATTATCCGGCTTCAGCCAGTAGTAGGAAGCGTTGTCGATGCCGCGGAACGACAGCGTCGGGCCCATGTGGTTGCCCTCGGCGGTGTGGTTGTAGACGACGTCGAGCATCACCTCGATGCCCGCATCGTGCAGCCGGGCTACCGTGGTGCGGAACCCGTCGAGCGGGTTGTCCTGCGAGTAGCGCGGCTCCGGCGCGAAGAACGACAGCGTGTTGTAGCCCCAGTAGTTCGACAGCTTCTTTTCGACCAGCATTCGATCGTCGACGAGTCCGTGGACCGGCAACAGCTCGATGGAGGTGACGCCGAGCCGCTTGAGATGATCGATCATCGCCGGCGAGCACAGGCCGCCATAGGTGCCGCGCAGCCCCGGCGGCACGTCGTCACGCTTCTGCGTCAGGCCCTTGACGTGGGCTTCATAGATGATGGTGTCTTCCCAGGCGATGTTTGGCCGGGACTCGCGACGTCCCCAGTTGAAGGTCTCGTCGACGACGACGGCCTTCGGCATGCCGCGTGCGTTATCGCGCCGATCGAACGAAAGATCCTCGCGCGCGCTGCCGGTGCGATAGGCGAAATGCGCGTCGCTCCACACCAGCCTTCCGGCGATGCGCCTGGCATAGGGATCGAGCAGCAGCTTGTTGGCGTTGAAGCGGTGGCCGTGTTCGGGCTCGTACGGTCCGTGAACCCGATAGCCGTAGAGCTGACCGGGCGAGACGTCGTTCAGGTAGCCGTGCCAGACATCTTCGCTGCGCTCGGGCAATTCGATGCGTTCGAGTTCGCGGCGTCCCTGGCTGTCGAACAGGCAAAGCTCGACCTTTTGCGCGTTGGCGGAAAACAGCGCGAAATTGGTGCCCCGGCCGTCCCAGCTTGCACCGAGGCGTGAGGACGTTCCGGCGGACAGTCGCATACTCAGCTTTCCGGTACGAGGAAAATGGCAGCCAGTGGCGGGATGGTCAGATTGAGTTCGGGCACGAGGCCTTCCAACGTCCGGACTTCGCCGACGTTCCCGACATTGCTGCCGCCATAATGCGCGGAATCCGAGTTGAGAACCTCGCGCCACTTGCCGGTGAACGGCACCCGGACACGGTAGTTGTAATATACATTCGGGGAAAAATTGATGACCACGAGGCAGCGCGCGCGGGCATCGTTGCCTTTGCGGATCCAGGCGAACACGTTGCCGCCGGCATCGTCGGTGACAATCCATTCAAAGCCGGACTGATCGCAATCCATCTCGTGCAGCGCGGGTAGCGCGCGATAGAGCCGGTTGAGATCGCGGATCAGGGACTGGATGCCGGCATGCTTGTTCTGGTCGAGCAGGTGCCAGTCCAGCGAGCGATCGTGATTCCATTCGCGTTCCTGGCCGAACTCGCAGCCCATGAACATCAGTTTCTTGCCGGGATGAGCGAACATGAAGGCATAATACGCGCGCAGATTGGCGAAGCGTTGCCAGTCGTCGCCGGGCATCCGGCCCAGGATCGAACGCTTGCCGTGCACGACTTCATCATGCGACAGCGGCAGAATGAAATTCTCCGAGAAGGCATAATGCAGGCCGAACAGGATGTCGCCGTGATGATGCTTGCGATGGATCGGATCCTTGCTGATGTAGTTCAGCGTGTCATGCATCCAGCCCATGTTCCATTTATAGCCAAAACCCAGTCCGCCATATTCGACCGGGCGCGATACCTGCGGCCAGGCGGTTGAACTCTTCCGCCGCCGTGGTGGCCTGCGGAAACCGCGCGAACACTTCGGTATTGAAGCGGCGCAGGAAATCGATGGCTTCGAGATTTTCCCGGCCGCCATATTTGTTCGGGATCCAGCCCCCGGCGGGCCGGCTGTAGTCGAGATACAGCATCGAGGCGACCGCATCGACGCGCAAGCCATCGATGGCATAGCGTTCCAGCCAGAACAGCGCGTTCGACACCAGGAAATTAACGACTTCGGTGCGGCCGTAATTATAGATCAGCGTACCCCAATCGAGGTGGCGGCCCTGCAGCGGATTGGCATGTTCATAAAGTGCCGTGCCGTCGAAATGACCGAGGCCGTGCGGATCGTCCGGAAAATGCCCGGGTACCCAGTCCAGCATCACGCCGAGACCTTCGCGGTGGCAGGCGTCGACCAGTGCCGAAAAATCCTCCGGCGTGCCGAACCGGCTGGTGGGGGCGTACAGGCCGGTCGGCTGATATCCCCATGAGCCGTCGAACGGATGTTCGTTGACCGGCATTAGTTCAACATGGGTGAAGCCGAGATCGCGGACGTAACGCGGAAGCTGCTCGGCCAGATCGCGATAGGTCAGCCATTCGTCGTTGCCCTTGCGCCGCCACGAACCGAGATGGACCTCGTAGATCGACATCGGCGCAGCCAGTGCGTTGATGCCTGTAGGGGCAGGGCGCGGGCGCGGCAGCCGGGCCTCGTCGAATACGATGGACGCGGTGCTAGGGCGCATTTCCGCGGCAAACGCCATCGGATCGGATTTCAGCGGCAAGTGCTGACCCTGCGGGCCGATGATATCGAATTTATAGTGATCGCCCGGCGTGGCGTGGGGCACGAACAGCTCCCAATAGCCAATGCCGCGGACCCGCATCGGGTGTCGCCGCGCATTCCAGAAATTGAAATCGCCGACGACACTGACCCGCCGCGCATTGGGGGCGAGCACCACGAAGGCCACGCCGCTGACGCCGTCGAGCGTCATGGGATGAGCGCCAAGCTTGTCGTAAATTCGCTGATGGGTGCCTTCGCCCAGCAGATACAGATCGAAATCGGTCAAGACCGGCGGAAAGCGGTAGGGATCGTCAAGGTCGACCACGGTCTCGCCGAAGCGGGCGCGCAACTGGTAGCGCCGCGAGCCGTTCGGAAGCGCGCCGGCGAACAGTCCGGCGTCATGAATGCGCTTAAGCTCTGCCGCTTCGCCATGCTCGTCGATCGCATCGACCTTGGAGGCCTCCGGCAGGAACGCGCGTACCACGGTCTTGTCGCCTTCGGTATGCAGGCCGAGGTAGCGAAAAGGATCGGAGTGACGGCCTTCCACGATTGCATAGGCCTCTGCGGACAGTTTGGTCATGAGGCCTCGTTGCTATGCTGAGACAATATCCGAAGCATCCCGGTCAGCGGAACGCGCAGCCAGTCAGGCCGGTAGGCCAATTCGTATTCGATCTCGTAGATCGCCTTTTCCAGCAGAAAGAAATCCAGCATCCGCCTGGCGGCATCTGGATCGGCCGGCCACAGCCGTTGATCCGTCATGACCTCGCGATAAGCGCCAAAGAACGTTGCGACCGAACGGTCACGCCATTCCACGAGGGCGGCGCTGAGCTTGCCGTCCTCGTCGGGCGCTACTTTAAGCGCGCGCTCCAGTGCTGCGGTTGCCGAATAATCGATCGAGCGGATCAGGCCTGCGGTGTCGCGCGCCGCCGGCGCCTTGCGCCGGCGCTCCGCCAGCGTACGGCGGGGCTCCCCCTCGAAATCGATGATGAAGATGTCGTCCTTGACGATCAACATCTGGCCGAGATGGAAATCGCCATGGTGGCGGATATTCATGCCGCCGATATCCGGCGGAAGCAGCGCACCGAGGCGATCACGCAAACTTTCGCGCTGGGCCAGCGCCTGGTCGACCAGCAGGCGATCAGATTCCCTTACCGTCTCGCGCCGTTGCCTCAAGGTGTCGAAGACGCGTTCCGCGCGCGCGCTTATTTCCTCGATCCAGCGCCGCACATCCTCGGGCCGGGTCGGTTCTGGCTTGAAATCGGCAAATTCGTCGCTGCCGGCCAAAGCCATGTGCATTTCGGCGACGCGTCTTCCGGTCTGCGACATGTAACGCAGATAGGGGACCTGCTCCTCGCTTTGGCGTGGATGTTCGCTTCGCGCCAGCAGACGCTGTTCTTCGACAAAACGGTCGAGATACGCCGATGTCACGGTCCAGGCATCGCCCTGGTTTTCGACAAAGGCATGCACGACGGCGATCGCGCTGGATTTGTCGCCTTCGATCAGCTCGACGCTGCCGAGCAGCGCAGGGGTATTGGCGAAACCCGCGACCTCGGTCAGAAACCGGCCGACCTCTATCTCCGGATTGATGCCGGATTCGAGCTTTCGATAGACCTTGACGACGTAGTCATTGTCCACCAGCGCCGTGCTGTTGGACTGTTCGGTTTCGACGGCGCGGACTTGCTCGGGCAGTTTGAGCGGCCTGTCCGAGAGCCGGCTGGTCGGTCTGAACTCAAGGCGCGTGTCCTGTTCTTCAATCGTCAGGGAGTGGCGCAGATTGCGCAGCAGAAGCGCGATGAAAATCTCGTCGGTCGCAACATCCAGCAAGGTGCCCTCCCGCGCGCCCTGGCGTACCGCGGCAAAAGCGCGGGGGTTATAGCGCTCGCGATCGAACCGCATCCATTCGATCCGCATCGGCAACACGTAACGCGTCGTCGTACCGCGCTGCGTCGTTTCAAAAAAAGCAAGCCATGGACGATTATCGCCAATATCGCAGAACGGGATCGCCGCGGTCAGCGTCGGTTGGATTTCCTTGACCGAACGTTCCGGATACCAGCGGGTTCGAGCCAGATGTCCCGGCAAAACCTCGTGTTCGAATACGCTGCGGGTGCGGGCCAGCGACATCCATGTCGCGCCCACCGGCACTACCAGGGTCTCGAATTCAGGAACCACGGACGGTGCGACGTGCTCGGATTTGTCGCGTTCTCGAAGCTGGAACCAGTAAAATCCATAAGGCGCCAGCATGATCATGTAGGGCAATTCGCCGATCGCCGGAAAATGGGTGCGGCCGAGCATCTCCTGGGGAATCCGGTCCTTCCACGCCGACAGGTCAAGTTCGGTGGCTTGCGCGGAGCGGGACAGGTTGGCGACGCAGAGGA
Organism: uncultured Pseudomonadota bacterium; assembly: GCA_963771225.1. Taxonomy (GTDB): domain Bacteria; phylum Pseudomonadota; class Alphaproteobacteria; order Rhizobiales; family Xanthobacteraceae; genus Bradyrhizobium. The sequence goes on along the minus strand of CAVYSR010000019.1, from coordinate 231,485 downwards.
TCACTTCGTCGCCATATTGGCGGACATAGGCCAGCACGGAACGATTGACCGGACGGATGAACGTCATGGTGCCACGGCCGAACGCCGGGGTGGATTTACGAACCGAGATCAGCCGCTTGGTTGCACTAAGCAACGAAGACAGGCTGCGCGACTGGGCCTCGACGTTGACCAACTCATAGCCATAGACCGGATCCATGATGGTCGGGGCGTAGAGCCGCGCCGGATCGGCGCGGGAGAAACCGCCGTTGCGATCCGGGGTCCATTGCATCGGCGTGCGCACGCCGTTGCGATCGCCGAGATAGATATTGTCTCCCATGCCGATCTCGTCGCCGTAGTAAATGATCGGCGTGCCCGGAAACGACAACAACAGCGAATTCATCAACTCGATCTTGCGGCGGTCATTGTCCATCAGCGGCGCCAGCCGGCGGCGAATGCCGACATTGATGCGCGCGCGGGGATCGTTGGCGTAGGTCGACCACAGGTAGTCACGCTCGACGTCGGTGACCATTTCCAGCGTCAACTCGTCATGGTTGCGCAGAAACAGCGCCCACTGGCAACTGTTCGGGATGTCCGGGGTCTGGCGCAGGATGTCGGTGATCGGAAAGCGATCTTCCTGGGCGATCGCCATGTAGATCCGCGGCATCAGCGGAAAGTGATAGGCCATATGGCATTCGTCGCCGCGGCCGAAATATTCCTGCACGTCCTCCGGCCATTGATTGGCTTCCGCCAGCAGCACCTTGCCCTTGGCATAGTTGTCGAGTTCGGCGCGCAGCTTCTTGATGATGGTGTGGGTTTCCGGCAGGTTCTCGTTGTTGGTGCCGTCGCGCTCGCACAGATAGGGGATAGCATCGAGACGGAAGCCGTCGACGCCGGCATCGAGCCAGCGTTTCATGACCTTGACGATGGCGCTGACGACGCGCGGGTTGTCGAAATTCAGATCCGGCTGGTGCGAGAAGAAGCGATGCCAATAGAAGGCGCTGGCTTCGGTATCCCAGGTCCAGTTCGACTTCTCGGTGTCGGTGAAGATGATGCGCGTGCCGGCGTATTTCTGGTCGGTGTCGCTCCACACATACCAGTTGCGCGCGTCCGATTTCTGATCGCTGCGGCGCGCGCGCTTGAACCAGTTGTGCTGGTCGGAGGTATGATTGACGACGAGCTCGGTGATGACCCGCAGGCCGCGCCGCTTGGCCTCGACAATGAAACGACGGAAATCCTTCATGGTCCCGAAATCGGGATTGATCGCGCCGTAGTCGGCGATGTCATAGCCGTCATCGCGGCCGGGCGATGGATAGAACGGCAACAGCCACAGCGCGGTGACCCCAAGGTCCTGCAAATAGCCGAGCTTCTCGGTCAGCCCGGCGAAATCGCCGATACCGTCATTGTTGCTATCGGCAAAGGCCTTGACGTGAAGCTGATAGATGACGGCATCCTTGTACCAGAGCTCGTCGCCATCGCGGACGTCGGTGACCGGCAACTCGTCTGCATTTGCGTCGATGGACGGCATCAGGTTCATGGCGGGCGCCCTCACGCCAGGCAGCGAAAGAGCAGAGCGGGGTCGCGCACCGGGTCTATCCGCAGCCGAATGCCGCCCCATTCGACCGGATACCGTTCGCCGGTGATCAGGTTTTCAACGGCGGCGACGTTGCGGCGCTCGCTGGCGATGCCGACCTGGACGTCGCCGAGCGGAAACCAGAATTCGTGCGGCTCGCGCGACAACGCGATAGCCACCACGACGCTGCTGGTCTGGTTGGCGGATTCCTTAATGAAACCGATGACGTTGCCGTCATCGATCGGGATGAAGCGCAGATTGCCGGTCTGTTGCAGGGCTGTGTTGGCTCGGCGGGCGCGGTTGAGATCGCGAATATAGGGCTTGATATTGTCCGGCTTGTCCCAATCGCGCACCTTGATCTCGTACTTTTCCGAATCAAGATATTCTTCCCTGCCGGGAATGGGATCGTGTTCCAGCAGCTCGAATCCGTTGTAGATGCCGTAATTGCCGGACAGCGTGGCGGCGAGGGCTGCGCGGGACTTGAACATCCAGGCCTCGCCGCTCTGCAGGTGATAGGGCAGGATATCCGGGGTGTTGACGAAGAAATTCGGACGATAGAAATCGCGCTCCGGATAGGCTGTCAGCTCGTTCAGATACTGTTCCAGCTCCCATTTCTGGGTCCGCCAGGTGAAGTAGGTGTAGGACTGGGTGAAGCCGAGCTTGGCGAGGCCCTTCATCAGTTTCGGCCGCGTGAAGGCTTCCGCCAGGAAAATAATGTCGGGATGGCGGAGCTGAACGTCATGGATCAGCCATTCCCAGAATCTGAAGGGCTTGGTGTGGGGGTTGTCGACCCGGAAAATGCTGACCCCTTGCTCGATCCAGAACAGCACCACGTCGCGCAAGGCATTCCACAGGTTACCTGCGTCCTCGGATGAGAAATCCGGATTGACGATGTCCTGATATTTCTTGGGCGGATTTTCGGCATAGCGCATCGAGCCGTCCGGCCGGCGCTTGAACCACTGCGGGTGCTGCTGCAGCCAGGGATGGTCGGGTGAACATTGCACGGCGAAGTCGAGCGCGACCTCGAGCTCGAGCTGCTTGCAGGCCGAGACGAAGCTGCGAAAGTCCTCCAGCGTCCCCAATTCCGGATGCACGGCGTCATGGCCGCCTTCGGCGGCGCCAATGGCGTAGGGGCTTCCGGGATCGCCTTCGGCCGCCATCACCGCGTTGTTGCGGCCCTTGCGGTTGGTGTGGCCGATGGGGTGTATAGGGGTCAGGTACACCACGTCGAAGCCCATCGCGGCGATATCCGGCAGCCGGGCGATGCAGTCCTTGAAGGTGCCGTGCTGGCCGGGTGTCCGGCCCTGGCTGCGCGGCACCATCTCGTACCAGGCACCGGCCCGTGCCCGCGGCCGGTCCGCCATCAGGGGAAACAGCGGCGATCGCGTCAGATCAGGCCGCAACTGGCTCTCGGCCATGGCGTCCTTCAATTCGGCGGTCAGCAGCGGAGCGGCGTCACCGGTTTGCAGAAAATCCTCGCATTGCCTCAGGATCACCGCAGCCGCCGCGTTGCCGCCGGCCTGCGCCTTGGTGAGCATGCCAGCGCCCTCGATCGCCTCGAGGGTTAGATCGGCGCCGGCCTTCTGCTTCAGCTCGAATCCGTGCCGCCAGGTTGCGAATTCATCGGTCCAGGCCTCGATAGCATAGACATAGCGTCCGGGCTGGTCCGGGACGAACGATCCGCCCCAGCGGTCGTTGCTGTGATGGATCATCGGCTCGCGGCGCCATTCGCGGTCCTGTTCGCGGCGCCAGACCAGCGCGGCGTTCACAACATCATGTCCGTCGCGGTAGATATCCGCCCAGACCTCGATGCGCTCCCGGACGACGCGCTTCACAGGAAAGCGTCCGCCGTCGATGCGCGGATAAACGTCTTCAATATGAAAAGCGCCGCCGGCTGCGGCGCTCTCGACAGTTTGAGTTGTTTTGTTCACGGTGATGCCATTGACATGGAAGCAACGCCCCGTTTCCTGTGCGGGAAAGGAGACGTTCCGGACATATATACAAAGCCGCTCGCCGCGCATTGGTTCCTGGGGAACGCCGGAGACGGTAATGAGTTAAGCACGGCTATCCTCTTCCTGCATCTAATGAATTTCGTGACGGTCTCCACCGTTGCGTGCAAACCGCGTGCCGAATGGACCTTTTCACCAAAGCTAAAGACGCCGGAATCCAAGCCGAGTTTATCGACGGTCAGGGTCACCGGCATGTGACAGGCGTAGCCGCGCTCCGGATCATCCTCGATGCCCTGCCGGTTCAAGCCCCGCGCCGGCTCGTCGGCGGGGCGGTGGTGGTGCGCTCCGGTCAGCCCTCGCAGACCGAACTCGAACAGGCTGCCACATTCCCGGTACGCTGGAAAATCGTTGCCGGTCTTAAGGTTATCGCGCATGGCGAGACCGGCCATCGGATCATCGTCTGGCCGGCGGACTTGCCGATCGGATCGTACCGTCTGCACCTGACCGATGCCTCGTCTTTCACGGAAGAGGTGCCGTTGATGGTGGCGCCGCCACGGGCCTTCGGCGGCGATTTCGACCGCTGCTGGCTGGTGGCAGTCCAGCTTTACGGCATCCGGTCGGCCCGCAATTGGGGTATCGGTGATTTCACTGATCTCGAAGGGTTGATCGAGCTGGCGGGTCATTTGGGAGCGGACGGCATCGGCCTCAATCCGCTGCATGCGTTGTTCGATGACCGCCCGACCGATTGCAGCCCCTATTCGCCGAACAGCCGGCTGTTTTTGAATGCGCTTTATGTCGATGTTGAAAAACTGCCGGAGTTTCGGCCCGAGGCTTCCGCCGAGACCGCCGGCACAATCGCCCGGCTGAGGCAGGGCGACCTTGTCGATTACGCCGCCGTCGCGGCGCTGAAATGGCGCGCGTTGCGTTTGGCGTTCGAGCGCTTCAGGGCCGACGCGGCGCCGGAACGCCGGCAGGATTTCGCTAGCTTTCGCGCCGAGCGCGAGCCGCTATTGTCGCGGTTCGCCTGTTTCGAGGTGCTCAGGCATCGCTTCAACAAGCCGTGGTGGGAATGGCCCAAACCATGGCGGCAGCCCGATGCAGCCAGATGTGCCAAATTGCGTCAGGGCCCGGATGCGGCCGAAATCGAATTCGTTGAATTCGTGCAATGGACGGCGGACCGGCAGTTGCAGTCTTGCCGCGATCTCGCAGCCCGGCTTGGCATGAAAGTCGGCCTCTATCTCGATGTGGCGGTCGGTGTGCAATCCGACGGGTTCGATGCCTGGAACGAGCAGGCCGCGATTTCCCGTCATCTCGCCGTCGGCGCACCGCCGGACCCGTTGAACACATCGGGCCAGAACTGGGGTCTCGCGGGGTTCAACGCCGCCGGCCTGGAAATCCAGTCGTTCGAGCCGTATCGGGAGATGCTTCGGGCGTCGATGCGCCACGCCGGCGCGATCCGGCTCGATCATGTGCTCGGTCTGAAGCGGCTTTATCTGGTGCCACACGGATTTGCCGCCGACAACGGCGCCTATGTGCAAATGCCGTTCGAGGCGTTGCTGGCGGCGACCGCGCAGGAAAGCATCGCACACCGCTGCGTCGTGATCGGTGAGGATCTCGGCACCGTGCCGGAAGGCTTTCGCGAGCAAATGGCCGATTGGGGCATCTGGTCGTATCAGGTGATGATGTTCGAGCGCGACGATCATGGCCGGTTTCGCGGCATCGATCACTATGCACCCAATGCGCTTGTCACCTTCAATACTCATGACCTCTCGAGCTATGCCGGGTGGCGCTCCTTCAGCGATCTGAAGCTGAAACGGTCGCTCGGGATCGATCCCGGCGAAAGCGACGACGCGCGCTGGCATGCGCTCACCATGTTGACCGAGGCGCTGCGCCACCACGGCATCGACAGGGATGATCTTTACGCGGTCGTGGGTTTTCTGGCGCGGACCCGATCGCGCCTGCTCGCGGTATCGCTCGAGGATCTGCTCGGGGTAACCGACCAGCCCAATATTCCCGGCACGGTGAACGAACATCCGAATTGGCGGCGGCGGCTGCCGGTTGCGATCGACGCGATCGTGTCGGCGATCGATCGTCCTGCGCTCAAGGCCGCGACCGCGAGTCGGGCGCGGGCCGGCACCTGACGCATCATCATTCAACCGGCGATAACAACGTGCCCTGCAAAATCGAAGACTATGGACTGATCGGCGACTGCGAAACCGCGGCCCTGGTCGGGCGCGACGGATCGATCGACTGGCTGTGCTGGCCCGCGTTCGATTCCGACGCCTGTTTCGCGGCCTTGCTCGGCACGCCCAAACAAGGCCGATGGCTTATCGCGCCGGCGGAAGATGTCACAAAGTCCTCCCGGCGCTACCTGGGACAATACGCTGATCCTGGAGACGCGTTTCGAGACGGCAAACGGCACCGTGGCCCTGATCGATTTCATGCCGCCGCGCGGCAACGCCTCGGATGTCGTAAGGCTGGTGCGCGGCATCAGCGGCCGGGTGAAGCTTCGGATGGAGCTGGTGATCCGGTTCGGATTCGGCGCCGATATCCCCTGGGTCAAGCGAACCGAAGATGACGCGTTGCTGGCGATTTGCGGACCGGACATGACGGTGCTGCGAACGCCGGTTGAGACGCGCGGCGAGGACATGACCACGGTAGCCGATTTCGAGGTGAGCGCCGGCGAAACGCTGCCCTTCGTGCTGACGTACGGGCCTTCGCATCTGCCGGTTCCCGAGCCGATCGATCCGGCGCAGGCCTTGCAGGATACCGAGGAGTTCTGGACCGGATGGTGCAGCCGCTGCACCTATGAGGGCGACTACCGCGATCTCGTGATGCGTTCGCTGCTCACGCTGAAGGCGCTGACCTATGCGCCGACCGGCGGCATTGTCGCTGCACCGACCACCTCGCTGCCGGAAAAGCTTGGGGGCGAGCGCAACTGGGATTATCGCTTTTGCTGGCTGCGCGACGCCACCTTCACGCTGCTGGCGCTGATGAACAGCGGCTATACCGAGGAGGCTAGCGCCTGGCACAATTGGCTGCTGCGTGCCGCTGCCGGTTCGCCGGCGAATATGCAGATCATGTACGGCATCAAGGGCCAGCGGCGCCTGCTGGAATGGGTTGCCGACTGGCTGCCGGGCTACGAGGGCGCGCAGCCGGTCCGGATCGGCAATGCCGCGCATGCCCAACTGCAACTCGATGTCTACGGCGAATTGATCGATGCGTTTCATCAGTCGCGCATGGCTAGCCTGGATCTCGACGAGGGGAGTTGGGACCTGGAATGCAAGGTGCTGGAGCATCTGGCTGAAGTATGGGACCAGCCCGATCAGGGCATCTGGGAAATCCGCGGCGACGGAAAGCACTACGTTTCGTCGAAGGTGATGACGTGGGTCGCGTTTGACCGCGGTATCAAAAGTGCGGAGAAATTCGGCTTTGACGCGCCGCTCGATCAGTGGCGCCGGCTGCGCGACACCATTTATCGCGACGTCTGCGAAAAGGGTTTCGACCCCGAGCAGAATGCGTTTGTCGAAGTCCTATGGATCGAAAGTGCTCGATGCCAGTATCCTGCTGATGCCGTCGGTGGGTTTTCTGCCGGCTTCGGACCCGCGCGTTCGTGGCACCATCGCTGCCGTCGAAAAATATCTGATGCGGGACGGGTTTGTGCTACGGCACGACCCCCGCAGGGTGTCGGATGAACGAGAACCGATCGAAGGCGCATTTCTCGCCTGCAGCCTTTGGCTCGCCGACGCCTATGTGCTGGCCGGCGAGATCGCCAAGGCACAGGCGCTGTTCGATCGCGTGGTTGCGGTGGCGAACGATCTCGGGCTGCTGGCGGAGGAATTCGATTCCGGCGAAGGGCGTCAAACCGGAAATTTCCCGCAAGCCCTGACCCACATCGCGCTGATCAATACCGCGCACAATCTCAGCGATGCGAAGAAGCCGGTCGAAAAGCCGGTGATGCAGCGGTCGAAATAGGGGGCCTCGCCCGTGGCAATCCTTCGAGACGCGCGCAAGTGCGCGCTCCTCAGGATGACGGCACGATTGCGTCGGCGAACACCGAAACGCCGCGGGGACGCTACTTCGTTTCGTTATTCTTCAAAATAACATCGATGGCGCCGGCAAAACCTTCCTCCGCGTTCGAGGTCGTAACATGCGTGGCCAGCTTCTTGATGTCGTCGGTTGCGTTGCCCATCGCGATCGAGATCCCGCTGGTCCTGAACATCGCCAGGTCGTTCTGCATGTCGCCGATGGTGGCAACCGCGCCGGTTGAAATTCCAAGGCGCTTGGCCATCGCCTGCACGAATGTACCCTTGTCGCAGCCGGGTGGCGTGACGTCGAGATAATAGCTTTGCGACCGAGCCGCGGTGGCCTGTGCGCCCAATGCCTTTTGCATTGCGGCCTCGCAGCGTTGCAGCAGTGCCGCATCGGCGCAGGCGCCGACGAGTTTGCAGGCGCTCGACAAATAAGGCGTGAAATCCGGAACGATGGTCGGATCGGTCTTGATGGTGCGCTTTTCAAGCGGGACATAGGCGCCGTCGTCGCTGCGAGCGAGCCACTCCTCGTTGGTGAACAGCCAGACGTCAACGCCGAATTCGTCCAATATATCGATACTGCGTTGCACCGCCGATGCGGGGATCAAATGCTGTTCGATCGGGTTCAATTGTGCATCGACGATCGAACTGCCGTTGAAGGCCCCGACCGGCAGCGTGATCTGAAGCGGTTCGATCAGAAACCGCATGCCGATGGTCGGCCGGCTGGAGGTAATGGTGAAGCCGACGCCGCTCGCCTCCAGGCGCAGCACCGCGCGCCTCGTGCCTTCGGTCAGGATCTTGTCCTTGGTCAGCAGGGTGCCGTCGACATCCGAGACGACGAGGGCGATGCGGGTCATGATCGGTTCCTGCTGTTGGCGTCGCTTTCCGCCGGACTTAACCCCAGTCCGCGAATAATGTCATCGACGATCGTATCGACTGAAGCATCGATCGATACCGTCACGGGATTTTCGCGCGCGTCCGGCGGCTCCAGGGTCTTGAACTGGCTGTCCAGCAGGCCAGGCGGCATGAAATGGTTCTTCCGGGCGGCCAGGCGTTTGGCGATCAATTCCTGTGTGCCCTTCAGATAGACAATACGAACATCGCTGCGTCCATGCACGAGAATATCGCGATAGGCGCGCTTGAGCGCCGAGCAGGCGATGACGGCGTGCTGGCCGGCCCTGCAGACGCGGTCGATTTCGTCGGCAATCGCCTGCAACCAGGGCCAGCGGTCTTCGTCGGTGAGGGGATGGCCGGCGCTCATCTTGGCGACATTGCTCGCGGGATGAAACTTGTCGCCGTCCTCGTAGCTCCAGCGCAGTCGCTCGGCGAGCTTGTCGGCAATCGTGCTCTTGCCGGAGCCGGACACGCCCATCACGATCAGCGCGCACGGCATCTGGCCAGCGTCATCGTTCACGAAAATTCTCCGGCAACGCCGCGGCGTCGACAAGCCAGATGGTCTCGCCGATGGAATGTGCGCGGTTCGCCGGCAAGTCCTCGCCGGCAAAAACGCGGGTCAGGATCGGGCGTTTTCCCGCGCCGCTGGCCTCGATCAGCATTTCGCGGCAGGAGCCGAGCGCCGGCAGCGTCAGCGTGACCCGCGGCACGAACGGCTCCACATTCGCCTTGGGGACCTCGATTACCCAACGCCTGGTCTCCGCCTCGGCGGGGTAGCCGGGAAACAGCGATGCGGTATGGCCGTCGGGCCCGACGCCCAGCAACACGACATCGAACAGCGGCCGGGCCAAATCCAGTTCGTTGGCGCCATAGAACGATTTCAGCTCGCGCTCGTATCGGCGCGCCGCCTCGTCCGGGCCGGCGCTATCGGTCGCAATCGGATGGATGTTGGCGATCGGGGCGCAGCGATCCAGAAAGGCGTCACGCATCATCGCGATATTGCTGAGCGGATCGGCGGCCGGGACGAAGCGCTCGTCGCCGACGAACCAGTGCACGCGGTCCCACGGGATCCGGCTTCGATAGGCCTCGGTTGCGAGCAATTGATAGAGTTGCTTCGGGCTCGATCCACCGGCGAGGCAAATCGCCACGCGGCCGGCATTGGCGGCGATCCTGGCCAACACGCGATCGGCGGCAACTTTCGCCAGTGCTGCCGGATCGGCGACGGCGATGATCTTGCGATGATCGGTCGGGGCCATTGTCAGGTCAGCTTCCGCCAGCTTCGGCCGTCGCGCGCCACCAGATCGTTGGCTTCTTCGGGGCCTTCACTGCCGGGATCGTAGATCTTCAGCCCCTTGCCGCCGGCTTTCTTCCAGGCGTCCAGAAATGGCTGTACGGCCCGCCAGCCGGCTTCCACGCTGTCGGCGCTCTGAAACAGGATATTGTCGCCGATCATGCAGTCGTAGATCAACGTCTCATAGCCGGTGCTCGGCTCCGCCTTGAAGTAATCCTTGTAGCGGAATTTCATCTCGACGCCGTCGATCTCGAAATCGCCGGTCCCGGCACCTTGGTGTTGAATTGAAGCGCGATGCCTTCGGTTGGCTCGGTGCTGATGATCAGAAAATTCTCCGACAAGCGGTCCACCGGCGTTTCGCGGAACATGGCGAACGGCGCCTGCTTGAACTTGATCGCGATCTCGGTGCGCTTGATGCCCAGCGCCTTGCCGGTGCGCAGGTAAAACGGCACGCCGGCCCAGCGCCAATTGTCGATGGTCAGTTTCAACGCGGCATAGGTTTCGGTGGTGCTGTTGGGCTTGACGTCCGCCGTCCTGCGATAGTCCTCGATCTCGGCGTCGCCGACCTTGCCGGCCCGATATTGTCCGCGCACCGAATTTTGCAGGGCCTCCGCCTCGCTCTGGGTCTGGATCGCCCCCAGCACCTCGGCTTTTTCGGAGCGGACCGCATGGGCATCGAATTTCGCCGGCGGCTCCATCGCCACCAGCGACAGCAACTGGAACAGATGGTTGGGAACCATGTCGCGCAACGCGCCGGTGGCGTCATAGAAGCTGCCGCGATGGCCGACGCCGAGTTTTTCATCGACGGTAATCTGGATATGGTCGATATGATTGCGATTCCAGATCGGCTCGAACATGCCGTTGGCAAAGCGCAGCACCAGGATGTTCTGGACGGTTTCCTTGCCGAGATAATGATCGATCCGGTAAATCTGCTGCTCGTCGACGAGCCTGAGCAATTCAGTGTTCAGCGCTTTCGCCGAGGCGAGATCAGTGCCGAACGGCTTTTCGACCACGAGCCGCCGCCACGCGCCGTTTTCAGTCAGCATGCCGGTTCGACCGAGCTCCTTGCTGATCGGTAAAAAGGCACTGGGTGGTGTCGCCAGATAAAACAGGCGATTGCCGCCGGTCTTGCGCGCGGCTTCCAGCTTGTCGAGCTGATCGCGCATCGCATCGAATGACGCCGGGTCCTTGGGATCGGCCTCGATGCAGGTAACGCAAGCGAGCAGGCGCCTGGCGATGGCGTCGTCCACCTTGCGGGTGGCGAATTCATGCAGGCCTTTTGTCAGGCTTTCGGTCAACTCCTCGCTCGACATGGCATTCCGGGCGATGCCGACAATACAAAAATTGTCCGGCAGCAGGTCGTTTGCAGCAAGATTGTAAAGTGCCGGAATCACCAGCCGGTGCGCAAGGTCGCCGGTCACTCCGAAGATGACGATGCTGCAGGGATCGGGCTTTTTTTGTTTGGCTTGAGTTACCGTCATGTCCTCAGTTCTTTGAATCCGGCTCTTCGGCTCTTTGTGGCCGCCGAAACCGGCACGCATCGCGGAGAGAATCCTTTCGGCGAAAGTATGCTGTTTGCGCGAGCGAAAGCGCGCGAACAGGGCGGCGGTCAAGACCTCGGCCGGGACCGCCTCGTCAATGGCGGCATTGACGGTCCAGCGGCCTTCACCGGAATCCTCCACAAATCCCGAATAATTATCAAGCGCGGGATTTTTCGCGAGTGCGGAAGCCGTGAGATCGAGCAGCCAGGACGGGATGACGCTGCCGCGACGCCACACCTCGGCGATGTCGGCGATCTCGAGATCGAACCGATGCTCGGCGGGCAGGGCGTCGATATTGGCATTCTTCAGAATGTCGAAACCCTCGGCATAGGCCTGCATCAGGCCATATTCGATGCCGTTGTGAACCATCTTGACGAAGTGTCCCGCGCCGACCGGGCCGGCGTGTATGTAGCCCTGCTCGATGCGCGGATCGCGCCCCTCGCGTCCCCCGGTGCGCTCGATATCGCCGATGCCCGGCGCCAGCGCCGCGAAGATCGGGTCGAGCCGGTCGACCACCGCCTTGTCGCCGCCGATCATCATGCAGTAGCCGCGGTCGATGCCCCAGACGCCGCCCGAGGTGCCGACGTCGATATAGTGGATACCGCGCTCCTTGAGCGCTTTGCCGCGGCGGACGTCGTCCTGCCAGAAGGTATTGCCGCCATCGATGATGACGTCGCCGCTCTCCATCAGTTTTGCCAGTGCGTCGATGGTTGCTTCGGTAATCTTGCCGGCGGGCAGCATCACCCAGGCGGTTCGCGGCTTCTGAAGTTTTTTGACAAAATCTTCCAGCGCGCCGGCGCCGAGCGCGCCGTCGGCAGCGACGTCGGCGACGGCCTTGGGGTCCTTGTCGTAAACAACGGTCGTGTGTCCGTGCTTCATCAGGCGCCGGACGATATTGCCGCCCATTCGCCCCAGGCCGATCATACCGAGCTGCATTTTGGTTCCTAAGGTGAGACCGCGAGGTTCAAAACTCTAATTCAGCGCTTTCGGTGAATCTCGGTATCGAGCATCTTTAGTCCGGCTTCGAGATCGCCCTTGAGATGCACGCGCAGCGCGCGGCGGCCGCGTTCGGTCAACACGCCGAAATCGCCGCGGGCCTGTGCGGCCTTGATCACGCCGAAACTGGCTTTTTGACCGGGCACCGCGAGATCCCTGGCGTCATCGGCCGTAATCTGCAGAAATACGCCGCTGTCGGGTCCGCCCTTGTAGGCCTGTCCGGTGGAATGCAGGAAGCGCGGGCCGAATTCGGCGCAGGTCGCGACATGCCGCTTGTCGCGCACCGCCAGCCGCATGTGTTGCAGTCTGTCGATATGCGCATGGTCGCGTTCGATATAGGCGAGCAAGGCGACATAATCGTCCGCGCCGGAGCGCCCGAGATGGGCTTTCAACCATGAGCCGAGATCGCCATTGGCGCCGGCCTTGCGCAATGCCGCGGCGTTTTTGTCATCGGTATAGATATCGGCTCCGGCGGTTGAGATCACCGGATGCTCCTTGGGCAGCGAACCGGTCTTTTCAAACGCCGCGGTCAATTCCCGGGTCTTGATCTTGGCGGCTTCGACGTCGGGCTGGTTGAACGGATTGATGCCGAGGATGGCGCCGGCGACCGCGGTCGCCATCTCGAACCGGAAAAATTCCTGGCCGATATGATCGATCGATTTGAGGACGATGCGAACCACCGGATGTCCGGCTCTTTCCAGCGCGGCAAGCTTGTCGTCATGCGCCGCGTCGTTTTCGCTTTCGGTGCGAAGATCGATAAAGAACCGATCCTTGCCATACAGCGCCACGTCGCCGAGGGTCTCGCCATCGATCGGGATCAAGCCCTTGCCGTCCTTGCCGGTGGATTCCGCGATCAGCTGCTCGGCCCAGGCGCCGAAATCGGCGATTTTCGGGGACGACAGGATGGTGACCTTGTCGCGGCCTTCGAGCCCGGCAAGGCCCATGGCGAGGCCGAGCTGCACGCCCGGATTTTCATGCGGCGGCACATCCGGTCCGCAGGAGCGCACCATCGCCATGGTGTGCGCAAGCAGGGTGCGAAGGTCGATGCCCGCGGCCGCGGCGGGCACCAGCCCGAACGGCGACAGCACCGAGTAACGTCCGCCGATCGTGGGATCGCCATAAAAAATGCGGGCGAAGCCCTGTTGGGTTGCAACCTTCTGCAGCGATGAGCCGGGATCGGTCACCGCGATGAACCGATGGCCGGCCTTGTCGGCGCCGATGGTCTCCGACACGCGTGCGAAGAAATAATCCTTCATCACGTTCGGCTCGGTGGTGCCGCCGGATTTGCTGGAGACGATGAACAGCGTGTCGGCGAGGTTGATCGAAGCCTGAAGCTTGCGGACCTGGGCGGGATCGGTTGAATCCAGCACATGCAGTTTTGGGAAGCCGGGTTTCTTTGCGAAAGTCTGCGCCAGCACTTCCGGGCCGAGGCTCGATCCGCCCATCCCGAGCACCACCGCGTCGGTGAAGTTCTGTCCCTTTACCTTGTGCGCGAAGTCTTCATAGTCCGCGACATCGGCTGACGCCACGCTCGTAAGCCAACCCAGCCACTTGTCCTCGTCGGTCCCGGTCCAGACCGATTTGTCGTGCTGCCAGAGCCGGCGTATTTTGGCGGATGCCGCGCCAGTCCTCGGTGCTTTTCTCGACGGCGCTGCCGATGGCGGCGCCCAGCGCCAGTTGCTGCCGATCGATGCCGCCGCCCAGCGAAGCTGCGCGCTTGTGCGCGACCGCGCCGTAGAGCTTGTCGGCGGCGTCGGCGAACTGCTTGACGCCGTCCTTGACCAGTTCAGTCGTGATCGCATCGAGCGAGATGCCGGATTTATCGAGTTCTGCAAGGACGTGCCTGGCCTCTTCGACATTTTCCTCAAGGCTGTCGCGCGGCTTGCCATGATCGCGAAATGCATCGAGCGTCGCCGGCGGCACGGTGTTGACGGTGTTGGGACCGATCAACTCCTCGACGTAAAGCACGTCGCTATAATCCTTGTTCTTGGTGCCGGTCGAGGCCCACAGCAATCGCTGCGGCCTGGCGCCCTTGGCCGCCAGCTTCTCCCAGCGCGCGCCGGAAAACAGCCGCTTGTAGTCCTGATAGGCGAGCTTGGCGTTGGCGATCGCGACCTTGCCCTTGAGAGCCGTCAGGCGTTCCTTCTCGGTGGGGTCGTTCGCCTTTGCGATCTTCTCGTCGAGCTGCTTGTCCACCGCGCTGTCGATGCGGCTGACGAAAAAGCTGGCGACGCTGGCGACATGGGAGGGATCGCCACCCGATGCGACATATTTTTCGAGGCCATCGAGATAGGCCTCGGCGACTTTCACATAGACCTTCTGCGAGAACAGCAGCGTGATGTTGATGCTGATACCCTCGCCGATCAAATGCTGGATCGCGGGCAGGCCTTGCGGCGTCGCCGGCACCTTGACCATCAAATTCTTGCGGCCAACTTCTTTCCAAAGCCGTTCGGCTTCGACGATCGTGGCTTTGGTATCCATCGCCAGATAGGGCGACACTTCGAGGCTGACGAAACCGTCGTTGCCGTTGAGATGATCGTAAACCGGGCGCAGCACATCGGCCGCATGCTGGATATCTTCGACGGCGAGATGCTCGAACAGCTCGGCAACCGGGCGGTCGCCGCCTTTCAATGCGCGGCCGATCGCGCCGTCATATTCGTCCGAACTGCCGATCGCCTTTTCGAAGATCGACGGATTCGACGTGACGCCCTTGACGCCGTCGGTGTCGATCAGCTTTTTCAGGTCGCCCTTGGCGACGAAACCGCGGGCCAGGAAATCCAGCCAGACCGCTTGACCGTGATTTTCGAGTGCTTTGACCGGATTCATGATGCCTGCTTCTGTTCGGGTTGGTCCATTTGCAGCTTTCGGGACGTTTTCTCGCCAGAAGCCGGATTTTGTCGAATAAGCCCGCGGGGGGAGATGCTGACCAGGGGAGTATGGGTATCTCCACAATATAACGCCACTCACATCATTTCGATCCCCGGAAATTGGCTGATTGGCGGCGATCTTGCGGCTCTGACGACAGCGGAACCACATTTTCCGCTTGATGTGCAATCTGAATTGAACCGTCTTCCGACACCGACGTGCGCCGCCAAGCCTGCGATCGATATCTGCCTCGGAGGCCTGCGTTCCCTTTGAATCCGAACGCAGATTCTATTTCTTTATTGTGACGCGGTGGTGCAGATTGGCTGCGCGGCTGGGCGGGCCAAATCAATGAGCTTCACGACACGGTTTGAATCTCTCGCAGCGGCCTTGCTGCTGGCGCTCGTTGCAAGCGCCATGTCGGCCGGGCAGGCCTGGGCCGAGGAAATCCGTCTCGACGCGCTGAAAATCCCGGCGGTGATTTCCGGATCAAACGGGCCTGCGACCTACCAACTGGAAGCCATCGTGCTGCGGCCGGACGACAGGCTGCCGCATCCGCTCGCCGTGCTCAATCATGGATCGCCGCGAAGTGCCGATGCCCGCCCCACCATGTCGCCTTACGGCATGTGGGCGCAGGCGGTTGCGTTTGCGCGGCGCGGCTGGGTTGCCGTTGCTTTCATGCGCCGGGGCTATGGCCGTTCCGAGGGTGAATGGGTCGAGAATTATGGCTCCTGCGCCAATCCGGATTATGCAACGGCGGGGCGAACGGCGGCGAGTGATATCGCCGCCGTCGCCAGATTCATGGCTACCGAGCCCTATGTAGCCAAGGGCAAGTGGATCAGTGTCGGCGTCTCGGCGGGTGCCTTTGCGACGGTGGCATTGACCGCCGATGCTCCGCCGTGACCTCGCCGCCGCCATCAGTTTCGCGCCGGGCAGGGGATCGTCGGGCCCCGATACGGTGTGCGGCGAAAAGCAGCTTGTTTCGGCATTCGCCCAATACGGCAGAACATCGCGAACGCCCCTGCTTTGGGTGTCCGCCGAAAATGATCATTTTTTCGGACCGCAGATTGGTGGCGCAACTCACAGCCGCATTTTCGAATGCCGGCGGCAATGTCACTTTGGTCAAAACGCCGCCATTCGGCAGCGATGGACATCAATTGTTCGAGGTCGCCAAGTGGAATCCCGATCTGGTCGCCGATCGTTGACCGGTTTCTGGCGTCGAACAATCTCGCGCTCCGCGACAAATTGATCGACGTTCCGTTACCGGATGTGACGGCCGCCATCCAGCCTGAATGGCGCGCGGCCGCGAGGCGTTTGCAACCTATCTTGCCAGCGGACCCAACAAGGCTTTTGCGGTCGGCGGCGGTTCACATTTCGGCTGGGCCACCGGCCGCCGGACGACCGATCAGGCAGTCAAGGATGCGCTCGGATTTTGCGTCCCCACGGCCAAATGCGCGATCGTCAACGTCAACAACAAGCCGGCCGAATAATCATAGCGTTTTCGAGCGAAGTGGACCCCGGTTCGCGTGAAGAAAACGCGTCAAGATGAAGATCAGAGCGTGTTCGGTTCCGAACACGCTAGCGCAGGCTGGCGTTGATCTTGTCCAGCGCAGCCGAGCCCGGACACAGGGCTTGCTCGCCGAGCGCGTTGAGCGGCGTCTCGACGGTGTTGAGATGGGTGTGCAGGTCTTCCGATTCCGGATCGACATAGAGCAGCCCGGTGACGATCTGGCCCTTGGCGGCGTGCTTCTGCAGGAACGTCATCGCCCCGAGCCGATCATGCGGATCGTAGTCGGCA
Source organism: uncultured Pseudomonadota bacterium (assembly GCA_963771225.1). Taxonomy (GTDB): domain Bacteria; phylum Pseudomonadota; class Alphaproteobacteria; order Rhizobiales; family Xanthobacteraceae; genus Bradyrhizobium. The sequence continues at coordinate 214,574 of CAVYSR010000019.1, read as the reverse complement.
TCGATCTTGCGCAGCGCCAGTTTGGTGCCGTCGTGCTGCTCGACCACCGTTACCGATCCTGGCGCGTAATCCACCGTGATCGGGTCGCGGCCGGTGATGACGTCGAGGCGGTTGACCGCGTCATTGTGCTCGCGCACATAGTCGAAGCTCTTGGTCGAGCCGGCGTGGTTGTTGAAGGCGACGCAGGGGCTGATCACGTCGATGAACGCGGCGCCCTGGTGCTGGATGGCGGCGGCGATCAGCGGCACCAGCTGGGTCTTGTCGCCGGAGAAGCTGCGCGCCACGAAGCTCGCGCCGAGCTGAAGCGCGATCGCCACGAGGTCGATGGCGTTGTCGTTGTTCATCAGTCCGCGCTTGTTCTTGGAGCCGCGGTCGGCGGTGGCCGAGAACTGGCCCTTGGTGAGGCCGTAAACGCCGTTGTTCTCGACGATATAGGTCATGTTGACGCCGCGGCGGATCGAATGAGCGAACTGGCCGAAGCCGATCGAGGCGGAATTGCCGTCGCCGGAGACGCCGAGATAGATCAGGTCGCGGTTGGCGAGGTTGGCGCCGGTCAAGACCGACGGCATGCGGCCATGAACCGAATTGAAGCCGTGCGAATTGCCGAGGAAATAATCCGGCGTCTTCGAGGAGCAGCCGATGCCGGAAATCTTGGCGACGCGGTGCGGCTCGATCGAAAGCTCGTAACAGGCCTCGATGATCGATGCCGTGATCGAGTCGTGGCCGCAGCCGGCGCACAGCGTCGAGATCTTGCCCTCGTAATCGCGGTGGGTGTAGCCGAGATCGTTCTTCGGAAGGCCGGGATGCTGGAATTTCGGCTTGGCGATATAGGTCATGACTTAACCTTGCGGAGCGGGGTCACCTTGAGCTGATCCTGGTGGTCGCCGATGGCGCCGGCGATGAAGCGCGCGGTAATCGGCGTGCCGTCATAATGCAGGACCGGAATCAGGCGGACCGGATCGATGCCGTTCTCGTTGACGATCAGCGAGCGAAGCTGCCCGTCGCGGTTCTGCTCGACCACGTAAACAAAATCATGGTCGGCGATGAAGCTCGCGACGCTGGAATGGAACGGGAAGGCGCGGATACGCAGCCGGTCGAGCTGATGCCCGCGCGCTTCCAGTAGCCCGATCGCCTCGTCCATGGCGGGCGCGGTCGAGCCGAAATAGATCACGCCGTATTTGGTCGGCTTGGCGGCATTGGCCTGCAGCGGCCGCGGCACCATGTCCTGGGCGCTCTCGAATTTGCGCACCAGCCGCTGCATGTTGTCGGCGTAAACCGCGCCTTCCTCGGAATAGCGCGCGTAACGGTCGCGCGAGGTGCCGCGGGTGAAGAACGAGCCTTTGGTGGGATGGGTGCCGGGATAAGTGCGGTAGGGAATGCCGTCGCCATCGACATCGAGGTAGCGGCCGAAGTCGCGGCCGTCGTCGAGCATCTCCGCCGTCATCACCTTGCCGCGGTCATATTGCCTGGCGTCATCCCACTTCAAGGGGCGGCTGAGCCGATGGTTCATGCCGATGTCGAGATCGAGCATCACGAAGATCATGGTTTGCAGGCGTTCGGCGAGATCGAACGACTGCGCGGCGAATTCGAACGCTTCGGCGGGATCTTCCGGAAACAGCAGCACATGCTTGGTGTCGCCATGCGAGGCATAGGCGCAGGCAATGATGTCGCATTGCTGGGTGCGGGTCGGCATCCCCGTCGAGGGACCGGCGCGCTGCACATTCATGATCACGGCTGGAATTTCGGCAAAGTAGGAAAGGCCGATGAATTCCTGCATCAGCGAGATGCCGGGGCCGGAGGTCGCGGTGAAGGCGCGCGCGCCGTTCCATGAGGCGCCGATCACGATGCCGATCGAGGCGAGTTCGTCTTCGCCCTGAACGATGGCGTATTTCGCCTTTCCGGTTGCGGGATCGTGCCGCAGCTTCTTGCAATGGCTGGTGAAGGCGTCGGCGAGCGAGGATGACGGCGTGATCGGATACCAGGCGCAGACGGTGGCACCGCCATACACCGCGCCAAGGGCGGCGGCGCTGTTGCCTTCGATGAAGATGCGGTCGCCGACCTTGTCGGATTTCCTGACCCGCAGGCCGATCGGGCATTTGAGATTCTGCAACGCCCAGTCGCGACCGAGATGCAGCGCGTGGACGTTCGACGACAGCAGCTTTTCCTTGCCCTTGTACTGCTCGCCGATCAGTTGTTCGACCAGCTTCGGGTCCATGTCGAGCAGCGCGCACAGCGAACCGAGATAGATGATGTTCTTGAAAAGCTGGCGCTGCCGCGGGTCGGTATAGGTCGAGTTGGTGATGGCGGTCAGCGGCACGCCGATCACGGTGATGTCGGCGCGGAATTTCGACGATGGCATCGGTTTGGTCGAATTGTAGAACAGGTAGCCGCCGGGCTCGATCGAAGCGAGGTCCTTGTCCCAGGTCTGCGGGTTCATCGCCACCATCATGTCGACGCCGCCGCGGGCGCCGAGATGCCCTTCCTCGGTGACGCGCACCTCGTACCAGGTCGGGAGGCCCTGGATATTGGACGGAAAGACGTTGCGCGGCGAGACCGGCACGCCGTGGCGCAGGACCGAGCGGGCGAACAGTTCGTTGGCGCTCGCCGAACCGGAGCCGTTGACGTTGGCGAAGCGGACGACGAAGTCGTTTACGCTGCTGATCGGGCTTTGGACTGACATGATGGTCCCGCGTGAGTCATATCGATGAGGTATTTCTGCATGTCCCAGGCTCCGGTGGGACACCGTTCGGCGCACAGGCCGCAATGCAGGCAAACGTCTTCGTCCTTGATCATCACCCGCCCGGTCTTGAGACCGTCGGCGACATAAAGGTCCTGGTCGAGATGCGGCGAGGGCGCCTTGAGCCGCTCGCGCAGATCGGCTTCCTCGCCGTTCTCGGTAAAGGTGATGCAATCCATCGGGCAGATGTCGACGCAGGCATCGCATTCGATGCACAAGGGCGCGGTGAACACCGTCTGGATGTCGCAGTTCAGGCAGCGCTGGGCTTCGCCGAGCGCGAGCTTGACGTCGTAGCCAAGTTCGACTTCGGCGCGGATATCCTTGAGCGCAATGACCTTGTCGCGATGCGGCACCTTGTAGCGCTTGTCGCTGGAGACGTCGTTGTCATAGCTCCATTCGTGGATGCCCATCTTCTGCGACGAGACATGCACCTCGGGCAGCGGACGCTCGGTGATGTCCTCGCCGGAGAGCAGCTTGTGGATCGACAGCGCGGCGTCGTGGCCGTGCGCCACCGCCCAGATGATATTCTTCGGCCCGAACGCGGCGTCGCCGCCGAAGAACACCTTCGGGTTGGTCGAGCCCATGGTCTTGGTATCGACCTTGGGCATGTTCCACTTGTCGAATTCGACGCCGCAGTCGCGCTCGATCCATGGAAACGCGTTCTCCTGGCCGACCGCCACCAGCACATCGTCGCAGGCAATGGTCTGGTCCGGCTCGCCCGCGGGTACCAGCGTGCGCCGGCCGTTGGCGTCATACTCGGCCTTCACCTTCTGGAAGGTGACGCCGGTGAGCTTGCCATTGTCATGGGTGAAGGCGACAGGCACCATGAAGTTGAGGATCGGAATGTCTTCATGGATGGCGTCTTCCTTCTCCCAGGGCGACGCCTTCATCTCCTCGAAGCCGGAGCGCACGATCACCTTGACGTCCTCGCCGCCGAGGCGGCGCGCGGTGCGGCAGCAATCCATCGCGGTATTGCCGCCACCGAGCACGATCACGCGCTTGCCGATCTTCTCGACATGGCCGAACGAAACGCTGGAGAGCCAGTCGATGCCGATATGGATGTTGGCGGCGGCTTCCTTGCGGCCGGGAATCTCAAGCTCGCGGCCGCGCGGTGCGCCGGACCCGACAAAGACCGCATCGTAGTTCTCGGCGAGCAGCTTCTTCAGGCTCTCGATACGATGACCGCCTTTGAACTCGATACCGAGATCGAGGATGTAATCGGTTTCCTCGTCGATCACCGAATCCGGCAGCCGGAATTTCGGAATTTGCGTGCGCATCATTCCGCCCGCCTTGGGATCGGAATCGAACACCGTGCAGTGATAGCCGAGCGGCGCGAGATCGCGCGCCACCGTGAGCGAGGCCGGACCGCCGCCGACGATGGCAATGCGCTTGCCGTTTTTCGCCGACGGCAGCGGCATGCGGTGCTTGACGTCGTCCTTGAAGTCTGCGGCGACGCGCTTCAGCCGGCAGATCGCGACCGGTGTTTCCTCGACACGGCCGCGGCGGCATGCCGGCTCGCACGGACGATCGCAGGTGCGTCCCAGAATTCCGGGAAACACGTTCGATCTCCAATTGATCATGTAGGCGTCGCTATAGCGGCCTTCAGCGATCAAGCGGATATATTCTGGAACCGGCGTATGTGCGGGACACGCCCACTGGCAATCGACGACTTTATGAAAGTAATCGGGCGCAGAGATATCGGTCGGTTTCATTCCTGCCTTGTCCGCGCCGGGATGAGATGACGCGGCCTTACTTTTCCGGCGAACGCTTAGCTGGCGTTCTTGTGGTTTTCAAATTGGATCATAGGGTTATCTTATTAGGACCAATTAATGCGATCCACAAAGCCAATTTTACTTGATCGACAACCTTCATTGGTCGAAGGGCCGTAACCTTAACGTATGCCTGTCTTTGCGGCAGTGCAGCATGTGCGGCGAACGTTGCCGGGTTGAAGCCACCGGGGATATCACGCTCAGGGCCGTCCTCTTTTATCGGGTGGCGCTGGACGCCAGGTCCGCGATCGCCTTCATCACCGCGTCCCGCACGCCTGGGTCGTAGAGCTGGTGGCCGGCGCCCTCGACGAAGCGAATCTCAGACGCAGGCCACAGCGCAGCCAGCGCATGCGAGGTTGCCGGCGGACACAAAAGATCGTAGCGGCCCTGTACGATAATCCCGGGGATGCCTGCGAGGTGGCCTGCTTCCGCCAGAAGCTGGTTTGGCTGCATGAAGCAGTCGTTCTGGAAATAATGCGCTTCCATGAACGGCGTGGACGGTAACGCTCGCGTCGAGTTCAGCGAGCCAGGATCGAGCCGGACCCGCGACGGAGCGTGTTCGGACAGGATGCGTTCCGTGTCATGCCAGGCGCGGGCGGCCGGGCCGTGCACGGCGGGATTGGTATCGAGGATACGGCGCCAGTAAGCATCGAGCGGCTGGCTGCGCTCACCGGCGGGCAGCACACTCAGGAAATCATCGCCGAGGCCTGGATAAAAGCGCGGCAGCACGTCGCCGAAGGCGCCGTTCAATTCGCCGCGGGTGCCGAGGAAAGTGGCGCGCAGGACGATGCCCGAGACCCGCTGCGGATGTGCCTGTGCGTAGGCCAGCGCCAGCGTCGCGCCCCAGGAGCCTCCGACAATCATCCAGCGTTTGAGGCCGAATTGCTCGCGGATCATTTCCATGTCCGCGATCAAATGCGGCAGCGTATTGTCTTCGCGACGGCCCTTGGGGCGGCTTCGGCCGGCGCCGCGCTGGTCGAACAGGACCGCGTGGAAACGCTCCGGATCGAACAGCCGCCGATGATCGGGCTGGCAGCCGCTGCCGGGGCCCCCATGCAGATAGACCGCCGGGATGCCATCGGCACGGCCGACGGTTTCGACGTAGATCTCGTGGCCGTTGCCGGCCGGCAACAGCTGCGAGGTCAGCGGTGCGAACGGGTCGGAGCGGTGGCCGGAGGATTTTCCCGCGTCGGCGTCAGGCGCCATGGTCGCCTTCCGTCTCCAGGGTGCCGCCTGCGAAATTGCGATAGATGAAGCGGTTGTTGTCGGCCGCCGCCTCGGACTCGGCCAACTTGAAAATTTTCTCGTGCAGCGGCGACAGCGTGCAGGCCGGATCGGTATTGCCGGCATCGCCGGTCAGCGCGAAGGCCTGGCAGCGGCAGCCGCCGAAATCGATTTCCTTGAACTCGCAGCTTTGGCACGGCTCCGGCATCCAGCCAGTGCCGCGATAGCGGTTGAAGGCTTCGGAGTTCTTCCAGATCCAGGCAATCGAATGATTGCTGCGCACCGATTCGAATTCGAGCCCGGTAATGGATTCGGCGGCGTGGCAGGGCAGCACCTTGCCGGCGGGTGAAATATTGAAGAACTGCCGGCCCCAGCCGCCCATGCATTTTTTCGGCCGCAGCGCGTAATAGTCCGGCACCACATAGTCGATGGCCAGAATGCCTTTCAGCCGCGCTTCGGCTTCCTCGACGATGCGGCTGCTCTCCTCGATCTGTTCGATCGTCGGCATCAGCGCGGCGCGGTTCTTCAGCGCCCAGCCGTAATATTGAACATTGGCCACCTCGAGCCGGTCGGCGTCGAGATCGACCGCCATCTGGATGATGTCCGCAAGCTGGAACAGGTTCTGGCGATGCATGACCGCGTTGACGGTCAGCGGCAGATCGAGCTCGCGCGTCCATTTCGCGACCTCAAGTTTCTTTTCGTGCGCGTTTTTCAGGCCGGCGACGCGATTGGCAACCATTGGCTCGTTGCCCTGAAAACTGATCTGCACATGACACAGTCCGGCATCGGCCAGCGCGGCAAGTTTTTCCCGGGTCAGCAGCACGGCCGACGTAATCAGGTTGGAGTACAGTCCGACATCGCTGGCGTGCTGCACAAGTTCGACCAGATCCTTGCGCGCGGTCGGTTCGCCGCCGGAGAAATGGATTTGCAGCACGCCGATTTCGGCGAGTTCGGTCAGGACCTTCTTCCATTCCTCGGTGGTCAGCTCGCTGCCGCCGCGATCCAGCTCCACCGGGTTGGAGCAATAGGGGCATTGCAGCGGACAGCGATGCGTCAGCTCGGCGAGCACCGCGAGCGGAATGCCGAAGGTCTCCGCCGTCGAGCCGCGCGATTCCAGCACCGCAAGTCCGTCGGAAGGATTTTTCGCCGCGACGCCGGCGTCGGTAATGGTCGGGCTCATGATGTCTTCTCGCGGGCTTCAGTGAGAAATCCCTTGTCGGCAAGGTCTTGCAGCATGGCGATGACATCGTTGGCGATCGCGCTGCGCTCGGCGGCGTATTTCTCGGCGAGCAGGTCGATCATGGCGGTGACGTTGCGAACGCCGTCGCAGAGTTGAAGGACTTCCACCGCGATCTCGTCCGGCGCCAGCACGCGCTCCGGCGCCAGGATGACCCAGACCTGCCGGGTTTCATCGAATTTCAGCCTGGCATGCCGCGGCAGAACCGGCCGGCTCGCCTCGCTGACGCTGATGTTGCGTGAGCCTGCCATCGCTTCGCCTCTTGGTCCTTGTTCTAAACTCTTGTCTTGACCCTGGTCTTAATCCTTGGGCACGAACGCGCCCGGCGGCACGTGGCCTTCGACATAGGCATGATACAGCGCATCGAGCTGAACCCATAGCACATTGGTCTTGAAGATCAGCGCGTTGCAGACCGCCTCGCGCTCCGCCGGGGTGTGCGCATGGGCCTTGACATAGTCGAGGGCAAAACCGGCGTCGCGCGGCGCTTGCGTCAGCCGCCGGCTGAAATAGCTCATGATGTCGGGGTTGACGAAGTCGTAATGCGCCAGCATTCCGGAGATGCGTTCCTCATGCAGGTTGGGCGCGAACAGTTCGGTGAGCGAGGAGGCAATGGCCTCGAGCGGCGTCTTGTCGCGGACGAAATGCACATAGGCGTCCACCGCAAAGCGCGTTGCCGGCAGGATGCCCTCGGTCGATTCCACATAGGCGCTGTCGAGCCCCAGTCCCTCGGTCAGCTTCAGCCAGCGCTCGATGCCGCCCTCGGCTCCGAGATCGCCGTCATGATCCTCGATTCGATGCCGCCATTCGAGCCGGATGCCGCGGTCGCGGAAGCGCGAGATCACGACGGCATCCTTGATCGGAATGGTGCTCTGGTAATAATAGCGGTTCAGCGCCCAGGCCTGCACCTGACCCTTGTTCAGCTTGCCGCCGTGCAGCAGCCGGTGAAACGGATGCAAGCTGTGATAGCGCGTCGCGCCGATGTGGCGCAGTGCGGTTTCAAGGTCTTCGGCGCTTGTCAGCAGGGTGCTTGCACCAAGAGAAAAGGCTGTCATGGTGTTCAAGGCACTGGCGTTCAAAGCACGATCTCCATTCCATCGGTCGGAATTTGCCAGCCCGCGTGCTCGGCGGTCTTGCGCTCGGCGGAGTCGCGCAGCAATACCGGGTTGGAATTGTTGATATGCAGAAATATCTTCCGGCCGACATCGAGGTTGGCGAGCGCCGCGATAGCGCCCGAATCGCCTGACATCGCAATATGTCCCATGCCTTGCCCGGTCTTGTTGCCGAGGCCCGCTACGATCAACTCGTCATCGCGCCATACCGTTCCGTCGAAGAAGATCGCCGAGGCGCCCTTAAGCCGGGACCGAAGATCGCTGGTAACGTTGGCACAAGCTGCCAGAAAATACATGTATTTGCCGCTCGCTTTGTCACCGATCCGAAGGCCAAGCGTGTCACCGGCGCCGTCGTCGCCGGCGGGGTGAGCCTTGCCTTCCAGGTACCACGCGCCTTTGCCCGGCACGGCGAACGGCAGAATCTCGATGCCGGAAGGCGAGCCATCGGGCAGCGTCGGTTCGAACGCGCTGTCCACCTCGATCGGCAGGCGCCGCACGTTCTTCTCGTTCAGCACGTTGAAGATGCTGTTGGTCGCAAGGATCGCCAGCACCCTGGGATGGGCGTAGATCGTAAATGGCGAGCCCTCGCGCATCGACAATAGCCCGGCGATTGCGTCGACTTCGCCATTGGTCAGGATGACGCCCGATATCGGACTGTGACGAAGCGTCCCTGGCTTGGGATGAAGCTTCGGGGTCGCGATCAGTTGCTGGCGCAGATCGGGAGATGCATTGATCAGGAACCAGTGATTGCCATCGGCGCTGATCGCGATCGAGGCCTGGGTGCTCCTGAGTTCAGGATGCTCGTTTCGCGCTTTCCGGCAAACCGTACAGCCGCAATTCCATTGCGGAACCCCGCCACCCGCCGCGGCGCCCAGGACGACGACGCGAAGCATGATTCGTCTCCTGGCATTTCCAACGCTTGAAGTATTTTCAACGCTTCAACTACAAACGTTTCGAAGGTGGACACCAGCACGTTCACGGCCCTTGTTCAGGAACGTGCCACGCCTGGAGGTCCACCTGCGTCAAACGTGAAGCTAACGCTACCGCTTACTTGCGGGCGGCGCACGCATACATGTTGATTTCCATGCCAACCGACACTTCGACGATCTTTGGGGTCTTCCAGGCCATTTTGGCTCTCCATTCAAAATCGGACGACATCCGCCCTGCGTATAACCTAGCGCCGAACTAAAAGTTCGCCAGTGAAATCTTTGGTGGCAAATCCGTCGCCTTTCTATGTTGCAGTGCAAGATGAAATCACGTTTTTTTGCGATCCGCCGTCAAAACAACGACAGATCAACAGGTTCAGGGTCGCTCATCCAATCGGATGCTGCTGCCGTGTCGATATTGGCGTGGCGAGTTCCGAATAAATAACTTGTGAGAGCAACCGGCTTCCCACGGGACCCCTCAACGAAAATGGCTTTCCACCCATGCCGCGATATTTCTTCAACACGCGTATCGGCGATGAATTGATCTCCGATCCAGAAGGCGAAGAGCTGCGAAATCCGGATCGCGCATGGGAAATTGCGCGAGCCATGATTTGGGAATTGCTGAAGACCGAAGACGCGGAGCGTGGTCTTTTAAATGCGGTTCTCGAAGTGACCGATGATGAAGGGGAGATCGTGCTCGAATTTCCCTTTGCCGAAGCCATCCTCGATGCCTCCGGCCAACGGGTAACAAAACATTGACGACCGCAGGCCCGCATCTATTCCGGTGGCGTCATCGGCCTTGCGCATAAGATGTTTTGATTGCGCAGCGCCGGAAAAATATTGAAGACTATCGCCCAGGAAGACCACCGGTGTGCATGCCCGCGCCAGGATAAGGCTTCCGTACAAAGGAGAACATGAAGATGATCATCAGATCGCGCAACTTGTCGGTCGCCGTTGCTTTTATCGGCGCGTTTACGTTCGGCGCTGCTGCCGAGCAGCCGGTCAATCCGCCGGCAGCGGCGGCACAGACGGCCGCGCCGGCGCTGCCGCCGGGTTCACCTATGATCGGGCGGCCCGCCAGCGAAGCAGCCGCAAAGCTCTCGCCGGTTGCGCCGCCGCCGATCGCGGCCGCGGTCGATAAATTGCCGACGGCGAAGCTTAAAGTACCGCCCGGCTTCAACATCGAGGTCTACGCGGCCGGCATGGCGAATGCGCGGTCGTTGGCCGAAGGCGACAAGGGCACGGTGTTTGTCGGCAGCCGTCTCGTCGACAAGGTCTATGCCATCGTCAACAAGGACGGCAAGCGGACGGTGAAGGTGCTGGCCTCCGGCCTCTACCGGCCCAACGGCGTCGCCTTCCGCGACGGCACGCTCTACATCGCCGAGCTCTCGAAGATATCCAAGATCGAGCATATCGAAGACAGTCTCGACAATCCGCCGAAACCAACCGTCATCTACGACAATCTGCCGAAGGATGAAGCCCACGGCTGGAAATTCATCGCGATCGGACCCGACAACAAGCTGTACATTCCGGTCGGACAGCCCGGCAACAACGTCCTGCATGACGACGCGCATGGTCAGATCAGGCGGATCAATCTCGACGGCACCGGCGCCGAAGTGGTTGCGCTCGGCGTGCGAAATTCGGTGGGGTTCGACTGGAATCCGGAAACCAGGCAGCTCTACTTTACCGATAACGGGCGCGACTGGATGTCGGAGGACGTGCCGCAGGACGAACTCAATCGCGTCACCAAAACCGGCGAGGATTTCGGTGCGCCCTTTTGCTATCAGGGCAACATCTCGGATCCCGAATTCGGCTGGGGACATTCCTGCGGCGAATTCACCGCGCCGGTCGGCTTGATGGGCCCGCATTCCGCCTCGCTCGGCATGCGGTTCTATACCGGCAAGATGTTCCCGAGGGACTACAAGAACGCCATCATCGTGGCCCGGCACGGGTCATGGAACAGGTCCCAGAAAGTCGGCGGGGACGTTGTCGTCGTCAAGCTGAACAAGGACGGCACCGTCAAGTCGATGGAGCCGTTCCTCACCGGCTTCCTGGAGGAAAACAAATACGTCGGCCGGCCGGTCGATGTGCTGCAAATGAAGGACGGCTCGCTGTTGGTCTCCGACGACTGGAACGGCGCGGTCTATCGCATCACCTACGGCAAGCCCAACCTCGCGGCGCAGTAAATCAGAACAGCCTGGAAGAACAGCTCATCGCGACCCGTTGGATCGCAATGACGAAAACGTCGAGACTGCGTCATGCGTAAAATAACCGCGGCATTGCTGCTCGCCCTGATCGCATCGTCAGGGCGAGCGGAGACCATCGCAGAGCGCGCCGCGCCCTGTTTGGCCTGTCACGGCGAAAAGGGACAATCGGAAACCGAAAATATCCCGTCGCTCGGCGCGCAGCAGGCGCCTTATGCGCTGATCCAGCTTTTCATGTTTCGCGAAAAGCTGCGTACCTTTGAGCCGATGAACGAGATGGCGAAGACGCTCACCGACGATGACCTTCGTGCGTTTTCGGATTTCATCGCTACCTTGCCGAAACCGTCGCCGCCGGCCGACGCCGGCGATCCGGCGCGGCTGCGGCGCGCCCAGGCGTTGGTGCAGCAGCATCATTGCGATTCCTGCCACAACGCCGACTTTTCCGGACGCGACAACGTTCCGCGGCTGGCCGATCAACGCGAGGATTATCTCGCCAGGACCATGCGGGAATACAAGGACAACAGCCGCCACGGCTACGACGGCACCATGGCGGAAGTGCTGCAGCCCGTCACGCCGGAGCAGATTGACGATCTGGCTTATTTCTTCGCCCGCCTGCGTTGAGCTGTCAAAGGTTGACGCTGCCGTTTCCTGATGGCGCTATGTCGAGGGCGGCGTTACAAGACGGCGTTCAAACTGGAGCTGTTATCGATGGAAGATCTCTGGCGCTCGTCGGCCGCTGATATCGCCGCCTTGATCAGATCAAAAAAGGTGTCGGCAAAAGAGACGGTCTCGGCGGCGCTGGCGCGACTTGACGCGGTCAACCCGTCCATTAACGCCGTCGTCGACCATCGTCCGGACGATGTGCTGGCGCAAGCGGCGGCCATCGATGCGGCGATCGCACGGAACGAAGACATCGGCCCGCTCGGCGGCGTGCCGGTTACCGTCAAGGTCAATATCGACCAGCAAGGCTTTGCCACCACCAACGGCCTCAAGCTTCAGCGCGAGGTCATTGCCACCACCAACAGCCCCGTGATCGATAATCTGCGCAAGTCGGGGGCCGTCATTCTCGGACGGACCAACTGCCCGGCGTTCTCGTACCGCTGGTTCACCACCAATCTGATCCATGGCGACACCAAAAATCCGCGCGATCCCGGCCTCACGCCGGGGGGCTCTTCCGGCGGCGCGGGAGCGGCGGTCGCAGCCGGCATCGGGCATATCGCCCACGGCACCGACATCGCCGGATCGATCCGCTATCCCGCCTATGCCTGTGGCGTTCATGGTCTGCGGCCGACCGTCGGCCGTATCGCTGCCTTCAATGCGTCGCTGCCCGAACGCCCGATCGGGCCCCAGATCAGCGCGGTTTCCGGTCCACTGGCGCGCACCATCGGCGATCTCAGGATTGCGCTGGCCGCGATGTCCGGCAAGGACGCCCGCGATCCCTGGTGGGTGCCGGCGCCGCTGGAAGGGCCGACAAGGCCGAAGCGGGCGGCGGTTTGTTTTCACCCCGACGGTCTTGAGACCGCCGCGGAAGTGAAAGCGGCCGTCGCAGATGCGGCCAGGCGCCTGGAGCGCGGTGGATGGGTGGTCGAAGAGATCAAGACTACGCCGCCGCTACGGGAGGCCGCGGACCTTCAGACCAAGCTTTGGCTCGGCGATGGATATGAGGCGCAACTGGAAGCCGCCGAACGCGAGGGCGATCCCGGGGCGCTGGCCTGCCTGCGCGGCAACCGAGCGAAGGTCCATCCATTTGACGCGGCATTGCTCTCGAAAGCCTTGACGCGCCGTGCGACCTTGACACGCGAATGGCTGCGGTTTTTTGAGAGCTATGCGGTCTTGCTGATGCCGGTATCGGGCGAATTGCCGTTCCCCGATGGGCTCGATCGGCGCGACGACGCCTCGTTCGCCCGGGTGTGGCGCGCGCAATTGCCGCAAATTGCCATTCCCTTCATGGGCCTACCTGCGCTAACGGTTTCCACCGGGTTGGTCGGGCGCAGCCCGGTCGGCGTTCAGGTGGTATCCGGCCGCTATCGCGAGGATCTGTGCCTATCGGCCGGCGAGGCGATCGAAGCGGGGGGAACGCCGCCGATGCCAGTCGATCCCGTTCGCTGAATGAGTTTGCAACGAGGCTGAGAGAACCAAAAATGTCCGGCATTCATGATTTCACGGCAAAGTCGCTAGCCGGCGAGGACGTTCCGCTGAAGCGGTTCGAGGGTCAGGTTCTGCTGATCGTCAACACCGCCAGCGCTTGCGGGTTCACCCCGCAATACAAGGGCCTCGAGACGCTGTATCAGCAATTGGCGCCACGCGGCTTTTCGGTTCTGGGCTTCCCATGCAATCAATTCGGAGGCCAGGAACCCGGTGACGCCAGCCAAATCGAGCAATTCTGCTCCGTCAATTATGGCGTTACCTTTCCGATGTTCGCCAAGATCGATGTCAACGGCAGCAACGCTCATCCGCTGTATCAATATCTGAAGAAGGCGAAGTCCGGATTGCTCGGCTCGTCGATCAAATGGAATTTCACCAAATTCGTGGTCGACCGGTCGGGCAAGGTGGTTGCGCGTCATGCGCCGACGGTGAAGCCGGAAGGACTGACAAGGGAAATCGGGGCACTACTGTGAACGATAAAACTGACGCGACCACCGACCAGCTGCCGGACCGTCTCTCGACCGATCCGAAAAGCCCCTATTACAACGCCGACGTGCTCGCGCGCGACGTCGGCATTCGTTTCAAGGGCAACGAGAAAACCAATGTTGAGGAATATTGCGTGAGCGAGGGATGGGTTCGCGTGACGGCCGGGGCTGCCAAGGATCGCTACGGCAACCCGCTCACCATCAAGGTTCACGGTCCGGTAGAGCCGTATTTTCGCGACAAGGCGTGATCTTGGGGCCGTCTCGTCGCTGACGCCTCAGGCTAAGACAACCGCATATCCAGCAACCGCCGGCCTTCGGTCTTGAGCAATTTCTTCACCGCACTTGATGCTGCGATCTCGTCGCGGTTGGCGTAGGCTTCGTGGTTCTTTTCGATATCGTCGAGGCGATAGAGATAGTTGACCATGATGCCAGCCGATTTGCGCAAGCCCTTCGGCGACAGATCGCCGAGCCAGTCGATCCGTTCCAGTCGCGCACCATTGCCGAGATGGAAGCGCGCCACCGAATTGATCAGACGGCCCTTCGGGGTGCGTGCCTTCAGAAAATAATACGCCGCCAGCGGTTCCAGAACGGAGCGCAGCTGCTGCGCCAATTCGGCATTCGCGGTCCAGTCCGGCGTATCGAGATGGCCGAGCAGCACGCGATCCTCGTCCGATACCGGGACATCCGGCGCCTCTTTCAGCCATTGCATGAATCCCGGCACCGGCGACAGCGTCACGAAATGCTCCAGCTTCGGCAGTTCGCGCTGCAATTCCTCGACCACCTGCTTGATCAGGAAGCTGCCGAAGGAAATGCCGCCGAGGCCGCGCTGCGTGTTCGAGATCGAATAGAACACGGCGGTGCGGGCGCGCTCGACCGCCACGGGCTGCCGCTCGACGGCCAGCAGCGGCGCAATCGCGCCCGGAATTTGTTCGGTCAGCGCCACCTCGACGAAAATGAGCGGCTCGTCGACCAGAGCAGGATGGAAGAACGCATAACAGCGGCGGTCCGCCGGATCGATACGCCGGCGCAGATCGTCCCAGTCGCGGATCTCATGCACCGCCTCATAGCGAATGATCTTTTCCAGGATGTTCGCGGGTGACGACCAGTCTATCCTGCGCAGCACGAGAAACCCCCTGTTGAACCAAGAAGCCAGCAAATGCACGACGTCGCGGTCGAGCGCGGCCAGATCATTGTGATCTTTCATCGCGGAAAGCAGATCGGCGCGCATCGCCACCAGCTCGCCGGTGCCGCCCGGCGCGCGGTTCAGGCGGCGGATCAATTCCTGCCGCCGCGGCTCGGAGGCAAAATGCAGGTCGCCGGCGTCATCGTCGTTCGGCTGTGCGCGCCAGGTCTCGATGGCATGGGCAAGCTTTTCCCGGTCCGGGCCGTAATGGCGGGTCAGCGTTTCGAAGAATGAAAGCCGGCCGGCCTCGTCGAGATCATGGTAACGGTCGAGAACCTCGCGCGCCATCGCCGTACCGGAGGCTTCGCCCCGCCCCGACAACAGCGCCTCGCATAATTCCGTCAACTCGGATGCATCCCGTCTGGTATCGGATGATCCGGCACGCCGCAGCAGGGTACGGCCGCGCTCGGAAATCGATGCAAGAAGATCGGAGAAAAAGGCGTTGTTGCTCATGTCGGGCGGGCTGATCCGGTTCGCGCCGAATTGTTACATGGATTTAAGGCGGCGTGCATCACAATCAAGCCAGATCGATGGCTGAAGTTTTTCGATGACGGAGGTCTGGATTACGGGAATCCTGCCGTCCCGGATTTCACCTCCCACGGTCGGCGATAGCGCCGGCCTTATTTGGTTTCCGTGAACTCCGTCGGTCGGTTTTGTCACCATGCTGCACGCGTTCGGCGGACTATGCTTACTGGTAATCCTGGCTGCGATCATCCTGCCGCGCGAGATCGAGGTGCCGGCGGCGCAGCCGAACTAAGTGCTTCAGTGTGCCAAAACAGGCCGCCGGACCGGCATGCCGCTTGCATCGCTTCTGCTGGATACGCTCGCCCGGTAGGGGGCGCGCAGCAGCAGGAGCCGCAATGACCATGACGGCAGCAGCGCCGATCTCCGGCATCGAGCGCAGCAAGATCAATTCCATCGTGTTCGCGAGCTGTTTCGGCACCATCATCGAATGGTACGATTTCCTGATTTACGCGACAGCCGCAGCACTGGTGTTCAACAAGGCGTTCTTTCCGACCTTCGATCCGCTGGCGGGGACATTGGCCGCGCTCGGCAGTTACGCCGTCGGCTTTCTGGCGCGACCGTTAGGTGGTGCGCTGTTTGGTCATTTCGGCGATCGGCTTGGCCGCAAATCCATGCTGGTCCTGACGCTGTTCATCATGGGCGTGAGCACCTTCTGCATCGGCCTGCTGCCGACCTATGGCTCGATCGGGGTGCTGGCGCCGATCCTGCTGATTCTGCTTCGCGTGATCCAGGGTATCGGCCTCGGCGGCGAATGGGGCGGCGCCTCGCTGATGGTGCTCGAGCACGCACCGGCCGACAAACGCGGTTTTTACACCAGCTTCGTGCAGATCGGATTTCCGATCGGGCTGGTATTGGCGACGTTGGTGTTCGCGCTGGTCACCAAGCTGCCGGAGGCAGATTTTGCGGCTTATGGCTGGCGCATCCCGTTCCTGCTCAGCATCGTGCTGCTTGCCATCGGAACCTTCGTTCGATCCCGCGTACCGGAGACGCCGGTATTCGAACAGCTCAAGATGCGCGGCGGCCTGTCGAAAAATCCGGTGATCGAAGCCGTCGGCAAGAACACCACGACATTTCTGATCGCGGTCGGGCTGAAGCTTACCGAGGTGTCCTGGGTCTACCTGCTCACGGTGTTCGTCGTCGTCTACGCAACCACCAAGCTCGGCCTGCCCAAGCCGTTGATGCTCGATGCGGTGTTGTATGCGGCACTGCTGGAACTGGTCAGCCTGCCATTGTTCGGCTGGCTGTCCGACCGGATCGGCCGGCGGCCGCTTTATATTCTCGGCGCCTTGTTCACGATCGCGTTCGCATTCCCGCTGTTCTGGATGCTGGAAAGCAAGAGCACCGCGCTAATCTTCGCCGCCATCATGATCGCGATGAATTTCGGCCACGGCATGATGTTCGGGCCGGAGTCCTGCTACTTTCCAGAACTGTTCGGCCCCAATGTCCGCTACAGTGGCGCTTCGTTCGGATTTCAGGTCTCCGCGGCGATCGGCGGCGGCTTCGCGCCGATCATGGCAACCGCGATGGTCGGATATTTCGGCGGCACCACCGGGGTGTCGATCATGATGATCGTTCTCGCGCTCTTCACCCTGGCGGCCGCGTTGGCAGCTCGCGAGACCAGGGGAGGGTCATTGACCTGAACGGGATGGATCGGGCGTCGTGCGGTTTGGCATTTTCCTCTACGACGGCGTCGAGCCGATCGACCTCGCCACATTCGGCGTGCTGTCGATGGCGCGCCGGATCGCGCCGCAGATCGAGATCTGCACCATCGCGCCGCGCGCGGGGTTGGTTACGCTCGCCAACGGACTGAAGCTGACCGCCGATTACGGCATCGACGATGCACCATCCTGCGATCTCGTCATCGTCACCGGCGGCCCCGGCTGGACCGTGCAGGCCGCGGCACCGGCAACGCTGGAATATGTTCGTCGCGTGCATGCGGGAAGCCGCATCGCATCGGTATGCACGGGCGCCATGATATTGGCTGCGAGCGGCATCCTGAACGATGGCCCCGCGACCACCAAGCGCGAAGTGGTGCCGCCGGAAACCTCACCGCTCGAGGCGATGCGCGCCACCTATCCGCAAATCGACGTGAAGGAGGCCATGCTGGTGGACCACGGGGGAAGGCTGGTGACCGGCGGCGGGGTTTCGCTCTGCATCGATACCACGCTGTATCTGCTCGCCGGCATGCTCGGCCAGCACGTTGCCGATGAGACGGCGCGCATCATGGAATACCAGCGCGCATGGCGGGCCAATCGTGACGGGTTTGCTCCGGTCGTGACTGAGCTGTAATAGTACTCGCCAAGATTCCAACGGCGATACCGCTGATGTCCATTCAATCGATGTTTGTTCGATCTGCGCCGCTTGTCGCCGGCCTCGTTCTAGGTGTCTCGATGATGATGACGGGTCTTGCGAGTGCTGACGCCCTGAAAGATGAAATCGCCCCGACCGGCAAGTTGCGCGTAGCGATCGCGATCAGCCCGGCCGGCGGCGGGTTCTGGTCCACCAAAAACCAAGCCGGCGGCTATGCGGGGGTCCCGGTCGATCTCGGCAGGGAAATGGCCGCGCAACTCGGTGTGCCCGTCGAATATGTCGTGCATCAGAATTCCGGGCGGATCACGGATGAAGCTTCCAAGGGCGTCTGGGACGTGACCTTCCTGCCGAAAGACCCGGAACGCGCGACCAAGATGTCGTTCGGGCCGATCTACGAGGTTGCGGATGCGACCTACATCGTCAAGGCAGGCTCGTCGGTCACGAATTTCCAGACGCTCGATCAGCCCGGCGTCACGGTCGCAGCCGTCAATGATAGCACCACCATGCGCGGCGCGATCGCGCACCTGAAGCAGGCCATGGTCACGGGCTATCAAGCTTATGACGAGATTTTCGGCGTGCTCAAGAGCGGCGAGATTGATGCGTTCGCGCTGTCGCGCGACCAGCTCAACGCCATGGCGAAGAAAATCCCGGGAACGCGGGTGCTCGATGAAACCTTCAAGCAGACGGTTACCGCGGTGGCGGTGCCCCTGAATCACCCGCAGTCACTGGCGTTTGTGACCGAGTTCATGACGGAGGCCAGGGTAAACGGCGCGCTGCGCAGGGCCTATGACAACAACGGCCTGAAGGATACGCCGATCCGCCTGAAGTAACCGGTTCGGACCGCATCCGCTTGCGGCGGGTTCCCCAAACGAGTAGCGTTCCTAACGTGGGACCCTGCATATTGGAGGACATACTCATGAACGCCAAAGATGTTTCAGCGAACCTGGTGCGATTGCTGCTCGGAGTTATTGGTGCGGGTACGGTCGGTGCGACATTCGAAACTGCGCAAGCGTCAAACGATATTTTTGCGCGGCCGTTTCTGAACAAGGGAGCGGAGATGACCATACCTGCCATGGTTTACGATCCGACGCTTCAGATGATGGTTGATCCGATCACGCGAGCGCCGGTTTATGAAAAAAATAAAGACATGCAGCTCGCAAAGGTAACGGCCGGCTGCAAGGATTGCCCGAAATACGACGAGTGAAGTTTTGCAAGGCGTGCGGTGATGAAGTCCATTCTCCTCATCACCGCGCGCTTCGATCCAGCGGCTGATTTGCTGCTGGCGGAATTGCGGCGGCGGGATGTGCCATGCGTCCGCTGGAATACAGACCATTTTCCTCTCGACTCGGTTTTGACGTATCGCGCTTCAAATAGCGATTTCGGTGCGGAATTCGTCTCCGACGGCCGCAGGATCGATCTGGCCAGTATTGGAAGCGTCTGGTGGCAGTGGGATCAGCCTGCAGGGTTTCCTGCCGAACTTGCGGGCGAGGAAAAGCGATTTGCCGAAACAGAGTCGCAGCTGGCGCTGGCTGCGTTGACCACGATCGGCAAGTTTTTGTGGATCAACGATCCCACATGCGAACGCGCCGCCAGGTCAAAGCCTGCTCAATTGTTCGTCGCCCGCGAGGTCGGCTTTGAAATTCCCCGCACCATCGTCACCAACGATCCTGACGAGGTCCGTCAGTTCGTCGCTGCAAGCCAAACCCAAACGATTTACAAAGGACTGTCGCAAGCCCGCGACCTTGAGCCAGGCAAGGCACTCTTCACGGGGCTTCTTTCGCCAGAACGGATCGCAGATCTCGATCTCATTCGGGTGACGCCGGGGATTTTCCAGGAACGCGTTCAGAAATCTCACGAGCTCCGTGTGACGGTGGTCGGCACGCGCATCTTCAGCGCCAAAATCGACTCCCAGGCGCACGCGAAAGCGACACTCGATTGGCGGCCGTTTTTGCAGGATCTGGAGTACGAGGCGGTCGACCTTCCACGAGAGGTCGAGGCAAGGATTCTCGCATTCATGAAAACCTTTGGCCTGATTTATGGGGCCTTCGATTTCATCGTCACGCCGGAAGGACGTTACGTGTTTCTGGAGGTGAACCCGTCAGGGCAATATATGTGGGTCGAATGCGCGACGGGCCTTGAGATTACCATGGCACTCGCCGACGCCTTGAGCGAGCCGTGCCGGATATGAATGACGGCGTCTTCGTTCGAAGTCTTCCGGGCAGGCGATAGAGCTTTTGGACCGCTGTCACTTCTGGTCGACCGCGATTGGCTGCATGCCGCTCTCGATAATCGCCGCGCTGGCGGCGGGCGAGGCGAGAAATGTGATTAGCGCGCGACCGGCGTCGGGCTGCTCGGACGTCGTGACGATGCCGGCTGAAAACACGGTGATCTTCTGCAGCTCCGGCGGCAGGGGCCCGACGATATCGACACCCGGCACTGGCAGCATTTCGCTGATCTGCTGGAAGCCGATCTCGGCGTCACCGCGCGCCACCACACCGGCGACCGGCTCGGCCGGGATTTTCCTGGCCTTGTCCTTGATCGCGTCGGCGATTCCGAGCCGCTGAAACATTTCAGTGGAGACGTAGACGCCGCTGGCGCTGTCGGAATAGGCGATCGATCTCGCCGCGAGCAGCGCGCGCCTGACCGCATCGGCGGAGCTGATGTCCGGCTTCGGCGCGCCCGATCGCACCGCGATACCGATCGGAGATTTAGCGAGATCGACGCGGCTGTCGGCGATCACCTTGCCCTGCCTGACGAGGTCGCCGAGCGCATAGCCCACCATGATCAGGACATCGGCGGGTTCGCCGCGTTCCAGCCGGGTCGGGATCGCGTTGACGGTGGTCCCCATCGATGGCCCATAGGCGGTCAGCACCTTGTTGCCGGTCAGGCGTTCAAATTCCGGAACCAGTGCGTTGAAGGCCGCGGTCAAGCCGCCCGAAATCATCACCCTGACCTCAGCGGCACTTGCTGCGCCGGCCAGCAGCAGCGCGCCAGCCACGCCGAGCACAAGCGCGCGAAAGCTTGCGGATTTCAATCTCACGATCGATGTTCCTCCCGCGGCAACTCTTGACCGGTCGTCCTTGGGAGCAAGCGTAACCCGCAAATGGATGCGGGGCCAGATCAATGAGGGTGAGGCGAGCGAAGCAGCGTCAGCTCACGAATTGATGTGCACGAAGTCGCGCAGCAGCGGGTAGATTTCGTTGTTCCAGCGCCTGCCGCTGAAGACGCCGTAATGGCCGACGCCGGCCTGCATGTGATGCACCTTGCGATAGGTACGCACGCCGGTGCAAAGGTCCTGCGCAGCCAGGGTCTGGCCGATCGAACAGATATCGTCCTTCTCGCCCTCGACCGTCATCAGGCCCATCCGCTTGATCGAGGCCGGGTTCACCGGCCGGCCGCGATGCATCAGCTTGCCCTGTGGCAAAAGGTGCTCCTGAAACACGTCGCGGATGGTGTCGATGTAGAAGTCCGCCGGCAGGTCCATGACCGCAAAATATTCGTCGTAGAACGTCTTGATGGTCTCGGCCTTTTCCGTTTCGCCCTTTGCGAGGTGATCGGCGAGATCGACGTGGGATTTGATGTGACGTTCAAGGTTCATCGAAACAAAGGCGGTGAGCTGGATGAATCCGGGGTAGACCTGCCGGAACGCGCCCTTGCACTGAAACGGAACGTAGTTGATCAGGTTCTCCTCGAACCATTTGAGCGGCTTGCTCTTGGCGAAATCGTTGACCTTGGTCGGCTGGATTCGGGTATCGATCGGACCTGCCATCAAGGTCAGGCTCGCGGGCCGTGCCGGGTGATTGTCCTCCGACATGATGGCGGCGGCCGCGAGCGCCGACACCGAAGGCTGGCAGATCGCCACCATGTGCGAGCGCGGACCGAGCTGATCGAGAAACGTGATCAGATGCTCGGTGTATTCGTCGAGGCCGAACTTGCCTTGATCGAGCGGAATGTCGCGGGGATTATGCCAGTCGGTGATGTAGACGTCGTGGTCCTGCAGCAGGGTCTTCACGGTACCGCGCAGCAGCGTCGCGAAGTGGCCGGACATCGGCGCCACCAGCAGCATGCGCGGCTGTTGCGGCGAATTTTGCTTTTTGAAATGCAGCAATGAACCGAACGCCGTCGCGTAGACGACTTCCTCGGTCACCTCCAACTCCTGATTGCCCACCATCACCTTGTCGATGCCGTAAGGCGGCCGCGCATAGGTGAGCGAGGTGCGCGAGACCAGTTCCAGCGCCGCTGCGAGCCGCCCGAACAGTTTATCGGAAACGCCTTGCGGAACGAGGTTGAGATATTTCAGCGCCGAAGCGGCCCCGACCCGCCATGGCTCCGTCAGGTCCATGTGGTTCTGATAGGCTTGATACATCATTGACATCATCCGAATCTGCCCTTGCCCATACTGCTATGCAATATCGGAGCCAAAGCGAGGTCGAACAGCCTCGTAAACTGGCACGTCAATTGCTGCACAAATGCGCTAAGCATAGGCAATGGGCACTTTGCGGTAGGCCGCTTTGGCAAAAAGCGGGGCTCCGGGTGCCCTTGGCGGGCGTTCAGGCGTGAGGGAAGGGCCATATGGCAAAAGCGACACTGACCATCAGCAGCAAGAATTATTCTTCATGGTCGCTGCGCGGCTGGCTGCTGACCAAGTTCTCCGGGCTGGAGTTCGACGAAATCGTAACCTCGCCCGATGATGCCTCGGCACGGGCCGAGATCCTGCTGCTGTCGGCGTCCATCCTGGTGCCATGTCTGCGCCACGAGGGCGCCACCGTGTGGGATACGCTGGCGATCGCGGAATATCTCAACGAGGTCATGCCGCACGCCGGCCTGTTGCCAGCGGATCGCGCATTGCGAGCGCATTGCCGTTCGATTTGCGGTGAAATCCATTCGGGATTCACCACCCTGCGGGCGTCGCTGCCCGTCAACCTGAAAGGTCACTTCCCGAATTTCAAGATCTGGTCGCGTGCGCAAGCTGATATCGATCGGGTCTGCACGATCTGGCGCGAATGCCTGGCCAAGTCGGGAGGGCCGTTCCTGTTTGGCGAACGGTACCATGGCGGACGCCATGTATGCCCCGGTCGTGACCCGCTTCATGACCTATGACGTGAAGCTGGAGCCGGGTCTGAAGGCCTATGCCAATATGATCATGGCGCTCCCGGAAATGCAGCAATGGATCGAAGCCGCCAAAGCCGAGCCGGCGGATATCGAGGAGCTTGAGGTCGAATATTAGGCAGCGCAGGCCATCGGCTGCCTATTTGTGGGGCTTAAGCTTCGGGCACGCCTTGCTTAACTTCGTACCATCTCGAGCGCGCGTACGGCCTGTCCGCCGGGACCGTCGATAACGCAAAAAAATCGCGCTCCCGAAATTCCGGCTTTCGTCCAGCGGCTTCTGCGTCATCACCGCGAGAACAAACGATTTTGCCGCAGTGCAGCGCGGCTGGCGCGATTTTCGCATGGCACGAGGAAGCTGTGAGCCGGCAATTGCGGCTGCCAAAAGATTGGACGGCTGGGCGATCGTCGCGGCCGAACTAATAAGATTGGAGGGTGTCATGAATATGCATGCCGTGGTCGATCCCAAATGGCTTGGCCTTGCTCACCCGAACGGCGATCCTCTTCACCTGAACAACAAGAATTTCGTCGCCATCGATCGCAACCGGGATGCTTCGTACGAGCCGACTTATCGCCCGCAGGCGCTCTATAACCGTGCGAACGAGGGCTTTCGTGCGAACAACGAAACCTTCCTGCTCCACGAGGTTTCGACAAATCTGCCGATTTACCGTCCCGATACGGGCCCCACCGATTTCCATCTTCACCTTCCACCGGGCGGTTACCAGCTCGTGCTGGTCACGTCGGGCATGTTTACCTTCGATTACGATGGCCGATATTACGCCGTCGGCCCTGGTGCGGTGATGTTGCAGAGCGCGATCGTTCATCGCCAGCTCTTTTACACCTGGTCGGGATTGTCCACGGAGGAGAATCTGAAAACGCCGCAGACAGTGGTGCCAGATCCGATTTCCATGGGCTATTCCGGCAAGTTTCTTGAAGGCTTCATTACCGATCCTACGACCTTCCCCAACCCGACGGTGGTGGGTCCGGATCACATCGACGAAGCGGAAACGCCGCGTGTGGCCTGGAGCCACCCTTTGCATGATCGCCCATCCGACGCCTGCTTTTGGCTTCAGGATCCGTTGGAGCTGGAAGCGCTCTACAAGCCGCTAGCGGCTGGTACGCCCGTCAAATCCGCCGGGCCGGTTTATGTGCGCGATATCGGGATCGAAATTCCGAGCGGTCGTCTTACAACCGGACATATCATAGCGACCGACCCGCGTGGCCAATCGCTGTTGCCGAAGAGTGCATCGGCAACAGCGGATACTGCCTTTCTCGAGAAAGGCGAGGTCGTTATCTATCGCGTCATTCGCGGCACGGCCGAATTCAAGAATAGTGTCGGCGAGAATTTTGAACTTGCGACCGGCGATACGGTTACGGCGGGCAAGAACGCGATCAATCTTGTGGGGGTAGGTGAGAATACTCAAATCCTCCGGCTAGGCCTGCTGAAGGGCATGGAGAATCTTCGCAGCTGGACGCCGACGCAGCGTGACGAAATTGATGGCTTGGCTGGTCAGATCATTACCGGCAAGGATATTCGTCCGCTGCGTACCGAAGGAAAGCCCGTCGGGTATTTATACGAGTAAGCACCGGCTCCCGGTGACGTTCTGGAAATAGTCTGTATCGCGGTCATCGTGGTCGTTAACGTTTGAAGCCGGGGCCGGCGCCACCGCCGGGCCGGCTGATCTGGATATGGTGCCGCGCTCGCCGTCAGCCGCCGACATATAGCCGTGAACGCGGCGACGCGGACGAGAACGGCTGATTCGGGCGCGATTTGTTCCGCGGGCGTTCCGGACCTTAAGGCCGCACCAATCTCCGTCGCATTCTGGCACAGGCCGCAGCCGCGGGCGGCGTGCACAAAGCCATGCGTTGCAGCTCAGCGGCGGTTCAGGCGCCAGCCGACCACGGTGGCTTCAACCGTGCCGCCGGATTCGTGATTGCGCCATTCACCATCGACAAAGCGGCAGGCGAACGGCAGTTGATACGTGCCGCTGTGATCCTCGCAAAGCACCTGAACCGGCTGATCCGGCGGCGGTTCGCCGTTGCCATCGAACTCAGCCAGACGTCGTTCGCGCGTTGCCATGTTCTGGTTCCCCGTTGCCGATTGATCGCGCCCGCGTTCGTTCCCCGCTTTAACGGGGGTCGACCGCAAACCTCAGCGCGCGAATGAGGTTTCCGTATGATATCCTCGACCAGACTCGCGACAAATTGACCGGGATGGGGCGCTACTCACATGAGGATTTCGACGCTCGTCTGGATCGCGCTCGCGACATCGGTGGCGCTGGCGCCATGCCTGGTGATGTCCGCCGCCGCCCGCGCACAGGATGTTCCCGGCATCGAAATCTGCACCGTCGAGAAGACCATGGAACGGCGGACCAGTTGTCTGCAGAGCAATGTCGATTTCCTGCAAAAGACCATCACCAAGCTTGGCATTGACCAACAGCAGAAGCTCGATGCCGCGAACCGGCAGATCGAGGGCTTGAAGGGCGCGGTCGCCAGTCTGCAGAAGACGGTGGACGATCTGCGGGCGGCGCAGAAAAAGACAATGGAGGACCAGAAGAAGGCCGACGCACCGCCGGCCAGGGACAATGCGGCAGGACCCGCAAAGGATGCGAAGCCGGATGTGAAATGACGGCCCGTGAGGACGATCCGCATGACATGAGAGGTCAAACCGGCGCCAGCTTGCTTCCCTCTCTTTCGAAGGAACAGCGATGAAACGCATCGTCATCTTGATCGACGGAACATGGAACGACGAAGGCCATGGCAATGACACCAACATTGCGAAGCTTGACCCAGCCTATGCCGGCGCCGGCGCCCCGCTGATATCGCCAAAATCAGCGGACGACGTTGCGCAAATGGTCTCTTATCACAAGGGCGTCGGCGCCGAACCGGACTTGTTAAAACACCTGCTTGGGGGAGCGATCGGGCTCGGGCTGAAGCAGATCATTCAGGACGCCTATCAGACTCTCGTGAAAAACTACGAGCACGGCGACGAGATTTACATCATGGGATTTTCCCGTGGCGCGTATGCGGCCCGTGCGCTTGCCGGACTTGTTGGCGCATCGGGAATTCAACGTCAGCCAAGCCAGCAAGGGTTCGACGTCGCGTGGAATCATTATCGCATCGATCCGGCGGTTCGAGCCGGTGCGAAAGCCGCCAGTTCAGGCGACAAGCAGGCCATCGATACCTTCAACGCGGCGGCTTCGCAAAATGACTTTCACCAGGACCGGTCGATCAAATGCGTGGCGGTGTTCGATACGGTCGGTTCATACGGAATTCCGGCCGGTATCGGCCTCGCGCCTTTGGCGCGATACGTCGCGCTGGAAGTGCTTGGATTCCACGATACCGAATTTGGCGATCATATCGACGTCGGGCTTCATGCCGTTGGCGTCGACGAGCATCGCCGCCCGTTTGTGCCGACGTTCTGGACGGCGCCCAAAGGGCAGCCCCCGAAAGGACACGTCGAGCAGACCTGGTTTGCCGGGGTTCACTGCAATGTCGGCGGCGGCTATCCGGACAGCGGTCTTTCGGACGAGGCCCTGATCTGGATCGTCGCGCGAATCCAGGCCCTGACCGGTCTTGCATTTGATCCGGCCGCCCTGAAGGCGGCGACCAGAGCCGCCAACGTGAATGGGGAAGTTTACGATTCTTCAAAGGGCTGGATCGTCGATGAAACCTTCCCGCATAGCCGGGTGGTTTTGTCGCCCGATGCGATCGAGCACGGGGCATTTCTCAATACCGCAAATCCCGATCAGGAGCATATCAACGAGCGCGTCCACTGGAGCGTTCTCAAGAAACTAGGTCAGCCCTGCACCATGCTGGGACGGCCCAATACCCCGTACAATCCCTCGAACATGCCGGCGGTCATTGCGCCCGACAAAGTCGCGGAGATAACCCCGGAGGAACAGGTCATTTGGTCGTCTGTTCCGTAGATGCAAATTCCCGCTTAAATGGCATCGTCCTTCGAGACGCCCGCAAGATCGGCTTCCTCAGGATGAGGTCTTGGACCCTCATGGTGAGGAGCGCGTCTTCGCGCGTCTCGAACCATGAGGCCGCAGAAGAGTTGGACTGTCAGGATTTTCTCGCCGCTCATGATTGGCCCGGCGCAGTATGCACGATCGGGGTGACGTTGCCAGCGATGCCTCAGTTGATATTTTCGCCTCAAAGTATCCGGGTCCGGCTTGGCGAAACGTCATTGAGAGCAAGGACTGTCAAATGGAGTACTTGCGAAACGATCATGATGCGGTTGCTTCGAATGAAGGCTGTGGTCGATGAATCCTGCCCAGAAGGCGCTCTGGTATATCGAAAGCCATCTTGCCAGCGCGTTGACCCTCGACGAGGTCGCGGCGATCGGCGGGGTCTCGCGCTTCCACATGGTCCGCTCGTTCGCCGCGGCGACGGGGTTGTCGGTGATGCGCTATGTGCGTGCCCGGCGCCTCAGCGAAGCGGCGCGGGCGCTTGCCAGCGGCGCACCGGATATTCTGGCGCTCGCGCTGGAGGCGGATTACGGCTCTCACGAAGCATTCACCCGCGCATTCCGCGACCGTTTCGGGGTGACGCCCGAAGCGGTCCGCGGCTCGAAGCGCCTCGACAACCTCAGACTTCAGGAGCCGATCGTCATGGACTTCAACCGCAATCGATAACCTTCAGCCGCCGCGTTTCCAGACCGGCAAGCCGCTTCTGATCGCCGGTCTCGGCGAACGTATCACTCCCGAGAATGGCGGCGCTGGCATTCCCAGCCAGTGGCATCGCTTTCACCAGTCGATGCAGAACACTCCCGACCGGGTCG
Organism: uncultured Pseudomonadota bacterium; assembly: GCA_963771225.1. Classification (GTDB taxonomy): domain Bacteria; phylum Pseudomonadota; class Alphaproteobacteria; order Rhizobiales; family Xanthobacteraceae; genus Bradyrhizobium. The sequence continues at coordinate 186,828 of CAVYSR010000019.1, read as the reverse complement.
GGAAGGTGGCGTACGGCGTCTGCTGCAATGGCGACGACACCGGCAATTTCGACTACATCGCCGGCGTCGAAGTGTCCGACTTCTCCGATCTGCCGCGCGAATTCAGCCGTGTGCGCGTCCCCGAACAGAAATACGCGGTCTTCACTCATCGCGACCACATCTCGACCATCCGGCGGACAGTCAATACGATCTGGAATCACTGGTTGCCGGCGGCCGGCCTGAAAGCGGCCGATGCGCCCAACTTCGAGCGCTACGACGAGAATTTCGATCCGCTGACCGGCGATGGCGGTCTTGAGATCTGGATCCCCGTCAAGGAATAGCTCGTACGCGGGGCTGCCTTGCGCAGCTACGTATCGGTGATTGCTTGGCAATCGATAGCGACTTTGTCATAACTTCGCGCAACGAAGCGTTGCGCGTGCGGAATAAACCTGGAAATCCGCCTGCAGCCCGAAAAGCTGGGAGGATTTCATGGTCAATATCCGCGTTCTCGCCACCGATCTCGAATTTCCGGAAGGGCCGGTGGTGATGCCGGACGGATCGGTGGTGCTGGTCGAAATCCGAGGGCAACGGCTGACCCGGATATGGCCCGACGGTCGCAAGCAGGTGGTCGCGGAAATTCCGGGCGGTCCCAATGGTGCGGCGATGGGACCCGACGGAAAATGCTACATCTGCAACAATGGCGGCTTTAGCTGGATCCCGACCCGCAACATGATCATGCCGGGACCTCAGCCGGAAGACTATCTCGGCGGTTCCATCCAGCGGGTAGATATGCAGAGCGGCAAGGTGGAGACGGTCGTCGACAAATGCGGCGAGCATGCGCTGCGAGGCCCGAACGATCTGGTGTTCGACAGGCATGGCGGCCTGTGGTTCTCCGATCTCGGCAAGCGTCGCGCCCGCGAGATGGATGTCGGGGGATTCTATTATCTCAAGCCCGGCATGAAGGAGATCGTCGAGGTCGTGCACGGCGTGCTGCCGGCCAACGGAATTGGGCTGTCGCCAGATGAGAACACGGTCTACATCGCGGAGACGCCGACCGCGCGGCTTTGGGCTTACGAAATCTCCGAGCCGGGTACCATCAAGCCGCGCGACGTGATCTATCGCGGCGAGCGCGGCAAGCCGATCGCAGGCCTCGGCGGCTACCAGATGTTCGATTCGCTGGCGGTGGAAGCTTCCGGCAATATCTGCGTGGCGACCCTGATCTCGGGCTGCATTTCGGTGATCGCCCCGGATGGCTCCATCGTCGAGCAGGTTCCGACCGGCGACCGCGTCACCACCAACATCGCCTTCGGCGGGCCTGATCTAAAGACCGCCTATATCACGCTGTCCGGCAAGGGCGAGTTGATCGCGATGGACTGGGCGCGGCCCGGCCTGCCGCTGAATTTTCTGAACAAGTGATGATCTGCGAAATGAGATGGCCACTTTCGTCATTGCGAGCGCAAGCGAAGCAATCCAAAAGGCCACAAGCACGAAAGCTGGATTGCTTCGTCGCGTGCGCTCCCTTGCACAAACGCTTCGCGTTTGTCGCAGGCAATGACGAAACGACAGGGAGAACGTAATTGGCCTGGCTTGAACCGGTGTCGCTCAAAGGTCCCTACGCGCGGCTGGAGCCCTTGTCGCAAGACCAATGCGCGGGACTGACCGAGGCGGTGAGGGATGGCGAGCTGTGGAAGCTCTGGTACACCAGCGTTCCGCGCGCCGAGGACATGCGCAAGGAGATCGACCGCCGGCTGGGGCTGCAGGCGGCGGGGGCGATGATGCCATGGACGGTATACGACGCCGACGGCGCCATCTCGGGCATGACGACCTATATGAATGTCGACGCGGCGAACCGGCGCGTCGAGATCGGCTCGACCTGGTATGCCAAACGCGTGCAGCGCAGCGCGGTCAATACCCAGTGCAAATTGCTGCTGCTGACCCATGCCTTCGAAAAGCTCGATTGCATCGCAGTTGAATTCCGCACGCATTTTTTCAATCATGCCAGCCGGCGAGGCATCGAGCGGCTGGGCGCCAAGCAGGATGGCATTCTGCGCAACCACCAGATTGCACCAAACGGCACGCTGCGCGACACTGTCCTCTACAGCATCCTCCCCGGAGAATGGCCGACGGTGAAGGCGCATCTAACCTTTCAACTGAACGACAAGGTGCGGTAGCGTATCAAGATGGCAGATACATTCGACTATGTGATCGTGGGAGCGGGCTCCGCCGGGTGCGTGCTTGCCAACCGGCTGAGCGAAGACGCCGGCACCAGCGTTTGCGTGCTCGAGGCCGGGCCTACGGATTGGCATCCCTACATCCATCTGCCGGCCGGCTTCATCAAGACCTTTCACATGAAGGGTATCAACTGGGCCTACCAGCAGGAGCCGGGTCCGTGGACCGGGGGCCGCAGCATCTACGCGCCCCGCGGCAAGACGCTCGGCGGCTCCTCCTCGATCAACGGGCACATCTACAATCGTGGCCAGCGCCAGGATTTCGATACCTGGGCGCAGCTCGGCAATCGCGGCTGGGGCTATCCGGATGTGCTGCCGTATTTCAAGCGGCTGGAGCGGCGGGTCGGCGAGGGCGAGGATACCTTTCGCGGCCGCGACGGCAATCTGACCGTCACCACCATGGACTGGAGGGATCCGCTCTGCGAGGCATTCATGGCCGGCGCGATGAGTCTCGGCATTCCGCGCAATCCCGATTACAACGGCGCGATCCAGGAGGGCGTATCCTACGCCCAGCGCACGATTCAAAATGGCCTGCGCGTCAGCGCCTCCACCGCCTTCCTGCGTCCGGCGATGAAACGGCCGAACGTCCATGTTCGCACCCATGCCCATGCGACCGGGATCATGCTCGACGGCAAGCGAGCGATCGGCGTGCGTTACGTCAAGGGCGGGAAGGGCGGCACACCGACCGAAGTGCGCGCGGCCAAGGAAGTGATCCTCGCCGGCGGCACCTACAACTCGCCGCAACTGCTGCAATTGTCGGGCATAGGCTCCCCGGACCTGCTGGCCTCGCTCGGCATCGAGGTGCGCCACGCGCTGGCCGGCGTCGGCGAGGGGTTGCAGGACCATTACGCGCCGCGCTCGGTCGCCCGCGTCAAGAACATCAAAACCATCAACGAGCGCCGGCGTGGCCTCAGTCTGGCGATGGAGGCGATCAAATGGGCCACGACGCGGCGCGGCCTGCTCTCGCTGTCGCCGACCATGGTCTATTGCTTCTGGCACTCCGGCGAGACCACCGAGAGCTCCGATCTGCAACTGACGTTCACGCCCGCGAGCTACAAGGAGGGCGTGCAGGGACAGCTCGAGGATGAGCCCGGCATGACGGTCGCCTCCTGGCAACAGCGGCCCGAAAGCCGCGGCTATGTCCGCGCCCGTTCAGCCGATCCGTTCGAACCGCCGATCATTCAAACCAATTATCTGGTCGAGGAGCTCGATCGCCGCACCGTGGTCGCCGGCATGAAGCTGGCGCGGCGGCTGCTCTATTCGGAGCCGCTCGCGCCCTATTTTGCGTTCGAGGATTTTCCCGGACCGGGCGTGCAGACCGACGACGAATTTCTTGCCGCGGCAACCGAGCGCGGAACAACGACGTTTCATCCCGGCTGCACCTGCCGGATGGGCCCGGCCGACAGCACATGGGCCGTGGTCGACGATCAGCTGCGCGTCCACGGGTTGCAGGGCCTGCGCGTGGTCGACGCGTCCATCATGCCGCGGATGATTTCGGCCAATCTCAACGCCTCGACCATGATGATCGCCGACAAGGCTTCGGATTTGATCCGGGGCAGGAGCGCGCCGGAGGCGGCGATGGTGAGCGCGACGGGAGTTTGATGCGAGCTATCCCTTCAACGCTTCGGATGCAGCGATTGAATCCGCTTCAACAGGGAATGGCAGTAGTCCAGCGTCAACTCCCGATCGCCGTACAGGATGTGATAGATGATCGGTGCCACGACGTGGTCGATCACTTCATCGATATCAAACGGCGCTTCGCCGCGCGCTCTTGCCCGCGCCACGATGGTCGCCAGATGTTCCTGGGTAAAGCAACCGCACTGGACCGAATAGGTCTGCACCGAAGGGGAAAACACTTCCCTGATCAACGTTCGACCGACGGTCGATGACATTTCTTCCATGAACTGTTCGATGAATACCCGCAAATCCGACGCCACCGCGCCGGTATCTTCGGGATCGGAGATCGGCCTCAGCCGCTCGACCGCGACATCTGCCAGCAGCGCCGCCAGGTCCCCCCAGCGCCGATAGATCGTTGACGGTGTCACGCCGGCTTCGGCGGCTATCTGTGGCACCGTGAGTTCATCGCGACTCGTTTTGGCACCAAGATGCCTCACCGCCTCATGCACGGCGCTCTGGATTCGGGCGCTGCGCCCTCCGACGCGGACGCGCTCTTTGACCGCCACGCTTTTGCTCCGTGCAACCTTGCTATGCCAAAACGAGTACTCACCTTAACGCAAATAAGTTGCTTTAAGGATTCTCCCCGCCTATATCGCTAAAGCCATATATTAGCTTTAGGAGCCACGGATGCAAGCCTGTCCCGCCAGCCCGCCCTGTGAAGCCCGTGCCGCAGTGCTTCCCACGATATCTCAATCTCAAACCCGCTCGCTGCCTCCGGGAGCCATGACATTGTTCAGCTTCGCGGGCGCAATGCTGGTCGCGGCGAGCAGCAGCGCGGCGACGCCGCTGTATCGTCTCTATCAGAAGTCCATGCATCTCACGCCGTTCTGGATCACGATCGTCTTTGCGGTTTACGTCGCTAGTCTGCTCGCTGGCCTGCTGACCGTCGGCGGACTATCCGACTATGTCGGACGCCGGCCAGTCATCCTGGCCGCACTCCTGCTGAATGCCGCGGCGATGATCCTTTTCGCGGAGGCGCGCGATGTCGGGCAATTGATCCTGGCGCGGGCCGTCCAGGGACTTTGCGTCGGCACCGGTACAACGGCATTGGGCGCGGCAATCCTTGATACCGACCGCGCGCGCGGCCCCCTGCTCAACAGCGTCACTCCCTTTTTGGGCATGACGGTCGGTTCGTTGGGAACGGCGGCCTTGATTACATTGGCGCCGGACCCGCTGCACACGGTCTACGAGGTTCTGCTCGGTCTGACCGCGTTGATGATCGCGCTGCTCTGGGTCATGCCCGAGACCGCCGCGCGCAAGGCCGGCGCTTTGGCGTCGCTGCGGCCGCATGTCAGCGTGCCGCGCCAGTCGAGGTCCGTTCTTGTCAGGCTCACGCCGGCCAATGTGGCGGGCTGGGCGCTCGGCGGACTCTATCTCTCGCTAATGCCGTCCGTGGTAGCGACGGCGATGCGTATCGTCTCGCCCTGGGTCGGCGGCGTCGTGGTTGCGGCGCTGATGTTGACGGCGGCCGTCGCGGTATCAGCTTTCAGGGGTTGGCCGGCGCGGCGTCTGGTTTTGATGGGCACCAGCACATTGTCGCTGGGGGTGGCGGTCTCATTGTTTGGAATCCAGCAGCAGCAGGTCGCAGCCTTGCTGGCCGGTACCGTGATCGCCGGAGCAGGATTCGGCTCGACCTTCTCGGGAATATTGCGGGCTTTGCTGCCCACGGCCGCGCCCGATCAGCGTGCCGGGCTGCTTTCCGCGTATTACGTGCAGTCCTATCTGGCGTTCAGCCTGCCGGCGGTGGCCGCAGGGCTTGCGGTCCCTGTGATCGGCCTCTCCATCGCCGCTTATCTCTACGGCGCCGTTATCATCGTGCTGGCGGTCATATCGCTGATGGCTTCGCTGTGGGCGGATCGCTGACCCGGCGCACGTCTATTCGTAGACGAAGGCACGATCGCCGAGGTCGATGGCGGGAAACTCGTCCTTTTCGGCCCAGTAATCCTGGTTGTGCTGCCATTCGGACTTGTCGCCGCGCTTCGGCAACAGATGCATGCCGCGCATCATGTAGCCGGGGTTGAAATTCTCCGGATCGATCCACGGCAGCAGGTGCATGTTGCTGTCCTCCGGCCGCAGCGCCGGCGTCACCTTGGCGGCGCCGATCGTCTTCATATGCTTGAGCAGCCGGCACACGAAGTCAGCGACCAGATCGACCCGCAACGTCCAGCTCGCCCGGAAATATCCGAACACCCAGACGAGATTCGGCACGCCGGTGAACATCATGCCGCGATAGGTCACGGTGTCGGCGAAATCCAGCGGTTTGCCGTCGATTTCGAATTCGATGTCGCCGTTTGCACTCAGATTGAAGCCGGTCGCCGTGACGATGATGTCGGCCTCCAGCGTCTTGCCGGACTTCAGGAGAATGCCGGTCTCGGTAAACCGGTCGATCTCGTCGGTCACCACCGAGGCCTTGCCGGACTTGATGCCCTGGAACAGATCGCCGTCCGGAATGAAGGCAATGCGCTGCCGCCATGGCCGGTAGCTCGGCGTGAAATGGGTGGCAATGTCGTAGTCGGGTCCAAGATAGGCCTCGACCGCCGAGAGCAAATCCTTCTTGGCCGCCTCGGGCTCTTCGAATGTCTTGCGGGTAAAGGCGTCCTGATCGTGCAGGATCTTCCGGCGCGTGATTTCATGGATCCAGGTCTCGTCGACCTGCAGCGTGCGCAGGGTCTCGGCGATTTCGATGGCGTTGCGGCCGGTCCTGAAATAGGTCGGCGAGCGCTGCAGCATCGTGACATGGGCGCATTCACCGGCGATGGCGGGGATCAGCGTCGCCGCGGTGGCGCCGGAGCCGATCACAATGACTTTCTTGTTTTTGTAGTCGAGATCGTCGGGCCATTTCTGCGGGTGGACGATCCGGCCCTGGAAGCTCTCCATCGCCTTCCACTCGGGCGTATATCCTTCCGCATGGCGGTAGTACCCCTGGCACATCCAGAAGAAATTCGCGGTGAAGCGAACCGCCTCGCCGGTGTCGGTTCTGACGGCCTCGATGGTCCAGAGATTTTCCCGGCTCGACCAGCGGGCCGAGGAAATGGTGTGCCCATAGCGGATGTGGGGGCCCAGTCCGTTTTCCTCGATAACTTCGCCCATGTAGCTGAGAATCTCCGCGGCGGTCGCGATCGGCGCGCTGGTCCAGGGCTTGAACCGGTAGCCGAACGTATGCAGGTCGCTGTCGGAGCGGATGCCGGGATAGCGGTGGGTGCGCCAGGTTCCGCCAAAGCTGCTCTGCGTCTCGAGGGCCACGAAACTCGTCCCCGGACATTGCGTGGTCAAATGGTAGGCAGCGCCCACCCCGGAGATGCCGGCGCCCGCGATAATGACGTCGAAATGCTCCGTACTGTCAGACGGCACGGTGCGAATTTGCTCTTGAACGTTCATCGGACCTTATCTTCTTTTCTTTTTCTTATCTTTTTGTCCATGGCATCCGCGGCAGACGCGGAGTGCCGGAGACCCGGCCGTATCAGCCTGCGAACGCGCCTATACTTCTCTTCGGCTGAGAAACGCCAGCCGCTCGAACAAATGCACGTCCTGTTCGTTTTTCAGCAGCGCGCCGTGCAGTGGCGGGATCAGCTTGCGCGGATCGCGTTCCCTGAGCATTTCCGGCGTCATGTCCTCGTTGAGCAGCAGTTTCAGCCAGTCCAGCAGCTCCGAGGTCGAAGGTTTCTTCTTCAGGCCCGGTACTTCCCGCACCTCGAAAAAGATCCGCAAGGCTTCTTCCACCAGGCGTTTCTTGATGCCGGGGAAATGCACGTCGACGATCTGGTTCATGGTGTCGATGTCGGGAAATTTGATATAGTGGAAGAAGCAGCGGCGCAGGAAGGCGTCCGGCAATTCCTTCTCGTTGTTCGAGGTGATCATCACGATCGGGCGCAGCCTGGCCTTGATGTTCTCGCCGGTCTCGTAGACGAAGAACTCCATGCGATCGAGTTCGAGCAGCAGATCGTTGGGAAATTCGATGTCGGCCTTGTCGATTTCGTCGATCAGCAGCACCGGGCGCTTGTCGTGGGTGAAGGCCTCCCACAATTTCCCGCGCTTGATGTAATTGCTGATGTCGGAAACCTTGGCATCGCCGAGCTGGCTGTCGCGCAGCCGCGACACCGCGTCGTATTCGTACAGGCCCTGCTGCGCCTTGGTGGTGGACTTGATGTGCCAGGTCAGAAGCGGCGCGCCGAGCGCCTTGGCGACTTCCTCGGCCAGCACGGTTTTGCCGGTGCCGGGCTCGCCTTTGATCAGCAGCGGACGTTCGAGCACGATCGAGGCGTTAACGGCGATCTTGAGGTCATCGGTAGCGACGTAGTTTTTGGTTCCGGTAAATTTCATCGAGCATTTGCCTTGTTGCTTATTTTTGTGCGCAGGGGTGCGCCTCGGCCGAAAGTGAAAATGACCGCCGGATCGGCGGTTGTTGCGGGAATGAAGAGGTTGGTCAGGCGCGTCTGACCAGTGACAGGATGACGAGAACGACAATGGCGCCGATGGTGGCATTGACGATATCGCGCAATGCGCTGCCGCCGAGGCTGACGCCCAATTGCGGCAGCAGCCAGCTTGCGACCAGCGCGCCGATGATGCCGATCACGATGTTTCCGATCAGCCCGAAACCCGCGCCGCGCACGATCAGGCCGGCCAGCCAGCCGGCGATCGCGCCAATCACGAGTGCAGCTATAATACCCATGGATAATGCCCCGTTTAGACAGCCTTGAAGGTCCAATTCTAGTTGAAAAACCTGTCAGGTCTAGGCCTCTCTGCCACGCGGAGGCCCTTGACCTTCGCGGTCCGGCGGGCGATCTGTAGTCCATGTTTTTGCAATTCTTCACATCGCTTCGCGACGCGCAGGTCCCGGTGACCTTGCGCGAATATCTGACGCTGATGGAGGCGCTCAACGCCGACCTCGCCGAACAGACGGTGGAGAATTTTTATTACCTGTCGCGGGCCTCGCTGGTAAAGGACGAACGCAATCTCGACAAGTTCGATCGCGTGTTCGGTACCGTGTTCAAGGGGCTGGAGAGCCTGCTCGACGCCATGGAGAAAGCGGACATTCCCGCCGAGTGGCTGAAGAAGCTCGCGGAGAAATATCTCACCGAGGAAGAAAAGAAGCAGATCGAGGCGATGGGCTGGGACAAGCTCATGGAGACCTTGCGCCAGCGTTTGAAGGAACAGAAGGGCCGGCATCAGGGCGGCAGCAAGTGGATCGGCACCGCCGGCACCTCGCCGTTCGGCGCGGAGGGCTACAATCCGGAAGGCATCCGCATCGGCCAGGAGAAGAACCGCAACTTCCGCGCCGTCAAGGTGTGGGACAAGCGCGAGTTTCGGGATCTCGACGGCAATGTCGAACTCGGCATCCGCAACATCAAGATCGCGCTGCGGCGGTTGCGCAAATTCGCCCGCACCGGAGCGCCGGACGAACTCGACCTCGACACCACTATCAAGGAGACCGCCAATCACGGCTATCTCGACGTGCATATGCGCCCCGAACGGCGCAACGCGGTCAAGGTGCTGGTGTTCTTCGATATCGGCGGCTCGATGGATTCGCACATCGAACAGGTCGAGGAATTGTTTTCCGCGGCGAAGACCGAATTCAAGCACATGGAGTATTTCTACTTCCACAACTGCCTCTATGAAGGCGTGTGGAAGCAGAACCGCCGCCGCTTTACCGATCGCACCCCGACCTGGGACGTGCTGCACAAATATCCGCACGACTACAAGGTGGTGTTTGTCGGCGACGCCTCGATGTCGCCTTACGAAGTCATGGTCCCCGGCGGCTCGGTCGAGCACGTCAACGAAGAGGCGGGATCGGTCTGGCTTGAGCGCATCACGCGGACCTATCCGCACGCGGTCTGGCTCAATCCGGTGGCGCAGAAACACTGGGACTATTCGGAATCCACCACCATCATCCGGCGGCTGTTTTCGGAGCGCATGTTCCCGATCACGATCGAAGGTCTTGAAGGTGCGATGAAGGAACTGGTGCGGTAACGTGAAATTGAAAACTGGAATCGCCACGAGCACGGCTTCACCTCTCCCATTGGGAGAGGTCGGCGCATAGCGCCGGGTGAGGGGGTTACGCTCCGAAGAAAGGCCGTAACCCCTCACCCCAACTCTCTAAGAGCGAGCTTCGCTCGTCTCGACTCAACGGGAGAGGGAGCCGGCCTTGCTTGGGGCAAACCGAAGGTGCGATCAATGCCCCAGACCATCCATCGCGGCATCAAAGCCCTGATCGACGAAGCCAATGCGCAGATCGAGACGGTCAGTGCTGTCGATTCCATCAGGGCCGCGCAAAGCGACGACGTTGTGATCGTCGATATCCGCGACCCCCGCGAGATCGAGCGCGAGGGGCGTATCCCCGGCGCGTTCTCCTGCACCCGCGGCATGCTGGAATTCTGGATCGATCCGGCGAGCCCCTATGCGAAGCCGATCTTTCAGAGCGACAAGAAGTTCATCTTTCATTGCGCCGGCGGAATGCGTTCGGCGCTGGCGGCCAAGACCGCGCAGGACATGGGGCTGAAGCCGGTCGCCCATATGGGCGGCGGCTTTGCCGCCTGGCGCGACGCCGGCGGTCCGATCGAGAAGGTCGAGCCGAAGAAGCCGAAGGGATAGTTTGCCTACCACTGCTGCCGTCATCCTTCGAGGCTCGCAAGTGCTCGCACTCAGGACGACGGAAACAGTCCGGACCAACCATGAAGGATCGGAAATTGAAAACGCCATCCACCGACGATCCGCTGGTCACGACCGACTGGCTCGCCGCGCATATCGACGATCCGAAGGTCAAGGTGATCGATGCGTCCTACAAGATGCCCGGCGTGCTGCCGCTGCCATCGGATGATTATCTCGGCGCGCATATTCCGGGCTCGGTGTTTTTCGATGTCGGCGCCATCGCCGATCCCAACGATTCGCGGCCGCATATGTATCCGGACGCGGTACAGTTTGCGCGCGACGTATCGGCGCTCGGCATTTCCAGCGGCGACACCGTGGTGGCCTATGATTCCGGCGCCTGGGTCGCGGCCCCCCGGGCATGGTGGATGTTCCTGTCGTTCGGCCATCGCCAGGTGAAGGTGCTGGACGGTGGGTTGCAGAAATGGTTACGCGAAGGCCGTCCGACGCATTCCGGCAAGGTGATGCCGAAGCCCGGAAAATTTCAGGCTACGCTCGATCCGAACTATGTTCGCAGCCAGCAGCAATTGCTCGGCAATCTCGAAACGCATCACGAGCAACTGGTCGATGCGCGCCCGCGTCCGCGTTTCGAGGGCACCGTTGCCGAGCCGTGGCCGGGCCGCCGCTCCGGCCATATCCCCGGCAGCCGCAGCGTGCCCTATGCCGAATTGTTCGATGCTAAAACAGGCGCGATGAAGCCGCTGGAGGATTTGCGGCAGGCATTCATGACGGCCGGCGTCGATATGACAAAGCCAATCGTGACGACCTGTGGTTCCGGCGTCTCCGCGCTGGTCTTGACGCTGGCGCTCTATCGGCTCGGCGTGCGCGACACCGCGCTATATGACGGCTCATGGGCGGAATGGGGTTTGCCGGACGGGCCGCCGGTCGCAACCGGCCCTGCCTGAAGCTTTAGCGACGTCGCGCAGCGGCAAACGACTGACCGAACGGATCGGTCGACTGCTGCGGTAATTGCTGCACGACGCGTACCCGCGACGCCGTCCGGCGATGCCGGGTCTTCCGCCGTGCTTCCACGCGCTTCTTGATGACGCTCCTGACATGCCGTGCGACGGTGGTTTTCGCTGGCAGCGCTGCTTCGATCGTGACGGCTGGGCCGCCCAGCGTGGCGATTTTGGTCGAGGCGCTGTCGGCATCCGTTGAAGCGGGCGGAGCCGCTTGCTCGGGCGCTGCCGGGGCAGCTTCGCTTGTTGGTGCGGAGACTTCTTCCGATGCCGATGTCGGCGTCGATGCCGCCAGCTTTGTCTCGTCAGCAGCGGCTGGCGCAACGGCTTGCACCGGTGCGGCCTCTTGCTGGGCCGGACTTTCCGCAGCCGGCATTTCGGGTTTGGCGGTTTCAGGCGGTGATGAATTTTCGGGCAGCAGCGCGACGGTCCTTTCGGGTGCGGCCGGTATTGTGGTGACTTCGGGCTCGGCCGGTGTCGCGGTGGCTTCCGGTTCAGCCGGCTTCGCGGTCACATCGGGTTCAGCCGGTATGGCGCTGGTCGCGGGTTGTTCCGCCGGCGTCGTCGCCATTGGGAACTGGTCCGGCGCTTTCTCCTCCGCGGCCGGTGGCTCGACATGCAGCATCGCCAGAACGGGTTCTTGAGTAACGGGTTCTTGAGTAGCGGGTGCTTGAGAAACCGGTGCTTGGGTTTCGTTCCGTTGCGCAAAAACCGGTTCGGGGCTCGCATGCCACGATGGATTGCTTGCAAATTCCTCGTGAGCAGCGCGCAGCAACGCCGCGGCGCCTAATCCGAACACCAGTATCGACATCGACAACACGATCGCGGCGAACAGAAAACGAAAGCCCGGGAGCATGGACGCCAGTTCCGCCTTCGCGGGATCGGTTTGCGAAGGCCTTCAAGTCAAAGGGAACGCGGTGACGACAAAATTGCCGCGTTCCCAGCGGGGCGGGCACCGCCGGCGCGCAGCGAATCAGGCTGATTCGAGGATACCGCAACGGTTTCGTGGTGTTCGTTAAAAATCGGCGCGATGAATGCCCCGTTCATATTCGAAGGAGCGTTTCCGCACCGGTGAGGCTTCGCGGCAACGGCGTTCCCGGAACTTCACAAATGCAGGAACCTGGCATGAATTGGCCGGATTTGTCTTGAATGCGCCGCTATCTTCCGCCATCTGCCATTAACGATCCGGTGTCGGCTTGGGGACTATACAAGAGCGATGATGATCAAACGCATTCTGACGATTTGTGCTGCGGCTTGTGCTGCCTTGGCGGCCGGCGCGGCAGGAACCTCGCTCGCGCTGGCGCAGCAGGGCTCCCCGGCTTATTCGAACGCACCGGAGTCCTATCCGCAGAGCGACTATTATCGCCGCGGTTCCGGCAGGCCGAATTTCGACGGGCTGGACGACGAAGACGGGCCGGACGCACAGAGTTCGACAGCGCTGCCGCCGCCCGGTGTGGTGCTTTCGCCGGACGATCCGCGCTATGGCCGGCCGATGAACGGTCCCCCGGCTTATTCCGACCGCGCCATGCCGACCGGTCCGGTGCTTTCGCCGGATGATCCGCGCTACGGCCGGCCGATGAACGCTCCTCCGGTCTATTCCGACCGCGCTGTGCCGACCGGTCCGATTGTTTCGCCGGATGATCCCCGTTATGGCCGCCCCGCCGGACCGCCGCAGCAGACCTATTCGGATCGCAACATGCGTCCGCCGGAGGCGGTCGGGTCGCCGGGTGGCGTCACCGGAACGGTGCAGCCAGCTCCCGGTCCCGATGGCCGGCCCGTGGTGTTGTCCGCGCTGCCGGTCGATGAACAGCCCGAGGTCGCGCCGGCGGAGCTCGCGCCGAATCTGCGCCGGCAGGAAGTCGCTCTCGCGACCAAGGAGCCCCCGGGAACGCTGATTGTCGATACGCCGAATACCTATCTCTATTACGTGCTGGGTGGCGGGCGCGCGATCCGCTACGGCGTGCGCGTCGGGCGCGATGGCTTCACCTGGACCGGCGTGCAGAAGATCTCGCGCAAGGCCGAATGGCCGGATTGGCATCCGCCGCCGGAAATGATTGACCGCCAGCCTTATCTGCCGCGGTTCATGGCCGGCGGCCCGGGCAATCCGCTTGGCGCACGCGCGATGTATCTCGGTTCCACCGTGTACCGGATCCACGGCACCAACCAGCCCTCGACGATCGGCAAGTTCGTTTCGTCGGGCTGCATCGGAATGCTGAACGAGGACGTCTCGGACCTGTTCGATCGCGTCAAGGTCGGTACCCGCGTGGTCGTGCTTCCCGGTGGTGCTCCGCCGTCGACCACCACCGCCTTGGCGGCACCGATGCCGAGCCCGAATGCCGGGCCGCCCTCGCGTGCGCCGACAAGCGTTCCCGGCGCGCCGCCGACCGTAGTGCCGCCGCTGCCGGCGCCGGTGACGGTGCGATAGGCATCGCGCGTTCTTGCGCTCATCGCAAATGAAGGCTGGCGCGATTACGCCAGCCTTCGCAGCACATCGCCCTTGAGCCAGGCCTCGATGCCCTCGACCATCTGGCCATAATGAGCGCGAAAGCCTTCCTCGGTGACGTAGCCGAGATGCGGCGTCAGCACGATATTGTCGAGCTTGCGAAACGGATGGTCGACCGGCAGCGGCTCGACGGAGAACACGTCGATGGCGGCGCCGGCTATTCGGCGCTGCTGCAGGGCCTCCAGCAACGCGGCTTCGTCGATGATCGGCCCGCGCGCGGTGTTGACGAGATAGCTCGTCGGCTTCATGCGCGCCAGGTCTGTTTGCCCAATTAGTCCGCGCGAACGCTCGCTCAGCACCATGTGAACGGTGATGATATCGGCGGCCGCGAATAATTCCTCCTTGGAGGCGTAGCCGACGCCGACCTCCTTGCATCGTTCCGGCGTCAAGTTCGGACTCCATGCGATCACGTTCATGCCGAACGCTTTTGCCAGTCCTGAAACCTTGGCTCCGAGTTTGCCGAGGCCGACGATGCCAAGCGTCCGGCCCTCGATCTCAAGGCCGATGAATTTCTGCAAGGCTTCGCCGGCATGCATGCGCGCGTTCTCGCGGCCGATATGGCGAGTCAGTTCCAGGATCAGGCCTATCGTCAGCGCCGCGGTCGGATCGCGGCTCCATTGCGTGCCGCACAGCATCACCTGATGGTCTTTCGCTGCTTCCAGATCGATCGCGGCATTGCGCATGCCGGAGGTGATCAGGAGTTTCAACCTGGGCAGGGCCGCAAACAGCGTGCGCGGAAACGGCGTGCGCTCGCGCATCGCGCAGATGATCTCGAAACCCTTCAGCGCACCGGCCGCAGCCTCGGGGGAAGCGAACGGCTCGTTGAACGCCGTGACTTCGACGCGATCCTCGATCTTCGACCAGTCGGCGAGCTGCAACGTCATATTGAAATAGTCGTCGAGAAGTGCACAGCGCAGCCGCGTCATGGGAAGGGTCCGTTCATGGCGATGATGACAGCCTCAGAAATCCAGCCGTCCGGGAAGCGCCATGGTCGCCCACCGTGCGGCCGAGCGCAAGAAGCCGATGTCTCAGGGCAGGGGACCAAGAGGTGGCGAGCGTACCCCACCTTTGCAGGCGTTGCTGTGCACCCGCTCGTCCTCTTCAACTGCCTTCTGCTGAATCCGCGAGCTCAACCTCCTGCCCCAGCGCGAGTAAAGCAGAATGCAAGTCACCGCAGCCAGCGCCGAAAGGAACACGAATGTAGCGACGACATCTGTTGAGCTTCCGATGTCTCGGTTCTGGAAAAAAGCCAGCGCGATCACACCCGCGACACATCCGCCGATCAAGAAATACAGGATCCAATTCATCGACTTGCTCGCAGTCTACGACGATGCTGGATGTCAGCTATGGCGCGGCGGGCGTAAAAGGGCCTTTTGGGGAGCGGCCAAGGTAACAGCTGGGATCAGCACTCGCGACGGCGATTTGAGCCCTGCTTAGTCGCGAGGAACTTGCTTGGCGCGCCAGGCGGGACCGGGCCCGCGCATATAGTGCAGTTCCGGCCGATAGGGATCGAAAGCCCTGTTGAAGAACTGGTGCCAGAAGGCGCCGATGTCGGCGAGCAAACCGGGTTCGCGAACGCGTCCGCCTGCCGGGGAGGGGTGTGATTCTGACGTGATGACTGCCATAACGCGGCCCTGCCATTTTCGCTCGCGACTTCTTTCGCGGCGAGCGCCTTTTTCAGACGCCATCGGCAGTTTTGGCGTGATTTATTAAAAGAAGGTTTCAATTATCACGATCAACGGCGCATGGTGTCGAACCGGTAACAGTCCATGGTGAACGGACAGAAAACAGGGATGTCCCGATTTCGACGTGCGCTCGGCGTCACGGGCCGCTTCTTGAACTGGCTTCGGAGCCGAACAGGCACTCGAAACCCCGGATTCCCGTGCGATGCGCGGTTGCCCTTTGGGAGCGGCGCCGCTACATCAGCGGCAGCAAATTTCCATAAATGCAACGGTTTCAGGGATCGCGATGGCCCGTCAGTTCGTCTATTTCATGCAGGGTTTGACCAAGAGCTACCCGACCCGCAAGGTGCTCGATAACGTCCATCTGTCGTTTTATCCCGACGCCAAGATCGGCGTGCTCGGCGTCAACGGCTCCGGCAAATCGACGCTGCTGCGGATCATGGCCGGCCTCGACAAGGAATATAACGGCGAGGCCTGGGTCGCCGAGGGCGCGCGGGTCGGCTACCTCGAACAGGAGCCGCAGCTCGACGCCAGCCTGACGGTGCGCGAGAACGTCATGCTGGGCGTCGCCAAGCAAAAGGCGATCCTCGATCGCTACAATGAGCTGGCGATGAATTACTCCGACGAGACCGCCGACGAAATGACCAGGCTGCAGGACGAGATCGAGGCCGCCGGGCTCTGGGATCTCGACAGCAAGGTCGATCAGGCGATGGACGCGCTGCGCTGCCCGCCCGATGAGGCCGACGTCACCAAGCTTTCCGGCGGTGAGCGCCGCCGCGTCGCGCTGTGCAAGCTGCTGCTCGACCAGCCGGACCTCTTGTTGCTGGACGAGCCGACCAACCATCTCGACGCCGAGTTGGTGTTATGGCTGGAAGGCCATTTGCGCAATTATCCCGGCGCGATCCTGATCGTGACCCATGACCGCTACTTTCTCGACAATGTGACGGGATGGATTCTCGAGCTCGACCGCGGCAAGGGGATTCCCTACGAGGGTAATTACACCGCCTGGCTGTCGCAGAAGCAAAAACGCCTCGCACAGGAAGGCCGCGAGGATGTCGCGCATCAGCGCACGCTGGAGCGCGAAAAGGAATGGATCGCGGCTTCGCCCAAGGCGCGCCAGGCCAAATCCAAGGCGCGCTATCAGCGCTACGAGGAATTGCTGAAGCAGGCCAGCGAGAAGCAGACCCAGACCGCGCAGATCACGATTCCGGTGGCCGAGCGCCTCGGCCAGAACGTGGTCGATTTCGAAGGGCTGAGCAAAGCCTTCGGCGACCGCGTGCTGATCGACGACCTCACCTTCAAACTGCCGCCCGGCGGTATCGTCGGCGTGATCGGCGCCAACGGCGCCGGCAAGACCACATTATTCCGGATGATCACCAAGCAGGAGACGCCGGACAAGGGCACCATCACGGTCGGCGAAAGCGTGCATCTCGGCTATGTCGACCAGTCGCGCGACAGTCTCGACGGCAAGAAGAGCGTGTGGGAGGAAATTTCCGGCGGCAACGAACTGATCCTGCTCGGCAAGCGTGAGGTCAACTCGCGCGGCTATTGCTCGTCGTTTAATTTCAAGGGCGCCGATCAGCAGAAGAAGGTCGGCGCGCTGTCGGGCGGCGAACGCAACCGGGTGCATCTGGCCAAGATGCTGAAGTCCGGCTCCAACGTGCTGTTGCTCGACGAGCCCACCAACGATCTCGATGTCGACACGCTGCGCGCGCTGGAAGAGGCGCTGGAGGATTTCGCCGGCTGCGCGGTGATCATCAGCCATGACCGCTGGTTCCTCGACCGCATCGCCACCCATATCCTGGCCTTCGAAGGCGATAGCCATGTCGAGTGGTTCGAGGGCAATTTCCAGGATTACGAAAAGGACAAGATGCGGCGGCTCGGCCAGGACTCCATCACCCCGCATCGGGTGAAGTACAAGAAGCTGACACGGTAGCTGACATGGCGGACTGGAGCGCGGAGCAGTACCTCAAATTCGAGGACGAGCGGACCCGGCCGGCGCGGGACCTGCTGGCGCAAATCCGGCTGGCCGATGCGCGCAAGGTGGTCGATATCGGGTGCGGACCGGGAAATTCCACCGAGCTTTTGGTCAAGCGCTGGCCGCAGGCGGCGGTCACCGGCATTGATACGTCGGCCGACATGCTGCGGCAGGCCCGCGAACGGTTGCCGGGACACAGTTTCATTGAGGCCAATGTCGCGCACTGGGTGCCGCCCGAAAACACCGACGTTGTGTTTGCCAATGCGATATTCCAATGGGTGCCTGGCCATCTCAGGCAGCTGCAGCGGCTTCTCGGTGCGCTGCCGCCGGGCGGCATACTTGCGGTGCAAATGCCCGACAATCTCGATGAGCCAACCCATGTGCTGATGCGCGAAGTCGCGCGCCTTGCGCCGTGGCGCGAAAAGCTGGCAGAGGCCGCACGGGTGCGCGACGATCTTCCGAAGCCCGGCGGCTATTATGACGCGTTGGGCCCGCTCTCTACCCGGCTGCAGATTTGGCATACGATCTACAATCATGTGCTCGAGGATGCCGCCGCCATTGTGGAGTGGGTCAAGGGAACCGGTCTGCGGCCGTTCGTCGATCCGCTGGAGCCGCCGGAGCGCAAGCAATATCTCGCCGAATACACCGCGCGCGTCGCGGCCAGCTATTTGCCGCAAGCGGACGGCAAGGTGCTGCTGCGGTTTCCGCGGATTTTCATCGTGGCTGTGAAGTAGGTACTGCGGCGCCCCCCGGCGTCCGCGAGGCAGGGACCCCATGCGACACGTCGGCTTCATAAAGTTTTTGGATCGAGTGCCGGTTATCGCTGCCGTGCTGGCGGTCATGGCAAGCATTGCACCTGCTTGTGCCGCCGACGCCGGTTTCACGCAATTTATCGCCTCGTTGTGGCCGGAAGCGCAGGCGGCTGGCGTGTCGCGCGCGACCTTCGATGCCGAGACCCGTAGCCTTGAGCCGGACTACAAATTGCCCGATCTGATATTGCCCGGGCGACCGGCGACCGGCGCGCCGTCGCAGGCCGAGTTCGTGCAGGTGCCGGCTGATTATGTGAGGGAAGCCAGCATCGCGGCGCTGGCGGCGGAAGGGCAGCGGTTGATGGCGAAATATCGCGCCCCGCTTGCGGCGATCGAAGCGCGCTTCGGCGTTCCCGCCACCATCATGCTGGCGATCTGGGGCCGCGAAACCGACTATGGCCGCTACACGCTGCCTTACGACGAGGTCCGCGTGCTGGCGACGCAGGCCTATGTCGGCCGACGCAAGGATACGTACCGCAACGAGTTCATCCTGGCACTGAAGATCATCGGCGACGGCGATGTGACGCGCAAGGACATGCGCGCGTCCTGGGCCGGTGCTACCGGTCTGACGCAATTCCTGCCGTCGGAATTCTACAAGCACGGCGTTGATTTCGACGGCGACGGCCATCGCGACATCTGGCATTCGGTGCCGGATGCGCTCGCCTCCGCCGCGCAGCAGCTCGTCAACAAGGGATGGCAGCCCGGCGTGCGCTGGGCCTATGAGGTCAAGGCGCCGGCGAACGCCGATTGCACTCAGGGGGTGCCCGAGGTGACCAAGCCGATCGGCGAATGGTTGCGCGCTGGGTTCGTGCCCGTCCGCGGACAACAGCTCAGCGCCACCGAGCAGGCCCAGCCGGCATCATTGCTGCAGCCCGAGGGCATTTATGGCCCGGCGTTTCTGACCACGAAGAATTACTTCGTGATCAAGGAATATAATTTTTCGGATTTGTACGTGCTGTACGTCGGGCATCTCAGCGATCGCATGATCAGCCCGCAACCGTTCGCGACGCCGTGGTCGGCATCGACGCAATTGCGCACCGCCGACGTCGAGGCCATGCAGCGTCAGCTCACGCGCCTTGGTCTGTATTCCGACAAGGTCGACGGTAAGGCGGGGATGCAGACGCGGGCAGCGCTTGGCGCCTATCAGAAATCGGCCGGGCTCAAGGTGGATTGCTGGCCGAGCGAAGCGGTGCTGCGTTCGATGAGCGCGGCACGCTGAAAAAGAAAAACCCGGCCGATGGGTCGGCCGGGTTCAAAAATCGAAGGGTGGCGAGTTGACGCCGTTCCGGTCAGATCAGTTGCAGACCTCGACGCGGCGGAAGCGCCAGTCATAACCATCCCAGAAGCGCTCGCGAACGAAACGGCAGCCCGGGGGAGGACCTTCCACATACACCGGAGGACCGCCATAATAAGCATAGGGCGGCGGTGGAGGCGGGCTGGCCGCGATGGCTCCGCCGACGATCGCGCCGCCAATCAGTCCGCCAGCAATGGCAGCACCGAGGTAGCGCTGCGCGCTCGCGGGTGTCGCAGCGAGCGAGGTTGCGATCGCTGCAACCGCGACGAAGGCAACAAATGACTTCTTCATGTCTTGGGCTCCTGAAGATGCGCCTTTGGGCGGCGCAGGGTTTAAGGGTGACTCACACGCCGTATTCGAAGATGACCGTCTGGCTAAATAAAAGAGCGTACAACCGTCAATCCCAAGTAAACGTTCGACAGCTATTGGCCCGAAAAAAGGTTTTTTCGGGCCAATGCCAGCTACGCATCTGAAAACGTGTTG
Source organism: uncultured Pseudomonadota bacterium (assembly GCA_963771225.1). GTDB lineage: Bacteria > Pseudomonadota > Alphaproteobacteria > Rhizobiales > Xanthobacteraceae > Bradyrhizobium. The sequence goes on along the minus strand of CAVYSR010000019.1, from coordinate 166,594 downwards.
TTTCGGAAAACGCCGGATCTGTTCAAGAGCCGGATCTGTTCAGGAAGATGAACGGGAATTAGCCGCAGACCCGCACGTTACGGAATCGCCAGCCATAGCCGTCCCAGAAACGCTGCCGCTGCCAGACGCAGCCGTCGCCATAGTAGCCGGGGGCCGCGACATAGGCCGGACCGCCGTAGTAACCGTAGGGCCTGTAGTATCCGGGTCCGTATCCATAATAATAGGGGGAGGCCGCAGCGCCGACGATGGCGCCACCGATCAGTCCGCCCACTATGGCGGCGCCAAGGTAACGTTGCGCGTGGGCGGGTGCAGGAGCCGCCACGGCCGAAACGGCCAAGGTGGCGACGGCAGCGAGTGCCATCAATGTTTTCCTCATGGCTTCACCTTTCTCGTTGGGCAAGTCTGATTGAGCATCGGACAGCGGATCAAGCATTCTGTCGCTTTGAAATTTTCACATCGCGCTTGAATGCTCAATGAACGGAGCAGTCATATTTAGCAACGAATTGTGGCCGGGGCATGGCGCTTTTTGCAATGCACAATTCAACGCTCCGCCACGAGAGGAAACGATGAAGGCTGCGATGATGGCGTTCGGAATTACAACGTTGATTTGCTACCTGCTGATGACGCGATTGCAGAATCGCCGTGCCATCAGCGGATCCTCGCGCGATGGTTTCGGATGGGTCGGTGGCGCTGATATCGGCGACGGCGCAAGCCATTTCGTCTGGAGCGGAGATGATAACCTCGCAGCCGGTCATTCGGGCGCTGCAAACGAGGTGATGGCGAGGGAGGCTGCGGAGGCGCCGGCGGACGCGATTAACAATTCGGCGTAACGACCTGCCTTCCGAACTGCTCAGGCCGCCACCAGCATTTTAGATTCATTCCAGTCTGTATCAGGCATCAGTTTGGAATTGCTTGAAAAGACGGTTTTTCCTTTTGCATCACGCGGCGCTCTTGAATATCGATGGGGCTCATTTTGCACAAAGGCCCGCCGTTTTAATGATTGTTTGTTCCTGCCACGTCCTCAGCGACGACGATGTCCGCAACGCCGTCAGCGCTGCGGATGATCTTCCCCGTAGCGCCAAGCAGATCTATGGCTGTCTCGGTTGTAGCGCCGAATGCGGCCGCTGCGCGCGCACCCTCAAGACCATCATCGACGAGGCCTTGGGGGCTTGCGCGAAGGCCTGCTGTTCCGGCTGCCCGCACAGCCAGATCGCGGAAGATGCCCACGCCCATAGCGAGTTTTCGCTCACAGCGGCGCTCTGAAGGTCCCGACCGGTCTGAAGTCTCCAAATTTAATTGAATTCCTGCGGTTTCTCCGTTTTTGGCGGGAGGGTTGCTCTTGCCCGCAAACTGATTTAGAAGCGTTCTAAATTAAGGCCGACCCTTGGCCTCAACCAGCGGAGTGCACCATGCAGGGCGACCCAAAAGTCATCGACTATCTCAACAGGGGCCTGCGCAGCGAACTTACCGCCATCAACCAGTACTGGCTGCATTACCGGATACTCAACAATTGGGGCCTGCTGGAGATGGCCAAGACCTGGCGCAAGGAATCCATCGAAGAGATGGAGCACGCCGACAAATTCACGGATCGGATCCTGTTCCTCGACGGCTTTCCCAACATGCAGGTGCTCGATCCCTTGCGCATCGGCCAGAACGTCAAGGAAATCATCGAATGCGATCTGGCCTCCGAGATCGCCGCGCGCACGCTCTACCAGGAAGGCGCCACCTATTGCCACGGCATCAAGGACTACGTCTCGCGCGACCTGTTCGAAAGCCTGATGAAGGACGAGGAGCATCACATCGATTTCCTCGAAACCCAGCTCGATCTGATTCAGCGGATCGGCCTTGAACTCTACACCCAGAAGCATGTCGGCGGGCTCGAAAGCGAGCATTAGGGACGCCATCCGGGCCGTCATCGGCTCGGAAGACATTCGCAGGCTTAATACTCGCGGCGAGGCGACGCCATGTGTTGGCGCGAATGCGGAACTCACACCGCGTCCGCCGGCACGAAGCAGCTGATCACGATTTCGCCGCGGTGATGGACATACCAGACCACGGCTTCGCCGACCGGGTTGCCGCGATCGCGGATCACGGCGTGCTCGGGCACCGCCATCCATTGGCCTTCGATCGGGACCCAGTAGGCGCCCGCGCGAAAATCATATTCGGTGCGATGGCCATCGGCGATGTCGCAACAGGGCACGCCGTTCGGGGCGATCACGCCCTTGAACCAGGCACGGATCTCGGGCGGGACGTTCTCATATTGCCCGTTGTCGAAGGCAAGAGCCGCACCGGTCAGCGCGGACAGGCACACCAGCAGGGCGATCTGCGCGAACCTTCGCATGCGATCCTCCACAGCGCTGCATTCGCATCATCGTTGCGCACTGGCCAGCGCGCCACGAATCGCAGGATTGCACGCGATTAGGCCCGAGCTGTCATGCCGATGCACGCTCAAAAAATAAGCGCGGCGCCGCGGAGAAACCCGAGATGAAATTGATGCGCAAGATCAGCGAGTTCTAAGCTCTTTCAGCAGGGACTTGGCGCCACTTGGTCCAGGCCAGCGTGAGCGCGCTTCGAAGTCGTGGGATCCGCTTTGGCGAGCCGCACATTGGTGCTGCCTTGCTTGCCCCATCCGCCCGGCACCGGCTGGAACATGGTCGGCTCCGCTTCAACCAGCATGGATTGTTGCTCCGGGGTCAGCTTGACCATCCCCCAGTCCTTGTCCGGATAACCCAGCGTCGCGAAGATGCGCTTGCCGGCACGAAAATCGGCGTGCCCCTGATGCGAGCCCTCGATCACACCGGGCAGGCCCAGCGCAATCTGGCGAAAACGGTTCGACGACATCGCGCGCTCCTTCTGCCCCGCACGTCCGTCTCACATCGTGCGTTGCGGCGCGGTCTGCAGCAGCTCCTGCAATTGCTGCTTGTAGAATGCCGCATTGCCTGTGGTGAGATGACCGCGGGTCGCGGTGCTGGCCGGGATCAGATAGAGCCGGCCGTTCTTCACGCGTTTCAACGCTGCTTCGGTCACGCCGGTTTCCGCCGGATTGCGTTCGTCATCGGCGGCGTTGATCGCCAGCAACGTGGCCTCGATCCGCTCCAGGCCCGGGGAGGGATTGTAATCGTGCGAGGCTTCCCATTGATAGATGAAGTCGTTGGCGTCCGACTGTCACCGGCATGGCCAACCGGTCGTCGACCAGTTTGTCGGCCGCGGCCGCCGTCGGCGCCAGCGTCTGATAGCCGAGCGCGCCGCCGCCGGAGGCAATCTGATAGGCGTTGATGGCATATTTCATCATCCGCGGCTGGGTGGTGTAATGGCCGCCTTGGTAATCCGGATCGTTGCGGATGGTCTCGATCATCATCCGCCGCAGCATCCAGTTGCGCGCCGCCATCTCGGTCGGCTGCGACGCCATCGGCACCAGCGCGTCCATCATCTGCGGATATCTCACGCCCCAGATCCAGGCGTGCATGCCGCCCATCGAATTGCCGATCACCAGGCGCAGATGCCTGATGCCGAGCCCCTCGTTGATCAGTCGATATTGCGCATCGACCATGTCGTCATAGTCGTATTTCGGGAAAGCGATCTTCATGCCGTCGGACGGTTTGGACGATTGGCCGTGGCCGAGGCCGTCGGGAATGATGATGTAATATTTCGAGGCATCGAGCGGCTGGCCGGCGCCGAACAATTCGCCCGCGAAGGCCGGCGTCAGCATGCTGGCCGCCGAGCCGCCCGAACCGTGCAACACCAGCACCGGCTGGCCGGTCGGCTCGCCGATGGTGGTGTAATGCAGCCGCAGTTCCGGCATCGTCTCGCCGGTGTGGAATTTGAAGTCCCTGGCGATCCAGTCGCCCTGTTTTGGCGCGGGATAATCCGCGGCAAGCGCCGTAAGTGAAGTCATCGCAAAGATCGCCGAAAGGGCTGCGCGCAAGAATTGCTCATGACGGGTCCCGGGACATGGCACGTGAGACTTGGCGCGTGGCCGCGCTACGGCTTGTCCTCGATATCGGTCTCGGGACGGTCGCTGCCGGAGGCGGTCTCGGTGTGCCACTTGCCGTCGGCGGTCTCGTATTCGATCGCCTCGGTGCGGCCCGGCACGCGCTGCTCGGCGGCGGCGCGTTTGGCGGCGGCAAGCGCCTTGGCATGGGTCGGAAAGCTTTCAGAAAACACGCCATCCACAGTGTAGGCCCAGCCGCCGTCATGCTCGACGATCTTGTAAGTCACATGGCTCATGGGGAACTCGCTTTTGCTGATGCGGCGACGGGGTGAACGCTTCGGCCATTCTATGACAAAATAACCCTGCGATGCAGGTTTTTGCGGCCGCCGTTCGTCCTGGGTTTCAGGGGAACCCCAAACGGACCGGGCGCCATTCGGCGCGAAGGAGAAGACAAATGTGCCGCAACATCAAGACGCTGTTCAATTTCGAACCGCCCGCGACCGAGGACGAAATCCAGGCCTCGGCGCTGCAGTTCGTTCGCAAACTCTCCGGCTTCGCCAGGCCGTCGCAGTCCAATGCCGCGGCATTCGACCGCGCGGTAGCGGAGGTCTCGGAGGCTGCGCGGCGGCTGCTGACCTCGCTGCATACCCATGCGCCCGCCCGAGACCGCGAGGCCGAGGCCGAGAAGGCCAAGGAGCGGTCGAGACTGCGGTTCGGCTGAACCACGGCTCGGCGGGCTTCTGATCCGCCTATCGGATATCCAGCGCCCCGCGCCGGCCTACTTCTTGTCCTTGTGCCGCTTCTTTTTCTTCTTGTGATCGTCGTCATCGTCATCGTCCTGCTCTTCCGACAGGAACTCGAGTTCGGCCGCCGCCATCGCCGCGCGTTCGGCGCGTTCCATCGCCGCCTGCTCCTCGGCCGCAAATGCTGCAGCCACGCGCTCGGCAGCTTCGCGCTCGCGCATTTGCCGGTGATCCTCCCACGCATCGAAAATCAGATGCAGCCATGGCATTACCTGCTCGATCGAAGGCAATTCGCCGGGCGGTCCGGGCTCGCCGCGCGGACCGGCTGCGCCCTGCACGCCGGGCTTGCCTTGCGGACCGGCCTCGCCGGTTTTGCCCTGCGGGCCGATTTCACCGCGCTTGCCCTGCGCGCCAGGCTTGCCTTCCGGACCAAGCTTGCCTTCCGGACCGAGCTTGCCGTCCGGGCCCGGCTTGCCGCGTAACCCTTCAGCGCCACGCTGCCCTCGGGTCCCGCCTTGCCGGCGGTCCGGCTTTGCCACGCGGACCTTCAAGTCCGGGTCGTCCGGGATGGCCCTGCGGTCCCGGACGGCCCGGCTCGCCGCGCGCGCCTTGGGGTCCCTGTCGTCCTTGCCGGATCGGTGTTTCGTCGGCCACGTACTCACTCCGAAAATGATTCTAACGGGCCGTTTTGTAACAGAGATTTGGTGACGGTTTAAATTTGGCGGTGGACAAAGCGTCACCGGTCCCAGATGACCGGCAGGTTCAGCAGCCCGCGAAACGCCCAGCCGCCGATCCGCACCGGCTCGGATTGATCGAGCCGCAGGTTTCTGAGGCGCTTGAACAGGCTCGGCAATGCCACATCCGCGACCATCGCGCGCGAGGCGAAGGCGCCGGCGCAATAATGCGGGCCGGCGCCGAAGGCGATGCTTTTCGCGGTATTGCGCGTGATGTCGAAACGATCCGGATCGGGAAAGCAGGCCTCGTCGCGATTGGCCGAGCCGAACATGAAGAACACCCGATCCTCGGGCTCGAAATCGACGCCGCCATAGGACCACGGCCTGGCGACGCGGCGCGGCGACATCCCGATCGGCGCGATCCAGCGCGCATATTCCTCGAACGCATCGAGCCACTTCGATTTCCCATCGCGCAGCATCGCGAGCTGATCGGGGTGCGTCAGCAGCGCCCAGACCGTGCCGGAAATCGCGTCGCGCGGCTCGTTCTGGCCGCCGGAGATTGCGAGCTTGATGTTGGCGCGGATGCTCTCCATCGGCTGGCCGGCGGCGAGCAGCACGCTGAGGATCGAGGTGTTGGGGTGTTTGGCAACGACCGGGATCATGTCGTCGATCGCGGCATCGATGCCGGCGGTGGCGGCGTGGCAGCGCGCTTCGATCTCCTTGTTGCCGCTGTAATTGGCGATGCCGTCGATCATCGCCTGCGACCACGCATCCATGTCCTCGAAAGCGCATATTGGTGAGACCCGTGACGTCCTTCAGGCATTCGGCCGACAGCGGCAGCGCCAGCGCCTTGCAGAGATCGGCGCGGCCTGACGGCGCCAACGCTTCGAGGATGCGGTCGGCATGGGCCTGGAACTGGCGGCTCCAGGTATCGCGCACCGTGCGCGGCGACACCGAAGGAAACATCGCCGCCCGTTCCGACATGTGCGCGTCGCCGTCCTTGCGCATCATGTTGTGGCCCATCAGCGTGTTCATCAGCCCGGCCGGCTGATGCGAGGAGAACACGTCGATGCGTTTCTCCTGGCTGAAGATGTCGTCGCGCCGGGTGAAGACGGTCGAGCCGAGCTGCGGCACGAACGCGATCGGCGCCTCTTTCCGCATCTTCGCGAGATCCGGATAGGGATCGGCCCAGAACGCCGGCACGTCGATCTCAAAATGCGGAGCGTTGGACATCGCGTTCCTCCATCCGGACTTTCTTCCCGTCTGGAGCACTACCCTATTCAAGATGCGGCGGCACGTCGATTCCGTCGGCCGAATAAAGCCGGATCTTGTTGCGCAGGGTGCGGACCGATACCCCGAGCACGCGCGAGGCGCGGGTGCGGTTGCCGTCGCAACGTGCCAGCGTTTGCAGCACCAGCTCGCGCTCGACCTCGCCGACGGTCGAACCGATCAGCAGCGGCACGATCTCGTTCGGGGCCAGCGACGCCGCCGGAGTTTCCGGCGCATGGATCGCGGATTCAACAACGAACTCTTGAAAGGACTCTGCAACGAATACCTGAACCGACTCTGTATCAGATTCCTGGGCCATAAGCACCTCCCGATCAACGCACCGCCCCTGATCGTGGCGCGGAAACATCGAGTACCAACTACCCCCGGATCGACGCTGGGCGGAGTCGGTTAACAAATACCTAACGCGTCGCGGCGCGGTGGAAATGTCACTAAACGGCCCGATATCCGCCATCTGCCATCACAATGGAACCGGTGACGTAGCTGGAGAGATCGGAAGCGAGAAAAATCGCCGGTCCCACCATGTCTTCCGGCGTGCCGGCGCGGCCGAGCGGGGTGTGGTCCATGAACATCTGCACCGCCGCCGGATTGTTGGCGCGCGTGGCGGCGTTCAGCGGCGTGGCGATGAAGCCCGGGCCGATCGCATTGACGCGCACGCCTTCCTTGCCGAGTTCGGCGGCGAGCGCCTTGGTGAAGCCGAGCACGCCGTGCTTCGAGGCCGTATAGGCCGGCGAACTCGGCTGGCGGACGTGCACGAACGACTGGATCGAGCCGATATTGACGATGCGCCCCTTGGTCGCGCGCAACGGCGCCAGAAAAGCGTGCGTCACATTGAAGACCCCGGTGAGATTGATCGCGATGATGTCTTCCCAATCCTTGAACACGGCTTCGGTCGCGCCGAGCATGCCGTTGCGGCGGGCGATGCCGGCATTGTTGACCAGGATCGAAACCGGCCCGACCTGTTCGCCGATGCGTTTGGCGATCGCGACGCAATCCTCGCGGTTGGACACATCGAGCGCGAAGCTCGTGGCCTCGCCGCCGGCGTCGCGAATTTCCGCGGCAGCCTCGGCGGCCGCCTTCTCGTTGATGTCGAGCAGCACCACTGCGCGCCCTCGCGGGCATAGCCGAGCGCGATCGCGCGGCCGATGCCGGAGCCCGCACCGGTGATAACCGCGATGTGATTTTGGAGAAGCGGCATGAAGGAGGTTTCCTCTGTTGCTGTTTTTGTTTGTTGGTTTTGCGTTGTTGATTTTGGCAAAGGATAGCCACGCGGCGTGGCAGGCGCAAAGCCGAATGCGGTTGCTGCGACGACGGCATGGCACACTTGCGCCACGACATGCTTGATTACACGCTTGCGCGTTTCCGCGACGCGAGGCGCCCGGATTGTATGAAACACGTTCGCCCCGGAGGGCGTGGCGCTACCCCAAGGGGGGAGCGGGCGCTACCCCAAGAGGGGAGCGGGGAATGCCGGGTGCCCGTTGCACCCGCAGCCGCGCGTGTAGAGTTAGTAAGCACGCGCGTTAGTCACCACGGTCGCACCGGGATCACCCGGCATTCCCGCACGCGATGGTTTTAACAGCTTATTTCGCGCTCTCCCCGGTGATCGGGCTTTTTTGTCACCGTCGCTTGCGGATTTGTCTTCCGCAAACTTGACGCCGGCGTCGAGGCGTCAGGACCACACGACTTCACCGTCCGCAAGAAACGCTCTCGTCAAAAGCGCAACCCGCGTCCATCGCATCCCCAGCCCTACGTTCGTGACGATCGCGAAACGCCCCTTGTGTGTGGGCCAGGATGCGAAAGATATGCAGGTGATTTGCGTCAGAAGGGAATGAGAATATTTTTGCAAAGGGGGCTGGACACTGAGTCGTCCCGGAGGCGGACTGAGCGGATGGAGGGCGGCGCGCAGGTTTCAAATGCAGGATCTAGGGCCGTCATTGCGAGGAGCGAAGCGACGAAGCAATCCATTCTTCGGCATACAAAAGCTGGATTGCTTCGCTTCGCTCGCAATGACGGCTTGATCTTCCTCCAGATACAAGCAAGGCCCTCATGGTGTGGAGGCGCGTAGCGCCGTCTCGAACCATGAGCCACTGGACAAGTGCTAATGTCGTGCGCGCAGGGCGGGTTGGCGAAGCGTAACCCGCCACAACAGTTCGTTGGTGTCGACGGTTTGCCCTGCTTTTGATTTTGGTCGTTAGACGCCCGTTAATTCAAATTTGCATAAACCGAAACACCGGGGCGTACCCGCGCTTTAGGGATTGCAGGGCCAGGGTTTCCGGATGGACCAACAACTCAACCAATGGAAATTCGCGATCGAGCGTTTCGCCGTCGCCGCCGCGCCGGATTTTCGCGAAGTAGCACAGCTGGTCGGTGAGATCGCCGAGACGTCCACGAACAAGACGCTGCGGCAGGCGGCCTCGCAGGCGCTGCCGAGCCTGCGCAATGCGGCCGCGTGGTCGGCGGATCAGGCGACGAAGGATATCGCGCGGCGTCGGCTCGGCCTGTTCATGGAGGCCATGCACACGCTGACAGCGCCGCGCTTCGGCCGGCGCGACGTTCCGGCAAGGAAGCTGACGGCGGAGGAGCAGTATCGGCAATTGCTGGGGCTGCCGCTCGACCGCCGCCTGGCGGCTACCGAAATCCATCAGGCCTTCAAGCGCGCGGCAAAGATCATGCACCCGGATGTCGGCGGCGACGCGCGCCAGTTCCAGGAACTGTCGGTGGCGCGCGATGCGTTGATGAAGGCGAGATAAAGCCCGGAACGAGCAGGCGCCGTCGGAGTTACGGTCTCTTCGTTGTCCCAAAGCCCCTCACCCGATTTGCTTCGCAAATCGACCTCTCCCCGGCGGGGAGAGGTGAAGTGAGTCAGCGCTAACGCTCCGCCAGCGACGCGACGCCTTCGATTTCGATCAGCATCTTCGGATTGGGCAGCGCCTGCACCACGCAGGTGGTGCGGGCGGGGTAGGGTGCGGGGCTGAAGGCCGAGGCATACAGCGCGTTCATGGTGGCGACATCGGAGGCGCGCGTCAGCAGCACGTTGAGCTTGACGAGATCGCGAAACGTCGCACCGGCCTCGTCGAGCACGCGCTTGAGGTTGGTCACGACATTGGCGAACTGTGCCTCGAAACTGTCGGGCAAATCGCGCTTGTCGTCGAAGCCGGGGATGCCGGAGATGAACAACAGGTCGCCGGTGCGGGCGGCGAACGACAGCGGCGGCGCCTTGATTCCGGCGGGTGGTGGGAAGTGCTGGATCGGCATGGGTCACCTCCGTAATGGGCAAGACGGATTAGCCTGGGAGGGGATTTCCTGTCCAGTGGCTTTATGCTCCGAGACGTCACCAGTATCTTCGTCATTGCCGGGCTTGACCCGGCAATCCATCGCCCTTTGCAAAGAGTCTTCTTGAAGAGGATGGATGGCCGGGTCAAGCCCGGCCATGACGACCTTAGACCACCGCCTACGCCGCGTTCCGGTCATAAAACGGCCGACACGCCTTCCTGATTTCGGCGTCCCGCTCATCGCTCAGAAAAACAATGTCGAGATCGGCCCTTGCGTTGAACAGCGCCGCGACGGTCTTGCCGATCTGTCCGGCCAGTTTCTCGCAGTCCCGGTTATCCTCCGTCAGCAGGCCGAGCATCACGCCGCTGGTCTTGTCGTCATAGGCCACGCGCGCGAGATAAGCCCTTGTCACGCTGGCGCCGAGACCGAGCAATACGGCCAGCGCCTCCTTCAGCCGCCGCTCCGCCGGGCCGTCCTGTTCGCCCAGGAATGTGATGTCCTCAGTGGAGAGCGAGTGGATCAATCCAACCTCCCCGGCAACCTCCCGAATGGAGGCGAAGGCGGGCGCGGTGCGAAAGCACGCGCGCCCACCCCTCCGCCGATCGAACGGTTTTTAGAACGCGCAATGACGGTGGCGCAGCATCACGTCCTTGACCGCCAGAGCGGAGCCGAAGCTCGGCAGCCGATGGGTCATGACGGTGTAGTTCGCGGGCCACGGACGGGTCGGATAGCCGTAGTCCCAGACCTGGCAGAAGCCGGTATCGTGCCAGCGGATGACGCGGAAAGCAGCCTCGGCGGGGCTCGCCGCGGCAAGCGCGGTAAGGGCAAGGCCGGCGGCGGCGCAAAGAAGCGAAATTCGACGCATGATAATCGCTCCTGTTCTGAAATATCCCGCCGCCTCCGCAACTTGATTTGAAGAGGTGCGGCGCCGGGCGGTGATGGGTCCCGGACACGCAATGAGTGTCGATCGGGAGCGATCGGGTTCAAAGCGGGGAGGGGAAACGGATGCGACAAAACGGCAATCTGACTTTGCCGGCGCACTTCGATCGACAGAATACGATGGCGCAAACTGCTGCATGAGGAGGTTCGCGATGCCCCTCAATACAGACAAGATCGACGACGCGGCGCTGGCGCTGCTTTATCTGACATTGCATGACGGCCACCGCGCCTGGAAAGGATTTGATTGGGATGTGCTCGGCCGACTGCACGACAAGGGCATGATCGGCGATCCGGTCGGCAAGGTGAAATCGGTGGTTTTCACGGACGAAGGACTGCAACGCGCGAAGGCGCTGTTTGAAGAGATGTTCGAAGAGTAACAACATCGTGTAGCGTAGGTGGGTTAGCACTAATCCGCCCTACGGGCTAGCTTTCACGGGCCTCGGCCAGAGACGGATGATTGCTTGGTCCGTCGTCGTTCCCTAGCTCGCGCAGTACGTTTCTTGGCTGCAAGGGACGGACTTCCTAGGTTGAGTTGGTCGAAAAACGCTTGATTTCGCCGCTCGGCATCCCGAAGCATTTTCTTAAACGATATTATCCTAACGTGAGCGTTGTGGCGTCCAGACCACCCGTAATATCCCTCACCATCTGGCGTCGGATATTGCGCGATTGATTTCTCGAATTGTTTTCGAGCAAATCAGTGAGTTCGCAAACGATGAAACATTCAAAGGGGGTTTGCCTGTTTATGTCGGAAACGACGCCGCCATCGATGTCTCGTACTTTAGAGCCCTGAAGTTCCTCGATATATCCGAGTACCTGACCGATGGGGTCTTGGCTGGGCTTCTCGTCACCGGGCCTTTTGAATTCAACTATGACAACCGGGTCACTTGTCCCTCGCGGCGGAAGCCGAGCGGATTGAAAAAGATGATGTCGGGCTCTTTCCTTGAGATACTTTCCTTAGTGAGCGTACTGATTGCTTTATCAGAGGCGAAGAAGCCATAAGAAGCAAGACTATCATCTAGAATCCAGAGGTTGTGCAGCGAGCTTTCACCCGAACGATAGATCTCACCCATCGGACAAATAAGGTCATGGATCACGCGCTCGTAGTGGTAACTCTTCTTTTCGTCGTTCTCGTACTTCAGAAGAAGGTTTGCCATCTGCAGAAGCTGATGCCGCTTCACGACGAGTTCGGCCAGCCGATGCTTCTCTTGATTCGAAATCTCCCCCAGGATTTCTTCTGCTTGCTGGCGGGCCTCCGGCTCCAATGAGGAAAGCTGATCCAGTGCACTAATACGCTTCCGTAGCTCCTTCTCTTCCCGGTAAAGTAGAACAAAAAGATTTTGTCCGATTTGTTCGTCGTCCATTCCTGGAGAGTGAGCTGCACCCGGTTCGGTTGACACCCGCTTAAGCTAATCCAGCCTGCCGCTCGAACTCCATAGGGCTCAAATATCCGATCGTCGAGTGCCGGCGTTTCGGATTGTAGAAGCGCTCAATATAATCGAAGACGTCGGCCTTGGCGTCGTCCCTCGTCCGGTACATTTTGCGCGCAGTCCGCTCGGTCTTCAATGACGAGAAGAAGCTCTCCATCGCCGCGTTGTCCCAGACGTTGCCGGAACGGCTCATCGAGCAGACGACACCGTGATCGGCCATCAACCGCTGGAACTGCTCGCTGGTGTATTGGCTGCCACGATCGGAATGATGCAGCAGCGCGTCCGGCTTGCCCCGTCGCCAGATCGCCATCACCAGGGCGTCGGTGACGAGCTGGGCCGTCATCGCTGCGTTCATCGACCAGCCAACCACACGGCGGGAGAAGAGATCGACGACGGCGGCCACATAAAGCCATCCCTCCGCCGTCCACACATAGGTGAAGTCAGCGATCCATTTGCGGTTGGGAGCGGGAGCTTCGAAGCTGCGATCGAGCACGTTGGGAGCGACGGCGGCGACCTGCCGCTCGCCCAGATCCGGCGGCAGTCGACGCCGGCGCGGGCGCGCTTTTAGAGCTTGCTGCCGCATCAATCGTTCGATCCGGTGCAGACCACACCTCACGCCTTCGGCGAGCAGATCGTGCCAGACACGCCTGGCCCCGTAGGTTCGATCGCTCGCCAGAAAGCTGGCACGCACCTTCCCGCCAACGCCCTCATCGCGCCGGCTGCGTTGACTGCGCGGCCGTGTCAGCCACGCATAGAACCCACCCCGCAGACACCGAGCACCTCGCACAACCATTCCGCTAGCCAGATCCCCCGGTGCTTCGCAACGAAACCGAACTTCATGTCGATTCGTCGCGAAGTAGGCCGCGGCTTTTTTTAGGATGTCCCGTTCGGCCTTCAACCTGAGCACCTCGCGCTTGAGCTGCGCGATCTCCAACTGCTCCGGCTTCATATGACCGTGGCCTGGAAACGCGTGCTGCGGATCATCCGCAAGCTGCTTCACCCAATTGCGCAGCTGGGTCGGATTAACTCCAAGGTCTTTCGACGCCTGCGCATACGAAACGCCGCGCTGCTTGATCAGCCGGACGGCCTCCAGCTTGAACTCCCGCGTAAACTGCCTTCTCTCCATGACGCACCTCCTGTTCCATAAAACACCTAACTCGGTGTCTTCGGAACCGGGTGCAGCTCATCCAACGGCATCTCCTAAGCCAAACCCGTCGGTAAAGATATTGCCACCCATTTTCAAAATAACCCAATAGAGTAGCAGGTCATAGTTGATCGTGAATACGTTACCGAAGTTGCGTAAAAACACCCCGCAGCGGTCACGTTGGTCCTGAGGTATGTCGAACGAAATCCTGGGTGAACCTCTCTAACAGCGTGTATCAACGCTTCCCGCACAGCGGCTGCATCATTTCTAAAAAGGTCCCTTCGTTTCGTATCTCCATAAGCATCTTCAATTTGGGCTGCGTGCTGCAGGGCCTGCATCACCAGTTCGAAATCGAAAGTATCAAGGGTAGTGAAAACGTTCCTGATCGGGTTGGTGGGTTGAAGCCCAGCTTTTTCCAAGAGGTTAGCATATGAAAACTGACCGCCAGCTTGAGCTATTGAGAAGCCATTTCCAATCAAGAGCGAACGGGTTGGGCCCGTCTGCTCAACGGCTTCGCTAAATTGAATAGTCATTTTCGCCTCCAATTTGCTTGATTGAAAAACGAATCCACTCGTAAAGCTGACCTATGCCGCCAACTGTCAATGTGCCGCTCGCACGATTATAGGTTGTATAGTGGTCGGGCGGCATGAGATAAGTCAACAAAAAGCCGGGCTTTCGCCCGGCCTTTCGCTTCTAATGGAAGCCCGGGTCGAGCCCGGGCATGACGAGGAGCGGTATCCTCACAACACCCGATTGCTCTCCTTCACCTTCTCCGCATCGAGATACACGCTTCGAGCCCATCTCCTTGAACTTGGCGCTCATCTGCGCCATGCCGTCCTCGATAGTGCCGCTAATCGTTAACCCCACGCTCGCTGGATCGTTCAGCGTCGCCGCGTAATCGCGCACGTCCTGCGTGATCTTCATCGAGCAGAATTTCGGGCCGCACATCGAGCAGAAATGCGCGACCTTGTGGGCCTCTTTCGGCAGCGTTTCGTCGTGGTAGCTGCGCGCGGTTTCGGGATCGAGGCCGAGGTTGAACTGGTCCTCCCAGCGGAAATCGAAACGCGCGCGGCTCAAAGCGTCGTCGCGCAGTTGCGCGGCCGGATGGCCCTTGCCGAGATCGGAGGCGTGGGCCGCGATCTTGTAGGTGATGACGCCGACCTTGACGTCGTCGCGGTTGGGCAGCCCGAGATGCTCCTTCGGCGTGACGTAACACAGCATCGCGCAGCCGAACCAGCCGATCATGGCCGCGCCAATGCCGGAGGTGATGTGGTCGTAGCCTGGCGCGATGTCGGTGGTCAGCGGGCCTAACGTATAAAATGGCGCCTCGCCGCACTCCTTGAGCTGCTTGTCCATGTTGATCTTGATCTTGTGCAGGGGAACATGGCCCGGCCCTTCGATCATCACCTGGCAGCCTTTCTTCCAGGCAATCTGCGTGAGTTCGCCGAGCGTCTCCAGTTCGGCGAATTGCGCGCGGTCGTTGGCATCCGCGATCGAGCCCGGACGAAGGCCGTCGCCGAGCGAGAACGACACGTCGTATTGGCGCATCAGGTCGCAAATTTCCTCGAAGTGCGTGTAGAGGAAGCTTTCCTTGTGATGCGCCAGGCACCACTTCGCCATGATCGAGCCGCCTCTGCTGACGATGCCGGTGACGCGGTTGGCGGTGAGGTGGATATAGGGCAGGCGCACGCCGGCATGGATGGTGAAATAGTCGACGCCCTGTTCGCACTGTTCGACCAGCGTATCCCTGTAGAGCTCCCAGGTCAGCTTGACGGGATCGCCGTCGCATTTCTCCAGCGCCTGGTAAATCGGCACGGTACCGATCGGGATCGGCGCATTGCGAAGAATCCATTCGCGGGTGGTGTGGATGTTGCGCCCGGTCGAGAGGTCCATCACGGTGTCGGCGCCCCAGCGGATCGCCCACACCATCTTGTCGACTTCCTCTTCCACTGACGACGTCACCGCCGAGTTGCCGATATTGGCGTTGATCTTGGTCAGGAAGTTGCGGCCGATGATCATCGGCTCCAGTTCGCCATGGTTGATGTTGCAGGGGATGATGGCGCGGCCGCGCGCGATTTCCGAGCGCACGAATTCCGGCGTCACGAAGGCCGGCACCGAGGCGCCGAAGCTTTCGCCGTCGGCGAGGGCTGCTTCGGCGCGTTCGAGCTGGACTTTGCGCCCGAGATTTTCGCGGGTCGCGACGTAGATCATCTCCTTGGTGATGATGCCGGCGCGGGCAAATTCGAGCTGCGTGATCATGTGGTCGCCGACGCCGCGCAGCGGCTTGTGATGCGCGGTGAAGGATTTCGCGGCATGCGAGGCGCCGACATTGCCATTGTCTTCCGGCTTGATGTCGCGGCCCTGATATTCCTCGACGCCGCCGCGCTCCTTTACCCAGGCGATGCGCCCGCGCGACAGGCCGGCATTGACGTCGATGGTCACGGCCGGATCGGTGTAGGGACCCGAGGTGTCATAAACAGGCAAATTCGGCTCGCCGGCGCCTTCGCTCAGCATGATCTCGCGCAGCGGCACCCGCACGTCCGGCGCTTCGTCCGGCGTGACAAAGATCTTGCGCGACGCCGGCAGCGGGCCGGTGGTGACCGCGGGAAGCGTGGTGTCGGGATTGGAGCGGATGTTCATGGGATCCTCCTTTGAATACTGTCGTTTGTTTTCGTCATTGCGAGCGAAGCGAAGCAATCCATAGCCACAAAGCAAATCTGGATTGCTTCGTCGCTTGCGCTCCTCGCAATGACGGCAGGGAGTAATTCGAAATCATCATCACGCCGCCTCCACCTTTTGCCCAAGCCATTGCCGGACCCGCGCGTCGGGGTCGGCGTTTTGGGTGATGTCGCTGACCACGGCGATCGAGTCCGCGCCGGCGGCGAAGATCTCGGCGGCCTGCTCGAACTTGATGCCGCCGATCGCGACCAGCGGGATGTCGCCGATGCGCTTTTTCCATTCGGTGATCTTCGGGATGCCCTGCGGCGCAAAGCGCATCGATTTCAGCGTGGTCGGAAAAATCGGACCGAGCGCGATGTAATGGGGATCGGCGCGCAGCGCGGTTTCGAGTTCGGCGTCGTCATGGGTGGAAAGGCCGAGCGTGAGACCGGCCTCGCGGATCGCGTTGAGGTCGGCGTCCACCAGATCTTCCTGGCCGAGATGCAAATGCTTGGCGCCGGCGACGATCGCCGCGCGCCAGTAATCGTTGACCACCAGCTTCGCCGGTGTGCCGCTGATGGCGGCGAGCGCGTCGCTCACCAGTTGCAGCGCCTGGGAGTCGTTGAGATCCTTGGCGCGCAACTGAATGGTGCCGACGCCGAGCGCGGCGAGGCGCGCGACCCAGGCGACGCTGTCGACCACAGGATAAAATCGATCAGGATACGGCATGCCAGAACGGTGTCCCGATGACTGGAGTGGAGGGGGAGGCGAAGTCGCGGGCTTCCATCAGGCCCGCTTCATAGGCGGCGCGGCCGGCCTCGACGCCGGATCGAAACGCGCCCGCCATCGCGACAGGATCGGCGGCCTTGGCGATCGCGGTGTTGAGCAGCACGGCGTCGTAGCCGAGTTCGAGCGCGTGCGCGGCGTGCGACGGCGCGCCCAAACCTGCATCGACCACCAGCGTGATGTCGGGCAGGCGGTCGCGCAACAGTTTCAGCGCATCGCGGTTGATGATGCCGCGGGCCGAGCCGATTGGTGCTGCCCATGGCATCACCACCTTGCAGCCCGCATCGACCAGCCGCATCGCGACACTGAGGTCTTCGGTGCAATAGGGAAACACTTCAAAACCGTCCTTGATCAGGATCGATGCGGCTTCGACCAGGCCGACCACGTCGGGCTGCAGCGTGTCGTTGTCGGCGATCACCTCGAGCTTGATCCAGGAGGTCGCGAACAGTTCGCGCGCCAGTTTTGCCGTGGTCACGGCCTCGCGCACGCTGCGGCAGCCGGCGGTGTTCGGCAGCACCGTGACGTCAAGCTCGCGGATCAGTGACCAGAACGCATCGCCGGTCTTGCCGCCGGCCGCCTCCCGCCGCAGCGACACCGTGACGATGCCGGCGCCCGAGGCGCGGATCGCCGCCTGCATGATCGCCGGCGACGGATAGAGCGCACTGCCGACCAGCAGGCGCGAGGTGAATGGTTTGCCGTAGAAGTTCAGCATGGCGTTAGCGTCCCATCACATCGATGCCGTCGTCCCGGCGGAGGCCGGGACCCATACTCCCGGCCTTCGTTGTTGCAGCAGGCTCGCGGCCGTGCCGTCGAGGCGCACGGCGATGGGTCCGGCCTTCGCCGGGACGACGGCGGAGATGTTGTTGCGATCCGCCCATCACCATCACCCTCCCTGCCGCGGCGTGATGATCTCGATCTCGTCGCCATTGTTGAGCGCCGTCTCGGCCCAGCGGCTGCGCGGCAGCACGTCGAAATTCAGCGCGATCGCAAAATGCGTGCCCTCATATTCGAGCTCGCTGAGCAGCGCATCGACCCGAGCCGATGCGATCTCCCGCGCCTCGCCGTTGACGATCACGCGCATTGCATCACCTCATTGTCGATCACGCCGCGCTCGACATAGCCGAGCGTCAGTTCCGCCAGCGCCGGCGCCAGCAGGAAGCCGTGGCGATAAAGTCCGTTCACCGCGATCTTCTGATTATTCACCGCGATGCGCGGCAGGTTGTCGGGAAACGCCGGACGCAGGCCTGAACCGAATTCGACGATGCGCGCCTCGGCGAACGCCGGATGCACCGCATAGGCGGCGCTGAGCAGTTCCAGCGCCGAGCGGACGCTGACGCCGTTGTTCTCGGTTTCGATCGAGGTCGCGCCCAGCATGAAGCGGTTGCCGCCGCGCGGAATCACATATAGCGGCCAGCGCGGATGGATCAGCCGCACCGGCCGCGACAACTCGATCTCGTCGCTCTCGACGATGATCATCTCGCCCTTGACGCCGCGCAGGTCTGGTTGCGCGTCGCGCGCGGCGAGGCCACGGCAATCGATCGCGATGCCGTCAAGCCCGTCGGGGCTGACGTCGCTGTTGAATTTGAGCGTGCCGCCGGCGGCGACCAGGCGCGCATGCAATTCGGGGAGGATCCGCCGCGGCTCGACATGGCCTTCATCCGCATAGAACAGGCCATCGCGAAAACGGCCTTCCAGCGACGGTTCGAGTTCGCTCATGGCCGCGGCGTCGAGCCGCCGGTGGCCCGAGGTCAGCTTGGCAAAGCGTTCGAAGTCGGCGCGGTCGCGCGGATGGGCGACCACCAGCGAGCCGTTGAACGGCGTTTGCGGAAAATGCTCGCGCCAGAGATCCAGCGAGCGGATGCCGAGCCGGACGATCACGGGCTCGGAAGTCTCGGCCTCGCACCAGGGCGCCAGCATGCCGCCGGCCCAGTAGCTGGTCGATTGCGTCATCGCCGCGTCGCTGCGCTCGTGCAGCGTGACGTCGTGGCCGGCTTGCGCGAACAGCAATGCCTGCCACGCGCCGGCTATGCCGGCGCCGATGACCGAAACGGGGGATTCCCCCCGTGGGGCGACGGGCGACTGCCCGCGCTGCTTCTCCGAACTCTGATACATCCCTGTCCCTTCGCCGGCATGACCCGGATCAGGTTCAAAGGGTCACCGCGGTCTCGCGCCCCTGCATCGCAGCAGGACTTTGAGCGTGCGGTCTCTCAGCTCCTCATCGGAGCTCCCCTCGGAACAGAACTAATGTAGGCCGATGCGGCAGGGTGTCAACGCGCGGGCCGCCGGTTTGCACCGGCTGCACCGGCCTATTTGGAACCCTGCCCTGCGCTGGCGTCGGCATCCTTGGCCGGTTCCTTGGCCACTTCTTTCGACGGCGCGGCGGCGAGCACCGGTTCGGGATGCCTGCCATGTTCGAGCCGCTGGCGCTTGGCGACGTAGTAATAGCCGGCGGCGAAATAGTGGACGGCGCGGTCGTAGTCGCCTTTTGCAGCGCGGTAGGCGCCGGCGAGATACTTCACGGCATAGGTGAGGTTGGTGTTGGGATCGCGCAGGCCGTCGGCGTCGCCGGTGTAGCCGAGGCCGCGCGCGGTCGCGAGCTTGATCTGCATCAGGCCGATGGTGCCGCCGCGGCCGACCAGCCCGGGCTGATAGCGGCTTTCACGCACGATCACCCGATGCACCAGGGCTTCCGGCACGCCATTGGCCTTGGCATGGGTGGCGACCAGCGCATCATATTCGGCGTGCTGGGCCAGCGCGGTTTCCGGAAACGGCAGCGCCGCCATGGCGGCGAGCCAGCCGAGCGATAACAGACGTTTCATCGTTCTTGGCCTCTTTTACGGGCTCGGGCGGGCGCGATGCCGGGCTAAGCTCGACCACCGCATTCGCCACGGGCACCGATGCGGCCAAATCCCGGCTTTCTTAAGCCTTCTTGTATCCGCTGGCTGCGGATTTACCAAGAATTATGCCTTGGCGTGCTTCGATCCGGCCGGAAACCGCCAGTCATTATCCAAGAGATCAGGCCGCGCCGATGACCCTGTCCATCACCCACAGCGCCGAGCGCACCAGCCCCTTGCATGGGCTGCTGCCGCTTTGGGTCGGCCTCGCCATCTATGTGCTGCTGGTCGTGGCCGGCAACCGGCTGCTGCTCGACCCCGATACCTTGTGGCACATCACGGTCGGCCAGTGGATGCTCGACAATCATGCCGTGCCGCACACCGATATCTATTCTTTCACCATGCGCGGCCACCCCTGGATTTCGATGCAGTGGGTGTCGGAGGTGCTCTACGCCGAAGCCTATGCGCTGTTCGGCTGGAGCGGGCCGGTGGTGCTGACCGCTGCTGCGAGCGCATTGACGTTTGCGTTGCTGGCGAAATTCCTGAGCCGGCATCTGAGCCAGAGCGCCACGATTGTGTTCGTCGCCGCGGCATTGGCGCTGACGGCGCAGCATTTGCTGGCGCGGCCGCATGTGCTGGCGCTGCCGGTCATGATGGCCTGGGTCGGCGGATTGATGGACGCAGCCGATCGGCGCGACGCGCCGTCATTCTGGCTGCTGCCGCTGCTGGCGCTGTGGGCCAATCTGCATGGCGGCTTTATCCTCGGCCTGATGCTGGTGGGACCGATCGCGCTCGATGCGGTGGTCGGCGCCGATGCTGCGTCGCGGAAATCGCTGGCGCTGCGCTGGGCGGCATTCGGGGTCGGTGCGGTGATCGCGGCCTGCTGCACGCCCTATGGCTGGAATTCGATGCTGGCCTCGAAGAACATCCTGGAACTGGGCAGCGTGCTGCGCGTTGATCACGGAATGGCGGCCGGCTGATTTCAGCAGCATCACGCCGTTCGAAATCTGCCTGTTGATGGCGATCGGACTGGCGCTGCTGCGTGGCATTAAGTTGCCGCCGACGCGCATCCTGCTGCTGTTGGGATTGCTGCACATGGCGCTGGCCCAGGGCCGGGCCGCCGAAGTTCTGGCGCTGCTGGCGCCGATGGTTCTCGCCGTCCCGCTCGCCAACCAGATCGGCGCCGCCGAGGCCTCATCGTCGAGCGCGACCAGACCGTCACGCGGCCTTTTGTTCGCCGGCCTCGCCATCGTGCTGGCGGCGGGAACGGTGGCCTATGCTTCATACGCCCGCTTCGAGCCCAATGCCCGGCAATCGCCGGTCGCGGCGGTGGTTGCGCTGAAGAAGATGAATTTCACCCGCGTCTTCAACGATTACGATTTCGGCGGCTATCTGATCTACACCGGCGTCGCGCCGTTCATCGACGGCCGCACCGACATCTATGGCGAGAAATTCTTTGTCGATCACAACGCCGCCAGCGGATTGATGGAGCCGGAAAATCTGTTTCGGCTGCTGGATGAATACAAGATCGAGGCGACGCTGATGCGGACGCAGAGTGCGGCGACCAAGCTGCTCGATCACATGGACGGCTGGCAGAAGGTGTATGCCGACGACATCGCCACCATTCACGTCCGCAAGCCGGACGCCGTTCATAGCCTTGAACCGGCGATCGATCCGAAGCCGCATTGACGCAGCGTCGGCCGTCGTCGGGCTGCGACAATTTAATCCAGCCGGCTCGCCGTTCAAAAAACTCATTGACGCATCAAATGCTGCGCATCAAGAATGGCCCGCAACAGCGCGGAACGACTCAATCCGGCAGCGAAGCTGTCCCATTCGTTTCAACAGCAAACAGCAAGGGAGATGCGTCATGGCCAAAATAGACGTCCGCTATTTGCCTCGCGGGAATCCTTGCGCCCAATGCGGCGCGCCGATCGCGGCGCCCGACTGGGTTGAAAACGGTCCGCGCCGCACTTCGTATCTCTGGCATTGCCAGGTCTGCGACTACCGGTTCGAGGCGGTGGCGTTTTTCGAGGATTCGGAAACCGATCGACTGGCGGCCTGAGGCCTTAGCGCTCAGGCGGCCGATTGCCGGCTCTGCTGGCGCACCGGCAATTGAATCCGAACGATCAATCCATGCGGCTGCCGGTCATTGAGTGACAGCGCGCCGTGATGCGCGATCACGATGGTGCGCGCGATCGAGAGGCCGAGACCGAAGCCCGGCGGCCTCATCCATATTGCGGGCGTCGTCGCCGCGCACGAACGGTTCGAGCATGACCTCCTTGCGCGCGTCGGAAATGCCGGGGCCATCGTCCTCGACCTCGATGGTCGCGGTCTCCGGCGACAGCCGCAGGCGGATGGTGGCCTCGGCGCCGTACCTGACCGCGTTCTCGACGAGATTGGTGACGCTGCGATGCAGGTCGTCGGGCCGCACCGTGGCCATGGCGTGTTCGGGGCCGTCATAGGCGACCTTGTGTCCCATGTCGGCGAACTGATCGGTGACCAGCTGCAGCGTGGTTGCGATGTCGACCAGCGTCATGGATTCGAGCTTGCGGTCGTTGCGCAGGAAGGAGAGCACGGCCTCCAGCATCGAGCGCATCTGTTCGAGATCGCGCAGCATGCGGTTGCGATGCGCCGTCGTCCTCGATGAATTCGGCGCGCAGGCGCATCCGGGTGATCGGCGTGCGCAGGTCGTGGCTGATGGCGGCCAGCATCTTGGTGCGGTCGTCGATCAGGGTCGTGATGCGCTCCCGCATCCGGTTGAGCGCCTTGGCCACCGAGCGGATTTCTTCGGGGCCGCGTTCGGGCAGCGGCGCCGCGGCGCCGTTCAGGCTGAAATCCTCGGCGGCCTTGGCGAACGACGACAGCGGCGCGGTCAGGGCCCGGGCGGCCCACAGGCTGAGCAGGGTGACGCTGACGACGGCAAACATCAGGGTCAGCGTCCACGGTCCCTGCCAGAACGGACGTTGCCGCAGTCCAACTCTGGCGGAAATCATCGCGCCGTCCGGCAGCGCGATGCCGACCTTGTTGGTCATCTGCGCCCTTCGCCAGCGGAAAGGTCCGGTAGCCGCTGCCGAGGCGGCGACGCAAACTGCGCAGTTCGGGGTTGTCCGGCATCGCCGCGCGGCGGCGGGATCCGGCGGCAGCACTTGGATCTCCAGTTGCGGAAACGTCTTGGCAATGTCGGCGAGAAGCCGCGGCCGCTCCGCCGCGGGCGCGGTGCCGAGAAGCTGGGCCACGGCGGCAAGCTGATTGTGTCCGCGGTCGATCGAGGGATCGGGCTGGTCCGGCCGGTGCACGAAAAAGGTGGTGGTGAGGATCAGGTGTATGGCGACGATCGAGGCGACCACCAGTGCCGCGATCTGTCCGCTGATACCCCTGAGATTGAGGAAGCCGAGCAGCTTCATGTTCGGCCGCCGGCGGGGGCGGCGACCGCGTCCACCGCGGGGGTGAACATGTATCCGCCGGAACGCACGGTCTTGATCATGGTGGCGTCCTGCGGATCGGGCTCGATCTTGCGCCGGATGCGGCTGACCAGCACATCGATGCTGCGCTCGAACGAGCCGGCGTTGCGGCCCTGGGTGAGATCGAGCAGGCTGTCGCGCGACAGCACCCGGCCGGGCCGCTCGCAGAAGGTTCGCAGCAGGTCGAACTCGGCGCTGGTCATCGCCACCCGCGCGCCCGCCGGATTGCGCAACTCGCGCAGCCTGAAATCGATCCGCCACCCCAGAAAGGTGAGGGCGGTCGCGCCGTTGATGGCGCTCGCGGTCTGGGCGGCGGCATGGCGGCGCAGCACCGCGTTGATCCGCGCCAGCAACTCGCGCGGATTGAACGGCTTGGCCAGGTAGTCGTCCGCGCCCATTTCCAGTCCGAGAATGCGATCGACGTCCTCGCCGCGCGCGGTGAGCATGATGATCGGCACCTGCGATTCCGCGCGCACCTTGCGGCACAGGCTGAGGCCGTCTTCACCCGGCAGCATCACGTCGAGGATCAGCAGATCGACGCGATGGTCGGCCATCGCCCGGACCATTTCGCGCCCGTCGATCGCCACCGTGACGTTGCAGCTGTTGCTGCGCAGATATTTCGCGATCAGCGACCGCGTCTCGCGGTCGTCGTCAACGACGAGAATGTTCGGCGATGCCGTAGCCATGCGGAGTCTTGTCCGTGATTCGAGAATTCGACGATTTTTGTTTCGAAATGTTTCTGACGCTTGCCTCACAACACGATGCAACACGCCAGTCGGGCAACAAAAAGACTTCGTTAAGACCATTAACCTTAACGTTGAGGCATCTTGCAAGAACCTTTGGAGCCATCATGACCTCGATCTCGGCGACCTCCGGCAGCAATTACCTGTCGCCTCTGCAGCTGCTGCAGAACGAGCTGCAGACGGAAGTAAGCTCCGGTGCGATCAGTTCGTCCGATCAGAGCGCATTGTCCTCCGCACTCAACGACATCAACTCGTCGTTACAGAGCAATAGCCCGGGCAACTCCACCGGCGGCACCAACGCCTCTCCCGGCGACCTGAAGTCGAAGATCGACACCCTGATTGCCGGTGAAGTGTCCAGCGGCAAGCTGACCAGCGATCAGGCTACCGAGCTGCAGGGCGTCTTCGCGGCGGCCTTCGCGAACGGCCCCGGCGGCGCCGGCGACTCAACCAGCGCCAGCAGTGCGAGTGCTGCGGGCGGTGGCCTTTCGCCAGCCGGTCCCGGCGGACCAGGCGGGCCGGGCGGACCAGGCGGCGCTCACGGCGGCCATCATGGCGGCCATGGCGGTCCACCGCCCACCGGCAGCTCTTCCTCCAGTTCATCCTCGGGCGGCAGCACCGGCAGTTCATCGGGCACCACCGCCAACGACATTCTGCAGCAATTTCTCCAGTCGCTGCAGAATTCATTGTCGAGCTCGTCGCCGTCGTCCTACAGCGCGACCGGCAGCAGCAGCACCGCCAGCAGCGGCAGTTCATCGTTCTCGGCGCTGCTGATCAACTACCAGACCTGATCTGGAGCCGTGTAAGAGCCGTTTGGTAGCTTCAGATCAGGATGCAGCGCCCAGGCTACAGAGCTATGTGCGGTCTAAGGTCGGCAAAAGCGCGCGCGCGTTATCGCAACTAATGGCCTGAAGATCGGTGGAAGAGAGATCAAGCTCATTGATGCGCTTTGCGGTTTCGTGCAGCGGCACAAATGGGTGGTCGCTGCCGAACAAAATCTGCGTCGAGGGAACAAGTTTGGTGAGTGCTGCTATCGCGGGTCGATATGCCGTGCCGGCAACATCATAATACAGTCGCTTCAGTTCATATTCGATGCCGTTCGGAGCTATCTCGCCGATGTTCCTCGGTGCATAGTCGTGCATGCGGCCCATCACCATCGGAACATCTCCGCCCCCATGCGAGAAGATAAAACGGATATCCTTGAAGCGGGCGAATGTTCCGGTAAACAAGAGGTTGGTTACGGCCCGCGTGGTATCTTGCGGAATTTCCGCCACCAGGGGTGAGACATCGGGCAGCAATTTTTGGCAGCATCCCGGCACTATCGGGTGGACAAAAACGACGGCTTTGCGCCGGTTGAGTTCTTCGAAAACAGGCTGAAAGGCGGGATTGCCGAGCCACTTTGTGCCGGAGCTGTCTCCATAGCTTGTTAAAAGGCCAATGCCGTCTGCCTTGAGCACGTCGAACGCATATTCGATCTCGTGCAGGCTACCTTCAGTATCGGGAAGGGGCACAACAGGGAACAGACCAAAACGTCCGCGGTGGTTCCGGGCAAGATCCGCGGCGTATTCGTTGCACGTCCGTGACATGCGGCGGGCAGCTTGCACGTCCCCGAACCACACTCCAGGCAGCGGAAGAGAGAGAACGGCGGTTACGACGTTTTCCGCGTCCATTGCATCGAGGGCCTTTTGGGGCTCCCATCCAAGCGCTGCCGGCGAGACCCGATCGCGATTTTCAGCGAGAAAAGCGGGGGGCACGAAATGATGATGGACATCGATGAAGGGAAGTTTCGAGGAAGAGGTAACCTGAGCGAGCACGGGCGAGCAAGCGATCGGTGCAGATGCCACGAGCCCGGCGGCGGCCAGGCCGCGAAGGACATTTCGTCTGCTTGTGGTGGCCTCAACAGCCATGCTGCGTCTGCTGCATCCGCACGCACCCTCGAATTGACCCCATGAATGGTTGCGCATGAAAGTCCTCCCAAATCATCGATGCAGGAAAGGGCAATATTTACAACATTGAGTAGCACAAAACGCGCAACCATGTTGCCGTCAGCCGATGTCGCTCATCGCTGTGGCGCCGCAACCGGCCGCGAGCGAGATTTCGGTCCGTCAAATCCGCCGATTGAAGATTTGATGATGACTGAAATGTTCCACGGAACTTCTCCGTCATCGGCATCGCACAATTTGAAAAACCTTCGTCAGCGGGAACGGCGGACGGATCGGTGAGTTTTCTCCTGACCAGATCAAGGAGAAAACCAAATGTTTGCAAAATCTGTAATTGCCGGTTTGACCGGCGCGGGATTGCTTGCGACCGTTGCGTTCGCGCAAACACCGGCGGCGACCTCCGATGGCACCAATGCGGCACCGATGTCGAGTTCCTCGGTGCGAGGCGATTGGCGCACGTCGAAAGTCGTCGGCGTCAGCGTCTATAACGACAACAATGAGAGCATCGGTTCGATCAACGATCTGCTCATCGACAGAAACGGAAACATCAAGGCGGTGGTGCTCGGCGTCGGCGGCTTCCTCGGCATGGGTGCGCATCTTGTCGCGGTTCCCTACGACAAGATCAAGTTCGTCAATGAGCCGATCGCCTATACGGGTGTGGCGGGTTCGCCGAATGGCGCGGGCAGCCGCCCGGCTTCGCCGGTCACGACGGGTGCTGCGAGCGGAACCACCACCGGTGCCGCGTCCGGATCGGCCCCGGCCTCGAAGGCCAATCCGTGGTACCCGGACCACGCCGTGTTCAATGCGACCAAGGATCAGCTCAAGGCGATGCCTGAGTTCAAATATTCGACGGAATAAGCCGAAGAGATCGTGGCTGGTCCGATCGCGCAAAATCAAAGCGCGCCCGGGCTTTTCCCTGACGCGTTTCTGTCAACGCAAGATCACCTCATCCAGAGGAGGCGCGTTAGCGCCGTCTCGAAGGATGGCCGCATCGGGGCTTCATGGTTCGCGACGCGCGAAGACGCACTCCTCACCATGAGGCTCTGAAACCTCATCCTGAGAAGTCCGACTCGAAATGCAGCCAAGGAAATAGGCCGTCATTGCGAGCGAAGCGAAGCAATCCATCGAGCCACAAACAAGAATGGATTGCTTCGTCGCTTCGCTCCTCGCAATGACGACTCTAAACCATGAGGTCTGAAACCTCATCCTGAGGAGCGCGCATCTTGCGCGCGTCTCGAAGGATTACAAAGCACGCTAGCCCTCGCAGCCGTCATGGTTCGAGACGCGCAAGATGCGCTCCTCACCATGAGGCTCAGGTCAATTGCCGCGATCTCATAGAGGCTGGACATGTCGGTGAGCACGCCGATCTTGACAACGTCGTTGGAAATCTGAGCGTTCGCCGTACTGCCGGACGCGGCGAGGACGAGGCCGGCGGCGATCACGGTTGCTGGTGGCTCCACGGTGTTCTTCTCCCTGGCTTTCTGGGCTTTGTTGCAGGGCACTCTTCTACGCGGCTTGATGGTTGCCCGCAAAGCTGACTTTTGAGCAAGTGCCGCCGCTCCGCCGGTTCCGGATTGCGCTTTTCAGCGGTGATACCGCGGTGTTAGGCTTGTTGCCGGCAGGATCGCCTGCTTCCTGCCTAACATGGAAAGGGAGGACGATATGGCTGAGAGTGTTTACAAGGTCATTGAACTCATCGGTACCAGCAAGGAATTCTTGGGAGAAGGCGGCCAAGGCAGCGGTCGACAGGGCAGGAAAATCTCTGCGCGATCTTCGCGTCGCCGAAGTCGTCAAGCTTGATATGCAGTTGGATGCCAAGGGCAAGATTGAAGCCTATCGCGCCAAGCTCAACGTCTCGTTCAAATTCGAGGGCTAGAGCGTTTTCGAGCCAGGAAAACGCGTCGAATAAAAGAAAGAATAAAAGAAAAGAGTTTTTTCCGTTCCGATTGAATCGGAACGGAGCCTCTGCTCCTTTATCCTGGAGCGCTTCTTCGCGAACCGGTATCCACGGTGAAGCGTATCGGCTGCAAGCTCACAGCCCGCCCAGCGCCGTGACGAAAACATTGATCGCGCCGTCGGCTTCGGCGGTCACGCGCAGCGTTTTGGAATCGAAGGCGATGTCGGCAAGCCGCAGGCTGGTGATTTCCGCCTCCACCCGCACGCCGTCTTCATTCTTCTGGAAATCGGCGATCGCGTCCGCGATCTTTTTCTGCGCATTCGCGGCGAATGGTTTGAGATCGATGACGGCCTTTTCCGCCAGGGCCTTTTGCAGATACGGCATCGCCTCGCGCGCCGCGGCCCCGAGCAGTCCGAATGCCGCCTCGGATTCGACGGCGAGCTGGATATCGCTTAGCCGCAGGGTCTGCTGCGCCTGGTTGAGCACCGGCCTTCCCCAGACGTAGACGGTGGCTTCGCCGCCGAAACCGAAGAAGCTCTTTTTCTCTTTGGCGTGCACCAAAAGCGAGATCAACAGCCGATCGCCGGATGCGGCGACGGTGGCGTGCTTGACGGTGACATCGACCGAACCCGAGCCGTCCTCCGGAAAGCTGCGGCCGGCGAACTGCGCCTCCACGATCTTGTTGATCTCGGTAAACGGCATGTCGATCGGCACGGCGATGCTGACCCCTCCCGGGGTCGGCGGGATGATCGAAATCTTCTCGGGAAACGGGCAGTCGGGCTTGGTCTCTGTCGGCGTGATGCGGGTATCCGCCTCGATACCGACCGTCACCGTGACCGCCGAAGCATCGACACGCGGCTGTACCGCGATCGCACGGGTCGGCCGCAGCTCGAGCCAAAGCGGCGGCACGCTCGACGCGGCGGTGCCTTGCAGTTGAATTGAACGGCAGGCCCGGTCCCATTGCACCCGCGCATGCTGCTCGAAGGCGCGATCGTTGCGGATCCGCTCCCCCAGCGCGCCGAGCTGATCGGCGACCGCCTTGTCGATCAGCGGCTTGACCTGCGCCGGGACGTTGACGCGGGCCCCGGCCACCGAAAGGTTGGTATCGCCGAGGGTGACCTGACCGGCCAGATTGGGCTCAAGGTGCCAGGCCGCGGCGAGCTTGGGCCGCGAGGTGATGGTGATGCTGCCCTTGATGTCCCCGTTGGCGTTGATGTTCTTGATATTGATGCTGCCGATCTGCTTGGCGGCGTTGCCGCCGAGCAGGCTGCCGAGCGCGTTGGCGACCGCGCCCGTCGTCTTCGATGACAGCGAGCCGGTCGCATTCAGCGTTCCGGTCAGCGCCGTCGTCAGCGACAGCACATCCTGGGCGCCGGCCGCCGCGATCGGTCCGCGCGAAGCGGTCCAGCCGATGTCGGCGTTCTGCAGAACCTGCGGCGACGGGTTGTCGGCCTTGCCCGCGAAAGTGCGCGGCGCGGCACGATCGGCGACGTCGCGGATCGCGGCCAGCGAAACCGTGACCGGCGCAACGATGATCGAACTGCGCGAGGCGGCGGCAGCGGCGGCAATTCGGCCAGCACCGGCGCCGGGCCGTTGCCGCGCGGCGACAGCCAGTCCATGGCCTTCAGGCTGACCAGAAACGAGACCGCAATCACCGCGGCCGCAAGCAGAAGCGTCTTGAGACGCATCGATAGACGCATCGTCCCCCCGGACTGATTTGAACGGTTGAGTTTACAGGGTGGGTCCTGCCGGCGCCATAGCGCCGGACCAGCCACTCCTCGGTCGCTTTATGAGGAATGTGAGGCGATACCGTGCAGGTCCTCGGGCGGGCGGTCACGATGCCGAAATCGTGTTGCCGCCTGGAAACAATCACGGCCGGGGAAATTAAGGATTCCGGTTACCATCGGGACGGAGCCCGGTGTATTGCTGTTCGGTGTGGCGCCCGGTGGGTTCGAAATGATGTTCGCGGAGCGGCAAGGTGTGGATGCCGATACGAACCAGAAGCTGATGGCAAACCACCACATGCAAGTCGTGGGGCCACCTCTTCGGTAGGTGCAAGATTGAGTGGACTTCCGCTAGGGGTCAAACTGAGAAGTGGCCTCGCGCCCGCTGAGAGTCCGTTCCACCCCTAACAACGGACATTGACCGGCGAGGTGCAGAAATCAAGAAATCTGCACTTCTAAAAAGCCCGTTGATCGAAAACAGCTTTTCAGGTGCAAAATTTGGTGGCGGAAACAGTCCACGATTTTGGACTATGCACGGGCATCGACCGACGGCCAAATCGTGCACGCGTAGGTGAAGACTTTGCGGGCGGCCGTAGCCGCAAAGGTTTGGCGGGAGTCCGGGCGGCGGCGCGAGGACGTGCCGAGCGCAGCTTCGCCGCACCGCCCTGCCGCGGTGCGACAAGGGGTCGTCGCGGCCCTCGCCGGGGACGACTTGTTAACTAATTCAGAGAACGCGACTTAACTAATTTTGAGCACGCGACGGCGCTGACCGGCCGCTCAGCCTGCCGGGCGCTGGCGGCAAGCACCTTCATCGTGCTGTCATGCGACGGCAATCTTCCTGACAAGAATGAGCCTTGCGGCACCCTGGCCCGCAGTTTCTGCAGCTCGAACCGCAAAAAGAATGACTACACATCTGTGTCGTCACACGCCTGAAATATCCTTGGCCGAACGTCGCGACTTGAGAATCAGCAACGTGGGTCCCGGTGATGCGGATTTTGATTGCGACCGATGCTTGGCATCCGCAGGTGAACGGCGTGGTTCGCACGTTGACCTCGCTGGCCCGCAGCGCATCGGCGCTGGGAGCCGAAATCGACTTTCTGACCCCCGATGGATTTCCGTCGATGGCCGTTCCGACCTATCCGGGATTGCGAATAGCCTTGCCGAACCCGTGGCGGATCGCCGACAGAATAGAGGCGGCATCACCGGACGCCATTCACATCGCGACCGAAGGGCCGATCGGTTGGGCGGCAAGGGCCTATTGCCGTCGCCGCAACCTCGCTTTCACGACGTCCTATACGACGCGCTTCCCGGAATACATCGCCGTTCGCTCGATCATCCCGGCCAGTGTGAGCTATGCGGTGCTGCGTCACTTTCATGCCGCAGGCGCCATGACCATGATCGCCACCGCCTCGCTGCGGCAGGAACTCAGCGCGCGAGGCTTCGGCAGGCTCGGCACCTGGACCCGAGGCGTCGACACCAGGCTGTTCTCCCCGGACCATCCGGCCGAGCTCGATTTGCCGAGACCGATCTTCATGACCATGGGCCGTGTCGCGGTTGAAAAAAACATCGAGGCGTTTCTCTCGCTGGATTTGCCGGGATCCAAGGTCGTGGTCGGCGATGGACCGCAAAAAGCGGAATTGGAACGCCGCTATCCCAAGGCCAAATTCCTCGGCGAAAAAACCGGCCAGGATTTGACCTCGCATCTGGCGGCGGCGGACGTCTTTGTGTTTCCGAGCCTCACCGACACCTTCGGCGTGGTTCAACTCGAAGCGCTGGCCTGCGGCACGCCGGTCGCAGCGTTTCCGGTGACGGGCCCGCTCGACGTGATCGCCGATCATCCGATCGGGGCCTTGGATACCGATTTGCGAAGCGCCTGCCTTCGCGCCCTCGGCATGTCCCGCGAAACGTGCCGGAATTTTGCGCTCGAGCGTTCCTGGGAAAACAGTGCCAGGCAGTTCATTGGCAATCTGACAGTGTTGCAGCCGAGCCGCTCGCTGCGACCTGCCCGCCGCGTGGCGGGCAGAAGCGCTGTGCGCGGCTAACGGATCATCAGAACAGCGAGTAGTCTCACCATGGCCGAAATCATCAAGCTTGACGAAACCACACAGTTGGACTTCAGCCGCGAAATGGTCGAGCGCGCCTATGACCGCTGGGCGCCGATCTATGACCTGGTGTTTGGCGGGGTGTTCGGAAAGGGCCGGCAAGCCGCCATTATCGCTACCAACAATATTGGCGGCCGGGTCCTCGAGGTCGGCGTCGGCACCGGAATTTCGTTGCCGCAATATGCTTCGAACCTTCGCATCTTCGGCACCGATATCTCGGAAGGCATGCTGCGCAAGGCGAGGGAGCGGGTCGCCGATTTCCGGCTGAAGAATGTCGAGGGCCTCGCGGTCATGGATGCCGAGAAGCTGGAATTCCCCGACGCCTCCTTTGACGTGGTGATGGCGCAATATGTCGTGACCGCGGTGCCTAACCCGGAAGCGGCGATGGACGAGTTCGCCCGCGTGCTGCGGCCGGGCGGCGAGATCATTCTGCTCAGCCGCGTCAGCGCCGATGCCGGGGTGCGCCGTGTCATCGAGAAGGGGCTGCAGCCGGTGGTGCGTCAGCTCGGATTCCGGACCGACTTTGCGTGGTCGCGCTATACCCAGTGGGCGGCCGGAGCCGCGGGGATGGAACTGGTCGAGCGTCGCCCGGTGCCGCCGTTCGGTCACTTCTCGCTGATCCGTTTCCGCAAGCTTGAAGCGGCCGCCGCTGCCTAGAGCGGAATTTGAACCGAGGCTCCAGTCTTTTTTGTTTTGGCGCGTTTTCCAGACGCGAACCGGTATCCGGATCAAGTCCGGGCAGGCTTTCGCTGGAAAACGCTCTGGTTCGGCGCGCAGTTGCGCAACATTATCGTCGCGCAACCGGCATGTGTCATTATGATGATGTCATACGCCGTACATCGAATCGCGATAGACAGAACGTCAACCACCTTTTCTTGGGGGAGAGAATGATCAAGAGCTTCCTGGAACAATTGCGAACCCAGCGCTGGGATGACCATCGCTATTATCATCACAGCCGGATCAATCAGAGCCTGCATTTT
Source organism: uncultured Pseudomonadota bacterium (assembly GCA_963771225.1). GTDB lineage: Bacteria > Pseudomonadota > Alphaproteobacteria > Rhizobiales > Xanthobacteraceae > Bradyrhizobium. The sequence continues at coordinate 134,054 of CAVYSR010000019.1, read as the reverse complement.
GTCAGCGCCGTCAGCTTCATGATCGGCTATGTCATGATCTTCTTCGATCCGGTGGTGTCGGCGCTGATCGGCTGGCTGGTTTCCATGACCTCGCGCCAGGCCGGCCATTTCTTCTTCGAGCCCAAGGGCTACGACCACATCAACCAGGCCACCCACGAGCACAAGGAAGAGATCAAGGTCGGCTACAACCTGCAGCGCAAGATCGTGCTGATGACGATCTGGGCGCTGTCGCCGGTGGTGCTGTACTTCGATCCGACCTTGTTCGGGTTGTTCAAGCCCTGGGCCACGTCAGTCGATTTCATGCGGCAGGTCGCCAAGATCTGGCTGGTGATCGGCGCCGGCGGGCTCTTGTTCCGCACCGTCCACCTGTTCTTCATCCGCGACATCGAAACCGGCCTCGTCTGGATGACCAAGATCCTCACCGACCCGTTCAGCGACTTCAAATTGTACTACAAGTCGCCGCTGTTCCTGTTGAAGGGCGAACTGATCGATCCGGGTCTCGATCTCATCGAGCACGGCCTCGAAGAGCGGCCGGCCTGAGGTTTTCGTGATCGCGGAAAACGGGCGCCGCGAAACTACGGCGCCCTTTTTCTTGTCAGCATCTCTTTCAGGATTTGGCGGCGGATTTTCTTGTTGGTGAGTGAGGCGTCGTGCCACCACCAGCCGTCCTGCTTCATCTTTTCAGCGGCGGCGACAAAACGGTTCGCGACTTCGGCAAAATCCGCGTCGGTGTAGTTCAGGCTGAAGATCAGGCGTCCGGTTCCGACCCAGCTCAGCGCGAGCCCCTCGGCCCGCAGATAGTATTGCAGCATCCAATTGTAGCGGGACGGCTCGGTGTAATGGACCATCCAGATCGAAGACAGGTTGGCGACCCGCACCGGGAGGGTTTGCGCGGCAAGCCGGTCGTTCAACTGCCGGGCGCGGCCGTTCCAGGTCTCGTCGAGGCCGTTATAGACCGCGCTGAAATTGGGGCTCGCAAGCCGGCTCAGGAATTCGTCCATCGCGGTCATGACATAGGGATGCGAGTTGAACGTGCCGCGGGCGAAGCAGACATCGACCGGGCGATCGTCGCGGAAACGGCGCATCAGATCCTTGCGGCCGCAGACCGCGCCGACCGGGAGCCCGCCGGCGAGGCTCTTGCCATAGGTCACCATGTCGGCGCGCACGCCGAAATATTCCTGGGCGCCGCCGGCGGCAAGCCGGAAGCCGACAAAGACCTCGTCGAAAATCAGCACGATGTTGCGCTGGGTGCAGACCTCGCGCAGCGATTTCAGCCACTGGGTGTAGGCGGCGCGGTCGAAGTTGGCTTTGCGCGAGCTGTCGGCCAGCGCCGAATCCGCCGGCGCGTTGCCGTTGGGGTGCAGCGCCTGCAGCGGATTGACCAGAACGCAGGCGATATCGTTGCGGGTTTTCAGGACGTGCAGCGTCCGCTCGGACATTTCGGCGAGCGTATAGGTTTCGTGCGGCGACAGCGGATTGCCGACGCCGGGCTGCACGTCGCCCCACCAGCCATGATAGGCGCCGGCAAAGCGAACCAGGTGCGAGCGGCGGGTGTGATAGCGGGCGAGTCTGACCGCCTGCATCACCGCTTCGGTGCCGGACATGTGGAACGAGACCTCGTCGAGCCCCGAAATCCTGCACAGCCGTTCGACATTGTCGGCGATGACGGGATGGTAGGGCCCGAGCACCGGGCCGAGCGCATGCGCCCGCGTCTCGGCCTCTCCGATGCATTCCTTGTAGAAGTCGTTGCCGAAAATATTGACGCCGTACGAGCCGGTCAGGTCGTAGGCGACATTGCCGTCGAGATCGGTGACGGTGACCCCGGCCGACGACTGCACGAACGCGCCGGCGCCGAGATGCTCGCGGACCAGCCGGCTGTATTGAAACGGCACCCGGTAGGCTTCGGTGAACTGCAGGTCGGAGATATGGGTCGCGGCCTGCGCCGTCATCTGCCGGCTTTTCGCGAACCTGTCCTGGTAGATGCCCGCGAGCCGGAAGAAGCCGTCCTGGCGCTGGGTGGCGATAGCTGGCGGCGCGCCGTCGGAACGGAAGAAATCGTTGATATCGAATTCATAGAACGGGATCAGGCGCGCGACGCGGCGCGACATCTTGGAATGTCCCGTCAGCGAGCGGTGCTTGGCGCGCGACAGCGCCAGGCGCGCCTGCAATTTGGGAAAGGTTACCGCGGCGCCGGCGAGTGCGGCGGCGGAAAGCGACAGAATTGGGAGAGACGAATCCATGCCACCAGCGCTAGCCGGTCCATCTAACAGAATCATGACAGTCCGGGGCCTGATCTCCGCCCTGACGCAGCAGGAGGACCTCAACTTCCTGTTGACCAACCGCATTCCCCGGGCGGCGCTGACCCGGTTCATGGGCTGGTTCAGCAAGATCGAGAATCCATTGGTGCGGGACGCTTCGATCGCCTGCTGGCGGATGTTCAGCGATCTCGATCTGTCGGAGGCCAAAAAGACCGAATTCAAGAGCCTGCACGACTGTTTTACGCGCGAACTCAAACCGGGCCTGCGTCCGCCCGACCCCGACCCATCGATCGTGGTCAGTCCAAGCGATGGCATTATCGGCGCGTATGGCGCCATCGAAGATACCGAGCTGTTCCAGATCAAGGGCGCCGGCTATTCGCTGATGGACCTGCTCGGCGATCCCGCGCTGGTGGATGCGCACCGCAACGGACGGTTCATCACCTTGCGGCTGACGTCGAGCATGTATCATCGTTTTCATGCCGTCAGCGATAGCCGGATCGAGCAGGTCACCTTCATCAGCGGCGATACCTGGAACGTCAATCCGATCGCGCTCAAGCGCATCGAGCGGCTGTTCTGCAAGAACGAGCGCGCGGTGATCCGGACCCGGCTGACATCCGGCGAAATCCTCACTTTGGTGCCGGTCGCGGCCATTCTGGTGGCGAGCATCCGGCTGCATTTCCTCGACATCGTGCTCAATGCCGCAAGCCGCGGACCGACCGTGTTCCCGTGCGAGACAAGCGTGCGCAAGGGCGACGAACTCGGGTGGTTCGAGCACGGCTCGACCATCATCGTGCTGGCGCCGGATCATTTCGAGTTTTGCGACAATGTCAGCGAAGGCACGCGGATTTTTGCCGGCCAACCCTTGATGCGAAAGCCCGCTTGAATATCTACAGCGTTTTCGAGCGAAGTGGATACCGGTTCGCGTGAAGAAAACGCGTCAAGACAAAAGACTAGAGCGTCGCTTCTGATTCATCGGAACCGATCTGCTCTAGGCGGCGGGTTCCCGCCTCCGTTCCGATTCAATCGGAACGGAACCCGCTCTGGTCTCGATTTTGCAAGCGTGCTTGCGTATAAAATCCAGGCTCGAATACGATTTCGAAATTCAAAAGGGATTGCGATGACACGAGCGCCTGTCTTGGCGGCGGGAGGCATTGTGCTGCGGCCGGAACAAACCCCGCTGATCGCGGTGGTGCGGCTGCGCAAGCGCAACGAATGGGTTCTTCCCAAGGGCAAACTCGACGACGGCGAAACGCCGCGGGACGCCGCCGAGCGCGAGGTGCTGGAAGAAACCGGGCATGATGTGTCCGTGCATGAATTTCTGGGAACGCTGGTCTACGAGTTCAGGCGGGCGGTTCAAGGTTGTTCACTACTGGCGCATGGAGACCGGCGGCGAACCAGCTCATGAATTGATGGATGACGTCCGGGCTGTCGACTGGCTGCCGCTCGAAGCCGCGGTCGAACGGCTCTCTCGCGCTTACGAACGCGCCTTTCTGGCCAATGTCGGACCGCTTGCGATCGAAGCCGCGGCTCTCGCGCAACGCCGGTCCAAGGCCAGAAAGCCGCCGGCTCTCGTCAAGCGCCGGCGCCGGCCGAGTGTTGCGCCCCAACCGCCGCTGACGATACCCGCAACAATTGCGCCGCCGCCCGACTTGATGCCGTCGCCGACCGAGGCGGATTTGCCTTTCATGATTGAGAACGATCTCGTTGAAGCGGAATTGATCGAGGCGCCCTCCGTCGAGGCTCAATCGGTCGAAACCCAACCGGTCGAGGCACCATCATCCGACGGCGCAACGGCGCTTGAGATCTCGTCCCGACCGGCGGAGGAAATCTCCGTGGTGACAGCCGCGGAGCCCGAACCCGACAACGAGGCTGCATCCGCAACAGGCCGAGACCGGCACGTCAACCTGGTGCAGATCGTGCGTGACTGGCTGTGGCGGGCGGCCTAGCAGCCGATAGTCATGCGTTGCGCTGGCGACGTTCTCAGTCAGCGCTTTTCCTTCGGCGGTGGCTTGCCCTTCGGCGCAGCCGGCCGCCGCTGTAGCAACGCAGGCCGGTTTTGCAATCCGGGTCGCGCCACACCTGGCGCGCCTTGCCCCTGCAATCCGGGTCGTGCCACGCCGGGCGCGCCCGGCTGCACGCCTTGCCGCTGCAAGCCCGGTGGCTGCGGTTGTCCGGGCTGGCCTGGCCGGTTCTGCAAACCCTGACGCTGCTGCGGCGGCAAGCCTTGACGCTGCAAGCCCTGCTGCCGTTGCTGCGGCAGGCCGTTCTGCCGCTGCAGGCCGGGCTGACGCGCCGGGTTGTTGCGCAGATTATTGTTTCTCGCCGGATTGGCCTGCCGCAACGCGCGCTGCTGGGCGACGATCTGTCGCCCGACGCTTTGGGCGGCATGGACCTGGCGCACGATGCCCTGATCGCGCTGCGCCTGCTGCGGCGAAATCATCAAAGGTGCCGCGGTAAAGCGGCCGCCGGCGCCGGGCCGGATCGTAAAGCCGCTGGCGCCTTGCGTGAGCGAACCAAGCCGCGCGCCGCTGCGGTCGTTGACGTCGATATGCCCGACCTTGCCGTCCGGGTCGGGATAGAGCTTGATCGCCACATCGTTGGCGTTCGCGGCCGATGCGTTTTGCGGCACTTCGACGAGGCCGGTGGTGCCGCGAATGCCCAGCGTCGCGGTCGGCGTCGATATTGTCATGTCGCCGGTCTTGGCAACAGCGGCGGCAACAAACGCCACCGTACCCCTGGCGATATCGAACACCGCGGCGTTCTGCTTGCCGCCGTCCTCATAGACATAATTGTCGACCGTGATCGATGCATTGGCGGTGAGATTGAAGGTGGTGGCGTCGTTGAAGGTGATGCCGAGCGTGGAATTGGCCGAGGTCTGCAGCACATCGTTGAGATAGATGTCGTCCTGCAGCTTGAGCGGCGTCGACGCGTTGTTGCGGGTGACGGTAGCGGTGCCGGTCAGCGTCGCCACGTTTCCGACCGGCTCGGCGGGTGCTGCTGCCTGCGCGGGCGCGGGTGTCGCTGCGGGCGCAGGCACGGGTGTTGCGGCCGGCGCGGCGGTTGGTGGTGTTGTCGGAGCCGGTTGCGCCTGCGCCAATCTGGTCGAACCGGACACCGCGCCGGAAGCGGCCGGCATATCCTCGGCTTCGATCGGAGACGGCATCGCGAAAACATTCGCTGTGCCACCCAGCATCACGCAGCCCAGAAGCCAGGTCGCGAATCGAAGCCGATACGTCATCACGAAAGGGTCCTGAGCGGGAAGGGAACTGGCGGTTGCGGTTGGATAGAGGACCCCGGCGGCTGAATGCCGGATGAATACAGCAAAAAGGCCCGGCGGCAGATCCGCAAGGCCTTTCCGCAAATATGTTGCGTATTTTTATTAACTGACCCGCTTCCAGGTTTGACCGCCGCAGAACATTCCGCCGAAGGCGCAGCCCTGGACCCGCATCGCATTCGGTCCCTTCATCGCCATCGTCGAGTTGTAATCCCGGCCGCTGTTCGGATCGTGAATCCGCCCGGTCCACTTGGAATCGGAAGGCTTCATGTTGATGAGGATCTTCTCGCCGGTCTTCACGGCAAATCCGCACAAATTTGGTCCGCACGGCTCGACGCTGACATTTCCCTTGTTTCCTTCCGTGGCCCACACACCGAGCGGCGTGGTTGACGCCTCAGCCGGTGCTGCGGCAGCAGCGGTCTGCGCCGGCGCAACGGTTGCGACCGCGGCGGGAGCCGGAGCGTCGTTGGTGGCGGCAGGCGCCGGAGTGGTGGACGCAGCCGCTGTGGAGGCGGGCGCGCTATCGCTCGCCGCCGCAGCCGAGTCAGGTTTCGGCGCCGGCTGATCTGACCGCGCGGCTTCATCGTCGTCAAAGCGTTTGGACTTGTCGCTGAAGCGGTTGAGCCGGCCGTTAAAGCGGTTGGGCTTGTCGTTGAAGCGATCGGACCTGTCGTTGAAGCGATCGGGTTTGTCGTTAAAGCGATCGGACCTGTCGTTGAAGCGATTGGGTTTGTCGTTAAAGCGATCAGACCTGTCGTTAAAACGGTTGGGCTTGTCGCCAAAGCGGTCGGACTTGTCGTCAAAGCGATCCGACTGGTCGTTGGAGCGGTCGGACTTGTCGTCGTCGCGGTCGGATTTGTCCTTGAAGCCAAAACCGGACGCCGGAAAGGCCGGGAGCCGTAATCTCCATGCATGACAGTGCGTTGCAATTCCTTGGCACCTCGATGTGGACACGGTTTCCGTTGATCTCGAAGGAAACCGAGTTGCCGGCGTGGGCGGCGGTGGTGGCCATCAGCAATGCGGCGAGAACGTAAAGCTTTTTCATGATTGCCTCCTCAGGCGGGTTGGGGTGAACTTGCCCGAACCCTACCTGCGGCGAACGCCCTCTTCTGTGATCCGCGTCACGAAGCGAAATGACGCTGCCCCATTGCCTGCACGGTGATTCAAATCACATTCGCCGTCGCTTCCGGGCGACTAGTTTTCCGGGAAAATCCGGGAGACTTTCGATGAAGCGATTTTTTTATCTGGTGGTGCTGATGGCGTTCAGTTCATCCGCGCACGCGGACAATTCGTTTTCGTTCGTGGTCGCGGGCCACCGGGTCATCATCGAAGCGCCGCGGGATTGCAATTCCCCGTCCTGTGTCTCGGTATCGATTCCGGGAGTTTACGAGACGGACGAAGGGCGCGATCGAGATGACGACATCGACGATGCCTCCGATGCGGCTGCGCCGGTGAAACCTGCTGCAGCGGCGCAACAGCAGGTCGCTGCGCCCCCGATCGTTCAGCCTGCGCGCAAGCCCGCAGTCGAACCCGTCGCCTCCGCACCGCCGCGTCCTGCGGTGGTCGAGGTAGCCGCAACCGCCGCGCCGGCCGTCGCAGCATCACCGCCGCCGAAAATTCAGCCCGCCAACGCGCAGCAGCCGAAGCCGTTGCAGCCCAAACCGCTCCCGGTGACATCGTCCGCTGATAAGCCAACCCCGGCCGTCCCGCCGGCGGCTGCCGCGCCACATCCGGTCCAGGTTTTGCAGGAGACGGACGATGAACCGGCCGAAGCGCCGCTTGGCGACTGGCAGACCGAAGGCAACAAGGGATCGGTTCGGATCGAACGCTGCGGCCGCGCGCTGTGCGGCTATGTCCTCAATCCATCGTCGAACGCCAGTGGCGAGACGGTGCTGATCAACATGAAGCCGAAGACGGCCTCCGAATGGTCCGGCAACATCTACAGCCGCGACAGCGGCAGCACGTATTACGCGACCATCGCCATGCAGGGACCCGATTCGCTGCGGGTCGAGGCCTGTGCGCTCGGCCGGTTTTTCTGTTCGGGCAATGTCTGGAGCCGAATCGGCGCCAAACCGGAGAAGCTTGTGACCTCGCGGCGGGCATCGTGGGTGCCGAGGTCGTAGGGTGCGCGCCACTTTCGAGGGCGAATTCTCCAACGTCACATCGAGCTACGCCGGCAAGGGCGTGGCGCGGTATGCGCGATAAACTCTGACCTCCGCTGTCCTTCGTAGCGAGAGCTGATTTCATTCGTCGCTTTTGGCGCGAGGTCAGCGTCGGCGAATTGTTGCGGCCAGGCCACATCCTGTCGAAAATAACAGCGGTTCACTCGAAGATTGTTTGGCTACGATTGTCACTTCCGCTTGTCGTCCCTAAACCATCCTGGTGGACCGCGAGGCGGATGCGACAATCTCGACCGCGCGAATGGAGTGCAGATGCCGGCCGGAAGCGATTTCTCCAACGACCGCTACGTTTGGAGAAGGTGCAGCAAATCGCTCAATAGCTGGTTGTCGATAATGTTCGCCATGGCGCTGACGCTATTGGCGCCGGCATCCTCGTTCCTGGGCGGACGGAGGCGCCGGCGGCAAGGGTGCCAGCGGTGTTGCGGGCGGTGCCGGCGGCACCGGCTTTGTGGGCAATAACGGAGGGGCCGGAGGCATTGGCACCTATGGCGGCGGGGGAGGCGGCGGCGGCGCAGGCGGTGGTGCCGGCGGAGCCGGCGGTATCTCCACTTTTTCTCCCGCTGAGAATGGCGGCGCAGGCGGCGCAGGCGGAGCGAATGGTAACGGCGCGGGCGCGCCAACGATAAATAACGTCGCCGCTTTGTTGGGGGGCAACGGAGGTGTCGGTGGCGCCACGGCAACTTGTTGTTCGGGTTTGGGCGGCGGTGGCGGGGGCGGCGGTGCGGGTGGCTATGGGGCCATCGTTACAGGTAGCGGCGCCAGCGCCAACTTCGCTACGATTACCGGCGGGACCGGCGGCGCGGGCGGCGTAAGTGGGTTTGGTATTTCAGGCAATGGTGGCGCCGGCGGCGTCGGAGTTCAGTTTACTGCTTCAAATGCTACCTTCTCAAACGCCGGCACTGTCCAAGGAGGAAATGGAGGCGCTGGAGGGGCTGCGTTCCCAGGAGGAACAGCCGGCCAAGCCGGTTTGGGCGGGGCCGGCATTGTTGGCTCTGGTCTTACCATCATTAACGGTGGTTCGATTGCAGGCGGTATGGATGGCAACGGGGCAACACAGGCTTATGCCATCGTCTTTACCGGAGGAAGTAATCGCCTCTTCGGCGGAGGCACCATAAACGGGGGTATCAGCGTGCAGGGGGGGTCGTTTGCGCCGAACCTGGCGACGAACCCCATCGGCCCGTCGTTTCCAGTTTTCGGGCCGATCAACTTCGCGCCTGGCACGACCTATGTGGTGCGCGTATCGCCGAGCACCGCCGACGAAATCGCGGTCTCCGGCACGGCGAAACTGACCGGCGCTTCAGTCAACGCGCAGTTTGCGTCCGGCACCTATGTCTCGAAGCAATATACGATTCTGAACGCCGGGGGAGGACTGGGCGGTACGGTCTTCTCGGGCGTGACGAATATCAACCTGCCGCAAGGCGCCAGCGACAGCCTGAGCTATGATGCCAACAACGTCTTCCTGAACCTCAAAGCCGGTTTCACCAACTATACCGGCCTTAACCAGAACCAGCAGAACGTCGCCAATGCATTGACCAATTTCTTCAACACGACCGGCGGCATTCCGTCGGCGTTCTTTGGGCTAAGCCCGGGTGGCTTGACGCAGGTCTCAGGTGAATTGGGGACCGGCACACAGCAGACCACCTTCGATGCCATGAACCTGTTCATGGGCACGATGACCGATCCCTTTAACCGGGGCACGGCGTCAGTGCCGGGCGGCGGAGCGAGTGGTTATGCATCCGAAGGCGATGCCAGCGCCTATGCTTCCACCAAAAATGCCGGTGCGGCGCGCGACGCCTTTGCGATGTTCACCAAGGCCCCGCCGGTTGCTCCCTTCGAGCAGCGCTGGAGCGTGTGGGCGGCCGGCTTCGGCGGCTCGCAGACCACCGATGGCAATGCAACGGTCGGCTCGAACAACACGACCTCGAGTGTCTACGGCACGGCGGTTGGTGCTGACTATCGCATCTCGCCCTATACGATTGCGGGTTTTGCGCTGGCCGGCGGCGGCACCAACTTTCGGTTGCGGGTAGCGGCAGCGGACACTCCGATCTGTTCCAGGCCGGCGCGTTCGTCAAGCACACGGTTGGCGCGGCTTATATCTCGGCCGCACTCGCCTATGGCTGGCAGGACATCACCACCAACCGCACCGTGACCGCCGCCGGCACCAATCAACTCCGCGCGCAGTTCGACGCCAATGCGTTTTCGGGACGTCTCGAAGGCGGCTATCGCTATGTCGCGCCGTGGGTCGGCGGCATCGGCATCACGCCTTACGCCGCCGCGCAATTCACGACCTTCGATCTGCCTGGTTATGCCGAGCAGGCCATTGTCGGCTCGAATGTTTTTGCACTCGCCTATAACGCCAAGGACGTCACCGACACGCGCACTGAACTCGGCATCCGTACCGACAAATCCTTTGCGATGCGAGACGGCATTCTCACGCTGCGCGGCCGCTTGGCCTGGGCGCATGATTATGATCCCAACCGCTCGATCGCATCCACGTTCCAGACGCTGCCGGGCGCGAGCTTCGTCGTCAACGGCGCGGCGCAGGCCCCCGACTCCGCGCTGGTCACAGCGTCGGTGGAAAAGAAATGGCTCAACGGCTGGTCGGCTGCCGCCACCTTCGAGGGCGAGTTCTCCGATGTCACGCGCTCCTACGCCGGCAAGGGCGTGGTGCGGTATGCGTGGTGAGTATTTTCGCTTTTGAGCCTCACATCTCAAAAGTCATGGGCTCATTGATCTCGGGGCCGGTGAACGAGGCCGCCATCGGCCGGCGCACGCCGGGCAGCACCGCGACATCGTAAAGCTCGCTCACCGCGCCCTCGATGCGGATCCATTGCACGATGTCGCCGGAGCCAAGGTTGACGATCTGCACGCCGCACCAGCCGTCGGCGTCGCGCTTCTTCATCTCGTCGTCGAGCGCAAGACCCGAGAACGAACCGTCGCGCGACAGCGACAGGCCGACGACAGCGTGATTGTTGTGGAACGCCAGCCCGCGCAGGAAGCCCGGACAGAACGCGCGCGGCGTGAAGTCGCCGCTTAAGAGATCGACGGTGCCGAGATGCCCGGTGCCGGAGTTCAGCACCCAGAGCTTGTTGTCGTACCAGCGCGGCGAATGCGGCATCGAGAGTTTCTCGGTGACGATTTCGTTGCTCGCGACATCGATCACGATGCCGCCCTCGGCGCGCCGCGCCCGCCAGCCGCCGATCACGTCGCTGCGGCTGGTCGCCGTCACCCAGGCCGCCTCGCCGTCCTTGACCGCGAGGCCGTTGAGATGGCAGCGATCCTCGGCCGCCAGCTTCGAGATGAAGGACGGCTTCCAGAGCAGGCGGAAGGCGTGCACCGGCGACAGCAGCGACAGGCATGAATAGGCGGTGTTGACGAACACGATGCGGCCGTCGCCGAGCACGCTGATGTCGTGGATGTCGATCTCGCCGGTGGTGTGGGCGACGCGCGGCACATAATAGCGATCGGCGCCGTTCATGGTCTGGCCGGGGCTGAGGATGTTCTCGAAGCGCCAGACCTGGAATGCGGTCGCCAGCACCAGCCGCTGCGGGTCGGCCCACAATCCCATCGCCCGGCCGGTGCCGACCTCATGAACCGCAAGCCCTCCGGCGTCATCGACGCCGACGAGGTAGAGCCGCCCGGTCTGGTAGGAGGTGAAGGCGAGGCTGACCTGATTGGCGCGCAACCAGTCCGCGAGGCCGCGCGAGCAGGTGATGTGCGCCGCCGTCAGTTGCGGCAGCGCGGCGGCGGATGATGGGGAGCTGGTGGGGGCGTCGCTCAAATGGGTTCAGGTCCTTGATTCTCGGGAGCGCGCCGTTCTCGCAGCAAACCTCAGGCGGCGTCTCGCTATTGGCATGGTTTGGACGCGCGATCCACGGCGCTTCCATTGCGAGAAGGGAGATCTGATACCGTTGGAGCGGCCAGATACCGCGCGAAGGCAAAAAATCAGAAAAATATCAGAAATCAATCCCCCGGGCGTCAGGACAGCCCGGCAAGGTCTGGATATCGTTCGCGCGATCAGAGCCATCCACCTCTTTTCGATTCTGAAGCGGACTCTGAAGGACGAACGTGATTTTCGTAGGGTGTTTCCGTATCGGCACATCTTAGGTCTGCTTCGGTGGATTTGCGCCGCTGCGGCAGGCGTTCGGGATAGACGCGCGCGGTTCCGTTCAATATCCTCGGGTTGTATTTTGGGGCTGTGGGGATTTCGATGACGAACATGTGGGGTTGCCCGGGCAGCATTGCTGCCGCGGGCGGGCCGGTGGGCCTGCGTTTTCGGGATGCGTTTCTGGGCACGGTTGCCGCCGGCGCGCTGTCGCTGGCGCTCGCGAGCCCGGCGCTGGCGGTCTTGCCTGCCGGCTGCACGATCGACGGCGACCGGCAAGATCGAGACCTGCACCGGCGATCAACACAACGGCGTCGTCAGCCGCCGGGCCACCCGTCACCACCCTCAACGTCAACAATTTGAACCAAGCCATTACGCCCGCGAGCGGGACCGCCGGCATTAAGTTCACTTCAACCGGCGCCGTCACCATCACCAGCGATACCGGGGCCTTCGGCATCACCACCGCCGGCAACGCCGGGTTCGGGATTTTTGCCCGCAGCCTTGGCAGTGGCGCCCGTCACGGTGACCTCGACCGGCAACATCACCACAGCGGGCGTTAGCGGGGTCGGGATTGTTGCCTACGGCAATGGCGGTGGCGCCGTTACGGTGACCTCGACCGGCAACATCACTACCACGGGCATCGGCTCCGGGTTCGGGATTCTTACCTTGGACCTTGCTGGTGGCACGACGGTGACCTCGACCGGCAACATCACCACCGCGGGCTCCAACTCGGCCGGGATTTCTGCGAGAGCCAGCGGCGCGGTGATGGCGACCTCGACCGGCAACATCGCCACCGCGGGCAGCAACTCGTACGGGATTTTAGCCCAAAGCAGCACTGGCTCCGTCACGGTGACCTCGATCGGCAACATCACCACCGCGGGCGCCGGCGCGTTCGGGATTGATGCGGCAAGCTTTGGCGCTGGCGCTGTCGCGGTGACCTCGACCGGCAACATCGCCACCGCTGGCGCAGGCGCGAGCGGGATTTATTTGAGGGGTGGCCCTGGCAGTGGCGCCGTCACATTGACCTCGACCGGCAACATCACCACCGCGGGCGCCGGCGCGTTCGGGATTAATGCCTACGGCCTGGGCGCTGGCGCTCTCTCGGTGACCTCGACCGGTAACATCGCCAGCAACGGGACCGGGATTCGTGCCGTCACTTCTGGCGCTGGCGCTATCGCGGTGACCTCGACCGGCAACATCACCACTGCCGGCAACTCCGCGCACGGGATTAGTGCAAATGGCCGTGGCGCGGTTACGGTGATCTCGACCGGCAACATCGCCACAAAGGGCGGCGGCTCGGACGGGATTTTAGCCTACGGCTTTGGCACCGGTGCGGTGACGGTGACCTCGACCGGCAACATCGCCACAAAGGGCAGCGACGCGCAGGGGATTTTTGCCGTAGGCCGTGGCACCGGCGCGGTGACGGTGACCTCAACCGGCAACATCGCCACCGCAGGCACCAGCGCGTTCGGGATTGTGGTCGAGAACTTTGGTGCTGGCGCGGTGACGATGACTTCGTCGGGCAACATCACCGCCTCGGGCAGCAGCAACTCGAACGGGATTGCTGGCGGAAGCACCGGCGGCCCGATCGACGATCATCGTCAACTCGGGCACGGTATCCGGCGGCTCAGGTCTCTCGGCGGGCGTTGTCTTCTCCGGCGGGACGAATAACACGCTGACCAACAGGGGCACATTGACGGCCCTTTCCGGCATCGCGATTCTGGGGAAGCCTTCAACGGCGCCCCAAGGCAACAACACCGTCAATAATTTCGGCAACGTGACCGGCAGTGTGATCCTGGATAGCACCGTGGGCGGGGCGCCAACGCCTTCAACAACATGGCCGGCGGCGTGTTCAATTCCGGCGCGACCGTCAGTCTCGGTCCAGGCAATGCGCTGACCAATGCCGGCACGCTGTCGCCGGGCGGCGTTGGCGTGATCCAGACCACGGCGCTATCAGGCAATCTGGTGCAGAGCGCGACCGGCATATTCCTCACCGACATCAACATCGCCGGCGCCACCTCCGACCGGATCAACGTCTCCGGCACGGCCAATCTGGCGGGCGCAGTGCAGCTACAGGTGTCGAACCTGACATTTGCGCCGTGGCAGCAAACCATTGCTCTCGGCGGTGGGCGGCACCACCAATAACGGGCTTGCGCTGCTGGCGAGCCCGGCGTTGCAGGCGCAACTGGTCTATCCCAACGCGACCGACGTCGTGGTGAAGAGCACCGGCCTCAATTTTGTGGTGCCGGGCCTGAACAATAACCAGACCTCGCTTGCCAATGCGCTCAATAGCGCCGGGCACACCTATGGCCTCGGTGGACCGGTGTTCAATTTCCTGCTCAACGACGTCACCTCGGCTGCCGGTTACAACGCCGTTCTCAACCAGCTCACGGGTGAAGCCGCCACCGGCGCGCAGCAGACCACCTTCGATGCGATGAAGATGTTCATGGGCACGATGCTGGATCCCTCTAACCGGGGCACGACATCGGCGCCGGGCGGCGGCGCGACCGGCTACGCCTCCGAAGGCGATGCCAGCGCCTATGCCGCCGATGGCCGTCAGCGCCCCGGCGCCGAGCGTGACGCCTATGCGATGTTCACCAAGGCGCCCCTGGCGCAGAGCTACGATCCACGCTGGAGCGTGTGGGCGGCCGGCTTCGGCGGCTCGCAGACCACCGATGGCAATGCAACGGTCGGCTCGAACAACACGACCTCAAGCGTCTACGGCACGGCCGTGGGCGCGGACTACATCCTCTCGCCTCGCACCATTGCGGGTTTTGCGTTGGCCGGCGGCGGCACCAATTTCAGTGTCGCGGGCAGCGGCTCCGGGCATTCCGATCTGTTCCAGGCCGGCGCGTTCGTCAAGCACACGGTTGGCGCTGCTTATATCTCGGCCGCACTGGCGTATGGCTGGCAGGAGATCACCACCAACCGCACCGTGACCGCAGCCGGCACCAATCAGCTGCGCGCGCAGTTCGACGCCAATGCGTTTTCAGGTCGGCTTGAAGGCGGCTATCGTTTTGTCGCGCCATGGGTCGGCGGCATCGGCATCACGCCTTATGCTGCCGCGCAGTTCACGACCTTCGATCTGCCGGTTATGCCGAGCAGGCCATTGTCGGCTCGAATGCTTTTGCACTCGCCTATAACGCCAAGGACGTCACCGACACGCGCACCGAACTCGGCATCCGCACCGACAAATCCTTTGCGATGCGAGACGGCATTCTCACGCTGCGCGGACGCGTGGCCTGGGCGCATGACTTCGATCCCAATCGCTCGATCGCATCCACGTTCCAGTCGCTGCCTGGTGCAAGCTTCGTCGTCAACGGTGCGGCGCAGGCTGCCGACTCCGCGCTGGTCACAGCGTCAGTGGAAAAAAAATGGCTCAACGGCTGGTCGGCTGCCGCCACCTTCGAGGGTGAGTTCTCCGACGTCACGCGGTCTTACGCCGGCAAGGGCGTGGTGCGATACGCGTGGTGAGCTATTCACCGCGTCATCGTAAACTCACCCGTCATGCCCTGCCTGTGCGTCCCCCGGCAACATTTGAAACAATCTGCGGTTGAACGCCGCCGTAGCGAAGTTCGGGCGATTATTCGCAAGTGTTGCCGCATTGCCGCGCCTTTGGGCCTGTTTTCATGGGATTTGCATTTCTGCGGCAGGTGATGGGGGGATAGACGGGCACGGTTTCGTTCAATACCGTCGATTTGCAATTTAAGGCTGTTGGGAATTTCAATGACGAACGACTGGGCTTGCCCAAGCGGGGGTCCGGCGGGTCGGCCCGGTCAGCGTTACCGGAATGCGTTTCTCGGTACAGTTGCCGCCGGCGCGCTGTCGCTGGCATCAGGGAGCCCGGCGCTGGCGCTGCTGCCTGTCGGCTGCTCGCTTGATGGTACCGGCACGATCGAAACCTGCATCGGCGATCAACACACCGGCGTTACCGCCGCGCCGCCGCCGGTCACCACCCTCAACGTCAACAGTTTGACCAAGGCCATCACGCCCGCGAGCGGGACTAACGGCATCAGGTTCACATCGGCTGGTGCCATCACCATCACCAGCAACACCGGCGCCTTCGGCATCACCACCGCCAACGCCAACGGGATTTATGCCAACGGCTCCCTCGCCGTGACGGTGACCTCAAATGGCAACATCACGACCTCGGGCACTGGCGCGAACGCGATTCTTGTCCAAGCCAGCCTCGCGGCTACGGTGATCTCGACCGGCAATATCATCACCGCGGGCGTCAACGCGAACGGGATTGTTGCCCAGGCTTTTAACGTTGCCGGCAGCCCCGTGACGGTGACTTCGACCGGCAATATCTCCACCATGGGCGTTGGCGCGCGCGGGATCAGCGCCTATAGCACGGCGGGCGCGGTGAACGTGACCTCAACCGGCAACATCGCGACGGCGGGCAGCAACTCGACCGCGATTTTTGCTGACAGCAATGGTGCTGGCGCTGTCACGGTGACCTCGACCGGCAACATCACCACCGCGGGCACCAAGTCCTACGGGATTTCGACCTACAGCAGCACTGGCGCCACCACAGTGACCTCGACCGGCAACATCGCCACCGCCGGCACCAAGGCCTACGGGATTGTAGCCATCAATAACGGTACCGGCGCCATCACGGTGACCTCGACCGGTAACATCATCACCGCGGGCAGCTACGCGGGCGGGATTGACGCCGTCAGCTTTCGCGGTGGCGCCGCCACGGTGACCTCGACCGGCAATATCTCCACCACGGGCAACAACGCGAACGGAATTTATGTAGGCAGCTTCGGCGGCCCGGTCACGGTGACCTCGACCGGCAATATCACCACGGGGGGTCCAGGCGCGATCGGGATTTCGGCCCGAAGCACTGGCACTGGCGCGGTGACGGTGAACTCGACCGGCAACATCACCACGGCGGGCAGCGGCTCGTTCGGGATTTCTGCCGGGAGCAACGGCCCGATCACGGTCACCATCAATTCGGGCACGGTGTCGGGTGGCTCGGGGACCGGGGCAGGCGTCGTTATCTCCGGCGGCACCACCAACACGCTGACCAACATGGGCACATTGACGGCCTTGTCCGGCCTCGCGATCAAAGGAGACACCGGCAACAACACCGTCAACAACTCAGGCACGGTGATCGGCAATGTGGTTCTCGGAAGCGGCGCCAACGCCTTCAACAACATGGCGGGCGGGTTCTTCAATGCCGGCGCGACCGTCGATCTCGGCGCGGGCAATGTGCTGACCAATGCCGGCACGCTGTCGCCGGGCGGCGCGGGCGTGATCCAGACCACGGCGCTGACGGGCAACCTGCTGCAGACCGCGACCGGGCGGCTGCTCACCGACATCAACGTGTCAGGCGCGACCGGTGATCGAATCAATGTCTCCGGCACGGCCAATCTCGCCGGCGCGGTGCAACTCCAGGTGCAGAACGTGACATTTGCGCCGTGGCAGCAAACCGTGCTGTCGGCGGCGGGCGGCACCACCACCAATGGGCTTGCGCTATTGGCAAGCCCGGTGTTGCAGGCGCAACTGGTCTATCCCAATTCGACCGATGTTGTTGTGAAGAGCACGGGCCTCAATTTTGTGGTGCCGGGCCTGAACAATAACCAGACCTCGCTTGCCAATGCGCTGAACGGCGCGGCGCACGCCGATGGCCTCGGCGGCCCGGTGTTCAACCTGCTGCTCAACGGTGTCACCTCGGTTGCCGGTTACAACGCTGTTCTCAACCAGCTCACCGGCGAGGCCGCCACCGGCACGCAGCAGACCACCTTCGATGCGATGAACCTGTTCATGGGCACGATGACCGATCCCTCTAACCGGGGTATGGCGCCAGCGCCGGGCGGCGGGGCGAGCGGCTATGCATCCGAAGGCGATGCCAGCGCCTATGCCTCCGATGGCCGCCAACGCAGCAGCGCTGAGCGCGACGCCTATGCGATGTTCACCAAGGCGCCGCCGGTTGCTCCCTTCGAGCAGCGCTGGAGCGTGTGGGCGGCCGGCTTCGGCGGCTCGCAGACCACCGATGGCAATGCAACGGTCGGATCGAACAACACGACCTCGAGTGTCTACGGCACGGCGGTTGGTGCTGACTATCGCATCTCGCCCTATACCATTGCGGGCTTTGCGCTGGCCGGCGGCGGCACCAACTTCTCGGTTGCGGGTAGCGGCAGCGGGCACTCCGATCTGTTCCAGGCCGGCGCATTCATTCGTCACACCGTTGGCCCGGCTTACATCTCGGCCGCACTCGCCTATGGCTGGCAGGACATCACCACCAATCGCACCGTCACCGCGGCCGGCACCGATCAGCTGCGCGCGCAGTTCAACGCCAATGCGTTCTCAGGCCGTCTCGAAGGCGGCTATCGTTTTGTAGCACCCTGGGTCGGCGGCATCGGCATCACGCCTTATGCCGCCGCGCAGTTCACCACGTTCGATCTGCCTGGTTATGCCGAGCAGGCCATTGTCGGCTCCAATACCTTTGCGCTCGCCTATGGCGCGAAGGATGTCACCGACACCCGCAGCGAGCTCGGCCTTCGCGCCGACAAATCCTTTGCGATGCGAGACGGCATTCTCACGCTACGCGGACGCGTGGCCTGGGCGCATGATTACGATCCGAACCGCTCGATCGCATCGACCTTCCAGTCGCTGCCGGGCGCGAGCTTCGTCGTCAACGGCGCGGCGCAGGCCTCCGACTCCGCGCTGGTCACAGCGTCGATCGAAAAGAAATGGCTCAACGGCTGGTCGGCGGCGGCCACCTTCGAGGGCGAGTTCTCCGATGTCACGCGCTCCTACGCCGGCAAGGGCGTGGTGCGGTATGCGTGGTAAGATCTAGAATACGCCCAGCACGATCGCGCAGACAAAGGCGAATGCGACATACGCGGTGACAACACTCAGTCTCCGCACGAATGGACCGGCGAAAATCATGGGAAGGCTCCCTGGTTCACGTCGCTGCCCGCATTAACATCCAAGATAGCGATCGGTTCCGGCCGGAAAAAGTCAGCCCTGCTGTCGTTCCGCGTGATCGCGATCGGGCGGAACGCCGGTCGCATGGTTAAAGATTCGTAAAATCAACGCGTTGAAGAGTCCTTAAATAAATTCGTTGAAGTTGCGCGGATGACGCGCGGAGTTCGTTTGTATCTCGTCGGCTCCTTCGTCCTTGTTTCGTTGGCGGGCTGCGGTCGCGGATTTTTTCAGTCCGAGGAGCGCGAGCCGTGGCGGGCCGAGGCCGAAATCGCATGCCTGAAGTCGGGAGCGGTGAAAGAGACCGCCGACCTGGTCCGGATCAGCCCGATTTCAGGTCCCGGCATTTGCGGCGCGGAGTTTCCGCTCAAGGTCGCGGCCTTCGATGAAGGCAGCAGCAGTTTCGGCTTTGCGGACGATGATCTCCGGCCGCCGGCTACCATCGGCAACCAGCCGCGCTGGCCGATCTCGCAAGCCCCGCAGCCGCCGCCCTATCCCGACAACGCGACGCGCCAGCCCGGCTACGGCTCCAGCGGTCCGATCTCATTGACCGCGCCTGGCGTCGCCCGCGACCAGGGCGAAATCGAACTGCCGCCCGACGGCACGCCGGAAAGTGCCGGCTCGCGCGCGCCTTATCCGCCGCAGGAAGCGCCGTTGCCGCGGCTTGGACCGGCACCTGGGTCCGGGCAGGGCAATCCGGTTGCCGCCTTCGGGCCGGTGGCGGTCAAGCCGGTCGCCACGCTGGCCTGTCCGATCGTCTCGGTGCTCGACCGCTGGCTCGCCGATTCCGTGCAGCCTGCCGCGATGCGCTGGTTCGGCCAGCGCGTCGTCGAGATCAAGCAGATCTCGGCCTATTCCTGCCGCGGCATGAACGGCAATCCGAATGCGCATATTTCCGAGCACGCCTTCGGCAATGCGCTGGACATCGCGGCATTCACCCTCGCCGACGGACGCCGCGTTTCGGTGAAGGACGGCTGGAGGGGCATGCCGGAAGAACAGGGCTTTCTGCACGACGTGCAGGCCACCGCCTGCCAGCACTTCAACACGGTGCTGGCGCCGGGCTCCAACGTCTATCACTACGATCATATTCACGTCGACCTGATGCGCCGCGCCTCGAGGCGCCAGATCTGCCAGCCGGCGGCGATGTCCGGCGAGGAGGTCGCCGCGCGGGTGTCGCAGCATAGTCCCTACGCTTCGCGCGAGGCGATGGTCACGGGCTCGCTCGGCGGCAGAACCTCGTCGCATCGGCAGAAGGTCAACGAGGAAGACGAATTCGAAGACCAGTAGAATTGCCGGTTCGCAATCCTCGATCGACCGGCCTTTAGAGCATGATCCGGAAAAGTGGAAACCGGTTTTCCGAAAAAGATCATGCTCAAACAAAGAGATTAGATCATGATCCGATTCAATCTAATCGGATCATGATCTAAAGCGACGCTCCGTTATGCCGCGAGCCGTTCCAGAAGGTCATGAACGACGCCGTTCAGCAGATCGAGTTTGTACCCTGTCATCGGCAGCGGCCTCGCTCCCGTCGTCGCCTGCCTTGCCGCCTCGGCAATCGTCGCGGCGTTGGCCGCGGCTCCCTGCAAGACGGCTTCGGATGCGGCAAGACGAAGCGGGACCGGCGCAATGCCGCCGGCGGTGATGCGGATGAAGTGGAATGAGCCCGCCGCGACGACGGCGCGGGCGCAGACCTCGACCAGCGGCCACTCCGCATAGCTGCGGCTGATGGCGCGCTTGTAGAGCGCGCGCTCGCCCTCGATCGGGATTGGAAGTTCGACGCTGCGGATCATTTCGCCGGCTGCGAGTGCGTGGTCGGCAGCGCCGTTGGAGCCGTCGCCGAACACTTCGGCGATCGTCAGCCCGCTTCGCCGGTCGGTGGTGATTTTGGCGTCATAGGCCAGCAATGCCGCTGCCATGGTCGAGGGATGCGGCGCCACGCAGGGGCCGAGATCGAAAGCCACGCCGTAAAGATGATTGCCGCTGCGGGCCGGACAATCCGTTCCGCCCTTCTTGAGGCAGTCGATCTGCGGATTGCGATAGTACCAGCAGCGCGAACGCTGGGCGAGGTTGCCGCCGAGCGTCGCGAGATGACGGATCTGCGGCGTGGCGAGACCTTGCGCGGACGCGACGAGGCCCGGATAGGCCTTCGCGAGGCGGGCGTCGGTCGCGATCGCGGCGATCGTGGTGAGGGCGCCGATGCGCGCGGCGCCGTCCGCGCTCCAGTCTACTCCGATGGTGCCGGGTGCCGCGGCAATATCGATCAGCTTCCCCTTCGAAAGCCCGCTGCGCCGCCGTTCGGACAGATCAGTGCCGGCGGCGCGGAATTCGGAAACCAGTGCGGAGGCGGTCATGGATGCGGCGGTCATGCGGCGACCCTCCCTTTGAGGGCGGCGATGAGGCGGTCGGGCCGGACCGGGATCTCGGTGAGCCTGATGCCGGTGGCGTTGTAAATCGCGTTCGCGATGGCCGGAGAGGTCGGGACGGTGGCGACTTCGCCGATGCCGACGCTGCCGCCCAGCACATGGTCGAAGCCGCCTTCGTCGAAATGCACGTCGATCGGCGGCGTGTCGGCGATGCCGGGAATGCGATAATCCTCCATTCCGGCGGTCAGAATGTCGCCGGTGCGCGGATCGGTTTCGCGCGCTTCGTAAAGCGCATAGCCGATGCCCTGGATCACCGAGCCCGCCGCCTGGCTGCGGGCCAGCGCGGGCGCTGCAATCTTTCCGACCGCAATACCGGTGTGAACGTTCAGCACGCGGACGTGGCCGAGCCAGGTATCGACCTCGACCTCGATCACCTGCACTGAACTTGGGACGCCGCCTCCCACCGCCATATTGGAGAAACGGCGCATCATCCAGCCGAAGATTATCCCCATGAAGCCGGCTTCCTTGAGCGGCGACCGGATTCCCGGGGCCATTTGTTTGTTGTCTTCCGGCCTCTCCGCTGATGCGGTGAGATCGGACGAAGCGGCGAGCAACTCGCGCCACGGCGCGTTGGAGCCGGGGATCGGCGGCCGCTTGGCGTTGCGTTCGATCGCGGCCTTGAGCTTTTGAACGGCCAGCAGCGTCGGTGGCACGATCGAAGCGGTGGTCCGGCTGCCGCCTGAACCCGGCCCTTCCGGCAAATTGGAGTCTCCAATCCGGACTTCGATCTCATGCGGCTCTAATCCGAATTCGTGAGCCACCGTGTTGGCGATCACGGTGCGGCTGCCGGTGCCGATGTCCTGGATCGCGGTGCTCGCAATGAGGTGTCCGTCCTTGAGCGCCAGTTCGACCTTCGAGCCGGGCTGCCAGAGATAAAGCCAGTATCCGGTGGCGACGCCAACGCCGCGGCGATAGCGCCCGGTCTGCGAAGCCTGTGTCCTGTTGCGCCAGACTTCGAGCCCGGATGCCCAATCGTACAGGCGCTGGCGATTGGGATTGGGATCCCAGCGTTTGCGCAGCGCGATCGGATCGATTTTCATTCGCAGCGCGGCCTCGTCGATCGCCTGCTCCAGCGCGAAAGCCATCGGTGGGCCACCGGGGCCGCGAAACGGTGCGCCGGGCGGCAGGTTGCTGATGACGTCGAAATCGGCGAGTTCCTTGGCTTCCGCCGGATAGATCAGGCGCGCCAGTGCCGCGATCGTCGAGTTGATCGCAGCACCGGTGTCGGCATGGGCCGTCAGCGACAGCGCCTTGAGACCGCCTTGCTCGGACGGCAATAGCGCAATCTTGACTTCGGTCGCCGGCCGATAGCCGGTGACGGAAAGTTCTTCGTGCCGGTCGTACGCGATCCTGACCGCCGCCTTGGCCGCGCGCGCCAGCTCAATCGCCGCGATGGTTTCCATGCCGAGGCTGGCCTTGGAGCCGAAGCCGCCGCCGACATGATCGCTAATCACCCGCACCTTGCCGTGCTCGAGCTTGTAGCGTTTGGCGATCAGCTCCATCAGATGAAATACCGACTGTGTCGAGGCATGCACGATGAGGCGATCGCCATCGAAGCGAGCGACGCAGGCATGCGGCTCGAGGCACGCATGGGATTGCGTGCCGGTTCGGAATGTCCCCTCGACCAGCAACGGATTTCGCGCATCGCGCGCGGTATTGACCCAGCTGCGGACTTTCTTGGCCCGGTGCGAGAAGGCCGAGGACGGCCCCCGGACGTTCTGCTTCCACGGCGCCGGCGCCGCAGCGCCTTCGGAGACGTCGGCGGCTTTCTTGCGGTTCGATTTTTCGAACACGACCGGCGCATCGCCTTTGCGCGCGGCGTCGAGTCCGATCACGGACGGCAGGCGCTCGCTCGTGATCCGGATGGCGGCGATGGCCGCGACGCGCGGTCTTTCGGTCCTTCGCGGCGACGGCGGCGATCGGCTGGCCGACATAGCGAACGATGCGGTCGTCACCGAGCAAGGAGATTGCCGCGCCCACGCCCGGGATCGCCAGCGCCGGCGCGAGGTCCAGCTCGGCGATGCGGGCGTGCGCGAATTGCGAACGCAGGATGACGCCTTCCAACTGTCCGTCATGACGGATATCGACGGTGTATTTCGCAAGCCCCGTCACCTTCTGCCGCGCTTCGACGCGTGGCGAGACGATATCGTCGCCGTCAAAGCGGCCGGCGCAGGCCTCGGCCACCGCGCGGAAGATGCCGTCATAGGCGCCGCAGCGGCACAGATGGCCTGAGAGCGCTGCGCCGATTTCCTCCCGCGACGGCGTCGCCGTTCCTTTTGCCTGCCGCCAGGAATCGTGAAATGCGGCCGCCTCGACAATAAAACCGGGCGTACAGAATCCGCATTGCAGGGCATCATGCGCCATGAACGCTTTCTGGACCGGGTGCAGCCTGGCGGCGCCGATGCCTTCGACCGTGGTCACTGATTTATTCGCCGCAGCATGCGCCGGCATCAAACAGCTCACCACCGGCGCGCCGTCCACCAGCACGGTGCAGGCGCCGCACACGCCGGCTCCGCATACGAGCTTGGTTCCCGTTAGTTCAAGAGTGCCGCGCACGATATCGATGAGAAGCGCATCGGGGTCGTCCGGCAAAGGCTCAACGCGGCCGTTGATCGTCATCGTGCTCATTTGCGATCTCCAGGTTTGGTGCGGGCGGATTTCTTCGCTGCGGCAGGCTTGATCGAAGGCGGCTTAGATCGAACGTGGCTTGGGCGCGCCGACGGCGCCGGCGATCAGCGTTCGCAACATGATCTCAAGATCCCTCAGGAAGGCATCGACAGGCTGCATCGCCGGATAGGCGGATTTGGTGCCGTTGATGGCCATCACGATGTATCGCGAGAAGTCGCTGGCGGAAGCGCCTTGCGCCAGCACCAGGCGTTGCTCGCGGCAGACCCGTTCGATGGTCGCGACCACCTGCCCGTCATAGAGGCCGGCATATTTCTGATAGATGTCGCGGCCCTGAACCAGGTGCTCGGAAAACAATTCCTCGATATGGGGCGAGCCCTCGAACGACGCGATGGCCAGCCTGAGCCGTCCGGTGAGCTGGGCGACAAGAATATCGGCGAGGCTGCCGCCGGCCTTCTCCGCGGCATTCGCCGCCGCGATTTCCTCGGCGAGGGCTTCGCCGTACAGCCGTTCGATGACGGCGCGGAACAGGTCTTCCTTGGATTTGAAGTGGTGATAGAGCGCCTGCCGCGTCAGGCCGGCGGCCTCCGCCGCCTGCTCGATCGACGACCGCCGGAAACCATGGCGGCGGAACACGAGCATCGCGGCATCGAGAATGCGGGTACGGGCGCTCATTTGACGATTTTGACAAAAGGTGAATAAATGTCAAATCACGACCGCGCGTGCGGCGTGGCGTCCGCGCTCAGGCGGGCTTCGTCCAATATGCCGCCAGAAACATCCGCTTTGCACTTTCAACCACTTGCGCCATGCGCTCGGCCATGACCATCACGATGCGGATTGCCGGACCGGCCGGTACAAAGCGGGTCACGAGCACCGTTACCTGAACCTGGCCACGGCGGCGTTCCGGGCGGCGGCCTCCTCGGGCGTGCAGCCGGCGATCTTGCCGGTGGCGTGGGGTTCGCACAACGTCGCCGTCTCGCACCAGTCGCATTGTTGCGGCATGCGATCGCAAGGAGCCTTTGGATTGGCCCTCTTCTGTTTGCAGATCGCGATCAGGCTTTGCGGAAAATCGCAGAGCCGATCAATGACACGGCAAAACCCCTCAGTCCCGATATGGAAAGCAAGGTCGCGTGCAATCGCATCCGACGCCAGAACAGGTTCGATATCCTCCCTGGTCAATGCGGATGCGCCGGCGGAGGCGGCGATCTTGCCCGCAAGACGCTGCTGTCGGGGGTCGGACGAATCCCTGAGCCGGATAAATTCGGCGCGGATTTCTTCCGGGCTGGGAAGGTTTTTGGGCTTCAGATCCTCGGGCCGAAGTTCGAGCCTTTCCATCACGAACGCCAGCACGCCATAGTCGCGCACAACATTGGCCTGCAGGGGCATTAGGTCCGGATAGAATCCGCCTAGCGTCAGAATGGGCGGGAACGCCGGATAGTGGACATCGGGAATGCCCCAATAGCCGATGATCTGCTGGCTATCACCGGTGATCAGCCTCAATTCGCGGGATATCGGCAGCGGCTCCGGACCAACCGGCCCTGGCGGCGATCGTGGAGAGGGCCCGATATACAGATGCAGGCCGTCATCAGGGATTCGCGCCACGCTGGTTCTCGCGGCGCAAGTGAGCAGCCCTGCGCGGATCGTATAGATGTCCGGCTCGCTGAATCGACGCGGAGTGTCGCCGCATTTCGGGCTTCGCTCGTTGGTCAATCGAATCGGCTTGTTGACCTGGGTGAGATAGACCTCGTCGAACGCACCCATCTCGACTAGAAACTCCTCCCATCTGTCGCCGTTACCGCCGCCATTGCCATGAACGACGAGCGTGCGCGGAGGGTTTGCGAGGCGCGGCAGCTTCTGCGCATCCTTGATGACCGCGGCCATCCGCTGATGTCGAACGTAAGCCGGCAGATATTGAACCGCGTAAATCAGGACGGGAGCGATACCGATTGCCACCAGCAGGGCCGCCCGTTGTTTGTTTTTCCAGGCACGCAAGGCGAGCCATGCAAACGCGGCAATCCAGCAATAAAACAGGGCAGTCGGGAGCCACATCGTCAAAATGACGATCAGGTAAAGCAGGTTCATGACGCCTTTTATCCGGCCGCCTCGTTCTGTTTTCCGCTTATGACATTACTGCCGGCCGGCGTCGTGCACATCGCTATCCGTTGGTTTGTGAATTGCTAATTGGCCAGCGGCCCGATGACAGGCTCCGCGTCGGGAAATCCTGGGATTGCCCGATGTACGCTGCGCATCTCTGCAAAGCTTCGCTGTCAGAATTTCCGCAGGGAATGCGGGCGTTCCGCGCTCACACCCGCTTCGTCCGATACGCCGCCAGAAACATCCGCCTTGCGCTTTCAACCACTTGCGCCATGCGCTCGGCCGAAGGCGGCGGGGCTGCCTGAAAAACAAACGGCAGAAACAGCGACGCCTGGCACGTCATCATGAATTGCGATGCCGCGAGCTGGCAGTCGTCGATCGCAAGATCCTGTGCCGCCACCCGCGCCTCGAGATAGGCGGCGAGGCGGCCGATGGTCTTCTCCAGCACATCCTCGTAGAAGCGGCGGCCGACATCCGGCATCCGCTCGGCGATCGCCATCACAGTGCGGATCGCCGATCCGCCGCCGGGCCGGCACAATAGCTCGATATAGGCCTGGCCGAACTCGCGAAGCGTCGAGGCGGCGTCGCGTTCGGGGTCGAACGTGAAAGCCAGCTTGCGCTGCTCAAAGACTTCCCGCTCGACGATGGCTTCAAACAACCGGTTCTTGTCGGCGAAGTAGACATAAAGCGTCCCCTTGGAGACGCCGGCGGCGCGGGCGATCTCGCCCATGCTGGCGCCGTCAAAGCCGAGGTCCATGAAGACTTTGCCGGCGCCGTCAAGAATCTGACGGCGCTTCGAGCTGTCCTCCTCGGCGGCGACGCGTAGAGGGGCAGGACGGATTGCAATCATTGGTTTAGCTTCTCTGCAGGAATTCCAGTCTTATTCCGGTCTTGGGAACGCTCCTTGCGGAACTCAGGGCTATAATCGACGCCGTAAAGATATAGCTTGACCGAACCGTTCGGTCAATGTTAATTTTTGGGATGGCGGGAGGCGAGGCCTGTTTTCGGCTGCGCTGGCATCGCGACTTCGCAACAAGGAGGCCGTGATGGCCGCAGCGAGAGACCAGGCCGCACGCATTGTTCGTGCCGAGCCGGATACGGCCGAAGACGCGTTCGCGCGCGAGGCTGCCGCGGCTCCGCTCGAACCGCTTCGTGCTCATCTGGCGGAAGAGACTGTCGCGCGCCGCCCCTCCGAGACACCGGACCGGCCGGCCACCGATGCGCCGTCCGGCGCGCCGGCGGTTGCTCCCAGTCCCGCGGCGCCGAAATCCGGCAAGCGCAAACCGGTTTTGATCGGCATCGCCGCGCTGCTCGCGCTCGCCGCCGTGGCCTATGGCGTGCATTATTTTCTGGTGGGACGCTTTTTCGTCAGCACCGACGACGCCTATGTGCGAGCCAACAATACTACGCTCGGCGCGCGGGTCGCCGGCCACGTCGCAGCCATTCTCCCCGGCGACAATGTCGTGGTGCGGACCGGCGACGTGATCTTCCGGATCGATGACGGCGACTACCGCATCGCGGTCGATGCGGTGCGCACCAAGATCGCGACCCAGCAGGCCACCATCGATCGCATTGGCCGTCAGGTCACGGCATTTCAAAGCGCCGTCGAGCAGGCCCGCGCGCAACTTGCCTCCGCGGATGCCGGCTTGAAGCGCGCCGGCCTCGATTACGACCGTCAGCAGGCGCTGAGCGCCAAGGGATTTGCTTCGCGCGCGACGTTTGAAGTGTCCGAAGCCGGCCGCGATCAGGGGATGGCGGCGGTGAAGTCGGCGCAGGCGGCCTATGAAGCCGCGCGCGACAACGTCGAAGTCACCAAGGCGCAGCAGGAGGAGGCCCGCGCGCAGCTTGCGGAACTGCAGACCTCTCTGGCCAAGGCCGAGCGCGACCTCGACTTCACCTCGGTGCGGGCGCCGGTCGACGGCACCTTCTCCAATCGCCTGGTCTCGACCGGCGACTACATCGTGGTCGGGCAGCGGCTCGGCAATGTGGTGCCGCTGGATGACGTCTTCATCGATGCCAATTTCAAGGAGACGCAACTCAAGCGTATCCGCCCTGGCCAGCCGGTGACGATCTCGGTGGATGCCTATGGCCATCGCAAGTTCGCAGGCTTCGTCGACAGCATCGCACCCGCGGCAGGCTCGGTGTTCACGCTCTTGCCACCGGACAACGCCACCGGCAACTTCACCAAGATCGTGCAGCGGCTTCCGGTTCGCATCCGGGTGCCCAAGGATGTCGCGCGGCAGAACCTGCTGCGCGCAGGCATGTCGGTTTATGCCACCGTCGATACCAACGCCGGCGCCAAGGATGCCGAGAGCGACGCCGACCTCGACGCGCCGACATTGGTCCATCCGCAATAATGGAGCATCGGGCGGTGCGCCCGGTGCGCCACCACGTCCTGATCAGAGCAAATCATGGCTAATGCCACCACCGCCCCGCCGACGATGATGGCCGCCGCGGCTCCGTCCGAGCGCATCGCGCCGCGGCGGCTGGTGGCGTTTCTGATCATGGTGTTCGGGATGTTCATGTCGATCCTGGACATTCAGATCGTCTCGGCATCGCTCACCGACATCCAGGCCGGTTTGTCGGCAAGTACGACCGAGGTGTCGTGGGTTCAGACTGCGTATCTGATCGCGGAAGTGATCGCGATCCCGTTATCCGGATTCCTGTCGCGCGCACTCGGCACGCGGCTGCTGTTCGCGATTTCCGCCGCAGGCTTCACCTTCGCAAGCTTCCTGTGCGGATTTGCCTCGTCGATCGAGCAGATGATCGTCTGGCGCGCGATCCAGGGGTTCCTCGGCGCGGGCATGATCCCGACGGTGTTCGCATCGGCCTATACGGTGTTTCCGCGTTCCAAATTCCATATCGTCGGCCCGATTATCGGTCTGGTCGCCACGCTGGCGCCGACCATCGGCCCGACGGTGGGCGGCTACATCACCGACGCGCTGTCATGGCACTGGCTGTTCTTCATCAACGTCGTCCCCGGCATCGGCATCACCGTCGGCGTGCTGGCGCTGGTCGATTTCGATCAACCGAATTTCGAACTGCTCGATCGCTTCGACTGGTTTGGTTTGATCGCAATGGCAGGCTTTCTGGGCTCGCTCGAATATGTGCTCGAGGAAGGGCCGCAATACGAGTGGCTGCAGGATACTTCGGTCGCGATCTGCGCGTGGATTTGCGCCATTTCCGCCATCGCTTTCTTCTACCGGGTGCTGACCGCGGAAGAGCCGATCGTCGATATCCGGGCCTTCACCAACCGCAATTTCGGCGTCGGCTGCCTGATCTCGTTCTGCGTCGGCATCGGCCTCTACGGCCTCAACTACGTCTATCCGCGCTATCTCGCCGAAGTGCGCGGCTATAGCGCGCTGATGATCGGCGAGACCATGTTCGTCTCCGGCGTCACCATGTTCCTCGCCGCCCCGATCGTGGGGCGGCTGATGCAGAAGATCGACATGCGCCTGATCATCGCGGCGGGGCTCATCATCTTCGGGCTCGGCTGCTGGCAGATGACGTGGATCACCCGCGACTATGATTTCTACGAGCTCCTGGTGCCGCAGATCCTGCGCGGGATCGGCATGATGTTCGCGATGGTGCCGACCAACAACATCGCGCTCGGGACGTTAGGGCCGGATCGGGTGAAGAATGCGTCGGGATTGTTCAACCTGACGCGCAATCTCGGCGGCGCGGTCGGGCTCGCGGTCATCAACCAGGTGTTGAACGACCGCACCGACCTGCATATCACGCGGTTGCAGGAACGGGTGAACTGGGGCAACGCCACTGCGACCGAAACGCTCGACATGTTTACCCAGCGCATGAAGGGCATGGGCGACGCCGGCCTGATGGCGATGAAGCAATTGTCCCAGATCGTGCACCGGCAGGCGGTGGTGATGGGCTATGGCGATGCCTTCTTCATGCTGACCATGTTTTATTTCGGCCTCAGCCTCCTGGTCATGCTGCTGAAGAAGCCCGTGATGCTTTCGTCGGGACCGGCGCATTAGCCGTAAACGCATGATCGGCTTGTTGGACGGGGATTGCTCAACGCCTGCCGCTGGCCTAATAGCGATCAACGAGCGGACATTCCGAATTCAACGCCAGGTGCTCCCATGACCAATACGACGACGGACCTCGAGGCGCTCCTCATGCAGCGTTCGCTGACCGACGCGCAGCTTCTGGCTGCCGCGGAGGCGGCGGCGGACTTCCGGATCCTGCCGGACGCGACGGTGATCAAGATCGGCGGACAGAGCATCATCGACCGCGGCCGCGCGGCGGTCTACCCGCTGGTGGACGAGATCGTCGCCGTCCGCAAAAACCACAAGCTGCTGATCGGGACCGGCGCGGGCACCCGGGCCCGGCACCTCTACTCGATCGCGGCCGGGCTTAACCTGCCGGCGGGCGTGCTCTCGCAACTCGGCGCCTCGGTTGCCGATCAGAACGCCGCGATGCTGGGACAGCTGCTCGCGAAATACGGTATCTCCGCGGTCGACGGCGCCGGGCTCTCGGCGGTGCCGCTCTACCTCGCCGAGGTGAACGCCGTCGTCTTCAGCGGCATGCCGCCCTACAGCCTTTGGATTCGCCCCGCCGCCGAGGGCGTCATCCCGCCCTACCGCACCGACGCTGGATGTTTCCTCGTCGCCGAGCAGTTCGGCTGCAAGGCGATGATCTATGTGAAGGACGAAGACGGCCTCTACACCGCGAACCCGAAGACCTCGAAGGGCGCCACCTTCATTCCAAGAATCTCGGTAGACGAGATGAAGGCCAAGGGGCTGCACGATTCGATCCTCGAGTTTCCCGTGCTCGACCTGCTCAAGTCGTCACGCCACGTCCGCCAGGTGCAGATCGTCAATGGCCTGGTCCCCGGCAATCTGACCCGCGCGCTTGCCGGCGAGCACGTCGGCACCATCATCACCGCGAGCTGAGAGAACCATCGCCATGGCCGACACCACCAACGACATCAAGCACGTCGCTTCGCCGCTCGCGCGCCAGACCCTGCTCGACGGCGAACTCACACACCCCGTCGCGGGTGGACGCCCGATCCGGCTGCTGCCCTGGCTGCAGGTCGTGAAGATCGGCGGCCGCTCCATCATGGATCGCGGCCGGGACGCGATCCTGCCGCTCGTGGACGAACTCCGGAAGCTCCTGCCCGAGCACCGTCTGCTGATACTGACCGGTGCGGGCATCCGCGCCCGCCACCTCTACGGCGTCGGCCTCGACCTCGGCCTGCCGGTCGGGTCGCTCGCCCCGCTCGCCGCGAGCGAGGCCGGCCAGAACGGCCACATCCTCGCTTCGCTGCTCGCGGCGGAGGGCGTCTCCTATGTCGAGCACCCGACCATCGCCAATCAGCTCGCTATCCACCTTTCCGCGGCCCGCGCGGTCGTGGGCAGTGCCTTTCCTCCGTATCACCACCACGAATTTCCGAACTCGCGCATCCCGTCTCACCGGGCTGATACCGGCGCGTTTCTGCTTGCCGACGCGCTCGGAGCGGCCGGTCTCACGATCGTGGAGGACGTCGATGGGGTGTACAGCACCGATCCGAACGGCCCCGGCGGCAAACAGGCGCAGTTGCTGCGCGAGACCAGCGCCGCCGACCTTGCAAAATTCAAGGGCACGCTGCCGCTCGACCGCGCGCTCGTCGAGGTCATGGCAACCGCGCGCCACCTCGAACACGTGCAGGTCGTGAACGGGCTGGTGCCGGGCCGGCTCACCGCGGCGCTGCGTGGCGAGCACGTCGGGACGATCATTCGCACCGGTGCGCGCCCGGCCTGAGCGCAACCCTCCGAGATCGCGCCGATCCGGCCCGCGACCATGATTGTCGCGGGCCCTCGCGGCCGCTCCGATAGATCAGTTGGTCGGTCGGGCAAACGCCGGATATTTCAGCTTGCCTTCGGCAATCCTGGCCGGCCATAGCGTGACCTGCTTGCCGTCCTGCCATTGAAATACCATTCCGCTGATATTTTCCGGCCCGTATTTGAGGCCGTGGGTAAACTGATCGTCGCGGCCATAGAACTGGATGCGTCCGATGGTTCCGACGTAATCGGTTTTCTCCAGTTCGGCGACCATCTTGTCCGGATCGGTCGAGCCGGCCCGCTTGATAGCGTCGGCGAGGATGTAGACGTCGTCATAGGCGGTATAGCCGGTATAGGCCGGGTCGCTGCCGAACCGCGCCTTGAAGGCGGCCGCGAAGGGTTTGGTCTTCGGTGTCACCGCGGTTGTTGAGGTTGCAACCGCGAGCGACGGAATGCCTTCGGCAGCACCATTGGTGTCGCCCCAGAATGTCGGGCTCAGCGCCTGCGCGCTGATGCCGAAGATCGGGATCGGCACCTGCTGGTTCTTCCACTGCACCGTCGGCTGCACGCCGACATGCGAGATGCCGGTCACGATCACGTCCGGCTTCCTGGCCTCGATCTGGTTGAAGATCGGCGTGAAATCCGTGGTGTCCGGCGAGAAGCGGATATGATCGAGCACTTTCAATCCCGCCTTGGGCAGGCACTCCTCATAGCCGACATCCAGCGGCTTGGTCCACGCCGCGTCCTCGCTCATGATCACGGCGGTTTTCATTTTCATGCCGTCGACCAAAAGGTCCTTGGCGGCATCGCACACCGCGAGCGCCTGCACCGCCGAGGTCAGATAGCCGTGGAAGGTGTATTTGTTCTTGTCGTAGTCGTTATGGATCGGCCGGGTGATTTCATTGCTGGCGGCACCCGGCGTGATCAGCGGCATGTGAAGCCGCGCCGCCCAAGGCTCCAGCGCCAGCACGACTTCGCTGATGTAGCTCGCGATCACCGCGCTCACCTTGTCGTCGGAGACCGCGCGTTGAAAGGCGCGCACTGAATCGGCCGATGAGCTCTTGTTGTCGTAGGAGACGATCTCGATCTTGCGGCCGTCGATGCCGCCCTTGGCGTTGATTTCGTCGGCGGCGATCTGGGCGCCCGCCCGGCGTCGCCGCGCCGGCGATCGACTGGATCTCGGCGATGACGCCGATCTTGATCGGCTCCTTGGACTGCGCCGACGCCGGCGATCGCGAACTCGCGGCGATGCCGAGCGCGGCCGTGGCCATCCAAAAATGCGCGAAGTTCAGGCCTGGTCCAGCCATGCGAGTTGCTCCCTTTTCGATCCGTCTTGCTGACGGCTTGGCCGAAGCTCAACACAGGCCCTAGGCCAAATCAAACGAAAGCGCTCGCCGAGTTGCGGCGCAAATGCGGCAAGTGCTTTGCAAATTCAAGTGCCTTGCGAATTCAAGTGCCTTGCAAATTGTCATTTTCGCTGCGTCGCCATCCGCGGATGTTGCAAAATACCCGCGATCCATTTATGTCAGTGACATCATTGCTCGAACCGAGGAGGGATTTGCATGATTTCGATCACGTCGCACTTCGCACCCTCGCGTCCGAAGCCCATGCTGGACGCCCCCACGGCCCTTTGAGGATCGTTTTCGTCAGCATTGATCGGGCCTGATGTCCCGATCAATCCCAGCTCCAAAATCTTCCAAGCTTGCCAGTACGTTACCAACATTTTTCAACGACGCTTGCGCTCGGCCTTTGCCGTCGCGCGTCAAACCAACGGAGCAGGTCGCGCGCGCGACCGGATGACGCCATGACCGCCCCTATCAACCAGCGCCCCACCGCAATTCGCCGGGTGTTGCCCTTCGTGTTCCGCCACTGGCTGCAGCAGCCGGTCGGTGCCGCCGTGGTCGCCGGCGGTCTGCTCGGCGCGACCGTCGCCGATCTGTTCATGCCGGTGTTTTCGGGCCATCTGGTCGATGCCATGACCGCGGGCGCTTCCGACCCGGCCGCACGCCGCGCCGCGCTGGTGGCGTTCGGCGCGATCGTGACGCTCGGACTGGTGTCGATGATCCTGCGCCTGATCGGTTTGCAGGCGATCGTGCCGTTCACGCTGCGGATCATGTCCGACGTGTCGCGCGATGCTTTCGTGCGCGTGCAGCGGTTCTCCACCGACTGGCACGCCAACAGCTTTGCCGGCTCGACGGTGCGCAAGATCACCCGCGGCATGTGGGCGCTCGACCTGCTCAACGACACCATCCTGATGGCGTTGCTGCCGTCGCTCGCGGTGTTGCTGGGGTCGATGATCCTGCTCGGGCTGCACTGGCCGTCGCTCGGCCTCGTGATCGCCGTCGGCGCGATGATCTACGTCCCGATGATCGTCGTGTTTACGACGCGCTACATCGCGCCAGCGGCGCGCGTTTCCAATGCCTGGGACACCAAGGTCGGCGGCACGCTGGCCGATGCATTGACTTGCAACGCCGTGGTGAAGTCGTTCGGCGCCGAAGCGCGCGAGGACGCGCGGCTGGCTCGCGTCATCAGCCGGTGGCGGACGCGCGTGCGGCGATCCTGGCTGCGTTACAATTACAGCAGCACGGCGCAGCTCGCGGTGCTGCTGTGCCTGCGCGCCTCGGTGATCGGCGGCGCGCTGCTGTTGTGGATGGCCGGCCGCGCCTCGCCGGGCGACGTCACCTATGTCTTGACCAGCTACTACATCATCCACGCTTATCTGCGCGATGTCGGCATGCACATCAACAATCTGCAGCGCTCGGTCAACGACATGGAGGAACTGGTCGCGATCCACGACGAAACCATCGGCATCACCGATATCGCCGGCGCATTGCCGATCGACGTTCGTGGCGGACGCATCGTGTTCGAGGATGTGACATTCCATTACGGCGGTCATCGCACGCCGCTGTATGACGGGCTGTCGGTGGATATCGGCGCCGGCGAACGCGTCGGCCTGGTCGGCCGTTCCGGCTCCGGCAAGACCACTTTCGTCAAATTGGTGCAGCGTCTGCATGATGTCAGCGGCGGGCGGATAATGATCGACGGCCAGGATATCTCCAAAGCGACGCAGCATTCGCTGCGCAGCCAGATCGCGATCGTGCAGCAGGATCCAATCCTGTTTCACCGGTCGCTGGCCGAAAACATCGCCTATGGCCGGCCCGGCGCCAGCATGGCCGCTATCGAGCAGGCAGCAAGACTTGCGAACGCGCATGAGTTCATCCTGCGGCTGCCGAAAGGCTACGGTACGCTGGTCGGCGAACGCGGCGTCAAGCTCTCCGGCGGCGAGCGGCAGCGCGTGGCGCTGGCGCGCGCGTTTCTCGCCGACGCCCCGGTACTGATTCTCGACGAGGCGACATCCAGCCTCGACTCGGAGTCGGAGGCGCTGATCCAGGAGGCGATGGAACGGCTGATGAAGGGACGCACCTCGATCGTGATCGCGCACCGGCTGTCGACGGTGCGCGGCCTCGATCGCATCCTGGTGTTCGATCGCGGCGAGATCGTCGAGCAGGGCACCCATGCCGCGCTCGCCAATCGAACGAGCGGGGTCTATCGCGGGCTGTTCGAGCGGCAGGCGACGGAGTTCGGACGCCTGTCGGCGGCGGAATAACGGCGCAATGTCATTCCTCGGCGACCGGCATTTGCCGACCTCGCATGCGCGTGCTGATCGCTACGGTCGCGACAACGGCCGCAGCGAACAGCAGGATTTGCAGCGTAATCGTCTCGCCGTTGAAGACTGCCGCGAGTGCAAAGGTAATGAAGGGTTGCAGCAATTGCACCTGCGATACCCGCGCGATGCCGCCCATCGCCATGCCGGCATTCCATGCGAAGAACCCGATCCATTGCGAAAAAACCGCGACGTAAAATAGCGCCAGCCATGGTTTCAGGGCGATATGGGTGAGGTCGGCCGGCATGGTCAGGGCGGCCGCAGGCAACGAGATCGGCAACGCCATCACCAGCACCCAGCTGATGACCTCCCATCCCGGCATCTGCGCGGTGATCCGTCCGGAGAAGGCATAGCCGACGGCCGAGGTGGCGACGGCGGCGAACAGGAGCAGGTCGCCGGCCGAGAGGGCGCCGCCGCCCTGGCGCATCGCAAATGCGATCACCAGTGCAGCCCCGACGACGGACGCGATCCAGAACAGCGGCTTCGGCCGCTCGTGGGTAATGACGACGGCGACAAGCGCGGTGGCGATGGGAAGAATTCCGAGCACCACGCCGCCATGCGAGGCGTCGACGGTCTGCATCGCCAGCGCCATCAGAAACGGAAACAGCACGCTGACGCATAGCATGGCGATCGCCAGTTGCAGCCACAGCCGGCGCGGCGGCAGCGGCCGGCGCAACGCGATCAATAGCGCGAGCGCACACAGCCCGGCGATCGCGGTGCGTAATGCCGTGAGCGCGATCGGATCGATCGCCGATACCGCGATCCGCGTTGCCGGCAGCGTGCCGCCGAAGATGGCCATGCCGACAAAACCCAGCAACAGACCGAGATGTTCGCGCGACAATGAAAGGAAGGGCATGGCGGGAGAGCTAGCGAGTTTGCCCGCGGGCGTACAGTCTTGGCGGGCACCGCATGGCGGCCATGCGTTGGATCGCAAGCCAGCGCAAAGCTCGCGGTGCAACGCCTGGCCGCCCCGCGAGGTCAGGCGTTGGCGCCGACCGCCGGTTGTTAGTGATTCCGGGGTCCAAATAACCAGGTAGAGACGTCGGTGGTGGGTCCGTCGCTGGAGATGCCGTAGGCGGTGGGAGACGGATCCACAGGCGGTGGGCCGGCTGGTTGCTGGACGACGCCCGGGCCGGAAGCGGCGACTTGCTGTCCGTTACGCCGGCTTGCCCGCCGCCGCCGGCGGAAGTCGCAGGCTGCCCCTGCTGGACCGGGGCCGGGCCGGATGCCGCCGTTTGCGGCCTTGGGGCGCGTTGCAACGAACCCTTGAACTCGGTGGCGACATCGGTGGAGTATCCGTCACTCCTCGTGCCGTAACCGGTCCGTTCGCCCAATGACTCGCCGCTATTCGCAGCGGCGTTGTTCGCCGCCATGCGCAAATCCGAGCAGCCCGCGGTGACCATCGCAAGGCCGGCGAACACGACGATGACAGGAATGCAACGTGAGGAGTATTTCAAGACGATCTCTCCGACCGACATCGGTCCATCCCCCAAGCATTAGTACCAAGGTGAGGCGGCCGCAAGGCAAACGGCGCCAGGGACACGCCCGCGCGCAAAGCGTATGTCATTGGTTGGGCAGTAAAATTGGCGAGGGGCCCGGCGTGTTGGCGCCGAACCCCTCATTTTTGGCAAGATGTGCTTTCTTGACGCGAAACGGAACTCCATTTCGCCCAAAAACGCCGCGACGTAAGATATCAGCCAGCCTGTAAGCCGGGTTTTGTAGGGCACCGCCTGCTTGAGGCAGACGATACGTGACGGCCATTCCTCTGGGACAATGTTTGCACATTGCCTCGAGCAACCTACCCGGACGGCGAGCCTGACATCGCCCTGCGGTGTTATCGCTTGCGCGAACATTCCCGCGTTGCCGTCCCTATTCGGTCTTGCTCCCGGTGTGGTTTGCCATGCCGTTTCCGTTGCCGGACCCGCGGTGCGCTCTTACCGCACCTTTTCACCCTTACTTCGCCCTCCCGAGGGAGGGGAAGCGGTTCGTTCTCTGTGGCACTGTCCCTGGGGTCGCCCCCGCCGGACGTTATCCGGCACCGTATGTCGATGGAGCCCGGACTTTCCTCTCCAGCCACCTTTCGGTGATCGCCGGAGCGGCCGTCCGGCCGACTGACGCCCTAGGCATGGGGGCTCAAGGCCGCCGCGTCAAGCCGATAAGCGTCAAGTCGAGAAGATCTGCGCGGGCTGCCTCAAAATAAATTATCCTGAAGATGTCGTTTGGCGGTGGGCTCGTTCGACCGGATGTCGGCGAAACAGCCGATCAAAAGGAGTTAACGCGATGCAGTATTTGCTGATGATCTACCGAAACGAAGCCGAACTCGGAAAAATGGACGCCGCGGCGCGCCAGAAGATGATGGGGGACTACGGTGCGTTTACGCAGTCCATCATCCAGAGCGGCAATTTCAAGGCCGGCGACGGCTTGCAGCCGACATCGACCGCGACCACCGTGCGTGTCCGCGACGGCAAGACCCTGACGACGGATGGTCCGTTCGCCGAGACCCGCGAGCAGCTTGGCGGCTACTATCTGGTCGATGCCAAGGATCTTAACGCTGCGCTTGCCATCGCCGCGCGGATTCCCGGCGCCAAGGATGGGTCGGTCGAGGTCAGGCCGGTCATGGTTTATAATTGACGGTTACCGCAATGGTCGTTCCGGGTTCGCACTCGCGCGTCCCGGAATTGGCCGCGTTGCCAGCGCGGATTCCCGATGACGTCAGGCGAAATCGAAAAAATATTTCGTGACGAGGCGGGTCGGGCGCTGGCGACGCTGATCCGCCTGGTCGGGGATTTCGATCTCGCCCAGGACGCGTTGCAGGATGCATTCGCGGTCGCGCTGGAACGCTGGCCCGCCGCAGATCCACCGTTCAATCCGCGCGCCTGGCTGGTCAATGTCGGGCGCAACAAGGCGATCGACCGGGTCCGCCGTCAAGTGATGTTTCGCGGCAAGCGCTCGGAATTGACGCACGAATTGCTTGCCAATGCGGCGGCTTCCGACGAGACCGGTGAGGCAACCACGCTCGACGACGACATGCTGCGGCTGATCTTCACCTGTTGCCACCCGGCATTCGCCGCCGACGTTCAGATCGCGCTGACGCTGCGCACGGTCTGCGGCTTGACCACCGCACAGGTCGCGCGCGCCTTTCTGGTCAGCGAGGACGCCATGGCGCAGCGCATGCTGCGCGCCAAGCAGAAAATCCGGCTCGCCGGCATTCCCTACGAGGTGCCGGATCGCGAGGCGCTCGAACCGCGGCTGCGCGGGGTGCTGGCGGTGATCTATCTCGTCTTCACCGAAGGCTATGCCGCCACATCGGGCGAGGATCTGATGCGTCCGGACCTCGCGCGCGAAGCGATCCGGCTTGGCCGCCTGCTTGACGTGCTGATGCCGCCACGGGGCGAGATCAAGGGCCTGCTGGCGCTGATGCTGCTGCATGACGCCCGCCGCGCGGCGCGTGAGACCGCGGGCGGCGACGTCGTGCTTCTGGAAGAGCAGGATCGCGCGCGATGGGATCATGCGCAGATCGCCGACGGTTTGAAACTGGTGGAGGATGCCTTGCGGATGCCGGGCCGTCCGGAATCCTATGCGGTACAAGGGGCGATCGCAGCCTTGCATGCGCAAGCGCCGAGCTATCACGACACCGATTGGCCGCAGATCGCCGGTCTTTATGAAGTGCTGTTGCGGATCAGCCCGTCGCCGGTGATCGAACTCAATCACGCCGCGGCGGTGTCGATGGTCGACGGACCGGCGCGGGCGCTGGATCTGATCGACGCGCTCGAAGCGCGCGGCGGATTAAATGCCTACGAACTGTTGCCGGCAGTCCGCGCCGACTTGTTGCGCCGGCTCGGCCGCCATGACGCGGCGCGCGCGGCCTATCACGCTGCGACCGAAGCGACGCAACTGGAGCCGTTGCGACGGCTTTACGCGCGGCGGCTGGCGGAGATGGATGACTAGATGCCCTTTCCGTTCCGATGGAATCGGAACGGAGGCTCTATCTCCTTGTTTTGACGCGTTTTCTTCGCGCGAACCGGTATCCACTTCGCTGGAAAACGCTCTGGGCGTTCTCGAAAAAGTTCCTATCGCGCCGCAACAGCCTCATAGATGTCCTCTTCCTGCGCGGTGTGGAGGCGTACCAGGGTCTCGACAGCTTCGATCAGGCGCTGGGCGTCGCGAATGAGATAGCGGTCGACCTTTTCGGTCGGCAGGTCCTCGGCCACGCGACCGAGCAACCGGGCAATATGCAGGATCTCTCGATGCGCCCGGCTCATGGCGGAAAGGCCATGGCTCTCCCTCAGAACTCTGGCGAGTTGCGGGTAGACGTTACC
The DNA here is from genome assembly GCA_963771225.1 of uncultured Pseudomonadota bacterium. Classification (GTDB taxonomy): domain Bacteria; phylum Pseudomonadota; class Alphaproteobacteria; order Rhizobiales; family Xanthobacteraceae; genus Bradyrhizobium. The sequence goes on along the minus strand of CAVYSR010000019.1, from coordinate 94,396 downwards.
CTCGTCGTCGCGCTCGTGGACCACAACCTGGTCCTGCACGATCCGGTTCGCCGCAGCGATCAATGTCGCCGCGCGTTCCGGAACCGCATCGTCGAGCGCATCGACGATCGACCGCAACCGGTCGAGATTGCCAATCAGCGCAACGTGGTTGTGATGCAGTTCGCGTCCGGCTTCGGCGGTCATGCTCCTCCTTGCGGTGCGGCGCCCTGGGCTCAGCGCGCGCAGGGCGTTGAGGATCACGGCAACGTCGATCACTTCCTGGATGATCGCCGCCGGGACTGGCTTCAGCCAGCCGAATGTACCGGCCAGCATCGCTACGATCGAAAGCGCCATACCGGCGATAATGCTTTCGACGGCGATATGCCGCGCCCGTTGCGCGATCATAATCGCTTCGCCCACCCGATCGAGACGGTCGGCGAGGATCACGACGTCCGCGGCTTCGGACGAGGCGCTGGCGCCGCCGGCGCCAAGCGCGATCCCGACATCGGCTGCAGCCAGCGCCGGGGCATCGTTGATGCCGTCGCCGACCATGATGGTCGGATGAAGGCGCTGCTCGGAGCGCACTGCATCGACCTTGTCGGAGGGCACGCGTTCGGCCAGCACCGAGTCGAGATCGAGCGCGGCGCCGATCGCCTGCGCGGCCCCGACGCGGTCTCCGGTCACCATGACGATGCGAGTGATGCCGGCATCGCGCAACAGCCGTATGGCGCGCGGCGTATCGGAACGAAGCTCATCGGCGAGCAGCAAGGCGCCAATCGGCCGTCCCTCGACCGCGACGAATACAATGAGCGCGGATCGCCACGAGGCGCGCCGTATCGCCCGCGATGCCCATTCGGGGGCATGACCCGCGCCAAGGGTCATTTCGCGCGAGCCGGCAATTACCTTCCGCCCATCGATCACGCCTTGCATCCCGGAGCCCATGGACTCCATGACATGTTCGGGCAGCTTGAGGCTCAAGCCGCGTTCGGCGGCGGCCGCAACGATCGCGCCGGCGATCACGTGATGCGATGCCTGTTCAAGCGAGGCACCGAGCATCAATATCTCCTCGGCGGTCTCGCCCGGAGCGACCTCGACGGATAACAGCCGCGCGCCGCCGACCGTCAGGGTCCCGGTCTTGTCGAACAACACGGTTTGGCCGCGCGCCAGTGCTTCCAGCGGGCCGCCGCCCTTAACCAGAATGCCGCGGCGCGCCGCTTGCGCGACGCCGGCGATAAAGGCCACGGGTGCCGCCAAGATCAGCGGACACGGCGTCGCCGCGACTAGCACGGCCAGGCTTCGGAGCGGATCGCCCGAGATCAGCCAGGCGACGAAGGCGAGCGCGAGCGTGACCGGCAGGAGTATCAGCGCATAGCGATCGGCCATCCGCACGAACGGCGCCTTGGCGGTCTGCGCCGCGGTCACCAGGCGTACGATGCCGGCATAGGTGCTTTCGCCGGCGACCGCAGACACCGTCATCGCAATGGTCTCGCCGGCGTTCAGGGAGCCGGAGAGAATGGCGGCGCCTCGCATCTTCGTCACCGCGATCGGCTCCCCCGTCAGCGCGGACTCGTCGATTGTCGCAATCTCCGAAGTGACGACGCCATCGACGGGAACCACTTCGCCGGCATGCACCAGCAGCCGGTCGCCGACCGCCACGGTGCCCACAGGCACTTCCTCAATGCCGCTATCGACGCAGCGATGGGCGTCGCGGGGCGCACGATCGACCAGCGAGCGCAGATCATGCGCGGCCCGGGCCACCGCGATATCCTCGAGCACGTTGCCGCCGGAATACATCAGCGCCACGACGGCGCCGGCCAACGGTTGACCAAGTGCGAGGGCACCGCTCATCGACACCAGCGCAACCGCATCGACGCCGAACCGCCCGCTCAGCAAGTCTTTGACGATCGAGATCGCCAATCCCGCCACCACGGGTACCGTGGCAAACATCCAGCAGAGATCGGCAAGGTCGGAGCGCTCGGAAACGTAAGCAACAATCCCTGCGGTTAGTCCGGTGACCGCGATCGCAACGAGTGCCCATCGCAGGACCCGCTCAAATGACATCGACCCATTCCGTGCTCATGCCGCCATCGCGGCTTGTCGCCGAAAATGCGCCCGTCACACTTGATGGAAATCAACAGTCCGGCGTGAATTGCCCGCGCTACTTCGCCGCCACAGCCATCGCCTCGACGGGCAAACTCGCCAGCAGCGACTGCAAGGTGGTCAGCGTCGAATGGTCGGTGACGCCATCGACCCGCGCGGGGCGGAAGTGACGCTGAAAAGCGGTCACCACTTCCATGGTCGCAGCGTCATATTTGCCGTGGGCGGGAACGCCGTAACCGTATTTGGCCAAGGCGGTCTGTAAACCGGCGACGTCATCGCTGATGGCGCCGAGCTTGAGCGTTTCGCCGCGCACGATCGGCGCCGGCTGCACCCAGTGGCCGACGCCCGAATTGGCCAGCGAATGCCACGGAAACTTTTCGCCGGGGTCCTTCTTGCGGGCGGGCGCGACGTCCGAATGCGCGAGCACGCGATGCGACGGCACCTTGCGGCGCAGCATGATGCCGCGGCACAGCGCGATCACGGCGGCGATCTGGCGCAGCGGAAATTCGGGATAGCCCCAATCATGACCGCGATTGACGATTTCGACGCCGATCGAACAGGAGTTGATGTCCTCTTCGCCGGCCCAGGACGCCGCCCCGGCATGCCAGGCGCGCTTGGCCTCCGGAACGCATTGCACGATGCGGCCGTCCTCGAGCACAATGTAATGCGCCGATACGTCGGTGCCCGCCGTGCAAAGCTGCGCGATCGCGCCTTCCACATCGGGCATTCCGGTGTAGTGCAGCACGATCATGTCGGGCAGGCGGCCCTTGTTCCGCTCGCCATAGTTCATCGACGGGATGACGTCGGAAGCAATTGATGAATCTGGTGTGAATGTCTTCATGTTCGCGTTGGCCCTTGGAACCGGGAGGGCACGTTGACGCTTCGAATCAAACCCGTTGGACGCGAACGAACCGAGGGCCATGGGACAACTCAAACCGGGCAAGAGAACGGCAATACGGCGTGCTGACGACAAAACGCCGTTTACTATTCCTTTACCCTGGCGCCAGCGCAATGCGCCCGTCGCCCATGGCTTCGCATTTTGGCCGAGTGTGTGCGGGAAGCCTCACCCGCCCCTCCCGCGAGCGGATTGTCTTAATCCCATCAACGCTTTCTTAACGCTAACTGCCGTTACTAAGTGGTGAAGAGCCGAACCGGTTTGGGGGACGGCCGAGGCCCCATTGACGCTCGAAATCCCATGGCAGCCCAGCAAATTCCGTCGGGAAATCAGGGTTTGCGATTGGGGACGCGCGGGATCGGCCATCGTGCCGCGCCATGTTCTTTCGATCGGGGGCTTTTCGACCGGAAAAGCCCGGAAAAGCGTAGACATTTGAGGCGCAATGGGCCCGTTCGCGTCCAATATCTATTTGACAGGCCGGACAGCTTCCGGGGCTGGGGCCATGAATCCGCACCCCCCGCGTCATATTCCCGTGCTGGGCCGCGAAGCCGTCGAGATGCTCAAGCCCCGCGACGGCGGCATCTACCTCGACGCTACCTTCGGGGCCGGCGGCTATAGCCGGGCCATTCTCGATTTCGCTGGCACCAGGGTGATCGGCATCGACCGCGACCGGTCCGCGATCTCGGCCGGGTTCGATCTGGTGGATCGATCGGGCGGCCGGCTGACATTGGTCGAGGACCGCTTCTCCAACCTGGCCGAGGTTTGCGCAGCACAGGGCATCGAGAGCGTCGACGGCGTCGTGATGGATGTCGGCGTGTCCTCGATGCAGCTCGACCAGGCCGATCGCGGCTTCTCGTTTCGCCTCGATGGTCCGCTCGACATGCGGATGGGCCATGATGGACCGACCGCGGCGGATGTGATTGCGAAGGCGTCGGAAGCCGATCTCGCCAACGTCATCTACATTTTCGGCGAGGAGCGCCATTCCCGCAAAGTCGCCCGCGCCATCGTCGCGGCGCGTAATGAAGCGCCGATCACAACCACAAGGGCGCTCGCCGATATCGTCTCCAAGGTAGTGCGGTCCAAGCCGGGTGAAATTCATCCCGCGACGCGGACGTTTCAGGGCTTGCGGATTTTCGTCAACGCGGAACTCGACGAGCTTCATCTGGCGCTCGCGGCGGCGGAACGCGTGCTGAAGCCGGGCGGCCGGCTGGTCGTGGTGTCGTTTCATTCGCTGGAAGACCGCATCGTCAAGAATTTCCTGACCGAACGCGCCAAGGCCGGTGGCGGGTCGCGGCATCTGCCTGAGTTAGCCCTGGCCGCGCCAAGCTTTCAGCCTTCTGACCAAGCGCCCGGTCACGCCCGGCGCTGAGGAGATTTCCGCCAATCCGCGCGCGCGCTCGGCGAAGCTGCGCGCGGCCGAGCGCACCGCCGCACCCGCGCATGCCGCCGCCGCATTGCCGGCATGGCCCGTTCTCGCCGATGTGATGAGGGGAGGCTGACCATGCGCATCCTCCATCTCCTCGTGATCGGCGTCCTGGTGTTCGCAGCCGCTTATGTCTATCGGATCAAGATGGAATCCACCGCCCGTACCGAGCGCGTGCTGCGGCTGCATGCGGAAATTCGCGAGCAGCGCGACGCCATCGCGGTGCTGCGCGCGGAATGGACCAAACTCGATGCGCCGTTGCGGCTGCAGGGTCTCGCCGAACGGCATCTGGCGCTGAAGCCGCTCAACGCCACGCAATATGACCAGTTGAAGAACCTGCCCGAGCGGCCGCCGAATTTTACCAGGCCCGGCGATCCCGATCCGATCGGCGCCATGATCGATGCGATCGATTCGGTGGCGACGACGGGTTCGGTGCCGGCGCCGGAGGATCAGCAATGACCGGTCAGGCACAGCCCATCGCCAAATCCGCGGAACCATGGCGGCAGCGGCTGGTCCGCAGCCTGCTGTACGGGCGCAATGTCGACCGCGCCGCCAAGGCGCGCGCGCGAGTCGGATTTGCAATCCTGGCATTCGCGGCGATCTATGCGGTGATCGGCGGCCGGCTGATGATGTTCGCGACCATCGGCGACAGTCACGGCACGCGCCGCACCGCCTCGCAGGACGCCATAGCGACCGCGCGCCCCGACATCGTCGATCGCAACGGCGAGGTGCTCGCCACCGACGTCAAGGCGCCCAGCCTGTTCGGCGAGCCGCGCCGGATCATCGACCAGGATGAGGCGGTCGAGCTCTTGACCGCGACGATGCCGGATCTCGACACCGCCGAAGTGCGCGAGCGGCTGGCATCGAAAAAGGGCTTCGTCTGGCTGAAGCGCGAGATCACGCCGCACCAGCAGCAGGAAATTCACCGCCTCGGCATTCCCGGCATCGGCTTCCTGCGCGAGAACAAGCGCGTCTATCCTACCGGCGCCGAAGTCGCGCACCTGATCGGTCTGGTCAACACCGACAACCAGGGCATCGCCGGGATGGAGAAATGGCTCGACACCAACGGCCTCGCCGATCTGCATCGCGCCGGTTTTGCCACCGATCGCCTGCAGCGGCCGGTGGAATTGTCGGTCGATCTGCGCGTCGAGCACGCGTTGCGCGACGAGTTGCTCAAGGCCAAGGAAAAATTCCACGCCAAGGCGGCCTCCGGCCTCGTCTCCAACGTCAAGACCGGCGAGATCGTGGCGATGGTGTCGCTGCCGGATTTCGATCCCAACAATCCGAAAGAGGCGCACGATCCCGATCGCATCAACCGGTTGACCACCGGCGTCTACGAGATGGGATCGACCTTCAAGGCCTTCACGCTGGCGATGGCGCTGGATTCCGGCAAGTACGATCTCAACTCGCTGTGGGATGCGCGCGGTCCGCTGCATTTCGGCAAGTTCGCGATCCATGACGACGAACCGAAAGGCCGCTTCCTCAACATGAGGGAGGTATTCACCTTTTCCTCGAACGTCGGTGCTGCGCGTATTGCGCTGGCGCAGGGCGTCGAGGCGCACAAGGCCTTCCTGCGCAAGATGGGACAGCTCGATCGGTTGCGCACCGAACTGCCCGAGAGCGCGTCGCCGATCGTGCCGCGGCACTGGGGCGAGTTGAACACGGTGACGATCGCGTTCGGCCACGGCGTCGCGGTGGCGCCGCTGCAGGCGGTGATGGGCATCGATGCGCTGGTCAATGGCGGCTATCTGATTCCGCCGACCTTCCTGAAGCGCACCGAAGAAGAAGCGATGGCGATCGCCAAGCGGGTGATCAAGCCGGAAACCTCCGAGAAGATGCGATTTCTGATGCGGCTCAATGCCGAGATCGGCACCGCGCGGAAAGCCGACGTCAAGGGTTATTATATCGGTGGCAAGACCGGCACCGCCGAAAAGGTGGTCAACGGCCGCTATGTCAAGAAGCGCGTGCTCACTGCCTTCACGGCCATCCTGCCGGCCGACCATCCCCGCTACCAGCTTCTGGTCATGCTGGACGAGCCGCAATCGCTGAAGGAAACCTACGGCTTTATCACGTCCGGCTGGAATGCGGTGCCGACCGGCGGCAATGTGATCGCCCGGATTGCGCCGCTCCTGGGGATCGAGCCGCGCTTCGATCTGCCGCCGTCCGACCGCCTTATTCTTGCGGCATCGAAGACAACCCAGTAAAGCGTATAAGAGCGTTTTTGAGCGGAATGGCCACCGGTTCGCATGAAGAAAATGCGTCGAAACCAAGAAATGTTGAAACTAATAAACAGAGTCTCCGTACCGATTCAAATGGACCGGAAAAGGCTCTAGTCTAGCGCGAGCCGGACTGGAAAATAATGAAACTCCGCGACCTGTTCAGCGATGACGCCACAATCGACCTCCGGGCGGCCGCAGCCGCGGTCACGGGCGTTGCCGCGACCGAGGTCACTGTCGCGACGAGGTCACGGCGACCGAGGTCACCGGCCTCGCCGTCGACAGCCGGGCGGTGAAGCCGGGCGATGTGTTCTTCGCGCTTGCGGGGAGCAAAACCGACGGCGCGCGCTTCATCGATGCCGCCATTGCCTCCGGCGCCGTCGCAGTGGTGGGCGAGCATCCGCCGCAAGGCGACAGCCGCGTGCCGTTTATCAGCACGCCCAATCCGCGCCGCGCGCTGGCGCTGGCTGCGGCGAAATTTTATCCGCGGCAGCCTGCGACCATCGCAGCCGTCACCGGCACCAGCGGCAAGACCTCGGTCGCCGCCTTCGCGCGGCAGATCTGGCAGCGGCTCGGTCACGCCTCGGCCAGCATCGGCACCATCGGACTGGTATCGCCGAAGCGCACCATCTACGGATCGTTGACGACGCCGGATCCGATCGCGCTGCATCGCCAGCTCGACGAAATCGCGAGCGACGGCGTCACGCATCTGGCGCTCGAGGCCTCCTCGCACGGGCTCGACCAGTTTCGGCTCGACGGCGTGCGGATCGGCGCCGGCGGGTTCACCAACCTGTCGCGCGACCACATGGATTACCATCCCGATGTGGCGCATTATCTTGCCGCCAAGCTCAGGCTGTTCCGCGATCTGGTCGCAGCCGATGGCGTTGCGGTGATCTCCGCCGATCATGATCATTCGAGAGCGGTGATCGACGCGGCGCGCCAGCGCGGCTTGCGGATTATGACAGTCGGCCGCAACGGCGACGGCGTGGCTGAGGGGATTCGCCTGGTCGACGCCGGCATCGATGGCTTTGCGCAGAAACTGACGCTTGAACTTCGCGGCCGCAGGCATGCGATCCGGCTGCCGCTGGTCGGCGAATTCCAGATCGAGAATGCGCTGGTCGCCGCCGGCCTTGCGATTGGCACCGGCAGTGCGCCCGAAGCCGTGCTCGCCACGCTGGAGCATCTTGAAGGCGCGCAAGGCCGGCTGGAGCAGGTCGGCGAACGCAACGGCGCGCCGATCTTTGTCGACTACGCGCACAAGCCCGATGCGCTGGCGAAGGCGCTGCAGGCATTGCGGCCCTACGCGAAACGCAAGCTCGTGGTGGTGTTCGGCGCCGGCGGCGACCGCGACGCCGGCAAGCGGCCTTTGATGGGGGCGATTGCGTCGGAGAATGCCGACAGCGTCATCGTCACCGACGACAATCCGCGCAGCGAAAATCCCGACCTGATTCGATCTGCCATCCTGAGCGCGGCGGCCGGCGCCAGCGACATCGCCGATCGTGCCGCTGCGATCCGGACCGCGATTGCCGGTCTGCAGCAAGGCGATGCGCTGTTGATCGCCGGCAAGGGCCACGAGACTGGACAGATTGTCGGCGACCGCACCTTGCCGTTCAGCGATCACGATGCGGTTGCGGCAGCACTTGCACCGAGGGTCGCATGAGCGGGGCGCCGCTATGGACATCGTCGGCGATGGCGGCAGCGATGCGCGCCTCGATCAACGGCGCGTTGCCGCAAGAAGTATCGGGCCTTTCCATCGACAGCCGCACCATCGCGGCCGGCGAAGCTTATTTCGCGATCAAGGGCGACGTTCACGACGGACATGATTTCGTCGCCGCGGCGTTGAAGGCGGGTGCTGGCCTGGCGGTGGTCGAAGCCGCACAGCGCGAGAAATTCGCGAGCGACGCGCCGCTATTGGTGGTGGAGGATGTGCTCGCCGGTCTCGTCGATCTTTCGCGTGCGGCGCGCGCGCGCCTCGATGCGCAGGTGATCGCGGTCACCGGCTCGGTCGGCAAGACCTCGACCAAGGAAGCGCTGCGGCGCGTGCTCGGCGCGCAAGGGCCGACCCATGCGTCGGCCGCGTCATTCAACAATCACTGGGGCGTGCCATTGTCGCTGGCGCGCTGTCCGGCGACGGCGCGCTTTGCGATTTTCGAGATCGGAATGAACCACGCCGGTGAAATCGAACCGCTGGTCAGGCTGGTCCGGCCGCACGTCGCCATCATCACCACGGTCGAGCCGGTGCATCTGGAGTTCTTTGCCGGCATCGAGGCGATTGCCGACGCCAAGGCGGAAATCTTTGCAGGGGTCGAACCAGGCGGCGCGGTGGTGCTCAACCGGGATAATGCGCAGTTCGCCCGATTGACGAGGCGCGCCAGGAAACTCGGCATCTCGCGCATCGTCTCGTTCGGCGCCAGCAAGAGATCCGACGCCCGGCTGCTCGACGTCTCGCTGCACGCCGCCAGCTCGGCGGTTCACGCCAACATCCTCGGGCATGACGTCACCTACAAGCTCGGCATGCCGGGCCGTCACATGGCGATGAACTCGCTGGCGGTGCTCGCGGCGGCGTCGCTCGCCGGCGCTGATCTCGCGCTCGCCGCACTTTCGCTGTCGCAGATCCAGCCGGCCGCGGGCCGCGGTGTCCGGCGCGCGCTGGAAGTCGCCAGCGGCGAGGCGACCCTGATCGATGAAAGTTATAATGCCAATCCGGCATCGATGGCCGCGGCGCTGAATGTGCTCGGCCGGGCGGCGGTCGGCCCGCATGGCCGGCGCATCGCGGTGCTCGGCGATATGCTCGAATTGGGCCCGACCGGTCCCGAACTGCATCGCGGCCTGGTCGACGCCGTCAAGGCCAATCACGTCGATCTGGTGTATTGTTGTGGTCCGTTGATGCGCAATCTGTGGGACGCTCTTTCCACCGGCAAGCGGGGCGGCTATGCCGAAAGTGCTGCTAGTCTTGAAGCCCAGGCGGTCGGGGCGATTCGCGCGGGCGACGCGATCATGGTCAAGGGATCGCTGGGCTCGAAGATGAAAACGATTGTCAATGCGCTCGAAAAGCGCTTTCCCGGCAAAGCCGCACTCGACGAAGCTGCGGTATAGGGCGGTTTGAATGTTTTACTGGCTGATTGATCTTTCCAATACCGTCCCCCTGCTGGGTCCGTTTCGCACATTTCTGAATGTGTTTCGCTACATCACCTTTCGCACCGGCGGCGCGATGGTGACGGGAGCGCTGTTCGTGTTCCTGTTCGGTCCCTGGATCATCGATCACCTGCGGCTGCGCCAGGGCAAGGGTCAGCCGATCCGCACCGACGGTCCGCAATCGCATCTCATCACCAAGAATCGGCACGCCGACGATGGGCGGGCTGATGATCCTTTCCGGTGTTGTGGTATCTACCGTGCTGTGGGCCAATCCGCTCAATCCCTATATCTGGATCGTGCTGGCGGTGACGCTGGGTTTCGGTTTCGTCGGTTTCTACGACGATTATCTGAAGGTGACCAAGCAGACCCATAGCGGTTTTGCCGGTCGCATCCGGCTTGCGATCGAAGCGCTGATCGCGCTGGTTGCCTGCTACGCGCTGGTCCGGCTCGGACGCGACCCGTTCTCGACAGCGCTGGTGATCCCGTTCTTCAAGGACGTGGTGCTGAATTTCGGCTGGTTCTTCCTGATGTTCGGTGCGTTCATCATTGTCGGCGCCGGCAACGCGGTCAACCTGACCGACGGCCTCGACGGTCTCGCCATCGTGCCGGTCATGATCGCGGCGGCAAGCTTCGGCTTGATCGCCTATCTGGCGGGCAATGCGGTGTTCGCGGACTATCTGCAGATCAATTACGTTGCCGGCACCGGCGAACTCGCGGTGCTATGCGGCGCGGTGCTTGGCGCGGGGCTGGGATTCCTCTGGTTCAACGCGCCGCCGGCATCGATCTTCATGGGCGACACCGGTTCGCTCGCGCTCGGCGGCATGCTCGGCTCGATCGCGGTCGCGGTGAAACACGAGATCGTGCTGGCCGTGATCGGTGGGCTGTTCGTGCTGGAAGCAGTCTCGGTGATTGTGCAGGTGGCCTCGTTCAAGCTCACCGGCAAGCGCATCTTCCGGATGGCCCCGATCCATCATCATTTCGAGCAATTGGGCTGGACCGAACCGCAAATCGTGATCCGATTCTGGATCATCTCGGTGATGCTGGCGCTGGCCGGCCTCTCCACGCTGAAGCTGCGGTGATGACGTTGGATCAGCGTCCTTACAGTCATTCCGGGGCGTGCGAAGCGCGAACCTCAGATGTGCGCTGCACATCGGGGAATTCTCGAGATTCCGGATAACCACGGAGCCTGTCATCGGGCCGCGCTCTGCGCGGACCCGTTGGCGGTTTCCGGAATGACCGATGTCAAACCATGATCCCCGTCAGTTCCTTTGAAGGCAAGACGGTCGCGGTGTTCGGTCTCGGCGGATCGGGGCTTGCGAGCTGCCATGCCCTGAAGGCGGGCGGGGCGGAAGTCATCGCCGGCGATGACAATGCCGACAACATCGTCAAGGCCGCGCAAGCGGGCTTCATCACGGCGGATTTGCGAAAAGTATCGTGGGCGAGTTTCGCAGCCCTGGTGCTGACGCCCGGCGCGCCCCTGACGCATCCGGCGCCGCACTGGACCGTGCTGGCAGCACAACAGGCCGGCGTCGAAGTCATCGGCGATATCGAACTGTTTTGCCGGGAGCGCCGCCGTCATGCGCCGGATGCGCCGTTCGTCGCCATCACCGGCACCAACGGCAAATCGACTACAACGGCGCTGATCGCGCATTTGATGCGGGTTGCCGGTTACGACACCCAGATGGGCGGCAATATCGGCACCGCGATCCTGTCGCTGGAGCCGCCGCGCATGGGGCGGGTGCATGTGATCGAGATGTCGTCGTATCAGATCGATCTTTCGCCGTCGCTCGATCCCTCGGTCGGCATCCTGATCAATGTCAGCGAGGATCATATCGATCGCCACGGCACGCTTGAACATTATGCGGCCGTGAAGGAGCGGCTGGTCGCCAGCGTTCAGAAACAAGGCACCGCGATCGTCGGCGTCGACGACGGATGGAGCCGCAACAGCGCCGACCGGATCGAGCGTGCCGGCCAGCGTGTGGTGCGGATATCGGTGAAAAATCCGCTGCCCGACGGCATCTATGTCGAGCGCGAGGTCATCTGGCGCGCTTCCGGCGGCGCGCGCGGTGAGATCGCGCGGATCGGCGGCATCGGATCGCTGCGCGGTTTGCACAACGCCCAGAACGCGGCCTGCGCATCGGCGGCTGGGCTGGCGCTGGGTGTCGGCAAAGAAGTCCTGCAAAACGGCCTGCGCAGCTTTCCCGGTCTGGCGCACCGCATGGAGCAGGTCGGCCGCCGCGGCAACGTGCTGTTCGTCAACGATTCCAAGGGCACCAATGCCGACGCGGCGGCGCATGCGCTGTCGTCCTTTGCCGATATTTTCTGGATCGCGGGCGGCAAGCCGAAGCTCGGCGGCATCACGGGTCTCGGCGACTATTTTCCGCGCGTCCGCAAGGCCTATCTGATCGGGGAAGCCGCGACGGATTTCGCGGCCACGCTCGGCGATCGTGTGCCGCACGAGATCAGCGAAACGCTCGATGTCGCGGTGGCCGATGCGGCGCGCGATGCGGCGGCCTCGGGGCTTGCCGATCCGGTGGTGCTGCTGTCGCCGGCCTGTGCCTCGTTCGATCAGTACCGCAATTTCGAAATCCGCGGCGCGGCGTTCCGCGACCTCGTCACCGCGCTGCCCGGCGTCAAGCCGGTGGTGTGAGGGACACGAAGCCGCAACTCGTTCAAAACATATCCAATTCGTTAACCTTCCGGAAACCATCATGGGCGACCAATGGGCAAACCTCCGCCCAGGACCGCCCATGCTCTCCCGCGAACAACGCACCCCGCTTTCGGAATGGTGGTGGACCGTGGACCGCCTGCAGCTCGCGGCGATCATCGCGCTGATGCTGGCCGGTATCATCCTTTCGCTGGCGGCAAGCCCGCCGGTGGCGACCCGGATCGGGCTCGATCCGTTTCACTTCTTCAACCGCCATGTGCTGTTTCTGCTGCCGTCCTTCATGGTGATGATCGCGGTGTCGTTCCTGTCGCCGCGGCAGATCAGGCGCACCGCGCTGATCGTGTTCGCGGTCAGTATCCTGCTGATCGTGGCGACGCTGCTGATCGGTCCCGAGGTCAAGGGCTCGCGGCGCTGGATCACCCTGATCGGCGTCAACATTCAGGCCTCCGAATCCGCCAAGCCGGCGTTCGTGGTGCTGGCGGCCTGGCTGTTTGCGGAATTGACGAAGCGTCCGGAAATGCCCGCGACCTCGATGGCGCTGACGCTGCTGCTGACGCTGGTGTCGCTCCTGGTGATGGAACCCGATTTCGGTCAGACCATGCTGATCCTGATGGTGTGGGGCGCTTTGTTTTTTATCGCAGGGATGCGGATGATCTGGGTGGCGGGGCTCGCGGGGGCCGCGAGCGCCGGACTGTTCGGCGCCTATCTGCTGGTGCCGCATGTCGCAGGCCGGATCAAGCGCTTCATGAATCCGGCGTCGGGCGACACCTTTCAGGTCGATACGGCGATGGAGGCGTTCTACAATGGCGGCTGGTTCGGGCTCGGGCCCGGCGAAGGCATCGCCAAGCGCAGCCTGCCGGACAGCCACACCGATTTCGTGTTCGCGGTGGCTGCCGAAGAATTCGGGATCATCCTTTGCCTCGTGCTGCTGGCGCTGTTCGCCTTCATCGTGATCCGCGCGCTGTCGCGCGCCTATGCGAGCGAGGACATGTTCTCGCGGTTTGCCGCGGCGGGCCTCGCGGTATTGTTCGGCGTGCAGGCGGCGATCAACATGTCGGTCAATCTGCAGCTGATCCCGGCCAAGGGCATGACTCTGCCGTTCATTTCCTATGGCGGTTCGTCGATCGTCTCGCTGGCCTACGGCGTCGGCATGATGCTGGCGCTGACGCGGCATCGGCCGCGCACCGAGATGGAATTGATGGGCGATGCCAACGCGATTCGCAGCTACGCTTGACCTTACGGAGAGGATGCGCTTTTCCGTTATGGCGAGAAACGAAGTGACGAAGCAACCCGGCTGGCACCAATGACCACTGCGCCTTTGATTCTGCTGGCGGCGGGCGGCACCGGCGGCCATCTGTTTCCCGCCGAGGCGCTGGGCGTCGAACTGATCCGGCGCGGCCATCGCGTCCGCCTCGTCACCGACGCGCGCGCGCTGCGCTACACCGGATTGTTCACCAGGGACACCATCGACGTGGTGCCGAGCGAGACCGTGCGGAGCCGCACGCCATGGTCGCTGGCGCGGACCGGCGCGATGCTCACTGCCGGCACCCTGGTGGCGCTCAACTTGATGCGCCGGATGAAGCCCGCCGCGGTGGTCGGCTTCGGCGGCTATCCGACCGTGCCGCCGCTGCTCGCGGCGCGGCTGTTCGGCGTGCCCACGCTGGTGCACGAGGCCAATGCGGTGCTCGGCCGCGCCAACCGTTTTCTGTCGAGCCGCGTCAGCGCCATTGCGACCTCGCTGCCGGGCGTGCTGGATCGTGATCCGGCGCTGGCGGCCAAGACAACCACCGTCGGCACGCCGATGCGTCCGGCGATCCTGGCGGCGGCCGCGGTGAAATTCACTGAACCTGAGCCCAATGGGCCGTTGCGCCTGCTCGTGGTCGGCGGCAGCCAGGGCGCGCGGGTGATGGCCGATATCGTGCCGGGCGCGATCGAACGTCTGGAGCCGTCGCTCTGGAACAGGTTGATCCTCACCCAGCAGGTGCGTGAAGAGGACATGACGCGGGTGCGCGCGGTCTACGACCGCCTCAAGATCAACGCCGAACTGGCGCCGTTCTTTGTCGATCTGCCGGCGCTGTTGGCGTCGAGCCAGCTGGTGATTTCGCGATCCGGCGCTGGCACGGTCGCTGAACTCGGCGCCATCGGCAGACCCTCGATCCTGGTGCCGCTGCCCGGTTCGATCGATCAGGATCAGTTCGCCAATGCGGGCGTGCTGGCGCAGGCCAATGGCGCGCTCCGGATCGCGCAAGGAGATTTCACGCCGGACCGGCTGGCGGCGGAAATCTCGTCGCTGGCCGCCGAGCCGGGGCGGTTGACCGCGATGGCCACCAGCGCCCGCGGCGTCGGCCGGCTGGACGCCGCCGAGCGGCTGGCCGATCTGGTGGCGAAAGTCGCCGGAATCTAGGCCATTGCGCCCAAAATTGCCCTTGTCATGCCCCGCGAAAGCGGGGCATCCAGTACCCCGCGCGGCTGATTTGAATCGTTGAGGCTCGCGAAATACTGGATCGTCCGCTTTCGCGGACGATGACGCCGAGGAAACAGCCTATGAGACTGCCGCGCGAGATCGGACCCATTCACTTCGTCGGTATCGGCGGCATCGGCATGAGCGGCATCGCCGAGGTGTTGTGCAATCTCGGCTACACCGTGCAGGGCTCGGATGCTTCCGAAAGCGCCAATGTCAATCGCCTGCGCGACAAGGGCATCACCATCAATGTCGGCCACAAGGCCGAGAACGTCGCCGGCGCCGATGTGCTTGTCGTGTCGACCGCGATCAAGCGCGACAATCCCGAATTGATGGCGGCGCGGGCGCAGCGCATTCCCGTGGTGCGGCGCGCCGAAATGCTGGCCGAACTGATGCGGCTGAAAAGCTGCGTCGCGATCGCCGGCACCCATGGCAAGACCACCACGACCTCGATGGTGGCAGCCTTGCTCGATGCCGGCGATCTCGATCCCACCGTGATCAATGGCGGCATCATCAACGCCTATGGCACCAACGCCCGGCTCGGCGCCGGCGACTGGATGGTGGTGGAGGCCGACGAGAGCGACGGCACCTTCCTGAAGCTTCCGGCCGACGTCGCCATCGTCACCAATGTCGATCCCGAGCATCTCGACCATTTCGGGACCTTCGAGGCGGTGCAGGATGCGTTCCGGAGTTTCGTCGAGAACGTGCCGTTCTACGGCTTCGCCGTGATGTGCATCGATCATCCGGTGGTGCAGACCATCGTCGGCAAGATCGAGGATCGCCGCATCATCACCTATGGCGAAAATCCGCAGGCCGACGCGCGGCTGCTCGATCTCAATCCGATGGGCGGCGGCTCGCGCTTCAAGGTCGCGTTCCGGGATCGCAAGACCGGTGCCGCGCATGAGATCGCCGACCTCATGCTGCCGATGCCGGGACGGCACAACGCGCTCAACGCCACCGCCGCGATCGCGGTGGCGCATGAACTCGGACTTGGCGACGACACCATCCGCAAGGCCATCGCCGGCTTCGGCGGCGTGCGGCGGCGCTTCACCAAGACCGGGGAATGGAACGGCGTGACCGTGATCGATGATTACGGCCACCACCCCGTCGAGATTGCCGCGGTGCTAAGGGCGGCGCGCGAATCCACCAATGGCAAGATCATCGCCGTGGTGCAGCCGCATCGCTACACCCGGCTGCAATCGCTGTTCGAGGAATTCTGCACCTGCTTCAATGACGCCGACGCGGTCGTGGTCGCCGAGGTTTATCCGGCGGGCGAGGCGCCGATCGCCGGCATCGATCGCGACCATTTCGTGCTCGGCCTGCGCGCGCACGGCCATCGTGAGGTGATTCCGCTGCCAAAATCCACCGACCTTGCCGGCGTGGTGCACGGCCTTGCCGGCCGCGGCGATCTCGTCGTCTGCCTCGGCGCCGGCAATATCACGCAATGGGCCTACGCTTTGCCGGACGAATTGAAGGCGCTGGGGTGATGGGTTCAGGTTCGTCATTGCCGGTCTTGTTCCTTTCGTTCCCTCCCCCTTTGAGGGGTCGAGACGAGCGAAGCTCGCTCTTAAGGGTTAGGGAGAGGGGTGAGCCGCAAGCACCTAGTCCGTGGTACCCCTCTCTCCAACTCTCCCCCACAAGGGGGGAGAGGGCCGACCGCGCCGTGCGGCAGCGCTATCGTTCAACCAAGCATGACCTTCCCCGACATCACGCCCGATCTCAAAGCCGCGATGCCGGAATTGCGCGGGCGGCTGCTGGCGAACCAGTCGCTGGCCGAACTGACCTGGTTTCGCGTCGGCGGTCCGGCGCAGGTGCTGTTCACTCCGGCCGACGCGGATGATCTCGGATATTTCCTGGCGCATTTGCCGGGCGAGCTTGCGGTATATGTGGTCGGCGTCGGCTCCAACCTGATCGTGCGCGACGGCGGCATGCCGGGCGTGGTGATCAGGCTCAGTCCGCGCGGTTTCGGCGAGACCAGCGCCGAAGGCGACATCGTCCGCGCAGGCACCGCCGCACTCGACAAGCGCGTGGCCGAAATCGCGGCGTCAGCCAATATCGGCGGGCTGGAATTCTTCTTCGGCATTCCAGGCACGGTCGGCGGCGCGCTGCGCATGAATGCCGGCGCCAACGGCGCCGAAACCAAAGATGTCCTGATCGAGGCGACAGGCATCGGCCGCGACGGCAGGAAACTTCAATTCGGCCACGCCGACATGAAATTCGCCTACCGCAACAGCGGCGTGGATACTGGCGTGATTTTCACCGCGGCGCGTTTTCGCGGGGCCATTGCAGCACCTGATGCCATTCGGGCGCGGATGAACGAGGTGCAAACGCATCGCGAGACCGCGCAGCCGATCCGCGAAAAGACCGGCGGCTCGACCTTCAAGAATCCGCCCGGCCACAGCGCCTGGAAGCTGATCGACGCCGCCGGCTGTCGCGGCTTGCGCGTCGGCGGCGCCCAGGTGTCGGAAATGCACTGCAATTTTCTGATCAACACCGGCAGCGCGACCGGGCATGATATCGAGACGCTGGGCGAGACCGTTCGCACGCGGGTGAAAGAGCATTCCGGAATTGAGTTACACTGGGAAATCAAGCGGATCGGAATCGGGCCAGGCTGATGCGAATTACCATCCTTTTCGGAGGCACCAACAAGGAACGCCTGGTCTCGGTGGCGAGCGCTCAGGCGCTGCATATGGCGTTGCCCGAAGCCGATCTCTGGTTCTGGGACGTCGATGACACCGTCCATGAGGTCCGCTCGCAGGATCTTCTTGGCCACGCGCGGCCGTTTGAGGATGAATTCAAACCGGGTAGTCGCGGCGTCGCACTCGAAGCGGCGCTGGATGCGGCCAAGGCCGAGAATCGGTTGCTGGTGCTCGGCCTGCACGGCGGCCGGGCGGAGAACGGCGAACTGCAGACGATGTGCGAGATGCGCGGCGTTCCCTTCACCGGTTCCGGCTCGGCTTCGTCACATCTCGCCTTCGACAAGGTAGCCGCGAAGCGCTTTGCGGCCATCGCGGGCGTCGAAGGTGTCGCCCGGCGTGTTGCTGGAAGATGCCGAAACAGCACTCGCCGAGTACGGCAAGCTGATCGCCAAGCCCGCGCGCGACGGATCGAGCTACGGGCTGATCTTTGTCAATGCGAAGCAGGATCTGGTCGCCGTCCGCAACGCGGCCAGGGCCGAAGACTATCTGATCGAGCCGTTCATCTCGGGCGTCGAAGCCACTTGCGGCGTGCTGGAGCAGTCGGACGGATCGGTGATATCGCTGCCGCCGGTCGAGATCGTCCCGGCGGAAGGCGAGTTCGACTACACCGCGAAATATCTGGCCAAATCGACCCAGGAGATTTGCCCGGGTCGCTTTGCGCCCGACATCGGCGCGCAAATCATGGATCAGGCGTTGCGGGCGCACCTGGCGCTGTCATGCAGCGGCTATTCGCGTACCGATTTCATCGTTTCGGCCAAGGGCCCGATCTATCTGGAAACCAACACCTTGCCGGGTCTGACCAAGGCCTCGCTCTATCCGAAGGCCCTCAAGGCCCAAGGGATCGAATTCCCTGATTTCCTGAAAGATCAGATCCTGCTGGCGCAAAAACGGGCCGCGCAAGTAGGGCCGGTCAGGGGCCGGGCCCCCTTGAGCGGTCCGCTCAATCACTAAAATCCTAACAATTACCGGCTAAAGTACAGGGAAGGCGGATCAAAACACCTCCAGCCTCGTCCGATTTTACCCTTTGTTTACCAGGAAGTCCGAAGGTTAACGCTGGCGGCGCATGTGGCGCTTGGCTGCCGGGGCGTGAGCTGTTGCGGATTTCCGCTTCGACGACCGCATCGAGGGAACGGATGGCCTCTTCTGCCTTGAGGTCTTAACCCAGCCCGGCATGACCGAGACGTCAACTGTGCCAGGACTCGCAAGCTTTTGCGGGAACAACATTTGACGAGTTCGTGCAATGGATGGTGCAGGACGCCTCGCTCGATCGCTGCGATCGCTGAGGCCCCAAGCTGATCTGAAAGCGGCCGCCATCGGCGCGGCCGTGTTGTTGCGCGAGTGGCTCGCCGCAAAGCGCGCGTCCGCCAAACTCAAAAAGCGCCCGCCCGCCAAACCGCGCCTCCAGCGCGAACCGAATCCGCACCGCCTGATCGCGTTGCTGGAACGCTACCTTCCGAACCGGGTCGGCGTCGCCGCGACCGCGCTGATCCTGCTTGGCAGCACTGGTTTTGGCATCGTCAAGGGCGGCCATGTCGAGGAACTGACCTCGGCCCTGAGCGATACCCGCAATGCCTTCGCAAACTCCGCCGGATTTCGGATCACGTCGGTCGCCATCAATGGCCGCAAGCAATTGACCCAGGACGAGGTGCTGGCGTTCGGCGGCGTCAACGGCCGTTCGTCGCTGCTGTTCCTCGACGCGGAAGCCGTGCGCGACCGGCTGAAAGCCAATCACTGGATCGCCGACGCGACGGTGTTGAAGCTTTATCCCGGCCAGCTCCAGATCGATATTGTCGAGCGGTCGGCCTTCGCGCTGTGGCAGCAGGATGGCCGCCTGTCGGTGATCGCGGACGACGGCGCGGTGCTGCAGCCCTATGTGACGCGTCGCTTCATCACGCTTCCGCTGGTGGTTGGCAAGGGCGCCGAAACCCACGCCCGGGACTTCCTGGCATTGCTGGATCGCTATCCGCAGGTGCGGGTTGCGACCAGGGCGGTGACTTTTGTCGGCGAGCGGCGCTGGAACCTGCGGCTCAAGGACGGTCTCGATATCCGGCTCCCGGAAAACGACGTCGGCATCGCGCTGGCGACGTTGAGCGCGCTTGATAAGGAGGACCGGCTGTTCTCCCGTGACATCGTCGCCGTCGACATGCGGCTGCCGGACCGGCTGACGGTGCAATTGTCTGATGACGCGGCCAAGGCCCGCGACGAGCTGTTCAAGGACAGGAAGTCGAAGAAGAAAGCCGGTGACGCATGACCGGCCTTGATCGCAATCAGACGCCGAAGACGCGCCCGATGCCGCAGAAGCGCACCGCGCTGGCGGCCTCGCTGGACATCGGCACCAGCAAGATCGCCTGCATGATCGCGCGGCTGAGGCCATGCCCGCCGAACGATGCCTTGCGCGGCCGCAGCCACGCGGTCGAGTTGATTGGCTACAGCCAGATCCAGTCGCGCGGCGTCAAGGCCGGAGCGGTCGTCGATCTCGCCGAATGCGAACAGGCCGTGCGTCACGCGGTGGCGCTGGCCGAACGCATGGCCAAGGTTCGGGTTGAATCGGTGCTGCTGTCGGTTTCGGCAGGAAGGTTGCAGGGCCAACTGGTTGAAGCCGCCGCCGATATTCGTGGCGGCGCGGTCACCGCCGCCGACGTCACCCGCGTCACCGGCACCGGCATGCGTCATGCCACCGGCGAGGGCCGCACTGTGCTGCATGCGCTGCCGGTCAGCTACGCGCTCGACGGCGTCAAGGGCATTCGCGATCCGCGCGGCATGGTGGCCCGGCAATTCGGCGTCGACATGAACGTGGTCACGGCGGATGCGACCGTCGCCAAGAATCTCATGCTGGTGGTCGAGCGTTGTCATCTCAACGTCGAAGCCATGGCGGCGAGCCCCTATGTGGCGGGGCTGTCGGTTTTGACCGACGACGAGGCTGATCTGGGCGCCGCCGTGGTCGAGATGGGCGCGGGCACCACCACGATCGCGACCTATTCCGGCGGCCGCTTCGTGCATGCCAGCGGATTTGCGGTTGGCGGGCACCACATCACCATGGATCTTGCGCGCGGCCTCAGCGCGTGCATTGCGGATGCCGAGCGAATCAAGACGTTATATGGCACCGTGCTGACGGGCGGGTCCGATGCGCGCGAGTTGATGTCGGTGCCGAGCGCCGGCGACAACGATCGGGATGTTCCGCAGATCGTCTCTCGCGCCACGATCGCGAACATCGTCCTGCATCGTACCGAGGAGATTTTTGAGATGGTCAGGGACCGCCTGGCGGATTCCCCCTTTGCGGCAGAGCCGCGGGCGCGAATTGTCCTGAGCGGTGGCGCCTCGCAGCTCACCGGCATCCCTGAGCTTGCAACCCGAATTCTCGGCCGCCCGGTGCGGATCGGCCGCCCGCTCGGCTTCGGCCGGCTCCCCAACGAGGCGAAGAGCGCCTCGTTCGCGGTGCCCACGGGTCTCCTGGTCTATCCCCAATACGCCCATCTTGAACACGTCGAACCGCGGCATACGCGGCAATTGAAGACAGGGACTGACGGCTATTTCGGAAAAGTCGGACGATGGCTTCGTGAGGGCTTCTGATGAACCTTTTCCACATCCTTCGACTTCCACCAACTCCCGCGGCCGTCGGCCGGGGCGAACCAACGCGCGCGTAATCGAGAGGCAACCATGGCACTCAATATAACACCCCCTGACATCAGCGAGCTGAAGCCCCGGATTACCGTATTCGGCGTCGGCGGCGCCGGCGGCAATGCCGTCAACAACATGATCACCGCCGGACTGCAGGGTGTCGATTTCGTCGTCGCCAATACCGACGCGCAGGCGCTCACCATGTCCAAGGCGCAGCGCATCGTGCAGATGGGCACCCAGGTCACGCAAGGCCTCGGCGCCGGTTCGCAGCCCGATGTCGGCGCGGCCGCGGCCCAGGAAGTCATCGATGAAATCCGCGATCACCTCGCCGGCGCCAACATGGTGTTCGTTACCGCCGGCATGGGCGGCGGCACCGGCA
This sequence comes from uncultured Pseudomonadota bacterium, assembly GCA_963771225.1. Classification (GTDB taxonomy): domain Bacteria; phylum Pseudomonadota; class Alphaproteobacteria; order Rhizobiales; family Xanthobacteraceae; genus Bradyrhizobium. The sequence continues at coordinate 72,823 of CAVYSR010000019.1, read as the reverse complement.
CCGGTGCCGCACCGGTGATCGCCAAGACCGCGCGCGACATGGGCATCCTCACCGTCGGCGTCGTCACCAAGCCATTTCACTTCGAAGGCCAGCGCCGCATGCGCACCGCCGAGTCCGGCATCGCCGAACTCCACAAGGTGGTCGACACGCTGCTGATCATTCCGAACCAGAACCTGTTCCGGGTCGCCAACGAAAAGACCACCTTCGCCGACGCCTTCGCGATGGCCGACCAGGTGCTCTATTCGGGCGTCGCCTGCATCACCGACCTGATGGTCAAGGAAGGCCTGATCAATCTCGACTTCGCCGACGTTCGCGCCGTGATGCGTGAAATGGGCAAGGCGATGATGGGCACCGGCGAAGCCTCCGGCGAGAAGCGCGCCTTGACCGCCGCCGAGGCCGCCATTGCCAACCCGCTGATCGACGATAGCTCGATGAAGGGCGCCCGCGGCCTCCTGATCTCGATCACCGGCGGCAAGGATCTGACGCTGTTCGAGGTCGACGAAGCCGCGACCCGGATTCGCGAGGAAGTCGACCAGGACGCCAACATCATCGTCGGCGCCACCTTCGACGAGACCCTCGATGGCGTGATCCGCGTGTCCGTCGTTGCCACCGGCATCGAACAGGCGCTGATCTCGCGCAACGCCGCCGCGCCGCCCGCAACCGCGACCAATGCCGTAGCTTCGAGCGCGACGCCGGACACCCGGCTGGCCGATCTGACTGCCCGGCTGCGCGCCGACAATCAGCGTCTTGCCGAACGCGCCCAGAAGCCGGAGGTATCGAATCCGCCGCAGGTTGCCGCCGCCGCGCCGCAACGGGTCTCGAACAATGTCGAGCGCGCCGCGTTGGCCGCGATCGCCGCCGCGGTCGCTCCGGAAACCCCGCAGCCGTCCGCGCCGCTGCAGTCGGCGTCCTACGGCGACGTCACGGTTCGCCCGATCGCGCAGAAGCCGTCATTGTTCCCGGATCATGATGTCACGCGGGTCGAGACGCATGAGCCCGCGACGCCCGAGACGTTCATTCCGCAGGCGGCCGAACGCGGACCGCTGCGCACCCCGCGGATGCCGAAGTTCGAAGATCTGCCGATGCCCGCGCAGAACGAAATCCGCCAGGCCCGTGGCGATATCGAAGAGGAACATCCGCAAAAGACCCGGATGTCGCTGCTGCAGCGCCTCGCCAATGTCGGCCTCGGCCGCCGCGACGAAGAGACCGAGCCGCCGATCGCGGCCCGCGCCTCGGGTCCGGCGATGGCACCGATGCCGCCGCTGCCGGATCGAAAGCCCCAGCGCAACGTTTCGCAGCAAATCGCAGCCAACGAGCCGGTATCAGAGTATGCTCGCCGGCCGGCACCGCAAGGACTCGACACCCACGGGCGCCCCGCACCTGTTGCCGCAACGCCACAGGGCGACGACCATCTTGATATCCCGGCCTTCCTGCGCCGGCAGGCCACCTGAGGTTTGTTACAATCATGATGATGGAAAAGGTCCCGGTTGTAGCAACCGGGACCTTTGTCTTTTGGCCGGGGCGCGGCTCCGAAATCTTTACCAAGTAGCTGATTTTAAATGATGAATTATGTGTTTCATGGTGAGGTGAAGGGACCGAAATCGACGCCGCCGATGCCGGAATTTGGTTAACCTTGGGCGCGAATGCGGCAGAGATAGGGTAACAATCGGTAAAAAAGCGTGAGTTGGCGGTCTTTGAGGCAGTGACTATGGTCTGCGGTGACTTGGGGATGCTTAAGACGAATCAGCACGTGCAAGGCGAGTCGTTCTGATCTTTTAAGTATAAGTCGGTAGTGGGCGGTTATCGAATGAAATTGAGCCGGCAGACAACGCTTCGGTCGCATGCCACCGTGACGGGCGTTGGCGTTCATTCTGGGTTACCTGTCAATTTGACCCTCGGGCCTGCATCTGTCGATGCGGGTTTTATTTTTGTCCGCAGCGGACTGGATAGCTCCGACCGCGAGATTCAGGCTACCGCCGAATCCGTGACCGCGACCGAATTCGCCACCGTGCTGGGCGACCGCGAAGGTCCGCTGGTCTCCACCGCCGAGCATGTGCTCGCGGCATTGCGCGGAATGGGCATCGACAATGCCACGATCGAAGTCGATGGTCCTGAAGTTCCGATCATGGACGGCAGCGCCGCGGCTTTCGTCGCCGCGATCGATCAGGCCGGTATTGTCGAACAGTCGGCTCGGCGCCGCTTCATTCAGGTGTTGAAGCCGGTGCAGGTCGCGATGGGCGAAGCGTTCGGCGAGTTACGGCCTTATGCGGCCGGCTTCCGCGCCGAGGTCGAAATCGAATTCGCCAATTCGGCGATCGGCCGTCAGAATTATGCGCTCGATCTCAGCCCCGAACGGTTCCGCCGCGAGATTTGCCGCGCCCGGACCTTTGGCTGCATCAATGACGTCGCGCGGCTCTGGAACGCCGGCTTCGCGCTCGGCGCATCGTTCGAGAATTCGGTGGTGTTCGACGATGAGCGCCTGCTCAATACCGAAGGGCTGCGCTACAGCGATGAATGCGTGCGCCACAAGGTTCTCGACGTGATCGGCGATCTCGCTCTGGCGGGTCTGCCCTTGCTCGGCGCCTATCGTTCGGTGCGCGGCGGCCACAAGCTCAACCATGCGGTATTGACGGCCTTGCTGGCCGATCGCAGCGCTTGGCGGGTGATCGAGGCCGAAACCGCGCGTCGCCCCCGCGGTCACGCCGAAGTCGGAAGCGGAATGGTCGGCGGCATGATCGCCCCGGCTTACGGCCCCAACGTCTCCTGAGCGTCCCCGACGTCTCCTGAGCGTCGCTGACGCCTCCTGATCTCGGACCTCCATCGAACCTCCCGAACGTCTCCTGAGCAAAACTCGCATTTGCCGACGGCTTCATTCCGAGTGCCTTTCCGGGTCTCCTGGCAGCGTCTCGACGCGTTCCATTTCGCTCGTCTGCAAGCCCCAGTAACCACACTGGCTCATTGCCATCCCGTCGCCTTAATCCCGGCGAATTGCCTGCGTATCCGGTTGGTTAACGGACTTTTTTCGGCTACACAGGACTCGCGCGGTTGCATGGCGGGGCGCCATCGCAAGGGTAATACTGCGTTCATGACCAGGGTCATGGCGCGCGGCGGCCGCCGTATCACGGGCACCAGGTCTTGAATTCATGTCGGCACAGCGTGTGATGCTCGAACTACGCAAATTATCGCCTCGCTCGGGCCTCAACCGGCTTGGCCGGCAGTTGTGCCTGGTCGCAGGTCTCATTGTGCTGGCGATGCCGCTCGGCGCGTGCGCCGGCAATTCTTCATCGTTGTGGGACAAGATGTTCAACAAGGACGAGACCGTCCCCGAGGAACCCGCCGACAAGCTCTACAATGAGGGCTTGTTCCTGATGAACGACAAAAAGGATCCGAAGTCGGCGTCGAAGAAATTCGAGGAAGTCGACCGCCAGCATCCTTATTCCGACTGGGCGCGCAAATCGCTGCTGATGTCGGCCTACGCCTTTTACAATGCCCAGGACTATGACAGCTGCATCGGCGCCGCGACGCGCTACGTGACCTTGCATCCCGGCAGCCCGGATGCCGCCTATGCGCAATATCTGATCGCGGCCTCCCACTACGACCAGATCCAGGATATTTCCCGCGATCAGGGCCGCACCGAGAAAGCCATTGCCGCGCTTGAAGAGGTGATTCGTAAATATCCGACGTCCGAATATGCCGTCAGCGCCAAGACCAAGCTGGAAGGTGCGCGCGACCAACTCGCGGGACGCGAAATGTCAGTCGGCCGTTACTATTTGAAAAAGCACGACTACATCGCCGCCATCAACCGCTTCAAGACCGTGGTCACCCAGTATCAGACCACGCGGCATGTCGAGGAAGCGCTGGCGCGTCTTACCGAGGCCTATATGGCGATCGGAATCGTCAGCGAGGCGCAAACCGCCGCCGCCGTGCTTGGGCACAATTTTCCTGACAGCCGCTGGTACCAGGACGCTTATAATCTTGTAAGGTCCGGCGGTCTCGAGCCGAGCGAGAACAGGGGTTCCTATATCTCCAGGGCCTTCGAGAAACTGGGTCTGGCTAGGAACTGATCTCCGCATGCTGGCGCGTCTTTCGATCCGTGACATCGTCCTGATCGAACGGCTCGATATCGAGTTTTCCCGTGGCCTTGCGGTCCTGACCGGCGAAACCGGCGCGGGCAAATCGATTCTGCTCGATGCTTTCGCGCTGGCGCTCGGCGGCCGCGGCGACGCCGGCCTCGTCCGCCATGGCGTCGAGCAAGGGCAGGTCACCGCGGTGTTCGATGTGCCGAAGGGCCATCCGGCTTCGGCGATCCTCAGCGACAACGGGCTCGACGAGGCGGGTTCCGAAAATACCGGCGAGATGATCCTGCGGCGTGTGCAACTGGCCGATGGCCGCACCCGCGCCTTCATCAACGATCAGGCGATCAGCGTGCAGACCCTGAAGGCGGTCGGCTCGGCACTGGTCGAGATTCACGGCCAGCATGACGAGCGCGCGCTGGTCGATGCCTCGACCCATCGTCGCCTGCTCGATGCCTTTGCCGGCCTCGAGAAGGACGTCGCGGCGCTGGAGCAGCTGTGGGAGGCGCGGCGCGCGGCCAACACCGTGCTCGACGAGCATCGCGCGGCGATGGAGCGCGCCGCCCGCGAGGCCGATTATCTGCGCCATGCCGCCGATGAATTGAAGACGCTGGCGCCCAAGGACGGCGAGGAAACGGCGCTGGCCGAGCGCCGCACCGCGATGATGCAGGGCGAGAAGATCGCCGCCGATTTGCGCGAGGCGCAGGATGCCGTGAGCGGCCATCATTCGCCGGTCGCGGCGCTTGCGGCGGCGGTGCGCCGGCTGGAACGCCGCGCCGGCAATGCGCCCGCGCTGGTCGAGCCCGCGGTCAAGGCGATCGATGCCGCCATCAACGCGCTGGAGGAAGCCGACCAGCACCTCAGCGCCGCGCTGATCGCGGCCGACTTCGATCCGTCGGAGCTTGAACGCATCGAGGAGCGGCTGTTCGCGCTGCGCGCCGCGTCGCGCAAATACGCCACGCCGGTCGATGGCCTGGCGGCGCTGGCCGCGAAATATGCCGCCGACGTGGCGCTGATCGACGCCGGCGCCGGTCAGTTGAAGAAGCTGGAGGCGGCGGCCGCCGAGGCCGACAAGCGCTACAGCGCCGCCGCGGCCAAGCTTTCCGCCGCGCGCACCAAATCGGCGGAGAAGCTCAACAAGGCCGTCAATGCCGAACTCGCGCCGCTGAAGCTGGAGCGCGCCAAATTCGCGACGCAAGTGGAATCCGATCCGAAATCGCCGGGGCCGCAGGGCTTCGACCGCGTCGAGTTCTGGGTCCAGACCAATCCCGGCACGAAGGCGGGGCCCTTGATGAAGGTCGCCTCCGGCGGCGAACTGTCGCGGTTTCTGCTGGCGCTCAAGGTGGTGCTGTCCGATCGCGGCTCGGCGCCCACTTTGGTGTTCGACGAAATCGACACCGGCGTCGGCGGCGCGGTGGCTGACGCCATCGGCGCCCGGCTGGCGCGGCTGGCGGGCAAGGTGCAGGTGATGGCGGTGACCCACGCGCCGCAGGTCGCCGCGCGGGCCGACCAGCATTTGCTGATTTCAAAGGACGCGCTCGACAAGGGCAAGCGCGTCGCCACCCGCGTCAACGCGCTCGCCGCCGATCACCGCCGCGAGGAAATCGCGCGGATGCTGGCGGGCGCGGAGATCACCGCCGAAGCCAGGGCCGCGGCGGACCGGTTGCTGAAGGCGGCGACGGCTTGATCTTGAACGTCATTCCGGGGCGTGCCGCGCGGCTTTTCTCCTGATAATCTTCGTCGTATTCATTGGCCATGGCCAGAACCGCAAACAAGACCGAAAAGACCAAAACGCTCGCCGACGTCACCAAGCTCACCAAAGCCCAAGCCAAGGTCGAGCTGAAGCGGCTGGCGCTGGAGCTCGAGGGGCACGACAAGCGTTACTATCAGGACGACGCGCCGAGCGTCACCGACGCCGAATACGATGCGCTGCGGCAGCGCTTCAACGCGATCGAGAAGCGGTTTCCCGAATTCGTCACCAGCGAGTCGCCGTCGCAGAAAATCGGCGCGCAGCCGTCCGGACGCTTTGCCAAGGTCCGGCATGCGGTGCCGATGCTGTCGCTCGACAACGCCTTTGCCGAACAGGATGTGCTCGACTTTGCCGCGCGCATCCGCCGCTTCCTCAAGCTCGGCGACGACGACAGCATCGGCTTCAGCGCCGAGCCGAAGATCGATGGCCTGTCGATGTCGCTGCGCTACGAGGGCGGCGAACTCGTCACCGCCGCCACGCGCGGCGACGGCGCCGTGGGCGAGGACGTCACCGCCAACATCCGAACGCTTGAGGACGTGCCGCAGAAGCTCAAAGGCCGCAACGTGCCCGACATCTGCGAGGTGCGCGGCGAGGTCTACATGACCAAGCAGGCGTTTCTCGCGCTCAACGAGCGGCAGAAGGCGGCCGGCGACACCATCTTCGCCAATCCGCGCAATTCGGCGGCCGGCTCGCTGCGCCAGAAGGACCCCGGCATCACCGCCTCGCGTCCGCTGGGCTTCTTCGCCTATGCCTGGGGCGAGATGGCCGCGATGCCGGCCGATACCCAATCCGGCATGATCAACTGGTTCGAGCGGTGCGGCTTCACGACCAATCCGCTGACCAGGCTTTGCCACTCGGTGGAGGAATTGCTCGGCTTCCATCGCGAGATCGAAACCCGGCGCTCGCATCTCGACTACGATATCGACGGCGTGGTCTACAAGGTCGACCGGATCGACTGGCAGGAGCGGCTCGGCTTCGTCTCGCGCACGCCGCGCTGGGCGATCGCGCATAAATTCCCGGCCGAGCGCGCCATGACCGTGCTGAGGGATATCGAGATCCAGGTCGGCCGCACCGGCTCGTTCACGCCGGTCGGCAAGCTCGAGCCGGTCGGCGTCGGCGGCGTGATCGTGCAGAACGTCACGCTGCACAACGAGGACTACATCAAGGGCATCGGCGGCGACGGCGAGCAGTTGCGCGAGGGCCGCGAGATCATGATCGGCGATACCGTCATCATCCAGCGCGCCGGCGACGTGATTCCGCAGGTGGTCGATGTCGTGATCGACAAGCGGCCGGACGACGCGCGATCGTTTCATTTTCCGAAAAAATGTCCGTGTCCGCTGCACACCGACGTGGTGCGCGAGGAAACCGCCGCCGGCGAGGAGGGCGCCCGCGCCCGCTGCACCGGCGAATTCGCCTGTCCCTACCAGAAGATCGAGCATCTCAAGCTGTTCGCCTCGCGCCGCGCCTTCGACATCGACGGGCTCGGCGAAAAGCAGATCGCAGTTCTTTTTCGAACAGGGCTGGGTGAAGGAGCCGGCCGATATCTTCACGCTGCAGCAGCGCAACGCCAAGCTCAAGCTGGAGGAAATCGAAGGCTATGGCGAGACGTCGGTGCGCAATCTGTTTGCCGCGATCGAAGGCCGCCGCACCATCGCGCTGGAGCGCTTCATCTACGCGCTCGGCATGCGCCAGGTCGGCGAGACCACGGCGCTGGCGCTGGCGCGCGGTTACGGATCGTGGGAGGCATTTCACGATGCCTGCCTCAAGGTCGCCAAGGGCGACGAGGAGGCCATCGCGGAGATGGATGCGCTGGACCAGATCGGCGACACCGTGATCGCCAGCATCACGGCCTATTTCGGCGAGAGCCATAATCGCGGCATCGTCGAGCGGCTGACCCGGCAGGTCACCATCCTCGATGCCGAAAAACCCAAGAGCAATTCCAGGGTCGCCGGCAAGACCGTGGTCTTCACCGGCTCGCTGGAAAAGATGACGCGCGACGAAGCCAAGGCCACCGCCGAGCGGCTTGGCGCCAAGGCTTCAGGCTCGGTGTCGAAGAAGACGGACTATGTGGTCGCCGGTCCCGGCGCCGGCTCGAAGCTCGCCGAGGCCAAGAAGCACGGCGTGACGGTGCTGACCGAAGATGAATGGCTGAAGCTGATCGGGGAGTGAGTTTCGTCATTGCGAGGAGCGCGGCGACGAAGCAATCCACTCTTTCTTTTGCGAGGCGAAATGGATTGCTTCGCTTCGCTCGCAATGACGAACTCAGCGTCCATACCCTCGATTTGGTGCCCTACAACAGCCCGGACTCTTCCTCCTCCGCCTGCTCGATCAATTCCTCGCTGACCACCACGTCGCGGCGCGGAACGAGGAAGATCATGGTCGAGGCGCAGGCGATCGATAACACGACGATGGCGATGTTGAGCGGCACCGGCGTCGCGAAATGGCCGCCGAGATAGGCGCCGAATTGCGAGAGCAGCGAGCCGATCCCCATCTGCAGGAATCCCATCGCGCCCGATGCGGTGCCGGCGGCCTCGGGGCGGACGCTGATGGCGCCGGCCGCCGAATTCGACATCACGAAGGCGTTGGCGAACATCACCAGCATCTGGGTGCCGAACAGCCAGGACGGCGCCTGATTGAGGCCGGTGACGCCCCACAGCAGGTTCAGCAGGCTGCCGCAACAGTTGCAGCGCGAGCCCGAACCAGATCAATTTTTCCAGCGAGTGGCGCGGCGCGAAGCGCACGCAGCAGAGGTTGCCGACCAGATAGGCGAACCCGGTGGTCGCAAACCACGCGCCGTATTCGGCGCTGGAGCGGCCCATCTGCGTGACCACGATATAGGGTCCGCCGCCGGCGAAGGCGAAGATGATCTGCGAGGCCAGCACCTGGCACAGCACATAGCCGATGAAGGCGCGGCTGGTGATCAGGCTGCCGACGTCGCCGCGAAATCCGCCGTCCTCGGTGCGGTCGCGGCGCGTCTCCGGCAGCGCCAGCGCGATGCTCGTGGCGACAAGAATAGATGCGGCGGTGATGACGTAGAAGATCGCGCGCCAGCCGAACGCGGTCTCCAGCAGGCCGCCGGTCAGCGGGCTCAGCATCTGCGCGATCATCATCACCGCGATCACCAGGCTGATCATGGCGCCGACGCGCTCGCGGCTGTAGAGATCGCGGATGATGGCGCGGCTCACCACCATGCCGGTGGCGCCGCCCAGCGCCTGCAGGAAGCGCGCCGCGATCAGTTGCGGCAGGGTCTCGGCGAAGATGCAGCCGACGCTTGCCACCACCATCAGGCCGAGGCCTGCCAGCAGCACCGGGCGGCGTCCGAACCGGTCCGACAGCGGACCCATGATGATCTGCGAGCAGGCGATGCCCACCATGTAGAGCGACACGGTCATCTGCGCGATCGAGATATCGCGCCCGAACGTGGTGGCCAGCACGGGCAGCGCCGGCACCAGCATATAGAGCGAAATCGGCGCCACGCCGGTCATCGCGACCAGCAGCAGCAGCGTGATCCGGGATGTCGCGTTACCGGTATCGTCTTTCGCCGCTCCGGGCGGCTTGCCCATCACTCCGTGCATCCAGGTCCGATCCAATCGCGTGAATCGGACTGTAACGCGATCGCTTCAGCGCGAATACGGCCGTTTCGGAATGCGGCTATTCCGTTTTCGGGAGGCGTCTGCTCAAAGCGACAGCGGCGCGGTCGCGGCGTCGAGCCAGGCTTTGGTGGCCTCGTCGAGCGACGGGACCAACCTCGCGGCGCACCCGGGCGTGATACTCGTTGAGCCAGATCAGTTCTTCGGCGCTCAGCATGTTCAGGTCGATCAGCCGGCATCGATCGGCGCCAGCGTCAGGGTCTCGAAGGCGTTCATCGGCTTTTCGGCGCCGGCGATGTCGGCGCCGACCACCAGTTCGAGATTCTCGATCCGGATCCCGAACCCGTCGGTCTTGTAATAGCCGGGCTCGTTGGACAGGATCATGCCGCGCCGGAGCGGCGTGGTGCCGAGCTTGGAAATCCGCGCCGGGCCTTCATGCACCGACAGATAGCTGCCGACGCCGTGGCCGGTGCCGTGGTCGAAATCGATGCCGGCCTGCCACAGGAATTGCCGCGCCAGCGTATCGATCTGCGCGCCGGTGGTGCCGTCGGGAAAGACCGCGCGCGCGATCGCGATATGGCCGCGCAGCACGCGGGTGAAGCGGTCGCGCATTTCCGCGGTCGGCGTGCCGATCGCGATGGTGCGGGTGACGTCGGTGGTGCCGTCTTCGATATTGCGCGCCGGAATCGATCAGCAGGAGATCGCCGGGCACGATGCGGCGATTGGTCTTGCGGGTGACGCGGTAGTGCACGATGGCGCCGTTCGGTCCGGTGCCGGCGATGGTCGGGAACGAGACATCCTTCAGCGCGCCGGTCTCGCGGCGGAACGTCTCCAGCGCCTCGACGGCATCGATCTCCGTCAGCGCGCCCGAGGGCGCCTCGCGGTCGACCCAGGCGAGGAACCGCGCCAGCGCCACCGCGTCGCGCCGATGCGCGGTCGTGGTGCCTGCGATCTCGGTCGCGTTCTTGACCGCCTTGAGCAGGCTCACCGGATCGCTGCCGCGCACCGGCTTGCCGCCGGCGGCAACAATCAGGCGGCTCAGCGCGTCGGCGGCGGTGGCGCTGTCGAGCGCGATCGAGCGCGCCGTGCTGCGCAAGCTCGCGCAGCTTTGGCGTCAGCGCGTCCGGCTCGGCGACATCGGCGGATTGTTCGAGATGGTCGCGGGCGCTGTTGGACAGCTTGCGGTGGTCGATGAACACGGTGGGGCGGCCGTCCTTCGGCACCAGCGCATAGGACAACGGCAGCGGCGTATGCGAGACGTCGGCGCCGCGGATGTTGAAGGTCCAGGCCACCGCATGCGAATCCGACAGCACCAGCGCATCGACGCCGAGTCTTGCGATCTCAAGCCGGATACGCCGGAGCTTGTCGGTCTCGGTCTCGCCGGAAAATTCCATGCCATGAATGGCGACCGGGCCGAGCGGCGGGGCCGGGCGTTCGGTCCACACGGAATCCAGCGGATTGCTGTCGACCGCGATCAGTTCCGCTTTTGCCTTGGCTGCAGGCCGCAGCCAGCCGTTCGGCTGCCGCTGAAGTATGCAGCCATGGATCGAAACCGAGGCGGTCGCCGGCGGCAAGATGCTTCGCCAGCCAGCTCTCCGGGGAGGGGTCGACCAGCGGCTCGATGCTCCAGGCCTGGGTATCGACCTGTTTTGCGGCCTGCAGCGTATAGCGGCCATCGACGAATACGGCGGCCTCGCGGCTCAGCACGATGGCAAGGCCCGCCGAGCCGGTAAAGCCGGTCAGCCAGGCCAGCCGCTCTTCGGACGGCGCGACATATTCGTTTTGCTGCTGGTCGGCGCGCGGAATCACGAATCCGGTCAGTTTCCGGCGCGCCAGTTCCTCGCGAAAGGCCGATAGCCGCGCCGTCAGCGCAACGCCGCTTTCGGGTTCCTCGAAGGTCTGGAAATGGGCTTCGAACATCGTCTGATCACTTTAGAGCGTTTTCCAGCGAAGTGGATACCGGTTCGCGTGAAGAAAACGCGTCAGATGGAGGATAAGAACTTCTTTCGTTCCGATTCAATCGGAACGGAAGAAGTTCTGGATTTGCGGAACACAGTCCGCAATGCGAACACCAATTGCCTCAATTTGGCATAGATTATGCTTGAATAGCTGCATCTGCATGAAGCGGAATGGAACAGTTTGCTGGCACAGGCAGTTGACCTGACGAGTTCTGGAGAATTTCCGGACGTGTTTCAACTCAACGATGAGGGGATACACAATGCCTGCCTTTACGTTTGAGAAGATATTGCCCGAGAAGATATCGCCGCAGCCTCGCGGTCCGATACCTGCCGTCGAGAAAAAGCCGCGCGGTGTCATCTTCGGGATGCTGGATCGTTTCGTCGTGGTGCGGGTGAAGCGGACGCTGCGCAGGGACAAGAGCATCATTGCGCCGCCGCGAATCGGCGGCTGCCGGATTAGGGCCTTTCATCCCACGCGCCGCATCAAAAGGCTGCTCCAGCCTTCGATTTGGAGATGCCGTTGCAGCACCAGCCCGCGCGCGCGGTAGGCGGCGATCACGCTTTGGGCCTGATGCGGCAGCAGCCCCGAAAGAATGACCAGCGCCGATGGCGCCAGATGCCGGCCATCTCGGTCGCCATCTGCCGCAGCGGATTGGCGAGAATATTCGCCAGCACCAGATCGAACGGGCCGCGGTTTGCGAATTGCGGCGCCGAAAATCCGGTCGCCTCGATCGTCGTCACCCAATTGCCGGAACCGTTGAGCCGGGCGTTGTCGCGCGCCACCCGCACCGACAGCGGATCGATGTCGCTGGCCAGCACCTTGACCCGCAGCGCCTTTGCCGCCGCGATCGCCAGTACGCCGGTGCCGGTCCCGAGATCCAGCACGCGCCGGGGACGCCAGGCCTTCAGCACATGATCGAGCAGCAGCAGGCAGCCGCGCGTGGTGCCGTGATGGCCGGTGCCGAACGCCAGCGCCGCCTCGATCTCGATGCCGAGCTTGTTGGGCGGAATGCGCGAGCGGTCATGCTGGCCATGCACGATGAAGCGCCCGGCGCGCACCGGCACCAGTTCCTCCAGCGTGGCCTTGACCCAATCCTTGGCTTCCACGGTGTCGAACGCGATGTCCTGCGCGACCTCGTCGCCGGCGGCGAGACCTACCAGTTCGCGGATCGAAGGCTCATCGGGCGGTTCGGCAAAATGCACGGTGATGCCCCAGCGCCCGTCGGGCCGCTCGAACGCGGCGATCGCGGCCTGGCCCTCGAAAAAGCTCTCGGTCAGCAGATCGACCACGCGCTTGGCGGTTTGTTCGTTGCCGATGGCAAAGGTGGCGCGGTGGGTGCTGGGGGTGAGGGTGGAGGTCATCAAAGGCCTGGAAAAGCAAAAGGCAAGATCGAGAGCGTCATGAAGGAGCCGAGCAGCTGTTCACAGCGATATACACCGAACTTATCCGGATTATTCACAGTTAATCGCTCTCGTTTGCACAGGCTTATCAACAACGTCATTGCGAGCGAAGCGAAGCAATCCACTCTTGCTTTTTTGCCGCCTCATGGATTGCTTCGCTTCGCTCGCAATGACAGCAAAACACACCTTCGCGTTCTCGCGGCATGATGTGCCCGAGTTGTTGCCAGAATCTTCCGCCCCGAAATGGAGGGCGTGGCGCTACCCCAAGGGGGGAGCGGGGAATGCCGGGTGCCCGATGCACCCGCAGCCGCGCGTGTAGAATAGTAAGCACGCGCGTTAGTCACCACGGTCGCACCGGATCACCCGGCATTCCCGCACGCGATGGTTTTAACGGTTTCCTCCGCGCTCTCCCGGGTGACCGGGCTTTCTTGCCACCCTCGCCCCGCAGATCATCCTGCGGGACTTGACGCCAGCGTCGGGGCGTCAGGACCACACGGCTTCGCCGTCCGCGTCAGCGCCGTTCGTCCGCACAAGATGTGCTGCGTGCTTCCGCGTCCATCGCATCCCGAGCCCTACGTTCGTGACGATCGCGAAACGCCCCTCTGTGTGGGCCGGGATGGCGAGACTATGGAAGTGATTTGGGTGAAAAGAGAAGGGGCAATATTTTTGCGAGAAGGGCTGGACAGTGAGTCGGTGATTTGCCCGACGACGGGCGAGTTTTGTAAAATGACGCGCCGATCATCAGCGCAGTCGTCATGGCCGGGCTATGTCCCGGCCATCCACGTCTTTCCTGGGGTTGGCGCAGTTAAGACGTGGATGCCCGGCACAAGGCCGGGCACTGCCAGAATTCTATGTTCGTCATTCGGGGCGCGATCTCGCGCGAGCACAGCCTGTCCACATCGCACACAAGGCTTGTTCACAGCCTTATACACCGAAACATACCGCGTCGATTCAAGGGTTTGCCGGCCTGTTCCCACAGGAATGCGCGACATCCGCGCGGCTCGACGGTTGCGTCCCTGGGCACACCGATCCGCGGTTGGCCGGACTTCGAATTTCAAAGTCCGCGCAACCTGTTTTTTTCTGCAAAATTCGGTGAGTTATTTGTTGCGAATAGCGTTTTCAAACTGGCCCCATACGGGAAGGGCTAGCGGCGGCAGTGGTTCGCGTTCGCAAAAACAGACCACTGTCCGCCTCACCTAGCTGGCGATCCCAGCCAGTTAGCTGGGGACCGACCATTCCGGCGTCCATAGCCAGGACTTGGAGCAGAAGCCGTTCGGGGTCCAACCCGGGCGGCTTTTGTGCACTCAAATCGGTGCATATCGTTCGCACAATAGATTTTTTTCTACAACTACGCATTTCGCGAATTTCGTGAAAAATTACGGTTGAATCGGCAAATTTCGTATTTCACGCATTCTGACAGTGGTACAACGCCGTACAACACCGTTTGAACGTAGAATTTCAAACTGAGACTCCACCGTCGCCGGGCTGTATCCTCGCTTCTCGAAGGGGACAGTGTTCTCAATGCGGAATGGGCTTTATTCGCTCCACATGCATATGCTTGACGGCGTGAAGGGCCGCGACAGCGGGGTGATCATCCTGCGCGACGGCGTCGCTGATCGGCGGCGGTCCCTATTTCTGGTCGATCGGCACCTACACCGTCGGCGACGGGACCTGGAAGGGCGAGTTCACCACCAATCAGCACACGCCGCTGCCGGATCGCTTCGCGCGCCCGCTTGCCGGCGGGCAGGAAGTCACCAGCGGGTTTTCAGGGACGTTTACGGATGACGGGGCGGAGGCGTTCGGCACCACCCTGGTGGGCACACGAAGCCTGGGCTTTCGCGCCGTCCTGAAGCGATTGGCGGACGATTGAGGCGAAACGAAAGGATTATTCAGAGCGTTTCCCACCGGAATATACCCAACTTGTTCACGGGCTCCCGCGACCTAATCTGCCGTAGTGCCTCAGTTCGAAATTTTGGTATGTCGAATTCTTCGCGGTAAGCTTTGCTTGCTCAGAAGCAATTGGAGAATTTTCGATGGCTGACGCTCGATGCAGCTGCGGTGCAGTCACGCTCTCGCTTCCAGAAGAACCATCCAAGATAGTCGTTGCTTGTCATTGCTTGGACTGCCAACGCCGAACCGGCGCGCCGTTCGGTGTAGGTGCTTATTACCCTGCCGATGTTGTCACCATCTCGGGAACATCAAAAGAGTTCACGCACGCCGCCGCAAGCGGCGGGAAAATCCATAACTATTTCTGTCCACAGTGCGGCTCAACCGTCTACTGGAAACTCAGCAATCTGCCCGCGCTGATCGCCGTTGCCGTCGGCGCGATGGCAGAACCAAAATACCCAGCCCCCGTGATATCGGTTTTCGAACAGTCGAAACATGATTGGGTTCAAATTGATGGTGCCGTGGAGCACTTCCGGCAAAACAGCCTCCCAAAAAATTCAAACTGAGACGCTATCGGGCGTGCGGTAGTGCATCAGTGGGCGCCTCCGATCACGTCGGCTGGTCGTTTCTCGCCTTTTGGTCCTCTGGGCATTCGGATAGCCTATTGACGGAGCGGGTGCTTCGCGAGAGACGGCGGGTTGAGAATATGAGGGATCATATCGGGTGGTACGTCCGCGTCAAAACCGGAGAGATAACTGACGGCGTCTATGACACGGTGCTCTATGTCGTCGGATATCCTACCCGCGCTGAAGCAGAAGCGGCGGTTAGGCGCGTGCGCCACAATCCCGATGAACCGCTGGAGCCACTTGATGAAGTCTCAGTCGGTCGTGGCCCGCAGCCTGCCCCCGGCGAGGTCCGCCTACTCAAAGGCGCTGTGTGAATTTCAAACTGATGCACTACCGGGTGTCCGTCCACAGCCAATCCACCGAAGTCATACGCAAGTCATCAACAGCTTTTCCACAGCCTATCCACCGGGTTGTCAACCGGTTGATCTCAGCTTCTCGTCATTGCGAGGAGCCAACGGGTCGCGCGAATGCGCGCCCGATGACAGGCGACGAAGCAATCTAGACTGGTCGTTATTTGCCGCGATGGATTGCTTCGCAGAGCCTGTCTTCGGACGGCGCTTTGCGCCGATCCGTTGGCTCGCAATGACGATGTGGCGACATGCGATCCATCCCCTCAGCCGAACAGCGCCCGGTGATCCCCAATAATCACGCGCGCGGCGTTGTGGCCGGGGGCGCCGGTGACGCCGCCGCCGGGATGGGCGCCGGAGCCGCAATGGTAGAGGCCCTTCAGGGGGCCGCGATAATCGGCATGACCGAGCATCGGCCGCGCCGAGAACAATTGGTTCAACGTCAGCGCGCCGTGGAAGATATCCCCACCCAGCAGCCCGAACTGGCGCTCCAGATCGAGCGGCGACAGCGCTCTGGCGCCCGATGACGCTGGCGGCGAAGCCCGGCGCGTAGTTGTCCACGGTGGCGATCATGAGATCGGCGACCTCCTCGCGGTGGTCGTCCCACGACCGGCCGTCGGATAATTGCGGCGCGACGTGCTGGCAAAACAGGCTGGCGACATGCTGGCCCGGCGGGCACAGCGTATCGTCCAATGTCGAGGGGATCAGCACCTCGACCACCGGCTCGCGGCTCCAGCCGTGGGTCCGGGCGTCCAGCCAGGCGCGATCCATATAGGCAAGACTGGGCGCCCATGATGATGCCGGCGGTCAGATGATCGCCGGGGCCCGGCAGCGCCGTGAACGAGGGCAGGGCGTTGAGCGCGACGTTGATGCGGAACGTGCCGGAGCCGTTGCGCCAGTTCCTGATGCGATCGAGAAATGCCGCCGGCAAGGCCTGCGCCGGCACCAGCCGTGTGTACAGCAGTTTCGGGTTGACGCTGGAGGCGACGTATCTGGCGCGAACGGTTTTGCCGTTGTCGAGGATGACGCCCACCGCGCGGTCGCGTTCGACGATCACCTCGCGCACGCCGGCATCCAGATCGATGTCGGCGCCATGGCCGCGTGCGGCGCTCGCCATCGCCTGTGTGATCGCGCCCATGCCGCCGATGGCGTGGCCCCAGACGCCCTTTTTGCCGTTCACCTCGCCGAACGCATGATGCAGCATCACATAGGCGGAGCCCGCGGCGTAGGGGCTGGCATAATTGCCGACGATGGCGTCGAACCCGAACAGCGCCTTGACGAGGTCGCTCTCGAAGGCATCGTCCAGCATCTCGCCGGCCGAGCGCGTGAACAGGTCGAGCAGGCTGCGTTGTTGTTCGAGCGACAGCCTTCGCAGGATATTGGCAGTGCCCAGCGCGTTGAAGGCTTCGCTGATCGTGCCGAGGCCGAACCCTTCGTGATGTTCGGCGGCGCGCGCAACACGAATTCCCGCAGCACGTCGGCGATGACTTCCAGCTCTCGGGCGAAGGCATCGATCCGGCCGGCATCGCCCGGGCTGAGTTTTGCCACCGATTGCTGGGTGCGGCCTTCGCCGGTCAAGAGATAGCTGCCGTCGGGGGCGGGAAGGAAATTCTGCGCGCGGCGCTCGACGATCCGCAGGCCGTGATCGCCGAGCTTCAAATCCGAAATGACCCGCGGGTTGAGCAGGCTCACGGTGTAGGCCGCGACCGAATTGCGAAAGCCGGGATGAAATTCCTCGGTGACGGCCGCACCCCCCACCACCTTGCGGCGCTCGACCACCTTCACGCGCAGTCCGGCCATCGCGAGGTAA
The DNA here is from genome assembly GCA_963771225.1 of uncultured Pseudomonadota bacterium. Lineage (GTDB taxonomy): Bacteria > Pseudomonadota > Alphaproteobacteria > Rhizobiales > Xanthobacteraceae > Bradyrhizobium. The sequence continues at coordinate 55,381 of CAVYSR010000019.1, read as the reverse complement.
GCCGCGCAGGTGAGGCCGTTATGCCCGGCGCCGATGATGACGACGTCTGTTTCGGTCATGGTTGGTTCAGCGAGGTTCGATCGATGGAGGTTTGTCACGTGGTCCCGGAATGCGCTAGCCCGATGACAGCTCCGCAGAGCCCGGAATCTCGAGATTCCGGGTTCGCGTCTGCGACGCGCCCCGGAATGACGTGGCTAGATGCGAAGCATGCTCACCGCTCAACCTGCGCCTTGACGCCGCCCCCCCGGATTGCCCGCCGCGCTGCCCTATGCTCCATTACCGCGCCTTGCCGATCACCCGCCGCCGGTGCCCGCCGGAAGCTTCTCGTTCGACGCGTTTCCGCCCGGAAACGCTTTGCCGGAGTTTTCATGACTTCAACCGATGCGTCCGCTGTCACCGGCCAGCCTTCGGCCGGCCGAAACAGGCTGGTCCTGATCGTCTATACCGCGGCGATCTTTGTCAGCGCCTTGTTGCTGTTTTCGGTGCAGCCGCTGTTCACCAGGATGGTGCTGCCGCGGCTCGGCGGTTCGCCGGCGGTGTGGTCGGTGGCGATGGTGTTCTTCCAGTCGCTGCTGCTCGGCGGCTATGCCTATGCGCATTATCTGATGCACTTCCGCAACCGCATGATCCCGGTGATTATCCATCTGGCGCTGCTGGTGGTCGCGTTGCTGACGCTGCCGCTGTCGATTGCGAGCGGGTGGGGCGAGCCACCGGCAAGCGGCTATGCGTTCTGGCTGCTGGGCTTGTTTGCGGTCTCGATCGGGCTGCCGTTTTTCGCGCTGGCGGCCAATAATCCGCTGCTGCAGGCCTGGTTCGTCCGCACCGGCCATCCGAACGGTCCGGATCCCTATTTCCTCTATGCCTCCTCGAACATCGGCAGCTTCCTGGCGCTGTTGGCCTATCCGGTGCTGCTGGAGCCGCTGTTCACGCTGCGCACGCAAAACCTGATCTGGACCGGCGGCTATGGATTGCTGATCGTCCTGATCGCGGCCTGCGGCGTATTGCTGTTGCGCTCGCCGGCCTCAGCGGCGGTCGATGTGCTGGCCGAGGATACCGCCGCCCCGGCGCCGGCCTGGATCCTGCGCGCGCGCTGGATCTTTCTCGCCGCGGTGCCGTCCGGTCTCCTGATCGCGGTGACCGCGCATATCTCCACCGACATCGCCGCCGCGCCACTGCTGTGGGTGCTGCCGCTGTCGCTGTATCTGTTGACCTGGGTGCTGGTGTTCCAGTCGCGCCCGTTGCTGCCGCACAAATGGATGTTGTTGTTGCAGCCGCTGGCGATCGCCGGCGTGATCGTGCTGCTGGCGATCGGCGGCGAACAGAATCTGCTGCTGACGCTCGGCGGCAACCTGCTTTTCTTCTTCGTGATTGCGATGGCCTGCCATGGCGAGCTGGCGCGCACCCGTCCGGCCGCGAAATATCTCACCGGCTTCTATGTCGCGCTGTCGTTCGGCGGCATGGTCGGCGGATTGTTCGCCGGCCTGATCGCGCCATTTACGTTCTCATGGATCGCCGAATACCCGATCCTGCTGGCATTGGCGGCGCTGTGCCGGCCGCCGGGTGGCGACGAGCGGTTACCCGGCTGGAGCCGCTGGTACTGGCCGTTTCTTGGCCTGCTGGTGGTGGCGCTGATCGCGCCGTCCTGGTCGGGCGGCAAGATCATGAGCGGAACAATGACCTGGCTCCAGCAAAACCGGGTCTGGGCGATCGGCGCGGTCGGCGTGCTCTCGGCCTTGCTGGCGCTCGGCTTGAATGCCAACCGCTGGAAGATCTTTGCAACTGTGGTGTTGGCCCTGGTGCTGATCCGAGCCTATCCGGCCGACGACGGGCGCGAGGAAACCGTGCGCAGCTTTTTCGGCGTCCACAAGATATTCGTGACGTCGAATGGCCAGTATCACGTGCTGTTGCACGGCACCACGATCCACGGGGTCCAGAGATTCAAGAACAGCGACGGCACGCCGATTGCGGGAAGGCCCGAGCTGATTTCCTATTACTACAAGGACGGCGGCATCGGTCAGGCGATCGCGGCGATACGTCAGCGCAAGGCTGGCCCGCTGCGGGCCGCGGTGATCGGCCTCGGCGCCGGCTCACTTGCGTGTGCTTCAGCGCCCGGCGAGACCTGGAAATTCTTCGAGATCGATCAGTCGATGGTCGATACCGCGCGCGACCCCCGATACTTTACCTTTGTCAAGAACTGCGCGCCGGATCTGAAGCCGGTGATAGGCGACGCGCGGCTGACGTTTGCGCGCGAACCGGACGGCATCTACGATCTGATCATCGTCGATGCCTATTCCTCGGACGCGATCCCGATCCATCTCGCCACCGAAGAGGCGATGAAGATCTACAAGGACAAGCTCGCACCGCAGGGCGTGGTGCTGATGCACGTCTCGAACCGGCATCTGGAACTGGCCAGCGTCATCGTCGGCATCGCCGAGGCCAATGATCTCAAGAGCTGGGTCTACGATGAGGATTCCAACCGCGACGACGAATATATCTACCCAACCTCGGTCGTGGTCTCGGCGCGCGAGGAGGCCGACGTCGGCAAACTGGCGTCATCCGATGCAGTGGGAGCTGACCGAGGCCGACGAGAACCAGCGGGTCTGGACCGACGATTATTGCAACGTGCTCGGCGCGGTCTACCGCCGGCTGCGCGACGGCGAGCAGTAGGGAATTCGTCTTTGCTTTATCCTTCGAGACGCCCGCAAGAGCGGTCTCCTCAGGATGAGGTCTCAGACCCTCATGGTGAGGAGCGCGTCTTCGCGCGTCTCGAACCATGAGCCGCGGGGGGATCGTGAACTCCGACGCGCCGGAACGGAGTTGACGCCGTCTCCCAAGCCTGAATGACCGCCAATTGTGCGGTTAGCTCATAAAATATGCAGTCTATGCCCAAATATTGGGGCGCCGGCTGCAAGGGTTTGTGCGGCTGCAGACAAGCTTTCACATCTCGCTCCCTCTAGCCTTTGGGACAAGTCAGCCCTGCCGAGCGAACCTGCTCGGCAGCAACAGAGGAGTTCTGTTCCCATGATGCTAGGAAATCTGTTCGAGAATTTGCGCAGCTTCCAGAACAGGACCGGAGGCAGGGCCGGATCGGCCGGTCGTTCCACGAACCCTTGCCCACAGCCTTGCGATCGGCGGGGCGTGCCTGGTGGCGCTTAGCCTTGCGGGCCAGGCGCAGGCGGCGCCCGCCGCATGCGAGGCGCTGCAGGCGAAATATCCGGCATGGAAGGGCAAGACGCTGGTCAACGCCATCAATCCGCACACGCCGGGCTATGAAGCGGTCGATCCCAAGGATCCCGACAAATATGTCGGCTTCGACATCGATCTCGGCGAGCAGATCGGCGAATGCCTCGGCTTCAAGCTGACCTACAAGGCGGTCACCTTCGCCGCCCTGCTGACGACCTTGTCGAGCGGGCAGGCCGATATCGTGATTTCCGATATCTATGCCACCGAAGAACGCGCCAAGGCCGCCGACTTCATCACCTATTCGAAAGTGTTCGACGGCGTGCTGGTCGCCAAGGGCAATCCGAAGAAGATCACCGGCATCAACACCTCGATGTGCGGGGACGCCGCCGCGGAAAACACCGGCTTTGTCGAAGTCCCGCTGGTTCAGGACCTGATTCCAAAGTGCAAGGCGGAAGGCAAGCCCGAGCCGACGCTGCAGCTCTACGACAACAACGCCAACTGCATCCAGGCGATCCTGGCCGGCCGCGCCGATACCTATGTCAACGACGTCAACACCGTCGACCAGGCGGTGAAGGCCAATCCCGACAAGCTGGAAAAGGCGATCGCGGTGACGATTCCCTATTCGGTCGGCATCGCCGTGCCGAAGAACAAGCCTGAGTTCCGCGACGCGGTAATGGCCGCGCTGATCGCGCTTCAGAAGGACGGCACGCACATGGCGCTGCTCAAGAAGTGGGATCTCGACGTGAACAACTTCAAGGAACCGGACATTCTCTCGGTCAACTGATGTCGCTGTTCGTCCACTATCTCAGTCTGCCGTACCTGATCGCGGGCATCTGGTTCACCCTGGCGGTGACCGCCCTCGGACTGGCCGGCGGACTGATCCTCGGTCTGGCCCTCGCGGCGATGCAGCTCAGTCGTTTCTGGATGCTGGCTGCATTCGCCCGGGGCTACACCGTGATCTTTCGCGGCACGCCGTTGATCCTGCAGATGGTGTTCGCCTACGACGCGTTGCCGCAGATCGGCCTCAAGCTCAGTGCGATTGGGGCTGCGGGCCTGGCGCTCGCCGCCAATGAGGCGCCCTTCATCGCCGAGATGCTTCGCGCCGGCGTGCTCGGCATCGACCGCGGCCAGGTGCTGGCCGGCCAGGCGCTCGGAATGACGCCGGCCTTGCTGATGCGACGCATCATCGCGCCGCAGGCCATCCGCATGATGATTCCGGCTTTCGGCAACGAAACCGTCAGCGCCCTGAAGAATTCCTCGCTGGCGAGCGTGATCTCGGTGCCGGAGTTGACCTTGCGAAGCACGCAGCTTGCGTCCTCGACGTTCGACTTCTTTTCGATCTTCTTTGCTTCCGGACTGATCTATCTGGTGCTCACCACCGCGGTCAGCCTGATCCAGTTGTTCGCGGAACGGGCGCTCGATCTCGACCGGCCCGTCACCGAAAATCGCTGGGTCCGCTTGCTGCCCTGGTATCGCGCGCCCTCGGTGCTGGAGCCGGTTGACGCGGCGCCGATGCCCGGCGAAGCCGTTCCGTACCTCGCGCCTGCCCAAGGAAGCCAAGGTCTCGCGGGCGGACCGCACCAAACGGTCGGCCACGCTGACGCGCAACGATGTCGCGGTCGACGTCAGCGGTCTGTACAAGGCCTACACCAGCCAGCCGGTTCTCGCCGGCGTCGATCTGACGGTGCGGCGTCGGCGAGGTCGTGGCGCTGCTCGGTCCGAGCGGATCGGGCAAGAGCACGCTGCTTGAGGTGCATCAACCATCTCGAAGGCTGGGATGCCGGGATCGTCAAGGTCGGCGGCCGCCGCATGGGTTTTCGCGGGCGACGGCAAGCCGCTGTCGCCGCGAGCCATTGCCGAAGAACGCGCCAGCGTCGGCGTCGGCATGGTGTTCCAGCAATTCAATCTGTTCGGTCATCTGACCGCGCTGGAGAACGTCGCCGGCCCGCTGCGCTGGGTCCATGGCGTTTCCCGGGCCGAGGCCGATAGCCGCGCCCGCAGCCTGCTCGAACGCGTCGGGCTCAGCGAACGCGCCGACGCCTTGCCGAGGCATCTGTCCGGCGGCCAGCAGCAGCGCGTCGCGATCGCCCGCGCGATCGCGCCCAATCCCAGCGTGCTGCTGCTCGACGAGCCGACCTCGGCGCTCGATCCGGAACTGGTCAATGAAGTGCTGGAAGTGATCCGGCGGCTGGCGGTCGAGGACGGCCTGACCATGATCATCTCCACGCATCAGTTGCGCTTTGCCGACGAAGTCGCCGATCGCGTCGTGTTCCTCAGCGGCGGCTACCATCATCGAGGAAGGACCGGCCCATGAGGTGCTCACCAACCCGCGCAACCCGATCACCGCGCGTTTTCTCAGCGTGATGGAGGCCGACAAACCGACCGTGGCGCCTGCATGAGGCGACGGCATGCCGCCTGCATCGTCAGATGCCGTCCCTTCACTCCAAACAAACTTGCGTCCGCAAGCGTCAGCCGAGGCCATTGCATGAAGCACCATCTCCTTCCCGTTTCGCCCGCCAACGTCCAGTGGGGCTACTTCAGCAAGAAGGCCAAGCCGGCCCTGACGCTGAAGTCCGGCGACCGCGCCACCATCGAAACGCTGACGCATCATGCCAATGACGATTATGAGCGGATGATCGCCAACGATCCCGGCGCCGAGAGCGTGTTTCACTGGACCAGGGAACACAAAGCGGTGGTTCGCCGCGGCGCGGGGCCGATCGAAGGTCCGTTCCAGCGCGGCTCCGGCGAAGGCGTTGGCGTTCATCTGCTGACCGGTCCGGTGGCGATCGAGAACGCCGAGCCCGGCGATATCCTGGAAGTCCGCATTCTCGATGTCCGGCCGCGCCCGAGCTGCAACGCCTGCCATGCCGGGCGTTGTTTCGGCTCCAACGTCGCGGCCTCCTGGGGATTTCACTATCATGACCTGATCGAGGAGCCGAAGCCGCGCGAGGTGATCACGATCTTCGAACTCGATACCTCAGGCGAGCCGTTCGCCAAGGCGGTCTATAATTACGTCTGGACGCCGCAGACCGATCCCGACGGCATCATCCATCCGACCATCGATTATCCCGGCGTGCGGGTCGATCATACCTGGTGCGAAAGCGCGAGAACATCCTGCCCAACGTCAAGGTGCCGGCGCGCCTGCATTTCGGAACGATGGGGCTGGCGCCGTCGGAGTCCGATTTCGTGAGTTCGATTCCGCCCGGCTATACCGGGGGCAATATCGACGACTGGCGCATCGGCAAGGGCGCGCGGATGTATTATCCGGTCGCCGTCCCCGGCGCGCTTTTTCTCGGTCGGCGATCCGCATGCGGCGCAGGGCGACAGCGAACTCGGCGGCACCGCGATCGAAACCTCGCTGACCGGCGATTTCGAATTCATCCTGCACAAGCACCGCGATCTCGGCGGCACCGTGCTGGAAGGCTTGACCCATCCGATGCTGGAAACCGAGCAGCAATGGTCGATGTACGGCTTTACGTTTCCGAACTATCTCGCCGAACTCGGCCCCAACGCCCAGACCGATATCGTCAACCATTCGAGCCTGGACAAGGCGATGCGCGATGCGTTTCGAAAGCTCCGCCGCTTTCTGATGACCGTCCACCACATGAGCGAGGACGAAGCGATCGCGCTGATGTCGGTCGCGGCCGATTTCGGCGTCACCCAGGTGGTCGACGCCAATTGGGGCGTGCACGGGTCGATCCGAAAGAATGTGTTCACATGCACATAGCGAGCAATGACGCGATTTTGGACGGCTTACCGGGCGTTCCGGCCCTGCCTGACGGCTACCGGGCGGCCGGAAGCGCCGAGCGGGCGATTGCGCCGTGCTTTCTGGCACGAGCGTTGCTTCGTCCGAAGCATGAGTATTCACCCCTTTACCAGCGAGTCCTATTGCGAGGGCGACAGGACCGAAGCCTGGCAGGACGTATTGAGCGGTTTCGGGCTGCGATCGTCGCCGCTATCGGCCATGCATGGCGAGCATGCCACGGCGCTGTCGCGCGCCTCGCTGGATGGCGTCGGGCTGATGCGGTTTGCCGCGGGCCCGCAGGTCTTTTCGCCGCTGCCGCGACGCGCCGAGCTTCCGATCATCCTGCTGCCGGCCGAAGACGGCGCGGTGCTCAAGGCCGGCGGATCGCCGCAAAACGTTGCGGCCGGCCGCATCCTCCTGCTGCCCCGTCAAAGCGGCTGGCAGGTGACGTTTCACCGCGGCATGCGCGCGATCGTGTTATCGGTGACGGCCGAAACCTTCGGCGGCCGCAAGATCAGCGTGCCGGAATGCCGGGACGCCAGCATCGTCGCGGCAGGGGGACTGGCTGATGTTCTTTGCCGCACGCTGGAGGCGGCCTCCGAAACCCTTGAAACGCTTGCCGCCGGAAGCCTGGAACACGATCGGGCTGAGCCTCGCCGAGATGCTGCTCGACGCTGTCGCGCCAGCAACGGCCCAGCGCCGCCGAAGCTGATCGGCATTGGCACGCAACCCGCGCTGCTTCATCGCATTTATGAAGCGATCGAACGCAAGCTCGGCGATCCCGAACTCACGCCGGCGCGCGTCGCGCAGATGGAGGGCATTTCGGAGCGCTATCTTCAGAAGCTGTTTGAAGGCACCGGCGACAATTTCACGCATTATCTGCGCGAGCGCCGGCTGCAGCGCTGCTGGGCCGACCTGGCCAACCCGGCCGAGGCGCATCGGTCGGTGTCCGATATCGCCTTCGGGTGCGGCTTCAGCGACGCGGCGCATTTCAGCCGCTCGTTTCGCGACCGGTTCGGTCTGTCGCCGCGGGCGTTCCGGCAACGGGAAGTCGAGCGCCTGTCGGGGCTCGGCGTCCGGGCCGGACAGCGCGGCTGGCCGCAGGATGCGATCGCGCAGTTGCGTCCGCACCAACTGGCGCCGGTGATCGCGTCCGCTGAGCCGGAGCCGGTGGAATTGGCTGCGCCGCAAGCGGGCAGGCCGGCGCATCATCATCTTCCGGTCGATGCCGCGCATGTTCACTGGGGATTTTTCAGCCGCGCGCTGAAGCCGCTGGTCGAGATCGTTTCGGGCGACACCATCACGGTCGAGACCTTGACCCAGCACGCCTCCGACGATCCCGAGCGCATGATCGTGGGCGATCCCGGCGCCGAGAGCGTGTTTCGCTGGACGCCGGCGAGGGCAAGGGCGTCGATCGCCGCGGCGCCGGCCCGATGGACGCGTCGATCTATGGCCGCGGCGCCGGCGAAGGTTTCGGCGTTCACATCTGCACCGGACCGATTGCGGTCAGGGGCGCCGAACCCGGCGACGTTCTCGAAGTCCGCATCCTCGACATGGTGCCGCGCCCGAGCCGCAATCCGGATCTGCAAGGACGGATTTTCGGCAGCAGCGTCGCGGCCTGGTGGGGATATCACTATGACGAGTTTCTCTCGGAGCCAAAGCCCCGCGAGGCCGTGACGATCTACGAGATCTTCACCGGCGAGCGAGCCGCACGCGCAGGCGATCTACTCCTATCGGTGGCAACCGCAAACCGATCCATCCGGCGTGCTGCACCAGACCTACGACTATCCCGGCGTGCCCGTCGCTCCCGAGACGATCCGGCGGCGGCACGGCGTGCTCGACGGCATCCGGATTCCGTTGCGGCCGCATTTCGGCGTCATCGGGGTGGCGCCGCGCGAACCGGGCCTGGTCGATTCCGTGCCGCCGGCCTATTTCGGCGGCAACCTCGATAACTGGCGGCTCGGCAAGGGTGCGGCGGTCTATCTTCCGGTTTCCGTCCCCGAAGCCTTGCTGTCGATCGGCGATCCTCACGCCGCGCAGGGCGACGGCGAGTTGAGCGGAACGGCGATCGAATGCTCGATGACCGGCACGTTTCGGGTCGTGCTGCACAAGAAGGCCGATCTCGCCGGTCGTCCGTTCGCGGACCTGACCTATCCGCTGATCGAGACCGAGACCGACTGGGTGCTGACCGGATTCAGCCATCCGAATTACCTCGCCGAATTCGGCGCCAAGGGACAAAGCGAGGTCTATGCGAAATCATCGCTCGATCTTGCGATGAAGGACGCGTTTCGCAAGGTTCGGCGATTTCTGATGAACACCAGGGGATTGAGCGAGGACGAGGCGATTGCGCTGATCTCGGCGGCGGTGGATTTCGGCGTCACGCAGGTGGTCGATGGCAATTGGGGCGTTCATGCCATCTTGAGCAAGCGCCTGTTTGCGACATGACATCTGATTCCGGAGACGAGACGTCGCTGATGAAATTTCACATGATTGCCGGCGGCCCGAAACCCGTTGCGCCTTTCAGCCATGCGGTCGAGACCGATGGCTTCGTCCTCGTCACCGGCCAGATGCCGGATACGCCCGACGCGCCCGGCGTGTTGCCCGAAGGTATCGTGGCCCAGACCCATGCTGTCATGGCCAACCTGCGGAACGTGCTGGCCGGCGTCGGGCTCGGCCTTGAGCATGTCGCGATGGCGCGAATTTATCTCACTCGCTTCAAGCCAGGACTATGCGGCGATGAACGAAACGTATCGAAGCTATTTCGCCGAAGATCGCCTTCCGGCCCGCACCTGTGTCGGCGTCACCGGGCTCGCTTACGACGCTCTGATCGAAATCGACCTGATCGCACGCCGGCCGTAGCCGCGCTGAGCGGGCTCGACCATCTCTGCGACAGGCGCGCTACTCGAAAAATCCGCGTGGCTGATAATATGGCCGCGGCGCATAGCCCGGCGGGGCGGATTGCACCAGATAGCCGTTGTTGTCGTAATATTGATATTGCGGTGGCGGCTGCTGATTGGCCCGCGCATCGTAGAGACGCCGGCTGCTGCGCGGCGCCGGATAGCGCGCGCCGTCCGGGCTGCCGTCGGCCGGATAGAAATAACCGTCATCGGCCTGCACCTGCGGCTGCGGCGCGTATTGCGCGGGCGGCAACTGCCGCGGCGTGATGTCCATCGGCTCGCCGGCGGCGTTATATTGCGGAGCGTATTGCGGAGCTCGGGTCGCGGCGGGCGACGGCGGTAGCGGGCCGGCTGCGCGGATTGCGCGCCAGCGCGACCGAGGCCGAACCGGTGAGCGTCACGGTGGTGTTGAGAACGCCTTGCTGCTCCACCAGCGCATACAGCGTGGTGGCGTTGGCGCGCGACAGCCGCACGCAACCGTGCGAGACCGGCGTGCCGAGACGGCCTTCGGATTCGGTGCCGTGAATGGCATGACCTTCCTTGGTGAAGAAGATCGAGTGCGGCATCGGCGCGTCGTCGAACTCCTTGGAGTAATGGTCTTCCTCCATCCGGAACGCCCGGAAGCTGCCGTTCGGGGTTTCATGCGATGGATTGCCGCTCGAGACCGGCCACTGGTAGCGCGCGACGCCGTCGACCGCGACGGTCATCGTCTGCGAGTCCTTGTCGACGATGATGGAAACCTTGGCCTGCGCGGCGCTGGCGGCGAAAAACATCAGACCAGCAAAAGCAATAAGGAAGGAACGCATTTTACTTCTGGCCTCCGGGCCTTGACTGCGGTGCCGCTCCGATCGTCCCCCCGGCTCTAATATGCCCGAAATCCGGTGGTGGTTCTAGTGGCCTGCCGGACGCATCGTTAATGCGGGGCAGGGCGCAAACATGGCAGAGGCAGGGCGTAATCTTGCGTCGACATCACTTTTCGCGCGCGCCGAGTCGCGCTGTTTTCGAATTTCCATGGCAGCGCAACCTTTTGGGCGCGTCGGCGTTACCCGTCCCCGCCTGGCGGGACCGTAGCGGCAAGGCCTGAGGAATTAATCAAGATGAACAGTATGAACACGACCGAAGACGATTGCAGCGACGCCGACAATCGGCTTGCGTGTCAAGCTCACGCTTGCAGCCGCCGCACTGGTTCTCGCGTTGTTAGCCATTCCGCATCCCGGGCATGCGCAGGGTGTCGTGGGCGGTATGGAGGGCGGCGCGCATCAGGGCGTGCGCGAGGGTGGCCGCGCGGCAGGCCCGGTGGGCGCTGTCGTAGGCGGCGCGGTCGGCGCTGGTGTCGGCGGCGCGGTGGGTGCCGTCAATGGCGTGCTCGGGATTGGCGGCTATCGGTATCACCGTCATCATCGGCACCGCCATCATCATTATCATTGATACGGCTCTCAACGATCGCCACAGCCGCTTCCACCGTTACCGGTAGGTTTGCGTTTGCTTGATGGTTCGAGACGGTGCACCGGACAGCGCAAGGGCGCTGCCGGGAGTGCGCCTCCTCACCATCAGGGTCTGAGACCTCATCCTGAGGAGCGCGCTCTTGCGCGCGTCTCGAAGGATGAAACCAGTGAAGTGGAAATTCGCTCGCCTCAGTTCTTCAGCCGGTAACCGGTCTTGAAGATCCACCACACCGTGGCCATGCAGATGGCGAGGAACATCAGTGTGATGCCGACGCTGACGCCGACGCTGACGTCGGCGATTTCGTAAAAGCTCCAGCGGAAGCCGCTGATCAGATAGACCACCGGATTGAGCAGCGTGATGGTGCGCCAGCCCGACGGCAGCATGTTCACCGAGTAGAAGCTGCCGCCGAGGAAGGTCAGCGGCGTCACCACCAGCATCGGGATCATCTGCAGCTTTTCGAAGCCGTCGGCCCAGATCCCGATGATGAAACCGAACAGGCTGAAGGTCACCGCGGTCAGGATCAGAAAGGTCAGCATCCACCACGGATGATGAATCTGCAGCGGCACGAACAGCCCGGCGGTGGCGAGAATAATCAGGCCGAGGATAATCGATTTGGTCGCGGCGGCACCGACATAGCCGAGCACGATCTCGTAATACGAGATCGGCGCCGACAGCAATTCGTAGATCGTGCCGACGAATTTCGGAAAATAGATGCCGAACGAGGCATTGGCGATGCTCTGCGTCAGCACCGACAGCATCACCAGTCCCGGCACGATGAAGGTGCCGTAGCTGACGCCCTCGACCTGGGTGATGCGCGAGCCGATCGCCGCTCCAAACACCACGAAATACAGCGAGGTCGAAACCACCGGCGAAACGATGCTTTGCAGCAGCGTGCGCCAGGTTCGCGCCATCTCGAACAGATAGATCGCGCGGACAGCCCTGAAATTCATGGCGCCCTCACCAGGCTGACGAAGATGTCTTCCAGCGAACTCTGGGTGGTGTCGAGATCGTAGAAGCGGATGCCGGCGGTTCTGAGGTCGCTGAGCAGGCTGGTAATGCCGGTGCGTTCGCCCTTGGTGTCGTAATTGTAGGTCAACTCGCTGCCGCCATCGGATAGTTCGAGGTTGTAGGCCGCGAGCGATGCGGGAAGCGCGTCGATCTTGCCCTGCAGATGCAGCTTCAGCCGCTTCTTGCCGAGCTTCTGCATCAGGTTCGCCTTGTCCTCGACCAGGATGATCTCGCCCTTGTTGATGACGCCGACCCGGTCGGCCATCTCTTCGGCTTCTTCAATGTAGTGCGTGGTGAGGATGATGGTCACGCCGGAGGCCTGCAGCGTTCGCACCACTTCCCACATGCCCTTGCGCAATTCGACATCGACGCCCGCGGTCGGCTCGTCGAGGAACAGGATCTGCGGCTCGTGCGACAACGCCTTCGCAATCATCACCCGGCGCTTCATGCCGCCCGACAGCGTCACGATCTTGTCGTCCTTCTTGTCCCACAGCGACAGGTCCTTCAGCACCTTCTCGATATGCGCGGGGTTCTTCGGCTTGCCGAACAGGCCGCGGCTGAAGCTGACGGTGGCCCATACCGAATTCGAAGGCATCGGTGTGCAGTTCCTGCGGCACCAGGCCGATCAGGGATCGCGCGGCGCGATACGATGTGATGATGTCGTGGCCATCGACCGCTACGCTGCCCTGGCTCGGATTGGCGATGCCGCAGATGATGCTGATCAGCGTGGTCTTGCCGGCGCCGTTCGGCCCCAGCAGCGCGAAGATCTCGCCGCGGCGAATCTCGAGGTTAATGCCGTTGAGGGCCTTGAAACCGGAGCCATAGGTCTTGGACAGATTGGAGACGGAGATAATGGAGGGCATACCGGCTTCGGCGGGAAATCGGCAAATGGCAGCAGGGTGCCAGCGCCAGAGGGGAGGGTGCGCCGCACACATAGGGACTTGAAGCTGTTTTCGCAATCGGCCGGCAAAAGCCGCTTATCTTTTTTTCGCCTTTTTCTTTGCGGTCCCCGGCGCGGCTTTCGCGGCCGGCTGCTCGCTCTGCTCGGGGAGCTTGGCGATGGTGACGATCTGGATCTGCAGATTGGCCGGCGAGGTCGGGTGTGCCTGATCGACGAACTGCTCCTCGCCGAGGCCGAGCGACTGAACGCGTTTAGAGGAAATCTTGAAGGTGTTGACCAGCGAGTCGCGGATCGCATCCGCGCGGCGCTGGCTCAGCATCGCATTGGCCTCGCGCCTGCCGTCCGAGCTCGTATGCCCGACGACGAGAAAGCTGTAGGACAGAAGGTTCGCCTGAACCATTGCGTCGGCGATGCGCCCGACGGTCTCGTAGGACGAGGGCCGCACCACGGGCGTATCGCTGTCGAAGTCGATGCTGACGGTGAAGGTCGGCAGGTTCTTCAGTTCGGGCACGATCAGCGGACGCTTCGACGGCTCCGGCTCGTTCTTGCCGCGCATCTTCGACCGGTCGCTGATCTTCTGCTTGAGCGCCGCGATGTCGGGCTGGAAATCGGCCGCGCCGTCGAGATTCTTCAGCGCATTGACGATGTCGTCGCGCGCCGGAGCGGCCTGGCCGTGCGACGGGAGGAGGGGCACTGCCAGAATGGCAACAGCTGTCACCACAAGGCCAATGCAGCGCAGGCCATGCTTTGCCGGCCCCGTCATCGGTACCCCGCATCATCCATGGCCTGGATGCAGTTTCGGTTGACGCCCTTGGCCGTGGTCAGGCACGGCACCGATTTGCTGGTCTCCTTGGTCGAGCCGTTGCACAGCTTGACGATTTCGCGGCTGCAGGCATTGGCCACAGTGGCGCGTGCATTGATACGCTTCTGGATCGCGTCGACGGCGCCGAGATAATTCTGCTTGCACTGGGGCGACAGCGCGTCGGTGTTGCGCGACAGGCATTCCCGCAGGCGGGTCGTATCGAGGTTGACGCCGCGGCAATTGGCCTCGATCTCAGCGCCGCAGCTTTTGGCCAGCAGTGCTGCGGCGTCGCCATAGGTCATGTTTTGCGCGGCGTTCACGCGCATGGTTTGCGCCGCCGCCAGCGAAGGCGACATCAGCAGCGCGAGAAGCAACAGGATCGTCCGGCCCCGAACCATGCCCGCATCTGATACGATCAGCCGCACGACGGTCAAGGGCTACGAAGGGCAAGCCTTGGTATAAATGTCGCGGAATCACGCCCGCTCGACAAAATTATCGACCGCCTTTTTCGCTCCCCGAAGCCGATCGGGCCGCTTGGCGCTCTCTTTCGGATGATATGACGGAAAGTTCGTCGCGTTTACCCGGACCTCGCCGTTGAGGGGCCAATGGCCGGCCCGCGGAAGTTTTCGACGATTGCCTGGGGCGAGCCAATTAAAATATGTTGCGCGGAATTGGGGAAACAAAAAGAAGGATAAAACCTTGCCAACCCGCAGCAGATTTCTGGCCGAATCGCTGGTCGCCGCAGCGCTGTTTTTGATGCCGATCGCCGATGGCCGCGCGGCCGAAACCACCATCAAAATCGGAAACACCGCGCCTTACAGCGGTCCCGCCTCGGCCTATGGCACGATCGCGCGTGCCGAGGCCGCCTACTTTCAGATGCTGAACGATCAGGGCGGCATCAACGGGCGCAGACTAGACTTCCTGACCCTGGATGATGCCTATTCGCCGGCCAAGACCGTCGAACAGACCCGCAAGCTGGTGGAGCAGGATGAAGTGCTGGCGATGTTCAGCGCGGTCGGCACCGCGCCCAACATCTCCGTTCAGAAATATCTCAACGCCAAACGCATCCCGCAGCTATTCGTCTCAACCGGCGCGACGCGGTGGAACGACCCCGAACACTTCCCGTGGACGATCGGTTTCAATCCGACCTATGAGCAGGAGGGCCGTCTCTATGCCCAGTTCATCCTGCAAACCAGACCGGACGCCAAAATCGCGGTGATTGCGCCCAACGAGGACGCCGGCAAGGACTACGTCCGGGGTTTCAAGGCCGGCTTGGGCGAGCATGTCGGCCAGCTCGTTTCGGAAACCACCTATCTGACGTCCGATCCGACCATCGATTCGCAGATGGTCACGATGCGGGAGTCCGGCGCCGATGTTTTCTTCGCGGAAGCGACGCCCAAATTCGCCGCCCAGGCCATCAAAAAAGCCGCCAGCATGGGCTGGAAACCGCTGATCATCCTGCCGGCGGTTTCCAATTCCTTTTCCGCGGTGCTCGAACCGGCCGGGCTGGAAAATACCATCGGCGTGGTGACCGGGCTCTATCTGAAGGATCCGAACGACGCGCGCTGGGCTGATGATCCCGCCTTGAAAGACTGGCTGGCCTGGATGAAGAAATACCAGCCCAATGCCAGCACCGGCGATCTCTTCAATGTGCAGGGCTATACGGCCGCGCAAACCATGGCAAAAGTCCTGGAAAATTGCAAAGACGATCTCAGCCGCGAGAATATCATGAAGCAGGCAGCGTCACTGGACGGCCTCACGCTGCCGATGCTGCTCCCCGGCATAAAAATATATACCGACCCGCACAACTTCACCCCGATCCGGCAAATCCAGATGGCGCGGTTTGACGGAAAGTCGTGGGTGTTGTTCGGCGATGTTCTCGGCGAGAAATAGCAGGGCTCTTCGTCCAGAGAACGGGTTGACCCTCACTCCGCCGCGTGGGCGCGAGCAGGAAGCTCGATCAGCGCGACCATGTGGGTCTTGATGTCGTCTGCGACTTCGGGATCGGCCTTCAGTTCTGTCAAGGTTCGTGGGCGAGGCATCGGCTTGCCGTCCGTTTCAAAGCTTTCAGCATACAGTTCCAGGGCTTCCGGAGCGTTGCGTAATGCCTCGTCAATATCGTCGCCTGCCGAGGTGCAACCGGGCAGGTCCGGAAACCAGACGCCGATGGCGTAGTCCGGTCCGGCATCCTCAATGATGGCGATGTAATGTGCCATGGCGACCTCAATCAGGTTTCCATCCTGCTCCCTTATAAATGGCACGTACAAGGCCTTTTCCCAAGTCCTTCTTGGGGTGTGGAACGACCACTGTTTCGCCCGAGCCAGCGTTTTTGAATACGTGGTGAGAGCCGGTAACGCGAACAAGTGTCCATCCTTCCCGCTCCAGGCGACGAATGATGTCGCGGCTATTGGTCAACATGAAGCCTCTGCCTGTATCTTCGGACATAAGACATCCTTCGAATGAAGACGGGACGATGGTTGTGTTGGGGTCAGTTAAAAAAGATTGTGGCCAGAAACAAAAGCTGTGGACGGACTACTCGCGCACGTCCTGCCAGCGCTTCTCTCGCTCTGCGGTCTCGGCGAGGATACGCAATTCTGTGGCGGCCAGCGTGCCATTGCTGACGATCTTGACGAGGTGATGGAGTGGTGTCCCGGGTGCGGATTACAAATCGGAATCGGTGACTGACACCGGAAACATGTGACCGCTCGATCCACTAAGTGATTTCGACTCACACCCGCTCGACAAAACTATCGACCACCTTTTTCTCGCCGGCTTTTTCGAACGCGATGGTGAGTTTGTTGCCGTCGATCTTCACCACCTGGCCGTAGCCGAATTTCTGGTGAAAGACGCGATCGCCGAGCGAGAACTCCGAGGTGGTGCCGGTGGATTTCGCGACCAGTTCGCCCTCGATGGTCATGGGCGCGCGCTTGTTGCGGGAAAAGCCGCCGGCGTTGCTCCCGGTCGAAAACGGCGACTGGCTTTCGTTGAAGCCGCCGCCGGCCTGTCCATTGCGGCCGCTTTGGCCGCGCGCGCGGTTGGCCTGGGCGCGCTGCCAGCCCGGCGTCGAATAGCTGGAGCCGAACGATTCCACATTGTCGAAGCGCGAGGGGCCGTAGCCGCCGGAGCCGCCCCAGCCCGAGCCGCCCTTGGATTCGGTGATCTCGACATTGGGCGCCGGCAATTCGTCGAGGAAGCGCGACGGTATAGTGGTCGTCCAGGTGCCGTGAATCCGCCGGTTGGTGGCGAAGTAAAGCTTGGCGCGGCGGCGGGCGCGGGTCAGCCCGACATGGGCGAGGCGACGCTCTTCCTCGAGTCCGGCGCGGCCCTGTTCGTCCATGGTGCGCTGGCTCGGAAACAGGCCTTCCTCCCAGCCGGGCAGGAACACATTATCGAATTCCAGCCCCTTGGCCGAATGCAGCGTCATCAGCGACACCGCGTCGTCGTCGGCGCCGCCGTCGCGGTCCATCACCAGCGAGATGTGTTCGAGAAAGCCCTGCAGGTTCTCGAATTCCTCCATCGAGCGCACCAGTTCCTTGAGGTTCTCAAGGCGCCCGGCGGCGTCGGCGGAACGATCCTTCTGCCACATCTCGGTGTAGCCGCTCTCGTCAAGCACGATTTCGGCCAGTTCGGTATGTGAGGTCACCTCGCGCTGCGCGCGCCAGCGATCGAAACTGACAATCAGATCGCGCAGCGATCCGCGCGCCTTCGGTTTCAACTCGTCGGTTTCGACAATGGCGCGGGCGGCCTCGGAGAGCGGAATGCGGCGCTTGCGGGCATGGTCGTGCAGCATCTGCACCGTGGCATCGCCGAGACCGCGCTTCGGCACATTGACGATGCGCTCAAAGGCGAGATCGTCGGCCGGCGAATTGATCACGCGCAAATACGCCAGCGCATCTCGGATTTCCGCGCGCTCGTAGAATCGCGGGCCGCCGATCACCCGATAGGACAGGCCGAGGGTGACGAAGCGGTCTTCGAATTCGCGCATCTGGAACGACGCCCGCACCAGGATCGCGATGTCGTTGAGCTTGTGGCCGCCGCGCTGCAGCGCCTCAATCTCCTCGCCGATGGCGCGGGCTTCCTCCTCGGAATCCCAGGCGCCGGTAACGGTGACCTTTTCGCCGTCGACGTCTTCGGTGCGCAATGTTTTGCCGAGCCGTCCCTCATTGTGCGCGATCAGATGCGATGCCGCAGCGAGGATATGGCCGGTGGAACGGTAGTTGCGCTCCAGCCGGATCACTTTCGCGCCGGGGAAATCGTGGTCGAAGCGCAGGATGTTGTCGACCTCCGCGCCGCGCCAGCCATAGATCGACTGGTCGTCGTCGCCGACGCAGCAGATGTTCTTGGGGGGCGAGTGCGCCGTCGATTCCAGGATGCGCGATCATTCCCTCGCCCCGTCCGGGGAGAGGGTCGGGGTGAGCGGGTACAGTCGCTAATGTTGATGACGAGGCTGGCTCGGCAACCCCCTCACCCGATGCACTGCGTGCATCGACCTCTTCCCGCAAGCGGGGAGAGGTTCGAGAAGAAGACGGCGCCTGCGCCAACAGCCGCAGCCACAGATACTGCGCGACATTGGTGTCCTGGTATTCGTCGACCAGAATGAACTTGAAGCGGTTCTGGTATTGCCGGAGCACGTCGGGATGCTCGCGGAACAGCCGGATGTTTTCCAATAGCAGATCGCCGAAATCGGCGGCGTTGAGGATTTTCAGCCGTTCCTGATAGCTCGCATAGAGCTTGCCACCCCGGCCGTTGCCGAACACCGCGGCCTCGCCCGGCGGCACCTGCGCCGGCGTCAATCCGCAATTCTTCCAGCCGTCGATCAGGCCGGCGAGCATGCGCGCCGGCCAGCGTTTGTCGTCGATATTGTCGGCCGCCAGAAGCTGCTTCAGCAGGCGGACCTGATCGTCGACATCGAGCACGGTGAAATTGGATTTCAACTGCACCAGTTCGGCATGGGTGCGCAGGATGCGGCCGCCGATCGAATGAAAGGTGCCGAGCCATGGCATGCCTTCGACGGCCTGGCCGAGCATGTGGCCGAGGCGCAGTTTCATCTCGCGCGCGGCCTTGTTGGTGAAGGTCACCGACAGGATTTCGCCGGGGCGGGCGCGGCCCATGCTGAGGATGTGAGCGATGCGCGAGGTCAGCACCCGGGTTTTGCCGGTGCCGGCGCCGGCCAAGACCAGCACCGGCCCGTCCAGCGTTTCCACCGCCTCGCGCTGCTCGGCATTGAGCCCGGCGAGATATTGCGGGGTCGCGGCCGCCCGCGCGCGCGCGGCAATGCCACCGGCCGCGGGCTGGTGGTCGGGGACGCCGTGATGGGGCAGCTTGTTCGGCTCGGTCATGCGAATCGTCTTCCGCCCACGATGGCACCGCGGGGCCGTGAAGGGGAGCCTTCATAGCAGGATTACAGGGCATATAGGGCTTTGGAGGCCGATTTGACAGGAGTTATCCCTGTAGCTCCCGACAGGCCGGTTTCGACATCGAGCCGCCATTTTGTTCCCTGGGAAGCTGCTTTTTTCGCGATTTCGCGACAGCGGCTGCGGGGAACCTATGTTCCGAGGGCGGATTATTTCTTCAATCGAGCGCACCAACTCCGGTCGGGCAGGTATCGAAGCGGAAGTTATAATGGAGGTGATGTCATGTTGAGCTGGGTCGTTACTTTTTTGGTCATTGCACTGATTGCCGGCATTCTCGGCTTCGGCGGTATCGCCGGAGCGTCGATCGAAATCGCCAAGACCATCTTCTTTATCGCCATCATCCTGTTCCTGATCTCTGCCGTGGTCAGCCTGGCGCGCGGACGCAACCGTGTCTGACACCGCTGCTATTTCGGAGCGGGCATCGCGATCTTTCGGCCGATGCCCTCAGGGCGCGCGATCGCCGAGTGGGCGTTCACCAGGGCCTCGACGCGGGCGCGAATATCGGACGGAAACGGCGCGGTCTTTCGCGCCGTCATGTCGATATGAATGGTCATGTTTTCCGAGGTGGCGGACAACCAGCCCTCGGTGGCGTGGCGCAATTCTTCAAAGGTATGCAGCCGCTTTTCGTCGGCGGCGACCAGCGAGGATCGAAACCTGCACGGGATCGCCGAGGTGAATCTCCCGCAAATAGCGCACATGGCATTCGGCGGTGAAGGTCGAGCCATGGCGTTCCTTCATATAGCCGGGCCCGATCCCGAGCTGGAGCCATAATTCGTCGATGGCGCGGTCGAACATCACATTGTAGTAGGCCATGTTGAGATGGCCATTGTAGTCGATCCAAGCCGGTTCGATCTGCATCACCGACGATAGAAATAAAGCGGGCCGGAACTGCACATCGTCGCCCGCAGCAACACTCGTCATACCTCGTCCCCGTTGGTTTCGATCCATCATCCCTTGACCGGTTATATATCCTTTGCAAGGGTTCTCCGCCGGGAGGATATCGCGTGGGCAACCCCATCACCAATCATTTGAAACGTCCGGAACCGCAGGCGCTGGCCGCCGCTATCGCAGCGCTGGCCGCGCGGTTCGGCAACCGCCTGATCACCTCGAGGGCGGTACGCGACCAGCACGCCCATACCACGACGTGGCTGGCGCCGCAGCCGCCGGATGCGGTGGTGATGGCGCAGGAGACGCCGGATATTCAGGACGTGGTGCGGATTTGCGCTCAATACGGCGTTCCCGTGATCGCGTTCGGCACCGGCACCTCGCTGGAGGGCCAGGTCAACGCGCCGGCCGGTGGCGTCTGCATCGACCTGCGCGACATGAATCAGGTGCTGGAAGTCCACGCCGAGGATCTCGACTGCGTGATCCAGCCCGGCATCACCCGCAAAATGCTGAACGAGCATTTGCGCGACCAGGGCGTGTTTTTCCCGATCGATCCCGGCGCCGATGCCTCGCTGGGCGGCATGGCGTCAACCCGGGCGTCCGGCACCAATGCGGTGCGTTACGGCACCATGCGCGACAACGTGCTGGCGCTCAAAGTGGTGCGCGGCGACGGTGAAATCATCACGACCGGCACGCGGGCGAAGAAATCCTCCGCCGGTTACGACCTGACGCATCTGTTTGTCGGCGCCGAGGGCACGCTCGGAATCATCACCGAACTCACCATCAAGCTGCGCGGCATTCCCGAAACCATCGCGGCCGCGGCCTGTTCGTTCGAGACTGTGCGCGGCGCCTGCCAGGCCACCATACTGGCGATTCAGACCGGCATTCCCGTCGCCCGCATCGAACTGCTCAATGCCGAGCAGGTGCGGGCCTGCAATTCCTATTCGAAACTGTCGCTGCCGGAGACGCCGCTGCTGCTGCTGGAATTTCACGGCAGCGAGAACGAGGTCGCCGAGCAATCGAAGAACTTCAGCGAGATCGCCAAGGAATGTGGCGGCGGCGGTTTCACCTGGACCACGCGGCCGGAGGATCGCACCAGGCTCTGGCAGGCGCGGCACGACGCCTATTGGGCGGTCAAGGCCTTGCGTCCCGGTGCCGGCGTGGTGGCCACCGACGTCTGCGTGCCGATCTCCCGGCTGGCCGATTGCGTCACCGAAACCGAAGCGGATCTGAAACGCCTCAATCTGCAATCGCCGATTGTCGGCCATGTCGGCGACGGCAATTTCCACTGCTCGCTACTCTGCGATGTCGATGATCGTGAGGAAATGGAGCGCGGCGAGGACTTCATGCATCGCCTGGTGGAACGCGCGCAGGCGATGGGCGGCACCTGCACCGGCGAGCACGGCATCGGGCAGGGCAAGCAGAAGTACCTCAAGGCCGAGCTTGGCGTTGAGGCGATCGACGCGATGCGCGCGGTGAAGCAGGCGCTCGATCCGCAGAATATCTTCAACCCCGGCAAGATTTTGCCGGCGGCTTAGAGGGCTGTTCTTGGGATCAGTGCCTGGCCGGCTCGCGCAGCGCCTGCCGTTGCGCGATTACCTTGACCGGGTCGTCAGGTCGTCGTTCGGGTCGCGGGCGCCTTTTCAGCCGATTGGATGCCGGTAGTGGGATCGGTCAGAATGGTATCCACCTGCGCCTTGTCCTTCCCGGTCAGAATGAAGCTGGAATCGCCGATTCGAAACGAGCTCTTGGTGGTGATGAAAACCCGTTGATGCTGCAGGCCGCCGGCGTCGCTCTGGTACGTCACATTGGCGCGGTAGCCGCTGACCTTGCTGATCACCACCGAGAATGGCTTGCCGGTGCTGTCCTTGCCGGTCCAGGTGCCCGTGTATTTTGTCGGATCGACAGGGGCGAATTTCGCTCCCACCGGGATCAGGCTCTGTTGCGATGCAGCCGAGTAGCTCGACTGCAGGATGCTCATGATGTTTATAGTTGCCATTGAAATCCTCCGTTGGCCCTTGCGCGCCAGCCGACCAAAACATCACTGACAGAACAGAATTAATGGTTGATTAACCTTGGGTGGCTGCGGCAGTTTGGCCCATTGGGAGGCTGTCCGATTTTAATTTCCGGAAACAAAAATCCGTTCCGCGCCCGGCCGGTGAGCCTAGGTGGCGGGCTGCCCCTGAGGCGGCGCCACCGCGCGAAATTCGATGCCATGCAGATGGATGGTCGGGGTAATCCCGAAATGATTGCCGCCGAACACCTTGATGCGCCGGTCGAGCTCTTCCTTGGGGATGTCGAGCGGAATGTCGCAGATCGCCCGGTAGGCGCGGCGGGAATATTTCCGGCTGCCCCATTCGATCGGAAGCGTCGACGGCGGCGCCGCATCCGTCGCGAGCGATTTCGCCCTGCGCCAGAATAATTGGGCCAGGTGCGCATAGGCCAACCCCTCCAGCCCGACCACGGAGATATCGGCCGGCACGGGAAAAAACGCGACATCGATGATCGGCCCGGCGTCGACCTGCTCGACCATGACGTGAAGCGTGGCGCCGAATACCGGGGCCTGGTCGTAAAGCGCAAAATGCGCGGGCGCCCATCCGGGATAGCTCGGCGGGCCGGGATGAAAATTGAAGGCGCCGTAGCCGAGCCGGGCGAGCACGCCTGGCGGGACGATTTCCGCCGTCACAAACGCAATCAATCGGGCCCGGCTCAGCAGATCGGAATCGAGCGCGTGCGAGCTCGGCGGCACTCCCGACCGGGACCACGGTCAGAAGCGGGTTATGGCCGCGCAAGGCGAGCGGCAGGATGGATTGCTCAGCCGCAGCTGCCAGCAGAAGGATCGTGTCGAACATCGCGTTTCATGATCACCAGGCCCCTGTGCAGAAATGTCGCGGCTTGCGTTAAAAGATTGCTAACCAAATCGCTCGCGGTCGCGGTGAAGCATTTCGGGATATTTCAGTGCGCGCGGCGCTGTCGGCTGCTCACAGCTCCATCACTTCGCCCTTCGACCATTGCTCGCGCAGCTTGAATTTCTGAATCTTGCCGGAGCCGGTGAGCGGCATGGTCTCGACGACGAACCAGTGGCGCGGAGTCTTGTGCGGGGCGAGATGCTCGCGCAGATAGTCATGCAGTTCGTTCTTGTCGATCGAATTGCCGGGCGCGGGACGGATAAACGCCGATACGACTTCGCCCCATCTTGGGTCCGGCAATCCGACCACGGCAACGTCTCCGACCTTGGGATGGCGGAACAGCAATTCCTCAAGCTCGCGCGGGTAGATGTTTTCGCCGCCGCGAATGATCATGTCCTTTAGTCTTCCCTCGACGGTGCAATAGCCCCGGCCATCCATCGCGCCGAGGTCGCCGGTATGCAGCCAGCCGTCGGCTGTCGATGGCCGCTGCTGTCGCCGCCTCGTTCTCGAAATATCCGTGCATGATGTGATAGCCGCGCGTGCAGATCTCGCCGATCTCGCCGATCGGAACGGTCTCTCCGGTGTCCGGATCGACGATCTTGACCTCGACGTTCGGCATCGGCGAGCCGATGGTCTCGGCCTTGTCGGTGATGCTGTCGGTGGCCCAGGTCATCAGGGCGACGGGCGAGCATTCGGTCTGGCCGAACACGATGGTGAAGGCGGCGCCGAGCCGCTGTTCGAGAGCGGTGACAATGGAAGCCGGTACCGTTGATCCGCCGGAATAGATCGCCTTGATCGAGGAAAGATCGGCGGTCGCAAATGACGGATGCTCCATCATCGCGACCAGCATGGTCGGCACGCCGAGTATCGCGTTGCAGCGATAGGTGTCGATGAGTTCGATCACAAGTCCGGGCTCGAAGGCCTCGACCAGCACTTGCGTGGCGCGCCGGGAGACGGCGCCGAGCACGCAACAGACGCAACCGCCGGTGTGGAACAGCGGCATGGTGGTGATCTGGACGGCGCCGTCGGCGATGCCGGCGCGGTCGGCGGTGTGCGCGCCGTTATTGACGAGGCCGCGGTGGTGGAGCAGGGCGCCTTTGGGAAATCCCGTGGTCCCGGAGGTGTACTGGATCATCACCGGATCGGTCGATCGTACTTTCGGCAGCTCAGGCTTGGCAATGTCGCCGGATTCCAGGAACGCATCCCATTGATCGAAGGCAATGATCTCCCGCAATTCGGGGCAGCGGGAGACCAGCGCCTGGGCCGTCGCCAGCATCGGATTGCCGCGGAATTCCGTCACCACCATGATGCCGGCGGAGCGCGACTGCTTCAAAACATATTCGACCTCGCTCGACCTGAAGGCTGGGGTTGACGGTGACCAGAATGACGCCTGCCATGGCGGCGCCGAACTCGACCATGATCCATTCGGGAATGTTGTGGGCCCAGATCGCGACCCGTTCGCCCGGCTCGAAGCGCGCCCGCAGCGCCCGCGCGGTGCGCAACGACTGCGCGTATAATTCCGCATATGTCCATTGCCGGCGATTGGCCTTGTCGGGAACGCCTGCGATCAGCGCGACCCGGTCCGGCGTGGTTTCCGCCGCCCATTGCAGTAATTCGCCCAGCGTGATGTCGCGAACTGCCGGCTCGTTCGCACCTGCAGCATGGGACATGGTCAACATCGTCGCTTCCTCCGTTGGCTGTCGTGTGCAGCCCGATTTTTATGGTGCGCGCATCAGCGCTCGGCCCCGGCAACGCAACCAAGCATCGCCACAATGCGCAGCAACGGGCAAGCGGCAAATGGTATCGGTGCAACGCCGATAGCCCGGCGATATCATGGCCATCAATTCACCGGCCCAAATGACGTAACCGTAGCTGGCAAAAAACCGGCAGGGGACGTCGATCGTCGTCTGATTGCCGCTCAACCGGAATGTCACGACGATGCGGCTTCCCTTCTTTTACGGCTGGATTATCATCGCCGTGACCTTCGTGACCATGGCGATCGGCGTCAACGCGCGGACGTCGTTCTCGTTGTTGTTTCCGCCCATCATCGACGAGTTCGGATGGGAGCGCGGCGTCACCGCCGGCGCCTTCTCGTTCGGCTTTCTGGTTTCCGCCGCCGTCAGCCCGCTGATCGGCCGCATGATGGATCGTACCGGTCCCCGCATCGTGATGGAGATGGGCGTCGCGCTTGATGGCGGCAGGCTTGCTGCTGGCGCCGCTGACGACGCAGCCATGGCATCTTTATCTGACCATCGGGGTGCTGGTCGGCTCCGGCAGCATCTGCCTCGGCTATTCCGGTCAATCGTTGTTCCTGCCCAACTGGTTCAATCGCCGGCGCGGGCTTGCGATGGGACTGGCATTTGCCGGCGTCGGATTGGGTTCGATCACCCTGCTGCCGTGGATGCAGCACATGATCGAACAGACCGGCTGGCGCACCGCCTGCACGGCGATGGGCATTCTGGTTCTGGTCGTGCTGGCGCCGATCAACCTGCTGCTGCGCAAGCGGCCGGAAGACATCGGGCTTCGGCCGGACGGCGACGCCGCACCTTCGGCTTCATCGGCGAAGCCGATCTCGAATATCGTCGACCCGGATTGGGCCGGCACCGACTGGACCTTGAGCCGTGCGCTTCGCACGGCGCGCTTCTGGTGGCTCGCGGTCGGTTATTTCTGCGCATTGTATATCTGGTACGCGGTGCAGGTTCACCAGACCAAATATCTTCTGGACATCGGTTTCAGCCCGGGCGTCGCGGTCTGGGCATTGGGCGCGGTCAGCCTGCTCGGCATTCCCGGCCAGATCGTTCTGGGGCATCTTTCGGACCGGCTCGGGCGCGAATGGATATGGACCGCGAGCTGCCTCGGTTTTGCGATCTGCTATGCGGCGCTGATCGCGATGGCGCAGGCACCGACATTGATGCTGGTCTACGTCATGGTGCTGGCGCAGGGCGTGCTCGGCTATGGCCTGACCTCCGTTATCGGGGCGGTCGTTGTGGAGATATTCCAGGGCAAACATTACGGCAGCATCTTCGGCACCGTGATGCTCGCGGCCATCATCGGAGGTGCTGCGGGCCCGTGGGTCACAGGTTTTCTGCACGACCTTTCCGGGAATTATACCTTGGCGTTTGCGATCGGGATTGGCGTCAGCGGATTATCCGCGCTGGCGATCTGGATGGCGTCGCCCGGCAAAATCCGCGCGGTCGCCGGCCAGTTGCACAAGGTAAAGGCCGGCGCCGTTTAAGCGTTCGTCAGGCCGATGAAATTCCCATGCTTCTTTGCAGATCGCCGATCGCACGCAGGAAGCTGTCCGCCGGCGTGGTCTCCGGATCGATCAGGCGGTGCAGGCGAAAGCCGTCCTCCAGCGCCAGCACGATCGCGCCGGTCCATGTCGGGTTCAGCGATCCGTTCTTGCCGTTGTTCTTCAACGTGGTCTCGACGATATCGACGATCAGCTTTCTGCGGGCGCGCAGCCGCTTGGCAAGATCGGGCCGGCGCTTTTCGGCGCGCGCCACATACAGGATCATCTCCATGTGCAAAAGTGGAGAACGCGCCAGCGGATCCTGATGGCTGCGGTCGATGGTCTTCAGCGCATCGATAAAATCGGCAAGGTTCTTGTGCTTGTCGAGAAGATCGAGATTGCGTCGAATGGATTGTTCGACGTGATCCTCGAGCATGGCGATGATCAACTCGTCCTTGCTCTTGAAATTCGAATAGAACGCGCCCCGCGTAAAGCCGGCCGCGGCCGCAATGGCCTCGATGCTGGCGCCGCCGATTCCCTGATCCTCGAAGACGCGCGCCGCAGCTTCGAACAGCTTTTCGCAGGTATCGTCCCGGGTCGGCCTGGTTCGAACTCTTGACATCCTGGCATTTTAGGGCACAATGCAACTCGATACAATAGTGTATCGGATCAGAATGTCCGGATCACCGCGCGCCGTCGGGTCGCTGCATGCACCCATGCGCTTAAAAGGCAGACCTTTCAGCGCGGCAACACATCGAGGGTTCCCATGAACGAGCATGTTCAGGCCGCGACGACCGAGCCGCTTTTCAATCCGCTGGCGCCGGAATTCATTCGCGATCCCTATCCGTATTATGCGCGGATGCGCACCACCGATCCGATGCACGTCACGCAGTTCGGTCCGTTCGTCGCGAGCCGGCACGCCGAGGCCAGCCTGGTGCTGCGCGACAAGCGTTTCGGCAAGGATTTTGTCGAGCGGACCATTCGGCGCTACGGGCCGAAGATCATGCAGGAGCCGATCTTCCGCAGCATGAGCCACTGGATGCTGCAGCAGGACCCGCCCGACCATACGCGGTTGCGCGGCCTGGTGGTGAAGGCCTTTACCGCGCGCCGGATCGAGGACATGCGTCCGCGCATCCAGCAGATCGTCGACGAAACGCTCGATGCCATCATCGGTCAGGGCCATATGGATCTGATCGAGGATTTTGCGTTTCGGCTGCCGGTGACGATCATATGCGACATGCTGGGAATTCCCGAGGAGCATCGCGAGGCTTTCTACAAGGGTTCGCGCGATGGCGGGCGCCTGCTCGATCCGGTGCCGATGTCGCCGGCCGAAATCGAGCAGAGCAACGCCGGCAATGCGATGCAGCAAATGTATTTCCAGCAACTGTTCGAGCTGCGCCGCCGCAAGCCCGGCGACGACCTGACGACGCAACTGGTGCAGGCCGAGGAAGACGGCAGCAAGCTCACCAACGAAGAATTGACCGCCAATATCATTTTGCTGTTCGGCGCCGGGCACGAGACCACGGTCAATCTGATCGGAAACGGGCTGCTGGCGCTGCACCGCAATCCCGATCAACTTGCGCTGCTCAAGGCCAATCCCGGCCTCATCACCAACGCGGTTGAGGAATTCCTGCGTTACGACTCCTCGGTGCAACTGACCGGCCGGGTGGCGCTGGAAGACATCGACGACCTCGGCGGCAAGAAAATTCCGAAAGGCGAGAGCGTGTTTTGCCTGTTGGGTTCGGCCAATCGCGACCCGGTGGTGTATCCGGATCGGCCGGATCAGCTCGATATCACCCGTCCCAATGTGCGCCCGTTGTCGTTTGGCGGGGGCATTCACTTCTGCCTCGGCGCCCAGCTGGCGCGCATCGAGGCGGAAATCGCGATCTCGACCTTGCTGCGCCGGCTGCCGGATCTGCGACTGGACGACGCAGCGAATCCGGAATGGCGGCCGACCTTTGTGCTGCGAGGCCTCAAGGTGCTGCCCGCAAGTTGGTGACCGCGTCGGCATCAGGCCGTAACGCAACGTTGCTGTGACTTCGCCACAGTTGTCTCTATATATGACGCTGCTCCGGCGTTGATTTCAGTGCGGCCGGTGGACGGACGGTTTCAGCTCGCTGTTGCAAGGGCATATGCTGCCTGGCGAATGAACCGCCTCATGCCCGCATGATCGACGCAACGGAATATGCTCGAGGGGAGACACCGTGCAGACGACGCTGCTCGGATTGGCGATTGCCTTCATCATTGCGCTGATCGCGGCGCTGGTCGGGCCGTATTTTATCGACTGGAATCAGTTCCGGCCGCAATTCGAGACCGAGGCCACGCGGGTGCTCGGCGTGCCGGTGCGGGTCGGCGGGGCGCTCGATGCCCGCCTGTTGCCGACGCCGTCGCTGCGGCTGCGCTCCGTGGTGGTCGGCGGTGCCAACGATCTCGGCAAGGTTCGCGCTGACAAGCTCGACGTCGAGTTCAGTCTGGGCTCGCTGATGCGTGGCGAATGGCGCGCCAACGAATTGACGATCAACGGCTTGTCGCTCGATCTCGGCCTCGACCCGCAGGGGCGGATCGACTGGCCGGTCGCGGTTGGAAAGCTCAACCTCGGATCGCTTTCGATCGACCGCCTGAACCTGACCGGCCGCATCGCGCTGCATGACGCGGCCAGCCACGAGACGCTGGAGTTGAACGATATCGCCTTCAGCGGCGACGTCCGTTCGCTGGCGGGAGCGGTGCGCGGCGACGGCAACTTCATGCTGTCCGGCACGCGTTATCCGTTCCGCATCTCATCCGGCCAGAGCGTCGACGGCGAAGGGACAAGGATTCATCTCAACCTCGACCCCGGCGCGCGCGCGCTGTCGGCCGACCTCGAAGGCGTGCTCCGCTTCGAGACGCGGGCGCCGCGCTTCGAGGGTGTCGCGACCCTGTCGGTTCCGGCTGCGCCGAAGGCGAAAGGCGCCGACGCGGGGCCAACGCCGTGGCGGATATCGGCCAAGGTCAAGGCCGATCCGGTCACCGCGCGGTTCGAACAACTCGAGGCGAGCTACGGCCCCGACGACACGGCGCTGAAATTCACCGGGCTGGGCGACATTCGCTTTGGCGCCTCGCCGCAGCTACATGCCGTGCTGGCGGCACGGCAACTCGATGCCGACAGGTTCTTCGCCAAGAACGACGACAAGAACGACGACAAGGACAAGGATCACGCTGCCGAGCCGATACGATTGTTGCCTGGGCTGCGCGCGCTGATGGCCGCGCTCCCGCAAGCCCCGATCCCGGCGCACATCGAATTCAGTTCCGAGCAGATCATGCTGGGCGGTCGCCCGCTGCAGAATGTGGCCGCCGCCTTGTATGCCGATGCGAAATCCTGGGCCATCGACCGGCTGGACTTTCGCGCACCCGGCACGACCAGCGTCGACCTGAACGGCGCCGCCGCGCCGCCCGGCAGTTTCAAGGGCGCGCTCAACATTGAATTGTCCGATCCGGATACGCTGGTGGCGTGGTTGCAGGGCCGCAGCGAGATCACCTATCGCAGTCAAAAGCCGCTGCAACTGCGCGGCAATGTCAGCATCGGCCCGAACCGCGTCGCGATCGACGCCATGACTGCCGAAATCGATGGCGGCGCTGTTACCGGGCGCGTTGCAGTCTCCAGTCCATCGGCCAGTGGCGGTTCGCGGATCGATGCCGAGTTGAAGGCGGAACGCCTCGATTTCGATGCCGCAACGGCCTTCGTGCGCGCGGTGGCGGGCCCGCAAGCCGAGTGGCCGGATGAAGCCCAGCTATCGCTGGTTATCGGCCACGCTTTGTCGGCCGGCCAGGAATTGCAACCGTTGATCGCAAAACTCGGCTACGGGCCGAAGACCGTCACGCTCGATCAACTGAAAATCGGCCAGGCGACCGGTGTGATGGTGGAAGGCACCGGCAATTTCGACCGTGTCCATACCACGGGGCGGCTGGCGCTGAATTCGACCGCGGCGTCGCTCAACCGGATCACCGGCCTGATCGCGCCATTCGCGCCGAATTTTTCGTCGCGGCTCAATTCGTTGGGGACGAGTCCAGGTCCCGCGCGCCTCAAGCTCACACTCGATCTCGACAAGAACACCGAACATGCCGATCGCGCCAGCGCGCGCGCCGTTCTCGATCTCGACGCACCGCAGCTCAAGGGCACTGCCTCCTTCACTGCGAAGCCTGACATCGCGGCGATCCGCGCGATCGATCTCGATAAACTCCAAAGCAGCGAAATCGGCATTGAATTGAAACTGTCGTCGCAGCAGGGCCGTTCCTTGCTGGCGTTGCTGGGGCTCGATCGCGCGATCGCGGCGGGCGACGGTCCGGCGCAATTTGAGGGATCCGTCGCCGGCGTGTGGCGCGCGCCGCTGCGGCTGAAAGCGAAGATATCGGGAGCGGGCCTCGACGCCGAAGCGCAGGGCACCGCGGAGCCCTGGGCGTCGGAGCCGAGGGCCAGCGTCAATCTCACGGTTCGCCGCGCCAACTTCGCACCCTTGTTTGGTCTCAAGCCGTCCGACGCGCTGGTTCAGAACATCCGCCTGTCGTCGCGCGTGTCGCTGGCGGGCAGCAAGCTGACCTTCGATGATCTCGATAGCGCGATATCGGGCTCGCGGCTGCGCGGGCGCCTGGCGTTGACCCTCGACGAGGAAAGCGACGTCGAAGGCGAGGTCGGCCTCGACGCACTTGACGTTGCGCCGGTATTTGCACTTGCCATCGGTGCCGCGGGGCGTGATGCGGCTGAGCCGCTCGGTGCCGGGCTGCTGAAGGGCTGGCGCGGCCATGTCGCGTTTCAGGCACTGCGCGGCACGCTTCCCGGCGGCGGCGAATTGCGGCCGATCAGCGGCACGGTCAAGAGCGACGGCCAATCGCTGACGTTCGACGCCGTCAAGGGCACCATCGGCGGCGGCGAAGCAACCGCCAGCCTCGACGCGAAACCGGCGGCGGATGGAATTGCGTTGAATGCGCGCATTCAGTTCAGGGGCGTCGATGGCGCGGCGTTGCGCTATCGGGGCCTTGTGATGCCCGCCGGCCGCGCGTCGATGCAGATGACGCTGGCAAGCCAGGGCCGCAGCGCATCGGCACTGACCGGGGCGTTGTCCGGAAGCGGGACCGTGACGCTGGAATCCGCTGGGATCGCCGGACTCAATCCGCGCGTCTTCGAGGTTGCGATCCGTGCCAGCGACGCCGGGCAGGCGACCGACGACGCCCGGCTGCGGAAGATCGTCGAGCCGGTGTTGTCGGCCGGCGCGTTGTCGGTCGCCTCGGCGCAGATCCCGTTCAGTATCAGGGACGGCCGGCTCCGCGTTGGCGCGACCACGCTCGATGCCCAGGACGCGCGTGCCATCGTTTCCGGCGGCTACGATATTCCCGCCGACCAGGCCGACATTCGGGCCGAATTGGCGTCGACGGCGGCCGGGCCCTCGACCAGCCGACCGGAAATACAGTTGTTCGCCGTCGGTTCGCCGGACGGCCTCAGTCGGACGGTTGATGTCGCGGCGCTGTCGTCATGGCTGGCGGTCAGGGCGATCGATCGCGAGACCCGCCGGCTGGACGCGATCGAGCGCGGCGAGCAGCCCCCGGCATCGCCGGCGGCAACCGCGCCGGATGCGGCCTTGCCCGGTCAACCGCCTTCGGATGCTCCAATTCTCGGTCGCGATCCGCGGCGATTGCAGCCGAAGCCCAGAGTCAATGTTCCGCGTCCGCCAATAGCGGCAACGCCGCCAGCAGTCGCGGCGCCGCCAACCGCCGCCGTGCCGCCCGATGCCAATGCGCCGGTGGTCAGTCAGCAGGTTGCGCCGCTGCCGCCAGCGATTGAGGTCCGGCCGGCCCCCGGCCTGCCGCGGCCTTCGAAGCCGCGGCCGCCTCTGGTGCTGACGCCGCCGCCCGCCGCTCCGCCACGATCGTTGTTCTAGCGCGGGGATGTAGACTTAGCCAAAGCCCGGCGGCAAAAACGCGAACCAAATCGGCGTTTCGAGCGTTAGCCTGTCGCTCATCGCGGTGATCGGAACCCAACCTGAACCGGCTATCCAATTCCAAAGGCATCCGGCCGCTGCTGTCGCTGAATTTCTTCATGGCCGACATGCAGGCGGGCATCGGCCCGTTCCTCGGCGTGTTTCTGCTGGCGCATGGTTGGGAGAGCGGACTGATCGGCACCGTGATGACCGTCGGCGGCGTCGCCGGAATGCTGATGACGACGCCCGCAGGCGCGCTGGTCGACGCTACCAGACACAAGAAGCTCTGCATCATCGTCCCGGGCATCTGCACGGTGATCGCGTCCGGCATCGTTCTGCTCTCGCAAAGTTTCTGGCTGGTGACGCTGTCGCAGGTCGCAACCGCGATCGCCGGTGCGGCGATCGGACCCGCCGTGTCCGGCATCACGCTCGGAATGGTTCGTCAAGTCGGGTTCAACCGGCAAAACGGACACAACCAGGCGTTCAACCATGCCGGCAACATGGTCGGCGCCGGCCTGTCGGGGCTGCTCGGATGGATGTTCGGCTTTCCGGCCGTGTTGTTGCTGGCAGCGCTATTCGGCGTTCTTTCGATTATCTCGGTCCTGACGATCCCGAGTGCCGCGATCGATGACGACGAGGCCCGTGGGCTCAACAAGGATGGGAAGGACAACGGCAAGGTCGGCGGCATCGCGGTGCTGCTCGAATGCAGACCGTTGCTGATTCTGGCTGCGGCGCTGGCCTTCTTTCATCTCGGCAATGCCGCCATGCTTCCGCTGTACGGGCTTGCCGTGGTCTCGGCCGGGCAGGCGGATCCTGCCGGCTTTGTCGCGATCACTATCGTTGTGGCGCAGGGCACGATGATCCTCGTATCCTTGATCGCGATGCGTCTTGCCGAGAAGCAGGGATACTGGCTGGTGCTGCTGATCTCGTTTGTCGCGCTGCCGATCCGGGGCGTGCTCGCGGCCTGCGTGATGAACAAATGGGGTGTATATCCCGTTCAGATCCTTGACGGGATCGGCGCTGGCCTGCAGAGCGTCGCCGTCCCCGGCCTTGTCGCGCGCATTCTTTCCGGCACCGGGCGCGTCAACGCCGGCCAGGGCGCGGTGATGACAGTACAGGGACTTGGCGCCTCGCTCAGCCCCGCGATCGGCGGCTGGATCGCACAAGGGATCGGTTACAGCGCGATGTTTGTTATTCTCGGCAGCTTTGCGCTCGGCTCGATTGCATTGTGGCTTGGATTCGCTGCGGTCCTTAAACCGGCCTGTGCACGGCTGCATGGATCGAGCGCACATCCGAGAGTGGCCGCGCTGGCGGGTGCGCAATGATGCTGGAGTCCCATGCGGCGACCTGGGGGATCGCGGCGCTGGCAACCTTCGGCGTGATCGTGCGGCCGTGGAATTTGCCGGAGTTCATCTGGGCGGTGGCCGGCGCAGCCCTGTTGGTGCTGCTCAACCTGTTGCCTTGGCCGGATGCGCTGGCGGCCGCCGGCAAGGGGATGGACGTTTATTTCTTCCTGATCGGCATGATGCTGCTGGCGGAAGTGGCGCGGCAGGAGGGCCTGTTCGACTGGCTGGCAGCGTGGGCGGTGCGGCACTCGCATGGTTCGGCGAAACGGCTGTTTCTGATCGTCTATGTGGTTGGCACCATCGTGACGGTTTTGTTGTCCAACGATGCCACGGCGGTGGTCCTGACGCCGGCGGTCTATGCCGCTACCCGCGCCGCCAAAGTCGAGCCATTGCCGTATCTGTTCATTTGCGCGTTCATCGCCAACGCGGCGAGCTTCGTGCTGCCGATCTCCAACCCCGCCAACCTCGTCGTGTTCGGCACGCAGATGCCGCCGCTATCGGAGTGGTTGCGCACCTTCGCATTGCCGTCCGTCGTCGCGATCGTGGTGACGTATGTCGTGCTGCGGCTGACGCAGCGCCGCGAACTCGAAGCAGCGGTCGCCGCGGTCGGTGACATCGCGCCGCTCCGCCGCGGCGGTCAGCTCGCGGCATTGGGTATAGCGATGACGGCGGTCGTGCTGCTGGTGGCCTCGGCGCAGGGTTCGGATCTCGGGCTGCCGACCTTCATCGCTGGCGCGATCGTGACGGCGCTCGTTCTGCTGATCGCAAGGCAGTCGCCGCTGCCGGTGTTAAAGGACATTTCCTGGTCGGTGCTGCCACTGGTGGCCGGCCTGTTCATCCTGGTCGAGGGCTTGAACCGCACCGGCGTGTTGCCGGCGCTGGCGCGGGTGCTCAAACAAGCCTCGACCACCTCGCCTCAGACCACCTCCTGGATCGCCGGCATCGTCGTCGCCATCGCATCGAATCTCGTGAATAACCTGCCGATGGGTCTGATCGCGGCGACCACCAGTCGAATCGCCGAGGTGCCAACGCATGTCACGGGCGCGATCCTGATCGGCGTCGATCTCGGTCCCAATTTGTCGGTGACCGGCTCGCTGGCCACCATTCTCTGGCTGATCGCGCTGCGGCGTGAAGGCGAGCATGTCGGCGCCTCGCGGTTTCTCAAGCTCGGCCTCGCGGTGATGCCGCCGGCGCTGCTGCTATCGCTGCTGGCGCTCTCAGTTGTGTCGCGATGAGCGGAATTCACCCCGCGCCAAGGGCGTAGGCGATGTTGTAGGTCGCAAGGCTCGCGAGATAGGCGAGGGCCAGCATATAGCCGAAGGTGATCGCCATCCATTTCCAGCTTCCGGTCTCGCGGCGAATGACGGCCAGCGTGGAAGCGCATTGCGGGGCAAAGATGTACCAGGCCAGCAGCGACAGCGCGGTGGCGAGGCTCCATTTGGTGGCAAGCACCTGTCCGATCTGATCGGCGGCTTCCTTGCCGCCCTCGATGGCATAGACCGTGCCGAGCGCTGCGACCGCGACTTCCCGCGCCGCCATGCCCGGGATCAGCGCCACCGCGATCTGCCAGTTGAATCCGATCGGCATCAGCAAGGGTTCCAGCGCCCTGCCGATCATGGCGGCGAAGCTGTAATTGATGGCCGGGTCGGTTGCTCCCGCCGGCGGCAGCGGAAACGACGCCAGAAACCAGATCAGCACCATCATCGAGAAGATCGTGGTGCCGGCGCGGTGCAGGAACATCTTGGCCCGGGTGTAGATGCCGATGGCGACGCTGCCGGCGCGCGGCATCTTGTAATCAGGCAGTTCCAGCATGAACGGTGCCGGTGCGTAGTCGCGCAACATGAAGAACTTGATGACGAACGATACGCCGAGCGCGCTGGCGATGCCCACCGCATAGAGGCCGAACATCACCAGACCCTGCAGGTTGACCCAGCCGCCAATTTGCCGGGCCGGGATGAAGGCCGAGATGATCAGGGTGTAGACCGGAATCCGCGCCGAACAGGTCATCAGCGGCGCGATCAGGATGGTGGTGAGCCGGTCGCGGCGATTGTCGATTACCCGCGTCGCCATGATGCCGGGGATGGCGCAGGCGAAACTGGAGAGCAGGGGAATGAAGGCGCGGCCGTGCAGGCCGGCGCCGCCCATGATGCGATCCATCAGGAACGCCGCCCGCGCCATGTAGCCGAAATCTTCCAATAGCAGGATGAACAGGAAGATGATGATGATCTGCGGCAGGAACACGATGACGCTGCCGACGCCGGAAATCACCCCATTCTGCAGGAAGCTTTGTAAGAGGCCCGCCGGCAATGTGTCGTGCACCAGATGACCCAGCGCGGCGAAGGCGGTCGACAGCAGGTCCATCAGCGGTTGCGCCCAGGCGAACACCGCCTGGAACATCACGAACAATATCAGCGCCAGGATCGCGAGCCCCGCCACCGGGTGCAGCACCACGGCATCGACCCGCGCGGTCCAGGTATCCGGCTTGGTGGGCAGGCTGATGGTCGCTGCGATGATGCGGTCGGCCTCGCGCTGGGTGGCGCGCAAGCCGGCGACCGTGAGCGGCTGCCAGAGATTTTGCTGCAACGGAACCGGTGCCTGCGCCGAGATTTCGTCGGTCCGCCGCAACAGTTCGGCGGTGCCGCCCTTGCGCACCGCGATCGAGGTGACGACCGGCACGCCGAGCGCTTCGGACAGCCGCGCCACATCCACGGTAACGCCGCGGCGGGTGGCGATGTCGAACATGTTGAGCACCAGCATCAGCGGCCGGCCGGTGCTTTTGAGCTCGAGCACGAGGCGGATGGTCAATCTGAGATTGGTCGAATTGGCCACGCAGAGCACGAGGTCCGGCACCGCCTCGCCGGGCGTGCGGCCGAGCACGACATCGCGCGTGATCTCTTCATCCGGACTGCGGCCGCGCAGCGAATAGGTGCCGGGCAAATCGACCAGCGAAACCTGACGGCCCAGCGGCGTAACGAACGATCCTTCCTTGCGCTCCACCGTCACGCCGGGATAGTTCGCGACCTTCTGGCGGCTGCCGGTGAGCGCATTGAACAGCGAGGTCTTGCCGCTGTTTGGCGTGCCCACCAGGGCGAGATGCATCAACGGGGCTTCCATCGCGGGGGGACCGTTTCGTCAAGCCACAATGATGGCCATCGCCTCGCGGCGGCGTACGGCGATGGTGACGTTCTCGACGCGTACGGCGATCGGATCGCGCCCGATCACGCCTTCGTGCAGCACCTCGACCCTGGCGCCCTCGACGAAGCCGAGTTCGATCAGCCGGCTTTCGAGTTCGGTGGCCGACAGCGCAGAACCGGCATCGACGGCGGCGATGCGGTGGATAACGCCCGAATAGCCGCGCTTGGCCAACCCCAACGGCATTTGCGGGCGAGCGTCGTTTTGTTCGGTGCTGGTCATGACCTGTCTTTCCAATGGTGGATCGATAGGTCAAGCGCAGCGGTCGGAATGCAGCGTTACCTTAGAGCGATTGTAAACAGGGCGAGTACAGACGCTCCGCGGCGGGGCGCGCCCGGATCAGGATCCCAGTGGTTTTGAATCCGGAGCGGCGGCCGCCGCGCGGGTTCGAAAATAATCGAGGACAAAAAGACGAATCGCGGAAGACAGATTGCCTTGCTGGCGGTTGCTGTCGATCTCCCCCACCAGTTCGGACAGCGTCATGTCCCGAAGTCCGGAGATTTCCTTCATGCCGTTCCAGAATGCCTCTTCGAGGCTGACACTGGTCTTGTGACCGGCGACCACGATCGAGCGTTTCACGACGGGCGATTTCATGACGCGTCCTCGCCGTCGATCCGGTGCTGATCCAATAGTTTGTTGGCACGCTCGCCGCGCCGTTCGTCCAGAATGCGTTCGGATTTGGTTCGGCCGAAGCGCGTCCGATTGGCTTCCGCCTGTTGCTCCGACTGATGCCGTTCGGTGCGCTTCTTGAACCGCTTCAGGTTAACTACATCCCCCATGCCTGCCCCATCATGCGGCCATGCCAAACGGCTCGGCCGTCATTGAGAAAATCCCCGTTACCGCGCCCTGATAGCATCAAAATGGGGGTTCTGCTTTGCGAAAACGAAATCCTGCGTGCTCTACCACGGGCCGGCGCGCCGACGATAGCTGACCGGTCTAAGTCTTTAGGTGTTATGAATCATAATTATATATTTCAAAGAGGCCGGTCGCTGTGCGGCGATCAGCCCGGGTGGGTCATCTTTTCCGGCTGCACCAGCCGGTCGAATTCCGTCGCGGAAACAAAGCCAAGCCGAACCGCCTCTTCTTTCAAGGTGGTTCCACGGGCGTGAGCGGTCTTGGCGACCTTTGCGGCGTTGTCATAGCCGATCCTGGGCGCAAGCGCGGTCACCAGCATCAGCG
This sequence comes from uncultured Pseudomonadota bacterium, assembly GCA_963771225.1. GTDB lineage: Bacteria > Pseudomonadota > Alphaproteobacteria > Rhizobiales > Xanthobacteraceae > Bradyrhizobium. The sequence goes on along the minus strand of CAVYSR010000019.1, from coordinate 17,294 downwards.
AGCGTTCCATCAGTTCCCGGATGCGCTTCTCGTCGGCCCGGATTCCCTCGACACAATTCTCCGTGAACGAGCGCGAAACGTCGGCCAGCAGTTGGATGGAATGCATCATGCAATATGCCAATACCGGCTTGTAGACGTTGAGCTCAAAATGCCCCTGGCTGCCGGCGACGGTGATGGCGGTATGGTTGCCGAACACCTGGCAGCAAACCATGGTCACCGCCTCGCATTGCGTCGGGTTGACCTTGCCCGGCATGATCGAGGACCCCGGCTCGTTTTCGGGCAGGATCAGCTCGCCAAGGCCGGAACGCGGACCCGACCCCAACAAGCGGATGTCGTTGGCGATCTTGAACAGGCCGGTCGCCACCGAATTGATGGCGCCGTGCGCGAAGACATAGGCGTCGTTGGAGGCCAGCGCCTCGAATTTGTTGGCGGCGCTGGTGAAGGGCATTTTGGTAATTTGGGCGACATGCCTTGCAAACAGGCGAGCGAATTTCGGTTTTGAATTGAGGCCGGTACCGACGGCGGTGCCGCCCTGCGCCAGCGGGTACAAATCCCTGACCGCCAGCCGCAACCGCGCGATGCCGCTCGCAACCTGCGCGGCATAGCCGGAAAATTCCTGGCCGAGCGTCAGCGGCGTCGCGTCCTGGGTGTGGGTGCGGCCGATCTTGACGATGCCGGCGAATGCCTTTTCTTTCTTGCGCAGCGCGCGATGCAATTCATCGAGCGCCGGAATGAGATCGGCCGTGATGCCCGTCGCGGCCGCGATGTGCATGGCGGTCGGAAACGAATCGTTCGACGACTGGCTCATATTGACATGATCGTTGGGATGAACCGGCTCTTTGGCGCCGAGCTTGCCGCCGAGCAATTCGTTGGCGCGATTGGCGATCACTTCATTGAGGTTCATGTTGGTTTGGGTGCCGGATCCGGTCTGCCAGACCACCAGCGGAAAATGATCGTCGAACTTGCCGTCGATCACCTCGCGCGCGGCGCGGATAATGGCGCGGGCGCGGCGCTGGTCGAGCAACCCCAACTCGCGATTGGTTTCGGCGGAAGCGAGCTTGACCATGCCGAGTGCGCGAATGATCGGCATCGGCATCCGGTCGTGGCCGATGCGGAAATTCTGTCGCGACCGCTCGGTCTGCGCCCCCCAATAGCGATCGGCGGGAACCTCGATCGGGCCGAAGCTGTCGGTTTCCGAGCGCGTGGCAGGGGATTGCGCTGTGATTGTCGAGCGAGCCATCCATCGAATCCGTTGCGCGAGGGCGCGCGGCGGCATTCTACAGCCTCGCAGCACTTCTTCTTGAGATTTTTGGCAGAATTTCCTGCGCGCGGATTATTTCTTGCGGAAACGGTCCAGCCGCACGACCTCGGCGCCCTCGCTCGGCTTGGCCGGTTGGTCCCGAGGCTCAGTCGCCGCCTCGGCGACCGTCTGGGGTGCCGGAACAGGTGCGGGCGCCGGCACGGCCGGAAGGTTTGCGGTCGGCGCTTCGGACGCGGCATCGGACGGCTCGAACTGCAAGCCGAATTGCGCCGACGGGTCGAAGAAGCTTTTGATCGAGCTGAACGGAACCACCAGCCGCTCGGGAATGCCGCCGAACGACAGGCCGACTTCGAACCGATCCTCCGAAACCGTCAGGTCCCAGAACTGGTGCTGCAGGATTACCGTCATCTCTTCCGGATATTGCGCCAACAGCCGCGGCGACAGCTTGACGCCCTCCGCGGTGGACAGAAAGGTAATGAAGAAGTGATGCTCCCCGGGCAGGCCGTGTTCGGCGGCGTCGGCCAGCACCCGGCGCAGCACGCCGCGCAGCGCGTCGCGTGCCAGCACGTCGTATCGGATATGATCGGTCGCCATGGCTGGTCCTGTCGCAATGAGATGTCGCCGGTGGATCGGCGGCGTGTCCGTGGCCCGACTCGGGCGTCATCCGTCATGCTACCCCGGCAGCGGCCCAAGGTCAGCAGGCTTGCCACCGATGCCAAAAATTCCGGCAGAAAGCTCCGGCCATGCGCCGGGTTGAAGTGGAGGCTTCTGTTGCCAGGTGCCTCCGAACCCCGCCAAATGGAGCTTAACCCATCAGGACTTCAGACTTGGTTTTTCAAACCGCTTACGCGGCCCGAGCAACCGGAGCAAAGTTGTCGTTTGCAACTATTGCATAGCCCGATGACGGCGGAACCATACCGGGAAAAAACACGCCCTTTACGCCCTCGTCGATCCTGTTTCGCCCCCGCCGAAACCCGCGCGTTGCGGCGGGCTTGGGTGGAGGCGCCGGGTGCTGCCCCCGGGTCCGAATGGTTTATTGCGGCGGCAATTTATTTCCATAGCCGGCAAGCCGGCACGCTCAATATAAGGCTCAGTTATTGAGAAAAACAGACCGAAACCGGCCCCCAATCCGGGCGGGAACACGCCGAATTGGGTTGGCCTTGGCCAGGCCCCCGTTCTAAATCCTGACCATGCCCCCGGATTCGCCGCCGGCTGCCGTTCCGGCGCCGGTCTCCCCGACATCGACGCCGCCCGGCCTGATCGCGCTGTTTCTGGCGTTCGCCAAAATGTCGCTGGCGGGCTTCGGCGGGGTCCTGGTTTTTGCCCGGCGCGCCATCGTCGAGCAGCACCGCTGGATGACCGCCGATGAGTTCAACGAAACCTTCGCGCTGTGCCATTTTCTGCCCGGGCCGAACATCGTCAACCTGTCGGTGGTGTTCGGATCGCGCTTTCGCGGCATTGCCGGGGGCTTCGCGGCCTTTGCCGGGCTGGTCGGCCCGCCGGTGGTCGTGGTGACGGTGCTGGCGGCGCTTTATGCGCGGTTCGGCGAAGTCGAGGCGTTGCGGCGCATCCTGTCCGGCGTGTCCTGCGCGGCGGTCGGGCTTTTGATTGCGGTGGTTTTCCGGATGATGATGCCGCTGGTCCGGAAGCGCGATTGGGTCGGGCTGGTGCTGCTGGCGGCGGTGTTTATCGCGATCGGCGTGTTGCGGCTGCCGCTGCCGGCGGTCTTGCTGGTGGCGATCCCGATCAGCATCGCCATCACGCTCGCGATGCGCCGGCGGCCTGCGGCATGAATTCAGGCGGCAATCCCATCCTGACGCTGGCATGGACCTTCGGCCTGATGTCGCTGTTCGCGGTTGGCGGCGCCAATTCCGCGATCCCGGAAATGCACCGGGTGGCGGTCGATGTTCAGCACTGGCTGAGCGACAAGCAATTCGCCGACGTTTTCGCGATATCGCAGATGTCGCCGGGGCCGAATGTGCTGATCGTGACCCTGATCGGCTATTCCGTCGCCGGCGTCGCGGGCGCGCTGGTCGCCACCATTTCGATGTGCGTGCCGACCGCCGTCCTCGCCTATTGTGTGAGCCGCCTTTTGACGCGATCGAGCCAGTGCGCGCTGGCCCGCGATTATCCAGGCCGCCCTGGTGCCGCTTTCGATCGGGCTGATGGGCGCCAGCGGCCTGATTCTGGCGCAGACTTCAGACCGGACCTGGACCGCCGCGCTGGTCACCGCGGTTGCGGCTATTCTGGCTGCCACGACGCGGCTTAATCCGTTCTGGCTGCTGCTGGGCGGCGGTTGCGCGGGTTTTGCCGGCTTGATCGGGTAACGGCGCCCGCATTCCGGCCCTTGTCGTTTGCCGGCCGGATCCTCACTTTTCCGGGTATAATCGTGCCGTCGGCCGAATCGCCGCTGTCGGTCAGCCGGTCCGGCCGCTAGAACCTGCCATCGCCCGGAGCCTTGCGACATCACGCCATGAATCAGTATCACGATCTGCTCGAACGGATTCTCTCTGACGGCGCGGAGAAGCACGACCGCACCGGCACCGGCACGCTGTCGATATTCGGCCACCAGATGCGCTTCAATCTGGCCGCCGGCTTTCCGATGCTGACCACCAAGAAGCTGCCGCTGAAATCGATCGTGCACGAGCTGCTGTGGTTTCTCGCCGGCGACACCAACATCAAATATCTCAAGGATCAACGGCGTTTCGATCTGGGATGAATGGGCCGACGCCAATGGCGATCTCGGCCCGGTCTATGGATCGCAGTGGCGATCCTGGCCGGCGCCGGACGGGCGGAGCATCGACCAGATTTCCAATGTCATCGACATGATCCGGCGCAATCCGGATTCGCGGCGCCTGATCGTCAGCGCATGGAATCCGGCCGATGTCGACAAGATGGCGCTGCCGCCCTGTCACTGCCTGTTCCAGTTCTATGTCGCGAACGGCAAATTGTCGTGCCAGCTCTATCAGCGCTCGGCGGATGTCTTTCTCGGCGTGCCCTTCAACATCGCCTCCTATGCGCTGCTGACCATGATGGTCGCCCAGGTCACCGGCCTCAAGCCCGGCGACTTCGTTCACTCGCTCGGCGACGCGCATCTTTATTCGAACCATCTCGAGCAGGCGCGGCTGCAACTGACGCGCCCGACCCGGGCGTTGCCGGTGATGAAGATCAACCCGGCGGTGAAGGATATCTTCGCGTTCCGCTATGAAGACTTCGTGCTCGAAGGCTACGATCCGCACCCGCACATCAAGGCCCAGGTGGCAGTATGAGTAGCGTGGCTGTATGAGTAGCGGTGTGAGCGATCGATGTCCCTGACCATCCGCCGCGCGCGCCCCAATGAGGCGGGACTTGTCCTGTCCTTTGTTCGTGAACTCGCCGAGTACGAAAACCTGCTGCACGAAGTCGAGGCCACCGAGGCGACGATCGGCGACGCCCTGTTCGGCAGCAATCCGCGGCTGTTCTGCGAGATCGCGGAGTGGAACGGCGAGCCAGCCGGCTTTGCGGTCTGGTTCATCAATTTTTCCACCTTCAGCGGCCGCTCCGGAATCTATCTGGAAGATCTGTTCGTCCGTCCGGCGCTGCGCGGCAACGGCATCGGCAAGGCGCTGCTGGCGCAACTGGCGCAACAATGCCTGGCCAACGGCTGGTCGCGACTGCAGTGGTCGGTGCTGGACTGGAATACGCCGTCGATCGAATTCTACAAATCGCTCGGCGCGGTCCTGATGGACGAGTGGACGGTGTGCCGGGTCAACGGTCCGGCGCTGACGGCGCTGGCGCAAGGGACGTCATGAGGGACGCGATGACGGTCGCGCCGATAGAGATCGTTCTCATTGTCGCGGTCGCCGACAATGGCGTGATCGGCTCGGGCGGCACTATTCCATGGCGGCTGAAGACCGATCAGCAGCGCTTAAAGGCGATGACGATGGACAAGCCGGTCGTGATGGGCCGCAAGACCTTCGTGTCGTTGCGCCGGCCGCTTCCCGGACGCACCAATATCGTGGTGACGCGCGATCCGAATTTTCGCGCGGCCGGCGCGGTGGTGACGACGTCTTTCTTCGATGCCCGCGCGGTTGCGACCGGCGACGCGTTGCGGCGTTCAGTCGCTGAAATCGCTGTGATCGGCGGCGCCGAAATCTACGCGCAATGGATCGATGTCGCGGATCGCCTGGAGATTACCGAAGTTCACGCCCGGCCCGAGGGCGACACATATTTGGCCGCAATTGAGCTTGCGGGCTGGGAGGAGGTGGCGCGCGTGCGGAATTCGTCCGGTCCGGACGACAGCGCGGACTTTTCCTATGTGACATATCGCCGGCGAAGCGCGCATTAACCAAAGCATTTTCCGGCCAAGTGGAATCCGGTTAGTCGCAAGAAAATGCGTCAAATATTGATTTGCGCGTATTCTGATCGCAAAACCGGTGGCCACTTTTGCGGAATACGCGCTTTGGCGATGTTTACATTGACAATTATCGGTTCGGGCTTAGCTGCTTCGAGCAGCAGGCTTGCGTTGTAAGCGCCGGGTCCGTCCCCTATAAGGCCATGCGGATGTTGCGAGGCTAGGCGTCTTGGCCCAGGCCCCGCGAAGGAGATTGTCGATGCCGTGGAAGAATCAAGGCGGAGGCCCGTGGGGCTCGGGTCCGAAAGGACCCTGGGGCTCGGGCCCGCAATCGGTTGGGCCAAGGCCGCCCGATCTCGAAGACCTTCTGCGCCGCGGCCAGGACCGGCTTCAGCAGTTGTTGCCGGGCGGTTATTTCAGCGGCCTTGGCATCGCGCTGGTGCTGTTGGGTGCGCTCGTGATCTGGGGCTTGTCCGGGTTTTACCGCGTGCAAACCGAAGAACTCGGCGTCGTGCTGCGATTCGGCAAGTATGTCCGCGATGCGGAGCCCGGGCTGAGATATCATCTGCCCTATCCGATCGAGACCGTGCTGCTGCCGAAGGCGCTGCGCGTCTCCACCTTGAGCATCGGCATGACGCTGATCGACGATCCGGCGCGCCGTGGCCGCACCATGCGCGACGTGCCGGAAGAAAGCCTGATGCTCACCGGCGACGAGAATATCGTCGATGTCGATTTCACCGTGTTGTGGCGCATCAAGCCGAAAGGCGTCGCCGATTTCCTGTTCAACATCCAGAATCCCGAAGGCACCGTGAAGGCGGTGGCCGAGAGCGCGATGCGCGAGGCGGTCGGCAAGGCCAACATCCAGCCGATCCTCACCGGCGCCCGCACCACGACCGAGGCCAACGTGCAGGAACTGATGCAGAAGACGCTCGACAGCTACGGCTCGGGCATCCTGGTGCAGCAGGTGCAGATGCAGAAGGTCGATCCGCCGGCGCAGGTGATCGACTCGTTCCGCGACGTGCAGGCCGCGCGCGCCGATCTCGAACGGCTGCAGAACGAGGCCCAGACCTATGCCAACCGCGTCGTTCCCGACGCCAAGGGACGCGCCGCGCAAATCCTGCAGGTCGCCGAGGGCTACAAGCAGCAGGCGGTCGCCGAGGCCAAAGGCCAAAGCGCGCGCTTTATCAAGGTCTACGACGAATACAAGAAGGCGCCCGACGTCACGCGGCAGCGCATCTATCTGGAGACGATGGAACGCATCCTCGGCGGCTCCGAGAAGCTGATCTATGACGGCGGCGGCTCGGCGTCCGGGGGGGGCATCGTGCCATATCTGCCATTGGGCGAACTGACGCCGCGGCGTCCGGTGGCGCCCACCGTCAACCAGCCGCCCCAGCAGACGGGAGCCACGCGATGAGGTCCCCCGTTACAGGTATCGTGGCGCTGTTGCTGCTGTTGATCCTTGTCATCATCGGCTACAGTTCGGTCTTCACCGTTGATCAAACCGAGCAGGCGCTGGTGGTCAGGCTTGGCGAGCCGGTCGGCGTGGTCACCGAACCGGGCCTGCATTTCAAGGCGCCGTTCATCGACACCGTGATCGACATCGACAAGCGGATTCTCGATCTGGAAAATCCGTCGCAGGAAGTCATCGCCTCGGACCAGAAGCGGCTGGTGGTCGACGCCTTCGCCCGCTATCGCATCAAAGACGCGCTGCATTTCTATCAGAGTGTCGGCTCGATCCAGGCCGCCAACATCCAGTTGACGACGCTCCTGAACGCGTCGTTGCGCCGCGTGCTCGGCGAGGTCACCTTCATCCAGGTGGTGCGTGACGAGCGCGAAGCCTTGATGAAGCGAATCCGCGACCAGCTCGACAAGGAAGCGGGCGGTTATGGCATCGAGGTGGTCGATGTGCGAATTCGCCGGGCTGACCTGCCGGAGCAGAACAGCCAGGCGGTGTACCAGCGCATGCAAACCGAGCGGCAGCGCGAAGCCGCCGAATTCCGCGCCCAGGGCGGCCAGAAGGCCCAGGAGATCCGGTCCAGCGCCGATCGCGAGGCGACCGTCATTGTCGCCGAAGCCAACTCGACCGTCCGAGCAGATCCGCGGCGAGGGCGACGGCGAACGCAACCGGCTATTCGCCGAAGCCTACGGCAAGGACCCCGACTTCTTCGCCTTCTACCGCTCGATGACGGCCTATGAGAACGGCTTGAAGAGCAGCGACACCCGCTTCCTGCTGCGGCCGGACTTCGGACTTCTTCAAGTTCTTCAGTGGTTCATCCGGCAAGCCGGCGACGGCTGAGGCGCCGAAGCCTTAAACAAAGATCAGGGCCGAAGCGAAACCTCGCTTCGGCCCTGACGCTAAAAGCAAAAAACAACATCAGGCGGGAGGTCGCAGTCCGATGAGGTCCATAGCGTTCGCCGACTTCCTCATCGGCTTGGGTATTCTGTTTGTGCTGGAAGGCCTGCTGTTCGCGGCAAGCCCGGCCTGGATGCGCCGGGCGATGAAGAGCGCGCTGGTGACGCCGGATAACATTCTGCGCGCCGTCGGCATCGGATCGGCGGTGGCGGGTCTGGTCCTGATATGGGCGGTCCGGCGCTGAAGCGTGGTCGGTTCCCAACGCGCAGGAAACGCTGAGGGATCAACGCCATCGTGAGCCGCCGGGCGGGTTTTTGCCGCATTTGGCGCGCGCTCATGGCATGAAATGTGCCGCCCGAATACTTGCGCCGTCACCCCGTTCGGGCGCACTGTGGCTTCAAATTGCGACCCGTTTTTTCCAGGAGAGAGATCGAATGACCGGTGCGATTCCAGCCTTGAGTCATCGCCTGCGTCCGTTGCTGGCCGCGATCTGCCTTGGCGCCAGCCAGCGTCGTGATATCGGCGCCGGCCTTGTCGGTGCCGGCGCTGGCGCGAGGCCCCGACGGCATCGCCGATGTCGCCGAAAAGGTCATCGACGCGGTAGTCAACATCTCGACCTCGCAGACCATCGAGGCCAAGGGCGGCGGCGAGGGCAGGGGCACCATGCCGCAATTGCCGCCGGGCTCGCCGTTCGAGGAGTTCTTCGACGATTTCTTCAAGAACCGTCATGGCGGTCCGGGCGGTCCCAAGGGCGGCGATCTGCAGCCGCACAAGACCAACTCGCTCGGCTCCGGCTTCATCGTCGACACCGCCGGCATCGTCGTGACCAACAATCACGTCATCGCCGATGCCGACGAGATCAGCATCATCATGAACGACGGCAGCAAGTTCAAGGCCGAGCTGGTCGGCGTCGACAAGAAGACCGATCTTGCGGTCTTGAAATTCAAGCCGACCAAGCCGCTGGTCGCGGTGAAGTTCGGCGATTCCGACAAGCTGCGGCTCGGCGAATGGGTGATCGCGATCGGCAATCCGTTCAGCCTCGGCGGCACCGTCACCGCGGGCATCGTCTCGGCGCGCAACCGCGACATCAATTCCGGTCCCTATGACAGCTACATCCAGACCGACGCCGCGATCAATCGCGGCAATTCCGGCGGTCCGCTGTTCAACCTCGACGGCGAGGTGATCGGCGTCAACACCCTGATCATCTCGCCGTCGGGCGGCTCGATCGGCATCGGCTTTGCGGTGCCGTCGAAGACGGTGGCCGGCGTGGTCGATCAGCTCCGGCAGTTCGGCGAGCTGCGCCGCGGCTGGCTCGGCGTCCGCATCCAGCAGGTCACCGACGAGATCGCCGAAAGCCTCAACATCAAGCCGGCGCGCGGCGCGCTGATCGCCGGCATCGACGACAAGGGCCCGGCGAAACCCGCCGGCATCGAGCCCGGCGATGTCATCGTCACCTTCGACGGCAAGGAGATCAAGGAGCCGAAGGATCTGTCGCGCGTGGTGGCCGACACCGCGGTCGGCAAGGAAGTCGATGTCGTCGTCATCCGCAAGGGCGTGGAGCAGACCCTGAAGGTCACGCTCGGCCGCCTCGACGACGGCGACAAGGCGGTGCCGGCTGCGGCCAAGACCCAGGAGCCCGCCGAGAAGCCGGTGACGCAGAAGGCGCTCGGTCTCGATCTCGCCAGCCTCAGCAAGGATCTGCGCAGCCGCTACAAGATCAAGGACAGCGTCAAGGGCGTCATCATCACCAATGTCGATACGCCGTCGGATGCCGCCGAGAAGCGGCTCAGCGCCGGCGAGGTGATCGTCGAGGTGGCGCAGGAGGCGGTGAGCAGTGCAGCCGACGTCAAGAAGCGTGTCGATCAGCTAAAGAAGGACGGCAAGAAATCGATCCTGCTCCTGGTCTCCAACGCCGAGGGCGAATTGCGGTTCGTGGCGCTGAGCGTGCAGTAGAGACGCAGCGCATGTCGTTCCGGCAAGGTCGAAACCCCTGCCGTCGCCAGATTCTGCAACGCCGTCGTGCAACATCACGCGGCACGCGATGGGTCCGCTTTCGCAGGGACGACATGAGCTATCCCCCGACAAACTCGTCCCGCCGATAGCCCTGCGCATACAGCAACGCGGTGAGATCGCCGTGATCGATCCGCGCCGCGGCGGCGGCCGCGACTGCGGGCTTGGCGCGATAGGCGACGCCGAGGCCGGCTTGCCGGATCATGTCGAGATCGTTGGCGCCGTCGCCGACCGCCAGCGTGTCGATGTCATCGAGATCGAAGGCCTCGCGCAGCTCGATCAATGTGGCGAGTTTTGCCGCGCGACCGAGGATCGGCTCGGCGACCTCGCCGGTCAGCTTGCCGTCCTCGACCTTTAGTTCATTGGCGCGGTTCTCCTGGAAGCCGATCATGGCCGCCACCGCGCTGGTGAATAATGTAAAACCGCCCGAGATCAGGCAGGTGTAGGCGCCGTGCGCGCGCATGGTCGCGACCAGTTCGCGGCCGCCCGGCGTCGGGGTGATGCGCTTCTTCAGGACCTCATCGATTGTGCTGACCGACAGGCCCTTCAATAGCGCGACGCGCTCGCGCAAGGCCGGCTCGAATTCGATTTCGCCGCGCATCGCGCGCTCGGTGATGGCGGCGACATGCGCCTTCAAGCCGGCAAAATCCGCCAGCTCATCGACGCATTCCTGGCCGATCATGGTGGAATCCATGTCGGCGAGAAACAGCTTCTTGCGCCGTGCGGCCTGCGGCTGCACCACGATATCGATCGGCAGATCGCCCCGTCCCTGACGCAGGCGGGCGGCGATGCCGGCGATGTCCTCGCTGCCGGTGAAGGGGATGTCGACCGCGACTTCGTCGAACAGCCATCGTGCCGGGCCGGGCGAGGGAAGAATCGCGCGCGCGCCGTCCACCACCGTGCTATCGAGCGCGGGGTCGACCGGATTGCAGATGAGCGTGGCGACAAGAGACATGCAGGTGAGTTCGCGTCCTGAGATCAACAACGCCGTGCTTATCGCAGGGCCGACCGCCAGCGGCAAGTCGGCGCTGGCGCTTGCGCTCGCGGCGGCGACCGGCGGCGTCGTCATCAATGCCGATTCCATGCAGGTGTATCGCGACCTCAAGGTCATCACGGCGCGGCCGACCGCCGACGAAGAGGCGCGTGTTCCGCACCGGCTCTATGGCGAGGTCGATGCCGCGATCAACTTCTCCGCCGGCGCATGGGTGGCCGAGGCAGCGGCGGTCCTGGCAGAAGTCGCGCGCGCAAAACCGGCTGCCGATTTTCACCGGCGGCTCCGGGCTGTATTTCAAGGCGCTGACGCGCGGGCTGTCGGCGGTGCCGCCGATTCCGGCGGCGACGCGCGAAAGCGTGCGCGCGCGGCTGGAGCGCGATGGCGTCGAGGTGTTGCATGCGGAGTTGGCGCAACGCGATCCCGCAAGCGCCGAGCGTCTCAAGCCGCGCGATCGCACCCGGATCGCGCGCGCGCTCGAGGTGGTCGAGGCGACGGGGCGTTCGCTGACCGACTGGCACCGCGACGGATTGCCACCGCTGTTGCCGCAGGGCTCATTCCGCGCGCTATTTCTCGAGCCCGATCGCCATGAGCTCTATGCGCGGATCGATGCGCGATTCAACGCGATGCTGGCCGCTGGCGCGCTGGAGGAGGTTGCCAGCCTGGCGGCGCGGCAACTCGATCCGCTGCTGCCGGCGATGAAGGCCCATGGCGTGCCGGCGCTGATCCGGCATCTGAGCGGAGAGATCACGCTGGACGAGGCGGCGGTGATCGGCCGCACCGATACCCGCCATTACGCCAAGCGGCAGTTCACCTGGTTCCGGCACCAACTGCCGGAATTCGAGTGGGTGAAGCTGGAGGCGGCGAGGGGATGGTTGGATATTTCGTAGCCCGGATGAGCGAAGCGATATCCGGGAGAGTGTCGAAGCGGCATTTTGGGATGGTTGATGTTGGCCCCCGGATGTCGCTCCGCTCATCCGGGCTACAGGTTGCGCATGGCTGAACGCCGCATATTTGCCCTCGCCGAACCGCCGGAACCCGGCTAATCTGCCGAAATCGCGCTGAGCGCCGCCTTCCCTTGACTTTCCGGGGGTGGTCGCTATGTTCCACGCAACCTTTGGGAAGTCCGAGCCGTCGAATGCGTAATAAAATTACCAAACTCCTTATTATCGTCGTAGCCAGGCGCACCGCCGGGGATGGCTGAGGCCATCCACATTCGGGCGGTGTGCATGGGGCCTCTTGGGCCCCTTTTTATTTTCTCAAAACTCGAACTGAACGAAGCCGCTGACAACAGCGCATCCGGAGCCAGCCATGAGCGACAAGAGCCACGATCCGAACCAGATGACCGGCGCCGCGATGATCGTGCGCGCGCTGATCGATCATGGCGTCAAACATCTGTTCGGCTATCCCGGCGGCGCGGTGCTTCCGATCTACGACGAGCTGTTCCAGCAGGACAAGGTCGAGCACATCCTGGTGCGGCACGAACAGGGCGCCGGCCATGCTGCCGAGGGCTATGCGCGCTCCACCGGAAAGCCGGGCGTGGTTCTGGTGACCTCCGGGCCGGGCGCCACCAACATGGTGACGCCGCTGACCGACGCGCTGATGGATTCGATCCCGCTGGTGTGCATCACCGGGCAGGTGCCGACGCACCTGATCGGCAATGACGCGTTCCAGGAATGCGACACCGTCGGCATCACCCGGCCCTGCACCAAGCACAACTGGCTGGTGCGCAACGTCAACGATCTGGCCAAGGTGCTGCACGAGGCGTTCTACGTCGCCAGCACCGGCCGGCCCGGCCCGGTGGTGGTCGATGTGCCCAAGGACGTGCAGTTCGCGGTCGGTACCTATCATCCGCCGCGCAAGTCCGACGTGCATGTGTCATATGCGCCGCGGGTGAAGGGCGATGCGACGCAAATCCGCAAAGCGGTGGCCTTGCTGGCCTCGGCCAGGCGCCCGGTGATCTACACCGGCGGCGGCATCATCAATTCGGGCACCGAGGCTTCAAAGCTGCTGCGCGAACTGGTCGAAGCCACTGGATTCCCGATCACCTCGACCTTGATGGGCCTCGGCGCCTATCCGGCGTCGGGCAAGAACTGGCTCGGCATGCTCGGCATGCACGGCACCTACGAGGCCAACATGGCGATGCATGATTGCGACGTCATGCTGTGCGTCGGCGCGCGCTTCGACGACCGCATCACCGGCCGCACCGATGCGTTTTCGCCGGGCTCGAAGAAAATCCATATCGACATCGACCCCTCCTCGATCAACAAGAACATCCGCGTCGATGTCCCAATCATCGGCGACGCCGGCAATGTGCTCGGCGACCTGTTGCAGGTGTTCAAGGCGGAAGCGAAGAAGCCCGATATCCGGCCCTGGTGGCAGGATATCGCGAAATGGCGCGCGCGCAATTCGCTGTCCTACAAGAAGAACAACGATATCATCCTGCCGCAATATGCGATCCAGCGGCTGTTCGAGGCGACCCGCGGCCGTGACGTCTACATCACCACCGAAGTCGGCCAGCACCAGATGTGGGCGGCGCAGTTCTTCGGCTTCGAGGAGCCGCATCGCTGGATGACTTCGGGCGGTCTCGGCACCATGGGCTACGGCCTGCCGGCAGCGGTCGGCGTCCAGGTGGCGCATCCCGACAGTCTCGTGATCGACATCGCCGGCGATGCGTCGGTGCAGATGACGATGCAGGAGATGTCGACGGCGGTTCAATACGAACTGCCGATCAAGATCTTCATCCTGAACAACCAGTATATGGGCATGGTGCGGCAGTGGCAGCAGCTGCTGCACGGCAACCGGCTGTCGCACAGCTATTCCGAAGCGATGCCGGACTTCGTCAAGCTCGCGGAGGCTTTTGGTTGTGTCGGCATCCAGGCGATCAAGCCCGGCGATCTCGACGGCGCGATCAAGGAGATGATCGACGTCAAGCGCCCGGTGCTGTTCGATTGCCGGGTAGCGGCGCTGGAGAACTGCTTCCCGATGATTCCATCCGGCAAGGCGCACAACGAAATGCTGCTGCCGGCGGAAGCCAATGACGAAGCCACCGCCGCGGCCTTTGTCGGCGGCAAGGCGCTGGTGTGAGGACGAGACATCAGGATGTTTGATCTTCGGCAATTGGAACAGGCGCATGCGATCGTCGGCGCGGCGATGCCGCCAACGCCGGCGCATGTCTGGCCGCTGTTGTCGCAGCGACTCGGCGCGACCGTTACCGTCAAACACGAGAACCACACGCCGATCGGGGCTTTCAAGGTGCGGGGCGGGCTGGTCTATGTCGAACGCCTCAAGCGCGAGCGGCCGCAGACCGCAGGTTTGATCTCGGCCACCCGGGGCAATCACGGCCAGAGCCTTGCCTTCGCGGCGGCCCGCTATGGCGTGCCGGCGACGATCTACGTGCCGCATGGCAATTCGGTCGAGAAAAATAGCGCCATGAAGGCGTTCGGTGCCGAGCTTGTCGAACATGGCGAGGATTTCCAGTCCGCCCGCGAGGAGGCCGAGCGGCACGCCAGGCGCGACGGCCTGGAATTCGTGCCTTCGTTCCATCCCGACCTCGTGACGGGGGTCGCGACCTACGCGCTCGAACTCTTGCGCAAGGCGCCCGATCTCGACGTGCTCTATGTGCCGATCGGGCAGGGATCGGGCATCTGCGGCTGCATCCTGGTCCGCGATCTGCTGGGGCTCGCTACCGAAATCGTAGGCGTGCAATCGACCGAAGCGCCGTCCTATGCGCTGTCGTTCGCGGCCGGCACGGTGGTGAAAACCAACAGCAGCCATACGCTGGCCGACGGCCTGGCGACGCGTGTCCCCGATGCCGATGCGCTGGCGATCATTCTCAAGGGCGCTTCCCGCATCGTGCAAGTCAGCGACGATGAAGTGGCGGCGGCGATCCGCGCCTACTGGACCGATACGCATAACCTCGCGGAGGGTGCCGGCGCGGCCGCGCTCGCCGCAGCCCTGCAGGACAAACAGAAGATCCGCGGCAAGCGAGTCGGCCTGATCCTGAGCGGCGGCAATATCGATTTCGATCTGTTCAACCGATGGGTTGTTGCTGAAAGCCCGTCCCTGGCCGGCCGCAAGGCGCTGGTGGGATGATGGCTGAAAGCGCTGCCACATTCACAGTGTCATGCGCGGACTTGATCCGCGCATCCATCAAACTTCGTGAAATGCATTTTCCGAAGATGATGGATTGCCGGGTCAAGCCCGGCAATGACGGAAGAAATAATCGCGGCTCAAACCTGAGAACACGACAATGAACCAGCCGGCATCCGCCTACTTCATGGAAGAGCGCCATGATCCGAACGAGGCCCATACGCTCTCGGTGCTCGTGCAGAACGAGCCGGGCGTGCTGGCGCGGGTGATCGGGTTGTTTTCGGGTCGCGGCTACAACATCGAGAGCCTCACCGTCTCCGAGACCGAAAACCAGAAGCACGTCTCCCGCATCACCATCGTCACCACCGGCACGCCGATGGTGATCGAGCAGATCAAGCACCAGCTCGATCGCATGGTGCCGGTGTATCGCGTCGTCGACATGACGCTGTCCGGCCGCTCGATCGAACGCGAGCTTGCGATGGTGAAACTGCGCGGCACCGGCGAACACCGTGTCGAGGCGCTGCGTCTCGCCGAAGCGTTTCGCGCCCGGGTGATCGACGCCACCACCGAGAGCTTCGTGTTCGAGATCACCGGCAACTCGGCCAAGATCAACCAGTTCATCGACCTGATGCGCCCGCTCGGCCTGGTCGAGGTCTCGCGCACCGGCGTCGCCGCGATCGGGCGCGGGCCGGAGGGGATGTGAATCATGCTGGCGCGCGACTGGTACTACAATGAACGGCGGCAGATCGGCCTCGATTCAGCGGTCGCCTCGATCTATGACCGCGATGACGACCGCGACGTCCGCGCCCGCGCGGCGCTGACCATGCTCGGCGTCGAGCGCGGCTGGCGGGTTGCCGATATCGGCTGCGGCAACGGCGTAATGGCCTGCGAGGCGGCGCAGATGGGCGCCGAGGTCGACGCCATCGATATTTCGCCGGCGATGCTGGCGCTGGCGGAAATCCAGGCCCGCGACCGCAAGGTCGCGATCCGGACCCAGTCGGCGGGACTATTGAGTTTCGCCTATCAGCCCAATTCCTACGACCTCGTGGTCAGCGAGTTCGCGCTGCATCATCTGCCGGATTTCTGGAAGGCGGTGGCGCTGTCGCGGATCTATGGCGCGCTCAAGCCCGGCGCCAACTTCTTCCTGCGCGATATCGTCTTCGTCAGCATGCCGGATGGTCCGGAGCGCGACGTCGAGCAGTGGGCCGACTTCAACATCAAGAACCACGGCTTCTCGCGCGACTGCGTCGTCACCCATATGCGCGACGAATATTCGACCTTCGGCTGGGTGATCGAGCGCATGCTGACCGATGTCGGCTTCACGCTGGTTTCCGTCGATTATCACGCCCCGCTGCACGGCACTTATGTGTTGCGCAAACCGAAACCCGGCGAGCAGAGCTAGGGATGAAGCCAGCCGACGTTTGTCTCGCCGTCCTGGTGGCGCTGATCTGGGGGTTTGGGTTCGTGGCCACGCGGCTCGCGCTCGACGAACTCTCGCCCGCGCTGATGACGACGCTGCGCTTTACCATCGCGGCGGTGCCGTGCCTGTTCGTGCGAAAGCCGGATGTCTCCTGGCGGCTCCTCGCCGCGATCAGCGCCACGCTGTTTCTCGGACAGTTCCTGGCGCAGTCCTGGGCGATCGCGAAAGGCGTGCCGGTCGGGCTTGCCAGCGTGATCGTGCAGAGCCAGGCGCTGTTCACGGTGGCGTTCGCCGCATTGGCGTTTGGCGAGATTCCGACCCGCCTGCAGATCGCCGGGATCGGCGTTGCCGCGATTGGCCTATTGATGATCTGCGGCACCGTCGGTTTTGATTTCAGCGTCGGAGCGTTCGCGGTGCTGATGATCTCGCCGATTACGTTTGCGGTCGGCAATCTGTTGCTGCGACGGGCCAATGGGGTGCCGATGTTCGATCTGTTCGCGTGGCTCTGCCTGGTGCCGCCGCTGCCGCTATTGGCGCTGACGCTGCTCACCGACGGGCCGCAGGCGACCTGGCATTCGCTGTCGCAGATGTCGCCGACCGGCCTGATCAGCATGCTCTTCATCGGGGCGATCTCGACCTGCGTCGCCTACTGGCTGTGGGGCCGGCTGCTGCGCGATTACACCGCGGCCCAGGTGGTGCCGTTCGCGCTGCTGGTGCCGTTCATTGGTGCTGCGTCGTCGAGCGTGATCTTCGGCGAGCGGTTCGGCGCGTTGCGGCTCGCCGGCATGGTCACGGTCGTTTGCGGCATCGCCATCATGCTGCTGTCGAAGCGGC
>CAVYSR010000018.1:2500-479204 GCA_963771225.1 uncultured Pseudomonadota bacterium | reverse complement strand
CTCTCCCACGACCGATGAAAGTCAAGGGGCCGGGGTGAAGATTTTCGGGGGTCTCGTTGGTCGGGGTCGGTTCGCTCGGGGCTAGAACGTCTCCTGTGAGCTCGGTTTCGGCGGCCTGGTCGTGGTTGGCGCGGTTTTGGCCGGTATTTGCGCAGCCGGGGTCCTCGCGGGGCTTGCCGGCGTTGATGTGCGGCGTTAGGTTGTTGGTGGGCGCGGGCGACTGACGAAGCGAAGCGCAGACGTCAGGAGCTTGTGGTCTGCCGCGCAGCTTTGCCCTTCGAGGGCCTAATTTATGCGCGCTCCAGTGTCACGCCCGCGCCCACTTTCCTCGCGGGCCCGCCGGCCTGTTGGTCGGTGACCATCCGCCGGTAGGAGATCTCGGCCTGCTGGGCGAGTTCGCGCTCAGCGTCGCGGACCATGTCGTTGGCGTGCCAGATCCCGGCGGCGGCCTTGGAGTATTCTCGGGGCGCCGGCGGTGATCTCCAGCCGCCGGAGCTTCTTCTTGGTCAGCGACGGCTGCTGGTGGGCGTAGTCCTCGGAGCGGGTGAGCATGCACCAGAACAGGATCGCGAGCTTGCGCGCGGTCGCGACGATCGCCTTGCCATGCCCGCGACGAGCACGGGTGCGCTCGTAGAACGCGTGCAGCGGACCGGGCTGCAGCACCGCGCTCCACGCCGCCTCGACCAGCGCCCAGCGCGCGGACGCGGACCCGCGCTTTGAGATCCGGCCTGAGCGCGCGGGCGCCTCACCGGACTGGCGGACCTTCGGGTCCAAGCCCGAGGTAGGCGACCAGCTTGCGGCTGGTCAGGAACCGGTTGGCGTTCCCGACCGCGGCGATGAACGTCGCCGCGCAGACGAGGTTGACGCCCGGCACGGTCATCAGCCGCCGGATCTCCGGCCAGGACAGGGCCTGCTGGGCGATCAGCCGCTCCACCGCGGCGATCTCGGCGTCCAGAAACTCGATCTGGCGGATCCCGGCGTCGACGGACTCGCGCTCCTCCACCGGCAACTCCAGGCCGGCCAGCCACTGGCGGCCCTTGACCCCGAACAGGTCAGAGCACGGCGGCCGCTCCTGCAGCCGACGCTGCAGACGGCGTGGATCTCGTTCTTGACGCGCGTGCGGGCGCGCATCAGCTGCTCGCGCCGCGCCAGCCGGCGGCGCAGGATCCGGCAGCGCTCATCAGGCATCCACACCGCCTCAAGCTCCCCCTTCCACAACAAGCTCGCCAACGTCCGAGCGTCGAGCTTGTCGGTCTTCGCCCGGCGCTGCTGATCCCCGTGTCATCAGGGCTGACCACGACCACCCGGTCCACGTGCGGCTCGAGGATCCGCGCGACCTCCCAGCAGCTGCCCGTCACCTCCAACGCCACCCGATCCGAGCGGCAGCAGACTCTCCGCCAGCGTCCTGATCCCCTCGGGCGTGCTCGGCACCCGGCCCGCGGACCGAACCCGCCCGTCCTCGCAGATCGCGACCACGCAGAAATCGCGGTGAACATCCAGACCGATCGCGCGACCGACCCACCTCGCCAACGCCACCTCGTCACCTCCACAGTCGATTGACAATGAACGGGAGAACCAGCGGGACAACGACACAGACCGATACGAGCTCGAAGCTCAATCCTGGCAAGTCGCAGGGGCGGCCGAACGAAAAGCCCGGGCTCGAAGCCCATCGTCCAAAAACGGCCTACCCGTCTGCGTTCTCCCAACAAAGCCCCTGTGCCGGATCGCCCGACCCTACGGCCGGCCCCGGACAGAGCCTCCACGACGCATTTTCATGCCTTTGGACGACCGCATGAGTAGCAGCTGCTCGCTCTTGATTAGCTTCCCTCCTTACGCGATCCTCCGCGGGCGATGCTGAATGAGAAGCTCGGGCCGCCCGGGCCAGACAGTCCATTTCCGGTGGCCCCGGCCGCAACCTCCGCGTCGACCAAGTCGGCGGTATCCGCCTTTTCGAAGCTGGGACACTTCGCCGGCGCCTGACCATGAGCTCGGGATCGTCAGTATCCGATTCTCGGCAGACCGGCGCCGGCCCGGTGGGCACCCTGGTGTCAGTCAACGTTGGCATGCCGAGGGACGTGCCTTGGCAGGGGAAGAACGTCTTCACGGGCGCGATGCCGTCGCTGGCCGCGGGCTGGCGGGGATGCGCGAGCGGGCCGGAATGTACGGTGGCACCCTCCAAGCCCGTCCGGGGCCCGACGGCGGTTACGAGGTCCGCGCCCGCATACCGCTCGAACCGGGCGCAGCAGCATGAGCCGGCGCGTGCTGATCGCCGACGACGACGCGCTCGCACGCGCCGCGCTGCGCACGATCTTCGACGCCCACGACGACCTCGACCCGAGGTGCCGCGATGTGGCGTGGCCCTGCTGACGCCTTAATCGGTCGCCACGGCCGCTGGGCCGACTGAGATCGGTCGGTTTCTCGTCGATTTCACCCGACTGCCTCGGCTCGCGCGAGGCTGTGGCCTTGGAGGACCACTCGGTCGGTCACGTGGAGCAGGACCGGGCGTTGGCGATGCCGCGCCGAAGTTGCCGGCGCCGATCACGGCGACGCCGGGGGAGTCGTGAGGAGGGGGAGCGGTCGTGCGAAAAGCCTCTGACGCCCCGAAATCGACCCGAAATGCCAGCGCGGCGGCCTGATCGCCGGTAGCGCGGCGCGATACTTCGCGTCACGATCTGGATGGGACCGGTCGGCGCACCGAAAATGCTGGTCGCGGGCAAGCTGCGGGCTCCGCCAGGGCCCGCGCGCCTGGTCGAGCGCCCGCGTGTGGAGGGGTTGATCGCCGCGATGGTCGAGCGCTATCCGGCGCTGTTTGTGATCGCGACCGCCGGGGCGGGCAAGACCACCGCGCTTGCTCGGGCGGCCCGGTTGGTTGACCGGCCGTTGGCCTGGTTGACGGTCGGAGACGGCGACGTCGCCGCGGGTCGCCTTCTGGAGTATCTGGATGCCGCGATCTCCAAGCATGTCTCGAACGTCGAGGGCCTGGCTCGCTCCGCCCTGGCCGCGGGGATCTCCCAGGATGAGGTGGCGGGTTTGTTGGCCGAAGCGGTTGGCGAGGAGCGCCTGCTGCTCGTGATCGACGAGGCCGAGCGACTTGCCGACTCTCCGCGATCGGTGGCGGTGCTCGACGCATTGCTGCGCTACGCGCCATCGCAATTACGGCTCGCGGTAGCGAGCCGGCGTGAGCTCCCGCTCGACGTTCCGGCTTTGCAGCTGCGCGGGCGCGCGGGCGTGATCGATGAGGGCGATCTGGCGCTGAGCGAGGCCGAGGCGGCCGACGCCCTGCGCCTGCTGGGAGCCGATCTCTCGCCCGAGGAGGCGGTCGCCGCGACGGGGGGGTGGATGGCCGGCGTGATGTTCGAGGCCTGGCGTGCGGGCGACCCCGACGGCACGGGCGGCGGGCTGGCCGACCCGCTGCACGGATACCTCGCGCGGAACATTCTCGACCATCTGAGCGAGGCGGAACGCGAGCTTTTGCTCACCAGTTCGGTGTTGCAGGAGGTGACGATCGAACGTGCCACCGCGCTCGGGATCGACCAGGCCGGCCCGAAGCTCGCCGCGTTGCGCGCGCGGCATCTCCCGGCGACGTGGCGGCGGGATCCGCTGCTGATGCGTTGCCATCCGCGCTTTCGCGAGTATCTCCTGGAGCGCTTCGCGCAGGAAGATCCGGAGCGGGTGGGCGGGGTGCGCCGGCGGCTCGCCCGCCAGCTGTTGCACGAGCGGCATCCAGAAGAGGCGGTCGAGGCGTTCCTGGCGGCCGGCGCGGTCGAGGAGGGTGCGTCCGTGGCCGACGGGTGCATCGTCTCGATCGTGGAACGACTGGATTTCGACGTCGCCGAGCGTTGGCTGACGGCGTTGGCCAAGCCCGGGGTCTCGTGCATGCCGGGTTTCGTAACCGCCGAGTTGATGATCTCGGTGTGGACGGACGACCCGGAGCGCGGCGCTGCGCTGGGCGACAGCCTGCACGCGGTGGGTGAACGCGATCGCCTTGCGCGGAGCTCGTCATTGATCGCCGCGCTCCTCGCGATCAGCTACGGCTCGAGGGGGATACGGCCGGCTGAGGCCCGGCACGTGCTCGAAATCGCTCCGTCCGGTCGTTGCCAAGATCCTCAAGGTCATGCAGGCGATCGCGCAGATAGGGATCGGTGGACGCAGCATGCGCGCACGGGTATCGGACTGCACGCGTTCGACGGCGGCTTCCGCGGTTAGGCCGGTGGCGACCGCCTCATGCAGCTTGTGCGACCAGCCGTGGTCGTTGGCGAACATGCGATAGGCTTCGAGCACGTCGCGGTGTCCGCCGCCGTCGGCGACGTCGCCGCGTTCCAGCATGCGGTCGAGGTCGGCCCGCAGTTTTGCCAGCGCGGTATCGAGCCGCTTGATTTCCTTCGGCAGGTCCTCGGCAATGTAATTGGTGATGACGACGCGCGGCTCGTGCAATACCACATGGCCGAGCGCGATGCCGTCGGACAGGATGGCGCCGGTCTTGTGCAGCGAATGCCGCGCGGCGGGCTCGGCGCCGGGTTGCGCCAGCGCCGACAATTCGCCCGAGGCGATCATCTCCGCCAGCACCATCGCGGTGGTCTGCAGCGCCTCGACTTCTTCCTCGACATAGGTGCGCTTGGCGCGGTTCTGCACCACCAGCACGCCGAGCGTGTTGCCGGCGCGCAGAATCGGAACGCCGAGGAAGGAATGGTAGATTTCTTCGCCGGTCTCCGGGCGGAACGAGAACGCCGGATGGCTTTGCGCGTCGTTGAGATTGAGCGGCGTCGCCTCGCTCGCCACCAGGCCGACCAGGCCCTCATGCGCGCTCAGCACGGTTCTGTGCACGGCGTCGCGGTTAAGGCCCTCGGTGGCGTAGAGTTCCAGCGTGTTGTCGACGCGCAGCACATAGGTCGAGCAGACCTCGGCCACCATGTTGGCGGCGATCAGCACCACGATCTTGTCCAATCGTTCCTGGGCTGAGACCTGCTCCGCCATGGTTTCGCGGAGCCGTCTCAACAGGACGCGGGGGCCTCCCGACGCGCTCCGCATGTGTCAAAATCCTCCGCCGCGAAGCCAGCGCGGCGGGAGGCCGTTAGCTGGCGTTAAGTTTAGGCAAAACAACAATTTTATTCATTCGGCGCCGTCGCAAGACTGGCAACCAAGAATGGCAACCAAGCCCTGGCAACCGGCCGAATCAGGATAGCCAAACTGATTAGCAGTTTGCGGCAGCCCACCGATCAGGCCGTATAGCGAATTGGGGCTTGTTTTGCCAAGCAAAACGCCTGCCAGAGGCTATAACGTCTCCATTGGCCCTATGCTGCGCCAGCTAAGGGAAAATTCTTCTAAACCTGATCCAGCCCATAGAGCGTGTGCAGCGTCCGCACCGCAAGTTCCGTATAGGCGGCGTCGATCAGCACCGAAAACTTGATTTCGGAGGTGGTGATGGCGCGGATGTTGATATTGCGCGCGGCCAGCGCGGTAAACGCCTTGGCGGCGACGCCGGCATGGCTGCGCATGCCGCTGCCGATCACCGAGACTTTGGCGACGTCGGTGGCGCTGTCGAGGCGGGCGTAACCGATCCTGGCCTTGGCCCCGGTGATGGTGTCGCGGGCGCGGACATAATCGGAAGCCGGAACGGTGAAGGTCAGATCGGTGGTGGCGCCGTCCTCCGAAACGTTCTGCACGATCATGTCGACGTTGATATTGGCCTCGGCCAGCGGACCGAAGATCGAGGCGGCGACGCCCGGCTTGTCCTGGATCTGGCGGACGGAAATCTGGGCCTCGTCCTTGGAAAAGGCGATGCCGGTAACGACGTGACTTTCCATCATTTCCTCCTCGCTGCAGATCAGCGTGCCTGGCGGCGTGCCGAAGGGATCGATATCCTCGGGCTTGTCGAAGCTGGAACGGACGAATATCGGCATGTTGTGCACCATGCCGAGCTCCACCGAGCGCACCTGCAGCACCTTGGCGCCCTGCGACGCCAGTTCCAGCATGTCCTCGAACGTGATTTTGTCGAGCCGGCGCGCTTTCGGCACCACCCGCGGGTCGGTGGTGTAGACGCCATCGACGTCGGTATAGATATCGCAGCGGTCGGCATGAATGGCGGCGGCGATCGCAACCGCCGAGGTGTCCGAACCGCCTCGCCCGAGCGTGGTGATGCGGCCGGTCTGCGGATTGATGCCCTGGAAGCCGGCGATCACGGCGACTTCCTTGCGCTCCTTGAAGCGGGTGATCAGGTCCGCGCCATCGATCTCGAGAATCCGCGCCGAGGCATGGGCGTCGCTGGTTCGAATCGGGATCTGCCAGCCTTGCCAGGAACGTGCCTGAATGCCGAGGCCCTGCAGTGCGATTGCGAGCAGGCCGGCGGTGACCTGCTCGCCGGATGCGACAACAGCGTCATATTCGCGTGCGTCATGCATCGGGGAGGCGTCGCGGCACCATTCCACCAGTTCATTGGTCTTGCCGGCCATTGCCGACACCACCACGGCGACGTCGTGACCGGCATCGACCTCACGCTTCACATGCCGCGCGACGTTGTGGATGCGGTCGATATTGGCGACGGACGTGCCGCCGAATTTCATCACGAGGCGGCCCATGACGACTGGTACATTCCCTGACAAGGTTATTAATGTGACCGCACGGAAACCGGAGCGTGCGGGCCAAAAGGCGCGTATACATAGCGGCGCGGTTGGGAGCAAGCAACCGGGTTCCGGGGAGCCCGGAACGGTGCCGCATCCGGCGGTCCAGAGGCAATCAGGGGCAATTGAGGCTGAATATATGGGGCGTTATATCGACGATATTCTGCAGCCCGGCGAGAAGGTGCTGTATTCGACCAATGCGCACTGGATATTCTATTGGCCGGCGATCGCGGCCTGGATCGTGGCCGCCGTCCTCCTGGTTTTGTCCCGTGCGACCATTACCGACGGCATCGTCCTGCTGTGCATGGCGGGCTCCGGCGTGGCGGCGCTGGCGGCGTTGTACTGGACCGTCACGGCCTGGTTCCATCGCTGGACCACCGAGACCGACGTCACCAATCTGCGGGTTGTCCACAAGACCGGCTTCATCAAGCGGCGCACCTTTGAGATGTCGCTCGACAAGGTCGAGAGCGTCGACGTCAATCAGAGCATCCTCGGACGCATCCTGAATTATGGCGACGTCACCATTATGGGCGTCGGCGAGGGCAGGGAAACCATCAGAACGATTGACTCGCCGCTGGCGTTTCGCAATTTCATCACCGCGCGGTAGGAGCGGCGCGCCATCCATGACCATGCAATCAGAATCTTCCGCGAACATGCGAAGCACGCCGGCATCGACCGTCGATCCCGCCGAGATCGCCAAATTTTCAAAGCTGTCGGACGAGTGGTGGGACCCCAACGGCAAGATGGCGCCGCTGCACCGGATCAACCCGCTGCGGCTGACCTATATTCGCGACGCCGCCTGCCGCAAGTTCGAGCGCAACGTCAAAAGCCTGAACTGCCTGTCCGGCTTGCGCATCCTCGACATCGGCTGCGGCGCCGGACTGCTGTGCGAGCCGTTCACCCGGCTCGGCGCGCAGGTAATCGGCGTCGATCCGTCCGCCAGCAACATCGCGGCCGCGCGACTGCATGCCGACAAGGGCCATCTGTCGATCGACTATCGTTGCACCACGGTCGAGGAGATGGATGTCCGCGAACGCTTCGATATCGTGCTGGCGATGGAAGTGGTCGAGCATGTCACCGACATTGGAGTGTTCCTCGCCCGCTGTGCGGCGATGCTCAAGCCCGGCGGGACGATGGTGATCTCGACGCTGAACCGCAACTGGAAGAGCTTTGCGCTTGCCATCGTCGGTGCCGAATATGTGTTGCGCTGGCTGCCGCGCGGCACCCACCAATGGAACAAGTTCGTTACCCCGGACGAACTGGCGCAGCATCTGCAGGACAACAAGCTTGCCATCACCGAACAGGCCGGCGTGGTCTACTCACCGTTCGCCGACCGCTGGAGCCTCTCGTCCGATATGGACGTCAATTACATGGTGGTGGCCGAGGGCGCTTGAAAAGTCGCAGAAATTCTGGTCGTCCCTGCGAACGCAGGGACCCATAACCACCGGCCTTCGTGACCAGGCACGACAGTTTCACATCCACCCTGCGGTTCACACGTGACGCGATCTCAGTGATCTGCTGATTTAGCGCCAATGTTTCATATCGACATCCGGGATTATGGGTCCCTGCGTTCGCAGGGACGACGATAGGCTTGATCCCATATGCGATCCTGACAGTTGACCTGACAAACCGCGCCCGGCACGGTGGCTGGCATTCTCAGCCACAGTCCGAATTCTCCCGCGCAAATCCCCACCCATGATCAGCATCGCCACGCTCTGGATTCCCTTTACCGTCATCGCGGCGATCGGCCAGGTCGCGCGCAACGCGATGCAGCGGCAATTGACCGGACCGCTCGGCACCTGGGGCGCCACCAATATCCGCTTCCTGTTCGGCTTTCCGTTCTCGCTGGTGTTCTTTGCCGTGGTGGTGATCGCGACCGGAGACCATGTGCCGTGGCCAACGCTGGCGTTCTGGCCCTGGCTGCTGCTCGGCGCGCTCAGCCAGATTCTCGCTACCGGATTGATGCTGCTGGCGATGAACGACCGCTCGTTCGTGGTGACGACGGCCTATCTGAAGACCGAGGCGATCCAGACCGCGATCTTCGGTTTCGTGTTTCTCGGCGATCACCTCACGCGCTGAAGGTGGTCGCGATCCTGATCGCGACCATCGGCGTGGTCATCACCGCGCTGCGGCCGGGCGGCGCAAAAAATTTCGCCGACCTGAAGCCGACGCTGACCGGCCTGGTCGCAGCAGCCGCGTTCGCGCTTTCGGCGGTCGGCTTTCGCGGCGCGATCATCACGGTTGCCGGCGTCTCGTTCGTGACGGCGGCGTCCTACACGCTGGTGTTCGGGCTGTTCGTGCAGACGCTGGTGCTGACCATTTATCTGCTGGCGCGCGCGCCCGACGTGCTGAAGAAAATACTCGGCCTGTGGAAGCCGTCGCTGCTCGCCGGCTTCATCGGCGCGTTCGCCTCGCAGTTCTGGTTCCTGGCGTTTGCGCTGACGGCGGCCGCCAATGTGCGCACGCTGGCGCTGGTCGAGGTGCTGTTCGCGCAGGGCGTGGCGTATTATTCGTTCAAGCAGCCGCTGTCGGCTCGCGAACTCTCCGGGATTGCGCTGATTGTGGTCGGCGTGGCGTTATTGGTCGCGGTGTAATCAGCGCTTGACGACGATGAGCACCGCGCCGGCGGCGATCAGCGCTATTCCGAGCCAGCCATTGAGCGAAGGCCGCTCGCCGAGAAAGACCACGCCGAACAACGCCACCAGCACCACGCTCAATTTGTCGATCGGCGCCACTAAAGTTGCCGGCCCAAGCTTCAGCGCGCGGAAATAACACAGCCACGATGCGCCGGTGCCGAGGCCGGACAGCACCAGAAAGATCCAGCTCTTTTGCGAGATCGGCCCGGGATTGCTGAATTGGCCGGTCGCGAACAGGATCAGCGAAAAACTGATCAATACGATGATGGTGCGGATGAAGGTCGCGAGATCGGGATTGATATCCTCGACGCCGACTTTTGCGAATATCGCGGTCAGGGCGGCGAAGACCGCCGACAACACCGCCCAGACTTGCCAGGACGACAGCGTTTCCGGGTTCATGATTTTCCCCTCGTCGTCATTCCGGGGCGTGAGCCAACGGCTCCGGCCTCTGGCCGGCCCGATGACAGGCTCCGTGAGCGAGCCTGGAATCTCGAGCTTCCGGGTTCACGCGAAGACGCGTGCCCCGGAATGACGCTGGCGCGTCAGTTCCGGTCGTCCGGCAACACCGGCAGCGGCGATACCTCGACGCCTTCATCGATCAGGGAGCGCGCTTCTTCCGGCGACGCCTCGCCATAGATCGGACGATGCTCGATATCGCCGTAATGCATTTTGCGGGCTTCATTGGGAAAGCGCTCGCCGACATTGTCGGCGTTCTTCACGATATGATCGCGCAATTCCCTGAGCTTGGCGCGCAGCTCGCGCTCCTGCGCCATCATCAGGGGTGTCGAAGCCGGTGTTGTGGCTTCCGTGGCGACGGCAGGCGCCGGTGCCGCGCGCTCCCGGCTCTTCTTGCTCACGATCTGCGGGGCCATGATGGCCCGCTCGACCTTGGCCGAGCCGCACGAAGGGCAGTTCACCAGCTTGCGTTTTTCCTGGGTTTCGTAGGCCTGCGAACTCTGAAACCAGCTCTCGAACGCATGGCCGCGCTCGCAGCGCAAATTGTACCGGATCATGCCGATCCCCGCACCAGGTGCAGATGCTCGGGGCCAGCCTTGGGGTCGGCGACGCTGAAGCGCCGGCCATGCTGCAGCGACGGCACGGTCTTGCGCGCGGTCTCGACTTTCGCCGGATCAATCTTGGCCAGGAAAACGCCGGTCTCGGTGGCGCTGCCTTCGGCGAGGATGGTGCCCCAGGGATCGATGATCAGCGAGTGGCCGTAGCTCTGGCGCTTGCTCTCATGGGTTCCGGCCTGGGCGGCGGCGAACACGAAGCAGCCATTCTCGATGGCGCGGGCGCGCAACAGCGTGTGCCAATGCGCTTCGCCGGTCCGCACCGTAAAGGCGGAAGGCACGGTGAGGAACGACGCGCCGCTTTCGGCGAGCGCGCGATACAGCGCCGGAAAACGCACGTCGTAGCAGATCGTGAGGCCGATGCGGCCCCAGGGCAGGTCCGCGATGACGGCGGTTTCGCCCGGCTGGTAATTGGCGAATTCGCGATAGCTCTCGCCACCGGGCAGATCGATATCGAACATATGGATCTTGTCGTAGCTTGCGATCACCGTACCGTCCGGCCCGATCAGGAACGAGCGGTTGACCGCCCGCTCAGGCGACGCGCGCAGCGCCAGCGAGCCGATATGCAGATGGATTTTCAGTTCCGCCGCCAGCGCGCGATAGGCTTTCAGCGAAAGATCGTCCTCTTCCGCGGCGAGATTTTCGAACATCGCCTGGCGGTTGGACTGGATCATGTTGCTCACCTCGGGGGTGAGCACATAATCGGCGCCTTGCGCGGCGGCCTCGCGGATCAGTTTGGTTCCCTGCTCGAGATTGGCCGGCGGCAACAGCCCGGTGCGCATCTGCACCATCGCGGCGGTAAAGGAGAGATCAGCGCTCATGAATTGGCCTTGTCGCCGGCGAGCATGGAATCGAGCTTGCCCGCGCGGTCGAGGGCGTAGAGCTCGTCGCAGCCGCCGACATGGGTTTCGCCGATGAAAATCTGCGGAAAGGTCGAGCCCGCGCCGGCGCGATCCCACATTTGCTGACGCAAGCCGGGGTCGGTGGCGACGTCGAATTCAGTGAAGACAGCCTTTTTGCGCGTCAAAAGCGACTTGGCGGCGCCGCAATAGCCGCAGCCCGGACGGGTATAGATTTCGATGGCAGCGGTCATGTCGCGCTTTCAAGAAGGTGCCCGATTATATGGTAGGTTTATGGGCGTCCACAACCCGGGCGAACACCAGCACGTCGACGGAAGCAGCCTTGGCGCGCAGCAGCGCCCGCGCGCAGGCGTCGACTGTGGCGCCGGAGGTCAGGACATCGTCGACCAGAACCACGCGGCGTCCCTGAATTCGGTGCTGCCGGTCGGCCGCGACCTTGAACGCGCCCTGGACGTTGCTGGCGCGTTGCGAGCGGGACAGGCCGATCTGCTGCTGGGTCGAACGGACGCGCCGAAGCGCCTCGGACGCCACTTTCACGCCGGTTTGCCGCTCGATGGCGCGCGCTAGCGCCCCGGACTGGTTGTAACGGCGGCTCCAGCCCCGCCGCCAGTGCAGCGGTACCGGGATCAGCACGTCGGCCTCACCGAGCAGTTCCCGTCCGGCGCGCGCCATCCAGCGGCCCATCGCGGGGGCGAGATCGGTGCGATCCTGGTATTTCAGGGCGTGCACCAGCGTGCGGGCGACGTCATCATAGCGCACCGCGGCCCGGGCGCGCGCATAGGCCGGCGGATCGGAGATCGCTTCCATCGACAACAGGCCGGGGCCAGGATCGTAGATGAAGGGAATGCCGAGCCGCGGGCAAAACGGCGGCGCGATGAACGACAGTTTCGCCCAGCAGGTGGCGCAGACGCCTTCGCCGTCGACCGGTTCGCGGCAGGCGACGCACAATGTCGGCAGTGCGATGTCGAGCGCGAGTTTTGCCGCATGCGACCAGGCGCCGCGGCACGCCTTCAGCGCACCGCGCAGGTGGGTAGAAACAGAACGGGATGGTGAGGCCTCGGCGTCCATGGGGCGAGGCTAGCGCCGGGGCGAGCGGGGCTCAAGCGGGGAGGGGTGCCGCCGTACCACGAAAGGGAATCTCATCCTGAGGAGCGCGCTCTTGCGCGCTTCTTGCAAGATAGTTTGCGAGCATGGTTGTCGAGACGGCGCAAGTGCGCCTCCTCACCATGAGGGATCCAGGCGGATTGCCAGATGCGGGGAGACCGGCGTACCAAACCGCATGGCTTCGAATCCGAGCGCCGCACCCGTCCTGTTCGACCGCGCCTTGTTGCGCGTCCGGCAGAGTTGCGCGCGGCGCGGCGAGCCTGCGACCTTCCTGCTCGACCGTGTGGCCGAGGACATCGAGGAGCGGCTGCACGCGGTGCTGCGGGAGTTTGCTCACGCCGCCGATATCTGGACGCCCGGCGAAATCTTGCGAAAGCCATTGCGCGATCGGTTCACGTCGGTCACGTCGATCAGCTTGGATGAGACCGGACAAGAAATTCTCCCGCTGCAGCCGGAATTGCTCGATCTGGTGGTTTCCGCGCTGGCGTTTCAGTTCGTGAACGATCTGCCCGGCGTGCTCGCACAGATCCGCCGCGCGTTGCGGCCGGATGGGCTGTTGCTGGCGGCGATGCTCGGCGGCGACACGCTGACCGAGTTGCGGCAGTGTTTCGCGGCCGCCGAAGCCGAATGCGAAGGCGGCGTGTCGCCCCGCGTTGCGCCATTTGCCGATCTGCGCGATGTCGGCGCGCTGTTGCAACGCGCGGGCTTTGCGCTGCCGGTCACCGACGTCGATCGCGTGGTGGTGCGCTACGACAGCGCGTTTGCGCTGATGCATGATCTCAGGAACATGGGCGCGACCAACATCCTGGCCGAGCGGCGGCGGACGCCGACCCGTCGCGCCACGATGCTGCGGATGGCGCAGATCTACGCCGAGCGCTTTGCCGATTCCGACGGCCGCATCCGCGCCACCTTCGATGTGATCTGGCTGTCGGGCTGGGCGCCGCATCCAAGCCAGCAAAAGCCGCTGCAGCCGGGCTCGGCGAAAGCGAGTCTGGCGGAGGCGGTGAAAGCAAAGCGATAATATTCATCCTCATGGTGAGGGTCGACGCGTGCAATTAGCGGCGGGTGCGGTCGAATAGCTCATGCGCAGAATCACCCCACCCCGTCTCGCATCCTTCGCAGACGGCGCCGAAGAGGCGCCTCCTCAGGGAGTGAGGATTTCGATCGTCACATCAACAAATCGATCAGATGCGGGATCAACGGAAGGTCCGCCGGCGGCATCGGGTAGTCGCGCAGTTTGTTGACGCGGACCCAGGCGAGTTTCTGGCCTTCGCGTGCGATCACCTCGCCGTCCCAGCGCCGGCAGATATAGAGCGGCATCAGAAGGTGAAAATCATCATAGGCATGGCTGGCAAAGGTCAGCGGCGCCAGACAGGCTTCGCTGACGCGGATGCCGATTTCCTCGTGCAGTTCACGGATCAGCGTCTGCTCCGGCCGCTCGCCCGGCTCGACCTTGCCGCCGGGAAATTCCCACAGCCCCGCCAGCGCTTTGCCTTCCGGCCGCTGCGCGATCAACACGCGCTTGTCGGCGTCGAGCAGCGCGCAGGCGACCACGAGGGTGAGTTTCATCGGGGCCTGCACCGTCAGGACGACAGCGGCGCGCAGGCCACGATCACATCGCCGGCCTTGCCCGGTGCGATGCTTTCCTCGCCAGGCTTTGCCGTTGGGGCTGAGCTGTTGCCTCTGACCTCGATATTGGCATGCTTGTTGATGGACTTGTTGGAAAACTGGATGACGTAGTCGACGCTATCGTGCCCGGCATAATCCGATCGCGGGTAGTAAATGACCTGCAGTCCGCGGACGCGCTTGCCGATGCAGGTCTGGTCGTCGTTGACCACGTTGCGCTTGGCGATCGCGGAAAAGTCGCGCGCGCAGATGCTGCCGTGATCGGGCGGAACGGTCAAAATCAACTTTGGGATCAGCGGCTCGCACTTTCGATTCCATCGCAACGCGTAGCCGACGGCGACTTCATGGCCGGCTTTTACCGTGCGGTTGATAATATCCGGCTCCTGCGCGCATGCCTGCGCGGAGAGCACCATCAAAACCAGCGCGGCTGCCGAAACGGCTCTCATGTTCAGGACCGGTAATCGCCATTGATCGCGACGTATTCCTTGGTGAGGTCGCAGGTCAGGACACGGTCGCGGCCCTTGCCGAGGCCGAGCGCGATCTTGATCTGGATTTTCGGATTCTTCATCGCGGCCGAGACTTCGGCCTCGTCGTAGGACGGATCGCGCGCGCCCCGGCTGGCGACGCGGATGCCGTTGAACGAGATCGAGAGCTTGTCGCGGTCGGCGGGCTCGCCGGCCTTGCCGACCGCCATCACCACGCGGCCCCAATTGGCATCCTCGCCGGCAATCGCGGTCTTCACCAGCGGCGAATTCGCCACCGACATCGCGATCCTGCGCGCCGAGGCTTTCGACACCGCGCCGTCGACGATGATCTCGACCAGCTTGCGCGCGCCTTCGCCGTCCCGAGCCACCTGCTCGGCGAGATCGGCGAGCACGGCACGGAACGCCTTGGCGAAGCCGGTCAGCCGGGGATCGTTGGCGCGGCTGATTTTCGGCGCGCCGTTGGCGGCCGCGGCCCCGGTGGCGAACGCCAGCAACGTATCCGACGTCGAGGTGTCGCCGTCGATGGTGACGGCGTTGAAGGTGTCCTCCACGCCGTTCTTCAGCAGCGATTGCAGCGCGCCCGCTGCGATCGGCGCGTCGGTGAACACGAAGGCCAGCATGGTCGCCATGTCGGGCGCAATCATGCCGGCGCCCTTGGCCATGCCGTTGATCGTGACCATCGCCTTGCCGAGCTTTACCGTGGCGGTTGCGACCTTGGGAAAGGTGTCGGTGGTCATGATCGCCTTGGCAGCACTCATCCAGTCGTCGGGGGCGGCTTTTTCCGCCAGCGCCCCGAGCACGCCGTTGAATTTGGTGGCGTCCAGCGGTTCGCCGATCACGCCGGTGGAGGCGAGAAACACCTCATGGGTGCCGCAGGCCAGCGCCTTGGCGGCGATCGAAGCCGTCAGCGTCGTCGCCTGCCGTCCGGTCTTGCCGGTAAAGGCATTGGCGTTGCCGGAATTCACCACCAGCGCGCGGGCCGAGCCTGCCTTGGAAGAGCCGCTGCGGCTCAATTTGGCGCGGCACCATTCGACCGGCGCGGACGGGCATTTCGATTTGGTGAAGACGCCGGCGACCGTGGTGCCCTTGTCCATGACCGCGAGCAGCACGTCGGTGCGGTCCTTGTAGCGGATGCCGGCCGCGGCCGTCGCGAGCTTCACGCCTGAAATCACCGGCATGTCGGGGACGTGGGTCGGGGCGAGAGGAGAGACAGCGGATGACATGGGCGCGCCTTATCTCGACAACAATCGATCGTCATGGCCGGATTTATTCCGGCCATCCACGCCTTCCGGGCCTGTCGATGAGGTCTCAAGACGTGGATGCCCGGGACAAGCCCGGGCATGACGTCAAACTACTGAAGTCTGATTGCGAAGTCGATTTACTTCTTCGGCGGCGCCATCTTGTTGTCGGCGGGCTTCGTAGCATCCGGCTTGGCATCCGTCGCCGCTACATCGGGCTTGTCCAGGCGCTCGACCTTCGCGGTTTCACGCAACTTGGCGACGTAATCAGCCTGCGCCTTGCGTGTGACGTAGGTCTCGATCTGGGCCTTGACCTGCGCGAAGTCGGGCGGCTTGCGGTCGCGCTTTTCCTCGACCTTGATGATATGCCAGCCAAACTGTGACTTTACCGGATCGGAAATCTTGCCGGGCTCCAGCGCGAAGGCGACGGCGGAGAATTCCGGAACCATCTGGTCCTTGGTGAAGAAACCGAGATCGCCGCCATCGGACGCGCCGGGATCCTTGGATTTCTTCTTGGCGAGTTCGGCGAAATCGGCGCCCTTCTTGAGCTCTTCCTCGATCGCCTTGGCCTCGTCCTCGCTCTCGACCAGGATATGCCGGGCGTGAACTTCCTGTTCGCCGGATATCTGCTTGGAAGCCTCCTCATAGACCTTCTTCATGGCCTCGTCGGTGGTCGCGGCCTTGCCCTCGACCGCCAGCAGATTGTCCATCAGCAGCCGGTTGCGGGCGAAGGCGAGACGGGACTTGAAGTCGTCGCGATCCTCGATCTTCTTGGCTTCGGCGGCCTTGGCGACGATCTTCATGTCGATCAGGAACGACAGCACGTTTTCCTGCTTGGTCGCGGGGTCCATCTGCGCGAGGCTGGGGCCCAATTCCTCCTCGGCGAGCGCCATGTCGCTTTGGCGGATCTCGGCGCCGTTCACCTTGGCGAGTACCGGGTTCGCGTCTTCGGCGCGTACCGGCAGGCCGGTGAGCAGAACCATCGCTACACAGCCTGCCAGGGCGGCAGAAGCGAGGCCGAAGCGCGGGCCGGTTTTCGTTTCCGGGAACGAGGTGGTCATGGAAAATCCTTATCCTGAAAGATGGGGCTGTTTGGAGCGGCGGGACACTCGCCCAATCAAGTGGCCTTGGCAACGCGAAAAGTCTGTCAAAATGATGAAATCCTTGAAAGGCAGGCCTCATGCTTTCCGAATTCGTGGCCCGTTGCAGCGCACTCCGGTAGGGATTTCGGCTCCCAGGGGCCACGCATAAAAAGGACCGGGGTTCCCAGGGTCACTGTTCGATCTGGGGCCCCTCGAACAGCCGCACCGCACCGCTGCGGGGGCCTCAAATCGATGGCGCCGGCCGCCGTTGACAAGCCTCTGGGCCAGCCATATCTCTGCGAAGCCTGAGTCAATGGCGATAGCGCGTATTTGGCTGCGTTTTTGCCCATTGAACCTTGGATTGCCGAATTCCCACTCATTTGGCGGATGCTCCCGGATCGGGGCCTGCTCAACGACGCGTCACGATGAGTTGATAGGCAGACTGGTGGACCACGTCATGGCTACAACGCCGAACCGCTTCGACAGGAATCTGGACAGGAATTTGGCATGATCGGCGCGCTCGCCCGCAAGTTTTTCGGCTCCGCCAATGACCGGCGGATCAAGGGATATCAATCCCGCATCGACGCCATCAACGCGCTTGAACCCGAGATCGCATCCCTTTCCGACGACGCGCTGAAAGCGCGTACCGCCGAATTCCGCAAAGAACTCGCCGACGGCAAGACCCTCGACGATATTCTGGTTCCGGCCTTCGCCACCGTGCGCGAGGCGGCCAAGCGTACGCTCGGCCAGCGGCATTTCGACGTCCAGCTGATCGGCGGCATGGTGCTGCACGAGGGCGACATTGCCGAGATGAAAACCGGCGAAGGCAAGACGCTGGTGGCTACCCTTGCGGTCTATCTCAATGCGCTGGCCGGCAAGGGCGTTCACGTCGTCACCGTCAACGATTACCTCGCCCGGCGCGACTCCGAATGGATGGGACAGATCTACGGTTTCCTCGGCATGACCACCGGGGTGATCGTCCACGGCCTTGACGACAGCGAGCGCAAGCTGGCCTATTCACGCGACATCACCTACGGCACCAACAACGAATACGGCTTCGACTATCTGCGCGACAACATGAAGTATCGGCTGGAGGACATGGTCCAGCGCAGCCACTTCTACGCCATCGTCGACGAAGTCGATTTCGATCCTGATCGACGAGGCGCGCACGCCGCTGATCATCTCCGGTCCGCTCGACGACCGCTCGGAATTCTACAACACCATCGACACCTTCTTTCCCCAGCTCGACAAGACCGATTACGACGTCGACGAGAAGCAGCGCGCGGTGACGTTGACCGAAGCGGGCATGGAAAAGATCGAGACGCTGCTGCGCGACGCCGGCCAGCTCAAGGGCGACTCGCTCTACGACGTCGAGAACGTCTCGGTGGTTCACCACATCAATCAGGCGCTGCGCGCGCATACGCTGTTTACGCGCGACAAGGATTACATCGTCCGCGACGACGAGGTTATCATCATCGACGAGTTCACCGGCCGCATGATGCAGGGCCGCCGCTATTCCGAAGGCCTGCACCAGGCGCTGGAAGCCAAGGAACACGTGCAGGTTCAGCCGGAAAACCAGACGCTGGCCTCGATCACGTTCCAGAACTATTTCCGGATGTACGAAAAGCTCGCCGGCATGACCGGCACGGCATTGACTGAAGCCGACGAACTGTTCGACATCTACAAGCTCGAGGTCGTGGAAATCCCGACCAATGTGGCGGTCGCGCGTCTCGATGAAGACGACGAGGTCTACCGTACCCAGAACGAGAAATATGCCGCGATCCTGGCCGAAGTCGAGCGCGCCAATGCCCGGCTGCAGCCGGTGCTGGTCGGCACCGCCTCGATTGAAAAATCCGAGGTGCTCGCCGAGTACCTGAAAAAGCACGGCTACAAGCAGATCGATTTCGGCAACGAAAACGCGATGGAGAAGCTTTACGCCGCGGCCCGCGCCGGCAAGCCGGCGAAGCTGTTCGCGGTGTTGAACGCGCGCTTCCACGAACAGGAAGCCTATATCGTTGCCGAGGCCGGCGTGCCCGGCGCGATCACGATCGCGACCAACATGGCCGGCCGCGGCACCGACATCAAGCTCGGCGGCTCGCTCGAAATGCGTCTCCTGCATGAGACCGCAGGCATCACCGATGAAGCCGAGAAGGCCGCGAAAATCGAGCGCATCAAGGCCGACGTCGAGCGTTTCCGCGACATCGTGCTGAAAGCCGAAGACGTGGTCGAGGTCGAGCCCGCCAAGGGGTCAAAGCCTGCCAAGACCGCGACCCGGCCGGGCGGGCTCTACATCATCGGCTCCGAGCGTCACGAATTGCGGCGCATCGACAACCAGTTGCGCGGCCGATCCGGACGCCAGGGCGATCCCGGGCGATCGAAGTTCTTCCTGTCGCTGGAAGACGATCTGATGCGGATTTTCGGCTCCGACCGGCTCGATTCCATGCTGACGCGGCTCGGCCTGAAGGATGGCGAGGCCATCATCCACCCCTGGATCAACAAGGCGCTGGAAAAGGCCCAGCAGAAGGTCGAGGCCCGCAACTTCGACATCCGCAAGAACCTCTTGAAATTCGACAACGTCCAGAACGACCAGCGCAAGGTGATCTTCGACCAGCGCATCGACCTGATGAAGGACGATAGCGTCGCCGAAACCGTCGCCGACATGCGCCGGGCCTTTGTCGAGGACGTCGTCACCAAGCATGTGCCCGAACACGCTTATGCCGAGCAGTGGCACGTCACCGAGCTCAAGGAAGAACTGAAGCGCGTGCTCGACGTCGACCTGCCGGTCGATCAATGGGCCAAGGAAGAGGGCATCGCCGACGAGGAATTACTGTCGCGCATCGAGAGCCGCGTCGACGAGCACATGGCGGCGAAGGTGGCACAGTGGGGTCCCGACGTGATGCGTTACGTCGAAAAAACCATCCTGCTGCAGACCCTCGATCATCTGTGGCGCGAGCATCTGGTAATGCTGGATCATCTGCGGCAGGTGATCGGCCTGCGCGGCTACGGCCAGCGCGATCCGCTGCAGGAGTACAAGTCCGAGGCCTTCAGCCTGTTCGAGGCGATGATCGCGCATTTGCGCGAGGCGGTGACGGCGCAATTGATGCGCGTCGAAATCGTGCCGCCGGAAGATCAGCAGCCGGCATTGCCGGCCATGGAAGCGCACAAGCTCGATCCGAACACCGGCGAGGACGAGATGGCGTTCGCCAATGCTTCGCTGGTGCCCGCGGCCGCCGCCGACCGCGATCCCAAAAATCCGGCAAGCTGGGGCAAGATCGGCCGCAACGAGGATTGTCCCTGCGGCTCAGGCAAGAAGTACAAGCACTGCCACGGCAAATATGCCTGAAGCAGGCGGTCCGCGCCGGCAAGAACCTTTTCCGTCCGATTGAATCGGAACGAAGTGTGAGGCAGCACCGCAAAGGCAACGAGGCGCGCTCCCTCTCCCAATGGGAGAGGTGAAGTCATCATGCCCTACCCAAAAACCACCTCGTGCCGCATCACGAACGGCGCAAGCAGCGTCTGCACCTCGTTTGCAATCGGCTCGCGTTGATGCTCCGGCACTCGAACTAGCGTGACGGTCGCGATGCTGCCGTGGCTTCCGTGCGCGCCGACCATCACGCTGCAATCGATACCGCGATCGCGAAGCGGCGCCAGGATATTTGTGAAGACGCGCTTTGCGGCATCCCAGCGCAGCTGCGGCTTGAACACCTTGCCGACGCCGGTCAGCGGCATCGGATCGATCGGGATGATCTGCACGGGGGCTGCGGCGCGCTCGGGCGTGCGCTCACGCACCCATGCCTCGAGTTCACCGGGCTGCACGCTGGCGCCCGGCTTCAATTGCACATAGCCGATCGGCAGTTCGCCGGCATAGGCGTCGGGCTGGCCGACCACGGCGGCAAATCCCACGGCGGGATGCTGGAACATGATGTCCTCGATCGGCCCGGGGTCGATGTTGTGGCCGCCGCGGATCACGAGGTCCTTGGCGCGGCCGGTGATCCAGAGATAGCCGTCGGCATCAAGGCGGCCGAGATCGCCGGAATTGACCCAATGGCCGTCGACGAAGGCGCCCTTGTTGTGCGCTTCGTTGAGATAGCCGCCGAACACGCCGGGTCCCGCCATGGTGACGACGCCGATCTCGTCGGAGGCGCAGTCGCGTTCGAAGCGGCCGTCGGCGTCGAGCTTGACGATGCGCACCCGGCTGAAGGGCACCGGCAGGCCGGCAGAGCCTATCCGGATCGGACGATCCGGATAGGCGATGGTATGGACGCTCGAGGTTTCCGTCATGCCGTAGACTTCGAGCACCGGGAGCTTGAACTTGTCCTGGATCGCCTTGCCGACCGCCACGGGGATCGCCGATCCGCCGGCGGCGGCACACTGCAGGCTCGAGATGTCGGCGTCGCCGGGCGGGATACCGAGCGCCGCCGCCAGGACCGTCGGCACGCCCGACAGCGCGTGCGGCCTGAAGCGCTCGACCAGGCTCCAGATGTTCCTGACCGAGGCGGGGTTGCGCCAGCCCGAGGGCGACAGCACGACCAGGCAGCCGCCGCCTGCGAACGTGGCGAGCGCCTGCGTCAGCGAGCCGCCGACGTGGAACAGCGGCATGCCGAACAACAGATTGATCCCAGGCTGCGACTTGAGCACCAGGTTCATGGCCCAGGCCTGGTACACTTGGTTGGTGTGGGTGTGGCGCACGAGTTTTGGCGTGCCGGTGGTGCCGCCGGTGTGAAAGTACGCGGCGATGTCGTCGCCCGAGATTTTGCGGCCGCTCACCAGCCGGTCGGACGGCTGCGTCTCGATCAGCTTGGCGAACGAGTGAATGCCGCTCGCGGGATCGCCGGGGCCGACCTGCACGATCGCCTTCAGGTGCTTGAGATGTTTGCGCACCTGCTCGACCTTCTGCCAGATGTCGGTGCCCGGCACCGGTCCGAGCGCCACCAGCACCGTCGTTCCGGCGGCTTCCAGGATTTCCGCGATCTGATGCGGCTCCAATAACGGGTTGACCGGATTGGCGATGCCGGCGGCTTCGGCGCCGAACAGCGTGATGAACGCTTCCGGCAACAGCGGCAACATGAAGCTCACAACGTCGTCTTTGCGGACGCCGAGCGCATGGAACATGTTGGCGGCCTGCGTCACGCGCGCGAAGAAGTCGCGGTAGGTGACGACGAGCGGCGTGTCCGCGGGGTCGGCATTGGGCAGGAACTGGATCGCGGGTGCATCGGGATGATGCGACGCGCCGAGCCTGATCGCATCATAGGTGCTCGCCGCAGCGATGCGGTCGAGATAGGGAATTTGTTCGAAGGCACGGACGTCAGCGTCCGTGGCCAGGTTCGGATATTCGCTGCCGATGGCGCGATCGAGCAGGTGAATGCCTGCCATGGTTTTGGCTCCTCCCGGTGATCCGCTGCCGCGGCCGTCGGTCCGGCCGTTCTATGGATCGATGGTCGACACAATGATCAATAATCGTCAGCGCGCAACCCGGTGCTTGCTGGCTGTTTGAAGCTCAAATCGGAAATCGCGGGCGTCGCGCGGATGGAGGGGGCCTACTTGGGCGTCGCCGAGAAGCGGTTCTCAAACGAATTGGCCTGTACGATCGGCTGCGAACCGGCGACGCTGTCGTCTTTCGCAGCGGCGGCAGACGTGTCCGAGTTGCCCGAGAGCGATGGTTTCAACGGCGGGCGGGCCGATGCCTGTTTGGTGTCCGACTTCGGAGCCGTTGCCATCTTCGTCGATGCTTCCGGATGCTGCGGCTCGTGGTGCTTGGCCTCGTTGACTTTGGGTTTGGCCGTAGCCACTGGCTGGGGTTGGGGCGGCACGCTGGCGCTGGCATCGGCCGCGGCGCCGAGACCGACCTTGCGGGCAAGATTGCTAAAGAAACCCCCGGATTGCCCGTCGGGTGCCGCGGACGCCACATGCGTGGAGGAGGTGGTCGAGGCCACCAGCGGCTCATCCGGCGATGTGACCGGCCCGCGCGGCGGATTGACGTGATCCATAGGGATTGTTCCGGGCAACCGCTCGCGCATCAGCGACACGCTCCGGCCTTCGCCGCTCTCCGACAATCCGGTATTGCCATTGGGTAACGCTGCGGCAAACACCCGGTTCATGCCGCCGTCGATGCCGGTGTTCAGCTGGGCGACTGGCGTTCCCTTGGAAATCAGCTTGGCCGTCTCGGCCTCTTCGGCCTGTTCTCTCTGGCGAACGGCGCTGGCGACTTCGCCCGGGACCACATAAGCCGGGCATTTGGCCGACGCATCGAACACCGGATCCCGCGTCGCGTTCGGCGGCTTCACGGCGTTGAAGACATATCTCTTTTCACAGAAATCGACCTTCGGCTCCTGCCGCGTCACCTCGAAATCGTCATAGCCTTCCTTGATCATCTTCCAGAACGGCATGTTCGGGTTGTTGCGATGCTTGGCCATGTTGGCCGGCGTCATCTTGAACGGATAGGCTTGGAACTGAAACGCGTGCTGGCCGCCGAAAAAGGATTTACGCCCCAACGAGTAGATTTCCGCGATCTGTTCGTCAGTCATCGCGTAGCAGCCGCGCGACGAGCAGTCGCCATGCACCATCAATTGCGAGCCGCTGCGTCCGAGCGCCCGGTCGTAGGCGTTGGGGTAGCCGGTGTTGAATGAAAGATAATACGCCGACTGCGGGTTCATCTGCGCCGGTGTGATCGAATAGAAGCCTTCCGGGGCCTGGCGGTCGCCTTCCCTGACCTTGGGTCCGAGGTCTCCCGACCAGCGGCAAATCGGATAAGTCTTCAACAGCGCGAAGCGCCCGGAGCGATTCTGCTTCCAGACCTCGAGCTCGGCTTCCTGTTTGAACAGCCGGACCAGAATCGGCGATTGCAGGTCCATATCCTTCGACACCATCTCGGCAAGGAGTTGTGGCGGGACCGGCTGGTTGGCCTTGGCGTTATTTGCCAGCGAGATTTCATCGCTGTTGCAGCCGGCCAGCAGCGCGCCAGCCGCGAGTACGGCCGAGATAGCAAGCGCGCGAAACAGCGAGCGATCGATCAATGCAAAGCTCCACACCCGACGGGCAATCTTCGCGCCCCAATTATAGCGTACATGCCCTGAAGCCATTGACTAAAATACTATCCTTTGGCCCCCTCGCCCGCAAGCCGGCCAAGGCGCCACGGCGGGGTCCATGTCGAGCATGGTCAACAGACATTAAATATCGGCGTCACGGCCTAATTGCGACCAAAATGGCTGATTTTCGGACAAGCCCAAAAGCGCTTCGGGCTGCGGTTAGGGCGCTTTTTTCCGCGCAGGCGTCGACTTCAACCCAGCCTTCTGCCGATATCG
This sequence comes from uncultured Pseudomonadota bacterium, assembly GCA_963771225.1. Classification (GTDB taxonomy): domain Bacteria; phylum Pseudomonadota; class Alphaproteobacteria; order Rhizobiales; family Xanthobacteraceae; genus Bradyrhizobium. Next base: position 455,185 of record CAVYSR010000018.1, on the reverse strand, counting down.
AGGAATTTCTGCCGCCGCTGGCTGCGAATCATGTCCGGAGCGAGATTGCGCAGATCGTTCAGCGCCAGCTCAATGGCGTCGCCGGTGGTCGCGATCATGGCACCGGGATCGCGATGCGCGCCGCCCGCCGGCTCCCTCAGAATGGAATCGATCACGCCAAAACGCAGCATGTCCTGCGCGGTGATCTTCATGCTGGTGGCGGCTTCCTGGGCCTTGGTCCCGTCGCGCCACAGGATCGAGGACGCCGCCTCCGGCGAAATCACGCTGTAGATGGCGTGCTCGAACATCAGCACGCGGTTGGCGGTCGTGATGGCGATGGCGCCGCCCGACATCCCCTCGCCGGTGATGATCGCGACATTGGGGACGCCGAGCGAGAGACAGGCGTCGGTGGAGCGCGCGATCGCCTCGGCCTGCCCACGCTCCTCGGCGCCGATGCCAGGATAGGCGCCGGCGGAATCGACGATCGACAGCACCGGGATACCAAATCGTTCCGCCATCTCCATCAGGCGAACCGCCTTGCGGTAGCCTTCGGGACGCGCCATGCCGAAATTATGCTTGATTCGGGACTCGGTGGTGGCGCCCTTTTCCTGGCCCATCACGCAAATACTCTCGCCGCGAAAGCGGCCGAACCCGCCGACCAGAGCTTCGTCCTCACCGAATTTGCGGTCGCCTGCCAGCGGCGTGAATTCGGTGATCAGCGCGCCGATAAAATCGGACAGATGCGGACGCTGGGGATGGCGTGCGACCAGGGTTTTCTGCCACGGCGTGAGGTTGGCGTAGAGATCGCTCAGCGCCTGCGCGGCCTTGTCCTCGATCCGCGAAATCTCATCGCCGATATCGCTGCCGGACGTCGCCAGCGCGCGCAATTCGTCGACCTTGGCGTCGAGTTCGGCGATCGGCTTTTCAAAATCGAGGTAGCTGCGCATGGGATCCGGCATCAAATCAATATAAGGACGAACCCGCTTGCAGGCGAAGCGGATTTCGGTTCGCTAGAAACGTACGCATTTTCAAACATTTAGCGCGCATTCTGACGCAAAATGAGACCGTCTTGCCGGGCGCGCAAGGAGATCGCGGGCGGGAACGGCTGTTTCACGGCAGAAGCCGCCGAAGTCAAGGCGCTGTACCAGAGCGTTTTCCAGCGAAGTGGATACCGGTTCGCGTGAAGAAAACGCGTCAGAGACGAAGCGAGCAGGGACTGAGACTTTATCGCCTACTTCTCCGCCAGCGGGTGCAGATCGCGCACCAGGCTCTTCAGCCGTTCCTCGACCACATGGGTGTAGATCTGCGTGGTCGAGATGTCGGTATGGCCGAGCAGCGTTTGCACGATGCGCAAATCGGCGCCGTTATGCAAAAGATGGCTGGCGAAGGCATGGCGCAGCACGTGCGGGCTGACCAGCCGCGGCGCCAGACCGGCGGCCGCCGCCAGTTCCTTCAGGTCGCGTGCGAAATGCTGCCGCGTCAAATGCCCGCTCTCGCCGAACGACGGAAACAGCCATTTCGAGGCCGAGCTGTTCTTCGATGCCGGACCTTCTTCGCCAGTGCCGCTGTTCTTTTTCTCCTGCTTCAGCGCTTCCATCGCCGCAAGATAGTCGGCCATCGCCTGTCGCGAGGGCTCGTTCAGCGGCACCAGCCGCTCCTTGTTGCCCTTGCCGCGGACCACGATCATTCGGGCGTCGCGCCGCGATGCCGCGAGCGGCAATGAGACCAGTTCGGATACCCGCAGGCCGGTGGCATAAAGCACCTCGAGCAGGCAATACATTCGCAGCGCGCGAAGCCGCTGCGGCGCAGAGGCTTCCGGTGCATCGGCCAGCGCCTTGGCGCGCACCAGCAGGCGATCGACGTCGGAGATCGACAGCACCTTCGGCAGGCCGCGGCCGCGCTTCGGGCCGGACAGGATCGCCGCCGGATCGTCGCTGCGAATTCGTTCGTGCAGCAGGAAGCGAAACAGATGCCGCATCGCCGACAGCCGGCGCGCCACGCTCGATGACTTGAAGCCGCGGGTGTCCAGATCGGCGAGGTAATCCCGCAGCGCCTGGGTTTCGACGCCGGCAAAGTTCTGCTGGTCGCGGGCGAGGAACTCCGAAAAATCCTCAAGATCGCGGCGATACGCATCGAGCGTGTTGTCGCCGGCGCCCTGTTCCGCCGCGAGCATGTCGAGGAACAGGTTGATCAGCCCGGCATCTGAGGTCCTGGAAGGCATTTTGGCTCGGCATCTCCACGACGGATGCGGGCTCGCTCCATGACACGCGCCGTCAGCTCGCATCCCGCGAATCAGAATCTAGCGCCTATTTCTTGAGGAACTTGTCCGCCGGAATGGTGAAGGTCATTTCCCGCGGTTTCGGGTTAACGAAATTCGCCAGCGCGAAAATCGCCCCATAGACGATGCCGCCGATCACGGCGACGACCATCAGAAAGCGGAACAGGCTGGGCATCGGCGAGCCTCAGGCGGCGAATTAACCAATCAAATCATCGGGGATAGCTAACCCTGACTACCAACATGTTCACCCCTCCGTTGCAAGAGTCTCTGGCAACGGTATCGGCGGGGGTAGTATAGGTTGCGCGGAAACGCCGCAATCCGCGGCGGCAGAGCGATCGATGCCTGAGACAGTCTCAACGGACGGTGTTAACGGATCCCAGGAAGCCGAAATCACGGCCGCGCTGGGAACCCGTTCGGTCGTGCTGGTCGGGATGATGGGGGCGGGAAAGTCCACCATCGGACGACGGCTGTCGGCGCGGCTGCGGCTGCCGTTTCTGGACGCCGATATCGAGATCGAGGCGGCCGCCGCCATGTCCATCCCCGAGATTTTCGAGGCCCATGGCGAGCCGCATTTCAGGGACGGCGAGGCGCGGGTGATCGCGCGGCTGCTCGACAACGGTCCGGCGGTGATCGCCACCGGCGGCGGCGCCTTCATGCGCGAGGAGACCCGCGGCCGCATTCGGCTCCAGGCGGTTTCGATCTGGCTCAAGGCCGATGCCGATATCATCATGCGCCGGGTGAAGCGCCGCGTCGATCGCCCGCTGCTGCAGACCGCGGACCCGGCGGCAACCGTCGGGCGTCTGATCGAGGAACGTGAACCGATTTACCAGCACGCCGATCTGACGATCTGGTCGCGCGACGTGCCGCACGAGAAGATCGTCGATGAATGCATCGATGCCCTGCACGCATGGCTATGTGCCGGCGGCACGGCCTCGGCGGCGCAAAGCAACGCCGGGCACGCTGGGTGCCACGCGATGACCGCGCCGTTGAAACATTCCGATCCGATCACGGTCGATGTCGCGCTCGGCGACCGCGCCTACGACATCGTTATCGGCCGCGATGTGCTGCCATCGCTGGGCGCCCGTGTCGCTGAGTTGCGGCCCGGCGCGCGCGCCGCCATCGTCACCGACCGCAATGTCGCCAGGTATTGGCTCGAGAAGACCGAGGCCTCGCTGTCGGAGGCCGGCATCGCCACCTCGCGAATCATTGTCGACGAGGGCGAAGGCTCGAAAACCTATGCCGGCCTCGAACAGGTCAGCGAAGCCTTGATATCGGCGAAGATCGAGCGCAACGACCTGGTGATAGCGCTCGGCGGCGGCGTGATCGGCGATCTCGCCGGCTTCGCGGCCGCGATCCTGCGCCGCGGCGTCGATTTCGTGCAGGTGCCGACCTCGCTGTTGGCGCAGGTCGATTCCTCGGTCGGCGGCAAGACCGGGATCAATTCGCCGCATGGCAAGAATCTGCTCGGCGCGTTTCATCAGCCGGTCCTGGTGGTCGCCGATACCGCCGTGCTCGACACGCTGTCGCCGCGCCAGTTCCGCGCCGGCTATGCCGAGGTCGCCAAATACGGCGTGCTCGGCGACGAGGCGTTTTTCACCTGGCTGGAGGCCAACCACGCCGATATTTTCAAAGGCGGTGCGGCGCGCGAACACGCCATCGCCACCTCGTGCCGCGCCAAGGCGGCGATCGTGGCGCGCGACGAGCGCGAGACCGGCGAGCGCGCGCTGCTCAATCTCGGCCATACTTTCGGTCATGCGCTGGAGGCTGCGACCGGGTTTTCCGACCGGCTGTTCCATGGCGAAGGCGTGGCGGTCGGCATGGTGCTGGCGGCGGAATTTTCCGCGCAGCTCGGGATGATCGCCGAATCGGATGCCGCGCGCGTCAAACATCACCTTGCCGAGGTGGGTCTGCCGACCCATTTGCAGGACATCGCGGGATTTGCCCAGGAAGGGCTTGGCGATGCCGATGCGCTGATGGCGCTGATGGCGCAGGACAAGAAGGTCAAGCGCGGCCGGCTCACCTTCATCCTGCTAGGCGCGATCGGCCGCGCGGTCATCGTTCCCGACGTCGAGCCTGCGCTGGTCCGCGATTTTCTGAGGCGCAAGCTCGCCCGCAAAACCTGAGCAATGATCGGGAAAAGGCACGATCCGGAACAGTCAAAACCGGCTTTCTTAAAAAGACGAAAAAGATCATGCCGCAACGATAGATGAAGTGATCGGTACCTCATGGACTGGTTTACATTCTCCATTGTCATCGCCTGCCTTCTGGTCTCGGCGTTCTTCTCGGCGAGCGAGACCGCGCTGACCGCGGCGTCGCGCGCCAGCATGCTGCGGCTGTCGAAGCAGGGCAATCGCGACGCCGGCGTCGTCTCCAGCCTGTTTGCGATGCGCGAGCGGATGATCGGCGCGCTGCTGCTCGGCAACAACATCGCCAATATCGGCGCTTCGGCGCTGGCGACCGGCATCTTCACCGCGTGGTTCGGCGAAGTCGGCGTGCTCTACGCGACCGGCGTGATGACGGTGATGGTCGTGATCTTCGCCGAGGTGCTGCCGAAGACCATCGCCATCAATGCGCCGGACCGGGTGTCGTTGCTGGTGGCGCGCCCGATGAAGCTGATGGTCTACCTGCTGGGGCCGCTGCTCACCGTGATCGAGGCGATCGTCCGCGTGCTGATGCAGGCGCTGGGCATCAAGATCGGTCACAACCAGCCGATACTGTCGCCGACCGAGCGGTTGCGCGGCGCGGTCGATCTCCTGCATCACGAAGGCAAGGTCGAAAAGCAGGACCGCGACATGTTCGGCGGGCTGCTGGATCTGCGCGAGCTTCAGGTCTCCGACGTGATGGTTCACCGCACCGAAATGGTCATGATCAACGCCGACCTGCCGCCGGAAGAACTGGTGCGCGAGGTGCTGGCCACCGAATACACCCGGATTCCGCTGTGGCGCGAGAAACCTGAAAACATCATCGGCGTGCTGCACGCCAAGGATCTGCTGCGCGCGATCCGCGCCGCCGATGGCGATACCGCCAAGATCGACGTCTCGACCATTGCGCTGCCGCCATGGTTCGTGCCGGAGATGCGTCCGGTCTCCGAACAGCTCAAGGCGTTCCGCCGCCGCAAGACCCACTTCGCGCTGGTGGTCGACGAATATGGCGAAGTCGAAGGCATGGTGACGCTGGAGGATATTCTGGAAGAGATCGTCGGCGACATTTCCGACGAGCATGACGTGGTGGTGGCCGGCGTCCGCGCCCAGCCCGACGGCTCGGTGGTGGTCGACGGCTCGGTGCCGATCCGCGATCTCAACCGCGCGATGGACTGGCATCTGCCGGATGAAGAGGCGACCACGGTCGCGGGCCTTGTGATCCACGAGGCACGCTCGATCCCGGAGCGCGGCCAGAGCTTCACCTTCCACGGCTTCCGTTTTCGTGTGCTCCGCCGCGAGCGCAACCGGATCACCGCGCTTCGGATCGTGGCAGTCCCGCGCGAGGCCGAGGTCGAGGAGAAAAAGCCGAAGCGGGCCGGGACGGCGTTTTAGCGGAACGGTCTTATGCTCGCTTCCCCGGCGCCTGCGCCTTGATCGCCAGCGCGTGCACGGAGCCCGCGAGTTCCGCCGCCAGCATCGCATTAATCATGCGATGGCGCTCGATCCGGCTCTTCCCTTCGAAGGCCGTCGACACAATATAGACCCTGAAGTGCGTCTCGCCGCCCGGCCTGTGGCCGGCATGGCCCTCATGCAGATGTGATTTGTCCGTGACGTCGAGGCTTTCCGGCGCGAAAGCTTCGCGCAACTTGTTTGTGATAGTGTGTTTGACGGTTGGATGACGCTCATGGCGGGGCAATACGTCCGTGACCGTGTTTCGTCAATGGCGCATCGAGAGTGAGGGTTTCGCAATGTCAAGACTTGAAGCCTTGTCGCATAGCGTTGTCATAGTCAGCCATGCCGATTGATTCCTCAAAATTCTTCGACTCCATCCGCATCAAGCCCAACAAGCTGAGCGCGAAGCAGCAGGCCCAGGCGCGCGAAGAATCCGCCATGTGCGAATGGCCCGACTGCAAGAACAAGGGGCCGCATCGCGCGCCCAAGGGCCGCGCCAACGACAAGGAATACTGGCACTTCTGTCTCAATCACGTCCGCGAATACAACCAGTCCTACAATTTCTTTTCCGGCATGAATCGCGGATGCGGTCGCGCGGTACCAGAAGGATGCGCTGACCGGCCACCGCCCGACCTGGAAGATGGGCGCCAATACCAGCGCCAAAAAAGGCAAGGGCAGCCCCGAGGCCGATCTGGAAGGCGCCTCCGATCCCTTCAGCATGTTCAGCGAGCTCAATGGCCGCGGCCGCTGGCGGCCGGGTCCGGGCGGCGCCGCCGGCGAGGCCAAGGTCGAAACCCGAAAAATATTCAACGCCGAGCGCAAGGCGCTGCAGGTCATGGGGCTCGGCTCCGATGCGACGCTCGAGACCGTCAAGGCGAAATACAAGGCGCTGGTGAAGCAGCATCATCCCGACGCCAATGGCGGCGACCGCTCCACCGAGGATCGCCTGATCGAGATCATCAAGGCCTATAATTATCTGAAGACCGTGGTGCGCGGCGCGAGCTGACCTCGAAGGCGCGTTTCAGATCATTTTCCGAATCGGGATCGTCGGGTTCGACGATGGGAGTTCGCGCTCTCATCCCATCGTCACGATGCCACCAGGAAATCGTCAAGCCGCTGGTCTCAATCCGGCATCGGACCGATATAGGCCGAACTTGGCCGTATCAGCCGGCCGGCCCGCTGCTGCTCGCGGGCGTGCGCGGTCCATCCGGCGGCGCGGGCCACCGCGAAAATCGGCGTAAAGGCCTGCCGCGGGATCGCCAGCGCGTCGAGCAGGATCGCGGTGAAGAACTCCACATTGGTGTCGAGCGGCCGGTCCGGCTTTTCCCGCCGCAACGCCTCGCGGATATAGGCCTCGACTTCGCCCGCGAACGGCAGATCGGTGCCGTTGACGGCGAGCCGCTCGATCGCGCCCTTGAGCACATCGGCGCGCGGATCGCGGACGCGATAGATACGGTGGCCGAAACCCATCAGCCGTTCACCGCGCGCCAGCGCGCTGTCGACCCATGGCTTGATGCGCTCGCGGCTGCCGATGGCATCGAGCATTTCCAGCACCGGCTCCGGAGCGCCGCCGTGCAGCGGTCCGGTCAGCGCGCAATATCCCGCCGTCACCGACGCGAACAGGTCGGCCTGCGTCGAGGCCACGACGCGCGTGGCGAACGTCGATGCATTCATGCCGTGGTCGCACACCGTCACGAGATAGGCGTCGAGCGCCGCGACCTCGCGCGCGTCGGGCTTGCGGTCCAGCAGCATCGACAGCGTATCGGCGGCATGGCTTGACGGTCGGATCGGGCGCGATGGGGTCAAAGCCTCCGGCGCGCTGCACCAGCGCGCCGGCGATCACCGGAAACGCGCCGACAATCGTCGCCTCATGCGGCAATCCGCTTTCGGCGTGCAATCCGGCAATGGCGGCCCGGAAACCGTCGACGATCGATAGGCCGCGCGTGCTTCCCAGCAAGTCCGGAAGCCGGGCAAAGGCGCGTTCGCGGGCCGCACCCAGGGCGGCGCGCACGCGGGCCTCGCCGATCGGCTGGCCGGTCCCTCCGCTCCATAGCCGTGCGGTCACACCCTCGAAGCCGGTCTGGCGCACGAGGTCGCCAACCCGTTCGCCGGCGATGATCAGTTCGCCACGCTCGCCATCGACATGGCTGAGCACGGTTTCGGCGGCGGCAATGCCGTCCAGCCCGATCGGGGTCTTGGAAAGTTGCATGTTCATGGTCGGCCTCCTGTTGAAGCTTCAAAGGTCGACCTTCTCGACAGATTGATCAATCTTGATTATATAAATCAATATGAAAAAATCCGCCGCGCTTTACCTTTCGGCCCGCGAGGCCTCCGCGGAACTGGCGATCTCGCCGGCCACGCTCTACGCCTATGTCAGCCGCGGGTTGATCCGCTCGGAGCCTTCGTCGGATTCGCGAAGCCATCGCTACCGGGCGGAGGACGTTCGCAACCTCAAGGAACGGCGCACGCCGTCGCCGGAGCCGCGCGGCTTGCGCAGTTTCGATGCCGATTTGCCGGTGATGGATTCGGCGATTGCGACCATCACCGAGGACGGCCCGATCTATCGCGGCGTCAACTGCATCGAGCTTGCCGAAACCGACACGCTCGAACATGCCGCGACGCTGCTGTGGGACGTGACCGGCGTCGATCCGTTTTCCCACGACAATTGCCCGCTGCTGTCGGCTGAAATGCGCGCCGTCGCCGACGCGGCGCGCGATGCCGCGCCGATCGATCGCACCATCGCCGTGCTGGCGCTGGCTGCGAGCGCCGATCCGCGGGCCTTTACCCGCGCCGCCGACGGGCGCGCGATGGTCGGCGGCCGCATCCTGCGTCTGGTGGTCGCGACCATGTTGAACGGCACATCATCGGCCGAACCGCTGCATCTGCAGATCGCCGAGGACATGGGCGCCGGCCAACAAGCACGCCGCCGATCTGATCCGCCGCGCGCTGGTGCTGCTGGCGGATCATGAACTGAACGCCTCGACCTTCACCGTGCGGTGCGCGGCTTCGACCGGATTGAATCTCTATGATGCGATGATTGCCGGCCTGGTGGCGCTGAAAGGCCCAAAACACGGCGGCGCGGGCGTTCTGGCAGCGCAGTTCGTGCAGGACGCTGGTCGATGGCGATGTGGCTCCGGTCATCCGGGAGCGCGTTGCGCTCGGCGAGCGTTTCGCCGGCTTCGGTCACGGCGTCTACAAGCACGGCGATCCGCGCGCCCATGCCTTGCTCGACGCCTTGGCGCGCGCCGGCGCGTCGGAAAAGCTCACCAGGGAAATTCCGGAGCGGATCGCGGAGGCGACCGGCGAATTCGTCAATATCGACTATGCGCTCGCGGTGCTGGTGCATACGCTGGGCCTGCCGCCCGGCAACGAACTGGTGCTGTTTGCGATGGCGCGCACCGTCGGATGGATTGCGCATGCCAGCGAGCAATTGCGGCATGGCGGACTGATCCGCCCCCGCGCGCGCTATATCGGTCCGGCGCCGGGGCGCAGTCCGGCTTTCAACAGGCCCTGAGCCGACTATTCGCCGGATATCAACCGCCGAATCCTTGCGTGCTCCGTCGGTTGCCGGCTCGATCACGCCTCCGCCATGCCAGCGGCGGATCGCCCAGATCGCCAGCGCCAGGATCAGCGCGCCGCCGATGACCAGCGGCATCCAGTAATGTTTGGCGGTGCCGCGGATGCCCAGCCATCCGCCATATTCGTCCAGCGCCGACACCGCAAGCACGCCCGGCAGCACATGCGCGGGCGCCCAGAGCAGGATCGCCGCGGCATTGACGGGGTAGAAGCGCAACGGCGGCATGCCGAGCGCGCCCGCCGTGATCGGCACGAAGGCGCGGATCGGCGGCACGAAGCGGGCAAAGAACACCGCCAGCGCGCCCCAGCGATGAAAGAACGCCTCGCTCTGCGCGACCACGCTCGGATAATTCGCCATCGGCCACGCATTGAGGATTTCGCGTTGGGTGCGGTGTCCGATCCAGAACGCCGATCCATCGCCGAGCAACGCGCCGGCGGCCGCCGCCGCCAGCACCCATTCAAACCGCAACTCGCCGCCGGGCACCAGCGCGCTCAGCGCCAGGATGATGGTCGAGCCTGGAATCACCGAACCCACAATCGGAACGGCTTCCAGCAGGGCGGCGAGGAATAGCGTGAGATAGGCAAGCCAGGCATGTGCCGAGACGAACGCAATCAAGGGATCGATGAATGAAGCCACAAATTTCCTGTAGGGGTGCTGCCATCCCGGCCGGGCGCAGACCTAACATAACTCACGATCAGGGCGAAAAGTGCCATCAGGCTGGCGTACCGGGCGGGTGGCAAATTGTCCCGGCGAAAGTACGGCGTGATTCGCAGGGCAGCCTTCCAAAAACCGGGCCCAACGCCTATCTTGATGATAACGCAACGGAACTTTGATTGGGCCGCGGGCTTCTGCCAGCCGTTGCTCTCTGATAGGTTTCGCTCCAGCACCCATCCGCAGCCACCGCAAATCTGGTTTCGGGAGCGCCCGGGACCTCGGAGGATTAATGACGACCGCCGCCATGACCAAAGCGCAGGAACCCGCCGGTTTGCCCGACATGAAGGTGTCGGTCCGGCAGGTGTTCGGCATCGACAGCGACCTTGAGGTGCCGGCCTATTCCGAAGTCGATCCGCATGTGCCGGACATCGATTCGGATTACCGCTTCGATCGCGCCACCACGCTTGCCATCCTCGCCGGATTTGCCAAGAACCGCCGCGTGATGGTGACGGGCTATCATGGCACCGGCAAGTCGACCCACATCGAGCAGGTCGCCGCGCGGCTGAACTGGCCGTGCGTGCGCGTCAATCTCGACAGCCACATCAGCCGTATCGATCTGGTCGGCAAGGATTCGATCGTGGTGCGCGACGGCATGCAGGTCACCGAATTCCGCGACGGCATTCTGCCATGGGCGCTGCAGCACAATATCGCGCTGGTGTTCGACGAATACGACGCCGGCCGTCCCGACGTGATGTTCGTGATCCAGCGCGTGCTGGAGGTTTCCGGCCGCCTGACGCTGCTCGACCAGAACAAGGTGATCAAGCCGCATCCGGCGTTCCGGCTGTTCTCGACCGCCAACACGGTCGGCCTCGGCGATACCTCCGGCCTCTATCACGGCACCCAGCAGATCAACCAGGGCCAGATGGACCGCTGGTCGATCGTCACCACGCTGAATTATCTGGCGCATGACGAGGAAGTCGAGATCGTGCTGGCCAAGGCGCATCACTACCGCACGTCCGAGGGCCGCGACATCGTCAACAAGATGGTGCGGCTTGCCGATCTCACCCGCAACGCCTTCGCCAATGGCGACCTGTCGACGGTGATGAGCCCGCGCACGGTGATCACCTGGGCGGAGAATGCCGAGATTTTCACCGACATCGGCTTTGCGTTCCGCGTCACCTTCCTCAACAAGTGCGACGAACTGGAACGGCCGCTGGTCGCCGAATTCTATCAGCGCTGCTTCAACGCCGAGCTCGCGGAGTCCTCGGTGAACGTGGCGATGTCTTGAGCGTCGTCCCTGCGAAAGCAGGGACCCATACGCTGCGGCCTTTCTGTGGAATGACGGTGCCAGAGATCGGAATACAATAACCGCCGGTGGTTATGGGTCCCTGCTTTCGCAGGGACGACGCGCGGTGAGGCTACTGAGGCCACGATGACGACGTCGAATACCAAATTCCGCACCGGATCGAAGGAAGCGCCGACCGAGCCGTTCAAGCGCGCGGTGACGTCCTGCCTGCGCGCGATCGCAAAAACGCCGGACCTTGAAGTGACGTTCGCGGCCGAGCGACCCGGCCTGTCGCCGGGCAAGGCGCGGCTGCCGGAGCCGGCGCGCAAGATGACCCGGCGCGACGCCGCCATCGTGCGCGGCCACGCCGATTCGATCGCGCTGAAGCTCGCCTGCCATGATCCGAAAGTGCACCGCAAGCTGATGCCGGGAAATCCGCAGGCGCGCGGCGTGTTCGAAGCGGTGGAGCAGGCGCGGGTCGAGGCGCTCGGCTCGCGGCGGATGGCGGGGGTTGCGAAAAACCTCACCGCGATGCTCGACGACCATTTTCATCGCGGCAAGTTCGACGAGATCACCGACCGCGCCGACGCGCCGTTGTCCGATGCGCTGGCGATGCTGGTGCGCGAGCGCCTGACCGGCCTCGCACCGCCCCAGGCGGCGCGCAAGATGGTCGACCTGTGGCGGCCGGTGCTGGAAGACAAGATCGGCTCGCGGCTCGATCGGCTCGATCGCCTCGCCGAGGACCAGGCGAAATTCGGCGACGCCGTGCATGATCTGCTGACGGCGCTCGAACTCGGCGACGACCGCAACGCCGAGACCGATGACGACGAGAACCAGGACGACAATCGCGACGGCGAGAACGACCAGTCCGGCGCGGAGGGCTCCCCCGACAGCGACGCGGCCCAGGAAATGAGCGCCGATCAGGCGCAGGCCACCTCGGACGAGATGTCGGAAAGCGCGATGGAGAGCGCGCAAGCCTCCACGTCGGACACGTTCGACGACGGCGAACTCGGCGACGACGAGACGCCGGGCGAGGCGACGCGGCCGAATTCGCGTGGCGCCAACGAACCGCGCGGGCCGGAATATCACGCCTTCGCGCCGAAATTCGACGAGGTGATCGCGGCCGAAGATCTCTGCGATCACGATGAACTGGAGCGCCTGCGCAGCTATCTCGACAAGCAGCTCGCGCATCTGCAGGGCATCGTGGCGCGGCTGGCGAACCGGCTGCAGCGCCGGTTGATGGCGCAGCAGAACCGCGCCTGGGAATTCGACCTCGAGGAGGGCATTCTCGATCCGGCGCGGCTGTCGCGCGTGGTGACCGATCCCTATCATCCGCTGTCATTCATGCATGAAAAGGAAGCGACGTTCCGCGACACCGTGGTGACGCTGCTGCTGGACAATTCCGGTTCGATGCGCGGACGGCCCATCACGGTGGCGGCGACCTGCGCGGATATTCTGGCGCGGACGCTGGAGCGCTGCGGCGTCAAGGTGGAGATTCTCGGCTTCACCACGCGGGCCTGGAAGGGCGGCCAGTCGCGCGAGGCGTGGCTTGCCGCCGGCAAGCCGCAAAATCCGGGACGTCTCAACGATCTCCGCCACATCATCTACAAATCCGCCGATGCGCCGTGGCGGCGGGCGCGAAAGAATCTCGGGTTGATGATGCGCGAGGGCCTGCTCAAGGAGAACATCGACGGCGAGGCGCTGGACTGGGCGCACAAGCGCCTGCTCGGGCGCTCCGAGCAGCGCAAGATATTGATGATGATTTCCGACGGCGCGCCGGTCGACGACTCCACGCTGTCGGTCAACCCCGGCAATTATCTGGAACGCCATCTGCGCTATATCATCGAGGAAATCGAGACCCGCTCGCCGGTCGAATTGATCGCGATCGGCATCGGTCACGACGTCACGCGCTATTATCGTCGCGCGGTCACCATCGTCGACGCCGAAGAACTCGGCGGCGCCATCACCGAAAAGCTCGCCGAGTTGTTCAGCGAGACCCAGGGTGCTGCGCCCGCCACGTCAGGTCGCCGCCGCCGCTTGCATTCCTGAGCGTATGAAATTGTCATTCCGGGCGCGAGTGAAACAGCGAGCCCGGAATCCATAACCGCCGTCGGGAGTATGGATTCCGAGCCTGCGCTCAAGAGGCGCGGCCCGGAATGACGACGGTGAGGCGTGAGCTGCCGGAAACCAGAACGACGCTGAGTCTGTTGTCGACACGGCCTCACCCGCCGCCGGTTCCTGATGTCCGGCGCGATCGGGCTTTCGAGCATCGCGATGCCGCGGTTCGCGCAGGCGCAATCCGCAACCGACGCCGCCACTGAAGCCCCTCGCGCCGGATGAATTTTCCGTCGTCGCCCCGGTTTCGATCGAGGTCAACGCCCGGCCGATCGCCTCGTTCGATCGAAGCGACCGCGCGCATGTGCGTTTCGGGTCGCTGGAATATCGCAGCGGGCTGGCCCTGACTTCGCGGTTTCCCGGGTTTGGCGGACTGTCGGGATTGCGGCTCGATGCCAAAGGCGAGCGCTTCATCTCGTTCAGCGACAAGGGCGCCTGGTTCACCGGCCGCATCGTCTATCAAGGCCGCGAGATGACCGGGCTTGACGACGTCGAGGCCGCGCCGATGCTGGGCCCCGACGGCCAGCCGATCACCACGCGCGGCTGGTTCGACTCGGAGTTGATCGCGCTCGACGGTCCGTTTGTTTATATCGGCCTCGAACGCGTCAACCAGGTGCTTCGGTTCGATTTCAGGAAGGGCTTCACCCGTTCGCCTGGCGAGGTGGTGCCGCTGCCGCCGGCGGCGCGGAAGCTGCCTTTCAACAAGGGGCTGGAAGCACTGGTGTTCGTGCCCAAAGGTCTGCCGCTGGCGGGCACATTGATCGCGATCTCCGAGCGCGGCCTCGATGCGCAGGGCAACCTCATCGCCTTTCTGATCGGCGGTCCGAGGCCGGGGCAGTTCAGCGTTCGTCGCACGGACAGTTTCGATGTCAGCGACGCGGTGTTGCTGCCGTCGGGGGAACTGCTGCTGCTGGAGCGGAAGTTTTCGCTGTTCAATGGCGTCGGCATCCGCATTCGGCGCATCGCGCTGGCCTCACTGGCGCCGGGCTCCGTGGTCGATGGCCCCAGCATCTTCGACGCCGATCTGGGTGATGAGATCGACAACATGGAAGGGATCGACGCCCATGTCACGCCGGAGGGCGACACGGTGCTGACCATGGTCTCCGACGACAATTTCTCGATGATCCAGCGCACGCTGATACTGCAATTTACGCTCGTGAAATAGCCGTGTTGGCGGCGGGCTCGGCGTGAACCGCCGCACGGCTCGGATCGACATACCGGCATGAGACGCCACATCCCGTTTGCCGCGTTGGCTTTGCTGCTCGCGTTCGCCGCCGTTCCGGCGCGCGCGACCTGCAACTACGAATACGCCAAGGACGAGTACGGCATCATCCGCCACGGGCTGTCGCCTGACATGCGCATGTCGTTGTCCTCCCACGGCGAGGGTGACCTCGGTGACGTGAACTTTCACGTCTGGCTGATGGTTGAGCCCGACCACCGCAAGGTCATTGCGCTCGACGAGATCGGCGTGGACAACAATCTCGACAGCTGCCCGGACGCCTATCACGCCGTCTGGTCCGCGGATTCTCGCCACGCCGCCGTTGCTTTCCGCAGCAGCCGTCACGAGGTCGAACTGAACCTCTACAGCATCGAGCAGCTTCGCGCGCATCCGATTGGTGGGCCGAGCCTGTTCCGCGAGGTGACGAGCCGCGATGTCGGCGAGCAGGATCATCTCAACCAGAGCCTGTCCACGATCGAATGGCGCCGCGGCAATCGCTTCGTGCTGAGGGAATATCGCACGTTCATCGTCACCGATCCCGGCTTTGCGCGGATGTTCGGGGCCTATGGCCGCGTGACTGAAAAGCTCGACGATGGCCGGCTGGAGGTCGAGTTCTCCGCCGAGGCCGATTGTCTGCTGCTGCCGGGTCATCGCTACCGTGCCGTCGATTTGCGGCCGGCCAGGCCCGGCGCTCCCGACTGGTGGTATTCGCAGTGACGGCAAGGTGAAGTACGGCCCAGGTGGAAGGCCGAACCCGAGGCTTGTGGTTGAGGAAAACGCGGCGGCCCGCTACACAAGGGCAGTCCGTCCTCCCGCCCGGAATTCCCCAGGAAAAAGCCACATGAGCGTTCTGTTTTCTCCGTTCCAGTTGCGCGGCCTGTCGCTTCCCAACCGCATCATGGTGGCGCCGATGTGCCAGTATTCCGCCGAAAACGGCGGAGCCACCGACTGGCATTTCACGCACATCAACACGCTGGCGCTGTCGGGTGCAGCGATATTCTGCATCGAGGCTACCGCGGTGGAAGCGATCGGCCGCATCACGCCGGGATGCCTCGGTCTGTGGAATGACGCCACCGAGGCCGCGCTGAGGCCGATCCTGGCTTCGGTGCGCAAGCATTCGAAGATCGCCGTCACGATGCAGCTTGCTCATGCCGGCCGCAAGGCGTCGAGCCATACGCCGTGGGACGGCGGCCAATTGATCCCGTTGTCCGAAGGCGGCTGGCAGGCCGAGGGGCCTTCCGCCGTGCCGCACAAGGAGGGCGAGCGACCGCCGCTGGCACTGGATGCGCAGGGGCTTGCGCGCATCCGCGATGCTTTCGCAGCGGCCGCCAAACGCGCCGAGCGGCTCGGCCTCGACGGTCTCGAACTGCACTGCGCGCACGGCTACCTGCTGCATCAGTTCCTGTCGCCGATCTCCAACCGGCGCACCGATCAATATGGTGGCAGCCTGCAAAACCGGTTGCGCTATCCGCTGGAGGTGTTCGACGCGGTGCGCGCGGCGTTTCCGCAACATAAGCCGGTCGGCATCAAGGTTTCGTCGACCGACTGGGTCGAGGGCGGCTGGGACATCGCGCAGACCATTGAGTTCGCCCATGAGCTGAAAAAGCGCGGCGTCGACTGGATCGATGCGTCCTCCGGCGGCGTATCGCCGCAGCAGAAGATTCCGCTCGGCCCCGGCTATCAGGTGCCGTTCGCGCAAGCTCTGAAGCAAGCGTCCGGCGTCAACACGATCGCGGTCGGCCTGATCACGCAGCCAAAGCAGGCCGAGGACATTGTCGCATCGGGCAAGGCCGACATGGTCGCGTTGGCGCGCGGCATGCTTTACGACCCGCGCTGGGGTTGGCATGCCGCGGCCGAACTCGGCGGTCATGTCGCGGCACCCCCGGCCTATTGGCGCGCCCCGCCGCACGAGCAGAAGGATCTGTTCGGGACCACGACGTTCGGCACCCGGTGAACGGGCGACGTCCCGGTCATTTTCAAATCAGCCTCTCCCGCCATATTTCGGCCTTAAGCAAGGCCGGAAATTGATGGTGCGTGCGTGCTCGCTCTTCGCGTGTGCAGCAAGACGTCATAAAAATGAAAAACGACGAGAGGAAAGCCCATGGAAATCGGATATTTCACCATGCCTTCGCATCCGCCGGAATGCGGGCTGAAAGAGGGTCACGACTGGGACCTTCAGGTGCTGCGATGGCTCGATGAACTCGGCTATCAGGAAGCCTGGATCGGCGAGCACCATACCGCGCCGTGGGAGCCGCATCCGGCGCCGGACCTGTTGGTCGCACAGGCGCTGCTGCAGACCAAGAACATTCGTCATCGGCCCCGGCGGTTTCCTGCTGCCCTATCATCATCCGGCCGAACTCGCCAACCGCGTTGCGATGCTCGATCATCTCTCCGGCGGTCGCCTGAATTTCGGCGTCGCGGCCTCCGGCCTGCCGAGCGACTGGGCGATGTTCAATGTCGATGGCATGTCCGGCCAGAACCGCGACATGACGCGCGAGGCGCTGGAGATCATCCTGAAGATGTGGACCGAAGACGCGCCATGGACCTACAAGGGTAAATTCTGGACCGTCAACAAACCCGACACGATGTTCGACTTCCTCAAGCCCCACCTCAAGCCGCTGCAGGCGCCGCATCCGCCGATCGGCGTCGCCGGCCTGAGCAAGAACTCCGACACGCTGAAGCTCGCCGGCGAGCGCGGCTACATTCCGATGAGCCTCAACCTCAACCCGGCCTATGTCGCAAGCCATTGGGACGCGGTCGAGGTGGGTGCGGCGAAGACCGGACGCAAGCCGAAGCGGCAGGATTGGCGGCTGGTGCGCGAGGTGATGGTGGCCGATACCGACGAGGAGGCCTGGAAGCTCTCGGCCGGCGACATGATGGGCCGCATGCAGGGCGAGTACTTCCTGCCGCTGCTCGGTCATTTCGGCTTCAAGGATTATCTCAAGCACGACCCCTCGGTGCCGGACAGCGACGTCACGGTTGACTATTGCGCCCGTCGCAACTGGCTCGTCGGCTCGCCGTCGACCGTTGCCGAGAAGATCGAGGCCATCTATCGCGAGGTCGGCGGCTTCGGCACGCTCCTGGTGTTCGGCTTCGACTACAAGCACAAGCCCGAGGCCTGGCACAATTCGATCAGGCTGTTGAAGCAGGAAGTGATGCCGCGGCTGAAGCATCTCAACGCGGACCTCGTCCGCGCGGCGTGAGGCGAAAGAGCGATCTGATGAACAGCAACGGGACGGCGGATTTAAACCGCCGTCCCGTGTTTCATGCCGAGTGTGGAACGACAGCGCGCGTGAAGATGTCCACGGGCCAAACGGCTATTTGATTCCGTTCAGCTTGTACGAGGCCTGCAGGAACGCGCCGTAGCGTTCGGTTCGGACCGGCAATGTTTGGCAGGGGCACCCGGTGCCGAATACGTTGGTATAGCCATCGGTCGCCCACATCGCCCAGTAGCGGCCGCCCGCACCGACGCTGAGGGAATTCGTCACCGCATAGGCCAGGATGGCCTCGAGCTGTACGCCCTGTCCGGCGCCGGTCTCCGGGGAGATCGTGTTGGGGACATCGGTTCGCAGCACGTGATTGTCGGTGCCGCGAAATGCGACATAGGGCAAATAAGCGGCATCGGCGGTCAGCGTCAGCCTGTCCACCAGCGTGACCACGCCGTTGAGGCCGATCCGGAATGAATCCCATCGGTCGTTTTCCGTAATGCCGAGCGTGGAATTCGGAATCGACGGCACACAATCGGAATTGCTGTTGGCGATCTGGGTGCAGCCATAGGCTGACTTGTTCTCGGTGTAATAATTGTAGCCGACAAAGCCGCCGATTTTGGAGTTCGGCCCGCGAAACAGCGAATATCCAACGTCGAACGTGGCGTAATCGATACTTCCCTTCACACTGGAAACGGTGTTCGAATAGGGCACGGTCTCATCGAAGATCAGCCAATCCTCATCGTTCATTTTGCCGGAGAGGATATTCCCGGCCCCGATAAAGCCCTTGATGAAAAAATTAGTGTCGGTGTCGACGCGGCCGAACAGTTCGCCTGACGCCGCTGTCGTGTTGTAGGTAAGCCTCGAGACCAGCAGGTCCTGCTGGGGCTGATTGGCCGTTGCGCCCAGATCCTTCTGAAATCTGCCGGAGCTGTACCAGGTGCGGCCTCCGACTTCGATCTCCGCACCGGGAATAAAGCTTTCGGTGGACGTCCCGCGCAAATGATAGTCGGACGGCGACGGCTCCCATTGGGCGTGAAGGTCTTGGCCGAGTTTCAGGTTGAGGCCCATTTTGACGGTTTGCACGTTCTGGCTGACGCTGCTCGTGCTGCCCGGAGTCGCCACATAACTGAACGGCGATGGCGGCAGAACTTGCAGATAGCTTGCTGGTGTTGCGACGTTGGCGCTGCCGTAATTCGCATAATCATATTCGACCCGGAACGACCAGGCAGGGGTTATCGCCTTTTCCAGTCCCGCGCCAACCGTCCATCCCAATCGCGGACCGCTGAAGCCGGTGGATATCGGCGGATAGGCCGCGTTGGTCGTCATATCGATCTGTTCTTCCAGCAAGGCCGCGCCGGCCTTGGCGTAGATCAAGGTGTGCCCTTGCGGCCCCGCCGCATAGCCGATCCGGCCGGTCAGGCTGCCGCTGGCATTCTGACGAACGTGACAATTGGCCGAGATGAAAACGCCGGATGAAGCAAGGCAGGTGGCCGTGCCGTCGGCGCCCAGCGCGCTGGCGTCGGCCTCTACGCCGAAGACCCAGTGCGAATTGGGGGCTTGCCAGTTATAGCCAGCCTGGAGACCGCCGAGGGCGGCGGGACTTCTGACGTTGCCGCCATAGATCGAAGGCCCTGCGGGATCGGAAATCTGTGTGCTTCCGAGGCCGCCGCCGATGTGTCCGCCCACATAGAGGCCGGTCCAGGACCAAACAACGATCGGGACGCCCTGGATATTCGGAAGGTCTGCCGCATTTGCAAGACCGGTACCCAGGATCAGGCTGACGACAACAGCCGAAATCTTATGCATTTGAACAACCCACGATTGCCACTGACACGCGCCGCCAGTTGACTGTGGGTGGAAATGCTTAAGAAAAACTGAGCGTTGACGATTGGGTAACCCTAATTTTTGGTTTCTTTTTGGGTCTGGCGCGAAGCCGTGAGCCGCTCAAGCGGCGCCGACTTGCTCGGTCTTCACTCGGCTCAAAACGCAAACAGCCGGGTCTTGCGACCCGGCCATTCAAAACGCTTCGGCACTGAACCGGTTCGACGAAAGCCTTAGCTCGCCTTCTTCACGAACTCAGCCTTTGGCACCTTCTTCTCGATCTGGCGCTTTAACTCAAGCGCCCGGGGTGACAGTTCGGCTGCCTTGGCCTTGATCAGGAATGCATCGAGGCCGCCACGATGATCGACGGATTTGATGGCGTTGGTCGAAACCCGCAGCCGGACGTTCCGCCCCAGCGCGTCGGAAATGAAGGTGACGTTGCACAGGTTCGGCAGGAACCGGCGCTTGGTCTTGATATTCGAGTGGCTTACCTTGTGGCCCACCAGCGGGCCCTTGGCCGTCAGTTCACAGCGCCGCGACATCGCACTAAATCCTCTTCCATCCCGCCCTCCAGCCCTGTTCAAGGTGCGGTGCGGGGTTCAAAATCACGTCCATCCAGGGAACCGCGGACGTATAGGGGCAGAGCGACAAGGCGTCAAGGTTTGCGCCGCCGGAAGGGCCGTTTTTGCAGGCATTCGGGCGCCGTTGCAGGCGGGCTCTGGCCATCATATAAACGGCGTATTCGCCGACGACATCATGGCTGCCGCGAGTGTTCCCGCGGCTTGGCGCGAATTTGTTGAAAAAGCGTACCAAATTCAATTTTCGCATATGCCATTTGCAAAACCGGTATCCACCCCGGGATCAGGTCCAAGGGCATGCTTTTGCGGAGCACGCGTTGTTTGCCGGATTTTTTTGCTTAAATGAAACATTGCTTGCGCGTAGTTGAGGACCGCCTCTCAGTGATCAGGTATCGCATCATTTCCCTCCGGCTGGTCCAAATTCCGCTGCGGCTGTTGGGCAGTCTGTGCGCCGGCGCATTGCTGCTGTTGGCGGACCCGCATTCCGCGCTCGCCCAGGGCAGGCTGGACGCGCGTTATGAGGCGACGCTGGCTGGCATCCCGGTCGGCAAAGGCGCCTGGACCATCGATATATCGGACGACCAGTTTACCGCCGCGGCTTCCGGCGGCACTTCCGGGTTGCTCAAGGCGTTCGCCGGCGGCACGGGTACCGGCGCCGCGCAGGGGCGCGTCGTCAACGGCGCGCTGATGGCGACAAGCTATTCCGCCAGCACCACGACTTCGAAGCGAACCGAAGTGATCCGGATGATTTTGTCCGGCGGCAATATCCGGGAATATGCCATCGAGCCGGAGCCTCCGGTCGATCCCGAGCGGCTTCCTGTGACCGACGCGAATCGCCGTGGCGTCTTCGACCCGATGACGGGATCGATGCTGCGGGTCCCCGGTTCCGGCGATCCGCTCAACCCCGATGCTTGCCGCACCGGCGCTGCCATTTTCGACGGCCGCATGCGCTACGATCTCAAACTCGACTACAAGCGGATGGAAACGGTAAGGGCCGAAAAGGGCTATCAGGGTCCTGTAGTGGTCTGCGCGGTCTATTTCTCGCCGATCGCCGGCTACATCCCGGATCGCGCCGTGATCAAATACCTCACTGCGCAGCGCAACATCGAAGTCGCCTTCGCGCCGGTTGCCGGAACCCGCATCCTGGTCCCGTTCCGGATGGCGGTTCCGACGCCGCTCGGCACCGCCATGTTGGAAGCCACCCAGTTCATCACCACGGCGACGCCGCCGCGCGTCGCCAAAACACAGTGATGCGCCCTGCCGTGATTCCCCCGATGCGCAATCGCGCCTCTGAGGCCCGGTGCTAACGCATTACCCCGAAATGACCGAGACCGTGAATCCAGTTGACTCTTTCCGCTTTCTGATTCGACTCGGTGGGCGCACGCATTTTAAGGATTTCGCCGCCATGCCCTCTCTTGTCGACCCGCGCCAAACTTGATCTAGTGCCGGTATGCGGCGCCAGCGCGAGATGTTGCGGTGAACGAAGCCGGAGTGGAGTGGAGTCACCGATTCGGGCGCGATTCGTTCCGGACTCGTTCCAGAGCTTAAGCCGCGACCTCAAATGCGTCGCATTGTGAAACACTTCGCCAACGCCAACGACGCAGAAATCCCCGGAAAACATGGTCTTTTCTTCTTCAGCGCCGACGTTCGCCAACGGACGGGCTCCCGGCTTCGGCGTCACCGCGGTGCTCGGGCCCACCAATACCGGCAAAACCCATCTCGCCATCGAGCGGATGCTGGCGCATTCTTCCGGCGTCATTGGTTTGCCGCTGCGCCTGCTGGCGCGCGAGGTCTACAACAAGATCGTCGATCGCGCCGGGGTGGATTCCGTCGCGCTGATCACCGGTGAGGAAAAGATCAAGCCGCCGAAGGCGCGGTTCTGGGTCTCCACCGTCGAGGCGATGCCGAGGGACCTCGACGTGTCGTTTCTCGCGGTCGATGAAATCCAGATCGCCGCCGATCTCGAACGTGGCCACGTCTTCACCGATCGCATCCTGCATCGCCGCGGCCGCGACGAAACGCTGCTCTTGGGCGCTGCCACCATGCGCCCGATCATCGAGCGCTTGCTGCCCGGTGCCAGCATCGTCACGCGGCCGCGGCTGTCGCAGCTTGAATTCGCCGGCGACCGCAAGATCACACGGCAGCCGCGGCGCACCGCGATCGTCGCGTTTTCGGCGGACGAGGTCTATGCCATCGCCGAACTGATCAAGCGTCAGCATGGCGGTGCCGCGGTCGTGCTCGGATCGCTGTCGCCGCGCACCCGCAATGCCCAGGTGGCGATGTTCCAGTCCGGCGATGTCGATTATCTGGTCGCCACCGACGCGGTGGGAATGGGGCTCAATCTCGACGTCGATCACGTCGCGTTCGCGTCCGATCGCAAATATGACGGTTATCAATTCCGCCGCCTCAACCCGTCCGAGTTCGCGCAGATCGCCGGCCGCGCCGGGCGCGCCACCCGCGACGGCACCTTCGGCACCACCGGCCGCTGCGCGCCGTTCGAGCCGGAACTGGTCAACGCGCTGCAAAATCACACCTTCGAAAGTGTGAAGGTTCTGCAATGGCGCAATTCGAAGCTGGATTTCTCCTCGCTCGGGAGCTTGCAGGTATCGCTGGCGCTGACGCCGTCCCACGAAGCGCTGACCCGCGCCCCGATCGCGGAGGATCTGCGCGTGCTCGATCACGCCGCCCGCGATGCCGACGTGCGCGAGATGGCGCACGGGGCTGCCGCGGTGGAACGGCTGTGGGATGCTTGCCAGATTCCGGATTACCGCAAGATCGCTCCCGCCGCGCACGCCGAACTGGTCACGACGCTGTTTGGCTTTCTGATGCGCAAGGGCCGGATTCCGGATGCCTGGTTCGGCGCCCAGGTCGAGCAGGCGGATCGGGTTGACGGCGATATCGACACGCTGTCGAGCCGGATCGCCCAAATCCGGACCTGGACCTTTGTCGCCAATCGCCCGGACTGGCTGGCCGATCCCGAGCATTGGCAGGGAATTGCGCGCGAGGTCGAAAATAAATTGTCCGATGCGCTGCATGAACGGCTCACGGAGCGTTTCGTTGACCGCCGTACCAGTGTATTGATGCGCCGCCTGCGGGAAAACACGATGTTGAATACGGAAATTGGCAAGACCGGCGAAGTGATCGTAGAAGGCCATGTGATCGGCCGCCTCGACGGATTCACCTTTGCGCCCGACGCGGCCGAGGCCGGCTCCGATGCCAAGGCATTGCAGGCGACCGCGCAAAAGGCGCTGGCCGGTGAAATCGATGCACGTGCCGAGAAACTGGCGGCAGCGCCCGACGAACAGTTTGTGCTGACGTCGGACGGCACCATCCGCTGGACCGGCGACGCGGTGGCGAAACTGGTCGCGGCCGATGACGTGCTGCATCCGCGCATCCGCATCATTTCCGACGACCGGCTGGCCGGTGCGCCGCGCGAAGCGGTGCAGACCCGGCTCGATCTCTGGCTCAAGACGCATATCGAAAAACTGCTGGGACCGCTGTTCGACCTCGCCAAGGCCGAGGACATTACAGGGATCGCACGCGGCATCGCCTTTCAATTGATCGAGGCGCTGGGCGTGCTGGAGCGGCAAAAGATCGCGGCGGAGATGAAGGATCTCGATCAGCCGTCGCGGGCATCGTTGCGCAAATACGGCGTGCGGTTCGGGGCCTATCATATTTACGTCCCGCCGCTCCTGAAGCCGGCCGCGCGCGCGCTGGCATCGCTGTTGTGGGCGCAGAAGCAGGATAATGTCGACATGTCGGCGCTGTCGGGTGCGCAGCACCTCGCGGGCAGCGGCCGCACCTCGTTCCCGGTCGACAAGCTGCTCGATCGGGATGCCTACCGCGTCCTGGGCTATCGCCAATGCGGCGAACGCGCGGTGCGGGTCGATATCCTGGAGCGGCTCGCCGATCTCATTCGTCCGGCGCTATCGTGGCGCGAGGCCTCGCCCGGCGCCAAGCCTGCCGGCGCGTTCGATGGCCGCGGTTTCGTGGTGACGCAGGCGATGACGTCGCTGACGGGCTCGGCCGGCGAGGATTTCGCCTCGATCCTGCGTGCGCTCGGTTATCGCATGGAGCGCCGCCCGGCGCCGCCGCCGAAACCGGTGGTGGCCGAAACCGTTGCCGCGGAGCCAAGTCTGGCTGAATTGGGTATGCCTGAGTCAGGCGCGGCTGAGTCAGCCCCGGCGGAGCCCGCGCCGGAAGCGGCCTCGGAAGTAACAGTCGAAACGTCTTCCGAAACGGTCATGGAGGGCGCCCCCGCCGTTGCAGAGACGCCAACCGCGTCGACGTCACCCACAGAAACGCTGCCCACGGAAACGCCGGCCACAGAGACGCCGCCTGCCGAACCGGTAGCGGCCGCTGAAAGCAGCGATGTCGCCGACACGGCGACCGGTGCGGACGAGCCGGCTGCGGTTGCAGTCGAATCGATTCACGTTCTGCCGGACCAGGCGGCCTCACCTGAAGCGCAAGCAGTGGAAGCGCCGCAGGAACAGGCCGCGCCCGAATCAGCCGTTGAGACGGCGGCCATCGGCGATTCGGCCGCCGCGGATGCGGGCGCGACCGCAGCGGCTGCGCCCGATGCCGTCGCGGCGCCGGAAATGGTGGATGTGTGGCGGCCCGGCGGTCGATCGGACGATCGCCGGCCGCGTCATGATCGCCACCGCCATCGCCATCAGGACCGTCCTCAAGATCGCGCTCAGGATCGTCCTCAAGAGGGCGCGCCGCCGGCGGTCGCCGCAAATGAAGCCGATGACAGCGCCAGGCGCGAGCGGCATGGACGCGGACGACGCGACCGCCACAATGATTTCCGCAAAGCCCGCACCGATGCGCCGGTCGAAGCGGTAGCAGCAGCGGACGGCGCGCCGGTTCGCGAACCGCGCGAGGACAAGGGCCGTCCGCCGCGCGAACGCTTTCAGGCCAAGGACAGGCATCAGGACAGGGACAAAGGCAAATTTGGCGGCGGGCGCGACAAGGGCGGACGTGAAAAAGGCGGACGGGGTGACAAGCGCCCTGACGGCGGGCCGTCGCACCGGCAGTTCGCAACCAGCGCGCCGCCGCGCGAACGCGAACGCCCGATCGACCCCAATTCGCCGTTTGCCAAACTGGCCGCGCTCAAAGAACAGCTCACCGCCCGCAAGGATCAGCGCTAAACGAGAGCATGATCCGGAAAAGTGGATACCGGTTTTCCGAAAAGATCATGCCCAAACAAAAAGATAGAGCGAGATGGCGGTTCAACGAAAAGCCATCTCGCTCTAATCCCGGTCCTCGAATTGGTGTTGCTTGGAGCGCCAGCGTCTCGACAAATGGCTGTGGCATGCGCGGGTCGTGAAAGCCCGCACCAGCGCGGCCGCGCTGATCGAGGCCGGTCATGTTCGTCTCAATGGCGTGCGCGAGAAGGCGCCGGGCCATGCCGTGAAGGCCGGCGACGTGGTGACGATCGGGCTCGACCGCGGCGTGCGTGTCCTCAAGGTGCTTGGTTTCGCTGAACGGCGGGGCGATGCGTCCGCCGCGCGCGTGCTCTACGAGGATTTGCAGGGCAGCCGGGAGTAACTATCTGTATTCAAGCGAATTCAGCCGGCATAGAACCGCCGCAAAGCGGACCTTGGAGTGCAGTGGCGCGACTTGCGGCTGCCGACTTCCTGCGCTACGCAAACCTCTTAAAATTGACTCGTTTCGGAGCCTTGGATGACTTACGTCGTCACTGAAGCCTGCATTAAATGCAAATATACCGATTGCGTTGAAGTCTGCCCGGTGGACTGCTTCTACGAGGGCGACAACATGCTGGTGATCCATCCGGACGAGTGCATCGACTGCGGCGTGTGCGAACCCGAATGTCCAGCCGATGCGATCAAGCCCGACACCGAGCCCGGGCTGGAGAAATGGCTTGAGGTGAATACTGAATATGCCAAGAGCTGGCCGAATATCACCCAGAAGAAGGAATCCCCGGCGGATGCCAAGGATTTCGAGGGCATGGAAGGTAAATTCGAGAAATATTTTTCTCCCGCACCTGGTACCGGCGACTAATTTGATGCCGCCGGCGGCGGCGAGGAGCTGACAATCGGCCAGCCATTTCGCCGGGCGGCTTAACCCTAACCTCGGTCATTCGGCCGAATGGTCTCTCCGAGGTCAGTCACAGCCCCTAAATCATTGATTTTTGCGGAAAATGTGCTATATTAGGCACATTAGAAGCCGAACCCAGCCATGCGTAATTTTGGCCCCCCGGGTTCCCGTGAAAACATCGAACAGGGGCGTGGCAGTTTCCGCGCGCAGGCTGTGTCACAGAAAACGCGTAAAAAGAGTGTTTCAAAGGTCTCTAAAAAAGTCGCTGCGGCCAGCCGCGGTGCAACCAAGAGCCGCGTCCGGGCGTCCGTGAGGGATGACCGGAAGGCCACCAAGGCCGCGGCTGCAAAATCCTCAAAAAACAAAAGAAGCGCAATGCCAAACAAGACTGCAAAAACTGCCGCGAAAGCGACTGGTTCGAAGGCCACTGCTTCGAAGGTTGCTCCCAAGATTGCCCCCAACGCTGTTTCGAACAAGGCTGTTTCGAACAAGCCTGCGGTGAAGCCTGTCGCCGCCGCCATCAAGCCTGCCGCAAAAGCCCCGGCTGTTGCGCCGCGCGTCGAGGAGCCGAAGAAGGTTTTGACCCAGCGCCAGGGCTTCAAGACCCACGAATTCGTGGTTTATCCCGCGCACGGCGTTGGCCAGATCCTGGCGATCGAAGAACAGGAGATTGCCGGCGCCAAGCTGGAGCTGTTCGTGATCAATTTCATGAAAGACAAGATGACGCTGCGGGTGCCGACCGCCAAGGTCGCCAATGTCGGCATGCGCAAGCTGTCTGAACCGGCGCTGGTCAAGCGCGCGCTGGAAACCCTCAAGGGGCGCGCGCGCGTCAAGCGCACGATGTGGTCGCGGCGGGCGCAGGAATATGAAGCCAAGATCAATTCCGGAGATATCGTCGCGATCGCCGAAGTGGTGCGCGACCTTTATCGTTCGGAATCGCAGCCCGAGCAGTCCTACAGCGAGCGTCAACTCTATGAAGCCGCCCTCGATCGGCTGTCGCGTGAGATCGCCGTCGTGCAGCATGTGACGGAAACCGAGGCGGTGAAGGAAATCGAAGGCCAGCTCGCCAAGAGCCCGCGCCGCGGCGCCAAGGCCGAGACCGAAGTCGAGGCGGACGGTGAAGCCGATGGCGATTCGGACGCCGATGGCGACGATGCCGCCGTCGCGGACGAAGCAGCGTAAGCAGCCTCTCACGTCCACCGAGAATAAAAAGCCCGGTCGAAAGACCGGGCTTTTTGTTTGGGTGCTTGTCATTCCGGGGCGGCGCGCAGCGCCGAACCCGGAAACTCAAGATTTGGGTTCGAGATCCCGGGTTCGCGCTAAGCGCGCCCCGGGATGACGCGCTTTCGCGCGTCAATCCACCACGATCTTGATCCGATCCCGCGCCTTGACCTGCCCATGGGCATCGAGGCCGTTGAGGACACGAAAGCGGTCCGCCGGGCGGTCGACGCCTGCCATGCGATGCGACAGCGATTCCACGGTATCGCCGGGTTGCGCGGTGATGATCTTGATGCGCAGCGGCCTGGCGGCCTGGATCTCCTCAAGCGTCAATCGCCGGAAGGAATTCACGGTTTCGCGCGCGTTGCGATCGCTCTCGGTGGTTTTCTGCCGGGTGGCGAAAATAAAGCGGTAGACGTCGCTGCCGAAACGCAGCGCATAGACCTTGAATTGCCACTGATCGCCATGCGCGGTGACCGATGCCGCGGGAAAGCCGTTGATCGTCACATCCTCGGTCGAGGCCTTGTCGACATTTTCCATCCAGCCGGAATTGAGGTAGTCGCCGAGCGTCTGTTCCGACGGCACCCGCACGACGTCAAAACGCATCGCCTGGCTGCCGCCCTCGCGCACGCCGATCACGGCCTGTGCGGTGTTGTCCAGCGTGAAGTTTTCAGGCGCGGCAAAGGTGAAGCCGAGCTTGGGATGCAGGAAACGCCGGCCGCGAACGAACCCCTCGCTCGGGTCTTCGCCATAGACGATGTTGTCGATGGCGGCGAGGTAGGTTTCGCGATCGCGTTCGCCGCCCTCCGGCGAGGAGTATTGCCGGGCACTTGCTTGCGCGCTCTGCACCCGCTCCGGCGTTGCCGGATGCGACGACAGAAAGTCCTGCGCGCGCGGATCGACCGAGGTCTTGCCTGCTTTCATCTCGGCGTTGCGTTCCATCGCCGTCAGGAAGCGCGAGGCGCCGTAGGGGTCGAAATGGGCGCGGGCCGAAATGCCGACGCCGATACTGTCGGCCTCGAACTCCTGGGAGCGCGAAAAGCTCGCCATCGTCAACTTGGTCTTGGCGAGCGCCAGGGCCGTGAGATCCGGATCGCTGCCCATGTCGGTGACGACGCGGGTCACGACGGCGGCCTGGCGCGCCTGGTCTTCGCGGATCGATGCGTGTTTGGCCAGCACATGCGCCATCTCGTGGCTCAGCACCGAGGACAATTCCGAGGTGTCGCACGCCAGCGCGATCAGGCCGCGCGTCACGTAAAGCTGGCCGGTCGGCAGCGCGAATGCATTCACCGCCCCCGAATTGAGGATCGTCACCTTGTAGGCCTGATCCGGACGTTCGGATGCGGCGACCAGCCGGTCGACCGTCTTGCCGATCAGGGCTTCCAGCGCCGGATCGTCATAGGAGCCGCCATAGGAGGACAGAATTCGCTCATGCTCGCGCTCGGCGGCCGGGCTTTGCGAGACGACTGTCCGCGCCGGCTTGCTGGTGGTCGTGGCGTTTGACGTCGGGGAAGCGGTCTGAAACCGGCTGATATCGCCACAGGCGCCAAGCGCAAACGCGGCGCACAGCAAAGCCGGCGCAGCCCAAAGGCGGCCGCTCATCAAGGTTTCGCGCCGTCCCGCGCACTCTGCCACGTCAGCCTCGTATTTGCCCGCGAGCTAGTTCTCGCCAAGCAACTCAATCTGCCCCACCCGGAGCGCCTCGATTCGTGGGCCGCCGCGCGCCTCGACCCAGCCACGGACCCGAATCTTACGATTTTCGAGAGACTTAGGCACAATTCCAGCGGCCTCGAACGCCGCTATCATGCGCTTTGAAATAGTCACAGCAAAGTCCCGTGTCCAGTTCCGCCCGAAATTCAAGTAAGTCGTTGCCCCGGCCTGCCGCACCGACAGAACCTTGCCCTCGACGACCACAAAACGCCCTATCCCGGCCAAAATATCGTCTGCACTTTCCGCGTTTTTTATGGCCGCCGAATCAGCCCAGGTTCCCCGCTTGGCCTGCCGGGCCGCCGCCTCGGCCGCCGCGAGCACCGAGGCGCAGTCCTTGTTGGTCACGGTGGCCGAAACCAGTGCGTCGCCCTGCGCTAGCAGCAGGCCCTGCACCAATGTGTCGGAGTGATCGAGATACACGAAGGCAGGCTGACGGCCGTACCGGTCGGGGGTGTCGTCCTGTCCGGCCAACGTGACCTCGTGGCCGCTCACGATCGCGGCCAGCGCCGAGGTGCGGTCCGCTGCTTCACCTTCGGGTTTTTCGGAATAGACCGGTTCGATACCGGCGAGGCGGACCTCGCGGCCATCCTCTAATCGAAAGGTCCGTGCATCGATCACCGCGGCGACGCGGCCCTCGCCCTGCGCCTCGAAGGCGCATCCCGCCGCGATCGCCGGACCGGCGGTAACAACAAGCGCGAGGCCGCAGAGCAAGATCGACGCGCGATGTCTGTGCGAAAGCCCAATCATGATCGCCGACGACAGCACGACACCATGTGCTCGGCAACCGCTCATTCCGCTTAGCGGAAAACGCGAATTGGCACGGCTTTGCCGCGGCTTGCCGCTGCGCAGCGCTTGCGGCATGATTGCGCGAACAGAAGTGAGGCCGCAAGCCAACGCGGCCCGCTGCCAGGGAGCCTTCATGAAACCAATTCATTCCAGCTTTCTCGGTTCATGGCTGGCCATCGTCGCCACGGCGGCCATTGCCACCGCAGCTTTGGCGCAAAGCAAACCGCCGCTGAAACTCGGCGGCATTCTCGACATGTCCGGCCTCTACGCCGACATCACCGGGCCGGGCAGCGAGCTGGCCGCCAAAATGGCGGCGGAGGATTTTGGCGGCGAGGTGCTTGGCCGCAAGATCGAGATCGTCGTCGCCGATCATCTCAACAAGGCCGATCTCTCCGCCAATATCGCCCGCGACATGCTCGATAATCAGGGCGTCGAGATGATCTTCGACGTGGCGGCATCGGCGACCGCGCTGGCGGCCGGCGAGATCGCCAAAGCGCGCAACAAGATCGTCATGTTCAACGGGCCCGGATCGATCCGCCTCAGCAACGAGGCCTGCGGTCCCTACACGGTGCATTATGTGTTCGATACCTTCGCACAGGCCAATGTGACGGGTCTGGCCGCGGTGAAAAGCGGACTGGACAGTTGGTTCTTCCTGACTGCCGACTATGCCTTCGGACAGGATCTGGAAAAGGACACTACCAATGTCGTGGTGAAGTCCGGCGGCACGGTGCTGGGCAGCGTCAGGCACCCGCTCAATACTTCGGATTTCTCGTCTTATCTGCTGCAGGCGCAGGCCTCGAAGGCCAAGGTGATCGGGCTCGCCAATGCCGGCGGCGACACCATCAATGCGATCAAGCAGGCGTCCGAATTCGGATTGATGAAGGGCGGCCAGAAGCTGTCGCCGCTGCTTGCATTCGTCACCGATATCGACAGTGTCGGTCTGGAGACCGCGCAAGGCTTGCTGCTCGCCGAAGCGTTCTACTGGGACCTGAACGACGAAACCCGCGCGTTCTCCAAGCGCTTCATGGCCCGCATGAAGCGAGTGCCGACCGCGGCGCAGGCCGGCGTCTACTCGTCGATCATGCATTATCTTCAAGCCGTGAAGGCCGCCGGGACCACGGACTCGGCCGCCGTCATGAAGATCATGAAGGAGACCCCGATCAACGACATGTTCGCCAAGAACGGCAGGATTCGCGAAGACGGCCGCATGGTGCACGACATGTATCTGTTCGAGGTCAAGAAACCCTCGGAATCCAAGGGCCGCTGGGACGATTACAAACTGCTGGCGACGGTTCCCGGCGATCAGGCGTTCCAGTCGCTCGAACTGTCGCGCTGCCCGCTGGTGAAGAAATAAGGGACGACGAATCACCTTTCGTCATTGCGAGCGCAGCGAAGCAATCCAGAGATAATTGACGAACTGGATTGCTTCGTCGCTACGCTCCTCGCAATGACGGCCCTGAAACGACAACCAATAACAACGAAAGCGACAATCCATGAGCGCAAATGAAATGGTTCTTCAGAACCTCGATGCCGGACTGCTCACCATCACCATGAACCGTCCCGATCGGCGCAACGCGCTCAATGCGGACATGACGCTGGGACTGGTCGAAGCGGCGCGGCGCGCGGCTGAAGATCACGAGGTCCGCGCCGTTCTGCTCAAAGGCGCCGGAGGCACATTCTGTGTCGGCGGTGATGTGAAATCGATGGCGGAGGGACGGGCGCCGTTGCCGTTCGAAGCCAAGCTCGCCAATCTTCGCCGCGGCATGGAAGTCTCGCGCATTCTGCACGAGATGCCGAAGCCGGTGGTGGCGCAGGTGGATGGCGCGGCGGCCGGCGCCGGCCTTTCGATTGCGCTGGCCTGCGATCTCCGCGTCGCCAGCGCTTCCGCCAAGATCACCACGGCCTTCGCCAAGGTCGGCCTGTCCGGCGATTACGGCGGCACCTATTTCCTGACCCATTTGCTCGGCAGCGCAAGGGCACGCGAGCTTTATCTGACGTCGCCGGTGCTGACGGCGCAGGAAGCGCTCGCGCTCGGCATCGTGACCCGCGTCGTGCCCGACGCCGAGGTCGAGGCCGCGGCGCATGAGCTGGCGATGTCGCTGGCGCAAGGCCCCTCGGTGACGCTGGGCTACATCAAGCGCAACATCAACAACGCCGAGCATTTGTCGCTGGAGGCCTGTTTCGACGCCGAGGCGATGCATCACTCGCGCTCGGGCGATACCGCCGATCACAAGGAAGCCGCCAAAGCGTTTGTCGAAAAACGCAAGCCCGCCTTCTCAGGCCATTGAAATGACCGGTTATGTCAGGCTGCGGCAAATCTGCCTGGTAGCGCCGCATCTGGAGCCGGTGATCGGCGACATCGCCGGCATCATGGGGCTCCACGTCTGCTACCGCGACGGCAACGTCGCCAAATATGGCCTGGAGAACGCGCTGCTGCCGGTCGACACCATCCTCCTGGAAGTGGTGGCGCCGTTTCAGCCGGGCACCGCGGCAGGGCGCTTTCTCGACAGGACCGGCGGCCGCGGCGGCTACATGGCGATCTTCTGCTGCGACGATCCGGATGAGCGTGGGCGGCATGCCGAGAAGATGGGCGTCCGCGTCGCCAATGTGATCGATCACGCGCCCTATCATGGCGTGCAACTGCATCCACGCGATTGCCGCGCGGCGTTCATCGAATTCAATCACACCGAGGGCAGCGACGATATCCTCGGTCCCTATCCGCCGGCCGGGCCGGACTGGCAGAAATCGATTCGGAAGGACGTGACGCAAGCCTTGATCGGCGTGGAGATGCAGAGCCCCGATCCGCAAGGGTTGGCCGAGCATTGGGGACGGATCGTCGGAATTCCCGTCAGCAAAAGTCAAGGCGGCGAGCCCGAACTGAAGCTTCCCAATTGCAGCTTCCGCTTCGTCAAGGGCGAAAGCGACTTGATGAGCGGCCTGACGTTTCGGGTCGCCGACATTGCCGCCGTCCGCGATGCGGCGAAGGCCAAAGGCCACGCGGTCTCGGGCGATGCGTTTGCGCTCGGCGGGGTCACGTTCCATCTGACGGTGTGAATCTTCCGCCGTCATTGCGAGGAGCGAAGCGACGAAGCAATCCACTCTTTCTTGACGTCAACGTCACAAGATGGATTGCTTCGCTGCGCTCGCAATGACGAGTTCGACCGTCAACCTATAATAGCAAGGCCATTCGAATGCCGCACCCGCTCGATACGTTCTTCTCGCCGGCGAGCATCGCCCTGATCGGCGCGTCGCGCGATCAGGAGAAAATTCCGGGCCGGCTGTTGTCGATGCTGCGCAAGAACGAGTTCTCCGGCAAGCTCTATCCGGTCAATCCGAATTACGGCGATATCGACGGGCTAAAATGCCATCCGTCGATCGCTGCGGTGGGGCAGCGAATCGATCTGGCCATCGTCATGATTCCGGCGCGCGCGGTGCTCGGCGCGCTCAGGGAATGCGCCGCCGCCGGTGTCAGGAATGCGGTGATCATCTCGTCGGGATTCGCCGAGGAGGGCGGCGACAGCGCCGCCATGCAGCAGGCGATTGCCGATCTCGCCCGCACCACCGGCATGCGGATTTCCGGTCCCAACGCCGAAGGATTTTACAGCGAAGCCCAGCATGTTGCCGCCACTTTCAGCCCGACCGTCGACGTCAAGCCGGATGCGCCGCGGCTGGTCGCGACCACACGCCGGATCGGCATCGTTGCCCAGAGCGGCGGCATCGGCTTTGCGATCTATCACCGCGCCAAAGCACTTGGCATCGCGCTCAGTTATGTCGTCAGCGCCGGCAACGAATCCGACCTCGGCGCCGGCGAATTCCTCGACTACATGGTGCAGGATGTCTCCACCGACGTGATCCTGCTGTTCATCGAGGGCATTCGCGATGTCGCGAAGTTTCTCGCCGCCGCCCGGCGCGCCGCCGAGACCGGCAAGCCCGTCATTGTGACAAAAGTCGGCCGCTCCGGCGCGGGCGAGCGCGCGGCGGCGTCGCATACCGCGAGCATGGCCGGCTGGTCCGCGGCCTATGACGCGGTGTTCGCCAAATATGGCTTCATCGTTTCCAACGATCTCGACGAAGCCGTCACCATTGCCGCGGTGCTGACCACCAACCCGATGCCCAAGGGCGATCGCGTTGCGGTTCTCACCGTGTCGGGCGGCGCCGGCATCTGGGGCGCGGATACCGTCTCGATGCAGGGCTTGCAGGTGCCGGAACTTTCCGAGTCGATCCAGGCTGAAATCCGCGCTCTTGATTCCGTCCTATGGCTCGGCGCGCAACCCGATCGATGTCACCGCGCAAGGCGTGCATAGCGGGGGCTTGCAGAAGAGCATCGATTTGCTCAGCGTTTCCGACGAGGTGGACGCGGTTCTGGTGGTGCTGTCGCTGTCCAGCGACAGCAGGATGCCGTTCAAGCAGGCGGAACTGAAGCCGGTGATAGCAGCGCAGAGCAAGCTGATCGCGTTCTACTCCTATACGCTGCCGTCCCAGTTCGCGCGGGCAGAGCTTGCGGCATCCGGCGTCGTGGTGCTGTCGGGGCTGACGCATGTCGGTGTCGCCATGCGCCACATGGTTCAGCGCGCCAAATTCAGGCTGGCGCCGCCGGCCGAAGCCCCGGCGTCGGCGCCACCCGATATCTCCGGCTATCTGGAATCCGCAACGCTTTCCGAAGCCGACAGTAAATCGCTGCTGCGCAATTCTGGTATTGGGTTGCCCGACGAAGTGCTGGTGACCGACAAAAGCGGCGCTCGATGCCGCGATCGCCCGCGTGGGCTTGCCGCTGGTCATGAAGATCCAGTCGCGCGACATCCCGCACAAGAGCGAAGTCGGCGGCGTGCGCGTCAATATTACGACCAAGGGCGAGGCGTTCGCGGCCTACCAGATGCTGCTGGACAACGCGCATCGTCATCGGCCCAATGCCGCCATTCAGGGCGTTCTGGTCGGGCCGATGGCGAAGAAGGGCGTCGAGATCATCGTCGGCACCCTAAAGGACGCAACCTTCGGCCCGATGGTCATGGTCGGCCTCGGCGGCGTCACGACGGAATTGTTCAGGGACGTGGTCTATCGGCCCGCGCCGGTGAGCGCGGCGGAGGCCGCCGCCATGCTGGCCGAACTCAAGGCGGCGCCATTGCTGAATGGATTCCGCGGGGCCGCGAAAGTCAGATATTCCAGCGCTGTCGCAATTGATCTCGCAACTATCGCTGCTCGCGGCGCGATTTGGCGAGCAGGTTTCAGAGATCGAGCTCAACCCGGTCCTGGTCCATCCCGAAGGCCAGGGCGCCACCATCGTCGACGCACTGGTGGTGCGGAAGAATCTCAGCTCGTCGTCCCGGCGAAGGCCGGGACCCATAACCCCTGGCGCTGTGGGTAAGCGAACGAATTCGACACGATGCACAAACGAGACGGCACGGCGTATGGGTCCCGGCCTTCGCCGGGACGACGAGTGGAGAAATGATCGGCTTGCCTCACCGCCCCCTGAAATTGGCGACGCGGCGTTCTTCGGTGGCCTTGATGCCTTCCTTGAAATCCTCGGTCGAACGCAGCCGGGTCTGTTCGGCGAGTTCATGGTTGGTAGCGGCCATCACGCGCTCGGCAAGGCCGGCGCGCATCGTGGCGCGGGTCGAGAGCAGGCCGAGCGGCGAACATTCGGCGATCTCGGAGGCAAGCTTCATGGCGGCGACCCGCACCTGATCCTGCGGCACGCAGACATTGGCGAGGCCCATCCGGGTCGCATCCTCGCCGGTGATCCGGCGGCTGGTATAGAAAATCAATTCGGCGTTGTTCTTGCCGACCAGTTCGGGAAGCGTCGTCGTCAGCCCGAAGCCGGGATGAAAGCCGAGCTTGGTGAAATTGGCGGCGAAGCGCGCCTCAGGGCAAGTGACGCGAAAATCCGCCGCCACCGCAAGCCCCAGCCCGCCGCCGATCGCAGCACCATGGACCGCGGCGACGATCGGCTTCTTGTTGCGGAAAATCCGCACCGCCTGGACGTAGAGGTGGTTGATCGGAAGATGCGAGACCGGGTCGGTCTTTTCCTTGGCCTCGGCTTCCTGCCGCGCCGGATCGCCGAAATTGGCGCCGGCGCAGAACGCCTTGCCTTGGGCTGCGAGCACCACCGCGCGGGCTTCCGGATCATTGTCGATCTCGGTCAGCGCATCGGCGATCTGGTTGATCAGCGAGACATCGAAAAAATTCAGCGGCGGCCGCTGGATCTCGATCGTGGTGACGTGGCCGGCTTTCTCGACGCCGATGTCCGTGAATTTTCCCATGATGTAGTCTCCAGAGTCCGTGTGAATCAAAGACCGTGCGCTTTAACGCAGTCCGAGCCCGCGCGCGATGATGCCGCGCAGCACCTCGGTGGTGCCGCCCTGAATGGTAAGCTTGGGCGCGACCTTCATGGCGAACGGCAACACCGTATCGAGAATTTCGTGATTGCTGGCATCCGGCTCGACGAAAGCCGCCAGATCGCGCACCCGCTGCGGCAATTGCTGTTCCCAGATCGTGCCGATGTCCTTGACGATGGAGGCCTCGACCACCGGCTCCTTGCCGGCATGCAGCATGCCCGCGACCGACACCGACATCCGGCGCATGGTGTGCAGCTGCGCGACCAGCCGTCCGATCCCTTCGGCACCGCGGTTGTCGGGCTCCTCGCCGAGCGCGCGAACCAGTTCGGTCAGCACGTAATAGGTTTCCAGAAATCGCTCCGGCCCGCTGCGTTCATAGGCGAGTTCGCTGGTGGCCTGCTTCCACGCGCCGTCGATTTCGCCGAGCATGTGATCATCCGCCACGAAGGCGTCCTGGAACACCACCTCGTTGAATTCGGCCTTGCCGGTCAATTGCGCGATCGGGTTGACCTTGATGCCCGGCGTTTTCATGTCGACGAGAAACTGCGTCAGGCCGTGCCGGCGGTTTTCCTTGGTGGGCGGCGAGGTGCGGAAGATCGCTACCATGTAATTGGCGACCTGCGCGGACGAGGTCCAGATCTTGGTGCCGTTGATCAGCCAGCCGCCGTCGGTTTTCGTCGCCTTGGTTTTGGCGGCGAACAGATCCGAGCCGGAATTGGGCTCGCTCATGCCGATCGAGAAGCACACTTCGCCGCGGCAGATGCGCGGCAGGATGTCCATCTTGATGTGCTCGGGCGCATATTTCAGCAATACCGGGCCGCTCTGGCGATCGGCCACAAAAAACCGCCGCGTCGGCGCATTGGCGACGCGCATTTCCTCGGTAACGACATAACGCTCCAGAAAGCTGCGCTCGTGGCCGCCATATTTCTTCGGCCAGGTCATGCCGATCCAGCCGCGCTCGCCAACGCGCTTGCTGAAACCGGGCACATCCGTGTCGCCGCCTTGCGGACTGTGCGGATCGAAGGTGCCCGCCGCGATTTCCTCGGCGAGAAAAGCACGCGACTTCCTTGCGCAGCTTTTCGCATTCGGCCGGCAGGCGGATCGGATCGAAACGGAGGGCTGCGGTCATGTCAGATCTCTATTCATGTGGTCCCGAATATCCCGGATGTCAGCGCGATGCGACCAGCGGCCATAATTCATCGGCGCCGCGCGCGGCGACGCGCTTGCCCAGTTCCACCGCCCAGTAGCTCTCATTGCCGAAATCGTCGCGCCATGCCAGCGCGCGCATGGTGTAGCGATGCAGTATGTGCTCGAGCGTGTAGCCGATCGCGCCGTGCACCTGATGGGCGATCGCAGCCCCCTTTTCGGCGGCCTCGGCGCAGCGGATTTTGGCTGCGGTGGCTTCGAGGAAAACCGCATCGTCGAATTCGCCCGCGTTGGCGATGGTGTCCGCCGCCGAACTGGCCGCGGTCATCGCCGCCGCGGTCTCGCCGGCGAGCCTTGCGAGATTGTGCTGCACGGCCTGGAATTTCGAGATTTTCTTCTCGAACGCGACGCGCTCGTTGGAGTAACGCACGCTGATATCGAGCATCGATTCAAGCGCGCCGGCAATTTGCAGGCTCCGCGCCACCGCGCCCATCAGCATCAGCGAGGTCTGATCGAAGCCCTTTGGCGCCGGCTTGATGGCGGCAGGTTGCACGTTGTTGAAGGTCACGGTGTCGTTGCCGTCACCGGCGAGATTGAGGCCGGCCTCGATCCGGCAGGCGCTGGCGGCGACCAGCGCGATCGAGAGACCGGCAGCCCCTTGCGCCAGCACGGCGAGATGGCCGGCGTCCTTGGCGAACGGAACGCCGCGCGCGCGGCCGGACAGGGTGCCGTCGGCGCCGAGCGTGATGCGGTCTTTCGGGCTTGCGGGCGCCACGGTCATCGTGCCTTCCGGCGAGGCGATGTTGGCTTGCGCCAGCAGCCATCCCGCCAGCATCGTCTCGGCGAGCGGCACCGCGATCGCGAAACGCCCCGCGGCACTCAAGACGCTGAAGCCTTCGGCCATGCTGGCGCCCGAGCCGCCGCAATCCTCCGCTACCCAGGATAATGGCAATCCGGCCTCGGTCAGCGCCTGCCAGAGCGGCGCTTTCCAGCCGCCTTTGCCGTCGCGGTTGATGGTTTGTGCGTCGGCGAGATCCGCGAATATCCGTTCTGCCGTCTCGACGACAATGTTCTCACTCTCCGCCACAGCGTTCCCCGTTTTTCAATCCGCGCCCGTTTCGCTCGACACTTCCGCCGGGCACCGGATGCGGCCTTTTCTTGCACCGCATGATGAGGAAAAGCCACTGCCATGACAAGCACCGAAGTCCGCAGGTGCCCCTGCAGGGCCGGCATGAACGAGCGGCCGCCAAACAAATTCCGCGCAACGGAGTTTCGCCAATTTGCAGGCATTTCGCCGCGCGATATGGTAGATCGCGCGTGAGCGCGGAAAGCCAAAATCAAGAAAAGGAAATGCGGATGTCGAAGGATGGTTTGTGCGCGATTGTAACGGGTTCTGCGTCCGGTCTGGGAGCGGCGACCGCGGCCATTCTGGCCAAGGACGGCGCGCGCATCGTGGTCAATTATTCCTCGAGCCAGAAGGAAGCCGAACAGACCGCCGATCTGTGCCGGACGGCGGGCGGCGAAGTGGTGGTCGTGCAGGGTGATGTGTCCCGCGACGAGGATTGCCGGAAGATCGTCGCGGCCGCGGCCCCGTGGGGACGTCTCGATGCGCTGATCAACAATGCCGGCACCACCAAGCATGTGGCGCACGACAATCTCGACGGATTGTCGGCGGAAGATTTTCAGCGGCTGTTCGGCGTCAACACCATCGGCCCGTTCCAGATGGTGCGGGCGGCAAGGTCGCTGCTGGAGGCGGGTGCGAAGGCGTCGGGACGCGCGTCGGCGGTCGTCAACGTGTCGTCGGTTGCCGGCATCAGCGGCATCGGCTCTTCGGTCGCCTATGCCGCGAGCAAGGGTGCGTTGAACACCATGACCTATTCGCTGGCGCGCGCGCTGGCGCCGCTGATCCGCGTCAACACCGTCTGTCCGGGTTATATCGATACGCCCTGGTTCACCAAGGGCCGCGGCGCGGCCGCCGCCAAGCAGGTGCGCGACAATGTCGTGGCCAGGGTGCCGCTCAAGGTCGCTTCGTCAGCCGACGATATCGCCGCATTGGTGTGTTTTCTGGCGACGCCGCCATCAAGTCACATGACCGGCGAACTGGTTCGGATGGACGCCGGCCTGCATCTCGTGAGTTGAGTGCCTGACCCAAAGTTCGTCATGCCCGGCCTTGTGCCGGGCATCCACGTCTTGGCGTCAGCAAGAAAGACGTGGATGGCCGGGACAAGCCCGGCCATGACGGAAAGCGCAGCTCCCGCCTCTATTTGTTTCCGGGGTCGGAAATCACGCGGCTGGCCACCAGCCTGTTCCAGATGAACAGCACCACCAGCGCGCCGATCGTGGCGGTGATGAAGCCGGCGCCCTGGTCCGGACCGTAATGGCCGATCAACTGGCCGATGAAGGTCGCCAGAAACGCGCCGGCAATACCGAGCACCACCGTCAGGATAAATCCGCTCGGGTTGTTCGGGCCCGGCGAAATCATTCGCGCGATAATTCCGGCGACGCCGCCGACGATGATGATCCAGAGAATGCCGCTCATAGCTGTTGTCCCTTCCTGAAAAAGCCGAATCTCAAAAGCTCATGACGACCGGCATCAGAGCCGTCCCGATAGCTCGCTTTCGGTCGGCAGCCGTCCGTCCGGCGTCAGATGGTTGATCACCTCGGGCAAATGCTGGCTCAGGCCTGAGAGCAGTTCGTCCCGCGACAGGCCGGTTTGCGATACCAGGCTATTGATCTGATCGGCGCCCAGCGCACTGGCAAGATCGCGCGGCGCAATCTGCTTGTTCGGGCCCGGGCTCACCCACGAATTGGCGGTCTCGCCATGGCCATTCTGCTGGAATTGCTTGAGCAGGTCACCAAGCCCGCCGCTGATCACGCTTCCCGCGGCACCGCCTGCGAGCAGGCCGCCCAATCCACCGGGGATGAGACCGCCGAGACCGCCGAGCCCGCCGCCGCCGGCCGGACCGGCATTCGCGGTCGTCGTGCCTGGCGATGGGGCCGGCGTGGCGCCCGGCTGGCCCGCCGTCAGGTGTTTCACAGCCTTGAACGCGAGCAATCCAAGGATCGCCATGGTTAGCGGCGACATGCCGCTGCTGCTGCCTGGTGCGCTTGGAGTGCTGGGGCCGCGCGGGCCATTCTGCATGCCGTTGAGTACGTCGAGTAAACCCATGATCACCTCCTGCCGAATGCCCGCCCGCCGGGAAACATAACGGTGCGCCATGACGGTTACAAGGCACGGTTCCCGCCAGTCGCCGGGCGCGACCGCCCCTCGAATAGGCAGCGAAGGCAGGGTCTGCTAAAGCATGATCCGGAAAAGTGGATACCGGTTTTTCCGAAAAAGATCATGCTCAAACAAAAAGATAGAGCGCGATGCCGATTCAGCCAAAACGCATCGCGCTCTAGCCGGGGATCAGTTGAGGGCAGGGCAGGATGATTGCCGGAAAGCTCATTGGCATTGCCGGGGCCGGCAGCATCGGCTGCTTTGTCGGCGGCATGCTTGCGGCTGCCGGGCGCCCCGTTGGGCTGCTGGCGCGCCCGCGCGTCATTCGGGAAATCGAAGATAACGGGTTGCGGCTGACCGGCTTCGAGGGCTCGGAGCGGCGGATCGCGGCGGACCGGCTGATGCTGTCGGAAAACCCTTCAATTTTTATCGATGCCGGCGTGGTGCTGGTCACCGTCAAGAGCGCCGATACCGCTGGGATCGCGGATCTGATCGCCCGGCACGCTCCCGCCGATGCCGTCATCGTCAGCCTGCAGAACGGCGTTGGCAATGCGGCTGTGCTGCGCGAACGACTGCCCGGGCGGCGCGTGCTGGCGGGCATGGTGCCGTTCAATGTCATCGCGCTCGGCCAGGGCCGGTTTCACCGCGCTACCTCGGGCGATATCGTCCTCGAACGGGACGACGCCGGTACCGCGGATCGGCTTTCGGTACCGGGCCTGAACATGCGTTCGTCCGGCAACATCGCCGGCGTGCAGTGGGGCAAGCTCTTGGTCAATCTCAACAACGCGCTCAACGCGCTGGCTGACCTGCCGTTACGCCAACAGCTCAGCCAACGCGCCTGGCGCGTGTTGTTCGCCGACCAGATGGCCGAGGGGCTTGCGGCCATCAGGGCCGAGGGCATCAAGCCGGTATCATCGACGCCGATCCCCGCCGGCTGGACGCCCCATTTGCTGCGGCTGCCCGATGCCGTGTTCGGGGTGTTGCTGGGGCGGACGATGAAGATCGATCCCGAGGCGCGCTCATCGATGTGGGAAGATCTGCAGCGCGGCCGGCGCACCGAAATCGACTACCTGCAGGGCGTCATCACCGGGATCGCCGACCGGCACGGTCTGCAGGTCCCGCTCTCCCGGCGCATCGTCGCGTTGATCAGGAGCGCCGAAGCGGCCGGCAAAGGCTCGCCCAGGCTGATGCCGGATCAGATCCGGCCGGGAGCACCGACATGAAACGATTTTCCGCCGGCCTTGCCGTTGTAGCGCTGCTGTCTTTTGCCGGCTGGGTTGCAATCATGCCGGCAAGATCGGCGCCGCCGACCGTCACCCCGTCGCCGGGCTACGATGCACGATTGCAGGAGCAGCGAAACGCGTCGACGGTTCATCAACCGGACGTGTCTGCTCGCCATCGGATATCCCGCCGCCGCGTCAAGCAAATGCACCGCGGCATCGATTGAAAACGATGCCGGCGCCATCAGCAATAACGGCGAACGTCAGCTGCGTTTGTCTTTGGTTGAAGAAGAGCCGAACAGCACTTTCTTCAGGTCGTTGAGCTTTTCGGAAAGCTGCGGCCAGTCGCAAGAGAAGGAATGGCTTGCGCAATTTGAGGCTTTCAGACGCTTGGCATTGGCGCCGGCGGGCTTGTTCGGCGCCGGCACTGGCACGGGTACCTTCTCGGTCTCGCTCCTGAAGGTGGCCCGCTGCAGTTGTTGCTGTTGCTGTTTTGCCGCGAACGCCGCCGCGATATTGCTTTGCCGCTCGCGGTCGAGGAACTCGGTATATTGTTCGTCGATCCGCTTCTGCTCTTCCGGCGTCGGATTTGGACCCGCGATATCGAAGGTCCGGTTCTGCATGAAATCGAAATAAGTGTAGCCGCCGCCGGGCTTGCGCCGTGCGGCAAACTTTGCGTTGCATTCGATCAGTGCCGCCGCCTTCGCTTCCCGGGTCGCCGCCTTTTCGGCGGCATCGGCGCATTCCTCAAAATCGACAGGCGCGCGCGTGCCCCACCACCCCGCATAGGCGCGCGGCGACGTCAGCACGAAGCCAGCGGCGATCGCGGCCATCAACAAGGCGGATATGCGAGACATTGTCCTCAAAGTTTAATTCTCAACGCGAATTTCGGCGACACAATTTATCCCGATTGTCGTCATTATCGGCCGGCTTGTCACCCCGTAACCGGCGATTTTTCCCGCGCGAGTGGTGGAACTCTTTCCATGTTGTGGCGGGACGCGTCACATTCATGCCCAATTGAGATGGCGTCATGGCGGCGAGCAAATCGTGGCGCATCATGAACTCCGAGCGCGGATTTCGGCGACCAAAACGATGAGACAGGAGCGTTTTTCCAGCGAAAGCCTGCCCCGCACTTGATGCGGGGTGGATACCGGTTCGCGTGAAGAAAACGCGTCAAAACAGAAGACTGGAGCATCGGTTCTGATTCAACCAGAACCGATCCTGCTCCAGGAGGCCTCAAAATGAGGCATCCCGGTTGGATCGGTGTTTCCAGATGGAAGGGTTACGGCCATGCCGTATCGTCACACACAGCGCGGCACGTTGATCATGTTCCTCTGTCTGGTCCTCGCCGCAATCGATGCTGCGATCGCCTGGCGGACCGGGCAATGGTCGCCGGTGGTCGTGCTGATCATTCTCGTTGCCGTTGCCTTTATATTCTCATCCCTGACCGTTGAAGTGAACGGCAACGAGTTGCGATGGCATTTCGGTCCCGGATTCTGGACCTATCGGCTTGCGCTGGATGAAATCGAAACGGTTGCGGTGGTGCGTAACCATTGGTGGAACGGCTTCGGCATCCGAACGCGGCCGGGCTTCCGGCTCTACAACGTGTCGGGCCTCGACGCGGTCGAACTGCGTTTAAGGTCCCACGATATTCGTCGCATCGGCACCGACGATCCGCAGGGGCTCGCGGACGCGTTGAGGTCGATCGCGCGCGACGCCGTCACGCCGCCGACCAGATCTTCATGAGCTTTCTTGTCACGGATTTCCGCCAGTCAATACGTACGCCCAGAGGTTATCGATGTCCTCGGGCTTGAGGATGTCGCCCCATGGCGGCATACGATTGTTCTTGCCGTGGGTTACCGAATTAACGAAGCGCGCGTTATCATCATTCAGCTTGGCATCACGCCAATCGCTGCCATTCCGGCATTGTTGGGCGACAGGTTCACGCGCAACTCGGGCGCTATCCGTGCCGCGAGAGCGGAGGTGCATCTTGCCGTCATTGCGAGCCAACGGGTCGCGCCAAATGCGCGCCCGATGACAAGCTCCGCGAAGCAATCCATTCTTTC
Organism: uncultured Pseudomonadota bacterium; assembly: GCA_963771225.1. GTDB lineage: Bacteria > Pseudomonadota > Alphaproteobacteria > Rhizobiales > Xanthobacteraceae > Bradyrhizobium. Next base: position 411,119 of record CAVYSR010000018.1, on the reverse strand, counting down.
TTCACGGCTACATGGATTGCTTCGCTACGCTCGCAATGACGATCTCAAACCACTTTGCGTGTTGGCTGTTTGAAATTCGAATCCGGCCGCTGGCCTCAGCACCTAGTCCTTGAAAAAATCGACGATCGAGATTCCTTCGAGGACATCCGGTTCGGTCGGCGGCACGTAGGTCATGCCGGCGCTCTTCGCCATGGCGGCGAGTTCGCCCTTGGCGATGAGATCGGAGACGGCCGCATTGACCGCCTCGATCAGCGGCCGGTCGGTGCCGAGGCCGACATAGCCCATGTTGAACCCGATCTTGTGGAAGTAACCGGTGGCCTTGAGTTTTGTGTCCGGGTGCTTGTCGCGATAGTCGTCGAACCGGCGCAGTTCGGTCAGCGTGGCGTCGATGTCGCCGCTTTCCATGCGGGGGAACAGCTCGCTGCGCCCGGGGATGAAATGGGTGACCTGGTTGACGTATTTGCCCGCGCCATAGCGCATCAAAATCGCGTCGGAGAGCGTCGATTGGTTGACGCCGAGCCGCAGGCCCGCAAGATCGGCGAGGCTTGAAATCGATTTGTCGGCGACCGAGCCGCTCAGGATGACGGTGAGCGGTGCGAAATGATACGGCCTGGTCGGCACCAGTTCGCCGAGGGTGACGCGGCGGCGGCGATCGTCAGGCTTGGCGCCCTCGAAGCCGGGCAGGCGCGCGGTTTCCACATTGGGCCGGCCGAGGGCGACGCGGAACAGCGGGTAACCGCCGATGAGCTGGCAGCGACCATCCGACAGCAATGCGTTGGCCTGCAAGGTGAGGCTGCTGTCGGCATCGATGCCGGTTTCGAACCATTGGACTGAAGAGCGTGCGACCGAGACGCTTGGCGACGGCTTCGGCTACGGCAAGGTCGAACCCGCCGGCCTCTTTGCCCTCATGGAAAGAGTAAGGCGGAGTATTCTCGTTCAGGCAGACGCGAAGTTCCTCCTCGGCTGCCGCCGGCCTCGCGGATGCCGTCAGCGTCAGAATCAATGCAGCACTGGCGAGCGCCGTCGCTGATCTGGTCTTCATGAGCTTCCTTGTCACGGCTTTCCGCCGGTCAATATGTACGCCCAGAGGTTATCGATGTCCTCGGGCTTGAGGATGTCGCCCCATGGCGGCATACGATTGTTCTTGCCATGGGTTACCGAATTCACGAAGCGCGCCTTGTCGTCATGCGGAAATTCGCGCAGATCGAACGCCGCCGTGCCGGGCGTGACCATGTTGATGCCGTGACAGTGCAGACAATTGGTGCCGTAGAGAGCTTTCCCCTTGGCGATCTGCGCAGGGTCGCTCGCTGACACTTCGGCGGCGAAGCTTGAGCTCGTGACAAAAAGTAGTATGGCAACAAACAGCGCGCCGAACGCGGACATCCAAAAGCCGAACCTCTGGTATTCATCGATTGCATTCCCGAAAGCATGAAGACGACACGAAGAAGGGGCCGCCACGACGGCGGCCCCCTCAGTCTAACAAGCGGCCGATTACTTCATCAGCTTGAAAGCCCAGAGCGAGCCGCCGGGCGGAATCGAAGCCATCCGCTCGTCGCCGGAGAACAGCGAATACACGCCGCCGACGCCGACCGATACGGCGACATACTGCTCGCCATCCTGTTCCCAGGTGATCGGCTGGCCTTCGATGCCGGATCCGGTCTTGAACGACCACAGCTTCTTGCCGTTCTCGGCATCAAACGCCTCGAACTCGCCGGTCAGCTGGCCCGAGAAGACCACCCCGCCGCCGGTCGACAACACGCCCGAGAACCGCGGAAGATCGCTCGGCGCTTCCCACTTAGCCTTGCCCGTCATCGGATCGACGGCTTTAAGGAAGCCGCGCGGACCTTCCGGGTAAGCCCAACCAAGGGTCAGGTCCATGCCGAGAAACCATTCGCCTTCCTTGTATTCGGCCGGCACCGCCTTGTAGTGGCCGCCGAAGTTGAGCGTGTTGTAATAGGCAAGGCCGGTCTTCGGGTCGAACGAGCCCGGTTCCCAGTTCTTGCCGCCGAGGATCGATGGCCACACGTCAACCTGTTCGCCGGCGCGCGCCTTGGTCGAGACCTCGGTTTCGACTGGCCGACCGGTGGTCATATCGATGCTCGAAGCCCAGTTCACCTTCACGTAGGGATTGGCGGCGATCAATTTGCCGTTGGTCCGATCGAGCACATAGATGAAGCCGTTGCGGTTGGCGTCGATCAAGACCTTGGTCGGCTTGCCCTTGACGTCGATCGTCGACAGGATCATTTCGGCGACGCTGTCATAGTCGAACGGATTGTTGGGCGAGAACTGATAGTGCCACTTGATATTGCCGGTCTTCGGATCGAGCGCGAGAACCGAGCAGGTGTAGAGGTTGTCGCCCTTGCGGCCCGCGGCGTTGAACGGTCCGGGGTTGCCGATACCCCAATAGACAGTGTGGAGTTCCGGATCGAACGAGCCGGTAATCCAGGTCGATCCGCCACCGGTCTTGGCGGTATCTCCGGCCCAGGTGTCGCCGCCTTTTTCATTGGCCAGCGGCACCGTGTAGGTGCGCCAGAGATGCTTGCCGTCGGCCGGATCCCAGCCGTCGATGAAGTCGCGGGTACCAAACTCGGCGCCGGAGATGCCGGTCAGGATGACGCCGTCGGCGATCTGCGGCGCGCCGGTCATGGTGTAGCCGGCCTTCATCTCGGCGACGTCGGATTTCCATAACTGCTTGCCGGTCTTGGCATCGAGCGCGACCAGCTTTGCATCGAGCGTGCCGCGGATGATCTTGCCTTCATACATCGCAGCACCGCGGTTGATGATGCCGCAGCAGACCACGCGCGGGGTCTCCGGCGGATACTCGACCTTGGTCTTCCAGAGTTGCTTGCCGGTCTTGGCGTCGACCGCGATGGTGGCGCTGTTGGTCGTGACATACAGCACGCCCTTGTAGACCAGCGGCTGCGATTCCTCGGCGCGGTTGTCGTCATAGCTCAGGTTCCAGGCCGGAGCCAGATGCTTGACGTTCTCGGCATTGATCTTGGCCAGCGCGCTGTAGCGCTGCTGTCCATAGTCCATGCCGTAATTGAGTACGTAGCTTGGATCGCTCTTGGATAATTCTTGTGCCGTCTGCGCATGTGCGGCTGTCGCCAGACATGCAGCTACCCCGACCGTGATCAGTCGCTTCATCCTTGTCCTCCCTAGGCCATGCCCTTGATGGGCATGCCTCCTGCCCTTTGCGGGCATTGCTCCTGCCCTTATTGGGCAAAAATCACTGTAGCCAAGTTTAATTAGGCTGACCAGTCAGCGGGGTACCCGCGACTATTGGAATAAATTCCTTTGTGCGAAGGCGAACAAAGCCATCCGCCAGGCCAGTATCGGCGACGCCATCGGCGCCGCGCTGCATCTTCTTCTGTTTTGGAGCCGGTGCGCGGCGGGGGCGGTTAGCCCAAAGCCGATGTCAGCCGCGTGACGCTTCCGCCCTGATGAGCTCGCTGCGGAGGCTGGCGATCACGCGGCCGCTCTGGTATGGAGCGTCCAAGCGCCCGCTTCTACCCGCGGGGCTTCGGTCCCGTAGCTCAGCCGGATAGAGCGACGGTTTCCTAAACCGTAGGTCGCATGTTCGAGTTCATGCCGGGATCGCCAAACCTCAGCGTCATTTTGTGAAGAAAAGCATTTGGCTCACGCTCAATCGGCCTTCGATCTCGATCATCTGACCGCGACGCAGGCGGCGTCCGACGTCTGCGCCGGTAAATATACCAGCGTGGAGCTGGTCACCGCCGCACTGACGCGGGCAAAGGCTCGCCCCGAACTGAATGCATTCATTACGCTGGATGAGGCGGGAGCCTTGGCGGCGGCCCGCGCCTACGACGCCGCCCGTGCGCGAGGCGAGCCCTGCAAACCGCTGGGCGGCGTGCCGATCGCCATCAAGGACAACATCGAAGTGGCCGGGCTGCCCGCGACGGCCGGAACGCCCGCCCTGAAGGGCTATGTTCCCGCCGAGGATGCCCCCTTGGTCGCAAAACTGCGCGCAGCCGGCGCCATCATCATCGGCAAAACCAACATGCACGAACTGGCCTTCGGCGTTTCCGGCTACAACATGGCGTTCAAGACCGGCACCGAATTCGGCGTCCGCAACGCTTACGATACGGCGAAGATCGCTGGCGGATCTTCATCGGGCAATGCCGCGGCGATCGCCGCGCGCATTGTTCCGGCGACGATCGGGACCGATACCGGCGGATCGGTGCGCATTCCCTGCGCGCTCAACGGTTGCGCGTCGCTGCGGCCGACCGTCGGACGCTATCCGCAGACCGGCATCGCTCCGATCTCCCACACCCGCGATACGGCGGGGGTCATGGCGGGATCGATCGCCGATGTCGTGCTGCTCGATCGCATCATTTCCGGCCAGCCGGAAATCGAGGCCGCCGACCTGAAAGGCATCCGGCTCGGCGTCGTCGCCGCGACGATGGCGAACCTCGACGGCGACACCGCGGCGGCGATCGCCGCAGCGCATGCGAAATTGAAGGCAGCCGGCGTGACATTAGTCGACGTCGACATGCCTGATCTGATGGAGCTGAACGGACAGGTTGGTTTTCCGATCGCGCTCTACGAGGCCTATGACGACATGGTCGCCTATCTCAAGCGCGGCGCGAAAATATCGATCGAGGAATTGGTAAGAGGTATCGCCAGTCCGGACGTCAAGGGCACCTATGAGGGGCTGGTGATTCCGCGCAAACTGCCGGGCCCGGACGATACGGTCGTGGATGCCAAGCCCGCTTATGAGGCGGCGATCAAGACCGCGCGTCCGGCGCTGCAACAGCTTTATCGCGACGCCTTTGCGAACAACCGTCTCGATGGAATCGTATTTCCGACCGTGCCGAAGGTAGCGGTCGATTCAAATCCCGACTCCAGTGATCTGGCGAATTTCGTCATGTACATTCAGAACACCGATCCCGGCAGCAATGCCGGAATCCCCGGTCTTCAGATTCCGATTGCTTTGGGGGCAACCAGCGGATTGCCTATTGGCATGGAACTGGACGGTCCGGCCGGCAGCGATGGCCGGCTGCTTTCGATCGGCCTGGCGCTGGAACAGCTATTCGGACGAATGCCGCCGCCGGCCAAACCTTAGCGACGAATGCCGGCCGGTGAGATGAAAATCGTCAGCCCGCAAAAACTCGAGATCGCGGTCGGGAAGGCGGACCGCGTTTCCGCGCTTCTGATCCGCCCCGCAAAGGCGCGCGCCTGTTTTGTGTTTGCCCATGGCGCAGGCGCGGGGATGACGCATTCATTCATGGAGAAGGTCGCGGCCGGTCTTGGCGAACGCGGCGTGGCGACGTTGCGCTATCAGTTCCCGTATATGGAGAAGGCGAGCCGGCGGCCTGACCCGCCGGCAACCGCTCATGCCGCCGTGCGAGCCGCGGTGGCGGAAGCCGGTCGATGCTGTCCGGGATTGCCTCTGATCGCGGGCGGCAAATCGTTCGGCGGTCGCATGACCTCGCAGGCGCAGGCGCTTGAGCCGCTGGCCGGTGTCCATGGACTGGCCTTCCTGGGCTTTCCGCTGCATCCGGCGGGCAAGCCCTCGACCGATCGGGCGAAACATCTTTCCGATGTGCATGTTCCGATGCTGTTTATACAAGGCACCCGCGATAATCTGGCTGAAATGAAGCTGCTCGAACCGGTCGTCAAAAACCTCGGGCCGTCGGCGTCGCTGCATTGGGTGGCGGACGCCGATCATTCCTTCCATGTTCTGGCGCGCTCGGGGCGCAATGACGAAGCGGTGATGCACGAAATTCTGGATACGTCCGCAGGCTGGATCGAGGCCAAGATCGCGGTGTCATGAATTCGCGATCGGGCGCCTGATCAATTAACAGGAAATCCGCCTGCTGAACTAGCGATAGTCAACGCCGTCATTGCGAGGAGCGAAGCGACGAAGCAATCCATTCGTTTGCGCCATGGATTGCTTCGCTTCGCTCGCAATGACGATAAAATGCAATCACCCTCACGCATTGCCGCGATCTTCGCGGAACAAATCGAGCTTCTGCTGCACGGGGCGGTCCGAGAAACTGAACAGCACCGAATCTTGGTCGGCCTCGTGGGTGACCCACTGCCAGCTCGGCACCACGAACAGGTCGCGCGGACCCCATTCGAAGGTCTGCTCGCCGATCCGCGAACGCCCCTTGCCTTCGATCGCGGCAAACACCGTGGCGTCGGTGGAGCGATAGCGCGCGGTCTTGAAGCCCTTCGGCAGCAACTGGATGAAAGTGCCGATGGTCGGCATCGCAAAATCGCCGGTCTCGGGATTGGAGAATTTCAGTTTCAGCCCGTGGCAGGCGTCCCATTCGTCGCGCAGTTTGGCCTGCTCCAGCGCCTCGCGGGTGTAGTGGTAGGGATAATTGAAAATCGGCGAGGTTTTTGAGGTGCGCTTGATGTCGACCGGCAGCAGGTTGTGGCCGTAACGCGCAAAACTGTCGCCGGCGGGACGCGTGATCTTCTGCTGATCCTCATCCGATCCCTCCGCGAACGACGCATCGAGGAATTGCACCAGCGGAATGTCGAGCCCGTCCAGCCAGAACATCGGTTCTGAAGTTTGGTTGGAGTGGTCGTGCCAGGTCATTGACGGCGTAATCACGAAATCGCCGGGCTCCATCGCGGTGCGCTCGCCGTCGACGGCGGTAAAGGCGCCTTTGCCTTCGAGCACGAAGCGCAGCGCCGACTGGCTGTGCCGGTGCGCCGGCGCGACATCGCCCGGGATCACCATCTGCACGCCGGCAAACAGCGAGGTAGTGATCTTCGACTGGCCGCGAAGCCCGGGATTTTCCAGGACCAGCACCCGCCGCTCGGCTTCCTTTGCGGTGATCAGTCTGCCGGCCTCGGTCATGTAGTCGCGGATGGCGTCGAATTTCCATAGATGCGGGCGGCAGGCGCTTTTCGGCTCCGCCGTGATCAGGTCGCCCATCACGTTCCACAGCGCCGAGAGATTTTCGCCGTCGATCTTGCGGTAGAACGCCTCGCGCTCCGGCGTCTTCTGTACGGCTTCCATGGCAGCCTCCCGTCGTTCTTATGGGTCTTGATGGGTCAATTATTGACAGCATACTTACAAAGTGGATAGCGTCAATGACGCAACAAAAGAAAACCAGAAGCCTTGAGGGAGGTTCCGATGAAGCTGCACGGCTATTTCCGCAGCAGCGCGGCCTATCGGGTTCGTATAGCCTTGAACCTGAAGGGTTTGAGCGCCGACCACCTGCCGCACCATCTGCGCAAGGGCGAGCAGCGCGATCCGGCCTATCTCGCGATCAATCCGCAAGGGCTGGTGCCGACGCTGCAGGACGATCGCGGTGTGATCCTCACCCAGTCGCTGGCCATCATCGAATGGCTGGATGAAACCCATCCCGAACCGCCGCTGCTGCCGACGGATCCGCTGCGCCGCGCCAAAATCCGCGCCTTTGCGATGGTAGTGGCCTGCGATACCCACCCGGTGCAGAATCTCAAGGTTCTGGCGCGGTTGCGCGAACTTGGCCTGGCGGACGAACAAGTGACGGGCTGGGCAGCCTGGGCCAACCGCGAGGGTCTCACCGCTTGCGAAACATTGATCGCGAACGAGCCCGGCCCGTTCTGCTTCGGCGCGGCGCCGACCCTGGCCGATCTCTGCCTGGTGCCGCAGCTTGCCAATGCGCGGCGTTTCGGTGTCGATCTCGCCGTCTTTCCGCGCCTGCTGAAAGCCGAAACGGCCGCGAAAAACCTCAAGGCGTTCGCCGACGCCGCACCGGACCGGCAGCCCGATGCCGAATAAATCCTCAACCATCACGATGGACGCGGTCTATACCGCGCCGGGCTATCTGTTCCGCCGGATGCAGCAGATCGCGGTGGCGATTTTCATGGAGGAGTGTCGGGCCTTCGACCTGACGCCGGTGCAATATGCCGCCCTGGTTGCGATCCGCACCCATCCCGGCATCGATGCCACGCGCCTCTCCGCCGTCATTGCGTTCGACCGCTCGACCCTTGGCAGCGTGATCGAGCGGCTGCAGGCCAAGCAGTGGATCGAGCGCAAGCCGGCCGCCGAGGACAAGCGCGTCAAGCTGCTGCATCTGACCCGAGCAGGTGCCGCGTTGCTGCGCGATATCATGCCGTCGGTCGATCGCGCGCAGGCGCGGATGCTGCAGCCGCTGAAACCGGCGGACCGCAAGACGCTGATGGCGCTGCTGACGCAACTGGTCGATCTCAACAATGAGGCGTCGCGCGTGCCGTTGCGCGCCGAAGACGCGCTCGAGCATTTCAAGAAATCAGGCTGATGGGACCGGGATCAAGCGCCCGACCGGTGCTGATCGCGGGGGGCGGCATCGGCGGCCTCGCGGCGGCGCTCGGGCTGGCCCAGAAGGGCTTCCGCTCGATCCTGCTCGAAAAGGCCGCAGCGCTCGGCGAGATCGGCGCCGGCATCCAGCTCGGGCCCAACGCCTTCCATGCCTTCGACTATCTCGGCGTCGGCGAGGCGGCGCGCGGCATGGCGGTTTATGTCGATCAGCTGCGGCTGATGGACGCGCTGACGGCCGAAGAGATCTGCCATGTGGATTTGCGCGAGACTTTCCGCGCGCGCTTTGGCAATCCCTATGCGGTGGTTCATCGCGGCGATCTGCATGGCGTCTTCCTGAAGGCCTGCAGGGATCACGACCTGATCGAGCTGCGCGTGAACTCGGAGGTCCTCGGCTACGATCAGGACGGCGCGTCGGTGACGGCAAGGCTTGCCTCCGGCGAACGCGTCACCGGATCGCTACTGATCGGCGCTGACGGCCTGTGGTCGAATATCCGCAAATCCGTCATCGGCGACGGGCCGCCGCGGGTTTCCGGGCATACCACCTATCGTTCGGTGATTCCGACCGACGAAATGCCGGAGGACCTGCGCTGGAATGCGGCGACGCTTTGGGCCGGCCCGAAATGCCATATCGTGCATTATCCGCTGTCGGGCTGGAAGGTGTTCAATCTCGTCGTCACCTACCACAACGATGCGCCGGAGCCGGTTGCCGGCAAGCCGGTGTCAGACTCCGAGGTGATGCAGGGTTTTGCGCATGTGCATGCGCGCGCGCAAGCGATCATCCGCCACGGCAAGAACTGGCGGCTGTGGGTGCTGTGCGACCGCGATCCCAGCGAATGCTGGGTCGATGGCCGCGTCGCCTTGCTTGGCGATGCCGCGCACCCGATGATGCAGTATTTCGCGCAAGGCGCCTGCATGGCGCTGGAGGACGCGGTGTGCCTGTCGCACATGCTGGGCGCCTTTCCGGACGACCCCGCCATGGCGCTCGAGCGTTATGCTGCGCAGCGTTTCCCGCGCACCGCGCGCGTGCAGTTGCAATCCCGCGCCATCGGCGAGCACATCTATCATCCCTCAGGCGAACACGCCCGCATTCGCAATGCCATCATGAGCGCGAAGACGTCGGAGGATTATTATAACGATCTGGCGTGGCTGTATGGCGGCACGGGGCTGGCGGGGTAGGGTCAAACTCCCGGTCATCCAGGCCTTCAGCTAAAGTAGTTGCTGCATTCGGCGGGCAGAACGTTTCTGACGAGGTGGCCGATGTGGTCGCAGGCGTCGTCGATCGTGCGTTTCTGTGCGATGCGCATCCAGTGCTTGATCTTGGCAAAGACCTGCTCGATCGGGTTGAGGTCGGGAGAGTACGGCGGCAGGTACCACAGCCTTGCGCCGGCTTTCCGGATCTGCCGGACGGTCGGCGACTTGTGGCTACCGAGATTATCCATGACGACGATGTCGCCCGGTTTGAGCACGGTGACGAGTTGCTGTTCGACATAGGCGCGGAAGCTTTCGCCGTTGATCGGTCCGTCGAACACGCAAGGGGCAGTGAGCTGGTCACAGCGTAGGGCCCCGAGGAAGGTCAGGGTTCGCCAGTGACCATGCGGCGCAAAGCCGCGCAGCCGCTCGCCCTTGGATCCCCAGCCGCGCAGCGGGGCCATGTTGGTCTTGATCCAGGTCTCGTCGATGAACACCAGGCAGTTGGAGGCGATCCTGCAAGCTGCTCTCCTATCCTCTCCGATGAACTGGCTCGGCGGCTCCAGTACTTTCGATGACGCGCCCATCTTCCCGCGAACCCGTATCCACTTCACGTGAAAACGCTCGAGGGACAAACTCCCGTTTCGTCCCGGCCTTTAGTATAGATTATCTCTCTAGTTCAGCACCCGCTTGCTGTCGGGACTGTCGAGTGAAAACGTCGGCACGTCGATTTCGAACCGCTCGCCGCTCTCGCTCACCATCTGGTAGCGGCCGGTCATGAAGCCCGACGCGGTCGGCAGCGGCACGCCGCTGGTGTATTTGAAGTGTTCGCCCGGCGCCAGCACCGGCTGCTCGCCGACCACGCCTTCGCCGCGGACTTCCTGCTTCCGGCCCGAGGCGTCGGTAATGATCCAGTGTCGCGTCCGCAGTTGCACCGTCTCCTCGCCGGTGTTGGTGATAACGATGGTATAGGACCAGAAAAACTCACATCGCTCGGCCGACGAGCGCTCGGGCAGGAAATTCGGCTCGACGGTGACTTCGATCTGGCGGGTAACGGCGCGGTACATGCGGGCGGACTTTCGCAAAATTCGAGGTCATCTTATCGAGAGGCCATCATATCGAAAAGTTCCGGCGGAACCAATCGCCGGGGCGTTATCCGGCGCATCCACTTGCGGTATTTCCAATCGTCGTTTCAACACAGTTCCACCTTAAAGCGCCCGCGATGCCTGAAACCTTCGCAACTTGCTTGCAGGGCAGTTAAACTCCTTCGTATCGCGCCGGCTCCGCGCAAAGCCGGTTTGTCCAGACGGTGCCTGATGACGTCCGTTGCCGATCGAATTGCCGGACCGCCCCTCGCGGGGACTGTGGATGCGATCGCGGCGGGCGCCGCGACGGCATCGGCTGCCTTGCCGCCGCCCGCGAGAGCGGTTTCCGCCGGCGGCGAACGCGAATTGCGGCTCGATCTGTTTCGCGGCCTCGCGCTATGGATGATCTTCATCGATCATCTGCCGCCCAATCTCTTGACCTGGCTCACGATCCGCAATTACGGATTCAGCGACGCCACCGAAATATTCATCTTCATCTCGGGGTACACCGCGGCATTCGTTTACGGGCGCGCGATGCGCGATTCCGGTTTCGTGGTCGCGGCCGCGCGCATCCTGCGGCGGGTCTGGCAGATCTACGTCGCCCATGTGTTCCTGTTCACGATCTTTCTCGCGGAGATTTCCTACGTTGCCACCAGTTTCGAGAACCCGCTGTACTCGGAAGAAATGGGTATCATGGACTTTCTCAAGCAGCCGGACGTTACCATCGTCGAGGCGCTGCTACTCCGATTTCGTCCCGTCAACATGGATGTGCTGCCGCTCTATATCGTTCTGATGCTGTTTCTGCCCTTGATCCTGTGGCTGTTGAAGTGGCGGGCCGACGCCACGCTGGCGCTGTCGGTGCTGCTCTATGCCGCCACATGGCAGTACGATCTGCATCTGTCGGCGTATCCCAACGGGGTCTGGGTCTTCAATCCGTTCGCCTGGCAATTGTTGTTCGTGTTCGGCGCCTGGTGCGCGGAGGGCGGCGCCCGGCGAATGTCGCGGATTCTTTCGTCGCGGGTCACGCTGGGGATTTCGCTGGCTTACCTGTTCGCGGCGTTCTGCGTCACGCTGACATGGTATGTGCCGCAGCTGGGTCATCTGATGCCGCGCTTGCTCGAGCAATGGATGTATCCGATCGACAAGACCGATCTCGACGTGTTGCGGTTCGCGCATTTTCTGGCGCTGGCGGCCGTTACCGTGCGCTTGCTGCCGAAGGACTGGCCCGGATTGAAGTCGCCCTGGCTGCGGCCGCTGATCCTGTGCGGGCAGCATTCGCTGGAGATTTTCTGCCTCGGCGTATTCCTGGCGTTCGCCGGCTATTTCGTGCTGGCCGAGGTCTCCGGCGGCGTGGTGCTGCATTTCATTGTCAGTATTTCCGGAATCCTGATCATGTCAGCCGCGGCATGGCTGTTTTCATGGTATAAACACTCCGCCGACAAGAATGCGTCACGGATAAAGAGCACTGGCGGCAACGCCGATATGGCGGGAGGGGGCTTATGAAGTCCAACTCGCGGTCCGTTCTGGGCCTGATGCTGATGGCCGGTCTTTTGACCGCCACATTCGCGCGCGCGGAGGATGTTGCCCCGAATTGTGACGTTCCGGCTTACCTGCTGCAAAGCGAGAGCCCGCTCCCCAAGGTCACGGATGCCGTTAAGAGCGGCCACCCGCTGGATATTCTGGTGCTGGGCAGCCGGTCGTCGACCATCACCATGTCGGAAAGCAGCGCCTATCCCGGCCGGTTGCAGGCTCTGCTGAGGGAGAAATTGCCCGCGCTCACGGTTAACGTATCGGTAGAGCTGCAAGCCAAGAAAACTGCCGCGGAAGTTGCCGGCGACGTCGTTAAGCTTCTGGAGGGAAAAAAGCCTACTTTGGTTGTCTGGCAGACCGGAACCGTCGATGCTATGCGATCGGTCGATCCCGATGATTTTCGCGGCGCCGTTGATGATGGGGTTACTGCGTTGCAAAAGACGGGAGCCGACGTCATTTTGATGAATTTGCAATATAGCCCACGCACAGAAACGATGATTTCCGTACCGCCATACCTGGATAATATGCGCGTGGTGGCGCAGCAGCACGACGTTCCGCTGTTCGACCGCTTCGCCATCATGCATCAATGGAATGATTCAGGAGATTTCGATTTATTCAGTGCTTCGCACGGCCCCGAACTGGCCAAGCGTGTCCATGATTGCCTTGCACGCGCGCTGTCGAAATTTGTGATCGACGCCGCGCATCTTGAACCATCCCAACAGAACTAAGGACTAAGCGTTTATGAGTTTTGTTCGCCCTTTTTGCGGGATCACATCGCTGGCCGTGCCGGCGACCGCCGCGTTTGTGCTGTTGGCGCCGGCGTTGATGCTGCCCGCGCGCGCCCAGGCCGTCCAGCAGGCGGCGCTGTCCGGCGTTGCCAAATCCGATAGCGCAAGAGCGTCGGCATCGCAAACGACCGGCACCGGCAATGCGACCGCCGTCGATCAGCCGAGTTGGCCGCAGCCCCAGAGTTTCACCACCAAGGCGATCGAAAAGGCAAAGGACGTTGTGAAGTCGGCCGGCGACATTTTCAGCCGCGTCCCGTGCCTGCCGCCGAAGGGCGGGGTCAACCCGATAGGGTCGTTGCCGCATGTGGCGGGCAAGCTGGCCTCGGGCGCACCGGTAACGATCATCGCCTTCGGATCGTCGTCGACCCAGGGTTGGGGTTCGACGTCGCCGGAGTTCACCTATCCCAACCGATTGGCGGCCCAGCTGCACCGGCAGTATCCGAGCGCCGACATCACCGTCATCAATCGCGGCAAGGGCGGCGATGACGCGCCGGAAATGATCAAGCGGCTGCAGGGAGAAGTGATCGACGCGCATCCGGACCTGGTGATCTGGCAGGTCGGCACCAATGCCGTGCTGCGCGACCTCGATCCGGTCGAGACCGCAAAGGTGGTCAACGACGGTGTCGCGCGGATCCAGGCGGCGGGCGCCGATCTGGTGCTGGTCGATCCGCAATATTCTCCGAGAGTCACCGAGCGCGCGCAAAGCGCCAGCCAGATGGTGAGGCTGCTCAGCAAGGTCGCAGCCATTCGCCATGTCGGCCTTTTTCCGCGCTTCGAAGTGATGCGCGAATGGCATGAAGAGCAGGCGATCCCGGTCGATAAATTCGTGATCGCCGACGGCTTGCACATGAACGACTGGGGTTACGCCTGCTTTGCCCAGTTGCTCGGCGACGACATCATCAAATCGGTGGGGCAGATCAAGCTCGGCGTCAACGTGCCGTCCAGCGTGCAGACCTATCGGCCGATGTGATTGGAGCGGCGCGCTTTCCATCGCCGTCGTCCCTGCGAAAGCAGGGACCCATACGGCGCGACCCTGCTGATGAAGGGGCGGCGGCTGAAACCTTCTTTAACTAACAGCACTCTTTGGTTATGGGTCCCTGCTTTCGCAGGGACGACGCAGGATGGTTGTGACCCCTCACACCCGCTCCAGCGCCAACTGCAAATCCTCGATCAGATCGTCGCGGTGCTCGAGGCCGGCCGAGAACCGGATAAAACCCTCGCTGATCCCAAGCTCGCTGCGCGCCTCCGGCGTCAGCCGCTGATGCGTCGTGGTCGCCGGATGGGTGACGAGGCTCTTGGAATCGCCGAGATTGTTCGAGATCCGCGCCAGCTTCAGCGCGTTGAGACAACGAAACGCGCCGGCCTTGCCGTCCTTGACCTCGAAGCCGATCAAGGTCGATCCGGCGCGCATCTGCTTCTTCACTAGCTGCAGCCTGCGGATGATCGGCGCGGCCGGGGTAGATCAGCCGCGAGATTTTCGGATGTTGCGCCAGCACATCGGCGATCGCGGCGGCAGTTTCGGTTTGCGCGCGCACGCGGATGGCCAGCGTCTCGAGCCCCTTCAGCAGCACCCAGGCGTTGAACGGCGACATCGACGGGCCGGTCTGGCGCAAGAAGGTGTGGATGTGTTCGGCGATGAACGCTTCCGACGACAGGATCATTCCGCCGAGGCAGCGGCCCTGGCCGTCGATGTGCTTGGTCGCCGAATACACCACGACATCGGCGCCGAGGGTCAGCGGGCTCTGCCAGATCGGTGTTGCGAACACGTTGTCCACGATCAGGCGCGCGCCGCCCTGATGCGCGATCTCGGCGATGGCGCCGATGTCGAGCACGTCGAGCGTCGGATTGGTCGGGCTTTCCAGAAAGCAGCTTTTGGTATTCGGCCGCATCGCCTTGCGCCACTGGTCGAGATCGAGGCCGTCGACCAGCGTCGACGAAATGCCGTAGCGTGGCAGCAAGTCTTCCACCACATAACGGCACGATCCGAACATCGCTTTCGCAGCAACCACGTGATCGCCGGCCTTCAGCGGTGCCAGAACCGCCGTCGTCACCGCGGCCATGCCGGTGCCGGTCGAGCGGCCGGCTTCGGCGCCCTCGAGCTCGATCATGCGGCGTTCGAACATCGCTATCGTCGGATTGGAGTAGCGCGAATAGATGTAGCCGGGGTCTTCGCCCTTGAAGCGCGCCTCGCATTGCTCGGCGCTGTCGTAGACATACCCTTGGGTGAGAAACAGCGCCTCGGAGGTTTCGCCGAATTCCGAGCGGATGGTGCCGGAATGGACCAGCCGGGTCTCGGGACGATAATGGGCAGTGAGCGAAACGGGCGCAGTAGAGTTAGACATGTGACCTCCATCGTGACCACCAGAAAATGGTCACAAAAAACCGGCCTGGAAAATTCCACAGGCCGGGATCACACGTGTCCCCGGCCTGTTTAGCGACTTATTTAACGTGGCTGCAAGCCGGCCGGCTCAAATCACCACGGGATAAGTCATGCTCTTATTCCGCCGCGCCCTTTCCGTCAAGCCAGCCATCGGATAACCGGTAAAAGTCCGTATTTTCAGCGTCTGGATGGCGCAAGCAGGGCCATCCCGAGGACCAAACCGTGTCATTCACGCTTCAACCCGACGCCAATGGCATTCTGCCCGACCGCATGATCGCGGCGATGGCGGATGCCGGCCTTATTCTGCCGGCCTATCCCTTTGTCGAAAGCCAGATCCAGCCGGCGAGCCTTGATCTGCGTCTCGGCGATATCGCCTACCGGGTGCGCGCCAGCTTCCTGCCGGGACCCGGTGCGACGGTGGCCGAGCGCATCGACGAATTGAAGCTGCACGAAATCGATCTGACCGACGGCGCGGTGCTGGAAACCAATTGCGTCTACATCGTGCCGTTGCTCGAGAGCCTGGCGCTGCCGCCGGAAATCGTCGCCGCCGCCAATCCGAAAAGCTCGACCGGGCGGCTGGATGTTTTCACCCGCGTAATCGCCGACGGCACGCGGCGGTTCGACATGATCGGCGCCGGCTATCACGGCCCGCTCTATGCGGAGATCAGTCCGAAGACGTTTCCGGTGCTGCTGCGCGAGGGATCGCGGCTCAGCCAGGTCCGCTTTCGGACCGGCGACGCCATCCTTACCCCGGATGAACTCGACGCGCTGCATGATCTGGAACGGCTGGTCGATGCCGATGACGCCGACCTCGTCAATGGTGTAGCGCTGAGCGTCGATCTCTCCGGCGAAAACGCACAAGGATTTGTCGGTTACCGCGCCAAGCGCCACACCGGTGTGGTCGATATCGATCGCCGCGGCGGCTATGTCGTCGATGAGTTCTGGGAGGCGATATCGGCGCGGCCCGATGGCAGCCTGATCCTCGATCCCGGCGAATTCTACATTCTGGCGTCCAAGGAAGCCGTGCAGGTGCCGCCGGATTACGCCGCCGAGATGGTGCCGTTCGATCCCCTGGTCGGCGAATTCCGCGTGCATTACGCGGGGTTTTTCGATCCCGGCTTCGGCTATGCCGGCGCAGGCGGACAAGGCTCGCGCGCGGTGCTTGAGGTGCGCTCGCGCGAGGTGCCGTTCATTCTCGAACACGGCCAGATCGTCGGCCGGCTGGTGTACGAAAAAATGCTGGCGCGGCCCGATGCCCTGTACGGTCAGCGCATCGGCTCGAACTATCAGGCGCAGGGCCTGAAACTGTCGAAGCATTTTCGGGTGTAGCCGGACTCGCCATCAAAACCGTACCGATATTCCGCTGTAGATCTGCGCCTTCGGTGCTGCCTTGTTGAGGCCGAGGTTGAGGCCGACATCCAGGATCGTATGCTTGTCGAGCCGGAAATTCATGGCGGCATCGAAGGTGTAGATCTGCGGCGACGCCGGATCGGTACCGGCCGATGAATACAGCTCGACTATCGCATTGGCGCCTTCGATGCCCGGCAGCGGATGGCTGACACCGATGAGGTTGACGAAGTTGGTGTATCGGCGGTCATTGTCGGCGTTCTTCAGTTCGTCCACCTCGGTCATCAAGGTGACGATGTAATCCTGCGGCAGACGCAGGGCGAGCGGCGCGATCAAGCCGCCTTCAACGGCGCCATTGCTGATGACCGGGACCGACGAAGGCACCTTGACATAGGGAATGATGGCAAGGCCCACAGGGCCGCTGTCATTGCCGAACAGGTTGATCTTGGTCCGCAGGAAGACATCGCCGAAGCCTGTGCCACGCGCCACGCTGGCGCCGGTGGCGCTGTCGAAGGATTGCTGGGATTGCAGACCGTTGAACTGGATTTCAAAATCCGCCCAGTTGGTGATGCCTATTTTCAGATTGGGGTCGATGGCCTCAAAGCTATGCGTCGTGATCCCGAGATATTTTGTGTAGGTGTAACTGACAAAGTCAGTCTCCAGCTCGACATGACCGGCGTCGATGGTGCGGACGGAATATCCCTTGGCCGGCCGATCAGGCGTGAATTTTCGCATCTCGTCGTCCGGCGTCGGATTGAACAGATTGTAGCCGCTCTTGTCGGGAACTTCCGCATTGACGGCAGTCGCATTGAGGGCATCGCATTGGAGGCCGTCGCATCGTTGGCACGGGCCGAACAGGATAATACAGCGAAGCTGATCACGAGCCCGGCCCATTTCGCAGCGCGTCCCCAGGATACGCGTCCCAAAGGCGTGAGATTTCTCCGAACTACGATTGGCGTCACTTGGTGGTCCAGGTCAGGCCTGCAAAGTCGGCAGTCTGGGAGAGAGCGGGAACGGAGGCTGATGCGGTTGTCGTTACCTGCACCGCTCCGGTCGATCCTATCTTTGAATCCGAAGACAAAACAGTGTGGCCGGCGAAAATCTCATTTCGCGTTGCCGTTGCTCACGCGCTGCAATGGTCCGGCCATGGCTATCCCTGCCAAATAAAGCAGCACTCGCCCGAATCCTCATCGCGACCATCAACGCATCGTGACGCTCACTTCGCCGTTGGCGTCACGCGCCACACCGCGTTGCCGACATCGTCGGCCACCAGCAGCGCGCCCTGTTTGTCGATCTTGACGCCGACCGGCCGCCCCTGCGCCTCGCCATTGTCGTTGAGAAATCCGGTCAGCACGTCTTGCGGCTTGCCCGAAGGCTTGCCGTTGGCGAACGGCACGAAGATCACCTTGTAGCCGGCGCGAGGCTTGCGATTCCACGAGCCGTGCTGGCCGATGAAAGCGCCGCCGGCCATTTCGGGCGGAAACAGATGGCCGGTGTTGAACGTCAACCCAAGCGAAGCCGTATGCGCGCCCAGCGCGTAATCGGGCGCAATCGCTTTCGCCACCAGGTCCGGCCGCTGCGGATCGACGCGGGTGTCGACATGCTGACCGTAATAGCTGTAGGGCCAGCCATAGAAAGCGCCGTCCTTTACCGAGGTCATGTAGTCGGGCACGAGATCGTTGCCGAGTTCGTCGCGCTCGTTGACGACCACCCATAGCGCGCCGCTCTGCGGCTGCCACGACGGCCCGTTCGGATTGCGCAGGCCCGATGCGAATACGCGCCACGCGCCGGTCGCGCGATCGACTTCGAGAACGGCGGCGCGATTGGTCTCGGCCTCGGTGCCGTTTTCGCCGACATTGCTGTTGGAGCCGACGGTCGCATAAAGCTTCGACCCGTCGGGACTGGCGGCGAGATCCTTGGTCCAGTGATGATTGCGGGTGCCCGCGGGCAGGTCCGCGAGCTTGACGCCGGCCGCGCTGATTTTGGTGTCGCCGGCATGGTAGGGAAATTTCATGATCGCATCGGAGTCGGCGACATAGAAATCATCGCCGACCAGCGCCATGCCGAACGGCGAATGAAGCCCTTCGAGAAACACGTTTTTGGTCTCGGCGATGCCGTCACCATCCGCGTCGCGCAGCAAGGTGATGCGGTTCGCACTTGTGGTACCGGCGCCGGCGCGGCCCATCACCATTTTCGTGATCCAGCCCTTGATGCCCCTGCTATCGTCCGGCTTCGGCGGAGCATTGGTCTCGGCGACCAACACGTCGCCATTGGGCAGCACATACAGCGTTCGCGGATGGTCGAGCCCGGTGGCGAATGCGTTCACCGCCATGCCCTTCGCGGGCGTGGGCTTGCCGCCGGCGGGCCAGCCGATCGCGGCGGCGACATTGACCGTCGGCGCCCATGAATGCTCCGGCGCAGGCAAGGTGGGCGAGGGCCCGAAGGTTTGCGCGACGGTAGAAGTCTCCTGCTCGTCGCAGGCCGCAAGCGACAGCGCCAGGGCCCCGATCCCCACCGCCAGCAATAATCTGTTGCGCATATTGGCTCCTGACTGTCGCGATACAATACGGAAAACCGGCGGATGTTCACAGCGTTTGCCGTGAAATTGATCGGCCGAATCCAGCACTTCGCCCCGCGCCTGCAATCCCGCAGACCGCCATTGCGCCCAACGCGCATGGAACCGGGGCTGATCGGTGCTAGGAAGCGGCCGCGGCGCGGCATCAATCGGGCTGGGAGACCAAATTGTCCGATATCAGCGTCGCCGAAATTCCTGTAGCCGACCAAGCCGCGCTGCGAGCCGACGTCGCCGCGTTGCCGCCTCGCCCGATTGCGGCGCCGGCGAGAAATGCGCTGGTCGACGGCCCGATTCTGCGCACGCTATTGTGGCTCGCATGGCCGAACATCATTGCGCTCAGCGCGGGCACCTGCGTGGTGATCGCGGAGACCTCCTATATCGGCCGGCTCGGCACCGCGTCGCTGGCGGCGATGGCGCTGGTGTTTCCGTTCGTGATCCTGACCATGACCATGTCGGGCGGAGCCATGGGCGGCGGCGTGTCGTCGGCGATCGCACGCGCGCTCGGCGCCGGCGACAAGGATCGCGCCAATGCTCTGGCGGTGCATGCGCTCGTGATTGGCGCCTGCTTCGGGCTGACCTTCACGCTGATCATGCTGATCTTCGGACCGGCGCTGCTCAAATTGCTCGGCGGCCGCGGCGAGGTGCTGGCGCGCGCGATCGGCTATGTCCAGATCTTCTTCGGCGGCGCGTTGCTGCCGTGGCTGATGAACACGCTGGCCGCGATCCTGCGCGGCACCGGCAACATGAAATTGCCTTCGCTGATCGTTCTTACCTCCGCGGTCTGCCAGATCGTTCTCGGCGGCATTCTCGGCCTCGGGCTCGGACCGGTGCCGCCGTTCGGCATGCGCGGCGTGGCCGCGGGCTCGCTGATCGCCTACTCGATCGGTACCACGATCATGGCGTGGTACATTTTTTCCGGGCGCGCCCGCGTTGCGCCTGTGGTCAGAGGGCTACGAATCCAGCGCGGCATGTTCTTCGATATTCTCAAGGTCGGCGCCGTCGCCTGCTTCTCGCCGCTGCAGTCGGTGCTGACGATCACCATCTTCACCCATATGCTGGCGCAGTTCGGCACCGAAATTCTGGCCGGATACGGCATCGGCGCCCGGCTGGAATTCATGCTGACCTCGCTGGCGTTCGCGGTGGGAATTGCATCGGTGCCGATGGTCGGAATGGCGATCGGCGGAGGCCACGTGGCGCGGGCCAGGCGGATCGCGCTGATCGCCGGTTGCGTTTCGTTTGTGTCGGTCGGCCTTGTCGCCACCGCGATCGCGATCTTCCCTGATCTTTGGGTCGACATCTTCACCCACGATCCCGGCGTTCGCGCTGCCAGCCGGCAATATCTGGCGACCGCAGCCCCGATGTATGCGTTTATCGGGCTGTCGATCTCGATGTATTTTTCCTCGCAAGGCGCGGCAAAGGTCGTAGGCCCCGTGCTCGCGCAAACGGCGCGGCTGGTGTTTGTCGCTGCCGGCGGCGGCTGGCTGTCGACGCATGACGCGACGCCTGCGAACTTTTTCACCCTGGCGGCGGCGTCAATGGTGGTGCTCGGCGTGCTGTCCGCCGCGAGCGTTGTTCTGACCCGATGGGGACCCAAAACAGGGCCGAGGGCCGCCCCTGTCACGGACGTTCGCCCTGCATGGTCCGGATCGGTTGATTAGCGATGCCGGCGACGCCGGTGGTGGCCGTATCGGCCGCCGCCGAAATTACCCATCTGCATCAACTGCGGAATCATGCGCATCATGTCGCCGCCGCCGGAACCGCCGAGCATGCCCGTGAAGTCGCCGCCGCCCATGCCCATGCCGTAACCTTGCGGCGCAAAGCCCGAGCCGCCACCGAAGCCGCCGCCACCGTTCTCCATCATCCCGCTCATCATCGGCCCCATGGTTTGCATCATGTGGCCGAAGCGGCGTTTGCCCATCTTGGCTTTCATCATTTCGAGCATCGGCGCCATCTGGGTCATCATGTCGCCGCCTCCTGCTCCGCCACCGAACTGGGCCTTCGCCGGCGCTGAGGTCAGCGCAAAAAGCAACAGCAGCACGGCAACCCGGCAAGCCGCCTTCTCAGCTCCATTCATGGTTCCGCTCCTCGCATGCGCAAGCGCCGCGGGACGCGGCGCCATCTCGACGCATGCGAGGAGGCTAGGGCGGAGCGAGCGTTGATTTCCGTGATAAAGATCACGTTGGCGCGGGGTCGCGCGCCAGCGCATTTGTCATGGCGAGCGCGGCGTGCTCCATCTGGCCGCCGATATAGAGCGCGATCTCGTTGGGCAACAGATCGACGATCCAGATCAGCCGGCTGCGCGCGTCGCCATCGGCGAACACCTGCACTGACGAATTGTAATGCTTCACCCGTTCGCTAATTACGGCATAGACCAGCCGCCGCCTGGTGTCGTCGCAATCGACCAATAGCTCACGCGCCACCGTGCCGTTGGCGAAGGTGACGATCCGCGCATCGCCGTCGAGACGGGCATCGAGCACGAATCCCGGCGCCAGTCGCCGATGCACGGCGCCGAAATCGCGAACCGCGGCCCAGACCTGTTCGGGCTCGGCATCGATCGGAATGTCCTTGTGAATGGAAGCCATGGTCGGGGTCCTGTGTTGGGCCGTCATTGCGAGCCAACGGGTCGCGCGAATGCGCGCCCGATGACGGGCTCCGCGAAGCAATCCATGAGGCAACAAGAAAGCCAGAGTGGATTGCTTCGCTTCGCTCGCAATGATGGCGGTAAACGTTCTCGCGACGCGACCGACTACGCACAAACCGCCTCGACATTGTTGCCGTCGGGATCGATCAGGAATGCGGCGAAGTAGGTCGGGCTGTAGTCGGCGCGCGGGCCGGCAGCGCCATTGTCGCGGCCTCCGGCCTTCACGCCGGCGGCGTGGAATTTGGCGATGGCGGCGTGATCGGGCGCGCGGAACGCGATATGGCTGCCCGCGGCGGCCGGCCCCTTGTGCAGATAAAGCCAGAGCGCCGGCTCGTCCTTGGGTCCGAAGCCTGCGCCGGTCTCGTCGCGCGAACACAAGACATATCCGAGCGGCGCCAGCACGGCGGTATAGAAGCGCACGCTGGCATCGAGGTTGCCTACTTTCAGTCCGATATGGTCGTACATGATGGTCTCCTGTTGAGGCGCATTGCAATGCGCGCGGTCAGGAGATGACTTAGTCAGTGCAAGGCGAGCCGATCTTGGAGAATCTTGCGCATCCCGCGCGAGGCCTGGCGGAACCGCAGCGGCGAAACGCCGGCGGCGCGGCGGAAGGTACGCACAAAATTGGAAAGATCGCCGAACCCGACATCATAGGCGACATCGGTCACCGGCCTGTCATTGTCGGCCAACAGCCGCGCCGCGTGGCGCAGCCGCGAGCGCACCAGATATTGGTGCGGGGTGACGCCGAGCACATCCGAGAACAGCCGCAGAAAATGGAACGGGCTGATATCGGCTTGCGCGGCGGCATCCTCGAGGCCGATCGGTCGCTGCGAATGCGCATCGATCCAGAGCGCGGTTTCCACCGCGCGGCGGCGATCCCGCCTCGTGGCCGCAGCCGATCTCGCGCGCCGGCCTGAGACCACCTCGACAAAACGGCTGGCGAACAGCTGCCCGACCTCGTCGAGACCGAGATCGCTCCGGCCATCGGCCGCGGCCTGGGCCAGTTCGCCCAGTACCATCAATTCGGGCAGCGGCGGCGCGGAGCCGACCTGCCAGATATCGGCCTGGTCGCCGATTGTTTCCACCAATTCCGGGCTCAGAAAAAACGACAGGCACTCATCGCCGCAGACGTGATCGTGGCTGCAGACATATTCGTCGCCGGGATAGCCGACCAGGATCGATCCGGCTACCAGCTCGAAGAAGCGGCCGCGGCTCTCGCAGCCGAAACTGCCCTTGCGCACAAAGGAGATCGAGTGGCAGCGATGCCGTTCCACGAACGGCGTGTCGTCCGGTCCGGCGCTGCAGCGGAAGTCGGACACCGAAATCGATTGGCGTTGCAGCAGGGTCGTGATGTTCATGCCGCGATTTTAGACCTGCGGGCGCGGCGGAGCAACGGGAAGCAGCACGTCGAACAGGGTCTTGCTGCTCATGCCGCCCGCGCCCTCGATCGACAGCAGGCGGCGCTTGGAAATGGCGCCGCCATTAGGGGAAATCTTGTCCGCGTAGCTGCCGGCTTCGAGCACCCGATGGCAGGGCACGATGATCATGAAAGGGTTGTGCGAGATCGCCTGCGCGACCGAATGCGCCGCACCCGAGGCGCCGAGCTTGGTTGCGACTTCGCCATAGGTGCGGGTTTCGCCGCGCGGTATCGTGCGCGCGAACTGGTAAACCCGCAAATTGAAGGCGGGAATCTCGCGGGTATCGAGCGTCACGTCGGATAGATCGGTCGCCTGGCCGCGCAACGACGCGGCAATGCCCTCGATCGCAATTTCGACATTGAGCGGCGGGCGGAGTTCACGGGCGTCGGGGAATTGGCGCAGCAACCGGCCCCGGGTTTCGATCTCGCGCGCTTCCGGCAACTGCACGCCGACCACGCCGAGGTGGCCCCATGCGATACCGCATCGGCCGATTCCCGTGTCGAATACCGTGTACCCACGCCCCGACATTACGCAACCCTACCCCAAGAGCATCATAGCACCGCCGCAAAAGCGCGCATCTGGAAAATACGGACAGGCTTAAGGCGCCCGGTGCGGCAAAACGCCCACCCGGCGCTTGGCGGATCGGGCGGTCCGGCTAAATCAGGGGGCGAACGATCGCGGGCGTAGTTCAATGGTAGAACGGCAGCTTCCCAATCTAATCAGCTTATTTTTTACCGCGTTGCGAGAAACACCCGCGACCGTTGACAAAAGCCCATGTTTCGCAGGCCTATGCTGTTATCATGATGTATCGGCGGCTGAAAAACCCAGCATCCGAACTAGTCAAATGGCATCATAGTGACATCACGATGGCACAACATTTTCCGACCACGCACAATGGTAAAGCTCCGCAGCATTCCGACCCGGACGCGAAGCGAAAACCGCGGCTACTCAACGAAGATCATGTCGAATGGTTGCGCGATCTCGCCGACGATGACGAGGCACTGCGCGGCTACTATCCCGACAGCAAGGTCTTCGGCCTGACTATCTTCCTCGGCGCGAAGTCGAGCGTCTGGCGCTTCCGTCAACAGAGCCGGACGAAGGGCAAGCGGTCGTCGGTCTTCAAGACGCTCGGCAACTGGCCCGCGATGGACGTTGATGAGGCGCGCAAGCAAGCCCGCATGTATTCGGGCGCGGTCGCCGCTGGCACCGCTACCCCCGGCAAGCGCCAAGCGATGCCGTTCAAAACGGCTTTTGAAAGCTACCTTGTGCACCTCAAGGTGCAAGCCGAAGCGAAGGGAAAGCCGCCGCGGTGGTGGGCCACCGCCTGCAAGCTTTCCGAGGCGCACATCATGCCGCAATGGGACGGATGGACGCTCGCCGAGATGTCGCAGAACCCTCGAGCCATGAAGACGTGGCATGCGAAACTTTCGAAGACCATCCCGACAACCGCCGACCATTGCGCCCGGCTGATCAGAGCTTGCTATCGCGAAGAAGCGCGGCTTGATCGCACGCTCAACCCGGCGGCGTCGCCGACCTCGGGCATAAGGCTCGGAAAGATCAAGGTCCCGAAAGCCGTGCTCGACTTCCCTGACTTCTCGGATTGGCGCAAGGCGTGCGACAGAATCGAAAACCCGGTTCATAAGGGCTACCATCTCGCCGCATTGTTGACGGGCTGTCGACCTACCGAGCTTGCCATGATCCGCGAGAGGGATATCGATCTCGCCGCGCGGCGCCTGGTCATTCGAAACGCGAAAGCCGGAAATGATATATCGCTTCCGATTACTGGCGAGATCGCCTTCGCGCTTGCGATGGCCATCAACGCGCCTCCGCAAACCATCACGATGAAGGGCCTTCGCGGAATGAAGCCCGGCGAGGTCCGCGTGATCGAACGAAAGAAACTGCATCACGAGATCGTCACCCCCGATCTTGTTTTCCCGGGCGTTCGCCAAGCAGGCCATCGCTCAGGTCTCCCGGTCTCGGGCAACGCGCTTCGGCATACGTTCCGTAGCATCGCGGTCTCGCTGGAGATCTCGGAAATGCTGATCAGCTTCTTGATGGGCCATTCGCTTCAAGGCGTCTCTGCGAAGTACACCAACGAGTTGATGATCGCAAACTCGGAGGCGCTACGCGCGGCGCAAGAAAAGATCAGCCGCCGGATTTTCGAATTACTTGGGCTCACGCTTTCGCCTTCATGACGCCCCGCTTGTCCCGGAAGCAACGGCTCAGATCGAGGCAATCGCAAAAAGGGTAAGGCCGCAGCTCGGAGAGAGTAACCGCGTGCCGGCGACTGTTGGCGGAGGACGCAGGCATCAACGGCGTTAGACAAATAATCAAAGAGAGGGCAGCCGCGGAGAAGCTCTAGGCAAACTCAGTCTGCCTTTCGGGCGGGGGCGCCGTTGATCTTACAGACCAACGCCGGCCCGGAAGGGATGAGGTTCTTCCCGCTAGTGTTCTCACTGTTTATGTTCATTCTAGTCTCAAACGTGATAGGCATCATTCCCTACACCTTCACGGTCTCGAGCCACATCATCGTTACTGCCACATTGGCGCTGCTCGTGTTCTTCACGGTGCTGATCTACGGCTTCTACAGGAACGGCCTGAAACTCTTGAGGATCTTCGTGCCCTCGGGCATTCCGATCTACATCCTGCCACCTGTCGTCGCGATCGAAATCATCTCCTTCCTAACGCGGCCGCTCGCACACAGCGTGCGTCTGTTTGCCAACATGTTGGCCGGCCACATCACGCTCAAGGTGTTCGCCGGATTTGTTGCGCTGCTCGGCACTTCGCTTGGCGCGATTGGCTGGATCGGCGGCATACTGCCGCTCGCGTTATCGGTTGCGCCGACCGCGCTCGAACTTCTGGTCGCGTTTCTGCAGGCTTACGTGTTTGCCATCCTAACCTGCATCTATCTTAACGACGCTATTCATCCAGGACACTGACCCGCCCGGCTCATTGGTCGGAACGGATTCTCCGCGAATGGTTCTCCACTTCCGAATTTGACTCTCAACGAACGTTCCGGTGGATTTGTTTACGGTGTCTTGAAGGGTCTGATTTGCGAAACGTTCACGGGCTTCGCCATTCCATGAGAATGACGATCAGAAGCGTCTGTCTCATTCCTTTGAGATAAATCAAAGGAGGCCGATGGCAGACAAACAGTATGCGCCACTTCGGTCGAGGTCACGTGTACAGGGAGGAATGCATGCGTCGTCTTTTTCGTTCATCGCGCCAGCAGCGTGCGCTGCGCTTCTCTTTGGCTTTTTCGCTCAAGCGCAGCAGCCACCGCGAGACTTGCCGAATAACCCTGAGAATGTCTGATACTCGGGGAAGACCGGAAGTGAGTGGCGCGCGGTCAAATGTGACGCGATCGGACCCGAAGCGGACACCGGGCGCGCGACAACTAGCCCAAATCAGTCGAACTTGAACGGACCTTCTCATGTTGCGTCGCCACGAATTAGACTTTTGCCCGCCCGCGCCCCGTCCTCCGCCAGGTCGGTTAGGGTTTTTCGAGCTATTGGCCAGGCTGAGGCGAAATCCTCTTGAATGTTGGAGTGCGGAATTCTTTCAGGAGCCCTTGGCTAAGGTTCGCCTGCCATTCGTCGATGCATTTCTGGTTCACGATCCCCAGGTCATCAAACACGTGCTGATGGACAATTCAAAAAACTATCAGAAAGATACCATCCAGCTCCGCATTCTCTCATCCGGACTGTCCGATGGTTTGTTGAGCGTCGAAGGAGAGCGTTGGGAGATTCAACGGCGAACACTTGCCCCTCTGTTCGCTCGCAGAACCGTCAGCTCTTTTACGAATGCCATGGTAGCAACCGCGGACGATCTCGCCACAAGATGGAAGAGGTTAGGGTCTGGCGCGGTGCTAGACGTCGCTGCTGAGATGGCTCTGGTCACTTTGAACGTACTCGCACGTACGATTTTTTCCGACGGGATCGGTGACGACTTCGAGGAATTTCGGGTCGCGATGAATTCCTACTTCGGTGTGATCGGCCGCATAGGGGTGCTGGATTTATTTGGCGCGCCCAAATTTGTGCCGCGGCCGGGCCATCGCCGGCTCCGTTGCACGATGGCCTACTTCGAGGCCGTAATCGATACAATTATCCACGCGAGAGACCAAAGGCTCGCGGCCGATACCGAAAACGGCGTGCCGGATGATCTCTTGACGTTGCTCTTGCGTTCGCTCGATCCCTCGACAGGACGGCAACTTAGCCCGGCGGAGGTTCGCTCGAACATCCTCACTTTTCTTTCAGCGGGACATGAGACGACTGCCAACACCCTTGCGTGGTCGATCTTTCTGCTTTCGCAGGTGCCCGAGTGGGAGTCGCGTGTCGTTGAGGAAGCTCACCGGGAATTGTCAAAGCCAGGTGATGATCTGGCCGACCGGCTGATCGTGACTAAGGCAGTCATACAAGAAGCGCTCCGCCTCTACCCACCGATCGCCGCGCTCAGTCGCGTCGCGATAGAGGCCGATGTGTTAGGTGATATGTTAGTCAAGCCTCGGTCTCTAATAGTAATATCGCCTTACGTTCTCCATCGCCATGACCGCCTGTGGAGCCGCCCCAATGCATTCGATCCCTCGCGGTTCCTACCGGAGAGCCGCGCCGAAATTGTACGCTTTGCTTATCTACCCTTCGGGATTGGGCCGCGGACCTGCATTGGTTCGTCATTTGCCTTGCAGGAAGCGGCAATTGTACTAGCTGTCCTGACCCGCCAATTCGAAATGCGGCTGCTGCCGCACGCCGAAGTCTGGCCACTTCAGCGCGTTACGCTACGTCCCGCGAAGGGGCTGCCGATGGTATTGATTGAGAGGAGCTAACTCTTCGAAGCGGTTTGGCAAGACCGCTGGTTGCAGGTTTTCGGCTAAATAGCCGGGTGGTCGTCGTGTCGGCTTTCAGGGGCGAACGGGAAGCTGCATTTCGGGGCCACCACGGGAGCTTTTGGCCCAAAACGGACCTCAACTGCTTCCAATAAGAACACCACCCGTTGCGAGAACCCAGTAGCGCGGCCACTTCAGCACGGTTCAACTCTTGGCATGACCGAATCCATCCTTCGATGGGCCACGGCCCGATTCGCAACTGGACGCCTTCGCCTGGAAAATTGCCCTGAGCCCACTACTCTTTCCATGAAGAGTTGTGCGCAGGCGCCCTTGACGATATCCGCTCTTGGGCGGAAAACGGACCTTAAGATCGCAGACGCCGACGTTCGCCAGAGAAGCCAATAACCGACCCGGTCCGCTTGCCTTGCAGGGCCGCGGAAATGCGAACGGCGATTGCCTCAGAAGCTCTCCGAAGCGGATCGTTGTCCAGATGGGCATAACGAGCAGTGGTCGATACCTGAGAGTGGCCGAGCAGCCGTCCAATGATAGGAAGCCCCAAGCCACCACCGGCTCCAAAGTTTGCATACATAAGTGTCGCGTAGATCGTGAAGCCGCCTTCCAGCAAGACCGGCCCGCGTGGTAATTGCTTGCCATGGTCGCTTAAGATCGGACCGGGGATTTTCCGGCGCGTCACCCGGCACAACAAACGGGCCAATCCGCTCCAAACCGTTTAGAACGGTCATGGCTGGAGCATTGAGAATCACCGTTTTCCGGCCGCTTTTGCTGTCAGGTAGGAAGAGTACGCCGCGTTCGAGATCGACATAGTCCCATTTCAGATTGAGGATTTCGCGAAGCCGGCAGCCGGTGAAGAGCAGTAGCCGCACCGCAGCTCCAGCGGACAAGGTGATTTTTGTCCACCGACTTTGCAAACCAACTCAATCGAGAAGCAAAGACACGAGCGCTGGGCCCTGGCCTATTCGGACTGGGCCACCGCTATTGACAGGGTCCTATCTGACGCCGCGCACAATTACAACACAGAGGAACCAATTAACTACATGGACGAATTCGTAACAAAGCTTCACTGAGGCATCTCCGTTACTGGGTACTTCTCAGACCTCCCGCGATGTCCGATTTAAGTCTGCAATGCGCGCTATAGCGTACATCCGGCAACAATTCTGATTTATCGGTTCTTGCCCTAGACTTACGAGCCAGAACAACTTCGTCGGGCCGGAAGGTTATCGCCTCTTCGCATTTTTTAGCCAACCCGCGCGCGGCGATCTCGCAAAGTTGAGCGTCGGTCAACTCTACGATCGGCTCGGAGCGAGCCGTACTCGGGGGCGATGTTAAGCCACGGGGCTTAGCAGGTAACGCCAGCGGCGCAGTGTCGTACCGCGCGCCGGGTACTTCTGCGCGCCACGCCCGCGACGCTGCCGGGCGTCGCCGGGCGCCCGACCCGAGCTTCCGCCGTGTCCAGCCTCACCGAAACGACCGGCTCTTGCGACACGTGCAGAGAGAAAGGGACCGCGCAAAGCATCATGCTGCCAACGAGCATTCCACCAACGATAGCAAGCTTTTTCATGAAATTATCACATCCATCGTTTGCTGATTAGGGCCAAGGACATTTGGGAGACGATGCCCTTCGAAGGGCTCCCGTTTAGGGTATGAACCCGCAAACAACTTCATCGCCGCCTAAGCGCGATGATGCAGATCAATTGGTAAGGATCGCTGACAAGTTGCGCTTCGCCGGTGGCATACTTCGGGTTTCCCGGTTTGAACCTCTGTTGCGCCAAATCAGATTGCCGGTCGTTACCGGAGGAGTATGGTTCCATCGAGGAACCCTCATGAGTGATCAATTACTTCGCAGCACCTCTATTCGCCTCGGTCTCCTATCGGTCTTATTGACGGAGTTCGCTGTCTTCCAAGCGGTGCGACCGCAGGCACTGGTATCGTATCGGTCCATAGCTCGATCCGGTTAACGGCAGCCGATCGAGTTGCGTTGTTGCGCGACGCGGCGCGCGATCGACCAGGCGCACGACGAGGCGACCTACATGAAGCTATCGTCATTTCAGCAAACGAAATGGAGGCGGCTCTTTCCGCCGGCGAACTGGCTTGCCAACTACCGCCTTGCCTGGCTTCCCTCGGACGCGATTGCCGGGATCACACTGGCCGCATACGCAATACCGGTGTCGCTCGCCTATGCGGGCCTCGCCGGCTTGCCGCCGCAGGTTGGAATCTATGGTTATCTGCTTGGCGGTGTCGGCTACGCTTTCCTTGGTTCTTCGCGGCAGCTTGCGATCGGACCGACCTCCGCCATCTCCCTAATGATGGCCGGAACGCTGGGGGAAATGGCCGGTGGTGACATGCAACGATATGCGCAGATTGCCAGTCTCGCTGCCTTTACTGTGGCGGCGCTCAGCTTGCTTGCGTGGCTGTTGCGGCTAAGCGTACTGGTGAAATTGATCAGCGATAGCATCCTTGTGGGCTTCAAGGCCGGTGCTGGATTGACCATAGCCATGACCCAAATGCCAAGCCTACTCGGCGTGAAAGGCGGCGGTCACAATTTTTTCGAGCGCGCGTTTCTGCTGGCCGGACAACTCGGTCAGATGCAGTACCTCGTTCTCGTCGTCGGCATCATCGCGATCGGACTGATCGTAATCGGCGAGCGCATGCTGCCGGGAAGGCCGGTTGCGCTCGGGGTTGTCATGTTGGCGATCATTGCGGCTACCCTACTGGGGCTTCCTGCGCTCGGCGTGCCAATAACAGGAGAGATCCCGGCGGGTTTACCCACCTTGACAGGCCCGGCCCTCAGATTACGTGACGTGGAGGGAATAATTCCGCTGGCAGCGGGCTGTTTGCTCCTGGCCTATATCGAGGGTGTCTCTGCTGCTCGAACTTTCGCAGCGAAACATGGATACACTCTTGACCCGCGGCAGGAGCTCTTGGGTATCGGCGCAGCGAATTTCGCGGCGGCCTTGGGGCATGGCTATCCCGTAGCCGGCGGACTGTCGCAATCGGCTGTGAATGACAAGGCGGGCGCACGCACTTCGCTCGCGCTTGTCTTTGCGTCGGTGACGCTTGCGCTTTGTCTGCTCTTTCTGACCGGCTTTCTCGAAAATCTCCCCAAGGCAGTGTTGGCGGCTGTAGTGCTGACTGCAGTTTATGGGCTACTGGATTTTCCGGCACTGCTCCGTATGTTGCGGGTGAGCCGATTGGATTTCTTGGCTGCAGCCCTCGCGCTCGTCGGAGTGCTGTTTCTTGGAATACTTCAAGGCGTCCTGCTCGCCGCACTGGCCTCGATATTGTTGATGCTCGCGCGGGTGTCGCGCCCGCATATTGCGTTTCTTGGTCGCGTGCCCGGCACGAACTCCTATTCTGACTTGGACCGTCATCCAGAGAATGAGCCCCTTTCTGGCGTGATCGCCTTTCGTCCCGAAGCATCGCTGATTTACGTCAATGCCGACGCCGTGCTGGACTCGGTCCTGAAGCGGCTAGGCGAGATGGGCCCTGCGGCCGTCCGTCTGGTCGCCTGTGATCTTTCCGCCGCGCCATACATTGATCTCGCCGGCTCCGGCATGCTGCATGAGTTGCATGCTGAGCTTACGCGTCGCGGCATTGTGTTGCGCATAGTTGGCGCCCATGGATCGACGCGTGATTTATTGCGGGCCGAGGGGCTCGAAGAAAAAGTCGGCGGATTCAACCGCACCAAAACGTTGGACAGCATACTTCAGACCGATGGTTGAAGGCGGCCCAGAACATGCATGCGCCTGCTTCTGGTTCAAATGCGAAGTGCCGTTTGGTCCGCAACCACCGATTATGATGACTAATCTCAAAAGAATAGCAGTACGCTGACACTGAGCAGAACAACAAGCGTTGGCCAACATCGAACGGTCTTTTCCGCTCGAATGAGTATCTCAAAATCTAATACCGAGACTGAGGCAATCCCGTCGACGGCGTCATTGTCGTTTTCGGTTCTCTCTCAGTTCCAAGCCAATTGAGAAGGCGCGGTGTTCGGTTTTAGCTTGATCGTCTCTTGCAAGTTCGCGCCCATTCGACGGTGACGACTTCAGGAGCTTTGCCTTGATGGCTTGGCCGCAGTAATTCGTCGCACTGATTGCTATGGCTTGAAGGGATATCGGAACGCTGCCCTTTGGCTCCAAAAGCCGGTCAACCTCTCGATGCAAACAGTCATCCCGAGCGTTGATTTCTGCTAAATTGATAACGTGCTCGTTCTGATTCAGATCGTTCGACGAGTCTGTTCTGCAAGACACGCACAAGGCTGCAATGCCCAACAACGATAAAGTTCGAATCATATTCTGTCTAACTCCATTCGCCGCTCCCGTTCTCGCTCTGTCGCTGGATTTCGAGGATCGCAAGCGCGCGGCGTGGACCCGTTCAGCGATAATGTTGACCTATTACCTCCGCGACACAGGCGGGGCGCTTGCCACCCTCGATTTCGATGGTGACCTTGTAAGTGACGCGCAACGCATTAGGCGGCACGTCCTCTGCCGCAGTTACCTCAACACGGCCACGCAACCGCGAGCCGGCGGGCACCGGAGTGAGATAGCGGACTCTGTTTACGCCGTAGTTCAGTGTGTTTTTCACGACTTTCAGTCCGATGATCTCTCGAATGAATGTCGGGATCAGCGAGAGTGAGAGCAGTCCATGCGCGATCGTTTTCCCACCAGGCGATTCGCGTGCGGCGCGTTCCACGTCGATGTGGATCCATTGCTCGTCGCCAGTCGCTTCGGCGAAATTGTTGATGCGATCTTGGGTGATCTCCATCCAGCCGCTGACACCGACCTCGGTGCCGACTGCGCCCTTGAGGTCGTCAAAGTCGTTGAACACACGCATCTCGCTGCTCCTGTGGCCCGACTCGCAATCGCGCCAAGAGTTGAATTACGAATTCCGGCACCGTGGTCGGGACGACAAGTTCGGCTTGAGTATTGGCGATTCACGTCTGCGGCGTCGACACCCGGTGCGGTTTCTGTCAGGTCGCCCACCGCTATCGGGGGTTTTTCGAAACACCACGTTTGACATGGATCAAGTGTTTCGAAAAAATCACCATCGGGCCGTCAACGTTGCTCACCCGACGAAATGATCGAATGGCAGGCCCTGTCTTTTAGAGGCACCGAACCGACTCACGGTTCGCGGAGGTCCGTTGCCCGGGGGAACGAGCCGAATTGATTGCCAGCCGGTCCAAACGGCGCTTTGACCCGGAATGGACATAAGGCGGAACTTTTGACAACAGATCGCCTAACACCCCGACCATGACATTCTGCGAGATCGCGTTGACCTGAATCAATAGAGGCATATCCACATCGTAAGAAGGGTTGAAAGCTGTTGGATTCGTCCGAACCAAAGCCAGCCTGGTTAGACTGCACCGGATCAGCCGATCATGACGAAATGGCGCACGCCGTTTATAATTGTGGTGTTGCTATTGCTTTGCGCGGCATCCAGTCGATCCAGCGACGCAGGCCCGACGACGGAGCAGTCGTTTGAGTCCCACGCTGAAGTTCGCCAGCAGGGCGCGGTGACCGTTCGCGCTGCGGTGCTGACCGACGACGAAAGCGAACAATATTTTGGCGGATCGCTGGCTGACCATGGCGTCCAGGTCGTTTGGCTGAGCGTAGACAACGCCAGCGATTTGCGGTTGCGCTTTCTGCCGATTGTCACGGACCCGAACTATTTCTCGGCGCCAGAAGTAGAACGGCTACTTCGCGGTTGGTGGCGCGGCAGTGCCAGTGCGTCGATTGCATCGGTAATAGCGCGATCCCCGATGTCGGACGTGATCCCGGAAAAGCGAACCGCCGCCGGCTTCGTCTTCACGCATCGTGAAGGCGGGTTGAAGCTGTTTGAGGTGGGGTTCGAGACCGACAGGCAGATGCTTCAGTTCAGGTTTGTGCTGCCGGTCGGCCGCTCCTCATACGCGATAGAAAAAGTCGACTTTGGAAGCATTTATCCGCCGGGTACAGTCGAGGCGGTTGATCTTGCGGCACTGCACGAAAAGCTTACGCGGCTGCAGTGTTGCACTACCAATAAGGCGGGCAACACCAACGGAGATCCCCTCAATATTGTGGTCGTTGGGCGCGGCATCGACGCGCTATTTGCTTTCATCGAGCGAGGCTGGAGGCTTGACGAGCCTTTCGATCTCCACAGCGTTTACCGGACCATACGGGCCTTCTTGTTTGGTAGCGAATATCTCAACGCACCGGTCAGCCCGTTGTATGTTTTCGGGCGCCAGCAGGATGTCGCACTGCAGAAGGCGCGCGACACCGTCAGCCAGCGCAATCATCTACGGCTATGGCTGGCACCGTTCACGATTGACGGGCTTCAGGTGTGGGTCGGCCAAATCAGTCGCGACATCGGCATCAAGATGACCACGCAATCCTGGTATCTGACGACCCACGTTATCAGCCCGGAGGTGGATCAGGACCGCTTCTATCTGATGCAGGACTTGATCTTGTCGGGAGCTGTTTCACGTTTTGGCTTCGCACGTGGCGTGGGCGCATCGTCCATGCCTGATCCACGCGTAAATCTCACCGGCGAGCCCTATTTGACCGATGGCCTGCGGCTGGTGTTGTTTCTTAATGAGCCGCGGCGGGCCCTTGATCAAATCGATTTTCTGGATTGGGAGCGCGTTTCGCCGTAGAACGGCCGCCGCCGCTGAGCGCGTTAGTGGTAATGTCACTCTCTGGGAACTCGGCCCGCGAGCAAAAAGCAGCGGTACAAAGATCGCGGCGGTCAACAGGCCCGAAAGCAAAAGGAAGAAGTCCCGCGGGGCTTGCGGCGGAGCGAGCCAAAATCCATGTAAGGTTCATGTCAGGGTTTGGCTGTAATCTGATCGATGGACTTCCACGACCGTATCGGCGGCAGGTCAGGGATACCGTTCATGCCAAAACGAAACCTCGTTCTTGTTGTCGATGATGACGCGGCGATCCTGAGGGCCCTTGAGCGTCTGTTGCGGAGGCATGGGTACGACAGTGTGCTGTTTCCATCTGTGGAGCTTTTCGAAACTCACGCCGATTTCGAAAACGCGATCTGCATCATTCTCGACATCAACCTGACCGATGGTTCAGGCATCGAATTGCGGGATCGCCTCAAGGCCGCTGGCATTTCCGTGCCGGTCATCTTCATAACCGGAAACAATAACGCAGCCGCTCGCGCGGCTGCGTTTCGATCCGGATGCATCGCCTATCTCGAAAAGCCGTTCTCGACAAGGTCGCTGATCGAGCCGATTGAAAGGGTATCGGCGGGGCTCAAGTAATACGTCCGCCGACGTCCGGCTCGTTACAAGGAAGCCTGATCCGAAACGACGCGCCGCCGTGATCCCGGTTTTTTGCCCATATCAGCCCGTGGTGCGCCTCGATAATGGTGCGCGCGATGGACAGTCCCATGCCCATGCCTTCCGCCTTGCTGGTGAAGAACGGTTCGAAGATATCTTTTGATTTGTCTTCCGGAATGCCAGGTCCGCGATCCGATACCGATAGCTCGGCATAGTCCCCGACGCGCGAAGTCCGGATACTGATCATGCGATCCCCGCTCGTGTCTCTCATTGCGTCGATCCCGTTCACGACAAGGTTCAAAATGACTTGTTGAAGTTGGATGTAGTCGCCGAGGATCGGAAGCACATCCGGTGTGATCACGCTCATCAGTACGACCTTTCGCCCGACGGCAAGAGAAGAAACAAATTCGACGGTGTCCCGAACGACGTCGTTGAGGTCGAGGTTTTTCAGTTCAAAGGGTGCTTTTTTCAGCAGGCTGCGCATCCTCCGGATGACCTCGCTGGCGCGCTGGTCATCCTTCAAAATATCGTCAACGATCTCATTCAGCTCCGCAACGTCAGGGGTTCGGAGATTTTAGGATTTCCTTTGCGGTTTCTGCGTTGGTCAGAATTGCGCCAAGCGGCTGGTTGATTTCGTGGGAGATCGAGGCGGTGAACTCGCCGGCCATGGAGAAGCGGTTGACATGGGCAAGTTCCGCCATTCGCTGCCGAGACTGCACTTCAGCAAGTAGACGCCGACGGCGCTCACTCAGCAGGGCCGAGATAAGCCCGGCTTGCAAAAGAATAACGGCAGCGATCAGCGCGATTAGCCAAGAATAATCCTGCCATACCGGTGTCTCCCGAAACAAGACTTCGCTCCCTGGTGGCAGGCGGTTCTCGCTGATGTTCCAGCGCTGGAGTTGTCGCCAATCGTATTTCGGTGCTGAGAAGGTGATCGGGGGAATTTTGATGCCGCCTGCATTCTCGCCTCCCAACATTCGGACCGCAACGGCAGCAGTCGGTCGGGCACCCTCGGCCGGCGAATACATCGGGCCGCCAACAACTTCCCCGTTAAAGTGAGATCAGGTCGAACGAAAAAATGGGAGCGTTGGCGACCTCATAGATGCGCTTCAATGGCTCCTTGTCTCCATAGACGGCACCTGCGCCGTCCACCGCATAGCTGCTGAAAAAGGATTGCACTGTGGGGCGGCAAACTCGCGACCTCCTTCAAGATCGCCTCGAACGGCAGTTGGTTGTAAAAGATCAATTCGACCTTGTCCTCTAGCAAAGGACCCACTATCCCGTTGCTGCTCTTCGACCCAAAATCGCTCATTGGGAGAGTTTCCGATGATGATCGCGATGGCCTTTGTGTTTGGCAACAGACCGCAGAATGTTTTCTACAAGGGCGACTTGATCGAACCGCACCCCAACCACGGCGTCTTGTTCGGACATCATGGATTTGTTCAACCCGACGTACCTCGACTGCCGCCAGCAGCATCGGCGTTGTTGGATACAGGTCCGCCCTGTGTCGCTGGACAAAGCGAGCCGCGGGCGCACCGATAGCGACGATCAAATCGGGCGGTCGTCGAGCGTAGAGCGCCCCGAGATATTCGGCAAATTTGGCCTCAGATGGCGCAGTCACCCTCCTGAGGCGCGGCGAGGGATTGTTCTTGAATTTCCAGCGGCCAAGGCGACTGTCGGCTTAGTTCCTTGCGGATCTCCTTGCCCCATGTGGCCCCCGGCTCCAAATTGCGGCCATACGAATAAAGGACCACGATTCTTTTTGTCCGAGCGCTGGTCCCGCCAGACGTGGGCTTGGGCGGCCGTCCCGCCAATTGAGACCACGAGAGCGACGGCGGAAGCGGCCCACACATGAGCGGGCCGCTTCAACCATGAGGTACGCGATGCGATGCGGTCCCAAAGAGACACGATCAGTCCGCACAGGATTTCCCATCGCCCGATTGGATCATCCGGCCTCATGAGTGCCTACCAATATGTGACCACGTTAGCCAACAAGTTGAGGGCGCTCCCCGTCTGAGGCGTATAGATCACCGGTGTAGGATTATTCGTATACCCAAGCCCGATGCCCACGCGAACACCAGGCGCAATGGGTGCGGTGTATGCCGCGGTTATCGAAAAATTGCCGGCATGCGCGAGTTGGCCATCCTGCAAAGCGGCATCAACCAGATAGTGACTGAACACATTTCGCGAGACAACGACCGACACCATATCAATCGGCCGGGACGGCATAAGGCCTATCCCGTAAAGGCGAAGCTCGTAATACTGGCTGATGCGATTGAATTCCGGCGGCGCGTACATCGCGGTGACACCAGCGTACCACCCTCTTGCAGCCTGATCTTCTACGGGGGCCAGTTGGATAAATTGTCGATCGGCCAGAACATAGGCTGCGTAATTTCCGGCATTCCGTCCGCCAAATTCGAAATCGATGTACCTGCTTGTGTTGATGATCGGTGCAGCACGCACCCAGGTCGCAAGCTGGCCGGCGGACGCCTCCTTGCGATAACCAAACTCATCGATCACGAGGACCCCGCTGTTCGGCGTAGACCAGTCGAGGCCGGTTGGGTTAGCGATCTTCTCAGCGGAAGGACCATCCGGATTGCTCGCTGCCTGTATGCCGAACTTGTTGTAAAGCCCGTCAGGACCATTGACCTTGATGTTGATCGCCGGTTTCGTCCAGGCCCAAGCGCTAAGGCCAGCCTCGACCGGGATTGATCCGCTAGGTCCAAAGATGCTGGACGCCAAATTGCCTGCCAGAAAAGGTCCCCAATATTCAACGACATTGGCCAGATATCCAACCTTCAATTCCACCTGCTTGTTCAGGACGGTCTGGTAATAGCTGAGTGTCGCGAGGCTTAATGCGTTCGGACCGCCGGGCTCCCAGGTGTCAAAGTTGTAAATTCCGCCAACCACAATCTGCCCATCGGAAATTCCGTATTTGCTCAGGTCGTAAGTCATCTGCATCACGTTATTCGTGAAGAAGGTTGGCTTCTGACCGTTGTAGACCTGCTGGCCGGACGTGGTCCGCTCCGCGGGCAGCATATTGTCGAAAAAGTTGTTGCCGCTGTAGCCGATGTATCCGATCCCTTGCGCTGCAAGACCCGATCGAATACCCGCGAAATCAGGGTCTATGGTGTCCTGCGGTCCGGGCAGCGCGATGGCAAGTCCCTTGATTCGAAGGGCCTCAAAATCCGACATTGGCGCGGGGACGAACGCTGTGTTCTCCGTCAACTCCGAAGCGTGACATGTCGCCCGCAGAAGGAACGCGGCATAAATCGGCAACGTCATCGCCTTCAGCATGGTCAACGCTCGGTCGGCACGGACCTAAATATCAGCGTAGCACGATCATGTTCCGATACCTAAAAGCGATTGGCGTCGCAGGGATTAACTGTTGTGCGCTGCCGTCCTGCCTTAGGTCGCAGACGTAGTGATGGTTTTGTTTGGCACAAAACGGACATCACGGGCGTGCGCGTCACGTCCACCCAGCGTTCGTTGTACATGTGGCTCGCAATATATCCATTCGATAGGCCAAAAGCAGACGTGTTACAGCGTGTTTCGTCGACCGCGGCGATGAAGTCTAATCAACGAGCCCGGCTTGTTGCCTGAAGTGCTCCGAAAATGCGCCTAGCGTGCAAAGCGCGGCTTTCGCTACCGTGGCCGCTGACGACCTCGTGCCACCAGGCCCTTGCGGCATCCATTCCCGGAAAAGCCTCTGGTCGCGGCACCTTCAGGTACGGCCGCGACAGCAGTCGGGACTCTTGAGAAGCCCGATCGTAAATTGATGCTGTCGTGTGCGCCCCCGCGGGTCCGATTAATAATTTCCAATACCCCTCCAGTTTGCACCTGAGTGTTGTCATTTTGGCACACGGCATCGGACGGTACGCGCCTTAGGGTGATTTCGATAAACACGCCCCTGCGTGATTTCGATAACGCATCGGGTTCCAGCCGATTAAGCGACCGGGGGACACCTGTCATGAAAACACTCTTACTTGATACGATTGGTCTGGTGACGCTGACGGGGGCTGCAATAGCCGCCCATCTTCTTCCTGCGCGACCTTACAACTCGGGTTTCACTTTGCGCTGGGGATTTCGAAGCGGAAGAAGCACTTACGCGAACCGCGCCTTACCGCAAATGCACGACAGCCCACGTCAGGTCGCCAGCTTTGAACCGCCGCGCTCAACAATGGGTGGTGGGTAAAATCAGGTAAGTGCGCCAAGCTGTAGGAGGTTGGCATGCGGTCGCCTCAGTTGATGCAAACTCCCCGTCGGAGCGTTTCCTCCAAGGGGCCATTCGCTGCCTGGTCGATCGTGATCTGCGTAGGTTCACTCGGGGTGGTCACGCAATCCCAGGCGCAGCAACTTCTGCCGGCCGATCGCGTTGAGATCGCCGATCAGGAGCGTCTAGGCTGGACCCTGCAAAAGTTTCCTCCTCAGCCTTACATGAACGAGATCTATTGGCAGGTTCCCAATGATACCCCGGCATTCTTTCGTGATTCCCTCGTGCAATACGTTGCCCGGACATATTACTTAAACCGGGACAATTTCGATGGATCGAAGTCGCAGGCCTGGGCAGGCGGTGGCTGGCTGGCGTTTCGATCGGGGCTCATCGGCGACATGTTCGGGGTGCATTTAGCTGGCTACACCTCGCAACCGATTTTCGCTCCGCCCGATCAAGACGGCACAAAGCTGCTCTCCCCCGGTCAAAATTCGATTGGGGTGCTTGGGCAGGTCTATGGGCGCGTGCAAATCGGCGACCAGGAAATTCGCGCTGGTCGCCAATTGATAGACACGCCCCTCATCAACCCGCAAGACGTTCGCATGGTGCCAAACACGTTTGAAGGCACCACGCTGGTCTCGCTTCCCGACAAGGATCGGAACTACGATTATTCGCTGGGTTATCTCTGGACAATGAAACAGCGTGACTCGAACGACTTTATTTCGATGTCGGATGCTCTAGCGGGCAGCGATGTCGCCAACCATGGCGCAGCCTTCGCAATGGTCAAATACCGGCCGCTTCCGGGGCTCTCGTTTGTAGCCATGGACTACAATGTCCAGGACATGGTGAATACGTCGTTCGGCCAGGTTGAGTACGATTTTAAACAACCGAAGGGGGTTCCGAACTGGATCGTCGGCGCGAATGTCATCGGTCAACAAAGCATCGGCTCCGACCTGCTCACGGGCACCCCCTTCGAGACCTATCAGGCTTCTGCGAAGGCGCAGATGGTGTATGCCGGGTTCACCGTGTTCGTCGCTGGTTCGATTACCGGCGATGAATCCAATATATTTTCGCCATACGGTACCAAGCCGACCTACACTGACATGCAGGAGATTTCGTTCGACAACGCCGGTGAAAAAGCCATCGGTGGTAGCGTAGCTTATGATTTCGGTACTCTCGGTCTTAACGGACTGAGTACCGGCGCTTGGTATACGCACGGATGGGGCGCCATCAACCCCAGCATCAATATGGGAATCCCTGATCGGAATGAGATGGACCTTTGGATACAATACCGTCCTACGGAAGGTCTACTGAAGGGATTCCGCGCGAAGGTGCAATATGCGAACATCTGGCAGCCGGGTAACGTGAGCGGAACCCAGCCGGAATTTCGTTTCATCGTTGACTACACCGTGCTGTTCCGTCCACCCCTGTCCACAACACAATAGAGTTCCCAGGCAGCTCTCGTTTGATTTTGCCAAGGGGTCGAGCCGGCAATCATCAGGACATCCGAGCGACGATAGCTTTTTTGAGAACCCGGCCGCCACGACGGCGGCCGTTGCGCGCTGTGCCCCCGCCAAATGGCAGGGGCATCTGCAAGTGTTGCTCAGCGTCGCTGGTATGAAGCGGGTCCGGTCAATAGGGATATTGCCCCGGGCAGACTACATTGCCGTAGCCATCCTGATAGCAGCCGTTGTTATAATAGCCGCCATAGTAGCCGTAGGCTCCCGCGGCCGCGGCGCCGACCGCCGCCCCATAAGCCACTCCGCGATAGACGCCTCCGCGGACCGCGGCGCGTGCTACCGGGCGGCCGGCTATTCCGCGATACCCATAGCCGCGTCCCGCAACTCCATATCCCCGACCGGCAACGCCGTAACGACCACCATGAACCCCTCCGCCCCGGAAATGGGCGGCACCTCCGCGATAGCCTCCACCACCCCGGTAGCCGCCGCCGCCAAAGCCCCGACGTGCGAACGCATCATCAGGCATAAGGCTGGCGCCGGCCAAAACGACTGCTGCCAGTATAGCGAGGGCATTTCGAAGCATGGCTTTTTCTCCTGTCCGCCGTACGGGTCCGACAACGCGAGGCCCGCAGTGACCCGCACCGCGGGAGAGCCTTTGACGATGAGCGGATGGAGGCTTGACCTAGATCAACGATCCGGCCATTTCGGCAGCGATGGTATAAAGGGGATACGGTGAGCATCCCGCATAGGCCCGCGCGCTTCCGATGAGGTTGCTTCGCCCCGTCCCCCGATCCTCCATGAGGGGCGAGACGGCTTTGTCGGGGGCGCGCCGGCCACGGTCCGTCGAGGTGCGTGACGTCCTGCGATAGTCTATCCGGAGTCGCTTTGCCTTCCGCCTTCGAAGACAGCAATCATGGCCAAGATCAACAAACTCTCCGTTGAGAAGGCGCTCGACAAATTGCGAGCAGA
Organism: uncultured Pseudomonadota bacterium; assembly: GCA_963771225.1. GTDB lineage: Bacteria > Pseudomonadota > Alphaproteobacteria > Rhizobiales > Xanthobacteraceae > Bradyrhizobium. The sequence continues at coordinate 369,155 of CAVYSR010000018.1, read as the reverse complement.
CGACGCAAAGCGATCGAAGGACACCTTGCTTAACGACAAGATCGACACGCTTGATGAAGAGATAGAGCGCATGCGAACGCAGAGGCTGCGTCTCGAACATCTCCAACGCAAGCGTGATAAAGGCGGTCGTTGAAACCTTTTATTATAGGTCGCGATGGTGCGGCGCTTTCAACACGCGCTCCCGCGCAGTGGAAATCGCCGCTCGCGTCGCGGGTTGCGGTAGTCCCTACCGGCCTCAAGGGAGTTGTAGTGTCAGATGGATCACTTGTGGTGACCCTTTCGAGTCGGCTCGGAAGCCGAACTTCTTGAAAAGCTTCAGCATGCCCGTGTTCTCACGCAGAACTTCCGCGATCAGTTCCTTGAGGCCTGCGTCGCGCGCCAGGACAGCCAGATGGCGCATCAGGATCGTGCCAATGCCCTGGCCCTGATAATCGTCGACAACGACGAAAGCGATTTCAGCCCGGTGCGGCTGGACGATGATATAGCGGCAGCCGCCCACGATGACCGGTTGTCCATCTTCTTCGATTTGTGCGATGAGCGCGACATGGGTTTCGAAGTCGACATTGAGGAAGAAGGTGATTTCCCGTTCGGAAAAACCCTTCTTTGGAACGAAGAAGCGTCGCTGAAGCGATTGCGCGCTGGCGCGTCCGATAGCGGTGAGCATGTCGGCCCGATCTTCGGGACGAAGCGCGCGAATGGCGACGGGACGGTTGTCGCGAAGACGTTCCAGGGCAGAATAATGAGCGGCTTCAGGCTCCATGAATGGCTCCCGGGTACCCTATGGAAATGGTTCTGAAGAGCCAGAAATGACCTTTGCGTAATCGTGCTTGATCTGGATCAAGCACGAGGGCGGCGAAATCATTCAGACGGAGATCCACATTGGGGTATCTAGGCGGCATGCTGGCGCTGAGAGTAGCGCTATTGCGAGTCCAACCGATGTTTCTTCTCTTGACCTATGTCAATTGTCGCCACTCGGGCGAGGCACAATGTTGATGCAGCCATCGGCGAAAACTTGCGAAGCACACATAGTCGCTGCCGTTGGATCGACATCCGTCCTCCAAATCGCAAGAGAGCGTCATGACAATTCCCGTATTTCCGGAAACCAAAGTTGCGCTGAAGGGACGGAAAGGGCTTATCGTCGGGATCGCCAACGACCAGTCGATTGCATGGGGGTGCGCCAAGGCGTTTCGGGCGCTGGGAGCGGACCTTGCGGTCACCTATCTGAACGAACGGGCCAAAAAACACGTCGAGCCGCTTGCAAAGGCGCTCGAGGCGCCGATCTTCATGCCCCTGGACGTAAATGCAGAAGGGCAGACCGAACAGGTCTTCGAACGAATCGAGAAGGAGTGGGGAGGGCTCGATTTTCTGCTTCACTCGATCGCCTTTTCGCCGAAGGAAGCGCTGCATGGTCGCGTGGTCGATGTCGAGCGTGACGGCTTCCTCAAGACAATGGACGTTTCCTGCTGGTCGTTCATGCGCATGGCCCATCTGGCGGAACCGCTGATGAAGAACGGTGGCACGCTCTTCACCATGACCTATTACGGCAGCCAGATGGTAGTCAAAAACTATAACGTCATGGGAGTCGCGAAGGCGGGGCTGGAAGCTGCCGTCCGCTATATCGCGGCCGAACTGGGTCCAAAAGGGATTCGGGTGCACGCGATTTCGCCGGGGCCGCTGGCGACACGGGCGGCTTCGGGCATTCCCGAATTTGACGAGTTGATGGACAAAGTGCAGACCACAGCGCCAACGCGCAGCCTCGTGAGCATAGACGACGTCGGTGCGGCGACAGCCTTTCTGGCACTCGACGGCGCGAAGCTCATCACAGGTGGCGTCATGTATATCGACGGCGGATATCACATCATCGATTGAGTGCCGTAGCGCAATCATATTGCCGAGCCAACAGTTCGTGGCGGCATGGCGATCCATCCCGCAGGGCGCGCCCTTATGTTGCGTCAATATCTCATCGGTGCAGCTGCCAGCATCTGCAACATTGCGATCCACGCTTTGGTGATGGTGATCGTCATCAAAGTGACGCGCATCGCGGATGAGTTGGCGACAAGGCATCAAACGCTTCGATTGATCGCCGTGATGATTGCGGCCGTGACCGTCCTGATGATTGCCCACCTTGCCGAGGTGCTGGTTTGGTCATTCACCTACGCGACGTTCCGCGTCGCGCCGGAAGGTTCTGACATCGTCTATTTTGCTTTTGTAAATTATACAACGCTTGGTTATGGCGACGTGACGCCAGTCGAACGCTGGCATTTGCTCGGGCCGATGACCGCGATGAATGGCGTGCTCCTGTTTGGCTGGTCTACGGCCGTGATTTTTGAGGTGTTGCGAATCACGCTTCTGGCGGACGACAAAGGCGAAAAGCCCAGGTGGCCGAAGTAGCGCGCGGACATTTGATCGGCAAAAAGCCCCGGACAATACCGGGGCTTCAGTTACCGGAGATAAAGGGTTGATCAGTAGTGGGCGCTCGCCCCGTAACCACCAAGTTTGTAGTTGAAGCGAAGGGTGATCATATCCACGTCCTGGCTGATCCGGTTGGCTGCACCGGCAAGCAAGGGGTTCGCGACCGAGAAGGAATTGTTCGCGTCACCCATGAAGAGGTGGTCATATTCGATACCGGCCGTCCAGTTCGGCGAGAAGCCGTACTCCCATCCGATACCCGCGGCGCCACCCCATCGACTTGAGCTTGCCGAGGCGGCGTTGATGCCGGTTGCGGTGCTCCATACGTCAAGGCGATTCCCTGTCGTCGCGGCGCCGCCTTTCAGATAAAACAGCGACGCATTTGAGGCATATCCGATCTGGGCCGTCACAAGGCCCAAGGCATCGACCTTGACGCCGGTTGTGAACGACGGATTGATGACGCTGACGCGGGATTCGCTGAGGTTCGCCCAGTCACCCTGACCTTCCAGACCGAAGACAAACTGCCCGGATTGCCAGCGGTATCCCATCTGGCCGCCGAACAGTCCCCCCGATCGACTGGCGCAGCCGTCAGCAATAGTCACGCCGGCCAGCGGGACAACGCCCCAGCAGTTGCGACTAATCCCCATCCGCCATTGGCACCGATATAGAAATCGGTCCAGTCGTAGATTGTAGCAACGATAGGGGGCGGTGGGTTGTAAGTCCGCGCAGGAAGATCGGCAGCCATGGCAGACCCCGACAGCGCAACAAGACCAATCGTACTGAGTGGGAGATTTCTCATGACAGGTATCCCCGTTTCTTGGATGGAATGCGGCTCGTTATCGAGCGCACCCTAGGCGTCTGGGGTCGGACGCCGCGTGCCAAAATGGCAATGCTCAAGTGAATTCAGCATGGCATCGATCTGAATTCACAATTTTTCCCCGGCGTTCGCACAGCACGTTGGCGTCGCTTTTGACGAGCATGTGCGGTCGCTCGATTCATGGCGGCAAGCCAAGAGAACTAGCCAGTCTTCATTGTTGCCCCGTGAGCATCTTCCCGCTCCCTCGGTTCCTCTGTCGGATCCGATTCAAGCCAAGCTCGGAATCTCCTCGAATGGGATTGCCCGTCTTGGCCGGTGGGGGTTGTTGGTGCCGGCGGTGACGGTCAATCCGCCATCGAATTTTGCACGCGCGAAATCCCTGGCTTCGGCTTCAGTTTGAAACGTCTTGGTCAAACGAGGGTTTCGTCGTTGTACCAAGGTTCCACTCTTCGGTACTTCAAAAGTGACATACCAAGTATGATTCATCCCTGATCAGCCGAGCGCGCCCGCTGGCCCTCTCACGATGACCTCGATCCCACACTGCCGCTTTCGCAAAGCGTCAATGCAGCGATGATCTCTCCACCCGTCCCAGATGCAGCATCCAGCAAATCCCGGCTGCAACGGCTTGATCTAGATCAAGACCGGCCAACCACAGCCGAACCGCGACGGAGTTTTCGGACGTTTCCGACCCTGTTCCGTTGGTCCTTGATCTTGATCAATGTGTCCGGCGTTCGACGAGTCCTGCTTGTTTTGGGGGGGGCACGGAGCAATGAATGCCCCTGGTGCGATATTTTTCCTTTGTAAGCGGAGTGCTTCTCGCACTGTTATTCATTTTGGATGCGTGTTTTCCGAAACTCCCCGTCGCGACGATGGCAAAGGTCAACTTGCCCGGCATTCGTGTCTATTCCAATCCGAAATGGCCTGAGCGCATCGTGTACGATACCAACCCTCCCGCGATGACCCCGACATCGATGGCAAGTACTGAAGGCATCATACAGGCGTCGAAAATAATTGCTGACGCTTCAACTGGTGCAAAAGAACGGGAGTCCTTTGCGATGCTGCCACCGTCCAAGGAGCGATTGCAGGCGTCCGACACAAAAGGGCGAGAACTAAAGCCGCGATACCAAAGCAAAATCGCGAGGAAGCGCACGCCGGCGCGGAGAGTTCGCAATGGTACGCCACCTGCAATTTGGCTGGTATGGTGGAAGCTTTTGGTGAGAGCGGCAGTTTTGCCTCGATGTCACGAGTATGAATGGTGGCTCACGCCGAGGCCTACTTGCGGGCCAAGCCGGGTTACGGGCAGCCTGTTCGTTTGATCCGCATCAACAGAAAGCCATCTCAGTGATAGTGCAGCGCGATCAAATCGACGACGCATGCGGGATGCTGACCGCCCTGGATTTCAACCACGACGTGATAGTTGACGCGCAAGCCATTGGGCGGGATGTCCTCTGCCTCCGCGATGCTGGTTCGGCCTCTGATACGCGAGCCGGCCGGGACGGGGGAGTGATAGCGGATCCTGTCCGCGCCATAGTTCAGCGTGTTGTGCAGCCCCTTAAGGCCTATCACGGAGCGAATAAACATCGGCGCGAGGCTGAGCGACAGGAGTCCGTGAGCAATGGTGACGCCACCGCGAAGCCCCGCTTTCGCCCGGATCTGGTCGACATGGATCCACTGGTCGTCGCAGGTCGCCTGTGCAAAGAGATTGATGCGCTCCTCGGTGACATCGATCCATTCACTAACCCCGAGCTCGGTGCCCACCGCAGCCTTGAATTCATCGAAGTCGCTGAAGATCCGCATGTGCCGTCCTCGTGCCTGTACCTGTCAAATCTCCATTTCCCGAACGTTGGCCGGGATGAACAGATCTGCCTCCGTAACCGCCATCACCTCGGCAACGGTGACGCCCGGGGCAGTTTCCAGAAGCGTTATCCGTCCACCCGAAAAATTGATCACCCCCATATCGGTGACGACCAGGTCAACCGGTCGGGAGGAGGTCAGCGGCAGGGTGCATTTCTGGACGATCTTGGATTTTCCCTTCGCGGCGTGCTGCATGGCAATGATGACGCGTTTTGCACCGTTCACCAGGTCCATCGCGCCGCCCATTCCCGGCACCATCTTGCCGGGAAATCATCCAGTTCGCGAGATGTCCTTCGGCGTCGACCTGAAGGCCGCCAAGAACGGTGACGTCGACGTGCCCGCCGCGGATCAATCCGAACGACATTGCACTGTCAAAGACGGAGGCGCCGGGCAGCGCGGTGATCGGGCGCCCGCCGGCATCCGTGAGCAGGGGATGAGCCATACCTTGCTCCGGGATGGGGCCGGTGCCGATCAAACCGTTCTCCGATTGAAAGAATATCTTGAGGTCGGGCGGAACGTAATTGGCGACCAGGGTTGGAATTCCGATCCCGAGATTGACGAGGTTGCCGGACCGGAGTTCACGTGCCACGCGTCGTGCGATAAGCGATTGAGCATCCATGGTTCACCCGTTGGCGACGAGAAAATCGACGAGGGGTGCGGGAGTCACGACGTGATCCGGCGTGATGACGCCGACTGGAACGATATTCTCCGCGGTAACGATTACTGTATCGGCCGCCATCGCCATCACGGGATTGAAATTGCGCGCCGTCAGGGCGTATGCGAGATTGCCGAGGTAATCCGCCAGAAAGGCATGGATCAGCGCAAAGTCCGAGCGAAGCGCCGTTTCGAGCAGGAAGCATTTGCCGTCGACGTCGATCTGACGTTTACCCTCTTCGACCAACGTTCCGACGCCAGTGGGCGTCAGCACGCCCCCAAGGCCACAGCCGCCGGCCCGGATGCGCTCGACGAACGTACCCTGCGGCACAAGGTTGACCGAAACCTTGCTGGCCATCATCTGTTTCTGCACGTTCGGATTGAGTCCGATATGGCTTGTGGTCAGCGACGCGACCAGGGAAGCGTCGAACAATTTCCCGATGCCTTTGCCCGGAATCGCGGCGTCGTTGCTGATGATGGAGAGTTCGGATTTCCGTTGCCGGACCATTTCATCCAGCATGCGCTCCGGCGTGCCTATTCCCATGAAGCCGCCCACCATTACGGTTGCGCCGTTGGGGATCATGGCGACCGCGTCTTCAACGGAGACGACTTTCATTGGAAAGGTCCGAAATCCATTTCGCTTGCAGGCTCGCCATCGAAGGTGCAGCGGCCTCGGGGCATCGGACTTTGATCTGTATCAAGGCTTCTCCCGCGTTGATCCGCGCTAAGTTAGGGTGGATCATCGTTCCACGCTAATGCCTGACGGGATGTGGTCGGTCCGCGTGCCTGCGCGTGACGGACTTCGACGCTCGCGTTCACCGCGTCGCGAAACGTCGGCAGATCGGCCCCGTTCCGGAACAGGCTCGGCGCGTTTTGGGTGGGCTGCCGGGAAGCCGGGTCGCGATTGAACCTCGTCCTACAGGTCCATATCCGCCAATCGCGTGCGGTCGAGCAGTACGATTTGTCGCTGGGTCTGGCCGAGGAAGCCAAGAATACCTTTTCCGTGGAGTACTGAGAGCGCCCGCGACACCGTTTCGAGTGTAAGACCCAGATAGTCGGCGATATCGCGACGGCACATCGGAAGAGCCATGACGCCGCCCGCGACAGTGAGGCGGCGGTCCATCTCCAGCAGAAATGCGGCGACCCGCTCGAGCGAAGTCTTGCGACCCAGCAGCAGCATGTGATCCTCGGCATGCTGGAGATTGCTGGTCGTCATATTCAGAAGGTCGAGCGCGACCATGACATCGCTTTCCGCGACGTGTTCAAGGCTGGATCGCTTAGTCAGCCTTACTGTCGTATCGACGATCGCCTCCGCGGTGAAGCGGTGCTCAGCGCCGTTTTCCAACCCAAAAATGTCGCCGGTCAAATGGAAGGCGCCGATCTGGCGTCGGCCGTCCGAAAGGAGCTTGTGGCTTCTAACCGCGCCGTCGACCACCTGGTAGATGTATTCAGCCGGCTCGGCCTGGCCGTAGATTTCGGTGCCTCTGTCATATTTGAACTCGCTCAGGATGACCCGTGCGCGGGAAAGCTGACCAAGCTCTCCGAGCGCCTTCGGCTTGCTGCCGGGATGGGAATTGACGTTGACAAACATGGATCTCTCCCTGTTTGAGACAATTTGTTCGCATCCGCGAGGCGCGCAACACACCACCGAGAGGTACGTAACCCTGACTCGATCTCGCCATAATGTTCATAGCTCACAGTTCGTGTAGTGAGCTATTGTCTCGACGGTCATTGTCCTAAAGGACAGGGTGATCGATAGTCCGCTCATCGATCAACATCGCCGCAAACCCGGCATTGCGGAAATTTGAAGCGCATGCAGAGATTTGCCGAAACCGGCCTTAGCTGCCGAAAAAACTTTCCTGACGGCAGTCCCCGACGTTTATATGGATCAACAGCGTGCCGGCAGCGTCAACCGGTATAAGTAAGCGCCACGATTACGGGGCCAAGGATGGTCAGGAGTACATTTCCGACCGCATAAGGCACGGCGACCCCAAGCACCGGTGTCTGACTATCCGCCCGCTCGCAGCAGCCGGTGACGGCCGCGTCCACCGTCATCGCCCCCGCGAGCGCGCCGCAGATAATGACTGGATTCAGGTGAAGGAAGCGATGCGCCACGATGGTCGCAATCGTCAGCGGAACGAGTGTGACGACTATTCCCAAGGAAAGAAGCAGCACGCCGTGGGATTGAATGGCGGCAAGTGCCCCCGGTCCGTTTGCAAGCCCGATGGCGGCGATGAACCCACCAAGGCCGATGTCGCTTAACGTTTGCTGCGCGGCAGGCGGGTAGCTCCCGACGGTCGGCCGGCGCGCACGCAGCCAGCCGCAGATCAGCCCGACAAGCAAGGTGCCCCCTGCGCCGCCGAGCGCAATAACGAAAGACCCGATTTTCAAACTGAGCAATCCAATCAGCAGGCCTGCTGCAATTCCCGCCGCCAGGAAGGCGACATCGGTCCGGTCACCGTAGCGCAGCACCTGGCCGACTTTCGCGGCCGCGCGTTCGACGTCGTGCGTCGCGCCGACGAGCGTCATAACGTCGCCGACATAGATTACCGTGTCCGGGGTGACCGGCACCTCTTGCCCCCTGCGCGTCACATCCCGCAGAAATACGCCCCGCGCGCTATCGCCGACCTGATCGGCGATCTCTGCCAAGGTCCGGCCATGGAGCGCCTGATTGCTAACGAGAACGCCGAGCGCATCACCCAACACCTCGTGCAGCACTTCGGCGCCTTCGATTTCCGGACCGATCCAGGCGCTGGCCTTGATGAGCGCCGGTGCTGGTCCGGCGAGCACAATTTCATCTCCGATTTCAAGAACCGTCATCCTTGCAGGGTCGATGTCGTTTCCATTGCGATCGATGCGCTCGACGATGACACGCTGGCCGATGCGATCTTCGATTGCGCCAACCGTATGCCCCGCCGCGGCGATGATCTGATAGGCCCGTGCCTTGAACTTTTGGTAACCCAGGTTTCCGGTCTTGCGAGCCTTGCCACCGGAGAGAGCCGCCTCCAGCTTCGCGGCTTCTTCCTTGAGGTCAATGCCCATCAACCAAGGCGCGACAAAGGGGACAAACAGGAGCGTCAGGATGTAACCAAGGATGTAGGTGACAGCATAACCCGCCGCGATATTGGCCTGCTGCTGTCGCAAAACATCGTCGGAAAGTCCCAATTGCGCCAGCGCGCCAGTCGCGGTTCCAATCATGGATGACTGGGTGAGACTGCCCGACGCAAGACCTGCAGCCGTGCCGGAATCCAGATGAAAGGTAAGGGCGAAAACGAGAACCAGGGCCAGGCCGGTTGTGCTGACAACCAAGGCAACGCCGACCTGTGACAATGTGCGAAAGCTGAGCGAAGCGAAAAATTCGGGCCCCGATTTATATCCGATTGTGAAGACGAACAGGCTGAAGAATATCGACTTGAACAACGGAGGGATCACAAAGTTTCCGAGTTGGCCAAGCAGCACGGCTACGACCAGTGTGCAGGCTGTTGCGCCTACCGAAAATCCTTTGATCTGGAGCCGCCCAAAGAACGTTCCAAGTGCAATTGCGAGAAGCAGGAAAATCTCTGGCGCGGTCGAAATGACCCAACCGATGATGCCCATAGGCGCAATTCTCGAATTCAGATACATCCTTGATCAGGTCACGCTCATCCAAGTTCATTGATTCAAGTCAAGCCTCCATCTTGTTCAGAATCATTCTCCTGGCGAATTGACCGCTTTCCTGTCCAAACCTTTGCCGATGACAAAAGTGACACGGGCCTACAGCCTCGCCATTCCCGCGGCATTACTCGTGATCGTATTGTTGCTTTGCGGGCTGAGGGCCACCGAGCAGACCATTGTGGAGGTTAAGGGTTGATTTAAATCAAGACTTCGATCCGGACGCACCCAACTACGCTTGCGCAGCCAGACTGCACGTTGGGAGGCAGCCAGACTGCACGTTGGGAGAGTGTTATGCCGCAGGAAATTCAGGAACGTCGGATCGATCAGTTTTTCTCTGGCCCCGGCGCGCGCGCGGATGAATGGCGCGGATTGGTCGAGGCGGCCAAAGCATGGTCCGGCGGGTCGGCAGATCGCAACGGCTTCGAAGAAAAGCTGTCTCGACTCAGTGTGACCGAAGAATATCATGCGTATCCCGGGTTGCGTCTAATGGCGGGCCTGGCGGATCGCGCGGCCGCGGGTGATGCGGCAGGCGCCCTCGCGCTGGCGATGCGCATCACACAATCGCTGCAGACGCGCTCGTTCCGCCAGCATGCCGACGATTGGGATGCGGATGCCGAGGCTGAAATGCCGGATTTGCTGCCGCCGGGATTTGGCGAGACCAGGTCGCATCGGCCGTACTTCGAAACCCTGATTGTCACGGGCCTGCCGGCCACCAGCTGGTCCCACCTTGCCGCCGAGTGGCGGAAGCTGCGCCGTCCGGTGGATGCTTTCGTCTATGAGCCCGTCTTTGCCGGCAGTTTCGAGGACGCATTTTGTGCGGCAATGCTCAATCCCGACCTTGCTGCCGTGATTGTCAACGAAGGGTTTGCGTTGCACTCCCGGCATGACGCGCCGGTGTTGCGCTCCCTGATGGCATCGATGGATCGACAAGAGATGTCCGACTCGGCGTTGGTGCTGGCGCGCACGTTGAAGCGCATTCGCCCCGAGCTCGACGTCTATCTGGTCTCCAACCGCAACGTGGAGGAGTTGGCCGGCAATCCCGAGGCCGACGTCGTTCGCCGCATCTTCTACTCGGTGGAAGAGCTGCTCGAGCTGCATCTCGCGATCCTCGAAGGCATTCAGGATCGCTTCGAAACGCCGTTCTTCGACAATCTCAAGAAATATGCCCAGCGCCCGATCGGAACGTTCCATGCGCTCCCCATCGCGCGCGGAAAGTCCGTCTTCAGGTCTGACTGGATTCGCGACATGGGCGAATTCTACGGTCCAAACCTCTTCCTCGCCGAGAGCAGCGCGACCACGGGCGGTCTCGACAGCCTGCTGGAACCAACCGGCAATATCAAGAAAGCCCAGGATAAGGCGGCGCGGGCCTTTGGTGCCGACCACGTCTTCTTTGTCACCAACGGGACCTCGACTTCGAACAAGATGGCGGTGCAAGCGCTGATCGGTCCCGGCGATATCGTGATCGTCGACCGCAACTGCCACAAATCGCATCACTACGGCATGGTGCTGGCGGGCGCGCAGCCGCTCTATGTCGAGGCCTTCCCGATGACGGAATATTCGATGTATGGCGCGGTGCCGCTGAAGACCATCAAACAGGCGCTGTTGAACCTGAAGGCCGACAACCGGCTGGATCGGGTCAAGATGGTGGACCTGACCAACTGCACCTTCGACGGCCACATCTACAACACCCGCCGGGTGATGGAGGAGTGTCTGGCGATCAAGCCCGACCTGATCTTCCTCTGGGATGAAGCCTGGTTCGGCTTTGCGCGCTTCTCGCCGTTCCTGCGTCCGCGCACCGCGATGGGCGCCGCCAATGACATCGAGGCGTGGATGCACGATCCCAAATCGGTCGAGACTTACGAGAAGCATCGCGCTGCGCTCGGCGACAATCCGTCCAACGAGACCTTGCTGAACACGAGACTGATGCCTGATCCGCGGCAGATCCGCCTGCGCGTCTACCAGACCAACTCCACCCACAAATCGATGTCGGCGCTCCGGCAGGGCTCGATGCTGTTCGTCAAGGACGTGGAATTCCACACAGTGGAGGCGCAATTCAAGGAGGCCGTGTTCACCCACGCCTCGACCAGCCCCAACCAGCAGCTGATCGGGAGCCTCGATGTCGCGCGCCGGCAGATGGAGCTGGAAGGCTATGGCCTGGTCGCCAACGCCATCGAAATCGCCTTTGCGATCCGCAAGGCGGTTGCCGCCAATCCGCTGATCTCGAAATATTTCAGCGTGCTCGGCGCCGACAAGATGGTGCCGGCGGACTACCGCGCCAGCGGCTTCACGGATTATCTGGCGAAAGGCGTCAATTGGGGACAGGTCCTGCACAGCCTGAAGGAAGACGAGTTCTGCCTCGATCCGACGCGTCTCACGCTGGTGTGCGGCACCGCCGCCTTCGACGGCACGCAGTTCAAGGGTATCCTGGCCAACCGCTACGGAATCCAGGTCAACAAGACCTCGCGCAATTCCGTGCTGATCCAGTCCAACATCAACAATACCCGCAGCGACGTCGCCCATCTGATCCGCGTGCTGGCCGAGATCAGCGGTGAGATCGATCGCGAACTGAGCCATGGCGGCGTCAATGCCGCCAATGCATTCGCGGCGCGCGTGAAGAGCCTGATGACGGATGTGCCCGATCTGCCGAACTTCTCGCACTTCCATGACAGCTTCCGCAGCGACGCCGGACACAAGACCAATGAAGGCGACATCCGCAGCGGCTTTTATGCCGCCTACGATGAAGCCGGATGTGAGTACATCCGCCTGAACGATCCGGAAATCGACCGCCGCTTGAAGAACGGCCCTGACCTCGTTTCGTCGAACTTCGTCATTCCCTATCCCCCCGGTTTCCCGATCATGGTGCCGGGGCAGGTGATCACCCAGGAAACGATCGACTTCATGCGCAAGCTCGATGTGAAGGAGATCCATGGCTACGACGCCGTGCAGGGTCTGAAGCTCGTGCGTTCGGAGGCATTGGCAAAGCTCGGCGACAGCCATTCGCGGACTCATGGGATCAAGGCTGCCGCGGAATAGCGGAATAAGGGGCGCTGGAATTTGGAATGGGGATGATGACATCATGGTTGATTGGTTCGTGCAGACGCTTCGCAGCTATCCGGAGATAGCCATCTTCCTGTCGCTGGCGCTTGGGTATTACTTCGGCTCGTTCACCTACAAAGGCCTCGGTCTGGGAGCGGTGACCGCGACCCTGATTGCGGCGGTGATCATCGGACAGCTCGACATCAAGATAGGCAGTCCTCTCAAGCCGGTCTTCTTCCTGATGTTCCTGTTCGCGATCGGTTACGGCGTTGGACCACAATTCGTGCGCGGCATCGCGCAGGACGGGCTTCCGCAGGCGTTGTTTGCCGTGGTGGTTTGCCTGTTCTGCCTGGGGGCAGCCTATGGGGGCGCAAAGCTCGCGGGCTATAGCGTCGGCTCGGCTGCGGGGCTCTATGCCGGATCGCAGACGATCTCCGCGTCAATGGGCCTGGCGACCGATGCGATCAACCGCCTCGGTCTGTCGCCCGAGGACGCCAAGAAAACACTGGATGCGATGCCGGTGGCCTACGCCGTCACCTACATTTTCGGAACCATCGGATCCGCTCTTGTTCTGGCGCTGATTGGTCCGGCGCTCCTTGGCATCGACCTTGAGGCAGCGTGCAAGCGGTATGAGGAGATACATGGGGGCAAGAAGGAAGCCGGCGGCCCCGGTACTGCCTGGCACCAATTTGAGCTACGCGCATTTCGCGTGAAGGAGCGCGGACCTGTCGTCGGCAAGACGTGCCAAGACGCGGAGGCGCTGATTCCGGACCAGCGTGTGTTTGTGCAAAGAATTCGGCGGGACGGGAAACTCCTGGACGCTATGGCAGACACTGTGATCCACGCCGGAGATATCCTGGCGGTGGCAGGGCGCCGCGAAGTGTTGGTAAGTCTCCTTGGTAGCGGTGCTGATGAAGTTGATGATCGAGAATTGCTGGCGGTGCCAATCGAAGGTGTCGATGTTTATGTGACGAACAAGGAGGTCGACGGAAAGACGCTGGCTCAATTGGCAAATGATCCGGCGGCGCGTGGCCTATTCCTGCGAAGGATCGTCCGCGGCGCGACCGCAACCAACATCCCGATTATGGCAGATACGCAGTTGCAGCGCGGCGATATCGTTACCCTCGTTGGACGCACCCCCGACGTGACGGCCGGAACCAAGATGTTGGGTTATCCGGACCGGGCGACCGACGTTGCGGACGTCGCTTTCATTGGTGCGGCAATCACGATCGGGGCCTTGCTTGGTGCAATGGTCTACAAGATGGGCAGCGTGCCGCTCACGCTCTCCACCTCCGGCGGTGTCTTGATCGCTGGGCTTTTCTTCGGATGGTTGCGTTCTGTGCGACCGACCTTCGGGCGGATCCCGTCGTCCACGGTCTGGTTCATGAACTCAGTCGGCCTGAACGTGTTCATCGCCGTGGTCGGCATTTCGTCCGGGCCAGGCTTTGTCGCCGGGCTGCAACAGCTTGGATTCAGCCTGTTTCTCTGGGGCGTCGCCGTCACAACCGTGCCGCTGATACTGGCGATGTACGTGGGCAAGTACCTATTCCGGTTCGACGACGCCATTGTGCTGGGGGCTTGCTCCGGTGCACGCACCACAACCGCCTCGCTCGGCATGATCAATGACCGTGCCAAGAGCCAAATTCCCGGTCTCGGTTACACGGTGACCTATGCGGTCGGGAACACGCTGCTGACCGTCTGGGGCATGGTGCTGGTAATCCTGCTGACCTAGCGGCGAGAAATCCTGGTGAGCATGTGCCCGTGAGGCCGTGCTCATCGACTTCCCCTTCATAACGCCCCCGTCGACGGAATCTCGCAAGAAAAGGAGAAAGCCATGGCCGACCTTATGACGCTAAAGAAATTCGAGGCTTTGGGCCCATTCGAGATCAAGAACGAGCTGATCAACCTTGCCAAGGCCACGTCGAAGACAACTCAGTCCGCGTTCCTGGACGCTGGCCGCGGCAATCCGAATTGGGTCGCCACCACGCCGCGCGAAGGTTTCTTCCTGCTCGGTCAGTTTGCCATCACCGAAAGCAAACGGACCATGGAGGAATCTCCTGGGATCGGTGGCATGCCACAGGCCAAAGGCATCGCGGCTCGCCTCGACGCATGGCTCGCGAAGCACATGGATATGCCCGGTGCAGACTTTCTGCCCTCTATGGTGAAGTTCGCGATCAAGACTTTCGGGTTCGATCCCGATGCATTCGTCCACGAGCTCGTCGATTCGATCATTGGCGACCGTTATCCGGTGCCCGATCGCATGCTGGTCCACAACGAGCGCATCGTGCACGAGTATTTAATGTGGGCGATGTGCGGAAAGCCGCGCCCTTCCGGCAAGTTTGACCTTTACGCGGTCGAGGGCGGCACCGCCGCGATGTGCTACATCTTCAAATCGCTGAAGGCCAACCGATTGCTGTTTCCCGGCGACTCGATCGCGCTCGGCACGCCGATCTTCACGCCCTACCTCGAGATGACGCACCTCGAGGATTACGATCTGAAGATGGTGCCAATCAGAGCGCCGCAAGAGAACCGGTTCCAATATACGGAGGAGGAAATCAAGAAGCTGGAAGACCCGAAAATCAAGGCCTTCTTCATCGTCAATCCCGGTAATCCCAGTGGCATGGCGATGAGCAGGGAGACGATCGCCATGATCGTGAAGCTCGTTAAGACCAAGCGCCCCGATCTGATGTTATTGACGGATGACGTCTACGGAACATTCGTCGACGATTTCCGCTCCCTGCTTGGCGAGCTTCCGCACAACACGATTGGCGTCTATTCCTACTCCAAGTATTTCGGCTGCACCGGATGGAGACTTGGCGTCATCGCCATCCACGAGGACAACATCTTTGATAAGATGATCGCCAAATTGCCGGACCAGCACGTGAAGGCGCTTGACAAGCGCTACGGCCCAATCACGCTTGAACCGCGAAAATTCAAATTCATCGACCGCATCGTAGCCGACAGTCGCGACATCGGCCTCAACCACACCGCCGGGCTTTCGCTGCCGCAGCAGGTGATGATGACGATGTTCTCGCTCTACGAATTGATGGACGAAAAGAAGGCTTACCAGAAGGCCTGCATGGAGATCGTGCACCGGCGCGCCAAGGCCATGATCGACAGCATGGCGCTTGAGCTCAGCCCGAACCCGAACTACGACGCCTATTACGGCCTCATCGATTTCGAGTTCTGGGCCCGGAAGAACATCGGCGATGAAGCCGTTGAATACCTGAAGAAGCACGTCCATCCGCTCGATCTTGCCTTTCGGCTGGCCGAGGCACACGGGATCGTGCTGCTGAACGGTGGCGGATTTGAAGCACCTAACTGGTCGATGCGCGTGTCGCTCGCGAATCTGCCTGACGAAGCTTACGAAGACATTGGTCGGGGCGTTCGGACGATCGCCCGCGGCTACAGAGACATGTATGAGGCATCAAAGCTCGTTCCCGCGAAGTGAATGGCGCATTCCGCGTTTCAATTGTGAAGGGAACACCAATGAGAAAATATCGAATTCGATTTGTCGGAGCAGCCTTGCTCGTACTGTCTGCATTGAGCTTTGCTTCGCCGTCGCGCGCCGATACCGGAACGGTTCGCGTCGTCTTCACCAAGGGCGGGTTCGTGGTAGGCGTCGGAGGCGGCCACGGCGTGTTGCACTTCCGCGGCCGTAACTACCGATTTACGGTGTCCGGAATGAGCGTGGGTTTCACGATTGGCGCCTCGACCTCTCATCTGGTTGGGCATGCCTTAAACCTGAAAAGTCCCACCGACATCCAGGGAACTTACAGCGTGATCGGCGCCGGCGGCGCCCTGGCCGCTGGCGCCGGCGGTGTGCAGCTTCAGAATCAGAGGGGCGTGGTCCTGCAGTTAACCGGCGGAAAAGTGGGCGTGGAACTCTCGGCGGCGGTGGGTGGAGTTACCATCGCGCTGCAATGAGCACGGAGCCTGGTCTTCAGTATCGCTCCGTGACGAAATTCGCCGCGCGAAGGCTGGTGCGGTCGTTGTAGCGGCCCTTGTTGGATCGTTTCGGCAACCGCACTCGGTCGACCGCAATCTTCTTGAAGGGAATCGTTTTCAGCAAATGCGCGATGCAGTTCAGCCGAGCCCGTCGCTTGTCGTCCGAACGGATGAGATGCCAGGGAGCGTACCTTGAATGCGTCGCCTTTAGCATAAGGTCCCGCGCCCGCGAATAATCATACCAGCGCCGGTAGGATTCAATGTCCATCGGGCTCAATTTCCAGTGGCGCAGCGGATCGTCGATCCTTGCCATGAAGCGCCGCTCCTGTTCCTCCATCCCGACTTCAAGCCAGAACTTGATAAGGATGATGCCTCCATCGATGATATATTTCTCGATTTGCGGGCATAGCGACAGGAAACGCCGGTGCTCGTCAGGTGAACAGAAGCCCATGACGTACTCGACGCCGGCGCGGTTGTACCAGCTGCGATCGAAGAGGACGATCTCGCCTCCAGCTGGAAAATGCTGCATGTAGCGCTGCACGAACATTTGCGTTTTCTCGCGATCGGATGGTGCGGGAAGCGCTACAACGCGGAATACACGCGGACTGACCTTCTCGGTGATCGCCTTGATCGTGCCCCCCTTGCCGGCGGCGTCCCTGCCTTCGAACAAGATGATGACCTTAAGCTTCTTTTCCTTCACCCATTCCTGCAGATAACACAGCTGGACCTGAAGCTTGCTTAACTCCTTCTCGTATGCCTTCCGCTTCAGTTTGGGTGGTAGGGGAGCGGCTTTGGCCATCGCAACGATCCTTGTTTGCGGTGCACTCAAGAGAGACTACGCGCCCCAGACCAGGACAACGCTGATATCGCCGGGTACGCCGCCCGGGAAATCGACGATCTGATATCGGATCCTGTAGCCGCGGGGTTTGAGATAGTCTGACCAGAGTTGATAGATTTCCTGCGCTATCCCTGTAAGTGTCTTTTCCCAGCCGGGCTCCTGCTGATTGATGGCGCGGCCGTTGTCGGTGCACAGCGTGTGAGGGAATCGGTAGACTTGGACCTCGGTCAGTCCATTTCGCGCCGCACGCTGGATGACGGTCGACGCCAGCTGGACCTTTTCGTCTTCGGTCAAGCCCGACGGCTTGCTCAGCCTTTCGATCAGGTTGCGTTTTTCCGCGTCGACCGTGGCCTGCAGGCGGGCGTATTCTTCTGCCTTTTCGGCCGCTTTGAGAGCGGATTGTCTCTGGATTTCCTTGGTCGTCGGGATCAGATCATCGATTTTCTCGGGCATTGTTGATCCTTCCAATTTCGCATGGGTAGCTAGCGCTGGTGATCAGATCTCCCCTTTGATCCAGATCAAGCGCTCGGTTCGCGGTGCTCTCACTGTTTGCGGGCGGTTGTCGACCGTCGGCAATGCATCTGGAGACGGCATGGATCGGCCGGTCAAATTTGCGATAGCTGCCACGGTGTTAGCGGGCTTGCTCTTTATTGAACAGGCGTATGCCCTCGATCTTTCCGGGGCGTGGACTACCCGTGCGGATGAATGCAGCAAGGTGTTCATCCGGAAGGGGCGGGCGAACCAGATCGGGTTCACCGCGAGGTCCGATCAGCACGGGGGTGGCTTCATCATCGAGGCCGACCGTCTTCGCGGCAAATTCGCCACCTGCAAGATCAAGACAAGAAAGGAGGACGGCCAGACCGTATATATAATAGTGGGATGCGCGACGGACATCATGCTTTCGAACATCCAGTTCAATCTGAAGGTGCTCGAACCGGACAAAATATCGCGGATATTTCCGGGTATCCATGATATGGAGACTAGCTACTTCCGCTGCGCAATCTAAAAAGTCGGCGAGCCTGCGTGAGAAGCCGAACCTGCGTGAGAAATGGAGTCCATCCAAAGACACGCGAAGTCGCGGTGCCATCGCCAGATGCCAAGGAGGTCGTTCTTGACAGTAACACCCAATCCGATCGCGACAACGCATATGCCGTTCTTCATCACGGCGCCGGGAAAAACGGATGTACTTTTCAACGTCACGTTGGTGTTTGTCATCGCGTGCGTCATTCTGACGGGGGTGATTTTCCTTACCATCCACTCCCTTCCGGAACGAATGGCGCACAAGTCGCAGAAGATTTTGCTCGACCTGATCGCGCTGCTCTGTCTGCTCGCGCTGCTTACGCACGAACATCTTTTCTGGTTTGTGGCGATCGTGCTCGCCTTCATCGATATTCCGGATTTCCTGACCCCGGTAAACCGCATCGCGAGTTCGGTGGCAACCATGGCCAGGCAGAATGCCGACGCAATGCCGGCGGACGATTCGACTTCTGGCTCGCCGGAGGCCGTAAAAATCGACGAACTAACGATGAAGAAGCAGGGAACCATCCATGGTTGAGCTCTTGTTATGCTCGATGCTGACGCTGCTTCCGGATTTTCTGTTCCGCCGCTTCGCGCAAGGCAAGCGCCTCGGCAAGGAAATTACGCTATTCTCTGTCTGGTACGAGCTTCGCTGGGGTATCACGCTCTGTCTGATACTGACCGTGCTGTTGATCACCGTGGTACTTTATAACCACCCGTCGTCTACCAATGTAAGTTCTCTTTTCCGGACCATCTCGCTGTTTCCCGAGGTCGGTGGTCGCGTGACGGAGGTCTATGTCGACTACAACCAGTCGGTCAAAAAAGGCGATCCTCTGTTCAAGATGGACAGCACGAGGCAGGAAGCCGCGCTTGAGCGCGCGCGCCTTCAGGTCGTCGAGGTGGAGGCCGGGATGGTCACGGCGCAAGCCGACATCCTGACCAGCGAAGGCAAACTTCAGGAGGCCAAGGGTGCCCTGGAGCAGGCCCAGGACGAACTGCGGACCAAGTCGCTGTTGCAGCAGCGCAATGCGGATGTCGTCGCGGCGCGCGAGATCGAGAAGCTCCAGACCCTCGTGGCCACACGGCAGGGCGCCGTCGACGCGGCGGCCGCCGCCAAGGCGTCCACAGAAACCCGGCTCACGGCCGTCCTGCCGGCGCAGAAGGCAAGCGCGGAAGCAGCGCTTGCCGAAGCTCAGGTTGAGTTGGACAAGATGACGACCTATGCGGGGGTAGACGGGCGGGTCGACCAGTTTGTATTGCGGGTAGGAGACATCGTTCAGCCGGCGCCTGTCACCAGGGCGGCCGGCATCCTCATTCCTCAGGGCGCAGGAGAGAGCAGGCTGTTTGCGGGGTTCAATCAGATCGAGGCTCAGGTCCTTGAAGTCGGCATGGTCGGCGAGGCGACTTGCATCAGTAAACCGATGACAATCATCCCCCTTGTCGTTACGAAGGTGCAGACCGTAATCGCCGCCGGACAGATTACCGGCAGCAACCTGCTTACCGAAATGCAGAATATGGCGCCGCCCGGAACTGTCATGGCATGGCTCGAGCCGCTCTACGAAGGCGGGCTTGACAGCGTCCCTCCAGGAAGCAGGTGCATTGCAAACGTCTATTCCAATCACCATGAATTGCTCGAATCGAAGGATATCGGTTGGCTGAGATGGATCTATCTGCACATCGTCGATACCGTAGCCCTCGTTCACGCGTTGGTCCTTCGCATGCAGGCGATTGTCCTGCCGCTAAAGGCGTTGGTGTTCGGAGGACACTGAGCGATAGAAGGACTTTATGGAAAGCGTGATCACTTCTCGCCGAGATGCGTCACGCCAAACGCCGCGCGATAGATAGCCCAGTACACAGCTCCGACCAAGCCAGCCCCACCGACGATATTGCCGAGTGTGACTGGGACCAGATTGTGAATGATCCCGGATGTCGTAATAATCGAGGCGTCGAAATCAGCCGGAACGTTGCCAGTCTGCGTTAGCAGCCAAGCCAAGGGTAGAAAATACATGTTGGCGACGCAGTGCTCGAAGCCGGCCGCGATAAAGGCGGAGACTGGCAATATGAGAGCGAGAATCTTGTCGGTGACCGACCGCCCCGCATAGGCGAGCCAAACCGCCAGGCAGACGAGCAAATTGCAGAGAATGCCCTTGACGAAAAGCGTCACCACGTCAGGCTGAATTTTTGCAACAGCAGTGTTCAGTATCGACAATCCGATCCGACCACCGTTCATGTCGAGATGATGTGAAAAAAAGACCAGGACAACAAGACAAAGGGAACCGACCAAATTACCGAAATAAACGATGACCCAATTGCCCAACATTTCCCTCGTAGAAACTTTTCCACTCGCCCATGCCATGACGATCAGGTTGTTACCGGTGAACAGCTCGGCGCCTCCCACCAGGACAAGTGCCAGCCCAAGCGAGAACGCCAGACCGCCGCCCACGCGCGCGGCGGCGAAGCTCAGCCCTGCGTCGCTGACGACAATTGTATAATAGAGCGCCCCAAGGCCGACGCTGCCGCCAGCCACGATCGCCAGCATGAAGGAAGCTTGAACTGGCAATTTGGTCTTTTTAACTCCGATTTTCTCAACCGCCTCTTTGATCTCGGCCGGGCTATAGGCGTTTAAATTGAAGATGGGTGGTTGCGGCTGGGCTGCTCGGTCATCCATCCTGCATCTCCTGAGTACCCGCGTCGGCTATGCACGATGCGCGCCGCGTCGGTAAAGTCGCAGCCGCCAGCTAGCCGGCATTTCCGACCGTCAGAAGACCGACGATCTGCGCCGCAATAACCTTTACCAGCGTCATCGAAGGAAAGATCATGGCATACCCGATGTCGGGCCGCTCGGTCGGGGCCATTTTCGTCGAGTAGACGAGAATGGCTGGATTTCCTGTCGCACCGGACGCGACACCAACGAGGTCGTCGTATGGAATTTTCATCAGATAATGACCGACGAGCAAGACGATAAACACGGTCGTTAATAGAACCGCGACACCGATGAACAGCATCGTTAGTCCGGACTCTGACACGGTCCGGACGAAGGGTTGTCCGGCGTTGACGCCGACAGTGGCAAGAAACATTGCAAGACCGAAATTTCGCAGCACGATGTTGGCCGGTAATGGCATGGTCCACAGCATCGGACCGGTACGGCGCAGCTTGCCGAGAATAAGAGCTACGATCAGTGGTCCGCCGCCGATGCCAAGCGTCACGGTGCCGACACCCGGAATGGGGATCGGAATGAGGCCAAGAAGAACGCCCAGAACCATACCAATCCCAAGCGAGACGTAGCTGAATTCCGCCGCGGCCTTGACCGTATCGCCGAAGTAACGACGGATTTCCTCTTTCCGGTCCGGAGGCGTCAGCACTCCGACCCGGTCGCCAAACTCCAGCATCAGGTCGGGGGCCGGGATCAGGTCGGCATCATATCGCCGAACGTGCAGCAGATAAGTCGGAAAGCCGGCGGGCATCGGAAGGCGAGCAAGCGGGATACCCACCGCGCTGGCCTTGCCGACGAAAACCCGGATGTAGTCGAGGTCCGCGCGGTCGCTGGCCAACCGGCCCGGTTCGAGTTTTCCGAGCTTCGCCGCGGCGGCTGCAATCGCCTCATTGTCTTCGGCCACGACCAGAACGGCGTCTCCAGCTGCCAGGATCGTATCGTCGGTCGGGACGATATTGCGCCCGCCCTTCCGAACCATGGTCACCTGCAGGCCGCTCGGCGCATTCGGCATCAGTTCGCGGAGAGGTCGACCGGCGAATGCTTCGCTAATCGAGATTTCTCCCATGTGGAAGCGTTGCGTCTTGGCGGGGAATTTTGGCTTCACGATCTGGGTCATGAAATAGATGCAGAGGATGGGGCCGATAACGCCGAACGGATAGGCGATTGAGTAGCCGATGGAAGGATCTTTGTTCTTGACGACGTCGAGCGCTGCCTGGAGAGTTGCGGTGCTTGTCATCGACCCGGCGTAGAGGCCGAGCGTATGTCCGATCTTGATGCCGAAGATGTGCCCCAAGCCGAGTGCGACCAGCAAACCTGCCAAACACGCAACCAAGGCCAACAGATTGTACTTCTGACCGGCTCCGACCATCCCCTCGAAAAATTGGCGGCCATAGAGGATGCCGATCCCGTAGAGAAACATGATCAGACCGGTCAGGCCGATCGGCCCGGTGATCTGAGCCTTCGGCGCGAACGCGCCGATGGCGAGGCCGACAAAGAGAACTGCGCCGACGCCAAGCGAGAAACCGAAAATATTGATCTGACCCACAAGGTAGCCTAACCCGATGGCCAGGAAGGCGGTCAGAATTGGCTGGCTTTCGATGATCCCGCGAGCAAGGTCCAACATGTCAGATCTCCTCAGATCGAATGCCGTCACTAGCGTACGTGACAGCCCGCGGCGTGGAATTGTCCAATAACCCGATTGACCAGTTCCCGGGTCGGAGGCTGAGTGTGGATATGCTTGTAGTCCAGGCCCATCGCCGTCCACTTGAAGGCGCCCATCTGGTGGAACGGCTGCACCTCGACCCACTCCACGTTCTTCATGGGCGCGACAAAGCGGGCGATGCCGTCGACATTCGCTGGATCATCGGTATCGCCTGGAACCAGCGTAAACCGGACCCATACTGGCTTTGATATCGAAGCAAGGCGTTCCGCGAAGCGCAGGGTAGGCGCCAAGTCCCGGCCTGTCACACGCCGATAAGTGACGGGATCCGAACTCTTGATGTCCAATAGGACGTGGTCGATCACCGACAAATAGGAATCGTCGGCACGATCGGCCAGAAATCCCGAAGTCTGGATGGCGGTGTGCAGCCCCATTTCCTTCGCGCCGGCAAATATCCTTCGGGTGAATGCAAGCTGCACCATGGGCTCGCCGCCGGAGATCGTCAGGCCCCCACCCAAGCTGCGGATTGTGGGTGCAAAGTCACCGAGGCGACGCAGCACCTGATCGACCGAGACGTAGGTGCCGTCCTTGAGATGCCATGTGTCCGGATTATGGCAATACGTACAGCGCAGCGGGCATCCGGAGGTGAAGATGACGATTCGGAGGCCCGGCCCGTCATAGCGCGACGAGGTTTCGTACGAATGGCAATAGCCGAACGAACCCTCTTCGTCCTTGATGTTGTCTTCATCCGGGGCGTCGGGTGAGAGTCCGACCCGGAGGTCATAACGACTTCCGGGTTCAAGGGGCTGAAGCGTCGACATCGCGACTTCCGGCTAGATTTGGCCGTGGAAGGTTCGGCTGATCACATCTCTCTGCTGTTCGGGTGTCAGCCGAACGAAGTTTACGGCATAGCCCGACACGCGGATCGTGAGTTGCGGGTACTTGTCCGGATTCTTCATCGCGTCCTCAAGCGTCTCCTTCTCGATCACGTTCAGGTTCATATGGAAGCCGCCCCGCTCGAAATAGACGTCGAAAGCCTTGACCGCCTCGTCCACAAGCTGTCCTTCGGACAAATGAGCCTTCTGCGGAGCGATGGAAACGGTGTAGCTGATCCCGTCTTGCGCGTCCTTGTACGGCAATTTTGCGACCGATAAGCAGGACGCGAGCCAGCCATGGCTGTCGCGGCCGTGCATCGGGTTGGCGCCCGGCCCGAAGGGTTCGCCCTTCCGGCGTCCGTCCGGGGTATTACCCGTGGCCTTGCCGTACACAACGTTGGAAGTGATGGTGAGGACGCTTTGCGTGTGTGTCGCGTTTCGATAGGTTGGATGCTTGCGTATCTTCTCCATGAAGTTGGTGACGATGCCAGATGCGATCTGGTCTACGCGATCATCATTGTTACCGAATTGCGGTGTTGATTTGTTACCTTCGTTTTGAAAGTCGACTATCAATCCTGTCGAGTTGCGCGTGACACGCATTTTTCCGTACTTGATCGCGCTCAGACTATCGGCCACCACCGAAAGGCCGGCGATCCCGAAGGCCATCGTTCTCAGAATATCGCGATCGTGAAGCGCCATTTCCAGGCGTTCGTAGAAGTACTTGTCGTGCATGTAGTGAATACAATTCATCGCATGAACATAGGTGCGGGCCAGCCATTCCATCGTAGTATCGAACTTGGCCATAACGTCGTCGTAGTCGAGGAATTCGCCCGACACCGGCAATGTCGATGGGGCTATCTGATCGCCCGATACCTCGTCGCGTCCGCCATTGATCGCATAGAGCAGCGCCTTTGCGAGATTGACGCGGGCGCCGAAAAACTGCATTTGCTTGCCGAGCCGCATTGCCGAGACACAGCAAGCGATGCCGTAGTCGTCACCCCAGAACGGGCGCATCAGATCGTCGTTTTCATATTGCAACGAGGATGTGTCGCGGCTGACTTTGACGCAGTAACGCTTGAAGGCGGCCGGCATATGGTTCGACCAGAGAACCGTGATATTCGGTTCTGGCGCGGGACCGAGATTATGGAGTGTGTGCAGCATCCGATAACTGCTCTTGGTCACCAGAGGGCGTCCGTCCAGATCCATTCCGCCGACGCATTCGGTTGCCCAATAGGGATCGCCGCTGAAGAGCGCATCATAATCCGGCGTGCGAAGGAATCGGACGATGCGAAGTTTTTGCACCAACTGGTCCCAAAGTTCTTGCGCCAGCGCTTCGTGAAGAACGCCGTCCCTGAGGTCGCGTTCTATGTAGATGTCCAGAAAGCTGGATATGCGGCCGATAGACATCGCCGCGCCGTTGGCTTCCTTGATCGCGCCCAGATAGGCGAAATAAGTCCATTGGAACGCCTCCTGAGCGTTCGAAGCTGGCTTCGATATGTCATGATCGTAGAGCTTTGCCATCGAGGCCAGGTCCTTGAGGGCACGCATTTGCTCCGATAGTTCCTCGCGTTGTCGAATGATTTCGTCTGTCGGCCACATGTCGTCGATCTGCGCCCGTTCGGCGCGCTTGGTCTCAAGAAGCCGATCAACCCCGTAAAGAGCCACTCGCCGGTAGTCGCCGATGATACGGCCACGCCCGTAAGCATCGGGAAGCCCGGTAATGATCCCGGATCTTCGGCAATTCATGATTTCCGGCGTATAGGCATCGAACACGCCGTCATTGTGCGATTTTCGATATTTCGTGAAAGTCTCGTGCACCGCCGGATCGGGGTTGAAGCCGGCTGCCTTGAGTCCCGCCTCGACCAGACGAAGGCCCCCGAACGGAAAGATTGCCCGCTTGAAGGGTTCGTCCGTTTGAAGACCTACGATGATTTCGTTGTCGCGGTCGATATAGCCGGCCCCATGGGCCAGCAACGTCGAGGGAGTTTCTGCATCGACCGCCAGCACACCCTTCTTTCTTTCCTCCGCGAAATACGGCTGTAGCTTTGCCCAGACGGCCTTTGTGCGCCGCGATGGCCCCGTGAGAAAATCCTCGTTCCCGTTGTAAGGCGTGATGTTCCGAACAATGAAATCGCGAACGTTAATGGAAGTAGTCCAGCTTCCAGGCCGGAAACTTTTCCAGCAATCTCCGGGGTCAACTTCCGTTCGTCGAGTTGCGGTTGTTTTCATGGCGCGTCTCCCGGCGGTAAACAATCGGTTGCCCTAGCGCCAGCGATCTAAAACGTTCGTGGTTTGCTTCGAGCTAGACGATAATTGGAGCCTTGGCTTTACTGCCGTTGATCTATGTCAAGCCCGTACATGAGCCTCTACAGAAGCGGCCTGATCCACTGGCTCGGAGATATAAAACAGCTAGGTCGACCTTTGTTGTTCGACCGACGCTATTCAACCGGGGGCACGCTCTTCGTCGTCTGCGTGCTTGGCAACCTCCTTGGTCTCCACAGAACCGTATCATCATCGGTGTGTTTCGGTTTGGCTGTGATCCAGAATCCAGGAAAACGCAGCAGTCATGGTCTTGGCATTGTCAGGAAAGACGCTTCTGGGGTTTGTCGCGATCAGCGTCGTTTCCTTCAGTCAACGTCTCCTGCCCATTGGGACAATGACCCTGAGGGCAATGGTTCGAGCACGTCACCCGTTGTAGGTTAGCCAGCATTAATCAACCCTCGGGCGGGGGGCGCTAATGTCGAACCAGTTGGAATATACTGAGCGAGCCGCGTTATGTATGAGACTCGCGAAGCGAGAGCCGGCGAACGGACGTCTCTGGTTGGCTGAGGCCGAACACTGGTCACGTCTATCGAAAGAAGGGCTCAGCGGCGAGGCTGGGCCAATAATCTCCTTGGGCATCTTGGCAAGCTTGTGGGTGCGATCTGCAGTTTCGGCGTCGGCAAAAATTGACTGACCACCGTGCGTAGGCGGAATAGCCGGCGGCTCCGGACAACAGAGATAGTTTTCCCTCGAAGAGAATGCTGTCGCCGTGGCGCGCTTGATCTGGATCAAGCGCGGCCTTGCACGCGCGATAATATAGGTTCGGGATGTGAGTGGAGGTTCTCACATGCTGCTTCGTTCGGCATGTGGTCGTTGCGCGTGTAAGGCGGACGAGCGGGGATATTGAAACATGGCCCTGGGGATACTTCGGCAAATCAAATCCGGTGACGAGATCATACAGCTGGCGATCCGTCTGGCTCTGCTCACCTTCCTGCTTTATTGGTCGTTCGTCCTCGTCCGTCCATTCATTCCCATACTGGCCTGGAGTATGGTGCTGACCGTAGCCTTGTACCCGGCGTACAACTGGCTATCAGTACGGCTTGGTGATCGGCCGAAGCTGGCGGCTGTCGTCATTACGGTCATCAATCTAGCAATCATCATCGGACCGGTGGCGTGGACCGGAATTGGCGTGATTGATGGGCTCCAAAGTTTCGCGCGCCAGCTCGGTGCGGCAACCTTGGCCGTTCCGTCCCCTCCAGACGGCGTCAAAGATTGGCCGATCATTGGTGCGCGGGTTTACGGCCTTTGGGACCAAGCCGCCACAAATCTAGGGGCCGTGTTACGCGAGGTAGCTCCGCACCTGAAGCCATTGGCCGGTCCTGTACTCGCTTTTGCGAGCAGTGCCGGCATGGGAACGCTCAAGTTTATCGTGTCGGTTGCGCTGTCGGGATTCCTGTTCCTCTACGGCCCGAGCTTCGTTGCGGCAACGAGAAGGATTCAAGCGCGTCTGATGGCACAGCGAAGCCAGGATTTTGTTGCTCTCGCAGGGCAAACGATACGCACGGTGGCCCAAGGCGTCATCGGCGTGGCCGTCCTTCAGGCGCTTCTGGCTGGAATCGGATTGAAGCTCGCGGGCGTGCCGCATTCGGGCCTCGTGGCTTTCGCCGTGCTTATTCTTGCCATCCTGCAGATCGGATCGGCTGTCGTCATCATTCCCATTATCATATGGATTTGGGCGACCAAAGTGTTTGCCGTGGCTCTTTCGCTGACGGTCTATCTGTTGATCGTGGGGCTGGCTGACAATATCTTGAAGCCTATGCTCATGGGACGCGGCCTGAGCACTCCCATGATTGTCATCTTTGTCGGGGTCCTCGGTGGAATGCTGGCGCATGGCATCGTCGGCCTGTTTATCGGGCCCATCATCCTGGCAGTCGCCTGGGAATTGACGAGTGCGTGGATGCGAGAGGACCAGGCTGCCGCCGTCCCCGATGCGGGACACGACGGAGAAAAACTCTCCGCGGAAGGCTAGCGTTCGGGCCCTCGGCCGGTGACGGCGCTTTTCCCCGGTTGGGCAAACCGCGGCAGAATGTGACTACGTGTCAAAGCGAGCGCCGCGTTCCCTTGACCTATGTCAAAGGTCTGGTCGGTCCACACGCGATCCTAATGCGTGGGCTACGATTAGTGAGAGATTTTGAGCATGTCGACCGACAAGCCGGCCATCTCGGGCGGTACGCTGCCTGGGCTTTTCGCATCCGCTTTGGAATACCTCGTGGATACTGGGCAACGCAGTGTGCTGTTCCTGGATGTCATGCGTCAGCGCGGCGTTCAATACAGCGAACATATCGCCAAAACGGCACCTCATGTTCTAGACTATAATGTCGAGCTGATCGTCGACGGAAGGAATCTCAAGCGGCCAGTGAATTATGGGCTCGTGCGGGTCGCCCCGCCGAGCGGAGTGAATATTGATATCAGGCGTCGTCCGTTCGTGGTGATCGATCCTCGTGCGGGTCACGGGCCCGGGATCGGCGGGTTCAAGGCGGACAGCGAGATCGGCGTGGCGATGAAAGCCGGGCACCCTTGTTACTTCATTGGCTTCCTGCCCGAACCGATGCCCGGCCAGACAATCGAGGACATCGCGAGAGCTGAAGCGGTCTTCATCGAAAAGGTCATCGCCCTGCACCCCGACGCCGATGGCAAGCCGTGCGTAATCGGCAACTGCCAGGCTGGCTGGGCGGTAATGATGCTGGCTTCGCTGCGGCCGGAGCTCTTTGGACCGCTTATCATCGCCGGCGCGCCGTTGTCCTACTGGGCCGGCGTCCGAGGCAAGAACCCGATGCGCTATTCGGGTGGCCTGCTCGGAGGAAGCTGGCTGACCGCGTTCACCAGCGACCTCGGTGGCGGCAAGTTCGACGGCGCATGGCTCGTCCAAAATTTCGAGAATATGAATCCCTCGAACACGCTATGGGCCAAGCAGTACAATGTGTATTCGAAGATCGACACCGAGACCGACCGCTATCTCGATTTCGAGCGCTGGTGGGGCGGGCATGTCAACCTGAATGCAGAGGAGATCCAGTTCATTGTCGATGAGCTGTTCATTGGCAATAACCTCGCGGCGGGGCGCATCAAGACCTCAGATGGCAGAGTTGTCGACCTGCGGAATATCTCTTCGCCAATCGTGGTATTTTGTTCAAAGGGCGACAACATCACGCCGCCACAGCAGGCCCTCGGTTGGATTCTCGATCTTTATGGCGATGTCGATGAGATCCGCGCGTACGGGCAAACCATTGTCTACACCGTTCACGATACAGTCGGCCACCTCGGAATATTCGTATCCGGGGGCATTGCCAAGAAAGAGCACAGCGAATTCTCGAGCAATATCGATCTGATCGACGTGCTTCCGCCCGGACTTTACGAGGCAACCTTCGAAGCCAAATCCGTCGATGCCGCCAATGTGGAGCTTCCAGGCGGTAAGTGGATCATGCGTTGCGAGCGTCGTACGCTCGACGATATTCGGGCCATGGGCGGCAATACGAACGAAGACGAACGGCGCTTTGCCACAGCCGCACGGGTATCCGACATCAACCTCGCCAACTACCGGAATTTCGTGCAGCCATGGCTCCGCGCCGCGGTTCCTCCGCAACTGGCGGAGCGATTGCGCAAATGGCATCCGCTTCGCGTTTCTTACGAGGCCTTCGGCGGCGACAATGTTGCCATGAAGGCCTTAGCGCAGGCGGCCGACAATGTTCGAGATCACCGCAAGCCGGCGGCAAATGACAATCCTTTTCTTGCATTCCAAGAGACCGTATCGAATAACTTCGTCAATGTACTCGACAAGTGGCGAGACGCCCAGGAGGCTCTCAGCGAGTCGCTTTTTCTAACCATCTATGGATCGCCGGCGCTGCAGTCCGCCGTCGGAATCAAGCCGGATGCCGAGGTGTCGCCGAAGCCCGAGATGTCGCTGGAGCACCGCAATCGTCTCACGGCGCGGATCGCCGAGCTGACGTCGCAGATCGGAAAAGGTGGTCTCAGAGAATGCGTCATCCGCGGGCTGCTTTACGTCGGCATGGCCCGTGGAATGGTCGACGAGCGTAGCCTGGATGCATTGCGTCTAGCTCGCGCCGACGACGCCGGATCTCGTCTCACTCTTGCACAGTTCAAGACGATCGTACGCGAGCAGTTCTTCATGCTGTTGCTGGAGCCGGAGGCAAGCCTCGCCGCCATACCGAAGCTCCTGCCGACGAGCGAGGACCAACGCCGTGAGGGTCTCGCTGTGATTCGCTGCGTCCTGTCGGCGAGCGCTGAAATATCCGGCGAGGCCGCCGCGCGTTTCGATCGCGTGACAAAGTTGTTCGGCGGCCTCGCCGCCGAACCGCACGCTAAGGCGTCGTAGGCGTGTTTTGAGGCGATGAGGTGAATGATGAGCGTTGCATCCATGGAAGCGGGCGAAGTCAAGCCCGGCGCAAAATATGATCGTCTCATCGCAGCAGCGAAAGCTATCCCGGCTGCTACGACGATCATCGCGCATCCATGCGACGAAAGCTCGCTTCGGGGCGTCGCCGACGCTGCGGAAGCCGGCATCATCAAGCCGATATTGGTCGGACCGGCGGCGAAGATCAAGGCGACGGCGTCCAAGCACGGCATCGATATCAGCGGATTTGAGCTCATCGACGTATCGCATAGCGAGGCGGCTGCGGCCAAGGCCGTTGAGCTGGTTCACGCGGCCAAGGGTGAGATGCTGATGAAGGGCAGCCTGCACACCGACGAACTGATGCGGAGCGTTACGGCAAAGACGGGCGGACTGCGCACGGAAAGGCGGATCAGTCATGTATTTGTGATGGATGTTCCGGCTTACAGCGAAACGATCTTCGTCACGGACGCCGCGATCAACATTTTTCCAGATCTCGAATGCAAGCGTGACATTGTGCAGAACGCCATCGATCTATACACGCAGGCCGGATTTGGCGCGTCGCCACGAGTCGCCATCCTCTCTGCGGTTGAGACCGTCACGTCGAAGATCCCCTCGACCATTGAGGCGGCTGCGCTTTGCAAAATGGCGGACCGTGGACAGATCACGGGCGG
This sequence comes from uncultured Pseudomonadota bacterium, assembly GCA_963771225.1. Taxonomy (GTDB): domain Bacteria; phylum Pseudomonadota; class Alphaproteobacteria; order Rhizobiales; family Xanthobacteraceae; genus Bradyrhizobium. Next base: position 338,339 of record CAVYSR010000018.1, on the reverse strand, counting down.
GTTGCTCGATGGCCCGCTTGCATTTGACAACGCGATCGATCAAGAGGCGGCAAGGATTAAGGGCATCAAATCGGAAGTTGCGGGACGGGCCCAGATTCTGGTGGTGCCGGATCTCGAGGCCGGCAACATGCTGGCCAAGAACCTTGCATATTTTGCCAAGGCCGATGGAGCTGGCATCGTATTGGGCGCTCGGGTTCCGATCGTACTGACGTCGCGTGCTGACTCGCCGAGAGCTCGCATGGCATCTTGTGCGGTTGCGACACTCTATGCCGACGCGCGGCGCCGCCGCGCCCAAACCGTTGCGGCGTGACGGCCATGGATACGATCCTGGTCGTCAACGCCGGTTCCTCCAGCGTCAAGTTCCAGGTGTTCGCCGTTGATGGCGATGGCAGGCTGCGTCGGCAGATCAAAGGTCAGATGGATGGGATCGGCAGCCGTCCCCGGCTGCGTGCGACAGGTCCGACCGGCGATGCCTTGGCGGACCGGGCCTATCCAATTGAGGACGTGCCGGATGTCTCAGCTGCCCTGGCGCTTGCCAGTGCCTGGTTACGGGACGAACTTCAATTGAGTCCGCTAGCCGTCGGCCATCGGGTCGTCCATGGCGGCCCCGATTACGATCGTCCCGTGTTGATCGACCATGGCACGATTGCGCGCCTGGAGCGGCTCACGGCTCTTGCACCGCTGCATCAACCCCACAATTTGGCGCCGATCCGCTCGCTGCTCGCCAATTTTCCCGCTCTGCCTCAGGTCGCCTGTTTCGACACCGCCTTTCATCGCAATCACGACGAGGTCGCGGACCACTATGCCATTCCCCGTCGGTTTCACGAGGAGGGCGTCCGGCGCTACGGTTTTCATGGTCTTTCCTACGAATACGTCGCGAGAACCCTACCGGACGTGGCGCCGGAAATTGCCAGGGCACGTGTAATCGTCGCGCATCTCGGCAGTGGAGCCTCTATGTGCGCCATACACGGCGGACGTAGCGTTGAGAGCACAATGGGCTTCACGGCGCTCGATGGTCTTCCGATGGGAACGCGCACCGGTCAGATTGATCCCGGCGTCGTTCTGTACCTGATGTCCGTAAAGGGCATGTCAACCGCCGAGGTGCAGGATTTTCTCTATCGCGATTGCGGGCTGAAGGGACTTTCCGGCGTCAGCAACGATATGCGGGAGCTTCAGTCCAGCAGCGACCCCAGTGCGTCCTTTGCGGTTGACTTCTTCGTCTACCGGGTTGCGCTTCACGCTGGAATGTTGGCGGCTGCCTTGCAAGGCCTTGACGCCTTTGTCTTCACCGCGGGTATCGGCGAAAATTCCGTCAGTATTCGTGCCAGGATTGCCGAGCGGCTCGAATGGCTCGGAATATCGCTCGATCCGGCAGGTAATGCCCGGCACATGCCGCGAATATCTCGCGCGGGCAGCCGCACTCCCGTCTACATTGTGCCGACCGATGAAGAGTTGATGATTGCGGAGCACACATTGTCGCTGCTGTGGGATCGACACTCGTCCTCCGGCCCGAATCGTAAGAGAGCGTCATGACGATACTCGGAAACCGGGCTGCGCTAAGGGGACGGAAGGGGCCGATCGTCGGGATCGCCCTCAGGGCAATGGACATCGCGTGACAGTCGTTCATGCGCGGGGCCTATGCAACTGAACGAGAAAAACGGATTTCTCCCGTCCGGGTAGTCCGCTCGTTTTCGTAAAGGCTGGAAATGCAGGTGTTTCCTAACTCCGGCGCGGACGTCTCACTCTTTCCGAAATGGTTAACGACGCAGCCTGTACGGTCGACTATTGGCGCTTGAGGACGATTGCTGACGGCCCTTGTCCGGACAAGGACCGTCGTCCGAGTGGTCCTTGTACGGAAAAGCATGTCATTGGGATGTTTTTCGGAAGCCTCGGAATTTTTCGCGGGCGTACACTTCATGTTGGGTGCATACTTTCATCGAGACAAAGAGCTTTAGTTTGGGTTGAGATCCGAAATGTCATGATCGTCAACATCACTGACCTGCCTCTGGGCCCGACTTCGTTCCGGGTACCAGTTCTTTTTAGTGGCAATGGGGGCATATGTGCGGGCTGGTCATCGATCGGTCGGAAGCAGGACTCGCCCTATTCTCCGGTTTGTTTCGGCCGGCGAGGTCTGGGGAACGCCGATATCCGGTCGCACCCACTCCCCGTGTGAAAAATCCCGATTTAAATCGCTTCAACGGTCCGGCTTGAGTCGAAATGTCTGCAGCGGAACCAGAAGGAGAAATATCGTGACGCGCCGATCGATGTTGTTGTCGGCGCCGGCACTCTCGAACTCGTGCTTGGCTCGCGGTCGTGAGTTCGCGTGGTCCTTGCGATGGTAGATCAGATCGATTTCACGCAATCAAAGCGCCCTGGGAGATACGTTATGGTGGGCGTCGTGCATGTTGTTGATGATGACGCTTCGTTTCGGACGGCGATCGAACGTCGTTTGAAGAAGGCTGGCTATGAGGTCGCAATATATCCTTCGGCCCAGCATTTGCTGGATCGCTTGCCCAGTGACAGCGTTCCAAGCTGCATCCTTCTTGACGTGCGGATACCTGGTTTGAGCGGTCCGGAGCTGCAAAGTCGGCTCGGCGAGCTCGGCTTGACGCTGCCTATTATATTTCTGACCGGCTATGCCGACGTTCCGACCACGGTCCAAACTATCAAGGCGGGCGCCGATGATTTCCTGACAAAGCCGGTCAATTCTGATCAACTGCTTCTTGCCATCCAGCGCGCAATGTCGCGTCATGAAGCGACACGAGGCAAAAGAATCAAGCTCAACGCCGCTCGCGCACATATCGCCGCTTTGACGCCGCGCGAGCACCAGGTTTTCGAACTTGTCATTCGCGGTAAGACCAACAAAGAGGTCGCGAACGCATTGGGCGCAACCGAACGCACAATCAAGGCTCATCGCCATAGGGTTATGGAGAAGATGCAGGTTGAATCGCTTGCCGAACTCGTCTCCCTGGCAGAGCAGGCAGGCGTCCTGGACGGTGTATTGGGTAGCCAGCCGAAGAGCTGAACAATCGATCAACAGTTCTTGAATCCGTATTGTCCCATGGGACAATAGAAGTCGATGCGCCAACGCGTATGGTACCTTCCGACGTGATTTCGGTAGAGTTGTCATATTTTAGATTGGCTGAGCTTCATTGACCGAGTAAGTCATAGTGAAATGTGGTTCTCGAGCCGCATCGCGATTGGAAGCAAATGAATGGAATAAGGTTACCGATCGTGTCGAATCGAAAAGCTGTATTTGTCGTGGATGACGACCCGAGCACGCTAAGAGGTGTAGAGCGGTTGTTGAGAGGGCGCGGCTATGACAGCGTGCTGTTCCAGTCGGCGGAGGCGTTTCAAAATCACGGCGATTTCGACCATGCCTTTTGTGTCATTCTGGACATCAATTTGAACGATGTGTCCGGCATCGAGGTGAGGCGTCGCCTGAGAGCTGCCGGAATTTCTTTGCCGGTCATTTACATCACGGCTAACGACAGCCACGCCGTTCGCATGACCGCGATCGAATCAGGATGCATTGCCTTCCTCACCAAGCCATTCTCAGCGAAATCCCTGATCGACCCGATTGAGAGGGCTTCAGCCGGCTCGCTCAGTTGAGCCGACGTACTCGCCGTGGGACGTCAGGGCACCACGCTGCTGGCGCTTCATTTTCGAAGTCTTCGAATGGCATTGATCTATCTCATTGATCTATCTCAAGCCTCCAAGCGACGAGGCACGAAATCATAAGACGCATTTAACGTGAGAGCCGCACCATCTGCCTTTGACAGGTCCGAGCGGCTGGCCGGTTAACGGAGGAACAGAATGATCAGGTTGTTTTTGGTTGCTGGGTTCGCATTATCGGTTGCAACATCGACGCAAGCTATGACACCTGCGCCGATTCCTCAGCCGAACGGCATGGTCACGCAAGTCGCTCTGGCCTGCGGCATCGGTAGAACACGGATCAACGGTGTGTGCGTGGCAAGAACCACCGTCCGTCACGCTCGCCGCAGCGCCCGCAGGTGTGCAGCCGGTGTGACCTGCTAGGACCTGCAGTCAAACCGTCGAGGGTTAGAGCCGATCGTCGGTTTGATCGTGCGCAGGGTCGCGAGAGAGACAGCCGCTGGCGCCGACAGGCGTTTAGCGCATGAGTGGCTCGACTTCGGATCGATATGTGCTGAAATTGCTGGCTGCATCGTTACATTCGGTAAACTTATGATCTGTCGAAGATTGCAGCCGGCGAAGGCATACCGTTTCCAGGTGAAACAGAAAGTAACGGAGAGCGGGTCATGAATTGGATGAGTCCGACAAGGATCACCGTAGCGACCTCGACGTTTCTGTGTGGGGCGCTGCTCTCCTTCGGTTGGTCTGAGCAACGCGGCCTGTCGCTAATGGTCGACAGTGTCCAGGCCCGCGTGGGCCGTCCGCTGACTCCCCTGAGCGTTGCTGGTGTTGCACGCCGACACACGCGAAGGGCTTATTACGGCGCCGCAGCGGTGGGCACGGCCGCCGCTGTTGCTGCCACTTCATCTCATTGGGGATGGAGAGGCCACCCCTACCATACAGGTTACTCTGGCGATCCCTACTACGGTCAGGCCGATCAGGAAGCCGAGGTGACCTACTATGGGGACGCCCACGGCGACGTTCATCCCCTATACTCCGTCAGGGCCTATTACGTTCACGGTCCCTGGTATGGTCATTGCGGATGGTATGACTAAGCGGCACGCAACAAGGGTGAGAAGCGTAACCGCAGGACACCTGTGTCGTCGACGCTCATGCCGGCGAACAATTCCGACGGAATGGACGCCGTTCGGATCGCGGGGGCAATTGAGTACACGCGCTTCCCTTGCCCGACCGCCTTCAGAGCCTGGTCCACGATCGTCGGATCCTGCTTGTCGCGCAGCCGAGCGGCAGAGCTCAGTTGTGAGGGTCGCTACTGCCTTTGGACGAGCTGCGCAATAGTTCGAAAACCGGGCCTTGATCTTGATCAAGACGGCTACGCCGCTTGGGTGGTTGGTCGGCTGCATTCGGAGATCAGACATGGGAAAAGTTTAAGGAGGCGGCCGCGATGACAAAGTATTCCGCGGGAGTGGTCGCGTTAGTTTTGTTTGTCTGCATCGGATTGGCTAGCCCCTCGTACGCGCAAGCTTCGGGCTATGTTCGTGTCACATTCGCAAAGGCTGGCTTGATCGCTGGCGCCGGCGGAGGACGCGGTGTCCTGAGGTACCGCGGGCGCGAATATTCGTTTCAGGCTTCCGGCTTTAGCGTTGGTGTAACGGCTGGCGCCTCCGTGATGAGATTGACAGGGCGCGTTACGGGGCTGCGTAACGTAAAGGACTTCTCTGGCACATACGACGCTGTCGGCGGCGGCGGCGCCTGGATCGGTGGCCTAGGGGGCGTGCAATTGCGCAATGGAAAAGGTGTGTCGATTACGCTCCAGGGGGTTGAGGCAGGCATGGAATTTGCGGCCAATCGCAGCGCCATCAGGATTTCGATGCGGTAGCAAGTCCATTGGTGGTCGGAGAAAGCCAGATGACGCGCATACTACGGTGAGTGTGTTTGGCGCCATCCGATCACCAAGAAAGCGGCCCTGAGCCCAGGGCCAACGATGGCACCCAAGCCTGACGCACCAATGCCTACCGCATCGACGATCCTTGTGCCCACAAAGGCTCCGCCGATACCGAGCAGTATATATGGGGACTTGCTGCGTAGTCCGATTGAAATCTTTGCTCCCAATCCGATCATTCCGCCGATCGCTAGGTCCAACAATAGCTTTAGCGTCGGATGTGCGCGGCGGCGCCTGCGACTATGATCTATTCCGGGGTGGCCTCGGCGGCAGCAGTCCCAGCGACTGGTTCTTGCGCTAGAGCTTCGTCGTCGGACCGCCGGAGCCGGGCGTGCCGCCGATACCACCGATCCTGCCAACCAACCCGACGCCACAGCCGCTGCCACCGGGCGTCTATCCAACGCGCGGCGAGAATGTCCGGGATTGGAGGCAGACCGGAAGTGGGCGGAGCATGGTCAAACCGACGCGAATGGACCCAAGGCGGACGCATATGCTCGGCTTCGCGCCGCGGCTTCACGGTTCAATGATCTTGTCGCGGACAGCGATCATCACAGCCTGTGTGCGGGTCACCGCTCCAAGCCTTCGACAGATATGCTTGATGTGTTCCTTGACTGTTCGGCTGCTGACGTGAAGCGCCTCGCCAATCTCCCACGTTGACTTGCCGTTGGCCGCCAAGGTCAGGATTTCGCGTTCACGCGGCGTCAGCCGTGCTCGGTGCCGCGCAGGCGAGCCATGAAGTTTGAGAATTCGGTCAAACGCATAGATCGCCATGAGGTGCAGGGCGGGCAATTGATGCTCCGGCAGATCGAGCGTCCGGCCTCCGAACCATATTTGACCCGTCCTGCCGGCCGTTGAAGCGACCGGGATCAGGAAACCATCCAGGATACCAAAGTCCTTCGCTCGTTGCACCACTTCAGCGGCGCGGGGTTCTCGCTCGGGATCGTAGGGAGATTCCTTGAACCATCGGAACGGTCGAACCACCGTCTTCGCGAAGCGGAAAGCAGGATCGTCGTGGACATATTCTCTTTCGATGTAGAGCTTGAGCCACTCCTCGGGTAGCCGATTGGACAGAAGGACATCTTCAAGAGTCTCGGTCGAAGTGGCAAGGAAGCTGACGCAATGGTATTCGAAACCGTACTTTTTCAAAAGCACGCCCGTCGCATCCATGATCTCCCGTATGGTGGAAAGACGCTCGATGTCTTGAACGAACTCAAACGCACCGCGGCGGATATCAGCGACACTTCGATCCATCTGGCACCCTCCCGACATGTCCGAGTCTACACGAGGACCGGTAAAAAGGAAGGGCAGTCCTACGAGAGATCGTCTCGCTTGTCTGCGCGCTCGTAAGTCAGCAACCTGATCTAGTTGCAAAACGCCCGGCAGATCCGGTGACCAATGCCGACCAATTCGATATGCCCTCCCACGCTCCTGGCGTGCAGGCAGGCCATTCAACGCCGAGTATTGGACCTCGTTGAGACAAATGGATCATTTTGAACATTTTGGCGACAGCGTCCATTGCGCCAGACGAAACCGACCGAGCAGACCTGGCTCGCAGGTGGCACGGCTCGATAGAACTCGCAGAGGCCATTGGGGTCGCGATGCAAACCGGCACCGCATCCGCCCGCGGCGTTTCCGTCATGCCCTGCAAGCAGGGAAGAAAGGATGAGCGCAGCGGCAACAAACCCAAGTTTAGTCATAAGCATCTCGACGCGGGGGTGGTACGCGACAAGCTAAACGCTGAACACCATCGCCACTCGCATTGATTTGCGTCAATGGTTGTTAAAAGCGCCACTCTCGCACCGGACCAGTAAAACGACTCGTTGATGACCGCTTCCTGGCTGTCTGAAAACACAGCGCGGCTGTTATGATTCTCCCGAGATTCTATGGGGGAATTGATAAGTCGCTTCGTTGAGGAACCGGATCGTGGGCGGTCGACGCTATTGTCCGATGCCCTGAATTTGTCATTCGCGCCAAGACCAACGCAGAGGTCGCCCGCGCGCTGGGCGGAACCGAGGCACATTGGGGCACATCGCCACTGGGCGATGGAGAAGTTGGAGGTCCGGTCCGTGCCCGAACGCGTGTCCCTGGCTGAACGAGCCGGGGTCTTGGGCAACGCGTCCGGCAACCCCATCGTACCCAACAAGCTTTGCTGCATGCCCGACACGACGTTTTCTCGCGTGAGGCGAGATGGGTCGTGTGACGCAAGGGAAACGACGTCCCGAAATATCGGACATCTCAACAGCGGCTTACGCGAGCCGCTCGGGCGAATGCGCCTGGCCGCCAAGGCGAAGAATCCAGCAAATAGGTGGTCACTCGCAGCTTAACAAAGAGTTTATTGGTGACTGTGCGGTTGTCTCTTATCTAAACGACAAAGGAGACAACGATGAAACTTACGGCAATGCTACTAGCGTCTGCGTTCGCGCTCTCCAGCACCTGCGCATTTGCCCACACGGTTCGCCACAAGTCGAACGTCAGGACCCATACCAAGTGTACGGATGCTGCACCGTCAGTCGTCTTGCGTCCAAAATATGGCAATCCGACCGGCAACGATCCGGGTCGGTTCCATCAAACACTTGCACCTACTCAATCGTTTGATGATCCAGAAGGCAAGAACTCGGGGCTATCGCTGCCTTAGGGGCCCGCGCCGATCTCGGGATACTTCGAAAGCTCGCTGGCGACGTCGCGCAAAAACTGGTCTCGATCATGGGGCGGGATCGGGTGGGCGGCTTCCATGACGGCTGAGGCGCTTTCCTAACCGTCTCGTCTGCAAATTAGAACATAGGCATTTCTGCCCATTCTAACTGAGGCGGCCTCACTTTCCCTCCGATTTTACGATAAACGCAAGGCTCTCAAGTTGGTGCCCTAGTGCTGTCCAGCTACGTGAAATGTTCCTAAGCACGGCCGACCGGCGGGCTGAATTCTCCGGATTTGCTTCCATTATTTTGTATTCCGCAGCATAGGCCATGCATTGTTCGACTGATGGCATTTAGCCCCCTCCGCCGGGCCCCCTGGCTCAGCCGTGAGAGCAACACGCTCACCTCTTGCAGTTCCCACCTACTGTTATTTCTCGCGCGTCATCGGTAGCGTCGTCGCCAAGCTGCAGCACCTTTCTACGAACCTCACCTGATGTGGAACAGGTAGACGCAGCCGCCTACGACAAGGGCTGCGAGATCAGCGAGAGCCGGTAGTAAAGGGTTTCGCGCCTAATGCGAAAAAACCTGGCCGAGGCTCCATCCTGTTGGTCAGGCGGGAGCAGTCAAGGTGTCTCTCAGTCACCGACCGTAGCCGAGGGCAATGCGGTGATGATGGAGCCCACCTGGTGTCGGATACCCGACACAATCGAAACAGGCCACTGTGTGCTTCAAATTAGGCTACTTGGCATCGAATCAAGCAAGTATCGCTGACCAATACAGGCGCGATCAAAATCGCTGGCCAAGTGAAATTTGATCCAGCGAGGCACTGAGCATGATGTCGCGTACCGAAGCGCTGGCCTCGTCGTGCCCATCGCGCTGACAATGGCAGCGCTGGCGAGGGAGCCGTCCACCGACACAATTATGGCGAGCGTCAAATACGACTCAACTGTCGCGCTGCGTTGATATGGATCAATAGCGTCACTGAGGATTTCGGATGAGGGTCGGAGTGCGGTGCGAGTGCGCTTCGCGCTTGCAGATAGTGTATCGACCAAGCTTTGGCGGAACTACTCAAACTAGGGTAAAGCCGCCCTCGGTTAGTGGCCAGAAACTCGATTAGGAGAAGGAAACATGAAAAGGCTAACGGCACTCGGCGTAACCCTCGGTGCAGCGATGTTGTGTTTGGCTCCCGTTTCGCTTCACCGGTCACCTGCAGGGACCGTCGCTATCTCCGTCGACGAAGCTGACGCTCGTATCGGGCGCCCGCTCACACCTGGGAGCATTGCGGGGGTTCACAGGAGAATGCATCGGCGCGCGTACTATGGAGCCGCCGTGGGTGTGGGTGCCGTCGGAGCGGGAGCGTACTACCACCGCCGACACTGCTATTGAGAGCGAGACGCCAGAGCAGCTCCGTCTCGAAATTTCAACCTTCACTACTCGCCCGGCGCTGATGAGGTGATCGAACAAGGTCCGCAAGCGTCGGGCTGCGGGGGGGCGCCCCCCCGCAAAGCCTTGTTTTCAAATTGCGCCGCTGAGGCAGACTGACCGCACAGATTTAGATTTCGGCTTCATTCCACGGAGATCAGAAGAAGAGGATGGCTTTCGTGACAGTCGTGGCCGCGCGTGGGATACGAGAAACGATTGAACATCGTATCGAAACCGGAGACGACGACGAAGAATGAGCTTAAGAAGAAGTGTGCCTTCGAAACGTTGACCAGATTACAGTCCCGAAGGACAGCGCAATTCCGATGAACCGGAACGTCTCCCCTGCATCACGCGAGGGCGGCGTTCCGAGGCTCGGTCTTGTACGTGTAGATCGGTTACGTCCGCTTGGTCTCGGAGAGCGCCGCAAAGCGTGTGCGCCAGATGGCGTTCCCGGCTCATGACGGGGCCGGGTTCATCGCTGGCGACACCGTTTACATCGACGGCGGATATCACGTCGTCGATCGGCGCGCTCACAATTCACCCCATTTTGCTCTTTTCCATATGGCGCAGATGTGTGCTTGCCTCGTCAGCTTTCTCAGTAGATTCCGGTTGAATAGAAAAATGCAATGGCAACGAACACCGCTACAGTTTTCGTAAACGTGATCACGAACACGTCCTTATAGGCCTGTCTGTGGGTGAGGCCCGTGACAGCAAGCAAAGTGATGACGGCTCCATTGTGAGGCAATGTGTCCATGCCGCCGCTAGCCATGGCCGCTATGCGATGAAACACTTCGAGTGGGATGCTTGCCGCCTTTGCGGCTGCAATAAATTCCTCGGACATCGCCGCAAGGGCAATGCTCATGCCGCCGGAAGCCGAGCCGGTAATTCCGGCGAGCACCGTGACAGTGACGGCTTCGTTGACAAGCGGATTTGGGATTGCCCTGAGCGCAGACGAAACCGCAGCAAAGCCCGGCAGCAGTGCAATCACTCCCCCGAACCCATACTCGGACGCGGTATTGAGCGACGCGAGCAAAGCCCCGGCAACCGCCGCCTTGCTGCCATCGGCGAATTTTGCAATCACGGGGCGCCACGCAAAGATGAACACCGTCAATATGCCTAGGAGCAGGGCACCCTCGACGGCCCATATAGCTGCTACCGGACCAATTTGCGTAATGATCGGATGGCCGCCAAGCGCGACTTCATGCTTCGCGCCGTAAGCCCGAGGTACCAGATGCGTTAATATGAAGTTCGCGATGCCCACCACGACCAGCGGCGCCAAAGCGATCCAAGGGTTGGGCAATTCCTTCTCCTCGAATGGCTCCGGCTCGTTGAGAAGCTCCGTGCCGTAACCTTCCCCGCGTTTCTCCGCCGCGCGCCGGCGGTTTTCGATATAGGCAAGTCCAACGCCAAAAACGAAGTGGCCCGACTGGGATGTCTGGATGAAACGCCATTGCAGGACCACCGTTCAGCGTCCAAGGGAACTGGGCAACACAGCTTTCCGTGTAATCGAGCCTGCGCCTGGAAGGTATGTTAGGCAAAAATCAAACTAGCTCATGCGGGACCTTGATGCTTGGCCGGTGTCCTTTGGGCGCGCTGAAGGCGCCTCTAGGGATTTCCAACAACTCATCCGGCTCGCTAGTGTACCTATGCAATTGTGCAAATTTGGGGTGAATTTCTGCCGGCGGCAGCAACAATGTCCGTGCCGGCCGATGAATTCCGGTCTTTCTCCGATTGGCAGGGATTGGTGAGACGCCAGCGCGGGCGGTTAGATGGTCGCGTCGACGACGATCCATCCGCAAGCTCGACCGACGCTCCGTTCTTGGCGCCACGACCCAAACTTTGGCAAGGTCGTGCTCTAACTTACCAAGTTGAAAACGGTTTGAACGCACTGCTGGAGCGGTCTATAAAAACCGGGTCGGTTTTGTCGGTTGACATCACGATGACACAATGATGCGAGACGAAAATCGGACCAAAAACCACAAGAAGCGTCTGATTTTACTGAAGAATTAGCGGGCGTAGTTCAATGGTAGAACGGCAGCTTCCCAAGCGTTCAATGGTAGAACGGCAGCTTCCCAAGCTGCATACGAGGGTTCGATTCCCTTCGCCCGCTCCAGCGCATTTTATCCTTTTAAATCAAGAATATAATAGAAAAAGGCGTGTCACGATTTTTCATTTGGAAGACCGCGGGTTGATTGGGAAATGAAGTCAATTGGCCTGTGCATGATTGTGCGAAATGAAGCGGCGGTCATTCGGCGTTGTCTCGAGAGCATGTTGCCGCTGATCGACTACGTGCTCATCGTCGATACCGGATCGACGGATGCCACCCGGACCGTCGTTCGCGACTTTCTATCGGAGAAGAACATTCCGGGCGAAGTCGTCGACGAGCCATGGCAGAACTTTGCTTACAATCGCACCTTTGCACTCAGGAAGCTGCGGGAGAAGCGCCAGATCGACTACAGTTTGATGGTCGATGCCGATCAAATCATGGTCTACGAATCCGACTTCGCGGCGCAGCAATTCAAGGAGACCTTGAGGGAGGATTTGTACGACATACGGCTTCACACCGGAAGCATTGAATACCTGGTACCGCATCTGTCCAGCAACCGGGTCGATATTGCCTACAAAGGCGTGCTTCATGAATACCGTGAATGTCCGGACCATTGCACGCGAGGTATCGCATCAGGCTTTTACATCCAGGAAATGCAGGACAGTGCGCGCAGTACCAATGTTCGAAAATTCCAGGATGATGCGGAAACGCTCCTGCATGCGCTCCGAAATGAAAGCGATCCCTTTCTGGTTTCGCGTTACACATTCTACCTTGCTCAAAGCTATCGCGACTTCGGCGATTCGGAGTCTGCGCTCAAATATTATCTCGAACGTGCCGAGTTGGGTTTTTGGGACCAGGAGGTTTTTCTAAGTCTTTATAATGCCGCGCAAATGAAGGAGGCGCTCAAGCGTCCCGAAACTGAAATCATCGAAACCTACTTGCTGGCGCACCAAACGTGCCCCTATCGCGCTGAAGCACTTCACGGCGCGGCCCGCTTTTGCCGCTCCGTCGGACGGTACGATCAGGGTTATGCGCTTGCCAGGCAGGTGCTCCATTTACGCCCCCCGCAACAGGGGGCCTTCGTCGAAGCCTGGATCTATCAATACGGCGTGCGGGACGAACTGTCGGTTCTTGCCTACTGGATTGGCAACTATGCTGAAAGTCTCGACCTCTGCCTGTCCTTGCTCGCCGATGGCCAGGCCCCGGAAGATCAGCACGCACGAATTCGACAGAACGCGCACTTCGCCGTCGACAAGATCAATCCGCCAACGTTGGCAAGCAACCATCAACGCGCCGGGCGAGCCTCGACCATCGATGATACGCGGCTTCCGTCGTTTCATCACAAGCAGATGGCCGCTCGACGCGCTGCGGCGGCCAGCCGATACGCCATCGTTACACCCTACTTCAGGGAAACACGGGAAAAGCTGGAAAGGTGCTTTCGCAGCGTCAGGCGTCAAACGGTTGCGGTCGACCATATTGTTGTCGCTGACGGTTTTGCCCAGCAGTGGATCGATGGCGAACCGGTCAGGCACCTGCGGCTCGACATCTCTCACGACGATTTCGGCGGCACGCCGCGCGGGTTGGGCGCCCTGCTGGCCGCATCGGAAGGTTACAGAGGAATTGGCTTTCTGGACGCCGACAACTGGATCGCCGACGATCATGTCGAGCGCTGCGTGGAAGCGGCTTCAGAGGTCGGGCCGGATTGCGATTACGTCATCGCCAGGAGGTTCCTCACGAGACCCGATGGAACAACGATTGATGTCAAAAACCCGCATTTATCCGAGGACGTCGTCGACACCAACTGTCTGTTTTTTCTCGAAGGATCATACCACTCGCTACATCACTGGGTGACGATTCCCCGGCAATTGTCTGCCATCAACGATCGCGTGGTGGCGTCTGCTTTAAAGAATTATGGCCTGCGACCGGCACGGGTAAAAGACGCCACGGTGTTTTATGAATGTCTTTGGTCGGCGATCTATCAGAGCATCGGTGAAGTTCCGCCGCCAAACGCGAAGCCCAATGTCGATCCCATGCCGATCTACGCCTGGCTGGACACCCTGCCCGATCGCGAACTCACCATTGCCAACCGGCGAAGCGGCATGACGGTTCGGCGCCAGTCTCGAATTTTTACATCGTCTGGTCCTGGCGTCGCTACGCCACCGGTCGGCCGGAATTCGCCCTGTCCCTGCGGATCGGGAAAAAAATATAAACATTGTCACGGACACATCGCTTCGCGTTAGCGCGCCGGGCCGGCGTTTGCTCGCAACGCGGCCCGCCTGGAACAGAGAGGCGCGGAAGAGAATTGCCGCCGCGCTCTCACAAGAAACCGCAAGCAACGAAGCGGAGCCCGGACTCCGGTTTTCGGCGACGTTAGCCCGGAAAAATTCAAGCGCTACTTGGTCCACATTCTTGGCGGCGTCGGGTCAGGCTGGCCGTTGAATTGATACGTCACGCCAACTCTGAAAATATCGGCGTTAAAGCTAACCCTCTCCGGAACATTAGCCACAATGTCGAACTGAGTGGCGGTACCGAGATCGACGTGAAGGTACTCGAATTTCACAGACCAATTTTGCATCAACATGGCCTGGATACCGACGCCCGCGGTCCAGCCGGTGCGCATATTGGATCCCGCGACCCCGAACGCGCTGTCCCACGCATGCACCTCGCCGTAAGCCAGGCCGCCGGTGGCATAGAGCCAATAGCGGTCCCACGAAGGACCAAGGTTCACGCGAAGGGTTCCGAGCGAATCCAGCTTTGTTCCGCACTGATGAGGGGATATGCCGCAGGTTTGCGAACTCCCGTCGATCGACGCAAAAGCCAAATCCGTTTCGAGACCGAACACCCACGATTGAAATTGCCAGTTGTAACCAAAACCAGCGCCAAGCAGGGCTCCGCCGACATTGTAGTTGCCGTCGCCAAGCGTGCACGTCTGTTAACGTCGGTCCCGTCGGGCCGGTGGGACCCGTCGGACCTGTGGGGCCTTTCGGAGCCGCAGCTGCTGTCGGACCGGTAGGTCCTGTCGGACCCGTCGTCGTGGTAGGCGGGTGGTAATTGTCCGTCTGGCTCGACTGGCCGGTACCGCCGCCGCCTGAAAAACCGACATGGAAACCCGACCAATTGGTTCCAGGACTTTGGGCGGCCGCTATGTCCGGTGCAAGAATTTGCTGGCTCACAGCCGCCGGCAAAATCACCGCGCTGGCAATCAGAAGTCTCTTCACGCGACGCCCCCGCAATTTTCTTTAAGGGATCACACCCCCAATAATGAACAAACTGTAACCGGGAACCGTGCCTCGCGGGTCCCCTTAAGGCCGTCTGTGGACGGTTTCCTTGGATATGTTGCAGAAATGCCGCTACGGCAACATTTGGCCATTTCCCCCAAACAGGGACTTCGGTAACGTTGGTCCGGGAACAAAAGATCCCTGCGCCAGGCGAAGTGGCTCAACTCCGCGAAGAAGCAGCCACCACAGTATCCGAGGCGTCAAAAAGATCCTCGTCGATCCAGCGTCGCGACGAATTCGATCCGTGTCGGATGAGATCGGTGTCGAGCCGGTCAGGCCGCCCGCAAGTCAAGTATTCGCCGAGCGCCGCAGGGTCCAGTTCAACCGAAGACGGGTCGGCGAGTGGTAGTTGATGGCCACCAACGGGATGCTGCCGTCGCCGAGGCGATAGGTTCGGCGGATGACAATGGCGAGATCGGACCCCTCGAATTTGATGGCTTCGGCAGCTTGCGGCGGGATGGCGGCGGCCTGAAGGGTCTGGTCGACCTGCGCCACCCGAACGCCGTACATGCTCTCGATGAACGAGTAGATGGTGCCGCGCTGACGGCCGATCAGAACCGCGACACCGCTATACTCGGAAAGAATATAGATCTCGGTCCAGCACAGCGGCGTCGAGTCTCCCTTCACATAGCGGAAGCCTTCGACCCGCAGCCATCGCGAACCGACCGAGCAGGCCAGCCGGGTTGCCAGTTCGGCGTCGGCGACGACGACGCTGGTTTTGTCGATCTCATACCTGACGTCGGTGGCGTATTGCAGGAGCTCGGCGACGTCGCTGACCGAATAGGTGTAAATCGCGTTTTCAGGCTTGGTCACACGCGTGGCAGCACCTTGCCGCGACTCGACGAATCCCTCGTCCCGGAGCGCACGAAGCGCTTCGCGAATGGTGTGCCGGCTCACCGAGAAGCGCTCGCGCAGGTCGGCTTCGGAGGGCAGCATGTCGCCGGCCTTCAGCGTATTGTCCTCGATCTCCTTGCGCAGTGCCGCGACGATCTGCTGATAGCGTGGCCGGGCCTGCGGCGCCGATGCCGAAAGCCGGTCGGGCTCAATGGCGCTGCCGGCTACCTCGTCGCGTATTTGTCGTCCCATCCAATAAGATCCTTCACCTGCCTGCGGGCGGCCCATCAGGGGACGCCCGCTTTCGCCGGTTGATGCGCAATCGATCTGCCATCAGGTGTAGATGCTCGACGTCATATTCCTTCTGGAAGCTGCTGCCCCGGTGGATGTGTCGGTTCGGAGGCAGTTGGAGTTTGGCGATGAAGCTCGTTCCTTGCGAATAATCCGGATCAGGATCGCATCACGAACGGATCCTGGGCAACCGTGCTCAGCTCAACCCACACGCTCTTGGTCTGAAGGTACTGGTTGATCGACTCGATGCCGTTGTTGCGGCCGGTGCCGCTAGAGCGGTAGCCGCCAAACGGCGAGTTGAACGCGAGCGCCCGGTAGGTGTTGATCCACACCGTCCCGGCCTGCAGCGCGCGCGCCATCGAATGCGCCCGGCGAATGTCCTTGGTCCATACGCCCGCCGCCAGGCCGAACTCGGTATCGTTGGCCTGTTCCAGCACTTCCTCGTCGGTCTCAAAGCGCGTAATCGCAAGAACCGGACCGAATACTTCCTGCTTGATGATCGGATTGTCGCGGCCGGTGTTGTGGAGGATGGTCGGCTGGAAGAAGAGTCCGTCCGGCCATTGCTCCACCGAAGCCTTGCCGCCGCCGGCCAGAAGCTCGGCGCCATGTTCGATCGCGCGACCGACCATGGTTTCATCCTTGCTGAACTGGGCACGCGTGGCGATCGGTCCCATCTGGGTGTCGGCGAGCAGGGGGTCGCCGAGCTTGATCTTTTTGGAGCGCGCGACCAGGCGCTCGATCATCTGGTCGTAGACCGACGAATGAATGTAGGCGCGGCTTCCCGCAACACAGGTTTGGCCGGCCGCTGCGAAGATGCCGGCAAGAACGCCGATTTCCGCGAGATCGAGATCGGCGTCGCCGAACACGATGTTGGGGCTCTTTCCGCCCAGCTCCAGCGTTGAGGTGATGAGCCGGCGTCCGGCGCGCGCGCCGATTTCGCGCCCGACCCCGACGCTGCCGACAAACGAAACCTTGCGGACCAGCGGATGATCGACCAGCGCTTCGCCGGTTTCACGCAAGCCGGTCACGACATTGACGACCCCCTCCGGGATACCTGCTTCGATCGCCAGTTGCGCGATCTCGATGGCGGAGGCCGGGGTGACCTCCGAGGGCTTCAGCACGATGGTGTTGCCCGCTGCCAGCGCGGGCGCTGCCGCCATGATATTGAGGAAGGTCGGCGAATTCCAAGCCGTGATCACACCGATGACGCCGATCGGCTCGCGAAGCGTGTAGTTCAACACGCTCTGGCGGGCGAGCGGAATAACCGAACCCTCGATCTTGTCGGCCAGTCCGCCGAAATACCGCAGCCAGTCTTCCGCTATGGTGGACTGCAGGCGCATCTCGGCGAGCAGCTTGCCGTTCTGGGTCGATTCGATGGTGCCGATCCGTTCGGCCTGGCTCGCGATCTTTTCGCCCCAGACGGTCAGCCGCTTGCCGCGCTCGGTGGGCGAGAGCTTTCCCCATGCGCCGGTAAAGGCCGCATGCGCGCCTCTGACCGCGAGGTCGACGTCAGCCGCCGATGAAAGCGCGAAATTGCCCCAATGCGATCCGGAGGTCGGATTGGTCGACGGGAACGTCGCGCCGTTAGCGGCGTCGACCTGCTTGCCGCCAACGAAATTGCCGTAGGTTCTCGGGGGTTGGACATGAATTGACATCGCCTGTTCTCCACACTGCCGCGTTAGTTGATACGAACCTCAATCCCGTGACCTCGCTTCGGTAGCAGGACGGGGGAATCGAATTCATGAAAAAATATTTGTCGGATTTGGTGCCCTGCGCGTGGATCGCGTCATCGGCGAAGACAGTCCTTGTCGGTCGAAAGTCTCTGGTGAATTTGATGCCGCTGCTGCCGGAGATCATCGGGCGCGACAGGCAATCGTTCAAGGGGATGTTGTCCGCCGCTATTATCGCGCGACCGGGACGATGGCGGCGACCCGCCAAAGCAACGCGTGCTGCCGCGCGAACAGAGCCGCCCAAATCTTCCTCCCCGAGTCTTCTTCCCGAGCGTTTGGAAAACTTATACGGACAGGCAATTCGTTTGTCGATAGGATGATGGAAAAATCCAGAAACACAGGCAGCACGCCGCGATAACGATCGAAAGTTGAAGAAAACGAACGCGATTGGCCGAATTTCATCTGCGAAATTCATTCATGGTCCGCCACTTGACCGGATAAGTTCGGTCTGCTTTGATCGTTCAAACACTTCGGGAGGAAGAAAAAATGCGTGGCTGGGCCGTGGTCCGGAATGGAGCGCCGTTGGAGGCGGTCGAGGTAACGACACCCGAACCGACCGGCGCTCAGGTTCTTCTCAAGACCACTTTTTGCGGCGTCTGCCACAGCGATCTCTATTTTCAGGACGGTTACTACGATCTTGGCGGCGGCAAGCGGCTGTCGCTGAAAGACCGCGGCGTCAAATTGCCCTTCATTCCCGGCCACGAGACCGTCGGCAAGGTGGTGGCGCTCGGGCCGGAGGCCAAGGGCGTCGCCATCGGCGACCATCGGCTGGTGTACCCTTGGGCCGGCTGCGGAAAATGCAAGCATTGCGTTTCCGGCAACGACCACATGTGCCTGACCCCGCGAAGCCTCGGGGTGTTTCGCGATGGCGGCTACGGCACCCATGTGCTGGTCGACAAGCCGGAACACCTGGTCGACTTCGGCAACGTCGATCCCGCGCTGGCTGCGACCTATGCCTGCTCCGGCATCACCGCCTATTCGGCGGTAAGAAAACTTTCCGACGTCGAGCCGGACAGTCCCGTCGTCGTCATCGGCGCGGGAGGATTGGGTCTCGCGGCCATCAGCATCCTCGTGGCGCTCGGCTACCAGAAGATCGTCGCCGTCGATGTCAGCGACGAAAAGCTCGGGGTGGCGCGCGAGGCCGGCGCGCATGCGGGCGTCAATGCGAAGTCGGGAGAACTCGCCGACGAACTTGCGAAGGCCGCGGGCAAGCCGATCTACGGCGTGGTGGACTTCGTAGCATCCTCCGATACCGCGAAAGCCGGTGTCGCCGTGCTGGCGCGAGGCGGCACCTATGTGCCGGTCGGCCTCTATGGCGGCGATCTCACGCTGCCGCTGCCGACCATTCCGCTGCGCGCCATTACCATCCGCGGCAGTTACACCGGAAGCCAGCACGAGCTGCGAGAGCTGGTCGATCTGGCCAGGTCGGGCAAACTGCGCGCGATGCCGGTCGAGCGGGTGACGCATGACGATCCCAATCCGGCGCTCGACCGCGTGCGCTCGGGCGCCGTGACAGGCCGGCTGGTGCTGGATGCCGGGCTTCATGCTGCAGGCGGCGGAGGACTCTTCCGTGAAATGGCGTCTTTCCCTCAGTCAGGAGCAGATCGTCTTTGTGCTCGCGGTGCTGCTGTTTGCGATCTTCTCGATCATGCTGCCCGGCTTCCTCACCGCGCAAAATCTTCTCACGCTGCTGCGCAGCGTCGCCGTCTTTGGTGTGCTCGGCATCGCCATGGTGATCGTGGTGATCGGCCGCGGCATCGACCTTTCGATCGTCGCCAACATGGCGATCTCGGTGGCGTGGACGTTCCAGCTCGCCAATGAAGGCGTGCCGCTGCCGCTGGCGATCGCGCTCGGGCTGGGCTTTGCGCTGCTGATGAGCCTGATCGTCGGCATTCTGATCGCCTATGCGGAGATTCCGCCGCTGTTCGCGACGCTGGCGATGGGAACGTTTATCTACGGCTTCGGCCGGGCGCACATGATCCTGGGCATCGACGTGGTTTACCTGCCGCGCGATATCGGCTGGCTTCGCAGCATCGGGCAGGGATTTTTCTTTGGCATTCCGAGTGCCGTGATTCTCGCGATCGTGATCGCGTTCGCGGCCTTCCTGCTGCTTCGCTATACCAAGCCCGGGCGGTTCATCTACGCGATGGGCGACAACTATGCCGCCGCCCGTGTCGGCGGCGTGCCGGTGCGGCCCGTGCTGGTCTTTCAGTACCTGCTGGCCGGACTGATCGCCTACATCGCCGGCGTGATCACGGCGACGTCGGTGGCGGCCATGAATACCCGCATCGTCACCTCGAACCTGGTCTACGACGTCATCCTCGTCGTGGTGCTGGGCGGCGTCGGCTTGAGCGGCGGCAAGGGCGGCGTTCGCAACGTCGTCGTCGGCACGTTGCTGATCGGCATTCTCTTGAACGGCATGACGATCATGGACATCCAGTACACCGTCCAGAACCTGATCAAGAGTTCTATCCTGCTGATCGCCATCATTGTCGACAGCGTCGTGAACCCTCGCGACGAGCAAACCGCCCAGCAGGGCGACATCTGACACATCATAACCAAGAAGCAACCCAAGGAGGAAATGGCATGCGCATCTGGAAGACACTGCTCTCGACGGCCGTCCTAGGCCTGATCTCAAGCCTGACCATCGCGCAGGCCCAGGAGATGACCGATCCCTTCCGTGACCCCGCGCTGGATGCCATGAAGGGCAAGACCATCGCCTACCTGCCGATCTCGCTCGGCTTCGACATGGCGCAGGCCTGGGGCGGCGTCGTCAAGGAGGAAGCCAATCACTACGGCATGAAGTTCGTGAGCCAGGATCCGAACTGGAGCACCGATGCAATGGCGCAGTCGCTCACCAACCTGATCGCGCAAAAGCCTGATGTCATCGTCACCCAGAATCCGGATCTGCAGTCGCTGGCGCGGCTTCTCAAGCAGGCCAACGCCCAGGGCATCTACGTCATCCAGGTCAACATGCAGGGCGCGGTCCAGACCGACGCGTTCGTCGGTCCGGATTTGATCGGCGTCGGCGAGGAGATGGCCAACATCGTCGCCAATAGCTGCGGCAAGGATGGCAAATCCAAAAAGGTCGCCATCGTCCAGGGCGTGCTGACGGGCGGCGTCAGCTTCTTTGAAGTGCAGGGCATGAAGAAAGTCCTGGCGGCTCACCCCGATCTCCAGGTTGTTTCGAGCCAGGCGGCTGACTGGGACGCCAGCAAGGCGCGCTCGATCACCGAGACCGTGCTGCAGCAGAATCCCGATCTCTGCGCGGTCCTCGATGTCTGGGACGGTCAGGCACGCGGCACCGGTGCTGCGATCCAGCAGGCCGGACTTAAGGGCAAGGTGATGCTGGTCACCGCCGGTGGCGGCGCGCAGAGCATGTGCGATGCCCTTTCCGACGGAACGTTCGACTATGCGATCAATTACAATGGCGTCGGCATGGGGCGCGACATCGCCACCACCATCAAGATGTTGTTGCAGTCAAAGCCCAAGGCAGGCTCGATCAAATACATGGCGTACTCGCCATACCGGACCATGACCAAGGCGGACGTCAAGCAGGATACCTGCTGGAATCCGGACACCTACGCCAAGCTCCTGAAGTAACTGCTTTCATGCGGCGAGGCCGTTTAGTGCCTCGCCGCCGCCTCTTTTTGGCGGGGTCCTGACCTCGCCGCTTTTCCACTGGAGCCACTTTCTGTGACTGCGGCAGACATCGAGGGTCGTGCGGCCCTTAACGACGACGCGGAACTGCGAACCAGCGGTTCGGGATCGCGGTCAATCTGGAACGTCCTGGAGCGCTGGCGCTACCGCTTCGTTCCGGACCGCCTGATCGGTGAAATCCTGACCAAGCGCTGGATCGACAGTGCGATCCCGTTCACCGTGCTTGTGGTTGTTCTCGGTGTTATCGCCTGGCTCTTGCCCAGCATGTTCCAGCCGTCCAGCCTGGCGATCGCCGCAAGGCAGCTCGGCGAGTTCGGCCTGGTGTGCCTCGCGATGATGGTAGTGGTCATCGCCGGCGGCATTGACCTCAGTGTCAGTTCCAACTTTGCTCTCGGCAACTTTCTGGCGCTCTATTTGCTCAATCTCGGCGGTTGGCCGGTGTGGGCGACGATCCCGGGCGTGGTCGCGGCCTGCGGGCTGGTCGGCCTCTTCAACGGCATCCTGATCGGTTATCTCAGGCTGCGCGCCTTCCTGACGACGCTGGTGACGTTGATCATCGTGCGCGCGTTGGTCGACATCCTGCTGCTCAAATACGCGCAGGCGATGTCGACCGGCTTCGTCGACGATGCGTTCTGGGACTTGCTCGGCCTCGGCAATGTCGCGGGTTTGCCGACCAGCTTTGTGGTGATGCTGGTGGTGTTCGCGATCGCCCACATCCTCTTCAGCCGAAGCGGACCGGGCTGGCGCGCCATGGCGATCGGCGGCTCCCGCAAGTCCTCGCACAATATCGGGATCAACGTGCCGCGGACGGTCTGTGTCACCTATGTCATCTCCGGGATGCTGTGCGGTCTTGCGGGCCTGCTCTATGCTTCGCGGCTCGGCGGTGCGGGTACCGACACCGGTGTCGGCCTCGAGATTTCGGTCCTGACCGCCGTGGTCCTCGGCGGCATCAGCCTCGGCGGCGGTCGCGGCACCGTCGCCAAGGTTCTGATCGGCGCGATCGTTGTTCTGATGCTGACCAACAGCGTCATCCAGCTCGGCCTCAACGCCGGCTCGGGATCGATGGTGCTTGGACTGACGCTGATCTTTGCCGTGTTCGTCGACGTGAAGTGGGTCAAGCATCGCGACAAGCTGTTGAACAAGGTCTACATGTCGCCGGCGCTGGTCGAGATGCCGCGTCCGGCTTCGACCGACAGGAATTCGGGCTCTCCCTACGCGCTGAACGACAAGCTGAACGGCGTCGAGATCATCGGCCTCGGACAGGTCGAAGGGCCCGAAGACGTGCTGTTCGACAACGATGACAATCTCTATTGCGGCAACCGGCAAGGCGACATCATCCGCTTCCGCCCCCCGCATTACGACAAGGCCGAACATTTCGCGCATATCGGCGGCCACACCTTGGGGATGGCGCTCGACAAGGACGAGAACATCCTGGTTTGCGTCGGCGGCATGGGGCTCTACAAGGTTTCGCGCGCAGGCGAGGTCAGCAAGGTCACCGACGAGACCAATCGCGCCAGGTTCTCGATCATCGACGACTCCCGGCTGCGGCTGGCCGACGACCTCGATATTGCCCCCGACGGACGCGTGTTCTTCAGCGAGGCGACCATCCGTTACGAGATGCACACCTGGCCGATGGACGCGCTGGAAAGCCGCGGCAACGGCCGCATCATCGGCTGGGATCCGAAAACCGGCAAGACGCGCACCGTGCTGCGCGGCCTGGTGTTTCCGAACGGCATCTGCATCGAACCGGGCGGGCAGTCGCTGTTGTTCGCCGAGAGCTGGGCATGCCGGGTCAGCCGCTATTGGTTCGACGGGCCCAATGAAGGCAAGGTCGAGGTTCTGATCAGGGATCTTCCGGGCTACCCGGACAACATCAACCGGTCGTCCGACGGCAATTACTGGATCGCGTTGCTCGGCATGCGTTCGCCGGCGCTCGATGTGGCGCTGCGGATGCCCGGGTTCCGGCGCCGCATGGCCCGGCGGCTCGCGCCCGACGAGTGGCTCTATCCGAATCTCAACACCGGCTGCGTGATCAAGATGTCGCCGGAAGGGCGCACGCTGGAGGCGCTGTGGGACCAGAAGGCGAAGAACCATCCGATGATCACGTCGATGCGCGAACACAAGGGCTATCTCTATCTCGGCGGCATCTCCAACAACCGCATCGGCCGCTACAAGATTCCGGGCGCGGACGCGCAATGGAGCGGCTTCCAGAGCTATTGGGGGAAGGCGCATGGCTAACGTCTTCACGCTGGCGGCAGACCGCTTTCTCGGGCGTGGCGAAGCCTCAGTCGCTATACCGCCGATGGACGGCGCGCTGAAGCCGAACAGTGCCGTCGACAAGGCCGAGCACCTGCTCACCGTCGCGCGGCCGGACAATCTGCTGCGCGCGGGCGACGGCGTGTTGTTCTCGTCCGGGCGGCAGCTATTGGCCGTCAGCGGGATTTGGTCCAAACCAGCGCCGGTGGTCGAGTGCGAGGCCGAGATTTTGGCGACCGCGTCTGCCCCCGACGGTGGCATCGCGATCTTCGATGCGGTGCGCGGTCTGTCGCTGCTGGACATCTCAAAGCGGTCGATGGTCCGTCGCAACATCGCGCGGTTGCCGTTCGCCTCGGTGACCGCTGCAACCTTCCGCGATGCGGACACGCTGCTGGTCTGCGTCGGGTCGACCACGAATTCCGTCGCGGAGTGGCAGCGCGACCTGCTCGAGTCGGAAGTGGCGGGTTCGGTCTGGTCGGTCGACCTTCGCAACTCCGAGGCGAAGCCGATCGCCCAGGGCCTGTCCTATCCGGCGGGCTGCATCGTGCTGGCGGACGGAAAAAGCGCGCTGGTTTCCGAGAGCTGGAAAAATCGATTGGTGCTGATCGATCTGGACCAGAAAAAGGCACCAGTTCCGGTCCTGACCGCGCTGCCCGGATATCCGGGCCGGCTGTCGCCGCGCGCGCGAGGCGGCGCCTGGCTCAGTCTGTTCGCGCCCCGCAACCAGCTTGTCGAGTTCGTGCGGCGCGAGCGTACGTACCGCCGGGCGATGATGGCCGAAGTGCCGAAGGAGTTCTGGGTTGCACCCGCGCTGTCGAGCGGCGCTTCGTTCAGCGAACCCATGCAGGGCGGGGCGCTGATCCAGATGGGCATCCTGAAACCCTGGGCCCCGACCCGCTCCTACGGCCTGGTCGTGGCGCTCGACGACCATCATTCGCCGGTCGCCAGTTTCCATAGCCGCACCGGCGGCACACGGCATGGATTGACCAGCACAGTCGAATACGGATCCGGCCTCGTTGTCGCCAGCAAGGGCGGCGACGAGATTATTTCCATCGCGCTTTCGGATGGTGGCTAATGGCGCCCAGTGACATTCTCGAACTTCGCCAGGTGACCAAGGAATATCTCGGCACCGCGGCCGTCAAGGACGTCGATTTCTCGCTCCGCAAGGGCGAGATCCACGCCGTATTGGGTGAAAACGGCGCCGGTAAATCCACGCTGACCAAGATGATCGCCGGCGCGGTGGCGCCGACCTCAGGCGAGATATTGCTGGAAGGAAAGGCCATCCGCTTTGCCAATCCTGCCGAGGCGCTCGACAAGGGCATCGCCATGGTCTTCCAGGAGACCAGCCTGATCCCGACGCTGACGGTGGCGCAGAACCTCTATCTCGGCAAGGAACGCCTGCTGAATCGGCTGCGCGGAGTCTATATTTCGGCGCAGCAATTCTTCCAGTCGCTCAACTTCGACGTCGACCCGACGGCTCTGGTCTCCTCGCTTGGTGCTGCGAAGAAGCAGATGGTCGAGATCGCCCGCGCCGTTCACTTCGACGCCCGGATCATCATCTTCGACGAGCCGACCGCCTCGCTGACGCCGGAGGAAAAATACTACTTCTTCGCGCTGCTGCGGCGTCTCAAGCAGCGCGGCGTATCGATTATCTTCATCTCGCATGCGCTGGAAGAGGCGCTCGATGTGTCGGACCGCATCACGGTTCTGCGCGATGGTCAGCACGTGATCACGGCCGACACCAGGGAGCTCGATCGCGACAAGATCATCCGGGCCATGGTCGGGCGCACGCTGTCGTCCGACCTTTACGGCCATCGTCAGTCGGCGCGGCCATATCGCCGCAAAGTTCTGTCGGTCGAGAACCTGACCATGGGGCGGATGGTGCGCAGCACCTCTTTCTCGATCTATGCCGGGCAGATCACCGGAATTTTTGGCCTGGTGGGGTCCGGCCGGACCGAGACGGCGAAGGTCGTGGCAGGGGTGTTGAAGCGCGACCTGTTCCACGGTGGCAAGATCGAGTTCGAGGGCGTGCCGGTGCGTTTTCGCACCCCGCGCGAGGCGGTCAGGCGCGGCATCGCCTATGTCACCGAAGACCGCAAGCTCGAAGGTTTTTTCGAGACCATGACGATCGGCGAAAACATCTTCGTCAACCTCCTGGGCGCGGACAAGAACAAGACCGAGATCATCCGCAAGTCGGACATCATTGAAGCCGGCCGCACCTGGATCGAGGCGCTCAAGGTGCGAGCCATCGGCGCCAATGCGCGCGTCATCGAATTGTCCGGCGGTAATCAGCAGAAAGTCGTGATTGCCCGGTCGCTGGCCCAGGTTCCCAAACTCGTGATATTCGATGAGCCGACCCGCGGCGTCGATGTCGGCGCGATCGCCGATCTGCACCAGATCATCAACGAACTCGCCGACAGCGGCATCGCCGTGGTGGTGATTTCGTCCTATCTGCCGGAGATCCTCAGCCTGTCCGATCGCATCCTGGTCGCCCGGCAAGGCCGCATCGTCGAGGAGTTTTCCGCCGGCGAGGCCGATGAAGAGCGGATCATGTACGCCGCTGTGCATTAGCTAAGGCGTTTTTCCGGCTCGGTTGAATCATTTCCGCTTTCCGCGTGGCCATGGTTCGAGACGCGCGAAGACGCGCTCCTCACCATGAGGAGGCTCCACGACCTCATCCTGAGGAGCGGCCACTTGGCCGCGTCTCGAAGGATGGAGCCGTTGAACCGGAAATTTGTTCCAGGGATAGCTTCTTCGTACAGGTTTGGCGCAAGGGAAGCCTATCTTTCGCCATCGGCGGCGCGTAAGATCGGCCTGTCGCAAGACGATGGCGCTGAAACTCAGAGCGGACTGCGGGCAGACCCGGGGGCAGTACCCGGCGCCTCCACCCTAGCAGCTTGAGCTTAAAGGTCTCATCACGGTGAGATCGATTTGGCCGAAAGACCAAATCCCTAAGCTGCTAAGGCGGGGGCGAACCAGGATCGATGGTCGCGAAGAAGTTCTGAATTGTGCCCGGCATGATACCGCCGTTATCGGGTCAAAAACCTAAATGCAAACGATAACGTTGCATTGAACGAAGTGCGCCTCGCGGCGTAACCGTTCGGGGTTGGTCCACCTAGCAACAGAACGGCCATCGCCGCGTCAGCCTTCGGGCTGGCGCGGCTTTATTTTGTGCCGGTGGGAACGTTGAAAATCTACCGCGGCCGGCGCGCGATGGCGAGTACCGCCGCCGCCGAACTCTCTCGCCCGGCATGCACCTGTGAAATGAGCAGGCACACCGCATCGGGTGCCTACCGTCCGCAGCTACCGCTTCGGGGACGCCTTTTTGAGGTGCTCCGCGAGCCGCCGATGCAATTCCTCCGCGGACGAGACTTTCTCGTATTCGCTGGGCAAATCGAGCTCGTGTACGGTGTGATCCGGCGCGCCATGAATTTGAAAGGTGGGCTGGTCCTTGGCAACCTGCGCAGGATGGCGGTAGGTACCGATGACCTGGCCCTTTTTGTCAGCGATGACGGTGATCTTCATGCTCACATACTCCAATCTGATTGAAATTCCGGGAAATAGACGCCCATCATTCTCGCGCCTACCAATTCGGTCCCCAGGTTGGAGATGAAGTCCGTAGTAGTAGACTGGCCCTTGCGTGGAGCGGGCTTGGGCGTAGTCCTCAATCACCAGCTTCACGTCTACTTTGTCGGCCGGATGATCCGGCGAGGCCATACAAAAAACCGGCCCTTTGTTGGGAGTTTGCCCTGGGGGCCAACTGAAGGTGAACCACCAGGTCTGACGCCCGGGGGCAACAGTGATTCCGCCAAATACGAAGTCGGCTGGCATGGCAGTGGTCCTTTCCGCAACGGATTGCGACATACCGGAGAATGTCCGGTTCAAATCGGTAACCCGGCCTTCAGGAACGTGCCGTGAGTTGTCTCACAGTCAAAGAAAAAAGAGCCCCTCGATGCCGCCAAAACCCAGCGCGGACTGCGGGCTCAACGGCCACGACTGCCCCGGGATCGCCGGAGCAGTCGCACGCTCGTCGGTCAGGCGCCTTTTCGTCAAAGGCTTTGCGGGACCTGATCGAGAAATCCGGTGATGCTGCGAATCCGTCCATCCCTGACGACGGCGAAGTCCGTACCCTTGATCGGGCTGTCGATGCCTTCCGGGCCCAGTCCCCACGAGAAGCGGACATGGTCGCCATATCCGTTGGGTTGGCCGATCAGTTGAAACCTGAAATCCGGAAAGCGCTGCTGCACGCCGGCGATCAGGGCGTCGACGCCGTCATGGCCGTCGCCGCTCATCAAGGGGTCGATGTATCGGGCATCGCTGGTCCAGTTCGCGGCCAGCATCTCGCGCCGGCGGCCCGGCGTTCTCTCGTTCCACAGCTCGATATAGCGGCTGGCAATGGTATTGACGTCGGTCATTTTCTTTCTCCTTCGATGGTGCCGGTGAGATCGGCCGATTCGACTATCGAAGGTTCGCGCGGCCCAATCGATTACCTCGCGGGTCATGGATTTCGATTTGGTTGACGCATAACGAGCCACTACGGGGCAATCGTGAGCGTCGCCTTCATGTTGGGATGGAAGCGGCAATAATATTCGATCGTGCCGGCCTTCTTCAGAACCGAGGTGACGGTTTTCTTCGGCGGTATGGTCACATCCCAATCGCCGTTCCGCGCGGTCGCGGTGTGGGCGAAGATGTCCTTGTTGATCCATTCGATGGTGTCGCCGACCTTTGCCGAAGCTTCAGCCGGCGAGATCACCAGATTTTCCATCGAGATCTGGATGGTCGCCGCATGCGCCGAAATGGACGTCGCCACCATCAGCGCAGCGACGATCGGAACAATCCATCTCGGCGTCATGTGAAGCTTCCTTACTTCAGTTCCGCGGCGACGTGTTCGGCATGCTGCTCATGGCCCTGGAAGATCTTCAGGCCGGTCTGCAGCAGGCTCTTCAACTCCGCATTGCTCGCGGACGGAATCAGCAACGTCTCCAGCGCGCCGTCGACCGCCTTGTGGTAGGCGACTTCGTTGGCGACGTAGGCTTTATCGAAATCCGCGCCCTTCAGCTTGGCGAGTTCGTCAAGCTTGGCGGCGGCGTTCTTCGACAGGCTCTTGCTGGTGTCGTTGTCCTCCGGGGTGACCTTGAGCTTCTTTACGAGGTCGAGCGCCTGCTTGTTCACGGCTTCATGGTCGCGCACCATGTTTTCGGCGAACTCCTTGACGTCCTTGTTGCTGGTTTTGGCCAGCGCCTGCTTCGCCGCGGCGACATCGATCACCCCGGCGGTGTAGGCGATATGCGCGATCTGCGGGTCGGTCGGCTTTGCGCCTTCCGCGAAGGCGGCACCGCTCAACAGGCTAACCGCGGCGATCGCCGCGCTCAATCGAATGAACATGTTTTGACACTCCTGTGGCGCCGGGACTTAATGCCGCCCGGCATTGTTGGTGGCACACAGGATTGGATGGCGCGCGCGCGCAAAGGTTCCTGAAAATTATTTGCTCAGGCCGAGCCGCCGCAGAACCGCGTCGGTCAAACGTTCGCAACGCTTGCCGGCAAATGGAAACGCCTCCATCACCACCGGACCGATTTTCTTCTCGACGTTGTCGCGCAACAGGGCGCGGGCGCGGTGCAGCCTGGTTTTGACGGTTTCCGGCTTCAGGTCGAGAATGTCGGCGGTTTCCTCGACACTCATGCCCTCGATCACGCGGGTGATGAAGACGATGCGAAAGGCCTCGGGCAGTTCGTCGATCGCGTGCTCGACGACATGCTGGATTTCGCGTTGGGCCATGGATTTTTCCGGATCGTCTGGCATTGCCGAGAGGGGAAACTGAATGATCTGGGCCTCCAGGACTCCCGGAGCCAGGGTGCTCAAATCGACGCTCGGCCGCTGCCGGCGCAATCGGCCCAAGGCCTCGTTGATGGCAATGCGCGCCAGCCAGGTCGCAAGGCTTGAGTCGCCGCGGAAACTCTCGAGATTGGTAAAAGCCCGAACATAGGTTTCCTGGACGACGTCCTCGGCCTCGCTGTCGTTGCGCAGAATGCCGCGCGCGATCCGGTAAAGCCTGCGGTTGTTCGACTTTCATGATCGAACGGATTGCCGCTTCTTCGCGCGCGCCGGCGCGCCCGACCAGTTCGGCGTCACTGTTCCTGGTGGTGGCCAACCGGGATGAATAGGAGCTGCGCATGGTCACTCCGCTGTTCTTGTACACGTTACCGCTGAGACTTGGATGCGGCAAAGGGGAACAGGTTCCCGAAAACGGCACGGATATTTGCTTTAGAAGCCGGCCGGCCAATCGGCCGGGTTCAGCGCTACCCATTTCCGGGCGGCCGATCCGGTTCACTATGCGCCTGGACTTCCAGCGCTTCCAGGAAACATCGGAACTTCGCGGGCACCAATTGGCGCGTCGGCAGCAGGCAGTATAGTGTGTCCAGACAATTCGGGTTCTCCCGGCAACGCCGGCGTCATAGACAATGCCATAGAAGAAAGACAAAGGGTTGCTCGAAACAGGGAGGGTGTCATGACCGACGACGGAATCTTCTCCAGAATTCCTGGTACGTTGCCGGCTGGAATCATGAACTGATCGACGGCAAGAAGCTGGCCCGCACGATTCTCGAGCGGCCCATTGTGCTGTATCGGGGCGAGAGCGGAAAAATCGTGGCGCTCGACGACCGCTGTTGCCATCGCGCGGCTCCGCTCTCGATGGGCCGGATCGAGGGCGACGATATCCGGTGCATGTATCACGGCATGAAATTCGATCCGGCCGGAAAATGCATCCAGATTCCCGGCCAGGATATGATTCCGGCAAAGCTCGGCGTGAGAAGCTATCCGGTCGTCGAGCGCTACGACCTGATCTGGATCTGGACCGGCGACGCCGAAAAGGCCGACCCGGACCTGATCGTCGATTATCCGCCGCTCGCCGACCCCAAATGGCGCGGCCTTCCGGGATATATGCACTATCGGGCCAACTGGCTGCTGATCGTCGACAATCTGAGCGACTTCGCCCATCTCGCCTTCGTGCACACCCACACCCTCGGCGGTTCGGAGGAATACGCTTACAAGACCAAGCCGGTCGCGATCGAGAAACTCGATGATGGCTTCCGTGTCGAGCGCTGGCACTTGAACGCCGATCCACCGCCCTATCATTGCAAGGTGATCGCTAACAAGACCGACAGGATCGACCGCCGAAATATCGGCCGCATGATCGTTCCGGGGATTTTCCTGCTCGACACCACGTTTGCGCCGGCCGGAAAGGGCGCGGAGAAGGGTGTTCAGGTCGAAGGTACGCGGCAATATCGCAACGCGCAGTTCATGACGCCCGAGACCCGCAGCTCGACCCATTTCTTCTGGAACTACCTGCACGATTTCGACATCGACAATCCGAATATCTCGCTGTCGCTGCGAAACAGTCTGGAAGAAGCATTCAACGAGGACAAGGCGATCATCGAGGCGCAGCAGAAGGTGTTCGACGCGGACCCGAATTATCAACTGCTGGCGATCGGGGCCGATGGGGCGTTGACCTACTTCCGCTGGGCGCTGGCGCGGCGGATCGAGGCGGAACGCAACGCCTCTCGCGCCGCGTGAGCCGATAGAAGCGGTCGGGTGCTCCGCCGCGCTGGCGATATCGGCCGGCGTTCTATCCCACCGCTTTCGCCGCAGCGCGCCCGGCATTGCGGCCGGAGAACAGGCAGCCGCCAAGGAAGGTGCCTTCCAGCGAACGGTAGCCGTGCATGCCGCCGCCGCCGAAGCCGGCGGCTTCGCCGGCAGCATAAAGCCCCGGCATGATCTGGCCGTCATTGCCGAAGACGCGCAGAGTCGAGGTCGGTCTCGAACCCGCCCAGCGTCTTGCGGGTCAGGATGTTGAGTTTGACGGCGATCAAGGGTCCGTGGTCGGGATCGAGAATCTGGTGCGGCTTCGCGGTGCGGATCAGGCGGTCGCCGATATAGCGGCGCGCATTGTGGATGTTCATCACCTGATTGTCCTTGGTGTAAGGATTGGCGACCTCGCGGTCGCGCGCCTCGATCTGGAGTCGCAGATGTCGCGGGTTGAGTAGGTCGTCGCCGCTGAGTTCGTTCATGCCGGCGACGAGATCGGCCAGATTGTCGCGCACCACGAAATCGGCGCCGTGGGTCTTGAACGCTTCCACCGGCCCCGGCGCGCCCTTGTTGGTGGCCCGCTTGACGGTCATTCGCCAGCTCTTGCCGGTGAGATCCGGATTCTGCTCCGAACCCGACAGCGCGAATTCCTTCTTGATGATGCTCTGGGTGAGGACGAACCACGAATAGTCGTAGCCGGTCGACAGGATGTGGGTGAGCTGGCCGAGGGTATCGGAGCCCGGAAACAGCGGCGGGGGCAGCCGCCGGCCGGTGGCGTCAAACCACATCGACGATGGTCCCGGCAGGATGCGGATGCCGTGGCGCGGCCAGATCGGATTCCAGTTCCGGATTCCCTCCACATAATGCCACATCCGGTCGCGGTTGATAAGCCGCGCGCCGGCGGCTTCGGTGATGCCGATCATGCGGCCGTCGACATGTTCCGGCACGCCGGAGATCATGTTCTTCGGTGCCTCGCCGAGACGCTTCGGCCAGTTCTGCCGGACCAGATCGTGATTGCCGCCGATGCCGCCGGAGGCGACGATCACTGCCTGGGCGCGCAGCGTGAAGTCGCCAATGGCTTTGCGCGAACTGCTCTTGCCGCGCTCGGCGTTGTCAGGCTCCAGGATGGTTCCGCTGACCCCGTCGACGGTGCCGCCGGTGATCGTGAGCGCATCGACACGGTGGCGGAATTTGAAGGCCAGGCGGCCGCTCGCCTCGGCTTGCCGCGCCCGCCGCTCGAACGGCTCGACAATACCCGGGCCGGTACCCCAGGTGACATGAAACCGCGGCACCGAATTGCCATGGCTCATCGCATCGTAGCCGCCGCGCTCGGCCCAGCCGACCACCGGAAAGATTCGATGGCCCATCGCCCGCAGCCATTCGCGCTTCTCGTCCGCCGCGAATGCCACATAGGCCTCCGCCCAGCGCTTCGGCCAAAGATCCTCGTCGCGGTCAAAACCCGCCGATCCCATCCAGTCCTGCAGCGCCAGATCGTAACTGTCCCTGATGCCGAGCCGGCGCTGTTCGGGGCTGTTGACCAGAAACAATCCGCCGAACGACCAGAAAGCCTGGCCGCCGAGGCTCTGTTCGCCCTCCTGGTCGACCACGATGACCCGTTTGCCGGCGTCCGCGATTTCGGTCGCGGCGACGAGACCGGCCAGTCCCCCGCCGACCACGATCACGTCTGCATCGCTTGCCATCACGTCAGCCCCCCAGCTCCCGCGGATAGAAACCAGTGGCATTAACCACGGTCAACGGCAAATGGTACCGGTCCCCGCTCAAAGCCGCCGCCGGCCGGCATCGGCTTGTTCCAGTTTGGGACCTATCGGCCCAGGAGGTGCAGCCCGCTTGCAACACTCAATTTGAATTTGTTTTGAACTGCCCCGCGCATCTGGACAAAAACCCGATCCGGCAACACGCTGGCGAGGCATCACGCAAGACGCTCAGATTCGGGTTCGACGGTTCGACTGGGGCTGGACATGAAGTTGGTGACGGGGTTGCTCGCGGCGGTTCTCCTGCTCGCGGGTGTGGGGGCGAGCCATGCGGTGGTTCGCATCGCTGAAGATCGTGGTGGCCGGATCGGCACTTACGTTGACAAATACCAGGACCTGCGCAGTTCGGGCGAAGAGGTGATTATCGACGGTCTGTGCGCCTCGGCCTGCACGATCGTTCTGGGCCAGGTGCCCCATGACAAGATCTGCGTGACCTCGCATGCCACCCTCGGCTTCCATGCGGCATGGGATTTCGGCGCCAACGGCCGCGCGATCACCAACGCCGAAGCGACGCAGATGCTGTACTCGATGTATCCCCCCGCGGTGCGGCGGTGGATCGCCCAGCGCGGCGGACTGACACCGCACATGATTTTCCTGCACGGCAAGCAACTGATGAGCATGTACCGCCCCTGTTACCTGGACGCCCAGGCTTCGACAGCCAAAATCTCGACATCGCATTGAAATTGCTGGCGCCCTTCAGCATGACGTGATCGGCGGCAGCGCCCTGGCGCTTGCCCGCAGGCTGAACTGGCCCTATCTGGACATGCATGGCTCAGCCGATGTCCACGCCGCATGAAATACCCGGCGCGTTGCGACCGGCCCGAACGGCCGCGCAGGCGATCGTGATGGCTGGCGTCGGCCTCGGCGTCATCCTCGGGCTGGGGGCCGCGGTGTTGTGGTTCCACTACGGGACGGCGGTCTTCTTCGAGACCATTGCGTCGGGCCTGTCCGCCTGCTTCTGACTGGGGAACTTCGTAATGGATCGGACCACCCGCCCGCTGGTGATCGTCGCCGCATTCTCCGGAAGCCTGCTGGTCGGGCTGCTGTTGATGCTGTGGGCGCTGGGGGGGTTGCGAACGGTAACCGCGCCGGCTGCGATCGGCGGCCCGTTTCAACTGACCGACCAGACCGGCCAGACTGTCACCGAGAAGAGCCTGCAGGGCCGCCCGACATTGATCTTTTTCGGCTTCACCCATTGCCCGGACGTGTGTCCGACTTCGCTGTTCGAGATTTCCGAAGTGCTGCGGGCGATGGGCAAGGATGCCGATCGCGTCAACGCCTATTTCATCTCGGTCGATCCGGAGCGCGACACCAAGGCGGCGATGAAGGATTATCTGTCGAGCTTCGATCCGCATCTGAAGGGCTTGACCGGCGATCCGGAGGCGATGGCGAAAGTGATCTCGGAGTTCCGGGTCTATGCCAAGAAGGTCCCGCTCAAGGACGGCGATTACACCATGGATCACACCGCGCTGATCTACCTGATGGATCGCGACGGCAAATTCGTCTCCCCGTTCAACCTCAAGCGCAAGCCCGAGGAAGCCGCGGCCGATCTGAAGCGCTACCTCTAGGAAGGCGCGCGGCAAGCGTCATCCCGCGGGGCAAACGGCGTTCGCCTTACCGGGCGGATAGTCTATAAGGCCGGCAATGCGATCACGGATCATCTTAAGGCTCAGTGAAACACCAAAGCAAATCACCCGCGCCACGACGGCGATGGTGGGTTTGTCGTTTGCCGTGGTGCTGGCTCTGGGCCTGTACGGTGGCGCCGCACGCGCCCAGGGCGTGGCCAAGCCTGTACCCGACAAGCCCGCGCCGCAGGCGGCACCCCAGTCGGTGCCCGGATTCTGGGACCCGAGGCGGCGTCCGGACCGGCCCGATCTGTCTCGCCTCACCGTGATCCGGTTTCTCACCGAGACCGACTATCCGCCGTTCAACTTCACCGGCCCTGACGGCAATCCCGCCGGTTTCAACGTCGATCTGGCCCGATTGCTTTGCGACGAGATCAAGGTCACCTGCACCATCCAGATGCGGCGGTTCGAGACGCTGCTCGATGCGATCGCGAGCAACCGCGGCGATGCCATCATCGCCTCGCTGGCGGTGACGCCGCAATTGCGTGCCCGGCTCGATTTCACCGATCCCTATTACCGGGCGCCAGCGCGGTTCGTGTCGCGGCGCGATGCCGTCATGCCGGAGGTTCGCCCCGAATATCTCGAGGGCAAGAAGGTCGGCGTCATCGCCGGCTCCTCGCATGAGGCCTATCTCAAGGCGATGTTCACCGACGCTGAATTGCATGGCTATCCCAATGACGAGGTGCTGCGGCAGGCACTGCGGCGTGGCGAGGTCGATTTCATTTTCGGCGACGCGATCTCGCTGGCGTTCTGGATCAACGGGACCGATTCCGGCGAATGCTGCGCGTTCTCGGGCGGGCCGTTCGTCGAGAGCCGCTATTTCGGCGAAGGCATCGGCATCGCGGTGCGCAAGGGCAACGACCTTTTGCGGCAATCGCTGAACTGGGCGCTGTTCCGGCTCTGGGAAAAAGGCCGCTACACGGATTTGTGGCTGCGCTATTTTTCCGTGAGCCCGTTTTAGGGGCGGGTCCCGCTCCATTGCCCGTCATTGCGAGCGCAGCGAAGCAATCCATCGGGCAACAAAGAAAGAGTGGATTGCTTCGCTTCGCTCGCAATGACGGTTATACTGTCAAATTAGCTCATTTTTCGTCTCTGGAGACTACTTTTATTATGTCCACCCTCGATCTTGCCGCTAGCCCAAGCGATCTGCGCGCGCTCGCCGAACAATCCAATGCCTGGCCGTTCGAGCAGGCGAAGGCGATTGTCGCGCGCCTGAAAAAGAAGCCGAAAGACGAGGTGCTGTTCGAGACCGGTTATGGCCCCTCGGGCCTGCCGCATATCGGCACCTTCGGCGAGGTCGCGCGCACCACCATGGTGCGCCACGCCTTCCGCGTGCTCACCGAGGACAGGATCAAGACCCGGCTGCTGGCGTTCTCCGACGATATGGACGGCCTGCGCAAGGTTCCGGACAATGTGCCGAACAAGGAGCTTCTGGAAAAGCATCTCGGCGAGCCGCTGACGCGGGTGCCCGATCCGTTCGGCACCCATGCCAGTTTCGGCGCCCACAACAATGCGCGGCTGCGCTCGTTTCTCGATACGTTCGGGTTCGACTACGAATTTGCGAGTGCCACCGACTATTACGTTTCCGGCAAATTCGACGCGACGCTGCTGCGGGTGCTGGAGCGTATCGATCAGGTGATGGCGGTGATGCTGCCGTCGTTGCGCGAAGAGCGCGCGGCGAGCTATTCGCCGTTTTTGCCGATCTGTCCGCGCACCGGCGTGGTGCTGTATGTGCCGATTACCGCGCATGACGTGAAGTCCGGAACGATCTCCTATGTCGATCCCGAAACCCAGGAGCCGGTCACGCTGCCGGTCACCGGCGGGCATTGCAAGCTGCAATGGAAGCCGGACTGGGCGATGCGCTGGGTCGCGCTCGGCGTCGATTACGAAATGGCCGGCAAGGACCTGATCGATTCGGTCAAATTATCCGGCAAGATCTGCGCGGCGCTTGGCGGCCTGCCGCCGGAAGGGTTCAATTACGAGCTGTTCCTCGACGAGCACGGCCAGAAGATTTCCAAGTCGAAGGGCAACGGCCTCACCATCGACGAATGGCTGCGCTATGCCTCGCCGGAATCGCTGTCGCTGTTCATGTATCGCGAGCCGAAGGCGGCCAAGCGCCTGCACTTCGACGTGATCCCGCGCAATGTCGACGACTATCAGCAATTCCTCGACGGCTTTCCGCGCCAGGATGCCAGGCAACAACTCGCCAATCCGGTCTGGCACATCCACGCCGGGCATCCGCCCACAGCCGACATGCCGGTCACGTTCCAGTTGCTGCTGACGCTGGTATCGTCGTCGAATGCGGAGAATGCCGCGACCTTGTGGGGCTTCATCGGCCGCTATCGTCCGGGCGTCACGCCACAGACCCACCCGAAACTCGACGCGATGGTCGGCTATGCCATCAACTACTATCGCGACTTCGTGGCGCCGACCAAGAAATTCCGCGAGCCGACGCCGACCGAGCGCGCAGCACTGCAGGATCTGCGCGATGCGCTGTCGCAATTGCCGCCGGCATCAACGGCCGAGGAGATCCAGAACGTGGTCTACGAGATCGGTCGCCGCGAGCCGTTCCTCGACGCCGTCAAGAAGGGCAAGGACGGCAGGCCGGGCGTGTCGCTGGACTGGTTCAACATGCTCTATCAGGTGCTGCTCGGTCAGGAAAAAGGCCCGCGCTTCGGCTCGTTCGTCGCGGTCTATGGCCTGGCCAACGCCGTGACCATGATCGACGGCGCGCTGGCGCGTGCAGCCCGCCGATAGTTTGCCCGCAGGATGGTGATGTAGGCCCGCAAATCGGGCCGTCGCGCGCCGCAATTCGGGGCGCGGTGCTCCGGCAGTCTACCTGACCTATGTCTAATTCGAGACATAGGTGGCGACGAAAAATGACATCGGCGTGCGACCGGTGGAGATCGTCTCCGCAACGCCGATAGTCCGAGACAATGGAATCGTCTTCGATTAGCATGTCGGTTGACGGCATCGACGCCGTTCCTCCTACATTCTGAACGAGGCAGGAAATGCCGGCCGATGGCGCTGATGCGAACGGACGGCCGCGCCGTCGTCGCATGGAAATCTTCGCGTTCTTCTTTCTGACGGCGGTTTTGATGCCTGCGCTCGCGGTCGCGACCGTGGGTAGCTACGGCCTTGCCGTGTGGACCTACCAGATGATCGCCGGACCTCCCGGACCGCCGACGAAGTGACTGCAACCAAGCGAGGCCATGACGTGTCCACTGAGCACACTGCCATCGATCGCCGCGCATTCATCTCCGGACGGATTGTGAATCCGGATCCCGTGATCGCGCCGCCTGGCGGCGAGATCGCGAGTATCCTGGTGCAGGCGCGGCCCGAACGCCTGGCCGATGTCGAGGAAGCCATCCTGGCGATCGCCGGCTGCGAGATCCACGCCCGCGATCCCAAAGGCAAGCTCGTGGTCGTCGTCGATGCTCCCAAAGCTGGAATCATCGGGTCGACGCTCAATACGCTTGCCCTGCTACCTGATGTCTATTCGGCTTCGCTCGTGTTTCACGCCATCGACGCGGGCTGATCCCTCGCGCGGCAAGGAAATCATCATGACCACGTCACAGCCCGACCGTCGCGAGGTTCTCAAGATGAAGGCTGCCGCGCTGGCGGCCCTTGCAGGAGGCATGCCCGCCCCGGCGATGGCGGCGAACCTGGTCACCGAGCGCGAGGTATCCGAGCTCAAGTGGGACAAGGCTCCGTGCCGTTTCTGCGGGACTGGCTGCAGCGTGATGGTCGCCACCAAGGAAAACCGCGTCGTTGCCACCCACGGCGACATCAAGTCGGAGGTCAATCGCGGCCTCAATTGCGTGAAGGGCTATTTCCTCTCCAAGATCATGTACGGCCATGACCGTCTCACCCAGCCGATGTTGCGAAAGACCGCCGGCAAATACGACAAGAACGGCGAGTTCACCCCGGTGTCCTGGGATGAAGCCTTCGACATCATGGCGGAGAAATTCAAGGCGGCGCTCAAAAAGCGCGGGCCGAGCGGCGTCGGCATGCTCGGCTCCGGACAATGGACGATCTGGGAAGGCTACGCCGGGCTCAAGCTGATGAAGGCCGGCTTCCGTTCGAACAACCTCGATCCGAATGCGCGCCACTGCATGGCATCCGCCGCCGCCGGCTTCATGCGCACCTTCGGCATCGACGAACCGATGGGTTGCTACGACGACATCGAGGCCACCGACGCCTTCGTGCTGTGGGGCTCCAACATGGCGGAGATGCATCCGATCCTGTGGACCCGCGTCGCCGACCGACGGCTGAGCGCGCCGCACGTGCGGGTCGCGGTCCTGTCGACATTCGAGCATCGCTCGTTCGACCTCGCCGACATCGGTCTCGTTTTCAAGCCTCAGACCGATCTCTACCTGCTCAACGCCATCGCCAACCACATCATCACGACAGGCCGGGTCAACAAGGACT
Source organism: uncultured Pseudomonadota bacterium (assembly GCA_963771225.1). Taxonomy (GTDB): domain Bacteria; phylum Pseudomonadota; class Alphaproteobacteria; order Rhizobiales; family Xanthobacteraceae; genus Bradyrhizobium. The sequence continues at coordinate 299,219 of CAVYSR010000018.1, read as the reverse complement.
TCGTCGACAAGCACACGATCTTCAAGCGGGGCCAGACCGACATCGGATACGGACTGCGTCCGGAGCATCCGCTGGAGCAGAAGGCGACGGGGCGCGCCAAGGCCGGCGACGCCACCGACATCACGTTCGAGGAGTATTCCAAGTTCGTCGCGGATTACAGCCTACAGAAGGCCGCCGAGATGTCCGGCGTGCCGCTCAACCGCCTGGAGGCACTGGCCGAGCTCTACGCTGATCCCAAGACCAAGGTCGTCAGTTTCTGGACCATGGGCTTCAACCAGCACACCCGGGGTGTCTGGTGCAATAACCTCATCTACAACATCCATTTGCTGACAGGCAAAATCTCGGAGCCCGGCAACAGCCCGTTTTCGTTGACTGGCCAGCCGTCGGCTTGCGGCACCGCGCGCGAGGTCGGCACGTTCTCGAACCGGCTGCCGGCCGACATGGTGGTGACCAACAAGGCCCACCGCGACAAGGCGGAGCAGATATGGAAGCTGCCGGAAGGCACGATTCCCGACAAGCCCGGCTACCACGCGGTGCTGCAGAACCGGATGCTGAAGGACGGCCTGCTCAACGCCTACTGGGTTCAGGTCAATAACAACCTGCAGGCCGGAGCCAACGCCAATGAAGAGACCTATCTGGGTTACCGCAACCCGGACAACTTCATCGTCGTCTCCGATGCGTATCCGTCGGTCTCCGCGCTTGCCGCCGACCTGATCCTGCCGACCGCGATGTGGGTCGAGAAGGAAGGTGCCTACGGCAACGCCGAGCGGCGCACGCACTTCTGGCATCAATTGGTTTCGGCGCCCGGCGAGGCGAAATCGGACCTCTGGCAATTGATGGAGTTTTCCAAACGCTTCAAGATCGAAGAAGTCTGGCCCGAGGACCTGCTGGCGAAAAAGCCGGAATACCGCGGCAAGACCATGTTCGACGTTCTCTACAAGAACGGCCAGGTCGACAAATTCCCGGTGTCTGACATCGAGGCCGGCTACCTCAACGACGAGGTCGAAGGCATTCGGCTTCTACGTCCACAAGGGTTTGTTCGAGGAATACGCCAGCTTCGGCCGCGGCCACGGCCACGATCTCGCACCCTTCGACACCTACCACCAGGTCAGGGGAATGCGCTGGCCGGTGGTCAACGGTCAGGAGACGCGCTGGCGTTTCCGCGAGGGTCTCGATCCCTATGTGAAGAGCGGCAAGGACGTCGAGTTCTACGGATTTCCGGACGGCAAGGCGCGCATCTTCGCGCTGCCCTATGAACCGCCGGCCGAATCCCCGGACAACGATTACCCCTTCTGGCTCTCGACCGGTCGCGTCCTGGAGCATTGGCACTCCGGAACGATGACGCGGCGTGTCCCCGAACTCTACAGGGCATTCCCCGAAGCCGTCTGCTTCATGCATCCAGACGACGCGATGGACGCAAAGTTACGCCGGGGCGACGAGATCAAGGTGCAGTCCCGCCGCGGCTTCATCCGAACCCGGGTCGAAACCCGGGGGCGCAACAAGCCGCCGCGCGGCGTCGTTTTCGTGCCCTGGTTCGACGAAGCCCAACTCATCAACAAGGTGACACTCGACGCTACCGACCCGATCTCGCTGCAGACCGATTACAAGAAGTGCGCGGTGCGCATCGAAAAGGTATAGCGCCATGATCGGAAAGCCCGCGATCCTTGCCCTGTTTGTCGTGCTGGCGGCCGCTTCGACGTCGCTGGTAGCACAGACCGTCACTTCGGGGCTGCGCGGATCAACGCCGCTCAACGAAGAAGGTCAAGCGGCGCCGATCGCGCCGCTGCGCAATTCGGCGGAGAGGGAAACGCGCAACTATCCTGAACAACCGCCCGTGATCCCTCATACCACCGAGGGCTACCAGATCGATATGAACGGCAACAAATGCCTGTCGTGCCACGCGCGTGCGCGTACGGGAGAATCCCAGGCGCCGATGGTCAGCATTACCCATTTCATGGACCGCGAGGGGCAATTCCTCGCCTCGGTATCGCCGCGCCGGTTCTTCTGCACCGAATGTCATGTTCCCCAGAGCATGGTGACGCCGCCGGTTACCAACGACTTCATCGACATTGACTCCATGTTAAGTCGCGCGGCGCCGGGCGGTCGGCGATGAGCACGACTGAACAGTCCCCACGCCCATCGTTGGTGAGGCGAGTGTGGGCTTTTGTCGTCGAACTGTGGGACGTGCTGCGGCGGCCGAGTTCGGTATTCGGGCTGGGCGTTCTGGTGCTCGCGGGGTTCGTAGCCGGCGTATTATTCTGGGGTGGCTTCAACACCGCGCTCGAACTCACCAACACCGAGAAATTCTGCACCGGCTGTCACGAAATGCGCGACAACGTTTTCTCGGAATTGAAGTCGACCATCCATTTCTCCAACCGCTCGGGGGTGCGAGCAAGCTGCCCCGATTGTCACGTTCCGCATAAATGGACGGACAAGATCGCCCGCAAGATGCAGGCGTCAAAGGAAGTCTGGGGCCACATCTTCGGCAGCATCGACACGATCGACAAATTTCGCGACCACCGCCTCGAACTCGCGCTGCATGAATGGGCGCGATTCAAGGCCAATGACTCGCTGGAGTGCAGGAACTGCCACAGCGCCGTGTCGATGGACATTACAAGGCAGTCGCCCCGGGCTTCGGTGGCGCACGAGCGTTTCTTGTTCAATGGCGAAAAAACCTGCATCGATTGCCACAAAGGCATCGCGCATCACCTGCCTGACATGCGGGGCGTGCCGGGCTGGCAATAGCCGTACCGCGATCGCCACGGGGCGCGCTTTTGCGCGCGTCTCGAAGGATGGCGCTCGCGGCCACGGTTCGAGACGGCGCAAGGGCGCCTCCTCACCAAGAGGACTGCGGATGCGCGGACGCGCTGTCCCGTTGCTGGGGCAGCAAATCCAGATAGCAGGTCCGCTGCAATTTCAGCCGAGGCCGCTCCGGTTTTGCGTTATGATAGCGCGAACACTGGCCCGAATCTGCGGCAAAGGGCAGGCAACATCCCCGGCCAGGGGGCAGGTAACAGCAGGAGGATACGCATGCAGTTCAGGGTTTCGCCGAAGACGCTTAGCGAATGCAGCGCCGAGGAATGGCAGGCGCGGGTCGATCTCGCCGCGGCGCATCGGCTGGCTTACATGCATGATTTCAGCGAAGGCATTTTCAATCATTTGACCCTGGTGGTGCCGGGCCGCAGCGACCGCTACTACCAGATCCCGTTCGGCATGCACTGGTCCGAGGTCACGGCGTCTTCCTTTATGGAAGTCGGCATCGACGACGGGCTGGTCAAGAGCGGCGCCGGTGATGTCGAACGTTCGTGTTATTGCATCCATGCGCCGATTTACAAGGCGCTGCCGCAGGCCAAGGCGGTGTTTCACACCCACATGCCCTATGCGAGCGCGCTGACCCGTCTGGAGGATCCGCGCATCAAGGAGATCGGCCAGACCGAAGTCGGGATGTCCGGCAAGATTGCCTATGACGACGAGTATACCGGCCCGGCGTTCGATCCGGCCGAAGGCGCGCGGCTGGCACGCGTGATCGGCGACAAGACGGTCTTGTTCATGGCCAATCACGGCATCTCCACGGTCGGCGAAACCGTCGCCGACGCCTATGACCGGCTCTATTACATCGAGCGCGCGGCGCAGGTTCAGATCTACGCGATGTGGACCGGCCAGAAGCTCAAGCAACTTCCAGGCGAGGTGGTCGACAAGACCAAGCGCGATATCGGGCGCGATATCGGCGGCGGCAACAAGGCCCCTCGGTACGTACCGGGTCCCGCGCAGCGGCATTTCGATGCGTTGAAGCGCATCCTCGACCGCAAGGAGCCGGACTACGCGACGTAGTTTCGGCGGTTACACAGAGCAATGACCTCATCCTGAGGAGGCGCGAAGCGCCGTCTCGAAGGATGGCAAAAGGCATTCATCGTGTCTCATGGTTCGAGACGCCGCTCCGCGGCTCCTCACCATGAGGACGGTATTTACTGTCTCACCCACACGATCCGCGCGATCCACTGCACCTCGGCGGCGGCCAGGGTGCGATCGGGGTGGCTCGCGTTCAGCGATTGCAGTTCGAGCGACTTCGCGGTGCGGCGTTTCAATTCCCGCAGCATCACTTCGCCGGTTCTGGTTTTCAACACCACGCGGTCGCCGCGCCGGATCGGCGTGCCCGGCGACACCACGATGATGTCGCCGTCGCGATAGACAGGCGTCATCGCGTCGCCGGAAATTTCCAGCGCATAGGCGTGCTCGTCGCTGACCCCGGGCAAGCCGGCCTCGTCCCAACCCTTGCCGGTTGGAAAGCCTGCTTCGTCGAAGGCGCCAGCGGTGCCGGCCTGCGCCAAACCAATTAGCGGCACCGACTGCACGGTCCAATCCGCATCGCCGATCAATTGCACAAAGCTGTCGATCGAACTCGCCGTCGCGGCGAGCGCCTTGGAAATCGATTTGGTCGACGGCCAGCGTTCGCGGCCGTCGGGGGTGACGCGTTTGGATTTGTTGAAGGTGGTGGGATCGAGGCCGGATTTTTTGGCCAGCCCCGACGCCGAAAGCCCGGCGCGTTCGGCCAGCCGATCCAGCGCGGTCCAGACCTGGTCATGGCTCAGCATTCGCGGGGGTTTTGGCGATTTGACCATGGCGAGGCTTTACCAGAGCGTTTTCCAGCGAAGTGGATGCCGGTTCGCGTGAAGAAAACGCGTCAAACGAGAAGTCACCGTTCCGCTTCAATCGAAACGGTGGATCTAGGAATTATTACCTCACCTGCCCGATTTCCGCAATCAGCGCCGGCGCGTCGAAGCCTGCCCTTGAGTTGCGCCGGTGCCGCCGATACGGTCCAAGGCACGCCCCGGAGATTCCGGGGAAATCCCAAGAGACTCAACGACAAGCAGGATGTGGCGCAGGTGCGCAGGATCTACAAAATCTGTCCCGCTTCGGCCTGGCGCGAGGCCGAGCGGCAAGGCGTCTATCGGGGCAGCGCCGACGATGCCCGCGACGGCTTCATTCATTTTTCGGCCAACTCGCAGGTGGCGGAAACGGCGCGGAAGCATTTTGCCGGCCAAACCGGGCTGTTTCTGATCGCGGTCGATGCCGACGCGTTGGGAACAGCATTGCGGTGGGAGCGCTCGCGCAACGACGAACTGTTTCCGCATCTCTATGGCGAACTCGATCTCGGCGCGGTCACCGGCATCTATGATATGCGCGCGCGGCCCGATGGCACCCACGACATCCCGGAGCTTGTCCCGTGATCCGCGCCTTCGATGCGTTCTCGTTGCCGCTATTGCGCTGGTTCGATCCGGAGGATGCGCATCGGCTGGCGATCCAGGGCCTGCGGTTGCTGCCGCCGATGCGACCCAAGCCGGACGATCCCAAACTGGCGGTGCGGGCCTTCGGCCTGAACTTTCCCAATCCGATCGGCATGGCGGCCGGCTTCGACAAGAGCGCGGAAGTGCCGGACGCGTTGTTGCGGCTGGGTTTCGGTTTTGTCGAGATCGGCTCGGTGACGCCGATGCCGCAAGCCGGCAATCCGCGGCCGCGGCTGTTTCGCCTCGAGCGCGACGAGGGCGTGGTCAACCGCATGGGATTTCAACAATGACGGCGCGCCGGCGGTGCTGCGGCGGCTGGCTTCGCGCGCGCATCTCGGCGGCATCGTCGGGGTCAATGTCGGCGCCAACAAGGATTCCGCCGATCGCGTCGCCGACTACGTGAAATTGATCGAGACCTTCGCGCCGGTGGCGAGCTACTTCACCGTCAACGTGTCCTCGCCGAATACCCCGGGCCTGCGCAACCTGCAGCAGGCGGCAGCCCTCGACGATCTGCTGGCCAAGGTGATCGATGCGCGCGAGCGGGTGCAGCGCAACGCCGGCGATTCGCCGGTGCTGTTGAAGATCGCGCCGGATTTGAGCCTGACTGAACTGGACGACGTGGTCCACATCGCGCGCTCGCGCCGCGTCGACGGCATGATCGTGGCCAATACCACGCTGGCGCGGCCTTCGAGCTTGCGCGAACAGAGCCGCGCCGGCGAACAGGGCGGATTGTCGGGGCGGCCGCTGTTTCGGCTGTCGACGCGGATGGTGGCGGAGACCTATGTGCGCGCCGAGGGTGCGTTTCCGCTGATAGGTGTTGGCGGCATCGATAGCGGCGGTGCCGCGCTGACCAAGATTTGCGCCGGCGCCAGCCTGATCCAGCTCTATTCGTCGCTGATCTACAAGGGCCTCGGCCTCGTCGACGACATCAAGAGCGATCTCGCCTCGACGCTGCTGCGGACGGGGCGCGATTCGCTGTCCGAAATCGTCGGCGCCGATGCCGCGACGATCACGGCGGAGGACTGGCCGGTTTAGGTGGAATTCATGCCCGCGGCTTGAAACGAAGCCCGCAGCATCGCCGGATAGCGCAGCGCCTGCAGCCCGCCGCGCGCAGCATAGAGCATCAGCATGGCCGCCCACAGGCCGGCATTGCCGAACGAGCGCAGCGCCAACCAGCTGCCGAGGAAAATCAACAACGACAGCACCATCAGGTTGCGCATCTCGCGCGCCCAGGTCGCGCCGATGAAGATCCCGTCATAGGCGAAGGCGAAGACGCCGGGCAGCGGCGCCAGCACCACGAACCACAGATAGTCGCGCGCATGTTGCCGCACGTCCTGGCTGGCAGTCATGATGTCGATCAGCGACGGACCGAACAGCGCGAAAATCGCCGCCACCACCAGTGCAATGCCAAATCCCCAGCGGATCACCAGCCGCACCGCGCCGGCGAAGGCGACGCGGTCGCGGGCGCCGTAGGCGCGCCCGCAGAGCTGCTCGGCGGCGTTGGCGAGGCCGTCGAGGAAGAACGCGCTGATCAGAAGAAAATTGTTCAGCACCGCGTTGGCGGCGAGGATCACGTCGCCCGACCGCGCGCCTTGCGCGGTAAAGAAAAGAAACGCCGTGATCAGCGCGGCGGTGCGGATCATGATATCGCGATTGACCGCCAGCATGCGCAACAGCCTGGTCCGGTCGAACAGCGCGGCGCGTTCGAGCGGCGGCGATGCCTTCGTCAGGCGCCATGCGATCAGGATGCCGAGCGAAAGCCCGCCGGCTTCGGCAATCACCGCCGCCAGCGCGGCGCCGCCAATGCCGGCATCGAGCACCAGCACCAGGAGGATGGTCGCGGCCATATTGATGAGGTTGATCGCAATCTGCACGCCGAGCGCCAGCGTGGCGCGCGCCTGTCCGATCAGCCAGCCAAGCACGACATAATTGGCCAGCGCCAGCGGCGCCGACCAGATTCTGAATGGCGAAGTAGGTTTTGGCGGCGCGGGTGACGCCGTCGCTGCCGCCCATAGCGCTCAGCAATATCGCGGCGAGCGGCACCTGCAGGGCGATCAGACAAGCGCCGATCAGGGCTGCGATGACGAGCCCCCGCACCAGTTGGGCGCGTATTTCCGGCAATTCCCCGGCGCCGAGCGCCTGCGCGGTAAACGCCACCGTGCTCATGCGCAGGAAAGCGAACAGCCAGAACAGGCAGTCGAAGATCACCGACGCGATCGCCACGCCGCCGAGCAGCGTGGCGTCGCCGAGCCGCCCGATCGCTATCGTCGAGACGATGCCGATCAGCGGCGTCGTCAGGTTCGCGACCATCGCCGGTCCTGCGATGGCGAAGACCTGTGTGGTCGTAACCCTGGATAAGGAATTCAACGAAGCTTGCCGGCGTGCGCTCTATCTCCCGCGCGGCGCGCCGAACATTCGCGATATCAGCCAGATTGGAATCACGATCACGGCGCCGAGCAGGAAGTAGCGCCACAGCCCGTTGATGGCGTCAAAGCCGAGATCCCAGATCCGCTGGAACAGCAACCGGATGCTGTGGACGATATTCCAGGGATCGAAGCCGATCGCGGCCAGCACCACGCCCACCAAAATTGACAGCAGGACCAGCCGGAACGCCACCGTCAGCGGCGAGCCGCCGAGAAAGCGGTTGATGCCGTCATTAGTCGCCGGCAATTCTCGGGTGTCGTTGGCCATCGTGATCTCCCGCGCGGATGTATCCGCACATTCTAGTATAATTCAGTGCAAATGGGGAATCCGTCTGGCGCCGTCAATGGCGGTCTGTCTCGCACAGTTTCTGTTTTGACGTGGGGCTTTCTCAACGAAGGCTTTCCAGATGAACCGGTGTTCATCCCGGATCGGCTTTCAACATCCGCTCCAGCGTTTCCAGCCGGTCGGCCTCGCGCGGCGGCTTGTCCCAGCGCAGCCGGCTGATGCGCGGAAACCGCATCGCGACGCCGGATTTGTGCCGCGGCGAGCGCGCCAATCCCTCGAACGCGACTTCCAGCACCAGCCCCTGATCGGGCTCATGCACCACATGCCGGACCGGTCCGAATTTCTCGATGGTGTTGCGGCGCACGAAGCGGTCGATCTGCAACAGCTCTTCATCGGTGAAGCCGAAATAGGCCTTGCCGACCGGCACCAGTTCGTCGCCATCGCCGCCTGATGAGGTCCAGACCCCGAACGTATAATCGGAGTAATAGGACGAACGCTTGCCGTGGCCGCGTTGCGCGTACATCAGCACGGCATCGATCAAATGCGGATCGCGCTTCCATTTCCACCATTGGCCCTTGGGGCGGCCCGGCAGATATGGCGCAACGCGGCGCTTGAGCATGACCCCTTCGACCGCCTCGGCATCCTCGCCGGCACCGGCGCTGGCGGGATTTTTCCGCGCGGCGGCCAGCGCGTCCCAGTCATCGAATGCGATCGTCGGCGACAGGTCGATCCTGTCATCGCCGAGTTTTGTAACGAAGGCCTCCAGCCGTTTGCGGCGTTCGGCAAACGGCAGCACGCGCAAATCGCTATCGCCTTCGCCGAGCAGATCGTAGGCGCGCAGATGGATCGGATATTCCTTGAGCAGCTTCGGCGAGACCAGTTTGCGGTTCAGACGCTGCTGCAGCACGTTGAAGGTCTGCACCCTGCCATCGCGCAGCACCAGCAATTCGCCGTCGATCGCGCCGGGTTGATGCAGTGATGGCAGAAGGTCCGGAAAGCTTTTGGTGATATCTTCGCCGCTGCGCGAATAGAGCCGCGTCACGACGTTGCCGCGTTGGTCGTGGCCGCTGACGGCCTGGACGCGAATGCCATCCCACTTCCATTCCGCGATAAAATCCGCGGCGTCGAGATGGGCAAAATCCGCGTCTTCAATGGCATGCGCCAGCATCACCGGGCGGAACGGCGCCGGATCGAGATTGACCGGCTTTGCCGCGCGTCCCTCCAGCCACGCGAACAGATCGAGATAGGGCGGCGTGAGCCCGGGCCACATCAGCTCGATCTCGTGCGCGTCCTTGTCGCCGAGGGCTGCGGCGGCGGTCTTGGCCAGCCGCGCCGAGATCCCGATCCGCATCGCGCCGGTGACGAGTTTCAACAGCGCCCAGCGGCCGGTCTCGTCGAGTTCGTCGAGCCAGCGCGAAAGTTGCTGCGGCAGTTCGGTCTTGCCCAGCGTGCGCAACGTGGTGACGACCTCGGCGAGGGCGGGGAGGGGGATTGTTGTGGAGATGCTCAGCTCTTCACCTCCCCGCTGCGGGGGAAGGTCGGATCGCTCGGCGGCCTTCCACGCAAGGAGCAGACTGCATGTTCCGCCGCCTTCGGCCACATCAGCGCCACGGTCTCCGAGAGATCGCCGACATAATCATAGGACAATGCGAACAGCACCGGATCCGTACGATCGGCGATCAGGTCGCGGATCAGTCCGGGCTTGGCGTGCTTGAACGACAGCGCGCCGGTGAGTGCGGCCAGCGCGTAGCCGCGATCGGGGTCTTCGACCTTGCGAAAATACGCTGTCAACAGTCGCAGCTTGTTGTTGCGGCCGGGCTCATAGGCGAGGCGATCCAGCAACTCGGCGAAGCGATTCATGCCTCGTCCTCAGCCACCGCCGCCGCATCGGTTTCGTCCTCGTCGCCGTATCCGACCAGATCGAGCGGCCGCGCGGCGAGGCCTTTTGCCCTGCACCAATGCACCAGCGCGTCTTCCTGGCCATGGGTGACCCAGATCTCGCCGGCGCCGGTGGCATCGATGGTAGCGGTCAATCCATCCCAGTCGGCATGGTCCGAAATCACCAGCGGCAGTTCGACGCCGCGCTGGCGGGCGCGGGCACGCACCCGCATCCAGCCCGATGCGAACGCCGTGACCGGATCGGGGAATCGTCTTGTCCAGATATCCGAGGTGGCCGATGGCGGCGCCAGTGTGATGGTGCCGGCGAGATCGGCCTTCTTCATGCCCTTGACGGCGCGCAGATCGCCGAGCGCTGCGCCGCGGCTTTCGTAGTAGCGCGTGATCTTTTCCATCGCGCCGTGCAGGTAGATCGGCGCGTCGTAGCCGGCGAGACGAAGCAGCGCGATCACGCGCTGCGCCTTGCCGAGCGAATAGGCGCCGACCAGATGCGCCCGCTCCGGAAACAGCGCGACTGACGCCAGCAGCTTTTTGATTTCGCCGGCCGCATCGCCGTGGCGAAATACCGGTAAGCCAAAGGTGGCCTCGGTGATGAACACATCGCAACGTACCACCTCGAAGGCTGCGCAGGTGGGATCGGGCGCGTCCTTGTAGTCGCCGGAGGCGACGATGCAGGTGTCCTTGCAGGAGACCGCGATCTGCGCCGAGCCCAGCACATGGCCGGCGGGGTGGAATTTCACCCGGACGTCGCCGAGCCGCAACTCCTCGCCATAGGCGATCACCTGCGTGCTGCCGGCGAAATGGTCGCCATAGCGCAGCCGCATCATGTCGAGCGTCTCTTGGGTGGCGAGCACCGCGCCGTGGCCGGGACGGGCGTGGTCGGAATGGCCATGGGTGATCACGGCGCGCTTGACCGTCCGCACCGGATCGATGTGGAAGTCACCCGGCTTGCAGCACAGCCCGGCGGCAACCGGCATCAGGATGTCTTGCGGACGCATCCGCGACATATAGGAGGTGCCGCGGCGTTTTTTACCTCGCCCCACCGCAAGTCGGACCTGCGCGACGTGCGCGAGATACAATACGCAGCCGGCGCCACGCAACAACCGGGAGCGAGGTGCGCGACCTTCAGCTGATGGGAACGTAGCGGATCACAATGATTCCGTCGGCGCCTTTGCCGCCGGGTATGCCGCCGACGCCGGCACTGGATCCGCCAGCGCCGCCTCCGCCGCCGTACCGACCGCCGTCGGCACCGGTCGTGGCCACTATGGTACCTGTGGGGTCGCCTGCACCGCCGCCGCCACCGCCGCCCGACCCATGGGCTCCGTCGAGATCGGTTCCATTCGCCCCTAAGCTGGCCGTACCGGACGGTGCCGCCGCTCCCGTGCCGCCTGCTCCCGAACCGCCCGATCCCGCGCCCGCTGGACCCGGGTCATCTGCCGTCGAGCCACCCGCCGTTCCGCCGCCGGCACCGCCGCCGCCCGACCCCGCGGTACCGCCCAGGCTTGTCGACCCGCCGTTGGCGCCGGCGCCATTCGGACCACCTGCGCCGCCGCCGCCGCCGCCACCCCAGGATGAAGTCCCTCCATTGCCCCCGGCGTTTTGCACACCGCCGATACCCGTCGCATAACCGTTTGCTGACGAACCTCCAGTGGACGACGTCGCGCCCCTGGCTCCCGCGGCCTCACCCGAATTGGGAAAAGACGCTGCCGATGGATTGACGTAGGTGTCGCCGGCGTTACCCGGAAAATCGGCGGCTGCACCCACCGAAAAGTTGATCACCTGGCCCGGTGTCCAGGCAAGATTGACGCTCTTGGAATACGCGCCACCACCGCCGGCAGGAAGCGCGCCGCCAGCGACCGAAGTCCCGCCGCCGACACCGGCGCCGATGCATTCAACCGTGTTATTCTTCGCGTTCCAATCGTGCGGGACCGTCCATGTCGCCACCGTCTTGCCGGTCTTCAACGCAATGGTTACCGCGGGCAGGTCGTTGCGCACCAATGTCTCGAAGAAGAGCTGCCAGAATGTTGGAAACGCCATCCCCGATCGGCGGGTCTGCGGATCCTGCGCGACGTGTGCGCCCCATCGGCCGGTATAGCCCTGGCCATCGGGATCGTTGCCCCATAACACCTGCGTCGTGCGGTCGATGGTGAAGAAATATGTCCGGCCACCGATGACGACGTTGTCGTCACTTTGCCATTCCCTCGCGTTGCCGGGATTGACGCCCGGTGGGGGCAGGCCCTTCGGATAAATCACGAGCCCGTTCGAGCCTGTCGTATCGGTGGTCGACTGAAGCGACGGCGTTTCGGGAGGATCTACCCCGTCCAGTCGCGGAGCATTCGCAATTTCCGCGATGCCCCAGACCAGGCCTGCCGCTGCGCCTACAGCTCCGCCGAGGAACCCCAGCAATCCCGTGCCAACGGCCGAGCCGGCAATCACTTTGTCTATAAGGAGCCCAGTGGCAATACCGTAGAGCGGGGCCGAGGGGGCCCCAACCGGGCCCGTGGTTAACGACGTCGCGCCACCGCAGAACGCCGCCGAAGGATCAGCGAAAGTGAGTGGCGGCGGCATCTCATCGGGAAGGTAGAGGCCGTGACTGCCCCGGCCGACGAACAAGCGTGGATGGGTGACTTGATAGAGGTCCATCCCAGCCCATGGCAGGATCCGCATCGTCGAGCGGACTTCCTCGCCCTTCACGCTGGTCTTGCCGACATTGCGGTTGGACAGTCCCGCCCATTTCGGCGCATATGGCGCCGCTGCATTCGGCCGGTCCAGCAGCAGCGCAATACAGCTCCACTCGCCCGCAAAACTGGCGAAGTCGCGCGCCGTATCGACGATCTGGCCTGGGGCATATTCGCAGCCGCTCAGCGATTCCTCGTGAGCCGGATAGAACAGATAATAGCAGATCAGCGCCGGGTTTGTGAGAACGGGCGGATTGCCCGGCGTCGAACCGAACAGATTATTGAAATTGAGGCCACTGCCGCTGCGAACCAACTCCGTGAACAGATTCTGTAATCTGGCGGTATCAAAAAATTCGGCGTGATACCAGAACTGGCTGCCTTTCAAACCTTGATCGGTCGCATAGAGCGAAGCCAGATGATCAAGATCGGCGTGGGTGTCGTTGGACGTCCATCCCGCGACGTCCAGAAAATGCTCCTGCCCCGCAACGGTCTCAAGGAACGGATATTGCGGTGTGCCCGCTTCGTTGAACTGGCCAAGGAATATAGGAGCTTCGCCGTTGATGGCTCCGAGCTGGCCGGCGAAGGCGACCGGAGTTCCCCAATCGGCCCTGGTGGCGAACGGCGTCTTGGCAAGGTAGAGCGCCGCCTGCTCGAGATAGCGCTTGGCATCGCTCGGGAAAAACCGTTCGGACCCAAGTGCGCCGGGAGCGCCGGAAAAATACAGCGCCGGCTCGTACTGCCTTATGAGCGCAATCTGGTCAGGCGTCGGGCCACCCATCACACCAATCCTTAATGACTGCCAGTGCCAATAATGGCCTTGATCAAGGCCTGGGCATCGGGATCGCAGTTCAGGTCGCCGGCCGCGCCAACGAATTTCGCCATGCAAGGATTTTGCAGCGTTCTCCGGAGGGCGGGATCGTCGGCGGAGAATATTCCTTGGCTCTTGAGCCAGTCGCGCAGCCGCACCATGAGCGCCTGCATTTCCGCACTGCCGACCTTGCCGGCCGACCAGAGCTGCTGGTAGGCCTTGCACATCTGATAAAGTTCGGCGAGCGTGTCCGGACTTTTCTGTCCGAGCCGTGCAAAGAGCTGGTTCTGCTGCTGCTCGATCAGGTCCTTCCACCACGCGGCGCATTCCGGATCGCTGGCGGCCGCCTGCGTTGATCTTGCCGATCATGTCTCCCCAGCATTTCAGGAGCGGCGGCGTGAACGGCCTGCCAAGAAACGGCGGGACCATCGAGTCGGGATCGAGCCGCCAGATCTTCACGCTCGAAACGTTGCCGTTCAGATGATTGTTCGGGCTTCCGATCCGATTTCCGATCAAGACGCCTTGCGGCCCGACCGGGGGGACCGGACCGGGCACGTTGATCGGCGATGCACCGCCGCTTCCTCCCCCGGTGGCGAATTCATATCCGTAGCCATAATCAAGCTGGTTCACGCCATCGTGCCAGAAACTGAAGTTCATCCAATTTCCCAGCGGCAGGCCATCAATCAAGACGTTGAGGGTATGGCCCAGGATTTCGACCACGATCGTTTGCGGTCCGTTGAAGCTGACGCGAAAACAACCGTCGGCATCTACGATGGTGCCGCCGCCCTGTAGCGAGCTTGCTACGATTTCCACAAGGAGGGCGCCCATGGCGCCCCAAGGGTCGCCGTCCCGGCGCGGGATCACGACGCGGCTCTGCGGCGTGGAGAATTTCAAGCCGCCGCCGGCAAGTGGAGCTACGCCGTTGGAAAAACCGTCACTGTGCCAACGCGACCTGTCGGCTGCGATCGTTCCCCAAATATATTTGTGATAGCAAATCAGTTCCAACATAATTCGACTACCTTGCAATACACTGACCCTAGTCGATTCCATGAAACCTGCATCATGGAACCTATGGGTTGATGGCGGATTCCTTGTTTTGCGGTTGGCGAAACGAGGAGCGGCATCATGGCAGGATGGCGGCGAGCAGTCGAATTGGCAATGACCTGACGAAGAGATTGAAAGATTGACGGCTCTTTCGCGGTCGCGAACCGAGCCGGCGAGCCGGGTATCGCGGGCGCAGATGCTGCTGGCCTATCGCGAGAATCCTTCGTTCTGTGCGGTGGGGCAAAGAGTTGGGGTTCACCATCAAACGGTTCAGCGCTGCGTGGAGCGGGCGCTGGGCTATGGGCCGCTGGCGGCGATCGAGGATCGGCCACGGCCGGGCAAAGAACCAGTCATCACGCCGGAGGCCAAAGCCTGGTTGGTGTCGCTGGCGTGCGACAAGGCCAAGGAGCACGGCTATCCGCATGAGCTGTGGACGACGCGGCTTTTGGCACGTCACGCACGCGAGCACGGCCCGACGGCGGGGCACGAATGTCTCGCCAGGCTGGTTCAAGGCACGGTGTGCAAGATCCTCGGCCAGGAGGAAATCAAGCCGCACAAGGTGCGCTACTATCTGGAACGTCGCGATGCCGAGTTCGAGCAGAAGATGGCCGAGGTTCTGTGCGTTTATCGCGAGGTCCAGGTTCTGAAGAGAGCCGCCGCCAAGTCGCGCAAAGCCATCAAGCGAGTGGCGATCGTTTCCTACGACGAAAAGCCGGGAATCCAGGCCATCGCAACGACGGCACCCGATTTGCCGCCCAAGCCCGGCGTCCACGCGACCTTCGCGCGGGATTACGAGTACAAACGTCATGGCACGCTGAGCCTGTTGGCCGGAATCGACCTGCTTACCGGGAAGGTCCATGCGCTCGTCAGAGACCGCCACCGCAGCCGGGAGTTCATCGAATTCCTCAAGTGTCTCGACGCCGCTTATCCGGCCAGCACCGCGATCAAGCTGATCCTCGATAATCATTCCGCGCACATATCGAGAGAAACAAGAGCCTGGCTCGACGCTCGACCGCCTGGACGCTTCGAGTTTACCTTCACGCCCAAGCATGGTTCGTGGCTCAATCTCATCGAGGGCTTCTTCTCCAAATTCGCGCGGTCGGTCCTGCGCCACATCCGGGTCACCTCAAAACACGAACTCAAAGAGCGCATTATGGCCGGCATCGACGACGTAAATCGCCACCCCGTCATCCACACTTGGTCATACAAACTCGCCGACGCCGCCTGATATGATTCGAACCAAGGAAACGCTGCATGCGATGATGCAACTCCAAGTGTTAGTCCTGAAAAGGACCGCGATGTGTTGTCGCATTGACTCGGGACCCGGTGCAGGGCGGCCGAAGGCGGAGTTGCAGCCCCGCGGTTCGCGTTTTTGTCCGGTCATGACGAAAGTGGTTTTCTGAAAATGCCCGCGCGCTTGTTCCTGTCCTCCGGCGATATGATTGCCGACCGCCGGTTCGACTTCGCGCGCGACCTGCAGCTCAAAGGCGATCTGGTCGCCGCCGCCGATCTGTTGTTGCAGGCCATCGAGCTTGCGCCCGGCTTTGCCTCCGCCTGGTTCACGCTGGCAGAAATTCGCCAGCAGCTCGGCGAGCGCGACGCGGCGATCGCGGCGTTTCGGCAAGCTGTGATCGCCGACCCCGACGATCGGCATGGCGCGCGGCTGCGGCTGATGCTGCTCGGCGCCGAAAATCTGTCTGGCATGCCGCCGGCTTATGTGCGGGCGCTGTTCGATCAATACGCGTCGAAGTTCGAGTCAGCGCTGGTCGACGATCTCGGCTACCGCGGCCCGGCGCTGTTATTCAGGGCGGTGCTGTCGGCGCGCGCCGCCGTTCACAAGCCCGCCTTCTTCAAGCGGGCGATCGATCTCGGCTGCGGCACCGGCCTTGCGGCCACCGCGTTTGCCAAGGAGGTCGACGCATTCATCGGCATCGATCTGTCGCCGCGCATGATCGAGCGGGCACGCTTGACCGGGCTTTATGCCGAGCTTGAGGTGACCGAGATGGTGCAGGGCTTGCGCGGCAGGCCGGACACCAGCGCCGACTTGATTCTCGCCGCCGACGCGATGGTCTATCTGGCCGATCTCGCGCCGGTGCTGCAACAGGCGAGACGCGTGCTGATGGCCGGCGGCTTGCTAGCCTTCACCGTCGAAACGCATGGCGGCGCGGACGTCATTCTGGGGGAGGGGCTGCGCTATGCGCATGGCGCTGACTATGTGCGGCGCGCGATCGAAGCCGCCGGCTTGAAGCTGTCGCGGCTGGAGGATTTGTCGGCGCGCAACGAGGACCATGCTCCGGTGCCGGGCCTGGTGGCGGTTGTCGAAAAATCCTGAACCGACGGTCGATCGGTTCGGCTTTTTAAGCCCTCGACCGGCCGCATCGGACCGGCTTAACCTGTTGCCGTGAACAATGTTGAACCCGAGCCGCTGGCGCCCGCGCTGTTGCCTGAAACGTTTCGGCGCTGGTTTGCGGCGCGCGGCTGGTCGCCCCGCGAACATCAGCTGGAACTGCTGGCAAAAGCCCGCGACGATCGCTCGGCGCTGCTGATTGCCCCCACCGGCGCCGGCAAGACGCTGGCCGGATTCCTGCCGACGCTGGTGGAGCTGAGTGAGCCTGCCTTTTCTAACCTCGCCCCGCTAGCGGGGAGAGGTCGGCTTGTTCGCGAAGCGCACAAGCCGGGTGAGGGGGTTGCTGAAGCTGTCGTAACATCCGCGACGCCCCCGCACCCGACGCGGCGCGCTTCGCTCGCCGCGCCACCCTCTCCCCGCACGCGGGGCGAGGGAAGAAGCAGCCGTGGCCTGCACACCCTCTACATCTCGCCGCTGAAGGCGCTCGCGGTCGATATCGCGCGCAATCTGGAAACGCCGATTGCCGAAATGGGTCTGCCGATCAAGGTCGAGACCCGCACCGGCGACACGCCGGTGTCGCGGCGGCAGCGGCAGCGGCGTTATCCGCCGGATATTCTCCTCACCACGCCCGAACAACTGGCGCTGCTGCTGTCATCCGACGACGCGCCGTTTTTGTTCTCGTCCTTGAAGCGCATCGTGCTCGACGAGTTGCATGCGCTGGTCACCTCCAAGCGCGGCGATCTGCTGTCGCTGGGTCTGGCGCGGCTGTGGCGGCTCGCGCCACAAATTCGCGCCATCGGACTGTCGGCCACCGTCGCCGAGCCGGAATCGCTGGCGCGGTTTCTGGTGCCGCAACGCCACGGCAACAGCGAGGCCGCCGATATCGTGATCGCCGGCGGGGCCGCGGCGCCGATCGTCGAGATGCTCGACACCCGGGAGAGATTGCCCTGGGCCGGCCACAGCGCGCGCCATGCGCTCCCGGAAGTCTATGACCTGATCAAGCGCAACAACACCACGCTGGTGTTCGTCAACACCCGCAGCCAGGCCGAGATGCTGTTTCAGGATCTGTGGCGCATGAACGACGACGGTCTTGCGATTGCGCTGCATCACGGCTCGCTCGATGTCGCGCAGCGCCGCAAGGTCGAGGATGCGATGGCGGCCGGCAAACTGCGCGGCGTGGTCTGCACCTCGTCGCTCGACCTCGGCGTCGACTGGGGCGATGTCGATCTCGTCATCAATATCGGCGCGCCGAAAGGCGCCTCGCGGTTGATGCAGCGGATCGGTCGCGCCAATCACCGCATCGACGAGGCCTCGCGCGCGGTGCTGGTGCCGGCCAATCGCTTCGAGGTGCTGGAATGCGCGGTGGCGATCGATGCGGTGGCCGAAAATGCGCAGGATACTCCGCCGCTGCGCATCGGCGCGCTGGACGTGCTGGCGCAGCATGTGCTCGGCTGCGCCTGCGGGGAACCGTTTCTCTCCGATCAGCTTTACGGGGAAGTGCTCACCGCCGCACCCTATTCGGGCCTGACCCGAACGGATTTCGACGACGTGGTCGATTTCGTTGCCACCGGCGGCTACGCGCTGAAAACCTATGAGCGTTTCGCGCGCATCAAGCAAGACAAGACCGGCCGCTGGCGCGTCACCAATCCTCGGGTGCGGCAGAGCTATCGCCTCAATGTCGGCACCATCGTCGAGGAAGCGATGCTCAAAGTACGTCTGGTTCGCTCGCGCGGCAGCGGTTCCGGATCGACCGGTGCGCTCGGGCGCGGTGGCCGGATGCTCGGCGAAATCGAGGAGTATTTCATCGAGGGGTTGGTGGTCGGCGATACTTTTGTTTTCGGCGGCGAGGTGGTGCGGTACGAGCAGCTTGCGGAAGACGTGGTCTATGTCTCGCGCGCCAATGACAAGGATGCGAAAGTGCCGTCCTACATGGGCGGCAAGTTTCCGCTCTCGACCTATCTGGCCGAACGCGTTCGCAAACTGCTCGCCGACCGGCGCGCCTGGAATGCGCTACCGGATCAGGTGCGCGACTGGCTGTCGCTGCAGGCGCATCTGTCGCGCGTCCCCGGCGTGCGCGAATTGGTGGTGGAGACGTTTCCGCGCGCCGACAAGCATTACCTGGTCTGTTATCCCTTCGAGGGGCGGCTCGCGCATCAGACGCTCGGGATGCTGCTGACGCGGCGGCTCGAGCGCGCCCGCGCCCGGCCGCTCGGCTTTGTCGCCAATGAATACGCGCTGGCGGTGTGGGGGCTTGGCGACGTGTCGTCGATGATCCGGCACGGCCGGCTCGATCTCGATGCGCTGTTCGATCCGGACATGCTGGGCGACGATCTTGAAGCGTGGCTGGCGGAATCCGCACTGATGAAGCGCACCTTCCGCGCCTGCGCCATCATCTCCGGCCTGATCGCGCGGCGCTTCACCGGCGAGGAAAAGACCCGGCGTCAGGTGCTGTTCTCGACCGATTTGATCTACGACGTGCTGCGCAAGCACCAGCCCGATCACGTTTTGCTGCGCGCGTCACGGGGCGATGCCGCGACCGGGCTGCTCGATATTCGCCGGCTCGGTGATATGCTGTTGCGAATCAAGGGGCGAATCACCCACAAGGAACTCGACCGCATTTCGCCGCTGGCCGTGCCCGTGATGCTGGAAATCGGCCGCGAGGCGGTCTATGGCGAAGCATCCGACGAGTTGCTGGCGGAAGCCGCCGAGGAACTGGTCAAAGAGGCGACAGGATAAATCGTGACGTCGCGCGCGCAATTTCTGGAAGAAGACCGACCCGCACGACGCGTCACCACCGTTGACATCGCGGGCGTCGACCTCGTCGCCGATCTCTCCGGCGCGCTGTTCTGGGACGAGCAAAGCCTGCTGGTGGTCTCGGACCTGCATCTGGAAAAGGGTTCCAGCTTCGCCGCGCGCGGCGTGCTGTTGCCGCCTTACGACACGGTAGCGACGCTCGGCCGTCTCGCAGCGGTGATCGCGCGGCATGATCCGCGCATGGTGATTGCGCTCGGCGACAGCTTTCACGATCGCGACGCCCATGACCGGCTGTCGGCAACGGACCGCGACGCCATCGCGGCATTACAATCGCGGCGCGACTGGATCTGGATATCAGGCAATCACGATCCCGCGCTGCCGCCCGATCTCGGCGGCGTGGTCGCCAGCGAAGTCGCGATCGGTCCCATTGTGTTCCGTCACGAGCCGACCGGCGCTGCCGGCGAGATCGCCGGACACCTGCATCCGAAGGCGCGCGTCTCGACCCGCGGACGCTCGATGGAGCGGCGGTGTTTTGCCTGCGACGGCGAACGCGCCGTGATGCCGGCGTTCGGCGCCTATACCGGCGGCTTAAGCATTCGCGACGCGGCATTTGCGAAAATATTCGGAAAGCCGGGTTTCATGGCGCATGTGCTCGGCGACAACAGGCTGCACACGATCGCCGCCTCGCGCTGTTATTGAGAGAGCGAGAATGCTGCCGTCACTCCACGACGACTTTCTTGTTTCCTATGAGGTGAATTGCGGAGACTCGCCAAATCAAGCTCTGCGCAAAGCGCGATCCAAGACTCCCCGCCGTAAGCGGAGAGCAAACAACCCACATCATCACTTTCAACGGTGTTGAGGGTTACCAGTTTGAGAACGATGCGTTCGGCAATATTATCTTCGCATTAGAGACGGTTCCCATTGAGAAACTGCTTGCCGCATATGGCGCCCGGATAGTGGGGTCATATCGCATGTCGGGTGCCCCAGGTCCGTGGGCGGACGACCTTGTTTCTGCGCCGCAGGCGTTGACGGCAAGGGGCATACAGGGCTTCGTTCTAAGCTCGTCGTATGGTCTCTCTGGTTGGATTCTCGCCAGAGAAGCATTGGTCGAGCAGATTTAGTCCGCTCGCTATCTAGGCCGATTGCCGCCGCGCATCTAGCCGGAGGCAATCGGATCAATTCGGCTACTCATCTTTTTTCTGACTTTTGGCCGATGAAACGCTTAACATCAAAAGCACGCGACGACGGAAGGCGGAGGGTGATGCGTTCGACGATAGCAGCGATATTTGGTTACGCCGGGTTTGTCGCCAGCTTCTTCGCCGCGATTTATTGGGTATACTGGATTTGGCAGTTTGATTGGGGCGGGTCGGCACGTGTTCGGGCGCTATTTTTCCTGGCCATGGTTTTCGGCGCCATTATCGTGTTTTTAGCGGGTTATTTTGCATCGCTCTATGCCTCCGACGCGATCAGTCCGGATACGTGAATTCCCTCTCGGCGCCGGCGCTGCCTCCTGCATTGGCTTGTCTGCGATGGCGGCAACTTTTGTCGCACCGCTCTGACCGCGCCGATGTTGGCAATCTGTGCGATTGACCCTGCCGATCCAACGGATGACAATTGGTGACACGAGGCGCAGTCTTCGGACATGATCAGTGCGGGGTGCGCCATCAACGCGTCGTTCTTGATCCTGGCGGGTTGATCCGAGTAACCATACAGCCGAACCAAAGTGGTTTGCCGGATATGACGGACGCATCCGCCGCTGGCGCGTCGCAAAAAAATCCCGATAATGGTGAAGCTCGATACCACCGAGCTTCTGCGCGCAGGGGACGTTCGTCGGCAAAAAAATCCGAGGTGTAGTGTTGCGACGTCGTTACCGATCCTCAGCGTGGCAAGGGAGATGTTAGTTCGTGAGATTACTCAAACGCCTCTTGCAGCGATTGCTCATTCTGGGGCTGGGCATTTTTGTCGTTTGGGTGATCGTTTTTGTGGTCTTCAGGATGGCGGACCGCAGGTTGCCGTGGATTCTGGCCTTGAGCCTCACCTATGGGGTTGCCGCCTATGTCATTCTACCGCGAGCGATTCGCCTTGGCCTTCGCATTCTGCAGCGGGGTCATGTGCCCAGCTACACGATCACAGGTGACGGACTTCCCGGCGATCCCGTCAACATTGCGCTCGTTGGCACGCTGCACCAGCTTCGTTCTGCCTTTGCCGGGATCGGCTGGCGGGAGGCGGACCGGCTTGGTTTGGCCAGTTCGTGGGGCATGATCCGGGCCTTCGTGTTTAATTCGCCATACCCGACCGCTCCGTTCAGTACGCTCTATCTTTTCGGGCGCGGCCAGGACGTCGGCTTCCAGAAGGCCATCGATAACAGCCCTCGACAACGCCACCACGTACGATTTTGGGCATTGAGCCTGACGCGTGCTCAGGACACGTGGGGATCGGCAGGCTTTTGGATGAACGCCGACCGGCCACCGGAGGATGAGCGCGTTATTTGGGTCGGCGCTGGCACTCGAGACACCGGTTTATCCGTGACCCGGCTCTCGTATCAAATCACGCACGCGACGGATTCGGATACGAATGCCGAGCGTGACTATATCATCGCGGAGTTGACGAGAAATCAGGCGATCGAGGCGGCGAGAGTCTACCAAGACGGCCAACTATTGCCGACCGAACGAGTCAATCACTATGTTACCGACGGGGAAGTGATGCTCGCGCGCCTTGTGACGAACGACACGAATTACGCGAATAGCAGTGCACTTGGACCGTCTGCCGTCCGGCGATGAACCGGACGCCGCTGATCAGCTGGCTGCCCGGCATTGCCTGCGCCCTTTGTTATTCGGGGCGAAAGATTTTGCAAAAAGCTCGAGCCCATTGCGCCGCGAGAAGGCGGATACATGTCTGTGCAGCGTCAGAGTACTGTTGCGCTGTTCCAGGACTCCATTTCCGACGTACATGATATCTTCCGTGGGTTGGAATTTACGCCGGATGGTGCCATGGCAATTGTTCACACGGGGTTCATCGAGAAATGAGCACAATGCATGCGACTTCTTATTGTTTGCCACGATTGTCCGCCGCAAACACGAGGACCCAAGGAAAGGACCCAAGTAAATGAGCAAAAAAATACTTTCGATTTCCGCATTCGCCGCTCTGTTGTGCTTCGCAAGCGTCAGTGCCCAGGCCGCGGGCGGTTGCGGCCGCGGCGAACATCGTGGCGGGGATGGTCGTTGCTACGCTAACGAAGGCGTGGTCGTGGTGCCGGGTGCGGTCGTTGTTGCTCCGGTCGGCGTGGTTTGCGGGCCAGGACTTCGTTGGCATCCGCGTCGGCACCGCTGCTGGGCGTACTGAGTCCATCAGGCGAGCTGGCGGATTTCAACTGAAAACAGAACGACAACGGCGGCGAAACCTGCTGCCGTTGTTACGTTCGATCCGTCCTGAAGATGTCCGAGCGCCGCTATCGGCTTCTCGGACAGCATAGTTCGGTCCAATACCACGTTCCTGCGAGGTGGGAACCGAAACGGAGATGCCGGGCCGGCCTCGTTCAATGGTGCGGAAACGACCGAAAATCATATTCGGGAAGCTGCAGGTTGTCGTTGATCTCCCTGCCGATGGCAAGCTTGGCCAGCCCCGGAATCGCAAATGCCCTTATCACTTGATTGCGGAAACTGAGGCCCCATCGGGTCTTCGGTGCAAAGGCGCCCGCGAAGCGTTCAGCACCTCGCTGTTTTATCTCAATGAAGGGGCGCAGGCGCGCTTCATAATTGCTGAAGGCTTGCCGATATCGCCCGCCCGCACTGGCGAGCTCTCCCGCCAGCACGTAGGCCGAGATCATCGCCAATGCAGAACCTTGTCCGGCCAGCAGGGAGACGCAGAAGGCAGCGTCCCCGATGAGCGCGACGCGCCCCTTTGACCAGCTTCTCATTCTGATCTGGCTGACGCGGTCGAAATAAAGTTCGGTTGCGCGATCCAGTTCTGCCAGGACCGACGGGCATTCCCACCTGCCGGCGGCGTATTTTCCCCGCAACATGGCCTTCTGCTGATCGAGCGTTGAAGGCAACGGATTGCCGTCGGCTGCAAAAACGAACAAGAACAGCGATTGGTCTTCGCGCAACGTAAAACGCCCAATCATCCTTCCCGGCTGACCATACATCAGATACACGTCTTCGTCACGCGGCCGGTAGCCGCGGGCCTCAAACGCGGCGACGATGTAGCCGAGGTTTTTCTCCAACTCCAGCGGCGAGTCAAAGGCGAGTTTGCGAACGGTCGAATGCAGACCATCGGCGCCGATCACGAGGTCGAACCGACGTTTGCCCGAGTGCTTGAGTTCAACCCAAGCGCCATTGGAGTTTTCCTCAAGAGAAGCAATCTCGTCGTCAAAAATGACTTCTACGGTGTCCTTGATTTTCTCGAACAGCAAACGCGAAAGCTCGCTTCGGGGGAGCGTCACGTAGCGCCCACCGGTCAACTCCGTGAAGAGCCTGGTTCCGAAGCCCGCTGCGCGCCGGCCGCGATCGTTCACGATCCGCAGTTCCCGCACTCTGTAGCCAACGCGATTGATCTCGGCGATCAGCCCCATCCGCTCGGCAATGTCGTAGCCAAGACCCCAGAAGTCGATCACATAGCCGCCGCTGCGCAGCACAGGCGCGCGCTCAATTAGCGTTGGCTGGAAGCCGGCTGCTTGCAGCCAGAAGCCGAGTGTTGGTCCGGCGATGCCGGCTCCTGAGATCAAGACTGTTTCTTTCATCGCATAAGAACAATTCGACCTGGAACCGGTTCAAGTTTCTATAGTTCGACCTGCGATATAATCAAACCGTCGAATTACCCGCAGGATTTGCCCGGCACAACCGGGGAAGTTATGTGATTTGTCTGTCCGGCCGCAGCGATGAAACAGATCACGCGGCCGGATGTCCGCTTCCTGCCGCGCGATGGTGGAAGATCGCTGGCGAAAGATGCGTCCAGAAAATCCAGGAACACGCGCAACCGCGGGCTCAGGTTTCGCCGCCCCTCATAGATCGCGTAGATCGGATCCATTTCAAGACTCTGATGCTTCGGGAACAGCTCGACCAGCCGTCCGTCAATGAGGCTTTGTTTCACATGGTACTCCGCGAGCCGAACCACGCCGAGGTCGGCCAAGGCGAGTTCCAGCAGCATTTGGCCCTGATTGGCCACGATGCTGCCAGATACCTTGAACGATGCCGGCCGGGCACCGCGGACCGCCCAAACGCTCGCGGCCATGCTCGGCAGGAAATTCAGGCATTCATGGCGCGCCAGGTCGGCAGGTGTGCGTGGCGTGCCATGCGCGGCGAGATAGCGTGGCGACGCGCAGATGATCCAGCGTGTTCGCGCAAAGGGACGCGCGACCAGCGAGGAGTCGGCGAGATGGCCGACATAGATTGCCACATCCATCCCGCCCTCCAGAGGATTGCCGGCCTCCATCCGCAAATGCACCTCGATGCGGAGCGATGGATGCTGCTTGCGGAAGGTGGGGATCAGCGGCGCCAGCTGCGATGCGGCAAAAGTCGGCGCCGAGCGGATGCGAAGCGTGTCGCCATGCAGGTTGTTTGGCGCGACCGCCGTATCCGCCTCCTCCACCGCGTCGATGGCGCGCAGCGCGGCGGAATGGAATTTCTCGCCTTCGGGCGTCAGCGCCATTCGGCGGCTGGAACGGCTGAATAACCTGACGCCAAGGCGATTCTCCAGCCGCGACACCAGCTTGCTGACCGCGGACGGTGTCAGCGAGAGGCTGCGCGCCGCGGCCGAGAAATCACCTTCGGCGACGGCGCGGGTAAAGACCAGAAGCTCACTGTAGCGATCCACCGATGTATGCCGCCCGTTCACAGAAGCTATGAATGCTCTCCCGTAGACCGGCGGTGGGCAAGTGAAATATGCATGCTGCAACGAAGTCGTGGCCCAACGGGCCGGGACGACAGATCAACGGGAGGATAGCTGCCCATGCCGGCCGAGACCGAGCCATTCAGGACCGACACCGCATCCTCCGCCGCGGTGCTGGATGCGGTCATCATCGGCGCCGGTTTCTCCGGCCTTTATCTCCTGCATCAACTCCGCGACCAGCTCGGTCTTTCCGTCCGGGTGCTGGAAGCCGGAGCCGGGGTCGGAGGCACATGGTACTGGAATCGCTATCCGGGCGCCCGGTGCGATTCCGAAAGCTACTCGTATTGCTATTCGTTCGACCCGGATTTGATGCAGGAGTGGAACTGGAGCCAGCGCTATCCCGAGGCTGCCGAGATCCGGCGTTATCTTGAGCATGTCGCCGACCGGTTCGATCTGAGGCGCAGCATCAGCTTCGACAGCCGCGTTACCGCGGCTTCGTTTGACGACAGCACAAATCTCTGGACCATCCGCACCGGGGCGGGCGGCAGCTACGTGGCACGCTTCTTCATCACCGCGGTCGGGTGCTTGTCCTCGGCAAACATCCCCAACATTCCCGGCCTCGAGCGCTTCCGGGGCCAGTGGTACCATACCGGACGCTGGCCGCACGAGGGCGTCGACTTCACCGGCAAGCGGGTCGGTCTGATCGGCACCGGCTCGACCGGCATCCAGGCGGCGCCGCCGATCGCCGAACAGGCGGCGCATCTGACCGTGTTCCAGCGCACCGCAAATTACAGTGTGCCGGCCCGAAACGCGCCCTTCACCGCCGAGGCCCAGGCTGCGGTGAAGGCAAACTACCGGGCCATCCGCGAAAAGATGCGGTCAAACATCAATGGCCATCCTTACGATATCAGGAAGGAGTCCGCGCTCGAGGTCACCGAACAGGAACGGCTGCGCCGCTACGAGGCGGCGTGGGAGAAGGGCGGTCTGGAGTTCCGTGGCGCCTTCGGCGATCTGTTGACCAACAAGGAATCCAACGATACCGCTTCCGACTTCATTCGCGCCAAAATCCGTTCCATCGTCAAGGATCCGGAAACCGTCCGGATCCTGACGCCGACGGACCATCCCTTTGCGTCCAAGCGGCCTCCGATCGACACCAATTATTTCGAGACCTTCAACCGCGACAACGTGGCTCTGGTCGACGTGCGCGCCGCGCCGATCCAGGAAATCACGCCACACGGCATCCGTACCAGCGCGCGCGAGCACGAACTGGATGTCATCGTTTTCGCCACCGGCTTCGACGCCATGACGGGTCCCATGCTGGCGATGGACATCACCGGGACGGAGGGACGCTCGCTTCGCCAGGATTGGGCGGCGGGGCCGCGAACCTATCTCGGGCTGCAGGTGCCGGGCTATCCCAACATGTTCACCGTCACGGGCCCCGGCAGTCCGTCGGTGCTGGCCAACATGCCGGTGGCGATCGAGCAGCATACGCAGTGGATCGCACGCTGCATCGGTCATATGCGCAAGCATGGGCTCACCCGCATCGAGGCGGATAGCAAAGCGGCCGAGGACTGGGGCGCACACGTCAACGAGGCAGCCGGCCAGACCTTGTTACCCAAGGCCAACCACTCCTGGTACCTTGGCGCCAACGTTCCCGGCAAGCCGCGGGTGTTCATGCCGTACGCCGGCGGCATGGCACGGTATGCCAAATTCACCGATGAGGTGGCGCAAAACGGCTATCGCGGCTTTCACGCGCGCTGAGGACATCCGGAGTTCGATCCGGCTGCCTCCATCCGCGCGCAGGTCAAAGGGAGGGACGATCGATGAGCTTTGCAGTGATCCGGCGCTGGCTAGAGCATGATGAATTGAGGTTGAAGTCGCGGGAATCTTCTCCCTCGCCCCGCTTGCGGGGAGAGGGTTGGGGTGAGGGGGCATTTCAGCAAGTTCTGACTCGCAGAAACGCCCCCTCACCCGGATTGCTCCGCAATCCGACCTCTCCCCGCAAGCGGGGCGAGGTGAACAAAGACGGCCGCGCCGGCTCAACTTCAATTCATCATGCTCGAGGCACGATCCGGCCGTGCGGGAAGCGGCCATGAGCGCGCGGGACGAGGGGCACGAACGCATCGCGCTGGTGACGGGTGGCGCAAGCGGGATTGGCCTCGCGACCGCCGGCGTGCTCAGGCAACGAAACTGGCGCGTCGTGATCGCCGATATCGATGCGGAGCGAAGCCGCGCGGCCGCAGCCCAACTTGGCGCCGAGGTGGCCGCTTTCGACGTTTCGGATCCCGACGCCACCGAGACCGCCGTCGCCGACATCGAAAGCCGGATCGGCCCGATTTCAGCGCTGGTTGCCAATGCCGGCCTGATCCAGTCACCCTTGACGCCCGAACAGTTTCCGCTGGCCGACTTCGACCGTATCGTCGCGGTCAACCTGCGCGGCGTCTACATCTCCTGCGTCGCCGCCGGACGACGCATGCTGGCGCGCGGGTCGGGCGGCATCGTCATCACCGGCTCGGTCACAGCGTCACGCACGGCGCCGCTGCATGCCTATGCGCCGGCCAAGGCCGCGGTCGTGCATATGGCGGCATGTCTCGCCGCGGAATGGGGCAGGTCGGGCGTGCGGGTCAACGCCGTGTCGCCGGGCTATACCGCGACACCGGCGCTGCTCGCCGCGATCCAAAGCGGCCAGCGCGATGAAGCATTGATACGTGAAGCCGCCGCCCTGGGACGGATGGTCGAGCCGGATGAAGTCGGACGAGCCGTGGCATTCCTGCTGTCGGACGATGCCGCGGCCATCACTGGCATCGACTTGCCGGTCGACGCGGGCTGGCTTTGCGGTTCGCATCTTTCGACCTATGGCGGCGTGAGGCCGAAGCGCGTCTTATGAAGTGAACTGCAACTCGCAAAGTCGCGTGAACCGCGCAGCGAAATTCCAACAGGGAGGGGATGATGGCAAGAATCAATAACGGGCTTGCGGCAATGACCGTGGCAGTGATCGCCGCGCTCGCGTGTTCGGATAGCGTCACTCCGGTATCGGCCCAGATCTCGGGAGACACCATCAAGATTGGCCTATTGACCGATATGTCGGGCGTCTACGCCGATATTTCCGGCCAGGGCGGCGTCGAAGCCGTCAAGATGGCGATCGCCGATTCCGGCGGGGAGATCGACGGCAAGAAGATCGAACTCGTCTACTTCGACCACCAGCACAAGCCGGACATCGCCACCGCCAAGGCGCGCGAGTGGTTTGAGCGCGACGGTGTCGGAATGATCATGGCGGGAGCGAACTCCGCGGTGATGCTGGCGGTTTCCAAGATGGCCGCCCAGGAGAAAAAGCTGTTCATTGTGCCGGCCACCGGGACGGCCCGCCTCACCAATGAAGAATGCAGTCCCTACACCATTCACTACGGCTATGACACGGTTTCGGCGGCGCGCGGCACCAGTTCGGCTGTCGTGAAGCAGGGCGGCAAGAGCTGGTACTACCTGACCGCCGACTATGCGTTCGGGCATTCGCTGGAGGGCAATTCGAGCAAGGTCGTCAAGGACAATGGCGGCACCGTGCTCGGCGCCGTGAGGCATCCCCTGAACGCGCCGGATTTTTCCTCCTTCCTGTTGCAGGCGCAGGCATCGAAGGCGCAGGTCCTTGGGCTCGCGAACGCCGGCAATGACCTGGTCACCACCATCAAGGCGGCTCATGAATTCGGCGTCGACAAGTCGATGAAGATTGCCGCGCTATTGATGTTCATCACCGACGTGCATGCGCTGGGGTTGGAACAAACCAAGGGCCTGTACACCACCGTCGGCTGGTACTGGGACCAGGACGAAAAGGCACGTGCCTGGGCCAGGCGCTACTTCGCCGTCATAAATCGCATGCCGACCGGGCTGCACGCGTCGACCTATTCGGCAGCGATGACCTACCTGAAGGCGATCAAGGAACTCGGCACCGACGACAGTGACAAGGTCATGGCCCATCTGAAGAAGTCCAGGGTCAACGACATGTACACCACCAACGCCAGCATTCGCGAGGACGGCCGCTTGATGAGCGACTTGAAACTGATTCAGGTGAAGACCCCGGAGGAATCCAAGCAACCCTGGGATTATTACAAGGTCGTTCAGACCATCCCGGCCGAGGAAGCCTTTATTTCCAGGGCCGAATCCAAATGTCCCTTGTTCAAGTAGAGCGGGAATGGCTCTTGATTAAATCGATCCGTCAGCGCGACACTTCACCTCTCCCACTCGAAGTCGGATATATCCGACTTCGACAATTTTAGATGCCCAACTCGGGTGAACCCGAGTTGGGCGGGAGAGGTGTACGCTTCCGCTAAATCTGTGGATCAAGCTAAACCCACCAAGCTCTAGCATCGCGCGAGCCGGCGAACGTGGTGTGAATTCGCAAAGTGGGGAATCGCAAGTGGGGAATCATATGGCCAGTCTCGACGTCTCACCGTTCGATCTTACCGGGCGACGAATTTTGATCACGGGCGCGGCAGGGGGCATCGGCAGCGCAACGGCAAGGCTTTGTGCGCAGCATGGCGCCCGTCTTGTGCTGATCGACATCGTCGCTCCCGAACAGATACGCGAGCGTGTCGGCGCCAGGGTCGCCGATGTCGCCGAGGTCTTCAGCCTCGATACCGGATCGCGGCAAGCCGTCACGCGACTGGCCGAAGAAGTCGGTACCGTCTACGGCCTGATCGACACCGCCGCGATATGCCCTTACGACGACTGGATGGCGGAAGGTTGGGATGACACCCTCGACCAGGTCATTCGGGCCAACGTCAAGGGTCCGATCAATCTGACCCGGGCGTTTCTGCCCGGCATGATCGCGGCGACGGAGGGCCGCATCGTGCTGTGCGGTTCCGTGGCGGGCTGGATGGGAGGCCTTCGTTCGAGTCCGCATTATGTGTTTTCAAAGGGAGGCGTGCATGCTTTCGTGCGCTGGCTCGCGCAACGCGGCGCACCGCATAATGTGCTGGTGAACGGCATTGCCCCCGGTCCGGTTGATACCGGCATGACCAGCGGAAAGGGTTATGAACCACAGCGTTATCCCCTGAAGCGCATGGCGATACCGGAAGAGATCGGGGCGACCGCGCTCTTTCTGTGCAGCGCGGCCGGCGGCTACGCCTCGGGCGCGATCTTCGACATCAACGGCGGAACACATTTCCATTAGAGCGAGATTGATTTTCGTTGAAACGCCATCTCGCTCTATCTTTTTGTTTGAGCAGGAATCGATTCAATCGATCCATAGTACGCGCCCGCGCGCGAAATCCGAGCGGAAGCGGGTGATTTTGCCTGACGGGCCGTAAGGTGAGTCGCCTGTCCAGCCCTTCTCGCAAAAATATTCCGGTTCACTTCAGACCCAAATCACCTGCATATCTATCGCCGTCCCGCACCCACAAGAGGGACGTATCGCGATCGTCACGGACGTTGGGTGCGGGATGCGATGGACGCGGGCGACGTCAAAAGACGAATGACGTTGCCCGCGGACGGCGAAGCCGTGTGGTCCTGACGCCCCGACGCTGGCGTCAAGTTGGTGAGAAGCAGATTCCGCTGGCGATGGTGGCAACAAAGCCCGGTCACCAGGGAGAGCGCGGAGGAAACCGTTAAAACCATCGCGCAGGGAAGGCCGGGTGTTCCGGTGAACCTGTGGTGACTAACGCGCGTGCTTACTACCACACCACGCGCGGCTGCGGGTGCAACGGGCACCCGGCTTTCCCTGCGCCCTCTGATTTTCTGGCGCGAAGGAATATGCACAACTCGGGCGCAAGAGCGTCGCGGGAAGGCGAAATCATATCTTGCCGTCATTGCGAGGAGCGAAGCGACGAAGCAATCCATTCTTTCTTTGTTGGCGAAATGGATTGCTTCGCTTCGCTCGCAATGACGGCTCGGGGCTCTTTGAAAACTGAATCGAACAATGCAAACCTACGCCGCAGCTCCGCAGAGCCGGGACCCACACTTTCGTTGTGCCGGCAATGGACCCCGGATCAGCGCACCACGCCGCAAAAGGCATAGCGCGTCGAAGACGCGCGTGAACGCGCTGACGGCGTTGCGCAGCATCCGGGGAACGCGGCTTGCACCTCTGGATGAGGGGTCGTCTCTAATCCTTGCGGAACACGATCGACGCCATCCATCCGGTCATCAGCGCCATGAACACCGTCACCAGCCCATAGACAAGGCCGTTCTGGCGGGCGCTGATGGCGACGAACTGCTCGAAGCCGACCTTGACGATTTCGAACGCGGTCTCGGTCCGCGTCACCAGCATGCCCTCGGAAAACAGCTTGATCTCGACGTCATAGGTCCCGATCGGCACCTCGGCCGGCAGCGGAATGCCGGTGCGAAACAGCGTCGGTGTCAGGAAGGTCACCGCGGAGGTTGCCTCGCGATAGAGGCCATGTTCGGAGCGCAGCCGGACAAAGGCGCTGCGGAACGGATCGTTGGGCACGACGTCGGCATAGTCAGTTCCGACGCGCTGGGTCAGCAGCACATTTTTCAGACCGAGCTGTTGCCGCCGCTCGACTTCCGGCGAGGCGATGGCGTCGAACGGCCGGTTGGCGAACAAGGCAAGGTAGGTCGGCACTTCCAGGAATTGCCGGTAGTCGGTGTTGACCCAGATGCCGAATTTGCGTTCCTTGCGCCGCGTCACCATGTTGGCGCGCGGGCCGCTGACGGTGACCACGAGGTCATAATTGGTACGGGTCGCCGGGGTGGCGGCGTCCTTCTCGACCGAACCGAACAGCACGAGCTCCTCGCCGGAATAGTTCGGCGTCACGGTCACGCGGTGGTTGGAGACCGACACGATCAGCCGCTCGGCATGCGCGGCCGGGACAGCGAATGCTGCGCCCAGCGCCAGCGCCAGGCCAGCCGTTGCGAGCAGGCTGCGCGCGGTCATCCGGCGCCTCCGGTTTCGCGGATGGTGAAGAGATCGTCGGGCCGGATCACCAGTTCGATCGCAAAGCGCAGTCCGACCGCGAGAATCAGGATCCCCAGCAGCAGCCGCAGATGCTCGCCGCGAATCTTCTGGCCGGCGCGGGCGCCGAACTGCGCGCCGGTCACGCCGCCGACCATCAGGATCAGCGCCAGCACGGCATCGACCAGATGATTGGTGACCGCATGCAGCAGGGTGGCGAACACCATGGTGACCAGCGTCAGCACCATCGAGGTGCCGATCACGGTGGATGTCGGCACCCGCAGCAGATAGATCATGATCGGGATCAGGATGAAGCCGCCGCCGATGCCCATCACCGCGCCGACGAAGCCGATGATCAGGCCGACCAGGACGACCGGAACCACCGACAGATAGATCTTGGAACGCTTGAAGCGCATCTTCAGCGGCAATCCGTGGATCCAGCCATGGCTGCCGGAACGGCGCAACGGCACCACCACGCCGCGGCGGACGCGAAGGATCGCCCGCATCCCTTCCCACAGCATCAGTCCGCCGACGGTGCTCAGGAGCACGACGTAGGACAGCGCAATCAACAGATCGAGCTGGCCGAGCGCGCGAAGCTGCGTGAAGGTCCAGACCCCGAGCGTGGTGCCGACGATGCCGCCGCTTAGCAGCACCAGCGCCAGCGCCGGATCGATGGCGCGGCGGCGCCAGTAGGAGATGGCGCCGGAAAACGACGAGGCTGCGATATGGCTGGCGACGGTGGCGACCGCGACCGCGGGTGCGATGCCGACAAAGATCAAGAGCGGCGTCATCAGGAATCCGCCGCCGATGCCGAACATGCCGGACACGAAACCAACCGCCGCGCCCATCGCCAGGATGAGGAAAATATTGACCGGAATATCGGCGATCGGAAGGTAAAGTTGCACGCGCGTTTGCTTTGGAGTTTAGCCTTGAGGCAGGCCGAAACCGCTCACGGCATGGTTTCCTGATCGAGCACTCGGCGGCAAGGTGGAATCCGGGCGCGTTGAGAACAGGTTCTCAGGGAACGCGGACCAGTTGCCGCGTTCCTGCATAACCGAAATCGTCCATCGGAGGGACTAAAGAATCCGCGGGCAGACGGCTTTTTGCCGCTCTCCGCCGCGCACCTTCCAATGTGGTGAATAATTCAGATTAACGGGCGGCGCGCTTGGTCAAACCCGGCTTGGCCGCGGGCTTTGCCGCAACGACGGGCGCCGGCGCGCTGTCCCATCCGCCGGGCGGGGTCGCCACATTGATGGCGTCTTCGGGCTGCGGTTCCGGCGTGAAGGTCTGGATTGCGAGCTTGGCCGCTGCGAGCGACTGGGCATCGAGCCGCTTGGCGATATCGTCGCGCTTGTGGACCGAGTCCGCGTCACCCTGCGCTGCGGCCAGGCTGAACCATTTGTAGGATTCGGCGAGGTTCTGTTCGACGCCGATGCCGCGGGCATAGAGGATGCCGAGGTTGAACTGGCTGTCGGCGACGCCGCGATCGGCCGCCTTGCGGAACCATTCCGACGCGCTCTTGTAATTGGCGCCCTTGCCGCCGCCATCGGCATCGAGCACCGCCAGATTATGCATCGCCTTGGCGTTGCCGCGTTCGGCGGCCTGCAGGTAATAGCGCCGGGCGACATCGGCGTCCTTTTTCACGCTCATGCCCTTTTCGTAGAAGGTGCCGAGCCTGAACACCGCCGGCACCATGCCGGCCTGTGCCGAGCGATCATACCACTTCAGGGCCTCGTCCAGATTTACGGCAACGCCCTTGCCTTCGGTGTAGCGCACGCCGATCTCGTAGGCCGCGGCGGGATCGCCCTTGAGCGCGGCTGCGCGCAGCACCGGTCCGCCGATCGCGTCCGGCAATTTTTCGGTTGGCGGGATCTGCACCAGACCGGGTTTGCCGCCGGCCGGCGGTGCGGCCGGAATCGTGCCGGTGACGTCGCCGATAGACGCGAGAGAGGCGAAAGGAACAGCTTCGGCCTGTGGGATCGGGATCGACGCGGTGCTGTCGGCAGCATCAGGTGCTGCGGTATTGAATGATTGCCGTCCGATCGGTGTCGGCGAGGTCATCGAGGGCATCGCCGGAGCCGGCATGGCCGGTTTTACGACCGCGGGCGGTGGAGCCGGCGGCGGTTCGACGGAATTCTCGATGGCAGGCGGTTGCGGCGGGCTGCCGCTGTCGAGCAGCGTCATCGCCATCCTGAACGTGCCTAGCACGATGACGACGACGCTCGCGCCAACCAGCAGCGAGCGAATCTTGGAGGTAATCGTCGAGGGTTCGCCGGCCTTGTTGCCGGCGGGGTCCTTTTGCAGGCCGCGAGCCGCCTTGCCGGCGGGCGGAGCGGCCGCGGCGGCCTGGGCAGCCCGGCGCGCGGCGGCAATGAAGTTCGTTGCGCTGACCGGCTCTTTCGGACCCGCCGAAATTTCGCTGATCGCGTTTTCCGAAGCGGCAATGCGCTCCGATGGCGAAGCCGTCCGTCCGGTCGGCCGTGTCCCGGGTTCGAGCGGGTGATCGGGCGGCAGTTCGGGCTCGATCGCGGCACGCGGCGACGCGGTCTGCGGCTCCAGAATTTCGCTGATGGATTTTGGCGCCATGGCAGCGGCCGGCGTCACCGGCTGCGCGGCGTGGAACTCGCGGGGCGCTGCCGCAAAATGTTGCTGGGCCGCGGCCGGATTTGGCAATTCAGGCTTCGGTTGCGGCGGCATCGCGGGGCGAGTTGCCCCGGCCTGCGGCGGAGCGGGTTGAGGCGCCGGGGGCACTGGCCGTTGCGGTGCTGCGGGTGCAGCCGGCGTGGAACGGACCGCACGCAGATCGCCTTCGATCATCGCCAGCCGATCGACCACGTGGCCGAGGGTGTTGTGTACGGTCTCAAGCGAATCCTGGGTGCGGCGATCGGTTTCCGACTGGCTGAAGCGGATATCGGACAGTTCACGCTTGACGATATCGACCAGGCCGCCGTCCGGCGCTGCCACGGCGCCTTGGCTGCTCGCAGTCAGTGCGGCGAAGTTCGCATGCTGGGTTTCGAGATGGCGCAGAATGTCCTGCAGCCCGTCCTCGACCCGTCCGAGATTGCCGCCGCGGTGATCGGCCGAGGCTTCGAGCCGTTCGAGCAAATAGGACACGCGCTGTTCGAGATGCGCGAAGGCGGAGGCGCCGTCATTGCCGACCGGCATGCGGTCGATGCGGTCGGACAGCGCCCGCAGCGCGCCCTCGAGATGCTCTGAATTTTCGCTCGCGGCCGGCCGTTCGCGGCCTTCCAGCGTCGATGTCAGCGCGGCGATCCGCTGTTCGAGAACCGCAAACGAATCACCATGGCTTTCCAATTGGCCAAGCTGGTCGACCTTCGACGACAACAGGCGCAGGTCGTCGCTGAGCCGCACCAATGCGTCGTTGGAGGCGACATTGGAGACGATGGAACGAAGCGCGGCGATGGCGCCTTCGAGCTGACGGACCGTCGAGGGGTCGTCGCTGGCGCGCAAAATCAGGTCGAGCTTGGCGCCCAGGTTGCGGATCGCCTCGTCGTAGCCGGCGAGTTGTTCGGCCGGGGTCAGCGAGCGCAGCACTTCGCGAATTTCGCTCAAAGCCCGCTCGATCCCGGCCAGCGCCTGGCCGTCGATGCCGCTCTGGCGGGTATCGTCGATGCGGCGCGCCAGCGAGCGGATTTCGTTCTCGATCGATTCGATCGCGCGGCGCGGCATCGCCTCGGTAATGGCCTGACGAATTTCCGCCAGTTCGCTGCGGAAGGCGGCGATCGATTGCTCGATCCCGCTCGGACGCTGCAAAGCCTCGATCTGGCTCGTGATCTTGAACAGCTGGCGCTCGAGTATGGAAAAATCCGGACCTGCCGGCACGGCCGGCGCGGTCTCGGCCGGCGCCGCCATGGCAGGTGCGATCGGCGGCGCGCTGCTCGGCGGTAGCGGCCGTGGCGCGGCTTTATCGAGTTCGTTCTGGCGCGCAGTGATTTCTGCGATCGCGACATCGAGCGATGCCGGGCTGATCGGCGGGGAGGGACGATAGACCGCGGCCGCGGCACGCTCGACCATCTCGGCCTGGCGCTGCTTGTCCTGAGGCGGCATTGGTTTCGCCGCCGAAGGGTTTGAAATCTGCGACAGCCGTGCGTCGAGACGCGAGATCGCGTCGTTCAATTGCCGGGCGACGGCCGGCTCGCCGCGGGCGGCGTCGTTGCGGGGCGCACCATTAGGCGGTGCGTCGCCACGGGGAGCATCGGTACGGGGTTCGTCGTTGCGCGGCGCCGGGCGCGAAATCTGTTCGATCTGGCGGGTGATCGAATTGAGCCGCTGATGAATGTCGGCGACGTCCTGGGTTTCCTGGCTCGGCAGCGTCGGCCGCGGATCCGGAGCGTTACGGAAATTGGCAGGTGCGGAATTGCCGAGGGTCGAGTTGAGCCACTCGTTCAAAGACATGCCGGCCTGGCGCGCGGCGGCCTCGGCCTTCTCGCGCACGGCTGGATCGATGCCCTCAACACTCCACGATACGCGCGAATTCATGCTTTCGTCCGGTTCCGACTTCGGCGCACCACCTGCGCCTTCAGCCTCCCCGCGCGTCCCTGTTGAAGAGACAATCGAATTCCGCGCAGGTCGTCTGCCTCTGGCTTCGACTTTTTCGCGTTACGGTAAATAACCGGTTAAGGAATCGGACGGCCGCGCCGAAAATTGCCTTAATGGCGAATTTCAGGGCTGCCGGCGTCGGCCGACGCCGGTTGGACCGGCCAAAATGCCGCCATGGCCCTCGCTGGCTTCGGGAGCGGTTTAAGGTTCAGTGCTGGAACCGAGCGATTGCCGCGGCTATCCGAATGCAGATCCGCCGCGGCGGGTCGGGACGCGACCGGTCATCCGTTGGTTACGCCCTGGCTGCCCTGGATCGACGTGACACCATTTCGGTTGTCGATGGCCGACAGCGTGAGGAGCGCCTCCTCGCACCACTCCGCCACCGTGCGCTCGTAACGAAGCCCCAAACGAAGTCCGAGCAGCCTGCCGGTATCTGCGGTTGATACGGCGCCGTGAGGGAAGCGTTTCCTTAAGATATGCTCGAACCGGGAGAAGCGGTCGCGGTGGTATTCCAGCCGCGCCATGAGGTCGGCGCGCAGCGGGTCGATGTCGACGCTGTCGAGCGCGTAAAGCCGCACCAGCAGATCATCCTTGATGGAAGACGCGCTGCTCGGCCGGGCCGCCCAGTGCCGCAGCGCCGCTTTGCCCTCGGGCGTGAGCGTGTAGACCAGTTTGTTGGGCTTGCCCGATTGCACGACCTCGCGGCCTTGAACGTGGCCCCGATCACGCAGTCGCGCGAGTTCGCGATAAATCTGCTGGTGGTCGGCTCTCCAGAAGAATCCGATCGACGCATCGAACGTCTTGGCGAGTTCGTAGCCCGTCATCGGACGTTCCGTCAGACACACAAGGATCGCGTCACCGAGCGCCATCTGGAGTCTCCCTCAACCTTCCCTTGACTATATGCATAAATGCGCATATGCGTCAATGCGCATAAGGAAGGGCTTGTTCTTGGCTGGGTTTAACTACCAGTCGCCGGGCGAAGGTACCCACCGATGATTGAAGCCTGCTCAGCGCTGGAAAAATTGAGAGCGGTCTCGAAGACATCTGCCTTCAACGAATGGCTCGGACTGGAGGTAACTGCTGCATCTGAAGGTCGCGCCGAACTGCAGTTGGCCTGGCGCACTGAGTTCGGACAGTATTCGGGATTTTTGCACGCCGGCGTGATGGGTGCGCTGATCGATACGGCGTGCGGCTTCGCGGCTGCAACGATCACCGTGGAAGTGCTCGCCGCGCATAACTCGGTGAATTTCTTCAGGCCGGCGGTTGCGAAGCGGTTCATCGCCCTGGGCAAAATTCTGAAACTAGGCAAGCGGCAAATCTTCTGCTGCGCGGAGGTCTACGGTGACTCCGTCGCGGATGAGCGTCTGCTGGCCTCGGGAGAAGCGATTCTAATGACGGGTTCCTGATTCTCTTCCGCTGCTCTCGCCGAAGTTTTGCGCAACGACACTCGGATCAACGACACCTGCATCAAGGACATTGGACGCGGCCGCCGCGCCAGTCACAAAAAGAGGACATCATGCCACTTCCCGTATCGCTAAAGGGCCGGCTTCAATTACCCGTGGTTGGCGCGCCGCTGTTCATCGTCTCCGGGCCTGAACTGGTCATCGCTCAGTGCAAGGCCGGTATCGTCGGCTCGTTTCCGGCGCTCAACGCGCGCCCGGTTGAAAAACTCGGCGAGTGGCTGTCTCGCATTGAGGATGAACTCGGCGAATACGCGGCGCGGCATCCGGAAAAGAAAGTCGCGCCCTATGCCGTCAACCAGATCTGTCACGTCTCCAATGATCGGCTGATGAAGGATATGGAAACCTGCGTCAAGCACAGGGTGCCCATCATCATCACCTCGCTGCGTCCGCCGCTGGAAATTGTCGAGGCCGCGCATTCCTATGGCGGCGTGGTGTTCCACGATGTCATCAACGTCAGGCACGCGCGCAAGGCGGCCGAACAGGGCGTCGACGGTCTTATTCTGGTTTGCGCAGGCGCCGGTGGCCACGCCGGCACGTTGTCGCCGTTCGCGCTGGTGCGCGAAGTCAAGCAATGGTTCAAGGGCACCATCCTGCTGTCGGGTGCGATCTCCGATGGCTGGAGCATCGCCTCCGCGCTCGCGCTCGGCGCCGACCTTGCCTACATGGGCACGCGCTTCATCGCCACCGAGGAAGCCAACGCCGATCAGGCCTACAAGAGCGCGCTCACCGCGCATGCCGCGCACGACATTGTCTATTCGAACCTGTTCACCGGAGTGCACGGCAATTATCTCGGTCCCTCGATCGTGGCGGCGGGCCTCGATCCGGACAACCTGCCGGTCGCCGACAAATCGAAAATGAATTTCGGTTCCGGCGGCAACATGAAGGTCAAGGCGTGGCGCGACATCTGGGGCTCCGGACAGGGTATCGGCCAGATCGCAGATGCGCCGCCGGTGGCGGAACTGGTGGAACGCCTGAAGCTCGAATTTGCCGACGCTAGCGGCGACTTCATGAAACGGATCAGCGCTTAGAGCATGATCCGGAAAAGTGGATACCGGTTTTCCGATAAGATCATGCTCAAACAAAAGCGCTCGCTACTACCGGCCTCCGCTTCGCAGCCCCTGTCACAGGAGACACCCGATGACCATGACCGCTCTCGACAAATGGTACGACTACACCAAATCCCACGACCGCGCCGCGCTGTGGGATCTGCTCGACCCCGAGGCGGTGTTTGAAAGCCCGGTCGTGCATACGCCGCAGCGTGGGCGCGAGATCACCTTCAAGTATCTGCTGGGCGCGGACAAGGTGCTGGGCGGCCCGGGCTTTGCCTATATCGGGGAATGGCGCAGCGAAACCGGCGCGGTGCTCGAGTTCGAAAACGAGATCGATGGCATCAGGATCAATGGTGTCGACATCATCACTTTCGGGGACAATGGCCGGATCACGCATTTCAAGGTGATGGTGCGCCCGCTCAAGGCCATCAACCTGCTGCATCGGCTGATGGGGGAGCAACTAGTGCAAGGGTAAAGCGCTGGCTCCGCTTCGTCGCTACAGCCCGTCCGTCTTGATGGGTGTATGGGTGTCTTGGAGCTCCGGAACCGGTTAAGGTCCAATTCTGGAACTGAGCGATTGCTGCGCCGCAAAAACTTCCCTAAACGAGACCCGCCAGCCCAGCCGAGAGGAAACCATGCCGAGCTACAAAGCCCCTCTGGAAGACGTCCATTTTTTGCTCAACGACGTGTTCCAGATCGACCGCTATGACAATCTTCCCGGCTTCAGCGACGCCTCCGCCGATGTGCGGGAGGCGATTTTGGCCGAGGCTGCCAAGCTCAGCGAGGAAGTGTTGCAGCCGCTGAACCGCGTCGGCGATCTGGAGGGCTGCACCCGCCATGACGACGGCAGCGTCACAACCCCGAAGGGCTTCAAGGAGGCGTTCAGGCAGGTGGCCGACGGCGGCTGGCTCGGCCTTTCGGCGCCGGCGGAATATGGCGGGCAGGGTCTGCCGGTCACACTGTCCCAGGCCGTCAACGAATTCCAGATGTCGGCGAATATGGCGTTTTCGATGTATGGCGGGCTGACGCTCGGGGCGACGGCGGCGCTGATCGTGCACGGCAAGCCCGAACAGAAGGCGGCATTCGTGCCGAAGATGGTGGCGGGACAGTGGACCGGCACCATGAATCTCACCGAGCCGCAATGCGGCACCGATCTCGGCCTGCTGCGCGCCAAGGCGGTCAAGCAGGCCGACGGCAGCTACAAGATATCGGGCACGAAGATTTTCATCTCCGCCGGCGAGCACGATCTCGCCGAGAACATCATCCACCTCGTGCTGGCGCGGATCGAGGGCGCGCCCGCCGGCATCAAGGGCGTGTCGCTGTTCGTGGTGCCGAAAACTCTGGTCAATCCGGATGGATCGCTCGGCGCGCGCAACAACGTGTCCTGCGGTTCGATCGAACACAAGATGGGAATTCACGGCAATTCCACCTGCGTGATGAACTATGACGGCGCCACCGGCTGGCTGATCGGCGAGGAAAACAAGGGCATGCAGGGCATGTTCGTGATGATGAACGAGGCGCGGCTCGGCGTCGCGGTGCAGGGGCTCGCGCAATCCGAGGTCGCCTATCAGAACGCCGTGGCCTATGCCCGCGATCGTCTGCAGGGCCGCGCGCTGTCGGGGCCGAAGGCGCCGGACCAGCCGGCCGATCCGATCATCGTGCATCCCGACGTGCGCCGCACGCTGCTCACGATTCGCGCCTTCAACGAGGCCGCCCGCGCCATGGTGGTATGGACCTCGCTGAAGAGCGACGTCGCCCACCGCTCCAGCGATCCCAAGGACCGGCAGGAGGCGGACGACCATATGGGCCTGATGACGCCGGTGATGAAGGGGGTGCTGACCGATGTCGGATTTTCCAACACCGTGCTGGCGCAGCAGATGTTCGGCGGCCACGGCTATATCGCCGAAAACGGCATGGAGCAGTTCGTGCGCGATGCGCGCATCGCCATGATCTATGAGGGCGCCAACGGCATTCAGGCGCTCGACCTTGTGGGGCGCAAATTGCCCCGCGACGGCGGCCGCGCCGTGATGTCATTCTTTGGTGAGGTCGCCAGCTTCGCCAAGGATCACGGCGCCGACGAGGCCATGAAGCCGTTTGTCGCACCCTTGAGCACCGCGCTCGGCCATCTGCAGCAGGCCACCACCTGGCTGATGCAGAATGCGATGATGAAGCCGGACAATGCCGGGGCCGCCGCCACCGACTACATGCAACTGTTCGGCCTTGTCACCTTCGCCTATATGTGGGCGCGGATGGCGAAAGTGGCCCAGGACAAGATTGCGGGCGGCGGTGCGACGCCCTATCTGACCACCAAGCTGGTGACCGGCCGCTTCTTCATGGAACGGATGCTGCCGGAAACAGCACTACATCTCGCGCGCATCCAGACCGGAAGCGCGACCACCATGGAATTGGCGGCAGAAGCTTTCTGAAGCGTCATTGCGAGCGAAGCGAAGCAATCCATTTGGCCACGAAGGAAGAATGGATTGCTTCGTCGCAAGGGCTCCTCGCAATGACGACCGCACGATTTGACTGTTCTGTAGTTCGTCTGGCTCGATCAGGGCCGAGACCGAAACGGGAGAAAATGAATGCCTGAGGCATATATCTACGATCACGTTCGCACGCCGCGTGGCCGCGGCAAGGCCGATGGCGCGTTGCACGAGGTGACCGCGCTGGCGCTGGCGACGGCGCCGCTCAAAGCGCTCAAGGAGCGCAACCATCTCAAGCAAGATGTCGTCGACGACGTCGTGCTCGGCGTGGTCGATCCGGTCGGCGAGGCCGGTTCCGACATTGCGCGCTTTGCGGCGCTGAAAGCCGGTCTCGGCCAGTCGGTGCCCGGGGTGCAGATCAGCCGGTTCTGTGCATCGGGCCTCGATGCGGTGAATTTTGCCGCGGCCCAGATCATGAGCGGCCAGCATGAACTCACCATCGGTGGCGGCGCCGAATCCATGAGCCGCGTCGGCATCGGCGCCTCCGGCGGCGCCTGGCCGATGGATCCTTCGATCGCGGTGCCGGCTTATTTCATGCCGCAGGGCGTGTCGGCCGACCTGATCGCGACCAAATACGGTTTCTCGCGCGATGACGTCGACGCCTATGCGGTGCAGAGCCAGCAGCGCGCCGCCAAGGCATGGGACGAGGGCCGCTTCAAGAATTCGGTGGTCC
The DNA here is from genome assembly GCA_963771225.1 of uncultured Pseudomonadota bacterium. GTDB lineage: Bacteria > Pseudomonadota > Alphaproteobacteria > Rhizobiales > Xanthobacteraceae > Bradyrhizobium. Next base: position 256,743 of record CAVYSR010000018.1, on the reverse strand, counting down.
CGGTCAAGGACGTCAACGGGCTCACCATCCTCGCCAAGGATGAGCATATGCGGCCCACGACGACGATGCAGTCGCTCGGCCAGTTGCAGCCGTCATTCGTGGCCATGGGCCAGATGGGCGGCTTCGATGCGGTGGCGATCCAGTCGCATCCGGAAATCGAGCGCATCAACTACGTGCATCACGCCGGCAATTCCTCGGGTATCGTCGACGGCGCCGGCGCCGTCCTGCTCGGCAGCAAGGAGGCCGGCGCGAAGCATGGCCTCAAGCCGCGCGCCAAAATCCGCGCGTTCACCAATATCGGCTCCGAGCCGGCGATGATGCTGACCGGTCCGGTCGATGTGACCCAGAAGCTGTTCGAGCGGTCGGGCATGAAGAAATCGGATATCGATCTGTTCGAGTTGAACGAGGCGTTCGCCTCGGTGGTGCTGCGTTACATGCAGGCCTTCGACATCGACAACGCCAAGATCAACGTCAATGGCGGCGCGATCGCGCTCGGCCATCCGCTCGGCGCGACGGGGGCGATGATTCTGGGCACCGTGCTCGACGAACTCGAGCGCACCAACAAGTCGACCGCGCTGGTCACGCTGTGCATCGGCGGCGGCATGGGCACCGCCACCATCATCGAGCGGGTTTAGTTTTTTGGTGGACCTCGTCTCCCCTCCCACTTGCGGGGAGGGGTCGGGGGTGGGGGTCTCCAAGCACTGAGCTTGCAGCTACCCCCCACCCCGACCCTCCCCCGCAAGGGGGGAGATTGCCCCCTGCGATCTGAAGCGAGAGGCTGATGCCGAGAATCGATCTGAGCGCGTTGCCGGCGCGCAGCGGGAGCACCTATCCGGAGCCGTTCGCCGGGATCGTGGCTGGCCGGGAATGGCAGTCGCTGGGTGATGCGGCGGGCCTGACGCAGTTCGGCGTCAACCTGATGCGGTTAAGGCCGGGCGCGGCGTCGTCGGCGCGTCATTGGCACGAGCAGGAAGACGAGTTCGTCTATATGATCGAGGGCGAATTGGTGCTGGTCGAGGATGCAGGCGAGACGATCGTGAAGCCGGGCGACGCTGCCGGCTTCAAGGCCGGCGTCCCGAACGGTCATCATCTGGTGAACCGCACCGACCGCGACGCGGTCTTTCTTGTCGTCGGCACGCGTGCGCAACGCGAACGCTGTCACTACTCCGAGATTGATCTTGTCCACGACCAGGACGGAGATCATTACCGATTAACCCACAAATCCGGCGCGCCTTATGGCGACTGGCAACGCGGCTGATGGAGCAACACAATGGCCTTCAAGAATTTCAGGATTGAGACCGATGCCGACGGCATCGTGCTGGTGACGTGGGATATTCCGGGCCGTTCGATGAACGTGCTCGATGAAACCACGATTACCGAACTCGAAGAGATCGTGAAGCAGACCTCCGCCGATCCGGCGGTCAAGGGCGTCGTCGTCACCTCGGGCAAGGAGGCGTTCTCCGCCGGCGCCGACCTGTCGATGCTCGAAGGCATGAACCGCCGCTATGCCGAATTGCTCAAGGCCAAGGGTGAGGTCGCGGCCAACCAGATGCTGTTCGACGAGAGCCGCAAATCCTCGCTGGTGTTTCGCGGCATCGAAACGTGCGGCAAGCCGTGGGCGGCCGCCATCAACGGCCTCGCCTTCGGCGGCGCGTTCGAACTGACGCTGGCCTGTCATTACCGCGTCGCCGCGGAAAACCCGAAGACCCGTCTTGGGCTGCCGGAGGTGAAGGTCGGGCTTTTCCCCGGCGCCGGGGGCACCCAGCGCGTGCCACGCATTGTGGCCCCGCAGGACGCAATGCCGTTGCTCTTGAAGGGTGAAGCGCTCAACCTGGCCAAGGCCAAGGCGCTGAAGCTGGTCGATGCGGTGGTGCCGGCCGGTGACATGATCAAGACTGCAAAGGACTGGATCAAGGGCGGCGGCAAGGCGGTCGCGCCCTGGGACGAGAAGGGCTTCAAGCTGCCGGGCGGTCCGGTCTATTCCAAGGCCGGCATGATGATGTTTCCAGCCGGCAACGCCATCTTCCGCCGCGAGACCTACGACAATTATCCCGCGGCGCGCGCCATCATGAGTTGCGTCTATGAAGGCTTGCAGTTGCCGATCGACGCCGCGCTGCGGGTCGAGTCGCGTTACTTCACGCAGATCCTGCGCAGCAATGAAGCGGCTGCGATGATCCGCAGCCTGTTCCTGTCGATGCAGGAATTGAACAAGGGCGCCCGGCGTCCGCCAAACGTGCCGCCGACCAAGGTGAAGAAACTCGCGATCATCGGCGCCGGCTTCATGGGCGCCAGCGTCGGCTATGTCTCGGCGCGCGCCGGCATCGAGGTGGTGCTGATCGACCGCGACCAGGAGAGCGCCGACAAGGGCAAGGGCCACGCCAAAGCGGTGATCGACGATTTGATTGCCAAGGGGCGCGCCAAGGAGAGCGACCGTGACGCCATCCTGTCGCGCATCAGCGCGACCGCCGATTACAGCGTGTTGAAGGATTGCGATCTCATCATCGAGGCGGTGTTCGAGGATCGCAAGGTCAAGGCCGAAACCTACGCCAAGGCGCAGCCGCTGTTGAAATCCGATGCGATCTTTGCCTCCAACACCTCGACGCTGCCGATCAATTCGTTGGCCGAGGAGTTCAAGGACCAGGGCAAGTTCATCGGCATTCATTTCTTCTCGCCGGTCGAGAAGATGATGCTGGTGGAGATCATCGTCGGCAAGAACACCGGCGATGTCGCACTCGCCACCGCGCTGGATTATGTCCGCGTGATCGGCAAGACGCCGATCGTGGTCAATGACAGCAGAGGCTTCTTCGCCAACCGCTGCGTATTGCGATTTACCGCCGAGGGCCTTGAAATGCTGATGGAAGGCGTGCCGCCGGCGATGATCGAGAACACCGCGAAGATGGCCGGCATGCCGGTGGGGCCGCTGTCGCTGTCCGACGAAGTGGCGCTCGACCTGGTGCTCAAGATCATGAAGGCGACCGAGGCCGATCTCGGCGCCAACGCCATCGACCAGACCCAGAAGAAGCTGCTGGTCGAGATGGTCGAGAAACAAGGCCGCTTCGGCCGCAAGAACGGCAAGGGATTTTACGACTATCCGGAAAAGGGCAAGGGCCAGAAGAGCCTGTGGTCGGCGCTGAGCGGCCTGCAGCCGAAGCATCTCGATCCGGACACGCTCGACATCGAGGAGATGAAGCAGCGCTTTCTGGTGGTGCAGGCGGTGGAAGCTGCGCGCACCGTGGAGGATCACGTCATTACCGATATGCGCGAGGCCGACGTGGGCTCGATCCTCGGCTTCGGCTTTGCGCCGTTCACCGGCGGCACGCTGTCCTATATCGACTTCATGGGCACGAAAAAGTTCGTCGAACTGTGCCACAAGCTCGAGGCCAAATATGGCTCGCGCTTCACGCCGCCGAAATTGCTGATCGAGATGGCGGCCAAGGGCGAGACCTTCTACGGCCGCTTCCCGCCGAAGAAGCTGGCGGCGGCGTAAGGCTCTTCCGTCATTGCGAGCCAACGGGTCGCGCGAATGCGCGCCCGATGACAGGCTCCGCGAAGCAATCCATCCGCAAAGCAAGCTGGATTGCTTCGTCGCAAGCGCTCCTCGCAATGACGAACGTTGGCGATGGTGCGAACCAAAAAGGCCGGATCATCGATCCGGCCCCTTTTGTTATCGCACTCGATCGAGAAACTTACGCGGCCTTCATCAGGCCTTCCTTGGTCAGGGCTTCCTGGACCTTCGGGCGCGCGGCGACGCGGGCCTTGTAGGCGAGCAGGTTCGGCATCGCGGAGAGATCGAAATTCATCCGTTCGGCCCAGGCCAGCATCGTGAACAGATAGCCGTCGGCGACGGTGAACTGCTTGCCCATCAGATAGTCGCGGCCGGCCAGCTGGCTGTCGACGTATTTGAACTTGGTCATCACCCGGTCCTTGAAGAAGCCCTTGGCCTCGTCGGCGAGCACCGGGCTGAACATCGGGCCGAAGTTCTTGTGCAATTCCGTGGTGACGAAATTGAGCCATTCCTGCAGCTTGTAGCGCTCGGCGCTGTCGCGGGGGGGCGCGAGATTCTTGCCGGCGGCCCGGTCGGCAATCATCTGGACAATGACCGGGCCTTCGGTCACCAGTTCGCCGCTATCGAGGCCGAGCACCGGCACCTGACCCTTCGGATTCACCTTCAGGAAGTCGTCGCCATTATCGAGCTTCTTGGCGCGCAGGTCGACCTTGACCAGATCGTAGGGGAGACCCGCTTCCAGCAGCGCGATGTGGGGGGAGAGCGAACAGGCGCCGGGCGAATAATACAGTTTCATGGGAGTTTTCCTTCCTGCGAATTATCGGTTATGGGAAGTGCGGTGATTAAATGCATCTGCATGAAATAGTCAAGATTGATGCAGCTGCATTTATTGGGCTAGTGTGCGATGGACAAAAGCTCTTTCTCACGACGGCGGCATCTGCCGGGAGAATGACGGGACTTGAACCGCGCCGGGGAGCCATATAAGCGCGGTTGGGGTCCGGAACACCAGAGTTGAATGCGAAGTTGAAAGCCGTGAGTTGAAACCCATGGGCGTTGCCATGAAGCGCAGGCCATCGAGCGAAGTGACGGCAGCCTGGATCCGCCTGATGCGGATCCGGAGCCGGGTGCTCGACGCGGTCGAACTGGATTTGAAGAAGGCCGGTTTCCCGCCGCTCGCCTGGTATGATGCGCTGCTCGAATTGTCGCGCGCGCCGTCCGGCGAGATGCGTCCCGTGGAACTGGAAAAACAGATGCTGATCCCGCAATACTCGACGTCGCGGCTGATCGAGCGGCTGGTCGACGAAGGGCTGGCGGTGCGCCGCGAATGCAAGATCGACAAGCGCGGCCAGTTCGTCGAGATCACCGAGGCCGGGCGCGAGTTGCAGAAGAAGATGTGGAGCGCCTATTCCGCCGCGATCGAAAAGCATGTCGGCTCGAAATTGTCCGATGCCGATGCGGTCAGGCTCAGCGGCCTGCTCGACCGGCTCGGCTGTTCGTGCGATGAGGCCCAGGCGGGCGTCGCAAGAGACGGCGCGCCGGCACGATGATATTGTTTTCGTCCCCAGCATCCCCGGGCCGGTCGGTCCGGGGACATCCCCGACACCGCGCGCGTTCGGTCGAAGCGCCTTTCATCCGGAATTTGTATGGCGCGTGACCAGATCGATATGACGCCGCTGCATTCGCGCGACGAGTTGGTCGCGTGGCTGGAAGCCGGCGTGAAGCCACCGTCCGAATTCCGGATCGGCACCGAGCACGAGAAAACGCCGTTCACGCTGCAAGGCCATCATCCCGTGCCTTATGAGGGCGCGCGCGGCATCGGCGCGTTGCTGGAAGGCATGAAGCTGCTGCTCGGCTGGGAGCCGATCATCGAACGCGGCAACATCATCGGGCTGTATGACGTCACCGGCGGCGGCGCGATTTCGCTGGAGCCCGGCGGACAATTCGAATTATCGGGCGCGCCGGTCGAGACCGTGCATCAGACCCAGGCCGAACTGATGGCGCATCTGGCGCAGGTGCGCGAGATCGCAGCTCCCCTGGGCATCGGGTTTCTCGGGCTCGGCATGACGCCGTCATGGTCGCGGGAGCAGATTCCGGTGATGCCCAAGGGTCGCTACAAGATCATGAGCAACTACATGCCGAAGGTCGGCCGCTACGGCCTCGACATGATGTACCGGACCTGCACGGTGCAGACCAATCTCGACTTCTCGTCGGAAGCCGACATGGTCAAGAAGCTGCGAGTCTCGGTGGCGTTGCAGCCGGTGGCGACCGCCTTGTTCGCCAATTCGCCTTTCACCGAGGGCAAGCCCAACGGCTTCCTGTCGTTTCGCTCCGAGATCTGGCGCGATACCGACAATGCGCGCGCCGGCATGATCCCGTGGGCGTTCGAGGATGGCATGGGGTTCGAGCGCTGGGTCGATTACGCGCTGGATGTGCCGATGTATTTCGTCAAGCGCGGCGATGCGTATATCGACGTCGCGGGATCGTCGTTCCGCGATTTCTTTGACGGCAAGAACCCGGCGTTTCCGGGCGAGCGTCCGACGCTGTCGGACTGGGCCAATCATTTGTCGACGATCTTTCCGGAAGTGCGGCTGAAGCGTTATCTGGAGATGCGCGGAGCTGACGGCGTGCCGTGGGGACGACTGCCCGGGCTGCCGGCGTTCTGGGTCGGGCTGCTCTACGACGATACCAGCCTGGATGCCGCCTGGGACATCGCCAAGCACTGGAATGCCGGCGAGCGCCAGGCGCTGCGGGACGACGTGCCGCGCTTCGGCTTCAAGGCCAGGATCAGGGATCGCTATCTGTTCGAAATCGCCAAGGAATGCGTGGCGCTGGCGCATGCGGGGCTGCGGCGTCGTGGCCACATCGATCACCTCGGCCGCGACGAGAGCCGTCATCTCGAGCCGCTGGAGCGGATTATCGACGCCGGCCGGACCCCCGCCGAGGAGATGCTGGAGAAATTCCGCGGCCCCTGGCAGGGCTCCGTGGAGCCGGCTTACGACGAATACGCCTTCTAGATCATCGTCCTGATTAAATCAGAACCGATGATCTAGTCTTTTGTTTTGACGCGTTTTCTTGGCGCGAACCGAGTCGCCACCCCGGATCATGTCCGGGGCAGGCTTTCGCTCGAAAACGCTTTGAAGCCCGGCGCTCCGGTTCGGGTTTGTGGCGGGTTGTTGCCGGATTTTTGGGCCGTTCATCCGCCGTACAGGTTGATGGCGATCAAATGGCAGCCCGCGAAACTGCGGTTCAGCGCTCAAACAAAGAGATCCAGTCGGAAAGCATTCGCGAATGTGGGGAGGCCGCCTGCTCAGGGCGTGTGTGGTGGCGCTGGCTTTCTCGGTGGCCGCCGGCACCTCGCGACCGGCACAAGCTCAGGCAAATTTCGATCGTCCGGGTAGTGACTACCAGAGTTCGACGCTCGCTTCGGGCGATCCGGCGGAATGCGCATTGGTGTGCGAACGCGACCGGCGCTGCCGGGCGTGGAGCTTCAACTATCCGACCGATATCACCGGCGGCGCCGTCTGCTGGCTGAAGAACAGCGTCCCGGCGCGCATCCGGGATAATTGCTGCGTCTCGGGCGTGCGCGGCGCCGGCGTGGTGGAGCCGCGCAATGGCGCGGTCGAAACCTCGATCGACCGTTTCGGCGGCGACTACCGCAGTTTCGATATCAAAAGCGGCGAGGGGGACGAGGCCTGCAAGGCGGCCTGTGCCGCCGACAACAAATGCCGGGCCTGGACCTATGCGCGGCCGGGCTATGCCGGGAAAGAAGCGCACTGTTTTCTGAAAAAGGAAATAAAGCCGCCGCGGCGCAAGCCCGGATTTATCTCGGGCGTGGTGCGGTAACATTGCTGACATCGGTGCGTAATAGGAATGCGCGCCGAAAACGGTCATGCTTGATTGAGCAAGGTTCGGGGACGCCGGTCGATCAGGGAGCTGACAATGATGTTGACGCGGAGAGTTTTTAACGGCGCGGTTCTCGCCGGCTTGCTGGTCACCGCCGGGTCGTTCACGCCCGCATTTGCCGGTACCCCGGTTCCATTTTCGGAGGAGGCGTTCAAGGCGGCTCAGGCCTCGAACAGCCCGATTCTGGTCGAAATCCATGCCGATTGGTGCCCGACCTGCAAGGCGCAGGGACCCATTCTCGACAAATTGACGGCGGATCCCAAATTCAGGAACCTGAAGATCTTCCGCGTCGATTTCGATGCGATGATGCCGGTGGTCAAACAGTTCGGCGCCCAGATGCAGTCGACGCTGATCGTGTTCAAGGGGTCGGCCGAACAGGGACGCTCCGTCGGCGACACCAAAGAGGCTTCGATCGCAGCCCTGCTCGACAAGAGCCTTTAGCGTTTCCATGACCACAGCGTTTCCATGACCACGCTTGCGCTGGCCTTCGCGGCCGGGTTGCTGTCGATCCTGTCGCCTTGCGTGCTGCCGCTGGTCCCGATCGTGCTCGGCACGGCGGTTGTCGCGCATCCGCTCGGCGCGGTTGCGTTGGCCGCCGGTCTTTCGCTGTCGTTCACGGTGCTTGGCCTGTTGCTCGCGCTGGTTGGCTTCGGGCTCGGCATCGATGCCGGCATGTTCCGCCTTGCAGCCGCCGCGATCATGATCGGGCTTGGCGCGGTCCTGCTGGTTCCGGCATGGCAGGCCCGGCTCGCGGCGGCAGGCGGGCCGATTTCCGATTGGGCCGATCGGCGCTTTGGCGGCGCCGCATCGTCGGGAATAGGAGGACAGTTCGCGATCGGCCTGTTGCTTGGCGCGGTGTGGTCTCCCTGCGTCGGCCCAACGCTCGGCGCGGCGTCGCTGTTGGCCTCGCAGGGCCACGATCTGCTGCGGGTGGCGCTGACCATGGCGGTGTTCGGCATCGGTGCGGCGTTGCCGCTGATCCTGCTGGGATTGCTGTCGCGCGCGACGCTGATGGGTGTGCGCTCACGCCTGATGTCGGCGGGAAAGCTCGGCAAGGGTTTGCTCGGCGCGGCGTTCATCGTGATCGGCGTGGCGATCGTGAGCGGCGCCGACAAGCGACTAGAGGCCACGCTGGTCGCCGCCTCGCCGCCATGGCTGACCGAACTGACGACGTCGTTCTAGACGGGTGGCCGCTTCCCACCTAGGCTAAGGCTAGTTCTTCCTTTTGGGGGAAGCGATGACGAAACGAGTCGATTTCACATTTCTCCTTGTCACATTTCTCCTTGCTGGTCGCCGTGGCGCTGCTGCTCACGATCGCAGCCAATCTGGCGAGCGCCGCTGCGGCTCAAATTGTCGCTTTCGGCGCCAGCAACACCGCCGGTCATGGCGTCGGATCCGATCAAGCCTGGCCGGCGCGGCTGGAGGCGATGTTGCGCGCCAAGGGTTATCAGGCCACCGTCGCCAATGCGGGAATCAGCGGCGATACCACGGCGGGCATGCTGGCGCGGCTTGATACGGCGGTACCGGATGGGACCGAACTCGTTATCGTGGCGATCTTTCCCTACAACGATGCTCGGAAGGGTGTCAGTCCCGCCGAGCACGAGGCCAATATCCAGAAAATCCTGGATCGTCTCCGGGCCAGAGGCATCAAGACGATGTCCGCAATACCGTTCGTCGCCGGCCTGCCGACGCAATCGGATGGCATTCACCTGACCGCCGAAGCCCACGCAACTCTCGCGGCGCGTTTGCTGCCGCAAGTCATCGGTGTCATCGGGGGTCGCTGACGGTTTTGCCGCTGGAGTCTGCAGCCAGCACCGTGATTTCCGGCCACCGCAGTTTCCAGCGCGCGGCCTTCGCCTCATAATTGGCGGCCGAGAAATTGGCTCCGGGATTGGGCCGCACGATCATGTCGGCGATATCGTCGAAACCGTTCGGCGCATAGACGTCGTGACGGCCATGCTGGCGGCGGATTCCGACCTGGGTATTCTTGGTCAGGAAGCGGTCGATGCCTTGCGTCGAGGATTGCAGCGCCGGGTAGGGCAGGCCGTGTTTTTCCGGATACCAGAGATGGACACGCGCCTGATTGCGCACCTCGATCTTGACGCCGGGCTTCTCGAGCCGGTCCTGCAATTGGCGAATGACGGCATCCTCGGCCTGCCACGAGGTGTCGGGATCGAAATAGAAAATATCGTAGTCGTTGATGCCGTGATCGACCGGGCGCGAGGTCAGGACATTCCACACCGTTTGAACGAGACATCCGGAGACGATCCAGGCATCCGGCAGCGCCAGCCGGAATAATTCGTCGGCAATGGCGTCGTTGACGGGATTGCGAAGGCAGGCGGCGAGAAAGTCTTTGGTGTTCATCGGGCCGTGAATGGATGGCAGGGTGGGCAAGCTTACGCTTTGCCAACCCTACGATTTGATCCTCAGATCACCGCGGTGAAGAACCGCGCGAGGCGAAAGCCGGACAGCCATGTCCAGATCGGCTGGCTGCGAATGCCGAGGTCCCATGATCCGACCACGGCGTCGGCGCGGCCGACCAGGTCATCGACCGGAAGCAGTCCGACGCCGCCCTGGCGCACCGGCACCCGGCTGTCGGCGGAGTTGTCGCGGTTGTCGCCCATCACGAACAGCCGTGCCCGGCGGCACCGTCACTTCGGCCGTGTTGTCGAGCCGGCCGTTGTCGTGAAGCTTGAAGATCGCATGCGCAACCCCGCCCGGCAGGGTCTCGATGTAGCGATAGGCGGGTTCGACCCCGCCATTGTCGTCTTCTGCCTGTCCGATGCCGTCGGGTTTCAGCGACGCCGCATGATCGTCGATGAAGAGCTGGCCCTGCCGCATCTGGATGCGGTCACCGGGCAGGCCGACGACGCGCTTGACCCAGGCCTGCGACCGATCGCCGGGCCAGCGGAACACCACCACGTCGCCACGCTTCGGCATGCCGCCGAACACGCGCCCGGTTTCGGGCAGGGTAATTTGAATTGGCAGCGATGCGGCGCTGTAACCATAGGGATATTTCGACGCCAGCAGCGCGTCGCCGATCAAAAGCGTCGGCTCCATCGAGCCCGATGGCACATAGAACGGTTCGGCGAAGGCGCCCTTGGCGATGAATACCGCCAGCACGATCGCGGCGAGCTGCAGCAGTTGGCCGCGCCAGCCATGCGCCTTCGGGGCTGCCGCTTCGGTTTCTGTGCTCACTAGCCCGTTCCTCCAACCGTAATGCGCTCCATCCGCAGCGTCGGCTGGCCGACGCCGACCGGCACGCCCTGGCCGTTCTTGCCGCAGGTGCCGATGCCGGTATCCAGCGCCAGATCGTTGCCGATCATGGTGATCCGGTGCAGGTCGGTCGGCCCGTTGCCGATCAGCATCGCGCCCTTCAGCGGCGCGCCGACCTTGCCGTTTTCGATCTTGTAGGCCTCGGTGCACTGGAACACGTATTTGCCCGAGGTGATGTCGACCTGACCGCCGCCGAAATTCGCGGCGTAGATGCCGTTTTTGACCGAGGCCAGAATTTCCGCAGGGTCGCGGCTGCCGGCCAGCATGTAGGTGTTGGTCATGCGCGGCATCGGCACATGGGCATAGTCCTGGCGCCGGCCGTTGCCGGTCGGCTTCATGTTCATCAGCCGGGCGTTCTGGCGATCCTGCATGTAGCCGACCAGGATGCCGTCCTCGATCAGCACCGTGCGGTTGGTCGGCGTTCCCTCGTCGTCGATCGACAACGAGCCGCGCCGCGACGCCATGGTGCCGTCGTCCACCACGGTGACGCCCTTGGCCGCGACCTGCTGGCCCATCAGGCCGGCGAAAGCCGAGGTCCGCTTGCGGTTGAAATCGCCTTCGAGCCCGTGACCGACCGCTTCGTGCAGCATCACGCCGGGCCAGCCGGCGCCGAGCACCACGTCCATTTCGCCGGCAGGCGCGGGGACCGATGCAAGATTGACCAGTGCTTCGCGGATCGCGCCGTCGGCGGCCTCGCGCCAGGCCCTGGTTTCGATGAAGCGCGCATAGCCTTCGCGGCCGCCATAACCCTTGCTGCCGCTTTCCTGGCGGTCGCCCTGGCCGGCGACGACCGAAATATTGACACGCACCAGCGGGCGGATATCGCGATAGCTCTCGCCGTCGGGACGATGGATCTCCACCACCTGCCAGGTCGCGCCGAGACTGACCGTTACCTGCCGCACCCGCGGATCCTTGTCGCGGACATAGGCATCGATTTCGGCGAGCAGCTTGACCTTGCTTTCGAAGCCCGGCCCATCCAGCGGATTGTCGTCGCCATAGAGCCGCACATTGGTGTGCGCTGGGGCCGCCGCGAATGTCCCGCTATAGCCACCGCGCACGGCTGCGACCGCGTCGGCGGCGCGGATCAGCGCCGGCAGCGAGACGTCGGAGGAATGGGCGTAACCGACCGCATCATCCTTCACGGCGCGCAAGCCGAAACCCTGTGAGGTGTCGTAGGTCGCCTGTTTCAGCCGCCCATTATCGAACATCAGCGCTTCGGTCTGGCTGTATTCCAGAAACAGTTCGCCGTCGTCGGCGCCGGAAAGGCTCCGGGCCAGTTCGTTGTGAACGGCATCGCGGTCGAGGTTGGCGCGGTCGAGCAGGGAGGTGGTGGCGGGATTGGTCATGAAGACTCCAGTCGAGGGCAGATGCTCTTGTCGTCCCCGCGAATGCGGGGACCCATAACCACAGGTTTCGGTGTCTAATCCAAGACTGCTTAAACCAAGACCGTTTAAACCAAGACTGTTTAAACCAAGACTCGCAGAGAACTCATCTTACAACACCGTAACCTGTGGTTATCGGTCCCGGCTCGCGCTTGCTCCGCTCGCCTGGCCGGGACGACGAATGAAGATAGTCATGATCTTGAGAAAAGGGGAGGGCCTGGCCCGGGCCTGATCTGCCGAGGCACAACGCCTCACGGCAGCTTGTCATACCCCTCGCCGAGCCCGTTCAAGCTGAGCGGGAAGCCGATGCCCTCTTCGGGGGTCTCGAAGATAATAAAAGTCGCGGTCTTGGCGTTGCGGAGCTGGCCCAACAGCTTGTCATCCATCACAACTTCGGCAACGCAGCCATTGGGCAGGCAGCGCACGAACCCGGCGCGGCCGACATCGACATTGTCGAGCTTCAGCCCCAGCCCGGACGGCAGCAGCACGCCGAGCGGCGCCACCACCCGCATCAATTTGCTCTTCTGGTCGGCGGTCTTGAGTACAATGACGGTGAGGCCGGCATTGGAGCGGTCCTCCGCTACCACGCTCTGGATCAGGGCGCATTGCTCGGCCTGCGCGCCCGGAGGGGTGTCGCAGCGGATCTGCCAATCGCCATGGACCGAGCGCACCGCGCCCTGGGCGCTGGCGGAAGCGGTCAGGCCGAGAAAAAAGCCCAGGAAAACCGTCAAGAAAACCGTCAGGAAAAACCCGAGGGCGAGGGTGCCCGGCCCCGGACGACCGCCCAGCCGACGACCGCCCAGCCGACCGCCGCCACGCCCTGCGGCGCGTCTCGGCTGGTGTATCGAAGGGCCTGTCCGGGTCATCCTTCCAGTATTCCCTTGGCCAGATTACCTTGGCCAGATTACCTTGGCAGTGTCGGTCCGAACATTGGACTGATACGGCAATGACGGCGCCTTGAAGGCAGTCCGGCGCCAGGATGGGCCGCGCCGTCGTCGCGAATCAGGTTCCTGCGGAACACACCATCTGTGCCTACATCGGGCAATTCGCCTGTCAAGCGCAGGCCGGTGGCAAATATGACCGTTTCTGCTGATTTCACGGGAAAATGTCGCTGCCGCAGAATAGCCGTCGCTGCATCGCTCTGCGCCGTACTACTGCATTGCGAGAGCCGGCGAATTATGGTTTGAGAGGCTGGATTTCGACGCGTTCTAACGATCCGGCCGAGGTACTTCAAACGTACTTCCCGTGGCCGTTTGTCAGGGGGCGGATCGTGCAGCATCTCTCGCCGTCCGGCGGAATGCTTTGGGGTTCTATGCTTTGGGGTTCTATTAAGGGAGCGCGAGCGGCATGAAGATGTCGAAGGGCCAGATAGGCCGCCGGTTGCTGGGTTTAGCGGTTGTTGGAGCGGCGCTGGTGACGGCCGGCGGGACGGCATTCGCCGAATTGGGGCAGCCCGCGCCCTGGGAATTCAAGCTGCAGGGATCGGCCACGCAGGTGATGGACGACATCACCTCGTTCCATAACTGGCTGCTGATCACGATCACGCTGATCACGCTGTTCGTGCTGGCGCTGCTCGCGATCATCGTGGTGAAGTTCAACGCCAAGGCCAATCCGGTCCCGTCCAGGACCACCCACAACACCCTGATCGAGGTCGCGTGGACCCTGATCCCGGTGCTGATCCTGGTGGCCATCGCGGTGCCGTCGTTCCGGCTGTTGTTTCTGGAACTCGACATTCCGAAGGCCGACTTGACCATCAAGGCAACCGGCAAGCAGTGGTACTGGAGCTACGCCTATCCCGATAACGGCAAGTTCGAATTCGATTCCCTGTTGGCGTGCGATGAAGCGCGCAAGAAGTGTGAGGAGCCGCGCCTGCTGACGGTCGACAATGAAGTGGTCGTCCCCGTCAACAAGGTGGTCCGGGTCGAGACCACGGGCGCCGACGTCATCCATTCCTTCGCGGTGCCGGCCTTCGGCATCAAGATCGATGCTATTCCCGGCCGCCTCAACGAGACCTGGTTCAAGGCCAACAAAGTTGGCGTCTACTACGGCCAGTGCTCGGAACTGTGCGGCAAGGACCACGCCTACATGCCGATCGCGGTGCGGGTGGTGAGCGATCAGGATTTCGCAGCCTGGGTTGAGACCGCGAAAAAGAAATTTGCGGCCAATCCGGCGAATGCGATCGCCTCGGCGGCCGAAGCCGCGCATTGAGCCCCAGGACCTAGTAAGACTTCGCGCATCGACGGGACAAGAGCGACGGGACCGCAAGGCCCACAAGACTGCAAGGCAGGATTTGAAAATGGCAACGACCGCAGCAACACCGGCTCACACCGACCACGGCCAAGATCACGGCCATGACGATCACGCGCACGACCATCCGACCGGCTGGCGGCGTTTCGTCTATTCGACCAATCACAAGGACATCGGCACGATGTACCTGGTGTTTGCCATCATCGCAGGCGTCATCGGCGCGGCGATGTCGATCGCGATCCGCGCCGAATTGATGTTTCCGGGTATCCAGATCTTCCACAATACCCATACCTACAATGTGTTCGTGACCTCGCACGGCCTGATCATGATCTTTTTCATGGTGATGCCGGCGATGATCGGCGGCTTCGGCAACTGGATGGTGCCGCTGATGATCGGCGCGCCCGACATGGCGTTCCCGCGCATGAACAACGTCTCGTTCTGGCTGCTGCCGGCCTCGTTCGCGCTGCTCATTATCTCCACCTTCGTCGAGGGCGAACCGGGCGCCAACGGCGTCGGCGCCGGCTGGACCCTTTACGCGCCGCTGTCGACCTCGGGCCACCCGGGCCCGGCGGTCGATTTCGCCATTCTGTCGATCCACCTGGCCGGCGCCTCGTCGATCCTCGGCGCCATCAACTTCATCACCACCATCTTCAACATGCGCGCGCCGGGCATGACCCTGCACAAGATGCCGCTGTTCGTGTGGTCGATCCTGGTCACCGTGTTCCTGCTGCTGCTGGCGCTGCCGGTGCTGGCCGGGGCGATCACGATGCTGCTTACCGACCGCAATTTCGGCACCACGTTCTTCTCCGCCGAGGGCGGCGGCGATCCGGTGCTGTTCCAGCATCTGTTCTGGTTCTTCGGCCACCCCGAAGTCTACATCCTGATCCTGCCGGGCTTCGGCATGGTCAGCCAGATCGTCTCGACCTTCTCCAAGAAGCCGGTGTTCGGCTATCTCGGCATGGCCTATGCGATGGTCGCGATCGGCGGCATCGGCTTTGTGGTGTGGGCGCACCACATGTACACGGTCGGCATGTCCTCGGCGACGCAGGCCTACTTCGTCGCCGCGACCATGGTGATCGCGGTGCCGACCGGCGTGAAGATCTTCTCGTGGATCGCCACCATGTGGGGCGGCTCGATCGAGTTCAAGACGCCGATGCTGTGGGCGATCGGCTTCATCTTCCTGTTTACGCTGGGCGGCGTCACCGGCGTCGTGCTCGCCAATGCCGGCGTCGACCGCGTACTGCAGGACACCTATTACGTGGTCGCGCATTTCCACTATGTGCTGTCGCTGGGCGCGGTGTTCGCGATCTTCGCCGGCTGGTACTACTGGTTCCCGAAAATGACCGGCTACATGTATTCGGAGACCGTCGGAAAGCTGCACTTCTGGGTCACCTTCATCGGCGTCAACCTGGTGTTCTTCCCGCAGCATTTCCTCGGCCTCTCCGGCATGCCGCGCCGCTACGTCGATTATCCCGACGCCTTTGCCGGCTGGAATCTGGTGTCCTCGATCGGCTCCTTTATCTCCGGGTTCGGCGTGCTGATTTTCATCTACGGCGTGGTCGAGGCGTTCATGCGCAAGGAACAGGCCGCCGACAATCCGTGGGGCGTCGGCGCCACCACGCTGGAATGGACGCTGCCGTCGCCGCCGCCGTTCCATCAGTTCGAAGTGCTGCCGCGCATACGATAAGACGAATGCGCGGCGCGATGATTGCGCCGCGCCGCAAGGAAGCGAGACCTTAGGAAGCGAGATCTGCCGTGTCGGTTGTCGATCACAACGCCGTCGAGCTGTCGGCGAGAAGTTCGGAAGTTCGGATTTCCGAGGCCGAGGTTGCGGATTATATCGCGCTGTTGAAGCCGCGGGTCATGTCGCTGGTGATCTTTACCGCGCTGGTGGGTCTGGTGATCGCGCCGGGCCGCGTCCATCCGGTGCTGGCCTTCACCTCGATCCTTTGCATCGCGGTCGGCGCCGGCGCCGCGGGGGCCCTGAACATGTGGTACGAGGGCGATATCGACGCCCTGATGTCGCGTACCGCCAACCGGCCGATTCCACGCGGACGCATTACCCGGCCCGAGGCGCTGGCGTTCGGAATGACCCTGGCGTTTTTCTCGGTGATGACGCTGGGCATCCTGGTCAACTGGTTCGCCGGCGCGCTGCTCGCCTTCACGATCTTCTTCTACGTCGTGATCTATACCATGGCGCTGAAACGCTGGACCGCGCAGAACATCGTGATCGGGGGTGCGGCCGGCGCGCTGCCGCCGGTGGTGGCATGGGCGGCGGCAACCGGCTCGCTGTCGGTCGAACCGCTGCTGTTGTTCCTGATCATCTTCTTCTGGACCCCGCCGCATTTCTGGGCGCTGGCGCTGTTTCGTTCCGACGACTACGCCCGCGCCGGGGTGCCGATGCTGCCGGTGGTCGCCGGTCCCGACGCCACCCGGCTGCAGATCCTGCTTTATACCGTGGTGCTGGTCGCGGTCGCCCTGGCGCCGTGGCCGCTCGGCTATTTCGACGCGGTCTACGGCGTGACCTCGCTGGTTCTCGGCGCCGGCATGCTGGCGCTCGCCATCAACGTCTACCGGCACCGCGCGGCCACGAAGCTGCGCGCGCGACGCGAAGGCTGTTTGCGTTCTCCATCTTTTATCTGTTCGCATTGTTCGCGACCCTGCTGCTTGAGGTCGTGGTCCATGCGCTCATACCGTCGATCGGGTAGGGGGCGCATGGCGAGCGGATGGACAACAAGCCGAAGCCGAATGGAATCGTCCTTACCGAGGCGCAGCAGAAGAGCCGCCGCCAGCGTTCGATCGCCATTGCGCTGGCGCTCGGCGTCCTGGTCGTGCTGTTTTTCGCGGTCACCATGGTCAAGGGGCCGGCCGTGCTCGTGCGGCCACTATGATCGTAACACTGTAATCGGGTAATGTGACCGACATGGAGCATGAACCGACGATGCCGCAACCGCCGGCCGCCAGCCACAAGACAGCCGTCTCGCGCCGCGGGCTCGGTTCGCGCCGCGGGCTTGGCCGCGATGCGATGGTGGCGGCGATCTGCGGCTTCGTCGTGGTGCTGATGGTCGGCGCGTCCTATGCGGCGGTGCCGTTCTATAACTGGTTCTGCCGCGCCACCGGCTTCAACGGCACCACCCAGGTCGCGACCGCGGCGCCGGCTTCCGCGCCGCTGGCACGCAAGATCGCGGTGCGCTTCAATTCCAATGTCGCCGGCGGGCTGCCGTGGAAGTTCGAGCCGGAACAGACCGAAATCGAAATCAGGATCGGCGAAGTGGTCACCGTGTACTACACCGTGACCAATCAATCGGCGCGGAGCACGACCGGGCAGGCGGCCTATAATGTGGCGCCGCTGACGGTCGGCAAGTATTTCCAGAAGATCAACTGCTTCTGCTTCACCGAACAGACCATGGCGCCCGGCGAAGTCAGGCAGATGCCAGTGGTGTTTTACGTCGACCCTTCGGTGGTCGAGGACAGCGACAATGACGGGCTGAACACCATCACCTTGTCCTATACCTTCTACCCCGTGCGCGAGCCTGCGGCCAAACCGCTGGCGGCGCGCGAGCCGGACAAGGCCAAGGGAAACTTATGAGCGAAACCTGTGAGGGGAATACCTCCGGTCGCCGCGATGATTGATCGCGCAGACCTTGGCAATTGATTTTTGAGACAAAGCCGGGCCGAATGGCACGGCACCGCTAACGGAGAGACCGCAATGGCTACGGCGCAAGTCAAGCAACACGACTACCACCTCGTTGATCCGAGCCCGTGGCCGATCGTCGGCTCCATCTCGGCGTTCATCATGGCGGTCGGCGCGATCACCTGGATGCATCACATGACGTCGGCGGCGCCGATCATTTTCGGCATCGGCACCATCGGCGTGCTCTACACCATGGCGAGCTGGTGGATGGATGTGATCCGCGAGGCGCAGTTCAAGGGCGATCACACCCGCGTGGTGCAGATCAGCCATCGCTACGGCATGATCCTGTTCATCGCCTCCGAGGTGATGTTCTTCGTCGCCTGGTTCTGGGCGTTCTTCAATTCGGCGCTGTTTCCCGGCGATCCCGTCCACGCCACCCGCGACGCGCTGTTCGGCGGGGTGTGGCCGCCCAAGGGCATCGAGGCCTTCAGTCCCTGGCATCTGCCGCTGTTGAATACGCTGTTGCTGCTGACCTCGGGCACCACGGTGACCTGGGCCCACCACGCGCTGCTGGAGAACGATCGCCAGGGCCTGAAATACGGCTTGATCCTCACCATCCTGCTCGGCGCCACCTTCACCTGCGTGCAGGCCTATGAATACAGCCATGCGGCGTTCGCCTTCTCGGGTAATGTCTATGGCGCGACCTTCTTCATGGCGACCGGCTTCCACGGTTTCCACGTGCTGGTCGGCACCATTTTCCTGATCGTGTGCTTGGCGCGCGCCTATGCCGGCCAGTTCTCCCCGACCCAGCACCTCGGCTTCGAATTCGCCGCCTGGTACTGGCACTTCGTCGACGTGGTGTGGCTGTTCCTGTTCGTCTGCATCTATGTCTGGGGCACCGGCGGCGGCCGCCTGGTGGGCGCCGAGTAGCCATAGCGTTTTCCAGCGAAGTGGATCCCGGTTCGCGTGAAGAAAACGCGTCAAAATGAAAGAGATAGAGCTTCCGTTCCGATTCGATCGGAACGGAAGCTCTAGTCACCACATATGCTACAAGGGGCGGCCGCAGGGCCGCCCTTTTTGTTTTGCGAAAGACCCTCCCATGCCCGATCAGGAATTACCGACGGTGGCGCAGAGCGCGCTGCGCGGCATCGCCTGCAGATGCCCGCGCTGCGGCGAGAGGCAAACTGTATTCCGGGTTCCTGACGCTGCGGCCGAATTGCGAGGCTTGCGGGCTCGACTATGCCTTCATCGATTCCGGCGACGGCCCTGCGGTTTTCCTCATCATGATTGCCGGCGCGATCGTGGTCGGCGCCGCGCTGATCGTCGAGGTGAAATATCAGCCGCCATTCTGGGTTCACGCCGCATTGTGGCTGCCGCTGATTCTGGCGACCACGCTATTACCGATGCGTTCGATGAAATCGCTGCTGATTGCGTTGCAGTTCCATCACAAGGCAGCGGAAGGCCGGCTGATCGATCGCGAACCGAA
Organism: uncultured Pseudomonadota bacterium; assembly: GCA_963771225.1. Lineage (GTDB taxonomy): Bacteria > Pseudomonadota > Alphaproteobacteria > Rhizobiales > Xanthobacteraceae > Bradyrhizobium. The sequence continues at coordinate 237,310 of CAVYSR010000018.1, read as the reverse complement.
ATGATGGCGATGTCCGAAAACCGGCGCAACGCCGTTGGCTTCGGCGCCTTCACGCTGTTGATGGTGGCGCTGTTCGTGGGCCTCGGGACATGGCAATTGCAACGCCGGACCGAGAAGCATGCCCTGATCGCGGCCCTGACCGAGCGGCTCGCGGCACCACCGCAAGCGCTGCCGCCGCCTTCGCAGTGGAACACGCTCAAGCCTGCCAGCGATGAATTCCGCCGCGTCCGTTTTGCCGCGACCTATCAGCCGCTAAAGGATGCGATGGTCTACAGTTCCGGCTCTGCCGTGCGCGGCGACATTTCCGGTCCCGGCACCTGGGCTTTCCTGCCGACGCGCATGCCGGATGGAAACACCGTCGCGGTCAATGCCGGCTTCGTCGAGAACACCATGCAGGATCGCGGCGTCGAGGATCGCGCGGTGGCGCGGCTCCTCACCAACGAGCCGGTGATGTTGACCGGCTACATCCGCTTTCCCGAAGCCGCGGGTGTGCTGACGCCCAAGGAAAATACAGCGAAGCGGCTGTGGTTCACCCGGGATCACCTGGCGATGGCCCGCGCACTCGGTTGGGGCGAGGGCGGCAAACAAGTCGCGCCGTTCTACATCGACCTCGAACAGCCGGTGCCATTAAGCGGCGTCCCCAAACCCGGTCCGCTGGAGGTCCATCTCAAGGACGATCACATGCAATATGCCATCACCTGGTTTGGATTGGCGATCGCGGTGGTGATGGCGTTCGGGGTGTGGCTGTGGGGACAACGCCTGATTTCATCATCCCGCGGTTAGCCGCGGTCGCTCTCAGGCTTGAACCGCCGCGACGATGGCTGGATTCTCGGCGCCGGCAGCAAGCCTTTCGGCGGTGTTCTTGAGGACGCGATTCATGACCAACCGCCAGAACCAGCCGGTGCCCGGATATTTCGCGTAAAACGAAGACTGCCAGCGGATCGAGGTGCCGCCATCCGGTAGCGGCGCCAGATCGACGTCGGCGCGGTAGTCGCGGAACGGCATGCCCGACAGCAGCACGTAGCTCAATCGGCGATCGGGAACGAGCTCGACGACTTCTTCCGTGGCGCAGGAAGTCGGGGTACGGAACACCCTGACCGCGCCGACGCCCAAGCGGTCACCGCGACCGGGGCGCTGCAGTTCACCCGATACGAACATGCTCCAGAGCGGCCAGGTGACGGGGTCCTTCAGGAGGCCGAAGACCTTGCCGGGATCGGCGCGGCTCGTCGCCGTGCCTGCGACTTTGATGGCGCTCATCTCCATCTCCTTCAAAATGTACCATCACATACATTTTGAAATCCGCGCGGCCGCTTTGAAACGTGCCGTGAAGCAGGGTCCGCCGCGCATGCGCGGCGGACACAAACGATTCAATAGCAGGCGCGGGGATCGGCGGGCACGTATTGGCCCGAGGGATAGCGATAATAGCAGTTGCCCTGCGCCAGATAATATCCCGGCCTTGAAGCGGCCTGGGCGCCGACGATCGCTCCGGTCACGCCACCGGCGGCCGCCCCGGCGATCACGCCGCCCGGCCGGCCCGTGAGCAGACCGCCCAGTAACCCGCCGACGATGGCGCCTCCAACGGCACTTGCGGCAGGATCCGGCGGCGGAGGCGGTGGCGCATAGGCTCCGGGCGGCGGCGCATACCCGTCGTCGGGCGGTCCGTCGGCAACGTCGTCCATGACCTCGACATCGGACACGTAGGTCGGCGGTCCATCCATCGGCTCCGGATAGAAGTACCAGGCGCCTCCGACATCCCACCAATAGCCGTCGCGTCCGTTGTGGATTTCGTGGTGCCAGCGGCCGCCTTCCCAGGCAAGGCGTCCGTGATAGGGGTGTCCGCCGAAATTGCGCGCGCGGACATTGCCGTGGGCCACATGGGCGTTGTGTGCTCCGTGGCCTGACGCTGCCCCGGCACCCGGCCCCGCCCCAGCAGCATGTCCGGCGCCCGATCCGGTCCCCTGGTGTACGACACCCGGCCCCGTGCCCTGGTGCACGGCCGCCGGATGCCCCGGGGCTGCATGGGCTGCGGGCTTGGCCGCACCTTTGGGCGGCGGACCATTGGGTTCCGCCTGCGCCGACAGCGCAAATACAGTCACAAGCGAGACCGTCACAAGCGATACCAAAGGAAGCACGATCCCAGCGCGTCTGGACGTTTTCATGTCCGCTTTACCTCCACTGCCATGCCGATGTTCCCCGAAGCCTATCGAAATTGACAGATGCCATCGACGCCGTCGCGCGGCATCTCTGGTCGCTGCTTGGTGTTGCCTTATCGCGTTCGCGGCAATCTGACCAGATTCACGCTCATTGTCTTGTTAAGAATCTGTAACAGCCGGTCCGGGGTCGTGATCGGCGGACCATTTACAAGGCATTTTTGTGATGCGGCAAATGCCAAGAGAACGCCGCCGCGGTAGCAAACTTTCGACACACGATCGCGGCGAAAAGAGGCGATCCGACATGACGCGTGCGCGAAGGCCGATGAGACGTTCCGGCTGGCGTCGTGCACATATTCAAAGGGGCCTTCGTGTCGCACAATCTGTTCCGGTCGATCCTGTTCGCCTGCCTGTTCGCCTGCGCGTCGTTGTCCTTCCCGGCTTTCGCGCAGGCCGGCGCGGTGCCCGCGGCAGGCCCACCAGCCACGAACAACGCCGATGCCTTGACGCCCGATCAGGCGCGGCGGGCGCTCGATACGCTTCAGGACGACAAGAAGCGCGCCCAGATCATCGACACGCTTCGCGCGATCGCCAACGCCTCACCGCAGGCCGCGGCGGCGCCCGAACAGCAAGCCGCCATTCCCCTCACCGCGGACAGTCTTGGCGCACAACTCCTGCTGACGGCGTCCGAACAGGTCAGCGAGGTCTCGCACCAGGTTGCCGACATGGCGCGGACCCTGACGCACTTCCCGGCGTTCTATTACTGGATCGTGCGGACGGCCAACGATCCGTCGGCCTATGATCAGTTGCTTGATATCGCCTGGAAACTTGCATTGGTATTCGGCTGCGCCTTTGCCGCCGAATGGCTGATCTTGCGCCTCATCCAGCGGCCGGTGGCGCTGCTGGAAGCGCGCTTGCCGCAGACGGCGCCGACGCCGGCCGTGATCGATCCGCCCGCGTCCGCGGCAGAGGTAACCGCTGAGCCCGAACATCATCGACGGCGTCGCAGCCTGGCGGGTGCCTGGCAGTCACTGCTGAGGCTGCCGTTCGTGCTGGGGCGTCTCCTGCTCGAGCTGCTCCCGGTGCTCGTCTTCGTCGGTGTCGCCATGATGTTGCTGGGCACCGGGATCGGCGAACTCGCCACCACCCGGCTCGTGATCCTCGCCGTCGTCAATGCCTACGTGCTGTCGCGCGGGTTGATCTGCTGTCACGCGGGCATTGGCGGGGCCATTCGGTCTGTTTCGCGTTCGTGCCGAGACCGCGGCCTATATCGAGATCTGGACCCGGCGCATCGTGACCGTCGGCGTGTCGGGCATAGCCTTTGCCAATGTCGCGCTGCTGCTCGGCTTGCATCGCGCCGGCTACCTGGCGTTGCTGCGGCTGGTGATGCTGGTCGTCCATCTCTTCATTGTCATCATCATCCTGCAGTGCCGCCGCCAGGTCGCCGAAGCCATTCGCGCGCCGGCCGGCCGCGAGGGAACGGCGGCCAGGGTGCGCAATCGGTTCGCCGGCCTGTGGCACTATCCTGCGATCGTTCTGGATCTTGCATTATGGGCGGTGTGGGCGCTGAATATCCGCAACGGTTACTCGCTGCTGCTGCAATATTTTGCCGGAACCGTTGCGGTCATACTGATCACCCGCATCGCCACCATCGCGGTGCTCAGCCTGATCGATCGCGGTTTCAGCATCAGCCCGGATATCCTGCAGCGCTTCCCCGGGCTCGAAGCCCGTGCCAATCGCTATCTGCCGCTATTGCGCCGAACAGTTTCGGCGATCATCGCTTTCATCGGCTTCGTGGCGTTGCTTGAAGTCTGGGGCGTCGATGCGATTGTCTGGTTCTATGGCGACCAGATCGGCAGCCGGCTGCTGTCGGCGGTAGCGACGATCGCCATTGCTGTACTGGCGGCGGCGGTGATCTGGGAGGCCAGCAATGCGCTGATGGATCGCAAGCTTAACGCGCTGTCGCGCGACGGTCACTTCGCGCGCGCGGCGCGACTGCGTACCTTTCAGCCGATGCTGCGAACCGCGCTATTGTGCCTGATCGTCACGGTGGTTGGCTTGACGGCGCTGAGCGAAATCGGCGTCAACGTCGCACCCTTGCTGGCCGGCGCCGGAATCGTCGGTATCGCCATCGGCTTCGGCTCGCAGAAACTGGTGCAGGATCTCATTACCGGGCTGTTTCTGCTGCTGGAAAATACCGTCCAGGTCGGTGACAACGTCACGGTGTCCGGCCTGTCAGGGACCGTCGAGAACGTTTCGATCCGCACCATTCGCCTGCGGGCCGCCGACGGCTCGGTGCACATCGTGCCTTTCAGCGCCGTGACGACGATCACCAATGCAAGCCGCGGCGCCGGCAATGCGGCGGTCAGCGTCAATGTTTCCTACAAGGAAGACACCGACCGCGCCGGCCAAATATTGAAGGATATCGTCGCTGAGATGCGCCGCGAGCCCGAATACCGGCAGGCGATCCGCGGCGATCTCGAATTGTGGGGCGTCGACAAGGTGGACGGTTCGATGGCGTCGATCGTCGGCCAGATTCGCTGCACCGACAGCGGCCGCTGGCCGGTGCAGCGCGAATTCAACCGCCGCATGAAGCGGCGATTCCAGGAGCGCGGAATCGAGATCGCTTCGGCAAGCCAAACCATTCTGATGCAGATTCCCGCACCCGCCGACGTGGCCGCGGATTCGAAGCCTCGATGGGCGGCGGGTTAGGCGCACAGACTTCTGACCTAAGAGCATGACCTATAAGGCAGTAGCGCTTTCAGGCTCTTTCCAACTACATCATTCACTTTTTCGTCATGGCCGGGCATAGCCGCCCGTAGGACGGTGTCGCTTCCGCTCGCCTATGCCCGGCCATCCACGTCTTGCTCGCTTGAGTTCAGTCAAGACGTGGATGCCCGGCACAAGGCCGGGCACGACGAACTTTGCGGTAGAGCCCTATTTAACAGCTATCGCGCCGATTAATTTCCATCCAACGTGATCTCTTTCACATCGGCGCATGGCGGCGCGTGATAGTCAGCTCGATAACAACTTCGCGGGAGTGGATGCCAAGGAAAGTCATTTAACGCAGTCAGGAAGGTGTCCCATGCAAAAGCTTTTCGCTTTTTCGCCAGCCTACAAAATTGCTCAAAATTTTATTTTGACTGGAAGGCAAATCTTGATCATCGCAGTAGCCAGCGCGATCCTGCTGTTCCTGATCGGCTTCGAGTTTCTCAACATGCAATATGGCGAAAGCCATTCCGTCGCGCGCAGCGCCGTTTCATCATCCGGCGAGCTTTCAACGGGCATGCCGCTGCCGTAGTCAACGCTCATTGGATAGCGGATAATAGTGTCCAGTGCCCGATCGGGAGTATTGACAATGAACAAGCAGCCCGAAACCAAATCGTCAGTTCCGGACGCGCCGAACAGGCTCAACTCCGCCAAGGACGAGTTGAACGAGCAAGACCTCAACAAGGTGTCCGGGGGCCGCAAAGACCGGGACCAGGACCAGCCGGGAAACGAAATGGCACACTGATCCTGACATCAGGACGGTGAGCAATCTGTCATTGGCCGGCGCTGGTCATGCTGGCGTATGTCGGATTGTTGCGCGCGATCGGAGCCTCCATTGTGGCGATCCAGCACGGTCTCAATCCGCGCCCCAATCCGTTAACAACTTCGACGGAGGGCCGAATCATGATGAAGACCGGGATTTTTGCGATCGTCGCCGCCGCCGTCGCATTGACGGCTGTTCCGGTGACAGCCCAGGTCGTGACCGCGTTCACGCTGGTCGGCGCGAGCCAGAAAGTCTGCCAGCTCAACGGTGACACCGACTGGGAATCGAATACACCGACCGCCGCGCAGACGCTGACGAACTTCGGAATGCAGGCGGCCGATCTCGGGGCGCCCGTCGATAGCGGGGGATCGACGCTCTATTTCCTGTTCGGCGATACCTGGCCGGCCGATCATCCGCCGAAATCAGTACCCGAAGTCCCGCCGGACGATTCCGTCGGCACCTCCACGCTGACCGCTCCGCCAACCAGCACCACCTGTCTTGGCCTTCAACTCGAGACGAGCGCGCCGAAAACATTAGCGAGGCCGACCGTGACACCGGCCATCGATCAGGGATATTTCAATGTGCCGTCCGGCGGGGTCTATGCCGGCACATCGCTGTATGCATTTTTCTGGACTAATCATTGCTCCAAGCCGAACCCGCTTCCCGTGTCGCCGTCCAATCCACTGAAGCGGCCCGGATCGACGAAGGCCTGCCCTGAAAGCGACAGTCTCAATAGCGTCGGCAACAGCGTGCTGGGCCAGTCGGCGGGCACGAGCGATATCGCCTTCAACCAGCCAATGGTCGGCAGCGCGGCGGTGACGATGCCGAGCGGTTTTGTCTACGTGAATGCGGTGGATCCCACGCATGCGCCGAATCTGGCCCCTAGCGCGCAGCAACTCGGCGTGTTCATCACCGGCGTGCCGCGCTACCGCGCCAGCGTTCCCTATCTCGCCTATGCGACGGCGGCCGACCTCGCCGACCCGTCGAAATGGATGTTCTTGAGCGGCCTGTCGAGCGCCGGCACGCCCAACTGGATCTCCCGCACCAAGTGGGAGGGCAAAACGAAACACTGGGCGCCCCCGTCCGGAGCCGAGATCTACAGTCCGTCGACGTCCGAACAGTGCATCGGCGAGCACTCGCTGACCTGGAACGCGCCGCTCAACGCGTGGCTTCTCCTTTATAACTGCAAGGGGCCCGGGATCGAGGCGCGTTACGCGCCGGCGCCGTGGGGGCCCTGGTCGGACCCGATCGTTCTGCTCAGTCCCGCGCACGACCCGGGCATTTACTGCACGCTGCTCATGAGCGCCAAGGGCTGCCCTGGGCTGACCAATTACTGGCCCACGCCGAAGCAGGGCGGACTTTATGCGCCCTTCATCCTCAGCCGTTTCACGCAGGATGCCTCACCACCCGCGCAGCCGCTCATCCGCCGTGCGACCATCTATTGGCTGGTATCGACATGGAATCCGTACGTGGTCGTCGTCATGCAATCAACGCTGGAGTTGCGCACCTACTTCCACAAGCCGGGCTGCATCGGCTCGAAATGCATATGAGTTGGCGAATCCAAACGGTCTCACGCGCCCAAAGCCATCCTCACATCCTCGAGCACGAAGATGCCGGGATGATGGGCCAGGATATTGTGCATGAAGAACGTCCGGTCGCGGCACGAACCCGACATGCCGAGGGCCAGCCAGCATGTCCGCTTCCAGAGAGGTCAAAACTTGGCTTTTGCGGCGCGTAGCGGGCCTATTCCGGAATGTCGCTCGAGGAAAAATTCTCCCGTGGGATCAACGTGATTTGCCCTGTCCAGTCCTGTCCGCAAAAATATTCCCACTTCTCTTTTGACCCAAATCACTTCTACATCCTCAGCCGTTCCGTCCCCATGCAGGGGCGTATCGCGATCGTCACGGACGCGGGACGGAATGCGGTGGACGCGAGCTGCGCTTTTGACGAGATGCGCTGGGCTCGCGGACGGCCAAGTCGTGTGGTCCTGACGCCTCGACGCCGGCGTCAAGCTTTGCGGAAGTATCCGTGAGGCGACGGTGACAAGAAAGCCCGATCGCCGGGGAGAGTACGAAGCAGCCGTTAAAACCATCGCGTGCGGGAATGCCGGGTGTTCCGGTGAACTCGTGGTGACGACACTCGTGTGCTACCTACACTTTGCGCACGAGGCTGCGGGTGCAGCGGGCACCCGGCATTCCCCGCGCCCTGATTTCTTATGGCGCGAAACGTCCAAGCATAATCCGGGCACATCGTGCCGCGGGATCGCGGGGCCGCGTTTGAATGCCAGCGACGTCATTGCGAGAAGCCAACGGCTCGCACGAATGCGCGCCCCATGACGGCTTGCGGGTGGTCATACGGGCTACCCTTTGACGCCCCGATCTTCTATGGTGCCCCGCGAGTTCGCTCCATGCGAACCCGATAAATCATGGATATCAAAGGTTTGGGCGGGAGGCCCGGCGCCTTTGGAGGGCGGTTTGACGCGGTATATTTCGACGCGGGGGGAGGCTCCCGTACTGGGCTTCTGCGACGTGATGCTGACCGGGTTGGCCCGCGACGGCGGTCTCTACGTGCCCGAAACCTGGCCGCGGTTTGCGCCGGAAACCATCGCGGGGTTCTTCGGCCGGCCCTATTGGGAAGTCGCGGTCGATGTGATCCGTCCGTTCGTCGGCGGCGAAATCACCGACGCGGATCTCGGTCGCATGGCCAACGAGGCCTATGCCACGTTCCGTCATCCGGCGGTGGTGCCGCTGACTCAAATGGGTCCGCATCAATTCGTGCTGGAGCTGTTTCACGGCCCGACCCTGGCGTTCAAGGACGTCGCGATGCAGCTGATCTCGCGGCTGATGGACCACGTGCTGGCGCAGCGGGCGCAGCGCACCACCATCGTGGTCGCAACCTCCGGCGATACCGGGGGTGCCGCGGTCGATGCGTTCAAGGGCCTTGGGAATGTCGATCTGATCGTGCTGTTTCCGCATGGACGTATTTCGGACGTGCAGCGGCGGATGATGACGACCACCGGTGCCGCCAACGTTCACGCCCTCGCCGTCGAAGGCACCTTCGACGATTGCCAGGCGATCGTGAAGGGGCTGTTCAATCATCACGGCTTTCGCGACGCGGTTTCGCTGTCGGGCGTCAATTCCATCAACTGGGCGCGGATCGTCGCCCAGGTGGTCTATTATTTCACCTCCGCGGTGGCGCTCGGCGCGCCGTTGCGGCAGGTCGATTTCACGGTGCCGACCGGGAATTTCGGCGACATCTTTGCAGGGCTGGTCGCCAAGCGGATGGGCTTGCCGGTGCGCCGGCTGCGGATCGCCGCCAACGTCAACGATATCCTGCCGCGCACACTCAAGACCGGCATCTATGAAGTCCGCGAGGTGCACGCTACGGCTTCGCCATCGATGGATATCCAGGTCTCGTCGAATTTCGAGCGGCTGTTGTTCGAGGCAAGCCGCCGCGATGCCGGCGTGGTTCGGCGGCTGATGGGGTCGCTGAAGCAGTCCGGACGTTTCGTGCTGCCCGACGCAGTGCTTGCGGCGATCCGCGAGGAATTTGACGCCGGCCGCGCCAATGAGACCGAAACCAGTGCTGCGATCCGCGCCGCCTGGCGCGAGGCCGGCACGCTGGTCGATCCGCATACCGCGGTCGCATTGGCGGTGGCCGATCGCGACACCTCGGATTCCAGAATTCCCAACATCGTGCTGTCGACCGCGCATGCCGCGAAATTTCCCGACGCGGTAGAGGCCGCCTGCGGAGTGCGTCCGGAATTGCCGGCCTGGCTCGAAGGACTGATGACCAGGCCCGAACATATCAAAGTCATGAAGAACGATCAGGCGGAAGTCGAGCGGTTCGTAAAATCGGTGAGCCGCGCCGCCAAACAAGGAGTTGCCGGATGAGCGTCGATGTCACCAAGCTTCCCTCCGGCCTCACCGTCATCACCGATACCATGCCGCATCTGGAGACCGCGGCGCTCGGGGTGTGGGCCGGGGTCGGCGGCCGCGACGAAAAGCCCAACGAGCACGGCATCTCGCATCTGCTCGAACACATGGCGTTCAAGGGCACCGCGCGGCGCTCGTCGCGGGAAATCGTCGAGGAAATCGAGGCAGTCGGCGGCGATCTCAACGCCGGCACCTCGACCGAGACCACGGCCTATTACGCGCGGGTGATGAAGGCCGACGTGCCGTTGGCGCTCGACGTGCTCGCCGACATTCTCGCCAATCCGTCCTTCGTGCCGGACGAGCTGGAACGCGAAAAGAGCGTCATCGTGCAGGAGATCGGCGCGGCGCAGGATACGCCCGACGACGTGGTGTTCGAGCATCTCAACGAATTGTGTTTCCCGGACCAGCCGATGGGACGCTCGTTGCTGGGGACGGCAAAGACCCTGAAGGGGTTCGACCGCGATACGCTGCGCGGCTACCTTTCGACGCATTATCGCGGGCCCGACATGGTGGTGGCGGCCGCGGGCGCGGTCGATCACAAGCGGGTGGTGGAGGAAGTGACGGAGCGCTTCTCGAGCTTCGGCGGCGCGCCGGCGCCGAAACCTCAAGCGGCGATGTTCGGCAAGGGCGGCTCCCGCGTCGTGCTTCGCGAACTCGAGCAGGCGCATCTGACATTGGCGCTGGAAGGCGTGCCGCAAAGCGACCTGTCGCTGTTCAGCCTGCAGGTCTTCACCAACACGCTCGGCGGCGGGATGTCGTCGCGGCTGTTCCAGGAAGTGCGCGAAAAGCGCGGGCTGTGCTACTCGATCTACACCTTCCATGCGCCGTATTCCGACACCGGATTCTTCGGGCTCTACACCGGCACCGATCCCGCCGACGCGCCGGAAATGATGGAGGTGATCGTCGATGTCATCAATGACGCGGTCGAGACCCTGACCGAAGCCGAGGTCGCGCGCGCCAAGGCGCAGATGAAGGCCGGGCTGTTGATGGCGCTGGAAAGCTGCAGCTCCCGTGCCGAACAGCTGGCGCGTCATGTGCTGGCCTATGGGCGTCCGCTGACGGTGGAGGAGCTCGTAACCCGGATCGACGCCGTGAGCGTGGAATTCGACGCGGAACGCGGCGCGCGGGCTGTTGTCGCGCAGCCGGCCCGCGGTGGTGGCGCTGGGCAGCGGCAGGGGTCTGGACACGGCGGTCGCTTTTGCGGAAGGATTGACCAGGTCGATGGCCAAGGCGCGCCTTCATTGAGGGCGCGGCGGTGCATTGAGTAGGGTTCGGGCACGGGAGTGTGAGGCATGGCCCTGTTTCGTTTGCCATCCAGCGGATTGGCGGCACTCGCCCCGCGCGGTCACGGCCTGTTGCTGCGCGCGCCGCAGATGTCGGATTTTCTGCAATGGGCGCAATTGCGCGAATCGAGCCGCGACTACCTGACGCCGTGGGAGCCGATCTGGCCGTCCGACGATCTCACCCGCTCCGGCTTCCGGCGGCGGCTGCGCCGCTATGCCGAGGACATCGCCGCCGATCGATCCTATCCGTTCCTGGTGTTCCGGGAATCCGATGGCGCCATGATCGGCGGCGTCACGCTGGCGAATGTCCGCCGCGGCATCGTACAGGCGGGGACGATCGGGTACTGGGTCGGGCAACCCCACGCTCATCGCGGCTACATGACGTCGGCGCTGCGGGTGCTGCTGCCGTCGCTGTTCGGCGAACTCAATCTGCACCGCGTCGAGGCCGCCTGCATCCCCAACAATGCGCCCTCGATCCGGGTGCTGGAGAAATGCGGCTTCGACCGCGAGGGCCTGGCGCGGCGCTATCTCTGCATCAATGGCGTCTGGCAGGACCACCTGCTGTTCGGCCTGCTGCATGAGGATTTTCGGGGCTAACCCTGTTTTCCGGGTGTTGCCGGGTGCCTTGGGTTCGCCGCCATTGCGCTGTTATAACGCGCAGCCCGCGCTGACGTCGGGGGCGCGAAATCTTGGGTGGGTATCTTGGGCAGGTTTTTTGGGAACCTCCGGATGATGGGTAACGGACTGACGATGCGGACGAGGGTTGCGGGCCGGCGTCATTTGCGTGGCGCGCTGACGCTTGCGATGGCCGGCGCCCTGCTGTTGGGGTGCGGTGGCGGCAGTTCGTTCGGCGACGATTTAAGTTGGTTCGGCCAGTTGTTCGGCGGGAGAGGCGAGGCGCCGCCGCCGGTGGACAATGAATTGTTCTGTCCCCCGGTACGCATCCGCCCCGGCGCGTCGACCTTTGCCGTGGGCCTGCCGGGCAAGCCGGCGGCTGGTGCCGACCTGCGTTACCAGGCGACGATCTCGCGCACCGCGCGCGATTGCACGCAAAACGGTGATCAGATCACCGCGCGTATCGGCATTCAGGGCCGCGTCATCTCCGGCCCGGCCGGAAGTCCGGCGACGGTTGAAGTTCCGGTTCGCGTCGCGGTGGTGGAAGGCGGCGTTCAGGAGCGGACGATCGCCACCAAGGTCTACCGCACGACGGTGTCGATGTCGGCGGCCGGCAACGAGCCATTCAGTCTGGTTGTCGAGGATATCGTGTATCCGGTGCCGAATGCTGCGACCGTCGATTCCTACATCTTCTATATCGGCTTCGATCCGCAGGCGCTGACGCCGGAGCCGAAGGCGTCGCGGCGCAAGAAGAAGTAGCAAGAAGAAGCAGAGCTTGCCGCCGCCGGTTCAGTTCAGCTTTTGGCGAACTTCGGCAATGCCCTTGGCCAGAAGATCGTCGGCGACCTGGCCCTTCACCGATTGCGACAGGATGGTGGAGGCGGCGGTTACCGCGGCGTTGGCCGCCGCCGAGCGGACGTCGGCCACCGCCTGCGCCTCGGCCAGCGCGATCTTGCTTTCGGCGGTCTTGGTCCGCCGCGCGACGAAGTCTTCCAGCTTGGTCTTGGCTTCGGACGCGATGCGCTCGGCCTCGGCCTTGGCGCTTTCGATGATGTCGCGGGCCTCGCGCTCGGCACTGGCGTGGCGGGCCTGGTATTCGGCGAGCAATTTGGCGGCCTCGTCCTTGAGGCGGCGGGCGTCGTCGAGTTCGGCCTTGATACGGTCGCTGCGGTGATCGAGCGCCTTCAGCACGGTGGCATGGATGCCGAAATAGACGAACACGCCGATCAGGATGACGAAGGCGACGGCAACCCAGAATTCCGGATCGGAGAACATCGGTGTTATCCCTTCAAGGACGCTTCGACGGCGCTGTCCACCGACTTGCCGTCAGGCAGCAGGCCGGTGAGCTGCTGCACGATCGCGGCCGCCGCATCCGCGGCGATGCCGCGGACGTTGCCCATCGCCGCCTCGCGGGTCGAGGCGATGGTCTTTTCGGCTTCCGCGAGTTTGACCGACAGCTGGTCTTCCAGCGTCTTGCGCTCGGCCTCGGAGGCCGCGCTCAGCTTTTCGCGGGTCTCGGCGCCGATCGCCTGCGCGCGCGAACGCGCCGCGGCCAGTTCGTTTTCATAGGCTTTCAGCGCGCTGTCGGACTGGTCCTTCAGCTTTTGCGCGTCCGCCAGATCGCCCTCGATCTTGTTCTGGCGTTCGTCGATCACGCTGCCGACGCGCGGCAGCGCTATTCGCGAGACGATCAGATAAAGCGCCACGAATGCGATCAGCAGCGACACCAGTTGCGAAGCAAAGGTGTCCTTCTGGAACGGCGGGAACACGCGTCCATGGGCATCGGCTTCGGTGTGGGCGGTGGTGCCGCTGGCGTTGCCATGACTTTCAGCCACGGGCTTCTCCTGTTCGCCTGGCGCGTATCCGGCAAAACCGGTTATCGGTTTTGCGGCCGGAATACGCGCAGTCAACTATGCCGGTTAGAGCGCGAACAGCAGCAGCAGCGCGATCAGCAGCGAGAAGATGCCGAGCGCTTCGGTCACGGCGAAGCCGAAAATCAGGTTGCCGAACTGGCCCTGGGCTGCCGAAGGATTGCGCACCGCGGCGGCGAGGTAGTTGCCGAAGATGATGCCCACGCCCGCGCCGGCGCCACCCATGCCAATGCAGGCAATACCAGCGCCAATGTACTTCGCGGCAATCGGATCCATGAAACGAACTCCTTCTTGAGGTTTGGTAGTGAGGCAGATTTGCCTGAAAGGCCAGGTCAGTGGCCCGGATGGATAGCGTCGTTGATGTAGATGACGGTGAGGATGGTGAAGACGTAGGCCTGCAGGAACGCGACCAAGAGTTCAAGCGCGGTCAGCGCGATCACCATGCCGAGCGGCAGCACGGCGCCGGCGTAGCCGGCAATGCCGAGGCCCGCCAGCATCGGAATGAAGCTTGCGAAAACCGCGAGCGCGATGTGGCCCGCGAGCATGTTCGCGAACAGACGCACCGAGTGCGAGATCGGCCGCAGAAAGAACGAGAACACTTCGATGAACACCACCAGCGGCAGGATGAAGATCGGAATGCCGCTTGGTACAAACAGTTTGAAGAATTTCAGACCGTTCTTGTAGAAGCCATAAATCAGCACGGTGAAGAACACCAGAAACGCCAGCGCCGCCGTGACGATGAGGTGGCTCGAAATCGTAAACCCGTAGGGAATGACGCCGAGGATGTTGGAAACGGTCAGCAGCATGAAGATCGAAAACACCAGCGGAAAGAACTTCATGCCTTCCTTGCCGGCGTTCGATCGAATGGTGCTGGCGACGAACTCGTAGCTCAGCTCGGCGATCGACTGGATGCGTCCGGGCACCATCTGTCGTCCGGCCATGCCGCCGATCATCAGCAGCGAAATCAGCGCGACCGAGCCGAACATGTAGGCCGACGAATTGGTGAAGGCGATCTCCTGATGGCCGATATGGCCAATCGTGAAGAGCTTGCCGATGTGGAACTGTTCGATCGGATCGATCATCCGCGCATCTCTTGGTCCGCCAGCCACGCCGGCGCTCTGCAATCAATCGGTCCGGCTTTCCGTCCTAGCGGCTGGTGCGGTCCGGAGCCACGCCTGCCGATCTCACCACGTTGACCACGCCGGCGATGAAGCCGAGCAGAACAAACACGATGAGCCCCCAAGGCGAGGTCGACAGCAAACGGTCGAAAGCCCAGCCAAGTAACGCTCCGACAACAACGCCGGCGATCAACTCCGAGGAAAGCCGGAAACCGAGCGCCATCGCCGAGGCTCTGGCCGCTCCGTCTCCGCCTTCAGATCCGGGTTGGTCAGTCCTGATTTTGCGGCTGTCCCGAATTTCGGACAACCGGTGATCCAGACTTCCGAGCCTTGCGGAAAGCGCAGCTTCGTCGGGCGACGATTGATCGCGACTTCCATTTCCGTGATCGTTCGTGTCGCCCGCCATGTTGTGGACACCCGAATCGATGCTGCGGTTGATGGAAATGACGCCCGTCACCCTCAAAAGCCGCGCGGACCATACTGACCGCATCTAATCAAGTCAAGATTGTGTAATAACCACTTACCGCATTGATTTGATTGATCTTATCTCCGCGATGACGAACCGGCGGCCAGCCAGTCGCCGCAGTGCAATAGCTCGGCACACGATCGGCAAAAATCCGACGTGGTCGGGTGAGTTGTCTCCGCTAACTCATAGCGAAAAAGTTATGGGTTTTTATCCCCATTGCATCGACAAGGGTTTTGGCAGTGCTCGTCGTCCTAGCTCAACCACCGCGATGGAATCCGAAACCTTGCTGATGGGGATGCACCAATGATGGACTTGTCACTACCACCCGTTCGCTCGTCGTCGAGCGCCGGATGCCACATCCGCCGGAGAAGATCTTGCGCGCGCTGACGCAAGGTCAGTTGATCAGGGAACGGCTGATGCCGATTCCGCCCATCGCCTCGTCATGATCGATCTTGCATCGCCCTGGCGGGTCTGTTGGGATGACCGCGAGCATTCACATCACTCGGGGAGACCGCATGCCGCGTCAGGTCGATTACTATTTCTCGATTCTATCGCCGTGGGCCTATATCGGGCACGGATTTTTCCAGGACGTCGCAAACACCTACGATCTTAAAGTGAATCACAAGCCGGTGGTGCTGGTCGACCTGTTCTCCGAAACCGGTGGCCTGCCGTTGTTGAAGCGTCATCCGGTCCGTCAGCGTTACCGAATGCTCGAACTGCAGCGCTGGCGCGACAAGCGTGGCCTGAATTTTCATCTGCAACCGGCGAATTGGCCGTTCAACGCGCGGCTCGCCGATGGCATGGTGATGGCGGCGATCGAGGCCGGCCATGATCCCGATCCCTTTCTGCGGCGGGCCTATGCCGGCGTCTGGGAAGGCCAGTTGAACCTCGCCGATCCCGCGACGCTGGCTAAAATGGCCGACGATTCCGGGCTGCCCGGTCAGCAGCTGGTTGAGCGTTCGGGGTCCGACCAGATCAGCGCGGCCTACGAGCAAAACCGCCAGGACGCGCTGGCGGCCGATGTGTTCGGATCGCCGGTCTATGTACTCGACGGCGAGGTATTCTGGGGGCAGGATCGGATCGAATTGCTCGCGGACGCGTTGAAGTCTGGCCGCGCGCCCTATCGATCGCAGGCGTAGCATCGGGTCCGGGAGACGAAGACCGGACAGGTTTTGAGGCGGAGTACCCCGTGATGACAGCGAGATCGTCGTCGAAGTTCTCCACACTATTCGCCGCCACCGCCGTGATGTCGTGCGTTGCGTTTTCCCTGGGGGGAGTTCGTAGCGCCACCGCGGCGCAATCGCTGCCGGATTCGGAGAACGGCCGCTACGCGCTATCGCCGGTTGCCGATGGCGTGATCAGGCTCGATACAAGGACCGGCGCGGTGTCGACCTGCACCAATACCGGCAACGGCTGGGCCTGCTATGTCGTGCCCGACGAACGCGCCGCACTGGATGCGGAAATTGGCCGGCTGCAGAACGACAATGAAAAACTGAAGGCGCAATTGGCGGCGCGCGATCCCGTTGTCACCGGCAAGATCGACGAGCCGTTGCCGAAGGGGGACTCGCTGAAAAAGGCCGAGCCGAAGGCGAGCGACGGCGAGCGCAGAATCGAAATTCCGCTGCCGAGCGATCAGGACATGAATCGCGTGATGTCGTTTCTGGAACAGGCCTGGCGGCGGCTGGTCGAAATGGCCAACCGGATGCAAAAGGATGTCGGCGGCAAGATCTAGGGTGTCGTCCTCATGGTGAGGAGCGCGTCTTCGCGCGTCTCGAACCATGAGGTGGCGAGGCCTCGTGTCTCAACGCCCATCCTTCGAGACGCGCGCCAGAGCGCGTTCCTCAGGATGAGGATAACCCCGAAGCATTCGTTGAGGCCTCAATGTCATCACCTAAATCCGCATCGCGCACGGCGCTATCGGCGGTCACTGCCGACACCGCCGTGACCTCGCTGCTGACGATTGAGACGTTTGGGCGCGGCTTTATCGATCTCACCGGCGAGGTTAAGAAATTTATCCGGGATGCCTGCGCCCGCGAGGGCGTGGTGACGTTATTCATCCGCCATACCTCGGCGTCGCTGACGATTCAGGAGAACGCCGATCCGTCGGTGCTCGACGATCTGATGACGGCGCTCGATCGGCTCGCGCCTGAGAATGCCGGATGGACCCACGACAGCGAAGGCGCCGACGACATGCCGGCGCATGTCAAATCCATGCTGACGGCAAGTTCGCTGCACGTCCCCGTGCTCAAACACGAACTGGCGCTCGGAACGTGGCAGGCGATCTATCTGATCGAACATCGCCGCCATCCGCATCGGCGTGAGATCGTGCTGCAGTTTTTCGGCGCCATTTAGTCTAGTAGCTCAAGACAAAAACCGGCCGCGGAGCGATCCGCGGCCGGCTGGTTGAGCGAGTTCTTAGCGCGCGGCCTTCGCAGCGGCAAGAATGTCAGGTCCTACTGATGTCGACGTCCTTGGTTTCCGGCAGGAAGAAGAAGCCGACGACCGCCGTGATCGATGCGAAGATGATCGGATACCAGAGACCTGCGTAGATATCGCCGGTCGAGGCCACGATCGCGAACGAGGTCGCGGGCAACAACCCGCCGAACCAGCCGTTGCCGATGTGATAGGGCAACGACATCGAGGTGTAGCGAATCTTGCTCGGGAACAGTTCGACCAGCATCGCGGCGATCGGCCCGTACACCATGGTGACGAAGATCACCAGGATAAACAGCAGTCCGATGAGGGCGGCCACCTGCGGGCGGAAGATATCGAACGGGTTCGACATCTTCACGATGCCGGCGTCGCCAGCCTTCGGATAGCCCGCCGCGGCGACGGCGGCGATGACCGCCGGGTTGGAGGACTTCGCGTCGGTGTAGGGCACATCCTTGCCGTTAACGGTGACTTTCACGCCCGAACCGGCGGCGCCGGTACGGTCGAATACTTGACCGATGACTGGGCCAGAAAGGCGCGCGCGGTGTCGCATGGTGCCGTAAAGACGCGGGTGCCGACCGGGTTGAAGAGATCGCCGCAGCCTGCGGGATCGGCGACGACTTCGACCTTGGTTGCTTCAATGGCCTTTTCCAGCGCCGGGTTGGCGTTGGATGTGATCATGCGGAAGATCGGGAAGAAGGTCAGCGCCGCGATCAGGCAGCCCGCGAGAATGATCGGCTTGCGGCCGATCTTGTCCGACAATGCACCGAACACGACGAAGAAGCCGGTGCCGAACACCAGCGACCACGCGATCAGCAAGTTGGCCGTGTAGCCATCGACCTTCAGGATCGATTGCAGGAAGAACAGCGCGTAGAACTGGCCAGTATACCAGACCACGCCCTGGCCCATGGTGCCGCCGATCAGCGCCAGGATGACGATCTTGGCATTGCTCCAGTTGGCAAAGGCCTCGGTCAGTGGAGCTTTTGAGGTCGTGCCCTCGTCCTTCATCTTCTGGAACACCGGTGACTCGTTGAGCCGCAGCCGGATCCAGACCGAGACGCCGAGCAGAACGACCGACACCAGGAACGGAATACGCCAGCCCCAGATCGCGAAATCGGCCTCGCCGATGGCGGTGCGCGTAAACAGGATCACCAGCAGCGACAGGAACAGGCCGAGCGTCGCGGTGGTCTGAATGAACGAGGTGTAGTAGCCGCGTTTGCCCTGCGGTGCGTGTTCAGCCACATAGGTTGCGGCTCCGCCATACTCACCGCCGAGTGCCAGGCCCTGTGCCAGGCGCAAGGCGATCAGAATCACCGGCGCGGCAAAGCCGATCGTTGCGGCGTTCGGCAACAGGCCGACGATGAAAGTCGACAGGCCCATGATCAGAATGGTGACCAGGAAGGTGTATTTGCGTCCGACGATGTCGCCGATGCGACCGAAAACGATGGCGCCGAAGGGACGCACCAGAAAGCCGGCGGCGAAGGCGAGCAACGCGAAGATATCGCGTGTGGCCGGCGGATAGGCAGAGAAGAATTGCGCGCCGATAATGCTGGCGAGCGATCCGTAGAGATAGAAATCATACCATTCGAAAACGGTACCGAGCGATGAGGCGAGAATGACGAAACGTTCGTCGCTCGTCATTCCTCCTGCTCTGGGTGTTGTTACAGCCAATGTGGACATTTTGATTTGCTCCCCGAGATCGTTGATGCAGAGTTCGCCCCACGCGCCGAACTGAGCCGGATTAGTCTATGGGCCTGGTGCCAAGGTAACATTGGCGTGATATCTCGCCCAATAAGACTTTTGGCCCTTTGCGCTGCTTTATGCGCCGAACGTCCAGCCACCGGATCATGCCCCCTGCACTCATCTGTTGCGGCGCATCAATGGCGGCCGATTAACCGCTTTGCCGCAAGGCAATATTGCGCGCTTGCATGCGATGGCCCATCGGTGGACAATTGAAGGGAACAATTCGCATGGCTGGCCCAAAAGAAGCGGTCACGGGTTTTGCCGCAACCCCTTGCAAGAACTAAATGACTTCCGCTGCCACCACCCGCCTTGTCATCGCCGATGACCATCCGCTGTTCCGCGATGCGCTGCGGCACGCGGTTGCCGGCGTCATGACTTCGGCGAAGATTGACGAAGCGGGGTCGTTCGACGAACTGACCGCCATGCTCGAGCGGGATTCCGAGGTCGATCTGATCCTGCTCGATCTGACGATGCCGGGAATCAGCGGCTTCTCGGGCCTGATTTACCTGCGCGCGCAATATCCGGCGATCCCCGTGGTCATCGTGTCCGCCAGCGACGATGTCGGCACCATCCGCCGGTCGCTGGACTTCGGCGCTTCGGGGTTCATTCCGAAGCGCTTCGGGGTCGAGACGTTGCGCGACGCGATCATAAGGGTGATGGATGGCGACGTCTGGATACCGCCGGACACCGATCTGACATCCGCTGTCGATCCCGACATGACCCGCCTGCGCGACCGGCTGGTGACGCTGACCCCGCAGCAGGTGAGGGTACTCATGATGCTGTCGGAAGGCCTGCTCAACAAGCAGATCGCCTATGAACTCGGCGTGTCGGAGGCGACGATCAAGGCGCATGTATCCGCGATCCTGCAAAAGCTCGGCGTCGAGAGCCGCACCCAGGCCGTGATCGCGGCGGCGAAGATTGCCGGCGGCCATTGGCGTCAGGACACGCCGTCGCCGCAATAGAATCCGGCGCGCGCATTCCGCTGACGCGGATACCGGTTCAATCGAAACGAAGAGCCGGATTATTCCGCATTATTCCGCCGCTACCATCTGCTGGGTGCGCCATTGCCCGAGCAAGGCGCGCAGCGAGGCCGGCTTGACCGGCTTGTTGAGCACCGCAATTTTCTCTTCCCGGGCCGCGGCCCGCACATGCGGACTGCGATCGGCCGTGATCAGGATCGCCGGAATGCTGTCGCCGAAGCGGCGGCGAATTTCCCGGATCGCGGCGATGCCGTTGCCGCGGTCGAGATGATAGTCGACCAGCAAACCGGTGACCCGCCCGCCCGCGGCCTCGATCGCCTCGATGGCGGCCTCGGGATCGGCCACCGCCACGACTTCGGCATCCCAGGCGGTCAGCAGGGTTTTCATGCCGTCCAGGATCGCCGCATCGTTCTCGATGCAGACGATGCGCGAGCCGCTCATCGGGGTCCTGGCAAGCGAGGTCGCGCTGGTGACCGCGGCGGTGTGGTTGACGGCTTTCGCGATCGGCGTCGTCACCGAAAAAAACGAGCCGCCGCCGGCATTGGAGTCGAGTGCGATGCCGTGGTTGAGCACGCGCGCGAGGCGCTCGACGATCGACAGCCCGAGGCCAAGGCCGCGTGCGATCCGCGCGCCCTGCTCCAGCCGGTGGAACTCCTTGAAGATTTCGCCGCGCTTGAGAATGGGGATGCCGACGCCGGTGTCGTAGATGCCGATCTGCAAGCTTTGGCCGTGGCGCCGGCAACCGACCAGCACCCGCCCGCGGGGGGTATATTTGATGGCGTTCGAGATCAGGTTCTGCAACAGCCGCCGCAGCAGCAGCCGGTCGGATTCCACCGGCAGCGAACAGGGCACGAATGTCAGCCGCAGCCCCTTGGCCCGCGCAATCGGCGCGAACTCGATTTCCAGCGAACGCATCAGGTCGCCGATCCGAAAGCCGGTGACCGATGTCGTCATGGCGCCGGCGTCCAGACGCGAAATATCCAGCAGAGCGCCAAGGATTTCCTCGATCGCCTCCAGCGAATTGTCGATGTTTTCGACCAGCCGCGCATCCTCGCCGCCGCTCTGGCGTTCAACCAGGCTCGTGACGTAGAGCCGCGCCGCGTTCAACGGCTGCAGAATGTCGTGGCTCGCCGCCGCCAGAAAGCGCGTCTTCGAGATGCTGGCGTCCTCGGCAGTGCTCTTGGCCAGCGCGAGTTCGGAATTCAGTCGCGTCAGTTCCTCGGTGCGATCGCGCACGCGTTTTTCCAGGGTTGCATTGGAGCGTTCCAGCGCTTCGGCGGCCTCGAAGCTCGGGGTGACGTCGGAGAAGGTAATAACCAGCCCGCCGCCGGGCATCCGGTTGGCGCGCACCTCGATCACCATGTGACGGTCCGGCAGCCGTTCCAGATAGGGCTCGCCTTCGGTGGTATAGGCGGTCAGGCGCTTTTTCAGCAGCGCTTCGCTGTTGCCGAAGCTGGGCGGATTGATGTCTCCCATGAATTCAAGGATTTCCTGCAGCGGGATCCCGATCTGCACCAGATGCGGCAGCAGCCCGAGAATTTCGCCGAACTGCCGGTTTGAACAGATCAGCTGCAAATCCGGATCGAAGACGGCGATGCCCTGCCGCACATGGTTCAGCGCGGTCTGCAATATCTCGCGGTTGAAATGCAGAGCGGCGTGCGAGTTGTCGAGCAGCTTCAGGGCTGCCTTGGCCGAGACGGTGCGCTTGCGCAGCAACAGCGACATCACCAGACGCGAGGATGCGGCCCCGATCGACGATGCGATCAGATGCTCGGCATGCTGCAGCAACTCGAAGTCGGCGGGTGCTGCCGGTTCCAGCGCGATGTGACGGGTGACCGCGAAGGCTTCGAACGAAAGGCGGGCCCGCTCGGGTCCCAGATACTGCGCCACCGTGCTCTGAATGTCATGGACGGTCACCGTGGTGCGCCAGCGCCGGAAAGTCGGCGCGATCGGCGCCAGCGCGGTCGGCACAAACAGGTCCGCCTGCAACCGCTCGATCGAGGAGGGCTGGCGCGCCAGCGACAGCACGACATAGGTCAACAAATTGAGCAACAGACTCCACATGGCGCCGTGCAGAAGCGGCGGCAAATCGGCGCCGAACAGGGCTTGCGGACGCAGCGCCTCGATGCCGAACGGGCCATGCTGCAGCAACAGCAGGCCCGCGGTATTGCCCTCCAGGAAGCTCGGAAGAAACAGCGTATAGACCCACACCGCAACTCCGACCAGCATGCCCGCCATCGCGCCTCGCGCGGTCGCGCGCCGCCAGAACAGGCCGCCAAAGAACGCCGGCGCAAGCTGCGCGATGGCCGCGAAAGACAACAGGCCGATCGCCGCCAATTGGGTATTGCCGAGCGCGCGATAGTAAAAATAGGCCATCGCCATGATGGCGAAAATCGCATAGCGGCGAACCTTGAGCAGGAAGTCGCCAAAGTCCTTGCGGCCGGCACGCGCTTCGGGGCTGCGCTGCAGCACCAGCGGCACTACGATATCGTTCGAGACCATGATCGAAAGCGCGACGCATTCCACCATCACCATGGCGGTCGCCGCTGACAGGCCGCCGACAAAGACGGCGACGCTGAGCAAGGGAGCATTGCCCTTCATCGGCAACGCCAGCACATACATGTCGCTGTCGACCGCGCCAAACGGAAAGGTCACCAGACCCGCGATGGCGATCGGAATCACGAACAGATTGATCGCGACCAGGTAGAGCGGAAACAGCCAGCGTGCCCGCCCCACCTCGGCATCGCTGGCATTCTCGACCACGCTGACGTGAAACTGGCGCGGCAGCAGCACGATCGCGCAAAACGACAACAGCACCATGGTGATGAAATTACCGATCGACGGCGTGTAGTTGATCGCCCGTACCGCTTCCGGCGTTTTCATCGCGCGCTGCATCAGTTCGACCGGGTCGAACATCCAGAATGTGACGAAGGCGCCGGCCGCGATAAAGGCCACCAGCTTCACGATCGATTCGGTGGCGACCGCCAGCATCAAGCCGTGTTGATGTTCGGTGGCGTCGGTCTGGCGGGTCCCGAACAGCACCGCGAATGCCGCCATCGCCAGCGTCACGATCAGCGCGATATCGCCGATGATCGGAATCGAGGAGACGGCCTGGTCCTCGCTGAGGATGGTCTCAAGCGACGACGCCACCGCCTTGAGCTGAAGCGCGATGTAGGGAACCGATCCGACGATCGCGATCAGGGCGACGGTTGCGGCCACCGCCTGGCTCTTGCCGTAACGCGCGGCGATGAAATCGGCGATCGAGGTGATGTTCTGCGATTTTGCGAGCTGGATCACGCGGCGCAACAGCGGCGTACAGAACGCGATCATCAGCACCGGGCCGACATAGATCGCGAGAAAGTCCACGCTGGTGCGGCTGGCGAATCCGACCGAACCGAAAAACGTCCAGGACGTGCAATAGATCGCCAGCGACAGCGGATAGATCAGCGAGCTGGCGCGGCCGCGCTGGGTCGGCGAGAGCCGGTCGCCGTGGCTGGCCACGAAAAACAGGAACCCGATGTAGCCGAAGGCGGCTGCGATCACGCCCCAGTCGTGCAGCATCGCGGCTTACTCCCTAGAGCGAGATGCCTTTTCGTTGAACTGCCATCTCGCTCTATCTTTTTGTTTGAGCATGATCTTTTCGGAAAACCGGTACCCACTTTTCCGGATCATGCTCCAGCGGTCTCGGCGAACGCCTCGACTGGCGCCACCGCAAACGACAGCCCGCAGGGCATGACTATAGCCGGATTGAGCCGGCAGCGCACCGGGCCTCGCCGGTGCTGATCCGGGATTATCGGAAAGGAGGCTCTGACGCTATTCGGCGGCCAGAGACTTCTCGCGAAGCGGCAGGCCGAGGCGCTCCCAGACCTGCAACAGGGCTTCGGCCAGTTGGTCGATCAATCCGTCTTCGTGATAGGGCGAAGGCGTGATCCGCAGCCGCTCGGTGCCCTTGGCGACGGTCGGATAATTGATCGGCTGGATATAGATGCTGTGCTCTTGCAGCAGGATATCGCAGGCCCGCTTGCAGCGTTCGGGGTCGCCGACGAACAGCGGCACGATATGGGTGTCGCTCGACATCACCGGCAGTCCCGCCGCGGTCAGGATCGCCTTGACCCGGGCGGCACGATCCTGATGGCGCTCGCGCTCCCAATTCGAGGTCTTGAGGTGCCGGATCGCAGCGGTCGCCGCCGAGCAGATCGCCGGCGGCAGCGCGGTCGTGAAGATAAAGCCCGGGGCGTAGGAGCGCACGGCATCGATGATATCGGCGCTTCCGGCGATATAGCCGCCGAGGCAACCGAACGCCTTGGCGAGCGTGCCTTCCAGAATATCGATGCGGTGCATCACGCCATCGCGCTCGGCGATGCCGCCGCCGCGCGGTCCATACATGCCGACGGCGTGAACTTCGTCGACAAAGGTCATGGCGCCGTAGCGCTCGGCGAGGTCGCAGATCTTGGCCAGCGGCGCGATGTCGCCGTCCATCGAATACAGGCTTTCACAGGCGATCAGTTTCGGCCGGTCGGGCCCTGCGGCGCGCAGCAGTTCCTCAAGATGCGCCGTGTCGCTGTGGCGGAATACCTGGCGCTCGCAGCCGGACTGGCGGATGCCTTCGATCATCGAATTGTGGTTGAGCGCGTCGGACAGGATCAGGCAGTTCGGAATCAGCTTGCCGATGGTTGCGATGCCGGTCTGGTTCGAGACATAGCCCGAGGTGAACAGCAATGCGGCGTCCTTGCCGTGCAGATCGGCCAGTTCCTGTTCGAGCTGCACCAGCGGGTGATGGGTGCCTGCGATGTTGCGGGTGCCACCAGCGCCGGTGCCGACCCGGGTCGCGGTCTCGACCATGGCGCCGATCACCTTGGGATGCTGGCCCATTCCGAGGTAATCGTTCGAGCACCAGATCACGACATTGCGCGGCCCTTTCGGGGAATGCCACACCGCATGCGGGAACCGGCCTGCGATTCGCTCGAGGTCGGCGAAAACCCGGTAACGCCGCTCATCATGCAGGCGGCTGAGGGCGGTACTGAAGAATTTGCTGTAATCCATCGCAAAACCTGGAACGGAACCTGAAGCCGGGAGCGGCGCAGGCCTTTTTAGAGCGTTTCCAGGATTGATGTCGAGCCAGAATCGGGCCGCCGGCGGCCCGATCGGCGGGAAGCCGGGTTGCTTGAAGCGCGGACCAAAACTTGATCCCGATCAACATGGTAAATGAAGTTTGCAGTTCGACGGTCGCTCACGCGACCATGTCGATCCGGCCATCGCCAAGGCGATAGATGCCGCCGACCACTTTCAGTTTGCCCTGCTCGACGGCGGCGCTCAGGATCGGCGTGGCCGATTTCAGCTTGGCGACATTGTCGATGACGTTTTGCCGGATGGCGTTATCGAGCGGGTTGCCCTCGTGCTGCGAGACGGCCTTCACCGCCGGCGCCAGCGCGGTAACCAGCGAAGGCAGATGTCCCGGCAGGACTGTATTGTCCTTGAGCGATTTTATGGTCGCGTCGACCGCGCCGCAACTGTCATGCCCGAGCACCAGAAGCAGCGGCGTGCTGAGGATGGCAACGGCGTATTCCATGCTGGCGACGGTGTCGTCGTTGGCGAAGTTGCCCGCAACCCGGCAGACAAAAAGATCGCCCCGTCCGCTATCGAAGGCGTATTCCGGTGCGATGCGCGAATCGGCGCAGCTGAGGATGCCGGCATAGGGGTTTTGTCCGCCGGTCAGCACTTCCCGCTCATGCTTGAAGTCGTGACGCCGCGACAGGCCTTCGACATAGCGCTGATTGCCCTTCATCAGGCGTTGAAGGGCGGCCTCCGGCGACAGGACATTTTCCGGCTTCGGGGGCGTCTTGGTCTCTTTGGCCCTTGCCGCACCGCCAAATGCGAGGCCGATGGTCGAGGCCGCGACGAACCCAAGCACGGCTCGCCGCGAGGAATCGGGATCGCTGCGACGGATTCTCCAGGCATCTTTCGCACATTTGGGAATCTCCATTTCGAGGGTGATAAACTTCGCCGGAGAACACACTAGCTCAGATGTTCAGCCATTTGATCAAGGCTTTTTCGACATGGCTGGCGTAACGCTCCTTGTGCCGCAAGAGATAAAACGAGCGTCGAGGCAGATCGATTTTGACGCGGTGCAGGGTCTTGGCGGCAAGCGATTGAGCGACCACGAGATCTGATATCGCCGTGGCGCAATCACCGGATTCGAGCGCGGCGCGCACGGCCTCGTTGGAGGGAAGTTCCAGTGCTACTCGAAGATCGGAAAACCGGATGCTATATTTTCGAAGCGCGGCCTCGAACATCGACCGGGTGCCGGAACCATGCTCGCGCAGCACCCAGGCGGTGGTCAGCAGATCCTTCGGGGTGATTTTGGTTCGGCCAACCCAGGGATGTTTCATTCCGACCACCACGACCAGCGAATCGCCGCCGATCTTGCTGATGGCAAGCGAGGCATCGTCGACGTCGCCTTCGACGAATCCGAGATCGGCGCTTCCTTCATGGACGGCGCGCGCGACCTGTTCGGTATTGGCAATGGAAAGGCGAAGCTCGATGCCGGGATGGGCCGTGTGAAAGGTCTGGACCCGGCCCGGCAGCCAGTAGTTCGCAACCGTCTGGCTCGCGGCGATGGTCAATGAACCGCGCTTCAGCCCGGCCAGATCGTTCAGGACCTGCGCTGCGGCCCTGGCGCGCGCCAGCACCGCGCGGGCCTCGACCAGGAAGTCGCGGCCGGTCTGGGTCAGCGCGATGCCCCGGCCGATGCGGTCGAACAGCTTGACGTCGTAACGCGTTTCGAGCGCGGCGATGGCAGCACTCGTTGCTGATTGCGTCAGGTTCAGTTCGCGCGCGGCCTGGGTCACGTGTTGCTTTTCGGCGACCGCGATGAAGATGCGAAGCTGTTCCAGCGTCATGAGCCGTTACCCGATCAATTTGATCAACGTCAGGCTGAAGCCTGCGATGAACAGGAAAGCGAGGGCGCCCAGCAGCGCAGGCCGAAGGCCTTTGGCTGTCAGCTTGCGGATGTCAGTCTCCAGCCCCATCGCCGCCAACGCAACCGACAACAGGAACGTGGTCGCCGCCGCAATCCAGACTTTTACTTCGGCGGGAATGGGTATCAGGCTGTTGACGCCGACCAGTGCCACAAAGCCGAGCACGAACCATGGCATCGGCGGCCGGGCGGACGATGCGCCCGCGGCCGGCGCGTTCTTTCCGGCGCTGCGCGTCGCGATCAATCCCAGCGCGATCACCACCGGCGCCAGCAGCATGACGCGGGACAGTTTCGCGATGGTCCCGAACTCGCCGGCTTTTTGTCCGTCCTGGAAAGCGGCGGCGACGACCTGCGCGATTTCATGGATCTGAAGCGCCGGTCCACAATCCAAAGCCGTGCGGATCGAGATGCAGCAGCCCCGGCAGCAGCGGATAGGTAAACATCGCCACCGACCCGAACACGGTTACGCAGGCGACCGCGTAGGCGACGTCTTCATCAGGGGCATTGGTCACCGTGTTGGTGGCGATGACGGCGGAGGCGCCGCAAATGGAGGTTCCGGCCGCGATCAACTGCGCGAGCTTGCGGTCGACCCCCAGCACTTGCCCATCCAGACCGTAAAGACGAAAGTGGCCAGCAACGTGGTTGCGATGATGCCGATGCCGCGGCCGCCGACCTCGATCACCTGGGTAATCGTCAATTGCAGCCCGAGCAGGATGATGGCGATGCGCAGCAACCGCCGCAGGCTGAAGGTGATGCCCGGCCTGGCGATGGCTGGTGTGCCGACCAGATTGTGAAAGGCAATGCCGATCAGGATGGCGAGGATCATCGGGCTGAACGTCGCCATGCCAGGCAACTGCCGAAGTCCGTAGGCCGATGCCGCCACGGCCGAAGCCAGCAGCAAGCCCGGCAGGATCGCGAGCGCCGTCTGGCCAATCCGCGCCAAGACGCCGGCTGTTGGAGGCCGGCCGCATTGCGGTGAGGCGAAACGGCGAGGTCGGCGTGCGAAATCGAGTGCTGAGGCGAGGGTGGTCATGAGTTGGGCTCCATTGGCTTGCCAACCCAATATCGGTCCGTTCGATTGATCAATCCAACAGATAATAAATGTCAAATCAATCGTTTTTATCGTTTAATCGACGCGCCCTCATTGATCGCGATTGTCGATTGGATGCACATGAATAATGAATTGGATGAATACCTCTCGTTGGGCTCATCATACCAACCTGGGACGACCTGTCCCACTGAAGCCATGAACGGTCGCGAGCCCGATGGTGGTACAAGTTGCGCGACGAGCGCCAGGTATCAGGCCGCCTCGCCTTCGATTACGGTCGACGGCGGATGCGAGATCGCTAACATGAACGATAACGATAAACGTCGAAAGGGAGAAACGCGATGATGCTGGAAAGACGGGTGGCGCTTCAGGCGCTTGGGCTTGGATTGGCGGCGTGCGTCACAAATGCCGGCGAGCCTGCGTCAGGTGTCGGCAAAGGAGGATGAGGCCGCTAGCCTGGTTCCGAGCGAAGGGCAGCACCTGCGGCAATTGTCGGACCGGTTGGCCAAAACGCCCCGGCAACGCAGCTTCAAAACGGTGCCGATGATCCTCAATGACCCCGGACAATGGGATGCCGAGGCGCTCGAGCGGTCATTGCCTATCCGTCACCCTACAAGCAGGTCTGGGACAACACCGACCTCGGCGGCCCCTGGCTCAATTTGATGCGCAATTCGCTGAATGCGCAGGTCTGGTCGTTCAAGCATCCGGATTTTCTGGTGGTGTCGGCGACCCATGGCAGCGCGCATCTCGCGCTGTTCGACGATGCGATCTGGGAAAAATATCAACTGACCAAGCTTGCCGGGGAGAAATTCAAATCGAACACCTGGAGCAAGGAGGCGCCCGCAGCGCGGCCGATCCAAAGAATTTCCAGGATCCCAAGGGTGTCTTTTCGCCGGAGGATAATTCGATCCCGGTGCTGATGAAGCGCGGTGTCGTATTCCTGTCCTGCCATAACGCGATCTGGGAAGAAGCGGCCGCGCTGTTAAGAGCCGACAGTCAACCCCGACAAGCTCAACGCATGAGCAATTGGCAGCCGAAATGACCAATCATCTGCTTCCGGGCGTCATCCTGACGCCGGGCGTAGTCGCGACCCTTCCGGAATTGCAAAGAGCCGGATTTGAATATGCCAAATAGGCTCTCCAATTCAGCGGCATGCGATTTGTCGCGCGGGTGTGCGGAAGCCTGCTTGTACTCGCCATGCTGCTGCCGGCGGTTTCGGCAGCGAGCGAAGACTGCAAGTGCCGAGCAGAGCTTCGCGTATATCAGGATGAAGATCTTTCCGCCCTGGCAAAAGGGCGAGAACAATGATGCGCTCAACCGCGGCGTCGACTTCACCGTTCCCGAAGTCGACAACCTTGCCGATTTTCACGGCGATATCACCGATCCGAAACTCGTTCTGTTTGTCGGCGGCAATTACTTTTTCGCCATGGCGCCACTCGTCAAGGCGTTTGAAGAGCTGCATCAGGAGTACAAAGGAAAAATCTATTGGGAAACCATTCCGCCTGGCTTGCTGGTCAAGCAAATAAAGGCCGGCGGCACCATCACGTCGGGCAATATGACGTGGACGGTCAAGGCCGATGCTTATTTTGCGGGATTGATGAAAGTAAAAGAATTGATCGATGACGGTTTGCTTGTGGCGCCTGCGGTGCCATATGTGACCAACATCCTCACCATCATGGTTCCGAAGGATAACCCGGCACACATCGCCGGTTTAGCCGATCTGGGAAAACCAGCGGTCAAGCTGGCGATGCCAAACCCTGAATTCGAGGGCATTGCCAGTCAGATCAAGACTTCACTGCGAAAGGCGGGCGGAGAAAATCTGGCAAAGGCTGTTTATGAGGACAAGGTAAAAGACGGCAGTGCCATCCTGACCCATATTCATCATCGGCAAACGCCGCTGTTTCTGATGCAGGGCGGAGTTGAGGCAGGCGTGACGTGGCAGTCCGAGGCGATGTTCCAGGAGCAAATTGGCCATCGCGATCTCGCATGTTGATATCCCCGTCGATCAAAACTCGACGGCGATCTACGCGGGCGCGAAGTCCGTGGTGCCGCCGCATCCGGAGGCTGCAAAGCAATGGCTGGCATTTATCACGTCGCCGGAGGCGATGCACTATCTTCCAACGCTATGGGTTCAAGCGCTATGAACCGAAGTCGTCGCCATAGCCGGAGTACGCGCCTTCGTTGGTCGGGAGCGCGGCGATGAAGAAGGCGATAAGAGAATACAAAAAGAAATAGAGAGCCGCCATAACGGCGGCGGCGCCCAAGGTGCTCCCGCGTTTAAAGGTCATCCGGAGGCGATTTTGCCAACAGTACGACGCGCCGAAGCTGCCGCTGCAACCGCAGATGCGAGGCATATATGGCTGCCTCAATGGCGGGTTTGCTTCGTGAGGATGCTGTCCATTATTCTGCTTGCCGTGCCCGGCGTGATGGAGAGGGCGCGCGCGGCGGATGGCCAGGCCATCGCCGCCAACGGCAATGGTCGCGATGCGCCCGGGTGCTCGGCATGCCACGGCAAACGCAGGCGAAGGACAGCCTGCTGCCGCACTTCCGAGGTTGGCGGGGCTGGATAGCGGTTATCTTGTCGGGCAACTCGACGCATTTGCAGAAGGCAGCCGCAACAATGAAACGATGGCGCCGATCGCAAAGGCGCTTTCCGCTGACGAGCGGCAAGCCGTTGCGAAATTCTATGCTGGACTGGGCGCTGCCAAGATCGAAGAGCCAAAAAAGCCTGACGACAAGACCATCGCCATCGGGCGGTCTTTGGCCGATCGCGGCGACTGGTCGAAGGCATTGCCGGGTTGTGGCGCAATGTCACGGCGCCGCCGGGCAGGGCGTCGGAAAGACATTCCCCAGACTAGCCGGTCAATCGGCCGAATATATCATGGGCCAGTTGAAGGCATGGAAAGATGGCAAGCGGACCGACGATCCCTTGCATCTGATGACCGGCATAGCGAGCAAGTTGGATGATGATCAGGTGGTTGCTGTGGCGGCCTATTATGCGAGTTTGCCTGTTCTCGCCGCTGCGCCAAC
Organism: uncultured Pseudomonadota bacterium; assembly: GCA_963771225.1. Taxonomy (GTDB): domain Bacteria; phylum Pseudomonadota; class Alphaproteobacteria; order Rhizobiales; family Xanthobacteraceae; genus Bradyrhizobium. Next base: position 206,133 of record CAVYSR010000018.1, on the reverse strand, counting down.
AACGCCGCAAGGATCAAAGCCATGAGCGAGAACACACCGGATCTGCGCCTTTGGGCGGCAGGGGTCCTTTTCGCGGGCCTCGCCGGATTTCATTGGCTACACGTTACCCAGAAACAACAATGCCGGGAGCCTCGAGCCTGTTGCCGCGAAACCCGACAAGCCGGCCCCAATCAAGATCGTGGAAAATTCGCGCAACCGGACAATTCCGTGGACAATTCCGACGGCAAGTCCGGGCAAAACCCCAAGCCGGTATTTAGCCCGCCGTCAGAAGACGAAATTCCGAAAAATGATTTCGGCGACATGGTTCGTCTCGGTGAAAAGATTTTCCATGACACCCAGGGCAATGCAAAGGAGTTCGTCGGTAACTCATTGGTGTGCTCGAACTGTCATCTGGATTCAGGACGCCTTGCCAATGCTGCCCCGCTTTGGGCGGCCTATGTTCTTTATCCGGCGTATCGCGCGAAGAACGGCCATGTGAATAGTTTTCAGGAACGGCTGCAGGGCTGCTTTCTTTACAGCATGAACGGCAAAGCGCCGGCGGCAGACGACAAGGTGTTGGTCGCGCTGGAAAGCTACGCATACTTTCTGGCCAGGGGAGCCCGACCGGCGTGCAATTGCCGGGACGGGGTTATCCAAAATTGGCAAAGCCCGCCAAGTTCGACTACGGCCACGGCCAACAAGTGTATGCAGCCAAGTGCGCGGTTTGCCACGGGGCCGATGGCCTGGGACAAAGTGCGGCAGATCGTCAGGTTGTTTTCCCGCCATTGTGGGGCGCCCGCTCGTTCAACTGGGGCGCGGGTATGAGTTCCATTGAACAATGCCGCGGGGTTCATCAAAGCGAACATGCCGTTGAGCCAGGGCAATACCCTGACCGATGAGGAAGCCTGGGACGTGGCGGCCTACATTGATAGCCAGGAACGCCCTCAAGACCCTCGGTTTAATGGCTCGGTCGCCGAGACGCGAAAACTGCATCACGATTTGCCGATGGATATGTACGGGCAAACCGTCAACGGCATTGTGCTTGGACAAAACTCTCCGGCAGCCGGTCCGCCAGCCGTAAGTGCGGGGTGTGCCCGTCAGGTGGTCCTGAAGCGCAACACGCCGTCGGTTTCTTCGGCCTTCAGGCGCCCTTCGACCAGCATGTAATTGACATGGGCGATCAGCTCGCCGGCGGCGAAGCCCATCTGGTGCACGTCCAAGACGTGTTTGTGGAACACCACCGGCACCAGTTCCTTGGATGTCTTCGAGGTTTCCCGGCAGGCATCGGCGATCCGTCCGCAACGATCCTCGTGGTGATCGGCCAATTGCTTGATGCGCGTCTTCAATCCGTAAAACGGTACGCCATGGCCGGGCAGCACCAGCAAATCATAAGGCAGTGTGGTGGTGAGGCTGGCCAATGAAGCGAGATATTCGCCGAGCGAATTCTGATCGGGCTCGACCGCCCATACGCTGACATTGGGCGAGATCTTGCTCAGCACCTGATCGGCAGAGAGGAACAGCTTGTCGGCGGCACAATAGAGCATCACCTGGTCGAGCGCATGGCCGCCTCCGGTAATGACCTTGAAGCGCCTGGTGCCGATCGAGATTTCCTCGCCATGCGAAATGCGGCGATAGGCCGGCGGCAGGATCGAAACCCGCTTCAGGTAGTCCTGGCCCCGATCCAGCAACTGGTCGGTGAGGCTTTCATCCATGCCGTGGCGTCGGAAGAACAGCCGCTGCGCCATTTTGCGCTCTTCGGTGCCGCGGTTCTGGTGATAGACCGACTGCAGATATTCCACCTGCGACATATAGAGCGGACAGTTGAAGCGCTCGACGATCCATCCCGCCAGGCCGACGTGATCGGGATGCGAATGGGTCACGATCAGCCGGTGATCTTGACATCGGCGAGCGGGCCCTCGAACAGCGCGGTCCAGGCCGCGATCAACTCCTCGTTGCCGAAATCCGGAATCAACCATCGCCCAGCCGTCGCCGTCGGCGAGCAGATAGATATTCACATGGTTGAGGCGGAACGGCAGCTTCAGCCGCGCCCACAGCACCCCGGGCATCACTTCGACCACCTCATTGGGGCCGGGATGTTTTTCCCAGGGGTAGCGCAGCGCTTCGACCGAGGACTGAACCGTGTCTGTCTTTGAATGCATTGTTCCGTATCGCAATCTTGGTTTCGTGTCGCAACCTTGCGGCGCATAATCCCGCCAGAGTGTCAGCGGTTTGGCGAAAAGGTCATGCGCCAGTTGAATAATTCGGCGCGCGATCGGATGCAAAAACCGGACGCCGCCTTTGCCGATCCCGCCCCATCGACTTAGCCGCACAATCGGCGCGACGCCAGCCGAAAAACAATTGCGGTTGCTACAAAACACGCCGGAACGGGCTCTAGCCGGCAAAGTCACATAATCCATGCGCTGTGGGCGCAGGCTTGGGCCGGTGGCGCATAGCGGCGGCTCGGTGGACGGCGGCCTCACGCGTTTATCTTGATGACGTCTTTGAAAGGGTCTCGGGTATCACCGGTTTCGTATCGACCAGATGCTTCTCCAAAGACATCACCGACCACCAGTTGGATAGCCGATGGTGTTGCTTGAGCAGGGTCTCGCCGTTGGGATCAGACGTGAAATAGCCGATCATGGGCGCAAGGTGGATATCGGCGAGTGACAGCGAATCCGCCACCAGGAAGTCGGCCCTCACTTGCAAGCTGATCGAGCGCCCGGAGCACTGACGGAGCAGCTTCGAGCCCGCGCTGGTATTCGATTGGATCGGCCGGGTGGCCCAGTCTTGGTCGGAAGACGCCGTGAGAGAACACCTGCCGCACCAGCGGCCAATAGGCGTAGCTATCGATGACCGAAATGATCTGGCTTACTCTTCCCCGGTCTTCCGGCTTGATCGGCTGGAGCCGCGGTCCCTGGAACGCTTCATCGATGTACCTTGTGATGGCGCTGGTTTCGAACAGCACAAAATCATCATTGACCAGTGTAGGCACGCGTCCGAATGGATGCATCGCCAGATAGTCGGTGGGGATATCCTTGGCGAATGGATTGACCTCAACCCATTCGTAGCTAATTGCCTTTTCGTGCATCGCAAGGCGCGCGATCCAGGCGTAAACGCTATACTGATAACCATACAGTTTGACAGTCACCGCTGCGCACCCCGTCAAATGCCGCCATACGATCGCGCCTTCAGGGCTGATGCCGCCGGGTGATCGCGACCTGTGCCGCCTGAGCATAGAGGCTGGCGATCAAATCAAGCTGGATGCTTGTCGTCTCGGACTTGGCTGCCCAGCCATCGAGTGCGTCGAGCATCGGCGGCAATGTCGCGGCGCGCAAGGCGGCGTAGGCCTCGGTAACGGAATGCCCGGTTGCGGTGGCGCGGTAGCGCGTTTCCTTGCGCGACGAACTGCCCTCGGTCTCGATCAGGCCCGAGCGAACCAGCTTGCGAGTGGCGTATTGAAGATTGGGAACGTCGACGCGGTTGAGCAGTTGCGCGATCTCGGAAAGCCGCTTCGGCTCATCGCCCATGCGAACGACATTGAGCACGGCGACGTCGTCGCCGGTGAGCGGCACGTCGCAAACGGCGGCAAGACATGCTGCCTTCCAGCGATAGTAAGCCTGCGCCAGTCGCTCCAGCCCGAACTCGAAATCGGACAGCCGCCGTTCGGTTTCGGTACGTGCGAGATGCCAGTTGCCCGGCCGTTCGGCAACAAAAATTGGAGTTTTCAGCTTCGCCGTGCTTTCGGCTCGCTTCAGCACGGTGTTCCTGGTCTTCTTCAAAACGGTCTCCTGCGTCGCGTTAGAGCCTTTTCCGTTCCGATAGAATCGGAGCGGAGGCTCCAGTTCTTTATTAGACGCGTTTTCTTCATGCGAACCGGTATCCACTTCGCCGGAAAACGCTCTAGCTCAAGGCGTAGGCAAGCCTGCCCAATCTATGCTATTTACAAATTCAAATCTTACATTAAAAATTCAATTAAGAAAGCACGATGAAGAGGCAGTGCCCAACATCGGCGATACGCGTGAGAGGGGGCGATACAGTGACAGGACATACAACGACAGGGCAGTGGATCGACGTCGCGGCTGCCGATGGCGGCACGTTCAGGGCCTATCTGACGATTCCGGCGTCGGGGTCGGGCCCCGGCATTCTGCTGTTGCAGGAGATCTTCGGCGTCAATTCCTCGATGCGCGAAGTCGCCGAGTATTATGCCGAAGAAGGCTACGTCGTCCTGGCGCCGGATCTGTTCTGGCGGCTGGAGCCTGGTATCGAACTCGGCTATTCGGAGGCCGACTTCAACAAGGCGTTTGGCTATTATCAGCGTTTCGACGCCAATCAGTCGATCAAGGACGCTGCTGATGCATTGAAGGTACTGCGGGCGCGGCCGGAATGCGTCGGCAAGGTCGGCGCATTGGGATTCTGTCTCGGCGGCAAGCTCGCCTATCTGGTCGCGGCGCGAACCGATGTCGATTGCGCGGTTTGCTATTACGGCGTCGGCATCGAAGCCGATCTGGGCGAGGCCGCCCAAGTCAAGTGCCCGATGGTTTTCCACTTCGCCGAGCTCGATCGTTTTGCGCCGCCGGAGGCCAGGGAGCAGATCGAGGCCGCTTTCGCCAAGCGACCGGACGTCGAGCTCTATCTTTATCCGGGTTGCGACCATGCCTTCGCGGCGCCCGAGCGGACCAGCTTCAACAAGCCCGCGACGTTGATGGCGCATTCACGCTCGATCGCGCTATTCCGCAAGGTTCTGGGTCCGCATTACGATCTCTCTTCGCTATGGGACCGTCATACCGAACTGGAATTCGGGGTGCGGTCGGCGGAGCAAACCATGGCGACCATGGTGGCGGAGCCCTATGTCAATCACATCCCGACCATGACCGGTGGCGTCGGCTATCGGGATCTCCTGCGGTTTTACAAGAATCATTTCATTCCGAAGACCCCGCAGGACACCAAGCTCATTCCGATCTCGCGCACCATCGGTGCGGACCGCGTCGTCGATGAGATGCTGTTCTGTTTCACCCACGATATCGAGATCGACTGGATGCTGCCGGGCGTCGCGCCGACCGGCAAATACGTGGAAATTCCATTGGTCGCCATCGTCCGCTTCCGCGGCGACAAGCTTTATAACGAACACATCTACTGGGATCAGGCCTCGGTGCTGGTGCAGATCGGGCTGCTCGATCCGGCCCGGTTGCCGGTTGCCGGCGTTGCGACGGCGAAGAAGCTCGTCGACGAGACGCTGCCGTCGAACACCCTGATGGCGCGCTGGTCCGAGAGCGCGCCTGCCAAATAGTTTGCCTTAGTCATCGGCGCCCGCTCCGGGTGCCGTCCTCGTTGATGGAGTAATTGCCATGGTGTCCTCCGTTCTGTCGCGACGCACGCTGCTTCAATTGGCCGGTGCGGCAAGCTTGCCGCTCTCCTCCGGTCTGCTTCATACCCCGGCCAAGGCCGCCGCCGGGACCCTGACCATCGCCTACAATGTCAATTTGCCGTCGTTCGATCCGACGGTCGGCGTGTCCGCGGTCAACCCGACCATCCAGTCGATCTATCAGTCGATCTTCGACCCCTATATCGGCCAGGCGCCGGATCTGTCGTTCAAGCCTGGCCTGCTGACCAAATGGGATTGGAACGCGGATCGAACGAAAGTCATGCTTGAGGTTCGCAAGGATGCGGTCTGGCATGACGGCACGCCGGTGACGCCGGAAGACGTGGTCTGGTCGCTGACGCGCGCGGCCGACCCGAAAGGCGGCAATCCGATTCAGTTCGTCTGGTCGAAAGTCGGCAACTACAAGATCGACGGCAACACCATTACCGGCGATGTGCTGGAATTCGAGCCGGCGCTGTTCAAGTGGATGGCGTTCCTCACCGGCTACGTGCTGCCGAAGGCCTATTTCGAGAAAGTCGGCGCCGAAGGTTTCGAGAAGGCGCCGATCGGATCCGGCCCGTACAAGGTTGACGCCTTCGAGCGCAATGCATTCCTGCGGCTCAAGGCGCATCCGCAGTATTGGGGTCCGAAGCCGGCGTTCGAAACCGTGGTGTTCAAATTCGTTACCGATCCGACCAGCCGCGTCGCCGAAATCGAATCCGGCGGCTCGGATGTCACCTTCGAAATTCCCTATGAGGAGTTCGACCGCCTGAAGTCGAAGACCGGCCTTGCCGGGCTGACCGAGCCTGTGTCCGACATCGCGATGATCTTCATCACCGACATCGATCCGATGCTCGATCGCAATGTTCGCCTCGCGGCCAATCACGCGATCGACAAGAAGTCGATCGTCGATCGTCTGCTGAAAGGCTACGGCGTTCCGATTTCAACCCTGGAGGCGCCGGGCTATGCGGCCTTCGACCCCTCGATCAAGGTCGCTTACGACCCCGAGCTGGCCAAAAGCCTGCTTGCCAAGAGCGGCTTCTCGCCGGACAAGCCGGTGAAATTCACCATCCAGACCACGCGCGGATTCAAGCCGAAGGATTACGAGATGATCCAGGCGATCGTCGGGATGTGGCGCAAGGTCGGCATCGACGCCACCATCGAGATCTACGAGATCGCGCAGCACTTCGAGCTGCGCGCCCGTCATGCGCTGGCGCCCGCCGCGTTCTACAATTGGGGCAACGCGATCGGCGATCCCACCACCTCCACCGGGTTTGCCATGTTCGGCCCGTCGCCGCATTGCGCCTGGAAGGGCAAGGACCTGGTCGAGCGGATCGGTCCCTTGTGGGGAGAAAAGGACGAAGCCAAGCGGATCGCCGGCTGGAAGGCCGTCGACAAATACATCGCCGAGGAAGGCGAGGTGATTCCGCTGTTTCAATACGTGCAGCCGATCATCCATAAAAAGGGATTGAAGGTCGTTGCGCAGTCCAATGGCATGATCCTGCCGCAACTGATCACGTCGGCCTAGGATCCGGACAGGACAAGACGATCATGAGATGGGGCGAGATGGTCAGACGACTCGTCCTGATACCGCCGACGCTGGTTGGCGTCGCGGCCATCGTCTTCGTCCTGCTCCGCATCGTCCCGGGCGATCCGATCGCCATGATGATTCCTCCGGGCGCCTCGCTGGCCGATATCGAACGGCTGCGGGCGTTCTATGGACTTGATCGCTCGATCCCGGAACAGTTCGTCTCGTGGTTTGGTCAGGTTTTCAGCGGCAATTTCGGCCGTTCGATCAGCCTGCATCAGAACGTATTCGAACTGGTTCTGGCACGGCTTCCGGCCACGCTTGAGCTTGCGCTGGTCGCGACGCTGATCGCCATTGTGCTGGGACTGGTGGTGGCCTTGACTGGTGTCTATTTTCGCGGGCGCCGCGCCGAATGGGTCATCGACGGCGGCGTCGGCGTCTTTCTCGCGATTCCGGATTTTCTCTGGGCCTTGATCCTGCTGCTGTTGTTCGGCGTGCTGGTCCCGCTGCTGCCCACATCGGGTCGGATCGACCCGCAGCTCGACTTCAGCTTCCGGACCAATTTCTATCTGATTGAAAGCCTCCTGACCGGGCGTCTCGACGTCACGCGCGCGCTTCTGTCTCACATGATCCTTCCGGCGATCGCGCTTGCATTGCCTTTCGCCGCCCTGATCGCGCGCCTGCTCAAGGCCTCGCTGTCGGAGGCCGAGGACCAGGATTACGCGCAAGTAGCACGAACGCGGGGATTTGCGCGGCCGGCGATCCTGTTGCGGGAGGTGTTCCCGAACGCGCTGATTCCGACGGTCGCGCTCGGCGGCGTCCAGATCACGCTGCTGCTGGGCGGAACGGTGCTTGTCGAACGCATCTTCTCCTATGAGGGGATCGGCAATATGGCGATCGACGCGGTGATCAACCGCGATTTCCCCCTGATCCAGGGACTGATCCTGACCTTTGCTGTTCTCTTCATCGCGCTCAATCTTGTCGTCGATGTTCTGGTCACGCTGCTGGATCCGAGGCTGCGCCATGGTTGACCTCGCCGTCAGCGCTCCGATCGAACGCACCTCGCCATGGACGGCGGCGCTCAAGCGCGGCGGTCCGCGGCTCTGGCTTGGCGGTGCGGTCGTGGCGTTGCTGCTTCTGGTGGCGCTGTTGGCGCCGCTGATCGCGCCGCACGATCCGATCGAGCAGGATCTTCTTTCCGCCCAGATGCCGCCGGCCTGGATGCATGGCGGCGATGCAAGCTTTCCGCTCGGCACCGACAGCCTCGGGCGCTGTGTGCTTTCGCGCCTGATTTTCTCGTCGCGGATCGCGGTTTCGGTGGCCTTCATCGCGGCATCGCTGGCGGCGGCGATCGGAATCACGCTGGGCCTGGTGGCGGGAAGCTTCGGCGGCTGGATCGATCAACTGACGTCGCGCCTGATCGACGTCTGGATGGCGTTCCCGCCGATCCTGCTGTCGATCGTGCTGGCGGCCGTGATCGGAGCCGGATTGACCTCCGTCATTCTGGCCATCGTGGTGGTCGACTGGACCCGGTTTGCCCGGATCGTCCGGGCCGAGACCATGGTGCAGCTGCAGCGCGACTATGCGATGGCGGCGCGCGTGATCGGCATGAACCGGGGCCAGATCTTGCGCCTTGAAATCGTGCCCAACCTTGTCCCGCTCATCGTCACGCTGCTGGCGGTCGAGATGGGGGTCGCGATCCTGGTCGAAGTCATCCTGTCGTTTGTCGGTATCTCGGTTGCCGGCGACACCGCGACCTGGGGCGGGATGATCGCCGAGGGACGCCAGATCATCTACCAGTCACCGTGGATCATGGCGCTTGCGATCGCATGCGTCATCGTCAGCGTGGTCGGATTCAATCTTTTGGGGGATGGACTAAGAGCTGCACTCGACCCGGTACAGCGCCAATGACCGCGATTCTCTCGGTGCAGGACCTGCACGTCACGATCGGCCAGGGTGCGACGGCGGCGAACGTGCTGCGTGGCGTCAGCCTGGAGGTCCAGCCCGGCGAGGTGAGGGGCCTGGTCGGCGAGTCCGGTGCGGGCAAATCGATGCTGGGACGGGCCGTGCTCGGATTGCTTCCGGCCAACGCCCGCATCGAGCGCGGAACGATCCAGTTCGAGGGGCGCGATTTCTTAGGCATGCCGGAACGCGAGCGGCGAGGCCTGCTCGGCCGCCGCATCGCGCTGATCCCGCAGGATCCGATGACCTCGCTGAACCCGGTCAAGCGCGTCGGCGCGCAGATCGCCATGGTTCTGCGCCACCATCTCGCGCTGTCGCGGCGACAGGCGCTGCAGCGCGCCGTGGAACTTCTGGCCGAGGTCGCGATCCGCGATCCGCAGCGCGTGCTCGGTCTCTATCCGCACGAGATTTCCGGCGGCATGCGGCAGCGGGTGCTGATCGCGACGGCCTTTGCCTGCGATCCCAGCCTGATTATCGCCGACGAGCCGACCACAGCACTTGACGTCACCGTGCAGCGTCAGGTGCTGCAACTGGTCGAGCGCCTTAGACAGCGTCATGGCGCGGCGATCCTGTTCGTGACGCATGATCTCGGTGTGGTCGCCAAGCTCTGCCGCACCGTGTCGGTGCTGCACGCCGGACGCGTACTCGAAGAAGGCGCGACGGCGGAGGTGCTGACCAAGCCGCGGCATCCCTATACGCGCGCCTTGCTGGCCGCGACGCCACGCGCCGACCGTCCGGCGGACTCGCTGCGTCCGGTCCCCTCCGAACTAGTCGAGAGCCTGTGGGCCGAAGCGCATCGGATCGATCGGCTGCCTGTCGCGGAGCGGGCATGAACGACATTCTGGTCAGAACAGGCAGCCTGAGCTTTGCCTATCCGGAGCGAGCGTCAAATTTGTTCCGTCGTCCGGCGCTCCGTGAGGTCGTCAAGCATGTCGATCTCGCAGTTCCCCGTGGCTCGGTGCTCGGTCTGGTCGGCGAGTCCGGCTCGGGCAAGACGACATTGGGCCGGCTATTGGTGCGGCTGCTGCAGCCGACGTCCGGCGGAATTGCGTTCGACGGTGTTGAAATCGGTCATCTCGGCGAGTCCGAATTGCGGCCGCTGCGGGCGCGCATCCAGATGATCTTTCAGGATCCGCAGTCGTCGCTGAACCCGCGCCTTCGGCTCGCGGTCGCGCTGACGCGGCCGCTTCAGGTGTTCGGGCGCCTCAAGGGCAGGCGCGACCAGCGCGACCGCGCGGCGGCATTGCTGGACCTCGTCGGCCTGCCGCCGCATTTCATCGACCGCTATCCCCACGAGCTTTCGGGAGGCCAGCGGCAACGCGCCGGCATCGCGCGCGCGCTGGCGCTCGAGCCTGACTTCATTGTCGCCGACGAGATTGTTTCCGGGCTCGATGTCTCGACCCAGGCCCACATTCTGCTGCTGATCAGGGAGTTGCGGAAAAGGCTAGGGCTTACACTGGTGTTCATCAGCCACGATCTGTCCGTGATCCGCGTGCTCTGCGACGACGTCGCCATTCTCCAGCACGGCGAGATCGTCGAAACCGGGCCGGTCGCGAAGATTTTCGAGCGCCCGCAACATCCCTACACGCGGGATCTGCTCTCGGCGATCCCGTTGCCGGATGTCGAGCCCGGCTGGCTCACCGATCAGCGCGAAGTTTCCGTTTCCCACCAGCAAGGATCAGCGGCATGACAGAGACGATCAAGGGTTCCACCGTTCTCATCACCGGCGCGACAGGCGCGATCGCGACAGCACTGATCGCGGCACTCAGGGCACGAGGCGCCAAAAAAATCTATGCGGCGGCGCGCAACCCCTCCGCTCTGGCGGCATCCGATCGGCTGGTGCCGCTCAAGATGGACGTGACCAGCGACGCTGACGTGGACAAGGCTGCCGCGGCCGCCACCGACGTCACGCTTCTGATCAATAATGCCGGCGTCAACCACAACACCGCATTCCTGCTGGCCGCGGACCTGTCGATCGCTCGCGAGGAGTTTGAATGCAATTACATCGCGCCATTGCGCGTCACGCGCGCCTTTGCGCCGGCGCTGATCGCCAACAAGGGCGCGGTTTTGAACATGCTCACCATCCTGTCGCGGGTCAATCTGCCGTTCATGGGCTCGTATTGCGCCTCAAAGGCCGCGGCGCTGAGCCTGACGCAAGGGTTGCGCGCCGAACTGGGACCGAAGGGAGTACGGGTCGCTGCGGCGTTACCGGGCGCGGTCGACACCAGAATGACCGCGGGGTTGCCGATACCGAAGATGTCGCCGGCCGATGCCGCCACGGAAATCCTCGACGGCTTCGAACGCGGCGAGGAGGAGATCTACGTCGGCGACATGGCGCGCGGCCTCGCCGAGGGTCTCGCCAAGGATCCGAAAGGCGTCGAGCGTCAATTGGCATCGCCGAACTGACGCGCCCGCAACCATCAATCGCAAAATCGAAAACAAGGAGACCATCATGATCAAGTCTGGAGTGTTTCTCACCGCCATTGTCGCTTTGACCCTGGCTGGCTCGCCGCAATCCGTTTCGGCCGATCAGATTCCCGGCCTGCGTGGCCATGACCACACCGGCATCACCGTACCCGACGTGAAGGCCGCCACGGCATTTTTCACCGACGTCATCGGCTGCTCGCATGCGATGTCGTTCGGGCCGTTCTCCGATGACAAGGGAACGTTCATGCAGGACGTCGTCAACGTCAACCCGCGCGCTGTGATCGACGAGATCAGCATGGTCCGCTGCGGCTACGGTTCGAACATTGAACTGTTTCAGTACCAGGCGCCCGATCAGGCGAAAAACCTGCCGAAGAACAGCGATATCGGCGGTCACCACATCGCGCTTTATGTCGACGACATCGACAAGGCTGCGGCCTACCTGAAGGAAAAGAACGTCCGGACGTTGCAGGGACCGATACCGATCAAGGAAGGTCCGGCGGCCGGGCAGTCGATCCTGTATTTCTTCGCGCCGTGGGGCCTGCAGATGGAATTGATCAGCTATCCGAAGGGCATGGCTTATGAGAAGGACGCCAAGTCGGTGTTGTGGATGACCACGGAGCCCGGCAAGTAGGCCGCAACCCGGCTCGGGTCTGTTGGCCCCCGCGTCAAGAAACAGGAAACGGAGTCTCCGCTCCCATTCATTCGATCGTTAATGGCTCCAGGTGCGAAAACAAAAAAGGCCGGCATGGATGCCGGCCTTTCGAAGATCTGTTCAGATGCGGATCAATACCGGGCGAGGGCCGAGTTGCCCCAGTTGAAGCGGTAGTTGATGCCGGCCTTGACGGTGTGCTCGGAGTTGGTGAACCGGGTGCCGACAACGTCGACGGGACCGGTCAGGAAGGTCGAGCTGCCGAAATTGTAGTACTGGTATTCGAGCTTGGCGGACCAGCTCGGCGCGAACATGTATTCGAGGCCGGCGCCGACGGTGTAGCCATCCTTATGGTTGTTGTCGGTGGTGAAGGCCGCCGGTGCACCGCCAGAAACGACGCTGATATTGTCGTTATCCTTCCAGGCATAACCGCCCTTGGCGTAGAGCAAGGTCGGGCCGAAGGAGTAGCCGAGCCGACCGGTGACCGACCCGAGCTGATCGCTGTTGGTGCTCACGACCGTTCCGGCCGGAAACACCACGCCGGTGCTGCCGTTGGCAAGCCAGCTGTATTCGGCCTCGATGCCGATCACCACGTTGTTGCCGAACTGATAGTCGGCGCCGCCCTGGATGCCGCCGAGGAAGCGGCCGTCGCTGCCGGACAGGCTGTTATTGCCGGCGAACGCGCCGCCGACATGACCGCCGATGTAGAAGCCGGTCCAGTTGTAGATCGGCGTCGCATAGGCCGGAGCCTTGGTGTAGGGGGCGCAGCGAGCCGGCAGATCGGCTGCGAGTGCTGGCACGGTCGCGCCGAGTGCGACGAGTGCCACAGTACCGAGTAGAAATTTCTTCATTTTGTTCTCCAGAGATTTATTTCAGAAGGCCCGCGTCTTGGGTCCGTCCATGGCGCGCATTTAGACGGCTTTTGCGTAAAATGCTGTCACCCATGGGTCACACCAAGAAGGTTCCCTAACCCATTGGAGATCAAGTATTTTTGATGCCTAATGAAGTCTTAATCAAACCTAAATGAGGCCTTAATTTCTCGCGTGCGCCCATGCAGCGGGCAGCGTTTTGCGACGCAGATTTCCATTCAAAAGACGCCGTTGACGCCGCGGAAAACCGACGCGATCGAGGCGGTTTTGCGGAAATGTCGAACAAGGTCTCTGACGCGAAATAAAAATGCGCATCGGCCCCGCGGAATGGGCGGTGGCCTTTGCGATCTGCGGAACCCGGATTTTTTGCGCGGACGGTGGTGCTGCCAGACAGGATTGAACTGTCGACCTCTCCATTACCAATGGAGTGCTCTACCACTGAGCTACGGCAGCATGCCCCCCGAGAATCGGCCGAAAAAGGCCCCGACAAGGCGCGCCGATCCTTGCCACAAGGCCCCCACCGGCGCAAGCGCGAGCCAGCGGCGATGCCATCAAAAGCGCTACAATCAGCCTTGGGCGCGCGGCGGCCTGCTTCAAGAGGCTCAGTTGCGGGCCGATCCGGTTCCCCATTTCCTCGCCCAGTGCCGCCAGCGCCTTGATCGGCCGGACCATGACCTCGAATTCGACCATTTCGCCGGCAGGGATGCCAGTGTCAGATTTTCGTCCATCGGCCTGGTCTCCGACTGATATGACACTCTTCCGCGAACGCATTCGAACGGGTCGACAATGAAGGATGGCAAGGATAAGCGCGAGGGGCCATCCGCAAGGCCGGCGAAGGATCTGCGCCAGGATCGGCTGAAACGGGCGTTACGCGAAAACCTCAAGCGGCGAAAATCGCAAGCCAGGGGGCGAGACGATTTCACGACCGCGTCTTCTGCTTCTGATGACGTCGCATCGCATGAAGGCAGCGAGGAAAACCCGGGCAAATAGCCGGTTGGTTCGCCGGGGAATATCCCCGATCATATGGTTTTCGTAAGGAAAGAAAGATGGAAATGACGGCAGAGCCCGCGGCGCAGAGCAAGGCAGAAGAGAGCGCTGCGGCAGCGTCGGCGTTTCCGCGCCATGAGCAGACCTTCCCGGTACTGACCGCGCACGAGATCGCGCGCATGCGCCGCTTCGGCGAACTGCGCCATTACAGGGACGGCGAAAGGCTGTTCGAGACCGGCCAACCGGGACCGGGAATGTTCGTCCTGCTGGCCGGCCATGTCGCGATTACCCAGCGCGACGGCCTCGGCCACGTCACCCCGGTGATCGATCAGGGGCCAGGTCAGTTTCTGGCCGAAATCGGCCAGCTCTCCGGCCGCGTCGCGCTGGTCGATGGCCATGCCGAAGGCGAGGTCGAAACACTGCTGATTCCGCCGGAGCGGCTGCGCGCGCTCCTGGTGGCGGAAGCCGATCTCGGCGAGCGCATCATGCGCGCCTTGATCCTTCGCCGGGTCAGCCTGATTCGGGGCGGCGCCGGCGGCCCGGTGCTGATCGGACCCTCGAATTCGCGCGGCGTGATTCGCCTGCAGGGATTTCTCACCCGCAACGGCTATCCGCATCATCTGCTCGATCCGGCCAGCGATCGACGATGCCAACGAACTGATTGCGCGTTATTCGCCGTCGCCGACCGACTGGCCGCTGGTGGTGGTCACCGACGGTACCGTGCTGCGCAATCCCGGCGAAACCGAACTGGCGCGCGCCATGGGCATGGTCCGCGCCGTCGCCAAGGACAAGGTCTACGATGTCGCTGTCGTCGGCAGCGGTCCGGCGGGGTTGTCGACCGCGGTCTATGCGGCCTCCGAAGGGCTCAGCGTGGCGGTGTGCGACGCCCGCGCGTTCGGAGGACAGGCCGGCGCCAGCGCGCGGATCGAGAATTATCTGGGCTTTCCGACCGGAATTTCCGGGCTGGCGCTGACCGCGCGCGCCTTCAACCAGGCGCAGAAATTCGGCGCCGAGATGATGATCCCGGTGACGGTGAAGTCGCTCGATTGTTCGCGCGACGATGGCGCGTTCGGCCTCAAGCTCGAGGATGGGGACGTGCTGCGCGCGCGGTCGATCGTGGTCGCGAGCGGCGCGCGCTATCGACGCCCCGAGATTGAAAACCTCGCCGATTTCGAAGGTCGCGGGGTCTGGTACTGGGCGTCGCCGATCGAGGCGCGGCTCTGCTCCGAACAGGAAGTCGTGCTGGTCGGCGGCGGCAATTCGGCCGGACAGGCCGCGGTGTTTCTGTCGGATCACGCCCGCAAGGTTCACATGGTGATCCGCGGCGGCGGCCTTGGCGCCAGCATGTCGCGCTACCTGATCGAGCGCATCGAGGCCGCGCCGAACATCGAACTGGTATTCAACACCGAAGTGGTCGCACTCGAAGGCAGCGAAGACGCATCGCTGGAGCGGGTGCGCTGGCGCAGCCGGCTGTCCGGCGAGGACAGCACCACGGACATCCGCAACCTGTTCCTGTTCGTCGGCGCCGATCCTGCCACCGGCTGGCTCGATGGCTGCGGCGTCATGGTCGATCGCGGCGGCTTCGTGATGACCGGCGCGCAGTGCCGGAAGAACCAAGCGCAGTTGGTCTCGGCGCTGGAAACCTCGGTGCCGGGCGTGTTCGCCGTCGGCGACGTTCGTTCGGGATCGGTCAAGCGGGTCGGCGGCGCGATCGGCGAGGGCGCGCAGGTGGTGGCGGCCCTGCACGATTTTCTCGGCGACACCGCCAAACCGGCGCTTTGAGCAAGGCGGGCCGATCGCTAGAGCGTTTTCGAGCGAAAGCTTGCCCCGGACTTGATCCGGGGTGGATACCGTTCGCGTGAAGAAAACGCGTCAAATAAACAAGTAGAGCCTCCGTTCCAATTCTATCGGAACGGATGGCTCTAGCCGCGCGTTGCTCTGATCTTGTTGATCACCATCGAATGCAATCTGGGAATCTTGTCGATATTCATGTGGCCGACATTGGCATCCTGGACGTAGTAATTCGTGAGTTCGCCATGGAAGCCCGGGCCGCGCGTGACTTTGGCCTCTGCACTCTTATAGAGGTTCAGGACGTGGGCCACGTTCGCGCTCGCCGCGTGGGGATAAGTTCCGTCGAACGGAATGATCAAGGCAACAGGCACACCCATTTCACCGAGATATTGTCCCATGTCCATTACGGCGTCGGCACCAAAGGAATGACCGACGAGCACGATAGGTCCACGATGCCCGGCCTTGTAGTTGGCGGCAATTTCGCGCGCGGTCTCTTGCCAGCTGGCATAACTGGCCACGGTGGCGGACATGCCGGCCCCGCGGAGTTCGGCGGCAAGGCTGTCCATGCCCAGGGAAAACACGTTCAGGAAGCCGCGTATCAAATAGACTTGCGGTGCGGATGCCGGGGCCGCTTGGCTAACCGCACTGAAGCAGCTGCCGACACTTATCAGCGCGGTGGTCATCACCGCGACGAAAAAACCCCTTCTGAACATGATGAAATTCCTGGCAAAGACCTGAGCGGAAAGACCTGGGCGAAAAGACCTGGGTGAAAAGACCTGAAGCGGATTGTCTAATTGTAGCAATAGCAGGCGCGCGGGCTCGGGCAACACGGATCGTTCGCGAGATAATGTCGAGGCAGCTGATTCCGAACGGATGTCGCGGATTTGTCACAGGCCCATGCCGCCAGATTTTCTTGAACACCCGATCTGCTCAAAGAACAGGGCACCTTCGACGGCCCGCGACTGTGGAGCGTTCGGATGATCGCGGCGGGCGTCGAGCCCGATTAACGGCGCTGAAAACACCCGTTGGGTCCATTCATCACCCATTGCCGGTTTTGTGAACGCCGCAAACTTGCTAGGCTTCGGCGTGATTTCTGAGCGATATGACATTGGAGCTAGGGAGAAATGATCGGGCGACGACATGTCTTTCATATCGGTGGGTATGATTCGATCGTTCCCGAACGGCAGTTCGAACGGTTTCGCCGGTCGCTTTCGAGCTTCGAGCGAACCTGGAACGTTTCGTCGCAAACCTCGCCGATCGCCGATATCTCGGAAGTTAGCGCGTGCTGGGATGCGGAGGCCTGGGGGCCGAACTGGAAGACCCGGATCACTTACGAAATGCTCCGGTGGGACGATCTCATTGTGCGTGATTCCCAGAGAGGAATGTTGTCGCGGCTCGGTCAATCCGGGCGCTCGTTATTTGACTTCGCCGTCACCGGGACTTTATTCCGGTACGTTTACGCAAACTGGAAATATGCGTTTTTTTTCCTTTTTCCGTATTTCTACATCGCGCTGTTCGGGCTTGGCGGCGCAGCGATCGCCTATGCGGTGACCCGGCTGGTGGGTTTGACTGGTGTGTATGCGGCGATTTCAGGCATTTGCATCGCGGTGACGATTTTCCTGGGCATGATGCGCTGGCTCGGTCCGCGCCGCAGGATCAATCACGTTCTGGACGACGCAATTTTTTCCCGGGAGTTTCTCTACGGTCAGAGGCCGGAAATGGAGAAGCGAATCGACGATTTCGCCAGCAGGATTATTGAACGGGCCCGTAAGGCCGATGTTGATGAGATTCTGGTTGTCGGTCATTCGCTGGGCGCAGCGTTGACTCTGGCAGCGGTCGCGCGTGGCTTGAAACAGGATCCACAACTCGGGAAACACGGGCCGACATTGTGTGTTCTCACCGTCGGCGCCACGATCCCGAAATTCTCCTTACATCCGAAAGGCGATCGGATGCGACAAGCGACGCAAATTGTTGCCGGTGAATTGTCCATTCAGTGGGCGGAATACCAGGCGCGCGACGACGTGGTCAGTTTCTACCGGTTCGACCCGGTAACCCTCAAGCGAGTGAGCCGCGATCACCCGGACGGGCGGCCGAATATCCGCCGCGTTCAGATACACTCAATGATGGATCCGGAATCTTTCAGGCGTAACAGACATGATTACATGCGGATGCACTATCAGTTCCTGATGGGCAATGACCGACGTGCGCCTTATGATTACTGTATGATTATTTGCGGTCCGCTGGACTTCGATGACATCACCGCGCCCTTGGGGGGCGTCGATCGGTTTCAGGCCGATGGTTCGGTTATAGACGGGCTAACTGTGCTAAAATCGACCGCTGCGTCGCTGGAGCCTCGGAGGGGGGCGCCCAGCGGAGTTTAATTGGCCGGTGCTTTGCGACGAGGACGACTTTCGGTCCGTCGGGTCGTGGAGCTTCGCAATGCACTTGGGCGCGTGTCACTTGGGCGCGTGTTGGCGAAGATCGCACGCGCCAGCGCTCGCCCGATGCAATCGTAACCCTCCGCCGAATTGTGCAATCCGTCAAAGGATACAAGCGCGCCTTGCGATACACCGGCGTCAACCGAATTGCGCATCAGTGCGAACCGGGAGAACAGGCCGACGTTTTCCTGCTGCGCCACGTCGCTGACAATGGCCTGCATTTTGGAATAGTAGGAAGACGCCAGCACCATCGGCGAGAATTGCAGGTCCATCAGGATCACATCGGCGCCATTTGCCTTTAGCGCGCGGACGCCCTGAATAACCTTGTTGCCGAGTTGGTCGTCGGGATGACCGCCCCAGGCAACGTCATTTGTGCCCAACTGCCACACAACGAGATCCGGTCTGAAGGAAAAGACGTCTTGTTCGAAGCGCGCCAGGTTGTCCGGAATCGTGTCGCCGACACGACCGCTGTTGACGACGTCAATCCTGGCGTTCGGCTGCAGTCTCGAGAGTTCTCGTCGCATGACCTCGGGATAGGTGGCTTCCGAGCTAAGGACCCAAAGCCCCACCGTCGACGAAGAGCCGATTGCAACGATCTTGAGCGGCTCGCCGGATTTCAAACGAGCCTCGGCATGGGGCAATCGAGCTCCGAGCGACAGGCTCGAATTTGCCGCGAGGCAGGTTTCGGCGGTGGACGTGTCAGTCGCGAATTGAGCGCGAGCCCTCTCCGGGGAACTGCCAAGCACTACCTCAAGTATTATCGCGCCAATGCAGGCTGTTCTAGCGGCCTGCCATACGGTATCCTTGACGAGCCACCGACGGCTGGAGAAAAAACCCGGAATGCGGTCGCCCGACTCGCCTCGGTCCCTGTTTATGAACATTGTGTTGTGAACATTGTGGCTGGACGCCCGCCGTCGATTTCTGCAATGAGGGCTCTTCGGCCGATGGATGCTCGCATGGCTCAGCTAGTCCTAACATGTCGCGGCAGCGTCGACGAGCAAAATGGACCGCGATGGCCAATGGTCCGAACCTGCACCTTGATGAGATCAGCCTCTTGTTCGTCGGGACGATGAAATCGATGTCGCGAAAGAACATGACGCGGCGAGCTCGACCGCGATGACGCCCGGCTTCTGCAAGTTCGCGTTCGTCATGCTGGCCATCGGCTGGTATCTCATCCGCTACAAATACGCGAGGCGTTCAAATCGCACGCCGGTTCTGCGCAGCGCCCGAGGTCCGCGCGAAACCGCGCTCTTGGCAATATCGCTCATCGGCCTTGGCGTGATCCCTCTCTTCTATGTCGCGACCGGCATCCCTCATTTCGCAGCTTATGCGCCATGGCCGGCTCAGGGTTGGCTGGGCCTCTTGTTCGCGGCCGTCGCGCTGCTGATGTTTCAACTGACGCACCGGGCACTCGGCCGGAACTGGTCGGTCAGCCTCGATGTGCGAGAGGACCATCGGTTAGTGACTGACGGCGTATACCGGCGGGTTCGACACCCCATGTATTCGGCATTCTGGCTTTGGGCCGTGGCTCAAGCGCTGCTGTTGCCAAATTGGGTGGCGGGTTTCTCCGGCATTATCGGTTTCGGGATTCTGTTTTTTGGCCGGATAGCCAGGGAAGAACGGATGATGCTGGAAACCTTCGGCGAGCCCTATCGCGAATACATGTCGCGAACCTACCGCATCATTCCGATGATCTTCTAAAGAGCATGCCCATCAGGCGGAACCTGAAGCAGGATCCGGAAAAGTGGACACCAGTTTTCCGAAAAGATCATGCGCAAACAAAAAGATAGCGCGCGATTCCGATTCAATCAGCTGCGATTTGCGTGCTATTTTGGCAACATCCGGCAAAGAAACGCTTTTCGAAGGGGTTTGCGGGCCAACTCTTAATTGCTTGGCGGCGGCTATCGGGTTATTTGTAGCGTCAGTTGGGTCACAAACATTGTAGGGGATTAACATGCTGAAATTCGTGATCATTGGAACTGGGTTGATTGCTATGGTCGGTGTTGCCGCTGCCGCGGATCTTCCCCGTCCGCAACCGGTTTATCAGGAAGCCCCGGTCGGCAAGGCGCCGATTGGCAAGGGCCCGATTGGTAAGGGTCCGATTGGCAAGGGTCCGGTTGGCCCGCCGATCGTCACCAAGGGCTAAGCTGTAGGTCGCTGCAGACGGCAGGTGTGCGGCCAGCCGTCTCGGCGACGTCAGCCTTGGTTGATCGACCGCGAGCGTTCAGAGTATTCGCGGCCTTTTCCGGTGAGGGTTTGATGACAATAGCGAATCGGCGAAGGTTCGGTCAGCGGTTTGTGCTGGGAATCTGCGTTCTGGCGGCCTCCGTTGGTCTTGGAATTGGAGGTGCCTCTGCGCAGCAAGTCGCAGTGCAGACCGATCAACCGGATTACCGTCCAGCGGATTCCCATCCGCAGAGGTCGGCTAATCGGTCTAGCGCGTTGGCGGCTGTTGCGCCAACCGCTCCCGCATCGGCGGCAGCTGCCAAGCCGGTTCGGCGGTCTCCATCCGCTGCTTCCACCAGGGGGCCCTATTACGTCGATTTTCGCGCCCGCACCGCGGCCACTTATGGCCATGCGTTCGTTTGGTTCGGCAGGACCGGTGAAAAACAGGTCGAGGTTGCCGGCCTGCACCCGGCTGGCGATGAAGGGCCCTACATGTTGGGCCATCTGACATTCGTGCCTTCTGAGACGGGCGCGAGTTATGGCGACCTCGACGTTCAATATCTGACGGCGAGTTATCGCGTTTATATGAGTGAACAGGACGCCCGGAAGGTTTTCGCTTACATCAAGCACCTTCAGGCCACCTCTCCGCTATGGAACGCTGAAACCACCAATTGCACATTTTTCATTGGCGAGATCGCGTCCTTCATGGGTTTGAAGGTGCCATTCCATCTGCAGAAGCCTGAGGCCTACGTCAATCAGCTCAGGGATATGAATGGCGGGCGCCAGAGGGCGCAATTGGATCAGATAGCGTCCAGCTCTTCGTTCGGCGGTCTTCGCAGCCGCCCGGGATAGCCGCCGATGGTTCGCTTTCGAGCCATGTTCGTCTTCAAATGTCATCTTCAAATGTCGCCTTCAAATTTCACCCTCATCGGTGGTGTGAAGGCGCTTAATTTCAATATCGTCACGGAATTCGCTTGCGATCGCACTATCGTTGCGGTCGCGGATCTGCGATCCACGCGCTTCCATTGAGACCTCCGGCGCAGCCGCAAGCGCGAATGGCCGCCATCGCCATCGGTGCATATGGCCATTTTCCGTCCGGAGTTGTAGCATCCGCCCGGTTCTAACAGGGGGAGCGCGTCATGATGCTGGGTCTGAGCCTGTCGACATTCACCATGCTGCACGTGATCATAAGCCTGGTCGGTATCGTTTCCGGCCTTATTGTCCTGTCCGGACTGCTCGGTTCCAACCGGATGCCAGGCTGGACCGCGCTGTTTCTTCTCACCACGATCCTTACCAGCTTGACCGGTTTCGGGTTTCCGTTCACCGCGCTGTTGCCGTCGCATATCATCGGCATTCTGTCGCTGGTGTTGCTCGCGATCGCATGTATTGCGCTCTACGGCATGAAGCTTTCCGGCGCCTGGCGCTGGATCTATGCGGTGACCGCGATGATCGCGCTTTATTTCAACATCTTCGTGCTGATTATCCAGAGCTTCCTCAAAATTCCGGCATTGACGGTGCTGGCGCCGGGCAACCCGCCATCCGGACCGGCGTTCGCCGTGGTCCAGGGCCTCGTGCTGCTGTTTTTTGTCCTTGTGATCATCGGTGCCGTGAGGCGATTCCGGCCGGCCTGAGGTCGCCTGACCAGAGGCACGTCCGGGAATGACGGCATCCACCAAGAGGAGACTTCACCGTGGCGACGATCAAGACCAAGGACGGTATTGAAATCTATTACAAGGACTGGGGCAAAGGTCAGCCCATCGTGTTCAGCCATGGCTGGCCGCTGTCGGCCGATGACTGGGATGCGCAGATGCTGTTCTTCCTCAATCAAGGCTATCGCGTCATCGCTCATGACCGCCGCGGCCATGGCCGGTCCAGCCAGACCGGCGACGGCCACGACATGGATCACTATGCCGATGACCTCGCGGCGGTAACGGCGCATCTTGATCTGAAGAATGCCATTCACATCGGCCATTCCACCGGGGGCGGCGAGGTCGTGCACTATCTGGCGCGGCACGGCGAAAGCCGGGTGGCGAAGGCGGCCATTCTCTGCGCGGTGCCGCCATTGATGGTGAAAACCCCGGCCAATCCCAACGGCCTCCCCAAGGAGGTCTTTGACGATTTCCAGAAACAGCTCGCGGCGAATCGCTCGCAATTCTACCGCGACGTCGCCGCTGGGCCTTTCTATGGCTACAACAAACCGGGCGCGAAAGCGTCAGAGCCCGTGATCCAGAATTGGTGGCGCCAGGGCATGATGGGCGGGGCGAAAGCGCATTATGACGGCATCGTCGCGTTCTCGCAGACCGATTTCACCGAGGACCTCAAGAAGATCAACGTGCCGGTGCTGGTGATGCACAGCGAGGACGATCAGATCGTTCCCTATGTCGCGGCCGGGCCGTTGTCGGCGAAGCTTTTGAAGAACGGGACGCTGAAGACCTATAAGGGCTTTCCGCACGGCATGCCCACCACGGAAGCAGCCACCATCAACGCCGACCTGCTTGCGTTCATCAAGGCATGAATCAGGTTCAGCAGGAATGAAAGTGATCCTGTTCGGCGCAACGGGAATGGTCGGGCAGGGCGTCTTGCGCGAAATCGTGCACGACAATCTTCTCGATTTCTCCGCGATCGAATCCGAACTCGCCGGCTTCGACGCCTGTTTTTTCTGTCTCGGCGTGAGCTCGGTCGGCATGAGCGAGGACCGCTACTGGACCACCGGGCAGGTCGGCCGCGCCATGATCAAGGTCGCGCGCGACGGCTATCCGAAGCCGGTGCTGGAAAGCGAAGACATCGCCGCAGTTTAGCTGGTCATTCCGGGTTCACGCTTGCGCGCGCCCCCGAATGACGGTCAAAACCCATCAAATAGCCGCAAATTTCACGCTTTTGCCATAACGGCCGCATCGTCTTATACTTTGTGCGCAGCAAAAGGCAGGTTTAGCCATGGATCGCATTCGTATCGTCGGCGGCAGCAAGCTCAATGGCACCATTCCGATTTCCGGCGCGAAGAATGCAGCGCTGCCGCTGATGATCGCCGGCCTGCTCACCGAGCAGACGCTTGTTCTCGACAACGTGCCGCGGCTAGCCGACGTAGCCCAACTGCAGCGCATTCTCGGCAATCACGGCGTCGACATCATGTCGGCCGGCAAGCGGCCCGGCGATCATGAATATCAGGGCCAGACCCTGCACATCTCGGCCGCCAATATCATCGATACCACCGCGCCCTATGACTTGGTGTCGCGGATGCGCGCCAGTTTCTGGGTGATCGCGCCGCTGTTGGCGCGGATGCATGAGGCCAAGGTTTCGCTGCCCGGCGGTTGCGCCATCGGCACCCGGCCGGTCGACCTGCTGATCATGGCGCTGGAGAAGCTCGGTGCCGAGATCGCCATCGACGGCGGCTATGTGATCGCCAAGGCGCCCGGCGGCCTGAAGGGTGCCGACATCGACTTTCCCAAGGTAACGGTGAGCGGCACCCACGTTGCATTGATGGCAGCGACGCTGGCCAGGGGCACCACGGTCATCACCAACGCTGCCTGCGAGCCGGAAATTCTCGATGTCGCCGATTGCCTCAACAAGATGGGCGCCCGCGTCACCGGCGCAGGCACCACGCGCATCGTGGTCGAGGGCGTCAGCAAGCTTCAGGGCGCGCGGCACACCGTGTTGCCCGACCGAATCGAGACCGGCACCTATGCGATGGCGGTAGCGATGACCGGCGGCGACGTGCAGCTCGCCGGCGCTCGGCCGGAACTGCTGCAATCGGCGCTCGACGTGCTGACGCAGGCCGGCGCCATGATCACCGTCAACAATGCAGGCATCCGGGTGGCCCGCAACGGCGCCGGAATCAAGCCGGTGACGGTTTCGACCGCGCCGTTTCCGGGCTTTCCCACCGATCTGCAGGCGCAGCTGATGGCGCTGATGGCCTGCGCCGGGGGCTCCTCGCATATTACCGAGACGATTTTCGAAAATCGCTTCATGCATGTGCAGGAACTGGCGCGGTTCGGCGCCCGGATTTCGCTCGACGGCGAAACCGCCACCATCGACGGCATCGCCAAACTGCGCGGCGCGCCGGTGATGGCGACCGATCTGCGCGCCTCGGTGTCGCTGGTGATCGCGGGCCTTGCCGCCGAAGGCGAGACCATGGTCAACCGCGTCTATCATCTTGATCGCGGGTTTGAGCGGCTCGAGGAAAAGCTGTCGGCCTGCGGCGCTTCGATCGAGCGCATCAGCGACTGAAATTTTCAGGGCGTATTCCGCAACAGCGCATAGCGCTGCTGCGGACAGGATACGCCGGACTCACAGGTGTTAGCGGTGGCGGCCCAACTCAAACTGATTGCGCTCGATGCCGATGATCTTGCCGTCATTTCCGCGCATGTGCAGGACGCCTGCGTGCAGACCGGCGATATCATCTGGCGGCAGGGCGAAAAGCGGCTGGTGGTCGGCATGAACCGGCTGGATTGGGAGCAGACGCTGACGGGAGAAACCGCCCCGCGCCGCCTGATCTCGGCGCTGCGCTTTGACCGTGTGCTGGCGTGCAAGTCGCGCGACATCGATCTGGAGACGCCGGAAGCAGCATTGGAACTGCTCGGGATCGAGTTTCATCCCGGCGAGCCGCCCGGCGGCAGCGCGGTGCTGATGTTCAGCCAGGGCGGCGCGCTCCGGCTGGACGTCGAATGTCTCGAATGCGAGCTGGCCGACCTTGGCGCGGACGATCTCGGGACTTCCGAAGGCGTCGAGCCGTCCGGGCAGGATGCCTGAACCGAAGTCCCGCCCTGCCATCATTACCTTAATCCCAGTGCTCCAGGGTTGACGGCGATTTGTCGCCGCGCCATTGAGCAGTGGGCAGGCCTTTCATTCGGGCCGCCGCCGGAAAGCCACCATGCCTGTTCGGTTAGACAGAAGCAGCGCCGATTTCGCCGAGCGATTCGTGAGGTTTCTCGCCATGAAACGCGAGGTCTCGGCCGATATCGAAAGTGCGACCCGCGTCATCGTCGACGACGTGGCGGTGCGCGGCGATGCGGCGCTGATCGAGGCGACGCGCAGGTTCGACCGCCTCGATCTGGACGCCGGCGGCTTGCGCATTACCGCGGCCGAAATCGACGCCGCCGTGCAGGCCTGCGACGCGCCAACGCTCGATGCGCTGCGATTCGCGCGCGACCGGATCGAGGTTTTTCACCGGCGGCAATTGCCCAGGGACGATCGTTTCACCGATGCGCTGGGCGTCGAACTCGGCTGGCGCTGGAGCGCGATCGAATCGGTCGGGCTTTATGTGCCGGGCGGCACCGCCGCCTATCCGTCCTCGGTGCTGATGAATGCGGTGCCGGCCAGGGTTGCCGGCGTCGCGCGGGTGGTGATGGTGGTGCCGTCGCCCGATGGCAAGCTCAATCCGCTGGTGCTGGCGGCGGCGCATCTCGGCGGCGTGTCCGAGATTTACCGTGTCGGCGGCGCGCAGGCGGTGGCGGCGCTGGCCTATGGCACCGCGACCATCGCGCCGGTGGCCAAGATCGTCGGCCCCGGCAATGCCTATGTCGCCGCCGCCAAGCGGCTGGTATTCGGCAAGGTCGGCATCGACATGATCGCCGGCCCGTCGGAAGTGCTTGTGATCGCCGACCGCACCGGCAATGCCGGCTGGATCGCAGCCGATCTCCTCGCGCAGGCCGAGCACGACGTCAACGCGCAGTCGATCCTGATCACCGACAATGCGGCGCTCGCGGACGACGTCGAAGCCGCGGTGCAATCCCAGTTGAGCACGCTGCCGCGCGCGGAGATCGCGCGGGCCTCGTGGAACGAATTCGGCGCGATCATCCTGGTGCAGAATTTGGACGAAGCGGCGGGGCTGGCGAATGCGATCGCCGCCGAGCATCTGGAAATCATGACCTCGGATCCGGAGGCGCTGGCAGCCCAAATCCGCAATGCCGGGGCGATCTTCCTTGGGCCCCATACGCCGGAGGCGATCGGCGACTATGTCGGCGGCTCCAACCATGTGTTGCCGACGGCGCGTTCGGCGCGGTTCTCCTCCGGGCTGGGCGTGCTTGACTTCATGAAGCGAACGTCGATCCTCAAATGCGGGCCGGACCAGTTGCGCGCGCTGGGGCCGGCGGCGATGACGCTGGGCAAGGCCGAAGGCCTCGATGCCCATGCGCGTTCGGTCGGACTGCGCCTCAATCTGTCATGACCAAGCCGCCGCCAGATCGAAGATTTCGCACAACCGCATCGTCGCGGTGACGCTGGACGAGGAATTGATCGGGCGTTCCGGTCCGGACATCGAGCACGAACGGGCGATTGCGATCTACGATCTCGTCGAGAAGAATTCTGTTCGCGCCGGAAGGCGCCGGCGGCGGGCCGTTCACGCTGCATATCGGGATCACCGGCAACCGGCTGATGTTCGACATCCGCCGCGAAGACGGCGCGCCGGTGGTGGCGCATCTATTGTCGCTGACGCCGTTCCGGCGAATCGTGAAGGACTACTTCATGATCTGCGACAGCTATTATCAGGCGATTCGCACCGCAACGCCGGACAAGATCGAGGCCATCGACATGGGCCGCCGCGGCATCCATGACGAAGGGTCGCGGACGCTGCAGGAACGGTTGAAGGGCAAGGTCCGGGTCGACTTCGAAACCGCCCGCCGGCTGTTCACGCTGATCTCCGTCCTGCACTGGAAGGGTTAGGCGCATGATCCCGAAAAGTGGGCCCCGGTTTTCGGATCAGATCATGCGCAGAAGAGACTCCATGATCCCGAAAAGTGGATCCCGGGACCTGATCATGCGTCAAACAAAAGAAACATAGCGATGGCGGCGCCGCCGCGCGTGCGCGCTCCGCAAGCCGTGCTGTTCGCATGCGGTTTGAACAGCGTGCGCTCGCCGATGGCCGAAAGCCTGCTGCAGCACATGTTTCCCCACGCGCTTTACGTCAAATCCGCCGGCGTCAGGAAGGGCGTGCTCGATCCGTTCGCGGTCGCCGTGATGGCGGAACTCGGCCAGGACATCTCGGGACACAGGCCGATGACCTTTGAGGAACTGGACGATTGGGAGGGCCTCAACTTCGACCTGATCATCACGCTGGCGCCCGAGGCGCATCACAAGGCGCTGGAACTGACGCGCACGCTCGCTGCCGACGTGGAATACTGGCCGACGCAGGATCCGACCGGCGCCGAAGGCAATCGCGAGCAGAAGCTGCAGGCCTATCGCGAGGTCTGCGACGGGCTGTTGCTGCGCATTCGCAAGCGCTTTTCAAAGGTCGGGGCAGCCAGCGGCTAGCTGCGATTCATCGCGGTTCCGTGCCGCTCAAATCCACGCCTATCCGGTTGTCTCGCCGGGTGCCTTCCGATAGGTTCCGCGCGCATTCGTTTCGCTTTGTTCCCCGTCCTCCCGCCGATCAAGCCCGCATGCTAGGCCGTCCCAAATTCGTTCTTGCTTCCGGCTCGCCGCGCCGACTCAGCCTGCTCAATCAGGCCGGCATCGAGCCCGACGCGTTGCGCCCCGCCGACGTCGACGAGACCCCGAAGCGCGGCGAGCTGCCGCGCGCCTGCGCCAACCGGCTGGCCCGCGCCAAGGCCGACGCCGCGCTCAAATCGGTGCATCTCGACGACGAGTTGCGCGGCGCCTTTATTCTCGCCGCCGACACCGTGGTCGCGGTCGGCCGCCGCATCCTGCCGAAAGCCACCCTGGTCGACGAAGCCTCGCAATGCCTGCGGCTATTGTCGGGGCGCAACCATCGCGTCTACACCGCGATCTGCCTGGTGACGCCGAGGGAGGCGTTTCGCCAGCGCCTGGTCGAGACGCGCGTGCGCTTCAAGCGCCTGAGCGAGGACGATATCCAAGCCTATATCGGCTCCGGCGAATGGCGCGGCAAGGCCGGTGGTTACGCGGTGCAGGGCATCGCCGGATCGTTCGTGGTCAAGATGGTCGGCTCCTACACCAATATCGTCGGCTTGCCCTTGTACGAATTGATTACGCTGCTTGGCGGCGAAGGTTTCCCGATTCGCTTTGGCTGGTTGAATGCCAGCTAAGCCACCAGCCGATGCCGGACCGGGCAAGGAAACTGGCAAGGCGACCGGCAAGGAAAAGCCTTGTCCGATCTGCGGCAAGCCGGCCGTCGAGGCCTCGCGCCCGTTTTGTTGCGAGCGCTGCCGGGATGTCGACCTGAACCGTTGGCTGTCGAACTCCTACGCCATTCCCGCCGCCAAGGATGACGACGAAGACGCTGATTGAGCAATATTCGTGCGTTTTCGGGCAGTTAGCGTCCCTTTTGAGGGCGGCCCGTCGTCGCCCTGCGAGCTATGCCGGCCACGCGTCAGGCGTGGCTGCGCCACGCGAAGCCGAAGGCGAAGCGTGGTGGACAGGGCTGCCCGGCCTGACTATAAACCGGCGCTCCCGGCGCCTGCGCCGGGACCTGCCCAGGTAGCTCAGTTGGTAGAGCATGCGACTGAAAATCGCAGTGTCGGTGGTTCGATCCCGCCCCTGGGCACCATATGATTTTATTCCTATAAATGGTCTTTTCATTTTCCCGTGGTGTGCGGTACTTTCCGCGCGCATGTGCGGTCCTCCGGGGACTGCCGGTCTGACGTTCAACAGATCAATTCATCGGGTCGGGAATGATTTGGAATAGCTGGCGGCAGCGCCTGACCTATTTGGTGATGTCGGCATTCGTCGCCTGGCACACCCTTGCCATGGTGATCGCACCCGCCCCGGACTCAAGTGTGTTGGTGGGGACGTTGCGTGCCGCTCTGCAACCCTATTTGACCTTGTTCAAGCTGGACAACCCGTGGAATTTCTTCGCGCCGGTCATCGGCGGGACTGAGCTTCATTACACCGTCGAGGATGCCGCCGGGGCGCGCCATAGCTTTACGCCGACGGAGCAGGCGAGCTGGTTCCATCCAGCCTATCTTTGGTTGCGGGACTGGCATTACAACATCATCGACCATCCCGAGCTGTTCGCTGATCGTGCCGGCGCGCTACTGTGCCATGAGCACGCCGCGCTGCATCCGGTTTCAATCACCTTTATACAACACGAGCAGGGGGAATTCACGCTCGCGGACAAGTCGAACGGGAAGCATCCCACGGATCCCGAGTTCATCACGGAGACGACCGTGAAGACCGTCGAATGTCCGGCCCCGTGACGCTGACCCGCTTCGCCCACGACAGGTTTGCAGCCCTCGGTCGGACCTGGGCGCAGGTCTGGTTTCAAGATAGTCCCACGTCACCGCTGGAACTCGCCCGCATCGGCATCGGCGCGGCGATGCTGCTGCACTACACCCTGGCATTCCCCTATCTTTTCGAATTGTGGGGCGATGCCGGCTGGCTGCCGCGCGACGCCGTTCTGAGCATCCGCGAGCCGTGGATGCAATCGGTCTTCTATTATTTCGGCGCCCCGTGGCAGTGGGTCGCTTTCCACAGTCTTTTTCTGCTGTGCTGCGCCGCCTTCATGGTGGGCTGGCGGACGTCCGTGGTGAAATGGATCGTGCTGGTCGGGCAGATATCCTACGTTTACCGCAATCCATCGCTCACCTACGGCGTCGATTGGATGCTCACCAGCCTGCTCTTCATTCTGTGTGTCGCACCGGTCGGGCGGGCGCTCAGTCTGGACAGGGTGCGCGCGGTACGCGCCGCCAAGCTTGGCAATCTCGAGGCACGGTTGCCGCCCTATAGCAGTGTCTGGGCCGGCGCCTGCACGCGGCTGATGCAGATCCAGATGGCGGTGGTTTTCTACTACAGCGCCATCAGCAAACTGAAATCGGACATCTGGCTGGACGGCGACGCCGTATGGATCGTCTTCACCACCCGCGACTACTATAGCAGGTTCATCCTGGACGTGCTGGCATCGCACTATTGGCTGGTCAACCTTGCGACCTATGGCACGATTCTCATCGAGATCGCCTTTCCTTTCCTGATCTGGCAGCGGAGTACGCGCCCTTATCTGCTGGCTGGGGCCATATTCCTCCATCTGCAGTTCGGGCTGCTCATGGGTCTGTTCTATTTCTCCTTCGTCATGGTCATGGGCCACATGAGCTTCGTGCGCCCGGAGTGGCTGGCGCGCCTGGGCGCGGCGTGGAAACATGCAATGGGCGAAATGGAAATGATCTACGACGGCAGATGCGGATTCTGCGTGCGGTCGATGGCGTGGTTTCTGGCGTTCGACGGCCTCGGGCAGATCAAGGTACGTAACTTCCGCACCGATCCTTCCGCCATCGTCAGTGACGCGCAAATGGAAAAGGCGCTCTACCTCGTGCTGCCCGACGGCCGGGCGCTGCCGGGCTTCGAGGCTTATCGATACGTCGTGCCGCGCGTACCGGGATTGTGGTGGCTGGTCCCGTTGTTCTATGTGCCGGTGCTCAGCCGCCTTGTCGGCCATCCGCTCTACAATTGGATCGCCTCGCACCGAAGCCAGCTCTCCTCGATCGGAAGCCGCGCCGTGGCCGGAACGTCCCGACAACAGCAAGGGTAACCGCGAGACCTGGAGCGTTTTCGAGCGAAAGCCTGCCCCGCACTTGATGCGGGGTGGATACCGGTTCGCGTGAAGAAAACGCGTCAAAACAAGAATGTAGAGCCCGTTCCGATTCTATCGGAACGGAAAGGGCTCTGGCGGGATCAGTCAAAGGCCGCGGTCGCTTCACGCGCGATCTCGAACAGGTCGAGATCGGGAAGGTTCGACAGCAGGAAGATGCTGAGCGGCCTGTCGAGAAAGCGGCCGATATACGAGTAGGACCCGTCCCATTCACCTCGGTGCTCGGCGAAACGCCCGTTCTGGCTAGTTCCCACAGACCAGCCAAATCCATAATTCGTGGGAGTGCCATCGTTGGTTTGGCCGCTGGTGAAGATCTGCCGCATGCCGGCCTCGCTGAGGAGGCTGTTCGTCGCCAACGCTCGGTCGTAGAGGCAAAGATCGGACACCGTCGTGTAGAACGAACCCGATCCCACCACCTCGTCGATCCCGGTGCGAACGTGCTCGACACAGGCGCCCCGATCGTTGCGGATGTATCCGGTCGCGCAGCGAGCATCGTCTACCCGGCGGTCCGGGACCGAGAACGTATCCTTCATGCCCAGCCGGTCGAACACGCGTATCTGGAAGAAGTCATGGTATGACTGGCCTGACACGCGCTCGATCACCTCGCCGAGCAGGTCGTAGCCGGAATTGCTGTAGCAGAACACGTCGCCCGGCCGACACCCGTCTTCGGCCATCGGACAGCCAAGATCGACATAGATGCGGATTATGTCGGCATTGGTCTCGATACCGTCCTCGTCATGGAGATCGCGAATCCCCGAGGTGTGATGCAGCAACCGGCGCAGCGTGACCTGCGGGCCGAAGGCGGCGAGCAGGGGAAGGTGCTTGGCCACCGGATCGTCGAGATGGAGTTTTCCCTCCTCGGCGAGCATCGCAATTCCGAGGCCGGTAAACTGCTTCCCGCAACTGGCCAGGTGAAATATCGTTTCCGCTGTAATCGGGGGTCCGCGCCTGTCGGCCAGTCCATAGCCGGCGGCGTGGACGACGGACCCGGCCTTGACGACGGCGAGCGCGAGCCCCGGGCCATCCGGCTGGATCTTGCCGGCGACAAAACCGTCGATCCGCGCCGACGGCGTTGTTTCGGCACGCATCGCCTTGGGCAGGATGCGATTCCAAATCCACGCCATGGCTCCATTCCTTTCCTCGTCTCGCCGACCAATCCGGCGAGCAGCGCTTCCCAGTCCGCCTCGAAGCCCGGCAGGCCGAAGCGCAAGGAAATGCCATGTTTACCGAATTGCTGAACACCTCAAAAACCAATTCTCCTAAGCCAGCCGAAAGAAATGATCGGTAAGCCTGCTCCAACAAAGAAGGAGGCAGGCAATGTCCATTATTGTTCGATTCATCATCCTGATTTTCTGTGCCTACGCCGGCTCGCTAATTGCGGGGGGACAGTTCTCTGAACTGCCAGCCGATTCTTACGAACTGGCTCGGAAGTAGCCGTATTTTTTATTCGCTTCGATATCACACAAAGCGGCCCAATGCCCCTGCTAAAATATTTCGGCTTCGTTGGTAGCGCACTATTGTTGCTGCTATTGACGTTGAACTGGCTTCTGCCTGATCTGAAAACAGAATCCGTTAATGCAGACGCCGAAAAGCCGGTAATCCGAATTAGTTCAATCGAGAAGCTGCCTGAAAAAGTCGACATTGACACGAATTTGTCCACGACTGTGCCACCGCCAAGGATGATCGCGATCGACCCGCCGGTGCTACAGTCGCCATTTGTGTTCGTGCAGATAACGCCCGGCTCCCTGCCATCGTTTTCAACGGTAACCACCGTCGTGACAACAGCCGAGGCTGCGGTGACGCCCCGTGTCACCAAACAGAGTGGCCGCGGAGCGGCTAAACCGCACAGCAATGCTTCAACCGACCGCGCAGCGCCCGCGGCGTCTGTGATCCGATTGTCGCTGATCGACGACATGAGGAGCCGTTTCGGTCAACGCTTTTTTAACCTGAATTGATTGTCAAAATCTGGTCTGATAGCTGACGTCCGCGTGCGCATCCTTACGTCAGAGAAAAATTCACTGCACTGGCGCGCGAATCCTTCGTGCTATCCAGGATCGATACGACCGTGGTCGAGAGCTGGCGAGAAGCCCAGTCGCATGACATCGAGTTTACAGGCAGAACTGCACGAGCCGATCGCAGCCCCTGATTAACCAGAGCATGATCCGGAAAAGTGGATATCGGTTTTCCGAAAAGATCATGCTCAAATGAAAAGATAGAGCGCGATGCCGATTTAACCAAAACGCATCGCGCTCCAGAGAGCGTTCGCTGAAGCGACGGTCCAGCGTGAGCAAACCGGGATTTTGATTATTTCAGGAACTTCACACCAGCCATGGTCCCGTTTCGCCAAACAAGTTGGCAGGGCCTGGCAGTAGACGCGAATGCGATGCTGAATTGGCGGGGCAACTCAATTGTGCCACTGATGGCAATCCGGGCACCGCTTTCGGAAATGTCGACGACCTTACAGTCACGCTTGGCAAAGCCACCGAGCATCACCTGCGCGGGAAAGTCGCGTTTCATGCGCCGCTCGGCTCGCTTCTGGCTTTTGAAAAACCTCACCTTGGTGTGCCCTCGAATACGTCACGAAATCAAGCCCGATCCCCATGATTGGTTCCGCGGCTCGCATCGCGCTCCGCAAAAACCTGGTGGACCATCAGCGTATGGGCCTGCGCTTGAAGTGCAACTCGACCACAAGGCCAACGAACGTATTCGACTAAATTGCCATTCAAAGGATCGGCGTGGCGCCGGTTCATCTTCCTGGTCGCCACGCCCGAAACCGTCCCATCGGCTGCCTTCGGTTCGTTGTGCTACAGGCTGATCGCAATTCATCGAAATCTTTGTGCTTGGGTTTCTGATGGGCTACAAAAGTCGTGTTCTCAAACGAAGCGGGATGGGTCGCTTTGGCGAGTGATCTGAAATTTGTTCGTCATTGCAATCAATAAATTCGGTAATCGGTTCTGGCCGGTATGGAAAGCCTCTTGCTGACCACAAAAATCCTGACCGGCTCGTCATATTTGCGCACGCGTTCCGCCGGCGCGCCGACCTGCATTTCGGCGTGGAACGCGATCTTGAAGAAGCCGTCCGTGATTTCTTCATTGCTAAAATCCATGCGCTCGGATGTGCGCCGGCTGCTGATATCAGGATTTTCTGCCACCGCAGGACCGTTACCGATTTCGGTAGCCACGATCGCGATCAAGGCGAAACCCAACGCGGGAACCAGCGGCAACGAAGCCAGCATGTTTGCAAGCCTGTAAAACATAATCCGGTCGTCCCCGCTGGAAAGGCGCGCCATCGCGCGGCGTCACTGCGTTTGCTCAAGCAAAATCCATACCCGAGGCTGCAAGCGGCGCCCAACATGGCGCTCGCTTTGCTCAGCGGTGGATGTAGCAATGACGAGATAGAATTTCGGGATGGAAAGGAGTGGTTTAAAATATAAATTTCATATCATTCGAGATCTGCGCCGGTTTCGGCGCGCGGTGGCCCGGTTGCGAAAACCATTCGAGAAGTTGCGAACGGCAACCGGGCGCTTTGCTATTCCGATCCGGGCCGATCAGCACCTGCACCCTTGCCGATTTTTAATCCGCCGGTGTCGAACGGCGGGTCTGGCGATCCCGACCAACCTCCATCGAAAAGGAGGTCACCATGAAACACGTTGATATCAGGCACATCGTCGTGTTCGCAGCACTCGTCCTCGGTTCGACGGCCAACGCTGCAACGTACGACTATACCGCTCACTACGACGACATCCACAGGCCCGCGCTCGCCAAGGCGCAGGTCGATCCCCAGCTTCAGGAGGATACGGCAACTTGCGACAGCGCCGTCGGCGTGCAGCGCGCAACGCCCTCCGTGAACTATCGCAGTTGCATGCTGCAGCATGGCTGGAGGTACGGCTTTGTGACGCGGGCCCCGGATTCAGCCGACGCGGGCGCCTGCCGACCCGTATTTCAGTAGCAATGCCCGCGTAGCCCCGGGTCACTTCATCGATCATGACAACGGCATGGACTGCCAGAACATGGGCGGCGCCGAGGTTTGCGATCCGCCGAACGGAACCGTGCGCTATTTCGACCCGGACCAGAATCTATCCTGCACGCGCACCGGCGCGATGGCGGTCTGTTCGAACCTGTAATAAACGGCGCCGCGGGCGGATCGGCGAGCTTCAGCGCCGATCCGCTTGCTTCATGCCGCACAGCTACCGCAGCCATTGTCAGAGCGGCTGCCGCGCGCTCCCGGCGGCCTGGCGCATATCGGTCGGCGTTCCCCTGTATTTGCGTCGAAACATCCGGTTGAAATAAGACAGGTCCTGGAAGCCGACCTCGAAGGCGATATCGGCAATCTTGCGGTGTCGTTGCCCGGCCTCGCACAACAGCTCGACGACCCTCGCCAGCCGCTTGTCGAGCAGATGCTCGGAGAAGCTTCGACCGGTTGGCTCCAATAGATGGTGGACGTAGCGAACGGTAATTCCAAGCCGGGCAGCGACCGTGGTTGCGTCAAGCGCCGGATCGGCCATCGATGCAGCGATGGCTTGAACGACCGCGCCCCGGCGCGCCGCCTGTACACCACGCTGTTCCGCCAGCGCACGCGTGTCGCCTTCGGTTCCGAGCGCCAGCGCCACTAGATCGATGATATAATCCTGATGCAACCGGGCCACCCGGTCACTGCCGCCGAAATCGACATCGAACGTTCCGGCGAGATAGCCGGACAACAGCCGGAGCGCTACCGGGTCCCGACCGAGGGCTGCGCCTGCAAACCGTGACATATGCGGAAGCAGGGCGCCGAGCCTCATACGCGGGATCTTCAGGCTCAGAAGTTTTGAGTTCGTCAGAAGATTGAATTCACCGGGATACGCGGAGTCGCAGATGATCGCTTCGCCTGCATGCAATTCATGATCTTCGCCGAACTGCGTTTGATGGGCATGGCCGTCGAGCAGGAACATCACCAACAAGGCATCGTCGCCGTCTCGCACCAGGTTCGCCGTGCGGGCCGTATCGATCGCGGTCAAGGTA
Organism: uncultured Pseudomonadota bacterium; assembly: GCA_963771225.1. Classification (GTDB taxonomy): domain Bacteria; phylum Pseudomonadota; class Alphaproteobacteria; order Rhizobiales; family Xanthobacteraceae; genus Bradyrhizobium. Next base: position 170,486 of record CAVYSR010000018.1, on the reverse strand, counting down.
TTGGTCATGATATCGATTATGCCGACGCGCCGGAATTCAAGATGGGCGCGAAAGCTGGACTGATCCGCCGTTCGCAGGACTAGTCCGCAGGAAGGTCTGAGAATTTCCTCGCAATAGGCCGAAAACCGCTGGTGCTTTGGCAGCGCGTCGGTGCTGAAGACTATTCGATCCATGGTGCTCGCTCCACCGGCCTTCGTCGAAGCGACGCCACCCGAAGTTCAAATGCCGGCGACAGTCCCTCCGGGAATGTCGGCTTTAAGCGTCGTTGACCGTGCCAAACATACAACAACCCTGCCTGAACTTTGACGGTTTGCACAATAGTCCTATCGCATTGCATCGGGTTCCAAGACGACGTCAGTTTGTGCTGGCATTGAATGAACGACCGCGAATCCGCGGGGCGTACCGGCGCGATGTTGTGCAGCGTGATTGATGATTGATCACGCGCAACGGTTTGCCCGTTCGGGTTGAAGATGTGATGAAGAAGTTGTTTCGACCAATCACGGGCGCAACATCCTGAGCGCTCGATTGTTGCAGAATGTTTCTGTGAACTCAGCCGAAAGCCGTCGCAGTGCCGTTTAAGCAAACTCGAAGTGACGTTCCGTCCAAGCGGCGCCGGAGACTTTTGTGAAGCCGCTTTTCAAACAGTCACTGGTCGTACCAACGCTTCCTCTAGTCAATTCGCGCTGAACTTCGATGCAACGGAATGCGACCAATCAGCGTATCGAACTTGGCGCTCGGGTCGACCGGATTCTCTCTGATGCCAGGTTCGACGGCTGCGCTATACTTGGTGCTGCGCTATATTTGGTAAAGTGAAAGGCCGGTGCGTCCGTCGGCCGTCAGCGCCGGAGATGCCGGAATTGCGTTGATGAATGACAGCAGAGGCGACCGGTGGACAATGAAATAACGACGCTCCGTGTTGTGAGCGACCCCCTTGAGGGCGACGACGGCGCCGAGGCTTTTCGAGAAACGTTCGGACGCAAGATTCTCGGCATCGAGATCGATCCGCTTGGCGGCCATCCGCTCGAGATCGATTTGACGCTGCGCGCGCTGCCGGGATTTGCCATGGCGACAGGGTCGCTGTCGCCGATGCACAACCGGCATACCTCCGCACTTATCGACAATGACGACGTCGTTCTGGTGGTAATGCAAAGCGGCGCCGGCGAAGTCAGTCAGCACGGCCGCACCGCCACGGTCGATCAGGGCGAGGCAGTGCTGACCGCGAACGGCACGGTCGCCACGTTCGCCGCACACCGGCCGACCAGCGTCATCAATCTTCGGCTGAGCCGGCAACTTCTCGCGCCGCATCTTGCCAACCTCGATGATCTGGTGGCACGGCCGATCCCGAAGGACGATCGTGTGCTGCAGCTTCTGGTCGGATACGCCACGATGCTCAATGGTCAGAGCGAACTCGCGATGACGGAGCTTCGCAACCTGGTCGCCGGCCATATGCACGATCTCGCAGCACTGATGCTCGGCGCGCACGATCCGGCGCAGCACCTGCAAAGCCTGCGCGCGACGCGGCTGACGGCGATCAAAAGCAGCATCGTTGCCAAGATCGGCTCCCATGGCTTTACCATTGCCGATATCGCCCGAAGCCAGCAGATTTCGGAAAGCTACATCCGGCAACTGTTCGCGGAAGCCGGCACCACGTTCACCGACTTCGTTCTCGGAGAACGGCTGGATCGCGTGCATCGCATGCTGGTCAACCCGCTGTACCGGAATCGGGGCATCAGCGCGATCGCCTATGATGCCGGATTCGGTGACGTCTCCTACTTCAACCGCACCTTCCGCCGCCGCTATGGCATGACGCCGTCGGAAGTGCGTGAAGCTGCGCAACGCCCGAAATGACGGCATGGAGCGCGTCCCGAGGGGACGGCTCATTGATCGGATCAGCGCGGCGGGCGAAAATCGATGGCGCGCAGGATCACGCCGGGAGGATTGCCCTCCAGTTCGACATCGCTGAATTTCCGCGCAGCGCGTGCCTCGATGCGGTCGCGCAGCCTCAGGAATTGTTGTTCGCGCTGGCCCGGCGGCGTACGCGACGAGCCTTCGAGTTGATCCATCGCGTCGGTGGAGATGGCGCAGGCGATGTCGGCCTGATCGTTCTTCATGGTAAAGCGCACCACCATCCGGTTGAAGTCGTAATCCTGAAAATTACCTTGGGTGAGGGCCATGTCGAAGTCTCCTTGATGGAACGGGTTGCCGATCCCGACTGTCAGAATTTCTTTCTGGCTGGCGGCGGATTGAGCTCGGCGATTTTCGAAAGGCAATCTGCCTGCGTAGCATGAGGGCCGGTGACGAAGGTGCCGCTGACCTTGGTGCTGTACCAGCCCGATACGACGCCAAGACGCAGCGACTCTTCGGTTTCGACATGACGCGCGGAAAGAATTTGCATGGAGGTTCCTTAACTGTGACGCGTTGGTGTTGCCGCCGAACGCTGAGGGGTGGTTTCGATCATGACCTGATGCCTGTTCATTGCGATGCGACCGCATCGGCCTGCTGCGCATCGGCAAGATCGACCGAACTGATGGAAATCATCTCGATCGAGGAATTTTGCGGCGGCGCGCCGGGAACCATGATCAGGGTGGCGACGCGGCGAAAGCACGGAAATGACAGGCCTTCGATCATCTCTTCATCGGTCACGACTTCGTAAGCTCCGGCCTGCAACTGGCGGTCGATGCCCTTGATCCGGAACGGATGCCTGAATGTCACCGTTTCGCGTCGCGACCTTATCAAGATCAGCTTCCTGCATCTGCGCGCGATCCGGGCGGGTCAATGAAAATTGAACCGCTTTCGCGCTACTTCGCCAGCTTTTGCTGTAAATCGTCTGTTCGCAGCTTTCCGAAAGACACCCTGAATTCGGCGTCTGAGGCGAACGTCTGTCAACGTTGCGCCTTTTGGGCTCGAAAAGCCATGGTTTTCTTTCGGCGGGCTTCTGAGCGCATCGCCAAAAGCGCAAGTGCGCTCAACCGCTCTTCAGGACCTTGAACACCCCGTTGGCCATCGCGATGCAGCGGACTGTCGGCAGTCACCTCGGTGGTCAGGAAGATCAGGCTGCGGGTGTTGCGGACCACGCGCGGCTTTGACAGCAGGATCTCGCCGATTTTCGCGCTATCGACGAAATGGGTATCCATCTGCACCGTGGCAAGGCTTGGCCGGCCCGATACGAATCGCGCCGTCATGCCGCAGGTGCGGTCCGCGAACGTCATCAATAGCCCGCCCTGCACCAGGCCGTTGCGGTTATGGTGCTTGTCCTGCGCAACCAGCGCATATTCGTGCTCGCCGCTCACGATCCGTTGCCACAGCGGCCCGACCAGGCTGAGGAACCCGGTGGTCTCGACAATGGTCCAGCCGGAGGCTTTGAGTTTCTCCGCGGCCATGTCGCTCATGTCAGGTCGTTCCCGTCATACGGTGAGGTTTGCGGTGAGGTATCTTGCGATTTCCGGCCATTTCATCAATCGCCGACGTGTTGTAGTCAAGCGGGATGATCCGGCCATTCGACCATGCCACACGACGGAATATTGCCGAGCATTGCGCTGACTTCGCGCGCCTGCCTGCCGGCGAACCGCTGCCCGCGCTGAAGCGGGCCGCGGTCGCCATCGCCCTTGTCGCGACCGGCGATGCTTCCGGCGCAACGGCGCTGCTGTTGACCCGGCGCGCGGCGGACCTGCGTGCCCATGGCAGCCAGTGGGCGCTGCCGGGCGGGCGCTGCGACGCGGGCGAGACGCCGGCGGAAGCAGCACTGCGCGAGCTTCACGAAGAGGTTGGCCTTAAGCTCGCGCCCGATGCCGTGCTCGGATGGCTCGACGATTATCCGACCCGGTCCGGCTACCTGATTACCCCGGTCGTGGTGTGGGCGGCGACAAATGCGGCACTGTCGCCCAACCCGGCGGAGGTGGCCTCGGTGCATCGCATCGCGCTTTCCGATGTTGAACGGGAAGACGCGTTTGACTTCACCTTGATTCCGGAAAGCGACCGCCGCGTGATCCGCTTCCATCTGGCCGGCCAGGTGATCCACGCGCCGACGGCCGCATTGATCTACCAGTTCCGCGAAGTGCTCGCCGGTCGCGATACCCGTGTCGCCGAACTGGAACAGCCGGTATTTGCCTGGAAGTAGGTAGAGCATGATCCGGAAAAGTGGATACCGGTTTTCCGAAAAGATCATGCTCAAACAAAAAGATAGAGCGCGATGCCGATTTAACCAAAACGCATCGCGCTCGGTCCGGTCGGCGCGAAACATTCTCGTCGTTTGGGGCTGACTTGCGCGGCGCGCTTGCTACAACAAGACCATGCGCCCTCAAGCGATTCGTCGCAGCTTTGGAAGGTTCGGGTTTGGATGCCTCGCGCTCGCGCTGCTGCTGGCCGCGCCGCGGGGCAGCGCCATGGAGACGCGCGCGCTGCCCGCCGCGGCGTCGGATGCGATGGCGCAGATGGCCTCGGAGCCGGCGATCGCCGAATACCGTCGCCTGCTGAAGCAATATCTCGAAGCGCGGGGCGCATTCGAGCAGGAGGCCGGCGCGTATTGGAACGCGATTTCCGACAAGCGGCGTGGCAGAAATGCCAAACGCCGCGATCATCAAACCATCGCGCTCGATGATTATGTGCTGACGCAGCCGCCGGTCTATACCGGGCCGAAGCGGCCGGTCAATCCGGCGCCGGAGCCCGAGCCGGAACGTCCGCCGCGCGAGCACAAAACTATTCCGGTGGCGGCCGATCTCCTGAAGGCAGCAGCCGAGCAATTCCGCTTCGCGCCGCAGCGGCCCAGTAGCGAAATCGAGTTCAAGCGCGCCTATGCGCAGGTCGCCTCCGCGGCGGGGCTGACCCGCGAGCAGGCGGTGCGGGTCTACTCGTTCGAGACCGGCGGCACCGGCAATTACGATGTGCAATCGGGCATCGAGCACGGCGGCAAGCGCGCCATTTCCACCGCCATCGGCTACAACCAGCTGCTCACCACCAACACCGTCGAGCTTTTGGCCGAGCAGGGACACGAGTTCGTCTCGGCGCTGACGCAAAAGGCCGCGCCGCTGTCCGGCGCACCGCGCCAGGCGATGGAGCGCAAGATTGCGGTGCTAAAGCAGATGGTGACCGTGGCGCGCTCGGTGCCGGACGAGTGGGCGCAGCACGAGAAGATCGCCAATACGCCGCAGGGTTGGGCGATGCATGCCATGGTGCTGGACATCGATGTCGGTCCGCTGCTGCAGACCCACAAGCTCCTGACCTCCGTGATCTTCGCCCGCGCCAAGGGATACAATCGCCCGCTCAGCGCCGCCGAGCTTGAGATGATGAACCTCACCGGCGACGGCACCGGTCTCGACATGGTGACGATGCCGCAGGCGATGCGCGAGCAGGTCCCGACCTCGAATTTTTTCCAGCGCGGCGGCTACGAACGCAACCCGGTGGCGATCCGCCACAACACGGTGGCGAAACTGCTTGGCGTCACCGATGCGCGGATGGACAGCAACAGCAACCTGCCGGGCGCCAGGGATCTCGCGGCGGCGTTTTAGTTCGTCGTCGTCCCGGCCTCCGCCGTCATGCCCGGCGAAAGCGGGGCATCCAGTAACCCGCGATGTCGCGGCAAAAACACGAGCGGCCGTGGCGGATGACGTCTTTGCTCACGTACAACGCCGCCTCAGTTCGGCCCGAACATGAATTTGCCGTCGCCTTCAAGATACGGGCCGGTCCGCATATAGAGCTGCCCGTTTTCACCGATGAAAAACAGGGTGCCCTTGGGGACCTTCTTTGCGCCCTTCAACAACGCCTTGGCGTTGTCGGTGCCCATCTTGTAGGAAAACGTCTTGCCGTCCTTGCCGTAGCCATAGCCCATGTCCTGCTCCAGCACCCAGGGTGTCGGCGCGGCGGCTTGCGCGAATGCCGACGTTGTCATCGCCGTTAGCGCGGCTGCGATCAACAGCGTCTTTTTTGAAAAGAGTACCGGTGTCGAGAAGAGCCTGGATGAAGAAGGCGTGGGTGTCAAAGATTGGATCATGATGCATGCTCCCGGCGACTGTTCCAATTTCCTGAACAAATCACGAACATCATTCGCCCGTCAATACAATGCGTCCGTTCGCCGCCGGACGTTTGGCCGCGACTTTGTGATTTTCCGGCTTCCGCTTCGCGACTATGTTGTCGTTTCGGTCTAGAACCGCTGTTTGCGAAATAAATTACAGGGATGATTCGGATGCACCACGTCATGAAAATTTGCCTGGGCGCAGCATCGCTGTTGGTGACGCTGGTCCCCGTTGCCCATGCCGATGATTTCCAGCTCAGCCAGAACCAGCGGATTTCCTGCAGCCGCGGCCTCAGCCCGGGAAAGCTCAACACCGCGACCTGCAGATCCTACGCTTACATCTTCAACGTCAAGACCTCGGAATATTTCAGGTGCTCGGTCAGCCTGGCGCTGACGCGGGACAACAAGGAAGTGATCAACGTCCAGACCGATGGCGGTTGCACCAAGAAGCCCCGCATCTTCGAGGCCGACTCGCACTATATGTTCGACGCCACCGAAACCGAGGCGGTCAACACCAATTCGTTTTTCGGCCCCGGCGGCTATGTGGTGTGGGCCGCCGACACCACCGCGCAGAAGGCGCGCGGCTGCATCACCATCAGTTCCGGCCTCGGCACCGACATTTCGAAATGCCTCGACATGACGTTTCAGTAGAGCCGCGCGGGCCTGCTGCTGGGGCATTTCCCGGTTCAACGAATTCAAGCTCAACATTCATGGTTCGAGACGCGCAGCGTTGCCGCGCTCACCATGAGGGCTTGGATGACCTCATCCCTCGCGTAACGGCTTCGCCGTTATCGCTGGAGGAGCGCGTCTTCTCGCTGCGCGTCTCGAAGGATGACGCCACGGACGCGGAAGTTACTTTACCGGCTCATGCGCGCCGAGGCCGGATGGCCCGGCACCTTGAAGCGCTTGCCGGTGTCGGTGACCTCGGTGCCGTTGACTTTCAGGATCGAGAAATCCTGGTCCAGATAGTTTCCGACCAGAAGGTAGGTGCCGTCCGGCGTGAACTGCGCGGCCTCGGGCAGGCCGCCGACCTCGATATCCTGGGTCTTGGTCACCTTCTTGCCGTCGATTTTCAGCACTGAGACGCTGCCGTTCTTCTGGTAGTAGAACGCGTTCTTGTTGTTGGAGCCGCGCAGGATGATGGCGGCCGCGAGATTGCCCTTGGGCGACATCGCGAGGCCCTCGGGGCCGTCACCGACCACCACCCGATCGATGATGCGCGGCGGCGTGGCCTCGAGATCGATCACGCTGGAGGTGTCGACGCTGCCGTCGGACGAGCCGGCGCCGCCATTGTCCGAGGTGAGCGCCAGCCTGCTGTCGGGCGTCACCACGACATTATAGGGCCACAGGCCGGCCGGCAGGTCGACCTTGTTGTAGGTCACCTTGTCGCCCACAATGTCGAGCACCGACACTTTGTGCGCCGGAAACCGCACCGCCAGCGCGCCGCTTGCCGTCCGGCGTGAACATCACATGCGCGACGCTGTCGGGCATCGCGATGGTGTCGGTGATCTTGACGTCGGTGCCGTCGATCGAAAGCACGCTGATCGAATTGTCGCCGCGGTTGGCCACCAGCGCCATCTTGCCGGACGGGCTGATGTTCAGCCCCGACGGCTGCTTGCCGCCGGTGAGGGTCGCCGCCAGTCTGGGCGGGCTCGCCTTGAGATCGATCACGTAAATCTTGTTGTCCGGCACCTGTTTCAGCGCATCGCCATCTTTGATGACATCGACCGAGTCCGCGACCAGCGCGATCGACCCGGTCGGGTCGATGTCGACATTGACCGGCGGGCCGACCACCGAATTCTTCAGCGGCAAGGAAGCCGCGATGGTTGGACTTTCGGGATTGGCGAGATCGACGATCACGACCGCATCCTTGCCGTCGGGCGCGAGAATGGGCTTTCCGTCGGCGTCCCACAGGATCTTTTCGTCAAGACCGACGATCAGGAACGGCTTGGCGGCAACGGGATGGAGGCTGAAGCCGGCGAGCAGGATGGCCGCTCCCAGGGGAAATCCAATGGATGATCGGACGGCGCGATGGGCAGGCATTGGCGTTCTCCCGGATAGACCGGCCTCTGATGGACCGGTTGTTGCAGTGCCATCGTAGGCGTTCAAGCGCCGCGCGCCAGCATCAAGCCATGGCGCGGATTGCAAGACGGGATTGCAGGCAATTGCACGACGGGGCTTACAACAGATAAGCCGTGCAAGACGCCGTCTTCATCGCAGGATTGCGCTTCGCTTCATCCGGGCTACGATGATCGAATCACAAAAGGGAGAAGTCGATGGAACGGCTCAAGGGCAAGACAGCGCTGGTGGTCGGAGCCGGCTCGATCGGGCCCGGCTGGGGCAATGGCAAGGCGACCGCCGTGACCTTCGCGCGCGAGGGTGCCCGGGTGTTCTGCGTCGATCGCAACGCGGCTGCCGCGGAGGAGACCGTCGGGATCATCGCCGCTGAAGGCGGCAACGCGGCCGCCTTCACCGCCGATGTGTCGCGCGCCGGCGACGTCGAGGCCATGGTGGCGGCCTGCCTGAAGGCCTTTGGCGGCATCGACGTGCTCGACAACAATGTCGGCATTGCCGAATTGGGAAGCGTGGTCGACGTGTCGGAGGCGGATTGGGACCGTGTGTTCGCGGTCAATCTCAAAAGCGCCTACCTTGCCATGAAGCACGTCATCCCGGTGATGATACGGCAGGGCGGCGGCTCGATCATCAATATCTCGTCGGTCGCCTCGATCCGTCATCTCGGGGTCTCCTACGTCACCTATGCCACGACCAAGGCCGCGATGAACCAGATGACGCGCACCACCGCAGTCGAATTCGCGCCGAACAATGTCCGGATTAACGCGATTCTGCCGGGCCTGATGAAAACGCCGATGGTCGAACATTCCGCTGGCCTCGCGGCGACCTATGCCAAGGGCGACGTCGAGGCGATGTGGCGGGCGCGCGACGCGCAGGTGCCGATGGGGCATATGGGGGAGGCCTGGGATGTCGCCAACGCGGCATTGTTTCTTGCCTCCGACGAGGCGCGATACATCACCGGGATCGAGCTGGTGGTGGATGGCGGGATCACGCTGAAGGTGAGTTGATTCCGTCGTCGTCGTCCGGCGAAGGCCGGGACCCATAACCACAGGCTTTCGTGGTTATGGGCAGATCGTCTATCGGCGTTCTGAAACGAGGGACACGGAGTATGGGTCCCGGCGTTCGCCGGGACGACGTGGGAATGTTTCGATGCGACTCGGTCTCTCAATCCCGATCCGAAGCCTGGCGATCGCCGCCGTGCTGTGGATTGCGGCGTCGCCCAGCTGCGGCCAAGGAAGGCCCGGAGCCCGTCATCGCGCCGCCGGTCGACCCCGCGCCTTGTTTTGCCGCCGCGGAGGCCAATGACGATGACAAGATCATCGCCATTTGCGGCCCGGTGATCGACGGCGAAAAAACCTCCAGGGACGACCGCATCAAGGCGCTGATCGCGCGCGCCGGCGCCTATGATCGCAAGGACCAGATCGATCGCGCCATCGGCGACGATGACGCGGTGTTGCGGTTCGATCCGACGCTGGCCGATATCTTCAATGCCCGCGGCGAACTCTGGCGCAAAAAGGGCGACCGGCCGCGTGCGCTGGCGGATTTCGCCGCGGCGATCAAGCTGAAGCCCGATCACCTCGCAGCCAAAAACAATTACAAATCGCTGGCGCTGGAACTGGAGCGGATCGGCGCCCAGATGGCGGTCAACAACCGGCCGAGCTTTGATTGCGCCAGCGCCCGCCGCGCGGTCGAGAAGGCGATCTGCGCCAATCCGGATCTCGCCAATCTCGACCGCCAGATCGGTGTGGCGAACGCCAAGGCGGTCCGCGAAGCCGGCAGCGGCAATCCGGGCGCCGGCCGCGCTTTGCAGCGCGAGCAGGATGATTTCATCGCCCGCCGCAATGCCGCGTTCGGCCGGCCGGACTACGATCTGCAGAAGGCGATGAAGGAGCGGCTGGACCATCTGTTGGCGATGGACGCGGCATTAGGATGCGGAAATAAATGCTATATGATGCTACCGATTGCACTCCATTTTAGAGGCAGGAAACCGATGGCCGAGGCGACCCACTCCGAACTCATCCAGGACCAGTTCACGCGCCAGGCAGGCGTGTTCAATGCCGCAGGAACCATCACCAACGAACAAGCCTTGAAGATGATCATCGAGGCCGGCCAGGCAGGATCAAACGACACGGTTCTCGATGTCGCTTGTGGCGGGGGTATTATTGTTTGCGCGTTCGCGCCGCATGTCAGCCACGCCACCGGTATCGATATGACGCCGGCGATGCTGGATCAATCGCGCAAGCTGGCTGCGCAGAAACAGCTGACCAATGTAACGTGGATGAAAGGCGACGTAACGACGTTGCCATTTCCCGATGCTTCGTTTTCCATTGTGACCACGCGTTTCTCTTTTCATCATTTTCTCGATCCGTCTAAAGTAATGAAGGAGATGGTCCGGGTTTGCGCGCCGGGCGGCCGCATCGTCGTCGTCGACATGTTCTGTTCGGAGGATGCTGCCAAGGCGGCGCGATGGAATCTGCTTGAGAAACTGCGCGATCCAAGTCACGTGCGTTGCCTGTCGCTCAGCGAGCTCAAAGCCATGTTTTCGCTGATAGGGCTTGGCGCGCCAAAAGCCGCCTTTTACGACCTTCGCGACACCGTAAAAGCCCTGCTGGGCCGGTCATTTCCCAATGCCGGAGACGACGTGAAGATTACGCAGATGTTTTCGGCTTCGGTCGAGGACGACAGCCTTGGGCTCGATGTCGAGTTCAGGGATGGTGAAATACACTACGCCTATCCGACCGTTATTCTCTCGGCGGCGAAAAAGTGAACTGGGAAAAAGCGGCCTGGAAAACCTGCCAACATCAGGATTGAAGTGATGTACGTTCCCCCCGCGTTCAAGGAAACCGAGTTGACACGCATCCATGAGACGATGCGCAGCGCCCGTCTCGGTAATTTTGTCACCTGTACGGCAAGCGGGCTTATCTGCACGCCGATGCCGATGTTCCTCGACGAACGCGAAGGCGAACAGGGCGTGATCTACGGCCATGTGGCGAAGGCCAACCCGCAGTGGAAGGAAACGCCGATTTGCGAAGCTCTGGCGATCTTCAACGGGCCGGATGCGTATGTCACTCCTTCCTGGTATGCTTCGAAGAAGGAGCACGGCAAGGTGGTTCCGACCTGGAATTATACCGCCGTCCACGCCTACGGCGTTGTCGAGTTTTTCGAGGATGCGGACCGGCTGTATCAAATCGTCACGCGGCTGACGGATATCTACGAACGGCCACGCGCCGAATCATGGGCTGTCACGGACGCCCCGGCCGATTTCATCCAGGCGCAGCTTCGTGGAATTGTCGGACTTCGCATGCCGATCTCGCGTATCGACGCGAAGCGAAAGATGAGCCAGAACCGCAGCGAAGCGGATCGGGCAGGCGTCGCCGCCGGATTGGCCGAAAGCGACCGGCCATCGGACCGCGCCGTCGCCACCATGATCCCGGGCTAGCGGCCGACGCGCTACTTGCTGCTCCGCGCGGCCGCAATTCGATAATCACTGATGTCGAAACTCAGGAGTTCGCCATCACGGGATTCCCGGCCGATATCGCCGAAGATGCTGATGGCTTCGGAACATCCGTCATTGAGATACATCAGGAATTTGGAGCAGCCGCGTCCGCCTGCCGTCAGGGCAGCCAATTGAAGCAGCTCGGCAAAGATATGGGAGCGGTCGCAATCGAGCGGGCATGTCAAGGTTATTTCCGCGCGATCCCAATTTTGCGGACAGTGGATGAATTTCCAGGACAGCGTCCAGGAGGTGCGAACTGCCTCGCGCGAGGATAATCACGCGTTGCCAATCGATCATCCGGCAGTACGCGACGATGGCTTGGTCCGACTGGCCGCCGCCGAAGCGACTGCGTCGATTGTCGAAGTCCAGGCTGAGATAGAAGGCCTTGAGCCGATCTGCGTCATTGGCTGTCAGGAGCCGAAGAGATCGACCATGGCTCCGCGGTCTGGTCAGATGGGTCGCGTTAAATGCATAATTCATTTTTTGACGCCTCCTTGGATAGAAGGCTACCCGCGCTTGAACAGACGGGATGTGAAGCCGTTCACTCGAGTCCTGCGTAGAGGTGCGACTTCTCGTCGCTCCGCTCCGAGTGCTGCTTTTGGCGCCTTTCGGATGTTTCGGTTTTGTGAATTCAGCCCCAGGTCACGCGGCGTTAGCCGAAATACGCAGTGTTTTCGCCTTGAAATGCTGCCTCTACACGTGACAATGACGGACGAATGAATAGCGGTTATCGCCTGTGTTCGTCATGCCCGGCCTCGACGGGATGGATGGGACGGATTCCGCCGCCGGGAGTGACGCCATGAACTTTCAGGACAACAGCCGTTATCACGAGGTCCACGCCCGCTCGCTTGCCGATCCGGAAGGCTTTTGGCGTGAGGCGGCGGCCGAAATCGACTGGATCGAGCCGGCAAAAAAGATCTTCGATCCTTCAATCGGGCTTTACGGCCGCTGGTTCGCCGGTGCCGTGGTCAACACCTGCTACAACGCGCTCGACCGCCATGTCGCGGGCGGACGCGCCGATCAACTGGCGCTGATCCACGATTCGCCGCTTTCGGGCAGCGTCACAAAGTTCACCTATGCGCAGATGCTGCACGAGGTGACGACGCTCGCCGCCATCATGCAGGATTTCGGCGTCGCCAAGGGCGACCGCGTCATTCTCTATATGCCGATGGTGCCGGAAGCCATGGTGGCGATGCTGGCCTGCGCGCGGATCGGCGCGGTGCACAGCGTGGTGTTCGGCGGCTTTGCGGCCAAGGAACTGGCGACGCGGATCGAGGATGCGCGGCCGAAGCTGATCTTCTCGGCGAGTTGCGGGCTCGAGCCCGGCCGCATCGTGCACTACAAGCCGCTGCTCGACGAGGCGATCAAACTTTCCAGCGCCAAGCCGGAGGCCTGCATCATCCTGCAGCGCCCGCAGCAGGGCTGCGATCTCACAGCCGGCGCGCGATCACGATTGGGCCGAGCTGCGCGCCAAGGCGATCACGCGAAAAAGTCCGCGCCTTGCGTGCCTGTCGAGGCGACCGATCCGCTGTATATTCTCTACACCTCGGGCACGACCGGCGTTCCCAAGGGCGTGGTGCGCGACAATGGCGGGCATCTGGTGGCGCTGAAATGGTCGATGTTCAATCTCTACGGCATCAAACCCGGCGAAGTCTGGTGGTGCGGCTCCGACATCGGCTGGGTGGTCGGCCACAGCTACATCGTCTACGGGCCGCTGTTCCATGGCGCGACCTCGATCATGTACGAGGGCAAGCCGGTCGGCACGCCGGACGCAGGCGCGTTCTGGCGGGTGATTTCGCAACACGGAGCGGTCGCGCTGTTCACCGCGCCGACCGCGTTCCGCGCCATCCGCAAGGAAGACCCGGACGGCAAATTCATCCGCCAGTATGATCTTTCGAAATTCCGCGCGCTGTTTCTGGCCGGCGAGCGCGCCGATCCGCCGACGGTGGAGTGGGCGGAAGCGCAATTGAAGGTGCCGGTGATCGATCACTGGTGGCAGACCGAAACCGGCTGGTGCATCGCCGGCAATCCGATGGGGCTCGGCATGCTGCCGGTGAAGCATGGCTCGCCGACGGTTGCGATGCCGGGCTATCAGGTCGACGTGGTGGACGAGGCCTCAAAGCCCTTGCCGGCCGGCACCATGGGTTCGATCGTCATAAAACTGCCGATGCCGCCGGGCTGCCTGCCGACCCTGTGGCAGCAGGACGAGCGCTGCAGGGAAGCCTACTTCCATGAATTTCCCGGCTACTACAAGACCTCCGATGCCGGCTACAAGGACGAGGACGGCTATGTCTATGTGATGGGCCGCACCGACGACATCATCAACGTCGCCGGCCACCGGCTCTCCACCGGAGGCATGGAGGAGATTCTCGCTGCGCATCCCGACGTCGCCGAATGCGCGGTGCTCGGCATCAAGGACGCCATCAAGGGCGAGACGCCCTGCGGCTTCCTGGTGCTGAAGGCCGGCGTCGCGCGCAGCCCTGCCGAGATCGAAAAGGAAATCGTGGCGCTGGTGCGCGAGAAACTCGGCCCCGTCGCGGCGTTCAAGCTGGCGATTATCGTCGGCCGGCTGCCGAAGACCCGATCGGGCAAGATCCTGCGCGGCACCATCAAGAAGATCGCCGACGGCGAACCCTGGACGATGCCCGCCACCATCGAGGACCCCAAGGTGCTGGACGAAATCGGCGAGGCGCTGAAGGGGCGGGTGTGACAATGGAATGTCGCGGGACAGCGCCGAAACTTTTCAGATGGGTTAAACCATTTTCCGCTTCCCTGTGGCCACGGTTCGAGACGCGCATCGTAGCCAAGTTTACGCAGGCTACGTAAACTTGCCTGCGTGACGGGCTCCTCACGATGAGGCAATCCAAGACCTCATCCTGAGGAGCCCGCCCTTGCGGGCGTCTCGAAGGATGAAGCCATTGAATGGGAACCGACATTGAGACGCGAGCGTGGTCACCGCGGCAACCGCAAGTATTCAGCAGGCGGTTTTTGAGATAGGATGGGCACGTAGTCACCGTTCTGCGGGAGGCCAACATGAAGCTCAGCCGTTCTCTGATGGCTCTTCTGGTTGCGGTCCTTGGCCTGATGGTCGGCATCGGCTCCGCCGCTGGCGGCGATTCGCGCTACATCCGCAAGGTCGAATCCGCCTCCCAGGTGATTGTGTTCATGCACGGCGTGCTTGGAAACAGCACGTCGAGCTGGACCAATGGCGCCTCCTACTGGCCGGAGCTTCTGACCAAAGATCCCGCCTTCGATGGCAGCAGCGTCTATGTCTACGAATATCCCACCAATCTGATCCAGGATACGTTTTCGATCGACGAAATTGCCGAGAACATGCGGCTGCAATTCGAGGCGGACGGTGTCAGTGCGCATCGGGAGATCGTCTTTCTCGCTCACAGCATGGGAGGTCTGGCCACGCGGGCGTATCTCCTGAAGTATCGCGGTGTCGCCAGCCGCGTTCGGTTGATCTACTTCTTTTCAACCCCGACCACCGGCAGCGAGATTGCCGACCTCGCGAAGCTGATCAGCAAGAATCCGCAGTTCGGCAAAATGAAGCCGATGCAATCTGCGGATTATCTGGCTGATCTGCAGCGAACATGGCTGGCCGCGGATTTCCCCTTTCCTTCCTACTGCGCCTACGAGAAGCAAAAGGCCTATGGGATTCTGGTCGTGACCCAGGCGAGCGCAGCCAGCCTTTGCAACAAGCATCTGGATCCGATCGACGCGGACCACATTTCGATTGTGAAACCGGCCGGCACCGGCGATGTCCCGTATCTCGCCTTCAAGGCTGCATTCAAGGAGGCTCCTCACCTAACCAACCGGGAGGGGTGTTTTTCGAGCGCATCCATTTTCGGAAATGGCAGCAATGCCGCGCAGGTCGATCAGGGGATTTGCCCCGATGAGGTGGACCCGCAGCGGGCGTTGCGTATTCGATATGTGTGGCTGGATTCCACCAGCGCTTCATTGCTGATGGCGGGGCAGATCAGCGGCAATCTCGAGAAGTCGCTTGGTTCCAGGCCTTATGTCATCGAAAATGCCGTCACCAGTGAATTGAAAACGGTCATCGCCAAATTCGGCAAATCGATGAGTAACGAAAAGATCATGCTCTCGTCCTCAGTCGAGGGGTTGCGCGACACCGCCAGTTCCAGGGAGGAAAGCTTTACGCCTGCCGCGAAGAACGGAAAACTGAAGCTCTACGATCTTGCGAATCCGGTGTCTCTTCCTGAACTGTCCGCCTATCAGGCCATCATCGGCACGCCCGATTATCCCGGCGACTTCTCGATGTATTACGCTAAAGATGACGGCAGCGACCCAAGCGACATGGACATCCTCAATGGTGTGACGCTGTGGCGCTACTTTACTGCCGATGATGCAAAAGACTATTCGGCAAACCTGGTCAAGCTCAGGGATTGGCTGGCCAAAGAGCGGTCGAGGCTCGGACCGAAAATTATCGAGGATTTTTTCTCTTCGATCGATCTGGCGCCGAAGAAAAATGCGACGCCCAGCCTGCCGCCTGAATTGGTCGCGATGCAATATTTTGCGCGAGCCGGCTGGCCCGACGACTTTCTTGTGGCCTCCGGTGGCGCGGGTTGCGGGATAGGAAGTTTTGGGCTTTCAGTTACGCCGCGGGCGCTGCATGTTCAGGTTGCCGTGATCGAAAACGGGCAGGGCAAGGGCACGCTTCCCATTTCAGCGCTGACAGCCGATGAAATTGTTACCGACCGATTGCGGCTGGCCGGCGACGACACCGGCTGGACCCGTGCAAAATACGAATTTCCGGTACCGGGTCTTTCCGAAGGAGAAACGGTCATCGTGCCGCTGCAACTGGAACTACGCCCTCCGGATGAGGCCATTCTTGACAAGGACGCCATCGAGGGTTCGAAAGCGCAGTATCTGGTAATCCAGAAATACGGGAAATCCGTCCTGGTGCAACGTGAGGACAAGCAGCTCATTTACAAGAAGCGAAAGGAAGCTTTCAAGGCCTCGAGTTTCCCGGCTGAAGTTTCTTATACATATGGTCCTCGCGTGAGGCTGGTCTCGGCGCAAGCGCTGGGCCGGGACATTGCACTTCGGCAGTTCGATCCGGCAAAGGTTTGGGCGCGCTTCGGTTCGGAGGAGGGTTCCTGTCCGTCCATTTATGTCAAATCGATCGACGGCTCGCTGCAGTCGTACGGCCGGATATTGACGGGCGCTCGCGGTGCCATGAAGGTTCGCAGCGAAAGTCTGCTGCATTCCGGAGCGGCCCTCGCCGTCGAGATCGCGGAAGACGAGCCCGAGATCAGCCGGCTGGAGGAAATCAGGATCTTTCGCGTTGATTCACCCGATCGGGAAATCCTGATGTACCAGGAGTTCGATCGGGTGATTGCGCCGGGCCTTCCCTTGCGGATCGAAACACCCGCGCTTCACGACGCGGAGAACATCCGGATTGAGGTTCGGGGTTTTTACCGGACCTTCCCGGAAATGATGGTTGAGATGGCGCGCCGTGGGGCTGAAGATGCCGATCAGCGCCATTGAAGGCCGTCCCGCTGGAACGCCGGTTTGAGGACTTACAATTCCCGCAATTTCGCCTAAACAGTCGTTGCCGATAGCTGAAACCTGGAAACATTCATGCGACTGAAGAGGCTAACGCATTGCATCGCACTGACGCTGGCTGCCCTGGCGCTCGCGGCCTGCTCGCACCGCGGCGACACGACCGTCTCTCTCGGCGACGATGACGCGTTCTGCCGTGCCAACAATGTTCAGGTCGGCTCGCCCGAATACGTCGCCTGCCGCAAGGACCGCGACGTTCAGCGCAGTAACGCCGCGGCGCGCGCCGACCAGAAGCAGCGCGGTCTCGCCGAATACATGCTGAACAATCCGGTTCGTCCGTAGGCGGGTTTTTTTTCCTCTCGCCAGTTCGCAAGCAACCCAACTGATCTCCCCCCCCCCCCACCCACCCCCCCCCCCCCCCTCCCCCCCCCGCCCCCCTCCTCCCCCTCCCTCCTCTCCCCCCCCCCCCCCCCCCCTTCCCTCCTCCCCCCTTCCCCCCCCCCCCACCCCCCCCCCGGAACTACGAATATTCGGGCTTGGTCAACGAAAGACGTCAGCTAAATTCGGCCACCTGAGATGCTGGATATCATCTGTCTGGCAGCCATGGTGTATCGGCCGTCATTCAGCTCGTGGTCCAGGACCCAGAGAATGACTATGGCAACCAGTGCAGTTATGACCGGCCTCATGCCGGGTAAAGGCACAAAGACCCCCAGTTGTTCCCTCGGTCAGGTTCAAAAAGGTCGATTCCCAAAGGTCGAAGGGGGCAACTGAGGGGTTAGCCGGGATGGGAGGGGGCCAATACCATCAGCCCGGACAGGCAAATCACCCGGTTTGCCGGTGGGGTGTGTCCTGTCCCTTCAAAAATTCTTCCGCCTACGCAGAGTTCCTTGCCGCATTTGAGCACTACGGCGAAAGATTGCTCCGCCACAGCCAGATCGGGAGCGAGCCGGAACGGCTCCGAATCCACGTTTCGTAAGGCCCCGTAAGAACACCCGATTGGAATACGGCACACTCTCGTCCCGCCGTGCGGACCAGTTCATTGCTCAACGCAAGCTGCACGCCATGCCTGGCCGCCACTTCCATCAAGCGGCTCGCCACGTTTACCGTGTCGCCGGTCGCAGTGATGTGGTGGTAACTTTTTCCGCCGAGCCTGGAGGCAATAATGATCCCGAAATGCGCGCCGACCTTGAATCCAAGGTTTGACGCGATCGATGAGGGCAGAGAGGTCAACCATCGCTCGGCACTCGTGCAGAGCGCGACCGAGCATTCCGCCGCCCGATACGCATCGTCCGTCGCGGGCCTTGGTAGACCGAACAGGATCATGGCGCCGTCACCCAGGAAGCTCGTAATCATTCCGCCGCAAGTGACCGCTTCCTTGTCAACCAGGGCATGAAAGTCCTTCAGCAACGCGCGTGTCCTGTCCGGTCCCAGCCGTTCGCTAAGGGATGTGAAGCCGGACAGATCGATGAAAACGATTGCCGCATCTTGGCTTACAGGCTCAGCCAGAAAGTTGGGATCCCGGGTCAACCATTCCTGCACGCCCGGTGCTTGAAATTGTTCGAGCAACTCATTCCTTGCGGCGAAATACGTTGCCCGACGCCTGCCCGACCAGAGTTGAAAGGCCGCGAACAAAACGGCCGGTGGCGCGGCGGCGGCGACCGGCACAGCCGCGCTCAACCATATCCCCGACGAGAACGCCAAGAAGATCGCCCCCGCCCAGATCAGGGCAACGGCCGCAGCCGCAACAAGGCCCAGCACGCTTCGCTGCCACGCCAGCAACCCGACTAGGACCATGGGCAGCATGACGGCAACGATGCCATCGGCGATGCGCACGGACCGATCCCGCGACAGGCCATCTCCGGTCATCAGTTGCGCGATGGCAGTGGAAAGAACCTCCACGCCCGGCATCAACGGCTCGAACGGGGTGGGGAAAAAATCTCCGCCGCCGGTGACGGTCGCGCCGACGACAACAATTCGATTTTGAATAGTCTCAGGATCTGCCTCGCCGGCAAGCACCGAGGCTGCGCTAATCGTTCGGATGGCCCCGCGGGGACCGTAGTATGTTATCGAAAGAGCGTGATCGACATCGGTAGGAACCGATCGCTGATCGAGAATCAGACGGTCTGGCTCTATTACAGGTTCCTTTCCGATCGCCAATGCGGCAACGCGGAGCGGAAACGACATCTCGATCCTGTCGCTCGTTCGAAACAGCATCGGAATGGCCCGAGGGGTTCCGTTTTGATCGGTCGCCACGTTGGCGACGCCGATTTGCGCATGGTCAGCGAATTTCTGCAGAGGCAAAAGGAATTTCTCAGCCCTTGGCAGCAGAGCGAGCGGGCCCTCATCATTCCCCGCAAAGACCGACTGACTGGCTTTCGGGAACACTGCGGCGGCTGCTATGACGGTGGGACGTTCCGCGAGCGATTTCGCCAAGGCTTCATCGCCATCGTCCGCTCCCTTGTCGACGAGCAGAAGATCGACCGCAATGACTTTCGGCTGCAGCCGTGCAATCGCCTCCACAATCCTGGCGAGATCGACGCGGGAGAGTGGGTAGCTGCCTTTCTGCGCCACGATGGCATCGTCGATAGCGACAATGGTCAGAAGATCAGGCGGCACTCTTGGCCGACGAACAAGCGTTCGAAGGTCGATCATTGCCGATTCGGCGCGATCGAGAAATCGCAGGTGGCCATGAGAGTGCGCAAAATAGACGCCAAACCCCCACAGCCCGGCCAGAACGAGGGCAATCATGGTTTGGAGATGGCGGCCGCTCATTCCTTGCTTACTGTCCGAGACGCGCCATCAGCGCAGCCACACGGGCCGGTGGCCACCGCTTCACCGTCAAGGGGCCTGCCGCTTCCACATCGACTCCTTGGCCGGGGCCCAGGTTTACGCTACCGCCACCAGCTCGCCGACCAACGGCGACCCGCCCATGGACCACAAAAACGGAAGTCTGGCTTTCGGCGGCATCAACCGCCCATTTCGTGCCACGCACCGCCGCGATCGCTTGCGGCGTGACAACCTTGAATTCATTTTGACCCTTTGGGACTTCGAGCAGCAAAGCCTTACTGCTTAGCTCAACCGAATCCACATGGCCGTTTCCATCGCGATCATGCAGGGTATATCGGGCGCCATTCTCGACGACGATGGTGACCCCCGCCTTGCAATGGATCGTTTGCGTGGTGATGGTCGAACTCTCCGACGAGCATCCCATGTTGGCGGATTGCGCGGCAGCCGTTGCGAAGGGGGAAGCGCGCATGCGAGTGCAACGCATATCACCCGGATAATCGCTTTCATGACTGTACCTCCGCACGCTTGATTGAACTGCAAAATGTCGCAAGTAAGGTCAGGCGATGAGCCGTTGAGAAATCCGATCACCGGAGCCGCTGCGCGCACGCAACAAGCGGCAAGGACGCCGCTGCAAGCCCGGAAGGTGAAATCGCGTCGTTGTGTGCGCACGCCTGAGATCAGGTGTTGCGCGATCCCCAAAGACTACCACTTTGCGATCAATAATCGGGCCGACGCCCGAGCTGGATCGATGCGTCCAAAGGTCGCGTTTCCGGTTCTGATGCCGTGCAGGGCTGGTTGAATTGCCTCGTCGTGAACGCCGCTCGCCGGCTGTACGAACGGAACAGCGGATGTACAATGCTGCCCGCCGTATGAGATCGGGGCGCGGGAAAGTGCGTCTGATTTTTTTAAGCGAATGCGCCGGATCGTGACCGGATGCGGAAAGCGGTTCCTCGTGGTCGAGTGCCGCGTGCGGCGGTGGGCCTGTCTGGATGCCGAAGGAGCTCAGACCATGTTGATGCGAGTATTATCCCGAGCTGCGATTTGCGTGTTCGCGATATCCGCCGTCGCGTTGCCGGCTTATGGCCTGACCAGCGAGGAGGCTGTTGCGAAAATCGAGGCAGCGGGATATTCGCTTATATCCGCGAAATGACGGCCGGAAAGATAATGACCTACAGGGCGGTCAGAGCGGGGAAGGACGTTTCCCTCGTTATTGACAGCTTCGGCAAGGTCAAGGAGTTGCCGTAGTCGCGGGCGGTGCCCCGACGGGCAAATCACCAAGCTTGCCGATTGGGTGTGTGTCCAGCCCCCTTTGCAAAAATTCTTCCGTTCCCTTTTGAGGCAAATCACCTGCATATCTTTCGCCATCCCGGCCCACACAGAGGGGCGTTTCGCGATCGTCACGGACGTAGGGCAGGGGATGCGGTGGACGCAGCATGTCAAAAGACGAATGACGTTGCGCGCGGACGGCGAAGTCGTGTGGTCCTGACGCCCCGACGCTGGCGTCAAGTTGGTGGAGGTAACTC
Source organism: uncultured Pseudomonadota bacterium (assembly GCA_963771225.1). Classification (GTDB taxonomy): domain Bacteria; phylum Pseudomonadota; class Alphaproteobacteria; order Rhizobiales; family Xanthobacteraceae; genus Bradyrhizobium. The sequence goes on along the minus strand of CAVYSR010000018.1, from coordinate 149,071 downwards.
CATTGGCGACGGTGGCAAACAAGCCCGGTCACCGGGGAGAGCGCGAAGTAACCGTTAAAACCATTGCGCGGGGAATGCCGGGCGACCCGGCGTGACCGTGGTGACTAACTCGCGTGTTTTTTTCTACACGCGAGGCCGCGGGCGCATCGGGCGCCCGGCATTCCCTGCGCCCTCTGTATCGAAGAGGGCGGGACTTTCGAGCAAAACTCGGGCGCATCGCGCGGCGAGATCGGGAAGCTGTGTCGGCGAGATCGCCTGTTTGAAGATTAAATCAGGGGTCAGTCAGCGTCGCATTTCACACACGCCGTCATTCCGGGATGCGCCTTCTTGGCGCAGGCCCGGAATCCATAATCCCGGCGGTGGCTATGGATTCCGGGCTCGCGCTTCGCGCGCCCCGGAATGACGAAAATTATTTCATCGCCTTCGCCATCGAATGGGCGCGCATCCGCGCGACCCGTTCGCCCATCCGGCATTCGCCTCCGGCCCTGGAAAGTAACGCTCGATGACCAAGGATTTTGCGGAAACCCTATTCGTCGTCTTGCTTCTTGCCGCCGATGGTCTTCAGCTTGGCGAAGACCGCGTCGACGTTGAGATCGTCGCGCTGCTTTTCAGACGGCTCGAATTCCGGTTCCTTGCGGGTGGTCTCGGAAGCCGGCAGCAGGGTCGCGCCGCCATAGGCGGTATCGATCGGCTTCTCCTTGGCCGCCCGCTGCACCTCGAAGTCGAGCTCGATCTGCGAGCACAGGCCGAGCGTCACCGGGTCCATCGGGGTCAGCGTCGAGGCGTTCCAGTGGGTACGGTCGCGCACGCTGGCGATGGTGGTCTTGGTGGTGCCGACCAGCCGCATGATCTGGGCATCCTTCAATTCCGGATGGTTGCGCACCAGCCACAGGATCGCGCTCGGCCGCTCATGGCGGCGCGACACCGGCGTATAGCGCGGGCCCTTCTTTTTGGCCTGCGGCGGCAGCGCCACCTTGCTCTCGCCGAGCTTGAGCCGGTAATTCGGGTCCTTCTCGCCCTTTTCGATCTCGTCGCGGGAGAGCTGGCCGGTCGAAATCGGGTCCATGCCCTTGATGCCCTGGGCGGCGTCGCCGTCGGCAATGGCGCGGACCTCGAGCGGGTGCATTTTGGTGAAATCCGCCACCTGATCGAAGGTCAGGGCGGTATTGTCGACCAACCACACGGCAGTCGCCTTTGGCATCAGCGGTGCATTGCTCATGGCAAATCTCCTTTGTGCTTCGCCCACCTCAGGGAGGCGAAGCCGTGGTCATCAGCGATGACGGGAATTGGGCCCTATATACGCCGTCCGGGGCCTGCGGCGCAATGGTTTGGTGAACGGCCTTGACAGCGCCCGAAAGCGGTCCCAAGTCCTCATCTGGAAAGTCCTAATTGAACCGACCGTTCCCGGCCCGCCCGGGGGATTCACCGGTGCGAGATCGTCCCATGCAGGCCAAACCACCGCTGAAAATCGTGCTTTGCTCGCCGCGGGGGTTCTGCGCCGGGGTGGTTCGGGCCATCGACACCGTGGAGCGGGCACTCGCCATCTATGGCGCCCCGGTCTATGTCCGCCACGAAATTGTCCACAACCGCTATGTCGTCGACAGCCTGCGGACCAAGGGCGCGATTTTTGTCGAGGAACTGGCCGAGATCCCCGATAACACCAATGCGCCGGTGGTTTTTTCGGCCCACGGGGTGCCCAAATCGGTGCCCGCGGACGCCCGCGCCCGCAATTTCTTTTCGCTCGACGCCACCTGTCCGCTGGTCACCAAGGTGCACCGCGAGGCGGCGATCCATTTCAAGCGCGGCCGCGAAATCCTGCTGATCGGGCATTCGCACCATCCGGAAGTCGTCGGCACGCTCGGGCAACTGCCGCCCGGCACGGTGACGCTGATCGAGACCGCGCATGATGCCGCGACCTTCACGCCGAAGGATCCCGACAATCTCGCCTTCGTGACCCAGACCACGCTGTCGATCGACGACACCGCCGAGATCGTGGCGATGCTGAAGGAGCGGTTTCCGAACATCTCCGGCCCGCACAAGGAAGACATCTGCTACGCCACCACCAACCGCCAGCTCGCGGTCAAGAAGGTGGCGCCGGTGGTCGACGCCCTGATCGTGGTCGGCGCGCCGAACTCGTCGAATTCGCAGCGGCTGCGCGAAGTCGCCGAACGCGAAGGCTGCCCGGTCTCGGTGCTGGCGCAGCGCGCCGGCGATCTCGACTGGCGCATGTTCGAGGGCATCAAGAGCCTCGGCATCACCGCCGGCGCATCGGCGCCGGAAGTGATCGTCGAAGAGATCATGGGTGCGTTCGCCGAGCGCTACGAACTGCATGTGGAGACGGTCTCGGCCGCGGAAGAGAACGAGTTCTTTCCGTTGCCGCGTTCGCTGCGGCCCGACGCGGCGTAAGCCTCATGGCGGTCTATACCGACGTCGCCGCCGACGAGCTTGCGGAGTATCTCGCCGGTTACGACATCGGCGAATTGCTGTCCTACAAGGGCATCGCCGAGGGCGTCGAGAATTCCAACTTCCTGCTGCACACCAGTGCGGGCTATTTCATCCTGACGCTGTATGAAAAGCGGGTCGCAAAGCGCGACCTGCCGTTCTTCCTCGGCCTGATGACGCATCTGGCCACGCATGGCATCAATTGCCCGCAACCGGTGCAGAACAGAGACGGCGAAGCGCTGAGCATGCTGGCCGGCCGGCCCGCGGCAATCATCAATTTTCTGGAAGGCATCTGGCCGCGCAAGCCCAATGCCACCCATTGCGCCGGCGTCGGCCAGGCGCTGGCGAAGATGCATCTGGCGGGACGCGATTTTCCGATGTCGCGCGCCAACGCACTGTCGGTGTCGGGCTGGCGTCCGCTGTTCGATCAGGCCGCACCCAGAGCCGATGAAGTGCAGCACGGCTTGCGCGCCTTCATCGGCGCCGAGCTCGATCATCTCGAGAGCGGCATCTGGCCGAAGAATCTGCCGCAGGGCGTGATCCACGCCGACCTGTTTCCCGACAACGTGTTCTTTCTCGGCGAGCGGCTGTCCGGCATCATCGATTTTACCTTCGCCTGCAACGACATGCTGGCCTACGACGTCGCGATCTGCCTCAACGCCTGGTGTTTCGAGAGCGACTATTCGTTCAACGTCACCAAGGCGCGGGCCTTTCTCAACGCCTACAGCCGCGAGCGTGAATTGTCCGAGGCCGAGCAGCATGCGCTGCCGCTGCTGGCGCGCGGTGCGGCGTTGCGGTTTTTGCTGACGCGGCTGGTCGATTGCCTCAACGTGCCCCCGGGCGCGCTGGTGCGGCCGAAAGATCCGCTCGAATACGTCCGCAAGCTGCGCTTCCAGCAGAGCGTGGCCAGCATGCGCGATTACGGCGTCGCCGCCTCGGGGCTGGTGGCGTGAGTTCACTTCCCTCGGTCACCATTCACACCGATGGCGCCTGCTCGGGCAATCCGGGTCCGGGCGGCTGGGGCGCGATCCTGAAATTCGGCGACGTCGAAAAGGAGTTGAAGGGCGGCGAGGCGCACACCACCAACAACCGCATGGAGCTGATGGCGGCGATCTCGGCGCTGGAAACCCTGAAGAAGCCGTGCACCGTCGATCTCTACACCGACAGCCAGTATGTCCGTCAGGGCATCACCGGCTGGATCCATGGCTGGAAGAAGAACGGCTGGCGCACCTCGGACAAGAAGCCGGTCAAGAATGTCGATCTGTGGCAGCGGCTGGACGCGGCGCTGCAGCCGCACCAGGTGCGCTGGCATTGGGTCAAGGGTCACGCGGGCCATGACGAGAACGAGCGCGCCGATCAACTGGCGCGGGAGGGCGTTGCGATGGCGCGGCTGAAAACGAGGCTGGGAGACTAGTTGCGCTGGCACTTGAACGTTAACGGCCGTCATTGCGAGGAGCGAAGCGACGAAGCAATCCAGCTTTGCGCGTTGTCGCGCTCTGGATTGCTTCGCTTCGCTCGCAATGACGAAAGCTCAAAGCTGTCCCAGCAGCGTGTCGCCGCCGGAGACTTCGACCTTGCCGGGGTTCGGTTCGAGGTTGAGCTTCTTGACCACGCCGTCATCCACCAGCATCGAGTAGCGGTGCGAGCGGATGCCGAGGCCGTTGCCGGAGGCGTCGAGCTCCATGCCGATCGCCTTGGTGAATTCGGCGTTGCCGTCGGCGAGGTATATCGCTTCGTCGCGCTGGTCGGTGTCGCGCTTCCAGGCGTTCATGACAAAGACGTCATTGACGGAGACGATGGCGATGGCGTCGACGCCCTTGTCCTTGATGGCATAGGCGTTCAGGAAAATGCTCGGCAAATGCATCTTGTGGCAGGTGCCGGTATAGGCGCCGGGCACCGCGAACAGCGCGACCTTCGTGCCCTTGAAGATGTCGTCGGTGGTCTTGACCTGCGGACCTTCCGCCGTCATCACGCGAAATTTGGCTTCCGGCAGCTTGTCGCCGACTTTGATGGTCATCGTCAATTCTCCTTAGCTGTGCCGGAGTGTCTTAGACCGGGCAGGCGGCGGGCACAATATTGGGTCGCGCGGAAACGGCCGCGGAAGCCACAATGGCCGGCCGTGTTCACCGTTCTGTCATCAGCCGGAAAATCCGCCGGCGTCGAGAAAGGCCTGTTCTTCCGGCGTGGTGATGCGTCCCAGAACCGCGTTGCGGTGGGGAAAGCGCCCGAACCGGCGGACAATATCGGCATGATCCTCGGCATATCTGAGATTGTCGGCATTGGCCGTGTTGCGAAAGAGCTCGATGCAGCGCTGCTGGTCGGCCAGGCGCTCCGAATGCATCAATGGCAGATAGAGAAACTCCAGCAAATCAGCCGCCACGCGCTGGTCGGCGCCGCGCGCGATGGCACGGCTTGCGACGCCAAGGGCGAGCGCATCGCTGCAATAGGCCCTCGCATCGCCGCGAAACATGTTGCGGGGAAACTGGTCCAGCACGATGACCAGCGCCAGCGCGCCGTCGTCGGTCGCTTCCCAGCAGGACAGTTCGCCGGCCGCCGCCTTCCGCCACAACCCCAGGAAGCGATGGCGCAGATCGGCATCGAAGGCGTCGTCGCGGCTGTACCAGTGATCGCTGCCGGCCGCGCGCCAGAAGGCGAGGATAGTCGGCCGGCGAAACATCGTCGCGAATGTCAGTCATCGAACGGGCATTCGCCGCACGCGTGGTTCAGGCCGCGGCCTTCTTTTCGTCGCGCAATTCGCGGCGCAGGATCTTTCCGACATTGGTCTTCGGCAGGTCGGTCCGGAACTCGATCTGCTTCGGGACCTTGTAGTTGGTCAGCTGCGTGCCGCAGAACTTGATGATGTCCTCGGCGGTTACGTTCGGATCCTTCTTCACGACAAACGCCTTGACGGCTTCGCCGGACCGCGCGTCCGGAACGCCGATCACGGCGCACTCCAGCACGCCGGGATGGCTCGCGATCACTTCCTCGATCTCGTTGGGATAGACGTTGAAGCCCGACACCAGGATCATATCCTTCTTGCGATCGACGATCTTGGTATAGCCGTCCGGTGTCATCACGCCGATATCGCCGGTGCGGAAATAGCCGTCCGCGGTCATCACCATCGCGGTTTCATCCGGCCGGTTCCAGTAGCCGGCCATCACCTGCGGGCCTTTGGCGCAGATTTCGCCGGGCTCGCCGAGCGGCACTTCCTTGCCGTCATCGTCGCGGATCGACAGATAGGTCGAGGGCACCGGAATGCCGATCGAGCCGGAGAACTTGTCGGTATCGGCGGGATTGCAGGTCAGCGCCGGCGAGGTTTCCGACAGGCCGTAGCCTTCCGCCAGCGGGCAGCCGGTTATCTTCAGCCACTTCTCGGCGACCGGTCTTTGCACCGCCATGCCACCGCCGTTGGAGACCTTCAGCTTGGAGAAGTCGACCTTGTCGAACCCCGGCGTGTTGAGCAGGCCGTTGTAGAGCGTGTTGACCGCCGGGAAAAAGCTGACCTGGTATTTCATCAACTCCTTGATGAAGCCGGCCATGTCGCGCGGATTGGGAATCAACAGATTGGTGCCGCCGGCGCGCACTCCCAGCAGGAAACATGCCGTCAGCGCGAAGATGTGGTAGAGCGGCAGCGCGCAGACGATGAACAACTGGTCGACATGCGGCGGCTTCTTCAGCGCCGGCTGCAGCCAGGCATCGTTCTGCAGCACGTTGGCCAGGATGTTGCGATGAAGCAGCGTCGCGCCCTTGGAGACGCCGGTGGTGCCGCCGGTATATTGCAGGAAGGCGACGTCGTCGGGCGTGATCTTCGGCTTGTCGAGCTTCATGTTGCGGCCGGCCGCCACCGCGTCGTTGAAGGCGACGGCGCCCGGTATCGAATAGGCCGGCACCATTTTCTTCACCCGCCGCACCACCAGATTGACGATCACGCCCTTCAAGCCGAGCAGATCGCCCATGCTGCCGACGATGACATGTTTCACCGCGGTCTTTGCCAACACCTGCTGCACGGTGGTGGCGAAGTTCTCCAGCACGATAACCGCCTCGGCGCCGGAATCCTTGAGCTGGTGCTCAAGCTCGCGCGGGGTGTAGAGCGGATTGACGTTGACGACCGCGTAGCCCGCGCGCAGCACGGCCGCGGTCGATACCGGATATTGCAGGACGTTCGGCATCATCAGCGCGACGCGGGCGCCCTTCTGCAGGCCCTTGCTCTGCAGATAGGCCGCCAGCGCCAGCGACATCTCGTCGAGGTCGTGATAGCTGATCGACTTGTCCATGCAGATGAAGGCCTTGCGGTCGCGAAACTTCGCAAAGCTCTCTTCCAGCAACTCGACCAGAGATCCGTATTGGGTCACGTCGATATCGGCGGGCACGCCGGCTGGATATTGCTTGAGCCAGATGCGCTCCATGCTCATTCCCCTCTGGTTTATTTTCCCGCTTACCGGGACGGGCCGCCTCGTTTCGGGCTGTATTGGTTTTGTGCAGTATTGAGCAATGCGGCGCCCCGTGGCAAGCGGCAGCGCTTGGCGGGCGAATGGCTGGCCGGGAAAGCCGCTCTCACCGGCCCCGGAAACAGCGCGGCAATGGCGTGCGGGCGCCGTGTTTAGCCTGCGGGCTTGGGCGCGGGCTTGGTCGAACGCTTGGCGGCCGTCTTCGGTTTGGTCGGCTTCGCGGCAGGCTTGTCGGCCGTGGCCGCAGGCTTTTGGTTGGCTTTCGGAGCCGCATCCGGCTTGGCATCGGCATGTTTGCCGGGTTTGGTGCCCTTGCCGGCGTCCTTGGATTCGGCGTTCGACTCAGCCGCGGCGTCCGGCTTTTTCGACGCGAGCCGCGACTTCTTTCCGTGACGCCGCGGCGTCTGTTGCTCGACATCGGCGGCCACGGCCGCAATCAATGCGGCTCCGGTTCGGGTCGGGCCGGTATAAACCGGGATCGGCTCGGAGGCCGCGGGCGCCCCCGCCAGCAACTCCGACGGCTTCAGCATCGGCGCTTGAAGCCCGGCCGCGAAAAATGTGATGGCGGATTTGCCGGTGCTTGAACCGCTGGCGATGGTTTCCTCATCCTCGTCGCTGGCCGGCCGCTTGTGCTTGGGGCCGCACATCTCGTCGTGAAGGTTTGGCGGCGAGGCGTCGATCGGTGCCAGGTTGTCGACCATGCCGAGCGAAGGGCGCAGCCATGACAGCGAGTTGTTGGAAAAGCCGCGCTCCAGCAATTGCGCGGCTCTTACCGCGCGCATTTGGCCGGATGACGAGCCCAGCACCACGGCGATCAGCCTCCTGCCGTTACGGGTGGCAGACGCCACCAGGTTGTAGCCGGAGGCACAGATGAACCCGGTCTTGAAGCCGTCGGCGCCGGGATAGCGTCCGATCAGCTTGTTGAAATTCTGCGTGACCTTGCGGCCGAACCGGATCGAGGGAATGTGGACGAAATATTCGTATTCCGGCAGATCGCGAATGATCGCGCGGGCCAGGATCGCGAGATCGCGCGCCGAAGTGATCTGACCGTCGGCGGGCAGACCGTTTGGATTGACGTAGCTCGTCTGCGTCATGCCGAGCCGGTGCGCGGCCTGATTCATCTGTGCCGAAAAACCGTCGATCGAACCCCCGACGCCCTCGGCGAGCACCACGGCCATGTCGTTGGCCGACTTCACCAGCATCATCTTGAGCGCGTTATCGACGGTGACCTGAGTTCCTGGCCGGAACCCCATTTTCGATGGCGACTGCGAGGCTGCGACCGGCGACACCGTAAACAAGGTATCGAGCGAAATCCGCCTTTCCTTGACGGCCTTGAGCGTGACATAGGCCGTCATCAGCTTGGTCACCGAAGCCGGATACCACGGATAGGTGGCGTTTTCGGCCTGCAGCACCTTTCCGGTATCGGCCTCGACCACCAGCAGCGCTTCGGCATGCGCAAGGCGCGGCGCGGCAAGGACGAGTGCAGCGACCAGGACGATCCAGTTCAACCATGACTTGCGAAGCAACGGGCGAAGAAAGTGCACTATCGGATTCCGGTCCTTTGCGACCCGCCTTCGAGCGGAGGTCCTGGCGTGTAATATTCGGGCTCCAAGCGTGTCCGGCACCGTGGCTTGAGGCGGAGCGAACCTATACCGGCTTGCCGGCCCGGAACAGAGGCTGCGAGATTAAATCATGGTGACGAAATAGGCCGAAGTTCGGCCGTGCCTAAATCTTGACAGTATCGTTGCTGACCTCCTGTGGAGCCATGCCGGCCCGCGCATTCTCCTGGACCATGAACTGGGCCCTCGCCAGTTCGGCAAAACGGCCGCCTTTCGCCACCAGTTCATCGAAAGTTCCGCTTTCGATCACGCGTCCGTTGTCGAACACCAGGATACGCGTGGCGTTGCGGATGGTCGAGAGCCGGTGCGCGATCACGAAGGTGGTGCGTCCCTTCATCACTTCGTCGAGTGCGGCGTTGACCTTGGCCTCGGTGACGGCATCGAGCGCGCTGGTGGCCTCGTCGAGGATCAGGATCGGCGGGTCTTTCAGCATGGCTCGCGCGATCGACAGCCGCTGCCGCTCGCCGCCGGACAGCATGCGCCCGCGCTCACCGGCATTGGTGTCGAATTTCTGCTCGCTGCGCTCGATGAACTCCAGCGCCTGGGCGCGGGCCGCGGCGACCCGCATTTCCTCCAGGGTGGCGTCCGGTTTGCCGACGCGCAGATTGTCGGCGATCGAGCGGTTGAACAGCAGCGCTTCCTGAAACACCACGCCGATATTTCGCCGCAGCGCCGTCAGCGTCAGGCCGCGGACATCCATGCCGTCGATCTTGATGAAACCGGACTGCGGATCGAAGGCGCGGTGCAGCAGGGCGATGGCAGTCGATTTGCCCGCTCCGGTCGGGCCGACCAGCGCGATGGTCTGGCCGGGCAGCGCGGTGAGGGAGAGATCCTCGACCGCCGGCCGCTTGCCGTCATAGGAGAACGAAACGTCGTTGAATTCGACCAGTCCCGAGAGCCGTCCGGGATCGATCGCGTCGGGCCGGTCGCGAACCGCGGGCACGGCATCCAGCACGTTGAAGAATTCCTGCAAGCGCGGCGCTTCCATGAAGACGCTGTTGATGAAACTGACCACCTGTTCGAGCTTCTGGATCAGCATGGTGGCGAAACTCACGAACATCACGATCTCGCCGACCGTGGTGAGACCCTGCTCGTGCAGCGCGATGCCGACGGTGAAGATCGCCAGCACGGTGATGGTGGTCGATGCCCTGGTGATGACGGTAACCAGCGCCCACCACGACAGCACCGGCATCTGCACCGCCAGCAGCTTGTCGGCGACGAAGCGCAGCCCCTGCACCTCGGCATCGATGCGCACGAAGCTCTGCACCAGCGCCACATTGCCGAGCGCGTCGGAGGCGCGCGCGGAGAGGTCGCTGTAATGCTGCTCGACTTCGCTTTGCATACCGTAGGTCTTGCGCACCACCATCGTGGTCAGCACCGTGAACACCACGCACAGCACGAACAGCAGGATCGCCAGCCGCCAGTTGATAAAGAACGCCAGCGGCAGCAGCACCACCAGCGACATGATGGCGGCGAAATGCTCGCGGAAAAATCCGAGCCACAGCCGCCACAGCGAATCGGTGCCGTTCAACATCACCTTCATCAGGCGGCCGGAATGGGTGCCGGTGTGGAAGGTCAGCGGCAATTGCATGATGTGCTCGAAATAGCTCGTCAGCACCGCCTGGCGCTGGCGGTGCGCGAGCCGATCCGCGTGCAGCGCGACCGCGGCGCTGCAGCCGATGGTAAACAGGCCGAACGCGGCCCAGGCCGCCAGCAGCGGCCACGCCGACGAGGACGCGCCCGGAGCCGTGGAGGATTTGCCGGAAAGGACGTCGACGATGCGCCCGAACAGCACGGGTTCGGCGAATTGGGCGCCGGCCAGCAACAGATTGGCGCCAGCGAGGATCCAGCCCAGCCGCGCCTCTTTGCCGAGCAGTTCAAGGACGCGGGTATAGAGGCGAAGCATGGACATGCCGTGGGGTCGGGGTCGGCGGGACGGACGATCACTTGAACCGGCATTCTAATCAGGGATTGTCACGGAGATACAGCGTCCGCCGGCTTTTTGCTCAATTGATCAGGCGGCCGCCGAGCGGGGGCAGGAAACTTTCGTCGAAAATATCCGCCGCGGAGGGCCGCTTCTGGAATTTGAAGCCTTCGGCGATCTGATCGATCGAGCGTTCGAGGCGGGCCGGATCGATGCCGCCGATGCCGTCGCGTTGCACTTCGCCGGTGACGATGTTGTCGTGAATCACGGTACGCAGGCGCTCCAGCTCGAGCTCGGGCGATCCGCCGTCCATCCGGCTGACCACTTCGTCAACCGCGCGCTTTGGCTGCTGGATCGCCAGATGGGTACCGGCCACCACCGCGCGCAGGAAGCCTTTCACCGCCTCGGGCCGGGCGGCAGCGAATGCCGGATTGACGATCACTGCGAACCCATAGGCCTCGCAGCCATAGTCGGCATATCGAAACACCGCAAGATCGTCGGCAGGAACGCCGCGATCCCTGAGATTGACGGCTGACAAATATGAGAATCCGCTCACCGCGTCGACCTGACCTGCCGACAGCATCGGCTCACGCACCGCGGCGCCGAAGTGCTCCTGCTTGACGGCCGCGATCTTGATTCCATTTTGCCGCGCCAGTGCCGGCCATAGCCGGATCGAAAGGTCGCCCTCGGCGACACCGAGCGTTTTGCCTTCGATATCGGACAGCGCATGGATGTCCCGGCTCTTGCGGGCAACGACGGCGTAGGGCGATTTGTTGAACAGCACGAACACCGCCTTGACGGGTGGCGAATCCGACCTGTCGCGAAAGCGGATCAGCGCGTTGATGTCGACCAGCGCCAAATCGCTGGTGCCGGCGGCGACGCCCGCAATCGCGTCCGGCGATCCGTGGGCAATATGGGTGGTGACCGCGAGACCTTCCGAACCGAACAAGCCGTCGGCCGCCGCCAGCACGAAGGGGGCGTCGCTCGCGTCGATCGGACGGTCGAAGGAAAACTGGATCGCGGTCGGCTGCCGAACCGGATCCGCGGCCAGGCTTTCCGCTGCGCCAAAGCACGCAAAAAACGCCAGGCCTGTCAGCAAAGCGACAAGCGAGCGAACTGCCGAACGAACTGCAATGGCCGGATTTACGCGCATGGATGACACCGGAAAGCCGCAACACCAGTTGCCGCGCCGGGTATGTTTGTTTCGTGACGCCCGGCGCCGGTTGCGGGTACTCTGCCGGATCAAACCTGAATGGCCGATGACCGTCTCGATTTCGTCATCTGGCGTTCATCATTTTCCAGACCGGAAAACCGGCAGGGGGGCCGGTGGTCGCGCGGCGGGCCCGCCGGCACAGGCCCCAGGGAAGGCATCATCCAGCCGGACCTGCGTGGCCGGTGAATTCTTCGAGATAGCGGCAAAGAGAGCAAGCCCGTTAACACGCTGGCGATGGGTTTCGGCTAATTTCAGGGGATGAGTGATTCGCTCGAGCGGCTCTATCTGGCAGTGATCGCGGCCAAGGATCTCGATCCGGCAACGTCGCGAACCGCGCGGCTGTTTCAGCGCGGCCCGGCCAAGATGGCGAAGAAACTGGCCGAAGAAGCCATCGAGGTCGTGATCGACGCCGTCACCGGCGATTCCGATGCCGTGGTCCGCGAGAGCGCCGACCTGCTCTATAACCTCACCGTGTTGTGGGCGTCGGCCGGCGTGCAGCCCGAGGATGTCTGGCGCGAAATGGAGCGGCGCGAGCACATGCTCGGAATTGCCGAGAAGCTGCCGAAAATCCGCCGTCAAAATGGCCAAGGAATTGCACAAGGAAATGCACAAGGCTGCGTCGCCCCGGATCGGGCGGCGACCAATTGTCGCGCTTGCGAGCCGCAATTTGAGCAAGCGCGGTTAAGGCTTCCCGGATTTTTTCAATTTCCTGCAATTTCCCGCGCATTCCCGGCATGGACAAATCCGTCGCATGGTGGTTCATCGCGCCATGCTGAGACGGATTTACGATTGGTGCATCGACGCCGCGCACAAGCCATATGCGCTCTGGATTCTGGGAGCCGTGGCGTTCGCGGAGAGCTCATTCTTCCCGGTACCGCCCGATGTGATGCTGCTTCCGATGTCGGTGGCTCGGCCGCGCCGGGCCTGGCTCTTCGCCTCGGTATGCACGATTGCCTCGGTGGCGGGTGGAGTGCTCGGTTATGCCATCGGCGCGCTGCTGTACGATTCAGTTGGGCAATGGCTGATCAATCTCTACGGCCTCGGCAGCAAGGTCGAATCTTTCCGTGAGTCCTATGCCCAATGGGGGGCCTTGATCATCATCGGCAAGGGCCTGACGCCGATACCTTACAAGCTCGTCACCATCACTTCGGGTTTTGCCGGCTACAATATCTGGTTGTTCATTGTCTGCTCGATCATCGGTCGCGGCATGCGCTTCTTCATCGGCGCGATCCTCTTCAACCGCTATGGCGACGTCATCCGCGCAGAACTCGAGAAGCGCCTCGGGCTTTGGGTTTCGCTCGGGTGCCGCACTGCTGGTGTTCGGCTTTTTCGTTGCCTATCGGCTGCTTTGAAGGCTGGCGCGAATTGCCTTGCCGGTTCGCCGCTTCAGGTTACGCTTGATGCTGCGGGCATCTGCGCAAAGCCGGGATTGCGTTGCTTGTTTGCATGATGTCTGGCATCTTTTAGCCCTATGCATCACATCTTCGCATCGCGTCTTCCCTGAGTGACGAAAAGGATTTCATGAATGTCCATGCCTGCCTTGTTCAAGGGCCGTCTGTCGATACCGGTGATCGGAGCGCCGCTGTTCATCATTTCCGTGCCCGATCTGGTGATCGCGCAGTGCAAAGCGGGAATCGTGGGATCGTTTCCGGCACTGAACGCACGGCCGCCGGCGCTGCTCGACGAGTGGCTGGCACGGATCAAGGAAGAGCTGGCCGCGCACGACAAGGCCAATCCCGGCCGGCTCGCGGCACCGTTCGCGGTCAACCAGATCGTGCATCGGTCGAACAACCGGCTCGATCATGATCTGGCGCTTTGCGAAAAGCACAAGGTGCCGATGATCATCACGTCGCTCGGCGCGCGCGAGGAGCTCAATCAGGCAGCGCATGGCTGGGGCGGCATCGTTTTTCACGACGTCATCAACCAGAAATTCGCGCACAAGGCGGTCGAGAAGGGCGCCGATGGCCTGATCCTGGTGTCCGCCGGCGCCGGCGGCCATGCCGGCGAGATATCGCCCTTCGCGTTCGTGGCGGAGACCCGGCAATGGTTCGATGGGCCGATTGCGCTGTCGGGCGCGATCGGCAACGGCCGCGCGATCCGCGCGGTGCGGATGCTCGGCGCCGACTTTGCCTATATCGGCTCCGCCTTCATCGCCACCGCCGAAGCCAATGCGGTGGAGGGTTACAAGCAGATGATCACCACCTCGTCGGCGGAGGATATCGTCTATTCGAATCTGTTCACCGGCGTGCATGGCAACTATCTGAAGCCGTCGATCGTCGCGGCCGGAATGGATCCGGATAATCTTCCCGAGTTCGGACCCGTCGAAAATGAGTTTCGGCACCGACGAATCCGGCGAACGCGCCAAGCCGAAAGCCTGGAAGGAAATCTGGGGCAGCGGCCAGGGCGTCGGCAGTGTCGGCAAGATCGTGCCGGCCGCCGAATTGATCGCACGGTTCAAACGAGAATACGACGAAGCCGTCGACCCGCCGCTGTGATGGACGCCATCTATCGCGTCGAGGGCAATCGCGTCGTCACCAGTCCCGACGCCGCCGGCCCATGGGATGCCCGGATGCAGCACGGCTCCGCGCCGGCGGCTCTGGTGGTGTGGGCCGCCGAAGCGATCCCGACGCCGGAGCCGATGCGGATCGCGCGCGTGACCATCGATCTGATGCGGCCGGTGCCGGTGGCGCCGTTGACATTCGAGACCGAAGTGCTGCGCGAGGGACGCAAGATCCAGTTATGCGCCGTCAGGCTGCGCGCCGCGGATGTCGTCGTGGTCACCGCGACCGTGCTCAAGATCAAGACCCAGGCATTGACCCTGCCACCGGATGTCGCGGACGTGGCCGTCACGCTGCCCGGGCCGGATCAGGCGCGCGAGGAGTTGCCGGACTTTTCCGGCAGCCCTTTTGTGAAGGGCATCTCGATGCGCGCCGCTCGCGGCCGCTTTGGCGTGCCCGGTCCCGGCGCGATCTGGTATCGCGTCGACCGGCCGCTGGTGGAAGGCTCGCCGGTTTCGCAAGCCATGCGCGCCGTGGTCGCCGCGGATTTCTGCAACGGCACCTCGGCGGCGCTGGATTTCCGGCAATGGACCTTCATCAATGCCGACCTCACCGTCAGCTTTGCCCGGCAGCCGGTCGGCGAATGGATCTTGCTCGATGCGGAATCCTGGATCGGGCCGGATGGCGCGGGCCTCGCCGCGGCGCGGCTGGCGGACAGCCGCGGCTATTTCGGCCGCGCCGCGCAGAGCCTCGTGATCGAGAAGCGATAGACCGTTCCAATCGAAAGCCCGCCATAAGGCGTGATCCGGGATCACCGGTTCGCTATTGCCTGCGTCGGGACTTGACAGGTGACTAAATGGTCACCTATTATAACCGACATGGATGCAGTGTTCAGAGCGCTTGCCGACCCCACCCGTCGAAGTCTGCTTGATGAGTTGTTCAAGGAGGATGGGCAGACGCTGAGCGCGCTTGAGCAGCGGCTGCCGATGACGCGCTTCGGCGTCATGAAGCACCTGAAGGTGCTTGAGGAAGCAGGTCTCGTCGTGAGCAAGCGGCGCGGGCGCGAGAAACTGCACTTCCTGAACCCGGTTCCGATCCGGCTCGTCCACGACCGCTGGGTCAGCAAATACGCCGAAGCCTGGGCTGCCGGGCTGAGCGACCTCAAGCACACACTGGAGAAGACGATGGAGAAGGTTTTCGAGATCTACATCAAGACGACGCCCGAACGTCTCTGGCACGCCATCACCGACACCGAGATGCGGCGCAAATACAATTTCGGAGCGGTCGTCACCTCGGACTGGGCGAACGGCTCGCGCTACGAGGGCCGCGGCAACGGCAACCTGATTTTTGACGGCGAGAATCTCGAGGTCGATCCGCCCCGCCGGCTGGTCCAGAACTTCAGGGCTCTCTGGGGCGAGGACGTCAAGGGCGAGGGGACTTCGCGGGTCACCTGGGAGATCGAACCGGTCGGCGATTCATGCCGGCTGACGGTAACCCACGATCAACTGCGCGAAGGCGCCAACAGTCAGCTCTATGGTGGCTGGCCGATGGTGCTTTCCGGCATCAAGACGCTGCTCGAGTCCGGCGAAATGCTGACGACGCCGGGATCGCTGCGCTGGCTGCAAGGCAGCAAGGAGCAATTGCCCGAGGTGCAGTGATCGCGGCAGGCCGCCCGATCGCAAAACGAACTTCGCACTCGACAACAAACCACGGAAGGAGCGATGAACATGCCAAAACTGGTCGCCTACACTTCGGTGTCGCTCGATGGATATTTTACCGACGCCAACGGTGACATGAGCTGGGCCCACAAGCACGATCCGGAGTGGCAGGCCTTTGTCTCCGAGAACGCGAGCGGCGGCGGCCAGCTTCTGTTCGGCAGGGTGACCTATGACCTGATGGCGAGTTTCTGGCCGACAGCCCTTGCCGCGCAGAGTAATCCGGTCGTCGTCGAGCGGATGAACAATCTGCGCAAGTTCGTGTTTTCCAGGAAGCTCGACCATGTCACATGGAACAACACGACACTGTTGAAGGGCGATTTGGCGGCGGAGGTCCGCAAGCTGAAGCAGGAGCCCGGTCCGAACATCGTGGTGATGGGAAGCGGAAGCGTCGTCGCGCAATTGGCGGAGGCCGGATTGATCGACGAATACCAGATCGTGCTCAACCCGATCGTCGTCGGCAACGGCCGGACCATGTTCGAAGGCGTCAAGAGAAAGCTGCCGATGAAGCTTGCCAGCTCTCGCGCTTTCGGCAACGGCAATGTCGTGCTGTTCTACGAGCCGGCGGCGTAGAGGTTACGCCGTTTCCTCCAGCGGGTTTTGTCATCAGCCTTCGGTCGTGCCAATGTTGCCAAGCGCTAGCGCAACGAAACCCGGGCGCGGAACGACAAACGCCATCCAATCAGGGAAACCGCATCTTGAATTCCGTCGACCCATTGGCGCGCTTTCGCGACCGCCTGAGCCTGCCGCTGATCGCAGCGCCGATGTTTCTCGTCTCCGGTGTCGACCTCGTGGCGGCGGCATGCCGCAACGGGGTGATCGGCGCGTTTCCGACCGTGAATTGCCGCAGCCCCGAACAGCTCGATGGCTGGCTCTCCGACATTGAAGAGCGGTTGGCTCGCCATTCCGACCAGGATGGAAAACCTTCGGCGCCGATCTGTCCGAACCTGATCGTGCATCGTTCCAACGCGCGGCTGGCGCAGGACCTGCAGGTGCTGCTGCGGCACAAGCCCGAGATCGTCATCACGTCAGTCGGATCGCCGGCGCCGGTGCTGGCGGCGCTGCATGATGCCGGCGCGCTGGTGTTCGCGGATGTCGCCAGCATCCGCCATGCCGAGCGCGCCATAGCTGCCGGCGCCGATGGGCTGGTGCTGCTGACCGCGGGGGCCGGCGGTCAGACCGGCTGGCTCAACCCGTTCGTGTTCGTCCGCGCGGTGCGGACGTTGTTCGACGGACCGATCGTGCTGGCGGGAGGCATCGGCGACGGCCATGCGCTGCGTGCGGCGCAGGCGCTCGGCTGCGATCTCGCCTATATGGGCACCAAATTCATCGCCACCCGCGAAAGCATGGCCGACGCCAGATACAAGGAGATGCTGGTTGCCTCCAGCGCCGACGATATCCTGCTGACGACGGCCTTCACCGGCCTGCAGACCAACATGCTGCGGCCCTCCATCACCGCCGCGGGCCTCGATCCCGACGACCTGCCGCAACGCGGCGCCATCGATATCGGCCAGGACATCGACATCGGCGCGCGCGAGGCGCGCCCCGCGCGCTGGCGCGATATCTGGAGCGCGGGACATTCCACCTCCGGCGTGACCGAGGTGCTGGCGGTCGACGATCTCGTCGCCCGCACCGCCGCCGAATACCGTGCCGCCGATGCCCGGCCGGTTCCGGCCTTAACGCGCCGTTAACCATTCTCGCCCCAACAATCAGGTCCGAGGTCGCCCACCGCTCGCTCGCGGAAGGCTGCGCCCGAAACCGCTGCTGAAGGGGATGCGATATGGATTTCGAGACATTCTTTGCCAAGACCCCGGCGACCCTCGACGAGATCCGGACCCGTGTCGCCTACGCGCTCGAGCGGCATCCGCTGTGCCGCAGCGTGCAATTCGACATTGTCAGCATGCCCCGCACCAGCAAGGGCAACTGGACCATCAGCCTGCACTCGGTCACGCCCGACGCGCTGTGGGAGGCCTCCGATATTGTCGCCGACATCCAGGAAGCCTACGATCTGGCCGTTGCCGCCTGACTTTTGGGGCCGCCTCGCCGCTTGGTGCTGCGCCGTCGGATCCGCCCGATACCGTGGCGGCGGCACGGTTAAGCCTTAATTACTGCCTAGTTCTGGGCAGAGTCACCGTGGTCGTCGATACAAACGGAGAACGGCTTGACGCGAGCCCTGACGATCATGGCGCTGATAGGTTTGCTGGTCGTCGGTGCGGCCGCCGCCAGCATTCTGGGGCGCGTCGATTTGTCGGCGCCCCGGCCGGAACTGGTTTCGCCCGTCGGTGCAGGGCCCGGTCGCGAACCGCGGAGGCAAGACCGACAAACTGGCGGCCGCCGGACTGCGCTGGCGCCGGCCGCGCCGCCGCAAGCGGTCGCCCCGATGAACGAACCGCTGCGGCTGGCTTTTGCATCCACCACGGCCGACGTCGACGCGCAGAACATCGTTACGCCGCCGCCGACGCGTCTGGTGCCGCTTGCGCCGTCAAAGCCGAAGCTTGCCGGCAAGCCGCCGCCGCAGAAATCCTACGCGCTGCTCAGCGACGCGCAGATCGCCGGCATCAAGGACCGCCTCAAGCTTTCGAGTTCGCAAGAGCCGTATTGGCCGGCGGTGGAAAGCGCACTGCGCGCCGTGGCCCGGAAGATCCACGAGACGCGGAAAGCCGATCCGCACGCGACCGGCGCGCCGATCGATCCTGAATTGGCCGAAGTCCAGCAGCTCAAATCGGCCGCCATGCCGCTGTTGTTTCAACTGCGCGAGGACCAAAAGCGCGAAGTGCGCACGCTCGCCCGCCTGATCGGCCTGGAACAGGTGGCGTCGCAGATCTGAGCGTTGCGCTCCCGCATTTCGGATCAGGCCGGAAGGCTTTTTATGATCCGGTCCGCATCGGTCACGAAACCGAAACAGAACTTTACGTTCCAGATCGTCGCCTCACGGCAGAAGTCAGGCGAGGTCGTTCCGCAGCAATCTTCCACGAGCACGCAATTGTAGCCGAGGAAATGCGCGTCGGTCAGCGAATGCAGCACGCATTGATCAGTGTTGACGCCGCTGAAGAACAGCGTCTTGACGTCGAGGTTCTTGAGGATGCTGTCCAGTGGCGTATCCCAAAAACCGCTGATGCGATACTTGTCGACCTTGATGTCTTCAGGAAGTTGCTCGAGCTCGTCGACGACGGCGGCCGACCAGCTGTCCTTTTCCAGCAAATGCGCGCCATTGCCGGGCAGTGCGCCGCCGATGCCGATACCGTTGCCGTCGCGATTGAATACATACAGCGTGGTCGGCGGCAGGTTTTTGCGATCCGCCCGGTTGCCCCAGTTCAGCCAGATGATCGGAACCCCGGTCGCGCGAAGCGCCGGAAGCAGGCGCTGCAACGGCTTGATCGGCGCGCGCTCGGGGGTGAGGTCGGCGCCAAGCCAATCGACCCAGCCGCCGGGAGCACAGAAATCGTTCTGCATGTCGACGACGATCATCGCGGAGCGATTGAGATCGACCGTGATGGTTTGCGGTTCCGCGGCGATGGTCGCCAATAATGGCGTAGCGGGGGGCATCGAAAGATCGACATGCGTGGGGCTTACCTTCCAGGCGTAAGCGCCGTCGCCGATCTGCGCCATGCCCGCGTCATGTTCAGCAATGGCCATCAATTTCGTCGCCATCTCGCTTCTCCCAAACGTTGCAGACGCTGTTTCGGAGCTCAAATAAGCAAGGCATGTGCCAAGCAACGGCAAGCGAGGATCACTCGCGTTCAATCGGCATATTGCGACGGCCTCCGATCCGGCCGCTCTCGCATTCAATCCTGCAGAATTCGACGAACGTTCGGGTCGCAAGATTGAGGTTTTTTGCGCGTGACCATGCGATGCCGATGTTCATTGTCGGAATATTCGCCGCGACCTCGCGAACCTCGATCCGGTCTCCCTCGAGCGACCACGGCCGATACATCGTGTCGGACAGGATCGTAACCCCGTTTCGAAACGCGATCAGGCCCCGCACCGCTTCGACCGATTCGGTTCGCACGACGATATTGGGTTCGAGCTTGTGGGCTCTCCAGTAGGAATGAGTCGAGATTTCCGCATCGTCGATCAGAAGCTGGATGTAAGGCTGGCGTGCCACGTCGTCGAGCGTGATGATTTCGGCATTGAGCAGGGGATGCTTGGAGGGCAGCCAGAGCCGGCGCATGGAACGAACCAGTGTATGGCTGACGAGGTCGGCGTGTTTGGACAGGTTCGACACCAGCATCAGGCCGAGTTCATATTTTCCGGACACAAGGCCGGCTTCGATGTCGCTCCGCTTCACTTCCTGGATCGACACTTCAATGGCCGGGAAACGCTGGCGAAAGCGCGCGAGCAAAGGCGCAAGAAAATATCCGCTGATCGTGATGGTGACGGCGAGCTGGATGCTGCCTGAAATATCGTGGGTCGGCCGCGTCATGGCATAGCCGGCGCTCTCCACGGCGGAGAGAATGTTCCGGCAATGCGCGAGAAGCCGGTGTCCTTCGTAGGTGAGCGTCAGTCCGCGTGGATGGCGGTCGAACAGCTTCATTCCCGATACGGCGGTGAGTTCTCCGACCGCCTCGGTCACAGCCGAGGGGGAAATGCCGACCATGGAAGCAGCAGCGCTGATCTTTCCGGTCTCTGCTACGGCGACGAAATAGCGAATTTGACGAAAGGTGACGGAAGCCATGAACCGATGCGGCTCATGAAGTGATTGAATTCATGCGCGTTGCCGATCTCCAGCCTATTCATGAGGCATATTTCTGCATCGCTGCATCATTCTTAGCCGTGAATCATTCGGAATTTCCGAGATCACAGATCGTAAAACGCAAGTTTACAACGAATAGCGCCGGCTTCAGTCTTGTTCAACCGCCATCGGCGGAATAGCCGCATTGCGCCTTGGCGAGCTGGGTCAATCATTGATTGCAGGGGAACGGTAATGACCGCACAAACTCAAAATTGCAGAAGCTTGCAGCTGGATCGCGCGCGCCTTTGCCCTCGCGATCGTTTGCGCCATTGGCCTCGCCGGAAACGATATCAGTGCGGGCGCCGCGGAAATGTCGGCCGCGTCGAAAGCCGTCGTCGACTACGACAAGGCCTTCACCGCTCCGATCAAGAAGTACCGGATTGCCTATCTCACTGAGTGTGTGGACAATCCCTATTGTCTGGCGCGCCTCGAAGGTCTCAAGGCTGCGGCGAAGAAATACGGATTCGAATTCAAGATATTTGACGCGAATTTCAGTCCGGCGACCCAGGCCAAGGTCGTCGAGAATGCGGTGACCGAAGGTTTCGAAGGCTATCTGTTCGGGCCCGCGGCCGCACAGCCCGGATGCGGTCTTTACAACCGGCTATTGAAGCCCACCGGCAAGCCGGTGGTCTCAATCGATATCGCCATGTGCGGCGATCCCGACTATACGCCCGGCCTTGCGGCGACGCTGACGATGCAGGGTCCCTACCACTTCAACAACATGCTCGATAACGCGTTCGCTTCCTGCAAGGGAGAGTGCAAGGTCGCCGCGGTCGGCGGCTTTGTCGGCTCCGATCTGTTCACCTATTGGGAGAACGCGATCAAGAAGGCCGCTGCCAAATATCCCAATGTGAAGGTCGTAGTCGACGAGCCCGCCAATTTCGACCCGCGTATTGCGCTGAAAAAAATCCAGGACGCGCTGCTGGCGCATCCCGACATCAACATCGTGATCTCCTCCTGGGACGATATGTCGCGCGGCGTCGAGCAGGCCGTGATCGCCGCGGGCAAAACGCCGGGCAAGGATATCAACATCTTCTCCGGCGGCGCCACCAAGGTCGGCGTCGACAAGGTCAAGTCCGGCAAATGGGCTTCGACGATGGCCTATCTTCCCTATCATGAAGCCTATTACGGCGCGGTTGCGCTGATGATGGCGCTGGATGGCAAACCGATCAACGCCTACATCGACGAGGAGCTGCTTCCTGAGATCGTCAATACCACCGGCACCGTCTTCATCAGCAAGGCGAACGTCGACAAGTACCAGCCGGTTTACTGACGCCGGACGAAACTCTCATGCGTCAGCTTGTCCAGGCATGCGGCACGCGGGAGGGAGCAAAGCAAAGCGGTGGTCGAGCAGGTAATCGGGAACAAGACGGCAGAGCGCCGGGACATACCGATACGAAAGCGAGATTCCAATTCGACGATTGCGATCCGCGTACGTAATGTATCGAAGTCGTTTCCGGGCGTGCAGGCGCTGCGCGGGATCAATTTCGAGCTTCTGAGCGGGGAAGTGCACGGGCTTGTCGGCGCCAACGGCGCCGGCAAGTCGACGTTCATCCGGATGTTGTCCGGCGCAAGCCAGCCCGACACCGGCGAAATCGAGATTCAGGGGTCACCGCTGCTGTTCGAGGATCCGCGGCTGCAGCGCGGCATGGGCATCGCCGCCATCTACCAGGAACTGACGATCATTCCGGAGATGTCGGTTCTTTCCAATGCCTTTCTCGGCAAGGTTCCAAACCGTTTCTTCTTCACCGACAAGAAGGCGGATGGAGCGCCGCTTTGCCGAGTTGTCGCGCTGGATGGGCCTGAATGTCTCGCCGCATGTGAACGCCGGCACGCTCTCGGTCGCCAATCAGCAGATGATCGAGATCCTGCGGGCGGTGCAGACCGACCAGAACGTGCTCATCATGGACGAGCCGACGGCGCCGCTGGGTCCCTACGAGCGCGCGCGACTATACGACCTGATCGGCCGCCTCAAGGAAAACGGGGTGGCGATCATCTTTATCTCGCACGATCTCGATGAAGTCCTGAAATTGAGCGACCGGGTCTCCGTGATGCGGGAAGGCCAAATGGTCGAGACCCGCAATGCCTCGAAATGGACCAAGGATACGCCTGGTTCAGGCGATGCTCGGCGACGTCCAGATCGTCGCGGGCGAGAAGCGAAGCCATGCGACGGACGAGGAACTGTTGCACGTCAGCAAACTTGCGTTGCCCGGCCGGCTGTTCGGCCTTTCCTTCGGTCTTCATCAAGGCGAGATCCTCGGAATTGCAGGACTGGTCGGAGCCGGACGCACCGAGGTGTTGCGTTGTATCGCGGGCGCCGAGCCCTCGGCAGAGGGTTCGATGCGCTTTGCAGGCATGGATTGCCCGTGGCCACGAACCATTCGTGAAGCGATCGGGCGGGGCATCGTTCTCGCCCCTGAAGATCGCAAGCGCCAGGGCCTGGTGCTGTCCCGCTCGTCGCTGTCGAACCTGATGCTTGCCGATCTTCACGCCGTGGCCGCAGGCTCGGTCATCGATCGCAACAAGGCGCGCACGCGCGGCGAGACGCTCGCCCGGCAACTTGGATTCGATTCCAAACGGCTCGATACCGAGGCGCTCAACCTGTCGGGAGGAAACCAGCAAAAGCTCGTGCTTGGAAAATGGCTCAACCGAAAACCGAAGATACTCCTGCTCGACGAACCGACGCGAGGCATCGATCTTGGCGCCAAGCAGGAAATCTTTCAGGCGATTCGCCGTCTCAGTGACGAGGGCATGGGGGTGATCCTGATCTCGTCCGATCTCGAAGAGGTGGTCGAGCATTCCGACCGCGTCCTCGTCATGGCGCGCGGTCGCCAGATCGACATTCTCGACGGCCGCGATGCCACGGTTGAGCGGATTCTGAACCTGATCTTCGCGGTCGAAAGCCGCGCCATCGACGCAGGAGCAAGCTGATGAGCAAAGTTGAGGCCCTTGCCCCGGGGCCGGCGCCGCAGACCGCGAACTGGCGCGCGCAGTTGCCGACGCTAATTCGGGTCTACGGCATTGTTCTCACCCTGCTGTTGCTGCTGACCGTGGTCACGATCGGCAACCCGGCGTTTATTTCGCAACAGAACGTCTTCAACATGGCATCGCAATGGGCCCCCGCGGGGATCATGGCGGTGGGCATGACGTTCGTGATTCTCACCGGCGGCTTCGACCTGTCGGTTGCGTCGGCCTACTCGCTTTGCGCGGTGGTCGCGGCCTATGTCGGGCAAACTCACGCGCCGTGGGTTGCGTTCGCCGCGGCGATCGCGGTCGGCCTGCTGTTCGGGCTTGCGAACGGCATCCTGGTCGCGGTGGTTCGCATCAATCCCTTCATCACGACGGTCGGCAGCGGCTTCATCATCAATGGCGTGGCGCTGGTCATGACCCAGAACGCCGCCTTTCTCGTCGATAATGAAGCTTTCGGAATCCTCGGGGCAGGACGATGGCACGGCGTGCCCTGGTCGGGGATGCTGCTTGTGATCTTCCTTGTCGTGTTCGGCTTTGTTCTGGCCCGTACCATCTACGGCGAAGCCATCTATGCGGTCGGCGGAAATTACGAAGCCAGCCGCCTGTCCGGAATACGGGTGAGGACCGTCGTCGCGAGCACCTATGTGCTGATGGGCGGCTGCGTCGGCCTTGCGGGCTGCATCGCTGCGTCGCAGCTCAGTTCGGCGCAGGCCAATCTCGATCCCGGCATCATCTTCGACGTGCTGACGATCGTGGTCGTCGGCGGCACGTCGCTGTCGGGCGGCTCGGGTGCGATGTGGCGAACCGCCGTCGGTCTCGGCATCATTGCGACGATCTCAAACGGCTTCGTGCTCCTCGACATCAGTCCGTATTATCAGTCGATCATCAAGGGCTCGATCATCGTTGCGGCGCTGGCGCTCGATACTGGACTGACCCGTCTGGTACGGGCTAAATGAACCGGGCCAGGCCGTCTACGGAGCGCTGATTGTCGCGCTCATCAGCCATCGGAGCTTAGCATGAATTTCACGCTGAAAGAGACCACCATCCGCGACATTCAGGCGGCCTATCTCGACGGGAGGCTGACCTGCGTTCAACTGGTGCAGGCCTATCTGGACCGGATAGCGGCCTACGACCAGAGCGGTCCCGCCCTGAATGCATTCGTCAAGCTCAATCCTGCAGCACTTGAGGAAGCCGCCGCGCTCGACAAAACGTTTGCGAAGACCAAGACGCTGGTGGGTCCGCTGCACGGCATTCCGGTCGCGGTGAAGGATCAGGCCGAGACCAAGGGTATCGAGACGCGGTTCGGATCGGTGGCGCTGTCGGGTTATATTCCTGAAAAGGATGCCACCATCGTCACGAAGATGAAGGCCGCCGGCGCGATCATTCTGGGCAAGACCGCGATGCCGGATTTCGCGACATCATGGTTCGGCTATTCGTCGGTGAACGGCGAAACCAAAAATCCCTATGATCTCGATCGCGATCCCGGCGGCTCCAGCGCCGGCACTGGAGCGGCGATCGCGGCTGATCTCGCGACGGTCGGGATTGGCGAAGACACCGGCGGCTCGATACGGCTCCCGTCCAGCTTCAACAGCCTCGTCGGCGTGCGGGTGACGCCCGGCCTCATCAGCCGCACCGGCCTGTCGCCGCTGGTCGTGTTTCAGGATACCGCCGGGCCGATGGGCCGAACGGTGACCGATACCGCGATCCTGCTGGATGCGCTGGTCGGCTACGACCCGCAGGATCCCTATACAACTGCGTTTGTCATTGCCGATCACAAGGGCAGCTATACCCAAAATCTGGACGCCGACGGACTGAAAGGCGCTCGCATCGGCGTACTCAAGGAAGCGTTCGGCAGCGACGACAATCCCGACTGCGCGCAAGTCAACGCCATCATTCGCGCGGCCATCGAACAGATCAAGTCCGCAGGTGCTGAGATCGTCGAGGTCAGTCTGCCCAATTTGATGGACTTCGTCGTCGAAACGTCGCTCTACATCACGCACTCGCGACACGACATCAACAAATTCCTGTCGTCGCGCCCGTCATTGCCTTATGCGTCGATCGACGCCATCTACAAGGATGGCCGCTATCACAAGAATCTCGATCTGATCGACGACATCATGACCGGACCGGCGCACCCGGAGGACGACCCGAGCTACTATCGCAAGCTCGCCGCGAGGGACGCCTTTCAGCGTGCCGTCGTCAAAATCATGGCAGACAACCGGCTGACTTCCATGTGCTTCCCGCCGAGCCAGGTGCTGCCGCCGACCCGCGAAGAAATTCGCAGTGGTCGCTGGCCAGTGCTCGGCTTTCCGACCAACACGCTGATCGCAGCCCAGACCTGGTTGCCGTCGATCTGCCTGCCGGCCGGTTTCACGCCGGCGGGAGTGCCGGTAGGCATTGAGATGGTCGTGTTGCCGTACCACGAACCGGATCTGTTCAAACTGGGCTATGCGTTCGAGCAGGCCACGCATCATCGCCGTCCGCCACCGAGCACGCCCGCTCTTTGACCTCCATTCCCGTAACCTCGTTTATCCCTGTCTTGGCACGGAACTGACATCCCATCCCGGGAAAGCAGCCGCTGAGGCATTGAAACCGACGGCCGACCGGCTATTTATCGTTTGATTGCGTTATATTAGCATGGATATAACGTAGCGCGGTGCGTACGCGATCGGGCAGCCGGCCAATGTCGACGTCAACGAGATTTTGATACGGCCGGCCGCGCAACCGAACCAAGACGTGCTATCTGCGAGAGTTCGCTTCCCAATAAATGCCGCGAAGATTTCGGCGGCGCAAAAACCTCGGATCAAGGGTGGAAACATGGAATATGTGAAATTCGGCAACACCGGTCTCGGCGTGTCGCGGGTGTGTATCGGCTGCATGACCTACGGCATTCCGGATCGCGGGCGGCATCCATGGACGCTCGATGAGGAAAAGAGCCGGCCGCTGATCAAGCAGGCCGTCGAGCTCGGGATCAATTTCTTCGATACCGCCAACGTCTATTCGGACGGCACCTCGGAGGAAATCCTCGGCCGCGCGCTGAAGGAGTTCACGCGCCGGGAGGATGTCGTGATCGCGACCAAGGTCCATGGCCGGATGCGGCCGGGTCCGAACGGGGCGGGGTTGTCGCGCAAGGCGATCTTCGGCGAACTGGATAACAGCCTGCGCCGTCTCGGCACCGATTTCGTCGATCTCTACCAAATTCACCGCTGGGACCCGACGGTCCCGATCGAGGAGACCATGGAAGCGCTTCACGACGTCGTGAAAGCCGGCAAGGTCCGCTATATCGGGGCTTCCAGCATGTATGCATGGCAGTTCTCCAAGGCGCTCTATACCTCGCGCCTGCGCGGCTGGACCGAATTCGTCAGCATGCAGAATCACGTCAACCTGCTGAATCGCGAGGAGGAGCGCGAAATGCTGCCGCTGTGCGTCGACCAGGGCATCGCTGTCATGCCGTGGAGCCCGCTGGCGCGCGGGCGTCTGACGCGCGCCTGGAACGAAGGCAGTTCACGTCAGGAAACCGACGAATTCGGCAAGAAGCTCTATACGCAATTTCCGGACTCCGATCGCCTGATTGTCGATCAGGTGAGCGCCATTGCGGGTGCGAGAGGCGTGCCTCGCGCGCAGGTCGCGCTCGCCTGGCTTCTGCAAAAGAAGGGCGTGACGTCGCCGATCGTCGGCGCATCGAAACCCGATCATTTGAAGGACGCGGTTGCGGCCCTTTCGCTGAAACTGACCGCCGAGGAGATCGCCTCGCTCGAAAAACCTTACGTGCCGCACAGCATATCGGGTTTCTGAGTATCGGGTTTTGGTCTTGGATGCTTCCGCTTGAGCGAAGGTAACGAAAGGACGATAATGAACGTAATTGTCACAGCGCAGCGGAGTTGGCGGGCGTAATGCGATGACGAGACCCTTGTCGATTGCCATTGTCGGTGCCGGGATGGGCGGCCTCGCCTCGGCGGCAGCCTTGAGGCGGGTGGGCATCGACGTCACCGTGTACGAGCAGGCCACGCAATTCACGAGGCTTGGCGCTGGAATTCAGATCGGCTGCAACGCCATGAAGGTTCTGCGCGAGCTTGGACTTGAGCAAAGATTGCGCCAGCAGTCGTTTTACCCGCGCTCCTGGAACAACAGGGATTGGCGAACCGGCGAAGTCAAATTCGACATGATTTTCGGCGAAGCCGCCGAACAGAAATTCGGCGCGCCCTATCTGCTGGCGCATCGTGGCGATCTGCACGCCGCGCTGGCGAGCGCCGTTCCCGACCCATGCATCAAGTTGAACCACAAACTGCATCGGTCTCGATGAGACCAGGGACGGCGTTCGCCTCGCTTTTGCCAATGGCGCAACGGCGGTCGCGGATGCCGTCATCGGCGCCGATGGCGTTCATTCGGCGGTAAGAAACATGCTGTTTGGCGCCGCGCCGCTGAACTTCACCGGGCGCATTGCCTATCGAACGACGTTTCCGGCCGCGCTGCTGAAGGGAAACAAGATAGACGATTGCACCAAGTGGTGGGGCGAAGACCGGCATATCGTGATCTATTACGTCAAGCCGGATCGAAGCGAAGTGTATTTCGTCACCAGCCAGCCGGAGCCGGACTTCAAAATCGAATCATGGTCGGCCAAGGGCGACGTCAGGGAATTGCGCGGGGCGTTCGAGGGCTTCGACCGCCAGGTCGGAAATGTACTGGCCGCCTGTCCGGACGTGCACAAATGGGCGCTGGTCGATCGCGATTTGCTGGATCGTTGGGCGCAAGGCAACGTGACCTTGCTCGGCGACGCCTGCCATCCGATGACGCCTTACATGGCGCAGGGCGCTGCGATGGCGATGGAAGACGCCGCGGTGCTCTCGCGCTGCCTCGATGGCGTCGAGCGTGACGGTGTCGCGCACGCGTTCCAGCGATTTGAGGCGACCAGGAAGGAACGAACGACGCGGGTTCAGCGGACGTCGCGGACCAACACCTGGCTGAAGGACAAGACAGACACCGACTGGGTCTACGCCTACGACGCCTGGACCGTCCCATTGGCGGCATAGAGCGTTTTCCAGCGAAAGCCTGCCCCGGACTTGATCCGGGGTGGATACCGGTTCGCGCAAAGAAAACGCGTCAAAATAACAGATAGAGCCGCGCAAAGGTTCACAACGAGAGAAGTACCCAACCATGCTGCTTTTTGTGCTGGCCTATCTCGGCGGCGTGTTGACCATCGTGAGCCCCTGCATTCTGCCGGTGATTCCTTTCGTGCTGGCGCGGGCCGACCGTCCGTTCCTGCGCAATGGCCTGCCGATGCTGATCGGCATGGCCTTCGCGTTTGCCGTCGTCGCGACGCTGGCGTCGGTTGCCGGCGGCTGGGTGGTCTCGGCCAATCAATACGGCCGTATCGCAGCCCTGGCGCTATTGGCGATTTTCGGCGTGACGCTGCTGTTTCCCGAGCTTGCCGACCGGCTGATGCGGCCGCTGGTCGCCGTTGGCGCCCGCCTTTCGCAATCGGCGGATCAAGCCTCGGACGGCTCGATATCGGCGCCGCTTCTGCTCGGCGTTGCAACCGGCTTTCTGTGGGCGCCTTGCGCCGGGCCGGTGCTGGGCCTGATCCTGACCGGTGCGGCCTTGCAGGGCGCCAGCGTAACGACCACGCTGTTGCTGCTGACCTATGCTGCGGGCGCGGCAACGTCGCTGGCGCTGGCGCTCGTGATCGGCGGGCGAGTGTTTGCCGCCATGAAACGTTCGATCGGCGCCGGCGAGTGGATTCGCCGCGGCCTGGGCGCCGCGGTGCTGGTGGCGATCGCCGCGATCGCGCTCGGCCTCGACACTGGATTCCTCACCAATCTGTCGCTCGGAAGCACGACGTCGCTCGAGCAGGGCTTGCTCGACAAATTGCACCCGCGTGAAAACACGGCAGCGATGAGTGGTGCCATGACTGGCGCGATGACCGGAGCCATGACCGGAACGATGACCGGCGGGCCATCGATGATGATGCAGGCCAAGCCGGGCGGGCAAGGCGAGCAGCTGCCGGTGGAAGGCGCGCTACCGTCGCTTTCCGGCGCGGTGGAATGGCTGAATTCGAAGCCGTTGACCGCCGAAGACCTCAAAGGGAAAGTCGTCCTGGTGGATTTCTGGACCTATTCCTGCATCAACTGCCTGCGTTCAATTCCTTATATTCGCGCCTGGGCGGAGAAATACCGGGATCATGGCCTGGTGGTGATCGGCGTTCACGCGCCTGAGTTCGCGTTCGAGAAAAATGTCGACAATGTCAAAAAAGCCGTCGCCACGCTAAATATCGCATATCCGGTTGCGATCGATAACGACTACAGGATATGGCGCGCGTTCGACAACCAGTATTGGCCGGCGCATTATTTCATCGATGCGCAGGGAATGATTCGTCATCACGAATTCGGCGAAGGCGACTACGACGAGTCCGAACGCGTCATTCAGAAGCTGCTGGCCGAGGCGGGCGACAGCAACGTGCCGACCGGTATGGTCGCCGTGAACGCCTCCGGCGCCGAAGCCGCCCCGTCGCAGGCGGACCATCAGTCGCCCGAGACCTATATCGGCTATGACCGGCTCGATCATTTTGTCTCGCCGGGTGGCGTGGTGCAGGACGCCAGTCATGTCTATGCGGCGGGCTCGCCGCAACTGAATGACTGGTCGCTGGTCGGCAACTGGACCGTCGGCAACGAGCAGGCGCTCCTGAACGACAAGGACGGCAGCATCATCTATCGCTTCCACGCCCGCGATTTGCACCTCGTTCTAGGCCCCGCCGCCGATGGCAAACCCGTGCGCTTTGTCGTGACCGTCGATGGCAAGGCCCCGGGCGCCGCCCATGGCGTCGACGTTGATCCGGAAGGACAGGGCGTCGTGACGGCGCAGCGTCTTTATCAGCTGGTTCGCACCCCCGGGGCGGTGGCGGATCACACCTTTGAAATCCGCTTTCTCGATCCCGGCGTCCAGGCCTACGCTTTTACGTTCGGCTGAAATGCGGGCTGCGTGATCTCACGGAGCCATCGGCTGAAAACACGGTTCGCCTGATTGGCAAGTCCGCTCGCGCGTTTCGATGTGGCCGCTCTGAGTTCCGCGACCGAAACCTTCGCGGCTGCGAGTTCGACGGCATGGCCGACATACCATTCCTCGAGCTGACGCGGATCGGCTTCGAGGTGAAACTGCAGCGCCAGCGCGTTGCGCCCATAGGCGAATGCCTGATTCTCGTAATGCGCATTGGATGCCAGCCGTTGAGCACCGCTGGGCAGATCGAAACTGTCGCCGTGCCAGTGCAGAACCGCCGAATCCGCTTCCGCAAGAGGACTCAGGCACGAAGCGGCACCCTCGTTCGTCAACTCAATACGGCCCCAGCCGATTTCCTTGACCGGACCCGCAAACACCCGGCTGCCGAGCGCCTTCGCCATCAGCTGGCTCCCCAGGCAGATTCCGAGCGTGGGCAACTCCCGGGACAGCCGGTGCTCAATCAACGCAATTTCGGATTTAAGGAACGGATAGGCGTCGACCTCATACGCGCCGATCGGTCCGCCCAAAATGACCAGCAGGTTGGCATTTCGGATCGAGTTGTGACGCAGATCGTCGACGGCGGCT
This sequence comes from uncultured Pseudomonadota bacterium, assembly GCA_963771225.1. Classification (GTDB taxonomy): domain Bacteria; phylum Pseudomonadota; class Alphaproteobacteria; order Rhizobiales; family Xanthobacteraceae; genus Bradyrhizobium. Next base: position 117,935 of record CAVYSR010000018.1, on the reverse strand, counting down.
TCGCAGAATGAAACATCCCAGCCCTCGCGTTCCATCACGGGCGCGAGCAAGCCCAGATCCTCGAAGGCAACATGGCGGAGGGCGACGGCAGAGCGGCGATGCTCGGTCATTCAGGCGGGTTCTCGCAGCAAGCTCGCATCGGCGCGATCTTGCGGGCTATGAGTGAGCGGCGAAGGATCGCTGGCGCTCACCGGCGATGTCAGAACAAAAGACCAGAGCGCCCGCTCTGATTCAATCAGAACCGGCGCTCCAACTTTACGAAGCCTTACTTCGTCAAGCTAATCGGCTTGAGCATGAACGGGCCCGGATCCTTTCCCTTGTTGTCGCCGATGATGTAGGACAACTTGCCTTCCGCGACCCATCCGGTATTGCCGACCTGCGTCACCGAGACCGGTTCGGAGAGGCCTTCCGCGATGGTGTCGATCTGGGCTTCGTCGCCTTTGACCGTGACCTTGGCCAACCGGCCGGCGCCTTCGATCAGCAGGAAGCTGTCTCCGAATGCGCGCATCGCATCCGCATGGTCGATCGCGCGGGACGTTTTCAGCTCGGTAATCGCACCGGCCTTGCCGTCCTTGACCGCGATCTTGAACAACTTGGCCGGAATGAACGTCGTGACGTAGAGATTGCCGTCCGCTCCGACCGCGATGCCGTCGAGGCCGACACCATCCTTCGCTGGCGCCAGCATCGGATCCGTCGCCCAGGCCTCGAGCGCGGTGCCGCCTGGCTTCAACCTGTAGACGTTGGGCGTGAACGAGTTGGAGACATAGGCCGATCCGTCACTGCCGACGGCAATGTCGTTGCACAGGGATTTCGGATCGGGGAGTCCGTAGCTGCCCTTCGGCGCGCCGCTTTTGAGATCGAAGACTTTCAGCCAGGCCCCCTTGGTGTCGCCGGGGCCGGGAACGCCAAAGCCGGTGATGTCATTGGAACAGACATACAGCAGGCCGCCCTTTTCGTCGGCCAGCACACCGAGCGTCGAACGGCTTCCGGCGGCGCCGGGCTGGATGAACTGTTCTGCTTTCCCGCCGGGCGAGGCCTTCACCACGCCGCCGAGGTTGAAGCTGCCCGCATAGAGGGTGCCGTCCTTGGTGGACGTTACGCTCTCCGGAAAGCTCTTGTCGGGGACGCCGACCGGTGCGGACTGGGCAAACGCCACGCCGCCGAGCGCGACGCCGAGCATGAGTGCCAGTCCGGTTGTGCCGAGCGCACGTGCGCTGCGGCTCTTGAGCAATTCTCCCTGTGCAAGCGAATTTAGAGTAACGCTGCGTTCTTGGTTCATGATTGAGATTCCTGAATTGACATGAGATGGACGAGGCGATGCCTCAGGGGCCGATCATCATCAGCCATCGGTTCGCTGCGGCGCCATGCGCAGGGAAAGAGCTGCCATCCCACGAGGGCCGCCCGGAACTAATCCGATGGTCTAATCTAGGCCACCGTTTTGAAACTTGAAAGCGTGACGTTCGCCGGAGCGAGCAGGTTGCCGGCGATGCGCGAATTTCGCGAGGGCACGGACCGCGACCAGGCATTGTCAAACGACACATGGAAGCAGCGGAACACGAAAAATCGTGCTCCTTCCGACGTTATATTAGCACAAATATATCGATTTTCACAAAAATGTAAAGCTGCGGCCGCGTCGGCTACGCCTGTTTCGGAAGTGCTCTCGAAAGCGCTTTGCAGGCCCTGGTGCGGCCTTTTCGCGGAGCCGGGCGCTTCGACTTGATCCAGCAGCGGAAATGCCGCCCCGCCATATTGCCAGCAGGCCGAATGGACGATAGCGTTATATCTCAATAAACTATAACGTTTGGAAGATTCGGTGTCCGACCTGTCCATCGTCAACCGCCATCACCATCCGGCGACCAACGCCCTTCTGCTTCGCGGGCGGAACCAACCGCCGCCACTGGTGATAGCCGATGCCAAGGGCCGCAGGTCCAAGATATGGGACATCGCGCCTACGCTGCATTGTTCGATCATCGGGACGTGTCTCTCGGCTGCCGAGTTGCGCCAGTTTTTCATCAAGCTTGGGGATGCCGACGCCAGAACCGCGTCGGATCACACGCTGCACAGCTCCGGCGTTCGCGCCGCGGGAAAACACGACCTGGTCGGGAAGTTGCTGAACAAGGCGCTGGATAACCGCCATGAGGCGGCGATCAGGCGTTTTGCGAAAGCCTCAAACCCGACGCAGGTGAAAACGCTTTGGCTGGAGGCATTCGAACAAGGCGGCATTCCCGGCGGCTACTGGGCGGTTCTCACTCATCCTGCGACCGATCGTCCGCTTGTCGAGGAGGTTTTCGGCCAGGTGCATATGCTGTCGCATATGGTCGGCTCGTCGAACCGGATCGACATCACGCGACTGCGCACGCTCGAACGTGAACTCGGCGAACGCGACGACAAGATTTCCCGGCAGCAGGCCCGTCTCTCGGAAGGCGCGCGTGAGCGCGCGGAACTTTTGCGCAAGGTCGAAGGCCTCGAGATGGAGGTTCGGCGGCGGGAAATTGCGGCGCGGACGGCGGCCGAATTGACGACCGGTACGCTCACCGAGGGCGCGTTGTTGCAGCGGCTGGATGCGGAAAAAACCCGATCGAGCCATCTGGCTTCACGCGTCGCGGAGCTGGAAGATCAGGTGAAGAAGGCGCAGAAATTCGCAGCCGCCCTGAACAAGCAGAACGACCAGCTTCAGCGCGAAGTCATTGCCCTTGAAGCCGAACTGAAGGTGGATCAAGCGGACCAGCCCGGCCTCGATATCGAACACGGTCTGGGTGGCCTCACCGTGCTGTATGTTGGCGGACGCCCCGGATTGATCGATCAGTTGAAAGCGGTCGCCAGCAGGCGAGGGGGCACGCTACTTTCGCATGACGGTGGCATCGAAGAAAACCTGGCCGCGCTGCCAGGCTTGGTGAGCCGCGCCGATGCTGTGTTCTTCCCGATCGATTGCATCAGCCATGCCGCGGTGGGGCAGATCAAGAAATACTGCCGCGATGGACAGAAGCCGTTCGTTCCGCTTCGGACCGCGAGTGCTGCGAGCTTCATTGCTACCATCAGCCATCACGATGTGTTGAAAAATAGTCGGCTGTCGCGGCTTTAGTGCCTAAAAAAGGCAGCCAATTTGTCATGCCCGGCCGTGACGACGGCGGCGATCTTGTGCGGCATCTTTGGCGCGCTTGCGCGCAACCCGTTTTCATTCACTGGAACGCCGCGCTGGATGCAGGCTCGGCCAGCAGGGCCTCGCCGAATTCGTTTCGCTGCTGGCGCTGGACCGAGAAGCAGGCGCTAAAGCCGTCAGCGGTTCGCAGCGTCACCAGAACTTGCGCGGGATCGGACGACTGCTCGATAGCCCATGACGCCAGAGGGTAGGCATTATACAGGCTCCGGTCCCCAAAGCGGGTCTGCAGCGCCCTGGTGATCAGGCCGGGCAGCGTCATGGCGAGCGAACCGGCTTCATTCAGGGAAAGCGTGACCGTGGCCGGCCGGCCGGCGGCATCGACGAAACCAAGCGAAATGGCGCCGCCATCGGCAGCAACTTCGCATGTGGTCAAGGTCTCGATGTCGATCTCCATCCCACGGCTCCGTCCGTCGTTTTCGTTATATTCATAAGAATATAACGTGGCCGTCATGACGTCCAGATTGGTCTTCGGATGTGTCCCTGCGGCAATGGCTGTCGGGTCTGAGCAGACCGCGCGTACCCTGTCCGTCGGCGAGGGTTCTTTTGTCTACCCCGCCGGCGCCGAAAGACTTGCCCGACAAGGGTCCGTCGCGTTTTCCCAATCAGGGCAATTGGCGAGCCGTATCAATACTTGCGGGAGCGGGGTGTCCGGGTCGAACATCGCCAGAAGATCTTCCTTCCGGTAGCGCTCCTCGCGACCGCATTTGCCGCATCGGATCGCCACCGACCCTTTGGGCAGCTCCGAAACGGTGTAGGCGCCGGCGGCTGGCGTGTGCTTTTGCCGCTCCACGTCATCGGTCATCGCTGGCCTCGCGGGGGTTGTTCACGACCATAGAGCGGCGGCGACGAGGCTGCCATGGGGTCGGTATTCCTCGGCACGACAGAGCCGCGCCAGGCGTTTTCCCAATTTCTTCGGGATGTCTGCATCGATGTCGTCGCGGCGCGCTTGTGTGATATCCATTAGCGATCCAGGCTGGTGCCTCGAAGGACGGACAAAGGATTTGGCCGTATTTCCTGGCGCCAGGCGAGAAGAAAATAGTGGTTGGAGCGGTCAACACGTGGCTCACCCAGCATCTGCCAAAATAGGTCGCGGCGCCAGGATCAGTTCCGCCGGCGATCTCGTCGCCGCGACATGACCGGGCACGACAACGTTGCGATTGCGCTATTCCGGGCCGCCTTTTGCGGCGACGCGTCCGCCGCGCGCCAATTGCTGGACGCACATGCGGCGGTCGATTCGATGGATGCTTTCGAGAACACGCCGCTATTGATTGCGGCCTATGGCGGTCACGTCGACATCGCAAAAGACCTGCTCGATCATGGCGCCGCCATCGATCATCGCAACTCCACCGGAGACACCGCGCTGCTGCTGGCGGCCGCCTATCCGATCCGGCTGGCCGAGCCCTATGGAAGGCCGGCGGCGAGACACAAGGGCCATGACGAGGCGGTGCGCGAATTGCTGGCGCGAGGTGCCGCGACGCACTATCGCAACCTCGACAATGAGAGCGCCATCGAACTCGCCGGGGCGAACGGCAATGTCGAGGCCGCGCTGGATTTGCTGGCGCACGGCGCGGCCTTCGACCCCTCGAACGACTTTGAAGGCGACCCGCTGCATTGGGCTGCAGCGCAAGGCTATGCCGCGCTGGCGTCCGCCCTGCTCGATCGCGGCGCTTCGGCAAACCGCCCATCGAGCGACGGCTCGACGGCCCTGACCTGGGCGGTGTCGTACCGGCGGCACGCCGTGACGACTATTCTGCTCGATCGCGGCGCGGTCGTCGACGAGTTGGATCGAGCCTCGATTGACGATTGGCTGCTTTGGCTCGAAGGGAAAGCCGAGGCGGCCTACGACAGGATGTACGACACCCACAACGGCACCGACGCTGCCGGCGCTTACAGCGATGCCAAGGGCTATCTCGACGATGCGCTGGCGCTGGCGCGGCGGCTGAACGCGCCCGAGGTGGTTGCCCGGCTCGATGCGCGACTGGCCCACATCAAGGCGGTGTTCCGATCGCAATTTCCCTGATGGTGCCCTGGAATTTTGGTGAGACCGGCATTGCCATGAGCAACGACAAGACCATTGTTGGAAATACCGAAATAATGCTGGCCGATCAGATGCGGGCGATTTTCTGGAGCGCCCCGCGGAGGTTTTGCATTGGCGGCGCGGTCGTCGCGGTGGCGCTGCTCGTGATGGGCGCGGTGGCCGCCTATCGCGAAGAGTTGGAAGGCGTACCCGTCATTATTGCGGTGGTGGTTTGCCTGCTCTTGTGGCCCATCCTCGTCGTCCTTTCCTTTCGGAGACTCGGCAAAGAGCAGCGGCTTGTCAGCTACGAGATCAGCTCCGATCAGATCACAGTGCGGGATGCGACCGGCGCCGCCGTCATTTTCCCATGGAAAATCGTGCGACGCGTCCGCGAAAGCCGCCCGGGATTTGCGATCATGGTGATGCCGACGGGCACCCGCTGGATCCCGAAACGCGCCTTTGCAGCGGACGCCATTCGATCTCTCCATGAATTGATCGAAAGGAAGATGGCTGAACGGAGCGCTCCTGTTGACGGAGCCGTCCACCGGCGCGGTTAGGGCATGCTGGGGTCTGAACAAAAAAACCGTCGCCTGGATCGCCAGGTGACGGCTTTTCTGTCGCTCCGCACCGCTCGTTAAATGCGAAGATCGGCACGGTAGGTCTGAATTCTTTTCCCCGACGTGTACGTCGGCCGTCCAAGTTGAACGATCGCTTTTACCCGAACTTCACCGTGTGACAGCGAGCTGGCGCCTCACTTCAGACACAGGCCGACGGCTGGGGTCGTTGGGCATTTCGCTCCATCGGGTGAACCACCACTGGGGCAAAATACCGACACCAGGGTTTCGTTCGCCTCGCAGCTCACAGCGCCGGTGGCCTGTACCGATCGAACGGAAGCGCCGGACGGTCCGGCATCGCCCTTTGGCCCGGCGTCGCCTTTTGGTCCGGCGTCGCCCGTTGGTCCCGGAGCGCCTTGCGGTCCCTGTGGCCCTTGTGGGCCGGCTGGCCCCTGAGCCCCGGGCAGTCCCTGAGCCCCGGCCTGTCCCTGAGCCCCAGGCTTTCCCTCAGCCCCCGGCTTTCCCTCTGCGCCCGGCTCGCCCTGAGCGCCGGCTTGGCCCTTTGCCCCTGGCACGCCTGGAATGCCTTGTGCGCCCTGCGGACCGGCCGGACCTTGAGCGCCGGCTTCGCCCTTGGGACCCGCGGGCCCCGGATCCCTGCCGCAGCCGGCGAGCATCATCGCCGTGCCAATAATAATGACGACCGTCACGATCTTTTTCATTTGATCCTCCCCCAGCGATATTTCCGGCGATTAGAGTGAAGAAAGCACGAGACCGCAACAGAAAAGCGGCGTTCGTGAACGGCCGGCTTGTTAAATTTAGGTGGCGGCGGAAACCGGAAGTGCGCCGAACAGGGCGTCAATATTTCGGATTCAGGCGTTTCTCCAGGGTCTCGATCGAGGCTTCATTGGGGGAAAGCTGGTGAATTCCGAAATCGCCCGAGCCGCGGCGACAAGGAAAATCCACCGGCGCGGCCCGGCGAACTCATGATTTGTCAAACGAGGGCATGTCTTTCTGGATGTCTTTCTGGATCGCGACAGTCTGCAGCCAAACATCGTATTTGCGTTCGGCAACATTGACTTGCGTGTCGGTCTCGGCGTCCCGCATCAGGCGAGACAGACGCCATCCTTCGAGATCGCTGCCCTCTCGGGTCGCCCGCCGACGAACGGCTTGCGCAGCAATGTTCAGAATTCGGCAGCGCTGACTAAAATTTGCGGGTAACTTTGTGCTGATCTCCACCATCGCGTAATCCTCCGGTTGCCGGGTCAACCGAAGCATTGACCTATGGTTGCATGCGCGGAGCCAACGCGGTTAATCCCACGATAATGACGAGGACAGAAGCCGCTGGATTGACTTGCGGCTTGATGCTGACAGCCGGGCGCGGCGAGGCCGGATCTCAGCGCGCACCTTTCAGGTTGCACGACGTCGCGCAAGTCGTCGTGACCCCACGGTCACACTTGATGCAGACATCCATGCACTGTTCGAGCAACTTCGGATTGTAGGAGGGATAGATGTCGGTCGCGCACTTGTGGTTGGTGGCTTCCGTATCTCCGGGAGAACAGGAGACCACAACAGAAACCGCAGCGATCAGAACAGCGAAGCGCCACATGAGGCCTCCTGTCTTATTCCCTCGCTAATACTGCGCCAGCACTTCGGTTCCCGCGAGTCCCATCAACCAGCTTTCAACCGGTATGGGTACGGCCCTATGCTGCGCCGCGGCGATGACAACCGAATCGAAAATTGGCGCAAAGCAGCGATTTGCCAAGCCGAACCACGGTGTTACCCGATCGCGATCGCCACTTTCCCAAAATGCGCGCCACTCGCCATGTGGGCAAAGGCCTCCCTGGCCTGATCGAAGGAAAAGGTCTTGTCGATCACCGGCTTCATTCGATTGACGGTGATCGCATCGACCAGGGCCTGGAGATCCTCGACCGATCCGACGGTGACGCCCTGCAGGCGTTGCTGTTGCATCACCATCAGCGGCAGCCGAAGTTCGGACGGCGGGGGTCCGGCAAGCACCCCGATAAAGGCGATGGTACCGCCGATCCTGATCGCCCGGATCGACTCGTTGAGCGTGCCGACCCCGCCGACTTCCACGACGAGATCGACGCCATGCCGGCTCCATTCACGGGCTTTCTTTCCCCAGTCGGGCGTGTTCCTGTAGTTGAGCGTCAGGTCAGCACCGAGCATCTTGAGCCGATCGATCTTGGCGTCGCTTGACGAGGTCGCGATGACGCGTGCGCCGCACATTTTCGCGAACTGCAGTGCGAAAAGAGACACTCCGCCAGTCCCTTGCACCAGAACAGTCTGCCCCGGCTTGACGCCGCCGAGCTTCACGACGGCGCTCCAGGCGGTGAGGCCGGCGCAGGGAAGGGCCGCAGCTTCGATGTCGCTGAGGTGCTCCGGCGTCTTGACCAGCGCGTGCGCGGGAAAGACCCGATACTCGGTGAGAACGCCATCCACCGAGCCGCCAAGTGCGGCGCTCATTTTCGCTTCGCTGGGTTCGCCGCCCAACCAGTTCTGGAAAAAACTGCCGATGACGCGGTCGCCCGGAGCGAATCCGCGCGTGTCGGTCCCGATTGTCTCGACCACGCCTGCGCCGTCCGAAACCGGCACCAGTGGAAACTTCTGACGTGAGCCATACCCTCCCTTGATCGTGAGCAGATCACGATAGTTCAGGGTTGCCGCCTTGAGCCGAACCAGCACTTCTCCCGCGCCCGGCGTTGGCACCGGCTTGTCGACCAGCGCAAGTCCGTCAATTCCGTTTGGCCCGCTGATCTCGTAGCATTTCAACGACCGTCTCCTCCGGCGCACTTATATGGCGACGATTGTTTCGAAAAACCTTTCCGGTTTCGCTGAACCCTATCTTCATTCGTGCTGCCACGCAAAACGGCAACGAACGTCACTCGCCCTCGAACGCTTCGATGAAGTGCGACAGGAACTCGCGAAAGGCGGCCATGTCCCTTGGCGAGAAGGCGCCGAACACCCCGCCGCTCGATCGGGTCGACCCGCTCACGGCCGCTGTGAAGCGCCTCACGTCCGACCTCGGTCATGCGCAGCTCGAGCACGCTGGGATAGGCGTGGTGTCTGTCTCGCGGTTTCGCCATGACCTTGCGCTTTCCGATTTTCGCGAAGGCGTCGCGTCACTCTCGCAATTAGAGATTGAATATAGACCGGGGGTTGCCGTACGATAGAGGCGATTTTCCCTGTCATTTACAAGGGGGGGCACAATGCCGAAAGACATCGTTATTTGCTGCGACGGCACCGGCAACGAGATCAACACCACCATCTCGAACGTGCTCAAGCTCTACCGCGTCCTCGAAAAAGACGAGGATCAGCGGGTTTATTATCGTCCCGGCGTCGGGACGATCGGTTTGCAAAGCACCTGGCAACGCCTCAAGCAGGAAGCCTACGGCGTGCTCGGCCTGGCGACCGGTGCCGGGCTGGATGAGGATACGCTCGCCGCCTACCGTTTCCTGTGCGAGACCTACCAGGACGGCGACCGGGTCTGGCTGTTCGGCTTCAGCCGCGGCGCCTACACCGTACGTGTGCTTGCGGCCTTCATTCAGGTGATCGGACTGTTGCCGCCGGACCAGATCGATCTGGCGGGATATGCGTTCTCCGCCTACAAGAATGCCAGCGCGAACAGCCAAAGCTCAGATGGCCACAGCTCCGATAGCAAGGCCAGGACTTTCCTGGACGAAGCATGGCACTTCAGCCAAGTCGCCGGCGGATATCATGTCCCGATCGAATTTATGGGAGTCTGGGACACGGTCGCCTCGATTATCGTCCCGCGGCAGGACCAGTTCCTGCTCGACCTGCAAACATTGGTTTACACGCGAACCAACCTGAGCGTTAAAAAATTCCGGCAGGCGATCTCGATCGATGAACGCCGCCGGATGTTTCAACTCAACCGCTGGATCGAGCCTCAAAAATATCGTTCGAATATCTTCGATCCATCCACCGCGATTGATCAGGACATCCGCCAGGTCCGGTTCGCCGGCGTGCATGCGGACATCGGCGGCGGCTATCCGGAAACCGAAAGCGGTCTTTCGAAATTTCCGCTGCTGTGGATGATCGAGCAGGCGGCTGCCGCCGGACTTCGCGTCGATCGTTCGATGGTCAACCATCTCGGCTGGGGTCAACCGAGACCGGGCAGCACCCACATCTATGTCGAGCCGGACCCGACCGCCCAACTGCACGTTTCCCTTAACGCTGCGTGGGAGATTCTTGAATGGCTGCCGAAACGGGAAAAGTGGCGGGAATGGCCGGAGCGCAAATGCTTCCTGGGCTGGTATTTACCGCGCGGCGAACCCCGATCGATCCCGGAGGGAGCCATCGTTCATCGCTCGGTGATCGAACGGATGGCGAAGGTCCAGTCTTACGGGCCGATCAACATGCCGGCCTCCTACACGATCGAAGAGGGGCCAACCGCGCCGGTCGAGGCCAGCGGAGACGTGGTTGGTCACGACGCCAGCATCGGCAAGGATGACGATCCCTATTGAGACAGAGGTTGATCTGACCATCCGCGGGGCATGACTGGACCGGCCGTCATCGACATGGCATGTCTTTGCGTCAACGCGGCTTCTTTGATCTGCGAGAACTTGCCAAAAAGAGACGTTCATCATGCGACGCTTATGGTGTTGGAGCTTGATCGCGCTGTCGCTGATGCTGACGGATGCCGCCAGCGCGGGATCCTTCGAGGATGCACTCGCCGCGTACAAGCGCAAGGACTATGCATCCGCGTTGTCTCTTTTTCGATCCCTGGCGGAAGCGGGCGATCCAAGGGCGCAGGACAGTCTCGGTGTCATGTACTCAAAGGGGACGGCGTGCCGCAGAATTATGCCGAGGCCTTGAAGTGGTTTCGGCGCGCGGCAGAGCAGGGTAACCCTCACGCGCAGGGCAATCTCGGTGCCGCGTACGCCAAAGGCGAAGGCGTGCCGCAGGATTATGCCGAGGCCGTAAAATGGTATCGGCGCGCAGCGGAGCAAGGTGACGCTCACGCGCAGTTCAATCTTGGGGTCCGCTACGATCGCGGTGGAGGCGTCGCCCAGGATTATGCCGAGGCGCTCAAATGGTATCGCCTCGCGGCAGCCAAGGGTGATGTCTCGGCGCACGATAATCTCGGCGTCATGTACGCCAACGGACATGGCGTGCCGCAGGACTTCGCCGAGGCCGCAACGGAATTCCGCTTCGCCGCCGAGCACGGCGATGCCCAGGCGCAGGACAATCTGGCCATCTCGTACGCCGCGGGTCACGGCGTGCCGCAGGACGAGGCCGAGGCGATCAAATGGTTCGAACTCGCGGCGCGTCAGGGCAATGCCCAGGCCCAGTACAATCTCGGCGTCAGATATGCTCAAGGCGAAGGTGTGGCCCAGGATTATGACGAGGCCATCAAATATTATCGCCAGGCTGCCGATCAGGACTACGCCGAAGCCGAGAATAACCTCGGCGCCATGTACGATTCCGGACTCGGCGTCACGCAGGATGAGGTGGTGGCCGTCAGCTGGTTCCGACGTGCGGTACTCCACAAGAGTGTCAAGGCGGAAACCAATCTCGGCGTCATGTACGCCAACGGCAAGGGCGTGAAACAGGACTTCGCCGAGGCCCGGAAATGGTTCCAGCAGGCGTCGGATCATGGCGAGGTGAAAGCCCAGCACAATCTCGGTGCACTTTACGCGACCGGCAGAGGCGTGCCGCAGAGTTATGCGGAAGCCGCCAAATGGTACGGTCTCGCCGCCAAGCGCGGCGATCAGGCTGCTGGATCCATCCTTGAAAAAATTCGCTCCGTGCAGGCACGGGAAAGCTCGCCATCTTCGCGGCTGGAAGAACGCGGTGCGCGAGTTCAGGTCTCGTCGGCGCCACGACAGCCCTTGTCGCGCATCGAGCCGACGATGTTCCGGGTCTCGTCTCCGGTCATGGAGCAGCGCACCGTCCATATCGGACCACCTCCCTCGGCCGGCTTCCATGCGATGGGCGGGATGATGGGTGGTGGGCATTTTGGTCGGCGATAGCGGAGTGCGCGTGCCGGAGCAGGCGGAACATCATATGGCGGCGGCTGGTAATATTGCGCCCGCGGCCTCGACGTGACGGGTCACTGACCATGGCCCGTGGCTGGCTGATCCTCGCCGACGATCTCACCGGTGCTGCGGATTGCGCCGTCGCCTTTGGCAGAAGAGGGCATGCGGCTGTCGTGACGTGGGGCGAAATCGATGATGCTTCGGATCGCCGGCTGCCGGTGCTGGCTTATGATGCGGCGAGCCGGGGCCTGGCGGCCGGCGCCGCCGCGGGCCGCCACGCCGATGTGCTGGAGCGCTTGTCCGAGCCGGGACGCGTGCTGTTCAAGAAAATCGATTCGACGCTGCGCGGACAACCCGCGGCCGAGATGGCCGCAGCACTCGCCCATATAAAGTCACGGTCGGGTTCGGCGTTGGGTGTTTTCGCGCCCGCCTTTCCGGCCACCGGCCGCACCACCGTCGACGGCCGCGTCCTGGTCAAGGGCCGTGCGCTCGAGGAGGCCGAGGTTTGGCGGCGCGACCACACTTATCCGAATGCCGATCTCGCCGACGTTCTCGCCACCGCGGGCATTCGCAGCGTGAAGGTCACGCTTGCGACCGTACGCGGTGGCGATCTCAGGGCGACGTTCGCAAGGTTGGCCGGTGGGGGCGATGTGATCGCGGTCTGTGATGCCGAGACTGACCACGATCTGCATTTGATCGCGGAAGCGAGCCTGCCCATGTCTCCAGCGACAGTGTCTTCAGCGACGTTCTTCATCGGCAGCGCCGGTCTCGCGCATGCGCTGGCCGGCCTTGAGGCCGGTGATGCCGCCGAACCGCCGCGGATTCCAATCAGCGCAGCCGGCACCCTGATCGTGGTAGGTTCGCTGGCCGGTGCATCCCGCTCCGCCGCGCGCGAACTGGAGGCGACCGGCACCGTTAAGCGTTTCCCGGTCGCGCCTGCGAGCCTGCTCGATGGCGGCACGGGCCGTGGGTCACTTGCCACTGAGGTGATGAAACGACTTTCCGGCGGCGGCGATGCGCTGATCGAGATCATGATGGATGACGACCCCGACCTGTCCCTTGGCCCGCTGCTTTCGCAAGCCCTCGCCGACGCACTGCGACCCGTCGCTCCCGCGATCGGCGCTTTCGCGGCGACTGGTGGTGAAACCGCTGCCGTGCTGCTGTCGCGCTTCGGCGTTAACGGCATCCGTCTTGCCGACGAGATCGAGCCGGGCGTGTCGCTCGGCCTGACGCTTGGTAAACTCTCGGTTCCGGTCGCCACCAAAGCGGGGGCATTCGGTGACAAACTCAGCCTGATCCGCATCAGCGAACGGCTTCGCGCCGTTCGAACCAAAGGAAGCTTCATATGACCCGTCCAACCATTGCGATCACCATGGGAGATCCGGCCGGCATCGGGCCCGAGGTCATCATGAAGGCGCTGGCGCTGCCGGGCACGCAGGCGCTCTGCCATGCGCTGGTGATCGGCGACGCCAACCGTCTCCGCACGGCCGGCCGGATCGTCGGCGTGCCGCTTAAGGTCGACGCGTTGACCGATGCCAAGGATGCGGACTTCTCGTCGAAGGCCGTGCAGTGCCTGGACTTGAAGCTGGTGCCGGACGATTTGCCGTTCGGCAAGATGTCGGCTGCGGCAGGCGAGGCGGCCTACCGCTATATCGAGAAGGCCGTGCAGGTGGTGCAGGCAGGTTTGGCGCAAGCGATCTGCACCGCGCCGCTCTCCAAGGAAGCGCTGCATGCGGCCGGGCATAAATATCCCGGACATACCGAGCTGTTGGCGCATCTGACCGGTACGCCGGAAGTATCGATGATGCTGGTGTCGCCGAAACTGCGCGTCATTCACGTCACCACGCATATCGGCCTCTTGGATGCGATCGAGAAGATCGAGCCCGGCCTGGTCGAGCGCGTGATTGCGCGCGGCCATGAGGTGCTGGTGCGCGCCGGCATCGCCAATCCCGAGGATCGGCGTCTGCGCCATCAATCCGCATGCCGGCGAGAATGGTCTGTTCGGTCGCGGCGAGGAAGCCATCAAGATCACGCCGGCCGTCGAAGCCTGCAGGGCTAAGGGCTGGGACGTGCGCGGACCGCTGCCCGCCGACACGCTGTTCTTCCTGGCCGGCCGCGGCGACTACGACATGGTGGTCGCGATGTATCACGATCAGGGCCATGGACCGATCAAGGTGCTGGGGCTGGAAGCCGGCGTGAACATCACGGTCGGCTTGCCGGTGATCCGCACCTCGGTCGATCACGGCACCGCTTTCGATATCGCCGGCAAAGGCATCGCCGACGAGCGCAGCTTGATCGAGGCGCTGCGGCAGGCGGCCGATCTCGCGCCGGAGCAGGCAGCCTAGAAGCCGATGTTCGGACGGCGACGGCCTGTGGTCCTGACGCCCCGACGCTGGCGTCGCCTGCGCAGAAGTTTCCGCGCAGGCGACGGTGGCAAACAAGCCCGGTCATCGGCGATCGGATGCACAAAAGGCTGCGGGTGCGAGGGGCACCCGGCTTTCCCTCGCGCGGCATTTATCGCTGCCCCAGGAAGTTCGACCCGGGTTTGATCCAGCGCAAAGGCAAAGGCCATTTTTAAAGTTACGATGTTCAATCGGTTACTCTGTGGATTGCCGACATGATCATTGAGCGTTTGTCCCAGGAGCATCGCAATATTGAGACGCTGCTTGCTGTCCTCGAGCGCGAACTGCAGATTTTCGACCGCGGGGACCGCCCCGACTACGAGGTTATTCGCGCAATTATCAGTTATTTTGAGGTTTATCCGGAGGCGTATCATCATCCTCAGGAAGACTTGGTCTTTGCCAAGCTGAAAATTCGCGATCCCGCTGCGGCTGCAAAGATCGGTAACCTCGCACTCGAACACCAAAAAGGGGCTGAGCGTTTGCGCCGGGTCGCTCGAGCAGTCGATAATGTTCTGGCGGATCGTGAAATGCTGCGGCAAAACGTGGACAACATCGTTCGCGATTTTATAGAGCACGAGCGCCTTCACATCATGATGGAAAATCGTGATTTCTTTCCTGCCGCCCTCAAGGCGTTGGAACCTCAGGATTGGGCGGAGATCGCTGCGGCCCTGACCGGCCATAAGGATCCGCTGTTTAGCGATGTCGCCGAGGAGGGCTTCGACGGGCTACGCGCGCATATCTTGCGGTTGGAGCAAGAGGCTGAAGCTGAACGAAGCTAGTGGGGCATTCCCGTTGCGTTTCGCGCCGCGCCTGGCCGGGAGTCGGCGGGCTTTGTCCCCGGGTTGACGTCTGGCTGCCGCCGCCACGCAAACACAAATGGTGATCCAGCACCAGATTTGATCCAGCGCAAAGACACGCCGGCGCGGGCTCGCCACAATTATTTTTCTGACGATGGAGGGTGCGATGACGACGGCCCAAGGTGAACCTTATCCTTTCGTTACGAAGGTGATTGATCTGTTCGGCGATTGGCTGAAGCAGCGGCGACAGTTGAGGGAACTGATGCAGTTCGACGCCGATCCGGGCGAACTGGAACGGGTCGCGCACGAGTTCGGCGTGACGCCCGCCGATCTCCACATGCTGGTGCGGCAGGGCGCGCTTAGCGCGGACGAATTGCCGAAAATGCTTGAAGTGCTGGGCATCGATGAAGCGGCCATATCGCGGGCGCAGCCAGCCTTGCTGCGCGATATGGAGCGCGTTTGTTCATTCTGCAAGCACAAGCGTCAGTGCAATCAGGAGCTTGCGGCCGGCACAGCGCCGTCAAATTATGTGGAATATTGCGAGAACGCCGATGCGATCGACGAACTGAGGCTCAAAAGCTGAGATCCTTTTGGATCGAGCGCGTCTTTCAGTTCCGCCACATCGCGTGACCGGGCGCGCGCAAGCGGTGCCGGTGCGCGCCGAAGCAATGACCGCTTGACGGTAGAACGTAAGCTAACCGTTAACCTTGTTCCGAAATTCCTTCGAAAGTATCGAAGCCGCATACTGATGCCTGCAAAGCAAGCAGGTTGCCGATTTGTCAGTCACGCTCGAAACAGTCGAAGTCGCCATGGGGCACGGAAGGCGCACGATCGCATTCCCTGCCGCGCTGGAACGACAGTTCGAGCAAGACACGCAGGAGCGTCGATGTGCGCGGCTCAGAGTAGGTATCCTTGTTTCCGCCGTCCTCTACAATTTCTTCTTGATCGCCGATTGGCTGCTGGTTCCTGACGTCCTCCGCGTTGCCACATTGCTCCATCTCGGCCTGGTCACGCCGTGGATGCTCTTTGCCGCCTGGGCGATGACCAAGCACCCACGGGCCTTCGTTCGCGAAGGCCTGGCGGCCAGCGTTCCGCTACTGATCATTTTGCAGATCGACTACGGCTTTGCGTCGACGACAAGCCAAAGTGCCGCGCATTATCAATACGTCGTCATTCCGACTCTTCTATACGCGAACGTGTCGCTGCACCGGCTGCCATTTCGTTTTGCGCGCGTCGTGACTGCCGTCATCGTCATTTGCCATGCCGCCGTCGTGCTGTCAGCCAACTACATTTCCAATCCGGTCGCGGTCATGATCCTCGTGCAACTCGCGATCTGCGCCTACATCACGCTGGTTGCCAATTACACGATGGAGCGCGATTTGAGACGCGCCTATCTATTCTCCCTGCGCGACCGCCTGCGTCATTCACTGGCCGATGCAGCGTCAAAGCGCGATTCCCTCACCGGTCTGGCGAACCGCCATCATTTGGATACGGAGCTGCGCAGGTTGTGGGCGATAGCGAACGGACAGCCAACGGCAGTGTCGGTAATCATGATGGATATCGACCACTTCAAGCGGCTCAATGATAAATACGGCCATGGTGCTGGCGATCTCTGCTTGAAGCGAATGGCTTCGATCCTTGTCGCCGAGCTCGGCGCCCCGTCGGAAGTCGTAGTCCGTTACGGCGGCGAGGAATTTCTGATGGTGCTGCCCGAGGTGCAGCTGGTGGATGCGATGCGGGTCGCCGAAAGGATTCGACGGGCGGTCGAAGGGGCGACCATTCCAAACGAAGGGCCTGGTCTGGTTGGGATCGTCACAGCGAGCTTCGGCGTCGCGTCGGCTTATGTCAGCGAACTCACGGCGGCGGAGTTGATTGCGGTTGCGGATACGGCTCTCTATGCGGCAAAGCAAAAGGGGCGAAACCAGGTGTGGCCACCGCTTGTGGCATCAAGCGGTACCTCGAACATCGAACAGATATCGTTTCGGGACCGCGCCTGAACACCGGCGTCGCTGTTGCCCTAAAGCATCAGTCGGATTCCAATTTCCGCACCCCCGCGCAATCCTTTTGACTGTGCATCGTGACGGTAGTTGGGTTCGAGCAGCCGATTGGTGCTCCCCGAGCGCGGCAGGTGTACGTACCATGCGCAATCACGACTTAGTATCCGGTGGATTCCTCGCGGTAACCGCAGCCAGCCTTGTGCTGCTTTGTTCGGGCTTGCTCGCGATCGCATTTGCCTGAAATCGGTACCCGTCGCTACATTGCGAGATAACGTCGGCGGATATCTTCATTTGCGACAAGGCCGGCCGTATCCTGGCGATGCACCACCTTTCCCTTGTCGATGACAACGGCTTCTTCGGCAATCCGCAAGCAGAAATGCATGTTCTGCTCGGCGAGCAGGATGGTGGCGCCACTCGCTCCCAGTTCGCGCAATACCTTGGCTATCGTGGCGACGACGATCGGGGCCAGCCCTTCGCTGGGCTCATCCAGCAGCAGGACCAGAGGATTGCCCATCAAGGCACGCGCGATGACCAGCAGTTGTTGTTCGCCGCCTGACAGGCGACCCGCATCGCGCGACCGCAGTTTTGCGAGCAGCGGGAAGGTCTCCCAGATCCGCGGCAGGGTCCAGTCTCGCCGTCCGTCCGGACCGTTCTTGGCCGCGATCAGGAGATTGTCCTCCACGCTGTGCTCGGGAAACACCTGCCGGTCCTCAGGCACGTAGGCGAGGCCGAGCCGGGCACGCGCATGCGCCGGCGCACGGGTGATGTCGGTTCCGGCGAAGAAGATGCGGCCGCCTTTGGCCGGCATGATCCCCGCCAGCGTCTTCATGGTCGTGCTCTTGCCCGCGCCGTTACGCCCGAGCAGCGCCAGCGTGCGCTTTTCCTGGAGCGAAAGATCGATATCGAACAGGATCTGGCTCGCGCCGTAGAAGGCGCTCACTCCTTCGGCGCGCAAGAGGTCCGTCATGTCGCGTCCACCTCGGTGCCGAGATAGGCTTCGATCACCGCCTTGTTGTTGCGGATCTCGTCCGGTGTGCCTTCGGCCAGGACGCGGCCGTAGCACAGCACACGGATGGTATTGGCGATCTGGAAGACGATGTCCATGTCGTGCTCGATGAAGATCAGCGTGAGCTGGCGTCGTTCCCAGAGGTTGCGCACGCGTTCGATCATGCGCCAGCGCTCGTCAGGGCCCATGCCGGCCGTCGGCTCGTCGAGCAGCAGCACTTTTGGTTCGAGCGCCAGCGCGATGGCGATATCGAGCAGTTTCTGGTCGCCGTGGGAAAGGATCGCGGCCTCTACATTCGGGACCTGTGTCAGGCCCACCAGTTCCATCACCTCGTCGGCGCGCTCGCGCACGCCGGGTGGCGGAAAGCGGCGGGAGAGATTGCCCCACTGGCCGATATGGGCGGTTACGGCGGCCATCAGGTTCTCCTTGACCGTCATGGTCGGAAAGCAGCTTGCCACCTGAAAGGCCCGCCCGATGCCCCGGTGCATCCGCTGGCTCCTGGAGAGATGAACGATGTCCTGACCGTCGAGCAGCACCTCGCCCTGGTCGGGCGGGAATGCGCCGCTGATCAGGTTGAAGAAGGTGCTTTTGCCGGCTCCGTTTGGACCGATCACCGCCGAAAGCGAGCCCGACGGAAAGGCAAGCGACACATCGTCGATGGCCTTGAGGCCGCCGAATGCCTTGGTCAGGTTTCTGATCTCGAGCTTCATCGCGAACGTCCGGGCCAGGCTAACTTGAGGAAATCGAGCACGCCGCGGCGCAGGCCGAGCGCGAAGGCCAGGATCACGATCCCTAGAACCAGGCCCTGATATTCCGTGAAGCGTGTCACCACATCGTTCAGCGCGAGCAGGATCATCGCGCCGAGGACGGGTCCGAGGAAGCTGTTGATGCCGCCCAGCATGACGGCAAAGATCGCCTGGCCGGAATTCGGCCAGTCGGCGAGTTCGGGATAGGCGCCCGAGACGAACAGCGCCGCCAGCACGCCGCCTAACCCTGCGAAGGCTCCGGCGATCGTAAATGCCCAGAGCCGGGCTCGCCACAGAACGACGCCGGTGAAGCTGGCGCGGTTCTCGTTGTCGCGGATCATGCGCAGGGTCTGGCCAAACGGGCTCTCCGAGACGTGGCGCAGGGCCAGCAGGCCGAGCACCGCCACGATGGCACAGAATTGATAGAGATGAAGCTGCGAGGCGAGCTCGAAGCCGAAGATCTCCCGCCTCGGGATGCCGCCGCGCAGGCCCTGGTCGCCGCCGGTGAGGGTCTGCCAGGAGATGATGATACTGTAGAACAGCATCTGCATCGCGAGCGTGATGAAGGCGAAGTAGTCGGTGCCGAGGCGGACGCAGATGGCGCCGACGCAGAGCGCGGCAAGGGTCGTGATCAAGATCGCAAGCACGGCGGCGATCGGCAGCGAGAGGCCGGTCATCTGCATCATCAGCGCGAAGGAATAGGCGCCGAGGCCATAGAACATGCCGTGGCCGAACGAGACCATGCCGGTGTTTCCGACCAGAAGGTTGAGCGAGGTTGCAAACAGCGCCATGGCGCTCAAGCGGATGACGAAATCCTCGAAGGCGGGGCTGCGATGCAGTAGCGGGATCGCCAGCACGACGACCAGGGCAATGGCGGCGAACGCCACATCGCGCAACGCGGGGTACTTCCTCACGACCGGCGACCGAACAGGCCCTGCGGCCGCAGCAGCAGGATCGCGATCATCACGATGTAGATCAGGCCATCCGTGAACATGGGAAAGCCGATGGTGCCGAAGCCGCGAACCATGCCGATCAGCAGCGCCGAGACCAGTGCTCCCGCAATCGAGCCCATGCCGCCGATCACCGTGACGATGAAGCTCTCGATCAGGATCGAGAAGCCCATGCCGGGCGACAGCGAGCGCACCGGAGCCGCGAGTGCGCCTGCCAGCCCCGCCAGCCCGCCGCCGATGGCGAACACGATCGCGAAAAGCAGCGTCGTGTTGACGCCTAGCGCCGAAACCATCTGCGGGTTGATCGCTGCGGCGCGCACCGTCTTGCCGAACCGCGTCATCGAAAGGCCGAGGCCGAGCACGATCGCAATCAGCGCGGCGATGCCGATCAGCACGGCGTAAAACGGCGGCACCACGCCGCCCGCGATAAAGAGCGGCGGCACCTGGAAGGCCGCCGGCATCCCCATCGCGTGGAACTCGGGCCCCCACACGATTTTCACGAGGTCGTCGAAGATCAGCACCACGGCGTAACAGATCAAAAGCTGCATCAGCACGTTGGAGCCGTAGACGCGGCTGATCAGGACGCGTTCGAACAGCACGCCGAACAGCGCCATCGCCAGCGTTCCCGACAGCACCGCAACCGTGTAGCTGCCGGTTGCGCCCAGCGCGGTATAGGCGACGTAGCCGCCCAGCATGTAGAAGGTGCCGTGGGCGAAGTTCACGATCTTCAATACGCCGAAGATCAGGGTCAGGCCCGCGGCGACCAGAAAGAGCAACATACCCACGATCAGCCCGCTGGTGGTCTGGTTGACCACACAGGCGGGTATCGTGAGGCAGGCGCCGAGCGCGTCGAGATCCATCTGACGTTCAGATGTAATTCTTCTGCTTTTTCCACTCCGTCTCAAGTTCGAGGATCTTGCCCCAGTCGGCGGCCTTCACATCGATGATGTACGGCTCTTTCGGCGTGGTCTGGCCCCAGCCGATGGCGTAGCCGATCGTGGTGTGGTCATCGCGCATGGTGATGGTGCCGTCGGCGCCAAACGGCGAGTTGATCTTCATGCCGGTGAGGGCCGCGGCCAGAGCCTTGGCGTCGAGCGAGTTGGTCTTCTTGATGGCTTCCTCGTAGAAATGCATCGCCACCGACTGCTGCCACGACCAATTGGTCGGCCGCTCGTTCCACTTCTTGAGGTAGGCCTGGCCCCATTCCTTGTTGGCGGGCGTATCCGGGAAGGTTTCCAGATAGCGCGTCGCCGACTGAATGCCGGCCGGCAGATTCTTGATGGCGGCCAGCACCGGATAGTCGACGTTGGGCGTCGCCACCGTCATCTGCGAGAACAGCGCGTAGATGTTGCCCTGATTCACGAATGACGAGAGGTCGCCGGCATAGAGCAGCGTAAACAGCGCCTGCGGCTTGGCCTGGATCAGCTTGGTGATGACCTCGGTGAAGTCGGGCTGGCCGAGCTTGGGCCAGGCATCGGTGACGATCTCGACGTCCGGCTTGAACTGCTTGAAGAATTGCAGGTATTGCGCGGTGGTGTCGCGGCCATAGGCGTAGTCCGGCGAGCAGGTCGCCCATTTGTTGAGCTTCTTGGCATCGGCGTATTCGGCCAGATGGATGCTGCCGGCCACTGCGTCGTGCACGCCCTGGCGCGCGACGCGGAAGGCGGTGGGCGCACGAATCTTGGGGTCGGCGGTCAGCGACGAGGTCTCGCTGTTGGTGTGGATGCAGGCGATGTTGCCGAGGTCGCGCACGACTTCCTGGACCGCGAAGGAGGCGGACGAGGCTTCGGCATCGATCAAGAGCTCGCAACCCGTGCTGTTCACCATCTCGCGCGTGATGCGGGCGGCCTCCTGGGGCTGGCCTTTTGAATCGCGGAAGACGAATTCGATCTGCCGGCCGAGAAAACCGCCGGCGGCATTGATGCGCTCCTGCTCGATCATCAGTGCGTTGCGGGACGAGGTGCCAAGCAGCGCGATCGGTCCCGAAAAGATGCTTTGCATTCCGATGTGCAACGTATTGGCCTGTGCCCTCGCCACCCAGGGGGCGGCTAGCAGGCTGGCCGTGCCACCGGCCAACATCGTGCGACGCGTAATGAATCCACTCATTGAACTGCACCTCCCCTGAAACGATTATTGCGGCTCGGCTGTGAGATAACCGGCTGTCTTTGTTCAGGCTGCCAAGTCTAGATCGGCGACGGCGTTCTAACAAGCTGGCATTGGCTGGCTCGCGCCTGATGATTGGGGTCGGCCAGCGGAGCCGACCATCAGCCGCATCCGGGCGGGCGTGCTACGAGATCGCAATGATCTCAAGTTCCTGACCGGATGTGCCGACGACATCCCCGACAGCTTTGCCCATCAGGGACGTCGCCACCGGGGATACAAAGGAAATAGAACCGGCCTTGGGGTCCGCTTCGTCCTCTCCCACGATACGATATTTCTGTATGCGCCCATCGTCACGCCTGAAGGTCACCGTGCTCCCAAAGGCAACGGTGTCAGTTGACGAAGGATTGGGCATGACCTGAGCGGTCCGAACTCTCGCGGCAAGGTAACGCGCATCCCGCAAAGGGATTGCCGCTTGCCGCCGGCGTTCATTCAAATCCTCGATCTTCTGCGCGGTCTCGTACGCTTCGCGGGCCTGATCGAGCTGAAGTTCCAGAGCCTTTAATCCCGCTTCCGTAACAAGGTTCGGATGCAGTGAAATCGGGCGATCGGGTAGCAGCGTTTCCGACGCCGTTTCGGCACTGTCTTCCTTGGTGAAGGCAACGCTCAAGCTTAGGCTCCCTTCAGGTGAGATGTGCCAGGAAATGCGCGGTCAGCGATCAAAGCGCGGACTGGTCGGAGCGCAACGCTCATCGGCTTTTGCTGGTCAAATACCGAGCACCGAGCACCCCCTTTCCGGACGATGGCGGGATAGTGCAACCGAAAGGATACGCATTGGGGGAAGAGGAAGCTGAAACGGGACGAATAGCCTCGGGCCGTGTGTCCTCGCCGCAACAATGCGTTTGTTCCTTGGACGGAACAGTAGTTTTGATTCGCCCTGTTCGCTCGTCAATGCAAGTCTGGTATGACCGGGGCGGAAGGGGCGTTTTCAAAAGCGAGCAATTTTGAGCCCGGCAGGCCGCTGGATATTGCCCGGCGGCCTTTTCGCGCGCACAATCGGGCAATCACCGCTCCGCCTCCCAGGCATTACCCGGTGACAGAGAGTGTTGCGCTCCCGCCTATTCGAGGGAAGCATCATGCCCCAACCTCAACGCCCGCCGTCCGTCATCCCATTCGTTGCAATTCAGCGCCCAGCTTGTCCGAAGTGCAAGGCCGCGATGATGCTCGCCAGCATCGAGCCTGCACACCCGGGCGTCGATTTGCACACGTTTGAATGCGCTATCTGCAATCACGTACTTAAGACCCTTGCCGCGTATGCAGACCCAATGACGTCCAGGGATCTTGGGCGCTGGCTTCAAGGCGATTTGCACCCGCCGACGTAAGGGACTCTGACGAACCGGCAGCTATGATTTCGAAGTCTCAGCCTAACGGCGGAGGGCCGTAAAATGGCTTTCGGCTCCATGAAGCTGAAACCAGAATCGGGCGCTAATCGCATTAATAGCGCCGATGACGCTTATTCATTCATGGTGCACATGCAGCTTTCCGATCAAAACGAACCGCACTGGCAGATGGCTAGGCAGGCCATCAACAATGCCTGCGCGTCTGACGCGAGTGAAATTCTGGCTTGGCGAAATTTTCGGGCGGCCGCCGCGGCTGAAGGCTGGCTTGAAGAATAGCGAGGTCGCACAAAGACGCTTGCTCCCTCACGAGCATCCTGCTTGCCGCCGGCGTGAACCGGGGGGTGAGCTCCGACTATTGTCGTCGACTAACTGCAAACCTGAACTCGTCGTATTCGCCAGCCGTGGTGGCGCGTCATGACGCGATGCTCGACGATGTGGCAATCGCCGCTCCCTTCCGCATAGTCGCCGCCGAAGCTGGCCGGGTAGCCGCCAACGCCGGCGCGAGCCGACACCACCGTTGGCTGAACCAAGCCGACAGCCGCCAGTGCGAACATGGCTACAATCGTTTTCCGCATCGCGCTTCACTCCGTTCCGTCACCCCAGAGGAAACAACACTTTCGCGGCGGGATTATTCGGCGGTCGAACATCGTTCGCGGTAAACTGACCGTGAGCCGGCAAAGTCGAGATAAGTAAGGCCGCCTCAGTTGGCGGCCTCTTTCATTTAAAAGCCTCAGCCCACTCGGCGGGCAAATCACCGACTCGCTGTCCAGCCCTTCTCGCAAAAATATTCTGGTGTTCTTTTCACCCAAATCACTTCTACATCTACCTCATCCCGCCCTCACAAGAGGGGCGTATCGCGATCGTCACGGACGTTGAGGCGGGATGCGGTGGACGCGGCATGTCAAAAGACGAATGACATTGCGCGCGGACGGCGAAGTCGTGTGGTCCTGACGCCCCGACGCTGGCGTCAAGTTGGTGGAGGAAACTCCACCGACGACGGTGGCAAACAAGCCCGGTCACCGGGGAGAGCGCGAAATAAGCCGTTAAAACCATCGCGCAGGGAAGGCCGGGTGTTCCGGTGAACCTGTGGTGACTAACGCGTGTGCTTTCTACCACTGCGCACGCGGCTGCGGGTGCAACGGGCACCCGGCTTTCCCTGCGCCCTCTGATTTTCGAGGGCAGTGGATTTTGCACAACTCGGGCGCACCGCGTCGCGAGATCGCGGAGGCGTATTCGGAAATTGAGCGACGTCATTGCGAGGAGCCAATGGGTCGCGCGAATGCCCGCCCGATGACAGGCTGCGCGACGAAGCAATTCACTCTGTTGCTCTTCTTTGTGCGGCGAGATGGATTGCTTCGCTTGCGCTCGCAATGACGGTGTTGAGACCGTCCTGGCTGTTTGACGACTGAATCGGAAATTAGGGTCGTGCCGGAGCTGCGCTATAGCATGTCATTAGCATGTCATTTTTCAGCCTCCGTTTTGGAGGCCGTCCCTATGACGGCTTCGGCGCGCTTCGTCGCCAACCCAGCGATCGTCGACCGACTTTTGAATGAGACCCGTTGTGCTACGTCTCATCTTTAACCGAGCGGTAACTTTAACAGGGCAATTTGCCGAGACAGATCATATCGGGCTAGCGATGCAAACATTGGAAACGACGGACGTGAACGAAGCAAGGCGATGCCGGATCGCGCAGTTCAGCGGCACAAGCAGGGCTCTGAAGGTTGGGGAGACCTCCATCACCGGGTTCGTCCAATCGGTTCGAGAGGTCAAGTCGGGAGCCACTTCCAGCTGGATCATCACGGTTCTCCGACGATAACCAGTCAAACGCCACCGATCGCCGATAACGGCGCTTCTGTCCCTCTCCGGTTTCAAATTCATACCGACAGCAAGGAATAATCCCGTGTCTTTCCTCAATCTCCGAATTCGTGGCCGGCTCTATGGTGGCTTCGGTGCGCTGGTGTTGTTTTGCGCGGCCCTCGCCGGCTTCGCGGTGTGGCAATTATGGGGGATTGACACTCAGGTCGCGTCGATGAACCTGCAATCTCGGAACGCCATTCGCGCGGGTGAGATCGCGACCGATCTGCAGGCGGCCCGCCGCGGCCTGCTGCGCTACGCGTTCGACCAGGATGAGGCGTCCTTCGCGGAAGCCGAGAAGAATTTATCCAACATATCGGACCTTCTCGAGGAGGCTGCCAAGACGACGCCTTTTGAGGAACGGCGCGCGATGTACAGGTCGGCCGCGGGAGTGATTGGCGAACTGAAGACGAAGCGTACCGCCCTGGGCGAGGCGGTCAAACAGATGCAGGCAGGCCGCAACCTGCTGTTCACCGACGGCGACCAGATGGCGGCCGACGTCCAGAAATTCGTCGAGGCCGCGGAAAAGACGGACTTCTCCCGCGACGTGAGCGCACTTGAAACCAAGGTTCTGCTGCTCCGGGTCGCGAACTGGCGGATGCTGGCGACCCGCGATTCCAAGGGTATCGATATTTTCAAGACCAATTTGGGAAGGGCGCAGCAGCAGATCGGCGTTCTAGAGAAGGCCAACCTGCCGCCCAGTCTTGCGGCGCTCCTGGCAAACGTCAAAACCGGCGTCGGCAAGTATGCCGAGGCCTTTGAGAAGACCGGACCAAACCTCGTGCTCGGGGACGAACTTTATTACAAGGCCATCACCCCGTTAATCTTGGGTACGATCGAAAAATTGGGCAGTGCGCAAGCCGCGATCGTGGGAATTTTCCAGAAGGTGGCTGACGATACCGAAGGCCGGATCAGAAGCACCATCACCATCCAGGAAATTGTGGCTGGCGCCGCCGTCTTGCTTGGTCTGCTGATAGCGTTTTTCATTGCTCGCGGCATTATCG
The DNA here is from genome assembly GCA_963771225.1 of uncultured Pseudomonadota bacterium. Classification (GTDB taxonomy): domain Bacteria; phylum Pseudomonadota; class Alphaproteobacteria; order Rhizobiales; family Xanthobacteraceae; genus Bradyrhizobium. The sequence goes on along the minus strand of CAVYSR010000018.1, from coordinate 91,928 downwards.
GCCCGCTGGCCGGCTTGACTTCAGGGATGAAGGAACTTGCCGGCGGCAATTTCGGCGTGGTGCTTCCCGGGCTCGACCGCAAGGATGAAGTCGGTGACATGGCGCAGGCTGTCGAAACCTTCAAAGTCAAGGCCGAGGAGAAGGCCCGCGACGAAGCAGAAGCCAAGATCAAACAGGATCAGGTCGCTGCCCGGCAGCGCAAGGCCGACATGATCAAGCTCGCTGACGATTTCGAAGGCGCGGTCGGCGAGATCATTGAAACCGTCTCCTCCGCTTCGACCGAACTTGAAGCATCAGCCGATACGCTCACCTCGACCGCGGTTCGTTCGCAGGAATTGACCACCATGGTCGCTGCGGCATCCGAGGAAGCCTCCACCAATGTTCAGTCGGTCGCTACCGCGACCGAGGAGTTGACCTCGTCGGTCAACGAGATCAGCCGCCAGGTGCAGGAATCGGCGCGGATCGCCAACGAAGCGGTCGATCAGGCCCGCAAAACCAATGATCGCGTTGGTGAACTATCGAAGGCGGCGGCCCGCATTGGTGACGTGGTCGAGCTGATCAACACGATCGCGGGACAAACCAACCTGCTGGCGCTGAATGCGACGATCGAGGCGGCGCGCGCCGGAGAGGCCGGTCGCGGCTTCGCCGTGGTGGCTTCCGAAGTGAAGGCGTTGGCCGAGCAGACGGCGAAGGCGACCGGCGAGATCGGTCAGCAGATCACCGGCATCCAGGCCGCTACCCAGGAGTCGGTCAACGACATCAGGGAAATCAGCGGAACCATCGAAAAACTATCCGAGATATCCTCGACCATCGCTGCTGCGGTGGAAGAGCAGGGTGCGGCGACGCAGGAGATTTCCCGCAACGTGCAGCAGGCCGCTCAAGGCACCATGCAGGTCTCGTCCAACATCACCGACGTTCAGCGCGGCGCCAGCGAGACCGGCTCGGCCTCCTCGCAGGTTCTCTCCGCGGCGCAGTCGCTGTCCAGCGACAGCAACCGGCTGAAGCTCGAAGTCGGCAAGTTCCTCGACACGGTGCGGGCCGCTTAACAACAAAGCCCGGCTTGGCCAAGGAGACAAAAATCGCAGAAGCGCTCGTGGCACATTGGCTTTTTGAGATGCCAAGTATGGCCATGAGAAGCGCTTCTGGTGCCCCTGGCCGGAATCGAACCAGCACTCCTTGCGGAACTCGATTTTGAGTTCGAGCGCGTCTACCAATTCCGCCACAGGGGCTTTCGGACATCGGCCAGGCTGAGAATAGGCTCACAGAGGCTGACGTCGCGAAGCCGGCGGAATATAGCGGTCGCGCCCTGCCGGTCAACCCGCGTGTTGTCACGGTCCGGCCGGGGCGCGCGGAGCGCGAAAAACACTCCCAAAAACACTCCAGTGTGATCGCGCCCGTCTCGACAGCGCCGGGCCTGCGGGATACGACGCTTGCAGCCACGGGAGATCGATCGTGACACTTGATGCCACCGCCGGCCAGTCGCATACGCGCGGCGCCGCCAACCCCGCGCTGACGGCGGCGCTGGCGATCACGGCTCTCGCGGCGGCGACGCTGGCGGGCGCCTGGTACTTCCAACTGGTGCTGGATATCCGCCCCTGTCCGCTCTGCCTCGAGCAGCGCTATGCCTATTATCTGGCGATCCCGCTCGGCGCGCTGGTTACGCTCGCCGCGGCAAGGGATGCGCCGCGCGGGGTGCTGGTCGCGGGCCTTGCGCTTCTCGCCGCCGCCGCGCTCGGCAATGCCGTGCTCGGAACCTATCATGCCGGCGTCGAATGGGAGTTCTGGCAGGGACCGACCGATTGCACCGGGCCGATCGGAAATCTCGGCAGCGCCGGCGACCTGCTGGCAGCGCCTCGATACCGAGAAGGTGATCCGCTGCGACGAAGTGCAGTGGCGCTTTCTGGGCCTGTCGCTGGCCGGCTATAACGTGCTGATCTCGCTGTTGATGGCGGCGATCGCGGCTTGGGGCATCGTCAGGAACGCCAGCCGCGGCTAAATTTTTGGGCACCGGTTCTTCCGAAAACCGGATGCCACTTTTCGGGATCATGCCTAATCGTCGACATCTTCCTGCGGGCGTCCGAACAGATGGACGATGCCGGGCGTTGCGATGGTGACGAACACAAAGCGCGACAGATGATGCGCGCCGACGAAAATCGGATCGATGTGCAGGGTCAGCGCCAGCGCCAGCATGGCGTCCATCGCGCCCGGCGCGAAGGCGACGACGATGTCGGCGAACCGCACATGGGTGGTCATGAGCGATCATGCCGACGAAGATCGCGGAAATGACGATCGCGACCGCAAACGATCCCAGCGCCGCATTGACATGGCTGAGCAGGGTTTTGGCCTTCATGCGCGCGAACCGCGCCCCGATCAGCGCGCCGATGCCGACCAGCGCCACCCCGCGCACCCAGGGCGGCAGGCTGCCCTCGACCAGTCCGGTGCCGTGCAGCACGCTCGATCCGATCATCGCGCCGAACATCCAGCTCGCCGGGAATTTGATCAGCCGCAACACCAGCGCTGCCGCCACCGAGGCTGCGACCAGTTCGAGCAGTTCGAGCGGCGAGGCGGTCGCCACCGCCACGGCCGGCGGCGACACCTGGGCCATCCCGGTCAGCGCCAGCAGCAGCGGCAGTGCCGCGGTGAGAATGATCACCCGCATGGTCTGCACCACGGCAATCGCCGGTACATCCGCGCCCTTCTCGGCGGCGAGAAGGGTGATTTGCGACAAGGCCCCGGGGCTTCCGGCCAGAAGCGCCGAAGTCTGGTCCCAGCCATGGACGCGTTGCAGATAAAGGCTGCTGCCGAAGGTCGAGCAGAAGGTGGCGAGCGCCAGCAACCCGATGGTCAACGGATAGGCGCTGACGTGTTGCAGCAGTTCTCGCGAGGCCAGCGAGCCCAGCGAAATCCCGAGCAGCACCAGCACCGTCTGGGTCAGGATCGGCGACATCGCGAGCGGCCTGCCGGCGATCGCGGCGATGCCGACCGCGATCATAGCGCCGGAAATCAACCCGCCGGGCAGGTGCGCCCATAAAAACAGCATGCCGCCGGCCGCACCAATGACCAGCGTTTCGAGCACGTGGAGGGTTTTGGCGCGGCTTGGAACGGCTGATGCCGTCGATGCGGGGAGCAGGCTCACGCCGTCTTATGTCAAATCAGCGCGGCAGGTACAAATGCGCCAGCGCAATTGCAGCAATGCGGGCTTTTATCTCGCTCTGAAAAGAGCATCTCGTCCTAAAAAGTCAGGTCTTGGAAAGTCAGATCTTGGAAGGTCAGGTCTTGGAACCGCACGTCACCTTGCCCGGGAACTGTTTCGCGCCCGGGCTAAGCCGGATGGGGATTAAATCAGCCGTAACGCTCTCACCCCATCCCTCCCCCTCGCAAGGGGGAGGAGAGATCAGATGAGGACCAAATCACTGCTTGGTGGCAGCGCCGGCCTTCGCGTCGTGCTTGCATTTGCTCATAAACTTGTGGCGTTTTTTGCCGTGGATGCCCTGGGTATCGGCTTCCTTTGAGCATTCGAGGGACGCTGCACTCCGCGGCTTTTCAACTTTCGCCGCCGGAGCCGCCGCGGCCGGCGCGGGGGTCTCTGCGAAGGCGGAGCCCATCAGGAACAGGGATGCGATGGCGGTCGCGGCAACGCGGGAAGAAAGTGTCATCATGGGAAGCACCTCGGGTTGAAGAGAGAGGCAACGTCGCGCCGCAATGCTGAACCGTGGATGAATGAAGTCGGTTGGACCTGCGTTTTCCCGACCAAGATATTACGCCAAGATATTGCATCGCTTCGATCGATCGCCGTTGTCACGGGCCGTCGCTGCGCTAGGATAGGGGTTCTTGAGTTCGCCACGCCCCAGGGAGACTAAGGATGACCATTCGAGCAAAATTATTGTGTGCGGTTGCCGTGTCAGGCTTTGCCGCGTTCGCTGCCATGCCGGCGCAAGCGCTGAGCATGTCGGAATGCAGTGCAAAATATAAGGAAGCCAAAACTGCTGGCACACTGAATGGCCAGAAGTGGAATGATTTCCGCAAAGCCGAATGCGGAGCCGACGCCGCAGCGACGCCCGCCGCCGCCCCGGCTGCACCGCCCCCGGCGCCAAAGGCAGAGGCCAAGCCGGCTCCCGCGCCGAAGCCCGCGGCGGCGCCGGCTGAGGTGGGCAATGCGGTGTTCCCTTCCGCCGTGTCGCCGAAATACGCCAGGAATCCGCCGGCAAGGCCCGGATGCATACCTGCGTCGATCAATACAACGCCAACAAGGCCAGCAACGCAAATGGCGGCCTGAAATGGATCCAGAAGGGCGGCGGCTATTACAGCGAATGCAACAAGAGACTGAAAGGCGCTTGATCGACGTCTGACAGGCACGGGCGTCGCGTCTTAAGCTGCGCCCGTGCTGCCATTGTTGCTGATCGCGTTTTGGGATCGCGCAGGCGCAAGCGGGGCTGCCGCGTGATGATCTCTGCAATGCACATCTCGGCGATGCAAGACATCCTCGGACTGGCATCGGGAGCGCTGGTCGGGTTTTCGCTGGGCCTCGTCGGAGGCGGTGGATCGATCCTGGCGGTGCCGCTGATGGTCTATGTGGTCGGCGTCCCTGACGCCCATGTGGCGATCGGCACCAGCGCCATCGCGGTAGCTGCGAATGCGGCATTCAATTTGTCGAATCATGCCCGCGGCGGCACCGTGCTGTGGTCATGCGCGCTGGTGTTTGCCGCCGCCGGGATCGTCGGGGCGTTCACCGGATCGATCTTCGGCAAGATGCTCGACGGTGAGAGACTGCTGGCGCTGTTCGCGCTGCTGATGCTGGTGATCGCCGTGCTGATGCTGAAGACGCGATCGCGGATCGGCCTGCCCGACGTGCAGATGAGCTGGGACAACACGCCCGCCATTGTCGGCCTCGGACTGGCGACCGGGACGCTGTCCGGCTTCTTCGGTATCGGCGGCGGCTTTCTGATCGTGCCGGCGCTGATGCTGGCGACGGGAATGCCGATCATGAACGCGGTCAGCTCGTCGCTGGTGGCCGTCACCGCGTTCGGCCTGACTACGGCGGCCAGTTACGCCTGGTCCGGGCTGATCTCATGGGAACTGGCGGGAGCCTTCATCGCAGGCGGCATCGCCGGCGGATTGATCGGTACCCGATCGGCGCGGCGGTTGTCGGTGCGGGGCGGCGCGCTCAATATCATATTTGCCGCTGTCATTATTGCGGTGGCGCTCTATATGCTGGCACGCAACCTGTCGCTATCTTGAGCACTGATGGGCACGCCTGATCAGGCTGGCCGGGAGACCAGACATGACCCAATCCACGGATTCAACCCGGCTGAAACCGTTCCGCAGCCGCCGCCAGGCGCTCGGTCTCTTCGGCGCGGGCGCGCTCATGCTCGGCATGGGGGCAGCGCCTGCGACGGCGCGGGGGCAAAGCGACGGCGACAATGTGCTGACCGAAGCCCTGGTCCTGCGCGACCCGGATATCCCGGTGGCCGGAAACGCCGATGGCGACATCACCATCGTCGAGTATTTCGACTATCAGTGTCCGTATTGCCGCAAGATCGCGCCCGACCTGCGGCAAGTGGTGCAAGGCGACGGCAAGGTCAGGCTGGTATTGAAGGACTGGCCGATCCTCGGTCCGGTCTCGGTCGTCGCGTCGCGGATGGCGCTGGCGAGCAAATACCAGGACAAATACGTCCAGGCGCATGAGGCGCTGATCGGCCTCAATTCGAAGCTGACCGAGCCGCGGCTGCGCGAGGCGCTGGCTGGCGCGGGTATCGATGTCGATCGCGTCACGCGCGACCTCGCCGCCAACGCCAAGACGATCGATGCGATCCTGGCGCGCAACGACGATCAGGCCAAGGCGTTCGGTTTCAAGGGCACGCCGTCCTTTATCGTCGGAAAGTTCCGCGTGCCCGGCGCGCTCACCATGGCGGAGTTCGATCAGGCCATTGCCGATGCACGAAAGGCGGCGGCGAATAAATAGCGGCGTGACTATTTCGACGACAGCCTGATCCAGTCGTTCTGCGCGCGCAGTTTAAGGGCGGCCCAGTCGGTCGCCGCGACGTCCCAATTCACAATGGTGCGATTGGCCTGCGCCACCCCGCCATTGGCGACGGTCGAGGTCGACATCGAATCAAAGACATAGACGCCGGCGACCAACAACAGCGCGCCCAAGATCATTCCCAGAAAAACGCGCATGGCAAACCTCCAATGACGACCGACAACGCCATCGGGATCGGATGGTTCCGTGAATGCGTCGATCGGCTGGAAGGCAATCCGCCGGATCAGGCTCGACCGAACGCCCGCATCAGCCAGTCGATGAACACGCGGACGCGCGGCGACAGCTGCCGATTGCGTGGATAGAGTAACGACACTGGCACCGAAGGTGGCGGATACTTTGGCAACACCTGCACCAGCGTGTTGCGCGCGAGGTCCGTTTCCGCATGAAAGCGCGGTACCTGGACCAGACCGAGCCCGAGCCTCGCTGCAGCGAGATAGCTTTCCGTCCCGGTCACCGACATGATTACCGGCAGCGCCGTCTCGTGCAGGGTGTCACTGATCACGAATTCCATCGGCCGCAATCTTCCTGTCGTGAGCGAACGCAGCCCGATCATGCGGTGCCCGTCGAGCGCGCCCGGATTAGTCGGTGTACCGTAGCGCTCGAAATAGCTCGGCGCAGCGCAGGTCAGACGTTCCAGCATCACAACTTGCCGTGCGACCATGTCGCTGTCAGGCAAATGGCCAAAGCGCAGCACGCAATCGACACCCTCGCGGATCAGGTCGATCCAGCGGTCGCCCTCGCTTATGTTGAGTTCGATCTCAGGATATTCGGCGAAGAAATCCGGCAAGTTCGGCAGCAGGAAGTGACGCGCCAGCGTGCCTTGCACTTCCAGCCGCACCAGCCCCTTGGGCTTGGCGCCGCCGAAGGCGCCTTCGGCGTCCTCAAAATCGGCGATCAGTGACAGGCAACGCCGGTGATGGGCCTCGCCGTCCAGCGTCGGGCTGACCTGTCGCGTCGTGCGCTCCAGCAGTCGGACGCCGAGGCGCGCTTCAAGCTGCTTCACGGCGTCGGTTACGGTCGAGCGTGGTAGGCCGAGATCCTCTGCCGCCAGCGTAAAGCTGCGCCGCTCGACGACCCGCGTGAACACCCGCATCGCGTCTATTCTGTCCATTGATTGTTCGTTAAATCCGGATTGTGATGCCAGATAATGCATGATTATCCGAAAAATGGAAGGGTCTAGCTTTCCCCCATTGAGCGCGGACTTGCCGCGAAAGCATCAGGAGACAGAAAATGACCAACGAAACCAACAAAATAGCAATTGTAACAGGCGCCTCCCGTGGCATCGGTGCCGCTGTGGCGGAGCGTCTCGCCGGCGACGGCTTCACCGTCGTGATCAACTATTCAGGCGATACAAAATCCGCCGAGGCGCTCGCCCGCAAAATCGAAGGCAACGGTGGCCGGGCACTCACCGCCAAGGCCGATGTCAGCGATCCCAACGCGGTGCGCAGCATGTTCGACGCCGCGGAAGCCGCGTTCGGCGGGGTCGATGTTCTCGTCAACAACGCCGGCATCATGAAACTTGCAAAAATCGCCGACAGCGACGATGCGTTGTTCGACCAGCAGATCGCGGTCAATCTCAAGGGCACGTTCAATGCGCTGCGCGAAGCCGCGAAACGGCTGCGGGACGGCGGCCGGGTGGTGAATTTCTCGACCAGCGTCGTCGGGGTCAAACTGGAAACCTATGGCGTCTATGCTGCCACCAAGGCGGCGGTCGAAACGCTGACGGCGATCCTGTCGAAAGAGCTGCGCGGTCGTTCGATCACCGTGAATGCCATCGCGCCCGGACCAACCGCAACCGATCTGTTCCTCAACGGCAAATCGCCGGAGCTGATCGAGCGCATGGCCAGGATGAATCCGCTGGAGCGCCTCGGTACGCCCGAAGACATAGCATCCGCCGTCGCCTTCCTCGTCGGCCCTGACGGCTCGTGGATCAACGGCCAGGTGCTGCGCGCCAATGGCGGCATGGTCTGAATAAAAACCGTGATGCCCGGCGTAACGACAGGGCGTCGCCATCCTCGCCCTCAGCTTCAATCCGAAACTTCATTCAAAGAATACGTGTCATGAAACAGGTTATCGTCATCACCGGTGCTTCCAGCGGTTTTGGCGCGCTCACCGCCCGCGCGCTCGCCCAAGCGGGTCACATCGTCTATGCCAGCATGCGCGAGAGCGCCGGCCGCAACGCCTCGCAAGTTGCCGAGGTTGCGCGCTATGCCACCGAGCACGGCGTCGATCTCAGAACCGTCGAACTCGATGTCGCCTCCGATGAATCCGCGAAGACGGGCATTGCGAGAATCATCGCGGACAAGGCGCGTGCCGCGGAGTATGACAACGGGCCTTATGCGGGCCTGCCGGATCAAGCACTGAAGGGCCTCGCCTCGCTGGAGCCCGCCGACGCTGACGCGGGCACTGTTGCCGAAGCGATCGTCCGGGTGGTCGGCATGCCGTTCGGCAAGCGGCCGTTCCGCATGCATATCGATCCCTCGCAGGACGGCGCGGAAATCGTCAACGGCGTCGCCGAACGTGTCCGCGCGGAGATGTTCCGGCGCATCGGTATCGCGGATCTGCTCTCGCCAAAGGTGAATGCATGAGAGGATTGTGATGGGCGCGGCGCCCGTTGCGCCGTGCCCATCCTGCGAAGATCTACCGGGTGTTGCGCGAACACGCGCGTATATTTCCTTGGGTCAGTCCTGGCGTCGGGCGAGGATCTTTGTGTTTGCGTTCATCCTTCCCTGCTCAGCCAGTTCAGGATCGCCGGGTTCATTTCGCGGGGATAGCAATGGCTGAGATCGTCCAGCTCCTTGTAGATGACGTCAGCGCCCGCCGCCGACAACGCCGCCTGGGTTTGCCGCGCTACCTGCACCGGAAACATCCAGTCGAGCTGGCCATGCACGAGATAGATCGGCAGGCCGCGCAATCTCTCCGCGTCGGCCATCTCCGCCATCAGCGGGTGAAAGGTAGCGGCAACCGGCGCGAGATGGGTAAAGGGCGATGCGCCCTCAAGGCCAGTGACATAGCAGAACGTGCCGCCGTCGCTCATGCCGGTCAGCAATAGCCGGGCCGGATCGATATTCCAGCGTTCCCGCACCGAAGCCAGAATGCGGGCGAGGTTGGGCGTATCGGTATCCTCGCCCATCAATGCCCAAGTGGTTTTATTTGAAGAAGGGGTTTTGTTCGAAGAAGGGTTGCCGGTCGCGGTGGGCGCAACCAGGATCGCACCAGAGCTGCGCGCATCGCGCAGCCAGCTCCACAGGAAGCCGCGGCCATTGCCGCTGCCGCCGTGCAGCGCCATCACCAGCGGCCAGGCGCGGTCGGGCGTATAATATTCCGGCACGTAGAGCGAATAGCCGCCGCGGCTGCCGGGTTCGTTGTGATCGTGCATGATGCCGGTATCCGGACGCGCCGGCCCGGCGAGGCGCGCCATCAGACCGGCGTCGTCGCGCCGGGCGGGATCGACAAAAAACGCGCTCACCGGCGGGAATTTTTCGGCCAGCGGGTAGAGCGCCTCCTGCGCGCGCGGGGCGTGACGCAGGGCGCGAAACACCGCGATCAAATCACCATTGCCGTCCTGAACCGCGCGCAATCCCTTGAACGCGGCGAGTGCTGCGTCGCTGGCCGTCTCGAGCGCGGTCCGTACATCGGCGAATTCCGCCGGCCAATCCGTCAATCGCGAACGCACCGATTGCAAGGTGATATCCGGCGTGCCGGCGGCCTGCATGACCTTTCCGAAATCCGGCGGGTTGAGACGGCGCGCAATGAACCCGAGCGCTTCCAGCGATTGCAGCAATGGCGGCAGCACGGCCACGATGTCGTCCACCACGGCCTCGCTCATTCGCGCGTGCCTCATCTATTTAATGCAGCCGCGGCGCCTTGAGCAGCTTGGTCCGATCGGTTGAAGTCAACACGACGTCGAAGGTGACGCCCTCGTGATGGACCGTGAGCGGCACGTCGACGCCGGCGGGTCCGAGCGACCAGAGTTTGCGATAGAAGCCGGATTGACTCGAGATCTTTTCGCCTTTCACGGCCAGGATGACGTCGCCGGCCTTGAGCTCGGCGCGCGCCGCGGGGCCCTTTTCGGAGATGCCGATCGCCACGACCTTGTTGTCGATCTCGGTTGAATACATTCCGAGCCAGGGTCGCGCCGGCTTGTTGACGCGACCGAATTTGCGCAAATCATCCAGCACCGGCTTGAGCAGATCGATCGGCACGATCATGTTGACATGCTCGCTTTTGCCGTCGCGCTCGCGTTCGAGCTGGAGCGAACCGATGCCAATCAGCTCGCCGCGATTCGAGATCAGCGCAGCACCACCCCAATTGGGGTGCGCGGGATGGGTGAAGATCGCCTCGTCCAGCAAATACTCCCAGTAACCGGCGAACTCCTGCTTGGCAGCGATGTGGCTGGCGACCGATCGCGTGCGTCCGCCGGCGCCGCCCACCACCACGCGGTCGCCGAGTTGGACCGCGGCCGACGAGCCGATCGGCAGCGGATCGAGATCAATGCGGCCAAGCGCCTGCACCAGGCCGAAGCCGGATTCGGAATCAAATCCGAGTGCGTGACCTTCGACCACGCGGCCGTCGCCGAGATGCAGCCAGACCGTTTCGGCTTCGGTGATCAGGTAGCCGATGGTCAGCACCAGTCCGTCGTCGATCAGTACGCCATTGCCGGCGCGCTCGGTGCCGAGGGTATCCGCGCTAAAAGCGTCGGCGGGGATGATTGAATGCAGCCCAACCACCGAAGCAAGCACACGATCGAGATCGAAACTGTAGTCGCCAGGACGGGGCTGGTTCGCCGACGGTACTTTCCATTCAGTCAATTTAGTCAAAGAGGACATGGAGGACCTCCGATTTCATAAAGTGTCATGATTTATCCGATTGGATCACAACTTGGGGCAGTGCGACATATCAAGATCATTTGGGATGTGGTGCGGCCGGATTCCAGCCCCGAAACCGAGGATAGCGGAAAATTCCCGTGGCTTGAACACGTTATCGCGAAGCGGTCTTTCGAGCCGGCTATCGCGCGCAGGCCAAATGGCAGCGACGTCGAGATCGCAGTCTGCGCTCGACCTGATCCGCTGGCACCTTTCATGGTACAAGCGTATCGTTCGGCATGCGGAAGATAAAGGCCATGAGCGGCGACAAGAACTTCGATCGATCAACACTGGAGTTCGCGCTGGCCGACCTTGGCCGGAGAGCGTTCACAGCCGGGCGCACGGTCGAAATCGTGATCTATGGCGGGTCGGCCCTCCTGCTCACCCTGAACCGACAGATCAATACCGGTGATGTTGATGCGGTATTTGAGGGGAACAAGGATTTTATCAAACGATTGGCGGCGGAGATGGCCGAGGAATTCGGATGGGACGAAAACTGGTTGAACGACGGTGTAAAGGGATGGCTGAGCAAAAGAGACGCTGACCCAGACGTGAGGGCCTTGTTCAAGACCTATCCGGCGGAGGATCAGCCGGGTCTGCGAGTCTACACGGCGAAACCAGAATACCTGTTCGCGATGAAAGGCCGGGCGATGCGGGTCGGGGGCATTGAAGCGAGCTCGGACATTGACGATATCAAGTTGCTTGCGCGGGCTATCGGTCTAAAAAACAGCCAGGACGCCTTGGCTCTAGTAGAGAAATTCTATCCTCAAAACATGCTCCAACCCAAAACGCGGCTGGGTCTCGAGGAGATTTTTTCAAATCTCGACATTGATCCCGATCAGGATGGGCCTCTATCATGAGTCTGTTCGGCAAAAAGCCGGCAACGCTGGGAGAAGTGGTCCGCCGCGTCAAGGCCGGCGAACGGACGTTCGATCCGTCGCTTCGAGAATTTCTCGATTCATTCTATGCGAACCCGGACCAACGCCCGCGGGCGATCGAGGAGAAACCGGCTTCCCTCGATGCGGTGCATGACGCCTATGTGGCAGCAGTCGCGGAGCATCTTGCACGGGTCTACGGGTTGCCGATACCGGAATGGAGCGAGAACCACGGCAACGGACTTCATGAGCCGTTCTTTGCTGGCGGTCTGCAGTCGCTCAAGGCGGTGCTGCTTGCCGAGAGCCCGACGGCCTTTCGCCGGCGGCTGCTGTTCGTCAGCAAGGATGCGCTGTCGAGGCCGCGAATGTAGCTTTATCCCGGTATCCAGTTCAATCTGCCGTTGCCCGCGCCGGCATGATCCGGAATGCGCGGCCCTCTTTCAGCCACGCCGCGCGCTGATCGCGCAGCAGCGTGCGGCGGACCTTGCCGGCATCGTCGCGCGGGCTGACGTCGACGATTTCGAAACTCTCCGGATGCTTGTATCGGCTGAGCTGGTCGGCAAGAAAGCCGCCCATGCCGTCGATGACCGATTGGGCATCGGCATCACCATTAAGTTCGAGAATGGCGTGGACGCGTTGTCCGAATTCCGGATCGGGCAAGCCGACGGCGACGCAGGAACTGACTTGCGGATGCGCCACGACGGCGGCTTCGATCTCCGCCGGATAGATATTGGCGCCGCCGCGCAGGATCATGTCGGCGAGCCGGTCGCCGAGATAGAGATAACCCTCGGCATCGAGCCGGCCGATGTCGCCGAGCGATTCCCAGCCGTCGGAACGGCGCTTCGGCTCGGCGCCGAGATAGTGATAGGTGCTGCCGACGCCGTCATTGGGCAGGAAGTAGATTTCGCCGGTCTCGCCGGGCGCAACATCGTTGCCATCCTCGCCAATGATCCTCAAACGCGCGGTTTCGCCGATCTTGCCGACCGAGCCCCTGTGCGCCAGCCATTCGACGCCAGAGATGACGCAGGCACCCTGCCGCTCGGTGCCGCCATAAAGCTCGTAGATCTTCTCGGGCCCCAGCCACTCGATCCATTTCTCCTTCAGCCATGGCGGCATCGGCGCGGCCATGTGGAACACGATTCTGAAGGCTGGAGAGATCGTAGCTGTTGCGCACCTCGTCCGGCAACGCCCATATCCGATGCATCATCGTCGGCACGAAATTGACCCATTGCACGCGATGGGCGGCGATCAGGCGCAGTGCCTCCTCGGCATCGAATTTCACCATGCCGGTGAGGCGACCGCCGGCGAACAGTCCCATGTGGGAGAGAATGAAGGGGGCGTTATGGTAGAGCGGGCCGGGATTAAGCAGCGAAACGCCGCGCGGAATTCCGAGCATCTGGTCGGCCGCGGTCTCGATCACAGCCGGCCCGTGATCGAGGATCACTTTTGGACGCCCGGTCGAACCGCCGCTGGTCATGGCCTTCCAGTAACGTGCCACCGGGCTGTTGATCGGTTCGTCCGATACGCCTTCCGGCGTGAAATCGGCAGGCACCGAATTGGGTGCGTTCCAGTCGGCTTCGCCACCGACCACCAGAGCGGGCTTGAGAATGTCGAGCACCGCGGCGGCCTCGCCGCGCGGCAATCGCCAGGACAGCGACGTCGGCGTGGCGCCGAGTTTCCAGACCGCAAAGGTGGTCTCGAAGAAGGCATTGCCGTTGGGCAGGCCGATAGCGACGAAATCGCCTGGCTTCACGCCCCTGGCGGCAAAGGCGCGGGCGCGGCGGTTGGCCCCGCGCTCCAACTGCTCCCAGGTCAGCGTGTCGGCGCCATGGCTGATCGCCACGGTATCCTTCGGCTTGCGTTCGGCATACCAGCGCGGCACGTCAGCCATCGGAATCAGCATGCAGGCCTCCCGTCACCCGGCTTTTTTGAAGCCGGCTTTTTTGCTGCGAAAGGCGAGCCAAGTCCCGACCCCCGCGTTTGATTCATCAACGAGGGGGGTGTTGTGACTCAATGCGGGCGAGCCGTCCAGAAGGACACGCGCTATGGCGCGACACATAATCCGGCTCAGGTATGTGGAGAATGCCGGGGTCCGGTGATCCGGCCACGCCGGGTAGCCATGGCCATTTCGAAGCTGTCGGCGATCCGGCGTGCCTTCTCCATGAACAATGCCGCCGCGGCCGGCGGGCAGACCTCGGAGGTGGTTTGTTCGAACAGTGCCAGCCAGCGGTCGAAGTGTTTCGGCTCGATGGAAAGCGGCAGGTGGGCCTGCATGGGCTGGCCGTGATAACGTCCGGACATCAGGACGACGGACGACCAAAAGGCACGCAGCTTCGCAAGGTGTTCGTCCCAATTCTCAACTCTCGCGAATACCGGCGCCAGCAGCGGGTCCTCCCGGACCCGCCCGTAGAACGTGTCGACGAGCTCGGCGATCATCGCCTCGGTAATGCCGGTGCGCTCGGAGATTTCGTCGACGAGCGTGGCGCGGCGGTTCGGTTCAGCCGACATCGGCATCCTTCGAAACTGCGGTGTCGTCCGCCCGGCGATGCCGCAACCGGACACGCCAGACATCCGGGCCCTGCTCCAGGTAGGACCAGTCGCACAACGACCCGAACGCTAAGTCGAGATGAAAGCGGAGCCGCTGCGGATCGTGGTCGGCGACGATCTGCAGGCTATGCTCCGGTTCGAGGTGCTTGAATAACTGTCCGATCATGCTGTGGCGGAAGCGTGGTTCGATATCCGCTACGTCGATCACTCTTTCAGCATTCCGGGTCTCGGTCATGCGGCCACCGGATGCGGACTTGGCCGCTTGTCGAAGTTGATCAGCGCCGGCCCATAGCTCAGGGCAAAGCCGAGGAAGGCGGCCGCCCAGGCAAGCGCCGCGACGTGCAGGAGCGGAACGCTGTGCGACGGCTGGAAAGCCGCGCAGATGCGCGTCACGACGGCGACGATGATGCAGGCGTAGATAGCCTGCGTCGCGACCGACGCGGTCAGTTGCTGGCCGGTATGGCCGAGCGACGCCCGGCTCATCACCGCCAGCGTCATGATGCCCGCGGCTCCCGCCATCCAGGCATGGACGCCTGCACCGATCGCTACGATGCCGAAGGCGCTGCAGGCATTGAGCAGGAAGCCGAGCGGCACGAAGGCGTAGCCGACGTGAAGAATAAGCAACAGCCGTTCGCGCCCGGTCCGGTCTCCCGCCCAACGTCCGAGCCGGATCAGATGCAGGACTCCGGCAATGGCGAGGATAGCCCCGGTCCTGGTATCGTTGGGCGCAACGATCCAGAACACCAGCGCGACGGCGCCAAAGACGACGGCCAGCATGTCGAAACGCGCGAACGGGATCGGCAGCCGGCCTGGATTTTCGCGGACCAGCCAGTTGCGGGTGAAACTCGGAATGATGCGGCCCCCGATCAGCGAAATCAGGAGGACAACGACGGCAATGCCGACACGGATGCTGATGTCGGCAGCCCCCTTGAAATGAGCTTCCAGATGGAAAGTCAAGTTGCCGCCGAGCAGCACCAGAATCAGCAAGACAACGCTGAGGTTGTTCCACTTCTTACCCGCGATGATCTCCCGGGCCGCTGCCGCGGCGACCAGCAACAGGAAGCTGCAATCGATCAACATCGCCGCGAGCCAGCCGGTCTCTGCCGAGAACGTCACGCAGATGCGCCCAGCCGCCCAGAGCGCGACGAGAAACATCAGCGGTCGGCCCCGCAGCGGCAGCCGGCCAGTCCAGTTCGGGATCGCCGTGAACAAAAATCCGGTAATCACTGCCGGCAGGAAGCCATATAACAATTCATGGACGTGCCAGTCCCGCGGAATGAATGCAGACACCAGGCTCAGTTCGCCCATGAACACGGGCAGCCACACCAGGATGGCAAGGCCCGCGTAGACCGATCCCAGCAGGAAGAATGGACGGAAGCCGTATGAGAACAGCGCGGGTCCGTCATAGTTTCGCGCGGGCATGGCGGCCTCCTTAGGTTCCGGTGCGTTACTTTTCGGCGGTCTTGGACGCGGCGAGCTTGTCGAACAGCCCGGCCATCACCTGCTTGGCCTTGCCGATCTGTGGAACGGCCCTGGCCTCCTCGAGGTTCGTCGGCGCGCCGACCACTACCATCGCGACCATGCCCATGCCGTAGTGCGGCAGGCATTTGACGCCATAAACTCCCGGCTTGTCGAACACCACGGCGACGTCTTCGCCGCTCTTGCCGGCAAAAGGTGTGGCATCGGCCGGCAGCATGCCCTTGATGGTTTCGGCGTTGTGGCCCTTGTCAGCCGCGATGAACTTCACGGTGTCGCCCGACGCGATCTTCACCAGCGCGGGCTCGAACACCATCATGCCCTCGGTGCCCTTGTTCAACATCTTGACCTCCACCTCGGCGGCAAAGGCATTCCCGGCCAGGGTCATCAGGACCGCGGCGGTCGTCAGCATCATCGTCTTGCGCATCGTCGTTCTCCAGGTTTTCCAGCGCCAAAGGCTTGCGGGGCCAAGGCCGGTTCGACGGTGGTTTACCGGAGTTGGCGGACCGGCTGGTTGCGCCAGCGCAAATTCAGGCTTGATCGTTGCCGAATATCGCGGTCTAGGTTCCGGGATGGCCAAGGTCGATAGCTCGCTCGTCGCGGATCTGCCCCTGTTTGCGGGACTGTCCACCGCCGACCTTGACGAGATCCTGAGCGAGGCCCGGTCGGTACGGGTCGCCAGGAACAGCGCGGTTTTCCAGCAAGGTGAGGAAGCGCACTCCTTCTTTGTGCTGCTGCACGGCCATGTTCGCGCCAGCAAGACGACGCCGGCCGGGGAACAGATCGTGGTGCGCTACGTCGCGACCGGCGAGACCTTCGGGGTTGCCAAGGCGATCGGCCTGCAGCGCTATCCGGCGACCGCAACCGCCGTTGACGACAGCGTGGTGCTGGCTTGGCCGTCCGGAACCTGGCCACGTATGGTCGAAAAATTCCCGGCGCTGGCGGCCAACACGCTGCAGACGGTCGGCGCGCGGCTCCAGGAGACCCATACCCGGATCATTGAGATGTCGACCGAGCAGGTTGAAAAGCGTATCGCCCATGCGCTGCTGCGGCTGGTCAAGCAATCCGGTCGCAAGGTTGAGCATGGCATCGAAATCGACTTCCCGATCAGCCGGCAGGACATCGCCCAGATGACCGGCACCACGCTGCACACGGTAAGCCGGACGCTGAGCGCCTGGGAAAGCAAGGGCCTGGTGGAGAGCGGCCGGCAGAAGATTGTGGTGATCGAGCCGCACAAGCTGTTCATGCTGGCCGAAGAGAACCCGGAAGCAGGCTCCTCGTTCAAACCATGACGGCGCCGGCCGCGGCGTGCAGCGCGGCCAGGAACTCGTCGCGGTCGACGCCGTGTTCCTTGCAGGCGTCGTCCACCGTTTGAAACGCCGAAATCGGGCAGCCGACGCACCCCATCCTGAAGTCCAGGAAGACCCGGATGGTCGCGGGCGCGGCGGTCATCACCTCGCCGACGATATCGTCAAAGCCAATCGGCATGCGTGTCTCCATTCTGGACGACATTCATGAGCCCGAATTTGCCGGGCCTCTTTGCTCCGGAACAAACTCCTCGGCGAATGATGAAACCGTCCTTGAGCTTGAGCTGCCGCAAAGACTGCAGGGCGATTCCAGGACATGTTTGCGCTTAAGAAGGAGGCGCAACCCGTGTTCCGACGCTTCCGACCGCAGGAGAACGAACATGAAGATCATCAGGATCAATGCCGACGAAGCGCTATGGCGCAACAGCATGCTGCCGGAAGGCATTGTCGAGCGCTGGCTCGTTGCCGATGGCGAGACGGCGCACGCCGGACACGCGGTGGCCCAGGTTCGGATCGAAAGCGCGTTGCATGACATCGTGGCGCCGGCGACCGGACGTCTTGCTATCTCGGCGCCTGCACTTGCGGTGATTGAACCGGGCTTTCTTCTGGCGACGCTGGCGGTCGCTGCCGAAGTCGCTGCAGGGGCCTGACCATGCCGGTTGTCGCCTTCTTCATTACGCTTCTGCTGGACGTGCGCGCGCATATTCCGAACCAGCCCAGCTTCGGGTCGGATCCGGCAAACAGCTCGATGCGGGCCATCGCCGCCATCTTCGTCGCCGTCGCGCTCCTGTCGGCCGTGCTCTGGCTGGCGCCCCACCTTGCAATAGGACTGCGGTGATGTTCAAGATCACTCGAAGAGTGGCCTGCACAGCGCTGCTGTCCTGCTTGCTTTTGCCGCCAGTGCATGCCGAGGAGCCGGGGGCTTCCAGCATCGTCGTGACGCAGGCCTGGAGCCGCGCAACACCCGGCGGATCCAGGGTCGCCGGCGGGTATCTGATCATCGAGAATAAGGGGTCGTCGGCGGACAAATTGCTGTCGGCCTCGACCGAGATAGCCAACAAGGTCGAGATCCATGAAATGGCGGTCAACGACGGGGTCATGACCATGCGTGCCGTCGAAGGCGGCCTGTCGATCGAGCCCGGCCGTACCGTCAAGTTCGCACCCGGTGGACTTCACCTGATGATCGTCGGTCTCGCGACACCGCTGGTCCGGGGTGACAAGATACCGGTCACCCTGAGATTCGAGAAGGCCGGTGAGATCACGGTGTCGTTCGATGTTCAAGCGATGGGCGCGACGGCGCCAGGTCCCCTGAGCGATATTGTCGATCCCGCGATCCGTTCAACCGCCAAAATGTGAGGACACGACGATCATGAAGATCAGAACTCTATTCGGTCTGCCTCCTGCTGATGGCTGCAGTACCATTGATTGCCAAGGCAGGTCCGAACCTTAACGCTCCGGATCAGAGCTTCTTCATTCATTTGCATGATCCGCGGGCGATGGCCAACGTCACGATCTCCGCTGTCCATGCCGGTGCCGTCGAGATCTCGATTCAGCTCGAGACCGTTGAGGAATTGCCGCTGAAGGCTCAGTCCGTTTCGGTGACGTTGGGTGATCCGGAGAAGGGGGGAGCACCGGTTACGACGGAGGCGCAGCGGACCGCGGACGACCAGTGGTCCGTGAAGATCGCAGCATCCAAAGCGGGACGATGGAACCTTGGCCTCGGCATCACACTGTCGACGGCGAACACGGTCAACATCGCCTCGCCGATCCTGATCTATTGAAATCCCTCCCGAGAATCGACGGATGAAACGCTGTTCCGGTCGAGCGTCGCCTTGTCGTTTTTGCCTTGCGTCATGTCCATGAGCGAATTCAAGCCTGCACTGCACCAGCACCTCGCCATCGAGGCCAGGCTCAACATGCTGCTCGGGGCTGCGATCTACGACCGGCTGTTGATAGGTTTCAGGGTCGTCTCGGTGAAGGACGGCGACTTGTTCGTTCTGGTCGATCCGGAAAATCTGGCTGCCATCAACCGCGAGTATTCCGTGCATCTTGCCATCGTCGCGGAATCTGTACTCAGGCGCGCGATTAAATCAGTCGTATTGAATCCCAAGACGAAATCGAACGCTTCGCCAGGGCGCATGACTTGACGCATATCAAGGACATCGCACGGCATTTGTGAGAAATGGAAATCAGGGAGGCGCCGACATGTCTGCAACCGAGATCGCAAAGCTTCATTTCTCGAAGGCTGTTTCGGAAGCAGAAGCGGCCGGGCTCGGCCACGACAGTGTCTGCCGCTCGTTGCTTGGCCTCATTGTCTCCAAGTATCTCGAAGGCAGAAGCGTCTCTGACGTGCAGTCGGAACTCCGCTTTGTCGCCGATAATTGCGATCCCGGGACTGACTTCATCTTCATGCGCCCCTGAGTGCTGCGCACCGTTGCATTTTGCTTAGCATTTTGACGTCGGTCAAATCGGAAAGCCGCCCGAACGGGTAACCTGACCGCATGAGTGCAAGACAAGCATCGCGTGCTAAAGCAATAAAGCAAAAGCGGGACTGCGCGGAGATTTCCGAAGCGGTAGCTTGCCCGGGCTGCAGCGCGCGGATGAGCCGCAGATGCCTGAAAAAACCGGACGATGAGACCGGGGCGTGTCTCTCAATTCAACCAGATGAGGGCCGCTACCAAATGGATCGCGGCGAGGAAATTTCGGGCGGTTTTGTCGTAGCGTGTCGCGATAGCGCGGAATTTCTTGAGCTTGCAGAAGAAATTCTCAATGAGATGACGCGCCTTGAAAGCCGCCTTGTCATAGGCACGTTGGATTTTGCGATTGCTCCTGGGTGGGATCACGGCGGTTTTTCCCGCGGCGCGAAGCGGTTCGATCACACGCTCGTCGGCATCGAATGCTTTGTCTGCCAACAGAGTGTGAGCTTGCATTCGAGGCAGCAGTGCGTCGGCGCCTTCCAGATCATGGGCTTTGCCCGGGGTCAGAAAGAAGGCGAGTGGATTGCCAAGGGCGTCAACCAACGCGTGGATTTTGGTGCTCAACCCGCCGTGGCTGGGCCCGATCGCTTGGTTCTCGCCGTCTTTTTTTTGGCGCCGGCGCTGTGCTGGTGGGCGCGCACAGTGGTGCTGTCAATCATAGCGTATTCATTGTCCGCATCGGCTGCCAGTATCTCGAATACCCTCTTCCACACGCCGCTCGTTGCCCAGCGAGAAAATCGCGTATGAATTTTGATCGGGTTCCCGAAGCGTTCCGGCAAGTCTCGCCAAGGAATCCCTGCCCGGTAGCGGTAAAGCACCGCCTCCACAAACAGCCGATTGTCCCTTGCGGTAACACCGACATGCCCCTCACGACCAGGCAGAAGGTCTCTTATGCGTTCCCACTGATCATCACGAAGGGCGTAGCGGCGCATCGGTCAACTCAGCCCCGTCTGGTTGAAGTGATTTATCGCTGCCCCCAACGTGGTACGGCGACTGCCCGCTGGGTCAACGAATGAGTGCTCTGAAGGGCCTGGCTCTCCTGCTGCTTTCGCCCGATGCCATCTCCCGGGCATTCGAACAAATGCGTGATGGTGAGCATTTCGATCTCTATCTCGCGCCTTCGCTCGCGATCGGCCTCTATCTGAGCTGGGCGGGCTTCACGGCGCCGATACGCGACCGATAGCCTCTCCAAACGTTAACCGCTCCAAACCTCAATTCGGTCCCTCGATTCATAAATCCCCATTTGAGTTTGCGCTGGCGCAACAAGCGCTGCGTCGCCCCGCGCAATAGTGTCGGCATCGAACAATGCCCACTGGGGAAAGACGATCATGATGAACCGACGCAATCTACTGCTCAGCACAGCCTTTCTTGCCGTGGCAATGGCCACGCCGGCGCTGGCCGCTGACGAGCTCAAGCTGCCGCGCCAGCATATCGACCTGGCCGCCCCGCCCTTCGTGCATCCGCACGAGCAGGCCACCAAGGCCGGCCCCAAGATCATCGAGTTCACCCTGCCGATCGAAGAGAAGAAGGTCGTCATCGACAACGAGGGAACCACCTTCCAGGCGATGACCTTCAACGGCTCGATGCCGGGCCCGCTGATGGTGGTGCACGAGGGCGACTACGTCGAGGTGACGCTGGTCAATCCGGCCACCAATTCGATGCCGCACAACATCGACTTCCACTCCGCAACCGGAGCGCTTGGCGGCGCCGAACTCTCCTTGGTCAATCCGGGCGAGCAGGTCACGATCCGCTGGAAGGCCACCCGCACCGGTACCTTCGTCTACCATTGCGCGCCGGGCGGTCCGATGATCCCCTGGCACGTCGTCTCCGGAATGAACGGCGCCGTGATGGTGCTGCCGCGCGAAGGCCTCACCGATGGCAAGGGCAACGCGCTGCATTACGACAAGGTATTCTACATCGGCGAACAGGACATCTACATCCCGAGGGACGAGAAGGGGAAATACAAGTCCTACGACTCTCCGGGCGAGGCCTATGTCGACACCGTCGAGGTGATGCGCAAGCTCATTCCGACCCACGTCGTGTTCAACGGCAAGGTTGGCGCGCTGACCGGCAAGAACGCGCTGACCTCCAAGGTCGGCGAGACCGTGCTGATCGTGCATTCGGAAGCCAACCGCGACAGCCGTCCGCATCTGATCGGCGGCCATGGCGACTACGTCTGGGAGACCGGCAAGTTTTCCAACGTCCCCCAGACCGGGCTTGAGACCTGGTTCATCCGCGGCGGATCCGCAGGGGCAGCACTCTATACGTTCCGCGAGCCCGGCATCTACGCCTACGTCACCCATAACCTGATCGAGGCCGTCGAACTCGGCGCTACGGCCCACTTCAAGGTCGAAGGCAAGTGGAACGACGACCTGATGACCCAGGTGAAGGCGCCGGCTGAAATCCCGGCTCCCAAGACGAACTGACGAATATAGGGTGCCGGCACGACCGGCACCCTTCCTCCTCTGAATCGAGCCGGCCATGCTGATCGCGTTCAAAATCAAGTTGGCTCTGGCCTGCGCAGCGGGCCTCGCCGGTCCGCTGGCGGTGGCGCCGCTGGTGATGGAGCATGACGTGGTCGATGCCGGCCTGCGCGACCGGCAGGCCGTCGTCGAACTGCATACCGGGTCGGCTTCCTACCGCGTCAACGGCGATTTCACGCATGCCGGCAAGCAGGCCGGCGCGCCCCTGATTTCAGGTCAGCCTCGATCGTCCACTCGTGATCATGCAGCATCAAGTGAGTTCATCCGACTACCAGCGCTGCGTCGAGGACGGCGCCTGCCGTGCGCTCGATCGCGATGTCGTTGTCGCCGCCGATCGCCCCGCCGTCCAGGTCAGTTGGCGCGACGCCAACGGCTATGCAATATGGCTGGCGCGCAAGACCGGTGAGGCCTGGCGGCTGCCGACCGACGAAGAATGGGCGTTCGCCGCCGCCGGCAAGTTCAAGGACGACGGCACCGCCATCGACGACAACGATCCTTCAAAACGCTGGATCGCCCGTTATGAGCGAGAGGCCGACCGGGCGCCGTCCGATCCCGGCACCCGCACATTCGGAGCCTTTGGATTGAACGAAAACGGTCTGCAGGATGTCGGCGGCAACGTCTGGGAATGGACAGCTACCTGCTTCGTCCGTCACGTTCTCGACGATGCCGGCAACGTCATCTCAAAAAGCCCCAACTGCGGCGTGCGCGTCGTCGAGGGACAACATCGCGCCTATATCACCGATTTCATCCGGGACGCCAAGGCCGGCGGCTGCGCCGTCGGCGTTCCTCCGGACAACCTCGGCTTCCGCCTGGTCGTCGAGCGCGACAAATGGCCGAGCGCGCAGCACCTCGTCGGCGCCGCCGCCACGACGCTCAAATCCTTGCTCTGACCGGCTCGAATAATCGAGCCAGCTGAATCTGCAGATGAGTTCGGCGAAACAGCCGACCGTTGCGATGCAGTTAGTCCTACCGCCGGCCACAGCCCCTGCCGATGGCGGGCCAGACGAACCAGGCTCCGGCCGCATAGAGGCTGCGCACGGTCGATGGTCCGGTCCTGGCCGCGACGTAAAAGCGCCCGGCGTCGAGCAGGTAGCCATCGGATGCGACCACGGCCGATATCATCGTCGCAGGCGGTCCGAACCCGACAACGGATCTGGCCGCACCGCCACCGCAGCGACCCCCATGCCTGCGAACCAGATCGCGGCGACCGCAGCAGGCCGCGGATCGGGACCTTGCGCGCGCCGATTGCTGTTTCAGTAATCGTAGACATGCTCGAACCTGTATCCGATGGCCTCGAAATTCTTCACGGCCTGCACCAGGAGCGTACCGGCACATCGATGCCGATACGCCGTGAGCCGGGCAAGGACTGTATCGGGAGCTGGAATATAGCCACGCCATCGGCTGCGGCCAACCTGGCGACAGCCCCCTCCGGCGCAATGACCGTGACGAGAATGTGGTGATTGCCGGCAATCTCGAGCAGGGATGCATTCGGATGCTGCCCCAATTCCCTGAGGAAGGCGTCGAAGGCGGCATAGCGCGCCGTCTCCACCAGCACGCCGTGAACGCCACCCGCATCCGTGACCTCGCGGATCACCTTGACGCCGGGCATTGTCTTAAGGTCGGACGCCGCCAATCCGCCGACCACGCTGCGGATGGTGAGGTCCGCCGGGTCGTAACCCGCCACGAAGCGCATCAAGGCGGCATAGGCGTATCTGGCCGCATATTGCAGGCTGAGAGACCCGCGCCGTTCGACCGCCCGGATCGACGGCACGAACGGCGTCTCGCGCCAGAATTGCCGCAGCTTCGCACCGAACGGGAACCGGAACCAGGGCGTCTGATAGAGGAAAGCCCCGTACTCTTTCAGTAGCGTGAGGTTGAACTCGTCTTCCGCCGTCTTTCGCCCGCCCGCCGTCCATTCGGTCAAGGCGCCGATGGTTCGCTCATAGGCCCCCATCAATCCCATCTCGGCGGTGAAGCTGAAGCCGATAATGTAGTTCGTCATTTTCTGGTCCGCACGTGGCCGGCCCCGACGCCGAGCGCTGCCGGGTCGCTCCGCACAGGCTGGTCCAGAAACCCCTGATGCTGGCGAGATAATCGAAAGCGGATTCCGAGGACCGCGCGGTCACGCCGGCGAGATCATTATAGGCGTGGACGATGTACCACTCCGGAAAGGTCAGGAAACTGTCGCCCTGGGAGCGCGCATAGCCCGCGTCGGTGATGGCGAAATCAGAACTCGACAGCCGGCGGCGGCTGGTGCGACGCAAGACTTCTCCACGCGCGACAACCGTCGCCGCGATGCCGACGCAGCCGATGACCGCAAGCGCGCCAGCCGCATACAGTGCCCTGCGCAAAACCTCATGCCGCCACGCGAGTCCGCGCCATGGCGACCAGCCGACGGCGATACCCAAGGCGCCGAGGCCGAGATGGGGCACGCTGGAGAGGAATTTCACGGTCGTCGACACGTTGCGGATGCCGTCGATGAAGATGCTGAGGTCGAGATAGCCCGAGCCGGTGAATACGCCCATGACGCCGTCGAGGAAGTAGAGCGTGCCGAACACGCGCAGAAAGAACACCGCACTGCGTCGCGAAGTGCCGGCCGCCAGCGCCCACAGCCCGGAGGCCACATGAAGCGCATCCTTGTAGATGTCGAGATGGAACAGGCCGAACACCCGCCCTTCCGAATCGATGAAGGCCGGGATGTAATCGGTAGCGGCCGCGAACAGCAGGCGCGGCGGCAAGCACGAGGGCGGCGATGCGGTAGCGGTCCATCCGTTGGCCTCTGAGCAAGCCTTATGCGAAATAAGCGTCCCACATCGCGTTCCGGAACAACAGTTTCGGATCGTAGTGGCGCTTGGCGGCGACGAAAGCTGGACATGCGCCGGGTACGCCTTTTCGACCTGATCGCGACGGGCATGGAGGCGATAGGGCAGGTAAAAAGCCCCGCCGATCGCCGTCACCCTTTCGATCAATGCCTCGGTGGTCGGCATCATGTCGATCTCGCCTTCCGGCGTCACCTCCTGGGAAAACGACATCACGGCGGCGATCCTGCGCACCGGCGCGATCGTAAGCACCGGCGTCGTGTCTTCGGCGACATAGCGCAATGTCACGTTCAGGAATTCGGCCCGCGACTTCGGGATGATGTCGCGGCAGGCGACGACGAATTCGCCGAATCGCTCCGGCGCGACGAAATATTCGTGCAGGATATCGGTCCGGCGCATGTCCTTTTGCGCGAGATTGATGACAGGTTCGGCCATCAGCGAATTGCGGGTCGCGCGTCCGCCCGTCATGGCGGGCCCGATCCGCGATTCGATGAGCCAGCGCAGGCCCTTGGCGGCTTCCCAGCCGGTCTGTGCGCGATAGATGTCGTCGGCAGTCCGGTCAATTTTCCCGGCTTGTCACCGCCGGCAGCGGGCCGGCTGGTTGGCCGCCGGCCGGTACGTCACCATCAACGCGTCGTCGAAGAACTTCTTTCGCGACACCGACATGCGGCCATAGGCCATCGTCAGCGCTGTCGGTATCGATGGTGCGGACGAACTGTTCGGCGAATTTTCCGGCGCCATCCGCTCGAATTTCGGCTCAGCAACTGGTTCGGCGTCATCTCGACATCCAGTTCGACGATGATTCCGAACAGTCCGTAGCCGCCCATCGCGAGCGCGAACAATTCGGCGTTCTCGCTGCGGGAACACTGCATCAGGGTGCCGTCCGCCAGCACCATGCGGATCGCTTTCACGGTCGAGCCGAACGGGCCGTACGGCACCGGCCAGCCATGGGCGTTGACGCAGAACGTGCTGCCGACCCCGAAATCGCTGTTGGACTGCATCACCGCCGGCGAGAAGCCCTTCGGATCGAGCATGCGGATGACGTCCCACCAGCGGTTGCCCGCCGACGTGCGATAGGTCTTCGCGGCGGTGTCCATCTCCAACGCGCCGCCGTCGAGCGTGATCGCGGTGCCGTCGCGCGGCAGGCTCTGGCCTCCCATCGAGTGCCGCGCCACCGAGGCTGCGACCGGACGCTTCGCGGCGGCTGCCTCCTTCAGTTCGGCGCGGATGCGCTCGATCAGGTCGTTCCAGCCGGGCTTTGAGATCGTAGCGTGCTTTACAACCGGCGTCGGACTGAGCCGGCTCGCGTCATTGAGGATGGTTCGCTGCGCTGCGGTCGCGGGCGACATGCGCGCGAAAGGCATCGCGACGGTGGCGGCCGCGGCGTGCAGGAATGTTCTTCTCGATGGCATGGGGGTGTCGCCTTTCCGACGACACGAACAGATCGAAGACCACGCGGCGAGGGGGCTTTGTATTCTGAGGCATCGATAGCAGAATTCCAAACTTCATCCGACGGCAGCCCGCGTTTGTCGCTCGGCTCGAACTCACGATTGTAAGATTGAGGGCATTGTAGTTAACGGAAAAGTTCAAGAAAAAGCCTCTGTCGGGAAGCCGAATTTCATGACCAACGTCCTTTTTGTTTGCAGCGCAAACAAGCTCCGCGGTCCCACGTTTGCTGCTATATGCAGCGAAAGGGGTCGCTGGGGATTTGTCCGAATGCGTTTTATACAGATTTTTCTGTTAGGCTCAATCGTTGTCGTTCCGCAGGTGGCCACGGCCCAGCAGCAGGACATCTTCAGATTATTTGGCGGGATGGTCCAGGTCCGGTGTCGCGGCCGCGACCCGAGCCGACTGGGAACGATTGCCCGGCTCCGAAGTCGCCTGTGTAAACGACGCGGCAAATAAATAATCCTCCATTAACGACATGATCCGCCAAGGCGTGTCACCGTCGGACCCACGCATGTCCGGACTTCGCAGCCAATGCCGCAATCAGATTGCGAACTCTTCCGGGCCGAGTTTCGATTGCCGCCGTGCCAGAACCGCCGATGAGATAGCCGTCTGCGGTGATCCGGAACTCGCTCGCCTCGATCGGCTGATCGGTCAAGGCTACCAGGAACTGCTCGCTCAAATCGGGGAAGCGCCCGCCCGCTCCGTCACGGCCCCCTTATTGGCCGCGCGCCGGGCCTGCGGGTCGGACGTCGGCTGCATCAAGAGCGCCCAGCTCTCCGCCATCAGAGAACTGCAGCAGCGGGGTTCGACCATCGCAAACGCGGATCCGGAGCCCCTCGCACAGACGCCCCACGCGCGGACCCCCATGCCGGAGACGCCCTATGTGGTGGACGGCCTGCACCTCGGTGGCCACGTTGCGATCGGTAGTCCGTCATACCTAGAGTACCGTTGCAATCCGAGCGAGCAATTCGCCGGACTGACATGGTGCCAACGGCGCCGCCAGGAAATCTCTCACCGGGGGGCATACAGCTCGACTACAACGATCCTCCATTCCGACGACGGGACCGCACTCTACGTCAATCGCTACCTAGAGCCGGCCTTCTTCGCCGGCACCGAGGGGACGGACGATGTCCACCGTCTCGCGACCAAATATGGCGAGCCCCGCTTACGTGACGGCTCCGCCGGTTGCGGGCGCGCCGCACACGCTGATGGCGATTTGGGGGGAAGTTTCGCTACGGCCGCTCGATCGTGCCCGCTTGGCGGACCTGGCCGCCGGCCGCGACGTGCGGGCCGGTATCCTGACCGATCACATCGGCAATTTCCAACGGTCCGCGTCCACCGGGTTGCCAGTCTATCAAGTGACGGGAGGCGCGGGGTATGTCTGGGCGGCGAGCTGGGACCAGGCCGGCCGGGGCACGCTGCGCTTCCTGACGATCGATGCCTCGAGGCTCGCACCGAGCTCGCCCAATGCCGGCCAAGACGTCGCATCCAAGTCGCCTAGCGATGCCTTCGAACTTGCCGTCCAGCCGGTGAATTCTCCAAACGTCGCGCCCGCCGCGACATCACGAGTGCGCCCGCGCCTCAGCCGGCCTCTCAGGCATTCCAACCCACCACGGCCATGCCGCGCGCAGGTGGTCGCGGCACAGCCAACTCAGCCCGACACCTCAAAAAGCGAAATCCCTGGGTAAGGGGATCCTCACCGGCACAGGTCGTGCCGCCGAACGCCGCTCCGGCATCATCCACAAAGCAAACCGTCGTCGCCCAGACCGATCCGACGGCGGCTGCCCAAGCGACCGAGGCCGACCAGCAACCTTCCAACACACCCTCCGCCGATTAACCCGGTCCAGCCGCGCGTGGTCGGTCCGCCGATAGCCATCCAGCCAACTGCGAAGATACAAGAAACGAACTACATCCGATGGACTCTGCTCGCGGCCGTGGCCATTCTCATCGGGGTCGTCGGCCTCCTGCTTTTCGATCTGACGCAAAAGGACTGGCCCGGTGCCGAACCTGTTTATCGGGCCGGTGCCCACCTTATGACGGACGACAAGGCCACGCAGCCGTTAGGTATGGCGCCTGACGACGACAACGTCTTGCGTCCGGAAGAGCCCGCGCGCTCTGCACTGACGATGCAAGAGCCGCCGCCCTTGCCGATCGCGCTGCCCGAAGCGGCATCGACTAGCGGGCGAATCCGAAACCTTCACCATGACGCCGGCCGCGACGCTGCAGAGTAGCGGACTCCGGCGCTCGTCGAACATCAGCGAGCACAGGCATTTCGGGATCGGATTAATCGCTGTCGTCGTCGCGATCTCTGCACTCATGAGCACGTCCATCGGACCGATAGGGTTGATCCCCCTGGCTCTCGCGGTCTACCTGCTGCCCACCATCATCGCGTTCAAGGTCAGGCATCACTACGCTTGGCCGCTCGCGGTTATCAACGTCTTCTTCGGCTTCACCGTGCTCGGTTGGCTCGGCATCTTCGTCTGGGCTTTGATCGGTCCGAGGAAGTCCGCTCTGGACGGCATGTCCCAGCATTCCGCACTCGGCCTGTCGAAAACGCCCTCCAGCGATCCCGCCGTTTCGATGTCGGACTACGACCTTCGATCCGGATGGAAGATGCCCGTCGTCCAGGCGGAGATATTCTCCTTCGCAGCGGATGGAGTTCCCGTGGAATCCGCCAACTCCATCAAGGTCTTCTTCAAGAACCCGGTAATCGGAATCTGGCGGAGCGGAGCATCTTCCTCCGAGGCGAACTCGGTGCGCTACAACGCGACCACTCAGATCAGGTGCGTCGCCAAGATAGCCGCCGAGACCAAGCTCCGCGTCGGGCGGACGTTGGGAAGAACCGCTCTGACCGGAATCGGAGCGGCGATCCTTACCGGCCGCGAGGCCGCTCTCGGCGCCGCTTTTCTCGACTACCGCTTCGGTGGGGACGAGGCCGACGAAGTGGTCGCAGCGCTCATCGTGCTCTCCGACTATTCGTCCCTCGTCGTCCAAAGCGAAAGCCAGGAGTTCGAGAAGTTCTGCGCGCTGCTGCCGTCTCACCTTCTTTCCGAAGAGCTCGCGGTCCGGACGGCTGAAGAAATCGACCGGATCAAGCGCATGGCCGCCGACGGACCGCGTGTCCTCGAAGAGATGCGCGCGCTGATCGCCGAGACGGAGAAAAGTACCGCGACCTTCGCCGAACAGGCGAAGACAGGGGAGACCTTCGCCGAGCGGGACGAAGGACGAATTGGTCAGTCGCAGGCCGAAGAACGGTTGGTCAACGAGCATGCCGTTCTGAATGCGGTCGATCGTCTAATCAAACTGGCGTCGAGCCGCGACCTTCCTGGTCGAAAAATCGCGTAGCGCGATCAGTTCACCCCGGCGAGCGGCAGGTGCTGCAGTCGTCGCCGCCACCGCGCGGGGAACGGGCTGACAATGGCCTTCTGAAGCCATTTTTCTACCTTGAGTTGTGTTTTTTTTGAGCGATTCAGCGCCGCAGAACGTGACACTCTAATAAGTCCCAGCACAGACGGGCGCCCAAAGCCCTACGGATCGAGTTCGGTATCCCAGTATAAATAATCCAGCCAGCTATCGTGCAGATAGTTCGGCGGAAACAGCCGGCCGTTGCGATGCAGCTGGTGCACCGTGGGTGCGAACGGCGGCTGCCTCGGAAACATCCGCGCCTGCTGCGGCGTCAGGTTTCCCTTGCGCAGGTTGCAGGGCGAACAGGCGGCGACCACGTTTTCCCAGGTGGTCTGGCCGCCCTTGCTGCGCGGGATGATGTGATCGAAGGTGAGATCGTCGTCGGCCGAGCAATACTGGCAGACGAAGCGGTCGCGCAGGAACACGTTGAACCGGGTGAAGGCGGGATGCGTGGTCGGCTTGACGAAGGATTTCAGCGACACCACGCTCGGCAGCTGAATTTCGAACGAAGGACTGCGCACCGCGCGGTCGTAGTGCTCGACGATATTGACGCGGTCAAGGAACACCGCCTTGATCGCGTCCTGCCACGACCAGAGAGACAACGGATAGTAGCTGAGCGGGCGGAAGTCCGCGTTCAGCACCAGTACCGGCCAACCGCCTTGCGAGACATGTGCGTTCAAGTAACGCTCCTGGCCCCCGTTTTTGCTGCGAAGCAGCGTGAGATGACATACTACAGGCAGCGTGACGGGATTGTGAAGAGCGTTGGCGGCCTTATCCGCCGCGGCTCCGGTTCGAGGCCGGATTGCATGACCGGCGTCAAGACCGCTAAACCGGGGTGGGCGGCACCTTTCGGCCGCTGACGGACCCGGCAAATGGTCACCACCTCCCGTTTTATCGAGGCGCCGCGCCGGCTGCGGGCCTTCGTTCGCGCCCATGAAACCAGCCTGGTGGTGCTGGCGGCGCTGATCGGAACCATCGGCGGATTGGTGGTGGCCGCGATGAGCGCCGCGGTCCAGGGGATGCACGCACTGTTGTTCAACCTCGAAATCGGGGATCGGCTTTCAAGCCAGTACCGAATCGATTCGTGGCGAGCGCTCTTGGTACCAAGCCTCGGCGGGCTGGTCCTGGGCGTGGCATTTTTGTTGTTATTGCGCTGGCGGCCGTCGCGCGAAATTGACCCGATCGAGGCCAATGCCCTGCATGGCGGGCGGATGTCGTTTCGCGGCAGCGTGATCGTGGCGTTGCAGACGATCTGGTCGAGCGGCGTCGGCGCCTCGGTCGGGCTTGAAGCCGGATACACCCAGCTTGCCAGCGGGATCGCCGCCTCGCTGGGCCGCGGGTTTCACCTGCGCCGCGCCGATCAGCGCATCATGGTCGGCTGCGGCGCCGCCGCCGCCATTGCTGGCGCCTTCGGCGCCCCGCTCGCCGGCGCGTTCTATGCCTTCGAACTGGTGATCGGGGGATATACGCCGGCCAGCCTGACCCCGGTCGGCGTCGCCGCGGTTGCGGGCTATTTTGCCGCTCATGCGTTCACCGTGCTGTCGTTCGGCGTCGGGGTCGGTCCGGTTGGCGATGTTCTGGGGCGTGACCTTGCGATCGCAGCCTTGCTCGGGATTGTTGCCGCGCTGTTCGGCATCGGAATCATGCGCGGCGTGGCGCTGTGCGAAACGCTGCTGGCGCGGACGGGAATCTGGCCGCCGCTGCGCCCGGCGCTGGGCGGTCTCGGCGTGGGCCTGCTCGCCCTGGTGACGCCGCAGGTGATGTCGTCGGGGCACGGCGCGGTGCATTTTGCCGGATTTGTTTCAATTCCGATGACGGTCATTGCGACCATGTTCATCCTCAAGGCCATCGCTTCCATCATATCGCTGGGCAGCGGCTTTCGCGGCGGCTTGTTTTTTGCAACCCTTCTGCTCGGCGCGCTCGGCGGTCACCTGTTCGCCGCCGGCTTTGACAGGATCTGGCCGGGGCTCGCGCTTGATCCGAACGTCTATGCGATCGTCGGCATGAGCGCGCTGTCGGCATCGGTGATCGGCGGGCCGCTGACGATGTCGTTCATCGCGCTGGAATCCACCGGCAACCTCTGGCTGACCACGGCCGTGCTGGTCGCGGTCATGATCTCGACCCAGATCACCCGCGAATTGTTCGGTTATTCGTTCGCGACGTGGCGATTTCACCTGCGCGGCGAAACCATTCGCAGCGCCGCCGATGTCGGCTGGATTCGCGATCTCACGGTGCTGCGCCTGATGCGGCCGGACGTGGCCAACGTGCTCGCCGACATGGCAATCGGAGAATTCCGCGGCAAATTTCCGCTCGGCTCCAAGACCCAGGTGATCGCCGTCGATGCCACCGGCCACTATGTCGGGCTGGTGCTGGTGGCCGAAGCCCATGCGGCGGATATCGAGGCGACGCGCAGTCTCGTCGGCATTCTTCATCACCGCGACGTCGTGCTGCATCCGGCGATGAACATCCAGGAAGCCATCGCCGTGTTCGATGCCGCGGAAGCCGAATCGCTGGCGGTGGTCGAGCCCGGCGACCAGCGCCGGCCGATCGGGATTCTCACTGAAGCCCATGCGATGCGGCGCTATGCGGAAGAATCCGAACGGCGCCGGCGCGAGGCGGTCGGCGACGGCTGAGTGGTGCGGGGGCAAGATAATGTGCGGCGGTTCGAGTGCGTGCCGGATGCCGTCGCCTGGCTAGCTCTCCATATCCGCGGCGATGATGCGCTGACGAAGCGCAAGGCGTACCAGTTCGATGTCGGAGGCAACGCCGAGTTTGCTGCGAATGAGATAGCGGGTGTTGGCGGCGGTCTTGACGCTGATATGCAGCGTTTCGGCGATGTCATCGACGGATTTCTCGGCCAGCAACATCTGCAGGATTTCGAATTCCCGCGGGCTCAGCGCGTCGACCGCCGAAGGTTCGCCGGCCAGACGATTGAGGGCGAGTTCGTGGTCGATGTCGGGGCTGAGCGCGATGCGTCCAGCCATGACTTCGCCGATCGCACGCAGCAGCGCGTCCGGCGGATTGCTTTTGGTCACAAAGCCACGCGCGCCCGCCTTGATGGCCTGGACGGCATAGGCGGCGCTCTGGTGCATGGTAAATACCAGGATGCGCGCCGAGCCGTCCCATTGCCGGATGCGCCTGATCGCCTCCACCCCGCCGATGCCGGGCATCGATACGTCCATGATGACGAGATCGGGCCTCGCCTCCTTGTAGACGCGATAGGCCTCGGCCCCGTCGCCCGCCTCGGCGACGACGCGAAGGTGGCCCTGCTTCTGCAATAGCGAGCGATAGCCCTCGCGCACAATGGCGTGATCGTCCACCAGCATGACGCGCGTGAAGCTTCTGGTGCCGGACGTGCTCAAGAATTCCGGCCCGGTATTGGGTATCGTTGCCACAAGTCTGGCGCCGCCCGCCGCCGGCCGCTCGAAACGCAGTGTTCCGCCGAGCGAAGCGACCCGCTCCTGCATGCCGAGAAGTCCCATGCCGGCTTTTGGCGCGAGATTGCCGCCCATGGCGTTGCCGTCGTCTTCGATGCTCAGGACGATGTCGCCCGGTCCTGCCTCGAGACGCAACTGCACGCGCCCGGCCTGAGCATGCTTGGCGGCGTTGGTGATCGCCTCCTGCGCGATGCGGTAAAGACTGGCGCAGACGCTCGGTGGCAAATCGTCGACCTGGCCAATGATGGCAATGTCAAACCGCGTGCGGCCCTTCTCGAAGCCGTTCCAGCTTGCAACCAGGCTTTCGAGGCTCAAGGCGAGCCCAAGTTCCTCGATGTCGGGCGGACGCAGGCGCACCAGCGCTCCGCGCAGCGTAGCCATCAGCCCGCGGTGGTGCGCGAGATGCCGCGGCATTCTTCCAGCAGTGGCGGACATTCGCGCTCCGCGGTATGGGCTGCCGAGGCGGCCTGCGCCGCGATAGCGGTGAGCGACTGACCGAATTCGTCGTGCAACTCGCGGGCAAGATGGCGCCGCTCGTCGTCCTGCACGGCGATCAGCTTTCGCGTCAGCGCGTTGCGTTCGGCGAGCGCGGCCTCCAGCTTCTGCGCAAGCGCGTTGAAGACGTCGGAGATGGCCGAAAGTTCCGCGAGATCGAAACTGGGCAGCCGTGCGGAAAGATCGTTCGCCGCCAGCTGCGTTAATCCGGTACGAATGACATGTGTCGGCCGCAGTGCGCGCGCCAGCGCGGCATAGACCGCAAGGCAAAGTCCCGCCAGCGCGAACGCCATGATCGAAAGCAGGCGGCTGGCCTCGCGCCAGCTTTGGCCGATCTGCATGGCGGGGTCGAATGTCGCGACCGCCACGCCCTGCGTCTCGCCTTCGATGAGCAGCGGCTTCGAGATTGGTTCGCCGGGATGGAAAATGGCGCGATAGAGTGCTGCGTAACTTTCGGGCGCGGCAACTTCCTCGGCGAGCGCGCCGCTGCAGATACCCTGCCGAAAGGCGCCGATCTTGTCCTGATAGGCGACGCAGAGCCCCGGTTCCATCAGCGGCGCTGCGACCCGTTGCAAATCCGGAGTTCGCTCGGACGACAACGTAAACCAATGCGCCTGCGCCTGCTGTAATGAAATATCCCTCGCGACGATTTCGGCGATGTGGCTGACCTTGGCCCTGGCGGCGCGATCGCTGTCAAACAGCGCGTAGGCCGCGACAGCGAGAAGGCACACGGCCGCGAGCGCCGCGACGCGCAACGCCAGTCGCAGCTTCAGATCGATGGCGCGCGCGCGGCCCGCCATGAAATCAAGGGCCTGTAATTTAAGGAGGTGCTGCAAGGTTTGTTTCACTCCCTCTCGCATTTAGAAGCAGATTTCGTCGGGAAGAAAGCCTGGCCAGCCAAGATCGGGCATTTCACCCGGTCAATCCAGGGAAAACCGCCGTTTCGCAGGCGACGCGGATGGGACGATATGGCGACGATCCGGCTTCTCAAAGGGGGCATCCATGCGCGGTATTGCTTTCATCGCTTGCTTCGGCCATGGTTGTTGCAGGGTTCGCTTCCGCCACGGCGGAGGAACCGGTCGCGCCGGTCCCGATCAAACTGGCGCTGTTTCCCTTTGAGCTGGAAGATTTCAGTGCCGCGGCGGCCTATCATCCGCCTGATGATATCGACCGCGAGCAATTGCGGCTCTCGACGGAAGAGGCGCGCCGGCTGATCGCGGAATCCGGACGCTACACATTGGTCGACGTCGGGGCCGTGAATGACGAAGCCGCGAAAGCGGGAAAATTGCACGATTGCGACGGTTGCGAAGTCAAGATCGCTGCCGGCGCTCATGCCGACCAATCGATGATTGGAATCGTCACGCGCATCAGCCGCACGGACTACGCAGTGACCTACAAAATTCGCGACGTTCCATCCGGGGCGCTGGTCGATGTCCAGCAGACCGACCTGCGCGCGGGCGCCAATTCGGCCTGGAGCCGTGGCGCGCGCTGGCTGATCCAGCGCCGCCTGCTGGAAAAGCCGAACTAGTCGCCAAAGGCGATGTACCGAACCGCCACGCAGCATCCGGAAAGGGAACCCGCTCGCATGAAAAAGCCGACAAGATTGTTATCGATAGGCCTCAGCTTGCTTGCCGCCGCCTTTTGCACCGGGCCGGCTCGGCAAAGCCGAGCGCAAGGCGAGCCGCCGGTGCTGGCCGTCGCCGAAATCCAGTATGTCGATACGTCGGGCGAGGTCATCGATCAAAGCGCCGATCATTTCCGGCGGCTGCGCGAATTCGAGGCCTCGTTGCGCACCGATTTGGCGGCGAGCGGAAAGGTCCGAAATGCCACCCTCGATTGTCCGCCAAATGCCTGTTCGGTCGGCGACATCGAGGTCGATCAGCTGCTCGACAAGGCGCAAGCGGCCGGCGCCGGCTATCTGCTGATCAGCAGTTTTCATAAGGTCAGCACGCTGGTGCAATGGGCCAAATTCGACATTGTCGATGTGAAGACCCGCAATGTCGTCTTCAATCGTCTCGTCACCTTCCGCGGCGACAACGATACGGCCTGGCGCCATGCGGAAACCTTCATCGTCCGGGAAATCCTCGATCATGAGGAAAAGTGAGATGAACCGGATGCGCCTCGAGCCGTTGAACTGCGCCTCGTTCAGGTTGGCGTGCCGGCCGCGTGTGAGGTCTCTGTGCCCGATGTCACATTCGGTAGCGGGAGTAGCGTGAATCCTCGGCCTTGCTTCAAACTGGCGCCATCGTGGATGCGACCTATATCTGCGTATAGGAGATTGCCATGTTCAAAGTCGCCGTTGTCGCCTTCGCGCTAGCCATCTCAGGCTTCATGCTCTGGGTTGCGCACGAAAACGCGAACTTTGCCCAGCTGCCTCACGCCACCTTCGTCAAGCGAGCGGCGTGACGCAGCTCACATAACGTCTCGTCCAGATCTGGGCATGGTGGGTCCGAGGAGAACCACCATGTTCAGATATTTCATGATCGCCCTGTTCTGCTTCGTCGTCGCCAAGACAACGGTGCGGATCGTTCACTACGCCAACCCGACGGCCTTCAGCCAGGCCAGCATTCCCTGATGTGCGTGATCGGCTGACGTCAGCACGCAGTCGCCAGCTCTGTCAGACCTTTTCGAGCTTCTGCAGGCAGCGGACTGCACTTACTTCGTCCGGCATCGGCGTATCCGGGAAGCTGGTCTTCCAGTTGGTGACGCCGACCTCGCCGACATAGATGTCGCCTTTCGAATCCAGCGCGATGCCGTGCGGCGCCAGGAATTTGCCGGCCTCGAGGCCCGGGCCGTTCTCGCCGCCGAGCCGGGCGATGCGGCTGCCCTTGGCGTCGACGATGGTCAGGCGCGGGCCCAGATTTGGCGCATTCAGGTTGACCGGCATGCCGGGGCCGAGCTCGCCGACAATGAAATTCGGATGCTTGCCGCCGCAGCAATGCAGCGCGCAGGGCCGGTGCAGATTGTTCCACTGCGCCTCGTATCTGCCGTTGCCGTCGAACACCTGCACGCGGTGGTTCTCGCGGTCGGCGACATAGACCCAGCCGTCGGCGTCAGTGACGATGTTATGGACGATGTTGAACTGGCCGGGGTCGGTGCCGGACTCGCCCCAGGTCTTGATCAATTTTCCATCGGGCGTGAATTTGTGGACGCAGGCATTGCCGTAACCGTCGGACACATAGATCTCGCCCTTCGGCGACAGCGCAGTGTGGGTGCAGCGGTGGAACGGCTCGCCGCTCATGAACGGCGCCGGCTTGTTCGGGATGCCGATGGTCAGCAGCACCTTGCCGTCACCGGAGCATTTGCGCACGGTGTGGTCGCCGTCGTCGGTGCAATAGACATTGTCGTCGGCATCGATGTGCAGGCCGTGGGCGCGATGGAACAGGCCTTCGCCCCAGCTCTTGATGAAATGGCCCGCGCGGTCGAACACGATCATCGGATGAGCGCCGCGGTTGAAGACGTAGATGCGGTCCTTGCTGTCGACCGCCACCGAGGCGACATCGGTGAGTGTCCAGCCCTGCGGCAGTTTCGCCCAGTTCTCCACCACGCGGTAGCGGTGCTCACCCGAGCCGAGAATGGTCGGCATCTGATTCTCCCCTGAAGTATTTTCTTCGTGCTTCGCGCGTCCGGCAAAACGCTGATGTCAAGCGGTGCTGGGCCCGGGAACGCGCGGCAACAAGCCTTCCTCGCAAGCCTTGATCTGCAGCGCGAGATATTTTGAATTGATCCGGCATTGCGCGAGGCCCCCGGCGATGAACCAGAGGCCGGGTTGCGCGGTGCGCGTGTACATGTTGCGCAGTTCCTGCGCCTCGCCGTAGCCCCAGATGGTGCCGATGCGCGTCACGACCTCGTCGCCGAACAGTCTGCGCACCAGTTCTTCCTGGCGCTTGTAGCCGGTCGCCAGCACGATCAGATCGGCGGCGATGGTCTCGCCGCTTTTCATCCGCGCGCCTTCGGCGACAAACGAATTCGATATCCGAAAACTGCTTCAGCCCGATCTCGCCATTGATGATCAGGTCGGAGCAGCCGACGTTGAAATAGTAGCCGCCGCCGCGGGTGAGATATTTGAACTGCCAGCCGGTGCCGTCCTCGCCGAAATCGAGCTTGAAGCCCTTGGCCGCCAGCCCGTTCGAGCAAATCCTTGTCCAGTTCCTTCGATACTTCGGTCACGGCCTGGTGGCTCTTTCGCGCCAGCGGCAATGGCATCGAGGTCGCGATCAGGTCGTTATCGTCAAGCGTGCCTTCATTATAGGGCGAGTAGACCAGTTGCGCCGACGGCTCGATGCTGACGATCAGTGTCGAGCTGCGCTGAACCAGGGTCACGTTGGCGCCGCTCGAATGCAGATCCTGTGCGATGTCGTGGCCGCTGTTGCCGGTGCCGATCACCAGCGCCTGCTTGTCTTTCCAATCCTCACCGTCGGTGTATTGGCTGGAATGCAGCACCGTGCCGGTGAAATTCTTTAGGCCGGCGATATCGGGCAAATTCGGAATGCCGCTGACGCCGGTCGCCATCACGACATGGCGCGGATGCATGGTGCGCCGGCTGCCATCGGCGCGGCGCAGCGTGACGGTCCAGCGCTCTTGTTTTTCGTCATACGTTCCGCCCTCGAACTCGGTCTCGGTCCAGAAGTTCAGCTCCATGCTTTCGACATAGGCCTCGAACCAGTTGGCGAGCTTGTCCTTGGGAATGTAGGTCGGCCAGTTCGGCGGAAACAGCATGTAGGGCAGGTGATTGACCTGCACCTGATTATGCAGCGTCAGCGCGTGGTAGCGATGGCGCCAGTTGTCGCCGATGCGCGCCCCACGGTCGACGATCAGGGTATCGACCTGCAATTGCTTCAAGCGCGCCGCGATCGAAAGTCCGGACTGCCCGCCGCCGATCACCAGCACGGCCGGATCGTGGTCGGCATATTCGGCGCCGGCCTTGCGCAGGTCGAGCCAGTTGGGTCCGCGAAAATCGCGCGAATAGGATTGGCC
This sequence comes from uncultured Pseudomonadota bacterium, assembly GCA_963771225.1. GTDB lineage: Bacteria > Pseudomonadota > Alphaproteobacteria > Rhizobiales > Xanthobacteraceae > Bradyrhizobium. Next base: position 53,276 of record CAVYSR010000018.1, on the reverse strand, counting down.
GCGCGGCCGCGATATCCCCTGCTGTTCCTCGAAGCCCTTCAATTCCTCGAGCGCCGTCAGCAGCGTCCAGGCTTTCAACCGGTTGCCGTCAGCGGCGTCGGGGATCAGCCGAATAATTCCGTCGCCGCGGCCTTGCGCGGTCTCGAATTTGAAGATCGCTTCGATGGCGTTGGTGCCGGCGCGCATCACACGGCGCGGCGCGGCGCGATCGGGGTCGATCGCAAAACCGCCGGGCGCGGCGCGGCCGGCGTGGACTTTCAGCTCCTTCAGGATCGCATCGGCGCCGTTGATGGTCTGGATGTTCCAGCTCAACGCCAGCACATCGCGCCAATAACTGTCGGGGTGAAACAATGTCTTCAGCAGGCGGTCGTCGGGCCCGCTAAGGGCGGTTTCGAACTGCGCCAGCCAGTTTTCCGTGGCGATCGAAACATCGTCGGTTTTGTCCAGCATTCGCGCTTCTCTTCACCGGCCGTCTATGCGGCATTTTCCCTTGTCTGGACCCTATACCCATTCGGGACGGCACAGAAAGGGCGTGAGGAGATATCGGACATTCGCTAAAGCGACAGGATGTGGCCCTGATCCGGCGGAACGCGGCCGTTGAGCGTATCGAGATAGACCTGCTTCACCGTCGCCGGTCCTCGGCCCTCGATCACCTTGAGCCATAAATCCAGCATCGGGGCAAAGCCCGTCCATGCCGTCGCCGAATCGCGTTTCGATCCCGCCCGGTCCCCATTCCCTGGCGCGTTTGCGAATCTGGTCGGGCGCGAAGAACCAGACCGGCTTGGCGCCCGGCAATAGCGGCTCGTCCGGCGAGGTGCCGCGATGGGTGAGCCCGATCCGTCCGGAGTATTTCATCTGCGTCGCCGAAATGCCGATGCAGCGTCTCGCGCAACGCGCTGTTGCCGGCCATGTCGACGAACGCAACCGGCTGGTCGGACGGCATCGAGGTCACGCGGTCATAGGTCACGACCTCGTCGTAGCAGCCGAGCGACCCAACGAAATCGGCATTGGCCGCCGAGGTCAGTCCGATCACCCGAATGCCCTTGCGCAGCGTATGCAACAGATGCGCGAGGCCGAACGCGGTCTTGCTGGAGGCGCTGGAGAGTATCACGCTGCGCGCGCCGTAGAACTCATTCTCGGCCAGAAAATCGTCGACCAGAAACGACAGCATGAACAGCGGCCGCAGCAGCGCCTGATAATCGCCCTGGCGTCCGGCGTAAGCGGCATCGCCGCTGACGCGCGCATAGATGTTGTAGACCGGCGCCACGCCCTGACGATGCGCGGCGGCGTCGCGCAGGCCGCGCTTGCTGACGTCGGCGGCTTCGATCACCAGATGCGTCGCCATCGGAAAATAGCCGAACAGGCTTTCGCCTTCGGAGATGCCCGGATGGCGCGAGGCGATCACGTCGCCAAATCCCCACACCGGAATGTTGCCGAAACTTTCGGGCGCCGGAAACAACTGCCAGTATTTCAATTGGTCGCCGAGCACCGCATAGGTGATGTTGTTGGCGGTGAACGCGAAGCGATCGATCTTGATCAGCAGCGCGTCGTCGGGCAATTGGGCGGCGTCAGGCAGCTGCGTCTCGATCAATCTTGCATTGCTGCAGATCGTTTCGCGCAACGATGAAATCGGTGGAGTTCATTTTTTCAGGTCCCGGTTTTTTTGCTGCCGTGATCTTTGCCTTCGCTGATGTCGCTTTTGCGACGGGCATCTTGTTTAAAACAGCGTTCGCTTTTTCCGGTGCGCCGATCACGCCTTCGCGTTTTTTCAGTGCCCTGTAATAGGTCCACCACAGATGCGCCGCCGCGCCGCGCAGCGGACGCCACGGCTCCGCCAGCGGCGCCATTTCCTTCGGGTCGGCCGCGTCTTCAGTCCCAGCCCGATCTTGACCGCTTCCTGCACGGCAAGATCGCCCGCCGGCCAGGCGTCGCCATGGCCGAGGCAAAACAGCAGATAGACGTCGGCGGTCCAGGGGCCGATGCCGTGCAGCGCCGTCAGCGTGTTGTGCGCGGCGTCGGCGTCCTCATTCGCCAGTGCCTCGAGGTTGAGCCGTTCGGCGGCGATTTCGCGCGCGAGATTCTTCAAGGTCTTGATCTTGGCGCGCCGACAATCCGAGCCGGCCGAGGCGGTCGGCGCGGGCGCGGCGCAGGGCGTCGTGGTGAAACGGATCGAACGCGGCGCTGACGCGGGCCCAGATCGCCGCCGCACTCGCGGTGGAAACTTGCTGGCCGCAGACGATCGCCGCCAGACCGGCATAACCGGGCTCGCGCCGCCGCAGCGCCGGCATGCCCGCGAGCTTCAATACCGGTTGCAGTCGCGGATCCTGCTCGACCAGCGCGTGGACGGCGCGGTCGAGGTCGGCCTGGGTGTTGAGGTGGATGGTCATTACAGAATTGTTTTGGTCATGGCCGGGATGCTAGTCTGCCTTGCGCAGACGGCGTACACCTGTTTTCGCTCCGGGCTGTGAGCCACCCTCCCACTCGAATGGACGAGCTTGAGAAATATCCCACCCGAGATGGATGGCGAGAAGGTCGCGCGGATCGATGCGCTGCTCGACCGCATCGCCAATGAGCATAATGTATTCCTGCCGCTTGCCATTGAGAGCGGGAGCCGGGCATGGGGCTTTTCTTCGCCCGATAGCGACTACGATTGTCGTTTCGTTTTCGTGCGGCGTATCGCCGGGCATATCACGCCCTGGCCGGCACGAGACGTGATCGAATTCCCGCCCGCAGATGACCTGGACGCCAACGGATGGGATCTGGGCAAGGCACTGCGGTTGCTGCTGAAGGGCAACGCGGTGATCGTCGAATGGCTACGCTCGCCCGTGATCTATCGCGGGCAAGCCTGGTTCCGGGATGGCTTCCTGGAGTTCGCACGGCATGCCTCGCCCCGGGACGCCATCGGTCGCCACTATCTGCATCTTGGCGAGCGCCAGAGGCGGGTCTATTTCGGCGATGGGACAAATGTTGCCCAGAAGAAAATCTTTTACGCGCTGCGCCCGGCGGCGACGCTGCGTTGGCTGCGGATGCACCCGGCGGAAGCCATCGCACCCATGCACTTTCCCACACTGATGGCGGAATGCGATCCTCCGGTGGAGTTAAGCAGGGAAGTTTCCGATCTCATGAGCCGCAAGCTTGCAACGCGCGAGCTTGGCGCCGCACCTCTGCCTCCCGTTGTCGCGCGCTTCCTTGATTTCGGAATTCGAACTAGCCCGGGCGGTCTTTGAAAGCAGTCGGTCGCGCGCTCCGGAAGAAAGTGCCATAGCGGCGGAGCAGTTCTACAAAATGGTCGTCGAGCGGCTGGAGCGGGAAGGCCGATCATGCGCGGGCGGCCGGGCATGACGGGACTTGAATAATGCCGCCGCCTGTCTTCCGATTTGCGCCGAGCCCGAACGGCTATCTGCATCTCGGCCATGCCTATTCGGCGTTGCTGAATTTCGATTTGGCGCGGCAGACCGGCGGCAGGTTCCTGCTGCGGATCGAGGATATCGACCCGACCCGCTGCAAGCCGGAATTCGAGACCGCGATTGATCAGGACCTCGATTGGCTCGGTATTGCGTGGGAGGAGCCGGTGCGGCGGCAATCCCGGCATCTCGCCGACTACCGCGACGCCGATCGAGAGGCTTTCGGCCCGGGGCCTGCTTTATCCAAGTTTCGAGAGCCGGGCCGAGATCGCCAGATTGGTCGAGCAGCGCGAGGCGAACGGCGGATGGCCGCGCGACCCCGACGGCGCGCCGCTCTATCCGGGTACGGCGAAGTTGCTTTCTCGCGAGCAGCGGACGCGACTGCTTCAATCGGGTGCACCCTTTGCGTTGCGGCTCGATATGGCGGCGGCCTGCGCGACCGCGGGCGATCTCACCTGGATCGAGCATGGCGAAGGCCCCGAAGGCGAGACCGGCACGGTCGCCGCCCGGCCGGAGGCCTGGGGCGACGTGATTCTCGCACGCCGGGAGACGCCGACCAGCTATCACCTCGCAGTGGCGATCGACGATGCCCTGCAAGGCGTGACCGAGGTGGTGCGCGGCCGCGACCTGTTCTGGTCGACCAGCGTGCATCGGCTGCTGCAGGCGCTGCTCGGCCTGCCGCAGCCGGCCTACCGCCACCATCGGTTGATTCTCGACGATGCCAGCCAAAAGCTCTCGAAATCGACCGGCTCAACCGGCTTGCGGGAGCTCCGCGCCGGAGGGGCGAGCGCGGCCGAAATCCGCCGCCTGGTCGGCCTCGGCTAGCGGCGATCCGGCCTGCCGGGCGTAGACCGCAGACGGAAACCGGGCTTCGGCGTGACTCCGCAAGCCCGGCCGTGTCATGGTGAGGCCGGCCGGGGTCGGGGGAATCATGGCGCCGAAATCGCGCTCACAGCGCATCACACGGCCGCCGAAAAGGCGGCCGCCGAAAAAGCGCGGTATTGGCGTTGCTGCCGGCAAGGCGCGCAAGCGCGCGGCCACCGCTGACGGGCCCGGCATCGTCGAGGCGGCGCTCGCCGCGTTCGCGCACGAGGTCCGCACGCCCGCTTACCGGGATTCTCGCCATCAGCGATCTGTTGGCGACGTCCGATCTCGACGAGCGCGAGCGGCGCTGGGTCGACACTATCAAGGCGGGTGCGGAACACCTCGCCAGCCTCGCGACGTTGTTCGTCGACGCCGCGCGAAGCGGCAATGCCGGGATCGGTGTCCGGCACGATCTGTTCGACCTGCGGGTGCTGGCGCGCAGTGCCGGGGATTCGCTGGCCGGCCGAGCGGCGGCCAAGGGGCTGCGATCCTTGGTCGATATTTCGGAAAAGCTTCCGGCGCTGGTGGTCGGCGATCCGGTCCGGCTGCGCGCCGCGCTGGAAAACCTGATCGACAATGCGGTGAAGTTCACCGAACAGGGCGGCGTGGTGCTGGCGGTGTCGGCAACGCGCGGCGTGAAGGGCAAGATCGGCGTCGCCTTCGCGGTTTCCGACAGCGGCATCGGCCTTACGCTGCCGGAGATCAAACGGCTGTTTCGCCCGTTCTCGCAGGCCAATGTCAGCATCGCATCGCGCTTTGGCGGCGCGGGACTGGGATTATCATCGGTCAAGCAGCTCGCCCGCGCGATGGGCGGCGATATCGCCATTACGCAACGGCGCGGCGGCGGGACGACATTCACGCTGACGGTGACGCTGGCCCGCGCCAAGGCCGCGAAAGCGGCCAATTCGGGCGCGGATGCCGATCTGCTGTCGGATCCCGCAACCCCGCTCCGCGTTCTCAGCGTCGAGGACAATCCGTTCGGCCGCGTCGTGCTCAACGCGATCCTCACCGAACTCGGTCACCAGGCGGAATTCATCGGGCGGGGCGAGGCCGCCACCGAGCGGATCGCGCGCGGCGACTTTGATGCGGTGCTGATGGACATGGTGCTGCCGGGCATTACCGGCATCGAGGCGATCAGGCGTATTCGCAGCCTGAGCGCGCCGCTTGGCCGCATTGCGATCATCGGCGTGTCGGGCCGCGGCGATGACGAAGCGGCGTCGCGCGCGGCCGGCGCGGACGCCTTTTTGGTCAAGCCTGTGAGTCCAAGGGCCTTAGCGATTGCGCTGCTTGAAGCGAGACGCCGTGCGGCAGTCGCGACTTGATGATCGCCGCGTTCAATTCGCCGCCATACACGAAGATCGCGGCGAGGAAATAAAGAAACACCAGCGCGATGATTACCGAGGCGAGGCCGGCATACATCGTGACGTAATTGTTGGCGAAGCGTGCGAGATATTGTCCGAACACGATGCCCGACAGCAGCGACGCCACCAGCGTGAAGATGATGCCGGGCAGGATCTGCAGAAATCCCCGGCGTCCCGCCGGAAGCCATGCGTGCAAAATAAACAGCGCGACAACCAGCGCGGCAATGGTGATGCCGTAGCGCGTGACATTGAGAAACTGTTCGTTGGTTTCCACGACAAGTGGAATATGCCGCCGCACCGCCTCGATGATCAGGGGACCCAGCACGATCAGGAACGCCATCGCCAGCGAGGTGAAGGCAGCGATCAGCGTGTAGCCGATCGATTCCAGCCGCAGCCAGTACCAGCGCCGCGGCTCGATCATCGAATAGGCGCGGTTGAGCGCAACGCGCAGGGCTTCAACGCCGTTGGAGGCGAAATACACCGCCAGCACCGCGCCGATGGTCAGGATGTCGCCGCGGCTGGTCGTCATGACGTCGTGGATCTGGACCGACAGTGAATTGGCGACCTGCTTCGGCCAGACCTGCAGCAACAATCCCGCGGCCTGGTCGGCGAGTTCCTTGGAGCCGAAAAAGCCGGCCAGCGAGGTCAGCACGATCAGAAACGGAAACAGCGCCATCAACGTCGAGAGTGCGATGTGGCTGGCGATCGCCCAGCCGTCATCGGCGAGAAACTGGTAGAAAGCATCCAGGCCGACAACAAAGACGTAGCGGAGCTGCCTCACATTTCACCTTGACCTGGCAGAAGACGGTTCCATCGGCGAGCCGGGCTACCATCTGATATTATTGGATTAAAAGCCAGATCGATGAGAGCACGAAGTTGCCGTGGGCGCGATGGCGCGGGAACAGGTCCGGTGTTATGTACGGCCGATGACTTCATTCCTGAGTATGATCGTACTTCCCCTCGCAGTGGGCGCCGTCGCGCTGGTGCTGCTGCTCGGTCTCGTCAACATGATGCGGGGCGGATCGCCGAACCGGTCGCAGAAACTGATGCAATGGCGGGTGCTGCTGCAATTCATCGCCATCCTCATCACCATGATCACGGTCTGGGCGATGGGGCATTAGGCAAGGATCTGGAGCTATCGATGGTCGTGCTCAATCGTATCTACACGCGAACCGGCGATGACGGCACCACAGCGCTCGGCAGCGGCGAACGCCGCCCGAAATACGATCTGCGCATCGGCGCCTATGGAACCGTCGACGAGACCAATGCCGCCATCGGCATCGTGCGGCTGCATCTTGCCGATGCGCGCGATCTCGATGCCATGCTGGGCCGGATCCAGAACGATCTGTTCGATCTCGGCGCCGACCTTGCGGTGCCCGAGCGCGAGGGCAAGGCGGAACGCTTGAGGGTGCTGTCGAGCCAGGTTGAACGCCTTGAGCACGACATCGACACCCTGAATGCACGGCTGGCGCCGTTGACCTCGTTCGTGCTGCCCGGAGGCACTGCGGCGGCGGCCCACCTGCATCTGGCGCGCACCATATGCCGCCGTGCGGAACGCATGATGGTGGAACTCGCCGCCAAGCCCGATGAGCCGGTCAGCGACGCCGCAATCCACTATATGAACCGCTTGTCGGACTTTTTGTTTGTCGCCAGCCGTTCCGTGAACAATGACGGCGCCGGGGACGTGCTGTGGGTGCCCGGCCAGAACCGCTAAACGCCAGAACCGCTAAACCATGGGCGAGGGTGCCGATTTTTGCCGTTCGCGCGTTGACCGGGGTTGGCGAGACCTTTAGGTTCCGCGCCCAAGCTGATCAAACCTGACAAATTCAAGCGAAAGAGGGTCGATGAAGGTTCTGGTTCCGGTAAAGCGGGTGGTGGATTACAACGTCAAGGTCCGCGTCAAGAGCGATGGATCGGGCGTTGAACTGTCCAACGTCAAGATGTCCATGAATCCGTTCGACGAAATCGCCGTCGAGGAAGCCCTGCGCCTGCGAGAGGCCGGCAAGGCAACCGAGGTGGTGGTGGTGTCGATCGGCCCCGCGCAGGCGTCTGAAACCATCCGGACCGGTCTTGCCATGGGCGCCGACCGCGGCATCCTGGTGAAGGCGGAAGGCAATGTCGAACCGCTGGCGGTGGCGAAGATCCTCAAGGCGATCGCCGACGAAGAGAAGCCCGGACTTGTGATTCTCGGCAAGCAGGCGATCGACGACAACTCCAACCAGACCGGTCAGATGCTGGCCGCCCTGCTCGGATGGTCGCAGGCGACGTTTGCGTCCAAGCTCGAAGTCGATGGATCCGATTTCAAGGTGACGCGCGAAGTCGACGGCGGCTTGCAGACGGTCAAGTTGAAGGGACCGGCGATCGTCACCACCGATTTGCGCCTGAACGAGCCGCGCTACGCCAGCTTGCCCAACATCATGAAGGCGAAGAAGAAGCCGATCGCCGACAAGACCGCGGCCGATTACAGCGTCGATCTCACGCCCCATCTCGAGATCCTCAAGACATCCGAACCGCCGGGCCGCAAGGGAGGCGTCAAGGTCAAGGACGTCGCCGAACTGGTGTCGAAACTCAAGAATGAAGCCGGGGTTCTCTAGATGGCCACGCTGTTGATTGCCGAACATGACAATGCGTCGGTCAAGGATTTCCACCAACAAGGCGCTGACCGCCGCCACCGCGCTCGGCGGCGAGGTGGATGTGCTGGTCGCCGGTGAAAACGCCAAGGCTGCCGCGGATGCCGCGGCCAAGCTCGCTGGCGTTAGAAAGGTGCTGCTGGCGGACAATGCCGCCTATGCCCACGATCTCGCCGAGCCGCTGGCCGCGCTGATCGTGGCGCTGGCCCCTTCCTATGATGCCTTTGTCGCGCCCGCGACTTCGCGCTTCAAGAATGTGATGCCGCGGGTGGCCGCGTTGCTCGACGTGATGCAGATATCGGAAATCATCAAGGTGGTTTCGCCCGACACCTTCGAGCGGCCGATCTATGCCGGTAATGCGATCCAGACCGTGAAATCGAAGGACGCCAAGAAGGTCATCACGGTGCGGACCTCGACCTTCGCCGCGGCCGGAGACGGCGGCAGCGCGTCGGTGGAAAATGCCGCGTCGGCGGCCGATCCCGGCCTCTCCAGTTTTGTCGGTGAGGAGGTTGCCAAGAGCGATCGTCCCGAACTGACGTCGGCCAGGATCATCGTCTCCGGCGGCCGCGCCATGCAGAGCCGCGAGAATTTCGCCAAATATATCGAGCCGCTCGCCGACGAACTCGGCGCCGGCGTCGGCGCTTCGCGCGCCGCGGTCGATGCCGGATATGCGCCGAACGACTGGCAGGTCGGCCAGACCGGCAAGGTGGTGGCGCCGGAACTCTATATTGCGATCGGCATTTCCGGCGCGATTCAGCACCTCGCCGGCATGAAGGATTCCAAGGTGATCGTCGCGATCAACAAGGATGAAGACGCGCCGATCTTCCAGGTTGCCGATTACGGTCTGGTCGCGGACCTGTATCAGGCGGTTCCCGAACTGACCGAGGCGATCGGCAAGCTTGGCAAGTGACCACGATTAAAAGTAACCACGATTGAAACGGCCGACTGGATCAAGCGCAGTTTGGCCGGCGTCGATGCAAGGGATGGAGCCGACGCACAGTGCGCGTCGCTCCGGTGAGATGACAAGATGGCGGTTATGATCAAGAAGGTCGGCGTGATCGGCTCGGGCCAGATGGGCAACGGCATCGCGCATGTGGCAGCACTTGCCGGGTTCGACGTGGTGCTCAACGACGTCTCCGCCGAGCGCCTGAAATCGGGGATGGCGACCATCAACGGCAATCTGTCGCGCCAGGTCGCCAAGAAAATCATCTCCGAAGACGGGCGCAAGCAGGCACTGGGCCGGATCGTTTCCACCGAGACGATGGATGGGCTCGCCGATTGCGATCTGGTGATCGAGAGCGCGGTCGAGAAGGAAGAGATCAAGCGCAAGATCTTCCACGATGTCTGCGCGGTGCTGAAGCCCGAAGCCATCGTGGCCTCCAACACCTCGTCGATTTCGATCACCCGGCTTGCCGCTTCCACCGACCGCCCCGAGCGCTTCATCGGCATTCATTTCATGAATCCGGTACCGCTGATGGAACTGGTCGAACTGATCCGCGGCATCGCCACCGATGATTCGACCTTCGATGCGGCCAAGGAATTCGTCAACCGGCTCGGCAAGCACATCGCCGTTTCGGAGGATTTTCCGGCCTTCATCGTCAACCGCATTCTGCTGCCGATGATCAATGAGGCGATCTATACGCTGTATGAAGGCGTCGGAAACGTCGAGGCGATCGATGCCGCGATGAAGCTCGGCGCGCACCACCCGATGGGGCCGCTTGAACTGGCCGATTTCATCGGCCTCGATACCTGTCTGTCGATCATGCAGGTGCTGCATGAGGGCCTGGCGGACTCGAAATATCGGCCGTGTCCGCTGCTGGTCAAATACGTCGAGGCCGGCTGGCTCGGCCGCAAGACCCAGCGCGGCTTCTACGACTATCGCGGCGACAAGCCGGTTCCGACGCGCTGATTTATCCGTTTTGACGATAAGGCGTGGATGCCGTTCAGGCGCGGCGAGAGCGTAGGCATGGCGGTCATCGAACGTATTGTGCTTCGCCGTGGCCGAACGACCAGTTTTCCGGAAGCACCTCGACCAGATTGATGAAAATATCCTCAGGCCGCAGCCCGGGGCTTTCGGTCAGCCGTTCGACGATCCGCCGATACAGCTTTTGCTTCTGCTCGACGTTGCGCGTGTTGCTGACGGTGATCTGAATGATGACCAGATCGTCGCTGCGCTGGATGCCGAGATAATCGGCGCCATAGACGAAATCGTCGGGGTCATGTTCGGTGACGATCATGAAGCGGTCACCCTCGGGGACATCGAAGGTCTCGCGCATGGCCTGATAGAGGCCTTCGAGAATGGCCTTGCGATAGGCAGCGGGCTTGCCCCGCCTCAGTGAAACCCGGGTCAATGGCATGATGGTCTCCTGCGTTGGTTGATGCGTGTGGACCCTACCTAGCAACTTCTTGATCATTTAAAAACGATATGATAAACTGTTTCAGTGATTTCATATTTAAATAAATGGCCATGAAAGCGCTCGATGTCGAGGCGGTCCAGGCCTTTGTCCTGGTGGCTGATCTGAACAGCTTCACCCGCGCCGCGGAGGCGATGGACACCACGCAATCGGCGGTGAGCCTGAAGATCAAGCGCCTGGAGGACGGGCTCGGCCGACGGCTGTTGGAGCGGACCCCGCGGATGGTCCGCCTGTCCGCGGAAGGTAGCGTCTTCCTCGGAGCGGCCCGCAACCTCGTCGCCGCGCATCAATCGGCCGTGGGCGCCTTTGCGGTCGAGCATCGCCGTCTGATCGTCGGCATCAGCCATCATATCGTCGGCACCGAGCTCGCGGGCTTATTGAAGCGCATCAACGGCAACGATCCCGGACTGGTGATGGAACTGCACATCGACGCCTCGCGCGCGGTGCTTGAGGCCTTCGACGGCGGCGCGCTTGATGCGGCCATTGTGCTCGGGCACGACGCCCATCGCCGCGACGGCGATCGATTGTTCGAAGAGCCGTTCGGCTGGATGGCCGCACCTGATTTCCATCGCCAGCCGGGTGAGCCGCTGCGGCTTGCGACCCAGGCCGAGCCCTGCAGCGTCCGCGCCATGGCCATCGGTGCTCTCGACGCCGCCGGCATCCCCTGGACCGAGGTGTTCGTCGGCGGCGGGGTCGCCGCCATTGGTGCTGCGGTTTCCGCGGGTCTGGCGGTGGCGGCGCTGGCGCGCCGGGTGGCGCCGTCAGGTACGGTCGATGTCGGGCGGCGGCTTGGCCTGCCGCCGCTGCCGTCCCGTGACGTCATGCTGCATTCGAGGCTGTCCGACGCCAGAACACGTGGCGCGCTGCGCACCCTCGGCGCCGCTTTCGCGGCCACTTCAGGCTGAAAGCTATTCGTTAATTCCTCGCGGATAATCTGCCGATGTCAGGGAATTTGCGTATGGATATGAGTTTGGTCAGCGGCATTCTCGCCGCCCAGTCGGGCGGCCTGCAGACGCAGGTCGCCGCCACGGTCCTGAAATCAAATATGGATGCGGAGAAATCCGCGGTCTTGACCCTGCTCGGGGCGGGCCAACAGAACGCCTCGTCGCTCGCCAACGTCGCCGCCGGCATCGGCGGCAATCTCGACGTTACAGTCTAAGGCGTGGTCGCGGCCGTAATCAGCTTGATGGCGTCCGGACTGTCCCACTCGGCGGGGCCGGCAATGTTGGCGATTTCACAACCCTGACCGTCGACCAGAACCGAGGTCGGCATTCCCAGCGCCAGGCCGTTGCTTTTCAGGTCCTGAAACACCCGGGCTTGAGCATCGCCGAAAAAACCAAGCTGGGTCAGATTGCTGTCTTTCAGGAATTTCCGGGGCTTTTCGGGATCGCGAGTATCGATATTGACAGCGACCACAGCGAATTTGTCGCTGCCGAGCTTGCCCTGCAGGCTATCCAGCGCCGGCATTTCCTTGCGGCACGGCACGCACCAGGTCGCCCACAGGTTCAATAGAACCGTGCGTCCCTTCCAGTCCGACAGCTTTTTCGGCTGGCCGGTGCCGTCCACAAAGGCCAGATCGGGCATCTGCAGCGGTTTGGTCGCCATGGTCAGTGCCGCGACTTCGCCGGTGGCCAGCGGCGCTATCCTTTTGGCCGTTTCTAGCGCCGAAGCGCAGGGTGAGTCGGCCCTTGCATGGCGTGCCGATCCCGCGATCCCATAGATCGCGAGCAATCCAGCCGCGCTGCCGACCAAAAGGGTGCCCAGCACCATCACGATGCGGCGCGTTGGCAGATTTCTCGGCGGCAGGGCGTCGGGCATATCGTTTGTCATCCTGTATAAGATACGGCTATGCAGGGCATAGGTTGCAACCGGCCGGGCGAGTGTCTCGAAGATATCCTTAACCCGGCAAGCGTGAATATGAGCGGCACAAGATGAGCAACAAGATGTGGGGCGGCCGGTTCACCGAGCGCCCCGATGCGATCATGGAGGAAATCAACGTCTCCATCGACGTCGATCGTCACCTCTATGCCCAGGACATTGCCGCGTCCAAGGCCCACGCCGCGATGCTGGCAGCGCAAGGCATTATCACCGCGAACGATGCGAAAAATATCGCCAGGGGTCTAGACACGATTTTGTCAGAGATCACCAAGGGATCGTTCGATTTCAAGCGTGCCCTCGAAGACATTCACATGAATGTCGAAAGCCGGCTCGGCGAGCTGATCGGGCCTGCCGCGGGAAGGCTGCACACCGCCCGTTCGCGCAACGATCAGGTCGCGACTGATTTTCGGCTGTACGTCCGCGATACCATCGACGCGACCGATGCCGCGCTGGCCGCATTCCAAACTGCGCTGGTGACGCGGGCGCTGGAACATGCCGACACGGTGATGCCCGGCTTCACGCATCTGCAGACCGCCCAACCCGTGACGTTCGGGCATCATCTACTGGCCTATGTCGAGATGGCGGCGCGCGATCGCGGTCGTTTTGCCGATGCCCGCAAACGCTTGAACGAATCGCCGCTGGGCGCCGCCGCACTGGCCGGCACTTCTTTCCCGATCGATCGCGACGCCACCGCAAAGGCGCTCGGATTCGACCGGCCGATGGCCAATTCGCTCGATGCGGTCTCGGACCGCGACTTCGTGCTCGAAACCTTGTCGGCGGCGGCGATCGCATCGGTGCACCTGTCGCGCTTCGCCGAGGAAATCGTGATCTGGACCTCGCCGCTGGTGGGGCTGGTGCGGCTAAGCGACAAATTCACCACCGGCTCTTCGATCATGCCGCAGAAGCGCAATCCCGACGCCGCCGAACTGGTTCGCGCCAAGACCGGCCGGGTGATCGGCGCGCTGACCGCGTTGCTGATCGTGATGAAGGGCCTGCCGCTGGCCTATCAAAAGGACATGCAGGAGGACAAGCAGGGTGCGATGGAAGCATTCGGCGCGCTTTCGCTGGCGGTCCGGGCGATGACCGGAATGGTCGCCGACATCGTGCCGGACGAGGCGCGAATGAAGGCTGCCGCCGGCGAGGGCTACGCCACCGCCACGGATCTCGCCGACTGGCTGGTGCGGACGCTGAAAATGCCGTTCCGCGATGCCCATCACGTCACCGGGCGTATCGTCGCCAAGGCCTCGAAGGAGGGCGTGGCATTGCATTTGCTGCCGCTTGCCGACATGCAGGCGATCGAGCCGAAGATCACGGCACAGGTTTTGGCCGTGCTTTCGGTGGAAGCCTCGGTGAAAAGCCGCGCCAGCTATGGTGGAACCGCGCCCAAGAATGTCCGCGCGCAAGCGAGAAGCTGGCTCAAGCGACTGGAAAAAGAGCGAAAATTGGGCTGAGCCGCAATTTACGTCGCAAATTTCCTCGATCTCCGGGTCTCGCCATCGCCGAGCAATCTTTGTATGGTGCGGCCGCTTTGGGGATATCGCCGTGAATTGTTTTTCTAGCCCGTTGTCATCGAGATGGACCATGGTCCTGCTGGCCGCCACCGCGCTGGCGCTGGCCGGCTGCGGCCGCAAGGGGCCGCTCGACCTGCCGCCGTCCGCATCGCCGGACGCGGTCGCCGCCGCGCAGGCGAATGCCGATCATGAGCCGGCAGCAAGACCGAGCCTGTTCGATCCGACCCCCGATGCGCCGACGACCGCCCCTAAAGGCGCCAAGCGACCATTCCTTCTCGACCCGCTGCTGGGCAACTGAGCCGGCCATGAATCACTTCGACTATCGCAACGGCGTGCTTCACGCCGAGGCGGTGAATCTGATCGATCTGGCGGATGCGGTCGGCACGCCGTTTTATTGCTATTCGACCGCGACCCTGGAGCGCCATTACCGGGTGTTCAGCGAGGCCTTCGCCGGTGAGAAGGCGGTGGTCTGTTACGCCATGAAGGCCAATTCGAACCAGTCGGTGCTGCGCACGCTGGCGAAACTCGGCGCCGGCGCCGACGTGGTTTCGGGCGGCGAGTTGAAGCGCGCGCTGGCCGCCGGCATTCCGCCGCAGAAGATCCTGTTCTCCGGCGTCGGCAAGACCGAAGCCGAACTGCGCGCGGCGCTGGCCGCCGACATTCTCTGCATCAATGTCGAATCCGAGCCCGAACTCGAATTGCTCTCGCGGCTTGCCACTGAGACCGGGAAGACGGCGCGGATCTCGGTCCGGGTCAATCCCGATGTCGACGCCGGCACCCATGCCAAGATCGCCACCGGCAAATCCGAGAACAAGTTCGGCGTTCCTCTTGCCCGGGCGCGCGCGGTCTATGCCCGCGCGGCGCAACTGCCGGGGATCGAGGTGACCGGCACCGACATGCATATCGGCAGCCAGATCACCGATCTGAGCCGGATGGAGACCGCGTTCCGCATCCTGGCGGAATTCGTCCAGACGCTGCGCGCCGACGGCCACACCATCTCGCATATCGATTTCGGCGGCGGCCTCGGCATTCCCTATTACATGGATCGCGCAGCGCCGCCGGCGCCCGATGTCTATGCCGCCATGGTCAAGCGCGTGACGCATAATCTCGGCTGCACGCTGATGTTCGAACCGGGGCGGATGATCGTCGGCAATGCCGGTATCCTCGTCACCCGCGTGATCTATGTGAAGCCGGGTGCTGCGAAGAATTTTGTCATCATCGACGCGGCGATGAACGACCTGATCCGTCCCACCTTGTACGAGGCGCACCACGACATCCTGCCGCTCCGTCAGGCGGCGAAAGAAGCACCCACCATCGTCGCGGACGTGGTCGGGCCGGTCTGCGAAACCGGCGATTATCTCGCGCTCGACCGCAAGCTCGCCGAGCCCAAATCCGGCGACCTGCTGGCTGTCATGACCGCCG
This sequence comes from uncultured Pseudomonadota bacterium, assembly GCA_963771225.1. Lineage (GTDB taxonomy): Bacteria > Pseudomonadota > Alphaproteobacteria > Rhizobiales > Xanthobacteraceae > Bradyrhizobium. Next base: position 37,792 of record CAVYSR010000018.1, on the reverse strand, counting down.
GCGCCTATGGCGCGGTGCAATCGGGCACCTACAACACCCGCGCGCTGGTGCCGGAAGTCTTGGTCAAGGACGACCAGTATGCGGTGGTGCGGCCGCGCATCGAGGTCGATGAGTTGATCGCGATGGACCGACAAGCGCCGTGGTTGTGAGTGTGCGCGTCCCGGACACGGTGCGGCTTGGAAGCGCTAGAGCGTCGGTTCTGATTCAATCAGAACCGATCGTGCCCTAGGCGCGCGGCGACGCGGCTTTGCGCGTTTTGCGGCGGGCTTTTGGCTTGGCCTTGAACGTCGCGATGACAGCCTCGGCGGTGGCGGTAAATTTCGCACTGGGGCCTTTGCTGCCGGCGGCCTGACGGCTGACGCGAGCGCCTTCGAGCAGGAGAGTGAGGGTGTCGGCGAGCACTTCCGGTTGGGAGATGCCGGCGCGACGGCAGAGCGAAGCGAGGCGATTGCGGTGCTCGGTCTTCAATTCTTCGATGATGCGGCGTCCCGGGTGGCCGTCCGCGGTTAGTTCGACGGCGGCATTGGCGAGGTCGCAGCCGCGCTCGTCGGATGTCACGCACTCCTCCGCACAGATCAACCAGGCCTTCAACTGCGCTTGCGTGTCGCCGGGGTGATCGCGCTCGAAATCCCGCCACATCTCGTCGACCTCGACGGCCACGCCGCGCAGGTAGGCGATGATGAGATCGTCCTTCGAATCGAAATGCCGGTAGAGGGTCATCTTGTTCGTGCCGGCCGCTTCAGCGATGGTTTCAACACCGACGCCGCGAATGCCGTGACGGTGAAACAGGTCACGAGCCGCCAGCAGAATCCGCTCGCGTGGCCTCAGAGCGCCAGAAAGGGCTTCGGTCATCTCGTTTCCTCTAGGGACCCTCGCTTCAAGACCCCTTGCTTCGCCCCCGCTTGACCGCGGTGTTACCGGTCGGTAATGTCCGCCGTTACCGAGTGGTAACACTCGCCGGCAGTTCAGGTCAAGATCGGATCGTTTCCATGGTTGGTTTCTTCATTCATCGGCCGATCTTTGCCTCGTCGATCGCCGTCATCATGGTTCTGGCCGGCGCGATTTGCTATTTTCTGCTGCCGGTTTCGCAATTTCCGGACATTACCCCGCCGCAGGTGGTCATCACCCCGCCGCAGGTGGTCATCAGCGCGGTTTATCCGGGGGCCAGTGCGCAGGTCGTTGCGGATACCGTGACGACACCGCTTGAACAGCAGATCAATGGCGTCCAGGGGATGACTTATATGTCATCCTCGAGTTCGAACGACGGATCGTCCACCATCACGGTGACGTTCGACGTCGGCTATCCCCTGAGCATCGCCGCGGTGGACGTGCAAAACCGGGTGACGCAGGCCGCGGCTTCGCTGCCGCCGATCGTCAATCAGGCCGGCGTCATCATCAAGAAGCAGAATCCCAACTTCGTGCTGATCGTGAACCTGGTTTCTCCGGATCGCTCTGTCGATCCCGTGGCGCTCAGCAACTACGCCTATCTGCAGGTCGTCGATCCGCTCAAGCGGGTGCCCGGCGTGGGCGACGTGCAAATCTTCGGCGAGCGGCGCTATTCGATGCGGATCTGGCTCGATCCCGACAAGCTCGCCAAGCTCGGTATCACGGCGGTCGATGTGCAACAGGCCGTCGCCGAACAGAACGTTCAGGTCGCTGCCGGCAAGATCGGACAGTCTCCGGCGCCTGAAGGCACGCCATTCGAAATGCAGGTGAACGCCACCGGGCGGCTCAGCGATCCCGAGCAGTTCGGGGACATCGTGGTTCGCTCCGATCCTTCGAGCGGTGCGATCGTTCGGATGCGGGATATCGCCCGGATCGAACTCGGCGCCTTGCAATATTCGTCGACGGCGGTTTTCGGAAAGGATCCCACCGTCGTCCTGGCTGTGTTCCAGCTGCCGGGCTCGAATGCGCTCGACTTGCAGCAGCACGTCAAGGAGAAGATGGAAGAGCTGTCGAAGCGCTTCCCCAAGGGAATCGCGTACGGGCTGCATTACGATACGACACGGTTCGTGTCCGCGGCGAAGCATGACGTGATCATGACCCTGACTGAGGCGTTGTGCCTGGTCGTCCTTGTTGTCTTCGTTTTCCTGCAGAACTGGCGAACCACGTTGATTCCGACGATTGCCATTCCGGTGTCGCTCATCGCGACCCTCGCCGTGATGCAGGTCATGGGATTTTCGCTGAATATGCTGAGTTTGCTTGGCATGGTGCTCGCGATCGGCCTCGTGGTCGACGACGCAATCGTCGTAGTCGAGAATGTGGAACGACAGCTCGAAAACGGCCTGCCGCCGCTGCGGGCCGCACAAGCGGCCATGGCCGAGGTGACGGGTCCCATCATCGCGACAACCGCCGTGCTGATGGCGGTGTTCGTGCCCGTCGCGTTCATTCCGGGCGTCACCGGACGTCTTTACAATCAGTTCGCCCTGACGGTCGCGATCTCTGTGGGAATCTCGGCCTTCAATTCGCTTACATTAAGTCCGGCCTTGAGCGCGGCATTCCTGCGGCACCGGCCGCCGAGCGACTTTGCTCCGTTCCGCTGGTTCAACGCCGGCTTCGGACACCTGTCGCACGGCTATGCAAATCTGGTGAAGGTGCTGATCGGATGGCGTTGGGCTGTCCTGTCATTGTTTGTTGTCGTTCTGGGCGCAACCGTTTTCCTCGCCCAGCGCATCCCGTCGAGCTTCCTGCCCGTCGAGGATCAGGGGTATTTCTTCGTCGTGATCCAGCTTCCTGATGGCGCGTCCTTGCAACGCACCGATGCGGTCGCCGAAAAGGTCAGGAACGTGCTCGAAGGTACGCCGGGCGTCGATATCGTCGGCTCGATCAGCGGCCTTAACTTCCTGACCAACGCGGCGCAGTCGAATTCCGCCGTCGAATTCGGGATCCTCAAGCCATGGGACGAACGGCCGCCCTCGCAGACCGCGTCGCGGATTGTCGCCGACGTCCGGATGAAGCTCCTGATGATTCCCGAAGCCTTCGTGTTGAGCTTCGATCCGCCGTCCATTCCCGGTCTGGGAACCACAGGTGGTTTCGAATTCCAGGTGGAGGACCTGACCGGACGCGGAAGCTTCGCTCTGAACGAGGCGACGCAGGCGCTGATCGCGGAGGCGCGCAAGCAACCCGAACTCAATCCGATGCAGCTGTTCTCTTCGTTTTCGACCTCGACGCCGCAGTTCAAGTACGATCTCGATCGCACCAAGGCGAAGCTGCTCGGATTGAATGTGCCCGACGTGTTCAACACCTTGCAGATTTTCCTTGGGTCCCTCTACGTGAACGATTTCAATTTGTTCGGGCGCACATTCCGTGTCACGCTCCAGGCGGATAACGACTCGCGCGCGGCCGCAACGGACCTCTCGCGGCTCTATGTGCGTAACTCTGGCGGCAGTATGGTTCCGCTGAGCACGCTGGGCTTGTTGAAACCGATCGTCGGCCCCGAGACCGTTCCGCACTACAACAACTATGCATCCGCGCTGATCAATGGTGGCGCCGCGCCAGGCTTTAGTTCGGGACAGGCGGTGATTGCGATGGAACGCGCCGCGGCGATCGCGTTGCCGCGTGACTTCGCCTTCGAATGGACCGGTATCACCTATCAAGAGCTCAAGGCAGGCTCGATTGCGATGGTCGTATTCACTCTGGCGATCGTGTTCGTGTTCCTGATCCTTGCCGCGCAGTACGAAAGCTGGACCATGCCCTTCATGGTGCTGTTCGCGGTGCCGCTGGCCTTGTTCGGCGCATTCCTGGCACTTTTCGTTCGCGGCCTGCAGACCGATGTCTATTCGCAAATCGGCTTCGTCATGCTGATCGGGCTGTCGGCGAAGAACGCCATTCTGATCGTCGAGTTCGCCAAACGACGGCGACTGGAAGGCTTGAGCATTGTGGAGGCCGCGATGGAGGCGGCACGCCTCAGGCTGCGGCCTATCCTGATGACGGCATTCGCTTTCATTCTTGGCGTTGTGCCGCTGATGGTCGCGAGCGGTGCGGGCGCCGCCAGCCGGCAGTCGATCGGCACGACCGTGTTTGGAGGAATGCTGGCCGCGACGATTTTGACGCTGCTGTTCGTCCCCGTGTTCTACGCGGTCATCGAGGGCCTGCGCGAACGCGGTCATTCGCCAGAAACATCGTACATATCCGAGCCGAGCCACGTTCCGGCCGAGTAAAATCAGGGAAAACAGCCATGCGACATTGGAAAATCTGGTTCAGCGGCGCCGCCGTTGTCTGCGTCGGCGCGGCTATTCTCGCCTCCACGTTCCGGTCAGGACCGGTCGCGGCCGCGGCTCCAGCGGGGCCGCCAGCCATGCCGGTGCCCGTGATTTCCGTGATCAAGCGCACGATCCCGGTCTATCTCGACTATTCCGCGCGGACCGAATCGATCCGCGAGGTCTCCCTTCAGGCCAAGGTCGCCGGCTACATTCAATCGCAGCCCGCGACAGACGGCGCCGACGTGAAGGAGGGCAATCTGCTCTACAAGATCGACGACCGCGACTATCGCGCGGCGCTCGATCAGGCCAAGGCGCAGGTGCAGCACGATGTCGCGGCGCTCGATTACGCGCGTTCGAATTTTCATCGCGGTGACGAACTGGTCAAGACCGGCTTCCTCGCCAGGGACAATTATGATCAGCGTGCCAGCACGCTGGGCCAGAGCGAGGCTTCGGTCGCGATGAACAATGCGAGCGTCCGCTCCGCGGACATCAATCTCGCCTATACGGAAATCCGCGCGCCGTTTACCGGCCGCCTCGGCCGCAACCGGGCTCCCGTGGGCACGCTCGTCGGCGGATCCGGCTTTACCCTCAACACGCTGGTGCAACTCGACCCGCTCTACGTGACTTTCAATCCCAGCGAACGGGACCTCGGCGTCATCCAGACGGCCCGCAACGCCCGCAAGGTGGTGGCCAAGGTCTCGCTTCCCGACGATGCTTCGGCGGACTATTCGGGTGAGCTCACCTTCATCGACAACGGGGTCGACCGGGCGACGGGAACGATCACCGCACGGGCGACCGTACCCAATCCGAAGTTCACGCTTCTTCCGGGTCAATACGTCCGCGTACGTCTGCACGTTCGCGACGAGCCCGACGCGCTTCTGGTGCCTCAGATCGCCTTGGGGTCGAGCCAACTCGGGAAGTATGTCTACGTCGTTGGCCCGGACAGCAAGGCCGAACAGAAGATCGTGACGCTCGGTCCGACGGACGGCGATTCCGTCAGTGTCACCGGTCTCGCCGAAAACGACCGGGTGATCACCGGCAATCTGCAAAAGATAGGCCCCGGTTCACCGGTCTCTCCTCTCGCTCCGAAGGAGGCTTCTGCGTCGGACCTGAGATGAGGAGCCTGCGCGTCATCTTTCGTTTGCTGCGACGCGCCTCGAGGCGTTGGTTGACGCCGCCGCCCGAGACGCGCTCGCTTCCGTCGATCGATCCGCGGGAGTTCTCGGATCTGCTCCGCGCGGGACGAAAGAAGGATTTGGAAACGTTGGCGCGAAGGCTCAGCGAGCACGCTGCGCCGTCGCACGCGAAGCGCCCGGCCAGGCCGACGGGTCAGAGTGCCTCCAACTCGAAGGGTCCGGGAATGGCCAAGTAGGCCTGATGGCGCCCTTAGTCGGCGTACTTTCGGCGCTAAGGCGGTGATCGGGCAAAACCCGCGTGCGGCAGCGGAGGGAAGGCGGAGGTGTGTTTGGCCTACCGGTCCGCCCGCCGACGTCATGGGGCCCGCCGGCCGGCAGTCACGCCTTCGTGTTATGCCCGTTTAGCAGTGTGGGTTACTGCTCCGGAGCGGGTGCCTCATTGCCGCCGTTGTGCTAGGATTCTCTTTCGGCAACTTGGAGAGTTTGTTGAACGGCGCCACTCCCGACCCGTCAGCGCCCGTGCGCGACCCTGATGCTGTTTCGCGGCTGCAGCTGACGCAGGCCCTGCGGCGGGCCAAATATGCCATCGCGTGGGAGCGCTTCTGGCCGCATTTGGCGCGGCTGTTGACCGTCGTCGGCCTGTTCCTGGTGGTGTCCTGGGTCGGATTGTGGCTGCTGCTGCCGTTTGTCGCGCGCGCGATCGGCCTCGGGCTGTTCGGCCTGCTCGCGCTCGGCGCGTTGCTTCCGCTGGTCCGGTTTCGCTGGCCGAGCCGCGAAGAAGGCCTGAGCCGGCTGGATCGCGGTTCCGGCATTCGCCATCGCCCGGCGACCGCGCTGACTGATTCGCTGGCCTCCAGGGATCCGGTCGCGCTGGCGCTGTGGCAGGCCCAGCGTGAACGCACGCTGGCGTCGATCAAGCGCATCCGCGCCGGCCTGCCGTCGCCGCGGCTGGCGATCCACGATCCCTGGGCGGTGCGTGCGCTGGTCGTGGTGTTGATGGTCGCCACCTATTTCGCCGCCGGCGACGAGCGCATGATGCGCACCGCGGCGGCGTTCGACTGGAACGGGGTGCTGGCGTCAGCCAATATCAGGGTCGACGCCTGGGTGACGCCGCCGAACTACACCGGCAAGCCTCCGATCATCCTGTCGGCTGCGAACAAGGAGGCCGGCGTGCCGGTCGCGGGAGCGCTGCCGGTCCCAGTGGGCAGCACCTTGATCGTGCGCTCCAGCGGCGGCACCCTCGACGTGGTCGCCGCCGGCGGCGTCACCGAAGCCGTGCCGACCGAGCAGGCCCCGAAGGGCACCAATGAGCGGCATTTCACCATCGCCGGCGATGGCACGGCGCATGTCCGCGCGCCCTCCGGTCAACCGCAATGGAAGTTCAGCGCGGTTCCCGACCGTGCCCCGACCATTGCGCTGACCAAGGATCCGGAGCGTCAGGCCCGCGGCTCGCTGCAGCTGTCCTACAAGATCGAGGATGATTACGGCGTTACCGCAGCGCAGGCGCATGTCGCGGTCCGGCCCGCAGATGCGCCGAAAAGTTCCGTCGAGCCGCGGCCGCTGTTCGAGGCCCCGCAATTCTCCCTGGTGCTTCCCAATGCGCGGACCCGCAATGGCGTCGGCCAAACCGTCAAGGATCTCAGCGAGGATCCCTACGCCGGCGCCGACGTCAGCCTGACCCTGACGGCGCGCGACGAGGCCGGCAATGAGGGCCGCAGTGAGCCGTTCAACCTGCGGCTTCCGGAGCGGCTGTTCACCAAGCCGCTGGCGCGGGCGCTGATCGAGCAGCGCCGTATCCTGGCGCTCGACGCCAACCAGAACGCGCAAGTCTACACCGCGCTCGATGCGCTGATGATCGCACCACAACTGTTCATGCCCGAAACCGGCCAGTATCTCGGCCTCTACAGCGTCGCGCGGCAACTCGAGGCCGCCCGCTCCGATGACGCGATGCGCGACGTCGTGGCCAGCCTGTGGGCGCTGGCGGTCAGCATCGAGGATGGCGACATCACTGATGTCGACAAGGCATTGCGCGCGGCGCAGGAGGCGCTCAAGCAGGCGCTGGAGCGCGGCGCCAGCGACGAGGAAATCAAGAAGCTCACCCAGGACCTGCGGGCGGCGCTGGATAATTTCCTGCGTCAGCTGGTCGAACAGCAGCGCAACAATCAGCAGGCATTGGCGCGGCCGCTCGATCCCAATACCAAGGTGATGCGGCAGCAGGACCTCAACAACATGATCGAGCGCATGGAGCGCCTGTCGCGCTCCGGCGACAAGGATGCCGCCAAGCAATTGCTCGAGCAGTTGCAGCAGATGCTGGAAAACCTGCAGATGGCACAGCCCCAGTCCGGTGAGAACGACATGGAGCAGGCGCTGAACGAACTCGGCGACATGATTCGCAAGCAGCAGCAGTTGCGTGACAAGACCTTCAAGCAGGGCCAGGATTTGCGGCGCGATCATGCGCGCGGCAAGCAAAACGACCAGAGCATGGGCGATCTGCAGCAGGATCAGCAGGGCCTGCGCGAGCGGCTGAAGAAGTTGCAGCAGGAACTCGCCAAGCGCGGCACGGGGCAGCAAGGCCAGCAAGGCCAGCGCGGCGAGAAGGGTCAAAAGGGGCAAAAGGGACAGGACGGCGACGGCCAGCAAGGCGACGGCGAGGATGGCCTCGGCGAGGCCGACAGCGCGATGGACGACGCCGGCGGCAAGCTCGGTGAGGGTAACGCCGACGGTGCGGTGGATTCGCAAGGACAGGCGCTGGAAGCCTTGCGCAAGGGCGCCGAGAAGCTCGCGCAGGGGATGCAGCAGGGTGATGGCGACGGACAGGGCAACGGCCCGGGCGATCGCGCAGGCCGTCAGCAGAACGGCGGCAATACCAACGATCCGTTGGGGCGGCCGCTGCGCGGACGCGAATTCGGCGACGATCTGACGGTCAAGATTCCCGGCGAAATCGATGTGCAGCGGGTTCGCCGGATTCTGGAAGAACTCCGCCGCCGGCTTGCCGATCCGCAACGCCCGCAGATCGAGCTCGACTACATCGAGCGGCTGCTGAAGGATTATTAGCAGTCATTTCCAACGCCGACGGCGTTGCCGGAAGGCGTCATACGCGGGCTTGACCCGCGTATCCATCATCTTCGCAGAGTCCTCGAAGGAGATGGGTTGCCGGGTCGAGCCCGGCAATGACAAGTGGCGCGCTGCTAGAGCGGGATGGCTTTTGATTGAATTGATCTGTCAGCGCGACACTTCACCTCTCCCCGTCGGGGAGAGGTCGATTTGCGAAGCAAATCGGGTGAGGGGGTGCAGCATTGCGAGAGACCGTAGCCCCTCACCCGGCGCTACGCGCCGACCTCTCCCAACGGGAGAGGTGTACGCTTCCGCTAAATCTGTGGATCAAGCTAAACTCACCAAGCTCTAGCCCTGCTTCCGCGCCGCCAGAGCGCCGGCCACCGCGGCACGGATATCGGCGACCGAAAACGGCTTGGTGATGACGTCGTGGGCGATGGCGCTGAGGCCCGAGGCGCGCTCGCGCTGATCGGCAAAGCCCGTCATCAATAAAATCGTCAGATCCGGAAAATCGCGGGCAGCCGACAGCGCCAGCGCGATGCCGTCCATCACCGGCATCTGGATATCGGTGAGCAGCAGATCGAATTTGCCCGCTTCGCGGCTCAGGATCTCCAGCGCTTCGGCGCCGTCTTCGGCGGTGACGGTGTCGTGGCCGTCCATGGCGATGGCGCGCGCCACCAGCGTGCGCATGGAAGCTTCATCGTCGGCGATCAGTACGCGCGGCATCGATGCATGGTCTTTCGAAGCTGGGCCCGTTCAGATCTTGCCGGCGGCGATATCACGCTTGCTGAAGAAGCGCACATCGATATGGCGCCCTTCGGGCGGCGGCGAAGCCAGCCGAGATTTGAACCAGGCGCGCTCGCCGGGCTTTAGCACCGGCTGGTCCAGTACCGCGTTCCAGGCGTAGATCTCGGCGCCATGGGCGTCGCTGACGCTGAAACGCAGCCGCGGCAACTCGACCGGCTGGCGTGCCTCGCCGACGATGACGCCCTCGATCACCAGCACCGGTTTACCTTCCACGGTTTCGGTAGTGATCTTCATGTCCTTGAATGCAAGACCGCGCAGGTTGACGTCGAATCCGACCATTTTGTAGAACGTCGCGGTTTGCGGCAGCAGCCGCACCACCTCGACGCGCCAGATCATCAACGCCAGCACCAGCGCGCCCATGGCGCCGCAGGCGGTCGGAAGGTTCGCGAATGATTTGCCGGCGGCGCGAAGCAGGGCCGGCGGTTTCAAGAGGTTCCGGAACCATGACCGCCGCCGCGGACGCGCCGCCGCGGCGTCCGCCAGATTGTCCGCCAAATCGTCCCTGGCTTGCGACGGCCAGTCGGCGCCGGCAGTCTGCGGCACGCCGCCGGCGTCGGTCGAAGCCGGCCAGTCGCTCGATATCGAGGGGCTCTCGACGACCGGGATTTCCTGTTCCTGGCTGTCGCCCCCCTCCGCCTGCGCGCCCCATTGCTCTGCCGAGGCTTGCGCGGAGGCCTGTTGGCCGGCTTCCGCCATCGCCACCACCGGTGCGCCGGCTTCGATCGCATCCTCCGGCCGCGCCAGCCAGACTTCCTTGCAACGGGAACAGCGCACGGTACGGCCAGCCCCGCCCAGGGTAGCCAGATCAATGGCATAGGACGTTGTACAATGGGGGCAAATGATGTGCATGGAGCCGATCTCCACAAATGATACTGCGCAGATGCTACAAGGCGACCGTTAACGAATCGGAAACCATAACCGAAGCACAACCATTTTGTTCGGTTCGCAGCCGCGGCGAAGCGAGCGAATTCCGGGCCCTCGGCCGCAGGTTTCCGGCCGCGCCCCACATCGAACGGAGCTGAGCTTGGTTCGGTTCGAAAATGTCGGATTGCGTTACGGGCTCGGCCCGGAGATTCTGCGCGACCTCTCGTTCCGGATCCCCGCGCACTCCTTCCAGTTTCTCACCGGTCCCTCCGGCGCCGGCAAGACCTCGCTCCTGAGGTTGTTGTTCCTGTCGCTGCGGCCGACGCGCGGCCTCGTCAATCTGTTCGGTCATGACGTCTCGCTGCTCGGCAAGGACGAAATCGCCGATCTGCGCAAGCGGATCGGCATCGTGCTGCAGGACTTTCGCCTGCTCGATCACATGACCACCTACGAGAACGTGGCGCTGCCGTTCCGGGTGATGGGGCGGGACGAATTCGAGCTATCGCAAGGAGGTCATCGATCTCCTGAAATGGGTCGGTCTGGGCGAGCGAATGGATGCGCTGCCGCCGGTGCTGTCCGGCGGCGAGAAGCAGCGCGCGGCGATCGCCCGCGCCGTGATCTCGCGGCCGCATCTCTTGCTGGCGGATGAGCCGACCGGCAATGTCGATCCGACCCTGGGCCGACGCCTGCTGCGGCTGTTCATCGAACTCAACAAATCCGGCACCGCGGTGATCATCGCAACTCATGATATCACGCTGATGGACCAGTATGAGGCGCGGCGGCTGGTGCTGCACCAGGGACGGCTGCATACCTATGAGTAGAGCCGACGACGAACACGGCCCGTTGGTCGATCTCGGACGCGAGCGCCCGCAGGTGCCGGCGCGGGCGCGCAACCTGTCGCCGATCGTGCCGCGCGCCTCGATCGCCGGCCGTGCGCTGGTCGCCGTGGTCGCCATCATGACCTTCCTCGCATCGATCACCACCGGGGCGGTGCTGCTGGTGAGCGCGTCGGCGGCGGAGTGGCAGTCCGAAGTGGCCAGTGAAATCACCGTTCAGGTGCGCCCCTCGGCCGGACGCGATCTGGACCGCGATGCGGCGGCGGTCGCCGAAGCGATGCGCGCGCAAGCCGGCATCCTCGAAATCCGGCCCTTCACCAAGGCCGAATCAGCCAAACTGCTGGAACCCTGGCTCGGCAGCGGCCTTTCGTTTGACGACTTGCCGGTGCCGCGCGTCATCGTCGCGCGGGTTCAGCCGGGTGCGGCGCTCGATCTCGCCGCGCTGCGCACCCGGGTGACGCAGGTAGCACCTTCCGCCAGCGTCGACGATCACCGCGCCTGGATCGAGCGGATGCGGTCGATGAGCGGCGCGACCGTGCTCGCCGGCATCGGCATCCTCGCTCTGGTGATCGTCGCAACCATCATTTCGGTATCGTTCGCGACCCGCGGCGCCATGGCGGCGAACCGCCCGATCGTCGAGGTTCTGCATTTCGTCGGCGCCGGCGACCGCTATATCGCCAACCGCTTCCAGCGGCATTTCCTGCGGCTTGGCCTGGAGGGCGGCGTGATCGGAGGCGGCGTTGCGATGCTGGGTTTCGGGTTCTCCGAATCGATCGCCGGCTGGTTCGCGGGCACCCCGGTCGGGGACCAGTTCGCGGCGCTACTGGGCACGTTTTCGCTGCGCCCGTCGGGCTATCTGACGCTGGCGGCGCAGGCGGTTCTGATTGCGGCGATCACCGCATGGGCTTCGCGGCGAACGCTGTTCGCCACGCTGGACGACATCGACTGACGCGGTTTGTGCCTTAATACCGCATGATGCGGACTCCATTTCGTCTCAAAACGTTCTAGACTTGTACGCGCAACCAGATTTGCACGGATAAGGATCACCAGCATCGCATGAGCCGGCAGCCCGACGATACATCGCCGAAAGCGCCGACCACTGCGCCGCGGCGCTGGCTGCGCGCGGCGATCGTCGCAGTGCTGGCGGTGGCGTTCGTCGGCGCCGCGATCGGCTTCGTCGGGTTTCTCTCGCAACTGCGTGGCGCCGAAATCAGGCCTGACCGCAATGCCGACGGCATCGTGGTGCTGACCGGCGGCTCATCGCGTGTCTCCGATGCGATGGAATTGCTGGCCGGCGGCTATGGCAAGCGCCTGTTGATCTCCGGTGTCCACCCGACCAATGCGGCAAGCGACATTTCGCGTTCGCTGCCCGACAATTCGCCGCCCGACAATCAGACGCCCGACAATCTGACGCTACTGAGCTGCTGCGTCGATCTCGATCGCTCCGCCGTCAACACCCGCAGCAACGCGGCGGAGACGCGGCGCTGGGCGCACGATCGCGGCTTCAAATCGCTGATCGTGGTGACATCGAATTATCACATGCCGCGGGCGATCGTCGAACTGTCGCACGCGATGCCTGATATTGCGCTGATTCCGTTCGCGGTGGTCGGCGACAAATGGCGCGATGAACCGTGGTGGACCAGTGGCACGACCTTGCGGCTGCTGCTATCGGAATACGCCAAATACGTCGCCGCCGAGGTGCGGGTATCGCTGGCTGAAGCCGGTCTCGAACTGGCGCCCGAGGCCGCGGACCAGCCGACGACCGGATCGATCACGCCGCGCAAACCGGCGACGGCTCAAGTCAACTGATCGGATTTTCGATGGTTTCGATTTTCCTGCGTTCGCTGGTCTACAACGTGCTGTTCTACCTGGTGCTGGCGTTTTGGGTGATTGTCGGAATCCCGACCTACCTGATGCCGCGCCGGGCCATCATGGCGATCGCCAAATATTGGGCGCGCAGCAGCATCTGGCTGATGCGTGTGATCTGCAATACCAGGGTGGAATATCGCGGGCTCGAGAAAATTCCTGATGGACCGCTGATCGTCGCATCGAAACATCAGTCGACATGGGAAACCTTCGCGCTGCTGCAATTCTTCGATCAGCCGCTGTTTATCCTCAAGCGCGAGCTGCGATGGATCCCGCTGTTCGGCTGGTACCTGATCAAGTCGAACATGATCGGGGTCGACCGCGGCGCGGGGGGCCGCGCGCTGATACAGACGATGCAGCGGGCCGGCGAGGCGGTTCGCCGCGGTCGTCAGTTGATCATCTTTCCGGAAGGCACCCGGATGCCTGTGGACGCGCCGCCGAACTACAAGAGCGGCGTCGGCCTGGTCTATGCCAACAGCGACGTGGCCTGTCTGCCGGTGGCGCTCAATTCGGGGCTGTTCTGGCCGCGACGGACGTTCATGCGCTATCCCGGAACGCTGGTGGTCGAATTTCTCGATCCGCTGCCGCCCGGCCTGCCGCGCCATGAATTCATCGCGCGCATCTCTACCGTGATCGAGGACGCCACCAATCGGCTGGTGGCGACGGCGCGGCAGGAGCAGGCGCAATTGTTCGGCCGCGTTCCGGTTTCGCCGCCGGCTGCGGCCGGCGGGAAGAGTTTGTAGCTCAAGCTTAGCCAATATCCGCTATCGCCCGGTAACGACCAAATTCCGTGCCGCAGCGAAATGACGCGATGTGCCAACAGGAAACTCACGCACCGCAGCAAATTAGACGCGGTCGGCTGGTTAGCTGGAGGGTGGATTACCTTTGGTTTGTCCGCGGCAACACGATTTTGAACTCAGTGAAAAGTCCGGGCTCTGTCTCGACATCTATGCTGCCGCCGTGTTGCTTTACGATGATGTCGTGGCTCATCGACAGGGCCAAGACCGGTGCCTTCGCCCGAGGGCTTGGTTGTGAAAAACGGGTTGAATATCTTCTCTTTGACCTCGTCCGCGATACCAGTTCCGTTATCGCGAATACAGATTTCGACAGTTTTGCCGTGATTTTTCGTGGCGGCGATCAGCATTTCGCCGCCGGCCGCGGCCGGCGGGAAAAGTCTGTAGCTCAAGAAGCCTCTGGCTCCAAAATGTCCCCCAGGGTGGTTATCTATAAATCGAGCTTGATTGGTGCGGACTTGGCCAATGTCCGCGATGGTCCGGTAACGACCAAATTCCGTGCCGCAGCGGTGACGCGATAAAATTCATCGGCCGGGCCACTCCGGCGTTCTTTAAGAACTGGATTTTCGCCGGCGATGAATAACGGGCTCATTTTTCAACGGAGCACAAGAGCTGTTTTCCGCTTCTTCTCTTGTTGATTTGGAGCTGGTCCAAACCTGCTGGATGCCGTTGAAGAACAGGTAGCGACAATGTTTCTTGTAGAACGGCACCGGATAGTTGTCGCTTAGCCTCGCGGTTTCTATCCTGGATCCAACCAGGACCCCGCGATTTAGGCCATAGCCAACCAATATAACGATCGCCAAGCCGAACAAGGCCCAGCGAGCTGACAATAATCGCATGGCTTTTATCCCCAATTCCTCGGGTCTGACCTGGTATAGAAGGTCAATTGAAACCCGCCTGACCGCTTCTTCACCGCCGCTATTCTTCCATACATCGAAGGATGAAGTCTGTGCGGTCTCTGGGCAGGACGCCCTGAGCATCCGCCATTTGCCTGCATTTCAACTGTTCGATATGCGCGGCTAGTGCCTTGGCCCGAGCCGCATTCGCAGCAGGATTGGGTACGCTGACGGTTGAATCGGATACAGCGACCATGTGTACCCTGATAGGTGAGCCATCCGACTCAAACTGGAGTTCATATTTATTCCCATTTGCATCGGTGGCATCACACGTGATGCTGGATACCTGTTGTGCGGCGAAATTCCCAATCTGCTTGCACATTCCAGTCGATAACACGACCGACGGTACCGGCAGCCCGTCGACTTTGGGTCGGTCCTTGGATTTAAACAGCATCTGATCGATCGATAGCTCGTACAGATTATTCCGCTCTCTCCTACTCTTCTCACCCGAAAACGTAATGATGTGACTGTCGTCGTCTGGATCATTCAGAGGCACGGCGAAACTGGATCGCCCCCCTGGGCTATGGAAGAAGGCGATGGTCGTGCATACGAAATCGCGCTCCGCGACTTTCAGCGTGCTGCACTTGCCGGCCATTGCCGCGAACATATCGATGTCCGGTTCATGTCGCTCGGTTTCGTCCGCAACGAGTGGGTTTGAACCGGCTAGAAAGAAAATAAACGCAACGGCGACCTCTCGCCAGCAGACGCGCATGAAAATATCCTCCAGCCCATATGCAGGTTAAACCCTGCGGGCGCAGAAATAAACACGCCATCGCTCATGCACCCGAACACCCGGGCCGGCCACCGATCACGAGGCACCAGTTCAGATGATCGATATTTCCATCGTGCGTGTCACCGCACGGGGAGTTTCCAGCTCAAGGCCTCTCGCCATGCAGCGGCGTGTCGTTGTGCAGCATCAAGGCGAGCTGGTGCAATTGCTTGTCGCGAAAGCCCTGCTTTTCGATCGACTTGACGGTTGCCAGCACGTAGTCGCGATTGTTTCCGGAACGGCCATGGCCCTGCTGGACGTAGCGCAGCTGTTCGGTCAAGGACAGCCGGCCGGCATATTGCACGTGGCCGCGGTCGACCACATAAGCGAGCGCGCTGACCCGTTGCCGGGCTTCGTTTTCAAGCCAGACCGAGCGCATGACTTCGTGATAGACGCTGGTGGTCTGCTCGCGGCTGCGCAGGTAGTCGACGGTGTGGTTGCGTTGCGCTGCGGCGACCCGGAAGGCGACGCCGCGGCAGGCCCCGCCGCGGTCGAGGCCGAGCACCAGACCGGGTTTTTCGGGTGTTCCGCGATGGTCGAACGAATAGACGCAGAGCGCGCGGTGCTCGCCGATCAGCCGCGCCGGCACCTGTTCGATGAACTCGAAGCCCGGCCGCCACATCAGCGAACCGTAGCCGAACACCCACAGGTCGCCCTTGGATAGGTCACCTTGGGATAAGTCGCCTTGGGACAGTTCCGCTTCGGACAGGATTTTCGCTGGCATTTAAGGCGACGGCTATCAGAAGAAGCTTTTCAGGCGAAGCGGAATTTCCGTTCTCCCTTAACTTCCGCCGACTTGCCAAGGGCCGGCACCAGGGTTTAAACGACCGCTTAATTGACAAAATCATTGGTCAAAGGTCGCTCCATGTCCGACATGACCCTCGCGCCGCGCCGGCGCCCGCTTTGGCGCCTATTCTTCATGCCGGTCCTGCTTCTGATTGCCGCCGCGGCGTGGAGCGCGTTCTGGTTCTATTCCGCCTCGAAGGTCGATGAAACCGCCGATGCCTGGCGGGCGCGGGAGGCCAAGTCCGGCCGCATCTATGATTGCGCCAGCCGCTCGGTGGCCGGCTACCCGTTCCGTCTCGAAGTCCGCTGCGACGGCGCCAGCGTGTCGCTGGTTTCGCAGACCGCCGGACAGGCCGCGACGCAGACGCCGATCACCGCCAAGCTCGGCGAAATCCTGATCGTGTCGCAGATCTATGACCCGAAATTGCTGATCGCGGAATTTACAGCACCAGCCACGATCGCGGGTCCCGGCCAGCCTTCGATGATCGCGAACTGGAGCAAGGCGCGCAGCAGCGTGGTGGGTTTGCCGGCGGCGCCGCAGCGAATCTCTCTCGTGTTCGACGATCCCTCGATCGACCGGACCGATGGTTCGCCTCCGACGCCGCTGGCGCGCGCAAAGCATATCGAGCTGCATGGCCGCCTGGTCGAGGGCTCAGCCCTGGATCATCCCAATATCGAAACCGTGTTGCGGATCGAGCAGGGCAGCGTGCAGGAGGTGCATCCGCTGCTCGCCGAGCCGTTCGATGCCGACGTGCGGACGATCCTGACCGGCCTGAAGGATTTCTCGCCAAAGCCCTGGCCGCAGCGATTCCGCGAACTCCAGGCCGCCGGTGGCCATGTCGAGATCGTGCAATCCCGGGTTCAGCAGGGCGATCTGATCGCGGTCGCGTCGGGCTCACTCGGCCTCAGCGCGGAGGGCCGCCTCGACGGCGAATTGCAGATGACGGTAGCCGGACTGGACAAGGTGATTGCAGCGCTCGGCATTGAAAAGATGCTCGATGAGGGCGTGCCGCAGGCAACCCTCGACCGCGTCGCGCCCGGCGTCAAAACCGCTGACGTCAATAACCTGCTCGGCGCGCTGGACCGCGCGCTTCCGGGTCTCGGCAAGATGGTCAAGCAGAACGCCAATGTCGCCGCCGCCGCCGGCATCAATGCGCTCGGCAAGGAGGCCATGCTGGAAGGCAAGAAGGCGCGGGCGTTTCCGCTGCGCTTTGTCGACGGCGCGGTGTTTCTGGGACCGCTGAAGGTGGCGCAGACCCCGGCGTTGTTTTGAGGCCGCGCGCCATACCAGCATCACCAAGATCACCTTCGCCGAGATACGCTCCACCGGATGATCTGCTGCTCCGACTACCGCAGCCTGGCCCCACTATTTCAGTGTCAAGATATATTCAGCCAGGTTCGCAACCTCTTCACGACTTAGAGATAACTTTGGCATGTTCGGATGTGGTGCAAGCAAGAGAGTCGCCAGCTTGTTGGCGCCGAACTCTGGCGTTCCCGCAATCGAAGCAAACGGCGGCGCTTGATCTGTTGCCGGGCTTTTTTGTTCGCGTTCCACAACATGGCAGCCAGTGCACCAACGTTCCGCAATGGCTTTGCCT
Organism: uncultured Pseudomonadota bacterium; assembly: GCA_963771225.1. Lineage (GTDB taxonomy): Bacteria > Pseudomonadota > Alphaproteobacteria > Rhizobiales > Xanthobacteraceae > Bradyrhizobium. The sequence continues at coordinate 20,184 of CAVYSR010000018.1, read as the reverse complement.
TGATACGCATCAGCCGCAAACGATGCCGATGGTCCAACGACGGTGACGAAGGTGAAGCACCCGACGAAGAGCAATGTTCGCAAAATTCTATCAAAAGCCTCTGACATCTCGGGGTTCCACTTTACGATTGACAACAAAGCCCCACAAATCTCGAAGCGCCTGGGTGTCCGACTGAGGTAGAGCGATTTCATCTATTTTAGCGCCCGGTGCAATTCGGCGACCGCACGAGCGAGTTGGTCGCGATGCATGATGTCGTCTTTTGGAATGCGGTTAACTGACGAAGCCAGATCGCTTAGAATGCCAGCGAATAGACCATAGTTGATGTGCATGTGAATTGACCTGCGATCGCCTTCTTCGCCTGGGCGATCGAGGATCAACGCGAAACCCGTTGAATTGAGATGCGCCTCAAATCGCGACGAGCGCTCGAAGGTTCCAACATAGAGTTTCTCAGGATAATCAAGTGCGATTTCCGCCTTGTCCGGTACAGATTTCGTCATTGCGTCAGCACCCGCGCCATCGCCGCCCACAGAAAAGCAGTACCTGCAAGCAGCCGACGGAGTGTTGACCCATGTCAAGAGTCCTTAGTGTCCGAACCTGGCGATTAGCGCGGTTTTGAGCGGCCTTCAGGCGACTTTGCGAGACGGTTTGGTTTTCACTCGCGACGTGCCCACGGAGGCTACGTTCGATCTGTTCAGAAATCGCGCATAGCTCGCCACGGGGCACGCGTCGCAATCCTCGGTTTGCTTGAAGTAACGATTATGCTAACTCTCCAGCATGCGCCGTGAGAAAAAATTCTCCCGTGGGATCAACGTGATTTGGGTCGTCCAGTCCCGTCTGCAAAAATATTCCTGTTCTCTTTTGACCCAAATCACTTCTACATCCGTCGCCGTCCTGTCCCACACAAAGGGGCGGCTCGAGATCGTCACGGACGCGGGGCAGGATGCGGTGGACGCGGGTAGCGCATTGACGAACGCGCTTGGCTTGCGGACGGAGAAGTCGTGTGGTCCTGACGCCCCGACGCTGGCGTCAAGTCGGTGAAAGAAATTTCACTGGCGACGGTGGCAAACAAGCCCGGTCACCGGGGAGAGCGCGAAGGAAACCGTTAAAACCATTGCGTGCGGGAATGCCGGGTGATTCCGGTGCGAACTGTGGCGACAAGCCGAGGCAGTCGTATTGTAACTGTTGCTCAAGATCGCGGATCTGTAGATGTCGGCGGTTTGATCCCGTCACCACCTACCACAGGGCCGCGCTATGCGAGCGGATCAAGCAACTGTTCACCTGCCGGGTGCAGCGGTTCATGCATCTGTTGTCATTCGTCCCACCACCAGGATTGGCACATCTGCCCACGCAATTTGAGGCGTGATCGTCACATCGCGCGGCTGACGGCTTCCGCCGGTGCGTTGAAGAGCACTCCGATGCCTATGAGGATGATCGCGAAGAAAAAGTGTCGTGCCATGGTCGAACCTCCTGAGAAAGTAAGCGGGCCACTGGTATTTCCGCGGCTGGCTCCTCGAATTCCCCGTGCGCTTCTTAAACGGGGAAGTGGACCGATCAGTTAAGCGAATGGCGCGAGCAAGACCATCTTGGCTATGCAAGCGGGTGGATCGCCCCAACTAAGCTCCGGCTGAAAGCACTTCCATCCTGCCACTGAGAGACTAAAAACTGACGGAGAAAACGGCAGCGTAACCGCACTCCATATTGCTAAGCACCTGACCAAGCGCGCCAGGATTGCTAACAATTTACTTCCCCCTCGGTCGCCTCAGTTGGCGGCCTCTTTAGGCTGCTGGAGCGATGCGGCGAAGGACAAAAGCGCCTGCCAGCCCAACCAGCAGACATATCCCAAGAATGTAACCTGCCGGATTTAGCAAACCTACTTTATCGGCAAGAAAGACAAGCGCGATAGAGGCAATCACTTGCGCAAACCAAACACGCCATGCCGCTCGCACCGCTTCGCCAAGGGCGACCCGATTAAGAAGCAGAACAAGGCATGACGGCGCTAATAACACAATTAGCGGAACGATGATTACGACAGCCGTAAACATGAATATTCACTCCTGCCGCTAAGCCTGCCCGAGGCCGCCTTAGTTGGCGGCCTCTATACAAACTTCGATATCATCGCCTCGGCGTTGAAGGCGGTCTTGGCGCGCTTCCTGAATTACAGAAATCATCAGAGATATGTAGTCAGCCACTTCCTTGGGCACGCTACTAACATTTGTAATTCGGACGACGTACGGAGGCTCGGCGCTGTTCATGCCGCCGTAGATCATTGAGTCCACAAATGCGTCTGGGCTCATTCCATGTACCTCAGGCGAGCCAAGGGCGGCCTTGAGCGACCGAAGAAAATCGAGGGGGCTATTCCATCCCTTAGCATCTAGCTCAATAAGGCGCATGCGGGTGCCTCTCACTACACTCCAATCTAGCACGCCATGTCGCATATTGGCACATAGCGTCATTTCGCTGCGCAGTGGAATTTGGTCGCTATCGGGGCATAGCGGACTCTGGCAAACCGTCCGCCCGGCAGATTTATGAGTTCATGGCCCAAGCCTCCAGGATGCGCCTTGAGGAAAAATTCTCCCGTGGGATCAACGTGATTTGGGTCGTCCAGTCCTGTTCGCAAAAATATTCCTGTTCTCTTTTGACCCAAATCACTTCTACATCCCTCCGCCGTCCTGTCCCACACAAGGGGCGGCTCGAGATCGTCACGGACGCGGGGCAGGATGCGGTGGACGCGGGGAGCGCATTGACGAACGCGCTTGTCCTGCGGACGGCGAAGTCGTGTGGTCCTGACGCCCCGACGCTGGCGTCAAGTTGGTGAAAGAAATTTCACTGGCGACGGTGGCAAACAAGCCCGGTCACCGGGGAGAGCGCGAAGTAAACCGTTAAAACCATTGCGTGCGGGAATGCCGGGTGATTCCGGCGCGACCGTGGTGACTAACTCGTGTGCTTTCTACCTTTGCGCACGAGGCTGCGGATGCATCGGGCATCCGGCATTCCCCACACCCTCCGGGGTGGAAGATAAATGCAAAACCCGGGCGCTTCGCTCCGCGGGAATGCGGAGGCGTGTTTGAGATGAGAGCGACGTCATTGCGAGGAGCGAAGCGACGAAGCAATCCACTCTTTCTTTGTATGGCGAGATGGATTGCTTCGCTGGCGCTCGCAATGACGATGGAGGCACGAGCGTGCTGGCGCCTACTCCGGCTTCTTGCCCAATTGCGCGTGCGGCCGGCCGAAGTCGGGCACGGCGGAATCCTGGCCGATCTCGACGATGCCGCGGCGGATGGCGCGGGTTCGCGTGAAATGCTCGAACAGCGCCTCGCCGTCGCCGCGGCGGATGGCGCGGGTGAGCTTGGAGAGGTCCTCGGTGAAGGTGCCGAGCATTTCCAGCACCGCGTCCTTGTTGGTCAGGAACACGTCGCGCCACATGGTCGGGTCGGATGCGGCAATGCGCGTGAAGTCGCGAAAGCCGCCGGCGGAAAACTTCAGCACCTCGGATTGCGTGACACCTTCAAGCTCATCCGCTGTGCCTACGATGGTATAGGCGATCAGATGCGGCAAATGGCTGGTGATCGCGAGCACCAGGTCGTGATGGTCGGGCGTCATGATCTCGACCTTGGCGCCGAGCGCGGTCCAGAACGCGCGCAGCCTCTCGACCGCCTCCGGATCGGCGCCTTCCGGCGGCGTGAGGATGCACCAGCGGTTGATGAACAGTTCGGCAAAACCGGAATCGGGCCCGGAATGCTCGGTGCCGGCGACGGGGTGCGCCGGTACGAAATGCACGCCTTCAGGCAAATACGGCGCCATCTCGCGCACCACCGCGCCCTTGACCGAGCCGACGTCGGACACGATCGCGCCCGGCTTGAGAGTGCCGGCGATCTCCTGCGCGACCGGGCCGCAGGCGCCGACCGGGATGCACAGGATGACCAGATCGGCGTCCTTCGCCGCCTCCGCATTGCTGTCCACGACGCGATCGACAATGCCGAGTTCAGCGACCCGCGCGCGGGTCCTGGCCGAACGCGCGGTGGTGACGATCTCTCCGGCGAGCCCTTGCGCCCGCGCGGCGCGTGCGATCGAGCCGCCGATCAGCCCGAAGCCGATCAGCGCGATCTTCTTGAAGCGCGGCGCGGCGTTCACTTGAGAGCCATGAAGTCGCGCAGGCCATCGAGCACCAGGCGATTGGCCTCCTCGGTGCCGATGGTCATGCGCAAGGCGTGCGGCAGGCTGTAATTGTTCAACGCGCGCAGCACCAGGCCGCGTTTGGTCAGGAAGGCGTCGGCCTCAGCCGAGGTCTTGCCCTTATCTGTCGGGAAATTGATCAGAATGAAGTTCGCCACGCTCGGCGTCACCTTGAGGCCGAGCTTGCTGATCTCCTCGGTCAGCCAGTCGCGCCACTTCTCGGTGTGCGCTTTGGACATCTGCTGATGCGCGGTGTCCTCGATCGCTGCCACCGCCGCCAGCATCGCCGGCGTCGAAACGTTGAAGGGGCCGCGAATGCGGTTGACCGCATCGACGATCTCGGCCGGGCCGAACATCCAGCCGATCCGCAAGGCCGCGAGCCCGTGGATCTTCGAGAACGTGTGCGTCATCACGGTATTGTCCGTTGTCGCCACCAGTTCGATGCCCATCTCGTAATCGTTGCGCGACACATAGTCGGCATAGGCGGCATCGAGCACCAGCAGCACCTGCGGCGGCAATCCGGCGCGCAGCCGCTTGACCTCGTCGAACGGCAAATACGTCCCGGTCGGGTTGTTCGGGTTGGCGAGCCAGACCAGCCGGGTGCGCGGCGAGACCGATTTGAGGATCGCATCGACGTCGGCGGTGAAGTTGCTCTCGGGTGCGACGACATTGATGGCGCCGTTGGCCCTGGTCGCGATCGGGTACACCAGAAAGCCATGGGCGGTAGAGATCGCCTCGTCGCCATGGCTGAGATAGGTGTGCGCGAGCAAATTGAGAATTTCGTCGGAGCCGGCGCCGCAGATGATGCGGTTGGGATCAAGCCCGAAGGCGCGGCCGATCGCCTCGCGCAGCACGCGCGATGTGCCTTCCGGATAGTCTTCGAGATGGGCGGCGGCGTTCTTGTAGGCCTCGATCGCCTTTGGCGAAGGTCCGAACGGCGTCTCGTTGGCCGACAGCTTGAACACCTTGCGGCCCGGCTCCGCCACCGGGGTTTTGCCCGGCGTGTAGGGCGCAATATCGAGAATGCCGGGATTCGGCATAGGGCGGGACATCGTCGGCTCCGGATTATCGAGGCGGCTTTTCGGATGTCGCCGCCGCTTTCGGGGGCACCGTATAGCGCGTTGCGTGGCTGCCGACGAGAGCCGATGAACGCACCGACGCGCCGGCCTCGATCAGCGCCGACCGGATCTTTTCAAGGCTGGTCGGGCTCGCCACCGACACCAGCAGGGCGGCGCCGTCAAACGCCGTATCCGGCACCGCGACGATTTCCGCCAGCGGCGACAGAGCGCGTGCGATCTCGGCGTTCCAGCCGGACACCCGAATGCTCCACATCTCGACTTCGGTCACCATGGCGCTGTCGGCAACGCGCGACACCACGAATACCGGCAGCGCCGCCGGATGGTCGGCGCGTTCGACGAACGGCAGCCGTGCAATGATCTTGGGCGCGCCCTTGGTTTCAAGCGCAATCCACCACGGGGTGCGGCTTGAAGTGGCGGAGACCAGCGCCAGATCGCCCTTCGAGTTCGCGACCGCCTCGACCGCGGCCGGTCGCGCTGAAATGCGAGACATAGGGAACGGTGAAACCGAAATGAAACCGTGCCGAATCCCGCATCGTGGATTCGCCGAGCGAAATATCGGCATGGACCGAAAACGGCGCCTGCACGTAGGTGAAGGTCGAGATGATGACCCGCCAGATGCTCTCGACGGTGTCGAGCGGCAGGATACCACGATGACGCTGCACCAGCCGGCGCATCATGTCGGCCTCGCGCGCCGGGCGGAATGCCGAGCCGACCTCCTGGGTCTTTTTCACCGAGATCAGGCGATCGATGATGTCGCCGCGCGCCATCAAGAGGCCGTGGACCTGCTCGTCGATGGCGTCGATCTCTTTGCGCAGCACCTCGAGCGAGGGCGGGGCGGGGGGTGTTTTGGACATTTTCGAACCTGACGACGTTTTCCTTGTCCCGAGGAGCAGCTTCTGCGCGGTATCTCCGGGGATGAAGACCCGTTCTGTCTCATGGTTCGGGACGGCGCAAGGGCGCCTCCTCGCCATGAGCCCTGCGGAGCCATTCTCGCTTCCGTGCCCGGTTAGGTTAACAGCCGGATGATCTTGACGAAAAGTCGCATCGGGACTAGCTTCTGTCATTCCGTGGTCATTTGAGCCGGCCGGCTTGCAGCCACGTTAAACAACTCGCTAAACAGGCCGGGGACAGAAGTGATCCCGGCCGAACCTATGTTCAGGCCGGGTTTTTTATGGCCTGATTTCCGGTGGTCTCAAAAACCTCCCGAGAGGTCGGTAAAAATGGTAGGCGTGCAGTCAGTACCAAGCCAGCGATACCAAGTTCTGCGATCCATGCGGAGGAGCGCGCGCGCGAAGCCGATCATCCGAGCTCGCTGGTGGCGGTGTTCGGCCTGGACCAGCCGTTGAAGCTCGATTGCGGCATTGATCTGGCGCCGTTCCAGATCGCCTACCAGACCTATGGCGAGCTCAATGCCGAGCGTTCCAACGCGATCCTGATCTTCCACGCGCTGACCGGCGATCAGCATGTCGCCAACGTGCACCCGGTGACCGGCAAGCCGGGCTGGTGGGAAACCATGGTCGGCCCCGGCCGGCCGCTCGACACCGAGCGGTATTTCATCATCTGCACCAACGTCATTGGCGGCTGCATGGGCTCTACCGGGCCGGCCTCGACCAATCCCGCCACCGGCAAATTGTGGGGGCTGGATTTTCCGGTCATCACCATTCCCGACATGGTGCGCGCCCAGACCATGCTGATCGATCGCCTCGGGATCGAGACCCTGTTCTGCGTGGTCGGCGGCTCGATGGGCGGCATGCAGGCGCTGCAATGGACCGCGGCCAATCCCAAACGCGTGTTCTCGGCGCTGGCGGTAGCCTGCAGCACCCGGCATTCGGCGCAGAACATCGCGTTCCATGAACTCGGTCGCCAGGCCGTGATGGCGGATCCGGACTGGCATCACGGCCGCTATTTTGAAGAAGGCAGCTATCCGCATCGCGGCCTCGGCGTCGCGCGGATGGCCGCGCACATCACCTATCTGTCGGACGCCGCCCTGCATCGCAAGTTCGGGCGGCGGATGCAGGACCGCGAGCTGCCGACGTTCTCGTTCGATGCCGACTTTCAGGTCGAGAGCTATCTGCGCTACCAGGGTTCGTCCTTTGTCGAGCGGTTCGACGCCAACAGCTATCTGTATCTGACGCGGGCGATGGATTATTTCGACATCGCCGCCGATCATAACGGCGTGCTGGCGGAAGCCTTCCGCGGCATCCAGGCGCGGCTCTGTGTGGTGTCGTTCACCAGCGACTGGCTGTTTCCAACCTCCGAAGCGCGCGCCATCGTGCATGCGCTCAACGCCAGCGGCGCGCGGGTGTCGTTCGCCGAGATCGAGACCGATCGCGGCCATGACGCATTCCTGCTGGACGTCCCGGAATTTTTCGACATTTCGCGCGCGTTTCTGGAATCCGCCGGTGCTGCGCGCGGCCTGACCAGGGCAGGCGGTTGACATGACCGTGCAGCAACAGACCATGCTGCCGCTGGCCGGTGCAGCCGCGCGCGGCTCGGAAAACTATCGCGGCGATCATCTCCTGGTAGCGCAGATGGTCGAACGCGGCTCCAAGGTGCTCGACGTCGGGTGCGGCGAGGGCGACCTGTTGCAACTGTTGGAGAGCCGGGGCATCGACGGCCGCGGCATCGAATTGTCGCGCGAGGGCGTCAACCGTTGCGTCGCCAAGGGTCTCGCGGTGGTGCAGGGCGATGCCGACACCGACCTCATCAATTATCCCGACGATGCCTTTGACTATGTGATCCTGTCGCAGACCTTGCAGGCGACGCGGCGGCCGCGCGTGGTGCTGGAGAATTTGCTGCGGATCGGACACCGCGCCATCGTGTCGTTTCCGAATTTCGGGTTCTGGCGGATGCGGCTGCAGCTATTGGTCGGCGGCCATATGCCGCGCACCGAGAATCTGCCGGCGACCTGGTACGACACCCCGAACATCCATTTCTGCACCATCAAGGATTTCGTGCAGCTCTGCGACGAGATCAACGTCAAGATGGAGCGCGCGGTCGCGCTCGATCTCTACGGCCGCCCGCTGCGGCTCAACGCCCCCTGGTGGTTCTGGAACATGTTCGGCGAGCAGGGCGTGTTTTTGCTGAGCCGCGCCGGCAAAGCGAAGTAGGGCTTTCTTCACCTCTCCCATTGGGGAGAGGTCGACGCGAAGCGTCGAGTGAGGGGATACGCTCTATCGTTAGGCCGTAACACCTCACCCGCTCGCAAGATGCTCGCGACCTCTCCCGATGGGAGAGGTGAAGCAAGATCAGCTCTCCGCATTTACCCCGTCGCTAACGAACTCTTGTCGCGTACCGGCCAGCGTCCGGCTTCGACCAAAGCGATGAAGCGCTCGACCATTTCGTTGAATAGTGCGGGCTCTTCCAGATTGAGCACGTGGCCGGACTTCGGGAAGAAAGCCAGCCCCGAAGCCGGCAAATGCTGCTTGAGGAACAGGCTGGGCCCGATGCAATTGTCGTCCTCGTCGCCGCAAATGATCAACGCCGGCGTCGGGACTTTCCGGATCGCATCGGTCAGGGTGTAGATCGAGGGCCTGCCGCCCTGGAAGCCGCGCATGGTGTTGGCCGAGCCCTTGGAATCATGCCGCGCCAATGCAGCATAGAAGTCCGCGTGTCCGCGCGGGTCCTTCAGAACAAACGAAATGCGGGTCGGGGCCTCGCGGGTGAGCTTCGCGACCTCGGCGGACCCGATCGTCTCGAACTGCTCGGCGTTTTCCCGGCATTGCTTGCGGAAGGTGTCGAGATTGCCAAGGTCCGAGCCGGCGCCCACCGCGGCCAAGGTCATCGACAGCGCGCGCTCGGGCGCGTTCAAGCCGATCTGCAGCGACGAATAGGAGCCCATCGACAGGCCGACGAAATGGGCCTTGGCGATTTTGAGGTGATCGAGGACGGCCAGCGCGTCGCTATAGAAGTGCTTGTAGGTGTAGACCTCGGCCGATGGCGGCACATCCGACGGCGTATAGCCGCGCGCGGAATAGGCAATGCAGCGGTGCCGGCGCGAGAAGTAACGCATCTGCGGCTCCCAATTGGTGTAGTCGGCCGCGAACTCGTGCAGGAAAATGACCGGCGTTCCGCTGCCGGCCTCTTCGAAGTAGAGCCGGACATGGTCGCTGGTGACGGCATGGGGCATTGCTGTTCCTTCCCTTGTTTTTGTTTTGACGCGTTCGCTTTAGTCGAACCCGTGAGCCGCCCCGCATCACCTGCGGGCCGGCCTTTCGCTTGAAAACGCTTCAGGCCCGTCCCCGAAAATCGCAGTTAATACTCGAGGCTGCAATGAGGCGCGATTGTTTCTTTTTCGTCATGGAATGATCGCGGAATGACCGCGAAACCGATTCCGCACTGCCGCATCTCGTCTTGCTCTCGCCATACCGAAACTTGCATACGAACGCCCGCATGCCGGCTCGAACGAGTCGGTGGGAAACGGGGGTGTCACAGAGGAATGAGTATGGTTCAGTTGTTTGCGTCTCGTCGGTTGCTTCGCGCCGCTTCTCGTCACGTTGTTGCGTTGGCCTTGTGTTCGGTGGCGATCATCGCATCAGCCGCCCCGGCTTCTGCAAGATCTCATCACGGTATGGCACGGTATGCTCACGCGCGTTACCATGCGCGTTACGCCGGTCGTCACATCGGCAGGCACTTCGCATACCGTCATTTTCGGCACATCGCGCGCGGATCGCGCTGGGAGCGCGGAGTAGCGGCAATGGAGGCGCAGGACTTTGCCGACGCCGATGCCGGGCTGTCGCCGAGCGCGGGCTTTGGCGATATGGCGGCGTCAGGCGCCTCATCGAACGTCGTCGCCGAGGCGCGCCGTTACCTTGGCGGCAATCCCACCGGCCGGGGCAGCCTCTGGTGCGCACGCTTCATGAACCTGGTTTTGCAGCATACCGGCTATAAGGGCACCGGCTCGGACGCGGCTGTTTCCTTCGCCCATTACGGCCAGCGCGTCTCCGGACCCCAGGTCGGCGCGATCGCCGTGATGGGCCGGCGCGGCGGCGGCCACGTCGGCATCATCACCGGCATCGATAGATCGGGGAATCCGATCATGATCTCGGGCAACAACGGCAATCGGGTCAAGGAAGCGCCGATCTCGCGCGGCCGGATTTACGCCTACGTCATGCCGACGAACTGAGATCGGGCAGGGCGCTGTCGTTCCCCTGCGAGAGGGTGACAGCGCCGCTGCAACGTTAACTCAACGCGCTTTCCTGGAGCGTTTTCCAGCGAAAGCCTGCCCCGGACTTGATCCGGGATGGATACCGGTTCGCGTAAAGAAAACGCGTCAAAACAAGTAAATAAAGCCTCCGTTCCGATTCAATCGGAACGGAAAAGGCTCCCAGGCTTTTACCAGTTCTGCAACCAATCATCGTCACGGCGGTGCGGTTTCCGAACGCAGACTGAAACCGGAAATCGGAATGTGCGCGTATCGCTGTTCAGGGGTGCCCTCACTCTTGAACCCGAGCTTCGCCATTCGGAGTTCTTCTTCCATCGTGATCAGGACCGGCGGGTATTCACCGATGATGACGGCGGCCCGTTCAAGGGTCAGCGTTGCCTGCTCATCCAGGAGCATTTCATACATCTTGCCGATCGGGCGTACATGTTCGAACGTGACGTGCTTTTTCCAGCTCTTTTCGCCGGAGTCCCGCGCGCGTTTAGCGGCCTCGCTGACGCGGTGATAGGTACTCCAGTTCTCCCTCGAGAAGCTCCCGCATTCCAGATAAAGCGAGATTCCCCACAGCATCTTGTTGATCGAGAAGCTCGACCTGACCCCCGCCTTCGCGCAATCGATCAGCGCGTTGATCAAGATGCGGGCTTTCTTCGCATCAAGCGTTTTATCGTGGATCGAATATCGCATTTGCAAGCAATGGTGTCGTTGTAAGCGTTGATGCCGCGAACATTTGACGCGCGCGACAGAAAAACGGCGCTGTCCGCTAGGACTACGGCGGCTTGCGGCCACTGACGAAGAACAGCGTACAGTAGCTGGCGGTGTCCTCGCGGTCCTGATAGCGCAGGAAACTATCAGTGAAAGCATCCGCCATTGCGGCGGAGCCCAGATACTTGATCGCATGCTCTCGTCCGGCTTTGAATTGAATTTCCCAGTTGCTGCGCCGCTCCGCATCGATCCTGCCGACCACGGTGTACGCATTGTCGACCTCCATCGCGACCTGGATATCGACGAGACCGGCTTCTTGACTCATCCGCGCCATCCGACGCCCTATGAAGAGATCGGTGAATTGCGAGAAAACGTGCTCGGCAAGAGGCTGGATGACGGGATCTGGAGGCTCATGAATCATGCCGAAGCCGTCGAAATTACAGGAAACGATGAGACCGCCAGGTTTGGTCACTCGAGCAAACTCGGTCATGGCAGCCTGAGGGTCGCCGACCCATTGCAACAGGTACTTGTGCCAAATGATGTCAAAGGTAGCGTCAGGAAATGGCAACGCGCGTACATCGCCCTTTTCGAACGTTACGTTGGTTAGATTTTCTGATTCTGCTTTCCGACGAGCAAAATCAAGATACGGTTCTCGCAGGTCGACGCCCACAACAATAGCGCGCGATTCCGCTGCCGCGATTTGGCGGGTCATGCTTCCTGATCCACAACCTGCATCCAAAACAGACATGCCCGGCTTGAGCGGTAAATATTTTAAATGGGAGGAAATAGGCGCGAGCCGCGCCTGTGCCTCAAGCCGCTCGCACTCTTCGTCGCTATGTATTGCGTAAACGCGGTCAGTCATGGAAACGCCTTGATGTCTGTAAGTCCATCAGCAAATCAATGCATATGGGCGAGCTGTTCGGCTAGAGAAAAACTCCCAAATGGGTCAGTTGCGTCGATCTTGCAGTGCCTGCAACATGCCCGCTATCCGCCGCCTTGCAGACCGCCACCTTAACGTTCGATTCAACAGCTCGGCGGATCGCGCCGCGAGAATAATGAGTTATGGCTTGATCGTGTGAATGTCGCTCATGATCGGAAAGCGACCAATTTTACACCAGCTGCGGCTCTTCCCCGACGATCGCATCACCTATGCCAATGGCGCCGCCGGCGATCACCTCGGCATAGATACCGCAGTCGGCGTGCCCGAGACGGCGCATCAGCGCTTGCGGAATGTTGAGATCGCGTGCCGCGGTCTCTGGGTCGACGTTGACCGCCGCGCAGCGAACGATCCGCTTGACGACCCTCAGCCGGGCGTCACCGATAGCAATGGTTCGGTCGAGCAGGTCGAACTCGTGCCAGGGCGGCCAGCCGCTGACATAGAGGTTGGCGCGGAACCGCAACGGATGGACCGGGAGGCCGACCATATTCTCGATCGCGGCAAGGCTGCCGAGATTGATGATGGAGACGACCTTCCTTGCGACGTCGGAAAAGCTGTGGCCGTTGCCCGAGAGGACCTTCGGCGGCCCCTTGATCGCCCTGGCATAGCTGGTCGCGAAGAACCGCTCGATGGCGGCCCGGCCTTCCGCCGTTTCGAGATCGCCTTGCGCGGCGATGGCGCCGTTGTGGCTGATGGTCAGGACATTGCTCGCATCGTCGAAATGTGTGCGCAGCGCCGCCAGCCATTCGTCCCGCATCAGCATCAGGAAATAGGCCTTCGACATCCATTTCGGGTCGGCTGGGTCAAAGCCGCTGGGGCCATTTTCGATGGCGTAGCGGCGGTCGGCCGGAAGCGTCTCGCCGACGCCCAGCGCGACCTGCGGCAGCGGTTCCGGGGTAAGGCCTTTGACGGGGTAGCGAAAAAGGCTGGCGATCTGCGCGGATTGGATCGGAGACATCCGGCTTTTTAGGAGATTCCGCCGCCCAGCGCCACCGTACACGAATTTGTGAGACTGCCTCTTCCGTTTCCGGAACCCTCTTCCCACATTTGCCTCAAGCCGGCGCGAGCGTCGGCGACGCGACCGCCTGCTGGTTGAGGAATGTCAACGCGGCCTGCGGAAACCCAATGAAGATGCCGTGTCCATGCTTTCGAGGTGGCGCGGCAGGCTGAGGGAATGACCCATGAATATTGAAAAATACACCGAGCGTGCGCGCGGCTTTATCCAGTCGGCGCAATCTCTCGCGATGCGCGACGGCCACCAGCAGTTTTCAACGCTGCATATGCTGAAAGTGCTGCTGGACGACAGCGAAGGCCTCGCTGGCGGTCTGATCGACCGCGCCGGCGGCAATTCGCGCGCGATCCTGAAGGCGACCGAGGACGCGCTCAACAAGCTGCCGAAAGTCTCCGGAAGCGGCGCCGGGCAGGTCTATCTGGCGCCGGAAATGGCGCGCGCATTCGACGCTGCTGAAAAAGCCGCCGACCAAGACCGGCGACAGCTTCGTCACCGTCGAGCGGCTGTTACTGGCGCTGACGCTTGAGAAAGACAGCGACGCCGGCGGCATCCTGAGAAAAGGCGGTGTCACGCCGCAAAACCTGAATGCTGCGATCGAGGCCCTGCGCAAGGGCCGTACCGCCGACAGCGCGACGGCGGAGAACGCCTATGACGCGCTGAAGAAGTATTCCCGCGACCTCACCCAGGCGGCGCGCGACGGCAAGCTCGATCCGGTGATCGGGCGCGACGAGGAGATCCGCCGCACCATCCAGGTACTGTCTCGCCGCACCAAGAACAATCCGGTGCTGATCGGCGAGCCCGGGGTCGGCAAGACCGCGATCGTCGAAGGTCTGGCGCTGCGGATTCTGAACGGCGACGTTCCGGAAAGCCTCAAGGACAAAAAGCTGCTTTCGCTCGATCTCGGCGCGCTGATCGCAGGCGCGAAATATCGCGGCGAATTCGAGGAGCGGCTGAAAGCCGTGCTGCAGGAGGTGACCGCGGCCGAAGGCAGCATCATCCTGTTCATCGACGAGATGCACACGCTGATCGGGGCCGGCAAGGCCGATGGCGCGATGGATGCGTCCAACCTGCTCAAGCCTGCGCTGGCGAGGGGCGAATTGCATTGCATCGGCGCGACCACGCTCGATGAGTATCGCAAGCACGTCGAAAAGGATGCGGCGCTGGCGCGCCGGTTCCAGCCGATCTTTGTCAGCGAGCCGACCGTCGAGGACACCATCTCGATCCTGCGCGGCCTGAAGGACAAGTACGAGCAGCACCATGGCGTGCGGATCACCAATTCCGCGCTGGTGGCGGCGACCACGCTGTCGAACCGCTATATCACCGACCGGTTTCTCCCCGACAAGGCGATCGACCTGATGGACGAGGCCGCCGCTCGGCTGAAGATGCAGGTCGATTCCAAGCCCGAGGAACTCGATTCGATGGATCGGGAAATCATCCGGCTGAAGATCGAGCAGGAAGCGCTGAAAAAGGAAAGCGACGCCGGCTCGAAAAGCCGCCTGCAGACGCTGGATAAGGAACTCGCCGATCTGGAAAAGCGCTCGGCGGACCTGACCTCGCGCTGGAGCGCGGAGAAGAACAAGCTGTCGAACGCCCAGAAGCTCAAGAGCGAGCTCGACGGCTTGCGCATTGAACTCGCCGACGCGCAGCGCCGCGGCGAATATCAGCGCGCCGGCGAACTGGCCTATGGCCGGATTCCGGAGCTCGAGAAGCGGCTTGCCGAGATCGAGGCCAAGGAAAACTCCGGCGAGATGATGGAGGAAGCCGTCACCGCCAACCACATCGCCCAGGTGGTGTCGCGCTGGACCGGCGTGCCGGTCGACAAGATGCTCGAGGGCGAAAAGGACAAGCTGCTGCGGATGGAGGACATGCTCGGCAACCGCGTCGTCGGCCAGGCCGAAGCGGTGCATGCGGTCGCGACCGCCGTACGGCGGTCGCGCGCAGGGCTGCAGGATCCCCATCGCCCGATGGGCTCGTTCATGTTCTTGGGGCCCGACCGGCGTCGGCAAGACCGAATTGACCAAGGCGTTGGCGGAATATCTGTTCAACGACGAGACCGCGATGGTGCGTCTCGACATGTCCGAATACATGGAGAAGCATTCGGTGTCGCGGCTGATCGGCGCGCCGCCGGGCTATGTCGGCTATGACGAGGGCGGGGCGCTCACCGAAGCGGTGCGGCGGCGGCCCTATCAGGTGGTGCTGTTCGACGAAATCGAGAAGGCGCATCCCGATGTCTTCAACGTGCTGCTGCAGGTGCTTGATGACGGCCGTCTGACCGACGGGCAGGGCCGCACCGTCGATTTCCGCAACACGCTGATCATCATGACCTCGAACCTTGGTTCGGAGTTCCTGGTCAACCAGCCGGAAGGCGAGGACACCTCGGCGGTGCGCGAGCAGGTGATGGCCACGGTGCGGGCGCACTTCCGCCCCGAGTTTCTCAACCGCGTCGACGAGATCATCCTGTTCCATCGCCTGCAGAAGAGCGAGATGGGCCGGATCGTCGAGATCCAGTTCGCGCGGCTGCAAAGGCTGCTGGAGGACCGCAAGATCGCGCTTACCCTCGATGCCGCGGCGCGCGACTGGCTGGCGGCCAAGGGCTGGGATCCCGCCTACGGCGCGCGGCCGCTGAAACGGGTGATCCAGCGCAATGTGCAGGATCCGCTGGCGGAGATGATCCTCGCCGGTGACATTGTCGACGGCGATCGGGTTGCCATCTCGACGAAGGGCAACGTGCTGACCTTCAACGGCAAGGCGCCGCAGACCGCTGAAATCGCGCAGTTCGAAACGCCGGCGCCGAAACGTAAGCTGCATTGAGGTCATTCCGTTCCGGTTGAACCGGAACGGAGGCTCGAAACGGCTGCGCTGGACTTGACTTGATCCCGGGTCGTCGGGCCGGAGGCAACTCCGGTCACGCCCGGGCCAAGGCATGATCCTAGCGATTGGTGACTTGTCGCGCCCCGGCGGTGCCCGCGGCGTCGGATACGCGCGCGCTGGTTCGGTTGCTCATCTGAGCGTCGAGGCGATCGCGCTCCTTTTCGAAGCCGGCCAGCAGCGACCCGTCGAGCGAGCGGCCACGCGGCAGCTTGATACGCATTGGATCGACGAAGCGGCCGTTGACCAGGATTTCGTAGTGCACGTGAGGGCCGGTCGATTGTCCGGTCGAGCCGACGAAGCCGATCACCTGGCCTTGCCGAACCCGCTTGCCGGGCTCCAGCCCCTTGGCAAAGGCCGACATGTGTCCGTAGGCGGTCTCGTAGCCGTTGTTGTGCTTCAGCTTGACGTATTTGCCGTAGCCGCCTTCCACGCCGGCGACTTCGACGACGCCGTTGCCGGAAGCGAAAATCGGCGTGCCGTAGGCCGTGGCCCAGTCGACGCCGGTATGCATCTTGACGTAGCCGAGGATGGGATGGCGGCGGCTGCCAAAGCCCGATCGCATGATCGCATTGTTGACCGGCTTGCGTACCAGGAACTTCTTCGCGCTCTTGCCGGTCTCGTCGTAATAATCGACGATGGAGTCGTCGGGGGTCTGGAAACGGTAATATTTCTTGGTCTCGCCGGCGACCGTGAGCGAGGCGAACAGCACTTCGTTCTTTTCGGTGATGGTGGAGCCTTCATCTTCGCCGGCGAAGAAGACGTCGAAGGAGTTGCCGGGCTGCACCTTGCGCTGGAAGTCGACGTCGTAGGAGTAGATCCGCACCATGTCGTCGATCACGGACGACGGCACCTTGTTGCGCAGCGCGGTCTCATAGATGCTTTGATAGAGCCGCACCCCGGTCCCATCGTCATCGTCGTCATCGTCACTTTTTGTTGTCGGCGGTCTCGGTGCCGTTGTTCATGCTCTGTACGTCGACGGCGACGTATTTGCCGAGATCGGACAAAGCGGCGACGGCTTCGACGGCGAACTCATTGGCGACGATCACCCGGTAGGGCTGCAGCCGTTGGCCAGGTCCGGCCGGCGCCATCAGGATGCGCAGCTTCTCGCCTTCCTTCAGTCCGCCGTCCCGACCGCGGACGCCAAGGGTCACGGCGATCGATTTCGCCTCCTCCGGGGTCGCGCCCTGATCACGCAGGATCGATGTGACGGTATCGCCCTTCTTGACCACATGAACGCGTTCGCCGGATGAATTGCCGCCGGCGGCCTGTTCTTTCGTCTTCGGCAGCAGCGTGACGTTTTCCGGGATCACCCGGGTTTCGAAACCGGCATAGGGATCGGCGACGGTGCCCTCGGTGGCATAGGCCAATTTGAGATCGGACTGCGCGCCGCTGGCGTCGGCCGTGGCGTTGGCAAGGGTGTAGCGCACGCCACTGCCGCCGCGCCAGTTCGAGGCATCGCGAACGCGCATCAGGACCTCGTCGAGCGCGACCACCGCGGCGAGCTTCGCCTTGGGCAGGGCCGGGGCGAGATCCTTGGTGACAAACGAAACCTCGGCATCCGGTTCGGCGGCGTCGGCGTTATTGGCATCGTCGGAGTTGGCGGGCGCGGCGTCGCCGACATCGGTCAGCATGCGCTGCGCGTTGAACGGCGGAATCTTGGCGCTGAGATCACTGGTGGTCATCGACAGATTGCCGGAGATCCGGATGAACGGCCGCACCCGCATCACGTCACGGCTGCCGACGCGGGTG
>CAVYSR010000017.1:0-985133 GCA_963771225.1 uncultured Pseudomonadota bacterium | reverse complement strand
ACCATCGGCGGTGATGGGCATCATCTCGTGGCGCTGGCGGTGATGGGCAGCGCCATGGCGAGCGTATTGTTCAATCTTGAGCGGCCGACGGTCGGTCTGCTCAACATTGGGGTCGAGGAAATCAAGGGCCGCGAGGAAATTCGTGAGGCTGCGGAATCGCTCCGCGCGGTGAATCTGCCGCAACTTGAATATATCGGTTTCGTCGAGGGCGACGGCATTGGCAAGGGCGCCGCCGACGTCATTGTCGCCGAAGGGTTCAGCGGCAATATTGCTTTGAAAGCCTCCGAAGGCGCAGCGCGACAGATCACCGAATTTCTGCGCAGCGCCATGTCGCGCACCTGGCGCGCGCGGATCGGCTATCTGTTTGCCAGGAATGCCTTCAAGTCACTGCGCGACAAACTGGATCCCTCGAAGGCCAATGGCAGCGTGGTGCTTGGCCTGAACGGAATCGTCGTCAAGAGCCACGGCGGAGCCGATGCCGACGGCTTTGCCTATGCGGTCGATGTTGGCTATGAGATGGTCCACTACGATCTCCTGACCAAGATCAATCGAATGCTCAATAGCAACGGCGGCGCGCCGACCGGCGCCGACCGCGCCGGAGGCTGTCTCGTGACTGCGATACGTTCGGTCGTGCTCGGCTGCGGCTCCTACCTGCCGCGGCAGATCCTGACCAATGCCGAACTGGCGGCGCGGATAGATACTTCCGATGAGTGGATCGTGCAGCGCACCGGGATTCGGCAGCGTCACATCGCCGCCGAAGGCGAGTTCACCTCGGATCTGGCGCTCCATGCCGCGCGTGCAGCCCTCGCCAACGCCGGGATCGATGCGCAGTCGATCGACCTCATTGTGCTCGGGACCTCGACACCGGACAACACCTTTCCCGCCACCGCGGTTGCGGTGCAGAACGGCCTCGGCATCAATCACGGCGCAGCCTTCGATCTGCAGGCGGTATGCTCGGGGTTCGTTTTCGCGCTTGCCACCGCGGACAATTTTTTGCGAACCGGCGCGTTCAAGCGCGCGCTGGTGATCGGCGCCGAGACATTCTCCCGAATTCTCGACTGGAACGATCGCGGCACCTGCGTGCTGTTCGGGGATGGTGCCGGCGCCATTGTGCTTGAAGCGCAGCAGCAACCGGGCAAAACCTCCGATCGTGGCATACTGACCACGCATCTGCGCTCGGACGGCCGGCACAAGTCGAAATTGTATGTCGATGGCGGGCCATCCTCGACTCAAACGGTGGGTTTTCTACGGATGGAAGGCCGTGAAGTGTTCAAGCACGCCGTCGGCATGATCACCGACGTGATTGTAGACGCCTTCAAGGCCACCGGAACCTCCGCCGATGACATCGATTGGTTCGTCCCTCACCAGGCCAATAAACAAATCATCGATGCCTCCGCGCACAAGCTTCATATTGCGCCGCAGAAGGTGGTGCTGACGGTCGACCTGCACGGCAACACCTCGGCAGCCTCGATTCCATTGGCGCTGTCAGTCGCGGTGGCGGACGGACGGGTGAAGAAGGGCGATCTGGTGTTGCTCGAAGCCATGGGCGGCGGCTTCACCTGGGGCTCGGCGCTGCTGCGCTGGTAAGCGCCATCTTAAATGTTTATCTGCATTGCAATGTTGTTTCATGCTAGAATGAAATCGACGGGCAGCGGTTTGGCGCTGGAATTCGCTTGAGATGTCAAATTGAGCTGTTTGCTCACGCGAAGCGCATTCCACTTTGCCTGAAAACGCGCTATTTCTACTAATGAGTGCTGTTGACCGTCGCGTGTGAAGCACATAATTTCAAGTTACTAATTGTTCGCCGTGGGTTGGGGCAGGCGATGACTGGAACCGGAAAAACCGTTACACGCGTCGATCTGTGTGAAGCCGTCTACCAGAAGGTGGGCCTGTCGCGCACGGAATTGTCCGCCTTCGTCGAACTGGTTCTGAAGGAGATCACCGATTGCCTTGAGAAGGGCGAGACCGTGAAGCTGTCGTCGTTTGGATCGTTTATGGTACGCAAGAAGGGCCAGCGTATCGGCCGTAACCCGAAGACCGGCACCGAGGTGCCGATTTCGCCGCGGCGGGTGATGGTGTTCAAGCCGTCGGCGATACTCAAGCAGCGGATCAACGGCAACGCCATCAACGGCGACGGCAAGGCCGACTAGATATTTCTTCAGAAATTCCTGCAACACGGCGATCGAACAGGAGCGGGCATTTGGACAAGGCGCCCGATGCGTTCCGGACCATCAGCGAGGTCGCTGGCGATCTCGAGATCCCCCAGCACGTCCTGCGGTTTTGGGAGACGCGATTCGCCCAGATCAAGCCGATGAAGCGGAGCGGCGGCCGGCGCTACTATCGCCCCGACGATGTCGACCTGCTCAGGGGCATCCGCCGTCTCTTGTACGGCGAGGGCTACACCATCCGCGGGGTGCAGCGCATTCTGAAAGAGCACGGCATCAAATCAGTCCAGGGTCTGGCCGACGGCTCGGTCGTTGCCTCGTTCGGCGCCATCGAAGAGGTGATCGGGCGAAGCATCCTGGAACAGGACCACGACGTTGCGCCCGGCATCGACCTCGATGACGATGATTACGACGGCGCGAAGACGGCATCGACCTTCGCCTCGCCGAACCCGATGACGATGAAATCCCGGTGGCGTTTGAAGGCAGCCCCGATGCCGACATTGCGGTTTCAGCACACCCGCTCGACGTCGCGCGTCTGCAAGGCGTGTTGCAGGACCTGATCGTCTGCCGGCAATTGCTCGATCGCGCGCTGAAGGATGTCTAGCTCGATTGGTTTGGCGGAACTTTGCACGTGCCGCCGTGCTCAAGCCTGATCGCGCTTCTTGCGCGCAAAGCCGATCGAAGCTAAGGGAACAGCATCGGAGCGTGGCGCAGCCCGGTTAGCGCACTAGTCTGCGAGACTTTGGCGCTTAGGTAGTTTCCCCGTGCCAATGACTTGTCCGGCTCGCCATCGTCAGTCCGGGACTTATTCCGGGACTTTTCGCCAGCTTCCATCGCGTCCCTTACATCGTCGATCAGCGCATGGGCGTACTTGGCCGTAGTCGATACGTCGGAATGCCTCAGCAGTTTCTGCACAGCCTTGAGATTTCCAGTGGCCCTGAGGATGCCTGTAGCGGCCGTGTGGCGGTTGTCGTGAAAGCGATAGTCCAAGAGCTTGGCGTCAAGCTTGGCACGTCTCCACTCGGTCTTAAGGCCCTCACGGGTCATCGGCTGACATTGGCCCGCGACACGACCGTCCCGTGTCCTTTGCGCCACGTAAGTGAACACGAATTCCTCGTGATTCCCTTGCAGCGGAAAGAGCAATTCGCGGATGCCCGGCGAAATAGGGATTGTGCCCAAGACGCGCCCTTTGCCGAGTACGGTTATCTTCCGACCCGACCAATCAACATCTGTCCAGCGCAGGCCGGGAAACTCGTTCCCTTTCACAATCTCGCAGAGCCCGCAGCCAGACTGCATCACGAACCGAACCACAGGCTGGTAATCGGGCCGGAGCTTTTCAAACAGCGATTTTTCCTCCGAGTGTGACATTTCGCGCACACGCTCTTTTGGCTCTGAAAGCATGTGACGTTTCCACTCAATCTTCACAACCTTCTGGCCCCACGTATCGCGGGCGCGGTTTAAGATTTTCCGGAGTGGTTCTGTTGCACTGGGGTTGACGGTGGCCGGTTTGACGCCTTCGCCGCGCCGGATGCCCACGAGCTTGGCCACCATCGCATCGTCGATGGCTGCGAGCCGGGTCGTGCTTCCGATTTCCTGCTCAAGCCAGTTCAACGACCATTGGCAGTTCGACGGCCCGTCTCCGCGCAGATGCTGGCCAAAGGTGTCGGCTGCGCGGGAATTCCGCATGTCGTCAGGATACTCATTCGCCTTGCGCGTTCGAAACGCGCTGGTAGTCATGCAGCCGTAGACAATGGGTTGGTGCAGGCTTCGCGATCTTCATCAAAAGTCATAGTCATAATACTCTTTTTCAATATCGGCGAAATTGCCGGAGGATATGCAATGCGAAAGGTCCCGGCGTCACGGTCGGGTTGGATGGATAAAAGTAGGCGGAACGGGATGGTCGGTAGTGAATTGATTCACGAAATGGAGGCTCGTCATGCCAACCAAAAAGCACGGATTAATTGTAGAGACGCCGACAGAAGCGCGCCAAGCTGAACCCGGCCCGTCGGTACTATTGATGTTAGTAATCAGCACCGTCCTCGCGGTGTTGGTTCTTAGCGGCATATGGTGGGCGTTCTTCCGACACTAACCCGCCTGCATAATGCGGTGCGTAAGGCGATGCGTCGGTGACCCTCAAAAAGATTACGATTTGCCGACACTGCTCGCACTGGAAAGTGCGACCTTGCTCCTTCATTGGTTCTTTACAGGCCGGGCACAGGGGCATCATTGCGTCACGCAATCAAAGGCAAGGCGCGCCACTCTCACATGGCAGGCTTCCGCACCATTCGCCCGTCTATCACCTTGTGGGTGACCGCGCCCCGCTTGCCTGTCGAGTTCAAGCGGGTCACGAGCCGGTCGCCGCTCCAAAGTTCAACATCATGACCATCGACTAATTGCTTTGCCCAGACGGTAGCGTCTGCGTCGCTACCGCAGACGAACGCTCGGAAGCTGGCGATGTGTCCGTCATGCCCGATGACGTAGGCGCGGTATTCGCTCATCGCGGCGACGCCAAGCCCGGAGACACTAGCCATTCAGTCAGGTGCGATGCGGTTTCCGCTTGCCGTGCTCGGCGGAGCAGATCGTTTCGCTCGCTGCCCGGAGGTAATTTCTTGGCTTCATCTCTAAGTCGGCAGGCTAGGTTCGCCAGTCGTTCTTCAAACGGAGTTTGGTCTTTGACACCGCGACGTTCCATGACGCGACCCTCCAGCTTTTGCCCTCCAAATAAATCTGGAACCGAGCCTTGGTTCCCGTCTGGAACAGGACATAAGAATAAAAAAAGTCCGTGGCGGAAACTGAGATTAGAAGGAACGGCGTCCGTCGCTGCGAGTTATTTTGCGTGTCGTCTTCGCCCCCCGACGGCACCACCCCAGACGGCCTCAGCGCGGGTCCCTCAAGCGCTGGGGCCGTTTCCTTGATGCCACCGGATGACTAAATGAAATAGGCCGCCAACTGAGGCGGCCTCTCATGTTTGGAGCTTACTTCGGGCTGCCTCCAAAAAGAATGCCAGCCAATGCTCCGATCGCAGTAATTTCATAAATTCCGAAGCTGATGTCGAGGGCGCTGTAGTGCGGCACCGTGCCCTGAACCCCGTAGTCAGGGTTTTTCAGGACGAGCTGGTTTATTTGTCCATTATTCATCATGCCGCCAACAACGGCATCGAGTTCGCCGTCTGAGAGAGAATTGATTTCGCGTTCCATTTCCATCTCCTGTTGTTCGACGAAGGGACCATCCGCATCGTCTGTGCGGCAGGCTGGGCGCGGCGCGAAGCCACCGCCGTGAGATGGATCACGGACCGTTCCGCTCTGCGAAATAGGCCACTGCGAAAAATCAAATTAGGCCGCTGAGGGTTGAAACAGGCCAGTGTCGTCCGGCGCATGAGAACGCTTCGCGAACCAGTCCGGGATTATTCCGGGACTTTCGGGTCCGAAGCGTGCTTTTCGTGTCCCTTATGTTCGCATTCCCGATTTTCGTACCTTGCGCGAGACGGTGATTTTCCCTAAGCAATCAACGCTGTTGTGGCATCGGAGCGTGGCGCAGCCCGGTTAGCGCACTAGTCTGGGAGACTAGGGGTCGGAGGTTCAAATCCTCTCGCTCCGACCAACTACCTGATTGATTTCCCTACCTTTTCCATTTGCGATGCGTGATTCCGACGCGCGGTTCTTACCCTGTTCCGCTGTCGGTTTTGTCGTCATGCGTCGCTTCCCTCGGCTCATCGGCCGCCGGAAGCTCACGTTGTTCCCGGGCCTGCCAAAATTGAGAGATGGCAGTGGCGCGGGCCCGAAGGCCGGCACCGTGCGAATGGAACGTTCAGCCGTGGCTGTGCGGGATAGCCAGAACCGGGTTCTGGCCATGCACATCGGCGATGACATGGCTGCCGCCACCTTCGCCTGACGCCGGCGCGAACGAAGCGATGGCTTGGCCGAAGATCGACACCTGGCCCGTGAGCGATGCCATCAGATCGTGCCTTCCGCCCTTGTCGGCGACCGGCGGCGTGGGATCGGCCACAAAGCTGACGCCATGCGGCGAGCTGAAATTGAAGCCCGGTGCATTGTCGGCCGACAACAGCGGCGTGAATACACCGGTCGTGGGATCGACCTGGCCGAATGCCTTCAGGCTTCCGACCGACGCATAGTAGTCGTTGGTGTTCAGCTCGCTCGCATGGAAGGAGTAGACCTTGTTTGTCGCCGTATCTGTCAGCGTAAACATGCCCGACGCGGCATCCGGCTTGATCACATCGTCGAGGCCGGCGTGGCCGCCGGTGACACCCGCTACATTCGTAAACGACACCGACTGTTGCGCGGTGCCGGCCTTGTGGATGTCGATGATCGTGCCATCGTCACCGCTCGTCAGAAGCAGGTCGCCATTCGGCGCCATCTTCAGGGAGTCAGGATCGTTTTGCGGCACCGTTTCAATCTGCCCGGTCACGGAATCGAGGCCGGTGGCGCCGAAGCTCAGCACCGTCTTGGTGGTGAGTAGCCCGGCCGGGTGATCGCCCTGCACCAACTCGACCAGCGTCGGATCGCCGGGATTGACCGGGTTGGTGTAGCTCAGGAACACTTTGTTGCCTTCGAACACGACGTCGTCGTAGCCACGGCTGGCCGACGAATTGGCGTAGCTGAGCGGCGCCGAGACCGTATGGGTCTTCGGATCGATCAGCGTCAGAGTGGGATTGCCATCCTGATTTTGCAGCGCCCAGAGCTCGCCGGTGACGGGGTTGAGCTTCAGCCCGTCGACCGATCCCGACAGCGAATAGGAGTATTCGATCTTGCCGGCCTTGTCGTACTGAACGATCGTGCTCGAACCACCCGCTCCGGTGGAATCCGCGCCGTTGCCGTATTCGACAAAGGTCGAGCCATCAGCCGTTGCGATCGAGTCAGGTTGACTGGAGCCATCGGTCGGAGCCTGGAAGGTTTTGATCGCGCCGATCTGCGGAAACGGCGCCGCGTGCTTGTCCGGGACAAAGGTGACGCCGTGTGGCGAGCCAAAGGTAAAGCCCGGCGCGTTGTCGGCAGAGACCAATGGGGTGAATACGCCGGTATTCTCGTCGACCTGGCCGAAGGCGCCCAAGGAGGCGACCGAGGCGTAATAAGCATTGGGGTCGAGACCTGAAACATGGACCGACAGCACACGGCCGTCCGTCGCGTCGGAGATCAGGAATGTGCCGGATGTGGCGCTCGGCTTGATCACGTCGTCGAGGCCGGCATTGCCGACGGACGCCGCGGGAATTCCCTGGATCGGGGTGAAGGCGATGGCCTGCTTGGCGGTGCCGGGGTTCTGGATGTCGATAATGGTGCCGTCGTTGCCGCTGGAGAAGATCAGATCGCCGTTGGCGGCGAGCTTGAGCGAGTCCGGATCGGTCTGTGGGACCAATTCCATCTTGCCGGTGACGGTGTCGTAGCCCATGGCGCCGTCGAGCAGCACGGGGGTTGTTTGAAGCAACTGGCCCGGCTTCGGGGCGGAGCCGCTGAGGAGTTTCACAATGGTCGGATCGCCATTACCGACCGGATTGGTATAGCTCAGGAACACGTTCTTGCCGTCGAACACGACGTCGTCATAGCCCCGGGTGGTCGAGGTGTTGGCGTAGTCAAAATGCGCCGTGACCTTTTGCGTGGTCGGATCAATCAGCGACAGCGAAGAGCGGCCGTCCTGGTTCTGCAGTGCCCAGACCATCCCGGTATCGGGATTGAATTTCAGGCCGTCGACGGAGCCTTCGATCGCGTACGCATGCACGAAGTTTCCTGCCTTGTCGTACTGGATGATGGTGCTCGTGCCCGGTATCGCTCCAGTGGAGTCGACGTTGTTGCCGTATTCAACGAATACGTGGTCGCCGGCGATCGCGATCGAATCCAGACCGCTGACGCCGTTCGGGGTGCTGCCGAATGTCTTGATGAAATCGACATGCGCCTGCGGCGGCGCATTCTTGTCGGGCACGAAGACCACGCCGTGAGGCGACGCAAAGTTCATGTCGCCCGCATTCGCGGCGGTAACGAGCGGCGTAAAGACGCCCGTGGTCGGATCGACCTGGCCGAAGGCCTTCAGGCTTCCGACCGAAGCGTAATAGTCGTTGGTGTTGAGGCCCGTCGCATGAAACGAATAGACCTTGTTGGTCGCCGTATCGGTAAGATAGAAGGTCCCCGCGGTGGCGCTGGGCTTGATCACGTCGTCGAGCCCGGCATTGCCTGCGGTCACGCCTTTAATCGTCGTGAAAGAAACCGCCTGATTGGATTTCCCGGATTCTGGACGTCGATGATCGTGCCATCATTACCACTGGAAAAGATCAGGTCGCCGTTCGGCGCCATCTTCAGGGAATCGGGGTCGCTTTGCGGCACGACCTCGACCTGGCCGGTTACGGTGTCCAAACCCTTCGCGCCGTCGGTCAGGATGGTCGACGTCAGCAACAAACCGCTCGGCCGATCGCCGTTCACCAGTTCCACGAGTGTCGGATCGCCGGCGCCGTTCGGGTTGGTGTAACTCAAAAAGACCTTTGTTGCCCTCGAAGACGACATCGTCGTAGCCACTCGTCGCGGACGGATTGGCATAGCTCAGGGGGCCCGTCACCTTGTGGGTTACGGGATCGATTAACGACAGCGTCGAGTTGCCGTCCTGATTCTGCAGCGCCCAGATCTGGCCAGTGTACGGATTGCATTTCAGGCCGTCGACGGAACCCGCAATGGTGTAGGTGTGCTCGATATTTCCTGCCTTGTCGTATTGGATGATGGTGCTCGAACCGCCGGCGCCGGTTGAATCCGCGTTATTGCCGTATTCGACAAAGAACGTGCCGTTCGCAGTCGTGATGGAGTCAGGAGCGCTATCGCCCGCCGGGGCCGTAGCGAAAGTGTTGACGTTGCCAACCAAAGCCATCTTGATCCTCCATGAGAGACTGCAGAGTGCGCAAGTGACATCGGGCTGAAGACGAGTGTGTGACGCCAAGGCGAAAGAAACTGGGTCAAAATGAGAAGGGAACTTCGCGAATGAATGAGAGTATTTCTTATCGAGGCCGGCATCCAATATTTGCCTGGTGGTGCCAAAACTCCAACATCCCAAATGCGGCCACCGAAAAGGGGCGAATGTTGGAAGCGGACCGCTAGCTTGACAAATGCAGGCCTGGGCTCAAAACTAAGCAACAACAAATAGGGAGAGAAGCGATGGCGCACGTCGTGGTGATGTATAAGACCCCAAAGGATACAGCTGCTTTCGACAAATATTATTTTGAAACCCATGTTCCCATTGCGAAGAAAATACCCGGCCTGCGAAAGTACGAAGTCAGCAAAGGCACGGTAGCGACGCCGGCGGGGCCTTCCGGCTTCCATCTCATCGCCACCTTGCATTTTGACAACCTTGCAGCCATTCAGGCCGGCTTCGGAAGCCCCGAAGGCAAGGCGGCAGGAGCCGACGTGCCAAAATTCGCGACCGGCGGCGCAGATATGCTGCTGTTCGACAATCGCGAAGTCTGAGCGAATTGACGCAGCGAACCTGATGCAGCAAACAAAAAGAGGCCGCCCTAGTGAGGCGGCCTTTTTTCCGGGACTGTTTGGTACGCTGTGATGCGAATTCGCATCACCGAAACTGCAACCTCGGCAGATCAGTTGTTGGCATTGATTTCGGTTTGTATCGCCGCCGCTTGCGCCGCTTCATTTTGAGCCTCCGCCGCGGCCATGGACGCATTCAACGCGTTTTGATCGTTCATGGACTGAATGGCCTGATTTGCCGCATCGGACGCTGCCTGTGCATCGGTACCCGCCGAGCTGGTGTCGATGGTCGGCGAGCTATCGTAGGATGGCGACCAATCCGTGGATCCTAGCGGACCGGTGCGAAGGCCGTGCCCGCATGGCATCTTGCGTCAGCCTGGAATATTGCACCGGTCCGCCGCCAAACATGGATTGGAAAAACGGTCCGATATCGGCATTGAATTGACCGCTGGGCAGGCGCGGGGCGACCGCGCGTGCGTGAGGGACCACTCTCGCGGTTTTGTGAGCCGGAAGATTTGCAGCCATCGCGGCGTTTCCGCCAAGCGCGAGCGAGGCAATCAGAACTGCTTTGGTGATTAACGATTTCATGACACGCTCCTTGAGTTCAGCTTCGAGCCCCGTACCGATCGGTCGCGACCAGGGGCCGGGGCGGTTCGAAAGCCATCGATTACAAATTGGACATCTAACTCGCGCGCTGGAGCGTTTTCGAGCGAAGTGAATATCGCTTCGCGTGAAGAAAACGCGTCAAACAACGAAATAGAGCCTCCGTTCCAATTCAATCGGGACGGGGGCTCTAGTTGCCGGTGCCGCCAAGACCCGTGCGGCCAAGACATGGCTCGCGGCTTGCGTAGCCGCCCTTTGCCATGTGAACATCAAATCTGGCGGACGATCAGAGACCGCGTGAACAGAAAGGTGAGCGAACCCCATGAAGGATTTTGCCGGAAAGATTGCGGTCATTACCGGGGGCGGCACAGGCATGGGCCGCGAACTGGCGCGCCAGCTTGTCGCCGAGGGCTGCAATGTCGCGATGTGCGATGTTTCGGCGGAGGCGATGGCGGAGACCAAGCGTCTTTGTGAGGTCGAGCGGCTGCCACAGGGCCTGCGCATCACCACCCATATCGCCGACGTCTCCATCGAAGATCAGTTGCAGCGCTTCCGCGACGAATTGATCGAGCAGCAGGCCACCGACAAGATCCATCTATTGTTCAACAACGCCGGCATCGGCGGCGGCGGCAGCCTGTTCACCAACACGCGCGAGCAGTGGGAAAGGACATTCAACATCTGCTGGGGCGGGGTTTATCTCGGCGTTCGCACCTTTTTGCCGCTGATGGTAAAGGCCGATGAGGGTCACATCGTCAATACCTCCAGCGTCAACGGGTTCTGGGCCACGGTCGGGTTGGGCGTGTCGCACACGTCCTACAGTGCCGCCAAATTCGCGGTGAAGGGATTTACCGAGGCGCTGATCAACGATCTCCGCCTCAACGCGCCGCACATCAAATGCTCGGTGGTGATGCCCGGTCACATCGGCACCTCGATCGTTTCCAATTCACGCAAGGTGCAGAGCGGCACCGATTCCGACCGCCTCAACGATAACGAAATCGCGCTGATCCGCGCGAGACTGGCCGCGTCCGGCACCGATACTTCAACGATGTCGGACGAGGACGTTCAGGCAGGGGCGGCCGAACGCGCCCGCAACTTCCGCGACGAGGCGCCGACCACGGCTGCCGCTGCGGCGAAGATCATTCTCGACGGCGTCAAGGCCGAGCGCTGGCGCATTCTGGTCGGCGCCGATGCCCATCGCCTCGATCAACGGGTTCGGGAGACGCCGGAGCGCGCGTATGACGCCGAATTCTTCCAAAGCTTCGCCGCCGAAGTGGGCTGGAAACTGGGTTAGCCGACCAACGCTGCGCCGCGATCGCGGACCGCCATTTCGGCATTTGTGCGGGGGTCGCCGAGTAACATCGCGCTCAGCAGGTTTTGCATCTCAAGGCGGGCGCTGACATGCGACATTGTCGGGCGCGCGCCGAACGTGATCTCATCGAGATCATCGACGGCCGTCAGTCCCCGCGGATACAGCTCACGGAAGATCACCCGTTCGGCCAATCCCTCGACGCAGCGGAAATTGAGCGTCCGCGAAAGTTCTTTCAGCCCGTCGCCTACAAGACGCTTGTTGCGCGAACCAAGCATCGAAATCCGGTTGCGCAACACGATCCAGTCGGTCGACGCATGATCGAGTTGGCGCTGCCGGCGCGCCTCCTGGACCATCCGGGAATAATGGCTGGTCCCGGTGACCCCAAAGGTCTCGGGGTCGACGGTGCCAAGCACCTCGAAGTCGACGAAACTGTCATTGAGAGGCGTGACCAGAGTGTCAGCCAGCGAATGCGCCAGCCGCATCAGATAACTGTCGTGGCCGGGGGTATCGATGACGATCAAGCCGTAGGTACGTCCCAGCGCATCGACCGCGTCGGTCAGGGCCTTGCGTCCGGCGGCCTCATCCTCGACGCTGACATAATTGGCGCGGCTGAAGCAGAAATGATCGGGAATATCGAGGTCGCGGGCGACATGCTTGGCCCAGGCGCGCCGGTTCTCGATATAATGCGTGAAGCTTCTTTGCCTCGTATCGAGGTCGATGGTGGCGACACGCTGACCCGACTTCATCAGCGCGATCGCGATGTGCATGGCGACGGTGGACTTGCCGGACCCGCCTTTTTCGTTGGCTACGACGATAACTCGGGTGGCCGACATCAGGGCCTCGATGAATCGTTGCGAAGGTTTGATGGCACTATTAGGCTTGATTCTTCAATTTATCGCAAGTTGTACGATCTCTTGACGTCATGGTGACGCTGCAGACATGCAAGCCGGCAGGGTGAGTCGGCAGAGCAGTTCCTTCGATCGCAGCGATCTACGCAGCGTCACCGCAAGTCTTCGCGCCAATGATCTCCGTGCATGATCATGTTTCCTTGAGCGCCCGCATCCGAAGGAGATTTTGCATTGTTTTTCTTCCTCTCCAAAACGCTCGGCATCATGCTGTTGCCGGGGAATTTCCTGATCGGCGTCGCTCTGCTCGGTGCGATCTTGCTGGCGACACGATTTGCATCGCTCGGCCGCAAGCTCTTGATTGCGTCCGTCGCACTTCTGGCGATATGCGGGTTTTCGCCGCTTGGAAATCTGGTGCTTTATCCCCTGGAGTCACGATTCGCGCCATGGGACGCCACGCGGGGCGCGCCTGACGGCATTGTCGTCCTCGGCGGATCGATCGACGCGGATCTTTCGGTTGCCCGTGGTACTGCTGCCGTCACAGCCGCGGCCGGCCGCCTGATCGAAGCGGCCGCACTTGCGCATCGGTATCCGAACGCGCGCGTGATTTTTTCCGGCGGGAGCGCGAATTTGATTTCTGCCGATGCCAGGGAAGCCGATTACGCCGCCGCCATGTTCGAAAGTCTCGGCGTGTCCAGAGAGCGCCTTGCGATGGAGCGGCGCTCGCGCAACACCCAGGAAAACGCCGAATTCTCCAAGGTGATCGCCGCGCCGAAAAGCGGCGAGCGATGGCTGCTGGTGACGTCGGCTTATCATATGCCACGATCGGTCGGCTTGTTTCGCAAGGCCGGATTTGCCGTGGAGCCCTATCCGGTCGACTGGCGTACGGGCAAGCCTGCGGATATTCTGGCGTTCTCGCCCCGCGCTGTTGAAGGGCTGGAACGCATGGACATCGGCATCCGCGAATGGATAGGTCTTGCCGCTTATTGGCTCACCGGCAAGATCGACGACTTGCTGCCCGGACCGGTCCGAAACTAGCGGCGGCGGTCGCAACCGCCGAACAATCGGGTTAGTATTGAGGCAACGGGCGCACGGAATTAGTTCGCCGATTTGGGAGTTCACGCCATGCAACAGCAAACACTACCGGAACAGTTCGATATGGCCGGCATCGTCGCCGATCTGAACAGCCTGCTTCGGCTGAAGACCACCGTGATCGGCATGAAGATGTTTGCAACCGTGGATGAAATGGCGGCAATTCCGAAAATCAGGCGCCCGACCGCGGTGCACACCACCGACCAGATCGTCAGCATGGCCTCGCGGCTGGGCTGGACCGTCGGCATCACCGCCGACGACCTGGTCGGCGCGCAATGCCGGGCGGTGATTGGTCTCGCGCCGCAGGACGAGAAATGGCTCGACGGTCAGTCCTATGTCGGGGTCTGGCACGAGAATGCCGAGGACGCACGCAAGCGGCAGGAAGCGCTCGATGTGGTTCCGCACGGCAAATACCAGGCGCTGGTGGTGAGCCCGCTGGCCAGCGGCCGACTCAATCCGCCGGACATCTGTCTGGTCTATGCGACACCCGGTCAGATGATCATTCTCATCAACGGGCTGCAATGGATCGGATACAAGAAATTCGAGTGGGGTGTGGTCGGGGAGACGGCGTGCGCCGATTCATGGGGGCGGGCGCTCAAGACCGGCGAGCCCAGTCTGTCGCTGCCTTGCTATGCGGAGCGGCGCTATGGTGGCGTGCCGGACGAAGAGATGTTGATGGCGCTGCCGCCATCATATCTGGCCAAGGCGATCACGGGCATGAAGGCGCTCTCTAAGAACGGTTTGCGTTATCCGATCGCTCCCTATGGTATCCAAAGCGACGTGCGCGCCGGCATGGGCGTCTCCTACGGCAAGAAATAGGACTGGTGCCTAAGCCCCGCTGAGCGCAGGCGGCCTCTCAACTCGGGCGATTGTGCGGATGACACGAATCCCTGAACAAAAGTAAGGCCCCGAATTGCTCCGGGGCCTTTTGCTCGTGCGAGGTACGTCCCCCGCGCGAAGGAATGTCAGTATTTGCTGCCGCTTTTCGGAGCAGCCATGTTGTCGGCGCCGGAACCAGCGTTGTCTGGACCCGATGGAGCCATCGTGCCGTTTTTGTTGGCACCGCTATGTGTACCCGCCCCTGTCGTCATCCCTTTGTCATGTTGCGTTTTCTTGGCCGGCGCAGCGCCGGGACTGACGGTTCCTGAACTGGAGGCGCCGGGCGCGGTTTGGGTTTGAGCAGACGCCATGAGCGTCGTGCCGAACAGCGACGCAACGACAAGGGTAGAGATTGCAAGTTTGGATCGCATCAGGATGTCTCCGTTGGTTACACGATCACTGCAAATCCCGGGCGTGCGATTCCGTTCCGGCGCAGGGCAAACATTGCGCAAATTTCATATTCCAAAAAATTCGTTCGCGATTGCTGCGCAGGCGTTCATTACTTTTCCAAACATCCGTCACGTTCCGAACATAGGATTTGCGCAAAGCGCGTCCAATACTGCATTTGCTATTGGGGGGATACGCAGTGTTCGCGAATGTTATCAACAGTCCTCGTTGTCCAAAATGCGCGGAGATAATGGCATTGCGGGTCATCGAGCCTGAAAGACCGGGTTTTGACTCACGCACTTTCGAATGCCCGAAGTGCTACGACACCGAAACATTGGTGGTGTCGATCTCCTGCGAAGCCGATGCCTCCGTTGCGTCAGCATAGCAGGCGCTCGGACAGGTAGTGCTTTCGGTTTCGGCGCGAACAGCAACTTCGCTTCATCGATTTGTCGCGTCGTTTGACATCACTGCCTCACTGAACGGCTCCTTACATTATTCTTGGAGTACGTCGGCGACGCGATGCCGGAGCGCTTTGACCTCCGCTCCCGTGCACTTTTGTGGATTTGCCAGCTGGCGCTGAGGGGCGTCACCGCTCCGATATGCCCGCCGACGTGACTCGTCCGCATCCATTCGATATGATCGAGGGGTGCGCGGTGGCCAGTGTTTTCAGATAGTTACGAACCAATTCAGGTTGCCTACGGCAAGCAATAGCGCGCGCCGAATCTCCCTGAGCATCCCGAGGAAATCCAAGATGAAGCCTTCGTCGAAATTCGACATTGTTGTCTATGGCGCTACCGGCTTCACCGGCCAACTCGTCGCCGAATATCTCGCGTCGCACTATGCCGGAAAGGCCGACCTGAAATGGGCTATGGCCGGGCGCAGCCTGGACAAGCTCGCTTCCGTTCGCGATGCGATCGGCGCCCCGGCCGACACGGCCCTGATCGCCGCTGACGCCGGCGACCCGGTTTCCCTGAAAGCCATGATCGACCAGACCCGATCGGTGCTGACCACGGTCGGCCCGTATCAGCTCTACGGCTCCGAACTGGTGGCGGCATGCGCGGCATCCGGCACCGACTATCTCGATCTCTGCGGCGAGCCGGTCTGGATGCGCCAGATGATCGACAAACATGAAGCGGCGGCCAAGGCGAGCGGCGCGCGCATCATGTTCTCCTGCGGGTTCGAACTCCGTGCCTTTCGAACTCGGCACCTTCTTCGTGCAGGAGGAAGCCAAGCGCGCGTTCGGCGCGCCAGCCGCCCGCGTCAAGGGCCGGGTGCGCGACATGCGCGGTACCATGTCCGGTGGTACCGCTGCGAGCGCCAAGGCGACCTTTGATGCCGTGGCCAAGGATCTCAGCCTCATCGCCATTCTGAATGATCCGTTTGCGCTGACGCCCGGATTTGGCGGGGCGAAACAACCGCGGGGCAACAAGCCTGCCTACGAGGAAGATCTGCAGTCGTGGACCGCTCCCTTCATGATGGCATTGATCAACACCCGCAACGTTCATCGCTCCAACATGCTGATGGGGTTCCCTTACGGAAAAGAGTTCGTTTACGACGAGATGGTGCTCACAGGCCCCGGCGAGAAGGGCGAGGCCAACGCGAGGAAGGTGATGGCCGCCAATACCGAAAAGACCGGCCCCAATGCGCCAAAACCGGGCGAGGGGCCCTCAAAGGAGGAACGCGAGAATGGCCTCTATGACCTTCTCTACATCGCGGTGGCGGCGGACGGCCGCCAGGTCCGCGCCTCAGTCAAGGGCGATCGCGATCCCGGTTACGGTTCGACGTCGAAAATGATCTCGGAATGCGCGATCTGCCTGCTGCGCGACACGCCGGAAGTTCCAGGTGGCATCTGGACTCCCGGCGCGGCCATGGGCGATCGGTTGATCAAGCGGCTTGTCGATCACGCCGGACTGACGTTTCAGGTAGAGGCATAGCGCCGCGGGGGTCGTAGGCATACATCCAGTCCATGCCCTTTGAGGTGAGCGGAATCAAAAGCTTCAGCATCCGGTCGCGGATCCAGGCGCCGGTGGCGCTGAACTCGCGCTTGTTGTTGCCGTTGCGGCGGGCGAGGGCAACCACGCGTTCGGCGCGCGGGCGTCGCTCGCTTTCGAAATTCTCGAAGGTCACTCCCAGCTCCTGCCTGGCCTGCATGCGCCGGCCGAGCCGCATCGCGTCCTCAAGCGCCAGCGACGCGCGCTGGCCGGCATGCGGGCTGGTGGCGTGCGCGGCGTCGCCGATCAAGAGCGTGCGCTTGCGCGACCAGGTCGGCAATGTCGCGACGTCCAGCGTTGCGGTGACGACGATGTTCTTCGCGGCTTGCAGCAATTGCGGAATCGGATCGTGCCAGCCGGCGTGGAAGTCGAGCAAGTGTCGCTTGATCGCATCCTGACCCATGGCGCGGCAAACCGTTGCTAACCGGGCCGGGATTTCGGCCTCCGACCTGGAATGCCTGGATTTCCTCAATCTGGAGGGCCGTGTGACCGCCGGGAGGCTTGCCGAGGTGACGGGTTTGACCACCGGCGCCATCACCGGCGTGGTGGACCGTCTGGAACAAGCCGGACTGGTCCGCCGTGAACGCGACGATAACGATCGCCGCAAGGTCTTCATCGCGACCGTCCCGGAGAACATCGCCAGGATCGGACGGTTTTACGAGCACATGCAACGAGCGATGCTGAAGGTCTGGGAGGGCTATTCGGACGCGGAGTTGCGGCTGCTGCTGCGCTTCGCCACGCAAGGCTATGAGACGATGCTGGCGGCGACCGAAGAACTGAAAGCGATGATGCAGGCGCCGGAGGGCAAACGCGTCGGCGCTAGGAAGCCTGCCCGGGAACCGTGAGCGGCTGATCCGCAGCGGACTTGTAGCGCTGCGCGGCGGCGAACATGCCCCACATCGCACCCAGCATCATCCAGAAGTGCCGCCAGTGGTCGGTGTCGATGATGAAGCTTTCGCCAACCGTACCCAGAAACGCCGAGAAGATCGCCAGATAGGCGCGCTGCCAGGGCACGCGGATGAAGACGTGCCGGAATCCCATGATGACCGTGACGAACACCAGCGCCGGATAGCAGATGCCGGCGATCCAGCCGCCGGACATGAAGGCGTTCAGGTAGGAGTTATGGGTGTCTTCGGGGAAGTAGTTGTGAAATTGCAGCGGCCCAATGCCGAACGGCAGATCGAGCGCCATCTGTGCGCCGAGGATATGCCGCCCGAAGCGGCCGAAGCGGCCCTCGTCGTAGCTTTGATCGAAACTGGCGCGTTGCCTGAACATTTCACCTACGGAGTCGAACGACAACAGCACCGCGACCAGCATCGCCACGAGGATCACCGCGACCACCGCCGTCACAATGATGCGCGAGCGCTGCGCGTGCGATCGGCTGGTCAGGATCATCAGCGCCAGCATGAAAGCCGATGTGATTACCAGTCCGCCCCATGCCGCGCGCGAGAACGCCAGCAGGATCGCAAGCGCCATGATGCCGAACGCAACCGCGTTGCGAAACGATTTGCCGGGACGGTCCGAGACGACGCTCTGCAGCACGAACAAAGCGGGCAGGATCAGAAACGCGCCCAGCACGTTCGGGTCCTTGAAGGTGCCGCGTGCGCGCTCATAGAGCGTCAGCAAATCATGTCCGCCCGGCACGAGATTGAAGTAGCCCGCGACGCCGGCAGTCGCTGCGATGGTTCCGCCAACGATCAGGCCGCGGCGAAGCATGTCCAGCCGCGCCGCGGTGTCTTCCGAAATCACCATCGCGAAAAAGATCACGGTGATCGCCATGTACCAGGATGTCGCAATCCAGTTGGCGACCTCCGGCTGGTCCAGAAAGGGAACGGCGCCGATGGTGTAGCCGATATTGACCAGGAACAGCAGCAGCAGCAGCGGCATGAAAACCAGCCGCAATCGCACTCCGGTCGCGATGAAGATGACGGCGGCGAGGAGTGTCACCAGTTCGTAAGGGCTTGGCTCGATGAAGACGATGGCGCCCGATGCTCCGACCAGCCAGGTCAGCGCGCGCTGCAGCGCCACCACGCCGGGCGCAGCCGTCACCGATGAGGGGAAGTCGCCGGCCGTCGCCGCATAGGTCATCACACACTCGCAACTTACGCAACGCAACTTAAAGGCTACGCCAGGCCGGGCCGTCCCGGAGCGGGTCAGTAGGCGTTCTCGTTCTCGGTCATCAGCGCCAGCGGTGTCTTGAGAAGAATGAAGAGGTCGAACAGCACCGACCAGTTCTCGATGTAATAGAGATCGAACTCGACGCGCTTCTGGATTTTCTCTTCGCTGTCGACTTCGCCGCGCCAGCCGTTGATTTGCGCCCAGCCGGTGATGCCTGGCTTGACGCGGTGACGGGCGAAATAACCGTCGACCGCTTCGTCGAACAACTGGCTCTGCAATTTGCCCTGCACGGCGTGCGGGCGCGGCCCGACCAGCGAGAGATTGTTCTTGAACACGACGTTGAACAACTGCGGCAACTCGTCAAGGCTGGTCTTGCGGATGAAGCGTCCGACCCGGGTGACGCGGGGATCGTTCTTGGTCACGACCTTGGAGGCAAGCGGATCGGCCTGATGATGATACAGCGAGCGAAATTTGAAGACGTCGATGCGCTCGTTGTTGAAGCCGAATCGTTTCTGGCGGAACAGCACCGGGCCCGGACTGTCGAGCCTGACCGCGAGCGCGACCAGCGCCATCAGCGGCGCTGCCAATAGCAGGATGATGGCGCCGACGACGTGGTCGAACAGCCACTTCATCACCAGATCCCAGTCAGTGATCGGCGCCTCGAAAACATCGAGGGTCGGGACCTTGCCGAGATAGGAATAGGCGCGGGGGCGGAAGCGCAGCTTGTTGGTGTGAGCGGAAAGCCGGATGTCTACCGGCAACACCCACAATTTCTTCAGCATTTCGAGAATTCGCGTCTCCGCCGAGATCGGCAATGCAAACAGCACGAGGTCGACGCGGGTGCGGCGGGCGAACTCGATGATGTCATCGACCTTGCCGAGTTTTGCGCTGCCGGCGCAGGTATCGAGCGCGCGGCTGTCGTTGCGGTCATCGAACACGCCGAGGATATCGATGTCCGAATCGTCCTGGGCGTTGAGCGCCTCGATCAACTTTTCGCCGCTTTGATCCGAGCCGACCACGATGGTGCGGCGATCGAGCCGGCCTTCGCGCGCCCAGCCGCGCACCATCGCGCGCAGGCACAGGCGTTCGACGACGAGCGCTGCCAGACCGACAAAGAAAAACGCCGAAAGCCAGACTCGCGAGACCTCGCCGCCGAGTTTGGCGAAGAAGGAAGCCCCGATGAACAGCAGGAACACGAATGCCCAGGAAGAAATCATCCGGGTCATCTGCCGGAGCTGGCCGCGAAACACCTGCACTTCGTAGATATCGGAAGCCTGGAAGCAGACCACCGCAGTCGCGGTGATGCCGAAAATGGCCACGATGTATTCCCAGTGAAAGCCGCTGAGACGCGCCACATATCCGAAATAGAGCGCGACGCCGATGAAACTCAGCAATACAAAATCGGCGAGGCGAACGGCGCCCGCGATGACGATCGGCGAATATGCCCGGCGTACCTTCTGGTTGGTGACGGCGAGCGCAGCCTGCGACAACCGGCGGCGCCGCTCGATGGGAGGGCGATCCGCCGAGGCGGCTGCCGCGGCCGCTGCCGCGGCGTCTAACATGGAGCGTGCGTTGATCGGTTCCACTGTCGCTTAAGTCCGGTCCTGCACGAGCATCTAGGCATGCGCGCGCCGGGGCGTAATGCCCCGCTCCACGGCTTAAAGGACAAATCGGAAGAAACAGTTATCGTTGGTAAAGAACGGTTAACGATCTGCAAATGCGTCGCGATAACCCGCCAGTACGCCTTCGACCATCGCCTTTTGCGAAAAGTGCAGAAAGATTCGCTCTCGAAGGGATTTTGCGCGCGCCAGCGCGCCGGCGGGGTCCTCGAGCGTGGTTTCGATCGCGTCCGCCATGGCGCCCACGATATTGGGGGCAAACAGCGCATCGGTATACGGTCCGAAAATTTCGGGGATGCCGCCGACCTTCGCGGCCACCATGGGAATTCCGGCCGCGGCCGCCTCGATCACCACATAGGGCATCGAATCCCCGCGCGACGGAACCACCAGCAGCGAGCCCTTTGAGAAGCCGTATCGCGCCTTGACGTGGCCGATGAAGCGCACCGCCTCGCCGAGACCGAGCCGCTGGATTTGAGCCTTGAGGGCCTCGATTTCCTCGCCGTCCCCGGCAAGCGTCAGCGTGACCGATTTGCCGTCGGCGCGAAGCCGCGCCACCGCGTCGATCAGGATATCCGCCCCCTTGATATGCCTGAATTCGCCGACATAGACGATATCGGTCGCATCAGCCGCGTTGACGATCGGGTCGAATTCGTCCGCCGTCACACCATTGAAAACGCAGCGCACCAGCCCGGACGGGATGCCGATGGTGCGCTGGTAGGTATTGCGCGCGAATTCGCTTTCGAACAGGAACAGGTCGGTGCTGTTCATCAGCGTCCGTTCGAGGCGGCCATAGAGTGCGCCCTTGAGCGTATTCAGCGGGTAGTGCAGCGAACCGCCATGCGGCGTATAGACGCGAATGGTCTTTTCCGAGCGGGTCTTCAGGCGAATGAAGGCGCCGGCTTTGGCGCCGTGTCCATGCAGGACATCCGGTTTCAGCCGGCGGATCAGGCGCATGAAATAGGCCCACACCAGAACGTCGGTGGGAAAGGGTTCGCGCCGAATGGCCAGGCGATGAACGCCAAGCTTGAGCCGGGGCGCGATCGCCGCCAGCGCCGCTTCAGCCCGTTCGCCGCCGGTAAGGCTGTCGGCGATGATGCCGACATGGTGGCCGCGGTCGGCCTGGCCGTTGGCGAGGTCCAGGACATGACGGAAGATGCCGCCGACCGGTGCGCGAACCGCGTGCAGGATACGAAGCGGCTGTTCTGAAATCGCGGGCATGGTCAGAACCAGCGCTCGTCGACGAAGACGGTATCGCCGGGACCGAGCGGGGTGCCGAGCGGCACCATATAGCGGGACGAACCGGAGGCGTCGGTGTGGGTCAGGATGACGCGGTCGCGTCTGGCCCGCGGCGAAAAGCCGCCGGCAATCGCCACCGCACTTTCGACGCTCATGTTGGGCACGTAGGGATATTGGCCGGGAGCTGCGACTTCACCAAGAATGAAGAACGGCCGATAGGATTCGATCTCGACCGCCACCGAGGGATCGCGGATGTAGCCGCTGCGGAGCCTGGCGGTGATCGCGGACGCCAGTTCCGCCGGCGTCCGTCCGCGCGCGGGCACCGAGCCGATCAGCGGCATGGTGATCGCGCCGCCGGCATCGATGGCGTAGCTATTGGTGAGGCCTTCCTGGCCATAGACCACGACCCGCAATTTGTCGCCGGCATCGAGCCGGTAGGCGACATCATAGGTCGACCGGCATCGGTGCTGCGGCATAGGCGACCGCGACCCGCGGCCCTGAGCCGTAAGGCTCGCCATAAGCCCAGGAATCAAGATCGCTTCGCGGCGGCATGGCAGCAACCGGCCCGGATCTGCTCGCGCAACCGGACAACGCAAGCGCAGCCAGCAGGCAGAGAATAGCGGCGTGCACGCCTCGCATCGGGCAATCCTGAGGGAAGTATCGATTCCATTAAGAACTTTCATGGTTAACAAAGCATGACCGCGACATTTGATCCCCTTATCACCCCTGGAGCCAAACGTCAGAATTAACCGCAGCAGCAACCTTAATGGAGTGTAATCGGCCAAGTTCAGGTAGAGTTGTAGCGTCCGCGGGAGTGTGCGATGCGTTTAGCGTTCTGGCGTGCCGGCAAATACAAGGCGTTGGTCCAGAGGGCCATCTCAAGACCCGCCGCGCCGGCCGCCTCCGAGCCAGTCTCCGCAAGCATTTCTCCAATAAGACCGCCTCCGACAAGCCGGTTGCCGCATTCCAATCCGGCGACCTGGATTTGCGCGGGCTGGGGCAGGCGCTCCTGCGCCACAAGAACTGGATCATCGTTCCGACGCTGGTTGCCGCCGCCCTGTCGATTGCCGCGGTCAACCTGGTCACTCCGCGATATAAGTCCGAGGCGCGCATCTTGATCGATGGACGCGAGAACGTCTTCCTGCGGCCGAACGGCGAGCGCAACGAGGAGCGTACCGCGCTCGATGCCGAAGCCGTCACCAGCCAGGTCCAGTTGTTGCTGTCGCGCGATCTTGCACGTGAAGTCATCAGGAAGAACAAGCTTGCCGAGCGGCCGGAATTCGATCCTGTCCTGCAGGGCTTTCCGCGCTTGAAGTCACTACTGGCATTGTTCGGTATCGGCCGCGATCCGTTCTCGTTGACGCCGGAAGAGCGCGTGCTGGATGCCTATTTCGACCGGTTCACCGCCTATGCGGTCGATAAATCGCGCGTTGTCGTCATCGAATTCCAGTCGATCGATCCTGATCTGGCGGCACGTGTCGCCAACTCCATCGCCGAGAGCTATCTGGTGCTGCAGCAGGACGCGCGGCAGGAGCAGGCCAAGTCCGCCAGCCAATGGCTGTCGGGGGAAATCGACAATCTGCGCCGGAAGGTTGCGGACGACGAATCCCGCGTCGAGGATTTTCGCTCGAAATCAAGCCTGTTTGTCGGCACCAACAACACCACGCTTTCCAATCAGCAGATGGGCGAACTGAACACGCAATTGAACAACGCGCGGGCGCTCAAGTCCGACGCCGAGTTGAAAGCGCGGCTGATCCGTGAAATGCTTCAGAGCGGCAAGCCGATCGAATCTTCCGAGATTTTCAATTCCGAGTTGATCCGCCGGCTCGCCGAACAGCGGGTCACGCTGCGCGCGCAGCTCGCCGAGCAGTCGTCGACCTTGCTCGACGGCCATCCGCGCATCAAGGAGCTAAAAGCGCAACTGGCGGACCTCGACCGCCAGCTGCGCGAAGAAGCGAGCAAGATCTCGCGCTCGCTGGACAATGACGCGCGCATCGCCGGCGGCAGGGTCGAGGGCCTGAGCGCAAGCCTCGAACAGTTGAAGAAGCAGGCGACCTCGACCAACGGCCAGGACGTCCAGCTTCGGGCGCTGGAGCGGGAAGCCAAGGCGCAGCGCGACCTTCTGGAATCCTATCTGGCGAAATACCGCGAAGCGAATACCCGCGAGAATATCGATGCGGCGCCGGCGGATGGCCGGATCATTTCCCGCGCCATCGTTTCCAACACCCCGGCCTACCCCAAGAAGCTGCCGATCGTGCTGATCGCGACATTGGCGACCTTGATGCTCAGCGCCGGCGCGGTCGTGACCGGCGAATTGCTGCGCGTGACGGCACCTCGGGCACCGGTTGCATTCACGGCCTCGCGTCAGCCGCAGCCGGAGCCGGAGCTAGCGCCGGTCCGCGCGCCGGCGGCTGCCACGATTGCACCCGTTCCGCTCCCGATCCCGCGCCTCCGATCCCGTCTTCCGCGAGGCCCGGCTGGACGTTCCGGAAGAGTTCACCGAAATCGAGCGGCTCGCCGATGATTTGCGTAGCGCGGGCGACGCGGCGCGCAAGATCACAATTCTCGGCACCGCCTCGAACGAGAGCATCACGCTGACGGCGCTGACGCTTGCGCGCCTGATCGTGCGCAATGCGAAGGTCGTCGTG
Source organism: uncultured Pseudomonadota bacterium (assembly GCA_963771225.1). Classification (GTDB taxonomy): domain Bacteria; phylum Pseudomonadota; class Alphaproteobacteria; order Rhizobiales; family Xanthobacteraceae; genus Bradyrhizobium. Next base: position 960,772 of record CAVYSR010000017.1, on the reverse strand, counting down.
GTCGATCTGTCGGCGTCGTCGCCGACGATCGCGGCGGTATCGGTCGATCCGGCCGCGCCGGGCCTGGCGGAATTGATGCAGGGTGAAGTTTCGTTTTCCCAGGTCATCACCAAGGACCGGCTGTCGCGGGTTCATCTCGTGAGCGCCGGACGCCCGGGCTCGGACCCCGCATTACTGCAATCGCCGCGGCTCACGCTTGCGGTCGATGCATTGCTGCGGGTCTATGATCACGTGGTGCTGGACGCCGGTACCGCTTCCGATCTGCCGGCGGAATTGCTGACGCGGCAGGCCTGCGCGGTGGTGGTGCCGGATCCGTCGATGACCGCGGATGCCCGCACCCTGATGTGTGACCAGCTCAAAGCGGTGGGTTTTAGCGGCGTGACGATGCTGAGCAAGCCGTCGCAACCCTCCGACGCCGTCGAGCCTGGTCCGCGGGTGGTGGCCGCCTGAGGGCGACATTGCGCGCCTTCAGCGAAGCGCGCTTCGCAGCAGCTGCGCCATCTGAAACAGCGCCGGCGTGTGTTTCACCAAATGCTTGGCGCGGTTAATGCCTGACATGGCGGCCGCCGTGACCCGGCCACGCAGGCTGAGCGGAATGAAGCAATCGAAGATCGGCTCGTCGCCCTTGCAGAACAGCTTCTTGTAGTCGTCCGATCCGACCCCGAGGTCGAGCGTATGATAGCCGCGCTCGGCGTAGTGATCGACGATGTTGCGCATCAGCACCAGTCCGGGACTGTGACGTGAATTGCCGGACATGGTGTAGGTGTTGAACATCATCGAAAACCGGTAGCCGTCGGCAACGCCGGCGTAGATCGCGATGACTTCGTCATCGCATTCCAGAGCATGAATGTCGATCGCGTGACCGCCGTCCGCCAGCGGTGTCATGCAGGCGCTCCGGATAAATTCTTCCACGCCGGGTTCTGCGAACACGTTGGGAAGTTTCTGCTCCGCCATCCGCAGCGGCTTGAGGCGGAAGAAAGCATCGAGTAGCCGCTGAATCTCCGTGTCGGCGGAGGCCGCGTAATAGCGGTATCCCGGAAGCGCCTGCAGCTTGCGTTCCTTGCCTTTGAGCCGGCCGCGAAACGAACGGCTGATCCGTGCCACCGGCGGAGCGCCGGACACCATCGTCATCAGTGGGCAGTCGTTGGCCGAGGCCTGGTTCGGCAGCAGTGCCATTGGGTTCGCAGATTCCCGCCAGCGCAGGGGTTGTTGGGTCAGCGCCAGAACGTCGGCCACGGATCTCGAGCGTATGGCCGATAGCAGCGTGTCGAGATCGGCAGTGGTGATGCTCGCGGCAAAATCCCTGTCCCACAGCGCCATGTTGAAGGTGGCGTGTTTGCCGCCCATGAAACAAGCCGTGCGAACGCCGCGCTCATGCCTGAGCACCAGCGGAAGCAGCAACAGTGGCCGGCGTTCGGCATCATAGGCGATAACGATGAAGGGCAGCAGGTTCTGGCGCTCTCCGACCTGGCGTTGCCAGGGGCTGAGGAAATCGAACCGCTGATACGGCGTAGAGAACTGCCGCGGACTCTCGAGGCCACGCCAGATCGTCTCCGCCTGGCTGAGATCATGAAGGATGTCGACGCCGGCGACGCGGCTTGCCTTGCACCACGCTTGAGCTTCCGCAGTTCGGTTTTCGATCGCGGCAGCCATGGTCATTGCGAAACCTGCGTGGGGGAAATATCTACATTTTTCGGCTTTTGCCGACCTTTGCAAAGAAATGTCAACAAAGAGTAATGACAATGCCGGCGTTGAGGGAGCAAATCGCCGCACCGGAGCTGTCTCACCCGCCGCCGCTGAAGACGCTGGTGACGATTGACTTGCGCATATTCTACCGCAAACAAGTATGCGCAATCTGCGCTGAGAGGCGAGACGTTGCCGTCCGATGACAGATTGACGAGCCTGCGACTGGAACTCGCCTATTTCAGCGGTCTTGCCTGGCTGAGGGCGAGAGCGACCGGCGGCGCCGGCGTCATTCTGCGGTTTGAGCGCGTGCGTCCGCGGCGCACCGTACACTTTCAACCGCTCAGATCGCGCGAGATCACTCCCAAATTTCTCGATCGAACGATCCGGGCGTTAAAGCGCTGGAAATTCGATATCGTTTCCATGGATGAAGTTTGCCGCAGGGCGGTCACGCTCGCCTCGCCGAGACGGTTTGCCTGCCTGACGTTCGATGGCGGCTACCGGGACTTGATCACATCGGCCTATCCGTTGCTCGCAGCGCATCGCGTGCCGTTCACCGTTTATCTGCCGACCGCGTTTCCAGACGGCCTCGGAGAGGCATGGTGGCTCGGGCTTGAAGAAGTGATCGCGCGAGAGAAACGCGTCAGTCTCGTGATGGGTCGCCAGGAGCGGCGCTTCGATACCGAAAGCATTTCCGAGAAGTATCAGCTCTACAATTTCCTCGGGGGTTGGATGCGCGCGCTTCCGCCAGCCGAGCTTTCGTCCGCGATCAATGATCTCTGCAAACGATACTCCGTCGACCTCGCGGCGTTGTCGCGCGAGGCATCGATGGACTGGACCGAACTGGCGAAGCTTGCGGCCGATCCACTGGTGACGATCGGAAGTGCGACGGTGAACTATCCGGTGCTGTCGACGCTGAAGGACGTGGCCGCGCTGCGCGAAATGACGATGGGAAGGGCGGTCGCTGAGGCCGCGTTTCGCCGCGATGTCAGGCATTTCGCCTATCCGTTCGGTGATCGCGCATCGTGGCGCGCGCAACATGCCGCGATGGCTGCGGAGGCCGGTCTTGCCAGCGCGGTATCGACGATCCCCGGCGTCGTCGAAGCGGAAGGCCGAACCAACCTGCACGCGCTTCCGCGCATCGCCTGGGACGGCCGGCAGCGTTCGCTGCGTGTCATGCGCGTGATGCTTTCCGGCATCACATTTCCCTCAGCGAAGCATGCGAGCCACCCTAGGCGTCAGGCCGCGCCATCCAGCTGATGATCGGCATCGCAGGCAGCACCCAGCCGATGCCGGCCACAACGTAGAAAATCGCCTGCAGCAGCCCGGAATTCGCCAGCCAGGGTGTCTGCGCCACGGTCATGCCCATCAACGACCACACCACGACCAGCAGCAGCAAAACGATGGTTCCAAGGAATTTGCGGGTGCGTATGGTCATGACGGAAATGCACGGCTCGCTTCGGGAGGCGCCTTGCGCGCGGGGAGGGGCGGACTATAAGGGGCGCGCAAATTCATTCAAGCGCGGCTTTGATGACCGGTATTTCAGCACAACAAGCACCACACCTCGGCGCTGTCCGCTGGTGGCTGCTTTGCATCGCCGCGCTGATCGCGACCATGGTGCTGGTCGGTGGCGCCACGCGTCTCACCGAATCCGGACTTTCGATTGTCGAATGGAAACCGGTCACCGGCACGCTGCCGCCGCTCAATCAGGAGCAGTGGACGCAGGCGTTCGACGGCTACAAGACCATTCCGCAATATCGCGAACTCAATGCCGGCATGAGTCTCGGCGAATTCAAGACGATCTTCTGGTGGGAATGGAGCCACCGGCTGCTCGGGCGCGTGATCGGGCTTGCCTATCTGCTGCCGTTTCTCTGGTTCCTGTGGCGCGGGGCGTTGAATGCCGACATCAGACGGCGGCTCTGGGTGATCTTTGGCCTCGGCGTGCTGCAGGGCGCGGTAGGCTGGTGGATGGTGGCTTCCGGGCTCTCGCAACGGGTGGAAGTTTCGCATTATCGCCTCGCCACCCATCTGGTGCTTGCGCTGTTCATTTTCGCAGGCATCGTCTGGACCTTGCGCCGATTGACGGATCGTCCGCCGATCGCCGCATCCGCGCGGCTGAAGATCACCAGTGCGGTTTTGCTGGCATTGACGTTCGTGCAGCTTTATCTCGGCGCGCTGGTCGCGGGCTTGCGCGCGGGCAAGGTCTACAACACCTGGCCGGATATCGACGGCGGGTTTGTTCCGTCCACGGCGCGATTGTTGTTCGAGAAACCGTGGTGGCGCAATCTGTTCGACAACGCGCTCACCGTGCAATTCGAGCACCGCATGACCGCCTATGCGCTGTTTGCGCTGGCGGTGCTGCATCTGATCGACGCGGTTCGCTTGCGGGCCGGGGTTGCCGCGATCAACGGGGCCGGGTGGCTGGCGGCGGCGATCACGCTGCAGGCGATATTGGGTATCCTCACATTGCTGAACCAGGTGCCGATCGATCTGGCATTGGCCCATCAGGCTGTCGCCATTGCGGTCTTGACGCTTGCCGTTCTTCAGACCGAGCGGATGGCCGCGCCACGATCGGAGACGGAACGGCGGAAGCTGGCTCTGCCGGCCGGCCAGCCCGGTTGATGGGAGCGATACTGATTTTCTTCGCGTATGCGGAAGCGCCCGTTTTCGGGGCTTACGTTGAAGACTTCAACAATAGCCGTAAACGCCGCAGGCGTAGGGCAGGCGGTTCCAATAGCTGACCTCGGGACCGCCATAATAAGGGCCGGGGTAATCATAGGAATTGGCCAGGCCGTAATAGCCCGGCAACGTCGCAGAGCCCGGAAGCAGCGGTGCGCGGATCAATGGCGGTATGTAGGGTACGGACCCGTCGGTCGGCGTGAAAAGCAGATCCCGCTCTTCCTCGACATAGACCCTGCGCCCATGGACCGGCGGAGATTTATAGTAGACGCCCGCGCCGGATGGGTAACGCGAGTCCGGCAGGTCGGCCGCCACGGCCGATCCGACAGCGAAAAACCCGGTCAGAAATGGCATTGTCCAGCGCAGCATGGTTCCGCTCCGAATCATCGGGGGTAATAGCTGCCATTTTATGCCCGATGACCGTTAATGAGGAGCTACGCGGTCAGTGCCTGCTCCAGGTCGGCAATCAGATCCTCCTTGTCCTCGATGCCGATCGACAATCGCACCACGTCGGGGGCGGCGCCGGCCTTGGTCTTGGCGGCATCGTCGAGCTGACTATGTGTCGTCGACGCCGGATGAATCACCAGCGAGCGGGTGTCGCCGACATTGGCAAGATGCGAGAACAGTTTCAGCTTCGACACCAGATTGACGCCGGCGTCGTAGCCGCCCTTGAGGCTGAAGGTGAACACCGCGCCGGCGCCCTTCGGCGCATATTTGCGCGCAAGGTTGTTGTATTTGTCGCTGGACAGGCCGGCGTAGTTCACCGCGGCCACCGCAGGGTGGCCGGAGAGAAATTCCGCGACCGCCTTGGCGTTGTCGCAGTGCTTCTGCATGCGCAACGGCAGCGTTTCGATGCCGGTGAGAATCAGGAAGGCGTTGAACGGCGAGATCGCCGGGCCGAGGTCACGCAGGCCGAGCACGCGGCAGGCGATGGCAAAGGCGAAGTTGCCGAAGGTCTCCTGAATCTTGATGCCGTGATATTCCGGGCGCGGTTCGCTCAGCATCGGATATTTGTTGTCCTTCGACCAATCGAAGGTGCCGGCATCGACGATGATGCCGCCGAGCGAGTTGCCGTGGCCGCCGAGAAACTTGGTCAGCGAATGCACCACGATATCGGCGCCGTGATCGATGGGGCGGATCAGATACGGGCTGGCAAGGGTGTTGTCGACGATCAGGGGCACCCCGGCCTTGCGCGCAACCGCGGCGATCGCCTCGATATCGGTAATGGAGCCGGAGGGATTGGCGATCGAACTCGATGAAGATCGCCTTGGTGTGCAGCGTCACCGCGCGTTCGAAGCTGCCGATATCATCAGGGTCGGCCCACGCGACGTTCCAGCCAAAACTCTTGAAGGCATGGGTGAACTGGTTGATCGAGCCGCCGTAGAGTTTTCGCGCGGCGATGATCTCGTCGCCGGGCCGCATCAATTGCTGCAGCACGACGACCTGTGCGGCGTGTCCCGATGCCACCGCAAGCGCGGCGGTGCCGCCTTCAAGGGCGGCGACGCGCTCTTCGAGCACCGCCTGGGTCGGGTTTCCGATCCGGGTATAGATGTTTCCGAACGCCTGCAGTCCGAACAGCGACGCGGCGTGATCGGCATCGTTGAAGACGAATGACGTCGTTTGATAGATCGGTGTCGCCCGCGCGCCGGTGGTGGGATCGGGCTGCGCGCCGGCATGCACGGCGAGGGTGGCAAACCCCGGAAGACGATCGGTCATTCTCTGCGTCCTGTTTTGCTTTAATTGAAATCGCGTGGCTATGCTGATCGCAGCCGCGTCCGCAGTCAAGGCGGCGCGATGTGTCAACCGTTATTGGGAACGGTCGTGCTTCGCTTTGTCGCGTTCGTGAAACAATCGTTTCGCATTTGCGTCATGCGAGGTCGTTCTTGTTTTTCGCAACCCGATCCGACGCGGTGGTCTCGCCGCCGCCGAGGCTCATCCGGTTCAATGAAAGCCGCATGCCCTGGGTCGGCATCGGTGCGCGCTTCGAGCTCAGCGTGCGCGAATTGACGCCCATCCACGAAATCTCCGAGGACAGCCGTCCGTATTCGATCTTCGGGCAGCGGTTCATGACCACCTTGAGGCCGGCGGCTTCGGCCTTGGCGGCGGCCGCGTCATCACGCGCGCCGAGCTGCATCCAGATTATTTTCGGCAACGGGGTCAGCAGCAGTGCCTCATCGACCACCGGCATGATGTGGCTCGAATTCCGGAAAATATCGACCATGTCGATGGGATGGCCGATATCTCGCAGCGATGCGACGAAAGGTTTTCCGAGCAGGCTCTTGCCGACGTGACCGGGATTGACCGGGATCATGTCGTAGCCGCGCTGGGCGAGATATTTGAAAGCAAAGTAACTCGGTCGGACGTTGACCGGCGACGCCCCGACCATCGCGATGGATTTCACACCGTTGAGAATTTCCCGGATGTATTGGTCGGGGTAGGCATCATGGTTCATTTCAAAATATTCCTGCGGTCCTCATGGTGAGAAGGCGCTCTCCCGGCAGCGCAATTGCGCTGTCCGGTGCGCCGTCTCGGACCATACGATGTGCATTCCTCATCCTTCGAGATGCGGCTGAAGAAGCCACTCCCCAGGATGAGGTCGAGCTACGTTACCGGTCTTGCCACTTCGGATCGCGCTTCTCGATGAAGGCGCCGATGCCTTCCTCGGCGTCGCAGGCCATCATGTTTTCGGCCATGACTTCCGCCGCGTAGCGATAGGCGTCCGCAAGATTCATTTCGGCCTGCCGGTAGAACGCGGCCTTGCCGAGCTTGACGGTGTAGGCGGATTTAAGCGCGACCTTTTGCGCCAGCGCGATCGCCGCATCCCGTTCGCTGCCTGCGGTAACGACGCGGTTGACGAGGCCGATGTCCCGCGCCGTGGTCGCCGAAACCGGCTCGCCGGTCAGCAACATTTCCATCGCCTGCTTGCGCGGGATATTGCGCGACAGCGCCACCATCGGCGTCGAGCAAAACAGCCCGATATCGACGCCGGGCGTGGCGAAGGTCGCGGCCTCCGACGCCACCGCGAGATCGCAGCTTGCCACCAACTGGCATCCGGCGGCGGTGGCGACACCCTGGACCGCGGCCACGACCGGTTTGGGCAAATGCACGATGGCCTGCATCATCGCGCTGCAGGCGTTCATGATCTCGGCGAAATAGGCGCGCCCGCCATCGGCATCGGTTCGGCGGGCGGTCAGTTCCTTCATGTCGTGGCCGGCCGAAAAGGCCGAACCGTTGGCTGCGATCACCACCGCGCGTACGCTTGCATCATCGCTGATATCCTTGAGCGCCGCATGCAGTTCGGCGATCAGCCCTTCCGAGAGACTGTTGCGGGCCGAAGGCCGATTGAGCGTGAGCACGGCGATACTGCCCTGCATCTCGTACAGCAGGTTCGGCGATGGCGGTTTGGCGGCACGCGCGGTTTGGCTGGTCATCGAAATATCCACCTTCGCAGGCGCACCATCCTGACGGCAATGACCGCCAGTGTGATGGCTCGCAAGTTCTCTTTATTACCTTGGCAAGTTCTGGCAAGAGAACTTTGGACCGGGAACAGGCGGAGCGACATGGCAATTGCGAAAATGAGCGCGGCCGAGCTGGAGAAGTTTCTCGATGCCGAATATCCCCAGATCTTCCGCGGTGGCGACATCTCCATCGAAAGCGCCGACGGGGCTTCGTGCCTGCTCCGCCAGCGCTACAGCGACCAAATGCTTCGTCCGGGCGGGACGGTCTCAGGACCGACGCTGATGGCGCTGGCTGATTTCGCTATGTATGTAGTGCTGCTGTCGGCGATCGGCCCGGTCGGCCTTGCGGTGACGACAAATCTCAACATCAACTTTCTGCGCAAGGGCCAGCCCGGCCAGGACGTCCTTGCGGCAGCGAGGCTTTTGAAACTGGGCAAGCGGCTTGCGGTCGGCGAGGTCAGCCTGTTGTCGGGGACGTCGCCCGATCCGATCGCCCATGTGACCGCAACCTATTCCATTCCAAATGCTTAGTGTTTTGTGCGGTAACATAGAACCATATTTATAAGCTATTGTTTTTAAAAGACTAATATTCCACATCTGATATTGACGCAGGCCGTGCCGTTATCTAGAAACCCCGCAGTTCGGCGCGATCGCGCCCGACGTCCCCTTTCACGGATTTCCTCACATGAAAACCTTTTCGGCAAAGCCAGCCGAGGTGACGAAGAAGTGGGTCTTGATCGACGCCAAGGGTTTGGTGGTCGGCCGGCTCGCCTCGCTGGTCGCGATGCGGTTGCGCGGCAAACACCTCCCGACCTATACGCCTCATGTCGATTGCGGTGACCACGTCATCATCATCAACGCGGCCCACATTGTGTTGACCGGGCGCAAGCGCGACAACAAGGTCTACTACAATCACACCGGGTTCATCGGCGGCATCAAGGAGCGCACTGCAAAGTCGATCCTCGAAGGCCGGTTTCCCGAGCGTGTGGTTGAGAAGGCGATCGAGCGGATGATTCCGCGTGGTCCGCTTGGCCGCGTGCAACTCGGCAATCTGCGGGTCTATCCGGGCCCCGAACATCCGCACGAAGCCCAGCAGCCCGAGACCGTCGACATCGCATCAATAAATCGCAAGAATATGAGGGCCGCATAAGATGTCCGACACCATGCAGTCGCTCGATCAATTGTCGTCGCTGAAGCCGGCGGCTCCGGAAGCGCCGAAATACGTCAAGAAGGTCGACAAGCTCGGCCGCGCCTATGCTACCGGCAAGCGGAAGGACGCGGTTGCCCGCGTCTGGATCAAGCCGGGCGCCGGCAAGGTCACCGTCAACACCCGTGAAGTCGAAGTCTACTTCGCACGTCCGGTGTTGCGGATGATGATCCAGCAGCCATTGGTCGCCGCTGCCCGTGCCGGCCAGTATGACGTCATCTGCACCGTGGCGGGCGGCGGTCTGTCGGGTCAGGCCGGCGCCGTGCGTCACGGCATCTCCAAGGCACTGACCTATTTCGAACCGGATCTGCGCGGCGTCCTGAAAAAAGGCGGCTTCCTCACCCGCGACTCACGCGTGGTCGAGCGCAAGAAGTACGGCCGCGCCAAGGCGCGCAAGTCGTTCCAGTTCTCGAAGCGTTAATCCAATCAATACAATTAGCTTCGAATTTAGCAGATACGAAAAAGGCGCTTTCGAGCGCCTTTTTTATCGATCAAAATACCGACGAGTTGTCGAGATTTTTCACGAAAACTTTGGGGCAGACGCAAACGGATTGCCAACGCGGCGGTCGTAGCATCCACGGTGGTAACGGCGCGCATCTGGTTTTCAAGCGTGCTGGTTAGGTTGCATCACAACTTCGCCCGGTGGTTCATGTCGCTCGATGTCTCAACGCTTTACCTCGTCGCCACCATGGTTGCGGCGATGCTGGGAACCATGCTGCTGTTTTTCGGGAGGCAGGAGAACATTGCGGCGCTGAAATGGTGGGGAACCGCCTATCTGCTCGGCGCCGCGTCGGTCGCGCTCTGGACGCTCGGCGGCGACAGGTTGGGCGAGACGCTGTCGCTGGCGTTGAGTGCGGTCGGCTTCGTGGCCTGCGGCATGGTCTGGAACGCGTCGCGCGTGTTTCACGGCCGCAACCCGAACTTGCCGGGCCTGGTTCTCGGGGCGATAGCCTGGATCGCCGCTGTCATGACAGTTGCGCCCGAGGCGTCGGCGATGCGTATGACCGTCGGCGCCGGTATTGTAGCGATTTATGCGGCGCTGACGGCCAGCGAATTATGGTCCGAGCGTCGCAGAACATTGCAAAAGCGCTGGCCGGCGGTCGTGGTGCCGGTGCTGCACGGTTTTGTGCTGATGTTACCGATCCTGCTCGGCGATTTGTTGCATCCGCATGGCGATATGCCGTCCGGCAGCGTCTGGGTTACGGTGTTCTCCATCGAGCTTGTGCTCTATGCGGTCGGCACCGTGTTCGTCATCTTCATGCTGGTGTCGGAACGTGACGGTGACCGCGCACAGGACGGCGGCGTCGATGGATCCGCTTGACCGGCATGTTCAATCGGCGCGGCTTTGCGGAGGCGACGTCGCGGGTGATCGAACGTGAAGCGAACGCCGGACGGCCGGTGACCGTGCTGATTTTCGACATCGACCATTTCAAATCGATCAACGACCGCTTCGGCCATCCGGCGGGCGACGAAATTCTCAAGCTGTTCGCCACCGTCGTGGTCAACACGTTGCGGATCAGCGACCTCTCGGGGCGAATTGGCGGCGAGGAGTTCGCGGCATTGCTGCCCTGTTCGCTGGAAGAGGGTGTGATCGCAGCCGAGCGCGTGCGCGAGGCATTCGCGGATTCGGGAATTGAGGTCGAGGAGGGGCCAGTCGACACCACCGTCAGCATCGGCGTGGCCGGCGGGCCCGCGGGCACCGAGCTCGAGGTGTTGCTGGCCGCGGCCGATACCGCGCTTTATCAGGCCAAGCGCAGCGGCCGCAATCGCGTCGAGGCGGCCGAGGAACTGCCATTGTCGCTGGAAAACTGGCGGCGAAAGACCGCCGGCTCCGCGCGTCAACCGCAGCAGCGGCCGGGCATTCCTCGTCTCGCGTAAAAATCCGAAAGGCGGCGGTAACCTCCTGTTTACCATTCGATCCATATCATTGTGGTTATGGATACGATCCACCATGACAACGCCGCCTTGATCTCGCTCGAAGACGCGGCAGCCTCAGCGCGGGGTGGTTTTGCCTGCATGTTTTCGACGTCGGACGAATATGAGACGGCGCTGATTTCGGAACGGCGGGCGCAGGGCCGCTATCATCGGCCGCGAAACCACTGGCCCATCGTCCTGTTCGCAGGCTGCACGCTGATGATCGCCGGCGCAGCTTTGCTTCTGAACAAGTAGCTGTCAGGGAATTGGAGCAATCTGGCGCCGCGCGGCGCCTTTTTTCGTTCGATGGTTCGACGGCGCTTCAATAATGCGATGGGCTGGGTTAGAGACGTCCATTCTCACGAAAGGGCCGCAACCCAGATGATCACCGAAATCGCGTTAATTGACGTCAAACCGGGCACCGAGAAGGACTTTGAAGCTGCGGTCGCCAAGGCCCGCCCGCTGTTCCTGCGCGCCAAGGGCGGCAAAGGTTTTGAACTGCACAAGTCGATCGAAAGGCCGTCGCGCTACCGGTTGATGGCAAAATGGGAGACGTTGGAAAACCACACCGTCGATTTCCGCGGGTCGGACGATTTCGCGGCGTGGCGCGGGCTGGTCGGGCAGTATTTTGCCTCGCCGCCCGAGGTCGAGCATACCGAGACGGTGCTGACCTCGGCGGGTTGAACGACCCTGGGTAGCGCATGGCTTCAAGCGGTCACTGTCTCGGATGACGTTTCATCTGCCTTGAAATAATCGATCATGACTTTCACGATCGCGAGCACCGGCAGGGCCAGCGCCAGACCCCAGATGCCGAACACCACCCCGAGCAGGATCTGGAACGCGAACAAGGTAGCGGGGGGAATGTCCAGCGCCTGACGCTGGAGAATTGGCGTGAGAATGTAGCTCTCCAGCGCGTGAACGCCGAGGAAAAGCACGAATGCGCTGGCCGCAGCGACCCAGCCGGATGCGAGGCTGGCGAGCACCACGATCAATCCGGCGAGCAGTGGGCCAACCGTCGGAATGAAGGTCAGCAGTCCGGATTGAATGCCCAGAATGAAGGAACTCTGGACGCCGATCATCGCCAGGCCGATCCAGGTGACCAGGAACACGACGGCCATGGTGACGATCTGTGCGATCAGCCAGCGCTCCAGCGTTTCGCCGATACGATCGACGATGACTGTGGCGCGGGCGCGATGCCGCGCGGGGACGATGAACAACAGACCCTTTCGATAGACGCTCGGCTGCGCTGCGAACGTCAGCCCGAGAAACAGCACGATAAAGAAATTTCCGACCGCGCTGACCGCGCCGAGCAGAAGTTTCAGGGTCTGGCTTACGATCGCGCCACCGCTGGAGGCGATCGTGCCGGCGCTTGGAAGATTATGTGTCGCAGCGCCCGGCGTTGCCGGGACCGTCGAATCCGCAGATACGCTGGGATTGCCGAGATCGAAATAGCTGGTGTCGATCCCGTTCTTCTCGAGGAAGGCCTTGAGGCTGACCAGTTGCGATTTGATCGTATTGCTCAGCACGGTAGCCTGTTGTGCGATGGTAGCGCCGCCGAGGAAGATCACGCCCGACAGCAGGCTCGCGAGCACCAGACAGACGATCGTCAGCCGCAGCGCATGAGTCAGCCTGACGACGCGACTGAGTAACTCGGTCATGGCGTTGAGCGCGACACCGAGCAGCATTCCGGCAAAGATCAGAAACAGCGTCGCGGCGAAATACCAGGTGAACAGCACCATCGCTGCAAACAGCACGGTTCCGATGCCGCCAACCGATATCGCCCAAGCCAGATCGTTGCGGGCTTTCGGACCATCGTCAGTCGAAAGTGCCACGCTGATTCCCCTCTCGTCAGTTCTGACGACAGTCTTTCGGCAAACCCGTTCCGGATCAAGTGAAGATGGCCGCGTTGTTCGACGATCGGCTGGTATCGACTGGCCCGGTCGGCCGGACAGCAGGCCTGCGAGGCCATCGATCCGACGTCGCCTCCACGCGAAAATAGCAACGCCACCACGCGGAGCAACATGTTGATCGGGCTCCGCTCGCGGGGCATGATCTACCCGGCATTGACGGCACGAGATTGGAAACCAGGCGATGAGGAGGCCGGTGGTCGGTGTGATCGGGAGCGCCTATCGCATCGAAGATCGATTTGCGACCCAGGTGGTCGGAGAACGAAACCTTCGCGCGGTCTCCGAGGTCGCGGGGGCGTTGCCACTGATGTTTGCCGCCTCACCTGACATCACGGATGTCGGCGCGTTGCTGGATGCGGTTGACGGTGTGATGCTGACCGGGGCCCGCGCCAATGTGCATCCGACGCACTTTCGCACCGAACCGCATGCCCGGCACGAACCTTATGATCTGCATCGTGACGACGTGGCGCTGGCTTTATCGGAGGCCTGTGTCGCCCGCGGCGTACCGCTGTTCGGCATCTGCCGCGGCTTGCAGGAGATGAACGTCGCCTTCGGCGGATCGCTGCACCCCGAAATCCGCGAATTGCCCGGGCGCATCAATCATCGGATGCCGCGGCTGGAGAATGGCGAGATCCATCCCGACCCCACAGTCGTCTTCGCCGATCGCCATGACGTCAACCTGCTTCCGGGCGGCGCCTTTGCGCGGCTGCTCGGGCGCGAAACGATCCGCGTCAACTCGCTTCACGGTCAGGCCATTCTCGAACCGGGCAGGCGGGTCATCGTCGAAGGCGTGGCCGAGGACGGTACCATCGAGGCGATCCGGATTGCCGATGCGCCTGGCTTCGCACTCGGCGTCCAATGGCATGCCGAGTACGATCCGCAGCACAATCCCGTCAATCGCGCCTTGTTCGAGGCGTTCGGCGAAGCGCTGTTGGCGGGCAAGCACAGATAGATCCAGATTTCCCAAGCCGCCTTGCTCGCTTTCAGTCTTGCAGGAACGCCGCCGCAAAATAAAAGGCGTCCCTGCCGGGGACGCCTTCTTGTGTCCGTGAAGTCCGGGGAAAAACCCGCGAACCAAAATTACAGTGAGTAGTACATTTCGAATTCGACCGGATGCGGGGTCATCTCGAAGCGTGCGACTTCGGTCATCTTCAGTTCGATATAGCTATCGATGAAGTCGTCGTCGAATACGCCGCCGTTCTTGAGGAACGCGCGATCCTTGTCGAGATTCTCGAGTGCTTCGCGAAGCGAACCGCACACCGTCGGGATCGCCTTGAGTTCTTCCTTCGGCAGGTCGTAGAGGTCCTTGTCCATCGCCGGACCCGGATCGAGCTTGTTCTTGATGCCGTCGAGGCCCGCCATCAGCATCGCGGCAAAGCCCAGATACGGGTTGGCCATCGGATCGGGGAAACGAACCTCGACACGCTTGGCTTTCGGGTTCGCAGTATAGGGAATGCGGCAGGAGGCGGAACGGTTACGCGCGGAATAGGCGAGCAGCACGGGCGCTTCATAGCCCGGGACCAGACGCTTGTAGGAGTTGGTCGATGGGTTGGTGAAGGCATTGATCGCCTTGGCGTGCTTGATGATGCCGGCGATGTAGGAGAGGCAGGTCTCCGAGAGGTCGGCGTATTTGTTGCCGGCGAATACCGGCTTGCCTTCCTTCCAGATCGACTGGTGGCAGTGCATGCCCGAGCCGTTGTCGCCATAAACCGGCTTCGGCATGAAGGTGGCAGTCTTGCCGTAGATGTGCGCGACCTGATGAATGCAGTATTTGTAGATCTGCATCTGGTCGGCCATCAGCGTCAGGGTGTCGAACTTCATGCCGAGTTCGTGCTGGGCGGATGCGACTTCGTGGTGATGCTTCTCGACCTTGACGCCCATCTTGGCCATCGCGCCGAGCATTTCCGAGCGCATGTCCTGCACTGAATCCTGCGGCGGAACGGGAAAGTAGCCCGCTTTGGTGCGGATGCGGTGGCCGAGGTTGCCGCCCTCATATTCGGTGTCCGAATTGATCGGCAGTTCCGACGAATCCAGCTTGAAGCCGGTATTGTAGGGCGTGGTTTGATAGCGGACGTCGTCAAACACGAAGAATTCCGCCTCGGGGCCGAAGAAAACCGTATCGCCGACGCCCATCGACTTGACCATGGCTTCGGCCTTTTTGGCCATGCCGCGCGGGTCGCGGTTGTACGGCTCGCCGGTGGTCGGCTCCAGCACGTCGCAGGTGATGACCATGGTGGTTTCAGCGAAGAACGGGTCGATCGTCGCGGTGACCGGATCGGGCATCAGGCACATGTCGGATTCGTTGATCGCCTTCCAGCCGGCGATCGAGGAACCGTCGAACATCGTGCCCTCAGCGAAAATGTCTTCGTCGATCATGCCGATGTCGAAGGTCACATGCTGCCACTTGCCGCGCGGATCGGTGAAACGCAGATCGACGTATTTCACGTCGTTGTCCTTGATCGATTTCAGGACGTCTTTGGCGGTCTTCATGAATACCCCTTATGGCTTACAGGTCGTCGTGATCTGGCCGCAGGCAGCGACCGTGGGTGATGCTCAATACCTTTGGGGACTGCTCAATACAATATCAGAGTGCCGGCAGGCTCAATTCAGATGGCGTCCAGCCCGGATTCCCCGGTTCGGATGCGAATGGCTTCCTCGACATTGGACACGAAAATCTTGCCGTCGCCGATGCGGCCGGTCTGGGCCGCGCGCCGTATGGCGTCGATCGCCTTCTCGACCAGGTCGTCGGAGATCACGATCTCGATTTTGACCTTGGGTAGAAAATCCACGATGTACTCCGCGCCGCGATAGAGTTCGGCGTGACCCTTCTGCCGTCCGAAGCCCTTGGCTTCGGTGACCGTGATGCCTTGCAGTCCGACTTCCTGAAGCGCTTCTTTCACCTCGTCGAGCTTGAACGGCTTGATGATGGCTTCTATTTTTTTCACTGAACGCCTCCCGGGCAGTTTCATATTTCAGACTGCAGACTTGTTGCACATCGCGCGCGATGCGCAGGTTGTTCGATCTTTTGCCCTGGATCATCCTCGCGAAGCTGCTCCGGTGCCGGTGAGCACCAGAATACACTTCTTCAATGCCGGAGTTCATCGCAGGCGAGCAGGACGTTCCAGAGCCGGCTTCCTCAAAAGCAGGGTCTATGCCAAGTTGTTGAAGAGGCTGTTTTTTAAATGCTATCAAACTTTTAGCAGGCATCCTCGGGGTTAGGCCAGAAGAGCCGACCATACCGACAGCTCAATAAATAGGCAAACAGGTCAATCGGTATGCATTCGGCATTGGGTTGGACAACGCGGATACTAGGAACTGCCTCAGGATAAGGCGCTTGCATCGGGAATTTGGCATGGAAGTTCTGACCACCGCCGAGATGGAGCGTGCCGATCGGCTTGCCATTGCTGCGGGTACTCCAGGCTTCGCGCTGATGCTGAGCGCAGGCCAGGCCGTAGCCGAGGCGGCGATGGATCTCGTGGAGGAGGGGCCGATCCTGGTGATCGCCGGGCGCGGCAACAATGGCGGCGACGGCTTCGTGGCGGCGGCCGAACTGGCGGCACGCGGCCGCGAGGTCTCCGTCATCCTGCTGTGCGAGCGGGACAGCCTGCAGGGCGATGCGGCCTCCGCCGCGCGAGGATGGAAATTTCCTGTGCTGCCGTTCAATCCCCAGGCGATCGGCCGGCCCGCGCTGATCATCGATGCGCTGTTCGGCGCCGGCCTCAACCGGCCCGTGAAGGGCGATCCGCTCGGCATGATCGAGGCCATCAACGCCAACGGTGCGCCCGTTCTCAGCGTCGACCTGCCGAGCGGCATTAACGGCACCACCGGCGCCGTCATGGGCGTCGCGGTTCGCGCCACCGAAACCGTCACCTTCTTCCGGCGCAAGCCGGCTCATCTGTTATTGCCGGGCCGGATTCATTGCGGCCGGGTACGCGTTGCCGATATCGGTATCGACGCCGCCGTGCTCGAAGAAATTCGGCCGCAGACCTTCGAAAACATTCCGCCATCCTGGCAAAAGTCATTTCCGGTGCCGCAGGTCGGCGGTCATAAATACGCGCGCGGCCATGCCGTTATCGTTTCAGGCGATCATCGCGGCGACCGGCGCGGCGCGGCTGTCGGCGCGCGGCGCTTTGCGGGCCGGGGCCGGGCTGGTCACACTGGCCTCGCCCAGGGATGCGCTTGCGGTCAATGCCGCCGCGCTCACCGCCGTCATGGTCCGTGCGACCGATACGGTGATCGAGTTTGCCGAACTGTTGACGGATAAGCGCCTCCACACCTGCGTCATCGGACCCGGCGCGGGGGTTGGTGCACGGACGCGGGATTTTGTCCTCACCGCGCTATCGGCCAAACGACACCTGGTGCTGGACGCGGATGCACTGACCAGCTTTGCCGATGCTCCGGATCATCTGTTTCAGTCGATCAAGGCATCTCCGACCCGCACGTGGTTCTCACGCCGCACGAGGGAGAATTTCCGCGGCTGTTCAGCGATATCAGCAACAAGAATCCAAACCGCTCGAAACTTGAACGGGTGCGGGCGGCGGCCGAACGCTCCGGCGCTATCGTCCTGCTCAAGGGACCGGATACGGTGGTGGCGTCGCCGGACGGACGCGCGACCATCGCGGCCAATGCGCCGCCCTGGCTCGCGACCGCCGGCGCCGGCGACGTGCTGGCCGGAATGATCGCAGGCCTGCTGGCGCAGGGCGTACCGGCTTTCGAGGCCGCCAGTATCGGGGTCTGGATGCACGGCGAGGCCGCGCGCGAGGCCGGCCCCGGCCTGATCGCGGAAGATTTGCCGGAGGTGCTGCCAGCGGTGTTCCGACGCCTCTATGACGAGTTCGGCATCGACTACTGAGACGTCGCTGGTCAGCGGCAAACGCTCTCACACGAGGTATTTCGCAACCGCAGCCTCGTTCCAGGATAGCCCAAGACCGTGCCCGCGGGCCGTGATCGTGCCATCAACGATCTGTACCGGTTCGGCAACGATCGCGCGTGCGAGGTCGAGATATTCGGCCCAGTGCGCGGTCGGGGTGACGGCGAGCACATGCGCGCTGGCTTCGGCGAACAGATGGCTGGACATCGGAATTGAAGCGGCTTCGGCCTGGCCCGCGACGCGGAGCCAGCCGGTAACGCCGCCGACCTTCATCAGGTCGGGCATGATGAAGTCGCTGGCGGCTGCGCTGATGGCTTCGGCAAAGCCGCGCGGAAACCACCAGTTCTCCCCGGACTGGATCGATATCGGCGATGTCTCGCGGACCTTCGCATGGCCCTCGAGATTTTCAGCGGCCACAGGCTCCTCGATCCAGTGCAGATCGTAAGCCGCGAGCCGGGCAATGCGGCGGCTGGCCTCGGTCGGATCGAGCGACTGGTTGAAATCCAGCATCAGCGCCACGTCAGGACCGATCAAATCGCGCACCGCTTTGACCACCCGTTCGTCGTTGTCAAGATCGCCGGCGCCGCCTTTGATCTTGATGCCGCGAAAGCCCTGATCGAGCGAGCGGCGCAGATCTTTCTCGTCGGCGACAGGATCGACTGCGCCGTAACTGTCATAGGCCCGGATCGCTCGTGGCGATCCGCCCAGCAATGTCGCCAATGGCTGACCCGCCGCCTGTCCCAGCGCGTCCCAGAACGCCATGTCGAGACCCGACACCGCCATGCCGACCAGGCCTTGCCAGCCGAGCAATCTGAATTTCGCGTCCATGACAGCCATCAGATCAAACGGCGCGATCACCTTTCCGGTCAAATCGCGGCCGATCTCTTCGATCAGGTGCACCAGTGGCTTAAGCGTCAGCTTGGTGTAGGCGAAGATGTAGGAGTGTCCGGTAACACCTTGATCCGTCGCGACATCGATCAATACCAGCGGGGCGGCCTCGATGACGCCAAAGGCGTTTTTCACCGGCCGCGAGATCGGCGCGACCACGGCACGGGCTTTGACGCTGCGAATAACAGGAGTTGTTTTGCTCATTTTTGTTTCCTCATTCGACACTGTACCATCGCACAAGGCGTGGCGCCGCCCAGTCCGCTGCCGTCGACTCCATCAGCCAGCGTCCGGCATATCCAGCAGAGAATGCGATGCGCTGCGTCTGCCCGGCCTCGATTGCCAGCGTATCCAGCCAAAAAGGCTTCCAGCCATCGTCGAGCCGGTCCAGCAGCCTGAAATGATGCCCATGCAAGTGGAAGACCGTCGCGATATCAGCGCGATTTGCCAGCGCCAACACCACGGTCCGGCCGGCTTTGGCCCGGAACACGGGCCGGGCTGAGGCCGTGAAGGCAGCGGGTGCCACCCATTCGGTCTGCGCTCCACCGAGCGGCAAATCGATCCTCGTCGCGTTCTTGAGGTCCAATTCGGTCGGCAAGCCGTTCGATGGCAGTGGTGGTGCAATGGCGAGCGGCGCGTTGCGGATGGGAGGCTCCTTTGAGGTGACGAGCCTGGCGATAGGGCGGGCCTCCTTGCCGTTGTGCAGGAGAATGAGCGAGGTCGAGCCCGGAGGTTTTGTTCGCATCGATGAAAGCGTCAATTCGGGCTCCCGGCGCCAGTACCAGCGGCGCCATTGCGTGCCGGGAAGGGCTCCGAAGGTTGGCCGTCGAGCGCCATGACGCGAACCTCCTGATCTTCCAATTTAACAGCAATAACATGGCGTTGAAAACCGTTGATGAAGCGAAGCCGCAGGCGTTCATGGGTGCGGACTGGGAATATCCAGCATCGTGCGCCCGTTGATGGTGTAAACCGGCGTCGCATCCTTTGGATCGAGGCCGGGCGCGATCGCGGTTCCGTCGGCGCGTAACATCCAGTCCTCGATCAGAAACACCTCGTCGCGATCGACGGTAACGGCCTCGCTCTCCGCGACGATCAGCGCCCGCGCCGAAGACGATCGCGCCTGACCATCGCCAAGCAGCCGCAGGTCGCACAGGAACGTGCCCGCATGGCGCAGCGGAATCGTGAAGGTTTGCTTAGCGCCGGGCGCCAGAGGCGTCGTTCCGACCAGCGGTTCGACAGCCGGGACGCCGTCGATGCCGCGCCAGTTGAGTGCGGCAGGCACCGGCAGTTGGTTCGCCAGCGCGACTTCAATCGCATCGCCACGTTTGAAACGCAAAGCCGCGTCCGACGTTGATCCGCCGAGCGACCATATCGGCGTATCCGGCGCTCCCGGAAGCAACGCAACGACGTCAGCTTTGGCCTGCAGCATCAGTGACGGGCGACCCCCGGCGACGGCGATCGTCGGACCAAGGACTGTCGAGCCCAGTCCGACCACGAACTCGCGCCGGTTCAGCGGGAAAATCTGATCTGTCATGAGCGATGCGGACCATTTTCCGCTTGCCATGTCCAGTTGCCAACCGGTTCGCCGAAGACGGAATTGTGCCGCTATTTTTTTGATGCGGATCGCCGTGCCCATGCTATAAGCCCGCCGCAACGATCACGTTTATGATTTGGATGGGGGATCCAAACCATAAACGTGATCGATTCCATTGGTTTGGAGCATGATTGGCCGCCCGAAAACCGCTTCACACTTTTCGGAAAATCATGCTCGGGCATCGCGGCCGGAATGGTGCTATCAGCGGGCGTGGCGGAATTGGTAGACGCGCTGGATTTAGGTTCCAGTGACGAAAGTTGTGGGGGTTCGAGTCCCTCCGCCCGCACCATCTTGAGAGCGTTCCCTAGCCAAAGCTTGCCCCGCACATCGCGCGAAGTCGAACGCGCGCGTCACTCCCGCTTCTTTTCTTCCGCCGGAGGTCGGGCGGGAGCCGCGGCGGGTCTTTCGGGCATCCTCGGCGCCGCCGGTCTCATCTCGTTCGCTCGCGGCGCCTCCTGAACTGGCCTGCGCGGTTCTTCGGCTCTCGGCGGCTCTTGGACGGGCCTTCGTTGTTCTTCAACCGCCGGAGCTTTCGGCCGTGGCTCGACCTCTCGTGGCGGCTCGCTGGGAGCTGGTTTCTGACCCGCCATAGGCCTGTTCACAGGCGCTCCAGGCCTCTCGGCGCCGCTGGGCTCGCCGGTGGGTCTGGCGGCAACGGGGGTGTGCGATCCGTGCGATACGCCCGCCCCCTGGAAGACCCCGGGGCGCGGGGTTGCTGCCACGCCTGGCTCGCCGTGATTTTGCTTGGAGAATAGCGCGCGATCCTTGCTCGCTGCCTCGATGTGCTGCTGCTGCATCGGCGTCGCCTCGACGTGACGCTCTCGGGCGATCGCCTCCTGTTGTGGCGTCGGCCTCGCCGCGGTGCCACCGTTGCCGCCATTGAAGCTGACATTGTTGATTCGGTTATTCACCACCACCGTCTGATTATAGACGTTGGTAATGCGCACGTTTTCGACGTTGTTGACCGATCGGTTGTAGAAGAAGTGGCCGTTATCCCAGCGGCCCCCCCAATAGCCTTCACCAGTGTAACCGAAACCGTAATCTACTCCGCCGTAGAATCCGACTTCGCGTCCCCAATAACCGGGATGGAAGAGATATCGCCCGTCTACCCAACCCCAATAGGCTGGCGTCCAGAGTAGCTCGGGTTGCGGCGGTTCGACCCACGTCCCCGGCACCCAATAATAATCACCCTGCGTCTCATCCCAGGCCCAAAAGCCCGGAACCCAAATGTATCCTTCCGCCGGAATAACCGGCTGCTCGTAGTATGGCAGCGGCGGCGGAGCGAGATTCACGCGAACATCGACGGAAACCTGAGCTTGGGATGGGCCAGCCAGCACGGCCGCTGAAGCTGCGGACAGCACAAGTACAAGGACGGATGACCGAACTATTCGCATGTTTGACTTCCTGGGATTGTGCGGGAAAGAGAAGGCTTGAGGTCGAGGGCTCGTGGCAGCTCAATTGTCGACATCGCCGATGGTTCCGTGGCGGCTTTAGGGCAAGGGCAGCCGGAGAAGGGGGAATTTCAGGTCGCTGATATTCTTTATTTTTTTGCGATTTATTGAGCTTTTATGTCCGTTAGGTCGTGGCAGCCTTCGACCCGCCGGCCTTTTTCATCAGCCGGTCTGTTCCAGTTGGCACGGACGACCATCCCTCACGCCAGAACATCCGGTCCGAGCTTGGAAATCTTGTCAGGCGCGTGGCGCCCAGATGGTTGATCTGGCGCTTCCACTCGGCTACCACGGCACGTTCAGGCGGCTCGCTTCGGTGAAGCTAATCGGTCCGCAGGGGCCTGATGAAGTGCGGCTTGCCGTCCAGCAATTTACGCAGCGGTTTTGGGACCTCGACGACACGCCATGTGGTCTTGCCGAACCCCGACGCAGGTTTTAGGGCCGTGCGTCGACCAGATTGACAATGTCCCGGCGTTTCGGCCGGACCAAGCGGGAAGAAGATTGACGCCATGCAGGTGAAGGAAACCGTCGCCGACGGATTGAAGCATGAATTCCAGATCAGCGTCCCGGCATCCGATCTCGATGCCAAGGCAGACGCTCGTTTGGTGGACCTCAAGGACAAGGTCCGTCTCAACGGTTTTCGTCCCGGCAAGGTGCCGGTGAGCCATCTCAAGAAGGTATATGGCCGCTCGGTGATGGCCGAGACCGTGGAGCAGACCATCCGCGACACCAATTCGCAAATCTTCACCGAGCGCGGCTTTCGCCTGGCGACCGAACCCAAAGTCACCATGCCGACCGAGGAAAAAGCCGTTGAGGACATTCTCACCGGCAAATCCGATCTCAATTATACGGTTTCGATCGAGGTCGTGCCGGCGATCCAGCTCGCTGATTTCAAGAGCTTCACGGTCGAAAAGCCAATCGCCGATGTGACCGACGCCGATGTCGACGAGGCCATCAAGCGAATCGCGGAGCAGAATCGTACTTTCGCCGCGAAGGGTGAGGGCGCGAAGGCCGAAACCGGGGACCGGGTCACGATCTCCTTCAAGGGCACCATCGACGGGACGCCGTTTGATGGCGGCACCGGTGAAAACATCCAGGTCCTGCTTGGCTCTGGAACCTTCATTCCCGGCTTTGAGGAACAATTGCTCGGCATCGCGCCGGGCGAAACCCGCACCCTGAAGGTCTCCTTCCCGACGAATTACGGCAGCGAGAAGTTGGCTGGCCAGGCCGCCGAATTCGAGACCACGGCCAGCGTGATCGAAGCGCCGCAGGACACCACGATCGACGACGAGTTTGCCAAGACGTTGGGTCTGGAATCGCTGGACAAGCTGAAGGAAGCCGCCCGCGAGCGGCTGTCAGCGGAGTTCGCTGGCGCCACGCGCCAGAAGGTCAAGCGTGTCTTGCTTGACCGTCTCGACGAAACCCATCGCTTCGAGGCTCCGCCGTCGCTGGTCGACGAGGAATTCAATCTGATGTGGAATTCGATCAAGGCCGAAATGGAGTCCGGCGGCAAGACTTTCGCCGATGAAGATACCACCGAAGAGGCCGCCCGCGAGGAATACCGCAAGATCGCCGATCGCCGGGTCCGGCTCGGTCTGGTGCTTTCCGAGATCGGCGAGAAGAACAAGATCACGGTCACCGACGACGAGGTCAGCCGCGCGCTGATCGAGCGTGCGCGCCAGATGCCGGGGCGCGAGAAAGAGGTCTGGGACTACTATCGCAACAATGCCAATGCCCTGGCCCAGCTTCGTGCGCCGATTTATGAGGACAAGGTTGTCGATTTCATCCTCGAACTGGCCAACGTGACCGAAAAGAAGGTCTCGCGCGAGGACCTCTACAAGGACGACGATGCGGAGAAGACCGCCGCCTGAGGTGTCGTTCGATGCATCGGTGCGACCGCTTGGCTTCGTTAAGGATGTGCGGTGAAAGGCGCCCTGGCGGCGGCTTCGGTCGCTAGGCGGTGCTTCACGAATCGAGCTTCAACTATCGGTGAAAGTCCGAAATTGCTCCGGTCTTGTCACCGGGGAATTGGCCCATATCTGTGAGCCTGTCCTTTAGTCCTGCATCACGGGACGTTCGTCCGCGCCCGGCAAATTCGTGGGGCTCAGCGCCTTGCCGATGGATGTTCGCTTCCGCCAACCTGTCTACTAACTGTCTACCAACCCTTGGGTGATAAATGCGCGATCCGGTGGAAACCTACATGAACCTCGTGCCGATGGTGGTCGAGCAGACGAACCGCGGCGAGCGCGCCTACGACATTTTTTCGCGCCTGCTGAAAGAGCGCATCATCTTCGTGACCGGACCGGTCGAGGATGGCATGTCGACGCTGACCGTCGCGCAGCTATTGTTCCTCGAAGCCGAGAATCCGAAGAAGGAAATCTCGATGTACATCAATTCGCCAGGCGGGGTGGTTACGTCGGGCCTTGCGATCTACGACACCATGCAATTCATCCGCCCGCCGGTGTCGACGCTTTGCACCGGACAGGCCGCATCGATGGGCTCGCTGCTGCTCGCGGCCGGGCACAAGGATATGCGCTTCTCGCTGCCGAATTCGCGCATCATGGTGCACCAGCCCTCCGGCGGCTTTCAGGGCCAGGCGACCGATATCATGCTGCATGCGCAGGAAATCCTGAATCTCAAGAAGAGGCTCAACGAAATCTACGTCAAGCACACCGGCCAGACCTTCAAGGCGATCGAGGATGCGCTGGAGCGCGACAAGTTCCTTACCGCCGAGATGGCCCGCGACTTCGGTATTGTGGACAAGGTGATCGACAAGCGGTCGGAAGACCCGACCGCGAAGACCCCTTAAGGCAAGCGGCGGGCGAGCGCTGGATTGGCAGTAACGGGCCGCCGCCACTGGCGATTCGGGCCGCCGGCGCCACTTTGAAGCCCTCGTACGGGCGGAAGTTCCGCTTTCGTGCCGGTCCGGGCAGCGTGGCAATCCCGCAACGCCCGGCCGATTTCGGCATCTGTTGCTCGCATCCGCAGCGCAAATCACGGTATTGTCACGGGTATCCGAGGCGCGGCCGATTAGGGAATTCTTGATAGTCGGGTGTCAGCATGGTTGGCTACGTCGGATCGGTTATGATTGTGGGGGATTCGAGTTAGCCTCTCGATTCGGGGCATCTGGAGCTTAGGGCCTTTTTTGGTACGGATTTTGCTCTATCTAGACTCTGAGCCGGCAAATGCCGGAACGGGGCGATCGAGCGGACGGGATCGAACGGCGGACGGAGACGAGAATGAGTAAAGTCGGCACGAGCGACTCCAAGAACACGCTTTATTGCTCGTTCTGCGGCAAGAGCCAGCATGAAGTTCGCAAATTGATTGCGGGGCCCACCGTATTCATCTGCGACGAATGCGTTGAACTGTGCATGGATATCATTCGCGAGGAGAACAAATCCTCGCTGGTGAAGTCGCGCGACGGCATTCCGACTCCGAAGGAAATCTGCAAAGTCCTCGACGACTACGTCATCGGCCAGAGCCATGCCAAGAAGGTGCTGTCGGTTGCCGTCCACAATCACTACAAACGGCTCAACCACCAGACCAAGCATAACGACGTCGAGCTTGCGAAGTCGAACATCCTGCTGATCGGTCCGACCGGCTCGGGCAAGACGCTGCTGGCGCAGACGCTGGCGCGGATTCTCGATGTACCGTTCACGATGGCGGATGCGACGACGCTGACCGAAGCCGGCTACGTCGGCGAGGACGTCGAAAACATCATCCTGAAGCTGCTGCAGTCGGCCGACTACAATGTCGAGCGCGCGCAGCGCGGCATCGTCTATATCGACGAGATCGACAAGATCAGCCGCAAATCCGACAACCCGTCGATCACCCGGGATGTGTCGGGAGAAGGCGTGCAGCAGGCGCTTCTCAAGATTATGGAAGGCACCGTTGCCTCGGTTCCTCCGCAGGGCGGCCGCAAGCATCCGCAGCAGGAGTTCCTGCAGGTCGACACCACGAATATTCTCTTCATTTGCGGCGGCGCGTTCTCCGGCCTGGAAAAGATCATCTCGGCGCGCGGACGTTCGACCTCAATCGGTTTTGCCGCGCAGGTGCTGGCGCCGGAAGATCGCCGCACCGGCGAAATCTTCCGTCATGTCGAGCCCGAGGACCTACTGAAATACGGCCTGATCCCTGAATTCGTCGGACGCCTGCCGGTGGTCGCTACCCTGGAGGATCTCGACGAGGTCTCGCTCAAGAAGATTTTGACGGACCCGAAGAACGCGCTGGTCAAGCAATATCAGCGGCTGTTCGAGATGGAGAACATCGAGCTGACGTTCGCCGATGAGGCGCTTGGCGCGGTCGCCCGCAAGGCGATCGAGCGCAAGACCGGCGCGCGCGGACTGCGTTCGATTCTCGAAAGCATCCTGCTTGAAACCATGTTCGACTTGCCGGGCCTGGAGGGTGTCGAAGAGGTCGTGATCTCACGCGAGGTGGTCGAGGGGACCGCTCGCCCGCTCTACATCTACGCGGATCGTTCCGACCGCGCCGTCGAAAGCAGCGCCAGCGCCTGATCGCGGTCGCCGCGGGCGGATTGAGTATCCAAGCGACGGCTGCCGGGCCCTTCGGCAGTCGCGTTTGCGCAGGCATTGGCCGGCGTTTAGCCCCAATCGGCGGGCGTTTTCCAGCGACTTGACACCCCCATGGTCGATAGCCACCTAATGCTATCGGCGATGAAAATCTGGCATGAGATTCGCTGTAACAAGGATCCGGAGAGGCAGGCTCAAGACGCGGCCATGCGGTCCCGGAACATCTCGGCACCTT
Organism: uncultured Pseudomonadota bacterium; assembly: GCA_963771225.1. Lineage (GTDB taxonomy): Bacteria > Pseudomonadota > Alphaproteobacteria > Rhizobiales > Xanthobacteraceae > Bradyrhizobium. The sequence goes on along the minus strand of CAVYSR010000017.1, from coordinate 934,363 downwards.
GTGGCGGTTGCGCAAAATAGCGGGCCGCGAGCAAGGGGGCACAACAAAAGGAATAGGCCATGACCACTCCGAAACCCCGGCCATCTATCGTTCACGGCGAAAGCCATTCTTATCCCGTGCTGCCGCTTCGCGACATCGTCGTTTTCCCGCACATGATTGTGCCGTTATTCGTCGGCCGCGAGAAATCGATCCGCGCGCTCGAGGAGGTCATGAAGAATGACGCCTTGATCATGCTGGCGACGCAGAAAAACGCATCCGACGACGATCCGAACCCGGACTCGATCTATGAGACCGGCACGCTCGCCAGCGTATTGCAGCTGCTCAAATTGCCTGACGGCACCGTGAAGGTGCTGGTGGAAGGGCTCGAGCGCGCCCGCGTTCAAAAATACACCGACCGGGCCGAATATTACGAAGCCACCGCAATTGCGCTCGCCGACACGGACGCTGCCTCCGTCGAGGCGGAAGCCCTGGCGCGCTCAGTCGTTTCCGACTTCGAGAGCTATGTGAAGCTGAACAAGAAGATCTCCGCCGAAGTCGTCGGCGTGGTTCAGGCGATCACGGATTTCGCCAAGCTCGGCGACACCGTGGCTTCGCATCTCGCCGTCAAGATCGCCGACCGCCAGGCGATCCTGGAGACGCTGTCGGTCACCGCGCGCCTGGAGAAGGTGCTCGGATTGATGGAGAGCGAAATCTCCGTGCTGCAGGTCGAGAAGCGGATCCGCTCGCGCGTCAAGCGCCAGATGGAGAAGACCCAGCGCGAATATTATCTCAACGAGCAGATGAAGGCGATCCAGAAGGAGCTCGGCGACGACGAAGGCCGCGACGAACTCGCCGACCTCGAGGAGAAGATTGCCAAGACCAAGCTCTCCAAGGAAGCGCGGGAGAAGGCGCAGCACGAGCTGAAGAAGCTGCGTCAGATGTCGCCGATGTCTGCCGAGGCGACCGTCGTGCGCAACTACCTCGACTGGCTGTTGTCGATACCGTGGAACAAGAAGTCCAAGGTCAAGAAGGATCTGGTCGCAGCCCAGACCACGCTCGACAACGATCACTACGGACTGGAGAAGGTCAAGGACCGCATCGTCGAGTATCTGGCGGTACAGTCGCGTGCCAACAAGCTGACCGGACCGATCCTGTGCCTGGTCGGCCCTCCCGGCGTCGGCAAAACCTCGCTCGGCAAGTCGATCGCGAAGGCGACCGGGCGCGAATTCGTGCGCGTGTCGCTCGGCGGCGTGCGTGACGAAGCTGAAATCCGCGGTCATCGCCGCACCTATATCGGCTCGATGCCCGGCAAGATCATCCAGTCGATGCGGAAGGCGAAGACCTCGAATCCGCTGTTCCTGCTCGACGAGATCGACAAGATGGGCGCCGACTTCCGCGGCGATCCGTCATCGGCTTTGCTTGAGGTCCTCGACCCCGAGCAGAACTCGACCTTCAACGATCACTATCTGGAAGTCGATTACGACCTCTCCAATGTGATGTTCATCACGACCGCGAATACGCTGAATATTCCCGGACCGCTGATGGACCGCATGGAGATCATCCGGATCGCCGGCTACACCGAGAACGAAAAGGTTGAGATTGCCCGCAAGCATCTGATCCCGAACGCGATCGCCAAGCACGGCCTGGATTCCAAGGAATGGTCGATCGACGACGACGCGTTGCTGCTGATGATCCGGCGCTACACCCGCGAAGCGGGCGTGCGTAATCTGGAGCGTGAGCTTTCGACACTCGCCCGCAAGGCGGTGAAGGAGCTGATGATCTCCAAGAAGAAGTCGGTGAAGGTGACCGAGAAGTCGCTTGAGGAATTTCTCGGAGTGCCGAAGTACCGCTATGGCGAGATCGAGAGCGACGATCAGGTCGGCATTGTCACCGGTCTGGCGTGGACCGATGTCGGTGGCGAGCTGCTCACCATCGAAGGCGTCATGATGCCCGGCAAGGGCAAGATGACGGTCACCGGCAATCTGCGCGACGTGATGAAGGAGTTGATTTCGGCGGCGGCATCCTATGTCCGCTCGCGTGCGGTCGGCTTCGGGATCGAGCCGCCTTTGTTCGACCGGCGCGACATCCACGTCCACGTCCCCGAGGGGGCGACCCCGAAGGACGGACCGTCAGCGGGTGTTGCGATGGCGACCGCGATCGTTTCGATCATGACCGGCATCCCGGTCCGGCACGATGTCGCCATGACCGGCGAGATCACGTTGCGCGGTCGGGTGCTGCCGATCGGCGGCTTGAAGGAGAAGCTGTTGGCCGCGGCGCGCGGCGGCATCAAGACGGTGCTGATTCCCGAGGACAACGCCAAGGATCTCACGGAGATTTCCGATGCGATCAAGGGCGGCATGGACATCATCCCGGTCGCTCGGCTCGACGACGTGATCTCCAAGGCCCTGGTACGGCCGCCGGTGCCGATTGTCTGGGAAGAGGACACCAAGGTGCCGGTCAAACCGGATGCCACGGACGAAGCGGCGGGTGGCCTGACGGCGCACTGAACCTGCTGATAAAATATGACAAAAGCGGCGTCCCGATCGGGACGCCGCTTTTTTTGTGAGGCATGAGTGTCTTGGGGCGGCTTGCGCCTGACGCCCCTGCGGCGCTAAACAGAAGGCGAGGGCGGCTAGCTCAGCTGGTTAGAGCATCTCGTTTACACCGAGAGGGTCGGGAGTTCGAATCTCTCGCCGCCTACCATTCGACGCAGCGTGTCACCTGAGCTATTTCTGCAGCCGCAATGACTTAGAAAAGTAATTTTGGGGATTGCGCGCATGGACGCTCCGACAGGCCACGATCTGAATGCCGATCAGATCGCATACTGGAACGGGCCGGGGGGCCAGCACTGGACTGATCGCCAGCAGCATCAGGACGTTCTGCTGGCGCCGATCTCTGACATATTGATTGACCGCGCCAGGGCCAAAGCCGGCGAGCGGATCATCGATGTGGGTTGCGGTTGCGGCGCGACGACAATCGCGCTGGCGCAAAAAGTCGGCCCAGCCGGACACGTTTTCGGGGTCGACATCTCGGCCCCGATGCTGGCTCGCGCCCGGCAAGTCGCGCCCGCGGGCCTGCCGGTCGATTTCGTGCTCGCCGATGCAACCGTGTATCCGTTCGACCCCGCAAGCTCCGATCTGCTGGTCTCGCGGTTCGGCGTGATGTTTTTCGCCGAGCCGGCGCTTTCGTTTGCCAATATGCGCAAAGCGCTGCGGCCGTCGGGCCGGCTGACATTCGCCTGCTGGCGCGAGCCGCGCGATAACCCGTGGCTGCTGGCGCCGCTTCAGGCGGCCTATAAACACGTGCCGAAGCTGCCGCAACTCGGGCCGGAAGACCCCGGTCCGTTCTCATTTGCCGCCGAGCAGCGCGTTCACCGCATCCTGGGCGAGGCCGGATTCTCCGGCATAGCGATGGAGCCATGCAACCTGTCGCTCGATGTCGCGGTCGGGCGCGGTCTTGACGCTGCGGTGGAATCCGCACTCGAAATCGGTCCGGCGAGCCGCGCGCTCCAGGGGCAGCCGTCCGACCTGCGCGCTGCCGCTACAAAGTCGATCCGCGAAGCCCTCGCGCCCTTCGCGAAAGGAAATACGGTTCCGCTCGCGGCATCGATCTGGATCGTGACGGCTTCGGCCTTGTGAAGCCTCGCTGATCTCAAGCCCGCTGTTCCCAGATCATCGCGAGATGAACGATGGTCTGCGCGGCTTTCTCCATGTCCTGCACGCTGACCCATTCCAGCCGCGAGTGGAACGCGTGCTCGCCGGCGAAAATGTTGGGGCAGGGCAATCCCATGAACGACAGCCGCGAGCCGTCGGTGCCGCCGCGGATCGAGGTTTTGACCGGCTTGAGGCCGGCGCGGCGGATCGCCTCCATCGCGTTGTCGATGATCGCAGGGTAGCGGTCGATCACCTGCTTCATGTTGCGGTACTGCTGTTTGATCTCCAGCCGGTACGTCGACCGCGGAAAGTCCTTCATCACGTCTTTGATGATGCTTTCCAGCAGGGCTTCCTTCTCCTGCAATCCTTGATCGGTGAAATCGCGCACGATGAATTTGAGCGTCGCTTGCTCCAGCGCGCCTGAGATGGCGATCGGATGCAGGAATCCTTGGCTGCCCTCGGTGGTCTCCGGTGAACAGGTTTGCTTCGGCAGGCGATCGACGATGGCGGCGGCGATCTTGATGGCGTGCTCCATTTTGCCTTTGGCAAAGCCGGGATGGGTGCTGACGCCTTCGATGGTAATGGTGGCGGCATCGGCCGAGAACGTTTCGTCCTCGATATTCCCCGCGGTTTCACCATCGATGGTATAGGCAAAATCGGCACCGAGTTTCTTCAAATCGACCTTGTCGACGCCGCGGCCGATCTCCTCGTCAGGCGTGAACAGGATCTTGATCGCGCCATGTTTGATCTGCGGATTGCCGACCAGGAAAGCTGTCGCATCCATGATCTCGGCAAGCCCGGCCTTGTTGTCGGCGCCGAGCAGCGTGGTGCCATCCGCGGTGACGATGTCGCTGCCGATCTGATTGCGAAGCGCTGGATGATCCGCGACCCGGATGATCTGGGTCGGATCGCCCGGCAATACGATGTCGTCGCCCCGATAATTTTTGACGATTTGCGGTTTGACGTCCTTGCCGGTGCAGTCTGGCGAAGTGTCCATATGCGAGCAGAAGCAAATGACGGGAACAGGCTTGTCGGTATTGGCCGGGATGGTCGCATAAACGTAGCCATGTTCGTCGAGATGGGCGTCGCGGATCCCCATCTTCCGAAGTTCGCCGGCAAGCAGGCGGCCCAGGTCTTTTTGTTTCTCGGTAGATGGACAGGTCGGGGAAGCCGGGTCGGACTGGGTATCGATCACCACATAGCGCAGAAAGCGCTCGGTCACGGTATGGGTGAACCCAAGGTTCGAAGTCACAGTCGAAACCACGCCAGGAAACGGACAACAGGACGGCCGGGCCACCAATCTAGCGTCATCCCGGGGGCCGCGTAAACCACACCGGAATGACGCGAGGTCAAAATGGATGCGCGTCCGATCAGACGGCTTCCTTGAGCTCCTTGGCCGCGCGGAAGGCAACCTTCTTGCTGGCCTTGATGTGGATGGCTTCGCCGGTGGCGGGGTTGCGGCCCATGCGGGCGGCGCGCTTGCGCACCTGCAGGATGCCGAGACCGACGATGCGGATGCGTTCGCCCTTCTTGAGGTGCTTGGTGATCCGGCCGACCAGGTCGTTCAGAATGGCTTCGGCCTGCTTCTTGGACAACTCTTGTTCGTCGGCGATGGCTGCCGCGAGATGTTTTAATGTGACGGTGGTCGGGGTTGCTGCTTTCTTCGCCATATTTGGCCCTCCTCGTTGTTGATGGCTTGGGAAACCAAGACGTATCAGGCCTTAAATGATTTGGGGGTCGGCTGACTACGCTGTTTTGCCCATAAACAGCCTATAATTTGCATCGACGTCCCAAAAACGCCTGACTGGCAAGGGGATTCGCAACAACCTTGACTAAGACGGGGCGCGCCTTTAAGTCCTCACTTCTGTGCGGACCTGATTACGGAATCCGCGGGAGTAGCTCAGTTGGTTAGAGCGCCGCCCTGTCACGGCGGAGGCCGCGGGTTCGAGTCCCGTCTCTCGCGCCATTCTTGCGAATAGAATCAGGCATTTATCAAACCCTCGGTTTCACGATTCGGCTCCGGCCGTTGCCGCGCTTCGACTCCGGTCGCTTTTTGATCGGTATTTCGCCGATGTGCGGATGATCGGTTAGATCGGGAAAGCCGCCGGTGCAGATCCCCGGGACCCGCGCCGCGGGGTCACGTGGCTTTCTCTGAAAGCCATCGCGTGATTTGTGACGGCCCGACAATTCGCTTTGGCACAACAGGATTTATGGTTCCCGCGCTGACTTCCATGCCCTCTGCGATCTGGGCCGCAGCGAATTTCTTGGCGTCGCTCTCATTGGTGAAGGATTGCGAACGGCGGGAATAGTATCCGGTTTTTTCTTTGTCCGGAATATAAGCTGAAACGTACCAGGTATTCAGAGGCTTCTTGACGACCACGCGCTGCTGTCTCCCGACCAATAGGGGGCGTGGTCTTTGTCGCAGCCGTTCGGCCATCAGTTCATGGACAGGTTCACTAGCGGACCACCGATGTATCGGAACTGGTCACAACCACAGGCTTGCCGGCTTTAATGACGTGCGCGGTTTGGGTGTAATCCGAATTGGTCCGAGCGGATATGCCGAAGCCGGCCACCGCAATGCCCGCCACCAGAGCGACAACCACAATCTTCAGGTGCGTCGAGCGATCTGCCGAGTGAATGGAGTGGTTCATGTGAGCCTCCTGGCGTCTTTGCCGCCGCGTTGTTGACGACAGAGTTACCCCGCGCATGTTTCAGGAGGGTTTCGCGGGTTCCCCAAAATGGTTTCATGGGCAAGGGCGGGGCGCCCGGAATGGAGCCCGCCGCCCAGACGAGCAACAGCGGTGGCGTCGTTTGGGCGCCATAAGCCGATGAGCGTGGTCAGGCTGGCCAAGGCTGTTGGCATGGACAAGGGACAGATCAGCCGGGCGCCGGTCGGGCTGGTATCCCGCAAGCTGGCGGTCAACCCCCGCGACAACCGGGAAATGCTGGTTTGCCTTACGCGGACCGGTCGGGTCGTCCATGATGCGATAGTGGCGGCGCTGGAGCGCAATCAGCGCTTGCTGGAAGGACCTGAACCGACATGAATTCCACCGCCTGAAATTCAGGCGCGGGACGGCCAGAGGTGTCAAAATAGCTTGTCTTGCGCCGCTTGTTGCGCTGCGCTAAGCCTCGAATAATTCCAATGTAACGAATCTGCGGGTGTCCGAAACCGCAGGAAAAGGCGGCGCCGATGACCGGCATCTTGCAGAACTACCTTCCACTCGTGGTGTTTATCGGGGTCGCAGCCCTGATCGGTCTGGTTCTGTTGATCGCCCCTTTCCTGGTCGCCTTCCAGCAGCCTGATCCGGAGAAGCTCTCGGCGTATGAATGCGGTTTCAATGCTTTTGACGACGCCCGGATGAAGTTCGACGTCAGGTTCTATCTGGTGGCGATTCTCTTCATTATCTTCGACCTTGAAGTGGCCTTCCTGTTCCCCTGGGCGGTGGCGTTCGGGAAACTGGGTGCGACCGGCTTCTGGTCGATGCTGGTTTTCCTGGCCGTGCTCACCGTCGGCTTTGCCTATGAATGGAAGAAAGGCGCGCTCGAATGGGATTGAGTCCCGCTCCCGCAACACCAGGGTTCGCACCGGCGGTCGCCCCGGCCGCGACCGGCATCCTTGATCCCCGCACCGGCCTGCCGGTCGGCGCCAATGATCCTTACTTTCTCGAGGTCAATCACGAACTGTCCGACAAGGGCTTTTTCGTTGCCGCGACCGACGATCTGATCACCTGGGCCCGCACCGGTTCGCTGATGTGGATGACCTTTGGTCTGGCCTGCTGCGCGGTCGAGATGATGCAGATGTCGATGCCGCGCTATGACGCCGAGCGGTTCGGCTTCGCGCCGCGCGCTTCCCCGCGGCAGTCCGACGTCATGATCGTCGCGGGAACGCTGACCAACAAGATGGCGCCTGCGCTCCGCAAGGTCTACGACCAGATGCCGGAGCCGCGCTACGTGATCTCGATGGGGTCGTGCGCCAATGGCGGCGGCTACTATCATTATTCGTACTCTGTGGTGCGTGGCTGCGACCGCATCGTGCCGATCGACATCTACGTGCCCGGCTGCCCGCCGACGGCCGAAGCGCTGCTCTACGGCGTGATGTTGCTGCAGAAGAAGATCCGGCGCACCGGAACCATCGAACGCTAAGGTTTTTGGAATGGACGACGGCAGGCTCGACGCCCTGGGGCAGACCATTGTTAGCGCGCTCGCCGGTGCTGCGACCGGTCATTCGATCGCGTTCAACCAGCTCACGGTGAGTGTGCAGGTCGACAAGATCGTCGATGTCGTCAAATTCCTGCGCGACGATCCATCCTGCCGTTTCGTCAGCCTGATCGATGTCACGGCGGTGGATTATCCCAGCCGCGAGAAGCGCTTCGATGTGGTCTACCACTTGCTGTCGCCGACGCTGAACGCGCGCATCCGCCTGCGCGCCGAAGCCGGTGAGACAACCCAGGTGCCGTCGATCATCGAGGTGTTTCCCGGCACCGACTGGTTCGAGCGCGAAGCCTACGATCTTTACGGCGTGATCTTCACCGGCCATCCCGACATGCGGCGGCTATTGACCGACTACGGCTTCGACGGACACCCGCTACGCAAGGATTTTCCGCTCACCGGCTTTGTCGAGGTGCGTTACGACGATCAGGAGAAACGGGTAGTCTACGAGCCCGTCCGGCTCAACCAGGAATTCCGCAAATTCGATTTCCTCTCGCCGTGGGAAGGCGCGGACTATCCGGTGCTGCCGGGTGACGAGAAGGCGGGGGCCAAGCCGTGATTCAATTCGCTAATCGCCCGCAAACGGACGCTGCATCATGACCGAAGCCGCACTCCGCAATTTCACCATCAACTTCGGGCCGCAGCATCCGGCGGCCCACGGCGTACTGCGTCTGGTGCTGGAGCTTGACGGCGAAGTGGTCGCGCGGGTCGATCCGCATATCGGGTTGCTCCATCGCGGAACGGAAAAGCTGATCGAGCACAAGACCTATCTGCAGGCGATCCCGTATTTCGACAGGCTCGACTATGTCGCGCCGATGAACCAGGAACACGCGTTCTGCCTGGCCGCGGAAAAATTGCTTGGCATCACGGTGCCGCGCCGGGGGCAGTTGATCCGGGTTTTATACTGCGAGATCGGCCGCATCCTATCGCACCTTCTCAACGTCACCACGCAGGCGATGGACGTCGGCGCACTGACGCCGCCGCTGTGGGGTTTTGAAGAGCGCGAAAAGCTCATGGTGTTTTACGAGCGCGCATCCGGCTCGCGGATGCACGCGGCCTTTTTCAGGATCGGCGGTGTGCACCAGGACCTGCCGCCGAAACTGATCGACGATATCGACGCTTGGTGCGAACCGTTCCTCGGGGTGGTCGCTGATCTCGAGAGATTGCTGACCGGCAATCGTATCTTCAAGCAGCGCAACGTTGACATCGGCGTCGTCTCGCTGAAGCAGGCCTGGGAATGGGGTTTTTCGGGCGTAATGGTGCGCGGCTCGGGAGCGGCCTGGGATCTGCGCAAGGCGCAGCCCTACGAATGCTACGCCGAGATGGATTTCGACATCCCGATCGGGAAGAACGGCGACTGTTACGATCGTTACTGCATCCGCATGGAGGAAATGCGCCAGTCCGTGCGTATCATGAAGCAGTGCATCGCCAAGTTGCGCGCAACCGATGGGCAGGGGCCTGTTGCGGTTGAGGACCACAAGATTTTTCCGCCGCGCCGGGGGCAGATGAAGCGCTCGATGGAGGCTTTGATCCATCATTTCAAACTCTACACCGAGGGCTTCCACGTGCCGGCTGGCGAAGTCTATGTCGCGGTCGAGGCGCCGAAGGGCGAGTTCGGCGTCTATCTGGTCGCCGACGGCAGCAACATGCCTTACAAATGCAAGATTCGCGCGCCGGGTTTTGCGCATCTGCAGGCAATGGATTTCATCTGCAAGGGTCATCTGCTGGCCGACGTGTCTGCCATTCTCGGCTCGCTCGATATCGTGTTCGGTGAGGTCGACCGGTGATCTCGCAGGCGCCGCCCATCCAGTTTGACCGCTCCACCGGCGTGCTCGAGGGCGCAAATGCTTGGGAGCGGCTGGCGGCGTTCGCCTTTTCGTCGGGCTCGAAGGTGTCATCGACGTTTTCGCACCGCGGTTACAACGGTTGCGCCAATCTCCTGCGCAAGATGCTGCCCGCACGCGACATCGCGATCAAACTCAATCCCGATGCGACGTTTGCCTTCCCCTATGGCGACGGCTACTGGAGCAAGTTGCTCAACCGGTCGTTCCGTTACGAAGACGAACTGGAAGTGCTGTTCCGGGATTCCGTCACCGTCGATTACACCTTTATCGATTGCGGCGCGAATTTCGGTTACTGGTCGGTGCTGGTTTCCAGCGCACCCTTTGGGTCACACAAGGCGATCGCGATCGAGCCGTCGTCGCAGAATTTCGCCAAGCTCAAGAACAACGCCGAAATCAACGGCAACCGCTTTGAAGCGATCAAGTGCGCGATCGGGGCCAGCAAAGGGACCGCACGGCTGTCGGGTACCAAGCATGAGGCATTCAGCATCGCCGGCGAAGCGGGGAGCGGCGGCGAGGACGTGCCGGTCATCGCGCTCGACGACCTGCTGGCCGATGGCAAGATTTCGGCGAACGGAAAATACCTGATCAAGCTCGATGTTGAAGGCGTCGAGATCGAGGCCATCAAGGGCGGCGTGCGGCTGTTGCAGGGGGATATTATCTTGTTGTGCGAGGAGCACGGCAACGATCCCCATCATACCGTGTCGCGCTACATCCTCGAACAGACGCCGCTCAAGCTGATCGTCTATGACCCGCGCAGCCAGCGCCTGGAAACCGTGACCGAGCTTTCGATACTCGACCGCATCAAGGTTTCATCTAACGTCGGTTATAACGTATTCGGCACCGCAAGCGCATTCTGGCAAAGCCGGATTCAAGCCCTGAACGCGAACGCTGCCCGTCGCGCGCGATGAGAGACTGAAAGTAGAGACTGAAAGACATGGCCGTCCGCCGCCTCGCACCGAAGGAACTGCAACCCGCGAACTTCACGTTCTCGGCCGAAAACCTCGCTTGGGCGAAGGTGCAGATCGCCAAATATCCGGAAGGCCGCCAGGCGTCGGCGGTGATACCGATCCTGTGGCGGGTCCAGGAACAGCATGACGGCTGGGTTTCCGAAGCCGCGATCCGCGCGGTCGCTGATCTCTTGCAAATGCCCTACATTCGCGCGCTCGAGATCGCGACCTTCTATACGATGTTCCAGTTGCAGCCGGTCGGCAAGAAGGCCCATGTGCAGGTCTGCGGCACCACGCCGTGCCGGTTGCGCGGCGCCGCCGAGATCATCGAGGTGTGCCAGAGCCGCATTCATCACGAGCCCTTTCATCTGTCCAAGGACGGCAATTTCAGCTGGGAAGAAGTCGAATGCCTTGGCGCCTGCGTGAATGCGCCGATGGTCCTGATCTGGAAGGACACTTACGAAGATCTGACCAAGGAGAACTTCGGCAAGGTGCTGGATGGCTTCGCTTCCGGCAACCTTCCAAAGCCCGGGCCGCAGAATGACCGTCAGTTCTCGGCACCCATCGGCGGACCGACTACGCTGAAGGAAAGCACATGAAGCGCCACCACACATGGGAAGTGGCCGGGCCGGAGAGTGGTGCTGCGATGAGGCATTGGCGCTATATCGCTCTGCACGCCGTGACGGCCGGTGCATTCATTTTCCTGCTGCAGCGCTACGCGCTGGATGCGTCGCTTGATACAAGCCTGTTGTGGGCGCTGACTTTCGGCGGATGCGCCGCCGGGCTCGCCTACATGCAGTCCAATCGCTGATCCGAGGAAGCTTCAGTCATGCTTGACGACAAGGACCGCATCTTCCGCAATCTCTACGGACTTCAGGACTGGGGCCTCGAAGGCGCGCGCCGCCGCGGCGCCTGGGACGGCACCAAGGCGATCATCGACAAGGGCCGCGACTGGATCATCAACGAAATGAAGGCCTCCGGCCTGCGTGGCCGAGGCGGGGCGGGTTTTCCGACCGGGCTGAAATGGTCGTTCATGCCGAAGCAATCGACCGACGGCCGCCCCAGTTATCTGGTGGTCAATGCCGACGAGTCCGAGCCCGGCACCTGCAAGGACCGCGAGATCATGCGGCATGATCCGCATCTTCTGGTCGAGGGCTGCCTGATCGCGAGTTTCGCGATGGGTGCGCATGCCTGCTACATTTACGTGCGCGGCGAATTTATCCGGGAACGCGAGCATCTGCAGGCCGCGGTCGATCAGGCCTATGAAGCCAGGCTGATCGGCAAGGACAATATCAACGGCTTTCCATTCGACCTTTATGTGACGCACGGCGCGGGCGCCTATATTTGCGGGGAAGAAACGGCGCTACTGGAAAGCCTCGAAGGCAAGAAGGGCATGCCGCGGCTGAAACCGCCATTCCCGGCCAATGTCGGTCTCTACGGTTGCCCGACCACCGTCAACAACGTCGAGTTGATCGCGGTCGCGCCGGATATCCTGCGGCGGGGGGCGGCGTGGTTTGCCGGCATCGGCCGGCCCAACAATGTCGGCACCAAACTGTTCTGTATTTCCGGTCATGTCGAGCGGCCCTGCAATGTCGAAGAGGCAATGGGGATTCCGTTCCGCGAACTGATCGAGCGACATTGCGGCGGCGTCCGCGGCGGTTGGGATAACCTCAAGGCGGTGATCCCCGGCGGTTCCTCGGTGCGCATGGTGCCGGCTGAACAGATCATCGATACGCCGATGGATTTCGACAGCCTCGGAAAGCTCCGCTCCGGCCTCGGCACCGCCGCGGTCATCGTGATGGACAAATCCACCGATCTGATCCGCGCCATCGCGCGGATTTCCTATTTCTACAAGCATGAGAGTTGCGGCCAGTGCACACCGTGCCGGGAGGGCACCGGGTGGATGTGGCGGGTCTTGACCCGAATGGCTGAAGGCCGCGCCCACAAGCGCGAGATCGACATGCTGCTTGAGGTCACCAAGCAGGTCGAGGGCCACACCATCTGCGCGCTCGGCGATGCCGCGGCGTGGCCGATCCAGGGCCTGATCGCCCATTTCCGTCACGAGATCGAACAGCGCATCGACGAATATTCGCGCAAGGCGGATATCGATGATGTCGGCATTCTGGACCCTGCGCACATGGTCGCGGCGGAGTAGTGTCCATGGCGCAACCGGGCATTTTGTGGTGGCAGAAATACGGGACGCTGGCGCAGATGGCGCAGGCGGCTGTAGCCTTGCTCGGCGTCGCGGCGATCCTGTTCCAGATCAATGATATCCGCGCCAATAATCGGGCGGCCAGCGCGCGGCAGGCGTTTCTCGGTTACACCGATCTGGCGTTCAAGAATCCGAAATTCTCGCAGCCCGACTACGACACGATCAAGGCGGGCAGCCGCGACGATCAGGTTCAATATGAGAGCTTTGTCTCTTATTTCCTCTATTCCTGTGAGGAGGCGATCGCCGCGTTCGCCGGACGGCCCGAATGGCTGGCTTCCTGTAGCTACGACCTGAAGCCGCATCTGCCGTTCCTGTGCGAGAAGAACAGCGCCGAGCCGGCTTATCTGGCGACCTACAGTTCGAACACCCAGCAATGGGTCAAGGCGTCCCTGCAGACCGCCAGCGTTACACCACCCGACTGCAAGCTCGGAAAGACCTAAGGCAATGACCAAACTCATCGTCGATGGCAAGGAAATCGATGTTCCCGCGGAATTTACGCTGCTGCAGGCTTGCGAGGCCGCGGGCGCCGAAATTCCGCGCTTTTGCTACCACGAACGGTTGTCGATCGCCGGCAATTGCCGGATGTGCCTCGTTGAAGTGAAGGGCGGCCCGAAGCCGGTGGCGAGCTGCGCCTGGGGCGTTCGCGATTGCCGTCCGGGCCCCAAAGGCGAGCCACCGGAAATCTCGACGCGCTCGCCGATGGTGAAGAAGGCGCGCGAAGGCGTGATGGAATTTCTGCTGATCAACCATCCGCTGGATTGCCCGATCTGCGACCAGGGCGGCGAGTGCGACCTGCAGGACCAGGCGATGGGCTATGGCGTCGACACCAGCCGCTTTGCGGAAAACAAGCGCGCGGTCGAGGACAAATACCTGGGCGCGCTGGTCAAGACCTCGATGAACCGCTGCATCCAGTGCACGCGCTGCGTCCGCTTCGCCGCCGAGGTTTGCGGCGTGCCCGAGATGGGTGCGACCGGCCGTGGCGAGGATATGGAGATCACCACCTATCTGGAAACGGCGCTGACCTCGGAACTGCAGGGCAACCTCGTCGATATCTGCCCGGTGGGCGCGCTGACCTCGAAACCCTATGCTTTCGCGGCGCGGCCCTGGGAGCTTGGCAAAACCCAGTCGATCGACGTGATGGACGGGGTCGGCTCGGCGATCCGGATCGATACCCGCGGCCGCGAGGTGATGCGAATTTTGCCGCGCGTCAACGAGGCGGTGAACGAGGAGTGGATTTCGGACAAGACCCGTCACGTCGTCGACGGGCTGCGCACGCAGCGGCTCGACCGCCCCTATATCAGGGAGAATGGCCAGCTCCGCGCGGCATCATGGTCTGAGGCGTTCGCAGCGATCGCCGCAAAGGCCAGCCGTATCGACGGCAAACGGATCGGCGCGATAGCAGGCGATCTCGCGGCGATCGAAGAAATGTTCGCGCTCAAGGACCTGCTGGCCAAATGCGGCTCGGTCAATCTCGCGACGCAAAGCGGCGCCGCCTTCGACCCCAGCGCCGGTCGCGTTTCCTACATTTTCAATCCGACCATCGCCGGTATTGAGCAAGCCGACGCGTTGCTGATCATCGGCTCGAACCCGCGCAAGGAAGCGACCGTGCTCAACGCGCGCATCCGCAAGCGCTGGCGCAGCGGCCAGCTCAAGATCGGGCTGATCGGCCCCAAGGTCGACCTCACTTACACTTATGATTATCTCGGCGCAGGCACGGATTCGCTCAGCGACCTCGCCGCCGGCAAGCACTCCTTCGCGGATGTGCTGAAGGCCGCGAAAAACCCGATGGTGCTGGTCGGCGCCGGTGCAGCCGCGCGGCACGACGGTGCCGCGGTTCTGGCGGTTGCGGCGAAGCTCGCGCTGGATTTCGGCGCGGTCAAGGACGGCTGGAACGGTTTCGGCGTTTTGCACGACACGGCCTCGGGCGCAGGCGCCCTCGATATCGGCTTCGCACCCCATGCGGGCGGCCTGAGCTTGGCGCAGATGACGACGTTCGGGACCCTCGACGTCTTGTTTCTGCTCGGCGCCGATGAGGTCAAGGTCGCCGACGGCACCTTCGTGGTTTACGTCGGTACCCATGGCGACCGTGGCGCGCATCGCGCCGACGTGATCCTGCCGGGCGCCGCTTACACCGAAAAGCAGGGCCTTTACGTCAACACCGAAGGCCGGGTGCAGATGGCCAACCGCGCTGCATTCCCACCGGGGGATGCGCGTGAGGATTGGGCGATCATTCGTGCGCTGTCCGACGTTCTGGGCAAAAAGCTGCCTTACGATTCGCTTGCGGCGTTACGGCAGGCCATCTTCAAGGCCGTGCCACATCTGATGCGCGTCGACCAGATCGAAGCCGGCAAGGATACCGATCTGAAGGCGCTGGCGGGCAAGGGCGGCAGTCTTGAGAAGGCGCCGTTCAAGGCTTCCGTCGAGGATTATTACCTGACCAACCCGATTGCGCGCGCGTCAGCGGTCATGGCGGAATGTTCGCGCCTGGCCTCCGGGCAAATGCTGACGGCAGCGGAATGAGCGTGACCTGATGGCTGAATTCTGGACAAGCACCCTGTGGCCTCTGATCATCATGATCGCGCAGAGCGTGTTGCTGCTCGTGGTGCTGCTGATCGCGATTGCCTACATCCTTTTAGCCGACCGCAAGATCTGGGCGGCGGTCCAGATCCGGCGCGGACCCAACGTGGTCGGCCCCTGGGGCTTGTTCCAATCCTTCGCCGACCTTTTGAAGTTCGTATTGAAGGAGCCGATCATTCCCTCCGGCGCCAACAAGGGCGTGTTCCTGCTGGCGCCACTGGTGAGTTGCGTGCTGGCGCTGGCGGCCTGGGCGGTCATCCCGATGAATCTCGGCTGGGTGATCTCGGACATCAATGTCGGGGTGCTCTATATCTTTGCGATCTCGTCGCTGTCGATCTACGGCATCATCATGGCCGGGTGGTCGTCGAACTCGAAATATCCGTTTTTGGCCGCCCTGCGCTCCGCGGCGCAGATGGTGAGTTACGAAGTTTCGATCGGCTTCGTGATCATCACCGTTTTGCTGTGTGCGGGGTCGTTGAACCTGTCGGCCGTGGTCGAGGCGCAGAACACCCGCGGTCTCGGAAGCCTGATCGGATTGCCCTGGCTGACATTCCTGAACTGGTACTGGCTGCCGCTGTTTCCGATGTTCGTCGTCTTCTACGTCTCGGCGCTGGCGGAAACCAATCGTCCGCCGTTCGACCTGGTGGAGGCTGAATCCGAACTGGTCGCGGGTTTCATGGTTGAATACGGCTCGACGCCGTATCTGCTGTTCATGCTCGGCGAATATGTCGCGATTACCACGATGTGCGCGATGGCCGCGATCCTGTTCATGGGCGGCTGGCTGCCGCCGATCGCGCTGCCGCCCTTCACCTGGGTGCCCGGGGTGATCTGGTTCGTGCTCAAGGTATTTTTCATGTTCTTCATGTTTGCGATGGCGAAGGCGATCGTGCCGCGCTACCGCTACGACCAATTGATGCGGCTCGGCTGGAAGGTGTTCCTGCCGCTGTCGCTGGCGATGGTGGTGATCGTCGCCGGCGTGCTGCAATTCGCCGGGATCGCGCCGAAATGAGGTCGCTATGAGTGTCAACATCAACGCCACAGCCCGCTCGCTTCTGCTGTCCGAATTCGTGTCGGCGTTCTTTCTCGCCATGCGCTATTTCTTCAAACCGAAGCCGACCCTGAACTATCCGTTCGAGAAGGGGCCGATCTCGCCGCGCTTCCGGGGTGAACATGCCTTGCGCCGCTATCCCAACGGCGAGGAACGCTGCATCGCCTGCAAGCTGTGCGAGGCGATTTGCCCCGCGCAGGCGATCACCATCGAGGCCGGCCCGCGCCGCAACGACGGCACCCGACGCACCGTGCGCTATGACATCGACATGGTGAAATGCATCTATTGCGGTCTGTGCCAGGAGGCTTGCCCGGTCGATGCCATCGTCGAGGGGCCGAATTTCGAATTCGCGGCCGAGACCCGCGAGGAACTCTATTATGACAAGGCGAAACTTCTCGCCAATGGCGACCGCTGGGAGCGCGAGCTTGCAAAATCCATCGAACTCGACGCGCCGTACCGGTGAGGTGAGGGCATGATCCTTCCCGCACTGTTCTTCTATCTGTTCGCCGGCATCTGCGTTGCGTCGGCGGTGATGGTGATTGTGTCGCGCAATCCCGTGCATTCCGTGCTGTTCCTGATCCTGGCATTCGTCAACGCGTCCGGCCTGTTCGTGCTGATGGGCGCCGAATTCCTGGCGATGATCCTGGTGGTGGTCTATGTCGGCGCGGTCGCGGTGCTGTTCCTGTTTGTGATCATGATGCTCGACGTCGATTTCACCGAACTGCGCGAAGGGTTCAGCGACTATCTGCCGATCGGCCTGGTGATCGGCGCGGTGTTTCTCGCCGAATTGCTGCTGGTCGGAGGCGGTTGGGTGATCAATCCCGGCGCGGTCAAATCGATTACATCGGCGATCCCGACCAATGTCAGCAACACCGAGGCGCTCGGCCTCGTGCTCTATACCAAGTACATTCACTACTTCCAGACCGCGGGCATGGTGCTGCTGGTCGCCATGGTCGGCGCCATCGTGCTGACCTTGCGCCACAAGGCCAGCGTCAAACGGCAGGATATCAACGTACAGAATGCGCGCACGCCGGAACTGGCAATGAGCGTGCGCAAGGTGGCGTCGGGGCAGGGCCTGCAGGACGCAGACGCGCCGGAGTGGGTGCAATGACGATCGGTCTCGGACATTATCTGGCGGTCGGTGCGATCCTGTTCACGGTCGGGATCCTCGGCATCTTTCTCAACCGCAAGAACATCATCGTCATCCTGATGTCGATCGAACTGATCTTGCTGGCGGTCAATATCAACCTGGTGGCGTTCTCGACCTTCCTCGGCGACATCGTCGGCCAGGTGTTCGCGCTGCTGGTGCTGACAGTGGCCGCCGCGGAAGCGGCGATCGGTCTGGCGGTGCTGGTGGTGTACTTCCGCAACCGCGGCTCGATCGCGGTTGAAGACGTCAATCTGATGAAGGGTTAGCGCGTCAATGATCCAGGCAATCGTCTTTCTGCCGCTGATCGGCGCCATACTCGCGGGTCTGATCTCGATATTCGGCGCCCATGCGCGCAATCCGAGCGGCGACACGGTCGAGCATCATGACGACACGCACGGCGCCGATGCCCACGCGGCGGACGCCCATGCCTCGGATGCGCATGACGATCATGCAGCCGATGGTCACGGCCATGACGATCATGCGGTCGAACCGCCGGCGGCGGGATCGCGCGCGGCCGAGCTGATCACCACCGGATTGTTGCTGGTTGGAGCGGCATTGTCCTGGTTCGCGTTCTTCGATGTCGGCTTGATGCATCATGACGTCAGGATCGCGCTATTCCCATGGATCACGTCCGGCGACCTGCAGGTCAACTGGTCGCTGCGGGTCGATACGCTGACCGCGGTCATGCTGGTCGTGGTCAATACCGTATCGTCGCTCGTGCATCTTTATTCGATCGGCTACATGGACGAAGACCCGTACCGGCCGCGGTTCTTTGCTTATCTGTCGCTGTTCACCTTCGCGATGCTGATGCTGGTGACCTCGGACAACCTGGTGCAGATGTTCTTTGGCTGGGAGGGCGTCGGCCTCGCAAGCTATCTCCTGATCGGCTTCTGGTACCAGAAGCCGTCGGCGAACGCTGCCGCGATCAAGGCCTTCGTGGTCAATCGGGTGGGCGATTTCGGTTTTGCACTCGGCATTTTCGCGATTTTCATGCTGATCGGTTCGATCGATTTTGAAACGATCTTCGCAGGCGCGCCGGGCCTGACCGGCAAGACCATCGACTTCTTCGGCTGGCAAGCCGACGCGTTGACGCTGACCTGCCTGCTGCTGTTCATGGGCGCGATGGGCAAGTCGGCCCAGTTCCTGCTGCACACCTGGTTGCCGGACGCCATGGAAGGGCCGACGCCGGTCTCGGCATTGATCCATGCCGCGACCATGGTCACCGCGGGTGTCTTCATGGTGGCTCGGCTATCGCCGTTGTTCGAGCTCGCGCCTAATGCGCAGGCCGTGGTGATGTTCTTTGGCGCCACCACCGCGTTCTTTGCGGCGACCGTCGGTCTGGTGCAGAACGATATCAAGCGCATCGTGGCGTATTCGACCTGTTCGCAGCTCGGCTACATGTTCGTGGCGATGGGGGCGGGAGCCTATTCCGTCGGCATGTTCCATCTGTTCACGCATGCCTTCTTCAAGGCACTGTTGTTCCTGGGCTCGGGCTCGGTGATCTATGCGATGCATCACGAGCAGGACATCCGCAACATGGGCGGGCTGTGGCGCAAGATTCCCTTCACGTTCTTCGTGATGTGTATCGGCACGCTGGCACTGACCGGATTTCCATTTTTCGCTGGCTATTTTTCCAAGGATGCGATCATCGAATCCGCGTTCGTCTCGCACAATCCGCTGGCGTTTTATGGCTTCCTGATGACGGTGATCGCGGCAGGGCTGACCTCGTTCTACTCCTGGCGGCTGGTGTTCAAGACCTTCTTCGGCGAGCCGCACGACCAGCAGCACTACGAGGCCGCGCATGAAAGCCCGATCTGGATGCTGATTCCGATCGGCGTTCTGGCGGCCGGATCGATCCTCGCCGGATACCCGTTCAAGGAATTGTTCGCCGGCAACAGCGTGGATGAATTCTTCCGCGAGTTGCTGAAGATGCATCCTCACATTATCGAGGATATGGAAACTATTCCGGAGTGGATAAAGCTCTTGCCGACGCTGTTGATGGCAATCGGCGCTTACGTATCCTACGTGTTCTATATCCGCCGGCCCTATATGCCCGTCGAGCTCGCCCGCCAGCACGAGATGCTCTATCAGTTTCTGCTCAACAAATGGTATTTCGACGAATTGTACGACCTGATCTTCGTCCGCCCCACCAAGTGGCTTGGCCGCTTCCTCTGGAAGTTCGGCGACGGCTATGTGATCGACGGCTTCGGCCCCGACGGCGTGTCGGCGCGGGTGCTTGACGTCACCCGCAACGTCGTCAAGCTGCAGACCGGCTATCTCTATCACTACGCCTTCGCGATGCTGATCGGCGTCGCGGGATTGATCACCTGGTTCATGTTCAGCGTGGGAGGCCAGTGATGACAACCTGGCCAATTCTCTCCGTCGTAACCTTCCTGCCGGTGGTCGGTGCGTTCCTGATCTATATCGTCCGCGGCGACGACGAGGCCGCCAAGGGCAATGCGCGCTGGATCGCGCTATGGACCACGCTGATCACCTTCGGCGTGTCGCTGATTTCTGGTCTGGCGCTTTGACCCGGCGCAGCCGGATTTCCAGTTCGTCGAAAAGGCGTCGTGGCTCGCCAGCGGCATCACCTATCACATGGGGGTCGACGGCATTTCGTTGCCATTTGTGATCCTGACCACCGCCTTGATGCCGTTCTGCATTATCGCGAGCTGGAAATCCGTGACGATGCGCGTGCGGGAATACATGATGGCGTTCCTGCTCCTGGAAACGCTGATGGTCGGCACCTTCTCGGCGCTCGACCTCGTGCTGTTCTATCTATTCTTTGAAGGCGGCCTGATTCCGATGTTCCTGATCATCGGGGTGTGGGGCGGACCACGCCGGGTCTATGCCAGCTTCAAGTTCTTCCTCTACACGCTGCTTGGCTCGGTACTGATGCTGCTGGCGATCATGGCGCTGTACTGGAACGCCGGCACCACGGACATTCCGACGCTGATGCACACCGCGGTGCCGCGATCCCTGCAAACCTGGGCGTGGCTGGCGTTCTTCGCCTCGTTCGCGGTGAAGATGCCGATGTGGCCGGTGCACACCTGGCTGCCGGACGCGCATGTCGAGGCGCCGACCGCGGGCTCGGTGATCCTGGCCGCGATCCTCCTGAAGATGGGCGGTTACGGCTTCCTGCGGTTCTCGTTACCGATGTTTCCGCTGGCTTCGCATGATTTCGCACCCTTGATCTTCTCGCTTTCGACCATCGCCATCATCTACACCTCGCTGGTGGCGCTGATGCAGGAGGATATCAAGAAGCTGATCGCCTATTCGTCGGTGGCCCATATGGGTTTCGTCACCATGGGCATTTTCGCCGGAACCACCCAAGGGGTTGCCGGCGGCGTGTTCCAGATGATCTCGCACGGCATTGTGTCGGGCGCGTTGTTCCTCTGCGTCGGCATTGTCTACGACCGCATGCATACCCGCGAGATCGCCGCCTATGGCGGTCTGGTCAACCGCATGCCGCTTTATGCGCTGGTGTTCATGGTGTTCACCATGGCCAATGTCGGCTTGCCCGGCACGTCCGGCTTCGTCGGTGAATTCATGACGCTGATCGGCACCTTCAAGGTCTCGATTCCCACCGCGTTCTTTGCCACCACCGGCGTGATCCTGTCGGCATGTTATGCGCTGTGGCTTTATCGCAAGGTGGTGTTCGGCGCCCTGGTCAAACCCTCGCTGGCCAGCATCAAGGACCTTACCTTCCGCGAGAGCCTGACGCTGATGCCGCTGGTGGTCCTCACCATCCTGTTCGGATTTTATCCGAAGCCGGTGCTCGACATGTCGGCGGCATCGGTGCAACAGCTCGTCAACAATTACAGCACCGCGGTAACTGCCGTGAAGGCAGCCGCGTTGCTACCGTGAATTGATTGGAGCGTCTTCGAGCGAATTGAAAACCGGTTTGCATGAAGAGAACGCATCAAAAAGAGGTAGAGCCTCGGTTCCGATTTATCCGGAACCAGGGCTAGGTCAGGACGACGCGCAATGAGCTTTGAGAGTGCAGGATATCAGTTGCTGCCCGTGCTGCCGGAGCTCGTGCTGGCCGTCGGCGCCATGGGGCTGCTGATGATCGGCGCCTATCGCGGGACGCAGACGACGAGCCTTGTCACCGGCCTTGCGATTTGTCTGCTGGTGCTCACCGGCGTGCTGGAACTGTGGCTGCCGGCCGGAAAACTTACGACGTTCGGCGGCAGCTTCATTGTCGATGACTTCGCCCGGTTCCTGAAAATCCTGGCGCTGATCGGCTCGGCGGCGACGCTGATCCTTTCATCCGAATTTCTGGCTGATCCGTCCCGGCGCATCTTCGAATACGCGATCCTGGTGCTGCTCTCGACGCTAGGCATGATGGTGCTGATCTCGGCCGGCGACCTGATCATGCTCTATCTCGGGCTCGAGCTGATGTCGCTCGCCCTCTACGTGGTCGCGGCGAGCAATCGCGACAACGCCAAGTCGACCGAAGCCGGGTTGAAGTATTTCGTGCTCGGCGCGCTGTCGTCGGGCATGCTGCTGTACGGCGCCTCGCTGGTCTACGGCTTCACCGGCACCGTCAGCTTCGCCGGGATCGCGGTAGAAGCAAAGACCGGCAGCATCGGCATCGTGTTCGGCCTGGTGTTTCTGTTGGCCGGGCTGTGCTTCAAGGTTTCGGCGGTACCGTTCCATATGTGGACGCCCGACGTGTATGAGGGTGCACCGACGCCGGTGACTGCGTTCTTTGCCTCCGCGCCGAAGGTCGCAGCGCTGGCGGTGTTCACCCGCGTCACGCTCACCGCATTCCCGGGCATCGTCTCGCAATGGCAGCAGATCGTGGTGTTCGTGGCGATCGCCTCGATGGTGCTGGGATCGTTTGCCGCCATCGGGCAAAAGAACATCAAGCGGCTGATGGCCTATTCCTCGATCGGCCATATGGGCTTTGCCCTTGTGGGGCTCGCCGCCGGTACCGCAGAGGGCGCGCAGGGCGTGCTGGTCTATATCTCGATCTATGTGGCAATGACGCTGGGCAGCTTTGCGGTCATCCTGACCATGAAGCGCAACGGCCAGCACGTCGAGAACATCAGCGACTTCGCGGGATTGTCGCGCACTAATCCGTTGCTGGCATTCTTCTTTGCAATGTTGCTGTTTTCGCTGGCGGGTATTCCGCCGCTCGCTGGCTTTTTCGCAAAATGGTACGTCTTCGTCGCAGCCATCAAGGCGGGGCTGTTCACGCTCGCGGTGGTCGGCGTGCTCGCCAGCGTGGTTGGCGCGTTTTACTATCTCACCATCATCAAGGTGATGTATTTCGACGAGCCGCTGGAGAAGCTCGATCCGATGCGTATGGAATTGCGCACGGTGCTGGCGGTCGCGGGTCTCTTCAATATCTTTTTCTTCGTCTATCCGGGACCGCTGGTGAGTATGGCCACGGTCGCCGCGAAATCATTGTTCTAGATGGTATTTTCGCTCGGTCCTCGGGCCATATCGGCGGGCTACCGGCTCGCAGCTTTTGAGAGCATCGGCTCCACCAATGCGGAAGCCCTGTCGCGTGCGCGCGACGGCGAGCGCGGACCGATCTGGTTCGTCACATCGCAGCAGACCGCAGGACGCGGGCGACGCCATCGCCCCTGGATTGCGCCACGTGGTAACCTCGCCAGCAGCGTTCTGGAGGTCATGGAGGTGTCGCCGGCGGTCGCAGCGACCGTGGGATTTGCCGCCGGGCTTGCGCTGGAAGTCGCACTGCAAAAAGTAAGCGTGGAAGCGTCGCTGAGATCGGCGGGATCGGACCATATGAAGTTTTCGCTGAAATGGCCCAATGACGTCCTGGCGGGCGGGCAGAAGCTGGCCGGCATCCTGCTGGAGGCGGAGGCCGTGGCCAATGATCGCCTGGCCGTGGTGGTCGGCATCGGCACCAACGTCGTTGCCGCACCCGAGGGCACGCCAACCCCGGCAACCTCGCTGGCGGCACTCGGCGTCAACATCAGCGCGGAGGAGTTGTTCGCGACCCTGTCGGATGCATGGGCCGAGTTGCGCGGTGTATGGGATGACGGCCGCGGCTTTGGCGAGATCCGGCGGCTCTGGCTGGAGCGCGCGGCCGGGCTTGGGCAAAAGGTGACGGTCCAGAACGGCGGTTCCGCCGTGGAAGGAACGTTCGATACCCTCGATGAATCAGGCTGCATGGTGATCAGGACATCCGACGGCGGGCGTGTCCCGATATCGGCCGGAGACGTTTATTTTGGTGCGGCAGCGTCGGCAGGAGCGGTCTGATGGCGCGACCGGATGAACTGACCTTTGCGCCGCTCGGCGGCGTCGGCGAGATCGGCATGAACCTGTCGATCTATGGCCTCGGCAACCGCCATCAGCGCTCCTGGCTGGCGGTGGATCTCGGCGTGTCCTTTGGCGACGAGGAGCATCTGCCCGGCATCGATCTCATCATGCCCGATATCCGCTTCCTCGAAAAAGAGCGGAAAAACCTCGTCGGCCTCGTGCTGACCCATGCCCATGAAGACCATTTCGGTGCCATTATCGACCTCTGGCCGAAGCTGAAATGCCCGATTTATGCGACCAGGTTCAGCGCCGCTCTGTTCGAGGCCAAATGCGCTTCCGAGCGCAATCCGCCGAAAATTCCGGTCACGGTGGTGCCGTCCGGCGGTCGCATCGACCTTGGCCCATTCAATGTCGAATTCATTCCGGTCGCGCATTCGATTCCGGAGTCGCACGCACTGGCGATCCACACCTCCGCCGGCACGGTGTTGCACACCGGCGACTGGAAGATCGATCCGACGCCGATCACAGGCCTGCCGACCGACGAGCGGCGGTTGCGCGAGCTTGGCGATGCCGGCGTGCTGGCCTTGATCGGTGATTTCCACCAATGCTGTGCGGGAAGGGCGCTCGCCATCGGAAGCCGAGGTCGCCAAGACCATCGCCGAACTGGTGCGGACGGCGAAAGGCCGGGTCGCCGTGACCACGTTTGCCTCCAATGTTGCCCGGTTGCGTGCCGTCGCGGACGCCGCACGCGCCGCCGGCCGCGAGGTCGTTGTGGTCGGCCGCGCCATGGAGCGCGTGGTGCAGGTGGCGCGCGAAACCGGCCATCTCGACGGCGTGCAGAATTTCCGCGGCGCCGATCTCTACGGGCATTTTCCCCCGGACAAGGTGCTGGCGCTTTGCACCGGAAGCCAGGGCGAGCCGCGCGCCGCGTTGTCGCGCATCGCCAATGACGATCATCCGCAGGTGACGCTGAACAAGGGCGACAGCGTGATTTTTTCCTCGCGCACCATCCCCGGCAATGAGAAGGCGGTCGGCGCCATCATCAACGGCCTGATCACGCAGGGCGTCGAGGTCATCACCGACCGCACCCACCTCGTGCACGTGTCCGGCCATCCGCGCCGCGACGAACTTCGCGACATGATCTCTTGGGTGCGGCCGCAACTGTTGATCCCGGTTCACGGCGAAGCGCTGCACCTGTTCGAGCACGCCAAACTGGCGCGGGCCGCGGGCGTTCCGAAAGTCCTGATCTGCCGCAACGGCGATCTCGTCAGGCTCGGGCCGGGCGATCCCTCGGTCATCGAGGAATTGCCGTCCGGGCGACTCTACAAGGACGGGTCCATTCTTGAAGACTCGAAATCGCGCGCGGTCACCGAACGGCGCCGATTGGCCTTTGCCGGCTGTGCCTTTGTGGCGATCGCCATGACCGAAAAAGGCGAACTGGCCGACGATCCAGAGGTTGATCTGATCGGCATACCCGAGAAGAATACGGCCGGCGAGATCATCGACGAGATCGTGTTCGATGTCGTGGTGTCGACGGTGGAGGGCCTGCCGCGCGCGAGGCGGCGCGATCCTGACGCAACGGCGGAATTGGTGCGCCGGGCGGTGCGCGCCGCTATCAACGAGCAGTGGGGCAAGAAGCCATTGTGCTACGTTCACGTTCTGGCGGTGTGAAATCTAACTGAAAACGGGGGGAGTGCCATGCTGGGCCGGCTTAATCATGTGGCCATCGCGGTCAAGGATGCCGAGAAGGCTGCCAGGATCTATGGCACCGCGTTCGGCGCCGATATTTCCGCGGCGGTGCCGTTGCCGGAGCACGGCGTCATTACCGTGTTTGCGACGCTGCCCAACACCAAGATCGAATTTATCCAACCGCTCGGCGAAACCTCGCCGATCGCCAAATTTCTGGAGCGCAATGCCGACGGCGGCATCCATCACGTTTGCTATGACGTGCCCGACATCATCGCGGCGCGCGACACCCTGATCAAGGAGGGCGCGCGGGTGCTCGGTGACGGGGTGCCGAAGATCGGCGCGCACGGCAAGCCGGTGCTGTTTCTGCACCCGAAGGATTTTTCCGGCGCGCTCGTTGAAATCGAGCAGGAATGAGCCGCGATGCTCTACAAGATATCAACCGCCTTCGCGATCTACTTCGTGTTCTGGTGGATCGTGCTGTTCCTGACATTGCCATTCGGCGTGCGCAGCCAGCATGAAGACGGCGAGGGGGCTGGTCAGGTTATTCCGGGCACCGATCCCGGCGCGCCGGTCGCGCCGCGGATGGGTCGCAAGCTGATCTGGACCACGTTGATATCGGCGGTGCTTTTTGCCGCTTCGATGCTCGCCTATAATGCGGGCTATCTGAACATCGAGCGGCTGTCGAGGTTATTGGGGTTGCCGTTCTAGCCATAAGAGTTGGGGTAAGGCGAAATGACATTTCAGAGAATCATTTTCGGGCTCTTGATCCTGGTGATTGCCGGCCTCGCCGGCGCCTTCTACATGAACTGGAAAACGGCGACCCAGCTGCGGACGATGAAGGCATTCGTCGAAGGCTACG
This sequence comes from uncultured Pseudomonadota bacterium, assembly GCA_963771225.1. Classification (GTDB taxonomy): domain Bacteria; phylum Pseudomonadota; class Alphaproteobacteria; order Rhizobiales; family Xanthobacteraceae; genus Bradyrhizobium. The sequence continues at coordinate 907,959 of CAVYSR010000017.1, read as the reverse complement.
TATTTGCAGAAGCCGTTGCGGCCTGCGAACGAGTGCAGAGTTCAACCCCGTTCAAATGGAATACCGGAATCAATACGGCCGTTGTCGGCTTGAATTCGGTCAAGCTCGACAAATACACGATCATTTCGAGCTATACGCTGGTCGCCGACGGCGTTTATTGCGACTACGACCCGATCAAGAGGAAGGCCGACATCGGATCGAGTTTCCTCGAGCGGGAATGATCAATTCGGGCTGCTTCAATCCATGCCTAGCTTTGAGCCAGGACCTGACAAGAACTGATCGATCTCGTTGAGCAATTGCTGCCACGCTTCATCGATCTCGGGCGACCAGTCGGTCCCCAGAATCTCGCGCATGGTTTCTGCGATCACGCCGAAAAATTGGCCGAACAACTCGCGCGGCGTGCCATAGGCGTCGTGCGACTGCACTTCGCACTGGATCATGCGAAAACTGCCGGTGCGGTCACCGGCAAAGTCGATGATGGCGTCGATGGTCAGCGCGAGCATTGAACCCTTGACGAGGTCGTTCGCCTCGCGCCGGAACATTGGTTCCGCCTCAGGGTGTTCGCGGAACAGGCGGCGATAGACCAGCGGCGTCAAATCCTCGCAACGCTCGGCGGTCAACTCGAAACTGCGCTGGATCAGTTGCGACCTTGTCGTCATGTCTGCCGCGATAATCGGATCCGCGATACTTCCTGCCAAGCGAAATACCAGCATCGCGAAGAACAAGCTCTTCGAAAAACAGATTTGTCGAAAAACATGTTTGTCAAAAAAAAGAGCAAGGCACCGGCCTTGCTCTAACAATTGTGTCGACCCTATTTCCCCGAAATTTGGATTTGATTTTGATTGACGGGGCGACGCTGCTTGTGCGCGCCAGGGCTCCTCCCGAGACTTGGACCACCAGACTTGGGCCTTGCGACCAGCCTGAGCCAACACTCGTAGACCATCTTTTCAGTCTTGTCATCATTTTCAGCAACGATTGTTCAAAATTCGAGCAGTCTGCGAAACGACCGGCTTTTCGCCACCACGGGTTGCATTCAACTCAGAGCAAACGGGCTGTCAGGTAAATCGGTAGGGTCGCAGCGAAGCCCGCTGGCACACCACAAAATATGCCGATACATATTCGCCGACAGGTGTTACGAAGTTCTCCTGGATGGGAGCAGTGATGCGACGGCGGCTGGAAGCATTCATTCCAATCGTGATGTTGGCGGTCCTGGTGCAATTGATGGCGCCGATCGCGGCGTTTCGCGTTGTCGCCTATGCCACCACCGATCCGCTCTATCTGGCATCGATCTGTTCCGGGATGACGTCCGCCTCGGATGCCCAGACTGATCCTGCCGGGACACAGCATCATCACGGAGACTGCTGTGCCTATTGCGTAGGCAGCCATGGCGGTGCCGTTGCCCTCGATCCGCCGCCGTTGATTTTCGTAAGCCTGCAACGCCAGTACCAGCAGATATCGTGGCTCGAGGCTACCGAGGCGATATCGGTCGTTCGTATCGGCTCGAACTCCCAGGCCCGCGCGCCTCCTTCGTTGACGTGAACTGCGCGGCCCCGTGGGCCGCTCTGATGCGTTCACACTTCAACATGTGCGGGGAATTCATGTCGATCCGTATTTCGTGTGCCGGCCTGACAGGGCTCGCCACAGGTTCTCCGCTCAAAGCGTGACGCAAGGCAGCCCTCGGGCTGCTCCGTAAAACTTTCACCTTTGATGACCGGAGAGATCTAATGTCTCGATACATGCCGCTTTCCTTTGCGCTCGCGAGTCTTGTCGCGTTGGCGTCCACTTCCGATGCGTTCGCTCACTGCTTTGTCGGCGCTCGGTTTTTTCCTGCAACATTGGCGACCGACGATCCATGCGTCGCCGATGAGATGTCGCTGCCTACCGTATCGTGGTCCAAGACCTCAGACATGCCGCCAGGGGTCGAATGGGATATTTCAGGCGAGCTTTCCAAGCGGATCACCGAAAATTTCGGCGTCTCGATCGGTGAAACGTGGACGCAAATTCGCCAACCGGACGGCTCGCTCACGGCTGGATTTCAGAATTTTGAGACAACGTTCCAGTACCAATTGCTAAAGGACAGGTCGCATGAGTTCGCATTGATGGCCGGGCTTATCGTCGAATGGGGTAACACCGGCGCAATCAATTCCGGGTTAGGCACGTCATATAGTCTGTTGACCCCGACGCTCTATTTCGGAAAAGGGTTCGGCGAACTGCCGGACACGCTGTCATGGGCGCGGCCGTTTGCAGTGACCGGACAGGTCGGTTATGAAATTCCGACGAGTTCTTTCGATTTCAGCCAGAATGCCTTCATCCCGCAACAAGCGGTCTACGGCGCGTCGCTGCAATACAGCCTGCCGTATCTGAAATCGGAAGTCGTTGATCTTCAGCTTCCGGATTTTTTCAATCATCTGATCCCGATCGTCGAAGCGAGTTTCTCAACGCCGGTCGCGAATAATTTTGGCAATCCCTACACTACGACGGGAACGATCAACCCCGGTGTGATCTGGGTCGGAGGGTATTTCCAGGTCGGCCTTGAGGCCGTGATACCCATCAACCGCGAAAGCGGTAGCGGGGTCGGGGCTCTGGGACAGTTGCATCTGTATCTTGACGACATGTTCCCGACGACCGTAGGCCAACCGCTATTCGGCGGTACCTCGACGGCTTCCCGCAAGACAACCTTCTGAGAGATAGCGCCATGCGAATATTGACTTTTGCGATATCGGCCCTGCTTGCCTTCATGTCGGGCACCGCGGCGGAGGCCCACGCCTTTCTCGACCATGCGGAGCCCCGAGTCGGAAGTACCGTGCCAACCGCTCCCCGCGAGCTTTCGCTCTCCTTTACTCAGAAGCTGGAGCCGGCGTTCAGCTCCGCCGAAGTGAGCGATGCCAACGGCGCGCGAGTTCGATCTGGGCAAGCCGTCGGTCAGCGCCAGCGTCATGCGTATCAGGCTGAAGCAATTATCAGCGGGAACCTACCGGGTCCGCTGGCACGTTCTGTCGGTCGATACCCATACGACCGAGGGCAGCTTTACCTTTCAGGTCGGCCAGTGATCGTGGTGATCGAATAGCATGGCCGGGGATGCTGTGAACGATTCCTTGATCATCATTCGCGCGATACATTTCGCTGCCACGGCCCTGACAACCGGAACCCTGCTGTTCCGGGCCGTGGTGGCGGACCCCGCTTTGCTGTCGGCCGAAGCCGTGGCCACCGTCATGCGGACGCAAATCCGCCGTGTCGCATGGGTTGGTCTCGCCATCACCGTGGTATCCGGAGCGATCTGGCTACTGCTGGAAGCGGTGGCGATGAGCGGTCTTGCCTTCAGCGAAGCGATCACGGCCGACGTGTTGTCGACCGTGGTGAACGAGACGCAATTCGGACTGGTCTTTGAAATTCGCTCCGTGCTGGCCATCATTCTGGCGGCTTGTTTGGCGTTTGACCGGCTTCCGCCGGCGCGTTGGCTGGCGCTGGCGTCGGCTCTCGGGCTTGTTGCCGCCATCGCCTGGACCGGACATGCCGGTTCAACACCAGGCGAAATGGGACTTTTGCATCTGACAGCCGACACGCTACACCTCGTTGCCGCAGCGGCCTGGACGGGAAGTCTTGTCCCGTTTGCTCTGCTGCTGGCGGCCGCCCGACACTACCCGTGCGAGGCGTCGGCGCGGCTTGCGCGCGATGCGACACAACGCTTCTCGATGTTGGGCATCGCAAGTGTAGCCAGCCTGCTCGGCAGCGGTATTGTCAACGCATGGATTCTGGTCGGCTCCATCAATGGGCTGATCGCTACCCAATATGGGGGTCTGCTGATCCTCAAGATTACCTTGTTCGCGGCCATGCTGGCGTTTGCGGCTGTTAACCGGTTCTGGTTGACGCCACGGCTTGCGTTACCGTTCACCGGCGCGGCGCAACCGCAGGCGCTCCGTCAGTTGACGCGCAACAGCATGATCGAGATCGCTCTTGCATTGATGATTTTTGCAATCGTGGGGATGCTGGGTACGCTGCATCCCGCAATCCACACGTTGGGAACCTGAAAGAGTAGGGACCGCAGAATGCAACTCGAAAAATTGACCACCGCACGTGTCTTCGCTTGCGCCGCCCTCCTCGCGGGGCTGCTTGCCGCCCCCGCGCGAGCCCAGGAGGTTCGGGCGGGCGACCTTACGATCACGCAGGCCTGGAGCCGTGCCACGCCGGGCGGCGCGAAGGTTGCCGGCGGATATCTGACGATCGAGAACAAGGGCGCCACGGCGGACCGGCTGATCGGCGGCTCAGGGGATGTCACCGACCGGATCGAGGTCCATGAAATGACCACCAGCAATGGCGTGATGACGATGCGCGCGCTCGACAAGGGTCTCGTCATCGAGCCGGGCAAGACCGTCAAGCTGGCGCCGGGCGGGTATCACCTGATGATGTTCGACCTCAAGAGCCCGCTCAAGCAGGGCGACAAGCTGCCGGTCACGCTTGAATTCGAAAGGGCCGGCAAGGTGAAGCTGTCGTTCGAGGTTCAGGGTGTGGGCTCACAGGGACCCGGGGGCGAACACCACTCCAGCGGCCAAATGGATATGAGATAGGTTGGCCGCCAGGCCGGTTTGAAGATGCGAGGGTGCCTGGGCGCGGCGCATCGTGACGCGCTCGCGCCTTATTCGCGCGGTCAATATTGCCGGCCAAACGACCGGAAATCTGCGGCCCAAACGGCTTTCTCGGCCCCCGCCCTTGTGTTTTTGCAGCCGATCCGCTTTCACTGCACCCCTCCCGTGTTTCACCGATTCCATCAGGTTTGCCCATGCGATTGTCGCGGTTCCTTCTGCCTATCCTGAAAGAGAATCCCAAGGAGGCCGAGATCGTGTCGCATCGCCTGATGCTGCGCGCGGGCATGATCCGGCAGGAAGCGGCCGGAATCTACGCCTGGCTGCCGCTGGGCTTGCGGGTGCTGAAAAAGATCGAGCAGATCGTGCGCGAGGAGCAAAACCGTGCCGGCGCCATCGAGCTGTTGATGCCGACCCTGCAATTGGCGGACCTGTGGCGCGAAAGCGGCCGCTACGATGCTTACGGCCCGGAAATGCTGCGCATTCTCGACCGGCACAAGCGCGAATTGCTGTACGGTCCGACCAACGAGGAAATGATCACCGAGATCTTCCGCGCTTACGTGAAGTCCTACAAGAGCCTGCCGCTCAATCTCTACCATATCCAGTGGAAATTCCGCGACGAGCAGCGCCCACGCTTCGGCGTCATGCGCGGGCGTGAATTCCTGATGAAGGATGCGTACTCGTTCGACATCGATGAAGCCGCGGCGCGGCGCTCCTACAACAGGATGTTCGTCGCCTATCTGCGGACCTTCGCGCGGATGGGTTTGAAGGCGATCCCGATGCGGGCGGAAACCGGCCCGATCGGCGGCGATCTCAGCCACGAGTTCATTGTGCTGGCCGAAACCGGCGAGTCCGCGGTCTATTGCGACCGCGACGTGCTCGATCTGCCGGTGCCCGGCGAGGAGGTCGACTATGACAGCGATCTCTCGCCGATCATTCAGCAATGGACCTCGGTCTATGCCGCGACCGAGGACGTTCATGACGCCGATCGTTTCGACCGCGAAGTGCCTGCGGACAAGAAAGTGCACACCAGGGGCATCGAGGTCGGCCAGATCTTCTACTTCGGCACCAAATATTCCGACTCGATGAAAGCGCTGGTGGCGGGCGCCGATGGCGCGGAGGTCGCGATCCATGGCGGCTCCTATGGCGTCGGAGTGTCACGCCTGCTAGGCGCGATCATCGAGGCCTGCCATGACGACGCCGGCATCAAATGGCCGGAATCCGTGGCGCCGTTCCGGGCGGCGATCCTGAATCTGAAGCAGGGTGCGGCCGACACTGACGCGGCGTGCGAACAGCTTTATCGCGAACTCACCGCCAGGGGTGTCGAAGTCCTGTACGACGACACCGACCAGCGCGCCGGCGCCAAGTTCGCTGCGGCCGACCTGATCGGTATTCCCTGGCAGATTCTGGTCGGCCCGAAGGGCCTCGCCGAAGGCAAGCTCGAGATCAAGCGGCGCAGCGACGGTTCGCGCGAGAATCTCAGTCCAGCGGACGTCGTGGCAAGGCTGACTTCGTGACAAGGCTGACTTCGTGACAAGGCTGACCTCGTAATCTGGCTGGCCTCGTGACGAATTATCCACTGCCGACGCCGGGTCATCGGTCTTCACGGCCACAATTAGCCCGAATCGTGTGAGAATCGAACTATGGATGAAGCCATGAGCGAGCCAGTTCGGACCCCACCTTTCGCGCCATTCGAATGGCTGCTGTCGGGACGCTATCTGCGCGCGCGTCGCAAGGAAGGCTTCATTTCCGTCATTGCCGGCTTCTCGTTCCTTGGCATCATGCTCGGCGTGGCCACGCTGATCATCGTGATGGCCGTCATGAACGGCTTCCGCAAGGAATTGCTGGACAAGATCCTCGGTCTCAACGGGCATCTGTTGGTGCAGCCGCTGGAATCGCCGCTGACCGACTGGAAGGACGTCGCCGAGCGCATCAGTGGCGTCGCGGGCATCCGCCTCGCAGCCCCTGTGGTCGATGGCCAGGCGCTGGCCTCCTCGCCATTCAACGCCTCCGGTGTACTTGTTCGCGGCATTCGCGCCGACGATCTCGACAACCTGACTTCGATCGCCAAGAACATCAAACAAGGCACGCTGGAGGGTTTCGATGACGGGCAGGGCGTCGCTATCGGCCGCCGATTGGCCGATCAATTGTCGTTGCATGCCGGAGACAGCATCACGCTGATCTCGCCGAAGGGGGCCGTGACCCCGATGGGCACCACGCCGCGCATCAAGCCCTACAAGATTGCCGCGGTGTTCGAGATCGGCATGTCGGAATACGACTCGACCTTCGTGTTCATGCCGCTGCCGGAGGCGCAGGCCTATTTCAACCGCAACAATGACGTGTCCGCGATCGAGGTCTTCACCACCGATCCCGACAAGATCGATGCCTTCCGCAAAAGCGTCACCGAAGCGGCCGGGCCGTCCGGTGTTTCTGGTCGACTGGCGGCAGCGCAATTCAACCTTCTTCAATGCGCTTCAGGTCGAGCGCAACGTGATGTTTCTGATTCTGACCATGATCGTGCTGGTCGCCGCACTGAATATCGTCTCGGGCCTGATCATGCTGGTCAAGGACAAGGGCAGCGATATCGCGATCCTGCGCACCATGGGCGCCTCGCAGGGCGCGATCATGCGGATATTCCTGATCACGGGGGCCGCGATCGGCGTGGTCGGCACGCTGACCGGATTTGTCGTCGGCCTGCTGATCTGCCTGAATATCGAATCGATCCGGCAATTCCTGTCCTGGCTGACCAGCACCGAACTGTTCTCGCCGGAGCTTTATTTCCTCTCCAAGCTGCCGGCCGAGATCGATTTCGGCGAGACCAGCGCCGTCGTGATCATGGCGCTGACGCTGTCCTTCCTCGCCACGCTGTATCCGTCGTGGCGTGCCGCGCGCCTCGACCCGGTCGAAGCGCTCCGGTACGAGTGAGGCACAGATGGAGCAGGGGGCGGAAGATGTACCGGTTGTCTATCTCCACGAGATAAAGCGCCAGTACACGCAAGGGGAATCGACGCTGACCATTCTCGACGGCGCCAAGCTGGCGCTATGGGCGGGGCAGTCGGTCGCGCTGGTGGCGCCCTCGGGCGCCGGTAAATCGACGCTGCTGCACATCGCCGGGCTGCTCGAAAGCCCCGATGACGGCGAAGTCTATGTCGGGGGGACGGCGACCTCGGCGCTGTCCGATGTCGAACGAACCCAGATCCGCCGAACCGATATCGGCTTTGTCTATCAATCGCACCGGCTACTGCCGGAATTCTCCGCGCTGGAGAACGTCATGCTGCCGCAGATGATCCGCGGCCTCAAACGCTCCGAAACCATCAAGCGTGCCACCGAAATCCTGGCCTATCTCGGGCTCGGTGATCGCATCAAGCACCGGCCGGCGGAACTGTCGGGCGGCGAGCAGCAGCGGGTGGCGATCGCCCGCGCCGTCGCCAACGCACCGCGGGTGCTGTTCGCCGACGAGCCGACCGGAAATCTCGATCCGAACACCGCCGACCATGTGTTCAATGCGCTGATGCAACTGGTCAAGGCGACCCGGGTAGCGATGCTGATCGCGACCCACAACATGGAATTGGCCGGACGCATGGACCGCCGGGTATCACTGGAGCACGGCCAGGTCGTCGAGCTCGATTAGGGCCTCGGGCGAACCGGACGCCGGAGCGACTACGCGAAGCGGACGACAATCCCGCGGAATTAACCAAGCGAGTTCTTTAGGAAACCGACCCATTACCCCCATGGGTAGTGGGTCTCCTTGGGTAGTGGGTCAGTTTGATTGTGGCAGGGGAAAACGCATTTGGGCGGTCCTCTCCCGTGATATGTTTGGCTTCCTACATGAAGGGAGTTCGGCTCAATGGATGAACTCAGAGACTTACTTAAAAAGCTGCTGGCTGACCTGACCGGGAACGGATCATGGAAACCCAGCCCAGAAGTGCGAGCCGATGGCTGGAAACTCGCCAGAGATATTCAAAATTGGCTAAACGGACGCAGATGACCCCCAAACGCCCGCGCGACCCCAACCAGTTGGCTAAGGCAATCATCGATATTGCCACTGGAAACGCGCCACCCGAGGTTGACTCGGAACCCTCCGCTGCTTCACAGTTGGGCAGGCTTGGGGGGCTTAAGGGCGGGCGGGCGCGAGCTGATAGGCTCACGCCCGAACAACGACAAGAAATCGCTCAGAAAGCCGCTGCTGCAAGGTGGCGCAAAGATGACGGCGGAAGTAGCAATTCTGAATAAACTTGGTGTCGCTCTGGCGGCCGATAGTACCGTCACCATTACAACGGCGAGTGGCGACAAAACTTACAACACCACTAACAAGCTTTTCACATTGTCCAAATATCATCCCGTTGGGATCATGATTTGGAACGCAACGGATTTTAATACTGTTCCCTTTGAGTTGATCATCAAAGAATTTCGTGAGTCATTGGGCAGGGATAGCAAAAATACTCTTGGCGACTATGCGAATCTTTTCGTTCGGCATCTAAAAACAAAATCTCACATTACAAAAGCGGAACAACTCCATAATTTTACGGGGTTGATGCGCGACTATTGTCGTTCTTTGCGCCGCGATTTTCACGTCGTCTGTCGGGAGCTTCAAGTTAATGTTCCGATCGGCGCGATTCTTTCCGGTGATTCTCGCGACGTATTTGATGAAATCCTAGAGTTCATTCGAGTTAAAAATAATCTCGGAGGGGAAAAATCAAAATTTTCGAGGGGTGAGCATAAGGCAATTAGGGGCCGCTTATTCGGGGGTTGCTCAAGAAGCAATAACTCGGGTTCTAAATCCAATTCGTCCAACGGCAACTCAAACAAGGCGGCTAAAGGACCTTCTGCATCGGGCCGCCTTAAGCAACCTTTTGACGGACAACTTCACCGGATTAGTTTTTGCCGGCTACGGCAACAAGGAATACTATCCATCAATTGTGGAGCATAAGACGGATGGCATCTTCGCAAATCGTTTGAAATTGAGTAATCGTAAAACCGCAGCAGTGGTGCGAGAGAACGCTGCCATGATGGCTCCATTCGCGCAACGCGAGGCTGCGAACTTATTTATGGAGGGGGTAGACCACTCTTATCAGTACGAGATCGACGACAGCATCCACGACCTACTCGTAGGTATGGCGGATGTTTCTGCAAAATATTTTGAAGCTCTCCATCGCCGCGTTGTCCCAGACGTTGCCGGAACGGCTCATCGAGCAGACGACACCGTGATCGGCCATCAACCGCTGGAACTGCTCGCTGGTGTATTGGCTGCCACGATCGGAATGATGCAGCAGCGCGTCCGGCTTGCCCCGTCGCCAGATCGCCATCACCAGGGCGTCGGTGACGAGCTGGGCCGTCATCGCTGCGTTCATCGACCAGCCAACCACACGGCGGGAGAAGAGATCGACGACGGCGGCCACATAAAGCCATCCCTCCGCCGTCCACACATAGGTGAAGTCAGCGATCCATTTGCGGTTGGGAGCGGGAGCTTCGAAGCTGCGATCGAGCACGTTGGGAGCGACGGCGGCGACCTGCCGCTCGCCCAGATCCGGCGGCAGTCGACGCCGGCGCGGGCGCGCTTTTAGAGCTTGCTGCCGCATCAATCGTTCGATCCGGTGCAGACCACACCTCACGCCTTCGGCGAGCAGATCGTGCCAGACACGCCTGGCCCCGTAGGTTCGATCGCTCGCCAGAAAGCTGGCACGAACCTTCCCGCCAACGTCCTCATCGCGCCGGCTGCGTTGACTGCGCGGCCGTGTCAGCCACGCATAGAACCCACCCCGCGAGACACCGAGCGCCTCGCACAACCATTCCGCTGGCCAGATCCCCCGGTGCTTCGCAACGAAACCGAACTTCATGTCTATTCCTTCGCGAAGTAGGCCGCGGCTTTTTTTAGGATGTCCCGTTCGGCCTTCAACCTGGCTACCTCGCGCTTGAGCTGCGCGATCTCCAACTGCTCCGGCTTCATCTGACCGTGGCCTGGAAACGCGTGCTGCGGATCATCCGCAAGCTGCTTCACCCAATTGCGCAGCTGGTCGGATGAACTCCAAGGTCTTTCGACGCCTGCGCATACGAAACGCCGCGCTGCTTGATCAGCCGGACAGCCTCAAGCTTGAACTCCCTCGTAAACTGCCTTCTCTCCATGACGCACCTCCTGTTCCATAAAACACCACCTTACATGCCAGCGCGTCCAGATGGATGAAATCTGGTCGTTCGTTTACGCCAAAGCCGTCAACGTGAAGAACGCTAAAGCCGCTCCGGCGACCGCTGGCGACGTTTGGACGTGGACCGCCATCTGTGCCGATACCAAGCTGATCGTTAGCTGGCTGCTCGGCTGCTCGCGATACGGACGCTGCCCTGTCGTTCGTGAGCGACCTGCTGTAGCAGTCTCGCCAACCGCGTGCAGCTTACTAGCGACGGCCACACACCCTATCTGACCGCCGTTGACGCCACGTTCGGCGATGATGTCGATTACGCCCTGCTGATCAAGCTTTACGGCGCTGATCCGCAGGCAGAGACTCGCTATAGCCCAGCCAATGCATCGGCGCGGAAAAGCATCCGAAGATCGGTTTACCCGACTCCAAGCATATCAGCACGTCATATGTCGAACGAAGCAATCTCACGATGCGGATGCATATGCGCCGCTTCACGCGATTAACGAATGCGTTTTCAAAAGGTCAGTTCTGATTGTGTGACGGTCACTCGCGGTTTTTCCACGCCTTATGTAAGGTCCGGGAGCGACCATGAAGCTAACTCTGATCCGGTTGGTACGGATATATTTCGGTCTTGGTGCTGTCTTTGGCGGACTGGGGAATCCTAAGTTATGTTTGGGGGCTGGCAACTCACGACGGCGACTGCGGAATTTTCGCTTTGGTCGCTGTGACGATGGTATTTGCGGCCTTTGGCGCGGTCGTCAGAACCCTCCTTTGGCTACCGTCATTGATCCTTTGGTGGTTGGGGGGACCGGACCATACATTTCTGCAATGGCTTCTGCCCGGCCTCCTCATTACTTGTGGGACTTCGCCATGACGCCCAATCGCCCTAGGAACCCAGCTCGCTAAATCGATCATCGATATAGCGACGGGGCGAGACGCACCGCTGTCTTGTCCCCCGAATTAACCAAGCGATATTTTTCAAGGTCGCATTTCAAACTGACCCACTACCGCCCCTTGACTTCAAGAACAAAAAAGGAACAATGTTCTTCATATGTTCCCATATGAGGAGGCGGGTATGTTGAGGATATTCGTGGAAGAAGCTGCGGCGCTGGCGTCGATCGCGCTGTTCGTCGGGATGATCGCGGTCTGGGCGCAACTGATTCCCCAGCTCTGATCGGCAGGGGTGCGACCGGGCAGGAAGGCGGGCAGGAAAACGGGGATGCCGGGCTCTCGTTGAAGGGTTCGGCGTGGACACTTCCGGGCCCGAGGTCTCACCATTGAGGGGCGAGTTCGGCCTTGAGCCGGCTTTCGTTTCCTCAAGCCTGATGACCGCTCAAGCCCATGCAGAAGCCTTCGGCGACCATGTCCCATGCCGGATTTGTCCATCTCCACGTCCACTCGGCCTATTCGCTGCTGAAGGGGTCGATCAAGATCCAGAAGCTGGCGGAACTCGCCAAGGCGGACCGCCAGCCGGCGCTGGCCTTGACCGACACCGACAACATGTTCGGGGCGCTGGAATTTTCCGACAAGATCGCCGGCTACGGCATCCAGCCGATCATAGGTTGCGAGCTTGCGGTGGATTTCGGCGACCAGGACCCGAGCGCGCGCAATGCGCTCGCGGCGGGGCCGGCCCGGATCGTGCTGCTGGCGGCGCGCGAACGCGGCTATCGCAGCCTGATGCGGCTGAACTCGCGGGCGTTCCTGGAGACCCCGGTTCATCAGGCCCCGCACATCAAGTTCGAATGGCTGCAAGGCGACGCCGAGGACCTGATCGCCCTGACCGGAGGGCCTGAGGGGCCGATCTCGCTGGCGATCCATGCCGATCAGGCAGCGCTAGCGGCCTCGCGCTGCGACCGGCTCGCGGGCCTGTTCGGCGACCGGCTCTATGTCGAGCTGCAGCGCCACGGTATCGAGAAGGAGCGCCGCGCCGAACCCGGCCTGATCGATCTCGCCTACACCAAGGGATTGCCGCTGGTCGCGACCAACGAGCCGTATTTTGCCACCACGGACGATTACGAAGCCCATGACGCGCTGCTCTGCATCGCCGGCGGGCGCTTGGTCGCCGAAACCGACCGCGATCAGCTGACCCCCGATCATCGCTTCAAGACCCGCGCCGAAATGGCAGTGCTGTTCGCCGACGTGCCGGAGGCCTTGGCGTCGACGATCGAGATCGCCGAGCGCTGCGCGTTCCGGCCCATGACGCGCAAGCCGATCCTGCCGCGCTTTACGGTCGGTGCCGGCAGCAATGCCGCGGATGCGGAAAGCGGCGAGGCGGCCGAACTGCACCGCCAGGCCGAGGAAGGCCTGAGCCATCGCATGAGGGTTCACGGGCTTTCGCAGGGGTCCAGCGAAGAAGACTATCGCGCGCGGCTTGCGTTCGAGATCGACGTCATCACCCGCATGAATTATGCGGGCTACTTCCTGATCGTCGCGGATTTCATCCAATGGGCGAAGTCCGAAGGCATTCCGGTCGGACCCGGCCGCGGCTCCGGCGCGGGCTCGCTGGTCGCCTATGCCCTCACCATCACCGATCTCGATCCCATTCGCTTCGGTCTGTTGTTCGAGCGCTTCCTCAATCCCGAACGCGTGTCGATGCCCGACTTCGATATCGATTTCTGCCAGGACCGGCGCGGCGAGGTGATCGACTATGTCCAGCAACGCTACGGTCGCGATCAGGTCGCCCAGATCATCACCTTCGGCACCTTGCAGGCGCGCGGCGTGCTGCGCGACGTCGGGCGCGTGCTGCAGATGCCCTATGGCCAGGTCGATAAACTAACAAAACTGGTGCCGCAAAATCCGGCGGCGCCGGTGACGCTGGCGGCCGCGATTGCCAGCGAGCCCAAGCTGCAGGCGTTTCGCGACGAGGATGCGGTGGTCGCGCGTGCCTTCGACATCGCGCAGCGCCTGGAGGGCCTGACCCGGCACGCCTCGACCCATGCCGCCGGCATCGTGATCGGCGATCGTCCGCTCAGCGAACTGGTGCCGCTCTATCGCGATCCGAAATCCGACATGCCGGTGACCCAGTTCAACATGAAATGGGTCGAGCCTGCGGGGCTGGTGAAATTCGACTTCCTCGGCCTCAAGACGCTGACGGTGCTGGATGTCGCGGTGAAGCTTCTCAGGCAGCGCCATATCGATATCGATCTGCCAACGCTGCCACTCGACGATGCCAAAAGCTATCAGATGCTGGCCAGAGGCGATGTGGTCGGCGTGTTCCAGGTTGAAAGCCAGGGCATGCGGCGGGCGCTGGTCGACATGCGCCCCGATCGCTTTGAGGACATCATCGCGCTGGTCGCGCTCTACCGGCCGGGTCCGATGGCGAACATTCCGACCTATTGCGCCCGCAAACATGGCGACGAAGAGCCGGAATATCTGCATCCGATGCTCGAGCCGATCCTGAAGGAGACCTTCGGCGTCATCATCTACCAGGAACAGGTGATGCAGATCGCCCAGGTGATGGCCGGCTATTCGCTCGGCGAAGCCGACCTGTTGCGCCGCGCGATGGGCAAGAAGATCCGCAAGGAGATGGAGCAGCAGCGCGAGCGCTTTGTGTCGGGTGCTACCGAGCGCGGAATCTCGCGCGGCCAGGCGGATACCATTTTCGAGCTGCTCGCGAAGTTCGCCGACTACGGCTTCAACAAGAGCCATGCCGCAGCCTACGCGATGGTGTCGTACCACACCGCGTACATGAAGACGCATTATCCGGTCGAATTCCTCGCAGCGTCGATGACGCTCGATATCAACAACACCGACAAGCTGTCGGAGTTTCGCGCCGAAGTGCAACGGCTCGGGATCAAGCTCGAGGCGCCGTCGGTCAATCGCTCCGGCGCCACCTTCGAAGTCCACGACGGCATCATCTATTATGCGCTGGCGGGCCTGAAAGGCGTCGGCCAGCAGGCGGTGGAACTGATCGTGGAAGCGCGCAAGGGCGGGCTATTCACGTCGCTGGCCGATTTCGCGGCGCGGGTTAATCCGCGCGCCATCAACAAGCGCGTCATCGAGAGCCTCGCGGCGGCCGGCGCATTCGACGCGCTGGATTCCAATCGCGCCAGGGTATTCGCAGGCGCCGAAGCGATCCTGGCGGCGTGCCAGCGCGGCCACGAGGCCGCGACCATCGGGCAGAACGATATGTTCGGCGGCGCGGCGGACGCCCCGACCATCATGCTGCCGCAGATCGAGCCGTGGCTGCCCGCCGAACGGTTGCGGCGCGAATACGACGCCATCGGCTTTTTCCTGTCCGGCCATCCGCTCGATGATTACGCCACCGCGCTGAAACGGTTGCGGGTGCAGTCCTGGGCCGAATTCTCCCGCGCGGTCAAAACCGGCGCGACCGCGGGCAAGGTCGCCGCCACCGTGGTGTCGCGGATGGAGCGGCGGACCAAGACCGGCAACAAGATGGGCATCATCGGGCTTTCGGATCCGACCGGTCATTTCGAGGCGGTGCTGTTTTCCGAGGGGCTGGCGCAGTATCGCGAGGTGCTGGAGCCGGGTGCGGCCGTGCTGTTGCAGCTCGGCGCCGAGTTGCAGGGCGAGGACGTCCGCGCCCGGGTGCTTCACGCCGAGCCGCTGGATGCTGCCGCGGCAAAGACCCAAAAGGGTTTGCGGATATTTGTCCGCGACACCAGATCGCTCGAATCCATCGCCAAGCGGCTACAGATGCCCGAGGCGGGCGGGCAGGGCGCTCCGGTCCGTGGTCCAGTCAAACCGGCTCCCGCAACGGGGGGCGCCGACGGCGACGTCTCGCTGGTGCTGATGCTCGACCTCGAAACCGAGGTGGAAATGAAGCTACCGGGCCGATTCAAGGTCTCGCCGCAAATCGCAGGCGCGATCAAGGCGGTCTCGGGCGTGGTGGACGTCCAGACGCTGTAGCTGAGCTTCCCATGGGCGCGACGTGCCGCCGAAATTCGATCCATCGGCTCACCCGCGGCCTTATAAGCAACGCTTTTCATTCAAGCAATGTTCAGCTAGCCATGCGCTCAATGCGCGGACATCCTAATTGAATCGTGAGCGGGCCATGCGTGCGACTAAAGTATTTTCGATTTTTTCGCTTTGCCTGATCGTCATTTTCGGATCCGCGGCGAGCCTGAATTCCGCTGCTGCGCAGCAACAGGAGAAGCGCGTCGCACTGGTGATCGGAAACGGCGCCTATGCCAAGGGGCCGCTTGCGACCACGGCCAACGATGCCGGTCTGGTTGCCCAGAACCTGCAAGCCGCTGGCTTTGACGTGATCGGTGCGCGCGACCTTGACGCCGATTCGCTGCGCAAGACGTTCCGCGATTTCATGCAGAAGGTTGAGAGCGACCCGGCGAACACGGTCGCAATGGTCTATCTGTCCGGCTACGGCGTGCAGCTTGCCGGCGAGAACTATTTCATCCCGGTCGATTTAACGATCAATCGCGACACAGATATTCCGATCGAGGGGCTGCGGGTCAGCGACTACACGCGCGAACTCGCCTCCGTTCCGTTGAAAGTCAGCATCTTCGTGCTCGATGCCGCACGGCAGCAGCCCTTCATCGAAGGCGGAAACCAGATTGCAAGCGGGCTGGCCCTGGTCGATCCCGCGCCGAACTCGCTGATCGCGTTCAATGCTGCTCCGGGCACGGTCGCGCCTAGCGAGTCCGGGCCCTACGGCGCCTACGCGCAGGCGCTGGCGGAAATGATCCGCACCGGCGGCCTGCCGCTGCCCGACGTTTTCGATCGCGTGCGCTTGCGCGTCAGTGAAAATACCAAGGGCGGACAGATCCCGTGGGATGCCCAGAAGATCGAGGCGCAGTTCACCTTCTTCGATCGTGCGCCCGATGCACCGCCGGTACAAGGCACCCCCGATCAGGTCGCCGCGATCCGCGAGCGTCCGATGCGCGATCTCGGCGCGCAGGAAGCCTTCACCGCAGCGCTGACACGCGACACCCTGCCGGGCTATGAGGATTTCCTCGCAGCCTATCCCGGTGATCCGCTCGCCCGGCGAGTGCGGGCGATCGTCGCCGCGCGGCGCGAGGCGATCACGTGGCGCCGCAGCTATCTCGCCGATACGCCGGATGCCTATTGGTCCTATTTAAGGCGCTATCCGAACGGGCCGCATGCGTGGGATGCGCGCCGGCGCCTTGCTTTCCTGTCGGCTGCACCGGAGCCGCCGGCGACATTCGCGATGATCGATTACGATCTGCCGCCGCCACCGCCGGATGAAATGGTCTTCGTCGACCGCCCGGTATTTTATTTCGGCGATCCGGATTTCGACTTCGCGCCGCCACCGCCGCCGCCGTTGTTCTTCCTGCCGCCGCCGCCGCCGGATTTCGTGGTGTTGGAGCTGCCGTTCGCGTCGGTCGGGTTGTTCATCCTGCCGCAGCCGATGTTCGTACCGGTGCCGGACTACGTCGCCGCGCCGGTCTATGTCACGCCGCCGCCGAACAACATCATCTTCAACAACATCCACAACACCACCGTCATCAACAACACCATCAACGTGGCGCCGCCGCCGCAGAACAATATTGCTGCCGCTGCCGCCACCGGTCGGACCGGAGCGGGGCCTCAACTCTCAACGTCGCTGAAGACAAAGGCCGAGGCGATCAGCTCGGGCAAGGCGGCGATTCCCCCGAATACGCTCGTCAATACAAACGCAAAAACCTCGACCAAGCAGGTCTTCCCGGTCAACGCGACGTCCACGTCCACCACGACAACGCCACCGCCGCCGGGGACTCCGACCAAACTGCAAAGCGGGACCCAGCGGCAGGGAACCGGGGCGCAACAAGGGCCGGGCATCCAGCCGGGGCAAGGAACCCTACAGGGCACGCAGGCGCCGGGAACGAGAACCTGAAGCCGGGTAATGCACTTCCGGGGAGCCCGAGCGGAGCTGCGCTTCCTGCTCAAACGGGCAAGGGCAATGAGGCGAGCAAGGGCGGCGTACCGGGTACGACCGTTCCCGTTCCGGGCGTGACGACCCCCGGCGCCAAGCTTGCCCCTGAAAACAAATCGGCGACGACCCCGTCGACGACGTCGCCGGCCGGGCCGGCATCTGGTACCGGAGCTGCCGGCAAGCCCAAAACTCCGACAACGACGGGACCGGTTCCGAGCGTGACCAACCCGAGTGCGAAGCCTACCCCTGAAAACAAACTTGAGACGACCATCCCTGCCAGGTCGCCGGCGGGGCCTGCGGCCGGTGCCGGAGCCGCGGGCGGTCCGAAAACGCTTGAAACGGTACGAAAACCAAAGGACGTTTCTCCTCCAGCGAAACCCGCGGCGGCGGCTCCAAAGCCCACGCCGCCGGTCGCACACGTTGAACCCCAACACCGGGCTTCACCACCGCCGCCGCGTCCGACGCCGCAGATAGCAAGGCCGGCGCCCCCGCCCCATCGAGCGGCTCCACCGCCTCCGCCGCCGCGCCCGGCACCTCAAATCGCGCGTCCGGCCCCGCCACCTCCGCGTCCGGCTCCGCCGCCGCGACCCGCGGCACCGGCAGCGGCTAAGAAATGCCCGCCGCATGTTGCGAAATGCTGAAATGGGACCCGGTCAGACCTCAATCCGGGATCTGATCGGGAGGAGGACCACCGAAGAGGCCGGATTTCCTTGCTTCTGCCAGGAATCCCGCTATATACCGCGCCATCTCACACGGAAACATGGCTCAAAAGGCCGTCCGGTGGCAACCGGGCCATAAGGCTCGTTTGCTCACACGTTTCCGGAGGAACCAACCGGAGAATTGAACTATGGCGCTACCCGATTTTTCTATGCGTCAGCTGCTTGAAGCTGGCGTGCACTTTGGCCACCAATCGCACCGCTGGAATCCGAAAATGGCGGATTACATTTTCGGTGCCCGCAACAACATCCACATCATCGATCTCGCCCAGACCGTGCCGCTGTTGCATCGCGCGTTGCAGGCGGTCAGCGATACCGTCGCCAAGGGCGGCCGTATCCTGTTCGTCGGCACCAAGCGGCAGGCCCAGGACGGCGTCGCCGAAGCGGCCAAGCGATCGGCGCAGTATTTCGTCAATTCGCGCTGGCTCGGCGGAACGCTGACCAACTGGAAGACGATTTCCGGTTCGATCAAGCGTCTGCGCCACCTCGACGAAGTGCTCAATTCGGGCGATGCCAACGCCTATACCAAGAAAGAGCGGCTGACCCTGCAGCGCGAGCGCGACAAGCTCGATCGTTCGCTCGGCGGCATCAAGGACATGGGCGGTCTGCCCGACCTGATTTTCGTGATCGACACCAACAAGGAAGACATCGCGATTCAGGAAGCCCAGCGGCTGAATATTCCGGTCGCTGCGATCGTCGACACCAATTCGGATCCCAAGGGCATCACCTATGTGGTGCCGGGCAATGACGACGCCGGTCGCGCCATCACGCTGTATTGCGATCTGATCGCCCGGGCCGTCATCGACGGCATTTCGCGCGCGCAGGGCGATTCCGGCATCGACGTCGGCGCATCGGCTCATCCGGTCCGCGAGGAAATTCCGGTGGCGCCGCAACCTGCGGGCTTCCAGGGTCTTGCCGGGCCGCGAGGTGCTGCCGACGATCTCAAGAAGCTTACCGGCGTGTCCGGCGCGATCGAGAAGAAGTTCAACGACCTCGGCATCTTCCATTACTGGCAGCTCGCCGAACTTGATCACGACACCGCGCACAAGATCGGCGAAGAGGTCGGACTTCCGAGCCGAGCCGATGGCTGGGTGGCCCAGGCCAAGGCGATGACCGCCGAAGCCGAATAGCGAACGCGTTGGCCGGGATCGTTCCGGCCACCAATTTCCGGTCTATCTAACCCCTGGTGGTGGAGGCGGCGACGGCTTGAGGCCGCGCCGCGGGCCGCCCTGACAGGCAGAGGATTTGCAACAATGGCAACAATCACAGCGGCGATGGTCAAGGACCTGCGCGAGACCACCGGCGTCGGCATGATGGATTGCAAGCAGGCGCTCGCCGAGAACGCTGGCGACATGCAGGCGGCGATCGACTGGCTGCGCAAAAAGGGTCTGTCGAAGGCCGCGAAAAAAGCCGGTCGCGTCGCCGCGGAGGGCCTGATCGGCGCGGTCACGGCAGGTCCCAAGGGCGTTGTCGTCGAGGTCAATTCCGAGACCGACTTCGTCGCGCGCAACGAACAGTTCCAGGGGCTGGTCAAGATGATCGCGCAGGTCGCGCTCAAGGTCGGCGCCGACGTGGCCAAGATCAAGGCCGCGAAGGTTGGCAGCGTGACGGTCGAGACCGCCATTGCGGATGCGATTGCGACCATCGGCGAAAACATGACGCTGCGACGCGCGGCATTGCTCGAAGTCAGCAAGGGCGTGGTGTCGAGCTACGTGCATAACGCAGTGATCGAAGGCGCCGGCAAGATGGGCGTGATCGTGGCGCTGGAATCGGCTGGCAAGACCGATGAACTGGCCGCACTCGGCAAGCAGCTCGCGATGCATGTCGCAGCCACCAATCCGCAGGCGCTGGATGTCGCCGGTCTCGATCCGGCCGTCGTCAAGCGCGAGAAGGACGTGCTCGCGGACAAGTACCGCCAGCAGGGCAAGCCCGAGAATGTCATCGAGAAGATCGTCGATTTCGGGTTTGAAGACCTTCTACAAGGAAGTCTGCCTGCTGGAGCAGGCCTCGATCCACGCCGAGCACAGCGGCAAGTCGGTCGCCCAGGCGGTAAAAGAAGCTGAGGGCAGGGTCGGCGCACCGATCAAGGTGACCGGATTTGTGCGCTATGCTCTGGGCGAGGGAATCGACAAGCAGGAATCCGATTTCGCAGCCGAAGTCGCGGCGGCCAGCGGCCAGAAGAAACCGCCGGAAGATCTCGCGACCGTGTCGTAAGCCGGGAGCTGCCGCACGGACAAGGAAAGCGATCGCATCATGGCTGAGCCGATCTATCGTCGCGTCGTGATCAAGCTCTCGGGCGAATACCTGGCCGGCGCGCAATCCTTCGGCATCGATCAGCCCACCGTCGACCGGATCGCCGGTGATCTGATCGCGGCCCGCCAGCTCGGCGCCGAGATCGCGGTGGTGGTCGGCGGCGGCAACATCGTCCGCGGTGTCGAGGTATCGGCCCGCGGCGTCTCCCGTCCCACCGGCGACACCATGGGCATGCTCGCCACCGTGATGAATTGCCTGGCACTCGAGGCCGCGATCGAACGGCGGGGCGCGCCCGCGCGAACGCTGTCGGCGTTCGTGATGCCGCAGATCTGCGAACTGTTCACCCGCGGAGCGACGCACAAATATCTCGCCGAGGGCCGAATCGTGCTGCTGGGCGGTGGAACCGGCAATCCGTTCTTCACCACCGACACCACCGCGGTGCTGCGGGCGGCCGAAATCGGCGCGCAGGCCGTGCTGAAGGCCACCAATGTCGATGGCGTCTACAGCGCCGATCCCAAAAAAGACCGTTCTGCCAAACGCTTTGACCGTCTGACCCACTCGCAGGCGATCGAAGGCGGCTACAAGGTGATGGATGCAACCGCATTCGCCCTTGCCCGCGAGACGTCGCTGCCTATCATCGTGTTCTCGATCGCCGAGCCGGGTTCGATCAGTGCGATTCTGCACGGTAAGGGCCTTGGCACGATCGTTGCCGGCTGACGGACTTGCAGAGCATCCGGCGCATGCGGTTGACGGCCTCGATGACAGGTTTCTGAGGAGGGGAGAGTGTTATGCCCACGGGTAATTTCGACATCAACGAACTGAAGCGCCGCATGCTAGGTGCCACCCAATCTCTCAAGCACGAGCTGGGCGGTTTGCGTACCGGCCGGGCTGCGGCGTCGATGCTGGAGCCGGTTCAGGTCGACGCCTACGGCACGCACATGCCGCTCAACCAGCTTGCGACCATCAGCGTGCCGGAGCCGCGGCTTCTGTCGGTGCAGGTCTGGGACAAGTCGATGGTCAAGGCGGTGGAAAAGGCGATCGTCGATTCCAATCTCGGTCTGAGCCCTGCGACCGAAGGACAGGTGCTCCGGCTACGAATTCCCGAGCTCAATGAAGAGCGCCGCAAGGAACTGGTGAAGGTGGCGCATAAATATGCCGAGGCGGCGAAGGTCGCAGTGCGGCATGTCCGTCGCGATGGTCTTGATACCGTCAAGAAGCTTGAAAAGAACCATGAGATTTCCGAGGACGATCAGGAACGTTTGGCCGCTGATGTGCAGAAGGCAACCGACGGGACGATTTCGGAGATCGATCAGTTGCTTGCGGCCAAGGAAAAGGAAATCCTCACTGTTTAGCTTATCTTTTGGTTTGAGCATGATCTTGGAACAAGCGAAGCGGTCTGTTCGAGAAAACCGGTTCCCACTATTTGCGGATCATGCTCTGAAGGATTGACCGATGTCGAACGCAGCCGCCCCCGCAACTGAAGGACCGGATCGAACCGACGGTCCGTTGCACGTGGCGATCATCATGGATGGCAACGGCCGCTGGGCCGCCGCCCGCGGATTGCCGCGCGCGGAAGGTCATCGCCGCGGCGTCGAAGCGTTGCGCCGCGTCGTTCGCGCCGCCAGCGAACTCGGTATCCTGTACCTGACGATTTTCTCCTTCAGCGCGGAAAACTGGTCGCGTCCGGCGACCGAAATCGGCGACCTGTTCGGCCTGCTCCGGCGCTTTATCCGCAACGATCTGGCAACACTGCATCGCGACGGCGTCCGGGTGCGCGTGATCGGTGAACGCGACGGGCTCGATCCCGATATCTGCGTGCTCTTGAACGAGGCCGAGGAGCTGACCAGGAACAATACGAAGCTGCATCTCGTCGTCGCGTTCAACTACGGATCGCGCCAGGAGATCGCCACCGCGGCGCAGCGGCTTGCTCGCGAGGTTGCCGAGGGCAAGCGCGACCCCTCATCGATCGACGCCGACACGCTGGGTCAATATCTCGACGCGCCGGATATTCCCGATCCCGATCTGATCATTCGCACCAGCGGAGAGCAGCGGCTGTCGAATTTCCTGATGTGGCAGGCAGCCTACAGCGAACTGGTGTTTGTGCCGATCCACTGGCCCGATTTCGACAAGGCCGCGCTCGAAGGGGCGATCGCCGAATATGCCAGACGGGAGCGCCGTTTCGGCGGTCTCGCGGCGAAAACCGGATCGTGACCGAAGGCGAAGCCGCCCCGGCGGCCGTTGCCAAGCAGGGTTCACGTAATCTCCTGGTGCGCGTTGTTGCCGCGTTGGTGCTTGCACCGATCGCCGTTGCGATCGCCTATGCCGGCGATTGGCTCTGGACGGTCCTGGTGACAGTGGCGGCGATCGGCCTCTATCTGGAATGGCTTGCAATCGTGGGGGCGGCGCGTCAGATGCGCGTGGTCGTGCCGGGCGTTGTTGGGCTTGCCGTCGCTGGATTTTGCCTGGCGTTCGGACGGATCGACGCGTCGCTTGGGCTATTGGCGCTGGGCTTCGCCGGCGTTGCGTTGTTTTCGCCGGAGCGGCGCGGCTGGACCGCGACCGGATTTGGCTATGCGGCCGCGGCGCAGATGGCATCGGTGCTGGTCCGCCTCGATCAGCTCTGGGGATTTGTCGCGCTGATCCTGATCTTTCTCGTAGTGTGGGTGACGGATATTGGCGGCTATTTCGCTGGCCGTGGTATTGGCGGGCCGAAGCTCTGGCCGCGGGTCAGTCCCAACAAGACATGGGCTGGCGCCGTCGGTGGCTTTGCAGCGAGCCTTGTTGTCGCGGCAGGATTTGCGGTGTTTGGCCTCGGCAGAACCGGCCCCCTGCTGGTGCTGGGCGCAGCGCTTTCCATTGTTTCCCAGTTCGGCGATCTCTTTGAATCGGCTGTGAAACGCCGTTTTGGCGTCAAGGACTCCAGCCATATCATTCCCGGGCATGGCGGGTTGCTCGATCGCCTCGACGGCTTCGTCGCGGCGGTGGTGCTGGCTGCGATTTTCGGATTTTTACGGGACGGCGTGGATGGCGTCGGCCGCGGTCTTATGGTTTGGTGAAAATATGAGCGCAGTTCCGTTGCGTAACAGCAAGGCCCCGGCATCGGCCGTTCGTGTCGTCACCGTCCTGGGGGCCACCGGTTCGATCGGCGACAGCACGATGGATTTGCTGCGCGCCTCACGCGACCGCTACCGCGTCGAGGCCTTGACCGCCAATACCAATGTCGACGGCCTGGCCAAGCTGGCCAAGGAATTCGGCGCCCGATTTGCGGCTGTCGCCGATCCCGGCCGGCTTGCCGAATTGAAGGACGCCCTGGCCGGGACCCGCATCGAGTGCGGCGCAGGCGAAAGCGCCATCATCGAAGCAGCGGCACGTCCGGCAGACTGGATCATGGCCGCTGTGAGCGGCGCGGCCGGATTGAAACCCGCGCTCGCCGCCGTCGATCGCGGTGCGACCGTCGCACTGGCGAACAAGGAATGCCTTGTTTGTGCAGGTGATTTCTTCATGCAGCGCGCGGCAAAGGCCGGGGCCTGCATCCTGCCCGCCGACTCCGAACATAACGCGTTGTTTCAGGCGCTCGGTTCCGGCAACCGGGATGAACTGGTTCGCGTGATTATCACGGCATCCGGCGGACCCTTCCGGACCTGGGCCAGCGCCGATATCGAGCGGGCCACGCTGGCGCAGGCGCTGAAGCATCCGAACTGGAGCATGGGACAGAAGATCACCATCGACTCGGCGTCGATGATGAACAAGGGGCTCGAGGTCATCGAAGCCTCTTATCTGTTCGCGCTGACACCGGATGAGATCGATGTTCTGGTGCACCCGCAATCGATCATCCATGGCATGGTCGAATTTTCGGATCGTTCGGTCGTTGCGCAGTTGGGAGCACCTGATATGCGCACGCCGATCGCGCATTGCCTCGGGTGGCCCGATCGCATTGTCGGGCCGGCGGCCAAGCTTGATCTCGCCAAGATCGGACAGCTGACCTTCGAGGCGCCGGATTTCGTCCGTTTTCCAGCACTTCGGCTGGCTTACGATGCGCTGCGGACCGGCCGCGGCGCGACCACGGTCTACAACGCCGCCAACGAGGTCGCAGTGGCGGCATTCATCGGCGGCAAGATCAAGTTTGGTGCGATCGCGCGGCTGGTCGAAGCCACGATGGACGCCTGGGTGCGTTCCGGCAATCTGGCGCCGTTGACGTCCGCCGACGATGCCATTGCTGTTGACCATAACGCGAGAAATAAGGCTGCCACCCTCTTGCCTCAAATTGCCGCAAAGGCATCCTAGAGCTGGGGACAGGGGCCTTCGGCTCTGGTGAAGGGGAATCCGATGGCCGAGTTTTTTCTACATAGTTTCAATACGTTGAGCCATGGTTTTATCGGCTATATCATTCCTTTTCTGTTTGTTCTGACCATCGTCGTTTTCTTCCACGAACTCGGTCACTTCCTGGTTGCCCGCTGGGCCGGCGTAAAGGTTTTGACTTTCTCGCTCGGCTTTGGTCCCGAACTCGCCGGTTTCAACGACCGTCACGGTACGCGCTGGAAGATTTCGGCGGTCCCCCTCGGGGGCTATGTCAAGTTCTTCGGCGACGAAAGCGAGGCCTCGACCCCGTCGTCCGAAACGCTCGCCAGCATGACCGAAGAAGAACGCGCCGGCAGTTTCCACCACAAGAGGGTTGGACCGCGCGCTGCCATCGTGGCCGCCGGCCCGATCGCGAATTTCCTTTTGGCGATCGTGATCTTCACCGCTCTGTTCACGTTCTTTGGCAAGCCAAGCACGTCGGCGCGCGTCGACAAAGTGGAGGCGGGGAGTGCCGCAGCGGCTGCCGGCTTTGAGGTCGGCGACGTGGTAACGGCCATCGACGGCGCCACGATCGGAAGCTTCTCCGATATGCAGCGCATCGTCGGCATTCACGCCGGTGAACAGCTCGCCTTCACGATCAAGCGCGGCGATAACTCCGTGCAATTGCGCGGCACGCCGGAACTGAAGGAAGTGAAAGACCCATTCGGCAATGCCCACCGGCTCGGCGTGCTTGGAATCACCCGCTCGACTTCGCCCGGCGATGTCACGACCGAGCGCGTGGATCCGGTGACCGCGCTCTGGCTGGGCGTCAAGGAGACCTGGTTCGTGGTCGACCGCACACTGGCCTATATCGGCGGGGTCTTCACGGGACGCGAAGCGGCCGACCAGGTCGGCGGCCCGCTGCGGATCGC
Source organism: uncultured Pseudomonadota bacterium (assembly GCA_963771225.1). Taxonomy (GTDB): domain Bacteria; phylum Pseudomonadota; class Alphaproteobacteria; order Rhizobiales; family Xanthobacteraceae; genus Bradyrhizobium. Next base: position 882,216 of record CAVYSR010000017.1, on the reverse strand, counting down.
CCAGATCTCAGGGCAGGTCGCGACCATCGGTCTTGCCGCCCTCGTTCATCTTGCTGCGGTGCTTTCGATATCGATCGGGTTGCTGAACCTGTTTCCGGTGCCGTTGCTCGATGGTGGTCATCTTTTGTTCTATGCGGTTGAGGCCGTGCGCGGTCGTCCCTTGTCGGACCGGGCGCAGGAGATGGGGTTCCGGATCGGACTAGGGCTGGTGCTGATGTTGATGGTGTTTGCCACCTACAACGACATCCTGCATCTGGCCGCCTCGTGATGCCTTATTTGCACGGCGTGGCCGATAGGCAACGTCTTGGAATGAAATTGAAATTGCGCTGCAATAGGTTGTTTGCCGCTTGGGCAAAATTGGCTACAAGCGAGGCAACAAATGGGAATCTGCCGGTTCGTAGGGGTGCGATCCGGCATCGAGATAATGAGGGCGCGTTGCGCATGAATTTTGGAATGCGACTGCGGGGCGGGGTACTGGCCGCGCTGCTGATGTTCGGCGTGCCGGCCGCTGCCGCGCTGGGCGTCGCGCTCGTTTCGTCGCCTGCCGCCGCCCAGACCGTGTCTTCGATCGAGGTCCAGGGCAACCGGCGCGTCGAAATCGAGACGATCCGCTCGTATTTCAAGGGGGGCGCCGGTGGTCGTCTCGACCAGGGGCAAATCGATGACGGCCTCAAGGCGTTGATCGAAACCGGCCTGTTCCAGGACGTCAAAATCAACCATGTCGGCAACCGCCTGGTGGTGGTCGTGGTCGAAAACCCGGTCATCGGTCGCGTTGCCTTTGAGGGCAACAAGAAGGTCAAGGACGAGCAACTCTCCGCGGAGGTACAATCCAAGCCGCGCGGCACGCTGTCGCGTCCCATGGTCCAGTCCGACGCCCAGCGAATTGCGGAAATCTATCGTCATGCCGGCCGCTACGACATCACCGTCACGCCGGAAATCATCGAACAGCCGAACAATCGCGTCGATCTCATTTTTACGATCACCGAGGGCGCGAAAACCGGCGTCAAGTCGGTCGAATTCATCGGCAATTCGGCTTATTCGTCATATCGGCTCAAGGATGTCATCAAGACGCACGAATTGAATCTGCTGAGCTTCATCAGCGGCGGTGACCTCTACGATTCGGATCGGGTCGAAGCCGATCGCGATCTGATTCGCCGCTTTTATTTGAAGCACGGCTATGCCGACGTGCAGGTGGTGGCCGCGCTGACGGAATACGATCCGTCACGCAAGGGATTCCTGGTGACCTTCAAGATCGAAGAGGGCCAGCCGTACCGGGTTGCATCGGTCACCTACCAGTCCAGCATTGCCACGTTTAACGGAAACACGCTCAGCAACTTCTCGCGGGTAAGTGTCGGCTCGACCTATAATGCCGAAGCGCTTGAGAAGTCCGTCGAAGAAATGCAGATCGAGTGCTCGCGGCGGGGCTACGCGTTTGCGCTGGTGCGGCCGCGCGGCGATCGCAATTTCGAAACGCATACCGTTTCAATCGTCTACACGATCGACGAAGGCCCGCGGACTTACATCGAGCGCATCAACGTGCGCAACAATACCCGCACCCGCGACTACGTCATTCGCCGCGAATTCGATATCTCCGAGGGCGACGCGTACAACCGCGCGCTGGTCGATCGTGCCGAGCGCCGCCTGAAAAATCTTGATTTCTTCAAAACCGTGAAAATCACCACCGAACCCGGCTCCTCCAGCGATCGCGTGATTCTCAACGTCGATCTCGAAGAGAAATCCACCGGTGACTTCTCGGTTTCCGGCGGTTACTCGACGGTCGATGGCCCGCTCGCCGAGGTCAGTATTTCCGAGCGCAATTTCCTCGGCCGTGGCTTGTACGCCAAGGCTTCGGTCACCTACGGCGAATATGCGCGCGGGGTCTCGCTCTCGTTCGTCGAGCCCTATTTGCTGGATTACCGTGTCGCACTCGGGCTTGACGTGTTCTATCGCGCGCAATTGGCCAATCTTTTCATTTCGTACGGCACCTCGACCATCGGATTCTCGCCAAGATTGGGATTCCAGCTCCGCGAGGATTTGAGCCTGCAGCTTCGATATTCGATCTATCAGCAGTCAATCTCGCTGCCGAGCACGCTTGACAATTGTAACAATATTTCTCCCGCCAACGCGACCGGGATGCCGTTCTACCCGACCCCGAATTATATCATTCAGGTTCTGGGGGGCGTTGATCCCACCGGTAACTCTCAGGCCGGTCTTCCCCCAGGCTGCTTGGGTGCCGGCCAATCTTCATTGCCGGTTCGCAAAGAGCTCGCTGCTGGTCCGGAAATCATCTCGGCGGTGGGCTATTCGCTGGATTACAACACGCTGGACAACAACAAGAACCCGACCGACGGTCTCCTCGTCAACTTCAAGCAGGACTTCGCCGGTGTCGGAGGCGACGTTAGCTACCTGAAGTCCACGGTCGATGCGAAATACTACACGCCGCTGGTCGGCGACGCCGTCGGACTGTTCCGTGTTCAGACCGGTATCCTCAACAGCGTCGGCAGCAGCGATCTTCGAATGCTCGACAATTTCCAGATGGGTCCGAATCTGGTTCGCGGCTTTGCTCCCAACGGCATAGGTCCACGCGATTTGACCTTCTTCCCCTATACCGGAACCGGCGACGCGCTGGGCGGCACCAAATATTGGGGTGCGTCGGTCGAAGTGCAGGTGCCGTTCTGGTTCCTGCCAAAGGACATCGGTCTGAAGGGTGCTATCCACGCCGACGCCGGGTCATTGTGGGATTATCAGGGACCGACGCAGTGGGCCGCTACCGGCGAAATCAACGGAATGGTCAACGGACATTTCTGTAATTGCGGAATGGTCTTTGACGATGCCAATGTCATCCGCTCCTCTGCCGGTGTCGGCCTGATCTGGGCCTCTCCGTTCGGACCGCTGCGCTTCGATTACTCGGTCCCGATCACGAAGGGCAAGTATGACATCGTGCAGCAATTCATGTTCGGCGGCGGGACTCAGTTCTGAGTCTGACCGCAGGCCGGACCGCGACGGGTGGAATGGCGCTGGCGACATTTTTCAAGCAACGACCTCCGATGATGCTGGCTGATAGCGCTGCGTTGACGGAGGCGCCTTTGGCGCGCGACCGCGCAACCGATCCGAAGGGAGAGGGGCGCATTTGATGGATGCACCGGTCATTATTGAGGCTGTGGATATCAATGCCATCCTCAAGACACTTCCACATCGCTATCCAATGCTGCTGATTGATCGGGTTATCAATATCCGGAGCGATTACAGCGGCATCGGTATCAAGAACGTCACCATCAACGAGCCGTCGTTCCAGGGGCATTTTCCCGAGCGCCCGGTATATCCAGGCGTGATGATGATCGAAGCCATGGCGCAGACCGCCGGGGTGATCGGCATCCTGTCGATCGAGGGCACCCAAAAGCCGCGCGCGGTTTATTTTCTGACCATCGACAAATGCAAATTTCGCAAGCCGGTAATGCCGGGCGATACCATCGAATATCACATGCGCACCATCGGCAGGCGCAAGGCCATGTGGTGGTTTCATGGCGACGCCAAGGTCAACGGCGCGACCGTCGCGGAAGCCGACGTTGGCGCGATGCTCACCGACTGATTGATCAGACCGATGTGCGCGATCGGCGTTCGCGAGGTCGCGGCGGGCCGGCTTTTCCGGCGCTGAAACAGAGGGCAATCAGACGTCACTGGACAGCACCGTTACGTCGCGCTAACCAGCTGAAAACCTGACACATTCACGCCAAGTGCTACTGGCTGATACCGGACCATTCGATGACCACGATCGACCCCTCCGCGCGGATCGAGGACGGCGCAGTGATCGGCGCGGGCACGTCGATCGGCCCCTATTGCGTCATTGGTCCGCATGTCGTGATCGGCGCGGACTGCAAACTGATGGCGCATGTAAGCGTGGCCGGGCACACGACCATCGGTGCCGGTTGCGTCATCTATCCCTTTGCAGCGCTCGGCGGACCTCCGCAGGATTTGAGTTATCGCGGTGAGCCGACCCGTCTGGAGATCGGGGAGGGATGCTGCCTCCGCGAAGGCGTGACGATGAACGTCGGAACCAAGAAGGGCGGCGGCATCACGCGGGTCGGCGCTCGCGGGTATTTCATGAACAACAGCCACGTCGGTCATGATTGCCTGGTCGGTAGCGATGTCATCTTCGCTACATCGGCAACCCTGGGCGGCCATTGCGAGATCGGAGACTTCGTTTATATCGGCGGCCTGTCGGCGGTGCACCAGTTCACCCGGATTGGTCCCCAGGTGATGGTAGGCGGCATCTGCGGTGTTCGCGGCGACGTGATTCCGTTCGGGCTCGTCAACGGCCAGTATGCCAGCCTCGAAGGCTTCAACATCATCGGCATGAAGCGCCGCAAGTTCACCCGCGAGCGGCTCGCCACACTCCGGTCATTCTATAAGAAGCTGTTTCACGGCCCCGGTATTTTTGCCGAAAGGCTGAACGAAGTGCAGCCTCTGGCGGCCGAAGACCCGGCAATCAAGGAAATCCTGGCCTTCATCGGCGACGGCAAGCTTCGCGCTCTGTGCCTTCCGGCTGGCGACCGCAACAGACATTGACGACGGGATCACCGGAGCCATGACCAGCAAGGCTTTGGAAATTTCGTCACCCGTCGGCTTGATCGCGGCAGGCGGCGTCATGCCGTTCGCGGTCGCCGATTCTCTCGTCGCACGCGGCATCGATCCGGTTCTTTTCGCATTGCGGGGTTCCTGCGATCCTGTGAAGGTGACGCGCTTTCGCTACCATTGGATATCGATCGGACAAATCAGCCGGCTGACAAGATTGTTGCGGTCGGAGAACTGCCGCGATCTGGTTTTCATCGGCACGCTGGTGCGGCCGGCACTTTCTGAAATTCGTCTCGACTGGGGTACGCTTCGCGTCATCCCCAGCGTGCTGGCGGCATTTCGGGGCGGAGACGATCACTTGCTATCTGGGATCGGCGGCATTCTCGAACGGGACGGATTCCGGATGGTCGGAATCAAGGATGTCGCCCCTGATCTCCTGATGCCTGAGGGATGTCTCACCCGGGCGTCGCCTGACGAAAATGCCGCTGCCGATATCGTCAGGGGGCGCGAGGTGCTGCATGCGCTCAGTCCCTTCGACATCGGTCAGGCCGCTATCGTCATCGACGGTCACGTGGTCGGAGTAGAAGATATCGAAGGCACCGACGGCCTGCTGGCGCGTGTCGCCCGGCTGCGCGCGGAAGGCCGTATTCGGGCCAGGACCGCGCGCGGCGCATTGGTGAAGGCACCCAAGAGCGGGCAGGATTTGCGCTTCGATCTCCCGACGATGGGGCCGCGTACCGTCGAGGGTGCGGCGGCGGCCCAGCTTGCTGGAATTGCGATCGTCGCCGGTAATACCATCGTGGTCGACCCTCAGACCGTGATCGAGGCAGCCGACGCCGCAAGCCTCTTCGTGACCGGTCTGCCAGCGTGACGGCGGCGCCGGCAGCCGCGAATGTCGCGCGAAAGGTATTTCTGATCGCGACGGAGGAATCGGGAGATCGGCTTGGCGCCAACCTGATGAAGGTGTTGCGCCAGCGGCTCGGCGGCGCCGTTCGGTTCGAAGGCGTCGGCGGGCAGTCGATGGCGCGCGAAGGACTGGCCTCGCTGTTTCCGATCGAGGAACTGTCGATCATGGGATTCTCGGCGGTAGTGAAGCAGCTGCCGAAGCTTTTGCGGCTTATCCGGGAGACCGCCGCTGCAGTAACGCAAGCCGCGCCGGACATTCTCGTGGTCATTGACAGTCCCGACTTCACCCATCGTGTGGCAAGACGGGTCCGGGCCCGCGATCCCTCCCTGCCGATCATCGACTACGTATCCCCTACAGTCTGGGCGTGGCGGCCGGGCCGGGCGCGCGCGATGCTGGGCTACGTCGATCACGTCCTCGCCCTGCTGCCTTTCGAACCGGAGGCGTATCGCCGGCTTCACGGTCCGCCGTGCAGCTATGTCGGTCATCCTCTGGTCGAGCAAATCGATGTGCTTCGTCCCGATGCCGATGAACAACGGCGCCGGGACGGCCAACCGCCGGTTCTGCTGGTGCTGCCGGGAAGCCGCCGGGGCGAAGTCAACCGTCACATGGCGGTATTCGGCGAAACGCTGGGCCTGCTGGACCTGCCGTTCGAAGCTGTCCTTCCCACCTTGCCGCATTTGCAGGATCTGGTTCGGGAGGGCGTAAAAGGCTGGCCGGTCCAGCCGCGGATCATCGTCGGCGAACAGGAAAAGAGAGCGGCATTCCGCATCGCGCGCGCGGCTTTCGTCAAGTCGGGCACCGCAACGCTGGAACTGGCGCTCGCCGGGGTGCCGATGGTCGCCGCCTACAGGGTAGGAGCCGTGGAGGCCCTGATTCTGCGGCGCACGATCCAGGGAAGTACCGTGATTTTGGCAAATCTCGTGATTGGCGAGAATGTGGTGCCGGAATTCCTCCAGGAGGACTGCACGCCGGCGAAACTGGCGTCGGCGTTACGCGACATCCTCAGCGACTCGCCGTTGCGGCGACGACAGACCGAAGCCTTTGCGGGTCTAGACGCCATCATGTCGACCGGCGGCGAGCCGCCCAGCGTCCGGGCCGCCGACATCGTGCTGGCGACGTTACAAAAGCCGCGGGGACCGAATTAGCGCTAGCCGATGGATGCAGGCCGCCCGCATCCATCCTCGAAGGTTGCGAATGATTTACACCATCATTTGCGCTTGGCGATATCGACGTAATCGCGATGGGCGGCGCCGGTATAGAGTTGCCGCGGCCGGCCGATCTTCTGATGCGGGTCTTCGATCATTTCGCTCCATTGGCTGATCCAGCCGACGGTGCGAGCGACCGCAAACAGCACGGTGAACATCGAGGTCGGGAAGCCCATCGCCTTCAGAGTGATGCCCGAATAGAAATCCACATTCGGGTAGAGCTTCCGCTCGATGAAATACTCGTCGTGCAGGGCGATCTTCTCCAGTTCCAATGCTACTTTCAGCATCGGATCGTCGCCATGGCCGGTCTCCGCCAGCACGGCGTGACACATCTTTTGCATGATCTTGGCGCGGGGATCGTAATTCTTGTAGACCCGATGCCCAAAGCCCATCAGGCGAACTTCGCTGTTCTTGTCTTTCACTTTTTTGATGAAGTCAGGAATCTTGTCGACGGTGCCGATGCCGGCCAGCATCGCCAGCGCCGCTTCATTGGCGCCGCCATGGGCCGGTCCCCACAGGCAGGCGATGCCGGCGGCGATACAGGCGAATGGATTGGCGCCAGACGAACCGGCGATCCGCACCGTCGAGGTCGAGGCGTTCTGCTCGTGGTCGGCGTGGAGAATGAAGATCTTGTCAAGCGCCTCGGCAAGAACCGGATTGATCTTGTAGTCCTCGCAAGGCACCGCGAAGCACATATTCAGGAAATTTTCGGCAAAGCTCAGCGAATTCTTCGGATAGATGAAAGGCTGGCCGATGGTGTATTTGTAGGCCATCGCCGCCAGTGTCGGGACTTTGGCGATCATCCGCATCGACGCGATCATCCGCTGCCGCGGATCGGTTATGTCCGTGGAGTCGTGATAGAACGCCGCCAGCGCACCGACGGCTGCCACCATTATTGCCATCGGATGGGCGTCGCGGCGGAAGCCCTGGAAAAACCGCGCCATCTGCTCGTGGACCATGGTGTGATGGATCACGCGGCTGTCGAAGTCGTCTTTCTGGGCCTTGGTCGGCAACTCGCCGTAGAGCAGCAAATAGCAGGTTTCCAGGAAGTCGCCCTTTTCCGCGAGCTGTTCGATCGGATACCCGCGGTATTCGAGAATGCCGGCGTCACCGTCGATATAGGTGATCTTGGATTCACAGCTTCCGGTAGAGGTAAAACCGGGGTCGTAGGTGAACATCCCGGACTTGGCGTAGAGCTTGGCGATGTCGACGACATCCGGTCCGACGGTGCCGCTCAAAATCGGGAAATCGTAGGTATTGTTGCCTACGGTCAGTGTTGCGGTTTTGGATTTGGATGTTGCGTCCATCGTGAAGTCCCCGATGAGGTCGTTGCGAAAAGCCGCCGGCCGCGGGCGCCATGAAAGACAGATAGCAAGGCAAGCCGGGTATTCCAGAAGCGCCGCTTGGATGCGCAGCCTGAATGGGTATCGTATTGCTGTTTGCACTGCAAGATGGCCTATGTTGCGGCCGCGATCCCAAGCTAAGAGGGGGCCTGATCGCCAAGCCTGGCCAGACATTCCTCTCGTCCCAGGACGGCGAGAACGTCAAAAATTCCCGGCGACGTGGTGCGTCCGGTCAGCGCCACCCGCAGCGGCTGGGCGACCGCGCCAAGCTTGAGGTTGTTCTGGTCGGCGAAGGTACGCATGGCAGCCTCGGTGGTTTCCGAGGTCCAGGGTGTGACCGGTTCCAGTGCCAGGCGAAGCCGTCCGATCAGTTCGCGGTTTTCCGGCGTCAACAGCAGCGCTGCCTTTGGCTCGATTTCGAGCGGCCTGTCGGCAAAGATAAAATACGAACCGTCAATCAGCTCGATCAGCGTCTTGGCGCGCTCCTTCAGACTCGGCATCGCCTGCAGCAATTGCGCGCGCGTGGCGTCGTTGAGCTTGGCCTTGAGGTCGGAACCGCCCGGGATATAGCTCAGGACGTCCGCGAACATGGTCACGAGAGATTGATCGTCGGCGTGACGGATGTAGTGGCCGTTGAGGTTTTCCAGCTTGGCGAAATCGAAGCGCGCGGCCGAGCGGCCGATCGCCGGCAGATCGAAATCGGCGATCATCTCCTCGGTCGAAAATATCTCCTGATCGCCGTGGCTCCATCCCAGCCTGACCAGGTAATTGCGCAACGCCGCCGGCAAATATCCCATGGCGCGATAGGCATCCACGCCCAGAGCGCCATGACGTTTCGACAGTTTCGAGCCGTCGGGCCCATGGATCAGGGGAATGTGAGACATGCTTGGAATGTCCCAGCCGAGCGCATCGTAGATCTGCTTTTGACGGGCGGCGTTGATCAGATGGTCGTCGCCGCGAATGATGTGGGTGACGCCCATGTCGTGATCGTCGACCACGACGGCGAGCATATAGGTCGGATTGCCGTCGCCACGCAGCAGCACGAGGTCGTCGAGGTTCTCGTTCTGCCAGACCACGCGGCCCTGGACCTGGTCCTCAATCACGGTTTCGCCGGTCTGAGGCGCCTTGAGCCTGATCGTGGGCTTTATGCCGGCCGGCGCTTCGGCGGCATCGCGATCGCGCCACAAGCCGTCATAGAGGCGCGTGCGGCCCTCGGCGCGGGCTTTCTCGCGCATCGCCGTAAGTTCCTCCGGCGTCGCATAGCAGCGATAGGCCTTACCGCTGGCCAGCAATGCTTCCGCGACTTCGCGGTGCCGCGCGGCACGGTCGAACTGGTAGACGACCTCGCCATCGTGGTCGAGCCCGAGCCATTTCAGCCCGTCCAGAATGGCGTCGATGGCTTCTCTGGTCGATCGCTGCCGGTCGGTGTCCTCGATGCGCAACAGCATCTTGCCGCCGCGCCCGCGCGCGTAAAGCCAGTTGAACAGCGCCGTGCGGGCTCCTCCGATGTGTAGAAAGCCTGTCGGCGAGGGAGCAAAACGGGTGACGATGGAATCGGTCATGAGGGCAGCGGGGTCACGGACAAGGAGGGCATGCGGGCGGCGCGGTGGTGTATAGCAGGTGCGGTACATAACTAAAGCCTGCCGAGCGCCCCGAATCCTCCGGATCGCCCCTTGGCTGGATGAAGCGAATTTGGCAGAAGGTCCGCTTGAATCCCGAACAGGAACTGGAATGACCATAGAACCGGTAACGGCAGAGGCGGGGCGCGATTTCATTCGCGACATCGTCCAGGCCGATCTCGACTCCAAAAAGCACAGCCGGATCGTGACGCGATTCCCGCCGGAGCCGAATGGCTACCTGCATATCGGCCATGCCAAGTCGATCGCGCTGAATTTCGGCATCGCGCAGGAATTTTCCGGTCGCTGTAACCTGCGGTTCGACGACACCAACCCGACCCGGGAAGAGCAGGAATACATCGATTCGATTCAGGCCGACGTGAAATGGCTCGGTTATGACTGGGGCGCTCACGTATTCTATGCCTCGGATTATTTCGAACGTCTTTACGAATGGGCCGAAGAGCTGGTCCGCGCCGGTCTTGCCTATGTCGACGACCAGTCGCAGGAGGAAATCCGGATCGCCCGCGGCACGCTGACCGAACCCGGCCGCAACAGTCCGTTTCGCGAGCGCTCGGTGGACGAAAACCTCGATTTGCTCCGGCGCATGAAGGCGGGCGAGTTTCCGAACGGGGCGCGCGTCCTGCGCGCTAAGATCGATATGTCGTCCGGCAACATCAACCTGCGCGATCCCGTGCTCTATCGCATCCTGCACGCCACGCATCCGCGCACCGGCGACAAATGGTCGATCTATCCGAGCTATGACTACGCCCATGGGCAGTCCGATGCGATCGAGGGCGTCACGCATTCGATCTGCACGCTGGAATTCGAGGACCACCGGCCGCTCTATGAATGGTTGCTCGACAAGCTGCCGGTGCCGTCAAAGCCGCATCAATACGAGTTCGCGCGGCTCAATCTGACCTATACGTTGTTGTCGAAACGGGTTCTGACCGAACTCGTGCGCGGCGGCCACGTCGCGGGCTGGGACGATCCGCGCATGCCGACCATCGCCGGCTTGAAACGGCGCGGCGTGCCGCCGGCGGCGATCCGTGAATTCGTCAAGCGCATCGGGGTCGCCAAGGCCAACAGCGTCGTCGATGTCGGCATGCTGGAATTCTGCATCCGCGAACTTCTCAACAAGACGGCGCTGCGGCGGATGGCAGTGCTGCGGCCGCTCAAGGTAGTGATCGAGAATTACCCGGAAGGCCAGATCGAAGAGCTCGAAGCCATCAACCATCCGGACGATCCCGCCGCCGGCACGCGCAAAATCGCGTTTGGCCGCGAACTCTACATCGAGCAGGACGACTTCATGGAACATCCGCCCAAGAAGTTCTTCCGGCTCTCGCCAGATACTGAAGTGCGGCTACGCTACGCTTATTTCATCAAGTGCCGCGAGGTGGTGAAGAACGCCGCGGGCGAGATCACCGAATTGCGCTGCACCTACGATCCCGCGACCAGGGGCGGCAATGCGCCGGATGGCCGCAAGGTCAAGGCGACCATGCATTGGCTGCCGGCGGCGAAATCGATCCAGGCGGAAATCCGCATCTACAATCCGCTATTCCTCAAGCCCAATCCGGACGCCGCCAATTTCGCCGCCGATATCAACCCGCAATCGCTGGAAGTGCTTTCGGACGCGCGGATTGAACCTGCGATCGCGGAAACCAACTCGGCCGATCCGATCCAGTTCGAGCGGCAGGGCTATTTCACGCGCGATCGGGACTCGACGCCGGATCGTCCGGTGTTCAACCGGACCATCGGTCTGCGCGACACTTTTGCAAAGGAAGTCGGAGCCAAGAGCTGACGGGCGCTCCGGGAGAGGGTGGTACGCCTTCACTCAGCCTAGTCGAGGCGGCTGCGAACCTCGTCGCGCATCTTCTGGCGGAACTCTTCCCGCCGCGCCGGTCTTTCCTGTTCCGGGATATTGAACCGGTCGAAGATGTTGAAATTTTCGATAATCGGGTGACGATCGCTCGCCATGGCGAGGATGCGCAGCAGTTCACCTGCCGGCCCGCTGGGGCCGCTGACCTCCCATCGGCGAATGGTGTCGGCGCCGCCCGGCGCGAGGCCGCAAAGCTTGGCCATATCGGCAGCCGATAACGATCTGCCGATCGCATCGCCGAGATCCTTGCGAAGTTGTTTTAGTTCAGGGCCGGTCACGGGGTCTGATCCTGGGGGTTGATCCTGGGCGGGGTAGGGCAGCGAATTTATCCGCGATTCTGTATCCGCTTCCCTAATCAAAAACTTGCGAAAACTTTAACCAAGTTGCGAAGCCCGCATTTAGACTGTTGGCTCACCTTCGACTAACTTTCCCACGCCATAATGCAGCGATCCCGTCTTTGGAAACGGCCAGATGATTTGGAGCGCGTCATGAAATTACTTTTGGTTCTATTGGTAGGCGCGGTTGCGGGAATTGTCCCCGCGCTGGCGCAGACGTCAGGGTCCACCAGCACGCAGCCGCCGGATGGAAGCCGATCTGGCAGACCCTCGTCCGACCTGTCAGACAAATCCCTCCCGACACCGCCGACCGCCGATCCGGCCACGACGGTGACCTATCGGGGAACCGGCTCCAGCGGCTATAACCCGATGGGTTCTGGCGGCTATAACCCGATGGGACACAAGTAATACCAACAAGACTGATAATATCGTGAGTGTCCTGGCCGACGCATGAGGCGGTGCTGGCTCCGCCCAGTCATGCCCGTTCGATCAGGCGCTTACGCTCGCAAGATTATGGGGGAAATGTATCGGGGGAAAGCGACGCTTCTCGCTTTGCATCCGCCGGGTAACTCGCTATTTTTCGGGTTCCAACGTTATCGACGTGAACAATCGGATGGACGCTGCGGCGCCGATTCAAGGGATGCGCGGGGCATGGTTCGAACAACGCTGGCTTTATCAATAATCGGTGCGGTCGTGTTTACCGCAGTCTCCGGATTGCTCGGCCCGGCTGTCGCTGAGGATAGTGATTCGTGTTTTCGGGAGTCGAGCGATGTGGCGATCGCAGCATGCGGCCGCATCATCGAATTCGAGAAAATCGACACGCGCAAATCGTATCGAAGCTTACGCCAGTCGCGGTCAGGAGTGGTACGTCAAGCACGACTACGACAAGGCGATCGCAGATTTTGATCGTGCTATCGATTTAAATCCGAAGGGGCTGGCCGAGTATGGGACCGGTGCCATCCTCGCCTATGGCAATCGCGGGAATGCTTATAATGAAAAGGGCGATGCCAGGCGCGCGATCGAGAACTATACGAGGGCGATCGCGATCGATCCGAAGTACACGGCCTCCTACACCTCCCGTGGTCTGCAATACGAGAAGCTGGGAGACCTTGAAAAGGCGCGCGCCGATTTCAACGCGGCGCTCGGCTCGCCAGCAAAATATCAGGACGGACAGTGGGCGCTTGACAAGGCCCGCGAGCGGCTCGAAGCGCTGAAAGCCAAGTGAACCAGAAGGCGCACGGTCGGACGCGCTTGTCGCTGCATCCCGCACGCGGGTTGCCCGGGGTGCCGTGCTCATAATCGTGCGGCGGCGAATCCGTTCGATCAATTCGACGAGAAGCCGCAATTCGATCTTTCGAAACCGTTTGAGGCTGTGGCCGACAAGCCGCCCAATCGGGCAAAATGCAGATGTTGCGCATACGAAGGTCAGCCAAGGACCACGGAAGTACTCCACTCATCCAATAAGTGTTTCGTTCTCGAATTCGAAAACGATCAGAAGCGAAATGAGTTTGGGACAGTGTGGCTGCCGGATTATTCCGCTTGCGGTCATACAAGTTTGAGGATTGAATTTGCGCCGTTTATGCGCGGCTGCGATGCAATTTTTGAGCGAGGCGGGAGGGGCGAGCCGACCTGCTAACCGCTCGGAAGCAGCCACAGCACACGGCCTCGATGCGGGCACGGCCGGCACGCTATTCGATCATCAACAAGGGAGGAGAACGATGGGCACTTGGCTTAGTGAGCGAGAGCAGCGCCTGGTCGCGGGTGCCGAGGCGGCATCTGCGGCAACACCAATTCCCACTCAGATTGTTTCTAACGGTGAGTATCTCCCGCCCCCGCAGAGCGCAACACAGAAGAAGGTCGAGGCGCGGATCAACGAGCTCGCCGACCTGAACGGCAAGCATCTCGGCTTGAGCCGCAGGCAGTTCCTGCACACGAGTTGCGGCATGGCGGCGGCATTCCTCGCAATGAACGACATCTACGGCAATGTTTTCCAGGTCGCGCCTGCAGAGGCCCGCGAGCCCGAGTTGATGCTGGCGCGCGCGCAAGGCCTCGCCGGCCAGTTCATCTTCGACGTCCAGACCCATTTCGTGCGCGACGACTTCGATCACAAGGAGCTGTTGGGTTTGGCGGACTATGCCAGTCAGCACTGGAACCCGAAGATGAAAGAGGAGGGCGTTACCTCGCTCGCCCGCTACAAGTTCCAGAACTATGTGAAAGAGATTTACTACGACAGCGATACCAACATGGCGCTCTTGAGCGGCGCGCCGTTCGACGATCCGAGCTGGTGGCTTGTGTCCAACGAGCAGATCGTCAAGGCGCGCGAACTCATCAACGACTTCGCGGGTTCGCGCCGTCTGCTGGCGCACAGCGTCATCACGCCCAAGCAGCCCGGCTGGATGGAGGAGGTCGACAAGGCAATCGATGTCTACAAGCCCAATTCCTGGAAGGGTTACACGATCGGCGATCCGCTGGCACCCTCCAAGTTCCCATGGCGGCTCGACGACGAGCAGCTGATGTATCCGTTCTACGAAAAAGCGGTGAAGGCCGGCATCAACACGCTGTGCATCCACAAGGGGCTGCTGCCGCCCGATTACGAGAAGTCGTACGCGGGGGTGTGGGAATACGCAACCGCTTGGGACATCGGAAAGGCGGCGAAGGACTGGCCGCAGATGAACTTCGTGATCTATCACTCGGCGCTGCGGGCGTTCCTCGAGCAGCCGGACAAGGCGTGGGCGGAGTTCGAGCAGACCGGCCGCATCCAGTGGGCGACGGATCTTGCGGAAATCCCGCAGAAGTTCGGCGTCACCAATGTCTATGCCGAGATCGGGACGTCGTTTGCCAACTCGGCGGTGGCGCATCCGAAGTTCTGCGCCGCGCTGATCGGCACGCTGATCAAGGGCATGGGGGTTGATCACGTCATGTGGGGTACTGACTCGGTCTGGTACGGCTCACCGCAGTGGCAGATCGAGGCGTTGCGCCGCCTCGAAATTCCGGAGGACATGCAGAAGAAATACGGGTTTGCGCCGCTCGGCGAAGCCAACAGCGCCACCAAGCAGCTGATCTTCGGCGGCAACGCTACCAAGTTCTATAAGATCAGGCTGAAAGCGGCTGAAAACACCAGGATGCCGCCTTTTTCCGTGGATCGTCTCGCCGCGCTCAAAAACGAGTACGCGCTGGCGGTCAATGAGCCCTCGAACCTGCGCTACGGCTACGTTAGCCCCGCGTAAATGTCCAACGGCCGCGCCGGCGGAGTAGGCAAGCTTCGCTGGCGCCGTCGACGTGCGGCCGCACATGTTTTCCGCTGGCCGCGGTTGCCACGCGAGCGGGCCGGTCCGTCCGGGCGCTATTTGGTGAACCTCTCGCGGATGCTGCAACGATATCGTGACTGAAGGCTGCTGCAGCAGCCTTTTGCGTCTTTTTTCCTGATTCCGTATCCGTTCCACTATCCGCCGCGCGACGCCCTACGGTAGCGTTGCGATCAGGGATGGTTGTGTGCGGGGGTAACGGCGGATGCCGGAGCCGGGCGGGGCTCGGACGCGGGGGTATGCGGGAACTTGGCCGCCGCGCGGGGCCGTGCAGGCCGGCGGCATCGCGCCGTCGGGCTTCGATGTCTGGTCGACCTTCACGCTCAAACTGCGCGAATGGGTGCGTGCCGAGGCCGGCGCGGGCCGATTGCTGCCCTGGGTACCGGTCGCATTCGGCGCCGGGATCGCTTTCTATTTCACTGCCGATCATGAGCCGGTGGCGTCGGTCACGGCTGCTGCGGCCCTCGCATTGAGCCTCGTGGCATTTCTGCTGCGGCGGCAAAAGCTGTTCCCGCTCGTCGTGATGGTCGCTGCCATCGCGGCGGGGTTCGCGACCGCGACATGGAAGACCGCGCGGATCGCACATAGTGTGCTTGCAAGGCCGCTGTATTCGGTGTCGCTTTCCGGTTTCGTCGAGGCGCGCGATATCCGCGAGCGCACCGACCGGTTCGTGCTCCGTGTCACGCAGATGGACGCGCCGCGCGCACCGTTCCAACTGGCGCGCGTGCGGCTGTCCGTGCGCAAGGGCACCGCGCCTGATGTCGGCAGCTTTGTCGAGTTGAAGGCGCGGTTGCAGCCGCCGCTCGCGCCATTGCGGCCCGGCAGTTATGACTTTGGCCGCGACATGTTTTTTCAGGGCATTGGCGCGTCGGGTTTCGTGACCGGCTCCATCAAGACCGTGGCGCCGCCGGTCAGCGGCGGGCTGTCGTTGCGCTACGCCGCGTTCATGCAGGGGCTGCGGGACGCGATCGACGCCCGGATCCGGACCACGCTTGACGGCGACAAACGCGCCATCGCCACCGCACTATTGACCGGCCGCCGCGACGCCATCACCACGCCGGTGAATGATGCGATGTTCATTTCCGGGCTCGGGCATGTGCTCTCGATTTCCGGCTACCACATGGCGGTGGTGGCCGGTGTGGTGTTCTTCACGGTTCGCGCGCTGCTGGCGCTGATCCCCGCGCTGACCGTCTCGTTTCCGATCAAGAAATGGGCGGCGGCCGCGGCGCTTGCCGCCGCAGCCTTTTATCTGCTGCTGTCCGGCTGCGACGTCGCGACGCAACGATCGTTCTTCATGACGGCGGTGGTGCTGATCGCGGTCATGGTCGACCGTCGCGCCGTGACGTTCCGTACGCTGGCGGTAGCGGCCATGATCGTGTTGACGCTGGCGCCGGAGGCGCTGGTGCATCCGAGCTTCCAGATGTCTTTCGCCGCAACGCTGGGGCTGGTGGCGATGGTGCAGATCGGCATGCCGCGCCTGTTTGCCTCGCCCGACAATTCGGTCACCGCAAAGGTGGCGTTATGGGGCGGGCGGGAGACTCATGACGCTGACGCTGGCGTCGCTGGTGGCGGGGCTTGCGACCACGCCCTATGCCGCCTTTCATTTTCACCGGGTGACGCCCTACGGCGTCCTTGCCAATCTGGCGGCGATGCCGGTGGTGTCGGCTGTGGTGATGCCCGCGGGCATGCTTGGCCTGGTCGCGATGCCGTTCGGTCTCGATGGCTTCTTCTGGTGGCTGATGGGCGTCGGGATCGACTGGATGATCGCGGTGACGGTGTGGGTCGCCGCACTGCCCGGCGCCATCGGCCGCATGGCGGCGTTCGGGATCGGTCCTTTGATCGCAGCCACCGTCGGGATCATCCTGCTCGGGCTGTTACGGACGCCGCTGCGCTGGTCCGGCGCCGCCGTGCTGGTGCTTTCCGTGATCTGGGCGCTGGCGGTGCCGCAGCCCGATATCCTGATTTCCGGCGATGGCCACAATGTCGGGGTCCGCGGCAAAGACGGGCGGTTGCATCTGATGCGGACCGCCAAGGATGCGTTTCTTGTTGAAGGAGTGGCTGGCCGCCGACGCCGATCCGAGGCTGGGTACGGATCCTTCGCTCCCGCAAGGCGTCTCGTGCGACGAAGCGGGCTGCGTGACGCAACTGGCCGACGGCGCGTTGGTCGCACTGGCGCTGCGGCCGGACGCGCTGGCGGACGATTGCGAGCGCGCCGCGCTGGTGGTGACCGCACGGCAGCCGCCGCCAGCTTGTCCACCCCCGGTGATCGACCTCGATCGCTTGCGAAGGCAGGGCGCGATGGCCTTGCAGCGAACCCGCAACGGATTTGCGGTCGCCGCCGTCAAGCCGAAAGGCGTCGATCGGCCGTGGTCGCCGGCGGTCGATGGGGGCGCCGAGAACGAAACAACGCTCACGCCGCATCCCGTGGCGCCGCGCGCCGTCGATGCGACGCCGCCGGAAGCCGACCAGCATGGGGATGAGTGAGGCGCTTCCGCCGTTTCGAACCCGATTAGTCCAGGGCGTCATTCCGGGATGCGCTTCTTGGCGCAGGCCCAGATCCTCAGATCCCGACGGCGGTTACGCATTCCGGGCTCGCTAGCTTCGCTCGCGTCCTCACGACATGCGCAACGCGCTTGCGCGGGGAATGACCGTTTTTATTGCAATCGACGTCATCAGTTCGGAAATGCATCAGTACTTCCGATAAAGTCCGATCAGCTTGCCCTGAATTCTCGACCCGGTTCGGCGGCAGGATGCGCACTTCGTAGGAGGTGTTGGCGGGCTCAAGCGCAATCGAGGCGCCGCGGCGGCGGAAGCGCTTCAACGTTGCTTCCTCTTCGTCGATCAGCGCCACCACGATGTCGCCGGTCTCGGCGGTTTCGTTGCGCTGGATCAGCGCCATGTCGCCATCGAGGATGCCGGCATCCACCATGGAATCGCCGCGCACCTCAAGCGCGTAATGTTCGCCAGAACCGAGCATGTCCGGCGGCACGCTGATGGTGTGGCTGCGGGTCTGCAACGCCTCGATCGGCGTGCCGGCGGCGATGCGGCCCATCACCGGCACCGCGACCGGACGGTTGCCATCGTCCTCCGAGCCGCCGCTGCTGCTGCTGCGGACCTTGCCGAGGGTGCCTTCGATGACACTGGGCGTGAAGCCGCGGCGGCCATTGCCGTTGCCGCTGGCGGAGAGTTCGGGAAGCTTGATGACTTCGATGGCGCGGGCGCGGTTGGGAAGGCGGCGAATGAAACCGCGCTCCTCCAAAGCAGTGATCAGGCGGTGGATGCCGGACTTCGACCGCAAATCCAGCGCGTCCTTCATCTCGTCGAAGGAGGGCGGAACGCCGGATTCCTTCAGACGTTCGCTGATGAATCGCAGCAGTTCATATTGTTTGCGTGTGAGCATCTCGACCAATCCCCAAGTTTGTCATCCCCAAATTTCTCGTCCCAAAGCCGATGGTGCCGTTCGATTCCGAAACGCCGGACCCAAAACGCCGAAGCCAGACGCCGGAGCCAAAGATCGCCGTTTGCAGGCATTGATACGTCGAAACAAATCATGAACGAACACTATATGTTCCATATGTGTTCCGCAACCACTTAATTTCTCGTCAACAATGTCTCGTCAACAGCGCGACGCTTTGCCGGAACGTGGTTTTGGGAGCTCAGCCCGGCAGCCGCAGGAAGCTGCAGGGCGACCCCGCGGCTGCTGCGGGCGCAAACGGCGCACGGATCACTAGCGCCCGTGCCGCAGCGAGATTTCCCAACAGCGAGCTGTCCTGATGGTCGACCGTTGTGGCGGTCAGGACGCCGTCGCGGCCCACCTCCAGACGGGCGCGCAAATAATCCTCGCGCATGTCGTTGGCGGCGACGGGACGCCCGAGCAGCGCCGCCTCGCTGACGTGATGGATGGCCGCGCGCCCGGACAAAGCGCGAATCAACGGCACCAGAAACAGGAACCCGCAGACATAGGCCGACACCGGATTGCCGGGCAGGCCGATCACCCGCATGCCGCCGAGCCGTCCATGCATCATCGGCTTGCCCGGACGCATCGCAATCCGCCAGAACGCCATGGCGACGCCTTCGGCCTCCAGCGACTGCTTGACCAGATCGTGGTCGCCGACCGAGGCGCCGCCGGTGGTGATGAGGATATCGGCGCCCGAGTCGCGGGCGCGGCGGATGCCGGCCGTGGTGGCCTCGACGGTGTCGGCGGCAATGCCGAGATCGATGGTCTCGGCGCCCTCGTCGCGCGCGAGCGCCCGTAGCGCGTAGCCGTTGGAATAGACGATCTGCCCGGGGAGCGGGGTCGAACCCGGCATCACCAGTTCGTCGCCGGTGGCGAGCATCGCGACCTTCGGCCGGCGCCGCACGGCGAGTTCGGGATAATTCATGCTGGCGGCCAGCGAGAGATCGCGGTCGGTGAGCCGGGTTCCGCCGTGTCAGCAGGACATCGCCCTTGCGAAAGTCGACGCCGGCGGGGCGGATGTGACGTCCCGGGATCGCTGCCTCCGTGATGGTGATGTCGCCGCCTTCAACCACGGTATCTTCCTGGATGATGACGGCGTCGGCCGCATCCGGGATCACGCCGCCGGTGAAAATCCGCACCGCTTCGCCCGCGCCAACCGGCTTTTCGAACGGGCGGCCTGCCGCGACCTCGCCGATCACCTTGAGCCGCGCCGCGGCGTGCGCGGCATCGGCCGATCGTACCGCATAGCCGTCCATCGCCGACATCGCCTGCGGCGGCTGGGTGCGCAATGCCGCGACGTCGCGCGCCAGCACGCGATGATGTGCCGCGTCGAGCGCGATCATTTCTTCGGGCAGCGCTTCGGCGCCCTTCAAGATCGCGGACAGCGCGTCGGCAACCGGCATCAATGCCACGAAAGAACTCCCAGAGCTGAAACTTCCAGGGCCCTAAACTTCCAAGGCCCAAACCCCTTAAAGCGCAAAACCCTTCAAGCGCAAAAGCCCTAAAATCCAAAACCGTCAAAAACCGAGTGCGGACAGCGCCTGCGCCACGTCGTCCGGCGAGGTCACATGGACGGCGGTCAGGCCCCGCGCCCGCGCGCCATCGATGTTTTCAGCCAGATCGTCGAAGAACACGATGCGCTCCGCCGGTACGCCGATCGCCTGCACGACGTGATCATAGGCTGCCGCGTCGGGCTTCCGAAGCCCGATCGCAGAGGACAGAAAGATCTCGCGGAAATGGCCGAGCACCTCGGCATAGGCCTGCGAGAAATGTTTGACATGGGCGCTGTTGGTATTGGAGAAGGCGTAGAGTGGAACCCGCGTTCCGGCGCGCATCAGCAGCGATCCGATGCCGGGCATTTCGCCGGCGAAGATCGCGTTCCATCCCTCGAGGAACTGGGCATCGGTGAGATCGATGCCAAGCGAAGTCCGCAGGCTGGCAAAGAACTCGGCGTCGTCGATACTTCCGGTCTCGTGACGCTGATAGATTTCGTCGCGCGCAAACCTACCGACCAGGTGCGCAGGCTCGCAGCCGGCATGGCCGGCCCAGCAGGCCAGCGCCTTGTCGAAATCGATATCGATCACCACGCGACCGAGATCGAACAACAGCGCGTCGGCAGTGCCGGGGAGAGCAGGGGCGTGGTCATTGCCGAAGCAGCCGTCAATAACGATAAGGCTCGATGTCGAGCAGCGGGAACGCACTGAAGGCACCGGACGGCGCGGTCGGCGTGGCGGCGTGCAGATAGGATTTGTCGAGCCCGGCGAAATTTGGCACGCCGAGCAGGCCGAGACACCGGATCACCTCGTCTTCCAGCAACTCCAGCATCCGCACGATCCCCTCTTCGCCCGCGGCGGCGAGGGCCCAGCATTGCAGGCGGCCGATGCCGACGAGATCGGCGCCCGCTGCGATTGCCTTGACGATATCGGTGCCGCGGCAGAACGAGCCATCGACCATGATGCCGGCGCGGCCGGCAACGGCGGCGACGATCTCGGGCAGCATCTGCATCGCGCCGCGGCCGTGGTCGAGCTGGCGTCCGCCGTGATTGGACACATAGATCCACTCGACGCCGTGATCGAGCGCGATAGCGGCATCCTCCGCCGTGGCGATCCCCTTGATGACCAGCGGAATCCTGTACTTGTCCTTGATCAGTTTGACGGTGCGCCACTCGAGCCCCATCTGGAATTCGCCGCCGCTGACGCGCAGACGGCTGGCGCGGACGTAACGCTTGGCGATATCGCGTTCACGCCGGCTGTAATGCGCGGTGTCGACGGTCAGGCAGAACGCGGTATTTCCGCAGGCGATGGCCCGGCTGACATGCTCCTCGACGAAGGCGTCGTCGCCGCGGACATAGAGCTGGTACATGCGCATCGCGTCCGGCGCGGCCTTGGCGACGTTCTCCAGCCCGGGCTCGGACACTGAACTCAGCATGTGCGCGGCGCCGAAGCGGCCGGCTCCGCGCACGACGCTGGCAGCGCTGCCGGGATCGAATGTCTCGAGTGCACCGACTGGCGCCAGCACCACCGGCAAACGCAATTTGCGGCCGAACGCTTCGACCGACGCGTCGATCCTGCTGACATCGCGCAGCACGCGCGGCCGGAATGCGATCTCGTCGATCGCCATCCGGTTGCGGCGCAGGGTGGTCTCGGTCTCGGTGGCCCCGACAATGTAGTCCCAGGCATTCTGGTCGAGGTTGATCCGCGCCTTGCGCACGAGTTCGTGAAGGTTCTGGAACTCTTCGGCGCTGGCGCCGAGTTCAGCGGCAGCCGCCGGCCGGATCGGTGTTGCGTCGTTCATGGTGTCCTCCCGGGATTGCGTGACGTCTTTGCTTGGTCTTTCGCCTATCGCTTCCGGAGCTTCCACGCTACCCCCAAAGTGTTATGCCTGATACCAGCGGGACGAGATAAGAAATCCCGATTGATCGAAGTGAAGGAATGCCTTGACCGGCCTCCGTGGCCGCCGAGATTCGCTGTCCACGATCAGTCGCCGTTCGACCGATTGTCGATCAGCGGCTGTCGCGCAGCTATGAGTTGCGCGCCCGGCTAGTTACAAATTGGACAGGAAGCAGGATTCCGGCTTTGCCGCGGCCATGGACCGCGTATATCGTTGCCGTTTGGCAGAACACCGCCGGGCATCATGCCGGGACATGGTGTTCAGCGTCGAACAGGCAATGAACCATGTCCGCGATGCTGCTGTTTTCACCGCTGACGATCCGAGGCATCGAGCTGCGCAACCGCATCGTGGTGCCGCCGATGCATCAATACTCCGCGGTGAAGGGGTTTCCGACCGACTGGCATCTGATGAATGCCGGCAAGTTCGCCGCGGGCGGCGCCGGGCTCGTTGTTGTCGAATCCACCAAGGTCGAGCGCCGCGGTTGCGGCACCGTGGGCGATCTCGGAATCTGGGACGACGCCTTCGTTGAGCCGTTGCAGCGCCTGGCCAGGTTCATCAAGCAGCAGAACGCGGTTGCCGGAATCCAGCTCGGTCATTCCGGCCGCAAGGCGCGCGCCGCCCGTCCGTGGGAAGGCGACGGGCCGCTGCAACGAACGCATGAGATCGACGACTGGGAGGCGTGGCAGCCGGTGGCGCCGAGCGCGATCGCGCATAGCGAGAAATGGCCGGTGCCAACAGCGCTGGAGCGGAGCGAAGTAAAGGACCTGGTGCAGGCCTGGGGCCAAGCGGCGCGCCGCGCCGATGAAGCCGGCTTCGATGTGCTCGAGCTTCATGGTGCGCATGGCTATCTGGTGCATCAGTTCCTGTCCGAACGTTCGAACCGGCGCACCGACGAATATGGCGGCTCGGAAGCCAACCGGATGCGCTTCATCACCGAGATCACCGAAGCCGTGCGCGAGCACTGGCCCGACCGCAAGCCGCTATTCGTTCGGCTGTCGGTGGAGGACAGCGCCGGATGGGGGCCGGAACAAAGCGCGCGGTTGGCGAAAGTTCTCAAGGGCAAAGGCGTCGATGTCATCGACTGTTCGTCGGGAGGCATCACCGAACTGGCGCCGATCCTGGGGCGGGAAATCAAGTACAGCTATCAGGTGCCGTTGTCCGAACATGTTCGTCGCCATGCCGATATCATGACGATGGCGGTCGGCCTGATCATTCATGGCGACCAGGCCGAGCGGATTTTGCGCGACGGGCAGGCCGATTTGATCGCGGTCGGCCGCGAAATCCTCAACAATCCGAACTGGCCGATGGATGCCGCGCTGAAACTCGGGGTTGAGGGTCCGTTCCGCAACGTCCCGCCGCAGTTTGGCTATTGGTTAGGCACCCGCGCCAAGCGCGGGTTCGGTACCCAGCCCTCAACATGGCAGAACGGCCTCAATGACAACAGAAACGTGGTGTGAAGTTGTCGTCGAGTTCCACGCGGCAAGACGCCCCATTTAACCGGTAACGGCCCATGACGGGCAGCAACTGACAGCGAGAAGGTTCGCGAACAATGCGCAAGAATTCCCTCTTTTTCCTCGGCGCGGTAGCAGGTACCTGCCTGACCCTTCTCGTCACCGGGCCTCGGGATCAGATTTGGATCGCCGCTGCCAGGGCGGCTGCCAGCGCCGACAATACCTTTTCGCAGCTCAATCTGTTTGGCGAGGTGTTCGAGCGCATCAGGACCGACTACGTCGAAAAGCCCGATGACGCCAAGCTTGTCGAGGGGGCGGTCAGCGGCATGGTCGCCGCCCTTGATCCCCATTCGCGCTACATGAACGAGCAGGCTTGGCGCGAAATGCAGGAGACCACCCACGGCGAGTTTGGCGGCCTCGGCATCGAGGTGACGATGGAGGATGGCCTGATCAAGGTGGTCTCGCCGATTGACGATACGCCCGCAGCGAAAGCCGGCATCCTGTCAGGCGACCTGATCGCTTATATCGATGATGAAGCGGTGCAGGGGCTCACACTGGAGCAGGCCGTGAACAGGATGAAGGGCCCGATCAATACGAAGACCCGGCTCAAGATCATCCGCAAGGGTAGCGAGCAACCGATCGACGTTGCGCTGGTGCGCGAAGTCATCCGGGTGCGTCCGGTCACCTTCCACACCGACGGCGGCGACATCGGCTATATCCGGATCAGTTCGTTCAACGAACAGACCACCGAAGGACTGAAGAAGGCGCTCGGCGACATATCGAAACAGATCCCGCCGGAGAAATTGGCCGGCTATATCGTCGACTTGCGCAACAACCCGGGTGGATTGCTGGATGAGGCTGTCTCGGTGTCCAGCGCTTTCATGGCACGCGGCGAGGTGGTCTCGACGCGGGGGCGTACCCCGGAGGAAACCCAGCGTTTCACCGCGCATGGCGGAGATCTCATCAAAGGAAAGCCGCTGGTCGTATTGATCAATGGCGGGTCGGCATCCGCCTCGGAGATCGTGGCCGGCGCCCTGCATGATCACAAGCGCGCGACCCTCATTGGAACGCGCTCGTTCGGCAAGGGCTCGGTGCAGACGATCATTCCGCTCGGCACCGGCAATGGCGCATTGGCGCTCACCACCGCGCGCTATTTTACGCCGTCCGGCCATTCGATCCAGGCCAAGGGCATCACACCCGACATCGAGGTGTTGCAGGAGGTGCCTGACGAATTGAAGGCCCGTGCGGATACCAAGGGCGAGGCGTCGATGCGCGGCCATCTGTCGGCCGAGGGCGCGGAGCAGACCGGCTCGCAAGCCTACGTTCCGCCGGCGGAAAAGGACGACAAGGCGCTTGCCGCGGCTTTCAACGTTCTGCGCGGCGTCACCGTCAATGCAGGTGTCCCGTCGTCTCCGAAGGCGGCGATTCCGAACTAGATCTGCAACACGACAATCGACCGGTTCAATCGGGGCGGCTAGCAGAGCGTTTTCGAGCGAAAGCCTGCCCCGGACTTGATCCGGGGTGGATACCGATGCGTTCACGGCTCAGGCCACTGCCGCTGATTTTTGCCGGTGCGTGAAGAACAGTTGCTTGATTTCGACTGCCGGTTTGGCCTGGCTGAACAGGTAGCCTTGCATTTCGGCGCAGCCCAGCGCGCGGAGCAATTCCAGCTGCTGTTTTGTCTCAACACCCTCAGCGGTCGTCGTCATATCGCGTGCCGCGGCGATATTTACCACCGCCTGCACGATGCAGGAGGACCCATCCGGTTCTGCGATGTCGTCGACGAAGCAGCGGTCGATCTTGATCTTGTCAAACGGGAACCGCTGCAGGTAGCTCAGTGAGGAATATCCAGTGCCGAAATCGTCCAGTGCGATGCGCACTCCAATCGCGCGAAGCTGATGCAGAATGGCGAGTGCGGCTTCGTCATCGCGGATCAGGACGGCTTCGGTGATCTCCAGTTCGAGCCGGCCTGCAGGAAGACCGGACGCCGCAAGCGCTGCCAGGACCTTCAGCGCCAGGGTGCCGCTCTTGAACTGAACCGGTGAAACGTTGACCGCGAGCCTGATATCATCCGGCCATGTCGTGGCCTCCGCGCAAGCGGTCATCAGCACCCATTCGCCCAGCTGATTGATCAGCCCGGTCTCTTCCGCGATCGGAATGAACTCGGCGGGGGAAATCATCCCACGTTCTGAATGCCGCCAGCGCAGCAGGGCTTCGCAGCCGGTGATCCTGTTGTCTCGCAGACTGATACAAGGCTGGTAGTGGACCTCCAGCGCGCCGTCCGATATCGCCTGGCGCAGATCCATTTCCAGCACATGGCGTGCCGTAACCTGCGCTTCCATGTCCGGCTCGAAGAAACGATAGGTCCGGCGTCCGGCGGATTTGGCGGCATACATTGCCAGATCCGCGTTCCTCAGCAGCTGGTCCAGATCCGAGTTATGCCCTGAAGCCAGCGCGATGCCGATGCTCGCATCCGTGGTGATGAGATGACTGCCGCACTCATAGGGCTCCCGGATCGCCCGATAAATTCGCTCCACCAGATGCGTCGTCTCGGATGGGTTCCTGACCGCGGTCTGAATGACTGCAAATTCGTCACCACCTAAACGGGCAGCCAGATCGGTCGCTCTGAGGCAACCGCGCAGGCGGCCGGCGACCGCTTTCAGAAGTTCGTCCCCGACTGAGTGTCCCAGAGCGTCATTGACGCTCTTGAACTCGTCGATGTCGATATAGAGAACCGCCAATTGTTCGCTAGATTGAACCTGATTGAGAGCGTGTTCGAGCTGCTCTCGAAACAATACCCGATTGGGCAAATCGGTCAGCGCGTCGTAGTGCGCCAGATGGGCGATTTGCTCTTCCGAGCGCTTGCGCTCGGTGACATCTTCGATCGTGGCCACCCAGCCGCCGGATTCCAGCGGTTGGTTGATGATCTGGATCGCTCTGCCGTCAGGAGCCTCTGTGACCTGATGAGTGACTTTCCCGAGCGCCACGTTGCGCATGATCGCGTTGCAAAATTCATCGACGTCGCCGTCGAAAGAGCCGGTCTCCTTCCGATGCGCGATCAGACCCTGCATGGAGAGGCCTGGCTTGGCGACCGCCGGCGATAGTCCGAACATCTCAATGTAGCGCTTGTTGCAAACGGTGATCCGTGCCGCTCTGTCGTAAACGACAAGGCCTTGCGGAATATTGTTGACGGCGGTGTCGAGGCGCTCCTTCTCCATGCGATGTTGTTGCGACAGCTTGCGGACGACGAGAAACAGCATGCCCGCGATCACGAGCACCGAGAGGCCGGCTGCGGCGATCATATAGCCGAGTTGTTCCCGCCAATCGGCCAGCGCAGCCGATACCGTCGTGGTTGCAATGATGCCAATCGGGAAGTCGGTCAAGGCGCGAGCCGAGGCCAGTCGGCTTAACCCGTCGATTGCGCTAATGATGCGCGTCGTCCCATGATCCGACTTTGACAGAATCCGTTGATGGACCGGAGCGTTTTTGAAGTTCAGCCCGATCATCGCCTGAACATGCGGATAGCGCGCCAGCAGTGTTCCGTCGCGATGGTTTATTGCGATCGAGGCGCCGTCTCCGAGCGCCAGCGATTCGAAGAATTTCTCAAAGTTGGCAGGCGGGATCGCTCGGGTGACGAGCCCCAGAAACGCGCCATTTGCCCCCGTGATCCGGTGCGCGATGATGGTTGCCCAGTCCTTGGAGAGACGGCCCTGCACCAGTTCAATCGAAACCGGCGTCGCTGCGGTTCCCGATTTGGCGGATTTGAAATAGGCTCGGTCGGCGATTTTGATATCGGGAGGCGGCCAGTTCTCGGACGAATTGATCAGCATTCCGTCTGAATCAAAGACATTGAGGCCGGCGGCATCGGAATGGGCGCCGACTTTGTCTTTCAGTGCCTCATGCGTTTCAAGGCCAGACATTTGAGCCTTGAAATCGGCGGGTGAGGTGGTGCTGGCCGACCGGATTTGCGCAGCAATGTCTTTTTGAACGGCGATGAAGTCCGTGAGTTGCTGATCGAAATGGCGCGCCAGCAGCAATACGGTGTTTTCCAGTTCGCGTTCGGCGCTGCTGAGGGCGCGCTCGCGGAAATTGCCGGCCATGATAGCCGTGCCGATCGTGATGGCTGCGATCAGGAGCGCGCCGCCAAGGACAAGCCAGCGGATCGGGTTGCCGCTAACGAAACGCCTGACGAAGGAGAGGATCGCGGTTGCCTTCATGGGTCTTGATCGTCGCCAGATGAACGCCAGAAGCAAATTCCCGCATCCTGACTCCCAGACAGCTATCGCGCCGGTATGGAAGTGGCGTTAGGAAGTTGAGTTAATGGAGGATTAACCCGACCACCGGGGTCCCGTCACGCCGGGGCGGTCGTCCTCGACGTCGATGCGACGATCATCGCGGCGACGATGTTGGCGCCGGCGCTGGCCAGGATTGGCACCGTGTAGCTGTGGCCGAGGTCGAAGGCGAAGCCGGCGGCGCTGGGGCCGATCAGGGTGCCGAACGCCACACTGGTGTAGAGAATGCCGATGATGCCGCTGACATTGCGGCCGCCGAAATAATCCATCACCACCGCCGGAAGCACCGCGACCCATCCGCCATAGAACACCCCGTAGACGAGCGCAAAGGCGGCCAGCGACCAGATATTCGTCGCGATCACCCAAACGGCCAGGGCAAGCGCCATGCCCGTGAACATCAGCAGCAGCGAAAGCTGGCGGCCCATTCGGTCCGCAAGGCCGCCGAGGAAGAAGCGTCCGGCGGTGCTGCCGACGCCAATCACGCCGAGCAGCAACACGGCGGAACCGGGCGCAACGCCGTGATCCTGAGCGTAAGGCACGAGATGGACGAACGGCACAAACACGCCGAATGAGCAGATCAGGCACGCGGCATACAGGCTGATGAAACGCGATGACCGGATCGCGTCGCGTACCGAATTGCCTTCCGGTCGTGCCAGCCGTGCGCCCGATGGCGGTGGATCGCCGTCGGGACCGAGACCGCGGTCGTGCGGATCGTTCTCGATCAACAGCGCAAGCCCCCCGCCAACGACGGCAGCGAAAGCGCCGAGCGCGAGATAGGCCCCGCGCCATCCCAAACTCTCGATCAGGAGCGAAGCCAATGGCGGCATCACCAGCGTACCGACGCCGATTCCGCTTACGGCGAGACCGGAGGCGAAACCGCG
The DNA here is from genome assembly GCA_963771225.1 of uncultured Pseudomonadota bacterium. Lineage (GTDB taxonomy): Bacteria > Pseudomonadota > Alphaproteobacteria > Rhizobiales > Xanthobacteraceae > Bradyrhizobium. The sequence continues at coordinate 853,586 of CAVYSR010000017.1, read as the reverse complement.
GCGTCGGACGAACCATCGCTGCACCGCGCCAATGGCGGGAACATAGGCGCAGCCGACGCCAAGCCCGACGCCCAGTCCATAGGCAGCGTAGACCTCGGTAAGACTGCGCGCCACGCTCGCGGCCGCGAGACCAAGGCCGGTCAAAATCATGCCGGCGACGGCGAGGCCGCGGGAACCGAAACGGTCGGCGAGGGGGCCGCTGAGGATGCCGAGGCCGAAATAGAGAAACCCGGCGAGCGAGAACACCAGCGACACCGAGCCGCGCGAGGCGTCGAAATCCCGCTGCAGCGCCTCGACAAAGGCACTGAACGTGTAGGCGCAGCCGAAGCCGACAAAGGTCACGGCGAATGCCGCCAACACGACGAACCAGCCATAGAAGATCCGGGAATGGGGCAATGCGGCCTTGTGGTTCATGACGGCCTCGTTCCGAAATTGTGAGACGACTTAAACACCAGTATAATTGTTATGCGGGTGTCTCTTGCTGTCAACCAGTAAATATGTTTTACTAGTGTTTCGATGTCCAAAGAACTTCCCGAAAATTCCAGGTTCCCGACGAATTCGCCCATCTCTATGATTTCGCCAATTCGCTCGATGTCAGACGCTTCACGCATCACGGCGTGCAGCATGCGCAGGGCGATGAATTGAGCCGGCCGCGGGAGCTCGCGGTGTGGATGTCGAAGCAGGGGCTGTTGACCGAGGGCACGAAAATGACGGCCGCCTTGTTCGACAGCGCGCTGCAGCTCCGAGCCAGCATTCGCGCCTATCTTGAATGTGATCCAGCGGAACGGCGAAAGGACAACGAGGCCGTTCGGTCGCTAAACAAGGCGATGAAGTCTTTTCCGCTGGTGGCGGAGGCGCGGGGTGATCGCAGCATGACGCTCGCCGCCTCCCGCCGCGATGCCTTGGCCGGATTGTCTGTTGTCGTCGCCGAGCTTTACGACGGTTCCATCAACGGAACTCTGGATCGGCTGAAGATGTGCGCGGCCGAGGAATGCCGCCGGGTATTCTTCGACCGGTCAAAGCCGGCGACGCGGCGGTGGTGCATGTCTACGCTGTGCGGGAACCGGATAAAGACCAGAACCTATCGTGAGCGTCGTCGCGTCGAAGGTTGAATATCGAAGCGGCATTCTTTGCCGCGCATCGCGGATCGAGTGGGAACAAAGTTCCCGCACCGAAGCGATCAAGCAAATCTTAACTATCTAACACTTTGATGACGCTTGCTACCGGTCTGGCATGCTATTTGCGAGTTCATCCCGCGTTGTGCGTCAGCAAACCAGGAAGCGAATACGATGGTACAAATGTTCAAGGATTTTCTTGCGGATGAAACCGCCGCAACCGCGATCGAGTACGGACTTATCGCAGCCGGTATTTCACTGGCGATCATCGCTGTCGTCAACGGGATCGGCTCGAAGCTCAACACCAAATTCTCTTCGATCAATACTTCGCTGAAATAACCGGGCCAATCGATCAGGAAAAAGTCGATTCATTCGCTGGCGCGATAGTGCCCGGACTTGCCGCCCTTTTTTTCAATCAGGTGAATGCCTTCGATGCGGACGCCGCGCTCGACCGCCTTGATCATGTCGTAGATCGTCAGACACGCAACCGAGACGGCCGTCAGCGCCTCCATCTCAACGCCGGTCGGGCCGGTGACCTTCACCGCAGCACGCACAATGCAGCCGGGGAGGCTTTTGTCGGGCACGATGTCCAGCGTGACTTTCGACAAGGCAAGCGGATGACACAGCGGGATCAATTCCGACGTCCGTTTCGCCGCCATGATGCCGGCGACCCGCGCGGTGCCGAGTACGTCGCCCTTTTTCGCGTTGCCTGAAATGATCAGTTCGAGCGTCGCCTTGCTCATGACGACGCGGCCTTCCGCCACGGCCAGGCGTTCGGTCGCGGGTTTGGCCGATACGTCCACCATGCGCGCTTCACCCTTGGCGCCGATATGGGTGAGGGCGGAACTGGGTTTGGCGGACTTGCGTGCCATACGTCAGCGCGTCCCGGTCGCACGCGGGACATCGCCACGCGCCAGCAGGGCGCGGGTCGCCGCCGCCACATCGGTCTGCCGCATCAGGCTTTCGCCGACCAGAAATGTGGACATGCCGACACGGGCGAGCCGCGCGAGATCGCCGGGTGCGAAGATGCCGCTTTCGCCGACCATCAGCCGATCGGTGGGAATTAACGGCGCCAAAGCCTCGCTGGTCGCAAGGGTGGTCTCGAAGGTTCGAAGATTGCGGTTGTTGACCCCGATCATCGGCGAGCGAAGTTTCAATGCACGATCGAGCTCGGCGCGTTCATGGATTTCGACCAGGACGTCCATGCCGTGCGCGAGGGCAGTGTCCTCGATGTCCCGGGCCGCGGCATCGTCGAGCGCCGCCATGATGATCAAAATGCAGTCGGCGCCGTGGGCGCGGGCCTCGACCACCTGATAGGTGTCGTAGATGAAATCCTTGCGCAGTACCGGCAAGGTGGTCGCCGCTCGGGCCGCCACCATGAAATCGAGATGGCCCTGAAACGACGGCGTATCCGTCAGCACCGAGAGACAAGCAGCACCTCCGGCCTGATAGGCGCGCGCCAGATCCGGCGGATCGAAATCGGCGCGGATCAGGCCCTTGGAGGGCGATGCCTTCTTCACTTCGGCGATCAAGGCGTATTCGCCGCGGGCGAGCTTTTCGCGGATTGCGCGAACGAAGCCGCGCGGCGCGGGCGCGGCCCTGGCCTGGGCTTCAAGGCTGGCCAACGGATGCGCGCGCTTGGCGGCAGCGATCTCCTCGCGCTTGTAAGCTTCGATCTTGGTCAGGATATCGGACATCGTCGGTTCCTGCGCTCAGCCGTTGGAGACCACGATCAACTGCTTCAGCCGCGCTGCCGCAGCGCCACTGTCGAGCGATTGGGTCCCGAGCGCCACGCCTTCCTTCAAATTCGCCGCGCGTCCCGCCACGATCAGCGCCGCGGCGGCGTTCAAGAGCGCCACATCACGAAAGGCACTCGGCTTGCCATCGAGGACGCTTTGCAGCGCAATGGCGTTGGCAGCCGCATCGCCGCCTTTCAACGCCTCACCCCCGACGCGGGGCAGGCCGGCTTGCTCCGGAGTGACCTCAAAGGTACGGATGGTGCCGTTGTCGAGCGCGGCGATGAAAGTCGGGCCGGTGAGGGTGATTTCATCGAGGCCGTCGGAGCCGTGCACGACCCAGGCGGCTTCGGCGCCGAGGTTTTTCAGCACCTGCGCCAGCGGCTGCACCCATTGCCGGGAAAATACCCCAACCATCTGCCGCTTCACGCCGGCCGGATTGGACAACGGTCCCAGCAGATTGAAGATAGTGCGGGTTGCAAGCTCGGTGCGGGTTGGGCCGACATTCTTCGTCGCCGGATGATGGGTGGGCGCGAACATGAAGCCGATGCCGGCCTTGGCGATGCAGCGGCCGACCTGCGCCGGCGTAATGTCGATCTTGACCCCGAGCGAAGACAGCACGTCGGCAGCACCCGAGCGCGACGACAGCGCGCGATTGCCGTGCTTGGCGACGGGGACACCGGCGCCGGCAACGATAAACGAGGCGCAGGTCGATACGTTGACCGAGCCGGAGCCGTCACCGCCGGTGCCAACCACGTCGACGGCGTCGGCGGGTGCCTCGACGCGCAGCATCTTGGCGCGCATGGCGGACACCGCGCCGGTGATTTCATCGACGGTTTCGCCGCGTACGCGAAGCGCCATCAGCAATCCACCCATCTGCGAGGGCGTCGCCTCGCCCGACATCATGCTGTCGAACGCCGATGCCGCCTCGTCGCGCGATAGCGTTGCGCCAGTGGCGACTTTTCCGATGATAGATTTGAAGTCGTCCATCGCGGGCTTTCAGAAAAAAGGGACCTCATGGCGAGGAGGCGCTTTTGGCGCCGTCTCGAACCACGAATGCGCCATCCTTCGTGACGCGGCCAAGAGGCCGCTCCTCAGGATGAGGACAATCGGTGGCTGGCCTTCGTTTTCAATCATGCTCAATTATTATTCGCGCCCGTCACCTGCGCGAAGGCGGCCTCGTTGATGGTGGTGCCGATCTCCAATTCAAGCTTGACCACGTATTGACTGATCAACTCATCGTTCAGCCCGCGCTGAAGGGTCTCTTTCAGCTTCTTGGTGTCGTCCGAGGCAAGCTCGACCGGCGGCACGCTGATATCGGTGACGCGAAATACGATCCACTCGTTGGCGCCGGTGCCGGCGGTTTGTCCGGCGCCATCCCTGGCGGTACGAAATGCTGCCGCGACAGCGCTGGCGGGCAAACCTGACGGGGAAGCGTCGCGCTTGAAGCCAGCGGCGGTCTCGACTTTCAACCCCGCGGTTGCCGCTTCATCCGCAAGCTTGCCGCCCTGATCGAGCTTTTGCACCATTTCGCCCGCCTTGGTGCGGAGCCGGCTAACGATCTGGTCGTCGCGCCATCGCGCTTCGACCTGGTCCTTGACCTCGTCGAGGCCACGTTCGCGTGACGGGATGATCCCGAGAACGTCGTACCAGACATAACCGCCGTTGAAGGAGATCGGATCGTTGTCGACGCCGACATCGCTGGCAAAGGCCTGCGAAACAACATCGAGACCATGGGGAATGTTGGTCGCCATCTGGCCGTTGAGCTGGCGGCCGGAACGATCGACCGCCTCGACGGTAACGGCCGTGAGCCCGAGTTTCTGCGCAGCCTCGACGACACTGGCGCCGCCGCCGCGCTCGTCTTCCATTTTGTCACGCAGATCGCCGACCGACTTGCGCGCACGTTCGATCGCAATTTCCTTCTTCAAGCCTGCCGCGAGGCTTTCATAGGATGGCGCGACCCCGGGCTCGATCTTGCCGATCTTGACCAGGGCAACGCCGAAGCTGCCTTGCGCCGGCTGGCTGACCTCGCCGGTGGGCAGCGAAAAGGCCGCATCGGCGATCGCTTTGTCGATAATCTCGGATTTGCTGATCTGACCGAGGTTAACGTCGGTCGGGCTGAGCCCGCGTTCCTTGGCCAGGTCGTCGAATGACAATCCGGAGGCGATGCGGTTGCGTGCTGCCGTGGCTTCTTCGACGCTCGGGAACACCATTTGCGACACTTCGCGCTTTTCCGGCGTTCCGAGCTTGTCGCGGCGGGCCTCGAACAGCTTCCTGGCGTCGTCGTCAGAGACTTCCGACCATTTGCCGATCTCCTCCGGGGTCAGCGCGACAAAAGCTATTTTGCGATATTCGGGAGCGCGGAACTGGGTCTTGTGATCGTCGAAATAGCCGGCCAGCGTCTCCGGCGACGGCGGGTCGATCGTGCCGGCCTGGGCTGCTTCCAGCTTAACGTATTCGATCGAGCGCGCTTCGTTCTGATAATGACTGAGGGCTTCGATCATGACCTTGGGCGGTTCGATGCCGGCCGAGATCGTGCCGGCGATCTGACGCCGCAGCGACACCCGCCGCTGGTCGGCAACATAGCGCTGTTCGCTAAATCCGAATTGCCGGAGCGTGGACTGGAAGCGGACCGGATCGAATTTGCCACCGGCTCCCTTGAAATTGGGATCGCCGAAGATCGTGTGCATGGTTTCGGCATCGGATTGTCCGAGCCCGAGCCGCCGCGCTTCTTCATCAAGCGTTGCCTCGGCAATGGTCTGCTGCAGCACCTGGCGGTCGATGCCGAAGGCGCGGGCCTGCTCCATGGTCAGCGGGCGGCCGAACTGGCGGCCGATCTGCTGCAACTTGTCGGTATAGAGCTGGCGGAATTGTTGGGTCGAAATCTCGATGTGACCGACCTTGGCCAGCGTCGATTGACCGAACCCCCTGAAGATGTCGGCGATGCCCCAGACGCCGAAACTGATGATCAAAACGCCCATCACCACGGCCATTATGGATTTGCCGAGCCAGTTTGATGAGGCTTTCCGCATTCCTCGAAGCATGGGTTCGTCTTCTATCCAAAAATTAGGAGGCTGATTTTATTTGGTGTTTCGGCTTCCCGCCCGCACCTCAGCCGAAGGTGCGGGAATGGATGTTCTATTTTCGGTCTCGGTACGGTCTAGCTTGCCGATGGCCCCCGCCGCAAGCCTGCGCCGGTTCGCGCTTTTGGTGTAGAGCGTCGCCGTCGCCAGGCCAGCCGAAGATGGCCTCCAGTTCCCGCTCCGTCGCCCCGGGTTGCCGCGGCCTAGCGCCCGCCAATCCCTCTATTGGCCCAAAGGGCTTCCGGGTTTGGCCAAGTGCGCGCGATCATACACGTAATGATTGCATTGGTAGTAATTGGCGTAGTGCAAGGGAGGTGTTGGTGCGAGAAAACAACCAAGGCGTGCCCTCGCTGAATTATCAATACCATCAAGTAAAAGCGCGATGTCATGGCGGTACCTGTGCAAAAACAGTGGTGAAACAGTGGTGAAGCTGTGGAATGAATGTGTAAAAAATATGACTTGCTTTTTGCCCAAGAACTGCTGCCGAAAAGACACGAATCAGAATTCAAAAAACTTAAAATGGAGTTAAAATAATCAGTTAGTCACGCCACCGTAACAATGAACCTATTAACCTCGCGGCGAAAGTTTGGTTGCGGGGTGGCGTTGTGGGCGGTTTTGTGTCATTTCCTGTGGAAAACTCGGTTGGCCGGTGGGTCAATGATGGCCGTTTTGTGGGCTCGCCGACGCGCGCCAACATCGCCTCAGCTGACCGGTTTGCATCCACTTTTACCTTCATTAGCATCGAAGCTGCGGTAGTTCGTGCCGGTCCGGAAGCGCCTCCCGCTACAACCAGAGGGGGTGCGGTATGATCGCCGCGCCGCGCCTCATCCGCACTGCCGGGGCCTTCGCCGTCGCCCTTGCCGCGCTGGTCGCTGCCGGCGGACAGGCGTTCGCCGGCTGCTCTTTGGCGGTCGGAACGTCCGGCGCGAATCTGACCCTCTCCGATCCGACCGATGATCTGACTGGCACGACGTCGGTGACGCTGATGAGCAACGACGGCACGGTTCTCACTTCGACGGGCCTCTCCGTCTTGGCGCATTCGATCAGCCTGACCATCACGAGCGAGCCGGTCCCGACGATAACCGGTGTCAATGGCGGAGGCGATCACACGTCCGGGTCCACGGGCGGGGGCAACATTCTCGTCCCGCTCGTGATCAATGGCGCCAACTTCCTGCCCACGGTGACTGCCACCCTTACCCAGCCAGGAGGCGCCTGCGACGGCCAGAGCGCCTCGTTCGCTTACAATGATGTGGTCTCGGTTAATATCGGCGGCACCAACGCGTCGACCATCATCGTCGACAGCAATAGCCAGATCAGGGTCGTGGTCCCGCAGGGAATCGCGGGCCTCGCCAATATCATCGTCAGCACGGCGGACGAGAATTCCGGCGCCGCCGGCAATAACCGCTACGCCTATACTGCGGGCGGACCCTCGATCAACGGGGTCGGCCCCAACGAGGGACTCACCACGATCGCGACGTCGGTCAACATCTCGGGCAGCAACTTCATCCCGGGTAATTGGCACGACGGGACGCCGGTGACCACGGTGAATTTTCCTTGCTTCGGAAACGGATCTGCCAAGCCTTCAAATGTGGCTGTCGCCGCAGGACAAAGCGCAAGCATCACCCTGATCACTCCGATCTGCAATCAGGCGGGGGAAGGGCCGGGCGCCGTGGGCGTGACGGTCACGGTGGCAGGAAGCACCTCCGGGTCTAGCCAATACCTGTACCTGTCGCCCGGCACACCGCACGTGACCGGCATTACCCCAAGCGCGGGTACCATTTCCTCAACTGGCAATACCGGTACCGTCCTGGGCAATACGCCAGTCACCATTTCCGGAGCCAACTTCATCGGCGCGGTAGCGGTGACATTTGGCACCAGCCCGGCAACTAGCTTTTCAGTCGACAGCGCCGGCTCGATCACCACACAGACGCCCCAACAAACCGCGGCGGGCCCGCAAATCGTGACCGTGACGGTAAACACGGGCAACAACACCCTCGTCACAAGCCTGGAGACGAACGTCATCTTCACCTACCTCCTGCCGGCTCCAGTCATCAACTCGATCACGCCCAACACCGGCACCACCGCCGGCGGGACCAGCGTTCAGATCTTCGGTCAATATCTCACCGGTGCAACGGCGGTGACGATCGGCGGCACCGCCGTGACGTCCTTCACCGTGGTCAGTGACACCCAGATCAACGCAAAAACAGGCGCGCACGCGGCCGGCAATGGATTAAGCGTTCAGGTGACGACACAGTATGGCACCGGCACGAGCGGGACGGCTGCCGGGAACGCTGCCCTCTACAACTACGGAGTACCGCCTCCGACCGTATCGTCGGCCGCTCCGAACACCGGCCCCACTGGCGGCAGCCAAACCGTCACCATCTCGGGCACTTACTTTACAGGCGTGACCGGCGTGACGTTCGGTGGCGTCGCGGCGACCAACCTCAGTGCTCCCACCTGTGACGTCAACAACGTCTGCACGATGACCGCGGTCACGCCTGCGCATGCGGCGGGCTTCGTGAACATCGCGGTGACGGCGTCGGTTAACGGCACTTCGCAGACCGGGATCGGTACCAACGCCTACAGCTACTCAGCGTCGCCGCCCACCGTAAGTGCAATCTCTCCCGCCACCGGGAGCACTTCGGGTGGCACCCAGGTCACCATCACGGGCACCAATTTCAACGGCACGCCCCAGGTGACGATCGGCGGAGTAGCGGCTTCGCAGGTGACGGTCGTCAACTCCAAGATGATCTCGGCGGTGACTCCCGCCGGCACCGCCGCCAATGCGCCGGTGATCGTCACGACGTCGTTCGGCTCCAATATTCCGGCGAACATCTACAGTTACGCGCAGCCGGTGACGCCGCCCCAGCCGGCCCCGACCTTGACATCGGTTTCTCCCCCCTCCGGCCCGAGCCAGGGAAAGACTCCCGTCACCATCAAGGGCACCAACTTGACGGGCGCGACCAGCGTGACGTTCGGTGGCGCCGCCGCGACCGGCGTGGTTGTGGTCGACGCGCAGACGATCACCGCGTTGACGCCGCCGGGCACCGTTGGCCCCGCCGTGGACATCGTGGTGACCACGCCCGCCACGTCAACAACCACGCAAACGGCTACGCTGCCGGGCGCTTATACTTATGTCAACGCCGCGCCGACCGTGACAGCGGTCCTTCCCAATTCCGGCACTGTTCAGGGTGGCACCGTGATCACCGTCACCGGAACCAACTTCATCCAGAGCGCGACCGGTGTGACGTTCGGCGGCATCGCCGCGACCAACGTGACTTACGTGAGCTCCACGACCATTCTCGTGACGACTCCGGCGAACGCCGTCCCAGGCGCGGTGGACGTGGTGGCGACAACGACGTTCGGCACCGGGACGGGTACCAAGCTCTTCACCTATGTGGCGCAGTCTGCATCGACCGTCACGGCGATCAGTCCCGCCAGCGGCAATACCGCAGGCGGCACCCAGGTCAAGATCACCGGCACCAATTTCAGCGGCGCAACCTCGGTGACGATTGGCGGCAGCCCCGCGACCTTCGTGACGGTGATCAGCGCGACCCAGATCAACGCGACGACGCCGGCGCATGCCGTGCCAGGCGCGGTGGACGTCGTGGTGACGACGCCGGCCGGCACCGCGACGGGGACGAAACTGTATACTTACGTTGCGAGCGCGCCAACGGTGACGGGAATCTCGCCCGCCAACGGTCCCATCGCAGGCGGCACCGCGGTGACCATCACGGGGACCAATTTCACCGGAGCAACCTCAATCACGATTGGCGGTATCGCGCCGACCGCCGTGACGGTTGTCAGCGCGACCTCGATTACAGCGAAGACGCCGGCGCATGCGGCCGGCGCTGTCAACGTGGTGGTGACGACGCCGGCCGGCACTGGCACTGGGACTAACCTGTTCACCTACACCGCGCCGGTATCGGTGCTGCCGACAGTGACGGCGGTGTCGCCAAACACGGGGCCCCCCGCCGGCGGCACCAGCGTTACGATCACCGGCACCAACTTCACTAGCGCAACCGCCGTGATGTTTGGCGGTGCCAAGGCGGCATTCTTCACCATCGTCAGCACCACCTCGATCAATGCGCGCTCGCCGGCCGGCAGCGGCACGGTTCACGTGACGGTGATAACGGCGGCCGGCACCAGCGCCACCGGGGCAGGCGACCAATTCAACTATGCCAGAGTGGCAACGTCGCTCAACCTGACCTCGTCGCCCAACCCGAGCACCGTCGGGCAGGCGGTCACCTTCACGGCGAAGGTGACCGGCAGCAATCCGACCGGCACGGTCACCTTTACCGAGAACGGTCAGGTCATCGGCACGGCAACGCTGCTAAGCGGGGTTGCGACTTTCACGATTTCAACGCTTGCCGCCGGCAGCAATAGCGTCACCGCCTCCTATCCGGGCGACGTCAATAATGCCGCGGATCCCGAAATGGTGGTCCAGGTCGTCAACGCGGTCAGCGACAGCGTCAAGCTGCGCCAGATGCAGATGGCCGTGATGCCCGTCGTCACGAACATGTCGGGCCAGGCCATCAGCGGCGCCATCGACAACGCCATCAGCAACGGCTTCGGCGGCGGTTGCCAGTTGGTCTCGCCCAACGGCGGCGGATTCACCTATTGCTACGACGGTAATGAGCCGATGCAGCGGAGCAGTCTGGCGGCGGAGGAGAACCATCTGTTGCCCGACCAGCGACAGAGGCTCGAACAGGACTTTGCGGCGCTGGGCTTTGCGGACAACTCGCCTTCCGTCATCAAAGCGTCCACCGCGCCGCGCCCGCTGCACGACTGGTTGGTTTGGATCGATATGCGCGGAGCCGAATTCCGCACCACGACTGTCGGCAGCGACCTCCAGGGTACGCAGGTGAACGGGACCGCCGGTGTCACCCGCAGGCTCACGTCGGATTTTCTGGTCGGCGTGCTCGGCGGCTATGAGCACTTCAATTTCACCTCGCAGGCCTATAGCGGCAAGCTCACGGGCGACGGTTATACCGCCGGTGGCTATGTGGGCTGGCGGCTGGCATCGACGGTGCGCTTCGATGCCAGCGGGGCTTGGTCGGACATCACCGCCGCCGACGCCGCTGGCACGGCTTCGGGCAACTTCACCGGCCATCGCTGGTTCGCCGCCGCGGGCGTGACCGGGACCTACGACTGGGCGGCGACGGTCTTCGAGCCCTCGGCGCGCGTCTACATGCTGTGGGAGCAGGAGAACGCTTACACCGACAGCCTCGGCACGCTGCAGGCCAGCCATACCTTCGATACCGGCCGTGGCAGCGCGGGTCTGAAGGTGAGCCACAATTTCCCGGCCGGCTTCGGAGCTCTCGCGCCGTATGTCGGACTCTACGGCGACTATTACTTCTCCAAGGACGACGCGACGACGACGAGCACACCTGGTCTGACCGCCGTGCCGCTCCTCCAGGGCGCGGCGGTCCGCGCGACCGGCGGCGTCATGATGATGTTCGGCGGCGGCGCGCAATTGAGCGTCGGTGCCGAGTACAGCGGGATCGGCCAAGATACTCGGATCTGGAATTTGCAGGCGCATGGCAGCGTGCCGTTCTGAGGCAGGCGTAGGGCAACGAGGAATGCGTATGGCAAGGCGTACCACCAAGACTAGCGCGGCGCTCGGCGGCGGATTCGCCAGCTGGCTTGCGCGTCGCGGCTTCGGCAAGGCCGCTGCCTCGGTCGCGGGCGTGGCTTTGTTCTGCGCCCTGGCCTCCACCGTTCCCGCGTCCGCACAGATCTCAGGCATCGGCGCCGACGTGTCGGTGCCCGGCACCCCGATCACCGGCAATACAACGCTGAACACCGTGTCCGATGGCGCCGGCGGCCAGGGCTATTTCGTCGCCAACGGCGCCACCCTCACGGTCAATAATTCGGTGTTTCAGAATTTCTCCACCAGCGGCGGCGCCGGCAGCGGCGGCGGTCTAGGCGCCGGCGGTGCCATCTTCATCGATAACGGCGGCACGGTGGTTCTGAATAACACCAGCTTCTCGCATAACAGCGTGATCGGCGGCCTCGGCGGCACGAACTCGCCGTACGGCGGCACCCTCAATGGCATTTCCTCTATCCTGGGGGCGCCCAACTTGCCGAACGGAGCAAACGGCAATAACGGCACCTTGAAAGACGACAACAGCATCCTTTTCGGCGACGGCAAGGGCAACGGCGTTTCGTGCGCCGCAGGAACCGCCTGTGCGGCTACCAATGGCGGCAACGCGACCAATGGCTACGGCGGCATCGGCGGCGTCGGCGGCCCCGCCACCAATGGTTGGAACACCGATCCGACCGACGAGACCAACGTGGCGACCGCTTCTATCAAAGTCGCCGCCGACTCCGGAAAGATAATTGTCGACGGCGTCAACGTGACAGCCTGGATCCTCGCTGCGGTCGCGGATGCCTCGACCGCAGCCGATCCTTTTGTAAGTCCGCTGGCCGCAATCGAAGCCACCTTCAAAGGTGGAAAGGCCACGCTCGCGATAATCGGTACCGCGGCCGATGCACTCAGTCTCGCGGCCGACGCCACGACGTTGAACCTCAACGTGCAGAAATTGGCTGCCTGGAACAGTCTGGTGTCCGAGGGCCTTGCCGGAAATGGTGGCAATGGGGGCACCGGCGGCGCCGGTGGCAAGGGGTCGACCGGGTTTGGTGGTGGTGCGGGCGGTCAGGGCGGCGCGTATGGCACGACCCCCTGGAGCAACGGCGTCTCCGTCGACGGCGCCGGTGGCAATGGTGGCGCCGGCGGTGCGGGCGGTTTTGGCGGTGGCGGTGGTGCCGGCGGCTATGGCTTTGGTGCCGGCCAAAACGGCAATGGCTCCAACGGTGCCACCAGCACTTCAGGTGCCGGTGGCGCCGGTGGCGCCGGTGGCTTCGGCGCCGGCGTCGGCAGCAAGGGTGGCGTGACAGGCGTCAGTAATGCCAGCGGCGGCGGCGGCGGTGACGGCTACGGCGGGTCCATCTTCCTCAACACGGGCGGCAAGCTGACCATCACCGGCAATTCCACGTTCAACGGCGGCAGCGCGATTGGCGGCGCCAGCCTCAACGGCGGCGCTGCCGGCGGCGCAGCCGGTACCGATATTTTCATGATGCAGGGCTCGACGCTCATCCTCAACCCCGGAGCATCAGCGGGCAATGTCGCCAATGTCATCACCTTCAACGGCACCATCGCCGACAACAGCGTCGGCTCGATCGGTTCATCGACCACCACGGGTACCGCGGAATATCCGGCCAGCGGCGGCGCTTCGTTGACTGTCGGTTCGGGTATCACGGTCTTCAACGGCCCGAACACCTATTCCGGGCAGACCGTCATCACCGGCGGTGACGTGGTTGGCGGTCAGCTCAACACCGGCGCCAATACGCCGGGTGCGCCGAATTATGCTCTGACCGACGGCGCGCTGCGGGCGAATGACGGCGTCGGCCTGCCAACTGCGAGCAGTCTGAACTTCCGCGGGGCGAACCAGTGGACGGGTGGCGTGCTGGAGATTACCGGCACGACGCTGACCAGTGGGGTCTATGCGCCGACCATATTCAGCCGCTTCGTCAGTCCGAACCCCAATCCGGTCGGCGGTGGCAATTCGGGCGGCATGCAGTGGACCGGGTCGGGCGGTTTCGCCGCGCTCAATGCGCCGCTCACGGTCTCGCTGAGCGGGGGCGTACCGCTGTCCTGGGGGGTAAATGGTTTCGTCCCGGTCGGCTATTCGCTGATCTTCGGCTCAGCCAATTCCAACGCTTCGGTGACCTTCACCAATGCCATCAACATCGGCAGCGGCACTGTTGCGGCCGGGACCGCGGCCAGCATCCTGGTAGGCAACAACGGCAATGCGGCCGGCTCGCTCGCCGTCATGGCCGGCGTTCTTTCGGGCTCGGGCGACCTCAGCATCAATGGCGGCGGCTTCAACGGCACCCTCGACCTCACCGCAGCCAACACCTACACCGGCGGCACCTACGTCAACAGCGGCACCTTGATGATATCGGGCGCGGGCTCGATCGCTTCTTCCTCAGGCCTGTTCCTCGGTTCGACCGCTGTTCTCGATATTTCGGGGACCACCGCCGGCACGGCGATCCCGAACCTGAACGGCAGCGGCACCATCGGGCTCGGTGGGCAGGAGCTCACCGTCAATAATGGCGGCACATTTTCCGGCATGTTGACCGACGGCGGTGCCGGTGGCGGCAGCAAAGGCAGCTTGATCGTCGCTGGCGGACTCCTGACGCTGATCGGCACCAATACCTATACGGGCGATACCACCATCAATTCCGGCGCCACGCTGGCCTTGGCCGGCAGCGGCTCGATCTCCAATTCGAGCCCGGTCCTCAACAACGGCACGTTCGATATTTCGCAGCTGGCGGGGGGCGCCGCAATCCAGACCCTGGCGGGTTCCGGGCAGACGTTGATCGGCTCGAACCTCCTGCTCATCACCAACGGCTCGACGACGTCTTCTGGTGTCATCAGCGATGGCGGCATCGCCGGCGGGACCGGCGGCATGTTGGGAGTGGGTGGCGGAATCCAGACATTGTCGGGTCTCAACACCTTTACCGGCTCCACGATCATCGTGCCCCTTGTCACTGGCGGCAGCGCGACACTCGCGCTCTCGGGCAATGGCAGCATCGCGACCTCGAGCCAGGTGGCGATCGGCAGCGGCGGCACGTTCGACATCTCGCAGACGACGACGGGCGCCTCGATCCAGACCCTGTTGGGCTCGGGCAATGTCGCGCTCGGCTCGAAAACGCTCACCGTCACCAACGCCTCGACGCAGTTCGATGGTGTCATCGCCGATGGCGGCATCGGCAGCGGCACCGCCGGCAACCTTGTCCTCTCCGGCGGCACCCTGACGCTTTCCGGCGGCAATACCTATACGGGGACGACCACCATCAACACGGGCACGACCCTGGCGCTCACCGGCACCGGCTCGATTGCCATGTCCTCCAACGTTATCGACAACGGCATTTTCGATATCTCGCAGACGTCAGTGGGCGCAGCGATCGAGACTTTGTCGGGTTCTGGGCAGGCCTTGATCGGCGGAAAACTGCTGCTCATCAGCAAAGGCTCGACGACGTTTTCAGGTGACATCAATGATGGCGGTATCGCTGGCGGGCACGGCGGAGCCCTGTGGGTTGCTGGCGGCATCCAGACGCTCTCGGGTATCAACACCTTTACCGGCGTTACGCTGATCTCGCCTCTTGCCACCGGCGGCACCGCGACGCTCGCGCTCACCGGCACTGGCAGCATCGCGACCTCGAGTCAGGTGGGGGTCAACACCGGCGGCACGTTCGACATCTCGCAGACGACGACCGGTGCCTCCATCATGACCCTCGCGGGTAATGGCAACGTGGCGCTCGGCGGCAAGGCACTGACGATCACCAATGGCTCGACCACTTTTGCGGGCGTCCTGGCCGACGGCGGCATCGGCAGCGGCACGAAGGGGAGCTTGATCGTCAGTGGCGGCACGCAAACCCTGGCGTGGGTGAACACCTATACGGGCGATACCACCATCGCGCCCAATCCGGCCGCTGGCACCGCGACACTCGCGCTTGCCGGCATTGGCAGCGTCATGACCTCGAGCAAGGTGGCGATCGCCACCGGCGGCACGTTCGACATTTCGCAGACCACGAAGGGCACCGCGATCGTGACTTTGGCTGATGCGGGCGCCGGTGCCTCGGGCAAGGTCGCTCTCGGCGCGCAGATGCTGATCATCGGCAACGGCTCGACAACGTTCTCGGGCGTGATCGCCGACGGCGGCATCGGCGGCGGCACCGGAGGCAACCTCGCGGTGACCAGCGGCACGCAGACCTTGGCCGGGGTGAACACCTATACGGGCGGCACGCTGATCGAAGCCATTTCCACCCCCATCGTTCCCACGCCTACCACTGCGACATTGGCTCTGACAGGCAACGGCAGCATCGCGACGTCGAGCATGGTGTTGATCGGGCCCGGCGGCACGTTCGACATTTCCGGCACGAATGCGGGCGCCTCGATCACCACGCTTTCGGGCATCGGCTCGGTCGTGCTGGGCAACGAGACTCTGACCGTGACCGCGGGCGCCGCCGGACTTGACGGCTCGAATCCGGCCGGCGCCTACTTTGGTGTCATCAGCGGGCTCGGCGGCATGGCCATCACCGGCGGCCATGAGGAACTCCTGGGTCACAACACCTACAGCGGCGGCACCCTGGTGACCAATGGCGCAATCCTCAGCGTCAACAATTCGGCCTCGCTCGGGGCTTCGACCAGCACACTGACCCTCAATAACGGCACGTTGGTCGCCGACGCCAGCATCACGATCCCGCAACCGGTGAAGCTCCTTGGCGCACCTCCCGGCACCGATCTGATCAATCTCAACTCGTACAATGTCACGTTCAGCGGCCCCCTCAGCGGCCCAGGCGTTCTCACCGTGGTCAATAGCGGAACGCTGAACCTGACCGGAACGGTATCCGGACTTGGCGGCATCGTGCTTGGGCCGGGCGTGACATTCACCGCGAGTGCCGGGGCGAGCGCCGGAATTGGCACGACCCCGATCACGCTGGTGCCGGGGAGCGGCGCAGCGGTTGATCTGTTTACAGGTTCGGTCCATGTCGTCGGTCCGCTCGATATCGTGAACGGCGCGACGCCCGAGCTGATCATCTTGCCAGGCGATAGTTTGGTCGGAGTCGGCAGCGTCAACGCAACCGTGGTGGTTCAGGGCGGCGGCGCCAAGGCCCCCGGTGATGGCCCCGGTACGATCTTCGTCAACGCAGCCGTCGTCAACCTTCCGGGGTCGAGCTATACGGTTGAGATCGACGGCCCCATTTCGAGCGCGACCAATTGCACGAATCCCGTCGGGTGCGCCGGCCAGTACAGCAGTGTCGTCGTGACCGGCGGCAATACCTATACAGCGAATGGCACCATCATGCCGATCCTTCGCGGCATCGGCGCGCCCGCCAACAACAATTTCACCGCACCTGTGGGCTCGACTTATACCGCTGTGTATGCCTCCGGCGGCGTGCTCGGCAGCTTCGCGTCGCTCACCCAACCGGCGGTGGGCGCGGGCCTTGCGCAGGGCACGCGGTTTGACGCTCTCTACTTCAATGCCGACGCACCGACGACGACCTCGGCGATCACCTACGCGCAGAATGCGTCGGGCAATCCGACGGCCGTGAACCTCTGGGTGACGCCGGCGAGCTACCAGAACCTGACGCCGTGGAACACTTCCCTCACGCAGAACCAGAACCAGGTCGCGTTCGCACTCGACGCCCTGCGCGGTGTCAACGACCTCAACCTGGCCGCGAGCTTGCCCGCAGGCCTGAAGAACAACGCGCAGGCGACCTGGGACTTCGGCAAGCTGTTTCCGCAACAGCCGCAGAACCTGCCGGGCATCTTCAACACGCTCTCGGGCGAGGTCGCGACGGACGCCAAACTGGTTTCGTTCGAGATGACGAACCAGTTCCTCAATTTCATGCTCGATACCAGCCTGAATGGCCGCCGCGGCGAGGAGCGGGCGGTGGCGCCCGACGCCGCGCTCGGCTACGCAGCCGCGACCAGGCCCCCCGCGCCGGTTGGCTTTGAACAGCGCTGGAGCACGTGGGGCTCGGCATTCGGCGGCGGCGTCAATGCGAACGGCGACCCGGCGGTGGGCTCGTCCAGCGTCAGCGCGCGCATCTACGGCGCGGGTGGCGGCGTGGATTATCGCTGGAGTCCCGACACGGTGACCGGCTTTGCGTTCGCGGGCGGTTCGACCAACTGGAGCGTGGCGCAGGGACTGGGAACCGGGCGCAGCGACGTCTTTGAGGGCGGCGTCTACGGCTCCACGCACTTTGGGCCGGCCTATTTGGCCGGTGCGCTTTCCGCCGCCAATCATTGGATGACGACCAACCGCGTCGCATTTGCGAGCGATAATCTTCAGGCGGCCTTCAATGCGCAGAGTTACGGCGCGCGCGTCGAAGCTGGATGGCGCTATACAACGCAGTGGGCCGCGGTGACGCCCTATGTGGCGGGAGTTGCGCAGCGTTTTTCGACGCCGAGTTACAGCGAGACAGATCAGGTAGGCGGGGGCTTTGCCTTGCGATATAATTCGGGCTCCGCAACCGAAATTCGCGGCGAGATCGGTGCGCGTCTCGACTCGCGCGTTGCCATCAATGACGACGTCTCACTCATCCTGCATGGGCGCGGCGCGTGGGCCTACCAGTCGGTAACCGACCCGGGGCTGGTAGCGACGTTCGAAGCGGCGCTGGCACAGGGGGCGTTGCCGGGAAGTAGCGTGGGCTTCACCGTCAACGGCGCGGTGGTGCCAAAGAGCGTAGCGCTCGCCGCGGCCGGAGCCGAGTTCCGGTTCTCAAGCAACTGGTCGCTGCTGGGCGATCTCCGCGGCGAATTCGGCAGCGGCTCGCAGTCCTACTCGGGGACTGGAACGGTGAAGTACGTCTGGTAGTGCGCGGGCGCTCGCTCTCCCGCTGCAGTCTGATTCGGCACCGGCTCGCGCCCAAGATGAATTCGGTATCGAATTCCGCAAAAGGGCGTCACCGAGTTGATAAAGCATCACAGAGTAGCGGCCGCCTCGTCGCAACCGCGGCGGGGAGACCCAGATCAAGCGATTAATGGCCTGGGGGCTGCAGAGCCGGCGTCTGGAACTGGCGCCCGGCCTCTGCTAGCGCATGCACCACCACTATTCGCGGGGATCCCGATATGACCGATGCCATCCGGCCGCTGATTGCCGGCAACTGGAAAATGAATGGTCTGAAGGCCTCAATGGCCGAATTCGAGGCCATGCTCGCGGGTGCGCCAGGGCTCGCCGGCAAAGCCGACCTGTTGGTTTGTCCCCCGGCGACGCTGATTGCGGCCTTCGCCGAAAAGGCACGGGGTTCACAATCAAAGATCCTGGCGATTGGTGCGCAAGATTGCCATCCCAAGGCCTCAGGCGCCCATACCGGGGATATTTCATCCGAAATGCTGGCGGATTCCGGCGCCAGTGCCGTCATCGTCGGCCACTCCGAGCGGCGCGCCGATCACGGCGAAAGTGACGCGCTGGTTCGCCAGAAGGCCGAAGCGGCGTGGCGCGCCGGCCTGACCGCCATCGTCTGTATCGGCGAAACGCTTCAGCAGCGCGATGCCGGGCAGACCCTTGAGATTTGCCGTGGGCAGCTCAGCGGCTCGTTGCCGGATGCGGCGCGGGCGGGCAATCTGGTAGTGGCCTATGAACCGGTCTGGGCCATCGGCACCGGCCTGACCCCGACCGTCGGAGATGTCGAGCAAATTCATAGCTTTATCCGCGGTGTCCTGACTGTCCGATTTAACGACGAAGGAAAACGGATCCGAATCCTGTATGGCGGCTCGGTGAAACCCTCGAACGCAGCGGAATTGATGGCGGTTGCCAACGTCAACGGTGCGCTGATCGGAGGCGCCAGCCTGAAAGCGAGCGACTTTCTTGCGATCGCCGGCAGTTGTCCCTAATTAAACACAAAGCGGAGCGGGGGAGATGGTGATCCCTTGGGGGTGACAATGCCCCGTCGGATCGTGTAACACCGCGCGAATTCAAACCCCGCAAGCTCCAGTCAGGCAGCCGGACGCCGGCATTTTGGGCTTGTGACGGAAGGTCGAGATGCAGACTGTCATTATCGTAGTCCATTTGATGATTGTTGCGACGTTGATCGCAACCGTGTTGCTGCAGAAATCTGAAGGCGGCGGCCTCGGCGTCGGCGGAGGCGCCGGCTTCATGTCGAGCCGCGGCACCGCCAATCTTTTGACCCGCACCACGGCGGTCCTCGCGGTGGGCTTCTTCATTACCAGCCTGCTGCTGTCATGGCTGGCGAGCTACGACCGCAAGCCGAGTTCCATCATTAACGGCCTTCCGGCCTCCCAATCGCAGCCGGCGGATGCGGCAACGCCGATATCCCCGCCGGCAGGCGGCGTACTCGATTCGCTGAAGAGGCAGGACGAACAGCAGCAGAACCAGCCGGCCCCGTCAGGTCCGCAGGCGCCGCGTTCGCAATAAAGCAGGGTTGCCATGCGGGACGGCGTCTAGCGTTCCGCGTGAAAGATACCCATCAAGGCACTGACGATACTTTAAATTTCACGTCACCCACAGCCACGCAGAATGTTCGCTGGGTTGAGCGATTTGTTTTGGCGAATCGCCTCCGTAGCCTTAAAGGTTAGGTCCCATGGCGCGGTATATCTTCATCACCGGCGGCGTGGTTTCCTCGCTCGGCAAGGGTCTCGCTTCAGCAGCGCTCGGCGCGCTGCTGCAGGCCCGAGGCTACAAGGTTCGGCTTCGCAAGCTCGATCCCTATCTCAATCTCGATCCCGGAACGATGTCGCCGTACCAGCACGGCGAGGTGTTCGTGACCGACGATGGCGCCGAGACCGATCTCGACCTCGGCCATTATGAGCGCTTCACCGGACGTCCCGCCACCAAGGCCGACAACATCACCACGGGGCGTATCTATCAGGACATTCTGACCAAGGAACGGCGCGGCGACTATCTCGGCGCCACGATCCAGGTCATTCCCCACGTCACCAACGCCATCAAGGACTTCATCCTCGACAGCAACGACGAATTCGACTTCGTGCTGTGCGAGATCGGCGGCACCGTCGGCGACATCGAGGGGTTGCCGTTCTTCGAGGCGATCCGCCAGATCAAGAACGATCTGCCGCGCGACCACGCCATCTACATCCATCTCACGCTGTTGCCCTTCATTCCGAGCGCCGGCGAATTGAAGACAAAACCGACCCAGCATTCGGTCAAGGAACTGCGCTCGATCGGCATCCAGCCGGACATCCTGTTGTGCCGAACCGACCGCCCGATCCCGAGGGAAGAACGGCGCAAGCTCGGCCTGTTCTGCAATGTGCGTGAAAGTGCGGTCATCGAGGCGCGTGACGTCGACAACATCTACGCGGTCCCCGAGGCGTATCACGCCGCCGGCCTCGACGATGAAGTGCTGGCGGCGTTCGGCATCGAGCCCAGAATTCCGCCGGCGCTGCAGAGCTGGCACGTCATCAACGAGCGGGTGCGTAACCCGGAGGGCGCCGTCACCATCGCCATTGTCGGCAAGTACACCGGCATGAAGGACGCCTACAAATCGCTGATCGAGGCGTTGTCGCATGGCGGCATCGCCAACAAGGTGAAGGTCAATCTCGACTGGATCGAGAGCGAGGTGTTCGAGAACGAGGATCCGACCCCATTTCTAGAACACGTCAACGGCATTCTGGTGCCCGGCGGATTCGGCCAGCGCGGCGCGGAGGGCAAGATCCGCGCGGCGCAGTTCGCGCGGGAACGTGACGTACCCTATTTCGGGATTTGCTTTGGCATGCAGATGGCGGTGATCGAGGCCGCGCGCAATCTCGTCGGCATCGAGGAGGCGAATTCCACCGAGTTCGGCCCGACGCCCGAACCGCTGGTCGGCCTGATGACGGAATGGTTGCGCGGCAATGAGCTGGAGAAGCGAACAAAGGCGGGCGACCTCGGCGGCACCATGCGCCTTGGGGCGTATCCTGCGACCCTGAAACGCGGCAGCCGGGTGTCGGAAGTCTATGGCGGCGCCACCGAGATTTCCGAGCGCCACCGCCACCGCTACGAGGTCAATACCGCCTACAAGGACCGTCTCGAGCAGCATGGCCTGCGATTTTCCGGGCTTTCGCCGGACGGTGTGCTGCCGGAGATCGTCGAATATGAGGACCATCCCTGGTTCATCGGGGTGCAATTCCATCCCGAACTGAAGTCGCGGCCATTCGAGCCGCATCCCTTGTTCGCGTCCTTCATTCAGGCGGCGATGGTGCAGAGCCGCCTCGTTTAGCCGCGCCGATCAGCTTTAGCGCTGCTTCGAACTGGAAATCGCGAGCCGAGACCCTCCCGCCATGCAATTTGCGGATCGCCGCCCGCATGATCCGACCAAGACAGCCTCCCGGCCAGCCGCTATAACCGCGGCGCAAGAAAACCGGAGGAAACGATGATCTACGAAACTCGCGTCTACCGCTGTCTGCCGGGCCGGCTGCCGGCGCTGCTGAACCGCTTTGAGACCATCACACTGAAACTGTGGGAGAAGCACGGCATCAAGCAGGCCGGGTTCTTCACCACGCTGATCGGCGAATCCAATCAGGAACTGACCTACCTGCTGGCTTGGGAATCGCTCGCCGAGCGCGAGAAGAAGTGGACCGCCTTCGCGACCGATCCGGAATGGCTTACCGCGCGCGCGAAAACCGAGGCTGACGGCCAGATCGTCAGCAACATCGTCAATCAGTTGCTGGTGCCGACCGCCTTCTCGTCGGTGAAATGACCGGCGCCTAAGGCGCAGGCCTCGTCGGATGCCCCACGGTCTCGACCACATCGTGCACGCCGTCCGCGATCTCGACGCGGCGGCGGAATTTTATGCGAGCGCCGGCTTCACCGTCGGCGCCCGCAACCGCCATCCCTGGGGCACCCATAACCGAATTGTGCAATTGAGGAATTGCTACATCGAAATCCTTGAAGTGGCCGAACCCGAAAAGATCGTGCCGCACGGCGCGCACGCGTTTTCATTCGGCGCCTTCAACCGCGACTTTCTGGCTTCGCGCGAGGGTTTCTCGATGCTGATCCTCAACAGCAGCAACGCGGCCGACGATGCACGATCGTTCGAGGCGGCGGGTATCGGCGGCCTGAAAGTGTTCGATTTTGAGCGCGACGGCGCAAAACCTGACGGCACGCCGGTCAAGCTAGCGTTCTCGCTCGCTTTTGCCCGCGATCCAAATTCACCGGATGTACGCTTTGCGGTATGCCAGCATCATTTTCCGGAGAATTTCTGGGATCCGGCGTTCCAGACCCACGCCAACGGCGCGCGAACAGTGCCCGGTGCGGCGATGGTCGCTGACAATCCGACCGACCACCACATCTTCCTGAAGGCGTTCACCGGCGTGAGCGATCTGCATTCGAGTTCGATCGGCATCAAGGCTCGCACCGAGAATGGCGATGTCGAAATCATGGAGCCGGTCGCGTTTCGCGATCAGTTCGGCGTTTTGCTCGACGTCAAAGGTGAGGGGATGACGCTCAACGCGATGCGCTTTGCGGTTTCGGATATGGCTGCGGTCGAGACCTTGCATCGGCAGACACGGAATTGCCTCGGAGCGCCATGTCGGACGGCTGGTGCTGCCGCCGCACCTCGCCCATGGTGCAACCCTGATATTCGAAGCGGCCAAAACGGGTTGATCCGGCCGCCGCTGCCCGGCATGGTCGGGTCCGAAACAAGGAAAAAAGCTTGAACGCGAACCTTTCAGCCGCGCCGGTTGTTGCCGCCGGATCCGTCAAATTCGGCAATGATCTGCCGATTTCGATCATCGCCGGCCCATGCCAGCTCGAGAGCCGGGCGCATGCGCTCGAAGTCGCCGGCGCGCTGAAGGAGATCGCGGCGCGCCTGAAAGTCGGCATCGTCTACAAGACCTCGTTCGACAAGGCCAACCGCACCAGCGTATCCGCCGCGCGCGGCATCGGCCTGAAGCAGGCGCTGCCGATCTTTGCCGAGATTCGCGCCTCGCTGGGAATGCCCGTTCTCACCGACGTTCACGAGGCCTCGCAATGCGCCGAGGTGGCGGAAGCCGTGGACGTGCTTCAGATCCCGGCATTCCTGTGCCGGCAGACCGATCTTTTGCTGGCGGCGGCCGCAACCGGCAAGGTCGTCAACGTCAAGAAGGGGCAGTTCCTGGCACCGTGGGACATGGCGAATGTCGTCGCCAAGATCACCGGATCCGGCAATCGCCAGGTTCTGGTGACCGAGCGTGGCGCTTCGTTCGGCTACAACACACTGGTGTCGGATATGCGCGCGCTGCCGATCCTGGCGCGCACCACCGGCGCGCCGGTGATCTTCGATGCGACGCATTCGGTGCAGCAGCCCGGCGGCAAGGGCACTTCATCGGGCGGCGAGCGCGAATTCGTGCCGGTATTGGCGCGCGCGGCGGTGGCGGTCGGCGTCGCCGGCGTGTTCATCGAAACCCACCCCGATCCCGACCACGCGCCGTCGGACGGACCCAACATGGTGCCGCTGCGCGAGTTCGAGAGCCTGGTGCGGACGCTGATGGCGTTCGACGCACTCGCCAAACGCAACGGGCATTGATGGCGCGGACACCGCCAGATGCATGATCCGGAAAAGTGGGTACCGGTTTTCCCTGCGACAAACGCGAAGCGTTTGCGCGGAGATCATGCCCAGAAAGATCGAGCCGCAACGAGCCTGGTATGCCGCCGGTCCTGAACATCATTGCGCTGGCGACTTTCGCGGCGAGCCTGTCGACGCGGGCGCTGGATCCGGTGCTGCCGCACGTCGCCAGCGATTTCAGTGTCAGCATTGCCGCGGCGGCGGGGTTTGCCTCGGTGTTTGCCTTCACGTTTGCCATCGTGCAGCCGGTGCTGGGCGCGGCCGCGGATTTGTTCGGCAAGGCGCGCCTCATGACCGTTTGTCTGGTGCTGCTTGGTCTCGCCAACATTCTCGGCGCGTTGTCGTCGTCGTTTTCGCTGTTGTTCGCCAGCCGGATCCTGGCAGGGATCGGCGCCGGCGGCGTGTTTCCGATCTCGCTCGGATTGACCAGCGATCTGGTGGCGCCGAACAAGCGTCAGGTCGCGATCGGCCGCACCCTGGCGGGGTCGATGACCGGCAATCTGCTCGGGGCATCGCTGTCGGGCCTGATCGGCGATTTCCTCGGCTGGCGCGGTGTGCTTGCCGTACTTGGCTTGCTGGCGGTGGTGGCGTCGGTCGCCGTTGCCATCGGCTTTCGCGGCGGCGTGGTGAAACGGGCTCCGGCGAAGGTCGACCTTTCGGTGCTCAGCCACGGCTATCGCACCATCTTTGCCAATCCGAATGCGAGGGTCTGCTATCCGGCGGTGTTTATCGAAGGCTGTTGCGTGCTCGGTCTGTTTCCCTATGTCGCGTCGTTTCTGTTCGAACAAGGCGTCACCAGCCTTTCGATCAGCGGCCTCGTCATCGCCGGCTTCGCGGTCGGCGGCTTGTTCTACACCTTGAGCGTGTCGCGTTTGCTCCCCAAGCTCGGCGTCAACGGCATGATGACTTCCGGCGCCGTGCTGATGGGCCTGCAACTCGCCATCATCGCCTTCGGCCCGCGCTGGCAGCTGCAAGCCGTCAACTTCATCATGATGGGGTGGGGCTTCTACATGCTGCACGGCTCGCTGCAGGTGTTCGCCAGCGAACTGTCGGTGGAAGCCCGTGCCACCGCGCTGTCGTTGCATTCGTTCTTCTTCTTCATGGGCCAGACCGTCGGCCCGATCGCCTATGGGTTCGGCATCCTGAACGCCGGCAAGATACCGGCCGTGCTGACCAGCGCGGTCATTATCGTCGCGCTTGGCTTTGTCTGCGCGGGGCTGCTGCGGCAGAGCAGGCCGGCGGATGTGGACGCGACCTAGCCTAAGCCTGTAACGTGTTTTCAAGCAACAAGCCTGCTCCGGGAGAGATCGCGTTGTACCGCCAAGGTGTTTTTCAAGTCGCTGTTCTAGGCGCGCTCGCAATCGCCACGCTGAGCACGGCAACGGTTGCCCGCGCGGACCCCGACCGGTGCCTGGAGCTAGGCCGTCGGTTCGAAATTGCCAAACCCCAGATCACGGCGACGGAAGTTTCGTTGACGCTGTTTTCGGCGGTTGACGGCAATTGCATCGCTTTGGCGACCGAACTGCTCGACTTTGGTGCGTCGTTCGACGCGCGTGACCGGCTTGGCGCGAGGCCGCTGAGCCACGCCGCCCGGTCCGGCCATCTCGAGATGGTTGACTTGCTGCTGGCGCGCGGCGCGCCGATCGACGCACGCAACCTCGCCGGCGCCACCGCGCTCTACCTTGCCGCCGAGGCCGGCCATGCATCGATCGCGCAGCGGCTGATCGAACGCGGGGCCGACGTCAAGCTCGCCGGGGCGCAGCGGGATTTCTCCGATCGCCGCCGCCGCCTATGCCGGCAACGACGAGATCGTCGCCGCGTTGCTGGCGCGCGGCGCCGATGAGCGAGCACCCGACGAGACCGGCAAACCGCCGATTATCTATGCGGCAGCCGGCGCCCGGCTCGACATCGTCAAGCGGTTGCTGGCGCGAAATATCGACGTCAACGCCCGCTATCCCAATGATCTGACGGTGCTGATGTGGGCGTCGGGCCCGGATGAGCAAGCGCCGGAGGAGCAGGCGATCAAGGTCGTTTCGTTTCTGCTGGATTCGGGTGCGCATATCGATGATCGGGATGCGCGGGGCCGCACCGCTCTGATGATCGCGGCCGAAGGCGGCCATGCGGGGATTGCCAATGTGTTGCTGGCGCGGGGAGCTGATCCGTCGCTCACGGACAAGGCCGGAAAGCGCGCCGCGGACCTCACCGTGCTTTCCGCGCTGCGCGAACGGCTGATGCCGCGCTAGATCATGATGCTCGGAGACGGCTCAGAGGCCGGCGAGGTATTCCTCAAGCGCGGCGAGGTCGTCGGGTGCGGTGGCCAGCATCAGGTCTGACATGCCGGGATTGTTGCCGCGCGCGCGGGTGCGGAAATCGGCGATGGTCTTGGTCAGGTAATCCCGGCTCTGGTCCGCCAGACGAGGCACGGTGCCGTCGCCTTGAAACTGATCGAGATGACAGCCGGTGCAGCCCACGGACTTGTTGGCGCTCTGGGCACGCTCCGAAACCTCTTTCGGCGCCCGCGGCTGGCCCAGGTCGGGCCATTGCTTGCTCGAGAAATAGGCCGCGAGGGCGAGCATGTCCTCGCGCTCCAGCGATGCAACGATCGGCTGCATGATATCGCTCTTGCGGTCGCCGCGCTTGAAATCGCGCAGCTGGATGTAGAGGTAACCCTCTTTCTGCCCCCAGATGATGGGAAACATCTTGTCGATCGGCTTGCCGTCGGCGCCGTGACAGCCGGCGCAGACCTGCGCCTTTTCCTCGATGCTTTGCGCGTTCGCCTGCGGGATGGAGAGGCTTGAAACTGCTCCGAACATCACGACGCCAAAAAACAGCCGATCCAACTTGCCGCGCATCCATTCATTCCAATCAGGGCTTTAACAGAAGCGGGGCCGTGACCGGCCCCGCTTTATTATTCGCTTCGCCTGTGCGCTCAGTTGAGCGAGAAGGCGATAATGTTGTTGCCGCGGTGGAAATCGACCTGGGTGTTGCCGCCCGCGCCGACCACGATGTATTGCTTGCCGCCCACCATGTAGCTGGAGGGCGGAGCGTTGACGCCGGCACCGGCCCGGAAATTCCACAACTCCTTGCCGTTGGACGAGTTGTAGGCCGCGAACTTGCCGTTGCCTTCACCCGTGAATACGAGGCCGCCCGCCGTGGCGAGAATGCCTCCGATCATCGGCTCCGGTGTCTTCACCTGCCATTTGACCTTGCCGGTGTCGTAGTTGACGGCAGTGATGTTGCCCGACTGCGCCTCGCTCGGGATCACCTTGAAGGCACCACCAAGCCACAACTTGCCGTTCGGGTAGGGCGAGTTCTCGACATGGTAGGTCATGGGCTGATGCAAGTTGATCGCATAGGCGAGCGACTGCCCGGGATCGGTAGCGATCGGCGACCATTCGACACCGCCATTGGCGCCGGGCAGCATGCGCGCACCGTCCTTGGTCGGAAGCACCCACATGTTCTCCTGCGGCACCATGGCCTCGGAGAAGCGGATCAGGCTGCAATCCTTGCGGTCATGAACATAGATATGACCGGTCTTGCCGGCATGGATCACGCCGGGAACAGTCTTGCCGTCCTTGTCCTTCACGTTCACCAGCACCGTCGGGCTTACAGCATCGAGGTCCCACACGTCGTGGGCGATGTACTGGAAGTGGCAGACATATTTGCCGGTATCGAGATCGAGGGAAACCAGCGAGTCCGTATAAAGGTTGTCGCCGGGGCGGATCGAACCGTCGAGGTCGGGGGAGGGATTGCCGACGACGAAGTAGATCCGGTTGGTGGCGAGATCGATCGAAGGATTCTGCCATACGCCGCCGCCAAGTTTCGCGAACGGGTCACCGGTTTTGGCGAGCTGTGCTTTCTCAGCCGCGATGTCGCGATGCATGTCGCGGCCGGTGGCGTCTTTCGTCGCCCAGACGCCGACGGAGTTATCCGGAACCGTGTTGAACGTCCAGAGCAGCTTGCCGGTCTTCGCATCATAGGCCTTCATGAAGCCCCGGATGCCGTATTCGCCGCCATTGGTGCCAATCAGGACCTTGTCCTTGATGACCGTCGGCGCCATCGTCTCGCTGTATCCGGCCTCCGGATCAGCGACGTCGGCCTGCCAGGCCACCTCGCCGGTCTTCGCCTTCAGGGCCACAAGCTTGGCATCGAGCGTGGCGACGTAGACCATATCGCCGAGAACCTGGACCCCGCGATTGTTGGGACCGCAGCAGTAAGTCGTGATCGGTCCCATCTTGTGATTATAGTGCCAGAGCTGCACGCCGGTCTTGGCGTCAAGCGCGTAGACATGGCTGAACGACGTCGTCACATACATGACACCATCGACGACGATCGGCGAAGTCTCCAGCGATTCCTTGACGTCGGTCTGGAAGATCCACGCGACGTGCAGATTCTTCACGTTGTTGCGGTCGATCTGCTTGGCGGGATAAAAGCGCGTCTGGGCATAATTGCCGTTGGTGAGCAGAAAATTGCTGGCGCTCGTGTCGGCCTTGTTGAGCTGATCCTGCGTGACCGGAGAAATGGTGGCGTTGCCAGACGCCGACTTGGCGTCCTGCTTAACTTCTTGCGCGCTCACCGGCGCTGTCAAAAGACCGACAACGCCAAGCAAAGCAGCGCCTGCAAAGGCATATTTACCCATGGTGCTACCCCCTAAATGTTATGGTTGGCATCCAAGGGCATTCCCTGGATGCATTATCCTGATTGTATTCGGACGCCTGCAATCTGAGCCGATTGGAGCGATTTAACAAGATGAAAGCGCTACCAATCTCTTTCTCGTTTTTTCGACCGACCTGTTGATGGATCAATATTGCAGAGCAGCATGCCAGTTCCGGCATCCGCATCATCATGGACGATAGTCCGGAGTCCGTCGCGGCAGGATCATCCCCGGCCGCGATACGGCGCGACGCCTTGATCGGGAATCCACATTCCCTTCGGCAGTTTGCCGGTCTGCCAGAATACGTCGATCGGAATGCCGCCGCGCGGATACCAGTAACCGCCGATGCGCAGCCATTTCGGCTTGATCTCGGCTGAAATCCGTTTGCCGATCGCCACCGTGCAGTCCTCATGGAAGGCGCCATGATTGCGGAAACTCGCGACATAAAGTTTCAGCGATTTCGATTCCAGCAGCCACGGACCGGGCACATAGTCGATCACGAGATGGGCGAAATCCGGCTGACCGGTGACCGGGCAGAGCGAGGTGAATTCGGGTGCCGTGAAGCGCACCAGATAATTCGTATCCTTCTGCGGATTGGGCACGCGGTCGAGCGTGGCTTCGCCGGGAGAGGTCGGCCATGCCACGGCGCGGCCGAGTTGCAGGCCTTGTGATTTCGATGATCTGGAAGGCGTTTTCGACATAAGGCTGTCTCCGTTGCCGCGTTATTAGACAATTCGCCCGGCGGCGTCACGGTCGTCGCGGCCTTTTCGGCTTCCAAGCCTTGCTGTAGAAGCGGCGCCAGCCACATAACTCCCAGCCTTCCCGTAAGAGGTACCCATGACCGCCATCGTCGACATCATCGGCCGTGAAATTCTCGATAGCCGCGGCAATCCCACGGTTGAGGTCGATGTCGTGCTCGAAGACGGCTCGATCGGCCGCGCGGCCGTACCGTCGGGTGCCTCCACCGGCGCGCATGAGGCCGTCGAACTGCGCGACGGCGACAAGACCCGTTACCTCGGCAAAGGCGTGCAGAAGGCCGTCGCCGCCGTCAACGGCGAGATATTCGAGGCGCTGAACGATATGGCGGTCGAAGAGCAGGTCCAGATCGACCAGATCATGATCGATCTGGACGGCACGCCGAACAAGAGCCGGCTCGGCGCCAACGCCATCCTCGGCGTGTCGCTCGCCTGCGCCAAGGCGGCGGCGGAATCCTTTGACATGCCGCTGTACCGCTATGTCGGCGGCACCTCGGCGCGGACCCTGCCGGTGCCGATGATGAACATTATCAACGGCGGCGTGCACGCCGACAATCCGATCGACTTCCAGGAATTCATGATCATGCCGGTCGGCGCCGCGACATTCGCCGAAGCGCTGCGCTGCGGCTCGGAGATTTTCCACACCTTGCGCGGCGAGCTGAAGAAAGCCGGCCACAACACCAATGTCGGCGACGAGGGCGGCTTCGCGCCGAACCTGCCGTCGGCGGACGCCGCGCTCGAATTCGTCATGGCTGCGATCGGCAAGGCCGGCTACAAGGCCGGCTCCGACGTCATGCTGGCGCTGGATTGCGCGGCGACCGAATTCTTCAAGGACGGCAATTACGTCTATGGCGGCGAGAACAAGACCCGTTCGGGGTCCGAACAGGCCAAATATCTGGCCGATCTCGCCGCGCGCTATCCGATCGTCTCGATCGAGGACGGCATGTCCGAAGACGACATGGACGGCTGGAAGCAATTGACCGATCTCATCGGTAGCAAGTGCCAATTGGTCGGTGACGATCTGTTCGTCACCAATGTGACCCGGCTCGCCGACGGCATCAAACACGGCCGCGCCAATTCCATTCTGGTCAAGGTCAACCAGATCGGCACGCTGACGGAGACGCTGAGCGCGGTCGAGATGGCCTACAAGGCCGGCTACACCGCGGTCATGTCGCACCGCTCCGGCGAGACCGAGGATTCCACCATCGCCGATCTCGCGGTCGCCACCAATTGCGGCCAGATCAAAACCGGCTCGCTGGCGCGCTCCGATCGCACCGCCAAGTACAATCAGTTGCTGCGGATCGAGCAGGAACTGGGGACGCAAGCGAAATATGCGGGCAGGGCGGCGCTGAAGGCACTGGCGTGAGACCGCAAGACGCTTAGCTTCACAGAGCGTCGATATCCAAAGAACACAAAAACGGGAGGGTCCACATGAGCGCCGAAACGACCGGACTTCAACTACGTTCTTTGCTCAAGAAAAGCGGCGAGCTCGAAATATCGCTGGTCAGCGTCCCGACGCCTGAACCGTCCGCCGATGAAGTCGTGGTCCGGATCGAGGCCTCGCCGATCAATCCGTCCGACCTCGGGCTTCTGATCGGTGCGGCCGATATGGCCACCGCCAAGGCTTCCGGCTCGAAGGACGCGCCGGTGATTACCGCCCAGGTGCCGGAGGCGGCGATGAAGGGCATGGCCGCGCGGCTCGACGAGTTGATGCCGGTCGGCAATGAGGGTGCCGGCGTGGTGGTCAAGACCGGGTCGTCCGATGCGGCCAAGGCGCTGATGGGCAAGACCGTCGCGCTGATCGGCGGCGCGATGTATGCGCAGTACCGCACGGTGCCTGCCAAGGATTGTCTGGTGCTGCCGGCGGGGACGACGCCTGCCGAAGGCGCCTCGTGCTTCGTCAATCCGCTGACCGCGCTCGGCATGGTCGAAACCATGCGGCGCGAAGGCCACAAGGCCCTGGTGCATACCGCGGCCGCGTCCAATCTGGGCCAGATGCTCAACAAGATATGCCTCAAGGACGGCATCGGCCTCGTCAATATCGTCCGCAGCCCGCAGCAGGCGGACATCCTGCGCAAGATCGGCGCGAAACATATCTGCGATTCCACCGCGCCTGCGTTCATGGATGACCTGACCAATGCGCTGGTGGAAACTGGCGCTACGCTGGCGTTCGATGCCATCGGCGGCGGCAAGCTTGCCGGTCAAATTCTCACCTGCATGGAGATTGCCGCCAACAAGACCGCCAAGGTCTACAGCCGATACGGATCGAGCGTGTACAAGCAGGTCTATATCTATGGCGGTCTCGACACCCGTCCGATCGAGTTGAACCGGGCGTTCGGCATGGCCTGGGGGGTCGGCGGCTGGCTGCTGTTTCCGTTCCTGCAAAAAATCGGCGCCGCCGACGGGATGAGGCTGCGCCAGCGGGTCGCCGCCGAACTGAAGACGACGTTTGCCAGCCATTACACGCAGGTGGTGTCGCTGCAGGAAGCGCTGCAGCTTTCAAATGTCGCCGCCTACGCCAAACGCGCCACCGGCGAAAAATATCTGATCAACCCGAACAAAGCCGGGTAGGGTTCGGTTGCCCGCGCGTGAATGACCCGCGCGGGCTTGTCTCGTCTCGCGCGTGAGCAAGACGATACGGGTTGCGCTTTGCCGGCAACGCGGCGAACATTTGCACTTCAAGTGCGAAAACCCAGCCGGAGCCAACCATGCTCGACCATGTGACGATCGGAACCAGCAATCTGGCCCGCGCGAGGGAGTTTTACGACCGCGCCTTGAAGCCGCTCGGCATCGAGCGCCTTTATGCGGATGGCGAGACCGCTTCGGGATATGGCGTGGGCAACAAGGCGTTCTTCTGGATTGGCACGCGCGACGCGGTGATGACCGGGACGCATGTGGCCTTTGCGGCGCCGGACCGTGCGACCGTCGACGCGTTCCATGCGGCAGCCCTTGCCGCCGGCGGGCGCGACAATGGCGCGCCAGGCCTGCGACCACATTATCATCCGGATTATTATGGTGCCTTTGTTCTTGATCCGGATGGCCATAATGTCGAGGCCGTGTGCCGCCGTTCGCCCGGTGCCCGGGGCTAAAGGCGCGCAGCGAAGCTACAACCCCATACGTCGATTGATGCACTTGCATCTTTTTAGAAAAGTGCCTAGGTGATTGCGCGCCAGCCTACCGGCTCACCGAATGCAGCAGAGGAGTTCTCCATGCCCACCCCATACAGCGTTGCTGTCATTGTCGGCAGCCTTCGCAAAGAGAGCTTCTCCCTCAAGATCGCCAACGCGCTGGCCAAGCTTGCGCCCGATACGCTGAAGCTCAACGTCGTCACCTTGCACGGCATTTCGTTTTTCAATCAGGATCTGGAAGCCGCACCCCCGGCCGATTGGGTGAAATTTCGCGAGATGCTGCAGGCGTCGAACGCCGTGCTGTTTGTCACGCCCGAATACAATCGTGCGATTTCAGGCGTATTGAAGAACGCGATCGACGTCGGATCGCGGCCGTACGGCAAAAGCTCCTTCAACGGCAAGCCGACCGGTATTATCGCCAACTCGCCGGGTCCGCTCGGCGGCGTGAGCGCCGCCAAAACCCTGCAGAATGTTCTGCCGGGCATCTCCGGACCGATCATGCAACAGCCGGAGATCTACCTGAACAACGTCGGCGACGCCTTCGACGACAAGGGCGATCTCATCAAGGAACCGCTGCAGAAGGTGCTCAAGCAATACATCGACGCCTTTGCGGCCTTCGTCGAGAAGCACCACAAATAGCCGGAGCGAGCGGGCGCGGCGTGAGCGCGGCGTGGGCCACATCTTAGGATTTCGTTAACCGGCGCGTCTCATCTTTGGGTCATGGTCTCTCGCAGCCGACTCAAATCCGTGCTCACCGGGCTTGCCCTCTATGCGATGGCGGCGGCGATGGTCGGCTATTTCGGCGTCAATGCCTATACCGGCAAGTATGGGCTGAATGCGCGTCAGGAACTGGACCAGGAAATCATCGCGCTGACGTCCGAACTGGCGCGGCTGAAACGGGAGCGTGTCGAGGGCGAGCAGCGTGTCTCGCTGCTCCGATCCGACCGGGTCGACCCGGATATGCTCGACGAGCGCGCGCGCTATCAACTG
Organism: uncultured Pseudomonadota bacterium; assembly: GCA_963771225.1. Taxonomy (GTDB): domain Bacteria; phylum Pseudomonadota; class Alphaproteobacteria; order Rhizobiales; family Xanthobacteraceae; genus Bradyrhizobium. Next base: position 820,050 of record CAVYSR010000017.1, on the reverse strand, counting down.
GATTATGCCAATCCGCACGACCTGGTTCGGCTCACCAATCCGAATTGAAGCCGCCCCGGATTTAATCTGAGCCGGTTGCCTCGCCAATCCCGCTAATTTCAAAACATGACGGAATTGGATTCGAAAATTTCGCGCCGCATTGCACTGCGGCATAGCGAAATCTCGTTGGGGTCACGCAATCCTTTCACGGCGGTTTGAGTTGGGATAGAGAGGGCTATCCACTCTCGCATCCGGAATTGCCATGGCCGCACCGAAAAAAACCGTCGCTCAGGAAAAGAGCGGAGAAAAAACTGTAAACGGCGCCGGCAAGCCCCTGGAATTCACCAGAGATCAGGAGTTGAGCGCGCTGCGCGACATGCTGTTGATCCGACGCTTTGAGGAAAAGGCCGGCCAGCTCTACGGCATGGGCGCGATCGGCGGCTTCTGCCATCTCTATATCGGCCAGGAAGCCATCGTGGTCGGGATGCAGATGGCCTTGAAACAAGGCGACCAGGTCATAACCGGATACCGCGACCACGGGCACATGCTGGCCTGCGGAATGGAAGCCAAGGGCGTGATGGCCGAACTGACCGGCCGCCATGGCGGCTATTCCAAGGGCAAGGGCGGCTCCATGCACATGTTCAGCAAGGAGAAGAACTTCTTCGGCGGCCACGGCATCGTCGGCGCCCAGGTTTCGCTCGGCACTGGCCTTGCCTTCGCCAATCGCTATCGCGGCAACGATTTCGTCAGCGTGGCCTATTTCGGCGACGGCGCTTCGAACCAGGGCCAGGTCTACGAAAGCTTCAATATGGCGGAGCTCTGGAAGCTCCCGGTCGTCTATGTGATCGAGAACAATCGTTACGCGATGGGCACGTCGGTGACGCGTTCGTCAGCCCAGACCGATTTTTCCAAGCGCGGCGCCTCCTTCAATATACCGGGCGAGCAAATCGACGGCATGGACGTCCGCGCGGTCAAGGCCGCCGGCGACAAGGCGGTCGCATGGTGCCGCGCCGGCAACGGGCCTTTTATCCTGGAAATGCAGACCTACCGCTACCGCGGCCATTCGATGTCGGACCCGGCGAAATATCGGACCCGCGAGGAGGTCGACAAGGTGCGGCACGATCACGATCCGATCGAGCAGGTCCGCAACCGGTTGCTGGCGGCAAAGATGAGCGAGCAGGATTTGAAGGCGATCGACGCCGAAGTGCGCGAGATCGTCAACGCCGCCGCCGACTTCGCCCAGCACGACCCCCGAGCCCGAAGCTCGTGAACTCTACACCGATGTCTATCGCTGAGCGCGCGAAGCCTGAAGAGACAAAAGAGTAAATCTCCGGAGCCACTATGCCCATTCAAGTGCTGATGCCTGCGCTGTCGCCGACCATGGAGAAGGGCAATCTTGCCAAATGGTTGAAGAAGGAAGGCGAGGCGATCAAGTCCGGGGACGTCATCGCCGAGATCGAGACCGACAAGGCGACGATGGAAGTCGAGGCCACCGATGAGGGCACCCTCGGCAAGATCCTGATCCCCGAAGGCACCGCCGACGTTGCGGTCAATACGCCGATCGCGACCATCCTTTCCGATGGCGAGAGCGCTGCCGATCTCGGCAAGGCGCCTGATAAAGCGCCGGCTGCGAAAGCGGCCGCGCCCGCGCCCGATGTCGCGCAGGAAGTGGCCGAATCGCGCGCGCCGGTCGGTGAAGGCAAGCCGATGATCAGCGCGCCACCGGCACCCGCCGCGCCAAAAGCCGTCGCCGAGCCCGATCCCGAGGTGCCCGAGGGCACCGAGATGGTGACCATGACCATCCGCGATGCGTTGCGCGATGCCATGGCCGAGGAGATGCGGCGCGACCCCGATGTATTCCTCATGGGCGAGGAGGTCGCCGAATATCAGGGCGCCTACAAGGTCAGCCAGGGCCTGCTGCAGGAATTCGGCGCCAGGCGCGTCATCGATACGCCGATCACCGAGCATGGCTTTGCCGGCATCGGCGTCGGCGCGGCGATGGCCGGGCTGAAGCCGATCGTGGAATTCATGACCTTCAATTTCGCCATGCAGGCGATGGACCAGATCATCAATTCCGCGGCCAAGACGCTGTACATGTCCGGCGGCCAGATGGGGTGTTCGATCGTATTCCGCGGACCGAACGGGGCCGCCGCCCGCGTCGCCGCCCAGCACAGCCAGGATTACTCGGCCTGGTATTCGCAAATTCCCGGCCTCAAGGTGATCGCGCCGTTTTCGGCCGCCGACTACAAGGGCCTGCTGAAGGCCGCGATCCGCGATCCCAATCCGGTGATCTTCCTCGAAAACGAAATGCTGTATGGCCATTCCGGCGAGGTACCGAAGCTCGACGATTATGTGATCCCGATCGGCAAGGCGCGGATCGTGCGATCGGGCGGTCATGTCACCATCGTGTCGTGGTCGAACGGGATGTCCTATGCGCTGAAAGCCGCCGACGAGTTGGCCAAGGAAGGCATCGAAGCCGAGATCATCGACCTGCGCACGCTGCGCCCGATGGACACCGAGACCATCGTCGCTTCGGTGAAGAAGACCGGCCGGGCCGTCACCGTGGAGGAAGGCTGGCAGCAAAACGGCGTTGGTGCCGAAATCGCCGCACGGCTCATGGAGCACGCTTTCGATTATCTCGATGCGCCGGTGGCGCGGGTATCGGGCAAGGACGTGCCGATGCCCTATGCCGCCAACCTCGAAAAGCTCGCATTGCCGTCGGTGGCCGAGGTGGTCGCCGCCGCCAAAGCTGTTTGTTATCGGTGACGCATGCCAGGTCCTACCAAGGGTCCCAAGGAGCAGCCATTGCCGCCGGACGTCATGGGCCGCGATGATGCCACCGAGGTGCTGCGCGCCTTCGTCGTCGACGGCGGGCTTTCGATCGCGTTCACCCGTGCTTTCGAGGAGCCCGATATGTGGGGCCTGTTGCTGGTGGATATCGCGCGCCATGCCGCGCGTGCTTATGCGCAGGAGAGTTCCTACACCGAGGCCGAAGCGCTGGCGCGCGTCGTTGACATGTTCGAATCCGAAATCGCCCGGCCGACCGACATCGGCGAGACCATGCCGAGATCGCAGCAAGGACATTGACCGTGACCGAGGACACTGACCGTGACCGTTGAGGCCTATCATTTCGACTTCATGGCTGAAGCCATTCGCGAGGCGGAGATCAGCATCTCCGAGGGCGGATTGCCGATCGGCGCGGTGCTGACGCGCGACCGGAAGATCATTGCGCGGGGCTATAATCGCCGGGTGCAGGAGCAGAATGTCATCCTGCACGGCGAGATGTCCTGCATGCGCAATGCCGGGCTGATCCCGTTTCATGACACCGTGATGTACACGACGCTGTCGCCCTGTTCGATGTGCGCGGGCGCGATCGGACTGTTCAAGCTGTCGATGCTTGTCATCGGCGAGTCCGTCACCTTTCCGGGCAGCAAGGATATCCTTGCTCAATTCGGCATTCCCTATATCGATCTCGAGGACGAACGATCGGTCAACATGATGAAGTCATGGCGATCGGTTCCCGCTAACGAACGCCTTTGGCAAGGCGATATCGGCAATTGAAGCGGATCTTCGATTTTTCATCGGGTGCCGATCAGCACCCAAACGGTCTTTGGTTGGTCTTCCGGCGAATGGAAGACAACCTGCAAGAATATCCTGTGAGGTCAGTCATGCCGATCAACATTCTGATGCCCGCGCTGTCGCCGACGATGGAGAAGGGCAATCTGGCGAAGTGGCTCAAGAAAGAGGGCGACAAGGTCAAGTCCGGCGACGTGATCGCGGAAATCGAGACCGACAAGGCGACCATGGAGGTCGAGGCGGTCGATGAGGGCACGCTGGCGAAGATCGTGGTGCCCGAAGGCACCCAGGATGTGTCGGTCAACGACGTGATCGCGGTTTTGGCCGGCGACGGCGAGGACGTCAAGGCGGCGGGAGCAGCGGGCTGCAAGCGCGCCGCCGAAGGCCGGCGCCGTGAGCGCCGAAAGCACGCGCCGCCGCACCCCAACGCCGACCCCCGCGAGACGCCGTGTACCGGCGGCTCCGCGCGGCAAAAGCTCCTGCGCCGCCGCCTCCTGCACCGCGCCCCGCTGGCGAGCGGCGTCGCAGCGCCGTCAGGCCAACGGCCATGCCCGCATTTTTTCCTCGCCGCTGGCGCGTCGCCTCGCCAAAGAAGCCGGCATCGAGCTTGCGCGCATCACCGGTTCCGGTCCGCATGGCCGCGTGATCGCGCGCGATGTCGAGGAAGCCAAATCCGGCAAGGGGCTGAAGGCACCCGCGGCCGCGCCGGCCGCCGCGCCGTCGATTGCACCCTCCATGTCGGACAAGCAAATCCGCGCGCTGTTCGAAGACGGCAGCTACGAGGTGATCCCGCATGACGGCATGCGCCGCACGATTGCCCAAAGGCTGACCGCATCGGTGCAGACCGTTCCGCATTTCTATCTGACGATGGACTGCAACATCGGCAAGCTGGTCGAGGCCCGCGAGGAGATCAACGCCGCGGCGCCCGAAGGACAAGGACGGCAAGCCGGCCTACAAGCTCTCGGTCAATGACTTCGTCATCAAGGCGCTGGCGATCGCGCTGCAGCGGATTCCCAACGCCAATGTGAGCTGGACCGAAGGCGGCATGCTCAAGCACAAGCATTCCGATGTCGGCGTGGCGGTTGCGATGCCCGGCGGCCTGATCACGCCGATCATCCGCAAGGCCGAGACCAAGCCGATCTCGGTGATTTCGGCCGAAATGAAGGATTTCGCCGCGCGGGCGCGGGCGCGCAAACTCAAGCCCGAGGAATATCAGGGCGGCACCACCGCCGTTTCCAACCTCGGCATGTACGGCATCAAGGATTTCACCGCCGTGATCAACCCGCCGCACGCGACCATTCTGGCGGTCGGCACCGGCGAGGAGCGCGCCATTGTGCAAGCAATGGCAAGATCGAGGCCGCGCAGATCATGAGCGTGACGCTGTCCTGCGATCACCGCGCGGTCGACGGTGCGCTTGGCGCCGAGCTGATCGGGGCGTTCAAGATGCTGATCGAAAATCCGGTCATGATGGTGGTGTGAGATGCCGCGGTCGGAGTTGCCGGGAAGAACCGTCGCACGGAAACGGCAACGCGCAGCGTGCATGGGCCCAACGTCGTTCACTGGTAGCAAGGGCGATCATGCGGCTCGCGGGAGTGTTGATCCTGGCTTTTGTCGCCTCAGCCTTCGCCGGCGCGCTGGCCTTTGCCGCGGTATCGCTGCTGCCGGATTGGGATGACGCCGCCGGCCGCGGCCTCGGCGAGGCCTTCCGCGCGCTGCTGATCGCGGTCTATCTGATCCTGAGCATCTTGCTCTATGGGCTGGCACTCTGGCGCAGGGATCGCGAACACCATCTGAAACGCGCGCTCTCCATTCTGTTGCTGGCGCCGCTTCTGGTCGTCGTGCTCGGCGTCGTCAACAACGGCATTTACAGCATCCACTGGCTGCGCGAAGCCGTCGGCGCGGTGCAGATGTTCGTGCCGCTGTGGGCGGTTGCGCTGGTGCAATGGCTGATCCTGCATAGCTATCTTTCGCGGCAGACCGCGGCCGCGCAAGCCATCTCCACAAACCATTGAAACGCCGCGCGCGCGGCACTACCACTGTTTGGAGCTAACGGGAGCCTCGCATGGCCGATACATCCTTCGACATCATCATCATCGGCTCCGGCCCCGGCGGCTATGTCACGGCGATCCGTGCAGCCCAGCTCGGTTACAAGACCGCCATTGTCGAGAAATCCTATCTCGGCGGCATCTGCCTGAACTGGGGCTGCATTCCGACCAAGGCGCTGCTGCGCTCGGCGGAAATCTTTCATTATATGCAGCACGCCAAGGATTACGGGCTGTCGGCCGACAACGTCGCGTTCGATCCGAAAGCCGTGGTGCAGCGCTCGCGCGGGGTGTCGAAGCGTCTCAATGACGGCGTCGGCTTTCTGATGAAGAAGAACAAAGTGACGGTGATCTGGGGCGAGGCCGCGATCGATGCGCCCGGCAAGATCACCGTCAAGAAATCCGCCGCCGAGGCGCCGAAGGGCGCGCTGGGCGAGGGCGCCTATCAGGCCAAGCACATCATCCTGGCGACCGGCGCGCGGCCGCGCGTGCTGCCGGGGCTGGAGCCCGACAAGAAACTGATCTGGACTTATTTTGAGGCGATGGTGCCTGAGAAGATGCCGAAATCGCTGCTGGTGGTCGGCTCCGGCGCGATCGGCATCGAATTCGCCTCGTTCTTCCACACCATGGGCGCCGAGGTGACCGTGGTCGAGGTGCTGCCGCAGATCCTTCCCGTCGAGGACGCCGAGATCGCGGGCCTCGCCCGCAAGCGGTTCGAAAAACAAGGCATCAAGATTCTCACCAACACCAAAGTGACAAAACTCGAGAAGAAGAGCGACAGCGTGGTCGCCACCATCGACGACGGCAAGAAGCCGCAAACGATCGAGTTCGACCGGGTGATTTCGGCCGTCGGCGTGGTCGGCAATATCGAAAATCTCGGCCTGGAAAAACTCGGCGTCAAAACCGAGCGCGGCTGTGTCGTGATCGACGGCTACGGCAAGACCAGCGTGCCCGGCATCTACGCCATCGGCGACGTCGCGGGGCCGCCGATGCTCGCCCACAAGGCCGAGCATGAGGGCGTGGTCTGCGTCGAAGCCATCAAGGGTCTGCATCCGCACGCCATGGACAAGAATCTCATTCCCGGCTGCACCTATTGCAATCCGCAATCGCCTCGGTCGGTCTCACCGAAGCCAAGGCAAAAGAAGGCGGCCGCGAAATCCGCGTCGGCCGTTTCCCGTTTGTCGGCAACGGCAAGGCGATCGCGCTGGGCGAGGATCAGGGACTGGTCAAAGTGATCTTCGACAAGAAGACCGGCCAGTTGCTCGGCGCGCACATGATCGGCGCCGAGGTCACCGAACTGATCCAGGGCTATGTGGTCGCGATGAATCTCGAGACCACCGAAGAAGAGCTGATGCACACGGTGTTTCCGCATCCGACATTGTCGGAGATGATGAAGGAAGCGGTGCTGGATGCTTATGGCCGCGTGCTGAATATCTAGGGATCACAGGCCGACCTCGTCCTGAGTGTGACTTGAAATGCTGCCAACGAAATAGGCCGTCATTGCGAGCGAAGCGAAGCAATCCATCAAGCCACAAACACGAATGGATTGCTTCGTCGCTTCGCTCCTCGCAATGACGACTCTAGGTCATGAGGTCGGAACTAGAAATCACGCCGCCACGATGCTCGCCCTCATCGCGTCGAATTGCGGAATTGCGGGAATTGCGGTGACAGTGCACTTAATCGGCCGGGCGTCCCTGCGCGCAGAGATTCTACCGGATGGGCCCGCTTCTTCCATATCGCGATCCCGGATCGCGCCGAGGCCTGTCATCGAACGCCCATTCACCCGATTCGCAGGGCTAATCTGGCCTGCGCGCTCAGGGCGATTTGTTGAACCGGATCATGCTGATGCTACCTGTCCAGTCCTGTTCGCAAAAATATTTCCATTCCCTTCTGACCCAAATCACTTCCATGTCGTTCGCATCCCGGCCCACACGACAGGGGCGTTTCGCGATCGTCACGAACGTAGGGCGGGGATGCGATGGACGCGAGCGAGCGCTGCTGACGAGAGCGCTATCTTGCGGACGGCGAAGTCGTGTGGTCCTGACGCCCCGACGCTGGCGTCAAGTTGGTGAAAGGAGAATTTCGGCTGGCGATGGTGGCAAGAAAGCCCGGTCACCAAGGAGAGCGCGAAATAAGCCGTAAAACCATTGCGCAGGAAGTGCCGGGTGTTCCGGTGCGACCGTGGTGACTAACTCGTGTGCTTTCTACCTTTGCGCACGAGGCTACGGGTGCAGTGGGCACCCGGCGCTTCCTGTTCCCTCCTTTATGAGGGCATTTCATGCACAACTCGGACGTGTAGCGTCGCGAGGATGCTAACTCACGTCCATAAATAGATGGTTGCCCGAACGCCACGATTGTTGCTCGATTACAACATTTGTGAACATTTAACCCTTATCCCAGCCAGTCGCTGTTTGCGCCGCTTTTTAGCCACACCCCTCTATGAAATCATTGCTTCGTAGGCTGATGGCCACGGCGCCCGCGAAAGCGACGGAAGATTGGGTCTTTCCTAAAGATCTGCGTTTTCCAAGGCCACAAGAGACGGCTGGGGAAACAAAGTTCGCGATGGACGCCAAGACCAATATCAAAAAGAGGCTGCCGAGCCGTCACGTGACCGAGGGCCCGGAACGGGCACCGCATCGCTCCTACCTTTATGCCATGGGCCTGACCACCCAGCAGATTCACCAGCCGTTCGTCGGCGTGGCGTCGTGCTGGAACGAGGCCGCGCCCTGCAATATCTCGCTGATGCGCCAGGCTCAGGCGGTCAAGAAGGGCGTCGCCTCCGCCGGCGGCACGCCGCGCGAATTCTGCACCATCACCGTCACCGACGGCATCGCCATGGGCCATGACGGCATGCGCTCGTCGCTGCCGTCGCGCGAATGCATCGCCGATTTCGGTCGAACTGACCATGCGCGGCCATGCCTATGATGCGCTGGTGGGTCTGGCCGGTTGCGACAAGTCGCTGCCGGGGATGATGATGGCGATGGTCCGGCTCAACGTGCCGTCGATCTTCATCTATGGCGGTTCGATCCTGCCCGGCAATTTTCGCGGCCAGCAGGTCACGGTGCAGGACATGTTCGAGGCCGTCGGCAAGCATTCGGTCGGCGAGATGTCCGACGCCGACCTTGACGAAATCGAGCGGGTGGCGTGCCCCTCCGCCGGCGCGTGCGGCGCACAATTCACCGCCAACACCATGGCGACGGTGTCCGAGGCCATTGGTCTGGCGCTGCCGTATTCGGCCGGAGCGCCGGCGCCTTACGAAATCCGTGACGCGTTTTGCACGACCGCGGGCGAGAAAGTCATGGAGTTGATCGCGGCCAATATCCGGCCGCGCGACATCGTCACCCGCCGGGCGCTGGAGAACGCAGCGGCTGTCGTCGCTGCCTCCGGCGGCTCTACCAATGCTGCACTGCACCTGCCGGCGATCGCGCATGAATGCGGCATCAAGTTCGATTTGTTCGACGTTGCTGAAATCTTCAAAAAGACACCGTATGTCGCCGATTTGAAACCGGGTGGCCGTTATGTCGCCAAAGACATGTTCGAGGTTGGCGGCATTCCGCTTCTGATGAAGACGCTGCTCGATAATGGCCATTTGCATGGTGACTGCCTGACGGTCACCGGCCGGACGATCGCCGAAAACCTCAAAAGCGTAAAATGGAATCCGCACCAGGACGTGGTGCGATCTGCTGACAAGCCGATCACCGTCACCGGCGGTGTGGTCGGCCTGAAGGGTAATCTTGCGCCCGAGGGCGCGATCGTGAAGGTCGCGGGAATGTCGAAGCTGAAGTTTACCGGACCTGCCCGCTGCTTCGATCGCGAAGAGGATGCCTTCGAGGCCGTCCAGCAAAGGACCTACAAAGAGGGCGAGGTCATCGTGATCCGCTATGAGGGGCCGCGCGGCGGTCCCGGGATGCGCGAGATGCTCTCGACCACGGCCGCGCTGACCGGGCAGGGCATGGGCGGCAAGATCGCCCTCATCACCGACGGCCGGTTCTCAGGCGCGACCCGGGGCTTCTGTATCGGCCATGTCGGCCCGGAAGCGGCGGTGGGCGGGCCGATCGCCTTGCTGCGGGACGGCGATATCATCGAAATCGACGCCGAGGTCGGGTCACTTAACGTAAAGTTGACCGACGCGGAGCTGTCCGAACGTAAGACCAAATGGAAGCCTCGCGCGACCAACCATACGTCGGGTGCGCTGTGGAAATATGCCCAGCAGGTTGGACCGGCGGTGGATGGCGCCGTAACCCATCCGGGCGGTGCGCACGAGAAACAGTGTTATGCGGACATCTGAGCGTATCATTTTTGCGTTGATTTTAGGGGCCACGTCGGTGGCGGTCCCGGCATTGGCTTTTGACGGCGCGCCGGCCAACCAGGATGCGACGATTCCGATGGTTGTGGCCCAGCCGGGCGTCGGCGCGGCAGCAGCCCTCAAGAAGGCGGTGCCGACGTCCACGCCGGATACCTCGCTGACCTCGCTGCAATATGCGGCTGAGGGTGGTCATCCGGTGGCGCAATGGAAATTGGGGCGAATGTACGCCAATGGCGACGGCGTCACCCAGGACGATCTGCGCGCCTTCGAATATTTCAGTCGCATCGCCAATGCCCATGCGGAAGACAGCCCGTCGGCCCCGCAGTCGGCGATCGTCGCCAACGCCTTTGTGGCGCTGGGGCGGTATTATCTCAACGGCATTCCGAACTCGAAGATCAAGTCCGATCCGGAGCGGGCGAGGGAGATGTTCTCCTACGCGGCCTCGTATTTCGGCAATGCCGACGCGCAATATGATCTCGCCCGGCTCTACCTGAAGGGCGTCGGCACCTCGCGGGATGACTTCCGCTATGGCGCGCGCTGGCTCGGCCTCGCCGCCCAGAAGGGCCAGCATGAGGCGCAGGCCTTGCTCGGCCAGATGCTGTTCAACGGCGACCAGTTGCCGCGTCAGGCGGCCCGCGGGCTGATGTGGCTGACGCTGGCGCGGGACAGCGCCGCGCCGGACGAGACCTGGATCAAGGAAAGCTACAACAAGGCGATCAGCAAGGCATCCGAGGATGACCGCGCGATGGCGCTGCAGATGCTCGAGCACTGGGTGCAGGGCCGCAAGGACTGATCGGCCCGATCGTAGAGCATACCAAGCCGCAATACAGGCGATGAGCTCCGACCACAGCGGGCGGATTTGCTACCGTGAGCGGCCCGCAATTGCGCGACGCGCGATTACGCGACGGCATAGCCGCTGCGAAGCCAATCGAAGCCGCCGCAACTGAAGCCGCCGCAATGTTTGTCAGTGCGGAGGCGGCTTCTTGGGCGGCGGGGGCTTCGCCGCCGCAGGTTTGGGCGCCGCGGGGTGTGGCGCCGGGGGCGGGGGCCGCGCGGCGACGGGATGCGGCACCGCGGCAGGCCGCGCGACTACGGCGGGGTGTGGCGCCGGTTTCACGGCCGCAGTTCGGGGCGCCGGGGGTGGCTTCACGACCGCGGGCTTGGGCGTGGACACCGTGGCGAGCGGCTTCGAATGGGCATGGTCCGTCTTGGCATGGTCCGTCTCGGGTGGAATCCCGGTCGTTGTCGCGGGATGGACGGTCCCAATCGGCTGCTTTTTCTCCAGCGCCGCGGCACCTGCCGGAGCAGCACCCGCCGGTGCCGCGCCTGCTGGCGCGACGCCTGGCTTGGCTAGCGTTGCCGGTACCGCAGCGTTGCCTGCTTTCGCTGGCACGACACCCTTGCCTGCGAATTCGCCGGGCTTGGAGGTCGCTGCGATCGTCGGGCTGCCGTGATTCACCGAGGCGAGAAGGGCCTTGTTGGTGCTCGCCGTATGCTGGTGCTGGGTTTGCAGCGCCGTGGCCGGCACGTGTTTTTCGTGCGCCACGGCCTGCTCCTGCGCCGTCGGCTTGGCGCTCGTGCCGCCGGCGCCTCCGTTGAAGCTCGCTCTCGTCGCGTTGGTATTGGTAATGATGGTCTTGTTGTAAACATTGGTAACCGTGACCCCGCCGAAATTATTGACGGTTCGATTGTAGGCGAACACCCCATTGTTCCAGTATCCGCCCTCGTAGCCGACGCCACCGTAGCCATAGCCATAATCGACGCCGCCGTAGAAACCGATCTGCTGTCCCCAATAGCCGTCATTCCAACCGTAATTGCCGTCTTGCCAACCCCAGTAACCCGGTGTCCAGAGCAGGCCGACGGACGGCGGTTCCACCCAGGTCCCGGGAACCCAATAATACCCGTCCGGGCCGTAGGCCCAGTAGCCCGGCGTCCAGATGTAGCCGGGGTCGGGAATGGGGGGCTGCTCGTAAACCGGCAACTCCGGCGGAGCAATAGTGATGGTCAGGAGTTGGGCGCGGGAAACAATCGGCGCCGCCATTACGACCAGTGCGCACAGAAGCCAACCAATGGACCAATAGCGTCGCATGTTTCCTCCCCACCGCTTCAGCATTGCGGAACAAGCTCTCGACTCAATGACGCGACATTAAGGCGCAAGCGCATATTTCCGCCGAATCACGTCAGGCTATCCGTCAGCCCGGCACGAGCGCAATGGCGAACAATCACGCCGTTTCCAGATCCAGATCGATCCAGACCGGCACGTGGTCCGACGGTTTTTCCCAGGCTCGCACGTAAGCGTCGATCCCGACGTCGATGAGCCGGTCGCTGGCCTGCGGCGATAACAATAGATGGTCGATGCGCAAGCCGTGGTTTTTCTGCCAGGCGCCGGCCTGATAATCCCAGAACGTGTATTGGCCGGGCGCGTCGGTGACGGCGCGCAGCGCGTCGGTGAGCCCGAGGCCGAGCAGCGATTGAAAGCTTTCGCGGGTGGTGGGCCGGAACAGGGCATCGTTGACCCAGGCGGCCGGATTGTGGACGTCCCTGGCTGCCGGAATGACGTTGAAGTCGCCGGCCAGCACCAGCGGTTCTTCCGTCTTAAGTCGCTCCCTTGAATACTCAAGAAGCCGCGACATCCATTTGAGCTTGTATGGATATTTCTCGGTTTCGGGCGGATTGCCATTGGGCAGATAGAGGCAGGCGATCCGCAGCACGCCGTGCTTCAGCGGGACCACGCCCTCGAGAAACCGGGCATGGATGTCGTCTTCATCACCGGCCAGCCGCGGCCGGACTTCGTCGAACGGCAGTTTTGACAGCAACGCGACGCCGTTGAAGGTCTTCTGGCCGTGGGTGACCACGTTGTAGCCGAGCGCCTCGATGGCCTCGCGCGGGAACGCCTCATCGACGCATTTGATTTCCTGCAGGCAGACGATGTCGGGCGAACAGTCCTTCAGCCAGGTCAGCAGATGATCGATCCGCTGCCGGACGGAATTGACGTTCCACGTCGCAATACGCATCAGGAATAAAAATCTCTCAGATCGAAAAGCTGGTGCCGCAGCCGCAAGACGCGGTGGCGTTCGGGTTGACCACCCGGAACGACGCGCCGATCAGGTCGTCGACGAAATCGACCTCGGATCCGGCCAGAAACGGCACCGAGGCCGGGTCGACCAGCACCACCGCGCTGTCGCGCGCGATCACCAGGTCGTCCTCGGCCTGCGCGCGTTCGACGTCGAACTTGTACTGAAAGCCCGAGCAGCCGCCGCCCTCGACGCTGATGCGCAGCATGGCGCCATCGCCCTCGGTTTTGAGGATCTCGCCGATGCGGCGGGCCGCCCGCTCGCTGATGGTGACGGCTGTAGTCATGACGCGTCTCCGATGACCGGCTTCATACCAAATGTTCTGGTATCCGGCGCTCAGCCATAGTTAAGTGCGCCAGGCGCCGGAATCAAACGTTAAGGGGATTAATACACCGTGTCGGTCGGAATGGCTGCTCCTCGCTCGGTCTATGCCTGCGACCCCGACCGCAGCCGCGGACGGCTGTTCGCCGAGCCGCCGAGCAAGACCCGCAGCCCGTTCCGGCGCGATTGCGACCGGGTGATCCATTCCACCGCCTTTCGCCGCCTGAAGCACAAAACCCAGGTATTCGTGTTCCATGAAGGCGATCATTACCGCACCCGGCTGACCCACACGCTCGAAGTGGCGCAGATCGCCCGCGCGCTGGCCCGGCAGCTCGGTCTCGACGAGGATCTCACCGAAACGCTGGCGCTGGCGCATGACCTCGGCCATCCGCCGTTCGGCCACGCCGGCGAGCGGGCGCTGGATGCCTGCCTGAAAGCCCATGGCGGCTTCGATCACAACGCCCAGACCTTGCGCGTCGTCACGTCGCTGGAGCATCGCTATCCCGATTTCGACGGGCTCAACCTGACCTGGGAATCGCTGGAGGGCATCGTCAAGCACAATGGCCCGCTGACCGCACCAGATGGAGCAGCGCTCGGTCGCTACCGCGAGCACGGCATTCCCGTCGGCATTTCCGATTACGTCCGGCTCTACGATCTGGAGCTGTGGAGCTTTGCCTCGCTGGAGGCCCAGGTCGCCGCGATCGCCGACGACATCGCCTATGACGCCCACGACATCGACGACGGCCTGCGCGCCGGCCTGTTTGGGGTCGACGATCTCAAGGTCATGCCGCTCACCGCGGACATGATCGCCGATATCGCCAAGCACTATCCCGCGCTCGATGACATCCGGCGCGGCGCCGAACTGGTGCGCGAGCTGATTTCCTATCTGATCGGCGCGGTGGTCTCGGAATCGCGTCGGCGCCTGGACGCCGCCCAACCGCAATCCGTCGACGATGTCCGCAACCAGGCTGAGGCGCTGATCGCGTTTTCGCCGGAGGTGGCGCAAGCGGAAGCCGGCATCAAGGCGTTCCTGAAGCTGCGGATGTACCGCCATTCGCGGGTGATGCGGGTGATGGGCGAGGCCGAACAGATCCTGTTCGACCTGTTCGCGCGCTATCAGAAGACGCCCGGCGATCTGCCGGCCGAATGGCTGCCGCCGAAAGGCGAGAACGCGGAGACCGAAACCGCGCGCGCCCGGCGGATCGGCAACTTCATCGCCGGGATGACCGACCGCTTTGCCATGACCGAGCATCAAAGGCTTTTTGACTCGACCCCGGATTTGCGTTAGGCGGCGGCCATGGTCGATCAAGCCTCTCCGCCGCATCTTTTCGCCAATGTGCTGGCGCGCGTGCATGCGGTCTGCGGCGCGCTCGCGGCCGAAGGCGGCTGGCCCGCGGGCATCGACCTGTCGCGCGTCGTGGTCGAGCCGCCGCGCGATGCCGCGCATGGCGACATGGCGACCAATGCCGCGATGGTGCTGGCCAAGGAGGCCAAGGCCAAGCCGCGCGATCTCGCCGAACAGATCGCGGCCAGGCTGCGCGCCGACGATTTGATCGCGTCCGTCGATGTCGCCGGTCCCGGCTTCATCAATCTCACCCTGAAGCCGTCGGCCTGGTCGGACGCGCTGCGCACCGTGCTGCGCGAGGGCGCTGCCTACGGACGCAGCGCGATCGGCGCGGCCGAGAAGGTCAATGTCGAATATGTCTCGGCCAATCCGACCGGGCCGATGCATGTCGGCCATTGCCGCGGCGCGGTGTTCGGCGATGCGCTGGCAAGCCTGCTGGCTTTCGCCGGCTACGACGTGACACGCGAATATTACATCAACGATGCCGGCGCCCAGGTCGATGTGCTCGCGCGCTCGGCGTTCCTGCGCTACCGCGAGGCGCTCGGCGAGAACATCGGCGAGATTCCGGAAGGGCTTTATCCCGGCGACTATCTGAAGCCGGTCGGGCAGGCGCTGGCCGCCGAATACGGCGACAAGCTGCTGGCGATGCCGGAAGGCCGAGTGGCTGCCGGCCGTGCGGGCCAAGGCCATTGCCATGATGATGGAGGAGATCAAGGGCGATCTCGCCGCGCTCAACATCAAGCACGACGTGTTCTTCTCCGAGCGGTCGCTGATCGAGACCGGCAACAACCGTGTCGCCGAAACCATCGATTACCTGCGCGCCAAGGGCGACGTCTACGAAGGCCGCCTGCCGCCGCCGAAGGGCGCGCCGGTCGAGGACTATGAGGATCGCGAGCAGACGCTGTTTCGCGCCACCGCCTATGGCGACGATGTCGATCGGCCGCTGATCAAGTCGGACGGCTCCTATACCTATTTCGCCTCCGACATCGCCTATCACAAGAACAAGTTCGACCGCGGCTTTCGCAACCTGGTCGACGTCTGGGGCGCCGATCACGGCGGCTACATCAAGCGCATGCAGGCCGCGATCAAGGCGGTCACCGTCGGGCAAGGCCGCGCTCGACGTGAAGATCGTGCAGCTCGTCAGGCTGCTGCGCAATGGCGAGCCGGTGAAGATGTCGAAACGCTCCGGCGATTTCGTCACCTTGCGCGAGGTGGTCGACGAGGTCGGCACGGACGCCGTCCGCTTCATGATGCTGTTCCGCAAGAACGACGCGGTGCTGGATTTCGACCTCGCCAAGGTGATCGAGCAGTCCAAGGACAACCCGGTCTTCTACGTCCAGTACGGCCACGCCCGCGGCCATTCGGTGTTCCGCAATGCGCGCGAGGTGATCCCGGACCTGCCGGAGGAGGCCGGCGCGCGGGCGGCGTTCCTGGCGGACGCGGCGGTGGAGCGGCTGACCGACCCGGCGGAACTGGACCTGCTGCGGCGGCTGGCGCTCTACCCCCGGATGATCGAGGCGGCGGCGGCGGCACATGAGCCGCACCGAATCGCTTTTTACCTCTATGATCTTGCCAGCGAATTTCATGCGCTATGGACGAGGGGGCGCGATTTGCCCTATTTACGCTTCATTATCAATAATGATGCAGAGATCACGAAGGCGCGGCTGGCTATGGTCCAGGGCGTCGTCTCGGTTCTGGCATCGGGGCTTGCCGTTCTCGGCGTCCATGCTCCGGACGAGATGCGATAGACAGGGGCTAAGGCCGCTCACATGGGGACCTGTGAGGGCATCTGGCAGGGGCTGGTTCGTTTGTAAGAGGCGGGTTGGCGGCTTTCCCGAAGGGGACGCATCATCACGATGGCTGATCGATATCAGGACAGACCTTTTCCCGCCGACGACGACTACGATCGCGGCGATGACCAGCATGCGTCCGCAAAGGGCGAGAGCGATCCGCTGGCCGAACTCGCGCGGCTGATCGGTCAGACCGATCCGTTCGCCAGCATGGGCCGGGCCAATCAGCCGGTACAGCCGCGGGCGGCGGACACGATCAGACGTGCACGATCAATATGACCCGCCGGCAGCGGAAGAGGATACGGTGGCGGATGAGGACGGCGTCCCGCCGGCCCGCCGCCATGGATGCAGCGCGTCGCGCGGCAGGAACCGCCGCAGCAGGATCCCGCCAGCCGAGCAGGATTATCCCGAGCGCGGTGCATCCGCTGCAGCGCTATGCGGCAGCCCATCGCCGCGCCCGAGCCGGACTATCATGCAGGCGCCGCCTTTCGCCGATGACGCCGATCAGCAGCCCGATCCGTCGCGCTACGACGATGCGCTGTACGGCCAGCTCGATTCCGACGCGCAGGAAACCCAGCACGATCCGGGCTATGCGGACGACGCCTACGCCTATCAGGACGGCTATGACGACGGCGCCGAAGAGCCGGTCCAGAAGCGCCGCGGCGGCATGGTCACGGTTGTCGTCGTTCTTGCGCTGGCGGTGGTGGGGACGGGCGCGGCGTTTGCCTATCGCACCTATGTCGGATCGCCGCGCAGCGGCGAGCCGCCGATCATCAAGGCTGATACCAGTCCGACCAAGATCGTGCCGGCGCCGGCCGACGCGCAATGCCAAGGTGCCGGACCGCATGGCAGCGGGCGATGGCACCGAGAAGATCGTTCCGCGCGAAGAAGCGCCGGTCGACGTCAATGCCAAGTCCGCGCCGCGCGTGGTGTTTCCGCCGCTGAACCAGAATGCCAATCCGCCGACCGTGGCGAGCGTCGCGCCGAGCGCGCCCGCCGCCGGTCAACGCCGGAAATGGCACGCATGCCGAACAACGAGCCGCGAAAGATCAAGACCCTTTCCGTTCGTGGCGACCAGCCTGACGGCGCCGCGGCTGCCGGTCGACGGCGCCGCAGCCCCGGCGGCAAAGCCGGCGGCGCCGCCGCACGAGCCGCGCCGCCGCGCGCCGCCGGCGGCGGCCAATGCGAATGCCTCAGCTGCCAATGCGCCGCTGTCGCTGTCGCCGCAGGCCGCCCAGCCGCCTGCTGCCGAACCGCCGAACCCGGGTGGCCGCCAACGACCCCGGTGCAAACCGCGCCGCGCCGCGGCAGGCGGCGGCGGATACCTGGTTCAGGTCTCCTCGCAGCGGAACGAGGCCGACGCCCAGGCCTCCTATCGGGCCCTGCAGGGCAAGTTCCCGGCCGTGCTGGGATCGCGCAGCCCCGTGATCAAGCGCGCCGATCTCGGCGAAAGGGCGTCTACTACCGCGCCATGGTCGGCCCGTTCGGCTCGCCCGAGGAAGCCTCGCAGTTCTGCGGCAGCCTGAAAACCGCCGGCGGACAGTGCGTCGTCCAAAGGAATTAACGGCCGTTTCCTTGACCCTTGGGCCGGCAGCGGGCTAATCGGCCGCGCATGAGCACGCGGGCATTCATCACAGGCGTATCCGGACCGGAACTGAACGCCGCCGAGCGTGAATTCATCCGCGCGGAGCGGCCGTGGGGATTTATCCTGTTCAAGCGGAATATTGAGACGCCGGCGCAAGTATTCTGCTTGTTCGACGAATTGCGGGAATCGATCGGTGATCCCGATGCGCCGGTCCTGATCGACCAGGAGGGCGGCCGGGTGCAGCGCTTCGGCCCGCCGCACTGGCCGGTCTATCCGCCGGGCGCCGTCTTTGGCGCGCTTTACGACATCGATCCGGCGCTTGGGCTGTCCGCCGCGCGGTTGAGCGCGCGGCTGATCGCGGCCGACCTCATTGAAACCGGCATCACCGTCGATTGCCTGCCGCTGGCGGATGTGCCGGTTGCCGGCGCCGACGCCGTGATCGGCAACCGGGCCTATGGAACCGAGCCGCAACAAGGTCGCGGCGATCGCGCGCGCCGTGACGGAGGGGCTGGAGCAGGGTGGCATTTTGCCGGTTCTGAAGCACATTCCCGGGCATGGACGGGCGACCGCGGATACCCATTTCAGGCTTCCGGAGGTCGATACGCCCAAAGCGGAGCTGGAACGGACCGATTTTGCCGCGTTTCAACCGCTGGCGGACCTGCCGATGGCGATGACCGCACATGTTGTGTTTAGCGCGCTGGACCCCGCCCATCCGGCGACGACTTCTGCGACAATCATCGAACAGGTGATTCGCGGCGTGATCGGGTTCCAGGGTTTGTTGATGAGTGATGACGTGTCCATGAATGCGCTGGCGGGATCGATCGCCGAGCGGACCCGGGCCATCTTCGCCGCCGGCTGCGACATGGTTCTGCATTGCAACGGCAAGCTCGACGAAATGCGCGAGGTCGCGGCCGAGACGCCGGAATTGTCGGGCAAGGCGCTGCAGCGCGCCAGACGGGCGCTGGCATCGCGCAAGGCGCCGCAGCCGTTCGACCGGCTGGCGGCGCGGGCTGAACTGGATGCGTTGATTGATCGGGCAGGAATGGCAGGCGCATGAGCGCGGAAATTCTATCGTTTGAAACCGGCCGGCCCGCCGAACTCGCCGACGACGAGCCGTCGCTGGTCGTCGACGTCGAGGGCTATGAGGGCCCGCTCGACCTGCTGCTGGCGCTGGCGCGGCAGCAGAAGGTCGATCTCGCCAAGATTTCCATTCTGGCGCTGGCCGACCAGTATCTGGTGTTCATCGAGGCGGCCCGAAAGATCCGGCTCGAGCTTGCCGCCGACTATCTGGTGATGGCGGCATGGCTGGCGTTTCTGAAATCGCGGCTGCTGCTGCCCGAACCCGCCACGCGCGGACGGACCGAGCGCCGAGGAAATGGCGACCGCGCTGGCCAACCGGCTGCGCCGGCTGGAGGCCATTCGCGAAGCGTCGAACCGGCTGATGAACCGCCCGCAATTGCAGCGCGACATTTTTCCGCGCGGCAATCCCGAAGCCATCGCCGAAATCCGCCATCCCAAGTTCACCGCAACCCTGTTCGACCTGCTCACCGCCTATGCCGCGCAGCGCCAGCAGCGGGTGCTGGCGACGGTGCATCTGGCCAAACGCACGGTGTGGTCGCTGGCCGAGGCGAGGGCGTCGCTGGAGCGCCTGGTCGGAATGGCCGAGGACTGGAGCCGCCTCGACGAGTACCTGATCAATTACGTCGTCGATCCCTCGCAAAAGGCCACCGTGTTCGCCTCCAGCTTTGCCGCCGCGCTGGAACTGGTCAGGGAAGGCGAGGTGGAACTGCACCAGAAAGAGGCGTTCGCGCCGCTGTATTTTCGAAAGCGTCCGCCGCAACCAGCATCCGACGCGATGACCGCGCCGGATCTGCCGGCCGAGTAAGTGGAAGAAGGAGACCGAGCCATGGCAAGCCTGGCGGAAAAACGCATAGCCGATGCCGAGGAGCGTTCTGTCGATCCGCAAGCGCGGCCCGAGGAATTGCGGCTGCTGGAAGCGCTGCTGTTTGCCTCCACCGAGCCGCTCGATCAGGCCACGCTGGCCAAGCGGATGCCCGACGGCGTCGATATCAAGGTCGCGCTGGCGCAATTGCAGGCGGATTACGCCTCGCGCGGCGTCAATCTGGTTCGCGTCGCCAATAAATGGACCTTCCGCACCGCCGGCGATCTGTCCTGGCTGATGACGCGGGAGAGCACCGAGACGCGGCGGCTGTCGCGCGCGGCGATCGAGATGCTGGCGATCATCGCCTATCATCAGCCGGTCACCCGCGCCGAGATCGAGGAAATCCGCGGCGTGATCACCTCCAAGGGAACGCTGGATGTGCTGCTGGAAACCGGCTGGATTCGCCCGCGCGGCCGCCGCAAGACGCCGGGCCGTCCGCTGACCTTCGGAACCACGGAAGCCTTCCTGTCGCAGTTCAGCCTGGAGGCGCTCGGCGATCTGCCGGGCCTTGAGGAACTGAAGGGAACGGGCCTGTTGGATTCGCGGCTGCCTTCCGGCTTCAGTGTTCCGACGCCGTCGGACGATCCGGCCTTGCGCGATGACGAGGATCCGCTGGAGATCGGCGATCTGGAACTGGCGCTGGCGCCGGCCGTCGGAGCCGGAAACCGGCGACGGCAGGCTAGTTTCACGCCGCTGTCGGCATCGCGTAGCCGGCCTGACGGGACGCGGATTAACGGTAGCGCGCTAACAGCGATTTGACGCGGCTTAAGTCCTTGTTTTTGACACCTCCTGAGCCTACTTTCCGGGAAGGATAGGCCGGGTCGCCGGCCTCGCGTGTTTGGAGGGTTGCAGGATGGGTTCGCTTAGCATTTGGCACTGGATCGTCGTGATCGCAGTCGTCCTGCTGTTGTTCGGCCGCGGCAAGATTTCGGACCTGATGGGCGACGTCGCGCAGGGCATCAAGGCCTTCAAGAAGGGCATGCAGGACGATGACAAGACTGCGGAAAAGCCCGAGCCCGTGAAGACGATCGATCATAACGCAACGCCGTCCACGGCGGCGCGGTCGGATGTCGGCAGCAAGGCTGTCTGAGCCAAGGCTGTCTAGGCGAAGGACTGTCTGGGCAGAGGACTTGCGACAGGCTTGCGGCAAGACCGGTGAGGAGACGCGGGCGGCCCAACGTGTTTGATGGTTGGGTGAAATCGCCTCGCGTGAGCGGAATTTTTCATGTTCGACATCGGGTGGAGTGAACTCGCCGTCATCGCGGTTGTCGCGCTGATCGCCATCGGCCCGAAGGAATTGCCGGGCGTGCTGCGCATGGTCGGGCAATGGATGGGCAAGGCGCGCAAGATGGCCGCCGAATTCCAGGGCCAGTTCCAGGAAGCCATGCGCGAGGCCGAAATGGCCGACCTCAAAAAGAGCTTTGACGAGGTCAAGGAAGCCGCCACCGGCTTTACCGGCGGCAACATCATGACCTCGCTGCAAAAGGACGTCAGCGAGTCGCTCCGGATCGATGACGTCGACAAGCCGGCGATACAACGCGATACGCCGGCGATATCAACCGATGCGCCGGCGATATCGCCGATGCCGCGGCGACGCTCGGAACATCGATGCGACGCCGCGTATCGCCGAAACGCACTGCCCGCGGATCGACCTGCCGGCTCATCCGACAACGCCCGAGGCGCCGACGCCGGCGACGTTCGCCGAAGCTGCACGCCCATGCCGCTGCGACTCGAGCCTGTCGCCAAGGACGCCAAAGCGTCATGAGCGCCGAAGATATCGAGGCCAGCAAAGCGCCGCTGATGGATCACCTGATCGAGCTGCGCTCGCGGCTGATCAAGGCGCTGCTGGCGTTCGGCGTCGCCTTCATCTTCTGCTTCTTCTTTGCCAAGCAGATCTACAACGTGCTGGTGTGGCCGTTCGTCTGGGTCGCGGGCGCGGAAAATTCGAAATTCATCTACACGGCGCTTGCTGGAATATTTCCTGACCCAGTTGAAGCTGGCGCTGTTCGGCGCCGGCTTCATCTCGTTCCCGATCGTGGCCGCGCAGATCTACAAGTTCGTGGCGCCCGGCCTCTACAAGCACGAGCGCGGCGCGTTCCTGCCTTATCTGATCGCGACGCCGTTCTTCTTCGTGCTGGGATCGATGCTGGTCTATTTCGTGGTGCTGCCGATGCTGGTCGCGGTTCTCGCTCGGCATGCAGCAGATCGGCGGCCCCGAGACCGCGCAAATCCAGTTGCTGCCGAAGGTCGGCGAATATCTGTCGCTGATGATGTCGCTGATTTTCGCCTTCGGCATCGCGTTCCAGTTGCCGGTGATCCTGACGCTGCTGGGGCGGATCGGCATCATCACCTCGAAGCAGCTGCGCGAGAAGCGCCGCTATTTCATCGTGGTCGCCTTCATCATCGCCGCCGTGCTGACGCCGCCCGACGTGCTGAGCCAGGCCTCGCTCGCGGTGCCCCTGCTGGCGCTGTACGAAGGCTCGATCATCGCCGTGCGCATCGTGGAAAAGCGGCCGCCGCCGCCAAGACAGCCGCGACCACCGCCATCCGCCGCCCCGCCGCCGCCCGCCGCCAACCGGCGGAGTAGGGCAGCGCTTGCCGCATCTACCGCCGTCATCCTGAGGTGCGCGCCCTTGCGCGCCTCGAAGGATGGGCAGCGAGCACCTGTGGCCGCATCCTTCGAGGCTCGCCGAAGTGGCTCGCACCTCGGGATGACGCTGAAACCGTTGCGCGGAGGACGACCGTCGCGTTCTAATTCGTCATGCCCGGGCTTGTCCCGGGCATCCACGTCTTTTACAGACCTTGCGACCAAGACGTGGATGGCCGGGACAAGCCCGGCCATGACGCAGGAATATTCGTCATGCACGACATCAAATCGATCCGCGACAATCGCCGCCGCCTTCGACGCCGCGCTGAAGCGGCGCGGGCTGGAGCCGTTGTCGGCGTCGCTGCTGGCGATCGACGAGAAGCGCCGCGCGGCGATCCTGGCGTCGGAGCAGGCGCAGGCGCGGCGCAATGCGGCTTCGAAGGAAATCGGCGACGCCAAGAAGGCCAAGGACGACGCGCGCGCGGCCAAGTTGATGGCCGAGGTCGCCGAACTCAAAACCACGATGCCGCAGCTCGAAGCCGCCGCCAAGGCGGCGGACGAAGAACTCGCCAAGGAATTGGCCGCGATTCCGAATCTTGCCGCTCGACGAAGTGCCCGACGGCGTCGACGAGCACGGCAATGTGCAGCGCCACGTGTTCGGCGCGGTGCGCAACTATGCGTTCGCGCCAAAACCGCATGACGATCTCGGCGACGCGCTCGGCTTCATGGATTTCGAAGCCGCGGCGAAATTATGCGGCGCGCGCTTTGTGGTGCTGAAGAAAGGCCTGGCGCGGCTGGAGCGCGCGATCGGGCAGTTCATGCTCGATCTGCACACCAACGAGCATGGCTATACCGAAGATCAATCCGCCGCTGCTGGTGCGCGATGACGTGATGTTCGGCACCGGGCAATTGCCGAAATTTGAGGACGATCAGTTCTGGGCTAGTCAAGGGTGAATTGATCGCGGAGATTGACGAACGATACGGCCGGGAGTTGACGAAGTCTCAGCGTAGGGCCTACGCAGGAGTCTTGATAAACTGGACACGATCGTCTCGGGCTCATCCCCACCGCCGAAGTCCCGCTGACCAACCTCGTCCGCGAATCCATCCTCGACGAAAAAGAACTGCCGATGCGGCTGACGGCGCTGACGCCGTGCTTTCGCGCCGAAGCGGGCGCGGCCGGGCGCGATACCCGCGGCATGATCCGCCAGCATCAATTCACAAAAGTCGAACTGGTCTCGATCACGACGCCCGAGAACAGCAAGGACGAGCACGAGCGCATGCTGGCCTGCGCCGAGGAAGTGCTGCGGCGGCTCGATCTGCATTACCGGGTGATGACGCTGTGCGCCGGCGACATGGGCTTTGCGGCGCAGAAGACCTACGACATCGAGGTCTGGATGCCGGGCCAGGGCGAGGGCGGCGCCTACCGCGAAATCTCCAGCTGCTCGGTGTGCGGCGATTTCCAGGCCCGGCGCATGGATGCGCGCTATCGCGGGCCCGACGGCAAGCCGCGTTTCGTGCACACGCTGAACGGCTCCGGCACGGCGGTCGGCCGCGCGCTGATCGCGGTCATGGAAACCTACCAGCAGGAAGACGGCTCGATCGCCGTGCCCGACGTGCTGCAGCCCTATATGGGCGGCCTGAAGGTGATCGACGAAAGACCGATAGCTGCCCGCAATTTATTCGATGCGGCCTGCGCGTTCGCTGTTGCGAAGGCGGGGCGGCCCGTTATCTTCGGTTCCGCTGCCTGTGAGCAATTGCGTCCCGGGAAGCGAAGATCACAGATGGCCCTGCATCGCGACATCTATTGGGTCGGCAAGCAATGGGCCGTCACCGGCTACGGCATTCAGGCCTGCGATCAGAAGCAGAAGGGCCAATTCGATATCGAGGCCTCCCGGCTGTGGGAAGACGGCGTGCTGGAAAGCCTGCGCGCCGAGCGTGGCTCAATCGCGAGGATTTCGACAAGGCGCTCGCCGTCGCCCGCAAACATTATCCGGAGCCGCCGCGAAAGGCCGCCGCTGTGGTCGAGAGCGTTTCGCCGACCGCCTGAGAGCCACTCCGGTCTGAGCTGCCAAAACCGGCCGCTCAACCGTTTGGCCTGCGAATCGAGCGCGGGTCAGCCAAATTCCTGCCGCTGTGGCGCATTCGCATTCGGCGATAACCGCATTGAACTGGCCGGGTTTGCGTCATCGGCGATAGCCCGATAAGACGGCACATCAAAGCGTTTTCCAGCGAAGTGGATACCGGTTCGCGTGAAGAAAACGCGTCAAATAAAAAAATGAGCCTCCGGCGGAGGCTCTGACCTCGGCGGAATTGACCGAAATGGGCGTTTGAGCGATGCGAATTCTCTGCACCAATGACGACGGCATCCATGCGCCGGGCCTGAAGATCGTCGAGGAGATCGCGCGCGCATTGTCCGACGATGTCTGGGTGGTGGCGCCGGAACTCGATCAGTCCGGCGTCTCGCATTCGCTGTCGCTGAACGATCCGTTGCGGCTGCGCGAAGTCGGCCCGCGGCATTTCGCGGTGCGGGGCACGCCGACCGATTGCGTCATCATGGGCGCGCGCCACATCCTCGGCGAAACCATGCCGGACCTCGTGCTGTCCGGCGTCAACAAGGGCCGCAACGTCGCCGAAGACGTGGTCTATTCCGGCACCATCGCCGGCGCGCTGGAAGGCACCATTCTGGGGATTCCGTCGTTCGCGCTGTCGCAGGAATTCAGCATGGAGACCCGCCACGCGCCGCTGTGGGAGACGGCGCTGAAATTCGGCCCCGAGATCCTGCGCAAGGTGATCGACGCCGGCGTGCCCAAGAACACCGTGATCAATGTCAACTTCCCCTCCTGCGCGCCCGACGATGTCAAGGGCGTGCGCGTGACGCGGCAGGGCAAGCGCAATCTCGGGTTTCTGAAAGTCGACGAGCGCCGCGACGGCCGCGGCAATCCGTATTTCTGGATCGGGTTCGAGCGCCTCGCGCAAATCGACGTGCCGGCGGAGGGCACCGATCTGGCAGCACTGGCCGCGCGCTACGTTTCGGTGACGCCGCTGCGGCTCGATCGCACCGACGAAGAGTTTTCGCGAGGCGCTGACGGCGACGCTGAAATAGACTGAGCTGGGCGACCGATCATGGTCGTAGTAGCGGCAACGGCGAGCGAACGGTCGCTACGACACCATGAGTGTGCGCTAAACCGTCGTGCTCTTCAGCGCGGTGTCGATCATCCGCGCCAGGGTTTCGAGCTGGAATGGCTTCTGCAGCGCGGGGCGGTCGCGGTATTCCTCGGGAAGGCCCGACGAGCCATAGCCGGTGGCGAAGATGAACGGGCGGTTGCGCGCCTTGATCAGTTCGGCGACCGGCGAAATCACCTTGCCGTTGACGTTGACGTCGAGAATGGCGAGGTCGAACTCGGCCGATTGCGCAAGCTTGATCGCCTCGTTGATCTCGCCGGCCTCGGCCGCGACGCTGTAGCCCAGCTCTTCCAGCATGTCGGCGACCATCATCCTGATCATGACCTCGTCCTCGACGAGAAACACCGAACCGCCCGGCGGCCGCGTCGCAGTCATGGTGATGATGTCCTTGCCCGTCCCAGCACTCA
This sequence comes from uncultured Pseudomonadota bacterium, assembly GCA_963771225.1. Classification (GTDB taxonomy): domain Bacteria; phylum Pseudomonadota; class Alphaproteobacteria; order Rhizobiales; family Xanthobacteraceae; genus Bradyrhizobium. The sequence goes on along the minus strand of CAVYSR010000017.1, from coordinate 793,913 downwards.
GGTTCGCAAATAACGTCAACCGGCGCAACGTCAACGTGACGCGCGATTCCAATTGCCCAGCTCGCCAGCTGCGTTCGCGAGCAGGATTGATTGCCGTCGACCGAAGAAGGTGTTGCTCTGGTGCCATAGCGGGAACAGCGATTCGGACAGCAACCTATTCCTTAACCCGACAGCTCATATTGCATCCATCGGTTCGACCGGGGCGCGCTAGACTGGCCCGATCAGCGTTTGAAGAGATCGCCATGCCCACTAGCCAAAATCCGCCGGAAAAGATGATGTTTCAGCTCAACCTGCGGCGGCGCGGGATCAGCGATCAGGCCGTGCTGCGGGCCATGGAGGAGATTCCGCGCGATATTTTCGTCGCGGCGGCCGACCGCGCCGATGCCTACCGCGACAGCGCGCTCGGCATCGCCTGCGGGCAAACCATCAGCCAGCCGTTCGTGGTGGCCTACATGACCGAACAATTGCAGCTGCAGAAGCATCACCGCGTGCTCGAGATCGGCACCGGCTCCGGGCTACCAGGCCGCCATCCTGTCGCGGCTGGCCGGCAGGTGCTGACGATCGAGCGTTACCGGACGCTGGCCGACAGCGCCCGGGTGCGGCTCGAAAAGCTCGGCTGCGACAATGTCGAGGTGATGCTGGGGGATGGCTTCGATATCCCGGCCGGTGCCGGCAGCTTCGACCGCATCATGGTCACCGCCGCGATGGAGCAAATTCCCGAGGCGCTGACGCGAGCGGCTCGAGCCCGGCGGTATCCTGATCGCGCCGGTCGGGCCGCATCAGGGCACCCAGACCCTGGTCCGCGTGATCCGGACCGAGGGCGGCTTGGAGCGCAAGGAGCTGGTCGACGTCCGTTTCGTGCCGGCGCTGCCCGGCATCGCCCGCGAACTGTAAAATCCGGATCGGCTGTCCCGCCAACATCTTATTCGCAGGGTTAAGCGGTTGTTTACTGGGGAGGTGTTTACTCAAAACAGTAATTTGTTGCGTACGAGTGAGTAACCATGTCCCGTGTCGTCGAGTTGCTTTGCTCGCGCCGCGTACCGCAAGTCGCGGTGCTGGCGCTGATGTCGATTCGGTTTTGCCGGCTGCAGCGCCGACATGTCGACGCGCCTCTCGCAAAATCCCTTTTCCAATCCCTTTGCATCGCAGCAGGAAGCCACCGGTTCGGTGCCCGACGCCCACGGTCGAGCGCCGCGAGCTTCCGCAATATTCCCGTCCGCAATATCAGCCGCAGTATCAGTCATCGGCGTTGCCGCCGCCGATCGCGGCACCGCAGTCCTATCCGACCGGCGAGTTCCGGCGTGTCCGGAGGAGGGCGCGGCCTGGCCTCCTATTCTCCGCCGGCCCATCCGCATCGAGACCACCGGCACCGTTGCGCCGCGCTCGGTCGCGGCGACGCACGGCTCCGGTCAGGGCGGCACCACGATCATCGTCGGCACCAGCGACACGCTCGAAATTCTGTCGCGCCGCTATAACGTTTCGTCCGCCGCGATCATGCAGGCCAATGGCTACAAGGGGCCGCGCGCGCTGTCGCCGGGTCAGCAACTGATCATTCCGCATCCGGCCGCGTCCGTTGCGGCCGCCCCCGCGCTTGCCGCGCCGGCAAGCAAGCCGGTCGCTGTGGCGAGTGCGGCGCCGTCGGTTCATGTCGTCAATCACGGCGACACCTTGCTCAGCATTGCGCGCCGCAACCACGTTCCGGTCGCCGAACTCGCCAGAGCCAACAAGCTTCGAACCGTCGAGCAAGCTCAAGCTCGGCATGAAGCTCACCGTGCCGGGCGCGAAGACCGCGGCTGTGGCGCCGGTTGCGCAGCCGGTCGCGGTTGCAGCGGCCCAGCCCGCCGTGGCACCGCTGCCGCCCGCAACCAAAGTGGCCGCCGCGACGACCGTTCCGCCGCAAACCGCGCGTCTGGCCCAGGCCACCACCAAGATCGAGGACGCGCCGGCGGCAGAAACGCCGGTTAAGGCCAGCCGAGGCAACCGGCGCGCTGCCGACCTTCCGTTGGCCGGTGCGCGGCAAGGTGATTACGGCCTATGGCGCCAAGAGCCAACGGCAAGGCCAATGACGGCATCAACCTGGCTGTGCCCGAGGGCACGCCGGTCAAGGCGGCCGAGGATGGCGTCGTCGCGTATTCGGGCAATGAGCTCAAGGGCTATGGCAACCTGGTTCTGGTTCGGCATTCCAACGGTTACGTCACCGCCTATGCCCATGCGAGCGAATTGCTGGTGAAGCGCGGCGACACCATCAAGCGCGGCCAGACCATCGCCAAATCCGGTCAGTCGGGCGAAGTGGGATCGCCGCAACTGCACTTCGAGATCCGCAAAGGCTCGTCGCCGGTCGACCCGCTGCAATTCCTCAACGGGGCGTGAGCCAAGCGAGTTAGTTGATCGTCATTGCCGGGCTTGACCCGGCAATCCATCCTTTTCGATCAATGTTTATAAAGATGGATACGCGGGTCAAGCCCGCGTATGACGGTTTAAGCCTTCAGCTTCACACCCAGCCGGCCCGCCAATTCCTGTGTGAACTGCCAGGCGACGCGGCCGGAGCGTGAACCGCGCGTGGTCGACCATTCCAGCGCCTCGCGCTCAAGCGTGGCTTCGTCGAGCTTGATGCCGAAATGGCCGCAATAGCCCTTCACCATCGCAAGGTATTCGTCCTGGCTGCAGCGGTGGAAGCCGAGCCATAAGCCGAAGCGGTCCGACAGCGAGACTTTTTCCTCGACCGCTTCGCCGGGATTGATCGCGGTCGAGCGTTCGTTCTCGATCATCTCGCGCGCCAGCAGATGACGGCGGTTGGAGGTCGCATACAGGATCACATTGTCGGGACGCCCCTCGATGCCGCCCTCCAGCACCGCCTTCAGCGATTTGTAGGAGGCGTCGTTGCCGTCGAACGACAGGTCGTCGCAGAACACGATGAAGTGGAAATCCGAACTGCGAAGCAGGTCCATCAGTGCCGGCAGGCTCTCGATGTCCTCGCGGTGAATCTCGATCAGCTTCAGGCGGTCGGCCGGCTTGCGGTTGGCGTTGATGCTGGCATGCGCCGCCTTGACCAGCGACGATTTTCCCATGCCGCGCGCGCCCCACAGCAACGCGTTGTTGGCGGGCAGGCCATCGGCAAAGCGCTCGGTATTCTCGATCAGGATGTCGCGCATCCGCTCGATCCCCTTGAGCAGGCCGAGATCGACGCGGCTGACGCGCGGCACCGGCGCCAGCCGTCCATCCGGGTGCCAGACGAACGCGTCGGCGCTCTCGAACAGATCGGCCGTATTGACCGGTGCGGGCGATGCGGCCGACAGGTGCGTCGCGATGGCTTCGAGCGCGCGCGCCATCCGCTCCGCGGTGTCCTGCTCGGCGCTCGGGTCGTTTTGTCGCGGTTGGCCGGGGTTTCCGCAAAGCCGCCTTGGCGGCGGCGGGTTGCGGTTTTGCGAGGCTTTTTCGACATCTCTGGGGCTCCTGACCGCGCACCCTTATCGGGCCGCAGGGAAGGCTGCAAGCCACTCAAATGAAGGGCAAATGTGGGGTCTGGCAGCGTTGCAATTGGGACCGCGGCCGCTATAGTCCGCGCGAATTTGCCCGATCCGGCCTGACGCCAATGCGTTGCCGGCTCATTCCCGCTCCACGAGGATTGTCCGAATGCTGATTACTCCTGCGTTTGCCCAGGCCGCGGGCCGGCGGCGACACCAACAGCATGTTGATGTCGCTGCTGCCGTTCGCGCTGATCTTCGTGATCATGTACTTCCTGATTCTGCGGCCGCAGCAGAAGAAGGTGAAGGACCATGCCGAGCTCGTGAAGAACATCCGTCGCGGCGACACCGTGGTGACGACAGGCGGGCTTGTCGGCAAGGTCACCAAGGTGGTCGATGACGACCAGATCGAATTCGAGATTTCCGACGGCGTCCGGGTGCGGCAGATGCGGCAGATGATTTCCGGCGTGCGCGCCAAGGGCGAGCCGGCCAAGGAAAAAGCTGAAGTCGCCAAGGATGACAGTTCGGCGAGCTAGCGCGTTTTCGTTCGGCGCACATTCCTAGAATTCTGACGGGTCAACTCGATGTTGTATTTCACGCGGTGGAAGGCGCTGGCGATCATCTTCACTGCGCTGGTGGTGTGCCTTTGCGCCGTTCCGAATTTCTTCCCCGAGGCCAGGGTAAAGACCTGGCCGGCTTGGGCGCAGCGGCATCTGGTGCTCGGCCTCGACCTGCAGGGCGGCTCCTATCTTCTGCTCGAGGTCGATTCCAACTACGTCAAGAAGGAGAAGCTCGATCAGGTCCGCGACGATACGCGCCGCGTGCTGCGCGAGGCCAAGATCGGCTATACCGGCCTCAATGTACGCACCGATACGGTCGAGGTGCGCATCACCAAGGATACCGATCTGCAGACCGCGCTAACAAAACTGCGCGAGCTGTCGCAGCCGCTGGGTGGCTTGCTCGGCTCCAACGGCCAGCGCAGCCTTGAAGTTACCGATGCCGGCGGCGGGCTGATCCGGCTGACAGTTCCGCCAAGCCGCGATCACCGACCGCATCCGGCAATCGGTCGAGCAGTCGATCCAGATCGTCGAGCGTCGCGTCAACGAACTCGGCACTGTCGAGCCGTTGATCCAGCGTCAGGGCAATGATCGCATTCTGGTGCAGGTGCCGGGCCTGCAGGACCCGACCCGCTTGAAGGAGCTGCTCGGAAAGACCGCCAAGATGGAATTCCGGATGGTCGATCTCACGGTGCCGCCGGACCAGGCCCAAAAGGGAGGGCTGCCGTCGGATTCGGAATTGCTTCCCAGCGCCGATCCAGCGAACCCGCAGCCTTATGTCATCAAGAAAGAGGTGCTGGTCTCCGGCGGCGACCTGATCGATGCCCAGCCCGGCTTCGACCAGCGCAACGGTCAGCCGATCGTGTCCTTCAAATTCAACTCACGGGGTTCGCGAAATTCGCCAAGGCGACCTCCGAAAACGTCAAGGAGCCGTTCGCGATCGTGCTCGACAACAAGGTGATCTCGGCGCCGGTGATTCAGGAACCGATCACTGGCGGCTCCGGCCAGATTTCGGGTAATTTCACCGTGCAGCAGGCCAACGATCTGGCGATCCTGCTGCGCGCCGGCGCGCTGCCGGCGCCGCTGACGATCATCGAGGAACGCACGGTCGGGCCGGGGCTCGGGCAGGATTCGATCGAAAAAGGCGAACTTGCCGCCTATGTCGGCTCGATCATGGTGATCGTGTTCATGCTCTTGACCTACCGGCTGTTCGGCGTGTTCGCCAACATCGCGGTCGCCATCAATGTGGCGATGATCTTCGGCGTGCTGTCGCTGTTGAATGCGACGCTGACACTACCGGGCATTGCCGGCATCGTGCTGACGGTCGGTATCGCCGTCGACTCCAATGTGCTGATCTACGAGCGCATCCGCGAGGAATTGCGCGGCGGGCGCACCGCGATTTCCGCCATCGATGCCGGTTTCAAGCGGGCGCTCTCGACCATTCTCGATTCCAACATCACCACCTTCATCGCCGCCGCGGTGCTGTTTTACATCGGCACCGGGCCGGTGCGCGGCTTCGCCGTGACGCTCGGCATCGGCATTATCACGACCGTTTTTACCGCCTTTACGCTCACCCGCCTGATCGTCGCGGGCTGGGTGCGGTGGAAGCGGCCGCAAAGCGTGCCGATCTAGGCCATGATCCCGAAAAATCGATACCGGTTTTCGGACCGAGATCATGCCTCACAGGAAGATAGAGCGACGAATATGATCAAGCCTGGCTGGATCATGTTCCAGGGAATGCGGAGCCGTTCGTGACACATTTCGTTCTTCTGGGGCTGGGCGCTCTGATCGTCGTGCTGACGGTCGTGAGCTGTTTCGGCTGGTTGCCGTCGCTGCGGATCGTCCCGGACGACACGCATTTCGACTTCACGCGCTTTCGCCGCATCAGCTTTCCGATTTCGGCGCTGCTTTCGATTGTCGCGATCACGCTGTTCTTCACCCACGGGCTGAATTTCGGCATCGACTTCAAGGGCGGAACGCTTTTGGAAGTCCAGGCCAAGTCCGGCACCGCCGACATTGCGGCGATCCGGGCAACGCTGGGCGGTCTCGGTCTCGGCGACATCCAGTTGCAGCAATTCGGCGGGCCCGCTGAGGTGCTGATCCGGGTTGCCGAACAGCCCGGCGGCGACGCCGCGCAGCAGGCGGCGGTACAGAAAGTCCGCGGCGCGCTCGGCGATGCCGTCGACTACCGGCGCGTCGAAGTGGTCGGACCGCGCGTTTCCGGCGAATTGCTGGCCTACGGCATGCTCGGCCTGATGCTCGCGATCCTTGCGATCCTGATCTATCTCTGGTTCCGGTTCGAATGGCAGTTCGCGCTCGGCGCCATGATCGCCAACGTCCATGACATCGTGCTGACCATCGGCTTCATGTCGATCACGCAGGTCGATTTCGACCTGACCAGTATCGCAGCGCTGCTGACAATTCTCGGCTATTCGCTGAACGACACCGTCGTGATCTATGACCGGATTCGCGAAATGCTGCGGCGTTACAAGAAAATGCCGATGCCGGAATTGCTCAACGAATTGATCAACTCGACGCTGTCGCGCTCGATCATCACCCACGTCACGGTGACGCTGGCATTGCTGGCGCTGCTGTTGTTCGGCGGTCCGGCGATTCACAGCTTCACCGCGGTCATGATGTTCGGCGTGGTGCTGGTCGGCACCTACACCTCGATCTTCATCGCAGCACCGATCCTGATCTATCTTGGCGTCGGCACCAACCGGGATGCGCCGGACAAACCGTCGAAGAAGTGACGATGGCGGGCCGCGCCGGACGCTCCGCATCTTCCGAGATCGGCGCCGATCGAGGCTTACGGCAAGGGCGGATTTGCTTTCGCCGATATGTCGCATCGGGGCTCGCTGTTGTGCCTGCCCGATGCGATCTGGGCCTGGCCGGTCAGCAAAGCCTGAAGATATCGACAAGGCTACGCTGGGGCGCGTGTTCGCCGCGGCCGCCGCTATCGATACGCTGATCATCGGCACCGGCACCGATGTCTGGCTGCCGCCGCCGGCGCTTCGCGAGGCGTTGCGCGCGGTGAAGGTGGTGCTGGATGCGATGCAGACCGGCCCGGCGGTTCGCACCTACAACATCATGATCGGCGAGCGGCGGCGCGTCGCCGCCGCACTGATCGCGGTGCCATGAGCGGCGCGGACGACGGCAGGTCATCCGCCGATTTCTGCGCCGACCTGGTGCGCGCCCATGATTTTGCCCGCTACGCCTCCACGCTGTTCGTGCCGGCGGACCAGCGCCGCGCGCTGCTGGCGCTTTACGCCTTCAATGTCGAGATCTCCCGGGTGCGCGAGCAGGTCAGCCAGCCGCTGCCCGGCGAAATGCGCCTGCAATGGTGGACCGACATGCTGGCGGGCGCCGGCCATGGCGGGGTCGAGGGCAATCCGGTCGCGGCCGAACTGCTGCTGGCGATCCGGAACTGGCGTCTGCCGGTCGAGCGGCTGTCGCGCCTGATCGATGAGCATCAGTTCGATCTCTACAACGATCCGATGCCGACCATGGCGGCGCTGGAAGGCTACATCAACGACACCTCGTCGGCGCTGTTTTCGCTCGGCGCACGGATTGCCGGATCGCAGTCCGACGAGATCGAGCATCTGGCGCGCCACGCCGGATTGGCGCAAGGCATGGCGCAGGTGTTGGCGGCATTGCCGCTCGACGCCTCGCGGCGCCAGTTGTTCGTGCCGCTGCAATTGCTGGAGAGCCACGGCAGCGACATGGAGGAAGTGTTTGCGGGCAAGCAGACCCCAAAGCTGCGCGCGGCGCTGGATCAGTTGATCGGCGAGGCGCAGGCCCATCTGAAGACGGCACTCGCGCTGCTGGCGACCGCGCCGCCGCAGGTGAGGCCGGTGTTCCTGCCGCTGGCGCTGGTTGGCCGGAGCCTCAAACATATGTCGCGCGCGGACAACGATCCCTTTGTGCCGCAGGTCACGTCGAGGTTTCGGACCTTATGGACGCTCTGGCGGGCGTCGAGGGCGGTGCTTTTCTTACCCTAGCGTGCTATCCTGTCAGTCATGAAAAAGTGGTTGCAATGGAATCCGGACCGGAACGGCACCATTCGTCTGCTGCTTATTCTGGTCGCGATCATCAGCGTCTTCGCCGCTGTCGTGACCTATGCCCCCGACATTAATTATCGCAGCGCGAGCGCGGGTTTCGGACCGGACTGGCAGTGTACCCCCCAGGCCCAGGGCGATCCGGTTTGCATCAAGAAGCCCGCGCGATAACGCGCCGTCAGTTTGACGGCGAGGTCAAATCACTTGCCTCAAAATTAAACCGATCCCGCAAATTCTTGCGCGATTCCAGAATGCTCTTCAGAAACGCGCGGTCGGCGTCGCTGGTCATCATGGGCTCGATCAGATCGAGCTGATTCATCGCGACAAGCTGCAGGATTTCGGTGCGCGGCCTTCCGGCGCTGTCGCGCGGCAGTGCCTGCACCACCTGGATATGCTCCGGCGGCTTTGGTCCCTTGGCCGCGGCAAGTTCGTCGCGCAGTTGCGCTTCAAGCGCGGTCTGGTCGGCCTCGACAAAGGCATAGAGCCCGACGCCGGAGCGCCGGTCGGCGAAGGCAACAATGGCCGCATCGCGGACGGCGGAATTCTTCCGGATCAACTCGCTCAGCATGGGGGCGTCATTGACCAGCCGCCGGCCGCCGCCTTCGCGATCGGTGAAGTTGAACAGGCCGCGGGTGATGGCGCGGTAGACTTTCTTGCCGGTCGCGAGCCAGATGCTGGCGACCAGCGATTTGCGGCGAGAATTTGGCGCTCCTTCGGCGTCAACGCGTCGGGCGCATAGCTGCGCTTGTGCTTGAGCAGATGCCGCAGATCCTCATAAGCGGCGATCCGGAACAGCCGGCTGCGCGTCCTAAAGCAGACCGCGAGCTGAAAGTCCGTGACATAGGCGCGGCCATCGCTGCCGCGCAGCCAGTTCTGCTCCTTGGCGAGATCGTTGTGGCAAATGCCGGCGCGATGCAGTCTGCGCAGCGCCGCCTTGGCGGAGCGGAAATAGCCGATGTCGCCATAGGGCTTGGCCAGATGCAGCGCCACGCCGTCGATGAAGCCGCGCACCAGCGCCTGCCGGCCGGCCCACAACAGTTTCGGCCCGACATCGAGGTCGCTTGCCAACGCCAGCGCGCGGCGCTCGCGCGCGAACAGATGGCGCGCGACGATGTAGGACCACCACGGCACCTGATCGAGCCGGCGCAACACCGCATCGACCTCGCCGTCGCGCCCGCGAAAGCGGCCGCGCTCGACGGTGGAGAACACGTCGCGCTTCAGCAATACGCCTTCGGTCCATTGCGCCGACAGAACGGCGGCGTCGTCTTTGGGCAAGCTCATGAAGGACTCACGCCGCCGCAGCAATATGCAGGCTGTCGGCAATCCATCGATCGAGATCGGCCAGCGCGCGGACGCTGATCGCCTGTTTCTTCGCAACGGTTTTTTCGTTGCCGCGCAGGCGGGTACCGTCGGGATTTTTGGTGGGCGGGCTGGCGAGCGGCGGAAACAGCCCGAAATTGATGTTCATCGGCTGGAACGAGCGCGGGCCGGCGTCGATGGTTTCGATGTGGCCGCCGGTGATATGGCCGAGCAGCGATCCGAGCGCGGTCGTCGCCGGCGGCGGCGCCAGCGACTGCGAACGGGCATCGGCCGCGGCATAAAGGCCTGCCATCAACCCGATGCTGGCGGATTCCACATAGCCCTCGCAGCCCGTCATCTGTCCGGCAAAGCGCAGCCGCGGTTGCGCCCGCAGCCGCAATTGCGCGTCCAGCAGTTTTGGCGAATTCAGGAAGGTGTTGCGATGCAAGCCGCCGAGCCGGGCGAATTCGGCCTTCTCAAGCCCGGGAATGGTGCGGAAGACGCGCTGCTGTGCGCCGTGCTTCAGCTTGGTCTGGAAGCCGACCATGTTGTAGAGCGTGCCGAGCTTGTTGTCCTGGCGCAGCTGCACGATGGCGTAGGCCTTCACGGTCGGATCGTGCGGATTGGTCAGCCCGACCGGCTTCATCGGTCCGTGACGCAGCGTTTCGCGGCCGCGCTCGGCCATCACCTCGATCGGCAGGCAGCCGTCGAAGTAGGGCGTATTGGTTTCCCACTCCTTGAAGTCGGTCTTCTCGCCGGCGATCAGCGCATCGACGAAGGCGTCGTATTGCTCCCTGGTCATCGGGCAATTGATGTAATCGGCGCCGGTGCCGCCGGGGCCGACCTTGTCGTAGCGCGACTGAAACCACGCCGCCGACATATCGATGGAATCCCGATGCACGATCGGCGCGATCGCATCGAAGAACGCCAGCGCGTTCTCGTCGGTGAGTTCGCGGATGGCGTCGGCGAGCGGCGCGGAAGTCAAAGGCCCGGTTGCGACGATGACGTTGCGCCAATCCGCCGGCGGCAGGCCGTCGATTTCGGCGCGATGGATTTCGATCAGGGGATGATCGTGCAGCGCCCTGGTGACGGCTGCGGAAAATCCGTCGCGATCGACCGCCAGCGCGCCGCCGGCGGGAACCTGGTTGGCGTCGGCCGCGCGCATGATCAGCGAACCCAGCCGGCGCATTTCGGCGTGCAGCAACCCGACCGCATTATTGGCGGCGTCGTCGGAACGAAACGAATTGGAGCATACGAGTTCGGCGAGGCCATCGGTGCGATGGGCTTCGGTCATCCGGCCGGGACGCATCTCGTGCAGGACAACGCGGAATGCCCGATTGGCGACCTGCCAGGCCGCTTCCGAGCCGGCGAGGCCGGCGCCGACGATATGCACGGTTTCAGAGGACGATTTGATGCCGGTCATGGCCACAGAGGTAGCGCGTTTTCCGGCGCAGTGGAATGCGGATGCCTCGTGGATACGACAACGCCCGCAGCGAAAGCGGGCGTTGTCCGTTCGTCAGTCGGCTGAAGTCAATCAGCCGTTGATAGTTACCGGCTGCAACGCGCGGAATGTCCGAGCGATCAAGGCCGATATCGGCCAGTTCGCGATCGCTAAGCTGGGACAGTTCGCTGACATTGCGCTGATAGTCCCGGAACGCCTGGATCATGCGGATGAGCGAGAGCAACATAGTTAGTCTCCTTGTCTTACGATTCAGCTCTTGGAGGAGAGCCTCATCGTTGAAATGAATATAGAGCGATATACCGCACTGCAGAAGTTCCAATGCTGCGGTGCAGCTAATCTCATATTGCATAGCAGACGGTAAGGAATGATTAACCTATCGGCGTGGCTGGCTAAACCGGTGGCGTGGAAAGCCAATTTAAAGTCAGACTGATGCAAATAGCCTTTAAAATCGCTGCGATTGTCGTAAAGACGACATGCGATCTCGCGCTACCGGAAGTCGCAATATTCAGGATCGAGTTCGCGGATCGATGATCGACGATCGCGATCCTGCGACGGGTTCTTCATGCGTGATTTGCATGCGTTCTGATAAATGAACTTTGAATCAGTCTTTTGAAAATCAAAGCCATCGGAAGCGGCAGCCGGTTCAATGGCTGTTGGGACGGATGCTGACAAGCGCGTGACAGGGCGCTTGAGACTTAGGGGGCGTGCGCGAGCTGGGTAGCGAAATACGCGATCGTCTTGGAGTAGACCTCGCTCTTGTTCCACTGCTGGATCACCGCGAAATTCGGGCTTCCGGGCTCCCAGCCCTTGCCGCGCTGCCAACCGTAGCCGGCGAGGTAATTCGCGGTCGACGCCAGCACATCGGGCGCGCTGCGCAACAGGTCGCGGCGGCCGTTGCCGTCGAAATCGACGGCATATTTGATGTAGGACGACGGCATGAACTGGGTCTGGCCGATTTCGCCGGCCCAGGCGCCGCGCATTTCCGAAGGCGCAAGATCGCCGCGATCGATGATGCGCAGCGCGTCCATCAGTTCGGCCCGGAACATGTCGGACCGGCGGCAATCGTAAGCCAGCGTCGCCAGTGAACGGATGGTCGGAAATTTTCCGATATTGACGCCGAAGTCCGTCTCCAGTCCCCAGATCGCCACCAGCACCTCGCCCGGCACGCCGTAGGTTTCTTCGATGCGGCCGAGCACCGAACCATATTGCTTCATCATATTGCTGCCGCGAGTCAGGCGCGGAGGCACCATGCGGCCGGAAAACTCCTCAAAACTCTGACTGAAGACCGCTTGCGAATGATCCCGGGTAAGCACCGCCTGATCCTGGTCACGCCGTTCAGGCCGGCATTGATCGCGGTCTGGGAAATTCCCTTGGCAGCCGCTTCAGTCTTGAAATCGGCGAGCCACGCCTCAAAGCTGCCGGTGCCACAGGCTACCGTCGCCAGCGCGGGCGTTCCCGGTATCATCAGGACGGCGCACACCGCGAACGATCTAAAAATGCAGGGAAGGGTAATTGGAGCCGCTCGCACGATTTGCCATAATCAGAAATGACCGGGCAGGACGGCAATATCGGCAATAACCGCGGCCAAAACAAGGCTTTCGTTTGCGAGCTGATCGTGCCGCGCGAATAGGTGATGCGATGAAAATATCAGCATCGCAACGAGGCCACGGAAGCGTTGCCGTCCCTGCCGCCGGTCATTGATCGCCCGGCGGCAGGCTCATTCAATTTTCGCTGCTATGCGCCGTCCTTGCGCCGCCACGGAAACAATGCGGCCGGGAAATCCGCCGCGGAGCGCCGCTCGCGCAGCGGGCGGGGCGGGATCGGCCGCGGATTGGGATCCGGCGCGATCACCTTGCGATAGAGATGCCAGGTGGCGTGGCCGAGCAGCGGGATCACGATGGCAAGCCCGAGGAAGAACGGCAGCGATCCCAGCACCAGCAGCACCGCGACGATCAACCCCCATGCCGCCATCGGCACCGGATTTTGCGCCACCGCGCGGATCGACGTCACCATGGCCTCGCCGGCGCCGGCTTGACGGTCGAGCATCAGCGGGAACGAAACCACGCTGATGCACAGCGCCACCACCGCGAACAGGAAACCGACGCCGCAGCCGACGACGATCAGCCACCATCCCTGCGGCGTCGTCAGCACGCGCCGGGCGAAGTCCGGAATTCCCGCCGCGGCCTCATAACCGAACGCCGCGACATAGATCGCCTGCGCGGTCGCCACCCAGGTCACGAACAGCGCCAGCAGCAGCGTACCGAGCCCGAGCATGGCGCCGAACGACGGCGAGCGCAGCACCTCCACCGCATCCCATGCCGAGGCCTGTTCGCCGCGCTCGCGGCGGCGGCTGAGTTCATACAGACCGAGGGCTGCGAACGGACCGAGCAGGGCAAAGCCCGCCGCCAGCGGAAACAGCAGCGGCAGCACCGAATAGCCGAGCACGGTGCGCGCCAGCACCAGGCCGAGCACCGGATAGATCACGCAGAGGATGATGGCGTGGCTCGGCACCGCCTTGAAATCTTCCCAGCCGAGCCGCAGCGCTTCGCGCAGATCGGACAGGCCGATGGTTCGGATGATCGGAGCAGCCGCGATGTCTTGCGCGGGCTGAGCCAGTGGCGTGACATTGCCTGATGTTGTGGCCATGGTCGTTTCTCCCTTGCGCGGGTCGCGCCGATCGCAGGGCACAAGCGGACCGTCTGCGGAATTGATCACGATCAGGCCAGACGCGAAGACAGGAAACCGAAGCAGGCCATGTCGCGAACTGAACGTTCAGGGTACTCCCAATCATTGTCGTGGCCGCTCACGCTTCAGTGAATGCCTGTATTGTCACGGCACAGACCTTGCGGTGTCATCCCGGCGTCATTTCGCCTCAGCTAAGCTAATTGCTGCGACGCAATCCTGCATTGGCAAGACTGCCTGGGGTGGCTAAGCTCCCGACAACCGGTTCGGTGCTGCCGGTAATTGGGAAAAGTGCCATTCAAGCCCTCCACGGTCTCGGTTCACAGGGAGCAGACGATGAGTATTTTCGGAAAAATCATGAGCGCGATCTTCGGCACGAGTGCCAGCGCCACACCGGCCAGCGCGCCAGCCGCGGGCGGCGGCGCCACCGCGAGCACCAAACCGGCGGCCGGATCGTCCTCGGCAACCGCATCGTCTGCCGCCACGGCTGCGCCGGGGCAAACCGTCGATGTCGCGGCCATTGTGGACAAGGCCGCCGCCGCCACCGGCGAAAAGCTGGCATGGCGCACCTCGATCGTCGACCTGATGAAGGCGCTCAAGATCGACTCCAGCCTCACTGCGCGCAAGGAACTCGCCAAGGAACTCGGCTACACCGGCGACACCAATGATTCGGCGAGCATGAATATCTGGCTGCACAAGCAGGTGATGGCCAAGCTTGCCGCGAATGGCGGCAAGCTGCCGCCGGAGATCAAGCACTGACATTTTGATCGGCGAGAACATTTTGATTTAACGAAATCGAGGCCCGCGTTTGTCGCGGGCCTTCTTTCGTTCTGTTTGTCCGGATGAGGCTGGTCACCCCACCAGATCCGCGAACTCCGGATGCTTGTTCAGATAGTCCACCACGAAACCGCAGCCGGCGACCACCTTCAAGCCATCGGCGCGGATCAGTTGCAATGCGCCGTTCACCAGTTCCGAGGCGATGCCGCGGCCGCGCAGCTCACGCGGCGTTTCGGTGTGGGTGATGATCACGGTACCTGGCGCCAGGCGGTAATTGGCGAACGCCACCTTGCCCTGGACGTCGAGTTCGAAGCGGCTTTTGGCCTTGCTGTCGCGAACCGGGTTCATGTGAGCAAATCCTGATCGGTCGCGTTAACGTCGCTGGTCTTGTCTGTTTCTGACATCCTCAGGTCAATTCCTTCAGGGATTCGGAGAGAAGGTCGCGGATCGACCAGGCTTCGCCGTCGATGGTGCTGCTGATATCGTCGATCTTCCATTTTCCGGCCTCGAGCACGAAATTGTAGCGGACGATGTCGTCGGAGGGCTTGGCCCGCGCGGTCCGGCCGGTGATGGTGACGGCGATGACAGCCTTGTCGGCCTCGAGCTTCTCCGTCGCCACCTTGAACGATTTGACGTCAGGATCCTGCGAATTGGTGACGGGATCAAAGTCAATTGGACCGACGTCGCCTTTGGGCGTATGGGCATCGGCCCGCGCCCACAATCCGACCAGCGATTTGGACAGATACTTTGCCTTGGCGGCGTCGTTTTCGATGATGAATGCGCCGCCGCCGTCGCCCTTGCCCTTGGCCGCACGCGTGTAGATCGCATTGATGATGCTTGCGGGATCGCTCGGGGAAGGCTGCGCGGCGCCGGCGCGGTGCGCGATCGCGCCGGCAAGAGGCCGGTCGTGGCGGTCAGTAGGAGCGAGCGTCGGGTGATCATGGCGGTCCTCACATCGAATGAGACTTGCTTATAGTCGAGAATGCGACCTTCGTGGGAGTGTGCGAAAATCACGCCGGGAGATTATCATGGCCAATGAAAAAGGCCCCAGCATCAAGAAAAAGCAGAAATGCAAGAATTGCGAGGGCAAGGGCCTGCTGAAGAAGGGCGACAAGGTGGTAAAATGCCAGCGCTGCGGCGGGACGGGATTGCGCTAAGCTTCACGGGCTCCCGGGTTCGAACTACGAACGGCGGCCGAGGGCATTAACAATCTCCCATAAATCTGGTTCAAGTCTTGGAAGCGGCAAGACCGATAACTTGGCCGTCAACGGTTCATTTGGGAGGATCCATCCATGAAGCTCATTCTGACCTTGCTCGGCGTCGTTCTGCTCATTGTCGCCGCCGTCTATTTCGTGGTGCCGGCGGATCAACTGCCGGGCTTCTTTCCCGGACATGAGGCCGGCGTGACCCACACGCACATCAAGCACGGCATCGTCGCCGGCGTGGTCGGCGTGGTGCTGCTGGCCGCGGGCGTGATGGATGGGACGAAGGTGAGCACCCGGTGACGGAACCCGTTGCACCGGCCGCATCCTCCGGCAGCGTGATCGCGGATGTCGCGCCGCGTGATGAATCTCGCGCATTTCCTGACCCAGAACGCCCGCCGGCATGGCGAGCGCGTTGGCTTCATCTGGGGCGACCGCGCGTGGACCTGGCGCGAGATCGACGCCTGCGTCTCGGCGCTGGCGGCGGCACTCGCCGCGCGCGGCATCGTCAAGGGCGACCGCATTCTCGTGCATTCCAAAAATTGCGACGAGATGTTCTGGTCGATGTTCGCAGCGTTCCGTCTCGGCGCGGTCTGGGTGCCGACCAATTTCCGACTGATGCCCGACGAAGTGGCGTATCTCGCCACGGCCTCCGGCGCCAGGGCGTTGCTGTGCCACGGCGATTTTCCCGATCATGCCGCCGCCGTCAAAGCGGCGAGCCCGGCGATCGCTTTCACCTGGCGGATCGGGGAGGGCACGCTCGGCGAGACGTCGCTGCGCGAGGCGGTCTCGGCCCATGCCGGCGTGGCAATCGACAACGCGCCGGTCGAATACGACACGCCCTGCTGGTTCTTCTTCACCTCAGGCACCACCGGGCGTTCCAAGGCCGCGGTCCTGACCCATGGCCAGATGGCCTTTGTCGTCACCAATCATCTCGCCGACCTGATGCCCGGCACCACCGAGAACGACGCGTCGCTGGTGGTGGCGCCGCTGTCGCATGGCGCCGGCGTGCATCAACTGGTACAGACCGCGCGCGCCGTGCCGACCATCCTGCTGCCCTCGGAGCGGTTCGATATCACGGAGGCGTTCCGCCTGATCGAGACCCATCGCGTCAGCAACCTCTTCACGGTGCCGACCATCCTCAAGATGATGGTCGAGCATCCCGCCATCGACCGCTCCGATCACTCATCGCTGCGCCACGTCATCTATGCCGGCGCGCCGATGTACCGCGAGGACCAGAAGGCCGCGCTCAAAAAGTTCGGCCCGGTGCTGGTACAGTATTTCGGGCTCGGCGAGGTCACCGGCAATATCACCGTCCTCCCGCCCGATCTGCACGACCCCGAGGACGGCCCGCATGCGCGGATCGGCACCTGCGGCTATGAGCGCACCGGCATGCAGGTTTCGATCCAGGGCGATGACGGGCGCGAGTTGAAGCCGCTCGAGACCGGCGAGATCTGCGTCATCGGCCCCGCCGTGTTCGCCGGCTACTACAACAACCCCGAAGCCAACGCCAAGGCGTTTCGCGACGGCTGGTTTCGCACCGGCGATCTCGGCCACATGGATGCGGAAGGCTTTGTCTACATCACCGGCCGCGCCTCCGACATGTACATATCGGGCGGATCCAACATCTATCCGCGCGAGGTCGAGGAGAAAATCCTCACCCATCCCGGGATCGGCGAGGTCGCGGTGCTCGGCGTGCCCGATCCGTTCTGGGGCGAAGTCGGCGTCGCCGTCTGCGTGCCGCGCGAGGGCGCCGGCGAACTGAGCGAACTGGAGCTGGCGACGTACCTCGCCGCGAAAGTGCCGCGCTACAAAATGCCGAAGCGTTTCTTTTTCTGGGAGGCGCTGCCGAAATCCGGTTACGGCAAGGTGCCGAAGCGCCTGGTTCGCGACGAACTGGAAGCGCGCGGCTTGCTCGACGTTCCCGCGAAGCCACCAACCTGATGCGAAGCATCGTCCAGCCCGGCGCGGCCAACCCCGAACGCATCCAGTGGGTCGAGGCCCGCGGCCGGACGTTCTCCGCCACGCTTGCCGCCGGGCTGCCGCTGCTGGAAGCCGCGCGCCGGGCTTTTGCGGCGGAAGGTTTTGCCGGCGGCGTGCTGAACTTCAGAGGCGGCGCCCTCGGTCCGTTCGCCTATGTGATGCCGGCGCTTTCCAGGACCGGCGACAACGCGGCGTTCTACAGCGACACCTTCCGGCCCGCTGGCGTGACGCGGCTGAAGATCGGCGCGATGACGCTCGGTCAACGCGACGGCGCGCCGTTCTTTCATGGCCACGCGTTATGGACCGAAGCCGACGGGCGCCGCAATGGCGGGCACATCCTGCCCGAGGAAACCATGATCGCCGAGCCCTTCGCCGTGGAAGCCTTCGGCCTCGATGGCGCTGTCTTCACGGCGGAGCCGGACCCCGAAACCAATTTCAAATTGTTCGGGCCGGTCACGTCGGCATCCGCCGGTGCTGCGACGACCAGCCGGGCCTTCGCGCTCCGCTTGCGACCGAACCAGGATTTTGCGGGTGCTCTGGAGGCGTTCTGCCGCGCACGCGGGATTTTTCGCGCCCGGCTCCATGGCGGCGTCGGCTCGACCATCGGCGCCCGCTTCACCGATGGCCGAAGCGTGGTGCCGTTCGCGACCGAACTGGCTGTCAGCTCAGGCTTCATCGCCGCAGGCGCCAACGGCACGCTGGAAGCCGCACTCGATATAGCGCTGGTCGACTATCTCGGCGGCCTCGCCGAAGGCCGGCTGGTGCGCGGCGACAATCCGGTGCTGATGACCATGGAGCTGGTGCTGGAGGCGCTGGACCAGGGTACGCCGTAGGGTAAGGCGATCAGCGGTTCGAGTTTCAGATTTGAATTTCAAACAGCGCACTTCGTCATTGCGAGCGAAGCGAAGCAATCCATCTCGCCGCATAAAGTCTATCTCGCCGCAAAAAGAAAGAATGGATTGCTTCGCTGCGCTCGCAATGACGGCAAGATGCAAATCCGCGTTCTCGCGGCGCAAAGCGTCCGAGTTTGTATAATCATTCCCTCGAAAACAGAGGGCGCAGGAAACGCCGGATGCCCGTTGCACCCGCAGCCGCGCGTGTAGTGGTAGTAGTCACGCGCGTTAGTCACCACAGGCTCACCGGGCAGTCCGGCGTTTCCTGCGCGATGGTTTTCGGCTTATTCCGCGCTCTCCTTGGTGACCGGGCTTTCTTGCCACCATCGCCAGCGAAATAGCTTTCGCCGACTTGACGCCAGCGTCGGGGCGTCAGGACCACACGGCTTCGCCGTCCGCAGCACCACGCCCTCGTCAGAAGCGCCGCCTGCGTCCATCGCGTCCAACCCCGCGTCCGTGACGATCGCGATACGCCCCCTGAGGGATTGGACGGCGAGGATGTAGAAGTGATTTGGGTCAAAAGTGAATGGGAATATTTTTGCGAAAGGGGCTGGACAGGAAATTACCGATTTGCCCGCCGGGCAAAATCAATAGCGCGTTGCGCTCGACTTGAAAGATGGACGCGTAAGAATATTGCGCCAAGACGACGCTTTCCTTTGCATAATGTTCCTGTTATGTTCCAAAACCTGATTGCAGATACAGCAGCGGTTAACGCGGGGCAGGGCATGAGTTCAAAGCGAAATCGCACCATCAACCTACCTGCGCCGTATCTGAAGCGAGTCTGGCTCGATCCGTCGCGCATTGAGGATCGAAAGGCTTATCCGTTCTGTCTGCCTTTTCTGCTGGATGAGTTCGAGCTGAGTTTCGATCGGCCGATCACCATCATCGCCGGCGAGAACGGCACCGGCAAATCGACTCTGCTCGAAGGGATCGCCGTACTGGCCGGCTATGACGAAGCGGGTGGCGGCAAAGGCTATCGCGCGGTCGATCATTCCGATGCGCAGGAGACGATGGGCGGACAGCTTTCGGAAGCTTTGCGGGCGAGCTGGCTACCGAAGGTTACCAATGGCTGGTTCTTCCGCGCAGAGAGTTTCTTTTCGGTCGCGCGATATCTCGACGCGGTTGGCAGTCCGACGGCGGACTTCCTCTCCCATTCGCACGGCGAGGGTTTTATGCGGTTTTTCGAAGAGCGCTGTCAGCGGCAAGGCATCTTCATCTTCGACGAACCGGAGTTGGCCTTGTCTCCTGCGCGCCAGATGGAATTCCTCAAGCTGATGCGGCGGATGGAGGAGTCCACGATTTGCCAAGTCATCATGGCCACGCATTCGCCGATGCTGATGGCCTATCCCGGCGCGCGGCTGCTGCGACTGTCGAAATATGGCCTGGAGCCGGTGAGCGTGAAGGACACCGATCATTACAAGGTCATGCGCGAATTCTGCGACGATCCGGTGGGCTTCGTGGAGGCGGTGATGGCGGAGTGAATTGCCGCGCTGAATCCAAGGAGTGAAAACCGTCATTGCGAGCGAAGCGAAGCAATCCATTTTTCCGCGCACAAAAGACAAGAAGAATGGATTGCTTCGTCGCTTTCGCTCCTCGCAATGACGACCCCAAAACCCTACGCTGGAATTGCTAACTCGCCCCTGCATCAGTCCGAGTAGCACCATTTTATATCGCACGTTCTGGACTCATTGACCGCAGGCTTGCCGTAATTGTTGCCAATTTGCGGGGCCGCATAGGAGGGCTCCCTCAACTGATTGTAGGTTCGATCCCAGCGGTGATGGCTCCGATCGGTTCGCGTTTGATGCTCCGACGCTGTGGCCATTTGCGCCGCCGATCCGGCGATCAGCAACGTGCCCAGAAGTGTGAAAGCTGCTTTTCGCATCCTGCCCTCCGTGAGTTGACGCTCCGGCGAGGCGATTGCGCCTCGCGTCGAGCGTCGGTTCTCCGCAGAAATAATGTAGGAGAAAGCCCTCGCTAGATATGCAGAGGTGTTAGCCGTTCACATTTTGGTATAGTTGCTGCCATCCCCGCCTCGATCTCGGCGCGCGAGCCGACGCTTGGCAGGCACAATATTGATGCTTTCGTTTGCTTCCTCGCCGCCGTTTCCGGCTGTTGATATTGACATCATTGGCCATAGACGAGCGCGCTGCGCGCGCCCCTCACTTCAGCGCAAGAGGATCTTTTTCGTCGAGGAACAGCATGATCTCGCGGAAGAATTGCATGCGATTTTTCTCCATCATCACCGTGTGCGTGCCTTCGCCGAGTTCGACGAAGCGCTTATAGGGCGTGTGGGCAAGCTCCTTGAAATAGGCCTGAGCTTGATAGCTCGGCAGATCGGCGTCCCACTCGGCATGGATGATGAAGTGTCGGCACCGTAATCTTGCCTGGATCGTAAAATGGCTTTTCGGAGGACCAGTACTTCAGCACGTCATCGATAACGCCGTTTGGCGCGCGCAGCATCGGTGGATTTTGCTTGCCCGCTTCGGGGTCGGTTGCGAACGTGGCGTCGGCCCAGGCGTCGAAGACGCCGGGCGGAATGAGATCGTCCCGCTTGTCCGCCGGCACGCCCTTCAGCCAGCGGTCTCTGGCGCTGTCCCGTGAAACCATGCGATAGGCCCCGAGCTTGTCGGCTTGCACGCCCATCGCAGCCGCCATCGCAGCGGCGTCATTTTTGAAAAGCCAGATCGGCGCATAGAGCACGAGGCGATTGACCTTGTCGTTATGCGTGCTCGTATAAGCGCCGACTGTCGAGGTGCCCCATGACCAGCCCATGACATCGAGCTTCGAGACCTTGCGCTTGCCCAGGATGTGATCGACGGCGGCACCAAAATCATGCACGGCGACGTCGGTGTGGACGATCGGTTTGTTCTCGGCGGCCGGCAGGTTCATCTCCGGCGGCCGCGTCGAGCCGCCATAGCCGCGTATGTCGACGAGATAGACGTCGTATCCGCGCGACGCGATCAGGTCCATCATCGATACGCCGTCGATCGGCAGGTCGAAGGCGGTCTCGGACGGATAAGTCGCGCCATGGACATAGAGCAGGATCTTGTCGGGCGTAAACGTCTCGACTCCGGCCGGATGTTTGTGGCGGATGTAAAGGTCGATTTCCTGGATCGCCGGAGGGAATTGTATAGCTCTCGGTCTCCAGCTTCACATCCGCGGCGCGCGCCGGAACAACACTAGCGGAAGCAACGAAGAAAAGTACGCTTGCAGCCGCCAGAAAGGCTCTCACGACAATGGAATGGGTAAAGGGCATTGGGCCTCCCGGAAAACTCGCCGGGGCGGATTTGTCCGGCCCGGTTCTAGCGCCGAGCTTAGGGCCTCAGGCCGTAATAGCGAAGCGCATAGCGCCATCTTTGCGGGCGAGGGAGGTGGCGGAATACGCTGCGTTATTCCGCCGTACGAGCATCTGCTTCAAGATGACGAATGTCCGCTGTGGAAGCCGAAGCGGACCGGGGCGAGGCGTTATTCGGCTTCTGCTTTTGACCCCGTTGCTGACAGGACCAGCCTGGTTTACCGTCCGGCACTCAATCGTAGCGCTGGGGTCCGGGTCGTAAGATGAAGTGGCTATCATGAAAGCGGGACTGAACCTGTTCGCCCATGCCTCGATTTGCACCGTATTTCTTGCCGCCTCGATTGCGGCTGGTGCCGACGATGCACGCGTCACAGTCGCAGTGACGGAGACATCGCGGCAAACCGCCGGCCCGGCTGGCGTGCAACAACGTCCGCCGCGCGACCTCCATGTGGCGCAGTGCCAATCCGGACGTGATGATTGCCAAACGCGCCCACAGGCGCAATGCCGCCCTGGACTTGATGCCTGCCTTTCGCTTGGTCAATCAGAGTGCAAGAATCTCCCGGCAGCGACGGACCGTCCCGGCCCCAATACCACAGGCCTGGACAACGCCCTTAAAAATCCGGGTCTCAGTCCGGAGCAAAGGGCCAGCCTCCAGAAGACCAAGTCCGCCATTGAGGCAAGAAGTCAGAGAGGCGCATCCTCCGCTGAGCGCTTTCAATATTCGCGATGCCTCCTGAACGTCACGAAGGAATGCCGCGCCACCCATTGCTAGTCGCCGGTTTCCGGGGACCATGGGGCGCAATAGCGGGTGTATTGCCGCAATGGCACGTGCGACGGCTCCCGTTGCGAACCTTTCTTTTGTAGGGCGGATTAGCGCAGTGTAATCCGCCATCGTTTCGAGTTGGAGCGGCGGATTACGCCTTCGGCTAATCTAATCCACCCTACGAGCTGCGAAGCTGTCGAATCCAACCGAAGAAATGATGCTCGCCGGGGCGTTGGCTCACAATGCAGGTTTAAGACCGATCAGAGCGGCGATCACGGCTGCCGAAGCCAAAAAAGTCTTCAAGGCGATGATCGCCGTATTGCAGGAATCCAAAGGACCGTAGGGCGGGGCGCATTGCCGCAACAGCAGAACGAAAGTGGCGGAATACGCTACGCTATTCCGCCCTATGTGCTCTACATTTTCTTGTGAGCGGCAGCCCTCAATATTGCACCGCACATCTTGTCGAATGCGGGAAGCCTAACACTTTGGGGTCGGTCGGTGACGGAGAAATTGCAGAGTTGTAGGGCGGAATAGCGTAGCGTATTGCGCCATCTTTGCGAGCCGACGAGAGAGGTGGAATAGGCTTCGCTATTCCGCCGTAGTGCCAGAGCGCGCCAATGTGTCCCCCAGATATGCGGGGATTAGGCTGTGGATATTGGGCCGTGGTCGGGGAACCTGATGTATCTCTGAGGGATCAATTGCTTCTACTGATTCGCACAACCCCCGCGAGGTGAAACGTGGCTGACGAGAACGCGACAATGGATATATGGCTGCCGGTCATCGGGAATGCGCTGGCCTACCTTTGCCTAGATCGGCACGAGCGCAAGTATCCTGACAAGACCGACAGCGTCCTTAAGAAGGTGAAGTTTCTCAAAGGTCTCGGCGTTCCTGAAAAGGAGGCCGCTGGCGCGGCGGGCAGTACCAAGGAATTGGTTCGCGTGATGAGGATTTAGGGAGGCAAGCGTGGCCGCAAAAAGTAACGTAGTCGAGCCGGTAGAGAAGATAGCTCGGCTGCTCGCGATCTTGGCAACCAACGGCATGGAGAAGGAAGAGGCCGCGAGACGGCTCCTTGCCGCAGGTTTTGTATCCGCAGAGATCGGAGGCCTGCTCGGCGTCAATGCAAACTTCGCGAACGTGGCGAAGAGCAGAAAGCCAAGGAAGGATAAGGGCTGATGGCAGAGCGGATTCCGCCCAAGCTGCTAGAGAAGATTGTCAAAGTCCTGGGCGTAACGCAGCGCCGAGTGTACAGACTGATCGAGGAGCGGGCGACCGCAAACCACTTCTCAAGCGTGCTCGGGGCGCTCTTGCTGGCGTCGGAGAACGGAATAAGCATCCAGCGGTTTGCGAGTGAGGATCAACTCGCCATTCTTCGCGGTGCTCCTCGCTCTGCTCCGGTGCAGGCCGCTCCCATTGTTGCCACCAAGAAGTCGGTGTCCGAGCCCCGCAAGCCGAAGGCGGTTCGGACCACGAAAGACAATTCGATATTTGTCGTGCACGGCCGCGACACCAAGCTCAACGATGACATGTTTGGCTTTTTGCTAGCTATCGGCCTCAACCCGAAGGAGTGGAGCCAAGCTATCAAGGACGCCAAAGGCGCTAACCCGAACGTTGGGCAAGTCATCAACAAGGCGATGAAGCAGGCGCAAGGCGTGCTCGTGATGTTCTCGCCCGACGAGGATGCTAAGCTTAAGAGCAAGTTCTGCGGCCCTAAGGACAGGAAAAAGGGCCTCCACAAGCTCGACGGACAGGCGCGACCGAACGTTCTATTCGAGGCCGGGCTGGCGCTGGGCGCGCATCCAGACAAGACGCTGCTCGTGCAAGTGGGCGACACCCGCGACATCAGTGACATTGCCGGCATGCACCTGATCAACCTCGGCGACGACGCTGCGAGCCGCAAGGAACTCGCTCAGCGTCTTGCGACGAAGCTGAAGTTCAGGGTGGATACGACGGGCACGTTGTGGCTGTCGGATAAGTTCAAGTTCAATCGGTGAGCCGGTTCTGCTCAGCCCAGTGTTGCGCCGGTCGCCTCGCACTTGGCCGTGGATATTGCACCATTCGAGGATCTTGCTTGCGAGCGAGCGTGACGAAAGGAAGCGGCGCGGAGTTCGTCCTACGGGATCGAATAAGGCTTACTCCGCCGCCTCGCTCGCGCCGCTCTTCCTCGGCTTCCCCATCTTCGCCAGCACCGGCGCCAGAAACTTCCCCGTGTAACTTCGCGGCGCCTTGACGATATCCTCCGGCGGGCCCCAGGCGACGATTTCGCCGCCGCCGTCGCCGCCTTCGGGGCCGAGGTCGATCACCCAGTCCGCGGTTTTTATCACTTCGAGATTGTGCTCGATCACGACGACTGTATTGCCCTGCGATACCAGCTCGTGCAGCACTTCGAGCAGTTTCTTGACGTCGTGGAAATGCAAGCCCGTGGTCGGCTCGTCGAGGATGTAGAGCGTGCGGCCCGTGGCGCGCTTGCTCAGCTCTTTTGCCAGCTTGACGCGTTGGGCCTCACCGCCGGACAGGGTCGTGGCCTGCTGGCCGACATGGATGTAGTCCAGGCCGACGCGGTGCAAGGTCTTAAAGGTTTCGCGCACCCTTGGCACTGCCTTGAAGAACTCGGCGGCTTCCTCGACCGTCATGTCGAGCACGTCGGCGATCGACTTGCCCTTGAACAGCACTTCCAGCGTCTCGCGGTTGTAGCGCTTGCCCTTGCAGACGTCGCAGGTGACGTAGACATCGGGCAGAAAGTGCATCTCGATCTTGATGACGCCGTCGCCCTGGCAGGCCTCGCAGCGGCCGCCCTTGACGTTGAAGGAAAACCGCCCGGGCTCGTAGCCGCGCGCCTTGGCCTCGGGCAGGCCGGCGAACCATTCGCGGATCGGCGTGAAGGCGCCGGTATAGGTCGCAGGATTCGAGCGCGGGGTGCGGCCGATCGGCGACTGGTCGATGTCGATGATCTTGTCGATATGCTCGAGGCCCTCGATGCGATCGTGCGGCGCGGCACCCTCGCTGGCATTGTTGAGCTTGCGCGCGATCGCCTTGTAAAGCGTATCGATCAAGAGCGTCGACTTGCCGCCGCCCGAGACGCCGGTGACGCAGGTGAACAACCCCAGCGGAATTTCCGCCGAGACGTTTTTCAGGTTATTGCCGCGGGCGTTGATCACCTTGATGGTGCGGCGATGGTTCGGCGGCTTGCGCTCGGGAATATCGACCGACAATTCGCCGGTGAGATATTTGCCGGTCAGCGAATTCGGGTTGTTCATGATGTCGGATGGCGTGCCCTGGGCGACGATATGGCCGCCATGCATGCCGGCGCCGGGGCCGACATCGACCACATGATCGGCGAGGCGAATGGCGTCCTCGTCATGCTCGACCACGATCACGGTGTTGCCGAGGTCGCGCAGCCGCTTCAAGGTTTCCAGCAGCCGCGCATTGTCGCGCTGGTGCAGGCCAATTGAAGGCTCGTCCAGCACATAGAGCACGCCGGTCAGGCCCGAGCCGATCTGCGAGGCCAAGCGAATGCGCTGGCTTTCGCCGCCGGAGAGGGTGCCCGATGCGCGCGCCAGGGTCAGGTAATTCAGGCCGACATCGAGCAGGAACGACAGCCGCTCGCGGATCTCCTTCAGCACCCGGGCAGCGATCTCGTTCTGCTGCGCGTTGAGCGTCTTCGGCACGGTCTCGAACCATTCGCCGGCGCGGCGCACCGACAGCTCCGATATCTCGCCAATATGCTTGCCGCCGATCTTGACGCACAGCGCCTCCGGCTTGAGGCGATAGCCGTGGCAGGCTTCGCAGGGTACGTCGGAGAAATACTTGCCGAGTTCCTCGCGCGCCCACTCGCTGTCGGTCTCGCGATAGCGGCGGTTGAGATTGGTGATGACGCCCTCGAACGGCTTTTTGGTATCGTAGGAACGCACGCCGTCTTCATAGGAGAATTTGATCTCGTCCTCGCCGGAGCCGTGCAGGATGGCGTCTCTCGTTTTCTTCGGCAGGTCCTTCCATTTGGTGTCGAGGGTGAATTTGTAGAATTTGCCGAGCGCGGTCAGGGTCTGGATGTAGTAGGGCGAGGAGGATTTGGCCCACGGCGCGATCGCGCCCTTGCGCAGGCTCATTTCCTTGTCGGGAATAACGAGATCTTCGTCGATATGCTGCTCGACCCCGAGGCCGCCGCAGGCCGGGCAGGCGCCGTAGGGATTGTTGAAGGAGAACAGCCGGGGCTCGATTTCCGGAATGGTGAAGCCGGAGACCGGGCAGGCGAATTTTTCCGAGAACAGAATGCGTTCCGGTCCGCTCTTGTCGTGGATTTTTGCGGTTTTTTTCTTCTCGTCATGGCCGGGCTTGACCCGGCCATCCATCTCTTTTGAAGAGGATGGATCACCGGGTCTGGCGCCTTCGGCGCGGCCCGGCGATGACGAAGAAGGCGCATCGGCATATTCGATCACCGCGAGCCCTTCCGCGAGCTTCAGCGCGGTCTCAAAACTTTCCGCCAGCCGCTGGCCGATATCTGATCGAACCACGATGCGGTCCACCACCACGTCGATGTCGTGCGGGAATTTCTTGTCGAGAACCGGCGCTTCCGCCAGCTCGTAAAACGTGCCGTCGATCTTGACCCGCTGAAATCCCTTCTTGAGATATTCGGCGAGCTCCTTGCGGTATTCGCCCTTGCGTCCGCGCACCACCGGCGCCAGCAGATAGAGCCTGGTGCCTTCCGGCAGCGCCAGCACGCGATCGACCATCTGCGAGACGATCTGGCTCTCGATCGGAAGACCCGTGGCCGGCGAGTAGGGCACGCCGACCCGCGCCCACAACAGCCGCATGTAGTCGTAGATTTCGGTAACCGTGCCGACGGTCGAGCGCGGATTGCGCGAGGTGGTCTTCTGCTCGATGGAGATCGCCGGCGACAGCCCGTCGATCTGGTCGACATCCGGCTTCTGCATCATCTCCAGGAACTGGCGCGCATAGGCCGACAGCGATTCGACGTAGCGGCGCTGTCCCTCGGCATAGATGGTATCGAAGGCGAGCGATGATTTTCCGGAGCCCGACAATCCCGTAAACACCACCAGCCGGTCGCGCGGAATTTCCAGATCGATGTTCTTGAGATTGTGCTCGCGCGCGCCGCGAATGGTGATCGCGCGCGTTCCGGAGCCTGCGGTCTGTTGGCGCTTGGCCCTGATCACTTCATCCATGTCGGCATTCCCAGCACGTTGATCGCGCCGCATTGGGGCGCGCTTCTTCCGCAAATAGCGGGAGAACCAACGCCGGGGGCTAAGCTCGGAACATAGGAAGAACGCGCAGGGATTTCCAGTGTCCCGTTCAAACCATCAACTGATTGTTGCGGGCATAGCGTTTTCAAGCGAAGTGGGAACCGGTTCGCGTGAAGAAAGCGCGTCAAAAAGATGCGTTGCAGCGCCCGTGAAATGGCGGCAGGTGGCATTGGTCGAGAAGGGCGAGCGCGCATAGTGCAAACAAAAAGGCCGGCGCAACGGCCGGCCTCTTCGAATCCAGTATTGCGAAAGCTCAGCTCAGGCGGACATCAGTACTTCGAGATCGCCGGGCCACCCCAGCGGTAGTTGACGTGAACGGTGACCAGATCGACATCCTGGCGAATGTTGTCGTTTCCGACGGGCGCGCCGGTTGGATCCGCGAACGACACCGCCTTCGTTCCCATGAACAGATGATCGTATTCGAGCGCTGCCGACCAGTTCGCCGCGAAGCCGTATTCGAGACCGACGCCGACCACGCCGCCCAAGCGGGATTGATCGCCGGTCGAGCCGGCGAGCGCGCCACCCACAGTGTTGAAGAATTTGTAGTTGTTGTCGGTCACGGCAGCGCCGCCCTTGACGTAGAGCAAGACGTTGTCCCAAGCATAGCCGATCTGGCCGGTGAGCAGGCCCAGTGCGTTGACACTGGTTTGGTTGGTGGAGCCCAGGAAGAAATTACTGTTGTTCGATCCCTTGAGACCAGCCCAGTCGCCCTGGCCTTCGATACCGAACACGACAGCGTTGCTCTGCCAGCGAAAGCCGAGTTGTCCACCGGCTGTGCCACCGTTTGCGTTGTGGCAACCTTCCGAAGCGACAAAGTTGCCACCCGGCGTGGTGAAGTCCCAGCATGCGCGGCTCGATCCCCAGCCGCCATTGGCGCCGACATAGGCGCCGCTCCAGTCGTAAATCGGCGCAATGTACACCGGCGCACTGGAATAGGTCGGAGCGGGAAAGTCGCCAGCGAGCGCAGGAGCGCATATGCCAATGGCGCTCATGGCCACCGCGATGAGACCCAACCTACCCAGCGAAAATCCCTTCATCGTATTTCTCTCCAGCTGTTCTTCAGCTGCCTTTTTCGTTTGGTCCCGAGTTCGTTTTGTCCCGAGCGACATGTCCCCAAGCGCTCACCATCGAGGCTCGACCGCCAGTGGCGATCAAATTCCTGTCACCAGTATACCGAATTAAGACGGGCATGCCGTCTCTCAAATGCAACACTTGGACGCCGAATGCGTTCGCTGGAGGAGTTCGGAAGTTAATGATTTATCAGGGAGTTTCGGGCGCCCGATGGAACTTTTGGGATCGATTTCCCTGGCAGCCGGCCGGCCAGCTGGGTTTTAGACCCTCGCTGCCCGCCTCGACCCGGTTTCCTCCGCGGTTCTCACGTAACTCTCATGCGATGTTTGTGGAACAAAACTGGAACATGGCGCATGGCAATGCTATATGTGGATAACCCGGGGATCGCCGGGCTCCCCGGATCGGTGAGCGTATAGGGTCGGTTCAAGGTGGTCTTGTGGCCAGTAATTTACTGTGAATTCCAGGAGTGGAGAGCGGCGATGGCGGGAAGCGTGAACAAGGTCATTCTGATTGGCAATCTCGGGGCCGATCCGGAAATCAAGCGCACTCAGGACGGGCGGCCGATCGCCAATCTGCGGATCGCGACATCGGATACCTGGCGCGACAAGGCGACCGGCGAGCGCAAGGAAAAGACCGAATGGCATCGGGTGGTGATCTTCAGCGAAGGCCTGTGCAAGATCGCCGAGCAGTATCTGAAGAAGGGCGCCAAGGTTTACATCGAAGGTCAGTTGCAGACCCGGAAATGGACCGACCAGAGCGGCGTCGAAAAATATTCGACCGAAGTGGTGCTGCAGAACTTCAACTCGACGCTGACCATGCTCGACGGCCGCAGCGGTGGCGGCGGGGGTAATTTCGGGTCCGATGATGCCGGCGGCGATTTCGGGTCCAGCGGTCCGTCCAGCGCCCCGCCGCGCCGTGCGGTGGCGGCCGGCGCGCGCAACAGCGACATGGACGACGATATCCCGTTCTGAGCACCGGCAATCCAGCGGCGCAAACCGACAGCTCAGGTCAACGGCGCAAATCAACCGCTGATAACGTGGCAACCCTGTGCCGCGTTGTCTGCTCAGTTGGCGCTCGGGCGCGAGGGCGCACTTTTCAGGCAGACGACTTAGCTGCTAAAGCCAAGGCTGAACTTTAACTCTCGAAATGTCACATAATACGTTGTGCAGCCGTATTAATTTCAAATGAAACGATCAGGAAGCAAGGGCACATAAACTCGGGCTCGCATTGCCGGCGTCGGTTCGCCGATCGACATCAGGGAGTTCGCCGTGAGCTTGGCGCCGTTGCTCAATGCCGTTCCCCAAATCCCCGTTCATGCCTTCGCGGCGATGGCCGCCTTCGTGCTCGGCCTTGTCCAGTTCGCTGCGCCCAAGGGCACGTTGCCCCTTCGCACCCTGGGCTGGATCTGGGTGACGCTGATGGCGACCGTGGCGGTCTCCTCGTTCTGGATCCACCAGATCCGGCTGATCGGACCCTGGAGCCCGATCCATCTGCTGTCGATCTTCACGCTGGTCATGCTTCCGCTGGCGGTATGGAGGGCGCATCGTCATCGGGTCGCCGACCACCGCCGCATCATGATCCTGCTTTTCAGCGGTGCGCTGGTCATCGCCGGACTGTTCACCTTGCTGCCGGGACGGATCATGCACGCGGTCGTGTTTGGTCAATGAGAATCCCCTTGGAGAATCCCCTTCAGAATACGGTTCAACCGGGCCCGTTTTCGGCGCGCAAGCGGGGCTGGCCGCGAGCGTTCCCAGGGCCGGTTCGGGGCTTGCGGCGAGGACGCCCGCCGGTCGCGTAAGTATCTGGAAAAACGAAGGGAAAAAGGGCTGGCGGGAATCGTTTAGGGGTGGTTTGAAGGGCCCCGATACGCTATATGATTCTAAGCCAAAACTGACTGGATTTCCCCTTTGTCTGACCCTGAAGATTCGAAGCCCGGAGAGCCGCCGGGGCCCTCGGACATTCGTCCCGTATCCATCCTCGACGAGATGAAACGCTCCTACCTCGATTACGCCATGAGCGTGATCGTGGCGCGCGCGCTGCCCGATGCGCGCGACGGGCTGAAGCCGGTACATCGCCGCATCCTGTACTCGATGTACGAGCAGGGCCATACGCCGGACAAGAAGTACGTCAAATCCGCGCGTGTCGTCGGTGACGTGATCGGTAAATATCATCCGCACGGCGACCAGTCGATCTACGATGCAATGGTCCGGATGGCGCAGGATTTCTCCATGCGCCTGCCGCTGATCGACGGGCAGGGTAATTTCGGCTCGGTCGATGGCGATCCGCCGGCAGCCTATCGGTATACCGAAGCGCGTCTGACCAAGTCGGCGCTCGCGGTTCTCGGCGATATCGACAAGGACACCGTCGATTTCCAGCCGAATTACGACGGTTCCGAGACCGAGCCCAGGGTTCTACCGGCGAAATTTCCAAACCTGCTGGTCAACGGCGCCGGCGGCATCGCGGTCGGCATGGCGACCAACATCCCGCCGCATAATCTCGGCGAAATCATCGACGCCTGTGTCGCGCTGATCGACAATCCCGCGCTGACCATCGACGAGCTCATCAACATCATTCCGGGGCCGGATTTTCCGACCGGCGGCATCATCCTCGGCCGCCAGGGCATTCGCTCGGCCTACCATCTTGGCCGCGGCTCGATCGTGATGCGCGGCAAGGCGAGGATCGAAGCCTACGGCAAGGACCGCGAGGTCATCATCATCTCGGAAATTCCCTACCAGGTGAACAAGGCCACCATGGTGGAGCGCATCTCCGAATTACATCGCGACAAGAAGATCGAGGGCATTACGGCCCTGCGCGATGAATCCGACCGCGACGGCTACCGTGTTGTTATCGAAGTAAAGCGCGATACCATGGCCGACGTGGTGTTGAATCAGCTTTATCGCTTCACGCCCCTACAAACCAATTTTGCCGCCAACATGCTGGCGCTCGATTCAGGTCGTCCGCAGACCATGAATCTGAAGGATTTCCTGACCCTGTTCATCGCCTTCCGCGAGCAGGTGATCACCCGCCGCACCAAATTCCTGCTCAACAAGGCCCGCGCCCGCGCCCATGTCCTGGTCGGTCTCGCTATTGCAGTGGCCAATATCGACGAAATCATTCGCGTGATCCGGACCTCGCCCAATCCCAACGCCGCGCGGGAAATCCTGATGTCGCGGGACTGGCCGGCCAAGGACGTCGCCGCGATGATCACGCTGATCGACGATCCGCGGCATCGGCTGGCCGAAGACGGCACCGCGCGGCTGTCGCTCGAACAGGCGCAAGCCATTCTCGATTTGCGCCTCGCACGCCTGACGGCACTGGGCCGTGAGGAGATTGGCGAAGAACTCGACGAGCTGGCGGTCGAAATCGCCGATTACCTCGACATCCTGCGCTCGCGCGCCCGCGTCCAGGCCATCATCAAGACCGAATTGGCCGATGTGAAGAAGGAATTCGCGACCCCGCGCAGGACCGAGATCATCGACCAGGAGAACGAGGTCGAGGACGAGGACCTGATCCAGCGCGAGGACATGGTGGTCACGGTCTCGCATGCCGGCTACGTCAAGCGCGTGCCGCTCTCGACCTATCGGGCGCAACGCCGCGGCGGCAAGGGCCGCTCGGGCATGCAGACCCGCGATGAGGATTTCGTCAGCCGCGTGTTCGTGGCCTCGACGCATACGCCGGTGCTGTTCTTCTCGTCGCGCGGCCAGGTCTACAAGGAAAAGGTCTGGCGGTTGCCGGTGGCGCCGCCGAACGGCCGCGGCAAGGCCTTGATCAACATCCTGCCGCTGGAGCAGGGCGAGCGCATCACCACCATCATGCCGCTGCCGGAGGATGAATCCTCATGGGGCAATCTCGACGTGATGTTTGCGACCACCGGCGGCAATGTCCGTCGCAACAAGCTGTCTGACTTCGTCGATGTCCGGCGTTCCGGCATTATCGCGATGAAGCTTGAAGCCGATGAGGCGATCGTCGACGTGCAGATCTGCACCGAGCGCGACGACGTACTGTTGACCGCCGCCGGCGGTCAGTGCATCCGCTTCCCCGTCGCCGACGTGCGGGTGTTCCAGGGCCGCACCTCGATGGGCGTGCGCGGCATCGCGTTGCCCGAAAACGACAAGCTGATCTCGCTGACCATCCTGCGCCACATGGATGCCGATGCCGAGGAGCGCGCCGCCTATCTGCGCAGAGCCAATGCGGTGCGGCGCGGCGGCGCCGAGGAGGAGACCGGCACCGACAACGAGGACGCCTCCGGCGCCATCGAGCTTGGCGAGCAGCGCTATGTCGCGATGTCGGCCAGCGAGCAGTTCGTGCTCACGATCAGCGAAAACGGCTATGGCAAGCGCTCGTCGTCGTTCGAGTACCGGACCACCGGCCGTGGCGGCAAGGGCATTGTCGCGATGTCGGTGAACGGCCGCAACGGCAAGCTGGTGGCCTCATTCCCGGTCGAAGACTCCGACCAGATCATGCTGGTGACCGACAAGGGTCAGTTGATCCGCTGTCCGGTCGAAGGCATCCGGATCGCGGGCCGCTCGACCCAGGGCGTCATCGTATTCGACACCGCCGAAGACGAGCACGTGGTGTCCGTCGAGCATATCGGCGAGGACACCGAGAACGGCAATGGCGGCAACGGCGAGTAGCGAACGGCGTTTCGCTATTCGTTCAGTCGCCGGGGTCGATCTGGCGGACTTCCGTGGAACAACCCAAGATCGTCATGTGGTTGAGCCGTCGATGGGCTAGACTGGCGCGCAATTCCGAAACGGACCCGCCGGCCGTTTTCAGGCGATAGCAAGTTCCACGGCGCCATCATCGCGTTATCCCGGCTTCGTGCGTCATGAAGTTTCTCACTGTTATAGCGATGTTATTGGCCTCTCCGGGGGCGCTGGCCTGCGACCTGTCATTGGTGAGCCCGGCGAAGTCGGTTCTAAAACAGCCGGTTCACGTAAAAGCCTCGCTGGCGGACGATACGTTGACCGTGAGCTATTCGGTGACGGCTCCGCTGCACGCCGTAAAGGTTTTCGGCCCCAAACAATACCCCTACATGTTTGACGTCGTGGAATTGTTCGTGACGTTTTCGGAAACCGGATTTCCGTATTTTGAATTTGACGTATCGCCGTTCAACCAGACCCTTCAGGTGAACATCGTCAGTCGCACCCGGCATCGGGAGGGTGTCGATCTGGGCCTGGTGTCTTCAGCAACGATCTTGCCGCACGGCTGGACCGCGGAATTGAAGATTCCCCTGAAAACTCTGAATTGGGACGGCGATGCCAAGAAAATCCGGGGGAATTTCTATTCCATTCTGGAGCGGGGGCCACGCAGCTATTGGAGTTCGTTCCTGCCCAGGGCCAAGAGGCCCGACTTTCATCAACCAAAGTTTTTTCAACCTTTGCTTCAGTGTGAATAGTTCGGAGAAGGACGACGTGATCGGAGGGAGACGACATGAAGAGACGAGAATTTTTGAAGATCTCGGGCGGGCTGTCGGCCCAAATCATGGTCGGGGGTTCGCTGCTGGCTGTTCGTCGGGCCGAAGCCGACACCGGCTTGCCGATCGCCGCGTTGAAGGCAGCGCTGGACCCCAAAAAAGATATGGTTTTGATTCCTGTTACCAAAACCTCCCGTCAATATGACATTTCCTTCAGCAAGCGAACCCAACTCACGCCGCGGGTGCGAGTCGTTGCCGGAAGTGCCGCGGCGGTCAGCACGACGATCCTCTGGGCTGTAAACAATGGAGTTGGTTTTGCCGTACGCTCGGGCGGTCATTCCTATGAGGGATTTTCGCAGAGTCCCGATCTTGTCATCGATGTTCGCGGGATGAAGGGGATCAAGCTCGCAGGCGACAAGAAGTCCGTGGCGATCGGCTCCGGTTCGTCGCTGGGATCGGTTTATGACGCGCTGGCATCAAGCCATCTGGCGATTCCAGCCGGTAGCTGCTTCCCGGTAGGGGTCGCGGGCCACTCGCTGGGCGGCGGCTTCGGGTTGCTGGGGCGCCCCTTTGGCCTTGCCTGCGACAGCATCTTGTCGATGGAGGTGGTCGATGCGTCGGGAAAGATCCTGACCGTGAGCGAACAGGAAAATCCGGACCTGTTTTGGGCGTTGCGTGGCGGCGGCAACGGCAGCTTTGGCGTCGTCACGAATTTCAATTTTCGAACCAGTTCAGTCAACATGGTTGCCAAACTTGCGATCACGTGGACCAAGCCGGTCACCCAAGCGGTCAAGATCGTGCAGGCCTGGCAGCAATGGCTCGAGAATTTGCCTTCATCGATCACCGGCACGCTGCATCTGACGAAAGCGAAGGGGGGATTGATCACGGTGCACATGGCCGGGCTGTCGGTGCAATCCGAAAGCAGCTTGAAAGTCGAATTGAAGCGTCTGCAAAACCTGGCCGGCACGGCAAGCCTACTCAGCACAAGGACGATTACATTTCACCAGGCGGCGGTGATCTTCGATGGCGGCGAGCCGAACCCCGATTCTGTCTTGATGAAGGCAAAATCCGATTATGTCACCGAACCCATGACCGAGCAGGGGATCTTGACGCTGCTCAACGGCCTGGTGAAAGCACCGGGAGAGATTGCCGTGCTGTGCGACACCTATGGCGGAGCGATCAACAAGGTTGCCGCCGACGCGACCGCCTTCGTGCACCGCGCAAATACCAAATACGTGATGCAATATTACATGCAGTGGAACAGTGCGGGCGCCACCAATGCAAACATCGCGATGATGCGGACGTTGTATACGTCGATGCGCCCGTTTGTTTCGGGCGGATGCTATGTGAACTATTGCGATCTCGATCTCGGCAACGGTTATGCCAAAGCCTATTGGGGCGACAACCTCGCCAGACTGATGAAGATCAAGGCCGAGGTCGATCCGAAAAATATCTTCAAGCATGCCCAGAGCGTGCCGCTGAGCTGAGGCGTTTTCTGACGCGTCGGCGCAATCCCTCGGGCGTGTCGCGCGATTAAGCAGGAACGTACGTCAACCTGATCGCGTCCTCGCCAATTAGATCGCTGGCCACAAGGCGGAGCGGCGGCCGGGGGCCGGCGAAGAATGGCGTGCCGTGACCGAGCACGAGGGGGCGGAAGTAGAGTCGATACTCATCAACAAGACCAAGGTCGGCCAGGCTTCGCGCCAGGTCTGGTCCGGCGACGTCAATCTCCCCGACGAGCCGAGCCTTAAGCTCGCCCAGCACGGTCCCGACGTCGTTCTGGACCAGCGTGGCATTGGGGCCGACTGATTTCAACGAGCGCGACACGACCCACTTCGGTTGGCTTCGCCACGCCGCCGCGAAGTCGAGTTCCTCCGCGCCCCACTCGGGCAGGTCTTCGTCCCAATAACGCATGATCTCGTACGTGCGGCGACCATACACACTGCCGGCTAGGTCGCGCACGTGCTCTACGAAGTGACGAAACAGCGCGGGGCCCGGCCGCATTTCCAGGTGGTCGACGTAGCCGTCCAGGGACTGCGACAATCCGAAGATGAGCTTCGCCATGCTAAAAAATCTCCACCCAAGGGTCTTCAGAATAGCTTGAGCTGCCGTTAGGCGAAAGTGAGGTTGGGCACAAGCTGCGCGCCGCTTTGTCGGTATGGCGAGTAACCAGAGGGCCGCTAACCACCCCGAACTGAAATTCCGGGGGTCGGTCTGCGCTCGGGACCGAATGAGCCGCCTCAGGTGCTTTTTACACAGCCTGGACCCGAACCGGACGCGCCTCATCGCATCCCGAGACGCTGCCTCCGGATGAAGTCTTATATCTAAATCTCGATCTCGGTGCCGAACTCGACGACCTGCCGTGGCGGCACGCCGAAGAACGCCGCCGAGCGTTCGGCGTTGCGCTGCAGGAATGCGAACACGGTTTCGCGCCACAGCGACATGCCCGCCACATCTTCGCTTGGAATGATGGTCTCGCGGCCGATGTAGTAGGTGATATCGGTCAAATCGATGCCGGGCAATTTTCCCTGCTCGCAGGCAAGCCGGAGGCCGTCATAGATGGTCGGATATTGCATGAAGCCGTAATGCAGGATCACGCGCGTGATGCCCTCGACCACCTCGATGATTTCGGCGCGGTCTTCCGGTGCAATGCGCGGGGCTTCCTCGATCAGCACCGTGACCAGCACCACGCGCTGGTGCAGAACGTGATTGTGCTTGACGAATTGCGTCAGGGCGAGCGGGACGCCGTTGGCGGCGGACGCCAGAAACACGGCCGTGCCAGACAGCCGTGCATGACACTTGATGATGGCGGTCTCGATCAGATCTTCTTCCGGCTGACGCAGCGCGCCGCGTGCCCGTTCGACCAGCTTGACGCCGCTTCGCCAGGTCAGCATCAGGAACGCGACCACGGCCGCCAGCAGCAGCGGAAACCAGCCTCCCTCGATCAGCTTGGTGGAATTCGCCGCAAAGAAGATGCAGTCGATCACGAAGAAGAAGCCGTTCACCGCGATCACGATGACCGGCGGATAACCCCACTGGATCGCGACCAGGGCCGCCAGCAGCGTGGTGATCGCCATCAGCAGCGACACCGCAATGCCGTAAGCGCCCGCCAGCGCATCCGAGGTGCCGAAGCCGATCACGGCGCCGAGCGTGGCCGCCGCCAGCAACCAGTTGACCAGCGGCACGTAGATCTGGCCGATGGCGCTTGAATGGGTGTGCCTGATCTGCATCCGCGGCAGGAAGCCGAGCTGGATCGATTGCTGCGTCAGTGAAAACACCCCGGAGATGATCGCCTGCGAAGCAATCACTGTCGCCACGGTCGCGAAGGCGACAAGGGCGTAGTGCATCCAGTCCGGCGCCAATTGATAGAATGGATTGTCGATCGCGCTGGCATCCGTGATCAGCAAGGCTGCCTGCCCGAAATAATTGAGAACGAGGGCGGGCAGCGCCACCACGAACCATGCGAGCCGAATCGGCACCCGGCCGAAATGGCCCATGTCGGCATACATCGCCTCGCCGCCGGTCACGGCGAGAAAGGCGGCGCCGAGGATGGCGAAGCTGACATGGAAATCCTGATGGATCAGGAAATCGAAGGCGTAAAACGGACTTAACGCGGCGAGCACGCCGGGAGCGCGCACGATGCCACCGATGCCGAGCAGGGCGATCACCAGGAACCAGGCCAGCATCACCGGTCCGAAGATACTACCGATAAACCCCGCGCCCTTCTTCTGAACGATGAATAGCCCGATCAGGATGATGATGGTCAGCGGCACCACGGCAGGCGCCAGTGAGGGGGCATCGACCTTCACGCCTTCGATCGCGCTCAGGACCGAGATCGCCGGTGTGATGGCGCCGTCGCCATAAAGCAATGCCGCGCCGACCAGGCCGACGATCAGGAGCTGGGCGCGCCAGGTTCCCGGCTGGGCGTTGCGGGCGGAAAGCAGCGCCAGCAATGCGACGATGCCGCCTTCGCCGCGATTGTCGGCGCGCAGGATCAACAGCGCGTATTTGAGTGAAATGATCAGAATCAGCGCCCACAGGATCAGCGACGCCACCCCGAGGATCGCCTCTGACGTGAGCGGTCCGCCATGGGCGGCCGCCTTGGCCGCTTCCTTCAGCGCATAGAGCGGGCTGGTGCCGATGTCGCCGTAGACGACGCCAAGCGCGCCGACCGTGGCCGCGAGGGGAAGGCCATTGGAACTGACTGAAGCTGCGGCGGGTGTAGCGGTCACTGGCAGGGCCCCCAGGCT
Organism: uncultured Pseudomonadota bacterium; assembly: GCA_963771225.1. Taxonomy (GTDB): domain Bacteria; phylum Pseudomonadota; class Alphaproteobacteria; order Rhizobiales; family Xanthobacteraceae; genus Bradyrhizobium. The sequence goes on along the minus strand of CAVYSR010000017.1, from coordinate 755,486 downwards.
ATCGCGCCAGCCGGGTTGAAACCGGCCAACGCGCGATCAGGTGCCAGTCTGCGACGCCGGGCCGCAAATTACTACAGCGGCGGTCCGGCTGCGGAAGCCGGGTGCGCTATGGGGTGCGGTCGGCGGTGACGAGCCGGGCTTCGCGGATCGTGATCTTGGAGCCGGCGGTGCGCAGGCAGGAGGCTTCGAAATTGGGCCAGGCCTGCTGTGAGCAGTTTCCGCCCGCCCTGTGAATATCCAGCCTGTCACCCTTGGCCAGCGGCGCCGGCACGCTGGCTTCGACCTCGGGGCAAATCCGGGAAGAACGGCGAGAGCAGCAGCGACAAACGCAGCGATGGCGATGGCTGAAAGAGCTTTGATCACGACGGTCCCCTGTCATTGGGCCTTTGCGGCCCTTCATTTGATGGGTCGAGTGAATACCCAGCGCCCGTTTCCGGATGTCTTCGTGAAGGAGGAAAACGGTTTCGTCCCGCCGGAGTTTTGTGTCGTCCCAGCCCGGAGGACGAAACATTGCCAGCCCTTATGGGAGACGCGGTGACCCCGAAGGTGGTTCGGGCGTTTTCGGAATAAATAAGCCCGCCGGGGCAGGGAACCGGCCCGGCTTGCGGGGCTGCCCGGGGCGCGGTAGAGGGGGGCATGTCCCGCGTCGCCCTCTATCCCGGCTCTTTTGACCCCGTCACCAACGGCCATCTGGATGTGGTCAGGCAGGCCGTCGCCCTCTGTGACCGGCTGATTGTCGCCATCGGCATCCATCCCGGCAAAACGCCGCTGTTTTCGGCCGAAGACCGCCTGGAAATGCTTCAGGAGGTGTTTGGTCCGGTGGCGGAGAAGGCCGGCTGCGCCTTCGAGGCCATCACCTATGGCGACCTCGTCGTCACCGCCGCGCAACGCACCGGTGCTACCATCCTGATCCGCGGCCTGCGCGACGGTACCGATCTGGACTACGAGATGCAGATGGCGGGGATGAACGAAACCATGGCGCCGGAGGTGCGGACGGTCTTCCTGCCGGCTTCACCAACCGTTCGCCCGATCACCGCCACACTGGTACGTCAGATCGCCGGCATGGGTGGCGACGTCTCGAACTTCGTGCCCAAGGCGGTGGCCAGACGTCTCAAAGCCAAATTCGCCGGCTAGCGCTACTTCCGCAACTGGGAATTTTCCGACCAGAATAGGCGTTGCCCTCGACGGTCTTTCTTAATCTCTGATCCGGAGTTTTCATGATTAGAATCCTGGCTCTTGTCGCTGCCCTGATCTGTGCGGCCCCCGCCATCGCCCAACCGCTGCCTGCCAATCTCGACAAACAGAACGCGATTGTCATCGACACCACGCAGGGCCGCATCATCGTCAAGCTGCGCACCGATCTCGCGCCGAAGCACGCCGAGAGGATCAAGCAACTGGCGCGCGAAGGCTTTTACAACAACGTGCCGTTCCACCGCGTGATGGACGGCTTCATGGCGCAGACCGGCGACGGCCAGAACTTCAACGGCACCGGCGGTTCGAAATACCCCAACCTGAAGCAGGAGTTTTCCAGTGTACCGTTCAAGCGCGGCATCGTCGGCATGGCGCGGCGCGGCGACAGCGTCGATTCCGCCAATGCGCAGTTCTTCTTCATGTTCGGCGATGCGGCCAGCCTGAACGGCCAATACACCGTGGTCGGCGAAGTGGTATCGGGCATGGACGTCGTCGATAAACTGAAGAAGGCGCCACCCGGATCGCGCGGCGGCGAAGTGAGCGATCCCGACAAGATGGTGAAGGTGCAGGTCGCATCCGACATCAAGTGAGTGATGGCAACGCTGGGCAGCAGGCTCGTCTGTTTCGCGGCATCGCTGCTGTTGCCGGCGTGGATCGCGTCGGCGCAGGCCGAGCCGGCACGGGTCGACACCATCAAGGACCTTGTCGCAAGACTGCGCACCTGCTGGAAGCCGCCGCCGGCCTCGCGCGCCACGCCCGGGATCGACATCACGGTGGTTGTGAGTTTCAATCGCGATGGCAATATCTTCGGCCACCCGAAAATCACCTATGAATCGGAACAGGCCACCGATAGTGACCGGGTGATCTACCGCATCGCCGTGATGGAGGCGTTGCAACGCTGCACGCCGATGCCATTTACCGAAGGAATGGCCGGCGCGGTTGCCGGCCGCCCTTTCGCCATTAAATTTCACAACCGGAAAATTCCACCACAACCCGCAGAGAAAAGAGCATGGCTGACAACGAAAATACTTTGATCCTCGAAACCACCCAGGGACCGGTCACGATCGAGATGCGGCCCGACCTTGCACCCGGCCACGTCGCGCGGATCAAGGAACTGGTGCGCGAAGGCTTTTACGACGGCATCGTGTTCCACCGTGTGATCGAAGGCTTCATGGCGCAAACCGGGTGTCCGCAGGGCACCGGCACCGGCGGCTCCGGCAAGAAGCTCAAGGCCGAATTCAACAAGGAGCCGCATGTCCGCGGCACCACGTCGATGGCGCGCGCGGCCAGCCCGGATTCCGGCGACAGCCAGTTCTTCATCTGCTTCGACGATGCATCGTTCCTCAACAACCAGTATACGGTCTGGGGCAAGGTGACCTCCGGGATGGAGAACGTCGACAAGATCAAGCGCGGCGAGCCGGTGAAGAACCCGGACAAGATCATCAAGGCGCACATGGCGGCCGACGCGGCCTGATTTACCTTCCCCTCTCCCCATGGTGAGGATCGCGTGCGAAGCGAGCGGGTGAGGGGTCTTGCTCTCACCGGGTCCGTAACCCCTCACCGGAGCCTTCGCTGCGCCAGTCTCCGACCTCTCCCTTCGGGAGCGGCAAGCGCCGCGCCTGACAGGCCCGGCGCACGGAATCCGAGATGCCAGATGCGCACCGATCTCTTCGACTTCGAACTTCCCGCCGCCAGCATCGCGTTGCGCCCCGCGAGCCCGCGCGATTCGGCGCGGCTCTTGGTCGTGCAGCCAGACGCGGTCCTGCGCGACCGCACGGTTTCCGATTTGCCGCTATGGCTGGAACCCGGCGATCAGCTGGTGGTGAACGACACCAAGGTGATCGCCGCCCAGCTCAAAGGCCGCCGCATCGGCCGCGATACTGAACCGAAGATCGAGGCGACGCTGATCAAGCGCCTCGACGGCTCGCGCTGGCAGGCGCTGGTGCGGCCTGCGAAAAAGCTGTCGCAGGGCGACACGATTCGCTTCGGCAATGAGGGCAGGGTCTGTCTGCTCGGCCATCTCGATGCGCAGGTCGAACACAAGGGCGACGAGGGCGAGGTCACGCTTTCGTTCTCGTTTCATGGGCCGGCGCTTGATCAGGCCATCGCCGATCTCGGCGCGCCGCCGCTGCCGCCCTACATATCTTCGAAGCGGGCCGCCGACGAGCGCGATGCTGCCGACTACCAGACCATGTTTGCCGCCAACGAGGGCGCGGTCGCTGCCCCGACCGCGGGATTGCATTTTACGCCCCAACTCGAGACCGCACTGCGCCGACGCGGGATCGGGATTCACCGGATCACATTGCATGTCGGGGCAGGGACCTTCCTGCCGGTCAAGACCGACGACACGGCTGGGCATAAAATGCACGCCGAATGGGGTGTGATCTCCCGCGACTGTGCCGACGCGCTCAACCAGGCGAGGGCCAGCGGCGGCCGGATCGTCGCGGTCGGCACCACCTCGCTGCGGCTATTGGAAAGTGCCACCGCGGAAGACGGCACTATCGAGCCGTTCACGGGCGAGACCGCGATCTTCATCACGCCGGGCTATCGTTTTCGCGCCGTCGATATTCTCCTGACCAATTTTCATCTGCCGCGCTCGACGCTGTTCATGCTGGTATCGGCCTTCAGCGGGCTCGACACCATGAAGCACGCCTACGCCCATGCGATCGCCAGCGGCTACCGGTTCTATTCCTACGGCGACGCCTGCCTGCTGTTTCGTGATAAGTCGAGCCGATGACCGCTGCCAATCATTTCGAACTGCTCGGGCGTGACGGCGCAGCCCGCACCGGCCGGCTGACGACGCCGCACGGCGTGGTGCGAACGCCCGCCTTCATGCCGGTCGGCACCGCGGGTGCGATGAAGGGCATGCATTGGCGGGAGGTGCGCGAGGCCGGCGCCGATATCGTGCTCGGCAACACCTACCATTTGATGCTGCGGCCGGGCGCCGAGCGCATCGCAGCCCTCGGCGGCCTGCAGCGCTTTACCGGTTGGCGGGGTCCGATGCTGACCGATTCCGGCGGCTTCCAGGTGATGTCGCTGGCGGAGTTGCGCAAGGTCAGCGAGAGCGCCGTCACTTTTCGCTCGCATATCGATGGCGCCAAGGTCGAATTGTCGCCCGAGCGTTCGATCGAAGTGCAGCGGCTGCTCGGCTCCGATATCGCCATGCAGATGGACGAGTGCGTGCGGCTGCCGGCGGAGCGCGGCGATATCGAGCGGGCGATGCAATTGTCGTTGCGTTGGGCCGAGCGCAGCAAGCGGGCATTCGAGACCGCGCCCGACGGATACATGCTGTTCGGCATCGCCCAGGGCGGCGACCTGCCTGAACTGCGCCGCGCCAGCGCGCGAGGCCTGATCGACATCGGTTTTCACGGCTACGCCATCGGAGGCCTTGCGGTCGGCGAACCGCAAGCGGTGATGCTCGGGATGATCGAGGAGGTGGTCCCGATTCTGCCGCAGGATCGTCCGAGATATCTAATGGGCGTCGGTACGCCGGAAGACATGCTGGAGGCTGTCGCCCGCGGTGTCGACATGTTCGATTGCGTGATGCCGACCCGCAACGGCCGTCACGGGACGGCGTTCACGCGGTTCGGACAGATCAATCTGCGCAACGCCCGGCACGCCGACGATCCGAGGCCACTCGACGAGGAAAGCCCGTGGCCATCGACATCCGGCATTGCGCGCGCCTATCTGCACCACCTCGTGAAATCAGGCGAGACACTGGGCGCAATGCTGTTGTCGGAAATCAACGTTGCCTATTACCAGCGGCTGATGCACGACATCAGGGACGCGATCTCAAAAGGCACATTCGAGGATTTCCGCGACCGCACCCGCGCCGGCTGGGCAAAGGGCGACGTCGCGCTGCGGTGAAATGCCGCGCCTGAAAAAGCCGAAAAACCGCAGGCAAAAAACCAGCAGACCCGAGAACTCAGTTGCAGGCAAATCGCCGCAAGGTGTGCTTGGTCACGAAGCCGTAGCCGCAATTATCGCAGGTCCAGAGATAGCTGATAACGTTTTCGGGAAGATAAGCGGACGCTTCGGCAGCCACCATGGAGTCGGCACAAACCGGGCAAGTCGGCAGATCGCATCCGCGCGGGTCGGGGTGGCGCGCGACGGTCGACAGGACTTCAGCAACTGCTGGCATCGTGACCTCCTTGCGATCTGAACCTAAGCTCACCATACACCAATTTGTTTGACGATGTCGCAACACAAATGCGTTGGTTTCACGTTAATTGGCCGGCGTCGAGTTTTGCACCGCAGCGAAGGCGTGCCTCGACGAATTCCAGCTTGCACGCGGGCGTGAGCAGCCCGTAATGAAGAAGAGGTTTTAACTTCTCGCGCACTGCTGCCACAGGGAGTTTTCATGGACGCTTCGTCAGCGACGAGTGCAGTGCACCGCCCGGGCCGCGGCCGGGTTTTCGACAGCATCGTCGAGGCGATCGGCGATACGCCGATCGTTCGTTTGCGAACGCTGCCGAAGCAGCACGGCGTGCATGCGACAATTCTCGCCAAATTGGAATATTTCAATCCGGCGGCGAGCGTGAAAGACCGCATTGGCGCGGCGATGATCGTTGCCATGGAAAAAGCGGGCGTGATCCATGCCGACACCGTGCTGATCGAGCCGACATCGGGAAATACCGGGATCGCGCTGGCGTTTGTCGCCGCCTCGCGCGGCTATCGGCTGAAGCTGGTGATGCCGGAATCGATGTCGATCGAGCGGCGCAAGATGCTGGCGTTTCTCGGCGCCGAAATCGTTCTGACGCCGGCAGCAGGGGGCATGAAGGGCTCGATCGCCGCCGCCGAAGAGCTGGTGCGCACCACGCCGAACGCGGTGATGCCGCAGCAGTTCAAGAACCTGGCCAACCCCGAAATCCACCGCCGCACCACGGCCGAGGAAATCTGGAACGATACCGGCGGCAATATCGATTTCTTCGTGGCCGGGGTCGGCACCGGCGGCACCATTACCGGCGTGGGGCAGGTGCTGAAGCCGCGCAAGCCTTCGCTGCGGGTCGTGGCGGTCGAGCCCGAAGAGAGTCCGGTTTTGTCCGGCGGCCAGCATTCCCCGCACAAGATTCAGGGCATCGGCGCCGGGTTCGTTCCGGAGATCCTCGACCGTTCGGTGATCGACGAGATCGTCAAGGTCAACAGCACAACCGCGATCGAAACCTCGCGCGCGCTGGCGCGTCATGAGGGCATCCCCGGCGGCATTTCTTCAGGGGCTGCGATCGCCGCCGCACTTGTGATCGGCAAACGCCCGGAAAGCGCCGGCAAGACCATCCTTGCGATCGTGCCGTCGTTCGCTGAGCGCTATCTGTCGACGGCGCTGTTCGAGGGAATCTGAGCATGGCAGACCAGCCGAGACGACCGCGAACCCTGAACGACGCCCGTACCGAAGCCGAAGCCGCGTTCAAGAAGACCACGACCAAGGTTGCGGAATTACCGCCGAAGAAAACAGCGCTGCCCAGTGTGAAGGAGCTGGTTTCACTGCGGATCGATCAGGACGTTCTCGAACACTTCCAGGAGGCCGGCCCGGGCTGGCAGGAGCGGATCAATGATGCGCTGCGAAAAGCGGCGGGGAAGTGAGCCTGATCGTTCAAGCTTTCGGCGCCCGCTGGCACCGGATCCCCGGCTCTCAGGTTCAGAAGATTGCCGACGAGGATCAAGGTTGCACCCAGTACCGTGAACAGGTCGAGCCGCTCCGAATAGATCAGCCAGCCGACGGCGGCGGTCAACGGAACCCGCAGGAAATCCATCGGCAGCACCACCGTTGCGTCGGCGTACAGCATCGCGCGCGCCATGCAGTAATGCGAAAACGTGCCGCAGAATGCGATCACGACGATCCAGCCCCAGACATGTGCGGATGGCCAGCTCCAGACATACAGCGTCGGGAGAAATCCGGCCGCGGACTGGATCACCAGCATCCAGAAAACAATGGCAACGGTGTTTTCGGTGCGGGTCAGCGACTTCATCATGGCGATCGGAAATGCCGAATCCGACGGCGGCGGCGAGCGCGATCAACTGGCCCGGATTGATCTCGCCGGTGACGGGGCGAACAATAATGATGACGCCGACCACTCCGAGCACGATCGCCGAAATCTTCCACACCGTCATGCGCTCGCCGAGAAAGCTCGCGGCAAGAATGGCGGTCCAGATCGGCATGGTGAATTCGATCGCCACCACCTGACCGAGCGGAATCAAAGTCAGCGCGAAGAACCAGCCGAGCTGCGCGCCATAGTGAATGAGGTTGCGTCCGACATGTTGCAGCGGCCGCGACGTCTTCATGGCGGCGAAACCGCCGTTGATGCGGATCAACGGGTACAGCATGAAGAAGGCGATGCCCGTGCGCAGCTCCATGATCTGGAACACGTTCAATTCGCGCGTCGCCTCGCGTCCCGCCACCACCAGGATCAGCAGCAGGCCAAGCCAGCCCGCCATCCATAGTGCGGCCCTTGGTTTGGAAGGTGTTCGGTCCATCGCTGGGAGTAGCCGGGGCATGGCCGCGCGGGCGCGGCGAAAGGTCGGGAAAGCGGCCGGTATCGGCGACCCCTTGCGGATTTGCAACGGGCAAATATGCCGATGCAGTGATGCGCCGCGTCGAATTTCGATGTGGGAGCGGCGGCCCGATCGGTGCTAAGGGATCGGTGGTCTCGTCTTTGGAGAACCTGCTGATGCGCATCCTGCAACCGGCCGAATGGTCAAAGCCTCGCGGCTTTTCCCACGGCGTCGAAGTCGATGGTCCAGGCCGATGGATCGTCCTTGCCGGCCAAACGGGTGGCGATGAGAAGGGCGAATATCAACCGGACATGGCCGCACAGGTCGCCGTCGCCCTGCGACGGATCATCAAGCTGCTCTCCGAGGCCGGGGCCGGCCCCGAGCACATCGTCCGCCTGACCTGGTACCTGACCAGCCGCAGCGAATACGAAGCCGCGGGCGCCGGTATCGGCGCGGCCTGGCGCGAGACGCTCGGACGAAATTTCCCGCCCTCGACGCTGCTCTACATCGGCGGTCTGGTCGACGTCCGCGCCAAGGTCGAGATCGAGGTCACCGCGTTCGTTCCGGCGGCATAGGCCGACCGGGCAGGCGCGCTACGCCTGCCGCGGAAATCGCGTAAAACCGCGGGACGAAGGTCCGCTCCGATTGAGTCGGAGCGGAAGCTGCTTCAGGAGCGCGTCAACGAAATCGAGGCGCCCTTGAACTGGCTGTCGGGCCGGATCACGACGGACTGCTTGTTGCCGTGCGTCGTCAACGTAATGTTGGCCGAGAATCCGGCAGCAGTGGCGACCACCTGGAAATTGCCGCTGTTGGCACGTCCGGCAAGGTTACCGGTGATGCCGCGGCTGCTCTCGCTCCAGCTTCCGGAGATCGCTCCCTGCTGGGCGATGACATTGGTTCTCAAATCGAATTTGTAGCTGTCGCTGGCGCAGACCAGGGTCTGATTGAGGCCAGCCCCGTTACCGCTGACGGCATAGGTGGCCTTGCAGCGGATTTTCTCGGTCGACCCGTCATCGAGGGTGACGGTGCCGGCGCCCGACCAGAATCCCGCAAGGCCCGCGAACGGCAGGGATTGCGCATGGCTGGCGGAGCCGGACACGCTGACTATCAACAAGGCCGCGATCGCGAACATCGACCGTCGTGCGATCATGAGGCTGTCCGCCATTCGGCATGCACTACTGCCGCGATGCTTCCCAGCGACCGCTGCACGGTATTCCTCCAGATGCCCCATTCCACTTCCCCGATCCGGTTTTGCCACTCAGTTGACCGCTTGCATATGCCCCATTGATCGAGACACGCACAAGACCCTCGCGTCCAATGCTGCCGGAAACTTCGGCTCCGGCGGCTGACACTCGGCCGTCCGCGACAGTAAGTGTGGAGCGGGCGGACGGTTCGCAACTGCCCATCTTGGTGACGACGGTCACATTCCAAAGCCCGTCATAGGGGGTCTGGGCGGCGGCGGGAGCGATGGCGGCCGTCAGAAAAGAACCCAAAAACATAGCAATGCGGTCTAGGCGCATAAAATCATATCCCCGATGTGTGTGAAGAGCCGGCTTATCCAGCCAAAATGTGTTCAAAATTTGCTGCGCCGCAATATATAAAATAATTCCTCATGGAATCAAATAGATGAAGAAGGAATTGATTCCAAGTCGGGAACGAAAATCTAGCGCAGACGGCAGCCGAGCGCGCCGAGGACAAAAGGGGGCGTTATGCCGGAAGGCTCGGTGCGCTGGTCGCAAATTGCTCGTCCTGCGGCCTGGATGGCAGGGATTTATGGGTCTTGGCGTAATCGATCACCTCGGCCAGAAGCTTTTGGCCAAGCGGCGCCAGCGCGCGTTCCCACAATTCCCGGGCGGTCTCGCCCTTTTTGACGAAGCACCACTCCTGCGCAGCGATCGCGCCGGCATCCATCCGATCGGCAAGATGGTACACGGTGCCGCCGGCGATCGGATCGCGCTCCCGGATCGTCCATTCAACGGCGGCGATGCCACGATGCCGTGGCAGCAGCGAGGGGTGATAGCCAATACCGCCGAGCCTGGCCGCGGCGAGGGCTTCCTTGCTGATGCGGGCGTGGCTGTGCGCGGTCACGATCAGGTCGGTGCCGTCGGCGATTTCCTGCGGTCCAACCAGTTTGGGATTAGCCTGTACGGCGACCTCGATGCCGGCCGCGCGTGCCGCGGCCGCCAACCGGTCGTCGGCGTCGGCCACTACGACCCGGGCGATGTCGACACCGTGCTGCCGCAGCATGTCAAAAGTCGTCACGCCGAAATGGCGGGAGCCGACCAGGGTGATCCGCATGATGTTTGATCCGTCGTGAGCCAAGTCTGATTTATCGTCGATGGTCTGATCTGTTGTCGATAACACGTCGCGGTCGCCTGTCACGCCATGCAGCGGGTTATCAACAGGACGCGGCCCGCGCGGGTACGATGGCGGGTCGACAGCAAAGACCGCCCGAAGGCGGTCTCGAGGCGATGATGGATTGAGGTCGCGCGGCGCCTAGTTGCAAACCATGACGCAGCGGCCGTCAGGGTAACAGACCCGATGCTTTCCCATGCCACCGCAGGGACCTGCGCCCGGCGCCACGACGACTGCGCCTGGAACGACAACGACCGGTCCACCGCCGTTCGGGCGGCATCCACCAGCGCGGTCGCGATGGAGGCCGATACCGCAGCCACCCTCTACCTTGATAATCGTGCCGTCCGCATTTTGGACCGACGCAAGCGGCATGGCCCGCGCGCCGCTTGCCGACAGTCCCAACATGAAGGCCAAGGCGATGAGCTTGTTCATTGGCTTTTCTCCCTGCATTGCTGCTTTACGCCGCGCGATCATGAGTAGGCAGGGTAGTGCCGTAAAGCGCGAGTTCGGATATTTTTTCGTCTCGCGACATCGCAGCTCGGGTTCCGCGTCATCTCCGCGTCATCGTCGATTCGAGAGTAGCGAGGTTAGCTCGGCGCAAATGTTTCAATTGCAAACATTTCAGTTCAACGTCGCGGCGAAGGCTGGATGTTCCACCACGGCAGCCAATGCGAAGCGATGACGAAACCCGCCAATGCCGGCGAGCGAAATTTCTGATACAGCATCTACTATGTCGACGGTCGATCGCAGGTCGAAATTCGGCTCGGGCCGCAGCGCGACGAGGTGATTATTGTTTGGGCATGACCAAGGAATAAACGAAGCCGTTTGTTCGGGAAGGCTGATTTGCACCTTTCCGGATCATGCCTGGTAAAATTCGGAGATGGTCCAGATGTCAAAAAAGGGAATCACAGGCCATGACGAATGGGTAGTAACGGAAGCGTTGGCAACGGCACTCGTCGCGCTGGAGCAGCTTCCACCGAAACACCAGCCGCGGGCCCATATGGACGATATCAAGAAGCTTCTTGCGGCCGGCTGCCAGCCTGGAACGCTCACCCTGCATATCGCCCAGGCCAAGTGCAGGTTGTTTCCGGACGTCGATCCTCTGACCATTTATCGAGAATACGGCCTCGAGGACGGACAAAGTTGAATTGAGTGAGCGAAGCGGGATCCTCTTGTGCGATTACAACATTGTGAACCGCGATCGAGTTGTACGCGTATGCGAATTGATTGAGGCTGTTGTGCGAATTTGCGCACGCTAGCCGACACAAATAAATAATCACTGTTGCAAATTCGCTCGACCGATTGACAGCGCCATTCCAATGGCTAAGTCAGCTGCAGGTTTTCGAAGTTGGGTATTGCGCACCCCAGCGTCGAGAAATCCGCCGCGCAAATCGTGCCGGAGATTGCAAACCGGAATCGTTGCGTATGTTGATAACCCGGCGGGTAAAGCAACGTTGAGTTGATTGTCGTTAACTATTTCAAAACCAATTGCGGTAAAGACGTCCCCGTGAATCGAATGAAGAACGAGACAATGCCCGCTGAAGACGAGCGTCGAGAGTTAGTCCCTGTGATCATTGCCGGCATTGTCGCAGCGATCGGTTTATTTTGCCTGTGGGCTGATCTCAGAGATGATTCGCTGGGCCGCGGGGATGGCATGACCACGTCTGCGGTGGTGTCACGGGCCGGCGTCATGGTGACTCCTTCCGAACTGCCTGCTCATCTGGTGATGCCGCAGACCGCGCCTGCTTCCGAGCCGTCGACGGTCGGTCGTGTAACGCGGTAAAGGCCGGCTCACGGTCGCGATTGCTGCCGTTTCGGTATCATGCAGCATTTCAAGATGTGTCCAGTCGCGACAAAAAATCACTGCTTTTTTGGCCAATTCGGTCACCGAAAGTTGCTTAATCGTCATTTGCAAAATTCGTCGTCCTCACGGACATTGACCTGATTATTCGGTCATGCCGATTTGGGGACGTGAAATGGTGAGGTTCATCGAGATCGCAGCGCCCATGCTGATCGTTGCCTACGCAGCGATGTATGTGACGATGCGATATTTGTTCCCGCCGGAAGTGCGGCACTGAAGCGTCTCGCGGATTTGCCTGGTACGCGCATTCATCATGCTGCATCCGCGCGCCGGCCAGCGGGTTGATTGGGGATTTCGCCGCCCGCGATCAAATCCCGGACCTTCGTTCGAGTGTTTCGCTAACTCGCTTCGGCTTCAGCCTCAGTTCAAAAAGCCAGCGGATAGGCTCACGTGCTGTGTGGCAACCCCAAACTGAAACTTTAAACGGCGGGTTGCGAAACCGACCGCCGACTTGGCCGTAATTCATCCGGGGCGCCCAACGGAGGAACCTCGATGCGGAAACTTATTGCCGGCCTCGCTGTCCTTGCGGCGCTATGGTGCATCGGCGCGTCGATCGGCATGGCCGGGCCGCACGGCTGTTACCGCAGCCAGGGGTGCCATGGACCTATCAATAGCACGGACCTAAATAGCAGGCCTTGGCTTGACGGGGATCGAATAGGCGACGGCCCTATAGCGGTGCCATCGGTCCGGTGAAGATCATCCTCGTTTGCGCGGGAGCGTGGACTCTTTCACCGAGGTAAAGGATTCCCGACCCGACCACGGACACCATTGCCGCGAGCATGATCAACGCCAGCAGATCGATGTGCTTCTGGCCGTATCCATCCTTGATGTGAAAACGCATGGCCTTTCCTCCTCTGCGGGGAGTACGGACCAATTCGCCCTCGAGAGCACCGGTTCCACGGGCGAACATTAAATCGCCTGCCGAAGGGCGACAAGCGGTCGTCCTGGAATTGGGGAGGGGCTATCCGGCGCGTGCGGAGGGTGATGGCTTCGGTCCCGCATCAGCGTTCACTTGGCTTTGGGACAGCATCACCGGGACATGCGGCGAGTTGCTAACCACGCGAGGGCTTCCATCGACATAGGTGCGGCTTTTGATCGTTTCCAGCAGGAGAAAGAATTTCTCGGCGAGCATCTGCGCGTCCTCCGCTGGGCCTAGAAAAAGCCGGGGCTCAGATCCAGGCCGTAGGATGCGGCGAGCAGGGACACCGTCAAACCGACCGCGCAAAACATGAAGACCGTTCTGAGCGTCCCGGCGTCAACGGACGTTCCAGAAGCACTGGAAACAATTCGCGCGATAGCGGTCATTGGCGGCCTCCGGGTTTGGCCTCGTGACGAGGTCATCTGGATGCTTGTCTAGCCCGGCTCGCTCGTGAAGCTCTATGACTTAGCTCACATACGGCGGCAAAATGGTCGGGAGACGGGTTCGGCAAAGCCTCGGGGCCGATCACCGCCTATCGCCCCTGGTTTCTTGCTCAGATCCAGGAGTGCCGATGCCGCGCCAGATCGGCCAGGTATTTCTCGCAGGACGGCCCGTAAACCAGGTCGATGATGAATGCCCACATGATCGAACCCCATTGTTGATCGAGGTCCTTGATAGGCGGCTTTGGTTTCAGGACGCCTTCGCTATCCCAAAAAACGATTTCGCCGGCTCGCCAAAATGGCTTCGCCATATCGATATCGCTCGCGGCCGGGGAGGCCAAGCCAGCTCACAAAAAACTACGCCGTCGGGCTCGAAATGTCGTGTCCCGGCGGCGTCCATCACTGGGCCCCTGAAATCCCCAGCGCGATCAGTATAGCAGGCCCCACGCCGGGCAAATGTGAACTGGCTCACAATCGGGGCTCGTTCTTTCCCAAATTGGGTTGGGCTCAGGTCCGCGCCTGCAACTCCTGATTAACCGTTCGCGGGCACCGCACGGCTAACGGACACAATTGGCCCGCAATGCTGGTGGAACGACCATCCATGGGTATTGCGTATGTCTACAAGCAGATGACCGCGCTCGCTGCGGCGGCGCTGTTGGTGTTGGGCCTTTCGCTCGGCGGCTGTGCGACTTCCACCGGTGGCTCATCGCTCATGGACGCGCGGGCCGAGGCACCGGCGCCTCCGAAAACAAGCGCTTATCTCCCGGTAGAAGTCCTGCCGCCGGCGCGCGAAAAGCCGACCATGACACCCGATGAACGGTCGAAGCTCCAGAAGGAATTGATCGCCGCGCGAGACCGCCAGGAAACCGCCGGTAAAGCCCGAGGGGGCGCTGCCGAAGCTGATCCCGTGAAGCCCCAGTAAAAAGCCTGTTGGCCAACGACGATCCATCTCTCCAGCCAGCCAATCACCAGCGGCCGTCCCGGAGGTGTAGAGGGATGTCTAACGGCGGCGGCAGATGATCGATCAGTGGCGCGGATTCCGCGTGCCGATGGCTCCGGTATTCGGGTTCACCTTGCCGGTGGCGCTGTAATTGTCGCGCTGGGTGCCGGTTCGGTAGACCCCGGCGCCGGCGGGACCCAGGGTCGTGTAGGCCTGCTCTGGATGACTGTTCGGGTTTGTGCCTTGAGCCTGTGCTGCCGTGGCGACGATCGCCAGCGTCGCAGCCAAAATGACCTGCTTCATTTCAGTCCTCCCTTGGTTTTCCTTAGTGGGCGAAATCGCGAGCGTCTGTAACAGTTAGCTTCTGTGGCACGTAGGCTGGGAGTGCGCTGTCGGCACATTCCGGAAGCTGTCGTCACTCTATCATGGAAATGCAATATCAGCGGCGCATGAGTTCAATTTCATCACGGGGAAATAAAATGGACGACCAGCAACCCAATCTTGACGAACTGCAGGCCGGCTACAAGGCCGCGGTTGAGGAATGGATTTCCGCCATTCGCAAGGAAGAAGCCCTGGCTTCCGTAAATCATTCGGTAGCCGAAGTTGACTTGTGGGAGAATGCGGGTTTCCAGGAGGACGAGATGCGCAAGACTGTCAAGGAATTAAAGGCGAAATACGAAGATGCGTTGCGCGAGAAATTCTTCGGCTTCTAGTGACCGAAGCAACATCGACATGGGCGGAGCCGGACTGCCGGGGCGGATCATTTCCCGTTTGCTTCTGTCAGACGCCAGGTGTGTCGTGCAATCATCAGATCTTCGTTCGTGGGAATGACCCAGGCGCAGGTTCCGCTTCCAGCCATGGTGATCCTGGCAGCGTCGGCGGTATTCGCCGCGCCGTCTAAATCGATGCCGAGCCAGCCAGCTTGTTCGCACACGCGACGACGAATTTCGGGCGCGTGATCGCCGGGCGCGGCGTGGTGACCAATGAGGGTCTTCGAGATGGCCTGTACCTCAAGCGCGAGCGCCCGTAGCGACGCCCTCGCCATATGGCCACTTCCAGTCGCGAATTTGCGGCATGTCCTCGCCGTGCTGGCGGACATAGCGCGTATGCTCGATCAGTGCGTCACGAAACTGCTGCTTGATGTGAGCTGCAGCGACGCCGAGACCCGGCACCCGCTCGATCACCTCGATCGCCAGATGAAAGCGGTCGAGTTCGTTCAGCACCACCATGTCGAATGGCGTCGTGGTTGTACCTTCTTCCTCGAAGCCACGCACATGCATTCCGGCGTGGTTAGTCCGGTTATAGGTCAGACGATGGATCAGGTGGGGATAGCCGTGATAGGCGAAGATCACCGGCTTGTCGCAGGTAAACATCCCGTCGAAATCTCGATCGCTCAGACCATGCGGATGCTGCTCGTTCGGCTGCAGCGTCATCAGGTCGACCACATTGACGACGCGAATCCTGAGGTCGGGCAATGCCTTTCGCAGCAGATCGACCGCGGCCAGGGTTTCCAGCGTCGGCACGTCTCCGGCACAAGCCATCACTACATCGGGTTCGAGGCCTTCGGTTTCGGTGCCGGCCCAGGGCCAGATCCCGATGCCGGCGTCGCAATGGGTGGCGGCCTGCCGCATGGTCAGCCATTGTGGTGAGGGCTGCTTGCCGGCAACGATCACGTTGATGCGATCGTAAGTCCGTAGACAATGGTCGGTGATCCAGAGCAGCGTATTGGCATCCGGCGGAAAATACACGCGAACGATATCCGCCTTCTTGTTGACCACGAGATCGACGAAGCCGGGATCCTGATGGCTGAAGCCGTTGTGGTCCTGGCGCCAGACGTGCGACGTCAAAAGATAGTTGAGGGATGCGATCGGGCGTCGCCAGGGCAGGGAGCGTGAAACCTTCAGCCATTTGGCATGCTGGTTGAACATCGAGTCCACGATGTGAATAAAGGCCTCATAACAGGAGAACAAGCCGTGCCGGCCGGTCAGCAGATATCCCTCGAGCCAGCCTTGGCAAAGATGCTCGCTCAGGACTTCCATCACGCGGCCCTGCTGGGCCAAATGGACGTCATAGGGCTCGATGCGTTCCATCCAGACCCGCTCGGTGACATCGAATACCGCATCGAGGCGGTTTGACGCCGTCTCGTCCGGTCCCATGATACGGAAATTTCGCGCCTCGGCATTCAGCGATACCACCTCGCGCAGGAATTGCCCCATGACACGCGTTGCTTCGGCTTCGACGCTGCCTGGGCTCGGTACTTTCACCGCATAGGCGTGGAAGTCCGGCAATTTGAGTTCGCGTTTCAGCAAGCCGCCGTTGGCGTGCGGATTGGCGCCCATGCGGCGGCTCCCGACTGGGGCAAGCGCCTGTAGCTCGTCGCGCAAACGGCCGTTCTCATCGAACAGCGTCTCCGGCTGGTAACTTCGCATCCACTGCTCGAGCAGTCCCAGATGATTTGGATTGCCGTGAGGATTAGCGATCGGTACCTGATGGGCGCGCCAAAAGCCTTCGACCTTCAAGCCATCGACTTCCTTGGGACCGGTCCAGCCCTTGGGACTTCGCAGCACGATCATCGGCCATTTCGGACGCTCGCTGGACGCGCGTCCGTCCCGCGCCGATGTCTGGATGGCGCGGATCTTGTCCAATGCGCTGTCCAGCGCCGCCGCCATCAGGCGATGCATCGTGGTGGGATCGTCGCCTTCGACGAATAGCGGCTCGTGGCCATAGCCGAGAAACAAATTTCGCACTTCGGCGTCGCTCATACGGCCGATGACCGTCGGATTGGCGATCTTGTAGCCATTGAGGTGCAGGATCGGCAGTACGGCGCCGTCATGTGCGGGATTCAGGAACTTGTTGGAATGCCATGAAGCGGCGAGGGGACCGGTTTCGGCCTCGCCGTCGCCGACCACACAGGCACAGATCAGATCCGGATTGTCGAACGCGGCGCCATAGGCGTGCACCAGTGCGTAGCCGAGTTCGCCGCCCTCGTTGATCGAACCCGGTGTTTCCGGCGCGGCATGGCTCGGAATGCCGCCGGGAAACGAGAACTGGCGAAACAGCTTGTGCAGGCCATCGGCATCGCGGCCGATATCGGGATAGATTTCGCTGTAGGTGCCCTCCAGATAGGTATTTGCTACCATGCCCGGTCCGCCATGTCCGGGACCGCAGACGTAAATGACGTTGAGGTCACGCGCGCGGATCGCGCGATTGAGATGGGCGTAGACGAAATTCAGCCCAGGCGTTGTGCCCCAATGTCCCAGCAGCCGCGGTTTAATATGTTGTGGCCGCAGGGGCTCGCGCAGCAAGGGATTGTCGAGCAAATAAATCTGACCCACCGAAAGATAGTTCGCGGCGCGCCAGTAGCGGTCAAGCAGATCGAAATCGCCAGCGCTTTCGCGGTCATCGTTTACACCTGTCGTTCGCATGCTGACGCCTCCGGGATGGATCCATGAAGAAACACGGTTGAGGTCCAATCGATCCACCGTATCCGTGAAATCAAAGTCAGGACCGGGACGTTGCGTAGATCGCACACCCAATGTCTGCTTCAGTTCCAGATCGCGACTTAACTCATCAAGTTATTGGTGCTTCAACAGGGCGAACGGGTTGATCTGTCTCAAGCTGCCTGTTTCTAGAGCTTGGATGTCCTCCATGTGACAAATTCAGAGCCAGATTTGCGCCAGCGCAAAGTTGCTCCCCGTGGTTGAGGTACTGAATGCGGCCAGAGCCAGAGGAAGCCCGTCGACAGCGGTACAATCCATTCGGGAACGGTACAAATGAGGCCAGATCTTGCAGCTTGTTATGGACAGGAAAAGTTGCCAAGGTATACGAGCTATCCCACCGCACCGCATTTCTCGGCCGCGATCGGTCCGGACACCTATGCCGAATGGCTGAGGGCGATTCCGCGACACGCCCATGCGTCACTCTATCTTCACATTCCGTTCTGTCGGTCGATGTGCTGGTATTGTGGCTGCCACACCTCGGTCGTTCGCCGTCAGGAGCCAATCGCCGTATACGCTTCGGCCCTGCGTTGTGAAATCGATCTGGTATCCAGGCACGTCGGACGGCGTATCCAGGTTAGCCACATTCACTTTGGCGGCGGAACGCCGACGATTATGGCGCCGGAGACCTTTGCGGACCTGATTGGGGCGATCAGGCATTCGTTCTTTGTCTTGCCTGCGGCAGACATTGCCGTCGAAATAGACCCGCGTACGCTTGCGGACGCGATGGTCGATGCGTTGGCCTATGGCGGCGTCAATCGGGTGAGCCTCGGTGTGCAGAGCTTCGATCCGATCGTCCAGCGCGCCATCCATCGGGTACAGAGTTTCGAGGAGACCGCCGCCGCGACGGCAAATCTCCGACGAGCCGGCATCCACAATGTCAATTTCGATCTGATCTACGGACTGCCGCATCAGACGGTCGCATCTTGCCTCGATACGGTTCGTCAATGCATCGAACTTCGTCCGGATCGCTTCTCGGTGTTCGGTTACGCGCACGTCCCGACCTTCAAAAAGCATCAGAGCAGGATACGCGAGGCCTGGCTCCCCGACAGCCTCGAACGCCACGAACAGTCCTATGCGATGACCAATGCGTTGAAGCAAGCTGGATATTTACAGATCGGGCTGGACCACTTCGCGCTGCCCGACGATGTCATGGCCGCCGCGCTGCGGAACGGGACGCTTCGCAGGAACTTCCAGGGCTATACCACCGATGCCTGCGATATGTTGCTGGGCTTCGGTGCCAGTGCCATCGGTCGCCTGCCGCACGGATACGTACAGAACGAGGTCAATACGCGGGCTTACCTCGAATCGATTGCCAGCGGCAAATTGGCGACCGTCAAGGGCTACGCATTAACCGAAGATGACCGGCTGCGCGCCGAGATCATCGAACGGATCATGTGTGATTTCGGCGTCGATCTCGACCAAATATGTGCACGACACCAATCGGCACCGGAGACGATGTTGAGCTCGTCGCCTCGCTTGAAAAAACTGATTTCCGATGGTGTCGTCCAGCGCGACGGCGCCTCGCTCAATTTGGCGAACGACTTACGGTTTCTCGTTCGTAACCTGGCAGCCGCGTTCGACGCGCACCTCGACGGATCGAAGCAACTTCACAGCAGGGCGGTGTAGATTGTCGGCGAGATCTGGAGACATTTTTGCCGACGCGCGCAAGGTATCTCATGATCCAGTGGAAGCCGCCGCCCACCGATCGTAAGTTTGATCTGGATCAATGTGCGCGCGGGCCGGTGCCCCGATATTTGCTCCATGAGCGCTATGATCGTATTTCGATGCCCTCGGACGGGCATGAAGGTACAAACCTTGCTTGCCAAGCAAGCGGCGAACGAGCCGAAGGCGTACGAAATCGTGACCTGTCCGGCGTGTACTCAATTTCACTTCATCAACAAAGCAACCGGCAAGGCGCTGGGTGACAAGACCGAATAGGCCCTGTGGCCTCGCTACGAAGATGGCAGAAAAATCAAGCGCCGATTGATCCGTGATTGCAAATTTAGTCGAAACACAGGCCAGCGCCAATGGCTTCGGCTGCCTTTTCAAAATAACTGCGGTTCGCGCGTCCCCAATTTGAACGTCCACGTTAACAGCGTCGCGGCGACGATCATGACGCAGGTCACGGTGAACGTCGTCGAATTGAAACGACCGGAGGTCGGTTTTGGGTTCGAATTGCATGTCCACGGTGCCATCAACCTTCAACGGCGCTTCAACCTAGGAAAATCATGCACCCTTGATCCGCAATTTGCCCCTTCCGTTGCTATCAAACGCGCTGGGTATTTCGGCTTAGCCTCCCGCCGGGACGCGTCGCGCCTCGCCGTTCCTCACAGCTCGATCGACGGCCTCGCGTACCTTGTTGACCGGAATACCAAAGCCAACCCCCACGTTGCTTCCCGTGGGACTGGTAATCGCGGCAGCGATTCCAACAAGCTCTCCGCGCAGGTTCACAAGTGGACCACCCGAGTTACCCGGATTGAGGGGGGCATCGGTTTGAATGAAGTCCTGGGGGCCTTCGAGGTGGAGACCGGAGCGGTGCAAGGCGCTTACAATTCCGTGACTAACGGCTATTCCCCTGCCGAAAGGATTGCCGACAGCAACGAGATAGTCGCCGACTTCCAGCGCCTCCGAGGCCGCCATGGGAAGAGCGACAAGGTCGGCCGCAGCCACTCTTATCACCGCAACATCCGTATTTGGATCGGCATCAACAAGAGAACTCTGAAAGCACCGCCCATCTGAAAGAGTGACCGAGATGTCGTAAGCCTGCTCCATGTCATGAGCACTCGCCACGATGAGCCCCTCGCGGCTATCGACAACAACGCCTGCACTCTCGACCTCGCGATCTGTAGAGCTATAGGGGGCGTCAGGGAATTGGTTCGAATTAGGATCGATATAGATATGTGGGACAGGAGCGTGCTTTTTAGCCGTAATGCTTACCACGCTTGGTATGATCTTTCTGACGAGGGGAGCGAGTGTCGCGGACGCCGATGTTTCAGTGGGGGTACCTGGGAGTTGAGCCCAACTTACCGTCGTGAACGTATGAAGGAGCAACATCGCGGTGATGAGGCACATGGCGTACTTACTACTTCGGCCGCCTGTCTGCTTGGCATGACTTATCCAGACATACAGGTATGTCGAGAGGATCTTGTTTGCCACCCTTGACGGCTTGCTAAGCACAGGCACGTCTGTCGGAAGCGCCAAATGCCGACCATTTAGGTTACTGTGCATCGCTCACGTCCTTTTCATCGCCACGCCACTACTTCTTCATTTCGATAATAAACAGCGCGATGTCCTGGGCGTCTTTCGGACTTAGCGGTGGGTTCGGCATCGTTGCGTGCGGGAGAAGCAGGAATGAAGCTATCATGTCGGCGTTGATCTTTTCCTTGACTGCGATCGATGCGAATGATGGAGCTCTGTCGAATTTGTCCGCGGCAGACCCGATAGCGTGGCACGCCGAACACCATCGGCCTGAAAGCCGCCGGCCATTCTCGGCATTTTGTGCGAATGCCGGTTGAATTTCCTCGGGGAGGATAAGCGTGACAGCGAGGAGAAACGGCAGTAAGCGCATGGCTGTTCTGTCTTTTGCTCAGAGCGGCGCGTCATCCGTTGTCGTTGGCTGCTCCTGTAGTGAAGCGATATCGCCGCCACCAAGATCCTCTTCGGGGGGCGGGTAGCTGCTGATTCCATCGTGAACTTGTTTCACGCCGGGTACATTCTCCGCCGCGACAATCGCTGCTCGCCGGCAACGTTCGTCCGTGACGATGCCGCTGAGATATGCGATGCCGTCACGCACAACGACGTTGAATTGCGAAGGCACCCAGTCGGCGTTTTCGATGGCTGCGCGGATGCTGCTTCGAATATGGTCGTCGTCAGGAGTTGGGTCAGGAACATCGCGGGCGAAATCAGCGACGACTTGAAGAAGGTTGGACCTGGTCACGATGCCGACGAGCCTGTCCCGGCGCACAACGGGCAATCGCTTGACGTTGCGCCGCTCGACGGTCCGAACAATCTCGTCGAGTGACGTATCTTCCGTAATGGTTACGGGGTCCGGCGTCATGATCTCTTCGACCTTGCGCCCCCGTTCATGAACGAAGTCGGAGGCGATTTGGCCCGGGCCAACCAAGAGCCGCAGCCACCGGCCGCGCTTTCGCTGTGTCCCGATCTCCGCACGCCGAAGGAAATCACCTTCCGAAATGATGCCGATCAGTTCACCCGCGACGTTGACTACCGGCAATCCGCTGATGTGATGCTGCAGCATTTTGTTCGCGGCCTCGAGGACAGGAGTTTGAGGGCCGACCGTGATGACCTGACGAGTCATGATTTGATGAGCGCGCATGGCGTGTCTCCAAATTCCGAAATTGACGGAATGGATAAACGCTAAAGGAAAAGCGGCGCAATGGCTTGATCGAGATCAACCTGAAATCGTCGTGGAGAAATATCAGTTGCCGCCGGTTCTTATGGCGCGATCCCAGAATATTAGGTCTCTCATATCCCAAAAAGCATTGGAATCGGGCGGTGTCTTTGCCATGGAGCAATCTTCTACAGGAACGGGAATGAGAATTTCTCGATCGGTCTCCATCTCGTCAACAGGGGACGACTAACTGCAGTAGCCGTTCCTAGGACGTGCCGGAAGCATTTGCCCGCGTTCGCGCAATGATACCAGCGACAATCTGCATGGTGGTGCCTGCCGCCCAGGCGAAGCTAATCAGTAAGGCAGTGCCTGGGCGCGCCGTCTCGTCCAGAATAATGCTGGTGACTGAAACCATCGCCGCCACTGCAGCGAGAAAAGTGCCTGCCGCGCTGAGCAGTTCCACCGCATCCCAACTGGAACCGAGTCCACGCCGGAGAGGTAAGTGCATTCGATGATCCGGAGGAACCGGAGGCAGATCAATCCCGAGATAGAAGCCGGCGGCCCCGAAAAGCATGATGGCCAGGACTGCAGTAGCCGAGCCGATCAGGTCGATGTCAGCCCTTCCCACGTGTGCGGCAACGAACAGTCCGCACGCGGCCCCCGTCAAGGCAAGCCCAGTTCGTTCGAGGATGTGCGCCCACTTGCTGATAGTGGAGCGGGTGTGCCATGGGTCGGTGCGCTTGATCATTGTTTTGGACTGAGTCCCAAGGGAAAACATTTACCGTTGGTCGGTGGCCGCGCGGACGATGCCGATCTTGAAATGCCGCTTCGCGTAGGCGACGATTTGGGGATCGCTGGGATGGTCGGCGGCTTCAACCGCGACGATTCGACTGCCGACTGCCGGATTGCGCTCGCGAATATATTTTGCGAGTTCGACTTTAGTGCTGGCCGGTCCGAGGATCAGGATTTCTCCGGCATTGCTGACGGCGTCCAGGGCCTGTTTGAGGAATTCCTCGCTTTCATGGACATGGCCGCTGCCGATCGAGTTGGCCTTGTGATGAATATGCCTCGTCGGCATGTGGGGATGCAGGACGATTTCATCGAGGCCGGTAAGGCCGAGATGGAAGACCCGAGCCTGCAGGTGATCGATCCAGACGACCGCGTGAAAATGGTGCTGCATTAATTGATCCGTTCGTTGGTGAATTAACTCGGTCGTTTCAATGCCCATCTTCGGTGGGTTAAAAATACGCGCCTGGGATGGGTTCGACCCAGCAAAGATGATCGTGAATCTTCTTGACGCCGGAAACACCCTCGGCTGCGACAATTGCCGCCTGCCTCGAACGCTCTTCGGAGATGACGCCACCAAGGTGCACGACGCCGCTACGTACGGTGACGGTGAGCGCAATCGGACTCCAATCATTATTTTCGATCGCTGCGAAGACGCGGTTGCGGATGTGGTCGTCGTCAGCTGTCGGATCCGGCACGTCGCGAGCAAGGTCTGCGACGGCCTGAAGGAGGTTGGCGCGCGTCACGATGCCGACCAGTTCATCTTTGCGTAACACAGGCAGCCGCTTGACGTGTTTCTCTTCCATCACCTTGACGATTTCGTCGAGCGTGGCATCTTCCGTCACTGTGAGAGGATCGGGCGTCATGATCTCTCCGACCTTGCGGCCTCGCTCACGCACGTAATCGTTGGCAGCCCGACCCGGTCCAACCAGAATCCTAAGCCATCGGCCGCGTTTCCGCTGGGTTCCGATTTCCCATCGGCGAATAAAATCACCTTCCGAGATGATGCCGACCAGGTTACCTATCTCATTGACCACCGGGAGTCCGCTGATGTGTTGCTGCAGCATGATGTTGGCGGCATCGGTAATGGACGTGCCGGGTTTCACCGAAATAACCTTGCGGGTCATGATTTGATGTGCGCGCATTGATATGCTCCGGATATCGGGTGGCCAGATATTGGTAAAGGTTACATCGCTGCACTTTCGTGCACTTGACTAAGGTCAAGTCGTAAATCAAGCGGGGACGCCGGGCGGCGCGCTGGTCAACTCTTCTGACATGAGGTCGCCGCCTTGCGCGTCGAGCGGATGTCCAAGCTTTTCACGCGCCGCTTCCTCGATCCGGGCCGCAAGCGCTGGCTGGCGGTCCATCAGTCCGTGAAGATCAAGGGCGTCCAGCACCAGGAGCCGCGTCGGCATCATGGCTGTCACGGTGGCGGAACGCCGCGTACGGCGTAGCGCCGAGATCTCGCCGAAGTACTGGCCGGCACCAAGCCGGAGATGCTTGTGCCGCAGCTTTACTTCCACTTCGCCGTCAGCAATGAGGTACATCGCATGGGCGGGCTCACCGCGTCGGGCGATGACCGTGCCGCGGTCCACTTTCTGTGCGCGCAACATCGTCATCACATCAGCGATCTCGCTTGCGGTCAGGGAGCGGAACAGAGGGATACGCGCGACGAGGCCCCAGGTGACAATGAAGTCCCTGCGATGTACTTCATTGGCAAAAGCGGTAGCGAAAATGCCGACCGGGAGTGCCATCATCAGCAGCCCGGCGCAGATGGTGAAGCCCGCCAAAATCCGCCCAAGCGGAGTAACGGGAACGACATCGCCGTATCCGATGGTTCCAAGCGTTACAATTGCCCACCATAGGGCATCCGGGATCGTTCCAAATCGCTCGGGTTGCGCCGCCCGCTCGGCCAGGTGCATGAGGGCGGCGGCGATCAGCGCCGTGCCAAGCAAAATCACGAAGCAACCGGTCAGCGCCCGCCGCTCGGCATAAAGGGCGTCCAGAAGCGAACGCATCGCCGGTGAATAGCGCGTGAGCTTGAAGAAGCGGACAAGGCGCAGGACAAGCAGCACCCGGAAATCGGAATCGATGAAGACGCTGAGCCAAAACGGCAAGATAGCCGCAAGATCGACCAATCCCGGGAAGCTCAGAACGAAACGCAGTCGCCCAAACACGCCGTGTTTTGACAGAGGATGTTCGGCCGCGCTCCAGAGACGAGCTGCATACTCCAGGGAGAAGATGATCGTCGCTGCCCATTCGATCACGCCGAGTGGAAAACCATAAGCATTCGCCAGGCTGGGCACGGACTCAATCACGGTAGCAACAACCGTGGTGGCGATCAGAACGACCAGCAGCCGATTGAGAACCACGCCTAGCCCACCGGCGCCGTCCCCATGTTCAAGAACGGCATAGACGCCACGGCGCAACGCGCCGATGCGCTTGCCTAGTCGCGATGCGGTGATTTCGACGGGTGTCAATGCGACATCAGCGTCGGCACGGTCATGGATTGAAGCATGCCGCGCGTGACGCCGCCCACGATGCGTTCTTGCAGACGAGAATGGCCATAGCCACCCATGACGATCAGATCGAGGCCGGAATCGGCCGCGATGGACAGGATCATCGGCTGGATATCCGCGCGATCAGCACTCATACGCACGATGCGCGCGGTCAGCTCGTGCCTGGCCAGATGAGTCGCCAGGGTCGCCGCGGATACATCAACGGGCATTTCCTTCTCGTTGACGCTGATGATGGTGATTGTTTGCGCGCGAGCCAGAAACGGTGCGGCGTCACGAAGAGCGCGCGCGGCCAAGCGGCTTCCATCCCAGGCAATGCCAATGTGCTTCGGTTCAAAAGGACCCTTATGCGTGTATGGAATGAAAATGACCGGGCCGCCGGATTGGAAAAGTATTTCCTGCGGTACAGTGTTGTCGTACGTATCGCGATCGGGCTCAGGCTGCAGCACGACCGTCAAGTCGTAGAGCCGCGCCAGCGCGCCGACGGTTGCGGCGGTTTCGGCCGGATTGCCTGTAAACGGCCGGAGGCCATAGGTAATACCTGCGTTCCTGGCTTCGGTTTCAAACACGGCAAGTGCGGCGTTAGCCCGCGCCAATGCGTTTTCGTGATCGATCTCAAACGTAGCGGCGAGCGCAGCGCCACCATCGAGGGCCAAACCCACATTAGTGGCTTCAAAACCAATCGAAACCGCGTCAAGATGTGCGGCGCGCATCACCGCAAGTGAAATCGCGCTGTCAGCGATCGGACGGACCAGCCGTTCGGAGGGGATGTGAACCAGAATATTTCTTAACATGACAGCTCTCCTAAATCCTTTGAAAGGCGTCCCCGCCGCTACGATCTGTCGTCATCAAAGAATAAAAAGCGCCTGCGTGATTTGATTCATCTCAAACCGGCGCGATCTGCCGGGACTAACTACGAGTTGTCTCCCATGTGTGCTGCATGGGACAGTCGAAGGACGGAAAGATGGCACGGGTTGCACTGGTCACGGGCGGAACGCGCGGCATCGGTGCTGCCATCTCGGAGGCGCTCCCGGAAGCCGGGTCTTGCGTGGCGGCGACCTATGTCGGCAATGATGCTGCCGCAAAAGCCTTCGGGGCGAAAACAGCTGCCGGCGTGCATAGCTGCGACGCCGGCGACTTCGAAGCCTGCGCTGCTGGTATCCGGGAGGTTAAAGCCGCCCGGGGCACGTTCTTCGCGGTCATGCAAGGTGCCACGGCATGATGAACCGCTCGGCGATTCCAACCCCGAAGGGCAGGTCAATGAATGTATCCGATGTCATGCGGCGTTCATTCGCGACGATCAGGCCCGACGCGTCGTTGCTGGATGCCGCGCATCTGCTTCTGGAAACCAACCAGCGCGGTCTGCCGGTAGTCGATAGCGAGGGGACGCTCGTAGGCGTCATTTCGGAGGGTGATTTTTTGCATCGGGTCGAGCTCGATATCGGCCCGCCACCCGGAAACTGGCTGGAAGACATCCTCGGCATTGAAGAGAACACCCCCGCGCACCGGCGAATGCGTGCAGGCCTTGTCCGGGAAGCGATGACCCGAGATCCGGTTTTTGTCAACGACGAAGCAACTCTTGATGAGGTCGTGACACTAATGGATGCGCGCCATGTGGCGCAGCTTCCGGTCGTTTGCGGTGCGACCGTGATTGGCATCATTGGCCGCGTTGAATTGCTGAATGCCGTCGCACACGCGCTGTGCTCAGCCAAACAAGATGGCTTCGGGAAATCTGTGCAGGAGTAGCCTGACGCCCGGGACATCCTGTAGGCAAGCGATCGGTGAATCATATGACGTGCTGATGATGAGCTTGCTGGCAGGTTTCCAAGTATCGTGAATCGCGAAGCTCCCAGACGAATTACATCGTTTGATCAGCCTATCGCCTTCAAATCGTCTATCGTCGAGGCACTGAGGCAGTATTCTGCATAGTGTTGTGCCGAGGTACCTGCGTCGAGATCCCGGTTACATCGGCGCTTTTGCTGGCATGAGGTGCACACGCGGGTCATGTCTCGCAAAACGAGCGGCTGTGTCTTTGCGAGCAAGTCTGCGTCGATACCAAGAAGCTTCAGCAAACCCGGCAGCTCATCGGCCGCATGCGGCCCTTGATGAACGGACGTCTCGAGATCCGTGGGTTGAACATTCAGTTCGCGTGCGATTTTTGCAAACTCTCCGCTGTCAAGTTCTCGTATTTCCCGGATATCGCTGCGGCGCCTGCGCCAATTGCCATAGGCATCAACAACTTTATCGACGATGAGGTACCGCTTGTTCATTTGTCCGCTCCGTTGGCACGTCCGTGAAGAAAGCGTGATGATATGGAACCGATCCGTCATTGCGATGGATCAAACAGGAGATACCTGTGTAACTGGCGCTCCCGGTGGCGGACGACGGCGGCGGCGGCTCGAATGCCGCTCAAGCATCCATGTTTCGCAGACGCTGGCGGTTGTGCAGCACGATCTGCCGGGCGCCGGAAAAGCCGAGCACGCCCTCGTCATGCAGTTGCGAGAGCGCCCTCGAAACCGTCTCCAGGGTCAGTCCCAGATAGTCGCCGATATCAC
This sequence comes from uncultured Pseudomonadota bacterium, assembly GCA_963771225.1. Lineage (GTDB taxonomy): Bacteria > Pseudomonadota > Alphaproteobacteria > Rhizobiales > Xanthobacteraceae > Bradyrhizobium. Next base: position 727,583 of record CAVYSR010000017.1, on the reverse strand, counting down.
GGCGGCACATCGGCAGCGCCAACATGCCCGCGATGGCGAGGCGGCGATCCATCTCGAGAAGGAAGTTTGCCACGCGCTCCATGGCGCTTTTGCGCCCCAGAAGCAGCATGTGATCTTCCGCATGCCGGAGGTCACCCGCGGTCATGGTCCAGAGTTTTTGCGCAACCTTGACATCGGTGCCTGCCGCCTGCTCGAGGCTGCGACGTTTGACCAGCCGCACGGTGGTATCGACGACGGCTTCCGCCGCCAGCCGGTGGTTGAGCCCCGATTCCAATCCGAAGACGTCGCCCGGCAGAAGAAACGCGCCGATCTGACGCCGCCCGTCTGACAGCAGTTTGTAGGTCCGAACGGCGCCTTGAATGATCTGATAGACATATTCCGCAGGCTCGTCCTCGCCGTAGATTTCTTCATCTTTTCGGTAGGAGAACTCGGTCGCAACGAGACCGGCGTGACCCGCGAGGAGGCCGAACTGATCCGTTGTGGTCGGGCAGGTTGCCGGCTTGATCTTGGCGCCTATGACCGATTGGGTGAGTGATTGGGTCTGCATTTGCCATCTCCTGTGCGGCGGATGGCCAATCATTATCCGGGACGCTCGAGGCTGGATATTTCGCTCGATATCTTAAGGGGATGTATCTAAGTAGTTTACCGGAGGCCGTCGCCGGCATCGAGGCCGGCGATCGGACCGACTTCCCGAATGGCGTCCCGAATCCGAGCGACAAGGCTCTCCTCGAGATGGGGCTTCAACAGGACGTGGTACACTCCGGCGATAGCGGCTTTCGCCGGTATATTGTCGTCGGGATAACCCGTAATGAGGATAATTGGCGCGGCTACATCGCGGCTGCGTAGTCGGCTTGCGAGGTCGATACCGTCTATGCTGGGCATTTTGTAGTCGATCACAAAGCAGTCAGCCTCATTTGAAGCGATCGATTTCAGCAGAGCTGGCCCGCTCCGGAATGTCTCGACCTCGAATCCATCTGTTTCGAGAAGAAATCGAAGCGAGCCGAGGACGCCGGGATCGTCATCGACAACGTATATGACCGGTTTGGCGGGTGACGCGGACATCACGAAACCCTGCGCTCGGCTGGATGGTTGGGCTGATACATGCACTACATAAAGCGCATTCCGGGTGGAGGCATCTTGACTTGGCTCAATCTTTGAATATGCCGCCGCGCAGCGCCAGCCGGACGAGTTCCGAGAGGCTGGCCGCCTGCATCTTGGTCATCACGTTGGCCCGGTAAACCTCGATCGTGCGCGGGCTGATATCGTATTCCCGGGCAATCAGCTTGTTCGAGAGCCCGGCGACCAGGCCGTCCATGACCTGACGCTCGCGAGGACTGAGACCAGCTATTCGCGCCTGTATCTCCAGCGCAACCGCTTCGCTCTTTACGCCTGGTTCCGCCCGCCTCAGTGCCGTCTCGATCATTCCGATCAAACGATCGTCCTCGAACGGCTTTTCAAGAAAATCCATGGCGCCCAGCTTCATGGCCTCGACGGCGAGTGGAACGTCGCCGTGGCCGGTCATGATCACAACGGGAAACAGACTGCCGCTCGCCTTGAGGTGTTTCAGAAGCTCTATACCGTCAATGCCGGGCATCCGCACGTCGGATACGACGCATCCAAAGTCGATGGTCGGGAGGGTGTTGAGAAAATTTTGCGCAGATTCGAACAACGTGACGTGGAAATCGGCAGCGCCGAGCAGGAAGTCGAGCGAGTCGCGCATCGCGGCATCGTCATCGATGACGTAGACCTTTCCCCTAAGTGCCATTCGTCACACTCTCACTTGATGCGGCAGGCAACGTGAAGCGAAAGGTTGCGCCGCCTGAACGATTGGCTTCGGCCCACATCCGGCCACCATGTGCCTCGATAATCGAACGGCTTATGGATAGTCCCACTCCCATGCCAGTTTCCTTTGTCGTATAGAAGGTCTGAAACAGATTGGGCATGACATCATCGGGGATTCCGGGGCCGGTATCGAATACCGCAACTTCGATCATGTCATCGGCGACCCTGGCATTGGAGGCAACAAGCTCACGTTGCGGCGAGTGCGCCATCGCCTCGAGCGCATTGCGAAACAGATTGACCAGAACCTGCTGAATCTGAACCCGATCAACGAGAACCAAATCGTACTCGGGATCGAGGTTAAAGCGAAGCTGGACACCCTGTTCGCGGGCACCTGAAAGGCCAAGCGCGCCGGCCTCTTCAACCAATTTCGAAAGACTTTCGATGCGCTTCTCCAACTCCCCGCGTGCAACGAAATCGCGAAGGCGCCGAATAATCTGGCCCGCGCGAATCGCCTGTTCGGCGGCACGATCCAGGGCGTTCTCGATTTTTGACCTGTTCGGATCTGCACTGTCGGCCAGAAGTCGCCGCGAACCCTTCATGTAATTGCTGATGGCGGCAAGTGGCTGGTTTAACTCGTGTGCAAGTGCCGACGCCATCTCTCCCATCGCGCTGAGGCGGGACACGTGGACGAGTTCGGATTGCAGTTCCTGAAGTCTTGCCTGGGTCTGCTGATGTTCCGTCAGATCCCGAACGAAGCCGGTGAAGTACGGCTCACCGCCCGACTGCATTTCGCCGATCGAAAGATGCATTGGAAAGGTCGTTCCGTCCTTTCGCTGACCGGTTACGATTCTTCCGATGCCGATGATATGCCGCTCGCCAGTCGATCGATACCGCTCGAGATAACCGTCGTGGCGCGAGCGATCCGGGTTTGGCATCAGGATGTTGACGTTCTGACCGATGACTTCGCGCTCAGCATGGCCAAATTGCCGTTCCGCTGCATTGCTAAAGAACTGGATGATGCCTCTGCTGTCGATCACGATCATCGCGTCCGGAATCGTCTCCAAAATCGATTGAAGGTGACTTTCCCGGGTTCGCAGCGCTTCCTCGACCTGCTTCTGGTCGTCGATATCGATCACGATTCCGCTGAGATGGCACGGAACACCTTGCGCATCCTTCACCAGGCTGCCACGCAAGCGAACCCAGCGGTACGATTGTGATGGTTCGCGGACCCGGTACTGCATGTCGAAACTGCAGCCAGTTTCGATTGAGAAGTCTTATAGCGTGTTCGGTACGTTCGCGGTCTTCGGTTTCAAGGAGGGAAAGGAACAGTTCGTAGGTAACCGGCGGTTCGTTCGAAACGCCAAAAAGCTTTCTGGTGATACCGGACCAGAGCAACTTTTGGTTCGAAAGATCGAGATCCCAAATCCCGATGCCGGCCCCTGCGATGCCCTGCAGAAAACGCTCGTCTCGAGCGGGGTCTTCGGACGCTGGATGTGGAGTGGTGGTCACATTTCTCCTTCGGTGCTGCGGTAACACCGATGGCGAGGATACCAACACAGCCAATAGCCGGCTAGCCTTTTTGTTACTTTTGCTTGTTACTTTTGTCGGTCAGCGCTCAGGAGATTCCTGACTGTCGCGCCCGCTATCTGCTACCTGATGCACTGCCTGCAAAATGGGAATTTCCTCCACTATCAATTCGCTGTCCTTTACGACGGTCAGCCAGAGTTTGACGGCAAGCAGGTGGAGTTCGACGGCTACATGCTCATCCGTACATTGTGCGGCAAGCCGCAGCGCTTGTCTGGACGACTGTAGAATTACATCTGAAATATGCCTTACACCTCCCGATCCAATATCAAACGGTAACTCATCTCGTGGTTGAGAAATCTGATCTGGATCAACCTTTCGAAACGGCGGCCATGGATGCCAAGCGGCTACTGCTGGTGTAAGCGACGAGTTGGGCAGCCCCATCAATGATCGAATCCTTGATCTGGCTCATTCTCCCTCTCAGGAAACGTCCTAGAGATTGAGCGTTCCAGGTTCGGGAGAGAACAATGACGTATACAACGGTGATGGTCAGCCTGGCGCTGGACCGGTCGAATGACGCTTGCCTCGAGATCGCCGGTCAGCTGGTCAAGCGGTTCGCTGCCTGCGCGATTGGCGTAGCCGCGGGCGAATTCAAGCCACCGCCTTATTTCGTGGAAGGCGCGGCCCAGGAGGTGTTCGTCGAGGGCCATGCAGCGCTCATAAATCGCATCGCGGAGGTCGAAGCGCAGTTCCGCGCCGCGATGCAGAACCGCGCGACGGCGGTGGAATGGCGTTGTGCCGAGGATTTTCCGACGAGATTCGTCGCCCGGCAGGCGCGCGCAGCCGATATCATTGTCGCAGGGGAGGGTGGTCGCGACGTGCTCGCGGATCCCTTCACGCAGGCCAATCCAAACGATCTTCTCATGCAGACTGGAAGGCCACTGCTCGTTGTTCCCGATGGCATCGATTGGCTCGATTTGCGAAGCGTCTTGGTCGCCTGGAAAGACACACCCGAGTGCCGGCGGGCCGTCGCCGATGCGTTGCCGATCCTTCAAGAAGCCAAAGATGTGATCATCGCCGGGATCGTTGAAGACGAAGCCGATAGAGCGTCAGTGTCGTCGGGAATGGAAGACCTTGTCGCATGGCTGTTGCGTCACGGCGTGGTTGCCGGCGAGCGGGTACCCGCCGAATGCGGCAACGCGGCGGCGCAACTCGATAGGATCGCGTCGGAGGTTGGAGCGGGTCTGGTTGTTGCGGGCGCCTATGGCCATTCGCGATTTCGCGAATGGGTTTTTGGCGGCCTGACGAAAACTCTCGTCAATCCCTCAAGCCGCTGTTCTCTGTTGTCACACTGATACCAGCGGATTGACCTTGATCAAGATCATCGTCGCAAAACCGTAATGTAGTAATTTCTTCAACTCGATCAAACCGAGCGGATTCGCGCCTTGTACAGGTTTCTTGAACAAACGACAGCCGGCTGCATGACGCGAAACGCCAAAACCGTGTCGCGGAGCGCTACGTTGCGGGAACTCGGATATTTGTTCGAACAAGACGACTTCAATGCCTACCCGGTTGAGGAGGAGACGCGAATCGTCGGCCTAGTTACGAAGTTCGACTTTCTGGCCTGCTTTGTTTTTACGCTGGCTTACATGATACCGCGCTATGATGACCTGATGAAACGCACGGTCGGCGAAATCATGACGCCGGAATTTATCTATGTTCGGGAAGAAACCAAGCTGACGCGGGTGCTTCAGCTGATGGTCGACCACCGCATCAGGAGCATGCCGGTGATCGAAGGCGATCAGCGGCTGGTCGGCATAATATCGCGCGAGGACGTGATCCGCGCTCTGCAGCGCTGCACCCGCGAAAACGCATAGATCTGCTGGCCCTGTGGGTGGAGATGCTTGAGCATTCCACCCGTTCGATATGGAGCGCAGTCAGCCCGCCTTCAGCAGATGATCGTCTTCCGGAGAGTTCAGGTACATCCCTGACATCGTGTCAACCCAGCACAGGTGATCGTGAACCTTCGTCACGCCGGCGACGTTCTCCGCCACGATAATAGCCGCCTGACGTGACCGCTCCTCGGTGATGACGCCGCTCAACTGAACGATGCCGTCGCGCACGATAACGCCGAGGCCGAATGGGCACCAGTCCTTCTGCTCCAGGGCATCGATGATGCGGTTACGAATATGGTCGTCGTCGGCGGTCGGGTCGGGAATTTGCCGCGCCAGGCTTGCTACCGCCTGCAACAGGTTGGCGCGCGACACGATGCCGACGAGCTCGTCGCCGCGCATGACGGGTAGTCGCTTGACGCTGTTTTTTTCCATCAACTCCACGATCGCCTCAAGATCGGTATCTTCGCTGACGGTCATCGGCTCCGGCGTCATGATGTCAGCGATCTTGCGGCCATTCTCGTGAACGAAATCGGTCGCCTCCTTGCCGGGGCCGAGAATGAATTTCAGAAACCCGCCACGCTTGCGCTGTGTGCCGATTTCAGAACGGCGAAGGAAGTCGCCTTCTGAAATGATGCCGATGAGCTTGCCGGTCGTATCAACTACCGGAAGTCCGCTGACATGCCGCCGCAGCATGGTGTTTGCCGCTTCGGCGATCGTGGTATCGGGTGTGACGGTGATAACCGGCCGAGTCATGATCTGGTGAGCACGCATTGCGGCCTCCGCTGGTTCAGGATTGAATTCGTATCGCGCAAGCTATTCCGATCTGCGGACCGTGATTTGACGGAGATCAAAGGGTGACCGGAATCCAAGGGCTTGATGCAGCTCAATGTGAACCCCGAACCGGAGCCGTATCATCCTCAAAAGTGACGCAAAACCGGAGGCCATCATGCTGGAGTTTTACGAACCTGGTGCGGCGATCATCGAAGATTCGGTCGCGGGAACGGTGGCGCGATGGAACAAGACGAACGAGTGCATCCTGAATGTTATGCTTGGCGCGCAAACAGCAATGCTCGAAGAGATGATCTTCGCCGGCACGGAAATCCTTGACCGCGTGCTGACCGAAACGCATCTGTTTAGCGAATTCTCCTCGAAAATGGCCGGCGCGCATTCGGTCGAAGGCCTGAAAACGATGTTTCAGGAGTGCGGTCAGCATCAGGTCGACTTTGTCCGCCGAGACAGCGATCGGTTGTTCAAGCATGGAGAGCGGATGATCGAGGTGGCATCGGGGCTGCTCAGTAACCGGCCACAGGCCTGATCGTCGTTTCTGCCCCGTCTTTTTAAGGCCGGACTCTACCTGATGCCACAGGAGATTGCTGCGCACCAATCTGTCCAAATCAGCGATCTCAAATCCCGATCGATTTCAAGACCGCCAGTTTCCGATAGGCTGCGCCAGCGGCTCGCACCAGTCGTTTCTTATGTCTGCGATCAAGAAGCGGCATGGACAGCCGGACGCCCTCTCGTTTCATCGCTAACGCCAGAGTTTTATTTTCTGCGTCGTCATTCAGTACCCCAAGAGATTTTTGTGCTTGACGTAGATACTTCAAGGCAGCTTGATGCTTCGAAGATTGATTTTCCGAATGCAGGTCCGCTAGAAATTCGACTGGATAGCATAGCTTCTTGGTCATTTGCCGCAGCCGATGCCTTTTCTTTGCGCTCATAACCTGAAGTCTGCGGCTCTTCTTCAGAAGCTTTTTCAGCCATCGCCTCAGTTTGCGAACGCCGCTCGCATCGAGAGGGGAGGTTCGCCTTAGCCTGGTCTTCCTTCCCGTTTTCGTTGACCAGGGTCCGCTCTCGATCCAGCCGCACGTGCTCTCGACGAGGCGGCGATACCTGATCGACCGGAGCGCCCGTGCCAGACGTCGATGGCTGTCCGCCCGCCTCGCTTTCAAGGCCTGATAATCGGGGGTAGCTTTGGCTCGCTTGTTAACCTCCTTGAGCCGTTCAATCGCGACGTCCAAATCGCGCACAGCGCCAAGATTGGTGTGTACCCACTTCAGTTCATTCCTTATTCGCGTTCGTTGCAGGTCAGCAACCATCGGAGAGAAAAACGATATGGCGGTGCGCAGGCGAGTTAGCGCAATGCGCATTCGATGCAGTCCTTCAGGATCCCCATTGCACGCCGCGTCGTGATTTACGGTCAAATCCCAAAGACAGCCGCGCGTCACAACTCGAAAAGCAGTGTCGCACGCCATCGTTGAATGTAGTCGCGAGCTCGGCCGCCGCGTCCGTTCGGGATGACGTGCCGACTTACCTGTTGATTTCGGTGCTGGCGGCATGGCTGTTCTGCACTAACTGGTCTGAGTCGTCCTCAGGACGAGAAACAATCGCTTGGCATCGTTTCAGTGTTTGTTCCGGTGTTCCGGATGCATCGATGATCGTCCAGTCGATCGCGCCGATACGGTATTTTTCCTGAAGTACGGCGATCTCGGGCGTGGCATCGGACGCGTCGCCCTCGCGACGGCCGAGACGGTCTAGTCTGGTTGCAAGATCTGTCTGAAGAAAGAGGCCGACAAATCTTGCATTCAGAGTTCGCGCGGCATCGCGAATCGCGGCTCGCTCCGAGTCCCGGGCAAACACCGCATCGACAATGACGGAATGGCCCTGGACAAGAATCCGCAAGGCGCGTTGCACGAGCAGTTCGTAAATCTTCGCGGTCGCCTCCGGCTGATACGCGCGCTCCGGTAGCCGATCCGTTTCATCGACCCCGAATTGTAGTTTTCGCAGCACGTCGGTGCGCAAAACAATAGCTCCCGGCTCTGGCGTGACACTGGGCGCGAGGGCGCGGGTCAGAACCGATTTTCCGGCCCCGGATAACCCGCCCACAGCGACAAGCGTTGGTGCCGGAGGATGGATTAGCAGTTGCGCAAGTCTGAAATAGGTCCCTGCTGATCGCAGGATTTCAGCCTTGTCACGAGAGGTCTGGCCCAAGCGGGCCAGCAGGACATTGGCGCGGATAGCCGCGCGGAGCGACATAAACAGCGGTAGCGCCGCGAGACCGTCGAGATTTTCGATGGACGCCGTCTTCAGGTATCCGTTGAGGAGAGCATTCGCCGCGGCATGTCGGCCATATCGGAGAAAATCCATCATCGGGAACGCAAGATCGTAGAGAATATCGACCGAGGCGATATCAGGATCAAATTCGATCGCATCGAACAGCACTGGTTTGCGCTCCATCAGTACGATGTTCGCGAGATGCAGGTCGCCGTGGCACCGCCGCACATATCCGCTTCTGCCGCGCTGCTCCAGCAGCTTGCGGATGCGAGAAAACGTGGACAGGGACGCAGCCTCGAGGTCGTCAATGTCGTCCGCGGGAAAGCAACCCGCGGTTCGGAATGCCATGGTATTGCCTTCGATGAAGGCGGAGATCGATTTAATCCAGGGTTCGACCGGCGCCGGCGACGCGACCGCGTGCGAAGCCGCGATCGCGTCGGCAATGGCGTCAACGAGAGCGCGATCCATCTCGCCAAATTCCGCCAGATGATCGATGGTCTGACGTTCATCGAAACGTGCCATTTCGATCGCGAATTCGACCGGCGTGCCATCTCCGTCGATGCTCAGGGATCCATCGTCGTTTTGCGTGATGGGAATGGAGCGACGGTAGATTTGTGGCGCGAACTGGCGATTGATTTTTATTTCTTCCTCGCAGGCGGCTTTCCGCTTCTCCAGCGTCGAATAATCCAGGTATGGAAACCGAACGGCGCGCTTGATCTTCAGGGCACGGTCGCCTTCGAGAAAAACCGATGCCGCATGCGTATCGATCCGATCGACATGAGGATGGGCAACGGGATCCGTCAGAAAGGCGAAGACGCGCTCCTGCATGCTCGTGTCGGCCTTTACCGAAGTTGTCATGCGCCGATGAACCTAGGGTTTGAGGACCGCGGCACCCAGGATTTGTCCCGTCCGAAGCTTTTGCAGGACCTCGTTGGCCTCATGGAGCGGAAAAACTGTCGTCTGGGTCCGAATTCCGGCCTGCGGCACAACTTTAAGGAAATCCAATCCGTCCTGGCGGGTGAGGTTGGCCACCGACACTAGCTGTCTTTCTTCCCAGAGAAGATTGTAAGGAAAGCCTGGAATGTCGCTCATGTGGATTCCCGCGCATACTACCTTGCCGCCCTTGCGCACCGCGCGCAATGCTGCCGGTACCAGTTCTCCGGCGGGCGCGTAGATAATGGCCGCATCGAGCGGAGCATCCGGCAGTTGGTCTGATGCTCCGGCCCATGCAGCGCCGAGCCGAAGGGAAAAATCCTGCGCCGCGATGTCACCGGATCGCGTGAAGGCATAAACAGACCGGCCCTGCCAGCGCGCGATCTGGGCGACGATGTGGCCGGCGGCGCCGAAGCCATAGATGCCGAGCAATTTGGCGTTACCCGCCATCACCAGCGATCGCCACCCGATCAGGCCGGCGCATAACAGCGGCGCGACCGAAACGTCGTCGCCGTCTTCGCCGAGCGGGAACGCGTAGCGCGCATCCGCAATGGTGTGGGTGGCGAAGCCGCCGTCGCGCGTATAGCCGGTGAAGAGTGGATGATCGCAGAGATTTTCCATGCCCTCCTTGCAGAACCGGCAGACGCCGCAGGTATATCCGAGCCAGGGGATTCCAACCCGGTCGCCGACCTGGTGGGTCGTCACGTTGCCGCCGACAAGGTCGACGCGGCCGACGATTTCGTGACCGGGAATGATCGGATACTTGATGCCGGGGAGCTCCGCATCGACGACATGAAGGTCGGTCCGGCAAACCCCACACGCGCTCACCCTGACGCGAATCTGCCCTTGACCTGGCACAGGGTCCGCGCGCTGTTCCATCTGGAGAGGTGCCTCCGGGGCGGACAGTACCATCGCACGCATCGGTTTCTCCGGAAGAGACTTGAGGACAGGACAAGACATACGGCCTGCAGCCAGCGAGCCCTTGACCTCGGTCAAGGGCAGGACGGGGGACGGCGAATTTCGTCCTGACCTCGTCGTCTTGACGAAAATCAAGTCTGGACCCGAGCGGGCGCTTAGAATCTCCGTCAACGGAGAATGCACATGGCGATCAAGGAAATCTCTCGGCTGCCTGCAGGTGGGGCAGTCGATCGCGGGCGGTGCCGTCGAACGAAAATTCGAAGGCCCGAGGCCCACCGGTTCCACCGTGCGGCCATGTCCGTCGCAATGGCAGCGGCATCTCAGCATCAAGGACGGCAGGGCGGTTTTTGCACGCCCGATTCGGCCCGAAGATGAATCTCTGATCCGAGAGTTCCTGCGACATGAGACCAGCCAGGATATTCGGCTCCGGTTCTTCGCGCCAGTGAAGGAATTTAGCCACGAGTTCATCGCTCGGTTGACGCAGCTCGATTACGCCCGCGCAATGGCCTTTGTCGCGTTTGATGAAGCCACCAATGAACTGGTTGGGGTGGTTCAGATTCATTCGGATTCGATCCACGAGAGTGGCGAATACGCGATCCTGCTCAGGTCCGATCTCAAGAGCCATGGCTTGGGTTGGACATTGATGCAGCTGATCATCGAATATGCAAAATCTGAAGGGCTGAAACGAATATCAGGCCTGGTGCTTCAGGAAAATGCGGTGATGCTGAATATGTGCCGGGAGCTCGGCTTCGCCCTGAAATCCGATCCGGCAGATCGCACTATTTGCGATGTTACTCTGGATTTAACAAGAACCTGAAGGAAATGGAAAGCGATCCGCCGTCGAAGGCATCTCCATGTTGATTGCGTCTATCGCGCGACCAGCCTTCTAAATCGGTTCACTAGTGCCAATAGCATTACGATCGCCATTCCGAACAGACCGATATTCTCCACCGACATCAAAACAAAAGCGATTTGAACTTGCCAACCCGATTGGTGACCGTCGGCGATCGGCAGGCTATTGGGCACGATCGAGACACGAGTAATATGGGCGGCCGCGAAGAACAGAGCGAACAAGAGAAAGGCTTTGAGAAAGCTACGCATTCGACCCTCCATGATCACAGGTGATTTACCAATACGACGCGGTAGGTGTGAAGTTTGCCGCCCTCGTTGATCGTCACATATTCGCCGGTTACAAAACGTTGGTCCGCGAAGTGAAATCCGGTCTCGTCGGGAGTGTTGGCGCCGGCGTCGTAATGGAACGCCCAGCTGCCTCCTTGGCGATGAACGAGACGACCGTGATCGTCCTGTTGGCCCGGCCGCAGTCGCGCATTCAGCAGGCCTCACGATGCTGGCGCCAGATCATCGGATCGATCCGGTCGTCGGCATCGAGCGGTGCGATGATGACATAGGCGACGGCGCTATCGCCTTCTGGGTGACCAGGCTCGCGTGCAAGCTCGATCCGTATTTGCCGAAACTGCGCCGGAAGCGATGTATTCAGGATGGGTTTGGAAACGGCGTTTTGCATGTGGGATCGCCCTCAATTGATGATTTGCGGATAATGCCGCCGGTTATTTCTGTTCTGCTGCAGTCGCAGCGGCGTTGGTTGGACTTGGTGTTGATTTTTTTAGGCTCCTGATGATGATCGTAATCAGTGGCACGATCAGCAGGGGCAGCACGCCATTCAAGGGATGGTGGATCATTCCCGACACTTGCGACTGCAGCGCTCGTGCCTCAAGCTGCAGCGCTTCGACCGAGGAATCGTGAATTTCGTTGGCGAGTTCGAGTTCACGCCCGCTTGGCGGCCTTGCTGCGATCATAAACAGAACCGCGGCAATCAGGAAGTTGGCGGTGCCGAGAATGGCCGCGGCGAAAATGGCGCTCCAGATCTGCACCAGCGCGAAATAGGCCGATAGCTCCAGCATCAACAGTCCGAATGCAGCAATCAATGCGGCAAACGCCCGCAAGCCCATGCCGACGAGCAGATGCCGCATCCTTATATCGGCGATGATCCTGTCGGTGCGCCACAGCACCCTCAGGTGTTTGACGACTTTCTCCGTGTTCACCCTAGTGTCTCCTCAACGTGAAGCCGATGACGACGCCGAGTGCGAAGGCCGAAGCAAGCGAGGTGATCGGACGATCCGATACGATGTGCTCGAGATGGCCTTCCTGTTCGCTCAGGGTCTCGCTGAGATCATTCAGCGCGGCCTTGATCTGATCGGCGAGGGCCTCGGCACGGCTTTTTGTCGTGTCGAAAATGCCATCACTTGTCGTGTTCAGCAGCCGCGCTACGTCCCCTTTTAGCGCCTGCAGTTCATCTCTTAGCTCGCTGGAGTGGAACATCGTCTTGCCTTTTGCTACGCGATCCGATCGGTACTTTACGTCAGGCGATGGCAGAGCAATTGATTTGCGTCAACCGTCGGCTCCGGTCACGAGTCCTTCTTGACGCAAGTCAATCTGAAGGCGGCGCCGGGATCTAGAAGGAATGTATTCCACTTGAATGAGGAATACGGATTTTGGCGACTGCCCCTCAACTAACGGCCACGGCATCGGGCGATGTGCTTGAGTTGCGTCCCGCCGGGTCCTGGACCACAGCCAATGTTGCGACGCTCGAGGCGCTCTCCGGCGCCGTGACGGCACAGCTTGATCGGTCGAAGACCTTGAAGCTCGACATGGCCGGGGTGCGTGAGCTTGACACGCTCGGAGCATGGCTGCTCGAAAAAATATCGCGGCGCGCGACATCCGCCGGCCATCGCGCCGATGTGGTCGGCATCGCTGACAATTATGCCGGGCTGATCGACGAGGTGCGTCAGGTCAATCGTCACAATCCTGCTCCGGCATCGCCGCCAAATTCTATCGTGGTCAAGGTGGGGGAGATCGGCCGCTCCGCGCTCGGGGCGACGGACGACGTGGCCGCGTTCCTGCAGATGCTGGGTTCGCTGTTTCTGGCGATCGGCGGCGTATTGCGCAGGCCGAGATCGTTGCGGTTGACGTCTCTGTTCTATCAGCTCTACAGGGTCGGCTGGCAGGCGATCCCGATTGTGGTGCTGATCACCTTCTTGATCGGCGCCATCATCGCGCAGCAGGGCATCTTCCACTTCCGCAAATTCGGCGCCGATTCCTATGTCGTGGACATGGTCGGCATCCTCGTGCTGCGGGAACTTGGCGTTTTGATCGTCGCCATCATGGTCGCCGGTCGATCCGGCAGCGCCTATACCGCCGAGCTTGGTTCGATGAAAATGCGCGAGGAAATCGATGCGCTGTCGACCATGGGCCTTGATCCTGTCGAAGTTCTGATCCTGCCCCGGGTCATCGCGCTGGTCTGCGCGCTGCCGATCCTGACCTTCATCGGATCGATGGCCGCGCTGTATGGCGGCGGACTGGTGGCTTGGTTCTATGGCGGCATGGGGCCGGCGATCTTCATTGCGCGGCTGCACGATGCCGTATCTGTAACCAGCTTTGAGGTCGGCATGATCAAGGCGCCGTTCATGGCGCTGGTAATCGGCATCGTCGCCTGCAGCGAAGGCTTGCGGGTGAAGGGAAGCGCCGAATCGCTCGGCAAGCAGACGACAACCTCGGTCGTGAAGTCGATCTTTCTGGTGATCGTCCTCGACGGGCTGTTTGCGATCTTCTTCGCATCGATCGGAATGTGATCGTGCCGGAAGTGACCCCGCAGTTTGCAATTCGCGTCAAAGAGCTTGTGGTCGGTTTCGGCACACATATCGTGATCGACCACCTGTCGCTCGATGTTCGGAGCGGCGAGATCCTCGGTCTGGTCGGCGCTTCCGGCGGTGGCAAGTCGGTCTTGATGCGAACCATCATTGGCCTCATCCCCCGGCAGAGCGGGGAGATCGAGGTGATGGATTCGGCGATCGACGGTAGCCGTGATCGCGTGACCCGGAGCGTCGCGGGACGATGGGGCATATTGTTCCAGCAGGGAGCCCTGTTTTCATCGCTCACCGTGCGGCAAAACATCCAGTTTCCCTTGCGCGAGAATCTGGTGCTGTCGGACGCGCTGATGGACGAGATCGCCACTGCCAAGCTCGAAATGGTCGGGCTGAAGCCGGAAGATGGCGACAAGTTTCCCTCCGAATTGTCTGGCGGCATGACCAAGCGCGTGGCGTTGGCCCGCGCGCTCGCGCTCGATCCCGCGATCGTTTTTCTCGACGAGCCGACCTCGGGGCTGGACCCGATTGCGGCGGGCGATTTCGATGTCCTGATCAAGACATTGCAGAAAACACTCGGGTTGACGGTGTTCATGGTCACCCATGACCTCGCCAGCCTGAATACCGTCTGCGACCGCGTCGCAGCGCTTGCGGACGGCAAGATCGTCGCCATCGGACCGATGCGCGAGTTGCTTCAATCCGAACATCCCTGGGTGCGAGCCTATTTTCACGGCAAGCGCTCCCTGATGCTGCAACCAAAAGCGAGTTAAGAAATGGAAACCCGCGCTCCCTTCGTCGTTGTCGGCGCTTTCGTGCTGGCGGCCATCGCCGCAGTGTTTGGCTTTGTCTACTGGCTGCATAATACCGGCGGGATCGGTCCGCGCGCGACCTACCATGTCCAGTTCGATGGTTCTGTGCCGGGGCTGATGGTCGGCGCTGCCGTGCTGTTCAACGGCATCCGCGTCGGTGAGGTGACGGATCTCGGCCTGGCGCCGGACAGCCCGCGGCGGGTCAATGCGACGATCTCGGTGGCCTCGATGACCCCGGTTCGATCGGACACCAAGGTCGGTCTGGAATTCCAGGGCTTAACCGGGGTTCCGGTGATAGCGCTGGAAGGTGGAATGCTGCTTTCGAATTCCGGTGAGGTGTCCACATTGATTGCTGATCCCGGGGCCGGCGAGGGCATGACGCAGGCTGCCCGCAGCGCGTTGCGGCGGGTCGATTCGGTGTTGGCCGATAATGCGGAGCCGTTGAAGAACACAATTGCCAATCTGCAGGTTTTTTCCGAAGGGCTGGCGCGCAACACCGGCAAGCTCGACGGCATCGTCGCCGGGCTCGAAAGGATGACTGGTGCAGGTACGCCGGTGCAGAAGATCACCTACGATTTGGAGGCCCTGCGAAATCAGGGGCCGACGGACAAGACGATCAAGGGCCAGATAGCTATTCCGGAACCGACGGCGGTGACGATGCTCGAGACCCAGCGAATGCTGTTCTCTCCGCCAAAGGATGTTCCGGCATTTTCCGGGTTCGTCTGGGCCGACGCGATACCGAAGCTGCTCCAGGCCCGATTGATCGAGAGCTTCGAGAACTACGATCTCGCCCATGCACCGTTGCACACGACGGATGTCGGACAGGCCGACTTCCAGCTTCTGATCGACGTCAGGCGCTTTCGGATCGCGGTGGATTCAGATCCGGAAGCTCAAATCGGATTGTCGGCGCGAATTGTCGACAAGGATGGAAAAGTCGTCGCGTCGCGTTTGTTCGAAGAGAACGGGAAATTTGACACGGTCGAGCCACAGGCTGCCGTCACAGCATTCAACGCTGCATTTGGTCGAATTGCCGGGGAGGTGATCGTCTGGACCACGCAGACGCTGCAGTAATCGCGGAGTGATTTTATTCGAGGGTTTTCAGATACGACAGCAGGTCGTGAATCTGGTCAGGGTCGAGTGGGGCCTCCGGCATGGTCGGATGGCCGGTTGAAATACCTTCGGCCAGGGCCTCGCCGAGGCTCTCGATGGGATAGCGCAGATGCAGGGTTCGGAATGGCGGCGCGATCTTGAGCGGACTTTTAGTCACCCGATCGATGGAATGGCAGCGGGCGCAATTGTTCAGCGCGAATGTCTTGCCGCGCTGTTCCGCAGGCGACGCGGCCAGTGCCGGCGTCGTCAACATCAGCGTAACGAGGGTTTGACGCAGACTTGATCGGAGCATCGTGGACGTATCTCTTGAAAATGGATGGCGCCGGCAAGGGCCAAACCAAATCATGGGTTCGGCGACCTCGCGGGTCATTGACCTGCATCAAGTGGCAAGCCCCAGATCCAGTAAAATACGACTAACCTGTCGGCCGGGCGCACAATGCGATTGTGGCCTGGCGTCAACAAGGAGTGCCGCATGCGGACTGCCTGGGCTGCAAATGAGCCAAATCAGCTGCTCTGCTCCGATTGCGTGGTGCGTTCGTTCAGCTTCTGCGCGGCACTCGATCGGGTCGAATTGAGGGAACTCGACCATCTGGGTCGCCACGTTCATTTCCTGCCACGCGAGATGGCGTTTGCCCAGGAGGAGTTGACGACGTCATTCTTTAATTTGCTTGCGGGCGTAATGCGGCTCTACAAGTTGTTGCCCGACGGCCGCCGGCAGATCGTTGGATTTGCGCTGCCCGGTGACTTCCTGGGACTGGCAACTTCCGCACATCACAGCTTCTCTGCCGACGCGGTCGGGCCGGTGACCGTATGTCGCTTTCCCCGAGCTTCCTTCGCGCTGTTTATTGAGGATAAACCGCACCTCCTGCGCCGCATCAATGAATTGATGGCTCGGGAGCTGAGCCAGGCTCAGGATCACATGGTATTGCTCGGACGCCGCTCGGCAGAAGAGAAAGTGGCGAGTTTCGTGCTTGCCTGGCGCAATCGATTGGCCAGACTAGGGGCCGCGACAAACACCGTGCCCTTGCCGATGGGTCGTCAAGATATCGCGGATTTCCTGGGCCTCACCATTGAAACGGTCAGCCGCACCTTCACCAAGCTTGAGCGCGACGGATTGATCGCGATCAT
This sequence comes from uncultured Pseudomonadota bacterium, assembly GCA_963771225.1. GTDB lineage: Bacteria > Pseudomonadota > Alphaproteobacteria > Rhizobiales > Xanthobacteraceae > Bradyrhizobium. The sequence continues at coordinate 710,771 of CAVYSR010000017.1, read as the reverse complement.
GCCGGGAGGCGTCTGCCTGGCGGACTTGGAACGTGTCGAGGCCCTGGCCGCGGCCTAGACGGTCGGGCGCAAACCCGAAATCAGCTTTCGAGTTTTGATCCGTATCAACGACCGCGCCCGTTCATTGAGGAGAATGCCCTCAGCCTAACGGAGGTCGTGATGCCTATTGATTCGATGCTGGTGAGTGCAGCGGTGATATTGATGTTCCTGGTGTTTGCGGGCGTGCTTGCCTGGGGTGAAATTCAAACACGCCCAACGCTCGTCACGCAATCTCAGAAACGTCGCGGCAACTAAATCGCACTGGAAACGCATGTGGGGGATCTCCCGCTACCTCGGTTGGCCCTCGCTGCCGAACTGCCTCAAATACGACCACAAATTCCGCGCCTCGGTCTCGTCCTTGATGCCGGAAAATAACTTCTTTGTGCCTGGAATTTTCAGTTTTGGATCTTTGATGTAGTCCAGAAAGACAGCCTCGTTCCAGGTGAGGGGGCAATCTCTGTTCGCTTCGGAATAGCTGTACCCAGCGACGCTTCCACACCTGCGTCCGTCTAATCCGTTCAGCAGCGGTCCGACCTTGTTCCGGGCGCCCACGCCGATGGAATGGCAGGCGCCGCATTTCCGGAACGATGTCTCGCCGGCCGCAACATCCTGCGCAAGTGCTGCAGCTGTAGACAGGCCAAACAGCATCGCGGCGATCCGGAATTCATTCGCCATCATGTTCGCCGAAGTATTCGTCCGGCACCTGCCCAAACCGGCGCAGTACATGCCTGCGATTGTATTTTCCTTTGTCGAAGTCGCTGGTGCGGCTGAACGCAACAGCGCCCGCATGACCGAGGAATTTCCACTGCCCGAGCGCAGTTTGAACAGCAAGCGCAGGACTTGCGCAGACGATGGGGTCGACCGCAGCAAGATCGCCGTCGATGAGATCAAAGGCCGTTGCGACAAATTGAGTGATTTCGGTCATCAAGTTCCGCTTTCGCAAATTCGGAAAAACCTGATCCTGAAGCCTTCGTCATCGAGGTAACATACGTTGTTCAAAAGTTGGGATGCCAACCAATCGTTAGATCTGGGACCGTGCCTGCGGCGTCGAGCTGACCGGATGTTTAAGCGAAAACAGCTTCCTCATGGATTCGCTGATTGCCTTCGCCAATGACCTCAATGGACAGTCGAGGCCTGGCATCCGGTTCCAGACAACGAAGGTCGGCTGCAAGATATTTTGCGTGCACAACGGCTTCCGAAACCGACTCCAGGTCGCGGCCGACCTCGTCATGGATGGCAAGTTTGTCGCGTATGTCGAAATAAAATCGCATCTGGCGTCTCCTTCTTCCGCCAACCATACGACGGGCTCCTACCTTCGTGTTGATATTCATCAAGGTCGGTAATCGACATAGAATCAGGTGACATCTCGCAGCAAACTCGCGCAGTTTGATTTCGATCAAATCGCCGGCAGAGGAAACAGGGTTGATGGAGCAAGCGTCGCTCCGAAGAGAATCAACCCATGAACCAATCCGAATCCCCGAAATGGATGTCAAACGGCGAGGCCGGTTTGGCGATATTCTTCTCAGCGACAGCATTTCTTTGCCTGATCGCGGCGGGTAAGGCCTTGGATACGGCCTTCGCATTTCATGCCACTTTGGGTGCGGCCGCCAGTCTCTGGGCGGTTTTCGCCATCTTCAACCGCTATTTCGACCGTCCGTACGCGTTGCCACCCGAGGAAATCAACGGCCGGCCCAACTATCATCTGGGTCCGATCAAATTCGCCGCGGCAATATCGGTATTCTGGGGCATCGCCGGATTCACTGTCGGACTCTTGATTGCGAGCCAATTGGCTTGGCCAGCGCTCAATTTCGACCTGCCGTGGACCAGTTTCGGCCGGCTGCGCCCGCTGCATACATCTGCGGTCGTGTTCGCGTTCGGCGGCAACGTGCTGATCGCGACGTCATTCTATGTCGTTCAAAAGACCTGCAGGGTCCGTCTCGCCGGCGATCTGGCGCCCTGGTTCGTGGTGCTCGGCTACAATTTTTTCATCTTGATTGCCGGCACCGGCTACCTGCTTGGGGTCACGCAATCGAAGGAATATGCCGAGCCGGAATGGTACGCCGACCTCTGGCTGACCATCGTCTGGGTTACTTATCTTCTGGTGTTCCTGATGACGCTGATCAAGCGCAAGGAACCGCACATCTACGTCGCAAACTGGTTCTACCTCGCCTTCATTATTACGATCGCGGTGCTTCACCTCGGAAACAATCCGGCGATCCCGGTGTCGATGTTCGGATCGAAGTCGTACATCCTCTGGGGCGGCGTTCAGGATGCCATGTTCCAGTGGTGGTATGGACACAACGCGGTCGGGTTCTTCCTGACCGCCGGCTTCCTCGCCATCATGTATTACTTCATTCCAAAGCGCGCCGAGCGGCCGGTCTATTCCTATCGGCTTTCGATCATTCACTTCTGGGCGATCATCTTTCTCTATATCTGGGCCGGGCCGCACCATCTGCACTATACGGCGCTGCCGGACTGGGCGCAGACGCTGGGCATGACGTTCTCGATCATGCTGTGGATGCCGTCCTGGGGCGGAATGATCAACGGATTGATGACGCTGTCCGGCGCCTGGGACAAGCTGCGCACCGATCCGGTGCTGCGAATGCTGGTCGTGTCGGTCGCGTTCTACGGCATGGCGACATTCGAAGGCCCGCTGATGTCGATCAAAGTCGTGAATTCGCTCAGCCACTACACCGACTGGACCATCGGTCACGTTCATTCGGGCGCGTTGGGCTGGGTCGGATTTGTCTCGTTCGGCGCGCTGTATTGCCTCGTGCCCTGGATATGGAATCGCAAGGGGCTTTACAGCCTGAAGCTCGTGAACTGGCATTTCTGGATCGCGACCATCGGCATCGTCCTCTACATCTCGGCGATGTGGGTCTCCGGAATTCTGCAAGGCCTGATGTGGCGCGCCTACACGTCGCTCGGCTTTCTCGAATATTCCTTCATCGAATCCGTCGAGGCGATGCATCCATTCTATGTCATCCGTGCCGCGGGCGGTTCCCTGTTCCTGATCGGCGCGCTGATCATGGCCTATAATCTTTGGATGACCGTCAGAGTAGGTGAGGCGGAGGATCTCGCGCCCGTGTCCGGGTTATCGCCCGTCGCTCTTCAGCCGGCCGAGTGAGGAGCATCTGATGTCATTCTGGACCCGGCACCAAATCTTTGAAAAGAACTCGATTATCCTTGTCGTTGGAATACTCGCAGTGATCGCGATCGGCGGTCTCGTCGAGATTACGCCGCTGTTCTATCTAAAAAGCACCATCGAAACAGTTGATGGCATGCGGCCTTACACCCCATTGGAGCTAACGGGACGCAACATCTACGTTCGCGAGGGATGCTATCTCTGCCACTCGCAGATGATCCGGCCACTTCGAGACGAAGTTGAGCGTTATGGTCACTACTCGCTCGCCGCGGAGAGCATGTATGACCACCCGTTCCAGTGGGGTTCGAAACGCACCGGGCCCGATCTTGCGCGCGTCGGGGCCAAATACTCGGACGATTGGCATGTCACCCATCTGACGAATCCACGTGCGATCGTTCCGCAGTCGGTGATGCCGGGATATCCGTTCCTGGCCGAGACGGAGGTCGACGTCTCGACGATCGCCGATCATTTGCGAACGAGCCGGGCCGTGGGCGTACCTTATTCGGACGAGCAGATTGCCAGTGCTGAGGCCGATCTGAAGGCCCAGGCCGATCCCGACAATCCCGCGGTGGATGCGTTTGCAAAACGCTATCCGAAAGCCGTCGTACGAAATTTCGACGGCAAGGCAGGCCTGCCCACCGAAATGGATGCACTGATCGCCTATCTGCAGATGCTCGGCACGCTGGTCGATTTCAAACTTTACAATGAAAAAGCAAATCTACGTTGAAGAGGCAAGACGATGAAAGCGATCCTGACGGTCCAGAATGTTGTATCGGATTTGGTTGTGACGGCATGGACGCCGATCTTCGTCGGAATATTTCTAGCGATCGTGGCTTACGCGCTCTGGCCTCGCAACCAGGCCGCGTTCGACGAGGCGTCGCGACTGCCGTTGCGGGAGGAATGACGAGATCATGACCGATCACAGCGATATCGACAAAGTCACGGGCACTGCGACGACCGGCCATGAGTGGGACGGCATCAAGGAGTTGAATACGCCGCTGCCGCGCTGGTGGATCATCACCTTCTATGCCTGCATTGTCTGGGCGGTCGGCTATTGGATCGTCTATCCGGCATGGCCGCTGGTTTCGGGGTACACAGCCGGCGTGCTGCATTATTCTTCGCGCGCGGATGTCGCGGTCGAACTGGCCAATCTCGAAAAAATACGCGGTGAGAAGATGGTGACGCTCGGTGCGGCTTCCCTTGCGGATATCGAGAAGGATCCTGGGTTGCTGGCGCTGGCGCGGGCCCGCGGCAAGGCCGTGTTTGGTGATAATTGCGCGCCATGCCATGGCAGTGGCGCTGCCGGCGCCAAGGGCTATCCCAATTTGAACGACGACGACTGGCTGTGGGGCGGTTCGCTTGACCAGATCAAGCAGACCATCGAATTCGGCGCGCGGTCGGGCCTTGCCAAGGCGCATGAAGGCGCGATGCTTGCCTTCGGCAGGGACGGTATGCTGAAGAGCAATGAAATCGTTACGGTCGCAAATTACGTCAGGTCGCTGTCCGGACTGCCGACTCGGCAAGGCTACGATCCCGTGGCCGGCCGCAAGATCTTCGCCGATAACTGCGTGTCCTGTCACGGTGACGTCGGCAAGGGTAACCAGGAGGTCGGTGCCCCAAACCTCACCGACAAGATCTGGCTCTACGGATCGGACGAAGCCACGATCATCGAGACCATTACCAATGGTCGGTCTGGTGTGATGCCGGCATGGACCGGTCGCCTCGACCCATCCACCATCAAGGCAATGGCGGTTTATATTCATTCGCTGGGCGGCGGCCAGTAGGTCGCTGCGAGGCAAACCACTCCGTGGTCCGGCGCCGACTTGAGGTGGATCAATTGCGCGTCCGGGATTGAGCCTACGCTCAATCAGAGGTGCGAGCTGCCCATGAACCAGACCATAAGCCCGACGGAGTTGGAACTGGACGATGGGCCGCTTTATGTCGCCCAGAAGAAAGTCTATCCGCAGAGCGTCTCCGGAACATTTCGCCGCATCAAATGGGGCCTGATGGCGTTCTGCCTCTGCGTCTACTACCTGTTGCCGTTCGTGCGATGGAACCGCGGTTTGGGAGCGCCGAGCCAGGCCGTCCTCGTCGATCTGCCCAATAGCCGGTTCTATTTTTTCTTCATCGAGCTATGGCCGCAGGAGGTTTACTACTTCACGGGCCTCCTGATCCTTGCCGCCATTACGCTCTTTCTGATGAACTCGGTCGGAGGTCGTATCTGGTGCGGCTATCTCTGCCCGCAGACCGTATGGACCGATCTGTTCTACGCGGTCGAGCGTCTGGTCGAGGGCGATCGTCGGGAACGGATGAAGAAAGACGCAATGCGCGGCACGCTTAAGCTGCAGCGTTTCTCGGAGATCGTACTCAAGCATTCGATCTGGCTTCTGATCGCGTGGTGGACCGGCGGCGCGTGGGTTCTCTACTTCAACGATGCACCGACCCTGGTGAAACAGCTTGTGACCTTCCAGGCACCGATGCTGGCCTATATCTGGATCGGAATATTGACGGCCACGACCTATGTACTCGCCGGCTTCATGCGCGAACAGGTTTGCGTCTACATGTGCCCGTGGCCGCGTATCCAGGCCGCGCTCACCGACGAATGGGCGCTCAACGTCACCTACAAATACGACCGCGGGGAAAAGCGCACGTCGCTGAAGAAGGCGAACGAATTGCGGGCGCTCGGCGAAACCGCCGGCGATTGCATCGATTGCTATCAATGCGTTGCCGTATGTCCGACAGGCATAGATATCCGCGATGGCGCACAGCTCGACTGCATCCAATGCGGCCTCTGCATCGACGCCTGCGATACGGTAATGAAGAAGATCGGCAGGGAAACCCGCCTGATCGGATATGACAACGACATCAATATTCACCGCAGGCAAGCCGGAAAACCGGAAATCTACCGCGTCGTGCGGCCGCGCACCATCGTCTATTGCGCCATGATCGCCGGTGTCGGCGCGCTCATGCTGTACGCCCTGCTGACGCGATCGCTGCTCGACGTCAATGTGCTGCATGACCGCAATCCAGTCGCGGTGAGGCTGAGCGACGGCTCAATTCGCAATGCCTATACGGTTCGCCTTCTGAACAAGCGAGGCTTCGATCGTGTCGTCGCGATCGATATCGAAGGACCGCCAAACGCGACGAGTACACGTCGTCGGAGGTGATTCCGTTACCCCCGACAAACCCATGATCGTCATCGGACGGGACCAAACCACCGAATTGAGACTTCTGGTAACGGCACCCTCCGAGGACAATCTCGAGAAGTCGACCCCGGTTAAATTCAGGATAACCGATATCGGGCTCGGCGAAGTGGCATCGACGATCGATAATTTCGTGACGCCGTAGAATTGCAGAGGAATTTGGAATGAGCAGACCGTTGACTTCGCCAAAGCCGTTGACCGGAAGCAAGGTGCTTTTCATGCTGCTCGCGTTTTTTGGTGTCGTGATCGGGGTCAATGCGATCATGGCGAAGCTCGCGATCCAAACGCTGCCCGGCACCGAGGTCGATAGCGCGTATAGCGCCAGTCTGGCCTACGAGAATGAGATCGCGGCCGCCCACGATCAGACCGTGCGAAACTGGAAAGTCGATGCGCATATTCAGCGTGGGCCGGATGGCGGCGCCACACTACAGGTCGAGGCGCGCGACAGCAGCGGTCTGCCGATGACCGGCTTGAATTTTCAAGGCCACTTCGAGCGACCCGCCGACAGGCGAGCCGATCAGGCGGTTGCGCTTGCTGAAGTGGCAAGCGGCGTCTATCGCGGGAGTGCGCCCCTGATCGGACCCGGACAATGGGATCTGGTGCTCGAAGGCGACGCCGCGGGGCAGCGGCTGTTCCTGTCGAAGAATCGCGTGCTGTTGAACTAGGAAGACCACATCATGCAGGCAGCACGCGACTTTTCGCACTATGTGAGGGATCTGGGTTCGGGCCTCTCCCACATCGATCTTGCTGTGGAGGGCGTCAGTTGCGCCGGATGCATGTCAAAGATCGAGCGCGGACTTTCGGCAATACCCGACGTTACGCTCGCACGCGTTAACCTGACCGACCGTCGCGTGGCGCTGGAATGGAAGCAGGGCGCACTCGACCCCGCCGGCTTCATCGATCGGCTCGCCGAACTCGGCTACAAGGCCTACCCGTTCGAAACCGCCCGTGCGGAAGCCGTGGAAGCGGATAACTCGCGCTTTCTGTTGCGTTGTCTTGGCGTCGCCGCCTTCGCCTCGATGAATGTGATGATGCTGTCGATCCCGGTCTGGTTCGGCAATGCCGGCGACATGATCCCGGAGCAGCGCGACTTTTTCCACTGGCTGTCGGCGCTGATCGCGCTGCCGGCCGCCGCTTATGCCGGCCAGCCATTCTTCCGCTCCGCGTTCCGGGCGCTGCGCACGCGCAACGTCAATATGGACGTTCCGATCAGCATCGGCGTCACCCTCGCGCTGGCCATGTCGGTAGTCGAGACTTTGCGCCACGCCGAGCATGCCTATTTCGATGCCGCCATTATGCTGCTGACATTCCTGTTGGTGGGGCGCTATCTCGACCAAAGCATGCGCCTGAAAACGCGCGCATTTGCGGGAAATCTGGCGGCACTCAAGGCTGAGACCGCGACCAGGCTGGTCGGGGCCGGCGAAATTTCCGAGGTGCCGGTCGCCGCCATCCGGCCCGGTGATATCGTTCTGCTACGGCCCGGCGAACGTTGCGCGGTCGATGGCACGGTGATCGAAGGACGATCGGAGATCGACCAAAGCCTGATCACGGGGGAGACCCTGTATGCGACCGCGGAGCATGGCACCGCTGTCTATGCCGGCTCGCTCAACATCTCCGGATCGCTGCGCATTCGGGTGTCGGCGGCGTCGGAAGGCACGTTGCTGGCAGAGATCACGCGATTGCTCGACAACGCGTTGCAGGCGCGCTCCCGTTATGTGCGCCTCGCAGATCGGGCATCGAGGCTCTACGCACCGGTGGTGCACGCGACCGCGCTGCTGACGATATTCGGCTGGGTTCTGATGGGGGCGACCTGGCACGATGCCATCGTTACAGGGATCGCCGTTCTGATCATCACCTGTCCCTGCGCGCTGGGCCTTGCCATTCCCACGGTGCAGACCGTCGCGTCCGGTGCGATGTTCCGGGCCGGAGTTTTGCTTAACTCGGGCGATGCCATAGAGCGGCTCGCCGAGGTCGATCATATCGTCTTCGACAAGACCGGCACGCTGACACTGCCTGAACTCGATGTCGTGAATTCGGCCGGCGTCCCCAAAGAGGTGTTCGATCTCGCTGGACGGCTGGCGCTTGCGAGCCATCATCCGGTCGCGGCCGCGGTGGCTCGTGCCTCGAACGCCAAATCGCCGCTTGCCGGAATTGTCGAGCAGCCGGGGCAGGGCGTCCGCGGATTCGTCGACGGGGAAGAGGTACGGCTCGGCAGGCCGTCGTTCTGCGAAGCCGACGACCTGGCCAATGAGATTTTGAGTCTCGATCCGGAAGTGTCAGTCGTTGCCTTCAGGCGAGGCGGTGCGTGTTATGTGTTCGCGGTCCGGCAGCGCGCGCGTCCCGACGCGCAGGGCGTGGTTTCCGCGCTGCAAGCGCGTGGCATCGCGGTAGAGATCCTCTCGGGCGATCGGGAGCCGGCGGTTCTGGCGGCCGCGAGCGCGCTCGGGATCAGCCAGTGGCGCGCCGGGGTTACGCCAGCCGACAAGATCGCGCGCATTGAAGGTCTGAAACGCCAGGGCTTCAAGGTGATGATGGTCGGCGACGGGTTGAATGATGCGCCAGCGCTGGCTGCGGCGCATGTTTCGATGTCACCGATAAGTGCCGCGCATCTCAGTCAAGCCACGGCCGATCTGGTGTTCCTGGGCAAGCCGCTCGCCCCGGTGGTCGCGGCGCTCGATTTTTCGCGCAAGGCGCTCCATCTGATGCGGCAGAACCTGTGGCTTGCGGTCGGGTACAATCTGCTGGCGGTGCCGATCGCGATCAGCGGTGTCGTAACGCCTTTGATCGCGGCAGCGGCGATGTCTGGCTCTTCGCTGCTGGTGATGCTGAACGCGCTTCGCGCACGTCGCGTCGCGCACGGGAGATCGTGATGGAAGTACTCGTGATTCTCGTGCCGTTGGCCCTTGGCCTCGGGCTTGTCGGCCTGCTCGGCTTTCTCTGGTCGCTCAAAAGCGGACAATACGACGATCTCGACGGCGCCGCCTGGCGCGCCATCGCCGATGACGAACCCGTTCGGGAGAAACCGGCGCCCTGAACGTCAGTATTGATCGTGCGACCACATGTAGAGTCCGATCAGGACAATGCCGACCAGCGTCAGCAGCGAGGCTGCGAGTTGCGCGCCGTCAACGCGCTTCGACCCTCGCCGAACGATCAGGCTGGTCAGCAGCAGTTTGAGTGCGAATTTTTGCATTATGCGCGACTTCGACGTGGCCGGCTCGCGCCGCCCCTGGACCTGCGGGCATCATGTATCCCGAAACGGTCTTCGTTTTGATTTCAATCAAACCGAAACGCGGTAGCGCGCGATTAACCTTTCGGTAACCAAACCGATGCAGTCTTGACGTCAGACCGCGACGGCACCGGAAATCGAGCCGGCAGTCGCAGGAAGAAGCCGACGGTGTAAAGCCCGGCGGCTTTTTCATAGGTGGGCCCGATGAATTATCAGGCGTTCACGAACGACAGTCTCACAATGATGTACGAGGGCATCCGTGGTGCCATGGCGGCCGATGATGCGCTCAAACGACAGGGCATGGAAATCCGATTCCGCGTTCGTGAGACATCCGAATGGAAGCTGCACGCCGCCGAACTCGAGACGGAAATGCTCAGGCGCGGAATGATGTTCGAGGTCATCGACTGGTCAGAGGATCAGGCGACGCTGCCCTTTGGGGAATGAGGCGCGGGCTCAGGTCCGCGGTACGGGGCTTAACTGAAAGCTCTGGCGATTATACGCCGCGCGCGCACAGCCGGAAAAATGAGCGCGTTTTGTGATAAAATATTCACGAATTACTGTTGGCGACATTGCACCGCCAAGCAGCAAGGCAGGATTTGCTTCCATGGAATTTTCCGTCGCAGATACCGTCAAACCTGATGAGCGCGAGGTCGGCCTCGATCGGTCCGAGACCGACGACGTGTCCCGCTGGATCCGGATGTTGGCCATCGGCATGATGGTGCTGGGCGTGGTGTTCGCCGTGCTCGATGGGTGCGAACTTCTTCCGCTTCCCGGACCGGTCGCAGTCGCAGATCCTGCTTGAGATGACTGGAGATCACCGGCCACTTGCGGGGCCGCGTCGCGCGGTCCCAAGCCGGCATCGACGCGATCGACGACCGCGCCAAATATCTTCGTTCGTGAACTGCGTCACATCGGGTAATTGCACAGCCGTCTATCATTCAGAAGAGGGACTGGTCCGATAGTCGGAGCGACAACCCATGCAGATCACCGTCGTGGCCGTGATGTGCCACACGATCGGAGCCGTCACCCCGCAGTCGGTCGGCACATTGCCAGACCCTGTTTGTCGCGAGGTAGTCGTCATCCAGAATGACATGCCGATGCAGGCCTGCATGCTTTCGCAGCCCGCGCTGGCCGACTGGAAAGAGCGGTCGATCTATCGCGGCGAACAATGGCGGGTCAGCCGCATCAAATGCGTGCCGGGCGATTATGTCCCCAAGCAGCGCATCTAGGCGCACCGTCGCTGGCGCCGGCCTCCTTTGCGTCAAACCAGGTCCGAAAAAACTACGCCGTCGGGCTCGAAATGTCGTGTCCCGGCGGCGCCTATGACTGGGCCCCTGAAATCCCCAGCACCGCGAGGATAGCAGGCGCCATGCTGAGAAAATGTGAACTGGCTCACAATCGGGCTCATTCCTCCAGTATGGCGCGGACTTAGGTTCGCGCCGGTCGTTAACCGGCAATGAACTGTGCAGGTGCATGAACTAGAGGCTCTTTCGGGCGGTGAGCCATCGATTTGCAGGGGAAAGAATGACGAAAGCCATCGAAGGAATTGTTGACGCTTATGTGAAGCTAGGCGACCGGCGGGCTCTCGAAGATCTCCGGATGCATCGGCGCAGATTGGCGATCGACCTCAACGGGAAGTCGGGGCCTTATGACTTCAGCCGACCGCTCGGCCAGATCAATGAGGAGATCGCTGCAATAGAAGCGGGTCTCGAGAGGCTCAATACCGCACAAAACGAAAAGCCCGGGAACAGCCCGGGCTGATCGCAAGCATGCCAGGCGGCTGAGGCGACGAAGGGTCTATTAACGACCCCGGAATAGCCTTTTGCCGATCACGGGTGGTCCCAACTCACGCCGCGATCTGAACTTCGGCCCGCCGTCTCAACCCGGCGGTTTTTTTGTGCCTGTGAACGGTTGCGCAGCAAGCCCATGTGGAAGCTCACCCATCCTGAGAATTGACCCTGTGGATATGCTGTGGAAATGCTGCGGAAAACCAACCCTGAAACGACGCCGAGCAAAGGCGCGGGTCATCGCGCGGTTATGGCTTTTCATGCCGGAGGTCGATAGTTCGAAACTGTTGCTGCCGCGCTATACCCATGTGGCCGCATTGTTGCCATGATTGATTCCCGGTCGGGATCGACCAGCGCACCGGCGTGACTAGGCTCGGCACACCTTTGGCGGGGGCTGTGTGCCGAGCCCCCCGCTCGGTTTTCGGAAGTCGTCCCCACTTCGCGCGCGCAGGGCGGTTGAAACGATAGCCAAGCGGGGGGCGTCGACATCTCCTATAACGTTGTCGCCGAAGTCATGGCCATCCCTTCCGTACCGATCCTAGACGCTGCACGAGACGATTTCAGTAAAAGCCGCCGGCAGATTACGCGCTACCGCGATCAAGCAGCGCTGGCGAAACCCTGCGTTGGCCGGGATCACCGGCAGCCCGAAACCCCGGACTCACCAGCGGGCTTCCTGGAGTCTGGGAAGGGGCATCGAACGTACCGCCAGTGATGCGGCTGGGCGCTTACCGAGCCCCGCGCTTCGGCCGCCGGTCTGTCGGCAGAACGGCTATCGGGGTCTGTTGAGCGCTCGCGAAAGACTGTTGCAGGGCTTCAAGTTTACCGGACAGCGCGCTGATCTGGTCGGACAATTGCTTCGTTTCCGACTGATTGGAGGCGACTGTTTGCTGCAGGGCCTTCATTTGATCAACCGCTTGCTGCAGCGATGTTTGCAGATCCTGGATTGACTGAGCAGTCGGATCCGGCGGAGGCGCTTTCTGCTGCTTCGCGGGAATAGTTACGTAAACAGCCAACATGACCACGAAGACAAACGCCAACAACGAAAGTGCGATAACGGCCGGTGACCTTCCCTGCCGAACTCCAGCATCTGATCCCGAAGGCCCGTGCTCGTCCGACATAGCAATACCTCGTTGCCAGGCGCATCCTTCATTGGTGGGACGAATTGGCCGCCCGCAATCGATTTGCAGACACAAGAGCGTTTCGGGAGTGTCTGATATTGAGCTAAGTAATTGATTTCAATGGTGAGCGCGGAGGGACTCGAACCCTCGACCCCATGATTAAAAGTCACGTGCTCTACCGCCTGAGCTACGCGCTCACGTGTCGCGCTGTGTAGGGGCCTGTCCGGTGCGGGTCAATAGTCCGACAAGCTGCAAATGTGCAGCCGGTGTGGATGGATTTTCACGATGGTATGGGCCGTTAGCGCGGCTTCTTCACGTAAAACGCCCCTCAAATCCGCCCGCGATCAATTGGCTTCGCGGTGAATCTCGGAGGGCACCGGCGGGGAGGCGCTGGCCACGGTCGGCATCGCCACCGGGCGCAGCCCGATCAGTTCGGCCGTCCGCACGCCGGTATTGCGCCAGAACGAAAACGCGTTGATCCGCGAATTCTCCAGGATGGCGATCGCGACCGCGGACAGGAACGGCAGGCTTTCCAGCACCAGCACCGCCGCAAACACATAGATCTCGCGGACCTGCTTGTCGTTGTTGGTGATCACCAGCACCGCAGCACCGGCCAAGCAGCAGGACGCCGATGACCGCCTCCCAGAACGCCTGGAATTCGACCGAGACCAGCGAAAAGCCGCCCTTGGAGGTCCGCGCGAAGGCCAGATGATCGGTGATCAGCCCGTTGGCGACCGCGCGCGACACCGTCCATTGCACCGACATCGCCGCGACCATGGCGCCCAGCATCTGGCCGATCTTCACCGGCACGCGCAGCCGGTACAGCACCACGAAATGCAACAGCGAGACCGCGAACGAGGCGATGATCGGCAGGGTCAGGATCTTGTCGGGAATGGCGATGTCGGCGAACGCGACGATCGGCACCCAGATCAGATTGAGGATGGCGACCACCACGCCGAGGCTTTCGGCGCCGAGCCAGTTCAGCCAGCCCAGCGCGAATTCGCGGCGCTGATCCGGCGACAGCCGGCTTGCGCCTGGAAGAAAGCGCCGCCAGTGCTTCTTGACGATCTGGAACCCGCCATAGGCCCAGCGATGGCGTTGCTTCTTGAAGGCCTCATAGGTGTCCGGCAGCAGGCCATGGCCGTAACGGTGGTTGGTGTAATGCGTCAGCCAGCCGTGCTCGATGATGGCGAGGCCAAGATCAGTGTCCTCGCAGATGGTGTCACCGGCCCAGCCGCCGGCCATGTCCATCGCGGCGCGCCGGATCAGGCACATGGTGCCGTGGACGATGATGGCGTTGGCCTCATTGCGCTGGACCATGCCGATATCGAAGAACCCGGCATATTCTCCGTTCATGATGTAATGCATCAGCGAACGATCGCCGTCGCGATGGTCTTGCGGCGCCTGCACCAGGCCGACGCGGGGATCGGCGAAAACCGGCACCAGGTCCTTGAGCCAGTCGGGCTGTACGACATAGTCGGCATCGATGACGCCGATGATCTCGGCATCGACGGCGGTGCGGGCCATGGCGATGCGGAGCGCGCCGGCCTTGAAGCCCTCGACCTTCTCGGCATTGATGAACTTGAAGCGCTCGCCGAGCAGCGCGGCAGTGATCCTGGATCGGTTGCCAGAATTCCGGGTCCGGGGTGTTGTTGATGATGACGACGCATTCGAAATTCGGATAGTCCAGCCGGGACACCGCATCGAGCGTCTGCTTGAGCATGTCGGGCGGCTCGAAATAGGCCGGCACATGGATCGAGACTTTCGGGAAGGTGACGGCCTCGCCGATGGTGGCGGGCACCACCGGCATGCCCTTGACGATGAGCCGGCGCGCACCTCGGCCGAAGGCAATGGCGGCGATTTCCTCGATCCGCGCCATCGCGATCAGCACCAGTGGAACCAGCAGGATCAATCCCAGGATCAGGGCGAAGGCGGAACCGAAAACGAAGTAATGGCCGGCCCAATAGGCGAACACGGTTGCGACCCAGGCGCCGACGCCGTTCGCCGCGGCCGACAGCAGCAGCGCCTGCATCGCGGTGACCCCTTCGAGCCGAAGGATCGGCAGCGACAGCAGGATGCCGACCAGAACCGCGATGATGGCGAGTTTCCAGTAGTTCGCGTTCACGACCGGACCGGTCCAGGTAAATTTCGGTTCCCGTTCGGCATTGAGAATGCCCCAATAGGGGCCGACGCCGCCTTCGAAGAACTTCCAGGGTTGATCGACCGCCTCCACGATATTGTATTCCATGCCGATCGCATCGGCGCGGGCAACGAAGTTGCGCAACACCACCGCCTGCTCAAACGGGCCGGGATCGGCATTTCTCAGGTTGTAACCGGCGCTCGGCCAGCCGAATTCGGCGATCACGATCCGCTTGCCGGGAAACTGGTTGCGCAACAGCTCGTAGCGATCGACCGCCTGGTCGACGGCCTGCTTGTCGGTGAAGTTTTCCCAATAGGGCAGGACGTGGGCGGCGATGAAGTCGACGGATGAGGCGAGCTCCGGATTGTCGCGCCAGATATTCCAGATTTCACCAGTCGTAACAGGGATATTGACGGATTTTTTGACTTTTTTGATGAGATCGATCAGGCCTTCGATTTTTTGTTCGCCGCGATAGATGGTCTCGTTGCCGACGACCACGCCGATCACATCGCTGTTGTGCCGGGCGAGATTGATGGCGGCTTCGATCTCGCGCTCGTTGCGCTCGACATCCTTATTGATCCAGGCGCCGACGGTGACCTTGAGGCCGAATTCGGCGGCGATCGGCGGCACCAGTTCGTTGCCTTCGGTCGACGAGTACAGGCGGACCGCGCGCGTCAGGGTGGAGAGTTTTTTCAGATCGGCGCGAACCTTCTCGGAGTTGGCGGCAACGTCGGCGACGACGTGGCCCGGTTCAAACGGCGCGTAGGAAAGGCTGGGCAGGATTCCCTTGAAATCGGGTGCCTGCTGTTCCTGCCGGAACACCCCCCACAGGGCGGCGTGAACGGCAGTCACACACAGCAGAACGGCGACGACGGCGCGCATCGCGACAAAACCATACGGGGCCAATATGGCAGGGAAGCGGATCCGTCCCCGAGATCCGACCAAGTCAGCGGCAAGTGAAACATATCTCTGCCACGCGATTTAACAACTCTTATGACGCCATGGCGTTTTGAGGGCGCGCGCCATTCAGAACCGCGAATATTTCCGTTCGTTCCGGTCGCAGCGAGATTACTTGGCTGGTGGCGGAGCAGGGGCCGCGGCAGGCGGAGCCGCCGCCGGAGCGCCCGCGGAACTGCCGGCGGTCGTGGGTGGGGCCGGCGTGGCAGCCGCGGCCGCCTGTGGCTGGGCTGCGGGATTGATCCAGCAGGCGTGAATGCGGCTGTTGAGCGTCTCGGCCACCTTGGGATCGATCTGGCCGCCAAAGCGGGTCAGGCAGCGGAAGGTTGCCTGGACATGGCCGCCTGGGCAGCCAAAACGGTCGTAGAGATCGAGGTGGCGAAAGGCGGTGTCGAGATCGTCATTCCACATCAAGCGCACCACGCGGCGGCCGAGCCAGACGCATTCTGGATTTCCCGCCGGCCCGCTAATGGCCTGCGTAGCCTCGACGAATTCATCGGTCTTGCGTTGATTTTCCTTGGTGGCGTCGGCGGCCTGGGCCGGATTGGCCGCGCCCGGTTTGGCGTTCTGATCGTGAGCGTCGCCGCTCTGGGCGAGGGCGCTTCCCATACCGATCAGGAGGGCGAGCCCGGAGATGGCGAAGTGGCGCATGAGCGCATGTTGAAGCTGAAGCACCCTTCGACGCATAAATTCCCCGATTTGTTGCTTGCCCGCGGTCAGCTCTGACACGCCGGTTTGATGCCGTTCAAATAGGTCCCCAATACGGCGGAGACGCTGAGCGATTCCCATGACGGACATTTCGGATTTTGTCCAGCAAAGTCACAACTTTATCGCGCTGTGGTAAAGCCGTCAGGCGCGAAGCCGTTCGATTAAGGATATCCTGCTCTTCAGACGGCTCTTGGCAGACGGCTGATGACCGGCTAATCGACGACCCCCCGCGCGGAGGATGGAACCGATTTCTTTTCGTACGCCACTGGCGCTTCTCCTGATCTCTCTCGGCGTGATCGCAGCGACGTGGTGGTGGCTGGCCACGCCCGTCGCACTGGCGCGCGCGCCGATCGATCCCAACGCCAAACTGCAATGCGTGTCCTATGCGCCGTTCCGCGGCGAGCAGACGCCGCTGCAGTCGACTGCGCGAATTCCTGCGGAACAGATCGCCCAGGATCTGGCGCAGCTCGCCAAAATTTCCGACTGCGTGCGGACCTATTCGATCGAAAACGGCCTCGATCAGGTTCCGGCGCTGGCCGCGAAAGCGGGCCTCAAAGTCATCCAGGGAATATGGCTCGGCAGCAATCGCCTGAAGAACTCGGTGCAGATCTCGACCGTGGTCGGCCTCACCAAGGCCTACCCGGATGTCATCACCTCCGTCGTCGTCGGCAATGAGGTTCTGCTCCGCGGCGAGATGACCGGGTCCGATCTTGCCGCCACCATCCGCTCGGTCAAATCGCAGCTCGCCGTTCCCGTCACCTACGCCGATGTGTGGGAGTTTTGGCTCCGCAACCGGGAACTCTATGACGCCGTCGATTTTGTCACGATCCATATCCTGCCTTATTGGGAAGACTTTCCAATCCGCGCAAAATATGCCGCAGCCCACGTCGATGCCATTCGGATGCGGATGGCGGTGGCATTCCCGGGCAAGGAAATCCTGATCGGCGAAACCGGCTGGCCGAGCGAGGGACGGATGCGCGCAGGTGCGCTGCCGTCGCGTACCAATCAGGCGCGGGTGGTCTCCGAAATCCTCAATCTGGCGAAGCAGGAAAACTTTCGCGTTAACCTGATCGAAGCCTATGACCAGCCCTGGAAACGCCAGCTCGAGGGCACCGCCGGCGGTTACTGGGGCTTGTTTGATTCCGTGCAGCGCGCCCTGAAATACCCGCCCGGCGAAGCCGTCAGCAATTTTCCGTCCTGGAAACCGCAGATGGCATGCGGCATGGCATTGAGCATCCTGATCTTTGGCTCGGCCTGGCTGGCGCTTCGGCGGCGGCCCTGGACGCCGCGCCTGGCGTCCTGGGTCGCGGTCGGAATTTCCGCAACCACGGCCGGAATTCTGTTGGGCGTCGCCTCCGACAAATTGTTCTATGAGAGCTACGGCTTCGGCGGCTGGCTGGCATGGGGCAGCCTGCTGGCCGCCGCGATCGTCTCGCCGCTATTTTGCGCCAACGCATTGATGTCGGGGCGCTCGCTGCCGACTTTCCTGGAACTGCTGGGTCCCCGCGATGGCCGAACCGGATCGGTCCTGACCATCATCCTGGGAGCCGCGCTGCTGGTGACCACCCTGATCGGCACCCAAACCGCGCTCGGCTTCGTGTTCGACCCGCGCTACCACGATTTTCCGTTTGCCGCGTTGACCATGGCGGTGGTGCCGTTCGCGCTCCTGACGCTGCTCAACCGCCCGCAGGGAGGCGCGCGGCCGATCGCCGAGACGGTGTTCGCCGCTGTGTTGGCGGTGGCGGTCGTCTATACCGGGTTCAACGAGGGTGCCGACAACTGGCAGTCGCTGTGGACCTGCGCGATGTACTTCGTGCTCGCGGTTACGCTGTGGCGGGCGCGGGGCGTGCAAATCCCAAAATGAGCAGGCCGATCGCCAATCCCGACAGGCCGATATTGTAGAGCACGACGCCCAATCCCGCGGCGATCAGCCCGCCGGTCAGCAAAACGATCGACGGCCGGATGAGGTGCAGGATCGCGATGACGAGCGCGACCGCGCCGAACACCGAGTTGCGAAAGAGATAGGTCGCCAGCGAGCGGGTCTTGCACAACATCGTCTGCAAGCCGGCATCGCAGGCCAGCGATGTCTGCGAGAACTCGATGGCGAGATAGCGCACATAGATGGCGTAGCCGACCGTGACAAAGCCGACAATCAACAGCCATTGCACTTGATAGGCAGTCAGCCGGAACGGAGTTTTCTTCATCGGGCTGTTATGACGGGGAACGCGCGGCAGGACAACCCGTCGGCACGCAAATTGTTCGAAGTCAAAACGCGAGAATCCGGCTGCAAAGCATTGCAATCGTTGATCTAGTATCGTTACCTGCTGAAGAATGACGACAGCGTCGTGGGTTGCGGCTTGGGTGGCTCCACGGTCATCACCCGCTTGGCAAGGCTGCGCCGGCGCACCGCAGGCCGGACCGGAGCGGGCCTGGCGGAAGCCTGCGGCTCATCGTCCTTCAGCGCAAGCTGCTGACCGTCGAACACCGTGGTCTCGCAGGTGACCCGTTTGCCTTCCAGCATGGCGGCACAGATTTTTGCCGCCGCGGCGGCGTCACCGAGCGGTCCGGCTACCAGCCTCAGTTGCATCCCGGACCCGTTGTTGCTCTCTTTCACCACGATGATCGGGCGTAAAGTCGCGAGCGCCGCGTTCGATTTCGATTTGAGCAGGCCCCGCCACAGCGCCCGCAAGCCGCCGACCGAATTCGCGGTTCCGACATCAACAGCAAATTCGGTTCGCTGGACCGTGGACGCCGCCGGTGCGTCTTCCTCCTTGGCGTCGTCCGCCTTGGCGTCGTCCGATGACGTCGTCGCGGCGACCACCTCGGGGCCGGGCGCCGTTGCAACGGTACCCGGCGGTATGTCGGGAGCCATCAGTTTTCCTGCGGCCGCATCCGGCGGAGCCATGATCGATTTTGCGGGCATCAGCGGCGTTGCCGGCGTCGCTGCCGGCGCGTTTGACGCCATAGGCCTTGTGGGCGGCGCTGTGGTTACCGAAGCCGGCTCCGAGGCTGCAACGGGAGGCGATTTGTCCGGCATCGCCGCGTCTTTTGCCGCTGCCGCGGTTGCGACCGGCGCCACCGCCGGAGCAGCGCTTTGGGCCACCGGCGGTTCGGCCTTGGCGGGGGATGCCGGCCATAGAGACCCCGGCGCGGAAGAAGTGGCCGAGGCTGATGGTGCCTGCGAGGGCGGGCTGGCGGAGGTCGTGGTTGAGGGGGCGACCGGCGAGGCGGGCAGCGTCGAGGACGACACAGGCGAGGAAGACCCTGGAGTGGATGATACCGGCGAGGAAGACCCTATCGAGGAAGACGGGGGCGTGGCCTGCGGCGAACCGGCGGCAGCAGTTTGCCGTGTGATTGAGCCGGTCATCGAATCCAGCCCCTGTTCTAGCACGGTGATGCGCGAGTACAGCCGGTCGCGGTCGCCGTTGAGGGTATCGATGGCGGAGGCCAGCCGACGTGTCTCGTGCTGGCTTTCTTTGGCGATCGACTGGATTTGCTGTGACTGCCGCACCAGATCGACGTTGGCGATCTGCTCGCGCCGCAATCCGATCGAGGACTGATGGGCCAGCACCGCCACGACGACAGCACCGACCGCGCCCACGCCCCACGAGCCCAGCCGCCAGAGCGATCGCCGGTCGAATTGATCCTCCTCGGCCAAAAAGCCGGTCATCAGACCGCCGGCATCTTCGATCTCGAAGCTGCGGGCCAGATTGTCGGAATCCCTCGCCATGCGACTTTTTCGGCCCTCCCGAGCCCCGCCGAATCACGCGACAAACATTAACAGGAAATCCGCCGGCTTCCTCACCTCCACCTTCGAGGAACAACCGGGTTGCTCCGGGAGCAACCGGGTTTCCACTCCGGCTCAAACGCTTTATGACGGCGGCGGCGCAAACCGGGTTTAAGGACAGGGATGACCGGCAGGACCAGCCTTACGATTGTGCTCGCGGCCGGCGAGGGCACGCGCATGCGCTCCTCCTTGCCAAAGGTCCTGCATCCGGTGGCGGGCCAGCCATTGCTGGCGCATGTGCTTGGTGCCGTCCCACAGGGTGCCGGCGCCGCGACGGCCGTGGTCATCGGCCCGAACCACGAGGCGGTGGCCACGGAGGCGAGGCGGCTGCGTCCCGACGCTGCGACGTTCGTGCAGCGCGAGCGTCTCGGCACCGCTCATGCGGTGCTGGCGGCGCGCGAGGCGATTGCGCGCGGCGCCGATGACCTGCTGGTTGTGTTCGGCGATACGCCGCTGATCTCGGCTTTGACATTCGAGCGCCTGCGCGCGCCGTTGGAAAAAGGCGCAAGCTTGGCGGTGCTGGGCTTTCGCGCCGCCGATCCCACCGGCTACGGCCGGCTCGTGGTCGAAGGCGACCGTCTGGTCGCCATCCGCGAGCACGCCGACGCCACGCCGGCGGAACGCGCGATCACGCTTTGCAACGCCGGCGTGATGGCGTTCGATGGCCGCAGGGCGCTGGAAATCATCGAAAAGATCGGTCACGCCAACGCCAAGGGTGAGTATTATCTGACCGACGCGGTAACTGTGGTTCGAGAATTGGGATTGGAGGCCGTCGTGATCGAAACCAGCGAGGACGAAGTGCGCGGCATCAACACCAAGGCCCAGCTCGCCGAAGCCGAGCAGGTCATGCAGGCGAGGCTGCGCAAGGCGGCACTCGAGGCCGGCGTCACCATGATCGCGCCGGAGACGGTTTACCTCGCCGCCGACACCACGTTCGGCAACGATGTCACGATCGAGCCGTTTGTGGTGATCGGTCCCGGTGTGTCGATCGCCGACGGCGCGGTGATCCATGCGTTCTCCCACATCGTGCAGGCGTCGATCGGAAAGAAAGCTTCCGTCGGCCCCTATGCGCGGTTGCGGCCCGGCACTTCGCTCGGCGAGGGCGTGCAAATCGGCAATTTCGTCGAAACCAAAGCCGCGACCCTGGAGGCCGGCGCCAAGGCCAACCATCTCTCCTACATCGGCGATGCCCATGTCGGCGCCAATGCCAATATCGGCGCCGGCACCATCACCTGCAATTATGACGGCTTCGACAAGCACCGCACCACGATCGGCGCGGGCGCATTCGTCGGCTCGAATTCGTCGCTGGTGGCGCCGGTGAAAATCGGCAACGGAGCCTATATCGGTTCGGGTTCGGTGATCACCAAAGATGTGCCCGACGATGCGCTGGCGGTCGAGCGCAGCCCGCAAACCAATCGCGAGGGTGGCGCGGCGCGATACCGCGAGATCAAGACCCGCGGCAAGAAGCCGAAGGGCTGAAGCAGCGCAGCCAAGCGTCTTAGAGACCGGCCGGCACTTGGTTTTAAATCACGCGCACGCGTCGGGTATTCAACGCCGGATCGTTCCAGAAATTGTCGTTCTCGTAGCGGCGGAAGATATCCGGCGGCAAGATCGTCTCGCGCGTTTCACGCTTGACCTGGCGGCCAACGCGGTGGAGCCCGGGCGTGCCGAGCCGTATATCAAATTCATCGGCGTCGAATTTCACGTTGTCGAAATCATGCTTGAACGGCTTTTCACCGACGAAATCATAAACCGCCTTCATAGCCTCGGCGGGATTTGACGTCAGCGTTTCGTAACGTAACAGCATCAGGTTGCCGGTATGTTGGCCGTAATACGCCTCTTTCAGCGCGTTCATGGCATAGCCGACCATGCCGTTGCCGGCTGACACGCCTTCAGCGCGACTGTAGACGGTGCCGCCGGCATCGAAATTAAAGATCTTCGACATTTCGAAGGGATTACGGCGGATCAGGCTTTCGATCGAATCGACGATCCAGGCGGTCTGGCGCACGCAGGCGATCACCTTGGCGTCGGGAAACAGATCGGCGAGCGCCGGCATCTTGGTACACCACAGGCGGTTGGTGTCGAACACCACCTTGTCCTGCTGCGCGGCGTAGTAATTCTCGAACAGTCCCTTGAGGATCGCTTTCTTCTGGGTCTCGTCGAGAAACACGGAAAACTCGTTGGCGCCGCTCATGTCGCCGAGCAGCGAGGTAAAGAACCCGCCGACAGGGCCGCTCATGCCGGCATGAAAGCGCGGATTTTGCGTAAGCAATGCCGACAGCAATGTCGATCCGGACCGCGGCAGGCCCGAAATGAAATGGATGGCGTTTGGCACGTGCTTCCCCGGCGTAAAAGTTGTCGATGTTCCTGAACCAGCTTTGACGATCCCTACCATGGATCGTCCGTGTGACCATGCGAGACAAAGCTCCAACACATTTCGTCTCTTTTTTGCCACATCTTTTCTAAATTCGGTTCCGCCCTGGCGGGGACCCGAGACTCTCGGGTTTCATCCCGCCTATTCTGGACCCCGATTCGCTGTTTTTTGCCAGAAACTTTTTGCCAGAAATAGCGCCGGGAACCCGATCACCCCGCACGAAAAAAGTCAATGGTCGAAGTAAGGCTGGGTAGGGGTGGGTTAACGGTGCGAATTCAATCTGTTTCGGCTTTTTCGGGCCAGCATTCATTGCGCGCCTTCCGAGCCTCGTTGCTAGCGGGTACGGCGTTGATCGGTGCGGTTCTGCCCGCGTCGATCCCGCTCACGGTGGCCGGCGCTGCCGCGGCATTGACGATCTCATACCTCGGCACCACGCCTGCAAGAGCTGACGGCGGCGCCGGCGGCGCCGCCCGCGGCAGCCGTTTCGGATGTGGAGGGGCTGCCGGGACGGCCGGCACCACTGCCAGTCCGGGTGGCGGTAACGCCGGTAACGGCTATGGATTCGGCGGCGGCGGCGGTGGCGGTGGCGGCGGTGCCATTGGTGGAGCAGGCGGCAAGGGCGGCGCCGGTAGCGGCGGTTATGCGGGAGGCGCCGGCGGCTCTGCGCCGGGGCAAGCGGGATCTGACGGAGCACAGGGCGCTTATAGCGGCGGCGGCGGAGGCGGCGGAGCCGGCGGAGCCAACCCCGCCGCGGTGACGGTGCTCAACAACAAAGGCATGCTTACAGGCCAATCCGGCGGCGCGGGTGGCGCCGGAGCCACGCCAACCGTCGGAGGTACTGCGTATAGCAGTGGTGGTGGCGGTGGTGGTGGCGGCGCCGGCGCCTACGGTGCCCTGATATCCGGCGCGGGTGCCAGCAACATCAATTCTCGCAGCATTTTCGGCGGCGCCGGGGGCGCGGGTGGCATCGGCGGGAGCGGCAATTCCGGCGGCGTTCGGCGGGGTCGGCGGCACCGGCGGCGGCGGTGTCCTGCTGACTGGAAGCGGCGCCGGCTTCAGCAATACAGGCGGGATCACCGGTGGCGCTGGTGGCGCAGGCGGCAGCGCTCAATATCGAGGTATCGGCGGCAACGGCGGTGCAGGCGGTGCGGGTGTGCAGTTCAACGCTTCAGGTACGCTATCCAATACCGGTGCAGGTCGAATCGTGGGCGGCGCTGGCGGCATCGGCGGAAACTATGGGGGTCCGGGCGCGCCCGGAAATGGTGGCAACGGCGGCGTCGGCGTCTCCATGCTGAGCGGTGGTACGGTTACCAACACCGGTACAATTTTAGGCGGCAATGGCGGCATGGGTGGCCGCAACAATAGCGGCTCGGCGGGTCTCGGAGGCGCAGGCATCACCGGCGCGAACCTGACAGTGATCAACAGCGGAACCATCGCCGGCGGTCTATCCGGCGATACGGTCCCCGTGCAGGGAAACGCCATCGTTTTCACCGGCGGCACCAACGTGCTCGAGATTCAAGCTGGATCTGTCGATCACCGGTACCGTCATGGCGTTCAGCGCCGCTGATACGTTCAGGCTCGGCGGCACCAGCAATGCAAGCTTCGATGTCTCGCAGATCGGCGCGCAATATCAGGGCTTCGGTCAGTTCGCGAAGGTGGGCACATCGAACTGGACGCTGACCGGCACCAATCTCGCGGTGCTGCCCTGGACCGTGCAGCAGGGTATCCTCTCGGTGAACGGCAGCCTCGCCAATTCGACCTTCACGGTGAACAGCGGCGGCACGCTCGGCGGCACCGGCACGGTCGGCACCACCATGGTCAATGGCGGCACGCTGGCGCCGGGCCCATTCGGCACGCTTAACGTCAACGGCAACCTTTCACTGAGCGCGGGCTCCACTTACCTGGTCGACGTCTCGCCGAACGCGGCATATCACTCCAATACCAATGTCTCAGGCACGGCCAATCTGGCGGGCGCTGTGCAAGTGCAGTTGGTGAACCCGACGCTGGGTGCGTTCCAGCAGACCATCCTGTCGGCGGCGGGCGGCACCACCAATAACGGGCTTATCCTATCAGCAACGAGCCCGGCGCTGCACGCACAGTTGATTTTTCCCAACGCTACCGACGTCGTCATCAGCAGCACCAGCGTTAATTTTGTGGTGCCGGGCCTGAACAATAATCAGACCTCGCTCGCCAGCGCGCTGAACGGCGCGGCGCACGCCGATGGCCTCGGCGGACCGGTGTTCAATTTCCTGCTCAACAGCGTCACCTCGGTTGCCGGTTACAACGCTGTCCTCAACCAGCTCACGGGCGAGGGGGCGACCGGTACGCAGCAGACCACTTTCGACGCGATGAACATGTTCATCGGCACGATGCTCGATCCCTTTAACCGG
Source organism: uncultured Pseudomonadota bacterium (assembly GCA_963771225.1). Taxonomy (GTDB): domain Bacteria; phylum Pseudomonadota; class Alphaproteobacteria; order Rhizobiales; family Xanthobacteraceae; genus Bradyrhizobium. Next base: position 685,897 of record CAVYSR010000017.1, on the reverse strand, counting down.
AGCACGACGCCAGCGCCGGGCGGCGGGTCGAGCGGCTATGTATCCGAAGGCGATGCCAGCGCCTATGCCTCCGACGGCCGCCGGCGCACCAGCACCGAGCGTGACGCCTATGCGATGTTCACCAAGGCGCCGCCCGCGGCCTTCGAGCAGCGCTGGAGTGTATGGGCGGCAGGCTTCGGTGGCTCGCAGACCACCGATGGTAATGCCACGGTCGGATCGAACAACACGACCTCGAGCGTCTACGGCACCGCGGTCGGCGCCGACTATAGCATTTCCCCGTTCACGGTTGCCGGTTTTGCACTGGCCGGCGGCGGCACCAATTTCAATGTTGCTGGCAGCGGCTCCGGGCATTCCGATCTGTTCCAGGCCGGCGCCTTCATCCGGCATACTGTCGGGCCTGCCTACATCTTGGCCGCGCTGGGCTATGGCTGGCAGGACATCACCACCAATCGCACCGTCACCGTCGCCGGGACCAGTCAACTCCGCGCGCAGTTCGACGCCAATGCGTTCTCCGGGCGTCTCGAAGGCGGCTATCGTTTCGTGACGCCGTGGATGGGGGTGACGCCTTACGCCGCCGCGCAGTTCACGACCTTCGATCTGCCTGGTTACGCCGAGCAGGCCGTTGTCGGCTCCAACGCCTTTGCGCTGGCCTACGGCGCCAAGGACGTCACCGATACGCGCAGTGAACTCGGCATCCGCACCGACAAATCCTTTGCGATGATGGACGGCATTCTCACGCTGCGCGGACGCCTGGCCTGGGCGCATGACTACGATCCCAACCGATCGATCGCCTCCACGTTCCAGACGCTGCCGGGCGCGAGCTTCGTCGTCAACGGCGCCGCGCAAGCCGCCGACTCCGCGCTCGTTACCGCCTCGCTGGAAAAGAAATGGCTCACCGGCTGGTCGGCCGCGGCCACCTTCGAGGGCGAATTCTCCGACGTCACGCGCAGCTACGCCGGCAAGGGCGTGGTGCGCTATGCATGGTAAGCCGTTGGTTCGGCTTCGCACGGCTTGTTAAGCTTTCGGCTTAACGCTGTCTCAATCGGCAATAATTATTGAGTATCTGCACGGCTGCAATTCTCGTTAAGAGATGCTGGCGCGGTTTTGGCGATTTTTCGTCGATTTGGAGATATTGATCCGCATGTGCGGCATTGTCGGCATTCTGGGACGCGGTCCGGTCGCGGAGCAACTGGTCGATTCGCTCAAGCGGCTGGAATATCGCGGTTACGATTCCGCGGGCGTCGCCACGCTCGAAGGCGACCATCTCGATCGGCGCCGCGCCGAAGGCAAGCTCAAGAATCTCGAAGCGCGATTGCGGGCCGAGCCGCTCGCGGGCCATACCGGCATCGGACATACCCGCTGGGCCACCCATGGCAAGCCGAACGAAAACAACGCCCACCCGCATGCGACCGACAATGTCGCCGTGGTTCACAACGGCATCATCGAGAACTTTCGCGAATTGCGGCAGATGCTGGAAAAAGGCGGCGCGCAATTCACCAGCGAGACCGACACCGAAACCGTCGCCCATCTGGTCAACTCCTACATCCTCAAGGGCGCCTCGCCGCAGGAGGCGGTGAAAGCGTCGCTGCCGCAGTTGCGCGGCGCATTTGCGCTGGCGTTCCTGTTCAAGGGCCACAACGATTTGATGATCGGCGCCCGCAAGGGTTCGCCGCTGGCGATCGGCCATGGTGACGGCGAGATGTATCTCGGTTCGGATGCGATCGCGCTGGCGCCGTTTACCGATACCATCAGCTATCTCGAGGACGGCGACTGGGTGGTCCTGACCCGCGAAGTCGGCGTGATCTATGACGAGCAGGGTGCTGTGGTAAATCGCGAAGTGCTGAAATCCGGCGCGTCGTCGTTTCTGGTCGACAAGGCCAATTATCGCCACTTCATGGCCAAGGAAATTCACGAGCAGCCCGAGGTGGTCGGCCATACGCTGGCGCGGTATGTCGACATGGCGACCGAGCGGGTGTCGCTGCCGACCAAACTGCCGTTCGATTTTGCGGATATCCAGCGGATTTCGATCGTGGCCTGCGGCACCGCGAGCTATGCGGGCTACGTCGCCAAATACTGGTTCGAGCGCTTAAGCCGGGTGCCGGTCGAACTCGATGTGGCTTCTGAATTCCGGTACCGCGAAGCACCGTTGCGCAAGGGCGATCTGGCGATCTTCATTTCGCAGTCCGGCGAGACCGCCGATACGCTGGCCGCGTTGCGCTACGCGAAGTCGCAAGGCGTGCATACGCTCTCGGTGGTCAATGTGCCGACCTCGACCATCGCGCGTGAAAGCGAGACCGTGCTGCCGACCCTGGCCGGGCCGGAAATCGGCGTCGCCTCGACCAAGGCGTTTACCTGCCAGTTGATGGTGCTGGCCGCGATGGCGGTCGCCGCCGGCAAGGCGCGCGGCGAACTGTCCGAGGCCGATGAGGCCAAGCTGGTGCATGGCCTCGTTGAAATTCCGCGGCTGATGTCGGCAGCTCTGGCCACCGAGCCGCAGATCGAAAAGCTCGCGCGCGAGATTTCGAAATCCAAGGACGTGCTCTATCTCGGCCGCGGCACCAGCTATCCGCTGGCGCTGGAAGGCGCGCTGAAGCTGAAGGAAATTTCCTACATCCACGCCGAGGGCTACGCCGCCGGCGAACTCAAGCACGGGCCGATCGCGCTGATCGACGAGAACATGCCGGTGGTGGTGATCGCGCCGTACGATCGGGTGTTCGAGAAGACCGTCTCCAACATGCAGGAAGTCGCCGCCCGCGGCGGCAACATCATTCTCATGACCGATGCCAAGGGCGCCCGGGAAGCCACCATCGACTCGCTGGTGACCATCGTGCTGCCCGACATGGCCGCGACCTTCACGCCCATGGTCTATGCCGTTCCGGTGCAGTTGCTGGCCTATCACACCGCCGTCGTGATGGGCACCGACGTCGACCAGCCGCGCAATCTCGCCAAATCGGTGACGGTGGAGTAGGGCCGCGACCCGGTTTGGGCTGGCCGGGGGTCTTCAAAAGTCTGCTAGGATGGCTTAGCTGCCATTCGACGACGCCACCTTCGACTGACCCTGGAAACCTGATGACCCGCGACGATCTGCCCCCGACCGTGCCCCCGGCGGAGATTCACCCGGCTGCTCCGCGGGGCTTTACGGCCCGGTTCCGGAACTACTTCCTGACCGGATTGATCGTCGCCGGCCCGATTGCGATCACCTTTTATCTGACCTGGTGGTTTGTGACCTGGGTCGACGGGCTGGTGCGGCCGTTCGTTCCCATTGCCTATCGGCCGGAAACCTATCTGCCGTTCGGGCTGCCGGGTTCCGGGCTTGTCGTCGCCGTGATCGCACTGACGCTATTGGGCTTTCTCACCCACAATCTGATCGGGCGAACGCTGGTCGATCTCGGCGAGAGGCTGCTCGGACGGATGCCGGTGGTGCGGGCGATCTATCGCGGCCTCAAGCAGGTCTTCGAGACGCTGTTCTCAGGTTCGGGATCGAGCTTTCGCCGGGTCGGCCTGGTCGAATTTCCTTCGCCCGGCATGTGGTCACTCGTGCTGATCTCGCAGGCGCCGAGCGTGGAGATCGCCAATAACCTTCCCGGCCGGGAGGAGCACATTTCGGTTTTCCTCCCCTGTGCGCCGAACCCGACCACGGGGTTCTTCTTCTACGTGCCGAAGAGCAAGATCATCGAGATCGAAATGAGCGCCGAAGACGCCGCCACCCTGATCATGTCCGCCGGCGTGGTGCAGCCCGGCTCCGATCCGCAGAAGAAGATCGCCGCTTTGGCCGAGACCGCCAACGCCGCGCGGCTGGCCAATGCCTCGCCGCTGCAGCCGGCGCAGGCGAAGGTGGAGTAGCGTCGCGTCATTCCCTGCTGCTCGTCGTTGCGAGGAGCGTAGCGACGAAGCAATCCAGCTTTTCCCTTCGTGCGGCATGGATTGCTTCGCTGCGCTCGCAATGACGGGGAGGGGTCTTGACCAATCTCAAGCCAGCAACTCGTAGAGATCTTTCCATTCCGGGTTCAGCTCTTCGATCAAAGCGATCTTCTTGGCTCGGCTACCAGCCTTGATTTGCTTTTCCCGAGTGATCGCCTCGATCATGCTCTCGTGCAATTCGTACCAGACCAATATTTTACAATCATACTTCGCCGAAAAACCTCTCTGCCAAACCCTCGCGGTGCTCGAAGGCGCGTCGTCGGCAGATTGGACGTAACGCCCGTGTAGAGTGTCCCGTTGCGCTTGCTTGCCATGATGTAGACGCAGGGTTGCTTCATGTGCCGATCTCTCGGTTATTCGTCATTGCGAGGAGCGTAAGCGACGAAGCAATCCATACTTTCCTGTTGCAAAGATGGATTGCTTCGCTGCGCTCGCAATGACGTTGGAACATTCACCCCGCCCCGATCAGCGGCAGCGCTTCGTCGCGCTCGAACAGGTACAGCAACGCGCGCAGCGCCTCGCCGCGCGCACCTGTCAGCTTCGGATTGTCCTTCATGACGCGGAGCGCCTCGTCGCGCGCTTGCGTGATCAGTTGGGCATGGACGTCGGTGCGGGCGATGCGATAGCCGGGCAACCCGCTTTGTCTCACACCCAGCACGTCGCCTTCGCCGCGCAGCTTCAGATCCTCTTCCGCGATCCGGAAACCGTCGGTGGTTTCCCGGATCACTTTCAGCCGCGCCGTCGACATCTCGCTCAACGGCTCCTTGTAGAGCAACAGACAGGTCGAGGCTTCGGAGCCGCGGCCGATGCGGCCGCGCAACTGGTGCAGTTGTGCGAGCCCAAAGCGTTCGGCGTTTTCGATCACCATGATGGTGGCAGCCGGGACATCGACCCCGACCTCGACCACGGTGGTTGCCACCAACAGGCCGATCTCGCCGGCGGCAAACTGCGCCATCACGCGATCCTTTTCGGTGCCGCGCATCTTGCCGTGCACCAGACCGACCCGATCGCCGAAGCGTTTTTGCAGGCTTTCAAAGCGCTCAGTCGCATTGGTGAGGTGCTCGATGCCTTCGGCTTCGGACTCCTCGACCAGCGGGCAGATCCAGTAGGCACGTTTGCCGGCATCGAGGGCGCGGCCGATGCCGTCGACGACTTCGCCAAGACGGCTCGCGGGCAAGGCCCGGGTGTCGATCGGCTGCCGGCCGGCGGGCTTTTCGCGCAATTCCGAGACGTCCATGTCCCCGAAGTAAGTCAGCACCAGCGTGCGCGGGATCGGCGTCGCGCTCAGCACCAGCACGTCGACCGCGGCACCCTTGGCGGTCAACGCCAGACGCTCGCGCACGCCGAAGCGATGTTGCTCGTCGACCACGGCCAGTGCCAGCGCGTTGAACGCCACGTCGTCCTGGATCAGCGCATGGGTGCCGACCAGCAAATCGATCTCGCCGGCCGCAAGCCGTGCCAGGAGTTCGCGTCGCTCCTTGCCCTTCTCGCGGCCGGTGAGGATGGCCACGGAAAGCCCGGCACGCTCGGCCAGCGGCGTGATGGTCTTGATGTGCTGGCGCGCCAGGATCTCCGTCGGCGCCATCAGCGCGGCCTGCTTGCCGGCCTCGGCGACGGCGGCGGCCGCCAGCAGCGCCACCACGGTCTTGCCGGATCCGACGTCGCCCTGCAGCAGCCGCAGCATGCGGACCGGTTGGCGCAGATCGTCGGTGATCGCGGCGGCGGCTTGTTGCTGCGAGGCGGTCAGCGAATAGGGCAGCGCGTCGATGATCCTGTGGCGCAAATGGCCGTCACCGGCATGGCGGTCGCCGGCCGGACGGCGCAATTGCGCGCGCACCAGCGCCAGCGCCAATTGACCCGCCAGCAATTCATCGAAGGCGAGCCGCGACCAGAACGGACCATCGGGCAGGATATCCGTGAGCTCGACCGGCATGTGGACGCGGTTCAGTGCTTCGGCAATCGGCGTAAACTTGCAGCGGCGGATCACTTCCGGGCTGATCCATTCCGGCAGGTCCGGCAGCTTTTGCAGCGCCTGCGCCATGGCGCGGCGCAATGAACCCAGCGCGAGTCCTTCGGTCAGCGGATAAACCGGATCGATGCCGGAGAGCTTGGCAAAACCGGCTTCGTCGACAACGCGGTCGGGATGGGTAATCTGCAGGGTGCCGTCGTACATTTGCGCGGTCCCGGAGACGTAGCGCCTGGCGCCGACCGGCAGCAGTTTTTCGACATAGCCCGGCTGGGCGCGGAAATAGGTCAGCACCACGTCGCCGGTGTCGTCGCTGGCGTAGACCAGATGCGGCGCGCGCGCGTTGCGCGCCGGGGTCGGACGATGGCGGTCGACCGTCACCTCCAGCGTCACCACGGTGCCCGGAACCGCATCGCGGATTTTCGGCCGCGCCCGGCGATCGATCACGCTCGCCGGCAGATGCAGCAACAGATCGACCAGCCGTGGCGTCTCATCGCGGCCGAGCAGGTAGCGAAACAGTTTGTCCTGCTTCGGCCCGACGCCGGCAAGGCTGGTGACCGGCGCAAACAAGGGATTGAGCAGAGCAGGGCGCATCAATGTCTTTCACACAAACCATCATGCGCGGACTTATTCCGCATCCATCTATCTTCAAAAGATGATGGATTGCCGGGTCAAGCCCGGCAATGACGACACGGTGATAATTCGCCAGAACGCGGGGGCTGAATTCGCAAATCCAGCGCCGCTGGCTGATTTGCCCCCCCTGTCCAGCCCCATTTCGCAAAAATATTCGATTCCATTTGACCCAAATCACTTCAATAACTGCCGCCGTCTCGTCCCACACAAGGGGCGTATCGCGATCGTCACGGACGCGGGGCGGGATGCGGTGGACGCGGGCTGCGCATTGACGAACGCGCCTGGCTTGCGGACGGCGAAGTCGTGTGGTCCTGACGCCTCGACGCCGGCGTCAAGTTGGCGGAAGACAACTTCCACCAGCGACGGTGACAAAAAAGCCCGATCACCGGGGAGAGCGCGAAATAAGCTGTTAAAACCATTGCGTGCGGGAATGCCGGGTGTTCCGGTGAACTCGTGGTGACTAACGCGTGTGCTTTCTACCATTGCGCACGCGGCTGCGGGTGCAACGGGCACCCGGCATTCCCCACGCCCTCTTGGGGGCGGGAAATTCTTGCACAACTCGGGCGCTTTGCGCCGCGGGAACGGGGCACCGTTGCCTCGCCGTCATTGCGAGGAGCGAAGCGACGAAGCAATCCACTCTTGCTTTCGTGCCACGCGATGGATTGCTTCGCTTCGCTCGCAATGACGGATTCGAGGACTTAGTTGATAATTCGCCGCAGAGAAGGGCTGACATTCGCCATCCCGAACGCTATATCAACCCCGCCCGGCACGTCCGGGCTTTTGGCGTTCGAACAGGAATCGACATGACGGGATCGACACGATCAAGCGACGGCCTGGATGACCGGCGCAAGCGGCTGTTGTTTCGCTGCTGGCATCGCGGTACCCGCGAGATGGATCTCATCCTCGGCCGGTTTGCCGATGCCGAGATCGCGACGCTTCCCGACGACGAACTCGCTCAATTGGAGCATCTGATCGAGATGCCCGATCCCGATCTCTATGCCGTCCTGACCGGCAACGTTGCGCTGGCGCCGGAATACGCGAGCCGCCTGTTCGACCGCATCCAATCGTTTCGGGTGGCGGATCACGACGCATGAAGCAACCCGTCCAATCGCCCGCGCAATTGCTCGTGCCCGGCCGGGCGCTGACCTTTGCCAATGTCGCCGAGGGCGCCGAAGGTCTGGTGATTTCGGATCTTGCGCGCGCAATAGCGGCGCGACCGAAGCCGCCGGCGGTCAGCCTCGCGGTGGTTTGCCGCGATGGCCCGCGCATGCAGCAACTGGCGCGGGCGCTGGAATTCTTCGCACCCGATTTGCCGGTGCTGCAGTTTCCGGCCTGGGACTGCCAGCCCTATGACCGGGTGTCGCCGCATGGCGGCGTGCTGGCGCAGCGGCTGACCACGCTGGCGCGGCTGTCGCGCCTGCAAGGCAGCGCCAAGCCGCTGATCGTGCTGACCACGGTCAACGCCATCGTGCAGCGGGTGCCGGCGCGCGAACTCATTGCCGCGCAGGCGCTTTCGGTGGCGCCCGGGCACGTCGTGCCGATGAACTCGATCGTGTCGTGGCTGGAGCACAACGGCTACAACCGCTCCTCGACGGTGCGCGAGCCCGGCGAATATGCGGTTCGCGGCGGCATTCTCGATCTGTTTCCGGCCGGGCTCGATCAACCCGTGCGCTTCGATTTTTTCGGCGATGCGCTGGAGTCGATCCGCAGTTTCGACGCCGAAACCCAGCGCACGCTGCTCGCCATGCGCTCGCTCGATCTGGTGCCGATTTCGGAATTTCAACTGGTCACCGAGACCATCAAGCGCTTTCGGATGGGCTATGTCGCAACCTTCGGCGCCCCGCAGCGCGACGATCTGCTGTATGAGGCGGTCAGCGAAGGCCGCCGCCATCCCGGCATGGAGCACTGGCTGCCGCTGTTTAACGAGCGGATGGATACGCTGTTCGACTATCTCGATGACGCGCCGGTGGCAATCGAGCCGCAGAGCGAGGATGCCGCGCGCGAGCGCTTCAAGCAGATCGCCGATTATTATGAGGCGCGGCGCGAGGCGATGGAGCATCCGGGCGGCGGCGCGATCTACAAGCCGTTGCCGCCGGATCGGCTGTATCTGACCGAAGCCGAATGGACCAAACATCTCGACGAGGCCGCGCTGGCGCGGCTGACCCCGTTTGCCGTGCCCGAGGGCAGCGCCGGGGTGGTCGATGCCGGCGCGCGGGCCGGGCGCAACTTCACGCCGGAGCGGGCGGACACGTCCGTGAACGTGTTTGAAGCCGTCGTCGCCCATGTCGGCGCATTGCAGGTCCAGCGAAAGAAGGTGGTGATCGCGCTGTGGAGCGAAGGCTCGCGCGATCGCATGGGCAGCATGTTGAAAGACCACAAGCTGCTCAATCTGACCAGCGTCAACTCCTGGCGCACGGTGCAGGCCACCCCGCGCAACGAGGCGATGCTGGCGGTGGTCGGCTTGGAATCCGGTTTCGAGACCGAGCATGTCGCCGTCATCAGCGAGCAGGACATTCTCGGCGACCGCCTGGTGCGGCCGCGGAAGGCGACCCGCAAGCTCGACAATTTCATCTCGGAGGTTACGAGCCTCGCGAGCGGCGACCTCGTGGTGCATGTCGAGCATGGCATCGGCCGCTTCGTCGGCTTGCAGACGCTTGAAGTCGCCGGCGCGCCGCATGACTGCCTGGAACTGCATTATGCCGCCGACACCAAGCTGTTCCTGCCGGTCGAGAATATCGAGCTGTTGTCGCGCTACGGTTCCGACCATGCCCATGTCGAACTGGATCGCCTGGGCGGCAGCGGCTGGCAGGCGCGCAAGGCCAAGCTGAAAAACCGTATTCGCGAGATCGCCGGCGAACTGATAAAAATCGCCGCCGAACGGCATTTGCATGAAGCGCCGAAAATGCCGGTGCAGCCGCATGTCTATGATGAGTTCTGCGCGCGTTTTCCGTATGAGGAAACCGAGGATCAACTCGGCGCGATCAATGCCACGCTGAAAGACCTCGAGACCGGTCGGCCGATGGACCGGCTGATCTGCGGCGACGTCGGATTCGGCAAGACCGAGGTGGCGCTGCGCGCGGCATTCGCGGTCGCGCTCGACGGCAAGCAGGTCGCGGTCGTGGTGCCGACAACGCTATTGGCGCGGCAGCACGCCAAGACCTTCACCGAGCGGTTTCGCGGCTTTCCCGTCAATGTCGCGCAGGCCTCGCGCCTGATCGCGCCCAAGGAACTGGCGCAGGTCAAGAAGAGCCTTGCCGATGGCGCCGTCGATATCGTGGTCGGCACCCATGCATTGCTCGGCAAGGCGATCAAGTTCAGGGACCTTGGCCTTCTGATCGTCGACGAAGAGCAGCATTTCGGCGTCAGCCACAAGGAGCGCCTGAAGCAGTTGCGCGCCGAAGTGCATGTGCTGACGCTGAGCGCGACGCCGATCCCGCGCACGCTGCAACTGGCGCTGACGGGCGTTCGCGATCTCTCCATCATCGCGTCTCCGCCGGTCGACCGGCTGGCCGTCCGCACGTTTGTGGCGCCGCACGATCCCCTGATGATCCGCGAGGCGCTGCTGCGCGAGCGCTATCGCGGCGGCCAGGCGTTCTACGTGGTGCCGCGCATTGAAGATCTCGCTGGCGTCAAGGACTTCCTCGACAAGAACGTGCCGGAGATGAAGGTCGCGGTCGCCCACGGGCAAATGCCGCCGACCGTGATCGAGGACATCATGTCAGCTTTCTATGACGGCAAGTACGACATCCTGCTCTCGACCACGATCATCGAGTCCGGTCTGGACATTCCCACCGCCAATACGCTGATCGTGCACCGCGCCGACATGTTTGGGCTGGCGCAATTGTATCAGTTGCGCGGGCGGGTAGGGCGCTCGAAGCTGCGCGCCTATTCGCTGTTTACGCTGCCGGCGCAGCAGAAGATCACCGCCCAGGCCGAGCGGCGGCTGAAAGTGCTGCAGTCGCTGGAAACGCTCGGCGCCGGATTCCAGCTCGCCTCGCACGATCTGGATATCCGCGGCGCCGGCAACCTGCTCGGCGAGGAGCAGTCGGGGCATATCAAGGAAGTCGGCTTCGAGCTTTACCAGTCGATGCTGGAGGAGGCGATCCTCAACCTCAAGGCCGGCGTGGTCGAACCGGCGGCGGATCGCTGGTCGCCGCAGATCACGATCGGCATGCCGGTGTTGATTCCGGAAGACTTCGTCGCCGATCTCGCGGTGCGGCTGTCGCTGTACCGGCGGCTCGCCGACCTCGACACCGACGACGAGATCGACAATTTCGCCGCCGAGCTGCGCGATCGTTTCGGCGTCCTGCCGGACGAAGTCCGCTATCTGTTCAAGATCGCCGCGATCAAGGGTTATTGCCGCCGCGCCAATGTCGAGAAGGTCGATGCCGGACCGAAGGGCGTGGTGATCACGTTCCGCGACAACAAGTTCGCCCAGCCCGACCGGCTGGTCTATTTCATCCGCCAGCACGGCCAGGCCGCGAAGGTGCGGCCGGACATGAAGGTGGTGTTCTTGCAGGAATGGGAGACGCCGGAGGAACGTTTGATGGGCACCACCGAAGTGCTGCGCCAGCTCGCCAATCTCGCCGAGGATCGCAAGGCGGCCTGATCATGCGCAGCCGCTTCGAAGGGGCGGCGCACGCCGAAGCCCGCAAACAAAGCGACCGCCGGCATCGCTGCCGACGGCCGCTTCTGTTCAATCCTCAAGCGCAATTGTTACTTGCGGGTATTTGAATTCGGGCGCTTCCTTCAGCGCCTCCTTGGTAGTGTTCATCGACGCCAGCCACTTGTTGTCCTTGCTGTCGTAGGTGACGTTGACCGAAGATGGCGATACCGCGACGTAGTGCTCGCCCATTCCGAGGAACCCGCCGACCGACAGGATCAGCGCGTCGATCTGATGGTTCTTGATGGCAATATCGGAGATCTCGCCGATCGACTCGTTCTTCTGGTTGTAGACGTTCAAGCCCTTGAGCTTCGAGCTGAACATCTCGTCCTTCGACACCGTCGAGAATTTGGCGTCGGCGGGCGCGGCACCGGTTGTCTTGGAATCTTGCGCGAACGCCGGGCTCGCCAGAAGGGCAAGGGAAGTCGCGATCAGTACAGTTTTTTTCATGTTGGTCCTCCTCCAGTGCAGGGTCGATGCTCTACAATGCGAGGCGGTGACAAACGTTCCGAAACTGCTTGGAAAGATTCAGGACGCGGCGCGGCGGGCTGCGTCGTGAAGCCGCGCCAGCAGAGATTTCGCGGAATCGTTGGGCTGCAAGGTCGCGAACGTCACGGCCGGCTCCGACGGCGCGTCACGCTTGCCGTGGCTGGTATGCCGCATCACGCTGGCAAGCCGCCGCGCAATCATGTGGGCGGTGCGCAAATCGGTCTCGGCAAACGCCACGATGACGGATCCGTCGTCCTGAGCCGCGCCGAAATCCATTTGCCGCATCAAACGACTGAGAATCCGCGCGCCGTCAAGCTGCGCGCGCTCATGGGCTGGATCGAAGGCGAAACGAGCCAGCGACAAGCCGCCGCCGCGCGACAGCGTTTGATAGACCGTGGTGGCGAGGTCGCGATCGAAGGCCGCCGAGGTGAGCAGTCCGCTGCGGGCATCGAGCAGACCGTCGGCATCGATCGATCGCAGCGTTCGGCTCAGATGCGCCTCGAGCGCATGCTGGCGAATCAGCGGCAAGGCGTTGGCGGCGATGTGCTCGGGGGCGCCGGTGATGAATTCGAGATTTGGCAGGTTATAGGCCGGCGTCAATCCATCCGCCGTCACCACGACGGGCAGATTGCGAAAGCGCGCGTCTTCGGTCAGCACGGTGAGGAAGGCATCCATCACGCGGCCGCTGAAACCCTCGCCGAGAATGATGCCGTCGATGTCGCGCGCATTGAGATGCTTCGCCGCAGCCTCGATGCTGAGGGCGCCGACGACGCCCATCCGCTCGCCCAGCGATACGGAAAGCGCAGGGTACGCCGCGCCACGGCCGATCAGCAGCACGGTGGCGTCGCGGACCGTATCGGTATCCGACAGCTGTTGTCGCTCCGCCGGGTCGTCGTCAAGCCGGCGCATCACGGTGGTATGCAATGTCCGCACGCGCAGCGCCGCGCGCAGGCGTGCCGTCAGACGATCGAAATTGTCTCCCGTCTGCGAAAACGGAATGGCATTTTCAGGCAACATCGTCCCGGGATCGATCGCGATCAGCGGAAGATAAGGTTGCCGCGCGGCGATCTGTTTCGCCAGCGGTTCGAAGCCGGGCTCGACGTTCCCGGACATCGCGACCACAACCGCGGCCGGCTGCAGCTGCTCGACGGCGTGTGGTGCGTCAGTCCAGGTGGTGTCGATGATCGGAAATATCTGTGCGTCGCCGAGGGCAGTCGCCAGCGACCGCCGCTCGGCCGTCGATACCACGATGATCGGGCCTTGCTGGGACATCCAAAACTCGGGTCGACGCGATCGGCTGAAAAGCGCGATGCTAATTTGCCGGCCTTAATGCCGCGTCAACGAAGTCGGATCATTCAACTAGATCGAGCTGATCCTGTCGCGAAAGGCTTCCACCATCAGCGGGTTAAGCCCGAGTTCCACCAGGGCTTCGCGCGCGCGGGCATTGTCCTGGGCGCGGCCGGCGAGACGGTGGCCGCTGAGCCGGTCGGGCAACGCCGTCAGCAACGCGCCCTGTCCAAGCCTTCTGGACCATTCCTGCAGGTCCTGCGACAGAAAACGGTACCCGCCGACGGCCATGATGCCCGAAGGCGGTGCGGTAATGCAGATCGCTCCGGTCGAACGGTCGAGCCGCGCGGCATACTCAGTATCGACATGGTCGCGCGGCGGCTGCGCCACCAGCGACTCGTTCGGTGGTGCGACGGGCGCATAGGCCGCCGTCGCGACCATGGGGCCCCGCAGCGCCAGCGTTCCCTTTGGCGTGATCAGCGTTTCGCCGGCGATCGATGAGCCCGCGACGTCACGCGGCGCGCCGTGGGGTCCCGGCTGGATCGATGCCGGGGCGCCATCGGCGGCGCGGCAGGCGCCGAACAGTCCGGCTTCGCCGAACAGATAGACGTCGGTCAGGCTGGTGCCGGGAACGGTCCAGAGCGCGCTCGACGCAACCTGTTCCGGCGCGCGCCAAAGAGCGATCACATTACGTAATCGCGGCAGCCGCGCCGGCATATCGATCTCGGCCAGTCGCAACGCCAGTTGCGCCGGCGCGACCAGCGTATCGCAGCTGTTATCATTGATCTGTTGCTCCAGCACGTCGCCGTCGAACGGATGATGCAGCGCGAGCGTTCCGCCTGACAGCAGCCAGACCAGCAGCGAGGAGGTCAGGCCGGCAAACGATGACGGCGCGAACGCCGACATCATGGTCGCCCCCTGCGGCACGTCGCTTTCGAGGAACAGCGCGAGGCCGCCGGCGATCAGATTGAGATGGGTGCGCGGCACCGCGCGAAAACCGTCTGATGTCACGTCGAAAGAGATTATCGCCGCCTTGCGGCCATCCTGCGTGACGGCGCGCGTGGTTGCAGGTTTGCTCAACAGAACTTGATCAAGCGACACCATGCCTTCGGGCAAGTCATTGCCGAAGCCGCAGACGTGGCGAATTGAAAATGCCTCGACCGCGGCATTCATGGCGAGGTCGGCGTGACTGACGCCGTCGATCCTGCTCGTGGTCACGATCGCGCGCGCCCCGGTGCGATTGAGCGCGACTGTCAATTCGGCCTGCCGCCAGAGCAGCGGGAGCAGCGCCACGATCAGCCCGGCGCGGTGTGCCGCCAGCACCGTCAGCATGAATTCGACGGTGTTCGGCAATTGAACCGCGACGACGGAATTGGCCGGCAGTCCGGCTTCGATGAAATGCCCCGACAGCGCCGAGATGGCCCGGTCGGCCTCCGCGAAGGTCAGGCGTTTGGCTGGCTGGCCCGTGACGCGCGGCTTGTTGAGCGGATCGAGCAGCGCCAGCGCATCCGGTTGCCGCGCCAGGATCCGTCGGAACAGTCCGTCGAGCGTCGGCGATACGTTGGTGTGGATCACGGGATCACTTTGCAGGATCATTTGGGTTGAAGATCGGGTCGTTGCCACCAGGTCTCCGGGAGATACCCCGTCAAGGCGGTGGCTACCGGCCGTTGTATCCGATTCCAGCGCGCGATCCATTGTTCCTGAACGTTAAACAACGGAATAGCGTAGAAACCTGACATCAGGGTCCGGTCCAGCGCCCGGACCGCCGAGACGAAAGCTGGATGCTCGCGGGCTTCCAGCAATGCCGCGATCATGGCGTCGATCGCGGGGTCCTTGGCGCCCATATAATTTCGAGTGCCCTGGTTGTCCGCCGCCTCGCTTCCCCAATAGAACGATTGCTCGTTGCCCGGCGACAATGATTGATCCCAGCGGTTCTGGATCATGTCGAAATCGAAACCGAGCCGGCGCTGATCGAATTGAACGGCATCGACCGCGCGGACGGAGACCACGATACCTGCGCGTTTCAGATCGCGCGCATAGGCCAGCGCGATCCGTTCCTGATCGCGTGTCGTCACCAGAATTTCGAAGGTGAGGGGCGCCTTGGTCGACCGCTGCCGCAGTATCGTACCGTCGAGATCGTAGCCGGCCGCCGATAACAACGTCAGTGCACTGCGAAGTGTCGCGCGATCACGGCCGGAACCGTCGCTGACCGGCAGGCGATAGCTGCCATCGAGAATATCCGGCGGGATATCCGAGGCGAACGGCTTTAGCAGCTCCCGCTCGCGATCATCTGCGGGTCGGCCATAGGCCGAAAGCTCGGATCCGGCGAAGAAGCCCGCGGCGCGCGCATACAGCCCAAAGAAGTAGTTGCGGTTGATCCATTCGAAATCGAACAGCAGCGTCAAGGCCTGGCGCACCCGGATATCGGAAAACACCGGCCGTCTGGTGTTGAAAACCAGGAATTCCGAAGGTCGCGGCGTCCCGATCTTGATCGCCTCGCGGATCACCTCCCCGTTGCGGGCTGCCGGAAAGTCGTATCCCTCGTGCCAGCGCAGCGGTTCGGTTTCGACGCGAAAGTCATAGAGGCCGCGCTTGAATGCCTCGAACTGGCCGTTGGCCTCGCGATAGAAGTCGAGCCTGATCTCATCGAAGTTCCACAAGCCGCGGTTAAGCGGCAGGTCGCGGCCCCAATAGTCGGGATTGCGCGTCAGCGTGACGCTGGCGCCGGGTTTGACCGCAGTGACGCGGTAGGGGCCGGAACCGATCGGCGCCGTCATCGAGGTTTCTTCGAAGGTTGCGACATCGACCGCGTGCTTGGGCAATATCGGCATCAGGCCGAGGATCAGCGGCAGTTCGCGGTCGCCGACGCTGCCGAAGTCGAACCGCACCGTGCGCGGGTCGGGCGCATCGGCCTTTACGACTTTGGAGTAATACTGGCGAAGGTTTGGACGGCCCTTGTCGCGCAGCAAGGCCCAGGAAAACAGCACGTCCTCCGCAAGTACCGGTTGGCCGTCCGAGAACCGCGCTCTGGGGTCGAGACGGAAGGTGACATAGCTGCGGCGGTCGTCGGTTTCCACGCTTTTTGCCAGCAGACCGTAGAGTGTGAAAGCCTCGTCATAGCCCCGCGCCAGCAGGCTCTCGATCACAAACCCGCGTATTTGTTGCACGGCGAGGCCCCGGACGATCAGGGGATTGAGGCTGTCGAAAGTCCCGAGAATGCCCTGCACCAGTCGCCCGCCTTTCGGCGCATCCGGATTGGCATAGGGCATGTGGCTGAAATCGGCCGGCAGCGCCGGCGTTCCGTGCATGGCGATGGCGTAACTCTCGGCCGCCGAAGCCTCACGGTCATCCGTCGCCATCCATGCGCTGATCGCGAGGACGCCGCAGACCAGAGCCCGAATGCGTGAGCACCTTGAAACGGGCAACTCAGCACGCCGATTTGATTCGATAATGCCCACCCCGAATTTTACCACAGGCTGCAGCATTCGGGCTCGACCGTGCTCCAAAGATACGTGTCGGCATTGATCTTTTCGTTTGCCGCTGTATGAAGGCGGGCAATTGACCACGAGGGCAGGGCCTGTCACGTATCCGCCTCAATTGGCAAGGAGACAGCCGGCCAAACGGCTGGGTGTCGGTGCCTGCAACGGTTTCGGGCGCTTCCGTTCAGAAAGGGTTTTCCGCAATGAATTTCCGTATCTTGGCCGCGTCGGTCCGGCCGCGTGGGCGGGTTTTCGCCTTGTTGGCGGCAACGGCGTTGGTTGCCTCGCTGGTTGTGCCCGAGGTCCAGGCGCAGCAGGCGGCTCCAGCCCCGGCACCCGCCGCCGCGCCCAAGGCCAAGAAGCCCGCGGCGAAACCCGCTCCGGCCGCACCCGCACCGGCCGCCCAGGCAGCACCACCGGCCGCGGCTCCCGCCGGCGCGCCGCCGGCGGCCGGCGGACAGCCCCCCGAACAGCAGGTTCAGCTGATCTATGCGCCGTGGACCAAATTCTGCCTGAAGGGTCAGGATGCCAACGCCAAGCAGGTTTGCTTCACCGGCAAGGATGGCCGGATCGAGTCCGGCCAGCCCGTCATCGCAGCCGTGATCATCGAGCCCGAGGGCGAGACCAAGAAAATCCTGCGCGTGACGCTTCCGCTCGGCATGCAACTGGTTCACGGCACCCGCGTGATCGTCGACAGCAATCCACCGGCACAGAGCCCCTATGTGATCTGCTTCCAGAATGGTTGCATGTCCGACTATGAGGTGACGCCGGAACTGCTCGCGAACCTGAAGAAGGGGCAGAACCTGGTGGTGCAGGCGATCAACTCCAACGGCGCGCCGCTCACCTTGCCGCTGCCGCTCGCGGATTTCGCCAAGGCCTATGATGGCCCGCCGACCGATCCGAAAGTGTTCGAGGAAACCCAGAAGAAGCTGCAGGAAGAGCTGCAGAAACGTGCCGAAGAGGCGCGCAAGAAGCTCGAAGCCAGTCAACCGGCTGGCGGCGCTGCCCCGGCCAATCCGGCTCCGAAGTAACAAAGAGCAGGCAGGCCTGTTGGCAAACAAAGGGCGCCCGATCCGGGCGCCTTTTTTGTTGGCGGAAATCCGACGAACCGGGGTCCAGCCCGCATCAAGTGCGGGCAGGCTTTCGCTGGAAAACGCTCTAATTCAGCGACGGATTGCGCGGGCGATAACCGCCCGATTTGTCCTTTACGAAAATCTCCGCGACTTGCGAATGCCGGATCGGCTCGCCCGAACTCGTCGGGCAACAGATTTTGCTCGGAAACGTAGGCGACGTATTCCGATTCTGAATTCTCGGCGAGCAGATGATAGAACGGCTGATCCTTGTGCGGCCGGACGTCTTCGGGGATCGACAACCACCATTCCTCGGTATTGTTGAATTCCGGATCGATATCGAAAATCACGCCCCGGAACGAAAAGATCCGGTGACGGACGATCTGTCCGATCTGGAATTTGGCGGTCCGCGTTTTAATCATATCTCGTCGAATAGACCATGATTGTGGCCGATGCTAGAGGTAAACTGCGGAATTAACCTTTGCCGGGACGGCTGGACAGGAACCTAACTGACCCGGAGCGTGGTAGCCATGTCGGCGCCAGGCCTTCGCGCATGGCAGCGCGGCGAAGCGGTCCGATCGCGCCGATCAGATGCAGGCCCGCCGCCCGCAGCACCTGTATCGGCACGAAATCGCTCAGCAACGAGCGGTTCGCCATATCGATCACAAAAGTCCGGCTGGCGACGTCGGCGCGCCGTGCCGAATTGTAACGGTCCAGCACCTGCGGCGCGCCTGGATCTTGGCCTGACAACATCGTCTCCCGCACGATGTCGGCAATCCCGGCAGCATCGCGCAGGCCCATGTTCAGTCCCTGCGCACCGATCGGCGGCAGCACATGGGCGGCTTCGCCGACCAGCGCGACGCGATGGCGGGCGAACTGTGCGGGCTGTTCGATCACAAGTGGAAACAAATGCCGTCCCGCTTCCACCGTGATACGGCCGAGAATGGAATGCGACTGCCTTTCGGCCGCTTCCGACAATTCGCCGTCGGTCAACGCCATCAGCCGCTCGGCCTCGCCTGGTGCAGCAACCCACACCACGCTGCAGCGATCGCCGGGCAGCGGAACAAATACGCACGGCCCCTGCGGGGTGTGAAATTCGGTAGAGATATTTCGATGCGGCCGCGAATGGCTGATGTTGAAGGTTACCGCGGCCTGATTGAGGTTACGGCGCCGGACCTCGATGCCGGCGGCCTCGCGGCAAAGCGATTGCCGCCCGTCGGCACCCACCACCAGGCGCGCTGTCAGCGACCGGCCTTGCCGGGTGCGAATGGCGACCTCAGCCTCGTCGGGGCGGACCGCGTCCGCGTCATCGTCGATCCGGGACAAATTCGGAAGCTCGGCCGCGCGTTGCTCCAGCGCCATCATCAGCGCGCGGTTTTCAATGTTGTAGCCGAACTGGTCGAGACCGATTTCATCGGACGAAAACTTGACCTCCGGTGCTCGGATCAGGCGGCCGGTATCGTCGACCAGGCGCATCGCCAGCAGCGCCGCAGCCTTGTCGATGCAGAGCGGCCAGACGTCCAGTCGTTGCAGCAGATCGACCGAGCCGCCCAACAGCGCGGTGGTGCGATTATCGGCATAAGGCGCGCGGCGCGCGATCAGGGCCGTGTTCGCGCCAGCCTGCGCCAGCGTCATCGCGGCCGCAAGTCCGGCAGGTCCGCCACCGATCACGACGACATCGTGCAAGGTTGATGCATCATTCATATCGGGACAATTGACGTTCCCGGCGGCATTTTCAAGTCCACCGCACCGCCTCGATGTTCCGCCGATTTGCGCGACCGAACGTCGCAAATGCAGATGTGCAAATCGAAACGATTCCTGATAGCACTGGCGGCCAAATGGACCAGGCAAACCAGCAGGATTCCTCAGCATCCCCGGCAACCCGAGCCGCTGCATTTTCCGTGCATATCTTCACCGCGATGGGCGCGGGCATCGCCCTGATTGCGCTGCTTGAGGCGGTGCGCGAGCACTGGGTTGCGATGTTCGGGTGGCTCGGCGCCGCGCTGCTGATCGACGCGCTCGATGGCCCGATCGCGCGGCGGCTGGATGTCGCGCGGGTATTGCCGGACTGGTCAGGCGAAGTGCTCGATCTCGTGGTCGATTTCGTGACCTACGTCTTCGTGCCAGCCTACGCGATCACTGCCAGCGGCCTGCTGCTGCCGCTGGCGGCGCCGCTGCTGGGCGTAGGCATTGTTGTCAGCGGCGCGCTCTATTTCGCCGATCGCCGGATGAAGACATCGGACAATCATTTTCGTGGATTTCCAGGGCTGTGGAACGGTGCGGCATTCTACCTGTTCCTGCTGCATTTGCCGCCGGCGATTGCGAGTCTCGCGATCGCTATTCTGATCGCTCTGACATTTGTTCCTTTCCATGTCGTGCACCCGTTACGCGTGGTCCGCCTGCGTGGGCTCACCCTGTCGTTGATGGGCCTCTGGACGGTGCTTGCATTCATTACGCTCGCCAGTGACTTCGAGGTAAGCGGACCGGTGATCGCGGGGCTTTGTGCGATCGCAGTCTATATCGCGGGCAGCGATGCAACGATCCGGCTCGCAAGATCGTTCAACGCATGATCGAATTGTGGACCAGCCCGGAAGCATGGGCAGCGTTATTGACTCTGACAGCGCTGGAAATCGTTCTCGGTATCGACAATGTTATCTTTCTGTCGGTGGTGGTATCGCGGATTCCACAACCGCAGGCGAAGCGAGCGCGGCAGATCGGCCTGGCGCTGGCGCTGGTGTTCCGCATTGTGCTGCTCAGCCTGCTGGTATGGCTGATCGGCCTCACGCAAGTCGTCGTCACCGTGAACGGAATCGCGTTTTCCTGGCGCGACATCATCCTGATCGGCGGTGGGCTGTTTCTGATCGCGAAGGCGACCCACGAAATTCACACCGAAGTCGAAGCGGGCGATAACGACAACGATAACGCGCCAAAGCCAGGCGCATTTTTCTGGGTCATTATCCAGATCATCGTCATCGACATGGTGTTCTCGCTGGATTCCATTATCACCGCGATCGGCATGGCGCAGGACCTTCAAATCATGGTCGCGGCGGTCGTGATCGCTTGTCTCATCATGTATATTTCGTCCGGCCCGGTCGCGACGTTCGTGGCGGAACATCCGACCACCAAGATGCTGGCGCTGGCGTTTCTGGTGCTGATCGGCGTCGCGCTGGTCGCGGATGGTTTCAAATTTCACATCCCGCGCGGCTACATCTACTTCGCCATCGCGTTTTCGGCGGCGGTCGAGCTTTTCAATGTCCTGGCCAAACGCAACCGCAAAAAGACCGGTCAATTAGGCGATCGGAAACGTTGTCGCCGTGGTCGAGTTGACAACTTGGCCTCGATGGCTTTCGCTTGGATACCAAGGGAATGCCACGAAAATGTTGAGGGAGGACCCGAAATGACCAAGGCCGTGCGCGTGCACAAGGTAGGGGGCCCGGAAGCCCTGGTTTATGAGGCTGTCGAGGTGCCCGCGCCGGGAGCCGGCGAGGTTCGCATCCGCCAGCATGCCGTCGGCCTGAATTTCATCGACGTGTACTACCGCACCGGCCTCTACAAGGCACCTGGATTGCCGTTCATCGCCGGCAACGAGGCCGCCGGCGAGGTTCTGGCGGTCGGGCCCGGCGTCACCAATTTTCACCCCGGCGACCGGGTTGCCTATTATTTCAATCTCGGCGGCTATGCCAGCGAGCGCAACATTCCCTGGGAGAAACTGGTCAAGCTGCCCGACCATATCACCTACGAGCAGGGCGCGGTCCTGATGCTGAAGGGACTGACGGTCTGGTACCTGCTGCACAAGACGTTCAAGGTCGAGCCGGGACATCGGGTCCTGATCCACGCCGCGGCCGGCGGCATCGGTTTGCTCGCCTGCCAGTGGGCCAAGGCGCTTGGCGCGCACGTCATCGGCACCGTCGGCAGCAAGGCGAAGGCCGACCTCGCGCTCGCCAACGGCTGCGACTACGTCATCCTCTACAACGACGAGGATTTCGTCGCACGCGTCAAGCAGATCAGCCGCGGCGAACTCTGCGATGTCGTATATGATGGCGTCGGCAAAACCACCTTTCCCGGCTCGCTGTCCTGTCTCAAGCCGCGCGGATTGTTCGTGAGTTTCGGTAACGCGTCGGGTCCGGTGCCGCCGTTTTCGATTGCCGAGCTGAACAATCACGGTTCGCTGTTTGCGACGCGTCCGAAGCTCAACGATTATGTCGGCAAGCGTTCGGAACTGCTGGAGGGCGCCGACACCCTGTTTGCGGCCGTCATCAACGGGAAACTGCACGTGCCGATCAATCACGCCTACGCGCTCAAGGATGCGGCGAAGGCGCATAGCGATCTTGAGGGGCGTGCGACGACAGGTGCCTCGATTTTGCGGCCGTGAGTTCTAGAACCCGACCACGCTGCCGTGCAGATCGTAGGCGTCGGCGCGTTCGATCTTCGCCGTGACCATCTCGCCGATGCGCAGCGGACGACGGCTGGAGACATAGACCGAGCCATCGATCTGCGGCGCGTCGGCTTTCGAACGGCCCTTCGATACGGTAGGCCCGACCTCATCGATGATGATCTGCTGCCGCGTGCCTACCTTGCGCTTCAGTCGGCGCGCGGAAATCTTTTGCTGCCGCGCCATCAGCGCATTCCAGCGCTGCTGCTTGACGTCCTCATGCACCGCATCACCGAGCGCATTCGACGGCGCTCCCGCGACCGGCTCATACTTGAAGCAGCCGACCCGATCGATCTCGGCCTGTTCGAGCCAGTCGAGCAGATAGGCGAAATCGGAATCGGTCTCGCCGGGAAAGCCGACGATGAACGTCGAGCGCAGGGTCAGGTCGGGGCATTGCTCGCGCCATCGCTTGATTCGTCCCAACGTCTTGTCCTGCGCGGCCGGGCGCTTCATGGCCTTGAGGATTTCCGGGCTGGCGTGCTGAAAGGGAATATCGAGATAGGGCAGGATTTTACCCTCCGTCATCAAACCGATGACGTCATCGACATGCGGGTAGGGGTAGACATATTGCAGCCGCACCCAGGCGCCGAATTCGCCGAGCTCTTGGGCGAGGTCGAAGAACTTCGCTCGGACCTCGCGATCTTTCCACGGGCTCGCCGCGTATTTCAGATCGACGCCATAGGCCGAAGTATCCTGCGAGATGACCAGTAATTCCCTGACGCCGGCGCTGACCAGCTTTTCTGCTTCGCGCAGCACGTCGTTGGCCTGACGCGACACCAGGTCGCCGCGCAGTTTCGGGATGATGCAGAAGCTGCAGCGGTTGTTGCAGCCTTCGGAAATCTTCAGATAGGCATAATGCCGCGGGGTCAGCTTGATGCCTTGCGGCGGCACCAGATCGAGGTGCGGATTATGAACCGGCGGCAGCGCGCGATGCACCGCGTCGAGCACGCTTTCATATTGCTGCGGTCCCGTGATCGACAGCACGCCTGGATAGGCCGCCTCGATCTGCTCGGGTTCGGCCCCCATGCAGCCCGTCACGATCACCTTGCCATTCGCGGCCATCGCTTCGCCGATCGCACCGAGCGATTCCTGCTTGGCGCTGTCGAGAAAGCCGCAGGTGTTCACGATGACGAGGTCGGCGCCATCGTGCTTGCGCGCCAGCTCATAGCCTTCCGCGCGCAGCCGCGTGATGATGCGTTCGGAATCCACCAGCGCCTTGGGGCATCCCAGCGAAACAAAGCTGACTTTGGGCGCGGCGGCCTGTTGCATGTTCGAAATCTGCCTGATTGATGGGCAGGAGCTAGTCCCAATTGCTCACAATTACAAGGCTTTGAGCCGGCCTGCAGCGTGCTATGGATGTTTTGCAGGAATCCGAGTGATCGATGGGCGCCGAGTTGTCTCCTAAAATCGTCATTGTCGACGAAAGCCCGATCCGTGCCGCAATCCTTGAGGAAGGATTGCGGGAAGCCGGTTTTACCGGTGTGGTCCACATCAGCGAAATGCAGAGTTTGCTGGCGCGGATCTATGCGCTCGATCCCGACGTCATTCTGATCGATCTGGAGAACCCCAGCCGCGACATTCTGGAGCAGATGTTCCAGGTCAGCCGCGCGGTACGCCGGCCGATCGCGATGTTCGTCGATCAGAGCGATGCGGCCTCGATCCAGGCCTCGGTCGACGCCGGCGTCTCGGCCTATATCGTCGATGGATTGAAGAAGGAACGTATCAAGCCGATCCTCGACCTCTGCATTTCGCGGTTTAACGCGTTCTCCAAGCTTCAGGATGAACTCGATCGCGCCAAATCCGCGCTTGAAGACCGCAAGGTGATCGATCGCGCCAAGGGAATTCTCATGAAGCTGAAGGGCCTGACGGAAGAGGAGGCCTATGTCCTGCTGCGATCCACCGCGATGCGCGAGAAAAAGAAGATCGGCGAGATCGCACAGTCGATCCTGACCGCATCGGAGTTGCTGAAATGACCAGATCGCTTCACATCGGCTTCATCCCGCTGATCGATGCCGCAGCCCTGATCGTTGCGGTCGACAAGGGATTTGCCGCGGCCGAAGGGCTGGACGTCACGCTGGTGCGTGAAGTGTCGTGGTCGAATGTTCGCGACAAGCTCAATATCGGCCTGTTCGACGCCGCCCATTTACTGGCGCCGGTCGCGATCGCCTCCAGCCTCGGGGTCGGGCATGTCAAGGTGCCGATCGTGGCGCCCTTCAATCTCGGCCTCAACGGCAACGCGATCACGGTCTCGCCGGCGCTGCATGCGGCGATCATGGGCGAAATCGACGGCGATCCGCTTGACCCGATGGCGACGGCGCTGGCGCTGGCGCGTGTTGTCGCCGCTCGGCGCCGAAGTGGCGCCGAGCCGCTGATCTTCGGAATGACATTTCCGTTTTCCACCCATAATTATCAGTTGCGCTTCTGGATGGCCGCCGCGGGGGTGCACCCCGACGAGGACGTTCGCCTGGTGGTGCTGCCGCCGCCATACATGGTGGACAGTCTGGCCAATGGTCAGGTCGATGCGTTCTGCGTCGGCGCGCCCTGGAATTCGATCGCGGTCGATCGAGGCGTCGGGTTCATCCTGCATTTCGTCTCGGATATCCTGGTGCGCGCCGCCGAAAAGGTACTCGCGGTCAGGCAAAGCTGGTCGGAGAAGAATCCCGAGGTCCTTGCCGCGCTGATCCGCGCCGCCTTTCGCGCGACCGAATTCATCGAGCACAATCGCGCCGAGACGGCGCACATTCTGGCCCAGCCGGAGCACGTCGGGGTCGATGCCGATATTATCCTGCGAACCCTCGAGGGCCGCCTCAAGATCGCTCCTGACGGCACCATGCGCGAAAGCAACCGATATCTGCTGGTGGGCCGGGAAGGTGCCGCGCGTCCGGATCCGGTGCAGGCGGCATGGCTCTACGCGCAAATGGTCCGCTGGGGACAGGCATCGATCAGCCCAGAGGCCTTGGAGATCGCCAAGGCGGTGTTCCGGCCGGATCTCTACGATGCCGTCCTGGGTCTTCAGCAACCTGCCCAGCGTCGGCGGGCCTGACGTCATGGGGGCGTTCTCCGGTCCCACCTTCGATGCGGCGGATGTCGCCGGATATCTGGCCTCTTTACGGATCGCTCGGCGACACCCATGAATGGCCTGTCTAAGTATTAGGCATCCCCTCGCGAGTGTGCATCTTTTAGGCTGATGCAGCCTTATACAGCAATGGGTCCTCCCAATTTACTTGGTCCGTTCAACTACCAAGCCTTTGAATAGAAACATAATTTTGAAAATTGCTGCAGTGGCACACAAATTGAATGGATGAGTCCAGCCAGCCGCCGCTGAAAGCGGCGCTGGCGTCGTTCAAGACGAACGTCCGAGCCGCAATGAAGCTGGCCGGGGCTCCGAAAATTCCGATACGGCGTTGCCTTTCGAATCGAATTTCCGAGCCATCACACACCCATTTTTGTCGTTATGGCCATGCCGCGCGTGGCGACCGGAGCTTTGTTATGGATTACGCAAAACCTGCCGACGTGGTCACCTCAATGATCGATGCCAGTGTGAAGAAACTGGCACTGGCTCCACGAGACCTCCTCATTCGAGGCGCGCTGTCCGGTGCGCTGCTCGGCGCCGCCACCACCCTGGCGTTTTCGGGCGCCCTGACCACGGGTCAGCCGTTGGTCGGCGCACTGATCTTTCCCGTTAGTTTTGTCATGATCGTGCTGCTCGGCCTCGAGCTCGTCACGGGAAGTTTTGCGCTGGTGCCGCTCGCGCGTGCTCGAGGGCAAGGCGACCTGGAACGCCGTTATCGCCAATTGGTCGTGGGTGTTTTTGGCCAATCTGCTCGGCAGCATTGCGTTTGGAGTTCTGATCGCGATCGCTCTGACCAACATGGGGAAGGTTGAACCGGCAGGGGTCGCGGCACGCATCATCGCGGTCGCCGAAGCGAAAACCGTCGCCAATGAGGCGCTCGGCGTCGCCGGCATGGTCAGCGTCTTCGTCAAGGCCATCCTGTGCAACTGGCTGGTTTGTCTGGGCGTCGTCATGGCGATGACTTCCACCTCCACTGTCGGAAAGATCGCCGCGACCTGGCTGCCGATCTTCACATTCTTTGCGCTCGGATTTGAGCACGCCGTCGTCAACATGTTCATCATCCCGACCGGCATGCTGCTCGGCGCCAAGGTCAGCATCTACCAATGGTGGGTGTGGAATCAAATTCCGGTGACGCTCGGCAATCTCGTCGGCGGCTTTGTCTTCACCGGCCTCGCGCTCTACACGACCTTCAAGCCGGCCGAGCCGCTTGCGCCGAAATCATCGCCGGTTGCGGCTCAAGTCCCCGCCGAATAACGGAATTGTTGCGCATCATGAAGCTTGAAACAACGTCAGCCGATTTCAGCGACGAACAGAAGCGGTATCTGGAAGGCTTCATGTCCGGCCTGCAGGTCGGGCGCGTCGGCCGGAGCATCGGCGTTGCCGCCGGAACAGGCGCGCCGGCCGGCAAGGTCGATCCGGAACCGGTCGGTCCGGACGCCGCCGGCTTCAAGGCTCAGGACAGGTTTCTTCGCGAGGGCAAGAAGCTGTCCGATCCCGAGAAGTTCAAGCGCGAGCAGCATCCGTTCGATGCCTATGAACGTTTGAAGGCGCAGGCCGAGAACAACACGCCGCCGCCGCCGGCGGACAATTTCCGCTGGCGCTTTTACGGCCTGTTCTATGTGGCGCCGACGCAAGACTCCTTCATGTGCCGCCTGCGCATTCCAAACGGGATTCTCAAGCATTGGCAATTTGCCGGCGTCGCCGATCTCGCCGAGTCGTTATGGCGGCGGTTATTCGCATGTCACCACCCGCGCCAATATCCAGATCAGGGAGATTCCACCCAAGCACAGCGTGGCGCTGATCGAAGGAATCCAGGACATCGGATTGTGCTCGCGCGGATCCGGCGCCGACAATATCCGCAACGTCACGGGAACGCCGACGGCGGGTATAGATCCGCAGGAATTGATCGACACTCGCGCCTATGCCCGTGAATGGCACTACCACATCCTGAATGATCGCTCGCTCACCGGATTGCCGCGCAAGTTCAATGTGGCTTTCGACGGCGCCGGCAGGATTGCGGTACTTGAAGACACCAACGACATCGCTTTTGCAGCGGTCGAAGTGAAGGATGGCTTCGGTGTCGCGCCGGGCGTCTGGTTTCGCTTGGGCATCGGCGGCATCACCGGTCACATGGATTTCGCCAAGGATACCGGGATCATCGTCAAGCCGGCGGACGCAACCAAGGTCGCAGATGCCATCGTCCGGGTCTTCATCGACACCGGCGACCGCACCAACCGCCTCAAGGCGCGAATGAAATATGTGATCGACGCCATCGGCGTCGACAAATTCATGGCCGCCGTCGAGGAGAAACTTGGCCAGAAACTGGTTCGTGCGCCGGCCGACGCGATGGTGCCGCGTCCGGCCTTCGATCGGATGGCACATATCGGCGTGCATCCACAGAAACAGACCGGCTTGAACTGGATCGGGGTCGCGCTGCCGCTCGGTAAGTTGACGGGCGATCAGATGCGCGGCCTTGCCAGGATCGCCCAGGATCTCGGCGATGGCGATATCCGCCTGACGGTCTGGCAGAACCTTCTGATATCCGGCGTTGCCGACGGAAAAATCGCACTGGCAACCGCGGCGATCGATGCGCTCGGCCTCGCGGTCACGGCATCGCCGATCCGCGCCGGGCTGATCGCGTGCACCGGAAACTCCGGCTGCAAATTCGCCGCATCCGATACCAAACGCCACGCCGCAGCGATCGGCGACTGGTGCGAGCCGCGGGTACCAATCGAAACGCCGCTCAACATCCACCTGACCGGCTGCCATCATTCCTGCGCCCAGCATTATATCAGCGACATCGGGTTGCTGGCGGCCAAAGTACCGGTCGGAACCGATGACGATACGGTTGAGGGTTATCATCTCTATGCCGGCGGCGGCTTCGGGCCGGATGCCGATATCGGGCAGGAGATCTATCGAGACGTGAAAGCAGAAGATGCGCCGAAGGCCGTGGAAAAATTATTGAAGGCCTATGTCACCAACCGCGCTTCTGCCGAAGAGACGTTTCTTGCTTTTTCGCGTCGCCATGATGGAGAAAGCCTGAGGAAAATGGCGGATGCGGAGATCAGCGCATGAACCAGATAACCGCGCCGCCGAGACTTGAAGTCATTCCGGAGACCGCGCCGTTTTCGGAAGCGCAGCGCTCCTGGCTCAATGGATTCCTCGTTGGATTGTTGTCGCTTGATGGTTCGGTGCCGCTGTCGCCGGAGCAGGGTGCTGCCGTGCTGCAAGGCGCGACCGGCGATGGCGATGACGGCGAAGCGCCCTGGCACGACCAGACCATGCCGATTGCCGATCGCATGAAACTCGCGGAAGGCCGTCCGCTGCGGCGGCGCATGATGGCGGCGATGGCGCAGCAGGATTGCGGCCAGTGCGGTTACAACTGCAACGACTATTCCGAGGCGATCGCCGGCAAGGCGGAAGCGCGGCTGAACCTTTGCGTGCCTGGCGGCAAGGAAACCGCCCGGATGCTCAAGGCACTGAACGAGGAACTGGAAAAAGCGCCGTCGGCGCCGTCCGGCACGGCGACGGCGCCGATCGCAGCGGTACCGGCGGTCACCGCGGAACTCGGACGTTCGCGCGACAATCCTGCGCCCGCAACATTCGTATCGCGCACCTTGTTGAACAAGGCCGGGTCGGAAAAGGAAACCTGGCACATCGATTTCGACCTCTGCTGGCTGCGGCCTCGACTATGTCGTCGGCGATTCCTTCGGCATCTTTGCCCGCAACGAACTCGGCCTTGCCGATCAGATCATCGCCATGCTCGGGGCTTCGCCGACCACCCCGCTGAACGGCAAGACTCTGCGCGACGTATTGATCGACGATGTTTCGCTGGCGCCGGCGCCGGATACGCTGTTCGAACTGATTTCGTTCGTGACCGGCGGTGCGCAACGCGAGAAGGCTCGCGCGCTGGCGCAAGGCGAGGATCCCGATGGCGACGCTGCGACGCTCGACGTGATGGCGGCGTTGCAGAAATTCTCCGGCGTACGGCCGCATCCTGAAGCCTTCGTCGAAGCGCTGGAACCGCTGCAGCCGCGGCTCTATTCAATCTCCTCGTCGAACAACGCAACGCCCGGCAAGCTGTCGCTGACCGTGGATTGCGTGCGCTATGTGGTCGGCAAGCGCAAGCGCCTCGGTCTGGCGTCAACCTTCCTCGCCGAGCGCATCAAGCCCGGCGACGAAATCAAGGTCTATGTCCAGAAGGCGCACGGCTTCGCGCTGCCGAAGGACCCGACAACCCCGATCATCATGATCGGCCCCGGCACCGGCATCGCGCCGTTCCGTGCTTTCCTGCACGACCGCCGCGCAACCGGCGCGACCGGCAGGAATTGGCTGTTTTTCGGCCATCAGCGCAGCGGCACTGATTTCTTTTATGCCGACGAACTGAACGCCATGAAGACGTCGGGCCTCTTGACGCGGATGTCGCTGGCGTGGTCGCGCGACGGCGACAAGAAATTCTATGTGCAGGATCGCATGCGCGAGGTCGGCCGCGAATTATGGACGTGGCTGGCCGAGGGCGCCAATATCTATATCTGCGGCGACGCCAAACGGATGGCGAAGGATGTCGAGCGCGCGCTGGTCGACATCGTGGCACAGTTCGGCGCACGGTACCACCGATGAGGCCGTCAGCTTCGTTGGGGAACTCAAGAAAAAAGGCCGGTTCCAACAGGACGTTTATTGACGACCATAGTTATGGAAAATCTGAGCGAATAAAATTCTCGCCCGAATCCGGCGCGGAGAATATTTGACTGCGCTGGGAGCCCGTCGAAGCGCTCGTATCGCTATTTCGCCGGTCGGCTTGCACCCGGCCGCAAACAGCATTTCATTCAACGCCGATGCAGCGTTGGAGATTGACTATGCGCGAACTGTCGGCTGAAGCCCGTTTGCATCTTTATGCCCGCTCCTTATCGGAGCGAACCGCCACAAGACTGCATGTCGCAGCGCTCTACGGCGCATTCGCTGTCATCGCAGCCGTGGTGTTTGGTACGCTGTCGTATCATCCGTTCTGAGCACTTGCTGCCGCCGCCGGCGCTAACTCGCTTTCTTGAACGGCGCCACTTCAATACCGCCATCCTTCAAAGCCTGCCGCACCCCGCGGGCGATATCGACGGCCCCTGGCGTATCGCCATGGATGCACACGGTATCGGTGCGCATCTTGATCACCTTGCCCGTGACCGACACCACAGCGCCATCCTGAACCATCCGGACCACACGCTGCGCGATTTCGGACGCATTGTGCAGCACCGCGCCGGGCTTGCGGCGCGACACCAGCGACCCGTCATCTTCATAAGCGCGGTCAGCGAACACCTCGTGCACCATCGGCGAGGTTGGCAGTTTCTCCCGCCTGCACCAGGCGCGAATTGGCAAGCACCACAAATATCAGATCGCGATCGACCGCCTTGATGGCGGACGCGATCGCCCGCGCAGTGGTGTCGTCTTCGCAGGCGACGTTCGATAACGCGCCATGCGCCTTGACGTGGGTCACCTTGTGACCGGCCATGGTCGCGATCGCCTGCAACGCGCCGATCTGATAGGCGACCAGGTTTTCGATTTCCGACGCCTTCATGCCGGGAAACGGCCGGCGGCCAAAGCCGTGCAGATCGCGATAGCCCGGATGCGCGCCGACGCTGACGCCGCGTGCTTTCGCCAACTCCACGGTCTTACGCATGGTATCGGAATCGCCGGCATGAAAACCGCAAGCGATATTGACTGAAGTGGCAAGCTCGATCATGGCGGCGTCGTTGCCCATCTCCCACGCGCCAAATCCTTCGCCAAGATCGCAGTTGAGATCGATTTTCATCATTTCGTGTCCGCGTTCGAATGAAGCTTGTCCGTGTCGTCCGGATCAGTCGCGCGCACGCGCATCTGTTGAGGTTGGAGTTTGCCACGTTTGGGCATCGACGGCGCTGACGGCAGCGCCGGCGACGTTAGCATCCTGCAGCGCCTCGATATCGAGATTAAAATTCTCGATGGCACGCAGGCGATCGGGCAGGGTACGCAGCAATTCGGCGAATTTCCGGGCTTCGGCCTGCGCTTCGGCCATGGCAATCGCCCTGAATTGAAAGCCGCGCCCGGCGGGGATCTGCGCGAGCCGGCCGAGATCGGCCGAGATCACGGTAGCGATCTTGGGATAGCCGCCGCTGGTGCCGCGGTCCGGCATCAGGACGATCGGCTGGCCGTTGCCGGGCACCTGGATGCTGCCGTTCACCGTGCCGTCGGAAACGATGTTGTGACCGTGCAGATGCCGGATGACAGGACCTTCAAGCCGGTAACCCATCCGATCGCTGATCGCCGATATCTTCCACTCGCTGTCCAGAAAGAGGGCCGTGGCATCCCCGAATTCGTCGTCCTGGGGGCCCATCACCACCCGGATCGGCGCATCCGCAAATGCTGGAAGAACAATCCGTCGCTCGATCGCGCCGGTCGCGGCTGCCGCCTGCAGTTCGTCACCGGCCTGCAGCGGGCGTGGATACGGACTGCCAAGACCGGCGCGCGCGTTCACGGCGAGGCTGCCGAACATCGGTTCACCCTGAATCCCGCCCTCGATCGCGAGGTAACTGAAGGAGCTGTCGCGCGCAAAGCCCAGCGTCAAGACCGCGCCGTCCGGAAGCGTCATCGATGTATTGAACGCGACCGGATGGCCAGCGATATCCGCGTTGCGCGGCGCTCCTGCGAGTGCGAGCCGAACCGCACCTTCGCGCGCCGTAAATGTGGCGCCGAACGGACCGATTTCGATGGCGGCGACGAAGGGGGCGTTTCCGACCAGACCATTCGCCGCGGCGAGAGCCAGCCGATCCATCGCGCCGCCAGGCGTCAGGCCGTAGCGTTGCGCGCCGTAGCGGCCGCCGTCCTGCACGGAACTCGCAGGACCAATCGCTGAAATGACGAGTTTGCTCATGAGGCCATCAACTCGGCGACGATCTCGCCGTGTTCCGCGGCCTGATCCTGTTCTGCGAAGGTTTTGGCATCGACAGGGGAAAACATCACGCGATCACCGGGTTCCAGCAGGAAGATCGGATCGCGGTGCAGTTGGTAGGTCCTGACGGCGGTTCGCCCCAGTAGATGCCAGCCGCTCGGGCCGGCGAGACATTGCACGCCGGCCTGCACTCCGCCGATCGAAATGGTGCCGGCCGGTGTCAGCAGGCGCGGATTTTGCCGCCGCGGCATATGCAGCGAATCCTCAAGGCCGCTGAGATAGGACCAACCGGGCGTAAAGCCGATCATGGCGACACGGTAGTCGCCGGCGACGTGCCGGGCCACGATATCATCCGGCGTGGAATTGAGCGTCCTGGCGACGTCCTCAAGATCGATGCCATGTTCGCCGCCATAAACCACGGGAATCCGCCAGCGCCGCGTACTCGTCACGGGCGGAACGGGGAGTTGCGCCAGCGCAGCCAGCTTTTCACTTAGCGCGTCGAAGCTGATTTGCAGGGGATCATAATGCACCAGCAGGGATCGGTAAGTTGGCACCGTCTCGGTCACGCCGGCGATCGGCTCACAGGCGACGGCCCGATCGAGCGCCAGCACCCGCTGGTTTGCCGCGTCATCGATGTGCCGGCTGAATTCCACTGTGATCGCGCTGTCGCCACTCGGCAAAAAACGGGGCGGGGTGAGGGGTGCGGCCATGGCCTCATGAACTCGTCGGGATGATCTTCGCGTTTTTCGCTCAATATATCGTGCTTGTCACGCCACCACCGCCGAGCCGCCCTTGACGCGATGCCGATGCCCCGCAAGATGCGCACGCCCGATAATCCCCAGCGGAGCTGCTTTTTCGATGCCCCTGACCCCCGAAGCGATTGCGACCCTCTCCCGCGTCTCCACGGCCACCATCACCACCGTTCTGCTCAAGAAGGGTTTGCGAAACATCTGGCTGCGGGGCTCGCGGCCTCTGCGGCCCGGACAGAAGCGGCTGGTCGGGCCGGCTTTCACGTTGCGTTTCGTGCCGGCTCGGGAGGATCTGGCGACACCGGAATCATGGTCCTCGCCGATCTCGACCCGGACCGCGATCGAGGCGATGCCGGAAGGCTGCATTGCCGTGGTCGACGCCATGGGCATCACCGATGCCGGCATTTTCGGCGACATTCTGTGCGCACGCATGGTCAAGCGCGGGGTAACCGCGCTGGTGACCGATGGCGTTGTGCGCGATGTCGAGGGCGTGCTCGGCACCGGGCTTGCCGTATGGTGCGACGGCTTCGCGGCTCCGCCCTCGGTCGCAGGGCTGACATTCGTCGGCTGGGGCGAACCGATCGGATGCGGCGGCGTTGCGGTATTTCCTGACGACATTATCGTCGCCGACCAGGATGGCGCCGTTTTGATCCCGCAAGCGCACCTCGACCACGTCCTGGCCGAAGGCCCCGAGCAGGAGCGAATGGAGGGCTGGATCGTCGATCAGGTCAACAACGGCGCGGTGCTACCGGGCCTGTATCCGATGAATGCCGAAACCAAGGCCCGTTATGCGGCCTCAAAGAAGTAATCGCGGCGAACCGGTGCTGCGCCGGTCAAAAGGAGGTACCGCCATGGATATCCATCTCGCCGGCTCGCGACCGACACGCCGTGCGCCCAAGGAGTATTTCACCGGCACGGTCTTGCAGGATCCGATCATTGCCGCCGAAGCCCCGGCGCGGATTGTCTCGACCCGCGTCGCCTTCGAGCCGGGTGCGCGCACAGCCTGGCATTCGCACCCGTTGGGCCAGACGCTGTACGTCCTCTCCGGAATAGGTCGGGTTCAGAGCGTGGGCGGGCCGGTGCGCGAGATCCGGCCGGGCGACGTGGTCTGGATTCCGCCGGGCGAAAAACACTGGCATGGCGGCTCGCCGACCAACGGCATGGTCCACATCGCCATGCAGGAATCGCTGGACGGAAATTACGCGACCTGGATGGAGCAGGTGACCGATGCGGAATATTCCGCAGCGGTCGGGGGGTAGTTACCTCGCCGTAGCCGCGACTAGATTCGTTGGGCGGTCCAGGTGCCCGAGCACAAGGCGCCGCGCCAGGTGCCTGATCCTGATGTGCCAGTGAGACGGCCGGAGCCGACGGCCCGCTTGATCCCGCTGGTCAAGGTCACGCGGATGCTGCCGGCTTCCGCAACACGACCCGACGCCGTCATCATCCCACCGTTTGAAGCGATCTGGCCGTTGTTGATCCCGATCGAGACGCTGGCTCCATCGCCACAGGTTGAGCTTGTCGAGGCAATCTGGACGTTCCAGGCGCCGTCAAAACTTGCGGCCGCGGCAGGTGTGGTCAGGGGTCCTCCCGCGAGCAACAGGATTCGAGTGGCGATGAATATCTTGCGAAGGCTTGGCATGACGTCTCCCTTTGTTTCGACGCGAGCAAAATCTCACATCGGCATTTCGGGGACTGTGAGGGTTGTCACACTGACAATTGTGAGCGGCGATTGAGGTGAAGAGCAAAAAAGGCCCCGCCAGTGAGGACGGGGCCTTCGAATGGGGTTTGTTCTTGCCTTAATTCAGCCGGCTCCAGGTCTGGCCGCCGCAGAACATGCCGCCGAAGGCGCAGCCCTGGACCCGCAGGGATTCCGGGCCTTTCAGCGCGATCGTCGAATCATAATTGCTGCCGCTCTTCGGGTCGTGAATACGCCCATGCCATTTGGAGTCCTTGCCTGGCTTCATATTGATTAGGACCTGTTCGCCATTCTGGCTCGACTTGGCGTCCACGGAATACCCGCAAAGATTGGGGCCGCAGGGCTCGATCCGGACCTTGCCCTCCTTCTCTTCGGTCAGCCAAAGGCCGATCGGCGAGGTGGCTGATGGAGCCACTGAGGTCGTCGGGGCGGGTGTTGGCTGCGCCGGCGCTGCTGCAATGACAGGCGCCGCTGCCGGCGTGGCAGCGGGGGCAGTGTCCTGCTGGATTTGCGGCGCCGGCGCGCCAGCTGGAGGCTGTGTCGACGTCGAGGTATCTGCGGGCGCAACATTGGCTGTGGTGGCTGAAGGCTCGGGCGAGGGGGTCACGGGCGCGGGAGCGGGTTCGATCCGCGCAACGCCCGCGTCGGGCGCCTGTGGATCGATTTTGGTCTGCTGAGGCGGCTGCTTGCGCGGACGGTCGACATCCTGATCGTTGCGCGAACGCCTGTTTCGCGGTCCGCTGTTGTCGTAGACGCCCGGTATCGAAATCGTTCCACGGTCGGGATCAATGCGAATGGTACGGCCGCCATAGTCGAAACTGTACTGAGCTTGCGCCGCGGAGCTCGCCAGCAGAATAACGGCGAATGCAAAAAGCCCCTTCATCATGACCTCCTGAGCAGTGGAAACTCAGTCCCGAGCTTACGCTTCGGTCATTTCCTGCAGCGTGAGCTGCATCACTTTTCACAATATGAGTCTCGTATTGGTCGCTTTGGTTCAACGCGTTTTCGTCAAGCCCGATTGGAAACGCGGACGCGGCTGATTTCATTCAAACCAGGCGGCGTAGATCTGCTTGAGGCGGCCGTTGTCGCGAAGGGTCTGCAACCATCGATCGACAAAAGCCGCGAGAGCGGCGTCGCGCTGCAGCCAATAGGCTTTCTCGGCCACGTTAAACGGCCTTTCCGGATGTACGGCGCATAGCACGCCGGGATGAAGCTTCTGCTGATATCGCGTCTCCGATGAATCCGTCATCATCAGATCGGCATTGCCTTTGGCAATCTCGTCGAAGATCGTGACATTGTCGTTGTAGGTTGAGATCTCGGCGTTTTTGATGTTGGCGCGGGCAAAGCGTTCGTTGGTGCCCCCGGGATTGACGATCACGCGTGTGCCGGGCTTGTCGATATCGGCGATGGTTTCGTACTTGCCCCTGTCGGCGCAGCGCGCAATCGGGGTCTTGCCATCGCGCATGACGGGTGTGGAGAAAATCCCGTGCTGCTGCCGATCGGGCGTAATCGAGATCCCGCCCATCGCGATATCGAACTTGTCGGCGTCAAAATCCTGCATCAATCGCGGCCAGGCGGTTTGAACATATTCGACCTTGACGCCGAGGGCGTTGCCCAGCGCCTCGGCCATGTCGACGTCGAAGCCGCGAAATTTCGAGGTCGCCCTGTCGAGATAGGTAAACGGCAAATAGTCGCCGGTCATGCCGACGCGCAACTCCCCGCGTCTGACGATGTCGTCGAGGCGAGAGGGCTGCTGGGCATGAACCGATGCGGCCAGCAGGAAAAACGCGGCGGCGAGGCGGGTCAGGATTCGAAGCATCCGGCCTGCTTTAGCACGACGTCCAACCGCGATGTGGCAAGACCGCAGCGACTACATCTCGCCGCCGTCTTTGCGGACCAAACTGGCAGCCGCACTTCGGCCGGCCATTTCGCTCTTCAATTGCTCAAATTGCTGCCGCGCCTCGCGCTCGCGCTCGTCGACAAACCTGATCGCGGCATCCCTGCCCATTGGTCCGCTGACGATCGGCGTCGAGTTCTCGCCAATCGTCTCGTCCACGTAATAGTCGCCATTATCCTCGCGGCGGGCCGTCCACTTGATGCGGATGGTTGCCATCGGGCCGGGCCCGACCTTGTGATAGCCATCGGCCTCAATCAACTCGGGCGGAATCGACTTTTCCTCGACCGCAGCCTTTGGCGGCTCGGGATGGGCCTCCGGTTGATCGAGGATGCTGGCGATGGCCGCGAGCGCGTGATCGGTCGGGTCGCTTTGATTCAAAGCTTCAGCCTCCAGATATTTGGAATTTCAGCCCCAAAACATGACGCCATCGGCTTGAAATAAGTTCCATGGCCGGGCACTCATTTTTATTCGTCGGCCCCGAATGCGGCTGAGTTTTGTCGGTTCAGGCGCAAACCGGCGGCAATTTATGGCGCCAGGGGCGCTCCTGTTCGAGTTGGGCCGCCAGCCGGAATAATGTCGCTTCGTCGCCGAAGCGCGACGCGAACATCATGCCGAGCGGCAACCCGGCCGCATTCCAGGCCAGTGGCACCGACATGGCCGGCTGACCCGACATATTGAACATGGCGGTTGCGGGCATGTAACGCCGCAGGATCGGGGCGATGTGAGACAGATCTTCGGACATTGAGTTGATCTCGCCAATGCGCAGGGGTGGCGAGCAAAGCGTCGGACACAGGAACACGTCGCAGGTCTCGAAGAAGCCGGCGAGGCCGCGCGAAATCGCGAAGGCGCCGAGTTGGGCGGCCACATAGTCGGTTGCACTTGCCTTTTGCGCGTTGTGTGCGCTTGCAAGCGTCAACACCTCGAAGTCGCTGTCCGTCATTTCGCGGCCGAGCCGCTGTTCGGTTAGCCGCACGCTCAGCGCTGTATTGGCGGCGACGATGGTCGCGATCACGGCTGCCGGATCGGCGGCCAGTTCCGGCGCCCGTTCCTCGACATGATGGCCGAGGCCCGCCAGCAGGGCGGCGACGTCACGAACCGATGCCGCAATCTCGGGATCGATGGCATCGCCATAAGGCGACCTGTCGGTAAAGGCAATGCGCAGCCGGCCGGGATCGCGGCCGACCTCTTGCGAAAAAGGCCGCTCCGGCGGCGGCGCGACATAGGGGCTCGATGTTTCGGGCCCATGAATTGCATCCAGCATGACCGCGCTGTCGCGTACGCTGATGCTCACGACATGACCGCAGGAAAAGCCGCCCCAGCCTTCGCCGCGATCGGGGCCGAGCGGATTGCGCGCGCGGCTCGGTTTCATTCCGAACACGCCGGATGCGGAGGCGGGAATGCGTATCGAGCCGCCGCCGTCGCTGGCATGGGCGAGGGGAAGAATGCGCGCGGCGACCGCGGCTGCGGCACCGCCGGAAGAACCTCCGGACGAGTGGGCCAGATTCCAGGGGTTTCGGGTCGGACCGAACAGACGGGACTCGGTGGTCGGCAGCAATCCGAATTCCGGACTGGAGCTTTTTCCGAAGATCGTGACCCCGCTGTCGAGAAAACGCTGGGCGAGGGTACCGGTATGATCGGCGACGTTTTCCTTGAAAACACTGGCGCCGAAAGTCGTTCGCGTGGTCTCAAGAAGATCGAGGTCTTTCAGCAGAAACGGCACGCCGGTAAAGGGGCCATCGGGAAGCCCGCGATCGATTTGCCGCCGGGCGTAGTCGTAATGCTTCACGACTACCGCGTTGATCTCGGGGTCGACTTTGGCAGTGCGGGCGATCGCCTCGTCCAGCAATTCAGCGGCGCTGACCTGCTTCTTGCGGACGAGATCGGCCAATCCGATGCCGTCATACTTGCCGTATTCCCCGAAGGCCATAGTGATTCCCGTATTGCGGACGTTCATGCGGCGAAGCGAAATGCAGTCATGCACGGATCAGCCGAGCACGTCCTGATTGATCACGTTCTGACGTATCGGCTCGCCGTCGAGCGCGCTCAGAATGTTGCGCGCGGTCTGCTCGCTCATTCGGTCGACCGATTCGCGCGTCACCCCGGCGACGTGCGGCGCAACGATGACGTTGGGAAGCTCGAACAGCGAATGGCCGACCGGGGGCGGCTCTTGCTCGAAAACATCGAGGCCGGCGCCTGCGAGCTTGCCGGACACCAGCGCGTCATGCAGCGCCCGCTCGTCGATAATTCCACCGCGCGCGGTGTTGATCAGATAGGCCGTCGCCTTCATCCGCTTCAACCGCGCCGCATTGAACATTGCGACCGTCTCGGGTGTCTTGGGGCAATGGATGCTGACAAAATCGGCGCGCGGCAGCGCGGCATCGAGATCCGCGACCGGCTCGCAGCCGGCGGCCTTGATCTCGGCGGCCGGTTTGTAGGGATCGTAGACCAGGACGTTCATTTCCATGGCAAGGCAACGCTTGGCGGTTCGTGTACCGATGCGGCCGAAGCCGACAATGAGGACGGTCTTGCCGAACAGATCATAGGGCAGCTTGCCGAGCCGGGTACTCCATTTCCCCTCTTTTACCAGCGCATGCATCTCGACGGCGCGTTTGGCGAGCGTCAGCATCATGAACAAGGCCTGTTCCGCCACCGACGGAGAATTGGCGGTG
The DNA here is from genome assembly GCA_963771225.1 of uncultured Pseudomonadota bacterium. Lineage (GTDB taxonomy): Bacteria > Pseudomonadota > Alphaproteobacteria > Rhizobiales > Xanthobacteraceae > Bradyrhizobium. Next base: position 646,957 of record CAVYSR010000017.1, on the reverse strand, counting down.
CCCGCCACCATCAGTGGAATCTTGCGGCGGCTCAGCGCGGGAACGTCGACGGCGTCGTAGCCGACGCCGATCCGGGTCACCACCTGCATGTCCCTTGACGCCACAAGCTCCGGTTCGCCAAAACGGGTCGGGCCCAGCGCCACGCCGTGGACCGGCGCCTGCGCCTTGAGCATCGCCTCGAAATCTCCGGCGGAAATCATATTGGGGAATTCAACGATCTCGATGTCGTCCCGCTCCCGGAGCAGGGATCGTCCGTGCTGCGACATCGATTCAGTAACGAAAATTTTCTTCTTGTTGGCAGCCATTCCCCATCCCTTTGATCTTTTTGTTGTGCGTCCGTCAAATGACGGCGCCGGTACCCTCGTTTAGCAGGTGCATATTGTTGAGGTCCACTGCCAAACGAAACGGGCTGCCATCGCGGGCCCCGGCATTCGGACTTACCCGTCCGCAAAGCTGCGCTCCTTCAAGCGCGAAATAAATAAATGTCTCCATCCCCATCGGTTCGGTCACGTCCAATACGGTGTCGAAGGCCTCCACCCCCGGTTCCGGATGCGCCTTGGCTTCGGCGATGTGCTCCGGCCGCAGCCCGAGCAGCAATTTTTCATTACGCGGAATGCCTTGATATCTGGCCGCGCGATCAGCCGGCAGCGGAAAGGCGATACGGTCGGTCAACCGGATGTGCAGCTTGCCGGCGACGTCCTCAAGCCGGCACGGCATGAAATTCATCGCAGGCGAGCCGATAAAGCCGGCGACAAAGCGGGTGGCCGGGTTGTGGTAGAGTTCGTTGGGCGTTCCGATCTGCTCGATACGACCGTGGTTCATGACTACCACCCTGTCGGCGAGCGTCATCGCTTCGACCTGGTCGTGGGTGACGTAAACGGTCGTGGTGCGGACTTTCTGATGCACCTTCTTGATTTCGATCCGCATCTGGACCCGAAGCTTGGCATCGAGGTTGGACAGCGGCTCGTCGAACAGAAAGACCTTGGGGTTGCGAACGATGGCGCGGCCCATCGCGACGCGCTGGCGCTGGCCGCCCGACAATTGCTTCGGTTTTCGGTCGACCAGTTCGGATATGTCCAGCATACGCGCGGCCTCGTCGATCCGCGTCTTGATCTCGGCTTTCGGATAGCGTTTCAGGCGCAATCCGAATGACATGTTCTCGGCAACCGTCATATGCGGATAGAGCGCGTAATTCTGGAACACCATCGCGATGTCGCGGTCCTTTGGCGGCACGTCGTTGACGACATCGCCTCCGATCATGATGTCGCCGTCGGTAATATCCTCGAGCCCCGCGATCATCCGCAAGGTGGTCGATTTTCCGCAACCTGACGGCCCCACCAGCACGACAAATTCGTGGTCGGCGATGTCAAGGTCGATGCCGCGCACCGCCTCGACGTCGTCATAACGCTTGATAACCTTACGCAACGTGACGTCTGCCATGAGCATCAACCCTTTGTCGCGCCGGCGGTGAGGCCCGCGATATAATAGTCCATCAGGAAGGCATAGATGATGAGCGGCGGCGCAGCGCCGAGCAGGGCGCCGGTCATGATCTGTCCCCAGTTGAATACATCGCCCTTGATCAGGGTGGTGATGATGCCGACCGGCAGCACCAGTTGATCGGTCGATGTCGTGAAAACCAGCGGATAGAGAAACTGCGCCCATGATACCGTGAACGCGAAGATGGTTGCAGCGATCAAGCCGGGCAGCGCCACCGGAATAAAGATGCGGGTGAGCGTCTGAAACCATGATGCGCCGTCGATGATGGCGGCTTCATCGAGTTCCTTTGGGATCGACGCGAAATAACCGATCATGATCCAGGTGCAGAACGGCACGGTCAGTGTCGGATACACGATCACCAGCACATACCATCTGTTGATCAGCTGAATCCCGGTGAGATCGCCGAATACCGCAAACATCTTGAACAGCGGCAAAAACAGCAGGGAGTCAGGGATGAGGTAGGTGAGGAACACCCCGGTCGCGAGTGTCGCGGATCCCCAGAACCGCATCCTTGCCAGCGCGAACGCCGCCGGCACGCTGATCAACATGGTGATCGTCACCACCAGGATTGAAACCAATGCCGAATTTCGGAAGAAAGTCAGGAACTGGCTCGATGTCAGCAATCCGACGTAGTTCTCCAATGTCGGGTGGAACACCCACCACGGATTGGTCGCCGCCGAAATCTCGGCACTGCTCTTGAGCGACGTGATCAGCATGTAGAGCGGCGGCACCAGCGAGAAGATCGCAAACAGCGTGAGGAAGAAGTACGACCATCGCAGCGCCCAGGTCCGGTCGCGGCTCATGCTGCCATATCTGGCGGCGCGGGTCGGAGCCGCCTTGTCGATCACCACGGTACTGGCCATCACGCTTCATTCCCGCGTTTGGTGATATCGCGCAGGATAAAGATCGCCGCGACGGCGAGTATCGGCACCATGAACAGCGAGACGCTGGCGCCAAGAGGAATATCGCTGCCTTCGATGCCGACCCGAAACGCCCAGGTGGCGAAAATATGGGTATGGTCGAGCGGTCCGCCGGACGTGAGGATGCGCACAATATCGAAATTCGCGAAGGTCACGATCAGTGAAAACAGCGTGGTGATCGCGATAATGTTGCGCATCATCGGCAGCGTCACATACCAGATCCGCTGCCACCAGTTGGCGCCATCGATGGCGGCGGCTTCATAGAGTTGATCAGGCACCGATTTCAGCGCCGCCAGATACATGATCATGAAGAACGGCGCACCAACCCAGATGTTGACCAGGATGACGGAAAAGCGGGCCCAGTTGGCGTCGCCGGTCCACGCGATCGGCCCGATCCCGAAATACGAAAGCGTGTAGTTGAAGGCGCTGTAGGATGGATCGAACAGCCAGAACCATGCCAGCGTGCTCATCGCCGGCGGAATCACCCACGGCACCAGCAGCATTCCGCGCCATTTGCGTTGTCCCTTGGCGGGGATGTTGTGGACGAAGTGGGCGACGATGAAGCCGATCAACGCCTTGAAGATGACGGCCGAGATCGCAAAGATGCAGGATTGCTTTACCACCAGCCAGAAGGTTTCGCGCTTGAACAGGAACTCGAAATTGCCGAGGCCGACGAAGCGTTGCATCGACTTGTTCAGGGTGGCGAGATGCAGGGAGTAGAACGCCGGGTAGACCACCATGATGCTGATCAAGAGGATCAGCGGCAGCGTCATGAGAAAGGCCGCGGTCGACTTGCGCTTGAGCGTGGCTCGCAAACTGGAACGCTTGCGCACAATGCGCGCCTGAGCCGCGTTGTCCGGTTGAAATACGACATCAACCATGGTCCGTCTTCCTCGTCCGTTTCATGTCAGAGAGCCGGCGTCCGGAAATGTTTCCGGACCGATCACCTGAGCGTAGTGATCGCGGCCTCTCGATGCGTCGCGTTGACATCACGATCGTTACTCATACCCCGGCAAATCGGCGCGTCAGCTCCGCATGTAGCCTTCGCATTCGCCTTCCGCCCAGGACAGCGTCTTTTCCATCGCTTCGCCCTGATAATACCTCACGCACATTTTTGTCAGGATGGCCTGCGCAGTAGATCTGCTGGGCGACCTTCGGAGGCGCCGGCGACGCGGCGATCGACAGGATCTGATGCTTGTACGGATTGGGATAGTGGAAGAGCGTCCCCTTCGGCGGCCCTTCTTCAGCCCACGTCTTCAAGGTCGTCAACTTCTCGAACGCCGGCAGATCGAAACCGCCGCTGGCTGCGACAAATCTCTCGATCGAAGCCGGCTGCGACAGATGCACGAGCAGGCTCTTGGCGGCTTCCTTGTTCTTGGAGAATTTCCATATGCTCCAGAAGAAGGGCAGGAACGGCGCAAATCGGCCTTTCGGCCCGACCGGGAAGCCGTGGGTCCAGCATTGCTCCGCAACCTGCGGCGCGTCGCGCTTGGCAACCGCCCAGGCGCTCGGTGGATTCATGATCATCGCGCCGCGGCCGGAAATCAGCCACTTGTTGTTCGACGCGTCGTCCCATGCGGTCGCGTCCGGCGGCAGGAAAGGGATCAGCCTCTTGTAGAATTCCAGTGCCTGCCGCACTTCGTCGGTCTTGACCGTAACGTTGCTCTTGGCATCGACGAGGTGGGCGCCAAACGCCAGGAAAAACGCGCCTGCGGTATCGACAGAGTCGTAGGTCTCGCCGAGGCCGATGCCGAAGGGAACGCCGCCCTTGTGGCAGGCCTCGGCCGCTTTCAGGAAGGTCTCCGTGGTCCAGCCATCCGCCTTGGGCGGGCCGCCGACCGGATACATTTCCTGGACGTCGATCCCGGCGAACTTTTTCATCAGGTCGATGCGGGAGCAGGGACCCTTGATCTGGCTGCCGCTAGTGGCGGGAACGGCAAGCCACTTGCCGTCCAGCTGGCCGAGATACTGCACCGTGCCGTTCACTTCGCCGTTCTGCTTGATCAGCGGTTCCATGATGTCGTTCACGGGCTCCAGCATGTCGGAGTTGGCGTGGGGCAACCATGTCGGCATGGCAAGGATATCATGACCGGATTTCGCGGCAGCTTCGGCGGCGACGGTCACCAGGATCTTGTTGCCCTGGCTGGTGATGAAGTCGATCGCAACCTCGACCTTTTCCTTCTCGGCCCATTCATTGACCATATCGGAACAGACCTTGTTGGCTCCGGGCACCCAGTGATCCCAAAAGCCCATCGTGAGTTTGCCGGCCGCATGAGCGGTTCGAACAAACGGCGAGGTGATCAACGCCGCCGACGACATCGCGCTAGCAGCTACGAATTGCCGTCGAGAAAGCCTCTTCCGTGACATGGCGTTCCCTCCCTGGTGAGCCAACCGTCGTAGGACAGAAATCTCGTTGTTATTCGTTCTTGGTGGTCGGGCAGGCCGGAAACGGCGCTGCGACACTAGGCGAAGATTTCTTGGCAACAATCAGAGCAGAATTGTCGGCCGCTGTCGAGAAATCCGGTCATCGAATTTTGAAACCACGGTGTGATCAAATTGGCGGCAGCGGAATTTGCCCAGGCATCGTCGATATCTCGACGTTAAAGCGACCTGCCGTCGGTTCGACGAACGATACTGCGCTGCACACGGGAACATGGCTGGGTTCGAGAGGGCGATGGCATTGCGGGTTCCTCTCGGTCGAGGAATGCGTGGGGTGCCGGATTTTTCTTCATCCGGACGGTGCGGTGCGTCGGTGGACTTGCTCGGGCCGAAAACGATAATGTCCTGATCAGGCAGATGCTCGTCGCCCCAAAATCGTCCAACCGGCCTGTCCCAGTTCGACCATGGAGACCTAATAATGATCAGCATGACACCGACCGCGCTTGCGCATCCAGGATTGCGTTTCGCGCTTGGGGTATTCTTGGGTATTTGTCGCGTTGCTTCTCAGCCCGCCTTCGGCGGTGGATGCGCAAGGGGTGGTTCAGGGCGTTCAAAAGGGAGCCCAGCAAGGCAACAAGGCGGCCGGACCGGTTGGAGGCGTGTTGGGTGGCGCAATCGGCGGCGTCGTCGGCGTGTTCACCGGCGTGCTTGGCGTTCGAGCAACGGCCAAGCGCCGGCAGCGAACGGGACCAAGCAGCCCGGTTCCGCGAAGACGGCCAAGGCCGGCAAAGGCGGAAAGGTAAAGGCAGCCAAGCCGCCGGCGGTGCTGACCCAGGAAGGCGAACCGCAACTAAGCGCTGAGCAGATCGTCGCCAACAGCGATGCCAACATCGATCGAATCAAGGCTGAACTGAACCTCACGCCGGAGCAGGAGAAGAATTGGACCGGCTTCAATAGCGCGATGCACTATCTCGGCCACAACGGCGCCGATCGCCTTAATCTGAGAATCGCCCGCGCAAAGCGTGACCCGCCCGATGACATCATCGAGCAGATGCGTAACGAAGCCCAATTTCTCAATGATCGTTCACAGGATCAGCGCAATGTCGCCGATGCCGCCGAGCCGCTATTCGCCAGCCTCGACGACAAGCAAAAGGCCATTTTCATCCAGGAAATGGTTCGCCTCAGTCATGAGCGGGGGCTCGACTAGAGGCTTTCGGGCTCGATCGCTTCAAAGTCAAGCATGAGGGGCCCCGTTCCGATTGAACGGAGCGGAGGGCAGGGTGCCGGCGATCGCCCGGCCGGCCGCGAATAGCCGGGTACGCATGCCCTGGGGTAGGGTTGAAAGGCGCGGCACCCGGCTATCCTGCCGCAGCGGCGCGGCCCTTCAACTCGTCATGCAAAATTGTGAAAAAGCTGACCGTTTCGCGCCGCATACATGGCTGTGTCGTGACCTTATGGAGAACCGCCATCCCCAATGAATACGATCCGGTCTGATTTATTTAACGTTTGCCACTACATTGTCTCCACAATTGACAGTCAGGGCCGTCGTCGATGGAAGAAAAGCGGAAGTACCCGCGGACCGAGATCAGTGAGCCGGCTTACGTGTCGTCCGGCGGCTCGGTCATGAGCTGTATGGTTCGAAATATCTCGGCCGAAGGCGCCGCCATCGATATCGAAAACCCCGGCTTCGTACCGCCCGCTTTCGCCTGGTGATGGCAAACGACTCCTCGGTCTACGAATGCAGAATTGCCTGGATACGGCAGAAGAGAATCGGCCTCACTTTTGTTGCGATGCCGAAAGAGCTGCATCGGGATGATGGGACGTGAGCTGCCATTTGCGTGGGCTCCAGGCCTGTAGCGCTGCCCCGGCGGCTGACCAATTGCGGACATGCCTTCGGCGTCATCTCATCGAAAGCGTTTTGGACGCTTTACGCAGTCAGGTTGTGTGGATAGCGTGCGGCGACTGACTGCCCTTAGCGACGGGCATTACGGACATGTAGATGGATCGTTAGGCGGCTCGAGACCGCTGCGATTGACGGACTTCGCGGCATCGCCGTTCATGGGCGGATGTGGCGTTCGTTCCAATGACTCAAAGTAAGAACAAGAGGACGAGCAGATGAGCGATTTTGACTTGGTCATTCGCGGGGGCACGGTTGTCACGGCAGCCGATACGGTCAAGGCAGATATCGGCATACGTTCCGGGCGAATTTCTTCCGTCGCTGCAAAGATCGAAGGTGGTCGAAAGGAGATCGACGCATCGGGCATGTTGGTGATGCCGGGAGGCATTGACAGCCACGTTCATCTTTCGCAGCCGGCGTTCGGCGGACCCGCCATGGCTGATGATTTCGAAAGCGGAACGCGTTCAGCGATCGCGGGGGGAAATACCACCGTGCTTCCGTTTGCGCTTCAGCCGCGCGGTGCGTCGCTCCGCGCCAGCGTTGTGGACTATCACAAGGAGGCGGATGGCAAATGTTACACGGACTACGGCTTCCACCTGATCATTTCTGATCCGACCCCCAGCGTTCTCGGTCAGGAATTGCCCGCTCTGGTCGCGGATGGATACACATCGTTCAAGGTGTTCATGACGTATGACGACCTTGTCCTTAACGATAGGCAGCTCCTGGAAGTGTTCGACTGCGCGCGGGGATGTCAGGCGCTGGTGATGGTGCACTGTGAAGGATACGATGCCATCCGCTTCATGACAGATCGCCTCGAGCAGGCTGGCAAGACTGCGCCTTACTATCATGCGGTTTCGCGACCCGCTTCGGTGGAGCGAGAGGCCACCCATCGCGCTATCAGTCATGCTGAACTGACCGACGTCCCGATCATGATCGTCCACGTGTCCGGACGCGAACCCATGGAACAAATCCGGTGGGCACAGCACAAGGGTCTCAGGATTTACGGCGAAACATGCCCGCAATATGTGGCCCTGACCGCAGATGATCTAAAAGGCCTCAATATGGATGAGACTGGAGGCAAATACGTCTGTTCACCTCCGCCGCGGGACAAGGCGAGCTGGGATGCCATATGGGAGGGAATCCGGACCGGCGTTTTCCAGACATTCTCATCCGATCATTGTCCTTTCACGTATGGCAGCGTGCAGGGAAAACTAAATCCCAAGGCCCGCACGTCTTTTCGTTGGGTGCCCAATGGAATTCCCGGCGTCGAGACCCGGCTCCCAATTCTTTATTCCAAGGGGGTAGTCGAGGGACGCATTAGCCTGAACGAATTTGTGGCTCTGACCTCGACAAACCATGCGAAGATGTACGGGCTCTATCCAAAAAAGGGATCGATCGCTCCGGGATTCGATGCAGATATCGTCATCTGGGATCCAAACCGTAAAGAAGTGATCCGTCAGGAAATCATGCACCACGGCGCGGACTACACTCCTTACGAAGGGTTGGCCGTAACGGGTTGGCCAATCATGACCATACTGCGTGGCAAGATCGCAATGGAGGAAGGAAAAATTCTCGGCGCTCCCGGTGACGGCGCGTTCCTGAAGCGCGATTTGTCGCCATACGCGCAGAGCCGCCGTTCTGCATAGCGAAGCGAATTTCATGAGCTTTGAAACCCTTCGCGTCGACTCCGGACGCCTTTGGCGGACCGTTGCGGGCCTGGCGGAGATCTCCCATCACGCTTGGCCTGGAAGACCCCACTCCATCGAGCGGGGTTTTCGCTCTTTGCGCTGACAAGGAAGCTGACGTCGGCGCACGATTTGCATCCGATGGTTGCGTGGAAAGTAGACGCGCCAAGTATCGACCCTAGTCAAATGACTACTATCGGCCAACGTCTGCGGCCCGTAGAGTTGGCCAAACGGTGCAGTTGGCGGACAAGAGCGCCAGCCGATTAGCAAAACGAAATTCATATGTCCTTGGGGCTTACGACACACTCGACGGAGTTTGCTGCTCCGCGTGTGAGCGGAGAATTGCGACCAGACTTCACGACGGAAAATGGATCAGATGGAGGACTTGCGCATGACGTCGAAGGGTAATTTCAAGGGCGGCCTGAGCCGTCGATCTGTTCTGAAAGCGGGCGCCGCGGTCGCGGGAGCGGCGGTGGGAACGGAGCGCCATCACGGGGTTTCCGACGATCTGGGCGCAGGAGATCAAGGACATCGAGTTGCGCCATGTCGGCGTGTCGTATTCGGTGGTGAAGGCGATCGGCGACCAGGCGGCCAAGGATCTCGGTTTCAAGGTCACGATGCAGAACCTTGATACCTCTGCCGCGATCAATCGGTTCATCACCCAGCCCAACAGCGTCGACATCGCGGACCTCGAGGGCTGGCAGGCCAAGCTTGCGGCCAAGCGCGGGGTGATCCAGGGCATCGAAGCCAAGAAGATCAAGGAATTCGACAATTTCCTCCCGATCTTCACCAAGGGCGAACTCGACGGCCACAAGATTCCGCGTCAGGGCATCTCGCCTTACGAGGCGCTCTATATCGAGAAGCCCGATTCCACCGAATTGCACGACGGCGTCACCGAGTGGCTGACCAACGTTCCGCAGGTCTACAACGCGGACTTGATCGGCTACCGTCCGGATCTGGTCGGCCACAAGGTGACGCAATGGAAAGAGCTGATCGATCCCAAGTTCAAGGGCAAGGCGGCGATCCTCGACGTGCCGGCAATCGGCATCATGGATGCGGCTTTGTGTTTCGAAAGCGCCGACCTGATCAAATACGGCAACAAAGGCAACATGACCAAGAAGGAGATCGACTTCACCTGCGACAAGCTGATTGAACTGAAGAAGGCCGGTCAATTCCGCGCCACCTGGACCACGTTCGACCAGTCGGTGCAGTTGATGGCGGCCGGTGAAGTGGTGATCCAGTCGATGTGGTCGCCGGCGGTCGCAGCGGTCCGGGTCAAGCAGATCCCTTGCGTTTATGCCCCGGTCAACTTCAAGGACGGCAAGGAAGGCTATCGCGGCTGGTGCAACGGCATGGGCCTGATGAAGCATCTGACCGGCAAGAAGCTCGATGCCGCCTACGAATACATGAACTGGTACATGTCGGGCTGGCAGGGCGCGTTTGTCAGCCGCTACGGCTACTACAGCCCGGTGCCTTCGACCGCCAAGAAGTTCATGACGCCGGCCGAATACACCTTCTGGTACGAAGGCAAACCGGCGCCCGAACCGGTGACCGATCCGTACGGCGTTCCGATGGAAGTGGCCGGCACGGTCCGCGACGGTGGTTCGTTTGTCGAGCGCGTCACCAATATCTCGTGCTGGAATACGCTGATGGATGAATTGGCTTACATGAACAAGCGCTGGAACGACTTCAAGGTCGCTTAAAATCCGGTCGTCATCAACAACCTGCCGGTCGACCTTGTCGCCGACCGGCGGAGTTTGGATGTCTCCCAGAGAGTGTTCATGGCTGTTTCCCGATCGATGACGAGCTGGCTGTATATCTCGCCGCTGATGCTCGTGCTCATCCCGTTCTTCGTGTTGCCGATCCTGGTGGTGCTGGTCGCGAGCGTGTTCCAGACCGACGGTTTCGGCGGCCTGATCCCGACCTTCACCTTGTCGAACTACGCAACGGTGTTGACGTCAGGCCTGACCTTCAATCTGTATTTCGAGACCATAAAATTCACCATCCTGACCTGGTTCTTCACGCTGCTGCTCGGCTTCTTCGTGGCCTATTTCCTGGTCTTCCATGTGCGCAATCCGCTGCTGGCGATCGGGCTGTTCCTGATCTGCACCGTGCCGTTCTGGACCTCCAATATCATCCGGATGATTTCCTGGATTCCGCTTTTGGGCAAGGAAGGCCTGATCAATTCGGCGCTGCTGCATCTCGGCCTGATCCGCGAGCCGCTTGAGTTCCTGCTCTACTCGGGGTTTGCGGTCGTGGTCGCCTATGTGCACCAGCTGACGATCTTCATGATCGTGCCGATCTTCAATTCGATGGCGCGCATCGACAAGCGCGTGGTCGAGGCGGCGATCGATGCCGGCGCCAGCCGCTTCGATATCATGCGGCTGATCATCGTGCCGCTTTCCAAGAGCGGCATCGCGCTCGGCTCGATTTTCGTGGCCTCGATCGTGATGGGCGATTTCTTCGTCACCAAGGTGATGTCCGGCGGCGGCTCGGCATCGGTGGTCGGCGCCTTCTACGAGGACATCTCGGTGCTGCAATATCCGGGGGCTGCGGCGAGCGCGATCATCCTCACGGTGATCTTGCTGGTCATGGTCTCCCTGATCCTGCGCAGCGTCGATATCCGCAAAGAAATCACCCAATGAGCGCGGTGCCGCAGAGCGTTGCCGTCGCCGACGCGCGCGTGACCAAACACGCGATCGCGCCCAGCCGCGGCAGCCGGCCATGGACCTTTTATGTGCTGGCCGGGCTGTTCACATTCTACGTGATCGCGCTCTACGGCCCGATGATCTGCATCTACATCCTGTCGTTTCAGGATGTCCGGGGCGGCCTGGTGTTCCCGATGAAGGGGCTGTCGCTGCACTGGTTCGTCGATCTGTTCACGCAAGTGAGGACCGGCGACGTCAAGGGCGCGTTTGATCGCTCGATCAAGCTTGCGATCGTGGTGACGGTCATCACCGTGGTGGTCTCGTTCATGTCCGCGATGGCGTTCCGCCGGCGTTTTCCCGGCGACAACATCGTGTTCGCGCTGATGATCGGCAGCCTGGTGGCGCCGGGCCTCGTGCTCGGCATCGGGGTCGGGCTTCTGTTCAATGCGATCGGCATCGAGACATCGCCCTACACCTCGGCGCTGGGCGCGCAGCTGTCCTGGACCTTGCCGTTCGGCGTGCTGGTGATGTTTGCGGTGATGTCGCGGTTCAATCCGGCCTGGGAAGAGGCGGCGCGCGATCTCGGCGCCTCGACATGGCAGACCATCCGGCTCGTCATCCTTCCGGTTCTGGCGCCGGGCCTGGTGGCGGTCGCGTTGTTCGGATTCACCTTGTCGTATGACGAGTTCGCCCGGACGCTGCAGACCGCCGGCCCCCAGAACACCTTGCCGCTGGAGATCTGGAGCATGACGCTCAACGTCACCTCGCCCTCGCTTTATGCGCTGGGTACCGTGACCACGATTATCTCGTTTTTGATCATCGGCGCCGCACTCGGAACCATCGTGATCATTCAAAAGCGGCGCGGCGCTCGCGCGACCTGATCGGGGGCTAAACAATGGCGGTTCTGCGCGGCGATATCGAACTCGCCGGTCTTACCAAGAGCTATGACGGCGTCACCACGGTGGTGCAGGGCATCAACTTGCGGATTCCCGACGGCGCCTATTGCTGCTTTCTGGGGCCGTCCGGCTGCGGCAAGACCACGATCTTGCGCATGATCGCCGGCCACGAAGACCCGACCGGCGGCGAGATCCTGATCGGCGGCGAGAACGTGGTCGGGCTGCCGCCGGTGGCGCGTGGCACCGCGATGATGTTTCAATCCTACGCGCTGTTCCCGCATCTGAACGTGCGCGACAATATCGGGTTTGCGTTGCGGATCCGCGGCCTGTCGAAAAAGGATCGCAACCGGCAGACCGACGCGATGATCGAGAAGGTCCGGCTGACCGAGCTTGCCGACCGGTTGCCCGCGCAGCTCTCCGGCGGCCAGCAGCAGCGGGTGGCGCTGGCGCGTGCCGCCATCACCGAGCCCCGGGTGCTGCTGCTCGATGAGCCCTTGTCCGCGCTCGACGAGCAATTACGGGTGCGGATGCGGCTCGAGCTGCAGCGGATGCAGCGCGATCTCGGCATTACCTTCGTGCACGTCACCCACTCGCAGCTCGAGGCGATTGCGCTGGCCGATATGGTCGTGGTGATGGACCGCGGCCAGATCATACAGGCCGGCGCCGCCCGCGATGTCTATGCAACCCCCAGGGATCGCTATGTCGCCGAGTTCCTCGGCGGCCAGAACGTGTTCGCCGGCCGGGTCGATGCCATCAACGACAATCTCGCCAGCTTCGCCTCGCCCCAGATGAAACATATCGCGGTCCCGGTCGGCTCGGCCCCCGTCAGCACGGGCGACACCATCGACATCGCGGTGCGACGCGACGATGTCGGTCTGGTCCGGCCGGGCGTGGATGTGGCGGCGGATACCTCGTGGCTGGCGAGCCGGGTGCTGGCGGTCGAATATCAGGGTAACTTTGTCAAGGTCATGCTGGATGCGACCGGGACCGACGAGTTCATCGCCTATATCCCCGAACGCACTTTCTTCCGCGACCCCTACGCGATCGGCGATGTGGTCCAGGCGACCTGGCCGAGCCACCTTGCGCGTCTGCTTGCCAAAACAACTGCCTTAACTGCGTAACCTAAACCAGAGAGAGGGAATGGCTATGGCCGATTATGAGATCTTTGAGCTTGGCGATGTGACCCTGCAATGCGGACAAATCCTGCGCGGCGCCAAGATGGCCTACAAGACCTATGGCAAGCTCAACGCCGCCAAGGACAATGTGATCGTCTATCCCTGCTGGTATTCCGGCACGCACCTGGAAAACGAGTGGCTGATCGGCTCCGGCATGGCGCTGGATCCGGCAAAATACTTCATCATCATCCCCAACATATTCGGCAACGGCCTGTCGACCTCGGCGAGCAATACGCCGGTTCCATTCAACGGCTCGCGCTTCCCGAATATCACCGCCTATGACAACGTCGTGCAGCAGCATCGGCTGGTCACCGAGAAGTTCGGCATCAGCAAGGTCAAGCTGGTGACGGGCTGGTCGATGGGCGCGCTGCAGACGTTCCATTGGGGCGCCATCTTCCCCGACATGGTCGAACGCATCCTGCCATTCCAGGGCTCGGCCAAGTGCTCGCGGCACAATTTCGTCTTTCTGGAAGGCGTCAAGGCAGCCCTTCAGGCCGATGCCGCCTACAAGGACGGCTTCTACACCGAACAGCCGGCCAAGGGCCTTCGCGCCGCCGCCCGCGTCTATGCCGGCTGGGGTTTATCCCAGACCTTCTATCGCGTCGAAGGCGACATCAAGCACATGGGCTATGCCTCGCTGGAGGATTTCCTGGTCGGATTCTGGGAAGGCTGGCTGCTCTCCAAGGATGCCAATAACCTGCTGACCATGCTGTGGACCTGGCAGAACGGCGATATCTCCAACAACCCGATCTACAAGGGCGACTACAAGAAGGCGCTGGCCGGGATCAAGGCCAAGGCCTTTGTGATGCCGGCCTCGACCGATCTGTATTTCCCCCCGGAAGACAGCGCCTTCGAGGTCAAGCACATGCCCAACGCCGAGCTGCGGGTGGTCGAAACCTATTGGGGCCACTTCGCCGGCGGCCCCGGCACCAGCCCCGACGACATCAAGGTGCTCGACAAGGCCCTCAAGGAATTGCTCGCGAGCTGATCACGCCCAACCACACTTCACGGAGTCAACCGATGGCTGAAACGCTTATCAAAGTCGACCTCACGCAGTCCGCTTATGACAACGACAAGATTCACAACCGCTGGCATCCCGATATCCCGATCGTGGAGTGGGTCAAGCCGGGCGATGACTTCATCATCGAGACGGTTGACTGGACCGGCGGCTTCATCAAGAACAACGATTCCGCCGATGACGTGCGCGACATCGATCTGTCGATCGTGCATTTCCTCTCCGGCCCGATCGGCGTCAAGGGTGCCGAGCCCGGCGATCTCCTGGTGGTGGACCTGCTCGACGTCGGCCCGCTGAAGGAGTGGCTTTGGGGATTCAACGGCTTCTTCTCCAAGAAGAACGGCGGTGGTTTCCTGACCGATCATTTCCCGCTGGCGCAGAAATCGATCTGGGACATCAAGGGCCTTTACACTTCGTCGCGCCATATTCCCGGCGTGAACTTCGCGGGCCTCATTCATCCCGGCCTGATCGGCTGCCTGCCCGATCCGAAAATGCTGGCGACCTGGAATGCGCGCGAGGCCGCGCTGATCGCGACCAACCCGACCCGCGTACCTGGATTGGCCAACCCGCCATTCGCGCCGACCACGCATGCCGGTCAGGCCAAGGGCGATGTCAAGGCCAGGATCGCCGCCGAGGGTGCCCGCACCGTGCCGCCGCGCGAGCATGGCGGCAACTGCGACATCAAGGATCTGTCGCGCGGCTCGAAGATCTACTTCCCGGTCTATGTGCCGGGCGGCGGTCTCTCCATGGGTGACCTTCACTTCAGCCAGGGCGACGGTGAAATCACCTTCTGCGGCGCGATCGAGATGGCAGGCTGGCTGCATATCAAGGTCGATGTCATCAAGGATGGCGTCGCCAAATACGGCATCAAGAACCCCGTGTTCAAGCCGTCGCCGATCACGCCGAACTACAAGGACTATCTGATCTTCGAGGGCATCTCGGTCGACGAACAGGGCAAGCAGCATTACCTCGATGTGCATATCGCCTATCGGCAGGCTTGCCTGAACGCGATCGAGTACCTCAAGAAGTTCGGCTATTCCGGTGCGCAGGCCTATTCGATCCTGGGAACCGCGCCGTGCCAGGGCCACATCTCCGGCGTGGTCGATGTGCCGAACGCCTGCGCGACGCTGTGGCTGCCGACGGAAATCTTCGACTTCGACATCATGCCGTCGTCGGCAGGTCCGATCAAACATATCAAGGGCGACATCCAGATGCCGCTCTCACAGGACAAGTAATCCCTGCGCGACGGGATGCGGGACGGCTCAGGTTCTGCCGCCCCGCATCCTCGGTTGCGTTTGTGAAGCTGGGATGAGGAAACGAAAATGCCGGTTTACGAATATCTCTGTGACGATTGCGGCCCGTTCACGGACATGCGGCCGATGGCGGAATGCGATGCGCCGCAAGACTGTCCGCGATGCGAGAGCGAATCGCCGCGCGTGATCCTGACAGCGCCGAACTTCTTCTGCATGCCCTCGGACAAGCGCAAGGCCCACGCCACCAATGAGCGCAGCGCCAATGCGCCGAAGACCGTCGACCAATACAAGTCCTCGCATGGACCGGGCTGCGGCTGTTGCTCGACCAAGCCCTCGCGGCTGGTCAAGAAAACCCGCAGCGGTGCCAAGAGCTTTCCGACCGCGCGGCCGTGGATGATCAGCCATTGAGACGACGATCACCGGCTCGATGTACGCGATTTTACCCACTTCCCACGCAATGGTGTTAGGTTAAGTTCTCAACGATCGCGGCCTGATCGTTAAGCTTCGATCGGAACCGGCGGGGTTATGACGAGATGTCGGCGACACAGCGGATCGTGAGAGTCCGGCGCCAGTACAACCAGTGGGTGGCCGACCAGTCGCTTGAGGACTACGCGCTGCGCTTTACCGGCCACGTGGCCCGCCGCTGGTCGCATTTTCGTGTCACCAACACGGCAATTGGCTCGATATCGTTTCTCGCGCTTGAGGCGATTGGCGGCCTGATCACGCTGCAATACGGCTTTACCAACGCCGTTTACGCCATTGCGGTGGTCTCCACGCTCATTTTCCTGAGCTCGCTTGCGATCGCATATTACGCCGCAACTTATGGCCTCGACATCGACCTTCTGACCAGAGGCGCGGGGTTCGGCTATCTCGGCTCCTCGCTCTCGTCGTTGATCTACGCGATCTTCACCTTCGTGTTCTTTGCGATCGAGGCCGCCATCATGGCGGTTGCACTGGAGATGGGCTTGGGGATTCCGCTGCAGGTCGGCTACGCGTTGTCCTCGCTCATCATCATTCCGCTGGTCGCCTACGGCATCACGCTGATAAGTCGCTTGCAGTTGTGGACCCAGCCGATTTGGGTCGTCCTGCAACTGGCGCCGTTTATCGCATTGGCCGTCATGGCGCCGGACAATTTCCAGCACTGGGTCGACTTTGCCGGCGTGGACGGGATGAAGCCGGGATTCGATTTCGTGCTGTTCGGAGCCGCCGCATCGGTCATCTTCTCCCTGATGGGACAGATCGGCGAGCAGGCGGATTTCCTGAGATTCATGCCGCCGCGCGATCATACCCGGATCGACTGGCGCTGGTGGGGCGCCATGCTGATCGGCGGCCCCGGCTGGATCGTGGTAGGGGCGCTAAAGATGCTGGCCGGATCGGTGCTGGCGGTGGTCGCGATGCGTCACGGTCTGACCCCGCAATATGCGGCAGAGCCGGTTGAAATGTATCGCGTCGGGTTCAGCTACCTGTTCCATTCGGATCGCCTGATCGTGGCCGCCACAGTGGTGTTCGTGACGCTGTCGCAGATCAAGATCAACGTGACCAATGCCTATGCCGGCTCCATCGCCTGGTCGAATTTCTTTGCCCGCATGACGCACAGCCATCCCGGGCGCGTGGTCTGGCTCGTCTTCAATGTTGCGATCGCGCTCCTGATCGTGCAGCTCGGCGTTTATCACGCTCTGGGTTCGATCCTTGCCATCTATTCCAACCTCGCGGTCGCCTGGATCGGCGCGCTGGTGGCCGATCTTGTCATCAACAAACCTCTCGGTCTCAGCCCCAAAGGCATCGAATTCAAGCGCGCTTACTTGCCGGGAGCCAATCCGGTCGGCTCGGGAGCGATGACGCTGGCGAGCCTGCTGGCTTTGCTGGCTTACTCCGGCGCATTCGGAGCGGATATCGAAGCGCTGTCCGGCTTCATCGGATTGCTGACGGCGTTTGCCGTTACCCCCTTGCTGGCATATGCGACGCGGGGCAAGCATTATCTGGCGCGCGAGCCCGACCGTTCGCCGTCCTCGCTCGTTCGCCAAACCTGCTGTATCTGCGAACACACTTTCGATGCCGAAGACATGGCGTCGTGCCCGGCCTATGACGGACCGATCTGTTCGCTTTGCTGCACGCTCGACGCGCGCTGCGGGGATCGCTGCAAGCCCGGTTACAGCCTCACCGAGCAGATCTCGGGCATGTTGAAGGAGATCGCGCCCAAGAGGGCCGTCGGCGCGACGCTTGAGCGCTTCGCGCGCTACGCCATTGTGTTCCTCTCGCTTGCCCTGATGATCGCCGGCGTGGTCGCGTTCGTTCACGTTCAGACCATCCTTGAGGACGGTAACCGGGCCGAGGTGATCCGTTCGATGTCCGTGCACACCTTCTGGATCTTCGCGATCGTCGGCGCCGTTTCGGCCTGGATGATCGTCCTTGCCCGCGAGAGCCGGATGTTGGCGCAGGAGGAATCCGAGCGGCAAACGACGCTATTGATCGAGGAAATTGACGCGCATACGCGCACCGACGCCGCGCTTCAGGCCTCCAATGCGGAATTGCAAAAAGCCAAGGATGTCGCGGAGAACGCCAATCTCGCGAAGAGCCGCTACATGGTCGGCATCAGCCACGAGTTGCGCTCACCGCTCAATGCCGTTCTTGGTTATGGCCAGTTGCTGAGCAACGATGCGTCCATTCCAGCTCATCGCAAGAATGCCATCAATGTCATTCGTCGCGGTGCGGAACACATGTCCGGTCTGGTCGACGGCTTGCTCGATATTTCCAAGATCGAATCCGGGCAGCTATATCTGCTCCGCGAGGAATTGCACCTTCGCGAGATAATGGAACAGCTCGCCGACATGTTCCGGCTTCAGGCCAATACCAAGGGCCTCGATTTTCATTTCGAGGTCTTGGGTCCGATGCCGCAAGCAGTTTATGGCGATGGGCGACGCCTGCGGCAGATCGTGATCAACCTGCTCTCCAATGCAGTCAAATATACCCAACGAGGTCGAGTTACACTACGGATCCGCTACCGAAGCAAGATGTTCGCCGAAATTGAAGTATCCGACACCGGTTTCGGCGTTCGCCCGGAAGATCAGGTTCGAATCTTCGAGCCCTTCGAACGCGGTCAACAACCGAACGGCGCGGCGGTGCCAGGAACTGGTCTCGGTCTGACGATCACCAAGATGCTGGTACAGGTGATGGGAGGCGAGATCAGTCTGATCAGCAAGCCGGGCGAGGGCAGTGTCTTCAAGGTCGGTCTGCTCCTGTCCGAGGTAACCTATCCGAGCGCATCGCCGAAATCGGATGCCAATATCATAGGCTACAAAGGCCACCGGCGCTCGATCGTCGTGGCTGACGACGACAGGACGCATTGCGCGATCCTGGCCGAGGTTCTCGGCCCGTTAGGTTTCCGCGTCATTGTCGTCGACTCGGGGGCGTCCTGCCTGGACACGGTGCGGGACCACAAGCCGGACCTCGTTTTGCTTGATGTCTCGATGCCTGAAATGAGTGGATGGGAAGTTGCAGCCGAGCTTCGCGAGCGAGTTTCGCCCATGACACGCATCGTCATGCTCACGGGCAGCGCCTTCGAGATCGATTCCCATCGCGATGCAGTCAAATATTACGACGCGGCCCACATCAAGCCGTTCTATGTCGGCAGCCTGTTGCAGACGATCGCGGATGTCCTCGATCTCGAATGGATCGTGGAAAAGGAAACCGCGACCTTCAATGGCGATGAAAAAGTGCGCCGGGATGAAGACGATATCGTGCTGACCGGCCGCAAGCTGCCGGACATGCGTGAACTCATCGACCTGCGGCGGCTGGGCGAAATTGGCTACGTCCGGGGTATCCGGGAGAAACTATCGGATATCGCGTCGCAGTCGCCTGATTACCGGTGGCTTGTCGATCGTCTTGAGCCGATGTCGCGAGATCTGGATTTTCCACAGTATATCGCGGTCCTTTCAGAACTGATCGAGCAAGAGTTCATGAAGAGCCGCGAAACCGTATTGATCGTCGACGACTCCGTCGAATCCCTGAACTTCCTGACCGACGCGCTTGAAGATGCCGGCTTTACGGTTTTGGTCGCCTTGAATGGTTTGACGGCGATGACCCTGGTTGATCGCGTTGCGCCGGATATCGTCCTGATGGACGCCGTCATGCCGGGGCTGGACGGCTTCGAGACTTGCCGGCGGCTCAAGGCAAGCGCGTCCTATATCGATTTGCCGGTCATCTTCATGACCGGACTGTCCGAGACCGAAGACATCATCCGAGGTTTTGAAGCCGGTGGCGTCGACTATGTGACCAAGCCGGTGATTCCCGATGAATTATTGCCTCGGATACAACGCCACCTTGCGACCGCCCAAAGCGTGCGAAGCGCGCGCACCGCCCTGGACTTGACCGGGCGCTTTCTGATCGCTGTCGACAGCACCGGGCGCACGGTCTGGAGCACGCCGCAGGCGACCCGTCTGCTCAAGGAGATCTTTAACTACGAGGATACAGGAACCTTCACGGTGCCGCCCGAGCTCGCTGCTTGTTTGAACCCGACGCCGAAATCGACCCGCACCGAGCACGAAAATGAAGGTCGGTGACCGTTCGCTTGAGATCATCTACGTCGGAAGAGTATCGGACGGCGAGATCCTGCTTCGACTGTCGCTTGCGGAAGCGGCGGCCGACAAATCGGCGCTGCGGCGTGCCTTTGCACTGACGGATCGTGAAACCGACGTGCTGCTCTGGATCGCGGCGGGGAAATCCAATCGCGACATTGCCGATATCCTCAGCTTGAGTCCACGAACCGTGAACAAGTACCTTGATCAGATCTACCTCAAGATCAGTGTGGAAAATCGGGCTTCCGCCGCCGCCAAGGCGGTGCGCGTTCTGAGCGGTCTTTAGGTGCCGCCGCCCTTGGCCCAATTGGCGGCGGAGCGTTTGTGGAACATCTCGCGGAACTGGCCGGTCGATGTCGGCAACAGCGTGCCGTTGTCCCAGTCGAGCACCACGGCGTAGCGACGCACCACGTCGAGCTTGTCGATCTTGCCGGCGCGATAGCCGGCCGCGACTTCCTCGGGATCGGTGGCGAGCCAGCCGAGGCGCTGGCGCCGGATCGTCTCGCGCTCGGCTTTGGTGGCGGCCTCGTCGATGGCGTACTCACAGATCTCCGCGTCGATGACCTTGATCACCACGCCATAGTCCATGGCGGCCCGCTCTACCGAGACATAATCGTCGGCAACGTCCTGCAACACGGCGGCCGGGTCGCGCTCGAGCGGATCGCCGAAGCCACCGCCGCCGGCGGTCGGACGGCTGAAGATGTCGCCTTGCCCGATCGGTACATCGGAGAACACCGAGCCGAGCCACTCTTCCTTCACGGCATTGGCACGTGTAAGGCTGAGACCATGGGGAATGGAGGGCAGTCCGCCCTCAATGCCCCATACCACGGATCGTTCGCGGTCGCAGATGTAGGAAATGACGGTCCTTTCCGCTTCGAGCACCACAGACGTCTTGCGCACGCCGGCGCCGCCACGCCATTTTCCGGGACCGGCGGAGTCCATGAGAATTTCATATTCGGTGGTGAGGATCGGATTGGCGCGCTCCTGACCTTCCACTGGCTGCGACATCAGGCCGGTGCCAAAGCAAGCCGTGGTGACGTTGCAACCGTCCTTGCCGTTGCGTCCTCCCCAGCCGCCCGGCAGCCAGTCGTAGAACATGAAGATCGGCTTCTCTGGCCGGCGTCCGTCGAACCCTCCGGTCAGCAGGTATTCCAGGTTGAAGGCGCACGCGATCGCGCGTTCCGGCATGATCTTCGACCAGATCTCGTAGATCGCGTTCATGATTTTTTCGAACGGCATCAGGAAGCCGGTTACCGCGATCGGCCATCTCGCGTCGACGATCGATCCTTCCGGCGCGATGATCTCGAAGGCGCGGTAGAAGCCGGAATTCAGCGGCAGGTCGGGAAAGAACGTCTTCATGCCGGCCGCGACCGCGGAGAAGGTGGCCCCGAACGCGGAGTTGTAGATCGAGCCAATGGTGGGATGGCTACCGGTGAAGTCGTAGATCGCCTTGTCGCCGCGAATGGTCAGCTTGACCTTGATGGGGATCATACCTTCCTTGCCGGCAGGGTCGCGGTCGATGAAATCCTGCGTCTCCCATTCGCCGTCGGGCAGCGCGGCAAGGCGAAGGCGCACGGCGCGCTCCACATAGTCCTGGACCGCACTGAGACCGGTCTCGACGGTCTCGCGGCCGTACTTGCCGACTAACCGCAGGATCTCGCGCTCGCACACCCGTGTCGCCTCGGCCTGGGCCTGGATGTCGCCGATAATCGAGACCGGATCGCGCGTGTTCGATGCGATCAGATGCGCCACGTCGCCGCAAAAGCGCCCCTTGTCGAACAAACGGACCGGCGTGATGCGCAGACCCTCGCGAAACATCTCACGCGCTACGACGTCGAACGAGCCGGGCACGCTGCCGCCGACATCGGACCAATGGCCGTTCGACTGGCTGAAGGCGATGATCTTGCCGTCGGCAAAGATCGGCCGAATTAACCGCACGTCGGAGAAGTGAGTGCCGCCGGCATAGGGATCGTTGATGGCGTAGACGTCGCCCGGATGCATGTCGCCGGCGAAGGCGCGCATGACGTCCTTGCAGGTAAAGTGCAGCGTGCCGACATGAACGGCGATGTCCTGATTGCCCTGGGCGGCGGAATTGCCCTCCGCGTCATGGAGCCCGTTGGAGAAATCGCGATTGTAGATCACGAAGGAATAGCAGGTCCTGAGGATCTGCTCGCCCATCTGGTCGACGCTGCTGATGAAGGAATTCTTCAGGACCTCGAAAGTAACGGGATCGAGCGCGGGTTTTTCGGCCATCGGGTTATTCTTTCACGCGAATGATGATGTTGAGATACTGATCCACCTCGGCGGTGGTACCCGGCGGGATCAGGACGGTGGAATCAACCTGTTCGACCACGGCGGGGCCGGCGAGCTTTAGGCCCGCCGGCAGGTCGGTGCGCTCATAGACCGGCGTCTCGATGCAGGTATCGGCCTCGAACCAGACGGGGCGATGGCTCACGGGCTTAGGTGTGATCCCGGTCGCCTCGTGGATGGCGAGCTCGGCCTTGGGCACCACGCCGACTGCCTTCAGGTTGAGGCGGAACAGGTCGACGGGCGCGTTGTCGCGGCGAAAATTGTATTCGCGCTCGTGACTGTGGTGGAAGGCCTCGACGAGATCCTTGATTGTGCCGATCGGGCTCGGCGCGGCAACGGCCAACGAGCGCCATTGGCCCTGGTACATCATGTCGATTGTGCGCGCCAGGACGATGTCCGGTGCTGCGACGCCCTCGTGCGCGAGACGCTCAAGCGCTTCCTTCTCCAGCCGGGCAAAGGCCGCTTCGATCGCGGCAGGGTCTGCCTCTGCCGTGCCGGCAAGATAGCTTTCGGAAAAATCATGCTGCACATCAACCAGAAGGCAGCCCAGTGCTGAGGTGACTCCAGGATTTGGCGGTACAATCACTGCCGGGATCGACAGTTCCCTCGCGATAGCGACGCCGTGCAGTGCGCCGGCACCGCCGAAAGCGACCAAGCGCGAAATCGCGCGGATCATAGCCACGGGTGATCGAGATCAAGCGGACCGCATCCGACATGTTGGCGTTGGCGACCCGGATGATGGCGTCCGCGGCCGACTCGCGAGTTAGGCCGAACGATTTGGCAACACCGTCTACGGCTTCGGCGGCGAGGGCGGGGTCGAGCGTGATCTTGCCGCCGGCGAGGCTAGACCCGAGCCGCCCCAGCACCACGTTGGCGTCGGTGTTGGTGGCCTGATGGTTGCCGTTGCCGTAACAGGCGGGGCCAGGATTAGCGCCAGCCGATTGCGGGCCGTTGCGCAGCGAGCCTGCTTCGTCGGTCCAGGCGAGCGAACCGCCTCCGGCACCGATGGTCAGGACTTCGATCGAGGAAAAGCGGATCGGATATCCGAACTCGACATGCCAATCCTTGGTGACGCGCGATTGGCCCTCATAGGCGAGAGACACATCGGTGGAGGTGCCGCCCATGTCAAGGCCGATCGAATTCTTGAACCCGCACAGCATGGCAATGTGCCGGCTGGCGATCGCGCCCGCAGCGATCCCCGATCCTGCGAGGCGAGCGGCGAAATCCTTGACGCTTCCTGGCGTCATCACCCCGCCACCGGTGTGGAGCAGGAGCAGATCGCGCTGATAGCCCTCCTGTTTCAACCGGTCGCCGAGACGGGTGGTGTAGTCCACCACCACCGGGCTCAGCGCCGCGTTGACGACGGTGGTGGAAAAACGCTCGTGCTCGAAGATTTCCGGCAGCACCTGCGACGAGATCGAGACCGGGATGTCCGGCATCTCCTCCTGCAGGATCTGTTTCATTCGCCGCTCGTTGGCGCCATTCATGTAGGAATTCATGAAGCAAACGGCGACGGCCGCGACGTTGCGACGTTTGAGGATGTGGGCGACCTGGCGCGCGCCAGCTTCATCGAGCGAAGTGACGACGGCGCCCTGGGCATCCACGCGCTCGGCGACGACGAGACGATCCCGTCGCGGGACATAAGGCTTCACCACGTCCTTGTAGGTATCCCAGAGCTCTTCCTTGTTGGCGCGCCGGATTTCGATGACGTCACGGAAGCCCTTGGTGCAGACCATGGCGGTCCGCGGCAATCGCCGCGTGATGAGAGCATTGGTGGCCACCGTCGTTCCGTGCGAGAACAGCGCCACCTTGCCGAGATCGATCGCGGCCTTGTCGAGGCCGGACATGATGGCGTCGATCGGGTCCCTGGACGACGCGGTCTTCTCGATGCGGATGAGGCCGGTCGTATCATCCATGATGCAGATGTCGGTGAAGGTGCCGCCGACATCCACGGCAACGCGCAGGTTTTGCAAGGAATTCTCTCCTGTTCTAGAGCCCTTTTCCGTTCCGATTGAATCGGAACGGAGGCTCTATCTCTTTATTTTGACGCTTTTTCTTCACGCGAACCGGTATCCACTTCGCTCGAAAACGCTCTTGCTCGGTACTGAGGGCAAAGCTCCGCCGCGGCCGGAAAACCCGGACCGATTCCACGATTGTCCTGAGAGGTCGCCGCCGGGTCAGCCCGTCGGCGTGACGATTGTCTCCCGTGTGCCGCCGACGGCGCCGGAGCGCGCGGCTTCACGCGCATCGCTCGGCGTGCGGCCGAAATGCGCCCGGTAATGGCGGCCGAACTGGCCCTGGTCGCCGAAACCCCACTGATAGGCGATTTCGGCGATCGATTTGCGGTTTGAGGGATCGCGCAATGACTCGTCGCACATCAGGAGGCGTTGATGGCGAAGCCAGCCGCAGACGGTGGCGCCCTGACTTTCGAACAGCTGGTGCAAATAGCGAACCGAGATACCGCAGCGCTCCGCAATCATCTGTGGCGAGAGGTCGCTGTCGGCCAGGTTGGCGCGGACGAAGCGCTCGACCCGCCGCAGGTGGGCGCTTTGTACCGAAGTAGCGCCGCCGCCGAGCACGCGGTCGTCGGCCTCGACCGCTATGGCGAGGAGATCGACGAGGTGCTTGCCGGTGAGAGCGCGGGCCTCGTCGTTCATTTCGTCGATGCGCGGCGCGGAAAGGCGGATCATGTCGACGAACAGCGCGCCGACGCCGCGGGTAGAATTGAAGGTGAGGGTGGTGAGCCGTTCGGGTTGTCCGATCCGTGCCCGCAGCACTGCGCTCG
This sequence comes from uncultured Pseudomonadota bacterium, assembly GCA_963771225.1. Lineage (GTDB taxonomy): Bacteria > Pseudomonadota > Alphaproteobacteria > Rhizobiales > Xanthobacteraceae > Bradyrhizobium. Next base: position 621,923 of record CAVYSR010000017.1, on the reverse strand, counting down.
GCACCTTCAAGACCCAGAGTGCGTTGGCCTCGGCGTAGCTGAAATCATAGGGCAGGTGGCTGCGCTCCACCAGAAAGGCGCCGGGCCGGCAGCGCACCTCCTTGCCCTCCTGCGCGAAGGTGACCTCGGAGATCTCCGGTACGGTGATGAGAAAGTTCTCTTCGGTCTCGTTCAGCAGATGCCGCTCATGGCGGCGATAGATCATGCCGTCGGACACATTGCGCGAGATCGACACGTTTCCGACCGACCACACATCGAGTTCCCCGGAGAAGCCAGGTGCGCTGCGAAAACCAAGCTCGAGCGGAAAATAAGTGCGCGCGATGGCCCGGTTCCAATACCATTTGCGCGCCGCCGGGGCAGCTTGCGCGGTCGAGTAGCTGACTCTGCATGTTCAACCTCCCGTCACGACCTCGCGGAGTGGGCATAGCCCACAGCTGCGTATGCCTCATTGAAGAGGGTTTCCCGGCAAACCGCTAGTCGCCCAGTGCGCACAATTTTGTGGCTGGGCGCGATTGCTGCTTAATTCGGTGGCATGACCACCGATCCCATGACTTATTTGGCGGAAGGGGTGGGATTCGAACCCACGGTACCCTTGCAGGCACGCCGGTTTTCAAGACCGGTGCCTTAAACCACTCGGCCACCCTTCCAAACCAATAGAGTCGTTCAGCTTTAAGAGACGCCCAAGGCTGACGATGGCCGTTTGCTACCGCTTGCCCGCCAACGCCCTTGGTGGGCTTGTTTATGGCAGCGGGCAACGCTTCGTCAACGTGCACGGGAGCATCGCCCGCGTTCATCCCTCGGCCGATCGAGCTGTCATGGATGAGCCGCGCCGGCTCCTGCTCCCACATAAAAGCCGGTCCACGCCTTGCTGGCAGGGGGCACCGGTTGAGACGGCGAGGACATCGGCAAGGAGGTTGGATGTTCAAAAGCATAAGCCGCTGCCGACGAGAGGGGTAGCGACCGCGGTCCGGAGTGTGCATCCGGCTCGGCCCTTGAGACCCGCTTGCTGCTCTTGGAAGGGTGCGACTGTCCAGCCGGCGATGGCTTTTCCAGCGAACCGCGGAGATCGGAGCTGGGCGCTTGTGCTTCGCCGCCGAAAGCACCGCCGCGGGCCGTTAGCGAAAAAAATAGCAGTCCGAAAAGCACGCGACGCATCGTGGAAGGTCCCAAAGTTGCATTTCGAGTTCTGCTAGCCCGGATTTTGGTCGAATACGCGGCAGCTGCTCCGTTTGGGACAAGCCTCGAAACTAACCGCACAATGAGGGCCATCGAACATACCAAACAACATGAAGAGAAGGACGTTATCCTCTGAAAGTTATTACAGATTTTCGTTCGAATACATCCAACCATGACGATCGCTTGGGCTTTCCAGCGCAGCACCGTGAGCCACTCCGCCACGTACTGTCGTAAACTCGCCCCGCACGCTTTTTCGGAATGGAGAGATGCGGTTCAAATCAAGCAACTCCCGCGAATTGAACGCTCTTCAACGGCGCCGTCTAACGCAACCATTAATTCACCACCCCAAAGCTCTCCCCATTTTCGCCGCGTTCGGGCTGCGATATATTCATACCTTGGTGCGGAAGTGGGCTGCGTTGGGGACGTGTAGCGGCTGTGCGCCTCAAGTAGGCATGCGGCCGGCGGAATGGTAATTGGGGCGCATGGGGATTCGACGGTCAGATCCGGTTCTACGGGCGGCGCGAGGCGTCGCGGCCGTGGCGGCGTGCCTCGTCCTCGCCAACTGCGCGTCGTCAGGCAAATTTGCCGGCGGCGTTGACCCCAAATATGGCGTTTCCAGCAGCCCGCGCGTGGTGGCGTTTGGCGACCCTGTGCCGAAGGGTGGTGGCACCTACCGGGTCGGCAAACCCTATACCGTCGCTGGCCAGGTCTACGTTCCGGAAGAAGACACCCACTATCGCGCGGAGGGGCTGGCCTCCTGGTATGGCGACGATTTTCACGGCCGGCTGACCGCCAATGGCGAAGTGTTCGACATGGCCTCGCTGACCGCCGCCCATCCGACCCTGCCGATGCCGTGCTATGCGCGCGTGACCAATCTTTCCAACGGCAAATCGCTGGTCGTTCGCGTCAATGACCGCGGACCTTATCACGGCAACCGGGTGATGGACGTCTCCAGCCGGGCCGCCGAACTCCTGGAATTCAAGGGCAATGGCATCGCACGGGTGCGGGTCGAGTATGTCGGCCGGGCGCCGCTGGAAGGGTCCGACGACCGGCAATTGATAGCGACCCTGCGCACCGGCGTGCCGGCGCCATCGCCGTCGCTGGTTCGGGTTGCCTCCGCCCGTCCGTTCGTTCCGGAAGCGCCGTCCTCGGGCCGTGCGATCCGGGGCGAGGTGCCCATGCCCGAGGGGCGGCCCTATAGCCTCGGCAACACGTCGGCGGATCGGGCCTCGATATCGGCGACATCGGAAATGTCCGCTTCCGCCCGCATGCGTTCGAGCGGTCGCGTTCTCGAAAACCCGCGCGCCGTGTCCTACGAACGTGACGATCGTTATGCCTCCGGCGTCAGGCCGGTTTCCGCCTATGCGCCGGTCGACCCGCATGGACCGAGCGAATTGCTGGCCGGGCGCGGGCTCTATTGAACCCGTTTTTCGCGGCCGCAATCCCCCAGGAAAGCAATCAAGGCTGCGTTGACCTCGTCGGCCCGTTCCTGCTGCACCCAATGCCCGGCGCCGTCGATGATGAGCTTTTGCTTGAGGTTGGGCAGAACCCGTTCCATGTCGGCGACGCGCTTGGCACCGATCAAGCCGGTGATGACGGAATCGTTCGACCCGGCGATGAACAGTGACGGCTGGCTGATCCGCGCGTCTTGCCACGGCGCGGTCAATTCCCAGTTGCGATCGATGTTGCGGTACCAGTTCAATCCACCGCCGAAGCCCGACTTGCGGTAGGCCTCGCTGAAGGTGGCCAGGTCGGCCTCGGTCAGCCAGTCCGGCAACGGCCGGTTCGCGCCGGGTTCACCGAGAAATCCCTTGCCGTCCTCCACGAACAATGAGGCCGCCGGATCCGAAAATCCGCGCCCAAGCAGGGTCCGCATCGTCACATCGACATCGCGCTCGAACTCGCGCTCGGCGACACCGGGCGCCTGAAAATACTGCCAGTAGAAATTGGTGATGCCGCTTTCGCGCAAGGTTTCGAGCGGCCGGCCGCGCCCCCGAAACGGCGGGGGAACGCTCAAGCCGGCAACGGCGGAGAAAACATCGGGGCGGAACATCGCTGCGTGCCAGGCGACCGGGGCGCCCCAATCGTGGCCGACGACGACAGCCTGCTTTTCGCCAAGTGCGGCAACCAGCGCCACCATGTCGCCGACATGATCGAAGATACTGTAGGCAGCAATATTCGCAGGCGCGCTGGTTCGACCGAAACCGCGCATATCCGGTGCGACGACATGATAGCCCGCCGCAGCAATTGCCGGGATTTGATGCCGCCAGGAATAGGATAATTCCGGCCAGCCGTGGCACAGCACCACCAGCGGACCTTCGCCCTGTTCAAGCAGAAATATCTCGATCCCGTTGGCGGAAATGGTGCGTGAGGATGGCATCGCTTTTCCGCCTTGTTTCGGGGATTTTGTTGGATAATCCGTCAGGTCGGCACGATAGGGGTGTTTGAACACCCCGGCAATTGGCGCCCGGCAAGGCGAGCGCCCGCAAGCGGCGTGTTGTTTGCCATACTTCCAACTGTTAGAACGCGAGCTTCATGGCACCGCCGATGGCAGTCGAAATATTCTCCTTTCGCAAATCCAGCTTCGCGACGGCACCGGTTTGGCGCCGCCTGATCGCGGGCGTCGTCGTCGTGGCGGTCGGGTGGGGTGGCATGGTGTACGCCGCCAACAACAGTGTGCAGGGCGCCAAGAAGGAAGAGGGCGGCTTCGACGGTGACGCGCCGACCGCGATCCTGATCGAGGCGTCAAGCGGCAGCGTGCTGTTCGAGAAGAATGCGGATGAGCTGAGGGCACCATCCAGCATGATGAAGCTGATGACCGCCGAGGTGGTCTTCCATGCCATCCAGCAAGGCGAAATCAAGCTGACCGACGAATATCCTGTCAGCGAAAATGCATGGCGCAGGGGCGGCGCGCCCGCAGGCGGTTCGACCATGTTTGCGATCCTTCACAGCAAGATTGCCGTGGATGATCTCTTGCACGGCGCCATCATTCAGAGCGGCAACGACGCCTGTATGGTGCTGGCGGAGGGGATCGCCGGCAATGAGCGCGCCTTTGCTGCGGACAAGATGACCAAACGCGCGCGTGAGCTTGGCTTGACCCGGTCAACCTTCGCCAATTCGAACGGGTTGCCTGATCCCGGCAACAAGATGACGGTGCGTGAACTCGCCAAGCTTGCGCGCCACATCATCCAGACCTATCCCGAATTCTACAAGCTATTTGGCGAGAAGGAATTCACCTGGAACAAGATCCGGCAACCGAACCGCAATCCGCTGCTGACGTCCCTCGAGGGAGCCGACGGGCTCAAGACTGGCTATACCAAGGATGGCGGCTACGGCATGGTCGGTTCTGCCGTGCAGAACGGGATACGTTTGATCGTCGTCGTCAACGGTCTTGAAGATCCGGAAGACCGCGCCTCCGAAGCCAAAAAAATGCTGGAATGGGGATTTCGCAATTTCGAGGCGCGCACCCTGTTCGCCGCCCAGCAGGCCGGTCGGGTATGCCAAGGTATTCGGTGGCGACAGCCGTTCGGTCAAGCTTGCGAGCCCCGAACCGATCAAGGTGATGGTGCAGAAAAACGGCAGCGATAAATTGATCGCCCGCGTGGTCTATAACGGGCCGGTACGGGCGCCGATCGAGCCCGGACAGCGCATTGGCCTGGTCAGGGTCTGGCGAGGCGCCAACATTGCCGTGGAGACGCCGGTCTATTCGTCGGAAGCGGTCGGCACCGGATCGATGATGCGCCGCGCGATCGATGGCGTAAGCGAACTTGTCATCGGAATGTTTCGCGCGGGCGTCGAGAAGCTCTGACCATGGCCGAGGCAGCGGTCAAAAGAACTCCCGGGCGCGGACGATTTATCTCCTTTGAGGGCGGCGAGGGATCCGGAAAGTCCACTCAGATCAGAATACTGGCCGAACGTCTCGACGCGGCGAAGCTGCGTGCCATCGTCACGCGCGAGCCGGGCGGATCGCCGGGGGCCGAAATCATTCGCCATCTGCTGTTGTCCGGCATGGGCAAGCTGTTGGGCCCGGAAGCAGAGACCTTGCTGTTTGCAGCCGCGCGCGACGACCATGTGCGCACCGTCATCAAACCGGCCCTGAGCCAGGGCGTTTGGGTGCTGTGCGACCGCTTTTCGGACTCGACACGTGCCTACCAGGGCAGGCTGGGCAAGGTCGCTCCCGAAATCATGAATGCGATGGAGCGGGTCACGATCGGCGATCTCAAGCCCGATTTGACGCTCATTCTCGATGTACCGGTCGAAGTCGGCATGAAGCGCGCCGCCGCCCGCCGCGGCAGCGGTGCGCCTGACAGATTCGAGGCGGAGGACGTCAAGTTTCACCAGCAATTGCGCGACGCTTACCGGCAGATCGCAGCCGATGAACCAAGGCGATGCGTACTGATCGACGCCAATGCCGATGCCAATACGGTTGCCGCGAGTGTGTGGGCCGCGTTGCGCAATCGATTCTTCGCCGTCAGTGCCGCCAACGCGGTCAACCCGGCATGAGCGCCCGTCAGATCGAACCGCAATTTTCGGCCGTCCATCCCCGTGAAACTGCCGTGTTATTCGGGCACCGCGAAGCCGAGCTGGCGTTGCTGAATGCCTATCGCAGCGGGCGGATTCCGCACGCCTGGCTGATCGGCGGGGCGCAGGGCATCGGCAAGGCGACGCTGGCCTATCGAATGGCGCGGTTCGTGCTCGCGCATCGCGATGCCTTGGCCGCCGATGTGCAACGCGCCGAGACGCTCTGGGTCGATCCCTCCGATCCCGTCGCCCGCCATGTCGCCGCCGGCGCGCATGGCGGCTTGCTCACGCTGGAACGTAGCCTCAACGACAAGGGCGTGATGCGGACGGTGATCACCGTTGACGAGACCCGCGAGACCATCTCGTTTTTCGGTTCGACCGCGGCGGTGGAGGGTTGGCGGGTCTGCATTGTCGACACCGTCGATGAGCTCAATCCCAACGCGGCCAACGCACTGCTCAAGGTTCTCGAGGAGCCGCCGCGACAATCGCTCTTCCTTCTCGTCAGCCACGCGCCGGCGCGGGTTCTGCCGACGATTCAGTCGCGCTGCCGCAAATTGGCGTTGCGGCCGCTCGCCACCGCGGACGTCATAAGTGCCGCGGCGCAAGCCGCCAAACTCGCGATCGATGACCCCGCGCTCGCGGAGGCGGCTGAGGCAGCGGATGGCAGTGTCGCCCGGGCGCTAACGCTACTCGGTGGCGATGCCGTCAAACTTCACCAGCGCACCGCGGCGTTGCTGGCCACCCTGCCGCAGGTCGATCCGCGCGAACTTCATGCGCTCGGGGACGCGCTTGGCGGCAGCGACCGGGTGGCGCTCGCGGCCTTCGTCGACAGCATCGATCGCTGGGTCAGCGAACGCCTGCGGGCCGACGACGCCAATGCCAATGCGAACCTTCCCCGCCTTGCACGGCTGGCGGAGGTGTGGGAAAAGATCAACCGCGCCGCGCGCGACACCGCGGAATACAATCTGGAACGAAAACCGCTGGTTTTCTCGGTGTTCGGGCTGCTTGCGGAGGCGACGCGCTAGGCGCTCCGCTTGTGGTCATCCCCGACAATCGTGTTCGAGCAATAAAAGGAAATCGTGGTGGCGACCGCCAAAAAAAATAGCGTCAAAAAACGAAAGGCGAAGAAGGCTCGCAAGCCAACCCGCGCCCGCGCCGCCAAAAAAGCGGCGGCGTCGAAAAAGCGCGCGAAGAAGAGCAAACGTGCGGTGACGCCGGCCAGGAAACGGCTGCAAAGAAGGCAATAAAGACGACAGCGACGAAAGCAGCCAAGAAAAAAGCGGCCGCGAAGAAGACCCCGCGGAAGTCCTCGAAGAAAAAAGCCGGCGAAGCGGCAAAGCCTCTCCCTCGCGCCGTGAAGTCGAAGCCCCCGACCGACAGCAATTCCTACTATATCACGACCGCCATTGCCTACCCGAATGGCACGCCGCATATCGGCCACGCCTATGAGGCGATCGCGACCGACGCGCTGGCGCGTTTTGCGCGGCTCGATGGCAAGGACGTGTTCTTTCTCACCGGCACCGACGAGCACGGTCAGAAGATGATTCAGACCGCGCAGGCCGAGGGAATGACGCCGTCCGATCTCGCTACGCGCAACGCCGGCCGGTTCAAGGAAATGGACCAGCGCCTGAACGTTTCGTTCGATCGCTTCATCCGCACAACGGAGGAACAACATCATCGCTCCAGCCAGGCGATCTGGCAGCGGATGGCCGACAACGGCGACATTTATCCGGATAGCTACGCCGGCTGGTATTCGGTGCGCGACGAGGCCTATTACGCCGAAGACGAAACCGTGGTCGGCGACGACGGAGTGCGTCGCGGGCCGCAGGGCTCGCCGGTCGATTGGGTTGAGGAGAAGAGCTATTTCTTCAAGCTGTCCGCCTATCAGGACCGGCTGCTCGCGCTTTACAATGAGCAACCTGATTTCATCGGACCGGATTCGCGCCGCAATGAGGTCGTCAGCTTCGTGAAAGGCGGGTTGAGAGATCTATCGATCTCGCGCACCACTTTTGACTGGGGCGTCAAGGTACCCAACGACCCCGAGCATGTGATGTATGTCTGGGTTGATGCGCTGACAAACTACATCACCGGCGTCGGCTTCCCCGACGAGAGCAGCGCGAACTGGCGCTATTGGCCGGCCGACGTGCACATCATCGGCAAGGACATCATCCGCTTCCACGCGGTATATTGGCCAGCATTCCTGATGTCGGCAGGTATCGCACTGCCCAAGCGCGTATTCGCGCACGGATTTCTGTTCAGCCGGGGTGAAAAAATGTCGAAATCGGTCGGCAACGTTGTCGACCCCTTCAATCTCGCCGACCAGTACGGCGTCGATCAGATGCGGTATTTCTTCCTGCGCGAAGTCCCGTTCGGGCAGGACGGCAACTATAATCACGAAGCCATTGTGGCGCGCATCAATGCCGATCTCGCCAATGACCTCGGCAATCTCGCACAGCGCTCGCTGTCGATGATCGCAAAGCAGCTCGAGGGCGTGTTGCCCGAGCCGGGCGCTTTCAGCGATAATGACAAGGCGATCCTGACGCTGGCCGACGGCATGATCGCGACCGCGCGAATGGCGATGAGTACCCAGCAAATTCATCACTGGCTGAACTCGGTGTGGGCGGTAGTAGCGGAAGCCAATCGCTATTTCGCCGGCGAGGCGCCGTGGGCGCTGGCGAAGACCGACCCGCAACGTCAACGAACGGTGTTGTATGTGACCGCCGAAGTGATCCGGCAGATCGCTGTTCTGACGCAGCCGGTGATGCCCGATTCTGTCATCGAAAATGCTCGACATCCTCGGCATTGCCTCCGATCAGCGAAATTTCGCGGTTTTAGGCGGCGGCACCCGGATCAAGGCCGGCACCGCGTTGCCGGCGCCGACGGGGATCTTCCCGCGCTACATCGAACCGACCGCTGTCTGAACGGTTGGAAAGCCATGCTCGTCGACAGTCATTGCCATCTCGATTTTCCGGATTTCGCAGAAGATCTCGACGGCATCGTCGCGCGAGCGGATGCCGCCGGGATCGGGCGCATCGTCACCATCTCGACGCGAGTAAGGCGCCTCGGCGGGTTGCTGGCGATCGCGGAGAAATTTTCGAACGTCTATTGTTCGGTTGGCACCCACCCGCATCACGCGGATGAAGAAGACGGTATTGCCGCCGATGAACTGATCGAGCTGACGCGGCATCCGAAAGTGGTGGCGTTGGGCGAGGCGGGCCTGGATAATTTCTACGAGAACGGCTCGCCCGAAGCGCAGGAGCGGGGATTCCGCGCGCACATCGCCGCAGCGCGCGCGACGGGACTGCCGCTGGTCATTCATACCCGCGAGGCCGATGAAGCCTGCGGCCGCATTCTCGAGGACGAGATGGCCAAGGGAGCGTTTCGCGCCGTGCTGCATTGCTACACCGGCGGGCGGGAACTCGCGATGAAGGCAATCGCCTTGGGCCTTTCGATTTCGTTCACGGGAATCCTGACCTTCAAGAAATCGCTGGCGCTGCGCGATCTTGCCGCCGAGCTTCCAGCCGATCGCATCATGGTCGAGACCGACGCGCCGTATCTGGCGCCCGGTAAATTTCGCGGCAAGCGCAACGAGCCCGCCTACGTCGTTGAAATCGCCAAGGTGCTGGCGGAAGCGCGTGGCGTCTCGCTGCAGGAAATATCCGACCAGACCACGGCGAATTTCTTCCGTCTGTTCAGCAAGGTGCCGCCACCTGTGAAAGCGGCGGCATGACGCTGTCCCTGACCATTCTCGGCTGCGGATCCTCCGCCGGCGTGCCGCGCCCGGCGCTTGGCTGGGGCGCGTGCGATCCCGATAATCCCAGGAACCGCCGCCGCCGCTGCTCGCTGCTTGCCGAGCGGACATCGGACCAGGGAACAACGCGGATCGTGATCGATACCTCGCCGGATCTGCGCGAGCAGTTGATCGACGCCAACGTCGATCACATCGATGCGGTGTTCCTGACCCATGAGCATGCCGACCAGACCCACGGGATCGACGACCTCCGCTCGGTCGTGCTGCATCAGCGCAAACGCATTCCGGTCTATCTCAATCAATCGACCGCGGATCATATCCTGCTGCGGTTTTCATATTGTTTTGTAGCGCCGCCCGGCAGCGACTATCCGCCGATCCTGGACAATCACGCCATCGAGGCCGGCGAAAGCCGCACCATCGAAGGGAAGGGCGGTCCGGTGACGCTCTCAGCGTTCATCCTGCAGCACGGCAATATCCCGGCGTTGGGTTATCGGATCGGTGACGCCGCCTACACGCCCGACGTCAGCGACATTCCGCCCGCGAGCTGGCCGTTTCTGGAAGGTCTCGACCTCTGGATCATCGACGGGCTGCGCTATGCCGGGCATCCCAGCCACTTCAGCGTCAACGACGCCCTGTCCTGGATCGATCGTTTCAAGCCGCGGCGGGCCGTCATCACCAACATGCATTCCGATCTGGATTACGAGGTGCTGCGGCAAAGCCTGCCGGTGAATGTGATCCCGGCCTATGACGGCATGCAGCTGACGCTGGAGCAAGCAGGCTGAAACTGCTTCAAGCCCTATCGCGGCTGGTCGGCCGGAAAAATCAGCCGGCGCCGCATGGCACCGGCTGACCAGTCACTGCATCGGTCTATTGATGATCGTGGCCGTGATCGTCGTCGTGGCTGTGATCGTCATCGCGATTGCCATCGGCGTCGGCAAGCCGGTCGCGATCGGTTCCCGGCGTGAACGAAACGCCACGGAGGACTTCGCCAAAGCGCGCCGTTTGAATGGCCGTGAAGCTCTCGCCCGCGGGAAGGCTGGTTGCGGCCAGGTTATCGGTGATCATGACCAGCTGGTTCGGATCGGCACCCTGGTCGCCGTCGCCGCTGACGGTCGAGGTGATGGCCCAGATCGTCGCGGTACCATTGTGATTGACGCGACCCATGATATTCCGAAGGCCATCGGCAGCCGGCGACCACGGCAGCCCGGTCGCGGGATTTTGGCCGGTGGGATAGTTCTTCACCGTATAGGGCACGCCGAGGTTCAGGCCGGTTTGCAGCACGTAGGCCAGTTTCCACGCGCCGAGGCCAGCGTCGAACACCCACTTCTGCAGTCCCGCCGAGGTCTGCGTCGCGGCGGCCGTGTACTTGCCCGACACCGGATCAAACGTAGTGGTGCCGTTGCCTTCGTCGGAGACGTAGAGTGTCTTGGCGTCGGCGAACCAGACTCCGAACGGGAATGCCGTCGCCGTTTTGACTTTGGCCAACGTCGTCGGAAAGCCCTTCAGGATGCACATGTTGTAGGGCGCGACTCCCGATGTCTGCAGCTTCGTGGCGTCGTAAAAAATGGGCGTGGTGGGAAGGGTAGCATGTGCTCCCGGCAGACCGACGCCGTTGGGGCACGCCAGCGGCTTGCCGGTCGAAGTCGAACCCGGTCGTATCGATAAAGTAGACCGTGTTGATACCGTTACCGCCGCTGCCCTTGGTCGTATAGATGACATTGCTTGAGATGGTGAGACCGCGGAAGTTGGTGTCTTTGCCGATCTTGTCCGCCGTCAGTCCCAGTTCCGTGATGCTGAAGCTGCCGACGGGCGTCGGCAGACCCGGGTCCGGCTGGGCCACGAGCGGCTTTTGTTCTGCGGTCATGATTTGCAGCCCGGCGCCGACAATGATTCCGTTCGGCTGAGGATTTCCACCGTTGCCGGCATTGCCGGCGGTGTAGATGACGTTCGCGCCGTTGGTGTTGTTCAGGATCGCCGCGCGGCCATTGTTGCCGCTGTAGGCATTGGTTTTTGTGAAGCTAAACCGGCCGTGCTCGTCGACCGCTGCGACCACGCGGGAATAACCTCCGGGCACGGGATTGGTGGGATCGACCACCGCCGGCGTGTTGGAATTCGAGACATCGAGCGCATCGATCGGCGCAAGGTATCCCATGAAGGTCACCACCCGGCCATCGGTCGACAGATTGAGCGCAATCTCCGATTTGGACGGAAAGCTGGTGACCATTTGATCCTTGGTCGACGAAATCCGGCGGTCCGAGCTATTGGGCACCTCGAGCGAATTGACCAGTTCGCCGGACGGCCTGAGCTGATCCAGCACGATCTTTGCGGTAATGCCGAAACTGGCGTCTGCGGCGTCATTATTCCAGACATTCGGATAGGAACCGTCGGTTGTCGCGGTCACGCAATTGGGAGCGACGCAGTTCGGGGGCAGCGCCGTCCCCACGGCGACATTGGCCGGATTGTTGTCGTATACCGAGCGGCTGACCAGCAAATTTCCCGGTCTGAAACCAATGTCATCGTCGTCGGCAAGGGCGCCGGTGGCACCCACGACTCCCGACAAGAAAAGAGTGACGGCCAAACCCGACCGAAAAGCCGGCGGCCCGGCGAACCGGCGCGATCCCGCAACGTTCATTGAAATTTTCTCCGATTGCTTCGCCAGCAGCAGCATGCGGTGGCGGCAGTCGGAAAACTTGCCGGTGCTCTGTTACAAACGTAAGAACGGGATGCGACCGGATGTCGAAAGTCGAACGCTGAGCCCAGTCATATTTCGGTCGCGTGGAACCGGTCGTAGCAATTGTTCCCGCTTCAAGTGTTCACGAGGCAAGGCTTCACGCCGAAAAAGGCCTCACGCCGAAATCGCTTTCGCCGAATCAACCTGGTCGCGCAGCATGAATTTCTGGATCTTGCCGGTGGATGTCTTCGGTATCGGACCGAACACCACGGCCTTCGGCGTCTTGAAGCCTGACATCTGACTTCGGCAAAACGCGATGATCTCGGCTTCGGTGGCGCGCGCGTTGTCTTTCAATTCGATGAACGCGCAAGGTACTTCGCCCCATTTTGCATCGGGTTTCGCAACCACCGCGGCGAACAGCACGGCCGGGTGCTTGTAGAGCACATCCTCGACCTCGACCGAGGAGATGTTTTCGCCGCCGGAGATGATGATGTCCTTCGAGCGATCCTTGATGATGACATAGCCATGTTCATCGACTACGCCGAGATCGCCGGTGTGAAACCAGCCGCCGGCAAACGCCTCCCGGGTGGCTTTCTCATTCTTGAGATAGCCCTTCATCACGATATTGCCGCGGAACATCACCTCGCCGATGGTTTCGCCATCGCGCGGCACCGGCTGCATGGTTTCGGGGTCGATCACCGTGACATCCTCCTGCAGCGGGTAGGGCACGCCCTGCCGGCGTTTGAGCTGCGCGCGTTGATCGGCGGGCAAATCGTCCCAGCCCGGCTGCTCCGCGCAGACCGACGCCGGGCCATAGACTTCGGTCAGGCCGTAGACATGGGTCAGCTTGATCCCGATGCTTTCGGCGCCTTCCAGCACGGCAACCGGAGGGGCGGCGCCCGCTATCAATCCGACCACGGGCCGCGCGACCCCGCGCTTTGGCGCATCCGGCGCATTGATCAGCGTGTTATAGACGATCGGCGCGCCGCACATATGGGTGACGCCGTGTTTTGGGATCAACTCGAAAATCCTGGCGGGATCGACCTTGCGCAGGCAAACGTTGATGCCCGCTGTCGCAGCGATCGTCCACGGGAAGCACCAGCCGTTGCAATGGAACATCGGCAGGGTCCAGAGATAGACCGGATGCTGGCCGAGATTGCCGGCGAGGATATTGCTGACGGCGTTGAGGTAGGCGCCGCGATGGTGGGTCACCACGCCTTTGGGATTGCCTGTGGTTCCGGAAGTGTAACTGAGCGCGATGGCGTCCCATTCGTCCGGCGGCAGCCGTGCGGCAAAACCCGGATCGCCTTGCGACAGCGCGTCCTCATATTCGATCTCGCCGATGCGCCTGCCGCCCGCGAAGGCCGCATCGTCGACATCGATGACGAAGGGCCTTGGCCCGCTCATCAGGGTCAGCGCCTCGGCGATGACGCCGGCAAATTCCGGATCGACCAGGATGATTTTGGCGCCGCCATGATCTAACTGAAAGGCAATGGAAGCGGCATCGAGCCGGATGTTGAGCGCGTTGAGCACGGCGCCGGCCATGGGCACCGCAAAATGCACCTCGTTCATTGCCGGGATGTTCGGCAGCATCGCCGCGACCGTGTCGCCACGGCCGATGTTCCGGCCGGCGAGGAACGATGCAAAGCGCCGGCAGCGCGTATGAGTCTGCGCCCAGGTGAAAACGCGGCCTTCGTATACGGTACTGACATGGTTCGGATAGATAGCAGCGGTGCGCGCCAGGAAGCTCAGCGGCGTCAGCGGCACATAATTCGCCGGCGTCTTGTCGAGGCCAACGCTATACTGATCAAGGCTGTACTGGTTTTGGACTGCGGTCATCGGCTTTGTCTCATCCATGTCGCTTACAAGAACCCGATCGAAATCCACGGGAAGATCGCAACCACGATCAACCCGATGAGGAGCGCCAGCAGGTAGCCCCAGATCGGCCGGATGCCCTCGGCCGGGTCCACGCGCCCGATGGCGCAGGCGGCATAATAGCCCACTCCGAACGGTGGCGCGAACAATCCCACGCCCATCGCAAGGATGATGATCATGGCATAATGGACCTCATGGACGCCGACCGCACGTGCGATCGGAAACAACAGCGGCCCGAACAGCACGATGGCCGGAATGCCCTCGAGCACGCTGCCGAGAATGACGAACGCCATGATCGATACCGCGATAAAGGATGCCGCGCCGCCGGGCAGGCCGGTCATGGCGGCGGCCAGCGCGCGGGAGAAGCCTGATTGCGTCAACCCCCAGGCCATGCCGGTCGCGCAGCCGATGATCAACAGAATGGCCCCCGACAGGCAGGCCGTCTCGATCAACATTGGAATGATCCGCCGCCAGTTGAAATTGCGGTAGATCAAAAGTCCGTAAATCAGGAAGCCGACGATGAGGGCATAGACGATGCCGATGGTGGAGACCTCGGTCGCGGTCGCGATGCCCTCGACCACGGCATAGCGGATCACGAAGGGCAGCGCCAATGCGGGCAGGGCGATAAGAGCGCGCGGAGAATCTCGCCGCCGCTCGCCCGGCTGACATGGCGCAGATCCTCGTCGCGGTAGCGCCACCACACCAGCGTGCACAATGTGATCGCCAGCACCACGCCCGGCAGCAGTCCGCCCGTGAACAAGGCGGCAATCGATACCCCCGTTACCGAGCCGATGGTGATCAGCACCAGGCTTGGCGGAATGGTTTCGGTCTGCGCGCCGGTAGCCGCGAGCAGGGCGACGAGATCGCCCGGTTTTGCGCCCCGCTGCTTCATTTCAGGAAACAGCACCGGCGCCACGGCGGCCATATCGGCGGCCTTGGAGCCGGATATGCCCGACACCAGGTACATCGCGCCGACCAGCACGTAATGCAGTCCACCGCGGACGTGGCCGAGCAGGCTGGCGAGGAACGCGACCATGGCCCGCGCCATCCCGGTCATCTCGATCAACAGGCCGAGGAAGACGAACAGCGGTACCGACAGCAGGATCAGGTGGCTCATGCCCTCGTCCATGCGGCCGACCAGCACCAGCAACGGCGTATTCGTCGTCAGCGCCAGATAGCCATAGGTGGCCAGTCCAAATCCGAAGGCGATCGGTATGCCGGCAAACACGCAAAAACCCGCCACGCCGACGAAGAAGATGATCAGGTTGATATTGCCGAGCGGCTTCAGCCAGCCCTTCAACAGCCAGAACACCGCAATCACCACCGCGACCGACAGGATAGCGCCGAGCACGGTGCGGAAATCGCCGGCGCGCGCCAGCCGCAGCACCGCAAACAGCGCCATCAGGCCAATGCCGACCGGCAACGCGGCCGCGCGCCAGCTGTTGAGGATCTGCAGCGCCGGCGTGGTGATGAAGCTTTCCTCGTAGGCGTAATCGTAGGCCGGCCAGGCCATCATCAGGAGGAATGCCAGCGCGGCGCAGGTCGCAACCAGATCGAGATAGGCGCGCATCGAAGGTCTTGCGCTGGCCACGATCGCGGTCATCCGCATGTGCTCGGCGCGGCGGAACGCCACCGCGGCCCCAAGCATCGCCAGCCACAGGAACAGGATGGAGGCCAGTTCGTCCGACCAGATCAGCGGGCTATGCAGCCCGTAACGCGCCACGACACCGGCGAACAGGATGACGATCTCGGCCACGACCAGAAGTGCTGCGGGGATCTCGACCAGCATTCCCAGGACATATTCCAGGGTCGCCAAAGCCGGACGTCGGCGAGGGGACTGAACCACCTCGCCGGCCATAAGCTCGATCGGTTCGGCATCAGCCATAACGAACCCCTGCACTCAGGGCGTGATCCGGGAACGCGTTACGACAGCTTGCCGGCGGACTTTTCGAGCAGCGCCCAGGCCTGCTCGCCGTATTTGCCCTTCCATTCCGCATAGAACCCGGCCGAACGCAATTTCTCCCGGAATGGTGTCACGTCAGGCTGATTGAATACCAGCCCTTTGGCCTCCAACTCGCCACGGAGATTGGCGTTCAGCTTGGCCGTATCCTCGCGTTCCCTAAGCGCCGCGGCGTTGATATTCCCGGCGACGATGGCGCGAAGGTCTTCCGGCACCTTCTCCCAGGCGCGCCGATTGGCGAGGAACCAGAAACCGTCCCACATGTGATTGGTCAGGGAGCAATATTTCTGCACCTCGTAGAGTTTCGCCGTCGAGATCAGCGCCAGCGGATTTTCCTGGCCTTCGACAATCCTGGTCTGCAGTGCCGAATAGACCTCGCTGAAATTGATCGAGGCTGGTGAGGCGTCGAACGCCCTGAACATCGAGGTCCAGAGCGGGGAGACCGGCACGCGGATCTTGAAGCCCTTGTAGTCGTCAGGGCTTTTGATCGCCTTGGTCGAAGACGTGGTCTGGCGGAACCCGTTGTCCCAGATCTTGTCCATGGCCACGAGGTTGGCCTTGGCGATTTCACCGCGCACATAGGCGCCGAGATCGCCGTCCATCGCTTTCCATACCGTGTCGTAGTCCGGGAACGCGAAACCAAGGCCGTTGATCGAGGCTGCCGGAACCAGCGTGGCCAGGATCAGGCCGGACAATGTGAAGAACTCGATGCCGCCGGAGCGAAGCTGGCTCAGCATGTCGGTGTCGGAACCGAGCTGGTTATTCGGGAAAATCTGCAAGTCGAACCGGCCATGGGTGTCGGCCTTGATCGCCGCCGCCATCTCCTTGGCGCGCACGTTCATCGGATGCGAGTCCGGCGCGTTGTTGGCATACTTGTAGGTAAACTCGGCCGTCTGGGCGCGTGCGACCATCGGCGAGCCAAGCCCGCCCAGCACGGCGGAAGCAGCGGATGCCTTGAGAAGCGTGCGTCGTGAGAATCTCATTGGCGTTTCCCTTGAGGCTTGTTGTTTTTGAGATGCCATCCTATACGGACCTGACGCTGCGGGGTCATCAGCGATCTCGATTTCGCGCGCGCCCAGTCGGCTCAAAGAGAACGCTCAACCAAATTGGTTTGGCAGCAATTCCGTCTAAATATATGATCTAATTAAAGATATAAATATTCCATAATATACCTTATGCGAATAACGGATATTTGGGCCGCTATGGCCACATGCGAAAAAGGCCTTCCCGGTCATTCAAATGACCGGGAGCGCGGCTATATAGTTCGAACTTGGCGGCGCGCTGGATACACCAACTCCCTATGGGTACCGCGCCCGCCGGCAAGCTGCGGCCATTCACGAACCACGTTCGTTGGTCGCGCCGTGCCGCCCACAGCCGGAGCTTCAGGTGATGCCTCCATTGTTTGTTCGGGTTAACGGCCAAATCGAGCCTCCTATGGTTGTAAGCGCAAGAAGTCGCATCTAGCTTTCGGCCGGCCGGCCGGATGCGGTTTTCACATTCGCCGCTGAGAGAACATTTTCCGCGATGCAGAGCCCGGAAGCCTGCGCCGCCCATGCGCGGTCCCGCTCCGGAGCCGCCAGACCAGGAGACGTCCGTATATGTCTACCTCAGTATCGCCGAAACTCTCGGAATTGACCGCAGTCAACGAGGCCGTCAAGGCACGGATGGCGCCGAAGCAGGCGGCGCAGACCGCAGCCATCGACATCACCGCCAATCCGGTGGCCAAGATCGTGTTCAACCCTGAAGCGGCTCCGGAGGAGCGCAGCCGGCAGGTCGGAGCCCTGCTCTCGCCGGACCTCGGTGAGGAATGCAAGACATCGATCAAGCAGCTTGAAGCCTACAAGGAATACCTCGCCCAGCAGCGTACCTTGATGCAGCGCAAGCTGATCGAGCTATCGTCGACGACCGTCTTCGCCAAGATGAAGCAAACCTTCGCGGACATGAACAAGGGCGTGCTTGATTTTCGCGAGATGATACATCCGCTGGTCGACAACCTGGATGCGCTCTACACGCTGCGGACCGCCGGCGACAATGTCGTGCTGGATACCTTCGCCGAGATCGAGGACGATCGCAAGCGCGAGGCCGACTGGGACCGTCGCACCGCGGAGGTCGAATTCTGAAACGCGCCAGGTCGTCTCCGACAAGGAAACGCTTGAGCGCGACATCGCTCAACTGAAGAATCAGACCGGCTTTTTCGGCGGTATCAAGAAGTCCGCCCAGGCCGAGATCGCCAGCAAGGAACTCTTGATCGCGAAGCGGATCGATGGCCTGAAGGGCTGCCGCGACAAGGCGACCGCGATCATCGCAGAGAAGGCCGAGCACGATGCCAAGCAGGGCAAGTTCAAGGCTGAAAAAGACCAGGTCCGCAAGATGCTCGACATCTCCGGTCCCGAGCACGTCAAGCGGGTCGAGGGCATCATCAAGGCCGCGCTCAACTACATCGATCAGTCCCAGGTCTCGGTCTCGGAGTTGCGCGACGAACTCGGAGGCATCGAGGGGCAAGCCGACAAGCTCGTCAAGATCAACTCGCAGATGATCACGGTCGTCGCGATCCTCGACAAGGGCATCGACCTCGCCACGGCGGCGAACAAGGAGAAGGTGCAGGCGCTGTCGACCGTCCGGGAGGGTGAAGACACCCTCGCCCGCCTTGAACGCGAGCGCAAGAAGAACGATTTCGAACGCCACGTCACCGCCCTCCTCGACAGCGGGCGGAGCACCAAAAAGACGGTAGCCGACCTCGAGAAGGACGCGGTCGACGCCAACACCTTCCACGACGCGCTCGGCAAGCAGAACGTCAATCTGCGCGAGCTCTCCAGCGACGGCATCGCCAGCGTCGCCACCAACCTCAACACCACCATCCAGGCGCTCAACAATTCGGCGCTCAACGAGGCCTCGGAAAGCGTGCGCGATTCGATGCGGGCGATGAATGCGGTGACCGACGACGTCGCCAACAAGGAGGTCATTCGCCAGGCGCTCCAGGTCGATGAGGCTTCCAAGCGGATCATGGAGAAGGTCGAGTCCATGTCGAACATCGCCGAATCGCTGCAGGCCGCCAACAAGCTGCGCGAAGACGGGCTCTCCAACATCCAGAGCCGGCTCGGCGAGCTCAACGATGTCACCGCCACCGTGCGCGCACGGCTGCAGGAAAGCATCGGCATGGACGCCAAGGATTCCGGCGCTTCGGCCGCCGCCACGACGCCGAAGCCGGTCGACGATAAGGAGATCACGTTCGGCCAAATCTGACCCCGATTGGGATCGTCCACCCTCTCCAAAACTGACTGCCTGAACTATCTGAACTATGGAAATCCGCAAATGGCCGACAACTTCCTGATCACCGGCAGCGAGAAGATCGCCAGCCGGAAGAACTTCAAGCTGGTGGGCCGCGCGGAGAAATTCGAGGAACTGTGCACCATCCTGACGCGGATGGAATCCAACAGCGTTATCGTTTCCGGTCCGAGCGGCGTTGGCATCACCACGCTGGCACTGGCACTGCAGGCGCGCAAGGCCGACCCCGATGCACCGTTCGACATCGTCAACAAGCGGCTGTTCTGGCTCGACACCGATGGCCTTTTCGGCCTTGGGGACAACGACGCCATCGTTAAGCAATTCAAGAGCATTTTCGCGATCCTGAACCGAACCCCCGACAGCGTTCTGATCGTGGAGGACACGCTCGACCTGATCGACGCGCTGCGCAACAGCTGCCTGATGCATATTGTCAACGCCCTGACCGCGATGGTGAAAGGCAAGAAGACGCAGGTCTTCCTTGAGGTGCGCGAGGCCGACCTGACGCAGGTCCTCAAGTGCCATTCCGATTTCCGCGACCACTTTACGCTGATGGACCTGACGGAGCCGGTCGGCGCCGAACTCGAGGAGATCGCGCTGCACGGGGCCAGGGACCTCGAGGAGAGCTACGGCGTCCGGATCGATCCCGCGGCGGTCAAGGATCGCAATCGACATGTCGAGCAAGTACCGCTCGCTCGACACCGGCCTCACCGCCGCGCAGCCGGCGCGCACCCGCACCCTGCTCGACCGCGGCATGGCGCGCTACCTGTTGCGCGCGCATTCGACGCCGCCGCATGCTCGCCGAGTTGGAAGCGGAACTGGCACGTCTTGCGGTCGACGGCGCATCATCGAGAAATGAGGAAAAGGCCGCCACCGTGCGCGCCGCCATTGCCCGCCATAAGGCCGAGTTTGCCGAATACCAGGCCAAGATCAAGGGCTACTACGCAGCGCAACGCGAGGGCGAGAAGTCGATAGCGCAGATGGAGTCCCAATTGCGCGATCTCGAGGATGAGGAGAAGAAACGGCACCTCGACGATCCGTTGGGCAAGACGCCCGCCGGCGATGCCGACTTCGACCTGATCGCCAGGGCATCCGGCTACGCGACGCCCGAGATTCTCAAGTTGCGCGGCGACATCGCGCAGACCCAGGCGGCTGTCGACGAGAATCGGATCAAATACAAGGCCGTCACCAAGGCGATCAACGACCGGCTGCTGTTCACGGCCGATATGGTGATCGACGAATTCTCGCTGATCTCCGGCATCGACGCCTCCAAGCTCAAGCAGAACGATGCCGTCAAGCTTCTCAACCTGCATGGTTCGCTGAAGCGGCGCGTGTTGGCCAGGACGCGGCGCTCGAACACATCGATCGTGCGGTCAAGGTCTGGCGGCGGGGACGGCGCACCGACAAGCCGCTGCCGTTCCTGTTTTGCGGCGCCAGCGGCGTCGGCAAGACCGAGGTCTCCAAGGGATTGGCGGAGGCCCTGTACGACACCGACAAGGCGCTGAACCGTTACGACATGGGCGAGTTCATGGAGAAGAACGACGTCACCAAGCTGATCGGCGCGCCTCCGGGCTACGACGGCTTCGCGGCGGGCGGCGAGATGACCAACTCCGTGCGGGCCAATCCCTACCAGGTCATGCTGTGGGACGAGATCGAGAAGGCTCACCCCGACATCTTCAATATCTGCCTCAATATCCTCGACGATGGACGCTGCCGCGACAATTTGGGCCGCAAGGTCGAGTTTGGCGACGTGGTGATGCCGATGACCACCAACATCGGCGCTGATCATGCGCTACGGGTCGGAACCGGCCCCGGCGACCTGACCGAGGAAGAGGCCTATGAACTCACTATCCGCGACCTGAAAAAAGCGTTCCGTACCGAATTCCTCAACCGTTTCGAGGGGCGCGAGAACATCATCCTGTTTCGCAAGCTCAACATGGACACGATCGAGAAGATCGTGTTTCGCGAAATCTCGCGCATCAACGCCTTCTACGCGCAGCAGTCGATCGAGGTGCGCTTTCCCGAGGCGCAACTGCGGGAATTCTGCGACAAGACCTATTCGCCCGAGATCGGCGCACGCGGCCTGCCCGGCCGCATCAAGCGGATCGAAGCCATGATCGTCGAGAAGACGATGGCGGACGCTGCCTTCGGCGGCACGCTCGACATCGGCTTCGATGGCACGAGCCGCAATTTCACGTCGAACTGGATCCCACATGACAGAAAAGCCGCGTAACGACGCCGATGCGTTGCTGGACGGCATCGACAAGACGCTGTCCGACTTCAAGACCAGGGCCTACGAGGCCAAGAAGACCTATGACCAGTCCGACATCGGGCGCACCCAGCGGGAATTGAGCGCGCTTGGCCGGTTCTGGTCGCAGTTCGTCCACTCCTGCGGGTGGATCTACATGCGGCTGATCGCTCCGGTCACCTGGCGGATTTACCGCTTCGTACGATGGGCGTTCGCCCGCTACCGCGCGCTCTGGGCGCGCTGCGTCTACGCCAAGGACGCCTATGGCGATCCGGAATTCAGCAAGGCGCGCGGCGGGATGATGATTCTCGCGACGATCGCCGTCTGCTATGTCGTGTACTGCGTTGCCGCGGTCGCCGTCACCCTGCCCTGGTATCTTGCCACCGTGCGGCACGACGAGCAGTTGTATCTGTCCAACTCGCAGAACCTCTCGGCCAATTCGAAGGCGGCGAGATCCACGAGGTCTACGGTTGCGAGACGCTGCCCTGCACGGACCAGAACACCGTGACATTCCGGGTGCGTGCGACCTGGTTCAACGAGGTCTGGAGCGTTCTCCATCACGGCTCGCTGTTCTATCCGGGCTACGTGGCCGCAGCCGTCAACCCGGTGGTAAACCGCTGCGTCATCACCTCCTACGGCATCCGCAGGAAGTTCCTGGTGCAGGCCTGGGAACTCTATCCCGACCTCGTGCAGGTCGAATGCATGCCGACCGGCGGCCGATGAGGGCAAGGACGGCAAGATCATCGACAACAAGGACTATCGCTAGGTTCGCACCGGATCACATGGGAGCCGTGGTTGGAATGCTCGGGCGACTCCGTTGATCCGCTGAGATGGAGCCACGCGGCTTTGGTAAGGGATCAGACAGATCGGCCGCGCAGAAGCCGGTCCAGCTTTCGGACCGTGCCCTCGTCATCGAGCGGCGTGAAGACGATCAGCTTCATGTCCGGCGGCTCGCCCACACCGAAGCTCGAATATTCGAAAAGCATGCGCCCGGCGGTCGGATGGTCGATACGCTTTTGGCCCGCCAGTGGGCGCGCCACCTCGCGCTGCGGCCACCACTGCGCAAACTCCGGGCTCAGGCGCGTCAGGCGGGCGACGAGGCGCTCGAAATTCGGGTCGCCGGCGTAGCGTGCGCAGTCGGCGCGGAACATGGCGAGCGAGGCGCGCGCCACCGCTTCCCAATCGACAAGCAAGCGACGGTGGTCCGGATCGGCGAACACCATATGCAGGGTGTTGCGCTCGTCACCCTCAAGCCGCCCGTAAGGGCCAAAAACCACCTCGGCCGCCCTGTTCCACGCTAGTATGTCCCAGCGCCGGCCGAGCACGAAGGCGGCCTGCCCGGTCAGGCTGTCCAGCATCCGGCGAAGCGGCTCATCAACGCGCTCCGCCCCCGCGGGCCGCCGCTCCTGCGCCGGCCGGTCGTGCAAGACGAAGAGGTGGCGCCGTTCGGTGGGATCGAGCCGCAGGGCTGCGGCGAGCGCCGAGAGAACCTCGTTGGACGGGCGCACGTCCCGCCCTTGTTCCAACCAAGTGTACCAAGTGGTTCCGACGCCGGCGAGCATCGCCACCTCCTCGCGGCGCAGGCCCGGCGTCCGTCGACGGAAGCCATTGGGCAAGCCGACGTCGGGCGGGGTCAGGCGCTCCCGGCGTGAGCGCAGGAATTCGCCGGCCTCACGTCGGCAGGCGGCAGGATCGGCGGTCGCAACGTCGCTCATGTCATCATGATAGTACGATCAATACTAGGATCAACCAAAGACTGTTTGCGCTTTCGCGCTCCGCCCAAGGTCCAATTGCGCGGCGTGAACAAGGCCCGGCGGCCTTGTGCGGCGTCCGTTCGACACCTTCTTTTGGAGCAACTCATGTCATCTCAGCACACCGTCATCGTCGGCGGCTCATCGGGGATCGGTCTTGCGACCGCCCGTCATCTCCTCGCATCCGGCGCCCGGGTCACCATTACGGGGCGCAGCGAAATTCGACTCGTCGAGGCAAAGCGACAACTCGGCCCTGAAGCGCAGGTCGTGCCGATGGACGCGTCCGTGGCGGACGCGCTTCCGGCCCAGTTCGCGCAAATAGGCAAGTTCGATCACCTGGTGTTGGCGCTCGGCAGCGGCAAGGGAGTGGGCCCTTTCGCCACCGCAAGCCTTGGCGACGTCAAGCTCGGCTTCGAGGAGAAGGTCTATGCGCATTTCGCGACGGCCCAAGCGGCGCTGCCGTTCCTGAATCCGACGGGCAGCCTCACCTTCGTCTCGGGCCTCTCGGCTCTGGCTGCCATGCCGGGCACGGCTGGGATTGGGGCCGCCAATGCGGCGGTAGCGGCGCTTGTGCCGATCCTCGCCGTCGAACTCAAGCCGCTACGCGTGAACGGCGTTTGCCCGGGCGTGATCGATACGCCCTGGTGGGCCGCCTTTCCTGAGGAACAGAAGCAGGCGATGTTCAAAGACTACGCCACCAAGACTCCGGTCGGTCGCGTCGGACGGCCCGACGACGTCGCTCAAGCGATCGCCTTCCTGATCGGCAATGACTTCATGACCGGCCACATGCTGGTCTGCGATGGCGGGCTGCGTTTGTCGGCTTGAAGCGGCCGCAAGCGAGGTCAGCCACTCCATGATGCACGACTCAACGCCGGCGGCGGCCAGCGCCGCCGGCAAGGTTGGTCAGGGTCTTCATCGCCGCGTCGGAGAATCTTCTGAGCGAGTAACGGCGCGCCGAGCGGGACGCAACCTAACTGCCCTTGAAGCGCGCCTTGCGTCGTTCCAGGAACGCCGCGACGCCTTCCTTGTGATCCTCGGTCAAACTTGCCAGCGCGAACTGATCGACGTCCATATGGCTGGCGAGGTCGTCGAGCGCATGTGCCAGACGATTGACGGTGAGCTTGGTCATGGCGACTGACAGCGGCGGCTGGGCCGCGACTTTAGCGGCGAGGGTCATCGCGGCGTCGAAGGCCTTGCCGGGATCGGCCACCTCCTCCACCAGACCCCATTCATAGGCTTCGGCGGCGCTGATGCGCTGGTCGGCCAGGATCACCGCCTGTTTGGTGCGCGCCGGTCCCATCAAATGCAGCATGCGTGGAATGCTTTGCCAGCTCATATTCATGCCAAGGCCGATCTCGGGCACCCGCATATGGGCGTCGCGGGCCATGACCCGAAAGTCCAGCGCGACCGCCAGCGCCACGCCGCCGCCGATGCAGAACCCTTCGATGGCGCCGATGGTGATCTGCTCCATCTCCTGCCAGGCGCGGGTCAGCCGCGGCCCCAGTTTCAGATGCCGGCGCAGCGTACCGATATCCATGGTGCTGCGCGACCGGCCTTCGGCGTCCTTTAAGTCGAAGCCGGCGCTGAACGATTTGTTGCCGCCGGTGAGCACCACGGCGGAGGTGTCGGCGTCGTCCTCGAAGCTGCGCGCCGCATCGGTGAGCTGACGCTGAGCTTCCGGCGACAGCGCATTGAGGCCGTCGCCGCGGTCGAAGCGCACCACGGCAACGCGTCCGTCCGGACCAAGGCCCTTTTCGATGGTCACAAATTCAGCCAATCCAATACCTCCCTGCCCGTGCTGCCAGCCAAAATGCTAGCAGTTCCTGCGCCTCGACATCGACAGAATATTGCGGTTATTCTCGCGCCCATGACCGACCATGATCACGACCATCATCATCACGACGATCACGAGCATTCGGAACTGTCCGAGACCGAGCTGCGCGTGCGCGCGCTTGAAACCGTCCTGACCGAAAAAGGCTACGTCGATCCGGCCGCGCTCGATGCCATTATCCAGGCCTATGAGACCAAGATCGGCCCCCACAATGGCGCGCAGGTTGTCGCCAAAGCCTGGTCTGACCCTGCTTTCAAGCGCGCCCTGCTGGAGGACGCCACCAAGGCCGTGAGCACGCTCGGCCACGTCAGCCGGGTCGGCGATCATCTCGTCGCGGTCGAGAACACGCCGCAGCGCCACAACATGGTCGTGTGTACGCTGTGCTCCTGTTACCCCTGGGAAATGCTGGGACTGCCGCCGGTCTGGTACAAGGCCGCGCCCTACCGTTCCCGCGCCGTCAAAGACCCGCGTGGCGTGCTCGCCGACTTCGGCGTCAGCCTGCCCAAGGAAACCGAAATCCGGGTTTGGGATTCGACCGCCGAGACCCGCTTCCTGGTGTTGCCGATGCGCCCCGAGGGCACCGACGGCTGGAGCGAGCAGCAGCTCGCCGAACTCGTGACGCGCGAACTCGATGATCGGCACTGGATTCCCGAAGACGCCGGGCGCGCCATCGTGAACGGCGTGCACGACATGGGCGGCATGGACGGTTTCGGCAAGGTCGAGCCGGAACCGAACGAGCCGATGTTTCACACCGAATGGGAAGGCCGCGTGCTGGCGATGGTGCGTGCGATGGGCGCAGCCGGCGCGTTCAACATCGATACCTCCCGCTTCTATCGGGAGGCGCTGCCGCCCGACGTTTATCTCACCAGTTCCTACTACAGGAAATGGCTGCTCGGACTCGAAGACCTGCTGATCGCCAAGGGCTACATCGCGGCGGAGGAAGTCGCTGCCGGCCACGCGGTCGAACCGGCGAAGCCGCTCAAGCACGGCAAGTTCACGCCTCGATGACGTCGAGCGCGTCATGGTTCGCGGCAAATTCGGACGCGCCCGCGCCCGCGCCGGCGAAATTCAAGCCGGGCGATCGCGTGCGCGCGAAGAACATTCATCCGGCGACGCACACCAGGTTGCCGCGCTACGTTCGCGGCCATGTCGGCGTGGTCGAGCGTGATCTACGGCTGTCAGGTTTTTCCGGACTCGGCTGCGATGGAAGCCGGTGAGAACCCGCAATGGCTCTATACCGTCGTGTTCGATGGCGCCGAGCTATGGGGGCCGGACGCCGATCCGACGGTGAAGATATCCATCGATGCGTTCGAGCCGTATCTGGAGCCGGCGTGATGGACGCGGCAGCGGCGCAGGCGACCGGCGCCCTTCCCGGAATTCCCCGCGATGACGACGGGCCGGTGTTTCGCGAACCGTGGGAAGCGCAGGCCTTTGCCATGGCGCTGGCGCTGCATGAGCGCGGGCTGTTCACCTGGAACGAATGGGCCGCCACGCTGGCCGGACGAAATCAAGCGCGCGCAGCCAGGCGGCGATCCCGACACCGGCGAAACCTATTACCGGCACTGGCTCGCGACGCTGGAAAGACTGATCGCCGAGAAAGGCGTCGCGACCTCCGAAACCCTGCACCGCTATCGCGATGCCTGGGACCACGCCGCCGACCGCACGCCGCATGGTTCGCCGATCGAATTGAGGCCGGAAGATTTTGGCTAGATCGTCTGCCGTTGCGAGGAACGATAGCTTACGCCGACCGCTGCCGCATATTCCTGCCAGCCTTTGGCGCGCAACGCGCAGGCCGGACATTCGCCGCAGCCATAACCCCAGTCATGCCGCGCGCCGCGCTCGCCGAGATAGCAGGTGTGGGAGTGTTCGCGGATCAGGTCGACCAGCCCTGCCCCGCCGAGTTCATTCGCCAGCTTCCACGTGCTGGCCTTGTCCAGCCACATCAGCGGCGTGTGCAATTCGAACGTCCTGTTCATCCCGAGATTGAGCGCGACTGCAACGCCCTGATGGTTTCGTCGCGGCAATCCGGATAGCCGGAATAATCGGTCTCGCACATGCCGCCGACGATGTGCCGGATGCCGCGCCGGTAGGCCAGCGCCGCCGCGAACGTCAGAAACACCAGATTGCGGCCGGGCACGAAGGTGTTGGGCAGGCCGTCCTCGCCCATCGCAATCGCGACATCGCGCGTCAGCGCGGTGTCGGAGATGGTGGCCAGCGTCGGAATCTCCAGGGTGTGGCTGTCGCCGAGTTTCGCGGCCCAGTCGGCGCGCAACGACTTCATGCCGCCAAGAGATCGTCGCGGCAGCAAGCTCGATGGCGTGACGCTGGCCGTAGTCGAAGCCGAGCATTTCGACGCGCGCAAAGCGCTGCAGCGCCCAGGCGAGGCAGGTGGCGGAATCCTGTCCGCCGGAGAACAGCACCAGCGCGGTTTCGGTTGGCGATATGATCATTCATTGGCCATGTGCCCATAGCACTCCTCGACCGCGAGGCCAATCGGTGGAAATGGCGGCCAGTCCGGCTCGTTTCGCTGGGATCGGCGCGCATCTTGCGGCATACAGGCCCGATCAACTCCCGGCTTCGGTGCACCATGACCCCTTCCCGCGATATCTCACGCCTGCTCGAGATCATGGCGACGCTGCGAACGCCCGGCAGCGGCTGCCCGTGGGACCTCGAACAGGATTTTGCGAGCATCGCGCCCTACACCATCGAGGAAGCCTATGAAGTCGCCGACGCCATCGCGCGCGGCGATCTCGACGACCTGCGTGACGAACTCGGCGATCTCCTGCTGCAGGTGGTGTTTCACGCCCGCATGGCGGAGGAACAGAACGCATTCGCGTTCGGCGATGTGGTCGAGGCGATCACGCGCAAGATGATCCGACGGCATCCGCATGTCTTCGCCGACAAGGATGGACGGCTGACGCCGTCGGACGTCAAGGGCGCCTGGGACCGCATCAAGGCCGAGGAGAAAGCCGAGCGCGCGGCGCGGCGGCCGAGCGAGGAGACGGCTCGCAAATCGCTGCTGTCCGGCGTCAAGGCCGGACAGCCGGCGTTGACGCGCGCGATGGAATTGCAGCGCAAGGCGTCCAGCGTCGGCTTCGACTGGAACGATCCGCGCGCGGTGCTGCACAAGATCCGCGAAGAAGCCGACGAGATCGAGGCGGCGCTCGATCGCGGCGACGCCGATGAACTCGCCGGGGAAACCGGCGATCTGCTGTTCGCGCTGGTCAATCTGGCGCGGCACGTCGGCGCCGATCCCGATATGGCGCTGCGCGGCACCAACGCCAAATTCGAACGCCGCTTCGGCTACATCGAACAGGCGCTGGCAGCGCAGGGACGCTCGCTGGAGAGCGCGTCGCTGACGGAAATGGACGCGCTGTGGAATGAAGCGAAGCGCAAGGAGAAGACTGCTGTCGGCGGCATCGTATCCGGTCGACGAGAGAATCGAAGCGACTTCAGACCGGATGCGGCACCGCATCGAAGCGGTTGACGACGATGTCGCGCTTGGTCTCATCGACGCGCACGGTCATGTGCGAAGCGGCCGTCGTGAAGCTCCTTGTTGAGGATTTCCGAATTGCGATGCAGCCAGCTGATGCCGGCGCCGTCGGCGGCATCGATCGACAGATCCAGCGTCGATACGGGTCGCTGCCAGCCGGTCCTCGATCGCAGCCAACAGCGCGTCGATCCCCTCCCCGGTTTCGGCGGAAACCAGGAAACACGGCCGCTCCGGCGGGCGGCGGGCGGCGATATTTCGCAAGTTTTCGCGCTCTTCGGGAGCGAAGCGATCGATCTTGTTCCAGACTTCGAGAATGCGCTGCCCCGCATCGGGATCGATGCCAAGCTGGCGCAGCACGGTATCGACGTCGCGCTGCTGCGCATCCGCATCTTCATGCGAGATATCGCGGACGTGGAGAATGACATCGGCTTCCAGCACTTCTTCCAGCGTCGCGCGAAACGCCGCAACCAGTTGGGTCGGCAGGCTTGGAGATGAACCCGACGGTGTCCGACAGCATCGCCTTGCCGCCATGCGGCAGGCTGCAGCGCGCGCAACGTCGGATCGAGCGTCGCAAACAGCATGTCGGCGGCCTGCACGTCGGCGCGGGTCAGGCGGTTGAACAGCGTCGACTTTCCGGCATTGGTGTAACCGACCAGCGCCACAACGCGATAAGGCACCCGCTGCCGGCCGGCGCGATGCAGCCGCCGCGTCGCCTGGACTTTCTTGATTTCGTTCTCAAGGCGCGCGATGCGGTCGCCGATCAGGCGGCGATCCGCTTCGATTTGGGTTTCGCCGGGACCGCCCATGAAGCCGAAGCCGCCGCGCTGGCGCTCCAGATGGGTCCACGACCGCACCAGGCGGCTGCGCTGATAGTTCAAATGCGCAAGCTCGACCTGCAGCGCGCCTTCCTTGGTCTTGGCGCGGCGACCGAAGATTTCGAGGATCAGCCCGGTGCGGTCGAGGACCTTGGTATTCCAGGCTTTCTCGAGGTTGCGCTGCTGGATCGGCGACAACGCGCAATCCATCACCACCAGTTCGATTTCGTGCCCGGCAATCAGCCCGACGATTTCCTCGACCTTGCCCTTGCCGAGATAGGTCGCGGGCCTGATCTGGCCGACCGGCGCGATCAGCGCCTCCGCGATCGTCAGATCGATAGCGCGCGCGAGGCCGACGGCTTCCTCGAGCCGCGCCTCGGAACCACGCATGGCATGACGATCCGTTTGCGCATCGGGATCGCCGCGGCGCATACGCAAATAAGGGCCGATGACGATCACCCGCCCGGTTGCCTTGCCCCCTGCCGACCGCGGACGGTCGGCACCCCCTTCAAGATTTCGGGGTTCCAATCAGATCACTCTCAAGCCGGAGCATCCTCGCCGCCTTCGAACAACTGGATCGGAGCGCCGGGCATGATGGTCGAGATCGCGTGCTTGTAGACAAGCTGCGAATGACCGTCGCGCCGCAGCAGCAGGCAGAAATTGTCGAACCAGGTGACAATCCCCTGCAGCTTCACTCCATTGACCAGAAAGATCGTCAGTGGCGTTTTCGTTTTGCGAACATGATTGAGGAAGGTGTCCTGTAGATTTTGTGCGCGGTCTGCCGCCATTGTTTTTATCCCGCAGTTTGTTGCTTCTTTTTATTGAACCAGACGCAGCTCTCTTGCGGAGCATCCCCCGGTTGCCGGCTTCCCCTGAGATCCCCCTCCGGGAGCACGGCGGTGTGATTAGAAGGCAGGCTTGGTTTTTAGGCAAGCCAGTTTGCGCCTCAACCGCGCCATACACAGCGGCATTTCTTGGGAAAACCCCGGAAAAGCACCTAAATTTATTTCAACCACATGAAATCGCACTCGCAGGTGGGCATTCAGCCGACGCCGAGCGCCTTGAGCTTACGATGCAGCGCCGATCGCTCCATGCCGACAAATTCCGCGGTACGGGAGATGTTGCCGGAAAAGCGGCTGATCTGGGCGATCAGATAATCGCGTTCGAACACTTCCCGCGCCTCCCGCAGCGGCAAACCCATGATGTGTTCGCCGTTGTTGCTGGTCGGCATTGCCGGCACCATCGAGCCGACGTCCTGCGGCAGCATATCGGCGGTGATGATGACTTCCGGGCCGCCGCCCGCCAGAATCATCACCCGCTCGACATTGTTGCGAAGCTGCCGGACATTCCCGGGCCAGACATGGGATTGCAATACCGCCATCGCGTCCTGGCCGATCTGGCGCTTCGGCAAGCCGGTGGCGACCGATATCTGATCCATGAAATAATCGATCAGTTCCGGAATATCCTCGCGGCGCTCCGACAGCGGCGGCACCCGGATCGGCACCACCGACAGCCGATGATAGAGATCCTCGCGGAACCGGCCTTCGGCGATCTCCTCTTCCAGATTGCGTGCGGTCGAGGAAATGATGCGGACGTCGACATTGACCTTGGTTGTACCACCCGATCGCTGGAACGTCTGATCGACCAGCACCCGCAGGATCTTGTTCTGGGTTTCGCGCGGCATGTCGCCGATTTCATCGATAAAGAGAGTGCCGCCATGGGCTTCTTCCAGAGCCCCCGCCTTGCGCTGTTGCTCGCCATTGGCCTGCTCGATGCCGAACAACTCGACTTCCATGCGCTCCGGCGTAATCGCCGCGGCGTTGATGACGACGAACGGCCCCTCGGCGCGACCTGACGTGTTGTGCAGCGTGCGTGCGGCCAGTTCCTTGCCCGCGCCCGAAGGGCCGACGATCAGGATTCGGCTATTGGCCTTGGCGGCGCGCTCGATGGTCTGGCGCAGTTGATTCATGCAGGCGGAGCGTCCGGTCAGCACGCCCGCCGCCGGCGCGAGTTGCTTGAGTTCCTTCACTTCGCGTTTCAGACGCGAGGTTTCCAGCGCCCGGGTCGCTACCAGAATGAGGCGGTCGGACTTGAAGGGCTTTTCGATGAAGTCGTACGCGCCGCGCTTGATCGCTGCGACCGCAGTTTCGATGTTGCCGTGTCCGGAAATCATCACCACCGGCACCTCGGCGTGATCCCGCTTTATCTGCTCCAGCAACTGCAATCCATCGAGCTTGCTGCCCTGCAGCCAGATGTCGAGAAACACCAGATTCGGACGTCGATTGGCGATTTCAGCCAGCGCCGAATCGCTGTCGCGCGCGGTCCGGGTGGTGAAACCCTCGTCTTCAAGAATCCCGGCAACCAGATCTCGAATATCTGCTTCGTCGTCGACAATCAAAATGTCATTTGCCATGGGTCACGCCTGTCTTGTCAGTTGCCTGTTGCGGCTTCGATTTTTGTTTCGATGTTAGTCGCGTTTGCCGGCTCAACGGTTCCGGATGCCGGTTGTTTTGTTTCGCGAGTCAGTTCCTTTGCTTCGGGAGCCTGCTCCTTTGCTTCGGGCTTCGGTGCTTGGCCCGATATCGCAAACCGCAACCGCATCCAGGCTCCGCGCGCGTCTGGGCGGATGTCCGCGGCATCATTGAGTTCGATCCGGCCGCCATGGTCTTCCAGCACGCGACCGACGATCGCAAGACCAAGCCCGGTGCCCTTTTCGCGCGTCGTGACGTAGGGTTCCAGCAGGCGCGCCCGGCTCACCTTCGGCAGGCCGATGCCGTTATCGATGACGTCGATCACGATGTCATCGCTGTCGCGCGCAGCGATGACATCAATACGACCCTTCCCGAGCGTCTCGGCCGGAACGGCCTCGATGGCTTCGGTTGCGTTCTTGATGATGTTGGTCAGCGCCTGCGAAATCAGCCGCCGGTCGAACTGCGCCCGCAACGGCTCGTCCTTGATCTCGGCTTCGATATCGATGTCGGGATGTCCGACCCGCATCAGGAACACGGCCTGCCGTACGGTGTCGGCGACGTCCTCGCCTTCGATCACCGGCTTTGGCATTCGCGCGAAGCGCGAGAATTCATCGACCATGCGCCTGATGTCATCGACCTGCCGCACGATGGTGTCGGTGCATTGCTCGAAGATGGCCTTGTCCTCGGTGATCACCTTGCCAAACTTGCGTCGAATGCGCTCGGCCGAAAGCTGGATCGGCGTCAGCGGATTCTTGATCTCGTGCGCGATGCGGCGGGCAACGTCTCCCCAAGCCGACGTCCGCTGCGCGGAAACCAGTTCGGTAATGTCGTCAAGTGTGATGATGTAACTGTCGCGCGACTGGCTGGTCTGCTCGGCACTGACGCGAACCGAAAGGTTGCGTTCATGGCCGTCGCGACTGATCGTGATCTGGCCCTGAACCAGCCGCTGCGTGCCCTCCCGCGCGGTTTTCATCATATCATCGAGTTCGGGCAGCACCGTCCGACAGCGGATGCCCCAGCGTCTCCGATTCCGCATGACCGATCAGCTTCTCGGCCGACCGGTTGAGAATGCCGACGCTGCCGGAAGCATCGACACCGATGATGCCGGCGCTTGCCGACGACAATACCGCCTCGATGAACCGCCGGCGGCTGTCGATCAGATCGCTTGCGTTTACCAGTTCGTCACGCTGCGTGCGCAACTCCTGCGTCATCTTGTTGAATGTTTCGCCGAGTTGCGCGAGATCGCCCTCCGAGCGATGGACCGGCACCTGGACGTGCAGATCGCCGGTCGAGACCACATTGGCGGCACTCATCAAGCGGCGTATCGGCGCCACCAGCCAGTTGGCGAAATTTAGCCCGATCAGAATCGAGGCCGTCAGGATCGTCAGCGCAATCACGGCGAACATCAGCGCGAAATTCACCTGAATGCCGAGCCGGCGCGACTCGATCTCGGCATATTCAGCGGCACTGGCCTCCGTTTGCTTAAGCTGTGCGACCACGCGCGGATCGAGCAGACGCGCCACGTACAGGAAGGTGTCGCTGAATGCCCGCAGCCGGATCACGGCCCCGACGTAATTCTCTTCGGGCAAGACCGCGATCTCAGGCTCGGTTTCCTTCACATTATTGAGGAAATCCGCCGGCGGCGGCGCGAAGGACAGTCGAGTGCCGGTTTGCGCCTTCTCCAGAATGTTGTCGTCCTTGTCGATCAACATCGCGCCCGGAAGGTCGCGAGAGGCAGCACTTGCCGTCAGAAGCTCAAGGAACGTTCTGCGATCCTGGTCGTACAGCGGCCGGGCGTGATTGAGATCGTTGGCCATCCCCAGAATGTCGCCGCGAATGAGCTGCGCGTGTTCCTGCATGTACGCGCGGGCAATGATCACCGAATTCTGGATCACCTCGCGGGTCGGACCTGAAAACAGCCGATCGAATCCGCGATCGATGGTCACATTGGCGACGAGCGACACCAGCACCGCCGGCAACACCGCGATAATCGAAAACAGGCTTACAATCTGAACGTGCAGCCTCGCCGCCGCGCGGCCGCGACGGCGGGCCTGAACCACCTGCCAGACTTCTCGGACGATGATACCGACCAGCAACAGTATGGTGGCCGTATTGATCAGCAGGAAGGAAATAACAACTTCGGGCGTCGGCTGGATTCGTGTGAGGCCGGTGAGCACCACAAAGGTGAGGAAGGTCGATAGCAGGGCGAGGCCAACCGCAAACGGCGCCAGGAACCTCCTCAGGGGGCCCCCCTTGGATTCGGCGAACGTCGGATCGAGCGATGGAGCCGAGGTTTCTGCGCTGGTCATTCCGGCATAAGGGAAAGGGTAGCTGAAGGGCTTCCGCATGCCGGATTATACCGACAGCAGACTGATGCATTCATATCACAATGTTGCCAAATTGCGACAATTCCGCGGCGTCTGCGCCCGTTGAGATCGACGATACCGGACGGCTTTCATGGGCCGCGAATGCCCCTGGCCCCACAATTCCTGATTTTTGACCCGTTCAGCGCACACGAGCGAGGCGTGAAGAGAGTACGCGCCGCTAGCCGCCGCTCCGGTAAACTTGGATGTCCAGATCGCGAATCTTCTTCCGCAGCGTGTTGCGGTTCAGCCCGAGCAAATCGGCCGCGCGGATTTGATTGCCCCTGGTCGCCGCCAGTGCCGCGGTCAGCAGGGGCACTTCGATCTCGCGGAGGATCCGGTGATAGAGGCCCGGCGGCGGCACGCCATTCGGGAAGCCCGAGAAATGCGATGACAGATAGGCTTCGACCGCGCCGCCGAGATTGTCGATGCCGTGATTTACGCTGCCGCCCGAGGCGACGGCAGGAGGAGCCAGTTCACCGTCGATGACAGAGCCCGTGATTACGTCCTGCGGGTACAAGGCCGCGAGCCGGCGCGCGAGATTTTCCAGTTCACGCACATTGCCGGGCCAGCGATGCTGCTTCATGCGTTCCAGCGCCAGCGCGTCGAGTTTCTTCGGCGGCAGTCCGTCCTTCTCGGCCAGCGCGAAGAAATGCCGGATCAGGTCGGGCAAATCCTCGATCCGCTCGCGCAGCGGAGGCAAACGTAACGGCACGACGTTCAGGCGGAAGAACAAATCCTCACGGAACAGGCCCTGTTGAATCAGAATGCGCAGGTCCTTGTTGCTGGCAGCGACGATGCGCACATCGGTCTTGATCGGCGTGCGGCCACCCACCGTGGTATATTCGCCCTGTTGCAGCACCCGCAGCAAACGGGTCTGCGCTTCCATCGGCATGTCGCCGATTTCGTCGAGAAACAGCGTGCCACCCTCGGCCTGTTCAAACCGGCCCGAGGCGCGGGTGTTGGCGCCGGTGAAGGCGCCGCGTTCATGACCGAACAATTCGGACTCGATGAGATCGCGGGGTATAGCTGCCATGTTGACGGCGACGAACGGACCGCTGCGTCGCTTGCCGTAATCATGCAGCGCCCGCGCGACAAGCTCCTTGCCCGTGCCGGACTCTCCGGAGATCATGACCGTGAGGTCGGTCTGCATCAGGCGCGCCAGCACCCGGTAGATTTCCTGCATCGCAGGCGAGCGGCCGACCAGCGGGATCGAGTTCGAACTCGGCTTCATCGGCGTGATTGGCCGCCCGCTCCTTCGGCTCCGCCAGCGCGCGGCCGACGATGGCGATCAGCTCCTTCAGGTCGAACGGCTTTGGCAGATACTCGTAGGCGCCACGCTCCGACGCACGGATCGCCGTCATGAAAGTGTTCTGCGCGCTCATGACGATGACAGGCAGATTCGGTCGCATTTTTTTGATCCGCGGCAGCAGATCGAACGCGTTTTCGTCGGGCATCACCACGTCGGTGATGACCAGATCGCCCTCGCCCTGGCTCACCCAACGCCATAACGTCGCGGCGTTCCCGGTCAGCCGTACCTCGTATCCGGCACGCGAGAGAGCCTGATTTAGGACCGTGCGAATGGCCGTGTCATCGTCGGCGACAAGTATGCTACCTGCGGGCATCGCTATTCCTCATCTCGTGTTCTGTGAGGCATGCAACGACGTACCCGAAACGTCGTCGCGATTGCTTTGATCTAAGTGTTTGGCGGTTGAGAACATCGGCAGCAGCACGCGGAAAATGGTCTTCCGCGGCTGGGATTCGCATTCGATAATACCGCCGTGATCGCCGACGATCTTGGCCACCAGCGCAAGACCCAGCCCGCTGCCGGTCTGCTTGGTCGTGACAAATGGATCGAACAGGTTCGGGAGCAGGTCTTCCGGCACGCCGGGGCCGTTGTCCTTGACACAGAATTCGAGCGGCAATGACACCCGCGATTTTTTTCCCGGCACCGACAAGCGAACGCCGGGACGGAACGCGGTGGTGAGTTGAATTTCAGCATCATTGCCGAGATCGACCACGGCTTCGGCGGCATTCTTGACCAGATTGAGAAATACCTGGATCAACTGGTCCTGGTTGGCAAGCACCGGTGGCAAGGACGGATCGTAGTCTTCGACGAAGCGAATATTGCGCGCAAATCCCGATTGCGCCAGTCGCTTGACGTGATCGAGCACTGAATGAATGTTGACCGCACCCCGCGCCACCGGCCGATCGTCGCCGAACACTTCCATCCGGTCGACCAGCGTGACGATGCGGTCTGCCTCGTCGCAGATCAACCGCGTCAGCATGCGATCTTCCGATGAGGCGGCCTGCTCGAGCAGTTGCGCCGCGCCGCGGATGCCGGACAGCGGGTTCTTGATTTCATGCGCCAGCATGGCGGCCAGCGCAATCACCGACCGTGCCGCACTTCGATGCGTCAATTGGCGGTCCATCTTGTCCGCGATGGTGCGCTCCTGCAGCATCACGACGATGTGCCCGGGGCGTTCTGTCAATGGCGCGACATGCAGGTCCACCTGGCGATCGCCGCCGATCCGCGGCGTGCCCAGATCGACCTTGTATTCGTTGACCGGTGAACCGCTGCTGCGCACCTGGTCGATCAGCGCCAGCAACGGGCTGCCGAACGGGACAAGTTCCTTCAGCGACTGACGCTGCAGAAACTGAGTCGAAATCTCGAAAAACGATTCCGCGGCCATATTGGCATCGACGATCTTGCCGTCCGGCGCGACCAGCAGCACCGGATTGGGCAATGCGTTCAGGATCGCCTCGCCATCGGACGGCGTCGGCCGGCGATTTTCTGCGGCTGAAGTCATGCGGCGGCGCTCCATGCAAAATCGTCGAATGCATCCTGAAGAGAGCGATGCACACGGTGCGGATCGTCGGATGTCAGAACCTTCTGTCGCCATGCTTTGAGCGTCGCCGCCGGCGCGCGGCTGCATTGGGCGGCAATTTCCAGCGCCCAGCCGAGATGCTTGCGTGCATGGCGAAGGCCGATGCGCAGTCCATAATGCGCGCAAACGTCATCATAAAGAGCGCGGAGATAGTCGAGCTGCTCCGGTAGCGAGGGAGCGGATTCGGCGATACCGGATTCGAGGCGGCGCCCGATCTGGCCGGGCAACCACGGCTGGCCCTGTGCGCCGCGGCCGACCATGACAGCGTCGGCACCCGACATTTCGAGCGCGGTCAGCGCCTTCTCAAACGATGTGATGTCGCCGTTGACGACGAGCGGAATGCCGATCGCATCCTTGACGGCGCGAACCGCGTCCCAATCGGCTTCGCCCTTGTAGAACTGGCAACGGGTGCGGCCGTGCACCGAGATCAGCTGCACGCCTGCGGCCTCGGCGCGGCGCGCCAATTCCGGCGCGTTGAGAGAGCGATCGTCCCAACCGAGCCGCATCTTCAGCGTCACCGGCACCTTTACGGCGGCAACCGTTGCCTCGATCAAGGTCAGCGCGTGATCGAGATCCCGCATCAATGCCGAACCGGACTGGCCGCCCGTCACATGACGCGCCGGACAGCCCATGTTGATATCGATAATGTCGGCGCCAGCGGCCTCCGCCATGCGCGCGCCTTCCGCCATCCAACCGACTTCGCAGCCCGCGAGTTGAACGACATGCGGACCTATTCCGGTCGCCTCGCAGCGCAACCGCGACATCGGGCGACCGTTGACGAGATCGCTGCAGGCGGTCATTTCCGAGACGACAAGTCCGGCGCCCAGAGCCGCGGCCAATCGCCGAAACGGCGCGTCGGTAACCCCCGACATCGGCGCGAGCAGGACCCGATTGGCGACCTCAATATCACCTATTTTCAATGGCTTAAGGCATGAGGTTGCCGGAACGGTCACGGAATTCTCGTTTTTCTGGCAGGCGCTTCATCGCGACCACCGAGACCTATTTTGAGCACAAATCTTGTGCAGTCAAGCTCCATGCCTACACTTTAGACAATTCTCGCGATCTTGCAAGTGCACTGCAACAAAATATGCCTTTCCCACAGCTATTGGGAATTGTTCTGTTTTCGAGCGTCTGCATGATATGGGCAGTGCGTCAGCGGGCCTCGTGCTCCAGCAACCCAGAATCACCAATTATCGAGCCCAATGCCCAAAACAGAGCGGACCGCAGCCATCCTCGTCGCAGCCGGACGCGGGCTTCGTGCCGGTTCAGGAGGTCCGAAGCAATACCGTTCGATCGGCGGCCAGACCGTGATTTACCGGGCCATGGAACCGTTTTGCCGACATCCGCAGGTCTTTGCCGTCCAGCCGGTCTTGAATCCGGATGACATGGCGATGTTCAACGCGGCCGTCAGTGCGTTGCGCCACGCGCCACCCGCCAATGGCGGGGCGACCCGCCAGGCCTCGGTGCATGCCGGACTGGAAGCGCTTGCCGATCAAAAGCCGGACATCGTTCTGATCCACGACGCAGCGCGGCCATTCGTTACGGCGGCGCTGATTTCGCGCGCGATCGATGCCGCGTCCGTCGCCGGCGCGGCCGTTCCCGCGATACCCGTCACCGATACCATCAAGCTGATCGACGGCACCGGAAATGTCGAAGCGACGCCGGAGCGTTCGCGGTTGCGAATTGCACAAACGCCGCAGGCGTTCCGGTTCGACGTGATCCTCGAGGCCCATCGCCGCGCGGCCGCCGATGGCCGCAGCGACTTCACCGATGACGCAGCACTTGCCGAGTGGGCGGGATTGACGGTGGCAACCTTTGAAGGCGATCCTGCGAACATGAAACTGACGACACCGGAAGATTTTGTCCGCGAAGAAGCCCGCCTTGGCGCAGCACTGGGCGATGTCAGAACCGGGAGCGGCTATGACGTCCACGCCTTCGGCGACGGCGATCACCTGATGATCTGTGGCGTCCGCGTGCCGCACAACCGCGGCTTTCTGGCGCATTCCGACGGTGATGTCGGCCTCCACGCGCTGGTCGACGCGATCCTCGGCGCGCTGGCCGACGGCGACATCGGTTCGCATTTCCCGCCGAGCGATCCGCAATGGAAGGGTGCCGCATCGGACCGCTTTCTGAAATACGCGGTCGATCGCGTCACCGCGCGCGGCGGACGCATCGCCCATCTCGACGTCACCCTGATTTGCGAGCGCCCGAAAGTCGGACCTTACCGCGACGCCATGCGCGCGCGCATCGCCGAAATCACCGGTCTTGGTCTCTCGCGCGTCGCCGTGAAAGCGACCACCAGCGAACGGCTCGGATTTACCGGCCGCGAGGAAGGCATTGCCGCGATGGCGAGCGCGACCATACGCCTGCCCTGGGATGACAAAGGTTGGGATGACAAAGGTTGGGACGGCAAAGGCGGGAGCGACTGACATGAGCGGCAGCGACGCCCGCGCCCTCTCCCGCTCGCTGCTCGATCTTTGCCGGATGCGCAAGCTGACCATCGCCACGGCAGAATCCTGCACCGGCGGCCTGGTTGCCGGCGCGCTCACGGATATTCCGGGCTCCTCCGACGTGATCGATCGCGGCTTTGTCACCTATTCCAACGACGCCAAGCGCGCGATGCTCGGCGTCAAGGTCACGACGCTGACGACATTCGGCGCGGTCAGCAAGGAAACCGCAACCGCGATGGCGATCGGCGCGCTGGAAAAGGCCGGCGTCGATCTTGCCGTCTCCATTACCGGCATTGCCGGTCCGGGCGGTGCGACGCCGGGCAAGCCGGTGGGCCTCGTACATTTCGCCGTCGCCGCCCGCGACGGCAGAATTCTGCATCGCGAATGCCGCTTCGGCGCGATCGGGCGCAGCGCGGTGCGTCAGCGCTCCGTCGTGGAGGCCCTGCGCATGCTGATGGAACTGGCGCGCGGACCGCAGGCGCCGGCCAAGCCGCGCCGCGAAACCACCAGCCGGTTGCGCCCGCGCGCGGCGCGAACGTCGCGGCGCAACGCCGTCAAGCGGCGGCGACCGCCGCGCGCGTGATCGGTCGTCAGGACAACGCCCTGCCTGCGCGCCGGCTTTTCCATAGACCACATCGGCGCGCTTTTCGAACGCCGCCGCAAATCGCTGAAACGCCGCGTCGAACATGGTCCCCATCAGCATCGCCAGCATCCGGCTTTTGAATTCATAAGCGAGAAAAAATCCGACGTCGCAGGCCTCAACCGGCTTCGGCTCGAACGACCAGCGGTTCTCCAGGTTGCTGAACGGCCCCTCCAGATACTCGACGAGAATTTTGAGATTGGGTCGGTCCAGCGTTACCCGGCTGGTGAACCCTTCGCGCACCAGCTTGAACGCGACCGTCATGTCGGCGATGACGATTTCGGTACCGTCCGGCTGGGGCGTGCGCTGACGGATCTTCAGCGAGCGGCACAGCGGCACGAATTCGGGATAGCGCTCGACATCGGCGACCAGATCGAACATCTGCGGCGCGCTGTGGTGAACCCGGCGCTTGCTGGAAAATTTCGGCATGTCCGAAGCTCAGCCGGATAACGCTGCGCGCGCCGCCCGCAGCCGGACGAAATCGTCGCCGGCGTGATGCGAAGAACGGGTCAGCGGGCTCGCGGATACCATCAGGAAGCCCTTGGCATAGGCCAATTTCTCGTAGCCTGCGAATTCATCGGGCGGCACATATCGCATGACGGCATGATGCTTGCGGGTCGGCTGCAGATATTGCCCGATGGTGAGAAAGTCGACATCGGCCGAGCGCAGGTCATCCATCACCTGCAACACCTCGTGACGTTCTTCACCGAGCCCGACCATGATGCCGGACTTCGTGAAGATCGTGGGGTCGATTTCCTTGACCCGCTGCAACAGCCGGATCGAATGGAAATAGCGCGCGCCGGGACGCACCGTGAGATAATGCGACGGCACCGTTTCCAGATTGTGATTGAACACGTCGGGTTTCGCCGCCACCACGACTTCAAGCGCGCCGTCCTTGCGAAGGAAATCCGGCGTCAGGATCTCGATGGTCGTGGCCGGGCAGCGGGCGCGGATCGCGCGAATGGTTTGCGCAAAATGGGCAGCGCCGCCATCGGCGAGATCGTCGCGGTCCACCGACGTGATCACGATATGGGCGAGCCCGAGCTTGAAGGTGGCTTCGGCGACGTGTTCCGGCTCCGATGCATCGAGCGCACCGGGCATGCCGGTCTTGACGTTGCAGAAGGCGCAGGCGCGGGTGCAGGTGTCGCCCATGATCATGAAGGTGGCGTGCTTCTTGTCCCAGCACTCGCCGATATTCGGACAGCCCGCCTCTTCGCATACCGTGACGAGGCCGTTTTCCTTGACGATCCTTCGGGTGTCGGCATAGCCGCGGCTATTCGGCGCGCGCACCCGGATCCAGTCCGGCTTGGGCGGCGACAGCGCGTCCGGCCGGTTCACCTTTTCGGGGTGACGCGGGCGCAGCGGCGTGGCTGAAACGGTATCGACGACGACGACCATGCAATGTCCGTTCTGGCAGATACCCTAGCTAATCCGCCCGGCCGGGAAGCGCAACCGCCCGGCTTGTTAGCCCCAAGTCTTGTTAGCCGGCGGGCTTTAGCATATTGCCATGGCTGCCACATTCCCGCCCTCCCCGGCCGCAATTTGAATGGTTCAAAGCCGCCCACCCGCTGCTCAAACCGAGTCCCGTTTGGGCAAGCCGCTCAGCCGCGCGTTCTTTGCCCGCAGCGTGCACAAGGTCGCGCCCGACCTGATCGGCGTGACCATGCTGGTG
Organism: uncultured Pseudomonadota bacterium; assembly: GCA_963771225.1. Taxonomy (GTDB): domain Bacteria; phylum Pseudomonadota; class Alphaproteobacteria; order Rhizobiales; family Xanthobacteraceae; genus Bradyrhizobium. The sequence continues at coordinate 580,065 of CAVYSR010000017.1, read as the reverse complement.
AACGGCGTCGGCGGCATCATCGTCGAGGTGGAGGCCTATCATCACACCGAGCCGGCCGCCCATTCGTTCAACGGGCCGACGCCGCGCAACAGCGTGATGTTCGGCCCGCCTGGCTTTGTCTATGTCTATCGCTCTTACGGCATCCACTGGTGCATCAACTTTGTCTGCGAAAAGGAAGGCTCGGCCAGCGCGGTGTTGATCCGGGCGCTGCAGCCGACCCACGGTATTCCGGCGATGCGGCGCCGGCGCGGATTGCATGAGGAAAAATCGCTGTGCTCGGGTCCGGGCAAGCTGACGCAAGCGCTCGGGATCACCCACGCGGCACAATGCCCTGGCGCTCGATGCACCCCCGTTCGCACTGCATGCGAGAGTTGGCAAACCGGATATCGTCGCCGGCGTTCGGATCGGCCTCACCAAGGCGGTCGAGCTGCCATGGCGATATGGACTGAAGAGCTCGAAATTCCTGTCCAAGCCTTTTTGACGGCTAGCGCGCGATGACAGGCTTGACGAAGCACTCCAGAGATCCCGACCGTCATTGCGAGCGGAGCGAAGCAATCCATTCTTTCTTCACAGCCATATGGATTGCTTCGTCGCTTTCGCTCCTCGCAATGACGGCGAGATACACCTCCGCGTTCCCGCGGCGCGATGCGTCCGAGTTGTGCCGGAACTTTTTCGCTCTCGAAAAACGAGGGCGTGGGGAATGCCGGGTGCCCGTTGCACCCGCAGCCGCGCGTGTAGTGGTAGTAAGCACGCGCGTTAGTCACCACGGTCGCACCGGGATCACCCGGCATTCCCGCACGCGATGGTTTTAACAGCTTATTTCGCGCTCTCCCCGGTGACCGGGCTTGTTTGCCACCGTCGCCTCGCGGAGTTGTCTCCGCAAAGCTTGACGCCAGCGTCGGGGCGTCAGGACCACACGACTTCGCCGTCCGCTGATTAGCGCCTTCGTCAACGCGCTATCAGCGTCCATCGCATCCCGGCCCTACGTTCGTGACGATCGCGAAACGCCCCTTGTGTGTGGGCCGGGATGCCGAGAGATATGCAGGTGATTTGGGTCAGAAGGGAACGGGAATATTTTTGCGAAGGGGACTGGACAGATAGCATCACGTTGATCCGGTTCAACAAATCACTCTGAGCGCGCAAGGCAACAGCGGCGAAATTCGAAGTGATATTCCTCACGCTCATTCACACGGTTGCTCGGCTGCGCGAGCCGAGCAATTCAACTTTATTGCGTCACCCGGACGGGTGATGACGCAGCGCCTGTGGCTCTCCTAACCTCCTGCTGGAGGAATCCGGAGTCGCCTTGCGTGCTCCGCGCAATGGCGGTTGGTCCTAAACGGGAATGACGGAGGTCTGCCGTGCAGCGGGTGGATTTGGCCGGATATATCGCCTCGTCACTGGTCTTTATGACGTTTTATATGAGAGGCATGGTCGCGCTTCGCCTCGTGGCGCTCTGCAGTAATGTCGCCTTCCTGATCTACGCTTTCAGCCTGCATCTCGCGCCGATTGTGATTTTGCACGGCGCGCTGATTCCGGTAAACGTCTCGCGACTGACCGCCGCTTGGCGTGCAGATACCCAGCCAGGCCAAACCCGGTCGCGCCTGACCTGATCGGCTCGACCATTGGTGTTGAAGCCACGCACTATTGTGGATTATACCACCACGTTTCGCTGGATAATCTCGCGATAGAATGACGCGCTCAGCTTGGGTGTGCGACGCTGCGTGTTGAAGTCGACCCGATAGATCCCGAAACGCTTTCCAAATCCATCCGACCATTCAAAATTATCCATCAGGCTCCACAGGAAATATCCATGCACGGGCACACCCTCGCATGTCGCGCGCTGCAGCTGCGTCAGGTAGTTGCGCAGATACATGATCCGATCGACGTCATAAATGTTGCCGTCGGCGGCAATCTCGTCGGTCGACGATGTTCCGTTCTCGGTGATATAAATCGACTTCACGTCCCAGAGCTTCGCCACGTTGCGCGGCGCCCAATACATGGCCTCGGGACCGATTCTGAGCCAGGCCGCATCCATGTGCGGAAACGTTGCGGGAAACGGCATCAGGGCAAAGCCGCTCGCGTTATCGGCTGCAGCGACGTAATGGTGAGGCATATAAACGTTCAGCCCGACAAAATCGATTGGAGATGAAATGACTTTCAGATCCTCATCGGTGTATTTCGGGGCATTCTTGCCGGCATAGGCCAGGAATCCATCCGTGTACTTTCCCTCCAGTATCACCGTCAGATAGCTGGCATTGAGTTCGCGCGTCGCGATCTCCGCTGCCCTTATGTTCGCTGGCGTTTCGATGGCAGGTATACAGACGACGATGTTCTCCGCCGGGCCGACCTTGGTTCCCGCTCGCCCATGCGCTCGCACCGCCTGCACTGCCAGACCGTGCCCCAGCGCGACATTGTGAAAAACCTGGTTCAGCTCCGGCTGGGAGAGCTTGAGGCTTGGGGCGTCCATGCCGGTGCCATAGCCAAAATAAGCAAGCCTGTAGCATTCATTGATTGTGAAAATGTGCTTCACGCGATCGCTCAAGCGCTCGGCGATAAAACCCGCATAATCCGCAAACGCCTTTGAGGTGTCGCGAGACATCCATCCGCCAACGCGATCCTGAAGCGCTTGCGGCAAATCCCAGTGATACAGGGTCGCAAACGGCTCGATGCCATTCGCTAGCAGTTCATCCACAAGCCGATTGTAGAAATCGAGGCCCTTTGGGTTTGGCGAACCCGTTCCTTCCGGGAAGACACGAGGCCACGCGATCGAAAACCGATAGGCCTTTATTCCCAGCGCCTTGATTAATTGAACGTCCTCTTTGTAACGGTGATAATGGTCGTTGGCGACGTCCGCATTGCTGTGATCCAGAATTTTCCCGGGCGTGTGCGCGTAACGATCCCAAATCGAAGGACCTCGTTGGTCCTCGTTGACGGCGCCTTCGACCTGATAGGCCGATGTCGCCGTTCCCCAGAGAAAGTCGTTCGGAAAGCTGGCGGGGAGGTTCGGATGCGGCTGACCGTCTCTCGGGCTCGCGCCGATTTGAGCGGATTGGGCGGATTTCGTCGATAGTCCAAGAGCCGACCATCCTGCAATCCTGGCAAAATGGCGCCGCGAAAGCCTGTTGAACAACCTCACCTCACTTGTTGGGACCGAGGCAAATTTGCTATCAGAACACAGCCACACTCGGCCATGCCCCGCGTTCCGGTCTAACTGCGCAGATCGCTCACCATAATCGACAAGTTTCCCGGAGGACAGAACCAATTTCCTTTCGCGTGCCGGGGGCTCTTCTCCTGATATCCTTGGGTGTTATTGCCGCGGTCTGGTGGTGGTTGGCCACGCCGGTCACGCTGGCGCGTGCGCCGATCGATCCCGCGGCGAAGCTGTATTGCGTGTCCTATGCGCCGTTCCGGGGCAAACAGACCCCCTTGAATACGGAATTGATCGTCAGCCCGGAACAGATCCAGGAAGATCTGATCGAACTGGCCAAGATTTCCCAATGTGTCCGCACCTACTCCGTCGACAACGGATTGGACAAGGTGCCTGAACTTGCATCCAAGGTCGGACTGAAAGTCCTTCTCGGGGTTTGGATCGGAGACAATCGCCGGAAGAACACAACTCTCTCCGACACCGCGATCGCGCTGGTCAAGGAATATCCCGACACGGTCAAAGCGATCATCGTCGGCAACGAGGTGATGCTGCGCGGAGAGATGACCCCTTCGGTGCTTCGGGAAACCATTCGCTACGTCAAAGGTCGCGTGAATATTCCGGTGACCTATGCCGATGTCTGGGAATACTGGCTGCGCTACCGGGAGATCGCCGAGGATGTCGATTTCGTTACAATTCATGTGCTGCCCTACTGGGAGAACATGCCGGTCCGCGCGGAAGATGCCGCCGCGCATGTGATTGCCATCCAGAAGCAAGTGGCGCTTGCCTTTCCGGGCAAGGAAATCCTGATCGGCGAGACCGGCTGGCCCAGTAATGGACGGATGCGCGAGGGTGCCTTGCCGTCGCGCACCAACCAGGCACGCATCGTCTCGGAGATGCTTGATCTGGCCAGGCGCGAGAACATTCGCGTCAACCTGATCGAGGCCTACGACTCGCTATGGAAGCGCGAGTGGGAAGGAACGGTGGGGGGCAACTGGGGATTGTTCGACGGGGTGTATCGCAAGCCAAAATATCCGGCCGGCGTCGCCATCAGCAACTATCCGTTCTGGAAGCTGCAGATGGAAAGCGGCATGGGTTTGGCTGTCCTGGTATTCGCCGCAGCCGGGCTGGCGCTAAGACGCAGATCCTCGCCTCCCCGCCTCGCCTCATGGATCGCCGTCGCGATTTCCGCGACCACGGCCGGAATCCTGCTTGGGGTGGCCGCCGACAAGATGTTTTATGAAAGCTACGGTTTGGGTCGATTGCTCGGCTGGGGTTCGCTGCTGGCGGCCGCGATTGCGTCACCCCTGTTGTGCGCCAATGCCCTGATGTCGGGACGCGCGCTGCCGACATTTCTGGAATTGATCGGCCCGCGCGAAGACAGAACCCCGTCAGTCCCGACGATGGTTCTGGGGTTCGTGTTGACCGTAACCACGCTGCTCGCAGGCGAAACCGCGCTAGGCTTGCTGTTCGACCCGCGTTGGCGCGATTTCCAGTTCGCCAGCCTGACCATGGCGGTGGTACCGTTCGGCACATTGGCGCTGTTCAACCGCCCGAAATCGGGGATCCGCCCGATCGCCGAGACGACGTTCGCAGGCCTGTTCGCCGCGGCCGCAATCTTTGCCCTGTTCAATGAAGGTTTCGACAACTGGCAGTCGTTGTGGACCTGTGCGGCGTATTTTCTGCTGGCCGTGACGCTGTAGCGGGCGCGCAGCGTTACTGTTGCAGAAACAATATCGACGATTCCGGTTGCAGTTTCGCCGGCCGGTGCATCCCGCACGGAAAGCGGCGGCGTGGAGACCGATCGAAGCCGAAGTGATGCGGAAAAAGACGTCGTTGCTCCTCTCGGCTAGGCGAGCATTTTCCAGTTCGCCCGATTCATTCCGCTTCCCCTATGGCCATGGTTCGAGACGCGCGAAGACGCGCTCCTCACCATGAGGGTCCATGACCCTATTCTCACAAGACCTCATCCTGAGAGCCTGACTGAAAATGCGGTCAATGAAATAGGCCGTCATTGCGAGCGAAGCGAAGCAATCCATCAAGCCACAAACAAGAATGGATTGCTTCGTCGCTTCGCTCCTCGCAATGACGTCAAAACCATGAGGTCCGAGACCTCATCCTGAGGAGCCCGCTCTTGCGGGCGTCTCGAAGGATGGAGCCGATGAACGGCAAATGTTCTAAACCGCGTGATGGCAGACCGCCTCGATCCGGTTGCCATCGGGATCCCTAAGGAAGGCGGCATAATATGACGCGTGGTAATCCCGCAGGCCCGGTGGACCGTCATCGTGGCCGCCGGCGGCGATCCCGGCATCCCAGAACGCATCGACCTGGGTGCGCCACTTCGCCTTGAAACACCAATGGCACGCCGAGGCCGCATCGGGTTTTGCGCCCTTTCGGATCGAGATGTAGACCCGCTCCGGGTATGCTGGCCGGGACCGTTCGCCATAACCGAGCCAGTCCGGACGGCGGCCGACCTTGACGACATCGAGCACCTTCATGATCGCGTCGTAAAAGCGTTCAGCCGCGGCGATATCCGATACCGTGATGGAAACGTGGTCGAGCATCGATGATTCCCGTTAGAGCGTTTTCGAGCGAAAGCCTGCCCCGGACTTGATCCGGGGTGGATACCGGTTCGCGTAAAGAAAACGCGTCAAAACAAAAGACCTAGAGCATGACCGGTTCTGATTCTATCAGAACCGGTCATGCCCTAGGCGGCGTTTTTCAGCCGCTCCAGCGCCTCGAGGATTTTCGTCTTCCGCTCCACCGCCGCCTCGCGTTTTTCTTTCTCTTCCTCGACGATCTCTTCCGGCGCATTGGCGACGAATTTCTCGTTGCCGAGCTTGGCATCGACGCGCTTGATGTCGGCGTCGGCCTTGGCCAGTTCCTTGTCGAGCCGGGCTTTCTCGACCGAGAAGTCGATCACGCCTTTCAGCGGCAAGGCCGCGACCTCGCCGCGCACCAATAATTGCACCGCGCCTTCCGGCGCGCGATCGACAAAGGAGATGTCGGCGAGCCGGGCCATGCGCTTGACGGTGTCGTTCCAGCGTTGCGCCCGCCGCTTTGTTTCAGCCGATGCGCCGGCCAGCACCAGCGGCGTCAACGTCGCCGGTGCAATATTCATTTCGGCCCGCACCGAGCGAATGGCGGTGACCAGATCCACCACCCAGCCGATCTCGGCTTCGGCGGCCGGGTCGCTGAAATCGGCGGCATCGGCCGTCAACAGGACCGGCGGAATGGATATTTCGTTCGCGCTTGATGGCCGACGCCAAGGCCAGCGGATCCGGCGCAAGCTCGCCAACTTTGCCCGACCACGACGTCAACGCCAGCAATTCGTCGCGCTTGGCCGTCACCGCCCACAGCTCTTCGGTGATGAAGGGCATGAACGGATGCAGCAATTTGAGGATTTCGTCGCGCGCCCACGCCACTGCGGCGCGGGTTTCAACCTTCGCGGCTCCGTCCTCGCCCATCAGCACGGGCTTGGCAAGTTCGAGATACCAGTCGCAATAGACGTTCCAGACGAAGCGATAGATCGCAGCCGCGGCATCGTTGAAGCGGCAGCCTTCGATCGCGTCGGTAACCTCACGTATGGCACTCGCGGTCTCATGCGCAATCCAGCGATTGAGCGTCTCGGTTGCCTTGGCCGGGTCGAAACCCGGTGACAGCACGCAGCCGTTCATCTCGGCGAAGCGGCAGGCATTCCAGAGTTTTGTCGCGAAATTGCGGTTGGTCTCGACATGCTGGGAGGAGAGCTTGATGTCGTGTCCCTGAGCGGCCCCGCGCGCCAGCGCAAAGCGAAGGGCGTCGGCGCCGTATTCGTCGATGACACCGAGCGGATCGATGACGTTGCCCTTCGACTTCGACATCTTCGCGCCCTTCTCGTCGCGAACCAGGCGGTGGATATAGACCGTTGAAAACGGCGCCTCCTTCATGAAGTGGAGGCCCATCATCATCATGCGGGCGACCCAGAAGAAGATGATGTCGAAGCCGGTGACCAGCACGTCGGTCGGATAATAGCGCTTCACATCGGTGTCGTCGTCAGGCCAGCCCAGCGTCGAGAACGGCCAGAGCGCGGAGGAGAACCAGGTGTCGAGGACATCCTCGTCGCGGGTGATGAAGCCCTCGCGCTTGGCGGCGTCGAGCGCCATCTCATGTCCCTGCTCCGGCGTGATGACTTCCTGCTCGGCGTAATAGCCGAGCGCGTTGCCGACCGCCTCCTCTTCGGTTTCGGCGACGAATACCTTGCCGTCCGGCCCGTACCATGCCGGGATCTGATGGCCCCACCAGAGCTGGCGGGATATGCACCAGGGCTGGATATTCTCCATCCACTCGAAATAGGTTTTTTCCCAATTCCTGGGCACGAACGAGGTCGCACCAGAGCGCACCGCCGATATCGCCGGCTGCGCCAGGGTGTTGGCATCGACGTACCATTGATCGGTCAGGAAGGGTTCGATGACGACGCCGGAACGATCGCCGTGCGGCACCATGTGGGTGTTGGGCTCGATCCGCTCCAGGAACCCGAAATCTTCCAGCCGCGCCACGATCCGCTTGCGCGCGGCGAACCGTTCAACGCCGTTCAATTCCGCCGCAAGCTGGCTTGAGCCCTCCGGCAGTCCGCGCAGGTAATCTTCGTTGTCGACCAGAGCCAGATGGCCCTCCTGATCGAGCACGCTGATCTGCGGCAGATTGTGCCGACGGCCAACCTCGAAATCGTTGAAGTCATGCGCCGGCGTGATCTTCACCGCGCCCGAGCCTTTTTCCGGATCGGCATAATCGTCGGCGATGATGGGAATGCGGCGGCCGACCAGCGGAAGAACGACATGCTGGCCGATCAGATGTTTGATCCGTTGGTTTTCCGGATGCACCGCGACCGCGGTATCGCCGAGCATGGTCTCCGGGCGCGTCGTGGCGACGACGATGAAAGTCGACGGGTCGTCCGGATTGAAGGCTTTGCCTTCCAGCGGATAGCGCAGATACCAGAGACTGCCCCTGACCTCGACCTGCTGCACCTCGAGATCGGAAATCGCGGTCAGCAGCGCCGGATCCCAGTTCACCAGCCGCTTGTCCTTGTAGATCAGCCCCTCGCGGTGCAATTCAACGAACACCTTGACGACGGCGCGCGACAGGCCCTCGTCCATGGTGAAGCGTTCGCGCGACCAGTCGCAGGAGGCGCCGAGGCGCTTGAGCTGATTGACAATGACGCCGCCGCTCTCGGCTTTCCATTGCCAGACCCGCTCGAGAAATTTGGCGCGGCCCATGTCGCGGCGTCCCGGCTCCTGGCGCTCCATCAATTGCCGCTCGACCACCATCTGGGTCGCGATCCCGGCGTGATCGGTGCCCGGTTGCCACAGCACGTCGCGCCCGCGCATCCGCTCGAAGCGGCACAGAATGTCCTGCAAGGTGTTGTTGAGAGCATGCCCCATATGCAGCGACCCCGTCACGTTCGGCGGCGGGATCACGATGGTGAATGGCTTTGCCTCGCGACGCTCCGGGCGTCCGGCCTTGAACGCGCCGCTTTCCTCCCAGAGACGGGACATGCGGCCTTCGATATCGGCGGGCTGGTAGTTCTTCTCGATCATGGCCATGCAATCGTGAGGATGGAACGCGCTAGAAAGCCGCCACAGCGCGCCAAGTCAACACGACAGGTCAGGCCAAAAGCAGGATTAAGCCCGATGTAGTGGCTGATTCCGGGCCAATAAGCGTCTTCGGGGAACCCGGACGCTAGCGGCCGCGGGAAACCCGCTCGATTTCCGCCTTGACGATGCGCTCCACCAATCCGGGCAAATTGTCATCGAGCCAGGACTTGAGCATCGGCCGCAGCATTTCCTTGACCAGATCTTCCAGCGTCCGCGCATTATTGCTCAGCACGGTATTGGCAAGGGTGTTGAAGGCGGATTCGACCGCGGAAACGGTTGAGCGCGACAGGATCTGCGGCGGCGGAGCCGCGGGACTTTCAAAGGGCGGCGGTTCGAATGCGGGCTGCCGGTGCATCGGTCGGGCCGCTGCGGTTTCCGTAAACTCCAGATCGTCTTCCGGATCGATCTTGTGGAACGCGGATGGCGGCGGATCCGGCAGCGCCATCGCGTCGGTGAGGTCGAACACCTCGCCGTCAGGCTGGGGCGGCCGTATCTCGGCCTCGGACGTGGCTTCGTCGAGACCTGCCAGCATCGCGTCAATATCGTCCTGGCTGTTGGAGGCGGCGGCTGACGCGACCGCCGGTGGGGCCGGCGCGATGGGTGCCGGAGGCGCCTTTGCGACCGCCGCCTGCGCGACGGCAATGGCGGACGGAGGAATGTCGTTCATGACGGGCGCCTTCGCTGCCGGCGGCGCTGCGCCCACTTTCTCCGGCTTGGCCGGCGCCACGGAGCCCGCGGGGTTTTCAGCGATCGGCGGCTTTGCTTCGTCGTCGGCGATGATGCGCCGGATGGACGCCAAAATCTCCTCCATGGAGGGTTCTTGGACCTTTGCAGGCTGCGTCATCTCCGACTCCACATCATCAACGCCTTCGCATGCGTTCTACACCAACCAAGTTTTACACCAACCAAGACAGGATTTGCCGGTTCCCGATATGCAGGCTGGGATTTTCATCGCACAAGCCTGACTTGTCCCCAGATCAAGCGCCGCTCGGCAGATCGCAAGGACCCCGCCCCTACGCGGAGCACCGAAGCGTCGCGGCCGAAGGATGCCAGACGTGGCGCGAATCGCTCTGTTGCCCTCAGGAACGGTACGTCAGGGCAATTATTGATTGCAAGCAACGCGCTGACGCATGATCCGCCAACGCCGGCCTTCGGCCTTGACTCGAGGGCACCAACGGGTCGGCGACAGGATCGCGCACTCTTTCAACGAATTAGAGGGCGATCCCGGTCCAACACAAGAGCCGCGTTCGCAGGTGACAGAATTCGGACGCCGCCGATCTTCCGCCGCGAGCTATGACGACGGATGATCAGCGGCCGTCAGGGGTGCGAACCCCGTACCAGCTATCGCGCACCTGATGATAATGCACGCTCGGATCGTAGACGCTGGTGGCAAGCCTGAGCACCTGCGGCGACAGCCGTCCCACCGCATTCAATACGGCGTACGAGGCGACCACGCGATCATGCTGCGCGGTAACGAGTGCGACCCGCGCGTTGACCAGCGCCTGTTGGGCGTTGAGGATGTCGAGCGTGGTCCGCTGTCCGGCCTTGGCTTCCTCGCGTACGCCGTTCAGCGCGATCTCGGAGGCGGTCACCTGCGACTGTGCGGAGGCCACTTGCGCCTTGCCAGCCACCAACTGCCCCCACGCCGTGACCGTGTTGGCGCGGGTCTGATCGCGGGTCAGCTCGAGATTCAGGCGCTGCTGCGACAGCGTTTCCTTGGATTGGCGGATCAGCGAGTATTCGGCGCCGCCCTGATACAAGGGAACACTGACCTGGGCGATCGCCGAGGCAAGAAACTGCTTCGGCGTCGTGATCGCCGGCTGATAGGCCTCCGAAGCCGAGGCTACCGCCGTCACGGTCGGCAGCAACGCGCCTTCGTTCACCTTGACTTGAAGAAAGCTCACATCGATGCCGTACATCGCGGCCGTCACATTCGGATTCTCGATCAGACTGAGTTCGACCGAACTCGGCAGCGTTTTCGGCAGGAAGCGATCAACCGGAGAGCCCGGCGCGAGGTTTTGCGGCTCGATGCCGATGATGCGGCGGAAGTTCGCCCGCGTCGTCGTCAGGTTGGCTTCAGCGGTCAGTTCCTGTGTCTTGCCGGCCGCAAGTTGCGCCTCCGACTGCGCGACGTCGGTGCGCGTTACTTCGCCGACATTGAACCGATCCTGGGTCTGCTTCAGGGTCTGTTCGAGCACGCGGACGTTGCTGCGCTGAACCTCGAGAATGGCGGCATCGCGCAGATAATCCATGTAGATCGTGGCTGCGCTCAGCAGAACGCTCTGTTCGAGAACCCGCAAGCCCTCGCGCGCGCCCGAGACCTGACTCTCCGCCGCGCGGGTCTTGTTGCCAGTTTGGTTGCCGTTGTAGAGCGTCTGGGTGATGGTACCGCCAGCGCTGGCCGTGGTTTGCGGTCCGTGAAAATCAACGGTCGAGCCGAACGCCGAGGACTGCGAATCGGTGTACTGATACCCGGCGGTCGCGGTTACCGCCACCTTGGGACGATAACCCGACAACGCCTGCGGCACGTTTTCATCGGTGGATCTGACGATAGCGCGCTGCGCATTGAGCTGCGGATTGTTCTGATAGGCGCGCACCAGCGCAGCTTCAATCGTATCGCCCAGGGCCGGCGCCAGACCCATATACGCAACCAGGAGGACCGCTGCCGCAGCCCCGGTAACGACCTTCACGCCACTCATCCCAGATATTCCATCCATGCATTCGCCGGTTCAAACACCATCGAACCTCGGAATTCGAGTCCCGCATCCCGGCGTACCTTATGCCCGGTGCAAGCGGTACGGAACCCCCGGCGGCGCCCCGGTGAGTGGAAACTCTCCACGTGGGGCGTCCGGGCCACACTTTTGATTCAGAACAGGATTCATAGGGGGATTCCGAACAGAATTTGGGGCTGTCCGGGACTAGAAAACGAACGCGGGCACCCGCTCAAGCCCGGGCAAGACCGGGACCGTCGCATCAAACAGCGCCCGGTGCCCGAAATCGTCATGGGAGTGCGTTACGATCGTGGCCCGCGGCGGCTGCGTCATGGCAAAAACCCCGACCAGCCGGCCGCCCTCCTTGAGCTGCCGGTAAAGCCGATCGGGCGTGATCCCGGTCGCACCATTGAGGACAATCACATCAAACGGCGCGCTCGCCGGATCGCCTTCAGCGGCCGGGGCGGCCTTGACGGTCACATTTCCGAGCCCGATCTCAGCCAGAACGCTACCCGCCTTGGCGCTCAGCGACGGGTCGCTTTCAGTCGCCGTCACCTGCCCCGCCAGCTTGGCAACCACGGCAGCGGTATATCCGGTCGCACAACCGACCACCAAAACTCTGTCCATGTTCGTGATTTCGGCCGCCTGCAGCATTTTCGCGGTCACTGCCGGCTTGATCAGATAGCGCTTGGCGGAACTCCCTTCGCTGACCTCGAGATCAAGGTCCAGATAGGCCAGGGCACGCTGGCTCTGGGGAACAAATGCTTCCCGCGGCACCTCCAGCATGGCATCGATAATTCTGATGTCGGTGACGTCGCTGGGGCGAACCTGACCATCGACCATCTTCTGGCGCGCGGTCGAAAAACCGGACATTGACGGACCCTGTAGTCGAGCGGACACGGCCGCGGGAGGAGCTTGAGACCGCGTCATCTTTGGTACAAGGATCGCCAAAACGCAACATGGCGATTGCGCGGCGGAGCGCCTGCGCGCCCTGCCGTTCGCCGCGACAGTTTGGCGACGGAATTCGATCTATTCGATCGTGACAGCGAGCCGCCCGATCAGCCTCGCCACCTCGTCCAAATAGTCGGAATCGTGATGCTCGACCGCTTGCGCGAGCCGAATGATGCATTCGTCGTCGCTCATCGTAGGTATGTTGCTCGGTACGATCGAAGGCACCACCCTGATGAGATCGGTCTGGGTATCTGACATGGAGCTAACCTCAATGGAATCCGGCGAGATCAAGAGTCGTCGGTGATTGAGTTGAATTAGCGGTCAATCCGCGGCATGGTTGAGCCGCCGGATCGCAACGGCACCCGCCGGACCGCGATCTTGTCTCGCAAAAAAAAGACCGCAAATCGCGCCGGCACTGAGCTTTTTCGTCCCCGAGGGGCACAGCGTCCGCATAGCCCATTTCCTCCTTTGCAAGCCTCGGAGGCTTTGTTATACGCTGCCCGGCGCGAACCTTGTTTCGCTCCGTTCCTCGGTAGCTCAGCGGTAGAGCATTCGACTGTTAATCGAATGGTCGCTGGTTCGAATCCAGCCCGGGGAGCCAAACAAATCAATCACTTAGTTCAAAATCGCCAATGTCCTAAAATCGCTTGTGTCTGCAGTATGTCTGCAAAACACTTACCGCGGGATCGCGTGCCCGGTTTGGGGTGAGTTCATAATGACTAAGAGGCATCGGCGCGACGATCTGGCTTGCTCGGCCTGTCAACCGAGACAGCCACATCATGCCCTCAACACCCGAACCGGAAGACCCTCGCGAGCCCAAGCCCCGGCCCCTGCCCGGCGATCTCTTGGTCTGCGAACTGTGCGGCCAGCAGCCCGAATTGCTCGCGTTTGATCCGGATCAGTGCCGCAGCGGAGTGCCCGTTCAAAAGATGCGAGCCCGCCCGATAGCCCCGCCCCGACTCCAGGAAGCCCGCCGATTTCGTGATCCAAGTCACTGACCAAATCGCGGCGCCCGTCATTCTAGCGGCATGGGATCAATTGTGGTTCCAGGAGCCAAGGAGCCGATCATGACGGCGATGGTGCAGACTGAAAAAGCGGAAGTGAGTGAGTTGTCGCTTGAGGAAATGGAACAGGTCAGCGGCGGCGAAGAAAACGGAGTTGAGTATTTTGCCGCGTACATAGCTTGGCGTTGCCAAACCATATACAAGGGACCACTTAGGTAGAAGCGAGAGGCCGCCTCAGTTGCGGCCTCTTTCGTCAAATGCCCTTCCCCGACTCCAGGAAGCCTTCCGGTGAGTCCGGGATTTGCGGGCTGTGAATGGCCAGCCGATCGACGGAAGCAAATCGGCACCTCGGCGCGGGCGGCGTGTACCGCCGCTGACCGCCTTACTGCACCCGCAGATTTTCCGCCAATTCCTTGCCCTTGTTCGGGACAATGTCATAGGAGACCTTGGCACCCTCGCGCAGGTCACTCAGACCCGCCTTCTCGACTGCCGAGATATGGACGAAAACGTCCTTGGTGCCGCTGTCAGGTTGGATAAACCCGTAACCCTTGGTCGCGTTGAACCACTTCACTGTTCCGCTTGCCATGCCGGCACTCCCTGGACGATCCAAGGCCATTAAAGCGATGAAGTCTGCGAGGGGCAAGAAAAACCCGCCGGGGTGAAGCGGCGGGCGGCGGGCCGTTACCGACGGCGTGAGCGAGGACCGAAGCCCGGCCACGCCCAGCCCAACCCCAACACTCTGCCGTGAACGAAGCTCTTTGCCTGAGATCGCGAAGCCTTCCTGAAACAATGCCGTCTTACCGTTCGCTTCGGTCACACTCCAGGGAGGACGAAATGCGTGCTTTCATTATCGGTGCCATTTTACTCGCAGTCGCCGCAGCAGGGTTTCACACCCTGATCTCGTCCTCACTTGCTGGACCTCGGGACGCCAAGGCAGCGACATTTTCCGAACGATTTGCTCCAGTACTCAACCAAATGAAAAAGCCCGCCGGCGCTCTCACGTCGGCGGGATAACAAGCGTCAAGTCTTGGTCCGGTAGGCCTATGCTATCCCCAATTGGTTGCGATCCCCGTTACGCCTCAGCCGCCAACAGCTTGCCAGCCAGCGCCGGTTGCGCTTCCTGACCGATCGGCGCCGGCGGATCCAGCGCCCGCGCTCCTTCACGGTAGGACCGCCGCAATCCGTTCCCGGATTAGTGAACTGGCCTACGGACCTTAATTGAACCAATTGCAACCTTTGCGCGACGTTAACTTGTAACCATTTTCGGCCATGTAGAGTGGTGGCAATTCTCGCGCAAGTGCATCCAAGGAGGGCGCAAAAATGAGTGCATTAGCTCAAGCATTTTCCCGCGCGTCTGGAACTGAAATCAGCACGGAAGCACTCAAGGTTGTCGCCGTGTTTTCCGGAACGGGCCTGCTCGTGTCGTTGCTGTTTGCATCGTACGGCTTGGATTTGAGCGCCGGATTTTTCTAGAAGATCGGCTTGAAGAAAGAGCCGCCGAGTTGCCCCGGCGGCTTTCCATCATCGCCTTAACCGCCTCGCGTGCGCGGCGATCCGCTGCCGGTTGCGCTTCCTGAAACGGCGCCGGCGCTTCACTGATCGCGCTCCTGCAATATCTCGCGGACCGTGGCTCTGATCACTTGTTGATTAGCCTCCGGCATGGTCGCGACCACCGCAGCGAACTCGCTCCCGCTCATGTTCGGATTCAACCTAATCGGGTCGCTCTCGAATATTCGACCCTGGCCCTCCAGTAACCACGGCCAGTTTACGCCGTGCTTCTCGACGAACTCGGCAACAGCCTCATGCCTGAGCGACAGCGCCGGCTTGATCTCTTCGTCGGAAAGATCGCGGGACGCGGCAACGTCCCTGATCCGCTGTCGCATCGCTTCCTTGAAGTTGCGGCGTTCCGCTTTCTTTTCCTCGCTCATCGGCTTGGATCTTTTTGACGGGTGAGCGGCAAGCCATTTTTCGTCGGCCTCGATCGCGCGCGCGATGGTTTCGCTTTTCACGCCGATATGTTCATGCTGCCCCTCCCTGAGCTGGGCTTTCTTCCACGCGACCGATGCCAGATCGCAGGCCGGGGTAAGCAGTTGTTGCACCAGCGCCTTGCGCCACTCCGACACTTCCTCGCGGTCCCTAAGTTCGATCGGCGGGATTTCATCGGCGCCGGGGATTTTCCAATCTTGCGCGCATGAAAGCGCGTCATGCCATTTCCTGCGGGCAGCGGTGAACCTCGTAAAAGCCTCGGCATTGCGCCACGCTTCCCGGCGGGCGTCCCGCAAGCGCTCATTAACGCAAGTCTCGGCGTCGACACAGTCATTAAGCCTGGGCAGGATGTTTACATTCGTATTCTCAAAATCCTTCCCACTGCTTCGACGCCGGGGGTTTATTCCGCCTCTGAGATAATCCAATTCATCGGCGCAAGAGTGAAGCGGCCAAGTTAGGCCACCGCGTGTCTTGTGGACCTACCACGGCAACGCGCAACCCCTAGCGGCTTTCCTTGTCGCGCGACGTGCGGGATCATGGGCCATGCCCGAAACCGTTCGCCAGATCAAAATCACCTTCGGAGAGATGCGCCAGTGGAGTGCGCGGTCTCCTGATTTATTGCTCGGATTACAAGTGCAGCCACTCGACAGCGATCAGCGCTGACCGATGGCCGGGACAAGCCCGGTTGTCAGATATCGAGCCGCAGTTTACTTGCCTGGCGTGCGGCAAGCGTGGCGCCGACGTCCGTCCCGATTGGAATTCGGCCGACGCCTATGTCTGAAATTCCGACCGCCAAGCGGAAGCTGCCGGCTACCGGCAGGCTCCGGACCTCGGCAGCCCTATTTATTTTTTCACCCGGGTGAACAAGGCGTCGATCCCATGGATTACGCCACCGACAGCGGCCACCATGTAGGCTCTAAAGACCGAAGAACAACAAAGTCCCTGCCACTTCGACTTTGATGGGATCATCACCGTTTTCATCTGACAACAAAATATCACATTGTAACGTACCGCTGTCCGGCACCCAGACGTCCCAATTGAATTGGCCCAGTGGCCTTTGTGTTATATTCGCGCCACCGTCGGTCACGAACGCTCCGTTGACCATACTCACACAAAAAGAGGTCCCCCGCTATTGGGAGGAGACATAAATCCGGCGGTTTTTGTCGTCAGTCGTCCGGGTGACAAATTGCCCGTCCCACCGCCGTTGAAGAAAGAGAAGTAGAAAAAGGTGTAGCCGATTAGGCCATTTACACCCGACCAGTCATCCACGGTCCCGCTAGCGTCGTCAAACTTAGTGATGCCCCGCTTGCTATGGTGGCTGAGCGGGCGATGAAACGCTTTCATTTTTGTATCCTCCAATATTCATCGAGAAAAGTATTCGATTTCGAACTCCCCTCCGGGGCGCCTATCGTGACATAACGTCTCGGTTCCGCCTGTGAACGAAGTCACACTCGAGGACGCCGGCAACTACATCACTAAGCTTCCCAAGGCCGAGCACATGGCGCCGGAGTGGCAGGACGCGATGCAAGCGCTGATGATCGTCGCGCGCGGTGGTCCAACGATGTTCGCCAGGATCGGCGTCATGCGGGCGCTCCACCGCCACGATGTTCGCGAATTCACGACCGACCGCAAAGAGACGCATTGGGGAAAGCGGAAGCTGAAGCGGGATCAGTGAAGCTTGGTCCACAGCGCTGGTGGAAAAATAACGCAGTTGAGCTAATTTGCCTCAGAGGCAAAGCCCCGACGGTCTGGCTATAGTGGGCCTCCCCAACCAAGGCAGGCGTATCATGCCCTCAACATTTGAAGAGAGAAATTTTCTCAACCAACGATCCGGGCTGCTCCCCGGCGAATTTTCGAGATGCCAGCTCTGCGGGCGGCCCAGCATCGGAACTTGGGCTTGTGCTATGTCTCTCAGAGCGATTTCCAGCGGTCGCCGGAATTCTGGTCCATGCAACCGGGCCGCACGACCGGCTATGAAGCCATCCAGAACAGCAAGATCATGATTAAATAAGCCGCGACCAGCAAACCGGCGCCCTGCAGGTTCACAAGCGTTCGCCCGGACTTCGGTGGTGTTAGCCACCAGCTGAGCCGGTTGGCGGTCCACGGCACCAGATACGAGGTAAGGATGACGCTGAACGCGTTGCCAATGAACAGTGCAACCGGGAAATTCAGGTTTAGCACCTTTGTCAGAATTGGAGTGCCCACCAACAGGCCCCACAGGAATACGACCGGATAGAGCGTCAGAAGGACGATCATGTTCATCTTCCACGCTGCGGGCGCCGGCGCACCCTCCGGCGTGACGTCGCGAAACCATTGCTCGAAGCCGCTTTGCGCCATTCGCGTGTGGAACTCGGCCGTCAGCGGTGCGGCTTCCTCGAGCAGCTGACGTCGTTGCGGTGAATTCAAGCCAGGCCTGCAGATTGGTCTCGCTGTCGAAACGCAGGATCGCGACAAAGTCCTCCTGCACGCCCGGCACAGACGGTTCGAAGCGATAGCCCTGCAACCCCGCTGCCTTCGACTGCGCCGCGGCGACCTTCTGCTCCCATTTCAGGTATTCAGCCTCCATGCCGGGCTTCACCCGCGTGCTGATCACCGCGGAGACCGGCGCTGCGCGCGCGGCACTGGCATCGTCGCGCACGATGTGAACGTCGTCGCGCCCCACAAGCATGGGGGTGGCCCCTTCGATGCGGGACTGCCGTTCGGACGAGCCCAGCCATCGCTTGGCATCTTCCAGGCTGACGAAACGCTGCAGGATCACCCAATCGACCTGCAGCGGCGGATGGGGCGGCATCAGTCGCTGCTCGATGAACCCTGGAAAGCCGGCGATCACCGTGCTGGTTTCGCCCTGCCATCGTGCGAACGCGTCGGCGCTCTCGGGCCGAACGCAGGTTTGCGTGACGATGCTGACGCTGGTCGCAGCATCGCTCATCTGGCGGCAGCGAGTTTCGCGAAAAGACGATCGGGCGTGAATGGCAGATGGGCAAAACGCACACCGGTGGCATTGGCCAACGCATTCGAGACAGCCGGCGCCACCGGATTGATGCCGCACTCACCCTGGGACTTCGCCCCAAGGGGCCCGATCAGGTCGATCGTGTCGGCAAAGAAGATGTCGGTATGCGGCGTGTCGGCAAAGGTGGGGATGCGGCAGTTGCGCAGCTGCGGATTGACCATGTGCCCTTCGTCGTCATGCACCATGTTCTCGACCAGCGCCCAGCCATAGCCCATTGCAACGGCGCCATCGAGCTGGCCGCGGCACTGCATCGGGTTGATCGGCCGGCCGATATCGGCCGCATGCACGCTGTGCAGCACACGGATTTCGCCGGTCACGCGATGCACTGCAAGTCGCACCCCCTGGACGTTGAAGGCGATCGTGCGCGGCGAGAGATAGGCCCGACGGCTGACCGAGAAGCGATGGTCGACCTTCGCACCTTCAGCATGCAGCTCACGCAGCGAAATCCGCTGGTTGCCGCAGATGACACCGTCGTTGTCGAGGCGGCATTGGTCGATTGCCACGCCGGCGTGGCGACTGGCAAAGTTGATTATATCGTCCGCCATGGCCTGGGCAGCCAGGTGAACCGCCTTGCCTCCGACCACAACGCCCGTGCTCGCGAAGGTGCCGGTGTCATAGGGTGTGCGATCGGTATCGGCGTTGATGATGTCGATATCATCAGCGCGGGTGCCCAGCATCGATGCGGCGATCTGCTTGTGCGCCGTGACGATTCCGTTGCCCATTTCGGTCGAGCCGCAGGCGAGATGGTAGGTGCCGTCCGGCAGCAGTCGCATCTCGGCGCCCGAGCGATGCTCGGTCGGCGGCCCGCATTCCAGCATGGCCAATGCAACACCCTTGCCCTCGGCCCATTCCGCACCTTCGGGCCTCGTGACGCCATTGCCTTTCCGCAGCTCCCGCTCGACGATATCAAGGCATTCACCGATGCCATAGCTGCCGAAGCTGGCGTCGTTTGCTTCCTTCCAGATCGATTCGATGTTGTCGCCCGGCTGCACCACGTTCTTGCGCCGCATCTCGAACGGGTCGATGTCGAGCAATCTTGCCAGCTCGTCGATCGCACATTCCACCGCGAAGGTGGTCTGCGAGGCGCCATAGCCGCGAAACCCGCCGCCCGGTGTCATGTTGGTGTATACAGCGTGGCCGATGCCCTTTTTGTTCGCGCAGCGATAGGCCGCGATCGGGCTCGCCATCGCGGCTGCCAACGTTTCGCTGCCGTGGCCGCCATAGGCGCCGGTGTTGGAGAACACCTCCACGTCGAGCGCCGTCAGCGTGCCGTCCTTGCGCGCGCCAATCTTCACTCTGGTAGTCATCTGGTGCCGCGTCGTGGCGCCGATGAATTCTTCCTCGCGGCTCCATTCCCACTTCACCGGGCGACCCAGTTTCATCGTGGCGAACAGCACGAGATCTTCCGAAACCAATTCCTGTTTGCCGCCGAAACC
Organism: uncultured Pseudomonadota bacterium; assembly: GCA_963771225.1. GTDB lineage: Bacteria > Pseudomonadota > Alphaproteobacteria > Rhizobiales > Xanthobacteraceae > Bradyrhizobium. Next base: position 560,189 of record CAVYSR010000017.1, on the reverse strand, counting down.
TCCCCCGACGCGCTCGGTGAACACATGCAGGTCGCGTGGCGGAATCCCCATGATGTAGGCGAGCTTTTGCCGCGCGGCGAACGGCGCCTGCGAGCTCGTGCGGATATGCCAGCGGTCATCCTCACCCTTCCAGGCGATCGATCCATGCGTCTCGAGATGCACATGCTGCACGCGGGTGGTCGAGTAGGTCTGCTCGTGCAGCACATCGGCTTCCTTGAAGCCCCTGGCGACATCACCGATTTCACCCTGCAGCGTGCAGAAGATGTTGTTGCTGGCGGTCACCAAGTCTTTGTCATGCAGCAGCGGTGCGCCAGGTTGCACCGCCAATACCGGATCGAACACGGTCGGCAGGATCTCGTATTCAACGTGCAGCGCCCGGCAGCCGGCCTCGGCCGCCGCCTCCGTCTCCGCCACCACGGCTGCGACCCGCTGGCCAACGAAGCGCGCGACGTTGTCGAGCAGCATGATGTCATCGGGGTCGACGAGATGGTCCTCGTGCAACGCCGAACTGAACAGACGCTTCGGCACATCTTCGGAAGCATAGACTGCGACAACCCCAGGCACGGCGAGCGCCGCGCTTCGGTCGATAGAGACGATGCGCGCATGGGCATGCGGCGAGCGCAGAACCTTCAGGTGCAGCAGCCCCTCGATCGCCAGATCCATCGTGTAGCGCGCCTTGCCGGTCACGATGGCATCGGTGAACGGATTGGGCAGGCTGGCGCCGAGCGCCTTGCCGGCCTCGTCCGGCTCGATGTTGCATGTGCCATTGAGCGCGTCGTTGATCGACCGATAGCCGGTGCAGCGGCAGAGGTTGCCCTTCAGCGCGTGCGGCAGATCGGTCTTCTGCGCCTCGGTCAGTGTCACCGCCGTCATGATCATGCCGGCGGTGCAATACCCGCATTGGAAGGCCTGCGCATCGTGAAACGCCTTCTGCATCGGATGCAGTTCGCCGTTTGTGGCTAGCCCCTCGATGGTGGTGATCTCGCGACCTTCGCCTCGGAACGCCGGCACCAGGCAGGAATGGAAGGGCCGGCCGTCGATATGCACAGTGCAGGCGCCGCAATCACCGGCGTCACAGCCCTTCTTGACGCCGAACACATCGAGATCGCGCAATAAGGTGCGCAAGCACTGGCCGGCCGTCGGCTCGGCCGCGTAGCGACGGCCATTCACATGGAAATCGGTCAAGCGAGCTCCGTGCGTATCTGTTCGGCAAGATATTGCGTGACGTGGCGCTTGTACGGAGCCGATCCGTGCACGTCGTCGAAATACGCTTCCGGCGGCAATCGGGCGTCCAGGGCATGGCGTAGTTCTTCAGCCGATGGGCAGGTGGCGAAGCGCAACTGCACCGGCCGCGGCGTGGCCGCCGAGACCGTCAGCAGGAAATCCGCGCCATCATCACCCACCGTGGCGATGATAAGGGCGGCCGAGCGTCCGAATTTGGTCAGCGACACCTGCCGCATGGCGGTGCGTTTCGACAAAGCCGCCACCGGCAAATGGATCTTGCGCAGCAGCTCGCCCTTCCGCAGCACGTTCTGGTGGTTGCCGGTTACGAAATCGACGACGGACACCTCGCGCGGTTCGCCGTTGCGCGGCCACAGCGTGCAGACCCCTTCAAGTGCCGCGGTCAGCGAGATCATCGCCCCGGCGGGCAGCGACATGCAGACATTGCCGCCGATGGTCGCGGCATTCCAAATCTTGAACGACATCAGGAACGAGTCGATGCATTTCCGGAACAGCGCCACCGCGCGCCATCCAGGCGGGCCTACGAAGTCGTGCAGCTCCACGACCCGACAGGTCGCGGCGATGTCGAGGCCCGCTTCCGTCGCCGTCAGCGGCGCCCAGCCCAGGCTGTCGAGATCGATCAGCGTGTCGACGGCCACCTGTGGCTCGGAGAACAGCCAGGTACCGCCGGCCAGCCACGAATAACCATCACGCCAGCCATCGACCTCGTCAACGGATGCCGGGCGCTTTACTTCAGCTATCGTGGTCAAATTCATAATCGTCCCTGCTCAGGACTTGTAGACTTCAACAGTCTGCATCATGCCCATTTCCTCATGGTTCATCATGTGGCAATGGACCATGTAGATACCGGTAAAATCGAGAAAGCGTGAGCGGAACACGACCCGGCCACCCTTGCGCTCCACGATCACAGAGTCGCGCCATTCCGGCACGGCGAGCGCCTTGCCGTTGACCGACACGACCTGGAACGGATTGGTGTGGATATGAAAGACGTGGTCGTCGTGCTCATGCGTGTTGACGATCGTCCACTCCTCGACCGCACCGAGCTTGACCCGTTGATCGATGCGGCCGGGATTAAACTTCTTGCCATCGATGAAGAAGCCGAATTCCTGCCAATGGCCGGCAGCATCTGCCTCCGGCGCGGTTGCCGAAAAGGTCACCGTACGACGGTTGGTGATTTCGGATTCCTTGATGGTTTGCAGTGGCGGGGGCGGCAATTCGCCCGGCAGCTTCATGTCCATCGGCGCGCCTGACACCACTACCCTCGCCAGCGGGCCGACCGGCGAAGGGTGCCCCTGATCGTAAGGTGCCGCGTTCAAGGCATAGGTGCCCGCGGAGCCCGCCTGCACCAGCAGATCAGCGCGCTGGCCCGGCGCGATCAGAAGCTGCTTGAGAGGCTGCATGGCCCCGAGTTGAATGCCGTCATAGGCGACGGCATGCAGGTCATGCTTCTCCAGATCGAGCAGCATGTCGTCCTGATAGGCCGCATTGAGGATACGCCAGCGCTGCACCTCGCCTGGACGCATCTCGATCATCGGCCGGCGCTGTCCGTTGATCGCCAGGAAGCGTGTCGCCGTTTCCGGAAAGAGCGTCTCGAAATCCTCGACCATGCCACTGGCGTCGTAGACCACCTGGGTCAGCACCAGCAGGCGCTCGCGGGCGGATGCTATCTGCGGCACATCGGCGAAATCGCCTTCGATGACGACGGCGCCCACCATGCCGCTCGACATCTGGATATCGGCGCTGCCGTGGTGGTGGGGATGATACCAGTAGGTCCCCTTGGTGTGGTCCTCCGGCAGCTTGATCTCGATGTCGTAGGTATGGCCAGGGGCCATCGAGCGCATGACGTTGTCGGCAATGCCGCTTGGGCTCGCATGCGATCCATGGAAGTGGAAATTGGTGTTGTTGAACTGATGCGGCTGACTGATGTCCGCGGGAAGCCAGTCCCGGTTCGGCGGCAGATCGTTGATCAGCTTGATGCGCAACGTGTCGCCGGGCTTCATGCGCAAGGTAGGCCCTGGGCTGCCGCCTTCATAAGACCGAACATAGAGCCTGACACCGCCGATCTGCCGGTAGGCGTAGCCTGCCCGCAAGGTCGTGCTAAGCATGCCATTGACGGACCGCCGCACCTCGGGCTCGACAAGCGGCTGATCCATGGCGGGCGCCGGCTTGTCTGGTACCATGCCCATGGTGGGAGACATGTCCATGGAGGACATGTCCATGGCGCTCTGCATGGGGTCTTCGGCCCTGACGGCACCCGCGGTCAGCAAAAGCGCGCCGATCCCGATGCTGCCATCAAGCAGTTGACGTCGTGACAGTTTCCTCATGCTCGTCGCGATGGCGACGGCACCATTCTCTTCTGGTCCTGCTGCATCTAAATTCCAAACTGCCCATAATCGGTCCGTCTCCAATATACGCCTTTAGTAAATTCGACATGAAAGAAACTGGTCGAAATACTTAGTTGCAAAAGTAATTGGTGGTTTTCAACTGCATGGCGCCGCGGCTATAGGCGTCGTCACGGTGGAATGCCTTTTCAACGTCCTTCGAACGTCCCTTCTTCGCTGGGCGCCGCTCGCCCGTGCTTGCGCGGCTGATCGATACGGGGCTCGGCGTTGATCAGCTTTTTCGTGTAGGCATGGACGGGCCGGTTGAAGACCTCGTGAGCGGGGCCGGTCTCGACGAAATTGCCGCGATACATCACGCCGACACGGTCCGAGATCATCTCGACCACCGCCAGGCTGTGACTGATGAACAGGAAGGCCAGGCCATAGCGGTCGCGCAGATCCATGATCAGGTTCAGGACTTGGGCCTGAACCGATACGTCGAGGGCGGAAACCGGCTCGTCGGCGACAATCAGCTTGGGCCTGCCAATGATCGCGCGTGCGATCGCAATGCGCTGCCGCTGGCCGCCGGAAAACTCGTGCGGACGGCGGTCCGCGTCCGAGGGCTGAAGACCGACGCTGGCAAGTGTTTCTTCTATCAGATCCTTCCGCGCCTTGCCCCGGGGAGCGTCGGGATCGAGAAAGAGCGGCTCTGCAACAATACGCCCGACGCTTTGACGCGGATCAAGCGATCCGCGCGGATCCTGGAACACCATCTGGAAGCCGCGGCGCAACCGTAACAATTCGCTGCGCGATTTTGCGAAAATGTCCTCGCCTTCGAACAAGACCTGTCCACGCGTCGGACGATTTAGTCCCATGACGACACGAGCAAGCGTAGATTTGCCGCAACCACTTTCGCCCACAATGCCGAAAATCGTCCCGGGTGCGATCGCAAAGCTGACGCCGTCCACCGCCTTGGTCAGCGTTTGATCCACGCTACGCCCGTAATGGCTCTCGACATCCCTGACTTCAACGAGAAAACTTCCGTCCAAAAGCTTCGCCCGCGGAAGCAAAGCAGATGTCTCGATCGGGCTGGCCACCACCGCGAGGTTCGGCGCTTTGTCCTTGGCGGGACGCGGCAAAGCGGCGATCAGCTTTTGCGTGTAGGGATGCGTGGGCTGGCGCAGGACGCGCTCGGTCTTGCCCTGCTCCATGCATTTTCCCGCATTCATCACCAGCGTCCGCTCGCTGATGCTCGCGATCACGCCGAGATCGTGGCTGATGATCAGGAGCGACATGCTCAGTTCGGCGATCAGTTCTCCGAGCAGATCCAGCACCTCGGCTTGGACGGTCACGTCAAGGGCGGTCGTTGGCTCGTCGGCGATGAGCAGGCCCGGGCCAGGCGCCAAGGCGATCGCGATTCCGACCCTCTGCCGCTGGCCGCCCGATAGTTCGTGCGGATAGGCGTCGAGACGCCTGCGTGCATCGGGAATGCGGACCCGTTCGAGCAGCTGGAGTGCTTCCGCCCTCGCCTCCGCTCGGCCAATCGGCTTGTGCCTCAGTAGTCCTTCGGCGATCTGGGCGCCGACACGCATGGCGGGATTGAGGGCCGTCATCGGCTCCTGGAAGATCATGCCGATCTTGGCGCCGCGCACATGCTGGAGCTGGGTTTCGCTCAGCCGCATCAAATCGACGCCATCGAGAACGACCCGGCCTTCCGCCCTGATCTCCTGCGGCAGCAGCCCCAGGATGGTGAGGGCCATCAAGGATTTCCCCGAGCCGGACTCGCCGACAATGCCGAGCGTCGCCCCTTTGGGAATCGTGAAGGAGACATTTTCGACCAGCGTCGCCGGCTGTTGGCGCGGGCGATTAAGCCGGATCGCGCTGATATCGACCTCGATCGTCAAGCCCGGCTCCCGGAACGTGGGTCAAGCCAATCCCTCAATCCGTCCCCGAGCAGGTTCAACCCGAGCACGGCGATCGCGATGGTCACGCCCGGCGCTATCGCCATCCAGGGGGCCTGGCTCAGATAGGTCTGGGCGTCGCTCAACATCCGGCCCCAACTCGGAGCAGGCGGCGGAAGGCTGAGGCCGAGGAAACTCAGGCCGGCTTCCACCAGAATGGCTAGCCCGATCTGGATCGTCGCCTGAACGACCAGCGCGCCGGCGATATTGGGAAGGACGTGATCGATGGTGATGCGCAGCCGTCCCTTGCCGGCGGTCTGCGCCGCCACACAGAAATCGAGTGCCCAGACCCTCAGCGCCGCGCCGCGCGACACGCGAATGAAGACCGGGATCGTGAAAATGCCGATGGCCAGAACAGCCGTGAGCTGCCCGGCGCCGATCAGCGCGGCGATCATGATCGCAGAGATCAACGCCGGGAAAGCGAAGACGATATCCGCAAAACGCATGATCGCCTCCTCGATCCATCCGCGAAGAGCCGCCGCGGCAGCACCCAGTGCGACGCCGGCAACCGATCCCAGCAGAACCGAGAGAAAGGAGATCGAGAGCGAATTCCAGGCGCCGACCATCAGCATCGAGAAAATGTCGCGCCCGAAGGCGTCGGTTCCCGCGATCCCCGCTTCGAATGGCGGTTTCAGCTTGTTCATCAGATGCATGCGGGTCGGCAATTCGGGCGTCCAGAATTGCGACAGGATGGCGATCCCGACGAACGCTCCGGTGATCCCCGCGCCGAGAAGCAGGCCAGAGCGGGACCCGAAGCCGAAACGAGGGGCGGCTTCCGCCATGCTCGTCATCGGGCTGTCCTTAGCCGGGGATCGAGCCAGAGATAAGCAAGGTCCACGAGGAAATTGACGAGGATCACGAGCCCGGCAAAAAACATCGCCACGTTACGGATGACGATCAGGTCGCGCTGGGCCAGGGACTGAAAGGCAAGGCGTCCAATGCCCGGCAGATTGAATACATTCTCCACCAGCACCGCGCCGGCGATCAGAAAGGAAAATTGCAGGCCAATGATGGTGACGATCGGCACGAGCGAGTTACGGACCGCGTGCCGCCAGAGCACTTGGGCCCCCGTCAACCCCTTCGCGCGCGCGGTGCGGATGAAATCCTCGCCTGTCACGTCGAGCACGGCCGAGCGGGTGACGCGGGTGAGAACGGCGGCCTGGGGCAAGGCCAGCGCGACCGCCGGCAGCAGAAGGGATTTGATGGCCGCGGCCGGATCGCTCCAACCGGGAAAGCCGCCCGCCGAGAACCAGTGCAGCGTCGTCGAGAAAAGCAGGATGAAGAGGATGCCGAACCAGAAATCGGGAACCGAGATGCCAATCAGCGCGAAAGTCGATGCGGCGCGGTCGGGCCCCTGTCGCGGATGCGCCGCGGCTGCGACGCCAAGGGACACGCCGATCGCAACCGCGATCGCCATCGCCATCAAGGCAAGAGGCAACGTGACTTGCAGCCGCTCCGCGATCAGCGGGGCGACCGGCACGCCATAGGAGGCGGACTGGCCGAGATCGCCGGTGAAGGCGCGCCAAATCCAGGTGAGATAGCGGATATAGGCCGGCTGATCGAGGCCAAGCTGGCGTTCCAGCGCGGCGATGGTGTCCGGCTTCGCCGCGGTTCCAAGCAGGATCGCCGCGGCATTTCCCGGCAGCAGGTCCAGCGTCGCGAAGACGATCAGCGACGCCGCGAAAAGAGTGAGCGCGAACGAGGAAAGGCGGCTGAGAATGAAGCGAAACGTTTGCAAATCTTCCGTTCTCGTTTGGCTATCGCGGCTTCCTCCGGCGCGATGCCGGCCGGGCCGCTGACGAAGAACCGGCGCCGCGGCCGGAAATGACCGCGGCGCCTGTCAGCCGATCAGTTCGCCCAATAGGCATCGCGGACGTAATTCTCGGAAATCGGTTCGTTCTCCCATATTCCTTCGAGCTTCGCGCTCAAAATGTTGAGGTGGGGAAGGTCGAAAAGATAGAGCGCGGGCACATCCTGAGCGAGGATCTTCTCGGCTTCGCCATAGAGCCGGTCGCGCTCGTTGTCATCGGACGTCTTCTCCGCGGCCGCGACGATATCGTTGAACTTCGGGTTCTTGTAATTGAAATAATATCCGGGCCGCGAATAGATATCGATGTCCAGCGGCTCGGCGTGGTCGACGATCGAGACCTCATAGTCGTGCTTGATGAAAACCTCGTCGATCCACTTGGCGGGGAATTCGCTCGGTACAATGTTGAGCTTGACGCCAACATCGGCCAGCATGGCTTGCATGACCTCGGAGGCGCGGGTGGTGTAGCTCATCTGGGGCGCCTTGATGGTGATGGTGAAGCCGTTCGGATAGCCAGCCTCGGCGAGCAGGCTCTTGGCTTTTTTTGGATCATACGGCAGCACGCCGGTCAGATCGATATAGCCGCGGTCGGTCGGCGCGAAATGACTGCCGATCGGCGCGCCATAACCGGAAAAGGCGCCCTCGATCACCGCCTTGCGGTCGATGGCGCTCATCAAGGCCTGGCGCACTTTGACACTGTCGAGCGGCGGCTTCTCGTTGTTGAGGGCGGCCACCAGTTTGCGCGGCGTGGCGCCGATCACGGTCTTGAACCGGGTGTCTTTCTGGAACTCGCCAAAGAGTTCAGGCGCGGTGAAATTCGGGAAGGCGTCGATATCGCCGGCGCGCAGCGCCGCCGCCTGCGCCTGGGGATCGCCGATGAACCGGAAGGTAACGCTCGACAATTTCGGCACGCCTTTTTCCCAATAATCCTCGTTCTTGACGAGCACGACCCGGTTGCCGCGCTCCCATTGCTTGAACTTGAACGGCCCCGTGCCGACCGGCTCCGTCTTGTTGGTGGCAACGGTCTTGGGATCGATCATGACCGCATCGCCCCAGCCCAGCCAATAGACGAAGAGACCGGCGGGGTGCTTGAGCTTGATCACCGCCGTCAACGGGTCGGGCGTCTCGATGCTTGCGATCGGCTCGAAGAATTGCTTCTGCGCATTGGTGGAATCGGGCGCCCGCGCGCGATCGAGAGAAAACTTGACGATCGAGGAATCGAACGGCGTTCCATTATGGAATTTCACGCCGGGACGCAGCTTGAACGTATAGCTCAGACCATCCGGCGACACCGTCCATTCGGTCGCGAGCAGCGGCTTGATCTTGCCGTCCTTGTCGATCGTGACCAGGCCCTCGTAGAGATTGCCCCAAGTGACTTCACGGATCGCCACTGGTGCGGAAATCGTTGGATCGAGACCCGATGGCTCGACCGCCATGCCAACGATCAGCGTATCTTTGGCCGACGCCAGCGACGCCCCCGACAACAACGCCAGAGCGGCGATCGTCAGTCCCCAACCCATTCGCCTTTTGCTCATTTTCGGTTTCCTTCTTTGCGCGCCGCGTGGCGGATTTGCGAAGCAGTGAAATATTCAAACCTGATCGAGCCAGCGTATCAGCCGGACCTCGACGTCCCCAGAACAGGGATGGCGCATGCGAACCTGGTCTTGGGCGAGTGCCGGCGAACACGCCGGAGCCCTGCCCCACCTGCCAGAAACTTTCCCGCCCGAGCCCGGCGATCGGCCGATCATCGGCCGGACGTCATCCTCTGAAAGTCGAGACTATCGGCCGAATGATAAAGTTGTCAAATTACCTGATTGCTTTTAGCGCCGCGGTGGGGAAGGCTGGTGCGAGAAGACGCTTGAGTACGATCGTTCCAGCATGATGGCTTTGCCAACCGTGAATTGAACGCTCCAATCGCCAAGCATCACAGCGAGGGGCCGATGACAGAAATGCACTACTGGTCAATCCGCGAGCTTTCGCAGAGGATTCGCAGCGGAGAGATTTCGCCGGTGGCGGTGGTCCGCACCCTTCTCGACCGGATCGAAGCCCTCGATGGGCGTCTGCATTCCTACATCACGGTGATGGGCGAACAGAGTTTGGCTCGCGCCCGCATCGCTGAGGAGGAATTGCGCCGCGGTCAATGGCGGGGGCCTTTGCATGGCGTTCCGCTCGCGGCGAAAGATCTGTTCTACACCAAGGATGCGCCCACGACCGCGGGCATGAGCATACATCGCAATTTCACGCCCGATTATGACGCCACCGTTATCGAAAGGCTCTACGGCGCCGGCGCCATCATTCTTGGCAAGCTGACCCTGACCGAAGGGGCCTACACCAACAATCACCCGATATATCCGGTGCCCATCAACCCCTGGAACGCCGATTACTGGGCGGGCACGTCATCGAGCGGATCGGGTGTTGCCACAGCCGCCGGCCTTGCCTATGGCGCGCTTTCGACCGACACCGGCGGCTCCATTCGCTTCCCGTCGGCATGCAACAACGTGACAGGCATCAAGCCGACCTGGGGACGGGTGAGCAGGCACGGCGTTTTCACGTTGTCGCATTCGCTGGACCATGTCGGTCCCTTCGCCCGCAGCGCGGAAGACGCCGCGGCGATGCTGAACGTCATCGCCGGACCGGACGACAAAGATCCCACATCGCTGCGCGCGAATGTGCCGGATTATCTCGCGGCGACCGGGCGTGGCGTGCGCGGTTTGCGCATTGGCGTCGATGACGCCTTCATCAGCACCAAGACCCACCCGGAAGTCGTCGCCGCCGTCGAAGCTGCGTGCAAGATCATGGAGGGACTTGGCGCCAGGATTCGTCCGGTATCCTTCCCGTCGCCCTACGATGCGTTGCGCGGCTGGTTCCATATCTGCGGCGCGGAGACAGCCCGCGTGCACGCCGCGACCTACCCATCCCGCGCCGCCGACTATGATGCCGGCATGATCGGATTGATCGAGCACGGCAGAACCGTCAGCGCCGAGGTCGTGGCCAACGCCTGGGTCGAACGCCTCGAATTCTCCGGCCGCCTCGCTGCGGCATTCGAAGATGTCGACGTCATGCTCATACCCACGATGACGACGCCGACGCCAACGCTCCCCGAACTGGCGGCATTCGGCGCCGACGACGATGTGCTGTTGCAGATGATCCGCTACACCGCTCCCTTCGATCTTTCCGGCCATCCGACGATTGTGCTGCCGGCCGGCTTTTCCTCCGCCGGGGTTCCGATTTCGATGCAATTCGTGGGCAAGCACGTCAGCGAAGATGTGCTTTGCGCCGCCGGCCATGCATTCCAGCAGGCCACCGACTGGCATCTTCGCAGACCTGTCGCCTAGCCAAATCGGGGAAGCTACGGATTTCGGACCGCGCCGACGAGAGACCGCACTGAGATGGGCTGCGCCTCAGTCGGCAGCCTGCAGCGCGATCCCCTCTTCGCAAGCCGCGGGCTTCTCGCCGACCAGGCCGGCGTTATGCTTCATCAGCCTTAGCCGCGCGGCCTCGATGTGATTCCACATCGCCTGCTTGGCGGCATCAGCATCCCGCTTCCTGATCAGATCGAGCACTTCGCCATGTTCGCGCAGGACAGCGGCGCCGCGATTCCTGGGTTGGAAGTGAACCAGATGGCGCATCAGAATGCGCTCATCGTCAGATCTGTATTCAAGCGAACGAACCGCCTCCACGAAATGCTCATTGGTCGTGGCGGCAGCAATGGCTTCATGAAAGAGATAGTCGAAGTGATCGGTGATGGCGCCGACGGCATGCGCGTCTTCAAATTTGCGCAAGGCCGTCTCAATCCGATCCATATCGGCGAGACCGCGTCGGCGAGCCGCGAAGAATGCGGCTTCCGGCTCAATCACCAGCCGGAACTCGAGATCATCCAGCATACGCTGGGTCTGAAGAAGCGAGCCAGAGGCCGACAGCAGCCGCGCCGCGATCAATTCATCGATCCCGACGACATAGTTTCCCGATCCCCGCAGCGACTTCACGAGGCCATCGCGTCTCAGCCTGTCGAGGGCCTGGCGAACCACCGGCCTCGACACAGCGAAGGCGACCGCGAGTTCCGGCTCAGACGGCAGCCTCGCTCCCTTCTCGTACCTTCCCGACGTAATTGCATGAACAAGGCTGCGATGGATCCGTTCGTGCAGCCCGCCTGGCCTGCTCGTTTCGAATAAGCCTTCCGCGATTTCGTTGGAGCGGTCTCTCCTCGGCTTTCGGCCTCGTCGAGCCGCCGTGACCGACGACTTCGCCATTTTCAAAGGAGTTGCCACAAATCCACCTTCTCTGGCGACGTTGACCGTCCGGCAGCTGCCGCCAGCGCGACGCGATATCACACAATAATAAGGCCTTATGGGGCGGACCCGCAACAGCCTGCGTCCGGGTCCTCGCGAATGGCGAGCCTGCCGGCGTTCATTCACTGCTGGAATACGGCCCGGCAGGCGTCGCTGAGGCTGGCCTTCTGCCGCCGCAGGCAAGCGGTGATGGCCCGGACGTTCGGGATCTCGCCGGCGCAAAGCCGATAGACGTCGGGCGTGCAGGCCCTTTTCTGTTCCTGCGTTCCGGGTTCGGCTGACGCCGGGCCGGTTGCGAGCAGCGCAAGAACCAAACCCAGCAACGTCAGGTCGACCCGGCGCTTCGTGCGCCAAAATCCTGTGAACCTTGCCTTCATGACACGTTTCCTTGCTAAGCTGGCGCCTGCGCAGCGCCGCCCGGTCAAGGCGAATACGGCAAAGAATGCGCACGGAATGTGATTTCTCTCACAGTTGGTCGCAGCCGGATCGGTCTAATCTTCGCGCGAGGCGGAAGGAAAAAGTAACCAAAGCGGCCGCGACAGGCCGATCGATAAAATTTGAGCAATCACTTCAATCTGGAAACAAAAGACTTTTGAGACCGTGCGCTCTCGAACCTTGGGAGAGCGCGATGAGCGAAGTTGAATTCGACCGATTGCTGGATGCCGTTCGAACGGCCATTGCGCCCGCACAGGAGGACGTTTTGACCTACCCCCCTACCTTCAATCAGCCGCCGAAGCCCGCCAACGACAACGAAGTGGCTTGGGGGTTTATTCCTTTTCCGGAAGGCTGGTACGCCGCCTGCTGACAGCGTTACGCAAATTGCCTTCTCTGATTTCTTTAAAAATCAATACAAGCTATTGAATTGTTTGAAAATCTATCGGAAATCGAGCTAGCATTGAAGATTTTGCAAGCCGGCTGATGGTGGTGGCGCCTTGACCTGCGAGCCACCGCAAACATCCAAAAATGTCAAAATCAGCACGAGCTGAACGGCAGCCAGCCGCAAAGTCTGCTGCTGGAATGGGTCGGCCGCTGAGCCGTGTTGGAGTTGCCAGCGCGTCATGTCCGAATCAAGCCCGGCCGTTGTATGCTGAGGAAGCTCACAGGCTGCAGGCTGGTCGTAGCACGAAACCATCCGCATCGGCCGCTGGAGCGGTCCGGAAGCTACCCAAATGCGGATAGGCATTGCAGTATTGATCTGTCTTTGGTGCGCGGGCTGCGCCCTGTCGGAGAAGCCCGCGGCGCTGGCACCCGAACCCCAGCAAGCCGCCGCGCCGGAAAAAACCGCGCCGGTCGCCGATGCAGCACCCGCCAAATTCGAATGCAGTGACGGGACGATTTCGATTTCGCAACATGGCTGCCTCCTCAGCATGGCACACGCCCGGCTCCCGCCAGGACAGGCTAGCGAACGGACACTTTCCAATTCCATGCCCGCTGCCAACCAACCGCCAACGGACGCGGCGCGATGAGCAAAAGCCGTGCGCGGAAGAGGCCATTCCCTTTCTGAATCATGGCCGCACCGCCGAGGTGGGACGGTTGCCTAAGCGGGTGATGCTGTATATTGATCCCGGCCCATGGGGCCACGTGGCGGAGTGGTTACGCAACGGTCTGCAAAACCGTGTACACCAGTTCAATTCTGGTCGTGGCCTCCACAAAATCAATGACTTAGCAAAGAACAATCTGACAATCTATTTGTCGTCAGCGACTCGTCAGTATCATTTGACATACGCGGCAGCGCCCCAATTCGATGCTGCTCGCCGGCTGCGATCGGCGCTATCTCGGACCGGCCCTCCCAAATTCCAGGTGGAAGTCCAATGGGTGATTCAGGCAGTGGGTCATCGGCGGCGACTGTCGCTCTTGTCGGAATACTTTGGGGTCGTCTTGGGTGCAATAGTCAGCGGTGGGTTCAACTACCTCAGCCACCAAGGCGATCTTGATGCCAAAATGATTGAACTGAGCGTGGGTATTTTACGAGCTGAGCCAACGCCAGAGACCGCACCGCTGCGCGAATGGGCGATAGACGTGATCGACAAGAAGGCCAAGTTGTCGTTCAACGAAAAACAGAGGTCCGCATTGCTCAAAAAACAACTGCCATTTCTTGATGCTTGGAGTTGGCCGCTTGAAAAAACCGTCCCTCGCTCCGGCATCGACGATCAAATAGTAAAGAAGCCGCCGCCGGCGTAATGGGACCGCGCAGAACGAAGCCGCCGCAGCGGCGGGTTCGGCTGCCCAGGCTCAAGAAACCCGATCCCCCGGCCGGTTAAAAATCCATCCCCTTTCGGGACACCCGTCTCGGCAAGGCATAAACCGCAGCGCCCCTTGCGCCAAAATCCGCTATGCGAAACACTGCTCCGGGCAAAGACCCATGTGAAGATTTTTTGCATCCCTGGGGAGTCGAGCAATGTTTAATGTGAGCCGATCAACCGGACTATACTTTCTCCTGTTTTGCGGCGGCCTCCTGCTAACTTCGCAGGCATACGCTTTCGATTTGAACGGCGCCTGGGCGACGGGCGCTGACCAGTGCAGCAAAATCTTTGTTAAAAAAGGCGATAAAATCAGCTTCGCTCAATTTTCCGAAGAGTTTGGTCGCGGCTTTGTCGCACATGGAAATGACGTCCGAGGTAAAACGGAGCGATGCACCATCACGTCGAGGAAAGAGACTGGCGACACGATCGATATTCAGGCCGCATGCGCCTCGGAAATCATGGCGACGAGCACTAATCTGCGTCTGAAAATCCTCGATGCCAACAGCGTATCCCGCATTTTCACCGACCCGGCTTTCGCAGGAATGGAGCTTACCTTTTACCGTTGCTCGTTGTAATTGCTTTTGCAATGGCAGCGCGATAGCACTAGACGTCATCCCGCTCCGAGGCCATCCGCCGCCTGATCGAGATCGGGCTCAGGGTGAAATCGAAGTGAACGATTTCAATCGGCGGCAAACCGACACTGGCATCTTGATGTTGTCGAAGACGAGCAAGCTAGTGGCCGAATATGCCGCTCGCCGTCTGCGGCTTTAGGAGATCTGGGCCGGATTACCCCGGCCTTCCCTGTCGGGTGCGTTCGGCGGTAACTAGCTGATCTTTCAAAATCTCGTAGCCAAGCTCGCGGAGGCAGGGATTGGGCCAAATCCGGTCATCCGAACAGTCGCTGCCGACTTCCTGAATTTCGAGCCGATCACTTTTGCCCAGCGGCGCCGTAACACTGGCTTCGACCTTCGGCGCGAAGCCGAGGAGAACGGTGATGCCCGCGGCGACAAACGCGCCAAGAGCGACGGCTGAAAGAGCTTTGATCATGACGGTCCCCTGTCATGGGCCTTTGCGGCCCTTCATTTGACGGTCGATTGATACCCAGCGCCCGTTTCCGGACGTCTTCGCCGGTACGGAAAACGGTTTCGTCCCGCCGGAGTTTTGTGTCGTCCCCGCCCGGGGGACGAAACATTGTCGGCTCGGGTAGAAGACGCGGCGACCCAGCCGGGGGTTCAGGGACTTTGGCAATAAAAATTCCAGTTGAAGCAGGGAACCTGCCGGCTTGTCCCCGCTGCCCCCCATGCCGTCGCAGCTGGTGCATTTCGCCGAGCGCAATGAAGTCTTGGATGTTTAGCGGCCCACGAGCTGCTCTCGGCAACGGCGGCGACGTATTCCGGCCTGTTGGTGATCTCGGAGATGAAATTGTCGATCCTGGTGCTCAGGCTGGAATCCCTAGCGGAAGCTCACCGTGACGTCTGGCGATGTGACCGCCGTGACGATAGTCAGTCCCGTCCGGGGCGGTCGCGGTGCTGATCCCGCACTCCGGCGAAGCCACCCTGCTCGTGGTTTTGGTGCCGGCGGTGGCGCCTTTGGCGTTCGTCGCCGCGATCAACCCCAGCCTCAACGTGGCGACCGTCACGGCCATCATCGTGCTGCTGCTGCCGGCCATGAACCACGGCAATCCCCTGGACCCCGCGATCGACCGGGTTCTGGAAGTCGCGGTGGGTGCGCTTACCGGCCTGGCGATGTCGTTTCTGGTACTGCCCTCTCGCGCACACAGCTCCGGAGATCTCCGGACGCGTCTGGCGCAGATTGGCGATCGACCTCAACGGCAGGTCGGGGCCTTATGACTTCAGCCGACCGCTCGGCCCGGTCAATGAGGAGATCGCTTACAATAGAAGCGGGTCTCGAGAGGCTCAACACTGCACTAACGAAAGCCCGGGGAACGGCCCGGGTTCATCGCAAGCATGCCAGGCGGCTGCGGCGATAACCGGGAATTAATTTGATCAGCCCATAATCCACTCAGTTTCAGTGGGCAAGAAGTAAAGGAGCCGTCGCACGGACGATCCGACGGCGGCTCTCTTTCATTCATTTCGAGGTCAACGCAGGTGATCGATACATCGCAAACTCAGAGTCGAACCGAACAACTCGCGCCCGCGGCACCGAGCAAGAAATCCAGCCGAAAGTCGATTTTGGCGCTGTCGGTGTTCGCCCTGGGCTTAAATGCTGCTGCGGCCGCCTATACAAATTCCCCTTCCGCGTTTGCCTTGCCAAATGTCAGCGGTTTGGTGGCCGAACTGCTTCCGCACGAGGGGGCCTCAAAGCCAATCCTGGATGCGGTTGTCGCAGCCTTGAAAGATATTCAGTCAGAACAGCAGCACATCGCTGCCGCGATACAGGACGACGGGTTCTCGTTGCAACGAAACACCGCTTTGCTGCAGGACAATGGATCCTTATTACAACAAAACAGCGCTCTGCTGCAGCAGGATGCAACTAAGCTTGATACCCTAAGATCAAGCCTGACGGACGAACAGTCCGATGTGAAAACGATATCTGTTCAACTTTCGACGCTAATTGCGAAGGTCAACTCGCTACAAAATGCAATGACGTCGGAGATAACCTCGTCCATCCCGAAAGGACGCGCTCGCACCCGGCTATCCGGGGTGGCGCACAAACGATTGGCGCGTTCGATAAAACCTGAAAGACCGAGATCGGTTGGTGGCGCTCCGCTCAATACAGCCCCTGCATCAGTATTGGGTCCGTTGCACAATCCGGCAGGTTAAATCGGGGTCGCGGACGTCCGCAACTTACACCGTGATCTGAAGTCAAACCCGCCGAATTCGGCGGGTTTTTCGTCCCTGTGGACGGTTGCGCAGCATGTCCATTTGGACGCTCACGCATCCCGAGAATCGGCCCTGTGGGTAGGCTGTGGATATGCTGCGGAGAACAAGCCTAACGTTGCTGAGCAAAGCCGCGGGGCTGGTCCGCCTAAGAAATCGATAGTTCGAAAGTGTTGCAGCCGCGCTATATCCTATCGGCCACAGTATTGCCATGATTGGTTCAGCCGGTTGGGGGCTCGACCAGCGCGCCAGCTCGGCTAGGCTCGGCACATCTTCGGCGGAGGGCAGTGTGCCGAGCCGCCCACTTGGTTTTCGGAAGCCGTCCCCACTTCGCGCACCCAGGGCGGTTGAAACGAAAGCGACGCGGGGGCGACGAGCTCAGGTCCGCGCCCCTCTTTTGTACCAGGCGATTCGAAACGTTTTCCTATGTGTGTGAATTGCGACACATACCACTCACGCGAATTGAGTTACATTGCGAACTTCTTCCTCCCTGGACTGGCACCCGTCGCCAATGGCGGGTTCTTTTTTGAGAATGCCGTCCGGGACGCGCACTGAGACGGTGTTCCTGGCCAAGGCCCACCGCAAGCCCAGCGCGGCGTGCCGCAGTCGGCGCGCTTGAAGATCAATATGTCCGGATCAGATCCTCCAGCCAGACGATAATGGTCGCCGCAAGTGCGATGCGCCGATCGTTCCAGCCATGATCGGTAGGCAGATGGAGAGTTGTCACCCTGGTTCCGCCTTCGGCCCGGATCGCCGCGACCAGAGCGTCGGTATCGCCCGCGATGCCGTCATCGGCCGTCATGGCGAGATAGGACTTATCGACCAGTCCGGGAGCCGCCTTGGGCAGGGGATGCTCCGGTCCGGCGATAGCCACGTCCGCCGCCATGCTCGCGGCCGTGACGCCGGCCAGGGCTTCCATATTCCGGCTCATCACCTTTTCCCTGGTCGGTTGTGGCGCCACGCCCAGCCTGCCCATGTCGGCAGCCGAGATGCTGAAGAGGCCGATCAGTCCCTTATCGTGAGCCGCCGTGTTGATCGCGACCCAGCCGCCCAAGCTGTGGCCGCCGATCACCATGCGCTGCGTGTCCACACCCAGGGCCCCCGCGTTCGTGGGATCGCGCAGGTAAGCCAGCACAGCGTCCGCGTCCTCTAGAATTCTGCCCGAAGCGAAACGATCCCGGGCTGCCCCACGAGCCCCGATAATTGAAGAGGACGACAGTCCAGCCGGCCCGGCGGATGGCTTGGGCCAGATCGATATTCTTCTCATTGCCGGGCAGACCGTGCAGCAGGATCACCACGGGGTGCGCGCCGGCGCCGGCCGCCACATAGGCGATGCCGTTGATAGTCTCGCCGTGGCTGGGGATGTGCAAGACGTCCATGCGCGCAGGATGGGCGGGATCAGGCGCCGGGTCGGCGTAGATGGCGGGTGGAATCTCGGTCGCGGCGGAGATCGATAGATGCCCAAAAGCGGCAATGAGGGCGAACGCGGATGCGAGGCATGACAAGCGGCGCAATGCAGTCTCCCGAAGCAAACGGTTGGCGGCCGGGCCTTCGCTCTGGCCGAGCCGAGCGCTCTCCAGCTTGCGCATGTGCGCTAGAATCCGATCAACGTTCTGCCGTTCGAATTTCCAGCGCCGGCCCATGGGAACATAGAAAGTAACTCCGGCCTCGTCGACCGGATTGTCGACGAGCCAATATTTCAGCCATTGCTGAGAGACCCGCAGCGTCGGCCGTCCCGACCTCACCGGCGGGCTTCGAGTCGTGGCAGGCTATTCGGGGTTACGCCCCGGGCGGCCGATTGCTTCTGCTTATCGCTTCGATGTCCGCCCAGTGAAGCGTTACACCGCCGTCGATCACGATCATTGCACTGGGCCTGCAAGCTCGAGGTCGCGAAAACGATCGCGGCCGCGGCCGTCTCGAAGCTTTTGTGCCGCTGTTTGACCTTTATCGGCCGCCACTAGCCCGTCGATTCCAATTCTGGCCATACAAGGACGGCCGGCTGATCCAATAACGGCATGCTGATCTCCTGCGCTTCGCCGCTCTCTCGCGGCGCACGCTAGGAAGATCGATTGCGCTAACAGGTTCAACGCACCGTCGGCCCGGCAAAGCCACCCTGCCCGGCCCGTGGTTTAAATGCCGCCGCCGGGGTTCGCGCGATCCACGGATTCTTGATAAGCGACGGTATCTGCAACAGGGATCAATGCGGATGATCGTACGCCTGAAACGGATCGCAGCCTGGCTGAAGTCCCGAAAGGTCGAACTTGGTTTGGGGGTGCGGGTCACCGTGGCCGCCATGGGCGCCCTGGTGATCGCCCTGGCGTTCGGCCTCAAGCTGCCGCTGTGGGCGGTGCTCACCTCCATCATCGTCACCCAGATGAGTGTCGGCCGATCGCTCAAGGCGACCCGCGATTACCTGGTCGGAACGTTGGGCGGCGCGATCTATGGCGGGGCGGTCGCGGTGTTGATCCCGCACTCCGGTGAAGCCACCCTTCTGGTGGTTCTGGTGCTGGCGGTGGCGCCGCTGGCGTTCATCGCTGCTATCAATCCCAGCCTCAACGTGGCAACCGTCACGGCCATCATCGTGCTGCTGCTGCCCGCTATGAACCACGGCAATCCGCTGGACTCCGCGATCGACCGGGTTCTGGAAGTCGCGGTCGGCGCGCTGACGGGCCTGGCGGTGTCGTTTCTGGTACTGCCCTCTCGCGCGCACAGCCAGATCCGCACCAGCGCGGCGCGCGTGCTCGAATTGATGGCGGCCGCGCTCAACGAATTGCTCTCGGGCCTGACGCGGAGCCTCGACAATGACGCCCTTCACGACCTGCAGGACGGCATTGGCGTGGCGTTGGCCGGACTGAACGCGATCGGCGCCGAGGCGGAGCGCGAGCGGGCGGCCCGGCTTTCCACCGGACCCGATACCGGGCCGCTGCTGCGCACCATCCTGCGGCTGCGGCATGATCTCGTGATGATCGGCCGCGCCAGCGTGGTGCCTTTGCCGACCGATTTACAGAGACGCCTCGCAGCACCAGTTGGGCGCGTCAGCCATGCGATGGTCGAATATCTCCGGATGATGGCCGCAGCGCTGCGGACCGGAAGGGGTACGCCCGCCATCTGGCCGGTGCAGGCCGCATTGGAAGCCTACGCCGCCGAGGTCGCCGCGGTACGCAGCGATGGTTTGACGCGAGGCGTGCCGGGCGACGTGGCGGAGCGGTTCTTCGCGTTGGGATTTTCCCTCGAACAGATGCGACAGAACTTGAAGGATCTGGAACGCTGCGTGGCGCACTGGAGTGACTCGTCGGAGGTCCCCCCCGGCGACCCGATCGACGGCGCCACCTGAGCAGCAACTATCGGCGCCGATGCTGTGTAACGGGGCCGGTCAGGCGCGCTTGCGGCGGCGATAGTCTCGTTTCGGTTTGGGCCTCGGCGCAAGCTCCGGCAGCACGCTTTGCGCCTCGCGGTATTTTGCCAGCATCCGCTCAAAGCTGCCGTGCAGGGTCTCGGCAAGGTCCGGCCGCTTTTCGAGACTGGCCAGCAGCATCGCCGCCGCCTCGATGGTGGACAGGCCGTCGCGACGTGGCTCACGCCGCAGTTGCCCGTAGCGCGACGGCCGCGCCGGGCCAAGGATGACGCGCTGGCATTTCAGCATCCAGGCATTGCGCCACCACAGCGCCTTGGCCTGGCTCCAGGTCCCGTCGAGCAGCACGATGCCTTCGATGTCCTTCAGGATCGCGCGCTGATTGTCCTCGATTTCACCCTTGCGATTGATGGCGACGATATCGCGGTCAGTCTCAAGGTCGGCGACTTTCGCCGAACCGAGATAAAGCACCGCCCAGCGCGACGGGTCGTGCACCGGCCGCCCGAGCGCCCTGGACAGGCTCGGCCACGACAGCCCGATTTTCAGCACCGCATTCTTGAAATGCAGGGCGGTCAGCCGCGCGGTGCCCAGCGCCCGATCCTGCTCCTGCGGATGTTGCAGGATCAGCAGAGAAACCCGGTTCTCGATCGGCACAATGCTGTCGCAAATGCACAATGCGGGCGGCTTGTGGCAGTGCGGACAGTCGGGCGCCGCCTCCGCCAGGGCGGGGTCGACCTCAGCTTGGGATTGTCTGGGCATGGCCCGCTATACGCCCTGTGGCCATGCGCTTCAACAAGTCAGGCAGATTCGGGCCTGATGAGAGCCCCCTGCCCTGTCCGCGACCGGTTTGAAACCCCGGGAACACCTCGCCGTATCTTGGGCATCGTCGAGGGAGCTGGGAATGCGGGTCGCCATCATCGGAACGGGAATCGCCGGCAACGCGGCGGCCTGGGCCTTGTCGAAACGCTACCGGGTAACGGTCTACGACCGCGAACTTCGGCCAGGGGGACACAGCCACACGGTTACCATCGACTATGACGGAACGCCCGTCGCGGTCGATATCGGCTTTATCGTCTATAACGAGCTGAATTATCCGGATCTCGCGGCACTGTTCGCGCATTTGGGCATTGAGACCGTGGAAAGCTGCATGAGCTTTGCGGTCACGGCGGACGCCGGACGATTCGAGTGGAAAGGCGGCGGAAGCAACTGGCGCGAGACCGCCGGTGGACTGTTTGCCCAGCCCCGCAACCTGCTGTCACCGTCCTATCTCTGGATGCTTCGCGACATCCTGACCTTCAACACCCAAAGTATCGCCGATCATGCCGCCGGCAGACTAGCAGGGGTGACGCTGGGCGAGTATTTCAAGCGCAGCCACTTCGCGCCGCGGCTATTGACCGATTATCTTGCCCCGATGGGGGCCGCGATCTGGTCCGCACCGGCCGCCGAAATGCTGGACTTCCCGGCCGAGAACTTCGTCGCATTCTTCAGCAATCATCGCCTGCTGCAATATGATCGCCCGGCCTGGCGCACGGTAAAGGGCGGTAGCCGATGCTATGTCGAGAAATTGACGGCAGCCTTCCGGGATCAGCTCCGGCTGGGCTGCGCGGTGACCTCGATCGAACGGACGTCGCATGGCGTAATCGTCAACGATAGTCACGGCAGACGCGATATTTACGACCACGTCGTGGTCGCTTCCCACAGCGATCAGGCGCTGGCGATGCTGTCTGACGCCGACCCTCGCGAACGCACCGTTCTCGGCGCCATCGGCTACGCGCCCAATGAAGTCTACCTCCATCGTGACATCAGATTGATGCCGAAACGCAGGCGAGCCTGGGCATCGTGGAATTTCCTGCGCTGGCAGCGCGAGGGTACAGCCGGGAACGACGTCGCGGTCACCTACTGGATGAACCGGCTTCAGGGTATCGACGAAAGCAAGCCGCTGTTCGTCAGCCTGAACCCTCCGTTCGAACCGGATCCGGCGCTGACGTTCGGCAAGTATGTGTGCGATCATCCGCAATATAACGCGGCGGCTTTCGCAGCCCAGAAGCAGTTGGCGGAGATTCAGGGCCGGCGTCACACCTGGTTCTGCGGTGCCTGGACCGGATACGGATTTCACGAGGACGGATTGCGATCCGGTCTCGCGGTCGCGCAGGCGCTGGGAGCGGCCGTGCCGTGGCGCGCACCTCCGCCCGAGCTGGCGCAGGCCGCGGAGTAGCGATGCGGAAGCCAACCGCCAAACCCGAAAGCGATCGCGATACCGAGGACCGCGATACCGAGAACGCCGCGGCTGCGCTTTATTTCGGCGAGGTGATGCATGCGCGCCTGAAACCCATGGGCCATCGCTTCAGCTATCGCGTCATGAGTCTGCTGATCGATCTGGACCGCCTCGAGGAGGCGAACCGGCAATGTCTGCTATTCGGTGTGAACCGGGCAGCGCTCTACAGCTTTAACGAGGCCGATCACGGTGAGCGCGACGGCTCGCCCCTGCGCGCCTATGCACAGCGGTGCGCCGACGAGCATGGCATCGATCTGGCCGGTGGGCGAGTGCTGCTGCTCTGCTATCCCCGCCTGCTCGGCTATACCTTCAATCCGCTGTCGGTCTATTTCTGCTATCGCGCCGACGGCACGCTCGCCGTTATGATCTACGAGGTTCGCAACACCTTCGGCGACATCCACGCCTACGTGCTTCCGGTGAAGCCGGGCCAAATCAGCATTGCCGGCATCCGGCAGCACCACGACAAGCGGTTTTACGTCTCTCCCTTCATCGATATGACGATGCGCTACCATTTCCGCGTTTCGCCACCGGCAGATACGCGTCAAGTTGCGAATTCTGGAGACCGACCGCGGAGGCCCCCTGCTCGCCGCGACCTTCAACGGCCGCCGCAGCGCCTTGACCACGCCAGCGCTGCTGTGGTCGGTTTTCTCGCTTCCGCTCGTCACCTTGAAAATCATGGCGGCGATCCATTGGGAAGCCTTGAGGCTCTGGCTCAAGGGGGCGCGTCTGGTGCCTCGACCCAATGCCGCAACTGCGAACGCCGCCACCAATACCGGCTTGGCGATCGACCAACGTCCTGACTATACTGCAGCAGCGTTAACCGCAGCCTCCGGGAGCTTGGCCGGTCCGCGGGAAAGCGCTCCAGTTCAGTGAGGGTTGAAATTGGGTCGACCGCTCAGCTGAGCTTGGACACAGAGCCACATCATTTTGATTAATCTGCCCATGTCTCCCTTCATCGATTCGGACCTGATCTCGGTTACTCCCGCCAACGTGGAAACGGTGCTTTCCGATTTGCCACGTCTGGTCCGGTTGGCGTTCGGATTCGGATCAAGGCTGCGGCGCGGCACGCTCGACGTCACGCTTCCCGATGGCCGTGCGCTGCGGCTGGGCGGCATGGAGCCCGGTCCGTCGGCGGCGATGAAGCTCTACAATTACGGGTTTGCGTCGCGGCTACTGAACGGCGGCGACATCGGCATAGCCGAAGCCTATCTGAACGGCGAATGGGATACGCCCGACCTGACGCAGTTTCTCTATCTGTTCTGTGTCAACCACGACCTGATCCAGGCGATGCTCGGCGACAAGCCCTTGATGCGCTTTGTCCAGATGGTTCGCCACTGGTTCAACCGCAACACAAGGCGGCAGGCCCGCCGCAACATCTACGCCCATTATGACATCGGCAACGCGTTCTATTCGGCATGGCTCGACCCAAGCATGACCTATTCCTCGGCATTGTTCGAGGATGACACGCCGGATCTCGCCGCCGCGCAAAACAACAAATATCGCCGGCTCGCCGAAGCGATCGATCTGCGACCCGGCCAAAGGCTGCTGGAGATCGGATGCGGCTGGGGCGGCTTTGCCGAATATGCCGCCAAGATCTGTGGCGCCAGTGTGGTCGGTCTCACGATCAGCAAGGAACAGCGCGATTTTGCACGAAAACGCATCCAGGACGCCGGCCTCAGCGACAAGGTCGAAATCCGGCTCCAGGATTATCGCGACGAGCGCGACCAGTATGATCGCATCGCCTCGATCGAGATGATCGAGGCGGTTGGCGAGCAGTTCTGGCCGAGGTATTTTTCGCAGTTGCGCGACCGGCTGCTGCCCGGCGGCCTCGCCGGCATTCAGGCCATCACCATTCAGGACAGCATGTTCCAGACTTATCGGCGCGAGGTCGACTTCATCCAGCGCTACGTTTTCCCCGGCGGAATGCTGCCCTCGCCGCAAGTGTTGAAATCGCTTGGCGACAAGTTCGGCGTCCCCGTCATTCGCGAACGCGTTTTCGGACAAGATTATGCCAAGACGCTGGCGACCTGGCGTAATAATTTCCGCGAGGCCTGGCCGAGCCTGATGCCGCTTGGCTTTGACGACCGGTTCCGGCGGCTGTGGGAATATTATCTCGCTTATTGCGAGGCCGGATTCCTGTCGGGAAATATCGACGTGCGTCAGGTCGTGTTCGCGAAGTCGAATTGACGGCACGCTCATCCTTTCAAATCCTGTCACGCGCCATCGGCTTGTGCGCCCTGCGGCGGTCCACTAGAGTCGCGGGGTGATCAGGCAGGAACCGGCGATTTAAGCACATGACCTTCAACAACGACGTCGTCGAAGCGATCGGCAATACCCCGCTCATCAAGCTGACGCGGGCTTCCGAGGAAACCGGTTGCACCATCCTCGGCAAGGCCGAGTTCATGAATCCGGGCCAGTCGGTGAAGGACCGCGCCGGAAAGCAGATGATCCTCGAGGCCGAGAAACGCGGCGAATTGAAGCGAGGTGGGCTTGTTGTGGAAGGAACCGCCGGCAATACCGGAATTGGTCTTGCCGTCGTCGCCAGCGCACGCGGTTACCGAACCCTGATTGTGATTCCGGAAACCCAGAGCCAGGAAAAGAAAGACATGCTGCGGCTGTGCGGCGCCGAACTCGTCGAAGTTCCGGCGCTGCCGTACAGCAACCCGAACAATTATCAGCACGTCGCAAAACGGCTTGCCGCGCAACTTCGCAAGACTGAACCGAACGGCGTGTTGTTTGCCGATCAGTGGAACAATCTGGATAACCCAAAGGCGCATTATGTTTCGACGGGCCCGGAAATCTGGGCGCAGACCGGCGGCAAGATTGACGGGTTTATCTGCTCGGTCGGAACCGGCGGCACATTGGCGGGTACCTCCGCCTTCCTGCAGGAAAAGAAAAAGAACATTGTGATCGGCGTTGCCGACCCTCGGGGTGCGGCGATGTACGAATTGTTCAAGCATGGCGAAGCCAAGGCGTCACCGGGCGGCTCGATCACCGAAGGCATCGGACTTGGGCGTATCACCCCGGTGATCAAGAACACCAAGGTCGATGAAGCCTATCTTATTCCGGACGAGGAAGCCGTGCCGATCATCTACGAGCTGCTTGAGCACGAAGGGCTTTGCCTTGGCGGCTCCACGGGCATCAACGTCGCCGGCGCGATCCGGCTCGCCAAACAACTCGGGCCCGGCCATACCATCGTGACCATTCTCTGCGATTCCGGAAATCGCTATCAGTCGAAACTGTTCAACCCGGAATTCATGCGATCCAAGAACCTGCCGGTGCCGAAATGGCTGGAGCAGCGCAGCAAGATCGACGTTCCGTTCGAGAAAGTGTGACCCCGAACCGGACAGTTTTTAAAACGCCCGCCTGCCGAATCCGGGTCCCGCGGCACGCGCGATGCGCGCCGCGGCGACCGACGTTGCGCCGGTGCTTCGTGACGGCATGTCTGGTTTTTCGAGCGTCTCGCCAGAGGTCGGGCCTTCGTAGTCACCACTCGGCCAAAACGTCAGCGCCAGAAACAGCACCAGGTTGACCGCTGCACCGACGATCGTTCCGTGATGATCATGATCGAGCGCCCACGCATGGACTTTGCCGGCGACAAGATGATCGACGACGAGGATCGCGATCCACGCCGGAATAACGCAGACGGGGTCCCAGCCGATATCCCTGATGCGCATCGATTGCAGCGTGAAGCTCGCGCAGGCAAAAAACACGATGGCGGCGATCGTGGGCCACCCCATCAGGTCCGCGGGCGAAAACTTTCCGCCCGGACTATGCGGATAGACGCTGCTGGCAATGACGAAGCAAATGGCGGTCATCAGAACAGCCAGGCCGATGGTGGCCAGGAAATAATTCAGCCGACCGAGACGGGCATTGAAACCGAACAGGAAGCCAAGCATGGGTGCACCCTTTTCGGATCAACTGGCCATGAATTGCTTTCGGAGCGATGAACGGACGTCGATGCAAGCCGGTCTATGGTTTCCAACTGCCTTCCAGGATGATTAAAGCCGGCTTCATTGCTGGATCGAGCAATCCGGCACGCTCGCTCCTAAGCAAAAGCCGGGCGCGCTCATCCCCTTCACGAGATCGATTTTCAACGCAAAATCTGGCTCAAAAACAGCTTGGTCCGCGCGTGCTGTGGATTGGCGAAGAAGTCCGCCGGCGTGTTGGCCTCGATAATCTGCCCGGCGTCCATGAAGACGATGCGATCGGCAACTTCCCGGGCAAATCCCATTTCGTGGGTCACGACCAGCATGGTCATGCCCTCATGGGCAAGATCGACCATGGTGTCGAGCACTTCCTTGACCATTTCGGGATCCAGCGCCGAGGTCGGCTCGTCGAACAGCATGACCTTCGGGTTCATGGTCAGCGCGCGCGCGATTGCGACGCGCTGCTGCTGGCCGCCCGACAACTGGCCCGGAAATTTAAGCGCCTGTTGCGGAATTTTCACGCGCTCCAGGTATTTCATGGCCGCGGCTTCGGCATCTTTCTTCGGAAGATGGCGCACCCAGATCGGTGCCAGCGTGCAGTTCTCCAGCACGGTGAGGTGCGGAAACAGATTGAAGCTCTGGAATACCATCCCTACTTCGCGCCGCACCTCGTCGACGTGCCGCAGACTGGGCCCGAGTTCGATGTCGTCGACGACGATCCGGCCTTCCTGAAATTCCTCGAGCGCGTTGATGCATCGGATCAGCGTCGATTTGCCCGAGCCCGAAGGACCGCAAATCACGATGCGCTCGCCCTTGCCGACATCGAGATTGATATCGCGCAGCACGTGAAAGTCACCGAACCACTTGTTGAGGCCGGCGATGCTGACAATCGAATTCGCGGTCATGGTCATTTCACTCAACTACGCCGGTGCGCGTTCAGCCGGTGCTCGACGAACAGGGAATAGCGCGACATTGCAAAACAGAACACGAAGTAAATCATTCCGGCGAACGCAAAGCCCGTAAACAAGGTGGTCGGCGTCGACCAGACCGGATCGGCAAACGATGCGCGCAATTGACCCAGGAGATCGAACAGCGCCACGATCGACACCAGCGAAGTGTCCTTGAACAGCGCGATGAAACTGTTGACGAGGCCGGGAATGACATGACGCAGCGCCTGCGGCATCACGATCAGTGCCGTGGTTTTCCAATAGGAAAGCCCGAGCGCGCTCGCTGCCTCGGCCTGTCCGCGCGGGATTGCCAGCAAGCCGCCGCGAACGACCTCGGCATTATAGGCGCCGGCAAACAGCGCGATGCCGATCAAGACCCGGACCAGGCCATCGACCGTAAAATGTCCGGGCAGGAACAGCGGCAGCATGTAAGTCGCAAAAAACAGCACGGTGATCAACGGGACGCCGCGCCAGAATTCAATAAACGCAACCGAGAAAATCCGGATCAATGGAATGGTCGAGCGCCGGCCCAATGCCAATGCGATACCGACCGGCATCGACGTAACAATGCCCGTCACCGACACCACCAGCGTCACCAAAAGACCACCCCAGAGCCGGGTATCGACAACAGGCAGTCCGCCATGATCGAGGCCGAGTGCAGCGATCACCGCGCCGATGCCGGCAAAGACCACAAGGCTTGCGATCAGCGATCGCCACCCGTCCCGAATGCCACCATTGAAGACGAACACCAGCGCCGAGACGATCATGGCGGACGCGGCGAAGTCGGTCCATACCGGATGGGACGATGCCTGGATTTGATCGCGGAGCCATGTCAGCGGCCAGATCAGAAACGAAACGGTGGTACTGAGCAGCACCACGAGTTTTCCAAGTAGGACCAGTATTGGGCCCACGACTTCGGTCGCCTCGCCTGCGCTCGTCAGCTTGCGACCGGCCTCGCTTATGCTGTCGGTCAATCCCGACAGCAGGCTCGCCAAGCAACTGATGCCGAAACCGCCCAGCCCGCCGCCACGCAGCAGGAAGAATGCGATCACGGGAAACGCCACGAAAAAGAGACCGGCGTTGATGCCCTTGGCGGGCAGCCGCGGAATCAACAATGGCAACAGCAACAAGGCCGCCAGGATGAATGTCAGATTGACCCGCCATCGTTCGGCTTGCGGATAGAAGCCGTAGATGAACTGGATGAATTTCGCCTGCACATAGGGCCAGCACGCGCCGACGGCGTGTCCGGCGTTCTCGGGAAGACAAGCGCTGCGATCGGCGCCGCGCCAGACCGCGTCGACCAGCAGGAACCTGATCGCGGGCACGACGGTGAACCACAGCAGCAGCAGGCTTGCGAGCGTCAGCAGGATGTTGCTCGGTGAATTGAACAGCCGGGTGCGCAAGAACCCGACAAAGCCGGTGGTCTTGATCGGCGCGGCGCGCTCGGGAACGATTTCCCGGCGAACAAAGGCAGCTGCGGCAAGGTCGCTCATCAGCCCAGGCTCCGGCTGATCCGCCAACCGTAAAAGCTCATCGCCGCGCTGGTAACCAGCGAGGTCAACAGATAGACGCTCATGGTGATGGCGATGATTTCAATCGCCTGGCCGGTCTGGCTGAGCGTCGTGCCCGCGAACACCGAAACCAGATCGGGATATGCGATCGCGACCGCCAGCGACGAATTCTTGGTGAGATTGAGGTATTGATTGGTGAGCGGCGGAAGGATCACCCGCAACGCCTGTGGCACGACGATCAGGCGCAGCGTCAAACCGCGCGCCAGCCCGAGCGATGAGCCGGCTTCCATCTGCCCTTTGTGCACCGACTGGATTCCCGCCCGCACGATTTCGGCAATGAAGGCGCCGGTGTAGATCGACAGCGCGAGCGTCAGCGCCACGAATTCCGGGATGACGCGCGAGCCTCCGGAGAAGTTGAACCCCTTTAGCTCCGGTATCTCGAACGTGACCGGCGCACCCAAGACCAACCAGGCCATCAACGGCAATCCGATCAACAAACCGAGGGCATAGGGCCAGATCGTCAACAATTTGCCGGCCAGAAACAGCCGGCGGCGCGCATAAATCCGCAGCAGCCATGATGCGACGATCGCAATCAGGAGAGCGATCGCAAAGGGCACGAAGCCGGCGGTGGAAATGGGCTTCGGAACGACCAGACCGCGGTTGCTGAGAAAAATTCCGCCGAACAGCGAAATGCTCTGCCGCGGACCCGGCAGCGCGCCGAGCACGGCGAGATACCAGAACAATATCTGGAATAGCAGCGGCAGGTTGCGCACCAGTTCGACATAGGCTCCGCAGATGCGCGACAGCAGCCAGTTCGGCGACAGCCGCCCCAATGCAACCAGAAATCCGATCACGGTGGCGAAGAAGATGCCGATGATCGCGACCACCAGCGTGTTGAGCAGCCCGACCAGAAATACCCGGGCGTAGGAGTCGGATCCGGAATACGAAATCAGACTTTGACTGACGTCAAAGCCGGCCGTATTCGCCAGAAACCCGAAGCCCGACGTGATCCGCTGCGATTGCAGGTTGGCGCGGGCGTTGGCCACGATCTCATAGCCGATCCAGACCAGCGCCGCGGCGAACAACATCTGAAGGACAAATCCTCCCCAGCCAGCACGGCCGCCGAGAACACGCCGCAGCTTGGCGGCGAACTGCGGCGGTGGTGGTCGGGGCTCGTCGGTGGTCATCGCCACAGCTTGCCGCAATCAGCGGATCGGCGGCGCGTACTGAATTCCGCCCTTGGTCCAAAGCTGATTGAGGCCGCGAGCAATTCCGAGCTTCGAGCCGGCGCCGACGTTACGGTCGAAAGATTCGCCGTAATTGCCCACCGCCTTGACGATCCGCGACACCCAGTCCTTGGTGAGGCCGAGCTGTTCGCCGAGATTGCCATCGGTGCCGAACGCTCGCCTGAACTCCGGCTTGTCCGATTTCGCCATCTCGTCGACGTTCTTCTGGGTCACGCCGAGTTCTTCGGCATCGATCATCGCAAACAGCACCCATTTCACGAGATCAAACCACTGATCGTCGCCATGACGTACCATCGGGCCGAGCGGCTCCTTCGAGATCACCTCCGGAAGAACGCTGTGATCGGCGGGATTTGAAAGCTTCAGGCGTTCGGCAAAGAGCTGCGAGACGTCGGCGGTGAAAACGTCGCAGCGTCCGGATTCATAGGCCTTGATGGTTTCGTCGGCGCTGCCGAAGGCGATCACCTCATACTTCATGTTGTTGCCCTTGAAGTAGTCGGCGAGGTTCTGTTCGTTGGTCGTGCCGGTCTGCACGCAGACCGATGCGCTGTTCAATTCCAGCGCGGAATTGACCTTGAGGGACTTCTTCACCAGGAAGCCCTGACCGTCATAATAGGTCACCCCGGTAAAATTGGCGCCAAGCGAGGTGTCGCGGGAAAGCGTCCAGGTGGTGTTGCGCGAGAGCAGATCGATCTCGCCGGACTGCAGCGCGGTAAAGCGGTCCTTGGCCGACAGCGGGTACGAACTTGACCTTGGCGGAATCGTTGAAGATGGCGGCCGCAATCGCCCGGCAGATATCGACGTCCAGCCCGGTCCAGTTTCCCTTGTCGTCAGGCAGCGAAAAGCCCGGCAAACCCTGACTCACGCCGCAGGATAGCATGCCGCGATCCGTAACCGTCTTGAGCGTCTGCGCCGTGGCGGCCTGCGACCAGAATGCGGCTGACAGCACAAGGGTAGAAACCAGGGATAGGCGTTTCATGGCAAAGCCTTTCAAGGGTCGTCCGGGGACGCCTGCTTATCATCGCGTGCGCCGATAGGCCAACCCGGCGATCCACGCCCGCAAAGAAAGGCCGTTTGACGCGCAGTTCAGTCAAGCAATGGACCAACGGTCGCGGCAAGCCCCTCAACGTGCGGCGACTGAATAGCAGGCACGCATCACAGAACGACTGTCGAGACGGGTCAAGGGGTTGACGGCCATCTTCTGTGTCCTGTTATTAACAAATCCAGCCCGCACCCGCCCGCAAGCGGGTCTTCCAGCGACGGCTGCGGCAAGGCCTATCCCGGTGGCGGCAAACGCATGAATTCTTCAAGCGATAATGAACGATCGAGCCCGCTGAAAGCGGAAACCGCTTTGGTGACGGCAGGCCGCGACACCAAGGCGCAGCATGGATTCGTCAATCCCCCCGTCGTCCACGGTTCCACGGTGCTCTATCCGACCGCCGACGACCTGCATGCCCATCGCGGCGAGTTCCAGTATGGCCGTCACGGAACGCCGACGACCAAGGCGCTGCAGGAAGCGCTGATGGCGATCGAAGGTCCGCACTGCGCCGGCGTTGGTCTTGCGCCCTCGGGCCTGTCGGCGATTACCACGACCCTGCTCGCGGTGCTGAACGCCGGCGATCATCTCTTGGTCTGCGACAACGCCTACCGGCCGACGCGCAATTTCTGCAATGGCCTGCTGGCCCGCTATGGCGTCGAGACGACCTATTTCGATCCGCTGATCGGCGCCGGAATTGCCGACTTGTTCAGGCCGAACACCAGGGCGGTGCTTGTCGAGGCGCCGGGATCGCAATCCTTCGAAATGCCCGATATCCCTGCCATCGCAGCCGTCGCGCATGGGCGCGGCGCGCTGGTGATCGACGACAACACATGGGCGACGCCGCTGTTTCATCGTTCGCTGGATCATGGCGTCGATATCAGCATCCAGGCTGCGACCAAATATATCGGCGGCCATTCCGACATCATGTTCGGAACCATTTCGGCCAATGCAAAGGCCTGGCCGTTGATCGCCGAGGCAATCCGCTTGCTCGGCATTTGCGCCGGGCCCGACGACGTGTTTCTGGCGCTGCGTGGCTTGCGCACGCTCGCGGTGCGGCTGGCGCAACATCATCACTCAGGGCTCGAGATGGCGCGATGGCTCGCGGGCCGGCCCGAAGTCATCAAGGTGTTGCACCCTGCGCTGGAGAGCGATCCCGGCCATGCGATCTGGAAGCGGGATTTTACCGGCGCATCCGGTCTGTTCAGTATTGTTCTCAAGCCGGCGCCGCAGAAGGCCGTCGATGCATTGCTCGACACCGTCAAGTTGTTTGGCATGGGCTTTTCATGGGGCGGCTTTGAAAGCCTTGTGATTCCGTTTGACTGCGCCGGCCCTATCGCACGGCTACAAAATGGGCGCCGGGCGGACCGACCTTGCGCCTTCATATCGGGCTTGAGAATGTTTCGGGATCTCAAGGCCGATCTTGAACGCGGCTTTGAAGCCTTCAACGCCGGATAGCTGCCGCGTCAGCGGCGATCAATCGCCGCCCGATGCCTGCCGGCCGTTGACGATAATGAAATACAAATTGCGAACATAGACCACCAACCCGAGCGCTTGCCCCGCGATGAACACCGGGTCCCGGCGATACAATGCATAAACCAGCAGCAGCACGCCGCCGCCGATCGAGAAAAACCAGAACGCCACCGGGATCACGCTCTTGCGCGCGCGTTCTGAGGCGATCCATTGCACCACAAAACGCATGGTGAAGAATCCCTGCGCCACAAATCCCAGAACGACCCAGGCATCGAACTTGATGATGAAGACATCGTGCAGATAGGTAGCGAGGTTGTTGAACAGATCAGTCATGGCTGGTCACCTCGGTCACAACGGGCGTCGGCTTCTTGCGGCGGATCAGCCACCACACCCCGGCGAGATCCATGATTCCGATCCATAGCCGATCGAAAAAGCCATAGTTTGACACGCCGGAATGGCGCGGCCGGTCGGTGACGTCGACATAGGCGATCTCGTAGCCTTCCCGGCGCACCAGCGCCGGCAGAAAACGATGCAGCCCGTCGAAATATGGCATCGCCAGAAATACCTCGCGCCGAAACGCCTTCAGGCCGCAACCGGTGTCGCGGGTGCCGTCGCGCAGAATGGCGTTGCGCACGCCATTGGCGATGCGCGACTGGACCTTCTTGAAACCGGTGTCCTTGCGCCCGACCCTTTGACCGGCGGCAAGACCGACGCGATCGCCGCCATGTTCGATGGCCGCGATCAAATCCGGCAGGAACGCCGGATTGTTCTGCCCGTCGCCATCGAGCGTCGCCACGATGGCGCCGCGCGCAGCGCGGACGCCACTGCGCACCGCCGCCGACTGGCCCGACGATGTGGCGTGACGGAGCTGGCGCAGATTGCCGCGCTGCTTCATCATGGGCCGCCAGCCGCTCGGCGGTCGCGTCCGTCGAGCCATCATTGACGTAGATGATTTCATGAGCCCATCGACCGTCGAGAGCGGCGGCGATTTCCGCGATCAGCGGGCTTACGTTCTCGGCTTCGTTGCGCACGGGAACGACGATGGAGACGGCCACCGCGGCTGTGTCAGAAGACGGCAAATCAACACTCATCGTTTTGAATTGGCCTGCAGCCGGTCCCATCGCGTCCGCGTTTACGGCGTCCGCTTCTTATGGGGCTGACGCCTCGCGGGCAACCCCCTTGCGAGCCCCCAGCAAAGGTCCTGTAAACGGCGTAATTGCGCCGTCTTGAGCAACGGTGAACCCCAGGCGGCGGGCAGCGAACCAGTACCGCACGCCCATCGCGCCGACCACACCGATCAATGCGCCCGCGACCACGTCGCTGGGATGATGGGCCAGCAGCACAAGACGGCTGCCGGCGATCAAGACAGCGTACAGATATCATCGGAATCCGGGCTCGCGGCCACACCGCGGAAACCGCGAAAGCCAACGCAAAGCCCGTGATGGCGTGCGCCGACGGGAAGCTGGCATAGGCCTCGGTTCCGGCAAAGTGCGCGAAGTTGAAGGCGTTGGCTTCGCCACCGACGAATGGCCGGCCGCGCCCGACCATCCATTTGATGACCTCACCGGCGAGAACCGGCACCAGCACCGCAAAAAACAGAAACTCAAGATGCGTCCCGAACCTGAGCAGCAGGGATCGCGGGCTTCCCTGCAATCGCGGCGAAATGATTGCGACCGCGAACATCATCGCTGCCAGGGTCCACAGCACCAGGGCCGCCTTCCCGAAGTCAGTGAAGATGCGGACCGGCCAAAGGCTCGCCGTGCCGCGCGGCGGCATCAGGCTGATCTCCCGCGCATCCACCGCAACCATCAGCACGATGATTGCCGCACCGACGATGACGATCAGCAGCAACGCCTGGCGTTGCAGTCGCCGCGCGGCCTCGGCGCGTCGCGAACTCGACGGCGACCGCACCAGTTGCGTCGCTGACAGGCCGATCAGCGCAACGAGCTGCGAGAAATAATTCGGGGATTGGCCGATGCCGGGCTGGGCGGACATCTTACTCCGTGCCCTCGGAGCGGAACACGGCGATCGAAATCGCTCTTCCTTGCGAAAGATTGTAGCCTTCGATGCGGGTGGCGACATTGTAACGCAGGCCGATGGCTTCAGCGCGTTGGGCAAAGCCGCGTTCCGAGCGCGCTTCGACCAGCGCGAACCTGCAACTGCCCTGCCCCAGGAAATCCGCGGCGCCCGATCCATCCGTCAACAGCGTCGAGGTGCCGGTCATGAACACCAGGCTGGGCTCCTGAAAGCCTGCGGCGGCCGCCTTCGGCCCGACGCAGACGACATTGCGCAACGCGCGCGCGATCTCGGCGCTCGGAAACAGCGGCGTCAGCGCCGGCAACACGATGCCATAAATGGCCATGGCCAGAAACATCGCCGCGACCACGGCGTTCAGCAGCGAGCGTTCGGCGCGGTTGTCATCGTAAAGCCACCAGGCGAACAGTCCGAAGATCAGAGCCGCCGCCACAAAGGGCCATGCCAGAAACACCGGCTGCCGCGTCAACGTCACCGCTCCGATGACGGCAATGACCGAGGTCAGCGCTGGAATGACAAACCACCAGGCCGCCCCGCGCATCAACCACGATCGCGACAGCACCCGGCGCTCCAGCGCGCCGATCGTCAGGATGGCGATCGCCGGATAGAGCGGCAGCACATAATGCGGCAATTTGGTCAGCACCAGTTCGAATACAATCCAGGACGGGATCAGCCACGCCAGCAGAAACTGCGCGCCCGGCTCCCGCCTTGCCCGCCAGACCGCCGGTGCCGCCATTCCGGCGAGCGGCGCTCCCGGCCAGAACGTCACCCAGAACAGCAGCAAATAGACGCCGGGCGGAGCGCCGTGGGATTCCTGCGCCGATAGCTTGCTCAACATGTCGCCGCCGATGGAATTCGAGAAAAAAGCATCGCCGGCGCGCCAGAAGATCGCGATGAACCAGGGCAGCACCAGAACCAGCAGCCACATCAAACCCCAGACCGGGCGCAGCCGCCAAAGCCATGTGGCCGACCGGTCGAAAATCGCCAGCGTGGCAATCGTCAGCACGACGAACATCACGATCAACGGCCCCTTGAGCAGGATGCCGCCGGCCAGCGCCGTCCAGAAGATCGCCGGCCACATCCATGGCGGATGCGCCGGATCCTCACCGCGCTGCCAGGACAAATAAACCCGCGCCAGCGCTCCCATCGCCGCAACGACGGTGACAGCAGCAGCATGGCATCGGTCTTGGCGAGCCGGGCCTCAACGCCAAGCAACACCGAACTGCACAGGATGAGGGCGGCCAATATCGCGCCGCGCCGCGTCACAAATGCCAGCGCCGTCCAGTAGGTCAGCAGCACCGCCCCGATGGCGCCGATCAGGGACGGAACGCGGTATAGCCAGATGCGAACCTGTGCCCGCGGCAGGCCGAGCCCCGAAGCTGTTTCGACCACGGCTGACTGCAGCCAATAGATGCCGACCGGTTTCTTGTAGCGCACCTCATCCTGAAAACGGATGTCGACGAAATCGCCGGTTTCGACCATTTGCTTGGTCGCCTGCGCGAACCGCGCCTCGTCGCGATCGATCGGCGGAATGTTGAAAAATCCGGGCAGGAACAGCAGCAGACCGCACAGGGTCAGAAATGCGATCGCGCGGACATGGCTGGCCGTGACAAAATCGATCATGCCGATCAGCCGGCTACCGGGATTTACCCGGTTCTTCGGCTCACGCGGCTCTCCAAATCGGGGGCGGGCATAGGTCTCGGCCATTGGTTCCGCATACGCCGAAACCACCATCGCGACAACCGCTTAGGGAGCAGCTACTGAATTCGGACGACAACTGTGTCCGCGGCGCCCGTGGCATCGATCACGGTCAATCTGGCAAAGCCCGGACCCGGCGAATCGACCAAGCGTTGGCGCCGGCTATCGATTTCACCCACCGCCGCGCCGTTCACCAGCATGGTCATCGGCAGCACACCGCCGGCGACCTTGACCGGCATGCCGGAAAATTGGGCATCACGCCGAATTCGTTACGTCGATCCGCGAACCATTCAATGGAAACTGGATATGCGGCGCCTGCTCGCTGCCGGTCCGCACCAGTTCCCCCAACGGCCGAAATCGCCGCAGCGGCAGCGGAAGTTTGCCATTGCTCGCCATCAGCACGCCCTTTGGCGGCCGCGGCAGCGGCGCCGGCAGTTTTCCGGTACGGGCAAAGGCATCGAACAGAATCGGCGCGGCAGCGGTGCGCCCGACGAGACCGGGTACTGGCGCCCCGTCCGGCCGTCCGACCCAGACCCCGATGGTCATTCGGCCGTCGAAGCCGACCGACCAGGCATCGCGATAGCCGTAGCTGGTGCCGGTCTTGAACGCGATCCGGTTGTGCGGGGCATTTTCCGGCGGCGGCGTCCCGATCAGCACGTTGCCGACCTGCCAGGCCGCGACCTGATCCATCAGCCGCAACGGATCGCGCTCGTCGTCCTTGGTGTTCGCGATCTCGCGCAACGGGCGCGTACTGCCAAGCCGCGCCAGCCCCGAATAGAGCTGAACCAGGTCCTGCAGCGTAATGCCGACCCCGCCGAGCCCCATGGCCAGTCCGGGCACCTCGTCTTTCGGCAGCACCAGATTGGCGCCCGCCTGCTTCAACCGCGACGACAGGCGGCTGGCGCCGACGCGATCGAGCAGAGCGATCGCCGGCACGTTCAGGGACAATTGCAGTGCCTTGCGCACCGGCACCGTTCCCTGAAAGGTCATGTCGAAATCCTGCGGCGCGTAGCTGCCGAACCGGATCGGCCGGTCGTCGATCAGGCTTTCCGGGTGAACGAAGCCGTCCTCGAAGGCGAGACCATAGATAAATGGTTTCAGCGTCGATCCCGGCGAGCGCACGGCGCGGCTCATATCGACCTGCCCCGCGCGCCGGTCATCGAAATAGTCGGGCGAGCCGACCCGCGCCAGCACGTCGCCGCTTTCATTGTCCACCGCAATGATGGCGACGGAAATATCCGGCCCCAATGCCATCGCGCGGTCGTGCGCCAACGCCTCCAGCACCTTCTGCAGACTGGAATCCAGCGTCAGCGAAATGACGGGCACGTCTTTCACGACGGCGATGGCGCGATCGGCGGAATGCGGCGCCAGAATGGGTATCTGCTTGCGCAGCCGCGGCACCGGCACCGCCTTGGCCTGAGCGGCATCTGCTTGCGACACGCGGCCCTCTTCGACCATGCGGTCGAGCACCCGGTCGCGCGCGATACGCGCGATTTCCGGATAACGGTCCAGGCGGCGGTTTTCCGGCGATTGCGGCAGCGCCACCAGCAGCGCCGATTCCGCCAGCGACAACCGCTTCGGCTCCTTGCCGAAATAGGCGATCGAGGCGGCGCGAATACCCTCGAGATTGCCGCCATAGGGCGCCAGCGCCAGGTAGAGATTGAGGATCTGGTCCTTGCTCAGCTGCCGCTCGATTTCGAGCGCGCGGACCATCTGACGCAGCTTGGCATGCACCGACCGCTCCCGCCGCGGCTCCATCAGTCGCGCTAGTTGCATGGTGATCGTTGATCCGCCGGACACGATCTGACCGCGGGTGACGAGTTGCAGCGCGGCGCGCCCCAGCGCCAGCGGATCGACGCCGGCGTGGGAACGGAAACGCCGGTCTTCATAGCCCAGCAGCAGGTTGAGATAGGTGGGGTCGACGGCGGTAGAGGCGTCGACCGGCAGCCGCCAGCGGCCGTCGGCCATCGCGTAGGCCCGCAGCAGCTTGCCGTTGCGATCGACGATCGTGGTGGAGACCTGGCGAGCCTGCGCCAGCGGGAGTGGCCCCAACGAGACAGTCCACGCCGCAAGCGCCGCGCCAGCATCAAGCCGGTGCGGCCAGCACCGCACCAGCCAGCTTGACCCGCCGCCAGCGTCGCGCGCGGCGTCCGCCGGCGCTATGGCCATCGAGGCGCTCATTTCGCCGGACGCACCTCGACCGAGCCGGTGCCGGTGCGGCCATAGCGCGATGGATTGTACATGTCCTCGACATAGGCCTGCGGCAGCACATATTTGCCGGGCGACACCGCGCGCACCACATAGGCCACCGTGAATACCGCCTTGTCGTTGGCGGCGCGGTCGATGGCGGCGGTGAAGCGGTCGTCGCGGAATTCGGTGTTCTCCGGCTCCTGGCCATCCTCGATCCAGTCCAGCGTCCCGCTGTCGCCGGATGAGACCAGATGCGGATTATCGATCTCGAGGCCGGCGGGCAGATAGTCCGAAACCATGATATGACCGAATTCCGGCTTGGCCTCGGTGATCTTGAACACGACCGCGAAGCGATCGTTCTGCTTGGCCTTCGACACGTCGGCCGGCTTGCCGTCGAGCGTGAAATAATTGCGCTCGATCTTGAAGCCGTTGGAAGCCGCGGGCTCCGGCGTGATCGGCGCGCCGCTGACCGAGACCACCGCCTGCACCGGCGTATCACCGGTATTGGTGATCTTGATCGGCTTGCCCGCCATCTCGGCGGCCTTGTAACTGCGATACAGCGCGGTCTTGACCGGCGATGCCATCAACGTCGAGCGTCAGCGTTTCCTTGGATAGCGCGCGCGATGCCAATACCAGCCAGGCATTTTCCTGGGTGGAAGTGTAGGGCGTCAGGCCGCGCGCCACCTCGACGCGCTCGACGGCCTGCGTCAGCGTCGCGCTGCGACGCGTTGCCTTCGCTGGCGAGCGAAACCAGCGCCGCCGCATCGCGTAACGCGCTGCCATAGTCGACCCGGCCGAACTCCAGTGCCGGCTTCGGCGCGAGGCTTTCGAGCGCCGCGGCATAGACCCGCTCGGCCCTGCTCCGGTCGCCGACCAGCGCCAACGCCGCTGCCAGCTGCGATTTTGCGATCGGGGTCGCCAGATTGTTCAGCTTGGTATCGGCGAGGTAACGCAGGTCGCCGATCGGCGCGGCACCGTTGCGGGCGAGCACGTAAAGCCCGTAAGCGAGGTTGCGGCCGCCATCCTTTTCAGGCTCGTCGGCATTAACGACCGAATTGCGGATGCGGTCGAGCGCGCTTTTGAACAAGACGTCCGGCACCGCAAATCCCTTTTCACGGGCTCGGGTCAGAAAATCCGTCACATAGGCGTCGAGCCAAGCATCATCGCCGCCGGACGACCATAGCCCGAACGATCCGTTCGAGCCTTGCCGCGCCAGCAGCCGGTCGATCGCATCCTTGATGCGCGCGTCGACCGCCGTGTCCATCGCCAGATGGGCGCCGGCCGCGAGATCATTGACATAAAACAGCGGCATCGCGCGGCTCGTGATCTGCTCCGAGCATCCATACGGATAACGGTCCAGCGCCTTCAGGATGGTCGCAGCATCGAGCGCGGTGGAGAGGCTTACGGACAGCGAAACGCTTCCGGTGCCCTGCACCAGATCCGAGAACATGTCGGACGTCAGGGTCAGGCTCTCACCCTTGGCCAAGGTCCGGATCGAGCGGCGCGCGAGGATCTGCGTCGCCGCCTTGACGTCGAGCGCATAATGCCGCGCCAGCGTCAGCCCGTTCGGTCCCTTGATATCGACATCGAGCTGCGCGGTTCCGGTGCCCGCCGGCGTCGAGCGCCAGCGACATCGACGTTCGCTGCTTGGCGGCGAGCTTTACCGTGGTCGCGGGATTGCCACTTACCTTCACCGGTCCCGACGTCTTGACGCTGATGGTGTAGTCGCCGGCTGTGCCTTCGACATTGTCGAGATCGAAGCTCATAGTGCCGTGGTCGCCATTGAGCAGGAAGCGCGGCAGCGTCGCAGTCAGCACCACGGGATCGCGCACCGTGACGTCGGTCATGGCGCGGCCAAGCTTGGTCGCGGTCCACGCCACCGCCATCACCCGCGCGGTGCCGGCGAATTCCGGAATGTCGAAGTTGATCTCGGCCGATGCCGTCCGCGCCGACCGTGACGATTCCCGAATACAGCGCCAGCGGCTTCTGCGTCGGCGGGCTGCCCTGCAGCTCCGCGCCGGCGGAATCGCCGCCGGTCTTGAGCTGGCCGCGGGTACCCTGCATGCCGTCGATCAGCTGCCCATAGAGGTCGCGGATTTCCGACGTCATGCGGCGCTGGCCGAGATAGTAATCGTCCGGCGCCGGCGGCTTGTAATTGGTCAGATTGAGAATGCCGACATCGACGGCGGCCACGACGATCTTGGCATCCTCGCCGGGACTTAAGCCCGCCGAGCTTGACCGGAAGCTTCAAGGTGGTGCCGGGACGCACCAGTGCCGGCGGCGAAAGATTCACCGTCAACGTGCGGGTCTTCTTGTCGATGCCGAACCATTTCAGGCCGATCGCCCGCCCCGGCATCCGCATGCGCGGCGGCGTCGAGCGGGCGGCGCAATGTCGCCACCACATAGGCGCCGGTGCCCCAATCCTTGCCGACGGGAATCCTGACCTGCGCGGTGCCTTCCTTGATATCGGTGGTTTGCGTGGTCAGCAGCCGGTCGCCCAGCACGTTGATCGGTCAGCTTGCCGGCCGAGCGCGCGTTGACCGACACCACCATGGTGTCGCCGGATTGGTATTCCGGTTTGTCGATCGAGGTTTCCAGCAGATCGGGCGTGTCGGCGCTGCCGTCGGAATACCAGCCGACATCGAATTGCACCGACGTCAGCGGCCCGTCGGCCTCGGTCGACTTCACGTCGAGCCGATAGCGGCCCGGCTGCGGCGACAGCGTCACCCGCGACGGCTTGTCGGCGGCGATGGTAAGATCGCCGTCGGCGACGCGGCTGGTCGATTTGACCGGCTCATATTCCCAGGACGAATTCTGGCGATACCATTGATAGCGGGATTCGACCTTCAACAACTCGTAGCGCAGCCCATCGCGCGCCAGCGGCTTGCCGTCCGGGGCGACGAACACGACGTCGAAACCGGCCTTGTCGCCTTCCGCGACGCTCTTGTCGCCGAACAGCGGCTTCACGCCGATCATCGCCGCTGCCGGCGCGACCGGCAGCACCAGTTTGCGCTCGACCGCGCGGCCGCCGGTTTCCGCCATGCGGATGAAGATCTGGGCTTCCTGCGGACGCGTCGATGTCGGCGGCTTCGCCAGGCTGACCGGGAAATGCCGCGGCGCCGTTGGCGTCGGTCTCGGGCAGACTTTCGATCGGCGTGCGCTCGTTGCTGGCGGTCTCCTCGTCGGCAACGCCGAACTGGTAACCGGCGAAACCCGGCCGTTCCGAAGCCGGCGCCACCAGCATGTCGCCTTCGAGCTGGAGGCTCGACGCCGGCGCGCCGTAGAGGAAATGGCCGTCGACCTTAAGTTCCACAGGAGCCTCAGCTTTGATTGCCTTCTCCTTGGTGGATATATCAAATTCGATCCGTTCGGGAATGTAATCCTCAACCATGAAGGTGGTTTCGCCGACCGATGCGGCCTTGGGATCGGTGAACGCTCGCACCCGCCAGGTGCCGGTCGGAACCGCGGAGTTGAGCGGCACCGCCATGCTCCGTCCGCCGGCGCCCTGATCCGGCAGCACGGCGCGACGGAATTCGACGCCGTCCGGGCGCTCGATCACCAGCGTCAGCGGGCCGCCGGTCACGGCATTGCCCTGGCCGTCGCGCAGCAACGCTGTGAGATACACCGTCTCGTTGGAACGATAGACGCCGCGCTCGGCATAGACGAACGCATCGGCGCCGGCGGGCACGGCCCTGCCGGAAACGCCGCGATCCGACAGATCGAACGCGTTGGATTTCAGGCTCAGGAAGGCGTAGTCGGCCTTCTCGGAGGTCACCGTCAGCATCGCCGGCGACAGACCGCCCTCGCCGCGCGCGAGCCCGGCCTCGAACAGCACATGGCCGGTCTCGTCGGTCTTGCGGGTGGCGAGAATCTCGTTATTGCGCGCGACCAGCCGGACCTCGGCCTTCGCCACGCCTTCGGTCGAGGCCAGCGAATTGATGAAGACGTGAATGCCGTCATTGCCGGAAAACGCGGCGACGCCCAAATCTGAAACGATGAACCACTGCGTCGCCAGTGAACCGTCATCGTCGCTGCCCGGCCCCTTGGCCGCGGCGGTCATCACGTAGATGCCGGGCTGCAGATCGCCGAGCGCCTGATCGACCGGAAACGCCGTGGTGACGTCCTGATTGAGCGTGGTCGCGGTGGCAAGCTCGCCGGACCAGACCTTCACGCCACGTTCGTCGCCGAGGCTGGAAAGCTCGTATTTGCTGAGGGCGCGCTGAAAATCGCTGTCGATCACGGTATTGATAAGGTTGCGATCGCCGATCCGGAACACATCCACCTTCACCGCCGGGGTGTTGACGCTGACCACCGGGATACCGCGCTGGCCGGTGCGCGGCAGCACATAGGCCCGGCCGGTGAAGCGCACGAACGGCTTGCGGTCGCGCACATAGATATTGAATTCAGCCGATTTCGGCAGGGTTTCCCTGACGGTGGACGGCAGCCCGGCGCGCAGATTGATGTTGTAGCGCTCGCCATGTTTCAGGCCATCGACACAAAGCTGTTTTCCTTCCGACGACAGCGCCGGCTTGTCGCTGCCCGCCAGCGCCAGGAACGGCGCGAAATCGGTGCGCTTGGCGAGATCCTCGGAAAACTGGAAGCAGGCGCGCGGCGACGCTGGATCGGAATCGACGGTATAATCCAACAGCCGGAAGCCATGCTCGTCGCGCATTTTCTCGTATTGCCCGCGGACGTCGGCGACCTCGCGCATATCGAGCGACAACCGCAGCGCATCCAGCGCCGGCCGCCACAGCTTGCGCTCGGACAAGGCGTGGCCGAGCACGGCCAGCGCATCGGCCTCCTCGCCGGCATTGCCGGCGCGCTGATAGGCGATGTAGGCCGCGGTCGAGGCACGTTCCAGAAGAAAGGTCTGCTCGGTGCTGTTGGAGGGCTTGATCTGGAAAATGGTGCGGGCGAGCCTCAGCCAGTTGGCGCTGTCCTCCGGCGCGGTGGCGGCGATTTGCCCGAGGATTTGCAGGCCGGTGCGGAAATCGCTGCGTTTGAAGGCGGCTTCGGCGTCGGTTCGCAGCGTTGTCCCCGATTTGGCGACCGGTCCGGCTTCGCTCTTGATCTGGGCTTCGAGCTTGATCGCCGAAATCGGCCAGATCGTCACGTTTGAAGGCCTTGTCCGCCGCCTGCGCCGTAACGAGGCCAAGCATCAGCGTGGCGAAAAGTGTCGCGGCGCGAACCAAACCGATCATGGTGGACTCCCTGCGGACCAGCGCCGCGTGCCGAACAGAAGTGCGAAAAGGTGACAGCACTCATGGCGGTGGAACAAAGGTTGCGAAAACGTCGCATGCGACATTGCCAAGGCGATACTGCCAAGCCGAGCCTTGTTGCGCCGGCGGTGAATTGCGGCGCAGCATTGCGGTGATGGCGGACCGAAGGCAACGGTCCGCCGCTCAGCTTGGTCGCCTAATCGGAGAAAATGGTTCGGAACGGGCTTGGCCGGGAAGCGGATTTTTCATATTGGCAATGCTATGAAGCGCTCGACGGTCCCATAGCTCAACTGGATAGAGTAACGGATTTCTACTCCGTGGGTTGCAGGTTCGAATCCTGCTGGGATCGCCACGTCATTCGCCGCTCCTAATGATTTCAATGGCTTGATTGTCATTTTGGCTCACTGGGGATAGCGGTGAGCCACTTTCTGTTCCTGAAATGAGCCTGCCGGCGCTCGCGGCCGCATGTTTGCGATCGGCGTTGCGCGTGTAGCGCTCCGCTTCGCTCGCCGTCTTCCAACCGAACCATGCCATGAGTTGCGTCGTCGTCGCGCCGCGATCCGCAAGTCGCGTCGCCGCGGCCTTCCGAAGACCATGAGATGTACAGCGCTTCGGTAGGCCTGCCGCGTTGCAGACATCGCGGAACCAGTTTCCGAAGCCCGCCGCGCTGAACGGGCTGCCTTGCGCCGTGACAAGGAAGGTAAGGTGATCGCCGACCGGCATAGCAT
The DNA here is from genome assembly GCA_963771225.1 of uncultured Pseudomonadota bacterium. Taxonomy (GTDB): domain Bacteria; phylum Pseudomonadota; class Alphaproteobacteria; order Rhizobiales; family Xanthobacteraceae; genus Bradyrhizobium. Next base: position 515,850 of record CAVYSR010000017.1, on the reverse strand, counting down.
CGATCGCTTCCTGCAATGCGGGCAGCACGGGAACGTCAAATGGTACCTTGGTCTTTTGCCGGCGAAGCGACAGGATGCCCTTGCGGACGTGCTGACGGCCCATCAGCACCACGTCGCAGCGCGACTGCCCTACTTGCAAAAGCAGCTCATAGGCGAGCCGCGCCCGCGTCCCCGTGGCATGATGGGCCTCGAACTGCGCGCATTCTTCCATTTCCCAAGGATGATGTCCGTCCGATTTGACCGAGACCAGCTTGACGCCGGCCAAGGGGTCAACCGTCAGCATGTCGAGCGATATCGCGTGGTCTATGAAACCGCGCAATGCCTTCCGCCAGTTGGATGCCGCCGCCGGAGATCTCTTGGATAGGATCGTCTGAAGCGCTTTCTTGTGGAGCAATCCAATGCGCTTCTCGCCGTGTTCCTCGCGGAAACGCTCGAGGATGTTCCGCCGCATCTTTTGCGAGCTGACCGCAAGTCCGTCTCTAAAAGCGCTTGACTGATAGTAGCTAACGAGAGCTGCGTTTACGGTACCGGGAACTGTTCGCCTGGCGCCGATCTCGGACTTTGTCCAATCCCCGGCCAGCGCACGCTCATAAGCCGCCATGAACTCCGGTGACCAGGGCAGCCCGGGCAGCCGGATTTTAGGCTGCCCTGCCCGCCTGAAATAGAATTTCGCCGTGCCGTGCTGGTCGACGTAGCCATGGACGAACGAAGGATTTTTATGCTTCATTCGATTTTGTCCCATTCGTTGGGGTCTTGCTCAACCTTGGCTTCGGCATCGCCAGCGAAGACGATGATCTTGCCGTCTTCAATCTCAAAGCGACCAACCTTAAAGCCAGCCTTCACCGCGCCTTTTATAGCCTTGGTGACGTCACCCTGCTTGAAAGATTGAGCGCTGCGGGACATTAAGCCGCCTCCCTTATCGGCCACCGCCACGGCCGTCAAAATTCGCCGATCGCGTAACGCGGCGGATCGGCGCTGTTGCTGGTAAATGAGGCCCAATACGGACGCTCAGAACCAGTCAGCGTTTAACAGGACGCCAGAATCGGCAATATTCTCGAAGACGAGCATATCGACCGATATATTTTTGGAATTTCGCCGCCCGGCACTACTGTAAGAATATGCCGGTTACGTCGCAGCCAGACGATAGATCAGAGCGACCGAAATGCCTAGTGTTCTTGCAAAGATCTGTTGACAACTTTTGCTCCTACGAGCGTGCCGCGCAGGCCACCGCCTGTCCAAACGACTTTGGCCCAGTGGCAATCTCGGTGGCAACACCCAGGCCCGAGGTCAGCGAAAACATACCCCTGCCCCGGGCCGGCGTCGTCACGGTCGATTTTGGGGATCGGGGATATCAATCGACAGCCCGTCTGGGCCCGTCGGCCGCGGCTCAAAGCGTCCGGGGGGCCTTCCCGGACACTCCAAGTACCGCCGCACCAGCGGGCTTTATGGGCCCACACAGCGCGCAATCGGGCCAAGGGGCCCCTGCTGACCGGGCCGACAAACTCGCGGGCGCTGGCTGGCGCCCAAGGGCTCTCGCCCGACCGTTACGCTCGGCCCTTCCCCCCTTTGTAAAAACTCGTGACACGGGGGACAAAATGTCGAAGCACAGCGGAAAATGGATTTCTTACCTGAGGGTTCAGACAGGCAAGGTCAATCGGTCAATCCGGACTTGGGCTCGACGCGCAGCGGGCAGCCGTGCTCGCCTTTCTCAATGGCGGGAAGTGGCTGCTTGAAGCCGAGTTCGTTGAGATCGAGAGCGGCAAGCGGAGCGATCGGCCGCAACTTGCAGCCGCGCTCGCCGCCTGCAAAAAACACCGCGCCAAGCTCGTGGTCGCGAAGCTTGATCGATTGAGCCGCAACGTCGCGTTCATTTCGAAGCTGATCGATTCCGGCGTCGAGTTCGTAGCCGCCGATATGCCCCACGCAAATCGGCTCACCGTGCACATCCTCGCGGCCGTCGCCGAGCACGAACGCGAAGCCATCAGCACGAGGACGAAAGCGGCCTTAACCGCAGCCAAGGCTCAAGGCCGTGTTCTAGGTGGTCCGAAGATTGCAGCGGCCCGCGTCCTTGGTTCGGCGGCCAACAAGAACGCTGCCGACCGCTTCGCGGCAAACGTTGTGCCCGTGATCCTTCAGATACAGGCGACCGGTGCTACTTCATTGCGAGCCGTGGCCGCAGCGCTAACCGCTCGCGGAGTGCCGACTGCTCGCGGTGGCGACTGGAACGCCCCCAGGTCGCGAACGTGCTGCGCCGTGCGACCTAAGCCGTTCCAACTCGAATTTCAGTTCGGGAAATCTATGCTTATCGCTGCCAAATGACCACTTCTTGAACAGTCGGGAAAGTGAGTGGAGCGAGCGGTGAGTCTCCCTACGACTTAACCGCTTCTCAGCTTCGCGCATGATGCCCGCAAAGGTTGTTGGGGTATTGGGTGGCGAGTAAACCGAAAGCACCGGGCGGCATCGTTCCGGCGGCCTGGAACGCTAAAGGCCCACGCAAACCCGGTGGGTTTTCGGGAAAAGTACGAGAACTCTGGAGCTCGAGGTTGATAACATCGCCAATACTGGGCGAGGTTGCATAGGGGGCTGACGCTTGGCACTGCAATCTCCAATCTCAAGTTTGAGGTCGACATGGCGTCACCCGCATTAACGGGGCTTTCATTTCCCACGGTCGTTGACCTTAGCAGCGGGGCAGAACAGGTCACGTTTTCCCTATCGGCTTCCGATCCGGCCGGCTTGGGTGACTCGGTTATTTTCTTCACCAATCCAATTGTTTTGGTAAATCCCGACGGTAGTACTACCGCCGTTTCCGGAATAAACGTCAGCGGGACGACGCCAACAACCGTCACAGTCTCACCGTTGACGCCCATTGAGACGGATACGGTCAGTGATCTGGCCCTCATTGACGCGGTAGGAAACAGAAGCGACTACACCTCATCGCAGCTTGCCGCGCTCAACCTGCCAAGTGCGATCACGTTTACAGGTGGAAGCACGTATACAGCCCCTCCCGCCCTCAGCGGGCTTTCATTTCCCGCGGTCGTTGACCTTAGCAGCGGGGCAGAACAGGTCACGTTTTCCCTATCGGCTTCCGATCCGGCCGGCTTGGGTGACTCGGTTATTTTCTTCACCAATCCAATTGTTTTGGTGAATCCCCACGGTAGTCCTACCGCCGTTTCCGGAATAAACGTCAGCGGGACGACGCCAACAACCGTCACAGTCTCACCGTTGACGCCCATTGAGACGGATACGGTCAGTGATCTGGCCCTCATTGACGCGGTAGGAAACAGAAGCGACTACACCTCATCGCAGCTTGCCGCGCTCAACCTGCCAAGTGCGATCACGTTTACAGGTGGAATACGTATACAGCCCCTCCCGCCCTCAGCGGGCTTTCATTTCCCGCGGTCGTTGACCTTAGCAGCGGGGCAGAACAGGTCACGTTTTCCCTATCGGCTTCCGATCCGGCCGGCTTGGGTGACTCGGTTATTTTCTTCACCAATCCAATTGTTTTGGTGAATCCCGACGGTCAGTCCTACCGCCGTTTCCGGAATAAACGTCAGCGGGACGACGCCAACAACCGTCACAGTCTCACCGTTGACGCCCATTGAGACGGATACGGTCAGTGATCTGGCCCTCATTGATGCGGTAGGAAACAGAAGCGACTACACCTCATCGCAGCTTGCCGCGCTCAACCTGCCAAGTGCGATCACGTTTACCCAGGTGGCGCTTACGGCGGCGTCGATAACCTCTGTAACCGCGCCTTTGACTGGTACACTCACTAACGGGAGCAGCACTAATGATCCCGATCTGACGGTGAAAGTGGACCTGACCGGCACCGGCGCGCTGGCCGGAGACACTGTGCAGCTCTACAACGGCACCGTTACCGACAACCAGCTCGGGAGTTCTTACACTCTCACCGGTGCCGACATCAGCAACGGGTTCGCGAACGTCCAGACGGGCCCGCTGACGGACGGCAGTAGTTATATCCTAACCGCGCGGATCACGGATGCGGCCGGCAACCAGAGCGCAGTCTCGACCAACTCGTTCACGGTGGCAGAGTCGCCGCGATCGACGGCGGAGATCTTCAAATTTACCGGAACGGTCAACAGTGTCGACACTCAGCTCACGAGCGAGTTTGCGGTAGGGGATCCAATCTCCGGAAGCTTCACATTCGATCCTGCCTCACCCGATCAGTACCCGACCGATCCGACCGTGGGTATCTATGATTTCAGCTTGGCCTATTCCGTTACTGCGGGTGGTTTTGCTTCGAGCGGGACGGGATTCGAGTTCAATGTTTTTGATAATTTGGTTCTCGCTCCTGCGGCGCTGCGTGACCAATACAGGGCGGCGCTGGGGTCAGCGGGACCAAGCGTAAATGGACTAAGCTACAATGGATTTAGTCTCGATCTGTTCACGACTTCTTCGGATCCGACGGCACTCAACAGCGATGCGCTTCCAGTAACGCCCCCGATAATTAACGATTTTCAATTTAATCAGCTTCGATTCTATTTCATCGACCCGAACAACACAGTCACGGGTGTTGATTACGTTATTGGATCGCTATCGAGCCTCACTTTTGTTGGATGCGCGCCTCTATCCTTATCGATTAGCTCTGTGACCGATAATGTGGCACCGTTGATCGGCAGTATCGCCAACGGAGGGATCACCAACGATCCCGACCCTATCGTGCAGATTAGCCTGAGTGGCAGTGGAGCGATCGCAGGCGACGCGGTGCAGCTTTACAACGGAACTGGGACCGATAGCCCGCTTGGCAGTTCATATACGCTCGCTAGTATCGACATCAGCAACGGCTTTGCTGACGTCCAGACCGGAACACTAATAAACGGCAGTACCTACACCCTGACGGTCCGGATTACGGATGCGGCCGGTAACCAGAGCGCGGTCTCGACCAATTCATTCGTGGTGACCGAGGACACCACGGCGCCGACGGTAACGTCGGTGGTGACGACAGGTGCGGGTATCACGGCCGGGTCGGGCGACCTCCCGGCGGGCAGCATCGCGACGCTGACGGTCAATTTGAGCGAGGCGGTGACGGTTGCCGGCGGCACCCCGACGCTGACGCTCAACGACGGTGGCGCCGCGACCTATATCGGCGGCTCCGGCAGCAGCGCTTTAACCTTCAGCTACACGGTTGGGGCCGGCCAGAACACCGCCGATCTCACGGTAACGGCGTTCAATCCGGGCACCGCGAACATCAAGAACGGCGCCGGCACCGCCGCCAATCTCACCGGTGTGGTGACCAACCCGGCCGGCATCCTGCAAATCGACACCACGACCCACATCACTCAAATTGGGAACGACTATTTCCTTTCTAATGTGAGCGGCACGGGCCCCGAACTGAAAGTTGGCGGTGTACCTGTAACAGCTGGTGAGTTTCCTGGCTGGACGATGATCGGCGCGGTCCAGATAGCGGGCGGCGGCTATGACATCGCCTTGAAGAACACAATTACCGGCCAATACACGGCGTGGAGCACCGACAGCAAGGGCAATTACCTATCTAACCTCATCACTCGCGTTGCGGGGAATAGCGCCGCGCTGGAAGCGCTGGAGACCACCTTCAACCAGGACCTCAACAGCGACGGCACTGTCGGAATTACGAAGGTAGTAATCCAGACCGACGGATCGACTGCCTTGACCGAAGTTGCGAACAATTTCTATTTGTATCATAACGGCACGGGCCCCGAACTGAAAGTTCGCGGTGTACCTGTAACAGCTGGTGAGTTTCCTGGCTGGACGATGATCGGCGCGGTCCAGATAGCGGGCGGCGGCTATGACATCGCCTTGAAGAACACAATTACCGGCCAATACACGGCGTGGAGCACCGACAGCAAGGGCAATTACCTATCTAACCTCATCACTCGCGTTGCGGGGAATAGCGCCGCGCTGGAAGCGCTGGAGACCACCTTCAACCAGGACCTCAATGGCGACGGCACTGTCGGAATTACGAAGGTAGTAATCCAGACCGACGGATCGACTGCCTTGACCGAAGTCGCGAACAATTTCTATTTGTATCATAACGGCACGGGCCCCGAACTGAAAGTTCGCGGTGTACCTGTAACAGCTGGTGAGTTTCCTGGCTGGACGATGATCGGCGCGGTCCAGATAGCGGGCGGCGGCTATGACATCGCCTTGAAGAACACAATTACCGGCCAATACACGGCGTGGAGCACCGACAGCAAGGGCAATTACCTATCTAACCTCATCACTCGCGTTGCGGGGAACAGCGCCGCGCTGGAAGCGCTGGAGACCACCTTCAACCAGGACCTCAACGGCGACGGAGCGGTTGGTCTTTACGCCGCGCCCAGCACTTCTCTGATGATTAGCTCCCCTTTATCTGGCACATCGGGATCAGCAACGATTGGAACTCGCGCCACGCTCGAACTCGCTGCTGCAGACTCCGCATCGGTTACTTTTAGCAGCTCCACCGGAATACTGAAGCTTGATAACCCCTCCACATTTAGCGGGACGATCTTCGATTTTACAGGAAATGGCACTCTTTCCGGCTCGGACCAAATCGATCTGAAGGGCGTTAACTTCAGTTCCGTGCATGATACTTATTCCAATGGCGTGCTAACAGTCACCGACGGAACACACACTGACGCGCTGGACTTCAATGGATCTTACACGTTGGCGAATTTCAAATTCGCAAACGACGGCAACGGGGACACAATTGTCTACGATCCGCCGGTGCCAGCAGGGCAAAGCGGCAATGTACCAGCGATCAATAATGATCCAGGATCCACGAATCATCCGGCCGCCACAGCATTGGACCGGCAAATGGCTTTGTTCTCGCAACACATGTCGTCGGCATTTCCATCTTCGGCGTTTGGCGACGGCGGCCCGTCGACGGTTATCCCGTCTGAATTTGGAGGCGGTCAGCTAGGGACACTGGTCCAACCGGTCGTAAGTCATTGGCCTCAATCCTGAGGCGCGCACCCTACAGGTGCCCAGGCTTATTACGCTCAGATGACGTAAACGATCGTAAATTGACGGGCCCTTGCCACTAAAGTGAAGGCAATAAAATAACATGCAAATCGATCTTTACATCGGGACCCGTGACCTTCGAATGGCTGTCGCGCATGGCACAGGGCTCCCCAACCACGTCAACCCAGCTTGGGCAGCCAGCAAGCCGGGATCACCTCGAGAGTTCCAAAACAAAATGAAAAAGGCTGAGTGGAAGCTGCAAGCGACTTGGGGCCTTCGCAAGATTTGCCGGGCATTGTCATCAAAAATGTCGATCAAGATAACGTAAAGCAGTGAACCGAATAGCCGCGGAGATAAGTCCGCTCGATGAGCCTCCACGGCCATGGCCAACGACGCCAGATCTCTCCATTGAAGGAATTGCCGATCAAAGGGAAGGCCAATCCGTCGGGATGCCTGCCGAGTTCTTCGGACACCCATCCGGCGATATTATCGGCAAACGAGCTGCCGATGTCATCTTTCGCATTGGCAAACGTCATGACGCGCATTGTACCGGCTACTAGTCGCTGACGTGCGGCGCCTGACATGATTGCATGAAAAGCGAGGCCATTGGACCCGTTACGTCGCCAGGAAACTTGTTAGGCATCAACTGCCAATCGACCCAACGATCTCCGGCCGTTGCTTCGTTACGATTAGCATAAGTTGTTGGTGCATACGAAGCAAGTAATGACAGATGAAAATGAGAGAAACCGCTTGTCGTTCGATAATGTCGAAAAATACAGGCTCGGAAATCACCTTCGGGGGTCACGCGGGTGAATGGCCCGAACCTCAAATACGGCTTTTCATTTTTGGAGAAGCTTTCGACCAGGCCGTTCAGACCTAGTTGCTCGATCATGTGGCGATAGGACTGCGAGATTGTCCGCGCTTGGGCGCAGATTACTCTTACAAAGATGTCATGTCGTGGCAGGGCATCCGCGAGCGCCGCGCCGAAAGTGCCATTCTGCCTGTAAGATGGCTTTTTCGACCACTTTCTCAATAATCCGTTTCGGCAACCTAACCGACTCGCCACATCCTTCGCTGCATCAAAATGTTGACCGGCCTCCGACAAGATTAAAACGGTCGTATGCCAATCATCGGGTTCTCCCAACTGTTCGCTGGGAGAGTGATCCATCGATCCTAGGTACATCGTTATTTTGCTGCTCATCGACTTAGTATTTGCCTCCTCGAATGCGCTTCTGAAAGGGCGCGGACCTGAGCCCGCGCCATTATCTGTTGAACTTTTTTCGGCGGCCGTCGACCTACTCGTGAAGCGCGCGGTCCCCACCCTCCGCTTCGCCATTAGAAAGCCCCGCTCCCCCAGGCGGGGCGTTCGCTTTTGCAGACAGTCAGCTATCGCCTCAGCCGCCAGGACGTTCGCCCAGTAGGGAAGCGACTGCGCGAGCCAGCAGCCGATCGCGGCTCTTCGAGAACACCGAATGATCCCAGGCCGCATCGTCGACGCCGATTCCGACGAACCAGCGGAACAGCAGGTCGTGTTCCAGCCACTCCATCAAAAGCCGCTCCGAGCGGATCGAATAAAACGCCTGCAACAGCATCGCCCGCAGCAGCTTCTCCAGCGGGCACGGTAATCACCGGACGATCTTATAGACCTTGGCCTGGCGCCTCCGAGGCTCGCATCGTCGCCGGCATTCGTTCGGCCTCGAGAGCCAATGGGCATCCTACGGCAAGGACGGATTTTGCATCGTTTTCGATACCGTGCGGACGTGCCGCATCCTCAAGGTCGAGTTCGATAAGCACGATTGGACGCACCTCAATGTGGATCCCGTCCGCTACGCCGTCGACGGCGTGTCTTTGCGGGACCATTTTCCTGGGCTGATAACGGCAGCAAGGACGAGCATAAACCAGTTCCTCGACAGCGTTCGTAATCCGGAAATGGCGATCATTCAGTTTCTTGAAGGCGCGACGCTGTTGAAGCACGCCGACTTCATCGAAGAGCGCGAAGTGAGGATCGTCGCCATTCCCGGTGCCGAGGGTTACCAGAAGCGGGGGACGATCGAGAAGCCGGACTACATTTGGAATCCGCTGCCGGCGATCCGTCCGCGTCCAGACGGGACCGGCCGGCGGTACGTCAACCTGTTCGAAGGTTGCGCCGTGACCCTTCCTATCAAGCGAGTTATTGTTGGCCCGTCGCCGAGGCAGGCGGAGCATATCGCCGAGGCACGCGATCTCGTTGGAACCGATCGGGTAGTGGTGTCGAAGCCTCGTCCGTAAGCCCAATCTCCTTGACAGTCAGGTACGTAGTTGGACGGAAGCAACGAAGCCCACCTTAACGAGCCAGTCACTGATTATCCCGCGGGCCCACCGGGCGGTGCCGCCGGTATAGACCAGGCCGCAGATGTCGTCGGCCGTGGGCCGCCGGCCCCAGGGTCAAACGGCACCAGCGGAGCTGTATGGGCCGACCAGAGGCCATCGGGGCGAAGTGCCCGTGCTCCGCCGTAGCCCACGAGAGCCCAATCCCGGACGGCTAGACACGCCCGCCGCGCGCCTGTAAAAACTCAATACGTTGGTATAGTGATTAACATAGAGGGGGACACAACATGCCGAAACACAGCGGAAAGTGGATTTCCTACCTGCGGGTTTCGACCGACCGGCAAGGTCAATCCGGCCTTGGGCTTGATGCGCAGCGCGCGGCGGTGCTTCGTATCTTAATGGCGGGAAATGGACGCTCGAAGCCGAGTTCGTCGAGATCGAGAGCGGCAAGCGCAGCAATCGGCCGCAACTTGCAGCCGCGCTCGCCGCCTGCAAAAAATACCGCGCCAAGCTCGTGGTCGCGAAGCTTGATCGATTGAGCCGCAACGTCGCGTTCATTTCGAAGCTGATGGATTCCGGCGTCGAGTTCGTGGCCGCCGATATGCCCCACGCAAATCGGCTCACCGTGCACATCCTCGCGGCCGTCGCCGAGCACGAACGCGAGGCCATCAGCACGAGGACGAAAGCGGCCCTAACCGCGGCCAAGGCTCGCGGCCGAGTCCTTGGGGGTCCGAAGATTGCAACGGCGCGCGTCCTTGGCTCGGCGGCCAACAAGAACGCAGCCGACCGCTTTGCAGCAAACGTTGTGCCCGTGATCCGTCAGATACAGGCGAGCGGTGCTACTTCCTTACGAGCGGTGGCCGCGGCGTTAACCGCGCGCGGCGTGCCGACTGCTCGCGGTGGCGACTGGAATGCCCCCCAGGTCGCGAACGTGCTGCGCCGTGCGACCTAAGCTATTCCAACTCGAATTTCAGTTCGGGAAATCTGCTAACCTTAAAGGTGATTCGGCCCGGAGTTAGAGGCTCCGGGCCGTTTTTTCGATTCGCAAGGGTTTGAGCGCCATTTGCGAACACAGAATCACTTGCGCAAATTTTTCGCATGTTCGGATTCTGTGGTCAAGTCGGGCGCTCCTTTCGAAGGAGCAAAGCAATGGCCAACCATACAACCAAGGCGCACGTCGTCCCACTGGGATTCAATCGAGGAGACGGCCTGGTCCTCGCTGAGGATGGTCTCAAGCGACGACGCCACCGCCTTCTCAGTCAGCGGTAATTGCCCTTGCGGGGCGCGCGTCTCTTGGGACGATCAATCGTCTGAAGACACGATTTTTGTCTGCAAGAATTGCGGCGCGAAATCTCGGCACCTACGGTGACTTCAAAAACAAGGCCATCGAAACGGTTCGCGACCAAGTTCGGGACACGTTCAAAAATCTGTTCAAGACCCGCTAAGTCAATTTCGATTGTATCAGCCATAACCGACCTTTTCCGGTTGGTGCCAACCAACCTAGGAGCGAACCAAGATGGCCAAAATCGTGAAGGTTAAAAGTAACACGTGGGAAGTTATAGACGGTGGCCTGTGTGCGGTTTTTAGAGGTCAGGATAGTATGCGGCGCGAGGTTGGAATGGCTGTTCCAGCACCTTCCTTAAAGGTGCTGTGGGCAGATGCTCTCCGCAGATTGGCAGCCGAAAAAACTAAGAGCGAACGAAGTTGGATGCCCCCTCAGTGGCATCAGGTGAATTTTCTTTCGGCTCAGACGGCGCTTGTGGGGACCACAGACAATCAAAGAGTAGCCGTGATCCTTGATCAAGACACGGAGACAGAAATATCCTTGTCTTTCGCGCCAGCAGACGCCCAGGAGTTAGGCCGTCAGTTGATTGCTGAGGCTCAGAAGCTTGCTCAGTCGCCGAAACCGAAGATGAACTAGCCATGTGACAAACTCCTCCGTTGCGCGTAAAGTGAATCACGCGATAGGGCGCTGTGGAGGCTCTTAGAATTTCAATCGGCTCGGATGCCAGTCCGGGCCGATTTCTTTAGCACATTCAATTCGGTTGTTATAGTCTGCCAAGATCATCAGCGGTTGGGCCGAGCTATGATGACAATTCTGAAAATCTTGGGGATCATCGCGATTTTAGCTATCTGAGCACCCGCCGCCGCGCGGGCCGGGGTTGTCGTATGCGCTGTCTTTCAGGGGTGTTTTCCGCAATTGTGATTTTTTCGGTCGGGGCTGCCAGCGCCCAGAACGTGCGACGCGCGCCATATTCTCAGCAAGAAGAATGCCCGCAGGGTCGGGAGATCAGAGCAAAGAAATCTTATCCTTCGACAATGACTGATTGTCAGGTGCTTGACGCCGATACGGAAGCGGAAAATCAAAACCTGAGGGGAGGCGCGGTCCGACGGCCGCAAGCAATAGCCCCTACAGCCACGAACCCCGCTTCTGCGGATCGGCCCTTCGTGACGTGGGTGAAAATGTTTCAGACGCAGGTAGAGCGGTGCTGGAAAAAACCCTATGGCGGTATCAAAAGCCAGAATCCTGAGGTCGCCTTCTCCGTCAAGCTGAAGCGCGACGGCACGCTGGAAGGAATGCCGGTTCCGGAAGGCACGCCGGCGACGCCTTATCTGCGCGTGTATCAGGAGAGCGCCTTGCGCGCGATTATCGAATGCCAGCCGTATAATTTGCCCGCGGCGAATTTCGATGATTGGAGAAATTTCATTCCGGTATTTACCGAACGGCAACTACCACCAAACCAACTACCCGACGCCCCAAAAGTCGACCTCCTCAAACAGCGCGTCGAAGGCGACCTCAAGCTAGGATATTCGCCGATTTCGTTCGAGGATTTCGCTCTCGATTATAAATCTATGGTCCGTGATGGAAAGAAGGTCGCGGTCGACGGGTTTTATCGTAAGACGGGGAATATCGATGAACTATATGCTAGCCAGAGTGACTCGTTCCCCACCAATTCACCGCCTGCATCTCACATCATACCCCTCCTCATCGATGACGCGCCTCGAGATACACGCGCGTACCTTTTGCGATGCACCGAACAATCACCACGTATGGGATGTTGGTTCCGCGCGCGCGGCACAGTGACCATGTGCTCGTTAACAATTTTCGGTAACTCAGTGCCAAAACCATGTCTCACCGTAGAAGGCGGCTGGCTCGCCGCCGATCATGTTTGCGAGGGAACGCTGACCGATCAGCGTGCCGTCGGCCTCTCGCTCGGCGACTGCGACCTCAACGCGCTGTCGGATGCGGACATCAAACGCATCGAGGATGTCTGCGGCGAGCCAAACGGCGTCGATGACGACAGCAACACGACGCGATGCCTGTTCATGGCACGCATCACACCGAAGCCGGGCTATCCCGGCATCAAGGTCGTCAAGGCGATCCGCAGCAACCCTGTCGGCGCGGCTGCTGATTCCTCAAGGACGCAGGGAATTGCGGACTCTCGGAAGCACAACGTTGATACCTGTACCGAAAGTGTCGACCTTGTGAATGAGCTAATAAGGTCCGGAACGGTGACGGGGCGCGAGACAGTAGGCGAGCAACGGAAAGCCAAAATTGATGCCTGCGTCGCAGATTTGGATGCCAAACTCAAGGCGGCACCCAGCGACGCTGATTTGAGGCGGGAAAGCGTCGTTGGTGCTGCACCCGTCGCGGCAACCGGCCAACAAAGCCCGAGCAGCGACGCACGCGCCGCAGAGAAAACCATGCCGATAAACTTCATCGGCGATTGGTGCTATTCATCACAGGAAAACAAAACGACTTCGTACACGTTACCAAGCTGGACTAGGGATAGTCGCTGCACCAAAATCCTCTCGATCGACCAACATGGTTTTTTTGGTGAAGATCGGCACTGCGAGCCGGTGAATATGCGGCTCACAAAGGATACTGCGCCGTCTGGCACCGCGTACGTTGCGACGGTCACCGCCCGTTGCCAACCCGACGGTCCGGTGACGGCAGGTAAACTTCAAATTTTCGAGTTCAAACGCTACAAAGGCAACTTGACGGTCACCACGAAATAAGGCGACGCTCGCGGTCGGCAATGTGTCCGTTCATGGACCGGAAGTCATCACGTGTTTTTTGACCGGCGGAAGATCGCTGTCCGCGCGCGGGTGACGCGGCGAATGGCGCGGCTGTCATGCCAGCCGCTGAAGAACGCGCATGACCTGTACAGCTGACCACGTGCCGCCGCGAGCCGTCAAAATGCCTTGGGCATTGAGTCCCGCTGCAATGGCTCGCAGAGTTGTTGCGCCCTCCGCCTGTAGCCGTTCGATCGTCGGGCCAACATCAGCGGCCCTCTGCATGGCACGCTCCTTCATGGCGCGCCTAGCGGCGATGCGAGACGGTTCAGATCCATTGGCCATCTTGTCGCTGTAAACGGGTTTGCCATCCGCATCTTTCACAATCTCGTTGCGGTCGTTCCTGACGAACTTGTATCGACGACCGCCCCGCGTCATGGCCAGCCGCTGTTAGCTTAACCGAGAGATCATGCTGAGATCGACGGCGTAAGACTTGGCGATTTCGGCCAACGTCTCGCCCGCGGCGCGGCGCTTGATGGCTTCCTTGCGCTGGTAATCCGAAAGCTTCGGCTTGCGGCCGAACTTGACACCTGCGGCCTGGGCGCGCTTGCGGCCATCGCCGGTGCGTTCGCGAATAAGGTCGCGCTCAAACTCCGCTATGGCCGCCAACAGGGTCGAGAGAAGCCGCCCTTGCGATGACGACGTATCCCAGAGCGGATCGCCGAGCGACCGGAACGCCGCACCAACACTGCCAATGCGCTCGATCAGGTCCAGAAGCTCCCGCGTGCTGCGGCCCAGCCGGTCCAGCTTGGTGACCAGCACCACGTCCCCGGCCTTCAGCGAGGCCATCAGCTTCGCCAGCTGCGGCCGATCGGCCCGGACCCCGCTGATTTTCTCCCGGAATATCGTGGTAGCACCGGCCGCCTTGAGCGCCTCAAGTTGCCCCGAATAGTCCTGATCCTGCGTCGACACTCTGGCGTAGCCGACGGCCGCCATATCCGTGCTCCATTTTGCAAGTAAGTTTTGCAAAAAGTAACATGTTGATTTTGCTTGTCCAGCGTTTCTTTGTAAAACTCCCAAGTTTCACAAATTTCGTATCGTCAGAGCGCACCCCAAATCTCCATCAAAGATCGTAGCGTCAAAATCGTCAGCGCCGAGACAACCAGCGAAATGGCCGCAAAAACGACGTTGGGATGGCCGCTCCTCGTGGCCGCGACCTCGATCAATTCCATCAGGCGTCGGCTTGTCATTTCGGCCAAATGCTGGCGTTGAAGAAGCGCGACCCACCGCGGGTTGATGAGGGACAGGCGAGGCCGCACGGTCGCCGGGCGACGTGTGGCGACCCGTGAGGCAATGTCGTCGATGGCCGCAGGTTCCGCGCGGGTCAGCGAACCGAGAGGTGGCGACCCGCCGGTGACAATCTGGGCAGAAGGGCCGGCGGGCCGCCAGCCGTCGTCCGTTTCAAGTCGACGGCCTGCACAGTATAGCAAAATGCTAGGCCGAGAGCGCGACCCCGCGGGCGGCTTGATGAGAGACGAGCGGAGCCGCGCAGGTCGTCGCTGCGTTCCGTGTAGCGACGAGCTAGACTAGCTAGGTGTGCCAATGCCGGCGTGGCCAGGACGTTCCGGAAACCTAGTCTCATTCAACGAACGTTCGCCGACTGGTCGGGGAAAGTCAGGCGGGAATTTGGCCCGATTTTTTTCATAAGAGGCGGAGGCCTGCAATATTTGCGCAGCCTGCCCGACGTTATTTGCTGAAGGAGCGCAACCCATTGCTGGGTGGATGCCCGAGCCTGCGCATGGGCGTAGAAAAAGACGGAAATAACCAGTACGAACGCGAGTATGGACACTCTGGTTACGAACTCGCTCGAGATTTCAGGATTGTTTTTTCCTTCGCTCAACGATCCAAAAGACCGCGGTCCGGCAGGCGTTGGACCATCACATCAAGTGGCTGGGCCGTAGCCTCAATGAACGAATACCGGTGCGGATCGAAGATCGCGGCTGCTTCGGGTACAGCTTCGGACGATGGTAGTTTCGTTTCACGCCGAATCTGGTCGAGGCGTGTACTCCAGCACCTTGATGCCACTATCAAACACATTGATGGTGAAGTCCTCGTCCTGCTTGAGGCCGATCTCGGGCGGCGCCATCGGAATGTCGACGGCCTTGATTTGGGGGCTCTGGAACTTCGCCAGTTCCTTTGCGCAAAAGGCCGCGCGGTCGAACCACGCTCCGAACCGATCCCAATCCCCATTTGGATTGTCCTTTTGCGCTTTACCATCGGCGTCGAGCGCACCTTTTCGGCGTCGGCCGGTTCAGGTCGGTGGCGCCCACCGCGATGTTCATCAGGTTCTCGAGGACGGTGACCGCCAGGTCGCGGCCTTCCCTGCGGGCCTTGTCGATCGCCTGCGCAGCGTTGATCTCGCGTTCGATCGTTGCCTTGCCCTTGCTGCCCTTCGGTCGTCCTCCCTTTGGACTACGCGGGCCGCCGTGCTTTTCCTTCGCCTTTGCCATGCCTCCGGCAGTACACGTTTTTAACTCAAAAACCAAGGCGGCGGTGACACGCTAACCGAAGGCTTCAGCCATTTCGTCTCCTCCATGACTGCTCCCGTTGCTTCCGGCTGGAGCGGTCGCCGGGTGGGCCTCGCACCCACTGGAAAGCGCCGCCTTTACACGGCGCACACCCTTAACGGACCTTCGTCCGAACGGATTCCGCTAATTCCACCTCACGGCCGGAACGCACTTCGCCAAGAGCTTTGGTTAGTGTAGGATCGGGACCTACAAGAAAGAGCGGACCGGGTCAGCTGGCTTATTTTGTGGGACTTCGGAACTTGGTGTCAAAACAATCGGATAAAAGTTGCGGTGGATAAAAATTCGCACTTGTGACATCCCCTTGCTGATCCCCGCTCGTGGCCGCTCCATGTGCGCCAATTAGTTAATTTTAATGCTAAGACGACGAATTCAACCGAACTGTTCTGCCAACTCATGCGCTCCGGAACGCACAACGGATTTTGCTCGATACCAAGCGCCACCGGCGGCATTGCACGGCTCGCATGCGCGCGGCTGCGCGAGCATGGCAAGGACGTGGCAGCAATTCTGGCCAAGGTAGGGGCGAGGCCCGAGCAGGTCAACGATGACGCCATTAGGCTTGAAGTGCCCAAGCAAATCAGGATCCTCGAACTGGCGGCAGAAGAACTTCAGGATGGACTTCTCGGGTTTCACCTCGCGCGCAATTTCGATTTCCGCGAAATCGGGCTGGTTTATTATGTGATCGCATCATCGGAACGACTTGCCGATGCCCTGCTGAACGGAGAGCGATACTGCAGGATAATGAATGAGGGCGTCCGCCTTAGTGTAAAGCTGGACAATCAAGCGACTGCAATAGCGCTCGACTACGTCGACGTCGACAGGCAGTCAGACCGGCATCAGATCGAGTTCTGGCTTGTGACGTTGGTGCGGATCTGCAGGCAAGTGACAGATAACAGGCTGGCACCGCGCCATTTGAGGATCAAACATCGGCGTGACGAAACGCCCGCGGAAATGAGGAGCTTTTTCGGATGCGATGTTGAATTTGGCGCTGCTAGCGACGAGATCATTTTTCCGGCACCCGTAGCATCCCTGCCCATTGTCGGCTCTGACAACCACCTGAACGATCTCCTACTGCGATACGCGGAAGAAGCGCTCGCGGACCGTCCGCGAGAGCGCGCATCTCTCCGATCGGTCGTCGAGAGAGTTTTGCCGCAGCTGCTTCCACATGCCAAAGCCAGCGCATCGAACGTCGCCCAAAAGCTCGCCCTTAGCAGGCGAACGCTATCACGCAAGCTTCACGACGAGGGTGTGGCGTTTGCAGAAATATTAGATGAGACAAGAGCTGCTCTTGCAAAGCGTTATCTTGCCGAGCGCGATCTGCCGGTCTCCGAAATAGCATGGCTATTGGGATACGGCGAGGTCAGCTCTTTCACCCACGCATTCAAACGTTGGACCGGTATGACGCCGCGACAATTTCGTTTATCCTCCAATGAACGTAGCGATGTCGCTTAATGGCACGACGCTTGTATGTTCGTTTTGGCGTAGCCAGAGCGGACGTCATTTGTATTTCGCCCTTTGACCCATCAACGGACATTGGGTCGAGCTACTTTTCAGCTCGTAGCCATCAAAGCGTCAATAGTGCCCAGAGCGCCCCACCGAAAAGAACGCAGACCAAGCAATCCAAACTCCGCAGAAGTAAGTCGTCTCGCGTCATGGTCGGGCTCCGCCAAATATATTGGCGAGCTAATGATTTTGGTTTCGACGTCACGATGTACTGAGAACGTTGGACGCGCTAAATTGGCTCATCTAGTTGGTAATTCGCGTGCAATAAGCGGGCGTAGCTCAATCAGATCGGTGAAGACGTCGGCCTGGCGCCGCAGTTCGTCGGCGATCATCGGCGGCTGGCTTGAAATCGTCGAGACCACGGTCACCCGGACGCCGCGGCGCTGCACCGCTTCGACCAGCGAGCGGAAATCGCCATCGCCGGAAAACAGCACGATCTGATCGACATGCTCGGCGAGTTCCATGGCATCGACCGCGAGTTCGATGTCCATGTTGCCCTTGACCTTGCGGCGGCCGCTGGCGTCGATGAATTCCTTGGTCGCCTTGGTGACGACGGTGTAGCCGTTGTAATCGAGCCAGTCGATCAACGGGCGGATGGACGTGTATTCCTGATCTTCGATAACTGCGGTGTAGTAGAACGCGCGCAGCAGTACTCCCGCGCGGCTCCGGAATTCCTTGAGCAAGCGTCTATAGTCGATATCGAAACCAAGCGCCTTCGCCGTTGCGTAGAGATTGGCGCCATCGATAAATAATGCGGTCTGGCTGTCAGAGGACATCGTCTGAAATCTATGATCCAAATTAATAAAGTGACGGGGCGGCTCGCGATATAAAGGTTCGTCGACGCGAGCGACGAGGACTGTATATCGAAGGATCAAGATCAGTTCTTGTCATTGTAGGCCAATGATTTGGCTTTGTTGGCCATCGCAGGGAGCCTGAGTTGGCTAGGCGAACAAAACGCGCGTCGACATCTTTCTCGCTGTTCGC
Organism: uncultured Pseudomonadota bacterium; assembly: GCA_963771225.1. Classification (GTDB taxonomy): domain Bacteria; phylum Pseudomonadota; class Alphaproteobacteria; order Rhizobiales; family Xanthobacteraceae; genus Bradyrhizobium. Next base: position 497,515 of record CAVYSR010000017.1, on the reverse strand, counting down.
GAACAGCCAGTCCGAGCGCTGCTCAGTCGGTTTCAATGACCGTTGTTGGCAGATTTTGTTGCAAAAGTCGGTTGAGAGACGCCGCGAAGCGTGATTTCGTTGTGTTGACGCGATTCTCGGCGAGGTCGATTGACGATGGGCCGTCTGAAGAGTGACCAAAGTCAACTGTTTTACGAGTTTCGTCTTGGCGACGCGGTTCCGGAAGATCATCTGGTACGGAAGATCGATGCTGCTCTCGATCTCTCCTGGCTTCGCGGTGAACTAGCACCGCACTATTCGTCGAGGGGTCGGCCGTCGATTGATCCGGAGCTGATGATCCGGATGCTGGTCGTGGGATATGTCTTTGCGATCCGTTCGGAGCTGCTGATCTGCCGTGAAGTGCAGGTGAACCTTGCCTATCGTTGGTTCTGCAGGCTCGGCATCGAGGATGGTATCCCGGATCATTCGGCATTTTCGCGCGCCCGCAACGAGCGCTTCCGCGAGGGTGAGGTTTTCCGTCGTGTATTCGAACGGGTCGTCGAGGCGTGCATTGCAGCCGGTCTGGTTGGTGGCGAAGGCTTTGCCGTCGATGCGAGCTTGATCCAGGCCGATGCCAACAAGCAGCGCTCGATCGCGGGTCGAGATTGGCGCAGGGATCGCGATCCGGCGAGGTCAAGCCGCGCCGTGAAGGAGTATCTGGCGACCCTCGACGATACAGCATGGGGTGCCGCCAGCGACGTCGTCCCGAAGTTCGTCTCGCCGTCCGATCCCGCGGCCCAGTGGACCGGCGCTCACAAGGGACCGGCCTTCTTTGCTTACTCCGACAATTATCTCATCGACGTGAAGTTCGGGGTCATCGTTGATGTCGAGGCGTCCCGCTCCATTCGCCAAGCCGAGGTCGGCGCGGCGAAGACGATGATCGGGCGAACAGAGGAACGTTTCGGCCTCAAGCCGGAGCGGCTGGTCGGAGATACCGCCTACGGGGCAGCTCCGATGCTGAACTGGCTGGTCGAGGAGAAGGGCATCGCGCCGCATATTCCTGTTTTCGATAAGTCGCAGCGAGATGATGGCACCTTCTCGCGTGGCGACTTTCAATATGACCCGACAAGCGACGTTTACCACTGCCCGGGCGGAAAGCAGCTTGGAACGAGTGGTACCGTGCACGAGGGCAAGACACTTCTGTATCGCGCCAGTAAGCTCGACTGCGATATCTGCCCACTCAAACCGCAGTGCTGTCCAAAGGAACCAGCGCGCAAGATCCCGCGTGACATCCATGAGCACGCTCGGGACATTGCCCGGTCGTTCGCTGGCACCGAGGCCTTCGAGCAGTCGCGACGGGAACGCAAGAAGATCGAGATGCGGTTCGCGCACTTGAAGCGCATCCTGAAGCTTGGTCGCCTGCGTCTGCGTGGTCCTCGTGGAGCGCAGGATGAATTTGTGCTGGCGGCCATCGCTCAGAACCTACGGCGGCTCGCATCGCTGGTTGCGCGACCGCCACCCGCTCATGCTCTTTGTGCTGCGTAGCGTGAAAGTTGCGTACAGAGCGTCGGGGCCGGCGCATCAAAGCCGGTCGTAGTAACTTGAATGCCCGAACGACATCCATCGATTAGAGCCGACTTTTGCAACAAAATCGGCACATTTCAGACATGGTGCGATGCCTGACTTGAGTCCGTTCTGCAAGGGCAAAGCGGACACCGCAGACACGCTGCAACCTGACTTTCGATAATCAGACCTTACCGAAAGCTTGCAGAGACACCCCGGCCGAGTTCGGTCACAGACCTTCAAGAAGCGCTACGCTTCAGCCATCGCGAAGAACGTGAACACCTTTCGCCAGAGTCAATCCTTTATCTTTTCCTCACGTGCGGCTTTCGCGTGGCCTGACACTGCGGTAATTTGCCTTGGGCAACGCAAAGCGTGTTGGAGGAGCGAAGCGTGACGGACATACAGCTGATCAATTGGACGATCGAGGAAGCAAAGCTTTTGACGGCCGAACGACCTCAGCCCCGCGACGTAGACCTGATCCCCTCGCTCGATCAGCTACTCGCATGGCCCGAAGGTGATCTCTCGGGACGCTCTACTGAACCGGTCGATTCCGTCGTCAAGAGCGCCCCGATCCATTCGACCGCCGAAGCGGCTCCCGTCGTGCCCCCGTTAAATGACGCCGGGGTTGCACCCCAGCCGAAGGCCGTATCGTATTCACCGGCCACGGTGTCGGTATCCTACTCGATCTCAGCGGATGTCCGTACCGAAGAGCCGAAGCCACTCGTTTCAGGCGAGATTATCAAACCAGATATCCCCGCTGTTGCGGTAGACCGCGATCGGATGATTGTCCTTCGCTGGGTACTTCGGGATATCAGAGCCAACCGGTTGAAGTGGTCGCCCATCAATCAGCATGATCTGCGAACCTTGATCGACACGGGACTCGTTGAAATGTGCGACGGGATCCCGATTCTCACCAGCAAGGGTGGCCGTGCGATCGATTGAAAAAGGTTAGAGCTGGGTTCCAGAATTAACCCGCGGCGACGGCATTCAGCTTAACAAGCGAGTTTCGTTGCGGCAGAGCACCAATGCAATAAGCGTATCTGCACCGGATATTGCCGCCCCCCATCCGGACCCAGCATGGCGAAGCCGTCGGGCGATCATATTCCGATTCGATCCAGGAGCTCTGTATCGTTGCGTTGGAGTATCGCTTGGAGCGCGGCCGCCGGCATCGTTCCCCCGAATGACCCGCCGGCGGCCGCTGCTGATTGGTATGATGCCTATTCCCGCGCGCAGTCGTGGCCGAACTGATGCCCTCGAAGCTGGGCTGCAGAAAGCCCGGAATAGGGGCTACACGCACGGAGCCCGAGAAGCGCGCCGTTTCAGATTGGCGACTGGGCGGGGCTACGGGCGGCAACGGGCGCTTGACTGGCTTGGAACCGCGATCGACAGTGGTCGCGCTGAACTTCAGGGCCAGCAGGCACCGGAACGTGAAATTGAGGCGTGGGATATGTCCTGCCGCATCGCGTTGATGCTGGCGGTCGTCTAAGCCCGAGGCGCTGGTCGCGTGGTCTAGATAGACGCCTACGAAACTTTGTTAGTTCATCCTACCGTCGGCTCAATTGCGACAGAAACGCGGGCGCCTGGAGCATTTGATTTTAAAATCAAAAACCAAATGGCTCGTTCCGCCGGACCCGCTCGTATGCTTACCCTCCGGGGCGGAGGCGGAGACGATTTCCGCCAATGCGGCTCGTAAGCGATTGATTTGCCGACTTTAGTTGAAGTGCGGTCGTGAATGCCCCAACTGTCGCCCCAACAAGCATATGCGTGACCGGTTTTTCCGACATTGAGGCGCAGCTGTGCAGTCGGAATGTCATGCCGATCCCGAAATGGCGCACCAGAGGGGTATGGCGGTTTGGCAGGAGCTGCCGGATACGGGGTCAGGGCCATCACGTCGGTTTAGCGCACCGGCGAAGCCGCGCCATCACGGTAGCCAGCCCTTCGGCTGAAAAGGCAATTGATCAGGCCGTCGCCATTAAAAATATCCGACTTGTCCCGCCCGAGCGATCCGATTGAAAAACCCGACGGCGGACCGGCAGGCTTTTCGTTAAGACCGCCGCAGTGAGGCCGCCTCAGTTCGCTATCCTGCCCTTACGCGGTCGGTTTTCGAACTCGCCAATCCTGCTGAAACCTTGCTGCGGCGCTTTCGATTCTCAGATTCCCCCAATGTCGGGCTTCAGGTGTAAGCGAGACAAGATGCAGGAGACCGCCTTCCGCTAATGCATCTACCGAAGACACGCCTCCCTTTGCCGATGCGATCAAGTGTCTTGCGAGCGCGGGTCGGGCGACGCTTGCGGAAATTGCATCAATCCGACTCGGCCGGTAATAGCGCTTCCATGCCCGGTCAAAAGCTCGGGCAAGAAGCAGCTTAAATTCGTCGTCTGCTTTCTCAGACATCATGATGGCGAATTGTTACAGAAAACCCGCCGACAACCGATCTGACGCTTTTGGTTCTGTTAATCGTGAGCCATCAACTTCAGATTTTCCGCCGATTCTTTACCCCCGTCCGGGACAATGTCGAACGTCAACTTGACGCCCTCCGGCAGGCCGCTAAGCCCCGACTTCTGAACAGCCGAAATATGGACGAATATGTCCTTACTGCCGGCGTCGGGTTGAATGAAGCCGTAACCTTTTTGACCGTTGAACCACTTTACTATTCCGATCGCCATGTCGGTCTCTCCCAATATTAAATCGTGATATTAAAGCGCTGAGGCCTCCGGGGAGCAAGAAAAAACCCGTCGTCGCTGCTTCTGTTCCTTTGGTGGAACCACTTTTTTGATTTGCACCCCTTGTTTAATTGTGTTAATTATACGGCGCCGCGGCCGACACAATCACGTTTTATTTTTAAGCAATTTTGAGCCCGGCAGGCCGTCGGATATTGCCCGGCGGCCTTTTCAATTTTCGCCAGGGTGCAAAGTGCCGGATAAAGAAAAGCCGCCGAATTGCCCCGGCGGGCTTTGCCGCGTCTCACCTCTGGCCGAAAGCGGGATGCGACAAAACGCCCTCAAAATATGGATTCGAAACGTGAACCGGAATACGGGGTTGGGCTACCAATCGACGGTAACGTGGCGCGAATATTTGAGAAGGGCGTTGATGCCATGATCGGGCTCCTGATAACGATCCTTCTTTCTCTGAGCATCAGCCTTTTCGCGGCCCACGCTTACGATGCTTACCGCACCCGCTGACCGTGTGGCGCGGTGACTGGCTTGAAACTTTACCATCCCCGTTCACGTAGCTGCGCGCGGCCGGATGGATAAGTGCGCTCTGAAATTCGCATGAACAAAATCAAGAATAGAATATTCAATGGTGGCCTGGTCATCGCGATAATCGTCGCGATGTTGGGCTGGGTATATGCTCTAGGATGGGTCGCGTTCAAACTCTTCGAGTTCGTCTAGCGGAGCTTCGTAAAGCACCCAAGCCATCGCGATAAGCGCTGGCGTCCACGCTAGCATTGCTCCGAGGCAAATTGCCTGCAAGGTCGTCATGACGTCCACCCCCCAGTAAACGAATCAAACTCTTAGAGTTTAAGCTTGGTTCCAAATGAGCCTTTGATAAGGCAGAAAACATTGATGCATCGCACAAACAAAACAAAAACCCGCCCGGCGTGACCGAGGCGGGCATAGCGGGCGGCAAATTAGGAAATCAGTATTGTGGATTTTAGGCGCATCTTCAAAACTGGGGCCCGGTGGACATTACCCCGCCTAATAACGCTCGGGTTTTTCAAGCGGGATTATATATTCCTTTAGGTTTTTGGCGCAGGCAACAGCGCATGAAAATCATTCGCAGATTCCTCGCAGACGAAACCGCCGCCACCGCAATTGAGTACGGTCTCATCGCGGCCGGCATCGCGCTTGCCATCATCGCGGTCGTCAATGGGATCGGAAGCAAGCTCAATACTAAGTTCGCCTCGATCAACAGCTCGTTGAAATAAACCCGCCGGCTGACCGGGGCTTCCCTTCTCAATATTGTGGATTAAGGCGTCTCTCGAGTGTCGCGATCGAAGCTTCATTCGGGGGAAACATCGTGAATTCCGAGACTGCTCGAGCCAGTTGCATATCTGAGATCGCTAGGCTCGGAGACGTCAAATCTCCCTCCTCAAAACCGCGGCAGACGGCATTGTAATGTCCATCGTGATCCGCAGGAATGAGCAGTCTAATTCTCCGCAAAATCGCCGTGTCGGCCATTCACCACCTCGAGCGAGAAAACGAACGCACGGTCAGCGGGTTCCATTGCCCGCCGCAAAGAAAAACCCGCCGGGGGATGAGGCCGGCGGGCTCTTTTCACGAATGCTGCTGTCGCGGTGTGGGTTGGGGTGGGAATGGTTAAACCGCGACCAGACGAGGCTATGAGCGAACGGGGTTAACAAAACGGTAACACATACGGGAACGCAAAATGTCTCGGCGAGAGTCCTACAAAGACTACGTCATCGATATCATCAAAGTATCCAACAACTCTTGGAAGGCGAAGGTCACGCGCAAGGACGGGGCCATGATCCGCCTCAAGTATGGGGACGAGCCCGTACCGTCGATTACGGTAAGTGCACGCTATAGCGAGACGGATATTCTAGTCGACGCCAAACACATGATCGATGGAGGCGGGATGGACAACCCGGCCTAATCGACGACTTGGAGATCACACGGTCGGCGTGAACCGGCTCGTACGAGGCCGCCTCAGTTGGCGGGGCCTTGATAGGAAACGGCCCCAGTCGGGGGGAGCGACTGAGGCCGTCTGGGATGGTGCCGCTGGGCGAAAGCGGCACTGCTTGATAATCCAGAAACCTGAAAACCGTTCCGTCGTCTCGCAGGATCAGGCTGCGTTGAGCTTAAGCAGCGCCTTCTCAACTGATCCGGTGAGAGCGGTCGCCATTTCATGGCTCATGTCTTCTACCCCAGCCGGGTCAATGTGATATCCGCGGTGCAACCGAAGCATTGCCAGCACGCCGCCGAACGAGGTGGGCACAGTGTTGCGGGTGACGGGGGAGCCTGCCTAGGTGGCCAACTCCATTGACGGGCCACGACTGATGATGATGAGCACTATGACACTGCAGCCTTCAACGCGCGACTCCCCTTCGAACACGCGACCGCCTGCGAGTTAGCGCGGCGCCCAGGGCGGCTGTTTTCCGATGTCATGGTCGCCCTGAATAGACGGGCACGAGGCTCGCCTACTTCATGGTGAAGCCGATCCATCGACCTGCCGCAACTATGCCGATCCAGAGCAGCAGCGACAGGCCGCCAGCCAGCCGCGCTGCGAGGGGCGGCCGCGCCAGATCCCACTGCCGGACCCCGGGCCTAGTGAGCATGTGGAAAAGTACCATGTTCAAGCCGGCGAGCATGAGCAGCGCGATCTTCAGGCGGAACGGAATATTTGCGTAGTACTTGAGCGCCTTTGACGAGAACAGCAGCGTACCGCTGGCCACGGCCACGCCGAAGCACACCCAGGTCCATGGCAGTACTTCGCGCGCCAGCGCCGTCACGGCGCGGCTGCGAGACACGAGCTGGGCGCTGGGGCTGCGGGACCTGATACCAGCTTGCCCTCGATGGCACGACCGCGGTTGCAGTAATCAGCTCAGTCGCGAGATCATGCTGATGTCGACCGCGTAGGATTTTTGGCGATCTCGGCCGATGTCTCGCCCGCAGCGCGGCGTTTGATCGGTGATGGAGAGGCGCGCCATAGCGCGCCTCAGTCCATGATACCATTGTCCACGAGCCGGTGTACGGAATCGATTGCGTCAGACATCTCCCGGAATTGCTTTGTCAGGACCGGCTTGCCTCCAGCAATTTGGACGATCTCGACGTGATATCCACCGGCGGGCCGTTCGATGACCGTTAGCTTGCAGTGCTTGTAGACCCATACGATCTGCGTCATCGGCAATTTCCACGTCTCAGCGCCAGAAGTCCTTGAAGCGATCCGGGGACAGCTCAGTGTACCGCACGGTGTGCTGAATGTTCTTATGGCCTAGATAGGCTTGCAGCGACCGTGTATCGTGGCCCTTATGGCCCGATTTTTTTTGTAGGAATTTTTCTTAGAGGCGGGCGCGCGTATTCCTTTATCCTCGCCCCCTTCGGACACCGGCCGGTTAGGGCTGGCTTGACGGCCATTCCGAAACTAGGTTTCATTAAACCATGGTCCCAACTTGGAAAAGAGAGCTCGACGCGCTGGTACAGGAGACGATGGCCTTTGCGGCCAGCGTCAATGAGAAGAAGCTGGTTCAGCCTAAACCGGTTGACCCTCTCGTTCCGGATGCGACGGCCTCTGGCAGCGATGCCAAGGATGAGATCGTTCAGCCTGATCTGCCGGTCTTGGCAACCGTTGAGGCCGTCCTCGCTGAGGAGTCTACTGCGCCCACCCCCCTACCCGAAGCGCCCAGCCCCCTCCCAGAACCAAAGACTTGGCCTGCCAGATTAACGCCGATGACGGTGCCGCCGTCTGAGCGCGACGCGATCATGCAACGGCTGGCGAGCTTTAAGGCTCTTCAACTAAAAATGCAGGCCGAGCGCGAGGACTATTATTTGCAAACGATGACGCGGGCCCGTGCGGTGCCCGCTCGCTCGCCCCGTACAAAAGACCAATGACGTGCCTTGCCACGCCTTTGAACCTTGAGCCGCTAGCCGCGACCTAATGTCAGGCAAGCTCAGGAGGCGATCATGTCTCATTGGCACGACACGATGGTCGATAGGCCGGAAGCGGATGGGGCGGTTTACGCGACGGGCTGGACGATCAGCGGACTCGCCGTTCTGGCGGTGATCTTCGCGGCATGGGTGTTCGCGATCTAACGACGACGCTGGAACGATTCACGGTCGGGCAGCTTGCACTCGTCTTCGCTCGGCGGTGTCGAGCGCAAGGGGCTACCGATTGGAACATACGCCCCCCTCCGTCGGTGGTTCTGCGGCCCCAGCCTGCCCCCACGCTGGGGCCGTTCCCTTTTGCCTTGAACCTGGCCGGACCTCCCACGACCTATCTCAAGGAGGATCCGGCCATGAAGAGGGCATTTCTGATCATCGCTGTGGCTCCTCCCGCAAGTTTCCCATAGCCCGCCTCCCGCAAAGGGTGGCCCCTATAAAGGAACCAGTTGCGGAAGTTTCCCTGTCGACGAACTGCCTCAGCGCGTATCACTCAGATGCCCGTTTTGGGTCTGCTTACCCTCGAGGGTCCGGCGTGCCGAAACCTGAGAGAGGCAGCGCCGGGGGCCAACCGGCGGGCTTGCATCAATATCCCCGGTGCAAAGGGTGCATTTGTCTTATTGCCAAACTGTGTCTGAGCTATGGGCATAGCCGTCGACGGCATTTGCCCGGATCGGGAGCCCTTGGTTTCCCAAGGTGAGGAATCCCGCGCTGTCATCTCCGGTGGAGCGCACCGGCACGGTTGCCGCTGTTTAAGCGCGGCGGCTTGCGGTCGTTTATCGGCGGCGCTTTCGCTACCGGCGGCGGGGAAAGACAGGATCAAAACCCGTCGCTATTCTCGCGGCGGTCGATCCGTGAAACCTTGATTGCGGCGGGAGCCACCGAGCAGTCCCGCAATCGCGAGCCCACAGTCGACCGAACGCGGTGGTTCGATCAGCGCGCGGGCGCCGAAAGTGTGGTGCTGGATCCGATGGCAATGCCCTCGAAAATCGTTGCTTCGGATAATCCGAAGTGATAGGGCTTGATTTCTGAGCCGTCGCAAGCTCCGTCGTGAGAATACTGGGCCCCGCGCTTGCCAGGCGTGGGGCTTCTCATTTGGGGATCAGGTGGCCATGCATGGCGGCCCTCCCCTTGCCTGGCTACGGCTTCCGCGAACCGTCCGCTTGCGAAAGGTCCCGCTGCATCATCTTGCCAGCCGATCGACCACATGCCGTCGTCCCGCTGCACGATCGGTTTGTCGAGTGAGCCAACGGCTGGAAAAGCATATACGGGCCAATGACCCCCGTTAGGAAGGTGAGCCAAGGCAAGCCGTTGATTCCGGCTGCCATGCCCGTTCTGCTGGGATCGCCAATGATTTCAATGAGATAATGGCTTTTCTGTCTTGATGATGCTGCACGCCTACCGAATGCTTTCCTTGTTTGGGGAAACCCGTGTCATCGATGATCCACGCCTCGATCGGCCCCTGCCGCTCCATTGCAGGCAGCACCATCTCGCGGACCTTGGCTAACACCTTCTCGTCTGACCAGGACGCGACACCGACAAAATGCAGCAACGACTGATGCTGCGCCGCCGTCCGCGCCGGAGCCGTCTTCGCGGCCATCGGCTCCACACTCTTGCGCTCGCCCGGCAGCATCAGCCCGGTACAATTGTCGCGCAGCGGGCCAATCCGGTCGGCATGCCCGAGCACGCCCGAAAGCCCCGCCACATACGCCGCAAATCGTGCTTCGGCCTTCTCTTGTGCCCGGCGGATAGCCTCCGTTGAGGACCATACGGATCGGATTGACGGCTGACGACATTTCAATCGACTGATGGCCGGCGAGCGGCGGACAGCCGCGACAAGCAAGGCTCAATCCCAAGAACCTCAGCTCTTGCCTGATCGACTTGCTGTCTCGCCGGCGGCAAGCTCGATGATTTCCGCCGTGATTTCTTCCTGCCGCACGTGCCGCTGCGTCGCCTGCAGTTCGGAAAGCTGGCGCTCGATCTGATTATGGGCAGCAGCCATGGCTTCCATCCGCGCCTCGTTCTCTGCCGCAAAGGCGTGCAGCGCGGCGGTGCAGAGCTGCGCGTGCAGGTAATCCGCGGTGAGCTCGCTCAGAAGCGCTTCCGGCGCCAGGTTCAAGAGAGGTGCATTGGCATCCGACGGACGGGGGAACTGTGTCATGTCGAAGGGAAACAGCCGCCGGTGTCTCACCTCAATACCGTGGCCTGGCTGTCGTTCGCTGAAGACGGCATCTAGCCGGCTAATTTCCCCCGTGGCGATGCGGGTGTAGAGCGCTTCCGCAATGGTGTCAGCGAGCTTCGGAATACCCTGGGAATGCGACGGCATCGGGATTTTCCGACTGGTGGCAATGTTCCTTTCGGCAGCCGCGACGCCTCCTCGTGTGCCAATCAGAAATAGTTCCGACGTGGCGAGATCGGCGCCGGCCGCATCAAGCACGCGCTCGCTGAATGCACCGGCAAATCCCTGCTCCGCACAGAACAGCACGAGCGCGGAACGCGTCGATTGAGACGCGGCGCTAGGATGTTCGATGGGATCTAACTCAAGGGTCCGCCCGATGGCGACCGCTATCGTTGCAGCATAGCTGTCGACGGCGGTTAGCTGACTGCGCGCCTGCCGGGCGCGCGCCGCGGCGATGCCGCGCATCGCGTTCACCACCGCCTTGAGCTGACCGATACCGTCAATACGCGCGTTAATGTCGGCGAGGCGTTCCGTCATGGCTGACCGACCGCCTTGGGCGGCGCAGGCAATATGAAGCTGTGCGCATATTGCCGGAGGGTTTCGAGCAGCGGCTGTTTCCGCGCATCGTCCAGCGTGCCGGAGTTCTGGATCATGCGAACGGCGTCGGCGGCGCCGCGATCGACGGCTTCACCTAAGCCTTGCCGGAATGCGATCACGGCTGGCAGCGAAAGCGGGTCCAGCAAACCGGACTGAACCGCCAGCACCAGGGCGACCTCGTCGGCAAGGCGCACTGGCGCATGCTGCGGCTGGTCAAGGATGGCGCGAATCCGCGCGCCGCGCGTCAACTGATCGCGAACCCGCGAATCCGGCATGCCGCCAAAACGGGTGAACATTTCCAGCTCGAGGAACTGAGCATAATCGAGGCGTAGTGTCTTTGCCGTGTCTCGCAAGGCGTCAGCCTGGGTCTTGCCCCCGACCCGGCTGACGCTGGTGCCGACGTCGACGGCGGGCTTTCGTCCTTCATGGAATAGCTTGGCATCGAGCACGATCTGACCGTCGGTAATCGAGATCAGATTGGTCGGGATATAGGCGCTGAGATTGCCCGCATCCGTTTCGGCGATCGGCAACGCCGTCAGTGAGCCACCGCCCTTCTCCTTTGAGAGCTTCGCGGCACGTTCCAGGAGCCGCGCATGCACGTAGAATACATCACCGGGGTAGGCTTCGCGGCCGGGCGACTGACGCGTCAGCAGCGCGATCTCGCGATGGGTGGCGGCGTGCTTCGTCAGGTCGTCGATCACGACCAGCGCGTGCTGGCCGCGATCACGGAAATATTCCGCCATGGTGAAGCCGGCAAAGGGCGCGATCCATTGCAGTCCAGGAGAACTTGCCGAACCGGCAACGACGATAATGCAGCGCTCCGCGGCTCCGTTTTTCTGGATCGCATCGACGGCGCGCCGGACGCTCGAACTCTTTTGTCCGACTGCGACATAGACGCAGACGATATCGCTGGTCTTCTGGTTGATAATCGTATCTACCGCGATCGTCGTCTTGCCGATGGCACGATCGCCGATAATAAGCTCGCGCTGGCCGCGGCCGAGCGCGAACAGGGTATCGACGACGACGAGACCGGTTTGAACGGGTTCGACCACGAGATCCCGATCAATAATCGATGGTGCCGGGCGCTCAATCGGCTCCTTTGTGTCGGTCGCTATTGGACCCTTTCCGTCGAGTGGCCGCCCGAGTGGATCGACAACACGACCGAGCATCGCCGGCCCCACAGGAACGCGCACGACATCTCCCGTGCCCCGCACCATGTCGCCGGCCTCGACCGCATCAACATCGTCCAGCAGAACGCAGCCGACGCGACCGCGTTCGAGTACCTGGGCAAACCCGAATTGTCCTTTTTCGAAGTGCAGCAGCTCATCGAGCCGGACGTTGGGCAGCCCGGAGACGAGCGCGATGCCGTCTCCCACCTGCTCGACCCGACCGACCAGTTCCGCCTGTGGGCCAAGCACCGCGCCGCCCAGCTTTGTCCGGGCCTGTGCAAGCCACGCATCCGCTTGGGTTTCAGAGCCGGTTGTCATGCGTAAGGTCCGTGAGGATTTGTGTGAGATCAGCGCGCCAACTGTTGCCTACGATGAAGTGTGGCCCTTGCAGCTCCAGGCCGGCGATGAGGGAGAGATCCGCCTTGAATATGATTTGCGGGTGAGCTCCGAACGCCTGGCCAATTAATTCCCGGTAGCGATCCTGGTCGGCTGGCAGGAGCGCTGTCGCACTGGTCGCTTCCAGCGTGGTTCCCTCCATGGCCGCGGCCTGCCGTGCCGGGACCGGCAAAGCCTGAATCTCCTTGAGAAGCCAGTCCAGGAATGCGGCACGCACCGCTGGACTATCCAGGCGCGCGGCAAGCCGTCCGGCGATATCGACTGCAAGTCGGCTGGCGCGGTCAGCCCACGCCTTGTCGACCGCTTGCTTGTCCTTTTCGATGGCTGCTTTGGCGGCGGCTTCCAAGGATCGAGCTTCCTTCTCCGTTTCCGCCAGGCGCGAGGTGCGTTCCCGCTCCGCGACTTCGTGCGCCGCAACCAGGATCGCGTCGCGTTCCCTGGCGAAACCGGCACGCGTTTGCTCGATCTCGACGAGCGCCGCGGTTGCTTCAGCGCGCTTTGCATTGGCCTCCGCCACGATCCGCTGCGCCGTGGCGCGGCGCTGCTCAATCATGGCCGCAACCGGGCGCCAGAAGAACCGCCCGAGCAACCAGATCAGAATGACGACGTTGACGGTCTGAATGCCAAGCGTCCACCAGTCGATGGTCATGGCGCTATTTCAACAGCGGGTTGGCGAACAGCAACAGCAATGCGATCACCAGGCAATAGATCGCCATGGTCTCGATCATGGCTAGACCGACGAAGAGCGTGCGCGAGATGACGTTGGCGGCCTCCGGCTGGCGGGCGATGGCGTCCATGGCCGCAGCCACAGCCCGCCCCTCGCCAAGCGCAGGACCGATTGCCCCGAACGAAACCGCCATAGCGGCCGATATAATGCTGGCGAAAGCTAACCAATTCATGGGGGCATCCTTTGGCTGGAGGTGTCAGGGCCGGGTTTTGCTTCGCCGACGGCGCCGGCAATGAACACCATCGCGAGGATCGCGAAGATGTAGGCCTGTACCGCTCCGGTCAGCAGATCCAGCGCCATGAGTGGAATCGGCACCAGCAGGCCCGCAAGCGACAAAACGATCCCGATCACAAAGACGCCGCTCATCACATTGCCGAACAGGCGCACCAGCAGCGAGAACGCGCGCGTCAGACTTTCGATGAAGTTGAGCGGGATCATAACCGGATTTGGCGAGGCAAAGGTCGAAAGATAGCCGCGGACACCGCCCGCGCGAATGCCAAACCAGATCACCGCAACGAAAACCAGAAGCGCCAGCGCGGCATCGGTCTCGATATGGGCCGTCGGCGGTTCGACGCCTGGAATAAGCGAAGACCAGTTGGCGACAAAAATGAAGACGAATAGTGTGCCGACGAAGGCGCGATAGGGAGTTGGCTCCAGCCGCATGGTATCGCGGATCTGGCCGTCCACGGTGTCGACGATCAACTCGAAGACGGCCTGGGTCGTCGATGGTAAGAGCGACAGGCGACGGGTGATAAGGATGCTGCCGATCACCAACACCACCATGATTGCCCAGGTGGCCACCACTCCTTCGGTGATCGGCACTGGACCCAGATGGAAAAGGGCGACGCTGGTAAGCGGCGACGTCATGGTGCGATCTTCCGGATGCTGCGCATGACGACCGACCGAGCGATGAGGACGCCGAGCGCCATCACGAGCAGCGGCAACGCACCTTCCAGGCTCGCCAATGTCAGCAGAAAGCCGAGAAGGACGAAACGGCCGATCATCACGGCGATCGTCGTCGCCACGCGGCCGCCCGCAGCAATGCGGCGGGCGTTCCACCAGAGGCTTCGGAAATAGACGAGCCCGAGCATGATCCCGGCGGCGAGGTGCGCTGCGAGACTGAGCATGATGGCCCAGCTCGGCAGGGCATTGAAATAAAGAGACGTCATGCGCTCTCCATCCATTTCCATGCCGACCAGCATCCGAGCGCCAATCCGAGCATCAGCAGCGGCGCCGTACAGAACAGTCCCGAGTTGAATTTCTGGTCGAGCCAGCGGCCGGCGAACACGCCGATCAGCATCGGCACCACGATCATCCAACCGAGCACGCCGATCTGGGCGAGACGTTGCGCCACCGAAGGATCGCCCTCACGCGACCAGCGTGCATGGCGTTCCCCACGCTGCCGGACTCCTTTCACCAATGGATCCTGTTCTTCCGGTGCGGTCATGCGAAGCTGCCTCCGCCGGTGCGCGCGCGCGATCCGAGATGACTCACGATCTGACGAATGGCGTTGAGCTGAAGCCGAGTACTCTCGACACGTTCCGTCCGCTCCGCCTCGATATCGGCGCGAAAGCGACCGAGAACGGTCTGGTCGAGGGTGGCGAGGTCGTCGCCGGTAACCGCCTCGCGTGTGGCAATGGCAATGTCACGGCCGGCATCGACAGACAGTACGCCGCGCCGCACCGCGCAATAATGCCGCGTCTCATCGCCGCTCTGCCAGCTTACGATGGAGATCGCCAGGCTTGTGAGGAAATCCGCGTGGTGGGGCAGTATCCCGAAGCTGCCGGTGGCGTCTTCCGCACGCAGCGAGAGGATTCCATCTTCGTCGGCGACCACCGCGAGCGGCGTGGTAATTCGCAATCTCATGACGCGGGTTCCTTCTTGGTGGCCGCGGCCTCTTTCTGACGCGCCTCTTCCAGGCTGCCGATCATGTAGAGCGAGCTCTCCGCCCAGTCGTCCGCCGCACCGTCGAGAATAGCTTTGCAGCCGGCGAGCGTATCGGCGCGACTGACGCTGCGCCCAGGCGTGCCGGTGAAGGCTTCCGTCACCACGAAAGGCTGGCTGAGGAACCGCTGGAGCCGGCGCGCCCGTTTGACGATCAGCCGGTCGCTGGCGCCGAGCTCCTCCACGCCAAGGAGCGCGATGATATCCTGCAGGTCCTTGAAACGCGCCAGCGCCTCGCGGGCGCGCTCTGCGATCCGGTAATGTTCCTCGCCAACCACCAACGGGTCGAGCAGCACCGACGACGAGGCAAGCGGATCGATCGCTGGATAGAAGCCGCTGGCCGCCAGCGTTCGTGACAGCATGATGATGCTGTCCATATGGCTCGATATGGCCGTCACCGCGGGGTCGGTGAAGTCATCGGCGGGAACGTAAACCGCCTGGATGGCGGTTACCGCCGCGCCAGCCACCGATGCGATACGCTCCTGCAGCGAGGCGACTTCGGTCGCAAGCGTCGGCTGGTAGCCGACGCGGGACGGCAAACGGCCCAGCAGGCTCGACAGCTCGCTCCCGGCCTGCACGAAACGAAAGACGTTGTCCATCAGCAACAGCACGTTCCGATGCTTTTGGTCCCGGAAGTACTCGGCGATCGTCAGTGCGGTAAGCGGCACCCGCCACCGGGCGCCTGGCGGCTCATTCATTTGACCATAGACGAGGACCGTACGCGCAAGCACGCCCGAACCCTGCATATCCGTTAGAAGCTCATGACCTTCGCGGGAACGCTCCCCTACCCCGGCAAAGACGGAGATGCCCTTGTATTTCTCGACCATGGCGTGGATCAACTCCATCACCAGCACGGTCTTGCCGACGCCGGCGCCACCGAACATCGCGGCCTTTCCGCCTTGTGCGAGCGGCGCGAGAAGGTCGATGACCTTGATCCCGGTTTCGAACACTTCGGTAGCCGAGGTTTCGTCTTCGAGCGCGGGTGGCGGATTGTGGATGCCGCGTCGTGGGGTGTCGGATGGCAGTGCAGCTCCGCGGTCCCGTATGGTGCCGACCACGTCGAGGAGACGGCCGAGAACTGCCTCCCCGACCGGAATGGAAATGGGTGCCATCGTCGCCCGCACCGGCGTGCCGCGGGCCAGGCCTGCGGTCGTCTGCAGCGCAATACCGCGGACGGTCGCGGGGTCGACATGGCTGTGCACTTCGAGGACCAGCGGCTCGGGCCGGTCCCACGCGACGACCAAAGCGGAGTTGATCGGCGGCAGCAATTTATTTGCGAAGCTTACGTCAACTACGGCGCCTCGAACCGATATGACTGTCCCTACAGACACCGCTGGATCGACGGCTCGCCCATTCGGAGTATCAGGGCTCTTGACGGCATGGACGCCGCTCGATGCTTGCGCCCCTGAACCGCCTGCGGACACTTTCAGGTTCGATTTCATGCGATCAAATGCTGCCCGCCATCGACGGGGATAATCGTCCCGGTGATGTGGCGTGCGCCGTCGCTGACCAGGAACGCGGCGAGAGCGCCGACGTCGTCGATATCAACCAAATGGTGCTCGGGCGCGGTGGCCGCGGCGGCATCGAGCAGCTCATCGAAGCGGTCAATTCCGCTGGCAGCCCGCGTACGGATCGGCCCGGGCGAGATCGCGTGCGCGCGGATTCCCTTCGGGCCCAGTTCGGCCGCGGTATAGCGGACCGCGCTTTCCAACGCCGCCTTCACCGGACCCATCAGGTTGTAGTGCGCCACTACCCGCTCGGAGCCGTAGAAGGTGACGGTCAGCAGACATCCCCCGGCTTTCATCAAGGGTTCAGCCAGTCGCGCCATGCTCAGAAACGAGTGACAGGACACATCCATTGCCATAGCAAACCCGGCGGAGCTGCAGTCAACAACGCGGCCGTGCAGATCGTCGGCGGGCGCGAAAGCGATCGCATGCAGCAGAAAGTCCAACTGACCCCATTCAGTCCGGATCCGCTCGAAGGCGGCCTCCAATTGACCGGGGACGCGCACATCGCAGGGTAGCAGCAGCTTGCAGCCGAGGGGATCGGTGACAGCGCTGACATGCGGCCGCGCTTTATCGTTCAAATAGGTCGCGGCGAGGTCAGCCCCTTCGGCAACGAAGGCACGCGCGCAGCCGGAGGCGATGCTGGCATCGTTTGCAATGCCGACGACGAGGCCGCGTTTACCTTGCAGACTGGTCGCGCCGGATGGCTTCATGATACGAATTCCTGTCGAACAACGGCTCGATTGATCGTCGCTTGCGTGTGGCGCGCGATCATGAGTTCCTCGTCGGTGGCGATGACACAGACTTCGACCTTGCTGTCCGGTGCGCTGATGCGGGCGGCGCTCGTCGCGTTGGCGGCATCGTCGATGCGCAGACCCAGCCAGCTCAGGCGGGCGCATACCGCAGCTCGAATCGCAGGGGCGTGCTCGCCAATACCGGCTGTGAAGACCAATCCGTCCAGGCCGCCCAGCGCACTGATCATCGCACCTGCCTCAAGCGCGATGCGATAGGTGAACAGCTCGATGGCTTCGCGTGCGTGCGGATCGTCGCTCGCGACCAGTACGCGGACGTCCCCACTAATGCCGGATACGCCCAAAAGGCCGGAGCGTCGATACAGCAGATCCTCCACGTCGGTGAAGCTATATCCCAGACCACCGAGATAGAGGATCACGCCCGGATCGAGGCTGCCGCAGCGCGTGGCCATGACCAATCCGTCGAGCGCGCTGAAGCCGGTGGTGGTCGCGATGCTGGTGCCGTCGTTCAGCGCGCAGAGGCTGGCGCCGGAACCGAGATGTGCGGCGATCACCCGGCCCCGCGCCAGAGCGGGTGACTGTTTCTTTAGGCAAGATGAAATATACTCGTAGGACAGGCCGTGGAAACCGTAGCGGCGTACCCCTTTCGCCTCCAACGCGCGCGGCAGCGCGAACCGGGCCGCCACTGGCGGCATGGTATGGTGGAACGCGGTATCGAAGCATGCGACTTGCGCCAGTTGCGGTCGGGCAGCGGTGACCGCACGCATCGGAGCCAGATTGTCCGGCATATGCAGCGGATCGAGCGGCGTCAGCGTCTCCAGCAACGTCACAAGTGCCGGAGTGATCATTTCTGGCGCAATATGGTCAGCCCCGCCGTGCACGACGCGGTGGCCGACAGCCGCCAGGCCATCGCGACCGAGATGGTCGTCGGTGAAGTTGAGCAGGGTATCGAGGGCGACGGCGAATGGATGCGCGGTACCCGCCGACCAGCGCCGCTCGGCCAGGATAGCGCCAGAGGCATCGCGGGCGAGCAAATGCGGGGCCGCGTCCAGATCCTCAATCTCGCCACGCACCGTGGCCGTCAGCTCGGCAGTGTTGTCGAACAACGCAAACTTCAGGCTGGACGAGCCGCCGTTAATGGTCAGGATCGATCCGGTCATGCTGCGACCGCCGCGACGTTCCGGGCCATCAGCACGGCCAATGCGCAGGACGCCAAACGGCTACGCGCGCTGTCGGCGCGACTGGTCAGGATAATCGGCACCCGAGCGCCCAGCACGACTCCGGCTGCCTCCGCGCCGGCGAGGAAGGAGAGCTGCTTGGCGAGCATGTTGCCGGCTTCGAGATCGGGAACCACCAGAATGTCCGCGCGGCCGGCGACCGGAGAGGTAATGCCCTTCTCCACGGCAGCGGCCTCGTTGATCGCGTTGTCGAACGCAAGCGGGCCATCCAGGAGCCCGCCCGTGATCTGACCGCGATCGGCCATCTTGCACAAAGCTGCGGCGTCTATCGTGGAGCGCATCTTGCCACTGACGGTTTCTACCGCGGCGAGGATCGCCACGCGCGGTTGCGCGACGCCCAGCATATGAGCCAGGTCGATCGCATTTTGGACGATGCTGACCTTTTCCTGCAGCGTCGGTGTGATGTTGATGGCGGCATCCGTAATCAGCAACAGGCGGGAATAATCCGGCACATCCATCAGATAGACGTGACTTATCCGGCGCGCGGTGCGCAGGCCGCTCTCGGAATCCACGACCGCGTGCATGAGCTCTTCGGTATGCAGATCGCCTTTCATCAGCAGTGCGACGTCGCCCTTTCTTGCAAGCGCAACGGCCTGCGCCGCGGCAGCGCAGCCATCAGGTGCGTCGACGAGGCGGAAACCGGAAATATCCGCGCCTGCAGCCTTAGCGACCGACCCGATGCGTGCTGCCGGCCCGATCAGGACCGGCACGATCAGTCCCGCCGACGCCGCGTCCACAGCCGCCAACAGCGACGCGGCATCGACCGGATGCACGACCGCGGTCGTTATCGCTGCGCCATTGGCGGCGCGGTCGAGAACGGCACGCATGCCATCGTGACGGCCGACACTCACATACGGTAATGCGACCCGCGGCCGTCGAACCTTTACAGTCGGCGCGCGCGTATAGGCGGTGCCCGTGATGACCGTCTCGCCGCGTTGGTTGGTGCAAACACAATCCAGCGTGACGTTGCTTTTTGCCGGCTTCTTCTCGCGCACCGTCACTTTCGCCGTCATGGTATCGCCGATACTCACGGGGTGGAGGAAACGCAATTCCTGCCCGAGATAGATCGTCCCAGGACCGGGAAGCTCGGTGCCGAGCACCGCGGAAATCAGGCCCGCACCCCACATGCCGTGGATGATGATGTGGTGAAACATATCCGTCTCGGCATAGACGGGATCGACATGTGCGGGGTTCACGTCTCCGGTCGCGACCGCGAACAGGTCGATATCGCGCTGCGTTACGGTGTGTGACAGACTGGCGGTCTCGCCAACCATCATTTCGTCGAAGGTGCGATTCTCGATAAAAAGGTCCACGGTTCCGTCCTGCATCGAGCCTATCTTTCCCGAACGTAAGTGCCTGGAGCGTCGCAGAGCGGCGCAAAGCCAGGTGCGCCCATCGGCGGTGGATCGACGCGTTGCCCGGAATGCCTCTCGAGCCAGGCATTCCATTCCAGCCACCACGACCCGTCTTGCGGAGCCGTATCGCGTTGCCATTCTTCCGGGCCCAGCGTACGGGCACCGGCATCACGGACGCGGATACGAAAATGACGATGCGGATGACCGGGTTCGCTGACAATGCCCGCGTTATGGCCGCCGGAGGTCAATACGAAAGTCAGTTCGCCATCGTTGAGCAAGTGCAGCTTGAACACTGAATGCCAAGGCGCGATATGGTCGCGCTCCGTCCCCACGACGAACATCGGTAGCTTCATGTCGGCCAGTGCCAGCGGGCGACCGGCAACCTGGAAGCGCCCCTCTGCAAGATCGTTGTCGAGAAACATGCCTCTCAGATATTCGATGTGCATGCGCGCCGGCAGACGGGTGCCATCGGCGTTCCAGGCCATCAGGTCATTCGGCGTGTCGTGCTCGCCAAGCAAATAGTCACGGATCGCGTGAGACCAGACGAGGTCGTTCGACCGCAGCATCTGGAACGCCCCGCCCATTTGAGCGCTGTCCAGATATCCCTGGGTCTGCATGATGTCATTGAGAAAATCGAGCTGATCCTCGGTAATGAACAGCTGCAGGTCGCCAGCCTCGGTGAAATCGGTCTGGGCGGCAAACAGCGACAGGCTCGCCAGCCTGTCGTCATTGTCGCGCACCATCGCGGCGGCGGCGATGCTCAGCAATGTTCCACCGAGGCAATAACCGGTGGCATGGATCCTCGCTTGGCCGCAGACCGCCTGCACCGCATCGATCGCGGCCATGACGCCTTGTTTGCGGTAGTCATCCAGCGACGTATCGCGCATATCAGCGCCGGGATTGCGCCAGGAAATCGCGAACACTGTTCGCCCCTGCCCTACCAGCCAGCGGATCAGCGAATTGTCCGGCGAAAGATCGAGAATGTAATATTTCATGATCCAGGCAGGCACGATCAACACCGGCTCGGCCCCTACCGTGGTCGTTGCCGGCGCATATTGAATCAACTCGATCAATGCGTTGCGGAAGACGACTTTGCCGGGGGTGGCGGCGAGATCCTTCCCGACGATGAAACGGCTGGCGGGCACGCCGCCGTGTGTCGCGGCCTGGTCCTGCAGCAAATTTTGCATTCCAGCCGTCAGATTGGCGCCCCCGCTGGCGCGGGTAGTCTCAATCACTTCCGGATTGAGCCAGGGAACATTGGACGGCGACACCAGATCGAGCCATTGCCGCACGGTGAAAGCGACGATCCGTGCATTCGGCTTGCTCACGCCATTCGGAGCCTTCGTGACATTCGCCCACCATTCTTCACCGAGCAGCACTGCCTGAGTGAGCAAATTGTAGGGGTACTGCTGCCACGCCGGACTGGCGAAGCGATGGTCGTCAGGCGCCGGCTTGATCGCCATTTCGCCTCCCATCGTCGTACTCACCAAGCGCGACCATTGTGTGAGCGCCGTGCTTGCCAGCGCCGCCGTCTGGAACGGCGAGTTGGTGGCATGGGCGGCCCAATCAAGTAACGCGAGGTTGACCGTGCTCGGCGATCGCCCGCCGGTGTACCGGCTCTGCCAGACATGCAGCATCCGATCGAGATCTTCCGGCGCGCCAATGGACAGCTTCCCTGCCTCCAGAAAATCAGAATTTCCGGGAAGCAAAGGCTTGGGAACGAGCAAAGGCGTTGCAGGCATGGCGTCCTCTGGATGTATCTTGGATGAGAAAGGTGAGCTGGTCTTGATCGCGCCAGCAAGCTCGATGGGCTCGAACAAGGACTCTGGACACCACCTTCGAGATATCTGTGTGATACCTGTTGGATCCTTCTCGCGCCGGTAAGAAGCGTCAGGACCGCTCACAGGCTGTCCGTTCGGCGATTATCGCAGCGAAACATGACGCTACGACATCGCATGACGTTGCAGATAGGCTCGGAAACTACCTAGCTCGGACGTAGCACGACGTTGGCAGTGCTGCCCTCGAGGAACATTGCGCTTCTCCATGGTTGATGGAGAAATACGTAGACGCTTATTTCGGAAACACCTTGCGCTGGATCAAAACCAGACCGCTCGCGAAATTCATCCGGACAGGTATGCTGGAGAGATCCGAGGATCGGCGAGAATGCGGCAGTTCGTTGCGAAGGATGTCGCCACCATGCGATTTTTCCCCAAGCTCATCTTGTTCCGATGCGGGACACAGCAAAATCAGGTCGATTGCGCGGCAACCGGGCGGAAACGTAAAATAGCGAAACCAAAAAACAACCCTCCGACCACCGACCGTGGCGCCGGCATCGACGTGGTCTGGCCGCAATTCCTCGCGGTGGCGCCTTCTCTTGTCTTGGCAAACGGATCTCGCCGTTGCCCACTTCGCGCGTGGAAAAATCACTTCCAGGATGGAAAACGCTGGAGCAGGATCTGGAATGCTGGAAGATCAGTTGTGTCCCACCGCTCCCTAAACCTTTGGATCTGATCATATCGGTTAGTCCTGCTGGGATCGCCAAGTCGATTGGGCCCGCTTTATGAAGATTTCTTGCAGTTTCGGCGCGCCAAGCGGGCCGCTCAACTGTTGTCGTCGATTAACCGCAGACCTGAACTGGTCGTATTCGCCAGCCATGGCGCGTCATGACGGCGCCGATTTGAGATCAGTACCGACTTCGGCAATGCTATTTCATTGCGGCGTTCTCTTTGCCGGTTCGACTATACATCCTTCACCCTGTAGCCGATCGGAAAGAGGGACAGGCCGAAGCGCTGATTGACGAGACCCCAGATTCCTTTCGGCGCCATGAGCATGATGAGAATGGCCATGCCGCCGAGAAGCATGAGGTAGACCGCGCCCAGGCCGGAGAGGAATTCTCGCAGGATGAAATAGAGAAGTGTGCCGATGATCGGCCCCTCGATGGAGCCGATCCCGCCTATCACCACGATGAAGATTACAAACACCGTCCAATCGTTGACGCTGAATGCGGCGTCCGGCGTGATCCTGAGCTTGGTGACGAAGATCAGGGCTCCGATCATCGAGGTGAGGGCGGCAACGATGACATACACGATGAGCTTGATTCGGCCGATGCGGACGCCGAGGCTCGACGAAGCGACTTCGCTGTCGCGAATGGCGGTAAGAGCAAGGCCCAGCCGCGAGCGAAGCAGCAGATAAACCAGCGCGACGGTTCCCAAGCAAAGGACGAGTGAAGCGAAGTAAACAAGCATTTCGCGTTCGCTCTTGCTGCCCAGACCCTTCATCACCGATATCGGAATGCTCAGACCCGAACCGCCGCCGACCATGGACATTTGCGCGGCAGAAAGCCGGAAGACTTCGGCGACGACCCAGGTACCGATCGCGAAATAAGGCCCTTTGAGCCTGAACACCAGCAATGCGACCGGAATCGAAATCAAAGCCGCCGCGACGCCCGCGATCGGAATGGCGTAGAGCGGACCGATCCCGAGAAAAAGCGCGCAGGAGAACATCGCGTAGCCGCCGAAGCCCACATAGGCATGCTGCCCAATGGAAAGCAGTCCGGCATAGCCGGCGAGTAAATTCCACATGCTGGCCAGTGCCAGATAGATCAAGAATTCAGTGATGAGGCGCATACTGGCGGGCGAAGTCCACCAGGGCGCCAACGTCAGCAGGCCCACAACAAGCATGGCCGCGATCGTTCCGATGCGGCTTGCGCGGGTGGAACGCACGATCGTCGGCTGCTGCATCAATCGATCCTCGGAAACAAGCCGCGCGGGCGAACACCCAGGATGATCAGGAATGCGATATGTCCCGCTAGCAATTGCCAGCCCGGATTGACCTGCGCGCCAATCGCTTGCGCGACGCCGAGAACGACGCCGCCGACGAGCGTTCCCCATAGATTGCCGAGGCCACCGATGATCACTGCTTCGAAGCCGAAGATCAGGCGCGATGGTCCCATGAAAGGATCGAAATTTGCCCGAATGGCCAGAAACACGCCGGCGATCGCGACGACAGCCTGCGACAGAGCCATCGCCCATGCGAAGACTCGGCGATTGTCGAGCCCCATGATTTGCGCGATCTCGCCATCATCGGACGTGGCGCGAAATGCGCGACCGAGCGACGTTCGGTAGAAGAGAAACTGCAGGAAGCCGATGATCGCAACAGCCGAAACAAAGGTCAGCAGCGGCATGTAGCCGACGTCGAGCCCCGGGAGAATGTTGAGGCTTCCGACCTCGATCGCGCCCGCGCTCAGCTTCCGGCTGTCGGCGGAGAAGATCTGCAGCAAACCGTTCTGGATGATAACGGACAGGCCGAACGTCACGATGAGTGGCGGTAGAATGTCGTCGCCGAGAACCCGGTTGAGCAATCCGTATTGCACGGCAAAGCCTAGCGCGGCCATCACAGGTACGACGACTACCAGACTGAGGAGCGGGTCGATGCCTGTCGCCTGCGTCGCGACGAACGACAGGTAGGCGGCGGCGATGATCAGATCGCCATGCGCGATGTTGACCAGTCGCATGACTCCGAAGATCAGGGAAAGGCCGGCTGCAAACAGCGCATACAACCCGCCGATCAGCACGCCCTGCACGATGATGTTGATCCATTCCATCGTCAGGTTCCGAAATAGGCGGCTGAGATTTGGTCGCGCGAAAAGGCGCGGGAGTGGCCTTCCAGGACTATCCGCCCTTCGAGCATGCAGATGAGCTTGTCGGAGACCTTCATCGCGCGCGCCACATCCTGTTCGACGAGAATGGTGGAGAGGCCTTCTCCGAGAATCCGCGGCAGAAGCTCGTAGATGCCCTTGATGACGATCGGCGCGAGCCCGAGGCTGAGTTCGTCGAGCAGGAGCACATCGGGATTGGACATCAACGCCCTGCCGATGGCGACCATCTGTTGCTGACCGCCGGACAAAGCGGTCGCGGGGTGGCGACGGCGTTCCCTAAGCGCCGGAAAGACGTCGTAGACCTTTTGCAGCGACCACGGCCCGCGCCGCCCGACATGCCCGCCGATCGTCAAATTCTCTTCCACCGACAGGGACCGGAACAGGCGTCGTCCTTCCGGCACCATTGCCAGTCCCATTCCAACGATCCGGTTCGGCGAAAACGAATTGATCCTCTCGCCGCCCAGCAGGATGTCGCCGCTGCGCGCCGGCACCAGACCACAAATCGCCTTGAAGAGCGTGCTCTTGCCTGCCCCGTTCGCGCCGATAAGCGCCAGCATTTCTCCGCGATCGAGACTCATCGAAAAGCCGTCGACGGCCTGAGCGCTTCCGTAGTAGACGCTCAGGTTTTCGATCTCGAGGGTTCGATCAGCCATGATCCTCCTCCCCCATATAGATCGCCTGGACCTCGCGGCTCGCCATGACTTCGCCTGGTCCGCCGTCGATCACCTTGCGGCCGAAGTCCATCACGACAAGGCGTCGGGCTACCGATATCAGCGCATGCACGACGTGCTCGATCCAGATGATCGTAACGCCGGTCAAATGAATGTCGCGGATCGCGTCCAGCAGCGAAACGCATTCGCTGTCGGTCAGGCCTCCCGCAATCTCGTCCAGAAGCAGTAGTCGCGGATCGGCGGCAAGGGCGCGGGCCAATTCGAGACGCTTGCGTTCCAGCAAGGTCAGCGCGCCGGCTCGGGTATTTGCGCGTGCCCACATGCCGGTCAGTCGCATGACCTCAAGCGCGCGTTTCTCGGCGTTTCCGCCGCCCCGTCCAAAGGTGGCGCCGACCAGGATGTTTTCGAACACCGTCATCCCGACAAAGGGATGGGGAACCTGAAACGACCGCGATATGCCCAAACGACACCGCTGCGACGAATCCAGCGCGGTGATGTCGCGCCCGTCAAAGATAATCCTCCCCGAATTGGGGCTCACGGTGCCCGTGATCAGGTTGAACAATGTTGTTTTGCCGGCGCCGTTCGGCCCGAGAATCCCGACGATCTCCCCAAGCTCCACCTCGAGCGAAAAGTCCTGGGTGACGGACAAGGCCCCGTACTGCTTGTGCAGATTGTCGAGTGCGAGAATGGACATGGTCGCGCGGGCAGGAATCCCCTGCCCGCCCTCCTCTGACGAAGTTGAATCAGCCTATCAGTTTCAACTTGCCGCCGACTGGAATAGCCGGATAGGCCTTGTTGTCCGTGATCACAAGGTCGGGCTTGCCATTGCTCAATTGCCATTGCCCAGCTACCAGCGGCGTGCGTTTGACGTTCTTGAACGGGCCCTTGCCTTTCCAGTTCACGCTGCCGACGATCGTGTTCAGATCGGTCGCCTTCAACGCCGCCAGCACAGCTTTGTGATCGTCCAGCGCGTCGGCGCGTTTGACGATGTCCGCCGCCAGTTCGAACAGGGCGTGGATAAAACCGATCGGCTGGGTCCAGGCGCGCCCCGTTGCCGTCGTGTACGCGTCCGCGAGTTGCTTGGCGGACTGACCGGTAAGGCTGGAAGTGAACGGGTGGCTTGGCGTCCACCAGATTTCCGTCGTCAGTCCGTCGCCTCGCGCGCCAAGGCTTGCGATGACTGACGGGAATAACAGAGCCTTGCCGATCGTGACCACCCTCGGCTTGAATTGCTGCTGCGCCGCCTGGCTCCAGAAGGTCGCGAAATCCGGCGGGATCATATTGCCAGTCACAAGCTCGCAGCCCGCCGCCTTGAAAGCGGCGATCTGGGATGAGAAATCGTTGTTCATGACCTGATAGCGGCCCGGATCGACGAGCTTGTAGCCGGCATCAGCGAGCGGCTTCGGAAACCCGAGCTTGGGATCACCCCACGCATTGCCGTCGGCATCGTTCGGAAACAGTCCGCCGATGGTCTTGCCGACGCCTGAACCTTTCCAGAGGTTGATGTAATTCTCGGTGACGTCCTCGAGGCCCCAGAAGAAATGGTAGGTGTAGTTGAAGCCCGTGGCCGGGTCGCCGTTGCGGCCGAAGAAATAGGGCTGCCACGGGCAGACGGTGGTGATGCACGGCGTTTCGCTCAATTCGCACTGGTCGGCCACCGGATTGGTCGTATCCGGCGCAGAGGAGGCAACGATCAGATCGACCTTGTTGCGCTCGATGAGTTCGACCGTCACTTCGGAGGCCCGGTTCGAGTTGGATTGCGAATCTTTCACGATCACTTCGACGTTGACCGGCTTGCCATGATTCTTGATGCCAGCGAATGCGGCCTTCGCTTTCTCGACGATGAAGCTGTCGGCTTCACCGAAACCCGCAAGCGGGCCGGTCTGCGGCGACACATAACCAATTTTGAATGTGGCCGACTGGGCCGAGGCGCGGCTCACCTTCAAGATGGCGGGTAACGCGATCAGGGCCGAACCGCCCTTGAGCAGATTGCGACGGTTGACGTGTTTCGAAACACCCATTTTTTCCTCCTCCTATGTGACTGTCTTCGACAGTCGTTTCTTTCCGGATTCACACGCGGCTGGGCCTGGAACGCTCAGCCGTGATCGAGCAAAATGCAACTCTTCGATAACAACAGCTTCAGTTCCTCTTCAGGCTGGACGCGCCTCAATGCCTTCAGGTGTCATTACGAAATCGAACGGGGCGCGCCAGATCGTCTTTCCGTCACTCACATGCTCGAATGGCGCAATCAGCGTCTTCTTCACGCCGAAAACCGTATCGGAGTCGATGTAGCGGTCGTCGCCAACGAAGATGTGCGTGACCAGCTTCTGAAAGCGCGGCGCGGTCACCATGAAATGCAAGTGCGCCGGACGGTACGGATGACGTCCGAGCCTCTCGAGCATCTGGCCAACCGGGCCGTCCGCCGGGATTGGATAAGACACCGGCTTGATACCGATGAAGCGATACCTGCCGTCTTTGCCGGTCACGAATACGCCGCGGTTGTTCCATTTCGGCTGAACCCCGGGCTGTTGGACATCATAGAAACCGTCAGCATTGTCGGACCAGACGTCAATTCGGGCGCCTTCGACCGGCTCTCCATGAATGTCGATGACGCTTCCGTCGAACAGACAGCTCTCACCCTTCCCGTCCAGCGAAATGCAGTCACCCATCTGGCGCTCGGGCGCATTTGCGACGTGAAACGGACCGAAGACCGTATTCTCCGTGGCGCCAGGCGGTCTGCGGTTGTTGATCGAATCCACGAGCATGGAAAAACCAAGCACGTCGCTCAGCAGAATGAACTCCTGTCGTTCGGCACTGCAGATATGTCCGGTCCTTGTAAGGAAATCGATCGCCACATCCCATTCGCGCTGCGTCAACTCGATATCCTTGGCGAAAGCATGGAGATGCTGGACCAGCGAAGCCATGACCTTTTTTAGTCGTGGATTGACGTCATCGCCCATGCGGGCGTTGACGATTTCGACAGAGCCTTCCTCCGTAAAATGCTGGATCATCCCTTTCCTCCACACGAATTGCGCGCTGTGGCGCCCGGCGCCCGCGCGTGCGTTTCAAATCCTATTGTGGCCTCGATCCACACCAGGCCTCTTGCAGCAACGCGCGGACGCCGTCGCGCTCGACCGGCCGCGGATTCCAATAGGGATTCTTGACGGCGATATCCGCAGCTCGGTCGAGCGCGGATTCGGACAGGCCCAAATCCCTCAACGCCAGCGGCGCACCCAATGCTTTCGCAAAATCATAGAGCCCCGGCCCGAGATCGCCGCCGAACAGGGCGGCTGCCGGCCGCAACGCTTCTTCAGCAGCCTTGTGGTTATAGGCGGCGGTGTGCGGGATCAGAATCGCGTGTGTTTCGGCATGGGGTAGATCGAACGAACCGCCGAGCGTGTGACATAACTTGTGATGCAGCGACATGCCGACGGCGCCGAGCACCGTGCCACAGAGCCATGATCCGTATAGCGCGCCACTTCGTGCGGGGATGTCGTTCGGCGATCGAACGATTTTCGGCAATGCGTCGCGAAGCGCCCGAACTCCCTCGACCGCCATGAGCGAGGTGACGGGATTGCGATCCTTCGCGTAGAGCCCCTCGACGGCATGCGCGATCGCGTTCAATCCGCTGGCCACGCTCAGCGCGACCGGCAGGCCCAGCGTCAGTTGCGGATCGTAGATAACGACCTCCGGCAGAACGGAAACGTCGCGCACCGTCGTCTTGAGGCCGTTTTCGGTCTGGCCGAGAATGGGCGTGACTTCAGAACCGGCGTAAGTCGTCGCGACGACGATCTGCGTCGCGCCATTGCGATAGGCGATCGCCTTTCCCAGACCAATGGTCGATCCTCCGCCCAACGAGACGACGCTGTCGGCGCCGGCGCTCTCATAGGTGGCCAACGCTTGCCGCGTGACCTCGACCGGCGTGTGCATGACGGCGCCCGCGAACACACCCGCGGCCAGGTCGCCGAGCGATGCCGCCAGTCTCTCGACCTCGGGCTTTTGAAATGGCGTCGAAAGGACAAGCGCGCGGCTGGCGCCCGCGGCCTTCAGTTCTTCTGCAACCTGGGACACCGAGCCGACGCCGAAGACGATGCGCGCGGGGTTGGCGTTGTAGACAAAGGCGGCGATGTCCACGCCTGGGTTGCGCTCAAAGATATTCACGGCTTCCATCCCCCAAAGCAGCGAATACTTTGCGCAATTGACGGAAGCGGCGCGCGCCGTAGAGAAGCGTGTCACTTCCCCTGCGTTCGGTGGTCGCCACCACATCGCCAAACAGGACGCGATGGGTCGACTGATCGCATGTTTCGCCGAGCATGCAGTCGAATGCCGCCGCGGCGCCAATCAGCACCGGCGATCCGGTCGTCAACGTGGTCCATTCGCCGGTCTCGAACCGGTCCGTGGAGCTTCCGCCCATGCCGGCAAAGACCATGGCAACCTTGTCCTGTTCTTCCGCAAGCACATTCACGCAGAAGCGCCCGGCCGCGAGAATCTTGTCATGCGTCAGGCCGGACTTGTTGATGCAGACCAGGAGTCGCGGCGGCTCTGCGCTGACCGAGGACACGGCGGTCGCGGTCAGGCCGAACCGTTCGTCGCTGAGCGTGGTGGTGATGACGCAGACCGTAGACACATGCAGCGCGATCGCATGGATGTAGTTGGCCGCCGGAACCGGCGGCAGGCTCGACGTTTCGGTTTCAGCGGGCATGATGCGTCCCTCAGATGACGCCAGTTCCTGGGTCAACTCCCAGAAGGACGCGCCCATAGATCTCGGCTCCCGCGTCGTAGAGAAGGAAGCCGTGCATGTTGGCGGCCTGGATGTTGCGTGCGACAAGCTGGATCGGGCTCTTGAGGGAAAGTCCGGCCGCGCCCCCGATGGTGTAGAGATTGTTCACCGCATCGCGACACAGCCGCGGGACCATCGCGATGTCCATGCGAATGCGGCCGCGCATTTCCATCGGCATTTTTTCGCCGCGCCGCGCAAAGTCGTCGACGTCGTCGGCGGCGCGGTAGAAGATCAGTTCCGCCGCATGAATCATCGAGGCCGCCTCGCCGACGATCCTTTGCAGCGCCGACCATTCATGGGAAATGTGCTCGGTGTACATCACCTTCTTTCCAGGCACGACCTTGAGGAATTCCTCCAGCGCCGATTTCGCCGCGCCGATCGTGGACGTCGCGATGAACATGCCTAAAGCTGGCCCGCCCTGGCACTTGTAGATTGTGGACGTATCGGGCCTTGCAAATGCAGGCGTCTGGTTCTCGAGAATGGCGGGCAGTGACACGAAGCGATGCGCTGGCACGGCGACATTCGTGCATTTGACCGAATTTGATCCGGTTCCCTGCAGGCCCGCCACATGCCAGTCGTCGAGGACGACGACGTCGCGCACCGGCACCAGCAGGTCACCCTCGTCGAGCTTGTGGTTGTCTTCGTCGAAAACTTCGGCGCCAAGCAGCAACCAGTCCGCAGCCGCGTTGCCCGAAGCAAACGGCCAGAACCCGGAAAGGACATAGCTGCCGTCCGGCTTCCTGACCGCTTTGCCGCGCGGGCCGATCACGGCCGCAACCGCCTGGTGCGGGCTTGTCGTGTAGACTTCCTCCTGAGCCTTCTCGCTCATGTGCCCGATGATGTAGTCGTGCGCGTGATAGACGCCGAGCACCCATGCGGTCGCCTGACAGCCTTGCGCAACGGTCGAAACGGCGTCGACATGGGCGCGCATGGACAACTCCTGCCCGCCCCATTTTTTTGCGCGAAAGATTCCAAGCAACCCGCTGTCCGCGAGAAGCTTGATGTTTTCCGGCGGCACCCTTCGGTCGCGATCGGTTTGCATGGCGCGTTGGCGCAGCTCCGGAACCAGGCTCGCGGCGACAGCCTTCACGTCGGATTCGGCAATGGTCGTGTGTACATGCGCGTTCATGCTGACTCCTCCCGAATTATATTCTTAAATGAATGATATTCGAAATAGAATTATTGTCAATATCGATCATAATTCGGTATGAGGGATTGAAACCCGGCGTGAAAGGAATCACCCTCGAATTCGAGATCGAGACGGATTCTGAAGTCGAACCAGAGGGATTAAGCGACAATGGCCGCTGTTCCAGCCGCAAAGTCCGGGCGTGTCGCACGCCGCCGCCAGCAAAATCTGGAGGCGTTGATCGCGGCCGGGCAAGAGGTCATGGCAGAGAAGGGAATTGACGCCGCGACCATGCAGGAAATAGCCGACCGCGCCGATGTCGGGGCCGGAACGGTCTACAGCTATTTCAAATCAAAAGAGGAACTTGCAATCGCCGTCCTCGAACGGCTGATGTATTCGCTCGCCCTCAAGATCGAGAAGGTCACCAACACTTTCGACGATCCGGCCCAAGTCTATGCATTTGGAATCCGCACGGTGATCGACACGGCGACGGGCGACGTCCGCTGGCGGCAACTCCTGAACCGGTCGGAAGTCATCGCCGACGCGATGTTCCGGCAGATGGGCCCATTCGCGATCCGCGATATGGAAAACGCTACCAAGGCAGGGCGTTTCAAGGTGGATAACGCGACCCTCACCTGGAAGATGGCGAGTTACGCCATCGTCGGCGTCGCCTTGGCAGTCACCAACGCTAATCTGCCGGAGACCGTGATCGACGAAACAGTCGTTCGGCTCTTGTGCATGACTGGCATCGGGAGGGAGGAAGCCATCGATCTGGCCTCCCGGCATCGTCCCTCGCTGCCGCAGGACTGATCCCAATGCCGACGGATGAACACCTGCGAAGCCACCCACGACGTCATGCACTTATCCTCGGTCGATCCCAGACCAGTTTGCAGACCTTCCTCCGACCCTCGATCCGCAAAGCCGCTGCTGCTCGGCGCGACCCGGTGCGCTCGACTATTGTCGTCGACTAACTGCAGACATGAACTCGTCGTGTTCGCCAGCCGTGGCGCGTCATGACGCGATGCGCAACGAGGTGACAATCGCCGCTCCCTTCCGCGTAGTTGCTGCCGAAACTGGCGGGGTAGCCGCCCCCGCCCCCGAAACCACCCACGCCCCCGGCGGCTGACGCGGTGGTGACAGAGGCTGCACCGACCAGAGCCACAGCGATCAACGCAAAAACATAGCAACATATTCCGTCCTCGTCTGTATCGTCGCATCCGCGGCAAAATCAATCGACGACCGAACAAAACGTTCCGTGCCTGAGGCATTTTCCCGCGTGTGGAAAGAATTGTTTCCATCGATTGCTGGTCGCACGGCGGTCACTGCGTCGTCCAAATCGGTGGCTCAACTGCCGGCGCGGATGGCTCTTCCCATTTTGAGAATCCGCAACTCGCATGGCCCCGCTCCAGTCACCCCATTATTGGGGCGGGGCAATCTCCCAATAAAATTCAATTTGGGGCCAACCTCCACCCCGTGCGAGCGTTATCGCATCGGCGAAGGAGTCAGATCATGAAAAAACTTTCCGTTCTCTGCGTCGCCCTTTGCGTAGGCGTTTCGACGACGGCAGCGTTTGCCCGGGGCGGTGGCATGGGCTCGCACCATTCCGCCGCGTCCAGTAAGCCCGTCACCGGCGGCGCCTTCGGCACCAGCCCCGGCGCGCCCGGCACCAACTCGTTGGGCACGGCACTCGCATCAAATGCCGTTGGCAACGGCCCCCAAAAGGGGCCCCTTCTCGGGACCAGTCCTGCCATCGACCGTGAGGAAGCGAAGGTCAACAAGATGATAGCGTCCATCTGCCGGGGCTGCTGATCAAGGCAAACGCGGCGTCCGAGCCGAATTGCAGTGTTCAACGCGCCAACCTAGCCTTCCGCCACGGCGTCGCCCCAGGGCTGGAATACCTCGGTGGCACCGCTATTGGTGCCGCCCTCGCGCAGCACCACGCTCGGGCAGGCGAACTTCATCGGCAGAGTCTGGACCCGCGCTTCTTCGTAGTCGAAACGCGCCCGCAGCGCTTCCCGCGCCTGCATCGGCAGACGCACATCGCCGATCACCACCGCGCCTTCGCTTGCATCGATGCGTGGC
Source organism: uncultured Pseudomonadota bacterium (assembly GCA_963771225.1). Classification (GTDB taxonomy): domain Bacteria; phylum Pseudomonadota; class Alphaproteobacteria; order Rhizobiales; family Xanthobacteraceae; genus Bradyrhizobium. The sequence goes on along the minus strand of CAVYSR010000017.1, from coordinate 464,199 downwards.
TGGTGGATCGCTGCCTCCAGATCCATCCCGTAATCCATCACGAACGACAGCACCTGCGCCACCGCGGGCAAAATACGCCGCCCGCCCGAGGCGCCGACGGCAAGCCGCCGGCCATCGGCGGCCTGCGCCAGCACCGGCGTGTAATTGGTCAGGCAGCGCTTGCCCGGCGCCAGCGAATTGGGCCCGCCGGGCGTGGGATCGAACCACATGATGCCATTGTTCATGGTCACGCCGCTTTGCGGCAGCACGTATTTCGAGCCAAACGTCGATAGCAGGGTTTGCGTCACCGCTGCCATGTTGCCCTCGCGGTCCACCACCGAAAAATGTGTGGTGCAGGCCGGCGCCAGATGCTCCGCGCCAAGCGCGCGCTGGCCATCGGCATCGCCCATGTCTTGCAAGCGTTCCTGGTAGGCCGATTGCAGCGCCTGGGCGTAGGCCATATAGGCCGCAGCATCCGGCCCGCCGTGGACGGGCTGCAGGTTCTGCTGCAGCAGGCGGAGGGCGTGCGCCAAAGTGGGGCCGCAGGTCAGCTCTGGCGTGGCGTACACCTTGCCGCCGCGGTAGGGAATTGTCAGCGCCTCGCGCCCGTGAGCGCGAAAGGCGGCAAGGTCTTCGAGCGACAGTGCACCGCCGCCCGCCTGCACATCTGCCGCGATGCTCCGCGCCAGATCACCTTGGTAGAAATCCCGCGGGCCCTCCTCCGCAAGGTACGCAAGCGTCGCCTTGAGCCTGTCCTGCGGCAGGCTCACGCTGGACTTGATACCCCATTGCGGATTTGGCGGCAGCCCCTCCTCGAGATAGGCGGCAGCACTTGCGGGATAACGCCGAAGGTCCGCTGCCGAACTCGCGATCATCAAGGTGGTCCACCAATCCACCTGCAAACCTTCGCCCGCCAGATCAACGGCCGGGCTCAGCAATTCCCGCCACGGCAGTCTGGCGTGGCGGCGATGCGCCTCTTCCATGCCCGCCACGACGCCCGGCACGGCGATCGAGCCGGGGCCGTGAAGATTGCGGTCGCCCTCCACCCGCGCCCAGGGGAATATGTCGGAGGCGGCACCATGGCCGGCCAACGGATAATCCTCGGGACGAAGGCCTGTGGGCGCGCGCATCCCGTAATCGATCACTTCATGACGGTCCTCGCGGGCGCGATAAAGCACCATCGCCCCGCCGCCGCCGACGCCGCTCATCCAGGGCTCCAGCACCCCCAACGCGAACGTCGTTGCGATGACGGCATCGACGCAGTCGCCACCGGCGGCCAGCACCCTGGCGCCGACTTCGGCGGCTTTTCGCGATTGCGCGGCGACGATTCCGCCTTTGGAGACCACCGCCGGTTTGCGGATTTGCTGGGTGTTGCTGAACTGGTCGTGCACGGGGTTGCCTTTGCTGTCGTTCGCATTCGCTAGAGAGAGAACCGCTGATCTAGATTGATCTAAATCGTCTGGGGTGGGCCGAGCAATGCCCTCGCGGTCCTACATCAACGCGATTTCCGGCTCGACCGGCGGGGGCGCAGGCAATGCCACCAGGGTCAGGCGCTCGGAACGGCCGCCAGCTCCGACCGCTCGGTCAAGAGCAAGGGAGCCTGGTCACCCGCTAGGATTTGTTCATTTTCTTTATTTTCGCCTCAGTTGTCTCGATCGACGACGCAAGCTCCAAAACAGCCTTCGATAGCAATTCAATGGCTTCCTTGTCGTCCTGCGACCGTGCGGCTCGAAGCGCATAATTCTTGGCTGAAGACAGGGACATCGGCGACCTTTCCCACGAAGGAAAACCCGCCGGGTTGAGGTGGCGGGTTTTCAGTCGGTTCTATCGCGGTATGAGCTATGAGGTCCGCGATTGTGCAAAGCCTATCTTCGGGCCGTTAATAAAGACTTCGTGGACCGCCCGGCGTGAGCCGTCGGGCAGGCGCATCGCAATCCCAGTAACTTGCTTGACACGCTCAGGTCGGGATTTTGCCACGTTTGAAAGGAGACCCGTCGTACCGGTGCGCAATTCGCCCCACCAACCGCATCGCCTGTTGCACAAAATCATCATTGCCCCGGCAAAAGTTTGAACCCCATCGAAATCCCTTTGACTGTGCGGGCCCGCGTGCCGTTAGGTCCGGCCGCTGGGCATTAGGATCATTGTTATGTTCGAAGCAGTTGCTGCATTGTTCGGCGTCATGAGCGCCGGCATTTTTATCGCCCACGCCGTGGACGGTTATCGTTCGCGCGCTTAAGCTCGCCTCATCGTTTGCCGCGGCGCCGGCTCCGGCCTCTAAACCGTAAAGGAAGAAGTATGCGCTCGGCGGGATTTCGTGCGGCGTTGATCGCCATAATTGCCATGGCAGCCGCGAGCGTTTCTTCTGTCGCCCGAGCCGATAGCGGCACCATCCGGATTTCCGTTCTGAAGGGAGGCTGGTTTCTCGGCGCCTCCGGGGGAAGCGGCACGCTGTTCTTTCACGGTCGCCGATACCCGCTATCGATCGGCGGGATCGACGCGGGCTTGGTGTTCGGGGCGTCACATACCTATCTGTCGGGCCGGGTGAGCAACATTTACACCCCCTCGGATGTCGCGGGGGTCTACGGGGCCGGCGGTGCGGGCGCCGCGGTCGGCGTCGGCGTCCGGGCCATCGTTTTGAGCAACAGCAAGGGTGCCGTTCTGGAGCTGAGCGGCCGGCAGACCGGACTGATGATCAACGCCGATCTGAGTGGATTGGCCATCTCGCTGCGGTAGTTGGCAACGCCTCCATTTGACGACCGCCAGTTTCGCCTATTCCTGTGCGGCAATGTGACCTGGCTCACAGTGATCGCGTGCGCGATGAGCTACCCATCCCAAACCGGCTCCAACCTGGTGCCGAGATTTGGAGGTCGCAAATGGCTGCCATCACAAAAGTTCTCGCCCGCGCTTTTCCCGCAACGGCGACCGAAGCCGACATTCTCAAACAGCTTGCACTGTTGTGCGGCGCCGGCCTGTTTGTATCGCTGCTGCTGCTGACCTACGGCTTGGATCTCAGTCCCGGCTTTTTCTAGCGGCTTTTCCGGTCCCGGACACCTTGTTCAGGGCCCGGGATTTTCGTACCGGCCTGACCCTCGCCATGTTGCGGCGGCCGCCCTTCGCGATCATGTCGGCCAGCGTAACGCTATCCAGCACGTCGGAAATCGCGTCCCGGACTTTCGTCATCATCAGGCGCACGCTGCAGGCCTTGACGTCGCTGCAGTCCCTGCACGGTTGATAGGCCGTGCGGCTCGCACAGGCGATCGGCGCCAGCGGACCGTCGATGGTACGGATCACCTGGCCGATTTTGATCTCGCTCGGTATCCGTGCCAGCCGATAGCCGCCACCGGGCCCCTTTTGGCTTTGCACGATGCCGGCATTGCGCAATTCTCCGAGAATGGCGTCGAGAAACTTCTTCGGGATGCTGTTGGTTTTGGCGATGTCGACCGCCTGGGTCGTCGCCCGCGGATCGAGCGTGGCAAGGTGCGCCAGCGCCTTGAGGCTGTATTTTCCTTTTGCCGTCAGCATTTCCTAAGCGCCTTGATAAGATCGAATAACCTACAAATATCATCGACCATAGCATGGCTGGAACGATTTCCCGGTCTGCTCAGCGCAAAGCCTCAATCTGGCAACTTCACCGTTTATCGCCCGGGTGGTGTCGGCCGCCATGCGAGGTCATCGGACCACACGTAGATCGCGATGGCCGCCAGGCACAGCACGACGCCGATCCAGAATATCGGCGAATGATGGATGCGTCGCCAGTCGCGTGGAGGCTTAACGGGTTTCATTCGATCACCTCATCGGCCCTCTTTTGGAATCTCTTGTTTTGGTAGTTCTTGGGTCACCGCATCGCTGACGCTGCGCCAGATCTGATCCCTCAGGGAAATTAGCGGCGGGGGCGGCAAGGTCGCCGGCGGCTCGGTTCGCTTGACGCCATCGATGACGAGACTGGCGATATCAATTTCTCCATTGGTATAATAGCGATCACCGCCGCCATTTCGGCCGAACAGGGTTGGGCCTATTCCTGAAATCTGGAACAACGCTTCAACCATCCCCGCCTCGCGCAAATCCCGCATCAACAGGTCACGCTCGGCATCGATGTCCGGTCCGATATGATGGGTCACCTGCCCCGTATAATGGCTCAAGCCCACGCCGCGGTCGAACGTCACCGCACCCAGCCAGACCGGACGGCCGGTCGTCCCCTTGTCAAGGACCTGCCACAAACGGACGTGGTGTCGCCGGTCGGCGCTCCGGCCATCCGGCTTTTCGAAGGCGAGTTGCTCCTTTTTCCCTTGATAATAGAGGGCACTCACCGGCGCAGCGTGGTAGGGTCGGTCGAGCACCACGCTGCCGACGATCTCGAGACTCGTGCGCAATGTAATGGGGTCGGCCGGAAACCAGCTGGCCGCGTCCATGGCGCGGAGGATATCATCCCGGCTGCCGACCAGCCCGACGTTAAGCGGATCCCCCGGAATGCCGGTGCCGGTACGTGTCACCATCGGCAGCGAAGCGAGCCCGGGTTCGTGCTCGTGGTGCTTCCAAAGCGCCGGGAGCACGACGTAAGCCAGCAGGAAATAGACGACCGCTACGACCGCGAAATCGAGGAGCCATTGTCGTCTCATTACGAGCAGCTTCATTCAAATTGCTTTTTCGTCATACACTTCAAGAGCCAACAGGATATTCGAACTCAGCGTCACGCGCCTTTGCAACAGAAAGAGACAACCGCATCGCTGAGCCAAGTGCGTCATTGAACCAAGTGCGCCACTGAACCAAGTGTGCCACGGGATTTACCGGCCCCGCCAGCGGCGGGATTGTGCCAAGCTTGGCGGATGAAAAACATCATGGCGTCGGTTCGTGAGTTTTGGTTCGAAGTTTGCCGGACCGCAAAGGTCTCCCCGGCGAGGCCCCGATGAAGAATGGACTTTATTCCGTTCACGTCCAGATGCTCGACGGCGTCAAGGGCCGGGCCAGCGGCGTGATCATCCTCAGGGATGGCGTGATTCTCGGCGGCGACCCCTATTTCTGGTCGGTCGGCACCTACACGGTCGGGAACGGAACCTGGAAGGGCGATCTCGTCACCAATCAGCACACGCCCTATCGCGACAGCATGGCGCGCCCGGTTTTCGGCGGTCGGGAGGTCACCACAGGATTTTCCGGAACATTTCGGGACGATCATTCCGAAGTCTTCGGCACATCGCTGGTCGGTAGCCGAAGCATCAGTTTTCGCGCGACATTGCACCGGTTAGCAGATAATTGATGGCGTCCCGGCGCGCGCGGCTGTAAAAGGCCGCTTCTGATCGTGCAAGCGCCGATGTACTACACAGGCGCGACGCTCAATCGATCGCCTCACCGCAAACCATGAAAGCGACAAGGCCCGTTCAATGAGTGGATTCAAGGAACCCAGCTTCGCAGACCGGCAGAAGGCGGCGCAGGAAGCGAAGCAAAACATCCTCAATAAATTTCGCGCCAAACCGGGCCTCGACGATCCCGAGGTGATCAAGCGACAGGCCGAACGCGAGGCGCTGGCCGCCGAGCGCGCCAAGGCCAGGCTGGCACGCGAAGCGGCCAAGGCCGAGGAGAAAGCTCGTGAGGCTGAGGCTGCGGCACAGGCCGCCGCACAGCTCGCGCGCGAAAAAGAAGAGGCCGCCGCGCGTGAATTGGCGCTTGAAGCAGAGCGCAAGGCAGCGCGCGACGCGCGCTATGCCGCGCGCAAGAAGAAGCGGAAATAACTGTCGGCGTCGCGCGACGCTATTCCCTATTCGCTACTCGCATTTTCGCATTGATCGCGGAGGCGACGCGGCTGACCGGCGGCCGGCCGATCAGACCGCTGATCCCGTTGGTGGCCGCCACCAATTTGGTCATATCGACCCCGGTCGCGATGCCCATGCCCTCCAGCATATAGACCACGTCCTCGGTCGCGACATTGCCGGTTGCGCCTGGCGCATAAGGGCAGCCACCGAGACCGCCAGCCGCGGAATTGATCACGCGCGCGCCCTCCTCCATCCCCGCATAGAGATTGGCCAGCGCCTGGCCGTAGGTATCGTGGAAGTGCATCGCCAGTTTGGCCATCGGCACGACGTCGGCCACGGCGCGCAACAGACGCCGGGTCTTGACGGGCGTGCCGACGCCGATGGTGTCCCCAAGCGAGATTTCGTAACAGCCGAGATTCCACAACACCTCCGCCACGTCCACAACAGCCCGTGGCTGCACTTCCCCCTCATAGGGGCAACCGAGAACGCAGGACACATAGCCGCGCACCTTGATGCCATCGGCCCTGGCGCGGTCGATGACCGGCTTGAAGCGCTCGATCAATTCAGCCACCGAGCAATTGATGTTGGCGCGCGAAAAACGTTCCGAGGCCGCAGCGAACACCGCGATCACCTTGGCGCCGGCCGCGCGCGCCGTGTCGTAGCCCTTTTCGTTCGGGACCAGTACATGGAATTCGCGGTCCGGATGACGGCCGATACCGCGCAGCACCTGCTCCGAATTCACCATCTGCGGGATCGCCTTCGGCGACACAAAGGCTCCGACCTCAACCGTGTGAAGCCCGGCGCCGATCAGCGCCTCGATAAACGCGATGCGGTCCGCGACGCTGACCGGCGTCTTTTCGTTTTGCAGGCCGTCGCGCGGCCCAACTTCGACGATGCGAACCTGATCGCTCATGCCGATCTCATCCGGTAACCGGCTCGACTTCGGCAAGTTCGACGCCTTCCTGCACGATATCGCCGACCTTGCATTTGATCTTTTTCAGTACGCCTGCGAACGGCGCGCGCAAGGTTTGCTCCATCTTCATCACCTCAAGGGTGAGAATTGGCGCGCCCTTCTCAAGCGTGGCGCCCTCTTCGGCCAGCAAGGCCACGACGGTACCCGGCAAGGGTGCCACGATTTTGTCTTCGCCGACCTGCTCCTCGTCATCGCCGCCGAACGGATCGACCCAGTGCAGTTCGAAGCGGCCGTTGCGCGTCCGCAAATACAGCTCGTGCCCTTCGATGTCAGCCACCACGCGCGATATGACGCCGTCGAGGGTCAAATCGATTTCGCCTTCGGCATTGACCGAATAAGCAAAGGCAAATTCCCGCTCGCCGATGGTCAGGGTCGAAGGCCCAACGCCATAGCGCAGCGTCACCTTGTGCTCGGCCCCCTGCCCGTGACGGAAGGAAAACGCCCGGTGCCGCCGACCGACCGGCATCCAGCCAAAGGTTTGCCACGGTGAGTGCAGATCGCTGCCTGCTGCGGCCTTTTCATCGGCCAGGACAGTAGCCACGGCAGCGCACAGCTCTAGCTCGCCGGGTTCGTTCGAGCCCGCGGTCAGGTTGTCCAACTCGCGCTCGATGAAGCCGGTATCGATGGCATTGGCACGCACGTCCGGATGCGTCACCAGTGCGGAAAGGAATGGGATATTGGTGATGACGCCGCGGACGTCGGCTTCCTGCAGCCCGTGATTGAGCTTGTCGATCGCCGCCTGACGCGTCGGCGCCCAGGCGATCACCTTGGCGAGCATCGCATCGTAATAGGGCGAGACCGTATCGCCCTTGCGATAGCCCGCATCGATGCGCAGGCCGTCCACCGCCGGCGGCATTTGCCAGGTCTTGATCCGGCCGACCGAGGGCATGAAATTCTTCTGCGGATTTTCCGCGTAAACCCGGGCCTCGATGGCGTGTCCGTTGAATCCGATATCGTGCTGCGCCAGTGGCAATCTTTCGCCGAACGCCACCCGCAATTGCCATTCGACCAGATTGATTCCCGTGATCAGTTCGGTCACGGGATGCTCGACCTGCAGCCTTGTGTTCATCTCGATGAAGAACACATCCTTGCCATTGGACACAAATTCGATGGTGCCGGCGCCGACATAACTGACCGCCGCGGCGGCCTTGCGCGCCGCAGCGGACACGGCCTCGCGTTGTGCGAAACTGAGGGTTGGAGACGGCGCTTCCTCGATCACCTTCTGATGCCGCCGCTGCAACGTGCATTCGCGCTCGAACAGCGACACCAGATTGCCGTGGCTGTCGCCGATCACCTGCACCTCGATGTGACGCGGATTATCCACGTATTTCTCGATCAGCATGCGATCGTCGCCGAAAGCCGCCTTCGCCTCGCGCTTGGCGCTGACGATGGCCGCCGCAAGCTCGCCGGCCGAACGCACGACGCGCATACCGCGGCCGCCACCGCCGGCGGACGCCTTGACCAGCACCGGAAAGCCGATTTTGTCAGCGGCCGTCGCTAGGGTCGCCTCGTCCTGAGCCTCGCCGTGATAACCCGGCACCAGCGGCACGCCAGCCTTTTCCATCAGGGCCTTGGATCCGGATTTCGATCCCATTGCGACCATCATATCGGCGGTCGGGCCGACGAACACCAATCCGGCATCGACGCAAGCCTGGGCAAACCCGGCATTCTCCGACAGGAATCCATAGCCGGGATGCACGGCTTCGGCGCCGCTTCGGCGGGCCGCTTCGATCACGCGCTCGATATTGAGATAACTGTCACGGGCCCGCGCCGGCCCGAGCAGCACGGCCTCGTCGGCTTCGGCGACATGCATCGCAGCACGGTCGGCCTCGGAATAGACCGCAACCGAGCGCAGGCCCATCGCCCGCGCCGTGCGGATCACGCGGCAGGCGATTTCGCCGCGATTGGCTATCAGCAGGGTGTGAAATCGCCGGTACGGCGCGGGACGATCCATCATCACATCCTGAACAGGCCGAAGCGGGTCGGCTCGATCGGCGCGTTGGAGGCCGCGGAAAGCCCAAGGCCGAGCACCAGCCGGGTGTCGGCGGGATCGATCACCCCGTCATCCCAGAGCCGCGCGGTGGCGTAATACGGATTGCCCTGGGTTTCGAATTGCGCGCGCGTCGGCGCCCGGAACTCGTTCTCCTCCTCGACCGACCAACTGCCGCCCTTGGCTTCGATATTGTCGCGCCGCAACTGGCTCAGCACCATCGCCGCCTGCTCGCCGCCCATCACCGAAATGCGGGCGTTTGGCCACATCCAGAGGAACCGCGGGCTGTAGGCGCGCCCGCACATCCCGTAATTGCCGGCGCCGTAGGAGCCGCCGATCACCACAGTGAATTTCGGCACGCCCGCGGTCGCGACCGCCGTGACGAGCTTGGCGCCATCGCGCGCGATACCGCCGGCCTCATACTTCTTGCCGACCATGAAGCCGGTGATGTTCTGCAGGAACACCAGCGGGATATTTCGCTGACAGCACAATTCAATGAAGTGGGCGCCCTTCAGTGAACTCTCGCTGAACAGGATTCCGTTGTTGGCGATGATGCCGACCGGATAACCCCAGATATGGGCAAACCCGCAAATCAGGGTCTGGCCGTACAATTTCTTGAATTCGTCGAATTCCGAACCATCGACCAGCCGCGCAATAATGTCATGCACGTCGAACGGCTTGCGTCCGTCGACCGGAACCACGCCGTAGATTTCCTCGGGCGCAAACAGCGGCTCGCGCGGTTCTCGCATGTTCAACGCGGCGCGTTGCGGCGGCTTCAGCGTGGCCACGATACGCCGCGCAATTCCGATCGCATGACTGTCGTTCTGCGCATAGTGATCGGTGACGCCGGATTGCCGTGAGTGCACGTCGGCGCCGCCAAGTTCTTCGGCGGTGACGACTTCCCCGGTCGCAGCCTTTACCAGCGGCGGTCCACCGAGGAAAATCGTGCCTTGATTGCGCACGATGATGCTTTCGTCCGACATCGCGGGAACATAGGCCCCGCCGGCGGTGCAGGAACCCATCACGATCGCAATTTGCGGAATGCCAGCTGCCGACATCTGCGCCTGATTATAGAAGATGCGGCCGAAGTGCCTCTCGTCTGGGAAAATCTCGTCCTGCTGCGGAAGAAAAGCGCCACCTGAATCCACCATGTAAACGCAGGGCAGATTGTTCTGCCGGGCGACATCCTGCGCCCGAAGATGCTTTTTCACCGTCATCGGATAGTACGTGCCGCCCTTGATGGTCGCATCATTGGCGACGATCATGCATTCGCGTCCCGAGATCCGGCCGACGCCGGTAACGACGCTCGCGGAATGCACATCGCCGCCATAGAGCCCGTGAGCGGCGAGCGGCGATAGCTCGAGAAACGCCGTTCCCGGATCGGTCAGCAGATCGACGCGCTGACGCGCCAGCATCTTGCCGCGCGACGTGTGCCTGGCGCGCGAGGCTTCTCCGCCGCCGCCGGCCACCTCATCGAGTTTCAGCCGCAGCTCTGCGACCAATTTTCGCATGGCTTCGGCGTTGCGGGCAAAATCGGACGAGGTAGGATCGATGCTGGAATGAAGCGGCATGGCCTTCAGGCGTTTACGATGCGCCGCAGTTTGCGCATGGGGGCTCGGGTATGGTGTCATTGCGCCGCCGTTCAGCGCAACCTCAACTTTCGGTCCTGGCGTGAATGCCGGGATAGTTTTCGTCGGTTCCGGGCCTCAGTGGGTCCAGCTCTCAATGGATCTAGGCTCTTAATGCGTCCAGGCTCTTAATGGGTCCACGGCTCGCCGCGCCGGAATGCAAAATTATCGGCGTAGGCGGCTTGACGGCGTACCGGCGCTTTCGGTTCAATGACCTGATAGGCAATGCCCTCACGCTCGCAATAGGCCACAGCGTCTTCCTTGGTGTCGAAGCGAAGGGTGAGTTGCTGTTTCATGTCGCCGGAACTGGTCCAGCCCATCAACGGCTCGATCGAGCGCGGTTGCTCGGGCTCGTAGTCGAGTTGCCATTCCCGGGTCTTGGCGGTCCCCGATTGCATCGCGTTTTTGGCGGGCTTAAAGATGCGTGCGGTCATGGCTGATGGGCCCCGTGAGAATGCAGCTTGGAAGCGCGTGGTGGATGCGGCCGAGATGGTATAAAGCCAGTTTGCAGGAATTTGAATCGATGATTCCCGGCTTGGATGTTACATTTTCCGGATCGGTATAGTCATTATGCCGCGCTGTGACAATCGTGGCCGGTCGTGCACATATCGCCGTCCGGTTGTGATCGTCTTGAAAGCACAATTTTAAGAACGGCACCCATGGAAATCAAAGCAACCCTGCCTCCCAAAGGACGCGATCTCCGCCTCGACCTGTTTCGCGGAATCGCAAACTGGGCGATCTTTCTGGATCACATTCCCGACAACGTCGTGAACTGGATCACCACGAGAAATTATGGCTTCAGCGACGCGGCCGATCTGTTCGTTTTCATTTCGGGTTACACCGCCTCCTTTGTCTATGCCCGAATGATGCTGGAACGCGGCTTCATCGTCGGCGCTACCCGCCTGACCAAGCGGGTCTGGCAGCTCTATGTCGCGCATATCATTCTGTTCGTGATCTATATTGTCGCGATCGGCTACGTCGCGTTTCGCTACAGCGATCCGGACATCATCAACGAATTCAACGTCGCCGGTCTGGCTGGAGACAACGCGATCGAAACCCTGCGTCAGGGACTGCTGCTGAAATTCAAGCCGGTCAATCTCGACGTGCTTCCGCTCTACATCGTGCTGATGGGTTTATTTCCGCCGGTACTGTGGATGATGCTGCGCCGGCCCGGCCTGACGATGCTGGCCTCGATCGCGCTGTGGCTCGCCGCCCGATACTTCGAATGGAATTTGCCGGCCTACCCCGGCGGCAGCTGGTATTTCAATCCGTACTGCTGGCAGGTGCTTTTTGTGTTCGGCTCGTGGTGCGCGCTGGGCGGAGCAGCGAGGTCGCGGTCGATTGTCGATGCGCCCGCCACGCTCTACTTCTGCATCGGCTATCTCATCTTTGCGATGGTACTGACCATGGCGGGCAAGTTTCCGCAGTTTGGAGCACTGTTCCCGCATTGGCTCTATGATACGTTCAACCCCAACGACAAGACCAATCTTGCACCCTATCGCTTCGTGCATTTCGCTGTGATCGTGATCCTGGTCATCAGGTTTGTGCCCAAGGACTGGCCCGGTCTGGAGTGGCGGGTTTTCGATCCGATTGTGGTTTGCGGTCAGCAATCGCTCGCCGTGTTCTGCGTCGGCGTCTTCCTGTCCTTTGTCGGGCATTTTGAATTGATGCTGAGTTCAGGTTCGCTGTTCGCGCAGATATTCGTCAGCGTGACCGGAATAGCGATCATGACCATCGTCGCCTACTACATCTCCTGGTCGAAACGGCAGGACAAGCCACCCAAGCCGGCGATCACAGCCGCCAAGGCAGCCTGACGAGGAGCCTGATCGGGCCGACCTGGCATCCCCCCGGGGCGGGGCGTCACCGCGCAGGCGTGACCAATCTGCCTTTCGACGAAAACTCGCCCCACTCGGTGGACCAGCCGACGGCATCCCGGTTTCGCTTCCCATGAAGCGCGAATGCGGCGCCCTGAGGATCCCCGCATCGGACGATCCAGTTGCCGCCCGGCATATCAACCGGGCTCTCGTAGACCCGCCCACCCGCGGTCGTCACGCGCTCCACGGCCGCCCCGATGTCGTCGACATTGATGTAGTAAATCCAGTACGGGATTGGGTCCGAAGGCCGCTTGGTCGAAATGCCGCCGAACGGCCGGCCACCAGCGGAGAACACCTGGTACCCGTCCACCGGGCCGGTTTCAGTATCCGGTCTCTGCCAGCCAAACAACTCGCCATAGAAAGCAAACGCCTTCTTCCCGTCGGCGGCGAGCAACTCATGCCAGCCCACCGGCCCCGGTCTGCCGAGTGCAGCGGGCTGCCGGCGGCCGATTTTCAGCCCCTGAACCAAGGCCAAGTTGGCGTCTTGCGGGTCAGCGACGACCGCAATGCGTCCGATGTTGCTGTTGGTCGGCGGGACGTACACGGCTCCCCCAAGAGCCTTGAGCCGGTCGACGGTTGCGTCCACGTCCTTGACGCTAACATACCCCACCCACCTTGGCGTCGCCCCCTTCCTCGTCGCCTCGTCCGGCAGGTCCATCAACCCGCTGACCGAGGCGGTCCCTGCGGTAAACACGGTGTAAGGCAGACCGGGCGTCGATGCGTCCTGCGCACCCCAACCCACGACTTTGGTGTAAAAGGCCTGGGCGGCCGCGACGTCAGTCGTGATCAATTCGTACCAGGCAAAACGCCCATAATGATCGGCCATGTCGATCTCTCCGTTCGGGCCTGCGCAGTTGCCGCGTTGCACTCAGCGGACCTGGGTTGAACCGACTTGGCCGCAGTGCCGACACATGACTGCGAGGTCGCGTCGCTAGCCTGCCTGAGTACAGAGGGGGTTAGGCGAATGCAAGAATAGACGCGGTGTTGCTCCGATCCCGCCGGCGACGGAGGGGACGAAGCGGTCCGTGTCGATCTGACGCAGACCGTGGGCGTCGCATCTGGATTAATTTATTCCCGGCTTCGACGAAAATTTGTGATGTTCTTCACAGTTGGTCGACGAGGGGCGGCTTAAGACTAACGGCTATTCCGGCTTGCACGTTGAGGTTGTCGGGAGAGCGCAGATCATGAAACGGCGGTTGGATAAATTGCGCCGACGTCGTTCATGAAGATGAATGCAAGATGAAGAAGTCGTCAACAAGTTCACCCGATGCGACCGCCTTGCACGGCGCATTTGCACAGGGTACAGTTGCGAGGCTGGACTCGAACCATTTATTTCAAGGCATGGAGGAGCGACTAATGCGACAAGAGAAACAAGCTTCGAAGCGCAAGCGTATTTCGAAATCCGTTCCGGTGTTAGGTGCCGCCGGATTGACCTTTTCACTAGTGGGAGGCGCATCCGCAGCAGTCGCGCCGACGACCGACGCGGCGAATTCGCCGGCCCTCGGACTGGGTCACCAATTCACGCTCGGCGAGGAAGAAATCGCCGACGTCAGCCTGGCGACGTTCTATGTGTTCGACAAGGAAAATGCTGCGGCTGCCAAGGGCGGCGTGCAGGAAGCACGTGGCTGCGGTGGCCGGGGCTGCGGTGGCCGCGGTTGCGGTGGCCGGGGTTGCGGCGGCCGGGGTTGCAGAGGCTGCGGCGGCGGTTGCGGCGGTTGCGGTTGCGGCTGTCTATCCTGGGGAGCTTGCCGCATCTGCTAAGTCAGACCGCGTTCTGATTGCGTTAACAGATCATTATTGGCCGGGTTCGACGTGGTCGACCCGGCCAATCCTTGTTTTCGTTGCAGTGCGAGCCGCATACGCGCAGTGATGCGGCCGCGCATGACGGCCGAATGGGTTCCCAACCTTGTCGAAAAATGCAGGCGCCCGAGCTGGAGCAAAGAAGTCCGCTGGCCGCAAAAAAACGCCCTACAAAACTGAGCCGGAGCGGCAAGCAGATTGTCCGCGCTGACCGCCCGTCAGGCGGCCGCCGAGCCAGCTCCGAACGCAACGCCGGCAAAGAAATCCCGCAATTCGCGCCGAATTTCTCGGTCTATGTGCTGCCGCCCGACGTCGTCTGCCTCTACTCCGAGGACCGGAAGTTCTTTCTGCACGGCGAGCTTTACTGCGCCCTCGCCTCCGCCATCGGAAAGGGCGGCAAGAGCCTTCCCGAGCTCGTTCATGAGCTGGGACGGAATTTCCCAGCCGAAAAGGTCGAGGAAGCCCTCAAGCGGCTTATTGAGCGCCGTTACATCGTTCCGGCAACCGATTCCTCCACCGCTGCCGTTGCCGGCTATTGGGCGAGCCTCGGCCTGCCGCCGGGAATCGCCGAGCAAAATCTGGCAAACTGCCGTGTCCGGGTCGAATCGATCGACGTGCGGGGCGCGGCCGAATTCAGTAGCGCCCTGAGCAATTTCGGTGGCCGCGTCGTCGACCGGTCACCCGACCTGACGGTCACGCTGGCGAACGATTATCTCGAACCCCGGCTGGCCGAGCTGAACCGGCAGCGGGTGTCGGACCGGACCCCCTGGCTACTCGTGCAGCCCTCCGGCGCTTTTCCGCTGGTGGGACCAGTGTTCAGGCCGGGCGCCGGCGCCTGCTGGACCTGCCTGTTCGACCGCATGATCCGGAACAGGGAGATCAAGGGATTTCTCGACCGCGGAGCGGCGCGACCGGTCGCGGTTTCACCGCTCGCACGCAACACGCTCGGACAAGGCGCCATCCAGTTCGCGGCCCTCGAAGTCGCCAAGGCCATCGCGACGGGCTTTCGCACCGAATTGAACGATCACATCGTCAGTCACGATTTGCTGGGTTCGACCGTCGCCAAACACTACGTCGCGACCCGCCCGCAATGCCCGACCTGCGGCAGCAAGAAACTGCGGAATCTGCGCCGCGCGCCAGCGCCGATCGAACTCAGCACCGGCGCCAAGCTGGTCATGACCAGCGGCGGATACCGGACCGTGTCGTCCCGGGCCACGGTGGCACGCAATCGCAAGCATGTGAGCCCCCTCACCGGGGTCGTCACGCGGCTCGAGCACATCGAAGCCGATTTGCCGATGAACACCAACTATCATGCAACGCATAATTTCTCGGCGCCGGCCCAGAATGTCGATCAGCTCAGAGCCGGATTGAGCGGCGGCAGCTTCGGCAAGGGCAGCACCGCCGAGCAGGCCGAAGCCAGCGCACTGATGGAGGGGATCGAGCGTTATTCTGGAATTTTTCAGGGTGACGAGATCAGGGCGACGCGGCGGTTCACGGATTTTGCGCCAGGCGATGCCATTTCCCCCAACGACATCCTGCTGTTCAGTGACGTGCAATATCAGCAAGGCGCCGAGACGCCGGACGAACCGGGCGAGACACAGGCCCCGCCGGTTGGGCTCGGTCCATCTGCCAGGGTCGAGTGGTCACCGGTTTGGTCGCTGCGCGATGGACGCTTCAAATACATTCCGACCACCCTGCTGTATTTTTTCTACAGCGGTCCTGCCGCCTTCCGGGCGGATTCCAACGGTTGCGCGGCCGGCAATACCATTGAGGAAGCCATCGTCCAGGGATTCCTCGAGCTGGTCGAGCGGGATGCCTATGCGATCTGGTGGTACAATCGATCGCAGCGGGCCGCGGTTGATCTCAGCCAGTTCGACAATTCCTACGTTCGCGATTTGCACGCCCAGCTCGCCGACGCGGGACGCAAATTATGGGTGCTCGACGTCACCAGCGATCTCGGCGTTCCGACCTATGTGGCGATATTGCACTGGATGCAAAACGGACAGGAAAATATCGAGTTCGGCTCCGGCGCGCATTTCGACAAGCGCATTGCGTTGCTGCGTACCCTGACCGAACTGAACCAATTCCTGTCGATCGGCCTGATGGGCGGCGGATCCGGTGAGAAGTCGAGCCTCGACGGCGTCACGCCGTTACGTCTTCAAGAGTATCCGTTTCTGACGCCAAGCAGCCATCCGATCATCTTGCCGGGCTCCGACACGCAAGCCCGCGCCCTCGACAACACGCGCGATCAGGTGCTTGCCTGCGTCGATCTCGCCAGGCGCGCCGGCCTCGATTTCCTCGTCCTCAATCAGACGCGACCCGACGTCGACGTCCCGGTGGTCAGAGTGATCGTTCCGGGCTTGCGGCATTTCTACCGGCGCTTTGGCCCCGGCCGGCTTTACGATGTCCCAGTCAAGCTCGGCTTGCAGGATCGGCCGTTGCTGGAAAGCGAACTGACGCCATTTCTTCCCCACACCTGAGGATCATGCCGGCTTGCGCGCTCCCGTGAAAAACCAAGGGCGGCAGACCACGGCACCCAGCATTTCCGCCAGGCTGAGCGGTCATATCACCCTCGACACGCAGCCGGACGGGAGTATCGCGGCCCGCTTCGATGGTTATGCGGTCGGCTTGGGAAAATTCAGCGCTGACGCGATGGCACGCGCGAAGGACCTGCGCAAAGGCCTGCCGCTGAGTTCGTTTGCGCCAGACCGAGGCCCGGTTGAGAAGGAAATCGATCTTCTGGTCCGGCGACTGGCCCGGCGTGGGCTGTTGGAGTACCGCCTCGGGCACACCCGTGACGGCAAAGACCAGGTCGTCATCGAACCGCAGGGGCCGGATTATTGGCCGCAGGCGCCGAAGCTCGGCGATGCCGAAACGGTCGTGCTGTCGCGGTTCGCTTATTTGCGACGGCGCGGTGGCGAGATGGTGCTGGAATCGCCGCGCGCCGCTGCGTTGTTCAGAATTTGCGATCCGAAGATCGCTGCCGCCCTTGTTGTGCTGTCCACTCCGCAACAACTGAAGAAATTCCGGCGGCAGGACGGCTTTCCGGGGATCGAACTACTCGCATTGCTGGTGGATTGTCAGATCCTGTTCAAGCTCGACGCTGCCGGCGGCGACGGGCTACGAGCGACCGAGGGCGACGCCAACCTCGTTCTTTGGGATTTTCACGATCTCTTGTTCCACACCCACAGCACCGCAGGCCGACAGGCCAATCCGCTGGGCGGAGTTTATCCTTATGCGGGGCTTATCCCGCCGCCGCCGGCGGTGCGCCCCCGCTGGCCTGGAAAGAAAATCGATCTGCGCGCGCTCCCGGCGGGGCCTTTGCGGGCGATTTCACCGGTCGCAACGCTCCTGCGTAAACGTCATTCGACGCGCGACTTCGACGACCGGCAGCCGATCACGCTGGCCGAGCTTTCGCAGTTTCTCGATGGCGCCGCACGGGTGCAGTCGAAATGGAAAAGCCGGATCGATCCTGACGGCGGCGGTCCGGTGGTCGCCTATGCCGCGAGGCCGTATCCATCCGGAGGCAGCGCCTACGAACTCGAACTCTATCTGGCCGTCGCCAATTGCGCCGGACTTGCGCGCGGGTTTTATCACTACGACGCCGACCGGCACGCTTTGGTGCCGATCAGCGGACCCACGCATCAGCTTGACGCGCAATTGGCTGCCGCGGAATTCGCCATGGATGCGCCCGCGATCCCCCAGATCCTGATCACGATCGCAGCGCGTTTTGACCGGATTTCATGGAAATACAGTTCGATCGCGTATGCGCTCATCCTGAAGGATGTCGGCGTATTGATCCAGACGCTCTACCTGATGGCGACCGACATGGGGCTGGGTGGATGCGCCATCGGGAGCATCGATATCGACCTGTTCGCCAAGATGACTGGAATCGAATTCCATGTCGAAGGTCCGGTCGGTCAATTTGCGCTCGGTCGCGGCTTGCCGGGCCAGGCGCAAAATGAATGATCCCGAACCAGAACAGGATGGAAGCCAGCGTCGCGCGCTCGCAGGCCTGGCGATTGCGGTTGTTTTGCTGGTGGCGGGCCTTTGGCTGGCCCACGAATTGACCGCTGCCAGCAAAATGCAGGACTGCCTGATGACAGGCCGCACCAACTGCAATGTTATTGAGCCCCCGGCGCGATAGGCGCGGACCGGCTGCTCGGTAAGGCCGTCCGCCTAATTACAGGGGTGACGCCGGCCATCCTGGCCGACATAGTTTGCCGACGATTGCTCGCAATACCGGCCGAACCCGTCATAGATACCATAGGGCCGACCCCTCACCGGGACGACAACACGATCGGGCCGAGCCCATGTGCCGGGATAGAAATCGGGCGGACCGTAATTGTGAAGGAACAGGCCTTGAGACCAGGCCGCGTGGCGGTGATGGTGTCGATGATGATGCCGGACGTGCATGTCCGCGGCGAATGATGGGGCCAACGCCGACAGCAAAATTGCTGCAATCGCTAGGAGGCTGATTTTCATGGCCGTCCTCGTGGTTCTGTTGGTCAGCATCATTTCGTTTCCAGCTTCGGCGCCGAACTCCACGCCGCCCGTGGACAGCCTAACCCGCCAGCTCCCACGGCTTTTTTGCCGGGTAAATCAGGCCCGGGATGCGCCAAGAACCCTGGCGATGGTCATCGCGGTCATGGCTTTCCGATCCGCAGCGCGCTGAGCCTCCAGCCGATCCCTGGCCCGCTCCTCGACCAGCAAATCGATCAGCGCCAGCCTTTTCGGCTCGTCGACCGCTTCCGCCAGCAATTTCCGATAGCGGTGATAGTCAAATCCGGCATCCTGATTACGCATCGCACGCTCCCAGCCACACTCCCGCGCACAGTGTTCCTCAAGCTGCGAACGAGAGCAATAGAAAGCAGCGGTCCGGCCGACAGTTTCATCGGCAGGAACGTTCTAAATTAACCATCTGGAAAGCGGACTTTCGCCCTGGCACGCCCGGGCGCTAATAGTCTCTTTCGCGGTGCACGTCGTGAACGACGATACCCATGCCGGCTTCCGGCAACGCCAGCCAGTCCCGCCGCTTCAAAGTTCGGCGGGTATCGTCAAGGCCGCTTTGCCAATGCTCGTGCATCGATGTCGCCGAGAATTCGTGATCCTTGGAATCACCCTCATAGGTTTTCTGCTGATAGATCATCTGCAGGATGGTGATCTCCGGCAGGTGCATCAAGCTGTCGCGCTTGGCACGCTCCTCGTCGCTCAACTGATCCTGCGGGATCTTCATCAGCGCCTTGTAGAGATCGGTCTTCAGATTGTTCATCTGCTTGTAGACGTCGGTGTTGTGCCGGGTGCGCGACGAATAGACGATGTCCTTGTGCCGCGCCAGAACCTCCTGGATGTCGCGGGGCAGCACGCCGCGGGCGCTGAACAGATCGACCTGAAACACCAGCGAGTTCATCTTGTCCTGCTGGTCCAGGAGATGCTGCAGCGGCGTATTGGAAACGATGCCGCCGTCCCAGAAATGGTCGGTTCCGATTCTCACCATCGGAAGCGCCGGCGGCAACGCGCCGCTCGCCATCACATGCTCGGGTCCGATGATTTCCTTCTTGTTGTCGAAGTACAGGAAATTCCCGGTGACGACATTGACGGCGCCGACCGCGAAATGCATTTTGCGGGCGTTGATCAGATCGAAGTCGACCAGCTCGAGCAGCGTATCGCGCAGCGGTGTGGTGTCATAATAAC
The DNA here is from genome assembly GCA_963771225.1 of uncultured Pseudomonadota bacterium. Taxonomy (GTDB): domain Bacteria; phylum Pseudomonadota; class Alphaproteobacteria; order Rhizobiales; family Xanthobacteraceae; genus Bradyrhizobium. Next base: position 444,517 of record CAVYSR010000017.1, on the reverse strand, counting down.
TGGTCGCTGTTTTGGCGCCGGCAGGACTCAACCACGGATTGATTTCGTGGGGTTTGAAAAAGCCGGGCTGGCCCAACGTCGTCGTCATGAAAGAACTCGCGAAGTTGCGCGCCTTCCGATAGACGTCGCCATCCGGCGTGTAGTGCCAGACCTTGCGGGCTGTGATGCGCTCCCAGAAGATCCGCAGCTTTTCGAGACGATGTTCCGGCTGATTGCCGGCGATGATCGCCGAATTGATGGCGCCGATCGAAACGCCGCATACCCAGTCCGGCTCCATGCCTTCTTCGTGCAAGGCCTGATAGACTCCGGCCTGATAGGCGCCGAGCGCGCCGCCACCCTGCAGGACGAGTGCCACCCGGTCGCACCGGTCAGGCCGCCACCCTGTTGCAACGGCGGGATCAGAGCTCGGCGTTCGCGCGTCCATGATTTGACCTTTGAATTCTTGATGGAAATGGCACCGCAGAATTCAGAAAAGCGGTGACATGGTTGTGACAGCCCGTCGCTGCGATGGTCCACGCTGCCAAAAATGGCATCTTATTCTGGAGCGCCGGACGGACCGGCCGCGGACTTGTCATGAGTTTGAAGAAAATATCTCACACCTCTGTCAAAGACGACCGCTAGCAATGGTGCGTCGCGGTAATCGTAGTGAATGACGTGTTGGTAACGGCTTCTTTCGCGCCGGCCGGGACGACTGCGATGTCGCAAGCATCCCCCTCGATTTGGTCGTGCACATGTTGTCTGGAAAATCTGCCGTCGTGACCGGTTCAACCAGCGGAATCGGCCTTGGTATTGCGCGCGGGCTGGCCGCCAACGGCGCCAACATCATGCTCAATGGATTTGGCGATCCGAACGAGATCGAGGCCATCCGCGAGGACATCGCCAACGGCCATAATATCAAAGTAGTCTATAGCAACGCCAACATGGCCGATGGCAATGAGATCGGCGGAATGATGGCGCTGGCGGAGGAGGAATTCGGTGGCGTTGACATTCTCGTCAACAATGCCGGAATTCAATATGTTGCACCGATCGAGGATTTTCCCGTCGAGAAATGGGACGCCATTCTGGCGATCAATCTCTCGAGCGCCTTCCATGCCAGCCGTCTCGCGATCCCCGGAATGAAGAAAAGGTCATGGGGCCGGATCGTCAACATCGCCTCGGCGCATGCGTTGGTCGCCTCCCCGTTCAAGTCGGCTTACGTCGCGGCCAAGCATGGCATCGCCGGCTTCACCAAAACGGCAGCGTTAGAAGTGGCCGAACATGGCATCACCGTGAACGCGGTCTGTCCGGGTTACGTGATGACCCCGCTGGTCGAGAAGCAGATTCCCGAACAGGCCAAGGCGCGCGGCATCACCGAGCAACAGGTGATTTCGGATGTGCTGCTCGCCGCACAGCCGACCAAGCGCTTCGTGACGGTCGAGGAGCTGGCGGCGTTGGTGAATTTTCTATGCACCGACAATGCCAGGTCGATCACCGGCGCCACGCTGCCCGTCGACGGCGGCTGGACCGCTCACTGAAAAAGGGGTTCACCGATGCGCAAGGCAGATATTCTCAAGCTCCCCTCCATGCCGATGGCAGGCCCGAGCTATCCGGCCGGCCCCTACCGCTTCGTCAACCGGGAATTCCTGGTCATCACCTATGAGACCGATCCCGAACTGATCCGCGCCGGCCTGCCTGAGCCGCTGGAGCCGATCGATCAGGCGATCGTGCATTACGAATGGATCAAGATGCCGGACAGTTCCGGCTTCGGCAGCTACACCGAATCCGGCCTCGTGATCCCGGCACGCCTGAACGGCGAAGAGGTCAACTTCGTCTCGCAGATGTATCTCGACGATGATCCGCCGATTGCCGCCGGCCGGGAAATCTGGGGCTTTCCCAAGAAGTATGCCCATCCGAAACTTGAAATCGTCAAGGACACGCTGACCGGAACGCTGGAATACGCGGGTCAACTCGTCGCCATGGGAACCATGGGCTACAAGCATGAAGCGATGGCCGGCAATGGCGAGGCTACTCTTGCGACGCTGTCGAAAACCCAGATCAATCTGAAGCTGATCCCGGGCGTCGATGGCCGTGCCGAAGTCTGCCAACTGGTTGCGATCAACCTGACCGATATCAACGTCAAAGGCTCCTGGTTCGGGCCTGGCCGGTTGCACCTGGTGCCGCACGTCAATGCGCCGGTGGCCGATTTTCCGGTTCGGCGCGTGATCGGCGCGCATCATTTCCTGGCCGATCTGACATTGCCCTATGGCCGCGTGGTCTATGACTACAACAAGCAGACCGATGAGCTCGCAGAGGCCGCCGAGTGACGCGATCCGTCCATGGCGTGCGGCGTGGACGGCAGTCGGGTTGGGAAGTTCGTCACTATCTCACTGACCGGTCGCATTGCGGAATGCGATCGTTGTTTCCATCGCAACCGGATCAGGGCCTCGCCTGATGCAGCGTCTCATCGAGAATCTGCAACTTGACGGCCACGCGATGCGCTACAGCCAGTTCGTTCCACGGTTGTATAATTATTGCCTGTCGCTTGGATTTCGTGCGCGAAAGAATGATGCCATCGCGCGCGTTCTGCTCCGACGAAAGTCAGGGCTATCCGGTCATTTTGATCGCCCAGCACTTCGGAACCTTTCCGTTCGACCACGGCCTGATCGGCGGCAATGTTGCGCTCGATCGGCACGGGCCGCATGCCCATCACGGCGAAGATATCGTCATTATCCAGGCAAGCCATGTCGGCTACGACGCCGATACCAAGCGGTTCGGCGTCTATCAGCGGCAACGCACCACCAGCCAGGAGTTCGGCGACAATTGCGGAAAGCTCTGCGCGGTGCTGCACTGGTACCAGTTCGAATATCGTCATGCCTGCGAGCACATCCTCTGCGGCAGGCTCGGCGGTGAGCCGGCTATTCTCGTCGGCAATCAATTCCTTGACGAAGATCGGCCCGAAGGCCTGTTCCTGAACCTCGACCTGCTGATCGACCGCAGCGCCGGTTTGCTGAAGACCCTGAGCACATCGAATGTATTTCGCGCCGCGCCAGCCCTTGTTGAACGCCTTCCTGCGGAAACCTGGGGCGACAAGCCGCAGATCATCGGCCGCCACCTGACTGCCGATCTTTTCTTCTTCCGCCGTGCCGTGACCGAAGGACCTGAAGGCCACGACATCCTTGAGGCGGCGCTTGCGCCCGGCCATGCCGGCGTTGGTCACTTCTCGCCATCCCCCGCTTGATGCCGCGCGATACCATACCCAGGTCGAGTTCGATCGCACCTATCGCAGCATCCGGCGCGAGCCCGCCTATCACGACAAGAACCTGTTGTTCATCTCCGGCATCAATATCGACATTTCCCCGCGCGGGGGACTTCCCTTCCCTCTCACCAAATTCGTGCCATGGGCTGCCTATGTCCGTCTTCGCGACGGTCGGAGCTTTCATCTCGAACAGGACGAATTGACCGACACGTTGCGAAAGCAGTCGACCGACAACCCCGAACGCATTATCTTCGATTACGCCATCCGCGACATGAACGACGCGGAAGAGGTCACGATCGAAACATAATTCGACCACGACCGGCTAAAGCCATCTTGTGATGGTGAAGATGATAAGGCCGACGAGCCCGCCGACCACCGTCCCATTGATCCGAATATATTGCAGGTCGCGGCCGACCTGCAATTCGATCCGGTTGACCAGGGTCTCGGTGTCCCATCTCTCCACCACCTGCGTGATGAACGCACCGATTTCAGCGCGGCGGGGAGCGATGATCCGCAAGGCGGCGATCCGCATGAATTTGTTGATCGCGGCGTGAATCGGTTCGTCGCTCGCCATCCGTTGTCCAAGCGCTGGCCACGAGCCTGCTCAAGGCCGTCGGATATCTGGTTGATGTAGGAATTGGAATGGGCATCGAGCCTGGCTCCGATCTCGGCCCAGAGCTTGTTGACCTGCTGCAGCACGACCGGATTGTGAAGAATCTCAGCCTTGAATGCCTCGCCACGCGCATACATCTCGGGCTCTGTGGCAAGGTCGTCGATCAACTTGTCGACGGCAACCCCAAGCTCGGTACGCCAGGGATGAGCGGGATCGCGCATCTCCTCCAGCAGTTGCGTCAAGCCCGCTCACAATCTTGTCGGCGACGATGGCGTCGACCCATTTGGGAATGAAGCGCGAGGATTTCTGGGTGACGGTCACCTTGATCCGGTCCCGGTTATCCGTGAGCATCCTCGCCAGCGATGGTGATGGCCCGCTCGACCAGTGCTTGCGTCTCGCCCTGCGCCCACAATACGGACAGCACCTTTGAAGCCAGCGGCGCGGCAGGGATCGCTTCGATTCCACTCCGCGCGGCGCGCGCCAGGAACGCATTGATCTCGTCGCGGGGCAGCGCCCGCAGGATCTGCGGCAATGCCGTCGCGACGCGCCGCGCGACGCGATTGGCATTTTCCGGGTTCGACAGCCAGCGCGCCATCCAACCTGCCGGATCGACTTCCCGGATTTTCGCGCTCAGGACCTTCGGCGACAGGAAGTTGTTGGAGATGAAGCGGCCGATGGCGCCGCCGATTCGTTCCTTGTTGTGCGGCACGATCGCCGTATGCGGAATCGGCAGGCCGAGCGGATGGCGGAACAAGGCGACAACGGCGAACCAGTCGGCGCAGGCCCCGATCATTCCCGCCTCCGCAAATGCCCGCAAATAGGCCAGCCACGTCCATTCGAATTTGGTGACATAGGTCGCAACGAAGATCGCGGACATCAGCGCCAGCAACGCCGTTGCCAGCAGGCGCATCCGACGCAGGTCGCGCAGCCTCGTTTCGGGAGTAGGTGTCACGGAAACGGCGCCCGACTGGCGGTGCCCGGTCAGCGGATGCTTCGTGGACGAACGCCAAAATCTCAAGCGGTCGCGGTCGGCGACCGCGCGGCCAATTCGGCATAGCGTCGACGAACATTGCCGACGCCGTAGGTGCGCTCAAGTCTGCGCAGGGCAAAATGAGCCTGCGCGATCCGCTGATAGTGATCCATGAAGATGACATTGACGGTGGCTCCGCCCACGGCGCCGAGTATCGGCAACGCGCCCGCCGCCACCTTGTCGGACACAACAAGGCCAAAACGCGACACGATCTCGCTCACCATGTTTCTGACCACCGGCGCCGAAACGTCGACCGCACCGCGTTCCGCCACCAGGGCCACGATGTCGGCGGTATATTTGCTCGAGCAGCGCGCGGGCGGCGTAGTAGCCGACATCGATCTGCTGGTTTCGCTGCTTTGTCCCCAGCGCAAAGACTTCGAGGCAAGCGAGCCGGGCCTCGATTTTGGACAGATCCTCGCCTTCGTGCCGCGCGATCGCGGCGATTGCGCGGAGCATGAACGTGGTGGTCAAGGGCAACTCGACGGGAAGTGCCGCGAAGCCGACAAGGCCGCTCACGCCCCCCGTCACGCCGGCCAGGAACGACGAAAACCAGATCGCCGGGGTCGGCGGCGGTTCGTCCTCCAGGGTATCGATGGCGACATCGAGGCTCTTCATCATCGCCGACCGCACCATTGCGCCGAGCTGGTTGTTGGCGATCTTTGGCAGGATACCCAGCACCCGGTTGACGGGAACGCCGGCATAATCGGCAAGCCGCGCGGCGAAATTGGGATTTTCGAGGCTCTTTACCGCCTGCTTCAAGGCGGTGTGATCGATCTGGGATAGCTGCTGTCGGGGCGAGTTCCAGTGTCATATCACTGATAGCGCAGGATGGGACGTATCCCATTCATGCTTGCAAGGATCGCCGAGCCGTTGCTGATCAGGGCCGTGACCTCGGGGGTGATCAATCCGCCCGGCAACGCCAGCGCCAGCGCCACGGTATTAAGGCCGGCCACGATCGCATAATTCTGCCTGATGAGGCGAACCGCGCCCTTGCGAGATTTCAACCGCCTTGACCAGTTTCCACAGCGAGTCTTCCATCAGGATGATATCGGCCGACTCGTGCGTGACCTCCGCACCATGTTTCATGGCGATGCCGACATCGGCGAAACTCAAGGCCGGTGAATCGTTGATGCCGTCGCCCACCATCGCGACTCTCTTGCCCTCGCGCTGCATCTGCTGAATGATTTCAGCCTTGTCCGCCGGCAGCATGTCGGCGAAATGCCGCGTCAACCCGATCTCGTTGCAGACCGCGCGCGCGACGACGCCATTGTCGCCGGTCAGCATGACCGTATTCTTGATCCCCAGGGCATGCAGTTGCTGGATGACCGGGCGGCTTTCAGCGCGAATTTCGTCGGAAAAGGGAACCAGACCCGCGAGCTGGCCATCCACCGCGATGTAGAGGCAGGAATAGCCTTTTTCATCCAGCGCACTGCGGTCCAACGCGGCTGGCGTCGACCTGGATGTCGCACTGGCGCATGAAGCGCTCGTTGCCGACATGCATGTAATAGCCGTTGACCTGGCCTTCGACGCCGAGGCCGATGCGATATTTGGTTTCGTCGCATGCCGGAACGTTGACTGCGAGCTCCCGCGCGCGCACGCGCAAGGCCTCGGCGACCGGGTGCTGCAGGCGCGTTTCGGCGGCCGCCGCGAGGCCCAGGAGATGGCCCGGGGTGATGTGATCCTGATAGGGAATGACGTCCATCACCGCGGGCGTACCGCGCGTCAGCGTGCCGGTCTTGTCGAACACGACAGTGTCGATGCCGGCCAGCTTCTCCATGTGGCCGCCGCTCTTGATGATGATGCCGGCCCGTGCGGCATGGGTCATGGACGACAGCACGGATGTCGGTGCCGCGACGCGAATGCCGGTGCCGTAATCGACAATGACGAGCGAAAGGAAGCGGTTGAAATCGCCTGATATCGCGGCGGTACCGGCGGCGAGCCCCAGCGTCGGCGTGACCAGCCGATCGGCAAATCTGCTCGGCATGATTCTGCATCCGGGTGTCGCCGATCGGCGCGGATTCCACCAGGTGCACGATCTGGCCGGCGGTCGTCGCCGAGCCGACCCGCAGCGCGCGTACCGTGATCTGGCCGTCTCGAATGACGGTGGCGGCAAACGCCGTCTCGCCCACTCCCCTGTTCACCGGCAGACCTTCGCCGGTGATGGTCTTCTGGTCGATGGTGGCGTGGCCATCGACGATCTCACCATCCACCGAGATCATCTCGCCGGGATAGACCACAACGAGGTCGCCTTCTTCGAGATCGCTGGCCGGGATCGCCTCCACCACGCCATTTCGCAATACCCAGGCGGATTTCGACTGGAACTCGAGCAGCTCGCTGATGGCGCGCCGCGAGCCCGCGGCGGTCAGATCCCTGATCCAGTCGCCGAGCTTGATGAGCCAGGTCACGATGCAACCGGCCATCGGCACGCCCTGCAATATCGACGAGCTGATCGCCAACGTGTCGAGAACGTCGATGTTGAGCCGGCGTTCGTTGTCCCACACTTTCCACGCGCGTCTGCGCGATCGGCAGCGCGTTCCAAAGCATCAGAGGCAGGTTGACGGCGGCAATCGACCGGATTGGCGCTGAACGCCATCAGCAGCGACACCGTGGGCAGCGCCAGCGGGAAGCGTTTCGAAACCGCAGGCAGGGTTGAATTCGCGTTTGCCGGGGTCGACGCCGGCTTCGAACTCGAGGCGATCAGCTTGATGTCGTTCAGGCTGGCGTGCTGAAAGCGCTCAAGCATGGCGCGAAGCAACGGCTCCTGGGCCGGATCGTATTCAAGCACCAGGCTGGCGCAATCGTAGTTGATGCGCGCCGTCTATAATTCCCGCTTGCCTTCCCAGCCAATCGAGAAACGTCTCTGCCAGCGAACGTTTTTGGCATAACAGCGGAACATGGAGCCGAACGCGACCCGGCATCGAATGACGGACAGAAAATTCCATTCAGCTACATTCCAGAATTTCAGGCCGGCGCATGTCGCGGTGGCCGCCATCGCCGGTCTCGTCATCCGGGTCAAGACCCTCAGGTGTGTTCGCCTCGATCAGATGGTTCAAGCCAAACATCGCGAGCGTCACCCAGACCGGGGTTGCGGCGTTGGCGCCAACTTCCATGATCGTGAAACTGGCAATTCCGACCGCCAGCACAATCTTGAGGTCGATGGTATTGTGGCTACCCGTCTTGATCTGCTGCATCGACCTGTTTGAAGAAATCCACAACCACCCGGGCAGTATGGGAATTTTCGGCAAGAAACTCGGCTTCCTGCTGAATCTTGCTTGCGAGAGCATCGATCTCGTTGCTCGGCGGAGGCTGATGTTGTCCACCGGTGTGATGCACGAGGTGGCCGTGAAATTCATCGTGCTGATCGGTGTCGTAATGCAACACCAGACTTCCCGTCGCCGGGTTGATGATGACCTCTTCGATTCCCGGAATCACTGAAAGAGTCTGTTTCATCTCTTCCAGAAGCTCGGGATTGCCTTTCGCCGACGGAATCTTCATGCGGACGCGGCCGGGCACCTGATGCGCAACCTGCAGTTTTACGTTGGTCATCATCGATCCCAGATCGGAACTCCGGATGGAGCGCTCAATCGCAACTGACATCGCGGCATCAATGGGGCACTTGCCATCGGTAGCCGCGGCTTCAATCCCGATACACTTGAACGACAAACCCGAAGTCAGCACAGGCGGCATACCGGCCCCTCGGGCCGGTACGCAGTTCATCTCGACCAGCGCTCAAGCAGCGGAACGCGACTTGCCGGTTCGTGCGCCGTTCGTGCCGTCGGCATCCTCGGCACGCACTTCGGCGACGATGTCATTGACGTGCTCATGGGCCTCGGCGAACGCCTCTTTCGACTTCTGCGCGAGCTTGAAGGTTCCGCGCACCGTCGACTTGAACACCGGCGCAAGCGAGCTTGCCAGTTTGGGCAGATACTTCGGCGCGGCCATTGCGGCCACGCCCAGCACAAGGCCCGGCAACAATGCCGCTTCAAACAGCGCCGCACCCGCCGCGACGACGATCACCGTCGCTACGGTCTTGTTAATTCCACCATTCTCCTGGTCTTGAGGCTCCTCTACGGCCGCATTGGCATGCGCATCGCCTCGACCATTGTGGATCGCGTCCATCTGAAAATCCCTTTTTCCGCCACCAAAGCAACATGGCCACGCCCAAGCTATGCCCGCGCCAGCCCGCCCCTCTTTCAATAAAGCCTGATTAAAAAGGGTTCATGACAGTCACATGACTTACTTTTCATGATCTGTTCTTAATTCTGCAGTGAAAACCGAAATGTGCCCAATTGCCGGGCACTTGCGGGGGATTCAGGCTCCGCTTTCGCGCCCGGCGCGGTCCCTGTGCAACACGAGGAGGCGTCCGCAATGCGGGCACGCCCGCAGAGCCCGGCCGCGCCGGCAACACCGCGGCCAAATCGAGCGGCGCGAAAGGCTTCGCCAGTACCCAAATCGGATGCGCGAATTTTGCAGTGCCAAGGTCAACGATGGTGCACAGGCGAACAGGTATTCGATCCAAAAGATATGCCCCGCGATCGAGAAAGCCGATGCTTATCAATTCCGGATCGGTTTGGCGCACGGGCGCATGCCGCGCAGCGGTGGTGTCACACCGCTGACATTTAGATTTGCACATAACGGGTCGCGATATCCCGAACTGGAGCTTCCCATGAGCGACAAACCCGTCAATGGCCGACAGCCGGCCCATGATCGTATCCATGCGGAAATGCTCGACAGCTTCGAGGAGGAGCTTGAGCTTGAGATCGACGACGATCGCCTCGACGCGCTGACCAGCGAACTCACCGGCCACCCCGTCGAAGAGAGCGTCGACCGGAAAGTCTATTTCAAGGAGCTGTTCCGCCTGCAGGGCGAACTGGTGAAATTGCAGAGCTGGGTGCAGCACCACAAGCTCAAGGTGGTGGTGATTTTCGAGGGCCGGGATTCCGCCGGCAAAGGCGGCGTCATCAAGCGCATTACCCAGCGGCTCAATCCGCGGGTCTGTCGCGTCGCAGCGCTGCCGGCGCCGAACGAGCGTGAGCGCACGCAATGGTATTTTCAGCGTTACGTTTCGCATCTGCCGGCCGGCGGCGAAATCGTGCTGTTCGACCGCAGCTGGTACAACCGCGCCGGCGTCGAAAGGGTCATGGGGTTTTGCACCGAACAGGACGTCGAGGAGTTCTTCCGCTCGGTGCCGGAATTCGAACGCATGCTGGTGCGCTCCGGCATCATACTGATCAAATACTGGTTCTCGATCACCGACCAGGAACAAAACTTCCGCTTCACCATGCGGATCCAGGATCCGCTGAAGCAGTGGAAGCTGAGCCCGATGGATGTGCAGGCGCGCAGCCGCTGGGAGCAGTATACCAAGGCCAAGGAAGCGATGCTGGAGCACACCCACATCGCGGAAGCGCCGTGGCACGTGGTCGATGCCGTCGACAAGAAGAAGGCGCGGCTCAACTGCATCTCGCATCTGCTTGAACAGATCCCCTACCAGGAAATCGCGCGCGATGCCGTGGTCCTGCCGCCCCGCGTCCATAATCCGGACTACCACCGCGGCCCCATTCCGCCTGAAATGTACGTGCCGGCACGCTACTGACGACCAACAACCTCAGCCGTCATTGCGAGCCAACGGGTCGCGCGAATGCGCGCCCGATGACAGGCTCCGCGAAGCAACTGCGATCCACGGCGCTACTCCATCACAAACCGTCATACTCCGCGAAAGCGGAGTATCCAGTACGCCGCAGCTTATCGACTTGATCATGGACGCCTCGGAATACTGGATCATCCGCTTTCGCGGATGATGACGAAAATGTAATAAGATACAGTTTCGCAATCTCGCCGCGCAATGCGCCCGAGTTTTGCTTGAACGTCCTGCCTCTGAAAACAGAGGGCGCAGGGAAAGCCGGGTGCCCGTTGCACCCGCAGCCGCGTGCGCAGTGGTAGAAAGCACACGCGTTAGTCACCACGGGCTCACCGGAACACCCGGCCTTCCCTGCGCGATGGTTTTAACGGCTTATTCCGCGCTCTCCCCGGTGACCGGGCTTGTTTGCCACCGTCGCCCCCAAGAAACTTGAACTTGCTTCTCAGAACTTGACACCAGCGTCGGGGTGTCAGGACCACACGACTTCGCCGTCCGCGTCAGCGTCGCTCGTCCGCGCAAAATATTTGCGCTACGTCGCCGCCGCGTCCACCGCATCCCGCACCCAACGTCCGTGACGATCGCGATACGCCCCTCAAGCGGGACGGGATGCGCGGGATATAGCAGGTGATTTGGGTTCGAAATCAATCACGCCGGTTGCGACAGATTGGCACGACGGGCAAAGTCGGCGACCTGACGGCGGCGGAAATGTCCTGGCATCTCCGTCCCTGCGGAGATGCCTCCTGCCCGTGACTTCACCGCCCGCGACTAGGCCTGCTCCCGCAGAGTTTCATAGCATTCGCAGGACAATACCTTGAGCGCTTCGAAATCAAGGATCTTGATGACGCCGCGCGAATAGCGGATTGCGCCCGTCGCCTGTATCTTGCTGGCGACCTCGGTGATGGACGTGCGCCTGACGCCGAGCATCTCCGCGAGGAATTCGTGCGTCAGCGTGATGGTGTCGCTCTCGGCCCGCTCGGTGGTTTGAAGCAACCACCGGCAGAGCCTGGCTTCCACGAGATGCAAGGCGTTGCAGGCCGCCGTGATCCGGGCCTGTGCCAGCAGGACTTCGTTGTAGCGAATGCAGAGATCGGCGATCGGTTTGCTGACCGCCACGGCCTTTCTCATTTGGGTCGAGGCAATCCGGCCGACCCAAAGCGGCAATTGGGCGATGGCGCGCACCCGCGATACGTGAAGGCCAAAACCGGACATTGCGCCGATGACGCCCTCGCGTCCGACCGTAGCGGTCTCGATCGCCTTGCCATCGCGCATCACCACAATCACCGACACCATTCCGGCTAGCGGGAAATAGGCCTGATCGACTTCATCGCCGGCCTCGACCAAAACGGTGCCTTGTGGGAGCGGCAGCGTAATGAAATGCGGCAGCAGAAGCTGCAAGTCCCTTTGCGGAAGGCCCGCCAGCAATTTATTGCTAAGCGGCCCCGGATCGATAGCGTGCACGGGCGATATCCGCCCGGTCGGTCTGGGCTTCAGTCTGCGGGGATTGACGTGGCGTCCGAGAACCGCCGCCGCAGCGCCAAGGTTTTAAGCAATGCTGACGAAGCCGTCGGTCCGGGACCCGTCATATCGTCCAGACGGTCCCCAGACGGCGCGCGCATCCAAGTTGCGCGTTTTTGGTCGGGCCAATGAACCAGAACATAGCACGGATATCAGGAGCCGGACGTTAATTGTGAGGCAATCGCTGACCTCTGGGCCGTGGGATTTGAACCTACGCCAATGAGGACACGTCGGTCATTGACCCTCGGCACCCCGCGCGACTTGTTCGGAAGAAACGGCCTGATGGCAGTGCACTCAAAGTCCGTGAATTCGTATCTCATGATTCGAGGCCCCGGTTCGGGAGCTTAAATCACGCCTATCTCGGTGTTTGCGAGGCCGAATTGCAGGTCTGAGATGGGCCGGATAGCGGACATGCTGCAGATACGTCGAAAACGACGCGAATGACCCCTCTTCGGACATCTACCTCGGATATCCGTCGGATCAGTTACGATGGTCACAAGCAAAGTTCGCCCCAGGCCCGCAATCCAGATCACACACGCTGCGAGTGTACAGTCAAAATCTGGCCGTGATTGTCGCTCCCGGCACGCATACCAGAAAAGCACCTGCCCTCTGGTCGCGTAGCGACAATCATCCGCAGGGTATCATCCTGATTGGCAGGCTACACTGCCCACAATCGAAGGGAATGTCTCCATGACAGACCGGGGTTTGATGACCCGAAAGTCGGTAGCCGCCATCATCAAAGAAGCGGGTGAGCACACGCTTGACAAGACGCTTGGGCCGTTGAGCATTATGGCGCTCGGTATCGGCTGCATCATCGGCGCCGGTATCTTCGTTCTCACCGGCACGGCGGCGGCGCACTATGCCGGCCCCGGTATCATGCTCTCCTTCGTCGTCGGCGGCATCGCCTGTACCTTCGTCGGCCTGTGCTACGCCGAACTCGCCACGCTTCTACCGGTCTCCGGCAGCACCTACACCTATACCTATGCGACCTTGGGCGAGATTTTCGCCTGGATCATCGGTTGGGACCTCATCCTCGAATACGCCATGGGCGCCTCCACCGTCGCCGTCGGCTGGTCGGGCTATATTGTCTCGCTGTTGCATAATTTCGGCATCAACATTCCACCCCAATATGCCGCGGCGCCCTGGACCGAGTTCAAGCAGCCGGACGGTTCGACTGTAGCAGGCATCGTCAATCTGCCGGCGGCGTTGATTGTCCTCCTGCTCACGGCCATGCTGATCGGTGGAACCAAGGAATCGGCCCGACTCAACAACATCATGGTTGGCATCAAGCTCTTCGTCGTAATTGCCTTTATCCTGTTCGGCATCGGCTACGTCACGCCCGCCAATTGGCATCCCTTCGTCCCGGACAATACCGGCACATTCGGTCAATTCGGCTGGAGCGGCATCATGCGCGGTGCAGCCGTCGTATTCTTCGCTTTCATAGGCTTCGACGCCGTGTCGACCGCAGCTCAGGAAGCCAATAACCCGCAAACCGATATGCCGATCGGCATTCTCGGCTCGCTATTGATCTGCACTATCCTCTATGTCGCGGTCGCCGGTGTACTCACAGGCCTCGTGCCCTACACCGAACTCGGCGTGTCCGATCCGATCGCCAAGGGCGTTGATGTCCTCGGGCTGACCTGGTTCTCGGTGTTGATCAAAATCGGAGCGCTCTGCGGCCTCACCACGGTGATCCTGGTGTCGCTCTATGGCCAGAGCCGCATCTTCTTCCAGATCGCCAAGGACGGCCTGCTGCCCAAAATGTTCTCCGATGTGCATCCCTCGCTCGGGACGCCCCATAAGAGCCAGCTTCTGATCGGGATCATCGTGGCCGTCGTCGCGGCGCTAACCCCGATCGACATCCTCGGGGAAATGGTCAGCATCGGCACGTTGTTCGCCTTCGTGCTGGTCTGCGGTGCGGTGATATATCTGCGCAGGAGCGACGCGGAGGTCGCCCGCCCGTTCCGCACGCCCGGCGTGCCGTTTGTACCGATTCTCGGCATCGCCTTCTCGCTCCTGCTGATGGTATTCCTGCCTTGGGAGACTTGGCTGCGTCTCATTGTGTGGCTGGTGATCGGCCTCGCCCTCTACTTCGCTTATGGGCGCCGCCACTCGGTCCTGCTCAACGGTTCGACGCCTCCCTAGACTAGACGAGCGATACCGGCGGCGCTAACCGCTCGCGCCAACGAGGTGATCGAATAAGGTTATGGGATGTCTGCCTCTGGCACTTTTCGGACTTGAGGCGATGTCCGGTTTGAGTCTGCAATATGCCGGATAGCGGACATGGGTCGAGCTCGCTCACGAACCTCGATTTATGAGTACACGCCCTAGATCAGGCCGGAGCCTGAAGCACTCTCAGTCATCGATAGATGCCGCAACAGAGCGATGATAACGACCAGAATAATAGCGATGTCCGGTTTCGTACATACGAATTTTTAGGACTATCCGGTCAGCGCCAGCTCACACCGCGGGCGTTCCAACTGCTCCAGCTCACGTTGGCGAGGCTTTGACGGTCCGTTGCGACCGGCCGCTTGGTTCGCCGCTCATGGGTCGCGATGCATCGCTCGGATTCCGCGATCTTTCGTTTCAGGATCGCGATGTTCTTTTGTATTTGATCGCTCGAACCGGCGATATTGCCAGTCCTGAAGTGAGCGATCTCCAGGGCTTTCACGGCGTTGCGGTTCTTCCGGAGCTGAACCCTGTGCCAGGCGATGTCACTGTTGCTGTCGGCGATCATGACGCAGCCGCCGCCATTGATGTTTCGACGCCGTTCGGCACTTCGATATCGACTTCAAGCGTCGATACATGTTTGCCCCTGTCCATCCTGACAATGACCTTTTCCGGATCGAGCACGATGTGCCGCGAGACCACGGCGAGGATCTCCGTCCGCAGCAATCCCAGTAAATCAGGCTGGCCGCGCAAACCGCGTTCGTGCGCCAGCAGAATCTGCAACCGTTCCCGTGCGACAGGCGCGGAAGCAGTACGGCCACCACCGATGAGCCGCAGCAGATTCATCATGCGGCCCTCCGTCCCAGTAACCGGTTCATCAACCCCCTGCGATCGACCGGCACCGTCATGGTGACGGCCTCCCCCATCAGACGACGCACGGCGTCGACGTAGGCGCGGGCCGGCGCGCTGGCGGCGTTGTTCAGCGTCACCGGCGATCCAACGTTTGACGCGCGCAGGACGTCCTGGCTCTCGGGAATGATCCCAAGCAGCGGTGTTGCAAGAATTTCGAGGATATCGTCGATGCTGAGCATCTCGCCGCGTGATGCGCGCGCTGAATCATACCGGGTGATCAATATATGCTTCTCGACGCGCTCACCCCGTTCGGCCTTCACGGTCTTCGAATTGAGCATTCCAATGATGCGGTCGGAGTCACGCACCGATGAAACTTCGGGATTGGTGACGATGACGGCCTCGTCGGCATAGCGCATCGCGAGCATGGCGCCCCGCTCGATGCCCGCCGGGCTGTCGCAGAGAATCCAGTCAAATCTGGTTCGCAGCTCGGCGATAATGCTCCCTACCCCGGCGTCCGTCAGGGCATCCTTGTCCCTGGTCTGGGATGCCGGAAGCAACCACAAATTCTCCAGGCGCTTGTCGCGGATAAGAGCCTGCGAGAGCTTTGCGACGCCCTGCACGACATTGATCAGGTCGAACACGACCCGTCGCTCGGCCCCCAGGACAAGATCGAGATTCCGCAGGCCGACGTCGAAGTCGACGACGACTACTTTCTCTCCCATTTGCGCCAGCGCCGCACCGAGCGCCGCCGTAGAAGTTGTCTTACCGACGCCGCCCTTGCCGGACGTCACGACCAAGACTTTGGCCATTCTTATCTCCCTAGCCGAATTAATTGAGTGGTGCGATTTTCATGATGTCGCCTTCCAGCCATGCCTGAGCCGGACGATTGCGCAACGCGACGTCTATTTCTTCAGCCGTCTGGTAGTAGCCGTCGATGGCGAGCAGTTCGGCTTCGATCTTCTGGCAGAAAATCCGCGCGGTAGCGTTGCCGCTGAAGCCCGCCATCGCACGGCCGCGAAGCGTTCCATAGACATGGATCGACCCGCAGGCGACAATCTCCGCACCGGACCCGACCGAGCCCAGCACGGTGACATCGCCATCGCTATAGATCGACTGGCCGGAGCGCACCGGGCTTTCGAGCACCAGAGAAGCCAGCTTCGGTTTCGCTTCGGGCTTCTTGCGGCTCGTTCGGCGCCAGCATGCAGTGGCGACCGCCGGTCAGCAAAGGCGGCATGCTCGTCGTGAGGCGCGCGGCATCCACATTCTCGAGGCCGAGGACACGAATGTTCCGCTGCTCCAGGCTTGTGACGAGGTGAGCGATAGCCGATTGGCTGAGGTCGACGGCGGATAAATCCAGCACCACCGGCCTTCCGACAAAAAAGCCGGGCGAGCGGGCAAGGGTTGCGTCGATTTCTTCAAGCCAGCCCGCAATCGGAACGACCGGGCAAAAAGTGAACGCGACGTAGGAGCGGCCTCGCATCCGGACGGGTTGACGTGTGGCCTTCGCAATTGCGTCCATCGCGGTCGACTCTCCATTCTTATCGAATGGTTAAAGATCGACCCTCTTGGTTAATGACAGGTTAATTATGAAGCAGTCGCGACAAGTCGAGCGGGCGCTATCGCGGCGGCCTTAAACCTCCAGCCATTCCCGGCGGACGGCGGGATTTGCCGCGAGCTCCGCCGGGGTACCGTGAAAAACGATTCGGCCATGGCCCATGACGTAAAGCCGAGCGCAGATCTTCAGTGCGATCGCCAGTTTTTGCTCGACCAGGAGGATGGCGACCCCGCGCCGGGCGATCTCCTCCAGCAATTCGCCGACCTGCTCGACCAGCTTGGGCGCCAGACCCTCGGTCGGCTCGTCGATCAGGATCAGGTCGGGATCGCCCATCAGCGTGCGGCACATCGTCAGCATCTGCTGCTCGCCGCCCGACAGCACGCCGGCGGAGACATTTTGCCGGGCCGCGAGGTTCGGAAACATCCGGAAGACGTCGTCGAAATTCCAGCGGCCGAATTTCTTCGACTGCTTCAAGCCCATTTCGAGATTCTGCCGCACGGTGAGCGTCGGAAAGATCTGCCGGTCCTCCGGCACATAACCGATGCCGCAATGGGCGACCTGATCCGGCCGCAAGCCCGCGATGTCCCGGTCGCGGTATCTCACCGTACCCTGGGCGGCCACCAGTCCCATGATCGCCTTGCAGGTCGTCGACCGGCCGACGCCATTACGCCCGAGCAGGCTGACGATCTCGCCGTCGTTGACGTTCATATCCACGCCATGAAGGATGTGGCTCTGGCCGTAATAAGCGTGGAGATTGTTGACAGCGAGGCTCATGCGGCAACCAGGGCGCCCAGATACGCCTCCTGCACCGCCGCGTTGGCTCGCACCTCATGCGGTGGTCCCGAGGCGATCACCCGGCCGTAGACCAGAACCGTGATGACGTCGGCAAGATCGAACACCACCTTCATGTCGTGCTCCACCATCAACAGGGTCTTGCCTTTTGAAACCCGGCGGATCAGTTCCATGGCGTTGTCGGTTTCGGTGTTGCTCATGCCTGCGGTGGGTTCGTCCAGCAGGATCACCGACGCGCCGCCGGCAATGGTCATGCCGATTTCCAGCGCGCGCTGATCGGCATATGGGAGCAGACCCGCGGCGGTGTGGCGTCGCGCCGTGAGATTGAGTTCTTCCAGAATTTTCTCGGTGCGTTCGTTAAGGCCGCGCTGGATCCATAGCGGCGTCCAGAACGAATAATAGTAGCCCATGCTCCACAACAAGGCGCAGCGCAGGTTTTCAAACACCGATAGCTTTGGATAGATCGAGGTGATCTGGAAGCTGCGCGACAGCCCCAAGCGGTTGATCTTGTGCGGCGGCAGACCATCGATGCGCTCGCCATTGAGGCGGATTTCGCCTGACGATAACAGGAACCGGCCGCTGATCAGATTGAACAATGTGGTCTTGCCGGCGCCGTTGGGGCCGATGATGGCGTGGCGTTCGCCCTTCGCGACGTCGAGATTGACGCCGCTGATGATTTTGGTCAGGCCGAACGCCTTGCTGACATCGGTAAGGCTGAGCGCGAGGTCGGTCATCCCAACGCCCTCGCGGGTGCGACTTCGGCCATCAGGCGCTCCCACGTCCGATGAAACGCGCGCGCTTCAACGCGAAACCAGAAGCCGCCGCCGAACAGCAGAACGGCCGAGATGAGCCAGGGCAGCAGCGCGTGCACGTCGATTTTGTTGCCGAACAGCACGAGCGTCTTGCCTTGCGCAGCACCAATGGTCAGGAATGAGGTCAATTCGACCAGACCGACAAAGCCAAGCACCATCAACGATCCAGGCAGGAGGACGCGTAGATATGGCAGCGCGAGTTGGCCCAGCAGGCCGGCGCGCGCGACCGGGCGATGCGCCAGCACCAGGCCCATGATGCCGCTGGGGGCGAACATCACCATCGTGATGAACAGCACGCCGACATAGACCAGCCAGGAATTGGACAACAGGCTGACGCCGCTCTGCAGCAGCGTGATCAGCACCGCGCCCAACAACGGACCGCCGAACACCGCGGAGCCGCCGATATACGCCATCAATAGCGCGTTCGCCGACAAGGGTGCCGCCAGCGCATCGAAGGTCACGATCTCATAGGTGATGGCGTAGAGCCCACCGCCGATGCCGGCGAAGAAGCCCGACAGGGCGAATTGCAGGAATCGCACCATGCGGGGATCGTAACCCATGAACTGGGCGCGCTCGAAATTGTCGCGGGTGGCGTTCGCCATGCGGCCGAGCGGCGTCTGCGTCAGAAAGAACATGGCCAGCGTCGCAAGCACCACCCACGCCAGGATCAAATAATAGACCTGGACGGCGGACGCATATTTCAGGCCGAACAGGCTATGGCCGATCATGCGGTTGGCGTTGACGCCGCCCTCGCCGCCGAAGAAATGATGGAAACTCAGCGCGGCCGTCGTCATCAACTCGCCGATCCCGAGCGTGATCATGGCAAACGCGGTCGCGCGCTGCTTGGTCGCCATGTAGCCGAATACGATGGCAAGCCCGAGGCCGGAGAGCCCGGAGAGAATTGGAATGAGCTCCATCGGCACCGGCAAGCCGCCGTCGCCGGCCATGTTGAGAAAATGAATGGTGGCATAGCCGCCGACACCGAAGAACGTGGCGTGGCAGAACGAGAACAGCCCGGCCTGCCCCAGCAGCATGTTGTAGGACAGCGCCAGGATGCTCATCATGCCCATCTGGCTCAGCATCGACACCACGAAGCCGGAGTGACGGCCGGTGTGGTAGTTATAGAACAGCCATGGCATCAGCATCGCGACCAAGAGCGCCACGATCCAGATCGCGCTTTGCGTGGAACGCGTCCCGCTCATGTATCCCGCGTCCCCAACAGGCCGCGCGGCCGGAACAGCAGGATCACGATCATCATCACGAACGGCAACAGCGCGCCGATCCGCGCCACCGGCATCATCATGATCTCGGTGAAGAGATTGCTGTCCGACACCGTGACGCCGAGCGGTTTGAGCAAGTCGAGCATCGAATAATTGATCACGACCGCGAAGGTCTGGATCATGCCCATCAGGATCGAGGCGATGAAGCATCCGAGCAGCGAACCCAGCCCGCCAAACACCACGACGACGAACACGATCGGACCCATCGCGTCCGCCATCCCGGGCTCGGTGGTCTGGTAATTGCCGCCGATCACACCGGCGAGGCCGGCCAGCATGCAGCCGCCGGCGAACACGATGGTGAAAACCATCGGCACGTTATGGCCGAGTGCGCTCGCCATTTCCGGATGGGTCAATGCGGCCCGGATCACCATCCCGACGCGGGTCTTCTTCAGTAGCAGCCAGAGCGCCAGCAGCATGCCGGCGGAGACCAGCAGCATGAAGCCGCGATAGGCCGGGAAGTGTTCGCCGTAGAAGGTGAACAGTGAAAAATCGAGGCTCGCCGGCACCCGATAGGCCATCGGCAGCATGCCCCAGATCATCTGCACGCTGCGCTGGATGATGAAGACGAGGCCGAAGGTGAACAACAGTTCGGCGATATGCCCGTTGCTGTGAACCCGCCGCAGGCCCCAGACCTCGATCGCCGCCCCCAGCAGCCCGCAAAGGATCGGCGCAACGATCAGCGCCGGAAAGAAACCGATCAGCCGGCTGACGGTGAAGGCGAGATAGGCGCCGATCATGTAGATGCTGGCATGGGCGAAATTCAACACGCCCATCATGCTGAAGATCAGCGTCAGGCCGCTGGCCAGCATGAACAACAGCATGCCGTAGACGAGGCCGTTGAGCAGAGAAACGAGGACGATTTCCATGACTGCTGTCCGCGCTCCCTGCTGCTTTAAATCCTTTCGAGCCTGGTCATTCGGGCCGCTTCATCTTGCAGACGGTCGGTAGCGTCAGGTCGGCGGCTGATGCCGTCATGTAGTTCTTCCAGCCGAAACCGGTGTGCTCGGCGTCATATTTGACGCCCTTGGAGAACACGCCGGCGTAATAGGGCATCAGGAGCTGATGGTCCTCCTTGCGCATGATGGTTTCCTGCCCGAGCAGGTCCTTCTCATGCATGTCTTCCAGCGCCAGCGCGACCTTCAGGGGATCGGTGGAGCCTGCCTTGTTGATCGCGTCGGTCAGCATGTCGATCATGGTGACGAAATTAAGCGCCGAGAAGTCGGTGTCGTGACCGCTGCCCCGCCAATCGGTGGCGAATTTCTCGGCCTCCGGCACCTTGAGGTCGACCGGAACGTTGCTGTTGAACTCCATGATCGAGGTCAGCCGGTTGTCGCCGGCAGCTCCAATCGCGGTGGGTCCGCCGATCAGGTGCGACAGGAACGTGTCGAACCGCACATCGAGCCCTGAATCGACCGCGGTCTTGATCAGCAAATTGAGGTCGCGGTTATAATTGCCGGTGACGACGCTCTGCGCGCCCGATGCCTTGATCTTCGACACATAGGGCGTGAAGTCCTGCACCTTGCCGAACGGCATTAATTCGTCGCCGACGATTTCGATGTCGGGGCGAAGCTTGGCGAGCCACTTCTTGGAGTCGTGCTGGATGGACTGGCCAAACAGATAATCCTGGTTGAGCAGATAAACCTTCTTCAGGTCCGGCGGCAGCGACTTGATGCGGGCGGCCGCGCGCATGTCGACGCTGCCGGCAAAGCGAAAATGCCAGAAGTCGCAATGCTCGTTGGTAAGTTCGGTGGCGAGTGCACCACAGTTCAGATACAGGATGCGGTTGTCGGGGTTGCGCGCATTGTGCTTCGACACCGCGTCGATCAGGGCGGCGCCGACATTCGATCCGGTGCAATGCATCACGAACGGCATGTTCTGGTCCGTCATGCTTTTCAGCGCGATCAGCGCTTCGGCCGGCTGCAGCTTGTCGTCGAACGGCACCAGCTCGTATTTGCGGCCGAGCGGGCCGCCGGCGGCATTCTTTCGTGCGATGATGTACTGGAAGTTCTTCAGGAACTCGTCGCCACCGGACGCGAACGGTCCGGAGAATGGATCGGTGTAGGCAAGCTTGATGGTTTCTTGTGCAACTGCCGGCCATCCGGCAAATAACCAACAAACAACGGCGAAAGAATAGCAAATCAGGCGCAAACAGCTCATCACGCGTGTCCTTCCCGAATGCACTACCTCTTTTTGGGGTAGTTGTTCTCTTGCGCGGGAGACTACATTGCCGCCGGGGCGAGTTGAATCGCGGCGGCGCACCGTTGGCACGAAGCGGATTGCCAATCAACTGACGGATCATTTGGATCAGCGAGACAGAGGCTAGTCCACAGGCTACAGCACCTGGACTTCGTGTCCGAAATAGACCTGTTCCAGCCGTTGCGGCAGATTTGCCTCGCTGGTCGGTGCCTGCAGCACGATATGCCCCTGCACCAGCGCATAAACGCGATCGGCGGCGGCGAGCGCTTTTTCCAAGAGTTGTTCGACCAGCAGCACCGCGGTGCCCTGTGCGCGCAACTGGCCGATGACGTTGAGGACGCGATCGACCAGCACCGGCGACAATCCCGCCGATGGTTCGTCGAGCATCAATAGCCGCGGCCGGCGCACCAAACCCTGCGCGACCGTCAGCATTTGCTGCTGGCCGCCGCTGAGCGCGCCGCCGCGCTCGTGGCGTTTTTCCGCGATTTCCGGAAAGAACGACAAGGCCTCCTCGACCCGCGCCGCGCGCTCGCCGCGCGGCAGGTCGTAACCCGCCAGCAAGAGATTGTCGGTGACGGAAATCTGCGTGAACACCCGATGCCCTTCGATGACGTGCACGAGCCCGGCGCGTGCGGCCTCGCGCGGCGTGGTGCTCGTGGTGTCGCGGCCATCAAAGCGCACTTTTCCCGCGGTCACCGGCAACAATCCCGATAGTGCCCGCAGCAGCGTGGTCTTGCCGGCGCCGTTGGGACCGAGAAGTGCGACGACTTCGCCCTGCTCTATCGCAAGGTCCACGCCATGCAGCACGCGGATCTTGCCATAGCCGGCCTCGAGGGAACTGACCGCGAGCAAGGCTTCAGACGCCGAGGTAAGCACTGACCACCTCCTTGTGGGCGCGAATCTCGGCCGGCGTGCCCGCGGCGAGCACGCGCCCGAGATTCAGCACCGTGACCTGGTCGCAGATGTCGAAGATCAGGTCGGCATGATGTTCGACCAGCAATACGGCAGTGCCGCGCCGGCTGATCGCCTTGATCAGCGCGCCTAAGCGTTCGATCTCGTCGCCGGACAGACCCGCGGCCGGCTCGTCGAGCAGCAGGAAGTCCGGATCGAGCATCAGCGCGCGGGCGATCTCGATGAAGCGAAGCTCGCTGTGCTGCAGGCGGTCGGCGCGGACGTCAGCCAGCTGCTCCAGTCCGACGACGCCAAGCAGCGTGCGCGCGGAGGCCGCGAGCTTGCGCTCGTCGCGCCAGTGACGCGGCAGTGCCAGCAGCGCCTCGATAAACGTCGCTTCGCCTTCGACGGTGCCACCGATCATCACGTTCTCCAGAACGGAGGCGGCGCCGATCACGCGCGGCGTTTGAAACGTGCGGGCGATGCCGCGTCAGCGCGCGGACTTCCGGCTTTCCGGCCGGCAAGGCATCCGCGCCGAGCACCAGCGTTCCCGTGGACGCCGCATAATAGCCCGAAATCACGTTGAGCGTAGTGGTCTTGCCGCTGCCGTTGGGGCCGATCAGGCCGTGCACCTGGCCCGGCTTCACATCGAGATCGAGACCGTCGATCGCGCGGACGTTGCCGAAGCTCAGCACGATGTTGCGCAGGCTGAGCGTCTTGTCGCCGCTAGTCCTGCGCGCGATGTCGCCGAGCGCGGCCGGGCGCGGCACGATGGCGCGGTTACTGGCGAGCGGACGGCGGTTGCGGAAGTCGAGCAATGCTGCGATGCCGCCGGGCATCGCCAGCACGATCGCCAGCAGCAATCCGGCGTAAAGGAACGTCGACCATGCTGCGAGGGGGGCTGCGATCTCCGGCAGGATGGTCAGTATGATGGTCCCGAGCATCGGGCCCAGGATCGAGCCGCGTCCGCCGATCAGGATCGCAATGAAGAACAAGATCGACAGATCGAAGGTAAAGGCATCCGGCGTGATGTAGGTCTGCAAGCTCGCGAACAGTCCGCCGGCGATGGCCGCCAGCGCGCCGGCGAACAGAAAGATCGCGATCAGCATGCGCGGCTTGGAAATGCCGGTGGCTTCGGCTGCGACCTCGGCATCGCGGACCGCGATCAGGGCGCGGCCGAACCGGCTGTGAGCGACGTTGGCGCTCATCCAGGTGCAGAAGGCTGCGAACGCCACGCAGAGATAGTAGTAGCCCCAGGCGGTATCGAAGGGCTGCTGGAAATTCCGGACCGGCAATACCGATGCCGCCGCCGGTGACGCTCTGCCAGGCCAGCGCAATCTGGGTGACGATGGTGGCAAAGCCGAGCGTCGACATCGCGAAATAGAACGTGCGCAACCGCAAGGCCGGCAGGCCGACGATGACCCCGAACACCGCCCCGACGCAGCCGGCGATCGGCAATGCCGCGAAAACCGGCACCGGCGCCATGACATTGCCGGCAACCAGCACGCTTGTCGCGTAGGCACCGAGCGCCAATAGCGCGACATAGCCGATGGCCAGATGACCGGCGAAGCCGACCACCAGGTTGAGGCCGGAGACCAGCACCCAGTAGATCGCCGCCCGGGTGCCGATCAGCGCCCAGTAGTCGTTGCTGACGAACGGCAGGATCATGGCGACCGCCAGGATGCCGGCAAACGGCGCGAGCTGCGGCAGCATGCGCGCGAAAGGCGTGCGTTCGCTGCGCTCGGAAGCCGTGGTGACCGCGGCCATCACACCCTCCGCGCCGTGGACGAGCCGAACAGACCTTGCGGCGCCGCCAGCAGAACGACGATGAACAGCGCGAACACCGCCACCGAGGAGAAGATGCCGCCGACCAGGAAATTCGCGGCCTGCTGGAACAGGCCAAGCGCGAGGCCGCCGATGATGGCGCCACGGTTATTGCCGAGGCCGCCGAGCGCCACCGGCACGAAGCCGTAGAAATTCAAGAGCGCGCCATTGGCGAAGAACGCCAGCAGCAACTCGCCGCCGGAAAATCCGGCAACGCCGCCGATGACGCCGGCGAGCGCGTAGCTGGCGACGCGCAGATTGCGTTCCGGCAGGCCGAGCGCGCGCGCGGCGAAATTGTCTTCCGCGATGGCCAGGAAGGCGCGGCCCACCAATGTGCGGCGATACAGATATTCGAGGCCGATAATGGTGATCGCGCAGGCTGCGACCGGCAGCCAGAACTTTTCGTCCCAGACCCCGCTGCCCCATCCGATCAGGCGGGGAAACGGTTGCGGTTCGGTGCCCCATTTGATCGCCGTCACCTGCTGGATCATCAGCGCCAGCGCCAGCGTCGACAGCACATAGAGATGCTGGTCGAGGCTCTTGAGCACCGGCCGCACCGCGACGAACTCGGTGATCACCCCGATGATGGCGCATCCAAGCAGCGTCAAAAGGAATCCGACCAGGATCGGCATGCCCATCTTCAGCATGAACATCGAGCCGAACACGCCGCCGAGCATGGCGAGCTGGCCGGCGGTGAAACTCATCACCCTCGAGGTCGAGAACATGGTGTTGTAGGTGATGCCGACAAGCGCGTAGATCGCGCCAGCCGCAAGACCAGTTGCGAGGATCGAGGCGAGCATCTGATGCGCTTTCCGCGGGCCTTTAAGTATACCCCGGCGCCACCGCGAAGGTGCCGTTCTTGGCGGTAGAGGCCTCCGACATCACGATCTCGTCGGTCGGATAGCCGTTGTGCTGGGTCGGCGTGAAGGTGTAGGTGCCGAAATAGCCCGGATATTTCGACAGCGTATTCCAGTATTTGACGATGCCTTCGCTGTCGGTGGATCCACTTTCCGCGACCGCCTTGGCAATCAGCTCGATCGCATCGATGCCGCCGGCGACCCACCATAGCAGCGTATCGCTGATCGCGACGTTGGCCTTGAGCAGACGGCCAACGAGTTCCTCGCTCTTTGCCGGCAGTTTGCCGGCGGTATCGTAGCTGCAGCTCTTGTAGCCGATGGCGTAGACTTTCTTCCAGTTGGCGGGCTTTTCGACGAGCCCGGCGATTTCGCCGGAGGACATTGACGGATGGCCGACGAACGGAACGTCCCAGTTCATCGCCGCGCGGCTGTTGAACATTCGCGCTTCCATGCCGGTTGAGACGCTCCAGACCACGATCACTTCGGCGCCGGCGTCTTTGGCGCGCAGCATGTCCGGGGTCATGTCGGGCTGGGTGGAATCGATGTTGGCCTGATAGACCACTTCGGCGCCGTCCTTCTTGAAGGCCGCCACCGACACACCGACGGCGGTCACGCCATAACCCGTGGTGTCGCCGATCACGGCAACCTTTTTCGCCTTGAGGATATTGAGGCAATAATTGCGGGCGGCGTCGTCCCATTGACCGATCGAAGGCGCCATGCGGAACGCATTCGGAAATTTCTTGGTGTCGATCAGGCTCTCGACGACGCAGGGATGAATGTCCGGCATCTTGGCGCGCGCCATGATCGGCGTGACGGCAAGCGCCTCGCCCGAATTGAGCGGCCCCCAGATCGCGTGGACCTTGACCTGGCTGATCAATTCCTGGGTGGCGTTCACCGCCTTGGTCGGATCGCCCTGGGTGTCGCGCATGACGATCTCGATCTTGCGGCCCTTGACGCCGCCGGCGGCGTTGATGGCATCCGCGGCGAAGTTCACGCCGCGGTTGAAGCCGATGGTCGGCGCCGAACTCGGCCCGGTCATCGCGGCAAGGCAGCCGATCTTGATCGGTTCGGTCTGTGCGATCGCGGGTTTTGGAAACGGGAGTGTTGCGGCGCTCAGCGCGCTCGCGCTGCCTAACAAAAGGTCACGACGAGAAATGCGCATGAAGGCCTCCGTTTGTTTCCCTACCGGCGCCCGTCGTTGCTGCGGGCGTCCGTCTTGTCGTTCCGGCTTGTGACGGCTTAGAACCTGAACGGCCAAATTTGAACTTGACCGCGAAGCAATGTCCATAGCACGGGCGGAAAAATATCCTGCGAATTATTGATTCAGATGCCGGACATAGTCGTGATTGAAGGTGAAGCCCCAGCCGGGGCGTTCCGGGACGATGGCGTTACCGTCCTTGAACACCAGTTCTTCATGATAGAGCTTCGAGAACCACGGCATGTATTCGAGATAGATCGCGTTCGCGAGCGCGCCGAGCACCTGGATGCTGGTCTCCGGAAACAGATGGCTTGATACCGGCACGTCGTGGCTTTCCGCCATATGGCCGACGCGCATGAATTCGCTGACGCCGCCGACCCGCTGCAGGTCCGGCATCAGGATATCGGCGGAGCGCAATTCCAGCATGCGGCGAAACCCGTAACGGGTGTATTCGGTCTCGCCGCTGGCGATGGGCGTGTCGAGTGCTTCGGATACCCGCGCAAGGCCTTCGAGATCCCACGCCGGCAGCGGCTCCTCGAACCATGTCAGGTCGAACGGCTCGAGCATGCGGCCAAGCCGGATCGCTTGCGCTTCGTTGAGACCCTGATTGGCGTCAGCCATCAATTTGATATCGGGCCCGATCGCATCGCGGACCGCCTTGACGCGCGCGATGTCGGTGTTCGGATCGGGCGAACCGAGCCGCATCTTCATTGCCTTGAAACCCTGCGCGATGAAGCGTTCGGCTTCGGCCACCAGTTCCCCTGTCGATGACGACAGCCACAGTCCGGCGCTCTGATAGGCCGGCACAACCGTTTTTGCTCCGCCCAGCAATCGATACAGCGGAAGGCCTGAGGCCTTGCCGAGTGCATCCCAGAGCGCGCCGTCGAGCGCGGATATGCCCACCACCGGTACGCCCTTGTGGCCGAGGAAATTGATATCCTTCCAGGCGCGCGCCCAGAAATCCGCGATATGGCCCGCATCGCGTCCGATAATCAGATCGGAAAGTTCATCGACCATCTGACGCAGCACCTTGGTGCGCCGGCCATTGAGCGTGAAGATGAGGTTCTCGCCGGTGATGCCGGCATCGGTTCTGACCGAAACAAGAATACAGCCGAAACTGTGGATCTGGCCGAGGGCGCTGCCGATCGGGCTGGCGAGCGGCACGAGTACCGGAAGGGTTTCTACCGCGGTTACCTTCACGGCTTCGGCCTTCGCTCGGTGCGCGTCGCCGCGCCCTTGGTAAAGCGTTTGAGAATATCGGGATCGGGATCGCAGCCGAGACCCGGGCCATCCGGGACCCGCACCCTCCCATCGACGGCGCGGACCCAGGGATCGAATGGATTGGCTTCCATGTCGAGCCAGAGCACCTCGATCATCGGCTTCTCGACCAGCGCAGCGGCAATATGAATCGTGGCAACGAAGCCGGGTCCGAAATACGGGCTGTGCGGCGTTACCTCGATGGCGTGCGCCTGACACAAATGAATCACCCTGACCATTTCGCCGATGCCGCCGATCTTGGTGACGCTCGGTTGCGCGATGTCGATGGCGCCGGCCTCGATCAGTGATTTGAAGCCGAACACGCCGGCTGTGTTTTCCCCCGCGGCGATCGGGATGCCGCAATCGCGCACGCTGGCGAGCCCATGAACGTCCTCGGGGGGCCAGACCGGCTCCTCGAGCCAGAGCAGTCCATCGTCGCGGAGTGCTGAGGCCATCTCGCGGGCAACCTGTGGCGACCACGCGCAATTCACATCGAGCATGATGCGCGCGCTGCGCGCCGGATGCATCCTGGGCCGTGCGAACGGCTTCGCGGGTGGTTTCATGCAACTTGATATGCCGATAGCCCTGCGCGCAGGCCGCGGCCGTATTGCTTGCGACGAGGGCATCATCGCCATACCATAGCAGGCTGGCATAGGCCGGCAGGTCGCCGGTCCGGCTGCCGCCGAGCAAACGCCACAGCGGTTGTCCGGCGCGCTTGCCGAGCAGATCCCACAACGCGATCTCGACCCCGGAGAAGGCGTAGACGAACGACCCGTTGCGCCCGAGCAGATGCGTGCCGTGCAGAATGGCGCGGCTGAGAGCGTTGATGTCCCCTGCCTCACGTCCGATACACAGCGGTGCAACGATGGTATCGAGCGCCGCCTTGGTCGCGGGGATCGCGGCGTGCCCGAAGGCCTCGCCCCAACCGACGAGACCGTCGTCGGTCTCGACCTTCACCACGAGAATCTCGAGATGGTCCCAGGGCTGGCCCGCGAACAACGGATGCGGCCCGCCCATGTCGAAGGGAAGTGCTACAACAAAGCTTTCGATCGCGGTGATCAGCATACGGACCCTGCGAAGAGAATAATGGGTCGATACCGTCGCTGCTTGCTGCGCGTTTGGCAACCGTTCGGCACAAAATCCCGGAAACAAAATTTATCAAGTTGGTGGGAACCGCCAATCCCGGGCCGACGATGTCGTCTCGGACAGTGAGCGACCTCGGAGTTCGTCGCTCGATCATCCCGCAACTGCGGCGGAAAACTTGTGCGCAGCGATGCAGAAGAGTTTCGCGACCATATCGGTCCACAACAGAAGTCACCATGGCTCTGCCGATGTCCGCTGCTGGCCGCCCTCACCGCTTGCGTTCCCTCCGTTCGATGGGCGCAAATGGTTGACATGCAGATTCGCAACTGAAAACGTGGCGCGGGGTGTGGCGCGAATTCCGGACCCCTCAAGAAAAACCTTGGGGATGAACGCTAAGTGGTTGATATTGTTGGTGGCGAGGGTCCGCCACCTCGCATTTTCCCAAAATTGATGCTGCGACATTTTGCTATCGGCGACGAGCGCCATAACTGACGGTTGTCCGAATGCGTGAACTCCTGTTCTTCATCACGTCGAGCTTCTGGGCGGGTGCTGCGCACGCAGCGACGCCGGGACACGGCAAGACGATCGCGGCCGCCTACATCGTCGGCGCGCGTGGCAAGCCGATCGACGCGGTGATCCTCGGAATTTTTGTCACGCTGTCCCACACCAGCGGCATCGTGCTGATCGGCGTGCTCGCCTCGCTCGGCTCGACCTGGCTGCGGCCACAACGCATCGAAGCTTACCTCGCGATCGTGGTCGGCATCATGGTGATCGTGCTCGGCCTATGGATGCTGTGGGCGCAGCGTGATCTTATTGCGCTCGCCATGGGCGAAAGCGGCGAGCCGGGCGATGGCGCCAGCCGGGCAGATACCCACACGCACGATCACGCACACGATCACGAGCATGGGCATGATCATGATCATCGACCACGACCACCGCATAGCCATGGGCCCGGCGAGTTGGTGGTCTGGCACAGCCACGGATTTCGGCAAGAGCCACTCCCACCGGCTGGACATCGTGGCCGAGAACCGTCCGAAATTGCCGGTGCTGCTGGCGCTCGGTATTGCCGGCGGCCTGCTCCCCGATCCAGCCGCGCTGGCGCTGCTGCTCGGCGCGCTGTCGAGCGGAAAAGTCCTGCTCGGCCTCGTCACTGTCGTGGTGTTCAGCATCGGCTTCGCGACGACGCTGGTGGTGGTCGGCATCGTCGCCGCCAAGGTCGGCGAAAAGGTGCTCGACTGGCTGGCCAGCATCTGGATGATCCGCCTGCAGATCGCCACCAGCCTGCTGATCGTCGGCATGGGCGTGGTGCTGACCGTCCGCGCGATATCCGAGCTGGCGGCGTTGCCGCCGGGCTGAATATCTACCGCGCGCCGGCATACCTGGCCGGCAGCATGCCGACAAATCCGCTGATGTCGGCGTACCAGACATTACCATCGCGATCGACCGCGACGCTGAACGGCCGGGCATGGTCGCGGGGAAGCGGAAAGACCTCGATGTGCCCGTTGCGCAGCCGCCCGAGGCTGGCACTGCGCATCATGCCGAACCAGACGTCGTCATTGGGCGCCACGGCGATGCCGCTGAGACCGGCATTTTCCCGACCCGCCTCGATATCCCAAAATTGTCCATCCTTGAATTGCCCGATGCGATTGGCGCGGAACTGCAGGAACCAGACCGAGCCGCCGGAGCCGACCGCGACATCAGTCGGCACGGCACCGCCGCGCGGCAGGTCGAACGTCTTCCCGGTGCCGTCGGCGGCGATCTGGAGCAACTGGTTGCCGTTCTGCAACGTCGCCCATATGGCGCCGTCGGCCGCCACAGCGACCCCATAGGGTCCGCCGCGCGCCGACTCGATCTGATAGCGGCTGAAGACTCCGTCCTTCAGCCGGGTCATGCCATAGCCGGTCGGGTCGGCGAACCAGACGGAGTTGTCGGGCGCGATCGCCAGCCGTCCGAGGCGAGCGATCGGCGTGTCGAGTACAAACCGTTCGATCTCGCCGGAGCCGCTGATGTGGGCAATGGCGCGCGCGGCGAGGTCGGTGTACCAGGCACTGCCGTCGGCCGCGACCGCAAGCCCGAGCGGCTCGTTGTTGCGGCTCGACGTGGGCAGCCGCTCGACATGGCCGTTGCGCATACGGCCGATCGCATCGGATTGGTCGATAGTGAACCAGATGCTGCCGTCAGTCCCCGCCGCAATTGCGATCGGCGCATCCTGCGGCTGATCCATGCGGTACTCGACGAACTTGTCCCCCCGGGCGCCGCGCAACAGCAGAAACGCGCCTCCCGCCAGCATCGCGACGCCGACCACCGCGGCCAACGTCCTGATTCCGAACCTCGCCAGCATTCGCGGCCGGCTCCGTACCAACTTCGGAATCGATAAGGACACTGGCAACTCCATACTTCCGGTGCGGTTTCGAACCTGATCAGCGCGGCGAATCGGCCGCGGCGCGCCGACGCAACAGGTATCGCGCCGCAAGACCGCCGCCAATCAACACCAGCACACAGAACGAGAACCCGCCGACGAGGCTGATCGGGTCGACGCGCGCCAGCAGATTGCCGCCTTCGATGGCCACGCGCCAGACTTCCGTATAGGGCATCAGCGAGAAGACCGCGAAGATGATGTCCGCATCGTTCGGATCGCGGGCCAGCGGCCCGGCCTCGATATGAGATCGGAAGGTTGTCTTGTTTCTGCACCCAGGTTTCGCCGCCATTCAGCGCTGCGATAGATTCCGTGATCGGAGGAGACCACCAGGGTCGTCGCGTCTGCGCTCGCCGCGATGCCGCGCACCTTGATCCTCGCCTCCGGCAGCGGATGTCCGACGGCATGCCATCCGGAGCCGAGATCGTCACTGAACGCGATCCGGCCGCCCGCCGCCGCCCAGATCCGTCGCGGCCGCGCCGCATCGGTCGGCGATGCGTGTCCACCGGCGCGGCTGCATCGCCGAAGCCGGCGTTGCGCCAGATGCGTCCCCCGGTCCTCGACTGATCATCGCCCGGCCGTCGATCACGGCCGCCAGAATGTCTGCCGATCCCGGGATCGCCACCAGCGCCGTGATCTCGACTCGCCTGCGACGAATCCGGGCACGGCCGCATAGCTGCGGCCGCCGTCCTCGCTTGCGAACAACTGGCTCCGGCCGACAGATAGAAGCGATCGTTTCGCAGTGCCGGCGACCAGCGCCCGCGCCGGGATCGCCGAGCTTGGGGCTTCGGCGCGGCGCCAACCGTCGCTGATCGCGACGAAACACGCCGCCTGGCCGACGCGCACAGGGCGAACGCACCGTTCGGCGAGAAGGCGAGCGCAAATACCTC
The DNA here is from genome assembly GCA_963771225.1 of uncultured Pseudomonadota bacterium. Lineage (GTDB taxonomy): Bacteria > Pseudomonadota > Alphaproteobacteria > Rhizobiales > Xanthobacteraceae > Bradyrhizobium. The sequence continues at coordinate 412,414 of CAVYSR010000017.1, read as the reverse complement.
GCCGATGATGAGGTCGCGCGCCTCCGGCACCCAGCTCCGCCCGCCATTGTGCGAGCTCAGGATTCCGAGATCCGTACCGGCCAGCAGATGGGACGAATTGCGCGGATCGACCGCAATGATGAGCGCCGCATTGAGAAAAAGGCCGACATCCGCATTCAACCAGGTGGCGCCGAGATCGCGGGAGCGAAACACGCCGCCATAGCTGCTCGCATCATGCGGAGACGCGCCGCCAGTCAGAAGCGACAGCACGCAGGCAAACACAGAGGGTCAGCCGACCGAAGCCGATTTGTTTTCTTCCAATCCCAGCATGAAGCGATCGGGGTGGGGCGACCGGCCCCACCCCGAAAACACCTCTTATGGTTTATCCTACGGCTTGTGCGTTTTTTCACCCGGCGCCAGCGTGAGCTCGGCCATGCGTCCGCCGTTCAGCGCCACCCAGGAGTTCTTCGTCAGCGGATATTTGTCGGTGTAGCTGAGCGGCTCGTGGGCGGCGACGCAGTTGTTATAGCCGCCGGTGATCTTGTAGCACTTCTCGTAGGCGAGGAACTGCTGGACCGAGTCGGTCTGCTGCACGTTCGCAACCATCCAGTCGCGGATGCCTTCATACGACGAGAACGCGTCCGAGCCGAACACCAGCTTGCCGATAGCGGTCGGCACCTCCAGCAATTGCGAGCCGGCCGTATGGGCACGGAACGCCGGATGAATCACCACGCCCGGCGCGATCTCCATCTCGCCGTCGACGATCACGGCCTTGCCCTTCAAGACCTTGCCGTAGACCTCCTCGATGGTGAGCGGCATGTAGCCGCAAGCCGGCGTACGATTGCAGCCGCCGGGATCGGAGTTGACCGCGCGGATATGCGGCTCCGGATAGTTGATCGCCCACTCGATCGCCTTAAGTTCCTCGCGCTGGACATAGAGCACGGCATTGGGCAGGTCGGACAATTGGCCGGCGTGATCCCAGTGCGCGTGACCGATCACCACCTTGGTGACATCGGCGGCATTGAAGCCCAGAGCCTTCAGCTGATCCGGCAGCGGAGCCCAGTGCTCCGATCCGGTCATCTTCAGATATTCCTGCTGCTTCCAGCCGGTATCGTAGACGATCAATTCAGTGCCGCACTTGATTACGCCGATGTTGACCGGCAAATCGACGGTCGGAATGTTGCTCTGCGGCTTGGTGCTGCCGGGCATGAATGCGCGATCCGGCATGAACGAGCCGAACGGCACGCCCATGAAACGGCTGCTCTCGATGAGCCATGCCGAACAGACCGGTTGCTGGGCCTGCGCTGCTGCACTGAACAAGCATGCCGTCGCCGCGATCGCGGCGCACATAAGAGGACGAATACGTAACGCGCTTCTCATTGCCTTGTCTCCCTAGAGTTGAGTTGAACTTCTCTGATTGAGATTGGACTGCGCTTCTCTCTTCTTCTCTCTTCTTCCTTAGATCCCGATCCGATTGCTCCTAATGCGGCTTGTATTGTGCCGGCCACAGCACTTCGCCGACGCGCAACATGTCTTGCGAGGCCCTCACATCCATCCGGTGGGCCTCTTCGAGATGCCGCGGGTCGGCATTCTCGGCGAATTTCAGCATCTCGTCGGCAGCACTGGCGTAGAGCCCCATGGCCTCGAGGTACCGCCCGTGCGTCGTGGACATCGAGGCTGGCGCGCTGATGGTGCGGACCTGCGTCTCTGCATCATGAAAAAATTTCGCGAGCGGCTCGATCTTTCGTACCAGCGCGCGCGGGTCCCGATCCTCGGTGTGATAGGCGATGCCGGCAAAACTCATCGCCACCGCCGAACGGGTCGCCTCCCGGTGAACGACCCACAGGTCTGTCGCGAAGCGTTCCTCGTCCGCCGTCAATGCCGGTGGCTGCGTTATCACGGCTCGCACATTGAACGGTTGCGCCGCAGGTTGCGTCGCCGCTTGTGCCACCGATGGTGTCCTTGCCTCGTGAAGCCATGCGGCACCGGTGATTGCTGCGAGCGCCAAAACGACGCCGGCTAGCAACAACGACCACCCGCCGGGCATGCCGATCGTCTGAATGGCGGGGTCCTCCCTTTTTTGTTGAGGGGACTATATCCCTCGATTGTTACGCGACTGTAACCCTTGGTTCCCACGGCGGTCAACGGCCAAACACACCGGCGTACCAGCATCGGTCGCCCTGACCGCGCCTTCGCTGCCCGTCAACGGGGATCCCAAGTCGGCGCATCGGTAAACAGGCCGCCCTCGGCAAAGCCGATGCCGTAGATCAGGACCAGCCCGAAGACGAAACTGATCAGGCCCGACGCCACGCGCAGCCGCCAATTGAATTTCGGCAGGTTGACCGCCGTGAACGCAAACGGCGCCGACAGAATCAGCGTGATCAGCATCATTCCGACGATCGTGCCGAGCCCGAACAGCAGCAGATAACCGAGCGCGGCGGCCGGTTCGCGGATGATGGACAGGACCATCAAAGCCGCGGCGGCCGATCCCGCAAGGCCGTGCACAAGGCCGACGACGAACGGTCGCAGCCACTCATAGAATGCGATGCGCCCGAGCCCACTGCGGTCGAGGCGCGCCAGCGGCGTATGCTCCTCGGCGTGCCCGTGCTCACTGGGGCCGTCACCGTGCGGGTGCTGGTGCACATAGTCGCCATGCGCATGCAGATGATCCTGGAGATCGAGCGGTTTCCCGCCCGGGAGGCCATGGGCGTGGGCCGCACCGATCGTGCGTCCCATCCCGGTCAAGGTGAGAATACCGAGCACAACCAGCATGATGCCGACGGCGAATTCCATCGATAGACCCAGCCGTGGCGGGATCACGACCCCGAACACGATGATCGCCGCGCCGACCGCCATGACCGTCATGGTGTGCCCGACGCCCCAGGCGGCGCCGATCAATGCCGAGCCCACCATGCTGCGCTCGCGACTGACGATCGTCGCAATGGCGACGACATGGTCCGCGTCGGTTGCATGCCGCATCCCGAGGAAGAAGCCGAGAAACAGGAAGGACAGGACGTTCAGGCCGATTCCGGTCATCACGCTCGCGCCAAGGGGGTTATTCCCGGCCATACTATGCAGCGTTTCGACCCACCGCCAACTCCGATCTACGCGTGCCCCCGCAGCTTGGCTGGGCAGCGGGGGGCGATCGGTAGGTCGACTTTGCTTGGCACGATGTTTGCTTCTGCTGGACGCAACCCGTCCCCGCTGGGAGCGCCCATTGAGCGAAGTCATACGATTTATCTCGAAATCCGATCTCGAACGGGCTCGTTTGATTCGAGAGGCCCGCGCCATCTACGAGAGCATTTTCCCGGCTGCTCCGATCAGCGAGCCGCGAGAACCCAAGCGGTGACCGGCTGCCGGCGAGCGGTGCGCTGGCGCCGATCGGTCAGGAAGCGCGACCGGCAACGGTGAACCGGCGGGTTTTCCTGTTGGCTGACAACGCACCAACCACTCACAAACATAGACCCAGAATTTTCATTCGACAGGCTTCTTCGTCGCGGTGGGGCGTCGCACGGTGTGCCGATGATGACGCTGACTGGGGGCGTTCCCCACTTGTAATCACCATGGCCCAGTAGGTTCGGTGCGTCTTCGAGCTTTTCGCGCTGGCGACGCCGACTTTTAATGCTCCCGGCATCAAGAGGTTTTTTTGATGTGCTGGCGAATCAATCGACATATCAAGCGTTTTCGGGAAAGTGTCATAGCCATAGGCGATATTCTCGGCGGACCGCTGGGATTTCGCCGCAGCCACCCGCGAAGCGAACGGCGCGAGCGCGTCATTGTGATCAAGCAGGTCCTTTGACGCCATTGCGGCGGCCTGCTCATGGGCGATTTGGTTGAGAGTAGCGTCTGCGGTCACTGGCCCTTCGCCATGTTGAACGCGGTAATTTGAGATCATCTCCGCCGGAGTTGCGGGCGCCGGCTGCGCTAACGCTGAACTACAAAAGGCAAGCATGCACCATAACGAAATTGGCAAGGCAGATTTCATGATGCTTCAATCCAATGTATCCCGCGTTGGCCATCGGGGCTAAGCTTCATAGCATGGGTAAGCTTTGCTTTTTACTGCCGACTTAACGTCTTCAATGACGCGGCAGGGACCGGCCAGCCCCGACGGGGGTAAGCGTTTCAAGCGCAATTCTCAAAAAGAGGCCGCCAACTGAGGCGGCCTCCCGGGTTCAGATCAGAACGAACCCAAGTCTGGCATCTAAGTCTGGACTACCGTGAAAGGTGAAGGCGGCGGCGACGACGAGCACGCCCCCCAAAAAACCGAAGACACACCACAAGCCACCATCATGACCCCCGCGTACTGCCCGGAACCCCGTCCTGAGGGTTTTTCAAGACGAGCTGGTTTATTTGTCCATTATTCATCTTGCCGCCAACAACGGCGTCGAGTTCGCCATCCGAGAGAAAATTGATTTCGCGTTCCATTTCCATCTCCTGTTGTTCGACGAAGGGACCATCCGCATCGTCGGGATCAGCAGGCTAGGCGCGGCGCGAAGCCGCCGCCGTGAGATGGGTCACGGACTGTTCCGCTCTGCGAAATAGGCCGTCCGCCATACGGCCCGCCCCGTAAGGGCGCTCCGTTTTGCGTCTGTGATCGCGATCACGGCAAGCGCCCATCGCACGCAGGCAGCCTCATGACCCGACGATGCGGATGGTCCCGTCGTCGAACAACAGGAGTTGGAGATGGATACACAGGGATACGAAATTGAACTGCTTTCAGACGACGAGCTCAACTCCGTCGTCGGTGGAGCAATGAACGATTTCACGAATTACACGAAGTGGGCCAATGATCCGAGTCCGGACAAGCTGCCCTGGAACCCTGCGTTCCCGCCGGGCAGGCCTCGATGACCGAGGCCAGCCTCGCGAGATGACAAAGAGGCCGCCAACCAAGGCGGCCTCTTTCACCCCTACCCTCGTAACACGAACCGCCTGGACATCGTCGCGGCAGAGTCGCGCCGCGTGGCTGGCAAAGCATTCCAAAGACAACATCCTCGAACGTTTGCGTCGGTCAGATACAAACGGATGGCAACGATCTTGGTGAAAGATTTGGGTCAAATTGCCGATGCCCGCAAGGGAAACGACCGCGCGCCCCACAGTAAGTCGACGCCTCGGGTGATCTTCATCACAGATCGCGGTGGTGACGATGTGCTTGGATTGTATCGAGGACACCAAAGCCATCGCGAAACCCAGGGAGCAAGGCAATGTCTGGTAGCATCGAGAGTGTGAAACCCGTCGAATTGACCCCCAACGAACTCGAACTGGTATCCGGGGGACTGTCATTCAATTTTTCGAAGATCGAGGTGACGTACGTCCAGCAGAAGCCGGATGGCTCAGAGCCGGCGCAGAAACCCAATCGCTGAGATCGGCAGGCGCCTTTCGGGCGAGCGCCCCTCGGCCTCTTGAAGCAAAAGCGACGCGACTAACCTATAGGCGCGCCTGAATGGAATTGAGGACATCGGTCGTGGTGTCGATGAATTGCAACGCTTGCTGCGTTTTGCCAAAGGACAAGGGAAAGCGCGCGCACCGATCAGACAACTGCGCCAGTCGCGTTCGTTCGCTGGCCAGAATGGTGTTGGTTTTTTCGACCGCAAATTTGACAATACCCCGGATCGGGTTGTTGTCGCCAAAATCAGTCATCTCTTTTTCAATGGTGATCAAATATTCGTAGCTCGAAAGCTCATCTGAAATCTGAAGAAGTTCCCGGATCGTCGAGTTTACGCAGTCCGCATCGCCGGTGGAAATATCGGATCGCTTGGCAGTTTGAACCAGATCGCCCATCAAATTCTGAAAGAGCGGCTTGATGTCTTCGACTTTCCTGAAATCGCTTTCGCTAAGGACACCGCTGCTGCAAACGCCCGGCGCTAGCAAAAGGACCGCGAGCCCCAGACCCAATGATTTCACATGTGCGCGACACGCGCCGCTCCATGATCGAATGACGGTCGTTCTTTCCAGCATCCACCGGCACGCGGAGGCACCGCCGAGGGCGGTGAACTTGCGCGCTGAAATCCTGATGCCGGTCGCGACCATTTTCAGATTAACCCGGAAGATGCCTGATGAGTTTAGTCCGAACCGCCTTGTTTCGCTAGACGGCCCGGGAAAACCGGGACCTTATGACCAATATGGAGGTCAAAGCCGTTCCCTTAGCCAGCTCGATCAGTACTCCAGTTTGGTTGTTCGGTATTGCCTTCTGTGTAATATCTGCCAACGGGAACAGGGGGAAGCTGTGTATTTTTCGCAGATTCGGTCGCTCTACTTGCCCGATGTACCCTTTCGCGGCTCGCCCGTGAGCCGGAGGCCGAGACGGTGACCGAGTTGTCACAGCGGGCGTTTCGCGCCGTCGCGCTGCAGCGAGCCGCATCGCCTGAACAGCTCGATCACCTTGTCAGCATCACCAAGCCGTTTGATTGGATTCTCACCTTCGTGATTTGCCTGGCTCTGGCGGCAGCCCTCACATGGGGCGTCGTCGGGCGGATTCCTACCCGTGTGCCCGCTGAGGGGATTTTGGTCAGCGATGGCGGCCGTGTTGTCGACGCGGTCTCGGATGCAACAGGACGGCTCTCGTCGATTAGCGTCTCGATCGGTGATCACGTCGCGCGAGGCCAGCCGATCGCTCAGATCGCCCAAACCGATATTCAGCAACGTTACGCCGGCGCCATCGAGGTTTTTCACGAACGCGAGCGCGAGCATGCCGACCTGACCTCTAAAGTAGCCAGCGAACTCGCGTCAAAGAGCCAGAATTTCGCAAAGCTGGAGGCGGCATTTGACGGGGTCATCAAGGCGACCGGCCAGCGCATCGACTATCTGACGGCCGATGTCAAAACCCTCGAAGACCTGCTGGCCAAGGGATACACCACCCGGCGCAATGTCGAGGATCGCCGTCACGAACTCGCTGGTGCACTGCAGCGAAAAGAGGATACCCAGAACGAAATCCTGAAGTTGCGATCGCAAAGGACGGATCTGGAGACGCAACGCGAGCGCGAAATCCAGCAATCGGAATTTCATCTCAACGACGCACGCCGGCAGATGGACACCATCGCTGGAACCTTAAGCCAGAACACCCAGGTCGTCAGCCCGATCGAAGGGCGCGTTCTTGAGATAAAGGTTTCGGCAGGTTCGGTACTGGCCGTCGGTACACCGGTCATCGCCATCGAAAGCGAGGGCACAAGGCTCGAGGCTCTCGTCTATATTCCGACGGAGCGCGGCAAGAGCGTGAAGCCGGGAATGCAGGTCCGCATCGAGCCAAGCTCGGTGAAGCGCGAAGAATTCGGAACTATGGTCGGCACCGTCACGACGGTCTCCGATTTCCCCATTACACCGCAAGGCATGGCGGCGGTGCTCCACAATGAAACCCTTGTCAGCCACTTTTCGCACGATGGTGCGCCCTATGGCGCGAGGGTCAGTCTGGAACAGGACGCCACTACCGTTAGCGGATATCGCTGGGCTGTCGGAACGGGTCCGCCCGTTCGACTCAGCAGCGGAACGCTGATCCGGGCGGAAGTCACTACACGGAGGCAACGTCCGCTCGATCTGGTAGTGCCTCTGATCAAGCGGTTGACGGGAATCGACGGATGACACCTCTGCCCCAGCAACGTCGGGTGATATGCGGCCGCAATCCGATTGGCGTCGCGACGGCGGACTGCTTCCGCGCAACGCGGTGAAGCGAACGCCCACGATCCTGCAAATGGAAGCGGCCGAGTGCGGGGCCGCAGCGCTGGCGATAGTGCTTGCCCACCAAGGCTCGTGGGTCCCGCTGGAGCAGCTGCGCGTCGCATGCGGGGTTTCGCGCGACGGCAGCAAGGCAAGCAACATCATCAAAGCGGCCCGCAGCTTTGGTCTTGTCGCGAAGGGCTTCCGCACCGAGCCCGCGATGCTGCGCGACGTGCCGATGCCATGCATCATCCACTGGAACTTCAATCATTTCGTGGTGCTGGAGGGCATTCGCGGCGACCGCGTCTACATCAACGACCCGGCGATCGGACGGCGACGAATCGACATGGCTGAACTCGATCTCGCGTTCACCGGCGTCGTGCTCACCATGGAGCGAACCGGGGCGTTCAAGAAACTCGGCAGGAAGCCGCAGGGACTCCGGCTGCTGTTGCGTGAGCTGCGCGGCTCGAAACAGGCGGTCGGGTTGCTGGTGGTGCTCAGCTTCGCGCTGATCGTGCCCAGCATCGTAGCCGCGGGATTTTCAAAAATCTTCGTCGACGACATCCTGATCCAGCACAACACCAACTGGCTCGTTCCGATGCTGATCGGCATGGCCGCAACCGCGGCGTTCCGCGCAATACTGACGGCTGCACGCCAATCGCTATTGCTAAGGTTGCAAACGAAGCTCGCAGTGGTCATGATCAGTCGTTTTCTCTGGCACGTTCTCTCATTGCCGGTCGAGTTCTTCACCCAGCGTCACGCCGGCGACATTGCCAGCCGGGTCGGCAGCAACGAGCAGATTGCCCGCCTGCTCTCTGGCGGCATCGCGGCCAACGCGCTCAACTTGACATCGATTTTCTTCTTTGCCGCGGCGATGGCGATCTACGATCTGCCGCTCGCTGCGATTGGCGTCAGCATCTCACTTGCGAATGTACTGGCACTGAAATTCATCGGTGAGCGCCGTCAGGATCTCAGCCGCAGTCTGGCGGTCGAACAAGGCAAGCTGGTCGGCGCCACGGTGAGCGCCGTGCGCACGATCGAAACCCTCAAGGCAAGCGGACTGGAAGACGAGGCCTTCGGCCAATGGGCAGGGATACAGGCCAAGGCTCTGAACGCGGAACAGCAGCTTGGAACGTCCGCGGTCATTCTTGACATGCTGCCCACGCTGTTCTCTGGATTGACCATTGCTGCGATCCTGGGCATCGGCGGCTTGCGCGTGATCGAGGGCTCCCTCACGCTGGGCGGTCTGGTGGCATTTCAGTCATTGATGGCAAGCTTCTCCGGACCTGTCACAGAGCTTGTCAGTTATGCCGGAAGCCTTCAGACCATCAGGGGCGCACTCGAGCGCCTTGCCGATGTGTACAATTATCCGCCCGACAAATCCGGCAAGGACATCGTCGCGGCGGATCGCTTTCCTCCGAAGCTGACCGGCAGGGTGGAGCTGGACAACATTCAGTTCGGCTACTCGATCCTGGAGCCGCCGTTGCTGGCCGACCTCTCGATCGCCGTCCAGCCGGGCTCCAGAGTAGCGCTGGTCGGCGCCTCCGGGAGCGGAAAATCGACCCTCGCCAAACTGATTTGCGGACTATACCGGCCATGGGCCGGCGAAATTCGCATCGACGGATGGTCGGTGCCGGAAATCCCTTCCCAGGTCTTTGCAAATTCGATCGCCTATGTCGATCAGGACGTCTTTTTGTTCGAGGGCACCGCGCGCGACAATCTAACGCTGTGGGACTCGACCGTTACGGAAGCGGACCTGTCGCAGGCGTTGAAGGATGCGGTTATCCATGAGGACATCGCGGCGCGGCCGGGCAACTACGACTGCTACGTCAACGAAGGCGGTACGAATTTCAGCGGCGGTCAGCGCCAGCGCATCGAGATCGCCCGGGCGCTGGTCTCCAATCCTTCGGTCCTCGTGCTTGACGAGGCAACCGGCGCGCTCGACCCGATCACCGAAAAGGCCATCGACGACAATCTGCGGCGCCGGGGCTGCACCTGCATCATCATCGCACATCGCCTGAGTACCATCCGGGACTGTGATGAGATCATCGTGCTGGAGCAGGGCAAAATCGCCGAGCGGGGAACCCATGAGCAATTGATTTTGCGTCAGGGTACCTACGCGAAACTTGTGGCTCAGGAATGAACGAATCCATCCTTCAGCCGACGCCAGCGATGGCCGATCAGGAGCAAGCGGTTTATCCGCCGACCCGCGTTGTGCTCGACGGCCGTCGTCCAAAACTTCTCGACCACCGCGGGCACGCGTTGCAGGTGACGGCAGGGTACGTCGACGTCTTCGTCGTCAGCATGATCGAGGGCAGCACCATAGGCGCTCGACATCATCTATTTCGGGTCGAGAGCGGCGAGATTCTTCTTGACCTGGAGCAATCCGGCGAAAGCACGGGCAGCCGGATTCAAGTGATCGCGGTGGGAGGACCGGGTGCCGAGGCACAGGTGCTGCCGCGGCGGGAAATTCGATCGCTCGACCTCGTCGCGACCTGGATTACACGATTAGCCGGGCTGATAGCGGGCCCAAGCCCAAGCTGGGAGATGCGCGAACTGGCGCACGAAGGTGCCACCGAGATATCGGCCGGCGAACGGTGTCGCGGTCCAGGGCGCGGCATCGTCTGGGTCGCATTGCAGGCCGGTACGGCGAAACTGATGGCACTTGATCCCGTACTTGCCGCGGGCGGCCCGCCTTTGCCGTTGACGTCGGGGATGTGGGTCGAAGCCGGCCAATCTGCCTGCACCGCCGTCGCGAGCGCCAGCACGCCGGATCAGGAGGTGCTATGGCGCGCCATCGATCAATTTCATGGTTGCGCCATGGTGTGTATCCAGGACCATCTGGCGCGCGATGTCGCGCGCGAGACCCAGCGCCAGGTTCGCCGCAGCGAGCTTACGACCGCGCAGACCTTCGAGTCATTCGACCGCCTCTCCGCGATCGTCGTCAAGCGCCCTGACCGCGTGGACGTGGAGACAGATCCCTCGGATCCCCTGCTCGCCGCTTGCCGAACGGTCGCGGAGGCGTGTCGCGCGCCTTTCATTGTCGCTCCCCGGCCTGCCTCGGCTCAACAGGGATTCGCCGATGTGATCGAGATCGCGCGGACTGCCCGACTGCGGGTTCGCCGGACGCTATTGCGCGGCCAATGGTGGAAGCAGGACGTTGGCCCGCTGCTGGCCTGGCACGGCGAGGCGCGCCATCCGGTCGCGCTCATCCGCGGCGCCAGAGGCGGTTACGCCATGATCGACCCGAGCACGGGAACGCGCCGTCGGGTCGATTGGTCTCTTGCCATGGGATTGGCGCCGGAAGCCGTGGAGTTCTATCCGGCACTGCCATCGCACCAGCTTCGATTTCGGGATCTGCTGATCTTTGCGTTACGTCATTCGAGCGGCAACGTCGGTCGTATCACCCTTGCCGTTGTCGTGATGAGCCTGCTGTCACTCGTCACGCCGCTTATCACCAATATCCTTGTTACCTCCGTGATCCCGCGCACCGAGCTCGACCAGCTTGCGTTTTGTGCCTTTGCGCTTGCCGTGACGGCCGTCGGCATGGCCAGCATTCAGGCCATGGAAGGACTAGCGATGCTCAGGCTCGAGGGCCTGATTGACTGGAAGCTGCAGGCGGCGGTGATCGACCGTTTGCTCAGGCTGCCGGCGTCGTTGTTTCGCGAATATACCGTCGGCGATTTTGTCGACCGATCGATGGGGATCGACGCGGCACGACGGATCCTCACGGGGCGGGTTTTGCGTGGGATGATGGCCGGCTTGTTCTGCTGGGTCAGTATAGGTTTGATGCTTTATTACGATCTCAAATTGGGACTGGTCGCGCTTGTGCTGACGCTGGTCAGGGCGCTGCTGATCATCTCGACCAGCGCGATACGGCTTTATTACGAGACCAAGCACTTCAATCTACAGGGCAAGATCGGCGGCTTCGTGTTGCAGCTGATCTCGGGAATCGGCAAACTCCGTGTCGCCGCCGCGACCGTTCGAGCACTTGCGGTGTGGTCGAGACAGTTCGCGATCCAGAAGCAATACTTCGTCGCGTCCCAAAAGGTCGCCAACGCTCTCGGGATTTTTGAGGTGTCGTTTCCAACTGTCGCCACCCTGATCATTTTCGCGACGGCCGTGTTTGCCAATAGCGCCCTCTTGCTGGATCTCGGCGGCTTTTTGGCCTTTTTTGCCGCGTTCGGCCAATCGATGGCGTCGGTCGGGGCGTGGGCCGGGGGCGTGAGCGAAGCGCTGACCGCCATCCCTCATCTCACCCGCCTCCGGCCGCTGATTTCCGGCGTGGCTGAAGTCTCGGAAGATCGCAAACCTCCGGGGGAACTAACGGGAGCGGTTGAGTTATCTCGCTTGACCTTTCGCTATGTGTCGAGCGGCCCGCCCGTCCTCGACAACGTTACCTTCAGGATCGCGCCGGGCGAATATGTCGCGATCGTGGGCCCGTCAGGAAGCGGCAAATCTTCCCTGTTCCGGTTGCTGCTGGGCTTCGAAAGACCCGAGTCCGGCGTGGTGTTCCTCGATGGGAAATCGATCGATACCCTCGATATTGGTGCGGTGCGCCGGCAATTCGGCGTGGTGCTGCAGAACGGGAAACTGGCGACCGGCAGCCTCTACGAGAACATTTGTGGCGGCGTCCAGTTGCCGCTGGCGCAGGCCTGGGAAGCCGCGCGGCTTGCAGGTCTTGACGCCGATATCGAGCGAATGCCGATGGGGATGCATACACTGGTCGCAGAAGGCGTGAACACGCTCTCCGGCGGCCAGCGACAGCGAATCATGATCGCCCGCGCGATCGCGCGGCGGCCCCGCATTCTGCTATTCGATGAGGCGACAAGTTCGCTCGACAACCGGTCGCAGGCGATCGTAAGCGCTTCGCTCGGCAACCTCAACGTAACGCGGATCGTCATCGCGCACCGGCTGAGCACCGTGCGCCAGGCCGATCGCATTATTGTGCTCGTCGACGGCAAGATCGTGCAAACCGGGACCTATGCGGAGCTCAGCAACACGCCCGGAACGTTCGCTTCCTTCGCCCAACGGCAGCTGCTGTAGTTGGGACGACAACGCTGCCGATCGAGCAGACGACCGCCTCTGCGTTGAATTATTTCTTGTCGGCGCCCAACTCGGGCAAGATCCAGTGCTTGTCGGCGATCTCGACGATGTTGGCGGGGTCGACGCTTTCCCACTTGATAGTCGCCGCTTTCACCTTTGAAAACTTCACCATGACGGCGCGGTCAACGGTATCGTGACCGCGCTTGTCGCGCAGCGACAGGTTGCCAATGATCTGGACGCTCTTGATCTTCGGGAAATTGCTGAACGCGCCTTGTGCGATTTTTTTTGTGATCTCGCCAAAAGCCCGGACCGCGGTTGCTTTGCCGGCTGAGTAAGGCTCAAGCCGGAACTCGACGATCAAGCTTCTGTCCGGATAGCTCACCGTCGCAAAGGTTTGAGAGCCGTGCTCGGAAACGACGCTTTTCGCAAATGCGACCGGGGAAGGTTCGGTAGCCCAGGCGCACCGGGCGAACAGCATGATTCCGACAAGCAGAAAGCGGGCAAACGTCTTCATCTGGGCTCCATATGCCTTACCCGCGCCGCCCACTTGATCCGGGCGTTTGCGATGGGATCGATCAGATCGAAGGCATGGTAGCGCTTATCAGCACAGGATCCGATAGGTTTTTGCCCGCTTCTGGCGTGGCTCGCGCCGGCGCCCGCGGCAAGTTTCATGGCAACTCCCGGAGCGCGCTCTGCGCATGCCGTTGCGATTATGCGTGCGGATGAGTCAACGGCGGCGGCTGGCCCGGTAGCGGAGCTTCAGTGACCAGCGTGCCGCCATGGCCGTCAGCGCCGGTGACCAATGTCGACGCCATGTAGTTGCCGAGGAGTGCGACGGTGGCTGCGTGGGCGCCGTCGGTGACCGTCAGCGTGCCCCCGGTGTGGCGCTGTTCTCGGAGAAAGCCAGCGTCGTGGTGGCGCCAAAACCGATGCCTGCGCAGATCGATGCCGTCCTGCGCGGCAAGGCCCGCAACCGTCCCCGTGAAGGTATCGGGCTGGTCGAGTTGCAGCTTGCCGCCGCCGCCAAAGGTCATCTTGCCGGAATCGGGCGTGTTGACTTCCAGCACGGCGCCTCCGGTGATCGTCGGCCGGCGCATTGCCGGACGGCTGCTCGATGACGGGCGGATCGGTGATGATGGTGCCGGCGCCGCCGCTGACGCTCATATTATTGAGGATAAAGTCTCAAGACACGTACGGTGTAGGGGTGCCGTTTGGATTAAAGCCCGCGACATTAATGCTCGCCAGAACTTGGCACTGCTGTTCTCCACCTCGAGCACACCGCAACATTGGTTGCATTGGGTGTCGATCACCACAATGTCGCTGGCGGAGTATTGAATGGCGGGGAAGTAGATGGCATCACCCAGGGTAAATCCGGAGATTGCGCCGGTGAACGCACTCGGCGTCGCCGCGCCCCCGACGCCCACATCATTCAACCACAGGAGACCGCTGTCGCCTGTCCCGAAGCTGACGTTGACGTTCGACATAGCGCCGAACTCGAGCGTATCCATCGAGGTGGAGATGGCGCCTGTGCTATTGTTGATAGTCCCCGTGCCGTCGATCTGGGCAACGCCGCCCGCCGCGTCATTCTCCACATGGATGGTGGCGGTGCCGGTGAGCTTGAGCACGCCGGAATTGTAGATGCTGTAATTTCCAGATCCCAGTGGTCCAGAATTCAGACTGATCGAGCCGTCAAGCAAAACGGTGCCAAAATCGCCGTTGGCCGCGATGGTACCCAAATTGGTCACGAAGGAGTTTACCTTCACCAGGCCGTTCGAGTCCGCTTCGATCGTCCCATCGTTCGCGAACGACGAGGTGCTCGCCTCGACGAGAACCGTTGCATCGTCGATCGCTTCCATCACGCCATGGTTGAGTAGTCCGGTACTCCCCGAGTTTCCCGGAGCCATGGTGATCAGCGAATTGTTCTGCGCCTCCATCGTTCCATTGTTGGTAAGGAGCGTGGCCGTGGCAATCCCGGGCACGTCGAGAAGCATTTGGCTGTTGCCGGTGGTCGTGACGAGACCGTTATTGGTGATGTTCCCTTCCACCGTTTTCGAAGCCGAGTCTTGCGCCTTGACCGTACCGGCGCCCCCATTGGTTCGAGCGCGCCCTGAATGGTGATGTCGCTCCCGGTGACGTTTTCAGTGCCGGTTGTTGACTGCCTGATTGATATCGACAATGCCGTCGCCTCGGTCGTGGCGGTTTGCCACCGCGACCCAAAACCAACGATATCGATTGTCGGAGCCCTGCGAACGTGCCGCAATTGGTGACGATGCTTTCGGCGCTGACGTTCCCGGTGCCGCGGATGACCTTTGACCCGGCCGATCGTTAGCGCGCCGCTCTAGGTCAGCGTCGATGATGATCACGAGAGTGACGCCGACATTCTCCGCGTTGAAGTCGGCTTGGGCGTAATGGCGATCAGCGTGACACTGGCCGAATGCGTCCGTCGCTGACGGTTTGAGTTCCGCTGGTGTTGACCGCATTTGGACGTGTAGGTGAAGCTCTCTCCTGCAAAACGTTGACACCATGGAAATCGATGAACTGGTGGGGGTCCGATCCGCCCTCGGCCAAAGCTCGTGACTTTGCCCGTATAGGCGCCGCCCAGCCGTCGAGTTGCAGCCCGGCGCTGACACAGCCTGGAATTGACGTTCGCGGTGCTGACCCCCTGGGTTCGACAATGCCGTTGCCGACCTCGACGAGGCCGCCATTGACGACGGCGCCGCCGGCGATCGTCGACACGCTGCCGGACCCGCTCGCGAAAAACGTGCCGAAATTGATCACCGTGCCGCTCACCAGGGCGGTACCATTGGTCGTGGTCTCGACAATGGCGGCCGCACCGATCGTTCCGCCGCTGATGGTCAGCGTGGTACCGCTGGTGGCCTCGACGAGCGAGCCGCCAAAAATGGAAGCGCCGGCGATGGTATTGCTGGTGCCGCTGAAGGTTTCGATCACGGCTCCGGCGCCGATGCTGCGCAGCGTCCCGCCGGAGACGATTGCGCCGTCGAGTCGGACCTGAGCGCCGGTCCCGGAGGCCAGGATGAGAGCGGTCGCGGTGTTGCTGATCGTGCTCGCGATCGTCACCGTGGCGCTTGTCCCCACGGCCTCGATGGTCCTGAAATTGCTGACGTTGCTGTCAATGACCAGGCCGCCGGTCGAGGTTGCTTCGAGGGTGCCGGAATTGGTGATGGTGTGGGCACCGGTATTGATGGTGAGTGACGCCGCCCCGTTGTTGGCGTTGATGGTGCCGCTGTTGAACAGTATCAAATTGGCATCGGCGATAGCACCGGCGCCGGAGATCGTGTTGTTGATGTTGGTCAGCGTCGCTGGCGTTCCATTGCTGCCGAAAAAGGCATCGGGCCCACCCATCTTCACCGTGCCGCCGCCCGTCAGCGTCGCCCCTGACGCCGCAATGAAGACCGTGGCGGGACCGGTGACCAAGTCGACCTGGATGGTACCGGAATTGACGATCGTGCCGCCGAGCGTCAGGTCGGAGCCGTCGCTGACTTCCACCAGGGAGCCGGCCGCGATCGTGACATTGCTGAGCAGGTTGGTGGTCGTACCGCTGACGGTCTTGATCTCGGCGCCGCTGCCGAAGCTGCGCAGCGTCCCGCCGGAGATGACTGCGTCGGAGAGCAGGACCTGAGCGCCGGTCCCCGAGGCCAGCACAAGGCCGGTCGAGGTGTCGCTGATCGTGCTCGCGATGGTCACCGAGGCGCTGGTCCCCAAGGCCTCGATCGTCTTTGAGTTGACAACGTTGCCGGAAATCGCGACGGATAGCGCCGTCTCCCCCTCGATCACGCCGACATTGGTCGTGGTGCCGTTGAATGTCACCGTGCCGCCGCTGCCCAAAAGCGTGCCGGAATTCGTCACGGTCCCGATCAATTGCAGGACGCCGCCATTGATGGCCTCGACGAGGGAGCCCGACGCAACCGTCACGCCGCTGAGCACATCGGTCGTGTTGCTCACGGTCTGGATCACCGCGGTGGTGCTGCCGCTGGTCTTGAGAGTGCCGCCCAATATCGTCGCGTTGTCGAGATCGACTTGTGCGTCGACGCCGGAGGCCACGATCAGGCTGGTCGGGGTATCGGTGAACGTGTCCTGCATGATCACGGTGCCGCTGATGCCGGCTTCGACGATCGCGCCCGCGCCGAGCGTAGTGCCGCCGAGCAGCTTGACGGTCCCGCCTTGCAATGCCTGCGCTTCGGCGCCCGATCCAAAGGTCGCGGCGCTCAGGGTCAGCAAGCTCGAATGATGCCAGGCGGCAACGTACGATCCTGCCGCAACGGTCGCGTCGGTGACCGTCGCGCTGCCGCCGGCGAACACGCCGATGCCGCTGCCGTCGAATACGCCCGCGCTGGTTCCGGCCGATTTGATGATGGTGCTGAGGGCATACAGTTCGGTGACGTGGCTCGTCGCCAGGGTGCCGCCGGAGACGGTAGCACCGTCGAGTTCGACGAATGCGGTACCTGACGCCGAGAGCGTTCCGCTGACGTTGTTGACCGCGCCCTTGAGGTCCACCGTCGCAAGGCCACCAGAAGTCCCCAATGCCTCGATGGTGCCGGAATTGGTGAGGCCGCTGTTGACCGACACGGCAGCAAAGCCGTTGACCGTCGCCGAGGCCAGGATCGTGGCATGATTGGTGAAACTGGTGGCGTCGATCGACACCGCGGCCTCGCCGATTCCAGCTCCCAACCCGAAAAAGCCATATCCCGTCCCCAACGCCTCGATAGTACTCGAATTCGTAACCGTGCCGCCGCTGATGGTAGTCTCGGCTTCGCTGAAGAGAGAGGTCGCGCCGAGGGTGCCGGAATTGGTCACCGTCGCGGCGCTGACGACCAGTTCCGCATTGCCAAAAAATACGTCGTGAAATATGAACCCGCCTTGTTCGAAAACGGCAATCGTACCGGATCCCGCCGCCTTCAGCGTGCCGGTGTTGATGAGATTGCTGGCATCGACGCTTCCGGAGGCCGCCGGCGAGCCGGCGGCGAGAGGACCTTCTCCAAACGCCACGACCTCGGTTGTTCCGGCATTGTTGACGGTGCCTCCGCTGACAGTCAGCGTCGCCTCGCTTCCGGCTCCGGTTCCTGACGCGACGATGGTGCCGGAATTGCTGATCGTGCCGCCGCTGACGAGCAACGTCACGTCGCTTGCCGCGGTGGCCAGCGCTTCCAATGTGCCGGAAGTGGCATTGATAACCGTACCACCGCCAACAACGGACACGTTGGCATCGCTGTTCAGGCCGGTCGCCGACCCTAGGACGGTGCCAGAATTGGTAAAGGTGCCGCTGGCGCTGATCGTGACGTAGGCCCCACCCGGGCCGTTTTCGGTTATGAGGACGCCGTTTAGGAACGTCTGAATAAAATCGGCGGCATGGTTCGCCAGCGCTTCGATGGTTTTGGAATTGGTGATGGTGCCGCCGATAATGGAAACGGAAGCCAGGCTGAAGTTATTGACCGCCGATGCGACCATGGTGTTGGAATTGGTGATGGTCGTGCCGCTGATGGATACGTTGGCTTCGGTAGTTGTTAACGTTGCCCGTCGCGACGAACGCCTCGACGGTTCCGAGATTGGTCAGACTGCCGGAGATGACGAGGTTGGTGATTGGCCCGTTTGCTTCCATCAGGCCCGCATTGGTGATCACATTGGCGCCGGTCTCGATGGTCAGGGTGCCGCCCGAGATGTTGGCGTCGATGGTACCGCTGTTGACCAGAGTGAGGTCGCTGTCGCCGATCGTCCCGGCGCCCGAGATGGTATTGTTCAGGTTGGTCAGCGTCCGAGGATTGCCGTCATCGGTGATCAGATTATTGCCACTCGAAGACAGGGAGACCTTGCCGCCGCCGGAGAGTATCACGTTCGAGTTCGATCACCAATGTCGCGCCGGAGCCGCCGGCTTTGCCCAATAGATTGATCGAGCCCGCATTGCTGACGGTCGTTCCGCTGAGGTTTAGTGAGCCACCGTCCTCGATATCGACGATGCCGCCGGCGCTGACGATCGTGTTGCTGAGGACGCCTCCGGATGAGATGAAAATCGTTCCGCCGGCCTTGACGGTGGTGTTGCTCGCGGTGCCGCCCGCTTCGATCACCTGTGAGCCGGTGAAGACCGTAGCACCGCTGGCTGAACCAAAGACCTTTTGTACACCACCGGAGATTTGGGCGCCGTTGTCGGTCCCACCGAAAGAAACGCTCTCGGTACCCCCGGCAAAAATCCTGGTTGGATCGGCGGTGCCGCCGGAGGACACCAACAGCGTCCCGCCGTTGACGATCGTTGTGTTGATCGTCACCCCCCCGGACTTCACCACTTCCGTGCCGCTAATCTCGATCGTTGTGCCGCTCGCACTCCCGAAGACGTCCTGCTCGCCGCCCGCGTCGACAATGGTGTTGCTCGCAAAACCACCGGCCTCGACGGTCTGAGAGCCGTGGATGGTGATGGTGGTGTTGCTTGCCGTGCCAAAATCGAGCTCCGTGCCGCCACTGCTGATGACGGTGCTGAGGACTTTGCCGCCGGAACTCACGGTTACCTGACCACCAGCTTTGACCGTGATTGGACCCGAAACGGTGCCGCCGCTGAGAACATCCAGCACGCCGGTGCCCTCGACCAGATAGGCCGTCGTGTTGGGTGTCGGGGTCGATACGCTGCTGGTTACACCGCTGGAGACGATGATCGTGGTCATGAGACGTCCTCCCGTTCTGGGCAGGCCATGGAAATGGATAGATTGAACTCGGCGTTCGCCGTTGACAGTTGGATATTCCCGGCAAAACAGCCGGTCATGATATCGGCAGGTCTTCCGAAGGTCTGTTCCACCGCGAAAATGTTCGTGGGCATGAAATATTAATGAGCCGCGGCAACCCGCATTAGGGTACCGGAGTAAGCAATTGGCAGCGACGGACAGCAGGTCCCCATTTATTACCCGCTTCATCGCCTGGCAAAACGACGCCTTATTTAAACCCAAATTCGCGGCGGGCACAATCCCTGGTCAATGCCCACAGCGCTTTCTGAACAGTCGTTTTGGGTTGCGACAGGCGAGCTATCGCTGAAAGTTGGTGACGGCGGGAATCGGGATAGGCGGCATATCGTGGGGGTGCTTGACGCCTCCACTTCTCCACCGAAGGAGCGATATGCCGTGTCCAAAGATAACATCATCAAGCTGATTCAGCCAGGAAACGTCGACGATCAACTCACCGAAATCTTGCGCCATGGGGCGCGTGCTCTGTTGGCCCAGGCGGTCGAGGCCGAGGTCGCGGATTACTCGCAAGATGCCGATTGGAAGACCGCGGACGGTCACCAGCGCGTCGTGCGCCACGGTCACCTGCCGGAGCGCGAGGTGATGACCGGTATCGGTCCGGTCGCCGTCCGCCAGCCGCGTGTGCGCGATCGCGAGGCGGCCGCTACCGACCCCGACCGCATCCGGTTCTCTCCGTCGATCCTGCCGCCCTACCTGCGCCGTTCGAAATCGATCGAAACGCTGCTGCGATCTATATCTGAAGGGGATCTCGACCGGCGATTTCTCCGAGGCTCTTGCGGCGCTGCTCGGCAAGGATGCTGCCGGGTTGTCGGCATCCGCCATCGGCCGCCTGAAGGATGGCTGGCTCGACGAGCACATCGAGTGGCAGAGGCGCGATCTGTCGGCCAGGCGCTACGTCTACATCTGGGCCGATGGCATCCATCTCCAGGCACGCCTCGAAGACGAAAAGCAGTGCATCCTGGTGCTGATCGGTGCGACGCCGGAAGGCCGCAAGGAACTGGTCGGCTTCACCGATGGCGCCCGCGAGAGCGCGCAGGACTGGCGCGATCTGCTGCTCGACCTGAAGCGGCGCGGGCTCGACGTGCCGCCGCGGCTCGCCATCGCCGATGGCGCGCTCGGGTTCTGGAAGGCCGCCGGCGAGGTCTGGCCGAAAACGCGCGAGCAGCGCTGCTGGGTGCACAAGACCGCGAACGTGCTCGCCAAGTTGCCGAAGAGCCAGCAGCCGAAGGCCAAACGCGCGTTGCAGGAGATCTGGATGGCCGAAACCAAGGCCGCCGCCGAGCTGGCGTTCGACGCCTTACGTTCGCTTCATATTTCTCTGCTGTCAAAAACGGACAGAGCGCACTATCGCCTTCGTCGGAAACTGGTCGCAAATGATGAAAGCCAAGGTCGTTCAAGGTGCTGACCATTGCCAGCATGGCGTCGCGTTCAGGACCATCGGAAAACGCCTGACCGTTCTCCCAGATGATCATCGCTACCCGGCCACTCTGCAGCAAGGCTTTGGCACCCGCTACGACCCTGGGTTCGAAACCTTCCGCGTCGATCTTGAGAATTACCCTCCGGCCCGATGCGCCTGGAAATCGAGCCAGGGCGCTGTCCAGCGAGATGACGGAGACCCAATGCGCTGGCCCCCGGGTGAAACCTTGCCTCTTGAGGCCAACGCCGTGAATACTGTGCATCATCGATGAATTAGTAACGAGCGGGGCAAGGTCGAAATTGTCTCCACAGGCTGCGCATACAACAGATACCTTCTCGCGCAGTCTGTTGTTGTCGATGTTCTTCAATAGAATGCCGGCGTTGGTAGGGTCCGGTTCAAAGGCGATGACTGCGACGTTTCCGGCGGGATGTGTCGCGGCCTGCAGGGTAAAAAAGCCCCAATGGGCGCCCTACGTCGATAAATAGATCGCCGGGTCGAAGTATTCTTTCCAGCAAATTTCGCGTCGGTGGCTCGTAGCCATTTGTGGCTTCGTGATATACGAGATACTTTGCGCCCATGTCGGTGTCTCCCAATTCTTTTGGGAAAGACATGTGGAAGCGAGATGCCCCATCAGGCAACTTGAGCGACGCTGGAACGAATGCCAACCCGTCTTTGACGGGGAGAACGATAGCGTTGCCTCCGACTCTTACGGTTGTCGTGACAGATCCCGCGGTCTCCTCCATCATAAGCTCCTTACTCACGCATGGCCGCGTTCGGCCATGCCGATCTCGAAATTTATCGAAGGACCAACTCCAAAACCCATCACTGGCGGGACTTATGAAGACGATCGACGATCACCATCATGCTCTCTCAGATCGTGCGGCCGCTAGCATAGCTATAGACACCGGATGAATAGATTCCAAGGTGCCATCATCACAGAAGCCTGGCACTTCCGCACCTGACGACATCGGTCCCTGACGGCCAGTGCCGCAGCTTCACGTCATCGCTGGCGGTTCGTTCGATTTTTTATCCCTTGTGAGTCTGCGTCAGGGAGGCGACCGACGCAGACACATGTGGATCGACGATGGATGTGCCGCCGTGACCGTCGTTGGAGAGGGTGAAGGTGGACGCCATGTAGTTGCCGAGCAGAGCGACGGCGGCGGTGTGGGTGCCGTCAGTGACCGTCAGTGTGCCGCCGGTGCGGCTGTTGTTCTCGGAGAAAGCCAGCGTCGTGGCGGCGCCGAAACCGATGCCCGGCAGATCGATGCCGTCCGGCGTTGCGAAGCCCGCCACAGTGCCGGCGAAGGTCGCGGGCTGGTCGAGTTGCAGCGTGCCGCCGCTGCCGCCAAAGGTCACCTTGCCCGAATTGGGCGTGTTGATTTCGAGTACGCTGCCGCCGGCGATCGTCGCCCGCGCGTTGCCGGACGGCTGTACGGCCACCGACGGGTCGGTGATCTCCACCGTACCGCCAGCGCCGGAACTGATGTGGAAGTTCGATGTGACGTATGCGCCGACAAAAGTGATATCGGCCACCTCCGTGCCACCACTGGAGACCTTCAGCGTTCCGCTGGTGTTGGAGGCATTGGCGGACGTATAGCTCAAGGTAATCTGGCCTGCGGCGG
This sequence comes from uncultured Pseudomonadota bacterium, assembly GCA_963771225.1. Classification (GTDB taxonomy): domain Bacteria; phylum Pseudomonadota; class Alphaproteobacteria; order Rhizobiales; family Xanthobacteraceae; genus Bradyrhizobium. The sequence continues at coordinate 389,963 of CAVYSR010000017.1, read as the reverse complement.
AGGTGACCGACGTCAGATCGATATATTGCGTGTGGTCGGCATGGCTGATCCCGCCTGACACACCGAAGCCGGACACCTTGCCAGTATAGGCTGTCTTATCAGCGGCATCGTCCGCGAGTTGGAGCCCGCCGCTGCCGCCAGCCCGGAAAGTGACGTTCTCGCTGCTCACGCCCTCGATATCGACAATGCCGTTGCCAACTTCGGCGAAGCCGCCATTGACGATGGCGCCGCTGGCGATCTTCAGCAGGCTGCCGGACCCGCTCGCGAACAATGTGCCCGAATTGGTCAGGGTGCCGCTCACGATCGCGGTGCCACCGATCGTGGTCTCGACAATTGCGGCCGCACCGACCTTTCCGCCGCTGATGGTCAGCGTGGTGCCGCTGGTGGCTTCGATCAGCGTGCTCGCCGCGATCGTCGCACCAATGATCGCATCGGTGCCGCCGATACCCGCCTCCGTCTCGATCGCCGCCCCGGCGCCGGAGGTCTTCAGCGTGCCGCCGGAGACGACTGCGAACGACAGAAAGACGGCCGCGCCGCTGCCCGAGGCGAGAATAGTCGCCGAGGCGCCGACATTATTGATTGTGACGGGGTTGGCCAAATCTCCTTCAATAAAGAGCTGGGCGCTTGTTCCGATCGCCTCGAAGGTTTTCGAATTGGTAAAATTGGCATCGACTGCAAGGCCGTCGCTCTTGGTCGATTCCAGCGTGCCCGCGTTGGTATCGGTGTTGGTGCTGGAGGTCGCAATTGTCAGGGCGGAAGTAGTATTGCCGACGATGGTGCCGCTGTTGACCAGCGTCAGCCCGTTATCGCCAATCGTGCCGGTGCCGCTGATCGTGCTCTTGTTAGTCAGGGTTGCGGTCGCTCCCAGCGGCAAAATGTTGGCCGAGCCGATCAGGTCGATGCTGCCGCTCCCCGCCAGCGTTACGTTCTGGTCGATATCAACGGCTGCACCGTTGTTGATAACCCTGACGGTGCCGTTGTTGGTAAACGTCCCGCTCTGCAATTGGAGGGTATCATTGGCAATGACCTGGAAGACGCCATTGTTGGTGACGTTGGCCAGCGTGGCGCCGGTGCCTTGCGTCTCGATCACGGCGCCGGCACCGGAAGTCTTCAGCGTGCCGCCGCTGACGACTGCATCGAACAGTCCGACGATCGCATTGCTGCCCGACGCCAGAATGGTGCCGGCCGCCGTATTGCTGACAACAGTGCTATTGAAGACCAGCCCACCCTGATTGCCCTGACCGGAAGTTACTCCCTCCAGCGTGCCACCGTTGATGACTGGGGTGGCACCGGTGTTGATGAACAGCGTGCCGCCGCCGATGCCGCCTTTCACCGTGCCGCTGTTGACAAAGTTCAGGCCGTCGTTGACTGCGCCGATGAAGCCGGCTCCGGAAATCACGTTGTTGACGTTCGACAGCGTGGCACCACTGCTCACGGCGACAATGCTGTCCTGCTCGCTCGGTGTCAGCAACACCTTGCCGCCGCCCGTCAAGCTGACGGTGCCCGAAACAGAGAGTTCGGTCGAATCCGTGGTGCCTGACAGGCTGATGTGGCCCGCATTGCTGACCACAACTCCAAGCAAGGCCAATGTTGCGCCATCCGCCACAATGACCGCGCCGGAATTGATCAAAGTTCCGGCATCCGTTGCAGTGGTCTGCGCGATTACCGTACCGCCAAGGGCATTGCTCAGCGTGCCGCCGGTATTGATCGTGGGATCGATGGCGGTGCCGCCCGAGGACACAATTACCGTGCCGCCGCCCGAAACCGTGGTGCTGCTGGCCGTGCCGCCCGCTTCGACCACCTGGGAGCCGGCGAAGACCGTCACTCCGCTCGCAACGCCAAAAACGAGCTGCTTGCCGCCGGAGATCAAAGCGCCATCATCGGTGCCGTGGGCACTGACGATCTCGCTGCCGCCGCTGTAGATCGTCGTCGGATCGGCGGACCCGCCGGACAGAACATAAAGCGCGCCGCCGCTCGACACCGTCGGTGTCGCTGGCGGTGCCGCCCGCGGATACGCTCTCGATGCCGCCCTTGAGGACCGTGGTGTTGCTCGCCGTGCCGCCGGCAAGCACGATCTCCCGGCCGCCGTTGCTGACGGTCGCGCCGCTGTCGGTGCCGCCGGACAGGATTTCTAGCTTGACGCCGCTGTTGATGGTGCCGCTGAAGACGTAACCGGAGCCTACTTCCAGCGTAGCGCCGGCGAGAGCATTGGGCGTGCCCGTCGTGCCGCTGGTGAATTCGAAGGTACCGCCGGACGAAACGGTCACCGTGCCGCCGGCGAGGATCGTTGTGCCGATGGCCGTCCCGCCCGACTGCACGATCTCCTTCCCGCCGACGCCGACCGTGATCCCGTTCGCGGTGCCGGCGATCAACACCGTGCCACCGCTCACGAACAGCGTGCCGGAATTGGTGACGATCCCGCTCTCCGATAGCGTGCCGCTCAGGAGGTCGATCGTCACGCCCGCGCCGATCGTGCCGCCGTTCATTGTCGCCTTGGCGCCGGCGAGCGTCACGGTACCCGAACCGTCGATGGTCGCGTCTGTAAAGCTCGCCGAATTGGTAAGCGTCAGATTGTTCGATGGCGTCAGCGTCAGGGTAGCGCCCGACTGTTCCCGGAAAGTGCCGGAATAGCTCAACGCCACGCTCAGGGTCACATCGGTGTCTGCGTGTGTGATGGTCCAGCCGCTAGTATTAATGGTGGTGCCGGTACCGATCGCGTCGGTGCCACCGCCGCCGATGCTGAAGGTGCCGGCGCCGGAGATCGCATCGGAGAAGTTGTTGCTGAGACCATCAAAGGCAAGGGTGCCGAGCGCCACGTTGATGGTCGCAGCGCCGTTCCCGTTAAAATCGCAACCGATCACCGTTGTTCCGGTGCCGCCCGTCTTGGCCAACGTACCGTAAAGGGTGAAAGATGCGCCGCTGGAGCCGGGATCAACCAGCCACCAGGCCGTTGTTTGACGTGAAGTTCCATGTGCCTGACACGAGCGTGATGGTGCTACTGGTTGAGAGCGTCACCACGCCGCTTTGGTTTACCGTGGCGTCCTCAACGGTCGTGCAGGCGCCGCTCGTCATGTCGATGGTGCCGAGGGCGTCGGTACTGCCGTCCCAGTAGTCGATCATGCCTCCGCCCACATAGGTGCCGGAGAAGCTGTTGTTCGCCCCAAAGAAACGAAGATTGCTGCTGCCTGTCGACCGAGAGCGTGCCGGTGTCGGTTACGTCGACGTGGATCTCGCTGATCCCAGCGACCAGGCCGGTCTGGGCCAGCGTACCTTTGTTGACGAAATGCGATACTCCAGCGGGGCCCTCGTCGATGGCGTCGCCAACGACGTCGACGTCATAAGTACTGCCGGCTTCGTTGATGACGGTTGCGGGACCATGGGTGTTGCCTAAGGTGACCGGCGCGATCTCATCGATCGTCAGTTTGTTCGCGATTGCCACGGTCCCGGAAAAAATATCGTTCGAGAGCGCCACGATACCCGGAACCGAGCCGCCCGACAGCACGGCGTTGCTGATGTCCAGGTTCTCGATCGTTACGGACCCGGCATCAACGACGAGGCCAAAGCTACCGCCGCCATCCAGCGTGGAGCTGCCGCCGCTGCCGCTGATTGTCAGCTGCACGCCCGATTGCAGGTTGATTGCCTTGAGGTTGGCCGTCTCGGTGATGTTGCCTTGCAGGTCGATGATAAAGCCGCCAGAGGTGGCGGCATCGACCGTGGCGATATCCTGGTTGAGTTGCGCTGTCGTCGAGGCTGTCAATGTCGTCGTCATAGACACTTACTCCGAAAACCTCTTCACTCCGCCTATGCCACATACCATGCTGACGGTCATCTGAGGACGCGTACATTGTGTTTTAACCTTAAAACTGCTGAAAAATACGATTGACGAATTGTTAGATGATGACCCTACCCGGCTCCCTTCTCCGGGAGAGTTTCGCGTCGTTTTGCGCGTGGGCCGACCGCTTCCGCTCTACCCCTTCCCCTAAGAACGGACTTGTCAGGGTCGGTCGGCATGTCCGCAAGGGTGCCAAAACCGGAAGGTCCGTCCTCAAAGCTGATAGCGCACGATGCCTCCGCCGGCGTACGAGCGCGTTATATCGTTCGGCAGCGATCCGCACGAGACCGGGTGTCTCTAGCGCGCCGGACGGCGGAGTGCCGCAGCCTCACGCCATCGCTGGCGGTTCATTCAATGTTTTATCCCTTGTGAGTTTGCGTCAGGGAGGCGACCGAAGCAGACGCGGTACCGGGCGGATCGACAATGGATGTTCCGCCGAAAGTGTCGTTGGAGGCGGTGAAAGTCGAGCCGATGTAATTGCCGAGCAGTATGATGTGGGCGATGTCGGCACCGTCGGTGACGGTGAGCGTGGCGCTGGTGTTGCGGTAACCGAAGAGGTGACGTTCACCGTTGCGAAGCTGAAGTTGCGCAGGTCAATCGTGTCCTGTCCCGTCATTCCCGCGACGGTTCCGCTGAAGGTGGTGGATATCCAGCTGCAGCGTTCCACTGTTTGTGCCGAGTGCGAATGTCACGGTGCCGCCGGTCGAACCGCCGCTGGTGATCTCCAGCGTACCACCGGCAATCGTCGTGCCGCTGGCAATGCCGCCGGACGACACCGTCTCCGTGCCGCCGCTGGCAACCGTGACGTTGCCGGTGGTGGTGCCCGCCACGTTTAAATTGCCGCCGCTGGACACGACAACGCTGGCGGCAATGCCGCCATGGGAGATGTTCAGCTCGCCGCCGGACAACACCGTCGCGAAGGTCAGCTTGCCGCCCGACAGCACGTCCACTTCGCCGCCCGAAAGGGTGGTATCGGCAACGCTCGCACCGCTGACCACGCCGCCCGACGATACCGTCTCGACGCCGCCGGCAAATACCGTGACACCGCTGGTGACCTTGCCGTGAACATTCAGCACGCCGCCGCTGGAAACAAAGAGTTCGTCGGCGGTACCGCCGGCCGACACGTTCAGCCGTTCCACCGGCGGAGAGCGAACGCCCTTCGAACTTGCCCCCCGACAGCACGTTCACCGTGCCGCCGGAAACCAGCGTGCCGGAGTCCGCCGGACCGGTTACCAACGCCGCCCGACGACACCGTCTCGACGCCGCCGCTCGCAACCAGCACATTGCTGGTGATGGTGCCCGCCACATTCAACGCGCCGCCCGAGGACACCGCGATAGTCATGCGCGGTGCCGCCTTTCGACACATTCAGTTTGCCGCCGCCCAAGACCTCGCAATCTCGAACGTGCCTCCCGACAGCACGTTCACCGTGCCGCCGGAAACCAGAGTGCCGGTGTTCGGACTGACCGCTTACCACGCCGCCGGACGACACCGTTTCGACGCCGCCGCTCGCAATCAGCACATTGCTGGTGATGGTGCCGGCTACATTCAGCGCGCCACCCGAAGACACCGTTACGTCATGCGCGGTGCCGCCTTTCGACATATTCAGCTTGCCGCCGCCGAAGACCGTCGCACTGTCGAACGTAGCATCGCCCGACAGCACGTTCACGGTGCCGCCGCTCGACACCGTCGTGTCGGTGGCGCTGCCGCCCGCAGACACGATCTCGGTAGCGCCGCTGCTGACCGTGACACCACTCACGAGGCCGCCGGACAGGATCTCCAACACATCGCCGGCCAAGGCCGCCCCACCGCTGATCGTGCCAGACGATAACACCTTCAACGTGACGCCGGGGATATTGTTAATTTCGCCGACAAATCCTGAACCCGCTTCAACAATCGCCCCGCTGCGGAAGGTCTCATTCACATTCGCGTTGCCGACCGCCTCGAACGTGCCGCCGCTGCTGACGATGCCACCGGAGTCGGTGCCGCCGGAAACAACTTCCAAGCCGCCGGACAGGACCGTGGTGTTGATAGCGGTGCCGCCGGACAAGACCACCAGCGTGACGCCATTGCCGACCGTTGCACCGCTGAGGGTGGCACCGGAAACCACTTCCACGGTAGCGCCGCGGAGGATCGTGGGCGTAACGCCAGTGTCGCCGGTGAATTCGAAGGTGCCGCCGGACGAAACGATCGCTGTGCCGCCGCTACTGATCGTCAGTCCGATCTCGGTACCGCCGGAGAAGACGATCAGCTTGCCGCCGCTCGCGATGACGGCATTGCTCACCGATCCGCCGGACAGGATCTCCAACAGTGACCCTGACGAAACGACGGTGCCTCCGAAATCAGTGCCGCCAGCGAAGACTTTCAGCGTCGCGTCGTTTTTGAGGTGTTCACCGCTGTAGACAGCACCCGAAACCAATTCAACGGTGGCGCCGACGGCGAACGATAGATTGTTCCCCGCCAAATTTAAATCACCGCCGACAAGTTCGAATGTGCCGCCGCTGCTGACGATGAGGTTGCCGCTGATAACGCCTCCGGACTCCAGCACGCCGGTGCCGCCAGACAGGATGGCGCCGCCACTGACCGTACCGCCCGACTCGACGATCTGGGTACCGCCGCTGGAAATGATCGCCCCAATGACGGTGCCGCCATCAAGGATATCTTCCGAGCCGCGGTTGAGAACCTTCGTGCCCGAGGAGACCACGCCGCCGGACAACACCGTCTCGACCCCGCCGCTAGCGATCGTGATGTTGCTGGTGGTTGTGCCCGCCACGTTGAAATTGCCGCCCGACGACACCGTGATGTCATGCGCCGTGCCACCGGAGGACAGATTCAACACGCCGTTGAGCGACACCGAGGCAAAACCCACGGTACCCCCGCCCTGCACGTCCAGTTCACCGCCCGCAACCGACGTGCCCGAACCGGCCACACCGCTTGCCACACCGCCGCTCGAGATCGTCTCGGTGCCGCCGCTCAAAACCCTGACATTGCTGGTGGTGGTGCCGGCCACATCCAGGTTACCGCCGGACACGATGATATTGGCGGCGCTGCCGCCGCCGGCGAGGCTCAACGCGCCGCCGGAGAACACGGTCGCGAAGCCAAGTTTGCCGCCCGGAGCACGTCCACTTCGCCACCGAAGATGACGGTGCTGTCATCGGCCGCGCCGGTGACGACGCCGCCTGACGACACCGTCTCGATGCCGCCGCTGAAAACCGCGACGTGGCTGGTGATGGTGCCTGCCACGTTCAGGTTACCGCCGCTGATGAAGATATCGTGGGCGGTCGCACCTGTTGACACATTCAGCGTTCCGCCGTCGGAAAGCAGGCTAAATCCGTACTTGCCGCCCGACAGCACATCCACCGTGCCGAGAACCGTGGTGCCGGCACCAGAATTGTTGCCGCTGACCAACCCGCCCGACGACACGGTCTCGACGCCGCCGGAAAACACCTCGACATTGCTGGTGATGGTGCCGGCCACGTTCAACGCGCCGCCCGAGGATACTGCGATGTCATGCGCCGTGGCGCCCATCAACACATTCAAGTTGCCGCCGCTTACGGCAACAAGATTGCGTCCGCTAGCGCCGGCAGATAAATTCGTAACGCCGCCGAAATCGGCGGAGAAGCTGAATGAGCCGCCGGACATAACATCTACTGTTCCGCTCGACCGCCGGTGCCGGCTAAAATTCCGCTGACGACGTCGCCGCCACCGGTCGTTGTGCCGCCCGACGAAATAATCTCGAGGCCGCCACTGTCCACATTGGAAAGGCCGGAAATGGTGTTGGCGACACCGAAAACAACCAACTTTCCGCCGTTCGCGACCTCGAAACCTTTATCGGTTCCGCCGTGCAGAATAGTCTCTGTGCCGCCGCTTGAGATAGTCTGGAGATCCACCGTCCCGCCCGACGAGACGTTGACCGTGCCGCCCGAAGAGATGACGAAATGCTCGGCGAGCCCTCCAGCGGAGACATTCGTGGCGCCGCCGCCGAATATCGTGAGGTCTTCCGCGGTGCCGCCTTTCACGTTCAGTTTGCCGCCGCTATCGACTGCCGCAAACGAGAACTCGCCCCCCGACAATACATTCACCGTGCCGCCGGAAACCGAAGTACCGGTACCATGCTGACCGCTGACCACGCCGCCCGACGACACCGTCTCGACGCCGCCGGCAAATACCGTGACATCGCTGGTGATGGTGCCCGCGACGTTCAACGCGCCGCCCGAGGACACCGCGAGGTTATGCGCGGTACCGCCTTTCGATATATTCATTTTGCCGCCGGCAAAGACCGTCGAAGAGTTGAACGTGCCGCCCGACGACACGTTGACATTGCCGCCGCTAAAGACCCCAGCAAACTGCAACGTACCGCTCGACAACACGTCCACCGTGCCGCCGAAAATACCGGTGCCAGCTGTAATTCCGCTTATGACCTCGCCGCCGGTCGTTGTGCCGCCCGACGAAATAATCTCGAGGCCGCCACTGTCCACCGCGGAAAAGCCGGAACTGGTATTGGCGAGACCGAAGACAACCAACTTTCCGCCGCTCGCCACCTCGAATTGATCGACGGTACCGCTCGACAACACCTCCACCGTGCCACCCTTGCTGATGGTCGCGCTGAGGGCTTCCCCCCCGGAAGAGACGTTCACAAATCCGCCGCTACTGACGGTGATCACACCGGAGACCGTTCCGCCGTTGAGATGTCGAGCGTCCTGAAGCAATCCATATTTTGTGAAATTGAACGTGTCGACCTTGATCTCTGCCTTCTGCCCGGGATGCACGAAGCCGACATCGCGGTTCGGGACCATCGCCTCGATTTCAAGGCGACTTTCCGTGGGCACGATAGCGAGAAGTACCTGAGCCGGGGTCACAACTCCCCCAACCGTGTGGATCGCAAGTTGCTGAACGGTCCCTGCAATCGGCGCCGCCATGAACTGGGCGTTGATCTTCTGCTGCGATTTCGTCACGTCGTAGGCGAGTCCATCCGCCTTGCGTTCGGCCTCGACGAATTGGCCAAACAAAGTCCGCTGAAATTCCGCGACCGATTGGGATCGCTGATCGGTCAGGGCGGCTATGCTGGCGTCTGCTTCCTGAAGGTGACTTCGCTGAACATTCAGATCCTGCTGCTGTTCCACCAGCACCTGTAACGCTTCGAAATACTGGTATTTCGATGTATATTCGCGATCCGACGAGATTTTCCGAATGTCGACACGCTGCTGCACGATCGGAATGACCGTCAACAGCTTGCTGATCGTGGCATCAATGGTGGCGCGTTCGGCCTGCTTCTGCTCCCGTTGCCGTTCCAGCGCCTTGATTTTGGCCCGAAATTCAGCCGTCTGCTTGACGAGATAGTCGCGCTGCACATCGATCAGTCCCTGAGGCGCGTTGGGGGGCGGTACGAATGCCGATAGCGGATCCTCGACGTCGGCAAGCCCGGCTTTTAGCCGGGCCATCTCGAGCTGTGCGGCCGTCAAATCCGCCAAAAGGTGGTTGCGTTCGGATTCGTTGATCGAAGGGTCAAGTTCGATCAGTACATCGCCGGCATTGACCCGCTGGCCGTCACTGACATGGATCGCGCGGACGATACCGGTTTCAAAGGGCTGGATCACTTTTATCCCGCCGCTTGGAATGATCTTGCCTGATGCGGAAGCGACGATGTCGATGTGGCCAAACGCGGCCCACAACAGTGCAAAACAGAATACTGCGATGACGGTCGCAGCAATCGCGCGGCCGGCCGGGGACGCCGGCGTTTCAACGACTTCGAGCGCCGCTGGAAGGAAAGCGATTTCAGCCGCAGACTTGCCTGCGTTCCTACTGGGGAAGAACAGAATTTTTCTATCCGACTTCATGAATACCTGCTTGCAGCCGATAGAGCATGGCGTAACGGCCCCCGGAACGAACCAGTTCGTCGTGCGTACCGTCCTCGACGATGCGGCCCTGCTCAATCGTGATGATCCGGTTGGCCCGACGCACGGTAGATAGACGGTGGGCGACGATGAATGCGGTACGACCTTCAACGATACGCCGCATGTTGCTCTGGATGATCTGTTCGCTTTCATAATCGAGAGCACTGGTGGCTTCGTCGAAGATCAGGATTCGCGGGTTGGAGACGAGCGCTCGGGCAATCGCGATACGCTGCCTCTGTCCGCCGGATAAACTACTGCCACGCTCCCCGACGATCGTGTCATATCCTTCAGGTAATTCGAGGATAAAATCGTGGGCGCCGGCGAGGGTCGCGGCCTCAATCACCCTGTCCATCGACATCGCCGGATCAGCCAATGCGATATTCTCGCGCACGGAAGCATTAAACAATATGTTGTCCTGGAGGACGACACCGATTTGACGACGTAGCCACGCAGGATCGACCACGGCGAGATCTACGCCATCGATCTGAACGCGACCGCTTTCAGGCACAAACATTCGTTGAATGAGCTTGGCAACCGTGCTCTTGCCTGATCCCGAAGGCCCGACAATGCCGACGATCTGACCTGCAGGCACCTCAAAATCGATATCGCTGACGACTTCGGGACCGTCTACCCGGTAGCGAAAAGTGACGTGGTCGAATTTGACCGCCCCCCTTATTAAAGGAAGGCTCGAACGAGAGGCGCTGTAGGTTTGTTCCGCCGGCGTATTCAAAATGTCGCCGAGCCGGGCCACCGACAACCGCGCTTGCTGGAAGTCCTGCCATATCTGAGCCAGGCGGAGCACGGGTTGGCTCACCCGGCCCGCCAGCATGTTGAAGGCGACAAGCTCGCCGACGCTGAGATCACCGTCAATGACCAGCCGAGCGCCGAGATAGAGCGTTACTGCGGTAGTCAGCTTGCTGATAAGTTGAATACCCTGGCTTGCGATGTTGCCCAGGTTGGTGACACGGAAACTCGCCGTCACATAGCCCGCAAGCTGCTCTTCCCACCGGCGTTGCATTTGCGGTTCGACCGCCATCGATTTGAGTGTTTCGATACCTGTCACGCTTTCCACGAGAAAGGCTTGATTCTCGGCGCCGCGTGCGAATTTTTCGTCCAGACGGCGACGAAACACCGGCGTCGCAACCGCGGACACCGCGATGTAAAACGGAAAAGAGGCGATAACGGCCAAGGTCAGGAGGCCCGAATACACAAACATGACTGCAAGAAAGACAAATGTAAAAAGCAGATCAATCGTCAGTGTCAGCGCCGATCCGGTCAGAAAATTGCGGATATTTTCCAATTCGCGGACGCGCGCCACGGAGTCTCCCACCCGCCGCGCCTGGAAGTAGGCAATCGGCAGCGCGAGAAGGTGGCGAAAAAGCCGGGCGCCCAACTCAACGTCGATCCGGTTTGTGGTGTGGGAGAAAACATATGTCCGCAGTGCGCCTAGCAGCGTTTCGAAGACGGAGATAGCGAAAAATGCGACTATCAGGACGTCCAGGGTGCTCAAACTTCGGTGCACAAGCACCTTGTCGATGATGACCTGGAAGATCAGCGGAGAAACGAGCGCGAACAGCTGCAGAAAAAACGATGCTACCAGGACTTCGCTCAGCAGATTTCGGTATTTGACGATTGCCCCGAGAAACCAGCTGATGTCGAACCGTCGCGTGAGCGAAATGAGGCCGGCCCGGCGCGCGATCAGAACCACCCGGCCGTCCCAAACCTCTTCAAGTTCGGCTTGGCTCATCAAATGCGGACGGGACTGCCGCGGCGATTGAACCAGTACCTTGCCCTCGCCGACCTTGCCGAGAAGGAGAAATCCGCCATCGCGCAATACCGCGATGCCCGGCAATGGTGTCCGAGCAAGTCGATCATAGTTAGTCGAATGGCATCGAGCCTTCAGGCCCTTCTGCTTGGCGTAGCGGAGCATTTCCGAGACACCGACCGGGACCGCGCCGACGTGGTGACGAACCTGCGCGGCATCGACGCCGACACCCAGAAAATGCAATAACTGAACGAGGACGGTCACACCCTCGTCTGGTGGAATAGCATTGTCAGTATCTGACACGTCGGCTCATTTCTTCAATAAAAAAACGAAAATAGTCAAATCCGGCGCAAAATAACCAAACCCGGGCACCCGGAAGGCAGCCTCCTCGGTCGATGATGCCGACGTCACAATCGGCTTTTTTCCGCGCCCAGCCGATCACCGGCGACTTGGGCCCATCCTTCTCGATTGCGCAACGGAGTTTTGCCTCAATCCTATCTTCCAGGCAACCTAGATTTGCCCGTCGGCTCAAGCGCGCTTACCAAGCTGCGCGAAAAAATTAACCAATGCTGGCTCGGAACCAGACACACCTTTACCCTGGTCCACTTTGCTCGCGGCCCCGTCATGCGTGCGGTGTGGCCAACATCGGCTGTTGAGCCTGCGGCGCTGCGGTGATCAACGTACCGCCATGGCCGTCAGAAGCGGTGGCAAAGGTCGACGCCATATAGTTGCCGAGTAGCGCAATATTGGCGGTGTGAATGCCGTCGCTGACTTTCAACTCACCGCCGGTACTGCCGCTTCTGGCATAGCCGAGGGAGGTCTGCGTGCCGAAGCTGACATCCATAAGATCGATCTGATCCTCCCCGCCAAAGCCGGCTACCTTGCCGCTGAAGGCCCATGGATTGTCGAGCTGCAATGTTCCCGCAGGACCAGCGAATGTGATCTTGCCGCTAGCGCCATTGTCTATTTCAAGCGTGGCACCGTCAGCGATGGTGTGCGGAGAGGTGTCGATCGGCGGATCGGTCAGCAGCGCTCCGCCGCCGCCATCGTTGGCCAGATGGAACTCGCCAAGACTAAAGGTGCCGTCGAATTTGAGGTGGGCCACGTGACCCTCGTGATCATTGATCGTCAACACGCCGCTGGTGTTGGGCGAATTGGGGGCATAGGAAAGCGCGGCCGTCGCCTCGTTGATGTCGGCCAAATCGATCGACTGATGGAGTCCGAACCCGGCTATCGCGCCGCTGTATTTGACGGACTCGTCGAGTATCAGCTCGCCCGTCGACCCGGCCGCAAATTTCACAAGATTGGTTGAAGCTGCGCCGAACTCGACCTCGCCGGTACCGTTGATGACGGCGTGGCCCGTGCCGGTGACGGCTCCTGCAACCATGACGATACCGTTGTTCGCATTCAGGGTGCCGCTGTTGGCAACGCCGTTCGCGACGAATAGCTCGCTTGAGGAGTTTGCTCTCATTGTTCCGGCATTGGTTACCGCGGTTGGTCCGCTCGTCGGTCCGATTGAAACCCCGGTATTGATCGTCAACTGTCCGCCTCCCGTTGCATCGACTACGCCGCTGGTCTCATTATTGAGGGCAGCGTTTTCGATGATGCCGGAGCCGCTGATCGTATCGTTGACGTTAATAAGTTCCGCCTCACCTTCGAGAATGGAGGCGCTGGACAGAGTGATTGTGCCAAGACCCTCAAGGGTCGTGGGTTTGACCGTTCCGGCCGAGAACAGCTCGATTGCGCTGCCGAAACCGTCCAGAATGTCGCCGGTATTCCTGATTGTTCCCGCCATGCCTAGAGTACTGCCGTTGGAAACCTCGACGTTTCCCTCAATATTGATCATCGCATTGGTGTGCACGATCTGGTCGGAGCCGTCGAATACGACGAAGCTGGAGCCGGAAGTGGTAACCTGGATAGCGCCGGTGCCACTGGTCTTCAATGTTCCGCCGGTGATGGTGCCTGCTGCCAGCGTGACGATCGAGCCGGTGTTAGCCGCGATAACTCCCGTATTGGCAATGTCCTCAGCATTGCCAGCGTTCTCAGCATCGATTCTGAGATGGCCAGCTCCGGTTGCTTCCATCAGGCCCGCATTGCTGACAGGACCGTCGAGGATCAGTGAATTGGTGACACCCGTTGCATTGATGATCCCGAGCGTTTCGTTGTTCAATGTCAGATCGCCGGACACTCCGATGGTTCCGGCCCCGGAGATGGTGTTGTTGACGTTGTTGAGGGTAATCTTCGTTGCCGGACTTGTTCCTTCGACGTCGAGGGAATTCAACGAACTGTCCGAAAGTTTGACTTGACCGCCTCCTTCAAGCGTTGTCGTGCTAGCCGAGGTGCTCACACCAATCAGAATGATGCTTGTCGCGGTCGCCCCACCGTCCAGGTTGATCGATCCGGTGTTGTTGATGACGCCTCGCAGCGACAAAGATGCTCCGTTTTCAATGGCGACCGCGCCTTGGTTTGACAGCGAATTGCCGCTTCCATCCAGCATCGCGCCATCATTCGAAAAAACGTCGATATTGCCTTTTAAGGTGCCTCCCTCGATCTCGTCGAAACTCTCCAAGTCGATAGCAGAGCCGTTTGCGGCCTCGATGATGCCTCCCTTGTTTGCGATGAAGCTACCGCCGCTAAGCTGCAACCCGGCGGCGCCGGTTGCCTCGATCAATCCGGAATTGATGACGTCGGTATTGTTGATAACCAGCCGGTTGTTGGTGTCGTTTGCATCGATGACACCCAGCTTGTCGTTGTTGAAGATTTCGGCAGTGATGGTGCCGGCACCGCTAATGTTGTTGTCGACATTGGTGATGATGTTCGTGCTCGGCAAAACCGTAAAGAAATTGTTGACGTTGTCCGTCATCTGAATGCGGCCGCCGCCCTCGAACGTGGTGTTGGATATCGCGACCAGTTTCGTCGGGGTGGTATTCCCGCTGAGGTTGATCAGACCGGTATTGTCGACGATACCGCCTATTTGCAGGGTCGAGCCGTCGAGGATCGTGATGGTGCCCGCATTGACGCCAGTTGCCGTCCCTTCGGTCGCGGTGAAGGTACTGTCGTGACCGATCGACAACGTGGCGTTAGCGCCTGTGGTGACGCCAAGCACGGTATGATTCGTGTTGCTCGTGACCGTGTATGTGCCCGCGATCGTCAGGGCGACGATGTCGTTGGCTCCGGGGGTCGAACCCCCACTCCAGTTTGCGGTGTCGAAAAGATTCGAAGTGGGAGTTTCCCAATAGGTCTTCATGTCGCGCTCCTTTTCACATCGGCCAAACGCCGGGTCCGGTTATTGTGAGCGTGCGACTGGCGAATATAGCCCTGATCTATTGGTCACGGGTGTCCGGGTGCGGTTCAAATCCGCCGAGACGTTCGTTGCCCGAAAAAATGGTATCAGGCTGCAGCGTCGAGGTTCGCCCTCGGTTCAAAAGCGCCTCTATGACCGAGCATCGATCACGCGACGACGAACGCTATATCGCCACGCACTGCCCCTTGCCATCAAGCTCAGCGTGAGCCTCGCATGGCTGTTTGAAGGCGTAGGACCCATCTTCAAGAAATACCGGCAGGAGCAAGATCAGTGACTCGCCGGCGCCGATCGGTCAGGAAGCGCAAACGGCAGCGGATCGCTGCGCACGCAATGCGGCTGAGGCGGTAACGGGTTTTCAATAGGTTCGCGATATCGCTGAGGTATCGCGGATCTCGTAACTCATACCGCGAGACTAAAGTGCCCGCCGACTCAACCCGGCGGGTTTTTTCTGTCCTCCATTGGCACGCTGCAGGCGGTCGACTGCCACAACAACGTCTGGTCGTTCAAGGACCTCCACCAGCCTTTCGAGGAGCCGCTTATCATTGTGAGGCCGGGGCTGTAGAAATTCTTCAAGTATATACTGCGCGTCGCTCATTGCTTGAAGCGCCACCTGTTGGTCGGTCATCAACGCTCACTTTCGGGAAATTAGCGGACACCTTGAACAACCAGATCAAAAACAGTTGGTTTCGGAATCCAGCGCTTATTCCGTCCATCGGGCTCCGCGGTACGCATCGTATGCGTGAGCTAGGAAAACGCCGACACTTAAGAAGGCAAGCACGCCAGTTACTAGCTCGATCATCGTTGTCGTCTCCGCAGGCTCGCCATGCCCGTTAGTATCTTGGGGTCTGTTTCAGGACGTTTTCGTCGGGTCGGAAAAATGGTTTCGTCCGAGCCCTAAAGGTCCGCCACTCATCCAGTCGAATGCGGCTATAGCTGGCGTCCAACAAGCGAAAGCCCCGCCTGGGGGAAGCGGGGCTTTCTATTGGGGAAGCGAAGGGTGGGGACCGCGCGCTTCATGAATGGGTCGACGGCCGCCGATGAAGGTTCAACAGATAATGGGCGCGGGCTCAGGTCCGCGCCCGATTTACAGCCGGTGTGGCAGCCGCGACATAGTCTCAAAGCGGCGCGCGATGTTAGGTAGGCAACGCTGCGGGGGCGGCCATGCCGGGAGACGATTTCTTGGGTATAGCAGTAAAGCACCACTGGTATGGCGATGCATCGCCTTGGGCCAAACAGCGGGTTCAGGATTACGCCACTATCAACCAGCCCGAGGCGGCGCCGACAGAGGCTGCCCGGAAGGTCGTGATCTTCGACAGAGACAACTCTCCGCAGCTGCTGTCTGGCCGCCTCGCTCCAAACTGACGGCCATCGGCCAGCGCGCGGACTCCCAGTGGGCTTCCTAAAGAGGGCCGCCAACTGAGGCGGCCTTACTTTTGGCCGCCGAGATGGGTGCCCCCGAAATGGCCATTGCGGCGCCCCCAATCAAAGGTTTCGCCTCCGGTGCCGCCGGGGCCAACGGGGCCGGGCCCGTGGATGGCGAACCCTTCACCACCGGTGACGCGGGCCAGTTCATCGATATTCAGTTCGCGAACTTCGTTGTTTAAATCGGTCATCTCATTCCCCTGTTTGTGTGGCCGTGGGACAATTCCCGCGCCCGGGATGACAGGGAGTATGCGGAGTGCCAGTGCACCTCGCTATGACAGACATCACAATTTAAATTGGGCCACCAACGAAAACCCCGCCTGATGGAGATCACCGGGCGGGGGTTTCTTAAAGGGAGGTACCGAGTTGGGCTGCGGCACTGCGAGACGCTAACACCGCGGCCCGTTATGCGAATATGACGGGAAAGCCACACTGACAGGAAGTTTGTGAGACTGCGTGCTGTTGTCCCCGGGAGGACAGCCCGGACTCACCAGCGGGCATCCTGGAGTCTGTGGGGAGCTATGAAAAAGCGGTAACGGTCGGCCGCCAGGCAGATCAAATCCAGCGCGGCCCGCCCGGCTTTATTGGTGGCGAGGCTTCGGCGGCGAGACGGGCGCCGCAACAGACGGCGCCGGCATGCTGGCAACCGACTGCTGGAGAGCGTCAAGCTTCTCGGTCACCGCCGCCATCTGCTCGGATAGCTTCTTCGTCTCGGCCTTCTGAGCGGCCAGCTGATCTTGAACGACTTGCAGCTGGTCGACGGCCTGCTGCTGCGTCACCTGGAGACCCTTCGCCATCTCAAGAATCTCGTCTGAGACCTGCCCGTGCGCCGGCACTGGCACAGCGTTGGTGCTGGGAGGCAATGCGGCTACGCTCCCGCTGCCGAAGCCCCAAATCATCGCGGAGCCGAGGCCGATCAATATGACCGCCAGAGCCGCGGCGAGCACCCTCACGACCGTGGGATCCAATTGCTGTTTCAGACGAGAATATGAAGCGTCTACCATGGTGAACACTCGCTGGCATCCCGAGCCGGTCTTCCGCGCCCCTGCCCCAAAAAGATTTTTCGGTGCCTTCCCATGATCTTCCCAATTGAAATTTCTGGGAAGATTTTACGGCGGAAAATCCATCTAAGTGATTGAAAGGACTGGTCGGGGCAGCTGGATTTGAACCAACGACCTGCAGTACCCAAAACTGCCGCGCTACCAGGCTGCGCTATACCCCGACTATCCCGGCAAACGACGTCGATACACGCTAAAGGCAGTACCAGCAAGGCGGTGCGGCCGCTTCAGCGGCGGTTAAACAGCGGATGTGCCACCCGGTCTCCGGGCGCGATCCCGTATTTTTGCGCGGTACCGGCGATCACCTCCAGCACTGCTTTCGCCAGTCCGCCCGACGCGATGATCCTGGTGGACATTGGCTCGGTGTTTTCGGCAATTCGCAGGATCCGGCCGTCGGCCCGGATGAAAATCATGTCGAGCGGAATATAGGTATTTTTCATCCACATCGAGACTTCCTGTTCCGGCGAGAAATCGAACAGCATCCCCTTCCCGTCCGCCAACTCCTTGCGATACATCAGGCCGGTGGTTTTTTCTTCTTCGGTCGTCGCCATCTCGACCGAAAAAACCTGCACGCCGGACTTGGTGGCAATCTCAAGTGTCTGGAAGCTCGCCGCCCGGGCGCCAACGCCCAAGCCAACGCCCAAGAGCGCGCAAAGCGCCAAGACCGCGGCCAAGGCGATCCGGAGCCGCCCCCGCGGAAGCTGCCGATCAAAAACGCGATAGGGATTCATGGACAACGCTCTCACCCCGGCCGTTAAGAATTTCGGCCGGACCCTAGCCTGACGATCGTGGCAAATACCAGACCATCTGCAAGACCGCACGGGAGCGAACGTTCTGGCGTCCGGTTGACAGTTTCCGATCGGCGGCGAGCACGCAGCGCGGGAGCAGTGCCGCGGTTAGTGCGAAGGAGTCCCTTAGTGTGAAGACAGCCTCTTAGTGTGAAGACAGCCCTGGCGAGCCGGCTTCGGGCTGGATTTCGGCGGCCATCATTCCCTTGGAGCCGGGTCCAAACCGGACCAGCACGAACTGGCCGGGGCGCAACTCGGTCATCCCGAAGCGGCGCAACGTCTCCATGTGTACAAATATGTCCGGCGTCCCCTCGCCACAGGTCAGGAAGCCGAATCCGCGCAGGCGATTGAACCATTTGACCTGCGCCCGCTCCAGACCGCTGGTCGGGGTCACGCTGACATGGGTGCGCGGCGGCAGCATTTGCGCTGGATGGATCGCAGTCAATTCATCCATCGAGAGAATTCGGAACGCCTGATAACCCTTCGCGCGCTGCACGCATTCGCACACCAGCCGCGCGCCTTCATAGGCGGTCTGATAGCCGTCACGCCGGAGCACGGTGACGTGCAGAAGCACATCCGGCGAGCCATTGTCGGGAACGATGAAGCCGTAGCCCTTTGACGCATCGAACCATTTGATGACGCCGCTGATCTCGACGAGGTTCGCGGCGCTGTCGCCGAGACCGGCAAATGCTTCGATCGTCGGATCGCGCTCGATGCCGCCTGCAAACTCACCCGGACCAAGCCTGCTGGATCCCGTCCCGCTTGACGAGCTCCCTAGCTTCTTGGACTCAAATCCGTCCGACCCCATGACCCCGGACCCCACACTTCATCGACGGCCCGTCATGTTTGCGA
This sequence comes from uncultured Pseudomonadota bacterium, assembly GCA_963771225.1. GTDB lineage: Bacteria > Pseudomonadota > Alphaproteobacteria > Rhizobiales > Xanthobacteraceae > Bradyrhizobium. Next base: position 371,050 of record CAVYSR010000017.1, on the reverse strand, counting down.
CAGCGCCGACACACGCGTCGATCCATGACAATTCATGACGACGCCACGCGAATCTCTCGAATCAAGATAACACTCCCGCTTGCGGCGCATAGATAAAAAACGAATCCACCCCGAAGCTATGAACAGGCTTGCGCAGCCGCGAATCAATTAGGCATCAGTTGCCTACGAACGGCCCAAGCGTCTCGCCGATGTCGTGGCGGATGACGAGATCGGCAATGTCATCCTGTTCGGTGGGCTCGTTGTTGATGATGACCAGTCTTGCGCCGCAGTTCTTGGCGATCATTGGAAATCCTGCCGCGGGCCAGACCACCAGCGATGAGCCGATCGCAAGGAACAGATCGCAATGCTGGGCAAGCTCGGTGGCGCGACGCATCGCATCTTCCGGCATCGCCTGCCCGAACGAGATGGTGGCGGTCTTTACCGGCTCATCGCAATGGGTGCAGTCGGGCGCACCACCCATCGCGTCGAAGCGCTGCCTGACCCACGCCAGATCATAGGCCTCTCCGCATCCGATGCAGCGGGCGTAAGTGGTGTTCCCGTGAAGCTCGACAACGTGATCGGACGAAAAACCCGAGACCTGATGCAAATTGTCGATGTTCTGGGTGACGATGGCAGGAATCTTTCCGGCCTTGTACAGCGATGCCAGCGCGCGGTGCCCGCGTCCCGGCCGCGCCGCGGCGAAAGTCGGCTCCATCGCAAAACGCCGCCGCCATGCCTCGTCGCGGGCGTCGGGGCTGGCAACGAATTCATCAAACGGGATCGGACGATTGCGCGTCCACAATCCGCCGGGAGAGCGAAAATCGGGAATGCCGCATTCGGTCGAAATGCCGGCACCCGTAAAGGGAACAATGATGGACGCTTCGGCGATCATGTCGCCGAGCTGTTCCACGCCACTGCGAAGATCCGTTGCGATCACGGGGATAATCCGAAAGTTTGGCCGCGCTGGTTATAGCACGGCCGCTCGGATTGCACCTTCGATGTCCGGATCATGGAACCGCGCCTGCATCAGGCGCTGGTGCTCACGCCGCCTTGGCGACCGGTTCCTTGGGCTCGTCGGCTTTCTTCTCGTCGCTCTTCCTGACCTTGGCGACCGGCGCCGCCGCCGGTTGCGATTTTCTCGCCGGCTTGCCGTATTGGGACAGCTTTTCCAGTTCGGCTTCGAGCTCGGCCTGCCGTGCGGCGACCTTTTCCGCCAATTTTTCAGTTGCGTTGTCGCGCAAGCTTGCGAGTTCCTCGATGCTCAACGCTTCCAGATCGATTTTTGCCATGCAGGCCTCCCGTTTTCTTGTGGCTACCGGGAAGGCGCGCAAGCCACAAGCACGACACCGATCTTATCCACCGCCAACGCTTTTCCACCGCCAACCTTGCGCAAACCGGACGATCACAATCCCGCAACGCTCTGTCCCAATTCGCGCCCCAATTCCGTTCGCCAATGGACATGGGACAAGAATCAAGAAAAGGGATGGGCATGACCGAACAGGAAGACCGCCTCGCGCGCGAGCGGAAAGAAATCGCGGCACGCATCGCAAGCTTCAAAGCGACCCAGGAAAAATTCAAGCGCGAGCGCGAAGAATACTACGTGACCACGCTGGAAAATGCCCGCAACGGATCCGACGGCAAGCCGTTCTGGTCCTAGGCCGGCTTTTCAAACACGCTCGGGCGTTTCCCGTCGAGGTAGATACCGGTTGACGCAGAGAAAGCAGCTAGCAATCCGCAGGGTGATAAATCGCAGGCAGTAGCCAGAGAGTGAAGAGGAGCCCGGAGCGATGCTCAGGGCTTTTTATTGTTGCTGCGGGAACCCGGATTCGCTGCAAAATTTGCAAAAATCATGAGATTTCGGCCCCTGAGCAGCCGCAATTGGCAATCACGCCGTTGGGATCGACCCTCATCGAACCATCTGCTGACGTGCGCGACACAATGGGACTGGGGCATTGCAATTTCCAGTTCTACGATAACGCCGCCGGGCATTATTTCAGCCCGGCGGCGTTGTTGGTTTGCCGCCGGTGGCATTCCAGTTTTGCGAAAGCAAAGTCGCGCCGGCAATCCTCGTCGACTGGGCAGCAGATCACTTGGGTATTCGGCGGGGCGGGCGATCAGTCTGGATTGCCGCTCGAAGTCATCTCAACGATCGCGAGGCCTTCGGCGCTATGTTCGCCAACGGCTGCCCTTGGAGGGCGGAATATTGTCATGCGGCTTGAGCTTCAGGCCCTGCCAAAAGCCGTAGACGGCAAGGCCGATCAGAACAAACCCGCCGATGACCATCAGACCCTGCACCATGGATATTGGACTTCGCGAGCCGCGATCAGGTTCAAATCGTGGAGCGGGCAGAAACAGCCGCTCGGGCGCTCGTCCGGGAAAACGCCAGTTGAGCGCGCGGCGCAGTAGGAGCAGCGCAAGCATGATTACCCTCTCGAGCCGGCCCCCTTGCAACGCGGCCAACGCCGCCTATCTCTGTTCAACTTGATGGTCGAGCCTTCCGGGCTCCCGTCGCGAAAGCCCTGCTGACACCCCTCGGCAGGGCTTTTGCTCGGCAAGAACTTTGCTCGCCAAGACCTCTCAGTGCGGTCGTGACCGGCGCCGGCCGTCTTCAGTTTCACTCGGCTCCCAACGCAAGCTGCGCGATGGCGGGGGTGTTCGTCATCCCCAAGGATGAACTCATTACCTATGCCCAGTCGAGCGATGGCTGGTCATCCGTGATGTATTCCAATCCCAGCACCGGCAACAACGTCTCGGGCTGGGTGCGGTCATCTCGCGTCAAGCAAAACAGGAACCGTCGGACACTGATCAATCCCAACCGCGCCGCTGCATCTATCTCGCCCGAAGCCGCCCGCAACGCCCTGCCCTCGCCGGCAGTTTGCTGCTATTGAACTTCCCGAACCCGGCGACACTCTCATCTCAAAATATCAGGGAGCAAGAAAACATGCGTTATCTCCACACCATGCTGCGCGTCCGCAATCTCGATGCGGCGCTGAAATTCTATCAGGACGCGCTGGGATTGAAGGAGGTCCGCCGCATCGACAACGACAAGGCGAAATTCACGCTGGTGTTTTTATGCGCGGCCGAGGACGAGCACCTGCTGAAGAATTCACCCAAGACGCGCGGCGCGCCGCTGGTTGAACTCACTTATAATTGGGATGAGGAAAAATACGGCGAGGATCGCCATTTCGGCCATCTTGCCTACGAGGTCGACGACATCTATGCGACCTGCGACCGCTTGATGAAACTCGGCATCACCATCAACCGTCCGCCGCGCGACGGCCAGATGGCCTTCGTCCGCTCGCCGGATCTGCATTCGATCGAGTTGCTGCAGAAGGGCGATGCGAAACCGCCGGCGGAGCCGTGGACCTCGATGCCGAACACCGGGCATTGGTGAGCTGCGTTCTGCCCGTTTGACGGAACATAATCTTCCCCTTTTCGTTGTTGAATTGACTGAGGATTCAAGGAGGCGAAAATGGGACGAGGACTTTTGCTTTGGCTGCTCGGCGTGCCTATACCGGTGATTATTCTGCTTTGGTTGTTCTTCGGCCGCTGATCGATCGCGGTTCGTTTCGATAACGTAAAATAAGGCTCCGCCATCAATTGGCGGGGTCTTTATTTTCCGAACGGCATTTTTCAAGAACACCGAGATCGAAACTATACAAGGCGCGGGCTTTTTCGCGAGGATTCCGATATGACCGACACGGTCAATAATCGGGAGTCGCGCGTCGTGCCGAACAGCAATCAAGAACATCTGACGATCTGGGGCCGGGTCAACTCGGTCAATGTTCAAAAAGTGCTGTGGTGCCTGTGCGAACTTGATCTTGCCTATGAGCGCATCGATGCCGGCATGGCGTTCGGCCGCAACGGCGAGCCGGAATACCTTGCGATGAATCCCAACGGGCGCATCCCGACTTTGGTGGATGGCGATTTCGTGTTGTGGGAGTCCAATTCGATCATGCGCTACCTTGTCCTCGCCTATGCTCCGGGGTCGCCACTTTATCCGCAAGCGCCGAAGCTGCGCGCCAGCATCGATCGGTGGCTGGACTGGACGCTTTCGACCCTGCAACCTGCCGAGCGCCCGGTGTTCTGGGCGTTGGTTCGAACCCCGCCCGCAGACCGCGATATGGCTGTGATCCAGAAAGATGCCGACGCCGCGGCGATCGAATGGCGGATCGTCGATGCCGAACTGGCGACGCGGCGCTTCATCACCGGCGATGATTTTACGCTGGCCGATATTGCGCTCGGCGCCTTTGCGCGGCGCTGGTTCGGGGTCGAAGGCATTCACAAACCGAAACTGGCGCATCTCGAGCGCTGGTTCGCGCAATTCGCCGGCCGACCTGGATTCAAGCAGTTCGTCGCGCCGCCGCTATCGTGACGGGCTGCATCGCCTCGAGCTTCGATCAAAAGCTCGAACGCTCGAACAGCAGAATGCAGACAATCAGCACAAGGGTGATGGCCGCCACGACCAGGCGGGTGGTCCAGGTCATGCCGCGGCTGACCCACCAAAGCATCGCGCAACCCATCATGACGGGAACGAGGATATCTAACCGCAACGGGCCCGCCCCCGCCGCCGCTCAGCGTGCGCCGACGGAGCCGCGGACCCCGACGCTTACCGAGCCGCTGACCTGCACGCACATCTCGGTGCCTTCGACCTTGACGTAGTCCGGGCCATAGGCGGCGCACGAATTGCCGGCGTGAGGCGGCTTTACCGGAAGCAATTTGCCTGGGGGTATGGGCGGATCCGCCTTCGGATTGCCGGACTGAGCCAGCGCCATCGGGGCCGGCAGCAGCGCAACAATGATCGCAACGAAAATGCTTCGCATCCCGCTTTTTATCGCATCCGACCTGTCGACGCTACCGGACGAATTTGACGCCTAGCGACTTTCCGCGGCGCCAGACCACGGCACAGTTTCGCCCGGTGCGGGCATCACGCGAAAATGCCAGCCGCAATTTCGCGGGCACGATATCGGGATCGTCGACCGTGATCTTGGCGCCGGAGGTGGAGATATCCTGCACCACGCACTGGCGCGCCGCGAAGCCGCCTTCGAGGGTGATCCATGCGGGCTGGCGCACCGATTTGCGCGCATCCCGCTTCTTGGTCACGGCCATCATTCCAGCTGCTCCTAAAATCACAGGGCTACCCCTTGAGGCTTTAGAATCCGTTGCGGCTACCCGCGAATTTCCCGGATCCTCGTGGTCCGGCGAACCGGCCCGATCTGCCCACAAAGAGGATTTCCGGTGGCTTGCCCGGCCGCGCAAACGCCACTATACGTTCGCCCGCCGCCGCCCGGATCGCCTCGCCACGGTCCAGGATCGGCACGGTGTCGATGCTGCCTCAAAGCATTGATTTGCCGGATCTATTTGACCAAAGCGAAACGGCAATGCCGCGACCGGACCAGTCGGGGCGAGACGGACGTTTTCGCTCCCTTCGTCTATCGGTTAGGACGCCACCCTTTCACGGTGGAGAGAGCGGTTCGATTCCGCTAGGGAGCGCCATTTTTTCAATGGCTTAGCTTCTGAGACTTCCAGAACGACATAGGTCCAATATATCCATGTGGAAGCCCGCAGGTGAGTGCGGATTGGCGACTGGTGAGCCGCAGGAACTGGTCGAATTGCAAACTGCTACCGAAGCGCCGCTTATGCAGCGGAAGGTCGGAGGCCATGATGCACGCGCCGATCAGCGTGCTGCGAGCGCTAGATCGCCACGTCCGGTGCATCTTCAATCCCGACCGCAAAGGCACGCATTGGGGGAAACGGAAGCTAAAGCGAAAACAATGAGCAAACGGGGAATCGACGATTCTCGCTACTTTCGACGATTTTAATAAAGTTTTAACATCGCAGGTCCGATCATGGCACCGGAGCACGAACCGAGGTGTGCGATGGACGGCATTTCATGGATTGATCTTGACGCAGACGAGCAGCGCGCCATTACGATGTTAGCGGAGGGTGGCTCTCCCGACCTCTGCGATCCGGTCGCTCTGCTGACGTTACGGCGCATCGGACTAGTGAGAGGATCCCGACTAACATCGGCAGCAGAGCACATGCTGTCAAAAGCCGTCCGGAATGCCTTCGCCGCGTGAGCGGCGGGCGGCGGCACCGCCATCGCGGGCGACATTCCGTCTAGATAGAGAAGGCCGCCTGACTTTGGCGGCCCCCTCTTTTTTTCTGCGACTTTACCAACAGGGGCGGCACCAGCACCTGTACGGACCACAGGCCCTGACAAAGCCCGGTCCACACCAGCGGCCCCAACCGCGGCAAGCCGTTTCATAAATCGGCGAGAAGTTTTTAGCTGCGTTCGGAAGGGTGTTGCCCGAAGCAGTTACGGCATTGGCTGAGCAACCCATCGAATTCAAAGCTAGAATTGCTGCTGCTGCCACAACGGTAATGGATAGCTTTCGCATAGGCTCTCCTTAAGTCCAAGTTTGCGTCTGGGTTTGTGTCCCCGCCATAGTTTATCCAGATTTGCTTTCCCGTCCACCGCCACTTCAATCACTGCTGGTTGCGACAGTTGTTGTTTAAATCGTCTTATCCCGCGGCGCAGTCCACGTAAGACAGACCCGATCGGCATTCGTCCAGTGCTGCTTCCGGCATGGAAGCGGCAACGGTTCCGGGACCGGTGCTACGACCGGTCGACCCTTCAAAGTAGCAACGTGTGTGGGCAGCGCGAGAACGCTTGATCCGCATATTATGACAACGGCAAACGCGAGAAGCACTTTCTGGGATAAAGCCATTTACTCACCTACTGTTTGAGCGCCCTGATTGCGCCTTTCCGGCGCGTCGTTGCACCAACCGTTACCCAACAAGGATTTCAGGACGGTTGCGTCAGGTGCCCAACATGGTTTCGTGGGGAGCAGAAATAATTCACCATGCATCTTGAAGAAAACAGAACCAAACGCTCACGCCTGATTGGTTCTGGAGGCCGCCTCAGTCGGCGGCCTCTTTCATTTCAGGATTGAACAGCGCCCATCGCTTCTCCGCCTGCCGGGGCAGCTCGCGCGGCGCGGGCCCGATGCGGCTTTAGTGACGCAGATCACAGTGCCAATGAACCCCGTCATGTACCCCTCCGACCATGATCGAGAGGGGACGGTCCCTCCCTAGAAACAGGGGAATGACATGACCAACGAAATTCGCGAATGGGACACCGACGGACTCGACGCAATTATGCGATATCTGCTTGTTCCTATCGCTCTGTCATCGATTCTCTTGTTGGCCACGGCGGCGGCTTCCGCCAAGCCCAAGTCTCCCAGGTTTCATTTCACGCTGAATCAGGTTCAGGCAGGTTGCGTCAATGGCACCGGAACCTTCACCCTTGGTACTGGACCAGATGGCTATGGCTGCAATGGCACTGCCGGCACTCTTTTATGCACTGCCAAGGGTAATTGCACCTTCACACCCAAACTTCGCGGCCCGAAGATCTCCCGAAACACCACCATTGAAAATCTCATTCGAGGTGAGGCCGGTGCCGCGGGCTGATGTGCCCTGTCCGAATTGACGCCAATGCCGTAGGTCGCTGGCCAAGCCGGCGTCGGCAGGATCACCGCGCACCTTGTGGATTTCAGATCGCGCCAGCAATCGCGCGATACTTGCCGGGTGGAAGAACTCCTTGAACGGGATATTTCCCGCCAGCACATCCATAAAGCGCGTGGCTTCTTCGTGAGACTGCGCGATCTTCCGATAGATCGGAACGGCGGATGCCGGATCTTTGAGGCTTGAATGCGCCGTCACCGCGATGATGGCCGACAACCCGTCAGCTCAACGGCGGCCCCAAGAAATGGTCGCCCAGATGCGCTCGTGAAGGTAATACCAGGCGATTTTGGTCGCGACCTCAAGGGCGGCGATCGATCCGGCGATTTCGACCCTGCCCGTCATGAACCAGCTGATCGCGAAGGTATCGAGCGTTCCAAGGGTCCGCCAACTGATGGCTTTGAGGACCGACCTCGCATGTGTCTCTGCTCCTCGAAACGAACCCACCACCCGTTATGCCCCCTGCTTGACGATGTCAGAACCTAACACGCCGGCATCCTGTGCGTGCCCGCCGCATGTCTTGCGCAGCACGACGAAACAGATTTGCGGCAACAGCACGAATAAGTTTGCCAAAAATGGGAAAGTCACCAATGAAACAGTTTGCGATGAAGCGATCTTTGCTCAAAGAAACCCAACAAACTCTTTGATTAAATTGAGTAATCGCGATTCACCTGGAACCGCTGCATCGCTTGGCAGGTTCCAGCCGCTGATCATCGATTGGTCGCCAAAGGCGTCTCGGAAGCGCCGCTGACCTCCTACCGCGCCCGGCGCTTCGCAACATTCCAACTGCCATCCGGTCCAATTTGAATCTTTGCAGTGGCGGATTAGCCACATTTGTTCGCAAATGGGAGGAAACTGGCGTCATAATGGCATGAGAAATCGCCAAAACCGCCCTATGTGTGATGGCTGCTGTTATCGCGATGAAAGTGTCTTTCAGTAAGAGTGATTTTCACTAGATGCATCTGCTCGCTTCCCTTCCCACCATCATCGGCGCCGCGGCCATCGCTCCCGCGCTGCTGGTGCTGTGGCTCGTGGTCGCCGCCGACGAGCGACCCGGCCCACCCGTTCAGGTCTGGACCGCGTTTTTCCTGGGTGCTGCCAGCATTTCATTGCTGGGCCTCGCGCGGGCGCCGTTCCTGCCGATCCTCGCGGCCCCCGAGAATCCCTGGGTCGCCCAGGCATTGCATTCGGTATTCGGTGTCGCCCTGCCGGAGGAAACGGTGAAAATTCTTGTCATCGTCGCGGTCTCGGCGCGGCGCCGTCGCTTCGCGGATCCGATGGACACCGTGGTCTATGGCGCCGCGGCGGGTCTCGGCTTTGCCGCCTATGAAAACCTCGCTTATCTCGTGCAGCATGCCGAGATGTGGCGGGCGCTGGCGGCGTTGCGCAGCGTCCTGACGGTGCCGTTCCATGGCGCGCTCGGCATTATCGCCGGCGCCTATCTCGCGATCGGGCGCTCCGGCACCGCACTCGGGGCGCACCGGCATCACCGCGACTGGGCGCGCATCTCCAGCCGCATTCTGATCCTGTTTGCGCCGGTCGCACTGCATGCCGCTTTCGATTTCCCGCTGCTGACGCTGCAGCAAAACCCCGATATCGACCGAATCCACCCGGCTCATCCTGGGGTCGGCCAGCGTGCTGATCGGGTTCAGCTCGATCGCGTTTGCCGTGCGGCTGGTGTGGCGGGTCGGTCATCATCACGCGCCACGCACCGACACCGCCCGGGAGCGGCTGAGCCAGTTGCGACGGATGTGGGCGCTGCTGGTCGTCGGCGGCGCCGCCGGATTTATCGGCCTGGTCTTTGTACTGACTTCGATCCACCATTGGCTGGTAAATCCGGAACGCGACGTGGCGCTGGTGCTGGTGCCCGATCGGCTTCGTGTCGATCCTGATCGGCATCGCCCTGCTGGTGGTCACCACGGCGACCTATTTTCTCGGCCGCAATCGAATGCGGACGACCTCGCAGGGATTTTTCTCCGCGTCGCCGGCCAGGGCTAGAGCTGACGAAGCCTGCGACCCGATGCAACGGCGCAGAAACGCTCAACTAGACCAGGCATCCCTCTTGCTGATCGCGCCCCAGTGTCCCCATCTCCTCGCCCGCGTCATTGAACAAATTTGACCCCGCGGCGTTGGCGCAAGCTATAATGCCACGTCATTGTGCAGTGGCGGCATCGGGAGATTTTCAATGACCCTTCCCCAGGACATCACCAATCTGCAATCCAAAATGAGCGCCGCGGTTCGCGGGCACTGGAAGGCCTTCCTGTTTGAAGGCATTCTGCTCGTGATCCTGGGGCTGGCCGCGATGATCGTGCCGCCGCTGGCGAGCCTTGCCGTCACCATTTTTCTGGGCTGGATGTTCCTGGTCAGCGGCATCGGCGGCCTGATCGCTGACATTCTGGGCGCGCCAGATGCCGGGCTTCTGGTGGTCGCTGATTTCGGCGGCGTTGGCGGTCGGCGCCGGCATCATCCTGCTGGCCCGGCCGGTGCAGGGCACGCTGACCCTCACCATCGTGGTCGGCGCCTATTTCCTGGCCGAAGGCGTCACCACCATCATGTATGCGCTGGAGCATCGCCGCGAACTGTCGGAACGATGGTCCTGGATGCTGGTGGCCGGACTGATGGATATCCTGATTGCCGCCATCATCATCGCAGGGCTGCCGGGATCGGCGCTCTGGGCCGTCGGCTTGCTGGCCGGCATCAATCTGCTGTTCGGCGGCGCCGCGCTGATCGGCATGGCGCTCGCCGCGCGCAAGGCTTGATCAGCAGCCGCGACAAATGCTCTTGATCTTGCGATCGAGGGCTGCGTCCTCGCGATTGGCCTGACTGTTCGGATCGCTCAGGTTCTTCTCCGATGGGACCTGATCCCTGGCGGGCTGGCGGTGACCGATCGGCGCCTCGGGAAGCGGCCGGGACGGACTTGCGGACGATTTCGAAGATCCCGTGCCCGCATTCTGCGCCGTCGCCGCGGAACTGACGATGAGTAACGCCAGCCAATATGACTCAGTCTTCGCATTTGAATCCTCCAACTCGCTTCAGCGGGTCGCGTTCTACCCTTCTTCGTCCGTGATCTCACGATCATGACGTCGGCGGATAGAGATGAACGTCGCCGCAATAATCGACCACACGATAGCGCAATTCCGGATGCTTGTTCGTGGTCCTTGTGAAAAAGAATTCGCCGGCGACAGGTAATCCGGGCCGACCGGCGCCTTGCCATGGCCGCCGGGAATATCGAGCACATAGTCCGGCTGGCACAATCCGGACACCCGCCCCCTCAAGCTCCGCATCAGTTCCTGCCCCTGTGCCAGCGTCGTACGCAGATGCGCGGTGCCGGGCGCGAGATCGCCATGGTGCAGGTAATAGGGCTTGATCCGGCATTCAACAAAGGCCCGCATCAGCGCTTCCAGCGTCGCGGCATCGTCATTGACGCCGCGGAGCAGCACCGACTGGCTGACCATCGGAATGCCGGCATCGATGATGCCGGCGCATGCGGCGCGCGCCCTGTCGCTCAATTCCCTGGCGTGATTGGCGTGCAGGGCAACCCAGGTCGTCGCGCCCTCGACCTTCAACGCGGCGATCATCTCGCCGCTGATGCGCGCGGGATCGGCAACCGGCACCCGGGTATGAATCCGGATGATCCGGACGTGATCGATCGCAGCGAGATCCGCCATGACCTTGGCGAGCCGTCGCGGCGTCAGCATCAAGGGATCGCCGCCGGTCAGGATCACTTCCCATATTTCCGGATGCGCGCGGACATAGTCGAGCGCGCCGCGGTAGGCGGCCGGCGAAAGCGAACTCTCCTTGCCCGGGCCGACCATTTCGCGGCGAAAGCAAAAGCGGCAATACACCGCGCAGACATGGACCAGCTTGAACAGAACCCGATCGGGATAGCGATGCACAATGCCGGCGACCGGCGAATGCGCGTGATCGCCGATCGGATCGGCATTCTCGCCCGGCTGCGCCACCAGTTCCTCGGCACTTGGAATGAACTGTCGCGCGATCGGATCGCCGGGATCACCGGGTTCGATCAGCGCGGCAATGTCGGTCGTCACCGCCACCGCGTAACGCGAAGCAACTTTTTCCAGATCGGCAAGATCGGCCGCCGGCGCCAGACCGCGAGCGACCAGTTCGGCCGGCCGCCGCAACGTGGCTGACTTGCGATTGATCCGGTTCATGCGTCCGCACCCGGCGGCGTCCACACCACCTGATCAAGCCTGGCGGCGCCGCCGGCCAGCATCACCAGCCGGTCGAAGCCAAGCGCGATGCCGCTGGCTTCGCGGCATCTGCGCCATGGCAGCCAGGAAATCCTCGTCGAGCGGATAGCGCTCGCCGTAGCGACGCTGCTTTTCGTCCATCGCCAACGTGAAACGGCGGCGCTGCTCCGCCGGGTCGGTCAGTTCGCCGAAGCCGTTGGCAAGTTCGACCCCGCAGGCATAGACCTCGAAGCGCTCGGCGACGCGCGGGTCGGACTGCTTTGGACGCGCCAGCGCGGCTTCGGGCGCCGGATATTCAAACAGCACGGTCAGACGGCCCTGCCCCAGATGTCGGCTCGACATGCTCGACCAGGACCTTGCTGAAGATGTCCGACCAGGTATCGTCCTCCGTGATCCGCACCCGCGCCTTTGCCGCAGCCGCCAGCGCCGCGCGATCGCCCTCGCCGTCCGCAATGGTCGACAACAGATCGATGCCGGCAAAGCGGTCGAACGCTGCGGCCACGGTCAGCAGTTCCGGCTCGGCAAACGGATCGGCGGTCTTGCCGCGAAACGAAAACCGTCCGATGCCGGTCGCCTGCGCCGCATGGGCGATGACGACGACACTGTCGGTCATGACCGCATCATAGGTCGCACTCGGCGCGATACCATTCCAGCATGGTGAATTCGGGAAGATGCAGATCGCCACGTTCGCGATCGCGAAACACCCGCGCGAACTCGAAAATCTTCTGCTCTCCGGCGGCCAGCAATTTCTTGCAGGCAAATTCCGGCGACGTCCGCAGGTAGCGCGTGGCGCGGGCACCGTCGGCGCCCATAAGCTCGCGTGCGAGGCGCATGCAGGTGGGTCTCATTGCCGGGAGAGACCTGCAGGATTCCGGTCTCGACCTCGACAAAGCCCTGCTCCTCGAACCATGCCCGGACCGCCTTTGTGATAGCGTTGCGCGCCATCAAGAATGGCCTGACGTCGGCGTGCCGCGCAGCGGACCACCAGGGCGAGAGTTGATGGTTTCCAGCCATCAACGAGCCGCCCCGCCAGCCCGTAAAACGCTGGCATAGGCCGACAAAATCAGTATGTTGCAGCCCGAAACCGCTTCGATGGCCTCGGGACGCCCATGTCCGGATCGGTCCCGGGCCAGAATATCAGGAAAAGCAGCTTTGAAAGTCATCGCCAGTTCTATTCGCAAGGGCAACGTCATTGAGCAAGACGGCAAGCTTTATGTGGTTCTGACCGCCGAGAACATCCACCCCGGCAAGGGAACGCCGGTCAGCCAGATCGAAATGCGCCGAATCAGCGACGGGGTAAAGGTTTCCGAGCGCTACAAGACCACGGACCAGGTGGAGAAGGCGACCATCGAGGATCACAACTTCAACTATCTCTACGAGGACGGCGACGGCTTTCACTTCATGAACACCGACACCTACGACCAGCTCCAGGTGCCGAAGGACGTCATCGGCACGGCCGCGCCCTATTTGCAGGAAAACATGACGGTGAAGCTTTCGCTTCACGGCGTCATTCCGGTAGCGATTCAGATGCCGCAGCGCGCGACGCTGGAAGTGGTCGATACCGAGCCGGTGACCAAGGGACAGACCGCGTCGTCGTCCTACAAGCCGGCCATGCTCTCCAACGGCGTGCGCACCATGGTCCCGCCGCATATCGGCACCGGAACGCGGATCGTGATCATGACCGAGGACGGCTCTTACGTCGAGCGCGCCAAGGACTAGGCGACACGGCAACGCCTGGCGCCGGAGGGCGACGCATTGGGTAGCAAAGCGCTCCGGTTCGCTGCGCATCTAGTGGCTTCTTTTCTTCTGCTCACGGCCGGTACCCTGCGTGTCAGTGCCGATGAATTCAAAACCCCGGCGATTTCGGCCGCCCGCGTGGAATGGCGGGCCGTTCTCGACGAGTTGCGGTCCGAGATCAACACCCAGCCGGCCATAGCGTCCGCCTTCACGTTTTCGGGTCAACGCCGGCTGCCTGCATTCGATCCGCGCTCGACGCCTGCGCTGGTGCAACTGAATGCGGTGACGTCGCAGATCTTTACCGGTATCGGGCGAAGCACGGTGCCCGTGCTGCTGCCCTTCGACACCGCGGCATTTCTCGATGCACAGTTGAAGGGCGCGCCGGCCAGCCTTTCGCTGTCGCACTATCAGGCCGACTTCCGTCCCGCCGAGCTTTTCGACGCCGGCCCTGCCGGCTATGACGCGATGTTTGCGCTGGAGCCCGGTGCGGGCGACGGCATGCCGCAGCGAATTTTTGCCAAACCCGTCGAAGTACACATTACCGGCTCGATCCTGACCTACGACATCAGCGATCCGCTCGGCGGCAAGGGCGAGCCGGTCAAGGCGCTGGCAGCGCAATTTCCCGACCTTCGCCGCTTTATCCGGGAGGGCTACCTGCGCTACGCCTTCACCCGTTTCGGCGTTCCCTATGTGGTGTCGATCCAGTGCCTCGACAGTGTTGCTCTCGCGCAGCGGCTGGCCTGCCGCGATGCCACCCCGTCGCCGAGCGTTTCCTCAGGGCGTTGCACATCGCCGGTGGACAGCCCGCGCGCGCCCGCACGGATATTCCGGCGGCAATAGCCGAACGGCCGGCGGAACGCTCTTCCGATTTCACCTATCGCCCGAGCGGGGATATCATCTCGCGCAGCGGCTCGCGCAACCCGGGCGGCCGCGCCGACTTCACCGCCTACGCGCAAATCCGGTTTCCATTGGAGAAGGCCCCGGCTTTCGCCCATTCCCAATTCTTTGCGAGCCGCAGGTCGAACGACAAGCCGCTGACGCCCGAGGAACCGGTTGGCGGATATGCGAGCTATCCGTGGCAGGATAATTTTTGCGAAGCCCGCAGTTTCGGTGTCGGACAATGCCCCGGCGGTTATGGCCATCAGGGGCAGGATATCCGCCCCTCGCCCTGTCCGCCGCATAGCGAAGGCGCCGATCGCTGCGATCCCTACCAGCAGGTCGTCGTCGCCGTCCGCGACGGCGTGCTGATACGTTCGCTGAAACAGCAGGCGGCGACCTTGCTGATCAACACCAGCAACGAGCATATGCGATTTCGCTACATGCATATGAATCCGGCGAGATTGGATGCCGACGGCGTTCTGAACGGACGCCGTGTCGGAGAGGGAGAAAAAATCGGCGTGGTGTCCAACTATCTGGACCGACCCAATGGCACCACGCGCCACCTTCATTTCGATGTGCAGGTGTTCACGCGCGACGGCTGGCTCTTGGTCAATCCCTACGTCACGCTGATCTCGGCCTATGAGCGCTTGATCCACAGACGCGGGCGCGAGATCGGACCGGAAATCGCCCTGCCCCCTGCACTGGCCCATGCCCTGCCGGAGGACGCTATCCATCCCGACACCCAGGAAGGCAGCGAAAACTGACCCTTATGACGCCGCCGCCTGTGCCGCGTGGCGTGCCGGCGGGGTCCAGCGATAGGCGACGCCGAGCCTGTTCCAGACATTGATCGAGGCGATCGCGGAGGAGAGATAGGCGAGCTCCTTTTCGGAAAACTCGGCGCGCGCTTCCGCATAGACCTCGTCGCTGACGCCTTCCGTCAGCCGCGTCAGCGCCTCGGTCCACGCCAGAGCCGCGCGCTCCCGCGCTGAAAACAAAGCCACCTCGCGCCACACCACGACCAGATTGAGCTTGTCGGCGGCAATGCCGAGGCGCTCGCCCTGCAGGATGTGAAATTGCACGCAGAAAGCGCAGCCGTTGATTTGCGACGCGCGCAGCTTGATCAATTCCAGAAGCTGCTTGTCGATGCCGGCCTTTGCCGCGGCCTGGCCCAACGCCTTGACGATTTCGTACGCATCGGGCGCTATCGCCATAAAATCGTTGTACTCGCTGCGAGCATGTGACATTTATTTTCCTTATGCTATCAGTGTTCTGATATATTATAAGAGCACTTATATGATACGCAAGATCGGCACCTTTGGCAAAATCGCGATCGCGTCTCGAAAAACGCCAAAACGGCGAAAATCGAACCGCACCAAAAAATCTGCCGATGGCCGGAAAAAACCCGCTCGAAAATCCGGCGCTGGCCGGCGTTCGGCCGCCGCCCCCGGGCCAGGGCAAGCGCGGCGAAAAAGGCTACCTCGCCTATCTGCTGCGGCAGGCCCAGGCCGCGACCCGGCTGACGCTGGAACGGGCGCTGGCCGACCTCGGCGTAACGCCGCCGCAATTCGCCGTGCTCACCATGCTGAAGGCCTATCCGGGCCTGTCCGGCGCCGATCTCGCCCGGGTGGCGCTGCTGACCCCGCAGACCGTCGGCGTCATCATCCGCAATCTGGAACGCGATGGCGCCATCAGAAAAAGACCGCACCCGGTGCACGGCCGGGTGCTGCAATGGACGCTGACCCGGCGCGGACAGGCGCTGCTCGGCAAATGCCGGGCGCGCGGCAGAGCCCTCGACCGCCGGCTGCAGGCGGGGCTCGCCCCGAAGGCGCAAGCGACCATCCGGCGCTGGCTGTCCAAAATTGCCGCAGACCTGCAGCAGGATGGCTAGTTGCGGCGGTGCTGTGACTTTTGCCTGCCGCGACCTGCCATGCGCCGCTAGAATGAGCCGATGAAACAGCCTGATTCTCTGAAAACGCCGACCCGCCGCGCGCTGCTGCGATCCGGCCTCGGCGCCGGCGCCCTGCTCGCATCCCCCGCCGCGGCGTTTGCCGCGGCGCCGCCCGGCTTCGATCAATGGCGCGACGGGTTTCGCGCGCGTGCGCTGGCGAAAGGCGTTTCGGACGCGACCTACACGCGGGTGATGGGCCACATCGAACCGGACATGACCGTGTTCAAGCAGATGCAGCACCAGCCCGAATTCAACGAGCAGATCTGGCAATACATCAATCGCCGCGTCTCGGACTGGCGCATCATCGCCGGCAAGGAAGCGCTGCGGAAGAACGAAGCGGTGTTCGCGCGGATCGAACATGATTTCGGCGTCGAGCGCGGCACCTTGCTGGCGCTGTGGGGCGTCGAATCCGCCTACGGCGATCCGCTGGTGCAGCAAAACCACATGCGGCCGGTATTTCCCTCGCTGGCGGCACTGGCCTGGAATGAGCCGCGCCGCCGCGCCTATTGGGAAGCCGAGTTGATCAATGCGCTGAAGATCGTCGATCGCGGCTGGAGCACCCCGGAGGAGATGCGCGGATCGTGGGCCGGCGCGATGGGGCATACCCAATGGATGCCGGAAGTCTGGCTCAATGTCGGAATGGATTACGACGGCGACGGCCGGGTATCGCCGTTCGGCAAGCCCGACGACGCGCTGGGCTCCACGGCGCGATATCTGGTCAATCGCGGCAAATATCATCGCGGCGAACATTGGGGCTATGAAGTCCGCGCGCCCGGCGCATCGTCCAGCGGCAGCCGCACTTACGCGGCATGGGCCAGCGCCGGCGTTGCGCGCGCCGACGGCCAGCCGTTTCCGCAACCGAATGCCAGCGCGCAGATGTGGGTGCCGATGCAAGGCGGGCCGGCTTTCCTGCTGGGGCCGAATTTCTACGCGGTGCGCAGCTACAATCCTTCGATGAACTACGCGCTGGCGATCTGCCATCTCGGCGACCGCATTCTCGGCGCGCCGCCGTTCATCCAGCCGTTCCCCGGTTCGGAACGCGCGCTGACGCTCGCCGAAGTGCAGGAAATGCAGACCCGCCTGACCAAAGCCGGCTTCGATACCGGCGGCAATGACGGCCGCGTCGGCAACGACACCATGCAGGCGGTCAAGGATTATCAGACCAAGATGGGCCTGTTGCCCGCGGACGGATACGGCGGGTTGAAGGTGCTGGCGCGGTTGCGGCAAGGAAATTAGTCCACTGTCATTGCGAGGAATCCGCGGGTCGGCGCGCGACGCCGCCCGCATTCATGCCGCCATCGATCACCAGTTCCGTTCCGGTCACGTAGCTTGATGCATCGGACGCCAGATACAGCACGCCGCTGGCGATTTCCGCGGCGTGGCCGGCGCGGCCGAGCGGCGCGGCAAATTTTGCGCGCTCTTCGGGATCGATCGGCGCGTTCTGTCCCCGCCCCGCGGCTCCCGTTGGAATCTTGCCCCAGATCGGCGTGTCGATGATGCCCGGATGCACCGAGTTGACCCGAATGCCGTCGCCCACCGAGGCGCACTCCATCGCGATCGACTTGGCGAACAGCCGGACGCCGCCTTTGCTCGCGCTATAGGCGGACAGGCCGGGCGCGCCGCGCAGGCCCGCCAGCGACGACATCATGATGATCGAGCCGCCGCCAGTCTTGCGCATCAGTGGCAGGCAATGTTTGACCGAAAGGAACACCCCGTCCAGATTGATCGCGTTTTGCCGCCGCCAATCCTCCAGCGTCATATCGGTTATCGACGGCACGGCGATCCCGATTCCCGCGTTCGAGACCAGAATGTCCAGCCGGCCATAACGCTTCTCGACGTCGGCCACGACTTCGATCCAGCGCGCCTCGCTGGTGACGTCCTGCGGCAGGAAGATCGCCTCGCCGCCGGCCTTCCTGATCCCGGCGACGATCTCGGGCCCTCCGAGTTCATCGATATCGGTGACCGCGACCGACGCCCCTTCCCGCGCCAGCAATTCGGCGACCGCCGCACCAATGCCCGATGCCCCGCCGGTAACCAGCGCGACCTTGCCTGCAACCTGCCCTGTCATTTCCACTCCACTTTTTTTGAAACTTATCTTGATCGTTGAATGCTTATCTGATCACCGCCGGCCCCTGATCCGGCACCGCGACATCGAGCACGCGCAACTGCACGCGCTCGGTGCCCTGCCAGCGATCGACCGCGAGCGATCCCGCCACATGCAACGGCTGGCCGCGATTCTGCGTCAGCGCATTTCCAAGCTTCTGGCCGATCGCGCGAAACGCGATGCCGTTGACGATGGCGCCGTCGCCGGACTTGAACCGCACCCGCAGATGCGCCTGCCCCACTTCATCGGCATAAACCAGTTGGTGCGACGGCAGCGCCAGCACCGGCTCGGGATTGCCGCTGCCGAACGGCCCCGCGCGATTGAGCGTCGCCACCAGTTCCGGCGTCACCGCGCGTGCACTGACCGCGCCATCGATGAAGAGCTCGTTGACATGGCGCGATTGCGCCACATCGTGCGCAAGCGCGCTCTCCATGTAGGCGCGGAATTCCGCCAGCCTCTCCTTGCGCAGCGTGACGCCGGCGGCCATGGCGTGACCGCCGCCCTTCATCAACAGGCCATCGTGCACGGCCTGACGCACCGCCTTGCCGAGATCGACGCCGGAGATCGAGCGGCCCGAACCGGTGCCGATACCGCCGGGCTCCAGCGCGATCGCAAACGCAGGCCGCGAGAATTTTTCCTTCAGCCGTGCTGCGACCAGGCCGACCACGCCGGGATGCCAGCCTTCCGATGCCGTGACGATCACCGCGCCCTTGTCTTCCAGCCCGAGCGAAGCCAGCGCCTCGGCTTCCGCCTGCGCCTCCGCCATCTGTTCGATGACGCGGCGCTCGGTATTCAGCCGATCGAGTTCGGCAGCGATCCGCGCGGCCTCGGAGACGTCGCCTTCCAGCAACAGCCGCACCCCGAGATCGGCGCGCCCGATCCGGCCGCCGGCGTTGATGCGCGGCCCCAGCATGAAACCGAGATGCCAGGCTTCGGGCGGACCGTTCAGCCGCGACACATCCATCAGCGCGGTATGGCCGACATGATCGCGCCGGCGCATCGCGATCAGGCCCTTGGCCACGAAGGCGCGATTGAGCCCGACCAGGGGCGCGACGTCGGCGACGGTGCCGAGCGCCACATGATGCAACATGCCGAGCAGATCCGGCTCCGGCATCCCGGCGGTCCAGAATCCCCGCGCGCGCAGTTCCCGGTTGACCGCGACCAGCGTAACCAGCACCAGCCCGACGGCTGCGAGATTGCCGAGACCCGAGAGATCATCGGGCCGGTTCGGATTGACCAGCGCATCGACCTCCGGCAGTTCATCGCCGCATTGATGGTGATCGATGACGACCACCGACATGCCAAGACGCCGCGCTTCGGCGAGCGGCTCGAGGCTGGTGGTGCCGCAATCCACCGTCACCAGCAGCGTGGCGCCCTTGTCCGCCAGCATGCGCACGGCCTCGACATTGGGGCCGTAGCCTTCGAAAATCCGGTCCGGAATATGAATCAGCGGATCGAGCCCGCAATGGCGCAGATGCCAGGCCAAAAGTGCCGCCGAAGTTGCGCCGTCGACATCGTAGTCGCCGAAGATCGCGACGCGTTCGCGGCGCGATCGCCGCATCGGCGATGCGCTTGGCCGCGGTTTCCATCTGCGTCACGGTGTAGGGATCGGGCATCAATTTGCGGATGGTCGGATCGAGAAAATCCTCGACCGCGTCGATTGCGACATCGCGCCCGGCCAATAGCCGCGCCAGCATTTCCGGCAGTTGATAGCGCTGCGAAATCGCCAGCGCGCGCGCCGCACCGCGGGCATCGAGCCGGTCGCGCCACAGCTTGCCGGTCGCCGAATGCGACACGCCGAGAAACGCCGGCGGCGCGTCAGGCAATGCGGAGGCAGGAAGCGTCATGATGCTTTCGGGAAATTGGCAATCGATCCGTCGGATTGGTTGACCAAAGGCGTAGTCCGACGCGTGGGAGCGATCAAGGAAGAAAGAGCCCCATCGCCGTCATTGCGAGCGAAGCGAAGCAATCCATGAAGCAACAGAAAGAAAGAGTGGGTTGCTTCGTCGCTGCGCTCCTCGCAATGACGGCAAGATACACCTCCGCCATCCCGCGACGCGATGCGCCCGAGTTGTGCGGGAATGATCCGCCCAACAAAGGGCGCGGGGAATGCCGGGTGCCCGTTGCACCCGCAGCCGCGTGCGCAGTGGTAGAAAGCACACGCGTTAGTCACCACGGTCGCACCGGGATCACCCGGCATTCCCGCACGCGATGGTTTTAACAGCTTATTTCGCGCTCTCCCCGGTGACCGGGCTTTTTGCCACCGTCGCCCTCGAGAAGCTTGCTTCTCGAGAACTTGACGCCAGCGTCGGGGCGTCAGGACCACACGACTTCGCCGTCCGCAAGATAGCGCTCTCGTCAGCAGCACTGCCCGCGTCCATCGCATCCCAACCTTACGTTCGTGACGATCGCGAAACGCCCCTTTGTGTGGGCCGGGATGCGAACGACATAGAAGTGATTTGGGTCAAAAGAAAACCGGAATATTTTTACGAGGGGGGACTGGACAGGTAGCATCAGCTTGATCCGGTTCAATAAATCACCCTGAGCGCGCATGGCAGATAAGGCCTACGGATCGCGCGAATGGGCGCCTGACGACAAGCACCGCGCAATCGGGGATCGCAATATGGGTGAGGCGAGCCATGCGGCATGTCTTCGCAGGAGCGCCAGGTTAAGTGCACTGTCACCGCATCCCGACGATCCGTGCCCGGGATGCTGCGCAGCGCGTTAGCGGTGCGCAGCTAAGCCGGGGCCCATTGAAACGCACGAATGGGTCCCGGCTCTGCGGTGCACCACTATATAAGCGCTGCTGCACCGCGTCCGGGACAAGAGAACCCTGCTTAACATCCCATCCGCTCTGCTACGCCGCCAAAATCCCTGGCGACGATGTCCCAATCGCCGGTCGCCTCGAAATCGAGTTTCTGCAGCGGGCCGTATTCGGTCGGGCGCGCGACGAAGGCGGTCTTCAATCCCAATTTTTGCGCGGCGCTCAAATCGTTGTTGTGCGCGGCCACCATCATCACCTGTTGCGGCTTAAGGCCAAGCAGGCGCGCGGCGCCAAGATAGGTTTCGGGATCGGGCTTGTAATGTTCGAACAGTTCCGCCGACAGCACCAGGTCCCAGGGAAGCCCGGCGAATTTCGCCATGTTGGTCAACAGCGCCACATTGCCGTTCGAGAGCGGGCCGATGATGTATTTCTGTCTTCAGCCGCGTCAGGCCGGCGACGCTGTCCGGCCAGGCATGCAGCCGATGCCAGCCCATGGTGAGGTGATGCAGGTCGGCTTCGTTCAACCCTTGAATCGAAAATTGCGCGACCAGTTTTTCCAGCGACCGCCGATGCAGCCGGTCCAATATGATGTAACCGCGCTCCGGATGCTTCCTGACGTCGTCCATCGATGCGACATACGCGCCGCGCCAGCCATCGACCAGCGCGGTCCAGTCCGCCTTGATGCCGCGCGCAGCACCCCATTGGGTGAAATCCGCGATCAGGCTGGAGCGCCAGTCGACCACGGTGCCGAACACATCGAACACCAGCGCCTTCACGGCGGATACGTCGGACATGTGCAGCTCCCTTCTTTCTTTGTTTCTAGTTTTCGTCATTCCGGGGCGAGCGAAGCGAGAGCCCGGAATCCATAGCCACCGCGGGGATTATGGATTCCGGGCCTGCGCCAAGCGGCGCATCCCGGAATGACGTTACCGTTAAAGTGTCTTGCTGTACTGGATGAAACCGCGATTGTCGGCGACCTGATCGTAGAGAATGCGCGCCTGCGCATTGGTGGTGTGGGTCAGCCAGTACACGCGCTCGGCGCCGGCCGCCTTCGCCTTCTCATAGACCGCCTCGATCAGTGCCCGTCCGACGCCCAGGCCGCGCGCGCCGTCGGTGACGAACAGGTCGTTCAGATAGCAGTAATCGCCAGGCGACCAGGTCGAGCGGTGGAACAGGTACTGGACGATGCCGGTCAGCTTGCCGTCGACATAGGCGCCAAGCAGGAACATCGGCTCGTCCGGATCGTGAAACCGCCGCCAGGCGACATCGCTGGCGCCGGGCTCCAGCGTCGCCTTGTAGAAAGCGATATAGCCGTCCCACAACGGCTCCCACGCCGCGCGTTCGTCCGTGCCGACCGGCCGGATCACGATCTTGTCAGCCATCGCAGGCGGCCCTCAGTCGAGATGAAATTTTTCGAGCTGCCGATGTTCGGCCTTGATGTAGCGCACAGTACCGGTGACCGAGCGCATCACCACGGTTTCAGTCTGGATCACATCCTTGCGGAACTTGACGCCGGAGAGCAGCGATCCATCGGTCACGCCGGTCGCCGCGAACAGGCAGTCGCCCTTCGCCATGTCCTCGATGCCATAGATGAAGCGCGGATCCTTGACGCCCATCTTGCGGGCGCGTTCGCGCTTTTCCTCGGTGTCGAGAATCAGCCGGCATTGCATCTGGCCGCCGATGCAGCGCAGCGCCACCGCCGCCAACACCCCTTCGGGCGCGCCCCCGGTACCGATATACATATCGACGCCGGTATTATCCGGATCGGCGCAATGGATGACACCCGCCACATCGCCATCGGTAATGAGGCGAACCGCCGCGCCGGTAGCGCGGACGCCGTTGATGATATCGGAATGGCGCGGGCGATCGAGCACCAGCACCGTGATCGCCGAGGCATCCACGCCCTTGGCCTTGGCGAGGCGGCGAACGTTGTCGGCAGGTGAAGCATCCAGTTCGACGACGCCCTTGGCATAGCCGGGGCCGACCGCGATCTTCTGCATATAGACGTCGGGCGCGTGCAGCAGCGTGCCGCCATCGGCCATCGCCATGGTCGCGATCGAGCCCGGCATGTTCTTGGCGCACAGCGTCGTGCCCTCCAGCGGATCGACCGCGATATCGACTTTCGGGCCGGCATTGATTCCGACTTTCTCGCCGATGAACAGCATCGGCGCCTCGTCGCGTTCGCCCTCGCCGATCACCACGGTGCCTTCGATCGGCAACTTGTTGAGCTCGCGGCGCATCGCATCGACCGCGGCCTGGTCGGCGGCCTTCTCGTTGCCGTGGCCGCGCAACCGCGCCGCCGACACCGCCGCGCGCTCGGTCACCCGCACGATCTCAAGGGTGAGAATGCGCTCCAGCAACAGCTGCGGCGGCACGGAAATATGGGTCGACATCACTGCACTCCTTGAAATTCCAAAAGCGGGTCTTTCGGCCCGCATATAATCGTTCAACGCATCGTTCGTTCGCAACGCGCGCTAGTTTTTTTCGATCCGTATCACCTGCGGCTGGCCACTGATCACCTTGTCGCGCTGCACCGCCTGCAGCGCGCGATAGACCGCATCCTCGCTGGTCGCATATGTAATCAGAATGACCGGCACCGGCGAAGCCGTCCGCGTCGCGCCCGAGGCATCGACGCCGTCGGCATGCCGCTGCACGATCGATTCAATGGAAATTTTCTGCTCCGCAAGCCGGGTGGCAATGGTCGCAGCGGTACCCGCCAGATCGCGCGCCATCAGGCGGATATAATAGCCGCCTTCGTGACGCTCCATCGGCGCCTTTTTGGTCGCGCGCAACCGCTCCACGGGACGTCCGAACGGCTTGGCGCGGATACCACGTGCCACGTCGGCGACGTCGGCGACCACTGCGGACGCGGTCGCCGCTCCGCCGGCGCCGGGCCCCACCAGCGTGATCGGAGGGATGCCCTCACCGTCGATGGTCACCGCGTTGGTAACACCCATCACCTGCGCGATCGAGGAGGATTTCGGCACCATGGTCGGATGCACGCGCTGTTCGATGCCCTTGGCGGTCCGCACCGCGACCCCGAGCAGTTTGACGCGAAAACCAAGTTCCTCCGCCGCGCGCAAATCTTCCGGCGCGATCGACGAGATGCCCTCCACATAAACCGCGCTCTGCGCCACCTTGGTGCCGAAGGCAAGGCTCGCCAGAATGGCAAGCTTCTGCGCGGTGTCATGGCCATCGACGTCGAACGACGGATTGGCCTCGGCGTAACCCAGCCGCTGCGCGTCCTTCAGGCATTCGGCGAATGACAATCCTTCCTGTTCCATCCGGGTCAGGATGTAATTGCAGGTGCCGTTGAGGATGCCGTAGACGCGGTTGATCGTGGTGCCCGCAAGACCTTCGCGCAGGGTCTTGATGACGGGGATCGCAGCACCGACCGCCGCCTCGAAATTCAGCGCGCCACCGTGCTTCTCGGCCGACCTGGCCAATCGCAGCCCATGTTTGGCGATCAGCGCCTTGTTGGCTGTCACCACCGACTTGCCGGATTTCAGGGCGGCCTCGATCGCCGACAGCGCAGGATCGCCGGACCCGCCCATCAATTCGACGAAGCAGTCGATGCCGGGATCATTGGCCAGAGCAAGCGCATCTTTGGCCCAGGCGAAGCCGCGCAGATCGAGGCTGCGTTTTTTCACCTTGGAACGCGCGGTGACGGCTGTGACCTGCACACCACGGCCGCAGCGCGCAGACAACGTCCGGCCCTGCTCTTCGATGAGGCGGACAACTTCAGCGCCAACCGTGCCGAGCCCCGCGATACCCACTTTCAGGGGTGCGACCATGACGAAAAAAACCTGCCGGAGAGACCAAAACCAGACGTGATCCGGAAACCGTCACCCTCCACAGGCGACAGGCTTTGCGGGATCATGCCTAGCGCCGGTTGGCGAGAGGAACCACGTTGTGCAACGTTTCAATGCCGCTTTCAAGGAAGCGGCGCACCCCGCGCGCGGCCTGGCGGATCCGTTGCTCGTTTTCCACCATGGCGATGCGGACATAGCCCTCGCCGTGCTCGCCAAAGGCCACCCCCGGTGAAACCACGACCCCGGATTTCTCGACCATCAGGGTCGCAAACTGCATGCTGCCGACGCCGCGGAAGGCTTCAGGCAGCGGCGCCCATGCGAACATCGAGGCCTCCGGCGGCGGAATCTCCCACCCTGCCCGGCCGAACGATTCCACCAGCGCATCCCTGCGTTTGCGGTAGGTGTCGCGCATCTCGCGGATGCAATCCTCCGGGCCGTTCAGCGCGGCGGTCGCGGCAACCTGGATCGGCGTGAACGCGCCGTAGTCGAGATAGGACTTGACCCGCGCCAGGGCGGCGATGATGCGGTCGTTGCCGACGGCAAATCCCATGCGCCAGCCGGCCATCGAAAACGTCTTCGACATCGAGGTGAATTCGACCGTGACATCGATCGCGCCGGGAACCTGCAGCACCGAAGGCGGCGGATTATGCTCGTCGAAATAGACTTCCGCGTAGGCCAGATCCGACAGGATGAAGATCTCGTGCTTCTTGGCGAATGCCACCAGGTCCCGGTAGAAATCCAGGCTCGCGACATAGGCGGTCGGATTGGAGGGGTAGCAGACGACAATCGCGAGCGGCTTCGGGATCGAATGGACGATCGCGCGCTCGACCGCCTCAAAGAATTGCGGCGTCGGCTCGGAGGGCACCGAACGAATGACGCCGCCGGCCATGAGAAATCCAAAGGCGTGGATAGGATAGCTCGGATTGGGACACAGTACCACGTCGCCGGGCGCGGTGATCGCTTGCGCGACATTGGCAAAGCCTTCCTTCGAGCCCAGCGTCGCGACGATCTGGGTCTCCGGATTGAGCTTCACGCCAAAGCGCCTGGCATAATAAGCCGCCTGCGCCTTGCGCAGGCCGGTAATGCCGCGCGACGCGGAGTAGCGGTCGGTGCGCGGCTTGCCCAGCGTTTCCTTGAGCTTTTCGATGACATGGGGCGGCGTCGGCAGATCCGGATTGCCCATGCCGAGGTCGATGATATCGGCGCCGGCATTGCGCGCGGCCGCCTTGGCCCGGTTGACCTGCTCGAACACGTAAGGCGGCAGACGGCGTATGCGGTAAAAATCTTCCATGGGTCCTCACTTCGGCAACCGGCACAGGCAGAATCGCCGATACCTGTTGCGGCGAAACGGAAATCGTCTGGTCCAGAAATCGCGCTCAATCAAGGATTTAGAACGAATTCAGGTCCAAAATCGATGTCTTGATCCACATTTGCAGTTGAATTGGGGTTCTTTTAGCACGGACGTCCGGCTGCGCCAGTATCCGGCGTCGGACACTTCTTGGTGGCGTCCTTGGCGGCGGCGTCCTTGGCGGCGGTCGTGGACGCCTGGCGGTCCCGCGCCGCAAGCAGTTCGGCCTTCATCTTGTCCCGATCGGCTGGCGCGATCGTGGCCTGATCGCGACTTGGAGGTAACTCTTCAACCGGGAGATAGGGGTCGGCTTGTTTTCCAGGCGTGTCTGCCGTCGTCCCGACCGCTGGCAAATCCGCGATCGGTATCGAGCACCCGCCAAGCGCAAGCGCTGACAGCGCCAGCGCTCCCGCGACCAAGAGCCTCTTTATGCGATCCACCGACATACGTCCGGAAGTCCCGACTCCGCCAAGAAGAGCTTTGTAGCTGCCTGATGTTTTCATGCGCTTATTTGATCAATGTCGTGGCAGCGCTTGAACCAGTATCGCCCAAAACGATTAAATCCTGAACAACAAACCGGACCGTTAGGGCTTCAATGTGACAGAACCAAGATGCTTTGTCGCACCGCAACACATCTGAAATCGGGGTTAACGTCGAAGCTGCCGTCGTCGATCTGCGCGGTGACGAAACCAAAATGAACCTGTAGTGTCCTGGCATGAACGACGCTTCGACTGAAACCAATACTGCGCAAAAATTCGACCCGGAAGCCTTCGCGATGAATCTGGCGCGGGCGATGGAGAGCGGCGGCCAGGCGCTGGCCGCCTATCTCAAGCCGCGCGAGCAGGGCGAATCCAAGGACAAGCCGCCGAACGAACTCGGCGAGGTGATCAAGACCTTCACCACGGTTGCGGATTATTGGCTGTCGGACAAAACCCGCGCCGCCGAACTGCAGATGAAGCTCGGCAAGGCCTATCTCGATTTGTGGGGCTCGTCGGTGCGCCGCCTCGCCGGCGAACAGGTACCGCCGGCGATCGAGCCATCGCCGCGCGACAAGCGCTTCAGCGATCCGGAATGGCGATCGAACCAGTTCTTTGACTTTGTGATGCAGGTTTATCTGCTTACCACCCAATGGGCGCAGGACCTGGTGCGCCACGCCGAGGGCCTCGATCCGCACACCCGCAAGAAGGCGGAATTCTACGTATTGCAGATCACCAACGCGCTGGCGCCGTCGAATTTCGTGCTCACCAATCCGGAGGTCCTGCGCACGACGCTCGCCTCCAGCGGCGACAATCTGGTTCGCGGCATGAAGATGCTGGCGGAAGATATCGAGGCCGGGCACGGCACGCTGCGCATCCGCCAGTCCGACCCCTCCAATCTCGAGGTCGGCGTCAACATGGCGATGACACCGGGCAAGGTGGTTTTCCAGAATGAGCTGATGCAACTGATCCAGTACACGCCGGCGACGGAGAACGTGCTGCGGACGCCGCTTCTGATCGTGCCGCCGTGGATCAACAAGTTCTACATCCTCGACCTCAAGCCGGAAAAATCCTTCATCAAGTGGTGCGTCGATCAGGGGGTGACGGTGTTCGTGATCTCCTGGGTCAACCCGGACAAGCGCCTCGGCGCCAAAACCTTCGAAGACTACATGAAGGAAGGTCCGCTGACGGCGATGGATGTCATCGAACGGGCGACCGGCGAATTGAAGGTCCACACCATGGGCTACTGCGTCGGCGGCACCCTGCTCGCCTCGACGCTGGCCTGGCTTGCGGAAAAGCGGCGGGTACGGGTGACATCGGCGACATTCCTGGCAGCCCAGGTCGATTTCAGCCACGCCGGCGATCTGATGGTGTTCGTCGACGAAGACCAGATCTCAGCGCTTGAGCGCGACATGCGCGCCGCCGGCGTGCTCGAAGGCAGCAAGATGGCGATGGCCTTCAACATGCTGCGTTCGAACGATCTGATCTGGTCCTACGTCGTCAGCAATTATCTGAAGGGACAGCCGCCGTCGGCCTTCGATCTCCTGCACTGGAATTCGGACGCGACCCGAATGCCGGCGGCGAACCATTCCTATTATTTGCGCAACTGCTATCTGGAGAACCGGCTGTCCACCGGCAGCATGGTGCTGGACAACACGCTGCTCGACCTGTCGAAGATCAAGGTGCCGATCTACAATCTGGCGACGCGCGAGGATCATATCGCGCCGGCGAAGTCGGTGCTTTACGGCTCGCAGTTTTTCGGCGGTCCGGTGAAATACGTGCTGTCCGGATCGGGACACATCGCCGGCGTCGTCAATCCGCCGGCCTCGGGCAAGTACCAGTTCTGGACCAACGACAATATCAAGGACGTCACATTGGCGGACTGGCTCAAGGGCGCGCAGGAACACAAGGGATCGTGGTGGCCCGACTGGCGTGAATGGCTGGGCGGCATCGATGCCGAGCAGATACCCGCGCGCAGCGTGGGCTCCGACGCGTTGCCTCCGATCGAAGACGCCCCGGGCAGCTATGTGCGGGTTCGCGCGTAGCGCAACGATGCAGTTACGGGTATAATCAGGCCGTCCCGCCGGGACGGGATTCGGAATCGATTGAGGGGGTAGTGCCTATGACGCGCGAATTGTTCTGGTTGACGCTGACGGTTATTTTGACGGGCCTGCTCTGGATCCCCTACACCCTCAATCGCACGCAGGTTCGCGGTCTCACTGGCGCGATGGCAAATCCCTCGCGCAATGACAAGCCGCATGCGGAATGGGCCAACCGCCTGATGTTCGCCCATGACAACGCGGTCGAGAACCTTGTCATCTTCGCGCCGCTGGTGCTGATCCTCAACGCGATCGATTATTCCAGCCGATGGACGGTTCTGGCCTGCGCCGTCTATTTCTGGGCGCGCGTCGCGCATCTGATCGTCTACACCCTCGGCCTGCCGGTGTTCCGCACGATCGCCTTCACCATCGGTTTCCTGGCGCAGGCCGTGCTGGCGGTGGCGATCTTCAGGGCGGCTTGACGGTCGGTATTCGGCTGGTCGTCCTCAGAGGCTCTTTCGGGCCGTCACGAACAGCATCGTAGCCGGTTTGTTGTCGAAGCCTGTGACTTCGCCGGTCTCGATCGACAAATGCTCCAGTTGCCGGCATTGGCGTAGTTTTGGCGCGCAGGTGCTTACGGCTAAATCTTCAATTATAAATCAAAAAACAAATACAATTACTAAAAACTAACTCATTAAACATAAACTAAAACAATCACTTTTCAATATCACTTCAAAATAAATAACAAGTTCAAAAAAACAAACAATACACAACTAATCAATTTCAACATAAAACAAAAAAAATAAAGGGTAATTCTACTGTATCAGCATTGACCTGGCGTGACAACACCTGCACCTATCAACGTATCTAGATTAATAGCGATTTACCCTTTTTTCGCCGATACCAGTCCGTATAAAACCTTCCCGGCTTTCTAATACGCCAAGCTTATCGCCGCTTTGCGTCGGCCGCCGTGATAATTTCCTCCACCCGGATGCCGTCAAACGTGACGAGAGCGCGCACGATTTCGATGACGTCGGCCAACTCTACGCGTCTTTCGTAGAGTAGTCTCACTTTCGCGAACCTCGAGCGCTTCTTCGAGCACCTTTCCAATGAGAAACGATTGAAGCGTGCTTCGCGGAACCGTTTTCGTCGCTTCGAGTTCCTGCCGCGCGGCGATTCGCGCAGGAATTTTATCCCGAACGAGTTTTCCAAACGAGCACATTCTTCCGAACGCGCAAGTGATCTTTCTCACTGCTGGCGATCACTGTGCAGCCCAGGCGATTGAGCAGGTAGTAGGCGTGCGCTAGCGTCGATCCTTCGAGATCGATGCGCATGCTGTGAGCTAGAGCCCTGTCAAGCGACTTCCTCCAAAAACGAATTGTCGCGAAACAAATCCTCGTGATCAAACCGCAACACAATCATGTGTTGGCTTTTATCGAAATTTGCTTCCGTAAGAGACCTAGAGAGATTGCAGATTGCGACAACAAATACATGACCGCCATACGCGCTCGTAATTCACAACAAAATAAGCCGGTCCAATACCAAGGCATATTGAAAGACTGGTCGTTTTCATCCACGCTGCCGATAAACCACATAACATGACAGGCTTTGTTGAGCCGCATAGCGATTTCGTACGTGCGCCTAACCACGTCCAGCGCTTGTTTCTTTGTGATGCTCAGCGAACACGCTACCTCGTTCTTGACGCGTACGTACACCATGAACCATCATTCTAACAACAAAAAATATTACATTTATATCCAAAATATTCTCTTACATTTCAGTCCAAAATACACTTCCCAAATATCATAAAACAATACTAAAACACATCAATAATCCCCACAACCCATATATCTCTTCATCGTATCGTGGCGCGCAGCCAGTCCGGCGACGCGATAATTGTAATAGCGATCCATGATAAAGCGTAGTCCTTGTACTAACATCCTTCACTACATCGCGTCGCGCTTCGCGAGACACCACTCCGCACTTCATCCACATAAACCATTTGTGTTCGCACAGATTGACCATCTTATTCTCTTCGCTCTTAACGCTATTTATACCATGATGTAGTCTATCCAAGCAAGCGCGCAACTCACTAGCGAAAACCTTCTCGCGGCGGCGTCGCCGGTCTTTTCATAGCTGGCGAGCGGTATGTAGAATAGGATTGAGCTTATGCGCGTCGCTTTCCGATCAGAGCTCTTTCAGGATTTGAAGCTTGTCCCAATGATCTATGTCGCCAGGTCTCGAACGCGGATGTATTAGCCGGACCCACCTTCCGACGTGTGGATTCGCGTGACCGTGATTTGCCAGAGATTTACTCCTGTAAGATCCTCGTCTTCTTCGTCGAGCTGAACTATATAAAATCACGTCGTGTCTCTTATCCACTCCATGTTGAGCCGTGTTGATTTCCCGCGTAGCACTCGTTATTCACCCAGCTCCGATCGAACATAACTTCTTTAATACGCGGTTGGCCGTCGCGGGCTTCAGCGCGCGGTCTTGTCGCGTTGGACGTTTAGCGTAAGTGGCCGGCGGGCTTGAGCGCGCGTCTTGATTTACCATTGATCAGCGTTCTGGATTTTCTCAGGAGGTTTCCTTACTCGCTTTTTTAGTTCCTGCTCGGGAACCTCTGTGAAGCAGACGCAGGCCTATTGCCCGCCCAGACTAACGCCTTCGTACATAGAGCTTCGACCATCTCTATCCAAACCTGTGCGGCCAGATTGACTCCAATACTCTCATACGTACCGCGGTCCCATATACTTCCGCCGACGCCACTCGACCGGACTATAATCTACCGACCTTCTCCCTCAAATAACTCAAACTACTCCTCTATCGCGCTATAGCCGTCTCGGCTTGCGCGCGCCATTGTCGAGGTCATGAATAGATGCAGCGTCCTGCGCGGGGGACGAAGCATTGGCAGGCAGCTTGGGCCCGAATGCCTCGCGCGTCATAGGCTTCGACCTCGTCGATGGTCATCTTCTTGAAAGTAGTCAGCGTTCTTTTTCGACCGGACGGTTCCGAGACGGCTTTCGCGATATTCGTCAGAAGTCCGCTAACTCCATCCGAGAAATACCTGTCGTGAAAGCCATAGAAGCGGCGCTCGCGTTTCCGCGCCAAAACATCACTTGCGTCATCCAGGATCCTTCCGCTGTCCTACGGGTGAGAACAGCACATGCTTAAACCCCGCCGGCAGCGGCACGAACAGCCGCCATGCTGACGGTCAAGGTGCCAACTCCCTTTAACCACCTCATAAAAGAACCACTTCATCGAAAACGTCGTTCCGCCGACGGCCTCTTCGAGAAAAAGCACGATCATGCGAAAGTCGATCTTCACCGAAACTTTTCATCCAAGCGTTAGAAATGTCACCAGATAAAAGCCACCCGAGAAGACTAGCGCGATGCTCTCACTCAGATTAAATCAGGGGTGATGGCGAATGACGGCTTCGTAGCAAATATGCTGCGGGCTTCCGCTGCGAATTTCCATTGCCAGTCATCGGAGCCCGGCCATCGTTGTAATCCGTGGTTTTTCCGGGCATCGCCATCGGTGCTCGCCATTGGCATTGTCGGTGCCGAAGAGCAGCCGCGCCGCCATCCGCTCAGCTCCCGTTCTCCCGTCCTCTGACACGGCCATTTCCGCGATCCATCCGTCGTGACGGGCATCGAAACCGTTCGCCAGCATTTTTCTCGTGCCGAAGCAGCATAATCCCGCGCCGCATCCCGTTCCAGAATGCGGGCGACTGCCTGCGGAAGAGTTGCGACCCGGCAGCTTCCATCTACTGCGCCAGTAGAAACTGGTTGCCATGTCCTGCCACGAAGCAGTACTAGCTGAAATCAATGGCTGCCTAGGCAGCAGCGCGGCCAAGTACCATCGCGCCCAGCTTCGGCCTGCGCTTCCTCACAAAATCGCTCAAACGGATTTTTTGGCGTCAGGAAGATGTGAATATGCTCGTGATCAACACCGCAACCCACGACGACGCGCCGCGCCGTCGCGCCATGTTCTAAACAGATGACGTGACTCGGCGCGTCCTAACTAACTCGCGTATGCTTAATCGCCGTATCGTATCTCGCGTTTCATCATCCCGGCATAGGCCTCGGCGTTCGCTGCGTGGCGTTTTAGAATTGAAGGATCTCGTTCCGCATGATCGAGCCCCATGTCCGCGCCCCAACCATCACGCCCGTATCACCGAGAACCGTGTCGTAAAGCCACCTCCCGCAAACATTCGAAAATATGTTAACAAAGCGTGAGTCGAGCACAGCCCCCTCCCACATTATCTCCGTCGCGTAAGTATTGTACGTCTAATGCCACCTGCTTGCCGGTAGAATCGAAGCAAGTAGTTATTCTACCTACCGACCGCCATACCAACTCATCATAAAACCAATCTCATTAAAAACACACTAACCCACAACCATAGAGAAAGATTAACAAAAATCATCTCACTCCAACAACACATATTCTAATTAATTAAATACAACATCCTCCATATTGAAAAATCCAAATACATTTACTTTATACAAAAGAAAAGCGCAGCGCCAGAAAGCGCGTCAGTTGCGCCTCTATCGTCGCCTCCGGCATCGTCCAGGCCTCCGCGTTGCTCCGGTAGATTGCAGGAACAGCGCGACTTCTAGCAGAGCTGCTAGCTATCGGCCAGGCCGAGCATCAGCCGCATGTTTTGTACCGCCGCACCCGAGGCGCCTTTGCCGAGATTGTCGAGGCGAGCGACGAGAACCGCCTGGCGGTGTTTGTCGCTGGCAAAGACGTACAGCTCGAGCCTGTTGGTCTCGTTGAGCGCTTCGGGCTCGAGCGTCCCGCTCTTGGAGGCCGGGTTTTCGAACGGCATCACCGCGACGTGGGTGCTCCCGGCGTAGCGCCTGGCCAGCGCGGCGTGAAGGTCGGCGCCAGTGGGTTTGCCTGGCAGCGTGTCCAGTTGCAAAGGCACGGAGACCAGCATGCCCTGTCGGAAGTTTCCGACCGAAGGCACGAAGATGGGCCGCCGGGTGAGCCTTGAGTAAAGCTGCATCTCCGGCAGGTGCTTGTGCTCGAAGCCGAGGCCGTAAAGTTCGAAGGCCGGCGCGGAGCCGTCTTCGAAGCTTGCGATCATCGACTTGCCGCCGCCGGAATAGCCGCTGACCGCATTGACGGTGACGGGATAATCCGCCGGCAAAATTTTGGCATCGACCAGTGGCCGGAGCAACGCGATCGCGCCCGTCGGATAGCAGCCCGGATTGGAGACTTTCCGCGCTGCCCTGATCTTGTCGGCCTGATCCGGCGCCAGTTCCGGAAAGCCGTAGGTCCAGTCACTGGCGACGCGAAAAGCCGTCGACGCGTCGAGAATCTTCGGAGCCGCGGCGCCCATGCCGTCGATCAACCCAACGGTCTCCTTCGCAGCATCGTCCGGCAGGCAGAGGATGACGAGATCCACCTCCCCCATCAGCGCGCGTTTGGCGCCCGCGTCCTTGCGCTTGTCCTCGGCGATGCTTTTCACCACGACGTCGCTTTGCTGGCGCAGGCGCTCTTGAATGCCAAGGCCCGTCGTTCCAGCTGCGCCATCGACAAAGACGGTGGGCTTCGTGGTGTCGCCGATCGGCCGCGGCTGATGGGTGGCGGCAAGATTGCTGTCGGTAACGGTCATGGCACGCTCCTTTCGAGCCGGCTCGGTTTCGATGTGTGAAGGCTTGCGGCCGGGTTTCGCGCATTAAACGCGCGATCTGTTGCGCATTCGTGTCGGCTTGCGCGGCAAGCGCCCCTGCCACCGCGGCATAGTCGGTCTCGGATTTGTGCTGGTTCAGCTTGAAGCTGCCTTCAACCTCATCCACCGACATCACCAGACCCACAATCGCCTTTTTCATCGCATTTAGACGCCCCGCCGTCATCTTCGACGACGTCCAGGGCGGCTTCGGCGCCAGCCAGCTTTCAAACTTCGCGCTCAGCGCGTCGAGATGCCGGACCGAGTTCGTCGTCGGAAAACTTCCGCACGGTGCCGGTCAGATGCACCGCCTGATAGAGCCAGGTCGGCACCTGATCGGGTGAGGCGTACCAGTCCGCCGAGACATAGGCATCCGCCGCGTTCACCGCCAGCAGCCAGGAAGCCGTCCCGTCGGCCAGTTTCAGCAATGGATTGTGACGCGCGACGTGAAATGCCGCCTGCGGCGTCCCGTCATCCGCATAGCTGAGAAAAAACGGCAGCGACGATGCGATCGGTCTGGCGCCGTCCCATGCGCAAACCGTGCCGAAGCCGCGCGCTTCCGCAAAGGCAAGGCTCGCGGCGCGGTCGGGCTTGAACATCGGAGGCGTATACATCTCAAACTCCTGCTTGACGTAGGAGCCGCCGGGTCTGATCGCGCTGCTGGTTAAAGGAAAATGCCGCGGACCGGATCCGGCGGCAGAGGCTGATGTCTTAAACGCAGACGTCCGCCCATACCGCAAAGGTACGGCGGCGGCGAGCGATAGCGATGGTCGCAGCGTTGATCATGGGCGGGGCTATAAGGCCGCTCCCGGTTCACGTCAAGATATTTGGAATGCCCGAGATATCTGGCCGGCGCTTCAGACCGCCCGCCACAGCCATTCGGCGATCTGCGCGATCACGTCGCCGAACAACAGCAGCGCCGCCGACCATACCAGCGCGGAGACGAAATTGGCGATTTGAAATTGCCAGTACGACATCTCGAAGATCCCGGCCACCAGCGGCACCGAGGCCCGCAGCGGTCCGAAAAATCGTCCGATGAAAATGCTCGGCACGCCCCAGTTCTTCACAAAGGCTTCCCCGCGCGGCAGGATCTCCGGATAGCGCGACAGCGGCCACATCTGCGCGACCTGTTCCTTGTATTTGAAGCCGAACCAATAAGAGACCCAATCGCCGAGCGCTGCGCCGATGCCGCCGGCGATCCAGACCGGCCAGAAGCTGATGCCGCTGGCGCCGATCAGCGCGCCGATCGCGACCAGCGCGCCCCAGGCCGGAATCAGCAACGAAATAAAGGCAAGCGATTCACCGAACGCCAGCACCAGAACGATCGGTGCGGCCCAGGCCTGATGGTCGCGCACGAAATCGGCCAGCGCGCGCGCAAAATCTTCCATTCCTGAATCGCCCTTGTGATACCTGATAGCCCAGGAACAGGTAAGCCAGCCCCTTCGGCGAACATCAAGTCACAAAGGCGCAGGCAGCGCGGCCCATCGGCCAGCCCCGTGGCGAGACCTGCTACCGTCACTTTTTAAGCCCAACCGTGGCATAGTCAGGGGAATCAATTCGCTGCGCCCGTCGTGCGCGAAACACATGAAAAAATATGTCCAAACCATTGAAATCAGCTACTAAAACCAAAGCGACGACGATCTGTTCGGCGCCGCGGAACCGAAAGGCCGAGCCCCGCTCAAGGTCGCAGCCCGCGCCTCCAGCGCCGAAGCCGGCTACACCGCCCGCGACATCGAGGTGCTGGAAGGCCTCGAGCCGGTGCGCCGCCGGCCCGGCATGTATATCGGCGGCACCGACGAGAAGGCGCTGCATCATCTGTTCGCCGAAGTCATCGACAACGCCATGGACGAGGCGCTGGCGGGACATGCGGACTTCATCGAAGTCGAATTGGGTGCCGACGGATTCCTGACCGTCACCGACAATGGCCGCGGCATTCCGGTCGACCCGCATCCGAAATTTCCGAAGAAATCCGCGCTCGAAGTCATCATGTGCACGCTGCATTCCGGCGGCAAATTCGACTCCAAGGTCTACGAGACCTCCGGCGGCCTGCACGGCGTCGGCGTGTCCGTGGTGAATGCCCTCTCCTCGCGGCTCGAGGTCGAGGTCGCCCGCGGCCAGAAACTCTACCGCATGAGCTTCGAGCGCGGCCATCCCAAGGGCAAGCTCGAGGACCTCGGCAAGATCAACAACCGCCGCGGCACCCGTATCCGCTTCAAGCCGGACACCGATATCTTCGGCGCCAAGGCCACCTTCAAGCCGCAGCGCCTGTTCAAGATGGCGCGCTCGAAGGCCTATCTGTTCGGCGGCGTCAAGATCCGCTGGCGCTGCGACCCGGAACTGCTGAAGGGCGTCGACGATGTACCTGCCGAGGCCGAGTTTCACTTCGTCGGCGGATTGAAGGACTACCTCGCCGCCGCCGTTCATGCCGACACCCTGGTGCATCCGGATATCTTCTCCGGCAAGTCCGGCCGCGTCGGCGCCCACGGCGCCTGCGAATGGGCGGTGGCGTGGACCGCCGATGCCGATGGTTTTCTGTCCTCCTATTGCAACACCGTGCCGACGCAGGACGGCGGCACGCATGAATTGGGCATGCGCAGCGCGCTGCTGCGCGGACTGAAGGACCACGCCGAGCGCGTCGGCCAGGGCAAGCGCGCCGCCACCATCGTCTCCGAAGACGTCATGGTGGGCGCAGCCGTGATGCTGTCGGTGTTCGTGCGCGAGCCGGAATTCCAGGGCCAGACCAAGGATCGGCTCGCCACCGCCGAAGCGCAGCGCATCGTCGAGCAGGCCATCAAGGACCCGTTCGACCACTGGCTGTCAGGCAACCCGGTCCAGGCCAACAAGCTGCTGGAGTTCGTCGTCGAACGCGCCGACGAGCGGCTGCGCCGCCGCGCCGAGAAAGAAATCTCGCGCAAGACCGCGGTGAAGAAGCTGCGCCTGCCCGGCAAGCTCTCCGACTGCACCGACACCGCCTCCGAAGGCTCGGAGCTGTTCATCGTCGAGGGCGACAGCGCCGGCGGCAGCGCCAAGCAGGCGCGCGACCGCAAGACCCAGGCCATCCTGCCGCTGCGCGGCAAGATCCTCAACGTCGCCTCCGCCACCAAGGACAAGCTCACCGCCAACGCCCAGCTCGCCGATCTGATGCAGGCGATCGGCTGCGGCACCGGCGCGCATTACCGCGAAGAGGATCTGCGCTATTCGCGCATCATCATCATGACCGATGCCGACGTCGACGGCGCCCATATCGCCTCGCTGCTGATCACGTTTTTCTATCGGCAGACGCCGCGGCTGATCGACGAGGGCCACCTCTATCTCGCGGTGCCGCCGCTCTATCACCTGACCCATGGCAGCAAGACGGTTTACGCCCGCGACGACGCGCACAAGGCCGAGTTGATGAAGAGCGAATTCAACGCCAATGCCAAGGTCGATGTCAGCCGCTTCAAAGGCCTTGGCGAAATGATGCCGGCGCAATTGAAGGAAACCACCATGGACCCGGCCAAGCGCACCATGCTGCGGGTGGTGCTGCTGGCCGACGACCGCGAAGGCACCGCCGATTCGGTCGAGCGGCTGATGGGCACCAAGGCCGAGGCCCGGTTTGCGTTCATTTCCGACAAGGCCGAATTCGCCCGCGACGATCTGCTGGACGTCTAGGCCGCCGGCATTTCTGGCCGGCCATGGCCGCGGCGGACATTTCGCCGCAGGAGGAGCTGATTTGCGACCTTTCAACCGGTTCCAACGCCCTTCCCGGCCCGTTTTCCGCCGGGTGTGCTTGCCCGGCAACAGCATTTTGGACGGAACCGGCTATAACTGCGACCAATGGAGTTCAGGATTCGGTGCCGTGCACCCTTTGTCGAGGAATTTGAAATGAAGAAATTTGCGCTCGCTCTGACCGCGCTTGCGGCGTTCACCGGATCGGCCGTCGCGGCCGACCTGCCGCCCGCGCCCGCCTATTCGAGGGCTCCGGCGGTGGTTGCGGCCGCTCCGAGCTGGACCGGGTTCTACATCTTCGGTGGCGCAGGTGGCGGCGTTTGGGATGCGAATACCGGCGTTCAGCAGCGACTGCGACGGGCGGCTTGCGTTCTCTGCATCAACAACAAGCAGGGTGGCGACGGTTGGTTCGGGACTGCCGGTGCGGGTTATGACTGGCAGTTCAGCCAGAGGTGGGTGTTCGGCATTTTGGGCGATGGCCAGTTTGGCAGCATGAAGGGCGTCGAGTCTCGGCTTCCGGGCATTGGTTGCCAACGAAAAGCTGAAGGACACGTGGGCCGTGGGTGCTCGCCTCGGCTATCTGGTAGCGCCGATGGTGTTCTCCTACGTCAATGCCGGTTACACCGGCTCGGATTGGGGCGGCACGACCTGGTCAGCCAGTTCAGCGGCGCGCCGGCAGGCTTTCATACCGGCAGCTTCAACACGCAGGGCTGGTTCGTCGGCGGCGGCGTCGAGAACAACCTGGACATCTTCGGCATCAGCGCGCCCGGCTGGTTCATGAAGACCGAATATCGCGCCGCCTACTACGACCAACAAGAACATCAACATCCTTGTCGATGGTACGAACGCGTCCACGGGTTTCGATGTCAACTTCAAGCCTCTGGTAGCAGACGATCAGCACCTCGCTGGTCTATCGCTTCAACTGGATGCCGGTCCGTCGCGAAGTACTGATCCGACCTCGCAATATCTCAATATCAGCAAAAGCCCCGGCATCGTCCGGGGCTTTTTTTTGTCTTGATGCGTCGTTCTGCGCAGTTGTATCGGCGCAGGAGATCGTTGCCGGATCGAGACGCCGTGCCCTGCTCTTGCGCGAGCAGATCGCGCGCGCCACTCTGGCAACCGTCGCGCCGGTCGCCGCGCGCCAATGCTCATGAGGCAAAGCCCATGCGCAAATTGCTTCTGATCGTTGGCTTTCTCGCGCTCGCCATCGGCCTGCTCTGGATCGGCCAGGGCACCGGCGTGATCAAGTGGCCGCAATCGAGCTTCATGATCAGCCAGATCCAGTGGGCCGGCTACGGCGCCGCGCTGGCGGCGTTCGGCCTGATCCTGATCTGGCAGGGCAAGCGCTAGATCAAGCAGCGTGAAACCGCCGCGGCCGGGCTTGATCCCGTCCATCACAAAGAGGACATAGCCATGACGGCAAAACTATTCGATCTCACCGGCAAGGTCGCCATCGTCACCGGCGGCAATGGCGGCATCGGCCTCGGCATGGCGCGCGGGTTGGCGGAAGCCGGCGCCGCGATCGCGATCGTCGGGCGCAACGAAGCGAAGTCGAACGACGCCGTCGCCGAGCTTCGAGCAGCACGGCGTCAAGGCGATCTCCGTGGTCACCGACGTCACCGACAAGGCCGCCGTCGCCGCCATGGTCGAGCGCGTCAGTACGCGAACTCGGCCGCATCGACATTCTCGTCAACAACGCCGGCATCAACATCCGCAAGCCGCCGCAGGCGCTCGACATCGAGGAATGGGACAGCGTCATCAAGACCAACCTCACCAGCGCCTTCCTGTGCTCGCAGGCGGTCTATCCCGCATGAAGGAGGCGGGCGGCGGCAAGATCATCAATATCGGCTCGATGATGTCGATCTTCGGCGCCAGCTTCGCGCCGGCCTATGCCGCGAGCAAAGGCGGCATCGTGCAGTTCACCCGCTCCTGCGCCTGGCCTGGGCCGCCGACAACATCCAGGCCAACGCCGTGCTGCCGGGCTGGATCGATACCGATCTGACCAAACGCGCGCGCGAACAGATCGACGGCCTGCACGACAAGGTGCTGGCGCGCACGCCGGCGGCGCGCTGGGGCGCGATCGACGATTTCGCGGGCATCGCGGTGTTTCTCAGTTCCAGCGGCGTCGGACTTCGTCACCGGCACCGCCATTCCCGTCGATGGCGGCTTTTCGGTGATGGGTTGATTAGCGCGAGCCGCGTCGGTGTCAGCTATCCGGCGACTGCCGGCGAACGCACATGCTCGGGGCGCACGCCGAGGCCGAGAAAGCGCGCGGTGATGCCCTGCAGCCACGGCACGGCGTTGATCACGCGCGCAAACAGCGGGACCTTGAGCGGCTGATCGCCCGGCTTGAGCGCGACGCTGATGATGTTGTTCTGGACCATGACCTGCATCGCCTGCGTCATCCGCACCGGAAACTCGCGGCGCCGGCGCACCGCATCCAGTTCGTCTTCGGACGGGCAGCCCTTGGCCAGCTTCGCCGCCAGCAGGTTCGCGGTCGCGACCGCATCCTGCACCGCGAGATTGACGCCGACGCCGCCGACCGGCGACATCGCGTGCGCGGCGTCGCCGATGCACAGCAGCCCCGGCCGCGTCCAGCGCTTCAACCGGTTGATCGCCACCGTCAGCAGCTTGACGTCGTCCCACGTCTTCACGTCCGACATCCCCGTCTTCAGGATCGGCGCCATGCCGACGACGTCGGCGCGGAAGGCGTCGAGCCCGCGCGCCTTCACCGCATCATATTGTCCCTTGGCGATCACATAGGCGCATTGCCAGTAATCGCCGCGATCGAACGTCACCATCATCTTGCCGGGCTCGAGGCGCGCGAACACGCTTTCGGTTTCGTCGGCGCGCTTGCCGGCGCGAAACCACAGCACATCCATCGGCGCGCCGATCTCCTCGACCTCCAGATTGGCGCATTGCCGCACGATCGAATGCCGGCCGTCGCATCCGATGGTCAGATCGGCGCGGATTTCGACCGGCCCCTCCGGCGTATTGGCCCTGCACGCCGGCGACCGCATCGCCGGACCAGATCAGATCGGTCGCATCGGTATTCATCATGACCTTGAGCGAGGCAAACCGCTTGCCGCTCTCGCGCAGGAAATTGAGAAAATCCCATTGCGGCATGAAGGCGATGAAGGGATATTTCACCTTGAGCCGGCTGAGATCGGCGATCCGGATCGAGGTGCCGCCGAACATTGCCGTCCATTTTCTGCAGTTGCTGATGCGGCAGTTTCAGGAATCCGTCGATCAGGCCGAGTTCGTCCATCACCTGAAGCGTCGAGGGATGCACGGTGTCGCCGCGAAAATCCCGGAAAAAATCGGCGTGTTTTTCCAGCACCACGTATCGATGCCGGCGCGACCCAGCAGATATCCCAGCATCATGCCGGCCGGCCCGCCGCCGACGATGCAGCAGCGCGTGTGATCGTGCGGGACGGTCGTTCGGAGGAAGTGCCCGCGTCCATGATCCGGCTCTCGTTGATTGCGCGCTTCAGCGCCGGAAGCTCTTGATCTCCGACACGCTGCCGTCGCGATAGGTCAATTCCACCGACACCGATTTGGTTGCAGGCGGCAGTTTCAGATAGGGCACCGCGTCGTGCGGGAATGGCGCTGGGATCCCTGGGGTCGCAGGGCGGCATTTTCAACACCTTGTCGGGCACCGCGGTGTCGATGCCGACGCGCGCCTCGCGGATCGCGCAGCGATACGACATCAGATGGGTGTAATAGACCAGCAGCCCGTTGAATTCGCGAAACGACAGCCAGCTCGTCGCGGTCATGTCGAGGATTTTTCGCTGGTCGTGGATCAGCGCCGCCTCCGGATCGAACTTGATCGGAAACGGCCCCTGCATTTCGCCGGAGGTATCGACATAGCGGACCTGGATCGTGGCCGCCGGCGCATCGGCGGCAAGCTCGATCGACGGATTGGGCATCCGCTTGCGGGTGCGCGGATCGAGCGTGTCGAGAAATCCGGTCTCGCGGAAATCGCCGGTATCGCCCATCCGCCAGGAAATCCCGAGCGTCGGATCGGCGATCGAGAACACCACGGTCCAGCCGCCATTGTGGCGCGAGAACATCGCGATCGGCGCGTTGACGGTATCGTTCGATGGCGGCGATGCGCGGCACCGACACCGGCGGCAGCGCCGCGACCTTCTGCGGCGGCGGCTCGGCGGGTTTTGCCGGCTTCCGGCTCTGCGCCTTCGCCACGCCGTTGAGGAACACGTCGTCGACCATCTGGTCGAAATAAACCGGGATCTGCTTGTGGTTCACGGTCTCGGCCATCTCGCTGACGAGCCGGCGGGTGTGCTGGGCGACCTGCACCAGGTTCTCGCCGGGCTGCAGCAGCTCCTTCGCGAAGGTCCGCGTGAACACCGAATTGGGATTGTCGTCATTGTTCGACAGGCGATCGAGCGCGGTCTGCCGGGGCCCCGCCGAAAACACCGAGAACACGCCTTCCGGCAATTGCGTCATCGGCGCCAGCCCGCCGCCGCCGGCGACCGCGCGGGTGCCCGAGCGCTCGAACGGATTGTTGCGGCAGGCGTCGAACACCAGGATCGCGGTGCGCACGTTCTTGTTCTGCAGCCGCTCGATGATGCGGTCGGCGAGAACGGAGGCGTCGCGCACCAGTTCTTCCTGGCCCTCGCTCGCCGCCGGCACGTCGGTCGGCAGCAGAAAATTCTGGCCGGCGATTTCGAAGCCGTGGCCGGCATAGAAGAAGAACGCGGTGTCGCCGGGCCCGACCGCCTTGTCGAACGCCAGCAGCGTCTCGGTGAACGCCTGCCGGGTCTGGTTCTCCGCGACCATCA
Source organism: uncultured Pseudomonadota bacterium (assembly GCA_963771225.1). Taxonomy (GTDB): domain Bacteria; phylum Pseudomonadota; class Alphaproteobacteria; order Rhizobiales; family Xanthobacteraceae; genus Bradyrhizobium. The sequence goes on along the minus strand of CAVYSR010000017.1, from coordinate 328,042 downwards.
CGGTGAAGCCGAGCTGCTTCAGCGTATCGCCCATGGTGCGGGCGTCGTTGACCGCCTTCTGCAGCTTCGGGAACGTTCCTGTAATCGTTGTTGCCGATGACCAGCGCGACGCGCTTTTCGGCGTGCGCGGGCGCGCGAGCGCCAGCAATGAGCGCCGGCAAGACCAAGCAGCCAATGCGGCCCTGAACCGACAGCCAGTCATTCATGTCTGAATTCCTCTGCCCTGCGTCAGCACGTCCTGTGGAGGCGGCCCGATGCCAGTAGTCGTCGACCACCGACCGCGGTTCAGCCGGCAAAGCCGCCCGAGCCGCTCCATGCGAGCAAGCGGCAGGGCAAAATTGCGGCGAAAGCGTCCGGCTGTCCGTGACAATGCGATGCTTTCAGTTCCGCCTATCCAATCCGAGCCGTCTGAGTGACACGACGAAATTGAGCCAGCTCGGCCGTTATTTGTGCGAAAACATTAAGCTTTTTCAGCGCTTCCGGCCGGTTCTCCGATTGACTTTGGCCATTTCGCCCCTATGTTCCGGCTCAACGCGGCCCGGTATCGAAACGCGATATCTTGAGTTAAGCCGCCTGTCTGCGTATCCGAAAATCCCGTGCAAATTTGCGTGCCGTTCCGGGGTTGAGCGCGACAGCTTTTTCCGAGATTCCAAGCGGCGGTGTCGACCAGAGGCTCAATGTCTTTTTCCCATCTCGGCTTGTCCGACAAGGTGCTCGCCGCCGTCGCGGCCACCGGTTACACCACCCCTACCCCCATTCAGGAACAGGCGATCCCCCACGTTCTGGCCCGCCGAGACGTTCTCGGCATCGCCCAGACCGGCACCGGCAAGACCGCTGCCTTCGTCCTTCCGATGCTCACCATGCTGGAAAAGGGCCGCGCCCGCGCCCGAATGCCCCGCACCCTCATCCTCGAACCGACGCGCGAACTCGCCGCCCAGGTCAAGGAGAAGTTCGACAAATACGGCGCCGGCCAGAAGCTCAACGTCGCGCTGCTGATCGGCGGCGTCTCGTTCGGCGACCAGGACACCAAGCTGACGCGCGGCGTCGACGTGCTGATCGCAACCCCCGGCCGGCTGCTCGACCACACCGAGCGCGGCGGACTGCTGCTCACCGGCGTCGAACTGCTGGTCATCGACGAAGCCGACCGCATGCTGGACATGGGCTTCATTCCCGACATCGAGCGCATCTGCAAGCTGGTCCCGTTCACCCGGCAGACGCTGTTCTTCACCGCGACGATGCCCCCCGAAATCCGCCGCATCACCGAAACCTTCCTGCACAATCCCGAGAAGATCGAAGTTTCCAGGCCCGCGACCACCGCCGTCGGCGTGTCCCAGTTCCAGGTCCCGGTCGGCCGCGAGCCGCACGAGAAGCGCGAGATGCTGCGCCGCCTGCTGCGCGACGCCAAGGACCTCAACAACGCGATCATCTTCTGCAATCGCAAGCGCGAAGTGGCGCTGTTGTCACAAATCGCTGCAGAAGCACGGCTTCAGCGTCGGCGCCCTGCACGGCGACATGGATCAGTCGGCGCGCACCGCGGCGCTCGATCAATTCCGCAAGGGCGAAATTCCGCTGCTGGTCGCCTCCGACGTCGCCGCCCGCGGCCTCGATATTCCCGCGGTCAGCCACGTCTTCAATTTCGACGTGCCGCATCATGCCGACGACTACGTCCATCGCATCGGCCGCACCGGCCGCGCCGGCCGCGCCGGCACCGCGATCTCCATCGTCACCCCGCTCGATCAGAAATCGATGGCCGCGATCGAAAAGCTGATCGGCCAAACCATTCCCCGCGCCGAAGGCGGTGTCGAAGCGCAGCCGTCGAGACTCGGCCGAGCGGCGACCGAGCAGCCGCGACATCGCGCGGACGCGAAAGTCGCAGGCGAAGGTCGCGCGAAGGCTCGCGCGAAGGTTCACGCGGAGGCCGCAAGCCGCGCCGCGAACGCGAACCCCGACGCGCCAAGGCGGCGGCCGCGATCCCGGCCCGCAGCCGCAGGCACCGGCCGCAGCATTCACGCCGCCGGTCGCGCCGCCGGCCTCGCGCACGCCTTCGATCGGCCGCGCCGAAGCCGCCGCCGCAGCCCCGCGCGAGGCAGCGTCGGAGCCCGCCGATCACTCGCATCTTCCGGCGTTCCTGCTGCGGCCGGTTCGCGCCCGGGTCTGACCTGACAGGCTTCACAAGCTCGCTGAAGCCGCGCGACGATCCGATGGAACCCGTTTACCGGTCGTTCATTCTCCTCCGTTAACTTGACCGCGATAATTTTAGATCATTGCGGCTGGGACAGCGGGCAGCGCTGCCCGCTATTGGGGACGTGATCAGTGGTCAAGGTGCTCGACGAACACGAACGCACGATGGCCTTCGCCGAAGTCGCGCTTGGCCAGATCAGGTCGCTCCGGCAAACCGCCGTCCCCCGCAATTATGAAATCTGGTACGTCTACGCGACCGGATACAATTCCCCGCTCAACAAGATCATCAACGAGACGCTGGCGCGCAACGGCAAGCTGACCGAAGCCGATCTCGAACAGATCTACGAGACCTATCTTTCCCAGATCAAGACCACCGACCGCATCGACAAGGTCGGCGCGCGCGTGATCGGCGAAATCGACGACGTGATGACGCTGATCACCGACGCGCTCGGCATGTCGGCGAGCTACGACGCCAGCCTGACCGGCGCGACGCAAAAGCTCGCGGCCGCCAAGAACCGCGACCAGGTCAAGGCGATCGTCGAAACGCTGGTGAAGTCCACCCGCGAGATGCGCGACACCAACAAGGCGCTGGAAGACCGGCTGACGCTGTCGAAGACCGAGATCAGCAATCTGCAGCACAGCCTCGAAGCGATCCGGGCCGAGAGCCTGACCGATCCGCTGACCGGCCTCGGCAACCGCAAATATTTCGACCGCTCGATCGAGATCGCCGTGCAGAACGCGCTCGCCAGCGGCGAGCCGCTGTCGCTGCTGATGTTCGACATCGACCATTTCAAATCGTTCAACGACTCCTACGGCCATCTCACCGGCGACCAGGTGCTGCGGCTGGTCGGCATGTCGCTGAAGCAGACCATCAAGGGCCAGGACATCACCGCGCGCTATGGCGGCGAGGAATTCGCGGTGGTGCTGCCCAACACCGCGCTGCGCCAGGCGCTGACGGTCGCCGATCACATCCGCCGCGCCGTGATGGCGAAGGAATTGAAGAAGAAATCCACCGGCGAAATCCTCGGCCGCGTCACCATCTCGGTCGGCGTTTCCATGCTGAAGCCGGGCGACGACACCGATTCGCTGATCGAACGCGCCGATGCCTGCCTCTATGCCGCCAAGCGCAACGGCCGCAACCGCGTGATCTGCGAAGTCGATCCGGAATACGCCGCCGAGACCCAGCAGCCAGGTCGCCTGACGCGTCATTGAGGCGCAGCTGCGCTTCGACATGCTGCAGGTTGCGGCCATCCTTCGAGACGCGCGAAGCTGCGCCTCAGGATGAGGCTTTTTCTTCGAGCTCGTCTTCTTTGCCGTCGTCTTTTTCGCCGGCTTCTTGCCGCCGCCGCTTCCGCCGCTTGCTTCGCCTTCGGCGCGCTTGCGCAGCGCCGCGCGCTGCGCCGCCGCCAGCGCCGCCCTCGCCCAATCCGTCAGTTCCTCCGGATCGTCGAACAGCCGCGCCGGCAATTGCCAGTACGAGTTCACCGTGACGGTCTTGGCCCGGGTCTGATACTGAAACGGCTTTGAGCCCTCCGCCTCGAACTGCGGAATGGTCTGCTTCGTCGGCGCGGAAATACAGCCCGGCCGCGCAGCGCCAGCGCGAAATTGGTGCCGTCGGCGGAAATGCCGAAGCCGGAAAACATCCGGCGGATCGTGACCGGGCCGAAATCCGCAAACAGATCGATCAGGAAATCGCGGTCCATGCGGCGCCGCTCACGGGTCAGCCCTCGTCGGCGAGATCGCACGCGGCATCTCGGGCTCGGGATCGACCTTCGGTAATCAGCCGCGATGGCAGCGGCTCCGGTCATGCGGAGACGCGGCTGCCTCAGCATCTTCGCGGCCGTCAGTTGCACCGATTCGCCGCAGCCGCAGGCGCCGATCTGGTTCGGGTTGTTGAAGATGAACTGGGCCTGCATCTTGTCGGCCTTGTAGTCCATCTCGGTGCCGAGCAGGAACAGCACGGCCTTGGGATCGACCAGGATCTTGACGCCCTTGTCCTCGACGACCTCGTCGGTCGGGCGGACCTCATGGGCGTATTCGACCGTGTAGGACTGCCCGGCGCAGCCGCCGTTCTTGATCCCGACCCGCAGGCCGACGATCTCGGAATCGGCGCGCTTGGTCAGTTCGGTGATCCGCTGCGCCGCGGCGTCGGTCAGCTTCATGACCTGCGGACGGGGCCGCGGCTTCGGCTTGGAGGCGGGCGTTGGTGAAGCGGGTGTCATGTCAGTCATGTGGTCAATCCCAGCGGCAAATCAATGCCGGCATCTTCCCGTGAACGCTAAGCCGATTCACGCTAACGCTTCACCACATATTGAGGACGAGGCGCGCCTCGTCGCTCATCCGGTCCGGCGTCCAGGCCGGATCCCAGACCAGATTGACATTGACCACGCCGACGCCGGGAACGCTGGCGACCGCGTTCTCCACCATGGTCGGCAATTCGCCGGCCGCCGGACAATTCGGCGTCGTCAGCGTCATCATCGACGTCGACGCTGCGGTCGTCCTTGATGTCGACCTTGTAGATCAGGCCGAGCTCGTAGATGTCGGCCGGAATTTCCGGATCGAACACGGTCTTCAGCGCGGCCACGATCTCGCCGCCGAGCCGCTCGGTCTCCTCCGGCGGCAGCGCCGAATGGGTTTCCATGTTGGTCTTGATTCGGTTTTGACTTCGGCTGTGTCGGTCATGAAAACAATTCCCGCGCCTTGATCAGCGCCTGTGCCAGATGGTCGACTTCTTCCCGGGTATTATACATCCCGAACGAGGCGCGGCACGTCGCCGTGACATTGAACCGCTCTAAAAGCGGCATCACGCAATGGGTGCCGGCGCGCACCGCGATGCCCTGCCGGTCGATCACGGTCGCGACATCGTGGGGATGCGCGCCCTTCATCTCGAACGAGATCACCGGCCCCTTGCCGCGCGCGGTGCCGATCAGGCGCAGCGAATTGATCTCGCGCAGGCGCTCCTGGGCGTAGGTCAGAAGATCGTGCTCGTGCGCGGCGATGCGCTCCTTGCCGATCGAATTGACGTAATCGATCGCAGCGCCCAAGCCCGATCGACTTCGACGATCGCCGGCGTGCCCGCCTCGAACTTGTGCGGCGGATCGCCATAGGTGACCCAGTCCCTGCGCGACCTCGCGGATCATCTCGCCGCCGCCATTATAGGGCCGCATCGCCACCAGATGCTCGTGCTTGGCATAGAGCACGCCGATGCCGGTCGGGCCGTAGAGCTTGTGGCCGGTGAAGACGTAGAAATCGCAGTCGATGTCCTGCACGTCGATCGCCAGATGCACGGCGGCCTGGCTGCCGTCGACCAGCACCGGAATGCCGCGGGCATGCGCGAGCTTCACCACGTCCTTGACCGGCACGATGGTGCCGAGCGCGTTCGACATCTGCGTGATCGCGACCAGCTTGGTGCGCGGCGTCAGCAGCTTCTCGAATTCGTCGATCAGGAAATTGCCTTCGTCATCGACCGGCGCCCATTTGATGACGGCGCCATGACGCTCCCTGAGGAAATGCCAGGGCACGATGTTGGAATGGTGCTCCATGATCGAGAGCACGATCTCGTCGCCCTCGCCTGATGTTCGGCTCGCCCCAGGACGACGCCACGAGGTTGATCGCCTCGGTGGCGTTGCGGGTGAAGATGATCTCTTCGGTGCGCCCGGCGTTGAGGAATTTCGCGACCTTGGCGCGGCCGCCCTCATAGGCTTCGGTCGCGGCGTTGGCGAGATAATGCAGCCCGCGATGCACGTTGGCGTATTCGCTCTTGTAGGCCTCGGTCATGCGGTCGAGCACCGCATTGGGCTTCTGCGCCGAGGCGGCGTTGTCGAGATAGACCAGCGGCTTGCCATAGACCTTCAGCGCCAGCGCCGGGAAATCCTCCCGCACCCGCGCGACGTCATAGGAACCGTTTGAGACCGCCGGATGCATGGTCATCCCCGTCGCCGCCAGCCAGCGCTGCGCCGCCGCGATCGCGAGTTCGCGCAAGTCGTCATTGGCGATGGATTCGATCGCCTCGCCGACGAAGGCCTGGATCAGCAGCGCCTGCGCTTCCTTCTCGGAAAGGCCGCGCGCGCGCAGATAGAACAGCAGGCTCTCGTCGAGCGCGCCGGTGGTCGCGCCATGGCCGCAGGTGACGTCGTCGGCGAAAATCTCCAGTTCCGGCTTGTTGTCGGCCTCGGCCTCGTCGGACAGCAGCAGCGCCCGCGTCATCATCTTGGCGTCGGTCTTCTGCGCCTTGGGGCGAACGATGATGCGGCCCTGAAACACCGAATGGCCGCGGTCGTCGACCACGGCGCGGAAGATCTCGCGGCTGGCGCAGTTCGGCACCGCGTGATCCAGAAACAGCGTGGTGTCGGCATGCTGGCGGCCGTTGAGCAGATTGACGCCGTTGGTCTCGACCCGCGAGCCCTCGCCGGCAAACGCGATCACGGCCTGATAGCGGCTGACGCGCGACGCCGCTGGTCATGCCGAAGGTGTTGAAATGCGCCTTGGCGCCGAGCGTCACGACGGACGGAGGAAATGTTGAAGGCCTCGCGGCTGTCCTCGATCAGGCGCACATGGTCGAGCCGCGCGCCGTCGCCGATCGCAGACGACCAGCGAGTCATGGACCTGATAGGCCTTGGCGCCGTCGGCGGCGATATAGCTTTCCACCAGGGTCGCGCCGGCGGCCTTGCCGAGCTTGCAGCAGCGAGCGCGTGAACATCGCCGCCGGCGCGCCGCCGCTGGCGATATGGACGATATGCAGCGGCTGCGTCAGCACGGCGCCATCGGCGACCTCGATCACGAGGCCGTCGGTCATCATCGCGCTGTTCAGCGCCACCATCGGATCGGAATTGTCGGGCGCGAACAATTGCGCCTGCAGCGCGGCATCGCCGGCTTCCAGCACCTCGCGCAGCGTGCGGATGCCAAGGCCGTTTTCCAGATCGCCGGTATCGGACAGTTTTGGCGCGAACACGCCGTCCACCAGCACCAGCCGGCGCACGCCCTCGATCGCGTGCAGCTTCAGGGCGGCGCCGCGCGCGCTTCAGCGCCGCCGCATCGGGCGCGGCCGCCAGCGGCAGCACCTCGCGCATCAGCGCGCGCAGATCGGTGTATTTCCAGTCCTCGATCCGCCGGTGCGGCAGGCCGGCGCGCTCGTAGGCCTCGAACGCCTGCCGCCTGCAGCTCGGCGACCTTGCCGGCGCCGGGCAGCCGGTCCCGCGCGACGCGCGAAGATATCGCTCAGCGCGCGTCCGGTTTCGGTTTTTGCCAATGCAACGTTCATCACAAATCCGTTCCGCGTCAGGCCGCGTCTTCGAACTGCGCGTAGCCGGAAGCCTCGAGCTCCAGCGCCAGTTCCTTGCCGCCGCTCTTGACGACGCGGCCCTTCGACATCACGTGCACGAAATCGGGCACGATGTAGTTCAGCAGCCGCTGATAATGCGTGATCACCACCATCGCCCGATCGGGCGAGCGCAGCGCGTTGACGCCGTCGGCGGCGACCCGCAGCGCGTCGATGTCGAGGCCGGAATCCATTTCGTCGAGGATGCACAGGCTCGGCTCGAACAGCGCCATCTGCAGAATCTCGTTGCGCTTCTTCTCGCCGCCGGAGAAGCCGACATTGACGCCGCGGCGCAGCATGTCCTGCGGAATGTTCAGGCGAGGCCGCGACCTCGCGCACCTTCTTGAGAAAGTCCGGCGTCGGAATATTCGCTCTCGCCGCGCGCCTTGCGCTGGGCGTTCAGCGCGGTGCGCAGGAAGGTCATGGTGGCGACGCCGGGAATTTCCACCGGATACTGGAACGCCAGGAACACGCCCTTGGCGGCGCGCTCGTCCGGCGACATCTCCAGCAGGTCCTCGCCCTTGAACAGGATCTCGCCGCCGGTGACTTCATAGCCCGGCTTGCCGGCGATGACGTGGCTCAGCGTCGATTTGCCGGAGCCGTTCGGCCCCATGATGGCGTGCACCTCGCCCTTGTTCACGGTCGAGCGACAGCCCGTGGAGAATCTCACGCTCCTCGACACGAACCTGCAGATTTTTGACTTCGAGCAATGACATTACTTTCTTCCGTTTCTCGTCATCCTGAGGTGCGAGCCGCTTGGCGAGCCTCGAAGGATGATCTCGCATGTTTGCAGTCATCCTTCGAGGCTCGCTTCGCAAGCACCTCAGGATGACGGCGTTATCCAACCGATCCTTCCAGCGAGATCGAGATCAGCTTCTGCGCCTCGACCGCGAATTCCATCGGCAGTTGCTGCAGCACGTCCTTGACAAAGCCGTTGACCACGAGGCCGACGGCTTCTTCCTGGCTCAGCCCGCGCTGCACGCAATAGAACAGCACGTCCTCGGAAATCTTCGAGGTGGTCGCCTCGTGCTCGAACAGCGCCGACGAATTCTTGGCCTCGATATAGGGCACGGTGTGCGCGCCGCATTTGTCGCCGATCAGAAGCGAATCGCAGGCGGTGAAGTTGCGCGCGCCGGTCGCCTTGCGATGCGCGGTGACGAGGCCGCGATAGGTGTTTTGCGAGACGCCGGCGGCGATGCCCTTGGAGATGATCCGGCTCGTGGTGTTCTTGCCGAGATGGATCATCTTGGTGCCGGAATCGACCTGCTGGTGGCCGTTCGAAATCGCGATCGAATAGAACTCGCCGCGCGAATTGTCGCCGCGCAGGATGCAGCTCGGATATTTCCAGGTGATCGCCGAGCCGGTCTCGACCTGGGTCCAGGAAATCTTCGAATTGTTGCCGCGGCAATCGCCGCGCTTGGTGACGAAATTGTAGATGCCGCCCTTGCCTTCGGAATTGCCGGGATACCAGTTCTGCACCGTCGAATATTTGATCTCGGCATCGTCGAGCGTGACCAGTTCGACCACGGCGGCATGCAACTGGTTTTCGTCGCGCTGCGGCGCGGTGCAGCCTTCGAGGTAGCTGACGTAAGCGCCCTTGTCGGCGATGATCAGCGTGCGCTCGAACTGGCCGGTGTTGCGCTCGTTGATGCGGAAATAGGTCGACAGCTCCATCGGGCAGCGCACGCCCGGCGGCACGTAGACGAACGAGCCGTCGGAGAACACCGCCGAATTCAGCGTCGCGAAATAATTGTCCGAGGTCGGCACCACGGTGCCGAGATACTTCTTCACCAGTTCGGGATGCTCGCGGATCGCTTCCGAGATCGGCATGAAGATCACGCCGGCCTGCTTCAGTTCCTTCTGGAAGGTGGTCGCGACCGAGACCGAATCGAACACGGCGTCGACCGCGATCTTGCGCTCGCCCTTCCGGGCGCACCACGCCTTCCAGCACCTCGACTTCGCGCAAGGGAATGCCGAGCTTCTCGTAGGTCTTGAGGATTTCCGGATCGACCTCGTCGAGCGAGCCGATGCGTCTTCTTCGGCTTCGGCGCCGAGTAGTAATAGAGATCCTGGTAATCGATCTTGGGATAGTTGACGCGCGCCCATTTCGGCTCGGTCATGGTCAGCCAGCGGCGATACGCCTCCAGCCGCCATTCCAGCATCCAGGCCGGCTCGTTCTTTTTCGCGGAAATGAAGCGGACGGTATCTTCCGACAGCCCCTTCGGGGCCTTGTCGGACTCGATAAGCGTCTCAAATCCATATCGATACTGATCGACGTCGATCCGGCGAACCCGATCGACCGTCTCTTGTACGGCCGCCATTCCATCCTCCGCTCGCGGTTTCAAGGACCGCGGTGGATCAATTCCGAAAGACTATTACGATGTTTCCTGCGACGAAATCACCTGCTTAGAACCGTTCAAGCTGTGTTTCGTCGCTACCCTCTAAGTAGGGTACCGGCGAGCTTTCGCCAAGCCTCAAGGCAGCGATCGATGTCTGCGTCCGAGGTGGACCAGCCCAGACTGAGCCGCACCGCTCCCTGCGCCAGTTCGGGCCCGAATCCCATGGCTTCCAGCACGTGCGATGGCTGCACCTTGCCCGACGAACAGGCGGAGCCCGAGGAAACCGCGATTCCCGCAAGATCGAAGCCGATCACCGCGGTCTCCGCCTTCAGGCCGGGAACCGTGAACAGCGTGGTATTCGGCAGCCGCGGCACCTCGTCGGAGAACACGATCACACCGGGGGTCTGCCGCAAGCCGTTTTCAAGCCGGTTTCGCAGGCTTCGAGGCGAACGGCGTCGCTCTCCAGCGCCGCCATGGCGGCCTTCGCCGCGGCGCCGAAGCCGGCAATGCCCGCCACGTTCTCGGTCCCCGCCCGGCGTCCCAGTTCCTGACCGCCGCCGCGCAGCAGCGGCTCGAGCCCCAGCAAGCCCTCGGCCAGAACCAGCGCGCCGACGCCCTTGGGGCCGCCGATCTTGTGCGCCGAAAGCGTCACCAGATCGGCATTCATCGCATTGATATCAAACGGTATTTTTCCGAACGCCTGGATCGCATCGACATGCAGCAGTCCGCCGGCGGCATGGACGATCTCGGCCGCCTTCCGCCACCGGCTGCAGCGCGCCGGTTTCGTTGTTGGCCAGCATCACCGACACCAGCGCCGGCGGCCCGCCTTCGAGCATCGCGCGCAGACGGTCCAGATCCAGCAGGCCGGCGCGGGTCACGCCGATGGTGCCGATCGCCTCGGCCGCAAACCGGCCGCCCGCGAGCACCGAGGCATGCTCGATGGCCGAGACCAGCAACCGCTTGACCGGAGAGCCCGGACGCCCGCCGAAGCCCCGGCGTCAGCGCCAGCGCATTGGCCTCGGTTCCGCCGGAGGTAAAGACGACGTTCCGCGGCAGCGCGCCGACCGCGCCGGCGATCGCGGCCCTCGCCTCCTCGACCAGTCCGCGGGCCTGGCGGCCCTCGGCATGGACCGATGACGGGTTGCCGCTGAGATCCCACGCCGCCGCCATCGCCTCCCGCGCCTCGGGGCGAAGCGGCGTGGTCGCATTCCAGTCGAGATAGACCCGGTCAGGCATTGAAGTACCATATTACCTTAAAGGCGACATTCGAACGCCGACAGCGCCGGCGTTGGCGGCGACGCAGCCTTATGGCAATTGGCGATCGCGCCGTCTGCCTGCAATCGGACCGCTAACGCCTTGAATGCACTTGCCGATGTTCAAGAAGCTTGCTTTTTGCCCCTCGCCTCATGCTAGAACGCGGCCTCCAGTTCACCGCGCGCCGTTCGCTCAAGCCAGACGACGCCTGATCCACCCCTTTATCTTGCGAGGCTTCATCTGCGAAAGCGCCAGATGGAGCCGGCACGAAGGCGGTCGATTTTGCCAAGGGATCCCCAATGCCTGAAGTTATTTTCACCGGCCCCGCAGGCCGCCTCGAAGGCCGTTATCATCCGGCCAAGCAGAAGAACGCGCCGATCGCGATGGTGCTGCATCCGCATCCGCAGTTTCACGGCACGATGAATCATCAGATCATCTACCAGTGCTATTACGCCTTCGCGCATCGCGGATTTTCGGTGCTGCGCTTCAATTTCCGCGGCGTCGGCCGCAGCCAGGGCTCGTTCGATCACGGCACCGGCGAACTTTCGGACGCCGCCTCCGCGCTCGATTGGGCGCAGACCATCAATCCGGAAGCGCGCGCCTGCTGGGTCGCGGGCTTCTCGTTCGGCGCCTGGATCGGCATGCAGCTGCTGATGCGCCGGCCCGAGGTCGAAGGCTTCATCTCGATCGCGCCGCCCGCCAACCTCTATGACTTCTCGTTCCTGGCGCCCTGCCCGTCCTCGGGCCTGATCGTGCATGGCGAGAAGGATGCCGTGGTGCCGCCCAAGGACGTCAACACGCTGGTCGAAAAGCTGAAGACCCAGAAGGGCATCGTGATCGACCAGCAGATCATCCCCGGCGCCAACCATTTCTTCGACGGCAAGCTGCAGCCGTTGATGGAAACCGTGACCGGCTATCTCGACATGCGGCTCGCCAACGTCCGGTAGTTGAAGGCCGCGCACGAACAAGCCCGTCGATCACGGCCTCGCGATCACCCCACCCGTCATCGGGATCGGAACGCCGGTGGTGGCGGGATAGCTGAGCGGCAGGCCTTTCAGGCCCCGCGCGGCCAGAAAGCCGAAGGCCTGCGCCTCGATGGCGTCGGCCGACCAGCCCAGCGCATCGGCGGCCTCGACCGTCGCCGGCGCCAGCCGCTCGCGCAGCATCCGCATCATGGTGAGGTTGCGGGCGCCGCCGCCCGCCACAATCCAGCTGTTTGGGACCTTCGGCAGCAGCGGCGCGATCCGGGCGATGGCCTCGGCCGTGAAGGCGGTCAGGGTCGCCGCGCCGTCGGCCGGTGGCATGTCGCGCAGCTTCAGCCCGGCGAAATCGTTGCGGTCGAGCGATTTCGGCGGTGGCAGCTTAAAGAAGGGGTGTTCCAGGGCGCGAACGACCCATGCCACGTCGACCGTCCCCTGCGCGGCCAGGCGGCCCTCGCAATCGAACGGCTGGCTCATCATGCGGAGCATGTGGTCGTCCAGCAGCGCATTGCCGGGCCCGGTATCGCAGGCGATCAGGGTATCGGCGCCGTCGATATAGGTGATGTTGGAGACGCCGCCGATATTGACCACGACCATCGGCCCCTCGCGCTCCAGCGACTGGGCGAGCGCGCGGTGATAGACCGGCACGAACGGGGCGCCCTGGCCGCCGGCGGCGACATCGGCGGCGCGGAAGTCATGCATGACCGGGATATGGATGGCCTTGGCCAGCGCCGTCGCATCGCCGATCTGCACGGTCATTTTCTGCGCCGGCCGGTGCAGCACGGTCTGGCCGTGAAATCCGACAATGTCGATATCCTCGCAGGAAAGGCGGTTTTGTGCGGTAAAGGAGGCCACGGCCTCGGCATGCGCGACGGTTACCGCGCGCTCGGCCTCGCGCAGGATGCCCGGCCGCGCATCGCGCTGCGGCAGATGGATGGCCTCGGTCAGGGCCTGGCGCAGCAATCCGCGTTCTTTGTCGGTGTAGGCCCGGTAACCGGAGGGGCCAAACGCCTTCACCCGCTTGCCGTCGGTTTCGATCAATGCCACGTCGACCCCGTCGAGCGAGGTGCCGCTCATCAGACCGATCGCCGTCAACATCATCGTCGTGAGTGCCTTCGTAGCGCCTGCCCTTGACGCCCAGCTTGTGTCAAACAGGCACATCTTATAATGCCACAGCGCGCAGGCCGGCGGCAGCCCTATTCCACGATGGTTCCGCAATTCCCTGAAAATACCGTGAAGTAAGAATGATCAGAGTCGCCGACACATGACTGCATTTAAATCAGATTTTCTCAATGTGCTGCAGCAACGCGGCTTCATCCACCAATGTTCCGATTTCGACGGCCTCGACGCGCTTGCCGCCAAAGGCCAGGCGATCGCCTATGTCGGCTATGACTGCACCGCGCCGTCGCTGCACATCGGCAACTACCTGACCATGATGATGCTGCATTGGCTGCAGCAGACCGGCAACAAGCCGATCACACTGATGGGCGGCGGCACCACCATGGTCGGCGATCCCTCCGGCAAGGACGAATCGCGCGCGCTGCGCAGCCTCGAGGAAATCGAAGCCAACAAGGCCTCGATCCGCGGCGTATTCGCCAAGGTGCTGCATTATGGGTCCGGCGCCAATGATGCGCTGATGCTCGACAATGCCGAATGGCTGACCAAGCTGAACTGGATCGAGATGCTGCGCGACATCGGCCGGCATTTCTCGGTCAACCGCATGCTGACGATGGACTCCGTGCGCCTGCGCCTCGAGCGCGAGCAGGAGATGAGCTTCATCGAGTTCAACTACATGGTCTGCCAGGCCTACGACTTCGTCGAACTGTCGCGGCGGGTCGGCTGCCGGTTGCAGATGGGCGGCTCGGACCAGTGGGGCAACATCGTCAACGGCGTCGACCTCGGCCGCCGCATGGGAACGCCGCAATTGTTCGCGCTGACGACGCCGCTGCTTACGACGGCATCGGGCGCCAAGATGGGCAAGACCGCGCAAGGCGCGGTCTGGCTCAACGCCGACGCCTTCAGTCCCTATGATTTCTGGCAGTACTGGCGCAACGTCGAAGATGGCGACGTCGTCAAATTTCTCAAGCTGTTCACGACGCTGCCGCTCGGCGAGATCGATCGGCTGGCGGCGTTGCAGGGCGCCGAGATCAACGAAGCCAAGAAGGCGCTGGCGGATGCCGCGACCGCGCTGTTGCACGGCGCCGATGCGGCGCGCGTTGCGGCGGAGACAGCGCGGCAGACGTTCGAGGAAGGCGCGATCGACGAAAACCTGCCGACGATAGAGATTTCCCGTGCCGAGCTCGAAGCCGGCGCCGGCGTGCTGGCGCTGTTCGTCAAGGCCGGCCTGGTGGCGTCGAATGGCGAGGCGCGCCGCCAGATCAAGGGCGGCGGTCTGCGCGTCAACGACACGGCAATCACCGACGAGAAGTTGATGCTCAAGCTCGCCGACCTCACGCCGGAAGGCGTGGTCAAGCTGTCGCTGGGCAAGAAACGCCACGTCCTGCTTAAGCCTGCATAGGCGCATTCGTTTTTGGCGGTTGCAGGGAACGGCGGAAACGCGCTCCCTGCCCGCATGGATCAGAATACGTCGCGGGAGGGGATGCTAACGAAGCCGCTGAAGCCGGCGCGCGTGGCGCTGAACGTGCTGGCACTCTGTTTCGCGCTGTCGGTGATCGGCCGCGGGCTCGGCGAGAGTTTTACGGTTTTCCTTAAACCCATCTCGGAGAGCTTCGGCTGGGACCGTGCCCAGGTCGTCTCGGTCTATTCGCTGGCAGCCCTGGCCGGCGGACTGGCATCGCCCCTGATCGGCCGCCTGTTCGACCGGTCCGGGCCGCGTGCCGTCTATTCGCTCGGACTGCTGCTGCTCGGCGGCGCGTTCCTGATCGCCGCCCACGCCCAGCAGCTCTGGCAACTCCAGCTGAGCCTCGGCCTGTGCGTCGGCTTCGGCATTGCGCTCATCGGCAACGTTCCAAATTCGATCCTGCTCGGCCGCTGGTTTGGACCGCGATTGCCGACCGCGATGGCCGTCGTCTATTCCGCGACCGGCGCCGGCGTGCTGATCCTGCTGCCGGCGTCGCAGATCCTGATCGATAAGGTCGGCTGGCGCGGCGCCTTTCAGGTTTTCGGCGGCGCGACACTGTTTCTGCTGTTGCCGCTGCTGTTGTTGCCGTGGCGCCTGTTCTCGACCGGCTCGCCGCATCTCGCCAGGAGTGCAGCGGCCGACCTCGCCGACGAAGGTTGGACCTTGCTGGAGGCGATGCGCCACCACGCCTTCTGGGCCTTGTTCTCCACGTTCTTTTTCACTGCGATCGGGATGTATGCGATTTCGCCGCAGGTGGTTGCCTATCTGATCGATGCCGGATTTCCGCCGCTGCAGGCGGCGACCGCCTGGGGTTTCAGCGGCGTCGTATTGCTGTTCGGCATGCTCGGCGTCACCTGGCTCGACGGCATCATTGGCCGAAGGCCGTCCGTCCTGTTGAGCTACGCGTTCTCGATTGCCGGGATTGTCATGCTCTGGCTGCTGCAATGGTATCCGAATTTCTGGATGCTGACGGGGTTCGTCGTGTGCTTCGGCAGCATGATCGGTTCACGTGGCCCGCTGATCTCGGCAACCGCCATGAAGTTCTTTCGCGGCGAGCGGGTCGGAACGATCTTTGGCGCGATCTCGATCGGCAGCGGGCTCGGATCGGCGTTCGGCTCCTGGAGCGGCGGGCTGATCCACGACTGGACCCACAGTTATAATCCGCTGCTCGCGTTCGCACTGGTGGCCGTGATCCTCGGAATGATTCCGTTCCTGATCGTGCCGGCGCTGCGGGACTGACAACGGTAAATTTCGATCAGTTGCAGATTTCGATCAGTTGTTGGGGAATTCGAACTGGTTGTTCTGCTTGCCGGTGTTGAATTCAAAGATTTTTCTCAACACCCCCGGCGCCATCGCCGAAATCGGATTGACGCGAAGCACCGGCTGGCCGGGGGAGCCTACGACCTCGTAGGTCACACCGAAAAGCCCCTCATTGCTGCCGCCGCCGAGCAGTTGTCCGAAAATCGGAATCTGGCCCACAATATTGTTCAGCTCATACATGGGAATGAATGTGCCGCTCATGCGGACCGAGTTGCCGGGATAATCAATGCTGCCTTCAATGGTGGCGCCCATCGTCGGTCCCTTCACGACACCTTCGCGGATCGTGAGCTGTCCGTTTTGCCGGGTAAATTCCGCGCGCAACCGCGAAAAGGCGAGACCCCCCTGACCTCCGGCCGCCCCGGCGGCCAATCGATCAAGCGAAGCTTCGCCCTTGACCGAGAAATCGCGGACGTTGATCAGCCCCTCGCGCGCGCTCGGCTCAGCCGTCGGAGGATCCATCGCCAGCGCAAGCTGGCCTCCAACCACCTTGGAATATGTGTCGGTGAAGCGGAAGAAAGCGCCGGCGTCCTTGGTCTCCAGATAGATCACCTCGCGACCTTGCGCGCGACCGCGCAAATCTCCGGTCAGTGGCGTATCCCGCCCGAGTTTTCCGCTGAAGGTCAGGCTTTTGATCGTTCCATTGCGTCGCGATATCTTGGCATCGACGCTGCGCAGGGCCTCGCCGTAAAAGCCGGCGACCGCACCGAGCTTCACGTCGACATCAAGATCGATGTTCTTGGTTTTACTTTTGGCGTCGGTGTCCTTGCCCGAAATGGCTGATTTGAGAAAGCCGCGGCCATCGAACACATCGCCGCGCATCACCACCTTGAGGACGCCGTCGGCGCCGCGATCCGCCTTCAGCGAAGCCTTGTCGCCCTCAAATGGCGAATAGGTCGGGAAATTCGCATTCATCAGGTCGCCGTTCTGGTCGACCTCCAGCGCGCCCTTGATCAATACGCCGCCGCCATCGATGACAATGTCCTGAAGGCGGGTCGACTGCTGCTTCTGCACCACGTTGAAGACGGCATGGGTCGATTTGCCGCCCGGCAATTTGACCCAGCCCGGCAGCACATTGTCGAGCTTCAGGGCGGTCAGATCGGCATCGACGCCGACGCGGCTGTCACGATCGGGACCGCCGATCTTGCCGATCAGCTTGATCGGAATTGCGCCACTGACCGCCGGGCCAAGATCGAATCCAAGCTTGGCGCGGCTCGCATCGTCGAGCGTCGCCTGCAATTTGACATCGGCATCGCCCTCGCTCGGCTTGCGATAGTCCAGCGAGGCTGGCTGGCCATTGATCCGGACGTCGCCCTTGACCTGATATCCCTGATTGTTGGCAACGATTTTCATCGTGTTGGCTTCGAGCTTTTGATTCATCACCAGGCGATCGGCGGCAAATCCGCTCAGGTCGGCCGTGATGGCATAGGTCGTATCGGCCCTTGTCAGTTCGCGCTTGATCGGCAAGCCCAGCGTGACCACGGCGGAAATCGTTCCCTTGCTCGAATTGGGATCGATCAGGGTGCCGGCAACGTCGCTGAGGCGGTCGGAGGCAAGAATCTCGGCGGCCGCCGGCACCGGGCCGTCGACCCGAAATTTCACCCGGGCTGGCGAGGGCTTGGGCGCCATATCCGGCACCTCGAAGACGAAATCGCTGATGTTGAGCTTGCGTCCGCCGGGCGTATCGGCGGCCGCCTGCCCGATCGTCACCGTCGCCGTACGGCCGGTAACGTGGGCTTTCAAATCGGCGTCGCCGACCGGCGGCAAGCCATCCACCGGCCGCAACGTCACGCCGCTGGCGACGATATTGACGGCGAGGCCGTCGTCAGGGATCGGAGGCCCTTTTCGCGACAGGTTATGAACCGGCGAGTTGACACCGATCTCGATGCGCTGGAGCGACCCGCGCTCGACCCGGTCGATCACCCATTCGCGAACCTCCGGAACGATCAGGGTCGGCCACATCCGCTTCAGCGCGGATGCCGACATCGGCGTTCCCGCGAAACCGAGCGTCAGGCGCGGCTCCTCGGCATAGTCGACGCTGGCGGTTCCGGCGACGCCAATCTCGCCATTGCTGATGTCGGCCTGGGTCAACAACACGCGGTGCTTTTCGGTGTCGAAGCGCAGGCCGATGTCGATGCGATTGAAGATCAGCGGAGGTTCGCTGTCGGTTCCTGCCAGCAGGATGGTGCCGCCACTGAAACCCAGCCGCCAATCGGGAATGTTGTCGTTGGGTGGCTCAAGATGGGCCAGCAGCGTGATCCGGTTCTGACCGGAAACGATCTTGAGGGGCGCCAACAGCACGCGCCGGCCGGCATCCCATTCGACGCTCATTTCCGCCGAATCGACCGCCATCGGATAATCAGGCGTATCGCTGTCGATGAGATTTCCGGCGCCGGTGGAAATCTTGCCGCGGAAATAGGTCGGAAGGCCGTCGCGGCCGAGTTCACCCTTCAGTTCGCCGGTCAGCAGGAAATCCGCGCTATAGGTCAGATCCTTCACTCGCAGCGCCAGCAGGATATTCGCGGTCGCGACCTTGTCGGCGCGAATATCCACCGATCGCACGCCGTTCGCCGCAGCTCCGACCGAGACGCGCAGCGACCATGCATGGCTGCCCTCTTCGCCGACGCTGAGCGCCACCCCGCCGCCGCTCGGCCGCCGGAGGCTGAGGGTGATGTGCTTGAAATTCCATTTGTTGCCGCGCTGCTGATCGTCGACGGTCAGGATTCCGTTCTTCAAACCAATTTCATTGAGGTTCTGGCCATCAAGTCCGGTCAGGCTCAGGCTGTCGAGCCAGTCGAGGCCGGCAAGCAATCCGCTTGGCGTGTCGGGAGCTGGTGCGGTCGTGCCGGATTCCGTGGCCGGGGGTGACGGCGGAGCGGCGACCGGCGGCATCGTTGACGGAGATCGATCCGACGGCGGCGCGCCGGCGGCTAGTCTTTTCGAGGTGACGCCGGTGGCCAGCGGGCGCGTGTTGTCACCCGTGGAAACCGTGACATAACCATCCGGGGTGATTCGCACCGCGAGCTCGGCATCCACCAGATTGAGGCTCTCGGCGCGCAGCCGTCCCATCAGCAGCGCGGTGGCCGATAATCTCACCTCGGCTTTCGGCGCGCTCGCCACGATGACGTGGTCGCGATCCCGGACAATGATGTCGCGGATGCGCACGGCAATACGAATTCTCCCGGTGCGCTCGATTTGCGTGCCGCCTACCTCGACGGTATTGCCGTGGCCGATATTTTCCTCAATCGCTGCGGCCAGCCACGGCGTGGCCATTTCGAGATTGATCGGACCTGCGCCGAGCCGCCACCACAGACCGGCGAAGCTTCCGGCGAAGATCACCGCCAGTGCGGCGATCGTGATCGCCAGCCGCCTGACCCAGCGTTCACCCGCGAGCCATCGGCGCACCGTCTCGAAATAATCGCCGAACCGGTGCAGGCTGGAGTTCGATCTGGACAGCAACCGGCGCGCGCGATATCGAGCCGCCTCGTCGTGGTCTTGATCCCAACAGGCGTCATCCAACTGCGAGGGTTGGACGTCAGCACGTGGATGCGACTCCTGGGGCGATCTATTCCCTGCCATTGCCTCTCGGTGCCGGCGTTGATTGTAAGATGGATCGCCGCCCAGGTCGCGCCCCTCGATGCGTAGCGAGCGCTCCTGTGCCGGCATCGCTGCCAATCCTCGATTAATACTGTTACTCGTCATCCGGCCCAAGGGCACATTCAACGAGCGGACGAGCGGAGTGTCGAATTCCTTGCAACCCTACTCCGAGGCCATCAGATTTGCCCAGCGGTCGGCTGGACTCAAGTTTGCCGGGACACTACTCGCAATAGCCTAATGATTGATCCGCTGAAAGCGACGAAAGGAAGGCGTATGTCCAAGAAAACACGCAAGAAAACTGCCAAGGCGCCCTCCGGGAAGGTGGCCCGCGGCGAATTGGCGGCATCGGCCAAGTCATCAGGCAAAAGATCGGCCAAGACATCCGCGGCGAAGGCTCCCCGGGCGACCGCAAACAAGTCAAGCAAAGCCAAGAAGTCCTTGAATTCGCCGCGAGCAACGCCCGCCGCGCCAAGGCCTGCGGCTCGCAAGGCAACCGCCGCCAAGGTAACTGCACCCAAGGCCGGGTCCGAAAGCCCCTCCGCGAGCAAACCGCAGCGACCAAAAGCCGCTGCACCCGTCAGCGCTAAATCAGCATTGGCCGAGGGCGCCAGGGCGCCCGCCTTCCGCCTGCCGCGCGACGGAGGCCAGACGGTTTCGCTGGCCGACTTCGGCGGGCGAAAACTCGTGCTGTTTTTTTATCCACGTGCGGACACCCCGGGCTGCACCAAGGAGGCCATCGACTTCACGCGCCTGAAAAGCAAATTTGCGGAAAGCCAGACCGCAGTACTGGGAGTTTCGGCCGACCCCCCAAAAGTCCAGGAAGCCTTTCGCGACAAGCACGAACTCTCCATTCCTCTCGTCTCGGATGAGGCGCATGAGATGCTGGAGGCGTACGGCGTTTGGGGCGAAAAATCCATGTATGGCAAAACCTTCCAAGGGATACTTCGTACAACGGTTTTGATCGGCGCCGACGGTCGGGTCATCAAAATCTGGCGTCATGTCAAGGTCGACGGCCATGCCGACGAGGTGCTTGCAGCGGCACATGCGGCATGATTAGCGCGGTTCCATTTTCGAAAAATTAACCATACGCAGGTCAAATCACCCCCGCAAATGGAGCCGTACGGAACTTGTTCTCCGATCGGCGCGGGAGTGCCGATGTCGTATCGTTCCGGTCATCATTCCGAGTATCTCCCACGCCATACACATGACCACGGCAAGACGTCCTCTCGCCGCCCGGCGCATGTTTCGTCCCATCCGGCAGAGGCGCAGCAGGGCTATACCCTGATCCACGCCGGCAAACAGGTCCGGTTCGGGCCTGTCGTGTTCTGGATTGTGGTCGGCACGGTAACGGTGCTTGGCATGTGGTCGGCGGCGACCGCGACCTATTTTGCATTCCGCGACGACGTTCTGACCCGCCTGGTCGCCCGCCAGGCGGAGATGCAGTACGCCTACGAAGACCGGATCGCAGAGTTGCGCGCCAAGGTCGATCGCACCACCAGCCGACAGTTGCTCGATCAGGAACAATTCGACCAGAAGCTTGACCAGATCATGCGTCGCCAGACCACGCTGGAATCCCGGGCCACGGCGCTGGGCGCCATTCCGGACGCACAGGTCACGGGCTCGATCCGATCGCCGTCGCGCGGAACCAACCCGGCAGATACCGCCGCTTCGGGAACGCCAAAACCGTCGCCGATCAGCGATACTGCGATCTTCGTGGCGCCTCCGGACCGCGAAGCGCGGCTGGAATTGCGTGCGCCCGTCACCGCCAAGCCGCCTGCAAACCAGTTCGCGAAAATCCGGGGTATCGACAACGTGCTTGTCCGCCTGCAGACGTCGCTGGATCAGGTCGAGGGCCGCCAGATAGCGGCGCTCAACTCGGTCGAAGACGGCATCGAATTGCGCGTGCGCCGAATGCGTGGCGTCATCACCGATCTCGGCCTCGACATGGCGCAACTGGAAGCCGCAACGCCGCGCGCCGGCATGGGTGGTCCTTACGTTCCCGTCAAACTTCCGGCCGACGCCGGCACCTTCGAGCGCCAGTTCTATCGAATCAATATCACGCGCTCGCAAATGGAGCGTCTCAACCGGACGCTGGCGCTGGTGCCCTATCGCAAGCCGGTGATCGGCGAAGTCGAATTCACGTCAGGTTTCGGGGTCCGCAGCGATCCGTTCCTCGGCCGCCCCGCGATGCACACCGGTCTCGATTTCCGCGCCGCCATGGGCGACCCGGTGCGAGCGACCGCGAACGGAAAAGTGGCGTCGGCGGGATGGGCCGGCGGCTACGGCCGCATGGTCGAAATCGACCATGGCAATGGCCTGTCGACCCGTTACGGCCATCTGTCGGAAATCGGCGTCAAGGTCGGCGACCAGATCAAGATCGGACAGGTGATCGGCGCGGTCGGCTCAACCGGCCGATCGACCGGTCCGCATCTGCATTACGAAACCAGGATCGATGGCGAAGCGGTCGACCCGCAGAAATTCCTGCGCGCCGGCGTGCGATTGACCGCGGGCTGAGATCCAGGGAGTAGCTCCCCTTAAGGGGTGGAGTCCCTGGGGCGCGAGGCGATCTCGATCATCTTCCCCTCGTCGTCATTGGGCGCATAGGCCTTTGCCCGGTCATAGGCCTGCACCGCGGCGCGGCCCATCAAGGGCGCACTGGACAACAGGCTCTCGGCCAACGCCACGGCGTAGACCGCGTCCTTGTGCCGCAAGGCTGCAGCAAAGCTCGCGCCTCCAAAATCTCGCGCGACCATGCGCTTGGAATGTCGGACCA
The DNA here is from genome assembly GCA_963771225.1 of uncultured Pseudomonadota bacterium. Lineage (GTDB taxonomy): Bacteria > Pseudomonadota > Alphaproteobacteria > Rhizobiales > Xanthobacteraceae > Bradyrhizobium. Next base: position 305,703 of record CAVYSR010000017.1, on the reverse strand, counting down.
CCTGCGGACTGGCGGCAACGCCGGTTTCAAGCGTCTCCAGCACCAGCTTCATGTCGAGACCGGCCTGCTCGGCGATCGCAAGACCTTCCGCCAGACCGGCAATCTGGATCGCGCCCATCAGATTGTTGATCAGCTTGTACACCGTGCCGGTGCCGACCGCGCCGAAATGCCGGATCGTGGTCGAGAGCGGCGCCAGATACGGCCGTACGGAATCGAGGTCCGCGGGTTCGGCGCCGACCAGCATGGTCAATTTTCCAGCCGCCGCCGCATCCGGCAGACCGGTGACCGGACTATCGATATAGATAAGACCGTGGCCGCGAAGCTCGCGCGCGAGATCAAGCGCGTGGCCGTACGACACCGTCGAACATTCGACCGCCAGCGTGCCAGCTTTGGCAGTGCTAGCGGCGCCATCCTTGCCGAGCCACACCGCGCGCGACGCCGCATCGTCGGCGACCATGGTCACGACGGCATCGGCTCCATCGGCCGCATCCGCTGGCGAGGTGGCCCATCGCGCGCCGCGCGCGATTAAATCTTCCGCCTTGGCCTTGCTGCGATTCCAGATCGCCAGCGTGAAGCCGGCGTCGAGATAACGGCCGGCCATGCCATGACCCATCCGCCCCAAACCGATGAAAGCGACATGTGCCATGGCTTACTCCACATCCTCGACAGCGCCCGGCGTCGTGCCAAAGGCGCGCTGCGCCAGCGTCGCCGCCATGAATTCATCGAGGTCGCCGTCGAGCACGCCCGAGGTATCCGATGTCTGCACGCCGGTGCGAAGGTCCTTCACCATCTGATAGGGCTGCAATACATAGGAGCGGATCTGGTGGCCCCAGCCGATGTCGGTCTTGGCGGCCTGGTCGGCGGCGGCCTGCGCCTCGCGCTTCTTCAACTCGATCTCGTAGAGCCGCGCGCGCAGCATGTCCCACGCCTGCGCCTTGTTTTTGTGCTGCGAGCGGCCGGCCTGACAGACCACCGCCACGCCGGTCGGAATGTGGGTGAGCCGTACGGCGGATTCAGTCTTGTTGACGTGCTGGCCGCCGGCGCCGCCGGAGCGCATGGTATCGGTGCGCACATCGGACTCGTTGATATCGATCTTGATCGAATTATCGACCACCGGGAAGATCGCCACGCTCGAGAACGAAGTGTGCCGGCGCGCGTTGGAATCGAACGGCGATATCCGCACCAGCCGGTGCACGCCGGCTTCGGTCTTCAACCAGCCATAGGCGTTGTGGCCGCTGATCTGGATGGTGGCCGATTTGATGCCGGCCTCTTCGCCTTGGGTCTCTTCCAGGTATTCGATCTTGAAGCCGTGCTTCTCGGCCCAGCGCGTATACATGCGCAGCAGCATCGAGGCCCAGTCCTGGCTCTCGGTGCCGCCGGCGCCGGCGTGAACTTCGAGATAGGAGTTGAATCTGATCCGCCTCGCCGCCCAGCAACGCTTCAAGTTCGCGGCGGGCGACTTCCTTCTTCAGGGCTTTCAGTGCAGCCTCGGCTTCCGCCACCACGGCTTCATCGTTCTCGGCTTCGCCGAGTTCGATCATCCCGATATTGTCTTCAAGCTCGCGCTCGACCTTGCCGATGCCGCCGAGCGAATCCTCCAGCGAGGTCCGTTCCTGCATCAGTTTCTGGGCTTTCTGGGGATCGTTCCAGAGGTTGGGATCTTCGGCGAGCTTGTTCAGCTCGGCCAGACGCGCCGTGGATGCATCGACGTCAAAGATGCCTCCTCAGCAGCCCGACCGACTGCTTGATCTCTTCCACCAACCGTTCGACTTCAGCGCGCATGTTGTTCTCTGATCTGCGGCCGAGCCGCTATTGAAATGCTGGACCGGATGTAGCGGCGGGCAGCGCAAAGCGCAATCCGCCCGAGGGGTTTGTTCACGAGGGCCGAGACCCGGCTTGCGTTGACTGCGCCAGAGCGTTTTCCAGCGAAAGCCTGCCCGGACTTGATCCGGGATGGATACCGGTTCGCGTGAAAAAACGCGTCAAAATAGAGAGATAGAGCCCCGTTCCGATTCAATCGGAACGGAAAAGGCTCTAGTAAAGCCCGCCGGTACCGGAGCGCATGATGGTGCGGTCGGCATCCGGCGACACCGTGAGCGGGCGGCCGTCGGCGTCGGCAACGCCGATCACCGAATAATTATCCGGCGGCGCGGTGCCCGGCTTGAAGGCTTCCAAAATGCCGCCGCCACCCGGGCCCACGCGCATGCCGCTCTTGGAATTGACACGGATCAGCTTGATGCCGGCCGGCACCCGGAACGGAACCGCCGGCTTGTCGACGAGCGCAAGCTTCAAGAAATCGCGGGCGACGGGGGCCGCGAGGTGTCCGCCGGTGGCATTCCGGCCGAGATTGCGCGGCTTGTCATAGCCGATATAGATGCCGACCACCATGTCCGACGAAAAGCCGATGAACCAGGCATCCTTTTCGTCGTTGGTGGTGCCGGTCTTGCCAGCGATCGGCTTGCCGACCTCTTTCAGGGCGGTCGCGGTGCCAGCCTGCACGACGCCTTCCATCATCGAGGTGATCTGGTAGGCCGTCATCGAATCCAGCACCTGCTCGCGATGATCGACCAGTTGAGGCTCCGGCTGGTTTTTCCAGCCGCCGGGCGCATCGCAGCCCCGGCATTCACGCGCATCATGCTTGAAGATGGTGTGGCCATAGCGATCCTGAATGCGGTCGATCAGCGTCGGCTTCACCCGGCGGCCGCCATTGGCGAACATCGAATAGGCGGTGACCATTCGCATCACCGTGGTTTCGCCGGCGCCGAGCGCGTAGGACAGGTAATTCGGCAGTTCGTCATAGACCCCGAAGCGCTTGGCATATTCGCCGATCAAGGGCATGCCGATGTCCTGCGCGAGCCGCACCGTCACGGTGTTAAGCGACAGTCGCAAAGCATTGCGAAGCGTCGTCGGGCCATAATATTTGCCGGCCGAATAGTTCTCCGGGCGCCAGACGCCCGCGCCCTGCCCCTGATCGATTTCGATCGGCGCATCGACCACGACCGTCGAGGGCGTATATCCATTGTCGAGGGCGGACGAGTACACGATCGGCTTGAAGGACGAGCCCGGCTGCCGGTAGGCCTGTGTTGCGCGATTGAACTGGGACTGGTCGAACGAGAATCCGCCGACCATCGCCAGCACGCGACCGGTCCAGGGATCCATCGCCACCATCGCACCCGAAACCTCCGGCAACTGGCGCAACCGGTACTGACCGTCCACCACGGCACCGTCCTTGCCGACCAACGGATCGGCATAGATCACATCGCCCGGCGCCAGCACCTGCGACACCGCGGTCGGTGTCTTCCCCTTTGCCGGCCCCGCTGTCGGCTTGGCCCATTTGACGCCGTCAAGCGTGATGTTCCCGGTCTGCCTGTCCTTGAGCACGGCGCCGCCGAGTTCCCGGCCGGGCTGAAAGCCAATTCGCGCCGACTGGTCGCTGGTCTCCAGCACCACCGCGAGCCGCCACGGCGAGATGTCCGAAAGCGACTTGATATCGGCGATTTTCACGCCCCAATCGCCTGAAATATCGATCTTGCTGGTGGCGCCCCGCCAGCCCTGCGCCTCGTCGAAGTTCACGAGGCCCGCGGCCATGGTCTTGCGCGCCATCACCTGCAGCTTGGGATCAAGCGTGGTCCGCACCGACAGACCGCCTTCATAGAGCTTCTTTTCGCCGTAACGCTCGAACACATCGCGGCGGACTTCCTCGGCAAAATATTCGCCGGCGAAGATGTGGGCGCCGTTGGTCCGGTTGGTTACGGTCAACGGTTCCTTGCGCGCCTTGTCGGCATCGGCCTGCTTGATCCAGCCATTTTCGAGCAGGCGATCAACCACGTAATTGCGGCGTTCGACGGCGCGGTCGTGGTTGCGCACCGGATGCAGCGCCGCCGGCGCCTTCGGCAGCGCCGCGAGGTAGGCCGCTTCCGCGATCGTGAGTTCATTCACCGACTTGTCGAAATAGACCAGCGATGCGGCGGCGACGCCGTAAGCGCCGAGCCCGAGATAGATTTCATTGAGGTAAAGCTCGAGAATCTTGTCCTTTGAGTAGGCGCGCTCGATCCGCATCGCCAGCAGGGCTTCCTTGATCTTGCGGCTGAACGACACTTCATTGGTCAGCAGAAAGTTCTTCGCGACCTGCTGGGTAATGGTCGAAGCGCCCTGCGGACGGCGGTTGGAACCATAATTCTGCGCGTAAAGCACCGCCGCGCGCGCCATGCCGGAATAGTCGATACCGCCATGCTCGTAGAAGTTCTTGTCCTCGGCCGCGAGGAACGAATTGATCACCAGTTTCGGCACCGCCTGGATCGGCAGGTACAGGCGCCGTTCCTTGGAATATTCACCGAGCAGCGCGCCATCGGCGGCGTGGACCCGGGTCATCACTGGCGGCTCATAATCCTGAAGTTGCGAATAATCCGGCAAGTCCTTGGAATAATGCCAGATCAGCCCCGCGATGGCGGCGACGCCGACCAGGAACACGACGGTTCCGGCAGCGAACAGAAAACCCAAAAACCGCACCAGCAAGCGCATTGTCGACTATCCGTTTCAACCCTTGCGCCGGTCCAGCCGGCGTTATCCCAATACGAAGATATCAGCGGAATGGCCTGCCGTTTCCCGCAGGCGAGCAATATATCGACCGAGAACGACCTTTGATCGATTCCGAAGACCTCGCGGCGGTTTTTTTATACTGCCGCCGCTGTGGCCAAACTAGGGCTTCCACCACGGCATGGTTCCCTTTCAGTTCGCCGACCCGGCGATCGCAAGGCGTTTGGCAAAGAAGGCGTCAATGGCCTGCGCCATGGACCCGACGGTCTTGGAACGCCAGTTCTCCGATACCAGGTGCTCGAGGTCGCCCTTGTTCGAGACATAGCCGAGTTCGACCAGCACCGACGGCACGTCGGGCGCCTTCAGAACCCTGAAGCCGGCGGATTTCAGCGGGTGCTTGTACATCCGCACTGTATTTTTCATCTCGCCCGCCAGCAGCCGCGCGAACCGGTTCGAGAAGGTGCGGGTCTCGCGCTGGGCGAGGTCGATCAGAATGTCGGCGACCTCGGTCGGCTCCTCGGTCAGGTTGACCCCGCCAATGGCGTCGGCCTTGTTTTCGGTCTCGGCTAGCCTTTCGGCCTCCGCATCCGAGGCCCGGTCGGACAGCGTGTAAATCGTCGCCCCCTGGGCGTCGCCCTCCCGGCGCGGCAACGCATCGGCATGGATCGAGACAAACAGCGCCGCGGAGTGATTGCGAGCGATCCGAACCCGGTCGGCGAGCGGGATGAAGGTATCGTCGCTCCGGGTCATGACGACGCGATATTTGCCGCTGTGCTCGATGCGATCGCGCAATGCCAGTCCAAATCCCAACACCAGGTTCTTTTCGCTTTCGGCACCCGACCTCGTGCCATTGTCGATACCGCCATGGCCGGGATCGATCACGATCACGGGACGCAAATCCGCCGCCGCTGCGGGTTTGGGCACAGCGGCTGCGGCGGCAGTGACGTCCGCGGCATCCGCGATGGCGGGCTTCAATTCCGGCCGGCTTTCGACCCCAAGGGATTGAACGAAAGCCGTGTGGTCGACTTCCTCCAGTTCAACCACCAACCGCGACGGTTGGCTGTTGGCGGCGGCGACCACATAGGAGTTTGCGATCCTGGCCGGGCCGGTCAGATCGAACACCATCCGCGACCCGCCGGGCATCACCAGGCCGTAGCGGAACGCTTTGATCAGCCCGCGTCCTGTCGTGCCGGCTCCTGCGGGCAGCTGAAAATTGACCTGGGGGATATCCACCACCACCCGATACGGATCGGCAAGGGTGAACGCGCGAAACTGGGTGGCCTTGTCGAGATCAAGCACAAAACGGGTTTGCTTGCTGTCGCCGGCGAGGCGAACGTCAGAGGCGATCGGGAAGTCCGGCGCAGCGACCGTTGACGGGCCCTCTGCGGCGATCGGAGCCGAAACGGACGGCTGTTCAGCCGCGACACTCACCAGGACCGGCCCGGCGCACAGCAATGCTGCGGCGCACACAAGCGCCCATCTCAGCAAAACAAGATGATTTGCGCGGCTCGCCAATGATTCGGTGCCTCCGAGCAGCCTCTTCTTACCGCAATAGAACCACAGGGTTAATCGTCGCTTAAGGCCCCAAAGGCGAATAAGGCAGAGTGTTGCCGCGCTGCGACGCTTCCCTTGCACACCGCCGCCAATCCACGTATGTACAAAGGGCTGACGGTTAAAACTCCCGGTTGTGTCGCGTTCAGCCTCCCGGTGCAGCGCCGGAACTTTCGAAATCTCGGAGATTCCAGCGTTTTTCCGATCCCTCCACAGCCAGCGCAGCGCGCGGCTGACAAGGAGTGGCGGTTTCCAGCCCGAGCGGCGTCCGGTCCCAGGTTACCATCTTGTTCCAGGGACGGCTTCAGAAACGGCGTAGCCGATTATCCGGGCCGCAAGGCACCGATATGCGGTAGCCGGCGAGCGCCTTGGCGCCACGCCGGGCCTTCAGCGACAGTCAAGGCGGCGCTTTTGCCGCCAATGTGTTTAGACGGGCCGACGCTTGATGCGCCAGACTGTGTTGCCGACGATCTTGGGACGAATCGCGCCGAAGCGGAGCGTAAGCTCTGCGCGTCGTTTTGCTCCGGGATTGCGTTCGGCGGGGCGCCCAGGCTTGCGTTTTGGCCTTCCCCTCACCCCCGAATCAGGTGGACCGTCGCGTCACCCGGCCGCGCCATATGCGCTAGCCGTGATACGCGCCCGCCGCCGTCAAGAGTTCCAAAATGCCCAACAAAATGTTAATCGATGCCACCCACCCGGAAGAGACCCGGGTCGTTGTGGTCCGCGGCAATCGTGTCGAAGAGTTTGATTTCGAGACTGCCCAACGCAAGCAACTGCGTGGAAATATCTATCTCGCCAAGGTCACGCGCGTAGAGCCGTCGCTGCAGGCCGCCTTCATCGAATATGGCGGCAACCGCCACGGCTTTCTGGCCTTCAGCGAAATCCATCCGGACTATTATCAAATCCCGGTCGCCGATCGCCAGGCGCTGATCGAGGCGGACGAACGCGCCCACCGGGAAGCTGAAGAAGAGACCGAAAACCGTTCCAACCGCCGCCGCCCGCGCCACCGCAATGCGCGCCGCCGCGGCAATGGCGACCGCGTCCAGAGCGGCGTCGTCGAAACAACCGGCCCGGACCACGCCCAGGCCGACCTGCCGCATGACCATGATCACCAACCTGGCGATCATCTTCACGGCGAGGAAGGACATACGCACGCCCACGGCGACGAGCACGATGCCGGCGATGCGCAGCATCATGACCATGACGGCCATGAGCATTCACACCCGCATGAACACGACCATGCGCATCATGAGCACGATCACAGCCATGATGATCACGCCCATGAGCATGAACATGCCGATGGGGACCACGCTCGCGCGACCGAAACTTCGGCGGCGGAATGGCATCCGGATATGCCGGCTTCGTCGACGATCGAGGCGTCTGCCGTAACCGGGCCGCGCAGCGCGGAAGCTCATGAAGAACCCGCCCACGAAGAACTGCCCCATGAAGAACTTGGTCATGACGAACTGACCCACGAGGAGCACGCGCGCGAAAACGCCGCCCATGCCGACGATGCGCCGCACGCCGACCACGCCGGAAGCGAGGCTGCCGCCTCGGAGCGCGCCGAACAGTCCACACTGGTGCACGGCGACGAGCACAACGGCGACGGGCTCCACGACGATGAAGACGATGGCGAGGAGACCGAAGAGGAAGTGGTTGAATCCGTCGGCGGCGACGACGTCATGGAAGAAGTGCCGGAACGCGCCTTCCGCCCGCGCCGTCAGTACAAGATCCAGGAAGTGATCAAGCGCCGCCAAGTCATGCTGGTGCAGGTCGTCAAAGAGGAGCGCGGCAACAAGGGCGCCGCGCTGACGACCTACCTCTCGCTGGCCGGACGCTATGCCGTCTTGATGCCCAATACCGCGCGCGGCGGCGGCATCAGCCGTAAGATTACCTCGGCGCAGGACCGCTCGCGGCTGAAGGAAGTGGTGCAGGATCTCGACGTGCCCGAGGGCATGGGGATCATTCTGCGCACCGCCGGCGCCTCGCGCACCAAGCCCGAGATCAAGCGTGACTTCGAATACCTGATCCGGATGTGGGAAACCGTCCGCGACATGACCCTGAAGTCGCAGGCGCCGACCCTCGTCTATGAAGAGGGCTCGCTGATCAAGCGTTCGCTGCGCGATCTCTACAACAAGGAAATCGACGAAATCCAGGTCGCCGGCGAAGCCGGCTATCAGGAAGCCCGCGATTTCATGAAGATGCTGATGCCGTCGAATGTGCGCGCGGTCAGGCAATATCGCGACGGTCAGCCGTTGTTTTCGCGGATGGGCGTCGAGAGCCAGCTCGACGCGATGTTCTCGCCGACCGTGCAATTGCGGTCCGGTGGCTACATCGTGATCAACCAGACCGAGGCGCTGGTTTCGATCGACGTCAATTCCGGCCGCTCGACCCGTGAACATCACATCGAGGATACCGCGCTCAAGACCAATCTGGAGGCCGCCGAGGAAGTCGCACGGCAGCTCAGGTTGCGGGACCTCGCCGGCCTGATCGTGATCGACTTCATCGACATGGACGAGAAGCGCAACAACCGCTCGGTGGAACGCAAGCTCAGCGATTGCCTGCGGCAGGATCGCGCGCGAATCCAGGTCGGGCGCATCTCGCATTTCGGCCTGCTCGAAATGTCGCGCCAGCGCATCCGCGCCAGCGTGCTGGAGAGTTCGACCGAACCCTGCCCGCAATGCGGCGGCAGCGGCCATGTGCGCTCGGTGTCTTCGGTGGCGCTGCAGCTGCTGCGCGGCCTCGAAGAGATATTGATGAAGGGCGCGACCCACAATCTCGTGGTGCGCACCCGAACCGACGTCGCGCTCTATGTCCTCAACCACAAGCGCGGCCATCTGCGCGATCTCGAAAACAGCTTCAAGGTGACGCTCTCGGTGATCGCCGATCCGACCGTGAGCGGCCAGCAGTCGTTCGTGATCGATCGCGGCGAGCAGGTGCATACGCTGGAGGCGGCCAAGGCGCTGCTCGCAGCCCAGGTTGCGGCTTTCCCGTCGCAGACCGAGGAAGCATTCGACCAGGACGAACCCTTCGAAGTCGAAGCGGAAATCGAAACCGAGGAGACCGAAGGGCTGACCGACGATCAGCCTGCCGGCGAGGAGAGCCAAGGCGAGGTCGATGCGGATGGTCACAAGCGCAAGCGGCGACGCCGGCGGCGTGGCCGTTCCGGTGAGGCGCGCGAAGGCGTGCCCGCGCGCGACGACACCGAGATCCCACGCGTTGCATCAGACATGGTTGCCGCTCCGGGCGCGATTGCTGATGAAGGCGAGCCCGACGATGAAGAAGCCGAGGATCAACCCGGCGAGGTTCGTGCCGATCAGGCGGCCGGCGGCGAGCGGCGGCCCCGCCGTCGCGGACGCCGCGGCGGACGGCGGCGGCGCGGCGGGCCGGAAGACGGTCTGGCCGGATCGATCGCGGACGAACTCGGGCCGACATCCATTCCGGAAGCAACGAGCGCGGTCGCCGATTTCGACGGCGTCCCACCCGAACCTTCGCTGCCCGTGATTCAGCCCGAATCCATCGCGCCTGCCGCCGAGGTGCAACATGCGGATCGCGATCCGCAGGAAACCGCACCAGCGTTTGCGCAGGAGGAGACCGCTCAGGAGGCCGAACGAGCGGCGCGGCGGCGTTCAACCGTACGCGAAAAGGTGAGCTTCCTGGTCGATGCCCAGCCTGCGGCCGCAACACCTGCCACGCAAAGCCACCCCGAGCCGCATAGTCAGCCTGAGCCGGCCCCAGCCCCGGCGCAGCCCGAGACGGAGACAACCAGCGACACCCAGCCCCGCCGCGCCGGATGGTGGTCGCGGCGCTTCGGCAACGGCGAATAAGTCATCTTGATCGGTGAAACGAAAAACCGCCCGGCAAAACCGGGCGGTTTTTGATTCCGAAGTCAGCTATCCCGTCGTCACCGCCGTCTCCAGATCCGATGGATCGACGGTCTGGTTGAGATTGGCGTGCAGCTTGTCGCGGTCGAGTTCGCCCTCCCACCAGGAAACGAACACCGTGGCGATGCCGTTGCCGGTGATGTTGGTGAGCGCACGAACCTCGCTCATGAACTTATCCACCGAGAACACGATGGCCATGCCCGGAACCAGCGCCGGATTGACCACGGACAGCGTTGCCGCGAGCGTAATGAAGCCCGCGCCGGTGACGCCGCTGGCGCCCTTCGAGGTCAGCATCGCCACCACCAGGATGGTCAATTGCTGACTGAACGAAAGATCGACGCCCAGCGCCTGGGCGATGAACAGCGTCGCCAGCGTCATATAGATGTTGGTGCCGTCGAGATTGAACGAATATCCGGTCGGCACCACCAGACCGACCACCGATTTCGAACACCCCAGCCGTTCGAGCTTTTCCATCAATTGCGGCAGCGCGCTTTCGGACGAACTGGTGCCGAGCACGATCAGCAGTTCATCCTTGATATAGGCAATGAACTTGAAAATATTGAAGCCGACAATGCGAGCGATCAGGCCGAGCACCACGATCACGAATAGCCCCGCGGTCGCATAGAACAACAGGATCAGTCCGACCAGGTTGCCGAGCGCTGCGGGACCGAATTTCCCGATCGTGTACGCCATCGCGCCAAATGCGCCGAGCGGCGCCGCCTTCATGACGATGGCGATCACGCCGAATACCGCATGCGACGTGTCGTCGATGATGTCGCGCAGTCGGTTGCCGCGTTCGCCCAAGGCCATCAGCGCAAAGCCGAACAGGATGGCGAACAGAAGCACCTGTAATATGTCGCCCCGCGCTAGCGCGCCAACCACGCTGTCGGGAATGATGTTGAGGATGAAATCGACCGACTTATGCGCCTCGGCCTCGGTGACGTATTTTTGTACTGCTGCCGCATCGGGCGTCACCGCCAGCCCGTGACCGACCTGGATCAGGTTGCCCATCACAAGGCCTATCAGCAGGGCGAACGACGACACTACTTCGAAATAGACCAGCGCCTTGACGCCGACGCGGCCGACCTTCCTGGCATCCTGGATATGCGAAATGCCGGAGACCACCGTGCAGAAGATGATCGGCGCGATCAACATCTTGATCAGCTTGATGAAGCCGTCGCCGAGCGCCTTGATCCAGTCATTGGTCGCGAGATGGGGAAATTTCCAACCGACCAGGACACCGATCAGGATCGCGATCAGCACCTGGACGTAAAGTACCTTGTACCAGGGTTTCGCCACGCGCGGCGGTGCTCCGGTTGCGATCACTGCCGACATGACGTGTTACTCCCCCTCAAAACCCGCGGATTTTTCCGGTCGCTCCTGCAGATGCACCGTCCCACCGAACACAGCCAAAATCAACTATAGCGTTTTCAAGCGAAAGCGAATCGCTATCCGAGCCATCGCGCGATACGCGCGACGGCCTCGCGCATTTCCTCAGCCGAGCGCGCGTAGGAAAAACGGATGAACTGATGGCCGTGAACCGGATCGAAATCGATGCCGGGGGTTGCCGCAACGTGCGCCTGCTCCAGCATCTGCTTGGCAAACTCAAGGCTGTCGGCGGTGAATTGCGAGACGTCCGCGTAGAGATAAAACGCGCCGTCGGCGGGCAGGAATTGGGTGAGGCCGGCGCGCGGCAGCCCCTCGATCAGGATGCGGCGGTTCTCCCGGTAGCCATGCTTCACCGCTTCCATTTCCGCAGCGCCGTCGAACGCAGCTTCGGCCGCGATCTGCGACAGCGTCGGCACCGAGATCGCGAGATTCTGCTGCAGCCGCTCGATCGGCCGCGCCAGCGGTTCGGGCACCACCATCCAGCCGACCCGCCAGCCGGTCATGCAGAAATATTTCGAGAATGAATTGATGACGAGCGCATGCGGGGAAAGCTCCGCCGCCGTCACCGCCGGGAACGCATAATCGAGGCCGTGATAGATTTCGTCGGAGATGAAGCGGATGCCGGCGGCTTCGGCCACGGATATCAGGCTGGTGAGCGCCTCGCGCGACATCATCGTGCCGGTGGGATTGGCCGGGCTTCCGACCAGAACGCCCTTCAGAGGCGTCCTGCGATGGGCGGCGAGCAACGCCTCCCCGGTGAGCGCGTGACGGGTTTCGCTCGATGTCTCGATCAGCACCGGCTCGCAGCCGAGCGCGGTCAGGATATGGCGATACGGCGGATAGCCGGGCACGGTGACCGCAACCCGATCGCCCGGCTCGAACATCGCGAGAAAGGCCAGGATGAAAGCGCCCGACGAGCCGGTAGTGACCACAATCCGGCCGGCATCCACCGCGCAGCCATAGGCATCGCGATAATGCCGCGCGATGCGCTCGCGCAGCGAGGGGATCCCCAGCGCCGAGGTATAGTCGATCCGCCCGCTGTCGAGCGCGGCGTGGGCGGCGGCAATCGCGGCTTTCGGCGCCGCCGCCGCCGGTTGCCCCACCTCCATGTGAATGACATGGCCGCCGGCCGCCTCGATGCGCGCCGCCGCGGCCATCACGTCCATCACCATGAACGGCGGCACGTCGCTTCGCCGCGACGCCGTCAGCAGGCCGCTGGCCCGGTCTCTCAGTGTCGCATCAAGCATCGATATCTGCTATTTGGCCGGCCGTTGTTGATCCGAAGTCCGTAGATCGTCTCGAAGGGTATCGCAAGGTAGCATGAACTTCAAAAAACCAGGCCAATGGTGCCCAGACTAGCCGCATTCAGCGGTTTTTTGGGGCATATTTGGCACCCCATCGCTCATCGAGATGTTACTTGGGTAAGGGCTCGTTGCATCGGATAATGAGGCCTATACGCACCACGATTCTGCCGGCGGCGGTGGAACGCGAGAATAAGGCACCGCTTGGCGATACCCGGGCCAAAAGTAACCGGAAACACATGTAACTGGATATTTGTAGCAGTTAGCTACAAGACTTTTCGAAAACCGGCTTTCACGCAGAGGATTTGCCAATGCCTTCGTTCCGCTTGCTCGCTCCCGCATTGTTCGCGCTCGCTCTTTGCGGCGCGCCGGCTGCATCGGCGCAGAGTTTTTCCGACACCCAGCGCGGCGATATCGAGGCCATCGTCAAGAATTACCTGATCGCCCATCCCGAGGTGCTGGAAGAGGCGATGGCCGAATTGGGCAAGCGCCAGGCTGCGGCTGAAACCGAAAAGCACGAGGCCAGCATCACCAAAAACGGCGAAACGATCTTCAATTCGCCGCGCGGCGTCACCCTCGGCAACAAGGATGGCGACGTCACCTTTGTCGAGTTCTTCGATTATAATTGCGGCTACTGCAAACGCGCCATGACCGACATGCTCGATCTGATGAAGGCCGATCCGAAGCTGAAAGTCGTGCTGAAGGAATTTCCGGTGCTCGGGCCCGGCTCGGTCGAGGCCGCGCAGGTCGCGGTCGCCGCGCGCATGCAGGATCCCGGCGGCAAGAAATATCTCGACTTCCATCAAAAGCTGCTCGGCGGCCGCGGCCAGGCCGACAAGGCTCACGCCATGGCCGCGGCGAAAGATGCCGGCTTCGATATGGCCAGAATCGAAAAGGACCTTGGCAGCCCCGAGGTGCGCGCCACCCTTGAGGAGAACTTCAAGCTCGCCGAGGACATGGGCATGAACGGCACGCCGAGCTACGTGATCGGCAAGCAAGTGGTGGTCGGCGCCGTCGGTCTCGATGGCCTGAAGGAAAAAATCGGCATCGCCCGCTGCGGCAAGGCGACGTGTTGAGCGACACCTTCAAGCCTCGATCCTTGCGGCATCGATGAATGAAAGAGCCGGCGGCCCAACCGCCGGTTTTTTTGTGCAGCTTTCAAGGCGACGCGTTTATCGCGCATTCAGAAAACAAAACCGGTGGAACCGACGGGCATCAAGGAACATCGCATATCTCCTTTCGTTATTCGGCGTGGGCAATGCAAACACGTGAGGAGATATCCCATGACCAATCGTTTGATGATGTCGGTCGCCGCCGCGGCGCTGATCGCCGGAACCGGATTCGCCAATGCGCAGGGAACCGGAACGGAGCACAATGCGCCGTCGGCTGAACACGCCGCACCCTCGTCCGCAGCTCCGATGAACCGCAATGAGGCGCAGGGTAAAAGCGCGCAGTCCGAGGAAAAAATGCAGCCGCAGGGCGGCAAGAACCAGCGCGCGCAGGACAACATGAAGGCCAGCCCCGGAAGCGAAAAATCGGCTCAGGAAAACAACATGAAGGGCGAGCAGCCTAAGGGCACAAGGGCCCAGACCGAGGAACGGGGTTCGGTCGGCAAGGAAAAATCGGCCCAAGAGAACAACATGAAGAGCGAACAGCCCCGAGGCACGAGGACGCAGACCGAGGAAAAGGCATCGGCAGGCAAGGACATGAAGGCGGAGGGCCGTGAAGACCGCAACGGCGTGAAAAGTGAGGAGCGCGGAGAGCGCAACGGCAACATGAACGCGGAATCCAAGGGCGCGACCGAAAACAGGTCCCAGACTACCGGACAAGCGGGCGCCGGCGCGAAGCTTTCAAGCGAGCAGCGCACCAAAATCACGACCGTCATTAGAGACCAGCACGTGGCGCCGGTCACCAACGTCAATTTCTCGATTTCGGTCGGAACCCGCGTTCCCCGCGACGTGTCGTTCCACCCGCTGCCGGCGGAGATCGTGAACATTTATCCGGATTGGCGCGGCTATGAGTTCATCCTGGTCCGGGACCAGATCATCGTGGTCGATCCCCGGACGTTCGAGATCGTGGCGGTTCTCGACGCTTAATCCGCCTGGCAACGCGTTCAGGACGGGCAGCGATGCCCGTCCTTTCGCTTGAACCCGCTGGGGTTGAACCCAGCGTCAGCCGCGCCGGTTCATCCGCTAACGTTGGTTAATGAGCGGTTTCCGCAGCTTCCATGCACCTTTTTGCGAACCGGATGAAGCATTTGGGGGCGGTACAAGCGGGCCTAAAGGCTTCCCCTTGGGCCTGTTGTTACCTATAACCGCGCCACCCACCGCCACATTGCCGGGATCTGGATGGCCAAGACACTCATCGACAAGACACCTTCCGAAAAAACACCTGCCGAAACGATTTACGTGCTCAACGGCCCGAACCTCAATCTGTTGGGGACGCGCGAGCCGGAGACCTACGGCCATGCCAGCCTCACCGACGTGGAGAAACTTTGCGTGGCTACCGCCGCCCAATTCGGCCTCGAGGCGGATTGCCGGCAGTCCAATCGTGAAGGCGAGTTGATCGATTTCATCCACGAGGCCCATGCCAACAAGGCGGTCGGGATTATTATCAATGCCGGCGGCTATTCACATACCTCGATCGCGCTGCATGACGCCCTGGTAGCGGTGCGAATTCCGGCGGTCGAAGTCCACATCAGCAATATTCACGCCCGCGAGAATTTCCGCCATCATTCGTTCACCGCCAAAGCTGCCTTCGCAACGCTTTCCGGTTTCGGCATCGACGGTTACCGGCTCGCGATCAATGGCCTTGCCGCCAGGATCGGCGCCAAGGCAAAAGCCTGACGGCGGTCACCAAACAGAAAGTTTCGGATCAAGATCATGGCGCGCCAGCCTGACAACACAGCAGACGCAAAATTCAAAAGCAGCGACAGTGCGCTTATCCGCGAGCTTGCGTTGCTGCTCGACGAAACCAGTCTCACCGAGATCGAAATCGAACGCGCCGGCTTGCGGGTGCGGGTCGCCCGCAACATCAGCATCGCCGCGTCGATGCCGGCGAACTTTCAACCGGCCGGCTCCGCGCCTGCCACGGCGGCAGCGGTCGACGCCGCCGACGTCGCCATGCATCCCGGCGTGGTGCCCTCGCCCATGGTCGGCACCGCCTATTGGGCCTCCGAACCCGGCGCCAAGCCTTTCATCGAGGTCGGCAGCAAGGTGTCGGTCGGACAAACGCTGCTGATCATCGAAGCCATGAAGACGATGAACCAGATTCCTTCAACGCGCGCCGGCACCGTGACGCAAATCCTGGTCGAAGACGGCCAGCCGGTCGAATTCGGCGAGCCGCTGGTGATTATTGAGTAGCGGCGAGTGGCGAATAGCGAATGGCGAATAGAAAGACGACGAGATTAATGGCTGCTCGAAGCCCTTTCCATTCGCTACTCGCCACTCACTATTCGCCCTTCCCTGTCTAGGACACCATGTTCGACAAGATCCTGATAGCCAATCGCGGCGAAATCGCATTGCGTGTTCTGCGCGCCTGCAAGGAACTCGGCATCGCCACCGTCGCGGTGCATTCCACCGCCGACGCCGACGCCATGCATGTGCGCCTCGCCGACGAGAGCGTCTGCATCGGCCCGCCGCCGTCCAAGGACAGTTATCTCAACGTGCCGGCGTTGCTGGCCGCCTGCGAGATCACCGGCGCGGACGCGGTGCACCCCGGCTACGGCTTTCTTTCGGAGAACGCCCGCTTTGCCGAAATCCTCGCCGATCACAATTTGCATTTCATCGGGCCGAAAGCCGAACATATCCGGCTGATGGGCGACAAGATCGAGGCCAAGAAAACCGCCAAGAAGCTCGGCATTCCCGTGGTGCCCGGCTCCGACGGCGCCGTCGGTGCCGACGACGACGCGATGGCGATCGCGCAGGCGATTGGCTTTCCGGTGCTGGTCAAGGCGGCCTCGGGCGGCGGCGGACGCGGCATGAAGGTCGCGCATACCGCCGACGATCTGATGCTGGCGCTCTCGACCGCTTCCAACGAGGCCAAATCGGCGTTCGGCGATGCCTCGGTCTATCTGGAAAAATACTTGCAGAAGCCGCGCCACATCGAAATCCAGGTGCTCGGCGACGGCCGCGGCGGCGCGATCCACCTCGGCGAACGCGATTGCTCGCTGCAGCGCCGCCATCAGAAAGTCTGGGAAGAAGGCCCCTCGCCGGCGCTCGATGCCGCGGCGCGCGCCAGGATCGGCGCCACCGTCGCCAAGGCGATGCAGGAGATGAAGTATCTCGGCGTCGGCACCGTCGAATTCCTCTACGAGGACGGCGAATTCTATTTCATCGAGATGAATACCCGCATCCAGGTCGAGCATCCCGTCACGGAGATGATCACCGATATCGACCTTGTGCTGGAGCAAATCCGCATCGCCGCCGGCGGCGACCTTCCGGTGACGCAGCAGGAAGTCATCATCAACGGCCACTCCATCGAATGCCGCATCAACGCCGAAAATCCCGTGACCTTCCGGCCCTCGCCCGGCAAGATCCTGCAATACCACCCGCCGGGCGGCCTCGGCGTGCGGATCGATTCCGCCGTCTACCAGGGCTACGTCATTCCGCCCTATTACGACTCGCTGGTGGGCAAACTGATCGTCCACGGCAAGACCCGCGCCGAGTGTCTGATGCGGCTGCGCCGCGCGCTGGACGAAATGGTGGTGGAAGGCATCGAGACCACGCTGCCGCTGTTTCGGGCACTGGTCCGCGAACCCGACATTATCGACGGCGACTACCACATCCATTGGCTCGAGCAATATCTGGCCGGCAAGGTCGCCGGCTGAGCGGCGAGCGCCCCCAATAAAATCGGACGCCCCGGAACCAATTGTCCGCACTGGCGTTCTGGACGTTTGGGAAACCTTTCCTGTCCGGGGGATGACTTGAATTCCGTGCGCTTATGACGCGAGATTGTTGTGACGCCTGACGACGTTCGCCGGCGCTCGATCGGCCAAATCCTGCTGCTTGCGGCGGGATTTTTGGTGTTGGTCGCGATTAGCGCCACATCGGTCATCCTCGTCGATCAAGCGCGCCAGGACAGCGGCTGGGTGGTTCACACCGTCGAGGTCGAAAACCAGCTCTCAACCCTGCTGCTGCAAGTCCGTCACGCCGAAAGTGCGGCGCGCGGCTACCTTCTGACCTCCGAACCGCGGTTTCTTGCCGAACATGAAGCCACGGTGGCGACCATCCTTCCCGACCTCGACAAACTCTCCGCCCTGACCACCGACAATCCGGTTCAGGTCGAAAACGCCAAACGGCTGCGCGCGCCGGTCGAGGCGCGGCTGCAGGAATTTGCCAAGGCCATCGACTTCGTCAAGCGCAAGGATCTCGCCGGCGGCGTCGCGATGCTGCGTGAAATCGGCGCCAACGAAACTGATGAGCAGATGAACGGCATCGCCAACGCCATGCGGACAGAAGAGAACGAGCTGTTCGTGCTGCGCACCGCGACCGCGGACCGCACCCAGCGGCTCGCCTCGATCGTGACCGTGGTCGGCTCCGGCCTCGTGGTCGCGCTGGCCGCGATCTCGATCTTCCTGGTGCGGCGCTCGGCCAGCGCGCGCGACGAAGCCGAAGCGCAGTTGCGCGACAATAATCTCAATCTGGAGACCACGGTCGACGAACGCACCGCCGATCTGCGCGAAGCCAACGACGAGATCCAGCGCTTCGCCTATATCGTCAGCCACGATCTGCGCTCGCCGCTGGTGAACATCATGGGTTTCACCAGCGAGCTCGAGGAATTGCGCGGCGATATTTTCAAACGGATCGCAGCCCTCGGTCCCGCCGCGGTCCCGAGTTCGACGGGGCCGGTGGCCGCCGGCGAGACCGAGCCGGTGCTCGAGGGCGCCGACCAGCAGCTCTCGCAGGACTTCACCGAGGCTTTGGGATTCATCAAATCGTCGATCGCCAAGATGGACCGCCTGATCACCGCTATCCTCAACCTCACCCGCGAGGGACGGCGCGAATTCGTGCCGGTCAGGATCGACACCCGCGAACTGATCGAATCCATCGTCGGCACGGTGGCGCATCAGGCTGCGGAGGCCGAGGCCCAGATTCGCATCGAGCCGCTGCCGAACATCGTCAGCGATCGCCTGGCGCTGGAGCAGATTTTCTCCAATTTGATCGATAATGCGCTCAAATATCTCAAGCCGGGGGTCCCCGGCGACATCACGATCCGCGGCCGAACCAAGCTGGGCTTTGCCATTTTCGAGATCGCCGACAACGGCCGCGGCATCGATCCCAAGGACCATCAGCGCATTTTTGACCTTTTCCGCCGCGCCGGCACGCAGGACAAACCGGGCCAGGGCATCGGCCTCGCGCACGTTCGGGCTCTGGTGCGGCGGCTCGGTGGAACCATGTCGGTCGCTTCCGAACTTCACAACGGCAGCGCATTCACGATAACACTGCCGATAGCCTGGGCATCCAGTAACCGGAACAGGGATACATGAGCAAACCAGTCACCATCATCATGATCGAAGACGACGAGGGCCACGCCCGTCTGATAGAGCGAAATATCCGGCGCTCCGGCGTCAACAACGATATCCTGCCGTTCGCCAACGGTACGGCTGCGATGAATTACCTGTTCGGCAGCGATGGCTCCGGCGTCGATCACAAGGGCAACGCCTTGCTGATCCTGCTCGATCTCAACCTGCCCGACATGACCGGCATCGACATCTTGCGTCGGGTCAAGGAGAACAAATATCTGAAATGTGCGCCGGTCGTGGTGCTTACCACCACCGACGATTCGCAGGAAATCAAGCGCTGTTATGAACTCGGGTGTAATGTCTACATCACCAAACCGGTGAATTACGAAAGCTTTGCCAACGCCATTCGCCAGCTAGGGCTGTTCTTCTCGGTGATTCAGGTTCCGCAAACCGCCACATGACCGCTGTCACGCCCACGCTGCTCTATATCGACGACGACGAGGCGCTGGCCCGGCTGGTCGATCGCGGCCTGACGCGGCTCGGCTTTAGCGTGATCCATGCCTCGAGCGGCAAGGTCGGACTCGAACGTTTGCAGCAGGGCGGCATCGACGTCGTCGCACTCGATCAATATATGCCCGGGCTCGATGGTCTCGAAATCCTGGAGCGGATCATGGCGATCCCCAATGCGCCGCCGGTGGTATTCGTCACCGCGTCGCAGGACTCCAGCATCGCAGTCACCGCCCTGAAGGCCGGCGCCGCCGACTATCTGGTCAAGGATGTCCAGGGCGATTTCATTCCCCTGCTCCAGGTCGCCGTCAACGGCGCGCTGCGGCAGGCGCAGATTCAAAAAGCCCGCGACGACGCCGAGGCCGAGGTCCACGCCTCGCGCGACCGCTATGCTGCGCTCGCCGCCGAGCGCGAAGTCCTGCTGCGCGAGGTCAACCACCGCGTCGGCAACAGTTTGCAGATCATCGCGTCGCTGTTGCACTTGCAGGCCAATTCAAGCACCCAGGATGACGTCAAGGTCGCGCTCACCAATGCGATGGGACGGGTCGCCGCCGTGGCCCAGGTTCACCGCCGGCTCTACACCTCGCACGACCTCAAGAGCGTGCTATTGAACCAGTATCTCGATGCCCTGCTCGAGGATCTCAGGCGGTCGGCCGAGGGCAACCGGATGTCGCGGCTGACATTGAAGGCCGAGCCGGTCGAGATCGATCCCGACCGTGCGGTGGCGATCGGCATCATCGTCAACGAACTGGTGATGAACGCCGTCAAATACGCCTACCCCGACTGCGCGGGACCGATTCACGTCGACCTCCGTGCCCAAGGCGACGATCTTGCCTTGTCGATTGCCGATGACGGCGTCGGCCTCAACGTCAAGACCGACCCTCGCTCCACCGGCATGGGGCAGCGTATCGTCAGCGCCATGGCGTCCAAGCTCGAGGCCAGCGTCGAGCGCGATCCAGCCCATGCCGGTACCCGGATCGTGCTGCGGTTCCGCCGCGCCAACCCGCCGGCTGCCAAGCCCGCCAGTGCGGCCGGGTAGACCCGAAGCCCCCCGGATGAGGGCCATGGTTCGTCTTTTCCGGTGACCCTGCTAGTCTGCGGCCCATGACCTCGCGCGACTCCGTCTCTTCCGCCATCACGCCCGAAGTGCTGCTGCGCGCCTATGCCTGCGGCATCTTCCCGATGGCCGAGAGCGCCGACGATCCGACGCTGTTCTGGGTCGAGCCGGAAATGCGCGGCCTGATTCCGCTCGATGGCTTTCGTGTCTCGTCGCGGCTGGGCCGCACGGTGCGCTCCGGCGCCTTCACGGTCACGGTCGACACGGCTTTCAAGGCTGTCATCGCCGGCTGCGCCGCGCCGCAGCCCGGCCGCGACGACACCTGGATCAACACACGGATCCGCGACCTCTATATCGGGCTGCACGAACTCGGGCATGGCCACAGTGTCGAGGTCTGGCAGCATGACGAACTGGTCGGCGGGCTGTACGGGGTCAGCCTCGGCCGCGCTTTCTTCGGCGAGAGCATGTTTCATCACGCCCGCGACGCCTCGAAAGTGGCATTGGTGCATCTGGTGGCGCGGCTGATCGCCGGCGGCTTTGTATTGCTCGATGCGCAATATGTGACCGAGCATTTGCGCAGCTTCGGTGCCGTCGAAATTCCGCGGCGGCGCTATCGCACGCTGCTCGACAAGGCGATCAAGGGCGAGGCGGATTTTCAGAAGCTGCCGGTCGACCCGCCGCTCAGCGGCACCGAGGCGCTACGGATCATCGCCGAGCGCGGCTAGCTATAGCCTCGTGCCCCCCGTGGCGCATCATGGGTCCCGGCTCTGCGGAGCAGCGTACCGGACGATGCCTTGCATCGCCGGGAGAACGCCGCACCGCGTCCGGGACACGAGAGCGTCTCTACTGCCTGAAAAAGTCGAACAGGCCGGGTTGCTGCGGCGGCGGGCGCGGCGGCGGAGGCGGCAGTTGCGTCTGCTGCTGCGGCAAGGGCTGTGGCGGGCGCGGGGCGGCCTGCCTCGGCGGCGCTCGTCTCTGGACCTGCGGCGGCGGGGGCGGCGCAGGCTTCGGCGGATCGGGCTGCGCGCTGACCACGGTGGCATCGGGCCCTTTGCACTCGGTCAGCCAGATGTCGTAGATCGGATGTTCGACGCCGTGCAGGCCGGGACTCGCCGCGTACATCCAGCCCGAAAAGATCCGCTTCACCTCGCCCTGCAGCGTGATCTCGTCGACCTCGACGAAAGCGTCGGTGTTGGCGGCCTCGGTCGCCGGACGGGTGTAGCAGGCATCGGTCTTGACGCGTAGCGCGCCGAACTGGACGGTCTCGCCGATATCCTCATCGAAGTTGATGATGCGCCCGGTGATCTTGTCGAGCCCGGAAAAACTTGCCTTCTTGTTGACGATTTTCTGCGCCGGCGGCTCAGTGACCACCTCGTCGCCTGGCTGCAGCGTCGGCGGCGATTGCGGCACACCCTTGGGCTGGCGTTGTCGCGGGCGATCCCGGCAGCGCGTTGGGACCGGGCGGTGCGACCGCGACGCCCTGGTTGGGCGGCGGCGCCCCCGCGGCGGCCGGCGGCGCATTCTGCGGGATGACGGTGGTGCCGGGCGGCGGCGCCAAAGGCTGCGATTGCACCGCTCCCGGCGGGGGTGCGCCCTGCCCCGGCGGCAACGGACGATTGGGCGTCGGCAACAGCCGGCCCTGCGGCAGTTCCGGCACCTCCTCTTCGTCGTCGGCCGGCCCATTGCCACGGGGAATGTTGCCGGGCGGACGCGGCGCGGGGTCGGAGAAAATGTTGCCGATCTGCGCGCGCGCAGGCGGCGCAAGCGCGATCGTCGTGGCGGCCAGGACAGCCGCAAAACCTGTCAGGACAATGGTTCGAAACATCTCGCGCGGCTTTAAAAAGGGCGAATCGGGCTGACGCCATTGTACATTTTATGAGCCGCCCACAGGCCCCCGGTTAACACGCCGAATACGGCGGGGAAAGGGCGGGTTGCCGCCGTACTAGCCAGCCCACGCCACAAATGGAATAGTCGGCCGGCTCAAAGGGCGCGGCTCGCGCGCCGAACCATGAAATCCGGGACAACCGGACCAGCCCAAGGGAAACCCCAAATGCCCGATCGAATTCGTATGGATGGCAAGGTCGCCGTCGTCACCGGTGCTGCCGGCGTCATCGGCACCGCGACCATGCGGCTGTTGGCCGAGCGCGGCGCGCGCATCGTCGCCGTCGACCGCAGGCAGCAGGATCTTGAGGCCGCGACCAGGGATTTGCCGGCCTCGGCGCAGGCGCTGGCGGTCACGGCCGATGTCACCCATGAGGACGAGGTCGCCGAATATGTCCGCGCCGCCGTCGACAAGTTCGGCACCATCGACGCGTTCCACAACAATGCCGGCATCGAGGGCGACGTCGCGCCGATCACGAAATATTCGCTGGAGAGTTTTCGCAGGGTGCTCGACGTCAATGTGGTCGGGGTCTTCCTCGGCATGAAACATGTGCTGCCGGTGATGCTCAAGCAGAACAAGGGCAGCATCATCAACACCGCATCGATCGCCGGCCTGATCGGTTCGCCCGATCTCGCGGTCTACAGCGCCAGCAAGCACGCCGTGATCGGGTTGACCAAAAGTGCCGCGCAGGAATGCGCCAAAACCGGCGTGCGCGTGAACTGCGTGTGCCCCGGCCTGATCGACAGCCGGATGCTGAGCGCGATCCTCGATGGCCGTAATCCCGGCCATGCGCCGGTCCCCAACGAGCGGATCGTGGAGCGGATTCCGGCGCGCCGGCTCGGCCTCGCATCGGAAGTCGCCTCCATCGTCGCGTTTCTGGCCTCCGATGAAGCGAGCTATGTGTCGGGCTCGGCCTATACCGTCGATGGCGGACGCACCGCGGCTTGACTATTCTCAAAAGGACCTTCCCATCATGCCCGTGACCCTCGATCCCGATGCCGCCGCCGTGTTCAAGGCGTTCCAGGAAGCCGGCCGTCCGCCTTACGAAACGGTTTCACCGGTCGAGGCGCGCGAGTTCTATTTGCAGGCCCGCTTCGTCAGCAATCCCGAACCGCCGGAACTGAAATCAATCGAGCCGCTCGCGATCCCCTCGCCCGCCGGATCGATCCCCGCCCGCGTCTACACGCCGGTCAAACTCCGGAAGGCCGACGATCTCGCGCCGTGCCTGGTGTTCTTTCATGGCGGCGGCTGGGTGATCGGCAATCTCGATTCCCATGACGTGGTGTGCCGCAAGCTGGCCGATGAAGGCCAGTTGATCGTGATCTCGATCGATTACCGGCTGGCACCCGAGCACAAGTTTCCCGCCGCCGTGAACGACGTCGTCGCCGCGACGACATGGATCGCCGACCATGCCAAACAGCTCGGCATCGACGCGTCGCGGCTAACGGTCGGCGGCGACAGCGCCGGCGGCAATCTGGCCGCGGTGGTCGCGATATCCGCACGCGATCAACGGCCCGGCGATCGCGGGACAGGTGCTGATCTATCCGGCCGTCGACTTTGCGATGAAGCATCCCTCGCATCGCGAGCCCGAGACCAGCGTCTTGCTGACGCATACGGCCATCAAATGGTTCACCGGTCATTATCTGAACAGCGCGGCTGACGGCAACGACTGGCGCGCCTCGCCGGCGCGCGCCACGACGCTGGCCGGGCTACCGCCGGCCTACGTCCTGACCGCCGGCGCCGATCCGTTGCGCGATGAAGGCGACGAATATGTCAAGCGCCTGAAAGAAGCCGGCGTTGCCGTGACCTATCGGCATTTTCCCGGCCAGTTCCACGGCTTCTTCACCATGGGCCGGTTGCTGCCGCAGGCCAATGTCGCCGCCAGCGACATCGGCGCATGGTTGAGGGCGTTGAATTAGGCTGTCGCTCGACCCGCAGGAAGTAGCCCATTGGAAACATCGGCCTCCATAGAGATCGCCAAGCACACGCTGCTGGCGTTCGGTCTCATTCTGGCGATCGGCACTGTCGCCGCGCTGCTGGCGCAGAAAATCAAAATTCCCGATGTCGCGGTGTTTCTGGTCGCCGGCATCGCGATCGGGCCGCAAGCGCTGGACCTCGTCCAGGTCAAGGCGGATTCGGCGCTGAACCAGATCATTCTGTTGTTCGGCGCCAGCTACATTCTGTTCGACGGCGGCGCTGCGCTGCGAATAGAGGTCTTGAAGAAGGTCTGGATCACCATCGTCGTCATCGCCACCGTCGGGGTATTGATCACCGCCGGCATCATCGCGCTCGCCGCCCACGCTATTCTGGGCGCTCCGCCGATCGTGGCGTTACTGTTGGGCGCGACCATCGCCTCGACCGATCCGGCGACGCTGGTGCCGATCTTTCGTCAGGTCCGGATCAGGGATCGGGTGGCGCAAACCGTCACCAGCGAGTCCGCATTCAACGACCCGATGGCGGCGATCCTCACCTTCAGCGTGCTGGCGGCCGCGATCGGAAGCGGCGAGTTCTCGGTGATGGGCGCGATCTTCGATCTCTTCAAGCAATCCATGATCGGGATTGTCGCCGGCATCGCGCTCGGATACCTCGCCGCACTTCTAATTGCCCATGAGAGATGGGCCTTCCTCGCCGAATACGCCCCGGTCGTGACGCTGGTCGCGATGATCGGCGCCTATTTCGCCGCTGACGGCCTGCAGGCCAGCGGCTTCATGGCGGTCTTTGTGTTCGGCATCATGCTCGGCAACAAGGAAGCGTTCGGCTTCCGGATGGAGGCCGGCGAAGCACAGAAGCTCGACGAATATATCCTGACCACCGCCTTCATCATGCGGCTGTTTATTTTCATCCTGCTCGGCGCCCAGGTCGATTTCACTTTGATAGGCCGATACGGGCTCGGCGGCGTGGCTGTGGTCAGCATCCTGATGCTGGTGGCACGGCCGGCGACGGTGTTTCTCTGTGCATGGCCGGATCGTCGCGCGCGCTGGAGTTTCCGCGAACTGCTGTTCATGTGCTGGACCCGCGAGACCGGCGTCATTCCGGCGGCGCTTGCCGGCCTGTTGTTGGGTGTCAAAGCCCCCGGCGCCCAGATGATCGCCTCGGTCACCTTCATCGCCATCCTGATGACGATCCTGATCCAGGCCCCGACCACGCAATGGCTCGGACGCCGGCTTGGGCTTTTGGAGACGGACGACGAAGGCTGACGGCTATCCTGATTACGGAATTTGGCGGAGGGCGAGCGCAACCGGCACCTCCTCGGAGCATCAGACAACCCGAATTGACTATCGCGATCCCGCCGGCCAGGAGTTTTCCATGACGATTGAGCTTATCAACCAGTTCGTTCCGATAAGCATCGCCGAGCGCGATCAACCCGAGGCCAGAACCACCAGCCGGTTCGCCCGCCTGTTGGGACTAGCGTGATCGGCAGGCGAAGCGACGACCCCAGCTTTGCGACGTGATAGAGCGATCTGCTCGTCACCATGCTCAGATCGACGAAACACCAAAGAGCACGGCCACATGCGTGGCTTGCCAGAACCAGATCTTTCCATCGTGCGCGGCCTGCAGGCTGAAAAACCGTTTGTTCCAGTGGGGATCATGGACGAAACGGATGTTCTCGATCTTGAAGTCAGCCTGTCGCTCTTTCCAGTCTTTCGACCAAGCCAAATGGGCTTCGTCGAGCTGCTGCCGCAGTTTGGAGACTTCAACCGAATACGAATACGGAAAGAGAATATTGTACGTCATCGACCGGCCCAACATCACGCGGTCTCTCTTTTACGGACCATCCATAGGGGCGGTGTGACCCTTGGCATGTTGCTGGACTTCCCGGACGCGGCGCGCGCCTAACGTCAAGTTTAAATAATAGGATAAGGCAGAGTTTGCTTCAACGATTTGAAGAAAAATACCCTGCTTTGACTTAAATTTTTGATTAAACCGGCCCGCGACGTGAGGGCCGACCCGGCGCCCCAAAGCCGGGCAAGCGTGGGCTGCAGCCGTCCGAACCGGCAGGCCGCCCACCCATGCGATTGTCGAATGAGCTATTTCTGAACGGCGCATCCCATGCGCTGTCGGCGTAATTCACCGGCAATTCGGAACGGCGATCGCAACCATGGCGGTGAAAGCGCTTCGTCTATTCACGGCCTGGCTGGCGCCGCATCGACAAAGCCGATCACCGACTTCAGCCGGCCATCATCGGCGATGGTTCCGATGTCGGTTCCCTTGATATAAAGCGGTGCCTCCGCGGTTCCGCCGGCGGCCCATGAGAAGCGGACATACTGGTGATGCGTCTCGATGCCGCTGGCGAGCGCAAGCCGATAACCTGGAAAGTGCTCCTGCGCCTTGGCGATCATGGCGTCGATGTCGCCGTGGCCCGCGCCCTGACGCGCTCCGTCGACATAGCTCCCGTCCTCCGACCATGTTTTAGCCACCAGGTCTCGCCGCCGTGTAGCGTCCCGCTCGTTCCACACCGACAGATACCGCACGACGATTTCATTCACATTGCTCATGGCTGTTCTCCTTGCTTCGATCATTTCGTTTGCGCCGATGTTCTCTGCTTCAGCAGGCCGAGACGCCCCGGTTCCGACCTGAAGGCTTAACGCCAGCACGCCGACCGTCTTCAACGCGGTTCGTCGATCCATTGTCATCCTGACCTCGCTTTGTTGTGTTTCGCAGATGGCAGGTTATATGCCGCAAGAATCCGGGGCGGGCGATTACGCGCGAGGTAAAATTTCTCGGAATGAACGAAATGAATCTTCACGGCGCAGCGTCGCCGGGATGCGGCGCGGTCCAGCACCGTCACCGCACATCGCCAGTCAGATTTTCATGCCGCTGGCATATAAATATGTGATCCAATTCATTATGATTTATTTTCGTTTGGTATCGACTTCCGTGGCGGCAAGGCGCCATACGCGCGTATCCGCCCGGTCGGAATTAGTGACTGTTATTTGGGCAAGGTGGATGCTTTCGGAGCCACCGCATGAAAGGTTTCAGCAATGCGATTTGGGGCGATATGGCTTGCCGTCGTCGCGATGTTTTTGGCCGCACCGTGTTACGCCCTCGATCAACGCGACATAAAAAACTGCGATCAGAGCGCGGATTGGGATCGCAAGATTGCAGGCTGCACGAAATTGTTGGCTGAGCCGCGGTTTCCTCCGGCCGCCCTCTCCACGATCTACGCCGCGCGCGGCTCGGGATGGGCTGCCAAGAACGACTTTGCGCGGGCCATCGTCGATTTCGACGAGTTGCTGCGCTTGAACCCCAAAAATCTGGTGGCCCTGAATAACCGCGGCGCCGCGTGGCTCCTCAGGGGCGAACCAGCCCGGGCCCTCGCCGATCTGGATGCCGCCGTCAGCCTGGACCCAAAAAACCCGGCATCCTTTGCCGCCCGCGGCGCCCTGTGGCGGCAGTTGAGGGAATTCGACAAGTCGATTGCCGATCTCAATGAATGCATTCGTCTCAATCCGAAACAATCGCAGGCCTACAACAACCGCGCGCTCACCTGGAAAGATGCGGGCGATTATGATCGTGCGATTGCCGATTTGAATGAAGCCATCGGTCTCAACCCGGCAGACGAGAAGGCCTATGGCAACCGCGGCAACCTGTGGCGTCTCAAGGGCGATCTGGAGCGCGCGCTTGTCGACCTCGACCTCCAGATTCGCCTGCATCCCAAGGATTCCTTCGGCTATATGCTGCGCGGCGACACCTACCGGTACAAAGGCGATCTGGACCACGCGATCGCCGACTACAAGCAGGCTCAGAAGATCGAGCCTGACGCGATTTCTACTTTCACGGGCCTTGGGCTTGCCTATGAGAAAGCCGGGGATCTGGTCCGCGCCCGCGAAAACTTCAAAAAGGCACTGGCCTCCTCCGAACAGTTGAAGATAGACAACAACAAGACGGCGCTTGAAACGGCACGCAGCCGGCTCGCCGCCTATGATTTCAGGCGATGCCCAGCCGACGATCCCTGCAGCGCCGGCGAGGGTCACTTCGGAAACATCGATTCCGACGCCGGTGGCCGCAGCGCCGATCCTGACCAAACCAGTCGCGGCGCCGGCCGCGCAGGCCGCCGCACAACAAGGCCGCCGCATTGCGCTGGTGATCGGCAATTCCGCTTACAAAAACGTGCCGGCGCTGGCTAATCCTCAGAAAGACGCGGCAGCCATTGCGACCTCGCTGCGCAACGTCGGCTTCGAGACCGTGACACTCACCGTCGATGCGACGCGCGAGAAGCTGATCGATGGCCTGCGCGCTTTCGCCGACGAATCCGAGAAAGCCGACTGGGCGATCGTGTATTACGCGGGGCACGGCATCGAGGTGAACGGCCAGAACTATCTGATTCCGACCGACGCCAAGCTTGCAACCGATCGCGACGTGCAGTTTGAGGCCATCCCGCTTGACCAGGTAATGGCGGCGCTGGAAGGCGCAAAAAAACTGAAGCTCGTTCTGCTCGACGCCTGCCGCGACAATCCGTTCGCGCCGCAGATGAGAAAGACGACGGCTCCTGCCGCCGCTGCTGTCGCGGCGACCTCGACCGCGGGAGGTACTGTGAGCTCGCGCTCCATCGGACGCGGGCTTGGCGAAGTGAAGGTGCAAGGCGCGTCACTGGTGGTGTTTGCTGCCAAGCACGGCGAGACCGCGCTTGATGGCGAAGGCGGCAATTCGCCGTTTGCGGTCGCGCTGGTGCAGCGCATCGCCACGCCGGGCGTGGAGATCAACAAGATCTTCCGGCTGGTACGCGACGATGTGATGGAAGCGACCGCCGGCCGTCAGGAGCCGTACACCTATGGCTCGCTGCCGGGCAAGGAGGATTTCTTTTTCGTGGCCGGCAAGTGAACTTGCCTGCGCGATCGTACGACGGTGCGGAGAGCGAGGAATTGATGGCGACTTATACTGCGGACGTCAGCTGGAAACTGAAAGACGGCGAGGATTTTCGGAACGGCCGCTACAGCCGTGGCCATACGATCAGCTTTGACGGCGGAACCGTTGTCCCCGCGTCCGCCTCGCCCCACGTTGTCGGCAAGTGGGCCGTGGTGGCGGCTGTCGATCCCGAGGAGATGCTGGTTGCCGCCCTCTCCAACTGTCACATGCTGTCCTTCCTGCATGTGGCGCGGCTGGCCGGCTTCGCCGTCGCGGCCTATAGCGACCATGCCGAGGGCGTCATGGAAGAGATCGCGCCGGGGAAGCAGGCCGTGACAAAGGTCGTGCTCCATCCGCAAATTGAATGGACGGGCGAAGCGCCGGACAAGGCAAAGCTGGACCAGATGCATCATGAAGCCCACGAAGTCTGCTTCATCGCCAATTCGGTCAAGACGGAAGTCAGCGTGGCCTGAAAGAAAGCTCCCGTTGTCGCGGACGTTGATCCTCGGCAATATCAGCGCTGCCAGGCCTCCAGATCGCCGATCGCACTTTTGGCTACGACAGGCGGTTCGTCATGGCTGACCCGTTGGAAGCGTTGATCGCCGAGATTTACGACGCCGCCGTCGATCCTCTTCTTTGGCCCGTCTTCCTCGAACGCTTGCGGACGCGCCTCGGCGCCGAATTCGTTTCGATCGTCGCCATCCACAAGCCGACCGTTCGGGTCTCCCATGTGCATCACACGCAATGGGATGCCACGGCGATCAGCGATCTCGCCAATCACCAGCTGGTGCGGGTTCCGATGCGGGAGAAGATCCTGTTCGGGATGCTCGATACGCCGGTCTCTACATTGCAACTGATGCCGGAGGGCGAGTTTCAGCAGTCAAGTTTCCACCGCGACTGGGTCGCGCCAAACGGCTTGCGCGACGGCAGCACCACACTGATTGCCGACATGGCCGAAGAACTGATCACGATCGGCTTTGTGACATCGCAGCAGCGCGACCCGGTCACCGCTGACGAGATGATGCTGGTGCGGCGGCTTTCCCCTCATCTGCGGCGCGCCTTCATGATTGGGGAAACCCTGGAGCGCACGCGCTGGGGCGCAGAGGCAGCACTGGCGGCCCTTTCCGGCATCGCGACGCCGATCGTGATCTGCGACGCCACCGGGTGTCTGGTTTTCGCCAATCCGGCCGGAGAAGAGACCTTGCGCGATCAAGGGCCGCTGCTCGTCAGGCACGGCTTGGTCGAGCCACGCTCCCTTAGCGTTCGAGCCAGCTTCTCGGAGGCGCTGCGGCGAGCGGCCTCGAGCGATCTCGCGCTCGGACGGCGCGGCGTCGGCGTACCGCTGGCAGCGCAGCCGGAGGTTGCCTATGCCTTTATTCTTCCCCTGCTCGGCGCCGGCGTGCGGCGCGTCAGCAGTCAGCCGCTTGTCGCGATCTTTTTGTCGACCCACAAGAGCCGCGCCCTGCCCGAAGACGCAATCCTCATGACGCTGTTCGATCTGACGCCCACCGAGGCCAGGATCATGTCGCGGATTGGAGACGGACAAAGTCCTGCGATCCTCAAGGAGGATTTCGGGATCAGTGCCAACACCGTGAAGACGCATCTGGCGCGAATTTTCGCCAAGACCGGATGCCGAAGACAGGCGGATCTGGTGAGATTGATGTCCGAACTCTCGCTCCCGACGCATCCCGATACTTCACGGCGCCTGCGGCGAGGGCCGGACTAAATTTTTCTTTACTACGCCTCTACGGGCGCGAGGTGTAGATTAGAAATAATACCGCTTGGGCATCGCCCAGCGCATCGCCTTGTGTCCCAGCTTGGAATGGAGAGACTTCGATGCGAAAGATAATTTTTGTAGTCGCCCGCGCAGCGTTGCTTGTTACCCCCGCTATCGCACTTGCTGCGCCGCTCGCGGGGCCCTTGCCGATCGCCAAGGTTTCCGGTGAGATCATCACCATCAGCCACCTGAGTGAAGCCCACAGGGGCAAGCATATCAGGACCAGACATGTCAGGGTCTATCCAGGACCTCGATGGACTCCAGGTGTTGACAGTTATGCGTCCGACAACGGGCTTAGTCCCGGACTTGTTGCTCCCGGCAACCCCGGTAACCCGTACCTGCACAGTGATTTCGACAAGGCCGTCCAGGCAAACGAGTTCTAACGGTTACTAGCCCTTGGGTAGCGGCTTGGATGTCGCTGACCGAAGAGCCCTACCCCGCCCTTGCCGCACGCCGCAGCGATTGCGGGGGCTGGCCGAAGGCGCGGATGAACGCGCGGCGCATCCGCTCCGGATCGCGAAAGCCGGTGGATTGCGCCACGTGCTCGATCGCCTCGCCGGTGGATTGCACGCGCTGCCGCGCCACCTCGATCCGCAAGCGTTCCACCGCCTTGGACGGCGTGGTGCCGGTCTCGGCGATGAAGGCGCGCGTGAAATGCCGCGAGCTCATGCCGGCCTGCTCGGCCAGATCGTCCACCGTCAGCGGCGCATCGAGATGCTCGCGCGCCCAGGCCAGCAGCGGCCCGAAGCGTCCGCCAGCCGCCTTCAGTTCCAGCAGCGATGAAAATTGCGACTGGCCGCCGTTGCGGCGATGATAGAGCACGAGCTGGCGCGCGGTCTTCTGCGCGATCTCGTCGCCGAAATCCTCCGCCGCCATCGCCAGCGCCAGATCGATGCCGGCGCTGATGCCCGCCGAGCTCCAGATGTTGCCTTCGCGGACGAAGATCCGGTCCGGCTCCAGCTTCACCCTGGGATAGGTGGCGAGGAAATGCCGGGTGCGCTGCCAGTGCGTGGTGGCGCGGCGGCCGTCGAGAAGTCCGGCCTCGGCGAGGATGTAGGCGCCGGAGCAGACGCTGGCGACGCGGACGCCGCGCCTGGCCATCGCCCGCACGAACGCCAGCGTCTTGTCGCATGCCGCTGCCGCGCGCACGCCCTCGCCACCGGCGACGATCAGGGTGCTGATCGCGCCCGAGGGCTTGAAACCGCGCGCCAGCATCTCGACGCCTGACGAACTGCGAACCGGACCTGGCGTTACCGCCAGAACCTTGATCGAGCGGCGCGATGCCGGCGTAGCGGGCCGCGATCTCGAACACCGAGATCGGACCGGCGGCGTCGAGCAACTGGAAATCGGGAAATACCAGAATGCCGATCATGGTTCAGGCTCCGCGGCTGGAAAGGGCAATGTCTTAAAACGAGGGAAATATGGCATTTTGGACAGGAGGCGATCATGCCAGGATGTCGCGGTCAAGCAAAACTTCGCCAACCAAGCTTCACAAGCCAAAATTTCGAAAGGCTCCCGTCATGCCGGCAACCCTTCAGATCGGTCTTCTGGTTTTTCCAAAGCTGACGCAGCTTGATTTGACGGGGCCGCTGCAGGTGTTTTCCAGCGTGCCCGGCGCGCAGGTGCATCTGATCTGGAAGCGGATCGAGCCGGTGCCGAGCGATTCCGTGCTGGTGCTGACGCCCACCACCACCTTTGCCGATTGCCCGCAGCTCGACGTGATTTGTGTGCCCGGCGGCGCCGGCGCGGATGACATGATCGACGATGAGGAGATGCTGGACTTCCTGCGCCGGCAGGCCGAAGGCGCCAAATACATCACCTCGGTCTGCACGGGATCGCTGGTGCTGGGCGCTGCCGGCCTGCTCCGGGGTTATCGGGCGGCGACGCACTGGACCGCGATGGATTTTCTTGGCGCCTTCGGAGCGACGCCGACCAAAACCCGCGTCTGCGTCGATCGCAACCGCATCACCGGCGGCGGCGTCACCGCGGGGATCGATTTCGCGCTGACGCTGGTGTCGATGCTGGTCGACCGCGCCACCGCGGAGGCCATTCAGCTGCGGCTCGAATACAATCCGGCGCCGCCGTTCAACGCCGGCTCGCCCGACACCGCGCCGCCGGAATTGCTCGCCCGCATCAGGGAAAGAAATGCGCCAACGCAAGCTCGCCGCGGCGAAGCGATTTATCGCGCCGCCGCGCGGATGGCCGCGCAAAACGCACCAGCGGCCTGATTTACCTTCACCTCAAACAGCGACGCACTTGACAATCGTATTAAAATGATCATTCTAGAATGATCATTTTAATTTCGCGGAGAGGCTGGTGCGTACGCGGGCTTTCGATGAGGATGCAGTGCTGACAGGCGCCATGAAGGCGTTCCGCCGCAATGGCTACGCCGGGATGGCGCTTCCGGAACTCGAGACGGCGACAGGAATCAGCGTCGGCAGCATCTACAACGCTTACGGCGACAAGCGCGGAATTTTCCTAGCCGCTTTCCAACATTACCTGAAGGCGGTGCTCGGGCGGCGCATCACCCGCTTCGCGGCGCCGTCACGGCAATTGGCCGGCCTGCGCCAGTTGTTTCTCTCTCTGTTGCGCGAACCAGACGGCGAAAAATTCGGCTGCCTGATCACCAATTCGGCGATCGAGTTTGGTCCGGACGACGGGATTTCCGGCCAAACTACGCGCAAGGGCTTCGAAATTCTCGAACACCTTTTCCTCGAACGGCTACGCGCCGCGAAATTGTCCGGCAAGCTCAGGCCAGAGATCGATGCGAAAGCAGCGGCGGCCAGCTTGCTCGCTCTTTATCAGGGCGTGCTGGTCCTGGTCCGCGGCGGTTACGATTTCAAAATGATCCGGCGCGCCATCAACCTCGAATTCGACCGCCTTGAAAGGAATTCCGATGACACCTGATCAGCTATGGCAGCGCTATTCCAGAATATGGTCCGCCGATCGCGCGACGCGGATCACCGAACTGGACGCCTGCCTCGCCAATTCGTGCAGCTATTGCGACGTCAACGGATTGATCGTCGGACATCTAGCGCTCTCGAATTATATGGAAGGTTTCCAGCAGAGCGTGAGCGGCGGCAAATTTCGGATAAAGTCCGTGATCCATCATCACGACCGCACGTTGGCAGAATGGGAACTGCTCGGGCCGAACGATTCAGTCCTGCAGACCGGAAGGAGCTTTGCGACCGTTGCCGATGACGGCCGTCTGGCCAACATCACCGGATTTTTTGATTTGCAAGCGGCCGGATAGAAAAATCCTCCGCAGAAAGAATCCACGCGCAGAAAAAGGCCGCCTGGTCGCCCAGACGGCCTTTCCTGTCTCACGGCAGCTCCACATTGACGGGCGATTTCAGAACCTCTGGACCGGGGGCCTATCTCCCGGCCGTATTCTGATCGGCAGCCGCTGCATATCGGGACAGTCGCGAACTGGAGCCCGAACCGACGCGATGGTCTCCCATCTCCGTAAGATGACCCATTGAGCCATGATCGCGGGCGGAGCTCAACAACGCGTTGGCCGATGTCCCCGCTGTTCCCGTTATTCACAGGGTCTCGGTCTCAGCGACAAGCGCTACGCGCTTGCGCGGGGAATAACAGGGCTTCAGCTTCCCGGCGTCCATGGCTGATAGTCGCCGGTGGCCTTAGGGCGGCGGCCGCTCGCCAGCGTCGAGCCCGGAGGACGATAGGCCGCGGGCGTGCCGGTCATGTTGGGCAGATGCGGCTTTTCCCATTCATGCGGCTTGTAGGTCTCTTCGGTCGGGGCGACATCGACGGTGTGATGCAACCAGCCATGCCATGACGGCGGCACGCGGCTGGCCTCCGCAAGGCCGTTGTAGATCACCCAGCGCCGCTCGAAGCCGAGCGTCGGATCGATCTTGCGCCCCTTGGTGCGGAAATAACGGTTGCCCTGCTCGTCTTCGCCGACCAGTTCGCCGAACCGCCAGGTCCACAATTGGGTGCCGAAGGTCTGGCCGTTCCACCACGTGAATAGCTTGAGAAAAAACAGTTTCATAAGCGAGGCCGGTTCGAGAAACGCGTTGCGGTTCTGATGCCATCGGCGGGCCGGATTGTCCAGTTAAGTCCTGATTTTCAGGATATCCGGCCCCAGCGAAATGCCCGACGGCGACTGGTCACGGTTATGCGAGGCCCAGGAACCGCCAACCGTTGAAAGGGTTAGGCAGGGTTAAGCCGTGTCCTGCAAATGGAGCCGATCATGATGGGCCCAAAAGTATTGAGTGCCGCCGCAGCCATCGCGCTGCTTCTGCCGGTAATGGCGACCGATGGCTTTGCGCAGAGCCCCAGTGGCAGTAAGGCGAATTCAGCGCGCGGTGCCACTGTTCATCCGGGCGGCGGGGCATGCGTCCAGGCGGCGGTGGTTATCATGGCGGTTATCACCGTGGTGGTGCGGTGCTGTGATCGATGGCGCCATTGCCGGTGCTCGTGATCGGGGGAGCCATTGCGTCGCAAGCCTATCCCGGGCCGGCCTATTATCCGCCGGGGCCGGCATATGGCTATGACGATAGCGTCGCCGCCGGTCCGCCTCCGGGCCATGATGATGGTGTGGCCTCCTGCATGCAAACCTATCGATCCTACGATCCAACCTATCGATCTTACGACCTGCCGTCCGGAACCTATCTCGGCAATGACGGCCAGCGGCACCCCTGCCCGTAACCGTTGGTCAAGTCTGGATTTGGGACGGCGCATTCCGCTGCGCCGTCCTTGCCCGTCATGACCGCGCCGCCAGCGCGACGCCGACCAGCGTGAACACCAGGCCGCCGACCTGGCCGAGGCCGAGCGGTTCATGCAGCGCCGCCGCCGAGACCAGCACACCGATCACCGGCACCGCCATGGTGCCGATCGCGGCGACCGACGCCGGCAGCCGCTCGATGGCGGCGAACCAGCAGACATAGGCGACGCAGAACTGGATCAGCGTCATATAAACCATCAACGCCCAGCCCTGCGCCGACAGCGCCGCGAAGTGGGGATGTTCGAACACCAGGCCGGCCAGTGCCACAGGCAAACAGCCGATGCCGATTTGCAGCGCGGTGGACGCGATCAGCGGCATCGCGATCGGCAGCCGCTTCGCCGTGATGGTGCCGAGCGCAAACACGAAGGCGCCGACCAGCACCATCACGATGCCCGGCAGCCTTTCCATGCTGGCGTCGATGCCGTTGCCGCCCATCAGCGCGGCGATCCCCGCGAACGCCATCAACAGCGCCAGGATTCGCGCCAGCGACATCCGCTCGCCGAGAATGAGCCAGGCCAGCAGCGACGCCCATACCGGCATGGTGTAGGCCAATACCGCCGCCTCGCTGGCCGGCAGCCATACGAGCGCCAGCCCCATCAGCGTCATCCAGGTCGTGATGTTGAGCACGGCGGACAACAGCAGCCGCGGCCATTGGCCCTGCGGAACCCGCAGGCTTTGCCCGCGCATGACGGCAAGAGCAGCCAGCAGCAGGCCGCCGGCTACTCCGGTCAGGCCGCGCGCCGAGAGCGGCGGCCATTCGGTCAGGATCTGTTTCGTGATCGGCCAGTTGAGGCCCCAGGCCACGGACGTGATGGCAAGGAACACAAGGCCTGCGGGCGCGATGCGCTGTGTCGCGCTCCGCTCGGTTTGGACGGTCATGGAATGAATTTCCGGATGGAACCAAGACCACCATGCCGCGTGGCGGCGCGGCTGACCATCGGCCGGCCGGCATGCCAGCCCGGACATGTCGGACGCTTGACGTTGAGTTTGTGAGTCTCGGCGGCGCAAGTCCCGGTGGACAATAAGTGGACAATAAATAGTTGCCCTGTGAACAGCGGGGCGAAGCCTCGCCAGGCCCGCGGAAAGGGATTTTTTTTGCTTGGGAATCCCTGAGGACTCACTGATACTTGGCCAGACAGAGGGCGTCGGGTGACCCCTGTTTTCCTCCCTTTTCCACCATATTTAGTATTTGATTCAGGAACTCGTACTAATCCTTGACGGGCGCAATGGAGTCGTCCTAGCTTCCATCCTGTTCGGCGCGAGTGTGTTTGGGTCCCGCCGGTCGCTCCCTAAGGGTTCCAGAATTGACCACTCCGTCCGCCAGTTGAGGCAACGGGTGCCGGGTTCGTTTGCCCGGAATTCGGGGACTTCGGGACGCTAAAAACGGGCCAAAAACGGCTCAGGTAAGACGACAGGAATGGCCCGGGTGACGGGTCGGGGCGTTGAACGAGTGAACAGGGCCGGGTCAACCGGTAGAGCTTGCGGACAAGACAAACAGTTCGCTCAAGGGAAAACATCCGGCGCCGCGGTAGAGCGGTCCGGTCAAAAAAACGGGGCACGACCATGCGAATCGAACGGCGCAACACCACTGAAGGCCAGTCACCCTACGCAGGGATTGATTTCAGATTGACGACATCTGAGATCCGCAATCCTGACGGCTCGGTGGTGTTTCGCCTCGAAAACGTCGAGGTGCCGGAATTCTGGTCGCAGGTCGCCTCCGACGTCCTGGCCCAGAAGTATTTCCGGAAAGCGGGCGTCGCCGCGCGCCTGAAGAAGGTCGAGGAAGAGACCGTGCCGTCCTGGCTGTGGCGCTCGGTGCCGGATACCGCGGCACTGGCTGATCTTCCCGAGGCCGAACGCTATGTCAGCGAGCTTTCGGCCAAGCAGGTGTTCGACCGCCTCGCCGGCTGCTGGACCTATTGGGGCTGGAAGGGCGGCTACTTCTCCTCGGAAGAGGACGCGCGCGCGTTCTCCGACGAGCTGCGCTACATGCTGGCCAAGCAGATGGTGGCGCCGAATTCGCCGCAATGGTTCAACACCGGGCTGCATTGGGCCTATGGCGTCGATGGACCCGGCCAGGGCCACTATTATGTCGATCCCTTCACCGGCAAACTGACCAAGTCAAAATCGTCCTACGAGCATCCGCAGCCGCACGCCTGCTTCATCCAGGGCGTGGGTGACGACCTCGTCAACGAGGGCGGCATCATGGATCTGTGGGTGCGCGAGGCGCGCCTGTTCAAATACGGTTCCGGCACCGGCTCCAACTTCTCGCGGCTGCGCGGCGAAGGCGAACGGCTCTCCGGCGGCGGACGCTCGTCCGGCCTGATGAGCTTCCTCAAGATCGGCGACCGCGCCGCGGGTGCGATCAAGTCCGGCGGCACCACGCGCCGCGCCGCCAAGATGGTGGTGGTCGATGCTGACCATCCGGATATCGAGACCTATATCGACTGGAAGGTGAAGGAAGAGCAGAAGGTCGCCGCCCTCGTCACCGGCTCCAAGCTCAACCAACGCCATCTGAAAGCCGTGCTGAAAGCCTGCGTCAATTGCGAAGGCAGCGGCGACGACTGTTTCGACCCCGAGAAGAACCCTGCTTTGCGCCGCGAGATAAAACTCGCCCGCCGCGCCATGGTCGCCGACGGCATGATCAAGCGCGTCATCCAGTTCGCCCGCCAGGGCTACAAGGAAATCGATTTTCCGGTCTACGACACCGACTGGGATTCGGAAGCCTATCTCACGGTATCCGGCCAGAACTCCAACAACTCGGTATCGCTGAAGGATGATTTCCTGCGCGCGGTGGAGACCGATGGCGACTGGAACCTGATCGGCCGCACCAACAGGAAGAT
The DNA here is from genome assembly GCA_963771225.1 of uncultured Pseudomonadota bacterium. Taxonomy (GTDB): domain Bacteria; phylum Pseudomonadota; class Alphaproteobacteria; order Rhizobiales; family Xanthobacteraceae; genus Bradyrhizobium. Next base: position 266,920 of record CAVYSR010000017.1, on the reverse strand, counting down.
CACCAAGACCCTCAAGGCCCGCGACCTCTGGGAAAAAATCGGCCACGCCGCCTGGGCGTCCGCCGATCCCGGCCTGCACTTCAACACCACCATGAACGACTGGCACACCTGCAAGGCGTCCGGCGATATCCGCGCCTCCAATCCGTGCTCGGAATACATGTTCCTGGACGATACCGCCTGCAATCTGGCCTCCGCCAACCTGATCACCTTCTACAACACCACGACCAAGCAGTTCGACGTCAATGCCTACGAGCATCTGTGTCGCTTGTGGACGATCGTGCTCGAAATCTCGGTGATGATGGCGCAGTTTCCGTCCAAGGCGATCGCGGAATTGTCTTACGAGTTTCGCACGCTGGGGCTCGGCTTTGCCAATATCGGCGGTCTCTTGATGACCATGGGTCTTTCCTACGACAGTAAGGAAGGCCGCGCGCTGTGCGGCGCGCTGACCGCCGTGATGACCGGCATCAGCTACGCAACGTCTGCCGAAATGGCCAAGGAACTCGGCCCCTTCCCCGGCTACAAGAAGAACTCAGCCCACATGCTGCGGGTGATCCGCAACCACCGCCGCGCCGCGCACGGCGAATCCCGCGGCTATGAGGCGCTGGCGGTCAATCCGGTGCCGCTCGATCACGCCTCCTGCAAGCAGGCCGATATCGTCGAGCACGCCAGGGCCGCCTGGGACAAGGCGCTGGAACTCGGCGAGCTGCATGGCTACCGCAACGCGCAGACCACGGTGGTGGCGCCGACCGGCACCATTGGCCTCGTGATGGATTGCGACACCACCGGCATCGAGCCGGATTTCGCGCTGGTGAAATTCAAGAAGCTCGCCGGCGGCGGCTACTGGAAGATCATCAACCGCGCGGTGCCCGAGGCGCTGCGCGCGCTCGGCTATCGCGAATCCGACATCGCGGAGATCGAGGCCTATGCCGTCGGCCACGGCTCGCTCTCCAATGCGCCGGCGATCAATGCCTCGACCCTGAAGGCAAAAGGCTTCACCGACGAGGCGCTGAAGAAGGTGGAAGCCGCACTTCCGACCGCGTTCGACATCAAGTTCGCCTTCAACAAATGGACGTTTGGCGAGGACTTCCTGCGCGACACCCTGAATATCGCGCCGGAAGCGATCGCAGCACCCAATTTCGACCTGCTGGCGGCGGTCGGATTCTCCAAGCGCGAGATCGAGGCCGCCAATGTGCACATCTGCGGCGCGATGACGGTGGAAGGCGCGCCGCATCTGAAGGCCGAGCATTACAGCGTGTTCGATTGCGCCAACCCCTGCGGCAAGATCGGCAAGCGCTATCTGTCGGTCGAGAGCCACATCCGCATGATGGCGGCGTCGCAGCCGTTCATCTCGGGCGCGATCTCAAAGACCATCAACATGCCGAACGACGCCACGGTGGAGGATTGCAAGTCCGCTTATCTGTCTGTCCTGGAAGCTCGCGCTGAAAGCCAACGCGCTTTATCGCGATGGCTCGAAACTGTCGCAACCCCTGAACTCGCAACTGATCAGCGACGACGACGAGGAAGAGGATGCGGTCGAGGCATTCTACGACAAGCCGATGGCGGCGCGCACCGCGCAGCTTTCGGAAAAGGTGGTGGAGCGGCTGGTCGAGCGCATCATTGTGATGCGCGAGCGCGAGAAGCTGCCGGATCGCCGCAAGGGCTACACCCAGAAGGCCGTGGTCGGCGGGCATAAAGTGTATTTGCGCACCGGCGAATATGACGACGGCCGGATCGGCGAGATCTTCATCGACATGCACAAGGAAGGTGCGGCACTTCGCTCCTTCATCAACAACTTTGCCATCGCGGTCTCGCTGGGGCTGCAATACGGCGTGCCGCTGGAAGAATATGTCGATGCCTTCACGTTTACCCGCTTCGAGCCCGCCGGGCCCGTGCAGGGCAACGACTCCATCAAATATGCGACCTCGATCCTCGACTATGTGTTCCGCGAACTCGCGGTCAGCTACATGTCGCGGTTCGATCTCGCCCATGTCGACCCCTCCGAATCCAACTTCGACGCCATGGGCAAGGGCGTCGAGGAAGGCCGCGCGCCGGACGCAGCCCAGCAACAAATACCTGTCGAAGGGCCTGACCCGCTCGCGCACCGACAAGCTCGTCGTCATGCAGGGCGGCGGCAACACCGAGACCGACGCGCGCGGCTCAGCGGCAACGTCACCTCGATGGCGTCGCACGGCCCAACCTCCCGCGCCGCCGACGCCGTCGAAGGCGCGGTCGCGCTGAAGCAGGAAGCCCAGCACGACCTGTCGCCGACCGAGAAGCTCGAAGCGCTGCAATGGAGCAAAGCCGGCGCCGCCCGCGAGCAAGCCGCACCGTCAAAGGCCGAGCGCCGCGCCGAAGCCAAGGCCAAAGGCTACGAAGGCGAAATGTGCGGCGAATGCGGGAATTTTACGCTGGTGCGGAACGGGACCTGTATGAAGTGCGATACGTGTGGGAGCACGAGAGTGCGGGAATTTTACCCTGGTGCGGAACGGGACCTGTATGAAGTGCGACACGTGTGGGTCAACGACGGGGTGTTCGTAATAAGCTCGACTTGGCGGCGGTCAATGCAGCCCTACTCTGGCGCCACTGGCGCCGAGTAGAAACAACAAAGGTTCGCGGCGAGCTCCGGCTTCGCCGCGAAAGTGTTAACCGAACGAAACATGAATCAACGCTGAGATGCAGAAGGCGTTTTCTAAACCGAGTGGGCGTTGGTGAGCCGCGAGCCTTGAGTTGCGTATGCCTGAGCATGAAGACACAATCGAACCGATGGATCTACCCGCCCTGTCCCCTGGACCTCTCTTCAGCGTCACGGCGGCGCAAGAGATTCCGAGACCGAAAAACGGCAAGACTTCCAGCGCGGTTGCGTGGTTCTGTTTCAAGCCGAGCTGAGCGATCCGCACGCGCTAGAGTACGGACGCCACGGTCAAAGGCAGCGCGGAATCGACATCCTCGGCCGACGCAACGGGGTTCACGACCACTTCGTCGGCATCCAGTGCCGCCGGTACGTCGAACCGCTCAAGAAGGCAGCCATAGTCAAGGACTGCAGGGACGCACTCGCGATCAAGGCCGAGCTGAAAGAAATCATCTTCGCCACGACGTGTCCCAGCGACACGAAGGCAACGGACGCGGCTCTCGAGGTCGAAAACGAGCTCCGCGCCGAGGGATACGACCTAAAGGTCATCCTCTATTCCTGGTCCGACCTCGAGCTCAAGATTTGCCAACACCCGACCGCGCTCGCGTTCTTCTTTCCCGCTGCGGTCGCGTCGACCGCAATGCAGTCGGTGAGGCTGGATCCCGGGTCCATCTCGGAGATCGTCGAGGCGTTGGCTCGCGTTCAACCGTCCAGCAATGCGGTCCTCCCGACCGACGTGAAGGCGCCACCAGACAACTCGGAGGACCCCGCCCTGCACGCCAAGATCGATCTTTGGCGTGATCTTTTCCGGAAGAGAAGCTCCTTCGTTCTCGCGAAAGAAGGACTCCTCGAGCTTCAGGCCAAGGAAGACCTTGCAGGCAAGCCGTGGGCCAAATTCCGGATCGAGACCAACCTCGGTTCCCTCGCCATCAGTTTGGGAAGGCACGACGAAGCCGCCGCACATTTCGAGACGGCCTACGGAATTCCGCCCAACAGACTGCAACGCCATCGCCAATCTCGCCTTGGCTCGAACGATTCAAGGCAGATACGCGGAGGGGATGGAGTTGGCCAAGGTCGCCTTGAACTCGACGCCGAGGTCCGATCAGGCCATCTCCTATCTGCTGCAGGCCGCGGCGCGATCTTCGTGGGAGGGTGACCCGGAAACCCTGATACCCCCCGACCTGGTCGGATCAGTGCACGCTGACCTTGGGCTCGTCGAGTTCTTGCGCAAACGCAACGTGCCACGTTGGGCCGAGAAAACGTTGGCTCTGGCGCGAAACCACGCCGACGTTCTGGAGCTCAAGCTCGCGGCCGCGATCGCCGTGCTCGAATTGGCGTTGGGACCGGATGCCTTCCTCGGGAGGCCGGGCGCCGTCACCCGGGCAGAACTCGAAAGCGCGGCCAACGAGATGTCGGCAATGGCGGAACGCTGTCTAAGCAACGACTTCGCAGACCGGCACGACCTTCTGGCCTTCGTCAACAATGCGGCCGTCCTGCTTCGGCTGACGGGCAGACAGGCCGAATGCGAATCTCTCCTTGTTCGCGCGATGCCATCGCTTCCCGGCCAGCCGCAGTTGAGAAGGCTGCTGGCTCTTTCCCAAGTCGCACAAAACCGGTTCGACGACGCCGCCGTCTCGTTGCGCGGGGAGCCGGATCCGGAAAGCCGGTTGCTGGCCGCTGAGCTGGTAGCCCGACGAGACGACAAGGAAGCCATCAAGCTCGTCGAGGACATCGAGGCGACAGGGCGCGATCACGTCATGCAATTGAAGTTCCGCATCCTGGGAGATTTGGCTCTTCGGGTCCGCGACTACGAACGCGTGGATTTTGCGATCGCGAACCTCGCCGCCCTGCCCGAGGGTAAACTCCCGGCCGAAATCCTGCACTCCGCCGGGACGCCCAGCTCAACGTAGACAAGGACGAACTGCATGCGCAGCTGATGGAGCTGTGTTGCGCGGAATTCACGCTGGCCCACAGTCTATCGCGCTATCTGGTCGCAGACGAAATGCGCAACCAGCGTCTGCCGGCCGAGGCGGCCAAGCTGATCGAGCCGATTGTTGATCTGCAAGCCCTCAACCCAGCGACCCACCTCTACCTCGGATGCCTCGTCGAAGCCCGACGCGACGAAGCGTTCCGAGCAGCGCTAGCGAAAGCCTCCCCTGAAGTCCGTAAGGATCCGGAAACGCTCTGGCTGTTGGCGATCCACTCCTGGAACGTCGGCGATCTACCCGAGTCTAGGCGGGCAGTAGACGCCCTTCTCGCCAACCGTCCGGACAGCGCGCCGGCGCGCCTCCTTAAGATCGAGATTTTGATACGGTCCAACGAAATCGACGAACTGCTGCCGGAGCTCGAACGCCCTATCGAGTCGCTCGCCTTCAGCCGACTGAGCGATAGGCTCCGGGTAGCCTCACTGTTGGGTCATTTCGGGCAGATGGATCGAGCTGTCGCCTACGCATACAGGCTTTTCCTCGAAAACAGAGAAATCTCGCAGGCTTGGCTCTGCTTTCACGGACTAGTCCTGAGAGCCGGAACAAAGCTCGCTCATCTCGACGAGTTCGTGGGATCCCAAGACCGTCTGCGAAAACACGGCCGCAGATATCGAATACGACGACGGCGAAAAGCAATTCGTCATCGTCGAACCGGACGGCAAGCTCCGCCGCCTCGACGAGGATTCCTGGGAGCCCGACCACCCGCTGATCCGGCAGATCTTTGGATTGTCGGTCGGCGCGCAGTTCAGCTATCCGGCGACCGGGAAGCTGGGCACCATTAAGCAGATTGGCACAAATATGTCGCCAAGCACCACTTCGTGCTCATCAACCACGAAGCGCGCTTTCCGGACGTCTCGGCCCTCCGCTTGATTTCCGTCGACGTTTCGAGCCCGGACGGGCTCGCACCTCTTCTTGAACAATTGAAGGTCAGGCACGACTTCGCCGCCCAAGAGCAGGACAACTACCAAAAAGGACCATGGCCGCTCGCGATCTTCGCCCATCGCGTCGGCTGCGACACCATTGAAGTAGCCGACGGCTTGGCCGCTCAAGACCTGCAGATGAAGGTGGCGTTCGGATCAGAAGCGGAGCGGACGGCGGCGGTCGCCGCGATCGCCTCCAACCGCAACGCCGGTTGCGTCCTGGATCTGTTGTCGTACTGGACTTGCTGGCGGCTCGGCGCGTTCGAGGCGGTCTCGGAGACGTGCGGCACGGTACACATCGCACAAAGCACGATGGACCAGCTTCTGCATCAGCCATTCGGTCGAGTTCCGGCCTCAAAAGCGCACGCTACGAAGAAGGCAAGATGGCCCTCGTCGAGGTGGCTCCGGAGGTCGTGCAGACGTGGCTGACTGACGTCGAGAGCGCAATAGAATGGGCGAGAGCAAACGCCGTCGTTTGCCCGCTGATCGTGCCTGAAAGTATCCCGGAGGCTCTCAGGGAGTTTCTGCGCGATAGCCCGTGGGACATCTTCGATAGCCTCATCGTGGCCATGCAGAAGGAGCTTTTGCTCGTTACCGACGACATGCCGACCCGGGAATTCGGCAGACGATTCGGGTTCAACCGAAGCGCCTGGTTGCAGCCGGTCTTCATGGTAGCCGGCAACCGAAACAAGATCGATTTCGACACCTACGTGAAATGGACCGCACACCTCATCGGCGCCGGGCACAACTATGTGTGCGTCTCGGGCAAGGCCTTGATACGAGCAGCTTCGATCGACGCTGAGACGGGCGAATGCCCGGGGTACATCTTCAAGCAGACCGCAAGGATGATCGGTGGCGCCCCTGCCGAACCGGCGTCCCACATCCGCGTGGCGATCGAGTTCCTGCAGCATGCCTGGAACGACCCCTCGGCACGCGGCTATCGCGAAAGAGCGACCGGTTTACTGCTCGAACAACTCTCGAACGGGCTGCCGACTACCGTCAGATGTTGCGGACGGTTGTGTGGGTTTTCACGGGGGTCCCCGACCTGATCGCGTATTTGACCGCCTGGCTGCGCGGACATTTCATTGATCTCGCTGCATGACTGGCAGACGCCGTGCCGTAGCCGAAGGCGTAATCCGCCGTTCGTTCCAGTCCGATCGGCGGGTTACGCTGCGCTAACCCGCCCTACAGCCTATCGCGTAAATCGAACCAAGTTCTCCCAAAAGACGACCCAATAACTCAAGGCGTTCTTGCGCATCGGGCATTCGCGGAGGGGTTATGGTCTTCTGGGCAGTCGCCGTCGTTCTTCTTGGGATCGTCTTGAAGGCCATTGCCGCAGAGCCAGGGAGCATGATTTTGCTGCCGCTGGCTGCCATTGCCGGCTTTTATCACGTGAAGGTTCATCGAGAGGCGGCACGCTCGGCAACCCCGCCCCTAGGCCTGGCTGCGATCTCTGATATCGCGATGCTCGGCGCCTTGCTGATGCAGATCGATTATGGCCCGTATCATTGCGGGCACACGACGATCGACGGCGTCTCGTGGGCATTCGGCTGGTCGTCGGAGAAGCGATGCACGCTGATAAGGGGTCTGCCGGCGGTCATGCTCGATGTATCCTACTACATCCCCGTCGCCGTCACATGGGCGATGCTGAGCGCCCGCTCCCGTCTTCGCTCGTCCTGATCGGGCGAAGCCGATCTACGCGTGGACGCTCGATGTCAAAGCTCGTAGGATGCGGCTCGTCCGCCATAGCTCAACGAGCGAAGGCGGAAGCGATACCCATCGATAGCACGTGATGGGTTTCGCCAAGAGATCAACCCATCCTACGCGCTACGGGTTGCGATCGGAGGGATCACCATGAACGGAAGTCGCTATTACGGCGTTCGGGTCGAGGGGGCGAAATACGGCGTGGGTTTTGGCTCGGCGCTCGCCATCGCGATCTCCTATGCCAACAACCATTCGATCTTGTGGGCGATCATCCATGGCATCCTGGGCTGGCTCTACGTGATCTATGTTGCACTGTTCGGGTGATCACAAGCCCACTCCGCATGACCGTCATCTCCATCCAGTCCCAGGTCGCTTACGGCCATGTCGGCAACAGCGCCGCGGTGTTTCCGCTGCAGATGCACGGCATCGACGTCGTATCAGTGCCGACCACGCTGTTGAGCAACCGGCCGGGTTACCCGACGATCCGCGGCCGGGTGCTCGATGCGGAGCTGGTCGCCGATCTCCTGCGCGGGATCGAGGAGCGCGGCGCGGTCGATGCTGCCGGATGATCCTCTCGGGCTATCTCGGCTCGCCCGAGATCGCCGCGGTGGTCGCGGACTTCGTCGCGCGCGCCAGGGCACGCAATCCCACCCTGCTCTATTGCTGCGATCCCGTGCTGGGCGATCGCGGTCGCGGCCTGTACGTCCAGGCCGCCATCCCGCCGCTGGTGCGTGACCGATTGTGCCCGCTGGCCGACATCCTGACCCCCAACCATTTCGAGTTCGAGTATCTCGTCGGGGCAGCAAGCCACGACAGCGGCTCGAGTGATGATCGCGCAGGCGCAGACGCTATTGGCGCGCGGTCCGTCGACAGTGGTCATCACCGGCACCGAACTGTCCGACACGCCAGACGGCGAGATCGAGACGCTTGCCGTCGAGCGGTCGCAAAGCTGGCGCGTGCGCACCCCGAGGCTTTCGATCAGCCCGTCGGGGACCGGCGACCTGTTTGCGGCGTTGTACGCTGCCGCGCGCGTTCAGGGCGCGGACACGAGGGCACGCGCTCGGCCACGCCGCTTCCGCCATCTTCGCCGTGCTGGAGCGCACCGCCATCAGCGGACGGAGGAAATGCGCATCGTCGAGAGCGCCGAACAGCTCGTTCACCCACAACGCCGGTTCGACGCCACGCTATCGGCGCGTAGCGTCAGGCAGCAGGTAGCCCGCATGAGAGCAGCGACATGCGGGGATCAATAAACATGAAGCTCCCGGATGTCGCTTCGCTCATCCGGGCTACTCTTGCTGCTTCCATTTGCCCGACGGGCAAAACAGCAAATCAGTGTCCAGCCCCTTCGCTAAAAATATTTCCGTTCCCTTCCGAGGCAAATCACCTGCTTATCTGTCGTCGTCTCGTCCCACCAGAGGGGCGGCTCGCGATCGTCACGGACGCGGGACGGGATGCGGTGGACGCGGCGATGTCAAAAGACGAATGACATGGCGTGCGGACGGCGAAGCCGTGTGGTCCTGACGCCCCGACGCTGGCGTCAAGTTCTTGAGAAGCAAGCTTCTTGGGGGCGATGGTGGCAAACAAGCCCGGTCACCAGGGAGAGCGCGGAGGAAACCGTTAAAACCATCGCGCAGGGAAATGCCGGGTGTCCCGGTGAACCTGTGGTGACTACCCGTGTGCTTTCTACCTTTGCACACGGACTGCGGGTGCAGCGGGCGCCCGGCATTCCCTGCGCCCTCTCTTGAGGGTCGCATGCGCCCTCTCTTTGAGGGTGGCCTACGCCCTTTCTTTTGGGCACATGTTCAAGCACGCCTCGGGCGCTTCGCGCCGCGAGAATGCGGATGGTTGCCTGGCTGGCTGTTCGACATGTGAATCGGTTATGGACGGCAATGGCTCCTGCGAGGACTCAACTTATTCTACGAGCGCGACGGAATCTCGCGCGACTGCCGCGCGGGGTCCGGATCGCCATCGCCATCGCGATCCTGCTCCCACTCCTTGGGCTGACGAACCTCGTCTATCACGTGATCCGCAAGCCGACCGAGTTGTTCTTCTTCGTCGGCCACCGGCTGGACAAGGAGCCGGCCGAGACGTGGCGGCAATACGGGGCGCTGTTCCGCACCTATTCCACCAGCACGATCACGCCCGAATTGCTGGCCGCGCTGGCGCAGGTGGAGAGTTCGGGCAATCCGGTGGATCGCACTTACTGGCGCTGGCGATGGAGTTTTAATCCGTTCGCGATCTACCAGCCCGCTTCGTCTGCCGTCGGCCTGTTCCAGACGCTGGATGCGACCGCCGCCGAGGCCGCGCGGTTCTGTATCCGGGAGCATGCGGTGGTCGATACCGGTTGCGGGTTTACCAGTTTTACGATCCGCGCGATCCCGAGCCATGCCACTGAGCTGGCGTCGGTGTATCTGGACCGCAACGTGGCAGCGGTTCTCGCCCGCGCGGGCCATGTGACCGCAAGCCCGCAGCAGAAGCAGGATGTTGCCGCCTTCATCCATCTTTGCGGCGCGGGTCCCGCCACGGCTTTCGCACGCCGCAACTTTCGGATGATCGCCGGCGAACGCTGCGGCGATCATCTCGTCGCAAGCTATGTATCCAGGGTCAATGCGATGAAGCGGGAGTTCGTGCGCCTTGCGGCCGATGGCGGGAATTAGCGCGCGGGCGGCTGAAGTCGGGACCGTGCCAGCCCCTCAAGCCACCTCTTTCTGGCTATTGTTGAGCAACGTCAACAACTCGGCGATGACCTGGTCGAAATACTCGTTCATCCGTTCGCAACGTTTGGCGTTGTGCGCCAAACTCATCATCGTGCCCCGCAGGGTCGGCTGGTCCGGCCAAAGTTCGCTCATGAAGAGACAAAGGCTCATGCACGGATGTTGTCTCGATATCCCCAGATTTCATTGTACACACTCCCCAGGCGCTGGTCCTTCATTTAACGATGGCATTTGGGGGCTTATTGCGGCGCTTCCGGGCCGCTTCGATGGCTCAAGAAAGCCAAAACTGGGCGCCCGATGGACTGCTCCAGGGAATTGTGAAGCGTTATCCTCGCTCCCATTCAGATTTTTAACGCGCGAGTAACTTCACGCGTTGCATTTTGTTCCGGGAGCATACGGATGTTGCGATTTGGAATGATCATGGTCGCAGCGATGCTGCTGGCGGCGGTCGAGGCGCCGGCGAACGGGCACGAGTTGGAGCCAGCGCCACCGCCCAAGGCGGAAAAGCCGGCGGTGCCGATCAAGATTTATCAGACCAAGCGCGGCGCGATATTGGCCGATTCCAGGGGCATGACGCTGTATTATTTCGATCGCGACGACACCGGCAACAAATCGACCTGCGACGGCAAATGCGCCGAGAAATGGATTCCGCTCACAGCTTCCGAAGACGCCACGGCGCTGGGCGATTTCACCGTGATCGTCCGCAGCGACAAGAGCAGGATGTGGGCCTATCGCTATCGTCCGCTCTACACCTCCCGCGAGGACCACGCCCCCGGCGACGCCAACGGCTCCGATCCCTCAAATCTCTGGCACATCGCCAGGCCCGCGAACTGAGCTAGTTCCGTTCCGACCGCATCGGCGCTGATCCGGGCTATGCCTGCTCCGAATATCCCAGGATCGTCTTCAGCAATCTTGGAAACCGCGCGTTGATGTCGGCCTCGCGCACGACGTTGCGGTGTTCGACGCCTTTCTTTGAGGTCTGGATCAGGCCGGCTTCGCGCAGAATCCGGAAATGGTTCGACAGCGTCGATTTGGCCATGTCGGGGCACGGCGCGGCTGCGGTGCACGACATGCAGTCGTTCTTCTGCTCGAGCAGGCTTTTGACGATGCGCAGCCGCATCGGATCGGCGAGCGCTGCCAGCACTCCGGCCAATGTGATGTCCTCGCGCGGCGGGTGAACGAATTGCACCATGACTAAAAATATAGCACTGGCCTTGAACTCATTCAATAGTTCATTATTACTGAACTATTGAATAATCTGCGCGTCGGCGCGATCATGGAGAGCAAGATGACCAAGAGACTTGAAGGCAAAGTGGCGCTGGTAACCGGCGCATCCAAGGGTATCGGCGCCGAGATCGCGGTCCGCCTGGCCGCGGAGGGTGCGGCGGTTGCCGTCAACTACAGCGCCAGCAAGGAAGCCGCCGAGCGCGTGGTGGCTGCGATCACCGGCAAGGGCGGCAAGGCCGTCGCCGTTCATGGCAATCTTACCGACGCCGGCCATGTGAAGAAAGTGGTGGCCGAGACCGTCAAGGCGTTCGGCGCGATCGACATTCTCGTCAACAATGCGGGCCTCTACGAGTTCGCGCCGCTGGATGGCATCACGGCCGAACACTTCCACAAGCATTTCGATCTCAACGTGCTTGGCCTGCTGCTGGTGTCGCAGGAAGCCGCGCGCCATTTCAATCCGGCCGGCGGCAGCATCATCAACATCAGCTCCGGGGTGTCGACGATCGCGCCGCCGAACACCGCCGTCTACACCGCGACCAAAGCCTCGGTGGACGCCATCTCCTCGGTGCTTTCAAAGGAACTGGCGCCGCGCAAGATCCGCGTCAATACCGTCAATCCCGGCATGATCGCGACCGAAGGCGTCGTCTCCGCGGGCCTGCCGAGGGCGACATGCGCAAATGGATCGAGTCGACCACGCCGCTCGGGCGGATCGGCAAGGTCGAGGAGATCGCGGCGGCGGTGGCTTTCTTCGCGTCGGACGATGCTTCCTACGTCACCGGCGAAACGCTGCATGTGACCGGCGGTCTGCACTGATCGGGGACACTTTTGGTCATGGCCGGGGTAGCCAGCTCGCGCGTTACCCCCCGCCGTCGATCTGCCGACCCATGATCGCGATGGCCTTCTGATAGACCTGCGCGGCGTTCCAGGCCTCGATGGCGGCGAAATTGGCTTCGCCGGGCTGATAGCCCGCGCCGGCGCGCCAGCCATGGGCCCTCAAAAAATTCGCCGTCGAGTTCAGCGCGTTGGCGGCGACGTCGAGATTGCCGGTGCCGTAGGCCAGGATGTTCTTGGGCATGAACTGGGTCTGGCCGACCTCGCCATGCATCGACCCGCGGGTGCTTCCCGACAGCGTGCCGCGGTCGATCAGCTTCAGCGCCGCATAGAGCTGATCGGTGAAAAACTCGGGACGGCGGCAGTCATAGGCGAGCGTGGCGATCGACGACAGCATGTTCTGATTGCCGCGCTGGCTTCCGAAGCCGCTCTCCATTCCCCAGATCGCGATCAGCGGCCCCGGCGGCACGCCGTAGCGCTGCTGGATCGAGGCGAACATTGCAGCCTGGGACTGCTTGAGCGAACGACCCTCGGCGACGATGGTCGAGGCGCCGCGCTTGGCCAGAAACTGGTCGAGCGACAGGTGAAAGCTGTGCTGGCTGCGATCGGCGCCGATGGTCGCGCTGGCGTAGTTCGCCTGCATCAGCGCGGCAATGGCGTTGGCGCCGACGCCCTTGGCCCTGGCCTCTCCGCCGAACTGTTGTTTCCAGGATTCGAAACCGCCGGGCCCGTTGCCGCACTGCGCGGCCTCCGCCGATCCGCCCGTCCACGCTGCGACCGCCACCATAGCCAGCATGGCCGCAACCAACTCCCTGCCCCTGATCATCGAAAACTCCCTTTTCCGGCGTCGTCCCGGCCGATAGTCGAAGTCTATCATCGGGCGCGCATTCGTGCGACCCGCTGATAGCTTTGCGGCAATTTGACCTGCGAGGTCATAGATTGGCGAAAATTGGGATGATATCTGGGTTTCATGGACGTCCGACATGTACCCTTCGGCGTGCTGCTCCGGCGATGGCGGGAGCAGCGGCGCGTGACGCAGATGGACCTTGCGCTGGCGGCCGAGAGTTCGACCCGGCATTTGTCATTTCTGGAGACCGGCAAGGCCGAACCGAGCCGGGAAATGGTCGGCCGCCTTTCCGAATGCCTAGACATCCCGTTGCGGGACCGCAACACGCTGTTGCTGGCCGCCGGCTTCGCCCCGGTATTTTCCGAACGCTCGGTGAGCGAACTGGACGCGGCCAAGGCCGCCATCGACAGCGTCTTGAAGTCGCATGCCCCCTATCCCGCGTTCGCCGTCGACCGGCACTGGAACATCGTGCTCTCGAACGCAGCCCTGCCGCAGCTCTATGAGGGCTGCTCGGGAGAGCTGTTGCGCAAGCCCGTCAATGCCATGCGCCTCATTCTCCATCCCGAAGGGATGGGCCCCCAAATCCTGAACTTCGCGGCATGGCGCGCGCATACCATCAGTCTGCTTCGCCAGCAGCTGGCCGCGCGCGTCGATCCCGTGAACAAGGCGCTGCTGACGGAAATAGCCGGCTATCCGATCCCGCCCGGCTCCGAACGGCAGGAAAACTTCGGGGCGGCGCAGCGCCTGGCGACACCGCTGCACCTTTCGACGCGTTTCGGTGTCGTGTCGTTCCTGAACACGCTCACTGTGTTCGGCACCCCGAATGACGTGACATTATCAGAGCTGGCACTCGAGATGCTGTTTCCCGCCGACGACAAGACCATCGAGATCGTCAAGGCCATGGTGCGTGAATCAAACGCATCGGCCAGAATGAATGAAAGCGGCCAGCTAGAGGTTTTTCCCGTGACTTCATCCTTCGAGACGCCCGCAAGAGCGGGCTCCTCAGGATGAGGTCTCAGACCCTCATGGTGAGGAGCGCGTCTTCGCGCGTCTCGAACCATGAGCTTCAGCGGGAGCGGCAATGAACCGGAAAACGCCCCGGCCGCTGTCGTTCATCACCCACGCACGAAGCCCAGCAGATCATGCGTGAAACGATCGCGGTGCGTTAGCACGATGCCGTGCGGCGCGCCGTCATAGATCCTGAGTTCGCTGCCGGATATTGCCTCCGCGAGCTTCCGTCCGGTCAGTTCAAGCGGGCAGACCTTGTCGTTGTCACCCTGGATGATCAGGGTCGGCACTTTGATGGCGCCGAGATGCGCGCGTTGATCGACGGTCGCAATGTTGCGGGTACATTCGATACTGGCATACGGGGAGGATCGCAGGAACATATCCAACACCCATTGGCCCATGGCCGGTGAAACCGGCGTTGGCTCGCCAAGGAACAGCGGCAGGCCCGCCGCCAGGAACGCCGGCCGATCCTTCTTCAGGGCCGCGACAATGCTGTCGCTGATCTCGCGGCTTCCCGGTGCCGGTGGGCTCGGGCTGGTCAAAAGTATCCGGGCGACGCGCCCCGCCCCGTGACGAGACACATAGCGAATGATTTCACCGCTCCCCATCGAATAACCGACCAGCGTGATATCGCGAAGATCGAGCTTCTGGATCAAGGCGGCCAGATCTCCGGCGAGCGTGTCGAAATCATAGCCTCGCCCGGGATCCTCGGATCGTCCGTGGCCGCGCCGATCATAGGAGATGCAACGCAATCCCTGTTCGGTCAGTTCGTTCAGTTGATATTCCCAAATATCGGCGTTCAGCCCCCAGGGATGGCAAAACACGACGGGGCTTCCGCTCCCCCAATCGCGATAGAACAATCGGGTGCCATCGCTCGTCTCAATGAACGATCCCGCATGCGCCGGCGGCTGGCCGATGCGGCAAGCGCCAGTCGGCCCGACGCGACCAACGTCGTTCCCATGACACCCAGCGCGACTGATTTCATAAGTGCTCGGCGTTCCATTTTTCCCTCCTGGCAAAACCTTGCGTTCGTCTCTGGGTGTGGATTGGCCGCTGCGACAAGGCCGTTGTGTACGGCGAGCTCGTCCGTGACCCCATGACCTCACGGGTCAAATTCCGCATGCGGCGGCGAGCCGGTTGAACGGCCTCATCAAGTCACCGCGGCCTGCGTGCGTACTATCCCGCTGCCGGAGTTCGATGACGCGCAGCGAGAGCGGCCTCGAAGCGGCGCAGACGTTTTGTCAGACCCGCCGCGGCGTCGCCCACTGCATAGGCGAGCAGCACCAGTGCGAAGCCGTAGCGGGTCTCCTCGGCCAGCCGCTCGGCTGAAATCGCGCCCGCCGCCCATTCGGAAGACACGCCGCGCATGATCTGCGACAGGATCACACCGACGAGGCGTTCGTCGGTCGCGGCTACCAGCCGTCGCTCCACACGCGCGGCAGCCACCATGCGACACCAGAATCCGATGCGTGGCTCGCTGATGGCCGGACGCAGGTTATCGTCGCGACGACCGCCCTGCGCCATCGCCCGATAGAAGCCGGGATCGTCGCGGTAGAGCGCCGCGGCGATATCGATCGCCGTGAAGATGCCGATCCAGCGCGTCCCGCGCCGGTGCCAGTTCGACCAGCCGTTCGTACTCGCTGAGATCGCGATCGAACACCTGCTGGAGAATGGCGGCCTTGGTCTCGAACAAATTGTAGACCGTCGCCGGACTGACCCCTGCCCGCTCGGCGACCTGAAGCATGGAGACCGCGCCGAAGCCGCTCTCGCGCAGCAGCGATGTCGTCGCCTCGACGATCCGCTGGCGCCGCTCGGCCTTGCTGGTTTCGCGACGCGTCGCCGGCGCGGTCTCATCCAGCATTCTCATCGCTCCCCGCTCATTCCGGTTGACATTCTTAGAGTGCGCTCTACACAGAGTGCACTCCATAATTGTCACGAAGACATCTGTCGAGGCCCGACCTCGGCAAGAACCAATAATCGGCCCGCAGGATCACTTGTCGCGGATCAACGGCGGCGGCGCGCTGGCCAAATCATTGCGCGCGCTTGGCGTCGCCATTCCCTATTACGAAAACATCCCGTTGCGGCCGTGACCATGACGCCATCGATTCCGGTATGCCGCGAAAGCGCAACTGCAACGCGAAGGTTTCGCGATCATTCCCGGCGTGCTCGACCGCGACGCCTGCGACGATTTGCGGACACGGCTGTGGGGCGCCGCCGCGGAGAGCGAGCGGCGCGGCATGCCGACCTTCATGCCTCGGCGCTCGATCCCAACGCCAGCAATGTGCGGGTCTTCAACCTGCATCGATCTCGATCCGCTGTTCCGCCGGACTGATCCAGCACCCGGCCGGCGATCGAGCTGGTGACGCTCGCTGCTGGGCGCCGGAGTTCCTGATCTCCAACTTCACCGCCAACATCGCGCCGCCCGGGCTCGCAGTCGATGCCGCTGCATTCCGACCAGGCGATCGTCGTGCCGGCGCCCTGGGCTCATCCCTGGGCGCTCAACATCATCTGGTGCCTGACCGACGTCCGCGCGCGAGAACGGCGCCACGCTCTTCCTGCCCGGCAGCCACCGCTTGCGCAGACCGCGCGGAGGTGCCGGCCGATCCCGACGCCCCTGCATGCGCCCGTTCGAGGCCGCCGGCCGGCTCGATCATCGCCATGGACGGGCCGGCGTCTGGCACACCTCCGGCGCCAACGTCACCGCGGACGAGGACCGGGCGCTGCTGTTCGGCTACTACACCCGCGCCGTTCCTGCGGCCGCAGGTGAACCAGAACGTCACCCTCTCGGCCGCAGACCCAGGCGCCGCTCTCGATCCGCAGATGCGCACACTGGCTCGGCCTTGACGCCGAGCGCCAACGTCGGCCTCGCCGCCGACGTCTTCGCGGCCGCATGCCTCGACGCCAGCAATCGCTGCCGCAGGAGGTCGCTCACATGAACTGCGCCATGACCGCAACCAGCCGCCGCTGAAGCCCGCCTGCCCGGCGTCCCGCCGCCGACACGCGATCTGGCGCAAGGCCTCGCACATATCCGCGACTTACGGCCTGTCCATCGTGCCCGGCGTGCTCCCGGGCGATGCGCTTGCAGCGGGCGCGCGAGGCGCTCTACCGCGCCGCCGACGTCGGACCGCGCCCGCGGCCGCGAGCAGAAGTTCAGCCTCGACTACGGCCACGACGACACCAACCAGCGGGTCTGGAACCTGCTTGAGCCGCGATCCGGTGTTCGAGGACATGGCCGTTCCACCCGCATCGGCGCTGGCCTTCGTCAAGAGCGGTGCTCGGCTGGCCGGCCCTGCTCGGCAACATCTCGGCCAACATCACCGGCCCCGGCGGCGGCGAGATGGTGCTGCACGCCGACCAGATCTTCGTCCCCGAGCCCTGGTCCGGCCGAGCCGCAGGGGATGAACGTCGCCTGGTGCCTCGACGACTTCACCGAGGCCAACGGCGCGACGCGCTTCGTCCCCGGCAGCCATCAGGCTCAACCGCGCGCCGCGGCCGGACGAGGCGCGAGGTCGCCACCGTGCCGCTGGAGGCGCCGGCCGGCTCGATCGTCGTCTTCGAGAGCCGCGTCTGGCACAAGACCGGCTTCAACCGCACCGCGGACGAGCACCGGGCGGGCGTCTTCGCCTGGTACACCAAGCCGATCTACCGCGCCCAGGAGAACTGGTTCCTGTCGCTGAGACCCGAGATCCGCCAGTTCGCCTCCGAGGACATGCTGGTGCTGCTGGGCTACAAGGCCGAGGGCTTCGGGATGATGAATGGCGCATCGCCGGCCGGCGCGTTGGCAACGGTGCGCGCGCCCGCCGCTCTGGCCGACAAGCAAGGCGCCAAACCGTGACGATGACGCAGGGCATCGCGTGAACGATGATGCGCAGGCGAGCGTGGACGGAACGGTTGCGGAGCTGGCCGCGCCGGGTCTCGTCGCCCAGGCGTTGGAGCCGCTGCAACCCGGAGGAGCGCCATGAGCGCGGGTTTCCAGTGCGTCCTCTATGAGGTGCGCGACCACATCGTGCCGCATCACCCTGAACCGGCCCGAGCGGCGCAATGCGCTGAACCCGCGCGCCTATGCCGAGATCGAGGCCGCCTTCCGCCACGCCGCGGCCGACCGGTGACGTGCGCTGCGTGGTGGTGACCGGAGCCGATCCCGGCCTTCTGCTCCGGCGAGGACGTGCAAGGAGATGATGACCGGCGAGGCGCCGCGCCGACCGCCGCGCAGCCGCGCGTGCGCTTCGAGCCGACGCCGGCGGCGATGGCGGCGATCGAGTGCGACAAGCCGGTGATCGCGGCGGTGAACGGCCCGGCGGTGGGCTGGGGCATGGAGCTCGCGCTTTACGCCGACATCCGCATCGCCTCGGAGAAGGCGGTGTTCGCCGAGCTCTTCATCAAGCGCGGGCTGATCTGCGACGTCGGCGGGCTGTGGAAGCTGCCGGGCATCGTCGGCCCGGCCAAGGCGGCCGAGCTGCTCTTCACCGGCGATGCGATCGACGCCGCCGAGGCCGGCCGCATCGGCCTGGTCGAGCCAGGTCGTGCCGCACGACGCAGCTGATGCCGGCCGCGATGGCGCTGGCCGGCGCGCATCGCCGCCAACCCGCCGCTGGCGCTGCGCTACATGAAGGAGGGCCTGCGCCGCACCACCCACGGCGATCCGCGCGAGTCGGCGCCTGGGCGATCGAGATCATCTATCGCCTGTTCGCCACCGAGGATCACCGCGAGGGCGTCGCGAGCTTCCTGGAGAAGCGCGCGCCGGTGTTCACGGGACGGTTCGCCCCCCCCGCTCAAAGCGCGGGCAAACTGCCGCCGGAATTGGCAAGAAGCGGTTGCCATGGGCGGTCGTGGCGCGGAGGATTCCGTTTCGCGTCGCGGAACATCTGTCTTGTTTGACAGCTCCGGACATTTTTGATCATCTGGTCAAATCCGGGTTGCGCAAGCATCGGCGGGCATGCGTGCCGTCCGATGCAGGATTTCAAGAACGGAGTGCCACGTTGAGCAACGAAACCAGCGGCGGGCTCGCAACTCACAGGATCTCGGCCGACACCTGCCGCGCGAATTTCAGCGATCTCTCGCCTGCGCTGGGTCGCAACGAGGCCCGTATCGCCGCCGAGCGCTGCCTGTTCTGCTATGACGCGCCGTGCATCACGGCCTGCCCCACCTCGATCGACATCCCGCTCTTCATCCGGCAGATCGCCAACGGCTCGGCGGTCGCCGCCGCCAAGACCATCCTCGACGCCAATATCATGGGCGCGATGTGCGCGCGCGTCTGCCCGACCGAAAACCTCTGCGAGGGAGCCTGTGTCCGGGAGACCTCGGAATCGCGCGCCGTGGAGATTGGACGCCTGCAGCGCTATGCGACCGACGCCGCATTCGCGAGCGGTCGCCAGTTCTATCGTGCTGGCCCCCCAAGTGGCCGGCGTGTCGCCGTGGTGGGCGCCGGACCGGCAGGGCTTTCCTGCGCCCACGCTTTGGCGCGCGCCGGCCATCAGGTGACGGTCTTCGAGGCGCGCCCCAAGGGCGGCGGCCTCAACGAGTATGGCATCGCCGCCTACAAGACCAATGACGACATCGCGCAGAAGGAGATCGCCTACATTCTCGATGTCGGCGGCATCAAAATCGAATTCGGCAAGGCGCTCGGCCGCGATTTCACAGTTGCAAGCTTGCGGGCCGGCTTTGATGCGGTGTTTCTCGGCATCGGCCTCGGCGATACCAATGCGCTAGGCCTCGGCGCCGTGCCCGAAGGCGTGATGGACGCCGTCGACTTCATCGCTACCTTGAGGCAGGCCCCGGACAAGACGACGGTACCGGTCGGACGCAACGTGCTCGTGATCGGCGGCGGCATGACCGCGATCGATGCGGCGACCCAGGCCAAGCTGCTCGGAGCCGAATGCGTGACCATCGCCTATCGCCGCGCCAAGACCGAGATGCCGGCATCGCCCTATGAACAGGACGTGGCCCAGGTCCGCGGCGTGCTGATCCGCGAGAACCTGATGCCGGTCGCGCTCGAAAGCCGGAACGGCACGGTGAGCGGCGTAACCTTCGAACATACGCGCAGCGAAGGCGGCAAGCTGGTCGGCACCGGCGAGCGCATCACGCTCGCGGCCGACCAGGTACTGACCGCGATCGGCCAGTTGCTGAAAACGTCCGAGCTCTCCGGCACCGGACTGGTATTCGAGAAAGGCCGTGTCGCGGTCGATGGCGAGCGCCGTACCGGTATCCCGGGCGTATGGGCCGGCGGCGATTGTATCGCCGATGGCAGCGATTTGACTGTCGTCGCCGTGGCCGACGGCAAGAAGGCCGCGGCCTCGATCATCACAGCCTTGCAGGCCACAGCGTCCCCCCTTCGCGCAGGAGCGTAAGCCATGGCGGACCTTCGCACGACCTTCGCCGGCATCCGATCGCCGAACCCGTTCTGGCTCGCCTCGGCGCCGCCCACCGACAAGGCCTACAACATCGTTCGCGCCTTCAAGGCGGGCTGGGGCGGCGTGGTATGGAAGACCCTCGGAGAAGACCCGCCGATCGTCAATGTCAGCGGTCCGCGCTATGGCGCGATCCACGGGGCGGACCGGCGCGTCATCGGTTTCAACAATATCGAGCTGATCACCGATCGTCCGCTCGACGTCAACCTGCGCGAGATCAAACAGGTCAAGCGCGACTGGCCCGACCGTGCCCTCGTGGTCTCGTTGATGGTGCCCTGCGAGGAGTCAAACTGGGCAGCGATCATCAAGCGCGTGGAGGAGACCGACGCCGACGGCATCGAGCTTAATTTCGGCTGTCCGCATGGCATGAGCGAACGCGGCATGGGCTCGGCGGTCGGCCAGGTGCCGGAATACATCGAGATGGTCACGCGCTGGTGCAAGACCCACAGCCGGATGCCGGTCATCGTCAAGCTCACGCCCAATGTCGCGAGCATCTTGCCGCCGGCCGAAGCCGCACATCGAGGCGGCGCCGACGCCGTCTCGCTCATCAACACCGTCAACGCCTTGATGGGCGTCGATATCGATCTGATGGCGCCCTCGCCGCATGTCGACGGCATGGGCACGCATGGCGGCATGTGCGGACCGGTGGTCAAACCGATCGCGCTCAACATGGTGGCCTCGATCGCCAGGAACCCGGCGACTTCAGGCCTGCCGGTTTCCGGTATCGGCGGCATCGAGAACTGGCGCGATGCCGCCGAATTCATGGCGGTCGGCGCAGGCAACGTCCAGGTCTGCACCGCCGTCATGCTTTACGGCTTCAGAATCGTCGCGGAGATGATCGACGATCTTTCGGCGTGGATGGACCAGAAGGGCTATGCGCGGGTCGATGACTTTATCGGCAAGGCCACGCCGCGCATGACCGAGTGGCAGCATCTCAATCTCGACTATGTGGTCAAGGCCCGCATCGACCAGGACCTCTGCATCAAGTGCGGCCGCTGCCACATCGGCTGCGAGGACACCTCGCACCAGGCCATCACCAGCCTCAAGGACGGCAAGCGACATTTCGAGGTGATCGAGGAAGAATGCGTCGGTTGCAACCTCTGCGCCGTGGTATGCCCGGTCGAGAACTGCATCACGATGGTGCCGCTCGCCGAAGGCGAGATCGACCGCCGCACCGGACTGAAGGTCGGCGGCCACCGCACCTGGCTCGAGCACCCCAACAACCCCTTGGCGAAGGACCCCCGGCCTGCGAAATTCGCGGGGCAATAGCCGGTGCGGCGGCGCTCAGCCCGGCTCCGGCCCCAGCACCGCGTCAAGGATGGATTGCCGCGCGGCGGCGAAAAAACCCGGGTGGCGAAGCGTGCGCTCGGTGATAGCCTCGACCTGCGTGGAGAAGTCGGCGTAATGCTGTGTCGTCGCCCAGATCATGAAGATGAGGTGATGCGGGTCGCGTCGCGCCAATCTGCCTTGCGCCATCCAGCGCCGCAACAGCGTCACCTTGCGGTCGACCAGCGCCTTGAGCTCTCCGCTCAGCACGTCCTTCAGCACCGGAGCGCCGCGCATCACCTCGATCGCAAACAGGCGCGACGCCTCGGGATAGTCCCGCGCATATTCGAGCTTCTCGGTGACGTAATCGGTCAACGCCGCGCGCGGGTCGCTGTCGGCCTCGATGCGGGCGAGCGGCACCAGCCAGGTGTCCAGCGTCCGCCTCAGCGCGGCGAGATAGAGTTCCTGCTTGGTGCGGAAATAATACAAGAGGTTCGGCTTCGACAGGCCCGCCTTGGCGGCGATCGCGTCGATCCGCGCACCGGCAAATCCTTCGGTCGCGAACACCGAAAGTGCTGCATCGAGGATGCGCTGCACGTTGGCCTCGCCGCCACGCGTCTTCGCCCAGGTCCCGTTGGCCCAAGTCCCGTTGGCGCGATTCTCTTTGGCGCGTGTCTCCGGCAGCGCCGTCGCCGCCTTCCGCACCTTGCGCCTCTGGGCCGCGCGCCATGCCGTCATGTCGTTTTCCGCTTCCGTTCGACTCTGCCGCCCGATGCATCGGTTCCGACTAAACTGTCAGATACGAAGCGAGGCAAGTGCGCAATGGTTGCAGAACTATCGCCTCGGACATCAAGGGGCAAGGCTTCAAGGAGCAAGGCTTCAAGGAGCAACGCTTGGCGTACAACTTGCATCGATCCGGTTAGTCCAGTCACGGGGAAGGATTGCTCGTGAACTCCGACATCGCGATCGATATCCGCAATCTGTCGCTGACATTCGAGACCGGCGATGGCGCCGTCCATGCGCTCGACAATGCCAATCTGAGCGTGGCGAAAGGCGAGTTCGTTTCCTTCATCGGCCCCTCGGGTTGCGGCAAGACCACGCTGTTGCGCGTCATCGCCGATCTCGAGACGCCCACCCTAGGAAGCATCACCGTCAACGGCATGTCCGCGCGCGAGGCGCGCCTCAACCGTCACTATGGTTATGTGTTTCAGGCGCCGGCGCTCTATCCCTGGCGCACGGTCGAAGCCAACGTCACGCTGCCGCTCGAAATCTTCGGCTTGCCTGCGGCCGAGCGCAGGACGCGCGCCAGGACCAACCTTGCGATGGTCAATCTGGCGGGTTTCGAGAACAAGTATCCGTGGCAGTTGTCGGGCGGCATGCAGCAGCGCGTATCGATCGCGCGTGCGCTGTCGTTCGAACCGGAATTGCTGCTGATGGACGAGCCGTTTGGCGCGCTCGACGAAATCTCGCGCGACCGGCTCAACGAGCAGCTGCTGAAACTCTGGAAAAAGACCGGAAAGACCGTCGTCTTTGTCACCCATTCGATTCCGGAGGCCGTGTTCCTTTCGACGCTGATCGTGGTGATGTCGCCGCGACCCGGACGGATCATCGACGTGATCGACTGCGACCTCGGAGACGAGCGCACGCTCGATATCCGCGAAACGCCGGAGTTCCTGAAGCTTGCGCATCGTGTCAGGGAGGGCTTGCGTGCCGGCCATTCCTACGACGACTAGCGCGCGGCTCGCCGCGACCGGGACCATGACGCCTTTCGCACAGATGTGGTCGGGCGTGCGGCACGGCGCGCTGCTGCCCGTCGCCACGATCGCGGCGATCATCCTCGCGGTCTGGTATCTCGCCTGCCTGCCGATGAACCGCGACTTGCCGCAGCTTGCCCATGTCGATGGCCTCGCCGACCGCTACCGGGTGGCATGGAGCCTGGAACGGCCGCTGCTTCCCGCCCCGCATCAGATCGCGGCGGATCTGTTCACCTCGACGCTTGGTACGCCGCTGCTGCGCGAAACGGCCGACGGCATGGTGCTCAATCCGCGCAACCTGTTCACCCATGCCTGGGTCACGGTGTCAGCGACATTGACCGGATTCGTTATCGGCCTCATCCTCGGTATCGCACTTGCGATCGCGATCGTGCACATCGCCGCGCTTCGCATGAGCCTGATGCCGTGGATCGTCGCGAGCCAGACCGTGCCCATCCTGGCCATTGCTCCCATCATTATCGTCGCGCTGGGCTCGATGGGGATCGTCGGCCTGCTGCCAAAGGCCGTGATCTCGGCCTACCTGTCGTTCTTTCCCGTCACCATCGGCATGACCAAGGGCCTCGCCTCGCCCGACGCGATGCTGCTCGATCTGATGCGCACCTACAGCGCTTCGCCGACCGAGATCTTCTTCAAGCTGCGCTGGCCGGCGGCTATCCCCATGCTGTTTTCAAGCCTGAAGGTGTCGATCTCGATCAGCCTGGTCGGGGCCATCGTCGGCGAACTGCCGACCGGCGCCCAGGCCGGCATTGGCGCGCGCCTGCTGTCGGGCTCTTATTACGGCCAGACCGTGCAGATATGGTCGGCGCTGACCATGGCCGCGATCATGGCCTCCCTCCTGATCGCCGTCATCGCGCTCGCCGAACGGCTGACCCTGAACGCAATGGGAGCGCGGCCATGAGCAGCGCGCAGACGGCGACCGCAGGTAACCCCGGGATGCGCCTCGTCGCAGTGCTGGCGCTTGGAACGGCCGTGGCGATCGCCGCCCTCCTGCTGGCCCATCGCGGCGCGGGTGGCGTTCTGGCGATAGCGGTGATCGTCGGCCTGGGCCGCGCTGTGGTACGGCAACGTGCTCTGGAGCCGATCCCAGTCGCAGCCCGACATGCTGGCGAACCTTGCCGGCAAGGGCGTGCCGCTGGTGTTCGGACTGACGCTGGTGTTCCTGTGGGAAGTCGCCTGCGTCGGCCTCAACGTGCCGAGCGTGCTGCTGCCGGCACCCTCGCTGATCCTGCACAAGCTGCTGTCGTCGCTGCCGCAGCTTGGCGCGGACTTCGTCCAGACTTTCGTTCGCGCAGCACTTCCGGGCTGGCTGATCGGTTCGGCCACCGGCTTCGCCGCGGCCCTTGCCTGCGACCGCTACGATTTCCTGCGCCGCGGCCTGCTTCCGATCGGCAATTTCGTCTCGGCGCTTCCGATCATCGGCATCGCGCCGATTCTCGTGATGTGGTTCGGGTTCGATTGGCAGTCGAAGGCCGCGGTAGTTGTCGTGATGACCTTCTTTCCGATGCTGGTCAACGCGGTCGCGGGCCTGTCCGCTGCCGGCCGCATCGAGCGCGACCTGATGCACAGCTATGGCGCCTCATGGCTGCAGACCCTGCTGGCGCTGAGGCTGCCGGCCGCGATGCCGTTTCTGTTCAATGCGCTGAAGATCAACGCGTCGCTGGCGCTGATCGGCGCCATCGTCGCCGAGTTCTTCGGCACGCCGACGCTTGGCATGGGCTTTCGTATCTCGACCGAGGTCGGGCGGATGTCGCTCGACATGGTGTGGGCGACGATCGTGGTCGCGGCGGTCGCGGGCTCGACATTCTTCGGCGTTCTGGTCCTGATCGAGAAAAAAGTGACCTTCTGGCACCCCTCGAACCGTCGCTGAGGAAAAGCTCATTCATTGCACTGACCAACAAGGGAGACGATGTATGACGAAGCGTTTGATGATCGGCGCCATGCTGCTCATGGGATCGTGGCTTCCCGCCGCTGCCCAGGACAAGGTAACCTTGCAATTGAAATGGGTGACGCAGGCGCAGTTCGCCGGCTACTACGTCGCCAAGGACAAGGGCTTCTACAAGGCCGAGGGTCTCGATGTCACCATCAAGCCCGGTGGTCCCGACATCGCGCCGCCGCAGGTGATCGCAGGCGGCGGAGCCGACGTCATCATCGACTGGATGCCTTCCGCGCTCGCCGCGCGCGAAAAGGGCGTGCCGCTGGTCAACATCGCCCAGCCCTTCAAGCGCTCCGGCATGATGCTCACCTGCCGCAAGGATTCCGGCATCGCCACGCCGGCCGACTTCAAGGACAAGACGCTCGGCGTCTGGTTCTTCGGCAACGAGTACCCCTTCATGGCCTGGATGGCCAAGCTCGGGGACAAGACCGACGGCTCGCCGGGCGGCGTCAAGGTCGTCAAGCAGGGCTTCAATGTCGATCCCTTGATTCAAAAGCAGGCGGCGTGTGTCTCCACGATGACCTACAACGAGTACTGGCAGATCATCGATGCCGGACTGAAGCCCGAGGACCTCGTCGTCTTCAACTACACCGACCAGGGCGTCTCCACCATGGAAGACGGGCTCTACGTCCTTCAGAGCAAGCTGTCGGACCCGGCCTTCGTGACCCGGATGGCGAAGTTCGTGCGCGCCTCGATGAAGGGCTGGGATTTTGCCCGCACCAATCCCGACGAAGCGGTCAAGATCGTGCTCGACAACGATACGTCCGGCGCCCAGAAGGAGCCGCACCAGAAGCGCATGATGGGTGAGATCAACAAGCTCACCGCCGGCAGCAACGGCAAGCTCGATCCCGCCGATTACGACCGCACGGTGACGACGCTGCTCGGCGCCGGCGGCGAGCAAACCGTCATCACCAAGAAGCCGGAAGGCGCCTGGACCCATGCCGTGATCGACGCCGCGCTGAAGTGATCGCACAGCGGCCGATCCAACATCGTCGTTGCAGCGCCGGACTGGCGCTGCAACGGCCAATTCCATCCACGAAACCATTCTAGCCGGAGGTCCACCCATGGCCATGCTCATTCGCGGCGGCACCGTCATCAACCATGACCACTCGCGCCGCGCCGACGTCCTGATCGAAGCCGGCAAGATCGTGGCCGTCGCCGACAAGATAGCGGCGCCCACAGGGTGCGAAATCATCGACGCCGGCGGTTGCGACATTCTTCCCGGCGGCATCGACCCGCACACGCACATGGAGCTGCTCTTCATGGGCACGGTTTCAGCCGACGATTTCGAGTGGGGCACCAAGGCAGCGGTCGCCGGCGGCACCACCATGATCGTCGACTTCTGCATCCCGGCGCCGGGCGAATCCATGCTCCGGGCCTATCAGGACTGGCGGCACAAGAGCGAAAAGGCGGTCTGCGACTACTCCTTCCACATGGCGGTGACGTCGTGGACCAAGCAGGTGTTCGACGAGATGGGAACGGTGGTCAACACCTACGGCATCAATACCTTCAAACACTTCATGGCCTACAAGGGCGCGTTGATGGTGAACGACGACGAGCTCTACAACTCGTTCTCGCGCTGTGCCGCGCTCGGTGCGCTGCCGATGGTGCATGCGGAGAACGGCGACGTGGTCTTCCGCCTGCAGGAACAGCTGATGGCGAAAGGCGCCACCGGTCCGGAGAACCACGCTTATTCCCGTCCGCCGGAGGTCGAGGGCGAGGCAACCAACCGCGCCATCATGATCGCCGACATGGCGGGCTCCCCGCTCTATGTGGTCCACACCTCCTGCCGCGAAGCGCACGAGGCGATCGCGCGCGCCCGCGCGGCCGGCAAACGCGTCTATGGCGAGCCGCTGATCCAGCATCTGGTGCTCGACGAGGACGAGTACCGCAACCCGGACTGGGACCATGCCGCGGCCCGCGTGATGTCGCCGCCGTTCCGGCCGAGGAAGCATCAGGATTTGCTGTGGACCGGGCTGCAGGCCGGCTCGCTGCAGGTGGTGGCGACCGATCATTGCACCTTTACACGCGAGCAGAAACGTCTCGGCCTCGACGACTTCCGCATGATCCCGAACGGCACCGGCGGCATCCAGGACCGCATGCCGCTATTGTGGACCTTCGGCGTCAATGCCGGGCGCCTGACCAAGGAGGAGTTCGTCGCCGTCACCTCCGCCAACATCGCGCGCATTCTCAACATCTATCCGCGCAAGGGAGCGGTCGCCGTCGGATCGGACGCCGATCTCGTGGTGTGGGATCCGGCCGCGACCAAAACCATCTCCGCCAAGACGCAATTGAGCCGCATCGACTACAACGTATTCGAGGGCATTACCTGCACCGGCGTGCCGCGCCTCACGCTCTCGCGCGGCCGGATCGCCTGGCAGGAGGGCGAACTGCGGGCCGAGAAGGGAGACGGACAGTTCATCGCGCGACCGCCCTTCCCGGCGGTCCATGTCGCCAACAGCACGTGGAAGGAATTCTCCGCGCCGAAGCCGGTTTCACGGACGATGTCGGTGGTGCCATGACAAGCGGCGGCAAGGCAGACCTCACCAACCTCACCGTCGATCCGAAGCGGCTCTGGGACAGCCTGATGGAGACCGCCCGGTTCGGCGGCACCGAGAAAGGCGGTATCCGCCGGCTCACGCTTTCGGACGAGGATCGCCAGGTGCGCGACTGGTTCAAGCTCGCCTGCGAAGCGATCGGCTGTACCGTCACGGTCGATGATTGCGGCAACATGTTCGCGCGGCGCGCCGGCAAGCGCGGCGACCTGCCGCCGATCTGCATGGGCTCTCATCTCGATACGCAGCCGACCGGCGGCAAGTTCGACGGCGTGCTCGGCGTCCTTGGCGCGCTGGAGGTTCATGCGCACGCTGCACACGAGCGGCTACGACACCAACGCCCCCCTCGAGATCGTGAACTGGACCAATGAGGAGGGATCGCGATTTGCGCCCGCCATGCTGGCCTCCGGCGTATTCGCCGGCGCCTTCACCCGGGACTATGCCTATTCGCGCGAGGATCGCGAGGGCAAGACGTTCGCCACGGAGCTTGAGCGCATCGACTACCGGGGCACCGAGCCGGTCGGCAAGCGCAAGATCGGCGCCATGTTCGAACTGCATATCGAGCAAGGCCCGATCCTCGAAGCGGAAGCCAAGACGATCGGCGTCGTGACCGGCGTGCAGGGCATGCGCTGGTACGAGGTGACGGTGCGTGGCCAGGCAGCGCACACCGGCGCGACGCCGATGCACCTGCGCAAGAACGCGCTGCTGGGCGCCGCCCGCATGATCGAGGTGGTTCACGCCATCGCCATGCGGCACGCCCCCGACGCGGTGGGCACCGTTGGACTGGTCGAGGTGCAACCGAACTCGCGCAATGTGGTGCCGGGCGAGGTGTTCTTCTGCGTCGATTTCCGTCATCCCGACGAGACGGTGCTCGAAGCGATGGAACGAGAGTTCCGCGCGGCGCTGCCGGCGACGCTGGAAGCTCTCGGCCTCACCTTCGAGGAAAGACGAATCTGGAATAGCCCGGCCGTGCGCTTCGATTCCGAGATGATCGCCTCCGTGCGCAAGGGAGCGGAGAAGGCCGGATACGCCACGCGCGACATGGTCTCGGGCGCCGGACACGATGCCGCCTACATCGCACGCATCGCCCCGACCACCATGATCTTCGTGCCGTGCGCCGGCGGCGTGAGCCACAACGAGGCGGAATCCACGTCGTTCGATGAGTGCGGCGCCGGCGCCCAGGTGATGCTGGAGGCCGTGCTCGCCTACGATCAGCGCTTCGGCTGAGGCACCGCCGCGCGAAGATGCCAGCGCTCTTTCGCTATTGTCGCTATTGCGCCCTGCGCGCGGCTGACATCATGCCGCCAGCAGCTGATCGAATTCGGCAACGGCGTAGGATTTGCCGTCAGCATCCGTGATGACGACCTCCCAGCCTTCGCTGGCCCAGATTCGCGCCTTGGCGACCATGACAAAGGAACTCGTTCGCTCGATCTTTACGGTCTCGTTGTCGCGTTCTGCGACCATCTTGTAAGTCAACTCGGTGTCCCCGCACGTATCCTCAATGGGTCAGTTGATGACAGCGAGCTTTGACCGCAATTCGCCGAGAACGTGACGATTTGGTGCCGTGGTCAAGGGCGATGGCGCAACTGATTCGGCCGCCGAGACGATCATGCCGCCGCGTGGCAACCCTTAAAAAAGCGGCTTGGGCATGCAGCAGTGCACAGCGGGCAACAAGGCTGGCACGAACCCTGCATGAGTTGAGGTACCGGGGGTCCTCATTAGCAAAGGTCGCCATGCTCGTTACTCTTGTCGCCGTTCTCTGCAACGGTCCGCTGTGCCTTGAGAAGATCGTCACCACCAGTGAGCAGTCGGGCATCACCATGACCGCCTGTCAGGTCAATGCGCAAATCGGCATTGCCGAATGGCTCGCCAACGGCCCGTATCACGAGTGGAAGTTGCAAAGGTACAAATGCGTCATGGGCAAATACATTCCCAAGGGCGAAGCCTGAGGGGCGCAAGCTCGCAGAGCGGAACACTATAATCGTCATTCCGGGATGCGCCTCTTGGCGCAGGCCCGGATTGACAATTCAAGCTGATGCTCGTCGCTCGTTGGGCGAATAAACGGAGCGTCGGCGCAATACCCGCGCATCTTTCCTCCTCCCGGTTCCCCTTCCCGCAACCTTGCTGCCGCAAGCGGCCTTAACCTCTCCATCCTGCCGCCTTGCTTTGGTCAAACCTGACTGGCGTCTGGAGCCGGGCAGAGGATCGTTGACATTGCGTTAATCCGCCGGCCGCCCTGATGCGGGTGGGACCAGTTAAGACATTGGGGACCAGTTAAGGAGCGCCAATGCAGTCCACGCTGACACCACAAGAGACCGATCCGCACGACGTCTTTGTGATCGAGCCCGATGTCGTTCTGGCCGCGCGCCAGGCCTCGCCCGACCCCGTGCAGGAACTGCTGAGTCATCTTGCGCACAAGGCGGCCGAGAGGTCGCCCGAGGCTGCCGCACCGACGCCTGCGGTCGATACGCCAACGGTCGATACGACTTTTCGCGCCGCTGCCACCGACAAAATCGACACGACCGACAGGCCCGTGGTCCCGGACGACCGGCCGGGGATCAGCTGGTGGGTGAAGCGCGCTTTCATCGCCTTCATGTTCGCGCTCTGCAGCGCGTTCGCTGCCG
The DNA here is from genome assembly GCA_963771225.1 of uncultured Pseudomonadota bacterium. Lineage (GTDB taxonomy): Bacteria > Pseudomonadota > Alphaproteobacteria > Rhizobiales > Xanthobacteraceae > Bradyrhizobium. The sequence continues at coordinate 236,498 of CAVYSR010000017.1, read as the reverse complement.
CAGCCTGGACGCATCATGGTGCGGCGGCCAGACAGATGATCTCAAGCTGGCTGCCGCCGTTCGTGCTGGCGGCATCGCCTGTGAGCGACAAGCCCGCGGCAGACATGCCTGCTGCCGCCGAGCAACCGGACTCAGCGCCGGCTCAGGCCACGGCGGCCGATCAGGCGCCGGCGCAACCGGCCTCTGTCGCCCAGGCCAAGGATAGCGCCGCACCGGCTGCAGCCGCCTCGGCTGCGCAATCGGCGCCGACGACGCAGTCGCACCGTCGACCGAGTCGATGGCGCGTGATCTGAAAACGATGGGGCAACAGATCGAGCAGCTCAAAGCCAGCATCGACCAGCTCAAGGCGAGCCAGGCCCAGATGTCCCGCGACAATGCCAAAAATTCCGAGGCCAAGAATTCCGAGCCAAGCCCGCGCCCGAAAACATCGGCGGCTTCTCCACGGCCGATAGCAGCGATTCCGCCGCGGCCGATTCTGGCGCCGCCGCGCAAGCCGAGGACGGCCTACTTGCCACCGCCGCCCGTGATCACCTCGTCGCCGCCGACCTACGCCGTACCTCCTCCGCTGCCGCCGCCTCCGCTGCCGCAGCCCGCGATGTCGCAGCCCGTGCCGCTGCCGGAAGCCAACGTTCCGTCGGATGACGGCCCGGTGATACGGCCGCCGATGCCGCTGCGGTAGGCGCAACGCGCGGGCGCGCATTCGCGCGCGCCCTGGAATGACGACTTAAAATTCTCTCACACCTCATCCAGGTCAGGCGGATCGAACCAGTTCGTCAGCGACAGGCCGCCGTCGACCACGATCGCCGCACCCGTGACATAGGCCGATATCCGGTTCGACAGCACCGCCAGCGCCATCGGCGCCAGGTCTTCGCCGCGACCGAGGCGGCCGAGCGGAATGTGCTTTGCGAGCGACGGATCGGCAACGAAACCGCCGGCGGCGATGGCGCCGGGCACCAGCGCGTTGACGCGGATTCCGAAACGGCCAAACGTTTTCGCCAACTCCCTCACCAGCATCGCCATTGCGGCCTTGGAAGTGCTGTAGTGCGGCAAGTTGCGCGGCGTGCCGGCATGCAGCGAGGTGAGAAACAAAAATGAGCCGGGCTCACGCGCGGCGATGAGCTTTCGCGCCAGTTCACGCGCCAGATGAAAGCCGGCATCGACGTTGACCGCGCGCATCTGCTCCCAGGTCTCGCTGCTGACGGCGAGTGCGTGATCTGCCTCGCGCCGCGGCGGCGACGCGCTGTGAACGAAGTGCGTCACCTGCCCGACCGCGGATTTCGCATCGGCCAGCAACGCATCGCAGGCGGCGCGCTGCGCGAGATCGCCAGCCCATGCCACCGCCAGATCGGGCCGCGGCGACGCCTTGATCGAGTCTTCGAGCGTTTCCGGATTCACATCGGCGAACACCGTGCGCACGCCCTCGCCGACCAGTGCGTGGGCGATGGCGCGTCCGATGCCGTTTCCCGCACCGGTGACCAGAGCCGCCTCGCGCGCGGGATCGAATGGTTGGTTCAGCAGGCTCATGTCGGTCGTCACTCCGGGCGATACAATTGAACGCGAGCTTTATCGACAGCTCACTGGCGCCGCCAGCCTAACACGCGATCATTCCGAAAGCGCCAGCGCGCGCACATTGCTGGCCGCGCTTCGCGCGGACCCGCTGGCGAGCGCCGGAATGACGGCCCCCGTTCGTCCATGTGGTTTCCTCGCCCGATCACATCTTTGCGAAATTTTTCGAACGTCAAACATTCGGCGGCGTCGAGAAGATCATGGCCAAAAATTGTCACAATTTTTTTATTAGAGAATGAAAATCTTTCCAGAAGGAGACACCCTGTGCGGATCGTATCCCTGATCTTCAGTGGTTTCACGGCCCTCATCGTGCTGACGGCGCCGGCTCTGGCGAAGAATTCCCAACCCCAGAAGATTGACGAGCAACCGGCCTCACGGTTGTGCCAGGCCTACCAGCAGGCAGCCGACGGATCGTGGGCGCCTCTCCCATGCCAGGAACTCGGCGCGGGGGGACAGTCGCAGCACAAGTCAGCCGCGCGAAAGAGCGACGAAGATGCGCGCTGAGTATTTTCGCAGGCTCGCGATCGTCAAGTCGCGCCCGCCAAGTCATGTTCGTCAAGTCACGTCTGCCATGACGCGTGGCGCGACGACGGCGCCGAAATCCGGTGCCCCCGTCGGGCATTTGTCGTGCCTCCGCTGGAACAAATCGATCTGCCGATTGCCCGACGGCAAATCGCCGAGTCGCATGTCCAGCCCTCTTCGCAAAAATATTCTGGTTCACTTTCGACGCAAATCACCTCTTCATCCTCGCCATCCCGGCCCACACAAAGGGGCGTTTCGCGATCGTCACGAACGTAGGGCACGGGATGCGATGGACGCGGTGGCACCAAGGGCGAATGGTGCCTTTCGCGGACGGCGAAGTCGTGTGGTCCTGACGCCTCGACGCCGGCGTCAAGTTTGCGGAAGACAAATCCGCAGGCGACGGTGACAAGAAAGCCCGATCACCGGGGAGAGTACGAAATAAGCTGTTAAAACCATCGCGTGCGGGAATGCCGGGTGATCCCGGTGCGACCGTGGTGACGACACTCGTGTGCTTCCTACACTTTACGCACGAGGCTGCGGGTGCAACGGGCACCCGGCATTCCCCATGCCCTTTGTCGAGGCACGCACAACTTCGCACGGGCGGCAAGGCTCTGCGTCATTGCGGAGCGAAGCGACGATCCCGTTCTCCGGCGCATGATGGTCGGTGGCTCGCAATGGCGCTTGGCTTTCGCCGTCCTTGCGTTGACGGGACAACCCTTAAAATAAAATATTGTCGGAATCGGGCGAGCCGGGACGTCCTTGGGGTGAACTCCGTCAATCCGGCACGAAAGAGGAAAGCCCATGCTCTACGCCATTCTGGCCTATCACGTCGAAGAGGAAGTCGCGTCCCTTACGCCGCAGGAGGACGCAGCATTGATGCTCGATCTGAGCAAGGTCCACGAGCGCTTCCTTGCGGAGAAGCGAGTTGGACCGACCGCGCGGCTGGGCGCGACCAGCGGCGCCTGCGTGTTGCGCGGTCCGGGCAAAGGCGTGGTGATCGATGGTCCCTTCACCGAATCCAAGGAGCAGCTGCTTGGCTTCTATGTCATCGATTGCGCCGATCGTGACGCCGCCATCGCCGCCGCGCGCGACCTGCGCCGCGCCAATCCGAGTGCGATGTATGAAATCCGGCCGGTGCGGCTCTATCGCCCCGGCGTGCCGTTGCCGCTGACCGAGGCCAGCGTCGACGTACATTGATCGCTCGCCCTTTCCGTTCCGATGGAATCGGAACGGAGGCTCGCTTCTTATTTTGACGCGTTTTCTTCACGCGAACCGGGATCCACTTCGCTGGAAAACGCTCTAGCCTAAAAACAAAGGTTGGTAACAAGATTCCCGCGCTTATCCTTGATCGCATAGGGGCATTCCATCCGCTTCAGCGCTTTCTTGGCGTCGTCATCGCCGAGGGCCGCGGCTCGCTCATAGTACGCTTTGGCGGCGGCGGCATCCTTTGGCCCGCCGCGCCCCTCTTGCGTGAACGCGCCCATTCGCTCCAGCGCGCCGGGATGATTTTGCGCCGCCGCCTTCTCGAACAAATTCCGCGCGCCGGTATCGTCCCTGGCGCCGCCGGTACCGTCGGCCAGCATCAACCCCAGTTGATACTGCGCTTCGGGATTGGTCGCAGCCGCTTTCGCCAAAAGCTCCCGGGATCGCGCAGGGTCCGACGCGGCGGCACCGCCGCCGGAGAGTGTAGCAAGATTGCTGACGCCGCGCGGATTGCCGGCCTGTGCTGCGCGCTCGAACAGCTTGCGCGCCTGGGCTTCGTCCCGGGCGACGCCGGAGCCTGTGCCATAGAGCACGCCGAGTTCCACCATCGCCGAGGTCGAGCCCTTGTCGGCGGCCTTGCGCCAGGCACCGATCGCTTCCGGCGTTTGGCGGTTGGCGGCATAGGCGCGGCCAAGCTGGTACAGCGCGCGCCGCGACGAGGCCGAAGCGATCCTGCAATATTTGATCGCGGTCGCGATATCGGACGGCGCCACATCGGGCGTGCCCTTGACGTCGGCGGGCTTGTCCGGATCGGCGGGATCGGCGGCCAACCGGTCGCACAAGACGAGATCGGCCGATTGCGCCTTGACGAAAGATGGAGCGGCCAGCGACGTCGCCACAGCGATCGCCATCGCAGAGGCGATGCGGCCGATCGCAGCGAACGAATGCGCGCGAAGATGTTTGGTCAGGACGGACATGTTGAAGAGAAGAAGCTAGCGTCGAAGTGCGGGCGGATTCAAGGCTCAGCTCCGCAACCGCCCAGTACCGGAACCGCGTGCGCGACCCATCCGCTGCAAAAAAAGACCAGCCGGAGCGAGGCCGAAGCCGTGCGCCGGGCTGGTCAGGATCGGAGGAGAGGCTCAAGGTCCGCGCGGATGCGGAAAGTCACGGCCTGGACGCCCCCAGATCCAGGCCATGGGTGGAACGCGTTAAGCCGCAGCCGCTTTGGCGGCGGTCGGAACCGAAGCGATCGTCTTCAGGATCTGCGAAGCGATCTGGTACGGGTCGCCTTGCGAGTTCGGACGGCGATCCTCAAGATAGCCCTTGTAGCCGCTATTGGCGAAGCTGTGCGGCACGCGGATCGACGCGCCGCGATCGGCGATGCCATAGCTGAACTCGTTGATCGACGCGGTCTCGTGCTTGCCGGTCAACCGCAGGTGATTGTCGGGGCCATAGACCGCGATGTGATCGGCCCGCGCCGCCTCGAACGCAGCCATCAGCTTTTCGAAATACTCCTTGCCGCCGACCTCCCGCATATAGGCCGTGGAGAAGTTGGCGTGCATGCCGGAGCCGTTCCAGTCGGTGTCGCCGAGCGGCTTGCAGTGATATTCGATGTCGATGCCGTAGCTCTCGGTCAGGCGCTGCATCAGATAGCGGGCCATCCACATTTCGTCAGCGGCCTTCTTGGAGCCCTTGCCGAAGATCTGGAATTCCCACTGGCCCTTCGCCACCTCGGCGTTGATGCCCTCGTGGTTGATGCCGGCGGCAAGACAAAGATCGAGATGCTTCTCGACGATCTCGCGGGCGACCGCGCCGACATTGGAGTAGCCGACGCCGGTGTAATACGGGCCCTGCGGCGCGGGATAGCCGGAGGCGGGAAAGCCGAGCGGACGGCCGTCCTTGTAGAAGAAATATTCCTGCTCAAAGCCGAACCAGGCGCCGGCGTCGTCGAGAATGGTGGCGCGCTTGTTGGAGGGATGCGGGGTCTTGCCGTCGGGCATCATCACTTCGCACATCACCAGGACGCCGTCGGTGCGCGCGGCATCCGGAAACACGGCGACCGGCTTGAGCACGCAGTCCGAACTTTTCCCCTCGGCCTGCATGGTCGAGCTTCCGTCGAAGCCCCACAGCGGAAGCTGGTCCAGCGTCGGGAACGAATTGAAGGCCTTGATCTGCGTCTTGCCGCGGAGGTTGGGGATCGGCGTGTATCCGTCGAGCCAGATATACTCGAGCTTATACTTTGTCATTGAGCTCTCTCATGGGTTGATGATGCGAAATGGGAAACCAAAAGCCTTTTTGGTCACCGCAGTTGGACCCGGCCACCATCGGCCGTTCGTTACCTAGCAATTAAAGTGCCAAATCGCTGCGCTGCGGGAGGCTGGCCGGCAGGGGGAAATCGGTCCGGTGTCCGGCTTGGCTGTTGGTTTTGAGGTGCGGCAAAGGCGCGCGGGTCGCGGCCCGCGCCGGGCGCCGGAGGGCCCCGGTTACGCCTGATTACACGGCAGTCCGCGGCCTGTTTTGGGGTTTCGATTAAAGCCGCGCCAATGGCCGGCAATTTTCTTCAAGAAATGGCTGTCCTCTCGCAACCTTGGCGACGGCTCAAGCCTTAGCCAGTCCGCGATTGCTTCCCAGGATGCAAAAGCAGAAATGCCTACAAATTATACATGAAATGATTTTGTTTTCATCAGGTTGCACCCGCGGCGTGCACGGACGATATCCATTTTAGTAACCAACCAAGAACGAGTTGGGCGCAGCATGAGTTGAATGCGCCGCGGCGCCAAGGAGATACCAAGATGAATACCAGTTTGAATCACGGGTCCGCCAAGATCTACCAATTCCCCGTCGGAGGCCGCGCGGCCCTCGGCGTGCGCCGCCCCGACGAGACCAAGGCATCGATCGATCTAGCTTCGCGCGTCAGCGAAACGGTGTTCGGCGGTGCCTGGTATCACGAGGCGGCCATCCAGGAATCCAAGCCGGTGCGTGAGTCCTGATGCCAACCGCACGCGTGTTGCCGATGCGGACTTTGGCGCGACATCAAAAGCGGAAAAAAGGGTCGAAACAAACGTTTCGGCCCTTTTTCATATCTGCCCAACGCCCCGAGCGCGATCCAATCCACCTGTCAGTCATTTAACTGCCGCACAGCATGGCTTATGCTGAGCCCATGCAGGAATCTCCCACCCGCCATTTCAATCTCGCCGGCGCCAGCAATTTCCGCGATCTGGGCGGCTATCCCGGCAGGGATGGCCGCGCTGTCCGCTGGCGGCAGATCTTCCGTTCCAACCATCTCGGCCATCTGACCGAGGCCGATGCCGACGTGCTGCGCGGCCTCGGCCTGAAGAGCGCGTTCGATCTTCGCGGCACCGAGGAGCGCGCAACCGCCATCTGCGCTCTTGAGGAAATCACGGTTCATTCGCTGCCGATCGAGCCGACCGTGGTTGCCGATCTGCGGGCGCTGGTCGACGCCGGCTCGCCGCTGTCATCGACTGAGGCCGCAGATGCCATGCGCAATTCCTACCGTAGTTATGTGCGGCAAAACACGCCGAGATTCCGCGCGCTGTTTACTCACCTGCTTGAGGACCATGCGCCGCTGGTGATTCACTGCACCGCCGGCAAGGATCGCACCGGCTTTGCCTGCGCGCTGATCCTGCACGCGCTCGGCGTGCCGGACGATCTGATCGCGCAGGATTATCTCTTGACCAACCGCTTCTATCGCCGCGACCCCACCTCCGTCGGCGATTTGCCCGAGGCCGTCGCGCAGGTGCTCACGTCGGTGGAAGCATCCTTCCTCGCGGCCTCATTCGAGGTCATCGGCGCCGATTATGGCGATCTCGAAAGCTATTTCCGGGAAGGATTAGGCGTTGGACCGCGCGAGCGCGCCGCCCTGGAAGCCTGTTATCTGGCGACCTGACGCCCCGCATCTCCTCACGGCGAGCGGAAACGGGACAAACCGCCTCAGGCCGCCGCCTCCATTTCAGCGTCAAGGTCCGCGATAACATCCTCGAAAGCCGAGATGGCCTGTTGAACCGCCGCGATCTGCATCAGCTCCCAGCCGCCGATCGGGCCGTTGCGGTTTTGCAGCGCGACAATCAAATCCCGCCGCTGCTCCTTAAGCTGAACCAGCGGTAAACCGTGATCAGGTAGGTGTCTCATGGTGATGCTTCCCAGCCCTTAAGTTGAACGACGTCAAGGTATAACCGGGATGGCTCTGCATTCCGCTTACAAAACTCCGGCAAATTTTAGCGACCTCTGTGTCGCGGGCGCGAGCGGGCCTTTGCGCCACGGCATTGCAATCCAATTTCGCCCGGCGGTACTGTGAAATCCCCTCATTATCCTGACCGGAGACGCCGTCATGAATGGAAAAGTCGTTGTCGTGACCGGCGCCTCGGGCGCGCTCGGCAAGGTGGTCGCCGAGGTGGCGCTGGCTCGCGGCGCGCGGGTGGCCGGCATCGATCACGCGCCGTCGCAGATCCCGGCGACGCCCGATCGGATTGAATTAGGCGGCGTCGATCTGTCGGATCCAGGCCAAGCCAAAAAGGCCATCGACGCCGTCGCGGCGCATTTCGGCAGGCTCGATGCGCTGATCAATATCGCCGGCGGCTTTGCATTCGAGGCAGTCGTAGAAGGCGATCCGAAGACCTGGCAGCGGATGTATGCGCTCAACGTCCTTACCGCGCTGAATGCCTCGCAATCGGCGATTCCGCATCTGCAAGCTTCCAAGGCCGGACGGATCGTCAATATCGGCGCGATGGGCGCGCTGCAGGCGGGTGCCGGCATGGGGGCCTATGCCGCATCCAAAGCGGGAGTGCATCGGCTCACCGAGGCACTCGCTGCCGAATGCAAGGGCCGGATCACCGTCAATGCCGTGCTGCCCTCGACCATCGACACCCCGGCCAACCGTGCCAGCATGCCCAAAGCCGATTTCAAAAAATGGGTGACGGCTGAAGAACTGGCCGAGGTGATCCTGTTTCTCGCCAGCGATGCCGCCAGCGCCGTCACCGGCGCGCTATTGCCGGTGAGCGGGCGGGTATAGCGCCGCGCCCCCGCATTCAGTCCGGAACCAGCAAACGGAGCCTCGATTTGAACCGGATGCTCTGCTTGCCGGCGAGCGCCATACCGTGAGTTTCGGCGGAGACATCGTCATAGGTTCCGGAAAATCCGATGGTCACGACCTTGCGTTCCCATACCGGCCGGGCCCCGAATGTCGGCGAATGTTCCTGGTTGGTCACTTCGCCCTTCCATTTGCCGTTTTCGCAGGTGTAGGTCCCGAACGCATAAAAAAACGAGTTGCCACCGCGCAAGGTGCCGTCACGCACGACCATGACGCCCTGATTGCCACCCTCGACGCTATCGAGCATCTCGATGACGATGTGGTAGAGTCCGTTCCTGATCATAATACGTGTCGCGCCCGTCTGGGTCCCGTACCCACGATAGCCGTTCCGGCGCCGTTTGATCAAATTCCCTGCGGCAATTCGGGTTAAACTCGGACACTGAGTCGCAGGCGCGACACCGGAGCCACCGTGGAAACCGCCCTTTATCTGCCCGTCAAGCGCTTCCTCGAAAACCTCGGCTTCACGGTCAAGGGCGAAGTCGGCGGCTGTGACCTTGTGGCGCTCAGCGGCGATGAGCCACCGATCGTGGTGATCGGCGAGCTCAAGCTTTCCTTTAATCTTGAACTGTTGCTGCAGGCGGTCGATCGCGCCGGCGCCTGTGACGAGGTCTGGCTCGCCGCCAGGATGTCGATGCGCGGCAAGGGCCGCGAGAGCGACGCGCGCTATCGGAATCTGTGCCGCCGGCTCGGCTTTGGCATGCTCGCGGTCACCAGCACCGGCAATGTGGAGGTGATCGTCGAACCGCCGACGACAAGCCCGCGCCGCAATCCGAAGAAGCGCGCCCGCCTGATTGCCGAGCATCGGCGCCGCAAGGGCGACCCGGCGATGGGCGGAAGCACCCGCGCCCCGATCATGACCGCCTATCGCCAGCAAGCGCTGGCCTGCGCATCGGCGCTGTCGCGGGGGCCGCGGCGCGTGCGAGAACTGCGGCCCGAGATACCCGACGCCCCAAAAATCCTGCTGCACAACGTTTACGGCTGGTTCGATCGCGCCGAGCGCGGGATTTATGTCCTGACCGATGCCGGACATGCCGCGCTGAAGCGGTGGCCGCAAACACCGGTGGATTTTGCCGGCGCCGGCGATTCAATTCCGTGACGACGATAGCGACGCGGAAAAACGCAGGGGGAAACCATGATCGTAGTGACTGGAAGCGTGACCGCACGAGAAGAAACCTTCAACGAGGTTCGCCGGTTGAGCCTGGAGCATGTGCGTCGCTCGCGCAACGAGCCTGGATGCATTTCGCACGCCGTGCATGTCGATTGCGAGGATCCGATGCGGCTGGTGTTCATCGAGCAGTGGGCCGATCGGGCCGCGCTATTGGCACATTTCGCCGTGCCCGCCTCGCGCGACTTCGTTCGCGCGCTGCAGCCGCTGGCGGCGGCCGCCACAACCATTCAGCTCTACGACGCCACCCAACTGGAAAAGCTGTGACTCAAGAATGCATGGCTGGATTGCCATACCATTTTCATATTGCAATGCAACATATAGCGCCCTAGGTATCCGAAGGATCAAACGAGAGACACCATGAGCGAAGATTGGAATACCAAGTATGGGACCCGGCGCGTTCGGCGCGATCCACCGACGCTGGATGAAGCGATCTTCGCGGCGATCGGGATTACCGACGATCAGGCGGCGCAGGCCGAGATCGCCGCTTCGCTGATGGGACTGCCGATCGAATCCGTCACCGCTGAAGTCAAGAAGGCCGGGCGTCTCTCCGCTCGCTCTTCGACGCGGGTGATCGCCGGCGAACAAGGCGCGCAGCGCTCGGTCGTGGTCGAGCGCCGCGTGATCCGGAAGTTCGGCAACGACAAGCGCACCGGGACCTGACGCGCGCCCGGAGCATTTTCCGGTTCGCTCGAATCATTCCGCTCTACCCGTAGCCATGGTTCGAGACGCGCGAAGACGCGCTCCTCACCATGAGGACCTCATCCTGAGGAGCCCGCTCTTGCGGGCGTCTCGATGGATGAAGCCACCAGCGAATGGCCGAGCGCGGGCACTGCCGGTCAGGCCGTTCGCTCCCAACCGTACATTCGAAACAGCAGCTTCCAATACGCACGATTGAAATTCGCCATCGCGCGCCAGGCGTCCGCCGGCGTCAGAATCGCGAGTTGCGCGCGGTTCGAGCTGCGGCTGCCGCTTCAAATCGATGGTTCCGGTGGATTCGCCGTGGCGGAACGTCAGATGCGCGCCGAACTTGTTGGCAAGCGCCCGCATCGCATGGTTCTGCGCCCCGGTGGTGATGCGCAGACTGCGGTAGCCCTTCAATCGCGCTTCAGCGATCAGCTTTCTGAACAAGATGCTGCCGACGCCCCGCCGTCGCACGCTCGCTTCGACGCTGAAAGCGATCTCCGGCAACGAATCCCCGGATTGCTCGGGTGGATGCAGTTCCGCCGCGCCGCGCACCACGCCGTCTTCGATATAGGCGATGATCACCGTGCCATCGCCAGCGCATTTGCGCGGCATAGCGTTCGATGAAGCTGTCATCCATGAAGCCGTGGAAGCGATCATGGCGGCTGGTCGGATCGAGCCGCAACAGATGATCGCGTAGCAGCGGCAGTTCTTCCTGCTGGCGCAGGGTTCGAACGCTGCCCTTGGCAGACATCGAACGGCTGATAACGTCGTGGCGCATCTCATAACTCCTCTTGGATAGCCCTCGAGGAGGCGTCGAATCCCTAGACCACAGATATTGTGCATTGCACCATGAAATTCAAGGCCGATTTCCGCCTCAAATAGCGGCACAGCGGGTGCCACAGGCTCGCCATGGTTAAGATTTCCTTGACGTTTGCACCGGCCGGCACGCAATTTGCATCCACAGGATTTCAGCCAGGCTTTGGCCCGCTAATCGTCAGGATTCCCGGAGGTCCATCGTGGCTGTGGTGCTCGACACGAGTTCTTCGGTTCCGGATCGGCGGCTCGCAGTCTGGCAGGACATCGTCTGCGATACCTTTGTCGGGCTCGATTGCCGCTCGGACATGCGCGACGGGTTTTGGGGCTCTGTTTCGCAATCGATGATCGGACCTGTGACGTGCACGCGAGTCGATTCCTGCGCCCAGCGGGTGCTGCGCACACCGTCGCGGATCGCGCGCGCCAACGAAGATTTCGTGCTGGTGGCCCTGGCAACCAGCGGCGTGAACGGCGTGTTTCAGGACGGCCGCGAAGCTGTCGTGTCCGCGGGGCAGTTCGTTATCTACGACACCACCCGCCCCTACGAGTTGCACTTCAACGACGGCTTTTCGCAGACCATTTTCCAGATGCCCCGGAAGCTGCTGCAACAGCGCATCGGCTCGTTCGACACGTTGACCGCGACCACCTTCTCCAGCGACCGTCCGCTCGAACGACTGGCCTATGAGTTCCTGCTCGGCATGAGCAAGACGATCGACCACGTCGATCCCGCCACCGCGACCCGCCTGCTCGACCAGGCGCTGGATCTCGTCGCAATGGCCTTCGCCGACAGGATGCATCGGCGTTCGCCGGACCAATCGTTTCACCGATCCGCGCTGCTTTATCGGCTCAAGAACTACATCCTGACCCATCTGCGCGACCCCGAACTGTCGATGCCGCGCGCGGCGGCGGCGGTTGGAATCTCGCCGCGCTATGCCAGCGATTTGATGGCCGCCGAACAGATCTCGTTCCGCAGCTATGTCCAGACGCAGCGCCTGGAGCGATGCAAGCGCGATCTGTCGGACCCCGCGCAAACGGCTCGGCACGTCGGCGACATCGCATTCGCATGGGGCTTCAACGACCTTGCCCACTTCAGCCGGATCTTCAAGCAGAGGTTCGGCGCCTCGCCGCGCGAATGGCGCGAGCACCCGACGCATTAACCGGTTTCCCGATCCGGCTCCTTGCTGTCACGCACGTCGCCACCTTGCGCTGGCGGCGCGGCTCAACCGGCCGCGCCTTCCGCCGCCAACTCGCCAGTTAAGACAAGTTTTCATTCCGCCACGGACAAGCGGCGCGGCCCGCTGCGGCTGTAACCTTCGGACCCATGATCAGTTGGTCTCGCCAATGCGAAAGGATGACAGTCGATGGGTCTCGTTCATCAGAAATACAAGGTTGCGGTGGTTCAGGCGGCGCCGGTTTTTCTCGATCTCGATGCAACGGTGGACAAGACCATCGCGCTGATCGACCAGGCCGCCGCACAGGGCGCGAAGCTGATCGCGTTTCCCGAGACCTTCATCCCCGGATATCCGTGGCAGATCTGGCTGGGAGCTCCCGCCTGGGCGATCGGCCGCGGCTTCGTGCAGCGCTATTTCGATAACTCGTTGTCCTATGACAGCCCGCAGGCCGAAAAAATTCGCAAAGCCGTGAAGCGCGCCAAGCTCACCGCGGTGATCGGCGTATCCGAACGCGACGGCGGCAGCCTCTATATAGGCGCAATGGCTGATCGGCCCCGACGGCGAGACCATCGCCAAGCGCCGCAAGCTGCGGCCGACCCATGCCGAGCGCACCGTGTTCGGCGAGGGCGACGGCAGCGACCTCGCCGTCCATGATCGCGCCGACATCGGCCGGCTCGGCGCGTTGTGCTGCTGGGAGCATCTGCAACCGCTGTCGAAATACGCGATGTACGCCCAGAACGAGCAGGTTCACGTCGGCGCGTGGCCGAGCTTCTCGCTGTACGACCCGTTCGCGCATGCGCTTGGCTGGGAAGTCAACAACGCCGCGAGCAAGATTTACGCTGTCGAGGGCTCGTGTTTCGTCCTCGGCCCCTGCGCAGTGGTCTCCCAGGCCATGATCGACGAGCTCTGCGACTCGCCCGAGAAACATGCGTTCCTGCACGCCGGCGGCGGCCATGCGGTGATCTATGGGCCGGACGGCAGTTCGCTTGCCGAAAAGCTGCCACCCGATCAGGAAGGCATTCTGTATGCCGATATCGATCTCGGCATGATCGGCGTGGCGAAGAACGCCGCCGATCCCGCCGGACACTATTCCAGACCCGACGTCACGCGGCTGCTGCTCAACACCTCCCGCGCCAACCGCGTCGAGCATTTCACCCTTCCGGTGGATGCCGAGGTCATGAGCGAAATCAAGCTTCAGGCCTGACGATTCAAGGCTCCGCTACAGCACCATCTGAGTCTGGGTGACTACCGCGACCAATTTGCCATCTTCGGTCTCCAGCCGGGTTTGCCAGACCTGGGTGCGCCGACCGCGATGCACCGGCGTCGCGGTCGCGATCACGGTCGTGCCCTCTTTGGCGCCGCCGATGAAATTGGTCTTGCTTTCGATCGTGGTGGTGCCCTTCGCATCGTCGGGCAAATTGATCACGGTCGCCGCAGCGCCGACCGAATCCGCGAGCGCCATGATGGCGCCGCCGTGAATGACATGCCCGGTCGTGCAGAGATCCGGCCGTACCAGCATCCGCGCCACCACGCGATCCTTGCCGGCTTCGGTGAATGCCACCCCCTTCAACTCGGCAAACGGCATTTTCATTGAATTGATTTTTTCAAGCGGCGTCATGGTTGGCATTTCTCCCCGGTCTATCGGTCTTCTTATTCCGGATTGGTATCTTCGATCCGCCCCGGAACCACGGTGATATCTCCCTCAAATGTTCTTGAAGCGATTACCTGCGAGGTCAAGCCCTGCAATGCTTTTGAAGCCGGCGTGACAGGCGCAATTCGTTTTGCGGGGCGCGGCGTCGCGTCCGGGACGCGATACCTACAGCGCCTCCACGCCGCACCATTCGGCGATGAACAGCGCGGTGGCCTTGGTCGATTTCCGTAGCGACTCCAGATCGACATATTCGTTGAAGCCATGCATCGCCGCACCGCTGGCGCCGAAACACAGGCTCGGAATGTTGTAGTTCAACCCGTAGAACCGGGTGTCGGTGAGTGCCGTGAACACGAGATCGGAAACGGCGCCGCCATAGACCGCGCCATAGGCCTTGCCAAAGGCGGCTTCCGCTTCGGTCGGAATCCTTCAGTTCATATCCTTCCGACAAAAACCCGGACCATTCCACGCTGGGCGGATTGTTGGAGAGGAAGCGATGATCGCGCGCGGCGTCGGCAACGCAGGCGAGGATTTCGGCCTGGCAATCGGCGACCGACCAGCCCGGCAGGATCGCGATCCGGCAATCGACATCGCACCACGCCGGCACGCTGGAGGCCCAGTCGCCACCCTTGATGATGCCGGGATTGAAGTTGATCGGATGCGTCAGCCGCCTTGAAATGGCGGTCGCTCTTGGCGCGCTCGTTCCATTCGGCCTCAAGCTTTTGCAGCGACTGGATCAGATGGTAAGCCGCCATGATGGCGTTGGAGCCGGAGCCGGCCTCGAACACATGCACGGGAAAGCCGCGCACCTTCAGCCGAAACCAGATCACGCCGACTTGCGAGCGAACCATCTTGCCGGAGGTCGGCTCGGGAATGAAGCAGCAATCGGCGCGATAGCCGCGCTGCAAGGTCGAGAGCGCGCCGACGCCGGTGCTCTCCTCCTCGATCACCGACTGAAAATGAATCCGCGCGGTCGGCTTGAGGCCCGCGGCCTTGATCGCGTCGAGCGCATAAAGCGCACCGATGGTGCCGGATTTCATGTCGCAGGCGCCGCGGCCGTACATCTTGCCGTCCTTGACCACGGGCGAAAACGGCGGCGTCTCCCACATCTCCAGCGGACCGGCCGGAACCACGTCGCAATGTCCCTGCAGGATCAGCGATTTTCCGGCATTGGTCGCCGGCCGATAGGTGCCGACCACCGTGCGCGCTTTCGAAAAATCATGCTCGATCGGACCAAAACCGCGCAGATCCTTCAGATCGTTGACGTCGATATGCCAGTCGTCGACCTCGTAGCCGCGCTGACGCAGGAGATCGGCCATCATGTCCTGGCACGGCCCCTCCGCGCCACGGGTTGAGGGTATAGCGACAAAATCCCTTGTGGTGGCGAGCTGGGCGTCGAAGCCGGCATCGACGGCGTCGAGGATTTTTTTCTTGGTATCGATGGCATTCATGGCGTCGCTTTTCCTGTTATTTCGCGAAGACGGAGCGGCCGTAATCAAATCATACTTTGCCGGCGTTTGCAGGAGCGCGACCGGCAAAAATATCAGGCTGACCTTGCCGGACCAAGAGCTGCGGATCGTGCGCCTGGATCGCTTTCAGAATCGCGCCCGCGCCCATACACTGCAGGGATCATGGAGGTACCGACGGATGTCGGTCCTGACCACCAGAAGATGCAGAACCAGTGAGACAGCTCCGCCGATGACGAAGACCTCGCACATCACGCTTTTGTCTACTCTGCTGCTCGGTGGCTTCGCGCTGTTTTCTTTCGCCCCCGATGCCGGGGCCGAGCAGGTGGCGCGGGAGCAGGACATCGTCAATTTACGGCTGGGCCAGCGCATGAAGGTCGATGACGGCACCTGTCCCGCCGGCCAGATCAAGGAAGTCTCCGGCGCCAAGATGATCGCATCGGGCGTTGTTCATACCCGAAAATGCATTCCACGATTGGGTCCCAAGATTAAATAAATACGTCCGGCTTCGGCGCGAAGCTGGCTTTTAGACCCTCGCGGGTTCGCTTTGCGGCACCGGCGATGCCGTGCTGCCCGCGGTCGCCCCGCCATCGATCGGCAAGGTAATGCCGGTGATCCAGCGTGACTTGTCGCTGGCGAGAAACAGCGCGCCGTAACCGATATCCCAGCCGGTGCCCTCGGTGCCGAGCAGCGTGCGCTCGCTGCGCGCCTTGCGCATTTCCGCCGTCATGCCGCGCGATGCCACCATCGGCGTGTAGACCGTGCCGGGCGCAATACAATTGACCCGGATGCCGTCGCGGCCATGATGCGCCGCCATCGCGCGCGTCAAACTCACGATGGCGCCTTTCGATGTCGGATAGAGCAGGCTTGGATGGCCGCCCAGCAATCCCGCCACCGAACTGAGATTGATGATCGAGCCGCCGCCGCTCCTGATCATTTCAGGAATTGCGAATTTCGCCATCAGCATCATCGAGGCAACGTTGACGCGCATGGCGCTGTCCCAGGCCTCGATATCGACCTCGACGGCATTGCCGCGAGGACCGGTGATGCCGACATTGTTGACGAGGATATCGAGCCTGCCCCACGCATCAACGGTGCGCGAGACGATCGACTGACAGCAGGCGGGGTCGCTGACGTCGCCCTCGATGATTTGCGCCGTACCGCCTTCGGCGTCGATCAGGCGCCTGGTCTCTTCCGCCCATTGCGCCGTGGTGTCGACCAGCGTCACGCGTGCGCCATGCCGCGCCAGAATGACCGCGGTGGCGCGGCCATTGCCGATACCCTCGGCACGCGATCCCGCGCCTGTGACGATGGCGGTCTTGCCCTTGAGGCGGTCGTCGCTGCGAATGGCCGTCATGGTTTCCCCTGTCCTGCTCAATGGCGGACGATAATGGTGACGCCACCCGGCCGCTACAGCATGATCCGGAAAAGTGGATACCGGTTTTCCGAAAAGTTTGCGCGGAGATCATGCTCAAATAAAAGATAGAGCGCGATGCCGATTTAACCAAAACGCATCGCGCTCTATCAGGCAATCGCAGACAACAAAACGCCGGCGGGCATCGCAGCCAGCCGGCACCTCAACCTGAAACTTGAAAAAGGTTAGCCTAAGTCGCCGGCTCGAACATGCACTGTAACGTCGGCTTGGCGATCTTGGTGAAGGTAGCGCCGATCTCGGACCGCTTTGCAGGGGGCACCCAATCGGTCTCGATGGTGGGTACGCCGGTCTCGCTGATGCCGCGCAGCAGGGCCTGGCGAAGGTCGCTGTCTTCAACAGCGGCAGCGGCATGGTCATGCAGACAGCCGCATACGGCTTCAGGGTGCGCCCAGCGTCCCAACATGTGGGGAGCGCACAGTCGGACGAACTCCCCGCGGGGATCAGGCAGCTTGGTCGGCGAGCGGACCTGGGCCTGCGCCGTGTTCCCCAGAATCACGAAGGCAATCACCGCGACTGCGCTGGTGCGAAAAAACATGCGTGCCTTTCAGGCAATTTTCATCGAACGACGGTTGAGAGGCTCAGCGATGCAACAAGCACGGTGCGGGGGACCGTACTGACGATCGGCTTGCCGTTATAGGTAAAGGTACCGATGCCCGGCAGGTTGCCGTCGGACGATCCGGCCATGGAGGGGCCAACGAGCACAAAAGCAAAGGCAAGGATGAAGCAGAGGGTTCGCATTTGACTGTCTCCGGTTTTGGCCGGCGCTGTCCGCCGTTTTCGTCATTGGGTTGATAACCAACTGGCGTTTCCGGACGTCTACGCCAAAAGCGGGAAATGGTTTCGTCGGGTGGCTGAATTGTTTCGTCGCTAAGGCCCGACGAAACAATCTTCCAAAAATTCAATGATTTCAGTTCACTGGAATTAACCGAACGGCCTCGGGAAAGGCTCGTTTGCGGAACCCTGTCCTTCATTGGGCCAGTCGTTCAATGGCCGAGCGCGGCCACAATCTCAGGAGCGGGCACCCAAATCGGAGTTCCGCCATAGCTGAAGGTTCCGACGCCCGGCAGGTCGCCATCGGCCGAGCCGGCCAAGAGGGCGCGGTCAGAACCAAAATGACCGCAATCATGTAGCTGAAGGCGCGCATCGGGTGTCTCCACTGGCGACCTGCGAACAGGACGATCCGCAAATAGGACGCCTGGAAAGACCCGAGGGTTCGAAACCCGGTGCGACTTTTTAACCTTTCTCTGGTGGAAAACTCCTGTTTGCGGCGCAAACAACGTGAACCTCAGCATCGGTACCTCCGACTTACACCAACCACTTGCAACCTTTCCATGCAGTCGTGCGTTGAGTTGCGACGTACCTCCAACAAAGGATGGCAGTCGTGGGCAATGGCAACATCGATGTTGGCAATGAAACGCTGACCCGCAAAGCCGGCCAGCCAGCGGTTGAAGTTCTGGGTGACGGCTCCTCCAAGCCGCGGATCGAGGGGCAAAATCCACTGCACAATCCCGTGAGGACCGAGCGTCCCAGGATTTCCGGGGCGATGGCGCAGCAGTGCGGCGACCTCGGTCGCGGCAACCAATCGGCGCCACAGGAATTCGTGCGCCTGGTGGGCTGCCGCGACCCCAAAGCCCGGCCGGCGCAGCGCTAATCCGGGCTCCAGGTCAGAATTCGCCCATCAGCATTCGCTCACTGGACGAACTCGCCGCATTTTGGAACGGCGGCGTCTGTGCCGCCCCAAGGCATAATCGGCACCGAGGAGGTCGAATTCTTCGGCGAGCCGTCAATCAGCTTGTCGGAATACACCATATAAACCAACACGTTCCGCTTCGCGTCGCAGCCGCGGACGATCTGCATCTTCTTGAAGAACAGCGAGCGGCGCTGCTTAAACATATCGTCGCCCTGCCCCATCTTGTCCTTGAAACGGATCGGGCCGATCTGCCGGCAGGCCAGTGAGATGTCCGAGACCTGCTCGGCAAGCCCCATCCAGCCCGAGAGGCCCCCCTTCTCCGGCACGGTGAAATGACAGGCAACGCCCTCGACCTCCGGGTCGTCGACGCCATAGGTCGCAAGCTTGTCGTTCGGGCTAAGCAACTTGAACACGGTCGAGCGGCGGAAGATCAGGTCCGGTTCGTCGGCGGCGGACGCGGGCGCGCCCGGCCATAGCAGCAACGCAAATGCCACAAGGACCCAGCGTCGCACCCTCGTGTCACATTGGCTTAAGGTCTGGAATGTCATGATGATCTCCGTCGGCGACGCTTTCAGCCATGTAGTGCGTGCGAACTTTGCCGAAAGGTACCTGATGACGGAAACCCTAGGCGGTTTCCTAGGCCGTTTACCGGAATATGAGGCTTTTTTGTTACGCTCGGTGCCAAAATCGCTTGAGTTGAGAGCCTACGCTGGTGAACGCGTATCTCCTCTGCGACACTAAATTTCAATGGCTGGGATTTGGAAATGATACGCGTCGACGGGCTTGGAGCTTCTATGGCGACTGGAAAACTGGAACCGTTCAAGGTGAACGGTCGTTCCTTGGAGCCGCGCGGCTTTTTCAAGTTCGTCTTGGCGAATTGCCGTTTTGGCTGCTGCGGCGGCCATCGGCGTCGCCTCACAGGCCGAAGCGACCATTTATTGGCCGCAATCCGACGGCGGATACTCGCAGCCTGCGCCTGAGGCCGTGGCGCCAGCGCGGAAACGAAAGGTTCGCGATCATTCGGAGAGGCCGATCGCAAAAAGGGCGAAGAGGGCAACAAAAAGAGATCGAGGCGCAGAGCAAGGATGTTGTCGCCAAACCGCATGGACCGCTGCTGATCGCGATCTCGATCAACAAGCAAAACATGAGAATCTACGACGCCAACGGCTTCTTCGCGGAAACGCCGGTATCGACCGGCATGCGCGGTCATCCGACGCCGATGGGCGTGTTCAGCGTCATCGCAAAAGAAAAGCTGCACCATTCCAACATCTATAGCGGCGCGCCGATGCCCTATATGCAGCGGATCACGTGGTCGGGCATCGCCATCCACGCCGGCGTGCTGCCGGGCCACCCGGCATCGCATGGCTGTATCCGTATGCCGCCGGCCTTTGCCTTGAAGATGTATGGCTGGACCACGATGGGCGCCCGGGTCGTCATCACTCCCGACGAGATGGCTCCGAGCAGTTTTTCGCATCCGTTGCTGGTCGCGCAAAAAATAGTGCCGCAGCCGCTCGCCGCCGACGAGCCAAAGACGGACGCTGGCCCGGCTGCAAAGGCCGACAAGGCGTCGAACCTGGTGACGACGAAGCCCGCGGCTTCGGGGGCAAGCCTTGAACTGAGGTCAACCGTCGGCCACGGCGACGGTCCGAAATCCCTGGCGGAGGCGGTGCTAAGTCCCACGCCGTTGCGCGACCAGACCCGCACCGCCGATGCCAGCGTCTCTCCGACAACGAAATCCCCGGTCACGATGTCCGACGCAACGGCCTCCGGTGACCACCTGCCGGCACGGGAGCATGCGGTTGCCCGGGCCGACAGTGCCCGCGCTAACAGCGCCCCGTCGACATCAGAGAATGCCGTTGCCGTTAAATCCGGCGAGGCATCGAACGCCGAAGCCGAATCCGCCACCGCGGAACGTGCCGAAATCGCTTCGGCTGACGACAAAGCGGTCGACGTCAAGTCATCGGACGCTAAGTCATCGCAAGCCGCATCCGGTGTCGCCGTGGAGGCAAGCGACGATGCCGCAAAAACCGAAGCCGCCGCACGCGAAAGCGTGAAGGCTGAGGCGACCGTGGCCGAGGCGAAGGCGGACGACGTCAAAACAGCGGCGACAAAAGTTGACGCGCCGAAGCCGGCCGCAAAGCCGGAAGACAGCGTCAAGGCCGCAACCGACGTCACCAGCGTTGCGGATCAAAAAAAGGATCAGGGCCGCCTACCGGGCGCCGACAGGGCGCCCGGCGCGAAACCCGATCCGCCAAAGCGTACCGGTCAGATCGCGGTGTTCGTCAGCCGCAAGGACTCCAAGCTCTATGTGCGGCAGAATTTCGCGCCGCTGTTTGACGTGCCGGTGACGATTGCGGCAAGCGATCGGCCACTGGGAACGCATGTATTTACCGCCGAGGTCGACAAGCGGGACACCAATGTTCTGCGCTGGTCGGTGGTCTCGCTGCCGATGCCGACCCGCAACGCCGAACGGCGCGACGATGACGAGCGCGCGTCGCGCCGGCGAAAGGTGGCGGCCGCCGCCGAGGTGAAGGCGTTGGCGCCGGAGCCGGACAGCCCCGCCGAAGCCCTGGATCGCCTCACCATACCGGCGGATGCGAAGGCCCGTATTGTCGAAGCGCTTTCGACCGGCAGCTCGATCATCGTTTCCGATCAAGGCATCGCCGGTGGGGAAACCGGCGAAGGAACCGATTTCATCGTTTCGCTGCGCTAGGCGGCTTGGTCCGGCTTTAGCCGTCCTCGGCGAGACGACGCGGGAGTTCGCTTCCAGGCGACCGAAGTGCGGCAAATCGGCGACCGCAGACATAGCCGTTGCCGTGGCAACGCCGGTCCAACTACATTATGGTGATCCGGGGGCGGAAAAGGCTCGGGCGATGGCAGGAATGCCACGACCGAACATGAATCAGTATGAGGTAACAAGATGCGCATAGCGGCAGCATTGATCCTGGCAGGCGCGATTTCGCTGGTTGCGCCGGGCGCGGCCTGGTCGCAGGCAGCGGCCACCAAGGGCGCGGCAGCCCCGCAAGCGGCTCCGGCTGCTCCAGCTCCCGCCGTTCCGGCGCCCGCCGCGGCACCAGTTCCCGCAAAGGCGGCATGCGCCAATCCCGACGCGCTTGGAATTGCCCGCGTCGTCGAAATCGACACCACCGGCGGGCCGGGATTCGGTTTCGAGCACTTCAAGCAACTCGATTTCCTGCGCGACAAGGAAGTGGTGCTGACCTTTGACGACGGCCCTTGGCCGGTCAATACGCCCTCGGTATTGAAGTCGCTGGCGGACCAATGCACGACCGGCATTTTCTTTTCGATCGGCAAGCACGCCACCTATTATCCGGAAATCCTGAAGCAGGTTCTGGCGGCCGGCCACACCGATCGGGTCGCACACCTGGTCGCATGCGACGCTGACCGACAAGAAGCTGACCGAACAGCAGCGCAAGGACGAGATCGAAAAAGGATTCAGCGCCGTGAAATGGGCGCTGGGCGGCGTTTCGCCCGCGCCATTCTTCCGCTTCCCGGCGCTGCAGCATCCGCCGGAAATGGTGACGTATCTCGGCACCCGGAATATCGCGATGTTCTCGTGCGATCTCGACTTGTTCGACTTCAAGGCGCGCAATCCCCAGCAGGTGATCGACGTGACCATGAAGAAGCTCGACAAGCTCGGCAAAGGGCATCATCCTGATGCACGACTTCCACAAGCACACGGCGGAAGCCCTGCCCGAACTGCTGAGCAAGCTGAAGGCGGGCGGCTACAAGGTGGTCAAGATGGTAGCCAAGGCCCCGGTGCAGACGCTGCCGCAATATGACGAAGAGATTCTGAAGGACGCCAAGCTCCCCACCGTCAGCACCCGCCCGGTTTCCAGCGTCGTGCAGACGATCTCGCAATAGCGTTGCCGCGCGCGACAACGCACATGCCGGCGCTTCGCATCGAAGGTTACGTCATCGTGTCGGCCGACGGCATGCTGGCGAACGCCGATCGGGTGATGCCGAAGGAATTGAAATTCGAGGGCGACAAGCGGTTCTTCACCGCCGCGCTGGACCGTGCCGACCTGATCGTGCACGGCCGTCATTCCGATGAGGATCAACCGAATTCGCCGCAACGAAAGCGGCTTATCCTGACCCGGAAGAACGACGCCCTGGCGCCCGATCCGTCCAATCCCAGGGCGACCCTGTGGAATCCGGCCGGAGCCTCCTTTGAGGCCGCCTGCGACCGCGCCGGCGTTGTTTCCGGCGTCATCGCCATCATCGGCGGACCGGATGTGTTCGGAATGTTCATGGACCGCTACGACACGTTCTGGCTCTCGCAGGCCCCGCGCGTGCGGCTGCCCGGAGGCGAAGCATGTTTCCCCGGCGTGCCCGCGCGTACACCGCAGGATATTCTAGCGGCGCATGGCATGAAAGCCGGCGATGCCCGGATCCTGGACAACGCCAATGCCGTCAGCGTGACGCCGTGGCGGCGGGTTGCCTAGACATCGCTGCTATAGGCGCCTTCCCCCGCATGCGACACCTTCCTCAATCCCGCGATCATGAACAGCGCGCCGATGAGCGACAGGTTCTTCAGCGCGTGGATCATGTTGCCGGTGGCGTCGGCGCCGGTCTGATTCCAGAAGTCGTGATAGTAGAAGGTGGCGGCCGCCACGAACAGGATCAGCACGATCGCAAAAAAGCGTGCGCCGAAATTCAACGCGATCATGATGCCGCAAATCAGCTCAAGCGCGCCGGCTGCAATGGCCAGCATCTGCGGCGTCGACATGCCCGTCACACCCTCGAGTTGCGAGGTGTAAGTCGCCAGCGCCGCCGGAATAACGATCTTTTCCGTCATCTGCGCCGTCGCCGTCAAATTCAGGAGCTTGGTGGCTCCTGAAAAAACAAACAGCACGGCGAACAAAATTCGCCCGAAGGTGATAAACGCTGGCATTGGTCGGCCTCACTGAAATGCTGCAGATGCGGGGTCGCAGTATAGCGGAATGATTATGAGGGGTCCGCCGCAGGTTTTCAAACAGTCAAATCGAAGGAACGGGGGTTGCCGGCCGTGACCGGGTAGATTTTTCCTGGCTCATTTCTTTATTCTGACGCGTTTTCTTCACGCGATGCAGCATCCGCCCCACACAAAATGCGATACGGCTTTCGTCATAAAATGCTTCAGGCAAACAAGGTCGGTTGCTGACGCCCGGCTCGCTCCTGGGCCTCGACGGCGGCAATCGCGGTCATGTTGAGGATGCCACGCGCGGTCACCGACGGCGTGAGGATGTGCGCCGGACGCGAGGGACCGATCAGGATCGGCCCCACCGGAAGCGCATCGGCCAGCGCCTTGATCATCTGATAGGCGACGTTGGCGGTATCGAGGTTCGGCATGATCAGGATATTGGCCTCACCTTCCAGCTTCGAGTGCGGCAGGACCAGTTTCCTTGCCGCCGCGATCAGCGCGGTATCGCCCTGCATTTCGCCGTCCGCCTCGATCTCCGGATGGTTCTGTTTCAGGATGGCGGTGGCACGGCGCATTTTGCGCGAGGAGTTGGTATCGTAACTGCCGAAATCGGAATGCGACACAAAGGCGATTTTGGGCTTGATGTTGAATTGCTGGACGTGCACCGCCGCCAGCGCCGCCATTTCGGCAAGCTCCTCGGCGGTCGGGTTCGGCCGAACTTGCGTATCCGCAATGAAATGCGCGCCCTTGCGGGTAATCATCAGCGCAAGCGCAGCAAAATCGCTCACGCCTGGAAGAAAGCCGATGATCTCGCGCACATGGCGCAGATGGCTCATATAGCGGCCTTCGACGCCGCAGATCATGGCGTCGGCCTCGCCGCGGATCACCGCAAGTGCGGCGATCACGGTGGCGTTGGTACGCACCACCGTGCGGGCGGCGTCGGGGGTCACGCCATGCCGGCCGGCGACGTCGATGTAGGACTGGACATACGAGCGATAGCGCGGATCGTCCTCGGGGTTGACGAGGTCGAAATCCTGACCGGCCTTGATCGCGAGACCAAATCGCTTGATCCGCGCCTCGACCACCGAGGGACGTCCGACCAGGATCGGTCGCGCCAGCTTCTCCTCCAGCACCACCTGGGTCGCGTGCAGGACACGTTCGTCCTCGCCTTCCGCGTAGATGACGCGGACCGGCTGGGTTTTGGCCTTGGCGAACACCGGCTTCATGACAAGGCCGGAACGGAACGCGAAGCGCTCCAGCTGCGCCGCATAATCCTCGAAGTTCGCAATGGGGCGGGACGCGACGCCCGACTCCATGGCCGCCTTCGCGACCGCCGGCGCAATCCGCAGGATCAGCCGCGGATCGAACGGGCTCGGGATCAGCGATCCCGGACCGAAGCCCTGGGCTTCGCCGCTATCGAAGCCGGGAGCGATGGCATCCGAAGGCGGATCGCGGGCCAGCTGCGCGATCGCTTCGACCGCGGCGTGCTTCATCTCCTCGTTGATCGCGGTGGCCCCGACATCGAGCGCGCCGCGGAAGATGAATGGAAAGCAGAGGACGTTGTTGACCTGATTGGGAAAATCGGAACGCCCGGTGCAGATCATCGCATCGGGCCGGGCTTTCCGCGCTTCATCCGGCATGATTTCCGGCGTCGGATTGGCCAGCGCCATCACCAACGGCTTGTCGGCCATCGCCTTGACCATGTCAGGCGTCAGCACATTCGCCGCCGACAGGCCGAGAAAAATATCGGCGCCGCCGATCACCTCGGCCAGCACCCGCTTGTCGGTCTTCTGCGCATAGACCGACTTCCAGCGGTCCATCAGGGTATTGCGGCCCTCATGCACCACGCCGTCGATATCGCAGACCCAGATATTCTTGCGCTGCGCGCCCAGCGAAACCAGAAGATTGAGGCAGGCGATGGCCGCAGCACCGGCGCCGGAGGCGACGATCTTGACGTCGGCGAGCTTCTTGCCGTTCAGCAACAGGGCGTTGGTGATCGCGGCGCCGACGATGATGGCGGTGCCGTGCTGATCGTCATGAAATACCGGGATCTTCATCCGCGCCTTGAGCTGCGCCTCGATCTCGAAACACTCCGGACCCTTGATGTCTTCAAGATTGATGCCGCCGAATGTCGGCTCCAGCGCCGCCACGGTCTCGACCACCCGCTCGACGGTGTCGGCAGCGATTTCGATGTCGAACACGTCAATGCCGGCGAACTTCTTGAACAGGACCGCCTTGCCTTCCATCACCGGCTTCGATGCCAGCGGCCCGATATTGCCAAGCCCGAGCACCGCGGTGCCGTTCGACACCACAGCCACAAGATTGGCGCGGATCGTCAGCGATGCCGCTTCCGCCGGATCGGCGGCAATCGCCAGGCAGGCCGCGGCCACACCGGGCGAATAGGCGAGCGCCAGATCGCGCTGGTTGGCGAGCGGCTTGATCGCCTGAATTTCAAGTTTTCCCGGCCGTGGCAGCCGGTGGTAGGCGAGCGCCGCGGAGTTGAGATCTTCAGAATGGGACGCCATGCATTTCCCCCGCGGCTTCCTCGACCCCGAATTCAGACTTCGGTGACTGTTTCATGGAAGCTCAGTTTTGCGGCAGATTGAGCCGGATGTGAAGCTCGCGCAACTGCTTCGGGGCGACGTCCGAAGGCGCTCCCATCAGCAAATCCTCGGCCCGCTGGTTCATCGGAAACAGCGATATTTCGCGCAGATTGGTGGTGCCGCAAAGCAGCATGACAATGCGATCAACCCCGGCCGCCATGCCGCCATGCGGCGGCGCGCCATACTGGAAGCGCGCGGTACATGCCGCCGAAGCGCTCGACCACAGTCCTTCTTCGCCGATAGCCCGCGATCTCGAACGCTTTCACCATGGCCTCGGGCCGGTGGTTGCGGATGCCGCCGGAGGCGATCTCATAGCCGTTGCAGGCGATGTCATACTGGAAGGCCTTGATGGTCAGCGGGTCCTGCCCGTTGAGCGCATCGAGGACCGCCCTGCGGCATCGAGAACGGGTTGTGCGAGAAGTCGACCTTCTTGTCTTCCTCGTTGTACTCGTACATCGGGAAGTCGACGATCCAGGCCAGTTCGAACCGATCCTTGTCGATCAGGTTCAGCTCTTCGCCGAGTTTGGTGCGGGCGAGGCCGGCGAATTTCCAGAATTTTGCGGGTTCGCCGGCGACGAAGAACGCCGCATCGCCCTCGACTTCAGGTCTCAACTGTCGATACTTGCTCGCCACCTCTAAGGAAAACTCGTCCAATAGCTGCTCGAGCACGCTTGTTCTTCGATGGTATGGAACACGGGCCTGCCCCAACCATGTGTTCCTTTTTGAGTAATGACAGTGAGTTGTGGTCCGAGGTTCTTCGCTCGGCCCAGCTCCAGCCTCGTCGCCATCGCGCCACATGATGTAGCCGAGGCCGGGTTGGCCCTCGCCTTGCGCCCAGGAGTTCATTCGGTCGCAGAACGCGCGCTAGCCGCCGCTCGGTGCGGGGATCGCCCAAACCTGGTTCTTCGGATCCTCCAGCATCCGTCGCGAACACCTTGAAGCCCGAACCGCGAAACTGCTCGGAGACGTCCTGCATCAGGATCGGATTGCGCAAATCCGGTTTGTCGCTGCCATATTTGCGCAGCGCCTCCGCAAACGGAATTCGCGGCCACTTCTGGGTCACCGGCTTTCCCTTCGCAAACTCCTCGAACACGCCGGTGATCACAGGCTCGACGCTTGCAAAAACATCCTCCTGCTCGACAAAGCTCATCTCGAGATCGAGCTGGTAGAACTCACCGGGCAAGCGGTCGGCGCGCGGGTCCTCGTCGCGGAAACACGGCGCGATCTGGAAATAACGGTCGAAGCCCGACATCATCAGGAGCTGCTTGTATTGCTGCGGCGCCTGCGGCAGCGCGTAGAACTTGCCCGGATGCATGCCGCGACGGCACCAGGAAGTCGCGCGCGCCCTCCGGCGACGACGCCGTCAGGATCGGAGTCTGGAATTCGAAAAAACCCTGCTCCTTCATCCGTTTGCGCATCGAATCGACGATCGCGCCGCGGGTCATGATGTTCTGGTGCAGCTTCTCGCGGCGAAGGTCGAGGAAACGGTACTTAAGCCTTATATCTTCAGGATATTCCTGTTCTCCGAATACCGGCAGCGGCAGTTCGCCGGCTGGCCCCAGCACCTCGATCGCGCTGACATAAAGCTCGACCGCGCCGGTCGGCAGTTCGGGATTGTCGGTGCCCTCCGGACGGCGGCGCACCTTGCCGTCGATCCGCACCACCCACTCCGAGCGCAGTTTTTCGGCATCCCCGAAGGCTGGCGAATCCGGATCGGCCACGCATTGCGTGAGGCCATAATGGTCGCGCAGATCGATGAACAGCACGCCGCCATGGTCGCGAATCCGGTGGCACCAGCCCGACAACCGCACGGTCTGGTCGATATCGCTGTCGCGGAGCGCGCCGCAGGTGTGGGACCGGTAACGATGCATGGATGTTCCAAAAACAGATGTCGGAGGATGGGGAGCCAAGGCCAGCCCGCAAAAAGGCCAGCCCGCAAAGAGGTTGAGGGTTTACCCGAGGCTTTCAGGCGCGGCAACCGGATGAAGGCGACGTCCGAGCCCTGCAAACCCGAAAAAATGACGGAAAAACAACGGAGCTTTGGACAGCGTCGTGGCAAACCGATTGTCTAATTCCGGCGCGCGCCTATCTTGGTCCCATGACGGTTCATTTCCCCTTCGAAAACACCTATACGGCGCTGCCGGCCAACTTCTTCGCGCGGGTGGCGCCGACGCCGGTCGCAGCGCCCAGACTGATCAAATTGAACCGGCCGCTCGCCCGCCATCTCGGCCTCGACCCGGATCGGCTGGATAGCCCGGAAGGCGCCGAAATTCTCGCCGGCAAACAGGTCCCCGACGGTGCGGACCCGATTGCGATGGCCTATGCCGGCCACCAGTTCGGTCATTTCGTGCCGCAGCTCGGGGACGGCCGCGCCATCCTGCTCGGAGAGGTGATCGACGCCGACGGCCTCCGCCGTGACATCCAGCTCAAGGGATCGGGCCCGACACCCTTCTCGCGGCGGGGCGACGGCCGTGCCGCACTTGGTCCGGTGCTGCGCGAATACATTGTCAGCGAGGCGATGGCGACACTCGGCATTCCCACCACGCGCTCCCTCGCCGCTGTCATGACCGGTGAGCGCGTGATGCGGGAGATGCCGTTGCCCGGGGCCGTCCTCACCCGCGTTGCCTCCAGCCACATTCGCGTCGGCACGTTCCAGTTTTTCGCGGCGCGCAACGATACCGAGGGCGTGCGGCGGCTGGCCGATCACGTCATCGACCGGCACTATCCGGAAGCGGCACGCGCCGATCGCCCGTACCACGCGCTGCTGGAAGGCGTGGTGGCGCGGCAGGCGAGCCTGGTCGCGCGCTGGCTGCTGGTCGGATTCATCCATGGCGTCATGAACACCGACAACACGTCGATCTCGGGCGAGACCATCGATTACGGTCCGTGCGCTTTCATGGACCAATACGACCCGGCCACCGTGTTCTCCTCGATCGACGAGCAAGGCCGCTATGCTTACGCCAACCAGCCGCGGATCGCGCTCTGGAACCTGACGCGGCTGGCGGAATGCCTGTTGCCGCTGCTCTCCGACGTGCAGGACAAGGCGATCGCCGAGGCGCAGGCGGTGCTGGGGGATTTCGCCGGGCGTTTCGATGCTGCCTATCAGGCCGGCCTGCGAAGCAAGCTCGGCCTGTTTACCGCGCGGGATGGCGATCCCCAGCTCGCCCAAGACCTGCTGGAGACGATGGCCAGGAACCAGGCCGACTTCACCCTGACGTTCCGGCGGCTGAGCGATGCCGCGCTGGACCCCGCCAATGATCGCGAGGTCCGGCAATTATTTACCGACCCCGCCGCCTATGACGACTGGGCGATGCGCTGGCGGCAGCGGATCGATGACGAGCCGCAGACGGCCGCCGCACGTCAAACCGCGATGCGGGCGGTCAATCCGGCCTTCATTCCCAGGAATCACCGCGTGGAAGCGGTAATCGAAGCCGCCGTGAACCGCGGCGACTTCGCGCCTTTCGAGGAGCTTCTGACGGTGCTGGCAAAGCCGTACGAGGACCAGCCGGCGTTTGCAGCCTATGCCGAGCCGCCCGAGCCGCATCAGCGTGTCCTGCAAACGTTTTGCGGGACGTAAATCGTTAACCGTCGATAAAGCTTTTGCCGAACCGCGCCGCGTCGCCCCCCGGAAATTAACAAACAGTCAATCGCTTGCTTGCAAATCTATCGGTTTGCTGGGGGAATTACCGTGTTTGATGCGTTGGTATTCGAGTTCATGGGATTGGCGATACTGGCACTCTGCGTCATCGTGCTTCTCGTTCCGGCGCAGCGACGGCCTACCCGGCACATTCGCGACGCCTGAACCGACTCGCTCCACGGATCGGTCCCGCGATCTGTTCGTGGACCGCCGAAGGTGCCCGTCAAGCGGAAATGCAGGGCTCAAATTCACCGCACGACCCTTGACATATCAGCGCTTTCGGCAGAACGCCTCTCAGAAGCGTTATGGACCGTTCATGAATCTGATTACCACCACTTCGGAACTCGCCGCTGTTTGCGGGCGTCTCGCCAAACACCCGGTCATCACCGTCGATACGGAATTCCTGCGGGAGACGACCTATTATCCCCTGCTCTGCGTCGTGCAGATGGCGAGCGCAGAGGAAGCGGTCGTGGTCGATACGCTGGCCGAGGGCATCGACCTCAAGCCGTTCTTTGCGCTGATGGCCGACGAGAAGGTGTTGAAGGTTTTCCACGCCGCGCGCCAGGATATCGAAATCGTCTGGCATCAGGCCGGGATCGTTCCGCACCCGATCTTCGACACCCAGGTCGCCGCCATGGTGCTGGGCTATGGCGATTCCATTGCCTACGACCAGCTGGTCGAGCGCATCTCCGGCCATCGGCCGGACAAGACCCACCGTTTCACCGACTGGTCGCGCCGGCCGCTGACCGAAGACCAGATGCACTACGCGGTCTCCGACGTCACCCATCTGCGCGACGTGTTCGCGGCCCTGGACGCCGATCTCAAGAAGCGCAACCGCAGCGACTGGGTCAGCGAGGAGATGGAGGTCCTGACCTCGCCCAAGACCTATGACTTTCACCCCGAGCGTGCCTGGGAGCGGCTGAAGACGCGGGTACGCAAGCCCAAGGAGCTTGCGGTGCTGATGGAGGTCGCCGCATGGCGCGAACAGGAGGCGCAATCCCGCGACGTTCCGCGCAGCCGCGTGCTGAAGGACGACGCGGTCGGCGACATCGCCACCCACGCACCGACCAGCCTCGAACGGCTGGCCAATCTGCGCTCGTTGCCGAAGGGGTTTGACCGGTCCAAATGGGGCGCCGATATCGTGGCTGCGGTGCAGCGCGGCCTTGCGCGCGATCCCGCGAGCTTGCCGAAAATCGAAAAGCCGCGCGGCAATTCAAACGGCGCAGCGATCGTCGAGCTTCTGAAAGTCCTGCTGCGGATGACGTCGGAACGCCACGCCGTTGCCAGCAAGGTCATCGCGACGGTCGACGATCTCGAGCAGATCGCGGCCGACGATAATGCCGACGTCGGCGCCCTGCACGGCTGGCGCCGCGAGCTGTTTGGCGAAGCGGCGCTGTCGCTAAAGCATGGCCGGCTGGCGCTCGCGATCGACAAGGGCCGGGTTATCAGGGTCGATCGGGCTTTAGGGTAGCTGTCTGGGACGCGGACACGCACATCAGCCGCATTACCACTTCACCTCGACGCCAAGCGTGCCCTGATGCGACTGGTTGATGGCGCGGAACTTGCCGTCATAATTGACATAGAGACGCACGGTGTCGTTCAGGCTGAGCGAAGCGGACGCGCCGGCATCGGCGCCATACCTGCTCTCGCCGAGGCCCTGCACGGTGATGCTCTCCGGACCAAGGCTGACGATGGTCGAGGAGAAATTCTGCGCGAGGTTGTCGACGAATTTGCCGTAGGCGGACAGGTCGAGAATCTTCTGATTGATAATCCAGTAGTGCCCGATCTCGGCGCCGACCAGGATCCGGGAACGCTCCTGGGTGGCACCGGTCGCGGACACCGGGTCGAGACCGCCCATTTCCTGGAATGATCCGGTCGCGGCGCGCACATATTCGAAAGCGGCCTTTGGCACGATGCGGCTCTGGTCGAAGCTCCAGTAATAGCTGAGCTCGGTCAACCCGCCGTCGAGATGGGCGCCGTAGCTGGCGCCGGCGAAGCCGACACCGGTGTCCCGCACCGAATTGATGGTCCCGAAACCGTGGACCAGCGCGATCGCCCATGTCCACGGCCCCCTGTCGATCGAGGCGTTCACTCCGAACTGGGTGAGATCGAGCCCCGCCGACTGCAGCGCGAGGGGAACGTCGATGGCGGTATGGCTTTGGTCGATCGAAACCCCGACATTGATGCCGGGCGCGACACGCGCGCCGAACCCCGCAACGCCGCCCCAGGTTTGACGATGGTCACCGGCGAAATCGCCTTGGGCGCCGTTGGTAGCCGAGATTCCGTAGAGCTCCCCCCACATTCGAAACGTCGGCGCGTCGGTGGCTTCCGAGGCGCCGCCGCCGCCCGGATTTCTGCGCAGCCCGCTGCCGAAGCCGTAACTGGCCTGCTGTCCGAGGCGCTCCAGGAAGTTGCTGCCGAGGTTGGTCAGCGCCGAGGCGGCCGACATCTCGGAATTGACGTCCGACGGCACCGGAAGGGGCGTCGGAGCGGGTACCACAATGGGTGTCGACAACGGGTATGCGGTGGAGGCGGCGGTGGCGGCGGCGGTCGGCCGTTGGGCCTGAGCCGACGTCGATGCGGCCGCCATGGCGAGCCCGAGGACGAGGACGATCGCAACCGCAGTTACGGACCTGCGCCCCGCCCCACGACAATCCCTTGCTCGTGAAAACCACGATGGGCAGCGCATCAATGCATTCCCAAAAAACCAGGCGCCGGCTCGACAAAAAATGCAAAAAATCCCCGTCGGCCGTGCCGATTTGCTCCCAATTCTCCCGGAGCGTCAATCGGTCGTGATCCCCGCCAATGGGCGATTACCGGGTATTGTGGTTCGGCTGCCACAGGTGCCGACGGGCGGCTCCGGTCGCTGAACTGATTTCCTGAGCCGTACCAGAAGCTTGCTAACGCGCAAATTTCGTGTTGCAATATCAGGCACAATCGGATCTAGGCCGTTCGACTGTGCGTTTCGCGACTAGGAAATTGAGCAGACCTCCGGAAGCCCGCTTGTGGCGTGGCACGCAAACAGCGTGGCCGCGTCTTTTTTTCGTCTAGACCAGGAGACAGGCGATGCAAAAAGGCACCGTCAAGTGGTTCAACCCGACAAAGGGTTATGGGTTCATCAAGCCGATGGCCGGCGATAAGGACGTGTTCGTCCATATCTCGGCGGTCGAGCGTGCCGGGCTCTCAACCCTCAACGAAAATCAGGTTGTCGAATATGACCTTGTGGAAAATCGCGGCAAGAACTCCGCGGAAAATCTCAAGGTCTCCTAACTTCGTCACGATCCGCGTAAGCCATCATGATGTACCCCCGGCTCTCGCCGGGGGATTATTTTTATGCCGCGCCTGATGCGAGCAGCCGGCGTTCGCGGGCTTTGATAATGCCGACCACCGTCTCGTTGACGGGTGTTGCCACGCCGAGCGGCTTGCCCAACCGCGGGATCGCGCCATTGATGGCGTCGACCTCGCATCGGCGGCCCGCATTATAGTCCAGCAGCATCGACGGGCGTGCATCCGGAATTTTGCCACCGAGCTTGCGGATGTGCTCGATCGGATCGCCAACATTGAGCCGAACCTTCGAGGCCACAGCCACCGCGACGGCTTCCTCGGCGCACCCCCGCGCCACGTTCCAGGCGTCCGGATCGGAGAGGATCTCGCCAATCGTGAGCCCGGTCGTGCAGGACGTGCCGGAGAAGGCGACGTTCATGATCAGCTTTTCCCACACCATCTGCTTGATGTCGTCGAACAGCGCGACCTTGAAGCCGGCGGATTCCCAGATCTTCGCCGAGGCCTGCAGAAGCTGCTTTGGCAGCCCGGCAAATGCGCCGAACCGGATCATCTCCATCCCGTTGTGATGCGCATGCCCCGGCGCCCGGATCGAGGCGCCGAAACCTCCGACAACGCCGACGGCAATACGGTCGGCGCCGAGGATCGGTGCGGCGATTTCCGGCGATCCGAGACCGTTCTGGATGGTCTGGACGATCGTCTCCGGACCCAGCAATGGAAGGCAGGATTGCGCCGCCGCCTCCACGTCGAACGACTTGGTGGCGATGATGACGAGATCGCATGGCCCGATCCCATCCGTCGTGGTCGAGGCATGAATCGGCACGGTGCGGTCGCCGCTGGCGCCTTCGCAGCGCAGGCCCTTGGTGGCCATCGCCTCGGCATGATCGGGCCACAGCGTGACGGCATGAACCTCGTGACCGGCGTCAACCATCAGCGCGGCATAGACCGATCCCATCGCGCCACATCCGACAACCGCAACTTTCGCCATGTTACTCTCCGTGCAAGAAGCCCGACGGCTGCGCTAATTTCGAACCCACCGCGCTAGCTCGCGGCGGGTGAAATCAGGGCCACCGTCGGCACCTGCGCTGCCTGCCGTTTTGCAAACATCGCCCTCGATCCGAATTTTGCCGCTGGCCACCAGCCGCAGCGCATCGGGATAAATCCGGTGTTCGATCTGAAGAATCCGCGCCGCCAGCGTATCGGCGGTATCGTCATCGCTGACCGCGACCGCGCCCTGCATCACGATCGGACCGGCATCGGTCTCGGGAATGACAAAATGCACGGTAGCGCCGGAGATTTTGACGCCGGCTCGAAGCGCCTGACCTTGCGGGTCGAGGCCCGGAAACGACGGCAGCAGGGAGGGATGAATATTGAGCATCCGTCCAAACCAGCGCTGTACGAATTCGGCCGTAAGCAATCGCATGAACCCGCCGAGGCAGATCAGGTCGATCCTGTGCTGGTCCAGCGCCGACTGCAGAACCGCCTCGAACGCCGCACGATCCTTGCCGAAGGGCTGGCTTTCGATGGTGACGGCCGCGATCCCGCCTTGTCTTGCCTTTTCGAGACCGCCAGCGTCGGCCCGGTTGGAGATCACGACAACGATCTCGGCCGGAAAATCCGCAAGCCTTGCCGCCTCGATCAGCGCGGCCATGTTCGATCCGCGCCCGGAAATCAGGATGGCGACGCGCCGCTTCATCGCTTCACCACGCCAGATCGAGATGACCGTTATAGACCACGCGATGTTCGGCCTCGGCGTTGATCACCTCGCCCAGCAGCACGACGTTCTCTCCGGCTTCCGTCAAAATCTCGGTGACCTCTGCAACGGCGTCTGGCCTCACGATCGCGATCATGCCGATGCCGCAGTTGAAGGTGCGCAGTAGTTCAAGTTCGGCGATGCGCCCCTGCTCCGCCAGCCACTTGAAGACCGGCAGCACCGGTAGGCGCGCCAGATCGATCCCGACGCCAAGATGCTTTGGCAGCACGCGTGGAATGTTATCGGTAAAGCCGCCGCCGGTGATGTGGGCGAGGCCCTTGATCGCGCCGGTTTCGCGGATCGCCCGCAGGCACGATCGGACATAGAGCCGCGTCGGCGTCAGCAACGCGCCGCCCAGCGTCATGACCGGTGAAAACGGCGCCTGCGCCGCAAAGCCGATACCGGACGCCGCGACGATCTTGCGGACCAGGGAAAATCCGTTGGAGTGAACGCCCGACGAGGCAAGACCGATCACCGCGTCTCCGACTGCAATGTCGGGCCGCGGCAACAGCGTGCCGCGTTCGGCGGCGCCAACGGCAAAACCCGCAAGGTCGTAGTCGCCGTCCTTATAGAGACCGGGCATTTCGGCGGTTTCGCCGCCGATCAGCGCGCAACCGGATTCGCGGCAGCCCTCGGCCACTCCGGCAACGATGGCGGCGGCGGCCTCCGGATCGAGTTTGCCGCAGGCGAAATAATCAAGAAAGAACAGCGGCTCGGCGCCCTGCACGACCAGATCGTTGACCGACATCGCCACGAGGTCGATGCCGATGCCGCTGTGCAGGCCGGTTTCGATCGCGATCTTGACCTTGGTGCCGACGCCATCGGTCGCCGCGACCAGAACCGGGTCCTGGAAGCCGGCGGCTTTCAGATCGAACAATCCGCCGAACCCGCCGATTTCGGCGTCGGCGCCGGCGCGCGCGGTGGCCCGAACCATCGGCTTGATCAGATCGACCAGCCGATTGCCCGCATCGATATCGACGCCGGAATCCGCGTAAGTGAGCCCGTTTTTGCGGTCGACCATGGCCTGTTCCAGATGATGGCGGCTGGTTACGTCGGAATCCGCCAGCGTGCAATGCCTCGCTAGCCGCCGCCGCATATACTATGTAGACAACAACCGGTCCGGGCTGCAAAGGGCCGGATCTTGTACGAAATCAGGCCGGTAGCCGGGAAGCGCCGCGTGAGTATCCCAAACTCCATTCCGAACCTCATCACGCTGGGCCGCATCCTACTCGTGCCCATCATCGTC
Source organism: uncultured Pseudomonadota bacterium (assembly GCA_963771225.1). GTDB lineage: Bacteria > Pseudomonadota > Alphaproteobacteria > Rhizobiales > Xanthobacteraceae > Bradyrhizobium. The sequence goes on along the minus strand of CAVYSR010000017.1, from coordinate 200,582 downwards.
TGGGCGATCGCCTCCAGCCAGATGGAAATCGCATTTGCGATCTTCATCGTCGCGGGCGTCAGCGATGCGGTCGATGGCTTTCTGGCAAAGCGCTACAACCTGACCAGCGAATTGGGCGCGCTGCTCGATCCGCTGGCCGACAAGGCGCTCCTGGTCTCGATCTACATCTCGCTCGGAATCTGGGGCGCGGTGCCGCGCTGGATCGTCATCCTGGTGGTCTCGCGCGACATCATGATCGTCACCGCCGTGATTGTGTCATGGTTGTTCGGCAAGCCGATTCCGATGAAACCGCTGATGGTGTCGAAGCTCAATACAGTGGCGCAGGTGGCATTCGCGGCCCTGGTGCTGGCGGCCCTCGGCTTTGGCTTCAATTCAACGCCTTACGATCTGATCCTGATGGGTTTGGTAACGGTCTTTACTTTGGTTTCCGTATCCCTCTATCTCGTCGAGTGGGTGCGACACATGAGCACGATCGAAGCAAGCTAAAGTGTTTTCGAACGAAAGCCTGCCCCGGACCTGATCCGGAGCGGGTGCCGGTTCGTGTGAAGAAAACGCTTCAAGACAAAAGCCTGGAGCGCCGGTTCTGATTCGATCCGGACCAATGGTGCTCTAGACCGCCGAAATCATGCGCCGGTCGATCCCGGCATGGAGACTTGCGTGGCAGCCCGCGTCCAACCTCGTCAGCTTGCGCTTGCGCTGCCGCATGCGGAAAGCCTTACCCGCGACAATTTTCTCGAAGGTCCGGCCAACGCCGCAGGGTTGGCGCTGGTCGAAAGCTGGCCGGAGTGGCCAAACCCCATCATGCTGTTGGTCGGACCTGAGGGGTCCGGCAAGAGCCATCTCGCCGCCATTTGGGCCGAGCAAGCCGGCGCGCGCTCTATCACAGCCCGCGCGCTGACGGCGGCCGCGGTGCCGGGCGCGTTGGCGACCGGCGCGCTGGTCGTCGACGATATGAGACCGTCGGACTTCGATGAGCGCGCGCTGTTCCATCTGATGAATCTGGCCCGGGAGGACGAGGCGTCGGTCCTGATCGCCGCGCGGGTACCCCCGTCGACTTTTGATGTCGAGTTGCGCGATTTGCGGTCACGTCTTCGCGCCGTGCCCGTGGTGTCGCTGTTGCCGCCCGACGATCAGCTGTTTCGCGCCCTGATCGTCAAATTTTGCGCGGACCGCCAGCTCGTCATCGATGAAACCGTGGTCAGCTATCTCGCGACCAGGATCGAACGGTCTTTTATCGCCGCACGACGGGCCGTCGAACTGCTGGACACCGAAGCATTGCGGCTGGGCCGCCCGGTCACCCGGGCGCTGGCAGCCGAATTGCTGCGCAACGGCTGATCCGCCGCCGGTTCGCATCTTGACGACACAGGTGGCGGGAACGTCAATGTCATCGAAACGTCATGGCGATAACACATGGTTTGCGCCGCCCTCACCGTTATGATGCTGCGGTCTGCCTTGAAATGGATTGAAACTTCATGGAATCCGCACAAGCTGTTGTAATTAAAGAAAAAGAACCCGAAAATGAAGCTGGCCTGGCGATGGCGACCAGCCCCGAACGTTTCATCAATCGCGAGCTTTCCTGGCTGCACTTCAATCGTCGGGTGCTGGAGGAATCAGTCAATTCCGGCCATCCCGCCCTTGAACGGGTGCGATTTCTGTCGATTTCCGCCAATAACCTTGATGAGTTCTTCATGGTCCGGGTCGCCGGCATCAAGGCCCAGGTGCGGGAGGGCATCGCCGAGCGCAGCCCTGATGGACTGACCCCCGCCGAACAACTTGTCCTCATCAACGAGACGGTTTCGAAGCTCACCTCCGACCAGCAGGCGATCTGGCGCGACCTGCGCGGCATCCTCGCCGAGGTCGGCATCGTTCTCGTCGATGGCCGCGACGTCACCAAGACCGAGCGCGCCTGGATCGAGGATCATTTCCTTCACAATATTTTCCCGCTGCTGACGCCGCTGGCGATCGATCCGGCACACCCCTTCCCGTTCATCCCGAGTCTCGGATTTACCGTCGCGCTGCATCTGGCACGCGTCTCCGACGGCAAGCCGATGAATGCGCTGATCCGCATGCCCGGCAAGATCGACCGCTTCATTCGCATGCCCGCGACCAAGGATGGCGCCGTCCGATTGATTACCCTGGAGCAGGCCACCGGCTTGTTCATCGGTCGGCTGTTCCCCGGCTACACCGTCAAGGGCCAGGGTGCTTTCCGCATCATCCGGGACTCCGAGCTCGAGATCGAGGAAGAGGCGGAAGATCTGGTCCGGCTGTTCGAAACCGCGCTGAAACGGCGGCGGCGGGGATCGGTGATCCGGCTCGAAATCGAAGCCAAAATGCCGGAAGAACTGCGCGCCTTCGTGCAGCGCGCTTTGTCCACCGCCGACGACGAGGTTCTGCTGGTCGATGGCGTGCTGGCGATGAACGAACTGTCGCAGCTGACCCGGCTCGACCGGCCCGATCTCGAATTCGTACCCTATGTGCCGCGTCATCCCGAACGCGTGCGCGATCATGGCGGCGATATCTTCGCCGCGATCCGGCAAAAGGATCTGATCGTTCATCACCCTTACGAATCATTCGACGTCGTGGTGCAGTTCCTGCAACAGGCCGCCCGCGACCCCGACGTCGTCGCCATCAAGCAGACGCTCTATCGCACCTCGAACAACTCGCCGATCGTGCGGGCGCTGGCCGAGGCCGCGGAGGCCGGAAAGTCGGTGACCGCGCTGATCGAACTCAAGGCGCGGTTCGATGAAGAAGCCAACATCCGCTGGGCGCGCGATCTCGAGCGCGCCGGCGTGCAGGTGGTGTATGGATTTATCGAACTGAAAACCCACGCCAAGCTGTCGCTGATCGTGCGCCGCGAGGGCGGCAGCCTCACGACCTACGTCCACACCGGCACCGGCAACTATCATCCGGTCACCGCGCGCATCTACACCGACCTGTCCTATTTCACGTCCGATCCGATCATCGGGCGCGACGCCGCGCGGGTGTTCAACTACATCACCGGCTATGCCGAGCCGAGTGATATCGAGAAGATGGCGGTATCGCCGCTCACCCTGCGCAAGCGGATGCTCGAGCACATTCGCGGCGAGACCGGTTTTGCCCGTCACGGCAAGCCGGCGGCGATCTGGCTGAAGATGAACTCGCTGGTCGATCCGGATATCATCGACGCGCTATACGAGGCGTCGCAGGCCGGCGTGCCGATCGAACTGGTGGTGCGCGGAATTTGTTGTCTGCGGCCGGGCATTCCCGGACTTTCAGAGAATATCCGCGTCAAATCCATCATCGGCCGTTTTCTCGAACATGGCCGAATCTACTGTTTCGGGATGGGTCAAGGCCTGCCCAGTGCAAAAGCCGCTGTGTATATCTCATCCGCCGACATGATGCCGCGTAACCTCGACCGGCGTGTCGAAATCCTTTGCCCGCTGCAAAATCCTACGGTGCATCAGCAGGTTCTCGAACAGATCATGGTCGCTAACCTGAAGGATACCGAGCAGAGCTGGCAATTGTTGCCGGACGGGTCGTCAACGCGTATGAAGGCCGCGAAGGGCGAAGAGCCTTTCAATCTGCATAATTACTTCATGACCAATCCGAGTTTGTCAGGCCGTGGAAAGTCGCTTAAGGAATCTTCGCCGCGCCGCCTCACGCGCCGTACTGAACGTCAGCAATCATCATCATAAGGGATTTTCACGGTGAAGCGGCCGCGTAAACGCGCTTCCAGCGTCGCGGTCATCGACATCGGTTCGAATTCCGTGCGTCTCGTCGTCTATGAATTGATGACGCGGAGCCTCGTCTCCATCTTCAACGAGAAAACCCTTTGTGGGTTGGGGCGCGAGGTTCAGACCACCGGTCTGCTGGCGCCGGACGCCGTCGCCAAGGCCCTGACGTCGTTGCGGCGTTTTCGCGCCCTGTGCAGGATCATGAAGGTCGGCAGCATCCACGCGATCGCCACCGCCGCGTGTCGCGACGCTACCAACGGCCCCGATTTCATCGCCAAGGCGGAACGCATCTGCGGCGTAGCCATCGAAATCCTGTCGGGCCCGCGTGAAGCGAAATTATCCGCGCTCGGCGTTGTTTCCGGCGTTCACAAGCCGGACGGCATCGTCGGCGACCTCGGCGGTGGCTCGCTGGAACTGATCGACGTGCGCGGCAACCGCCTTCATAGCGGCGTAACCCTGCCGCTCGGAAGCCTGGCGTTGCAGGACGCATCCCAAAAATCGCTGAAGCGTGCCGAACGCATTGTCGAGACCGATCTCTCCGAGGTCGCCCAGCTCAAGGCCGGCCGCGGTCGCACCTTCTATGCGGTCGGAGGCACCTGGCGATCGCTGGCGCGCATCCACATTATCCAGAGCGGTTACCCGCTGCGGGTGATGCACGGCTATTCGATACCGGCGGCGGACGCACTGGACTTTGCCCAGCGTCTGCGCCGTCTCGCATCGACAAACATGCTGGCCAATATCGAGGTCGTCGCCGACGCACGGCGGCCATTGCTGGCCTATGCGGCGCTGGTTCTCGAGCACATCATCAGCGTCGCCAAGCCGAAGACCATCGTGTTTTCGACGTTCGGGGTGCGTGAAGGCCTGCTGTACGAGATGCTGCCTCCGGCCGAGCGTTCCAAGGATGGATTGATCTGCGCCGCGCAAACCCTGAACGAGCTGCTGTCGCGGTCCGCCCGCCACGCCCAGGAATTGATCGGATGGACCGATCGTTTCGTCAGGGTGGTCAAACTTCGCGAAACCGAAGAGGATCGCCGGCTGCGCCACGCCGCTTGCCTGCTGTCGGACATCGGGTGGCGGGTGCATCCCGACTACCGCGGCGAACAGACGCTCAATCTCATCACCAATGGAAATTTCGGCGCGATCAGCCATCAAGGCCGGGCTTTCATCGCGCTCTCGGTATTCTACCGTTACGCCGGCCTGAGTGAGGAAAACGAACCGCCGGCGCTGATTCGTCAACTGGTGCCGCCCGCAATGGTCGAGCGTGCCCGTGTTCTCGGCGCGGCCTTCCGCGTCGCCCATTTGATATCGGCGGCGCGACCGGGTGTCTTGCCGGCGATCCACTTTCGAAGCCATGGCCGCAAGCTGATGCTGGTGTTCGAACATAAGATGGTCGATCTGGTTGCCGATCGCGTCGGCAGCCGCTTCAAGCAATTGGCGCGATTGGTCGGCCGCTCCGGATCGATCGTCAGAAGCTGAAACGCCATTCGGACAGATCCGGTCGCGGGTTACTGCCGCTCGATCGGCTGGGTTGCCTCGGCCGCGCCCGGCCGCGCGGGATGTTCGAGATGACGCTGCCGGCGTTTCCGCCAGATCGATCCCGCCGCCAGTACGGCGATCGCCCCCAGCACCGAGCAGATGTATTCGGCACTATCTGCGTCGCGCATGACGCCCGGTGATACGCCGAACCTCGACGAGGTCGCCTCAAGCTGGACGGCGATCTGGCTGTCGACAAACCGTTGCAGGAAGGGATGCACGGCTGGATCGGTCGCGATCACGCCACCGGCGATCCACCCAAGCAAGATCGCGCCGAGCCAGACCAGAATTGGGAGCCGGTCCAGCACCATCATGATCAGCGCAGCGCCGGCGATAATCATCGGGATGCTGATGGCAAGGCCAAGGATCAATAGCAGGAGCTGTCCGTTGGCGGCAGCGGCGACCGCGATGACGTTATCCAGGCTCATGATGATGTCAGCGATCACGACAATCCGGACGGCTTGCCAAAGGCTGGCGCCGGCGGTGACGTCGTCGCCTACATCGTCCGGCACCAGAAGCCGGGTCGCGATGACGATGAGCGCCAGTCCGCCGACCAGTTTCAGATAGGGCAGCTCCATCAAGGTCGCGACGATGCCGGTGAACGTAATCAGCAGCACGACGGCGATGCCGGCGCCGATTGCCATGCCCCACAGCCGCTGCCGGCGGGGCAGACCCCGGCAGGCCATGGCAATCACCAGCGCATTGTCACCGGACAACAACACGTTGATCCAGATGATCTTGCCGACCGCAAGCCAGAACGTCGGTTTCTGCAGGTCGGTTTGAAATTGCGTTAAAACCGCACCGACGTTTGCGGGATCAAAGACCTGCAATAGCCCGTTCAAAGCGAAAGCCCGTTCACAGCGAACCCCTACCGACCCAACGGCCGCCGCCGTTAGGATCGACTAGATTGCGCGCCGTCGTCAGTGTCAATCAACCGACGATTTCGTTGCCTGAGAAAAACTGGGCAATTTCAATAGCCGCGGTTTCCGCTGCGTCGGAGCCATGCACCGAATTTTCACCGATCGACTTGGCATGCAGCTTGCGGATCGTGCCATCCGCCGCCTTGGAAGGATCGGTCGCGCCCATCACGTCGCGATGCTTGAGCACGGCGTTTTCACCCTCGAGCACTTGAACGACCACGGGGGCGGAGATCATGAAATCCACCAACTCGCCAAAGAACGGACGCGCCTTGTGGACGGCATAGAAGGTTTCGGCCTGTTCGCGGGTCATGCGAATGCGCTTCTGGGCGACTATACGAAGTCCGGCCTTCTCGATCAGCGCGTTGATCGCGCCGGTCAGATTGCGCGCGGTCGCGTCCGGTTTGATAATCGAAAAGGTGCGTTCAATCGCCATGATCTCGTCCTTGAAAAGCGCTGCTGGGAGTGCGGCGCTTATATCGACGCTGTCGGCGAACGGCAAGCGATCAGGCGAGCGACGGCCGATGGAGGAGCCGGCAAATGCGGCAACGCCTCAATGCCCAAAATTACAACAATTTCACCAAGGTGAACCCTTTCTGAAACGCCCGTCCGGGATTCATTCAGCCTCTCAGGAATAGCCTTCCATCAACCGAACGCCTCTCCAGTTCAGGGGGACGCCAGGGACAGTGACTTCACCGATGGCGCAACCGGCGCCGAACCTGAGGAGACGACCATGTTACGCAAACTCTCGCTTGTTGCAGTTGCCGCGGCTTCGCTGGGTCTGGCCGCATTGGCCCCAACCTCCGCCTCTGCCTGGGGCGGTCATGGCTGGCACGGTGGCTGGCATGGCGGCGGCTGGGGTTGGGGCGGTCCCCGCTTCTTCGTCGGCGGTCCGGCCTATTACGGGTACGGCTATGGCTATGGCGGCTGCTATGTGCGGCAACTGGTTCCGACGCCGTGGGGCCCGCGCTGGCGCCTGATAAACCGCTGCTATTGACCTCCATCGTCCGGTCCGGACGTCAAAAAGGCCCTGGCCGGCAGCGGCCGGGGCTTTTTGTCCAATTCCCGTCGGTGGAACCGCCCGTCGCATTCGTCTATTTTTACCGGAAAGAAACGCATTCCATCGGCGGCGGGAAACCATTTTCGTTGCAGCGACTTGTTTCTGCGTCATCACGTTGAAATGAACGCGAAGCGGAAACTGTCATGGATAGCCAACAAATCGATAGCCAACCAATCGATCGCCGCACCAGCCGATCGATCTGCGACGCCGTCGGCGAGCGGCTGCAGCAGGACCTCCGCCCGGAGGCAACGCCGCTGTCGCCCTATCTTCAGCATCTGCTGGAGGAGTTGAACAGGCGGGACGGCGAAAGCCAGCGGAGGTCGTCGCACTAGCTCGATGTATTGCGTTATGTGAACTGCCCAGGGCGATATTTTACGCACAAACCGGTTGCGTTTGGCGGCGGCTCCGGTGACAACGCCGCATGCTCTCAATATCAGATATTTCGGTCCGGATCGCCGGGCGGCTTTTGATCGATAACAGCTCCGCGCAGATCGTGCCCGGCGCGCGCGTCGGCTTTGTCGGCCGCAACGGCGTGGGCAAATCGACGCTATTCAGCGTCATCCGCGGCGAGTTGCCGACCGAAACCGGCACCATCACCATCCCGCCGCGCTGGCGCGTCGGCAGTCTGGCGCAGGAAGCGCCCGACGGGCCTGAGAGCCTGGTCGAGGTCGTGCTGAAGGCCGATCTGGAGCGCGACGCCCTGCTGGCCGAAGCCGAGACGGCGCACGATCCGCACCGGATCGCGGAAATCCAGACCCGGCTCGTCGACATCGACGCCCATTCCGCCCCTGCCCGCGCGGCCTCCATTCTGAGCGGCCTCGGATTTTCCACCGCCGACCAGGCCCGATCCTGTTCGGAATTTTCCGGCGGCTGGAGGATGCGCGTCGCGCTGGCGGCGACGCTGTTTGCGGCGCCCGATCTGCTGCTGCTGGACGAACCCACCAACTATCTCGATCTCGAGGGCACGCTGTGGCTCGAAGATCATCTGGCGAACTATCCGCGCACCGTGATCGTCATCAGTCACGACCGCGACCTGCTCGACACCTCGGTCGACCAGATCCTGCATCTCGATCGCGGCAAGCTGACGCTCTACAAGGGGACTTACTCGTCGTTCGAAGAGCAGCGCGCCACCCGCGAAATGCTGGATGCCAAGCACGCCAAGCGCCAGGCCGACGAGCGCAAGCGGCTGCAGGCCTTCGTCGACCGCTTCAAGGCCAAGGCCTCGAAAGCCCGTCAGGCACAGTCCCGCGTCAAGATGCTGGAAAGAATGAAGCCCGTCACCGCGCTGGTGACGCAGGACGTGCGCGAGATTTCATTTCCGGTCCCTGAGAAGATGCTGTCACCGCCGATCATCGCCGTTGACAATGTTTCGGTCGGCTACGATCCGAAAAAGCCGGTGCTCAATCGCGTGACATTGCGCATCGACACCGACGACCGCATCGCGCTGCTCGGTTCCAACGGCAATGGCAAGTCGACGCTGGTCAAGCTGCTCGCGGGCAAGCTGCCGCCGTTTGCCGGACATGTCACCCGCGCGGACAAATTATCGGTCGGCTATTTCGCGCAGCATCAGGTCGACGAGCTCAATCTCGACGGATCGCCCTACGATCACGTTCGCAAGCTGATGCCGGACGCCACCGAAACCAAGATCCGCGGGCGCACCGGCGCGATCGGCTTCTCCGGCAAAGCCGGCGACACGCTGGTTCGAAGCTTGTCGGGGGGTGAAAAGGCGCGGCTGCTGCTGGGACTTGCGACCTTCTTCGGTCCCAACATGATCATTCTCGACGAGCCGACCAACCATCTGGACATCGACAGCCGCGCGGCACTTGCTGAAGCGATCAATGAATATCCCGGCGCGGTCATCATGGTTTCCCATGATCGCTATCTGATCGAGGCCTGCGCCGATCAATTGTGGGTGGTGGCCGATCATGCCGTCACGGCCTATGATGGCGACCTCGACGATTACCGGCGGATGGTGCTGTCGGCGCGCGGCATGCGTGCCAGTTCGCGCGACCGCGGCGGCGGCGAACGCGGCAATGGCCGCGACAAGCCTCAGCGCAACAAGGGCGAAAACCGTGCGCCGCTGAAGCAGAGGATTTCAGACGCCGAAGCCGAGATCGCGCGCATCAACGGCATCATCGCCAAGATCGATACTGCGCTGGCGCTGCCGGGTCTGTTTCAGCGCGACCCGAAACAGGCCGCCCAGCTCAGCAAGGCGCGCGCCGGTGCGGCCAACGCCTTGCAGCAGGCCGAGGAAGCGTGGCTGACCGCAAGTTCGCAGTATGACGAGGCGACCGGCTGAACAAAGCGTTTTCCAGCGCAGTGGGTACCGGTTCGCGTGAAGAAAACGCGTCAAACAAGATTAGAGCTTTTCCAGGGACGGCATTCAGGTCGCCGCCGGCTTCTTCTTCGATCTTGCGGGTTTGGGCTGCACCACCGCACCCGGCGCGCGTTCGATCGACGTCAGCCGTCCACCGGTGAAGGTATAGATTCCGGCGCGTTGGCCTTGCAGATAGCTGATGACCGCCACCCGATCGCCACGCCCATTGTTCGACAAATTGACGCTGCCGGGTGAACCAATGCCGCGCACGACATCGCATTCGGTGTGACCCAGCGCCACCGTTCCCGTGGTCGTTGGCGGCGGCGACGCGGCGGCGCCCTCGGCCAATGCGTTGGAGCCGCCGGGAGGCGCCATTCCCGCGCAATAGCCCTCGGCGCTGACGAGATCGTCGGCCGTGACCGGCTTGTTGGGCGTCAAGGGCGGCGTTTCGATCGAAACGTTTTTGATGAACAGCCTGCCCGAGCGCGAAAACCACTCCGCGTCCTTCGACAGAAGATCGGACGAAAACATGTCCGACGCGCCGGCGCAGCCCGCGATGACCGGGGCAAACACCAGCAACGCCAGCAGGCGCTTTCGATGAGCGTTCTTGTCTCGCACGATGAATTAAGTTCCTAGACCGCCCTAAGCGGTTGTCCCAACATCACTTTGCGGCACGACCGTGGCTAAGCGCAAGCCCCTCGGCCGAAACCGCAGATTATCATTAATTGTCAGGGATCGCTATTCCCGCCGCTGCCACCGGCCCCGCTCATCGGCCTGCCAGTAGGTGACCTCGAACCCGCGCGTCCTGCAATCTGTCCAGGCGCTCCGGGCTGCGGCCAGCGCCTCGCCATCATCGCCGTTGAAAACCAGAACCAGCCGGTGATAGGCGTCCGAAATCGACAGGCAGAGCGGCGTTGTCGACCAGAAATCTCACGTTGGCCCGGTTCGGATTGCCCTCCTCGGAGGTCAGCACGATCGGCTGATCCTGTGCGTCGCCGGCGCGCCATGTGGCGTGCGGCAAAAACAAATCATCGCGATAGGTCCACAAATGCGCGTCCAGCGCGTCGGTGCGCTCTTGCGACGTCGACTGCACGACAACTCGCCAGCCGCGTTCCAGCGATTTTTCCAGCAGCGGCGGCAACACGCTCTCAAGCGACATGTTTTGCAGATGATAGAATAAAACTTCCGTCATCCGGGTTCAGCTACTTCCTGGCTTCGTAATATTCCGCGACCAATCGCTCCAGCAGGCGCACCCCATAGCCCGAGCCCCAGCTGTGGTTGATCTCGGATTTCGGTGCGCCCATCGCGGTTCCCGCGATATCGAGATGCGCCCACGGCGTATCGTCGACGAAGCGCTGCAGGAACTGCGCAGCGGTGATCGAGCCGCCGTTGCGGGTGCCTGTGTTCTTCATGTCTGCGAACTGCGAGTCGATCTGCTTGTCGTATTCGGGACCGAGCGGCATGCGCCAAACCCGCTCGCCGGTCTCCAGCCCGACCTTCGTCAGGCGCTCCGACAATTCGTCATTGTTGGAAAACAACCCGGCATATTCGGTGCCGAGCGCAACCATGATCGCGCCGGTGAGTGTCGCAAGGTCGACCATGAATTTCGGCTTGAACTTCTTCGCCACATACCAGAGCACATCGGCCAGCACCAACCGCCCTTCTGCGTCGGTATTGATGATCTCGATGGTCTGGCCGGACATCGACGTCACGATGTCACCGGGACGTTGCGCGTTGCCATCGGGCATGTTCTCGACAAGGCCGATAGCCCCGACCGCATTGACCTTGGCCTTGCGCGCCGCCAGCGCATGCATCAGCCCAACCACACAGGCGGCACCCCCCATGTCGCCCTTCATGTCCTCCATGCTTCCCGCCGGTTTGATGGAAATGCCGCCGGTATCGAAGCAAACGCCCTTGCCGATGAAAGCAACCGGCTGGTCGCCGCGCTTGCCGCCGTTCCAGCGCATGATCACGGTGCGGCCGGGCTGCGTGGAGCCCTGGGAGACCCCGAGCAGCGCGCCCATGCCGAGTTTCGTCATGGCCTTGACGTCCAGGACCTGGACATCGACGCCGAGCTTGCGCAGCCGGCTGGCGCGGCGCGCAAATTCCACGGGATAGAGCACGTTCGGAGGCTCATTCACCAGTTCGCGCGCCATGATGACGCCGTCGACGATGTGAGCGTCGGGAGCAAACGCCTTGCGCGCGGCGGCTACATCGCCGACCGCGATCGAAACGTCAGCGTGCAACGCGGCGTCCTCGCCGTCTTTCTTCCTGGTCTTGTAGCGGTCGAATTTATAGGCGCGCAGCCGCACACCGGATGCCACCGCCGCGACCTGGTCCGGCTTCAAGGCCCCTGTCGGCAGTTCCGCGATGATCGTCACCGCGTCGTTGCCGGCGCGCAGTTTGCCGGCTACCGCGCCGCCAAGCTTGAGAAAATCGTAGTCCTTGATCGCCGATAGTTTGCCAGCACCGACCACGATCAGGCGTGAGGCCTTGAGACCCTCAGGCGCCAGAATATCGAGTGCGGATCCGCTCTTTCCCTTGAACTGGTTGGTGGCCGCGGCGCGTCCGACGACATCGGTCGCATCTCCCAGCGCCTTGCGGGTCGCGGCGCCGAATTTCAACGTGTCGTCGCAGAACACCACCAGAATGCCGCGTGGCGCGGTGGAAAACGGAACGAAGCCGACCTTGACGGCGTCGGACATAGGCAAATCCTCCAGAATAAGGCTGTCACCGGGCGGGAAGAAACCCGCGGGGGCACGATGGTTGGAATGCTCACTTTGGCTGTGATGCAGATACATTTAGAACGTGGTCAGGGCACTATTGCCTGTCAGCCGCGGCGCTGCCAAGCGTCCCCGTGGCCGAGAGGTCACATGGCGCGAATTATTAACCATATCCTAAGGGTGCCTTGGCGCAGCCATTTTGTTGACGGATCAAAGGGATGGTAGTGAGAGAGTGGGGCCGGCCGGATCAATGGCGCGCGACCAAAGGGGATCCCGATTTCGGGATTGGTCGCAGCGTCAGTTCCGGTTCGCAGGGCGGGGTCGTGCGGTAACGATGGGGTCGATCGACAAATACATCTTTCGCACGACGCTTGCGTCGCTTGCGCTGATTCCCGTCAGCCTCGCCGGAGCTCTCCGGATTGCGCGGGCGCTGGGCGGCGTTGAGTTCGATGACCGGCCCGAATTGGATGATCCTGACGGTTCCCGGTTTCGACAGCCAGATGATCCCGGCGTTGGCGATCGGCGAATCGAACGCGCGTCTTCCGCGGCCTTTGGGGCGGCGGCCGGTCACAGCATGAGCATGATGACCAACACGCTTGGGCGTTATTTCGCAGGCCGCTTCGTGGCCTCGGCCATCGGCGTATTCGCCAGCATCTTTGTCCTGCTTGTGCTCGTCGATTACATCGAGATGGTCAGGAAGACCTCGGGGCTGGTGACGGCATCCGCGATTACCGTCGCGGAGACGTCGCTGTTCCGGGTGCCTCAACTGCTCGAAAAAATGATGCCGTTTTGCATCCTGATCGGAGCGATGACTTGCTATCTGGCGCTTTCGCGGCGGCTGGAGCTGGTGGTCGCACGCGCGGCCGGCGTTTCCGCCTGGCAGTTCATCGCGCCGGCGCTGGCGAGCGCGATCGTGCTCGGGATCGTGGCGACGACCGCCTACAACCCGATGTCCGCCAATCTGCGCGAAGTCTCCAAACGGATGGAGGCGGAGCTTTTCGGCTCCGCTCCCGGTGGCGGAATACAGGACGCCGCCGGTTTCTGGATCAATCAGGTCAACAATGACGGCCAGGCCATCATCAATGCCGCCCGCAGCGAGCAGCAGGGCGTGCGGCTGACCGGATTGACGGTGTTCCGATTCGATACTGACTACCAGTTCAAGGAGCGAATCGAAGCCCAGGAGGCAACGCTGGAGGACGGGCGCTGGGTGTTCAAATCGGTACGGCGATACACCCTCGATCGTCCCGCAGTTGATCAGGATAGCTTCGTGCTCCCGACCACCCTCACCCCCGCCCAGGTTCGCAACAGTTTCTCCACGCCGGAGACTGTGTCTTTTTGGCAACTTCCGAACTATATCCGCTCTTCCGAGAGCTCCGGATTCGCGACTGCGGGATACCGGTTGCAGTATCACAAGCTGCTCGCACAGCCGTTTTTATTGGCGGCAATGGTGATGGTGGCGGCCGCCGTGAGCTTGCGGTTCTTCCGTTTCGGCGGCGTGCAAAAGATGGTTTTGAGTGGCGTGGGTGCAGGCTTTCTGCTCTACGTTCTGTCGAAAGTAACCGAGGATTTGAGCAAGGCTGAGTTGATGCATCCGATCGCTTCGGCGTGGTTGCCCGTATGCGTGGGCGGCCTCACTGGCTTTTTGGCCTTGTTGTACCAGGAGGACGGGTAGTGGCCGTAGTCGCCGCCCGCCAGGGAAGGTCGTCTGCGTTCCGGCGGAGCACCTGTGTGCGCCGCCGTCGGTGTCGCTTGGCCGCGAGCGGATCCGTTCTCGCGCTCGTCTTCGGGGTCATTTTCGCCGCCGCGCTCGGCATCGTCCTCGCAACGCCAGCGTCGGCGCAGACTTTCACCTACAATCCGCAACCGCCGCATCCGAGACCGACGCGTCCGCCCAACGATGGACAGATGCTGGTCCAGGCAACCGAGGTCGATTACGACTACAACAATTCACGGGTGTCGGCGGTCGGCAACGTGCAGATGTTCTACAACGGCACCAGCGTCGAGGCCGACAAGGTCATCTACGATCAAAAGACGAAACGCCTTCATGCCGAAGGCAACATCCGCATGACCGATGTGGACGGCAAGATCACCTATGCCAACATTCTGGATTTGAGCGACGACTACCGCGACGGTTTCGTCGATTCGCTGCATGTCGAAACCGCCGATGCGACGCGAATGGCTGCGACCCGCGCCGACCGCTCCAACGGCAATTACACCGTGTTCGAGAACGGCGTCTACACGGCTTGCGCACCCTGCAAGGATGATCCGAAGAAGCCGCCGCTGTGGCAGGTCAAGGGCGCGCGCATCATTCACGACCAGATCGACAAGATGCTGTACTTCGAGAACGCGCAGCTGGAGTTCTTCGGCGTTCCGATAGCCTACCTGCCATATGGTTCAGCCCCCGACCCGACCGTCAAGAAGAAGACCGGGTTCTTGATGCCGGAGATCAAGACCGGCACTTACGGATACAGCATTGAAACACCGTTCTTCTGGAATATCGCGCCCGACTACGACGCAACCTTCGACCCGCGCTATACAACGAAGGAAGGCGTGTTGTTTCAGGCCGAGTTCCGTCAGCGGTTACTCAACGGATCGTATCAAATCCGCGCCTATGGTATCGACCAGCAGGATCCCGCAGCCTATGCGGGTCAGCCAGGAGACCGTCAGTTCCGCGGCGGCATCGAAACAAAGGGCCAATTCGCGCTAAATGATAAGTGGGTCTGGGGCTGGGACGGCGTCGCGCTCTCCGACTATATGATAATGTCCGACTACAACCTGTCGCTGTACAAGGACCCGCTTGCCGCATTTCTGGCGTTGCCGACCGAAGCCGTTTCAGACCTCTATCTGACCGGCGTCGGCAACCGCAGCTACTTCGACGCGCGCGCGATCTACTTTCTCAGTCTTTCGGGCAATCAGTCCCAGGTACCCGTCGTTGCGCCGGTCATCGACTATTCGAACGTGATCAACTACCCGGTGCTGGGCGGTGAATTCAGCTACAAGGGTAACTTCACCAGCCTGACCCGCGATACCGCGGCATTCGATGCGGTCACCGCGGCCGCGCTTGCCAACGGCTCATGCCTCGCAACGGGAGCCGACCCGGCCAAGAATATAAATCCTGCGAACTGTCTGCTGCGGGGCATGCCGGGCACCTATACACGAGCGACGGGCGAAGTGGATTGGCGGCGCTCGTTCACCGATTCGGCCGGCGAGATCTGGACACCATTTGCAAGCGTCCGGGTCGATGCGATCGATAGCTCGGTTGCGAACCAGCCGGGCGTTTCGAATTTCCTTGCGACCGGCGAAAGCCAGGCGCTGCGGGCGATGCCCACGGTCGGTCTCGAATATCGCTACCCCTTCATCAATGTTCAGCCGTGGGGAAGCACGACGATCGAACCGATCGTGCAGGTCATCGCTCGTCCCAACGAACCCCTGGCAGGCAAGCTTCCGAACGAAGACGCGCAAAGCATGACCTTCGACACCACCAACCTGTTCGCCGTCGACAAATTCTCAGGCTACGATCGCGAGGAAGGCGGAGGCCGCGCCAATGTCGGCGTGCAGACGACGACGCAGTTCGACCGCGGCGGCTCGGTCACCACAGTGTTCGGACAGTCCTATCAACTGTTCGGCTTGAATTCCTTTGCGGTGCACGACGTCACTAATACCGCGCTGGACTCCGGTCTGGACAAGCCGGTATCGGACTATGTCGCCAGCATCAACTATTCGCCCAACAGGACCTACACCTTCAGCACGCGCGCGCGATTCGACGAGGCGACCGGAAGCGTCGAGCGCTTCGAGGCTGAAGGCAAAGCCAACTACGATCGCTTCTCGGTCAGCCTGCTGTACGGTGACTATGCCCCGCAGCCCGAACTGGGGTACCTGACTCGCCGAGAAGGCATTCTCGGCACTACCAACATCAAGCTGGCGTCAAACTGGGTGCTGACCGGAGCTGCCCGTTGGGATCTGATCCTGAATGAACTCAACCAATACGCCATCGGCGTAGGCTATGTGGACGACTGCTTCGTGCTGGGCTTCAACTACGTCACAGCCTTTTCGTACGCCACTACCTCCTCGCCGCCGATCCTTAGCCATGTTTTCATGCTACAGCTCGGCTTGCGGACGCTTGCTGATACATCCTCGAAATAGAGCAGCGGCGGCATCTCCCGACGGATGACTTGCCAGCACGTCGCGGATCGAACTCGAATCGGTTGATACGGCGAATATGATCATGACGACCACATCCATTCAGCGCCTTTCGCTTCTCAGCCTCGGTTGGGCGGCGGCGCTATTTCTGTTGCTTTGCGCAACGCCGTCCCATGCGCAGACCGTCGCCGTCATCGTCAATGGCGACGCCATCACCAATTACGACATCGAACAGCGCAGCAAGCTGAACTTCCTGTCGACACACAAGCCTCAGGTCCGCAAGCAAGTGATCGACGAACTGATCGACGAAAAGATAAAAATCAGGGAAGCAAAAAAATACAGTATCGACCCGTCCTCATCCGACATCGACGGCTTGTATTCGGGAATGAGTTCAAGGATGCACATCACGCCGGATCAGCTCACCAAATCTCTGGCAAGCTCGGGCATTCGGCCCGAGACGCTCAAGGAACGCATGCGGGCGGAGATGGTCTGGTCCAGCCTGATCCGCGGGCGGTTCAAGGAAAGCCTGCAGGTCGGGGAGAAAGAGGTCGTCGCCGCCGCCAAGAGCAGCGAGACCCCCGATAAGCCGGACACCGACAGCTTCGAATATAAAATGCAGCCGATTGTCCTGATCGTCGAACGAGGATCGCCGCCGGCCGCCACCGAGGCAAGGCGCAAGGAAGCCGAAGCCCTGCGCGGTCGCGTGCAGACCTGCGATGAGGCGAACGCGTTGTTCAAGTCCATGCAAAATGCGGCGATACGAGAAGCTGTGACCAAAACATCGGCGGACCTGCCGGCGCCCCTTCGTGAAGTGCTCGACAAGACTCCGATTGGTCATTTGACCGAGCCCGAAGTGACAAAACAGGGCGTCGAGATGGTGGCGCTCTGCGACCGCAAGCCGACCACCGTCGACACGCCGAAAAAGAAGGAAATCCGCGACAAGATGTTTGTCGACAAATACGAGGCAAAGTCGAAAGCGTATCTGCAGGAAGTCCGCAAATCCGCGATGATCGAATACCGAGAGAATGAAAACAGCAACGAACAGCCTCACAATAACAAACGCCATTGACGCATGGCACAGCCCCTCGCGCTGACGATAGGCGAACCCGCAGGTATCGGGCCCGATATCACCATAAAAGCGTGGCTGCGCCGCAATGAGCTGAAGCTGCCGGCATTCTATCTGCTTGGCGATCGCGACTTCCTTGGCAAGCGGGCGACAGCTCTCGGACTTAAGGTCAGCTTCGCCGACGTTCAGGCCGAGGATGCCTTCGCTGCGTTTGCCGACGCATTGCCGGTCGTCGCCACCGGCCATCCGGCGTCCGCGCTGCCCGGCCTGCCCGACGACACCAGCGCGGATGCCGCCACCGCCTCCATTCGCCAGGCGGTCGGTGACGTCCTTGCCGGACGGGCGAGCGCCGTTGTCACCAATCCCATTGCCAAGAGCGTGCTCTACCGCACCGGATTTCGACATCCCGGCCATACCGAATTTCTCGCCGAACTCGCGGCGACCGGCGGCCACACGCCGCAACCGGTGATGATGTTGTGGTCCCCTGCCCTTGTCGTTGTGCCCGTCACGATCCATGTTCCGCTGCGGGAGGCGATCGCGCAGCTGTCGACCGACCTGATCGTTACGACGGTTCGCATCGTGAATGCGGCTTTGAAAGCCCGCTTCGGGCTCGCCAATCCGCGCCTCGCGGTATCCGGCCTCAATCCGCACGCCGGTGAAGACGGCACGCTCGGCACCGAAGACCGGAGCATCGTGGCACCCGCCATCGAAATCCTGCGCGCCGAGGGCATCGAGGTCACCGGACCGCTGCCGGCGGACACCATGTTCCATGACGCCGCGCGCAAAACCTACGACTGCGCGATCTGCATGTACCACGATCAGGCGCTGATCCCGGTCAAGACGCTGGCATTCGACGATGCGGTCAACGTCACGCTGGGATTGCCTTTCGTGCGCACATCGCCCGATCATGGCACGGCCTTCGACATTGCCGGCACCGGCAGCGCCAATCCATCGAGCCTGATCGCGGCCTTGCGGCTCGCCGCCCGCCTCGCGGCAGCGCCGCCGGCATGAGCGCGATCGACGACCTTCCACCGCTTCGCGAAGTCATTCGCCAGCACGCGTTGTCGGCTCGCAAATCGCTGGGACAGAATTTCCTGCTGGACCTCAACCTCACCGCGCGGATCGCTCGCGCCGCGGGCCCGCTCGAAGACGCCACCATCATCGAGATCGGCCCGGGTCCCGGCGGGTTGACGCGCGCATTGCTGGCGCTCGGCGCGCGGCGCGTCATTGCGGTGGAGCGCGACCAGCGCGCATTGGCGGCGCTCGAGGAAATTTCGGCGCGTTATCCGGGGCGGCTGGAAATCATCTGCGCCGACGCGCAGCATTTCGATCCGCGGCCGTTGCTCGGCGGCACCACCGCCAAAATCGTTGCCAACCTGCCCTACAACATCGCGACCGCGCTATTGATCGACTGGCTGTCGATCGAGCCGTGGCCACCATGGTATGACATGATGGTGCTGATGTTTCAGCGTGAAGTGGCCGAGCGAATTGTCGCGCGCGCCAATGACGAAGCTTACGGCCGGCTCGGCGTGCTCGCGAACTGGCGCACCGAGCCAAAAATCCTGTTCGACATTTCACCCGCGGCATTCGTTCCGCAGCCCAAGGTCACCTCGTCCGTCGTGCGATTGGTGCCCCGCATCGCGCCGGAGCCATGCGACCGCAAGGCGCTGGAGATGGTGGCGGCGGCGGCATTCGGCCAGCGGCGAAAAATGCTGCGGCAAAGCCTGAAATCGCTGCCGGTCGATCCGGCGCGGCTGGCCCAGGCCGCCGATGTCGATTTGACGCGACGCGCTGAAACCGTTCCGGTCAGTGGCTTTGTTGCCATGGCCCGTGAATTGACCGATATACGAAACGGAAAAATGAACATTCCCTGAGGAGAAGCCCCATGGCGCTGATGCGTCGCCAGTCATTGATCAAGTTCGATGCGCCCCTGTGTGAAACCATCGTCGACACGCCGAAGCCGCAAGGCAAGGAAGTGCTGGTCCGGATCGAGCGTTGCGGGCTGTGCCATTCCGACCTGCATATTCAGGACGGTTATGCCGACCTCGGCGGCGGCAAGAAACTCGACACCACGCGCGGCATGACGCTGCCGTTCACGCTGGGACACGAGATCGCGGGGATCGTCGAGGAAGTCGGTCCGGATGTATCGAAAGACCTGATCGGCGCAAAGAGGGCGGTATTCCCCTGGATCGGCTGCGGCCAATGCCGCGACTGTCTCAATGGCGACGAGAATCTCTGCGTCAAGCAGCGCTTTCTCGGTGTCGCCATCGACGGCGGTTTCGCCAGCCACGTGCTGGTGCCGGACGCGAAATACCTGCTGGACTACGATCCGTTGCCGGTCAATCAGGCAGCGACCCTGATGTGCTCCGGGATAACCGCCTATGGCGCCCTGAAGCGCCTCGTCGACCGCCCGCGGCAGCGCAATCTGCTGCTGATCGGCCTTGGCGGCGTCGGCATGATGGGGCTGGCCTTCGCGCAAGCCATGTTCAAGCAGAAGATCTCGGTCGCGGATTTGAGCCCGGCGGCACGCGAAGCCGCACTCAAGAACGGTGCTGCCGTCGCCTACGATCCCGCCGAGGCTGACGTGGTCAAACGGATGATCAAGGAAACCGATGGCGGTTTCGACGGGGTGGTCGATTTTGCCGGCAACGAAAAATCGATGGGCTTTGCGGTCTCCACGGTCGCGCGCGGCGGCAAGATCGTGGTCTCCGGTCTGATGGGCGGCAATTTCAGCCTGCCGATGGTGCAATGGATCTACAAGCGCATGACGATCGAAGGCTTCATGGTCGGAACGCTGGCCGAGGCTCGGGAACTGATGGCGCTCGCCCGCAGTGGCAAGATCAAGCCGACGCCGATGAAGGAGGAACCGATGGGCGAGGTCCAGAAATGGATCGACGAGTTGCGCGCTGGAAAGGTGGTCGGGCGCATCGTGTTGAAGAACTGAGGCGGAGCCATTTGGGGTTTTGGCGACTGCCGTCGCGCCTTTCAGTTGCAAAGGCGAGCCCGAATTAAGCCTCATGCTGTCCGGAATTGCGGCGCATTACGACCCAAGTTTTTGCAGAGATTGGGGAACAAAGTGCCGCGTATCACCGGAGATTCACATGCCAGGCCGAACCGCGAAATTCGTGTCAGTCGTCGTTGCCAGCATTCTTGCGGGCATCCCGCTGACAACGGTTTCACATGGCGCTACGCCTGCGGCGGAGGATTGCCTTTCCGGACCGAAAGACGCCGCGCCAAACGGTAGCCATTGGTACTATCGCATCGATCACGCCACCAAACGTCACTGCTGGTATCTCAAGGGCGAAAAGCTTTCGCAAAGCGCTGCTCCGAATTCCTCGCCGTCGGCGAAGCCGGGTTCGCCGACCGCAGAAGCCACGACGCTACGCTCGATCGCGGACGCTCACGCCGAACTGCCCGCGCAGGCCGCAATCGAAGCGCCTAAACGCGGTAACGGGCTCGCGCCGGCGATAGCCGACGACGCAACGAACGCGACGCCGGCCGCGGAGACACAACGATCGGCCGTCGCCTCGCGCTGGCCGGAGCAGCCGGGACTCAGTTCCTCGACCGTTCCGCCGTCGACCGCGGCCAATTCGGGTGCCGCCGTACCACCTGATTCAGACGCGACACCATCAGCCGCACCTGCCGCGGTTGCCCTCGCCGCGGCGGACTCATCGCCAGAAAAACAGCCGGGCTCGATTCAGACGCTGTTGCTCGTCATTCTCGGCGCGCTGGCGCTGGCGGGTCTGATCGGAAGCGCGGTTTTCAGGTTCGGAAACCCGCGATGGATCGGCCGGAGCACGATTCAGGTCGATCGGCAGGCGATCTGGGAAACGGCCAATATCGATCGTCGATCGCCGACGGTTGACCTCGACTCGGGCGCTCGTATCCGCAGGGACGACATTCCCTGGGAGCTGCGCACGGCGGATGATCCGAACGGCAGGATCCAGGAAATGCTCGCGCGGCTGGCCCGAAGCGCGACCAACTAACCGCCCCGTTATTTCTCCAATTGCCGCTGCAATTCCCGCACGAATGTCGTGAGACCGGAGCGGCGTTCGCGCTTCAGCCGCTCAGCCTTGAGAATTGACTGCACCTCGGCGAACGCTGCATCGATATCGTGGTTGATCACGATGTAATCGTATTCCGCCCAGTGGCTCAGTTCGTGGGTCGCGCGGCTCATCCGTCCCCGGATCACCTCATCGGAATCCTGCGCACGGGTATGAAGCCGTTTCTCGAGATCGGCTGCCGACGGCGGCAAGATAAAAACGCTGACAACGTCCGCTCGCGCCTTTTCCCGCAATTGCTGGGTGCCCTGCCAGTCGATGTCGAACAGCACGTCCTGTCCCGCGGACAGGGCGGCTTCGACCGGCGCCCGCGGCGTGCCATAGCGATTGTCGAAAACGATCGCCCATTCGAGCAACTCGTCACGCCTTGCCATCTGTTCGAAGCTGGATTTGTCGACAAACAGATAGTCACGGCCGTCGACTTCGCCGGGCCGCATCGGCCGCGTCGTCGCCGACACCGACATCTTCAGACCGGGCATCCGTTCGATCAACAGGCGCGACAGCGTGGTCTTGCCGGCGCCCGACGGCGATGACAGCACGAACATCAGCCCGCGCCGCTCAACCCCGTCGATGCCGTGGCCTCCAGCCGTCATGCATCACTCCAGATTCTGAACCTGCTCGCGGAATTGTTCGACCACATTCTTCATTTCGAGACCGGTGTTGGTCAATTCGAGGTCGTTCGACTTGGAGCAGCAGGTGTTGACCTCGCGGTTGAATTCCTGCGCCAGGAAATCGAGCCGCCGCCCAACCGGTCCGCCCTTGGCGATCATCTCGCGGGCCTGCGAGATGTGCGAGGCGATGCGATCGAGTTCCTCGCGAATGTCGGCCTTGGCCGCGATCATGATCGCTTCCTGATTGAGCCGATCGGAATCAAAGCGATCGGAGGACTCAAGCAGCGCCGCGATTTGCTCGGCAAGCCGCGCCTTGATCGCTTCGGGCTTGCGACCGGGGGCGGCCTCGGCCTTCTTCGCCAGTTTTTCGATCTCATCCATGCGTTGGGAGAGGATCTGCCCGAGCGTCACCCCCTCGCGCTGGCGCATTTTGACCAGGTCGGCGAGCGCCTGCTCGAACGCCGCCGCCGCCGCGGCCTTCGCAGCCTTATCCTCGGCCTCGTTGCTTTCCGGCTCGACGACCTCGATGACGCCCTTGATCGCCAACAGGCCATCGATGCTGGGTGCCACCGCATCGATCTTGCCGGCAAGAACGCCGGCGACCTTCACAATCGACGCCAGCACTTCTTCGTTGATGCGGATGGTCGAGACCGCGTTGGTGCGCTTGACGTTGAGATTGGCATACACCGTTCCCCGCGACAGCAACTCGCCGGCGCGTTTTTTGGCCAGTGCTTCAAGCTCGTCCCATCCCGGCGGCAACCGCATCCGCAGGTCAAAGCCCTTGGCGTTGACCGACTTCAATTCCCATTCGAACGCATACGGTCCGCTGGCGCCGTGGCTTCGGGCAAAGCCGGTCATGCTCGACAGCGGCATCGCGTGAATTTCTCCTGATGGTGCGGGCGTGAGATTCGCAGAAAGAAGATGCGACCTTAAGACGTTTTCGAGCAAAGTGGAATTCGGTTCCAGCCAGCCGCGGCTCGCGCGCTATCGCTGCGCCACCGGCGGCGACGCGGTCGATTGCGCCGCACCCTGCCGCCGCCCCGGTTTTTTCGGCGCCGCCGGCTTCGGGGTGGTCGTAGCGGTGGGGTTGGCGTCAGCTGGCGAGCTCGCGGCGGCCGGCGGCGGCGGATCGTCAGCGGGTTCGACGGTATCGTTCTGAATCTGCTTTTCCATCACGCGCAATTTGGCGACGTTCTTCTGATGCTGGTCGTAGGTTTCGGTAAAGGCGTGGCCGCCGGTGCCGTCGGCAACGAAGAACAGATCGCGGGTGCGCGCCGGATTGGCTGCCGCTTCGAGCGAGGCGCGTCCGGGGTTGGCGATCGGCCCAGGCGGCAGGCCGTCGACCACGTAGGTGTTGTAAGGCGACGGCTGCTGGATTTCGCTGCGCTTGATCGGCCGCCCCAGCGTTCCCTTGCCGCCGACCAGGCCATAGATGATGGTCGGATCGGATTGCAGCTTGATCTTTTGCCGCAGCCTGTTGACGAATACGGCGGCGACGCGGCTGCGCTCGTCCGCTTTGCCGGTTTCTTTTTCGACAATGGAAGCCAGGGTTACGAGCTGCTCCGGCGTCTTGACCGGAACGTCCGGATTGCGCCGTTCCCAGATTTCCGCGAGCACGCGCTTCTGGGTCTGCTGCATGCGCGCAATCACCTGATCGCGCGTGGTGCCGCGTGGAAACTTGTAGGTTTCCGGCAGCAATGTTCCCTCGCGGGGAATTTCGCGGACGGTGCCAGCGAAAATATCGTTATCCGAAAGCCGGGCCACGATCTGCTCTGAGGTTAGCCCTTCCGGAATCGTGACGGCGTGCTGGACCACCTTGCCCTCGACCATGGTGCCGATGACATCGCGCAGGCTGGCATTCTTCTGAAATGAATATTCGCCGGGCTTGAGTTCGGAACGTGCCTTCAGCGCGAACACGCTGCCGATGAATGCCCAGCGGTTGTTGTCGATCACGCCCTCACGCTGCAGGATATCGGCAATATCGGTCATTCCAGCGCGCGCCGGAATGTTGACGATCTTGTCCTCCTGCAACGGGCCTTGAGCCTCGATCTTCTGCCTGCCGTAGATGTAGCCGCCGCCTACGCCGATCATCAAGACGAGCACGATGGTAATGATCGCGTTGCCCGCCACGACAAACGGATTGCGGGCGCGCTCGGAACGCTTTGGCGGCGGTGGTACCTGCTCGGGCTCCAGCGCGGCGCGCGGGCTCCGTGGCGAAATGGGCGGCCTCTCACTCATCGATGCAACCTGAATCCTGTCGGTTTCAATCGCGGCCTCGCGAAAATTTCCGCCTCGGCCGGTAGTCTACGCCCAAAACTAGGATTTATCACCGAATGCGGCGAAACGGTGGACTCTTGGTGTGACGCGTTAGCTGACCACGCGCTGCAGGATCACGGATGCGTTGGTGCCCCCGAAACCGAACGAATTCGACAGCGCGACATTGATCTCGCGCTTGCGCGGCGTTTGAGGCACGAGATCGATCGCCGTTTCTACCGACGGGTTGTCGAGATTGATCGTCGGCGGGGCGATATTATCGCGAATCGCAAGAATACTGAAGATCGCCTCGATCGCTCCGGCGGCGCCCAAAAGATGCCCCGTCGACGATTTGGTTGACGACATCGACACCTTGGAAGCGGCGTTCCCCAGCAGCCGCTCCACGGCACCGAGTTCGATTTCGTCGCCGACCTGCGTCGAGGTTCCATGCGCGTTGATGTAGTCGATGTCGGAAGACGTGATTCCGGCGCGTTTCATGGCAGCGCTCATGCTGCGGAACGCGCCATCACCATCGGGCGATGGCGAGGTGATATGATAGGCGTCGCCGGACAATCCGTAACCGGTCACTTCGGCATAGATTCTGGCGCCGCGCTGTTTGGCATGCTCGTATTCCTCAAGGATCACGATGCCCGCACCCTCGCCCATCACGAAGCCGTCGCGATCCTTGTCGTAGGGCCGCGATGCCTTTTCCGGCGTATCGTTGAAGCCGGTCGACAAGGCGCGCGCCGCGCAAAAGCCAGCCATCGACAGCCGGCAGATCGGGGATTCCGCTCCGCCCGCCACCATGACATCGGCATCGCCCAGCGCGATGAGCCGGCCGGCATCGCCGATCGCGTGTGCGCCGGTCGAACAGGCGGTCACCACCGAATGATTGGGGCCCTTGAGGCCGTGCTCGATCGACACATAACCTGAAGCCAGGTTGATTATACGGCCGGGAATGAAAAACGGCGACACTTTGCGCGGGCCCCGTTCCTTGAGAAGCAGCGCCGTATCGGCAATGCCCGACAGGCCGCCGATTCCCGAACCGATCATGGTCCCGGTGGCGCAACGGTCTTCCTCGTTGGCAGGATGCCAATCGGCATCGTCGAGCGCCTGGCGCGCTGCGCACATGGCGAAAATGATGAAATCGTCGACCTTGCGCTGGTCCTTCGGCTCCATCCACTGGTCGGGATTGAAGGTACCGCCGGTGCCGTCGCCGCGTGGAATCACGCAGGCGATGCGGCTGGTCAGATCGGAAACATCAAAGGTCTCGATCTTCCTGGCGCCGCTCTCGCTGTTGAGGATGCGCTTCCAAGTCGGTTCGACGCCACAGCCGAGTGGCGAAACCATGCCGAGGCCCGTGACGACAACCCGCCTCATATCCAGCACTCCAGCCCAGCATTCGCGGCCCACAACAAGAAGCCGGTGGACCGCTCGACCACGGCCCGTCCGGCTTCGTCAACACCGCGCGGGGACGTCAGCTTTTCGCGTTCTTTTCGAGAAATTTCGTAGCGTCACCGACGGTCAAAATCGTC
The DNA here is from genome assembly GCA_963771225.1 of uncultured Pseudomonadota bacterium. Taxonomy (GTDB): domain Bacteria; phylum Pseudomonadota; class Alphaproteobacteria; order Rhizobiales; family Xanthobacteraceae; genus Bradyrhizobium. The sequence continues at coordinate 174,653 of CAVYSR010000017.1, read as the reverse complement.
TCCGCCGCGTCATCGGGAATTTCACAACCAAATTCTTCTTCGAAGGCCATCACCAGTTCGACAGTGTCGAGGCTGTCGGCACCGAGGTCGTCAATGAAGCTCGCGTTGTCGACAACCTTCTCGGGTTCGACACCAAGGTGTTCGACCACGATCTTCTTAACTCGCTCGCCAATCTCACTCATCGTTCAACCTCGCGCTTGTTCCATTGGACCCGACCCCAAGACGATACGAGCCATCGTGATCGTTAAAGTCTCTTCGCAGCCGCACATCGTCTTGATTTGGCCCCGTCATGTCAGACAAGGGACCGGCGAACGACGGCAGGCTCCGCACCGCCAATATACAGGGTTTCAAAATCCTGCAATGGCGTTCTTTGCCCATCCGTTGCTGGTTCGGTTATCATACTTCCCAAGTCTTGACCACAAGCCTCAATCGGCGACCGAAACGGCCTCTCACCACGCCGGAACGAACCGGCAAACGGCTCAAAACATAGCCATGCCGCCATTGACGTGAATCGTCTGCCCGGTGACATACGCCGCTTCATTCGAACTGAGATACACCGCCGCCGCCGCGATATCCTCGGGCGTTCCAAGCCGGGCGGCAGGAACTTTCGAGAGGATGGTTTCCCGCTGCTTGTCGCTGAGTACGTCGGTCATCGGTGTCACAATAAATCCCGGGGCGATGCAATTGGCGGTGATGTTGCGCTTGGCGTATTCCGCCCCCAGCGTCTTGATCATGCCGATCAGTCCTGCTTTCGACGCGGTGTAATTGCCCTGGCCCGGATTGCCGGTGACGCCGACGACCGAGGTGATCGCGATAATGCGGCCGAACCGCTTGCGCATCATCAGCTTGGTCGCGGCCCGGGCCAGACGGAAGGTCGCCGTCAAATTGACCTTGATGACCTCGTCCCAGTCCTCGTCGCGCAATTGCACGAACAGATTGTCCCGTGTGATGCCGGCATTGGCGACGAGAATATCGATCTGTCCCATTGCTTTCTCTGCTGCCGGGACCAACGCCTCGACCTCGGCGGTATCGGACAGATTGCACGGCAGCACGTGAACCTTCGCGCCGAGTTTGCCGGCGAGCGTGTCCAGCACCTCGCGCCGCGTACCGGAAATCGCCACCGTCGCACCTTGCGCGTGCAACGCCTGCGCGATCGCGCCGCCGATGCCGCCGGTCGCGCCGGTAACGAGCGCCGTCCTGCCAGTCAGATCGAACATCCTCGTCTCTCCCTCGCTCACGCCGTCTGCGCGGCAGCGAGCGCGTCTTTCGCCGAAGCAATATCACCGGGGCCGCCGACCGAAACACCGACGGCGCCGTCGGCGATCCGCTTGACCAGCCCGCTTAACACCTTGCCGGCGCCAATTTCGAAAAACCGAGTAACTCCGTGGCTGGCCATGTAAGCCACCGACTCACGCCAGCGCACCGTTCCGGTAACCTGTTCGATCAAGCGGCTGCGGATCTCGTCCGGGTCGGAAATCGGTGTGGCCAATACGTTCGATACCAAGGGCGAAACCGGCCGTTTAATAGCGACCTCGGCCAGCGCTTTGGCCATCACGTCGGCCGCGGGTTGCATCAGACGGCAATGGAAGGGCGCGGACACCGGCAGCAGCATCGCGCGCCGGGCGCCCCTGGTTTTGGCAATTTCGAGCGCGCGCTCGACCGCGGCCCTGTCGCCGGAGACCACGACCTGCCCGCCGCCATTGTCGTTGGCGGCCTGGCAGACCTGCCCCTGCGCGGCCTCGTCGGCGACGGCCACTGCGGCCTCATAATCGAGGCCAAGCAAAGCGGCCATGGCGCCGACGCCCACCGGCACGGCTTTCTGCATGGCGAGGCCGCGGGTGCGCAACAGGCGCGCGGTATCACTGATACTGAGGCTGCCGGCGGCAGCGAGCGCGGAATATTCGCCGAGCGAATGTCCGGCAACGAAAGCAGCGTCCCGTCTCACCGAAAAGCCGGCTTCGGTCTCCAGCACCCGCAGGGTCGCAAGCGAGACCGCCATCAATGCCGGCTGGGCATTTTCGGTGAGCTGCAAGGTCTCGGCCGGACCGTCCCAGATGATGGCAGTCAGCTTCTCTCCGAGCGCCGCATCGACCTCGTCGAATACCGCCCGGGCAGCCGGAAAGGCTTCGGCCAATGCCTTGCCCATGCCGACCGCCTGGGAGCCCTGCCCCGGAAAAGTGAATGCTGCCGTCATCGGCGCCCCTGAATGCTGAAAATCCCAAAAGTTGAGCCGAAAGACACTGCAGGACCCGGTTGTGTCAAGTTGCCGCTGGTTCCCGGCCGGCGCAGTTCCCCAAATGGTTCGCTTTCCCTTGCCATCGCGCTGAAAATCCGTATAAACCGCGCCATCCGTGGATCCCGGCCGGGAGCTGAACGGACGGTCTCAGCAATTTCACCTTTTCGGCGATGTTGATGTGGCAGGGCCAGTCGGTCCGTCGTCCCGTGCTTCCGCCTTCTGAGCATATCGAGTCCTTTCCGAAGGGTTCGAAGGGCTTGCCGCCGGGAACCGCGCTAACCTTGGAAAGGACACCCATGCCTCTTTATGAGCATGTTTTTCTCGCGCGTCAGGATGCGAGCACCCAGCAGGTCGAGGAATTGACCACCCAGATGACCGGCATTGTCGAGCAACTCGGCGGCAAGGTCGTGAAGATGGAAAACTGGGGCGTACGTTCCCTCACCTATCGCATGAACAAGAATCGCAAAGCGCATTTCGTGCTGCTGAACATCGACGCCCCGTCGGCGGCGGTGGCGGAGGTCGAGCGGCAGGAGCGGATCAGCGAAGACGTGATTCGCTATCTCAGCGTTCGCGTCGACGAGCACGAGGAAGGCCCCTCGGCGATGATGCGCAAGGCCGATCGCGACCGCGATCGCGATGATCGTGGTGGCGGCGGATTCCGCGGCGACCGCGAAGGCGGCTTCCGTGGCGATCGCGATCGCGATGGCGGTGGCGGTGGCTACCGCGGTGATCGTGGTCCGCGCCGTCCGCGCGACGATGAAGCAGCGGTTGAGGAGTAAGAATCATGGCTGAAGCTGGTGCACGCCGTCCGTTTTTCCGCCGCCGCAAGACCTGCCCGTTCACGGGTCCGAATGCGCCGAAGATCGACTACAAGGATTCCAAGCTGTTGATGCGTTACGTGTCCGAGCGCGGCAAGATCGTGCCGAGCCGCATCACCGCCGTCTCCGCCAAGAAGCAGCGTGAACTCGCGCGCGCCATCAAGCGCTCGCGTTTCCTCGGTCTGCTGCCTTACGTTATCAGGTAATAAAAACCTTCACTCCGCGACGTTCGCGTCGCGGAGTGAAATCTTCATAAGGCTTCCGGGTCGTCCGGTTGCCGATGGTTGGGGTTCACCGAACCCCTAACCGCTCGAAAGGAGCGGGACAGCTGATGATCGCGATCGTTCTCATAGCCATTGCGGCCGGCTGCGCGTCGGCGCTGATGTTCGCCTCGATCATCTCGGGTGCGCTGATTTCGCTGCTGCTGTTTTATCTGGCGCCGCTGCCGCTGATGGTGGCCGCAATCGGATGGGGACCGCTCAGCGCCATCATCGGCGGCATCGGCGCAGCGATCGGTCTCGGTGCGATCTTCGGCCTTCCCTATTGCATCGCCTTCGTCGTCATGGTCGCGCTGCCGGCCTGCTGGCTCGGGCATCTCGCGCTGCTGGGGCGGCCGGCGACCAACGGCATCTCGTCGAGTAACGGTGCTTCGCCGGTGGCGCCGGATCTGGAATGGTATCCGGTCGGCCGTATCCTGCTCTGGATTACCGGCTTTGCCGCATTGACCACGATGGCAGCACTTCTCACCCTTGGCACCGACGCCGACGCGATCACCGGCACGCTGCGGCGCGGCCTGCTGCGCATCTTCGGTTCCAGCGATGCTGCTTCGACCGGCGAGATCGAGCAATTTATCAATGCCCTGGTGGCCATCGCGCCGGCCGCGGCCGCGATCTTCGCGACGATGACTTTGACACTCAATGTCTGGCTGGCCGCAAAAATCACGGCGACCTCAGGACGGCTGCACCGGCCCTGGCCCGATCTGAAAAGCACGGCGCTGCCGCCGATGACGCTCGTCCTGTTGTTCGTCGCCATTGCACTTTGCTTTATCGGCGGATTGCTGGCGATCCTGGCACTGATCGTCGCCACAGCCCTGATCATGGCCTACGCATTCACCGGCTTTGCGGTCCTGCATACATTGACGCTGGCGCTGAAAAGCCGCGCGCTCTGGCTCAGTTGCGCCTACACCGTCGTGATCGTTTTCAGCTGGCCCGTTCTCGTCATCGCCGCTCTCGGCCTTGCCGATGCCGTTTTCGGACTACGCCAACGCTACCTGCAAAGCAGGCCTCCGCCGATCCCCGCCCCCTGAATTCTACGTTTCAACCCCATTCCACAACGCACATCACTTGAAGGAGAACGAATATGGAAGTCATTTTGCTGGAACGCGTCGCCAAGCTCGGCCAGATGGGCGAAGTCGTCCGCGTCAAGGACGGATTTGCCCGTAATTTCCTGTTGAAGCGCGGCAAGGCGTTGCGCGCCACGTCCGACAATCGCGCCAAGTTCGAGGGCATGAAGGCCGATCTCGAGGCCCGCAACCTGCAGGCCAAGGGCGAGGCGACCAAGGTCGCCGAGAAGATCGACGGCCGCAACGTCGTCGTGTTGCGCCAGGCGTCGGAAACCGGGCAGCTGTTCGGTTCGGTGTCGGTTCGCGACATCATCACATCGTTCGAGAATGACGGCGTCGCCATTAGCCGCAGCCAGGTGATGCTGGACGCGCCGATCAAGACCATCGGCAAGCACAAGATCGCCATCGCCGTGCACCCGGAAGTCGAAGTCGGCGTCACCGTGACGGTCGCGCGGAGTGCCGATGAGGCCGAGCGCATCAATCGCGGCGAGGACATCTCGACCCGTCAGGAAGACCAGGACGCCGCTGCCGAAGCGCTCGCCGCTGCCGGCGAATTCTTCGATCCCGAAGCTCGCCACGACGACGTCGAGCCGGAGCCGGAAGCTACTTCCGAGAAGTAACGGGCGTCCCGCATCGAACCTGCCCAAGCCCGGCCGATCAGACCGGGCTTGGGATTCTGGCCGACACGCTTTCTGCGAGCATCGCAATCGAAGCCAATGCAGTTGCAGTGTGCTTCTCAACCCCGTCGATCACGCAAAAGACGTCGGCGGCAACGACCGCGACCTGACGTCCGGGCTTGATCACGCGCGCACGGCAGATCAGGCGTTCCCCGGACGCCGGCGACAACAAGTTCAGTTTGTATTCAGCCGTGAGCGCCGGTTGACCGCGTGACGTTGCCGCAGCGATCGTCGTCGCATTGTCGACCAGGAAGGCGGTAACGCCGCCGTGGAAAAAGCCATGCTGCTGCAGCAGCTCCGGCCGCCGATCGACCGCCAGCGTGCATGTCCCGCGCGCCAGTTCTGAAATTTCTGCTCCGATATGAGTCATGAACCCTTGCAGGCCGACGCCCTCGCGGATTCGTTTGGCGATCGGCACGAAATCCAAATCGGGTTTCACGTCGGGTTTAGCGGTCATGGCGTGCCTCCGGCTTTGGCAACGGCGTCCGATGCGACCAGCGCCCGGATGGCGCAGGCAATCAGAACTTCGGCCTGAAGCCGTGGATCGGAACGGTCGCGACCCGACAACCACGCGCGGCAAAAAATCTGCGCAGGTCCGATGATCTGGCTGAAGAACAGCGTGGCCGTCATGGGCCATAATTCGCCGCGCGCGATCAGCGGCGCGCGCCAGCCCTCGATGCCGTCAGCGAGGCGCGAGTTCTGGGTACGCTGCGCATCGCGAACCTGTTCGGTCCATTCGCTGCGGGAAATCTCGAACAGATAGCGCGCCTCGCGCCGGTTGTTCACGACCCAGTCGAGATGCGCGTGGATCAGGCGACCGATGCCGTCCTGCGCGCCCAGGGCTGGGTCGATCGCTGCGAGTATCGCCGCGTGATAGCCCCGCAGCACTTCCAGAAACAGGGTGCCGGCGAGTTCCTTCTTCGATCCGAACCAATGGAAGAAACTGCCGTTTGAGGCTCGCGCCCGGGTGCGAATAGCCGCCACCGTCGCGCCTTCAAAGCCGTCGCGATCAAACACCGCCAATCCAGCGGCCAGTAAATCCTGTCGAACCCCGACGGCCATGTTCGTCTCTAACCTAGATTACTACTCTAGAGTAATACTCTAATCGTGGTCAAGTTCTTCTGCGGGAGGGAATGGGCGTTTGCAAGAACCTATTGAGAGATCGGCGGCGCCGGTGGTCCGGCCGGGGCTGGCGGCGGCGCCGAAGCCGTCACTGATGGCGGCGCAGCACGGTGCCGGCGGCTCGGGGGCCCGTTCGGGAGCTGCACTGGAAGCCGCCGCGGGCGGGGCCGCAGCAGCGGCCGGCGCAGGCGTAACGGGGGGAACCGGATCGGCCCGCAATGCGGGAGCCTCCCCTGTCGACTTTGGCGCATCGATCTTAACGGCTTCCTTGGCGGCTTCAGACCTGCCCTCGCCGGACGGTGTGCCCTCAGGTTTGTTGTCCTCGCCTTTGGCGGTTTCGCTCGGGGGCTTGACGTCCTTGGCCGGCTCGCCCTTGGAGGGCTCATCCTTGGCGGCATCCGTCTTGGCGACGTCTTGACCGTCCGTCTTGGGCGTGTCGGTCTTGGACGTGTCGGTCTTTGAAGTATCGGTCTTTGAAGTATCGGTCTTGGCAGCATCCGTTTTGGGCAGTTCTTCGTCGCCCGGCCTGCCGCGCCTCAGCCTGGCAGCCGATTTGCGGCCGTCCGGGCCGCGCTCGCCTGCCGATTGAGCCGGAGTCTGGTCGTCCGCCGGTCTGGCTGTGTCCGGCGCCTCTCCCGGTCGCACCAGCCGCCTGCGGCCCCGGCGGTCGGCCTGATCGGCGGGTTTGGTTTCGTCGGGCTTGGCATCCGTGCCGGACTTAGCATCCGTGCCGGCTTGGCATCCGTGCCCGGCTTGGCATCCGTGCCGGGCTTGGGCTGTCCATCGGGCGGGAGCGGGCGCCTGTCAGCCGCGCCATTGGCGATCAGGTAGGCGCTGAGCACCGCGGCCATTTGGCCGCCGGTGGTGTAATGCTGACGCAGAAAGCCCGGCAGCGAGCCCGCCGGGACCTTCCTGAGCAGACCGCGCGAACTCTTGTGGCATTCCGAGCAAGTGCCGGCGAAAATCTGGGAAGGGCTCTTGCCGGCGTCGAGATTTTCCGCCTGCGCCGAAGCTGCCGCGAGGCAGCCGATCAGAAACATCACCGCCGCTAAACTGAGCGCTCGGCTCGACATTCTTGTTCTCCAGATGCGGAAACCGCTCCAGCACCCTAAACCGAGGCTGATGGCGGCGATCACCTTTTAGCCCATTGTCCCGCGAATGGAAGCACGCTGATTACCAAACAGCACAACTGTCATATTTCGGAATATCCGCTTTGTGTACAGCGCACTAGCGCATCCCGACCAGCGCGATTATGATCTTCATAGGGTACAATTGGGAACCATTCCGTCGGGTATAACAACAAGTATTTGGCCTCTACGGGATCGCTTATCTGGTGGTTTCGATGGATCGTTTGTTGCGTTACTTCCTGAAGCAGTTCATCCGCCGCGGCACGATGCGATTTACGACCGCGAGTGGGGCAGAATTTAGTTGTGGCGACGGCACCGGAACTCCGGTCTCCGTGCGATTCCTGACCACCGAAGCCGAACGTCGGGTTCTGCTCAACCCGGAACTGGCGCTCGGCGAAATCTACGTGGACGGCAGTTTCGTCGTCGAGGAAGGCTCGATTGCCGATGCGCTGGCGATCCTGCTCGATCAACCGGAAATATTGCCGCGCTGGGCCAAGCTGCAATGGTGGCTGCGCTACCTGGTCAGGCATGCCCAGCAGTTCAACCCGCGCCCGCGTTCGAGAAACAATGTGGCGCGCCACTACGATCTCGACGGGCGGCTCTATTCCCTCTTCCTCGACGCCGACAAGCAATATAGCTGCGCCTACTTCGAAACGCCCGACGCTACGCTCGACGATGCCCAGCTCGCCAAGAAGCGCCATCTCGCCGCAAAGCTGTTGATCGATCGCGGCGACCGCGTGCTCGATATCGGCTCCGGCTGGGGAGGCCTTGGACTGTATCTGGCCGAAATGAGCGGCGCCAATGTCACCGGCGTCACGCTCTCCACTGAACAATTGCAGGTATCGAATGCCCGCGCCGCCGAGAAGAATCTGGCGCGATCGGCCAAGTTCTTGCTCGAGGACTATCGCGACATTCCAGGGCCCTTCGAGCGCATCGTATCGGTCGGGATGTTCGAGCATGTCGGCGTCGACTTCTACGAGACCTACTTCAGGCGCTGCGCCGAACTTCTGACCGATGACGGCGTCATGGTCCTGCACTCGATCGGCCGCTCGGACGGGCCCGATGTCACCAACCCCTGGATTGCGAAATACATTTTCCCGGGCGGCTACATCCCGGCGCTTTCCGAAGTGATCCCCGCGATCGAACGCGCCGGACTTCTGGTGTGCGACATCGAAATCCTGCGGCTGCATTACGCCGAGACGCTCAAGGCCTGGCGCGAGCGTTTCATGGCGCGGCGGGAGGAAGCGGTGCGGCTCTATGACGAGCGCTTCGCGCGGATGTGGGAATTCTATCTGGCGTCCTCGGAAATGTCGTTCCGCAAGCAGAACATGATGAACTTTCAAATCCAGATCACCAAGCGCCAGGGCGTGGTGCCGATGACGCGCGACTACATCGCGCTTGAGGAAGCCAAGCTGCGCGGGATCGAGCGCGGCAGACAGCCGCGGCTGCAAATCGCCGGTGAATGAAACGGGCACGATCTGTTTTTCGGGATCTAGTTTCGCAGGCTGAAACGGGATGCGCCAAGCGCACCAGTCGATGCCGGGCGCGCCAGCTGGGCGCGCACCGCGACCAGCAGCGACGAATGGCACGGCAAGCTACGGATATCGGGCCGGGAAAATTCTTCCATGGCATCGACCAGCATCGACAGCCACCGTCTTTCACCGTTTCCCGACCGCCAGGATTTACCCGACCGCAAGGACTTCGCGGAATGCCACGGCTGAAGCTGCTGACCCATCGCCTGTCCTTGCCTAGGCCGGCATTCGCCGGCCGTTTTATCAACCCGGAAGTCGTCGACCGGTTCCGGGCGACCCTGCCGTAAAGAAAACCCGCCGGGTGTGACCTGCTTCACAAAAGACCCGCCGGCCTTGTCGTAAATCAGCCAAATGGCCCAGAAAACACATCCAACGTTCGGTTCCCGGGGCGACATGGTCACCGACTATGCCCTGATCGTCACCGGCGTCGCCGCAGCCCTGATCGCGCTGATCTATCTCATCCTGATTTGATAAGCGCCAAACGGCGGCCCGGGACGTTCGCTGCCCTTGGATTGAGTATGCCGGCGCGCGAATAAGGTTCAGTCCGCGCCCAAATTTCCTTCCGCTTTCCATCGTGCGACGCGCGACAACAGCCGATATCGGTCAAGCGCCAATGCGCGGCCTGGTCAGGATTCACACACTGCATTGTGTGAATCGGGCATAAGGCGCGTTGCTGCTTCCGTTCTGCGCGAGAGTGGCGCTCTATCGCGCCCCGCATCCGACAAAATCCAAAGAACCAATCCTGACCATGGCTCCACTTGATTCGAACGTTCTCAAGCTCGCTCCCGACGCGGGAACTCCGGCCTATCGGAGCGCACCGCACAATATCGAGGCCGAGCAGAGCGTGCTGGGCGCGATACTGGTCAACAATGACGCGTTCTATCGGGTGTCGGACTTCCTGGAGCCGAAACACTTCTTCGAGCCGATCCACCAGACCATCTTCGACACCGCCGGCAGCCTGATCCGGATGGGCAAGGTCGCGACCCCGGTGACGCTGAAGACCTTCGTCCCGGCCGAAACCGACCTCGGGGCCGGCATGACGGTCGGCCAATACCTCGCGCGCCTCGCCGCGGAAGCGACCACCATCATCAATGCGCAGGATTATGGCCGCACCATCTACGAGCTGGCACAGCGTCGAGACCTGATCGGCATCGGCACCGACATGGTCAATGTCGCGTTCGACGCGCCGGTGGACTTTGCCCCGCGGGCCCAGATCGAGGATGCCGAGCGCAGGCTCTACGAACTGGCCGAGACCGGCCGTTACGATGGCGGCTTCCAGCGCTTTGCCCAGGCCCTCACCGTCGCGGTCGATATGGCGGCCAAAGCGTTTCAGCGCGACGGCAAGCTGTCGGGCATTGCCACCGGCCTGCGCGATCTCGACATCAAGATGGGCGGCCTGCAGCCCTCCGATCTCATCATCATCGCCGGCCGTCCCGGCATGGGCAAAACCGCGCTTGCGACCAACATCGCCTACAACATCGCCAAGGCACATCGCGCCGAAGTGCAGGCTGACGGCACCATGAAGTCGGTCAATGGCGGCATCGTCGGCTTCTTCTCCTGCGAAATGTCGGCCGAACAGCTTGCCACCCGTATTCTCGCCGAACAGACCAGTATCGCGTCGAGCTCGATCCGCCGTGGCGGCATTACCGAGACCGACTTCGAGAAAATCCGCAACTACTCCATCGAATTGCAGTCCCTGCCGCTCTATGTCGACGAAACCGGTGGCCTGTCGATTTCGCAATTGACCGCGCGCGCCCGCCGGTTGAAGCGGCAGAAAGGCCTCGATCTGGTCGTCGTCGATTATATTCAACTGCTGCAAGGCTCGGGCAAGCGTGGCAACGACAACCGCGTGCAGGAAGTCACCGAGATCACCACCAGCCTGAAGGCGCTGGCCAAGGAACTCAACGTCCCCGTAATCGCGCTCTCCCAGCTGTCGCGTCAGGTCGAAAGCCGCGACGACAAGCGCCCGCAATTGTCCGATCTGCGCGAGTCCGGCTCGATCGAACAGGACGCCGACGTCGTGATGTTCGTGTTCCGCGAGGAATACTACCTCGCCAACAAGGAGCCGCGCATCGGCACCCCCGAATACGAAAAATGGCAGCTCGACATGTCGCTGGTGCACGGCAAGGCCGAAGTCATCATCGGCAAGCAGCGCCATGGTCCGACCGGCACGGTCGAACTGTCGTTCGAGGGTCAGTTCACCCGGTTCAGCGATCTTGCGCATGAGGGCCATCTGCCGGATCGGACGTACTACCGCCCGGTTGAACCGCCGCCGGCCGGCGCGTAAAGTGCGGCATGAACATCGTTTCCGACCCGAAATTGGCCCCGCCAGGCACCGTGCTGTCGCCCGAAGCCAACCTGGCGGCAGCACTTGCCACCGCCAGCGGCGTGCTGACGGTCGACCTCGACGCCATCGTCGCCAACTGGCGCAAGCTTGAGAAAACCGCGGTGCCGGCCGAATGCGCCGGCGTGATCAAGGCGGACGCCTATGGTTGCGGGGTCGATCCCGTCGCGCGCGCCCTCGCCGGCGCCGGCTGCAAGACGTTTTTCGTCGCCACGCTGGGCGAAGCGCGCGCCGCCCGCGCCGCGCTGCCGACAGCGACCATCTATGTGCTCGACGGTTTTTTCCCGAATAGCGGCGATGCTTACGCCAAGATCGACGCCAAACCCGTGATCGGCGATCTCAACGAGTTGGCCGAATGGGACGTGTTTTGCCGGCGCTCCGGCTGGGCCGGGGGTGCTGCCATTCACATCGACACCGGCATGAACCGGCTCGGGCCTCACCATCACAGAGGCGCAAGGCATCGTTCCCAGGATCAATGCCGGCGACCATGGCATCACCCTCGTCATGAGCCACCTCGCCTGCGCCGAGAGCCTCAACCATCCGCTCAACGCCAAGCAGCTCGCCACCTTCCGCGAGATTGCCAGTCTTTTTTCCGGCGTGCCGGCATCGCTGTCGAATTCCTCCGGCATCTTTCTGGGCGCGGCGTTCCAGTTCGACGTGGTGCGCCCGGGGGCCGCCCTTTACGGCGTCAACCCGACGCCGGAAGCCGACAATCCGATGCAGCCGGTGGTCGAGCTGAAGGCCCGCATTGTGCAGACCCGCAATCTCGACAAAGGCGAAAGCGTCGGCTACGGCGGCACCTGGACCACGCGGCGACCGACCAAATTGGCGATCGTTTCCGCCGGCTATGCCGACGGTTATTTCCGGGCTGCCGGCGGCGTCGACGGCACCCGCAGCGCGGAGGTGATAGTCGCGGGCAAGCGCTGCCCGGTGGCCGGCCGCATCTCGATGGACCTGATGGCCATCGACGTCACCGACCTCGACAAGAACGCCGCGCGGCGCGGCCATATGGCGACGCTGATTGGCGAGGGCATTACCGTCGACGAACTGGCGCACCATTTCGGCACCATCGGATACGAAGTTCTGACCAGCCTCGGGCCGCGTTACGCGCGGGTATACAAGGGCGGCGCGGCGGCAACCGAACAACCACCCCCGATACCGGCCGAACAGCCACCCCCGATACCGGCCTGACGGCCCAATCAGGGCATGAAGGTCGCCACGTTCAACATCAACAATGTCAACCGGCGCCTGCCGAACCTGCTGCGATGGTTGGGCGAGACAAAACCCGATATCGTTTGCCTGCAGGAGCTGAAAGCTGCCGATCAGGATTTTCCGCTTCGCGCCGTCAACCAGGCCGGCTACGGCGCGGTGTGGCGCGGCCAGAAGACCTGGAACGGCGTCGCCATCCTGGCGCGCAAGGCCGAGCCGGTGCTGATCAGGACCGAATTGCCCGGCGACCCTGATGATCGCGAGGCGCGCTACATCGAAGCTGCCGTCAAAGGCATCATTGTCACCAGCATTTATCTTCCGAACGGCAATCCGCAGCCGGGGCCGAAATTCGACACCAAGCTCGCATGGTTCAAGCGGCTGCGATTGCATGCCGCGAAATTCCTGAAGCAGGACATTCCCGTGGTGCTGGCGGGCGACTACAACGTCGCGCCCACCGAGCTCGATATCTATCCGACGCGTTCGTGGGACAAGGATGCATTGATCCAGCCGAAGAGCCGCGCCGCGTTCAAGTCGCTGGTGGCGCAAGGCTGGTGTGATGCGATCCGCGAGAAGCATCCGTCAAAACCGATGTTCACGTTCTGGGACTACAAACGCAACCGATGGCCGCGCGACGCCGGATTGCGGCTCGATCATCTCTTGCTGAGTCCGGTGCTGGCGCCGCGCCTGATCAAGGCCGGCGTCGACCGCAAGCTGCGCGGCGAAGAAGGCGCCAGCGACCATGCCCCGGCGTGGATCGTGTTGCGGTAGGGGCATGTGCCACGCATTATTGCGAATGAAGCAATAGACCTTGCCGTCATTGCGAGCGAAGCGAAGCAATCCATGGAGCCGTAAAGAAAGAATGGATTGCTTCGCTTCGCTCGCAATGACGGCAAGATATATCTTCGTACTCTCGCGGCGCGATGCGCCCGAGTTGTGCATGAACGATCCGCCCAACAAAGGGCGCGGGGAATGCCGGGTGCCCGTTGCACCCGCAGCCTCGCGTGTAGAAGTAGTAAGCACACGCGTTAGTCACCACGGTCGCACCGGGATCACCCGGCATTCCCGCACGCGATGGTTTTAACAGCTTCTTCGCGCTCTCCCCGGTGATCGGGCTTTTTTGTCACCGTCGCCTCGCAGACACTTCTGCGAAGCTTGACGCCGGCGTCGAGGCGTCAGGACCACACGACTTGGCCGTCCGCAAACCAGCGCTCTCGTCAGCAGCGCTGTCCACGTCCATCGCATCCCCTGCCCTACGTTCGTGACGATCGCGAAACGCCCCTTTGTGTGGGCCGGGATGGCGAGAGATGTAGAGGTGATTTGGGTCAAAAGAGAACCGGAATATTTTTGCAAAGAGGACTGGACGACCCAAATCAGCTTGAATTGCTTCAACAAATCCGTCTCGCCGATAAATCCATAAAATCAACCGAACGGCTGCGGTTATGTTAGCGGCATTTATTTTCGTCATTGCGAGCTCCGCGAAGCAATCCACTCTTGCTTTCTTGTTGCCTCATGGATTGCTTCGCGGAGCCTGTCATCGGGCGGCGCTTTGCGCCGACCCGTTGGCTCGCAATGACGATTCTAGCGCCCCGTCTTTTCACGGAAACCAAACCATTGAGCTTCCTCTTCGTCCTCCTGGTCGGGCTGGTCGCCGGCACCATCTCGGGCATTGTCGGCACCGGCTCGTCGATCATGCTGATGCCGGTGCTGGTCTATCAATACGGGCCGAAAGAAGCCGTGCCGATCATGGCGGTCGCAGCCGTGATGGCCAACCTGTCGCGCATCCTCGCCTGGTGGCGCGAGGTCGACTGGCGCGCCTGCGCCGCCTATTCTATCCCGGGCATCCCGGCCGCGGCGCTGGGCGCGCGCACTCTTTTGGCGCTGCCCTCGCATGCCGTCGATATTTCGATCGGGCTGTTTCTGATCGCGATGGTGCCGGTGCGGCACTGGCTGGCGCGGCATGACCTCAAATTTTCGCTCTGGCATCTCGCCGTCGGCGGCGCCGTGATCGGCTATCTCACCGGCATCGTGGTATCGACCGGGCCGTTGAGCGTGCCGCTGTTTCTGTTCTACGGCCTCACCAAGGGCGCCTTCCTCGCCACCGAAGCGGCAAGTTCGCTGGGTCTTTACGTGAGCAAATCGGTGACCTTTCAGCGCTTCGGCGCGCTGACGCCGGATGTCGCGCTGAAGGGCCTGATCGCCGGCTCCTCGCTGATGTTCGGCGCCTTCATCGCCAAGCGATTTGTGCTGCGGCTCGACGAAAATGTGTTCCGGCTGATGATGGATGGCATCATGATCGCGGCGGGACTTTCGATGCTGTTCGATGCTTGGTGGAGCGCGCCGGTTTAGCGCCTGAAATCCGTCGCGAAATCGACCGGTAAAAAAATCAGGACCTCTGTCGGACTCCCGTCGCCCCGTTCGTCCTGCGAACTCAACCAACAGGGATATCCGACATGACTTCCATCACGCCGTTCCTCTGGCTCGATAACAACGTTCCCGAGGCTGTCGCCTTTTACAAGTCGGTGTTTCCCAACGCCAAGGTCGAGGCCGTCAGTGATTTCATGGCGACCTTCGAACTCGAGGGGCAGAGGTTCCATGCGCTCAATGGCGGCCCACAATTCAAGTTCAACGAGGCGATCTCCTTCTTCATCAGCGTCGAGACCCAGGCAGAGGTCGACTATTTCTGGAGCAGACTTACCGCCGACGGCGGCAAGCCATCGCAATGCGGATGGCTCAAGGACAAATTCGGCCTGTCCTGGCAGGTCGTGCCGGCGGCGCTCGGCCGCTACCTCAGCGATCCCGATCGCAAAAAGGCCGATCGCGTCATGCAGGCCATGATGAAGATGCAAAAGATCGTCATCGCCGATCTCGACAAGGCGTATGCGGGATGATCCGCGCTGTCGATGCGACGCAGTCACGCTGATCGACTGGTCGTTGAGGGGCGGCTTGTGACAAGGGTTTTTGATGTCGATGAGGCCGCCAACTGAGGCGGCCTCTTATTCAGCTATTTGGCTATTCGGCTATTCGGCCCGCAAGGGCGCCGACCCTTTACGTCTTCGGGTGGCAAGACGCCGGCGGGATGCCATCGACGGCCTTACCAAGAACACCGCTGACGTCGTTTATCACTCTCACGGCAGTCGTGACCGCTATTACGGTATCCATCCAGGTCCCGCCGCTAACGCCGTCGAGTTCGTTGAGGCTCAGTTCGCGAATATCATTGGTCATGTCGTTCCCCTGTTTCCAAGGAGGGATCATTCCCTCATGCACAGTGGGACGCAGCGACCTGAGAAGTCGTTCAGCGCCGGTTCATCGAGCGTGTGATGTGGCTCACTTTGGTGATTCAGGACGCCTCCGGATTCAAATTGGGACACGAGAGCTCGAAGGTCGAAACCGTCCATGACTTCATGGCGACCTTTGAACTCGAGGGACAGAGGTTCCATGCGCTCAAACGGCGGTCCTCGATTCAAGTTTAACGAGGCGGTCTCCTTCTTCATCAGCGTCGAGACCCAGCAAGATGTGGACTACTTCTGGAGCCAACTGACCGCCGACGGCGGCAAGCCGTCGCAAAGCGGATGGCTCAAGGACAAATTCGGCCTGTCCTGACAGGTGGTGCCCACCGCGCTCGGCCGCTACCTCGGTGATCCCGATCGCAAAAAGGCCGATCGCGTCATGCAGGCCATGATGAAGATGCAAAAGATCGTCATCGCCGACCTCGAGAAGGTCTATGCCGGCTGATCCACGGGATGGGAGGCGAAGCGATCCGTTGCCGGAATTGATGACGAGGAGGCCGCCAACTGAGGCGGCCTCCTTGAAACCGGCGGGAAGGCTAAGCCGTAACTGTGTTGTCGGCTATGGCTTCTGTTGAGGCAGGGCAATTGGAAGTGGTCGACAGGGGCCGTCCGCTTTTAGGACTTACGGACGGCCCCACTCTCCAGTTTCAAAACGAACAACTCCCAAAATCAAAAGGGACCACTCGCTCTCAGGCGGGATGGAAAGGGGTCGGTACCAAATGCTCTTTTGGAACAAAATAGGAACATTTTAGGATTTCGTGCTATGTAACGCGGCCCTACACGGAAAGCGACTCACCCCCTTCATGGCCAAAAACACCCTCTCCTTCGTCTGCCAAAACTGCGGCGCGGCGTATAACCGCTGGGCGGGCAAGTGCGAATCCTGCGGCGAGTGGAACACGCTGGCCGAGGAGGACACTACCGGCGCCACCACGATGCCGGTCTCGATCCGCTCGAGGCGCAAGGGCCGGCTGTTCGCGCTGGAAACCCTGACCGGCAAGAGCTTTGAGGCCCCGCGCCTGCCCTCCGGCATGGCCGAGCTCGATCGCGTCACCGGCGGCGGGTTTGTCCGGGGCTCGGTGCTGCTGGTCGGCGGCGATCCCGGCATCGGCAAATCGACGCTCCTAACACAGGCGACCTCGCTGCTGGCGCGGGCCGGCCATCGCGCGGTTTACATTTCGGGCGAGGAAGCCGTGGCGCAGGTGCGGTTGCGCGCCGAGCGTCTGGGTCTTGCCGACGCGCCGGTGCAGCTTGCCGCGGAGACTTCCGTCGAGGACATCGTCTCGACCTTGTCGGAAGGTGCGGTGCCGCGCCTGATCGTGATCGATTCGATCCAGACCATGTGGACCGACACGGTCGAATCCGCGCCCGGCACCGTGACGCAAGTGCGCGCCTCGGCGCAGGCGCTGATCAGGTTTGCGAAAAAATCAGGCGCCGCGATCATCCTGGTCGGGCACGTGACAAAAGACGGCCAGATCGCCGGCCCCCGGGTGGTCGAGCATATGGTCGATGCGGTGCTGTCGTTCGAGGGCGAAGGCTCGCAGCAATTCCGCATCCTGCGCGCGGTGAAGAACCGCTTCGGCCCCACCGACGAGATCGGCGTGTTCGAAATGACCGGCCTCGGCCTGCGCGAAGTCTCCAATCCGTCCGAACTGTTCCTGTCCGAGCGCGATCTCGGCAGTCCCGGCACGGCGGTATTTGCCGGAATCGAGGGCACACGACCGGTGCTGGTGGAATTGCAGGCGCTGGTGGCGCCGACCTCGCTCGGCACGCCACGCCGGGCCGTGGTGGGCTGGGATCCGAGCCGGCTGTCGATGGTGCTGGCGGTGCTGGAGGCCCATTGCGGGGTCAAGCTTTCCGGTTACGACGTCTATCTGAATGTCGCCGGCGGCCTGCGGATCCAGGAGCCCGCGGCCGACCTCGCCGCGGCCGCCGCTCTGGTGTCGTCGCTGGTCAATGCGCCGCTGCCGACGGATGCGGTATATTTCGGCGAGATTTCGCTGTCGGGCGCGGTCCGGCCGGTGGCACAGACCTCGGCGCGCCTGAAGGAAGCGGCCAAGCTCGGCTTCGGCCGCGCCGTGCTGCCCGAATCGGCGCGTGGGGAAGCCGGCGGCGACGCTGGTTTGGTCCTCAATACCGTCGGCGGATTGACCAGCCTGGTTGCGGATATCGCCGCCCGTGCGCCTCCCAAAGGAAACCGGGAGGCCGCGTCGGAGAAAAATGCCACACCTGCCAGATTCCGGCGCCATGAAGGCTAGCCGGTTTCCACTTTTGGGGATCATGCACTATACAACCCGCGCGGCTTGGGGGTGACACGATTTCCAGCCTTGCGGGATGGTCCGTATGACCCTCAGCTAAGGCGGCACCGACCACGCCGATTCGCGGTTTTGACCTTTGATGCGGACCTGACCAGCCGATGCCGATAACGATACTCGATCTCGTCCTGCTCGCCGTGATGCTGATCTCCGGCCTGCTCGCGATGGTGCGCGGCTTCATGCGCGAGATTCTTTCGATCGCGGCCTGGGGCACCGCGGCGCTGGTCACGCTCTATGCGTTCGGAAAACTGCTGCCGACCGCCAAGACCTATTTCAACAACGATACGGTCGCCAGCGTGGTCGTGGTCGCCGGCGTGTTCATCGCGACCCTGATCGTGGTCTCCATCATCACGGTGCGGATTTCCGACATGATCCTGGATTCCCGGATCGGTGCGCTCGATCGCACCCTCGGATTTCCTGTTCGGGCTGGCGCGCGGCCTGCTGATCGTGGTCGTCGCCTTCATGTTTTTCAGCTGGCTGGTGCCGGACAAGCAGCGGCCGGATTGGGTAACGGGGGCGAAATCCCGGGTGGTGCTGCAGGGAACCGGGGATTGGCTGATGTCGCTCTTGCCGGATGACCCCGAGAACACCATCTTGAAGAGATTCAAGAAGAATAAACCAGAAGATGAACAAACTGACACCGACCCGGCGGCAGCGCCGGCCCCCGGTGATGGCTACACCAAGCCTGCGCGCGACAGCCTGAAAAAGCTGATCGAGAAGCCCGCGGCACGTTGATACCAGGCCAGAAGAGAGGCGCGATGGACGAGATACAGGGCCCTTCCGATGAAGCCGCGCAACGTGATCTGAACCCAGATTTTCCTGATCTCGATTTGCCTGATCTCGAGCTGCTCGAACTCCGATCTGGAAGGCGACACATTGCGCGAGGAATGCGGCGTGTTCGGCATCTTCGGTCACCCCGAGGCCGCCGCCATCACCGCACTCGGATTGCACGCCCTGCAGCATCGCGGCCAGGAGGCCGCCGGCATCGTCTCCTTCGACGGCACCCGATTTCACAGTGAACGCCGGCTCGGCCTCGTCGGCGATACTTTCTCCCGCCGCGAGGTGATCGAGCGCCTCCCCGGCAACACCGCCGTCGGCCATGTCCGCTACTCCACGACGGGTGCGACCATCCTGCGCAACGTGCAGCCGCTGTTTGCCGAACTCAATGCCGGCGGGTTCGCGGTCGGCCACAACGGCAATCTCACCAACGGGCTGACCTTGCGCCGCGAACTGGTGCGCAACGGCGCCATGATGCAATCCACCACCGACACCGAAGTCATCCTGCATCTGGTCGCGCAGTCCAAGCGCAACCGCATGATCGACCGCTTCATCGAAGCCTTGCGCGCCATCGAAGGCGCCTATTCGCTGGTGTCGATGACCAACAAGAAGCTGATCGGCGCGCGCGATCCGCTCGGCATCCGCCCCCTGGTGCTGGGCGAACTCGACGGCTGTCCTATACTGGCGTCGGAAACCTGTGCGCTCGACATCATCAGCGCGAAATATATCCGCGACATCAATCCCGGCGAAGTCGTCGTATTCGATGAGCACGGCGCCCAAAGCCACAAGCCGTTTCCGCCGATGCCGCCGCGGCCCTGCATTTTCGAATACATCTATTTCGCGCGGCCCGGATTCGATCGTCGGCGGCCGCTCGGTCTATGACGTGCGCAAGGCGATGGGCGCCGAACTCGCCCGCGAGAGCCATGTCGCGGCCGATGTGGTGGTGCCGGTGCCGGATTCCGGCGTACCCGCGGCCATCGGCTATTCCAGGGAATCCGGCGTGCCGTTCGAGCTCGGCATCATCCGCAATCACTATGTCGGCCGCACCTTCATTCAGCCGACCCAAAGCGTGCGCGAACTCGGCGTGCGCATGAAGCATTCCGCCAACCGCGCCGCGATCGAGGGCAAACGCATCGTGCTGATCGACGATTCGCTGGTGCGCGGCACCACCTCGAAGAAGATCGTGAAGATGATGCGCGACGCCGGCGCGCGCGAAGTGCATTTCCGGATTGCGTCACCGCCGATCACCCATCCGGATTATTACGGCATCGATACGCCCGATCGCACCGGGCTACTGGCTGCGACCCACAATCTCGAAGAGATGCGCCAGTTGATCGGCGCGGATACACTCGCATTTCTGTCGGTCGACGGCATCTATCGCGCCATGGGCGAGCCCGGCCGCGATCCCGCGCATCCGAAATTCACCGACCACTGCTTCACCGGCGACTATCCGACCCCGCTCACCGACATGACCCAGACCGAACCGCAACCGCGGCAATTGTCGCTGCTGGCGGAAGCGAGCTGAACGAGCGGACGTTCGGTTCACCTCGCCCCGCTTGCGGGCGACAGAGGTCGGTTTCGTTCGCAGCGCCGGGGGAGCTGGCCAGCGGAATGGTTGTGCGAGGCGCTCAGTGTCTCGCGGGGTGGGTTCTATGCGTGGCTGACACGGCCGCGCAGTCAACGCAGCCGGCGCGATGAGGACGTTGGCGGGAAGGTTCGTGCCAGCTTTCTGGCGAGCGATCGAACCTACGGGGCCAGGCGTGTCTGGCACGATTCTGCTCGCCGAAGGCGTGAGGTGTGGTCTGCACCGGATCGAACGATTGATGCGGCAGCAAGCTCTAAAAGCGCGCCCGCGCCGGCGTCGACTGCCGCCGGATCTGGGCGAGCGGCAGGTCGCCGCCGTCGCTCCCAACGTGCTCGATCGCAGCTTCGAAGCTCCCGCTCCTAACCGCAAATGGATCGCTGACTTCACCTATGTGTGGACGGCGGAGGGATGGCTTTATGTGGCCGCCGTCGTCGATCTCTTCTCCCGCCGTGTGGTTGGCTGGTCGATGAACGCAGCGATGACGGCCCAGCTTCGTCACCGACGCCCTGGTGATCGCGATCTGGCGACGGGGCGGCCAGAGGCCTGTCCGCAAGTCCGAACGCGTGGATAGGCCCCCTCACCCCGACCCTCTCCCCGCAAGCGGGGCGAGGGAGAAGCGGTCCGCCGCTTCCTAAACTCATCACGACGAGAGAATTACTCCTCACGGACGAAAGGATTACTCCACCGCCATCGCGTGCAGCGTCGTCACGGTCTTTAGGTTTCGCGTGGTGGCGCCGACGCCGAGGACTTTTTCGATCGCGGCATTGGACAGCCTCGTCTCGCCGTAATTGATCGGGCAATGCAGATAAAGTTCGGATCCATTGAGCCGATATTGGTCGCGGGTGCCGGCGAGCGCATCGAGCCGGTCGAGCGCCGGCTTGACCGGCACCTTGCCCAAAAACGTGACATGCAGTTTTGTCACGTCGACGCTCCTCTGCTTTAGAAAAGGGTTAGCTGCGACGACTCTCTCCATGTCGGCAGCACTTCGCAGCACCACCGTGACCGGTAGCCGCGTTTGCGCATCGATCGTCTCCTTGAGCGTTTGCGCCAGCTTCGCAGCACTCGCGCGCGACGAGAAAACGATGTTTCCGCTCTGGACATAGGTCCGGACGTTCTGCAACCCAAGACCCTCACAGGCCTGCCGCAGCCAGTCCATCTTGAGCGAGTTGCCGCCGACATTGACACCTCGCAACATCGCAACATACACGGTCATTCGAACTCTCTTGTCGAACGCTCTGACTTTGATTTGGACGTTTGATTTCCCTGCTATATCGTATCATAAGTCCTCCAATCATGACCCCTCCCCTCGCCTCCCGCATCGCTCTCGTGTCCGGCGCCTCGCGCGGCATCGGCTATGCCACCGCGCGGGCGCTGGCGAAGGCCGGCGCGCATGTTGTTGCGGTGGCGCGGACCCAGGGCGGGCTCGAGGAGCTCGACGACGAGATCCGCAACGACGGCGGCAGCGCGACACTGGTGCCGCTCAACCTGACCGACTTCGAGGGCATCGCCCGCCTCGGCGCGGCGCTGCATGAGCGTCATGGCAAGCTCGATATTCTCGTCGGCAATGCCGGTGTCGCAGGCCCCTCCTCGCCGCTCGGCCATATCGAGTTGAAGCCGTGGAACGATGTGATGGCCGTCAATGTGACGGCGAACTTCCAGTTGATCCGCTGCATGGAGCCGCTGCTCAGGAAGTCCGACGCCGGCCGCGCGGTGTTCGTCACGTCAGGTGCTGCCAACAAGGCCAACGCCTATCTCGGTCCCTACGCCGCTTCGAAAGCCGCCCTCGAGACGCTGGTGCGGGTCTGGGCCCATGAGACCGCCACCACGCCGATCCGCGTCAACCTGTTCAATCCCGGCCCGATCCGCACACGAATGCGTGCGACGGTGTTTCCGGGCGAAGATCCGTTGACGCTCGACACGCCGGATCAGGCCGCGGAATTCATCGTGCCGATGTGCGCGCCGTCCTGGACCGAGACCGGCAAGTTCTATGATTACAAGACCCGCACGCTGATGAGTTTCAGAGCGCCGGCATGAGCGCGCGGGGCGCGATCTGATCGTGGCGTGCTAAGGTGCTAAGACACGCGCACCGCCGCGCGGCGCGACAGCACGCGCGCCGCGATCACGAACGCCAGCACCAACAGCGCCGAGGCCAGCAGGAACGGCGCGCCCGGCAATTTCAATGGCGCCTGCGCGCCGATGAAATAGGCGAAAGTCAGCGTGAACAGAAACGGTCCCACGAGTTGGGATACGCTTTGCACGCTGGTGGTCGCGCCCTGCAACTGGCCTTGCTGATCGGGCGCGACCAATTGCGTCATCAGCGCCTGGATCGCCGCACCCGAAACGCCCCACAAGGCCATCACGGGAATGCCGAGCCAGAACAGCGCGCCATTGGGCGCCACGCCGAAAATCAGAAAGCCGACGGCGCCGAAGCCGAGCCCCAGCAAGCAATGCCCGTCGTTCGCCGAGGCGGTTAACGATCGGCCCGATCGCAGCCCCCTGCACCACCATGGCGCAGATCCCGACCATAGCGAGCGTGAGGCCCACGGTCCTCGCATCCCAGCCATATCGATAGGTCGCGTAAAGCACGAAGGTCGAGGGCAGAACCACATGCGCCAACTGGGCAACGAAATTCACCACCGATAATCCGGTGAGAACAGGATCGGAACGCAGCAAACCGAGCGCACCCAGCGGATTGGCGCTGCGCCAGCGAAACCGGGCGCGCCGATCCGGGGCTAACAATTCCGGGAGGATCAAAAAGCCGTACAGCGTATTGGCAAAGCTCAAGCCCGCCGCGACCCAGAACGGCAGCCGCGGATCCATACCGCCGAGCAGGCCGCCGACCGCGGGCCCGAGAATGAAGCCGGCGCCGAAGGCAACGCCCGACCTTGCCGAACACCGCCGCGCGCTGCTCCGGAGGCGTGATGTCGGCGATGTAGGCAAATGCCGTCGACACGCTCGCCGAGGTGATGCCCGAGATCACCCGGCCGACAAACAGCCACATCAGCGACGGCGCCAGCGCCATCAACACGTAGTCGAGCGCCAGGCCGAAATTCGAGAGCAGCACCACCGGCCGCCGGCCGAACCGGTCCGACAGGCCACCTAGAATTGGCGAGAAGAAAAACTGCATCACTGCCCAGGCGGTGCCGAACAGGCCGAAGATTCGCGCCGCGTCAGCGGTGTCGTTGGCGACGAAGCTTTCCACCAGCTTGGGCAGGATCGGCATGATCAGGCCGAGCGCGAACATGTCCAGCAGAAGGGTGATAAAGATGAAGGCCACCGCTCCGCCGCGCACCGGCGACGCGCCGACCATGCTCGGAGTAGCCCCTTCGCTCATGACGGCCGCTTGCGCTTGTGCGCGAAGGGATTGGCCTTCTCGCGCAGCGTGATCCGCACCGGGGTGCCCGGCAGCTCGAAAAACGCCCGCATCGAATTGACGAGATAACGCAGATAAGACTCCGGCACCGCATCCGCGCGCGAGCAGAACAGCACGAAACTCGGCGGCCGCGCCTTGGCCTGGGTGATGTAGTTCAGCTTCAGCCGCCGGCCCGACACCGCCGGCGGCGGATTGGCATCCACGGCCTGCTCGAACCAGCGATTGAGCGACGCCGTCGGCACGCGCCGGTTCCATACGGCATAGGCTTCCTCGATCGCGCTCATCAGCCGGTCGATGCCCTCCCCCATCAGGCCGGAAACCGCGACGATCGGCATGCCCTTGACCTGCGGCAGCAGGTGATCGGCGTCGGTGCGCAGCGCCGAGACGAGTTTCGATTGCCGTCCCATCAAATCCCACTTGTTGACCGCGATCACCAGCGCGCGGCCCTCGCGCTCGATCAGGTCGGCGATCCGCAAATCCTGTTCTTCGAACTTGTTCTGCGCATCCATCATCAGCACCACGACTTCGGCGAAGCGGACCGCGCGCAGCGCATCCGCCACCGACAGCTTTTCCAGCTTCTCCTCGATCCGCGAGCGCCGCCTGAGCCCCGCGGTATCGAACACGCGAAACTCCCGGCCCTGCCAGTTGATCTCGACGGCAATGGCATCGCGGGTGGTGCCGGCTTCGGCGCTGGTCAAGAGGCGCTCCTCGCCGAGCAGATGATTGATCAGCGTGGATTTGCCGGCATTGGGACGGCCGACGATGGCGACGCGAATCGGGCGCTTCGACAGGTCCTCATCGGATTCGATGATGTCGTCATCGTCGAACTCTTCGCTCTCCTCGACCGGCTCCGGCATCACGGCGCGCAGCGCGTCATAGAGGTCGCTGAGGCCCTCGCCATGTTCGGCCGAAACCTGGATCGGCTCGCCAAGCCCCAGCGCATAGGCTTCCATGGCGCCGGCATCGCCCTGCCGGCCCTCGCTCTTGTTGGCCACCAAGATCACCGGCTTGTTGGCGCGGCGCGCGAAATCGGCAAAGGCGCGGTCGTTCGGCGTCAGGCCCGCGCGCGCGTCGATCACGAACATCAAGGCATCGGCCAGCGCGATCGCAGTCTCGGTCTGCTCCTGCATCCGCGCGGTCAAGGAACCCTTGGCGCCCTCGTCGAGGCCCGCGGTGTCGATGATGGTGAATTCGAGATCGCCGAGGCGTCCCTCGCCCTCACGGCGGTCGCGGGTGACGCCGGGCTCGTCATCGACCAGCGCCAGCTTCTGTCCGACCAGCCGATTGAACAGCGTCGATTTTCCGACGTTGGGCCGGCCGATAATGGCAATGGTGAAGGAGGACATCAGTGATCCATGCGCCTGACGCGCGTATTTTCGCAAAACTAGCTAGCGGTTTGGTTTCGCAATCAGCTTACGCGGATTGGGCGGACTTATCTGCGGTAAAATACCCGCAGATCATTGCATCGTGGCGCGTCTCAATCGGATGAAATCCGAAAATCTAGCGCGTGAAGGTGCCGCTTGGCATCGGCGCCGGGAATGGCGCGGCGGATTGTTGCGGCGGTTGCGCCGGTTGCCCGGACTGCGCCGGCTGCGCCGTTTGCTGATCCGGCGGCGGCGCGGTGGTGCGCTTGCGCACAATTTTCTTCGGCTTGGGAGCGGGCGGCGCCGCGTTGGCACCACCGTCTTCCCCGGATGCAGCGTCCGGAGCCGCGGCTGCGGCCGGCTGATTGCTCTTCGATTTCGCGTGCTTCGATTTCGGCGCGGCGGCAGGAGGGGCCGAGGCCGCGGCTGCAGCCTGCGCGTTCTGTTGATCGATCTGTTCCTGCGCCGAGCCCTTGTACAATTGCTTCGGCACGCCCTGCTCGAGGCCCGGCACGCCCTCCGGGAAGACCGGCTTGCGCTCGCCTGGAATCTTTTTCTTGGTGTCGAGAAAATCCAGCACGTCGCTCGGATCCCAATTGCTCAGGCTATCCGAACAGCCGGCCAGCGCGCCCGACAGCGAGATCAGGACAGCGGCAGCGATCAAACGTTGCGAACGGCGCATGGTCGATTTCTCACTCAACTCGTTTTCCTGCCGTCAGCTCTTGGCGACCGGCGGAAGCAGTGCCTGCAGCGCTTCGGCACGCTGGCGCAGGCTTGATGGTGTCTCGCCGTCATTGGCAATCAGATCGAGCCACTTGCGCGCCGCCGTCGTATCGTTGGCGCGCCAGGCCGACAACGCCAGCAATTCACGCGCGGTGTGGCGAAAGGTCGCCCCGGGCGCGGCTTCAGCCTCCAGGCGCTCAACCATGTTGGGATAGGTCGCGCTATCCGCCAGCAATCCCGCCGCGCGAACCTTGGCAAGTTCCTGCGCCAGCGCGCCGACGCTGCGATCGGCCGAGATGTCGTCGTACAACTTCGCCGCGGCTTGCGGATCGTGGTTTGCGACTTCGGCGGCGGCGCGCAACCGCGCCAGCATGCGATATCCCGACGGCGCGCTGGCCGCGAGGCTGTTGAAGGCCGCCTCCGCCTCGGAATGCTTGTCCTGCTCGGCAAGCTCGATGGCCTTGTCGAACGCCGCACCGGCCTCAGCCGCCTTCTTCGCCTCCAGATACTGATAGCCGCGCCAGCCGCCTACCGCGGCGATGATCAGGAGCGCGCCGGCAATGATATAGATCGAATACTGGTCCCAGATCTTTTTGAGCTGGTCCCGGCGTACGTCTTCGTCGACTTCATCAAATAATTCAGACACTTAAAGCTATCCCATCCCCGCTGAACCACGCCAAATCGAACAGCTCGCGCCCCGCGTCTGCCCCCCGCGTGGCGGCGGCGATACCCTAGCGATATGGCGGCGACAAGGCAAAGCCAGCCGGATCAAAGCGTTACCAAGGACATGCTTAAAATCAAAGGCCAGGAGGATCTAACACCTCTAAACCGGCCCCCTGATCCACTGACCTGTTATGGAGGGGTCTAGTCGAAATGTCGGCTTCGGCGTCAGCCCGGTAGGCCCTGCCCCCCTGAACTTAGAGATCGCATCGTTACCCCCAGTTAGCTTTTTCTGGCTCCCCGTGGTGACGTCTTCACACCACACCTTTTGCCTGACCGGGCCTCGAACGCAGGACCTCCGGCGTGACGTCTGACGTGGGGCAGACCATGCTGCCGAAACCGGAAAGGATCAAGCGCGACACAGTCAAGAACCGCCGCAAAAGAAAACCGCGTAACTTAACTCAACTAGTATACGCTAATCCAGATTTTGATGACGAACGCATTTGACGACACGCCGATTTGGAAGACGCGCTCGGCAATTTAAAGGATGGGCAGATGGCCGGGTACACCTTTGGGCCGATACTTTCTAACATTGAAAACTCCGGTTACCTCCAATTCGTAGCGATCAACAACCAGTAGTGTCCCAACGTCGATCGATTATTTCGATCGACGTTGGGACACTGCTGATTCCGGTGGATTTGTTCTAACGCAAAGATACTGCCCACAATCGCAACTAAGTTTCTATTTTGTCGCTTTGATCGCAGTCAAAGGCGAAGAGAATGTTGTTACAGGCAGCGCATGGGCAATCGGGCTCGGCACATGCTGTGTGTTGGGGAACGAGAAGGAATCGGGCGTGAAATCCTAAGCAGGCCATCCAGATTTTGGGCTGCGCGACATCCCCGGACACCCATTTTCAGGTTCGGAGAACTGCTAATTCATTGCGCGCGTCGCTTGGCGACTTGGGGAGTAGTATGATGATCATCAATCGCAGGCCGGGCGTTGGCAGTGCAGCAAATTCGGACAAAGGCAGGACTAAAGATAATCAGGGCTGGACTGGAGATAATAACGTCGCCGGATTCGACGGCGTGCCTGATTATGGCCGGGGTCTGCAGGAACAATTTTCGTTCGCTACCGAACCAAACGCGAGAAGTAAAACCGGCGAGGATTCTGCCCCCCTTGCAGGCGCCGGCGATTCGACTGCATCCGCGTCCGCAACGGCGGTGCCACAAGTCTTGGCGCAATCAAATCCCCTCCCTGCCGGCGGCGGCGGATTGAGCGGCTCCTTGCCTTCCGGCTTCGACTCTGACGCCAAGGCACTGCGCGCCGATGTAGCCCAACAAGATTTCGGAGTAACCGGCAAAGGGATCAAGATCGGCATCATCTCGACCGGATTCAATCTCTATAACAACGACCTGCAGACGGCGGTTGCTGATGGCGCGTTGGCTCCGCTGAACAGCGGCACCTACATTCTCCAGGACGGCAGTACCAATACAAATGCAGCAAACTTTGCGGGAGATGACGAAGGCCTGGCGATGGCCGAGATCGTCCACTCGATCGCTCCCGACGCGCAGATCTATTTCTATACGGCCGAGGGTGGCCAGTCAGCCATGGCCAACGCCGTCACGCAATTGGCAGCGAACGGCTGCAACATCATCTGCGACGACTTTCAATATTTTATGGAGCCGTTTTATCAAGAGAATGGTCTCGTCTCGCAAGCAATCGATCAGGCTGTCACGGGAATACAGCAAGTCACCTATCTGACAGCCGCGACGAATTACGGTCCAAAGTCCTTTTACGAAAGCAATTTCCTGTCGTCGAATTTTCAAGCCTTTCTTCCCGTTGCATCGGGCGGGGCCCAGCAGAAAGTATCCGCCTTCAATTTCGGAACCAGCAAAGCACCTTCGGCGTATGAAAACATCACGATTCCGGGTGGTCTCTCAGGAAATACCCAAATCACGCTTGAGTGGAACCAGCCGTTCTCGACCGATGGCGTAACGCAAGCCAATCCGGCCTACGAACTCAACTACATACTCCTGGATTCGAATGGCAACGTCGTTTCAAAGGGTGTTCCCGACGGCCTGAATGATCCTGCAGTCAACGGCAGCATCGCGGATCCCGCAGCGACCAGCAAATACAAGCTCGCCGTCTATGTGACGCTGGGCAATTCGATTCCTGTCGGTCAGGACCAGTTCAAGGTCATTGTCGAAGACGACAGTAACAGTACTGTCGTCTTCAACGATCCCAAGGCTGGCATCGGCAGCGGCACCATAGCCGGTCACAATATGGACCCCAACGCGATCACGGTTGGGGCGGTCGACTATAACAACACTCCGGCGTTCGGCGGAACGCTGGCAAACGAGGCCTTCTCGTCCTCCGGGCCTGGCAAATTCTTGCGCGGCACCGACGGCAGCGTGATCACGCCCCTTTCGGCTGGCAAGGTGGATATTTCCGCCCCCGACCAAAATGCAACGACAGCGCCTGGTTTCCAGCCTTTCGGCGGAACGTCGTCAGCTACGCCTGCGGCGGCAGCGGTCGCGGCGCTGATGCTGCAGGAGGACCCTTCACTCACGCCGGGGCAGATCAAGCTGTTTCTCAAGCAGTCGGCGATCAAGTTTGGAACTTCGACCGTAGCCGGCGCGGGATTTATTCAGGCCGACGCGGCCGTCAACTTCGCCGCAAGCAAACTAGCGACGTTTCTTTGGACCGCCGCCAGCAGCGGCAACTGGACCGATGGCGCGCATTGGAACAAAGGCAGCGTGTACCCCGGCCAGAACGAGAGTACCGACAACGCCACCATCAACGCCGCCAGCATCACGCCGTATACCGTTACGATCAACAGCTTCGATTCCATCGGCATCAACCATCTGCTGCTGAACAACTCGCAGGCGACGCTCGCTGAAGCCGGATCGTTGAGCCTTGGGGCCGCGCTGACGCATAGTTCCGCCGCCGATTTCCTGCTCGATGCCGGCAAGCTCGACCTCTCCGGCAAAATTATCGGCGGAACGCTGGTGGCCAACGGCGCTACGGTCCTTTGGCAAAATGGCACGCTCGACGGCAGCACGTTTGACGGCGTCATCGACCTGCATGTCGCCAATTCGAGGCTGCACATTACCGACGGCCTCACGGTCACTGGCCGGAACGGCAAGGGTGCCGGACTTATCACCGTTACCGGTGACAACAGCGCTCTCTATTTCGACGGCCAGCAGCGCTTCGATAATGCGGAGATCGCTCTCGGCGGCGCGAGCACGGCTTACCTTTGGAGCACCGACCCGACGAATACCGGAAACACCGTCACGACTCTGGGTTCCGGTGTCACCCTCGACCAGGCCGGCGCATCGGTGCGGATCGGGACGGACAGCCACGCAGGCGATGGCTTCAATCTCCAGGGCACGCTGAACGCCAAGTTGAAGGGCGGCAGCTTCTTCATAGACCCTGAATATTTCGACAACAACGGCACGATGAATGTCGGGAGCGGCGATAATCTCGATATCGACTCCGAGAGTTTCATCAACAACGGAACGATCGCCGTCGATGGCGCCAACTCATCCCTCACGCTGGAGGGCACGTGGGCGAATGCGGGCGTGATCAAGCTTACCAACGGCGGCGGCGTTCATTTCGTCGGCAACCTCACCGACCCGACTTTTGGTACGATCCAGAATGTCAGCGGCACCGTTTTCATCGACGGTGTGCTGAATAATTCCGGAACGCTGGATTTCGGTGCGCTTAACCTGGGACTTGTGGCGCTGACCCAAGGGGGAGTGATCCACGGCGGCACGCTCGCGAATACGTCCACGCTTTCCTATCGGGGCGGCACGCTCGACGGCGTGACCACCCACGAGCTTCTGGCGCTGTCCGACCCGAACTCGCGCCTGACCATCGTCAACGGCATCACTGCGAGTGTCGGCACCAACTTTGGCGTGATCGACGTTGCCGGCTCATCCAGCACGCTCGACTTCGATGGGAAGCAGACGATCGACAATGTCTCCATCTTTCTCGGCTCGTCCGCCGCCCAAACCCCTCATCCGCATACCGAAACCATCATGGTGACGGACTTTTCCAACAGCGGCGGCCCGCTCGTTTTCGGAGCTAATGCGGCGATCGCACAGAACGGTCTATCGGTCACGCTGGACAATGCAACAAGCGGCGAGGCTGTCGTTTTTGACGGCACGTTGCACGCCAATTATGCCGGCGGCATCTTTGTTATCGACGGCAAAAGCTTCACTAACAATGGCGCGATCGACGTCAGCAATGGCGACTTTCTCAGTATCTCGACGAACAACCCGTTCCTGAACGACGGAACGATACTGGTAGACGGCGGCAGAGCCCTCATTGCGAGCGCAATCGATTCCAGCAGCACCGGCTCCGCGACCATCACCGATGGCGGAACGCTGTTCCTCGCCGGACCGGCATCGCCAAACGTCACCTTCGAGAACACCGGCGGCGAACTCGGGCTCGAACAGCCTGCCGCTTACAGCGGCGAGATCGACGGCGTTGCCGCCAACGACATCATCGATCTCGAAGGCATCGGGCTGGCGAAGAGCGCGACGTATAGCAACCACAAGATCACCCTGCTGGCGAGCAACGGATCGACCCTGTTCACCCTCAACAACGTATTCGGGCTCGCCGACGGCAACAAGCTGAGCGTGGCGAGCGACGGCTTCTCGGGTGGCACCAAAGTCACGGTTCTCAATGAATCCGTCACCTGGAATGCCGCCGTCGACGGCGACTTCGCGGTGGCGAGCAATTGGACCTCGCAAAACGGTCCTATGGTGCCCGGCAGCGTCGACAATGCGATGATCACGCCGACCGGCACACCCTATACAGTGACCAGCGACGCCGACCGGAGCGTGTTTACCGTCGGCACCTCTGCGAGCGCGACGCTCGACATCGGCAAAAACACCGCGAGCACCTTCACGATGCTCAACGGCACCGGATCCGGCACGCGCGTCAACGCCGGCACGATCAAGATCGAGGATGGCTCGACCCTGTCCACGGGAGGACCGATCAACAATACCGGGCAAATCCAGCTCGACGCGTCGAGCGATTCCACCAGGCTTGTCATCGCCGGCAAGGTCACACTTGGCGGCACCGGGACGCTCAATTCGACCGATAGCTCCCATAACTTCATCGACGCCAACGGGACGGCAGCAACATTGACCAATTCAAGTTCGATCGCCGGCGCAGAGGTGTTCGGCGATCAGAACCTGCATGTCATCAACAAAGGCAGCATTGCGGCTACTGCGCTCGGCAACGCGCTGGTAATCGGCGGCGGAACGTTCACCAACATCGGCATGCTGGAAGCAAAGACTGGCAATCTCCTGATTCGCACGCTGGTCGACCAGACTTCGAGCACCCCCGCCACGGACGCGGTAACCACCCACGCCGTCAAGGCAGATGGGTCTTCGCTCGCCGGCCCTGGCCTGGTCGAGCTTGATGGCGGGACTATTCAGTCCGGAAACCTCCTGGGCAATATCGAAACGACGTCAGTCGGCAGCACGAGCACGCTCGTCGGCACCTCCGCCGATCCGTTGACCATCTTCAATACGGTGCACGTCGTCGACAACACGACCCTTCAGCTCGAAGGGACCATCCAGAACAAGGGCGCCATCGATTTGGAGTCGACCACCGACGCCACGACGCTTCTGGTAGCGAAGGACGCGACCCTCACCGGAAAGGGCAACATCGCCTTCCTCAACAACGGCACCAACCGGATATTCGCACTCGGCAGCGTTACGCTCACCAACAACGGCAACACGATCAGCGGCGCCGGTGCAGTTTTCGGCAACGGAGGCGGGACGCTGACGTTCAAGAATCTGTCCGGCACCGTAAATGCCGCTTCCGGACAGCTCCTTCTGTCGCCAAGCCACATCACCAATGCCGGCATGCTGGAAGCCACCAATAGCGGCTTGCTGCATATCGCCAACAGCACCATCGCCAACAGCTCGGGGAAGCTGGTCGGCACGATCGGAGCCATGTCGGCGGGCTCTACCGTCCAGCTCCAAGGCGTCGCAATCACCGGCGGAAAAGTCAAAACTGTCGCCGGCTCGACGCTGGACACCAATAGCCAGCAAAGCATCATCGTCAATGCGGCGGTCAGCAACGCCGGCACGATGACCGCGGATAACACCAATCTCACCATCTTTGGCAACGTCGCCAACAATGGCATCCTCGAAGCCACCAGCGCCTCGCCGCTGGCCGGGCTCGTGCAGAACAACGGCCTGCTCTGCGTCAGCGGAGCGATCACCGGCAATGGCCACGCGCTCATTGACGGCACGGGCGAGATCGAATTCCAGGGCACCAAAATTGCGGAAAATGTCACTTTCGCAGACAACGCCGCAGGCGTGCTGCGGCTCGATCACTCACTAACCTATACCGGCAAAATCTTCGGTAACCTGAATTCCAGCGACAAAATGGATTTGGTCGACATAGCCTTTGGCACCGGCGTCCAACAAGCGGCCGTGACGGGCTACAGTCAGACCACAGTGAACGGCGTTACCACCGGCACGGTGCAGATCAAGTACTTCGTCGGCAGCGCCGCTCACATCGCCAATTTCAAGTTTGACGGCGCCCCACCTGCAAAGCGATTTCAGCGTAGCCGATGATGGCCATGGCGGAACGGTGCTGACCGATCCGCCGGCCACGCTCGGCACCAACGGTCACGGTGGCACCAAGCTTACCGATTCGCCGGTCGTCGAACAGCAGCCGGGCAATGCTGCGGCCACGATTGCCGACGACACCGTGCTCGAAATCAACGCGGCCGATTCCGGTAATGTGACCTTTGTCGGAGCGACCGGCACGCTGTCGCTCGACCAGCCCGCGACCTTCACCGGCACTGTGGCGGGCTTCGGCGCGCAGGATCGCATCGACCTGTCGAGCATCGGCTTCGGTGCGCACACGACACTCGGCTATTCCGAGAACAAGAGCCACACCGGCGGAACGCTGACGATCGCCGACGGTACCCACGCCGCCGCGATTGCGCTGCTCGGCAACTACATGGCGTCGACATTGGTCACCGCGTCTGACGGCCATGGCGGTACGTTCGTCACTGAATTTCCACAGCCGGGCCAGCCGCCACCGTTGGCACATTCGCACGCATAATCGTTGCGGCTACCCGATTGCAGAACTTCGTATTTCGTGCGGTCTAACACTGAGGAATATTCACATTTTTCAATGAGTTGCCGCCAGGAATTTTGCTCAAAGCGTTAACGCTGTTGAGGTCCCCCGAAGCCTCGGCAGCGCTTTGCCTCAGCTCTTAACCTCAACCCTTGGCCTTCATCCCGTAAACATGTTCCGGACCCGGGAACGCGCGGGCGCGCACGTCGGTGGCATAGCCCTCAATCGCGGCCTCGATCATCGGGCCGAGCTCGCCGTAGCGGCGGACGAATTTCGGCGTTCGTGGCGACAGCCCCAGCATGTCCTCCAGCACCAGCACCTGCCCGTCGCAGGCCGCGCTGGCGCCGATGCCGATGGTGGGAATGGCGATGGTTTCGGTGATCTTCCGCGCCAGCGGCTCGGCGACCGCCTCGATCACGACCGAGAATGCGCCGGCCTGCGAAATCGCGCGGGCGTCGTTCTCGATTGGCTCCCAGCTGCCCTCCTCGCGACCCTGGGCGCGAAAGGAGCCGAGCGTATTGATCGATTGCGGCGTCAGGCCGATATGGCCCATCACGGCAACGCCGCGCTGGATGAGAAACGCGACGGTCTCCGCCATCCGCTCGCCGCCCTCGAGTTTCACCGCACCGCAATGGGTCTCTTTCAGGATTCGCGCCGCGGAATGAAACGCCTGTTCCTTCGAGGCTTCATAGGAGCCGAACGGCATGTCCACCACGACCAGCGCATGTTGCGAGCCGCGCATCACAGCGCGGCCCTGCAGGATCATCATCTCGAGCGTGACCGGCACTGTAGTTTCGAAACCGTGCATCACATTGCCGAGCGAGTCGCCGACCAGAATGACGTCGCAGTAGCGATCGACCAGGGCGGCGGTGTGCGCATGATACGAGGTCAGCATCACGATCGGCTCGCCGTTCTTGCGGGCACGAATATCCGGCGCGGTCTTGCGCCTGATCGCGGACTGAACTGACATTTACCTAAACTCCAACCACAGCGACGCCGATCACGACGGGATGAAACACGAAAGCCAGCGCCAGATAGGCGACGACGCCGATCGCGACCGCGATCAGGTCGTTGCCGATGCCGCCGACCGGGATCGGCGGCGCTCCGGCGTCGGCGCGACCTTTCAGCGAAATCCGGTCGAACACCGCCCATGCGAGGAACGAGCCGAACAGGATGATGGAGCCGAGATCGCCATTGGCGAGCAGATGCGCCGCCGCCCATAGCTTGACGCCCGCCAGCATCGGATGCTTCAGCGTCAAGTAAATGCGGCCGCGGATATAGGACGCCACCACCAGGATCACCGCCGGCAGCATCAGCGCGATCGTAACGTGTTTGAGGGCCGTCGGCGGATGCCAGACATCGATCCAGCCGGTTGCGCGATAATCCGCAAACCCCCAGACGATCAGCACGAGACCCGATAGCGCGACCAGCGAATAACCGCCCTTGTAGCCGCCCTCGCCCCATGCCGCGATCAGGCGCGCGCGCAAGGCGCGCCGGGTGGTCAGCACATGGACGCCGAGGAACAGCACCAGGCCCAGGATCATCACCAGCAGTCCCACGAACGTCCTCCCCAACAAGGCCGGCTTTTCAAGCCCCGCATATCACCTTAGACGATCGCACCGCAATGCAGCAAAATGGACCGATGGGCCATTCCGGGACCGAAAGACCAGGTCTCGGCGCGCCCCGCCCGGATATGCTGCGGCTGCAGGATGTCCACCCCATGAGACAGCGTCGCCAACCTCAGCCCGCCCTCAAATCCACCGTCTCACCCTTCGCGTATAATCATCATAAGCCTCGCCGAATTGGCGGCGCATCTTCGCCTCCTCGAACGGTATATGCACCCAATTCGCCGTTGCAAAAACCACGATCGGGACGAGGAACATCGGCCAGGCGCCGACCGAGAAGGCGATCCCCAGCGCGATCGTCACCAGGCTGAGGTACATCGGATTGCGGGTGAAATTGAAAGGTCCTGAAGTGACGAGCTTGCTATTGGTCGGCGAGGTCGGATTGATCTCTGTGCCCTCGCGCCGGAAAAGCCTGGCCGCCGTGACGGCCAAGGCGACGCCGGCGATGATGAGCAGGACGCCGAGCGGCACGAGCGGCAGGCCCGGAATCCGCGGCCAACCGGCAAGATAGCTCGCACCGGCCGCGATCAGCAGGTAGAGAACCGTCCAAACCGGCGGCGGCAGTTTCACCATGGCCTCTTCCCTCCTCGAAATTTGCCGAGAGACAATCATGACGCGATCGGCGTGCAATTGCACATCGGGAAATCCCGATGTTTAGCTTCTGTTTACCGGGTTGGAGCAGATTCATGGGTCTCGGAACGCGAGGCCCAGCCATGTTCAAGGAAAGTTCCCCGATCGCGTACGACGCGCCCGCCGATCTCAAGAAATGGCCGTCCCTGAACGGCCAGCGGCTCAACGGCGGAAGACAGCCGTATCTGGTCTTCAACGGCACACTCGCGGAATGCATCCGCGAGCTGATGGCTAAGCCGGTCAAGCAGATCTCGCTCTACGACATCGTGACCGAACCGCAGCCGGTTTTTGATCGCCCGGTCTTATCCCCCGGCGACGCCGCGGAAATCGCCATGCGCAAGGATTTCCCGAAGGAGTGAAGACGCGGGTAACGATCCGCGGTATGCGCGACATCGGAAACGTCATCCTGAGGTGCTCGCCGTCTTCGGCGAGCCTCGAAGGATGGCAGCACTGCATGTGGCCCATCCTTCGAGGCTCGCAAGAGTTCGCTCCTCAGGATGACGTCACGCATGGCGGCCCGCGACAACGCCGCCATATCCGTTCCCATTCGTCTAATTCGCAAAAGCCTTCTCGGCCGCAGATAGCACGCTGTCGTTGGGCTGCTTGGAGCAGGTTTGGGACAGGGCTTTGGTCCTTTCGGTAAAATCCACGGGATCGAGCACGGGAGAGTTTTTCTTGTGACCGAAATAGCCGCTCAACCAGAATAAAAACGGACCTCTGTCGGCGGCGGTGGTTTTCTCCCAGAACTGTTCGCAGGTCATGGCCGAGAAATCGACGGCCGGCAGTTTCGCTGGCTGCGCCTTCGCCTCGTGAACCAGGCAGCCCAATATGACGAAACACGCTGCGGTTACCGATCTCATGTTGCTTCCTTCCCAAAATTTTTTCGTCCCAAGAGCCTGGAACGTTTTTGCGGCGATCTAATACCGCATGTTGTCCGGCTTGAGTCTTGTCTCGGAGCGAACATCGGGAGCTTATCGTCATCTTGAGGTGCGAGCCCAATTGAGCGAGCCTCGAAGGATGTGACCACCGGTGCCGGTTGCCATCCTTCGAGGCGCGCAAGAGCGCGCTCCTCAGGATGACGCTGCGTCACGGCGTTCCCGACTGCTTTGCCAATTCGCGATTATCGACATAGCGGATCGCGATCGGGCGGCCGGCGATCGCGCCGCCCAGCCCGCTGGTGAGCTTCAGCGGCACGCAGGCGTCGAGCGAAGTGGTGATCGCCTTGAGATAGGCAGCGCGGGTATCGGCGGAGACGCCGGCGGTGGCGTAGGTCAGGCGCGGCGACGCAATGATTTCGCCGGAGCGCTTGAAGCTGAAGCGCACCGACATCTGCATATCCGCGCGCGCGGTGTCTTCAGGCGGCGGCGACCAGCAGGATCGCAGCTCGGCGAAAAGATCGGCGATGGTGTCGAGATCGTGGTCGGGCTTCTGATACTTAGCGGCGTCTTCCTGCGAGGGCACGGTCTGGATCGTGAGTTGCAGATTCTCGCCGTAGGGATAATCGATGTCGGGAATGCAAGGACCGTGATTGAACACGCTGCAGAATGACGGCGTGCACGGCCGCCCGTCCAGCACGCTGCAGGGCGAGTGCGAAAACGGGATGGGATTGATTTGATGCCGATGCCGGGCGTCGGCAGTCCCGATAGCGGCAAGACTGAGGGCGAGGATGAGGAGGATAACAATGCGTCGAAGCATGCAACGAGCCCTCACAGGCAACACAACTAGAGCAACGTAAGCTGCGAACGGCATCAACCGTCATCATCCGCCACCGGGTCGGCGCCGCGCGCCGCCCGATGACAGGCTCCGCGGGTGATCCAGTATTCCAGCGCCTCGCGGCTGATCGCATCGCTCTGGAATACTGGATCGCCCGCTCAAAGCCGGGCGATGACGCCTACATTCGCGTGAATGCAGCGGTCAGGTGTGAGGCGGCGCGGCGCGCTTCAAGCCCTCGCCTTACGTTTTCTTCTTCACGTCCTTGATACTGGAGAACGTAATGCCCTCGGCGCGTTCCCTGGTATAGCCGAGATAGAACTCGTTCTTGGCCAGGAACACCGGATCGCCGTCGACGTCGTCGGCGACGCCGGAACCGTTGGCCGATATGAACGCCTCCAGCTTCTTGCGGTCGTCGGATGAAATCCAGCGCGCCAGCTGAAACTCCTGACCTCGAATTCCACCGGCAGCGCATATTCGGCATCGAGCCGCGCTTTGAGCACGTCGAGCTGCAACGGGCCGACCACGCCGACCAAAGCCGGCGCGCCGTCGCGGGGGCGGAACACCTGGACCACGCCCTCCTCCGACATCTGCTGCAAGGCTTCCTTGAGCTTCTTGGCCTTCATCGCGTCGGTGAGCCGGACGCGGCGGACGATTTCCGGCGCGAAGCTGGGCACGCCGACAAAGGTGATTTCCTCGCCTTCGGTGAGGGTATCGCCGATCCGCAAGCTGCCGTGATTGGGAATGCCGACCACATCGCCGGCAAAGGCCTCATCCGCCAGCGCGCGATCCTGCGCGAAGAAGAACTGCGGGCTCGACAGGCTCATATTCTTGCCGGTGCGCACGAGTTTGACTTTCATGCCGCGCGTCAGCTTGCCCGAACACAGCCGCGCAAAGGCGATGCGGTCGCGATGGTTCGGATCCATGTTGGCCTGGATCTTGAACACGAACGCGCTCATGCGCGGCTCGGCGGCCTCGACCTTGCGCAAATTGCTGTCCTGCGCGCGCGGCGGCGGCGCGAAACGCCCGAGGCCTTCCAGCAAATCGCCGACGCCGAAATTGCGCAGCGCGCTGCCGAAATATACCGGCGTCAGATGGCCCTCGCGAAAGGCCTCGAGTTCGAACGGCTTGCAGGCTTCCGACACCAGCGCAAGTTCATCCTTGATCGCGCCGACATCGAGATTGGCGTTGCGGCCGGCAAGATCGGCGATGTCGATCTGCTGCGCGGCCCCGGTTTTGGCGCCGCCGCCCTCGAGCAGGCGGACGCCGCCGGTGGCGACATCATAGGTGCCGAGAAAATCGCGGCCGCGGCCGACCGGCCAGGTCATCGGCGTGGTGTCGAGCGCCAGCGTCTTTTCGATTTCATCGAGCAGATCGAAGGTGTCGCGGCTGTCGCGATCCATCTTGTTGATGAAGGTGATGATGGGAATGTCCCGCAGACGACAGACCTCGAACAATTTGCGCGTCCGCGCCTCGATGCCTTTGGCAGCATCGATCACCATCACCGCGGAATTGACCGCCGTGAGCGTCCGGTAGGTGTCTTCGGAAAAGTCCTCGTGGCCCGGCGTGTCCAGCAGGTTGAATACCAGGCCTTCGAACTCGAACGTCATCACCGAGGTCACGACGGAGATGCCGCGCTCGCGCTCGATCTTCATCCAGTCGGAGCGGGTGTTGCGCCGCTCGCCCTTGGCCTTGACCTGTCCGGCGAGATTGATGGCGCCGCCGAACAGCAGCAGTTTCTCCGTCAACGTGGTCTTGCCGGCGTCCGGATGCGAAATGATCGCAAACGTCCGCCGCCGCGCCACTTCGGTGGCGAGCGGCGAGCGGGACGGCGATTCGGCTGAAAGAGCAAGGTCGGACATCAGCGAGCCTGTGACAGGGAAACCGGGCCGGATCAAGGAGTAGTTACACTACGCAACGATTTCAATGACTTACCGGAAAGGTGGTAGCAGAAATCGCTTTGAAATCTAATCGTTATTTTGAGCGTTGCTACCACCACCAAGGAGATACCTGTGACCTGCAGCGCCATTCC
Organism: uncultured Pseudomonadota bacterium; assembly: GCA_963771225.1. Lineage (GTDB taxonomy): Bacteria > Pseudomonadota > Alphaproteobacteria > Rhizobiales > Xanthobacteraceae > Bradyrhizobium. The sequence goes on along the minus strand of CAVYSR010000017.1, from coordinate 135,055 downwards.
CGATCACACCGACCCCGGCACCCTGCGGTGCATTGCGTGCCGGCTGGCATGGGACGCCACCGATACGACGCCAGCCGGTTGCCGCGCGGCGAGGCATAACGAGAGCCGTCACCGACGGGGCAGCCGTCCGTGGCGGCGCGCGCGAGATCGCGCCATGACACGTCTTTGAGGAAAGTGGTGGTTACCCGGAGGATTTAAGTTTCGAATAGGCTCGCCGATAACGGCGACACACCCACGAATGAAAATGCCCCGAGCTGACCGGCTGCCATCCGGTTTCGTTCGAGGCAATTTCGATTTTCGGTTAGCGAAGGCCCGCCAAGGCCGACGCAGATAAGTCCGCAGTAGGAGCTACAAACTCATGACCACCATACACCAGTGTCTGGGATCTCGCAACAAGATCCAGCCAATCGACGCCGAAAAAGTCGCAAAATTAGTTCGCCTACTCGGCTCCGACCGTGATGGCGAGGTCGTTGCCGCCGTCGCGGCGCTTCAGCGCACGCTCGGCGTCGCCGGCTCGATATGCACGACCTGGCCCACGTCGTCGCGCACGGTTTGCAGCCGCGCAAGCCGCCGAAGCAACCAAGCAGCAAGTCAGCCAAGCCAGCGAAGCCGCCGAAGCCCGCGAAACCGAAGTGGGAACCGCACGAGCCCGATTTACTAAATTGGGAGTTGATGGCCCACTACTGCCGCTTCTACAAGTCGTGCCTGAGCGACCTTGATCTGGACTACGTTCAAACGAGTTTTACGGGCGAGACCGGTTTCGATCTTGGCATGGTACACCCGATTTGATGCAACGTCTTCGCGGTGTCATCGCCGCTGTCAACGCCGCGCGTGACGCGGACGGCGGTGACACTCATGTCTGAGCAAAAGTCCGACACCAACAAGTTCGTGCTGATCGCCCGGGGCCGCATCAAAGAGGCGCGCGCAGAATTCGCTCGCCGTGGCTGGGACACACTCCCGCAAGGTATCCGGGGACAGCGGATTTGCCTCGGATCGCCTGCATGGCTTGGGATGGATACCCGTCCGATCCCGAGGCGGCGGTCGGCCGCATCTGCGGCGGCCTAGCGCCCTACCTCAAAGAGCACGAGCTCGCCGCATTGATCGAATCTACGTGGCGGTAAACCGTCGCTTCAGCCATGACCAGAGCGCCATGGTTCTCGAGATATCCGTCATCGACTGCCCGGCGTGTGAGCCGGCGCCCAAGCGCCCCGGCGCCCGTGTAGGTGACGGATCGCGGCCTCCGGCGGCGCTCCAACAAAAAGCTGCCCGAAGCCCGCCGAAGGGGACTGTCCGCTGCCAGGTGGCGCATGCTAACAATTCGCCCATGCGACAGATGATCAAGGAAAACACGACGCTTCGCAGGCTCTATTACAGACTGCAGATGGCGCGATCCAAGGGGCAGTCAGACGAGGGGCGGATCATTGCGGATCTGACCAAGGGCGCGCCGCGCACTTTCGTCGAGTTCGGTTTTCATCCAATCGAATTCAACTGCGCCGAGCTGGCCAGAGACGATAGTTGGCGCGGCCTCTTGGTCGATAGCAACGCGCGCCAGGTCGCGGACGCGCGCTCGCTGTTTTCCGATCGCATCAGGATCGTCGAAGCGTTCCTGACGCTCGACAATCTCGATTTCATCAAATCTAGTGGATGGAATTTAACACTTGGTGCCCTCTCTTGACGGCGGCGATGATTTTGTCAGGGTTGGCGGTCCACGTGAATGGCTTCGGATCGGCGTTTGTCTCAGCGACGAAGCGGTTGATGGCCGACCTGGAGATCAACGACGGAGCGGAATACACCACGTTTCAAGCGACGTCGGCTGAGCTTGGCGAAGAACCCCTCGACAGCGTTGAGCCAGGAGCACGAGGTTGGTGTGAAGTGGAAAACGAAACGCGGATGTCTTTCGAGCCAGGCACGAACGTTGGGGTGTTTGTGAGCTGCATAGTTGTCGACGAATGACGTGGATGATCTTGCCGACCGGCACCTCCGCCTCGATGTCGTTGAGAAATCGAATGAATTCCTGATGACGATGACGCTTCATGTTCTGGCCGATGACCTTGCCCTCGAGGACGTTGAGCGCTGCGAACAGGGTCGTGGTGCCGTGGCGCTTGTAATCGTGGGTCATGGTTCCGAGCCGGCCCTTCTTCATCGGCAGCCCGGGCTGGGTGCGATCGAGGGCTTGAATTTGGCTCACATGGGGATTTGTGGGTCAAGATGTTCAGATTCAGGATGCCATGGTAAATCTCCGGTCGTCGTTGCTTCGTATCCAAGTCTGAGCCCGTTTGCATGACCCGGCCCGTTTCCGTTGCCGCTTCAAACTCACATCCGGTCGCCGCTTTTATCGGCCGCACCAATATCCCGCTTGCGTCGGGCAAGGGCTCAGGAGCGCGGGACCATTCTCTTCTTCGGCTTTTTAAGCCAGGCCAAATTTCGGTCCGCTCACCTGGATCCGCCGGAGCTGATCAGGCCCCGGAAGATTGAAAAGGGGAAGCGTTTGTTTTCAGACGGCCGTTGTCTCGGCTCCTTCCAGCACAACCCCGGTGGTCAAATATTTCCAGAAGGCGATCAGCAGCTTTCGCGCCAAGGCAACGATCAGTACTTTCCGAACTCGGCCACCATTGAGCTGTACGCGCTGATGAAACCACAGGGTCAGTATCGAACGGGGCTGATGCCTTACCCACAACCAGGCAAGCTGGATCATGGTTGTTCGCAGCCGCGGGTTTCCGGCTTTGGAGACGCCTTGTTCGTGTGCGACGGATCCGCTCCGCCAGGGCGTCGGCGCCAATCCGGCATAAGCGGCAACCTGCCGTCGGTTGGAAAAGCTTCGGAACAACCCCTCCGACCACAGGACACTGGCGAATTCCGGGCCAATCCCCTTCAAATTCTTTAACATTGCTCCTGGCGCTGGCGCTCCTTCGTCCGACGGGCTGAGCATAGCATCCCGCTCAGTCTCCACGGACTTGATCTGCTGAAGTGTGAGTTCGAGTCGATCAAGTTCGCGTCCAATCTGTGCCTTCAAATGCTCAGGTAGCGGACGACCATCACCGGTCCTGAGTTCCTCAAGCCGCTCCCGTCTTTTGCGCAATAAGGGCTCATAGTCGGGGATGCCCTGGGCGAAGAGCAGCCCCTTGATCCGATTGACGTGCTCGACCCGCTCCGCTGTCAGCGTCTTGCGCTCGCGGCAGATCCGGCGGCGATCCTCCTCTTGTGGGGTCGGTGCTCGAACCATGGCGCACACCCGCGGCTCGCCTCGCTTATACGCCAGCAACGCGCGCACCAGAGCTTCCCCGTCGATCTTGTCAGTCTTCGCCCGTCGACGCCGGCGCGACGTCGCGATTGAAGCGGGATCAACGACGTGGCTTTCGACCCCTTCGTCCTGAAGCAAGCGGTGGATCCAAAAGCCGTCGAGACCCGCCTCCTGAATCACGATGATTGGAACGACCTGCCCCGTGCGGACCTGCACCTTGTCCTTGAGCTGAGAGAACCGCGCCCACAGTCCAGCGACATCGCCGCTGCGAACAGTATGCTTCGACATCTTTTCTCCGCCGCCCGGCGACAGCGATGTAATCAGCCAGGTCGATCGACTAAGTTCCAACGAGACGAAAATCGCGCCAAGATCGGTGCGGATAGCGGTCGGCGCTTGGGGTCGGTCAGTGATAATTTGCATGGTCGCCTCCAGAGTGGGTGGGTCAGCAACCTCACTCTGCCAGAGCGTCGGTCGCTATCCGCTCCCCATGGGATCTCTTCTCATCGACCGACAGCACGATGCGTTGTCCGGCGGATCGACATAGAGCCCGACAACGTCGTGCAACTTGGCGGCGAAATTTGGATCGTTCGAGAGCTTGAACTGCCGTACCGGTGCGGTTGGAGCCCGTGCGCTTTCCAGATGCGACGCACAGCGCTGGCACTTATTCCGCTCGCCTTCGCCATCAGATCGGCCGTCCAATGGGTCGTCGCGGTCGGCGGTTCGGCCAACGTGAGCGCGACCACACGCTCGGCCACCTCCGGGCCGTGCGCGGGAATCCGCGAGGGGCGCGTCTTGTCTCGCAGGAGGCCGTCGACGCCCTCTTCCTGAATCGTTGCTGCCAGCGCCAGACGCAGGTCTTCGACTTGCCGGTCTGGCGCATGATCTCGGTGGTCCCGACACCGTCGGCGCTCAGAAGCACAATGTTTGCTCGCCAAACGTGCTTCTGCGAGGCGTTACGGTCCCTGGTGATCGCTTCAAGCCGATGGCGATCTGGTCGTGTGATCTTGATGGAAATCCCGGCGCGCATGCCTAAAACTCGCACGCGCGCCAACCAAATGGAATCCCTAACGGAATATTATGTTAGGCAGACACCACTAGATCGTCGCGCGAACGATCTCGAGCAGTCCAGCACGCGCGTGTCTCGCGATCGAAGATCGTCAAGGCCTCGCCCAAGCTCGCAAGAGCGCCAAGATCGCTAAGAACATCATCACGTTCCCGGAAACCGCGCCACCATCACGCGATCGCGTCCGAATTCGCTGGCGCGGCCGGCTCCAACAGCCCGTGTCGGTTTTCGACGAGTTGTGGGGATACACGACGGAAAGCTCGCGCCGTCTCTGGACGAGCTCGTTCCGCCGCCGACGCGGAAGGCCGCGTGGCGGCTGACGGTAAGTTACGCAGGATTTGCTCATCGATCCTGCTTCAAGAGCTCTATGATCGCGGCATGGCGCAACCGCTGGTCGGTCCCGATCTCCACGCCGGCGACGGCATACTATGCTTCTGGACGCATTCACCCGTAGCGCCTTGGCAGACGCCGGCTGGTACGAGCAAATGCGCAAGCAGATGCGCCCGAACCAGTTTGCGCGCATGATCGAAAACCGCTGGATCACCAGCAAGTCAGCTTCATCGACATGGGCATGTGGGATGCGATCGTCGATCGCGACCAAAGCCGATCAAGTCCGACCGCAACCTGCAGGTCTACATCGGTGTGAAAACCTCAGCCTGAAACACGACAGCACCGCCGTCGTGGCCGTCGCCAGCGACGGCGAACGAGTTAGTCTTGTCACTCATCGCATATTTCAGCCGACGCCAGATCAGCCGCTCGATTTTGAAGCGACGATCGAGGCGGAGATCACGATCTCTGCAGCAAGTTTGACGTGCAGGAAGTTGAATTCGATCCGTGGCAGATGCAGTCCACCTCGCAACGCCTTATGCGTCGCGGCGTCCCGATGACGGAATTCGCTCAGACAAGCAGCAATCTGACGGACAGCTCGTCGAACTTGTACGACCTGATCAAGGCGCAAAATCTCCAAGTCTACGCCGACGACGACATGCGGCTGTCCATCTCTCAGGCCGTCGCCGTCGAGACGCCACGGGGCTGGCGCATCGCCAAGGAAAAACAGCGGCACAAGATCGACGTCGTCGTCGCGCTCGCCATGGCCTGTCTTGGGGCGGTGAAACAGAAGCTGATCCCTGGCTGGGGAATGCTTGAATGGACGCGCTTGCAGTCACAAGCGGCGACCGGTCAGAACACGCCGCCGACATTGCAGCAACAGCACGGCCATCAGGCCGTACTGCAGATCGGCACGCGCCGGCCGGCGAGTTATGTCAAGGTCATCGTGCCGGGCGATCCGTCGCATCTCTACGGCATTTCCGGCACGGCCTACCCCGTCGAGATCGAGAACGGCCAGCGAGTTGCTTGGACGAGCCTGGACGATGCCTACGCGGCGATCAGCTCGCCGCTGAACTTGGCCTTCTTCGAACTCAACGCGGATTTGCGCAGGACGCTCGGCGGCGTCAAGCCGCCGCCGTCGCGCGGCATCCGGCTCTCCGATATGCTGCAAGCCGTCGAAGACTTGCGGCCAGTGAACTTCAACAACAAGGGCGGCATCACGCGGCAGTCGCTCGCCATGCTGAGGCGGGCCCGATGATGAATATCGCCGAACTGCCTCCGGGAGGGATGATTTTGAAATACAAGTCTACGTTCGCGCTGAAGCGCGAGTCCGACGAGATACAAGCGTGGTTCGATGCCGAGTGGAAGCAGGTCTCTCGCCTGAATGATGTCTACAAGGCGCTCTTCGTCGGCGACGGCAATGTCCTCGCCAAGGCGGACAGCGCCGATCTGCAAATGGCAAAGTCGCACATCGCGGACCTGCAGAAGCGGTACCGCCCGGACATCGTGGATGCCTCGCTGGCCAACGCCGATCGAATGGCCACGATCCTGCGCGAGTACGGGACTGGGTCGAAGCGAATTGAGAGGAAGAGCGGCGCTCGCGCCGCCTCAATGAGGCATGGACCTCGGCCTCTCTACCGACCCTTCACTAACAGGGAACTCATATGAAAAAAGTCAACACGCCGCGCGGCAGCGGCGCGCGCAGCATGGCGGCCCTTTCGCCAAGCGCCGTCAACGTCAGTTACGGTAGCCCGACCAGCAATTTCTCCGGTGATGGCCCGGACTGGATGGGGCCGCTCACGCCGATGCTGCCGTTGGCAGAGGAGACCGCTGGCCGCGCCTTTGATTATAGACCTGGCTACAACCTTCTGACGCAACCGCGCTCAGATGAGCCGATCACATTCTCGATGTTAAGGTCGCTGGCCGACGGATTCGATCCTCTGCGCCTCGTAATAGAAAAAAGGAAATCCCAACTTTGCCGGGTGCCGTGGGTGATCCGCGTCAAGGATAAGTTGCAAGGCAAGCGTCCGGCGAAGGGCGAGCTTTCGGCCTCGGTGCGGAACACAATTCGCGATCTGACCGAGTTCGTCAAGGCACCCATGCATGGGATGTCGTGGAGGCAGTTTATCCGCGTCGTTCTGGAAGATCACTACGTTGTCGATGCCGTGTCTCTATACTGCCGTCGCGGACGTGGCGACGAACTCCTAGAACTGCAGCCCGTCGATGGCGCTTTGATCAAGCGCGTGATCGACAGCCAAGGCCGCGCTCCACGGCCGATCCCATGGGACGGGCGAACGCCGTTCGACTGGTGCGGTCTGCAGATCACGCCAGAAAACTTCCGCACGCAAGGGTCTCAAGTACGTAAATGGATATGCGCTGCCGCCATCGTACCAGCAATTGCTCCACGGGCTCCCTGCCTCGGACCTGACCGAGCATGATTTGCTCTACAGGCTGGCGAATTTTAGGTCGGATAAACTCTATGGCGTGAGCCCGGTCGAACAGATTTTGACTACCGTCAACATCGCCATGCGCCGGACGGCCTCGCAACTCGAGTACTACCAATCAGGCAACATTCTAAGTGTCTGTCCGAAGAGTTCTTGAATTATATGAATCATCTGTGATTTTAAGAGTGGTGGCCTGATTCGAGGAGGGGTCACCGATGTGGACGAGCAAGAACCGCGCCCGTTACGACCGCAGCAAGTTGCGATATCCGAGCGATCTGACCGACGACGAATGGGGACTGATCGAACCGCTGATCCCGCCGGGCAAGACTGGCGGTGGCAAGCGCACGGTGATCATGCGGGAGGTGGTGAACGGCCTCATGTACGTTCTCTCGACCGGCTGTCAGTGGCGCGCGATCCCGAAAGACCTGCCGCCGAAAAGCTCGGTCTACGACTACTTCGATCTGTGGACTTATGACGGCACGTTGGAACGGATCCATCACGCGCTCTATGAGCAGTGTCGCGAACAAGCGCAGCGGGAAGCCAGTCCGACCGCCGCCATCATCGACAGCCAGAGCGTGAAAAGCGCGGAAAAAGGGGGGCGTGCATTGATCCGCACGGGTACGATGCGGGCAAGAAGATCAAGGGCAAGAAGCGGCACATTCTTGTCGACACATTAGGCCTCCTGCTCCACGCCATCGTTCATCCGGCCGACATTCAAGATCGCGATGGAGGCGTTCTCGTCATGGCGACACTGTTCGGCATGTTTCCCTTTTTGAATACGCTGTTCGCCGACAGCGGATATCAAGGACCGAAATTTGCGAAAGCGCTTGCAAAAGTTCTGCCGCATCTCGACATTGAAATCGTCAAACGTTCCGATCAGGTCAGCGGATTTGTGGTCTTGCCCAAACGCTGGATCGTCGAGCGCACCATCGCGTGGCTCAATCGCTGCCGAAGGCTTGCCAAAGATTGGGAGAATCTCAACCGAAAAGCGCTCGCGTTCTTGCGCCTCGCCTCAATCCGCCTCATGCTCAGAAAACTATGCAATCCGGCCTGAAGTCTCCGGACGGACGAGGCGCTCTATTCGCTCCCTGAGACATGGACACCGGATCAGATCTCGCGATACCAGGACTACTTCGACAACCTGTTCGTGGGCAATCTTGCAAACCGACGCCAACTTAAGTTCGTCGCGGGCGGCGGCAAGAATAATTATGTCCCATTCCGCGAGCCGCCCTTGAAGTCAGAATTCGATGAATGGCTCGTTCGAATTGTCTGTTTTGCTTTTAGTTACCCGCCGACGCCCTTCTTGAATCTCGCGAATTGCAGCGTCGCCGAACAGCACGACAAAACGGGCGAAGAGGAAGGCTTGCAGACACCAAGCTCTTCATCTCCGATTTGATCAACGACGTGATCACGGAAGAATTCGTTCCGGACGGCTCGATCGAGTTCCAGCTGGGTCGAAGAGGATGAGGTCGACCAGGAAAAGCAAGCCAACATCCTCGGCAACCTTGTCGACAAGGGCATCATCACTCGCAACCAGGCGCGGGAACGTCTCGGTGAAGAACGAGACCCCAACAATGCTGCAGATCAGCTGATGGTCACGACCGCCACCGGCGTCGTGCCGATCGGCGAGAGCAAGGTGAAGACAATGAATTCAGCTTGATTACCAGCGCCGACAACAAGTTGAAAAGCGGCGCGCGGCGAGTGAAGCGAGCAAGGCGGTCGATGTCTTGTTGGGTCTCGGCTGGAAGTCCGAAAACTTCGCCGACATCGCCGCCGGCCTGCAGAAGAAGGAGCGGGCGAATGGCAGCCGGCCCCTTCGCAAGATCATCACCAAATAAAACCAAGGAGACCAGCAATGACAACGCAAACCCTAGAACAGCTCGACGCGGCCCTCGCGCGGTTGCCGGCCACGCCGGTTAACGACGAAGACCTCGCGGCGCGCGCCACTTTAATGGCGGCCAGGATCACGCTCGATCAGGCCGCCAAGGCCATGGCCGAAGCTGACAGCCGGCCGAAGCCAAAGGGCAATCTCGCCATTTTTGTGCCTGCTGCCGTGGGCACGTCGACGTACTACAGTGACCGAGGCCGCGTGGCCCACGCCCGCGTGGCAGATGATGGTCGCTTCGTTCTTGACTTATATCCCGCCGAATTCCGGTCGCTGCTGATGGGTCTGGACGACGGCCTCCACTGGCAGACCGCCAACCCGGAAGCGGTTCGGGCGCTGGGACAGAACTAAGATGCCAAAAAGTGCAGCCGATCCGCTTTTCGCGACCGCCATCGAGCCGATCACGGCGGCCCGCAAGGCGGCCGCCGTCACGCCGAACGACAACAACGACCTGACGAACGTCACGTCCAGCTTGATCGTCACCGTCGGCAGCGGCGGTACCGGCATCGCCGTCATCTTCGCCAATGACGCAAACTTGCAACCGGTCACCATCGCCCTCGCGCCGGGCAGCTACCAGTTCAACGCACAAATCAGGCGCGTGATGGCCACCGGCACCACGCTCGGCACCGGCGGCGGCGTGACTGCGCTGTGGAGCTAGGTATTTAGAAAGGAAATAGGATATCACTTCCAAACGTAACGATGCAACTGGCGGCCGGTATGACGGTGCCAACCCAAGTCCACCTACCCGACGGCAGTACTGTCTTCCCGAACAGCTCGGGACAGATCTCGGTCGCCAGCAGCTTCGTCACCGTCATGATTGCGGCGGGCTGGCAGGTCGTCATCGCCGCAAACCAGACGCACGTCCCGTAGGAGAAGACCGATGAAATGGAATAACTACCACGCCTCCGCCGTCCACCGCGCCGCCCAGTTCACGGTCGGCATGTCGTCCGGGGACGCCGAGGCGCTGTGCCTCGAATTGAACACCGGCCGCGACCCCGCCAACGACGCGGTCTGCTTCTACAACGGCGAGTTGATCTTCGTCGTCAAGCCGGGCGCCAACACGCTAGCGGCGCAGCCCGGCAACTGGATTGTCCTGCATCCGGATAGGACCGTGGCGTCCATGCCGACGCCGACTTCTGCCAGCAGTTCTGCGCGGCTACATCATAATTCGACCCGATGGTCTCCTGCCCATCGCAAACTGGCGGCGGCGTCCCTTCCGGCGAGCGCCCTTCTTTGTGAGGAAATCTCTCATGGAGTGCCGAGCTGCACTTGATATGCAAAAAGCCGCTCTCCGGGTACGTCCTCGGCCAGCGGGATCACCGATACCGCCGAGGTCCGCGCCCTGATGAAAGGCCGCTCCCCGCGATCATTTCGCCCTTGTGCGCAAGGTCTTGCGCGAGGTCGTGCCGGGTTCCACTCAAAATCCCAACGTCCAAATAACCTACCGCGGCCATCCCATTGGCGCCGGTTTCTCCTTCCGCCGCCGTCTGCGCCGCGCTAGGCGGCGCCGCTCGTTTCTCCTGCGGGCGGCGCCGTCACCCATCACCCCTTTCGAGCGCGCCTGTGTGGGGCAGCGTGCGCTCGGAATACCCGGCGGCCTCGGATGTACAGGCCGCCGGGTAAATTCTTAAAGCGAGGCCATCGTGACGAAAGTTTTCTCCCTGCTTGGCTTCCTCGCCGAGCCGCCGGCGATCGAGCGTGACCTACATGCGTCAGGCCCGAAGATCGTCGAAGAGGCGTGCAAGATCGTGCAGAAGAAGGCCAAGGCCGCGATCGGAAAAAATCATGAAATGTGGGCGCCTCTTGCCGAGTTGACCATCGCCGACAAGCAGCACCATGGATACCCCACGCCAAAGCCGCTACTGCGCACCGGCGAGCTCCGCGACAACATTGAGTACACGGTGCACGGCACAGAGGGCGCCGTCGGCTCCAACTTGGACCGGGCCGTCTGGCAGGAGCTTGGAACCAGCCGAATCCCACCGCGATCGTTCTTAGTGTCGTCAGCTATAAGCTCCGAGGATAAAATCAGACGCATGGCCGCCGCCACGACGATCGCCGCGCTGTCGGGGTTCGGTCACGGCGCCCGTGACGTTCGCGAGATGCTGCACCTGCTACGCGAGGCTGGTCACGCACTGAAGGAACTTGGCGAAGATCTATCGGTCATGATGAAGACGAGCGAGGATGGCCACAAATGATGCTGCTCAAGGATGCCCCCGGCGGCCCGCAGTTCGTCGACAGCCTCATCGAGGCGATCAAGGATTTCGCGCTGCTGTACGCCGGCACGCCCAGCGATCGGGCTGCCCTGCACCTAGAAACCTATATCAGCTTCATCGAGCCCGACATCGTCGGCGCCGTCGGCGCCACCAAGGCGCCGATCATTCTGGACGGCATGCGCCGCGCGGTGATGACGCGGAATCATGCGATCGAGGCCGGAGGAGCGTCAAGGGCATGACCGACCGGTTCCGGGTGCCCGGCTCAGCGGGTTCGGCAGTGGATAGGCTAGGAACTGCCATTAAAAGAGCCCGTTGAGTTTCGTGGGAGACGTGCGTATCTGTACGGCTGTGGCGACACTGCCTCAATCTGTACAGTCCCGCCGCCGGCTTAAGAAGTCCTTGGTAATTTCGGTGCTTGTTTGTAGTGTGTGCGGGAATTGGGAGACCAAAATGACAAAAGAGCTAGAGGAACTCATTGAACGATCTCGTAAAATTGAAATGACGCCCGATCAAGCTGCAGCGCAACGGCGCAGCTTTGCGTACGGGAACACTCACATCGAAAACGAACGGATTACCCGAGAACTTATCGAAGACGTAGATCGCAAGATCGCTGGCGCCGGTAGGTAATCGGGTGGCCGTGGGGCGGTTCACCTCGACCGAGCAGGTCGAGCTAATTCAGGACCCCGCGGAGAAGGCGCGTCGAGAGGCAGAAAACGGCGTCAGGCAAACTGAGCTTGCTCTCGAAATCATCCGAGCGTTCGTCAAAGAGAAAGAACAGCCCTTTCGATTTCCGCCAAGGCATCTTGATGCAGTTGCACTCCGTTGCCTTGGAGGGGGTGCATTTGTTTGCAGGCACGTTCAGGAACGGGCCTGCAACTATACATGGTAGCCAACACGACCCCGTCCCAGCTTTCAGGGTTGCCGACGAAGTCGCTGACATGTGTGAATATGTCAACACACACTGGGCTGACCGAAGCCCAATCCACCTTGCTGCGTACTTGCTCTGGAAACTAAACTGGATACATCCCTTCGCTGACGGCAACGGACGCACCGCGCGAGCCATCTCCTATGTGGTGCTCAGCATACGCGCTAACAGTCTTTATCCCGGTACGACCACCATTCCGGATCAGATCGCCAGCGACAAAAAGCCGTATTACGACGCTCTCGAGGTCGCCGACGCCGCGTGGAAATCGACCGGCCAAGTCGACGTCTCTGCACTTGAAACGATGCTGAGCGAAATGTTGGCCACGCAGTTGCTGCAAGGCCTCAAAGAAGCGGGAGCTACACCTTAAGGATTAGGCCTTCTCAGGTTTACTGCTCACTTCGTTTGTTGGCTTCCCGCACCCGATCATAGGCATGATGCGCCCGGTTCTTGACCTTCACCCAATGCTGCGACCGCGCGCGGCAGAGCGCCGCCGCCGAACGGTCGTTCGATCCGGGGACCATGGCGCCGTGATCGCACTTGAATCTGTGCCGGCAGTTCTTTGCCTACGAACATTTGCCACCGCACCTGCAGGCCGTCAGCAAGCCGTTCGGCGACATGGCGCGCAGCCTGGCCGCCGAGCTGCCCAAGAACGCCGAGAGCACCACGGCGTTGCGCAAGCTGCTGGAGGCCAAGGATTGCGCCGTCCGCGCCGTACTGTTCAAAGCCTGACGAATTGCACCAATTTAGGCGTTATTGGTGCATCGATATTTTCTCGACCCGGTTGACGAATGGCAGGTTCATGCCGATTATCCTGCGCCACCAATCGGTGGCGCGCCGGTCGTCAGTTCGCACCCGACGACCAGCGCTAACCCTGACCAGTGAGGTATGGACGATGGCCAAGGCTACCGTAGAAACTAGCACGAACAAAAATCCTGACGCTGCAATTTTCGAGATGGGCGACCGGCTTGCCGAGCTTGATCGTCAATGCCTAGAATTCGACTCGGCAGCGGTGCGGCTGCGTCGGCTGGGGCGGCATTCCGAAGCTAACGACGCCGGTAGCCGAATGGACGAAGCCGCACAGGCGCTTTACGATCTGGAGTGGGAGTTGATATACACGCCGGCCGCGACCCCGGAAGGGCATCATGAGAAAATTCGAATTCTAGAACGGGGCGGGTTTAGTTTTGACCCCGACGTGCTTGCTGAAATCATGTGGGGCCTCGCCCACGAGGCTGGCCGCTTGGGGCTGAGCGACACCATCCCGAAGGAGTGCAAACGTCATTTTGCCGCCGCCGCCGACAAGGCAGCATAGACCGATATCGGCATCCAGATCGACGAGGCTCGCCCACAAGGCGGGCCTTTTTTCGTGTCTTGGGGTCGTCCCCGACGGGGTAGGCACGAGTTTACCAGACAAAGGTCCGTCACGGACGGATTTTTGCAACTAGAAGATGAATACCAAAAGGCGTTATCAACCAGAGCGGAATGCACCAAATAAATACATAATTTCAATGCGTTATTCGCTTGTCAATTTTCTATCTCGAACTCATATCGCGTACTAGACCACGTTCGGTGAAAGACATGGCAAAACGTCAAGTTGTGAAGATGTTGATCGCGTTCCCGCCCGATATTCGAAAGTGGGTCGAGGCCAAGGCCGCGCTCAATCTGCAGACCATGAATTCCGCTATTGTCATGTCGCTGCGCACGCAGATGGATGCCGAGCAAGAGGACGCCCGCGCTGGGCGCAAGACAGCGGCGGCCTGAGATATTCCAGCGTACTGCCATCATCACCCAAGCCGACGTCGCCCGCGCCATTCGCGCGGCGCGGCAGACGGCGCAGGCACGGTGGACGTGCTGCCCGACGGGACCATCCGCATTAACCTGGCCCCGGCAGATGGGAAATCCGCCGGTGCCGGTTGACCCGCGCCAAAGTGGTGCTGTAATGCCCGACATGCCCCGCCCGCGCCCGCCGTATCTCCAACGCCGTGTCACCCGACACGGTAAGATCGTTTGGTATGTGCGCGTCGGGCGCGGCCCGCTGATCCCCGTCAAGGGCATCTACGGCAGTCCGGAGTTCATGGCGGCCTATGCCGATGCCGTGAAAGGCAAGCGGCCGGCGCCTCGCGGCGTGGCAGCGGAAGGCACGCTGCAATGGCTGGTCGATCTTTATCGGAGGTCCGAGGCATGGAACCACGAGCTTTCGGCATCCACGCGCGCGCGTCGGGGAAACCATCTCAATGCCATGTGCATGACGGCCGGCGCCGCAAGCCTCGCGTCGATAGACCGGCAAGCCATCATCGAAGGTCGCGATCGCCGCGCGAACCATCCGAGCCAAGCCCGCCAGTTCGTCCAGACCGCCCGCAGCCTCTTCTCATGGGCGCTGCTGCACAACCACGTCACCTCCGACCCGACCCAGCTCGTCAAGATCAAGCCGAGCAAATCCAAGGGCCACACGCCGTGGGACGAGGACGACATCATCAAGTTCGAGGCCCGCTGGCCGCGCGGGACGCGGCAGCGAGTTATGCTCGACGTCTATTGCTACACCGGCGTGCGGCGCGGCGACGCCGCGAAGGTCGGCGCCAGCACGTCAAGGACGGGACATTGGTGTTCGATACCGAGAAGAACGACATGCGGGTGACGATCCCGATTCTGCCAATGCTTCGCGAGACGCTTGAAGCTGGGCCGGTCGGGGATCTGGCCTTTATCGCCAAAAAGAACGGCGACCCGCTGAATAAGAAGACGTTGGGTAATGCCTTTCGCGCGGCCTGCAAGGCGGCGGGGATCATCGGCAAGTCGGCGCACGGCCTGCGCAAGGCGGCGGCGACGCGCGCCGCGAACAACGGCGCGACGGTCGCGGAGCTGGAGGCGATCTTTGGCTGGTCCGGCGGACAGATGGCGTCGCTCTATACCCGCAGCGCCGATCGTAAGAAGCTCGCGGCCGGCGCGATAGACAAGCTGGCCCGGAACGAAACCGGCACGTCTATGCTACCACCCTCTCAAAAGGTGGTAGCACCAGAGCGAAAAACTAAATAAAATCAATGCCGTTTTTGCACCGGGCCGGATCAAGGAGGATCGGCATCATTTACATAGGAATTGCGGGGCTTAACGCCAATCCGGGGGCAATCGGATTATCGCAGCGCCGATACCAGCCAGTAAGCCGCCGCCGCGACCATAGCCGAGGCCGGAATGGTGATCACCCAGGCATAGACGATCGAACTCGCCACGTTCCAGCGTACCGCCGAGACCCGCCGCGCCGCGCCGACGCCGACAATGGCGCCGGTGATGGTGTGCGTGGTCGAAACCGGAACGCCGAGAAAGGTCGCGATGAACAGCGTCGCGGCACCGCCGGTCTCCGCACAAAAGCCCTGCATTGGCGTCAGCTTGGTGATCCGCAGCCCCATGGTGCGGACGATCCGCCAGCCGCCCATCAGGGTGCCCATCGCCATCGCCGCCTGGCACCCCAGCACCACCCAGAACGGCACATAAAAGTGATCGCCGAGAACTCCCTGCGAATAGAGCAGCACCGCGATGATCCCCATGGTCTTCTGCGCATCGTTGCCGCCATGCCCCAGGGAATACAGCGACGCCGACGCGAATTGCAGGATCCGGAACGCGCGATCGACCGCGAACGGCGTCGAGCGCACCGACGCCCACGACACGATCGCGACCAACACCAGCGCCAGCAGGAATCCGATCAGCGGCGACAGCACGATCGCCAGCAATGTTTTCGACAGCCCGCTCCAGACCGCGGCCGAAAAGCCGGCCTTGGCCATGCCGCCCCCGACCAGTCCGCCGATCAGCGCGTGCGAACTTGAGGACGGGATGCCCAATCCCCAGGTGATCAGGTTCCAGACGATCGCCCCCGTCAATGCGGCGAAGATCACCTGCGCATCGATGATGCTCGGCTCGATGATCCCGGTGCCGATGGTTTGCGCGACATTCAGTCCGAACACCGAAAAGGCGACGAAGTTGAAAAACGCCGCCCACAGCACCGCATATTGCGGCCGCAGCACCCGGGTCGATACGATCGTCGCGATCGAATTGGCGGCGTCATGCAGACCATTGAGGAAGTCGAACAGCAGCGCGACCGCAATTAATCCGACCAGAACCGGAAGACCAAGGGTGGCATCCACTGCGCGGCCCTGCCCTATACCTGTTCGATCACGATACTGTTGATCTCGTTGGCGACGTCATCGAATCGATCGGCGACTTTCTCCAGATGATCGTAGATTTCCGCGCCGACGATGAAATCCATCGTGTTGGCGTCGCGATGCTTGAGGAAGAGCTCCTTCAGGCCGATATCGTGGAGATCGTCGACGCGGCCTTCCAGCTTGGTCACTTCCTCGGTAATCGCGGTCAGCATCGAGACGTTGTCGCCGATCGACTGCAACAGCGGCAGCGCGCGGCCGACGAGATTGGCGCACTCGACCAGCAACGTCCCCATTTCGCGCATCGGCGGCTCGAAGCTGCGAACCTCGAACAGCACCACCGCCTTGGCGGTCTGCTGCATCTGGTCGATGGCATCGTCCATCGAGGTGATCAGGTTCTTGATATCGCCGCGGTCGAACGGCGTGATGAAGGTCCGGCGCACCGCGGTCAGCACCTCGCGGGTGATATTGTCCGCGTCATTTTCGAATTGATTGACGCGCTGGCAGAACACCGGGGTTTCGTCGCCGCCCTTGAGCATGTCCTGCAACGCCAATGCGCCTTGCACGACGGTTTGGGAGTGCCGGGCGAACAGATCGAAAAACCGTTCCTCCTTCGGGAGAAAGGCGCGAAACCAGCCCAGCATCTGAGATGTCCATGCGTGCGATATGGCCGGCCCGGCGGCCGACTGTCACATGTCTGTCATAAAACATTCGGCGGGGAAAGCGTCGCGAGCAGCCCGGGCAAACCGGTCATCTATCGCTTTATCGGTCGCGAAAATATCTTGGAAATCAGACCCTTACAGGGATCTCCGGAAGAAATGCGCGATCTCGCCGATCACGCCGCGGCGGAAGGTCAGCACGCAGACCACGAAGATCACGCCCTGGATCACCGTCACCCATTGCCCGAAGCCTGCCAGATATTGCTGCATGGCGATGATCACGAAGGCCCCCACCACCGGGCCGAACACGGTGCCGAGACCGCCGACCAGCGTCATCAGCACGATCTCGCCCGACATGCTCCAATGCACATCGGTCAATGAGGCGTTTTGCGCGACGAACACTTTCAGCGCGCCGGCAAATCCGCCCAGCGTTCCCGACAGAATATAGGCGAGCAGCTTGTACTGGTCGGTCTTGTAGCCGAGCGAAATCGCGCGCTGCTCGTTTTCGCGGATCGACTTCAAGACCTCGCCGAATGGCGAGTTGATGGTGCGGAAAATCAGCAGGAAGCCGAGCAGGAAACCGGCGAGGATGACGTAGTAAAGCACCGTCGAGTTCTCAAGATTGAAAACCCCGAACAGGTGCCCCTGCGGAATGCCCTGGATGCCGTCTTCGCCATGGGTGAACGGCGTCTGCAGATAGATGAAATACAAAAGCTGCGACAGCGCCAGCGTGATCATCGAAAAATAGATGCCCTGGCGCCTGATCGCGACAAGGCCGGTGATGACGCCAAGCCCGGCGGCAGCCGCGGTGCCGATCACGATTCCAAGCTCGGGCGTGACGCCCCAGACCTTGAGGGCGTGGGCGGTGACGTAGCCCGCGGTGCCCAGAAACATCGCGTGGCCGAACGACAGCAATCCGCCATAGCCGACCAAGAGGTTGAAGGAGCAGGCGAGCAACGCAAAGCACAATGCCTGCATCACAAAGAACGGATAGACGCCGGTCCAGGGCACAATCAAGAGCAGCGCCGTCATGACGCCGAACGCGATCATCTCGTCGCGGATGGCGCGCGGGGTGGTCGGCAGCGTGTCGTCGGTGGTGACTGTCATGTCAGGTCGTCCGCCCCGTCAGTCCCGATGGTTTCACCAGCAGCACCAGCACCATCAGGACAAACACCACGGTGTTGGAGGCTTCGGGATAAAAGTATTTGGTCATGCCCTCGATCACGCCGAGCGCAAAGCCGGTGATGATCGATCCCATGATCGATCCCATCCCGCCGATCACCACCACCGCGAACACCACAATGATCAGATCGGCGCCCATCAGCGGCCGCACCTGATTGATCGGCGCCGACAACACTCCGGCCAGCGCGGCGAGGCCGACGCCAAGTCCGTATGTCAGCGTGATCATTCGGGGCACATTGATGCCGAAGGCGCGCACCAGCGTCGGATTTTCAGTGGCGGCGCGCAGATTGGCGCCGAGCCGGGTCCGCTCGATCAGATACCAGGTCAACAGGCATACCACGAGGGAGAAGACGACCACCCAGCCGCGATAGATCGGCAGGTACATGAATCCCAAATTCATGCCCCCCTTGAGTTCATCGGGGATCGAATACGGCAGACCGGACGATCCAAAGTAATTCTGAAAGACGCCCTGAATGATCAGCGCCAGCCCGAATGTCAGCAACAGCCCGTAGAGATGATCGAGGCCGGACAGCCATTGCAGCATCGTCCGCTCCAGGATCATGCCGAAAATTCCGACCGCGACGGGGGCGATGATCAGCGCCGGCCAATAGCCGATATTGGCGACGTTGAGCAGGAAATAGGCACAGAACGCGCCCATCATGTAGAGCGCGCCATGGGCGAAGTTGATGATGTTGAGCATCCCGAAGATCACGGCGAGGCCGAGACTGAGTAGCGCGTAGAACGAGCCGTTGATCAATCCGACCAGCAGTTGGGCGTAAAGGGCCTGCATGATTGTGTCTCGCGCTCAACGTCTCAAGGTGACGGGTTACTTTTTCAACAAGGGACAGGTGCTCTTGTCCAGCGGCGTAAAGGCCTGGTCGCCCGGAACTGTGCCGACCAGCTTGTAGAGGTCCCAGGGCGCCTTCGATTCCGACGGCTTCTTGACCTCGAATAGATAGGCCGAATGGATGGTGCGGCCGTTGGGCTCGATCTCGCCCTTGCCGAACAGCGGATCGTCGGTCGGGATCGATTTCATCTTGTCCACGACCTTGATGCCGTCGTGCGGATTGCCGCCGAGCGCTTCCAGTGCCTTGAAATAGTGGATCAGCCCGGAATAGACGCCGGCCTGCACCATGGTCGGGGGCGCCCCGTTCTTCATCCTCGCGGCGAATTTCTTGGAGAATGCCCGGGTCTCGTCGTTCATATCCCAATAAAAAGTTTCGGTGAAGTTTAACCCTTGCGCGGTTTCGAGACCGATGGCCTTGACGTCGGTGATGAACAGCAGAAGGGCCGCGAGCTTTTGTCCGCCCTTGACGATGCCGAATTCGGCCGCCTGCTTGATCGAGTTCGTGGTATCGCCGCCGGCGTTGGCCAGCCCGATGATCTTGGCTTTCGACGACTGCGCCTGCAGCAGGAACGACGAGAAGTCGGAGGTATTCAGCGGATGCTTGACGCCGCCGACGACCTTGCCGCCATTGGCCAGAATGACTGCTGTGGTGTCGCGCTCGAGCGCGGCGCCGAAGGCGTAATCCGCGGTCAGGAAAAACCAGCTATCGCCACCGGCCTTTACGAGCGCCTGCCCGGTGGAATGAGCCAGCATGTAGGTATCGTAGGTCCAGTGTACGGTGTTCGGCGAGCATTGGGCATTGGTGAGATCCGAGGACGCAGCGCCCGAGTTGATGAAGACGCCGTTCTTTTCCTTGATGACATTGTTGACGGCGAGCGCGACGCCGGAATTCGGCACGTCGACGATGACGTCGACCTTGTCGACGTCGAACCACTGCCGTGCGATGGCGGTGCCGACGTCGGGCTTGTTCTGGTGATCGCCGGAAATGACGTCAATCTTCCAGCCCTTGGCCGAAAGCCCGGAATCCTCGACCGCCATCTGGGCTGCCAGCGTCGAGCCGGGACCACCGAGATCGGCGTACAGGCCGGATTGGTCGCTCAATGATCCGATCTTGATGTTCTTGTCCTGCGCAACAGCCAAATTCCCGGCGGCAAGCGTCAGCGCGCTTCCGAGCAGCAGCCGCTGCGATCTTGTTTTTCATATTGGCCTCCTGTTTTCTTTTTCTCGTTGTTTTCAGACGCCGAGATAGGTGTGCAGCTTGCCCATATTGGCCTGCAGCTCCCCGCTCGCAAAACCGTCGATGATCTTGCCGTGCTCGACGATGAAAAAACGATCGGCGACGGTAGCGGCAAACCGGAAGTTCTGCTCGACCAGAAGGATGGTAAACCCTTCCGATTTGAGCCGCCCGATGGTGTGACCGATCTGCTGGATGATGACCGGCGCGAGGCCCTCGGTCGGCTCGTCCAGCATCAGGAATCGCGCGCCGGTGCGCAGGATTCGTGCGATCGCCAGCATCTGCTGCTCGCCGCCGGACAATTTGGTGCCCTGGCTGTTGAGCCGCTCCTTGAGATTGGGAAACAGCTCGAAGATCTGGTCGAGCGACAACCCGCCGCTGCGCACGATCGGCGGCAACAGCAGATTCTCGCGGACGTCGAGGCTGGCGAAGATGCCGCGCTCCTCCGGACAAAAGGCGATGCCCTGGCGGGCGATCTTGTCCGATGAGGCCCGGATGATTTCCTGGCTATTGAAGCGGACCGAACCGGTGCGCTTGCCGATGATCCCCATCACCGATTTCAGCGTCGTGGTCTTGCCGGCGCCGTTGCGCCCGAGCAGCGTGACCACCTCGCCGGCGTTGACGTTGAAATCGATGCCGTGAAGGATGTGAGACTCGCCGTACCAGGCCTGAAGATTCTGCACCGACAACACCGGCGTGCCTGCGCCGGTCGTTGGCGCGGGCCTGGTCGCGGCGGCGTCAGGCATTTTCAGATCAGTCATGCCCTGCCCCCAGATAGGCTTCCTTGACGCGCTCGTCCTTGGACAGATCGGCGTAGTTGCCTTCCGCCAGCACGTGGCCGCGCGTCAGCACGGTGATGATGTCGGAAAGGTTCGCCACCACGCTCAGATTATGCTCGACCATCAGGATGGTGTATTTCGCGGAGATGCGCTTGATCAATGCTGCGATCTTGTCGATGTCTTCATGTCCCATGCCGGCCATCGGCTCGTCGAGCAGCATCATTTCCGGATCGAGCGCCAGCGTGGTCGCGATTTCGAGGGCGCGCTTGCGCCCATAGGGCATCTCGACCGCCGGTATCTTCGCAAACTCGCTTAAGCCCACGTCATCGAGCAATTCATGGGCGCGGCCGTTGAAGCGGTCGAGCACGGTTTTGGAACGCCAGAAATCGAACGAACTGCCGTGCTGGCGCTGCAGCGCCACCCTGACATTTTCCAGCGCGGTCAGATGCGGGAACACGGCCGAGATCTGGAACGAGCGCACGAGGCCAAGGCGCGCGACATCGGCCGGCGCCAATGCGGTGATGTCCTGCCCCTTATAGAGAATCTGGCCGGCCGAGGGCTTCAGGAACTTGGTCAACAGATTGAAGCATGTCGTCTTGCCGGCGCCGTTCGGCCCGATCAACGCGTGAATGCTGCCACGACGGACCCGGAGATCGACATCGCGAACGGCGAAGAATCCCGCGAATTCCTTGGTCAATCCGTGGGTTTCGAGAATGAACTCATCGGCCAATCAAATTTCCCCCATCAGCCATCGCCGCGAGCGTTGTCGCGTTTAGCCGAATTTCTCCCAACCCGGCAGGTTTTCCAAGGCGCCTTACGAAGTCGCACCTCAGGAAGTCCCGTCCGCGGCCGGCCGCCTCCGGCCGGGAATATGCCGTCAACGGCATGGGTTACGCAAGGCGGAATGCTGGGCATAGGGCACAGCGATCGCGATGCGGATTCGCCAATAGTCGAATGGCACGGCCTCCGATGAACCGGTTTGCCGGAGGGGTCGGTGGTGCCGTCGAGCCGCCCGGAAAGCAGCCATTAACGGTGTTTCGACCCAATCCTGCATTTTTCACCAAAAATTTGCGGCTGAGGCCAATGCTGGGTCATTTCGCATTGGGATCGGATTGCAGCCTTGGAATTCCAGAGCGCCAACCCCTCGATCGTCAAATCGATCAAGCAGCGGGATCTGCTGAATACCTGGTTGCGGCTCTACGCCCGCGAACAGCGGATGCCGCGCATCGAGGAATACCAGCCCTCGCGGCTTGACGAGGAACTTCCGGACCTTGTGTTTTATACGGTCGATTCCGCAGCAGTGCCTCCGCGCCTGACGGTCCGGAGCGACGGCACGCGCCTGTCGAGCGCCTATGGCAATACCGGCAAGGGCCGCTATCTCGACGAGTTTCTCGGAGCCAGGCTCGCACCGATTGTGATGCCGGTCTATTACGAATCCGTACAGCGCGGCCTTCCCGTCTACACCATCTCCAATATCGATGACATCTATGGTCGAATCGTCGCATATGAGCGGCTGCTGCTGCCGTTTTCGAATGGCGGCGGTGTCACCGATGTGATCGCATCGCTCAAGACCATCAGTGAAGATGGCGGCTTTGAGATCAGGAATCTGATGCGGGGGAACGACACCTTGCCGACTGCAAAGCTTCGCGCCGTCATCGATCGCGACCTTTTCCACCGCACCCCCGGCCGCATTCCGGCCGGCGACGTCATCGAATTCGGTTAGCAAATGGAATTCGAGCGCGCCGATCCCTCGGTGGTCCGATCCATCAAGCAGCGCGATCTGCTCAATGAGTGGCTGCGCGCGGTTGGCAAACTTCGGTCTCTGCCGGCGCTTGCGGATTATCAACCCGACCGTCTCGCGGACGAACAGCCGGACCTGATGAGCTTCGACGTCGCGGGCGAGGCCGACAACGCGCGCTTCCTGATCACCCATGAAGGCACCAGGCTGACCGCAACCTACGGCAACGACCACGTCGATCCCGACAAGAGAACCAACCGCTATCTCGACGACGCGATCGGGCCCGGAACGATATGCCCGCGTCGTCGCCCCGTATCTGACTTGCGTAATGCGAAAGCGGCCGACTTATTCGGTGTCGAAGGTGCAGGATCCGGACGGCAAGGATGTGTCCTATGAGCGATTGCTGCTGCCGTTCGGCAGTGCCGATGCGGTCGAGCAGATCATCGGCTCCTACAAATCCATCAGCATCGAGGGCAACTTCAAGATCAACAACCTGATGGGAATCACGCCGAAAACCACACCCGTCAGCGTTATCAATGCGGTCATCGATCTCGATTTCGCACCTGGCCATCGGGGACGGCGAACCTCCGATGATGTCATCGAGCTTGGCTAGCTAGCCCTTTCGCGCCCGGCCTGACGGGGTGACTTCCTTTGCGTAGATTTCCGGCTTGAACCCGACCAGCAATTTGCCGCCGAGATCAAGCACCGGCCGTTTGATCATCGACGGCTGCGCCAGCATCAGCGCTGTGGCCTTGCGCTCGTTCAGGCCTTCCTTGTCGGCGTCGGGCAATTTGCGGAAGGTGGTGCCGGCACGATTGAGCAGGGTTTCCCAGCCCAGTTCATCGCACCAGGCCTTGAGCCTGTCCTTGGCGATGCCTTCGGTCTTGTAGTCATGAAAGCTGTAAGCCACGCCGTGGCTGTCGAGCCAGCCGCGCGCCTTCTTCATGGTGTCGCAGTTCTTGATGCCGTAGATGGTGATCGTCAAAGCCAGCCCTCATGTGGATTTGCGCATCAGGCTAACCCGCAACGGCCACCGCACCAACTCGATGTGTCTCTGCTGACCTATCATGCTGTGGACAAGAACGAAGTCCCGTACGTTCATGAGAATGGGTTCGATAGGTAGTTCCCGCACTGCCCGAGCTCCGCTCAACTCCCCCTCGATTTTTACAGCACGTTGCCCCCGCCGGGCTTGGCGTCCGACGCCAGCGCCAGCTCCGCATCGGCGATGACATAACGGGCATAGCGGTAGTCGCGGATGAAGCTGATCCGGCCGTCGCGCCACTCGAGCCACATCACGTAGTCGGGCTTCGGATCGGTGCGGTTTTCGAAGACCGCGATCACCTCCCGGCCCTCAAGCCAGGCGGGCGCGAGCCACACGCCACCGAACTTGGCGTAGATGGTGAAGAACGTGCCGACCTCGGCGGAACCGACGCGGGGCGGGTGGGCCGACTGAATGAGTTTCACGTCGTCGGCGAGCAGCGCGCGCAGGCCGTCCCAGTCCTGCCGGTTGAACAGCGCGACATAGTGCGCCACCACGGCAGACGCCGGCCGCACCTCCTGACGCCCGTCGGCTTGCGCGTTGATCTCCCGAAGGCGCGCACGCCCGCGCGCCAGATGGCCCTTCACGGCATCGACCGAGAGGTCGAGCAACGCGGCGATCTCGCTCAAGGAACTCGTCGAGCACGTCCTTGAGGATCACGACGCTGCGCTGGACGGTGGGAAGCTCGGCAAAGCGCGACACCGCGGTCTTGACCGCTTCCTGGCGCATCAGCATCTCCACGGGGTCAGGGCTCGCCTGGTCGACGACTTCCGAAGCGGCTTCGATCGGTTCGGCCATTCGCGCCGCCCGGCTGCGCAGCAAATCGAGGGCGCGGTTGTGGGCGATCCGGAACAGCCAGGGACGAAGCGGCGGCATTTCCGCGAGGCCTTTTCCTCGAGCTCCTGCAACGCCACAAAAGCCCGGGCGAGCGTATCCTGCACGACATCCTCGCCGTCGATCACCGATCCCATCAGACGGGCGCAATAGCGGTGCAGTTCTGGCCGCAGTTCGCCGGCCGATGCGCGCAGCACCGCCACGCGACCGCCGTGCTCCGAGGGTTGTGCTGCACTCAAGCCGCCGCTTCCTCCAGCATCGTGACTCCGGTATCGCCCTTAAGTCCGAAAGCGAAACCATCGGCATATTTCGGATCGTCCAACACCGAAACAAACTTCTCGCCGAACTCCCGGGGCGGCATCGGCGCGCCGAAGCGCGCCAGGAACTGTTCGCGCGGGATACCCATGGCGCGGGCATAGGCGTTGGCGCCGGCGTCGCCGACCCCGGTATCGCCGACGATCTGCTGGGGCACGATCGCCTGGAAGCGGATCCCGAGATCCTTCTGCTCCGAGACGCCGCTGGCATATTTTGCCATCAACCAGACCATCCGCTTGGCGCCGCCATAGCCGCCCGAAAGCGGCGATCCGTTCTGGGCCGCGCCGCTCGATACCACCACGACGCGGCTTCCGGGCTTGAGCGGCAGGTTGAGCGCCGCCTGCAGCCAATAGAGCCCGGCCTTGACGTCGGTCTCCCACGTGGCGGTGAAATCCGCCCAGCTGATCTGGTCCAACCGGCCCATCCGCGGCTTTGCGCCGGCATTCAACGCCAGGATATCCGGGCGGACCTCGGCCAGGATGCGCTGGGCGGCGGTTTCGTCGGTCACGTCGGCAGAGAAAGTGGCAACGCCGAGCCGGGCCTGAACCGCGGCGAGAGCATCGGCATCGCGGGCGACCACCGTCACCCTCGCGCCATGCGCAACCAGCGCCTCGACCAGTCCGAGGCCAAGGCCGCGGCTTCCACCGGTGACGACGACATTCTTGTCTTTGAGGCTCATCCGTTTTCTCCGTGCCTGAGGTCTATTTAGCTAGGACGATTGAGGCCCGGAAAAGGAGTCAATCAACTCGCCGTGAGCGCCGCGCGATCAAAATATCGATGGGGCATGGCCAGACCTTCAGGAGCCGTCCCCCGCCGCAATGGCGATCAGCGCCATTCACCGTAACGCTTGGGATGGTTGGAACGGCTTATCCGCCTATCCGCTCGCCGCCGCGTCGCGAGACACTTTTTTCATCATCCCGGGATCGTAGAAGAACTGCTCCTCGATCAATTTCTCGCCGCGCCAAAGCTGCCATGCCACCTCCTCCATCACGCGCTTCGATCCATCCTTTGCGGTGAACTCGAACCGCCACCGGATCGCCGAGTGGTCGCCGTCGAGCAATGGCGGCCCCAGTCGCGTGGTCTTGACGCTTGCGACCGAGGCCAGGACGCGGCGCTCCTTCTCGGCCAGCACATCGCGGCCCACGATGGGCGGCTGGTCGTTTTCCCGGGTGATCGCATCGGGCGCATAAAACTTCTCGATGGCGCCGACATGGTCGTTGGATTCGACCGTATCGGCAAAAGCTTGAAGGGTTGAAAGCGTGGGCATTGCTGGCTCCTATACCGACCAATGGTCGGTATCTACCGACTGTCGGTCGGAAAGTCAATTGCGATTGCGCTCCCGCGTCGGCTACAATGGCGGCATGGCAACACAATCCGAGCGGCGCGAGGCGACCCGGGCCGCGATCGTCAAGGCGGCGAAGCGCCTGTTTGGCGAACGCGGTTTCGCGAGCACCACGATGGACAATGTCGCAACCGCGGCACACGTCGCCAAGGGCGCGGTCTACCATCATTTCGAAACCAAGGAGGCGTTGTTCGAAGCCGTGTTCGACGAGGTCTCCGAGGATCTCGTCGCCGAGGTCGACCGCGCGGCGCGCTCCGAGAACGACGCGCTCGCGGCCATGGCCGCGGGAACGCAAGCCTATTTCGCCGCCTGTGCAAGCGATACAACCGGCCAGATTATTCTTCGCGACGGGCCGGCCGTGCTGGGTTGGGAGCGCTGGCGCGAAATCGATGCCCGGCATTTCGGCGGCGGATTCCCTCGCGCCCTCGCCCGCGCCATGGATGACGGGTTGATTGCGCGGCAATCGGTCGAGCCGCTGTCGCGTTTGCTGCTCGGCGCGGTGACCGAAGCCGCGGTCGCCTGCTCTACCGGCGGCGACCTGCACAAGACCGGCGCTGAATATGCGCGAGCATTCCGGACCCTGCTCGAAGCGCTACGAACGAAATAGCAAGCGCACGCATGCATCAGATCGCTGCGTCCGATGTGAGGTTCGGGACATACTCCTGTTCCTGTGATGATGCGGGGTCGCGCCGAGGCAGCAAAAGCGGCGTGGCCAGCAGCAACACGCCGGCGATCGCGATCGCCATGCGGGGACCGGTGAAGCTCGCGAGCAAACCCCAGAGCGCGGTCAGGGCCGCGATGCTGGCGCTGCTGGTGATCGACCATGCGGACAGCGTGCGGGCGACGCGGTCCATCTCGGTTTGGTTGAGCCGATAGCTGACGAATACCGGGTTGAACACGCCGATGCAGGTGACGAGGCCAAACTGGATGACGATGACGAGGACGATCCCGATCGCGCCGGGCTGAATGAAAGCCAGGCCGAGCGGCCAGCACGCGCGCAACGTGCCGGCGATCAGCATGACCTTGTGCTGTCCGAACCGCGCAACCAGCGGCCGCGCCAGCCGCGAGCCGATCAGACCGCCGATGCAGGGCGCGCCGAAGGCTAGGCCGTATTGCCATGGTGTAAATCCGAGGTGGCCGAGCATGAGGACGGCAATCAGCGGCGCGGTCGCCATGATCAGGCCGTTGACCAGAATGGTATTGAAGAGCAGCGGGCGCAGCGCCGGGTTGGTCAGGATGGTCCGCCAGCCTTCGAGCAGATCGCCGGCGCGCAACCTTGATGCATCGCTTCGCACCGGATGCGGCTCGCTGCCTCCGATCGCGCGGATGGCTGCCGCCGAAAACAGATAGCTGACGGCGTCGATCACCACCGTCGTTACCGGGCCGAACAGCCCGATCGCGATGCCGCCGAGCGGCGGTCCAATCGCGGTGGCGGTCCAGGTGGTGGCCTCGAACCGCGCATTGGCGACGATCAGGTCCTCGGGCCGCACCAGTGCTTTCAGATAAGCGCCGCTCGCCGCTGTAAAAGCGATATTGGCCGCGGCAACGATGATCGAGACGACCAGGAGCTGAACAAAGCTGAGCCATCCGAACGCGAACGCGGCGGGGACGCTGATCAAGGCCGCGAACCGGATCAAGTCCATCGCGATCATCACCGGCCGCTTGCGGCGGAACTCGACCCATGGGCCGAGCGGCAACGACACCACTGCCCCCATCGCCAATCCCGCCGCTGCCAGCACCG
The DNA here is from genome assembly GCA_963771225.1 of uncultured Pseudomonadota bacterium. GTDB lineage: Bacteria > Pseudomonadota > Alphaproteobacteria > Rhizobiales > Xanthobacteraceae > Bradyrhizobium. Next base: position 107,105 of record CAVYSR010000017.1, on the reverse strand, counting down.
ACACTTCGGTCGGCCCGGAGTGCAGCACCAGGATCGCGATCAACGGAAACGCGCCGAACCCGAGCCCGGTGCCGAACGCGCTCGCCGCATACGCCGCCCAGAGCCATTCGAATTGCCGCCCCAGTGATCGCCTGGCACCCATCGTCTGCAGTCCCCCGCGTCTCGGCCGAATAACCTCACATGGACCGGCAAGACCATCGCGAGCGGCAGGCCAGCGAATCAAAATGACCGGGCTGCCATTAAGCCATAACGACGCGTCATTGGGCCTTCGATGAACTTCTTGGCGTCAGGGCTGGTTATTGCGTGACACTACCCAACGTGGACTCGCGATATTCCCGCGGCGAAACGCCGACCCGCTCTCGGAAGTAGTGGCTGAAATGGGACATGTCGTTAAAGCCCCAGGCAAACGCGATCTCGCTGATTGCGCGGTGAGCCTGTGAGGGATCGGACAGTGCAGTCCGGCATCGTTCAAGGCGATATGCCCAGATATAGCGCCCCAGCGACGTTCCCTCGCCAGCGAACAAATCGCGCAGGTAGCGTTCGGACACCCCGATCGCAGCAGCCACATGTCCGGACGTCAGATTGTAGCGATGGACGTTGCCAGCGATGAACGATTTCGCCCGCATCAGATGAGCGACCCTGGTGCTCGAGGCAGAAGGAACGGCGGTGGGCATTGCGCTCGCCAGGGCGGCCGCGATCAAATCCATGCTCGTTTCGGCGAGCCGCTGCGAGGCGAATTCATCAAGTGTCTCAATCTCGTCCTGCAGGCCCCGCACGAAATTCGACGCTATTTTTCCGATACCCCGACTTCCAGAAATCTTCGTTGCTGTGATCGCCTGGATAGGCCCGAAGCGCCTGCGAACCGCGTCACGCGGCACCTTCAAAACGTGGTGATGAAAGCCGATCTGCAACCGCGCGAAATAGGGTCGCACGCTGTCGAACAGGGCGAGGTCCCCAGTTTCCAATATGGCTTGACGCCCATCTTGCTCGGCCAGCGTCCGTCCGCTCCCTTGCACCACGATCAGGCAGTATTCGTCACGCGCCGCTGAAATTCTCGCGGCCGTCCTGGATAAATCAATCGGGTCCGATTCCATCGACGACAGCGTTAGGTTGCCCAACGGCTGGTTGTGCAGGTCACCCCGGAAACTTCTACTGTTCGCTGAAGTGCAATCAAGCTGGATGAACGTATTGCAGATAACGTCCTGCCAGAAAGCAAAGGCTTCCCGGCCCGGTAGCACGTCTGTCGAAATGCGGCACGCTTTCATCTTGGTCCACGCCTGCCAACTGCCGTTAACAGATGCTTGCACCCGCGTTCGCCTGCGTCAACCGGGAGCGGCCTCTCGTTCCGTCCCAGCCAACGAATCATGCCGCCTGAACCAAGATGGCCGCGCCGCGGTCGATCATGCTTCCAACGTAACCAACAGGGAGGCAACAATGATAGTCGAAGCCGGCGCTCAATTCACTCAAGCCGCAATCAATTTCTCAGACAAGGTGGCGCTGCGCGACGGCAGCGGGCGCTCCCTTAGCTATGGTCAACTTCGCGAGCGAGCGAACCGGATTGGCTCCGGCCTCGCTAAGCTGGGCATCGCCGCGGGCGACCGGGTCGCAGTGCTGTCCTACAATCGCCTGGAAGTAGTCGAACTGTGGCTCGCGCTTGAGCGGTTTGATATGGTCCGCGTCGTTCTTCATAGTCACTTCGACATGAAGACGCATGTCGATACTCTGAACGAGGTCGGCGCGAAGGCGTTGATCTTCGACCACCATTTCGCTGATGCGATCGAAGTGCAGCGCGGCTCCATGCGCTCCGTCCAGTCGTTCGTCTGCATCGGCGACGACTCGCCAAAATGGGCTGCGCCCTATGAAAACGTCCTCGGGAAGGGCGACGCAGCCGACCCGCGGCTGGACGTCGACGAGTCCGGCCCCTGCTTCCTGCAACTCACGTCCGGAACCACTGGAGCGCCGAAGCCGTGGGTCCATTCGCATCGCTCGTGGCGAGCGGTCATCGCGAACAATCTCGAGCATCTGGACACATTCAGCCCGAACGGGACCGCCGTCGGACCCGAAGATGTGAGCTTGCACTTTCATGCGCTGCAATGGGCGACCGGGTTCCAAACCCTCATGCCGTATCTCCTGCGCGGATCGTTGACCATCGTGGCTGACGATCAGACGTTCGATGCGAACGCCCTGGCCGATACGATCCTGAAAGAGGGCGTCACCGGGATGCTGGTTCCCGGACCCATGCTTCCACCGATCTTGGATGCTCTTGAAGCGCGTAATGTTGGCAGCTACAAGCTGAAACGCGTGGTTATCTTCTTTGCAACGCCAGAACTGCTTGAGCGAACCTCAAAAGTGCTCGGCAATGCGTGGTGTCATGGCTTCGGCTCGACGGAACAGGGCGCTCCCACAACGCGTCTGACATGGTCCGACGCCGGAGCTTCGCCGAAACGCATGGAGAGCGTTGGCCGCGCCGCGTCTCCGTTCTTCGAAATGGCTGTCATGAACGAGAAGGGCGAACGGCTCCCGGCTGGTTCGGTCGGCGAGATTGTCGTTCGCAGCGCCATGTCAGCTGGCAATTATTGGGAGTTACCCGACAAGACGGACCAATCCTATTTTCCGGGTGGCTGGTTCAGGCCAAATGACATCGGCTACATCGACGATGAGGGCTTTCTTTTTTATCTAGACCGCGCCAAGGACCGGATCACCACCGAAAAGGGTGTGGTGTATCCGCATATCGTCGAGACGGCTGTTCTGCGTCACGCCGCCGTCGCGAATTGCGGGGTTGTTGGTATTGGCGCTTCGGCAAGACAGTCCGTAGTCGCCGCCGTTATACTTCGTAACGGATCGACCCGCTCTTCAGGACTGGCGTCCGACATCATCGCGATGGCCTCCGCGGGACTGTCGGACCACGAAGGACCGCACCGCGTCGTCTTCGTGAACGAGCTTCCGACGGTCCTCGGCGGCGCCAAGGTGCAGCGCGAGGTCCTCAAGCAGCGCATTGACGAACTCGCAGTGGTGCCGGAATGAGCTACTCTGCTGCCAACCTCCGCGCCGGTCTGTTGGAGGCAGGCGAACAGCGCTTGTTGTTCGATCTGCACGGCGGCGCCCGCAGCGGCGCGGAGCTTGCCGGCGGGGTCGACCGCCTGGCCGGCGCGATCGTGCAGACCGCCCAGGCCGGCGCGAAAGTGGGCCTTTGGTACCGCAACAGTTTCGCTGCTGTCGAAGGCTTTCTGGCCACCGAATGGATTGGCGGCACGAGAATCCCGGTCGACCCGAATGCCACCGCCGCCGAAGCGGCTGAGGTTTTTCGGTCGGCAGGCGTCGATCTCGTGCTTGCCGACCTTGAGCATGCCGCGCTGCTTGGCAAGGACTGCCTAGTCCACGACGACAGGCAGCGCTTAGCCGGGAAAGCGTTTCTCCCATTGGTGGATGTCGACCCCGAACGGTGTCTGATGGTCTACCCACGCACCGTGACCAATGGCGCGTTCTTTGGCGTTCCGCTTTCCTATCGGAACTGGGCTGCGATCCTCGACACCAACATTGCGCTCTACCGCTCCGGCCGCTACGGCGATTGGAACGAAAGCTCAGAATTGTTCCTCTCCGCCCAGCAAATCATGCATGGGACCGGCTTTCTGGGAACGTTTCCCTTTCTGGCAATGGGATTGCCGCAACTGATCGCCGATGCGTTCGACGCGGCAACAATTGTCAGCACGATGAAACGACACGCGGTTACCGCAACAATGTTCGTGCCGGTCATGCTCAAGGGTTTTGTCGAAGCAGCGCGTGCAGACGGGGACCCGGCATTTTCGCTTCGCCATCTCCTCTACGGCGGCGGTCCGACGGCGATCGAGGACGTCCATGCAGCTGTCGATCTTCTCGGCCCGGTTCTCACGCAAGTCTATGGCAGGGTCGAGGGCGGTTGGCCGATCGCCATCCTCGGACCGAAGGAACATGCGGTCATGCGCGGTGGATGCCAGGAGCTGGCCCGAAGCTTCGGGCGCCCGATTGCCGAAGTCGATGTCCGCTTACGCCCATTGTCGGCCGGCGCCGGCGCGACGGGCGAGTTGCTGGTTAGGAGCGCGATGACCTCAGCTGACTTTTCCGATCCGAATGGCTGGTGTTCGCTCGGAGATTTTGTGAGGCGGGACGCAGCCGGCTATCTCTATTTCGAGCGGCGCTTGGACCGCATGATCAACACTGGCTACCACGTATATCCCGAGGAGATCGAAGCGGTCATCGCCGATCTTCACGGCGTATCCCGGGTCAGGGTCTCCGGCGAGCGGCATCCGCGATGGGGGGAGATGATCGTCGCCCATGTCGTTCCGACGGGCATCGTCGGTGAGGGCGAATTAGTTGCGGCCATACGAAGTTCCGTGTCGGCGCGTCTGGCGAAATACAAGGTTCCGCGCGAATTCAGGATCGTTGCAGATCTGCCCCCACTCGGGTGAGGCGCGCCTTGGCGCGTAGGCATAGGTTTGAACCTTCGGCCGCTGCGCTGCCGAAGCGGATCGAGGTGAACGTTTATCGTGCTTGAACATGTCTACTTATGGGAGGAAAAAATGAAGGCAATTGTTTTTCTGGCATTTAGTGCCGCGATATCGGTCGGATGCCTGATGTGGATCAGCGGCGCGGCGCCATCGCTGGGTCTTATTCCGTGGATCAGTCTGATTTCGGCGGGCGCCTATTTTACCGCCGGTGCGGGGTATGACGGACTGGTCAAGCCGATGGCGGCCGGAACGCTTGGGATCGCGCTGACCGCGGTGGCGCTTTCGATCATCGCACAACTGGGCGGCGGCTTGATGCTCACGGTTTTCGTTGTTGCTTCGCTTGCTTTCATCATCGTCCTGTTTTCGGGAATCCCGCTGTTTGCGCACATTCCCTCCGCCTTCATGGCCGCGTCAACCTATGTCGGGGCGGGCGGGTCCTGGAGCTTCACTCTTCTCTTCATCATTGTCTCCTGGGCGGCAGGACTTTTGCTTGCCTGGATCATCGACAACCTGTCGCGCTCGTTGATTGGGGCTTCCGAACGAGGATCGGCGACGTGAATCTGAGACTTCTAGCGTAAAGCCGTTTAGAAGGAGCGCTGTCGAAGGCAATTGTCGCGTCTGGCGCACGCCGGATCACAACCGGCGGGCACCGCTTCGCCGCCTCGAGATCAGCCTCAGCCACGGCGTCAAATGGAAGGCGCTCATGAAGAGGTACATCGCGGCCATTCCGCCCAGCGGTGATGCATCTGGCGCGGTCGAGCACATCATTGCCGTCTGCCCGCCGCCCAAAACGCCGGTCAGCAGCGCCATGATGCCGAAGGTCGGCGCGGCTGCGAGGCATAGCCAGTCGGCGGCGCCGAGGGCGGCCACCCCGTCGCTTTCATGACGGTTGGCGCCCATCTCCATCATGTGTGTCGTCATTGTCCTTCTCCTTTGGTTTCCTTCGCAGGTCGGCCGGGGCCAACCGCAAGCACGGTCACAACGGCTCCAGCCCACTCGACCGCGGCGGTGAGAAACGTTGGGGAAAGCACTGTCCAGTCGACCATGACATTGGCTCCTCGCTGCGACGCATTGGTTTGTCTTCGTGTGATAGAATAGGACCGGAGATCGAATGGTGAGAGTTACAAGTGTGACGGGATTGCAATGGACTCGCTGATCACCGCCGCGGCCCGCGCACTCGCCTCAGGTGACGCCATCGGCGCATTGAAGCGCGTGGCCTTGCGCGACGATGCGCCGGCGCTGGCGCTGCGCGGCATCGCGATGGCGCAACTCGGCGACCTCGTTCGCGCCAAAACTCTGCTGCGCAATGCCGCGCGCGCCTTCGGTCCCAAGGAGACCGTGGCCCGCGCGAGATGTGTTGTCGCCGAGGCCGAGATCGCCCTGGTCTCGCGGGATCTCGGCTGGCCTGCGAAGGCGCTCGACGCCGCACGGGCGACGCTCGAGGCGCATGGCGACCGCGTCAATGCCGCGCATGCGCGCAACCTTGCGGTCCGACGCCTGCTTTTGATCGGCCGTCTCGATGAGGCCGAGCAGGCACTTGCCGAATTCGACCCAGCGTCGTTTCCGCCGGCGTGGAAAGCCGCTCACGAACTGGTCGTTGCGGGGATCGCGATCCGACGCCTTCGGACCCGGACCGCGCGTGAGGCGTTGGCCCGGGCCGAGCGCGCCGCGCGCGCGGCCGATATACCGGTGCTGATGGCGGAGGTCGAAAGCGCATCTAACGTCCTGAACACCCCCGCGGCGCGGCTGATTGCGCGGGGCAACGAGCGCCCTCTCCTGCTTGAGGATGTCGAAGCGCTGCTGGCGTCGAAGGCGATGGTGGTGGATGCGTGCCGCTATGCCGTGCGTGACACGGGCACGGTGGTCTCGCTCGCGACCCGTCCGGTATTGTTCGCGCTGGCACGCGCGCTGGCTGAAGCCTGGCCCGCCGATGTGTCGCGCGATGCGCTGGTCGCGCGCGCCTTCCGGGGAAAGCACGCCGATGAATCGCATCGCGCGCGGTTGCGGGTCGAGATCGGGCGGCTTCGCGCCGAGCTTCGGACGCTGGCAGATGTGAGCGCGACAAAGCGAGGCTTTGCGCTGGCGCCGCGCCGTGCCAGCGAGGTCGTGGTGCTGGCGCCGCCGGTCGAAGAGCAGCATGCGGAGGTGCTGGCCTTTCTCGCCGACGGTGAATTGTGGTCGAGTTCGGCGCTCGCAATTGCACTTGGCGCCAGTCCGCGCACCGTGCAGCGCGCACTCGATGAGCTTGGCGCGGCGGGCAAGGTGCAATCATTCGGTCGCGGGCCCGCGCGTCGCTGGATGACCCCGCCGGTGCCGGGGTTCCCGACAATCTTGTTACTCCCGGGTCCGCTGCCGAGCGACTAGAACCGTTTCACGCGAAAACGTTTTGGGATCAACCGATGAAACAATCAGCAGCCGAAATCCTGCGCGAGTATGGCCCCTTTCCGGATGCCGACCGGGTCAATGGCGTGACGTTTGACGGTCAGCACGTCTGGTTTGCGTCCGGAGACCAATTGCACGCCTTCGATCCCGTGACCGGCAAGACGATACGCTCGATCGATGTCGCCGCCCATGCAGGCACGGCCTTCGACGGCCAGCATTTGTTTCAGATCGCCGAGGATCGCATCCACAAGATCGATCCGAAGACCGGACGCGTGCTCGCGACCATTCCGGCGCCCGGAGGCGGCGGCGACTCGGGGCTCGCCTGGGCCGAAGGCTCGCTGTGGGTAGGACAACATCGGGGCCGCAAGATCCATCAGATCGATCCCGAAACGGGCGCAATTCTTCGCACCATCGAATGCAGCCGCATCGTCACCGGAGTAACCTGGATTGACGGCGAGCTCTGGCATGGCACCTGGGAAGGTGACGAGAGCGATCTGAGACGCATTGATCCCAAAACCGGCGAGGTTCTGGAGAAGCTCGACATGCCGCCTGGCGTGGGCGTGTCGGGGCTCGAGTCCGATGGCGCCGATCGGTTCTTCTGCGGTGGCGGCAGCAGCGGCAAGGTGCGCGCCGTGCGCCGATCGAGGCGAGGCGGTTGACGTCCTCGCCCGAGGTCTATTCAAGCGTCGCGCGAACGGACATGACCATCGCTTCACCATGTCCGTCTCAATCCTCCGGCACGGTGAAAACGGCGCATGGCGATGCGATGCCGCGCAGTTCATGTGTTCCGAGCGGGATCAACGGCAGGCCGGACTCGGCAGCGAGTGTGCCCGAGACAAGAACGGTCTGGCCGAGCGGCCGGCATAGCCCTTCCAGCCGGCTGACCAGATTGACGGCCGGGCCGATCGCCGTGAAATCCAGCCGATCGGCGGCACCGATATTGCCCCACAACATCTCGCCGAGATGCAGCGCAGCGCCGAACGCGAGAGGCGGTAGCCCCTGCTCACGTCGCGCCTCGTCGAGATGCGCCATGCCGACCCGCGCAGCCGAGACCGCGCGCAACGCAGCGACGCAGGCCTCGCGCGGCGCGCCGCCGACAACCGGGAAGATTGCCAGCATACCATCGCCGATGAATTTAAGCACCTCGCCGCCGAAGGCGTGGACCGGACCGGCGATGCGGTCGAACCAGGCATTGAGCGCCGCAATGACAGCCCAAGGCGGATGGCTCTCCGACAGCGCGGTGAAGCCGCGCAGATCCGCAAACAGCAGTGCGGCCTGGATGGTCTCGCCGATATCGCGCCGCAACGGTCCCGCGAGCACCCGCGCGGCGCTGCGCCGGCCGAGATAAGCATCGAGCGCCGCCGTCAGGGTGGCGCGCGCTGCAAGGACGGCGAGCGGTGCCGCGGCGAAGCGCGCGGCCTGGCGCAACTCGTTGATCTCACGGTGGGTGAACGGGCGTGGCCCGATCCAGCCGAGCAAGGGTCGATCCGGACTGGATCCGACGACGTCCTCATGGACGATGCCCTCAGCTATTCCAGCGAGCCAGCGCCGCCCTGCTTCGTCCGGCGCGCGCGGCGCTTCCGCGAGCGCCCCTGCAACGAACCCGAACGCCTCGATCACCTCACCGGTTTCGGCCCGCCACAGCCAGGTGCGCCGAGCAATCAACGGGTGCGGCACCGCCAGTGTCAGGGCGCCGCCCGCGAGCGGCAGGCCATCCGCGACCAGACGCGCGCCGACCTCGGCCAGCAGCCGGTCCGCGCCCGGCGTCTCGCCGGCCGTATCGACGAGCCATGAAAGCGTCGAAGAGAGTTGCATGGATCGAACATGGGTTGACACCGTTGCCTTGTCACGAATTATTCCCGCAAGCAGCGGCCCAGGTGCTGCTTTCCGCGCGACCGCAACAAGGAGGCTCCGATGACTGAACCATTCGTGGTCCGGCGCGAGACCCAGATCGCAGCCCCGCCCGCCACCGTGTTCGCCTTCCTGACCGATCCGGAAAAGATCATGAGCTGGATGGGCACCGAGGCAAAGACCGAGTTGCATCCGGGCGGACTCTATCTGCTCAAAGGTATCAACAGCCGCGTCGCGCGCGGCGCGTTCCGGGAAGTCGTGCCGGTGCATCGGCTCGCCTACAGCTTCGGTTGGGAAGGAAGTGAAGAAGTGCCGCCGGGATCGGGCCTGATCGAAATCGACCTGCTCGACCGCGACGGCGGCACCTTGATGCAAATGACCCATAGCGGTCTTCCCAATGCGGCGCAGTGTGCCAGCCACGACAGGGGTTGGGGGCATTACCTCGGCAGATTGGCCATGGCGGCCGCGGGCCAAAATCCCGGCATCGATCGTTTCCCCGGCGCCGCATGACGGTTAGCGCGACAACCTTCATGACGAAAACCGATCTCTCCGACATCTACCGAAACTATATCGCCTGCCTGAACCAACAGGACTGGCCGAATTTGGGACGGTTCGTTCACGACGACGTCCAGCACAACGGCAAGCGGATCGGGCTATCCGGCTATCGCGCGATGCTGGAAGAAGATTTTCGTTCGATTCCGGATCTGTATTTTTGACATCCATCTGCTGATTTCCGAGCCGCCCCGGGTCGCGAGCCGGCTGCGCTTTGACTGCACGCCGAAAGGACTGCTGTTTGGTCTTCGTGTGAACGGGAAGAGAATTCTCGTTTACCGAAAACGTATTCTATGAATTTTTGGACCAAAGAATTGAGAAAGTATGGTCCGTCATCGACAAGGCCGCGATTGAGGCTCAGCTTTAGTGGCCGATTCCGTCATTGCGAGGAGCGAAGCGACGAAGCAATCCATTCTTTCTTTGTGCGGCGAGATGGATTGCTTCGCTTCGCTCGCAATGACGGCAAGACACACCTTCGCATTCTCGCGACACGATGCGCCCGAGTTGTGCAAGAGCCTTCTCCCTCGAAATACAGAGGGCGCAGGAAACACCGGGTGCCCGTTGCACCCGCAGCCTCGTGCGCAAAGTGTAGGTAGCACGCGAGTTAGTCACCACAGGTTCACCGGAACACCCGGCATTTCCTGCGCGATGGCTTTACGGCTTACTTCGCGCTCTCCCCGGTGACCGGGCTTTCTTGCCACCGTCGCCGGTGAAATCTCTTTCACCGACTTGACGCCAGCGTCGGGGCGTCAGGACCACACGACTTCGCCGTCCGCAAGAATCAGCGCCTTCGTCAACGCGCCGCCTCACGTCCACCGCATCCCAACCTTACGTCCGTGACGATCGCGAAACGCCCCTCTGTGTGGGCCGGGATGGCGAGAGATGTGCAGGTGATTTGGGTCAAAAGTGAACCGGAATATTTTTCGCGAGAGGGCTGGACATGCGACTCGGTGATTTGCCCGGCGGGCAATCCGGCTCGTGGCAACATCCCTGCTGACACCATGCTGTCAGCAGGGCTCTGCGACTATCCGAACATACGGTGCGAGATCGCGCTGTAAGGACGTCGAAGCTTAGCGACAGAAAGGGCCTGTTATGAATTTGGTCTCGATGCGGTTGATCACCGACGACATCAAGCGTCTGGTTGGATTTTATGAAGAAGCCATCGGCCTATCGCCGAAATGGTACACGGAGGACTATGCGGAACTGGCGACGCCATCCTGCACCCTGGCGATCGGCAGCAAACGCAGCATGGATCTGTTCGGCGCTGGAGCGGCTCGCCCCGCCGACAACCACAGCGCGATCCTCGAGTTTCGCGTCGATGATGTCGACAAGGAATATGAAAAACTGGAGAACGTGGTCGGCGACTTTGTACAGCGGCCGACGACCCAGCCATGGGGAAACCGCTCTTTGCTGTTTCGCGACCCGGATGGAAACTTGATCAATCTCTACACGCCGGTCAGCGCGGAGGCGATCAAGAGATACGTTGCCTGAGGCGTCTTCCAGCGAAAGCCTGCCCCGGATTTGATCCGGGAGCCTGCCCCGGACTTGATCCGGGAGTGCCGGACTGACCGGGGGCCGTTCGCGTCGGTGCTCTGTCAATATCCGGCTTCACGCCGCCACCGGTGCGGGCTGCGTCACTCCCTTCGGAAACGGCCTGAACGTCATTGCGATCAGGAACGCGCCAAGTCCTACCGCCCAGGAGCCGATATAGAGCCACGCGTAGCTCGCGAAGGTGTCGTAGATCAAACCGCCGGCGAGCGGCCCGGTCGCCATGCCGAGGCTGCCGGCCATCGCCGTTCCGCCGATCACCGTGCCCATGATCCGCAGCGGAAAATTCTCGCGCATCAACACCGCATAGAGCGGCATGGTGCCGGCATAGATGAAGCCGAACAGCGCCGCCACCGTATAGAACGCGGCCAACTCCCGCACGAAGACGTAAGCGAGCGCGCCGAATGCCTGCGCGAGCAGCCCTAAGACCAGCACGCGCTTGGCGCCGAAGCGATCACCAAGCAGGCCGAAGGCGATGCGGCCGCCCATCCCCGCCAGCCCCTCGACGCTGTAGATCGTCACCGCGGCCATCATCGGGATTCCGCACGTCACCGCATAGCTCACGGTGTGGATGATGGGCCCCGAATGCGTGGCGCAGCACAAAAAGTTCGTCGCGAGCAGGATGATGAATTGCGGCGAGCGCAGCGCTTGCGCGACGCGACATTTCCGGTGACGGCGCGTCGTCGCCGGCCGCAGCGACGTCCCCGCTTTCGAGCGCCGGCGGACGGCGCACCAGCAGCGAGACCGGGATCATGATGGCTGGCGACCACCACGGCCATGACCTGCATCGAGGTACGCCAGTCATGGTTCGAGATCAGCCAGGCGGCGAGCGGCGACATGATCATCGGCGCCATCCCCATGCCGGCCGAAACCAGCGAGACCGCGAGGCTGCGATGGGTGTCGAACCAGCCGGTGACGCACGCCATCATCGGCGCAAAGATCGCCGCGGTCGAGCCGCCGACCATCAATCCGAACATGATCTGAAACGACAGCAGCGACGGCGCCCGGCTCGCCAGCGCGAGACTTGCCGCCAGCACGATCGACCCGGTCAGCACCACCGGCAGCGGCCCGAACCGGTCCGACAACGTGCCCCAGATCATGCTGGTGAACGCCATGGCGAGGAAGCCGATGGTCATGGCGCTGGACACGCCGGTGACCGACCAGCCGGTATCCTGGGTCATGGGCCGAAGGAAAACCGGCAGCGAAAACATGCCGCCGATGGCGACACAGCCGAGCACGCCGCCCGCCGCGACAATCACCCAGCGATAGTTGGAATTGGTCATTCGTGGTCTCCCAAATTGCGCTCTCGGGGTGGAAGACGAATGGGATGGGTTGGAACCGACACAATTATGTACGAACCAGCAAACTTTTTCGAGCGGCGTAACGCCGTGAGAACCACGACTGTGATCACGACTGGAATGTAGAAACGGAGGAAAGCCGCCTCGGCGGCCGTATCCATGGCGTTCGCGGCCCGAAAGCCAGAGCCAAGCAGAGCCAAAACAGGATGGCGCGCTGCCAGCGAATAGAGACCGCTACGTTCCGCAGCAATCAGGCTCGCTCTTCAGATTCATCTTTGCCGTCCAGTTTTCTTAGCAAGACGTTTACGAGGTGGTGGACTGTCTTTATGTCCTTGACCAAGAGCCCGTCCGAGAGACCGTTGATCCAGGGGGCCTGTAAGCGCATGGCAGCTTCGAAAGCCTGTCTTCCGTTGCCAGTCAGAACGACAAGTTGCGCTCGTCGGTGATGTGGGTTGGTCTCGAATGCGACGAGTTCTTCCTCATGCAGGTCGTTGACGATCCGCTGCACGTTTTGGCGATTGGCGCCGAGGTCGCGAGCGAGCCAGGCGACGGGCTGAGGGCGTTCGGCGGTGACGATCGCGCCAAGGATCTGCCAGCGCGCGCTCGTCAGTCCAAGCTCGGCGACCAGCCTATCTCCGGAGGCGAGCATTCGGCTGTTAAGCCGGAACAGGTCGAGAATGAGATCGCTCAGGGCATCGCCTGCCGGCGTCCGCTTGGTGTTGCGCATGTGTCATCCTGTATCTCTATTGACATCATAATGTCAATTTGATATGTCTAGATTATACCATATTGACATCATATAACCAATAGGAACGGAGACCGTCATGTCGCTCATGCGCCCGCTTGATCCAGCCTTCCCGATCGACCGCCAGATCGCAATCGAGGCCGCCCCAGTCGTACTGGTGAACATCTTCACGCTCGCCAAGGCGGACGAGCAGACCTTCCTAACCGCGTGGCAGAACGATGCGGTGTTCATGAAGCAGCAGCCGGGCTTCATCTCGACACAGCTTCATCGCGCGATCGGCGAAAGTCCGACCTATTTCAACTACGCAGTGTGGGAAACGACGGCTGACTTCCGGGCCGCATTCTCGCATCCGGAGTTCAGGGCAAAACTCTCGGCCTATCCCTCGGCAGCTGTCGCCTCCCCGCACCTGTTCCAGAAAGTCGCGGTGTCGGGCATCTGCGTCGCTTAGCCGATGCGAGCTTGCAGGAGCGCACCTCCGGGTCGAACGCAGGCCGCAGGGCGTCGCGCGACCCGGTGGCTATTGCGCGCTATCCGCTGAATGGAGGACAAACGGGATATTGATGGGCGTGCCTGATTATTTTTTCGCGTGAGCTACGCCTTCACCGGCGCAATATAACAGACCACATGCCCATCCTTCCGATCATCCGGTATCCCGACCCTCGCCTTGCGCTTCCGGCGCAGCCGGTGACCGTGTTCGACGAGGCACTGCGCGACCTGGCCGGCGACCTGCTTGAGACGATGCACGCCGCACCCGGGATCGGAATCACCGCACCGCATATCGGCATCTCCCTGCGCGTCGTGGTGCTCGACCTCGACCCGGTCGATGGCGCGCGGACCTATGTCAATCCGGAGATCATCTGGGCATCGCCCGACACCATCCTGCATCGGGAAGGCAGCGTCTCGATGCCCGGGTTCAACGACGAGATCAGGCGTCATGCACGCGTCCGCATCAGCTATCACGACATCCACGGCAACCTGCAGACCGAAGAATCCGACGGTCTGCGCGCGGTCTGCCACCAGCATGAGATCGATCAGCTCAACGGCGTATTCTGGATCCAGCGGCTGTCCCGCCTCAAGCGCGAGCGGTTGATCAAGCGATTTGAGAAAACGCGCAGCGTGAATTAACCAAACGTCATCCACCAATCTTTCTTCGCACGGCGGCGCAACACGCTATTGCGCCCTACGAGCTCCGCCGGCGTGAAGGTCGCGATTTCAGAAATTGTCATTGCGCAGGGTCAGAAGCAGAATGTTGCGCGGTTCGCCTTCGCTCCCATCCCACAGATAAGCGCGTAGGGTGGATTAGCGAAGCGTAATCCACCGATCCCCGCACGGCGGCGCAATACGCTACGCTAGTGCGCCCTACGACTACGCACCGCATCTCGAAAAAAGCCCCGGACGATGCCGGAGCTTTCAGGCCAGCTTCCGGATTGCATTAGTAGCGGCCGACCGCCGGTCCGCCGAACTTGTAGTTCAGGCGCGCGGAGAAGAGATCGACATCCTCCTCGATATGGTCGGCGATCAGGAAGCCGGTGGCTGAATTGATGTCCTTGTTGCCCATGAAGAGGTGATCGTATTCGAAGCCGAGCGACCAATTTTGCGCGAAGGCGTATTCGACGCCGGCGCCAAGCGTGGCGCTCCAGCGCGATGAAAACTGTTGCCGCAATCCTGAGCTTGCGCTGCTCTTAGTTTGTGCAGGCCCTTAAGCCGCTTATGACGGATGATCTGCCACTCGCTCGGACTTCAGGGCCACATCATGAACTCATTTATTCGCGCCGTTGAAATCTGGGCTCCCAACAAGGACCGTTCGCTGGAATTCGCTGGAGGAACTCTATGAAGGGGAGCTGGAAGAGTTCCGCGAGATTAGCGAACTTGCGCTGTTCTCCTACGACGAGGGTCTGCCCGGAAAAGCGTGGGCAGCGAAGCACCCAATCATCTTGACGAACTTTGCTGATACTTACTTCAGGCGCGCCGACGAAGCCAAAATGTTCGGATTGACCTGCGGAATTGCTATTCCGATCTTTGCCGGCGATGTTCTCAAGGCCGTCCTTGGCTTGCTCTGTGGCAGCGAAACTGAACAAAATGTGGGAGCGATCGAACTATGGCACAATAACGCTGATCTCTCTCACGAATTGTCTCTTGTCGATGGATACTACGGAACCGCTGATACATTCGAATTCAATTCGCGACACACGACATTTCCGCGCGGCTATGGGCTGCCGGGTAGAGCATGGAAGGCGGACTTCCCGGTTATCATCAGCGAACTCGGTGGATCAGGGAAATTCCTGCGGGCCGAGGACGCCGCCGCCAGCGGGATCAGATTTGGCTTGGCGATCCCCTATCGTCCCGACGTGAACTTGACCTGGGTCATAACATTCCTGTCGGGCTCCGAGAGGCCGATCGCGCACCGTTTTGAGATTTGGAAGCCGAGCACCGCGGGGGACGCACTCGTCTTTGAGGCAGGCTGCTGCACCAGAAGTACCGACCTGAACAAAATCTTTGCGGGCCAGATTGTCCGCAAGGGCGAAGGAGCCGTCGGCGAGTCCTGGGCGACAGGCATGCCCGTCATTAACGCCGACCTGACCCACGATGTGTGTGCCGCCGCGAAGGCGGCCATCAAAGTCGGGCTTAGACAGACCATTGTATTGCCAGTCTACCGTGACGCAGAACTGAGTTCAGTGATTGCGTGGTACACTTAATTCTGCCAGTTGGTCGCCGACAAGGCGCTCGAAGGAACTTTGCGTCACCGGCCTGTGTTGAGGCGAATGAAGATCCCTGGATTTTCTCATGCCCATTGCCGAAGTCATCCGCATTGCCACCGGCGCCGGATGCGCATTGGTTCCGGTTGTGCCGACCTTGCGGTTGTCGCCCCTACCCCATCAACGCCGTTCGAGGGCTGATCCTTCGTTTGTGACGCAACTGATCGCGTCCGCTGAATGGATCCGGCAAACCTGCGCGTTGCGACGGGCGACGTTGACGGCGTATCGCACCACTGCCAATCGAAACCGGATGACAGTGATGGGCTCCCGGATGCGGCACACCGCCTGAGCGATGTTGCAGCATGGTTGCCCCAACTCAAATTGTCGACAAATCCCGGCGATCGCTGAAAGGTGCTGTTCAACAAGACCTCCAATGCACCGGAAACTGAGCAATATTGAACTGCGGAGCGGAACTCCAAAAGCCAAAATTGTTGCCATCACCGCGCTATTTCGCGGGGACACCAGAGGACACCAGAGGTAACTGAGAGTGTTGGGCTCCCGCCTTGTGAGGAAATCATGATGCAAAAATCCTATTTCCTGCCTGACAACGTAAGCGCTCACATCCATCGTCCAGCGTGCTCGAAGTGCGGTGCTTTCATGATGCTCGCACGCATCGTGCCCGCACGTGTGGGTTTCGACTTCCGCACATTCGAGTGCCCTCAGTGCGACCACGTTCACGAGGTGATGGTCGCCACCGAAGCGTTCGGGCGATCATTTACGCCACCGGCATAGGCGAATTGGCAAGAAACTCAAAAGGGAAATTCGTCCGTTCAGGCCGCGATGCTCGGCTTGACGATGACCGTGATGAGCCAGCGCCTCGGGTTGCTTGACTGAACTTCCATGACCGAGCGGACCAACCCAGTGACGGGCGATCCCTCCACGGTCACGGTTGTTTTGTGGCCGCGATGTTGATGATAGCGGCAGCGTCTAGCGACTTTTGAATCGATCGTCTCGAACGTTTGCATGTTGACCAAGCCACAATTCGCAAAACGGTTCCATGACGAGAGACGTGCTGCCTGTAAATTCCGACAAACGGCCCGCAACATCGACTGCTTAATTAACCCTGTGGTGCGCAGATACAACTTCAGCGTACCGGTCGGTCTGATTAGCTATCATTTTTCAGCTTCGCATAAGGCTGGTGAGGTGGCCGAGCCGCAGGATCAGCAGCACGCCGCGATTGCGCTTCAGGAGTGAGCCAAAGGGTCGGCGTTTCCGATAGGGGAACGAATTGACAGGTTTCCTTGCAGCTTGAACATTTGTAGGCACGCAGGTGGTCGTGCCCCTCCCGCTCCAAATTGACAAGGAACATGGGCTCCGCGCAATGCGGGCACGTGCGCGTTTTTGTAGAAATTGACAAAGCGGTCACTCCGTCAAAGCTACGCGCCTATAATATACACCCTTGAGCTGCAGACCTCTGTTCCATTTTGCTCACCCTCGCGGCGGCAGACGAGCGTCACCAGCACGTCAGGCCAGATTGGTGCGTGACTCTCCCGCAAAATCACCTCATCTCGCAAAAAAGCCCCGGACGATGCCGGGGCTTTCAGGCCAGGTTTCGGATTAAATCAGTAGCGGGCGACCCCCGGTCCGCCGAACTTGTAGTTCAGGCGCGCGGAGAAGAGATCGACGTCCTCCTTGATATGGTCGGCGATCAGGAAGCCGGTGGCCGAATTGACGTCCTTGTTGCCCATGAAGAGGTGATCGTATTCGAAGCCGAGCGACCAGTTTTGCGCGAAGGCGTATTCGACGCCGGCGCCAAGCGTACCACCCCAGCGGGATTCCCGCGCCACATCGAACCCCATCAGCGGCGGCAGCGTCGAATTCGCCGTGTACTTGTTGTCGGTGACGGCGGCGCCGCCCTTCGCGTAGATCAAAGTACGGTCCCAGGCATAGCCGACCTGGCCGGTGAACAGGCCGAAGCTTTCAATCGTGGTTGTGTTGGTCTGGCCGGGAAACCGCAGGCTGGTATTGCTGCCCTTGAAATCAGACCAGTTGCCCTGCGCTTCCACACCGAACACCCAGGAAGAAGGCGTCTGCCAGCGATAGCCGACCTGTCCACCGAACGTTCCGCCCGACGGATCGTGGCTGCCCTCGTTGCCGAAGCCATCCGCATTCCAGTTGACGCGACCGGTAGCGCCACCGCCGTTGACACCGATGTAGAGACCAGTCCAGTCGTAGGCGACCGCGATGACCGCTGGCGCCGCATAGGCAGGGGCGCGGCCGGAAAAATCCGCGGCCGAAGCTACGCCGGAGATCCCCACGGCAGCCAATCCAATTACGCCGGCAACAAGAACCTTCATGTCAGAACCCTTCAATGCTGAAAATCACCCATGGCGACGATCAACGGATATTTTGACGGATCCACGGCGGTATTGTTTCCGGGTCGACACATGGAAGGCTTTTTTTGAACGCAATTAATTTTTGGTAATTTTTAGCGATCCCGGCCGCGCTAGAGAGAAGGCGCGAAGTGGCCGCGCGTAGCGTGGATTCGCAACACGTGGTCCACCAGTCTTTGCACGGCGGCGCGATACGGAGAGACGCAGCGTGGCGGGGCGCCCAAACGACGCGCGACCTTTGAGCGCACACGCGCACCCAGACCGCGGAGGAAACGATGAAACGCATATGGACGATCATTGCCGTCGCTGACGTGCCCCGGAGCTTCAAATGCTACCGGTCGCTGTTGGGCCTTTCGGAAACGGTTCCTGCGCACGACTATTTCGGGCAGATCGTCGACGCGGATGGCACAACTGCAACGGAGCGCGCTCCCTCTCCCGTTGTGGGAAAGGGGTAGGGTCTAACGATAGATCGCAACCCCTCACCCGGATCCCCATCACGAGTGTGAGCGCGATCACATCGCGCAGTCTCCACGTCCGGCAAGGTGAAAAGCGGAAGGCGCTTCTGCCGACCCTAGCAACCACAGACCTGGAGACTACTCATGATCGACAGCAAAGTTACCAAGAATGCCAACGGCCTCGAGCCTGCGGCTCCGCGGATCCTCGCCCGCCAGCTCGCGCGGCCGCTCACCGACAGTGAGATCGACCACGTTTTCGGTGGCATGATGGCGCGCGAGATCGGCAGCAGCATCTCGGCCGCTCCTCGTGCCGATACGTGGTCGGGCACGGGCTGCCCCGAGAAAGACAGCGATTGCTGATTTACCTTCTCCCCGTCGATCTGTTGCAGCGGTCGGCGGGGATTCCTTAACTCAAGCATATTCAAAGCAAGGGGTCGATATCCGATGACCGTCCTCATTCTCGGCTTTCCCGGCGATATCCATATTCATGCGGTCCGCTGGGCGATCGAGCAGGCGGGAGGGCGGCATCATACCGTCTACACGCCGGACCTGCCGCAGGTGCTGCGGTCATCCATGCACATTACGCAAAGCTCGCAGGCCGTCTCCGTTCATGATGGCCGGAGCCATGGAGCAAGCGGCGACTGGAGCACGGTATGGTTCCGCCGCAGCGGGCTGCCGATGCAGCCGCCCGGCATGTCCGACGCCGATTGGGCAGTGGCTTCACGCGAATGCGACTACTACATCCGCAACCTGCGGCGGCTCATCGCGCCTGACGCGTTCTGGGTGAATGATATCGCGGCACGTGAGGTGGTTTTGCTGAAGATGCCTCAGCTCATTGCTGCCGCGCAGTGCGGTTTTGCCATCCCGGAGACGCTCTATAGCAACGATCCCGACGAGATCCGCCGCTTCTGGGGTGAGCATCATAAGGCGGGCGTCATCTTCAAGCTGCATGTGCAGACGAATTGGCATGCGCAATCGAGCGGCGAGCGCCATGCGCTTTTCACCACCGAGCTGCGCCAGGAGAACCTTCAGGACGATGCGCCGCTTGCGGGCTGCCCGGCGATTTATCAGCGCAAGGTCGAGAAGGCCTACGAACTGCGCGTCACCTGCATGGACGAGCGCTGCGTGGCCATCCGCCTCAACTCGCAGTCGCGCGATTCGACGCGGCTCGATTGGCGATCGGATATGGTGGCGCCGCTCAAGCCGGCGCTTGTCGCATTGCCACGCGCGGTCGAGGAGCGGTGTATCGCGCTCATGCGCAAGCTCGGACTTGCCTTCGGCTGCATCGATCTCATCGTTACGCCCGAGGGGGAACACGTTTTCCTCGAGGTCAACGAGATGGGGCAGTTTCTGTGGGTGGAACAGGACGAGCCAAGATCGGAGCTGCTCCGCTGCTTTGCGACGCTCCTGCTCCATCGGCAGCTTGGGCCGTCGAGCAGGCTCGTCGGCGATGAAGGATTGAGTTACGCGGGCTTTCTCGCTTCTGGCGCGTGGGAGCGAGGCTACGCCGAGGACGGCGAGAGCCATGCCAAGTATTCTCCACCGGGCCTCATCAACGAGCCTTGACCGGCGATATCAGGCAAGCCCTGCAGCCTTGAACACGCGCTGGGCAAGCTTCAGATGCCGCATGCCGATCATCTTGCCACCGAGGCTCGCGTGAAATCAATTCCCGCAGTACCCACCAGAGCCCGAATGGTCGGGACCGAGCGCCAAGGCACGCTCAAAAAAGAGCCGCGCGCTTGCGCCAAGTATTCGTTGGTCAGCCCGTTGTAGATGTACGCCATCCCCTCACCATGAGGTCTGGGGCCTCATCCTGAGGAGCCCGCTCTTGCGGGCGCCTCGAAGGATGAAGCCAATGATGTTGAAAATGTTTCTAGCCGCCGCGATTGCGAAAGGCGGCCTCGCCGGCGTCGGACACCTTGACCCATTTCGGGTCGGGCGCGGCGTTGGGGACGTAACTGTCGTTCCAGTTCCACCACTTGTAGGGCCGGCTCTGCGGGGTACCCTCCGGCGAGTCCTCCCACGCCTCCTGACGCCCGAGCGCCGTCATGTCGAGATAGCTCCAGACAGTGCCCATCGCCTCGTCGCCGCGGCTGTTGATCAAATAGGTGCGGAACACGCGCTCGCCGTCGCGGATGAAAGCGTTGTGGCCGTGCCATTCGTCGACTCCGAAGTCGGCGTCGAAGCTGTCGGTGATCGAAACCCAAGGGATGTCCCAGCCCATCCGCGCCTTCAGGCGCGCGATGTCGGCCTGCGGCGCGCGCGAGGCGTACACCAGCGTGGTGTCGCGTGCGTTCAGGTGCGCGAGGTGGCCGACCTGGTCGGCCCCGAGCGAACAGCCGATGCAGGCATGCTCCGGCCAGCCATGCACGCCGGGCTCGAAGAAGGCGCGGTACACGATCAGTTGACGGCGGCCCGCGAACAGGTCGAGCAGGCTTGCTTTGCCGTTCGGCCCGTCGAACGTATAGGCCTTTTCCACCGCCATCCACGGCATCCGCCGTCGCTCGGCGGCCAGCGCATCACGGGCGCGGATCTGCGCCTTCTCCTTGACGAGAAGCTGCTCGCGCGCAGCCTCCCACTGCTGCGGCGACACGATCTTTGGCGGGTTCATGGCGGGCTTTGGCGTATTCATGGCGTGCTGTCCTACTTCGCTGTTGGTCATGAGCCAATATTGCCAACAGGGGTCCAGCGGTGGGAGTGACAAGTGTGACGGGATTCATTGTCCTACGCCACAGCTTGCGCTTGCCGACCCGGCCAAGGAACCAGCCAATAGAGCGCGACGACGTGCGTGATCATCAGCAGAGGCACGTAGAGGATCGGGATCGCGTAAACCGCGCCGAGTTCCCCCGCCACCGCGGGAAGTCCGACCTGGACAGCGTGATAGTAGTCGAGGAGGAAGTCGGTCGCCCCCACGACATTGAAGGCAACGACGAACAGCCAAAACAGCGGGCGCACCCTTATGGTGAGAAGCGCCAGGATGGCGAGGAGGCCGGTCGCGAAGTCGGCGTACGCGGCAAACGGGGCGAAGCCAGCCGGCAGATTGGGGCCGACGACACCGGGAAGGATGAAGACCAGCCCGAAGAAGCGGAAGCTGTGCAGGGTCGCGATGGCGCGGTGCGCGCTGACGCGATCCATCGATTTGAGCCAGGGCCAGATATAGGTGCCGAAGCAGAGCAGCCAGGCGACATAACCTAAAACGAGATGGATCTGAAAAATGGGTTGCGGAGACATTTGATATTCCTGCTCAAGTGTTGATGGGCGCGGCCTCGAACACCGCGGTCAGGATGCCGAGCCGGCCTTCCATGAGATTTCGTCCGAGGTTGGCGGCGAGCTGCGCGAAGTCCGGCCCCATCACCACGCCGAGATTTGGCGAAGGCGGCGGGCCTGACGCGCGCAGTTGGCCGATCCATGTCCTGGCGGCATCGGTGTCGTCCTGCCACGTCAGCACGCGGAAACCAGCCGGCTCGATCACCTCGCGCGTCGCGGCGGCTGTCAGCAGAAAACTAGTGGCCGGCGTTCGCGCCCATGGGACGGGGTAGTGCGGCGCGTCGCTGTTCGACACCTCGCTGTTCAACACGACATCGTAGGTCGCAAACCGGCCGCCTGACTTCAGCACGCGGTGAATTTCCCGATAAAGCCGCGCCCGGTCGGAGATGTTCATCGCCACATGCTGCAGCAGCACGGTGTCGAAACGGCCATCGTCAAATGGAAGTTCCAGCGCGCTGGCGACCTGAAACGACACCTGCCCGCTTTGCCCGGTGCGCCCGGTCAGATAACCCGCGGCATCCACGAATGGCTCGCTGAGGTCGACGCCCGTCACCCGGCAGCCATAGGTCGCAGCCAGAAAGCGCGCCGGTCCGCCGACGCCCGAGCCGACATCCAGAACCGATGTGTCGGCGGAAATCCCTGCCAAATTGGCAAGCTCGGCGGTTGCCGCGAGTCCACGGGTATGAAACTGGTCGAGGGCGCCCAGTTGCTCAGAGCTGAGCCGCCGATCCTCCGGCCCCAGCGCCATCAGCGCCGCCTTCAGCCGCTCAGTCAGGCCGGTCGCGCGATAGTGGTCGCGCACGCCATCAAGGACATCGGTCATCGCAAGGTTCCTCCTGGTCTTCGGTTGTCGCGGATAGCCGCGACATCGGCCGCACTCCTGACTTGCAAGTCAGGTCTATGACCGCTTCCCGCGATCGACTATCCACGATAATGTCGATGGGTTATGAAGCGGAACTTCACAGTCAGGCAAGGCGCGCTCGACGGCGTAGAGGCGTTCCTGCGCGTTGCCCAGCACCGCAGTTTTCGCAAAGCGGCGGCGGAACTCGGCGTCACCCCGTCGGCCATGAGCCAGACGGTACGCGCATTCGAGGCGCGCATCGGCGCGGCACTCCTGATACGCACAACACGAAGCGTCGGCCTGACCGAGGCCGGCCAACGCTTCCTCGAACGCGCCGCGCCGGCATTTGACGAACTTGTCGCCGCCGGCGAAACCGCGCGTGATTTGGGGCAACGTCCCACCGGGCTGTTGCGCCTCGCCGTTCCCCGAGGGGTCGTTGCGCTGATCCTGGAACCGGTGATCGCTTCGTTTTGCCGGGCCTATCCTGAGATAGAGCTGGAGATCGCCGCCAGCGACGAGATGGTGGATCTGGCGGCGGGCCGCTTCGACGCCGGTATCCGTCTCGGCCAGTTCATTGCGCCCGATATGGTCGTGGTGCGGCTGACGCGGCCGTTCCCGTTCGTGCTGGTCGGCAGCCCCGACTATCTCGCGCAACACGGCCGCCCGGAGCGGCTGGAAGAATTGCGCCACCACGCCTGCCTGCGATTGCGCCGCTCGAACGGCGCCATCGCGCCGTGGTCCTTCACCGACGGCAACAAGGCCATCGAGACGATCGTCTCGGGCCCGCTGATCGCGCATGACTATCCGACGCTGCTCGGGGCGGCGATGCAAGGCGTGGGGCTGGCGCTGGTGCCCGGCCCGATTGCCAAAGCGCCGATTGCCGACGGCCGGTTGCAGGCTCTGCTGACGCCGTTCGCGGTGACAACGCCCGGGGTTTTTCTTTATCACCCGGGCAAACGTCAGGTCTTGCCCAAACTGCGCGCCTTCATCGAGCACATCAAAACCCAGAACGCCGACGCTCCGCGCGACGAAACCAATGGGCGGCGGTTGCGCAAGGCCGATGGTACCAACGCCCATTGATCACGTGCGATACGCTGCGCCGCTGCTCGACGAAAAGTTCCGGATCAAATCCAAAATTTAAATCGACGCGCCGTCGTCGTTCGGTTGAGTTCCGCGGCCAATCGCGGTCGCCGCGCGATGCGACATGCAACCGGTTAATCGATCAAGAGAAAAACGCGACGCCGATTGCGCATCGTGAATTGCCTTCAGGGTGATGTAATCTGCATGTCACTTGCCTGTCAGAGCGCTGCAAGATTCCGGTAACAACGCGACGATAGCGTCGCACCTACAAATCATCGTCAGCGGCCAGAGTCGCTCGGGGACATGGGTCGAGCACTCATGGCCGTTGGAGTTTCTGCGCGCGGCTGGCTGAACGATCTCAGCGAGCGCCGCGTGCTTCGACAATCTTCCATAACGGTCTGCGTCGTCGTCGCAGCTTGTCTCGGTTTTGCCGCAAGCGGAATCATCGGCTGGCTTGGCGCGACCAGCCTGCCCGACGGACCGCTGGCGCAGCGCGACACGCGACACGACAGTTGCGTACGGCCGGAACCCGGAAGCGAAATTTCGGAACCGCGGGAATTGCGCAGCCACGACGGCGTGCTGGAACTCGATCTCGCCATCGACGATCAGAAGCTGCCGGACGGCACCACGCGCTACTGCTACGTCGACGCTCTGACGGCAAGCTGTCACCGACATTGCGGCTCAAGCCCGGCGATCAGCTCGTCATCCGGTTCAAGAACGATCTCGTCGATTACGCCGCGGCGAAACCGGAGTCGATCCGTCCGGCGCGCAATCGCCTGGCGCCGCGCCGATCTGCACCGCGAAAAAGAGCCGCCGACCCCTGCAGCAGCGGCGCGATGACGCCGGTGTCGACCAACCTGCACTTCCACGGGCTTCACCGCGCCGCCGGTCTGCCACCAGGACGATGTGCTGAAGACCTCGATCCAGCCTGACGATTCGCCGTTCGAATATCGCCTGCGCATTCCCGACGACGAGCCGCCCGGTCTGTACTGGTATCATCCGCATATTCACGGCTTCAGCAAGACGCAGGTGCTCGGCGGCGCCTCCGGCGCGATGATCATCGAAGGCATCGAGCGGGCCGATCCGTCGCTGGCTGGGCCTGCCCGAGCGCGTGCTGGTGATCCGCGATCAGGACCTGTTGAACCCCGACGCGCCGCCTGCCAAATCCGAGCCCGTCATCTCGAAGAACCTGCTCGACAGCGACGGCGACGCCGCCAACACCGGCACCGGCTTCGGCAAGCCGTCAAAGGATCTGTCCGTCAACTTCGTGCCGGTGCCGTATCCCGACTATCCGCCGGCCACGCTGACGATGAAGCCGGGCGAGCGGCAGCTGTGGCGCGTGCTCAACGCCTCCGCGATCACCTATCTCAATCTCGCGCTGCTGGTCCGCAGCGTGCCGCAGCCGCTCGGCATCGTCGCGCATCGATGGCGTGCCGATCCGCTTCCAGGGCAGCCCGTCGCCGCCGGTGCAATGGGTCAACCACATCGGCGTGCCGCCGGGCGCCCGCGTCGAGTTCATCGTCGAAGGTCCGCCGCTGGGCGTGCCGGCGCTGCTGGTGACGCGCGCGGTCGACACCGGCCCGGCCGGCGAGAACGATCCCAATCGCGCGCTGCGTCGCGATCACGGCCGCGGCCGACGCGCCCGATCCGCAAGCCGACGTTGCCCGCGCATGCCGAACCGCTGCCGCCGCCGTCTCGCCCGTGGCTCGGCAACGTCGCGCCGGTGCGCGTCCGGAAACTGTTTTTTTCCGAGCAACCGGAAAATCCGAACGACCCCAACAGTCCGACCAAGTTCTTTCTGACGTACCGACGGCGAAACGCCGAAGCCGTTCGATCCGCAATCGGACGTGCCCGATATCGTCGCGAGGCAAGGCGACGTCGAGGACTGGATCATCGAGAACCGCTCGACGGAGCTGCACGATTTCCACATCCACCAGCTGCACTTCCAGTTGCGTCGAATGGTCCGGCCTTGCCGTCAACGAGCCGTTCCTGCGCGATACCGTGAACGTCCCCTACTACAACGGCCGGATGCTGGGCTATCCCAGCGTGCGGCTGCGCATGGATTTTCGCGATCCGAACATCGTCGGCACCTTCGTCTACCACTGCCACCTCCTCGAACACGAGGACGGCGGCATGATGGGACGAATCCAGGTGCTGCCCAGAACCACCGCAACGTCCACCAAGCTACGTCATTCCACCCACCAAAGGAGAGCTTTGATGCGCGACAAGCATAAATCACGTTGGCTGCAGAGTTGCCGCCTTGGTCTCAGCGCGCATGGCGCTGGGGCAGCTGATCGTCAGCCCGGTGCTGGCGGCCGACGGACTCGCAGGCCGAACACGAATCCGGCTCGCCGATCAAGCATGTCATCGTCATCATCGGCGAGAACCGCAGCTTCGACCACGTGTTCGCCACCTACGTGCCGAAGCGGCCGGAAGAAAACGTCGTTCAACCTGCTCTCCCAGGGCATCGTCAAGCTCGACCACAACAACAACGCGCTCCCCGGCCCCAACTTCGAGAA
Organism: uncultured Pseudomonadota bacterium; assembly: GCA_963771225.1. Classification (GTDB taxonomy): domain Bacteria; phylum Pseudomonadota; class Alphaproteobacteria; order Rhizobiales; family Xanthobacteraceae; genus Bradyrhizobium. Next base: position 80,994 of record CAVYSR010000017.1, on the reverse strand, counting down.
GGCGCACCAGCTCGCGGCGAAGGATGTCGGCACCGACCGATGCGTTCCTGCTCAGCCCGCCGAAGCAGACGTTCCCCAACGACCAGTTGCCGGCTCCGCTGGTGGGTGGTCCGAAGGTCTCCTACATCCCCAACGAATGCGGCAGCACGCCGATCACCAGCTGCTCGGCGAGCCTGGCGCTGGCGAAGCAGTCGGAATCCGGACTGGATCCGGACTACTATCAGTACCTCCTGACCGGAGGCACCGGACAAACTTCGCAAGACGCCCGACCAGCGCATCAGCAATGTCAACGCGCTGCCTGCGGGACCGTTTCAGCTGACCAACGGCAGCGAGCTCCCGTATGACTCCTATGCGGCGAGCCCGGTGCACCGCTTCTATCAGATGTGGCAGCAGTTGAACTGCAACACGTCGGCCGCCGGCCGTGACAACCCGTCGGGATGCAACGGCAACCTGTTCGCCTGGGTCGAAGTGACCGTCGGCGCCGGGGCCAACGGCGCCGCGCAGCCCGCCAACTTCAGCACCGAATATTCGCCGACCGCGACCACGACTGGCGAAGGCTCGACGGCGCTCGGCTTCTACAACGTGCAGAAGGGCGACGTGCCTTACTTCACCAGCCTCGCGCAGAAGTACGCGATGAGCGACAACTTCCACCAGTCCGTCAATGGCGGCACCGGCGCCAACCACATCATGCTCGGCCACGCCGACATGATCTGGTTCAGCGATGCCAACGGCAGCCCGGCTGTTCCGCCGAACGGCCAGCAGGTGTTTACCGGCACCCCCGATGCGGGCATCGTCAACGAGGTGGAAAATCCGAATCCGGCGACCGGCACCAACAACTGGTACACCGAGGACGGCTACGGCAACGGCTTCAACGCCGGCTTTCCGCCGCCCTACTCGGCGAGCCCGGTGTCCGGCGGCGGCTCCTACTCCGACTGCTCGGATGCCACCCAGCCCGGCGTCAAGCCGATCCTGGACTATCTGAAGTCGCTGCCGCGCCCGATCAATTCGCGCTGCGAGACCGGCCACTATTATCTTTTGAACAACTACAACCCGGGCTGGTTCGGCAACGGCAAGAACGCCTACATCGACACGAATCCGGCCAACACCGCGTTCACGATCCCGCCGTCCACCACCCCGAGCATCGGCGACAGCCTGAACAACCGCAAGATCTCGTGGAAGTACTACGGCGATCAGTGGAACAACTACATCAACGATCCCTATCAGCTGAACTACGGCACGCCCGGACCGACGGCTGACGAGTACTGCAACATCTGCAATCCGTTCCAGTTCGACACGTCGATCATGTCGCATCCGGATCAGGTTGCCGCGCACATCCAGGACTCGGTGAACCTGTACAGCGACATCACGAAGCACACCCTGCCCGCCGTCTCGTTCGTCAAGCCGAGCGGATACACCGACGGTCACCCGGCGTCGTCCAAGCTCAATCTGTTCGAAGGCTTCACCAAGAAGATCGTCGACCAGGTTGAGGCCTCCGACTACGCCAAGGATACCGTCGATCTTCATCACCTTCGACGAAGGTGGCGGCTACTACGACTCAGGCTACGTGCAGCCGCTCGACTTCTTCGGCGACGGCACCCGTATCCCGATGATCGTGGTTGCGCCGTTCGTGAAGCCCGGCCACATCTCCCACGAATACACCGACCACGTTTCGATCATCAAGTTCATCGACCGGAACTGGGGCTTGCAGCCGATCACCGCATCGCAGCCGCGACAACTTCCCGAACCCGATCGCGAGCCCCGCGAATCCCTACGTGCCGGTGAACAGCCCCGCCATCAACGACCTGTTCGACTTCTTTGACTTCGACTCCGATCACCATCACGGAGGCGGAAACGGAGGCGATGGTGGTCACGGTGACGGCGGCGGTCACGGTGGCGGTTGGGACCACTGACGACTGCGTCTGACGAAAGCTGTCCTTGACGAAACACCAAGCCCGCCGGCCACAAGCCGGCGGGCTTTTGCTTGCAGCATGTCAGTTTCAATCCAATACATTCCGTCCAGCGCGATGCTTCAGCGCCTTCATTCATGAGCACGAATGAACTCTCCCGCTCTCGCCAACGCGCGCCGCCCGTCGGCCAGGCTCGCATTCCACAACGGCCATGCATGAATCATGTGCGGCCAGATTTCCAGCGTCACATCGACGTCGAACGACCCGGCGGCGGCGGCGAACCGCGTGGCATCCGAAAGCAACGTCTCCGCCGAACCAACCTGGATCAGCGTTGGCGGAAAACCGCTCAAGTCAGCGAATAGCGGCGATATCAGCGGGTTCTTGCGATCGATGGACTCTGGCACATAGGCGTCAGCCAATTCGCCGAGGTAGCCCTTGTGGATAATCGGATCGACGGCATCCTTGGTGTCCAACGTGGTGCCAGACATGGTGAGGTCGGTCCAGGGCGAGATCAACCACGCGCACGTTGGCAAAGGCTCACCGGCAGCGAGCAATCTATTGACGAGGGTAATCGTGAGATTTCCGCCGGCGCTGTCGCCGCCGACGGCGATGTGATCAGGCGGGATGCCTTGCCGCCTGACGAAGCGCCATGCCGTCATCGCATCATCGTGTGCCGCCGGATAGGGGTGCTCAGGCGCCAATCGGTAACCGATGGCCAGCGTGCGCATGCCAGCCGCACGGCCCGCTTCCGTCACCATCCGGCGGTGACTGCGGATCGAACCCGAGCAGTAGCCGCCGCCGTGGAAAAATATCAGCAGCCGGGACGCGTCGCTGCCCGGCGCAAGCGACCATTCGCCGGCGACCCCATCGCAGTTGACGGCTTCGAGCGTCACATCATCCGCAACCGGCCAAACCGACCCCACCTCGTCAAGACGCTGACGACGCTCCAACCATCCGATCGGTCGCGGCTTGGAGCCCAACAACGTCCGGATCTCATCAATCTCGTTTCTTTGACCCAAGGCCACTTCTCCCACAATGAAATCACCGTGTTTAGACACGGACCTGTGGCAGAGTGTAGGATGGATCAGCGAAGACCAATCCACCAGTTTTTTTGCACGGCGGCGCAATACGCGGAGCCTGTCATCGGGTGCGCGTCCGCGCGACCAGGTGGCTACTGCGCCCTACGAGCTGAGGATCGGCGCAAGCCACGGTGCTTAGCGGCGCAGCCGATTGGTCAGGATTCGCGCGGCGGTTCGCAACTGGCCAATGAAGAATTTCGTCTTCTCGGAGCCGTTCTGTTGAAGCTGGCCAACCACCTCATCCAGCCGACCATCTGCTCCATCCATCCGCGGTCGCGCTCAGCGCAATATGCTTCATGAACGCTGCGACCATCGCGATAGCCAAGGATTGAAAATTACGCGGTCCGTTTTGGTCCGATCGCCTCGAACTGGGCTTTCTGTTCGTCGCTCAGCGTTGCATAGAAGTCCTCCAGCGCCGGGCGCACCAGTTTGACGGCTTGCAGCATGGTGTCGAGCCGCTTGGCAAGCGCGACAAGCCGCGCCGGCGGCGTTACAACGTCGTCCGGCTGGCATGTCACCTTCAGCATATCGGCGGCCCTGGCCGTGGCGCCCTGCACCACCTCGAGGGCGGCGCGTTGGGGGACGTTCAGGTGCAGCCTGGCCTCAATCTCGCTGCCCGGCCACTGGAAGGCGGCGGGCTGCGCAGCGGCACAGTTCTGGGCAAGCGACACTTTTGAAACAGTTGCCTTGCGCTGATCTTCGGCGAGCGCATTAAGCCGCGTTTTCTGTTCGTCATCGAGCAGGCCATAGGATTTCTCCAGGGGCGGCCGCACCGATGCCACCGCGGAAATCATCGCCTCGATGCGCTGCTGCATGGCCGCGAGCCGGCCCGGTGCCGTTGACGCGACCTGCGTCGGGCATGCGGAGCGGATAGTCTGAGCGGCCTGTATCGAGGCGTTGGCAAGTTCATCGAGCGCGGCGCGCTGGGCGTCGTTCGGCTGGATCGCCTCCTGAATCTGATCGATCGGGAGGCCGGCAACATCGCGGCTGTCATCGCCGCACATTTGCGCAAGCGAAGGGACACTGTCACGACTTCGGCCGCGCCCGCGCTGCGCCATATAGCCGGCGAGATCGTCATAGCCGTAAGGCGCGAAGATCCCCGCATAGATATCCGGGTAACCGTAGTTCCAGAAGCCGTAGTCGCCCCAGATGGTATAATCATAGATGTCGTAATAGGCGAACGGCCAGAACAGCGGCCCGACCCATCCATATCCGCCGTCGCCGTGCTGCCACCATCCGTTCGCGCCGTGGCCGCCGCCATGCCAGCCCGCCAATGCGGCAGCCGCGGCGATCTGTCCGCGCGCGGCGGGATTGCTGAGCAGGCGGCCGTTGCGCAATCCGCCGGTGCGCGACAGCGAGTTCATTGCGCTGCGGATGCTTGCGGATCGCACCGGGGTGTTTCGGATCTGGCCGAAGTTCTTTCCACCTTGACCGGCAAAAGAACGGCCGCCGCGAAAGCCCCCTCGCGAAAATGAATGTGAGACGGCGAACCTCGCACCGGCGTGGTGGTGGCCACCGCCGAAATGCATACCGCCAAAGCCATGACCTCCGCCGAAATGCATGCCGCCAAAGCCGTGGCCCCCGCCTCCGCCATGACCTCCGCCGAAATGTCCGCCACCGCCGTGACCGCCGCCACCGTGACCACCGCCGCCTCTCGCCAACGCTGCACTCGACAGCAGGCCCGCGACGATCAGAACGGCAATTCCAATGCGGAACTTTGACATGTCATCTGCTCCGTCCGTATCGCCCGCTCAAATGACGCCGGAAAGAACCGAAAGTTCCCCGCGCCGAAGTCAGCTCAGGGGTCAACAGCCGAAAAACTCACCATGAGAATATGTTTTCTGCCGTGCCCCGACAGCGCAACGCTCATGAGTGCACGCCCCGCGGCAGATAGCAGCAATGCCGCTTTCAGCGACTATCAATATCGATCGACTTTTCCCGAATCTACTGGCCCCGCCGCACCGCCGACATAACCGAAAACTACCGTCAGCAGCGCGAGGGATTGACCGCGACGCCGCTTCGAGCGATCGCAGCTCGGCTTCCGACCGGATTACGGCAAGCGTCGCCGGCGACCTGCTGCGCGTCAGTCGCGCGATACGGACAGCCCCGCGAGAAGCGGAGCGTACGCGGCGAGCCTGCGGGATACGAACTCCGTGAAGAGCCGCACGCGCTTCGTCTTGCGTGTCTCCCCCTGTGTGAGAAGCCAGAGCGTTCCGTACATGTGCAGGTCGGTGCCCGGCACCCTCACCAGCAGGGGGTCGGCATCTCCGACGAAGCACGGCAGTGTCGTGATCCCGAGCCCTTGCCGTACAGCAACGATCTGCGCCTCGGCGTCCGTGGTCCTGAATGGAACCCCCGTGGTGCGAACCTCACCCTCGCTGGCCCAATCCGGAATTCCATGAATGCTTATGACGATCCACCGGATGGGATCAGGCGCGCCCGCACGCCACGCGGCTAGTCGATCGCGGGACATGTAGACGCCGCCGAACAGCTCCGGTCCCTTCAGGCCGTGAAGATTGAGCGGCAGGGTTTTGCGGTCGTAGACGACGCGGATCGCGACGTCGGCCTCCCGGTTGGTCAGATTTGCCAGCTCGCCGGACGACAAGATTTCCATCTCGATGTCCGGATGCAGACGCGCGAAATCGGCGAAGTCCGGCATGAGCAGGTGTGTCGCGAGGGGCGGCGCCAGCGTCACCCGCAGAAGCCCGCGCACGCTCTGGTCGCGCCCGAAGACGCGCGTCTCCAGCTGGTGCGACGACGCTTCCATCTGGTTCGCGAGTTCGAGGACCTCCTCGCCCGCAGCCGTCAGGCGGTAGCCCGAAGGCAGCTTTTCGAACATGTGCGCCCCGAGGCGTTCCTCGAGCTGGGCGATGCGTCGCAGCACGGTCGCGTGGTTCACACCGAGGCGCTCGGCGGCAGCCCGCACCGAGCCTCCGCGCGCGACGGCAAGAAAGTAGCGAACGTCATCCCAGTCGATCATGGTGCAATCCGGCACCGCGCGGTGCGCCTTCCAAAGCCCGTATCTAACACATCGTACAGCAGTATTGGCGGTAATCATAGCTATTTCGACGAAGCGCGGCCCAATTCCGACCGGCGGACACCGATCGTCGCGGCCGGCGTCAGTCGTCCAGCCGGATCGTTTTCGCACCACCGATGTGCGCTTTTCCGCACTCAACGCCTGACCCCGGCGGACCTATGTCGAGGTTCTCGGGGGCGTCCCCGAACGATCAGAGGCGGAAGCCTGGAAGGAAGCAGTCATGGGAAAGCTTGAAGGTAAGGTTGCAGTCATCACGGGTGGATCGAGCGGCATGGCGCTGGCGAGCGCCCAGCGGTTCGTTGAAGAAGGCGCCTATGTTTTCATCACGGGCCGGAGACAGGAGGCGCTGGACGAGGCCGTCAAGCTGATCGGCCGGAACGTGACCGGCGTGCGCGGCGACGCGGCCAATCTCGACGACCTCGACCGTCTGTTCGACACGGTCAAGCGGGAAAAGGGCAGGATCGACATCCTGTACGCGAGCGCTGGCACGGGCGAAGCCGTCCCACTGGGCGAGATTACCGAGCAGCATTTCGATGCGACCTTCGGCCTGAATACGCGCGGCACGCTGTTTACGGTCCAGAAGGCGTTGCCGCTGTTCAACGACGGCGGATCGATCTTCATGACCGGGTCAGTTGCTTCGATCAAAGGTTTTCCTGGTTACAGCGTGTATGCGGCGAGCAAGGCGGCGCTGCACGCATTCGCACGCGGGTGGCTCAACGAACTCAAGGGCAGGAATATCCGGGTGAACGTGCTGCACCCAGGGCCGATCGCCACACCGATGCAGGACCAGGTTCTCACCGAGGAAGCGAAGCAGATGTTCGAATCCCTGATCCCGCGGGGAAAGATGGGTCGTCCCGAGGAAATTGCGGCAGCCGCGCTGTTTCTTGCTTCAGACGATTTCGAGCTTCGTGAATGGGGTGGAGTTGTCCGTCGACGGCGGCTTCTCGGCCATCTGAATTCGCGCCGAGCGAAAACGGAGAGATACGATGAGCACCGAAGAGAATGTCCAGCTTGTGAAGAATTTCTTTGCAGCCATGGGCAGCAGCAACGCGCGCGATCTGCTGGCGTTGGCTGCCGAAGATATCGAGTGGATCATTCCGGGCGAAGGCTGGCCGCTGGCAGGCACGCACCGCGGGCACGCGGAGTTGGCGGCTGTGCTCAAGAAGGCGTCCGAAGAGGTGGAAACGCAATACCCGAAGCCCCCCGAATTCGTGGCGCAGGGAGACCGGGTTATGGTCGTCGGCGTCGCAACGGGAAAAATCAAAGCCACGAATAGGCCGTTCAAGGACGAGTGGGTCTTCGACATTACCGTTCGAGACGGCAAAGTCGCCCGCATCCAGGAGTACATCGACACGCAAGCACTGGCGCGGGCCTCGCAGATCGACGCAAGGACCTAGTCAAGTTCGACGTGTGAATCGTGATGGCATGACACGATGTTGTGCCGACCAACATCCATTTCCTGAAAGGGCTCCCACCTATGACTTCCGCTTTAAACGATCAGTCGCTTGATCAGATCTTTCGCTCCGCTCGCACCCCCAACGGATGGGCAGATCGTCCTGTAGGGGACGATCTGGTACGCGAAATCTATGACCTCCTGAAATGGGGCCCGACATCTGCGAACAGCAGCCCCGCGCGGTTTGTCTGGGTGCGTAGCCCCGATGGAAAGGCAACGCTCGCCGGGCTTGCTGCGGAACCGAATAAGCCGAAGATTCTGAAGGCTCCTGTCACGGTCATTATCGGCCACGATTTGGATTTCGCCGGCGAGCTGCCAAAGCTTTTGCCTCACGCTGCCGAGGTCATGCAGAAATACTTTGCGGCACCAGACGTGGCCGAGGTGACGGCAATGCGAAACGGAACGCTGCAGGGCGCTTACCTCATCGTCGCTGCGCGGGCGTTGGGACTGGACTGCGGGCCCATGTCCGGCTTCGACAACGCTGGCGTGGATAAGGCGTTCTTCTCAGGCACGCGGGTTCGGTCGAACTTCATCTGCAGCATTGGGCACGGCGATCCAGCTTCCGTGTTCCCGCGCAATCCTCGCCTTAGTTTTGAGGAGGCCGGCCGCTGGGCCTAAGTCCAGGCTTCGGAGCGAACAGTGAAAGCGCTGGCCGTCTGCGGCCATCGGTTCGGGGTCGGCGGTGAATGAGCCGTGGATCGCCGCCTCGCACGCCGCGCGCTCGTCGAATGCCCAACCGTAATGGAGATCCCGATGTACGACCAATCCAAGCTATCCGAGTTGATCCGGTTCGCACGCGTAGATGCGGGCGCCACCGTCATCGACGTTTACCCAGGCGACGGCGACTGGACCCGTCTCTTCTCCGACGTCGTGGGACCCGAAGGACGGGTCTACAGCTTCGTGCCGGCCGAAGTCGCCCACTTCAAGAACGATCCGGTCGGCCGCATGCGGACGCTTGCGAAGGAGCCGGGCCGAGAGAACGTCGAAGCCGTCTCGGCGGACCTCGTGGCGATGCCGGAGGCCACGCAACCAGCGGACGTCCTGTGGCTGCACCTGTTCTACCACGATCTCCACACCGCGCTGATCCAGGCCAGGGGCGCGACGGCGGCCCACTTCAATCGAGCCGTCTACGAGCGGCTGAAGCCCGGTGGGTCCTACGTCATCGTAGACCACGCCGCCGCCGTCGGGGCGGGCACGAGCGACGCCCAGTCGCTGCATCGGATTGAGCCTGCATCCGTTCGCGAGGAGGTGGAGGCGGCCGGCTTCGTACTGGACGCGGAAAGCACCATGCTCGCGAACAAGGACGATCCGCACTCGATCAAGGTGTTCGATCCCTCGATCAAGGGCGAGACCGATCGCTTCGCCTATCGGTTCGTGAAGCCCTGACAGGTCCCGGCGCCGACTTCATGTCGACCTCCCCAATGGGTGCAAACAAGCCCATCGAAGACATCGAGGCAACCCTGCTTGCCGCCACGAAGTCGGCTTTGGATGAGCTCGTCTGGTGGGCCCACGCGACGATGGCAGCGAAGGCCGCTGAAGCGTCATTTTGGAGTTCTCCTTGAAGAGCTGGACGGCCTCCCGTCCTCCGCCTTCGTCGCGAAGGCGTTCACCGGCGCCAAGCTCGTGAAAGGTTTCAATCACCTGGTTGCGGCCACCCTGGCTGCCGATCCGATCGTCGAGGGCGGCCACCGGGTCGTCTTTCTGTCTGAGCGACGACGAGGACGCGACCGCTCCCGTGGCGGCCTTGGCCAAACAACTCGGGTTCGCACCCGTCAAGCTGGGAAAGCTCAACGAGGGTGGCGCGCTGGTGCACGCACGCGGCCGCATCTGGGGCCAGCTCATCTTCCAGGATTTGTTCAAGAAGGAGCAGTAATCGATCTACGACCGTGTGATCGACGCCGAGAACTGGTCGCGCGCGCTAACTTCTTCGAGCAGCGCGCGACCGAATATTTGAAACGCGTAACCCGCCATAACGAGTAAGCCTCGAAGAACGATATCGGACGTCAGCTCACTCCCACTCGATCGTGCCCGGCGGCTTTGAGGTGATGTCGTAGACCACGCGGTTGACGCCCTTGACCTCGTTGATGATGCGGGTCGCGGTCTCGCCGAGAAATTTCATGTCGAAGGAATAAAAGTCGGCGGTCATGCCGTCGGTCGAGGTCACCGCGCGCAGGCCCACGACGTATTCATACGTCCGCCCGTCGCCCATCACGCCGACGGTCTTGACCGGCAGCAACACCGCGAACGCCTGCCAGATCTGGTCGTAGAGCTGCGCTTTTCGGATCTGGTCGATATAAACCGCATCGGCGTTGCGCAGGATCTCGAGCTTCTCCGGCGTGATCTCGCCGGGGCAGCGGATCGCCAGCCCCGGTCCCGGAAACGGATGGCGGCCGACAAAGATTTCCGGCAGGCCCAATTCGCGGCCCAGCACCCGCACCTCGTCCTTGAACAATTCGCGCAGCGGCTCGACCAGCTTCATGTTCATGCGCGCGGGCAAGCCACCGACATTGTGGTGCGACTTGATCGTGACTGAAGGGCCGCCGGTGAACGACACGCTCTCGATCACATCGGGGTAAAGCGTGCCCTGCGCCAGAAACTCCGCGCCACCGATTTTCTTCGCCTCGGCATCGAACACGTCGATGAACAGGCGACCGATGGTCTTGCGCTTGATCTCGGGATCGGTAACGCCTGCGAGCTCACCGAGGAATTGCTTCGACGCATCCACATGCACCAGCGGAATGTTGTAGTGGTGCCGGAACAGATCGACCACGGTCTTGCCTTCATCCTTGCGCAGCAGGCCGTGATCGACGAACACGCAAGTGAGCTGATCGCCGATCGCCTCGTGGATCAGCACCGCGGCGACCGCGGAATCGACGCCGCCGGACAGGCCGCAGATCACCCTGCCCTAGCCTACCTGGGCGCGGATCTTCTCGATCGCTTCCTCGCGGAACGCGCGCATGGTCCAGTCGCCGGTGAGGCCTGCGACCTTGCGGACGAAATTGCGGATCAGCTTGGCGCCGTCGGGCGTGTGCACCACTTCGGGATGGAACATCAGCCCGTAATATTTCCGCGTCTCGTCCTGGATCACCGCGAACGGCGCGTTCGGCGAAACGCCTGCGACGACAAAACCCGGCGGCATTCGGGTGATGCGGTCGCCATGGCTCATCCAGACCGGATGCTTTTCACCCATGCCCCAGGTGGAATCGAACAGCCGGCTTTCGGCCTTGACCTCGACATCGGCGCGGCCGAATTCCCGGTGATGGCCGCCCTCGACATCGCCGCCGAGTTGGGCCGCCATGGTCATCTGGCCGTAGCAGATACCGAGCACGGGCACGCCAGAAGTCGAAGATCGCCTGCGGCGCGCGCGGCGAGCCCGCTTCATGCACCGATTCCGGCCCGCCGGAGAGGATCACGGCTTTGGGCTTCATCTGCGCGAACGCGGCTTCGGCCTTCTGGAACGGCACGATCTCGGAATAGACGCCCTCCTCGCGCACCCGGCGCGCGATCAGTTGCGTCACCTGGCTGCCGAAATCGACGATCAGAATCTTGTCATGCGCCGAGGCCACGGAAGGCATCAACTCGCTGATAGGCTGGGCTGGGGTCATGGCAAGCAATTACGCGACCGGGCGTAGCCCGGCAACCCTGAAAAACCGTCATGGCCGGGCTCGTCCCGGCCATCCACGTCTTTTGACCTGCGCGGAAGAAAGACGTGGATGCCCGGGACAAGCCCGGGCATGACGACACATGGCATTAGCCCGTTCGACGCATCACGCTCACGAAAAACCCATCCGTCCCAGTCCGGCGCGGGGTCATTAGCAACCCCTCCGCGGATTGCAGCGTCGCGGCGACAAAATCCTCCGCCTTGTCCCACAGCACGGCCGCGGTCTGCGCTGGCGGCACCACGGCGAAATCCGGATGGCGGGCGATAAAGCCGCGGATTTGCTCGCCGTTTTCCGGCGGCAGCACCGAGCAGGTGATATAGGCGATCCGCCCGCCCGGTTTTGTCAGTGCGGCGGCGCGATCCAGCACGGTGACCTGATCTTTCAGCCGCACCTCGAGCGCGCCGGGGCGCATCCGCCATTTGGCATCCGGATTGCGCCGCCAGGTGCCGGTTCCCGTGCAGGGCGCATCGATCAGGACCAGATCGGCGGAGGCATGGATGTCGGCCAGCGTATCGTTCGGCCCCTTCGGCGTCCGCACGTCGCAATTATGCACCCCGGCGCGGGACAGCCGCTCATAAATCGGCGCCAGCTGCCGCTTGTCGTGATCGGTCGCGATCAGCCGGCCCTTGCCCTGCATCATCGCCGCCAGCGCCAAGGTCTTGCCGCCGGCGCCGGCGCAGAGGTCGATCACCTGCTCGCCCGGTTTCGCCGCCGACAACAGCGCGGCAAGCTGCGAGCCTTCGTCCTGCACTTCAATCGCGCCCTTGATGAAATCTTCCTCGGCATGAATGCCGGGGTTGCGGGCGTCGGCGCCAAGCTCGATGCGCAGGCCGATCGGCGACCACGGCGTCGGCATGGTCGCAAGATGCGCCGTCGATCCCAGCACCTTCTCGCGCTTGGCCTTCAGGGTGTTGACGCGCAAATCGAGCGGCGCGCGGCTCGCCATCGCGACCGCCTCGGCGACGCGGTCCTCGCCGAAGGCTTCCGCCAGATATCCGTCGAGCCATTCCGGATAGTCGCCCGCGATATGGGGCGGCGCGTCGGCAAGCGATCGCGACGTCAGCGCTGCGCGCTCGCGATCGGTCAACGGTTCGGGCGCGAAACGGCTGCCGTCACACAAGGCGGCGATTGCGTCGGCATCGAGATGGCGTTCGAGCCGGAGCATGCCGAGCACGCGGGCGCGCGGCGTATCCTCGTCCATGATCCATGCGCTGGATGCGCGCCGCCGCAGCACATCCCAGATCAGGCCGGAGATCGCGGCACGATCGCCCGAGCCGGCATAACGATGCGCGGTGCCCCATTCCTTCAGCGCCTTCGCGGCCGGAACGCGTTGGGTGTCGATGGTATCGATCAGTTCGATAGCCGCGGAGAGCCGCGCTGCGGGAGTCATTCAAAACTTTCGGTTCGAGAGCGGGACGCGTACTCAGATCAGGAGCAGGATCTTCAGCGCGAAATAGAGCCACATCGCGAACAGCACCAGCACGCCGGCAAACCAAGCCAGCGAGCGCTGCCTCATATCGTTGGACGTCACGAAAATTCCGGCGTGAGCAAAGCGCGTCACCACGAACACCCAGGACAGCACCACGATCACAAGGTCGGCATGGCGCAGCGGCAGCGCCAGGGCGATGAGGACGTAGAACAGCAGCGGCATCTCGAACTGGTTGCTGAAGCAATTACCGATCTGGGTGGCTCGGGCGGGCCAGTTCGGCTGACCCAGCACGATGTCCTTGATCTTGGCCTCACCACCGACAAGCGCTTGCCGGCGCGCCCCGGCCATCCACAAAAGCAGCCCGAAGGTAAGGCCCACGAGAACGAAGACCGGCAGCAAAACCGCTTGAACCGACATTGGAATTCTCCCCCGAAAGTCTCCCCGCGCTCCCGCGCGAGCCCCCGCTATAACGACCACACCCGCCTGTGACAATAAATCCCGGAAATCCCGGCCGGCGGCGTTGAACCACAAACCGCGTTCCGATGACCAATTGGCAGCGGTTCCGTGTTTTCAGTCAAATCGGCTTCAAGGCACCCGCGAGATATTGCAATGGACGTGATTTCCTCATTCTCCAATGGCATGGCCGATCTGGCCGGATTTGCCCAACCCGTGATCTCGTTTCTCAAAGGGGTCGACGACAGCCCGGACAGCTGGTCCGGCGTCCTGATGTCCGGCGCGGCCGGCATCGCAGCCGCCATGGCCGTTGCGCTCATTCTGATCGCGTATTTTCGCAGCGGATATCGCAGCGTCAGCGATATCGCCAAACACGGGCTTGCTGCTGCGGTGGTGCTCGGGCTGCTCGCCTTCGTGGCCTATGACATGCGGGACGCGGCGCTTACCTATCTCGGCATGAATCCGTCGAAACCCGAGGTCGAGTTTGAAATTCGCCTGCCAAAGGCTGCCGCGACCGCGGTGGCCGATACCCAGATCGAACTGCACACCGACCGAAACCAGAGGCTCGCCCAGATCGAGCGCGAATTGGCGCCGGGCGACGACGGCCACAGCGTGCTCAGAGGTTGGGTGGCCCTCGATTTTCGCACCACCGATCGCGTCGTGATACTGAACCAGCGGGGTCAACCGCTTCGCCAGTTCAAACTGCGGCTGGCGGCAAACCCAAGCCGCTCCGATCAGTTCGGCCCGTGGCACCTCGCCGATCGCGTCGGCTCGCCCGATGCGGCCGAACCGCCGCCCAACCCGCTGAACGACGCCTTTGCGATCCGCTATCGCGTCCTTTAGGCCGGTTTTCGGTCCCTCCCTATTTCATCATTCCGACGTCCAGCCGACGTATAATCGCGCCGGAGGAGTTTGAATGCCCGAATTTCGCCTGACCCAGATTTCCGACACCCATCTTGCCCGCCGCATGACGCCCCTGATCGATAATTTTCATCGGGTGAGCGAATACATCGACACCAGGCGTCCCGATCTCGTCCTCAACAGCGGCGACGTCTCATTCGATGGACCGACAGAACGTGACGATCTCGAATTTGCCCGAACCCTGCATGACGCGCTTCCCGTCGCCTGCCGGTATCTGCCGGGCAATCACGACATCGGCGACAACCCGACCGCGGTGGGCCCGGCACCGACCCAACCCGTCACCGAACCAAGCCTGCAGGCGTACCGCGCGACGTTCGGCGAAGACCGCTGGCGTTTCGACGCCGCCGGCTGGCGTTTCATCGGCCTCAATTCGCTGATCATGAACACGGGGCTCGTGGATGAAGCCGAGCAGTTCGACTGGCTCGCTTCACAACTCTCCGGCACCCAGGGCAATCCGGTGGCGCTGTTCCTGCACAAGCCGCTTTTTCTGAATGCGCCCGACGATCCGGAACTCGTGGCAACCTCGATACGCTACGTTCCGATGCCGGCACGGAGCCGCCTGATCGAGATGCTGCGCACCGTCGATCTGAGGCTGGTCGCCAGCGGCCATGTCCACCAGCGCCGCGATTTCACCTTTGCCCACACCCGTCAGATCTGGGCGCCGTCAGCCGGCTTCATCGTTCCCGATTCCAGGCAGGAGGTCATCGGGATCAAGGAGGTCGGGCTGGTAGAATACCGCTTCCAGCCCGACAGCTTCGAGGTCCGTCATGTCAGGGCGCCCGGCCAGATCGATATCGACCTGGATTCGCTGCTGGCCATGGTTCCGAGCGGGTACTAGCCGATCATATCGCGGCCGCTCACGCCTTGTCCGGTCCGACGCGCACCAGTTGCTTGCCGAAATTGGCGCCCTTCAGAAGTCCCATGAACGCTGCCGGAGCGCTGTCGAGACCTTCGGTGACGAACTCGCGATGCTTGAGCTTGCCTTCGCGCAGCCATTGCGACATGTCGCGCAGGAAGTCGGCGTGCCGCGCGGCGAAATCGCTGACGATGAAGCCGCGGATCGTCAGGCGTTTGGTCAATACCGCGCGCATCATCGATGACGCCCATTTCGGCGTGCTGGCTTCGGTGTCGTTGTAATGCGCGATCAGGCCGCACACCGGCACCCGCGCGAATGCGTTGAGCAGCGGAAACACCGCCTCGAACACCGCGCCGCCGACATTCTCGAAATAGACGTCGATGCCCTTGGGGCAGGCCTCTTTCAGTTTGGCCGCCAGATGAGGATCGCGATGATCGAGGCAGTCATCGAAGCCGAGTTCTTTTTTGACGTAATCGCATTTGTCCTTGCCGCCGGCGATGCCGACGGCGCGGGCGCCCTTGATCTTCGCGATTTGCCCGACCGCCGAGCCGACCGCGCCGGATGCCGCCGCTACCACCACGGTCTCGCCAGCCTGCGGCTTGCCGATATCGAGCAATCCGGTGTAGGCGGTCATGCCGGGCATCCCGAGCACGCCCACTGCGGTCGAGACCGGCGCGAGTTTCGGATCGACCTTGCGCAGGTCCTTGCCGTCGGAGAGCGCGTGGGTCTGCCAGCCGGCGCGCGACAGCACGACGTCGCCCTTGGCAAAGCCCGGATTGTTGGAGGCGGCGACCTCGCTGACCGTGCCGCCCTCCATCACGCCGCCGATCGGCACCGGCGCGGCATAGGACGGACCGTCGCTCATGCGTCCGCGCATATAGGGATCGAGCGACAGCCAGATCGTGCGCAGCAGGACCTGCCCATCACCGGGCGCCGGCGGCGCATAATCCTCGACCCGGAAGTCCGACGCCTTGGGCTCGCCGACGGGACGGGAGACGAGAACGACACGTTTGGCCTGTTGCGACATGGTTGTTTCCTCCGATGGGTGTTGTCATTGCGAGCGCAGCGAAGCAATCCAGTCTTTGTCTTTCTTTGACGTTGCTGGATTGCTTCGCTGCGCTCGCAATGACGGTTGTATGTTCACTGTGATAGAGATTTTAGAATTCGAATATCAGGCCGTGATCTTCGCCAGCACCGCGTCGAATGCCGCGGCGGCGCTCGGCAAATCCTTGAACGCCTGCCCGCTATCGGCCGACTGCTTCTGGGCCTCGGTCGCAGTGGGGCGAATCTCGGCCACCGGCTTTCCGCCGTCGAGCAGGGCTCGCGGCGCGATCAGATGAAACTCATGAGCCTCGATCGGCTGATCCTTGAGCAGGAAGACGCTCAGCGAGACGATATCCTTGCCACGACGATATGAAATATACCGATCGACCGCGACCGAGCCGTCGCGCTGCATGCCACCGAGTTTGGCGTAGCCCTTGGCGTCGAGCAGTTTGTGCGCCTTGAAGCCTTTCACGCCGGCCGAATTTGCCTTCGCGGTCTCTTCGGACAGATCGTATTTGGCGGCCATCTCCTTGCCGATCGCGGCAAGCTGGCCGGACATCTCGTGCTCGAATTCCTTCACTTCGGTGCGCGGCTTCGATGCCTTGCGCGGCTTTGCGGCATTGCGCTTCTCCAACTCAGCCTGGCATTGCGCAATCACCCCGGCGACAGACTTCCGCTCCGCATTAACAAGCAGATTCTTCAGATCCTGATCTGAAAGCGCCGCAATCCTGTCGTCCGACCAATCGACCATAGTGACCAACTTCTCTACCAAATGGCGTTGCGATCAAGCTCTAACCGCGCCTCGATCCGCGCATGAATTTCCGGGCCGCGTGGCTGTCCCGTCACCATAATACCGCGTTTCGCGGCCGTGTGGTGCGCAATCCTTGGCTTTGGAACTAGGCCCCGCCGGGGTAGTTCGGACTCTCGCGCGTGATGGTGACGTCGTGGACGTGGCTTTCGCGCAAGCCTGCGCCTGTGATGCGGACGAACTGAGCCTTGTCATGGAATTCGGCGAGGTTTTTCGCGCCGACATATCCCATCGCCGCGCGCAAGCCACCGGCGAGCTGATGCATCACGTTTCCGACCGGGCCCTTGTAGGGCACCTGGCCCTCGATCCCCTCCGGCACCAGCTTCAACGTATCCTTGATGTCCTGCTGGAAGTAGCGGTCGGCGGAGCCGCGCGCCATCGCGCCCACCGAACCCATCCCGCGATAGGCCTTGTAGGAACGGCCCTGCCACAGAAACACTTCGCCCGGCGTCTCGTCGGTGCCGGCCAACAGGGAGCCGACCATCACGATGTCGGCGCCGGCGGCGAGCGCCTTGGCGAGATCGCCGGAATATTTGATGCCGCCATCGGCAATCACGGGCACGTTGACTTTCTTCGCGGCTTCCACCGCATCCATGATCGCGGTCAGTTGCGGCACGCCGACGCCGGCAACAATCCGCGTGGTGCAGATCGAACCGGGCCCGATCCCGACCTTGATCGCGTCGGCGCCGGCGTCGATCAGCGCCTGCGCTCCCTCCTCGGTCGCGATATTGCCGGCGATCACCTGCACGGCATTGGAAAGCCGCTTGATGCGGTTGACGGCTTCGAGCACCCGCAAGGAATGACCATGCGCGGTATCGACCACGATCAGATCGACACCGGCCTCGATCAGCCGTTCGGTACGCTCGTAACCGCCCTCGCCCACTGTGGTTGCCGCCGCGACCCGCAGCCGGCCTTGCGCATCCTTGGAGGCAAGGGGGTGCGCGACCGCTTTTTCCATGTCCTTGACGGTGATCAATCCGACGCAGCGGTATTGATCGTCGACAACCAGCAATTTCTCGATTCGGTGCTGGTGCAGCATCCGCTTTGCTTCGTCCTGGCTGACGCCTTCGCGCACCGTCACCAGATTTTCGTGCGTCATCAGTTCGGAGATTTTCTGCCGCGGATCGGTCGCAAAGCGCACGTCGCGGTTGGTGAGAATGCCGACCAGCTTGCCCGGCACGCCCTTGGCGGCACCGGTGACTACCGGGATGCCGGAAAAGCCGTGATCCTTCATCAGCGCCAGGGCGTCCGACAGCATGGCGTCGGGACCGATGGTCAAGGGATTGACGACCATGCCGGATTCGAACTTCTTGACCTGCCGCACCTGGGCGGCTTGGCCATCGACGTCAAAATTGCGGTGAATGACGCCGATGCCGCCGGACTGCGCCATCGCGATCGCCATCCGCGCTTCGGTGACGGTATCCATCGCGGAAGCGATAATCGGAATATTGAGCGGAATGGCGCGGGTGACATGGGAGCGAATGTCGGCTTCCGAGGGCAGGATATCCGACAGGCCCGGTTTCAAAAGCACGTCGTCGAACGTGTAAGCTTCGCGTATTGCCTGAAATCCCTGCGCCATCACCAACTCCATTCGGCGGCCCATTCGCCGCGCTACGACCTAAGGGATGAACAGGTCCTTCGGCGATGCCGTCGGCATCACCGTCGAATCGAAGCCCATCGGTAGGGTTGGCGGTGGTCGATAGCATGGCGGCACGCCGAATCAAAGCGTTTGCCAGCCATGCACAGCCATTTCATGGCCGAGACACGAGTTGTTCCCGGCGTCAGCGCGGATAGCCCGGCGGCGGGCCATGCTGGCGGATCGCCTCCACCACCTCGCGGTGCCTGCGGTCTTCGCGCTTCATATAAACCGCGATCAGCGCATGCGCCGACGGCACCAGCAGCAGGACGTGAAAAATCAGCCCGAAAATCGCGCAAAAGACGATCAGGATCAGGTTGAAAATCGCCGAAAAAGGCTGCCCGTTCAGGAGCAGCCCAAGCGGCGGCAATAGCGCGGCGAGGACATAAATCATCGTCTAATCTCCGGCGGTGATGCGCTGGATTTAGGTGGTTTCCGCGGTTCCGCAATAGCCTCGACGGCAAGGGGATGGTACAGCGCCTGCTCCCGCCGCTTCTCGCCCCCTCCCCGAAATTCGATGAACAAAGAACGCTTGATCCCGCTCATCGTGGCCACCGCCCTGTTCATGGAGAACATGGATTCGACGGTGATTGCGACCTCGCTTCCGGCGATCGCAGCCGACATCGGCAGCAGCCCGCTGACGCTGAAGCTTGCCATCACCTCGTATCTGCTGGCGCTCGCGGTATTCATTCCGGCCAGCGGCTGGACCGCCGACCGGTTTGGCCCGCGCATGGTGTTTTCGATCGCCATCGCCGTCTTCATGGCGGGATCGATCGGCTGCGCGCTGTCCTCCTCCGTCACCGATTTTGTGATCGCCCGCACCCTGCAAGGCATCGGCGGGGCGATGATGACACCGGTCGGACGGCTGGTGCTGCTGCGTTCGATCGACAAGAGCGCGCTGGTCAACGCGATGGCCTGGGTCACCGTACCGGCGCTGGTCGGGCCCGTGATCGGTCCGCCGCTCGGCGGCTTCATCACCACCTACCTGACCTGGCACTGGATTTTCCTGATCAACATTCCGATCGGGCTGCTCGGCATCTTCATGGCGTTGCGCTACATCGACCCGATCAGCACCGAGGCCCCGGAGCGCTTCGATCTGTACGGGCTGATCCTGGCCGGAATCGGGCTTGGCGGCATCGCGTTCGGCCTTTCGGTCGCGGGCCTCAATCTCCTGCCATGGCCGGTTGTTGTTGCCCTGGTCGCGATCGGCACCGTTTCGATGACGCTTTACGTGATCCACGCCAGGCGCACCGCTTCGCCGGTGCTGGATTTCGCGCTGCTGCGGCTGCCGACGATGCGCGCCAGCATCATCGGCGGTTTTCTGTTCCGCGTCGGCATCGGCGCATTGCCGTTTCTGCTGCCGCTGTTGATGCAGGTCGGATTTGGCTTGTCGCCGCTCCGCTCCGGCCTCGTGACATTTGCATCGGCGGCCGGCGCCATGGGCATGAAGACGCTGGCGGCGCGCATCATCCGCACCTTCGGCTTTCGCCACATCATGATCATCAACGCGGTCGTGAGTTCGGTCTTCCTCGCCGCCTGCGCACTGTTCACGATCACGACGCCGCTGCTGCTGATCATGATTCTGCTGGTGGTCGGCGGGTTCTTCCGCTCGCTGCAATTCACCGCCATCAACACGCTGGCCTATGCGGAAGTCGAGCCGGAACAGATGAGCCGGGCCACCACGCTGGTCAGCGTCAACCAGCAACTGGCGGTTTCCGCCGGCGTCGCAGTCGGCGCGTTTTCCGTGGAATCGACCATGTGGGTGCATCATGTCGACCGAGCTCAGCGCCGCCGATTTCGCGCCCGGCTTCATCGTGGTCGCGATCATCTCGACGATTTCGGCGTACTTCTTCTACCAGATGCCGGCCGATGCCGGTCATCAGGTATCGGGACGCGGCGTGATCGTGGTCTCGAGCAGCCCGGAACGCGATAGCCGAACCGGAAGAAACCGCCGCCGCCGAGACGCGCCAATGATGCGCGGGATCGAGGTCAGAGCTGGGCTGACCGCGAAATCCCGTCGCCACCACGTAGCGCTCGGACGAATCCTTGCGGCTCGAGGCCGGCTTGACGTGCTTGACGGTCGCAAAATCATGCTTGAGTTGCGTCATCAGCGCCGCGTCCGCGCCGCTCTGAAACACCTTGGCGACGAACGTCCCGCCCGGCGACAGCACGTCGGCGGCAAAGGCCGCCGCACCTTCCACCAGCCCGAGGATGCGCAATTGATCGGTCTTGCGATGGCCGGTGGTGTTGGCGGCCATGTCTGATAACACCACGTCGGCGCGTCCGCCGATCATCGCGAGCAATTTTTCCGGCGCATCGTCTTTAAGAAAATCGAGCTGCGCGAAAGTAACACCGGCGATTTCCGGCATCTCCAGCAGATCGATCGCGACCACCTTGCCCCTGCCGTCGGCGGCGCCGACACGCTTGGCGGCGATCTGGCTCCAGCCACCGGGCGCGGCACCGAGGTCGACCACGGTGATGCCGGATTTGAGGAAATGGTACTTGTCGTCGATTTCGATCAGCTTGTAGGCCGCCCGCGAGCGCAAGCCGTCGCGCTTGGCCTGCGCCACATAGGGATCGTTGAGCTGCCGCTCCAGCCAGAGTTTCGACGACAGCTTCAGCCTGCCGCCGCTCTTGACGGTGACCCGCAACCGGCCGGTGGTGTCTTTCGCCATAGTCATGCATTCATGGGCCGCATGGTTCGAGATGCGCGGCGTTGCCGCGCTCCTCACCATGAGGATTGGACGACCTCATCCTGAGGAGCACGCACTAGCGTGCGTCTCGAAGGATGGAAAAGGCTCTAGCACGCCTTGGGCCGATGCGCCTACCGGCATCCGCCGAGCGCGCCGTCCTCGCGCATCATCTCGACCAGCATGCCCTCGCGCAGGCCCCGATCGGCGACGCGCAAGCGCGGCATCGGAAACGCATGGCGGATGGCGTCGAGAATGGCGCAGCCCGCCAGCACCAGATCGGCGCGCTCGACGCTGATACAATGATTGCTGACGCGTTCCTGATAGCTCATGCCGAGCAGGCGCGTGATGGTCGCGGTGACATCCTCATCGCTCATCCAGACGCCGTCGATCCGGCGTCGATCGTAGCGCACCAAATTGAGATGAATCCCGGCCAGCGTCGTCACCGTGCCGGAGGTGCCAAGCAGGTGCATATCCCCGAGATCGCCGCCATGCTCGGCCGCGAACGGCGTCACGTATTGGGCGACCTCCTGCACCATCGACGCATAGGATTGCGGGGTGACGTCCCTGCCGCCGAATTGCTCGGCCAGGGTGACCACACCGAGCGGCATCGACATCCACGCCTTGGTGCGCGGCGTGGCGTCTTGCCCGTCCGGATCGCGCTCGATCCGGACCAGTTCGGTCGACCCGCCGCCGATGTCGAACAGAATGGCGCCCCGGCCCTGCGGATCGAGCAACGGCGAACAGCCGACCACGGCGAGTGCGGCTTCCGTCCCGCGGTCGATCACTTCAAGCCGAATGCCGGTCTCGGCCGCGACCCGATCCCGAAAGCCGTCGGCGTTCAACGCCGCGCGGCAGGCTTCGGTTGCGATCAGCCGCAGGCGCTTGGCCTTCCTGGAGCGGATTTTGTCGCGGCAGATGCTCAATGCGGCGATGGCGCGGTCGATCGCGGCATCGCTGATGTAACCGGTCGCCGAGATGCCCTCGCCGAGCCGGATGATCCGCGAGAACGAATCGACCACGCGGAAGCCTTCGCCGGTCGGAGTGGCTATCAGGAGGCGGCAATTGTTGGTACCAAGGTCCAGCGCCGCATAGACGCCGGTTCCGGCCGCCGCTGGCCTGACAGCCTCTGGCGCATCAGCCCCTGCCGCCGCCGATCCCTGCAGGCCGCCATGCGGCCCCCGGCCATCGTCTCCGCGCAGCCTGAGGCCATCGCGAAGCCGCGTGTCATCTATCATCCATGTCTTTCCGTGGCCGCCAGCGGCCAACGAGGAATTTCCGTTCACGGAAAGTTTAGCAGCGCGCGGCGGCGGTGCAACAGCCGTCACATGGGACCATGCTCAATCAGGCGTTGTCGTTCGGTTAAGGCTGCATTATCTGCAGTCGGACCGCGAAAATGCGCCAAAAATCGCCATTCCAGGGATCCGGCAATGCAAGATTTCACGTCCAGCAACGCCCAGGACAACGCTATCGCACTGCAAAAATTCGGCGTTGGGCAGCCGGTCCGCCGCAAGGAAGACGACACGCTGGTGCGCGGCAAGGGCAAATACACCGACGATTTCTCGCTGCCCGGCCAAGTCTATGCCTGGATCGTGCGTTCCAGCCACGCCCACGGCATCATTCGCGGCATCGACACCGACAGCCGCCAAGGCGATGCCGGGCGTGCTCGGCGTCTGGACCGGCGCCGACCTCGCGGCGGCGGATTACGGCCCCTACACCTGCGGCCTGCCGCTGAAGAGCCGCGACGGCTCGCCGCTGCTGCAGACAAACCGTGCCGCATTGGTGAGCGACAAGGTGCGTTTTGTCGGCGACCCCGTGGCTTTTGTAGTGGCCGAGACCCTGGCGCAGGCGCGCGACGCCGGCGAAGCCGTGGTGCTGGATATCGACCCGTTGCCGTCGGTGACCAGCGCCGAGGAAGCGGCAAAGCCCGGCGCGCCGCAGCTCTACGATCACATCCCGAACAATGTGGCGCTGGACTATCATTTTGGCGACGCCGCCAAGGTCGAGGCCGCCTTCGCCGAGGCGGCGCATGTGACCAGGCTCGATATCGTCAATACCCGCGTGGCCGTGGTGGCGATGGAACCGCGCGCGGCGCTGGCCTCCTACGACAAGGCGAGCGAGCGCTATACGATTCAGGTTCCGACCCAGGGCGTCGCCGGCAATCGCGCCATGCTCGCCAAGAACCTGCTCAAGGTGCCGAACGAGAAGGTTCACCTGCTGACCGCCAATGTCGGCGGCTCGTTCGGCATGAAGAACATCAACTACCCCGAATATATCTGCATCCTGCACGCGGCAAAGGCGCTGGGTCGTCCGGTGAAATGGACCGACGAGCGATCGACCAGCTTTCTGTCCGACAGCCACGGGCGCGCGCAGCAGATCCATTGCGAGCTGGCGCTCGACCGCGAAGGCAGGTTCCTCGCGGTCAAGGTCTCAGGTTACGGCAATCTCGGCGCCTATATCACCGGCGTCGCGCCGATCCCGCTGTCGATGAATATCGGCAAGAATCTGGCCAGCGTCTATCGCACGCCGCTGATGAGCATCGACATCAAGACCGTACTGACCAACACCACGCTGATGGGCGCCTATCGCGGCGCCGGGCGGCCCGAGGCCAATTATTTCATGGAGCGCCTGATCGATCGCGCCGCCGACGAAATGGGCATCGACCGGCTGACGCTGCGCAAGCGCAATTTCATCAAGCCCGCGCAAATGCCGTTCGCCGCATCGTCCGGCGTCACCTATGACAGCGGCGATTTCCACGGCGTGTTCAGCAAGGCGCTGGATATCTCCGATCATGCCGGCTTTGCCAAACGAAAAAAGGAGAGCCGCAAGCGCGGCTTGCTCCGGGGCATCGCGATCGGCTCCTACCTGGAAGTCACCGCGCCTCCCGGCGTCGAGCTTGGCAAGATCGTGTTCGAAGACGACGGTTCGGTGAGGTTGATCACCGGCACGCTCGACTATGGCCAGGGGCATGCGACGCCGTTTGCGCAGGTGCTTTGCGCCGAACTCGGAGTGCCCTTTGAAAGCGTCAAGCTCGAGCAGGGCGACAGCGATATCGTGCATACCGGCAATGGCACCGGCGGCTCGCGCTCCATCACCGCGAGCGGAATGGCGATCGTCGAAGCCTCGAAGCTGATCATCGAGAAGGGCAAGCGCGCGGCCGCGCATCTGATGGAAGCCTCCGAAGGCGACATCGAATTCGGCCATGGCCGTTTCACGATTGCCGGCACCGATCGCAGCATCGACATCATCGAGCTGGCGCGCCGCTTGCGCGAAGGCAAGATGCCGGAGGGCGTGCCCTCCTCGCTCGACGTCGACCATACCGCCGAGGGCGTGCCGTCGACTTTCCCCAACGGCTGCCACGTCGCGGAAGTCGAGATCGACCCCGAAACCGGGATCGTGCAGATCGTCCGTTATACCGGCGTCAACGACTTCGGCACCATCGTCAATCCGATGCTGGTCGCCGGACAATTGCATGGCGGCGTCGCGCAGGGCATCGGACAGGCGCTGATGGAATGCGTCAGCTACGATTCAAACGGCCAGCCGATCACAGGCTCGTTCATGGATTATGCGATGCCGCGCGCCGGAGATATCCCCCTGATGGCGGTGGGCGATCATCCGGTGCCCGCCAAATCCAATCCGCTCGGCACCAAGGGCTGCGGCGAAGCCGGTTGCGCCGGCAGCCTCTCCACCATCGTCAACGCGGTGATCGACGCGCTGTCCGAATTCGGCATCGGGCATATCGACATGCCGCTGACCCCGGAGCGGGTCTGGCGCGCGATTCAGGACGCCAAGGCAAAGGTGGCGTGAGGGGCAACCGTTGCGTCGGCCTTCACTCCTTCTCGACCGCGCCACCGCCGTCGGCCCAGCCCTTGAAGCCGCCGAGATTGCGTACGTCCTTGTAGCCCATGTCCTTCAGGGTCTTGCCCGCCAGCGCGGCTCGCCCGCCGGAGGCGCAATACACGATCACGGTTTTGTCGCGATCGAACGCCTTGTCGTAATACGGACTATCCGGATCGGCGCGAAACTCCAGCATGCCGCGGGAAACGTGCTTGGCGCCCTGAACCTTTCCGCTAGCCTGCACTTCGGTGCCATCACGCACATCGACCACCAAAGCCTGACCGCGCTCGATCAAGGCTTTCGCGTCTTGCGGGCTGATGGTCGGAACCGCGCCGTTGGCCGCGGCCAGCAATTCTTTCACTGAGCTCGACATCGTATTCTCCTGTGTGGTGTCAACTGCGCGGCCGTGAAGCGCCGCCGTTCGCATTATTTTGTTACGCCGCCGCCTGCTCGCGCGGCTGGTAGATCGCAATGTGTTCGCAATGCGCTACTGGGGTGCGGCCGTTGGCGACGACAAGCGCGTCGAGTTCGACGAAACGATGACCCTTCTTTTCGTAATTGCCGGTGACCCTGGCGCGCGCGGCCAACTCATCGCCGCTTGCCGCAGGTCGCCAGCAACTGCATCCGGCTGCCGACATGAATCCACGGTCCGAGGATGGCGTTGTCGACCAGCACCTTGTTCATGATGCGCTGGAGGAGGCCGGGATGGCCCAGCCGTTCCCGCAAATAAATCGTATCGGTCTCGCGCACATCAGTCAGATATTCGCGGGCGGCATCGCCAGCCCATGCGCGCGGCACCGTTCCCAGCCATTTGCCGAGCTGATAGGACGCCGCATTCACCGGCGCGCGCTCCGCCACCGCCGCCGTTTCAGTGAAATCCAAAATCGAAATCGATGGCGCCGACACCGGCAACGACGCAGCTCCGGTCGCGCAGATTTCGCCGCGGCTTTCGACCTCAATCGAAAGCACGCCGTCATTCTCCTCAGCTGTGACGTAGGCGGTTTCGCCGTCATAGACCGGCTTGACGAAGCGCGCCTCGATCAAGCCCCGCTCGAGGAACGCCCGGCCCCACTTCTTGACCGGCAGGTGGATCATATAGGCCATCACATCGACACCCGGCACCAGCCCGCCGCTGAATCCGAACCGACGCGCAACCTGATCGTCATGCATCTTGTTTTCGGACAATTTCGCGGTGTTGTAGGCTACCACGCTGTACGCTTCGAGCCGGCTTGTCATCCTTGTTTTCCTTGTTATTTCGGCACTGTTTCAGCCGATAATCGTACGCGAACAAAATGCCGTGGCAAGCGCGTTCCGGCCCGTGTTTTGCTCGCAATTTCCCGCCCGATGGGGTACGACGCGAGGCTTAAGAGCGCCCCATTCCGCGTTCTGCGACCGCATCCCCAACCGATGACGCCCATTTGAATACCACCCGCATCTATGTCGACGCCGATGCCTGCCCGGTCAAAGACGAGATCTATCGCGTCGCTGCCCGCCATGGCTTGCCGGTCAGCGTGGTCGCAGGCCAATTCATCCGGGTGCCGCAGGATCCGCTGATCGAGCGTATCGCGGCGGGCTCCGGGATGGATGCCGCCGACGACTGGATTGCGGAGCGCGCCGGCAAAGGCGATATCGTCATTACCTCCGATATCCCGCTGGCGAGCCGCTGCGTGAAGGCAGGCTGCGAGGTGATCGCGCCGAACGGCAAGCCGTTTACCGAGCAATCGATCGGCATGACGCTTGCGGTTCGCAATTTGATGACCGATCTGCGTTCCTCGGGCGAGGTGACCGGCGGTCCCAGATCGTTCGCTCCGCGCGACCGCTCGGCGTTCCTGTCGGCGCTCGACCAGACCATCCGCCGCATCCAGCGCGAGCGGGCGAAGCTTTCGGCGCAAACGCAACAAGGTTGAATTGAGAAGATATGGCGCCTCCCCTGATCCAGTTGAAAGACATCGCGCTGACCTTCGGCGGCACGCCGCTATTGTCCGGCGTCGAACTATCGGTGTCGTCGGCCGAGCGCGTCTGCCTGATCGGCCGCAACGGTTCCGGCAAATCGACGCTGCTGAAGATCGCCGCCGGCCTCGTCGAACCCGACAGCGGCAGCCGCTTCGTGCAACCGGGTGCGACCATCCGCTATCTGCCGCAGGAGCCGGATTTTGCCGGCTTCGCCTCGACGCTGGCCTATGTCGAGGCCGGTCTCGGCCCCGGCGACGATCACTATCAGGCCCGCTACATTCTGGAACAGCTCGGGCTTCGCGGCGATGAAGATCCCGCGCATGTATCCGGCGGCGAAGCGCGCCGCACGGCACTGGCGCGGGTGCTGGCGCCCTCGCCCGATATCCTGCTGCTGGACGAGCCCACCAACCATCTCGATCTCACCACCATCGAATGGCTGGAAAGCGAACTCGACAGCCGCCGCAGCGCGCTCGTCATCATCAGCCATGACCGCCGCTTCCTGTCGAACCTGTCGCGCAGCACCGCCTGGCTCGATCGCGGCCAGATCCGGCAGATCGATCGCGGCTTCAGCGCCTTCGAGGCCTGGCGCGACGAGGTATTGGCGGAGGAAGAGCGCGACCAGCACAAGCTCGACCGCAAAATCGTCAACGAGGAGCACTGGCTGCGCTACGGCGTTTCCGGCCGCCGCAAGCGCAACGTCAAGCGGCTCGGCAATCTCTACGCGCTGCGCGAACAGCGCCGCGACTATCGCGGCGCCACCGGCAACGCCAACCTCGCCGCCGCCGAAGCCGACAAGTCCGGCAAGCTGATCATCGAAGCCAAGAACATCGGCCGGACCTATGGCGATCGCGTTATCGTCGATGATTTTTCGATCCGGGTGCAGCGCGGCGACCGGATCGGCATTGTCGGGCCGAACGGCGCCGGCAAGACCACGCTGATCGATATGCTGACCGGCGCCAATCCGCCTGATAGCGGCACCATCCGGTTCGGCGCCAATATCGAAATGGCGACGCTCGACCAGCATCGCGAAAGCCTCGATCCGAAATCGACGCTGGCCGAAGCGCTGACCGGCGGCCGCAGCGACAATGTGATGGTCGGCGGCAAGCCAAAGCACGTCGTCAGCTACATGAAGGACTTTCTGTTCGGACAGGAACAGATGCGCACGCCGCTCGAAGTGCTTTCGGGCGGCGAACGCGGCCGGCTGATGCTGGCCCGCGCGCTCGCCAAGCCGTCCAATTTGCTGGTGCTGGATGAGCCGACCAACGATCTCGACCTCGAAACCCTCGACGTGCTGGAGGAAATGCTCGGCGACTATGAGGGCACCGTGATCCTGATCAGCCATGATCGCGATTTTCTCGACCGCGTCGTGACTTCGGTGATCGCGCCGGAAGGCGACGGCCGCTGGATCGAATATGCCGGCGGCTATACCGACATGCTGGCGCAGCGCGGCGCCGATTTGAAACGCGAGGCGGCGAAGGCCGCCGCGGCCGAACGCAGCAAGAGCACGGCAGCCGGAGCGCCTTCCGGCGCCGTCAAGCGGCGGCTTAACTTCAACGAGAAGCATGCGCTGGAAACGCTGCCCAAGACCATTGCCAAGCTGCAGGCCGAAATCGCCAAGCAACAACGCCATCTCGACGACCCCAATCTCTACAAGAAGGATCGCAAGAAATTCGATACGGCCTCGGCCGCGCTGTCAACGGCGCAGAAGGAGCTCGAGGCCGCCGAAGACAAATGGCTGGAGCTTGAAGTGCTGCGCGAAGAGATCGAACAGGCCTGACAATCCATCGTCATTGCGAGAAGCGAAGCACATGACCGTCTCTCGCGACGAGGACGCTAACTGGAGGATCAATGCCACGCCCCTCGCCGTCCGAATTGCCCGCGACTACGGCACGCCTGCCGCCGTCATCGACATGGATCGCGTCGAACGCAATATCGCGCGCGTGCAGGCCGCCTGCGATGCCGCCGGCGTCGCCAACCGGCCGCATATCAAGACCCACAAAAGCCCTGTCCTGGCCAGGCTCCAGATCGCGGCCGGCGCCAAGGGCATCACCTGCCAGAAACTCGGCGAGGCCGAAGTGATGGCGGAGGCCGGCATCGACGACATCCTGATCAGCTACAATTTGATCGGCGACGAGAAAATGGCCCGGCTCGGCGCGCTGCAGGCCAAGGCGAACATGACCGTTGCCGCGGATAATTCGGTTGTCATCGCGGGCCTGCCGCAGGCTGCGAGCGCTTCCGGCCGTCCGCTCTCGGTCGTGGTCGAATGCGACACCGGGCGCAAACGCGCCGGGGTCGAAACCCCGGCGGAAGCCATCGCGCTCGCACGCCAGATCGCGGCCTGGAGGGACTGACGTTCGCAGGCTTCATGCTGTATCCGACCGAAACCGGCTGGGCCGAAGCACAAAGGTTTTACGACGAGGCGCTGGCCGGCGTTCGCGCACACGGACTGGATGCGACGATGGTCTCCACCGGCGGCACGCCGAACCTGAAGAATGTCGGCAAGCTCAAGGGCGCCACCGAGCATCGGCCCGGCACCTACATCTACAACGACCGGATGCAGGTCGCGGCCGGCGTCGCCGGCTGGGACGATTGCGCGCTGCAACATCTATTCAACCGTGGTGAGCCGCGCCGGTCCCGACCGCGGCATTCTCGATGCCGGCTCCAAGACACTGACATCCGATACCGGCGGCGGGCTCGACGGCCACGGCCTCATTCTCGAACACCCGGAAGCCAGGATCGCGCGCTTTGCCGAGGAACACGGCTTTCTCGACCTCGCGCGCAGCAACACCCGCCCCAATGTCGGCGACATCGTGCGGATCGTGCCGAACCATGTCTGCGTCGTCGTCAACATGATGGATGAGGTGGTGATGGTGCGCGGCGACGAGATCATCGGCGTGCTGCCGGTCGCGGCGAGAGGGAAGCTGCGGTAGCGCGTGACGTCATGGCGAGTGGCGAACGACGAAGCGAAACTTGCAGCATGGTTCGAGACTACTTCGCTGCGCTTCGCCATGACGGCTATCGATTCAAGCCACTTCAACACGCCCCTGCCCCGCCGCCGCACCAGTCGCGAACGACGCCTGCAGCAGATAGCCGCCGGTCGGCGCTTCCCAGTCGAGCATCTCGCCGGCGGCGAATACGCCGGGCAAGCGGCGGATCATGAAATCTGCGTCGAGTTCGTCGAACGAAATCCCGCCCGCGGTCGAAATCGCGCGCGCGATCGGCGCGACGCCGTTGAGTTTAACCGGCACGGCGTTGATCAATTCGGCGAGCTCCGCCGGCGAGAGCGACGACAGCGGCGCGCCGGACACAATCGCCGCCTCCTGCAACAGGCCGATGCGCGACGGGCGAAAGCTGCGCCGCCTTGCGCAACCAGTTCGAGAATGATTGCTTGCCTCGCGGCGCCGACAGCCGCGCGACAAGTTCGCTCATCTCGAGATCGGGCCGCAACGCGATGTGCAGCGTCGCCTCGCCTGACGCGATGATCGCCTCGCGCAATTCGGCCGACAGCGCATAGATCGCGCCGCCCTCGATGCCGGTTCGGGTGATGATCGCTTCGCCGCGCACGCTGTGCGCGCCGAACGACAACGCAACGCCCTTCAGCGGCTGGCCTTCGAAGCGGTCGCGAAAGATATCGGACCAGGCGACGGTGAAGCCGCAATTGGCCGGCCGCAGCGGCGATATCGCCACGCCCTTCGCGGCGAGCGTTTCCACCCATGCGCCATCGGACCCGAGCCGCGGCCAGCTCGCGCCGCCGAGCGCGAGCACGGTCGCGCTGCGCATCGACGGCGCGCTGCCGTCGGGCGTTTGCAAACGACAGACGGCCATCGTCGTCCCAGCCGGTCCAGCGGTGACGCAGCGCGAATTGCACGCCGATGCGAATCCAGCCGCCGCAGCCACGCCCGCAGCAGCGGCGAGGCCTTGAACGCTTTCGGGAAACACCCGGCCGCTGGAGCCGACAAAGGTCGGCTGCCCCAGTGCTTCGCTCCATTCGCGCAAGGCGTCCGGCGGAAACGCCTCGATCGCGGCGCGAGATGCGGCATCGCCTCGCCGTAGCGCGCGAGAAATTCCGGCAGCGGCTCGCTGTGGGTGAGGTTGAGCCCGCCGCGCCCGGCCATCAGGAATTTGCGGCCCGCCGACGGCATCGCGTCATAGACGGTGACGCGCGGCGCCGCCTTGCGCCAGCACCTCGGCCGCCATCAGCCCGGCGGGACCGGCGCCGATGATGGCGACGTGTTTTGAGTGACGTCATGTCGCAGTGCAGGCCGATCTCCAGCAACGAAGACGTCGTCATGCCCGGGCGCGCACCTGCGCGCGCGTCTCGCGGAGATGCCGATAACCCATGACTCGGAGATCGTGGATTCCGGGACTGCGCTCCGCGCCATCCACGGAATGAGCGATCCTGAATGCCATTGCGCTCTACAGCTTCATCGCCCGCCCGCGCCGCGGCCTGCGCGACGTATTTCTGGGTCTGCTGGAACGCGCCTTCCAGCGCCTTGGCCGTCGACATGTCGCTGATCTCGGCGAAATGCGCGGCGACCGCGTCCGGCGTCCAGTCGGACGGCGGCAGGTTGATGCCTTCGGTCTCCATGATCTTGATCACCGCGAAGGAGCCGGCGCCCGCGCCCATGATGGTGCGGGTCGGCGCGTCCTCGCTCAGCAGATACAGCACCGCCGGCGTGATCGCTTCCGGCTTCATCAGCGCCAGCGCCTGCGGCGGCAGCAGTTCTTCCGTCATCCGCGTCGCCGCGGTCGGCGAAATCGTGTTGACGCGGATGTTGGTCTTGCGGCCTTCCTCGGCCAGCACGTTCATCAGCCCGACCATGCCGGTTTTCGCCGCGCCGTAATTGGCCTGGCCGAAATTGCCGTAGAGGCCCGACGACGAGGTGGTGACGACGATGCGGCCGTAATTGCGCTCGCGCATGCCGTCCCACACCGCCTTGCAGCAATAGAAGGTGCCGGTCGAGATGCACGTCGAGCACCTTGGCGAAATCGGCGACTTCCATCTTGGCAAACGACTTGTCGCGCAGGATGCCGGCATTGGCGCAGAGCAGATCGACGCTGCCCCATTCCTTGGTGGCGCGGTCGACCATCGCCGTGACCTGCTCGAAATTCGAGACGTCGGCGCCATCGGCCATCGCCGCGCCGCCGGCTTTGCGGATTTCCTCGACCACGGCTTCCGCCGGCGTCAGCGATCCGCCGGTGCCGTCGCGCGCGCCGCCGAAATCGTTGACCACGACCTTGGCGCCGCGGCTCGCCAGCCCCAGCGCATGCGCGCGTCCAAGACCATTGCCCGCGCCGGTGACGATGGCGACGCGTCCGTCAAACCTGATTGTCATGTGTATGGAATTCCTGGACTTGCTCTTTTCGTCATGCCCGGGCTTGATGCCCGGGCATCCATCAAAATTCGATGCGTTTTTGAGCAGCGATGGATGGCCGGGTCAAGCCCGGCAATGACGATCTGGCGCTTAGGCGAAATAGATCAACCCGATCCAGTCGGCGACCAGCGCGGGCTTGTCCTCGCCCTCGATCTCGACGGTGACGTTGGTGCGCGACAGCAATTCGTTCGGCTTGCGCAACTTGGCTTCCGCCAGCGTGAAGCGGCCGCGGACGCGCGAGCCCGCGCGCACCGGCGAGATGAAGCGCAGCTTGTCGAAGCCGTAATTGACGCCCATCGTGGTGCCCGCGATCACCGGCATCACCTCGTAGGACATGATGCTCATCAGCGACATCGTCAGGAAGCCGTGCGCCATCGTGGTGCCGAACGCGGTTTCGCGTTTTGGCGCGCTCGGGATCGATATGGATGAACTGATGATCCTCGATCACGTCGGCATAGACGTCGATCCGGTTCTGATCGACCAGATGCCATGACGACACGCCGACCTCGTGGCCGACCATGTTCTGATAGGCCTCCAGCGAAATCGGCGGCTTCTTCCAGACTTCATTCATGCGTTAATTCTCCACCGATCCGGCCGACCGTACTTTCTGCAATTCCGGGAAATCCTCTTCGCGGAATTCCTGGCCGCGCAGCGCATCGCCGCGATCATTGTCGTGCTCCAGCCGGCGCAACTGCACGCGGCGGATTTTGCCGGAAATCGTCTTCGGCAGTTCGGTCACGAGTTCGATGCGCCGGATGCGCTTGAACGGCGCCAGCCGCGTGTGCAGATGCCTGAAGATCGACAGCGCGGTTTCCGGCGAGCGCTCCGCGCCCGAACCAGCAGCACATAGGCCTTGGGGATCGCGAGCCGGATCGGATCGGGGCTGGGAACGACCGCGGCCTCCGCGACCGCTTCATGCTCGAGCAGGATGCTCTCCAGCTCGAACGGGCTGATGCGGTAGTCCGATGATTTGAAGACGTCGTCGGAGCGGCCGACGAAGGTGAGATAGCCCTCGTCGTCGGCGAACACCACGTCGCCGCTGCGATAGAGATCGCCGTCGGCGCCGCTCAGTTTGCCGTCGTCGCCCTGATAGCCCTGCATCAGGCCGGCGGGCCGGTCGGCGCCGAGCACCAGCGTGACCTCGCCCTCTTTGGTCGACGTGGCCGTCGATATCGGTGATCTGCACGCGATAGCCGGGCAACGGCCGGCCCATCGATCCGACCTTGACCTTCTGCCCCGGCGAATTGCCGGCCAGCGCCGTGGTTTCGGTCTGGCCGTAGCCGTCGCGGATGGTCAGCCCCCAGGCGGCGCGCACCTGATCGATCACTTCGGGATTGAGCGGCTCGCCGGCGCCGCAGACCTCGCGCAAGCTGAACCTTGAAGGTCGCAAGCTTCTCCTGGATGAACAGCCGCCACACCGTCGGCGGCGCGCACAGCGTGGTGACGCCGCAGCGGCCGATGGTCGCGAGCAATCCCTTGGCGTCGAAGCGCGGCTGGTTGACCACGAACACGGTGGCGCCGGCATTCCACGGCGCGAAGAAGCAGCTCCAGGCGTGCTTGGCCCAGCCCGGCGAGGAAATGTTCAGATGGATATCGCCGGGCTGCAGCCCGAGCCAGTACATCGTCGACAGTGCCGCCGACGGGATAGCTGCGCTGGCTGTGCCGCACCAGCTTTGGTTTTGCCGTGGTGCCCGAGGTGAAATACAGCAGCATCGGATCGTCGGCGTTGGTCGGCCCGTCCGGCTGTGAAGGTTTCCGGAAACTCTCGCGGCCTGTTCGTAAGGCAGCCAGCCCTCGTGCTTCGACGACGCGCCGACGACGATGCGAACCAGATCGTCGCCGCCGAGGCCGGCGAATTTCGCGACCTGATCCTGCGTCGCCACCACGACCTTGGCGCGGCCGCGATCGAGCCGGTCGCGCAACTCGTCCGGCGTCAGCAGCGTGGTCGCGGGGATCACCACCACGCCGAGCTTCATCGCCGCCAGCATGGTCTCCCACAGCGGAACGACGTTGCCGAGCAGCAGCAGCAGATGATCGCCGCGCTTCAGGCCCTGCGCGCGCAGGAAATTCGCGACCTGATTGGAACGGCGCGACAGCGCCGCGAACGACAGTTTTGTCTCGCTTGTTGCTGCCGGCATCGACGATCCACAGCGCCGGACGATCCTTGCTGTCGGCGTTGCGCGCCAGTTCCGCATCGAACCAGTCCAGCGCCCAGTTGAACGGCACCGGATCGGGCCAGCGGAAATCCCTTCACCGCGGCATCGTAGTCGGTGCGATGCTTGAGCAGAAACGCGCGCGCGTCCTGGAATTGGTCATGCGGCTACGCTCAGCTCCATTTCCCCGCGCAAGCTCCGCGAACATGCTGGATAATCCCGGAAAAATCCACCCCGCCATGTCCGGCGGCGTCGAACGCCTTGTAGATTTCCTGCGCGTGCTTGCCGAGCGGCGTCGCGGCGCCCGCGGCCTTGGCCGCATCCTGCGCCAGCGTGAGATCCTTCACCATCAGGGCCGACGCAAAGCCCGGCTTGTAGTCGTTGTTGGCCGGCGAAGTCGGCACCGGGCCCGGCACCGGGCAATAGGACGTCAGCGACCAGCATTGCCCCGACGAGGTCGAGGCCACGTC
This sequence comes from uncultured Pseudomonadota bacterium, assembly GCA_963771225.1. GTDB lineage: Bacteria > Pseudomonadota > Alphaproteobacteria > Rhizobiales > Xanthobacteraceae > Bradyrhizobium. The sequence goes on along the minus strand of CAVYSR010000017.1, from coordinate 46,231 downwards.
GAACAGCGCCTGATGCGACAGGCCGAGCTTTTCGGCGAGCGCAAAGGCCTCGCTGACCGCGATCATGGAAATGCCGAGGATCATGTTGTTGCAGATCTTGGCCGCCTGCCCTGCGCCGGCGCCGCCGCAATGCACGATCTTCTTGCCCATCTTTTCCAGCACCGGCTTTGCCGCCGCGAACGCCTTGTCCTCGCCGCCGCACATGAAGGTCAGCGTCGCGCCCTTGGCGCCGCCGGTGCCGCCGGACACCGGCGCATCGACCGAAGCGATGCCATGCTTGGCCGCCAGCGCATGGGCCTGCTTGGCGCTTTCGACGTCGATGGTCGAGCAATCGATGATCAGCGCGCCCTTGGCCATCGACGGAACGACGTCGGTCCAGACCGAGAGCACATGCTTGCCGGCCGGCAGCATCGTGATGACGACATCGGCGCCCTTCACCGCGGCCGACCGCGCTGTCGGCGATCGCAGCGCCATCGGCCTTGGCCTGGTTGCGCGAGGCCTCCACCAGATCGAACGCGACCACCTTGTGGCCGGCCTTGACCAGATTGGCGGCCATCGGGCCGCCCATATTGCCGAGGCCGATGAATGCGATGTTTGCCATCTTCGATTCCCTCCGCTTGGCACGTTTCTATTTTGATTAGTTGAACACCAGTTCGTCGGCGCCGATCTCGGCGAAATAAGGCGCCATCATCTCCGGCGTCACATCCTCGATCCGCGGCGGCGACCAGCGCGGATTGCGGTCCTTGTCGATCACGGCGGCGCGCACGCCTTCGCGAAAATCGTCGCTGGCGAACACTTCCAGCGCGGCGCGATATTCCCGCACCAGGCATTCCTCCAGCGAGGACGACGCCCGCGCCAGCCGCAGCAGCTTCAGCGTCACCACCATGCCGCGCGGCGATTTCTCGTTCAACGTCTTCAACGTCGATTGCGCCAGTTCCGAGCCGTCGCGCTGCAGCGCCGCGACGATATCCTCCATCCGGTCATGGGCAAACCAGGCGTCGATCTGCGGCTGCATCGCCGCGACCGGCCCCGCGGTCTCGCCGGTCGCAAAGCCATCGATCAGCGGCTTTGACTTCGTGCGACGTCGTCGCCGGCGCGAACCTTGGTCAGCGCCTCGCGCAAGCGCGGCCAGTTTGCCCGACGGCACCACCGCATCGGCAAACCGCGCATAGATCGCATCGGGGCCATTCATGGTCTGGCCGGTCAATCCGAAATAAGTGCCGATCTCGCCGGGCGAGCGCGACAACAGCCAGGTGCCGCCGACATCCGGGAAAGAAGCCGAGCCCGACTTCGGGCATCGCGAGCTTGGTCCGCTCGGTGACGACGCGATGGCGGCCGTGCGCCGAAAGCCCGACGCCGCCGCCCATCACGATGCCGTCCATGAAGGCGACATAGGGCTTTGGAAATTTCGCGATGCGCGCGTTCAGGATGTATTCCTCGCGCCAGAACATCTTGCCGAGATCGCCGCCGACCTTCGAGCTCTCATAGAGCCCGCGGATATCGCCGCCGGCGCACAGGCCGCGCTCGCCCGCGCCTTCCAGCAGGACCAGGCCGACCGCCGGATCGGCCTCGAACTGGTCCAGCGCCGTGTCGATGCCGCGACATCTCCAGCGTCATGGCATTGATCGCCTTCGGCCGGTTGAGCCGGATGACGCCGGCCGCGCCCTCGCGCCGCACGATCAGGTCGGGCTCGGCTCGACGACGGCTGCAGCGTGCCGTCATCGCGCGCCCTCGATCAGCTTGCGCGACACGATCAGCCGCATGATTTCGTTGGTGCCTTCGAGAATCTGGTGCACGCGCAGGTCGCGCACGATCTTCTCGATGCCGTATTCGCTGAGATAGCCGTAGCCGCCGTGCAGTTGCAGCGCCTGGTTGGCGACCTCGAAGCCGACATCGGTGCCGAAGCGCTTGGCCATCGCGCACAGCATGGTGGCGTCGGCATCCTTGCGGTCGAGCGCCGCCGCCGCGCGCCACACAAAGGTCCGCGCCGCCTCCAGCTCGGTCGCCATGTCGGCGAGACGAAATTGCAGCGCCTGGAATTCGTCGAGGCGTTTTCCGAACGCCTTGCGCTCCTTCATGTAGGCCAGCGACTTGTCGAGCGCGCATTGCGCGCCGCCGAGCGAACAGGCCGCGATATTGATGCGGCCGCCGTCGAGCCCGGCCATCGCGATCTTGAAGCCGATGCCCTCATCGCCGAGCCGGTTGGCGACCGGCACGCGCGCATTCTCGAAGATCACCGCGCGGGTCGGCTGCGCGTTCCAGCCCATCTTGCGCTCGTTGGCGCCGAACGAAAGCCCGGGCGTGTCGCCCTCGACCACCAGCGTCGAGATGCCGCCGGGCCCGTCGCCGCCGGTCCGCACCATCACCACATAGAGGTCGCCCTTGCCGGCGCCGGAAATGAACTGCTTCTGGCCGTTGAGCACATAATGGTCGCCGTCGCGCACCGCGCGGGTGCGCAGCGCCGCCGCATCCGATCCGGAGCCGGGCTCGGTCAGGCAATAGCTCGCCAGCAATTCCATGGTGCAGAGCTTCGGCAGCCATTTGTGCCGCTGGGTGTCGTTGCCATAGGCATCGATCATCCAGGACGCCATGTTGTGGATCGAGATGAACGCCGACACCGTCGGACAGCCCTGCGCCAGCGCCTCGAAGATCAGCGCCGCGTCGAACCGCGTCAGCGCCGAGCCGCCGACGTCGTCGCGGATATAGACGCCGCCGATGCCGAGCGTCGCCGCCTCGCGCATCACATCGACCGGAAAATGCTTCTCCTCGTCCCAGCGGATCGCATGCGGCGCGATTTTTTCCGCGGCGAAATCCCGCGCCATGTCGCGAACCGCAATCTGGTCCTCGTTGAGAGCGAATTGCATGCGTTGTCATCGTGCTTCCGACTCGTTTACGTCATTGCGGGAGCGAAGCGACGAAGCAATCCAGTGCCGCAAGTAAGTCTGGATTGCCCGCTACGCTCGCAATGACGGAGTTCGACATCGCCCGCTCAATTCATCGTCGGAATCGAGAACTCCGCGCCTTCCTTGACGCCGGACGGCCAGCGCGAGGTCACCGTCTTGGTCTTGGTGTAGAAGCGGATCGAATCCGGCCCGTGCTGGTTGAGATCGCCGAAGCCGGACTTCTTCCAGCCGCCGAAGGTGTAATAGGCGATCGGCACCGGGATCGGCACGTTGATGCCGACCATGCCGACATTGACCTTGGCGGCGAAATCGCGCGCGGCGTCGCCGTCGCGGGTGAAGATCGCAACGCCGTTGCCGTAGTCGTGGTCGGACGGCAGCGCCAGCGCCTCGTCATAGTCCTGGGCGCGCACCACCGACAGCACCGGGCCGAAGATCTCTTCCTTGTAGATCCGCATGTCCTTGGTGACGTTGTCGAACAGGCAGCCGCCCATGTAGAAGCCGTTCTCATAGCCCTGCATCTTGAAGCCGCGGCCGTCGACCGCGAGCGTGGCGCCTTCCTTGATGCCGATCTCGACGTAGTTCTTGACGCGCTCGAGCGCGTCCCTGGTCACCAGCGGACCGTAATCGGCCGACGGATCGATCGAGGTGCCGATCTTCAGGCTCTCGACGCGCGGAATCAGCTTTTCCATCAGCCGGTCGGCGGTGGTCTTGCCGACGGGCACCGCGACCGAGACCGCCATGCAGCGTTCGCCGGCCGAGCCGTAGCCGGCGCCGATCAGGGCATCGACGGTCTGGTCCATGTCGGCATCCGGCATGACGATGGCGTGGTTCTTGGCGCCGCCGAAACACTGCGCGCGCTTGCCGGTGGCCGCCGCCCGCTCATAGATATATTGCGCGATCGGCGACGAGCCGACAAAGCCGACCGCCTTGATATCGGGATCGTCGAGGATGGCGTCGACCGCTTCCTTGTCGCCGTTGACGACATTGAGGATGCCCGGCGGCAGGCCGGCCTCGATCATCAATTGCCGCCAGCATCATCGGCACGCCGGGATCGCGCTCCGACGGCTTCAGGATGAAGGCATTGCCGCAGGCGATCGCGGGCGCGAATTTCCACATCGGGATCATCGCCGGGAAATTGAACGGCGTGATGCCGGCGACGACGCCGAGCGGCTGCCGCATCGAATAGATGTCGATGCCGGGGCCGGCGCCTTCGGTATATTCGCCCTTCATCAGATGCGGAATGCCGCAGGCGAATTCGACCACCTCGAGGCCGCGCTGGATGTCGCCCTTGGCGTCGGGAACGGTCTTGCCGTGTTCGCGCGCCAGCAGATCGGCGAGCTTGTCGTAGTCGCGCTGCGCCAGTTCGAGGAACTTCATCATGACGCGGGCGCGGCGCTGCGGATTGGTGGCGCCCCACTCCGACTGCGCGGCCTTGGCGTTCTCGACCGCGGCGCGCAGCTCGGCCTTGGAGGCCAGCGCCACCTTGGCCTGGACGTCGCCGGTCATCGGCTCGAAACACGTCCGCGAACCGGCCCGATGTGCCCTTGACCTCGCGGCCGCCGATAAAATGTCCGATTGAGCGCATGCGTTCCTCCAAGACCTGTGCGAATGCCGGATTTTGGCGGCATCTTGCAGTCTTTGCGGCGTTTGGAAAGGGTTTCCGCGCGCAGCGGATTTGCGAAAATGCGGGCTTGGCCGGCGTTTTCGAGCGCCTACGACCAATGTCGAATGCGATCGACCGCGAAGGCCGGTCAGTGCCGCGCCGACGCGGCGGCTTTTCTGAGCGACGGATTTCTTCGCGCGCTCGCTTCGGCGGCGCCGCGCGACCCAGCACGGCCTCGCGCCCGGCGCCGAGAATCTCGTCGGAAAACTCGCCATTGCCGGCGATGCGGGCCAGCACCAGCGTTCCCATCATGGTCGCGAGCGCCGCCATCGCCTGCTTGCGCGCGGCCTTGCGCGGAACGTCCGGAATCTGCTCGGCGAGCATGTCGATCATCTGCTCCAGCTTGGCCGCGAACGCCTTGCGGGTCTTCGGGCTCTCGCGGGCGATTTCCGCGCCCAGCGTCGGAACCGCGCAGCCATGGCCGGGATCGTCGCGATGCATCGGCGTCAGATAGGAATCCACGATGGTCGCCAGCCGCTTGTCCGGCGGCGTCTGTTCGGCGAGCTTGCGCCAGCGCTCGGTCGAGCGGTCCATCGCATGGGCAAAGGCCTCGATCACCAGCGCTTCCCGGGAATTGAAATGGGCGTAGAACCCGCCATGGGTCAGGCCGGCGTCCTTCATCAGGTCGGCGACGCCGATGCCGTGCGCGCCCTTTTCGCGAAGCCGCACCGAGGCCTTCTTCACGATCCGGGCGTGGGTTTCGAGCTTGTGTTCCCTGGAATAGCGCATCGGCGGTCCCATTAAGATGTTTGCAGTCATATAATAAGCATCTGCGCGAAAAGCTATCTCGTTGTATCGACGAAAGCTCGGCATCCGTTTGACTGCATTCGGCTTGCGGGCAGGCCGACGGCCGTGACCGGCCAGCCGGTCGTGACAACGCCGGCGACGCTTGACAAGGCGCGGTTTGCCCGGGAAGTGTCACGATCACGAAGGCGAGACCCTCCATGCACATGCTCAATCCCCATTGCGGCGTCGACCGCGACCCGCGCGGCGTCGTCCGCCTGACGATCTGCAATGCCGGCTCGCTCAACATCCTCGGATCGGCCGTCATCAACGGCGTTCGCGAGGGCTGGAGGCGCTGGCGACGGAACGGCAGATCCGCGTGCTGGTGCATCGCCGGCCAGAGCGAAAAGAGCATGATCGGCGGCGCCGACATCAAGGAAATGGCCAGGCTCGATCAGGCCTCGGCCGAGAAATTCATCACCGGCCTGCGCGATCTCTGCGAGGCGGTGCGGGCGTTTCCGGCGCCGGTGATCGCGCGGATGCCCGGCTGGTGCCTCGGCGGCGGGCTCGAATTCGCCGCCGCCTGCGACTTCCGGATCGCCGCGCACGACGCCAAATTCGGCATGCCCGAGGTCAGGGTCGGCATTCCCTCGGTGATCCATGCGGCGCTGTTGCCGCGGCTGATCGGCTGGGGCCGCGCCCGCTGGCTGGTGATGACCGCCGAGAATATCGACGCGCCCACCGCGCTGGCCTGGGGACTGGTCGACGTGGTCGCGCCGCAAGGCGGCCTCGATGCCGCGGTCGAGCACACGGTGGCGGCGCTGCTGGAATGCGGTCCGGAAGCGCTGCGCGCGCAAAAAGCCCTGCTCCGGCAATGGGAAGAACTGCCGCTGAAGGAATCCGTCGACCTCAGCATCGGCGTGTTCGGGCAATCGTTCCTGACCGGCGAGCCGCAGCGGCTGATGCAGGGCTTTATCGACCGGAAGCGGTAGTGCCACGTCACGACAATTTATCCCGCGCCGCCGTTGCAAATTCCGCAGCGCATCATATGATGAATGTCATTCCATATGATGTCCGCTCGTCCGAGCGCGAAATCAAGGAGCATCCGCCATGGCCACAGCTTCCGATCCGGTTGTCATCGTTTCCGCCGCCCGCACGCCGCTCGGCCGCTTCATGGGCGATCTTTCGCCGTTCAGCGCCCACAAGCTCGGTTCCCATGTGATCGGCGCCGCGCTCGAGCGGGCCAAATTGTCGCCCGAGCGGATCGACGAGGTGTTCATGGGCTGCGTGCTGCCGGCCGGACAGGGCCAGGCGCCGGCGCGGCAGGCCGCCCGCGGCGCCAAGCTGCCGGATGCCACGGGCGCGACCACCATCAACAAGGTCTGCGGCTCCGGCATGAAGGCCACCATGCTGGCGCATGACATCATCAACGCCGGCTCCGCCGAGATCGTGGTGTCCGGCGGCATGGAGAGCATGACCAACGCGCCCTATCTGCTGGCGAAAGCGCGCGGCGGCTATCGCGCCGGTCATGACCGGATCATCGACCACATGATGATGGACGGCCTCGAAGACGCCTATGAAGTCGGCCGTTCGATGGGCGATTTCGGCGAGGCCACCGCGGAGGCCTATCAGTTCACCCGCGCCGACCAGGACGCCTATGCGATGGAGACGCTGACGCGCGCCCGCAAGGCGGTGGAAGGCGGCGCGTTCAAGGCCGAGATCGTGCCGATCACGGTCACGGAAAAGGCCGGCCCGCGCACGATCGGCAATGACGAGATTCCGCTGAAGGTCGACCCCGCCAAGATTCCGGGACTGAAGCCGGCGTTCCGCGCCAACGGCACCATCACGCCGGCGGCCTCTTCCGCCAATGCCGACGGCGCCGCGGCGCTGATCCTCGCGCAACGATCGCTCGCCGATCGCGACGGCCTGCCGGTGCTGGCCGAGATCAAGGGCCACGCCACCCACAGCCAGGAGCCGCAATGGTTCACGACCGCGCCGATCCCGGCGATCCGCAAACTGCTCGACAAGGTCGGCTGGAGCGTCGGCGATGTCGACCTGTTCGAGATCAACGAGGCCTTTGCGGTGGTGGCGATGGCGGCGCAGCGCGATCTCGGCATCCCCCGCGAGAAACTCAACATCAATGGCGGCGCCTGCGCGCTCGGCCATCCGATCGGCGCCACCGGCGCGCGCCTGATCGTGACGCTGCTGCATGCGCTCGAAGCGCAGAACCTCAAGCGCGGCGTCGCCGCGCTGTGCATCGGCGGCGGCGAAGCCACCGCGATCGCCGTGGAGCGCATCTTGCACTAGCGTTACGGCTATGTCCTAAAACGAGGGAAGTATGGCATTTATGTCGTGCGGCCCTTACGTTAGGATGTGCAGGTCAGTCACATCACACAAACCCTCCAGGTAAATTCTCAGAGGCTCAATGATCTCGAACTGGCTGTCCGCCGCCCTCGCCCGCCGCAACATCCATTACGGCTGGGTGATGGTCGGCGTGACCTTCCTCACCGCGCTGATCACCGCCGGCACGGTCGGCGCACCCGGCGTGTTCATCGTGCCGCTGCAACAGGAATTCGGCTGGACCACCGCGGAGATTTCCTCGGCGCTGTCGATCCGCTTCATCCTGTTCGGGCTGATGGCGCCGTTCGCCGCGGCGCTGCTGAACCGCTACGGCCTGCGCAATGTGACGCTGTCGGCGTTGCTGATCGTGGCCTCGGCGCTGGTCGTCTCGCTTGGCGATGACAAAGGTCTGGCAGTTGATGCTGCTGTGGGGCGTCGTGATCGGCATCGGCACCGGCATGACCGCGCTGGTGCTGGGCGCCACCATCGCGGCGCGCTGGTTCGCGGCACGGCGCGGTCTGGTGGTCGGAATTCTCACCGCCAGCGTCGCCACCGGACAATTGGTGTTCCTGCCGCTGCTCGCCAGCCTCACCGAACGGATGGGCTGGCGGATCGCGCTGGGATTGATGTGCGTCATGCTCGGCGTTGCGGCCTTTGCGGTGCTGATGGTGATGCGCGATCGTCCCGGCGATGTCGGCCTGCGGCCATTCGGCGACGACGGCACGCAACCGTTGCCGGCGCCGCCGCCCAACAACGCGCCGATCATGGCGGCAGCGCTTGGCGCGCTGCGCGATGCCGCCAAAACCCGGGTGTTCTGGATCCTGTTTTCGACCTTCTTCATCTGCGGCGCCAGCACCAACGGCCTGATCCAGGTGCATTTGATTCCGATGTGCCTCGATTTCGGCATTCCGCAGGTTCAGGCCGCGAGCCTGCTCGCCGCCATGGGCATATTCGATTTCGTCGGCACCATCGCTTCGGGCTGGCTGTCGGACCGCTACGACAACCGATATCTGCTGTTCTGGTATTACGGCCTGCGCGGCCTGTCGCTGTTGTTCCTGCCGTTCACCAATTTCTCGTTTTACGGCCTGTCGCTGTTTGCGATGTTCTATGGCCTCGACTGGATCGCAACGGTGCCGCCGACGGTGCGGCTTACCGCGCAGCGGTTCGGGCCGGAGCGCGCCAATCTGGTGTTCGGCTGGATCTTCGCCGGCCATCAATTGGGCGCAGCGACCGCGGCATTCGGCGCGGGCCTGTCGCGCACGCTGCTGTTGAGCTATTTGCCGGCGTTCTTTGCCGCCGGCGCGCTCTGCATCATCGCGGCGCTGATTCACGCTCGCGATCTCGCGGCAGCCGAAGACAGTGCCGGTGGCGGCGTAAGAATTCCTCATCCTGAGGAGCGGCCTTGGCCGCGTCTCGAAGGATGGCGACATGCATGTGGCCCATCCTTCGAGACGCGCGCAAATGCGCGCTCCTCAGGATGAGGGACCGGATGACTACGGCCGGATCGTCATGTTGGTCGCCAGCCCGGGCGTGCGGATCGGTTCGGCCAGCCGCGCGAATTCGCACAGCAGCGAACGGGTCTTGCGCGGGTCGATGATCTCCTCGACCCAGAACCGTTCCGCTGAACGAAACGGCGAGCGCAGCTTGTTGAGACGATCCTCGATCTCCTGCAGCTTGGCTTTCGGATCCTCGGCGGCATCGATGTCGGCGCGATAGGCCGCTTCGATGCCGCCTTCCAGCGGCAGCGAACCCCAATAGGCCGATGGCCACGCGTAGCGCAGCGAGACGCGATCCGCCGGCTGATGCACGACTCCGGCGACGCCGAAGGCGTTGCGCACGATGATGGTGCACCAGGGCACCGTGGTCTGGTTGACCGCGGCCATGGCACGCACGCCGTGGCGGATGGTGGCCGCCTTCTCGGCGTCGAGCCCGATCATGAAGCCCGGACAATCCATCAGATAGACCACGGGAAGGTGGAAGGTCTCGGCGAGATCGGCGAACCGCACCACCTTCTGGCAGGCTTCCGCCGTCCATGACCCGCCATAGTGAAAGGGATCGCTGGCGAGCAGCAGCACGGCCCGTCCTTCGAGGCGGGCGAATCCGGCGATGATCGAGCGGCCGAAATTCGCGCCCATCTCGAAGAACGAGCCCTTGTCGACGACGGCGTCGATGATGGGCCGCATCTTGTAAACCTGGCGGCGGTTGCGCGGCACCGCCTTCATCAGCGATTCTTCCGCGCGCTCCGGATCGTCGTTGCAGGGCAGCGTCGGCGGCAATTCATAGACCGACGACGGCAGATAAGACAGGAAGCGCCTGGCGCAGGCGAAGGCTTCCTCCTCGGTCTCGACCGCATGATCGACACCGCCGGCGCGGGTCTGGATATCGGCGCCGCCAAGCTCCTGCTTGGTGAGATCCTGGCCGAGGCGTTTCACCACCGGCGGACCTGCGACGAACATCGCCGAATTCTTGGTCATCACCGAATAATGGCTGGCCGCCAACCTCGCCGCCCCCAGCCCTGCGACCGAGCCGAGCCCCAAGCCGACCACCGGCACGCGGGCCATGTTCGCCGTCGTGTACGAATACCACCGCGTGCCGCCGATGCCGCCGGGCAGATTGGCCGCACCCTTGGTCTCGATGGTCTTTACCGAGCCGCCGCCGCCGGAGCCTTCGATCACGCGGATGATCGGCAGGCGGAAATCGTGCGCCATCTCCTCGGCCATCAGCGGCTTGGCCGAGATCGAGGCATCCGCCGAACCGCCGCGCACGGTGAAATCGTCGCCGACCACCACCACGGTGCGGCCATCGATCTTGCCGCGGCCGAACACGCAGTTCGCCGGCGTCAGGTTGGTGAGTTCGCCGCTCTCGTCATATTCGGCGATACCGGAAATCGCGCCGATCTCGTGGAAGCTTTTCGCATCGACCAGTTTGTCGATGCGCTCGCGAACGGTGAGCCGGCCCTGGTCGCGTTGCCGCTTGACCTTGTCAACGCCTCCCATCTCGCGCGCGAACGCTTCGCGCCGGGCGAGGTCGTCGAGTTCCGGCTTCCAGTTCATGCATCTCCTCCGTCGTGATGATCTTCTTGTTATGCGTTGGCACCGGAAGCGTTTTGCTATCGATCCGATTGCTGAAGAGATCGTCTGCGCCCTCCAGCATGCCGCCGATCGCAGCGCTCAATTGCAGCAGCGGCGGGGCGACCTCCTTGTGCAGCCGCTGCTCGTCATACATCGCGGACAGAAGACCGATCGTGACCACCACGAATGTTTGATATTGCGGCGACCACAGCGGCACGGCGAGACCGTTGATGTGCGGACTCCACAGACCGCAGGCCACGACATAGCCGTGCTCGCGCAGAAAACGGCGGTTGCTCTCGATGCGCGGCCGCAGCAGGGCGGCGTCGTCCGGAAGCTCGCGTTCCATTTCCGCCAGCAAGGCGTCGCCGACCTCGGTGTCGAGCGCCGCTGTATAGCCATGGCCCGCGGCGGTGGTCGCCATGGCGATGCGGCTGCCGACGCTTTCTTGCAAGCCGAGCGCATTGTCCGCGCGCGCTAGCTCAAGGTAGACCAGATGGAAGCGGTCGGGGATCACGAACCCGATGGTTCCCGGCAATTGTTCGGCGACATCCTGCAATCGCAGCCGGATCAGGTTGCGCAGCTGAAGCCCGCGCATCATCGAGGTGCTCATCGCCACCGCGCTCGGGCCGATGCGATATTTCTGGTCGCGGGGCAGATAAACCAGCTGGCCCATCCGGGTCAGGGTGTGGGTCAGGCGCGACACTGTGGACCGCGGCAGCCCGCAGCGATTGGAAATTTCCAGATTGCCGAGCCGCGCCTCATGGCCCTCGAAGCAGCGCAAGATGTCGAAGGCGCGCGACACCACCTGAATAATGTCGCCCTCGCCCGCCAGATCGCTGGCGAGCTTTCCTTCTCTGCTGAGCCGCTCCGAACGCCGTCCCATATTCCGCCCAATATTCCGTTTCACGGAATAAAATTCCACTTGCAGAACAAGCTACCTCAGGCAATCTGCCGCCACAACAAAAAGCCGTTCGCAAGGGCCTCTGCCCGTCAGACGGTGCCCGAGGAACGGAATGCCAGAGATCAAGATTGTGACCGAGGTGGCAGGGCGCGTCTGCGCGCTTCCCGTCGAAATCGGCGGAACCGTTGGCGACGGCGACGACATTGCATTTGTCGAAGCCATGAAGATGGAAATCCCGGTGGCTGCACCGGCCGCTGGCAAGCTCAAATCGATACTCGTCAGCCTCGATGACGTGGTCGCCGAAGGACAGGTCCTCGCCATCCTCGAGACCTGAGCGCTTTGTCGCTGCCCACCGCCTGCCGCATAAAACACTAACAGAACGGTTTCGGCGCTTGCCGGGGCGACGTAACATCCAGCCGCGCGAACAGCATCGCACGGCAGGACCCAACATGAATATTTCGCCTCCCGCCCCGGCCCAAAATGCCAATAGCTGGGCTGCCGCGAAACCGCCTTTGCTCCGCTTCCTCGCCACCTGTCACACGGATTTTTCCGCCGTGACCGGCGGTGCCGTCGCCAACTACATCCCGGAGTTGGGCAAGGCCGATCCCGATCATTTTGGCATCAGCCTTGCGACCCTCGACGGGCACGTCTACGAGGTCGGCGACAGCCGGATACCTTTTACGATTCAGTCGATGTCAAAGCCCTTCGTGTTCGCGCTGGCGCTGGATACGCTCGGCGCAGCACGGGTGGAAAAGGCAATCGGCGTCGAGCCGTCGGGCGATCCCTTCAATTCGATCCGCCTCAATGCCGAAAACCATCCCTTCAACCCGATGGTCAACGCCGGCGCGATCGCCTGCTCCGGTCTGATCCATGAAGCCAAGGGCGACGGCGCCTTCGACTATATCCGTCAGGCGCTCGGCCGGTTTGCCGGGCGCGAGCTCGGTATCGACGAGGCCGTCTATGCATCCGAAAGTGCGACCGGCGACCGCAACCGCGCCATCGGCTATCTGCTGCGCAACGCCAATGTCATCAAGGATCGTGTCGGCGCGGTGCTGGAGGTTTATTTTCGGCAATGCGCCGTTCTGGTGACGGCGCGCGACATCGCGATCATGGCCGCGACGCTGGCCAATCGCGGCACCAACCCGGTGACCGGCGAGCAGGTGATGACCCCCTACGCCATCTCACGGGCGCTTTCGGTGATGACCAGCTCCGGCATGTACGATTATGCCGGCGAATGGATTTATCGCGTCGGCATTCCGGCCAAAAGCGGCGTCGGGGGCGGAATCCTGGCTGCGCTGCCGGCGCGGCTCGGGCTGGGCAGCTACTCGCCGCGGCTCGACAGCCACGGCAACAGCGTGCGCGGCATCAAGGTCTGCGAGGCGCTGTCATCGCACTACGATCTGCACATGCTCAACCGCAGCGACGATGCGCGCAACAGCATCATCGCCGACTACAATATCGGCGAAAGCGCGTCGCGCCGCAGTCGGCGGCCGCATGAGCAGAAAATTCTGGCCGCGCATCACCACGATGTCCGCGTCATCGAACTGGTGGGCACGCTGACATTCTCCAATGTCGACTACCTGTCGCGACAGCTCGCGGCAAGGCCGCGCCCGCAGTTCATCATTTTTGACCTGCGCCGCGTCACGGCGATGACGCGGGCCGGCGCCCGCCTGTTCACCGAGGGTTTCCGCGAACTGGCCGCATTCAATGTCACGGCGATCCTGTCCGGCATCAAGCGTCCGTCCGCGGAATGGCAGGCGATCGGTGAGTGGGCCGACGGCATCTCGAATTTGCGCAACTACCATCTGCTCGACGACGCCATCGAATGGGCCGAAGACCAGGTGATCTATCGGCACGGCGGCGCCATCGACTCTGTGGAAATGACCGAGCTTTCCGAACAGGCGCTGCTGGCCGGGCTGACGGCGGAGGAACTCGCTAGCCTCGCAGCCCTTGGCACGACGCAAACCTATCAGCCGGGACAGAAGATCATCGCCGCTGAAGAGCCCCCGGTATCGCTGTTCTTCCTCCAAAGCGGGGTCGTCCACGTCACGTTGCCGAGCGGTGTGCGGCTCGCGACACTCACGGCCGGCATGGCGTTCGGAGAAATGGCGCTGTTGGAGACGCATCGTTCGGCCGATGTGCTGGCCGACAAGGCCGTCACCGCCTTCGAAGTGCCGTTGCGCGATTTTCAGCGCTTTCGCGAGACCCATCCGCGGACCGGAGAACGGATCATGCGCAATCTGGCACGACTGCTCGCCGATCGCCTGATCGTAGCCAACACCAAGGTGAATTTACTGACGGAGAATTAGGGCGTCGCCCTAGATGATGCGAGGCTCAAGCGGCAAGACCGCACAAACTGCTTCGTTCAGTGTCGCGTGACCTTTTCCGGGTTCATTGCTAAAGAGGCCTGCGGTAATCACGGAGGACTGTTACGTGCGCTTGTTGTCCAACCTGCTTCGACGCTTCATCCGCCAGGGCACTTTGCGGGTCCGCGACGCCGACGGCAAAGTCCATGTCTTCGGCGAACGCCTGCCGGGCCCTGACGTCGCCATCCACTTGCACGATCGCAAGCTCTACAACCAGCTGTTCATCAATCCGGAATTGTACGCCGCCGAAGCCTATATGGACGGCGCGCTGACGCTGGAGGGCCGCTCTGAAATCCATGATTTTCTGCTGCTGTTCTCGGTCAACCGCGCCGGACTTTACTCGTACGGCTCGCAGAAGCTGATGCGGCGGGTGTGGCGCGGATTGCGCCGCTGGCATCAGGCCAATCCGATCGGGCTTGCGGCTGCTCATGCCCGCCACCACTACGACATCTCGACCGAACTTTACCAACTGTTCCTCGACGACCAGATGCAATATTCCTGCGCCTATTTTCGCGACCCCGAGCATGACACGCTCGAACAGGCGCAGCGCAACAAGCTGATCCACGCTACCTCCAAGCTGCAGTTAAAGCCCGGCATGACCGTCGCCGAGATCGGCTCCGGCTGGGGCGGCTTTGCCATTCATCTGGCGCGCGAAACCGGCGCCCGTGTCACCGCCATCAATGTTTCACCCGAGCAGATCAAGATCGCACGCCTTCATGCCGAAGCCGCCGGCGTCTCCGATCGCGTCGAGTTTCGCGAGCTCGACTATCGCCAACTCACCGGCCAGTTTGACCGGGTGGTTTCGGTCGGCATGATGGAGCATGTCGGCATCGGCCATTTTGACGAATATTTCCTCAAGATCCGCGAACTGCTGACGCCCGACGGCTATGCCTTCATCCATTGTATCGGCCGGATGTCGCAGCCCGGCACCACCGGCCCCTTCATCCGCAAATATATCTTTCCGGGCGCCTATGTGCCGGCGCTGTCGGAGACCTTCGCCGCCACGCGAGCGCTGCGGTCTGTGGTGCGACGACATGGAAGTGCTGCGGCTGCATTATCGCTACACGGTGAAACACTGGCGCGAGCGTTTTGCCGCCAACAGAGCCAAGGCGGTGGCGATCACTGACGAACGTTTCTGCCGGATGTGGGAATTCTATCTCGCCGCCGTCGAACTCGAATTCCTGCATGGCTCTCACATGGTGTTTCAATTGCTGCTGTCGACCAAACGCGAAGCGGTGCCGATCACGCGCGATTTCATGGTCAACTCCGAGCGGGCGGGCTGGGCAAAGACCGCCGGTTGAGTGACGCCGATCCGACCTGCGGTCGCGTGTGTCCAACGGCTACGTCGCGAAACAACGTTGCCCAACTGCAAGCACTCCCTCGCGGCGATCGGCACTCACATTTTCTTGCGCGGCACATCTCGGCGTTATGCACTGGAAAATCATGGAAGCCGTCGAAAAAGATCGCCGCTCACGGAGGCGTCCTTACTAACGACGCATTGCGTGAGAAAAATGCGCCACGATCAAAAGCGTAAGATTCAATGAAAATATCAGACTTTACCTGCCGATCCTGCGGATCGATCTATGAAGTTGCCGAATTCGACTTCGGCGGAAGGCGGCTCTGGCCGGGCCGAATGCGCCGTGTGCGGCGGCCTGCTGGAATCCTGGCGAGACCGCCGGCTGAGGGCGTATCGGCTGGTTTTGTCGGCGGAGCATAAATATCCGCGCATTCCCGCACCCCCATCTCCTCAATAGCGCCGGCATCCGCATCGTCGCGGCGCCAAGTGGCTTGTTTGGCCGCCGCCTGCCGCAATGATAGGCTGTCTTCGGCGCGTGCAAGCTCGAGGGGACGGCGGGATGACCAAACCCGAATTTATTTCGGCCGAGATCGGGACACGGGTTACCGCGCACGCCCTGCATCTGGGCGACCGCATCAATACCATGGGCTTCGAGGATGAAGCTCTTTCCGCGGTCCCGCTCGCGGTCCGGGTTGGCAAGGCCGGCATCGCCGTTCTTTTTCGCTATGGCGTCGCGGTGCTGATCGGCCTTTCGCCGGAAGATGAAGCCGGCTTTCTGGAAAGGCTGAAGCCCCGGGTCGGCGGCAAGCTTGAGCGTTTTGAGGAAGAAACCGCGGTCGTCGCACTCGCCGGCGGAACCGAAGATCAGGTTCAGGCCGGAGGACCGATTCAACTGCGGGACATGTTGCTGGAACGGCTTCTTGTCATTGCCGATGTGCTGGCGAAAAGCGTCGCGCTCGCCGATGACGAACGCCAGGTCGCGAAAGTATTCGAGATCATCGAACCATTCGCCAAGGAACTGGCAGATCACGGACGGACCCGAAGGGATCGGAAGGGAGTTTTGCAACTGATCGGCAATGCGCTGCTGGTCCAGCACCGGGTATCCGGTCGCGTCGCGGTCGGAGAAAAGCCGGATGCGCTGTGGGAGCGCCCCGACCTCGAGCGGCTTTATGCCCGGCTTGAGGACGAATATGAACTCAAGGAACGCGTCGATACGCTCAACCGGAAGCTCGCCGTAGTGGCCGAAACCGCCGACACCCTCGCCGACATCATCGACACCCGCCGATCGCTGCGCCTCGAACTGATTGTGGTGGTGCTGATCGCATTCGAGATCGTCGTCACATTCTATCAGATCTACGCTGCAAGAGGTCATTGAGGCTCGGGCCATTGACGCCTGGTCCGCTAAATCACTTCCGTGACGGGCTGCATGTCGATGCCGAAGGTTTCCAGAAACTTCGACGTCATGATGTAGAAACCGACCGAGAGCTGCAGCTCAATCAATGCCGCCGGCGTCAGCTTTGCCGCGATGGCGTTGAACGTCGCGTCGGTCGGACGGCGCAGATGGACGATCTCGTCGGTAAAGGCCAGCGCCGCGCGCTGCACATCGTTAAAGCAGCTAGCCGGTTTCCAGTCTTCCAGCGCGGCGTTTTGCTCGTCGGTCACGCCGACATTCTTGCCGATCCGCTTGTGGGCGGCGATTTCATACGGCGCCTCGCACAGGATTCCGGTGCGCGTGATGGCGAGTTCCCGCAGCACCGGATCCAGTTCGCCGCGATGGCGGATGGCGCCGCCGAGCCGGCAATATTGCTCGAAATAACTCGGCGAGTGCGCCATCATTCGGAAGATGTTGGCGTTGCGGTTCTTGTCCAGGATTTCGCGGGTGCGTTCATTCGATTTCGAAGTATCGCAATAGTCGATACGGGCCATCATCCACCTTGGGTTTTTCGGAATTCGTTTGATTGAAGAGCTGGTTCCCTCGCAAAGAGTATCCAGCCGACGATGCCGGAGCAACCGCTTGCGGGCGTTCGCGATTTGGCGTCACGCCCGGAAATCGCTTTCAAAATTCCATCGGCTGCGCATAAACCGGCTGCATGCGAGCCAAAATGCCGCCGCATTGCTGTTCGAGTCTGACACCGTCGATATTCGCCTGAGTGGGGACTCAATCCAGCGAATACTCGTCGTGGGGTGTTCCGAGTAAAATTCCGGATGTCGTTCGCGTTTTCACGCAGCGATGAGCCATGCCCAAGTCTAGGGAGAACTGAATGAAGGAAGCCACTAAAAAGGCAGCCTCGGAAGCGCTCGCGCAAATGCTGGCGGTGACGGCTATGCTCGTCATCGCCAGCTTTATCTTTTATTCGCGATGAAGATCTCATGTCCTGAATCGCATCTGATCATTTTGTCTTGTCGAAATAGGGAATCAGACGGCCCGCGAACGGCACGAACCGCGCCGTAACGCGGATCGCCGATGGCGAGATCCTGATCGCCATGCGCCATCATGCGAAATCCCTCGGCGGTATCGACGAGCACGATGTTGTAGGGAATGTGCGCGCGCGTCTCCGGCGTGGCGGCGCGGCACACCAGTGAGGTCGCGTAAACCGTGCCCTCGCCGCTGGCATGCTTTTCGATCGGATCAGGCGCGCCGCAAGCGACACAGAAGCTGCGGCGAAAATACTGCTGGCCCCCGCAAGCCACGCAGCATTGATAGACGATCGCTTCCGCGCCCGCTGTCCAATCGGCGGGATGTTGCTTGTCGCCGCTCATCGCACCCGCTCCAGGAACATGCTGACATGCGAGGACAGCACGCCGCCATCGCCATGCAAAAGCGCGATCGAGGCATCGCGCACCTGGCGATTTCCGGCGCGGCCCGTCATCTGCAGATGGGTTTCAGCCAGATGCGCCATCGCGCCGCCGACGCCGCAATGGCCGTAACTCAATAGTCCGCCGTGGGTATTGAGCGGCATCGCGCCATCGCGGTTGAAATGGCCGCTGCGGACGCGCGCGGCCGCCTCGCCGCGCCCGGCAAGGCCGAGGTCTTCCAGCAGCATCGCCAGCGTAATGGTAAAGCTGTCATAGACCGCCGCATAGCGCACGTCGGAGATCCCAACACCTGAGTCCGCCTTTGCCCGTGCGATCGCGATCTCGGCGCCGAGTTCGCTCAAAGCCGGTGCCGCCGTGACATGCTGATGGGTATGCGCCTGCGCGCAGCCGCGGACGCGCACGCCTGTTTCGCCGGTGCGCTCGCGGCTGACCACAAACGCGGCACCTCCGTCCGACACCGGACAGCAATCCAGCAGCTTTAGGGGCAGCGCGACGGGTTTTGAGGCCATCACATCGGCGACGGTGATGGCGTCGTGGAATTGCGCGCCGGGATGGGTCAGCGCATGTTTGCGCATCAGCACGGCGAATTCGGCGAGGTCTTCCTGCGTCACATTATATTCGTGCATGTAGCGCGAGGCGACGAGGCCATAATAAGCCGGAATGGTCGGCCCCAGCGGCACCTCGTAATCGGGATGACCCACCTGGGCCAGCGCGAGGATCGAGGCATCGCGGCTCTGCCCGGTCAGCCTGTTCTCGCCGCCCACGACCAGCACATGTTTGGCCACGCCGGCTTCCACCAGATGATGCGCCAGCATGGTCATGGCGAGACCCGTCGCGCCGCCGACTTGCACGGCATGCGCATAGGCCGGCCGAATGCCGAAATGTTCGGCGAACACCGTGGCCAGCATAATGTGCGGCGCGACCGTGCTGTAGCCGCACAGGATGCCGTCGATCTCGGCGCGCTTCAGGCCGGCATCGGCAATCGCAAGCTCGGCCGCCTTGCTCATCAGGTCGAGCGACGATGAACCCTCATGCTTGCCGAATGCCGTGAGGCCAACGCCGGTGATAAAGCTCATGGCTGCAAGACTTCGTGCTCAATCTCCGTCATTCCGGGATGCGCCCTCCTGGCGCAGGCCCGGAATCCATACTCCCCGTCGTGGTTATGGATTCCGGGCTCGCTCGCTTTGTTCGCGCCCCGGAATGACGGTCTGAAATTTATGAGCTTCATTCTCTAATATCCAGCGCGGGCGATAAGGATAAAATCCATGCGTCTCACTCCTGCACGGTGTCTGGCGCTGCTTTGGTGACGCCATCGCGCACCATCGCGGCGATTTCTTCGACGGAGAATCCGGCTTCGCGCAAAATCTCGGCGCCATGCTCATTAAGCCGCGGCGCCAATCGTGTCGGTTCCACCGCTGTCTCCGACCAGGTCGCCGACACCTTCATGTTGCGAATCCGACCTTCTGTCGGATGATCGACCACCGGAAAATAATTGGTCGCCGCCAGATGCGGATCCCTTAGCATGCTCTCCAGATCGTGCATCGGCAACACAGGCACATCGGCTTTGTCGAGCAGTTCGGTCCACTCAGCGGTGGTTCGGGTCTGAAAGATGCGGGCCAGTTCAGCATAGACCGTGTCGATATTGAGGGCACGCGCGGCGAAGGTCGCGAATTTCGGATTCTGGCGCAGATCGTCGCGTCCGGTAGCCCTAAAGAAATTCTCCCATTGCTTGTCGTTGTAGACGATCACGCAGATATAACCGTCGGAGGTTTTGTACGGCCGGCGGTCGCGCGACAAATGCCGCGCATAGCCGCCTTTGTCGAGCGGCGGCTCAAAGGTGAGACCGCCCATGTGATCGCCCATCACGAAACCCGCCATGGTCTCGAACATCGGAATATCCACACGCTGACCACGGCCGGTGCGGTCGCGATGCACGAGGCTGGCGCAGATCGCGCCGACCGCAGTGAGCCCGACGATGCGGTCGACCAGCGCGTTCGGCACATAGCGCGGAATGCCGTCGCTAGTCTGCGCCATCAACGCCGGCAGCGCGGTAGCGCCCTGGATCAGGTCGTCATACGCTGGCTTGGCCGCATAGGGGCCGTCCTGGCCGAAGCCGAACACGCCGGCATAGATCAGGCGCGGATTGATCTTGGAGACCTCCTCATAGCCAAGCTGCAGCCGCGCCATCGCCTGCGGGCGCACATTGTAAACCAGCACATCGGCCGACGCGATCAGGCGCAGCACCGCATCGCGCCCGGCGGGTTTCTTGAGGTCGAGGCAGATGCTGCGTTTGCTGCGGTTGGTGTTGAGGAACACCGGCCCCATGCCGGGATGGCGCGTCGGGCCGATCAGCCGTGTCACATCGCCTTCGAGCGGCTCGACCTTGATGATGTCCGCGCCGTAGTCGCCGAGCATCTGCGTCGCGTAGGGCCCCATCAGCACGGTCGTCATGTCGATGATCTTGACGCCCGATAGCGGTCCCATGGTTCGTTTCGCTCCCGGCGATATGGTGATTGGCGCGCTTTGGTCTGCGCCAGTGTGTGGATGTCACGAGACTAGTAACGGCAGGCCGCCGGGAAGATCAATGGTTCCGGACGTATGGGCGTATGCGTCAGGCGCGATGAGGAAATACAGGCCGTCATTGCGAGGAGCGAAGCGACGAAGCAATCCATGCGGCAACAAGGAAGCAAGAATGGATTGCTTCGCTTCGCTCGCAATGACAGGCAACGATACACCTCCGCCTTCCCGCGGCGCGAAGCGCCCGAGTTGTTCCTGAATTCTCGCGCCCAGCAAAGGGCGTGGGGAATGCCGGGTGCCCGTTGCACCCGCAGCCGCGGCGTGTAGTGGTAGTAAGCACGCGCGTTAGTCACCACGAGTTCACCGGGATCACCCGGCATTCCCGCACGCGATGGTTTTAACAGCTTATTTCGCGCTCTCCCCGGTGACCGGGCTTGTTTGCCACCGTCGCTCGCGGAGTTGCCTCTGCGAAGCTTGACGCCAGCGTCGGGGCGTCAGGACCACACGACTTCGCCGTCCGCAGATAAGCGCTCTCGTCAGCAGCGCCGCCCGCGTCCATCGCATCCCGTGCCCTACGTTCGTGACGATCGCGAAACGCCCCTTGTGTGTGGGCCGGGATGGCGAGGGATATGCAGCTGATTTGGGTCGGAAGGGAACGGAAATATTTTTGCAAACAGGGCTGGACATGCAACTCGCTGATTTGCCTCGTCGGGCAACATTCTCTTGTCATTCCGGGGCGCGCGAAGCGCGAGCCCGGAATCCATAACCACGACTGGGAACATGGATTCCGGGCCTGCGGCGTTCGCGGCAGGGATAACCGTAAGGCGAATTGGTGTCAGCGTCATCCGCCATCGAGGCCGCCCACATCCCCGCCGTCGTCGTCTGCGAAAGCAGACGATCCAGTATTCCAGGGCGGTTCGATTTTTACATGCCTGTTGCGGAATACTGGATGCCCCGCTTTCGCGGGGCATGACGGCTGATGATGGGCGACCGGTTTTCGACCTCATCCAGTCCTAGCAGCTCGTAGCCGCGCTTACTTCGCGGGCTCCAGCAGCGAGACGTAGTTGGCGACCGCCGCCCCGCCCATGTTGAAGATCCCGGCGAGCTTGGCGTCCTTGATCTGCATGCCCTCAGGCGCCTGACCCAATAACTGCATGGCGCTCAGCACGTGCATGGAGACGCCGGTGGCGCCGATCGGGTGGCCCTTGGCTTTCAGGCCGCCGGACGGGTTGATCGGCAGCTTGCCGTCCTTCTGGGTCCAGCCTTCCTTGATGGCGCGCGCGCCCTGCCCTCGCGGCGTCAATCCCATCGCCTCGTATTCGATCAGCTCGGCAACGGTGAAGCAGTCGTGGGTCTCGACAAAGGACAAATCCGAAAGCTGCACGCCTGCCGACTGCAGCGCGCGCTGCCAGGCCACGGTGCAGCCTTCGAACTGCAGGATGTCGCGCTTCGACATCGGCAGGAAATCCTGGGCATGCGCGGTGGCCCTGATGTTGACGGCCTTGCCCATCGATTTGGCGGTTTCGGAATCCGTCAGCACCAGTGCGGCGGCGCCGTCCGAGACCAGCGAGCAATCCGTGCGCTTCAGCGGCCCGGCGACGAAGGGATTCTTCTCGCTTTCGGAGCGGCAGAATTCGTAGCCGAAATCCTTGCGCATCTGCGCATAGGGATTGGCGACGCCGTTCTTGTGGTTCTTGGCTGCGATCATCGCCAGCGCATCGGACTGGTCGCCGTATTTCTGGAAATATGCCTGCGCGATCTTGCCGAACACGCCGGCGAAACCGCCGGGAGTGTCGCCATCCTCCGGCAAATACGACGCGCGCAACAGGTTGCGGCCGATCTCGGCTGGCGGCGTCCGCGTCATCTGCTCGACGCCGACCACGAGCACGATCTTCGCAGCACCCGCCGCAATCGCCCGGATACCCTGATGCACCGCCGCCGAACCGGTGGCGCAGGCGTTCTCGACCCGGGTCGCCGGCTTGAACCGCAATTGCGGGTCGGCCTGCAACACCAGCGACGCTGTAAAATCCTGCGGCGAAAACCCGGCATTGAAATGCCCGAGCACGATTTCATCGACATCGGCAGCGGATATGCCGGCATCGGCCAGCGCATCGGTGGCGACGCGAACCACAAGGCTTTCGACGGTTTCGGTATCGAACTTGCCGAACGGCGTATGCGCCCATCCGACGATGCTGGCTGTCATGGTTTTCTCCCGTGGTTATTCCTGGAAAGGTCAGGCGGCGAACTTACCACCCAATTCGTCCTCGATGTGATTTCGAATGATGTCGTCGAAGGTCTTTTCGGCGGTGGTGAAGCCGAGCTTGCGCGCCCGGCTGGCGTCGAAATTGCGCGGCCAGCCGTCGACAATCCCCATGATGAACGCGTCCGGTTCGCGTTTGATCCGCGCCGCCACCTTGTCGCCCGCCACCCGCTTCAGGGCCGCGATCTCTTCGCCGACGGTCGCCGAAAGGCCGGGCATGGTGAGGTTGCGGCGCGCACCCGCTGCCGCCGTGTCCATGGTCGCGGCGTGAACCAGAAATCCGACCGCCGAACGCGGCGAGGCATGCCAGTGGCGGACCTCCTCCGACACCGGCAGCACCGCTTCCTGGCCGGCGAGCGGCTCGCGCAGAATGTTGGAGAAGAATCCGGAGGCCGCCTTGTTGGGAAGGCCGGGACGGATGCAGATGGTCGGAAGGCGGATGCCAATGCCGTCCATGAAGCCGCGACGCGAATAGTCAGCGAGCAGCAATTCGCCGATCGCCTTCTGGGTGCCGTAGCTCAGTAGCGGCGTCTGGAAGAATTCGTCGCCGATGGCGTCCGGAAACGGCGCGCCGAACACCGCGATCGACGAGGTGAACACCACCCGGGGCTTGTAACCGCCGCCGATCAGCCGGATCGCATCCAGCAGCATCCGGGTGCCGTCGAGATTGATGCGATAGCCCTTGTCGAAATCGAGCTCGGCCTCGCCGGAAACGATCGCCGCCAGATGAAAAATCACGTCGGGCCGATCCGCCACCAGCTTTTCGGCAGCACCGGGCACGGCGAAGTCGCACGTCACGATATGAACCGGAAATCCGGCGTATGGGTTTTGCCGGCGCCACCACGTCCTGCAGCGTCATTCGCGTGATGTCGCGGGACCCGAGACGGCCATCGCGCAACAGCCGCTCGGTCAATTTGCGGCCGACCATGCCGGCCGCACCCAGAACCAATATGTGCAAGACGTATCTCCCTCTTGTTTCTTCGTTTCTTCTATTCTTGATTGGGCCGCCGGCCAACGACGCGCTTCACCGGTCCACCCCTGAGCGGTTCACATCGTGGATGCGCTCCGGGTGAGGATTCGACCTATCAGTCAGCCATGTCGAAACCCCCACCCAGTCTCCCACGAAGCTCGTCATGCCGCGCGCTTTGATCCCGGGTCATCCACGTCTCATGGCCTCTCTGCAAGGAAGACGTGGATGGCCAGGAAATAGCCTTCAGCAGCCATGTCGAAACCAAATCAGATGGCCAGATCGGCGTGATTTGGCTGGGTCTTACCAGAGTTTTTCGACGAAGTCGCCGGCTCAAAATCGTCCTCGTTCCCTTCCCGCCGCGAACGTTGCGAACCGCGCGGTGACGTGCAAACATCGGCCGCCATCACAAAGATTGCGCACGAAAACAAGGCGTGTGCGCTGCGGGAGAAAATCATGAACAAGCCGCTTACCGGAATCACGAAACGCAAACTCCGCTCCAGCGAGTGGTTCAACAACCCGCACAACCCGGGAATGACCGCGCTCTACCTCGAGCGCTATCTGAATTACGGCCTGACCCGGCATGAGCTGCAATCCGGCAAGCCGATCATCGGCATCGCGCAGACCGGCAACGATCTGTCGCCCTGCAACCGCCATCACCTTGAACTCGCGCATCGGGTGCGCGAGGGAATCCGCGCCGCCGGCGGTCTGGCGATGGAATTTCCGGTGCACCCGATCCAGGAGACCGGCAAGCGCCCGACCGCGGCGCTCGATCGCAACCTCGCTTATCTTGGCCTGGTCGAAGTCCTGTTCGGCTATCCGCTCGACGGCGTGGTGTTGACCACCGGCTGCGACAAGACCACTCCGGCCTGCCTGATGGCGGCTGCCACCGTCAACATGCCGGCGATCGTGCTGTCGGGCGGGCCGATGCTGAACGGCTGGCACAAGGGCCAGCGTACCGGTTCCGGCACCGTGGTCTGGAAAGCGCGCGAAGAGCTGGCCGCGGGCGAGATCGACTATGAGGAGTTCATGAGCATCGTGGCCTCCTCGGCACCGTCGATCGGCCATTGCAACACCATGGGCACCGCCTCCACCATGAATTCGCTGGCCGAGGCCTTGGGGATGTCGCTGCCGGGCTGTGCGGCGATCCCCGCGCCCTATCGCGAGCGCGGCCAGATCGCCTACGAGACCGGCACCCGCATTGTCGAAATGGTCTGGGAGGATTTGAAGCCCTCCGACATCCTGACACGCCGGGCGTTCGAGAACTGCATCGTCATCAACTCGGCGATCGGCGGCTCGACCAATGCCCCGATCCATATCAATGCGCTGGCCCGCCATATCGGCGTGGAATTGTCGATCGACGATTGGCAGAAATTCGGCCACGACGTCCCGCTGCTCGTGAACATGCAGCCGGCCGGCTTCTACCTCGGCGAAGAGTATCACCGCGCCGGCGGCGTGCCGGCGGTGGTGCGCGAATTGATGCAGGCACAAGCGCATCCACGAAGACGCCATGACCGTGAACGGCCGCACCATGGGCGACAACTGCCGCGAGGCGCCGAAGGCCGATGGCGACGTGATCTGGACCTACGACAAGCCGCTGGTGAAGGACGCCGGCTTCCTGGTGCTGCGCGGCAATCTGTTCGACTCCGCGATCATGAAGACCAGCGTCATTTCCAAGGAATTCCGCGACCGCTATCTGATCAACCCTAAGGATCTGAATGCGTTCGAGGGACGCGCCATCGTGTTCGAGGGTCCGGAGGATTACCATGAGCGGATCGATGATCCCGCGCTCAATATCGACGAGCACTGCATCCTGTTCGTGCGCGGCACCGGCCCGATCGGCTATCCCGGCGGCGCCGAAGTCGTGAACATGCAGCCGCCGGCGGCACTGATCAAACGCGGCATCCTGTCCCTGCCCTGCATCGGCGATGGCCGGCAATCCGGCACCTCGGGCTCGCCGTCGATCCTCAATGCCACGCCGGAAGCTGCCGCCGACGGTGGCCTTGCGATTCTCGAAGACCGGCGACAAGGTTCGCATCGACCTCAACAAGGGCAGCGCCAACATCCTGATATCGGACGAGGAGCTGAAGCGGCGGCGCGCCGAACTGAAAGCCAAGGGCGGCTTCCCCTATCCGGCCAACCAGACGCCGTGGCAGGAACTCTATCGCTCCACCGTCGGCCAGCAGGCCACCGGCGCCTGCATGGAATTCGCCACCCGCTATCAAGACATCGCCGGCAAGCGTCGGTATGGCGCGGCATAATCATTAGCGCGACCACTGACGTCATCATAAGAATGACCACCGACGGCTTGCGACCGGAGCGAAGCAATCCATCTCGCCAGCAAAGAAAGAGTGGATTGCTTCGTCGCTTCGCGTCCTGCGCAAAATGATCGCCAACAAACTCAAGGAGAATTGAATGTCAGACCGCCTGAAGGGCAAGCGCGCTGTTGTCACCGCTGCGGCCGCGGGCATCGGACGCGCCTGCGCCATCGCGTTCGCGCGCGAGGGTGCGACCGTCATCGCCACCGATATCGATGAGAAGGGCATCGCCTCCCTCGCCAAGGAAGGTATCGCCGAAACGGCCCGGCTCGACGTTCGAAGCACCGCTGACGTCGACGCTTTCGCCAAGCGCGTCGGCAAGGTCGACGTGCTGCTCAACGCGGCGGGTTTCGTGCATCACGGGACCATCCTGGAGTGCTCCGAGCAAGACTGGGATTTTTCGTTCGACCTCAACGTCAAGTCGATGCACCGGACCATCAAGGCATTCCTGCCGGCGATGCTGGCGGGCGGAGGCGGCAGCATCATCAACATCTCGTCCTGCGCGGCGCTGCGCCCGCCGGCTAATCGTTATGTCTACAGCGCCTCCAAGGCCGCGGTTTCGCTGCTGACGCGCGCGGTTGCGCTCGACTTCGTCACCCAGGGCATACGCTGCAACAGCATCTGCCCCGGCACCGTGGAAACACCCTCGATGCTGCAGCGCGCCGCCGCAGCCGGCCCGGACGGAAAGGAAAAATTCGTTGCGCGCCAGAGGATGGGCCGGCTGGGCACTGCGGAGGAAATTGCTTCCATGGCCGTGTATCTCGCAAGCGACGAAGCTGCGTTCACCACCGGAGTCGACCTGCTCGTCGACGGCGGCTACATGCTCTGATTGAAAGTACCCTCATCCTGAGGAGCGGCGCCTTCGCCGCGTCCCGAAGGATGAGAGAGGTGTTGCATTCATGGTTCGAGACGCACGCATCGTAGCCAAGTTTACGCAGGCTACGTAGACTTGCCTGCGGGGCGCGCTCCTCACCATGAGGATTATCAAGTGAAAGGTTTTCCACCATGAACAAGATCGATCTGAACGGCCGCAGCGCCGTGGTCACCGGCGGAGCGCAGGGATTTCGGGCGCGCCATTACCGAGCGCTTTGTCGCCTCCGGCGCCAAGGTCGCGATCTGGGATCACGACCTGGCGTTCGCCGAGAGGACGGCCAAGGAAATCGGCGCCGGTGTCACCGCGCTCAAGGTCGACGTCTCGGATCCGGCCGCGGTGGAAAAGGCAACGGAGGCCACGCTCAAGTCGTTCGGCAAGATCGACATTCTGGTCAACAATGCCGGCATTGCCGGCATCAACAAGACGGTATGGGAAACCGATCTCGACGAATGGCGCAAGGTGCTGCGCATCAACCTCGACGGGCCCTTCATCTGCTGCAAGGCGATCGTGCCCGCGATGCTCAACCAAAAATACGGCCGCATCGTCAACATCGCCTCGATCGCCGGCAAGGAAGGCAACGCCAATGCGGCGCACTATTCCGCGTCCAAGGCCGGCGTGATCGCGCTGACCAAGTCGCTCGGCAAGGAACTCGCCGCTCACGACATCGCCGTCAATGCGGTGACCCCTGCCGCGGCCAAGACCGCGATCTTCGACCAGCTGACGCAAGCAGCATATCGACTTCATGCTGTCGAAGATTCCGAAGGGGCGTTTCGTTCTGGTACAGGAACTGGCGGCGATGGTGGCGTGGCTGGCCTCGGAGGACTGCGCGTTCTCCACCGGCGCGGTGTTCGACATTTCCGGCGGGCGCGCGACGTATTAGGGCCATGGGCGCAGCGGAGACACCATGATCCGGGAAGGCGGATGCCTGTGCGGCGCGGTCCGGTTCAAGGCCGAGGGCGAGCCGCTCAATGTCCGCATCTGCCATTGCCGCACTTGCCAGAAAGCGATGGGGTCGCCGTTCTTTGCCCGCGCGCTGTTCGACCAGCGCGCGCTGACGGTGCAAGGCGACACCGGCCGCTATGCCTCATCCGAGGCACTGGATCGGGTTTTCTGCAAAAGCTGCGGCACGCGGCTGTTTTCCTGGCGCACCAACGGGACCGCGGCCGGCGTCGCCCTCGCCGTCTTCGACGACCGCCACGCCTTCGCGCCGACCGAACACATCTGGGTCGCGGAGAAGATGGATTGGGTGAAGCTGGAAGATGGCTTGCCGCAATATCCGGGAACGGTTCCCCAATGAAGCGGGCGCGTGCTAGCCTCGCCCCACGGTTGAACCGGTCAGGATCCTCGATTGCCCCTCAACAGCACACTTTATGCCGTCTCCGTCTGGGTTTTGCCGCTCGTCATCGCCATCACCTTTCATGAGGCCGCCCACGGTTTTGTCGCGCATCATTTTGGCGACAACACCGCCTGGGAACAGGGCCGCGTCAGCTTCAATCCGCTCAAGCACATCGATCCCTTCGGCACCCTGATCCTGCCGGCGGTGCTGCTCCTGTCGCATTCGCCGTTTCTGTTCGGCTATGCCAAGCCGGTGCCGGTGAATTTCCGCAACCTGCGCAATCCCCGGATCGACATGGTCTGGGTGGCGCTGGCCGGGCCTGCCACCAATATCGCGCTCGCCTTGGCCGCGGCGGCGGCCTTTCATCTGCTGGCCTACGCTCCGGAAAGCGCGGCGCAATGGATTGCCGAGAACCTCAAAAACGCTCTCGTTATCAATGTCGTACTCGCGATTTTCAACATGCTTCCGATCCCGCCGCTGGACGGCGGCCGGGTCGCGGTGGGGCTATTGCCCAATGCGCTGGCGGTGCCGCTTTCCCGGCTGGAACCCTTTGGGATGCTGATCCTGATCGGATTTCTGATCCTGCTGCCGATGCTCGGCAGCCAACTCGGTCTAAATCTTGATGTTATTTCGGCGATACTGCGGACGGCGACCGGGTATGTGATCTCGCTACTTCTCCTGGCGACCGGCAACACGTAACCATAGTCCACGACCCGCCGAAGAGCTGAGGCCATCTTGATCAAAGCTGCCGACATGATGATTGCCCGACGCGCCGACACCAAGGCCCGCGCGGATTTTGCGACCTGGAAAATGATGGCAAAGCTGAATGGCGTCTCGACGCTGCCTGACGAAGCGCAGGCCTTCCTGGCGCGCTATCAGGCCCTGCTCAAGGACATGCCGGAGCCGAAGGCGACTGAAACCACCATCCAGCTCGTTTACAGAAGCTATTACAGCGAAATGGGCGGCACCGGCGTACCGCCCGACGTCAAGGCCCAGGCGAGCGATCCGGTCACCGGCAATGTCACGGCCTTCCGGCGCCCGCCCGCCCCGCAGCCCAAACCGGCTGGTGGTCCGAACGCCAAACCGCGGCTCCCGGTTGCGCTGATATTTGCCTGCCTCGTCGTCGTCTATGCCGGGATCCGCTACTACCTGCAGTGATGCTCGCGAAGTCGTCAACTCATGGTTCGAGACGGCGCAAGCGCGCGCCTCCTCACCATGAGGAGAAAACGGATGCCCTCATCCTGAGGAGCGGCCTTTTTGGCCGCGTCTCGAAGGATGGAGAAGCGCGCCTCAGCTCCGCCCCTTGACCCGGAAGATCACCGGCAAGGTGAAATTCAGCCCCTCATCGGCGACGAGTGGCGGAGGCATCGGCACCGGATCGGATTTTCGCACCATTGCAAGGGCTGCTTCGTCGAAAGCCGCGTCGCCCGATCCCTTGACGATGCTGGCCGAGAGCACGTGACCCATGCGGTCGAGCGCGAAGCTGACCAGGATCTCGGCGCTCTTCTGCGAGCGCTCGGAGGGATAGCGCTTGTGCTTGTCGAGATGCGCGATCAGTTCCTTTTGCCAGGTCGCGCGCATGCGCCGCACGCTTTCGCCGGTGCCTTGCACGGGAGCGACCGACCGCGGCCCTTCCTGAATGGCCTCGGTAGAGGGCATGGCGGTGGCTTCGGCGGCGACCGATTCCGTTGAGGCCGAGGTTTCCACCGCGGCGACCTTGGGATCGTCTTCCTTGGGCTTCTTCGAATCGTTCGGCGCCACCACCCGATCGGGATCCTCGGCTTCGGTCGGCACCTCTTTCGGTAATTCGGTTTCCTTGACCTCGGCCTTCTGCTCGGCCAGTGCCGGCGAAGCGACCGACGCATCGGCATCCGGACCGGGCGGCAGATCGGTGGCTTCAAGGTGCGGCGATTCCATCTCCAGTCCGACCTCGATCGCGGGTGCGCCCAGTGAATCGTCGGAATCGTCGTTCTGCAGATGCGCCACCGCCAGCGCTACGCCGCCGATATGAAGCGCGAGCGCCGCCACCGCTGCGAAAATCCACAGCCGCCGGGAAGGTTTTTGCTCGGTGTTGAGGTCGGACATCTCGCTCTCGCCGGCGCTCAGGGGTTGGGGCTTGCAGGCCCCGGCGGTGATTGCGCCGCATCCGGCACACCTTCGAGCGCGACCAGCTTGATCTTGGTGTAGCCGCCGGCGCGCAGGATTTCCAGCACGTCCATCATCTCGCCATAGGGCACCGAGCGATCGGCGCGCAGAAAGATGGGGCGATCCTTGCTCACGTCAGCCATCGCATCGAGCGAACGAACCAGATCGACCCGCTTGACCGGGTTTTCCCCGATCGCCACCGCGAGGTCCGGCTTGATGCTGACATAGGTCGGCTTGTCCGGCTTCTTCTGCGGCGTCGCGGTCGAGGACGGCAAATCGATCGGAAGATCGACGGTCGACAGCGGCGCCGCCACCATGAAGATGATCAAGAGAACCAGGATGACGTCGATGAAGGGCGTGACGTTGATGTCATGCGTCTCAGCGAAATCGCTGTCGTCGTCGAGTTCGGTATCTGCGATCGAAGCGCCCATCGCCTACTCCGCCGCGCGCGAGTGCGTACTGCCGGGAGAACTGATGTGGGTGCGATCGAGATCGCGCGACAGCAACCGGCCCGCGGCGCCTGACGATCGGCCGACCAGTTCGAGGTAGCCTTTGGTCACGCGGGAAAAATGATTGTAGATGATCACGGCCGGGATCGCGGCGACCAGACCGAACGCGGTGGCGAGCAGCGCCTCGGCGATGCCCGGCGCCACCACGGCAAGATTCGTGGTCTGCGATTTCGAGATGCCGATGAAGCTGTTCATGATGCCCCAGACGGTGCCGAACAGTCCCACGAACGGCGAGGTCGCCCCGATGGTGGCGAGCAGTCCCATGCCGAGCCGGATCCGGCGCGCTTCGGCGCGCACGATCTCGGCAAAACTCGAGGCCGCCCGTTCCTTGATGCCGCTGTCGCTGGAGATGCCCGCCGACAGCCGCGCCTCGCGCATCGCCGCGGCCAGCAACGCCGACAACACGCTGTCCTTTGCGCCCAGCGCGAACTGCGCCTCCGACAGCGATCTGGCATCGCTGATTTTGGCCAGCGCCCTGCGCAGTTTGCGCTGGACCAGCGACAGCTCGATCATCTTCGCGATGAAGATGGTCCATGTCACCAGCGAGGCGAACGCGAGACCGATCATCACCGCCTTGACCAGGACGTCCGCCGCCAGGAACATCGACCATGGCGACAACTCGCGGAGCGCGACAGCCGTCGACTTCAGCGACCTGCTGCCGCTATCGGCCGGCGCCGCCGTCGGATCGGTCGATGCAGGCGGGGCGAACTGAGACGCGGGCTCGGACTGAACGGTCGGAGACGGCGCGGGAGCAGACTGAACAGCCGCTGACGATGCGGGAGCCTGCGCCGGCGACGCAACCGGCTGCGCCGGAACAGCAGGCGACGGCACAGCAGCAGGCGGCGCGGCAACGACAGGCGCCGCCGTCGGCGCAGGCACCTGTTGTTGCGGCGCGGGAGAAGGCACCGGTTTCTGCTGCGCCAGCGAAGGCGACATCAACGCCAGCGCAAAGATGACAACAACGATCGCTCGGGAAGGTGATGCGTTCATACTTCGGCCCAGTAGCGGATCAGATTGTGATAGATACCAGTCAATTTGACCGTTTCGGGGTCATCTCGTCCAAGACGTTCGACCAGGGCCTGGATCGCGGTGTCGAGATCGAAGATCAGGCTGCGGGCGTGGGCATCTCGTATCATGCTCTGCAGCCAGAAAAAAGACGCAACGCGCATGCCTCGTGTGACCGGCGTGACCATATGCAAACTAGACGCAGGATAAACCACGAGATTGCCGGCCGGCAGCTTGATTTCATGCGAACCGTAGACGTCCTCGACCACGAGTTCTCCGCCGTCATATTCATCCGGCTCCGATAAAAACAGCGTGACCGACAGATCGGTCCGGATGCGCAAGCCGGTCAAATGATCGCCGCGCACCGCGTTATCGACGTGGATGCCGAAATGATGCCCGTCCGCCGCGGCATAGCGGTTGAACAGCGGCGGGAAGATCCGCAGCGGGATCGCAGCCGAAATAAACCGCGGGTTGGCTGATAGCGCCGAAATGATGCGATGGCCGAGCTTGCGCGCGACCTCGCCGTCCGGCGGCAATTGTTCATTGCGTTTTACCAGCGCCGATTGCGCCCCGGCGGTCGAGCGGCCGTCCTCCCACGCGCAGCCGTCCATGATGTGGCGGAAATCCGCCACATCATCCTTGCTCAGCACATCCGGAACACAGATCAGCATCGCATCAACAGTCAGAACCTCGCCGAGATCATCACGGACGCCGTGCGGCCTGGCGCTTCCAGCACGAACGGTGTCGCGCTTTGATACAACGCGGTGTAGTAGAGCTTGTTGAAGATGTTGTTGACGAACAGCTTCACCTGCCAGTTCTTGTTGATCTTCGCCTCAGCGAATGCATCGAAACGCCAGAAGCTCGGAATCGACGTGCCCTGGTTGGCGGCAAGCAAGGTGCCGCCGTAAATCTTGGAGCGATAGACGGCCTGTCCGCCAAATTCCCAGATGTCGTTGAGCTGATATTTGCTGAGCAGGCTGAAAGATTGATTGGCGATGTTGGCCAAGGGCAGGCCGACGTTTGAACTGAACAATGCGGGATTGGCCGGGGGAACCAGCGACTTCGTCACCTCCGACTTCATCAGGACCAGGCCACCGAACACGCTCCATTTGTCGGTGATCTTGCCGGCCACTTCGAGATCAATGCCCTGGATTTGATAAGCCGCGCCTGCGCTGATGCAAGACACCGTGCCAATTGTATTAGCGGGATAAGGACAAGCCGCGGTCGCGGTTGCAGGAGAGGTGATGTTCACCGACTCACGCGCATTGGTGACATTGGTCTGGAACAATGCGCCGCTCACCAGCAGATGGCGTTCGAACAATTCCCATTTGTTGCCCACCTCGATCGCCGCGTTCTTCTGCGGCCCAAATATCTGGTTTGCAGTTGCCGTTGAGGATCGGGCGCCAACCCGCCGTAGTCTGCGCTGGTGCCGTCAAATTCAGAGCCCACCGGGTCCGATGACGTCGCATAGGCCACGTAGACGCTGGTAATCGGGAGCGGCTTCACTGTGATGCCCAGGTTGAAGTTCGGCATCAAGAAACTCCGCGGCCTGCTGCCCGAACTGTGCCGCGGACTCCGTTCACCGTGCCGAAACCACTGGTTTTGATGTTGTAATCATCGTAGCGGATGCCGCCATTGAGGATCAAAACAGGTCGTGGTAATTCGCGCTATCGATCAAATACCCGCTCGTGGTGTCGATGGCGATCTTGGTGGGCATTCCGGTCAGCGTCGGGGTCCCCGTAAACGGCAAGAACGTGAATTGCGGATTGGAAATGCTCACGCCGGTCAGAGACCCACCGCCGTTGAATCCGCCCGGCAGCGCCTCCGAGCTCAAACCGGTATAGCTGTCGATGCTGGAGACTTCGCGGGACACCTCGACGCCTGCAACCGCGGTATGATGCCAACCAAAGGTGTCGAACTTGTAGGTCGCCTCGGTCTGGTTAGCCACCACCTCCGTCGGCTGGAAACGGCTCTGAGGATTGGCAGTGAGTGTTCCCGCCGCGAGATTGGGCGATTCAGGAAGCGTGCCGATGTAGTTCAGCACCGAACGCGAAGCCCTTACCTTGTCGCTGATCACCAGATCGGGGGTGATCTGGACTTCGGTATTGACAGTGGCGATGTCCTGGTGAACCGAGAAGAAATCGCGGTCGGCGAAGCCATAGAAATTGTTGCGATTGATGCCGAAATCCGGGGATGGGCCGCCGGCCGTTGTGGTGAAGACCTGACCGCCGACCCCGGTGGACCCGGGCCGGAAATACGGCACGCCGAAATCCGGCAAGCCGTGGATGTCGGTGTGAATGTAGTTCGCGTTCACTTTTACCGCGTCAGTCGGCGTCCACTTCACCGCGACGAAGCCGCCGCCGCGGTCGTCGGTGATGAAGTTGCGGCCCTCGACGCCCGCATCCTGGAACAGGCCACCGGCGCGGATTGCCAGGGTCGGGCTGATCACCTGGTTGACGTCGAGCGTCACGCGCTTGGTGCTGTCCGTTCCAAACGTCGTATCCATATTGTAGAAGCTTTTTTCGGTCGTCGCCTGCTTGGTGACGATATTGATCGCGCCGCCCGTGGTGCCGCGACCGGCAAACGATGAGCCGGGGCCGCGCAGAATCTCGATCTGCTCGGTGAAGAAATTCTCGCGGACGCTGACGCCGGAGTCGCGAACCCCGTCGATAAACACGTCATTGCGGGTGTCGAAGCCGCGGACGAAGAACCGGTCGCCAAAGGCGTTGCCGCCCTCGCCGGTCCCGAGCGTCACGCCGGCGGTGTTGAGGACCGCCTGCTTCAGCGACGTGGCGTTCTCGTCCGCCAGCACTTCCTTGCTGAGGACCGTGACGGTCTTCGGCGTATTCAACAGCGGCTCGGGAAATTTTCCCGACGACTGGAGGTGATCGACCTTGTAGGGAGCGGCCGCGTCCGCATAGGGGTTGCGGTCCGCGCTCAGGGCGCCCGCGTTGGGAAACGGCACCGGCGCGACATGCGCTTGTTGCGTCCGGTGCGCGGCGCGCCGCAAGGCGGTGCGGGCGCGAACATGGTCCGGCGACGGTTTCGAGGCGGCGGGGCGCGGTCGAGCAACCGGCGCATCCACCGTCACCGGCGGCAGCGGTCCCTGCTGCGCCTCGGCGCCCGAGAACGAGGCGACCGCCATCAGGCCGGCGACTGCCGAGACCTTGCGGCCGGAATAATTGTCGAATGTTTCACCGACCGAGTTCATCGCCGCGTTCAAACGCAGCGATCCCGGCATCTTTGTCTTGTTCATTGAAGCACGCCCCTAAAAGCCAAATTCAGTCTGCTCATGCACCCCACAGCGACGAGCAACTGCATGTTGGTTATCGAGCGCGAAAATTCCGGTCAATCCGATTAAGGCGCTGTGATGCTTGAATCCATCCAGATCAAAACTATTCTAAGCCTTAGTTTGAAATCGTTCTAAAATTCGATTTGAAGCGTTCCAGATTGATGCCGAGAAATGCCTGTAAATCGGGCGTTTTTCCACTTTCTGGTTCCATTGGTGTCGCTCAGTCGACACTCGGCGCCTTCATCAGCGAAAACAGCTCATCGACGGTTTGTTGCGCCGTCAGTCGCACGCGATCGGTGTTTTCCATGCCCGCAATATTGACGCCCTTGACCACGGCTTTGATCTCGTCGCGAAAGTCGGTGAGAAACCGCAACGGATCGGGCTGGTCGTTGGCGACGCGGGCAATCAGGCCGGTGATCAGGAGCTGACAAGCGATCATGCGTCCGTTCAATTCATCCATCATGCGTTCCTGACTGGCTGCGAGGTTGGCGAGAAGTTCTCGATCGCGATTTGCGCGGTGATACCGCACGCATCAAGCGCAAGCACCTCTACCGTTCCATCTGAATGAATCGATTGACTAGAACCATTCTAGGTTTCGTACTTTAGTTTTGTTCTAATTCTAATGTGGAGAGATTCCAGTCGAGCACTCCATTTTCTGATTCCAGAAACATTTTGCAACGGTGATAGGTGTGTCGCGGAGTCTTTGATTTCCGCAGGGGGGCCCCTATGTCGTTGCACCAGTTTCCGCGCTTGCCATCGATATTCCGTCCGGACCGACGTTGCAGGCGAAAGGCGCTGCTGGCGGCAGCCGTAATGTCCATCGTCAGCTGCAGCGGCGCCCGGGCGGCGGACGGCGACGTGAACGAAGCCTTGTTGAAAAAGCTGGAGGCGATGGAGCAACGCATCCAGTCGCTCGAGACCGAACTCAAGCAGAAGCGGGCTCCCGCTGCCGAAAAGCAGGCGGCCGTTGCCGAGAAGCCGGCCTCCTCCTCCGAAAAGCCGACCGCGTCCCCCGAAAAGCTGCCCAAGGCGCCCGCTCCGGAGTTGAAAAAGAGCGACGGCGCCGTGGTACCGGCGGACCCAGCACAGGGCCCCACTGGCCCGTCCTCGCCAAAGTCCAAGCCGATCGATGTTTCGTCCAATCCGGCTGACCTGCCGATACTGGGCCTCGCGCCCTCGCCCGTGACGGGATTGAGCATCGGGGCTTACGGCGAGGTCAAGTTCGGCACGATGCAAAATCCCGCCGCCAACGGCCAGTGGCAAAATGGCTTCGATACGGCGCGTATGGTGCTGTTGCCGACCTATGCGATCACCGACAACATCATCTTCAACGCCGAAATCGAATTCGAGCATGCCGGTTCGGGATTCGACAACGACGACAAGTTGCACGGCACCGCCGAGATCGAGCAGATCTGGATCGATTTCAAGATCATGGATCAGTTCAATTGGCGCGCCCCTGGTATCGACCTGGTGCCGATCGGATATATCAACCAGCATCACGAACCGACGCAGTTCTACAGCGTCAATCGGCCCGAACTCTATAATGGCCTCATTCCGTCGACCTGGAAGGTGCCCGGCACCAGCGTCTATGGCACGATCACCGAAGACCTGAAGTATCAAGTGATGCTCTCGGCCAGCAACGAGGATTTTGGCGATACGTTTGACGCTCGCACGGCAGCCAGGACCGTCCCTCCACCGGGGACGCCCTATTTTCCAGGCATTGACGGGCTCAATGCCCTGACATTCTCAAACCCGCCGCTAGGCAGCTTCCAACAGCTCTCTAACACCGTTGCCACATCCGGCCGGCTTGACTTTACCCCGACATTCCTTCCGGGCTTCGGAGGCAGCATCAGCGCCTATTATTCGCCAAATACCACGCCACGCGGCGCCCATGACGATTTTGGCAACTTCCTCGGCGCGTCGAGCCTTGCCATGTTCGACGCTGAATTCCGTTACCGCGTGCCCAGTACGGGCCTCGAACTGCGCGGCGAGTACGTCCGCGTTGGATTTGGTCACCCCGAAAACCTGCGCGCCAACAATGACACCGACCCCACCGATAATGTCGGCAAGTCGATGTACGGCTATTCCGGCGAGATCGCTTACCATGTGCCTCTAGGGACCATTAAAGGCAGCGATTGGGAGGCGGTCCCGTTTTACAACTACACCTATGAAAACTTCCAGACCGGCGGATTTGCCGGAACTGACGCCAATTTGCCGACGGGTGCAGGCCAACGCCAATTCCATACGGCGGGTGTCGCGGTCTTCCCATCGCCCAAAGTGGTGCTGAAGGCCACCTATCAAAGGGTGATCGACAAGAGCCTGACCGGCGCTCTTTCAGATTCGTTCCTCGGCGGCGTCGGATTTTTCTTTTGACCGGGGCAGATACGCTCCGATGGAAAAGTGGCGGGGCCTTTGGCAACGGTCCCGCTGCGGTTGATCAGGAATGCCGGGAGCAACGTGAAAAATGACGCAATGGGTTCGATATACACTGCCGGCGGCGGCGATCGTGTCGATCGCTTCGCCGGCCTATGCGATGCAATATCTTTCGATTGAAGAGGCGCAGAAGCAGGCATTTCCGTCGGCCACGCACTTCACCGAAGTGCAGGCAGGACGGGTCTGGAAAGCCGAAGCTGGCGGCCGCGTCGCCGGCTTCTTCATCTTCGATCGGGTGGTTGGAAAGCATCTTTATATCGACTACGCGGTGGCATTGACGCCAAGCGGTGCGGTGCATGCCGTCGAGATCCTGCAATATCGGGAGTCCTATGGCGGTGAAATCAGAAGCCCGAGCTGGCTCGCGCAGTTTGTCGGAAAGACCAGCGGCAGCTCGCTCAAGATAAATGGCGATATCAGGAATATCGCTGGCGCAACCCTGTCTTCGACGCATATCACCGAGGGCGTGAAGCGAGTATTGGCAGCTTATGGCAACCGCCTTCGATAAAATTCGTCGCGCCAGGCCGCTGCTCGGTACCTTCGTGGAGATCGAGGTCACGGGGGCGGCCAAATCCGCTATGAATACGGCTATTGACGCCGCGTTCGAGGCTGTCGCCCGGGTCCACCGCCTGATGAGCTTTCACGAGCCGGACAGCGATGTCAGCCGCCTCAACCGTGAAGCCTTTGTTCGGCCGATCGATGTTCATGACTGGACGTACCAGGTCCTTCAGGCAGCCGTTGAGATGCATCGCAGATCAAACGGCATGTTTGATATTGCCGTCGCGCCAGAGCTGCAGGCCATGGGATTGCTGCCCGGGGCGAACGATCAGAATCCGATCGACGCCGAAGCGCGAGCATTTGACCCAATTGAGCTGCTTGAAGGCCAAAAGGTTCGCTTTCGACAGGC
Organism: uncultured Pseudomonadota bacterium; assembly: GCA_963771225.1. Classification (GTDB taxonomy): domain Bacteria; phylum Pseudomonadota; class Alphaproteobacteria; order Rhizobiales; family Xanthobacteraceae; genus Bradyrhizobium. The sequence goes on along the minus strand of CAVYSR010000017.1, from coordinate 7,590 downwards.
CAATGTCAGGATTGACCTCGGAGGAATCGCAAAAGGCTTCGCGGTCGATCGGGCGCTGGAGGTATTGCGCGGTTTCGGCGCAGCCGGCGGCATCGTGAATGCCGGCGGCGATCTCGCCGTCTTCGGCGAAGCGCCGCAGGCAGTTCATATTCGTCACCCGCGCGATCCCCGCCGCTTGATCTGCAGCGTCGAGATCACCGACGGGGCGCTGGCATCGACGGCGCGCAGATTCGATCCCTTTCAATCGGCGGATACGGCAAGTTCGGCGATCATCGATCCCGTCCGCCGCAGGCCGGCGCACACCATCGACGGGGCTACCGTGCGTGCGTCCTCTTGCATGACCGCCGACGCGCTGACGAAAATCGTCATGATTGCCGGAACTGACGCAACGGAATTGCTTGAGCATTACAACGCAAATGCACTACTGATTTCGACGGACGGCGACGTCCAGATCACCCCTGACTGGCATCAGGCAGTGTACCTTGCGGCTTAAACCTTCATTCCGCTTCGCGATCTATGCCGCTTTCGGGGTCCTGTTCCTGACAGGCGCCGGTTGGCTTGTGGCGGATTGGCAAAAGGATATTTCCACCGACGAGATCTGGCAGCAGAGCGTTGCCTATTTGCTGATGGTGCATGGCGGCGCGGCGATGGTGACGCTGCTGTTGCTGGGCGCCCTCATCCCGGTACACGTGATGCGCGCTTGGCGGAGCCGGAAAAACCGCGTTTCAGGATCCGCCATGGTCACGTTCAACGCGGTGCTGATCGTGACCGCCTTCGGACTTTATTATCTTGGATCGGAAACGTTGCGGCCCTGGATGAGCTGGATCCACATCGGTGCCGGATTTTCGCTGTCCCTGTTACTTCCTCTCCATATTTTTTGGGGCAGGCGGGAATTGCAGTAACGCGGGCGGCCGACGACCGGCCAGGGAAGCTGCCGAATGACTTGACTTTGACTCCGTACTCGCTGACCGGATGGCCCGACGATTATTTGGCGGCGATATCGCCGGGCTCAGTGAAACCCTTGATGCGTTCCTTGATGTCCTTGAGCGTCTCGAGACTGGTCTGCAGCGACCCTGCGGGAATGTCCTGCAGCACATCGATCGCAATGGAGTCGCGCAGGCTGTCGAGATCGTCGACCAGTTGGCGCCCGCTTGCGGTGAGAAACAGCCGGTTGGCGCGCCGGTCCTTGGGATCGTTCCGGCGCTCGAGAAGGCCGTGCTCGACCAGTCGATCGAGCAGGCGCACCAGCGAGATCGGCTGCAGTTCGAGCACTTCGGCCAGATCGACTTGCGACAATCCTTCCTGCTGCCGCAATCTGAACAATACGATCCACTGCGCGCGCGTGGTGCCACGCCCCTTGGCGCGCTGGTCGATATAGTTGCGCAGCAACCGCGAGCTTTCGACGAGTTGCGCAATCAACTGGCGTTTCAGATCGAGCGACATAGCGGTGGCGGTTCCCAAAGCTTTCCAATAATTTAGAATTTCTCAAGTGATAGTGTGTTTACACATTAAGTGCATGCATATTATGTGGCTCCAGGCATTCTTTAAGAGATGCCGCACGCAGTTTTGAACTGATGGGCCCCCAATGACCCGAGCTCGAACAATCCGCTGGATTGCGTTGATCGTAGCCGTTGCTGCGCTGGGGTTTTTCGGTTGGCAGCAATATCGCGGCACTCGTCCGGGCGCTCAGGCTGAGAATGCTCAAAAGCCTTCCGGTCCCCCGGCAGCGAAGCCCGTTCCGGTGACGATAGCGTCGGTCGAGAAGGCAGATTTTCCGTCCTATCTGTTCGGTCTGGGGTCGGTCCAGGGGTTGAACACCGTCGTCGTTCGCACCCGGGTGGACGGTCAGATCAACAAGATCGCCTTTCAGGAAGGGCAATTGGTGAAGGAGGGTGACATCCTCGCCGAGATCGACCCGCGTCCGTACCAGGCAACGTTCGATCAGGCGGTCGCCAAGAAGGCCCAGGACGAAGCCCATCTGGCCAATGCCAAGCTCGATCTTCATCGCTACGTCAGCCTGGGCGAATTCGCGACCAAGCAGCAGACCGACACCCAGAATTCCACGGTCCAGCAGCTCATCGCCCAGATCGCGGGCGATGTCGCCGCCATTTCAAACGCCAAAACCCAGCTCGATTATGCGACCATTCGCGCGCCGCTGGCGGGCGTCACCGGTTTTCGTCTGGTCGACCAGGGCAATATCGTCAACGCCTCGACCCAGACCGGCATCGTCACCATCGCCCAGATCGAACCGATCGCTGTGATCTTCACGGCACCCGAGGAACAGCTACCGGAAATCAAGGCCGCGCTCGCTTCGCAACCGCCCAAGGTGATCGCACTGACGGCCGACGGCAAGCGGGTATTGTCCACCGGCACGCTCTCCTTGATCAACAACCAGGTCGACGTCGCCAGCGGGACGATCCGCCTCAAGGCCATCTTCGAGAACAAGGATCACGCCCTGTGGCCGGGCCAATCGGTCTCGACGCGCTTGCTCGTCAAAACCTTGAAGGACGCCGTCGTTATCCCGGATGACGCGATTCAACATGGCAGCGGCGGTCTGTACGCGTTCATCGTCGACCAGGACAACAAGGCCAACCTGCGCAAAATCAAGGTCAGCCAGTCGGTCGATGGCCGATCGGTGGTCGATGAGGGCCTGACGCCGGGACAGCGGGTGATTACCGCCGGTCAGTACAGGGTGCAGCCCGGTTCGCTGGTCTCAACCGCGATTGCGGATTCGGCGCAGGCCCCGGCCAAGGTCCCATAAAAATGAACATCTCGGCGCCGTTTATCCGATACCCCATCGCAACATCGCTGCTGATGGCCGGAATCCTGTTCGTCGGGCTGGTCGCCTATCCGCTATTGCCGGTCGCGCCGTTGCCGCAAGTGGACTTCCCGACCATCCAGGTATCGGCCAACCTGCCCGGCGCCAGCCCCGAAACCATGGCAACGTCGGTGGCACAGCCGCTGGAACGGCAGTTCGCCCAGATTCCCGGCATCACGCAGATGACGTCGACGAGCTCGCTGAGCTCGACCTCGATCACCATCCAGTTCGATCTCAACCGAAGCATCGATGCCGCCACCAACGATATCCTCGGAGGAATCAACGCGGCGGGCGGCCAGTTGCCGAAAAGCCTGCCGACGCCGCCGACCTATCGGAAGGTCAATCCGGCGGATTCGCCGATCCTCCTGCTCTCAATGACCTCGGACACGCTACCGGTGACCGAAGTCGACGACTATGCCGACAACCAGATGGCGCAGCAGATCAGCCAGATCTCCGGCGTGGCGCAGGTCACCATCGGCGGCCAGCAGAAGCCCGCCGTCCGCATCCAGATCGATCCGGCCAAACTGGTTGCCAAGGGCTTGTCGCTGGAGGACGTCCGCAACCAGCTCGCCGTTTCAACCGTCGACAACGCCAAGGGCAATGTGGATGGCGGCACCCGCAGCTACACGATCTATGCCAACGATCAACTGCTGAAGGCCAAGGACTGGAACGACGTCATCATCGCCTATCGCAACGGCGGTCCCTTGCGGGTTCGCGACATCGGAACCGCGGTCTCCGGGCCTGAGGACGCCAAGCAGGTGGCCTGGGCCAACGGCAAGCGCGGCGTCTTTCTCGTCGTGTTCAAACAACCTGGCGCCAACGTCATCGACACCGTGGACAAGATCAAGGCGCAGCTGCCGCGGCTGATTGCGTCTATACCGCCGACCATCAAAGTCTCGCTCATCAGCGACCGCACCCAGACCATTCGCGCGGCGGTCACCGATGTCCAATACACACTGCTGCTGACGATTTTTCTTGTCGTCATGGTGATCTTTATTTTCCTCCGTACCGTGTGGGCGACCATCATCCCGAGCGTCACGGTTCCGCTGGCGCTGCTTGGCGCCTGCGCGTTGATGTGGGCCTTCGGCTATACGCTCGATAACCTGTCGCTGATGGCGCTGACGATTTCGGTCGGGTTCGTCGTCGACGACGCGATCGTCGTCCTTGAAAATATCACGCGATATATCGAGGAAGGCGAAAGGCCTTACGCCGCGGCGCTCAAGGGAGCGGGCGAAATCGGTTTCACCATCGTGTCGATCAGCATTTCGCTGGTCGCCGTGCTGATTCCGCTGTTGCTGATGGGTGGCATTATCGGCCGGCTGTTCCGTGAATTCTCCATTACTCTTTCGATGGCGATTTTCGTCTCGATGGTGGTTTCACTGACGCTAACGCCGATGATGGCGTCGCGCTTCCTGAAAGCGCACAGCGAGCAGGCCGCGCATGGCCGTCTTTATCTATGGAGCGAGCGCTGCTTCGACGCCCTGCTGCGGGCTTATGAACTAGGCCTCGATCTCGTGCTGCGTTGGCGCCTGACGACCCTGCTGGTGTTCTTCGCGACGGTGGCGTTGTCGGGCTATTTGTACGTCATTATTCCAAAGGGCTTTTTCCCGCAGCAGGACACCGGACTGATCACCTCGATTACCGAAGCAGGACAGGACGTGTCCTTTGAGCAGATGACGCGTATTCAGGAAGAGATCGGCAGGATCGTGCAAGCCGATCCCGACGTCGCCAGCGTCGCGATGGCGATCGGTGGCGGCGGTAATGCGCTGAACAACGGACGCATGTACATCACGCTGACGCCGCGCGACGACCGCAAGGCCAGTGCGCAACAGATTATTGCGCGGCTGCGCCCGCAATTCGACAAGCTGGTGGGCGCGCGGGTGTTCATGCAGGCGGCGCAGGACGTCCGGTTGGGCGGCCGCGCGACGCGCACGCAGTTCGAATACACCCTGCAGGACTCCAATCTCGATGAACTCAACACCTGGGCGCCCAAAATCCTGCAGAAGATGCGGACGCTGCCGATGCTGCGCGACGTCGCTACCGACCAGCAGACCGAGGGCACCACGCTGACGCTGGCGATCGACCGCGACACTGCATCGCGCTACGGCATCCAGCCGCAATTGATCGATGACACCCTGTCGGACGCGTTCGGCCAACGGCAGGTCGCGCAGTATTTCACGCAAATCAACAGCTATCATGTCATTCTTGAAATCTTGCCGGAGTTGCAGGGCAAGGTCGACAGCCTGAACAGCATCTACATCAAGTCGCCGTTGACCGGCGACCTGGTCCCGTTGTCGGTGTTCGCCCACTGGACCACCGTTCCGGTGCGGCCGCTGTCGATCAGCCACCAGGGACAATTCCCGGCGACCACGATCAGCTTCAACCTCGCGCAGGGCGTCTCGCTCGGAGAGGCCACCATCGCGATCGACAAGGCTGTCTCCGAGATGGGCGTGCCGGCCACCATCGCGAGCAACTTCCAGGGCACCGCGCAGGCCTTTCAGCAGTCGCTCGGCACCGTACCGCTGCTGATCCTCGCCGCACTCGTCGTGGTCTATCTCATCCTCGGTATTCTGTACGAGAGCTACATTCATCCGCTGACGATCATATCGACCCTGCCGTCGGCCGGCGTCGGCGCGTTGGCGACGCTGATGCTGTTTGGATATGATTTCAGCCTGATCGCATTGATCGAAATCATTCTGTTGATCGGCATCGTCAAGAAAAACGGCATCATGCTGGTCGACTTCGCGATCGTGGCCGAACGCGACGAGCACCTGTCGCCGGAGGCAGCGATCCGCAAGGCAGCCCTGATCCGCTTCCGCCCGATCATGATGACGACGATGGCCGCCCTGCTCGGCGGCGTGCCGCTGATGCTGGGGACCGGCACCGGATCGGAGATCCGCCAACCGCTGGGCTACGCCATGGTCGGCGGCCTGATCGTCAGCCAGGCGCTGACGCTGTTTACGACGCCGGTGGTGTATCTCTATCTCGACCGGCTCTCGAATGCGTTTTCAGACTGGGGACGCTCGAAAAATATCGAGAGCGAGCGGCCGGCGACCGAGCACCGTTCGGCCAAGGAAGCCGCCGAATGACTTGACTTTGGCTCCATACTTGTCCCTTTCTCAGCGGCCTCGTCCTGGAGCCGTACTCGTGAAAATTTCCGCAAAACTCGCCGTCCTGGCGGCCATTTTGGCTTTCGGCTCCGTCGGAGCGAGCCACGCCCAGCAAGCAGCCAAGTCCAAAAACGCGCCGCACGCCGCCCCGACAACGGCCACGCCCGCGGCCGACGCCGCTCCGGCAGCCGCGGCGGCCTCGCCCCAGCCCGGCTGGGCCGTGCGATGCTCCAGCGCGAGCCGCGAGGCACCGCTTGAATGCGCGATGGAGCAAACGGCTGTCCTCAGCAAAACCGGACAATTGATCGTTCTCGTCAACATTCGCGTGCCCAGCGACACCCGCGTACCGGTCGCCATGGTGCAATTGCCGCTCGGACTTAATCTGCCGGGTGGCGCCAAACTGCAGGTCGATGACGGCAAGACGGCCGATCTGCAAATCCAGACCTGCGAAAACAGGGGCTGCTATGCCGGAGCGGCGATCGCGCCCGACGTCCTGGCCGCGCTCAAATCGGGCAAGGAGTTGAAGCTGTCGTTTCAAAACCTCGCCAAGGAAACCATCACCATTCCGATGCCGCTGACCGATTTTGCCGCCGCCTACGACAAGATAAAATAAAACCGTCTTCCGCCGGTCATGACGGCGCGGCTATCCGCCAATGCCCGCCTTGACGGCAACGTAGACGGTGTTGCTGGCGTCACCGTCCCCTCGCAAATTGTCGAACGTCACGACATGCGCCGCCGATGTTGCAAACGCGCCCGCCAGCACGGAACTGAAGGCGTCGTCGGGAGGGTCGTTCGACCACAGCGCGAAGACGCCGCCGGGATGCAGATGTCTTGCAAGCCTGGCGAGCCCCTCCGGCGCGTACAGCGCGGCATGACGCGGATGCAGCAGGTTGCGCGGCGAGTGATCGATATCCAGCAGCACCGCGTCGAAACGGCGGCCCGGCGCATCCGGATCGAAGCCGTCAGCGGAATGCGACATGGCAAAGAAGTCGCCGTTGATGAGGCGGCAGCGCGGATCATCGGTCAATGGCTTGCCGAGCGGCAGCAATCCCTGCTGATGCCACTCGATCACTTCCGCCAGCGCGTCGACCACGATCAAGGATCGCACGCCAGGATGTTCCAGCACCGCCTGCGCGGTGTAGCCAAGCCCAAGGCCGCCAACGACGACATCCAGGTCCGGCCGTTTCACAGCATCGAGGCCGAGCCGCGCCAGCGCGATCTCGGCGACGGTGAATTGGCTCGACATCAAGAATTCGTCGCCGAGTTTGATTTCATAGATATCGAGGCCGGAAGAGAGCTGCCGGCGCCGCCGCAGGGTGAGCACGCCCATCGGGGTGGGACGAAAATCCAATTCCTCAAAATAGATGCTCATGCGCCCTCGCCCTGACCGCGAAGCGATCTGCGCTGCAAATGGCGGCGGCTTCGCCCGCGGCCCCGCTTCCAACAAGCGCATCGCCGCGCGCTTGCCAAGGCCGGGACCTAGCGGGTAGAACGGCGCACAGTTCGGCGGGATTTTATGCATTCGGCCGCAAGCAATCGCCTGGCAAAATCTTAAGCAATTGAATCTGCTAAAGAATTCTCGTTAGTTTCTTGGGGAATGGTGTAACGGTAGCACAACAAACTCTGACTCTGTTTGTCTAGGTTCAAATCCTAGTTCCCCAG
>CAVYSR010000016.1:0-268238 GCA_963771225.1 uncultured Pseudomonadota bacterium | reverse complement strand
TTTCAACTTCGGTCATTCCGGGACACGCGTCTTCACGTGGACCTCAGATGTGCAACTGCACATCTGAGGTTCGCACTTTCAGCGCGACTTGAGTCAATCGAGCGCCTTTCGCAGTTGCCCACTTCCGCCTGCCATGTCATGACGCCATCCATAACAGAGGCGCGACCATGACCGTTCTCATCGCCGGCGGCGGCATCGGCGGGCTGACATTGGCGCTCAGCCTGCACCAGATCGGCATTCCAGCCAAAGTCTTCGAGAGCGTGCCGGCGTTAAAGCCGCTCGGCGTCGGCATCAATGTGCTGCCGCACGCCGTGCGCGAGCTGATCGAACTCGGCCTGCTCGACCAGCTCGATGCTTCGGGCGTGCGCACCAGGGAGCTGGCGTTCTTTTCCAAGCATGGCAAGCCGATCTGGAGCGAACCGCGCGGCATCGAGGCCGGCTACAAATGGCCGCAGTTCTCGATCCACCGCGGCACGCTGCAGCAGATCCTGCTCGATGTCGTGACCGAGCGGCTTGGCGCCGCCAACATTCTCACCAGCCATCACCTCAGCGGCTGGTCGGAGACATCGGGCGGCGTCGTTGCGGATTTCATCGACAAGGCCACCGGCAAGCCGGCGGGCAGCCATGACGGCACGCTATTGATCGCCGCCGACGGCATTCATTCAGCGGTTCGCGAAAAACTCTATCCCCTGGAAGGCCCGCCGATCTGGAACGGGCGCATCCTCTGGCGCGGCATCACCGAGAGCGATGCGTTTCTCTCTGGCCGCACCATGATCATGGCAGGCCACGAAATCCTGAAATTCGTCTGTTATCCGATCTCCAAAGAGCCCGAACTCATCCGGCAAATTCTCGATCAATTGGGTCGCCGAGCGGCACATGCCGCCGAGCTATCAATGGCGCCGCGAGGATTACAACCGCGCGGCACGGCTGGAGGAATTCCTGCCCTGGTTCGAGGATTGGCGGTTCGACTGGCTCGATGTGCCCGGCCTGATCCGCAACTGCCCGCATTCTTACGAATATCCGCTGGTCGACCGCGATCCGATTGCGCAATGGACGTTCGGCCGGGTCACCCTGATGGGCGACGCCGCGCATCCGATGTATCCGATCGGCTCCAATGGCGCGTCGCAGGCGATCCTCGACGCCCGTGTCATTACCCGCGAGATCCTGGCGCACGGCCCGACCAACACCGCGCTGGCCGCCTATGAGGCCGAGCGGCGGCCGGCGACCACCGACCTTGTCATGCTCAACCGCCGCAACGGGCCCGAGCAAGTGATGCAACTGGTCGAGGAGCGCGCGCCGGACGGCTATAACATCGTCACCGATGTGCTGTCGCAAAGGGAACTGGAAGACATCGCCGCCAATTACAAGCGCGTCGCCGGCTTTCAGGTCGAAGGCCTCAACGCCAAGCCGCCGATCGTGCAGTTATGAGGACGCGGCGTCACGGATCGGCGCACGCCAGCTAACCGAACTTGCTTCGATTAAAATTCTGCTTCTTTGACCACTATTGGTTCGGTCCGCGACTTGGTGAGATCAAGCCGGGTAACAACAACGAAACACTTTGCCGCGAGTCTTCACAAAAGCTGGTCGAACAAATTGTGAAGCGGCACCCATGGAGTAACGGCTCCCGGCACGCGTGCCGGGAGCCGTTGGGATTGGCGTTAGATCAGCACCTTCCCGCGCCCTGGACGCCGACATAGCAGGCGTAGATCGAGGTCGTCCCGCAAATGTACAACCGGTTGCGCAGCATTCCACCGAAGGCCATGTTGGCGCAGGTTTCCGGCAAATGAATTTTGCCGATCAAGTCGCCGCTGGAGTGATGGCAACGGACACCGTCTTCCTTGGGATCGGCCCACCCCATGCTGCACCAGATGTTGCCTTCGACATCGCACTTGATGCCATCGCTCAGTCCGGGTGCGAAGCCTTCTGCAAAAACCTTCCCGTTGGACACCTTGCCGGTGGCAATATCGACGTCGAATGACCGGATATGGGCAGGACCACCATGTGAGATGCCGCTGTCAACGACGTAGAGCTTCTTTTCATCCGGCGAGAAGCACAGGCCATTGGGCTGCACAAAATCATCGACGACGACGGTGACCGCCCCACTCTGCGGGTCGACGCGGAAGACGTTGTGCTTCTCCTGCTCCTTCTCAGACTTGAAGCCCTCGTAGTTTCCGTCCACCCCGTAGGTCGGATCGCTAAACCAGATCGATCCGTTGGAGGCGACCACCACGTCATTGGGTGAGTTGATCCGCTTGCCGTTGTAGCGATCGGCGATGACGGTGACGGTGCCATCATGTTCAGTGCGTATGATGCGCCGACCGGCGTGCTCGCAACTGACCAGCCTGCCTTCTGTATCAAAGGTGTTGCCGTTGGAGTTGTACGAAGGCGAACGGAAGACGCTGAGGTGATTGTCGTCCTCGAGCAGGCGCATCATCCGGTTGTTCGGGATGTCGCTGAAAATCAGATAACGGCCTGCCGCATTGTAGGCCGGACCTTCGGCCCAGCGGAAGCCGGTCGCGATCCGTTCGACGGCACCGGTGCCGACGCTGCCCTTGAAGCGCTTGTCGAGGGACTCGATGTGAGTGTCCGGATAGCGGGTATTGGGTAATGGCCCGAGTGGAAGCCTTGCCTCCGATGACGCGGGCAACGCAACGCCGGTTTCTCCTGCCGGCCTCTCGGTTTCGGCGATTGCGTCTTTCGCAGTTGCCAACATCGCACCCGCTGCGGCGGAAGTTTTCAGAAATGCTCGTCTGTTCATGTTTTCCTCCTTTGCGCCCGTTTTCCTAGGGCTTGAAAAAAGCATTCACGAGCATCTGTGTGGTGAGGGCGCACGCCGCAGACAGCGGATGCGTGCGATTATGTTTTGAGATTGTTCTGCGATGCGCGCCCTTACCGCGCTCAGAAGCTCGTAACCACTTTTAACACCGCCATTCCGTTCGCGTCTATCTTGCTTCACTTCCAATCACGATGCTGGCAGCAAACGCGGACAACACTAGCGATGAAAATAAAAAGCCCCACTCACGAGGATCACTCATGAGCGAGGCAAAGTCACATGTTAGACACACGCACGCGCATCCGCCCGTACGAGCCAAAACATTATCACGGACCGCGCGCACAACGATAGCGCTAAGATATTTTATGAAGATCAACCAACGTTCGTAAAACCGAACATAACCTCCGAGATCATGTTCGATAATCCGAACATGACTAATTTCGTCCACGGCGCCGTCGCCCGATATCCTAAAGTCGGTCGCGCTCGCTCAGCATTTATGTTAGTATGTTGTCGTTGCAAAACGACACGCTTTGAATGGGCGTGTCCTCCACTGACTTAGCTCCGCTGCGAGACTGATTCCCCCTCAGGGCGGAGCTTTTTATTCCAGGGTAGCCGTGGAATGCCTATCTCGTCGCAGCAATCGCGAGGCGCTCGCGGCTTGTTAAACTGGACGCTATCCGATCTAGCGGCAGCTTCGGCCATCGGCCTATCAACGCTAAAGCATTTTGAACATGCACGGCGGAGGACTACCGCAGAGAATCTCGTTGCAATTCGCGACGCCTTCGAGAAAGCCGGAATAATTTTCGAAAGCGATGGTAAATTCGTTGGCGTGAGATTGAAGGTCAAGCACGCAGCCAAGGCGATTGCCAGCAAACGGGACCCCGACACCAGGTCTACTCGCGGGTGGGGCGAACAAATGACCGCTGGCAATCAAGATCATTAGACGTGAGAGCATGCGCGTATGCGCATCGCATGCGCTTTCCTAACTCAATTCCCGCTCTGAGGAGATTCACTCAGGTTGGGGTTTTTCTTGCGGCCTCACCGGATGCACTCCCGAATACACTCTTGGAACAAAAAAACGCGTTATGTGATCGCGTCAAATCGAGGCCGGTTCCTATCTTCAGTCCTGTTAAATTCGCGATGGACGAAATGAGCGACCGCAACGCGCCAGATGCGCTGGAACTGCTTGCTCAAAATGCATTATAGTTGAACTAAGCAAACGAGTTCGGTCGCAGTTTCGTTTCAACCGGGAAAGCGGCGTACTCTCAATCGATCATTCGCCTTGAGATTCCGGCTCTAACTCCGAGACCTCGATTGCACTGCAATACGTCCCACGTTCTGAGTGAATGATGGCCCACGAAACCGAGTTAATTCGCAAGCCCGGCGCTGAAGACAAGCGCGCCACCGAGCTTGCGCCGAGCTTTGAGTTTCTTGGAGGCATTGCGCGCGCCCGTGGTGACCAAATGGACACCGGAAAAAGTGTCTCCGGAAAGAAGCGGGAAGGAGCGGCGTTTTGGAAGCGCCCCTGGCCTTTGGCCGCGCTGGTGCCGATCGTGTCAGGCGCCCTGATCCTTGCGGTTGCTATCGTGGTTTCGCGCGTCATGATGTTTTCAGTCGCCCACGAACAGGAACTCGGCGTACGCCAGATCGCCGCGGTTTATCTCGACGGCATTTCGACCACTGTTTATCCCCACATCGTTGCCCGGAACTTGGCCAACACGACTGAGGCGTTGCGCCGGACCATGTGGTTTCATCAGGGGATGCGTGAACAGCGCGCCATTGTGCAACTCCCGGACGGCACCGTATTTGCCGACGTGTCCGGCCCGAACGGTGACGTCGGCGCGGACGATCCCCTTCACGACGCGGATCTTCGTCGGCAACTCGAACAGGGTGGTGGTTTCGTCTTCGACGGGAAAACCGGCACGGGTTGGGCTGTGCGGGCCATCGTGCGTGACGGAAAACATGTCGCAGATCTTTACGTTGCGGTCGAACTCAAACCACTGATCGAGGAGCGGCAAGCGCTGCAACGGCGAGTTGCTTCTGGCGAGCGTGCTGGCCGGGTCCGGAGCCGCCGCGATCGGATTTCTGATCGTGCGTCGCATGGTGCTGCCGGTTCGCTTGCTGGCGGAGCGGCTGCGCCGCGCCCAGGCCGGCGACTTTGAGCGCGTATCATTCGCCCTGCTTCCACCGGCATCGAGCGAATATGGCCGTCTGCTCAGGGGTTACAATGATTTGATCGACGCGATCGGCGAACGCGAGTTGCTTGCTGCGAAGCTCGCGCAGCGCGAGCGCGAAAGCGTGCTTGGACGGCTTGCCGCGACCGTGGCTCACGAAGTCCGCAATCCGCTCGGCGGCATGTCGACGGCACTCAACACAGTCCGCAAATTTGGCGATGATCCGGATACGCGCGCCAAGGGCCTCGATCTGATCGAGCGCGGCCTATGGAGCATTCGGGACGTCGTCAATTCCGTGCTGGCTTTCCATCGGATGCCTCCGGACAGCCGCCAACTCACGGGCGGTGATCTGGACGATCTTCGGATCCTGATCGAGCCCGAGATAATACGACGACGGCTTCGATTGGCGTGGGATTGTGGCATCCAGGGAACGATTGGTGTTTCAGCAACCGAGACCCGTCAGATCACCCTCAATCTGCTCCTGAATGCCTGCGAAGCCTCCCCGCCGGATGGCGAGGTCGGCTTTCGCGCGTGGATCGATGATGTTCGCGATGGTGTGGATCGAACAAACCTCGTCTTGCAGGTGGTAGATGGCGGTCCAGGCCTGCCGAACGCTGTCGCTGAGGCGTTGACGGAGACCGACGTCACGGATCCGCAAGACCCTCCTCGAGGCCTCGGCATCCGCGTCGTCCGTGATCTTGTCCGGGGATTGGGTGGCCGCATCGTCGTGACGACGGCGTCCAGCGAACAGGGATCACGCATTATCGTGACTTTGCCCGTCAGCGAAGCGACTGGACAGGAGGCCGTGACGTGAGCTCCGCGACTGCAACGCAGACCGACCGCTCGGACAGCGGGCATCCGCCCATGATCGGCGTTGTCGAGGACGATCCGATCATGGGAGAGTCGCTGGTGCAGCGCCTTGAACTTGAGGGTTACCGCGTGAGCTGGTGGCACTCCGGTGAGGAGGCGGTGACACATCTACGCGAAGCAAGCATGCCAGGTTCTGGTCTGCGACATCAGGCTTCCGGATATGGACGGTGAGCAATTGTTTCGGCGCGCCCTCACCGATCTTGGAGCAACGCCGGTGATCTTCATTACGGCGTTCGGCGAGGTGGAGCAGGCCGTGCGTCTGATGCGAGCCGGCGCTGACGATTATATGACCAAGCCCTTCGAGGTAGAGGCGCTGCTGCACAAGATCGCGGCCCTTTGCGCGCGAGAAATCACCGCCGGCAACGACGTGCGCGGTCGAGCGGCGCTCGGATCTTCCAAAGCGATGCGCGGTGTCGAATCCGAACTCCAGCGCGTGAAAGATGCGGCGACACCCGTGCTTCTTCTAGGCGAGACCGGTGTCGGCAAGGAAGTCGCGGCGCGCCAGCTACACGACACGTCGATGCGGCGAGAGCTGCCCTTTGTTGTTGTCAGTTGCGCGACGATTCCGGTCGACCGCGCCGAGAGCGAGATGTTCGGCCACGCGCAGGGAGCGATGGCCGGCGCCGGAAGCGCCCACCTCGGATTGGTGGAACAAGCAGGATCGGGCACGCTTTTCCTCGACGAGGTGTCGGCTCTGCCGTTGACCTTGCAGGGCAAGCTCCTTCGCTTGCTGGAAGACGGAACCTATCGCAAGCTCGGCGATACGCGAGAGACGGTGTCCGAGGCGCGCATCGTATCGTCGAGCAATGCCGATATTCCCGCGCTGGTGGCCGACGGACGGTTCCGGGCCGATCTCTACTATCGCCTGAACGCGATCGAGCTGCACATCCCTCCGCTGCGCGCGCGGCCAGAAGACATCGTCCCCTTGGCTGAGCATTTGCTCGCGCAGTTCGCGCGGCGTATGGGCCAGCGGACCCCGTCGTTGATGCCTGCCGCGCGTGCCGCTCTGTGCGAGCATGCCTGGCCGGGAAATATCCGTGAGCTGCGCAACAGGGTGGAACGGGCGCTTGGGCTATCCGGTAGTTCGACGCAGTTATCGGCGAACGCCCTGTTCCCGGAAAAAACGCTTCTGGAATATCCAGGCAATCGCATTGCGAGTCTCGCGGAGGCACGCGAGCGGACCGAACGGTTGCAGATCGAAGAAGCTATCCGGCAGACCGGCGGCGAAATCGGCAAGGCCGCCGCGTTGCTTGGCGTTTCCCGCACAACCCTGTGGGAAAAAATGCGCCGGCTCAATCTCCAGTGACAGCAAGTCCGGGGGCGAGTGGATTTCCTCGCTCCAGCTTGAGGATCTCGCGTTCTCCTTGCGCCTGAAAGGAGAAGATTGTGGTCTTGCGAAGCCGGGATCACCGGAATGCCTGCGATCTTGAACTTGACGTTTCCGCATCGTAGCCTGTACCATAGCCGCATAAAGGCCAACCTAGAGCGACGGAAAGGCGGCGGCAATGGAGGAACGGATGTGCCGGCGCGCAACATGCTATCGCCGAGGTGTGGGAGGATGATCGGGACCGGACACCTGAAAGGCCCTCAATGAGGGCGTCGGTCGTTGACGTGCAAAACCTGGTCAAGTGGTACGGTCCGCGTCTCGCGGTACGGGACGTATCGTTTTCCGTTGCCGAAGGTGAAGTCGTTGGGCTGCTCGGCCCGAACGGTTCGGGCAAGAGCACCATTTTCAGAATTTTGACCGGTTATCTCGTGCCGACGACCGGCTCCGCGGCAGTGGCCGGCCACGATGCGACAACCCAATCCCTCGCCTTGCGACATGAGGTCGGGTATGTGCCGGAGGATGCGCCGCTCTACGATCACATGCGGGTCAACGAGCACCTGCGGTTCATGGCGAATCTCAAGGGGCTGTTCGGGCGCGCCGCCACTCTCGCCATTGGGACCGTCGCGGAACGCCTGCAGCTCCAAACCATGGCGCAGGTTCCGATCGCGAAGCTGTCGAGGGGTTATCGGCAGCGCGTCGCGATCGGCCAGGCGCTGCTCAACGATCCGAAGCTGCTCATTTTCGACGAGCCGACCAGTGGGCTCGATCCCAGCCAGGTCATCGCCATCCGTGATCTCATACGAGAGCTGGCCGGCAAGCGGACCGTTCTGATGGCCACCCACGTGCTGCCCGAGATAGAGCAGATCGCCAGCCGGGTGATGATCCTGCTCAACGGCAGGCTTCTCACAACTGACGCGCTCGCCCTGGCGGCCGATGATCAGCGGCTGCGTCTACAAGTCGCGGGACCGGAGCCCATCGTGCGCGAAGCCATCGCGGCCGTAGCGGGGGTACACTCGATTGTCGTCGAACCTGAATCCGGCGGCCCCGGCCTCCGCTATCTGGTGAAAGCCGACCAGCGTCCGGAAGTGGCGCAGGAATTGGCCGCGGCACTGGTGGGGCGCGGCCTGGCGCTGTCCGAACTCACAACCGTGCGACCCGATCTCGAGCGCATTTTCTTGCAACTGACCCGGCAACCGAGCGAGGCAGCCGCGTGAGGCAATTTCTGGCGCTGCTGGTCAAGGAAGAAAAGGCCCTCTTCACCTCTCCGATCGCCTATGTGCTGATCGCCGTGTTCCTGTTGATCATGGGCTACAGCTTCACGCTCGCTCTCTTTGTCAGTCATACGATGACGCTGGTTCATTTGTTCTTCCAGATCTTCACGCTGTTCCTGCTCACAGTGCCGATCATCACCATGCGGCTCATCGCGGAGGAACGGAAGTTGCGGACGATGGAGGTCCTGCTCACTTCGCCGATAACCGAAACGCAGATCGTATTTGCAAAGTTCGCGGCAAGCATGAGCCTCATCGTGCTGATGCTGATATTGTCCGCCGCCTATCCAATCGTGCTCGCGATCTATGGCGACCCTGATTGGGGACCGATTTTCAGCGGTTATCTCGGCCTCGTGCTGTTCGGTGGAGCGCTCGTCGGAGTAGGCCTGCTGACGTCGGCGCTGACCAACAATCAGATCATCGCGGCTCTGCTGTCGCTCAGCATCTTCCTGCTGTTATGGATCATCGACGAATATGGACATTTGGTTCCCGATCCCTTCGATGAGCTGCTCGTCAATCTGTCGCTCTCGGTGCATTTCAAGCCGTTCGCGACCGGATCGATGTATTTGACCGATGTCGCCTACTTTCTGAGCGCGACCATGCTCAGCCTGTTCCTTAGTGTCCGCGCGCTGGCGTGGCGCTGACGCTGCCGAGGGGAAAGATGTCACGCGGCTCTTCATGGCTTTTCATTATGGTGCTGGCAGCCACCGCGCTCGTCTTCGGCGCGCTCGGCGTCTCGCATCATTGGGGCGAGCGCGGCTCCAACCTGCTCTTCTTCGGCAGTTGGTGTGCCGCCATGCTCATGCTGTTTGCGCTTGGGCTTCAGCTCCCGCTGCGGATCGCGGGTTCGCGGGCCAGAGCGATGCTGTACAACGCCGCGCTCGCGATTGGCGCCATCGTTGTGGTCGTGCGTGGCGAACGTCGCGATGTTCCGCCACGATGTCTATCTGGACGCGACCCGCGAGGCCGCGAATACACCGCCTCCGCAGTTTGAATCGGTACTGGACGGCCTGAGCAGCGACGTCTCGCTGACCTATTTCTACAACCATTCGGACCGCAACGCGATCGACGCCAAGGACCTGCTGACGGTCGCCGCGCGCCAGAATCCGCACTTCCATTTCTCCGCCGTCGACATCGACAAGGAGCCCGCGAAGGCGCGGGCTTTCGGGGCTCGCGCCTATAACACCGCGGTTGTGGAGACAGACGGCCGGCGCGTTGTCGTCGAGAACACCGCGGATCTCACCCAGATGGCGTTTGCGACCCTGCGGGTTCTGAAGAAGAAGGTCGATGTCGTCTGTTTCGTCACCGGCCATGGCGAGAGCGTTCCCGAGGGCCCGCCGCATTTTCACTATAGTCATGTTGAAACACTGCGGGGCCATGAGACGCCGGGCGCGGGAGACCTTCTGCAAGGCGACACCGACGGTCTCGACAGGCTGCAGCTTGCGACTGACGACACTCGGCTATACGGTCCGCGCGATCGCGCTAACGAGCCTTTCGGCCGTTCCGCCCGACTGCAGCGTGGTCGCCGAGATCGGCCCCCGGCATGCGTATGCCCCGGCGGAAGCGGCCCTGCTGTCCGATTATCTGGCGCGCGGCGGCCGGCTGCTGGCCATGATTGACCCTGAATTCTCCCTGCAAGGCGGCCTTGGCGATCTTTTTGGTAAACTTGGACTCGCCTCGGACCCGGCCATCGTGATCGATCCGCTCAATCACTCTGGATCGGATGATGACAAGGTCGCGGTGCCTTACTATCCGCCACACCCGATCACCCGACGGATTGCCATGACCATCTTTCCGAACGCGCGACCGATCCGTGTCGGAGCGGCGCCGCCCGGCGTCAATACGACCGATTCTCGCCAGCAGCAGCAAGGACAGCTATTTGCGCCCGGTGTCGCAGGCAACAGCCGCAGCCGAACCGACCGGATCGGATGCACCGCACGGGGCGGCGGTGCTGGCGGTCGCGGTCGAAGGGCGCTGGCCCGACGGCGCCGCCGACCAGACGAAACCATTCCGGCTGGTCCTGGTCGGCAACAGCAACTTCGCCGCCAATTCCTATTTCCCGTACGTCTCAAACGGCGATCTCGCGGTCGAGATGGTGAGGTGGTTGGCCGAGGACGAAACGAGGCCGGCAGCCAAACCGCAATCCTTCAGCCCCGCGCAACGGATCACGCTGACGAGAGACCAGATGCGCACCGTGTTCATCGCCGTCGAGATGCTGTTGCCTCTTAGCGTCATGCTGCTCGGGGGCCTGGTCTGGTGGAAACGACGTTGACCGCCGGGACGAGGAATGTCGCGCTCTGGGCCGCCGGCACGTTGATGATAGCGCTGCTCGCGGCCCTGGCTTTGTCGGGGCGGTCGCCGGGCTTGCCCGAGATAAAGTTTCACGCAGCAGGGTATCGTGGCCGCAATTCCCTCTGCCATAACCGCCGCCGAGATCAGGACCGGCGGAGAGCGAATAGGTTTCCGCCGCGCCAAGGGCGGCGCCTGGAGTTTCGAGCGGTCGAACACACCCGTCCCCAAGGAGCTCGCATCGCATCTCGATTTGGCGCTGCAGTTCATGAACGTCTCGGAGCCGGCGCGAAGTCTCGATCCGAGCGAGTACGAGACCGCAAACTTCGCTGAATTCGGGCTCGATCCGCCCGCTTACCTTGTCTCGCTGGAGCAGCCCGACCAACCCGCGATCGTTGCGGATTTCGGCACGCTGAATCCGTCGGGTACGGCGCAGTATTTGAGACTGGTAGGTCAGCCCACGGTCTACCTGATGCCGCGCCATGTCGGAACGGAGTGGGAGGTCACGGCTGACATGGCGAGACGCATCCTGCCGCCGGAAGCCGGCAGCGGCGATGAGAATGCGAAGCGCCTGACGGCACTGCTGCTACCCGCATCGATCGACCGGATCTGGGCGATCGAGATCGTGATCCAGGGGAAACTGCATCGCCTAGAGCGAGACGCGCCGGAAACTGGCTCGCTCCATACCGGCCAGCATGCGCACGCCGGCACCGCCGACGTGCACACCGCTGATCCCGATAAGGCCCGCATCATCGCGACAGCGCTGGCGGCGATCGACCAGACCCAGATCGAAACGGTCGTCGCGAAACAGCCGAGCGAGGCGGAGCTCGAACAATACGGCTTGAGCCGACCGGAGGTGATCGCGCTGATGTACGCGCGCGATAGCTCGTCACCGCTGGTCCGCCTTGCGATCGGCAAGGTGAGCGGCGATGGTTTCAGCCGTTACGCACGGCTTGCGGGGGGCGACGTCGTGACCATCGCGGCCTACACGGCGACCAACATGGTCCAGCTTTTGAAAGCGGTCGGGGCCGCCTCGTGATCAAACAGGCAGGCACTGCCGTGCTCGCCTGGGCCATCATGGCAGCAGTCTGCCTCTGCCCAATCAGGGCTGGCAGCACATCAAATCGACCTGTCCAACGCCCGCATCGAGCTGAAGCCGGATCGCACGGTGCATCTCGAGGTCGCGCTCAAGGGCAGCGACATGGATCGCGTCGCCGGAACCAAGGTGTTCGACCCGCAATCAGGACTTGTCGACGCCGCGCGGCTTGCCGCCTCGACCGCGCCAATCGCCGCGTATGTGACCACCCACGCCGTCGTTCACGGCGCCGACGGCACACCCTGCAAGGCCAGCAATGCAGAAATTGCTCCCGACCAGGACGGCGTCGTGACCCGCCTGACGTGGTCGTGCAATGAAGTCGAGGGCGACCTGATCTATCGCTCGACGGTACTGATCGATGTCCAGCCAGGCGCCAAGCAGGTCGTGCTCATCGGGCCGGAGCCGAATCAAACGCAGGCTCTGCTGGACGCGTCGCAAACCGAACTCAAAATCTCGGCGCCGCCGCCACCCCTGCTCCACGTGATTCTTCGTTATATCGACGCAGGCATCGAGCATATCTTCCTCGGCTACGACCATGTCGCGTTCCTGATCGCGATTGTGCTGTGGGCGCGCCGGCTGTGGCCGGTCATCAAGATCGTCACCGCCTTCACGGTGGCGCATTCAATAACCCTGTCGCTGGCCGCCCTGCAGATTGTGGTCATCCCCAGCTCCATTGTGGAGCCGGCGATCGCCGCGTCGATCGTCTATGTCGCGATCGAGAACTTCTTCTCCCGCAATGTTGACGGGCGCTGGCGCGACACCTTCGCGTTCGGTCTCGTTCACGGTTTCGGTTTTGCTTCGGCCCTGCAAGAGTTCGGCTTGCCGCGGGGCGCGGTAGTGCCGGCGCTGGCGGCGTTCAATATCGGGGTCGAGGTCGGCCAGGTGGCGATCGTCAGTCTTGTCATCCCGCTCCTGATCGGCGTTGATTGGCTGATCGCCAGGACGCGCGGCATGCCGCAGGATCGCACGGCGGCGCTTGTCTACGCCATCTCCGGCATCATCGCATGTCTGGGCTGCTACTGGTTTCTCGAGCGGACGGTCTTTGGAGCGTGAGTCCGCAAACGCAAACTGCGCGCGCGATTACAAAATAAAGGCGATCATAAAAATAAAAACGGGTGGCGGAAGCTCCGCCACCCGTTCGCAGACTCGATGCGAGTCGCGTCGAGTTACTCGTAATACTCCGGCGATTTCTTGTGCTCCTTGAAGCCTTCGGCATCGTGGGCCATGAACACTTGGCCCTTCTCCGTATCCCGGATCCGCTTGATGTAGGCATACCCGTCAAGCATCGCGGATGGGTCATAGGTCAGCCCGATGCTCGGCAGAATATCCTTCGCCAGGTTCTCCGGCAGGTAGCAGGCATCGCTGGTCAGGATCATGGTGCCGGATTTGGGCAGACGGACGACCGCCATTTGGCTTCCGGGAGTGTGGCCAGCCGCGCGATGAATGTAGACGCTACCGTCTCCGAACAAATCGAGATCGCCTTGAGCTCGATCGTCGGTTGTCGGCCGGTCGCTGCCGAACCCGTCGGAGCGCGCAGCGACTCGAAGTCGCCACTGATATAGGGACCGGCATAGGCCTTCGGCGGCCAGAACGCATTGGCGATCTCGTAGCGCTGGACGACGATCGTCGCGTTGGGGAACTTGCTGGCGTTGCCGGCGTGGTCGAGATGCATGTGTCCGAGGATCACATAGTTGATGTCGCTGGCTTTCATTCCGATCTTGCCGAGCTGGGCGTCGATGGTGAGGTTAGGATCCACACCCTTGTCGAGCATGGCGGCCATCGGCCCCCAATAGGTCTTGTCGGCAACAAGCCTGTCGTTGTCTCCCGTATCAAACATGACGTTCCCCTTGGGGTGTTTGATCAGGAAGAAGCCGACCGGGATGATAATTTTCTCGTCTCCGGTGGCGGCGCTCGACAGTGCCGATTTGGCAATATCGAGTGGAAACGACGTGAAAGTGTATAGCTTCATTCCTTCCGGCGACGCCGCCGGCGCCTGTGACGCGAGGCCTGCAACGGCACACGCACCAATTGCAAACTTGGCCAACAGTCGAGTGATACTGGTCATGAAAATCAGTCCTCCCATAGACACGCCTTGCTGGCGTGACCCTTTGTTGACGGTCTCGAATGCGGCAAAACCGCCGATGCCGGGAATCTGGACTGCGCTGCTAAAGGCCTGTTACTCTTAATATTTTTACCAATTTGGGCCGCCGAGCCCCGCAACGCGTGACCTCTCCCTGCGCAACTGTACATCTTTTGTGGCAGTCCGCAACTAGACGTAACGCAAAAAAGGCAGAGGCCTGAAACGCTTAGCGATCAGGCCGAACTATCTTCATCCTAAAGTCGCATCGTGCCCGCTTACGTTTTATGACACTTTTGTGACGGCGCGCGAATGGCGCGTGTCCTCCATATTGACTTGGCCCCGCTCTGGAATGATTCCCAAGCGGGCATTTTCTTGAGTCGCCTTTCAAACTCCGACTTGCGCCACGGTTTCTCGTACCCCTATCGGATCGCCTTTGCTGTCTCGACCAGGCGGGCGCTTGTGGTCGCTGTAGCGAGTACGGTCCCGTTGTCGGAAGTCAATCTTCCCGCGACGAAAGCGATCGTCTTGCCCAATTGCGTGACATTCGCTTCGCCGGTGATCGGCCCGACTTTGGCGGGGGCAAGAAAATTGACCGTCATGGTGATGGTCGCCGTATAGAGCCGTCCCTCCGACATCACGAACACCGCCGGACCCATGGTGTCGTCGAGCATGGCCGAAAGGATGCCGCCCTGGATAAAACCCGCCGGATTGCAGAACTCCGGTTTGCCGTCGAAGCCGATCCGGACCCAGCCGTCACTGGGCCGGGCATCGAGCAAGTGCCAGCCAAGCAATCTGGAAGATGGCGGGGCCGTGAACCCGTCGAGCGCCGTGCTGATCATGGGAGCCTCCGTTCAGGCCCCTCGGTAGCCCAGGCCTGCTGACAGCATGGTGTCAGCAGGCGTGATGGTGTCGGCAGGCTGCAGCGCTCGACCGCTCTAAAGATCCAGCCCGTGCGCGATCACCTTGCGCATGACATTCGGCAGCGCTTCGTCCTGCAGCGTCGAAACCGGCACCCAGCGCATTCCCGCAGGTGCACGCGCACGTGCGGGAACGGTCGCCGTGTAGACCACGAGTTCGAGCGGAAAATGCGTGAAAACATGAGTGACGATGCCGGCCTTGCGATGCCAGCGCGCCATGCCTGCCAGCATCGGCGCCTGCTTTAATGCGGTCTTGTCGTCCTGCGCGGCGAGCCAGTTGGAGCCCGGCACTTCGGTCATGCCGCCGAGCAGGCCCTTTTCGACGCGGGTGCGAACCAGGAGTTCATCACCGCGCGTGACGACGAACGCGGCACCCCGGCGCAGCGCTCCGGCTTTCTTCGCCGCCTTGCGCGGATAGGTCTCCTGATCGCCCCGCGTGCGCGCCGCGCACCCGTCGTTCAGCGGGCACAGCGCGCAGGCCGGTTTTTTCGGCGTGCAGATCGAGGATCCGAGATCCATCAGTGCCTGCGCACTATCGCCGGCGCGTGTCTTCACGTCGCCCGGCGCGTGACATACCAAGGAGCGTCGCCGCCAATTGCTTGATCAGCGGCTTGGCCTGCGGCAGCGGCTCTTCGACCGCGAACAGCCGCGACACCACGCGTTCGATATTGCCGTCGACCGGCATGGTCCGGCGGCCGAATGCGATCGCGGCGATCGCGGCCGCGGTATAGGGCCCGATCCCCGGCAGGGCCTGCAAACCTTGCTCGGTGTTGGGAAACGCGCCGCCATGATCGCGCAACACGGCGACCGCGCAGGCGTGCAGATTGCGCGCGCGCGAATAATAGCCGAGCCCGGCCCACATGCGCAGCACGTCATCGAGCGAAGCGCGGCCCAGCGCGTCGATGCCGGGCCAGCGCGCCAGGAATTTCTCGAAATACGGCCCGACGGTTTTGACGCCGGTCTGCTGCAGCATGATTTCCGACAGCCAGACCCGATAGGGATCGGCCTTTTCGCCTGGTAACGGCCGCCATGGCAGCCGGCGGCGATGGCGGTCGTACCAGCCGAGCAGCAGCGCGGCGCGGCCGGGGGCCTGCGTCGCGATCTGCGTCGCGAAGCTTTCTTTCGTCTGACGGCGGCGCCTGATAAACTCATGCGGATATGTACGCAAAGCGTCCCCCGATGAACAAGCCCGGCCCGATCAGCGCCAAGCCGCTTATCCGTCCTGCTCAGCGACGTGTTTTCGGACGCCTATGCCAAACAGGGATTCGCCGCGCGCGAGTTGGTGACGCGCTGGGCGGAGATCGCCGGCCCTGAAATATCCGGCGCATTCCGAGCCGTTGAAGATCCAGTGGCCGCGGCCGGTGGAAGGCCAGCCGCAGGAACCGGCCACGCTGGTGCTGCGGGTAGAGGGGCCGATGGCGCTGGAAATCCAGCATGCCTCCGAAATTATCCTGCAGCGCGTCAATCGCTTCTTCGGCTGGAGCGCGGTCGGACGGCTGGCGCTGCGGCAGGCGCCGCTGTCGCGCCGGGATCGGCCTGCGACCCGCCACGCCCCGGACCCGAAAGCCGTGGCCGAAGTCGCCGGGACGCTTTCGGCGATCGAGGACGAGGAATTGCGGGCGGCGCTGGCGCGGCTCGGGGCGTCGATCAAGCGAAATTGAGCCTGCCGCGACCTTCCCCGATCGCGGCCTGCCATTGCCACAATCATGGTTTCAAGCTAGCGAACAGCCTTGTTGTTTTGGGTTCATTCGGGCGTGAACGCGCCAATCCGGGAGCAAACCGTTGATCATCACGCGCCGCGCCTTCACCGCCGCCCTGTCGCTGACCGGGCTTGGCCTGCTCGCCGGGTTCTCGCCGCTGCGCCTGATCGAAGGCGCGATGGCGCAGGACGCTTCCGACGTCGCCAAGCCGGTATCGTTGCCGGACATGGCGCTCGGTCCGGCCAACGCCGCGGTGACCATCACCGAATACGCCTCCATGACCTGTCCGCATTGCGCGGCCTTTAACGAGAACGTGTTTCCAAAGATAAAGTCGGAATATATCGACACCAACAAGGTGCGTTACGTGTTCCGCGAGTTCCCGCTCGACATCAAGGCGGCGGCGGGTTCGATGCTGGCGCGCTGCATCGCCAAGGGCGATTCCGGGAAATATTTCGCGGTGATCGATATGCTGTTCAAGCAGCAGGGCGACTGGGTGATGAAGAACACCACCGAAACCCTGACGCGGATCGGCAAGCAGGCCGGCCTCAGCCAGCAGGCGGTCGAAGACTGCCTCAAGGACCAGGCGTTGCTCGACAAGATCGCTGCCGATCAGAAGTTCGCCAGCGAAGTGCTGAAGGTCACTTCGACGCCGACCTTCTTTATCAACGGCGAGATGATCAAGGGCGAGACCTCGTTCGAGGAATTCGACAAGCGAATCAAATCGCTGCTGAAGAGCTGACCGATTCGCGCCGCTTGGTGGCGCCGATCGCCTTCGGTGCGTGAACGAGGCAGGGGCGGCCCTGCCGCGACGTTTTTTCGCCAAGCGTAACAAGGGCATCGGGGTAACCTGCGCAAAAGCCTTGTAAGCTAAGCAAAAGCCTTGGGAAAAGCCCCGGCCGGCGGTTGCCCTCCGGCTCCGGCCGTCGCCATTGTCGTCGCATCGGAGCCGCCAAACGCGACTCGCCCACACACCGACATTGCCTTCTATGGTATTGTCACGGCAGGGAGATTCGCGCCCTGCCAACAGAGCATCGTGCCCATGAAACTCACGCGCCTTCGCCTCCATGGTTTCAAGTCGTTCGTTGAACCCACCGACTTCGTGATCGAAGCCGGACTGACCGGCGTGGTCGGACCCAACGGCTGCGGCAAATCGAATCTGGTCGAGGCCTTGCGCTGGGCGATGGGCGAAACCTCGCACAAATCGCTGCGCGCCGCCGACATGGACGCGGTGATCTTTGCCGGTTCCGGCAACCGCCCCTCGCGCAACCACGCTGAAGTGGTGATGACGATCGACAATACCGATCGCACCGCGCCGGCGGCGATGAACGATCGGGAGATACTGGAAATTTCGCGCCGGATCGAGCGCGATGCGGGCTCGGTCTATCGGATCAATGGCCGCGACGTGCGCGCCCGCGATGTGCAGATCCTGTTCGCGGATGCCGCCACCGGCGCGCGTTCGCCGGCGCTGGTCCACCAGGGCAAGATCGGCGAGATCATTCAGGCCAAACCGGAACAGCGCCGCCGCGTGCTGGAAGATGCCGCCGGCGTCGCCGGCCTTCACGCTCGCCGCCACGAGGCCGAATTGCGCCTCAAGGCCGCCGAAACCAACCTCACCCGGGTCGAGGATGTCATCGGTCAACTGGCCGGACAGATCGACGGCCTGAAGAAGCAGGCACGGCAGGCGATCCGCTACCGCGAAGTCGCAGCCAAGGTCCGCAAGGCCGAGGCCATGCTGTTCCATCTGCGCTGGCTGGAGGCCAATTCCGACGTCGCCGAAGCCGCCCATACCCATGATCTCAATGTCCGCGAGATGGCCGAGCGCACCCGCGAACAGGCCGAGGCGGCCCGCATCCAGGCGGTGCGCGCCTCCGAACTGCCGGCACTGCGCGAAGCCGAAGCCCGTGCCGCGGCCGGGCTGCAGCGGCTCACCAATGCGCGCGAAACACTCGATCGCGAGGAAGAGCGCGCGCGGGAGCGCGTCGCCGAACTCGACCGCCGGCTGACGCAATTTTCCGCCGACATCGCGCGCGAGCAGCAGCAGACCTCCGACGCGGAGGTGGCGCTGCAGCGGCTCGATGCGGAAGACACCGAATTGAAGGACGAGATCAAATCGCGCGTCGAAAAACGCAGCGGCGTCGATGAACGGGTGTCCGACGCTGAGGCGACCCTGGCCGCCGCCGAGCGGCTGTTTGCCGAATTGACCACCGTTCTCGCCGACCTCACCGCCAAGCGAAACCAGCTTGAGGCCAGCGTACGCACCCACCGCGATCGGCTGGCGCGGCTCGATCAGGACATCGCCAACGTAGAGACCGAAGAGCAGAAGCTGGCGCAGGAAACCAGCGGCTTCGGCGATCTCGCCATGCTCGCCGACAGCGATGGCGACCGCGCAGCAGAATCTCGCGCAATCCGAGGCCGCGGCGCAGGGCAGCGAAGCCGGCCACGTCGCCGCTCGCGCGAGGCTGGAAGCCGCCCGCGCGCCGCTGAATGAAGCCGACAAGCGCGTGCAGCGGCTCGAGACCGAAGCCCGCACCATCTCGAAACTCGTCAATGGCGAAACCAAGAATCTCTGGCCGCCGATCATCGACGGCGTCACCGTCGCCAAGGGATATGAAAAGGCGCTTGGCGCAGCGCTGGGCGACGATCTCGACGCGCCGGTCGACCCGTCGGCGCCGATGCGCTGGACCCATGCCGGCGTCACCGAGGGCGATCCTGCGCTGCCCGAGGGTGTCGAGGCGCTCGCCGTGCATGTCGAGGCGCCGTCCGAACTGGCGCGGCGTCTCGCGCAGATCGGCGTCGTCGCCAAAGAGCGCGGCGCGGAGCTGGTATCGCAACTCAAGACCGGGCAGCGGCTGGTGTCGCCGGAAGGCGACGTCTGGCGCTGGGACGGATTTGTCGCCGCGGCGCATGCGCCGACCGGCGCGGCACGGCGTCTGGCCGAGCGGGCCCGATTGGTCGATATCGAAAACGAGCTTGAGCAGGCCCGCGTCGATGCATCCGCCAAGCGGCAGGCGCTGGAAACCGCCGAGGCCGAGCTGAGGTCCGCATCATCCGCCGAGAGTTCGGCGCGCGACGCATGGCGCGCCGCCCAGCGCGAGGCCGACGCCGCGCGCGAGCGCCACGCCACTACCGAGCGCGAGATCAATCGCCACGCCGCGCGGAAGTCGGCGCTGACCGAAGCCCATAGCCGCCTCAATGCCGACCGTGCCGAGGCCGATGCCGCGCATGAGAGCGCCACCGCGTCGCTGGCCGAATTGCCGCCCAGCCTCGACACCGAAACCCGGCTCGCCGCCGTTCGCACCGACATCGACGGCCATCGACGTCTCGCCGCCCAGGTGCGGGCCGAAGCGCAGGCGCTGGCGCGCGAGGCCGAACTGGCGGACCGCCGGTTGCAGGCGATTTTGGCCGAACGAAGCGAATGGCAAAACCGCCGGCAGAGTGCCGCCTCGCAGATCGCCACCATCGAAGCCCGCGTCACCGAGGTCACCGCCGAGCGCGCCGAACTCGACAATGCGCCGGCAGTGTTCGCGGAAAAGCGCCGCGCGCTGATCAGCGAAATCGAATCGGCCGAAAGCGCCCGCCGCGTCGCCGCCGACGCGCTGGCGGCGGCCGAGAACCTGATGGCGGAAACCGACCGCGCCGCCAAGGTTTCGCTTGAAGCGCTGTCGAGCGCGCGCGAAACCTGCGCCCGCGCCGAAGAACGCATGGATGGCGCCAAACGCCGCCTGGTCGATATCGAGCGCGAAATCCACGACATGCTGGAAGTCGAGCCGCAGGGCGTGGCGGCACTCGCCGAAATCCAGCCGGGCGCGGAATTGCCGCCGCTGGCGGAGATCGAGGAAAATCTCGAAAAGCTGCGCCGCGACCGCGAGCGGCTCGGTGCGGTCAATCTGCGCGCCGAGGAAGAACTGCGCGAGGTCGAAGTCCAGCATACTTCGCTGACCACCGAACGCGACGATCTGGTCGAAGCGATCAAGCG
Organism: uncultured Pseudomonadota bacterium; assembly: GCA_963771225.1. GTDB lineage: Bacteria > Pseudomonadota > Alphaproteobacteria > Rhizobiales > Xanthobacteraceae > Bradyrhizobium. The sequence goes on along the minus strand of CAVYSR010000016.1, from coordinate 247,768 downwards.
GCTGCGCCAGGGCATCCAGAGCCTCAACCGCGAGGCCCGCGAGCGGCTGCTGACCTCGTTCGAGACCGTCAACAACCATTTCAAGCGGCTGTTCGTCGAATTGTTCGGCGGCGGCGAAGCGGCACTTGCACCTGATCGAGAGCGACGATCCGCTGGAGGCCGGGCTTGAAATCATCGCCAAGCCGCCCGGCAAGAAGCCGCAGACGCTGTCGCTGCTCTCCGGCGGCGAGCAGGCGCTGACGGCGCTGGCGCTGATCTTCGCGGTGTTCCTCACCAATCCCTCGCCGATCTGCGTGCTGGACGAAGTCGACGCGCCGCTCGACGATCATAACGTGGAGCGGTTCTGCAACCTGCTGCACGAGATGACCGCTTCGACCGAAACGCGCTTCATCATCATCACCCACAATCCGATCACCATGGCGCGGATGAACCGGCTGTTCGGCGTCACCATGGCCGAGCGCGGCGTGTCGCAACTGGTCTCGGTCGACCTCGAAGACGCGGTGAAGATTCTCGACCAGCACGTGGCGTGAGGCATCACCGCATCCATTGACGTCATCATCCGCCACCGGGTCGGCGCGGTGCGCCGCCCGATGACAGGCTCCACGGATGATCCAGTACGCCGCGCCGTTGATGTATCTTACAACCGTCACGGAATACCGGATGCCCCGCTTTCGCGGAGCATGACGAAAGATAGATGACCGCTCCCGATCTTCCTGCCGAACTCAAAGCAGCGCTCGACGCCAGGCTGCATGGCCTGTCGCGCAGCGACGCGGCCGGGCGCGCGGCCATCATCTCGCAGACCTATCGCGGCGGCGGCGGTTCCGGCGCGATCAAGTCCGAGACCGATGCGCTCGCCTATGCGCTGGCGCGGATGCCCGCGACCTATGCCGCGGTGACCGCAAGCCTGAACGCGCTCCGCGAGATCACGCCTGATTTTGACCCCGAAAGCCTGCTCGACGTCGGCGCCGGGCCGGGAACCGCTACATGGGCCGCAGCCGAAGCATTTTCCTCGCTGCGAAGCTTTGGCCTGCTGGACGCCAATGCCGCCTTGCGCGCGCTGGCGCTGGATCTCGGCCGCGACAGTATCGCGCCTGCGCGACATGGCCTACCAACGCGGCGAAGCCCGCACCGCGCTGGCGGATGCCGAGCCGGCCGACCTCGTGGTGGCGAGCTACATGATCGGCGAGATCGACAGCGCCGAACAAAAAACGCTCGCCGGGCTGATGTGGGCCAAGACCCGCGATACGCTCTTGATCGTCGAGCCGGGCACGCCGGCGGGCACTGCGAGAATCATCGCGCTGCGGGAGCAGTTGATCGCCTCGGGCGCGCATGTCGCAGCGCCCTGCCCGCATGACGGCAAATGTCCGCTTCAAGCACCGGACTGGTGTCATTTCACCCAGCGCCTGCCGCGCTCGCGCGCGCACAAGCAGATCAAGGGCGCCGAGCTTCCCTTCGAGGACGAGAAATTCAGCTATGTCGCACTAACGCGCGTACCGACAACGCAACATCCCGCCCGCGTGCTGGCGCAACCTGATGTGACCAAGGTCGAGGTGACAGCCAAACTCTGTACCTCGCGCGGTCTCGTCATCACAAAGGTGCCCCGCCGCACCAAGAGCGGACTATGCCCGCGCCCGGCGCTGGCGGTGGGGCGACGCGGTGATGGAATCGCAAACGCTCACCCCGCGTCGTCCCGGCGAAGGCCGGGACGCCATAACCCCTGGCGCCGCTGGTCATGAAAGGTATCAGCCACACTGCTTGAACACAGATGACACGGCGTCTGGGTCCCGGCCTTCGCCGGGACGACGCTGCGGAGGCGCCGTTATCCGCTTGAACTTATCCCGCCTTGCGCCCGACCAAGGGCATATCGACCTCGTGGCGGGCCTGCCGCGCGGGGCTTTTTTCGTTTATGTTGCCCGCATTCGGTATCTCACCAGGAGTTACTTGCCATGTCGACCGGCTGGATCGTTCTCGGCGTTATCGTCATTCTCGTGCTTTTCGCTTTTGCCGCCTACAACCGGCTGGTCGCGCTCGGTCAACGCGTGAGCCAGGCCTTCGCCGACATCGACGTGCAGCTCAAGCAGCGCCACGATCTGGTTCCCAACCTGGTCGAGACCGTGAAGGGCTATGCCTCGCATGAGCGCGGCACGCTCGATGACGTCATCAAGGCCCGCGGCGCGGCGATGTCCGCGCAGGGACCGGGACAGGTCGCGGCTGCCGAAAACCAGTTGAGCGGCGCGCTCGGCAAGCTGATCGCGCTGTCCGAGGCCTATCCGGACCTCAAGGCCAATGCCAACTTCCAGCAACTGGCGAGCGAATTGTCCGATCTCGAGAACAAGATCGCCGCCAGCCGCCGCTTCTTCAACAACGCGGTTCAGGAATACAACACCGGCATCCAGCAGATGCCGGCGGCATTGTTCGCCGGAATGTTCGGCTTCACCCGCAAGGATTTCTTCGATCTCGGCGCCACCCGCACCGAAGTCGAAGCCGCTCCGACGGTGAAGTTCTGAAATTTCAGCCCTTCCGGGGCTCGCCGCTTCGCGACACCCCGGAATGAACGCCTCTAGCAGAACAGCGCAACATGGCCGCGTACGGTCTTTACACGCACATCGCATCGAACAAATTCCGTTCGATGCTGCTGCTCGCCGGTCTGTTCGTCCTGGTCTACGTCATGGTCTATGCCGCAGCTCTGATCGCCGAAGTGATGATCGATGGCGGCAGGTCGGTCGATTACTACTTGACGGCGGCCGCGCGCGACCTCCTGAAGGACTTTCCATTGGCGACGGGTGCCGCCCTGCTGTGGATCGTGATCGCCTATTTCTTTCACCAGTCGATCGTCGACGCCGTGACCGGCGGCGAGGATGTCACCCGGCAGCAGCAACCCCGGCTCTACAACCTGCTCGAAAACCTCTGCATCTCGCGCGGCATTCCAATGCCGAAGCTGAAGCTGATCGATACCGACGCGCTGAATGCCTACGCGACCGGGCTCAACCAGCGGCAATATAGCGTCACCGTCACCACCGGCCTGTTGAAGGCGCTCAACGACCAGGAGATCGAGGCGGTGCTGGGCCACGAACTCACCCACATCCGCAACGGCGACGTGCAACTGATGGTGATCGCGGTGATCATCGCCGGCGTGGTCGGCTTCTTCGCCGAGCTGTTCTTCCGCAGTTTCACCAATTTCGGCTGGAGTTCCGGTCGTGGGCGGTCATGGTCGTCTTCCTCGTCATCTTCGGATCGCGACAACCGGGGATCCGGGGGCGGCGCGGTCATTGTCATCATTATCGCCGTCGCACTGATCGGGCTGGCGTGGCTGTTGTCGCAGGTGGTGCGCCTCGCGCTGTCGCGGTCGCGCGAACTGCTCGCCGACGCCGGGTCGGTCGAACTGACCAAGAACCCCGACGCCATGATCTCGGCGCTGCGCAAGATCGAGAACCGCGGCGAGCTTCCTGGCGCCACCTCCGCGGTGATGGAATTGTGCCTCGACAATCCGCGCGAGGGTTTTTCCGATCTGTTCGCGACCCATCCATCGGTGGATTCCCGGGTGCAGGCGCTGGTGAAATTCGCCGGCGGACACGATCCCGGGCCGCTGGCGCTGCCGTCGGATATCGAGCCGGACGATCGGCTGCAGCGGCCGGCGCCCGGTCAAGCTCCACCGCCACTGCCATCCGGTCCATGGGGCAGCGGCAGCGATCCGGACGGCGAGGCAAGCGGCGCATCGCGCGGTCCCTCACAAGGCGCTTCTCAAGGTCCTTCTCAAGGTCCTTGGGGCAGTCATGTCGGCCCCTGGGGCACGTCTAACTAGGCCCGCTCAGCATTCCCGAACAGCGCGATGGAACCGAATGGCCGCAGCCTGCCGGATATCCGCTTTCGCGAATATGACGGCGATTTTTGCAGCTGCATCGGGGACTTCGCCCGGGAAATGCGGCTTCGGACGGCGGCTTCAGCATTAACGACTCGGCAGGATTAACCCTAACCGGCCGCCTAATGAATTGAATTCTCCCTTGTTTCTGCCATGTTCGCGCCCAAAGCAGGGATGGGGATTTTCCGATCGCATGCGTATCCCTGAGTGATCGGGATTCGAAGGGCATAAGGGCAATTCATGGCGAAGCCGGTAGTGATTGTGGTAGGCGCTGACAAGGGCGGGGTCGGCAAGACCACCGTGTCGCGCACCCTGCTTGATTATTTCAGCGCCAATAACGTACCCACCCGCGCATTCGATACCGAATCGCCGCGCGGCACCCTGAAGCGCTTCCATCCCGACATCACCGAGATCGTCGACATGACGACGACGTCGGATCAGATGAAGATTTTCGATACGCTGAATTCGTCAGCCCCCTCGGTCACCGTGATCGACGTCCGCGCCGGCCTGCTATCACCGGCGCTGGCCTCGTTGCGCGATATCGGCTTTCTGGATGCGGCCAAGACCGGACAGATCACCTTTGCCGTGTTCCACATCCTGGGGCCCTCGATCGCCTCGCTGGACGAGATCGCGGAGACCGCGAACTTCATGAGCGGCGCGAAATATTTCCTGGTCAAGAATTTCATCAACAACACCAGCTTTTTCGAGTGGGACCAGGCGACCTACAATTCCTATTTCCATCGCATCAAGGACGCCACCGAGCTCACCATCCCCAAACTCAACGAAATGGCCTACGAGCAGGTCGAGGTGTCCTCGGTGCCGTTCCTCAAATTCGTCGCCAACAAGGGCATGCAGGACGAAGCCGCGAACTATTCGTTCGTGCTGCGCGGCTATGTCCGGCACTGGCTGGCCAATGTCTGGAGCGAATTCGACCGCATCAAGCTGACCGACCTGGTCGGCGGCTCCGGCAAATCGAGCAAGCACAGCGGCGAAAAATAATTGCCGGCCGAATGCAATTGGGCTGGATTAGGCGCGAAATTCGCCTGATATAGCGCCGATGCGCCGCACACCCGTCTACATCATCTGCTCGCCTCGTCCGCTGGTCGGCAAAACGCTGATCGCGCGGCTATTGAGCGAATTCCTGCTGCTCAAAGACGGCACGGTGGCCGCGTTCGACATCAATCTGAAAGAGCCCTCGCTGCTCGACTACCTGCCGAAAGTCACCGAAACCGCCGAGGTCGACGATACCTTCGGCAAAATGGCGCTGATGGACCGCCTGATCGTCGATGACGGCGTCTCCAAGGTGATCGATCTCGGCTTTCACGCCTTCGACGAATTCTTCAAGATGTCCGATGAAATCGGATTCATGAAGGAGGCGGCGCGGCGCGGCATCGCACCGATTATCCTGTTCGTCGCCGACACCGACCGCGTCTCGGCGCGAAGCTATCCGATGCTGCAGCAACAAATTCCGCCAAACGCCCTTGTGACCATCGATAACGAACATGTGGTGCGTGGCGAACTGCCGCCGGCGTTTTCGCACGGCCGCGTGCTTCGCATCCGCGCGCTGCCGGTGTTCCTCAAGACCTATATCGACAGGCTGGCGTTCTCGTTTACCGGCTACCTTCGCCACGAGAAGGATTTATCGACCGAACTGCATCAATGGATTCGCCGCAACTACCTCAGCTTTCGCGAGCTCGACCTGAGCCTGATGTTGCAGAAGTCGTGAAATTTCTCCCGTGTCCCGGACGCGGTGCAGCGTCCTCCACGCTGCTCCGCAGAGCCGGGACCCACTCGCGGTAAAATATGTGGACCCGGATCAGCAGCGCACCGCTTACGCGCTGCGCCACATCCGGGAACGCCCGGCACTTATCGTGCTCAAACTCTCAATGCCCGTCGAACGCCATCAGCGTGCGCACCGGCACATCCATCGCGCGTAATTTGGCCGCGCCGCCGAGGTCCGGCAGGTCGATGATGAAGCAGGCCGCGACCACATTGGCGCCGATCTGGCGCATCAGCTTGACCGCGCCCTCCGCGGTGCCGCCGGTGGCGATCAGGTCGTCGACCAGGATCACGCGCTCGCCGGGATGAATGGCGTCGGCGTGCATCTCCATTTCATCGATGCCGTATTCCAGCGAATAGGCGATGCGCACGGTGGTGTGCGGCAGCTTGCCCTTCTTGCGGATCGGCACAAAACCCGCGGAGACCTGATGCGCCACCGCGCCGCCCAGGATGAAGCCGCGCGCCTCGATGCCGGCCACCTTGTCGATCTTGTTGCCGGCCCATGGCTGCACCAGTTCATCGACCGCGCGGCGAAACGACCGGGCGTCGCCGAGCAGCGTGGTGATGTCGCGAAACAGGATTCCCGGCTTCGGATAATCCGGAATGGTGCGGACGGCGGCCTTCAAATCGTGTTCAAAAGTCATCGGTGTCTCTCTCATCTTTTCGTCATTGCGAGCGTAGCGAAGCAATCCAGAAGCGGCAAGCAAGGCTGGATTGCTTCGTCGCAAGAGCTCCTCGCAATGACGTGTCCTAATTTCCCGGTACGCCAAGCCGGAACGCGTTCTCCACGATGCGCAGCCCGACCTCGCCGCCCAGCGACATCAGCGACTCCGGGTGAAACTGCACGCCGCCGACCGGCAAGGTCTTGTGCTCGATCGCCATCGCCACACCGTCCTCGGTGCTCGCCGTCACCGAAAGCACCTCGGGCATGCTGTCGCGCTCGACATACAGCGAATGGTAGCGGCCGATCACGATCTCATTGGGCAAATTCCGCATCAACCGCCCGCCGCGCACCTGAACCCGCGATGGCCGCCCGTGCGCGGGCTGGCCGAGTTGGCCGAGCTGGCCGCCGAAATACTCGCCGATCGCCTGCACCCCGAGGCAGACGCCGAAAATCGGCAGCTTCTTGCCGAGTGCTGTCTCGATGGTTTTGGCAATGCCGAAATCCTCCGGCCGCCCCGGCCCCGGCGACAGCACCAAGAGATCGTAGTTTTGCGCATCCAGCATCTGCTGCGCATGGATATGCCTGACCACGGTGACGGCGGCGCCGACCTGGCGGAAATAATCCGCCAGCATATGCACGAAACTGTCGTCGTGATCGATCAGCAGCACCCGCTTGCCGGAGCCGGTGGCATCCGGCGCGAACGCCGACAGCGGCTTCGGCGGATCGCCGCGCAGCGCCTGAAAAAGTGCGGCGGCCTTGACCTGGCATTCGCGGTCCTCGGCGGCGGGATCTGAATCGAACAGGCAGGTCGCGCCGACCCGCACTTCGGCCAGGCCATCCTTCATCCGGATGGTGCGGATGGTCAGCCCGGTGTTGATGCTGCCGTCGAAATTCACCGCGCCGATCGCACCCGCATACCAGCGCCGCGACGACCGCTCGTGATCCTCGACGAACTGCATCGCCCACAATTTCGGCGCGCCGGTCACCGTCACCGCCCAGGCGTGGGTCAGGAACGCATCGAGCAAATCGAAGCCTGGCCGCAGCATGCCTTCGACATGATCGACGGTGTGAAACAGTTTCGAATAGGTTTCGATCTGCCGCCGCGCCAGCACCTTGATGGTGCCCGGCACACAGACGCGCGCCTTGTCGTTGCGGTCGACGTCGGTGCACATGTTGAGCTCGAATTCGTCCTTTTCGGAATTCAGCAATTGCCTGATCTGCTCGGCGTCGCCGATCGCATCGACGCCGCGTGCGATGGTACCGGAAATCGGGCAGGTCTCGACCCGCCGGCCGTCGCAGCGCACGAACATCTCCGGCGACGCCGCCACCAGAAACTCCCCGTCGCCGAGATTCATCAGGGCGCCGTAAGGCGACGGATTGATCCGGCACAGCCGCTGGAACACTTCCGCCGGCGAGCGCTCGCAAGGCTCGGCGAATAATTGGCCCGGCACCGCCTCGAACAGATCGCCGCGCGCGAAAGCCGCGCGTGCGGTTTCCACCGTGGCCTGATACTCGCCGGCAGCGTGATCGGAAAATCCCTGCCGCGGCGTCTTCGCATAGACGCTTTCGGGGGTGTCGCGCGGCAGGCCCGCGGTGGACGCGCCCTTCCAGGCAAAATCGTAGCTCAGCACCACGCCGCGCCCGGTGGCGCGATCATAGGCCAGCAGGCGATCCGGCACGTAAAGCACGATGTCGCGCTGGTCGCTCTCGCGCGCGCGTTTCTGCACCAGATCCTCGATCTGGAACACCAGATCGTAGGCGAACGCGCCGAACAGGCCGAGCAGCGGATCCTCATTGGCGCCGAGCACGGCCACCAGGTCGCGCACCAGCGACATCACGCTGGCGCGCCGGGTGCGCTGGTCTTCATCGACCGGCGCCGCTCCCCGCACGATATGGCCGGTGAGCCGGGTCGGGTCTTTCTTCGTGATAACGACGCAGGGCTCGTGCAGCACGTCACCGAGGAACGCGATCAGCACTTCGCCGCGCTCGTTCAATGCCTGCAGCGAAAAGTCGGACCCGGCAGTCTCCAGCCGCAACGGCGGATCGGAAAAGCCGAGATCGAAGCTCTCATAGCGGCCCGGCACTGTGGTGCCCGACGACAGCACCACGCCGCGGCGGCGATCCAGAAGGTCGATCAGGTCGTCGAGCCTCTTGGCGTCGCCGGTGAATTGCTCCACCGACCGCGACACCAAAAGCCCGCCATGGGTGCGGTATTCGCTGTGAGCCGGCAGGGAGAAGGCTGTCCTGTTCATGTGATCCTCTTACGAAACTTGCCGAGGAAACGCCACACAGGACAAACGAAAAGGCCGTCGCGCTGCGATGACGGCCTCTGACGATTGGGGAAAATGAAATCGCACCGGCCACCTTTAGAAGGTGGACCACCAGAGACGGCTCTCGCGGATGACGGTGTTCATGGGCTACGTAAACACCATCCGCCGCGAATGATGTCAAGGGGCGTGCCTTTCGCCGCGAACGTGTGCCGGTTCGTCCAAGGCGGAGGCAACCCGGGGTTCGCCGGAGTAGCAATGGCTGGCCAGCCATCCAGGGTCCGCAACGATCCGAAGCAAGGTCACTCCGCTGCCCTCCGCATTGGTTCGATGAGTTCGCCCGCCCGTCGCGGGCCACGGCCAAACCAGGCGTAAAGCGCAGGCAGCACAAGCAATGTCAGCAGCGTGGCACTGAGCAGCCCGCCGATCACCACCGTCGCAATCGGCCTCTGGACCTCAGCGCCCGTTCCCGTGGCCAGCGCCATCGGCACGAAGCCGAGCGATGCCACCAGCGCCGTCATGGCAACCGGCCGCAACCGCGTCAGGGCTCCCTCCCTGATGGCATCGAGCTTGCCCAGTCCGTTCGCCATGAGTTGTTTGATATAGGTCAGCATTACCAGGCCGTTCAGGACGGCGATCCCGGACAATGCGATGAAGCCCACGGCGGCCGACACTGAAAACGGCATCCCGCGCAACCACAACGCCGCTACGCCGCCCGTCAAGGCGAGCGGGACAGCGCTAAACACCAGTAGCGCGTCACGCGCCGAGCCCAGTGCACTCATCAAAAGCAAGAAGATGAGCACAAAGCACACCGGTACCACGATCGAGAGCCGTTGACGGGCCAAGGCCAAATTCTCGAACTGACCGCCCCAAACCAGCCAGTAGCCGGCCGGCAACCTCACCTCCGCCTCGACCTGCGTCCGCGCGTCATTGACGACAGAGGCAATATCACGGTCGCGCACGTTGGCGGTCACCACCACACGGCGCCTGCCGTTCTCGCGGCTGATCTGGTTCGGCCCTTCGCCAAGGGTAAACGAGGCCACCTGGCCAACGGGTACGGTCAGCGTGGTTGTTCTACCGGGTGAGGGCAGCGATACCGGCAGGTTTTTAAGCGCTTCGATGTCGTTACGAATGGCGTCGGGCAATCGCACCTCAATTTCAAAATGGCGATCGCCTTCAAACACCACGCCGGCCGCGCGGCCGCCGATCGCGGTACCGATCACCTGCTGCACGGCGGCAAGGCTCAATCCGCGCCTCGCGATCTCGGCCTTGTCTACGGTCACATCGAGAATCGAGAGGCCCTCCGTTTGTTCGACCTTGACGTCCGCCGCACCCCTGGTTCGCCCGCAGAATTGCTGCAATTTGATTGGCCGATTGCAACAGCGGTCCGAACTCGTCGCCGAACACTTTAATGACCAGATCCCCACGCTCGCCCGCCAGCAATTCGTTGAAACGCATTTGAATAGGCTGAGTGATTCCGTAGCTGTTACCCGGCCATGCTCGGGCGACCATTTCGATTTGTTCGAGCAGCAGGGCCTTTGTGAGCTTCGGGTTCGGCCACTGATTTTGCGGCTTGAGCATAATGTAGGTATCGGAGGCGTTCGGCGGCATCGGATCCGCCGCAAGCTCGGCGGTACCGGTCTTGGAAAATGACGAAAGCGACCTGCGGCAAGGCGCTAAGCGCCCTCTCCAGATCGAGCTGCATGGCCTGGGACTGGTTCAGGCTCGTGCTGGGTATCCGCCGGGTTTCCAGCAGCACATCCTTTTCATCCAGCGTCGGCGTGAATTCCTGGCCCAGGCGAAACAACACCAGAAGCGCGGCAACCAGCAATATGGCCGCGCCGACAATCGCGGACAGCGGGCGGCTTATCGCTCGCGTGAGCAAAGGCGCGTAGCCCATCTTCAGATATCTGACCGCGGCGTTGTCGCCCTCGCGGACCCGACCGGTTACCAGAATAGCAATCGCGGCCGGAACGAACGTAATCGAAAGAACGAAAGCAGCCACCAGAGCGAGGATGACGGTCAGCGCCATGGGCTCAAACATTTTTGCCTCAACACCGCTGAAAGTCAGCAGCGGTAGATAGACCATGATGATGATGGCCTGACCGTAGACACTCGGGCCGATCACCTCTTGCGCCGCGGCTTGAACCGTCTTCAGCCGCTCGGAAAGCGAAAGCGGACGGCCGCCTTGCCCACCGCCTGCCTTTCCGCAAGACGTCGCAGGGTGTTCTCCGCTATAATCACCGCACCGTCGACGATAAGCCCGAAATCGAGCGCGCCGAGACTCATCAGGTTCGCGCTGATATGGCCTTGAAGCATGCCGGCGGCTGTTATCAGCATGGCAATTGGGATCACCAGTGCCGTAATGAACGCGGCTCGGAAATTACCGAGCAGCGCGAACAGCACCAGGATCACCAGTAAGCGCGCCTTCGCCGAGGTTGGCGGCGACCGTTTCAATCGTTGCATTGACCAACTTCGTCCGGTTGAGCACCGTCTGAATTTCGATACCAGGAGGCAGCGTGCGGCGAATCTGGTTGAGCCGGGCATCGACCGCAGCGGCAACGGTACGGCTGTTGCTGCCGATCAACATCAACGCCGTGCCAATAACAACCTCACGGCCGTTCTCGCTGGCGCTACCGGTGCGAATTTCGCCGCCAATCGCAACCGTGGCCACATCGCCGACCCGCACCGGAACGCCATCGCGGGTACTCAGGACAACTTGCTCAATATCGCCGACGCGTTCGAGGCGTCCTCCGGTTCGAACTGTAATACCTTCGCCGTTGCGCTCGATTACGTTGGCGCCCCGGCTGGTGTTGTTTGCCTCGATAGCCCTGACGATGTCGTCAAACGAAAGCCCCAGGCTGACAAGTTTCATCGGGTCGGGCTGCACCTGGTATTGCTTGACGTAGCCACCCAGGGAATCGACGCCGGCGACACCGACGACACCCTTGATCTGCGGCCGCACGATCCAGTCCTGCACCGTGCGCAGATAAGCCGCCCGTTCGACCGCGGTATTAAGCCGTTCGCCTTCCGGCGTAACGAAGGCCGCCCGCCACGGCCGGCGAAGCGAACCCGACCGTCCACATGTAGATTTCGCCAAGACCAGTTGAGATAGGCCCCATTTTTGGCTCGACGCCCGGCGGGAGATTGGGGCGCAACTCAATGAGGCGCTCGTTGATTTGCTGGCGCGCAAAATAAATATCCGTTTTCTCAACGAACACCGCCGTCACTTGCGAGAACCCATTACGGGATATCGACCGCGTGCGGTCCAGGCCGGGAATCCCCGCAAGGGCGGTTTCAACCCGGAAGGTAACCTGTTTCTCGATTTCGGCAGGCGACAGCGCCGGTGCCGTGGTGTTCACCTGCACCTGCTTGTCGGTAATGTCGGGCACGGCGTCGATCGGCAGGCGCAACAACGACCATGCGCCAATTGCGACGGCACCCACGCCGAGCAGGACCACCAGCCAACGATGACGGATTGAAAGTTCGAGCGCCCGACTGATCATCAGTTCCCCTAATCGTCGCGATCGGCTTCGGCTTTGCCGAGGTCAGCCTTGAGAACGAACGTGTTGGCGGTCGCAATTCGCTCGCCGGCACCAGCCCCGAGGTAATCTCCGCCACACGCGCGTCCTGGCGGCCGACGGTCACTTTGCGAGCCTCAAAGCCCTCGGCCACGCGTACGAATACCGTGCTCGCTCCTTTGATCGTCTGCAGGGCCGTCAGCGGCAGGACGATTTCAGCCTTTGTTTCATCGGTCGGAATCTCCGCGGTGACAAAGGAGCCGGGACGCCATTTGCGGCTGGTGTTGTCGACCGAAGCCACCACCCGCGCCGCGCGGGTGTCCCTGTCCAGCAAGGGACTGACAAACATGATTGTCGCCGGTGAAGGTTCGCCGTCAGCGCCGGCCGAAATGGCGATCGGTTGGCCTTCGCGGATGTTGGCCAGGTCAGACGGCGATACCGCCAGGTCGGCCCACACCTCGGCCAGATCGACGATGACGAAAAGTTCGCTCTCCAGGCCTTCGCGTCCGACCAGCGATCCGAGTTCAACACGGCGCTCGGCTATGCGACCGCTGATCGGCGCGCGCAGCTCCTGCCGGCGCAGCGTCTCAACCGGCTGTTGGGGCAAGGCCTCGATTTGCTCCGCTGTGAGGCTGAGGGCGAACAGTTTCTGCCGGGCAATTTCATTTTTGACGCGCGCATCTTCAAAGACGGTGCGCGCCCGCAGGTAATCGTTTTCACTCAGCACCTTTCCGTCAAACAATCTTTGCGAGCGGCTGAACAATGTCTGTTGCAGATCGAACACCAGCCGCGCAGCGAGATATTCGCTTTTGGCATCGGCTACCTCGCGGCTTTCGATGACGGCGACGACCTCACCGGCCTGCACGGAATCGCCGAGCCGCTTGCGGAGCTCGGCAACGGTGCCCAGCAGGCGCACCGCCACGCGGGCGATGTGATCGCCGCTTGGCACGATCGAGCCGGGAACGCGGATGCGTTTTGCAAGCACGCCGGGCCCGATTTCGGCGACCGCAAACTTGCCGGCATCGATCTGGGCATCGTCCAGTTTTATGAGGGCGTCATTGTGATGCCCGGAATCCGCTGCGGCCTTCTCGGCGCGAACCGGAACGAAAAAGGCCGCAGCCATGCAAAGGCCGACCGCCAGCACATAGGTTCGTATCATTGGAAATATCCCGCGGCGAGCGTCGTGCTCGCGCTATTGCCAAACACATTTTGGATGCGTGCAGGCCCATGCGCGCCGGCAGGGCAGCGCACGCCATACGGCCTAAGCCGTGGGGAAGATCAGGCGCGGGGCGGTTTGAAGGGCGGGAGGCCCGCGAGCGTGGCCGGAGATTGCTCCTGGCCGAAACCCGGCGCCCGCGGAATAAGATCAGCCGGCGTCACTGCCGCCGCCACAACTTGAACCGTGACGTGCGAGAGGCAATGGCCGCTATGACAAGGCAACTGCTGTTCCGGAGTGTCCGGGGCCGTGCCATGGTCAATATCTGTCAAGACGGTCGGATTGTCGGCTAAAGCAAAAGACATCCCACAGCCGGCGCAGTGGATGAGTGAAATAAGCAGGCCGAGCGTGAGCAACAGCACCAACGGCAGTCGGTTGATCCGACTTCCGATTGAGCCCCCTCGCGCCATGGTCCCGTCAATCCGCATCATTGTTCACAAGTGAACGCCGGTCACCCGGCATTTTCAAGAGCCTCGTCAGGCAGCGCGACCGGGAGCCGGGGTACAGCCCGACTTGGGTCTCCGCCTGCGCCTCGGCACCCATACCCTGCATCGAAACCGAATACTATTACGCAAGACCTGGCGGTTCGGGCGACGAAGGCTTACCCTCTAGCGGACTTGTGATGTTTTACCCCGGCCGGGGGCTTTGCGAGCCGGTTCCAATATGAGAGTGTCCCGGTGTGAACACGTCATCTCTCCTGAAACGGGTGCTTGCGATCTTTTTGATCGTCGGGATGGGTGTGTCTCCGCTCTATGCCGCGACCATGAAGGGGAAGGAGCGCTCGGCGACGTCGATGGCCGGGATGGCGGACGACATGCCGTGCCATCCTGCCAAGTCCGCTTCCGACAGATCTTCGTCCGACCCCGCTTCCTCCGACACTTCTTCTTCGGGCAAAACCTGCCCGTGCATGGTGGCCTGCCTGTCATTGTGCTTCCAGGGCATGCCTCCGGCAGCCGGCTCGATCGTCGTCCCCACCATCGTAAAGTTGCGCGCGGCGTTTCAAGACTTCTATCAACTCGCGAGCCTCGCGCCCTCGCCTCCCGCACGACCTCCCCGAGCCTGATTTTCCTTGTTGGCGCCTGAGCGCCGGCTTCGTTCGCAGCCTTAGCTTGCGCGAAGCACGAAAGACGTCTGTCGCAGGACAGCTGTCGCCACATCGATCGTGGCACGAGCAAAGGAAAACAGGAGAAAAAACCATGTCGCTATTCGTTATCCGTCGCGCCGCGCCGGCCGCGAACAAATCTGTTGGCAAGGCGCAATCATGAAACGCGCCATTTTGGCTTGCGTCGCCGTCGCGGCGGCGGCGGTTGGCGGTTTGCTGGCTTTGCAGCCGGGCCTCTTGCCGTTCGGGCATTCCGGGATGACGCCGGCGGTCGCGCAGGAAGCTGCCGCGAACAAGCCACGCAGCATCAAATACTACCGCAACCCGATGGGGCTGCCTGATACGTCGCCGACCCCCAAAAAAGATTCCATGGGGATGGATTACATCGCCGTCTATGACGACGAGGATGCCAATGACGGGACGGTCAGCATCAGCCTCGGCAAGCTGCAGAAAACCGGCGTGCGATCCGAGCAGGTCGAACGCCGGGTCCTGAATCTGCCGGTGCGCGCGCCGGGAACCATCGAACAGGATGAACGCCGCATATCGATTGTTTCGTTCCGGTTCGAAGGCTTTATCGAATCCGTCGAAAACGTCACGACCGGTCAGCATGTTCACAAGGGTCAGCCGCTGATGCGGGTCTACAGCCCGGCCGTGGCGAGTGCCGCCGCGGAATATATTTCCGTATTGGGCGCAAAAGCGGCCAGCGGAATTACCAGCCAGGGCATCAGGGGAGCGAGACGGCGACTGGAAAATCTCGGCATGTCGGAACAGGCGATCGCCGAGATCGAGCGCGGCGGCGAGATGGCCCTTTCGGTGTCATGGCTTGCCCCGCAGGATGGAGAGATTCTGGAACGCGCCGCGGTGAACGGCATGAGGGCCGCACCGGGCGCGGTGTTGTTCCGCATCGCCGATCATCAGGTGGTCTGGGCGATGGCCGATATCGCCGAACGTGACCTCGCCTTGATATCCATCGGGCAAAAAGTAGCGGTGCGGCCCCGCGCCTATCCCAATCGTATTTTCAGCGGCGAGGTCGCGCTGATCTATCCGCATATGAACGCGCAGACCCGGACCGCACGGATACGCATCGACTTGCCGAACCCCGATGAGCTGTTGCGTCCCGATATGTATGCCGACGTCGAAATTGCGACGGGGTCGGAAAACCCGGTCCTGACGGTTTCCAGCAGTGCGGTGATCGACAGTGGCGAGCGGCAAATCGTGCTTCTCGACAAGGGCGAAGGCCGTTTTGAACCCCGCGCGGTAAAACTCGGACGCCGCGGCGGCGGCCGCGTCGAGATCGTGGAAGGGCTCGCCGAGGACGACAAGGTCGTGGTCTCCGCGAACTTTCTGATCGATGCCGAAAGCAACCTCAAGTCAGCGCTCAACGGCCTCGATACCGGAGAGAAATCGCAATGATCGCGCGTCTCATCGGCTGGTCGGCGCGCAATTTGATGCTGGTCTTTATCGGAACGGTATTTGCGGTCGCCGCCGGCCTCCATGCTCTGGCGCACCTGCCGCTGGACGCCATCCCCGATCTCTCCGACACCCAGGTGATCGTTTATACCGAATATCGCGGTCAGGCGCCGCAGGTGATCGAGGATCAGGTCACCTACCCGCTGACCACGGCGATGCTGACGGTGCCGAAATCGAAGGTAGTGCGGGGCTTTTCGTTTTTCGGGGTTTCCTTCGTCTACATCATTTTCGAGGATGGCACCGATATCTACTGGGCGCGCTCGCGCGTCCTTGAATATCTCAACGCGGCGGCGCGCAAATTGCCCGCCGGCGTGACGCCCACTTTGGGACCGGACGCGACCGGCGTCGGCTGGGTCTATCAATATGCGCTGCAGTCGAAGGATAAATCGCTGGCTGACCTGCGATCCCTGCAGGATTGGACCATCCGCTACGGCATCTCCAAGGCGGAAGGCGTCGCCGAAGTGGCCAGCGTTGGCGGCTTCGTCAGGCAATACAACATCGTCGTCGATCCCAACCGGCTGCGGGCACTGGATATCCCGCTTGCAAAAGTGCGCGACGCGATCCGCGGCAGCAACATGGATGTCGGCGGCCGCTCGGTGGAGCTGTCCGAATTCGAATTCATCGTGCGTGGCCGCGGCTACGTCAAAAGCCTTTCCGATCTTGCGAACATCGTTCTGAAGGTCGACAAGGGAACGCCGGTCTTGCTGAAGGACGTGGCGCGGGTCGAATTCGGACCCGACGAGCGACGAGGTATTACCGAGCTCAACGGCGAAGGCGAGGTCGCCAGCGGCATCGCGCTGCAGCGTTTCGGCCAGAACGCGCTCGATGTCATCGACAACGTCAAGGCGCGGCTGGCCGAGATGGCCACGGCCCTTCCCAAAGACGTGCAGATCATACCGGTCTATGACCGCTCCAATCTCATTCACAGCGCGATCGAAACGCTCAAGCGAACGCTCACGGAAGAAAGCATCGTTGTAGCACTGGTCTGCATCGTGTTCCTGCTGCATGTGCGCAGCGCGCTGGTCGCGATCGTCATGCTGCCGGTCGGAATTCTGATGGCCTTCAGCGCCATGAAGGCGCTCGGCATCGGCTCGAACATCATGAGCCTTGGCGGCATCGCGATCGCGATCGGCGCCATGATCGATGGCGCCATCGTCATGATCGAGAACGCCCACAAGCATCTCGAACGCGCAGCCCCTGACAAGCCCCGGATAGAAGTCCTGATCGAGGCCGCGAGCGAGGTCGGCCCGGCGCTGTTTTTCAGCCTTCTGATCATTACGGTATCGTTCTTGCCGATCTTCACCATGGAATCCCAGGAGGGGCGCCTGTTCAGCCCGCTGGCTTTCACCAAGACCTTCTCGATGGCGGCAGCCGCGATCCTGTCGATCACGCTGGTCCCGGCGCTTATGGTGCTGTTCGTGCGCGGCAAGATCGTTCCGGAGCACAGAAATCCGATCAATCGACTCCTGATCTGGATTTACCGCCCCTTGATCCGTGGCGTGCTGAAGGCGAAGACGCTGACGATTTTTCTGGCGGTTCTCGCTTTGGCGGTCAGCCTGTGGCCGGCCCGGCAACTCGGGACCGAGTTCATGCCAAGCCTGAACGAAGGCACGCTGATGTACATGCCGACCACGTTGCCCGGCGTGTCCGTGACCAAGGCCGCCGAGATTTTGCAAACCCAGAACAAGATCATCAAGACGTTTCCGGAAATTGCTTCGGTCTATGGCAAGGCCGGTCGCGCCGAGACCGCCACCGATCCGGCGCCCACCGAGATGATCGAGACCATCGTCAATCTCAAGCCCAAGGAGCAGTGGCGTGCGGGCCTGACGGTCGATGGCCTGATTGCCGACCTCGACAAAGCATTGCAATTCCCCGGCGTTTCCAACGCATGGACCATGCCGATCAAGGCCCGCACCGACATGCTGGCGACCGGCATCCGCACGCCGGTCGGCATCAAGGTTTTGGGCACCGATCTTGGCGAACTTGACCGCCTCGCGCGGCAGATCGAAACCGTGGTGAAAACCGTTCCGGGTACTTCCAGCGCCTACGCGGAACGCGTGATCGGCGGCTATTACCTCGATGTCGTGCCTGACCGGGAAGCGCTGGCCCGCTATGGCTTGATGGTCAGCGATGTGCAGGACACGGTGTCGTCCGCGCTCGGCGGCGAGACCATCACGACCACGGTCGAGGGCCGCGAGCGCTACGGCGTCAACCTGCGCTATCCGCGCGACCTGCGCAGCGATCCGCAATCGATCGCGCGCGACGTTCTGGTGGCGATGCCGGGCGGCGGCACCGTGCCGCTGGGCGAGGTCGCGGCGATCAAGCTCACGCGTGGCCCGACATCCATCCGAACCGAAAACGGCCAGCTTGCGGTTTACATCTTCGTCGACATCCGCGACCGCGACCTCGGCGGCTACGTGGCCGACGCCAAGGCGGCGGTGGCCGCCGGCATAAAATTTCCGCCGGGGAATTACGTCGTCTGGAGCGGTCAGTTCGAATATCTGGAGCGTGCTACCGCGCGGCTGAAGATCGTGGTGCCGGTGACGCTGCTGATTATCTTCCTGTTGCTGTATCTCAATTTTCGTCGGTTGACCGAGACGCTGATCGTGATGCTGTCGTTGCCGTTCGCGCTCGTCGGCGGCTTCTGGTTGATGTGGTGGCTTGGTTTCAACATGTCGGTCGCGGTGGCTGTCGGATTCATCGCCTTGGCGGGCGTCGCGGCGGAGACCGGCGTCATCATGCTGATCTATCTCGATCAGGCGATGAAAGAACTTCACGCTGCGCGGCTTGCAGAAGGAAAGCCCTTTACGCGAGGGGACCTCAACGAAGCCATCATGCTAGGCGCGGTCGAGCGTGTCAGACCAAAGATGATGACCGTCGTCGCCATCATGGCCGGCCTCATTCCGATCCTGTGGAGCACCGGCACCGGCTCGGAGGTCATGCAACGCATCGCGGTGCCGATGATCGGCGGCATGATTTCCTCCACGGTGTTGACACTGGTCGTCATTCCGGCGGTCTATGCATGGATCAAGGGTTGGGCCCTGTCCCCCGGCGCCGCGCCGGTATTCGGTCATGTCGCAGGCCATGCGAGGTAGCGATGCAGCTCGAATCCGTTCTCACCTGTCCGCAATGCGGCTTTCAGTCCGCCGAGCAAATGCCGACCGATGCCTGTCAGTACTTCTATATCTGCAAGGGCTGCGGGCAGAAGCTCAAGCCATTGGCCGGCGATTGCTGCGTGTTCTGTTCGTTCGGGTCGGTGCCCTGCCCGCCAGTCCAGCAAAGCGGGAAGAGCCCGTGTTGCCCGTGACGAGAAAACGCGTAGGATTCGGCCACGCACATTGAACTCTTCGAAAAGCGGAGGCGCGCGATGCCGTTGCAGGCTCTGGGATATGTCGGGTTCGGATCAAGCGCGCTCGACGACTGGCGGCAGTTCGGGACCGGACTGGTCGGCCTGCAGGCGGTGGAGCGCAGTCCTTCCCTGCTGGCGTTCCGGATGGACGACCGCAAGCAGCGCATTGTCGTCGATCGCTCGATGGCCGACGGCGAGCGCTTCTTCGGCTGGGAGGTTGCGGACGCGGCGGCGCTGGACGCGCTCGCGGCCCGGCTGGAACGAGCCGAGGTTGAGGTGATCGCCGAGCCGCCAGCGCTCGCCGATGCGAGGCGCGTCGGCGGCCTGATTTCGTTTCGGGATCCCGCCGGCAATCGCCTCGAGGCATTTTACGGCGCGGAGATCGACGAGACGCCGTTCTGCCCCGGCCGTTCGATATCGGGATTCCGCACTGGCCCTCTCGGCCTCGGCCACGCCGTGCTGACGGTTGAAAATATCGATGCGGTGATGCCGTTCTATGTCGACTTGCTCGGCTTCGGGCTCAGCGACTACATGCAAAAACCGTTTCGCGCCTATTTCTTTCACATCAACGCGCGGCATCACAGCCTCGCTTTGATCGAGACCGGCCGCAACGGCATGCATCATCTGATGGTGGAGCTATTTTCGCTGGATGATGTCGGCCAGTCCTATGATGTCGCGTTGAGCCAGCCGGAACGTGTCAGCGTCACGCTCGGCCGCCATACCAACGACCTGATGACGTCGTTTTACGCCAAAACGCCGTCGTCCTTCATGGTCGAGTGCGGCTGGGGCGGCCGCGAGATCGATCCGCCGAGCTGGCAACCGTTCGAATTAAAGGACGGCCCGAGCCTGTGGGGACATGAACGGGTGTGGTTGCCGCCCGCCGACCGCGAAGTGGCGCGCGAGATGCGGATGCGCGCGGCGGCGGCCGGCCTGCGCGCGCCGGTTCAGGTCATGGACGGCAATTACAGGCTGATGTCGGGCACTTGCGCCTGGTGGGACGGGGTGAAGGGGTGAGTGAAGAGGTTGCTGCGGTCCTATTTCCCATCCACCGAAAACGCCAACAGCACATTGCCCGGTATCGTGCCGTAGTTGGCGTAACCGGAATTGACGTAGAGCATGCCACCGGCAACGACGGCTCCGGGGCCGTCGAGCGAGCCGCCATGCGCTGGCGCACCGTTGACGGTCTGATACTCCTGTATCGTGTCGACGTCCCAGATGGCCTCGCCGGTCTTCGCAGCATAGGCGCGCAGATGGCCGTCGAGCCCGCCGGAAAACACGACGCCCGGGATCGCCGTGACCGCCGCCGACTGCGCCGGGCTGCAGCCCGGCCGATCGTTGCAACCGGGATGCGGCGTGTGCCACACGATCTCGCCGGTGGCGAGCTTCAGGGCAAAAATCCCACCACCGGCGCGCGGGTCCATCTTCAACTCACCCGATCCAAAGTTCGATTTCTGACCACCGGGCGTTCCCGCCGCCACTCTTTGCAAGCCGATATCCGAGACGGCGACATAGATGTTCTCGTCGTCGGCGGCCATGCCCCATTGCACGCCACCAAGCGCGCTGCCCTGGCCGACGCGCCGTTGCCACAGCACGGCCCCATCATGATCTGGATCGAGCGCGTGCACCATGCCGGATTTCTGCCCCGCGATCAGCGCGCGTTTGCCCCCGGGTAGATCGACGAGAATCGCGGACGAGCCGAAGTCGAAATCGGGACCTTTGGCATCCGGACAGTTGCTGCGATACTGCGTGGTACATGCGAGATTGTAGGCATCACGCTCGGTCATCTGTCGCGACCATTTGAGCTTTCCGCTCGTCATGTCGAACGCGACGAAGGCGTCGGAAGTGTCCTGGGCTGGATTCGAATAACTGTCGCCCGTCGTCGCGTAGATCGTGTTCGCCTTGAGATCGACCGTCGGCGCCGACCAGATCGCGCCGCCAGAGGGCCCGAACAGCTGGACGCCCATTGAACTGGTGCCCTGCGCCTGCGCGGGCGGTGACACGTAAGCGCGCCACTTGACCTCGCCTGTGCCCGCATCGAGTGCGGCCATGAGTCCGCGGAAGGTGCAGCAGGAGTAGCGCGGATCGGCTGCCAGCGCTTCCTCCAGAGAGGAGACCGCCACGTAAAGAACGCCATCGGTCAATACAAGTGCGGCCGTGATCCTGGCCGCCTGATGCTCCTCGACGCGCCGCTTCCACAAGAGTTTGCCGGTATCGGCGTTGAGCGCATAGGCATAGCCGCGCTGATCACCGAAATAGGCCGTGGTGCCACGCGCGTCTTGGCCGATGGTAATCGCGGTGCGCACGCCGAATCCTGCGTCGAAGATCCAGCGTTGGCAGCCGGTTTTTGCATCCAGGGCATAGACCTTGCCGCCGGCACTGCCGACGAACACCCGGCCGCCAAAAACGGTCGGCTGCGCGTCGGCCCTGACGTCGCCCGGGAATCCGAACGACCATTTCAACTTCAGGCGCGGAACGTCGTCCGGCGCAAGTTGGGCCTGGTCTGCCGGCTGGAAGCGATGCTGGCGGATGTCGACACCCCAGCCGTTCCAGCGCGGCAGGGTCGTGTCGCCCAGCGCAGGTGCCGGTTCGCGGCAGCTCGAATCCGGAAGCACCGGAGGCGCCGCCGCTGGACCTCCCGCCAGGAACCGCACGATGTCGCCGATCTGGCCTCGACTTAAATCCCGACCCTGCTGACTCATCATCCCGTAGGCTAGAGCGAAGCCGGTCCGCTCCGGCGAGAGCTGACGCAGAGCATTCCTGTCCGGCGCGCGTGCCACCCCGCCGTCATGGCAGGTGGCGCAGCGCTCCCGATAGAGCGCTTCGCCCGGCGACGTAGCCGTCTCCTCGGCATGGGATGGCATGGCAGCGGTGGCGACAATGAGTCCGATCGAAAACGACAGGGACGAAAAGACCGAACTGCGGATACCCGACGAGGATGACATCGTCGTTCCTTCTTCAAGGTTTCAGCTCACCCCAGATGCTTCTTGAAAAACTCCGTGGCGCGGCCCCATGCCAGTTCGGCCGCCTGGCGATCGTGCACCGACAGACGCTGCTCGTTGCCGAAGCCATGGTCGGCCTCATAGCGGAACAGCTCGAGCGATTTGCCGGCCGCCTTCATGCCCTTCTCGAAGCCATCGACCAGTTGCGGCGTGCACCAATCGTCCCGGTTGGCGAAATGCGCTTGCAGCGGAATCTTGACGTCCGCGGGCTTGGCCGCCTGCTCGGGCGGAATGCCGTAGAACACCACGCCGGCCGTGAGTTCCGGAATTTTGGTGGCGCCGATAATCGTGACCGCGCCGCCCAGGCAAAAGCCGGTCAGGCCGACCTTGGCGCCGTTCCTTGCGAGATACTGCACCGCACCGCGCACGGTCTGCGTGGTGGCGTCCATGAAATCCAGCGAGTTCATCTCTTTGCCGGCAGCATCCGTGTCGTGATACGGCACCACCGTACCCTTGTAGAGGTCGGGCGCCAGCGCATCGAAGCCGGCCAGCGCGAAGCGGTCGCACATGCCCTTGATCTGATCCTGCAGCCCCCACCATTCCTGGATCACGATCACGCCCGGCGCGTTGCCGCGCGCGGCGTTGGCGAGATAGCCGCTGGCGTCCTTGCCGTCCGGACGCTTGAACGAGATGCTGGTACCCATGGGTTCCTCCGGTGATTTTCTTAAAGGGGGTGGCGGATTGGCGGCTATTTTGTCCGCTGTGCGATCAGGAAGCAATCGGTTCGCGAACGTCGATAGCGCCGCGCACGTCGATCGTCATCGTCATCCTGAGGTGCGAGCCCTCTTGGGCGAGCCTCGAAGGATGAGAGGTGCTCGTGGCCCATCCTTCGAGGCGCGCAAGAGCGCGCACCTCAGGATGACGGCTTATTCAGATCAACAAAAAAGCCCCGATCGGGGCTTTTTCAATTTTGCGCCAACGGCCCGCAAAGGTCAGTGCGCGTTGGCCCAGACCTTCTTCTTGGTGAAGTACAAAAGGCCCGTGAGCAGGATCAGGAAAACGAATACCTGCAGCCCGATGCGCTTGCGGGCCTCCATGTGCGGCTCGGCGGTCCACATCAGGAAGGTGGAGACGTCGTGGGCGTATTGCGCAACCGTTGCCGGCGCCCCGTCGTCGAACGTCACCTGGCCGTCGCTCAGCGGCTTCGGCATCTTGATGGCGTGGCCGGGGAAATATTTGTTGTAGTAGGAGCCGTCCGGGATGGTCACGCCGGCCGGCGGCTTGTCTTCAAAGCCCTGCAGGAGGGCGGAGACGTAGTTCGGCCCCTGCTCCTGGAATTGCGTGAAGAAGTCGAAGATGAATTGCGGAAAGCCGCGCTCATAGGAACGCGCCTTGGTGATCAGCGACAGATCGGGGGGCGCCGCACCCCCATTGGCGGCGCGGGCCGCCTGCTCGTTGGGGAATGGCGAGGGGAAATAATCGGCGACCCGGCCGGGCCGCTCGAACATCTCGCCCTGGTCGTTGGGGCCGTCCTTGATCTTGTAGTCGGACGCGAAGGCGGCCGCCTGTGCTTCCGAAAGCCGGGACCGCCGGGATCGGCGAGATTGCGGAACGCGATATAGGACAGCGAGTGACAGGCGGAGCAGACTTCCTTGTAGACCTTCAAGCCGCGCTGCAACGAGCCGCGATCGTACTTGCCGAGCGGTCCGGCGAACGTCCAGTGCTGCGACGGCGGCGTATCGTCCTCCGCGGCCCGGGCGTTCTGCGCGCTGCCGAGCAACAGTGAGCCTGCGACCATCAGCGGCGATCGCCGCGGATACCGCCTTGCCTGCCGATTTCGCCAGCACATCGTCGGCGATCGAATTCGGCAGTCGGCCTCGGCGTTTCGATCCGGCTCAAGAGCGGCAGCAGGATCAGGAAATAGGCGAAGTAGCAGAAGGTCAGGATGCGCCCGGCAATCACATAGATGCCTTCCGGCGGCTGCGCCCCGAGGTAGCCCAGAGCACGCAGACAACGACGAAGATCCAGAAGAACTGCTTCGCCAGCGGGCGATATTTGGACGAGCGCGTCCGTGCGGTATCGAGCCAGGGCAGGAATGCCAGCACGACGATCGCCGAGAACATCGCGATCACGCCGGCAAGCTTGTTCGGGATCGAGCGCAGGATGGCGTAGAACGGCAGGTAATACCATTCCGGCACGATATGCGTCGGGGTGACGCCGGGATTGGCGGGAATGTAGTTGTCGGCGTCGCCGAGATAGTTCGGCATGTAGAAGATGAACCAGGCGAAGAACAGCATGAAGCAGGAAATGCCGAACGCATCCTTGATGGTGGCGTAGGGTGTGAACGGCACGGTGTCCTTTTCGGTCTTCGCCTCGACCCCGGCCGGATTGTTCTGGCCCGCGACATGCAGCGCCCACACGTGCAGCACCACGACGCCCGCGATCACGAACGGCAGCAGGTAGTGCAGCGAGAAGAAGCGGTTCAGCGTCGGGTTGCCGACCGAATAACCGCCCCATAGCAGGGTCACGATGCTCTCGCCGACATAGGGAATGGCGGAGAACAGATTGGTGATGACGGTGGCGCCCCAAAAGCTCATCTGGCCCCACGGCAGCACGTAGCCCATGAAGCCCGTCGCCATCATCAACAGGTAGATGATGACGCCGAGAATCCAGAGGATTTCGCGCGGCTCCTTGTACGACCCGTAATACAGGCCGCGGAACATATGGATGTAGACCGCGAGGAAGAACATCGAGGCGCCGGCGGCGTGCATGTTGCGCAGCAGCCAGCCATAATTCACGTCGCGGACGATGCCTTCGACCGACTTGAAGGCCATCGTCGCTTCCGGCGTGTAGTGCATGGCCAGGATCACGCCGGTCAGGATCTGCAGCGCCAGCATCATCGAAAGAATGGCGCCGAACGTCCACCAGTAGTTCAGGTTGCGCGGCGTCGGATAGGCCACGAACGAGGAGTGGACGAGACCCATAATCGGGAGACGCCGTTCAATCCACTTCAACGCGGGATTGGTCGGCTGGTAGTCGGATGGTCCGCTCATGATGCGATCCCTAGGGAAGTAAGACGACGCGACGGGCCCAAGTCTCGGAGATCAGCTCCGAGGCTCAGCCAATCTGGATTTTGCTGTCGGAAACAAATTGATAGGGCGGTACCGGCAGGTTGGCCGGCGCGGGTCCCTGGCGAATGCGACCGGAGGAGTCGTATTGCGAGCCGTGGCAGGGGCAGAAAAAGCCGTCGTAATTGCCCTCATGGGCGATCGGGATGCAGCCGAGATGGGTGCAGATGCCGATCACGACCAGCCAGTTATCGTGGCCTTCCTTGACCCGGGACTGATCGGTCGCGGGGTCCTTGAGGCTCGCGACCGGCACCTCGCGGGCCTCGTCGATCTGCTTCTTGGTGCGGTTCATGATGTAGATCGGCTTGCCGCGCCAGAACACCTTGATGTCCTGCCCGGTGGCAATCGGCTTCAGATCGACTTCGATCGGCGCCCCGGCCGCGATCGTCGAGGCGTCCGGGTTCATCTGGGAAACGAAGGGCCAGAGCGTGGCCACTCCACCAACCGCTGCGGCGGCTCCCGTTGCAACAAAGAGGAAATCACGGCGTGTCGGATCCGCCGAAGACGCTGTCGTCACGATTCCAAACCCTTTCTCAGCTGCAGCCGGTGGAACCGCCCCCAGGCAACGCCCAAACGAACCGGAGGAGGCTGCCGGCGCCCGCGACCCCCGCGGCGGCAGAAAGACCGCTTGTGCCAGCCAACCGGGCGGAACAGGCAGTCCAGAATCGTTCTATTGGCACCCTTGCCGGACGAGCGCAAGCCCGCTATCGGCTGACTTGCGTGCAATGCACTAATTCTCCGCCGAGCGAAGATTTATTCAACCATTTCATGACGCCCCCGTTGGGACCATCACCGAATGCAGATCGCACTTTTTCAGCCCGACATCCCCCAGAATACCGGAACGATTCTGCGTCTTTGCGCGTGCCTGAATGTCGAGGCCCATATTATCGAGCCGGCGGGTTTTCCAGTGTCCGACCGCCACTTCCGCCGGGCCGGCATGGATTATCTCGATCAGGTGACGATTACCCGCCACGATTCATGGTCAAAATTCGAGCAATGGCGTAACGACAAGCGGTACCGGCTGATCCTGTTCACGACCAAGGCGAGCCTTTGCTATCTTGATTATCGCTACGGCGAGGCCGACATCCTGCTGTTCGGGCGCGAATCCGCTGGGGTCCCCGACGAGGTCGCCACTGCGGCCGATGCGCGGCTGGTGATCCCTGTTCGGCCGGGCATGCGCTCGCTCAATGTCGCGGTCACGGCGGCGATGGCATTGGGGGAAGCGCTGCGGCAAACCAGTTTCGCCATGAAGGAGACGGCGCGGTGAGTTATGCGGTCAAGGAAATCTTCCTGACCTTGCAGGGCGAAGGCGCCCATGCCGGCCGGGCCGCGGTGTTCTGCCGGTTTTCGGGCTGCAATCTCTGGAGCGGCCGCGAGCAGGACCGCGCAACCGCGACATGCCGGTTTTGCGACACCGATTTTGTCGGAACCGACGGAACGCTGGGCGGCCGCTATGCCTCCGCCCAGGTGCTCGCCGATACCATCGCCACGCAATGGACCGGAGCGGACGTCAACCGCTACGTGGTATTGACCGGCGGCGAACCGTTGCTGCAGGTCGATGCTGACTTGATCGATGCGCTGCACGGGCATGACTTCAGTATCGGGGTCGAGACCAATGGCACGATCGATCCGCCTGACGGCATGGACTGGATCTGCGTCAGCCCCAAGGCCGGCGCGGAGCTTGCGATACGTCGAGGCCATGAACTCAAATTGATTTATCCGCAGGCGGATGCCGCTCCCGAGGCGTTTGTCGATCTGGCCTTCGAGCGCTTTTCGCTGCAGCCGATGGACGGCCCGGACATCATCGAGAACACCGCCCGCGCGGTCGATTATTGTCTGCGCCACCCGCAATGGCGGCTCAGCCTGCAGACACACAAGACGCTTGGTATCAGGTAGAATTGGTATCAGATCAAATTTGGATTGACCGATGTGGGAATTGACGAAATCGTTCCGGTTCGAGGCTGCGCATGCGCTGCCGGGAACGACGCTGGGTGAGGCAAGCGAGGAAATCCACGGCCACTCCTTCCGCGCCGAGGTGACGGTGCGCGGCCTGCCCGATCCGGCGACCGGAATGCTGCTTGACCTCGGGCTGCTGGAACAGCGCATGGCCGACGTGCGGAAAAAGCTCGACCACAAGCTGCTCAACAGAGTCGAGGCGCTGGGGCCGCCGACGCTGGAGAACCTTTCACGCTTCATCTGGGAGCAGGTCCAGCACGCCGGCCCGATCACGCGGGTAAGCGTTCACCGCGACAGTTGCAACGAGAGCTGCAGTTATTTCGGACCGCAGACCTAGCCGTCATTGCGAGGAGCGTCAGCGACGAAGCAATCCATTCTTTCTTGATGGCGCCATGGATTGCTTCGCTTCGCTCGCAATGACGGAGAATGAACGTTAGGAATTCGCAGATGGACATCTCCGTGATCGAGGATCGCAAGGCGCGGGCGCGGGGCTGGTTCGAAGCCCTGCGCGACGACATTTGCGCAGCCTTCGAACGGTTGGAGGACGACGCGCCGGCCTCGCTCTATCCCGGTGAGACGGGGCGTTTCGCGCGCACGCCCTGGGACCGCACCGACCACACCGGGCAGCCCGGCGGCGGCGGCGTGATGTCGGTGATGCACGGACGTCTGTTCGAGAAAGTCGGCGTGCATTGCTCAACGGTGCATGGCGAATTCAGTCCTGAATTTCGCGCGCAAATTCCAGGTGCTGCCGACGATCCGCGGTTCTGGGCGTCGGGGGTTTCGGTGATCGCGCATATGCGCAATCCGCACATTCCCGCCGTGCATATGAACACCCGCTTTGTGGTGACGACCAAGGCCTGGTTCGGCGGCGGATCGGATCTGACGCCGGTGCTCGACCGGCGGCGGACCCAGGACGATGCCGATACCGTCGCGTTTCATGCGGCCATGCGGGCCGCTTGCGGCGGCGCCAACAGCGTGGCCGACTACGACAGGTACAAGAAATGGTGCGATGAATATTTCTATCTGCCGCATCGCAAGGAAGCCCGCGGCGTCGGCGGCATTTTTTACGATCACCACGATTCCGGCGACTGGGATGCTGATTTCGCCTTCACCCAGGATGTCGGCCGCGCGTTTCTCAAGATCTATCCCGAACTGGTGCGCCGGAATTTCAATACGCCCTGGACGCCGGAGGATCGCGAGGAGCAACTGATCCGCCGCGGCCGCTATGTCGAATTCAACCTGCTCTACGACCGCGGCACCACTTTCGGCCTCAAGACCGGCGGCAATGTCGATTCCATCCTGTCGTCGATGCCGCCCGAAGTGAAATGGCCGTAGGTCGCGTATCGGCGAAGCCGCAAACGAAGCTCACAGCCGGTGGTCGCGGGTAAAGCGCGCGACGGTCTGGTCGGCGATGGCTTTGAGCGCCGATTCATCGAGAGGGAAATCCGCCGCGAGCCAGGCGTCCTCGGCGAGCGCGAGCACATGTCCGAGCGCCGGGCCTTCGGCAATGCCGCGGGCGACGAAATCGGCAGCCTTCAACGGAAATTTCGGCGCGCTCCAGCGCTCCGGCAGGGTGGCCAGTTCGCGCCAGGGCGCGGGATCGGTGTCCACTCCTGCCCGCGCCCATGCCAGCATCAGCCGGTCGCGGTAGCGGTCGGCGCCGAGCCGATAGAGCCGGCGCCGCGCGGTCGCCTTGTCCATGCCGGCGAGCCGCCACCAGCGATGGCCCATCGAATCGAGCGTCCTGGTTTCGCTATTGGTGAGCCGCAGGCGCACCGCAAGCCGCCGCGCGTCCTCGGTGACGGCGACCGCCAGCGCGCCGAGGCGGCGAACCGGGTCAGCTTCAAGTCCAAGCGCGCGCTCCGCGGCAACCATGGCGGCAAACGGCCCGGTATAGGCGACACCGCCGAAGATCGACAGCAGCAATCCGCCGTCCGCCATCGCCACCAGCGCCTCGGCCGCACCTTCCGCAATCATCAGCTTCAGCATTTCCATGCGCACGCGCTCGGCGGACAGCGTCGCAAGGCCTGCGCGGGCGTCAATGCAGGCAAGGTATCCGGCCCGATCGGGCTCGCCCCGGCCATAGGCGGCGTGAATGCGGAAGAACCTCAGGATGCGCAGATAGTCTTCGGCGATGCGCTGGTTCGGATCGCCGATGAAGCGCACCCGCCGTGCAACGAGATCGTCATAGCCGCCGACGTGATCGTGAATGACGCCGCCGGCATCGACCGACAGCCCGTTGATGGTGAAGTCGCGCCGCTCTGCGTCACGGACCCAGTCGCGGCCGAACGCGACCTTGGCCTTGCGGCCGAACGTCTCGGTATCCTGCCGCAAGGTCGTGACCTCGAACGGCTGGGAATCGACCACCAGCGTCACGGTGCCGTGGTCGATGCCGGTCGGCACGCTCTTGATGCCGGCAGCCCTGGCGCGGCGGATCACTTCCGCGGGCAGCGCGGTGGTGGCGATATCGATATCGCCGGTCGGAATCCCCAACAGCGCGTTGCGCACCGCGCCGCCGACCACGCGGGCTTCCTCGCCATTGCCGTTGAGCAATCCGAGCACCCGGGCCGCGGGACCGGATGTGAGCCAGGGCGCGGCGGCGAGTACGCGCGCATCGCTCATTTTTCAACTCCGGGAACCAGCTTGCCGTTCTCGATGTGCGCGGGAACATAGGTCGAATGCGGCGCGCCTCCGGAAAAATGCGCCAGCAAAATGAAACTGATGACGACCAGCGTCAGCGAACCGAGCAGCAATTTACCGATCAAATGCAGCGGCCATGACGACTGCGCCAGCAGTCCGGAGCGTGTCGCGATCAAGAACAGCGCATAGACCACGAACGGGATCAGGAAAATTCCGACTTCGCTAAAAGCCGGACGGATCATGGCAGGCAGATCCGCTCATACAGCACGCGCAGAATCCCCGCGGTCGCGCCCCAGATATAACGCTCCTCAAACGGCATGGCGTAATAGGCGCGCTCCATGCCGCGGAATTCCTTGCGATGCAGCTGATGGTTCGCAGGATCCATCAGGAACGCCAGCGGCACCTCGAAGGCATCGTCGACTTCGGCCTCGCTGATGCGCAGTTTGAAGCCTGGCTTGATCCGCGCCACCGTCGGCAGGATGCGAAATCCGAAACCGGTGCGCGTAGAGATCGAGATAGCCGATCGGATCGATGAATTCGCGATCAAGCCCGATCTCCTCCTCGGCCTCGCGCAATGCTGCCTCGAGCGGCGAGGCGTCGGTCGCATCGATCTTGCCGCCGGGGAAGGAAATCTGGCCGGCATGATCGTTGAGGTGTGCCGAGCGCTGCGTCAACAGCACGGTCGGCTGCGCGTGATCCACCACCGGGATCAATACCGCCGCGGGGCGAATGGGGCGTTCCTGCGCGATGATCTTCAGCATCCGGTCGGTGCCCTGATCGCCGCTCGGCGGCACCACGCTGGCATCGGTCAGGCCGGCGGGAATGTCGAAGCGCAGCCGCGCGCGGGCCCGATCGAAAAACTCCGCCGAACCGATCGCAGCGGGTTCGGTCTTCAGCATCGGCTCGTTCAAAGCGCGCCCCTCACCTGTTCGGCATCCGCCATCGCAAAAAACTCGCCCGATGAGGCGACCCCGAACATGGGGCGACCATCGACCATCCGCTCCTCGCCCATGTCAACCAGATCGTAGTAGAGCGCGCGCGTGACCTTGGCCCACAGATCGGCACGGACGTGAAGATAGGGCGTGAGGCCCCCGTCGGCGGCGGCCTCGAACCGCAGCCGGTGGGCGGAATCGCATGGCACCCAGTCGTCGACGTTGGTGCGGAACCGCAGCAGCCGGTCCCCTCCATGCGGTTTCCTTCGCCATCTCGACCGCGAGGAACGGCGCATCGTCGACCCGGATGCCGACCTTCTCGACCGGAGTCACGAGAAAGTGCTTGCCCTCCTCGCGCTTGAGTATCGTCGAAAACAGCCGCACCAGCGCCGGCCGGCCGATCGGGGTTCCCATGTAGAACCACGTGCCATCGCTGGCGATTCGCATGTCGAGATCGCCGCAGAATGGCGGATTCCACAAATGCACCGGCGGCAGACCCTTGCCGGCGGTCGCAGCGTCCCGGGCTGCGGCGGTCAGCCCGTCGAGGCCCTGATTGGGTGTCTGCCCTTGCTTCGCCATTGTTTGCCCTGAGTTTGATCGCCTCTGTTTGGCACGATTGGTGCAAGTCTGGTTGGTGCAAATCTCGATTGGTGTAAATCTTCGGATCGTGAATACCCGAAGCAAAAGTCGCCACTTCGTGATGCCGTTCTTACCCCGAAACGCCGATAATGTGGGGATAGTTTAATTCAACGAATACATGCCGTTCGCATAGGTTTAGCATGGGGTTCGTGGCATGACGACGCCAGCGGCGGCGTTTCAGGCAAGGAGTGACCGATGACTGGCGCAGAGACGGCAAACGCGGTTGGGACCAACAGCGTCGAAAAACTTGAAGACGTGATCGTCCGCTCGGCCGAACAGGTCGCCGGTCAAATCCGCGCCGCCAAGGAAGCGATTTCCACCGTTATTTTCGGTCAGGACCGGGTCATTGAAAATACCCTGGTGACGATCCTGTCCGGCGGTCATGCGCTTCTGATCGGCGTTCCCGGCCTTGCCAAGACCAAGCTGGTGGAAACCCTCGGGATTACGCTCGGGCTCGACGCCAAGCGCATCCAGTTCACGCCGGACCTGATGCCGTCGGACATTCTGGGCGCCGAGGTGCTGGACGAGAGCAGCACCGGCAAGCGGTCGTTCCGTTTCATCTCCGGACCGGTGTTCGCCCAGCTTCTGATGGCCGACGAAATCAACCGCGCCAGCCCGCGCACCCAGTCGGCGCTGTTGCAGGCCATGCAGGAACAGCACATCACGGTCGCCGGCGCGCGCCACGATTTGCCGAAGCCGTTCCATGTGCTGGCGACGCAAAACCCGCTGGAGCAGGAAGGCACCTACCCGCTGCCGGAAGCGCAGCTCGATCGCTTCCTGATGGAAATCGACGTCGATTATCCGGATCGCGACGCCGAACGGCGCATCCTGTTCGAAACCACCGGCGCCGAAGAGACGCTCGCCAAGGCCGCGATGAACGCCGACATCCTGATCACGGCGCAACGGCTGGTGCGGCGGCTGCCGGTCGGCGATTCGGTCGTGGAGGCGATCCTCTCGCTGGTACGTTCCGCGCGTCCCGGTCCGGAAGGCGGCGAGAGCGGCAAGCTGATCGCCTGGGGACCCGGTCCCCGCGCCAGCCAGTCGCTGATGCTGGCGGTTCGCGCCCGCGCCTTGCTCGACGGCCGCCTGGCGCCCTCGATCGATGACGTGCTCGATCTTGCCGAGCCGATTCTCAAGCACCGCATGGCGCTGACGTTCTCGGCCCGCGCCGAAGGCCGCACCATTCCCGACGTCATCCGGCAATTGAAGACGCGGATCGGTTGATGGCGGCAGAGACCAAGCACGCAAGCCAGGAGATCGCAGCAATCCGACGTGCCGATGGCGAAAGCCGATCGCTCGCCGCATCGCTGCCGCGGCTCGTGCTTGAAGCTCGCCGCATCGCCGCCAATGTGATCCACGGCCTGCACGGAAGGCGGCGCGCCGGCGCCGGCGAAAGCTTCTGGCAATACCGCCGCTTCGTTTCGGGCGAGCCGTCGCAAAACGTCGACTGGCGGCGCTCGGCGCGTGACGACCATCTCTACGTTCGCGAGCAGGAATGGGAGGCCGCGCACACGGTATGGTTATGGCCGGACCGCTCGGCCTCGATGGCGTTTGCCTCCGCGGCCTCGCGCGACAGCAAGCTGGAACGCGCCCTGATCGTGACCTTCGCGCTCGCCGAACTCCTGGTCGCGGGCGGCGAACGCGTCGGCATTCCAGGACTGATGAATCCCACCGCCAGCCGCAACGTCATCGACAAGATGGCGCAGGCGATGCTGCATGACGACGCCGCCCGCCTCAGCCTGCCGCCGTCATTTGTGCCCTCGGCGCTCGCCGAGATCGTGGTGCTGTCGGATTTCTGGTCGCCGATCGGCGACATCAAGAGCATGCTGGCCGGATTGTCGGCCGCGGGCGCGCACGGCACGCTGGTGCAGATCGTCGATCCGGCCGAGGAAAGCTTCCCTTATTCGGGCCGGGTCGAATTCGTCGAACCGGAAGGCTTTGGCGTGATCACCGCCGGCCGCGCCGAGAAATGGGTCGACGACTACGTAGCGCGCGTGGCGCTGCACCGCGACCAGATTCGCAGCGAGGCGGGCAAGCTCGACTGGCTGTTCTCGACCCACACCACGAGCCGTTCGGCCGCCGAACTGCTGCTGTTCCTGCATGCGGGCATGATGGTGAACAAGGGCAGCGCGCGCGCTGCGACCGTCAAGGCGGGGCGAAGCGCATGATCGCCGGCCTTCCGCTGACCTTCGCCGAACCGCTGTTGCTGCTGGGTCTGTTGGGCCTGCCGCTGTTGTGGTGGCTGCTGCGGGTGATGCCGCCGCGGCCGCGGCGCATCGAGTTCCCGCCGACGCGGCTGTTGTTCGATATCGCGCCAAAGGAAGAGACCCCGTCGCGGACGCCATGGTGGCTGACGGCGTTGCGCATGCTGGCCGCGGCCCTGCTTATTCTGGCGGCTGCCGGACCGATCTGGAATCCGCGAACCGATATGGCCGGCAGTCATGCGCCGCTCATGATCCTGCTCGACGACGGCTGGAGTGCCGCTTCCAGCTGGGACGTCCGGATCAAGGCCGCGGATGAATTGATTGCCAATGCCGACAATGACCGGCGCGGCGTCGCTCTGGTTCCGCTGTCCGAGCCCACGCGGGATATCACGATCATGCCGGGCGGCGCGGCGCGCGTCGCATTGCGCCAGCTCACGCCCAAGCCTTATTCGATCGAGCGGGTTGAAACGCTTGCCGCCATCGGACGTTTCCTGAAAGCAACCGGCGACTGTGAGATCACCTGGCTGTCGGATGGCGTCGATACCGGACGCGGAGCCGAGTTTCTCGAAGGCCTTGAGCAAAACCATCGGGGATCATGCGCTGACGATTTTTGAAGGCGGCGCTCCTTCCGCGCTCGCCTTGGTGGCCGCCGAAAATGCCGCCGCGAAAATGACCGTGAAGGTGCTGCGCACCGGTGGCGGCGTTGCCGCCGGCGTCGTGCGCGCCATCGACCTGAAGGGTTCGCCGATCGGCGAAGCCCGCTACGGCTTTGCGCCGCAGGATCGCGAGACCGAGGCCGCCTTCGACCTGCCGGTTGAATTGCGCAATGACATCGCGCGGCTTGAAATCGCCGGCGAGCGATCTGCCGGCGCCGTCCAACTGCTCGACAAGCGATGGCGGCGCCGTGCGATCGGCATCGTCAGCGGATCGACCAATGATACCGCCCAGCCGCTGCTGGCATCGACATTCTATCTCACCCGGGCGCTGGCTCCGTTCGCCGACGTGCGGCTCGGCGATCGCGGCGCGCCGCAACAGGCGATCACGCAATTTCTCGACCAGAAGCTGCCCATGATTGTGCTCGCCGATGTCGGCACGCTGTCGCCCGAAATTCGCGAGCGCATCAACGCGTGGATCGAGCAAGGCGGCGTGCTGGTGCGTTTTGCCGGCCCGCGCCTGGCGCAGGCCGATGACGACCTCGTGCCGGTGAAGCTGCGCCGCGGCGGACGCAGCCTCGGCGGCAGTCTCACCTGGGAAAAGCCGCAGCACCTCGCGGCGTTCGCCGCCGACGGGCCTTTCGCCGGGCTGGCGGTGCCGAAAGACATCACCGTCAGCCGTCAGGTGCTGGCCGAACCGGATGCGGTGCTGGCGACAAAGAGCTGGGCCTCGCTGGAAGATGGAACACCGCTGGTCACCGGCGAACGCCGCGGCAAGGGCATGGTGAGCCTGTTTCACGTCAGCGCCGATATGCGCTGGTCCGATCTGCCGATGTCTGGCACCTTCGTCGAGATGTTGAGGCGGATCGTCGATGGTTCAGGCTACACCTCCACGCCTGGCGCGGGTGTCGCCAGCGAAGGCACGGCCGGAAACGGTGGCGCCGCTGCGGACCCTGGACGGGTTCGGCGCGTTCGGACCGCCGCCCTCGACGGCCAAGCCGCTCTCGGCCGATTACCGCGACCGGGCGAGCCTCGATCATCCGCCGGGATTTTACGGCCCGGCTGACGGACCGCTGGCGGTGAATGCGCTGGCGGCGGCCGATCGCATTGCGCCGCTCGATACCTCGGCCTTGCGCGCGCGGCGCGCCAGCTACACCAACTCCGAACCGCACGATCTGCGTGGAATCCTGCTGTCGTCGGCGCTGGCGTTATTCCTGATCGATGCGATCATCGTCGCCCTGCTCGGCGCCGGCCTCGCGGCGTTGCTGCGGCGGCGCGCGGTCCCGGCTGCAATAGCATTCGCGTTCCTCCTGTCGGCGATGCTGGCAATACCGTCGCCGTCCCACGCCGACGACAAGGATGATTTTGCCATCAAGGCGGTCTCGCAAACCCGGCTCGCCTATGTCGTCACCGGCAACGCCGACGTGGATTCCATCGTCAAGGCGGGCATGGCAGGACTGACATTGTTTCTGGCGCAGCGCACGGCGCTGGAGGCCGGCGACCCGGTCGGCATCGACCCTGCGCGCGACGAACTGGCGTTCTTTCCGCTGATCTATTGGCCCATTGTGCCCGGCGCATCGAAGCCGCCGCAGGACGCCATCAACCGTATCGACGCCTACATGAAACAGGGCGGCACCGTGTTGTTCGATACCCGTGACGCCATCGAGGCGCCGCCGGGAGAAGGCGGCGCATCGCAGACCCCTGGCATGCAGGTCCTGCGCAATATCCTTTCCTCGCTTGACGTGCCCGAGCTCGAGCCGGTGCCGCGCGATCACGTACTGACCAAGACGTTCTACCTGCTGCGCGATTTTCCCGGCCGGTTTGAGACAGG
Organism: uncultured Pseudomonadota bacterium; assembly: GCA_963771225.1. Taxonomy (GTDB): domain Bacteria; phylum Pseudomonadota; class Alphaproteobacteria; order Rhizobiales; family Xanthobacteraceae; genus Bradyrhizobium. Next base: position 211,619 of record CAVYSR010000016.1, on the reverse strand, counting down.
CCAGACCTGGGTCGAGGCGCTGCCGCGCGAGGAAGACGACGAGGCCGCGGCGCGGCCCGCCCGGGGCGGCGACGGCGTCTCGCCGATCATCATCACCTCCAATGATCTTGCCGGCGCCTGGGCGATACGCCCGGACGGCCAGCCGATGCTGCCGTTGACGCAAGGCGAACCCCGGCAGCGCGAGTTCGCGTTCCGCGCCGGCGTCAACATCGTGATGTATACGCTGACCGGAAACTACAAAGCCGACCAGGTGCACGCGCCGGCGCTGATCGAGCGGCTGGGACAATGAACGCCGTCGTCATCCTGAGGTGCGAGCCTTTCGGTGCACTTGCACCGCAGGGCGAGCCTCGAAGGATGGCCGCGATCGCAAACGACACATCCTTCAAGGCGCGCCGCAAGCGCGACGCGCACATCCAGGACGAACGCAATGGCGTTCGCTCGGAGATGACGACGCCAATTTTGCGGGACAGATAAATGCAGTACGGCATCGCGTTTACACCGCTGGTCCCCTCGCTCGTGCTTTGGCTCGCGCTTGCCCTCATCGTTGCGATCGCCGCACTGCTGCTGTTGACGCGCGCGCGCGGTGCTGCGATCCGCGTCACGGCGCTGGCGCTGGTGCTGCTGGCGCTGGCCAATCCGTCATTTACCCGCGAGGAGCGTGAGCCGCTGTCATCGGTGGTCGCGGTCGTGATCGACAAGAGCCCGAGCCAGAACTTCGGCGAGCGCACAAGGGAAACCGCGCAGGCGCAGGCCGCCCTGGTCGACAGCCTCAAAAAGATCAAGGGACTGGAGGTGCGGGTGGTCGATGCCGGCCAGGCCGACGGCGAGACCGATGGCACCAAATTGTTCGGCGCGCTGTCTTCCGTGCTGTCGGATGTTCCGGTCGATCGCGTCGCCGGCGCCTTCATGATCACCGACGGGCGGGTGCATGACATTCCCGCCAACGCCGCGGCGCTTGGATTTCAGGCCCCGGTGCATGCCCTGATCACCGGACGCAAGGACGAGCGCGACCGCCGCATTGCGATTTCCGCCGCCCCCCGGTTCGGCATCGTCGGGCAGACGCAGACCATCACCTATCGGCTCGACGACCAGGGCGTCAGCGGCGAGCGCGCCAAGATCGTGGTGCGCCGCGACGGCGAAGTGATCAACGAACGCACCGTGACCAGCGGCCAGACCGTCAATGTCGAGATCGAGATCAAGCACGCCGGCCCGAACATCGTCGAGATCGAGGCCTCTGCGCTCGAGAACGAACTGACGCTGGTCAATAATCGCGCCGTGGTCGCCATCGACGGAGTACGCGACAAATTGCGGGTGCTGCTGGTCTCGGGCGAGCCGCATTCCGGCGAGCGCACCTGGCGCAACCTGCTGAAATCCGATGCCAGTGTCGATCTCGTGCACTTCACGATTTTGCGTCCGCCCGAGAAACAGGACGGCACGCCAATCAACGAATTGTCCCTGATCGCGTTTCCGACCCGCGAATTGTTCCAACAGAAGATCAACGAATTCCAGTTGATCATCTTCGACCGCTACGCGCGCCAGGGCGTGCTGCCGATCGCCTATTTCGACAACATCGCGCGATATGTGCGGGCTGGCGGTGCGGTGCTGGTGTCGGCGGGTCCCGATTACGCCTCGACCACGAGTATCTGGCGTACGCCGCTGGATTCGGTTTTGCCGGCCGAGCCGGTCGGCGTTACCGAAAAGCCTTTCTACGCGCATCTGAGCGACGCAGGTAAGCGCCATCCGGTGACGCGCGGGCTGGAAGGCTCAGCCTCCGAACCGCCGCACTGGAGCCGGTTCTTCCGCACCGTCGAGACCCGCAATGCGACCACCGCTCCGGTGATGACGGGAGCCGATGGCAAGCCGCTGCTGCTGCTGTCGCGCTACGGCGAGGGGCGCGTCGCATTGCTGCTGTCGGATCATATCTGGCTATGGGCGCGCGGCTATGAGGGCGGCGGGCCGCATCTCGACCTGCTGCGGCGGATGTCGCATTGGCTGATGAAACAGCCTGACCTCGACGAGGAAGCGCTGCGGTTGCAGGTCCAGGGTCACGATCTGGTGGTGCTGCGCCAGACCATGGCGGACAGCGTCATGCCGGTGACGGTGACGTCGCCATCCGGTGCAACGCGTGAACTGACGCTGAGCGCCAGCGAATCCGGCACCTGGCGCTCGACCGTTCCGGCCGACGAACTCGGTCTGTGGCAGGCCACCGACGGCACGCTGAAAGCGCTGATCAATGTCGGTCCGACCAATCCGAAGGAGTTTTCGGAAGTCACCTCCACAACCGAAATGCTGAGGCCGCTGGCGCAAGCCACCGGCGGCGACGCGCGTCGTGTGGTGGATGGCTCGAGCATCGAGCTTCCACGCATCGTGCCGGTGCGCGCATCGAGCGTGTTTCACGGCGACGGCTGGATGGGCATGAAAATGCGCGATGCCAGCGTCGTCAGGGGCGTCGGCGTGCTGCCGATGTTCGCCGGCCTGATCGGCTTGCTGCTGCTGCTTGGTGCATTTGCAGCCACCTGGCTGCGCGAGGGCCGCTAGAGCATGATCCGGAAAAGTGGATACCGGTTTTCGCTCGCGACAAACGCGAAGCGTTTGCGCGGAGATCATGCTCGAACAAAAAGATAAAGCGAGATGGCGAAAAGCCGTCTCGCTTTAATCGAGCCCCGGCTCGCCCGCCGTTGCGTGAAATACACAGCCCTGACGAATTCTCACCGCACACAACCGGACTACGGTTGACATCCGCCTGATATCCCTGATGTTATATTATAACGTTGGAGCGGCCGAGGATGCCTGGACCTTCCTTGGGCGTTTCCGACGCAGGGGCGCCGATCGGCATGAAGTGGTTCCGTTCGAACATCAAACATGGCTCGCGGCTGGCGCTGTTGGCGCTGGCAATCCAGTTTGCGCTTTCGTTCGGGCACTTCCACGGCGTCGCCGCGCAGGCGGCGCCCGCGATTCAATCCGGCCAGATACAGGCTAACTCCTCTTACCCCGGCGACCTGGTCGCCCCGGATGCGGTTAGCCAGTCGGATCAGCAGCAGCCCGCGTCCGATCGCGATTCCGACCGGCATCCGAACGACGTCTGCGCGATCTGCGCCGTTATGGCTCTCGCCAATGCGGTGTTATTTGCAACGCCGCCGGTGCTGCTACTGCCGCAGGCCGTTGAACTTCTTTACCTGACCACCGACGCCGAATTCGTTCATCTGAATTCCGCGCGCATCGGTTTCCAGCCTCGCGCTCCCCCGATCTCCTGACATCGATTGATTGAAGATCCCGATGGGATCGCCGCGTCATGCGTGGCCGATCGCACCGGCATCAAACGAAATCGTTCCGTCCGACGCGACGGCAGGCGCTTCCAGGTTTCGTCGACAGCGACGAATTGGGCCGCGACCTCAGGGAATCGGGAGAAAGTCAGTGTTCACCAAACCAATGTTGGCCGCCTCCGGCGCGGCCTCGCTTCTACTCTGCAGTCTGGGCGGCCCGGCGCTATCGCAGACACCGCCGTCCGGGAATGGCGTGACGGCGCTGCCGGAGATCGACGTCATCGCGCCGAAGCAAGTAGCCGGGAAACCGAAACAGAGGGCGAAACCCCGGGTGATTGCCCGGCGCGCCGTGTCCCCGCGGACTGCGTCGTCTCAGCCGTCGCCGGCGCCAGTCTCGCCCGCCGAGCAACTGGCCGCAAAGGGTCGCAGCTTCGATCAGGCCCGCAGCAATATATTCACGACGATCGGCACGACCTCCAACACCATCAGCCACGACACAATCCAGGATCTGCCGCAGGGCACCAACCAGACGGTTGAGCAAGTGCTGCTGCAGGCCCCCGGGGTCTCGCAGGATTCCGCGGCCAGCGGCTCGCTTCATATCCGCAACGATCACGCCAACCTTCAATACCGGATCAACGGGGTGTTGCTACCCGACGGCGTAACCGGCTTCGGCAGCATCTTCGACACCAGCTTTATCGGCAGCATGTCACTTGTCACCGGCGCGCTGCCGGCCGAGTTCGGCCTGCGCACGACCGGCCTCGTCGACATCAAGACCCGCACCGACCTTTTCAACAACAGCGGCAGCGTCGGCGTGTACGGCGGCAGCCATGGAACCATCACCCCGAGCATCGAATATGGCGGCACGTTCGGCGGCAATTGCCCCACGACCACCACGACCACGCGGGGCTACGTAAAAGCGCTACCTGCCTCCACCGATTGTTTTGCCGGCGTCCAATATTATTTCACCGGCCGCTATCTGCAGAACACAGTAGGGATCGAAAATCCGACGCCCGCCTACAATGCGATTCACGATTTCACGCAGCAGGATCAGAGGCTTCGCCTATATGTCCGCGTTCGTCGACCCGACCACCCGGATCAGCCTGATCGCCGGCACCGCGAGCAATAACTTTCAGATTCCCAATGTTCCCGGTCAGCCGATCGGACAGAGCGGGGTGCCGGTCACCAACGCATTCGGCGCAACCAGTTTCAACTCGGCGCTGCTCAACGAAAACCAGATCGAGACCACCCATTTTGCCGTTCTGTCGGCGCAGAAATCCTACGAGGGCTTCGACGGGCAATTGTCCTATTTCACCCGCTACAACAACCTGCAATTCACGCCGGACCCGATCGGAGATCTCCTGATCAACGGCATCGCCTCGAATGTCGGCCGCACCTCTTACACCAACGGCATCCAGGGTGATGGTTCCTACCAGCTCAATTCGTCGCATACGCTCCGCGCCGGCTTCTCCGTCAGCAGCGAGCAGGCGTTCGTCGGCAATACGTCGCTGGTCGAGCCCTGCATGGTTTGCGACGGCTCTGACAACGGCAACCCTGTCAGCATCACCGACAACGTCTCGAAAACCGGCCTTCTGATGGGGGTCTATGTCCAGGACGAGTGGAAGATTACTAACCAGTTCACGATCAACGCCGGTTTGCGCTTCGATCAGATGGATCAATTCGTCAGCGCCAACCAGTTCAGCCCGCGGTTGAGCTTCACCTATAAGCCGTTCGAGAACACCACGTTCCATGCCGGCTATGCGCGCTACTTCACCCCGCCGGAGCTGGTGGAGGCCGCGCCCGCCAATATCAGCCTGTTCAACAACACCACAGGCGCAGCATCCGGACAGACCGATCCGGTGTTGCCGGAGCGCTCACATTATTTCGATGCTGGCGTCGATCAAAAGATCAAATTCGGATGCGCCCCAGATGGGAAAACCTGCTCCAACCTCGATCTCGGCGTCGATGCCTACTACAAGATCGCTACCGATCTCCTCGATAACGGCCTTTTCGGCCAGGCCCTGGTGCTGAGCGGGTTCAACTACGCCCGCGGGTACAACGAAGGCGTCGAATTCAAAGCCAAGTACAACAGCGGCAACTTCCAGGCCTATGCCAACGTTGCCGTGGCCCAGCAGAGAGCCAATGACCCGGTGTCGAACCAATTTCTATTCGACAACTCGACGCCGCTTGCGACCCTCGGCGGCTTGACCGAGCTTCAATACCTTCAGACGCACTTTATTTATACCGATCACAACCAGTTCGTTACCGCTTCAGGGGGCGCCGTTTATCAGTTCTGCGGTCGTATCGCCACAGCAGCAGAAGCATTTGGCGACAACGGGTTATCGTGGTGCGGAATCAAGCTGAGCGCCGACATGATCTACGGCAGCGGCCTGCGCGCCGGGGACGCCAATATCGGCACGGTGCCGTCCTACACCCAGGTCAATGTCGGCATCAAGCGCGAATTCCTGCTGCCGAACGATCCCCTGCCGATGACGGTTCGTTTCGACGTCGTCAACCTGTTCGACTCCATCTACGAGATCAGGGACGGCTCCGGCATCGGCGTCTTCGCGCCGCAATTCGGGCCGCGCCGCGGCTTCTTCCTTGGTCTCTCGAAGAAGATATGAGGTCCAGCCGCCTGAGCGACCACCGCCAACTTCGTCAACCTTTCGACGGCCATCTAAGGGATCAGAAACCGGCAATATGAACACGTCACCTTTTCGAACGATCTATCGCGTGGTTTTTGCGCTAGCGATGCTGTCGCTGGCGCAGCTTTCCTTCGCGCAAGAGAAAGCCGCGCCGGCTGCGCCACAACCCCCTGTGTCGTCACAGCCGCCAGCCGTTGCGGCACCTCCGGCGCCCGCGGCCGCTGTTCAGCCCGCGCCGGACGCCGCCGCCGACGCGCGCAACGCCCACCGATAACAGCCGATCGCTGAAATCGACGACAGTGGCGCTGCGCGAATTGTCGCCGTGGTCAATGTTTCTGTCGGCCGACATCCTGGTCAAGGCCGTGATGATCGGCCTTGCTTTCGCCTCGCTGGTGACGTGGACCATTTTCATCGCAAAAATGATCGAGCTGTCGCTGATCCAGCGCAGGCTCCGCGCCGCTCTCGCCAAAATCGCCGATTCAAGATCGCTGTCGGAGGCTCAATTCGCGCTTGGAGCCAAGGACAGCGTGTTGTCGTCATTGCTGGCGGCGGCGATGCGCGAGGCGCGACTGTCGGCTGGAATTTCCAGTGACGGCGGCATCAAGGAACGGGCAGCATCGAGCTTTGCCGAGATCGTGCGCGCGGAAGCACGCCGGATTCGGTTCGGCATGGGACTGCTCGCAACCATCGGTGCGACATCCCCGTTCGTCGGGCTGTTCGGCACCGTGTGGGGCATCATGAACAGCTTTATCGGCATCTCGAGATCGCAGACGACCAATCTTGCGGTCGTCGCACCGGGCATCGCCGAAGCGTTGCTCGCCACCGCCTTCGGCCTGGTCGCGGCGATTCCAGCCGTCATCATCTACAATCATTTCACGCGGGTGACGAAAGGCTATCTCGAACTGGTGGGTCGGTCGTCGGGTGCCGCGGAACGATTGCTGTCGCGCGATCTCGATCGCACCCATGCCAGTTCACCCGTCGGCCCTCATTCGCGCGCAGCGGAGTAACATGAAAAGAATCAGGCTTACGCTCGCTTTGTTGGCTGCGCTTATGTTCGCCGACTGTTTTCACGGCGTACGCTCGTTCGCTCAAACCCCTCAGGATTGGGCCCTCTGCTTAGGCGGAGACCTCAACACTCCAGATCGTCCTATCGAAGGATGCACGGCCATCATTGATACCGGCCGTCGGGTTCTCCAGAGACTTGCGACAGCATATAACAATCGAGGTGTTGCTTATCGAATTAAGGGGAACTACGATTCAGCGATAGATGATTTCAATGAGGCGTTAAGACTGGTGCCCGATTACGCCAACGCGTTCAATAACAGAGGTGTTGCCTATAGAAATATGGGTGATTTAGCCCGCGCGGTTGACGACTACGATCAAGCTATTCGTATCAAGCCAGACTATGTCGCGGCCTATTATAATCGCGGGCTCGCTCTTGCTGACAAGGGTGAATACGGTAAGGCCATCTCAGATTTTACAATTGTGTTGCGCGTTGATCCTAAAAACCCCATTGTCATTTACAAGCGTGGCGAGGCTTATCTGAAAAGCGGCGAGATCGATGCTGGCAATGCGGATCTGGCGCAGGCATCTGCAATTCGCGGTCGCTAGACTATCCACGTTTTGGCTGCCGCGACCCTTCAGCGTCGGGGAATATGCTCTCGTATATCGCGCGAGCCTCTCTAATGAGACGCGCCCGTTCAAGCTCAGACTTTGGGACGAATCGCACAACTTCGCCCATGGGACACTCCAACTCTAAAGCCCTGCGCGCAGACGGCGGGCGAGTTTCATCAGAACTGTGGCCGCCCAAACTGGCCCATGCTCATGGACGATCGGCGGAAGCGCCTCGCCAATGAGAGCAAGGGCCAAGGTCTCACTTGAAATGCCATCGGCCTCTGCGCACCTCACGGCGTTTCGCACATGCGCCCTGGCTTCGTCGAAGCGAAACGCTGTCCTCTGTTCGCTGAAATTGTCGGGACCTGAGATCGTCGCGTCGGTGTATGCAGGAGAAGATTTCATGGCAGCACTTCCATGACGTAATGTTATAACATAACACAATCGTTGGCAATCAAAACCCGGGGCGTAGGCGTGCGATTTTTCTGACAATACCGGATGAACGAATGGCTTCGGGAATTGGCACCTTTCGGAAGGAGCGAGCCAAGGCAGCGATGTCGGTTCACCGAGTGATCGTGTTGCAAAATCTTTTTGGATCACTGAGGACAAATTTTTCCGGGCTGCGGGCGCGGCAAATCGAATAATTGTGTGAGGCGTACCATCGCAACTAGCAATGAACTCAATGGCAACTTCGGTATCGCGCTTTGTCGCTTGGTCGCTCTTTACGCGGAAAAATCTCTGCATATCATTTTCGGAGTTTTGTCGCCTTCGCATCTATCGCTAGCGCGCCATGCTCCAGTCCGGGCGAATCGCGCCGGAAACATTGGCGAACGCGCCGCCGACAAGCTCCGCCACCAGAAGACGTTTGTAGTCGACCGGTCCCGGCATGCTCGCCAGTCCCTCCGGAATGACCTTGAAGCCGACCCGGCTGTAATAGGCCTCGTCGCCGACCAGCACCACGAGCCGATGCCCCTTCGCTTTGGCGTCCTTCAAGGCGCGGTCCAGCAGCGCGCGGCCGACGCCGCGGCTGCGAAACGGCGGCTCGACCGTCAAGGGCCCCAGCAGCAAAGCCGGCGTATCGCCGACGCAGATCGGCAACTGGCGCACCGAGCCCACCAGCAGCGTGCCGATCCGGGCGGTGAACGAAAGATCGAGCAGGTGATCGACATGCTCGCGAATTCGGTAGGCGCTCAGCACAAAGCGGCCGGGCCCGAATGTGCGCTGATGCAGCCGTTCGATCGCCTGGGCGTCATTGGTGGTTTCGGCCAATATCGAGAGAGAGAGGTCGCTCATGGCTTGTTCATAGCGGGCTGGGACAAATAGGCCAGCAACTTCATCTCGCGGCGGCCGCGCGTCACCGTATCGAGCACCAGCCCCGAAGACACCGACAGCACCGCCAAAATCATCAGGCCCATCGACAGCACCGCGGTCGGCAGCCGGGGAACCAGGCCCTCCTCGAGATAGGTGGCAATGATGGGGATCGCGAGGCCGATCGAAACCAGGGTCAGAAACACCCCGATGGCCGTGAAAAACCGCAAGGGCTTCTCCGACCGGTAGAGTTTCAGGATGGTGCTGAAAATCCGCAAACCGTCGCGCCAGGTGTTGAGCTTGCTGAACGATCCCTCCGGCCGGGCGTAATAGGGCGTTTCGATTTCGGCGACCGGCAGCGCCAGCTCGAGCGCGTGGACGCTCAACTCGGTTTCGATCTCAAAACCATCCGAGAGCACCGGGAAGGATTTGACGAATCGCCGCGAGAACACCCGATATCCGGAAAGAATATCCTTGAAGGTCTGGCCGAACACCGAGGAGAGAAATCCGGTCAGCATCCGGTTGCCGGTGCGATGGCCGGGCCGATAGGCGCTCTCAACCTGATCGACGCGAAAGCCCACCACCATGTCGAGATGATCGGATAACAGCCGGTCGATCATGCGCGGCGCGCTGGCGGCGTCGTAGGTCGCGTCGCCATCGACCAGCACGTAGATATCGGCGTCGACATCGGCGAACATTCGCCGGACCACGTGACCCTTGCCCTGGCGGCGTTCGCTTCGGACCTGCGCTCCGGCGTCGCGCGCGACCGCGACGGTGCGGTCTGACGAGTTGTTGTCGTAGACGAAGATGTCGGCCGACGGCAGCGCTTTGCGGAAATCGGCGACGACGGTTGCAACCGCGGCTTCCTCGTTGAAGCACGGCACCAGAACCGCAACCCGCATCGACGATATTGTCACGGCCGCCTGATCTCGTCTGTCAAATCCATTTCCCGCATGATGGTCAATCCCCTGCCGGCCGCCCTGGAAAATCAACGTTCACCGCTTCGGCCGATTGCATCAAGGTGGCAAACAGCAAACTCCACAACGAAAGCACGGCAACGGGGACGGTATAATAGGGCGTGAAAACGGGATGGCTCATGAAGAAGGCCAAATTCACCAGCAGATTTCCAGCCGCGACAAGAGCGGCTTGTGTTATGCCGTTACCGCGATTCAAACGCAAGATCAAAGCCGTCCACGCGCTTGCGAGCACCAGCAAAACGAATTGCATGTCCGCGAGATAATGCCAGATGATGCCAAAGTTGAAGTCAGGCGGCACGGTATCGGCGGCGCCGTAAGTAGTAGCGAACGCGCTGCCGGCATTGATCGCATTGGCGAGCAACGTCGGCGCCATCCCCGCCAAAAATGCGGCTCCGAACAAGACGCCCTGAACGACTGTCTCGATTTTACGGGATATTAAAAATGAAACGAAGAAAAATACGAAATATCCGGAGGAAAGAAACAGGTTCGGCAATCTGAAATCGACGGCCAGTCCGATCAGGAATCCGACGAGCGCCGACAAAGCAAACCGATTCCGCCGCTGCTCCGCCGCAAAAAGCCTGGCCGTGAAATAGGCCGCGAGGACGCAGATCACCATCGTCGGCGCCATCGAATAGCTCGCCTTGGTCGGGTTGATCATCAGGTAAAGCGTGAGGCCGCCAAAGGCGGCCGCCAGCAGAACGGCGGGCCAGGTTCGCGCCAGCGAAATGGCAAGCAGCACAAAGCCGAAAACAATGACGGTCGCCAAAGCGTAGAGCGGTATCACCTGGAATCCGGCAGGAAACAGCGCCAGCACAAATCCGGTGCCCGGCGGGTATTGCATCACCCGCCTTTGGGTCGCCGGCATCAGGCTGTGGCAAGGAGCCGTCGCCGGATCGCTCCAGGTCGAAAAGCCGATCGTCTTCAATTTTGAAGCCAGATAGTGATCGTCATCCCGGGAAATATCGGTGTTCAAACCATCAAGCCCGAACCTCTGGAAAAGATGGGCCTGCCGCAGATAGCAGATGTCGTCGTAAACCCCCCTGCTTTCACTCCAGCGCGAGATCGTCCAGACGTTGCTGACGAGAATCAGCAAAGCAGACCAGACCGCAGAGAATTTTCGCCGTCTTGATCTTGCTTTCATCCGACGCTTTCGATGATGTAGAAAAAATCGACCAGCACAGTGGATTTCCTAACGGCAAATTTCTAACGCCAAACTTCTAACGCCAAGGTTTCTAACGCCAAGGTCGCGGTCGCGCGCGGCCGGCTTTCAAGCACTTCGGATATCCGCAGCCGCGTGCCCTCGGTAGTCTCCGCCGGCAGCGCCCCCACATCGAAGAACCCGCAAGCCACAATCTCGCGGTTCGGCTCGGGCAGGCGATCCTGCCGGAAATGCCTGACAATATAAACCGCGACATGGTCCCGGCGCGAAACATGGCTGTTGAAGAACAGGCCATGCAGGGTGGGCTCGCCGACGAGTTCAATTCGTCCCTCCTCCGCCAGTTCGCGCCGCAGCGCGTCGCCGAACGTCTCGCCGACTTCGACGCCTCCGCCCGGCAGGTGCCAGCCCGCGACATAGCTATGCTCGACCAGAAACACCCTGGCGTCGGCGTCCAGCACCACGGCGCGGACCCCCAGCGTCATGCCGCGGGCGAATCGCCAATACAGATGAAAAACCCGCCGCAGCACCGGCTCAAAGCTCTTGCGCAGGTCCCGCCCGTTCATCGCCGCCATAGCCCCGGAGTTCCAGCCATCGTTGTTTGATCCTTGCGTCGCGGCAGCCAGCTTGCCAATAGATGGCGGGGTATAACAGGATATCACGAGATGATCGTGCAGGGGTTCTGTCTCGCGGGCAGCCCGACCGGATCGATGTGATGGCGGCATTCACGCTGGCCCATCTGTCGGACCCGCATCTTCCGCCGTTGCCGGCGGCGCGGCTGCGCGATCTCACCGGCAAGCGCGCGCTCGGCTATCTCAACTGGAGGCGCAATCGCCGCAAATTCCACCGGCGCGACGTGCTCGATGCGCTGGTGTCGGATATTCGCAGCCAGACGCCGGATCACGTCGCGATCACCGGCGACCTCGTCAATCTCGCGCTTGAGGCCGAATTTGCGCCGGCGCGGGCCTGGCTGGAGAGCGTCGGCACGTCCGGACCGCGTCACCGTGATCCCCGGCAATCACGACGCCTATGTCCGCGCCACCCAATATCGCTTTGCCGAAACACTGGGACATTATCTCGATGGCGACGATGCGCCCGATCACGGCGCCACATTTCCCTTCCTGCGCCGGCGCGGCCCGCTGGCGCTGATCGGCGTATCCTCGGCGGTCCCGACGGCGCCGCTGATGGCGACGGGATGGCTCGGGCGCACCCAGTTTGATGCGCTGGAGCGGATGCTGACGCGCCTTTCCGCCGAGCAGGCGTTTCGCGTGCTGCTGATTCATCACCCGCTGCGTTCGAGTTCGCGCGCCAAGCGATTGACCGATTCGGATCAACTGCTGGCGCTCTTGAAACGGCATGGCGTCGAGCTGATCCTGCACGGGCACGATCATATGCATTCGACGATGTGGTTCGAGGGGCCGAAGGGCACAATCCCCGCGATCGGCGTGCCGTCGGCCTCCGCGATCGCGCATGGCCGTTCTCCCGCCGCGGCCTATAATCTGTTTGCGATCGAGCGCGACGGCGACGCATGGCGGTGCGAACAGACGGTGCGCGGTTTCGACGATGCGCTTGGCATCCGGCAATTGCGGCAGGTGCGGCTGTCGTAGCTCATCGTAGAGACTCCGCAAGCTCGCGAGCAGCGCGAGGCCGAACAGCGCCAGCGCACCGAGGACAAATCCGAACGCGAACGGCCAGAACCGGCCGCGGCGCGCGGCGGCTCGACGACGGCAGGTTCGGCCATCGCGGTCGCGACCAGCGCGTGTTCGCGCTCGATCATGCGGCGCGCGACATAATCGGTGACGGCGTCGACGATTGTCACGACATCATGGGATTCGGCGATCACGATGCGGCCGAAGCGCGTGTCCTGCACGAAGCGATAGATGCGCTTGTCGCGGCCCATCACCACATGCGCCACCACGTCGATCCACAGCCGCGGCGTATCGCCCTGGCTGATGCCGCGATCGAACAGATCGACCCGATCCGGCACCTGCGCGAACAGCGGATCGAGCGCCTCGTTCAGAATTTCGAGCCGGGCGACTTCGGCATCGCGCAGATCGACGACGACGCCGGTGCGATCCGCGGCCTCGATCCGCGCCTGGCGCAAGGCATCGCGCAACCGGATCGGACGCGTTTCACCGACCGCCTGGGTTCCGGTATTTGGCGCGTCTGACATCGCTCGGCGGCCTTTGTCCTGATGGAGCGAACGCCGTTAACCTATCAGTAACCGATCCGCCCGCAAAGGCCGTTTGTTCCCAATGGCTTGCACCTTTGTTAGGCCCCCGCCCCGGCCCTCCCCGCAAGCGGGAGAGAGGGAAGAGCGGCCCCACCGCCCGCATCACGAGACGCAAGCGGCCCCGCCCGGGATCGCCGGATGGGGCCGCTCTGCTCCTTGGACGTCTTCTTATTAGGTGTGTGTCGGCTCGCGGAAAACAGGCTTCAGGCTGAGACGCGCGCGGGTTCTTCCACGATGGAAAAGCGCACGCCGGCCTTGTGACGGTTCTCTTCCGAGACCACGCGCCAGGCGTCCTCGGCTTCCTTGCGGGTCTTGAACGGACCCTGAACCTGGGCCGAGCCTTCCACGAGCTTGTGGAAGTTCATCGAACCGAACTCGCCGCCAATCACCCAGAAATTGCTGCTCATGATCGCCTCCTGTTATCCATTAGCCGAACTGGTTCATCGTATTGTGGGCGCCGCCTGCCTTCAGAGCGGCCTCGCCGGCGAAATATTCCTTGTGATCGTCGCCGATGTCGGATCCGGCCATGTTCTGATGCTTGGCGCAGGCGATGCCCTGACGGATTTCCTGACGCTGAACGTTCTTCACATAGCCCAGCATGCCCTGCTCGCCGAAATACTCCTTCGCGAGATTATCTGTCGACAGAGCTGCCGTGTGATAGGTCGGCAACGTGATCAGATGGTGGAAGATGCCGGCACGCTTTGCTGAATTCGGCCTGGAAGGTGCGGATGCGTTCGTCGGCTTCAATGGCCAGCGGCGTATCGTCGTATTCCGGCTTCATCAGGTCGGCTCGATTGTACTTGCTGACATCCTTGCCGGCTTCCTTCATCGCGTCGTACACCTGCCAACGGAAGTTGAGCGTCCAGTTGAACGATGGCGAGTTGTTGTAGGCCAGCTTCGCGTTCGGAATCACCTCGCGAATGCGGTCGACCATCTTGGCGATCTGCTCGATATTCGGCTTCTCGGTCTCGATCCACAGCAGGTCGGCGCCGTTCTGCAGCGAGGTGATGCTGTCGAGCACGCAGCGATCTTCGCCCGTGCCGGCACGGAACTGATAGAGGTTGCTGGCAAGCCGCTTCGGACGCATCATCTTGCCGTTGCGGTTGATGATGACATCGCCATTCCTGGCGTTGGCGGCTGTCACTTCCTCGCAATCCAGGAAGCTGTTGTACTTGTCGCCGAGGTCGCCGGGCTTGTGGCTGACGGCGATCTGCTGCGTGAGACCGGCACCGAGCGAGTTGGTGCGGGTCACGATGATGCCGTCTTCAACGCCCAGTTCGAGGAAGGCATGGCGGCAGGCTCGGATCTTCGCCAGGAACACTTCGTGCGGCACAGTCACCTTGCCGTCCTGGTGGCCGCACTGCTTTTCGTCGGAGACCTGATTTTCGATCTGCAGAGCGCACGCACCTGCTTCAATCATCTTCTTTGCGAGCAGATAGGTCGCCTCCGCATTACCGAAACCGGCATCGATGTCGGCGATGACGGGCACGACATGGGTCCGGAAGGTGTCGATCTTTTCGATCAGCGCCTTTTCCTTCGCCTTGTCGCCCGCCTTGCGCGCCGCGTCGAGGGCGCGGAAGATATCGTTGAGCTCACGGGAGTCCGCCTGACGCAGGAAGGTGTAGAGCTCTTCGATCAGCGCCGGCACCGAGGTCTTCTCGTGCATCGACTGATCGGGAAGCGGTCCGAACTCGGAGCGAAGTGCTGCGATCATCCAGCCGGAGAGGTACAGATAGCAGCGATCGGTCGTACCGAAATGCTTCTTCACCGAAATCAGCTTCTGCTGCGCGATGAAGCCATGCCAGCAACCGAGCGACTGGGTGTATTTGGTGGGATCGCGCGTCATAGGCCGCCATGTCGCTGCGCATCAGCGCCGCGGTGTACCGGGCGATGTCCAGGCCGGTCTTGAAGCGGTTCTGCAGACGCATGCGCGCCACGGCTTCGGCGGTGACGCCGTCCCAGGTCGGCTGGGTCTTGAGCAGCGCCTCGGCAGCTCCGACCTCGCTCAGATAGGAAGCCGGTCCCTGGATAGCCTGGTCGCTGATCCCACGTGGCTGGTAGTTCATGTGCGTAATCCTTTCGGTGACGACGAATCCGCAGCGTTTCTCGCCACTCGTTTCGATCGACATTCGTGACAGTGCATTGCGATACGTGGCGAGAGCTAAACGCTAAACTTCGGAATTCGTATAGAGGGCTTGTCATCGAATGGTGATGTGATGTAACATCTAAACATGTCATAGATGTAATTTTGTCAATTTTGTCACAAAAATGGATGTCGTTCCGGGATGGTCCGCAGGACCAGACCCGGAATTGTCTCGAGAATTCCAGGTTCGTCGCGTTCGCACGCCCCGGAATGACAACGCGGGTCGGAGAGGCACGGCCATGGCAGGCGATGCGGGCAAGAAACTCTTTGTCGGTCCCCGGTTCCGGCGGATCCGGCAGCAATTGGGGCTGTCGCAGACCCAGATCGCCGAGGGGCTCGGCATTTCCCCGAGCTATATCAACCTGATCGAGCGCAACCAGCGCCCGGTGACGGCGCAGATCCTGCTCCGGCTGGCGGAGGCCTATGACCTCGATCTGCGCGATCTGGCCACCGCCGACGAGGACCGCTTCTTCGCCGAGCTGAACGAGATCTTTTCCGATCCGCTGTTCCGGCAGATCGACCTGCCCAAGCAGGAACTGCGCGATCTCGCCGAACTGTGCCCCGGCGTCACCCATTCGCTGCAACGATTGTACGCCGCCTATACTGAAGCCCGTCGGGGCGAGACCCTGGTCGCCGCCCAGATGGCGGACCGCGACGAGGGCGCGCGCTTCGAGGCCAATCCGATCGAGCGCGTCCGCGACCTGATCGAGGCCAACCGCAATTATTTCCCCGAGCTCGAACAGGCGGCGGAAAACCTGCGCGATGAATTGAGCGCTTCGCCCGAGGACCTGTTCGCCACGCTGAGCACCCGCCTGCGCGAAAAACATTCGATCGTCACCCGCATCATGCCGGTCGACGTCATGCGCGAGACGTTGCGGCGGTTCGATCGGCATCGCCGGCAACTGCTGATTTCGGAACTGGCGGACGGACCCGGCCGCACGTTCCAGCTCGCTTTTCAGATTGGCCTTGCCGAATGCAGCGGCAGCTTCGAGACAATAGTCAATCGCGCAGGCCCCCTCGACGAAACCCCGCGCCGGCTCTACCGGATTACGCTGGCGAATTATTTCGCCGCCGCCGTGATGATGCCCTATCAGGCGTTCCATGCCGCGGCGGAATCGCTCAGCTACGATGTCCATGTGCTGGCGCAGCGTTTCAATGCCGGCTTCGAACAGGTCTGTCATCGCCTGACCACGCTGCAGCGGCCCAATGCGCGCGGCGTGCCGTTCTTCCTGCTGCGCGTCGACAATGCCGGCAATGTCTCCAAGCGCTTCTCCTCGGGCACGTTTCCGTTTTCGAAATTCGGCGGCACCTGCCCGTTGTGGAATGTGCACTCGACCTTCGACACCCCGGACCGCCTGCTCAAGCAGATCATCGAACTGCCCGACGGTGTGCGGTATTTCTCGATCGCGCAGATGGTGCGGCGGCCGGTGGCGCCGCACCCGCAACCCCAACCGCGCTTCGCCATCGGCTTGGGGTGCGAAATCCGCCACGCCGCAAAGCTGGTCTACGCCACCGGCATGGATTTGGAGAAAGCCGAGGGCACGCCGATCGGCGTCAACTGCCGGCTCTGCGAACGCGAAAATTGCAGCCAGCGCGCCGAGCCGCCGATCACGCGGACATTGATTCTGGACGAGAACACAAGGCGGCTGTCGTCGTTCGCGTTCAGCAATGCCCGGGAGTTGTGAGTTGGAGTGGGGCGAAGGGTCGTCTTGCACAAACCGTCATACTCCGCGAAAGCGGAGTATCCAGTACGCCGCAGCTTCTCGGCTCGATCATCGACGTCTCGGAATACTGGATCGCCCGCTTTCGCGGGCGACGACGAAAAGGTAGCACCGTCATTGCGAGCGCAGCGAAGCAATCCATTTAGCCGCGAAGAAGAGAATGGATTGCTTCGCTGCGCTCGCAATGACGGCAAGATACAGCTCCGCCATCTCGGCGCGCGATGCGCCCGAGTTGTGCATGTATTCTTCGCCCAAAGAGGGCGTGGGGAATGCCGGGTGCCCGTTGCACCCGCAGCCTCGTGTGCGAAAAGTAGTAAACACACGAGTTAGTCACCACGGTCGCACCGGGATCACCCGGCATTCCCGCACGCAATGGTTTTAACGGCTTATTTCGCGCTCTCCCCGGTGATCGGGCTTTTTTGTCACCGTCGCCTGCGGATCTGTTTTCCACAAGCTTGACGCCAGCGTCGAGGCGTCAGGACCACACGACTTCGCCGTCCGCGAGCAACGTCATTCGTCATTTGACATGCAGCGTCCATCGCATCCCCTGCCCTACGTTCGTGACGATCGCGAAACGCCCCTGTCGTGTTGGGCCGGGATGCGAACGATGTAGAAGTGATTTGCGTCAAAAGTGAACCGGAATATTTTTGCGAAGGGGGCTGGACAGGTAACGCGGTGATTTGCCCGTCGGGCACGGGCAATGACAATAGTTGTGAAAGGTACGCCCGCACTGCTACGGTCCCGCGCCAACAAAATCAGCGCCGGGCGGTCTCATGATCCGGCGCATCCGCGGGGAGAGAGACACGATGTTTTCGCATGTGATGATCGGCACCAACGATCTGGAAAAGGCCAAATCGTTCTATGACGCGCTGCTGGGCACGCTCGGCGTTCCGCCCGGCCGGATCGACCACCATCGCATTTTCTACCGCACCAAGACCGGTACGTTTTCCGTATCGCTGCCGATCGACGGCAAGGTGGCGACGCCGGCCAATGGCGGCACCATCGGCTTCGCCGCGACCTCCCCTGAGCAGGCCGATGCCTGGCATGCGGCCGGCATCGCCCATGGCGGCAAATCTTGCGAAGAACCGCCCGGCGTGCGCGAAGCCGCCGTGGGTCAATTCTACCTTGCTTATTTGCGCGATCCCGACGGCAACAAGCTCTGCGCGTTGCACCGGATCGGATAAGCCAAACAGTTCGGGAGAGCATCCATGCGTATTGCGGTGATCGGCGCCGGCGGGGTCGGCGGTGCATATGGCGTGGCGCTGGCGAAAGCGGGCGCCGACGTCACCTTCGTGGCGCGCGGCGCGCATCTGGCCGCGATGAAGAGCACGGGATTGAAAGTCGTCAGCGGCCGCGGCGACACCCATCTGGTGCCGACACAGGCGACCGACAATCCCGCCGAGATCGGCAAGGTCGATATCGTCTTGTTCTGCGTCAAGCTGTGGGACGTCGACTCTGCCGGCGCGCTAATCAAGCCGCTGATCGGCGCCAATACCGCCGTGATCCCGCTGCAGAACGGCATCGACGCACCGGAGCGGCTGATCGCCATTCTTGGGCCTGCGGCCGTGATGGGCGGCGTGGCGCAGATCTCAGCCTCGATCACGGCACCCGGCGTGATCCATCAGGTCGGCACCTTGACGCGCATGATCTTCGGCGAATTCGATGGCACGCGCAGCCGGCGCGGTGAGGATTTTCTGGCGCTGTGCCTCAGGGCAGGTTTGGATGCGACTTTAAGCGAACAGATCCTGACCGATCTGTGGATGAAGTTCATCCTGCTCGCCAGCAATGCCGGCATGATGGCGTTGTCGCGCCAGCCGATCGGCAAGCTTCGCGACGATCCCGATATGGATCCGATCTTTCGGGCGGCCTATCGGGAAGTCATCGATGTCGGCCGCGCCCGCGGCATCGCGCTGCCGGCCGACGCGCTGCAGCGGGTTCTCGGACTGACCAAACACTTTCCACCGGTCATGAAAGCTTCGATGGCGCTCGACCTCGACCGCGGCAACCGGCTCGAAGTGCCCTGGCTCAGCGGCAAGGTCGCCGAACTCGGCCGCCAGTTCGGTGTCCCGACCCCGACCCACGGCATGATGTACGCGATGCTGAAGCCCTATGCGATGGGAGCGAAAGCGTGAGGGGGCGGCCTGAAGAGTTGGCTTACGGGAGCTGCGTACTTTAAGTCCGCCGGACAACATTCACTTGTCATTCCGGGCCTGCGCCAAGCGGCGCATCCCGGAATGACGGCGGTTGTGTTCGACGGGCGCGACCACATGCCCCGGAACCGGGGCCGCAAAAGCGCCGTTATGGGTGCTGACTGATACCCCCCAATTCGGTATGTTGCCGGCCCGGCCCGGCCCCAGGGCCCGGTCAAGGCCCGGTCCGGCCCCGAGACGCTCCAGGAAGGTTGTTCTCATGCTTCGTGCGCGCTTGCCTGCTGTTGCTGCGACGGCCCTGTTGTTTGTCGCAGCAATGGCCTTCGGCGCCGACGCGGCGTCGGGCGGTTGCCCGGATGCGGCTGATGTCACGGTGCTGCCCTCACCGGTCTCGCCATGGAAGGGCGCGCCGCTGCGCGTCATGGTGGTTTCCGCAAAGCCGATCCAGGGCGTGCTGTCGTTGATCGCGCCCGATGGCAGCGTCGCGGCCAAATCGGGCGACCGGCTCGGCGGGTCGGCGCCTTATTCCTGGTTCGCCGAGGTCGCGGTGCCCGCCCCGGGCATGTGGCACGCCACGCTGACGCTCGACCGCGCGCCGGCCGAATGCAGCGCGACCGCGAATGAGATCGTCGTGAGCGCGACCAAGCCGGAGCCGCCGCGCACGCCGTCGGGAGCCTTCTGGCAGGTGCGCAATAGCTGGAACTCTACCACCGAAGCGCTGTTCGGGGCATGGATCGAAAAACTGTTCGATGCGCCGCCCGACCAGGATCTGAACTGGAAGGTGTGGAGCGAAGTGCTGCACGACCGGTCGCGCAATTTCCTGTTCAACCATCTCGGCCGCGGCGAAGACAATGGCAAGAGCGGCCTTCGCCCCGACTGCGCCGACTTCGTCTATTTCCTGCGCGCCTATTTCGCCTACAAGATGGGATTGCCGTTCGGCTATTCGAACTGCTCGCGCGGCTTCGGCGGCCGGCCGCCCAAATGCGCCCAGTGGTTCGACATGGAGCATCCCGAGATGACCCGTCCGCCGGCGCCGCCCGAGGCGGACTCCGCGTCGGCCACGCCGGGCGCGCCGCCGCCGCCCGCGCCGGGCCTGATCGGATTGTTGACCGGACAGCAAGCGGATACTCCGGCCGGTCCGGCGGGAAAACCGCCGCCGCCGAAGCCGAAGCACCCGACGAATTTCGGCGAATATCTGCGCGACGTCGGCGACGTCGTCCATACCGGCGCGGTACGCGTCGCCGGCAATGACGACACCACCGATTTTTACACGGTGCCGCTGACGCGGGAGGCGCTGCGCCCCGGAACGGTGTACGCCGACCCCTATGGCCACGTACTGATCCTGGTGCACCTCGTGCCGGAGGTAGACGGCAAGCCGGGCGTCTTCCTCGCCGTCGACGCCGAGCCCGACGGATCGATCACCCGCAAGCGTTTCTGGCGCGGCAATTTCCTGTTCGTGCACGATCCCGCGCTCGGCAGCCCCGGCTTCAAGCGCTTCCGCCCCATCGTGCGCGAGAAGAACGGCCCGTTGCGACGGCTGAGCAATGCGGAAATAGCCAAGAATCCGCAATATGGCGATTTCTCGCTCGAGCAATCGCAGATGAGCATGGAGAATTTTTACGATCGCATGGATGACGTGATGTCGCCCGAACCGCTCGATCCGGTGAAGGCGATGACGGACGCGGTTGCGAGCCTCAACGAACAGGTGAAGACGCGCGTCACGTCAGTCGAGAACGGACGGAAATGGCAGGAGAAGGCCGGCAGCGACACGGCGATGCCGAACGGCGCCTCGATCTTCGAGGCGTCGGGCGCCTGGGAAGACTTCTCCACGCCGGCGCGCGACTTTCGTCTGTTGATCGCGATCGATGTGGTGCGCGGATTTCCCGATCACGTCGCGCGGCGCGCCGACCGCTTCGCGATACCGGCCGGCAAGAGTGCCGCGGACATGAAGAGCCAGTTGCAGGCCGTGCTCGCTTCCGAGCTGGCCTCGCGCAAGATCACTTACACCCGCAGCGACGGCTCGCCCTGGACGCTGTCGCTCAAGGACGTCCTCAGCCGGGCGGCTGATTTCGAGATGGCCTATAACCCGAACGACTGCGCCGAACTGCGCTGGGCAGCCGCGGAAGGCAGCGACGAAGCCGCAACCTGCAAGCGCCACGCCCCGGCCGCCCAGCGCGCCAAGATGTCTTCGGATTACCGCATCTGGTTCCGCGAACGGCACTGGCCGACGCATGGGTAGGGGCGATTTCCGGACGGGTCGATCATGATCGCGCCTGCAGCTCTGGTTCGAGACGCGCGGCTTTGCCGCGCTCCTCACCACGAGGACCTCATCCTGAGGAGCGGCCGCTCGGTCGCGTCTCGAAGGATGCTGCCGATATTGCGGCCACGGGTTGGGTTTTGGGACAGACATTTGTCCTGGACAAGACGCTGTGATCGGAAACATTTGTCGGCGAAACAGAGATATTCGGTACGACGAACTCAAGCCGGCGCTTGCAATTTCAAAACGGCAACAAATAAGACGCTGGTTTTGCCAACCAACGCGGTGCCTTCCACTTCGGCCTGCCCGTCAGAGTAAGTTCCTGTAAAGCCGCAGGTGACTTCCCGGCCTCCAAATGCCAGGTTCACACCAACGGCTTCACTGTGCTGGTGTGTGATAAGATCACCCAGCCATTTGCCGTTCTTGAAAGAGTACGATCCAGTGTAATAAAAATACGAGTCGCCACCGTTCTTTACTTGCATAGTGCAATAGTGGCCCCGTGATTGTAGAACTCCGATTGCAGGCATTCTATTCGGGTCCGGAGCCTTTAGGGCATGTACTCATAATTCGTTGGCGATATCCGCTTCACTCCGGCACCGACCACCTTTAGACAAACGCAGCACACACGTGAAAAGCAGCCGCTATACCGTCATACAACAGGAAAGGGACGCCGCCTTGCCGACGGCATCCCCTCGCATGGAACCTCACGCTTATTTTGTACCGCTTGCCTGGACAGCAGCGGCAGCCTTGCGAATGACGTCGATGACGACGTCAGGCTGCGAAAGTATGATGACATGGCTGCTGTTTGTCTCGATCGTGGTCGCCTTCATGCGCTTGGAAAGGAACCGCTGCAGATTGGGGTGCACGGTCTGGTCGTTCTTAGCGAGAATGTACCAGCTCGGCTTCGACTTCCAGGCGACCTCGTCGAGATTTTGCTGCTCAAGCAGGTCGGCGGCGGGCGGGTAGTGGGTCGCCCAGACCAGCTTCTGCTCCTGCTCGGAAAGGTCTCCCGCGAAATACTTGACGCCTTCCGGTTTGATCCAGACGCGTCCGCCTGCGACCTCGATCTGGGAGAATATCTCGGTCGGGTACTTGTTGAGCTCGCTCTGGACGGTCTCATGAACGTCCGGAACGACAGCGGCGATGTACACCAGGCCAACGACGCGCTCGTCGGTGCCGGCGCCGGTGATGGTCGCTCCGCCGTACGAGTGACCGACGAGGATGGCCGGGCTGTTGACCCGCCCCAGCGTGCGCTTCACGGTCTCGACGTCGTCCGCGTAGCTGTTGAGCCCGTATTGAACAGCAATCACCTCATGGCCATCGGCCTGCAGCGTCGGGATCACCTTGCTGAAACATGAGCCGTCAGCCCAGAGGCCGTGACAGAAAACGATGGCGGGTTTGGTATTGTTAGACATGTGACTTCTCCTTTTGGCTTGAGACTCGCTGGTTGATGGACCACCGCGGGGCGAGGCAGAACCCGAGGCGGCTTCTTGCGAAGATCGTTAGACCCGGGATCGCCGGGCAGCGGGGCGCGCCTCCAGTCCAAGTAAAGGTCGGCAAGCAGCACCACGGCTGCAGCGGCAAGGTTGCCGTTGTCCGCCACCGCGGCGAAGAATTTGAGAACGATGAACTGCATCGGATGGCTCCAGGCTTGTCGTTGTGGGCAGTCGACCGATTCGGTTCGCTGTTCCGCTCGTAAATAGATGACTGGTCACTTATTATTGTGACGCGACGGGTTTGGCAAGAACTTTTTTCAGGCAGGAAGAAATTATGATTCAGTGGCGGCGAGCGGGCTTACGCGAGCAGGCGCGGCAAGACAAGTGTTTCAAAGCGCTTGAAAGCGGCGCCGCTTCGTTCGATCTTCGATCGCATCACGGCGCCCTCCCACGCTTCGATAAGCGCAGCAGCCAGTTCTTCAGCGTCTGCCTTGCGATCCAGATCGCCAGCTTCCTGCGCCTGCTTCAGGCAATGCGACAATAGCGATGCCCACCGCTTCACGATCTGGCGCAGTTTTGCCTGTGCATCCTCGCCGGCCCCCGCGATTTCGACACCGAGATTACCGATCAGGCACCCGAGCGCGTATTTCTGCTGCTTGTGGTCCTGCCCGATCGAATGAAAGTGCCGGGCGATCCGATCGAGAGGAGCATACCGCTCATCAAGCAACACTTTTGTGTGCTTGTCCTCGATCGCGCTCCAGTAATCATCGAGCAGCTCGATGGCATACGACTGCTTGCTCTCGAAATACTGGTAGAAAGATCCCTTGGGGACCCCGGCAGATGCGGTAATGTCCGCAACTCCGGAGCCGGCGAAGCCCTGCTTGCCGATGAGGGTTAGGCCGCTTTCAAGCAGGCGCCTGCGAACGTCAGGATTGGATGGTCTGGGCATGTTTCGATAAATGACCGATCGGTCGGAAATGTCAATCCCCATCGTTTTTTTGCGTAGCCATAGCCGCAGCTCCTTCACTCGTTCTCCGTCACATGACCGCTTTGCAGCGAAAGCGTCCCGAGCCTAGCCAGCCGAAAGCCTTGCGTTTGGCCGGACGCTTATGATTTAACGCCCAAAGTTGGGGAGGCTTTACCGCGAAGCTCGTCATGCCCGGGCTTGTCGCGGGCATCCACGTCTTGGCTGAACTCAAACAAGTAAGACGTGGATGGCCGGGATAGGCGAGCGGAAGCGACGCCGTCCTTCAGACGGCCACGGCCCGGCCATGACGAAAAAGCGAAAGCGTCTCGGAGCATCGATGAATCATAACGACCGCGTCCGCAGCCGCGCCGACAGCGACGCAAGACGTACGCTCGCTGGTCGATGAACTCGAGGATGTTCTCGCGGCGGAATATCAAGCGACCCGTTGGCTCGCAAATGACGGCCTAATTTCAATGGCTGCATTTCGCAGTCTGACTCCGAGGAGCGGTCACCGCATCACGAAGGAAGCCCGTAGGCACGTAGCGGCAGCCAAATCAGAAAACCCGGATATCGCTTCGCTCATCCGGGCTACGTTTGCTGCCGATATTGCGCCCACGGGTTGGGTTTTGAGACAGAGATTTGCCCCGTACAAGACGCTGTGATCGGAAACATTTGTTGGCGAAACAGAGACATTCGGTACGACGGACTCAAGCCGGCGCTTGCAATTTCAAAACGGCAACAAATAAGACGCTGGTTTTGCCAACCAAGGCGGTGCCTTCCACTTCGGCCTGCCCGTCAGAGTAAGTTCCTGTAAAGCCGCAGGTGACTTCCCGGCCTCCAAATGCCAGGTTCACGCCAACGGCTTCGCTGTGCTGGTGTGTGATAAGATCACCCAGCCATTTGCCGTTCTTGAAAGAGTACGATCCAGTGTAATAAAAATACGAGTCGCCACCTAGAATGTGGCCGTCGGACAAAACAACGACGCCCGTTGCATGGCCTCGTTTGCCATCCAGCATTTCAATACGTATTGTATATAGCCCGTTCTTTACTTGCATAAGTGCAATAGTGGCCCCGTGATTGTAGAACTCCGATTGCAGGCATTCTGTTCAGGTCCGGAGCCTTTAATATTGCTTCCGTTACAGCGCTTTAGGTCGATTTCACTAACTTCGCAAGCCGGGGCCACTAACTAACTAATCCGCACCAGACGTTGCGAGCTGAAAACCTCGAAACGCAACCAATGAAACAGAGGCTTTACCGCGAAGCTCGTCATGCCCGGCGATGACGAAGAACGAAAACGGATGGGAGCATCAATGAACCCTGGCGATGGCGTACAAATCGAACTCGCGCCGAGCGCAACGGAGGACGTGCGCGCGCTGGTCGATGAACTCGAGACCGTCCTCGCGGCGGAGTATACGCCGGAGCAGCGGCATGGCCTGGCGCTCGACGCGCTGTTTCAGCCGCATATCCGGTTCTTTCTTGCACGACTGCATGGTCAAGCTGTGGGCTGCGGCGGCGTGGCGTTGTTTGACGATTTTGCCGAGGTCAAGCGCATGTATGTGCGGGATGCCGCGCGGCGACAGGGCTTAGCCGGCGCCATCCTGACACGCCTCGAAGACGAGGTACGCGGCGCCGGACTTTCATGGTTGCGGCTGGAGACCGGAGAGAACCAGATCGCTGCGATGCAACTTTACACGCGGGCCGGATTCCGGCGCTGTGCGGCGTTCGGCGATTATGCGCTGATGGCGCCGCAATCCATTGTGACCAGCGTGTTTTTCGAGAAGCGGATTGGCTAGAGCGCGTCGCACCCGTCAAATGGCCGCTCAATCATAACGAATAGTTGTGCAGGTTTGGGGCGACTTGGACGCAACCATTCGATCTCCCGCGTCGTTATCCGGCAGTGTCGATTGGCGACGGAAGCAAATTGAAGGAGATTCGGATGCGGAAACAGCTTATCGCGGGCGCGATGGCCGTGGCCCTCGCAACAACGATGACGACCGGCGCGATGGCGTTTGGCCATGGCGGTGGGGGTGGCGGCGGCCATGGCGGCGGCGGCATGGGTGGTTTTCACGGCGGCGGCGGCATGGGTGCATTTCATGGCGGCGGCGGCGCTGCCTTCCATGGCGGCAGCGTCAGTGCTTTCCGTAGCGGCAGCGTCGGTGTGGTTCACAGCGGCACTTTCCAAGGTAACGCCGTTCGCGGCAGCTTCGCGGCGATGCCTGCCGGTGCAGGCGTGGTTGCCGGACATAGCTGGGCCGGACATGCCTGGAATGGACATGGTGGGCATGGCCACCGGCACTTCGTCCGCGCATTTGGCGTCGGCGGGTACGGCTACTATGACGGGTCCGGCTACTATGATGACTCGGCCGACTATTCCACATACTATCAGGGAACCTGCTCGTCCTATTATTACGACGCAGAATGGAAACGCCTATTGCGCCGATGGCGGCACCAGCTTCAACGCGGTTGGCTGGTAACCAGCACTGCGGCTGACAGCGATGACCTGGTACGGGCTGCCCTGAACGGGCAGCCCGTTCTCGTTCTGGTCGTCCCTGCTTCCACCGGCACCACTTCAAGTTTTCCGCCGTGCCTCCGTTTGAAATTTCGGAAGTGGCTCGGTTTGATATTTTCAGGCTTGACCACTCGCCCACCCTGGTCGCATCGTTCGCGCATGGGGAAGACCGGCAGAGAGGCATTCGCGATGGCCCTTCGAAGGACGCCCCTTAGCAACCCTCTCTGCGCGCGAACCGGCAAGGGCTTCGGAACCTATGATGAAGTCTCGGGACGATACGGCCGATTAGCCTCGCCGTCGCGCTATGTCTGGCGGTGCTATCGCCGGCGCTGGCGCAATCGCCTACTACCCAGCCCGGCAAACCGGACGGCACGGCATTTCCTGGTCAGTTGCGGCCGCGCGATGCGGCGGAGGGAAAGATCTCTTCCATGCTGCTGCCGGCGACGCGCCCGCCCGTCGCCGCCCAGGCGGTTTTTTCCCACCTGCGTTTCAGTCCGCAAAAGGATGCCGCCGGGCGGGTGGAGCTCGACGTCACGGCGATGATCTCGCCGGCGCTTCTGGAGGCAATCAAGGAGCTCGGCGGTGTTGTCGAATTCGCACCGAAAGACCCGGCGTCGCATTCCCTTCGCATCCTGGCGCCGCTCGCAAGCATCGCCAAGCTGGCGGCGCGCAGCGACGTGCTGGTGATCCGCAAGGCGATGCCCGTTCTGCTCAATGCGGCCGACCAGCACGGCTTCACCGCGCACAACGCAGCGATCGCGCAGACCACCCTTGGAGCGCGGGGTGCCGGCGTCAAGGTCGGTGTGATGTCCGACAGCGCAGACGATTCGACAGGGGCGCTGAAGCGGGCGTTCGCCTCGGGCGACATCCCGACCTCGCTCCAAATCCTCGATTTCCAGGCTGGCGGAGGCATCGGCGAGGGCCTCGCCATCATGGAGATCGTTCATCGCATCGCGCCGGACGCCTCGCTGGTTTTCGCGACCGGCAATGGCAACTCGGCGGCGACGGCGGAGAACATCCGCGCGCTGGCGGCCGCGGGCTGCAAGATCATCATCGACGACGTGACCCATTTTGACGAATCGCCGTTCCAGGACAGCGAGATCAGCAGGGCCGTCAAGGATCTCTCGAGCACGGGCGTCATGTTCTTCTCGGCGGCCGGCAACAACGGCAACAAGCGATCGGGAACGTCGAGCACGTTCGAAGGCAATTTCGTGCCATCCGGCCAATTGCTGAGCGGCTCCAATGCACCTCATGAGGGGGCGGTTGCCGGATTCACTTCGAGAGCGAACGGCGCAGTATCCGACCGTGTTGTCCTCAGTCCGCGGGACGCGGGCAACGCGGTCGTGGTGCTCTACTGGTCGGACCCTTTGGCGGACATTGCCAAGGGCACCTATCCCGCGAACCAGTACGATCTTCTTCTGTTCGACGCCCAGGACAATCTGGTGGGCTACTCGGTCGACACGATGGCGAACGGCAAGGACCCGATGCAGATGATCGACCTGAGCGGGAATCCGGCCCATCCGGCGATTGTGACCGGCGACTACGTCAAGGTCGTCAAGGCCACTCAGTCGGCCGCGCGCTTCCTGCATCTTGAAGTCCCGCGGGTGCCGTTCGCCAATCAGTCGATCGCCACCGACGGCGCTGTGCGTGGCCACAATACCAGCGAAGCGGCCAACGCTTTCTCGGTGGCGGCGGTGCAGGCGCCGATAAACATCGGAACCTTCGCGGACGGCACGGTGCGACAGATCGAAGCGCGCTCCTCTGACGGCCCGCGCCGCATGTTCTACGCGCCCGACGGCTCGGAACTCGTCACCGGAAGCGGACCGCTGTCCAGCGGCGGGGTCGTGCTGCGCAAGCCCGACATGGCCGCCGCCGACGGCGTCGTCACAACCTTGCCGCCCGGCAACCTGAACCCCTATTTCGGCACCTCGGCGGCCGTGCCGCATGCCGGCGCCATCGCGGCGCTGATCCTTTCGGCCCGGCCGGGGATCAGCCCGGCGCAAGTGCGCTTCGCGATGAACGCGACGTCGATCAATGCGGGGGATGTCGGCAGCGGTGCGTTCAACACCCTCATCCGTGGCAGCGGCTATGCCCTGGAGACCACGTTCGTCGGCCCGGGCATTGTCATGGCGGATGCCGCGGTGGCCTTCGCCAAGAGCATCTCCCGGCCGCTCGCCGAAATAACCGCGCCCGAACCCTGGCGGCGCGACGGGCTGAAGGAGGGGCTACGGGACATCGTCGGCAATCCCGATACGAAGACCTATGCGGTCGACGAGCGCCATGCGCTATATTTTTCGGATCCGAAGAAGGTGAAATCGCTGTTCACCGACGAATTCGACCCCCATGATCCCATGTCCGGCTACGCGCCGACCATCAACGTACCCGCGGTTGCCGTCGGAGCCTACAAGGGCAACAGCTACATATTGCAGCTCGACGGCAAGATCGTTTTCTGGGGCATCCTTGACGACCGGAAAATAGCGTACCAGCAATACAACGCCAGATGCCATCCGGATTGCTGACCAGGATTGCCATGGCTGCGCGCGTCGCGACGCTGGCTGGCGTCGTTGCTTCGAACAAGCGCGAACAAGCGCCCGTCGCCCCATCCGGCCGTCCTGATCAGGATCGCGACCCGTTGGCATCGCCAGGAGCAAATCGACCTCTCCCCGGTGGGGAGAGGTGAAAAAGGAATTCACCTGGCGAACAGATCGACGGCGCGCCGCAGCACGTCGTCCAGCGCGGTTCTGTTGGCCTCGATCGACTGGCGCTTTTTTCCTGGATCGTCGAAATCATGCGTCGCCCCCGCATAATCGACGAGCTCGATCGGACTGCCGCTTGTTCGCGCGGCCTCCAGCACCCGATGGCAATTCACCGGCGAAACCTCTTCGTCACCGGAACCGAGAAAAACCGTGACCGGTGAAGCCGCCCTGTAATCCTGCGAAATCAACGCGCGAGAGCCGCATCCCGGGTAAAATGCCATCGCGGCGCGAAAGCCCCCGGAGGGTTTTGAAGCTTGCCTATACATGACATTCAGCGCCGTGCTGGCGCCGTTCGACCAGCCCTGCAAGAAGATATGATCCGGCACCACATCGGCGCGCGATCGCAGATAGCTGAGCGCGCCTTCCGCATCGAGCGGACGAACGCTGCGCTCGTTGACATCCTCGCGATCCGGATCGTCATGGCTGAACCGCCCGAAGCCGTGGCCTTTGTTGCGCGGCCCAAAACTGTCCGGGAGCAGAGCGAGATAGCCGTGATCGGCCCAATAGTTTCCCCACGCCTCGTGGCGTCTGGAAAGCGATGATGCGTTGCAGGGCGAACTGACATCTTTGGCGACGCGCGTGCAGTCTTCATTGATGTTGGCAGAATAAGGCCCCGCCCTGCCATGCAACATCACCACCGCCGGATGCGGACCTGACGTGCCTGGCGCAAACAGATAGCCGACCAGTTGCGTGGTGCCGTCGCCGCTGGCGAAATAGACCGTGGCTGGCTCGGCCTGTGCATCGGCGCCGACAAGGCATCCCAACATGGCAACGAGGAAGCGCGTACTTCGAACAAACGCGGAAAGCTTCCGTCGCCTCATCTGGCCCCCCAATCAGCACCGCGCGCATCTTGAGCACGAAATCCGAACAGATCGTCATTGCGAGCGGAGCGAAGCAATCCAATGGCAACGAGGAAAGAATGGATTGCTTCGCTCCGCTCGCAATGACGTAGTTTTTTCAACCGCGCCCCTAACCATCCGATCGTCGGCCGTCCCTCACACCTTGGCCGGCTCGGCAATCTTTTCGCCGATCTTGTCTTGGGTTTTGGTCTCGAAATCGCTGGCGTCGTGGCGCTCGTGCAATTGGCTGGACGGCTCGCCCCAGGTGCGGTTGACCATGCGGCCGCGCCGCGCGGCCGGGCGCTTGGCGATGGCGTTGGTCCAGCGCTGCACGTGGGTGTATTCCTGCACGTTCAGGAATTCGCCCGCGCCGTACAACAGCCCCTGCGCCAGCCCGCCATACCACGGCCATACCGCGATATCGGCGATGGTATATTGATCGCCTGCCAGATACTCATTGTCGGCGAGGCGCCGGTTGAGCACGTCGAGCTGACGCTTCACTTCCATCGCAAAGCGGTCGATGGCGTATTCGATTTTGGTCGGCGCATAGGCATAGAAATGACCGAAGCCGCCGCCGAGATACGGCGCGCTGCCCATCTGCCAGAACAGCCAGGACAGGCATTCGGCGCGGGCCTGGCCGCTGGCCGGCAGCAAGGCTCCGAACTTCTCGGCGAGATGCACCAGGATCGAGCCGGATTCGAACACCCGGATCGGCGTCGGTCCGCTGCGGTCCATCAGCGCCGGGATCTTGGAGTTCGGATTGACCGCGACAAAGCCGCTGCCGAACTGGTTGCCGTCGATCTTGATCAGCCATGCATCATATTCCGCGCCGCGATGGCCGAGCGCCAACAGCTCTTCCAGCATCACCGTCGCCTTGACGCCGTTCGGCGTCGCCAGCGAATAAAGCTGCATCGGATGGCGACCGATCGGCAGCTCCTTGTCATGGGTCGGACCCGCGATCGGGCGATTGATGCTGGCGAACTGGCCGCCGTTTTCCTTGTTCCAAGTCCAGACCTTCGGCGGCGTGTAGGCGGATGGTTCGGTCATTCGTTTTGGCTCCGGGATTTTATTTTGCGTCAAGCATTTGACAGGATGTCAATTGGCGGGAAACGGGGACGGATAGCAAATACGCTTCGCCAATCCGTGCTGTGGACGGTAATATAGGGGCCCGCCCCGCCGTTTCCATCAATCACCCGTGAGTTCGATGCCGATCCCTCCGATCCCTTGGCCTGGACTTCGAATGGCCGCCGCGAGCTTCGCGGTTTTGCTGACATTTTCATCCGCAGCTATGGCTCAATTCACGCCGGCTCCGGACCGACCGGTCGCGGCGTCGCCGCGGCGGGCTGCGGCAAAACCGAGGCCAGTCGCCGCACCGGCAGAACGCGCGGCGTCCTGCCATAACGGCCTGTCGTTCGAGCGTTTTCTGGCCGATTTGAAACAACAGGCGGTCGCCGCCGGCGTGTCGCAGCGCGCGATGGCCGAGGCTTCGCCGTATCTCGTCTACGATCAGGGCATCGTCAATCGCGATCGCGGCCAGCGCGTGTTCGGGCAGATCTTCAGCCAGTTCGCCGGCCGCATGGCGGCACCGTCGCGGATGCAGCAGGGTCAGGCCCAGATCAAGACCTATGCGTCCGCGTTTGCGCGCGCCGAAAAGCAATATGGCGTGCCGCCGGCCGTGATCGCCGCGTTCTGGGGCCTCGAAAGCGATTTCGGCGCCAATATGGGCAGCTCTGCCGACGCTGCGCTCGCTGGTGTCGCTGGCCTATGATTGCCGCCGCTCGGAGATGTTTGCCAATGAGACCATCGCGGCGCTGAAGATCATCGATCGCGGCGATCTCGAGCCCGACGAGATGATCGGCTCATGGGCCGGCGAACTCGGCCAGACGCAATTCCTGCCGACGCATTATTTCAACTATGCCGTCGACTATGACGGCGACGGACGCCGCAATCTGTTGAGCAGCCCGGAGGACGTGATCGGCTCGACCGCGAATTACATCGCCAACGGATTGAAATGGCGGCGCGGCGAACCCTGGCTGCAGGAAGTGCGCGCGCCGCAAGAATTACCTTCAAGTTTTCCCTGGGACCAGGCCGATCTGACGATCCAGTTGCCGCGCTCGAAATGGGCGCAACTCGGCGTCACTTTTCCGGACGGCAAGCCTTTGCCGAACGACGAACTGCCGTCATCGCTGCTGCTGCCGATGGGCCGGATGGGGCCGGCGTTCCTCGCCTATCCGAATTTCGCCGCCTATACCGAATGGAATAACTCGCTGATCTATTCGACGACAGCGGGCTATCTCGCCACCCGCATCGCCGGCGCGCCGCCGATGCGGCGTCCGTCGGGGCCGATCGCGCAACTGCCGTTCAACGAGATCAAGGAGCTGCAGGGGCTTCTGGTGCGCGCCGGCTTCACGGTCGGCAAGGTCGACGGCGTGCTCGGCCAGCAGAGCCGTTCCGCCGTCAAGGCGATGCAGGTCAAATACGGCCTGCCGGCGGATTCCTGGCCTACGGCCGAATTGCTGGCGAAAATGCGCGGGAGCCATTAGGCCCCAGCCGTCATGCGCCGCTTCAGACGAGGCGATGACGTCAGAGAAGCGTTCTGGCGCTATTGGAAATGCCTCTGGAATATCTAGCTAGGAACAGCGGTCTGAAGAGTTGTATTCACCTGCCGCGGTCCCAACGGTTTGCCTGCCGATCGATGTCCCCCACCAACAGAGAGCATCACATGTCCTTTTATGACGCCGTCGTCCCCGCCTATCTGCAAATGCTGGGCAGCCTCACCGGCATCCTCGCCAAGGCCGAAGCGCATTGCAAGGCAAAGAACATCCAGCCCGAGGTGCTGCTCGGCTCGCGGCTGTTCCCGGACATGCTGCCGCTGAGCAAGCAGATCCAGCTCGCCAGCGATTTCGCCGCCAAGGGCTGCGCACGGCTGACCCATAGCGAGGTGCCGTCGATGCCCGACACCGAAAAGACGTTCGAGGAGTTGAAGCAGCGGCTGGCGAAGACGATCGACTATGTGAAGTCGTTCAAGCCGGCGCAGTTCGACGGCACCGACACCAAGGACGTCACCTTCCCCGCCGGGCCCGACAGGACCATGACGGTGAAGGGACAGCAGTTCCTCAGCGCGGTCTCGTTTCCGAACTTCTACTTCCACGCCGCCACCGCCCACGGCATTTTGCGTCATAACGGTGTCGAGATCGGCAAGCGCGATTTTCTCGGCATGAGCTGAAAATTCGTCTGTCATTCCGAGGCGCGACGAAAGTCGCGAGCCCGAAATCCATAACCACCGCAGGGAGTATGGATTCCGGGCCTGCGCCAACGGGCGCATGCCCCGGAATGACGTCGGTAAGAGGGAGATTGCCCCGATGTCCACCACCACGCGCGCGCCGAAACAGCCCGATCCCGCCGCATCGCTGCACGCCGAATCGCTGGGGCTGGCACAGAGCAATGCGCGGCTCAAAGGCCGCCGCATCATCGTGGTCGGCGCCGGCCAGCGCAACGTCGTCGATGAAGATCCGCCGATCGGCAATGGCCGTGCGATGTCGGTGCTGTTCGCGCGCGAGGGCGCCCATGTCGCCTGCATCGATGTCAACCGGGAAGCCGTCGACGATACCTGCGCGCAGATCGCCTCCGAGGGCGGCAAGGCCTTTGCCGAGATCGTCGACGTCGCGGATATTACCGCGATCGCGCCGGCGGTGGAGCGCTGCGCCAGCAAGCTCGGCGGCCTCGACGGGCTCGCCCTGAATGTCGGCATTTCGCAAGGCCTGCCGCTGTCGAAAATGACCGCGGAAGCCTGGGACCAGGATTTCGCCGTCAACGTGCGCAGCCACATGCTGTTCGCGCAGAAGGCGCTGGAGCTGATGGCTCCCGGCGGGTCCATCATCCTGATGTCGTCGATGGCGAGCCAGCGCGCCAACGGCCGCAATCCGGCCTATGAATCCTCCAAAGCCGCCCAGATCGCGCTCGGCCGCGCCATCGCCCGCGCCGGCGAGGAAAAAGGCGTTCGCTGTAATGTGATCGCGCCGGGATTCATGGATACGCCGATGGGCCGCGACGCCAGCCGACGGCGGGCCGACCGGGCGGTGACAGTGCCGTTCGGCCGTCAGGGCACCGGCTGGGAGGTAGCTTATGCTGCGCTGTTTCTGATTTCGAATGAATCATCCTACATCAATGCGCAGACCCTGTTCCTGGACGGCGGCCACCTCGCCGGCATCGTGCGCGCCTCACCCGCGATATCCGAATAGCTCGCGGCATTGCAGCAGTGCTAGGAATACCCACCTGCCACTTACCGTTCATCACGCACCATCCATTTTTCCGGAACCCCGACATGAGCCAGCCCAAGCTTCTTGAGCCCTACAAACTCGGCCCGATCACCCTGCCCAACCGCTTCGTGATGGCGCCGCTGACGCGCAACCGCGCGGTCGCAGGGTTGGTGCCGAGCCCGCTCGCGATCGAATATTACGGTCAACGCGCCTCCGCCGGCCTGCTGGTCACCGAAGCGAGCCAGGTTTCGCAGCAGGGCCAGGGTTACCAGGACACCCCCGGCATCTATTCGAAGGAACAGGTCGCCGGCTGGCGCAAGGTGACGGACCGCGTGCATGAGCGCGGCGGCCGCATCTTCATCCAGCTCTGGCACGTCGGACGCATCTCCCATGTCAGCCTGCAGCAAAACAATCAGCTCCCGGTCGCGCCGTCGGCGATCCGCGCCAAGGGCAAGACCTTTGTGGGCGGCGCCTTCGTCGATATTTCCGAGCCCCGCGCGCTGGAGCTTTCGGAAATCCCCGGCATCGTCGAAAGCTTCAAACGCGGCACGGCCAATGCGTTGGAGGCCGGTTTCGACGGCGTCGAGATCCATGGCGCCAACGGCTATCTGCTGGATCAGTTCGCCAAGGACGGCACCAACAAACGCACCGATGCTTATGGCGGCTCGATCGAGAACCGCGCCAGGCTGATGCTTGAAGTCGCCAAGGTGGTGACCGCGGAAGCCGGACCCGAGCGCACCGGGATTCGCATTTCGCCGGTGACGCCGGCCAATGATGTTTCCGACAGCAACCCGCAGCCGCTGTTCGATTACATCGTCGATCATCTCAATGCGCAGAAACTCGTCTACATCCATGTCATCGAAGGCGCCACCGGCGGCCCGCGCGACATCGCGCCGTTCGACTACGGTTCCTTGCGCAAACGCTTCAAGGGCGCCTATATCGCCAACAACGGCTATGATTTCGAGCTTGCCGCCAAGGTGCTCGCCGCCAACGAGGCCGACCTGATCGCGTTCGGAAAGCCGTTCATCGCCAATGCCGATCTGGTCGAGCGCTTCAGAAGCGGCGCGCCGCTCAACACCCCGGACAAGGCGACGTTCTATGGCGGCGGCGCCAAGGGCTACACCGATTATCCAGTGCTCGGCGAAGCCCTCGACGCGGCGCAGTAGGCCCTCTCCGCCGTCATTGCGAGGAGCAACGCGACGAAGCAATCCATGCCTGTGCGGTTCTGCGATTGCTTCGCTTCGCTCGCAATGACGGATATAGTGTTCCCGACATGAATCAGCCCAGCGCCGAGAGCATCGTTCGCCGCGCGACGGCGGCCTTTAATTCCGGCCGGCCGGACGAGGCACGCCTCCTCTGCGAAAAAGGCCTCGCCCGCGCGCCCGGCGAGCCGATGCTGCATCATCTGCTGGCCGCCGTGCTGTTCTCCAAGAACGAAATTCAACCGGCTCGCAAACACGTCGAGACCAGTCTGGCCAGGAAGCCCGGCAATGCCGCGGCACATCTTCTGGCCGCGCGCATCGCCCGCGCCGCCGGCGATTTCGACGCCGCCTTGTCGCATCTCGATCGGGCGATCACGATCAAGCCGCAACGCGACGCCTTTCTCGAAAAGGCCCGGACACTGGACCAGGCGGGTCTCAGGCCGCAGGCGCGCGACGCATGGCGGGCAATCCTGGACGTTGTTCCGCAGCACCGGGAGGCCGCGGCTCGATTCGGACGATTGGCATGGGAGGACGGCGACACCGCTGTCGCTGCGACATATCTCGAACGCGCGGCGGTCACCGACGCACCGGCGCCGGTCTGGTTCGACCTTGGCCTCGTCCGCCAGGACCTGCGCGACTACGACAAAGCCGCCGCCGCCTACCGCAAGGCGCTCGAGAAAAAGCCCGACTATGCCGAGGCCGCGCTCAATCTCGGCATCGTGCTGCAGGAAGCCGGCGATCTCGACAGCGCCATGCGCGCCTACGCCGAAGCCTATCGGTTGCGCCCGCAAGCCTTCGGCAAGATCGCGATGGCGCTGACCTCAGCCTCTCACGGCCGACTGTGGATCGACGAAGCAGCGCTGCGCCGCTCCCTCGGCGGTTAGGGCGTGAACCGATAAATTCATCATGGCCGGCGGACGTCCGCCTTGGCGGTCTTGAGGTTGACGATAAGCTCGGGCTTCGTCGAGGCCTCCACCTATCCGGGTTTGCCTTACGAAAGCCACCGACTACAGGCTATCCAGACAAGAAAGGTTCCACCTCGGAGGTACAACAATGATCCGCGCCACGGTACTCCGTGCGCTTGTGCTGGCGGCGGCTTTTGCCGCGGGGTTGACGCCGGTCACGTGCCTTGGCGAAAACGGCAATCCGTTGCCGGCCAGTCCGTTGCCAGCCAAAGCAACAAAGGAACTCCCGCGCGAGCTGCTTTCGCTGCTCCGACAAAAGAAGATGCCAAAATATTCACCTATCGTTGTGCGCGTCTTCAAGGAAGAGGCGGAGCTCGAAGTCTGGAAACAGGATACTACCGGCCGTTTCCAGTTCCTCAAGATCTATCCGATCTGCCGGTGGTCGGGCGATCTTGGGCCGAAGTTGCAGCAGGGCGACCGTCAGGCGCCAGAGGGGTTCTATACAATTACACCCGAGTTGATGAATCCCAACTCCAACTACTATCTTTCGATCAACGTCGGCTACCCCAACAGCTTCGACAAAGCGAACAAGCGCGACGGCAGCTTGCTCATGATCCACGGCGACTGCTCGTCGATGGGTTGCTATGCCATGACCGACGAACAGATAAGCGAGATCTATTCGCTGGCGCGCAACTCATTCCTCGGCGGCCGGCCGTCATTCCAGGTCCAGGCTTATCCGTTCCGTATGACGCCGGCGAATCTGGCTCGGCATCGCAATAATCCGAACCTGGCCTTCTGGAAAATGCTCAAGATCGGCAACGATCACTTCGAGACGACGCATCTCGAACCCAAGGTGGATGTGTGCAATCGCCTCTATGTATTCGATGCGCAACCTCCTCCAAATTCGTCGAATCCTCTTGTGTTCAATCCCGCCAATAAATGCCCCGCCTTTGTCGTGAATCCGAAAGTCGCGGGACGGGCGCTGGAGAAGCAACGCACCGACGATCTCGAATACGCGCAATTGGTTGAAGACAACGTGCCAGCCGCCCCAGTCTACCTCGGATGGGACGGCGGAATGAACAAGGCTTTCCTCGCACAGTTTCCAGGCAGAGTGACGCTTTCGAGAGTGCTGCCGTGGGCACCTCCTTATCTGCCGCAACTGCCACCGATCCCCTGGATCGACAACGATCGTTCGTTGACGAGTAAATGGTTTGGCACCTTGCTCTCTAAACCGATTGTGTGCGATCTGGCTCGCACCAGCTTCCTGTCGAGCGTCCTGGCAGCACACCGGTGCAAAACCGCTGGGTCCGCTTAAACCGATTGGAGTGGGTAAGCAGTCATTACCGTCAGCGGACGTCCAGGGATGGGGCTCGGCTGAGGCGTCCTCCCCCGTACAGCTTCCAACGATCCTGTTCCGTTGATCTGGGCTTTGCCGCGATCCTTTACGACGCTTACGTCTATTTTTTTCTCAGCGCTGGCGGCTGAACGAGGAACCCTGAGGCGTTACGGAAGCGAGGCCTGCACGATGGGCGGCTTTAGAACGCCTTAGCCGTCGTGGTGCCCCTGACGTAAAATTCCGGATTGTTAAATAGCGTAATCGGGCCGATCGGCGGTTGAGGCAAATGCCAGGGATTATGGCCCGGCGTAGGGGCCGGCGGCATATGCAAAGCGCCGCCCAAGACCTGATCCAGTTTGGCATCGCTCAAAATGATGAAATCGTCGGTCATGCGAATTTCCCGTATCGGTTTCGAGCGGGACGCTCGTCCTGTTCGATGAATTATTAAAGAGGGACTGGCGCACGTCCGTGACCCTGCTCACTTACGCTGCCGGCGATTCGCGTTCAAAGCGCCGCCTCAAGAACCATGAGGGCAAGGTGGCGTTTGCGCCATCATACAGGAAAAGTGGATTCATACTCGTTTCAACCCGAACGCTTGCGCGATCGGTAACGATGCCAGTGCAGGATGGCTCCCACGATTAATGACGGCGCCAATGCCGCGCCAATCAGGAAACCAGGCAACGGCACCGGCGAGATCCACTCGATCGTCAGCGCCGCAACCAACCAAAGTGTTGTCGATATCAGCATGAAATCGATCGGGGGAAATCGCAAATAACGGGAAAGTGCCGCGCCAATCAACGCCGGCGCGGTCGCCGCGGAGATCATGTAAACCGTCAATTCCTTCGCCGTCAGACCCATTAACCGACACATCATCCGGTGTGGGGGAGCGCCAGCACAGCCTGGCTCTGCGCCATTTCGGTGGTCGTGGCCGTGAAGCCGCCCACCGCGGAGGGAAATGCCGACGCAATATAGCTCCCCAATAGCGCGACGTCGGCGAGGACGCCGCCGACCGCCGGCTTGGATACCGGGTCGGTGATCCGAACTTCGCCGGTCGTGTCCTCGCCTAGCACAAAGGTGTGGCTGGTGAGGTTGCCGGCGAAGGTCAATTGAACCGCGTCGGTGCCATTGGTCACGGTAAACGACGTGGAGCCGCCGCCGGGCCCGGCGGTGAATGTGGGGCCGGTGCTGATAAGGGTCTTGCCGGCAACATAGGGCAATCCGGCGAGATCGATCGCATCGCTGGTGCCGAACCCGGAGATTGTGCCGTCATAGAGCGAGGTCGGCGTCGGCGTCGCCGCTGCGTCCAATGTCAGCGTGCCGGTCGCACCTGAGCCGAAGGTCACACCCTGCGTGATGCCGGCATCCCTTACCACCATGTTGCCGCTGCCCTCGATGACAAGCGAGCCCGAGCCAGTCAGCGCGTCGAAGACGACGACGGTGGCGTTATCGGCAATGATTTTGCCGCTATTGACGATCGGGCATTCTATAAGGAGGAGACCTCCGGCCGTCGCCTCCATCGTCCCGGCATTGCTGACGGCGTTGCTGCCGGTATTGATGGCCAGCGCCACGGTCGAATTGTTCGCATCAATCGTTCCGCTACTGTCATTGACGAGCGTCAGGTTGCTGTCGCCGATGACGCCGTCGCCCGAAATGGTATTGCCGTCATTGATCAGCGATGCGGCAGAACCATCGGATATTATCGATGAATTTAAGCCGTTGAGCGTCACCTTGCCGGTTCCAGTCAACAACACATCGGCGTCGATCCCCAATTGGGTATGCCCGGAGCCATAGCTCTCCACGACAATCGAGCCGGTATTGTCCACGTTGCTCCCAAGCTCAAAACCGGACTGATTGTTCAACAAGAGCGTGCCGGCATTGTTGAACGTGGTTGCGCCTATGATTCCACCGATTGCTCCGGCGACCGTATCGATGGTGCTGCCGGCAACGATCTTTACCGTGCCGAAGAAGATCGAGCCCTTATCAAAATCGATGTGAGCGCCGCTGGCGGTCGTCGCGATGGTGCCTTTTGTGTTTACTATGGGCGCCTCGATTTCAAGGCCGCCGGCGCCGCTGGTCTCGATTGTGCCGGTATTGGAGTCGTTGTTTGCCGCGATGATCAGCGGGTTCTTGCCAGTGCCGTCGATGGTGCCTTCGTTATCCAGCGTCGTGTTGAGAGTCGCCGATGGTGCCGGCGCCGCTGATCTTGTTGTTGGTGTTGGTGAGCGTGGCGGGTGAGCCGTTGCTTTCGATGAGGTTTCCCGGATTGTCGGTCAGCGTGACTTTGCCCTTGCCTGTCAGCGTGACCGACCCCTCAAGCTCAAGGATGGTCTGGCCGAGGGCCGCATTTAGCGCGATGGCGCCGGTGTTGTTGATTGGATTGGACGCCCCGAGAGTGAGCTCCGCGTTGTCTTTCAGGCCGATCTTGCCTGCATTGGTCAGCGTGGTCGGATCGAACGCGGTGTTCGAAAAACTCGTAATCACAATCGCGCTGCCGGTAACCGTCGACAGCGTTCCGCTCGATATCGATGAAGCCACAAAACTGATGACACTTCCCGAAGTTGCTGCCTCGATGGTGCCCCCGGTGTTAACGACAGTCTCGTCCTGAAAAATCAAGCCGCCGGTCGAGGTCGCCTTGACAGTTCCGGCATTGGTCAGCACGCCGTTTTTAATGGTGAGCGGGTCGCTGTCGTTGGCATTGATCACCCCGATCGCCGCCCAGCCCGCTGTGATCGTTATCCAACGCGGCGATATTGATGGTGCCAGCGCCGCTGATGGTGTCGTTCTGGTTGTTGAGGATCGTCCCCAAAGCATCATCTTCGATGAGATTATTGACATTGTTCGAAAGCGTCAGCTTGCCGCCGCCGTCCAGATCGATGATCTGACTACCAAAGTGACGTTGTTGAGATAGCCAGCGTCGTGGGCGAACCGGTAGAGTTGAGCTTGATGATGCCTGAAGTTCGTTAAGCTCGATTGTCCAGTTTGACGCGCCGCCGATCTATGAACACGGTGTTATTGCCGATCGAGATGGTGCCGGCATTGTCGGCGCCATCGGTTCCATCGGCGGCCGTGAAGGTGCCGTTGGTGACGGCCAGGGTCGCTTGCCGGAGGCTAATGCCACGCCGAATACGGTATTGAGCTCTGTGAGTTGGTGACGGTATAAGTGCCGCTTGCCGTGAGCTCGGCATCGTCCAGGCCGCCCGGTACGACACCGCCAACCCAGTCCGCTCCCGTGTTGAAATTGCCGCTAACGCCGTGGGCCCATGTTGTCATGATCGTCGCTCCCTTTGTTCCTTCCGTTGCATTCCAGCTTCAGTGGTCAACCGATACACGGTGCGCTTGCCACGGCAGCGCCACGCGACGCATGAGGGCGAGCTAGGCGCCCGCGCACGACTGCGCTACCATGCCTTGGCGCGGTCTTCACGAACCGGGCCAAGAAACGCTTTTTAGATCGAATTTGTAGCTGTCGACTGCAATTGATTTCAACGGCGACTTTGGCCATTTTACTCACCAATCAGGCAAGCAAACGCTATATCGCTTCATCACTGGCGTCCATGGCTGAATCGGATCAAACGCGTCGGTTTGACGATGCGCCGATCACTTCCGATCTTCCCCCATGAACAGGCATCGTTAGACCCGGCCGACTGGTCCGTTTGGTGCCCGATGACGGACATGAAGGTCGGTATCTATTCGGGAGATTGGCAGATCGATCCGGCGGGCACTATGCCGAGGCGCGAAAAGTGGTGGATGCGCTTCGGCCGGAAACAGGTTTGTCAACCCGAACGCTTGCGCGATCGGTAACGATGCCAGTGCAGGATGGCTCCCACGATTAATGACGGCGCCAATGCCGCGCCAATCAGGAAACCAGGCAACGGCACCGGCGAGATCCACTCCATCGTCAGCGCCGCAACCAACCAGAGGGTCGTCGATATCAGCATGAAATCGATCGGGGGGAATTTCAAATAATAGGAAAGTGCCGTACCGATCACCGCCGGCGCGGTCGCCGCGGCGATCATGTAGACCGTCAATTCCTTCGGCGTCAGATAGTCGAGCACCATCGACCCCAACAGCCAAAGGGCCGCAAACATGATGGCGATGTCGATCGGGTGCCGCACGCGCAAAGCGTAAAGCCTGGACACGTGGTTCGCAACTGCCGGGATCAAGCCGAGGAAGCTGCGGCAGTCCGCGATGGTTCATCCCCGCCCGCGGCGCGCGCGAAAATGCTTGCGATAGACATTGGGCGCGGCCAGCACGTCGCCGACGGTTTTCGAATAGGCTTGCCGGTGCGCCTCGTCGAAGCTCTCGAATTTCAGGTGCGGCGCGGCGCGGGGCACCGCGAAGCACTGCGCCACGGGCGTGCCTTTCGGCAACACGCCGGAAAAATCCGGCTTTATCCAGACCGCCGGAAAATTGATGCCGCCGTCATGAAAGCGATCGGAGTCCACCAGTCCCGAGATCAGGCGAAACGGCAGATCGTCGCGGTTGACGGGATGGGTGGCAAACAGCGACCAGCCGGGCTCAAGCTCGATGGTCCAGAAGCTGTTGAATTTGAGCGCGGCCTGGCCTTCCTTGGCGAACGGGGCGTCCGCGAACTGGGCGGCGACATGAAAGCTCAGTGGCGCGCGTGGATGTCCCGATGTCTGCGGCTCGGGAATTTTCCAGGCCCACGAGAACGAACCTCGATCGACCGTAATGTCGCACGGCAGCAGGATCGGTGACGCCATAGGCCATTGCGTCGATAAAGGGCGGGCATTGCTTCACGGTGCGAATGTCGCGTCCGTGAATTTCCGAATGCGCCTTCGCCGGCATCGCGCGGAGCCAATCCGGCAGCGCGCTGCGCGCAGGAATCGGCCGCGGCAGATAATCGGTCAATGCCGGATCGCAACGAAATATCATGCGCATGGCGGGCTCCTGTTCTCACATTCGATAAAACAGTCAATCGGAGGCAGCGAAAAAGGCCGGGATTTCTCCCGGCCTTCGTTTTCTCTTTTCGTCATGCCCGGGCTTGTCCCGGGCATCCACGTCTTGTTTCGCGAGACAGTAAGTCGTGGATGGCCGGGTCAAGCCCGGCCATGACGATGTTGAAAGGCCTCAGTTCGAAGCGCGCTTCGGCGGCGAGGCCGGCCACGACTTGATCAGGGTGTCGTAGTCGATGGTTTCGCCCTTCGGCTTCTCGTTCGCCAGCTTGCGCTGGGGCGCGATGTTGCCGTCCTTGGCCGACTTGGCGAACCAGTACTCAGCCGTCTCCTTCTTGTTGAGCTTCGGTCCGCAAGCGCCCTGCACGCCGGATTTCTCCAGACGCTCCATCACCGAATCCTGGGCGGCGGCCAGCGA
Source organism: uncultured Pseudomonadota bacterium (assembly GCA_963771225.1). Classification (GTDB taxonomy): domain Bacteria; phylum Pseudomonadota; class Alphaproteobacteria; order Rhizobiales; family Xanthobacteraceae; genus Bradyrhizobium. The sequence continues at coordinate 168,615 of CAVYSR010000016.1, read as the reverse complement.
GTCCATCGCGGCCTGCGGCGTCTTCGCACCGGACGACGCATCGCCGATGTTCTGCCACCACAATTGCGCCAGCTTCGGATAATCCGGCACGTTGTTGCCGGTCGGGGTCCACTGCACGCGCGCCGGCGAGCGGTAGAACTCGATCAGCCCGCCGAGTTTCGGCGCGCGCTCGGTGAACGACTTGTCCCAGATGTCGGACTCACGCGTAAACGTCAGACCGACATGGCTCTTCTTCAGGGTCACCGTCTTGGAGTTGATGAACTGCAGATAGAGCCAGGCCGCCTTGCGGCGGTCGAGCGGGGTGGACTTCAGCAAGGTGGCCGAACCCACGTCCTGATAGCCGAGCTTCATGCCTTCCTTCCAGTACGAGCCGTGCGGCGACGGCGCCATGCGCCACTTCGGCGTACCGTCCGCATTCATGACCGGCAGGCCGGGCTTCACCATGTCGGCGGTGAAGGCGGTGTACCAGAAGATCTGCTGGGCGATATTGCCTTGCGACGGCACCGGTCCCGATTCGGAGAAGGTCATGCCTTGCGCCTGCGGCGGGGCATATTTCTTCATCCAGTCGAGATATTTGACGATCGAGTAGACCGACGCCGGGCCGTTGACGTCGCCGCCACGTTCGACCGACGAGCCGACCGGACGGCAGCCTTCCATGCGGATGCCCCATTCGTCGACCGGAAGACCGTTCGGAATGACCCTTGTCGCCGTTGCCGGCCATCGACAACCACGCATCGGTGAACCGCCATCCGAGCGACGGATCCTTCTTGCCGTAGTCCATGTGGCCATAGACCCGGACGCCGTTGATCTCCTTGATGTCGTTGGTGAAGAATTCGGCGATATCCTCATAGGCCGACCAGTTCACGGGAACGCCGAGATCGTAGCCGTACTTGGCCTTGAACTTGGCCTTGTATTCGGGATTGGAGAACCAGTCGTAGCGGAACCAGTAGAGGTTCGCGAACTGCTGGTCGGGCAACTGGTAGAGATGCCCGTTCGGCGCCGTCGTGAACGACTTGCCGATGAAGTCGTCGACGTCGAGCATCGGGATCGGTGACGTCCTTGCCTTCGCCCGCCATCCAGTCCGTCAAGTCGACCGCCTGGCCGTAGCGGAAATGGGTTCCGATGAAGTCGCGAGTCGTTGATCCAGCCGTCATACACGTTCTTGCCGGACTGCATCTGGGTCTGGATCTTCTCGACGACGTCGCCTTCCTGGATGATGTCGTGCTTGACCTTGATGCCGGTGATTTCCTCGAACGCCTTGGCCAGCGTCTTCGATTTCATATTCGTGCACGGTCAGGGTTTCGGAGACCGCGTTGATCTCCATCCCCTTGAAGGGTGCGGCGGCCTTGATGAACCACTGCATTTCCTTCATCTGGTCTTCCTTGGACAACGTCGAGGGCTGAAACTCGGCGTCGATCCATTTTTTCGCGGCAGCTTCGTCGGCAAAGGCGGGCGCAGTGACCGCAGCCGAGGCTGCCATCAGCGCGACGGCGCTTGTCATCATCAATAAACGGACCAGGGCTCAAAGCACCCTTCCTTCTCTCCAAGTGTCGCATGGTGTTTCCTCCGTTGCAGCGACAAACATACTCAGGCCCGGGTTGCCCCCGGATCTGCTCTTTTTCGCTCGTCAGACGGTGCGGAAAATCGCAACGGCCGAAACAAGCGAAATCACGGTGGCGAGCCACAGGCTCGACAATTCAATTCCTTCCCCGACCGGAAGCGTCGCGATCGGGTCGGTGCCGACAAATCCGATCCACAGCAGGTGGATGACGGCGGCCATGATCAGCGAAATAAACAGCCGATCGCCGCGCGTAGTCGGAATCCGCAAGATCCCGACCCGCTCGGCTTCCGGATAGGCCATGGCAAGCCCGGTCATGACCGCGAGCGTCATGGCGAGCAGCACGAAGAAAATCGCGGTCGGCAGCGTCCAGGCCATCCATGCGATGTTTTCCATGGCGCGCCTCCTACACCCTGCCGAGCGCGAAGCCGCGCGCGATGTAATTGCGGACAAACCAGATCACCAGCGCGCCGGGGATGATGGTCAATACGCCGGCCGCGGCCAGCAATCCCCAATCCATTCCGGCCGCCGAGACGGTGCGGGTCATCACGGCCGCGATCGGCTTGGCGTTGACCGATGTCAGCGTGCGCGCCAGCAGCAATTCGACCCAGGAAAACATGAAGCAGAAGAACGCCGCGACGCCGATGCCGCTGGCGATCAGCGGCACCAGAATCTTGATGAAGAATCGCGGGAACGAATAGCCGTCCAGAAACGCCGTCTCGTCGATCTCGCGCGGCACGCCGGACACGAACCCTTCCAGGATCCACACCGCCAGCGGCACGTTGAAGATGCAGTGCGCCAGTGCGACCGCCCACGGCGTATCGAACAGGTTGATCGCCGAATACAAGATTGAAGAACGGCAGCGCATAGACCGCGGCCGGCGCCATCCGGTTCGACAACAGCCAGAAGAACAGATGCTTGTCGCCGAGGAAGCGATAGCGCGAAAACGCGTAGGCGGCCGGCAACGCCACCGAAATCGAGATCACGGTATTGATGACCACATATTTCAGCGAGTTGATGTAGCCGGAATACCAGCTCTCGTCGGTGAAGATGCGGATGTAATTGGCGATGGTCGGCTGATGCGGCCACAGCGTCATGGTCGAGACGATCTCTTCGTTGGTCTTGAAGCTCATATTGACCAGCCAGTAGATCGGCAGCAGCAGGAAGATCAGGAACAGCGAAAGGATGACGCGGCGTCCGGGAATCGAATGCATCATGCGACTCCCTTGTTGGCCGGGCGCTCGGCGCCGGCATTGGTCATGACGGTATAGAATATCCAGCACACGATGATGATGATCAGATTGTAGACCAGCGACAGCGCGGCCGCCTTGCCGAGGTCGAATTGCCCGAGCGCGATCTTGACCAGTTCGATCGAAATGAAGGTCGTCGAGTTACCCGGGCCGCCGCCGGTCACCACGAACGGCTCGGTGTAGATCATGAAGCTGTCCATGAACCGCAGCAGCACCGCGATCAGCAGCACGCGGTTCATCTTCGGCAACTGGATCGCGGTGAACACCGCCCAGCGCGATGCGCCGTCGATCTGGGCTGCCTGATAATAGGCATCCGGGATCGATTTCAGCCCGGCATAGCACAACAGCGCGACGAGGCTGGTCCAGTGCCAGACGTCCATCACGATGACGGTGGCCCAGGCGTCGAATTCGTTGGACACGTAATTGTAGTTGATGCCGATATTGTTCAGCACATAGCCGAGCAGGCCGATGTCCGGCCGGCCGAAAATCTGCCAGATGGTCCCGACCACGTTCCAGGGGATCAATAGCGGCAACGCCAGGATCACGAGGCAGGCGGCGACCCGCCAGCCTTCGCGCGGCATCGACAGCGCGACCACGATTCCAAGCGGCACCTCGATTGCCAGAATCACGGCGGAGAAAAACAGATTGCGCCACAATGATGCGAAAAACCGCGAGCCCAGATCGGTCGACGGATCGAGCAATTCCTTGAACCAGCCGACGCCGTTCCAGAAGAACTGGTTGTTGCCGAAGGTGTCCTGCATCGAATAGTTCACCACCGTCATCAACGGCAGGATGGCCGAGAACGCCACCACCAGGAATACCGGCAGCACCAGGAACCAGGCCTTCTGATTGATGGTCTTGTCCATTACGCAGCCCCCTCGACCAGCAGGCTGTCGGCATAGACGTGAACGTGCGACGGGTCGAATATCAGCCCGGCGACCTCACCGGGGATCGAAAACGCCCGGCGGCACCCTTGCTGCGAATTTGGCGTCGCCGATGCGCACGCGCGCGAAGCGGACGCGGCCGAGATCGTCGATCCGCTCGATGTTGGCCGACAGCAGCCCCGGCGCGGGCGGCGCGACATCGACGAATTCCGGACGCACGCCGATTTCGATCTTCGCCCCGGCCGGCAAGCTGTCGTAGCTGCGGTTCAGCGCGATGGGATGACCGTCGATCCGGGCCTCGCGTCCCCTGACCTCGGCCGGCACGATGTTCATGCCGGGCGAGCCGATGAAATAGCCGACGAAGGTATGCGCCGGCTTGTCGAACAATTCCGCCGGCGTCCCGCTCTGCACCACGCGGCCGTCATGCATCACCACCACGGTATCGGCGAAGGTCAGCGCCTCGGTCTGGTCATGGGTGACGTAGATCATCGTCAGATCGAGGTCGCGATGCAGCGCCTTGAGCTTCGAGCGCAATTGCCATTTCAATTCGGGATCGATCACCGTCAGCGGCTCGTCGAACAGCACGGCCGCGACATCGGAGCGGACCAGTCCGCGGCCGAGCGAGATTTTCTGCTTGGCGTCGGCGGTCAGCCGCATCGCCTTGCGCGACAGATAGGGCGTGAGGTCGAGCAGCCGCGCGATCTCGGCGACCCGCGCGTCGATCTCGGCTCTTCGGCATGCCGCGATTCTTCAGCGGGAATGCCAGATTTTGTCCGACCGTCATGGTGTCGTAGATCACCGGAAACTGGAACACCTGCGCGATATTGCGCTTCTGGGTTGACAGCGGTGTGATGTCGACGCCGTCGAACAGGATCTTGCCGCGCGACGGCGTGACGATGCCCGAGATCAGATTGAGCAGCGTGGTCTTGCCGCAGCCCGACGGCCCGAGCAGCGCATAGGCGCCGCCCTGCCGCCAGGTCATCGTCACCGGCTTGAGCGCAAAGGATTCCGGCGCCGGCGGCGTTGCCGCCGTAGGAGTGCGCGAGATCGACGAGGTCAATGCGGGCCATGCTGCATGTCCCTCACATCGCCAGTCTTTTTTTGACGCGTTTTCTTCACGCGAACCGCCACGCACTTCGCTTGAACGCTATGGGTGCGGCGACCAGCCGGCCGGCCGCGTCGAACACAAAAACATTGTCCGGGTCGAGCACGGCATCCAGCACGTAGCCCGGGCGGAAATTCGTGCACGCCCTGCAGCACCGCGACCCAGTTGGAATCATCGCGGTTGAGATGCACGAAGCTTTCCGAGCCGGTGATTTCCGTCACCGTCACGGTGGCGGAAAACGCGTGGCGGCCGGCAATTCCGTTGGCGACTTCGAGCTGGTGGGCGCGGAAGCCGACCCGGTAGGCGCCGTCGCCGAGGCCGGCGTAAAGCCCGGTCGCCGGCGCCTGCACGCCGCCGGCATATTGCACCGAGCCATTGTGCTTTTCGATCCCGACAATGTTGAGCGGCGGATCGGAAAATACCTGGGCGACGCGCATGGTGTCGGGATGGCGATAGACCTTCGGCGGTCTCGCCGACCTGCAGCACCTCGCCCTCCCACATGCAGACGGTGCGGCCGCCGAGCAACAAGGCTTCGGAAGGCTCGGTCGTCGCATAGACGAAGATCGCGCCGGACGCCTCGAAGATGCGCGGCAGTTCGGTGCGCAGTTCCTCGCGCAGCTTGTAATCGAGATTGGCGAGCGGCTCGTCCAGCAGCACCAGGTCGGCGCCCTTGACCAGCGCGCGCGCGATCGCGGTGCGCTGCTGCTGGCCGCCGGACAATTGCAGCGGCGTGCGCTTGCAGATACGGCTCCAGCTTCAGGAGCCGTCGCCGCCTCCTGCACCCGGCTCTCGATCTCCGCGCGCGGCTTGCCCTGCACCCGCAGCGGCGAGGCGATGTTTTCATAGACGGTGAAGCGAGGGATAATTGATGAACTGCTGATAGACCATCGCCACCGAACGCTGCCGCACATCGAAGCCGGTGACATCCTTGCCGTCGACCAGGACGCGGCCGGTGGTCGGCTTGTCGAGACCGGCGAGCAGCCGCATGATCGAGGTCTTGCCCGACAGCGTCGGGCCCAGCAGCACGCTCAAGCGTGCCGCGCTCAAGCGTCAGCGAGACATCGCGAATGGTCGGAATGCCATCGACCGCGCGCGTGACGTCGTTCGAGCGTAACGGTCATGTCCGCCCTCCTGCTTCCAGCAAGGACCGTTCAGAGCGGAACCCGATGCGCGGCGATCCAGTCGTCGATGGCAGCAATTTCGGCAGCCGACAATCGCAATCCAAGCTTGGATCGCCGCCACACGATATCCTCAGCGGTGCGGGCCCACTCCGACCGACATCAGGTACCTGACTTCGCTTTCCGTCAAGGTGGCGCCGAACGACTGGCCGAGATCGGCCATCGATTTCGCATTGCCGAGCAGCTTGCTGGCGCGCGTGCCGTAGGCATGCGCCAGCCGGTTGGCATGCGCCGGCGACGAGGAACGGATAGCCGCGCACCAATTCCGCGGTCAGCGCCGCGATCGCCGAGACATCCAGATCGCCGCCGGGCAGCGGCGACTTGGCGGTCCAGCCTTCGCGCGCCTTGGAGCTGCGCAGATAGGGCGCAAGCCGTTCGAGCGCCTCCTCGGCGAGGCGGCGATAGGTGGTGATCTTGCCGCCATAGATCGACAACAGCGGCGCGCCGCCGGGCGTGTCGAGTTCGAAAACATATTCGCGGGTGGCGGCCTTGGCTTCGCTGGCGCCGTCGTCATAGAGCGGACGAACGCCGGCATAGGTCCACACCACGTCCTCCGGCTTGACCGGCTTGGCCAGATATTCGCTGACGGAATCGCAGAGATATTTGATTTCCTCAGGTCGACGCCTTCACCTTCGCGGGATCGCCGTCGTAGTCGCGATCGGTGGTGCCGATCAGCGTGAAATCGTCCTGATAGGGAATGACGAAGACGATGCGGCCGTCGCTGTTCTGAAACATGTAGGCGCGGTCGTGCGCGTAGAGCTTCGGCACCACGATGTGCGAGCCCTGCACCAGCCGCACCTTGGCCTTGGCGTTGACGCCCGCGCCCGACGCCAGCACCTGCTCGACCCACGGGCCGCCGGCATTGACCAGCACGCGGGCCTGGATGGTGCTGCGCTCGCCGCTTGCGGTGTTCTCGACCGTGACCTGCCAGATTCCGTCGGCCTGGCGGATCTCGACGGCGCGCGAGCGGGTGCGGATTTCGGCGCCGCGGTCGGCCGCATCGCGCGCGGTGAGAACCACCAGCCGCGCATCGTCGACGAAGCAATCCGAATATTCGAAGCCCTTGGTGTAGCGGTTGGGAATCAGGGGCCGGCCGACCTCGTCGCGCGCAAGATCGACCGAGCGCGTCGGCGGCAACAGATGCCGGCCGCCGATATGGTCGTAGAGAAACAGGCCGAGCCGCAGCAGCCAGGCCGGGCGCAACCCGGCATGGTGCGGCAGCACGAAACGAAGCGGCCGGATGATGTGCGGCGCGATCTGCCAGAGGATTTCGCGCTCGATCAGCGCCTCGCGGACCAGCCGGAACTCGTAATATTCCAGATAGCGCAGGCCGCCATGCACGAGCTTGGTCGACCACGACGACGTTCCGCTCGCCAAGTCATTCATTTCACAAAGGAAAACAGAATTTCCGCGCCCGGCCGCATCGCGCGCGATGCCGCAGCCGTTAACGCCGCCCCCGATGATCGCGAGGTCGAAAATCCGATCCAAAGACGCTCCCCCGGGCGTTCGCCTATTCACTTTGGCGATTTCGCTTTCGGTTTGGATTAAATCACAACCAAAAACGAAAGCAACCGAAAACAGGAACTGGCGCCTGTTTCGGCACAGAACCGAAAAAGGCCGCTAGCGCAGGCGGGTGACGGTTGAGGGCGCGTCCACGGCCGGCTCGTCGATATCGGCCGACGGCTTCGGCATTGCCTCGATCACCTCGATGCCGCGGGTGTGGCAGATGTTGGCAAGCCCCGCCGGCAGCGCCACGTCGGTGACAAAGGTCTGGATCTGGCTGATATGGGCGATGCGAACCGGCGCGCTGCGCCGCAGTTTGGTGGAGTCGGCGACCAGCATCACGCTGCGCGCATTGGCGATGATGGCCTGCGCCGCCTGGACTTCGCGATAGTCGAAATCCAGCAGCGCGCCCTCTTCGTCGATCGCCGACGCGCCGATGATGGCGTAATCGACCTTGAACTGGCCGATCAGGCTGATCGCGGTCGAGCCGATCACCGCGCCGTCGGCGCGGCGCACCGCGCCGCCGGCCACGATCACCTCGATGCGCGGATGCCGATACAGCAGCATCGCGACATTGAGGTTGTTGGTGATGACCAGCAGATCCTCATGCGAGGTCAGCGCGCTCGCGACTTCTTCGGTGGTGGTGCCGATATTGATGAACAGCGAGCAGCCGTTGGGGATCAGCGCCGCCGCGGCCGCGCCGATGGCTTTCTTCTCCTCGGCGGCGACGAAGCGGCGCGCTTCGTAGGCGAGGTTCTCGACGCCCGAGGCAATGATGGCGCCGCCATGGATCCGGGTCAGCGAGCGGTGATCGCACAGATCGTTCAGATCCTTGCGGATGGTCTGCGCCGAGACCTCGAAACGCCGGGCGAGATCCTCCACCATCACCCGGCCGAAGGCGCGGGCGATATTGAGGATTTCAGATTGGCGGTGGGTGAGACCGGTCACGACGGCACCTCGGGACGAACGCGCCCATGGTGCGGCCGTTCCGGCATCCGGTCAACGCGGCAGATCGGCCTTGACGGCGCGGCGATCAAATCTAGTTAATCGACCGGACCCCGGGGTGAGCAAGAACGTCTAGATCGCGAACGGCGTCGGGTCCTGCTTGATCAGCTGCGGATGGCCCTGATCGTCGATCGCGACGTAGGTGAAATTGCCGTCGGTCACCAGGATCGACTGCATTTCCTTGCGGCGCAGCACCCAGGCCTCGAGATGAACCGTGATCGAGGTCTTGCCGATCCGGACCAGATTGGCGTGAACCGAAACCAGATCGCCGACGAACACCGGCTTGCGGAAATTCATCGCCTCGATCGCCACCGTGACCGTGCGCGACTTTCGCGATCTTGGAGGCGAAGACGCCGCCGCCGATATCCATCTGGCTGAGCAGCCAGCCGCCGAAAATATCGCCGTTCTGGTTGGTGTCGGCCGGCATCGCCAGCGTGCGGATGACAGAGTCGCCGCACGGCTCGGTTTCGGTGTTCGGCGGCGCGTGAACGGCTTGGGTGTCGGTCATGTCAGGGCTCGTCAGAATCGGATTTGAAATCGGTTACTTGAAACTATCCCAGCCGGCATCCGGCGTGAACCGGCCGCCGAACTTTCGCCGCCAGCGCGCTGCAACGTCGACGACCACATTCGTCGGCGCCGCGGCTTCGCGCATAATTCAAGCGGACCGCCGCGGAACGGCGCATAGCCGGTGCCGAAGATCATGGCGCCGTCGACCATGTCGGCGATTGTCGACGATGCCCTCGCGCAAGGCAGGCGACGCAGACGTTCGACATCGGCAGGATCAGCCGGTCGATCATTTCCGCCGTCGGCTGCGCCGCGGTCGGCGAAGCCGGCGACCTTGTCGGCCTTGCCGTCCTTCCAGACATAAAAGCCCTTGCCGGTCTTGCGGCCGAGTTCGCCCTTGGCGACCTTGTCGCGCAGCCAGGCCGGCGTCGGCGGCAGCAGATCGCCGAATTTCGAGCGCAGCATGTCGCCGACCGCAAGACAAATATCGAGACCGACCTGATCGGCCAGTTCGATCGGCCCCATCGGCATGCCGAATTTTTCCGCCGCGGCATCGATGGTGACCTTGTCGATCTTCTCGTCCAGCATCACCATCGCCTCCAGCATGTAAGGCGTCAGCGCGCGGTTGACGAGAAAGCCCGGCGAACTCTTGACCGGCAGCGGCAGCCGGTCGATGGCGCCGACAAAGGCCAGCGCCTGCTTCAGCAATTGCGGATCGGTGCCGTCATGGCTGACGACCTCGACCAGTTGCAGCCGCGACACCGGATTGAAGAAGTGCAGGCCGACCAGCCGCTCCGGCGTTTCAACGTCGCGCGCAAATCCTGCAGCGGAATGCTCGAGGTGTTGGTGGCGAGGATCGCGCCCGGCTTCATCTTCGGCTCGAGCCCGGCATAGACCTTCTGCTTCAGTTCCAGCTTTTCCGGCACCGCCTCGATGATCAGGTCGGCGTTGCGGACGCCCTCGCCGTCGAGATCCGGCATCAGCCGGTCCAGCGCGTCGCGGATATCGGTGCGCTTGTGCATGATCTTGCCGAACAGATCCGCGGCGCGCTTGATCGCGCCGGCGATCGGCTCCGGCTTCATGTCGGCGAGCGTGACCCGCATGTCCTGATTGGCGCACCACGCCGCGATGTCGCCGCCCATCGCGCCGGCGCCGATGACGTGGACATGGCCGATCTTGTTGCCGCCGCCGGCGAGCTTCTTCATCTGCTCGCGCAGGAAGAACACCCGGATCAGGTTCTGCGCCGTCGGCGTCACCATCAGATTGGCGAACGAGGTCTTTTCGGCCGCCAGCATCGCCGCCTTGTCGCCGCCGTGCTTTTCCCAGAGATCGATCAGCGCGTAAGGCGCGGGATAATGCTCATGCGGGCGCGGCCTTCTCGGCCTCGCGCGCGCATCCGCGAGGCGAGAAAGCCGCGCACCGGCGTGAAGTTCAGGATGGTGTTCAGGAGGCCGGGCTGGGCGCGCTTCAGCCGGCCGAACACCGCGTCCTTGACCGCATTGCGAACATGGCGCTCCTGCGTCACCGCATCGACCAGGCCCGAGCGATTTGGCCTTGCGCGCATCGATGGTCTTGCCGGTCAGCATCAGCGTCATCGCCTGCATCGGATTGACCAGATGGGTGAAGCGCGCGGTGCCGCCGAGGCCGGGATGCAGGCCGAGCATCACTTCCGGAAAACCAAAGCGGGCGCCGTCGATCGCGATACGCGACTGGCAGGCCAGCGCGACTTCGAGGCCGCCGCCGAGGCAGAAGCCGTGGATCACCGCGACGGTCGGAATCTTCAAGGCTTCGAGCCGGTCGATCACCGCATGCGCGCGGCCGATCGCGGTCTCGACCGGGCCGGGATCGGTCGCGCCGCGAAATTCGTTGACGTCGGCGCCGGCGATGAAGCCGGATGGTCTTCGCCGAGCGAATGACAATTCCCGCCGGCCGCTGGCTTTCCAGCGCCGCCAGCACGGTATCGAATTCTTCGATGACATCGGCCGACAGCGTGTTGGCGCTGGCGTCGGCGCGATCGAACAGCAGCCAGGCGATGCCGTCGCTATCGCGGGTCAGCTTGAAATTGCGATAGGGCCGGCCTGCGTCGGGCTTCGGCCCGAGTTCGAGCACGCGATCGGCGAGAACGTCCATGATCTTGCGAGTCCATGACGTTCCCTATACCATCTCGATCAACATCGCGCCGCCCTGCCCGCCGCCGATGCATTCGGTGGCGATGCCGCGTTTGGTGCCCAGCCGCTTCATCGCATTGACGAGATGCAGCACGATGCGGTTGCCGCTGCAGCCGACGGGATGACCGAGGCTGATGGCGCCGCCATCGACATTGAGTTTGGCGCGGTCGATCTCGCCGGCCGCGCCGTCGAGGCCGAGGATCTCGCGGCAGAATTTCTCGTCGTTCCAGGCCGCCAGACATCCCAGCACCTGCGTGGCGAACGCCTCGTTCAATTCCCAGGTCTCGATATCCCGAGCGACAATTTGTTGCGCTTCAAGAGTTCGGTCGCCGACAGCACCGGGCCGAGGCCCATGATGCTGGGATCGAGCGCCGACCATTGGCTGTCGACGATCACGGCCTTCGGCGTCAGACCATGCTTCGCGACCGCGTCTTCCGAAGCCAGGATGGTCCATGAAGCGCCGTCGGTGATCTGCGAGGAGTTGCCGGCGGTGACCTGGCCCCAGGGCCGCTCGAACACCGGCTTCAGCCTGCGCCAGTTTCTCCGGCGTGGAATCCGGCCGCACGCCGTCGTCATGATCGTAGAATTTGCCGTCGCGCGCGAACGCGGTTTCGACCTCGCCCTTGAGCCAGCCCTGCGCCTGCGCGTTGGCCAGCCGCTTGTGGCTTTCGACCGCATAGGCGTCCGATTGCGCGCGGGTGATGCCGAAGAGATGGCCGACCACTTCGGCGGTCTGCCCCATGTTGAGTTCGGTGATCGGATCGGTCAGCCCGCGCTCGAGCCCGATGATCGGCTTGAAATAAGCCGGGCGCGCTTTCGCGATCGCGGCCAGTTTGCCGAGAATTCCCTTGGCGCCGGCGAGGCCTGCGAACCAGCGCACGCCCTGCTGCGGCCAGACCAGCGGCGCGTAACTCAGCGCCTCCGAGCCGCCGGCCAGAATCAAATCGGAGACGCCTTCGCGGATATAGCGATAGGCCGTGTCGATCGATTGCATGCCGGAGCCGCAATTGATCTGCACCGTGAAGGCCACCATCGCCTCGCCCATGCCGAGCCGCAACGCGGCGACGCGGGCCGGATTCATCTCGTCGGCGATGACATTGACGCAGCCGAGAATGACCTGATCGAAGGCATCGGGCGCGAACGGTTGCCGGGCCAGCAGCGGCCGGCCGCATTGCACGGCGAGATCGACCGGGGTGAACGGGCCGGGCCCGCTGCGCGCTTTGAGGAATGGCGTCCGGCTGCCGTCGATAATGAAAACCGGTCGCGCCATCAGCTTGCCGCCCTTGTCTCACCCAGCTCCTGGAAAATTGATGCACGTCGGCGGGCTTCTTGTAAATCGGCGACAGCGCTTCCGGCGCGAAATCGTCGACCTCGATCACCTTCGCGACCGCCTCATGCGCGGCCGCGAGCTGTTCGCCCTCGGCCTGGGTGATGACGCCCTTCTTCACCGCGTCCTGCCAGTCATGAAGATGCGCGGCGCGCATTCTCTTGGCGATATCCTCGGCGGCGGTGACCAGAAGAAACGCCTTCTCCAGCCGCGCCACGCCGCGGTCGTCATCGACATGCGACAGATCCGGCGTCAGCCGATCGCGCGCCGCCGACGGCTCCAGCACCAGTTGCGCGCATTGATGGGCCACACGGTCCGAAGGGCCCGAGCACGCGCGCGCCGAACGGCTGGACCAGGAATTTCAGAACGACGGCGACAAACCGGTTGGGCAGGTTCGCCAGGATTTCCGCGAAACGGTTTTCGATGGTCTTGAAGCCGCTCGCCATGCACCATTCGAGCGCGGCAAAATCGGCAGCCTGCCGGCCCTCGTCCTGCCAGCGTTTCAGCGCGGCGGACAACAGATACAATTCCGACAGAATATCGCCGAACCGCGCCGACAGCATTTCCTTGCGCTTCAAGCGCGCCGCCCAGCGTCAGCAGCGCCATGTCGGCGCATAGCGCGAACGCCGAAGAATAGCGCGAAAGCTGGCGATAAAATCCGGTCGCGTCGCCGGCGTCGGGCGCCGGCGCGAACGCGCCGCCGGTCCAGTTGCGGCCCCAGGCGCGGAACAGCGTGACCACGCTGTGACCGACATGTTTCCAGAACGCCTTGTCGAAGGCGTCCAGTCCCCTGGCGTGATCCTGGTCGCCGAGCGCGTTCATCTCTTCCAGCAGATAAGGATGCGCGCGGATCGCGCCCTGCCCGAACACGATCAGGTTGCGGGTGAGAATGTTGGCGCCCTCGACCGTGATGCCGACCGGCACCGAGCGATAGAGATTGCCCAGATAGTTCTGCGGCCCGTCGATCACGGCCTTGCCGCCATGGATGTCCATCGCGTCGTCGATCGCGATCCGCATCCGCTCGGTGGCCTGCAGCTTCATGATGCCGGAAATCACCGCGGGATGATGGCCCTGATTGAGCGCGGCACAGGTCAGCCGCCGCGCCGCATCGAGCAGATAGGCGGTGCCGGCGATGCGGGCCAGCGGCTCCTCGATGCCTTCGAACTTTCCGATCGGCACGTTGAACTGCTCGCGAATGCGCGCATAGGCGCCGCTGGTGCGCGCCGCGTAGGCCGCGCCCGCCGCCGACAACGACGGCAGCGAGATGCCGCGCCCGGCGGCCAGCGCCGTCATCAGCATTTTCCAGCCCTGACCGAGACGTTCCTGGCCGCCGATGATGTAATCCATCGGGATAAAGACATCGCGGCCCCAGTTCGGGCCGTTCTGAAACACCTGCATCGACGGCAGATGGCGATGGCCGATCTCGACGCCCGGGCAGATGCGTCGGGATCAGCGCCACGGTGATGCCGAGTTCATCCTGCTGGCCCGACCAGATGATCGGGGTCATAGGCCTTGAAGGCCAGACCCAGCAGTGTCGCGACCGGGCCGAGCGTGATGTAGCGCTTGTGCCAGTTGAGCCGCAGGCCGAGCACCTCGCGTCCCTCGAACTGGCCCTTGCAGATGATGCCGCTGTCGATCATCGAGGCGGCGTCGGAGCCGGCTTCCGGGCTGGTCAATCCGAAACAGGGAATCTCGCGGCCATCGGCAAGCCGCGGCAGCCAGGCCTGCTGCTGATCCTTGGTGCCGAAGCGCATCAGCAATTCGCCGGGGCCGAGCGAGTTCGGCACCATCACGGTGACGGCGGCGGTCAGCGAGCGCGACGAAATCTTGCGCACCACTTCCGAATGCGCATAGGGCGAGAAGCCAAGCCCGCCATATTCCTTCGGAATGATCATGCCGAAGAACTTGCGGGCCTTGATGAAGTCCCAGACTTCGGGCGGCAGGTCGCGCCATTCCCAATTGATCTTCCAGTCGTCGAGCATCGCGCACAGTTCGTCGACCGGGCCGTTGAGAAATGCCTGCTCCTCCGCCGTCAGCGTCGCCGGCGCATGGCTCAGCAGTTTCGTCCAGTCGGGATTGCCGGTGAACAGGTCGGCATCCCACCAGACATCGCCGGCCTCCAGCGCCTCGCGCTCGGTATCCGACATCGACAGGCAATACCGTGCGCGCCCAGGAGAAAATCGGCTTGGTGATGATATCGCGGCGAAAGGCAAAGGAGGTCATGGCGATGTCCTCATGGTCGGCGGCGCGGTGGTTCATTGTAGCGGATAGTTGCGCGGATTCGGGTGAACACTTCGCCTTGAAAATAAAGAGAAATTGATGCGGCGTGCGCCGCGCAGAATAACGGCCAGAATCCGGTTTCATTCCGAGAACGCCGTCGCGACCGCCATTCACCTCGCCCCGCCTGCGGGGAGAGGGAGATGAAATGCAATCAATCCGGCCGCACCATCTCGAACATGGCTTCCGGCCTGATCTCGAAATAATCGCCGCGGCGGCCGGCGCGCACGATCGGGCGCGCCAGCGCGGTCTGGTAGACGCCGTCCTTGATCAGGGCCTTGTCGATGTGAACGGCGACGACCTCGCCGAGGGTGAGCCAGGCTTGCGCTTTCTTGCCGTCGGCGCCCTGCAGTTGAATGATCTGGGTCAGCTTGCATTCGAACGAAACCGGGCTCTCCGCCACCCGGGGCACGTTGACGAGCTTGCTGGGTGCTGCCGTCAGCCCGGCGATCTTGAATTCGCTGACGTCGTGAGCGACATGCGCGGCGGTGGCGTTCATCTGTTTCGCCAGGTCCATGGTCGCGAGATTCCAGACGAACTCGCCGGTCTCCTGGATGTTGACGACGCTGTCCTTCCAGGCGGTGGAGGAAAAGCCGATAATGGGAGGCGTGTAGCAGAAGCCGTTGAAGAAGCTGTAGGGCGCGAGATTGATATTTCCCTTGGCGTCGCGCGACGAGATCCAGCCGATCGGACGCGGGGCGATGATCGCGTTGAAAGGATCGTGCCGGAGGCCGTGGCCGTTGACCGGTTCGTAATAATGCACGTCTTTCGGGCTCGATGCGTCCATGCGGGTGTCTTCCTTCCGATTGCCGTCATTGCGAGAAGCGATAGCGATTTGTAGGGCGGGCAAAGCGTCGAGCGATGCCTACTCTCGTTGACTGCAATACCGGTGGGCACGGCGCCAGCGCGCCTTTGCCCACCGCTACGATGCATGACGAAGCTCAATGTTTCGCCGCCTTGCCGCGTGGCGCCAGTCCCGCCAGGACAAAGTCGATCATCTGGTCGAGCGACGGTCCCGGCTTCTCGGCGCATTGCGCAATCATCTGCGGATGAAAATACCGCATCATTGCGGTGCAGGCGCACATCGCCGCCAGCGGCACGTCGGCGGCCTCGAACTCGCCTGAGGCGGCGCCGTCGGCGATCACGCTGCCGATGGTCTGGGTGATCTGCTCCATATGGGCCACGCAGACTTCCCAGCTCTCCTCCATCGCGATCTCGACCATCTCGTGCAGCTTGGAATCGCCGACATAGCGTTCGCTGTTCATGCGATGGATCGTGGTCATGAGTTCGCGCAGCCGGGACGCCGCCGGTCCGCGCATGGTCGCGATGGCCGCCGCCGCATCCTCGACGCCGCCCATCAGGACGCGCGCGACACCCTCGTGGATCGCCTTCTTCGAATCGAAGAAGCGATACACGTTCGCCGGGCTCATGCGCAGCTCCTTGGCGATGTCGGCCACCGTGGTCTTCTGGTAGCCGATCTGGCGGAACAAACGCTCCGCCACCACGAGAATCCGTTCTCGCGTGTCGGGTTCGACATGTTCAGAAATCAAAGTCATGGCACTCAATGTTCAATTATTCCGCGGCCTCGGCAAGCGGAAATGCGGGTTCTGATTCGCCCTGATGTTGCGGCGCAAGATCAACATCGCCCGCGCCGCTTTCTTCCAGGCTGTTGCGGAACCAGAGGGCATAGAGGCCCGGCAGGTACAGCAAGGTCAGGAAGGTTGCAACAAACAGGCCGCCCATGATGGTGATCGCCATCGGCCCCCAGAACGCGGAGCGCGACAGCGGGATCATCGCCAGGATCGCGGCCAGCGCCGTCAGCACCACCGGGCGGGCGCGCCGCACGGTGGCTTCGACGATGGCTTCCTTGCGGGTCAGGCCCTGGGCCACGTCGGTTTCGATCTGGTCCACCAGGATCACCGCATTGCGCATGATCATGCCGGCCAGCGCGATCAACCCGAGCAGCGCCACGAAACCAAATGGCTGGTTGGCGACATTCAGCCCGAGCGAGGCGCCGATGATGCCCAGCGGTGCGGTGAGAAACACCAGCAGCAGCCGCGAAAAGCTCTGCAACTGGATCATCAGCAGGGTCAGCATCACGATGACCATCAGCGGAAACAGCACGAAGATCGAGGCATTGCCCTTGGCTGATTCCTCGAACGCGCCGCCCGCCTCGATCCGGTAGGCCGGCTCCAGGCTGTCGCGGATTTGCTGCAGCTTGGGCCAGATCTGGTTGGTCACGTCGGGCGCCTGCACGCCATCGACGACATCGGCGACCACCGTGATCGCCATGTCGCGGTTGCGTCGCCACAGGATCGGCTCCTCATGGGCGTATTCGATTTTGGCGATCTGCGTTAGCGGCACCGCGACACCGTTGCGCGAGGTCACGGTCAGATCGCCGACATGGCCGAGATCGAGCCGTTCCGACGGCACCGCGCGGGCCACCACGTCGACCTTCTCGATGCCGTCGCGCACCGTGGTCACCGGCACGCCCGAGATCAGCATGCTCAGCGCCTGCGATACATCCTGCGGCGTCAAGCCCAAGGCGCGCGCACGATCCTGATCGACGACGAGCTTCAGGTAAGGCGTCTGCTCGTTCCAGTCGAGATGCGGGTCCTTGACCTTGTCGTTCTGCTCGACCACGTCGCGCACCCGGTAGGCGATCTCGCGAACCTTCCTGGTATCGGGGCCGATCACGCGGAACTGCACGGGAAAGCCGACCGGCGGGCCGAAATTGAAGCGGTCGACGCGCACCCGCGCTTCGGTCAATGCGCCGTCATCGACCGCCTTCTCCAGCCGGGCCTTGATTTGCTCGCGCGCCTTGACGTCCTTGGCGACGATGACGATTTCGGCGAAAGCCTCGTTCGGCAATTGCGGATTCAGCCCGAGCCAGAACCGCGGCGAGCCCTGGCCGACATAAGCCGTGTAGGTCGAAATGTCGTTGTCGTCCTTGAGCAGGCTTTCCGCCTTTTTCACCGATTGCTGGGTGACGTTGAACGCCGTGCCTTCCGGCAATCGCAGTTGCAGGAACAGTTCGGGCCGCTCCGACAGCGGGAAGAACTGCTGCTGCACGTGACCGAATCCGACGATCGAAAGCGCGAAGATTCCCACCGTCGCCAGCACCACCTTGATCCGGTGGTTGACGCACCATTGAATCATGCTGCGCAGAATGCGGTAGAAGCGGGTTTCATACACCGCATGCGGATCGTGGTTGTGGCTGACCGTGATGTTGGGCAGCAGCTTGACGCCGATATAGGGCGTGAAGATCACCGCGACGAACCAGGACGCCACCAGCGCGATCGCCACGATCCAGAAAATGCCGCCGGCATATTCGCCGACCGCGGAATTGGCAAAGCCGATGGGCAGGAAGCCCGCGGCGGTCACCAGCGTTCCCGTCAGCATCGGGAAGGCGGTCGATTCCCAGGCAAAGGAGGCCGCGCGGACGCGGTCCCAGCCCTGCTCCATCTTCACCACCATCATCTCGACGGCGATGATGGCGTCGTCGACCAAAAGACCGAGCGCGATGATCAGGGCGCCGAGCGTGATGCGATGCAGATCCAGCGACATCGCGTTCATGACGATGAAGACGATCGCCAGCACCAGCGGCACCGACAACGCCACCACGATGCCGGTTCGCCAGCCCAGTGCTACGAAAGAAACAAACAGCACGATCGCCAGCGCTTCGATGAAGGAATGCACGAACTCGCTGACGGCGTGCTCGACCACCTGGGGCTGATCGGCGATCTGATCGACATTGATTCCCTGCGGCACCGCCTTCATGAATTCGGCGGTCGCGTTCGCGACCTCCTTGCCCAGTTCCAGAATGTTGGCGCCGGTAGCGGTGACCACGCCGATGCCGATCGCGGGCTTGCCTTCCTGGCGCACCACAAAGCTCGGCGGATCGGCGTAGCCGTGCGTCACGGTCGCGATATCACCGAGCCGAAACACGCGGCCGTTGCTTTCGACCGGTGTCTCGGCGACCGCCTTGACGCCGTCGAGCGCACCGGTGACGCGCAGCGGCACCCGTTGCGAGGACGTCTCCACCGTGCCCGTCGGCACCACGTTGTTCTGCTTGGCGAGCGAATTGAACAGCGCCTGCGGCGTGATCCCCAGCGTCCCGAGCTTGGCATGAGAAAACTCGACGAAGATCTTCTCGTCCTGGGTGCCGTAGAGATCGACCTTGGTGACACCCGGCACTTTCAAGAGCCGCTGGCGCATGCCCTCGGCGGCTTTTTTCAATTGCGCATAATCGGCGCCGTCGCTGGTCATCATGTAGAGGATCGAGTCGACGTCGCTGAATTCGTCGTTGACGACGGGACCGAGCAGATTGGCCGGAAGCTGGCTTTGCACGTCGACCAGCTTCTTGCGCAACATGTAAAACAGATACGGCACTTCCTTCGGCGGCGTCGAATCCCGGAACGTGACCTGCATGGCGGTGAAGGACGGCTTCGAATAGGTCTGCACCTTTTCGAAGTAGGGCAATTCCTGCAGCTTCTTCTCGATGGGGTCGGCGACCTGGGTCTGCATCTCGGCTGCGGTAGCGCCCGGCCAGATCGCCGAGACGTTCACCACCTTGACCGTAAAGAACGGATCTTCGGCGCGGCCAAGCCGCTGGTAGGAGAAGAAGCCCGCGGCGCCCAGCGCCACGATCAGGAACAGGATCAGCGCGGGATGGCTGACCGCCCAGCCTGAAAGATTGAAGCGTTTCATCGCACCGGCTCCCGCTTAAAACGACAATGACGAGACGACCCTGACCTTCTGGGCCGGATCGAGCTTCTGCACGCCGAGCACGACCACCCTGGCGCCTTCGTCGACGCCGCCGGTGATGACGACATTGTTGGTCTCGTAGGATTTGACGGCGACCGGCTTCAGCACGACTTCGCCCTTGTCATCGACGATGTAGAGCGAGGGATCGGCACCTTCGCTGAACAGCGCCGACAAGGGCAGCCGCGCCACGCGCTCGGTTTTGGGATCGGCCAGCGTCAGCGTCGCGGTCATGCCGAGCGAAACTTTATCGCCGGCGTCGGGCAATGAAAATTTCGCCAGATAGGTTCGCGTCGCCGGATCGGCCGAGGGCGCGACCTCGCGCAGCTTCGCCGCATATTTCCGCTCCGGCTCCGACCACAGCGTGACGCTCGCCACCCCATCCTTGGCGCGCGCCAGCAGGGTTTCGGGGATCGCGACCACGGCTTCCTTTTCCGCAAAGCGCGCGACACGGATCGCGGTCTGTCCCGATGCCACCACCTGGCCGGCGTCGATCAGGGTCGCGGTGACGACGCCGCGGGTGTCGGCGACCAGGGTTGCATAGGAAAGACTGTTTCTGGTGAGTTCGACCGAGCGTTCGGCGCGATTGAGGCGCGCACGTGCCTCGTCGGCGGCAGCCTTGGCGGAATCCAGCGTCGCGTCGGTGGCCCAGCCCTTGGCGCGCAACTCCTTGGCGCGGGTTTCGGCGGCGGCGGCCTGCGCCAGCACGCCGGTGGCGGCGCGGAATTCGGCCTCGGCCTGCTCGGCCTGCAGCTTGAGGTCGACTTCATCCAGCGTTGCCAGGGGCTGGCCGACATCGACGGTCTGGCCGACCTCGACCAGACGCTTGGCGACTTTGCCGGGCACCCGGAAGCCCATATCGGTCTCGATCCGTGGGCGAATGGTGCCGACGAAACTGCGCGCCGGGTTCTCCGACTCGTAATGCACCTCGGTGACCAGCACCGGGCGCCCGGGAGTGGCTTTCTGGGCCACCGGCTCGTTGCAGCCGGCCAACGCGATCGCCAGAAACGCCAGCATCAAACCCGCTAAAAGCCTGGAATAGCTCGATAAAATTGAACGGACCAGCATCGTGGGCTCCCTTCAATGAAACATCGAGAGGAGTATCGATTGTGTACTGACGATTGTCAACATTCGTCAGTAATCATGATTTCGTGATGAGTTTGGTGGACGATGAAGCGGCCGATTTCCTCATCGCCGTCCCGTCCAAACGCCGGCATTGGGCTCGGCATCTGCGCGAAATCTGCACAACAATCCGCAAATTCTGAACATGACGAGCAAACGCGCTGCCAAACGGCCGTGCATCGTCGTGGCATGGCAAAGATCATCCCCGTTCAATTTCGAAGGTCGCGGCTGCCCCGGCGGCTCCTGAACGACGGCTGGTGGCTGGAATCAAAACCGGTTCGGCCTTCGGTCATCACCTTCCCGAAAGCCATCACGCAAAGCACGCACCCAGTTCCAAGTCCAATTCCGAGGGCAAGGTCCTACACCTCACCCTCGTCACGTCAGAGAAATGAAACCATGTCGATCGCGACCACCGCTGATCTCGACGCCGCCTTGAGCCTTCCGACGTGGCGCCTGGAGCGATATTTCGCTAACACTCCAGCGGAGCGGCTGCCCCCTTCGACAACGGCAAAGGCTAGCGAACGTGGCGCATTCCATTCTCGTCGTCGACGATGACCCGCATATCCGCGACGTCGTGCGCTTTGCGTTCGAGAAAACGGGAATGGCGATTTCGATCGCGCAGGACGGCAAGGAGGCGCTGCGCCAGTTCGACCGCAATGTCCACGAACTGATCGTGCTCGACATCGGCATGCCGGAGATGGATGGGCTCGAAGTCTGCCGGCAGATCCGGAAAACCTCGGATACACCGATCCTGTTCCTGTCGGCGCGCGACGAGGAGATCGATCGCATTCTCGGTCTCGAAATCGGCGGCGACGACTATGTGACAAAACCGTTCAGCCCGCGCGAACTGGTCGCGCGGGTCCATGCGATCCTGCGGCGCGCGCGAAACGCGCCGGCGCCGGCCGCGGCGAAGACTATGAACCATGGCGGGCTTGCGATCGATACCGACGCGCGCAGCGTGGCCTTTGAAGGCACGCCGGTTTCGCTGACGGCGCTTGAATTCGATATCCTGCGGACGCTGCTGGCGCGGCCGGGTTTCGTATTCACCCGCGAATTGATCCTTGACGCCGCCTATGCCGGCAATATCCATGTCGCGGATCGCACCATCGACAGTCACGTCCGCAATATCCGCGCCAAGATGGCGGTCGCCGGCTGCGAGACCGTGATCGAGACCGTCCACGGCGTCGGGTTCAAGCCCGGACGGTGCGAGGCATCGCGTTGATCGACGCATCCAGAGTAGACGCACCCAGACTTGCATCCCGCCCGCCGCGAAAATGGCGGCCCAGCCTCAGCCTCGTGGTTTTTCTGGTTCTGACCGCCGTGCTTTTGCTGCCGCTGTTCAGCCTCTACTTTCTCAGGGTTTACCAAAATCAATTGATCCAGCAGACCGAGGCCGAACTGATCGCGCAAAGTGCGGCGCTGTCGGCGGTGTTTCATCGCGAAATCGAGACCGCTATTCCGCAAGGCACGGCGCTTGGGCAAGAAGATTCCGCCGGACACTCAAAAGCCGGCAGATGAACCGTATCAGCCGATCTGGCCGAAGCTGGAACTGGCAAACCAGAGCGTGCTGCCGCCGCGGCCGGAAGCGCGCGCAGCCGCCGCACCCGCCGATCCCGCCTACATCGCTATCGGCGCGCGCATGATGCCGGATCTGGTCGCGACACAGAACGTGACGCTCGCGGCTTTCGGCTGCTCGACCCCAACGGCATCGTGATCGCCGGCCGCGAAGAAATCGGGCTCTCGCTCGCGCATCTGCCGGAAGTGGCCGAGGCGCTGCAAGGCCGTTTCAGTGGCGTCTTGCGCGTGCGCATCTCCAAGCATGATCAGCCGCTCGCTCTACTCCATGAGCCGCGGTACCGGCATGCGTGTGTTTACGGCCATGCCGGTGATCGTGCGCGACCAGGTCGCCGGCGTCGTCTATGCCTCGCGTACGCCCAGCAACGTCTTCAAGTACCTCTATGAGCGCCGCGGAAAGGTTACCCTCGCGGTACTTTCGATGATCGTGCCGACGCTGCTGATCGGATTCCTGTTCCATCGCACCATTACCGAGCCGATGCGCGAACTGATCGAGCGCACCGATCTGGTCGGCAATGGCGACCGCCAGGCCCTGGGCCCGCTCAAGCGCCATGGCACCAGCGAATTCGCCCGGCTGTCGCAAAGCTTCCTGGAAATGGCGCGACGGCTGAATACGCGCTCCAGCTTCATCTCGACCTTCGCCACCCATGTCTCGCATGAACTGAAATCGCCGCTGACGTCGATCCAGGGCGCTGCCGAACTATTGCGTGACGATGTCGACTCCCCTGACATGGACGACGACGACCGCCGCAAGTTTCTCGATAACATCATCGCCGACACTGGCCGGCTGTCGGAAATCTCGACCCGCCTGCGCGATTTCGCCCGCGCGGAAAATCCGGTCGCGGTCGGCGCTACCCGACTGTCCGCCGTGATCACCGCTTTGCGCTCGGCCTTCACCTCGCTCGATATTCGCGCCAGCGGCGACCTCGATACGCCGATGCGGGTCGCGGAAGAAAATGCCGCCATCGTCTTTTCCAATCTCGCCGACAATGCCAGACGCCATGGCAGCTCATGGCTGGATATATCGGCCCGGCGCGAAGGGAGATTTGCTGCGAATAAAGGTCGCCGACGATGGCGAGGGCGTCTCGCCCAATAACCGCGGCCAGATATTCGACAGCTTCTTCACGACGCGGCGTGACAGCGGCGGCACCGGGATGGGCCTGGCCATCGTGCGCGCGATGCTTGACGCCCATGGCGGCGCGATCCGGCTGCTCGATTCCGAGCAGGGAACCGCATTCGAATTGACGCTTCCGGTGGCCGACGCCTTGCCGTGACGAAGAAGAGCGCCTCGATCAGTTGACGCCGGGAAGCGCGACGGTGTTTGACAATCTCGCGGGTTTGCCTTTGCACGCCGTTGTTGTTTCCGGCTTGGCCTTGCGCCGATACGGGCTTGGGCTGCCGGCGTCCGTCGTGAAATATGGCGGCTCGGGGCGTGGGGAACGATGGTTTTCTTGCTCGTCGCGATCGCCACCTCGCGCCTGCCGCGGCCGGTTATCGCAGCGATCGCCGCCTTGATTGCGATCGGCGTGGAGCTATTTCGGCTTGTGCACGCCCCCGGCTCGATAGTTTCCGGCTCACCGCGGCAGGCGCGCTGCTCCTCTGCCGGTTGTTCTCGCCATGGAATATGGTCGCCTATGGCTTCGGGATCGCTGCGGGTGCCTCGCTCGACCGTTGTGCGGCGCCCGCTGTCGCTGGCGCGGGCGCCGTGCGGGAAACTTCCTCCGCGAGTTGAAAGCGCTCGAAACCGTGCAATTCTTCCTCGATCCCCGGCTTTAGCTCCTGCGCGCGCCCCGACCCGCATGGCCGACCCAGCTCCATCTGCACCGGCTTGGCGAGGAAGGTTGGCAAGCAGAGCTGCCGTCTCATTGCGCTAAGTAGCCGTCACTGCGTGCGAACGGCGCCGCTCAAGTTTACCGGGGTATTGCTCGACCGCTCAAGAAAAGCTCGCACGGGTTCTCTCGCCATGTCGATCATGTGGAATGAGCCGGCCAGAGTGAAGTGGGTCAAATCCCAATAGAGCCAGTGCCCTGCGTGAAAAACGGGGCAGTTTGTGTCGCATAAATAATCGATGGGTCGGATCAGTTCGACACGATTTGCGAGGCGCGCGCGGACTTGAGCGAGCACATCATTGACCGCAGCGCCCATGCTCTCGATTTTTTCTCTTGATATGGACGGGCACGGTCGCGGCGTCGCGTGGTGCAGCGGTCCCTGCAATAGTCTTGGGCGGTTTATCTCGCAGCCGGCCGGCACTTGCGCTCCTATCAGCAAGACACGCCTATCCTTCGTTAGCTCGCTAAGCGTCTTGAAAAGAGCATCCTCTAGCTTCGTGAAAGATCCTGCTCGGCTCGACCATACGCCTTCAGCTTTATATTCGACACTTGCGTCGTCATAGGTTTCCCAACGCTGCACCCAAATGATCGGGCTGGACCTCGCTCTCAACATCTCGAGCGATTGATCGCGCGCAAGAGCACAGATGTCATGTCGACGGCTCTTAAGGGTCACTCCCAACATGATAGGGCAACCGGCGGACCCCACATATTCAAGGTTGCCTTGCATGTCATTGACTAACGGCAGCAGGCCAGCGAAGTACATCTCAGCGTGAGAATTGCCCACAAGATCGATAGTCGGCGGATTGCTCGTTATCCTCTCGACGCTGTCAATGATGGATGGGCTATCGAGGCGTCCCTCAGCAATGACGCTTGCCGGCATTCTCCAGGCAAAGCCTTTCGAAAAGAATGTGGCGTCAGTGAGCGCCGCAATTGCCAGCGTAGCCGCGCCGAATTTTGCGAGCGCCTTCCACGGTCCTGGCTCGATGTTGCCGATGACGATAAAGCGAAGCTCAATAAATCGATGCATCGCAATCGCAACGAGCAGCATGCTCGCTAGCATAATCAAGGTGCCGGCGGTCGAGTCCACGACTTCCCCGAAAATAAATCGCGAGTAGAAGATGATCGGCCAGTGGCAAAGATAGAGTGAATAGGAGATCGTACCGACGGCAAGGAATGCTGACGACCGGAGCGCGCGACAGAAGAAGGTCGCATCTCCGGACCAAATGACCGCCGCAGCGCCGAGACACGGTATGAGAACCAGCAGTTCCTGTCTTGCCGTATCCGGGCGCAACAGCAGCACGCTGGCCATGATCACGGCTAGACCGCCGGCCGAAAGCAATTCGCGTAATGCACGTTGGCGAGGAGCCTGACCAGCAAAGAGAACTAGCGCTCCGCAGCCGAACTCAAAAATGCGAAATGGCATCAAGAAAAACACCGCGGAGCTATCGATGGGGCCGACCCAGATTGTCGCGATGAAAGACGCCGCTGTGACGAGGATGACCGCCAGCCTCAGATTTCCAGTGCGCGCAGCTGCGATCAGAAGTGCTGGCCAGGCCAAGTAGAACTGTTCCTCAAGCGATAGCGACCAGCAGTGGAGCAACGCCAGTTCGTCCGACTTCGCCGCGAAATAGTGACTGGCTTCTCTCCAATATTGAATGTTCGCGATCGAGAGGAGTGCGTGCGTGCATTCCTTTGCAATGTCGAGAAACAACACCGGGGCCGACCACAACGCTCCGGCCAAATACGTCACAAACACGGTGAAGATCAGCGCCGGATAGATGCGTCTGGTTCGGCGCAGATAAAAAGCGCCAAACGAAAAGCGACCGGCCGCCGCCTCTCGCAGGATGTTGCGGGTGATCAAGTAACCGGAAATGACGAAGAAGACGTCGACGCCAACGAAGCCGCCTTGGAAGCCCGGGACCTTCAAATGAAAAAGCAGGACGCTCAGAACCGCAAGCGCGCGGAGTTGCACGATTTCGGTGCGGAAGTCCTTTCCCCGTGCCTCCATCCCCAATGGCGCCACCAGAAGCTACATTGTTTCAAAGAATGTCTATTTGATTTCAATCCATTACCGTGTGGGTTGGGCGGTGTAAACATCAATCAGAGCTGCTTGGCTTCGCTGGCCTCTGATCGAAAATCGTACTTGACGAAGCGCCGGTAACCGCGCGCCAGGACGCCGCTATCTCTGACGGCTTTGTTTCGCACCGCGGCTCGAGGAATCCTCCGGCATGACATCGGTTTTCATGAGCACAGGCGCCGTGCGGAACTCTTCCTCCGCCAGTTGAAACCGCTCGAAACGGTGCAGCTCTTGCTCGATCCGGCGCTTGAGATCCTTGCGCGCGCCCCGGCCCGCAGCACGGCCGACCCAGCTCCATTTCTGCAGCAGTAACTCGCCGGCCTTGCGATCGGTCTTGAGATCGATGGCGGCGACGATGTCGTCACCCACCAGAACCGGCAATGCGAAATAGCCGAACAACCGCTTTTCTTTCGGCACATAGGCCTCGAAGCGATGGCCGTAGCCGAAAAACAGTTCGGTCCGCTTGCGCTGGATGATGAGGGGATCGAACGGCGACAGGATGTGCACCAGCTCCGACCGGATCGCCCGTCGCCTCCAGGGTCTCGGACGCGGTCCAATGCTCCTGCTTGCCTGCGCCTTCGAGCGCGACCGGCACCATCGTCCCGGCGCGCACCCTTGATTCGATCAGCCGCCGGATCGCCGCCTTGCTCGGCGCATCGAGATGGCAGATCGAATCCAGGCTGACGACGCCTTGCGCGCGCAAGGCGCGATCGAGCAGATAGGCATGGGTTTCCCTCGCCGAGGCAGGCTTCGGCGGCTTGCTTGAGGGCACTCCCAGCCGAAATGCCGCGCCATCAGTTCATAGGTCTTGAGCATGCCGTTGCGTTCGCTGATGGTGAGGAGGCCCTGGTAGAATGCCAGTTGCAGCGCGCGCTTCGACGGCTTGCGGCTGGCCCATGGATGTTCCTTGTCGACCAGCACGTCGTCATCGA
The DNA here is from genome assembly GCA_963771225.1 of uncultured Pseudomonadota bacterium. Taxonomy (GTDB): domain Bacteria; phylum Pseudomonadota; class Alphaproteobacteria; order Rhizobiales; family Xanthobacteraceae; genus Bradyrhizobium. Next base: position 141,557 of record CAVYSR010000016.1, on the reverse strand, counting down.
TATCGCGGATCGTCAGCGCGCCGTCGCGCCGGACCAGCCGCATCACCTTGCGCAAATCCGCCGGGCTGACCGAGCCCAGCCATTTGTGGCCTTCGCGCCGGTGACGCTTCATCGCCGGCATGAAAAAGCGCAAGTCCTTCGCCGGCACATAGGACAAGGCGTGGGTCCAGTATTCGAACACGCTTTTGTCGACGCTCTGGGCCTGGTGCAAATCTGCGCGCCGGTAATTGGGGATTCGGGTCCAGAGAATATGATGATGGCTGCGCTCGATGACGTTGATGGTGTCGATCTGCACATAGCCCAGATGTTCCACCGCCGCGGCCGTCGCAGCCGGCCCCTCGCCGAACGGCGCAGGCATGTCGAGCCGCTGCGCGCGCAGCCAGATGCGCCGGGCTTCGGCTTTGGTCATGCAGACAGCTTTGGCGGCGCGGGACATCGCGCGGCAATGTAGCCGGATTCGCTGAGCGCCAAGAGCCGGAAATAGCTCCGGGCTGTGTTGCATTCCGGCCCGCGCGGACGCGGAAGATGCTGGTTTTCGAAAGGCTCACCAGCGAACGTGATGCAAATCACATTCACCGCTTCGAACCTGTCGTAGCTTCCGGGCATCAAACGCTTATCAGGCGTAACAGCGAGGATACGACAATGACCAGCTTCCACGGACTTTCCGGAATCAAGGCGATCGTGACCATTGGTGCCGCGCTGTCGATGACGGCCGGACTGGCGCTCGCCGCCGACAACAACGTTTCTTCAGATCAAATCCTGCAAGCGCTGAAGCCCAAGCCGGTGACGCGCGGCCTGTCGACCGGACCCAAGATCGACCCCGCGGTGAAGGCGAAGGAAATCAGCTTCGTGCAAACCCTGCGCAACCGGAGGACCCGGTCGCTGTCAATGGGCGAACGCGAGGAAATCGCCGAGATCGCCTCGACCAAACCGAAAATCGATCTCGACATTCAGTTCGACTACAATTCGGCTAATATCACCGCGACCTCGATGCCTTCGGTGCAGGCACTCGGCAAGGCGCTCACGGATGTCAATCTGAAGGGTTCGACATTCGTCGTCGCCGGTCACACCGATGCGATCGGCAGCGAGGGCTATAATCAGGACCTCTCCGAGCGCCGCGCCGATACGATCAAGCGCTATTTGGTCGACAAGTTCGGCATCGCCGGCACCGATCTTGTCACCGTCGGCTATGGCAAGAGCAGGCCGAAGGATCCTAACGCGCCGATGGACCCGATCAACCGCCGCGTCGAGGTCGTCAACATGGACACCAAGACCGCGTCGAAGTGACGGCCGCAAGGCTTTCCGCCTGCCGCGATGCGGCAGGCGGTTTTAACAGCGCTTTTCGCCTTAGACCCGGCTTTTGAAAATCATCAGCCGGGATATTCGTCTCCTTCGACGTTCCTACCGGCGAAACGACGCCGACCCCACTGAACTATTTTGCGCTTCGTCGTCACTAAGGAGCGCGCCGGTATAGTGGGCTCTGTGGCAGTTCTGCAACACAGTTGGTCGAAGCAATCCGATACCATGACCGGACCAGATTGTGCGGTGGGGAAATGGGCTGGCGTAATTCCATTCTTTTAATGTCCGGCGTTTGCCTGCTGGCTGGCTTGGTGTCGGCTCCGGCATCCGCTCAAACGCGCGTCGGCCAGGCGGCCGTGATCAAGAATCAAGTTCATCGTGTGGCGGGATCTGCGACCAGCCAGATCAGCGTCGGCGACAGCGTGCTGCGCGACGAAGTCGTGCGCACCGGCCCCGACAGCGCGGCGCGGCTGGTGATGGCCGACAGCACCAACCTGTCGCTTGGCCCCAATGCCTCGATCACGCTCGACCGCACCGTATTCAACGACGAGCACAGCTACCGCGAGATCGCGATCCGGCTGGCGACCGGAGCGTTTCGTTTCGTTACCGGACATTCGGCCAAGTCCGCCTACAAGATCACCACATCGCTGGGGACGATCGGCGTCCGCGGCACCATCCTCGATGTCCTGAAGCAAAAACACAAGATGACGGTGGTGCTGCAGGAGGGGCAATCAACCGTGTGCACCGGGGACGGACAGTGCGTCGAGCTGTTGCTGCCTGGCCAGACCGCCGTCATCACCTCGGTGGACGGCAAGGTCACGATTTAGAAATTCAACAGCCCGCCCTGGACCTTTGCCTCGAACTGCGCCGCAGCCGCGGGACTTTGCACCGTCACGAATTTTGCGGATGCCACGCCTCCCGGTGACGGCAGCGATCCCACCGGCATGTTGTGCGGGCGCTGATGATGTCAAAATTCGCAACGAGCTTGATCGTATCGGCAGCACTCACGGCAGCGGTTACGCTGATGCTGATGGCGGTGCAGACACATCCGGCGTCGGCGTCTTGCAGTGAAGACTGCACCAAGCCGCCGCCTGCGGCGACCACGACCGCCGCCACCCCCGCCGCCGCCGCCGCCTCCACCCTCCACCGCCTCCTGCCCCGCCAACCGACGGGGGTTCGAGCGGGGGATCGATCAACGGTCTGGCGCAGCAGCACTTCAACCAGATGATCACCAACCGGGTGCTCGGCACGGTGCTTCTGGGGGTCAACGAACAGGTCAATTGCAGCGATTGCGTCAGCGCATTCGGGTCCGCCGGATCGTTTTCGGCCGGCGTTCATGGCCGCAAGGAACTGACCCCCAATCTGTCGCTGCTGGCGGGCATTGCCTACACCCAATACAGCGAGGGCGGATACAGCGTCACCAGCGCGCCGATCGGCGCCTTTGCGCTTCGCTACGATTTCGTCGACTGGGGATCGTCACGGCCGTTTTTCGACATCGGGACCATCCTGTCGCCGTTCGAGAAGGTGCGCTATAGCCGCAGCTACCTGACGAGCCTCGGCGCGGTCGCGGTGGATAGCTCGACCAACAGCAGCGATTACGGGGTGTATGGAAGGGCAGGCTGGATCAACCGGCTTTCAGCGCGTGACGAGGTCGCCGCCTCCGTCGAACTGTGGCAGCTCTGGCAGCGCGTCAACGGCTATTCCGATCCGTCCGTCGCGTTCAATCCGTTCAACGCCGCGATTGCCACCGGCACCGATCGAACCAATCTCGTCAAGGTCGGCGGGCAGTGGACGCATCTGTTCGGCAGCAGCATCGAGACCAACATCAATGGCGGGTTCGTGCAGTCGTTTTCCGGACACTCCGGCATCGTCGCCACCGTGACCGGCGACGGCACCATCGTGCCGACGATGGGCAACCAGAGCTGGTTCGAATATGGCGGCCGTGTCGGCTTCCGCATCACCAAGGGCTGGGTTGCCGACCTGTTCCTCAACGGGACCGCCGGACCGCAGCCGGTCGGCAACACCCTCCATGGCGGGGTCGGATTGCGGATCAGCTATTAGCGCATTCCCGGCTCGCCCCCCCCCCTTTTTTTTTTTTTTTTTTTTTTTTTTTTTTTTTTTTTTTTTTTTTTTTTTTTTTTTTTTTTTTTTTTTTTTTTTTTTTTTTTTTTTTTTTTTTTTTTTTTTTTTTTTTTTTTTTTTTTTTTTTTTTTTTTTTTTTTTTTTTTTTTTTTTTAATCAACCGAAATATCCGGAGAGGATGCTCTTGTTGACCTTGCAGATGTAAATGTATTTCGGGTCGACCACTTGCGTGCAGCGTGCTTCCGCGATTTGGCCAAGCAGCATGTATCCTTCGGCGGCAGGAATCTTCCAGTCATCCTCCATCCAATAGACCATCTCCTCGAACGCAATGCGCATCGCGTCTTCCAGCGGACGGGCGCAACCTAATGTACAAATATGCGTTGAGGTCTCGATGCGCGGATGATTCAACCGTGCCGGCGCCTTTTCCAGCGACACCTTCACGGTCAGGGTTGCGGCAATCTCGATGGCGCCCATGCCATTGCATTCGCCGTCGCCCTGAATTGCGTGGCAATCCCCGAGAAAGAGATGCGCGCCTTCCCTATTGACGCGCAGCAATACGGTATTGCCTGTGGTGATCTCCTGCACGTCGAGATTGCCACCATGCGGCCCGTTATCGACGGTCAGGACGGCGCCGTGCACCGGCGCGACACCAATGACTCCAATCATCCGCTTGATCGGCGCTTCAGGTGTTGGTTCCAGTGCGCGAGGCCGTCTTTGACCTCGACAACCCTCGTCTGTCGGCCGAATTCCTTCCTCCGGACCCAATCGGAAAACATGCCGATGCCGGGCCAGAGGGCGGTAAAGCCGAGATCGTCGAGCTCCATCTTGGTGATTTCGACGTTCAGCATGTCGCCAGCTTTCGAGCCCCGCACCTCGATCGGACCGGTGGCACCGTTTACGAACGGCATAGTGACGTCAGCCTCCGTCAATTGCTGTCCGCAGATGGCGGATCGTGCCGTCGTTGACGTTGATCGCGCATTCGACGACGAATGTTTCGCCCGGCTCGACGCTCGCAACGAAGCGGTCATCGCCCGAAAGCGCGTATTTGATGTTGCCGACTTTGCTGACACGCTGAGACATGTTCGCTCCTGACATTGAACTTCTTTCCGATATTTCTAGTGAATGCGTCGCCACGGCATCAGGAGGCGCTCCATCCTGCCCACCATGAAGGTAAGCAGCAGCGCCAGCGCGATCGTTGCCACCAAAGCGGCAAAGACTTTTGGAATAATATACAGCGAGCCCGCTTTGAAAATAGCATGGCCCAATCCCTCTGATGACGACATCAATTCACCGACGATCGCGCCGATCAGCGCGAAGCCTACGGTGAGTTTCAGTCCGGCAAAGATATCGGCGAGCGAGGCCGGCACCACCAGCTTGCGGAAAATCTGAAATTTTGAGGCGCCCAGCGTCCGCATCAGATTAACCTGATCCGGATCGACCCCGACCGCGCCCTTGTAAGACGTGACCAAAGCAACGATCACGACCGACAGTGTCGACATCGCCACTTTCGAAATCAGTCCCGTGCCGAACCAGATGATGATAATCGGCGCCAAGGCGATGATCGGGATTGAGCCCAGCGCGATCACGAATGGTTCCACCACACGAGAAACGAACCGAGAGTACCAGAGCGAGAGTCCAATCAGGGTGCCGACGAAATTTCCGACGAGAAAGCCGAGCAACGTTTCGAGGCCGGTAACATAGGTATCGCGCCATAGACTGCCGTCGCCCACCATCTGACCCAAAAAGCCGGCCATCGCCGAAGGCGAACCAAACATGAAGGCCGCCTGCTTGTCATTTGCCGTCATATGGTCCCAAAAGCCGAGCAGCACGGCGAGCAGCGCCACCTGCGTCGCGAGAATGATCGCCGCCGCGCGGAGCCTGTAGCGGCGCCGGTCGGCGAAACGGGTTTTGTGCAGACACGTGGTCATGCGGCCCATCTAGCTATCTGTATCCGCTGTCATTGCAGCACGACTTCGAGATCGGCCCAGATTTGCCGAACATATTTGCTGAAATCGCGGCTATCGCGCGCCGCCATCATGTCTGTCCGTTCGATGACGACGCGATATTATAGATGCGCTCCTCACCATGAGGTCGGCCGTTTGAGACCTCGATCACCTGACCGCAGCCCACCGCTTCTTCGATATCGTGCGTAATCAGCAACAGTGAACGGCCGCCCTTCCAACAACTTTGCGGGCGTCTCGATAGGATTGAAGTGGAAATCGGCTAAGCTAACGGTTCATCGATCTACCGCATTTCCGGCTCATTCACTAATGTCCGAACCATTGCCACGCTCTTCCGCATGCCGCCCGAGAGCGTCATGGTTGTGAACGGCGAAGATGTGGAGCCCCAGCTCATTGCATCGCGCGGCTGCGATCGCTTAGCCTCATGCCGCCATGCCGCGGATTTCAGACCTAGCATCACGTTGCCCAGCCCGCTTCGCCACGGCAGCAGCAGATCCTTTTGAAGCATATAGCCGACATTCTGCGGCTGGCCGGTGATTCTCGCGCCATACCAGCTGATACGTCCCGTATCCGGCGTCAGCAATTCGCATAACGCGTCCAGCAGTGTCCTCTCGCCACACCCCCACTCTCTAACAATGCTTACAATCTGTCCGTTATCCAGCGTCAGACTGAGGTCGCCGATGACCGGAACTACCCGCTCACCGACTTCATAGCTTTTTGCCAAATGCTCGACGACGAGCGAATCTCGCGATCGGCATTCGCTTCACCAATGGCAGCCTTAGCGGTACTCTAACCCTTCAATTCCCCCGTCATTTGCGCTGGCGACCGCCTTTTCCGCAAACCGATTGTCGATGATCTTATCAACGGAATCGTGCCTTTAGCGGTACCAAGATAACCTCATCTCCATTAAATTTTTCCATTGGTCTTTTTTAGTAACAACGGATTGCGCGGGTATGAGATATTTGAGTACCGCATCGATAGCCTTGTCGACAACCTCCCCAGGCAGGTCCGGAAATTCCTCGCGTGCCACTTGCTTTGCAACGCCGGATCGGCGTAGGTTTTGCGGGAAGCTTCTTCAATCGAAGTCACCAAAGCCTGCACCATTGCCGGATCCTTCTGTATCGTCCTGGCAGTACCATGATCCGGTCTTGCAGAATGGTCCGATATAGCTTGGAAGTCGAACACCACTTTTGCACCCTGCGCTTCCGCAGCGGCGACGCTTGCTGATAGGCGATAGCGATATCCTCTTGACCCGCCAGCATGGCCGCATTTCGGTACCCGCATTTACTGGAACATCGTCGCATCCACGCCGACCTTGATACCTGCCTTCTCCAAAAGCCGTTTTGCGACACTGTAATTTGTATTTGGTTCGGGCGAAGTGACAATCTTCAGGCCCTTGAATTCTTTCGGGTCGCTGATCGGCTTGAGCGTTTTGGATACGCCGAAATAATGTGCCCGTTGCACGACGGTGCCGACCACAACGCCCGGGCCACCGTTCTCGCGCGAAATCTGCGCCATCGCGGCATCCCCCATCGCAAAATCCGCCGAACCTCCAAGCACCGCGGCGAAAGTTTGAGTGTCGCCACCGGCCGCGGTCACCTTCATGTCGAGGCCGTTTTTCTCGAAGATGCCCGAGCGCATACCGACATAAAGATTGATGTAACCGAGATTGTGGACGGCTTCGCTGAAACGCACTTGCTTGAGAGGAGCGGCGCGGGCAAGACCCGAGCCGACGGACGCAATCGCCAGACCGCCCGCGACCGCGGCGGAAGTTGATAGAAAATCACGGCGGTTGAATGAAGCATAGTCCAATGAAGCATGGTCTAAGCTAAGAAATTGGCGGACCTTATTGATCATCGCTGTGCACTCCTCGCAAAAGAAACGCCCGGTGGCAGGAAAGCTATTCCCTTAGGCGAGCAGGCCGCAAGATAAAAGAAGCGACAGCGAAACATGCAGCTTTGCCGTCTGCCGTCACTAACGCAATGCCAGCGCGCCGGAACGTTTCGTTATAATTTTGCAAACTCTCCAGGGCAGCGTGATCAATCGCGCATCAGCCGTTTTGGATTAATGTCATTTTTGCCATTATCGCTGCCTGTAGAAGAAGCTTTCCAAGCCCAACCCGACACATCGAGGACGAGCATCGGGCCGACTGAGCAAACCCAGGCGCGACGAAGGTCTTGGAAATATCGCTCAAAACGGTCGCAGGCGGTCAAGACGGAAAAAGTTCGGCGGCGCCTACGGGTTGACCCGCACCGATGCGAAGCGTCCGGTAAGTGCGCCGCCGCATTTTTCCGCTGCAATCCCGATGGCACGCTGTCGCTCGCGAACCTTGTCGCGGGTTCTCGGCAAGGTCACGTCTGGCTCACGCGTTGCGTTTTCGGCACGCAGGCGCTCAAAGAGACTGCTCACTAGCTCTCGAAGCCGCAGATTCTCCGCCGCGAGGTCCTTCATCTGCATCACCGCCGGAAGGTTGGAGACCGCCGAAGCGCCTCCGCCAACGGTAGAAAGTTCTCGGCGACACCGCAGCGATCCGGCAGATTTCGGCGACTGATACGCCAGTGCTCGCCTCATGGAGCAGATGGAGGATTTCGCTGTCAGTGAATTGGGACCGTCTCATCGGGATCGCCTCATGCAACTGCTGGCTCGGGACCACCCTCTATCGCAGCTCGCGGGGATCCCTTTCGCTACTGCGCGAAGCTAACTAGAGCGCTTGGCGCTCGAAGTGCGCAAACGAGCAGGTGCGCCGATGCATGGCGATGATCTCGGCTCGCCTGACGCGGACCGTCTGGTCTTGTTGTCTCTCGGCAATCCGGAAGATCGATGTCACGCCGCCATGAAATTCCTGCCACGCCTGAAAATATGGTATGGGGATACCTCGACAGCGCCAGTCCACCCGTGCTGTCCGTGAACTCGGGCGACACTGTTACCCTGCACAGCTTTCCGGCCGGTGGAAAAGAAACGTTGCCTGATGATCTGGAAATTGTACCGGCAGACTACATGCGAGCGCTTGAGACGATGCCGCACGGACCAGGCCCGCATTTCATTACCGGACCTGTCTATGTGAAGGGCGCCAAAGTTGGCGACGCGCTGCAGATCGACATTCTTGACGTGAAAATTCGACAGGACTGGGGGTTTGTCTCGATCTTGCCGCTGCTTGGGACGCTGCCCGACGAATTCACCGACTACGAGACAATCCATCCAGCGATCGATCGCGAACGCAATGTCTGCATTATGCCTTCAGGACCGAGATTCCGCTGGATCCGTTTTTCGGTATTGTCGCAACGGCTCCGCCTCCCAGCTGGGGACGATGCGGCTCGCCCGTGCCACGCGCGTTCGGCGGCAACATGGACAACAAGGAGCTGCGCGCCGGTACGACACTCTATCTACCTGTGTTCAATGAAGGCGCTCTTTTTTTGCGGGTGATGGGCATGCGGTCCAGGGCGATGGGGAAGTATGCATCACGGCGCTTGAAACAGGCGTGACCGGTACCTTTCGTCTCACCTTGCGAAAAGACATGGAATTAGACTGGCCGTTCGCGGAAAGCGCGACGCATCTGATGTCCGTCGGATTGGACGAAGATCTCGACGATGCGGCCAAGCAGGCCGTGAGGGAGATGGTTAAACATGTCTGCGCACGCACTAATCTGACGCGCAACGAAGCTTATATGCTCTGCTCACTCGCGGGCAATCTGCGCGTAACCCAGCTCGTCGACGGGAATAAGGGCATCCACATGCTTTTGCCGAAATCGCACCTTTGAGGACGAAATCGATTTCTGAGTGACATTTGACAGGCTACCAGGTTCGTGCCCTCGGAGCGGCGCCCGATCGAGGATCTGCGATGGATAAGCCCGTGCGTACGAATCTACACCGACTACAAAAGCCCCTTTGCCTTCGTCGCCAACCAGGCGCTGTTCGAGCTGGAAGAAAAGCAAGGCGTGAAACTGGAGTGGCTGCCCTACACGCTCCGGATCCCGGAGTTCATGGGCACGGTCGAGGAGCGAACCCCGCACTTCTGGCGAAAGGTCCGTTACTCCTATATGGACGCCCGGCGCTATGCCAACGCGCAAGGGCTGACGATCAAGGGCCCGCGGCAAATTTATGATGCCTTCTATGCAAGCGCCGGCATGCTGTTCGCCCAGCGTCACGGCATTTTCCGCGCCTATCACGATACGGTTTTCCGGCGCTTCTGGAATCACGAACTGGAGATCGACGAGCTCCACGAAATCAGCGGCGTGATTGCAGCACTTGGCGGCTCGGCGCCGGCGTTCGAGGCCTATGTGAACGGTCCGGCGCGCGGCGAGCACGATCGCATCATCACCGAGGCTGAAGCGATCGGCGTCTTCGGCGTGCCGACGATGGTTTTCAACGGCGAACTGTTCTGGGGCAACGACCGCATTGCCCTTCTCACCGAACGCATCCGCGCGCCGGAAACCATCAGGACGGCGCTCGGCAACAGGCAACCGCGTTAATTCCCGTCGGCGGCCGTAGCGGCGCATGCGTCAGATGGGGAACCGACGCCCCGCAGTTCCGTTCTTGTTTCATGAAAGTGATATTTCTGGATATTGACGGCGTACTCAATTGCCCGACGACGCCTAATCCACGGCAATTTCCATATGTGGTGGACAAGCGGCTGCTCCTCCGCCTGCAAAAGCTGCTCGATCGTACCGGCGCGAAGGTGGTTCTTTCTTCATCCTGGAGGATCGATCCTGTCGGTCTGTTTGCTGCAAAGCATTGGGCCGTCCCGTTCATCGACGTTTGCCCCGACAAGCCCAGGAGCCCGCGCCGCAAGGAGATCCTGGATTGGCTGTCCGACCATCCAAGGATTACCCGCTACGCGGTCATCGACGACGAGGACGACGAACTGGATGAGCTTCCGCTTTTTCAGCCTTCAGGACAGACCGGCCTGACCATGGATATCGTCAAGGCCGCGGAGAAATATCTGAACGGAGAGACCGACAAAACCCTGCGGGCCAGCGCCGTCGTCCGGCTTGGCCAGAATATTCATTCTCTCTTCAAGAGAAACAAGAGTTGAGCCGATCAAGCCGGGGCGCGTGAATGTGATGGGCGGCGATGGCTGGAACGGCTTTTTTTCAAGCCAATACCGGCCTAGTTCCAGATCCATCCAACCAAGGCGCGCCTCTCGTCGCGCAAGCCAGGGAACAAGAAGTCATGAGCAGCCAACTGACCGAGGCCGAACTTGCGGCGCTGATGCCATCGGAATTGTGCCAATACCAGACACCGATCCCGACCCAGATTGTGGCCAGCGACGAATTCTATCCCGATCCGCAAAACGAGCGGCAGCGCGAAGTCGAGGCCCGGCTGCTCGCGATGGCCGACGATCTCGGCGGCAGGCAGGGCCTGAACCGCCGCAGGTTTTTCCAGACCGCCGCCGGCATGGCCGCCTCCTTTGTGGCGATGAACGAAGTCTACGGGCCGCTGTTCGACGTCACGCCAGCGGAAGCCGCTACGCCTGCGATGGCCGAGGAGCGCGCCAACGCGCTCAAGGACCAGTTCATCATGGACATGCATACCCACTTCCTGCGGGACGATACCCGCCTCACCAGCTTCGTGGACATGCGCAAGGCGGTCGGCAAGGCCGGCTGGAACAAGGATTTGAACGACCACGAGCAGACCATCGAGGATCTGAAATTCAACAACTACAAGAAAGAGATGTTTCTCGACAGCGACACCAAGATCGCGCTGATTTCGTCGGCGCCTTCCGACATCGAGCAGGACTGGTTCCTGACCAATGAGCAGATGGCCGCCGCGCGCAACAAGATCAACGACGAGGCCGGTTCGCGGCGGTTGTTCTCGCACATGATCTTCACGCCCGGACAGCCCGGCTGGCTCGAGAAACTCGACGCCGGGCTCGCGCTGAAACCGGAATCCTGCAAGGGCTACACCGTCGGCGACAATACCCACAAGGACATCAGCCGTTATCCGTGGCGGATGGACGACGAGAAAGTCACCTACAAGGGCTATGAGCGGATGGTGAAGGCCGGCATCAGGAATATCTGCGTCCACAAGGGGCTGTTCGCGCCGGGGGTCGAGAAGGCGTATCCCAATCTGCGCGGCTTCGCCGACGTCGCCGATGTCGGTCAGGCCGCCAAGGACTGGCCGCAGCTCAACTTCGTGATCTATCACTCCGCCTACCGACATGTCGGCGGCGACCCGAAGGTGGCGCTGGCCGAATTCGAACGGACTGGGCGGATTTCCTGGACCAGCGATCTTGCCGACATCCCCGAACAATATGGCGTCAACAATGTCTATGGCGACGTCGGCCAGATATTCGCAACGACGCTGATCGCGGAGCCGAATGTTTGCGCGGCGCTGATGGGCATCCTGATCAAGGGGCTCGGTGCCGATCGCGTCTGCTGGGGCTCCGATGCGCTATGGACCGGCGCGCCGCAATGGCAGATCGAGGGCCTGCGCCGCCTCGAGATTCCCGAAGCGATGCAGAAGAAGTTCGGCTTCGCCCCGCTCGGCGCCGCCGAAGGGCCGGTCAAAACCGCGATCTTCGGCGACAACAATGCCCGAATCTACAACATCCAGCCGAAACGCGCGATGCTCGACATCAAGGGCGATCGTTTCGCTGCCATGAAGGTGGAATACGAGAAGGCCGGACCGGAGCCTTCCAACACCCGCTATGGCTATGTGGTGCCGAACGGCGCGGTGGATCATTCGGTGTTTGCTTAGCCCGCTCGTCATTGCGAGCGCAGCGAAGCAATCCAGCTCTTGCTTTCTTATTGCCTCATGGATTGCTTCGCTGCGCTCGCAATGACGATTGTATTCTTCGCGTGGCCCGGAATGACTTCGTCACTTCCCCTCCGCCGGATCGCGGTGCACGGGATCGATCCACAAAACCGTCTCCGGCTTTTCCACCGGCTCGATGTCGAGATTGATCGCGACCGCCTGGCCGTCGCTGCGGACCAGCACGCATTCAAGCACCTGGTCGGGACTGGCGTTGATCTCCTGATGCGGCACATAGGGCGGAATGAAAATGAAATCGCCGGGATTGGCTTCCGCGGTGAACTGCAGGTGCTCGCCCCAGCGCATCCGCGCCTTGCCCTTGACAACGTAGATGATGCTCTCGAGATGGCCGTGATGATGCGCGCCGGTCTTGGCGTCAGGCTTGATGGTCACGGTGCCGGCCCACAATTTCTGCGCGCCGACGCGGGCGAAATTGATCGCCGCCTTGCGGTCCATCCCGGCGGTGGAGGGCACGTTGGGATCGAGCTGGTCGCCGGGAATGACGCGGACGCCGTCGTGCTTCCAGCGCTGCGCGTCGCCGTGATCGTGCGAATGATCGGCATGGGTATGATCGTGGGAACCTGTCATTGTGATGCTTTCCTGGGAAACCTGCGCGCGAAAACTATCGAAAACCGCGATCACAAACCAGATCGGAACAGGAACTTTCGGCGCATGGGAGGCTTGTCCCGGCAAGACTTAACCGTTCAAAGGAGAGTTCCCATGGGTGCAACGACCGACAAGATCAAAGGCGCCACCAACGAGGCTATCGGCAAGGCCAAACAGGGTATCGGTGAAGCCACCGGTTCCGACCGGCTGAAGGGCGAAGGCGTCATTCAGGAAGTCAAAGGCAAGGGTCAGAAAGCCGTCGGCGACGCCAAGGAAGCCACCAAGGACGCCATCAACAAGACCGCCGCCGCAGCGAACAAGAATCTCTGATCGGCGCTGCGATTTAGACTTCAAAGACCGGCCCGTGTGGCCGGTCTTTTTGCGCCGGGCGGTCGAGTCCAGATCAGCCCTTCACACCAAGCAATTCGACATCGAATATCAGCGTCGCGTTCGGCGGAATGACGCCGCCGGCGCCGCGGGCGCCGTAGCCCAGTTCAGGCGGAATGATCAGGGTGCGCTTGCCGCCCACTTTCATGGAGGCGACGCCCTCGTCCCAGCCGGCGATCACCTTGCGCTGTCCGATCGGAAACTCGAACGGCTCGTTGCGATCGACCGACGAGTCGAACTTCTTGCCTTTCTTGCCATCCTCATAAAGCCAGCCGGTGTAATGCATGACGCAGATCTGACCCGGCTTTGGCGCAGCACCGGTACCGGCCACACTGTCGATCATCTGCAAGCCTGAAGCTGTGGTCATGGTTTTTCCTGTGGTCTGGGCCGATGCACGGTGCGGGATTGCCACGAGAACGGCGCCGGCCGCGCCGATGGCAACGGCAACGGCGATTGAAAGATTTCGAAACGAGCGTCGCATCTTTTTCAGCTTCCTTCGTAACAGAGGGGGAGACCGCATGCGCCGGAGGGGTAGTTCAATAACCAAGTGCGCAGCCGTCCTTGCGCGGATCGGAGCCGCCGGTCAGCGTGCCCTTGTCCCAGTCGATCCAGATCGCCTGACCGCCGCCGAGCGGGGAGGTCACGCCGGCGGTCCGGTGCCCGAGTTTCTTCAGGCCTTCGACGATATCGGCGGGCACGCCATCCTCCAGCTGATAGACGTTTTCATAGTGCAGGCCGCGCGGCATGTCGATCGCCTCCTGCACGTCGCAACCGTAATCGAGCATGTTGGTCAGCACATGCACCTGCCCGACCGGTTGATACTGCCCGCCCATCACGCCGAACGGCATCACCGCACGGCCGCCCTTGGTGACAAGGCTCGGAATGATGGTGTGCAGCGGGCGCTTGCCGGGCGCGATGCAATTGGGATGGCCGGGCTGCACCCGGAAACCGCCGCCGCGATTTTGCAGGAGGATGCCGGTCTTGTTCGACACGATCGCCGAACCGAACGAATGCGCGATCGAATTGATGAACGAACAGGCGTTGCGGTCCTTGTCCACCACCGTGATGTAGATCGTCGAGGGATTCATCGGCGGCGCCACATTGGGCAAATCCAGCAGCCGGTCCATTCGGATGCTGTCGCCGTGCTCGTCGGCGAATTCCTTCGACAAGATCCGCGCCACATCCACATCGACATGGCCGGGATCGCCGATGTATTGCTCGCGCATCATGTAGGCGACCCGCGCGGCTTCGGCTTCGAGATGAAACCGCTCGACGCTGAGGGGTGGAAATTTTGTGAGATCAAAGCGCGCGAGGATATTCAGCATCACCAGCATGGTGATGCCCGGACCGTTCGGCGGGCACTGCCAGACGTCGTGGCCCCTGTAGATGGTGCCGATCGGCACCGTGGTCTCGGTGGTGTGGGCGGCGAAGTCCTCAAGCGTATGGAGGCCGCCGATGCCGCGCAACGTCTCCACCATGTCTTCGGCGATGGCGCCGGTGTAAAAGGCGTCGCGGCCATCCTTGGCGATGGCGCGCAAGGTCTGCCCCAGTTCAGGCTGATGGATCACATCACCGGCGACCGCCGGTTGGCCGTGCGGCAGCAGATAGCGCGCGCTGTTGGTGCCGTTTTTCAACTTGTCGAATGCGTTCCTCCAGTCGAACGCGATCCGGGGGGCGACCACATATCCTTGTTCAGCAGCCTTGATCGCGGGTTGCAACAAGGCGTCGAACCCCAGCCTGCCGTGATCGCGCAGCATGGTCGCCCAGGCGTCGACTGAGCCTGGAATGCTGACGGCGTGCGCCGAGGTCAGCGCAATCGCGTTGATGTTGCGCTCGAGATACCACGACAGCTCGGCGGCCTGCGGCGCGCGGCCCGAGCCGTTATAAGAGACGATCTTGCCTTCGCCGCGTGGCTGAAACAGCGCAAAGCAGTCGCCGCCGATCCCGGTCGATTGCGGCTCGATCACGGCGAGCAGCGCCGAGGCCGCCACCGCGGCGTCCGCGGCGGTGCCGCCGGAACGCAGCACCTCGATCGCCGTCAAAGCCGCCTGCGGGTGCGAGGTCGCCACCATCGCGTTCTCCGCGTGGACCGTCGATCGGCCGGCGAGCTGGAAATTCCTCATGCCAAATTGCTCACTCTATTGGTCTTTTGTGCCTTGCCCGCCGCTTTCGGGCGCGGGGTTACATCGCACATTCAGGAGGCGATGGGCAATGCTCGGGGACGAATGGGGGCAATGCGGCCGGCTGTTTTTGCAGGCCTGTATGTGTTGATCGCATCCCCGCCCGCCTGATAAACCACCGCGATGCCGTACAAGGTCGCCGCCTTCTATCAATTTGCCGCGCTGCCGGATTTCCGGGAGCTGCGCGCGCCGCTTCGGGCGATCTGCGCCGAGCTCGAGCTGAAAGGCAGCGTGTTATTGGCCGAAGAGGGCATCAACGGCACGCTGGCGGGCGCAGCCGGCGCCATCGGCCATTTCATCACGCAATTGCGCGGCGCGGCGCTGTTCGGCGGCCGCTTCGACAATCTCGAACTGAAGTTCTCGCAGGCGTCGACGATGCCGTTCCAGCGCCTGAAGGTCCGGCTGAAAAAGGAGATCGTCACCCTCGGCGCACCCGGGCTGGATCCGGCACGGCAGGCTGGCATTTATGTCGAGCCTGCCGACTGGAACGCGCTGATCGCGGCGCCGGACACGCTGGTGCTCGACACCCGCAACGCATTCGAGGTTGCGATGGGCACTTTCGAAGGTGCCGTTGACCCCGGCATCGACAGCTTTGGACAATTCAGGGATTTTGTCGCGCGTCATCTCGATCCGGCCAGCCATCGGAGGGTCGCGATGTTCTGCACCGGCGGCATTCGCTGCGAAAAGGCCAGCGCCTATCTGCTCGCGCGCGGCTTTCCGAAGGTCTATCATCTCAAGGGCGGGATCCTCGGATATCTCGAAGGCGTCCCGGAAGCGGAAAGCCGCTGGCGCGGCGAATGCTTTGTGTTCGACGACCGCGTCGCACTGCGCCATGGATTGCAGGAGCGTGCGACGACACACCATTCCGATGAGTGATGCTGATGAGTGACGCCAAGACGCTCGGCGAGCGCATCGACGCGCTGGAAACCCGGTTGACGTTCCAGGACGAGACCGTCGAGACGCTGAACAAGACCATCACGGAGCAGTGGCGCAAGATCGATGCGCTGACGCGCCAGGTCGCGCATCTCAGCGAGCGCCTGCTGGAGGCCGAGACCCGGGCACCGGGCGCCGCCAGCGAGCCGCCGCCGCATTATTGAAGGTCGCTTTGCCAGTTCCAAAGCCTCAGGGCATGCCCTTGGCCAAGTCCGTACCGGCGTGTATCAGAAGCGGCAAAGGCCCTTCGACCGCCAACGGAACAACGCTTGACCCGGATTCCCGCCATCAAACCCTTGCTTGAATTGCTGTCCGGCCGCAGGCAGCCGGTACCGCCGATCTGGATGATGCGGCAGGCCGGCCGTTATCTGCCGGAATATCGCGAATTGCGCGCCAAGGCAGGCGGCTTTCTCGATCTGTGCTTTACGCCGGAATATGCCGCCGAAATCACGCTGCAGCCGATCCGGCGTTTCAACTTCGATGCCGCGATCATCTTCTCGGATATTCTCGTCATTCCCTACGCGCTCGGCCGCTCGGTACGGTTCGAGGCCGGCGAAGGCCCGCGGCTCGATCCGCTGGACAGGCCGGAGCAGGTTGCGACGCTGGCGGCGCATGCGGACTTTCGCAAAGCTCGAGCCGGTCTATGAAGCGCTGCGCCGGGTGCGCCGCGAACTCGACCCGAAAATTGCGCTGATCGGTTTCTGCGGAGCGCCATGGACGGTCGCGACCTACATGGTAGCCGGACAAGGCACGCCGGATCAGGCGCCGGCGCGGATGATGGCCTATCGCCATCCCGAAGCGTTCGCGTCGAATTATCGACGTGCTGGTCGAGAACTCGATCCAGTATCTGCTGGGCCAGCTTGAGGCCGGCGCCGACGTGCTGCAGATTTTCGACACCTGGGCCGGCGTGCTGCCGCCGCGCGAATTCGAGCGATGGTCGATCGAGCCGACCAGGCGCATCGTCGAAGGCGTGCGGGCGAAAGCCCCCGATGCGAAGATCATCGGTTTTCCCCGCGGCGCCGGCGCGCTGCTGCCGGCCTATGTCGGCGCGACCGGCGTCGATGCCGTCAGCATCGACTGGGCGGCCGAGCCATCATTGATCCGCGAGCGCGTGCAGAACCGCGTCGCCGTTCAAGGCAATCTCGATCCGCTGGCGCTGATCGCAGGCGGCGCTGCGCTGGATCGCGCCATCGACGATGTGCTGGCGAATTTCGCCGGTGGCCGGCTGATCTTCAACCTCGGCCACGGCATCCAGCCGGAAACCCCGATCGCGCATGTCGAGCAGATGATCCAGCGGGTGCGGGCGTATCGGGGGTGAGAGCGGCTTTCGCGCTATGACCGCATCGACCCATCACACCGGCCGGCTGCGCTCGATGATGCCGGCGGCGCCCTTGTCCAGCAATTCGAGCCCGACGGCGCGGCCGAGTTCGCGCGGCCGGTCGGCGGGGCCCGAGCGCGAAACCTCGATGAACAGCGCCACCAGCCAGATCCAGCACCGACGCAGTCAGCGACATCTGCGCGCCGTCGATGGTTGCAAATCCCGCGATCGGCGAATTGCAGTGGCCGTTGAGAACCCACAGCACCTCGCGCTCGGCATCGGCGCATCTGTGCGCGGCGGGATCATCGATGCCGGACAGAATCCGCCGCGTCTGCCAATCGTCAGCGGCGCACTCCACCGCGACAATCCCTTGCCCCACCGCCGGCAGCATTTCCCGAACCGGAAATTCATAGGCGATGCGACCGGCCAGACCGACGCGTTCAAGCCCGGAGCGCGCCATGATCAGCGCGTCGGCCGGACCGACCTCGCCGCCATCCGGCAGCCGCTGCATTTCGCAGGCCGTCGAGCTTGCGGACGCGGGTATCGGCGGCGCCGCGATAGTGAATCACCTCGATGTCCGGAAACAGCCGCCGCGCATAGGCCGCGCGCCGCACCGCGTTGGTGCCGATCTTGAATCCCTTGCCGCGCGAACGCCTGAAATCGTCGATCGAAATCCCCGGCGCGCAGCACCAGCACATCGCCGGGCGGATCGCGCGACAGCGTCGCGCCGATCACGAGCCCGGGCGTATCCTCATTGCCCGGCATGTCCTTGAGCGAATGCATCGCGGCGTGCAATTCGCCCGACAGGACGGCATCGCGGATTTCGGCAACGAACGCGCCGCCCTTGCCGCCGTGCTGCAACAGCTTGCCGGTCTGGTCCTGATCGCCCGTCGTTTCGAACTTGACGACCTCGACCTCGACATCGGGCGCGACCGCGGTCAGGCGGCGGGCAATTTCCTCGGTCTGGGCGAGCGCCATGACGCTCTTGCGCGTTCCGATCCGAATTCGAATTGCCACCACTCACGCTCCATGCGACGCCGCGCAGCATCCGCGGTCTGATCTCCGGCCGGAAGATAGAGCCAGCCGATGCCGGAATGCAAACGCAAGTCCGCTTGCGCTCGCGGCTATCGCGCATCCTCCAAAATCATGTCGGAGGCTTTTTCCGCGATCATGATGGTGGGCGCGTTGGTATTGCCCGACATCAGGTCCGGCATGACCGAGGCATCGACCACGCGCAGGCCCTCGATGCCGCGAACGCGAAGCCGCTGATCGACCACCGCCAGGGGATCGTTGCCCATCCGGCAGGTCGATGTCGGATGATAGACCGTGCTGCCGCGTCTTGCGGCAGAACGCCAAGATATCCTCGTCGCTCGTCACCTTTGATCCCGGAATCGATCTCGTCGACCGCATAGGGCTTGAGCGCCGGCGCAGCCAAAATCTTGCGCAGGATCTTGAAGCCTTCGATGAAGGCGGTGCGGTCGGTTTCGGTCGCCAGATAGTTGATGCGGATTTCCGGCGGCACCGCCGGATCGGCGCTCCTGATGCGCAGCGAGCCGCGGCTCTCCGGCCGCAACTGGCAGACCGAGGCGGTGAATGCGGAAAACGAATGCAGCTTCTCGCCCATCTTGTCGGTCGAGAACGGCAGGAAGTGAATCTGGATATCGGGCGTCGCCAGACGCGGATTGGTCTTGAAGAACGCGCCCGAGGTGCCCGCCGCGATCGTCAGCGGCCCCTTGCGGAATGCCGCGTATCGCGCGCCGGCCATCATCCGGCGAACCGGATGATTGACGATATCGTTGAGCGTGACGGGCTGCGAGCACCGCGTCACCAGCCTGACCTGCAGGTGATCCTGCAGATCGTTGCCGACGCCGGGCGCATCGAGCACGATGTCGATGCCGTGCTGCTTCAAAAGCTCCGCCGGACCGACGCCGGAAAGCTGCAGCAATTGCGGCGAATTGTAAGCGCCGCCCGAGACCAGAATTTCCTTGCGCGCCCGTGCGGTTCTCAGCGCACCGCCTTGCCGGTATTCGACCGCCCGCGCGCGGCGTCCCTCGAACAGGATGCGCTGCGCCAGCGCAGAAGTCTCGACGTGCAGATTGCTTCGGCTTTTGGCGGGACGAAGATAGGCAATAGGCCGTGCTGGCGCGCCGGCCGCGCTGCGTCGTGGTCTGGAAAAATCCGGCGCCTTCCTGGGTCGCGCCGTTGAAGTCGGGATTTGTCGGAATGCCGGTCTCGCGCGGCGGCCACGACAAAGGCTTCCGAGAGCGGATCGGCATGCCGCCAGTCCGACACCGGCAGCGGGCCGCCGGCGCCATGATATTTATCGGCGCCGCGCTGTTGATTTTCGGCCTTCCTGAAATAGGGCAGCACATCGTCATAGCCCCAGCCGGCATTGCCGCGCTGGCGCCAGCGATCGTAATCCTCGTGCTGGCCGCGCACATACAACAGGCCGTTGATCGAACTCGATCCGCCCAACACCTTGCCGCGCGGCTGAAACACGGTTCGCCCGTCCAGTCCCGGCTCCGGTTCGGTCTGGTACATCCAGTTGACGGTTTTTTCCTTGAACAGCTTGCCGTAACCGAGCGGCACGTGGATCCAGAGATTGGTATCCTTCGGACCGGCTTCGAGCAGCAGCACCGAATTCCTGCCGTCCGCGCTCAGCCGATTGGCGAGCACGCATCCGGCCGATCCGGCACCGACGATGACGTAGTCGAATTCCAACGCTTCGGACGAGCGATTACCGGCCGCGTGCGAGGGAGCTGTATTGTTCATGTTCTAATTTTTTAGGGCATGGACCCGGTGATCAAAGGAAGGTTCGAAGTCAATTCGAACCTTCCAGCTCCATCGGCTGCAGGCCGAGCCGTCGAAACAGATTCATATCCTTGTCGTTTTCCGGATTGGCCGCGGTCAACAGTGTATCGCCGACGAAGATCGAATTGGCGCCGGCAAAGAAACACAGCGCCTGCATTTCATCGCTCATGGCGGTGCGGCCGGCCGAGAGGCGCACCACGGATTCCGGCATCATGATTCGCGCCAGCGCAACGGTGCGCACGAAATCGATCGGCTCGATCGGCGTTGCCTTCGCCAGCGGCGTGCCTTCGATCGGGATCAGCATGTTGATCGGGACGCTTTCGGGATGTTCGGGAAGATTCGCCAGGATCGTCAACATCTCGATGCGGTCGCTCGCCTGTTCGCCCATTCCGACGATGCCGCCGCAGCAGACTTTCATGCCGGCTGCGCGGACGTTTTCGAGCGTCAGGAGCCGATCGGCGAAGCTGCGGGTGGTGATGATCTCTTTATAATAGCGCTCCGAAGTATCGATATTGTGGTTGTAGTAGTCGAGGCCGGCGTGGCTGAGCTGTTCGGATTGCGCGCGATCGAGCATGCCGAGCGTCATGCAGGTTTCCATTCCCAGCGCCTTGACGCCCTTCACCATCGCAACGACGGCGTCCATATCCCGTGGCTTCGGGTTGCGCCATGCCGCGCCCATGCAATAGCGGGTGGCGCCGGCGTCGCGCGCCTTGCGCGCCTCGGCGATGACGCGCTCGACTTCCATGAGCTTCGATGCGGTCAGGCCCGATTCGTAGTGCATGGATTGGCTGCAATATCCGCAATCCTCCGGACAGCCGCCGGTCTTGATGCTCAAAAGACGGCTCAGCTGAACCCGGTTCGGATCGAAGCTTTGGCGATGCACGGTCTGCGCCTTGAACAGCAGATCGTTGAACGGCATCTCGTACAGCGCCGTCGCCTCCACCTCAGTCCAAACCTTCCTGGATCCAGATCTTTCTGGAATCCGGGTTCTGGCGGTGGTCGAGGCCGATCGCCGACGGTTTTTCTTGATGAGTTGCAGCAAACGTCATAGTCGCTCCATCACTTCAACGGTTCCCGCGGATAGCTTTGACACATCTCTGGTTTGACGACAACGAATGACTGACCTGTTTGATTTCAAGAGGTTAGCCGAGATCTGGCCGCGGGAGCGAGCCGCCAGCTTTCCCCACATCACTCAATCTGAAATATTCTCTCCAGTTGTCACAACCGTCGTCACGACCGCAAAGGCGTTCCTGGCTGGCTCCGCAAGCTTCCCATTGATACTGCGTTAAAAGATACTGACGATCAAATGCTGCCGTTGCGGCCTCGCTAGGATGCGCGGAACGCGATACCGATCGGTCGCTGGGCCGAGCAGGATTTGCGGGGTCGACCCTCGCAGTGTCCTCTCCGCCGTCGGCCAACGGTTTCGTGTCATTTTCGGCATGACGTTCGATATCAAAAGCTCATGCGCTGGTTTGATAAATTCACCGTAAAAATTCTGGGAGGCCAACAATGAGGTTAGCTGGAATTGCATTAACGCTCTCTATCCTGGCGCTTGCGACACAAACTCAAGCGGCCGACATGCAACTGCCCGAACTCAAGACCCAGCCAAATCCGCAGGCTGTGCTCGATGAACATCTCGATGCCTTGAACAAATGCGACTGGAATAGATTGCTCGCCCAGTATCCAGACGATGCGCAGATTCATGTGCTCAACGGCACAGTAATCACGGGTCGCAAGGCTATTGGAGACTTGTTCGCCGGATTTTGCAAGGATTCGAAAGACGGCGGCTTGAACGGGATTAACTTCAAGGTGGTGCAGAGCACGCTGATTGGAAACACGTTTGCGACGCATTGGGTGGCTACCGCACCGTTCCTGGCCGAACCATACAACGGCTCGGATGCGTACATCACCAAGGACGGTCTTATGCAGGCGATGGTGACAACGTTCGATGGCGCCGCATTGAAACTCAAGAAATGACTTTGATTGAGTTCACCAGGCGCTTTCGAGAGGATATGCCAAGGCGCGACTGGACCGCGCCGTAAACGGTTCTTTTGCGCTGTCAAAGCATAGACCAGGCATCGTGTGCGATCTGCAACCACCCGCCGAGCAGGCGCTGATGGCATCGCGTCATTATGCCTGGTTCATCAAGCGCGACAGGTCGGCAACCTCGTCCAGGCGCCATATATCTTCAATAGTGACGTTTGCATTCCAGGCGGTTCCGCTGAGCCGCGAACAGTCATGTAGCTTGGCTTCGATATCGAGGTCGGAAAGCGGATCGGCGAGGCTGCCTCTCGCATCCATCACGGTCTCACTGAGTATTTCTCCCGATGCCAGCAGGATGCTGACGCGCGCGGCACCTTCCCGAAGCGAAGCGTCAAGCTGCGCCCTCACCTTCTGACGCAGCGCCACGATGTCGGGCCGAAATACGGTTCCTGCGGAAAATTCCGACACCCCCGCCGCGCCGAGCAACAACCCGCAGGCGACGCAATGATGAATGCTGACCCGCGCGTCACGCTCGTTGCGAACCGGACGATCGCCACGGGCGAGGAAGAGCGCCGAACCATGTACCGTGACGGATACAATCTCGTCCGGACGTTGATCGAGCCTCGCCCGCAGCTTGAAGCAGGCGTCGATAACGGCGTGAAAGACGATGCCCGCGGGATAGGGCTTGTAGGTGTTCTTCGCGATTTCCCAGCTCGCGCCAAGGCCATCAAGCAGACGTCCCAAATCTGGCTCGTCTCCCATGGCGCGCGCCCAGCCGAGCGGCCCTTCAATTGCGCGCGCCGAGGCCGAATAGCCCTCGGCGGCCAGCAACGCTGCGAACAGACCGTTGCGCGCGGCGTTGCCGACACTGACATTCTTGGCCGGGGTAGGCAGATTCTCGACGAGGCCGGCCGACTGGCTGGCGGCAATTCCGATCGCATTCTTGATGCCGTCGGCAGGCAACCCAAGCAGCCTTGCGCAGGCGGCCGCGGCGCCGAACACTCCGCAGGTCGACGTGATGTGCCAGCCCCGGGCATAATGGGCCGGTGAAACCGCGTTGCCGATCCGGCACTCCACTTCCACCCCGAGAATGAATGCCATCAGGACGTCGCGGCCGGAGAGCGCCCGCGCCTCTGCCAACGCCAGAACGGGTGCTGCGACCGGGGCTGTGGGATGGATGATCGTTTCCAGATGGGTATCGTCAAAATCGAGCAGATTGGCCGAAATCGCGTTGATGAAGGCAGCGGCCAGCGCATCAAACCGCTCCGGCCTTCCAATGATGGCCGATGTCGCCGCGCCGCTGAAGGGAGACAGCGTCCGCAATGCCGATGTGACCGCCGGATCGTAAGCCGAGCCAACCGCGGTGGCGAAGAAGTTCAGGATCGAGCGCTTCGCTTCGTGACTTTGCGCCGCGACATCCGGCCATGTGGCGGCGGCAACGAAATCCCCCAGAATCGCGCCGGCCCCTTGCCCGTCATCCTGTCGCACTGAGCGAATTCCCCGACTTGCTGTTTTTCAAATCCTATTCTGGTGGAACAGGGCGTGTCGACATCAAATCTTATTCTTGACAGATTAGCTGACAATCTGGACATTTGCCGGAAGTGTCCCGCGCCGAAAGGGTCCCGGGAACCTTTGCCGCGACAAACAACAAAAAGCGCCCGCCGCAAGCAGCGCGACAGGGAGAGAATCAATGGCGGAAAAGACCATCGGCTTTGTCGGCATCGGCCGCATGGGCGGACCAATGGCCGGGCGACTGCTCGACGCCGGCCATTCGTTGTGCGTTTACGACACGCAGGCTGAGGCGACCAAAGCGCTGGTTACGCGAGGTGCCCGTCTTGCAAAATCGCCGGCCGAGGTCGCTTCCGCCGCGGATATCGTCCTGATGAGCCTGCCGACCCCGGATATCGTCAAGGCCGTCGCGCTGGGACCCGATGGCCTAATTGCCGGAAATCGCGCCCGCATCGTGATCGATCTGTCCACCAGCGGACCTGGTGCTGCCAAGCTGGTCGCTGAAGGGTTCAAGCCCAGGAAGCTGACGCTGGTCGATGCTCCGGTCAGCGGCGGCATCAAGGGCGCGGTGAGCGGGACGCTCGCGGTCATGGTTTCCTGCCCGAAAGCAACCTTTGAGACGGTCGAGCCGATCCTGAAGCATTTCGGAAAGCTGTTTTATTGCGGCGACAAGCCAGGCACCGCGCAGACCGCGAAACTCGCCAACAATCTGATGGCGGCGGCGGCGCTGGTGATCACCTCCGAAGCGGTGGCGATGGGCGTCAAGGGTGGCGTCAACGCCAGGGTGCTGATCGACATCATCAATGCCAGCAGCGGGCGTAACAGCGCATCGGAGGACAAATTCCCCCGCGCGGTGCTTCCCGGCACCTTCGATTTCGGCTTCACCACCGGCCTTTCCTACAAGGATGTGCGGCTTTGCGTCGATGAGGCCGAGGCCATGGGTGTTCCGATGGTCTGCGGTTCGGTGGTTCGACAGATGCTGGCGATTACCAATGCCAAATTCGGCCCTTCATCGGACTTCACGTCGATCGCGAAAGTCCTTGAGGAATGGGCCGGGGTGGAAATGCGCGGCTAGATTCACGCGCCGATCAAGCAAGGGGCGATTGCAATGACGATCGGGTCGATCAGACCAGACGAGGCGTCTTTGGCGCGACAGTTGGCGCGGGCCTCGCTCGCAGTCGATCTCGGACGTTTCGACGCGGACGTCATCGCCAAGGCCAAAATCTGCCTGCTGGATTTTCTCTCCTGTGCGTTCGAGGCAAAGGACCACCCATGGAGCCGCCAGGCGATCGGGATCGCGCGCGCCGTCGACGGCGGCGCAACCGTCATCGGGACCCGCAAGCTCGCGACACCAGGGGAAGCGGCCTTTGCCAATGCGACGCTCGGTCACGGCCTGGTACGCGAGGATATGCACGCCGCGAGCATCTGCCACCATGGGGTTGTGATCTGGCCTACGCTGCTTGCATTGTCGGAGCGAACGAAACTATCCGGCGCCACTTTTCTCGCCGCCGCGATCATCGGCTATGAGGCCGGAGCACAAATTGGCGCCGCGCTTTTTACCGCGGATCTGGCGCGGCTCTACCGTCCAACCGGACTTGTAGCCCCGCTCGGCGCAGCACTCGCGGGCAGCCATGCCCTCGGCCTCACCGAAGATGCCGCGACCAGTGCGGTTGCCATTGCCGCCAATACATCCTCGGGCCTGAACGAATGGCCACGCACCGGCGGCTCCGAAATGTATTTCCATCCTGGTTTTGCGGCGCGTAACGCGATTGCGGCGATTGAGCTTGCGGAAGCCGGCGCCGTTGCCTCCGAAACGATCCTCGAAGGCGAGGCTGGACTGTTCGCCGCCTTTTCCCGACGGCCCGCACCCGCCGACATCCGATTGTTTGCCGGCCGTCAGCCGGAAATCATGGCCGTCTACAACAAGCCGGCCCCAGCCTGCAATTTCGCGCAAACCTCCGCGCAAGCAGCGTTGCTGGTCGCGCGCCAACTCGGAAACTCAAAAGACATCGCGACCGTCTCGATACGGGTGCCCGAGGCGGCGGCCCGCTATCCCGGCTGCGATTCCAGGGGACCGTTCGGGAATGCGCTGCAAGCCAAGATGAGCATTCCTTTCAGCGTCGCCGCCGTGCTGGCGCGCGGTGCGCTCGAGGAGGACAATTACGCCGAGATCGACGATCCGGAAACGCTTCGGCTGGTCGACCGGACCGACCTGCGAAGCGAGCCCGGTTTAACCGCCGCATTCCCGGCGAACCAGGGTGCCGAGGTCCTCGTTGGCCTGCGCAACGGAGCGACCGTGCGTCAGCGCCTCGACAATGTCATCGCCGCAACGCCGGCCGAAATCAGGGCCCGCTTTCTTCAAGCTGCTGGCGGCGTGATCGGCGACGGGCGCGCAAAACGCCTGGAACAGTCTGTCGACGATTGCGCATCGCTCGCGGACAGCGGCGTGATCGCGGGTCTCTGCCGGCTCGACTTGCTGGACGATGCGACCGGCAGCGCCGAACGGAAATGGGGGGTGCGATGACCCGATCGGGAGCTACCGGCAATACGCAACAATGCGCCGTCGCTGCGCGAGGTCGCCGGTGACGCAGGCGCTGGAAGGCTTCTTGCAAGCATTGACCGCCGGACTCTTGATCGGCGCGATCTATGGCCTGATGTGTGTCGGGCTCGGACTGATCTTCGGCGTCATGCGCGTGATCAACTTCGCCCATGGCGATTTCATGATGCTTGGCATGTATGCGGCGTTCTATCTGTTCACCGCGCTCGGGATTCAGACCACTTTCGGAAACGCCGTCGGGCCGTTCGTCGCCATCCTGCTGGCCGGTCCGGTGCTCGCCGTGTTCGGCTATGCGGTGCACCTTGCCTTGATCTCGCGCGTATCGGGCACCCGCTCGTCCTCGCTTGAGGGCGACGGCCATTATGCCCAGCTGATTCTGACGCTGGGGATCGCCCTGATCCTGCAGAACGGGGGCCTGATCGTGTTCGGTTCGGTGCTTGCCTCGATCCGCACACCGTTGTCGAGTTCGGCCTGGGAACTCGGCCCGTACTTCGACATCAGCGTCTTCATCAACAAGGCGCGCGGCATCGACGCCATTGTTGCATTCGTCACCATGGCGCTGCTGACGTTATTGATCACCCGATCGCGGATCGGAAAATCCCTTCGCGCCGCAGCCGACAATCCCACCGCGGCGACGTATATGGGGATCGATGTCGATCGCGCGCACCGCGTTGCTTTCGCGCTCGGCACAGGCATTACCGCGATTGCCGGCGGCCTCCTGGCCACCAACTATCCCTTTCATCCCTTTGTCGGCGTCGAATACGTCATCGTCATGTATGCCGGTGTCGTGCTCGGCGGCATGGGCAGCATCATCGGCGCTTTCTGGGGCGGCATGACGATCGGCCTGGTGCAGCAGATGTCGACCCTGGTGCTGCCGACCCAGTTGCAGAACGCGGCGATCTTCGTGGTCTTTCTCCTGATCATCTTCTTCCGCCCGCAAGGTTTCTTCGGGCGAATGGTCGAGAGGACCTGACGATGCCCGGATTGCGTTCGCTGCTCCCGGTGATCGTCTTCACCTTGCTTTATGCGGCGCTGTCGCTCAGCGTTAGCAATTCATACTATCAGCTGGTGTTGACGCTGGTTCCGGTCTGGGCGGTGTTCGGCCTGTCCTGGAATCTGCTCAGCGGATACACCGGCCTGATTTCGTTCGGTCACGCGGCCTTCTTCGGCATCGGCGCCTATGCGGTCGCCCTCGGCCAGATCTATTTCGATCTGTCGCCATGGCTCTTGATCCCGATCGCTGCCATGCTTGGCGGCGTTGCCGGATTGCTGATCGGCTTTCCGACCTTCCGGTTGCAGGGACATTACTTCGCGCTGGCGATGCTCGCCTACCCGCTCGCCATCCTCTACGTGTTTGAGTGGCTCGGCTTTCAGGAAATCACCCTGCCGATCAAGCGCGACAATCCGGTTGCCTATATGCAATTCGGCGACCCCCGCATCTATACGCTGCTGGCGCTGGCGATGTTGCTGGCAACGATCCTGCTGACGCTGCGCGATCGAAAGCTCGCGTTTCGGCATGGCGCTGCGTGCCATCAAGCAGAATGAGGCCGCCGCGGAAGCCGCGGGAATCAATACGCTGGCCTGGAAGCTTCGCGCCATCGTCCTGAGCGGGGCCATTGCCGGAGCGATCGGCGGATTCTACGCAGTGGTGCTGCTGGTGGTAACCCCGCAGTCGGTATTCGGCATGCTGGTGTCCGCGCAGGCGCTGACGGTCGCCATGTTCGGCGGTGTCGGAACGGTCTGGGGCCCGGTGATCGGATCCGTGATCCTCATTCCTCTCGCCGAAACGCTCAATGCCGAGGCGGGTTCTTTCCTTCCCGGCATTCAGGGGGTGATTTTCGGGCTGGCCATCATCTGCGTCATACTGGTCGCGCCCGAGGGGCTGTTCTGGAAGTTTCGCGATTTTTGGCGCAAGCGGCCCGCGGCGCACGCTACGGTGATATCCGGCGCGCCAGATCTTCCGCTCACCGACGCGGTCCCGGTTTCACCGGCGCGATCGCGGCCCGAACGGTCGCTGATGGCGGATGACGTCGTTCTCGAGGTCCGCAACCTGTCGCGTGCTTTCGGTGGGCTGAAGGCCGTCCGGGATGTCGGCTTCAAACTGCGACGCAACGAGATTCTCGGCATTATCGGTCCCAACGGCGCGGGCAAGACCACCGTGTTCAATCTGCTCAACGGCTTCCTGCGGCCGGATCAGGGCGAGATTCTGATCGACGGCCGCAACATGTCGGGCCGCAAGCCCCACGAAATCTGTGAAGCGGGTATCGGCAGAACCTTCCAGATCATGCGTCCGTTCCTGCGGATGTCGATATCAGACAATGTGGTGGTCGGCGCCTACATACGGACCAGGACCGACGCCGAAGCCCGGCAAATGGCGGCAGAAGCGGTTGCCCGGGTCGGCCTGTCTGATATCTCCGGGCGCATCGCCGGCGAACTCACGACCAAGGAACTGCGGCTGATGGAGCTGGCCCGGGCGCTGGCCGGGCAGCCGCGCATCCTGTTGCTTGACGAAACCCTGGCCGGCCTCGGACATGACGAGGCCAACGAGGTCGTCGCCGTGATTCAGCGGCTTGCCGGCGACGGCATGACCATCGCCATTATCGAACACACGATGCAGGCGATGGTCCGCCTGGTCGACAGCTTCCTCGTTCTCGACCACGGCGCCGTCATCGTCGAGGGCGAGCCGGAAGTCGTCACCCGCGACAGCCGCGTCATCGAGGCCTATCTCGGCAAGAAGTGGGTGGCGCATGCTCCGCATTGAAGGGCTGAGCGCCGGCTACTCGGCCATCCCGGTCTTGAACGGCGTCTCGATCAAGGTCGAACAGGGACAGTTCGTCGCGATCGTCGGACCGAACGGCGCCGGCAAAACCACCCTCTTCAAGACGATTTCCGGAATCGTACGGCCAAGCGCGGGCACGATCACATTCGAGGACACCGATCTGTTGTCGGTGCGGCCTGCGCGACGCGCGCATCTCGGCATCGCCCATGTCCCGGAAGGACGCCAGGTTTTTCCATCGCTCACGGTGATGGAAAATCTCGAAATGGGCGCCATCACCGAGGCCGGCCGCCGCGAATGGAAAGGCAATATCGAGCGTATCTTCGACATGGCTGCCCGTGCTGGCCGAACGCCGCGGCCAATTCGCGGGAACCCTGTCCGGCGGACAGCAGCAGATGCTGGCGATCGGCCGCGGCCTCGCGTCGTCGCCCAAACTATTGATGCTGGATGAACCCTCGATGGGCCTCGCACCTACGATTGCGGATTTCATCTTCGAACGGCTGATCGAAATCCGCCGGCAATCGAAGCTGACGATCCTGCTGGTCGAGCAGCGGGTGGCGGAAGCGCTGGAGTCCGCCGATCACGGCTACGTGCTCGAGGCCGGCCGTGTCGCGCTCGAAGGCAATAATCAGACATTGCGGGCGGACGACCGCGTCCGCAAGGCCTATCTCGGCATGTGAGAAGCATCGACTAACGAACGAGTTGGGAAGACAAAATGAGCCGGGAAAAAGCATCGAAGGAGTCGTCGAAAGCGTCGGTAACGCGGCGAACCGTGCTCTCCGGCGCGGCCGCCGTGGGCCTATCGACGATGGCGCGGGCGCAAGCCCCGGCCGAGGTCAAGGTCGGCCTGATCGTTCCGCTTTCCGGCATCTATACCCGTCCGGGCCAGGTGATGCGGATGGGCGCGGAGATGGGCATCGAGCACATCAATGCGCAAGGCGGCATCAAGTCGCTCGGCGGCGCGAAGCTCAAGCTCGTCGTGATCGATTGCGGTGACACGACCGAAAAAGCCAAGAACGCCGCGCAGCGCATGGTGGCGCAGGAGACCGATCTCGTTGCCGCGACCGGCTCCTATCTGAGTTCGTTTACGCTGGCCGTGACCGAGGTAACCGAGCGCGCCGAACTGCCTGTCCTCACCCTATCCTATTCGGATCTGCTGACCGAGCGCGGCTTCAAATTCATCTTTCAGACCGCAGCGCCCGCCAGCCGGCAGTCGGAGCTCGGCCTGCCCGAACTGATGAAGCTGGCCGAAGCCGCTTCCGGCAAACGCCCGAAGACGGTGGCGATGCTGATGGACAATACCGCGACATCTGTCGCGACCGCCAAGGCGCTCAAGGAAAAGATCTTCGCGCAGGAAGGCCTTCAACTGGTCGTGGAGGAAGTGTGGACGCCGCCGCTTTCCGACGCCACCTCGCTGATCCAGAAGGTCAGGTCGGCGCGTCCAGATCTCCTGCTGTTCATGCCGAACGCCATTTCGGACGCCAAACTCGGTCTCGAAAAAATCAACGAGTTCGGGCTCGGTCAGGGCAAGATTCCAACGGTCTCCTTCAGCATCACGATTGCAGAGCCCGACATGCTGCAGAGCGTCGGCCCCGAGGTCGTCCAGGGCATCATGACGATCGTCGCCAACTGGGGCTCGAAGGGTCACGAGGCTCTGATCAGCGAACTAAAGGCAAAATACAAAGAGCCCTGGATGACGCAGAATGTCATCTCAACCTATGGCGATATGTGGCTGATGAAGGCGGCGCTGGAACAGGCCGGCAAGGCCGATCGCCTTAGCGTCGCGCAAGCCTTCCGGACCATGGATGGCGGTCCGTCGAAGCATTACCCCGGCGGTCAACTGAAGTTCGACGAAAAAGGCCGCCGCGTCGGCGCCGGTGTCGTGATCGTGCAATGGCAGTCCGGCGTACCCGTCACGGTGTTTCCGCAAGACCTCGCAATGGCGGCGCCTTTCTGGCCGAAAAAATCCTGATTTGAACCTGTCTCGGCAATTTTCAAGGAGTCGACGTTCATGAGCAAGATCACACGACGCACACTGCTCGCCGGCGCATCGATCGGATTGATTTCGTCCCGTGGCGTGGGCACAAGCACCCCCCGACGTGAAGGTCGGATTGCTGGTGCCGGTCTCCGGCCTTTATGCGCGGCCGGGAACGGTGATGCGCGAGGGCGCCGAGATGGCGGTGGATCACATCAATGCGCAAGGCGGCGTGAAGTCGCTCGGCGGCGCCAAACTCAAGCTGGTCGTTCTCGATTCCGGCGACACCACGGAGAAAGCGAAAAATGCGGCACAGCGCATGGTCGCGCAGGAACCCGACCTGGTGGCGGCGAGCGGGGCCTATCTGAGTTCGTTCACGCTCGCGGTCACGGAGGTCACGGAGCGGGCCAATCTGCCGGTTCTCACCCTCTCCTACTCCGATCTGATCACGGAGCGCGGCTTCAAATACGTATTTCAGACCTCCGCGACCGCAGGGTCACAGGCGAGACAAGCCCTGCCGCAGATCGTGAAGCTGGCGGAAGCATCTTCGGGCAAGAAGCCCAGGACGGTTGCCATCATCACCGACAACACCGGCGCGTCGGTCGCCTCGGCAAAGTCGATGCGAGAGGGCCTGCTCGCCGAGAACGGGCTGCAATTGATCGTCGACGAAACCTTTACGCCGCCGCTAACCGACGCCACCTCGCTGGTTCAGAAGGTTCGCTCGGCGAAACCTGACCTCCTGTTCTTCCTGCCAACCGTGATTTCCGACGCAAAGCTATTGCTCGAGAAAATGAATGAGTTCGGCCTCGGACAAGGCAAGATTCCGACCATCTCGTTCGGCATCGCCATCGCCGAACCCGACATGCTGCAGACCGTCAGTGCCGGAATTGCTGCAGGGCGTGCTCACCTGCGTCGCAAGCTGGGGCGCCAAGGGTCACGAAGCGCTGATTGCGGAACTCAAGACCCGCTACAAGGAACCCTGGATGACGCAGAACGCGATTTCCACCTACGGCGACATGTGGGTGATCAAGGACGCGCTCGAAAAGGCCGGCAAGGCCGACCGGATGGCCGTGGCCGATGCGATCCGTTCGATGGACGCCGGTCCGTCCAAATATTATCCGCTCGGCGAGATCAAGTTCGACGAAAAGGGCCGCCGCGTCGGGGCCGGCATGACCATCGTGCAATGGCAATCCGGCGTGCCGGTCACGGTATTCCCGCCGCAACTGGCGCTGGCCCAGCCGTTCTGGCCGAAGAATTAACTTAAGTCCCTGCAACACCGGAAGATTGGATAACATCATGGACAAGGCGACATACGATCGAGGCCTCAAAATCCGCAAAGGCGTGCTCGGCGACGAATTCGTCGACAAGGCCATCGCGTCGGCCGACGACTTCAATCGGCCGATGCAGGACCTCACGACGGAATATTGCTGGGGCTATGTCTGGGGCCGCGACGGCCTTACGCACAAGACGCGCAGCTTCCTCAATCTCGCAATGCTGTGCGCCCTCAACCGCCCGCACGAGCTCAAGACCCATGTCCGGGGTGCGCTGACCAATGGCGCTACCCGCGAGGAAATACGCGAGGTGTTCATGCAGGTTGCGATCTATTGCGGCGTGCCGGCCGGCGTCGATGCTTTCCGCAATGCGCGCGAAGTATTCGCCGAGCTGGACCAGAAGAAATAACCCGGAGTTCCAATCGATGCTGAAGGGCAAATGGGTTCTCGTGACCGGCGCGACCGCCGGCCTCGGACTGGCCGTGGCGGAAAGCCTTGCCGGCGCGGGAGCCAATATTGTCCTGCACGATCTGGTCGAGCCGAAGGAGACAAGCGATCGTCTTCGGTGCCGCTTTGGCGTCGAAGCGGTGAGCGTGGCCGCCGACCTGTCGCAACGTTCGTCCATCGAGACCATGATGGCCGACCTGCTCGGTCGCCTCGGCGCGATCGATATCCTGGTGAATAATGCGGTGGTCCGGCATTTTGCGCCGGTCGAAGACTTTGCACCGGAACGGTGGGAGGAAGCGTTGGCCGTCAATCTGTCGGCACCGTTTCATCTGATCCGCCTTGCATTGCCTGCCATGAAGAACCGTGGCTGGGGCCGCATCATCAATATGGCCTCGATCTATTCGACCCGGGCCGTCGCCGACCGGATCGATTACGTGACGACCAAGACCGCCATCCTTGGCATGACGCGGGCGGTTGCGATCGAGACGACAACGAGCGGAATTACCTGCAACGCGCTCTGCCCGGGCACGCTGCCGACGCCAGCCATTGAGGGGAAAATTGCATCGATCGCGGCTGCCGAAGGGCGCACCATCGACGAGGCGACGCGCGACTATCTGTCGACGCGCCAGCCGACGGGACGGTTCATCGCCATGGAAGCCGTCGGCGCGATGGCTGTCTTCCTGTGCAGCCAGGCCGCGCAAGACATTACAGGCGCGACCTTGCCGATCGATGGCGGCTGGTCCATCACATGAGCGCGAACCATCGAGCCAAGAAGCGACAGAGCGAAATCGAAACGATGGACGAGGACATTGGACTGCAATCGGCGCTCCGCATCGAGGACGTTCCGACCGTCCGCTCGATGGTCGCGCAGAAATTGCGCGAAGCCATCATGTCGGGAACGTTCAAGCCCGGACAGCGCCTGGTCGAACGCGAGCTTTGCGAGATGACCGGCGTGAGCCGACCGTCGATCCGCGAGGCGCTACGGTTGCTGGAGGCAGATGGCCTGGTCAACACGGTTCCCCATCGCGGCCCCGTGGTCTCCACCATCAGTCTTGAGGAAGCAAAACAGCTCTACGCGGCTCGCGCCGTTCTCGAAGGATTTGCCGGACGTGAATGCGCGCGCCTACACGACCCCGCCGTCGTTGGCAGGATCGGGAATGCACTCGCCAAATTGAAGGCCGCGTTCGCCGAAGGCAATTTGATGACGGCGCTCGAAGCCAAGTCGGAATTTTACGCAGCGCTGATCGGCGGCTGTCAGAATTCGTTTGTCGAACGAATGCTCCGGCCGCTGCACGACCGGATTACACTGTTGCGAATGACGTCGATGTCGCAGCCAAATCGAAACAACAAAAGCCTGCGCGAGGTCACGGCGATCTGGCGCGCCATCCAGAATGGCGACCCCAAACTCGCCGAGCAGTGCTGCGTCGATCACGTCAAGGCGGCCGCCGTGGCCGCGCTCGGTGTGATCGAGCGATCATCCGCGCCGAAAACGCGAGAAAGCGTTTCTCCAGGAGACGAGGATTTGTACAGCCAGGATGAAGGGTCGCAGCATGAACAGCTCACCTCCGCAAATTCCCGTGCAGCCTGCCCCGTTCGAATACGACCTGCCAAATCTGGCTGAGGCCATCGAAGCCGCGAGCAGCGTCAAGATCGTGGCGCTGGGCTCCTCGACCACGGCTGGAGAGGGCGGGATCGTTGCTTATCCCTACCGGCTGGAAGCCGTTCTGAGGGACAGGTACGCGAACCCCAGGATCGACGTCATCAACCGCGGCGTGGGAGGTGAGGAGGCACCAAAGGAACGCGACCGCATGAAGCGCGACGTGATTGCAGAGGAGCCGAGGCTGGTCATCTGGCAGATGGGCACCAACGCGGTCTGGCAAAGCAAGCAAGACAATCCGCCTTCGCACGACGAGACGATCATGGCGCTTCGCGAGGGTATCCGGCGCCTTCGTGATGAACGCTCGATCGATATCATCCTGATGGATCCACAATACGTGCCCGCCATGCTGACACAGGTCACCCGGGCCGCCACAGACAGAATGGTCTCCGCGATTGCCGATGTCAGTCGCGCGGATGGCGTCAATCTGTTTCGGCGTTTTGAACTGATGAGGGGCTGGCACGAAGTTGAGAATGTCTGCTTCGATCGAATCGTTGATCCCGGTGACAATATGCGACTGCACGACAGCGACTGGGCGACCCAGCGGCTAACCGAGGCATTGGGCAGCCTCATTCTAGCCCGCGTCCCGAAGCCCGCGCCCTTGAGCGCTATCACCTAGTTCGTGCGATCGATTGGCGCTTGCGCGTAGGTTGTTCCTACGCACATCTCACGGCTTGCTCTGGGCCGGTTTCACGCGCAGGTGCACCGGAACGGCGCTGGCAACAGCGCCGTTTTCTGTTTGGTGCATCCCGGTCGAAATCAGCCGCCCGCGCAGTACGTGCAGCCGGCTTCCTGCGCGCGGTTCACCCCCCATGTTCCGGATGGAATGATGGTGATGCCCGGGACCACATTTGCGGCCCATTCCTTGGCGGCTTCGTCCGCGCTCACGCCGGCGTTGCCGGCGAGCATCTTGCTCTGCACATGCAGCGCGAGGTTGCAGCCGCCGATCACCGTGCCGTTCGCGAGCAGCCGGTCGACCGCCATGTCGTCGACCAGAAGCACGCCAGGCTTCGGTTGCAGGAACGGATTCTTGACCGCCGGCGCCTTGGTCTCCGGATCGAGGATCTTGAACGCCTCCCCGATCTTGTATTTTTGCCACATCTCGCTGCCGAGCGCGATCGGGAACGCGCCGTGGCGCAGGACGACGACCGCCGTCGCGGCGCCCGCGTTCGGTGCCAGAAACGAATATGCGAAGGCAAGCGGGAATCCGGAGTTGGCATCGTAGGCGTCCACCACCTGGCGATGACGTCCCTTCAGCGCTCCCGGCCAGTCCGGTCCGTCGGATGGCGCTGCCGCGGATTCTGCGCGCACCGGCGTCGTCGCAAACCCCGCGAGCGCGAGTACCATCGCGCCGGCGAAGCGGCCGAAGAAACCTCGGCGGGGCATCATGTCGGTCATGTCGTGTGTGAGATCAGTCATGTCGTCCTCCATTTTCTGCATCATCTGCGCAAGCCATCGGCTAGCGAGAAGGCGTTCACAACAATAGGGACATCGCCGCTGACAAGCGGTAACACTCAAACTATACCATCGCTCAGCCGAAATCGATCAAGGTTCCGTCGCCGGTCCTCCGGAGCATCGGCGGCACAACCGACGAGATGCCGTTCGGCCGGCCCGGGGGCAGCAGGTACGGCGTACGCCGTCGCGGTCTTCGACCCTGAGCTGGTTCTAACGCCTACCCATGACGCCGTTCCGAACTCGGCGTCTTTCCATAACGTGCCTTGAAGGCCCGGGAGAAGTGGCTGCTGCTCTGGAAACCGCAGGCGACGCCGACCGCGGTCACCGACAAACCGGTCTTGCGCAGCAGCTCCGCCGCTTTCTCAAGACGAATGCGAAGGTAACGTTCGGTTACCGTCTCATGCAGATGCGCGGAGAACAGCCTTTCGAGCTGGCGCAACGATACGCCGGCCAGTTTTGCCAGCTCATGCATTCCAGTCGGCTCCTCCAGCGTCTCCTCCATTTTCGCCAAAACCCTGAGAACGCGGTCGTTGCTGATGCCGACACGTTCCCGCAGGCTGAGCCGTTGTGATTTGCCGGCCGGCCGCGGCTCGGTGCGGATGAACCATTCGCTGACCTGGGCGGCAAGCTTGTGCCCATGCTCCCGCTCGATCAGTTCGATGGCAAGGTCGAGCCCGGCGGTACCGCCAGCACAGGTGAGCCTGCGCCGGTCGATCACATAGAGGCCGGGTTCGATGGCAAGCGTCGGGAACGCTTCCAGGAAAGCGGGCTGGTGGTCCCAATGGATCGTCGCCCGATAGCCGGCAAGCACACCGGCGCGCGCCAGCAGGAACGGGCCTCCCGAAACGCCGGCCAGCCGCACATTCGAACGGGCGAGACGCCTGAGCCAGGCGAATGTCCTTAAGTCGGAGAACTGCGCCGGGTCACCCGCGGCAAACACGAACAGCGTGTCGCACGACAATCGGATCTCCCACCGCGTGATCGGCGAGGATGCTGGCACCGTTCGAGGCGCTGACCTTGTGGCCATCAACCGAAATGTGGGTCCAGCGATAGAGCTCGCGGCCCGCCAAGGTGTTGGCCGCCCGAAACGGCTCGATCACCGAGGCGTAGGACATCAGCGCGAAACCGTCGATCAGAAGCAGCCCGAGGGTTCGGTCGGGAACCTGGTCCACCTTGTCGCTTTTGGACATGAAAACGTCGCCTGCGATCAAATCTGAATGGCTTTTAGCGCGTAAGTTTCTTCTCGATCAACACTATTTCATGAGCTCCATGGCCCGCTTTTCGATCCTCAGCCTTGCGCGCAACGCCCTCTCCGGTCATCGCCAATGGCAGCGAACCTGGCGCGACGCCAACCCGCGCGAGGCCTATGACGTGGTGATCGTGGGCGGCGGCGGCCACGGATTGGCAACGGCCTATTACCTCGCAAAGGTGCACGGCATCACCAATGTCGCGGTGATCGAAAAGGGATGGATCGGCGGCGGCAATGCCGGACGAAACACCACGATCATCCGCTCGAACTACGGGCTCGACGGCAACACCCCGTTCTACGAATGGTCGATGAAGCTGTGGGAGGGCCTCGAGCAGGACTTCAACTATAACGCGATGATCAGCCAGCGCGGCGTCCTCAACCTCTATCACTCCGACGGGCAACGCGACGCCTTCGCCCGGCGCGGCAATGCGATGCGGTTGCATGGCGTCGATGCCGACCTGCTCGACCGCGCGGCCGTGCGCAAGCTGGCGCCCTTTCTCAATTATCGATCATGCGCGCTTTCCGATCATGGGCGGGCTGCTGCAACGCCGCGGCGGTACCGCGCGGCATGACGCAGTGGTCTGGGGTTATGCGCGCGGCGCGTCCGATCGCGGCGTCGACATCATCCAGAATTGCGAACTGACCGGCTTCATCCGCGATACGCGCGGCGCGCATCGTCGGCGTCGAGACCACGCGCGGCACTATCGGGGCGAAGAAGGTCGGCGTGGCCGTCGCCGGCCATTCGTCGCGCGTGGCTGACATGGCGGGCCTGCGGCTGCCGATCGAAAGCCATGCGCTGCAAGCCTTCGTCTCCGAGGGACTCAAACCGCTGATCCCCGGCGTTATCACCTTCGGCGCCGGACATTTCTACATCAGCCAGTCCGACAAGGGCGGTCTGGTTTTTGGCGGCGATATCGACGGCTACAACAGCTATGCGAGCCGCGGCAATTTGCCCACGGTCGAGGACGTTTGCGAGGGCGGCATGGCGCTGATGCCGATGATCGGCCGTGCGCGCCTGCTTCGAAGCTGGGGCGGCATCGCGGACATGACGATGGACGGATCGCCGATTATCGATCGCGCTCCAATCGATGGCCTCTATCTCAATGCCGGCTGGTGCTACGGCGGCTTCAAGGCAACGCCGGCGTCGCGGCTGGGCGTTTGCCCATTTGCTGGCAACCGACCGGCCGCACGAAACCGCGGCCGCCTTTCGCCTCGACCGGTTCGCAACCGGGCATCTGATCGACGAAAAGGGCCAGGGCGCCCAACCCAATCTTCACTGAGGACGTCGGCAAGATGCGCATCCCCTGCCCCTATTGCGGCGAACGCGACGTCCATGAGTTCGTCTATCGCGGCGACGCCGCACCGGTGCGCCCGACTTCCGATGAAGGCTTCTACGACTATGTTTATCTGCGTGACAATGTCGCAGGCGCGATGCGCGAGCACTGGTATCACGCCCAGGGTTGCCGCAACTGGATCGTGGTGACGCGCGATACACGGACGCATCGGATATCGAACGCCATGTTGGCTCGGGAGGTTGCGCGGTGAGCCGCCTGTCCTCCGGCGGCCTGATCGATCGGGCGCGGCCCCTCGGCTTTCACGTTCGACGGCAAGGATTATTCGGGCTTTGCCGGCGATACGCTGGCCTCGGCGCTGCTGGCCAACGACGTCAAGCTGATCGGCCGTTCCTTCAAATATCATCGGCCACGCGGAATCCTGACCGCCGGAAGTGAAGAACCCAACGCGCTGGTCACGCTGCGCACCGGCGCCCGCGCTGAACCGAACACCCGCGCCACGACGGCACAATTGTTCGATGGGCTGGAGGCCACCAGCCAGAACCGCTGGCCCAGCCTCGCCTTCGACGTGATGGCCGTGAACCAGCTGTTCGCGCCGTTCCTTGTCGCCGGCTTCTACTACAAGACCTTCATGTGGCCGGCGAAATTCTGGGAGAAGATCTACGAGCCATTGATCCGCCGTGCCGCCGGCCTCGGCGCGCTCTCGATGCTGCCCGACCCGGACAGCTACGACCGGGCGCATGATTTTTGCGACTTGCTGGTGATCGGCGGCGGCCCCGCCGGATTGGCCGCGGCACTCGACCGCCGGACGATCCGGCCTGCGCGTCATCCTTGTCAACGAGGACTGGCTTCTCGGCGGACGCCTGCTGGCGGAACGGCATGAGATCGAAGGGCTGCCGGCGGCCACATGGGTCAATGCAACGGTCGCCGAATTGAGGTCGTTGCCCAACGTTACCGTGCTGAACCGGACCGCGGTTTTCGGCGCCTACGACGATCGGGAATATGGCGCGCTGGAGCAGGTGTCGGATCATCTGCCTGCGCCGCCGCCGGGCCAGCCGCGGCAACGGCTATGGAAAATCGTGGCCAAGCGAACGCTGCTTGCCAGCGGCGCGATCGAGCGGCCGCTGGTGTTCGGCGGCAACGACCGGCCCGGCGTGATGACGGCGTCGGCGGTCGCCACCTACGTCAATCGCTTCGCCGTTGCCCCGGGAGACCGCGCCGTCGTTTTCACCACCAGTGACAGCGGCTGGGCCACGACGCTTGATCTGCTGGCCGCGGGCGTCAAGGTCGTGGCGGTCGTCGATGCGCGCAGCGATCCCGGATCGCCCGCGGTGATCAAGGTCCGCCAGGCGGACGTCGAAATCCTGACCGGCGCCGTGGTCACGGATGCCTATGGCAAAAGCGTCCATGCGGTGGATGTCCGCACCGCCAAAGGAGAACTACGCCGGATTGAAACCGATCTGCTCGCGGTAGCCGGGGGCTGGAACCCCTCGATCGGCATCGCAAGCAACCTCGGAGATCGGCCGGTCTGGTCGGAAGCGATTGCGGCCTTCGTGATGGCAACGCCCTCGCCAGCCATGATTCCAATCGGTGCGGCCGCCGGACATTTTTCGCTCCGAGAGGCGCTCACCGACGGCATTCGCTCGGCCGAAGCGATCGCTCGGGACCTGGGGCGCACCGTTGCGAAATCGGCCATTCCGCGAACCACCGAAGACGCATCAGAAGTCAAGCCGCTTTGGCACGTCGGCGCGCACAAGACCAAGGCGTTCGTCGATTTCCAGAACGACGTCACGGACACCGATATCCGCCTCGCCGCGCAGGAAGGCTTCACCTCGATCGAGCACCTCAAGCGTTACACCACGCTCGGGATGGCCACCGATCAGGGAAAGACCAGCCAGTTGAACGGCCATGCGCTGCTGGCCGCTGCGACCGGAAGAAGCATCGCCGAAACCGGCACCATTCTTTCACGATCTCCATACACATCCCGTCGCGATCGGGGCATTCGCCGGCCATCACCGCGACGAGGATTTCCGCCCCGAACGCCGCACCGCCAGCCACCAATGGGCGATCGAACACGGTGCTACTTTCGTCGATACGGGGCTGTGGAAGCGTGCGCAATGGTTCGCGCGACCGGGAGAACGCGACTGGCTGGAGACCGTCAACCGGGAGGTAACGATGACCCGGAACGGCGTCGGCATCTGCGACGTCTCGACCCTCGGCAAGATCGACGTCCATGGGCCGGACGCCGGCACGCTGCTCGACCGGCTCTACATCAACACATTCTCGACGCTTCCGATCGGCAAGGCGCGCTACGGAATCATGCTGCGCGAGGATGGCTTCGTGATGGACGACGGCACCACCACGCGGTTCGCCGAAGATCGTTTCTTCGTCACCACCACCACCGCCAACGCGGCCAAGGTCATGCAGCACATTGACTACGCCCGACAAGTGTTGTGGCCGGAACTCGATGTCCAGGCTACGTCAACGACCGAGCAATGGTCGACCTATTCCGTTGCCGGACCACGCTCGCGAGCGTTGCTGCAGAAGCTCCTGCCCATGCTGGACCTGTCGAACGATCGCTTCCCTTACATGGCGGCAGCCGAAATGCGCTGGCAGGATGTGCCGGCGCGGCTGTTTCGTCTCTCCTTTTCGGGTGAACTCGCCTTTGAGATCGGCGTCCCGGCGTCGCATGGCGACAAGCTCGTCCGCGCCCTCTTCGAAGTCGGAAAAGACTTCGATGCCATCCCCTATGGCACCGAGGCGCTCGGCGTGATGCGCATCGAGAAAGGCCACCCGGCGGGCAACGAACTCAGCGGCCAGACCACCGCAGGCGATCTCGGGATGGGCCGGATGATGTCGGCGAAAAAGGATTTCATCGGCCGCGTCATGGCCGGTCGGCCGGGTCTGACGGATCCGGACCGTCCGTCGTTCGTCGGCATTCGCCCGCTCGGCGGCGAACGGCTGCGCGCGGGTGGGCACCTGATACCGCGCGGCGCCCAGACCGATAGCGGCCAACGATCAAGGTTACGTCACCTCCGTGGCCTTCTCGCCGACCCTTGGCCACCCGAT
Source organism: uncultured Pseudomonadota bacterium (assembly GCA_963771225.1). Taxonomy (GTDB): domain Bacteria; phylum Pseudomonadota; class Alphaproteobacteria; order Rhizobiales; family Xanthobacteraceae; genus Bradyrhizobium. The sequence continues at coordinate 99,991 of CAVYSR010000016.1, read as the reverse complement.
CGGCCTTGCCCTGCTGAAGCGCGGCCCGGATCGTGATCGGCGAGCGCGTCATCGTTCACGATCCCGTGCGCGGGCCCGACGTCGAGGTTGAAATCTGCAATCCCGTCTTCGTCGATCCGGAAGGAGCGCGCGTCCGTGGCTAATTCGCTGACTGTCGAGGAGCGATCCGGCTTCGGGATCGCCACCGTGATGGGCCGCAAGGCTGTTAGTGCAGCCTCGCTCGGAAGCGCACTCGGCTTCGCCCCGCCCGAAGGCCCGGTGCGCATCAAACATGACGGACTGGCGTGGATCGGCACCGGGCCGGCGACCTGGCTCGCCATGACTGACGCCCCCGACACCGGTTGGCCGGCTCTCCCTTGAGCAAAAGCTCAAGGGATTGGCTTCGATCTCCGATCAATCCGGAAGCTACAGGATATTCCACGTCGCCGGCGACAAAGCGCGGTCGCTACTGCAACGCGGCGCCTTTATCGATCTGCACGCCGACGCTTTTGGGCAGGGATCGGTCGCAACGACAGTGATCGCGCATATCGGCGTCGTCGTCTGGCAGGCCGATGACGATCCCGGCTTCGAGGTCGCAACGTTTCGTAGTTACGCACCGAGCTTCCTGCGGTGGCTCAATGCAACTTCTGGATACCTTGATCGCCCTCCATCTCGCGTCATGAGATTTTGATGTCCGATACCCCTTATCTTTTGACGCTCTCCTGCCCGAACCGGCCTGGTATCGTCGCCAGTGTAAGCACCGAGCTGTTCTCCCACGGTGGCAACATCCTCGAGGCGCATCAGTTCGACGATACCGAAACCGGCAGGTTCTTCACCCGCATTGTCTTCAATCTCAATGATGATCGGGAGATTCCGAAGCTTGTCGCCGGCTTGAAGCCGATCGGTGACCATTATCGGATGAATTGGGAGATCAGGCCCAGGAACGAGCGCCGCAAGGTGCTGCTACTGGTGTCGAAACTCGACCATTGCCTGGTCGACCTGCTCTATCGCTGGCGTATCGGCGAGCTCAGGATGGACGTCGTCGGTATCGTCTCCAATCATCCGCGCGAGACCTATAACGGCACCGACTTTGGCTCGATACCCTTCCACCATCTGCCGATTACGAGGGAAACCAAGCCGCAGCAGGAAGCGCAGATCAAGGCTATCGTCACGGAGACCGGCGCCGACCTGGTCGTGCTTGCCCGTTACATGCAAATCCTGTCTGACGATCTCGCCGGCTTCCTTTCCGGTCGCTGCATCAACATCCATCACAGTTTCCTGCCCGGCTTCAAGGGCGCCAAGCCCTATCATCAGGCTCACACCCGCGGGGTCAAATTGATCGGCGCCACCGCGCATTATGTGACGGCCGATCTCGACGAAGGCCCCATCATCGAGCAGGACGTCGAACGCATCAGCCACCAGGACAGCCCGGAAGATCTGGTTCGCAAGGGTCGGGACATCGAACGCCGCGTACTGGCTCGCGCGGTATTCTTTCATCTGGACGGACGCTCGCTCGCCAACGAGCACAAGACCGTCGTATTTCGGGACTGAACGATGTCGGCACACATCATCGATGGCAAGGCTCAGGCGGCACGATTGAGGGCAACCATTGCCAACGACGTCGCGAAACTCGTGGGCCGCGGCATCAAACCGGGACTCGCGGTTGTCCTCGTCGGCAGCGATCCCGCAAGCCAGGTCTATGTCCGCTCCAAGGCCAAGCAGACCCTGGAGGCCGGTATGGCGTCCTTTGAGCATCGCCTTCCGCCCGATACCACGGAAGTGGAACTCCTCACGCTGATAAAAGAGCTCAATCATAACGATGCCGTCGACGGCATACTGGTCCAGCTGCCGCTCCCTCCCGAGATCAACGCCGACAGGGTGCTTCGCGCTATCGATCCCGCCAAGGACGTCGACGGCTTTCACCCGATCAATGTCGGTCTCGTCGCTACCGGAACGGGCGGCATCGTGCCGTGCACGCCGCTTGGCTCGATGATGTTGCTGAGATCCGTTCGCGCCGAGCTGTCGGGATTGCACGCCGTGATCATCGGTCGCTCAAATATCGTGGGCAAGCCGATGGCTCAACTGCTGCTCAAGGAAGGCTGCACCGTCACCGTCGCCCATTCAAAAACCCGGGACCTTGCGGCTCTGGCGCGGACCGCGGATATATTGGTAGCTGCGGTGGGCCGGCGCGAGATGATCCGTGGCGAATGGATCAAACCCGGCGCCATCGTGATCGACGTCGGCATCAATCGTGTCACGGATGATGCCGGCGGTTCTCGGCTCACCGGTGACGTCGCTTTCGTGGAAGCGGCGCAAACGGCAGGAGCGATTACTCCCGTCCCGGGCGGCGTCGGTCCGATGACGATCGCCTGTCTGCTCAGCAATACGGTCGATGCGGCAACGGCCCGTCGCGGCAGCCGGGCGCCAGGTTAGGCGGGCAGGCTTTTTCCGGAGGCCGCGCTTTCGCGCGGCGTGAAGTCACCGGACTTAGCAATCCAGCGTCGCGTCGCGCTCCCATTGGGTCAGATGGCGGCAATAGCTGTTCCATTCCTCATGTTTCAATTTGAGATACGAGGGAACGAACTCGCCCAGAGAACCCTTTATCGTCGTGCTCTTGCCGAGCGCGCGAAGCGCATCGAGCATGTTGAGGGGGAGCCGCTTGGCGTTCTTCACCAGATGTCCGTCCGTATACATGTTGATATCGAGCCGCTTGCCAGGGTCGCGCTTGTTCTCGATGCCATCGATGCCTGCCGCGATAATTCCGGCCTGCAGCAGATACGGATTGGCCGCGGCATCCGCGAGCCGAAGCTCAAACCTCCCGGCTTCGGGGATGCGGATCATGTGGGTGCGGTTGTTCCCGGTATAGGTTACGGTGTTGGGGGCCCAGGTGGCGCCCGAGGTCGTTCGCGGCGCATTGATGCGCTTGTACGAGTTCACGGTTGGATTGAACAACGCGCATAGCGCGTCCGCCGAATGAATGATCCCGCCAATGAAGTGATAACCGAGATCCGAGACGCCGAGTTCGCCGGTTTCGCTTTCGAACAGGTTCTTGCCGTCGCGCCAGAGCGAAACATGGGCGTGACAGCCGGAGCCGGTGAGATCGAGAAACGGCTTCGGCATGAACGTCGCACGCAGGCCGTGCTTCTCGGCAACGGATTTCGCCATATACTTGAAGAAGGAGTGGCGATCGGCCGTGATCAGCGTGTCGTCATATTCCCAGTTCATCTCGAACTGACCGTTCGCATCCTCATGGTCGCTCTGGTACGGCTTCCAGCCCAGCGCAAGCATGGCGTCGGAAATCTCTGCGATGATGTCGTACTGGCGCATCAGGGCCGACTGGTCGTAGCAGGGCTTGGCCTGCCGGTCCGCGGCATCGCAAACGGCAAGGCCGTCGGGCGTGGTGAGAAAGAACTCGCATTCGACGCCAGTCTTGACGTGAAAGCCCTTTGCCTGCGCCTCCGCCTTGAGCTTCTTGAGCAGATTGCGCGGTGCCTGGGCGACCTCCGCGCCGTTCATCCACAGATCGGCCGCAAGCCACCCACCTCCGGTTTCCACGGCAATTGCACCAGACTGTCCGGATCGGGAATCGCGAACAGGTCCGCGTCCGCCGGCGTCATGTCGAGCCAGGTTGCGAAGCCCGCGAAGCCGGCCCCCGCCTTCGCCATCGCATTGATCGCCGCCGCCGGCACCAGCTTGGCGCGCTGAACGCCGAACAGATCGGTGTAGGAAATGAGAAACGACCTGATGCCCTTCTGCTTGGCCATGTCTTCGAGATTGACAGTCATAACGATCCCCTGTGCCGGCCTTCGTGGCGTTAGAATTTTCCGGGTATCCAGTTCGTGCCCGCAAGCGGAACACCGGCCATCGCCGCCGATTCAACCGTCAGCGCCACGAGATCTTCCGGTTCGAGATTGTGAACGTGGCTTTTGCCGCATGCCCGCGCGATGGTCTGGCATTCGAGCGTCAATACCGCGAGATAATTGGCCAGCCGGCGCCCGGCCTTCACCGGATCGAGGCGCGCCGCCAGGACAGGATCCTGCGTGGTGATGCCCGCAGGATCGCGGCCTTCGTGCCAATCGTCGTAAGCGCCGGCCGTGGTGCCGAGCTTCCGATACTCGGCTTCCAGGCGCGGATCGTTGTCACCCAGTGCGATCAGCGCCGCGGTCCCGATCGCGACGGCATCGGCACCAAGCGCCAGCGCCTTGGCGACATCGGCTCCGGTGCGGATGCCACCGGATACGATCAGCTGGACCTTGCGATGCAGGCCGAGATCCTGCAGCGCCTGAACGGCGGGGCGGATCGCGGCAAGAATAGGCAGCCCGACGTTTTCGATGAATACATCCTGGGTGGCGGCGGTGCCGCCCTGCATTCCGTCGAGCACCACCACATCCGCACCCGCCTTGATCGCCAACGCCGTATCGTAATACGGGCGACTGGCACCGACCTTGACGTAGATCGGCTTTTCCCAATCCGTGATCTCGCGCAACTCCTCGATCTTGATTTCGAGATCGTCGGGTCCGGTCCAGTCCGGATGACGACAGGCCGAGCGTTGATCGATACCTTCGGGCAGGTTTCGCATCTTGGCGACGCGCGGCGAGATCTTCTGGCCGAGCAACATGCCGCCGCCGCCGGGCTTCGCGCCCTGCCCGATCACGATCTCGATCGCGTCGGCCTTGCGCAAATCCTCGGGATTCATGCCATAGCGGGAAGGAAGATACTGATAGACCAATGTCGTGGAATGCTCGCGCTCTTCCGCGGTCATGCCGCCATCGCCGGTCGTGGTGGACGTGCCGCTCGCCGACGCGCCGCGACCGAGCGCTTCCTTCGCAGGTCCCGACAATGCGCCGAAACTCATGCCGGCGATGGTCACCGGAATTTTGAGTTCAATGGGCTTGCTGGCAAAGCGCGACCCCAACACCACATTGGTTCCGCACTTTTCCCGATATCCCTCGAGCGGATACCGCGAGATCGACGCCCCCAGAAACAACAGATCGTCGAAATGCGGAAGCTTGCGTTTGGCGCCGCCACCGCGGATATCGTAGATACCGGTTGCGGCCGCACGCTGGATTTCTGCAATTGCATGCTGATCGAACGTCGCCGAATAACGCGGCAATGTTCCGTGCGACACGGTTAATGGCGAATCCTGCAATATCGAATTCTTGCGCCGATGCGTCTTGCGCGGCCATGGAACGACTCCGATCAGTAAGCGTCAGCATTATCGACGTGGAAATGATAGAGTCGACGCGCCGATCCGTAGAGCTTGAAGTCATTCGCCGACACGTCGGTGATGTCGGCTCGTCCAAGAACCGCGTCGAGAGCCGCGCGATCCTCGCGGCCCATTTCCTTCTCGACGCAGTCCGCGCCGAGACTTGCAACGGATCCCCGCACGAACAGCCGGGCCTCATAGATGGAATCGCCAAGCGCCTCGCCGGCATTGCCAAGCACGACCAAATTGCCTGACTGCGCCATAAAGGCGCTCATCGAGCCGATCGATCCCTTGACCACGATGTCGATACCCTTCATCGAGATTCCGCAGCGCGCGGACGCGTTGCCATCAATGACCAGCAGGCCGCCACGTCCGGTGGCGCCGGCCGACTGACTGGCGTCGCCCTTGACGCGAACCTCGCCCGACATCATGTTTTCGGCCACGCCAGCGCCCGCGTTGCCGTCGATGATGATGGTCGCGTGGCAGTTCATTCCGCCGCAGTAATATCCGACGTGTCCGGCAACCTCGATGGTGACCGGCAGGTCCACGCCGCAGGCGATCGAGTGTTTGCCGCCGGGATTAAGAACGGTCCAATGTGTTTCATTGGTATCCTTGGGCAACCTGTGCAACGCGGCATTGAGGTCGCGCAGCTTGACCTCCGAAAGATCGACACTCGGCATTAATTGCGCTCCCACGCATAGACGGTTGCTGGCTCCGGCTCGAAAACGCGCGCCGAAGCGATGCCGGGAAGTTCGGCAAGCGCGCGATACTCGGAGCCGAAAGCGACATAGTCGTCGGTCTCGGCCATCAATGCCGGCTTGCACGCAACCGGATCTCGCAGCACGGCAAAGCCGGATTTGGTGCCCACGACAAAAGTATAAAACCCGTCGAGGTCCTTCAGGCTTTGCGTAAGCGCTTGCTTCAGCGACGCGCCTTCACGCATCCGCCAGGTCAGATATCCGGCGGCGACCTCGGTATCGTTGTCGGTCTCGAACGACAATCCCTCGCGCTGCAAACTGCGCCGCACGCCGTTATGATTGGATAGCGACCCGTTATGGACCAGACACTGGTCCACTCCGGTGGAAAAGGGATGCGCCCCCTTGGTCGTGACTGCCGACTCGGTCGCCATTCGGGTATGGCCGATGGCGTGCGTGCCCGACATCTGGGCGAGATCAAAGCGTCTGGCGACGTCGCCGGGAAGACCGACATCCTTGTAGATTTCCATGCGCGTTCCGCTGCCGACTATTTCGACCCCGCTGAGCGAGGGTGATCGCCGGATGAACGATTGGACGGCCTCCAACCTGGCGGCCGGAACCGAAACAACGACATGGTTGGCGTGAAAGGCAGGGGTCTTCAGCTCGAATTTGGTTGCGGTTGCAACAATGGCGTCGCTCGCCTCGGATCCAGCCGGTAATCTCAGCGTGAGCTTGACAAGATCATCCGTTCCTCTGCCGTAGACAGCGAAACCCGCGCTATCCGGACCCCGATCCGACAGCACCGTGAGCATCTGGCTGAGCATCGAACCCAGCTGGGGCTCGAGCGACGATCGCTTGAGAAACAGCCCGGCAATTCCGCACATAAATTTTCCTCTCAAGAAACGTTATATCCTCAGAAGTATCTTTGCGGTCTTCCTCCTGTCAATAGGGTCGGATGACCGATGTTCGTGCAGAGGGTGAATCCCGCCGCGTCAGTTGGGCGAGTGCACCGCCGCAATCGCCGGGTTAGCTTCAGCGACGGCGAGGGAGTCGCCCTGACGGCTTTACATGCCCGCGTTTATCCGGCGCGCTTCGACACATTCAGTCGCTGCAACCTGAGCCACGTATCCGAGGCACGCTGCGGCCGCGGCAGCACATGTCAACCAGCAGAGATTAGGTGCCAGGCGTCTTGCTGCTCGAAAAAACGCCAGCAGCTTACGTCCGCGGATAAACGATGATCGAGAGATATGTCATCGGCCGCTTCACCAGAGACTCGGGACCATGCAACGCGCCCGAGTCAAACAGGATCGAATCGCCCGGACGGAGCCGATAGGTGTTGTCGCCGTGACGATAGATCACTTCGCCCGTCAGCATGTAGATGAATTCCATGCCTGAATGCTGAAACCCCGTGAAGGCCTCGGCATCCTCCTTGAGCGTAATCATGTAGGGTTCGACCACCACATCGCCGCCGATCACATGCCCGAGCAGCTGATAGACATGTCCGGCCTTGGTGCCGCGGCGCTCGATCACAACGCCTTGCCTGGCGCGGACATAGGAACAGTCGCGCCGCTCCTCCGATGCTGCGAACAGCAGGCTCAGCGGCACGTTGAGCGCGCTCGCAATGGATTGCAGCGTGGAAAGCGACGGTGAGATCTGGCCATTCTCGATCTTTGAAAGCATGCCGGCGGATATGTCCGATGCATTGGAAAGATCGAGTACCGAAAGCTCCCTCTCCCGCCTGATCGCCCTGATCTTGGCGCCCAGCGCGCGCTCCAGACTTCTGGCTTCGTTTGGCGCGTTCGATCCGGTCCGATAATCAGTTTGGTCGCGGCCTGCTTCTCTTGGCGGCAACTTTGGGTTTCTTTTCATCGAATGTCCCCGGTGAAGCACTTCTCTTCCTAACACAATTCTCCCTAACACAATCTGTGGCTTTGTTGACGATAACTTTTTTAACGCGCTCAAAGCTCGCGTGGATGAATCAGGGTGGCGGTAAATTCGCTCCGTTCTCCATTGCTCCCATCAACGTGCACGGCTTCATTCTGATTTCCCGCCGCATCATTTGAAACACCGCAAAGCTTTGCTGTTGCGGACACGTCGGAGTTCAGGCCGATGTTGAAGGGGCTCTGCCGGCCTGCTCAGGAAGCAGGCAAGATGAACTGTCCTGCGCCACCACCGAAAGCCGGATACTGAATCACTGCCGATTCCTTTATCTACAGTGCACAAAGTTTACTCTTGAGAAACCAATGGTTCCGCTTATTTTCCGGAAATAAGATTTCTTATCAGGAAAGTCAGCACAGGAGACGAAGATGCGGGGTAGTCGTCGATCATTTCTCAAGACAGCGGCGCTGGGCGCCGGCGCAGCGGTAGCCGCGCCCTATATGTTTGTACGCAACATCGATCAGGCATGGGGCGCGCAGTCGTGGATCAAGAAGGGGGAGCCCATCAAGATTGGCCTGTTGTTCTCGCTCTCCGGGCGGATTGGCGGTTCCGGAAGAAGATTCCACCCTTGTGATGCAGTACGCGATCGACGAGATCAACAAGGCCGGTGGCGTCGCCGGGATGCCGATCGAGCCGGTGATCGTCGACGCGAAATCCGACTTCAACGTCTATTCGGAAAAGACCAAGGAGCTGATCCTTCGCAACAAGGTGGTTTCGATCTTCGGCTGCTATACGTCGGCAAGCCGCAAGGCGATCCTGCCTACCGTGATGGCCCAGGATCATCTGCTTTACTATCCGACCTGCTACGAAGGCGCGGAGTGCACGCAGAACACGATCTGCACGGGCCCCCTGGCCAATCAGCATTCCAAGGACCTCATTCCATACATGGTCGAGCAGTTCGGCAAGAAGGTGTTCTTCGTCGGCTCCAACTATGTGTGGCCGAAGGAATCCAACAAGAACGCAAAGATCTGGCTTCAGAAGGCCGGCGGCGAGTTGCTTGGCGAAGAATACATTCCGCTCGGTGGCTCCGAATTCGGCCCGGTGCTGAACAAGATTCGCGATGCCAAGCCGAACTTCATCTTTTCGACGGTGGTGGGGGCGTCCGACATCGCTTTCCACAAGCAGTTCAAGCAGGAGGGGTTCAAGGCGGACACGATGCCGATCGCCTCGCTGACGACCGGCGAGATCGAAACCCGCGCGATGGGCAATGAGTTTGGTGCCGGCCACTTCCTTTCGGCCCCCTATTTTCAGGGATTGGACAATCCCACCAACCACAAATTCGTCGAGGGTTTCCTCAAGAGCAAATACGGCAAGAATGGAACGACGCACTACAACATGGAGGAGACCTATACCTCCGCCTATGTATTCAAGTACGGCCTCGAAAAGGCGATCAAGGCGGTCGGCCTCGAGGCCGTGACGCCGCGTGCGATCCGCGACCATTCCGGCGGTCTGCGCGTTGAGGACGATGTGTCGCCCGAAGGGCTGATCTGGATCGACGACCAGAACTTCAACACCTGGCTGAAGCCCAAGATCGGACAGTGCCAGGCCGATGGCAGCTTCAAGATCGTCAAGGCTTCGGAACAGCACGTCGCGCCCGATCCCTATTCCATCTATCCCGATCTCGGAAAGTGCACAGCGAACGGTCTGGAGGCGCCGGACGGCAAGACGCGCAAGAGCGTCATCTGAGGCGATCGGGTTCGCCTGTGTCGAAGGCCTAAGTCTGCGATCACGGCTCCTGGCCCGGTGCAAGGAGCCGTTATCGCCAGCCGCCGCGGAAAGCTGAGGGCAGCTTCCGGGCGGTCGGCGATGCTGTTGTGGTGGAGTGAAAATGGCTTTGGGATCGTTTTTTGGCTCGTTCGACCTGAGCGCGTTCTTCAACGCGCTGATCCTTGGCGTCAGCATCGCCAGCATCTGGCTGATCGCCGCCCTCGGCCTCACCATCATCTACGGAACGGCCGGGGTCATCAACATGGCCCACGGTGAATTCATCATGCTCGGTGCCTACAGCTCCTACATGCTGCAGGACTACTTCGGTCTGCCGTTTCTGCTATGTGTGCCGGCCGCCTTTATCATTGTCGCCGCGGTGGGTCTCGTGCTGGAGCGCGGCCTCATCCGCTATCTCTACAAGCGCCCGCTGGATACGCTGCTCGCGACTTTCGGGGTGTCGCTGGTGCTGATGCAGGGTGTCCGCCTGATCTTCGGAAGCGATCCCAAATATCTGGCGGTGCCGCCGATCTTCACCAGCAATTTCCAGCTCGGTTTTGTCAATATCTCCGCGTTCAGGGTGGTCGTCCTCGCCATCACCATCGCGCTGGTCGCAGCACTTTGGGCGCTGTTCTACCGCACCCGTTTCGGTGTGCAGGTTCGCGCGGTCATGCAGGACAAGGAGATGGCCGCCTCCTTCGGCATCAATTCCGACCGGATCTACATGCTGACCTTTGCGATCGGAGCCGGCCTTGCCGGTCTCGCGGGGTCGCTGTTTGGCGTTCTCAACATCGTGCTTCCGACCATGGGAGCCGGCTATGTGGTGCAGGCATTTCTGGTCGTCGTGGTCGGCGGCGGCACCCTCGCCGGCAGCGTGGTCGCCGGCGGTGCGACCGGTGAACTGCAATCGATCTTCGCTTACTTCACCAACGATACGTTCGCTCGCTTCGTTCTGTATGTCCTGATCGTGGTGTTCCTCCGCATCCGCCCGCAAGGCTTGTTCGCACCATCCGCCACGCGACGTTAGCCGGGGCCGGGATCAAGGGACCGAGGAATAGCCTGAAGATGAACCTCTACCATAACGTCAAAGCGCAGTGGCTGGCTTACGGAGTGTTCTTCGTATTGCTGGCGCTACTTCCGACGTTTGTCAGCGACTCGTTTCTTCTCAATCAGTTCGCGACCTATGGCGTGTTCGGCATGCTCGCATTGTCGATCAGCCTGTGCTGGGGCTTTGGCGGCATTCTCAATCTGGGACAAGGAATTCCGTTTGGCCTTGGTGCCTACGGCATGGCGATGACGATGCAGATGCAGACGCAGGATGCGTCAAATCCGATTCCGCCATTCATGTTGAACAACAGTCTCGATCACCTGCCGCTTCTATGGGAACCCTTCCGCCATACCGCATTGGGTATCGCCCTATCGCTGGTGGTGCCGACGCTGTTTTGCGCGATCTTCGGTGGATTGATGTTCCGGGCGCGGGTCTCCGGACCGTTCTTCGCGATCATGACGCTCGCGATGCTAAGCGCCTGGTATACCCTGATCCTGGACATCCAGCCCTACACCAACGGCGCCAACGGCATTACGCCGCCGTCTCCTCTCAAACTCGGGGACTATGCCCTCGATCCCTACAGCCCGGTGACCTATTGGTCCGTGCTGGCGTTGCTGCTGGTGGCGACCGTCGGCGCCAAGCTGATGACGTTGAGCCGGTTCGGGCTCGTGGTACAGGCGGTGCGCGGAGATGCGGAACGGGTACGCTTTCTCGGTTACAGCGTCGCGGGCTACGAGACCACGGTGTACACGATCGCAGGATTTATCGCCGCGGTCGCCGGATGCTGCTGGGTCGTGCTGACGCAATACGTCTCGCCCGCGCAGTTCGACACGACATTCAGCCTGTCGATGGTGATCTGGGCGGGAATAGGAGGTCGACTGTCGTTGATCGGGGCCATCATCGGCGCCTTCCTGATCCAGGGCGCGCAAAGCTACCTCGGCGACACGTTCCTCAACACCTGGCTGCTGGTGCTCGGCGCGTTCTTCATTCTGGTTGTGCGCTTCCTGCCGAAAGGATTGGCCGGTCTGGTCGAAAGCATTCTGGGCCGCTTGTCGGTGCCTTCAAAGCGCAACGGCAATGATGTCGCCGCGCATCGCCTCTATCCGCAACCCGGCGAATAGGGGAACCGAGCGATGAGCTTTTTCGAGATCAAACATCTCTGCAAGAGCTTCGACACCATCCCTGTCATCAATGATTTCAGCATCGAGATCGTCGAACAAACCCTGTGCTGCCTGGTCGGACCTAACGGCGCCGGCAAAACCACCACGATGGATTTGATCACGGGGCGCCAGAAGCCGACCTCCGGGCAAATCATGTTTTGCGACGACGATATCACCGGCCTTGATGAGCATGAGATTGCTCGTCTTGGAATCGGCCGGAAATTTCAGGTACCCGCGGTGTTCCGCGATCTTTCGGTGCGCCAAAACCTGGAGGTCGCCTATAGCCGCAGCACCAACCCGCTGAAGAACATCTTCCGGTTCAGGGAGCCAGGCTTCTCGCAACGGCTGGACCAGATCGCGACGCAAACCGGGCTCACCGAGAGGCTCGGCGTCGAGGCTGGAATCCTGTCGCACGGCGAAACTCAATGGCTCGAGATCGGAATGGTGTTGATGCAGGATCCACGCCTGCTGTTGCTCGACGAGCCCGTTGCCGGGATGACGGAAGCCGAGATCGAGAAGACGGTTTCGATTTTCAAGGATCTCAAGAAAACCAACACGCTGGTGGTGGTGGAGCACGACATGGCGTTCGTGCGGGAAATCGCCGACGTCGTGACGGTGATGCATATGGGCAGCCTGCTGGCGCAGGGGCCGATCAGCGATATCGAGGCGAACCCGCGCGTGCGCGAGGTTTATCTCGGCGACGAGGAGGGCTGACGTTGCTGCTCTCGATGGACAGGGTCACCTCTTACTATGGCAAAACGCCGATCCTGAAGGATTTCTCCTTCGGTCTCGAGCAAGGCAAATGTCTTTGTGTTCTGGGCCGCAACGGCGTGGGCAAGACCACGCTGATGCGCACGATCATGGGGCTGACCGACCGCTCCGTCGGAGACATCCTCGTCAACGGGCAAAACATCAACAGCTCGCAAACCTATCAAAGGGCCAAGCTCGGGATCGGCTATGTCCCGCAGGGACGCGGCATCCTCGCCGAGTTTACGGTTCGCGAAAACATCATGCTCGGAACCTTCGCGCGTCCCGACGGCAAACCGGATATCCCCGAAATATGCCTGCGGCTGTTCCCGTATCTGAAGGCCAATCTCGATCGGCGTGCCGGCCTATTGTCCGGCGGGCAGAAGCAGCAGCTCGCCATCGCCCGCGCGCTCGCGGTAGATCCCAAAGTGCTGCTGCTGGATGAGCCGACCGAAGGCATCCAGCCCAACATCGTCCACGAGATCGGCGACACCCTGCTGAGGCTGAACAAGGAATTCGGCATCACGCTGCTGTTGACCGAACAACACATCAAGGTCGCTCGCCGGCTCGGCGACGCCTTTCTGATGGTCGATAACGGACGGGTCGTGGCAACCGGCGCCATTGAAAATCTCGATGCGGCCCTGATCCAGAAACATCTCGCGATTTAGCTCAACCAGGAGGACTCCCATGATCCCAATTCCTCGAAAATCGACCGCCGACGCCAAACGCATGATGAAGGTGCACAAGGAATGCATCGACTCGATGAAGGGCGTTGCCGGAAACACCATCCTGAAATGCGCGACGCCGGGCGACACCACCACGGTGACGGGCGGCATCCACGAGGACTTCCAGCTCAATCGCGTGCTGCTTCGCATGCGCGCTCAACCCGCCAAGGGCAAGCTGGTCGTGATCTGCACCAAGGTCGAGAAGGAATGGCGGATCGGGCGCCTCTCCGGGATTCGTGGCGTACCGCCGGAGTTTGTCACCGACAAGGTTTACGACAACGAGCAGGATCCGCAGCACGACATCTTTGTCATGCGGCTCGATGAGTTCGCCGAGACCGACGGATTTCCGGAACACTTCAGGGAAGGCTGGAAACGCCGCGACGATTTTTGGACCGTCACCTGAGCATTCACGCGTTGCGAATTAACCACCGTCGTTTTTGAGGACAAAGCCATGAGTTGGATGAAGATTACCGGATACGCCGACAAGTTCAGCGTCCATCCGGGCGACACCATCAAGTTCTTCGTGAATTGCGACGGACCGGCCGAATACCAGGCGGAAATCGTCAAGATGATTCATGGAGACACCAATCCGCGCGGACCCGGCTTCATCGAGGAAGCGATCAAAGCGGACTGCAATGCCACCTACAAAGGACTTAAGCAGGAGATTTACAGCGGATCATACGGCTTCGTGGTCGACAAGCCGCAGTTCCGCGTCGAGAGCGTTACCTTGCAGTGCTGGATCTGGCCCACCACACCCAAGACGCACCCGAAATACTGGAAGCACGGTGCGCAAGGCCTGGTGACGAAATGGCACGACGGCAAGGGTTACGGCCTGTTCATGAACGCAGAGGGCTGCATCGAATTCCGCATCAACGATCAGGTGATCACGACCGGCGCGCCGGTACGTGACCATGCGTGGCATTTCGTGGCCGCGACGTTCGATGCGGCGACCGGCGAAGCCACGCTTTACCACGAACCGCAGGTCGTTTACGCGCTCGATCCGGAGATCGCCCCGGTGACAAAAAAGCTTGCGACCAAGCTCGCCTATACCCCCGGCACGCCGACGGTGATCGCCGGCTATTGCGGCAGCATCACGGATTCGCCGCAGGCCAAGGCGTCCGTTCCGTCCGGTGTCCTGATCAAGGGACACTACAATGGAAAGATCGACAGCCCGCGCATTTCCAGCAAGGCGCTGACGCGGCTCGAGATCGAGACCATGAAACAGGGTGCCCAGCCCGGCCTGTCGGAGCGCAGAAATTCCGGACCGACCGGAAAGCTCTCGGAGACGATCGTCGCGGCATGGGAATTCTCGGACGGAATCAATACCATCGTCGGCAAGGACAAGGGGCCGTATCTGTTCGACGCCACCATCGTCAACTGCCCGACGCGAGCCATGACCGGCTATAACTGGCAGGGTCAGGTGTTCGACTGGAAAGCAGCACCCGAACAATATGGAGCCATCCATTTCCACGACGATGACATCGACGACGCGCGATGGGCGGTGAGTTTCGAATGGAAGGTCCCGGCCGGCACCAGCAGCAAGTTCTATGCGGCCAAGCTCACCTCCAAGGATGGCGATGAAGACTACATCCCGTTCTGGGTGGTGCCCCGCGTCGGCGAGGAACAATCGAAGATCGCCTTCATGGTGCCGACCATCAGCTACATGGCCTATGCCAACGAGCATCTCGCCAACAACGCCGGCGGCGCCGAACTCCTGGTCTATCGCGTGCCGATCATGCAGCAGCAGAACATGTTCCTTTCGGAACACCGCGAATATGGCGGCTCGATCTATGACACCCACACCGACGGCAGCGGCCTGTGCCTGTCCTCCCGGCTGCGGCCAATCCTGAGCATCCGTCCGAAGTACGATCATTTTCTGGCGCAGGCGCCGTGGCAATACCCGGCCGATCTGCACATGATCTATTGGCTGGAGAAGATGGGATACAAGTACGACGTGATCACCGACGAGGACGTCAGCTATGACGGTCTCGCCCGCCTTGAAAACTACAACGTCGTCATTTCCGGATCGCACCCCGAGCACAACAGCGGGCCGCAACTCGATGCGCTGCACAATTACATGCAACGCGGCGGCCGCTTCATGTATATGGGCGCCGACGGCTGGTATTGGGTCCACTCCTATCACCCGGCTTACGATGGCAAGGGACGCGGTGTGGTGACCGAGATGCGCCGATGCGAATCCGGCATCCGCACCTGGCGCGCCGACCCCGGCGAATATTATCACCAGGGCACCGGCGAACTCGGCGGCATGTGGCGCTTCCGCGGCCGCTATCTACACACGATCGCCGGCACCGGCATGTCGTCGGAAGGCTTCGACATCTCGACGTATTATTCGCGTACGCCGGAGAGCAACGATAGCCGCGTCTCCTGGGCATTCGAGGGCATCACCTACGACGAGAAGCTCGGCAATTTCGGCCTGGTCGGCGGCGGAGCGGCCGGTACCGAACTTGATATCGTCGATACGATGCTCGGCAGCCCG
The DNA here is from genome assembly GCA_963771225.1 of uncultured Pseudomonadota bacterium. Taxonomy (GTDB): domain Bacteria; phylum Pseudomonadota; class Alphaproteobacteria; order Rhizobiales; family Xanthobacteraceae; genus Bradyrhizobium. Next base: position 84,292 of record CAVYSR010000016.1, on the reverse strand, counting down.
CCGCACACGCTGGTGGTGGCGACGTCAGCCGGCCGTCATACCGAAGGCTACCTGCTGGTCATGGAGGACTACGGCTTCAACCAGCAAGGGCTCGATGGCACCCAGCATCCGCGCGTGCGCTCGGATATCGCCTATCACGAGACACCGAACGGCGGCGCATCCTTTGCGTTTTCGTCGATCGCGTTCTGCGGCGCGTTGCCCTGGAACAACGGCGACAACAACATCTCGAAACTGGTCGGCAATGTCCTCAACCGCTTCATGAAAGATGGACCGCTGCCGTCGCCAAGCCCCGAGGCGATCATGCATCGCGGCAGGTCGGACTACGATCAGCCCATGAACAAGGCGCGCAAGTAGGATCGGAGCGTTTTCCCGCGAAATGGACACCGGTTCGCGCGAAGAAAACGCGTCAGATAAAGAAGTAGCGCCCGCGCTGGCCGCGCGGGCGCCTCTTCAAATGCAAGAGGAACGATCATGCTCGCTCATCCGGATCTCGGCTTCGTGGACGGGGGCGTCGACTTTCTGCAGAGCGCAACCTACGGGGCATGCGGCGCACGGTTCGGCGTGGCCAGCGCCATGCCCCGTCGCGCCTACACCTCTGCGGTGTTTCAGGAACTGGAGAACGAAAAAGTCTGGACGCGAGACTGGGTCTGCATCGGGACGAGCCCCGAGATAGCCAAACCGGGCGACCTGCTGCCTTATACGCTGGGTGAACACGCGATCCATGTTCAACGGCTCGCTTCCGGCGGTTTGATCGGCCGGTTCAACAAGGCCCAGCATGGCGGCTGCCGCTCAATTCCCGCTCAGTGCCAAACCGGCAGAAAGACCAAATGCTCCTACACGTCCTGCGGACACAGCCGGGACCGCGGTGTCATCGCCGGCGATTTGTTGAACGAGATGACGCCACAGGCCGGGCAGTATTTGGGTGTCTACCCGGAGCGGTTGCTGCAGGTGAATATCCACACCGGCGGCCCCTTCATCTTCGCCAACGTCGATCCAACTCTGGACCGGGACATCTGTCCTCCAGCCGTCGAATCCGAAGTAGACCCAAGGGCGATGCGGGCCGGCGGCGAGTGGCAGGAGCACCGCGCCAACTGGAAGCTTGCCGGCGCCGCATTGGTCGATACCGCCCGCTCATGTGAAAGCGGCGGCGGCGCCAGCAACTACGTGTCGGCGGAATGGCACTTCCCGAATCTGGTGCTCATCAAGGCTCGCAACGCCACGCTCGCGATCATTCTGCAGCCCACGGCATTCGACCAGGCCTTGTGGCGAATGTCGTTCTTCAGGGAGGCGCGGGCAACCGATGTTGCTTACGGCAGCGACCAGGCCAGACTGGTCATATTGGCGGGATTAGCCGCTACGAAGGCATTGTCGGGTCAAGCCGAGGCGGGTCTGCCGGCGGTTTGCGATGTCACCGAGCAATCGCGGTCAGCCTGGAAATTCAACCAGGAACTCCTGGAGCGCATCAACACCCATCACGTCGCCTACTGGAATGCCCCGCTGACCCACGCCCGATCAGGACGCTGACGATGGTCTTCAGCGTGCAGCAGGTCAAATACGAGTTCCTTGCCTACATCAAGGAATTCGATCCGACGTTTTCGAACTGGTACGTCGGGCTTGCCGACCAGCCGAGGCAGGCGCTGTTCGAACACCACGGCGTGCGCGATGCCGAAGATCCCTGGCTATACAAGCAGCTCCTGACCAACCGTGCCGCGCGGACGGTCCAGCAATATTTCATCGAACACCTGAAGACGGCGGGCGCTCCGCCGACTGAGCAATCGGAAGACGTGGATTGCGTCTATTTGTACAAGGTCGCAGCGCACACGCGGCAATAGGAGAAGACAATGCTGACGGTTGAAGACGGTGAGAAGGCGTATCTGGAAAAAGATTTCCTGAAGGCCAGGCAAATCTGGGAACCGATTGCCGAACGGGGTGACGCGGAAGCCGAAGCCTGGCTCGGCGCGCTCTATGCGAATGGCCTCGGTGTGCAGCAAGACGCCGCGCGCGCCTTTGAATTCTATCTTCGATCGGCCGAGCACGGCAATCCGCTCGCCGCCAACAATGTCGGCGCCATGTACGCGAAGGGAGACGGCGTCGCGCGCGATCCGTCGCAGGGGGCTGCCTGGTTTCTTCGCGCCGCCGAAAGTGGCGATGCGCTGGGTCAGTTCAACTACGCGGTGGCGCTGACGAAAGGCATTGGCGTCGAGATCGATCTGGCGCAAGCCGTGCAGTGGTACCGGCGCGCCGCGGAATCCGGTCACTATCCCTCCCAGGCGCGGCTGGGCTACTGCTACGCCAAGGGCCTCGGCGTCGCGAATGATCCCATCGAAGCCTTTGTCTGGTTGAGCCTGGCGAGCCGTCACGGGGTCGGCCTTGCCATGACCGAGCTGGAGGGCCTCGTGAAATCGATGTCCGGCAACCAGAAAGCGACGGCGCAACAGCGGCTCTCGCGATGGATGGCGACATCTGAACGAGGCGAGGAGGTTCTGGCAAAGGCGATCGGCTAAGACCGCCGGCCGCGATCAGCCGAATATATCAAGACCTATAATTCCGAACGCCGGCGCTGGCCAAGGGCAATGGCCAGCGCGCGTGCAGGCTGTTCCGCCGCGAAACCGAGATCGGTCGCGAACTCGACCGTCTGGTCGACGCCATCGCGAAGGGCCGCGGCGACGTCGATTCCCTGCTCGCGCGAATCGATGGATTGGAAAAAGAGCGGCGCGATACCAAGGCCGCGATCGTAACCTCTGGCGCCGAACTCATCACCATCCCGCGGCGTCTGGTCGCCAAAGTGATTGTCGATACCCAACCCGGCGGTCACGGCTTTAGTGTCGAAGTGAAGGGACGACTTGCCGAACTCGCCGGTTACACCGCGTTCCCATCCCGATCCAAGGGGGGATTGATGGTAGCGGGAGAGGGACTCGAACCCCCGACCCCAGGATTATGATTCCCGTGCTCTAACCAGCTGAGCTACCCCGCCACGGTTCACCGTCGCGGCTTTATATGCCGCAGTCGCGAACGCGCGGCATATAAGAAGCCGGTCAAGGGCATGTCAAGCAAACCCGGCCGTTCGCGCCGCCAAGCCGTCCTGCGCGAAATCCTGCAGGCCGTTATTTCGGCCGGACGTTGGGATCGCCGCCGGGGCTGCCGGGCGGCGGGATCACCGGCGTGTTGCCGGTATCGGGCGTCGGCGCGCGCATTTGCGGATCGACGCCCGCGGGCGGGCACAACACGCCGTCGGATTTCGCCAGTTTGTCGCCGAGCGGCTCGCTGGCTTTGCCCGGTGGTGGTGCCCTGCGGCGCAGATGCTTCCCTGCGGCGTCGATTGGCGTCGGCGCGCAATCGTTGGCGTGCGCGGGCGCCGGCGGCGCGGTTTGGGCCGGCGGCGTCGCCGGCGACGGCGGCGCCTGGGCGCCGGCCGCGGCGGATGCCGCCGATCAGCACGCATGACGAGAAAGAGCGAGCGTTTCGATCTGCATGCAGGGAAAACGGCCAGCCGGCGCGGATGTTCCGCGGGAACAGCGACTTCAGGATTTGCGGTAGCGGATCAGCGAAAAATGCCCCATCGGCGGCATCGGGCGGCGCTCGGTCAGGCTGACGCCGCCATGTTTGGCCGCCCAGTCGACCAGCCGCGCCCACGGAAATTCCGGCCGCCAGCCGAGCCGCCGCGCCAGCGGCGCGAACGCCAGTTCGAAGATGCGGCGCGGGCCGCTTTCGGCGCCGATGTGATTGACCAGGATGAGTTCGCCGCCGGGCTTCAGCACGCGGATGAAATCATCGAGCGTGGCTTCGGGATCCGGCACCGCGGTGATGACATATTGCGCCACCACCGCGTCGAAAAACGAATCCGCGAATGCCAGATTCTTGGCGTCCATCACCGCGAGCGTCTCGACATTGGCAAGCCCCAGCGCCCGCACGCGCTGCTGCGCCTTGCGCAGCATCGGCTCGGAAATATCGACGCCGCACAATTTCGTGGTGCGCGAATAATCCGACAGCGACAATCCGGTGCCGACGCCGACATCGAGAATCCGGCCGCCGATCCTGTCGGCCTCGGCGATGGTCGATTGGCGGCCGTGATCGAAAACCTTGCCGAACACCAGATCGTAGACCGGCGCCCAGCGCCCATAAGCCTTTGCGACCCCCGCGCGGTCGATATCTGCCAGCCATGCCCCGCCTTGAAAATCCTATATCCGCGCATCGCCTCGACCAGCGGCTGCGCGATGCGTTTGGCCGCCGCACCTTGGCCGCCGCACCCCTCGCGGTCGCGCTCTGGATGAAGCCGCCGCCGAGCACGCGCGCCTGGCCCGAAGGCGCATCGTAGAACACGCAGGCCTGGCCCGGCGATACGCCCTCTTCGCCCGCGACCAGTTCGACTTCATAGCCGCCATCGGCGGCGCGCAGCCATGCCGGCTGCGGCGCGCGGGTCGATCGCACCCGCACGAAAATCTCGAGACCCGTCGCCGACCGCGCGATCGAGCGCGCCGTCGCCGATCCAGTTGACGTCGCGCAGCACGATGCGATCCATCCGCAGCGCCTCGCGCGGCCCCACCACGACGCGGCGGCTGGCGGCATCGAGCCGCACCACATAGAGCGGCGCGCTGGAGGCGATGCCCAATCCGCGCCGCTGGCCGACGGTGAAATGAACGATGCCCTGATGCCGGCCGATGACGCGGCCGTCGAGATCGACGATGTCGCCGGGCTCGATCGGCATTCGGCCGCAACCGGCCGATGATGTCGGTATAGCGCCCGGTCGGCACGAAGCAGATGTCCTGGCTGTCCTGCTTGTCGGCGACTTCAAGGCCGAAGCGCCGCGCCAGTTCGCGCGTCTGCGGCTTGGTCATGTCGCCGAGCGGAAAGCGCAGATAATCGAGTTGCTCGCGCGTGGTCGCGAACAGGAAATAGCTCTGGTCGCGATCGGCGTCGGCGGCGCAGACCAGCGCGCGCGATCCGTCGCCGATGCGGCGCGAGGCGACATAATGTCCGGTCGCGAGCGCCGAGGCGCCGAGTTCGCGCGCGGTCGTCGAGCAGATCGCGAAACTTGATCGAGCGGTTGCACTCGATGCAGGGCACCGGCGTCTCGCCCGAGGCGTAGCTGTCGGCGAAATTGTCGATCACCGATTCGCGAAAGCGGCTCTCGTAGTCCAGCACGTAATGCGGGATGCCGATCCGCTCGGCGACATTGCGGGCATCGTGGATGTCCTGCCCGGCGCAGCAGGCGCCCTTGCGATGGGTGGCCGCGCCATGATCGTAAAGCTGCAGCGTGATGCCGACGACGTCGTAGCCCTCGGACTTCAACAGCGCAGCCGTCGCCGACGAATCGACGCCGCCGGACATGGCGACGACGATCCTGGTGTCCTGCGGACGGCCTTCGAGATCCAGACTGTTGAGCATGGTTCCGGTCATCGATGCGATCGCGGCGGCCTCGAACGCCGCGCGATCAGGAAGCTTTGGCAGCGATTCCCTGGAAAGCGAGCTTCGCCAGAGCGGCTGAAAAGCTGCTCTTTAATATAGGCCGCATTCCCGTGAGGCAATCACGCGCGACCTGTTTTGCGCGCTGCGAACGGCAAATCTTGCCGCCGGGCAGAAAAGGGACCGCCGCCGCGGTGCCCAGCCGCTGCCGATGATACGTAAGACATTGAAATATATATGATATTTTTTAAGACCTGGGATGGCCCGGTCCTTGCTGATCTTCAGGCCGAGTCCCATCGCGAGAGGCCGCCCGTGTTCAGCGTCACGTCAGAAGCAGCGACCAACGTGTCTTTTCAGAGCGCGCCGCCGAGGGCTGCGCACGGTCCGACCCAACCGCCGGGCAACGATATTTTCGGCGCCTGGTCGACAGCAACACCGCCAGCGACGCCAGCAACGCGCGCCGCCCACGGCACAGCACGCAACCGGCCCCGCCACGCCGCTCCGACAACACGCCGCCGCCGGAACAACAGCGGATCGCAGAACGCCGCGCGCCGACCGACCAGCCGGCCAACAACAATTCCGGACAACTCAGGACGCCGCCGCCGGCCAGCCACCAACGCCGAATGCCGGCACAACGCCAACGCGCGCCCAGCATCCCACGGCGAAGTCCGGCAGCTTCGAAAGCCGACAGCGGCGAAATCGACCGCAAAGTCATCGTCCGGCGACGACCTCCGCTACCGGTTCTTCAACCGATCCCGCCGCCTCGGCGCAGCAGGCCGGCACGACGCGCGATCGACGCCGAACGCCGGTCGCGGTTGCGATTCCCGTCACCGTCGCGGTGACGGCAACGCTCCGCGCAGCTCCGCCGACCTCCGGCAATGCCACGGCGCCGCTGGCGATCGCGGCGGCGGCCATCGCCGCCAGCTTCAGCCAGCCGCCGCATCGGCAGCAGCGGCAGCATCGGCGCAGACCAAGATCGATGCCGACGCCGCGGCTGCCGACATCGCCGATCGCCAGCCGCAACCGCCGCGGACGCGACTGCGATCGCCGCGGATACGACAGCAACCACCAAGACGGGCGTTCAAGCGTCGACAGGCCAGCCGACCGCCACGCCGGTGCAACCGCAGACCGCGGCACACCGCGGCGACGGTAGCTAGCACGGCTGTTGCCGCGACCGCGCCCGTTGCACCGAAAGACCACATCCTCAAGGCCGCAGCCGCGACGCAGGCCGCGACCGCGACATCGGGCAGCTCGGACGACCACGCCCGGCACGACCGATCCGCAGCGGCCGCGACCGCGCAGCCGGCCGCCGCCACCGGCAACGCAGGACGCCAGCGGACAGCACGGTCGACGCGGCGAACAGCCGATGCCTCCGCCGAGCCCTCACCGACATCGGCCGGCTGCCGCATCGGCCCATGAGCATTCCGCGGGCGCCGACGACCGGACATGCGCCAACCGATCCGTCGGACGCCGGCGTGCAGGCGCTGGGCACGATCCAGCCGCAGCTTCCCTCCGCGACGACCAGCGCGGCTCCGACGGCATCGCTGAGCGTCACGGCGGCAACGAACGCGCCGGTGCCGCTGAGCGGGCTCGCGCTCGAGATCGCCGCATCGGCCAAGAACGGCAAGAGCAGCTTCGAAATCCGGCTCGATCCGGCCGACCTTGGCCGCATCGATGTTCGCATCGACGTCGACCGCAACGGCCAGGTGACGTCGCATTTGACGGTCGAAAAGCCGGAAACGCTGTCGATGCTGCGGCAGGACGCGCCGCAATTGCAGCGCGCGCTGGACGACGCCGGCCTCAAGACCGGCAACGGCGGCCTGCAATTCAGCCTGCGCGACCAGTCTTCTTCCGGCCAGAACAGCGGCAACCAGACCGGCCGCAACGCGCAGCGGCTGGTCATCAGCGACGAAGACACCATCCCCGCGGCGGTCGCGGGACGAACCTATGGCCGCATGCTCGGATCGAGCAGCGGCGTCGACATCAGGGTCTGAGGAGACGGACATGACAGCAACATCAGGCACCGCAAGCCCGGTCGTTTCGGGAACGACGCCCCTACCGGCCTCATCTTCGTCGAGCTCGTCGGCGCGCGGCCGCCAACGCGCTGGCTTCCCAGCAGATCGCCGGCAACTTCCAGAGCTTCCTGACCCTGCTGACGACGCAATTGCAGAACCAGAATCCGCTCGATCCGCTGGACACCAACCAGTTCACCCAGCAGCTCGTCGAATTCGCCGGCGTCCAGCAGCAGCTCAACACCAACGACTCGCTGGCGACGCTGGTATCGCTGCAGCAGACCGCGCAATCGACCCAGGCGCTGGGATTCGTCGGCAAGACCGCGGTGGTCAATGGCAGCACCGCGGCGCTGACCAACAGCACCGCGACCTGGGAGCTCAGCGTTCCCACCGCTTCGACCGTCAACATCACCATCGCCAACAGCACCGGCCAGACCGTCTTCACCGGCAGCTACGCCGTCAGCCGCCGGCAACAACCAGCCGTTCACCTGGAACGGCCAGGGCAATGACGGCACGCAGTGGCCCGACGGCAACTACACCCTGACGGCGACCGCCAAGGACTCCGCGAACAACACCGTGGCCGTCACGACCCAGATCGCAGGGCGTGGTCAGTTCGGTCGATCTCACCCAGTCGCCGCCGCTGCTGTCGATCGGCGGCCAGACCTACACGGTCAACCAGATCCAGAGCATCGTGAACTGACGGCGACGCTTGCTGCGATCGCCTGACGTCACCGACTCGGCGTCTCACACTCGCATCACAGCCCTGCGATCCGCCGGCGGCTGCCGCAACGGCGGGCCGAAGGCGTTGTCAGGCATTTTCAAGGAGATTCGTATTGAAGCCTTGGGCTTAGGCAAATTTTAAGTCGCGGGGCGTAGGTTGTTACCGTGAGTTCAGTGGTTGAGAGTTTGTGAGTACGCCATGACAGAACCCCATCGCCCGAGGGTAAAATACGTCATCGGGCCTGACGGCAGTCCGTTAACAATTGCGGATCTGCCCGCGCCCGGGACCAAACGGTGGGTTATTCGCCGTAAGGCCGAAGTCGTTGCCGCGGTCCGCGGCGGCCTGCTCTCCCTTGAGGAGGCCTGCAGCCGCTACACGCTGACCGTCGACGAATTCCTGTCCTGGCAGTTTTCCATCGATCAGCATGGCCTTGCCGGACTGCGCACCACCCGCATCCAGCAATATCGCCAATAAGCGCTCTCCAGAACCATCGGCATTTGACGAAAATCGGCTTCGTTTTGCGAAGCCGATCTTTTTCATTTCGAACTTTCGCCACGGCCCTTAACCTTCGTTAACCATATCGAAACCATCCCATAGGCAATAATTGCCCAGTCGGCTCTTCGGGCCGAATCTCGGGGGCGGTTGGTTTGCAGAGTCTTGTGGGCTTCCTGAAGGGTCTGGGCGCTTCGCGGTTGATGGCGATGGTCGCGGTGACAGCCGCGCTGATCGGCTTCTTCGCGTTTGTCATCATGCGCGTCACCACGCCGCAGATGACCACCCTGTTCACCGACCTCAGCGCCGAGGATTCCTCCGCCATCATCAAGGACCTGGAACGCCAGGCCATTCCCTACGAACTGCGCAACGACGGCGCCGTCATCATGGTGCCGAAGGACAAGGTCACGCGGCTGCGCATGAAGCTCGCCGAGGGCGGCCTGCCCAAGGGCGGCGGCGTCGGCTACGAGATTTTCGACAAATCCGACGCGCTCGGCACCACCAGCTTCGTCCAGAACATCAATCATCTGCGCGCGCTGGAGGGCGAACTGGCCCGCACCATCCGCGCCATCGACCGCATCCAGGCGGCCAGGGTCCATCTGGTGCTGCCGGAGCGGCCGCTGTTTTCGCGCGAGACGCCCGAGCCGTCGGCCTCGATCGTGGTGCGGGTGCGCGGCGCGCTCGAACCGCAGCAGATCAGGGCCATCCGCCATCTGGTCGCCTCCGCCGTCAACGGCCTGAAGCCGCAGCGGGTGTCGATCGTCGACGAAGCCGGTCAATTGCTCGCCGACGGCGCCAGCGGCGACAACGATAACGCCGTCGGCGACGAGCGCCGCGCCGGTTTCGAGAAGCGGATGCGCAACGAGGTCGAGGCGATCGTGTCGTCGGTGGTCGGCGCCGGCCGCGCCCGCGTCCAGCTCTCGGCCGATTTCGACTACAACAAGATCACCCAGACCTCGGACAAGTTTCGATCCCGAAGGCCGGGTGCTGCGCTCGAGCCAGACCCGGGAAGAATCCAGCGCGACCGCCGAAACCAACGGCCAGGTCACCGTCAACAACGAATTGCCGGGCAATCAGCGCGCACGGACAGTGCGGCGCCGGCGCGCGACCAGAGCAAGAAGACCGAAGAAACCAACAACTACGAGATTTCCCACACCACCAAGACCGAAGTGACCGAGGCCGGACGGGTCAACCGCATCTCGGTCGCCGTGCTGGTCGACGGCAGCTACGCCAAGAACGACAAAGGCGAGATGGTCTATCAGGAGCGCAGCAAGGAACAGCTCGACCGCATCGCGGCGCTGGTGCGCTCGGCGATCGGCTTCGACCAGAAGCGCGGCGACCAGGTCGAGGTCGTCAACCTCAAATTCGCCGAAGCGCCGGCGGTTGCGCCGATCGCCGAGCCGACCGGACTGTTCGGCATGCTGCAGTTCACCAAGGACGACGTGATGTACGTCATCGAACTCGGCGTGATGATGCTGCTCGGCCTGGTGGTGCTGTTCATGGTGATCCGGCCGCTGGTCAAGCGCATCCTCGCTTCCGAAGTGGTCCCGTCGCTCGCCGGCGGACGATCAGCTGCCGGCGCTGACCGACGGCAGCGCGGCACCCGCCGCTACCGGCCAGAGCCTGGTGCCCGGTCCCAACGCCACCAGCCAGATGATCGACGTCGCCCAGGTCCAGGGCCAGGTTCACGCCCAGTCGGTGCATCGCGTCGGCGAACTGGCCGAGCGAAACCCGAACGAAACCGCTTCCATCATTCGTCAATGGCTCACGGAGCCGGCGTGATCTGACATGGCCGTACCGCAAACCACCAACGCCAACGACATCGCCAGCGTCATCGCCACGCTGGCGAGCCGTCAGGGCAACCGCCCGAAGGGCCAGCCGTTGAGCGGCCCGAAGCGCGCCGCGATCCTGATGCTGGCGCTCGGCGAACAATATGGCGGCAAGGTCTGGTCGCTGCTCGACGACGATGAAGTGCGCGAATTGTCGATGGTGATGTCGACGCTCGGCACCGTCGAGGCCGACGTGGTGGAAGACCTGCTGCTCGAATTCGTGTCGCGGATGTCGGCGTCCGGCGCGCTGATGGGAACTTTCGACGGCACCGAACGGCTGCTGCAGCAATACCTGCCCGCCGAGCGCGTCAGCGGCATCATGGACGAAATTCGCGGGCCCGCCGGCCGCAACATGTGGGAGAAGCTCTCCAACGTCCAGGAAGAGGTGCTCGCCAACTATCTCAAGAACGAATATCCGCAGACCATCGCGGTGGTGCTGTCGAAGCTGAAGCCGGAGCACGCCGCGCGGGTGCTCGCGATCCTGCCCGAGGACATGGCGCTCGACGTGATCGGCCGCATGCTGCGGATGGAGGCGGTGCAGAAGGAAGTGATCGAGCGCGTCGAGCAGACGCTGCGCACCGAATTCATGTCGAACCTGTCGCAGACCCGCCGCCGCGACGCCCACGAGGTGATGGCGGAAATCTTCAACAATTTCGACCGCCAGACCGAAACCCGCTTCATCACCTCGCTGGAAGAGGAAAATCGCGAATCCGCCGAACGCATCAAGGCGCTGATGTTCACCTTCGACGACCTCGTCAAGCTGGACTCCGGCTCGGCGCAGACGCTGATGCGCAATGTCGACAAGGACAAGCTCGGCATCGCGCTGAAGAGCGCCAACGAGGAGGTCCGCGCCTTCTTCCTCGGCAACATGTCGTCCCGCGCCGGCAAGATGCTGCTCGACGACATGGCCGCGCTGGGACCGGTACGGTTGCGCGACGTCGACGAGGCGCAGGCGCTGCTGGTCAATCTCGCCAAGGACCTCGCGGCCAAGGGCGAAATCATGCTGACCAAGAACCGCGCCGACGACGAGCTGGTGTACTGATGGCCGCGCCCGCGAAATTCCTGTTCGACATGGACTTCTCGGCGCCGGACAGGGCGCGCGAGCGGCCGGCCACGCCTGCCGAGATCGCGCAGAAGATCGCCGCCGCCGAGGCCCGCGCCTATCGCGACGGCTTCGACGCCGCCCAGCGCGAGGCCAAGGCGGAAAGCGACCGCCGCGCCGCGCTGGCGCTGGAGGAGATCGGGATCGCGCATCAAGGCCATCGCGACCGCGCTTTTCCGGCATCGAGACCCGGATGGAGACCGAAGCGGTCGATGTCGCGGTCGCGGTCGCGCGCAAGCTGTGCAGCGAGCTGATCGCCAGCGAGCCGCTCGGCGAGATCACCGGGCTGGTCAGCGATTGTTTCTCGCACCTGGTCTCGACGCCGCATCTGGTGGTCCGGATCAACGATTCGCTTTACGAGGCCGCGCGCGAGCGGATCGAGCGGCTGGCGAAGCAAAGCGGCTTCGCGGGCCGCCTCGTGATCCTGGCCGAGCCGGAAATCGAGACCGGCGATTGCAGGATCGAATGGGCCGACGGCGGCGTCGTGCTGGAGCGCGCGGCGATCGAAGCGAAGATCAACGAACTGGTCGGGCGCTACATGGCGTCCCGCGGTCAGGCCAAAACCACGGCGATGAGGATTGAACCATGAGTGACACCGACGCACAGGTTCCGCTTCCGGATCTCAACGCCGCCGACACGCCGGCGATCGACGACGTGGCCTATCACGAGGACGAGAACGCCTCGCGCATCGCCGCCGATCTGGAAGCCGTGTTCGACGTGCCGGTGCAGGTTTCGGCCGTGCTCGGCCGCTCCAAGATGGATGTCGGCGAACTGCTGAAGCTCGGGCCCGGCACCGTGCTCGAGCTCGACCGCCGCGTCGGCGAAGCCATCGACATCTACGTCAACAACCGGCTGGTGGCGCGTGGCGAAGTGGTTCTGGTGGAAGACAAGCTCGGCGTCACCATGACGGAAATCATCAAGGCGGAACGCGCCTGAAGCTCTTTGACGATACCGCGCCTGACGGCGCGCGAACAGACGAACAGGAGACTACCATGCGGCTTCTCATCGTTGGCACACTGAAGGGCCAGCTTACGACGGCCACCAAGATCGCCATGGACAACGGCGCTTCCGTGACCCATGCGGAGGATCACGAACAGGCGATGCGGGTGCTGCGCGGCGGCAAGGGCGCCGACCTGTTGCTGGTCGATGTCGCGCTCGACATCCGCGACCTGGTGATGCGGCTCGAGGCCGAACACATTCACGTGCCGATCGTCGCCTGCGGCATCTCCAACGACGCCCGCGCCGCGGTCGCCGCGATCCACGCCGGCGCCAAGGAATACATCCCGCTGCCGCCCGATCCGGAATTGATCGCCGCGGTGCTCGCCGCCGTCGCCAACGATTCACGCGACATGGTCTACCGCGACGAAGCGATGGCCAAGGTGATCAAGCTGGCGCAGCAGATCGCGGGCTCCGACGCCTCGGTGATGATCACCGGCGAATCCGGCACCGGCAAGGAAGTGCTGGCGCGCTATGTCCACACCCGCTCCAACCGCGCCAAGAAGCCGTTCATCAGCATCAATTGCGCGGCGATCCCCGAGCATCTGCTTGGAATCCGAATTGTTCGGCCACGAGAAGGGCGCGTTCACCGGCGCCGTCGCGCGGCGGATCGGAAAATTCGAGGAAGCCACCGGCGGCACGCTGCTGCTCGACGAAATCTCCGAAATGGACGTGCGGCTGCAATCCAAATTGCTGCGCGCGATCCAGGAGCGCGTGATCGATCGCGTCGGCGGCACCCGGCCGGTGCCGGTCGATATCCGCATCATCGCGACCTCGAACCGCAATCTGGCCGACGCCGTGCGCGAAGGCACCTTCCGCGAAGACCTGCTGTTCCGGCTCAACGTCGTGAACCTGAAGATACCGCCGCTGCGCGAACGCCCGGCGGACATTCTCGAACTGGCGCAGCACTTCGCCAAGAAATATGCCGACGCCAACGGCGTGCCGGTGCGGCCGATTTCGGCGGAAGCGCGGCGGGTGCTGACCTCCAACCGCTGGCAGGGCAACGTCCGCGAACTGGAAAACACCATCCATCGTTCGGTGCTGATGGCGCAGGGCGACGAGATCGGCGTCGACGCCATCCTGACGCCGGACGGTGACCGTCTCGACCTCGCCAAGACCGTACCGGCGGTGGCGCACGCCACCTTCGCCGCCGAACAGGTCACCCGCGCGCTGGTCGGGCGCACGGTTGCCGACGTCGAGCGCGATCTCATCCTGGAAACGCTGAAGCATTGCCTCGGCAATCGCACCCATGCCGCCAATATCCTCGGCATCTCGATCCGCACGCTGCGCAACAAGCTCAACGAATATGCCGACGGCGGCTTGCCGATCACCCCGGCAGGGTCGGGTGATTATCAGCGTTTTGCATCGGCGGGGTAGTCAGCCCACGCGGCGTTCCCCGGATGCCGCGCAGCGCCATAAGCGCGTTCACGCGCGTCTTCGACGCGCTATGGCGGTGCCCTGCTGATCCGGGGTCCACTGCCTCGGTGGGGTCCCGGCTCTGCGGAGCAGCGTTACACGCTGCACCGCGTCCGGGACACGAGACCGTCACGAATAATCCGGCGCATCAGGCCTGCGGAAGATGTGGATAGGGTTCTCGAGCTCCAGGTTGCGCCCGGTGAACGCCTGATAGGCGTAGAGCACGAGGTAACCGATCGCGAGCGCGCCGATCCCGTAAAAGATCCAGGTCCAGATGCGTTTCATCGGCTTGAGCCTTTTTCGTTCCGCTTCAATCGGAGCGGAGGCTGTACCCCTTTATTTGTCGGGTCAAACAAAACGCCAGAGCCTCGGCCCTGATATAAATCAGAACCGAGGCTCCAGGCTGGAAACGGCCACCTCTTCAGGAGCCGCGTCGTAAGGCCGTTACGTCATGTTCCGCGCACAGCTCGCGCGGCCGGCAGGCTGACTTCCGCCAGTCTGGCCACATCCTCGTCCTGATCGATCGCAACATACCGTCCCTGCCAATAGGCCAGCGCCGCCGTGCGCTGCGAGGTCTGGAGGTCCAGCACGCGCCCGATCACGAGGGCATGGGAGTGTCGCTCGATAATGTCCTCGGCCTCGCAGTCGATCGCGGACAAGGCGCCCACCAGAAGCGGCACGCCGGATACCCGCGTGGTCCATTGCGCGCCCGCAAAGCGATCCGCGCCCTTCAGTCCACCCTTGCCGGCAAACCGCTCGGCGATATCGAGCTGGTCGGCGGTGAGAATGTTGACCCCGAAAAATCCGTGACGCTTGAGCAGCGGCCAGGACGAGGCTTCCCGGTTGACGCTGACGACCAGCGTCGGCGGATCCACCGAAAACGACGACACCGACGTGACGGTCATGCCGGTGATGTCCTTGCCGCGCCCGACCGTGATCACGCTGACGCCACCGGCCAGATGGCGCATGGCGCCGCGAAAATCGAGCGAGGAAACCTCGCGATCGATGCTGATATTGCGGACGGCGGAGTTCATGGCAGCCTCACAGGTCAAATGATTCGTCCGCGGACTGGAGCAGGTCGCGCAGGATCGAACCTTCCAGCGCCGCAAGATCGGCCGAGCCGCGCCGGCGCGGTCGCGGGATATCGACATCGATATCGTGCGCGATGCGGCCGTCTTCAATGACCAGCACGCGATCGGCCAGCGCGACCGCTTCGGAAACATCATGCGTGACCAGGATCGCGGTGAAGGCCTGATCGTGCCAGACCCGCTCCAGCAACCGCTGCATCGAAATACGGGTCAGCGCATCGAGCGCGCCGAGCGGCTCGTCGAACGCCAGAACGCGGGGATGGCTGACCAGCGCGCGGGCCAGCGCCACGCGTTGCTTCTGGCCGCCGGACAGAACCGCCGGCCATTGACCGCGCTTGTCGTCGAGGCCGACTTCAACCAGGGCGTTTTCAGCGCGCGTTTGCGCGTCGACGGAGGCGCGGTCGCGACCGAGGCCGACTTCCACGTTGGACAGAACCCGCGCCCATGGCAACAGCCGCGGCTCCTGGAACATCACCCGCACGTCTTCGGGCGCGCGGTTGCTCGCCAAAGCTGACGGTGCCGGCACTGGCGGTTTCAAGACCGGCGATCAGGCGCAGCAAGGTGCTCTTGCCGCAGCCGCTGCGGCCGACCACGGCGACGAACTGGCCGGCGGGAATGTGCAGGTCGATGCCGCGCAGCACCTCGTGATCGCCGAACGATTTGTGCAGGTCACGAATGGTCAGCGGCAAGCCCGCGCGACGGCAGCGCCTGACCGCGGCGCGCCAGCCGGGCCTGCCCGATGAAATCCGCGCGGTCCAGCGGCTCGGCATCCGGCAGAAGAAAACGAAGCGCTTCCTGCATGTGTGCTCTCAATGTTTCTGAAAGGCCGGATGCCAGGACAGCGTCAGCCGCTCCAGCGCGCGCGAGGCGCTGTCGGCCAGTTTTCCAAGTAGCGCGTAGATCAGGATGCTCAGCACCACGATATCGATCTGCATGAATTCGCGCGCCTGCATCGCCATATAGCCGAGGCCCGACGAGGCCGCGATGGTCTCCGCCACGATCAGCGTCAGCCACATGATGCCGAGCGCAAAGCGCACGCCGACGAAGATCGACGGCAGCGCGCCCGGGAAGATCACCCGCCGGAACAATTCGCTATCGGTCATGCCGTAGATGCGTCCCATCTCGATCAATTGCGGATCGACGGTGCGGATGCCGTGCAGCGTATTGAGATAGATCGGAAAGAACACGCCGAGCGCGACCAGAAACAGCTTTGCGGATTCATCGATGCCGAACCACAGGATAACCAGCGGAATCAGCGCAAGGTGCGGAATGTTTCGCACCATCTGCAGCGTGGTGTCGGTGAGCTTGTTGCTGAGCTGCGACAGGCCGTTGGCAAGCCCAAAGGCAAAGCCGATGCCGCCGCCGATCACAAAGCCGACGCTGGCGCGCCAGAAGCTGACCCAGATGTTTCGCGCCAGTTCGCCCGACAGCAGCAGCTTCCATCCGGCCAGCGCGACGTCGCTCGGCGCCGGCAGCACCCGCGCCGGCACCAGACCGCCGACGCAGGCCGCCTGCCAGACCAGCAGGATGACCAGCGGCACGATCCATTGAACCAGACCGTCGGCACGCGGTATTCGCCATCGGCGCAGGCGCGGCAGACTTTCGATCAGGCTCATGATTGCGATGCCTTCACCACCGGCCGATGCTCGTTGGCGATGGTTTCGCCGAACGGGCCGGTATTGACGCGCAGCGGCGTGACGTTATGCGGTTGCGACAGCGACAGCAGCGGAAACACCAGTTCGGCGAAGCGATAGGCTTCCTCAAGATGCGGATAGCCCGACATGATGAAGGTATCGATGCCGACGTCCTGATATTCCTTGATACGCGCCGCCACGGTGGAGGGATCGCCGACCAGTGCCGTGCCGGCGCCGCCGCGCACCAGACCGACGCCGGCCCAGAGGTTCGGGCTGATTTCGAGCTGGTCGCGGCGTCCGCCGTGCAGTTGCGCCATCCGCTGCTGGCCAACCGAATCCATGCGCGAGAATATCTTCTGCGCCTTGGCCACGGTCTCGTCGGTGACGTGCGCAATCAATTCGTCCGCGGCCTTCCAGGCTTCCGCATTGGTTTCGCGAACGATGACATGCAGGCGGATACCGAAGGAGAGCTTGCGACCGCGCTTGGCGGCAGCGGCTTTGACACGGTCGACCTTTTCGGCCACCTGCGCCGGCGGCTCGCCCCATGTCAGATATTTATCGACGGTATCGACGGCGACATCGATGCCGGCGTCGGACGATCCGCCGAAATAGAGCGGCGGCCGCGGCGACTGCACCGGCGGGAACAGCAGGCGTCCATCCTCGATGTGGATGTGCTTGCCTTCCAGATCGACCGTCTTGCCCGCGAGCAGGTCGCTGTAGACGCTCAGGAACTCGCGCGTCACGGCATAGCGCTCGTCATGATCGAGGAAAATCCCGTCGCCTTTGTTCTCGACGGGATCGCCACCGGTGACGACATTGATCAGCAACCGTCCGTTCGATATCCGGTCGAGCGTCGCGGTCATGCGCGCGGCGACGCTCGGCGATTGCAGGCCGGGCCGCACCGCGACCAGATAGCGAAGCCGCTCGGTCCAGGGCGCCACCGCCGAGGCGATGACCCAGGAATCCTCACAGCTACGCCCGGTCGGCAGCAGCACGCCGAAATAGCCGAGTTGATCGGCGGCCTGCGCGATCTGGCGCAGGTAATTGAAGTTGACGTCGCGGCCGCCGAGGGTGGTGCCGAGATAGCGGCCGTCGCCGTGGGTCGGCAGGAACCAGAGGATATTGGCTTTGGACGTGTCGCTCATGTGCCGGGCCTCCGCGCCGCGTCGGAAATTCTGATCGGCTTCGGGATCAGGCCGAGCGCGAAGAAGGCATCCGCAACCTGTTGCTGATCGGCGATCACGCCGCCGCTGACCGGCTTGATGCCATAGGCCTGCCGCCGCAACGCGACCTCGACGATCGGAACCGGAAGCCCGACGGCGGGCTGCGAGTTGTTCGGCCACGCCGTGAATATCGCTTTTGGCCCAGTCATCGACCGTGCCGAGTTCGGCAAGCACCAGATCGACAATCCCGGGATTGCTCTCCAGGAACTTCTTCGATGACAGATAGAACTGATAATTCGACACGATGCCGCTGCCGTCGGACAGCGTCCGCGCACCGGTGGCAGCTTCGGCGGCCGAAAGGTACGGATCCCAGATCACCCAGGCATCGACGGCGCCGCGTTCGAATGCGGCGCGCGCGTCAGCCGGCGCGAGGAACACCGGCTCGATTTCGGAATATTTGACGCCGGCCTTCTCCAGCGCCTTGACCAGCAGATAATGAACGTTGGAGCCCTTGTTCAGCGCGACCTTCTTGCCTCTGAGATCGGCGACCGAATTCAGCTTGCTGTCCTTCGGGACCAGAATGGCCTCGCCTTTCGGCGCCGGCGGCTCATAGGCGACATATTGGAGCGGCGCGCCCGCCGCCTGCGCGAAGATCGGCGGCGCTTCGCCGGCATTGCCGAAATCGATCGCACCGACGTTGAGCGCTTCCAGCAACGGCGGGCCGGACGGGAACTCGGTCCACACCACGCGGTAGCCGGCAGCCTTCAGTCTGTCCTCCAGCGTGCCCTTGCTCTTGAGCAGCACCAGCTTGCCGTATTTCTGGAACCCGATGCGGACGACCTTGTCCTGGCCATAGCTGGCGCCGACGCCCGCCAAAGCGGTGCTCATCGACAGCACCGCGACCGCCACCAATCGTTTCAACCAACGCAAGTTTCAAATCCTCAACGACAATGTCGCGGCAGCCGCGAGCATTTCGATTCAAGGATAATGATGGTGCTGCTCTGCGGAGGTGTCGAGGGCTCGGCAAAAATAGCAATGACACCGCTGCTCAACGGGTGCAGCGACGATGGGTTTATTGCCGAATGACGTCCAGCCGAGGCCCATTTTTCCCGGCACTGAACCCGCGCGAATTTGTTAATCTTAAATTGGGCAGCGGAACCCGACGGGAAGATATTTGCGAACTGACGAACTCAATGCAAAAGGCGGAGCGCGAGCTCCGCCGTCATCGAACCTTCACGCGGCGGGCGAACCCGCGTTGGCGATGCCGAGCCTCAAAGCTTGATCGGGAAAAAGTGATTGATCGCGATCAGGACCACCAACAACACGATGCCGAGGCCGAGGCTCCAGCCGATCAGCTTTTTCTCGATCGGCAGCAGCGGCTCGACCGCCGCGTTGATTTCGTTCTTGAGGTCCGGTTGCGGCATGGGTTTTCCTTTTCAATCGATCAGCTTGCCAGCGGCGGCTTGAAGCCGCTGAAGAACAGCCAGGAAATCAAGAGCCCGACCCAGATCACAAATCCGAACAGGCTGACGAAATAAACCGCGGCAAGCTTGCCGAAGCCCTGTTGCCAGAGCTTGCGGAAGTCCGAGAGCACGCCGATCGAAAAGAACGTCAGGATAAAGAAGATGACCCGGAAGATGTTGGCCTCGCCCGCCGCGGCGGGAAGCGCCTTGGCAATCTCCGGCGTCGATCCGACCGCGAGCCAGAGCGAGACGGCAAAGACGAAGATGAAGCCGAGGATGAATTTCGGGAAGCGCTGCCAGATTTCCGCTGGTTTCGCCTTGTCCGGTCCCTTGTCGATGTGGTTGGTCCAGATGTAGCCGAGAATGAACGCCCAGATCCCGATGAAGATGTCGATGAAGATCTTCACGGTCGTCGTGGTCGCGAGAATCCAGCCCGGCTGATAACGGATGCCTTCCGCGGCCGCCTTCGCCATGATCAGCGACTCGGTGATGCCGCCGCCGGCGACCGCAGCGCCGTCGGTCTTGATCGCAAGCCCGATCCAGGCGCCGGCCACCAGCGGCTCCTGCCAAAGAAAAGTCTGGGCCAGAAACGGCAGGATCAGCACTTCAACCACCGCAAACACCACCACCAGCGACGACACCAGGATCGGCACCGCCGGCCGCGCCCGGATCGCTCCGCCGGTGGCAATCGCCGCCGCCACGCCGCAGATCGAGATGCCCGACGCGAGCGGCACCGACCATTCGCGGCTGAAGCCAAACCATTTGCGCGAGATGTAATAGATCACCGCCCAGTAGATCAGATAGGCCTCGACGATCGCCGCAGCACCACGCAACAGCAACGACGATGCGAGATTGAGCCGGCCAGCCGCCGTGACGGCGACGGTGGCCCCGAGAATCACGATCGCGATCTTGATGTAGAGTTCCGGCCGGATCGCTTCCTTCAGCCATTCGGCGAACCGTGGCAGGAAATTGGCGATGATCAGTCCGGCCAGAAGTGCGACGATGAAACCGCCTTCATTGGTCAATTTGAGCGACCAGGTGATGCCGAATTTCTGCTGCTCGGCCGGCGTCACCGCGGCGATATAGGCGTAGCTGCCGAAAATCCAGCTCGCATAGGCGATGGCGAACACCGCCGTGAACGCGGGAGCGAACTTCTTGACATCGCGCCCCCAGCGTGACCACGCCGGCACTCAACACCACGAGCAGCGCGGCATAGGTCGCCAGCAACGCGCCGCCGCCGCCGAGCCAGGCATAGGCCTTGGCGAACGGGCTCAGCGCTCGCGCCACGTCGGTATAGACCGATGTCGTCACCGCCCAGCCCAAAAGGTCGGTTCCGGTGATGCTGACGAGGGCCAATCCAAACACCAGCAGGCCGATCACGACCGCAAGCCAGTCCTCGTTCAATCGCGCCTTCAGCGCAATCGGCTCCGATACCTTCACCGCGAGATCTGACATTCGACTTCCCCGACCCAATGCTTAAGAAACCCGCAGCCACAATCCGCGCCCGGCCGCCTGAGCGGAAAAACCGCTTCAATTCAAGGCAATATGGGGGCGAAAGAAGCCGGACAGCAATCACACAAAATTTCTTTGTTGTCAGCTTTGAAATAACGCCCTTCTCGCAAAACGCGACGGGAGAGAAGGAATCACTACTCGGCCCCTCCATTCCGATTGAATCGGAACGGAGGCTCTCTTTTTCGATTTTGACGGGTTTTCCCGAAAGGCAGCCCGGCTAAAGGCCCGCGCCCTTGCCGATGGCGCCGGCAAACGAGCGATCGACAATATCGGCGGCGCTAAGCTGCTTTTTGATCAAGCCCGACCGGAAATACAGGTCGATGGTCTTCTGTTCGTCGGCGACGACGCCGTCATCGACCGGCGCGAGCCGGATTTTCGCCCGGCTCAACCAGTTGCGCGCCACCGCCGGCGGGATGTTCA
Organism: uncultured Pseudomonadota bacterium; assembly: GCA_963771225.1. GTDB lineage: Bacteria > Pseudomonadota > Alphaproteobacteria > Rhizobiales > Xanthobacteraceae > Bradyrhizobium. Next base: position 63,041 of record CAVYSR010000016.1, on the reverse strand, counting down.
TCAGCCTGCCCCAGGTCTCGGCGTAGCCGTCGACGTTGGTCAGCGACCAGGCGCGGGCAGCGGCAAGCCGCCGAAGGAAGTCTTCAAGCTCCGGCCGCTTGTCGCGGATCGCATCGGGCGACGCCACCTGGAAGGCTATCCCGGGCGTCAATCCCTCGGCCGTGATCACGCGCCGCGACTGGAACAGCACTTCTTCCTGGCTGACATAGGGCTCCCATGTCGACCATGCATCGACCGACCCCTGCGTGTAGGCGATCTTGGCGTCCGAGGGGGCGAGAAACACGATCTGCACATCGGCGGCGGACCATCCCTTCGATTCAAGGGCTGCCAGAATAAGCTGATGTCCGATCGAGCCGCGGCCGGTCGCGATCTTCTTGCCTCGCAAATCCTCAAAGCTCTGAATTTTGGAATCGCGCGGCACCAGGATGGCGAGGCCTTCCTGGCTCTGACGGATCGCGCCGATGGCTTTCACAGGCACGTTGGCCGCCGCGGCAAACGTAAACGGCGCGTCGCCGACCACGCCGGTTTCGATCGCGCCCGCGCCCAGCGCTTCCAGCAGCGGCGCCGCCGCCGGAAATTCCTTCCACTCGATCCGGTAGGGCACATCCTTCAGGACGCCCGCCGCTTCCATCACGGCTTGCGAATTTCCCTTCTGGTCGCCGACCCGCAACGTGGTTTGAGCCGTAGCGGAGGCGATCGCACCCAGCAAGACGCCCGCAACAAGAAGATGGCGCATCACTCCGCGGCAACTCCCCGGGCAGCTGTCGCGCTCGGCGATCAGCTTGCGCGTCAAGCGGGATCAGCTCGCGGCCATATTCGATGGCGTCGATCAAGGGATCGAAGCCGCGGATCAGGAAATGGCTGACGCCGAGATCGTAATAGTCGCCGAACACTTCCGCGACCTGCTCGGGCGTGCCGACCAGCGCGGTGGTGTTGCTGTTGGCGCCGGTGAGCTTGGCGATTTCGGTCCAGAGACGTTTATCGATGCGGGTGCCCTGCTCGGCCAGCGCCAGCAACCGGCGCGCGCCGGCGGTGGCATGGCCGTCAGCCGGCTTGCGATAGCCGGTCTTGTCCTGCAGCGCGGTGGCGCGCGCCAGAATCTCCTCGGCCTTGGCCCATGCCTTTTCCTCGGTGTCGGCGAGGATGGGGCGGATCGACAGGCTAAAGCGCGGCGTGGGCCGTCCATGCTTCGCCGCGGCGACGCGAACCCGCGAGGTCACATCGCGCACCTGTGCGTAAGATTCGCCCCACAGCGCAAATGTATCGGCATGTTTGCCCGCCACCTCGATCGCGGCATCGGATGCACCGCCCACGAAGATCGGAATGCCTGTGCTGTGATAGGGCTTCACCTGCGAAAAGCCGTTCTCAACCCGGTAGTATTTGCCGTCATAGGAAAACGGCTTCTCGCTGGTCCATTCGGCCCGGACGACATCGAGAAACTCGTCGGTGCGGGCGTAACGCTCGTCCTTGTCGTCGATGGTGTTGCCGTCCTGCTTCAGTTCGGCGGCATTGCCACCGGTGATGACATGCAGCGCCACCCGGCCGCCGGAAAGCTGATCGATGGTCGCAAGCTGACGGGCGATCAGCGTCGGCGCGGTGAAGCCCGGCCGCTGCGCGATCAGGACCTTGAGCCGGTCGGTGATCCCCAGCACGTGCTGGCCGATCTGCTGGCAGTCCGGCGAGGTGGAATGAAAGGCCAGCAGCGCCCGATCGAAGCCCGCGACCTCGTGGGCCTTTGCCACCGTCTCGAGGTAGGGACGGTCGATGACGGGCCCGGTCCGCACGATGGTCTCGGACGAATTGTTGTTGGTAATGAACCCGATGAATTCCACTGACATTGGCAGCTCCAGTCCAGTTAATTCCATATCGCTCAGATGCCGAGCGCCAGCCGCCCGGCACTCACCCGCGTCGAGTCGTCCTGGGGCGTATGGACACGTCCGCATAGCACGTCACGGTAATGCCGTTCGAGCGGATTGGCTCGTGTCAGGCCGTGGTTGCCGGCCAGCGACAGCGCGTCCTCGACCGCCGCAATCGCGTTATTGGTGACGGTCGAGCTTGATGGTGTTGGATTCGGATGGGCTCAGCAAAACGCCATTGTCGTAATCGGTGGCAAAGCTGTCGATCAGGCGGGCATTGACGGCGAGACGGGTTTCGATGCCGCCGACGACATCCTGCGACCGCGGCAGCGTGGCGAGCGATGCGCCGAGATTGGACGGCACCCGGCTCTTGAGAAACCCGACCAGCCAGTCGCGCGCGGCGCGGGCGACGCCGTCGTAAATCGCCGCGATGAAGACCGCATGGGCCGCGGCCTGGGTGAAATCCGGGGCCAGCCATTCCTCCGGCTTGCGAACATCGATTTCGTGGTCGAGCGGAAACACCACGTCGTCGAATACGACGTCATGGCTGCCGCTGGCGCGCAGGCCCAGATGATCCCAGGTCTCGACGATGCGCGTGCCCGGCAATCCTGCAGGCACCAGAAACTGGCCGACCCGCACGTTGGGCTCATCGGTCTTTGCCCACACCGTGTACCATTTCAGGATCGGCGCGCCGGTCGAATAGATCTTGCGGCCAGTGAGCCGCCATCCGGTCTCGGTCCTGCGTGCGATCGTCGCTGGCAGGCCGCCGCGCGACGGCGAACCCAGATCAGGCTCGACCCGCAGGGCGTTGACCAGCGCCACGCCTTCGACTGTTTCGCGGGCGAGCTTGCGGACAAGACGGCCCGGCCAGAGCGTGCTGCGCGCCATCAACAGATGCTGGATGTAATGCATCGACAGCACCAATGCGGTCGATGCGTCGGCTTTTCCGAAAATATTGACAATGCGGACCGCATCGCGCGCGCCGGCGCCGAGGCCGCCCAAAGCCGTCGGCACGGTAAGCGCCAGCAGACCCGCCTCCGACAACCGATCGAAGTTCTCGAACGGAAAGCTGGCGTCGCGGTCGTGTCCCGCCGCGCCGGCGGCAAACCCGGCGGCGAGCACATGGGCCGTGTCGAAGATGGTCGGCGTTGCATCCATCGAAAGCTCTTCGCGTAACGAACCGCCTTTCGCACTTACCATGTTGCGTCCAATCCGAGTAGCTCCAGAATGTTCCGGCGCAACTCCGACAGTCTGGCATCGCCCCGGTGCCGTGGATAGGGACGGTCGACCGCGATGTCGGCCTTGATGCGCGCGGGCCGGTCGCTGAACACGATGACGCGATTGGCCAGGAACACCGCCTCCTCCACATCATGGGTCACCATCAGCGTGGTGAAACCGCTTTGCTGCCAAAGTGAGGCGATTTCCGCCTGCATGGTGATGCGCGTCAGGGAATTGAGCTTGCCGAGAGGCTCGTCAAGGATGAGGATTTTGGGATCGTTGACCAGCGCCCGCGCCAGCGCGACCCGCTGCGCCATGCCGCCGGAAAGCTGATGCGGATAGGCGTTGCGAAATGCCGAAAGCCCGACCAGATCGATCGCCGCATCGACGCGGTGGCGCTGGCTCTTCAGGATGCCCTGGGCTTCCAGGCCGAGCGCGACATTGTTCCATACGGTTCGCCACGGAAACAGGGTTGGATCCTGGAACACCACCACACGCGACGGAAACGGCCGCGTGATCGGATCGCCGTCTTCGCGCAACGTGCCCGACCGCGGCGGCTCCAGTCCTGCGACCAGCCGCAGCAAGGTCGATTTCCCGCAACCGGAAGGACCGAGCAAAGCTACGAATTCACCGGGCTTTACATGGAAGCTGACATTATCCAGCACCGCAAGCACGGCGCCATCGATGTCGAAGCCATGACTGACGCCCTCGACATCCAGCGAAGCGCCGGTTCGCGGCCGGCGCAACGCGCTCAGCGATCGCCAACGCTACCATTTGACAACGCCTTTCTGCCAGACCAGCAGCCGGTCGCGCGTGCGAAACAGCAAAGTGATGGCGCCGGAACACAACAGGGACATCACGATCAGCGCGGCGTACATATTCGAATAAGCGGCCCAACCCTGCGCCCATTGCAGATACCAGCCAAGACCCGCCTTGACGCCGATCATTTCGGCGACGACCAGAACGGCAAATGACGATCCGAGGCCCATGAACAGCCCGACAAAGACATGTGGCAGCGCCGCGGGAATGGCCACCTTCAGCACCAGGAACGACGGCTTGGCACCGAGGGTCCGCGCCACGTCATAATAGGCGTTGCTGACACCAGCGACGCCGGACCAGGTCAATACCGTGACCGGAAATGCTGTCGCCAGCGCGATCAGGAAGGTGCTCGCGCTCCAGCTCGACGGAAAGGTAAAGAACGCGAATGGAAGCCATGCCGTCGCCGGCAACGGCCCGATGAACCGCAGCACCGGGTGCACCCAGTAGCCGACGCTGCGCGACCATCCGATCGACACGCCGGTCAGAAAGCCGACCGCCGCTCCGATCGCGTAACCGCCGAGCTGAAGTTTTACGGATGCAAAAACGCTGTCGAGCAGCTTCGGAAGGTCATCGGTATAGACTTCGATGATCGCCTGCGGCGGCGGGAAAAACGGCAGCGGCAGCCAGGCGAATTTCGCGGTCGCGACCTCCCACAAGGTCAGAAACAGCCCGAGCACAAGCAACCATGGCGCGCGCTTGCGCAGCCCGGTTCCGAAACGGCCGAGCAAACTCCCGCCCAACGTCGCCGCAAAAATGATGCCGGCGATGATAAACGCGCTTTCGGCCAGCCCATGGGTCCGCGACCAGTCGCCCAAATCTTCCCACGCTAGACACGAGAGCCCGAAGCCGACCCATGCCACGCTGGCGAACAGGCCGGCTCCATTGGCCAGAAACGACGTCGGAAGCGAAAGCGGACGACCGGCAAACGCCGCGCCCTCCTCCACCGATTGCGGGATCGCGACCGTCCTAGACGGCGAATACGTCGACACAAACGCGCTCCGCGAATTTTGTCGTATCGGTGCTCGGCTTGAAGACGGACACGAGCTTCAGATCGTCCGCATAGGCCTTCAGCTCCTGCTTGAGCACCGCGCCGACCGGATGATGACGGTGGGTGTGGTACCGGACCATCGCCTGCAGGTCGTCCAGACTGGCGGATTTGGGCGCATAGGGCTGGAACGATGCCGCGGCCTGATCCGGGTTCTGCGCGGAAAACATCGCAGCATCGAGCAGCGCCTGGGTAACCGCACGGGCAACCAGCGGTTCCTCGCGCACCAGGCTGCCGCGCAATCCGACGATGCAGCAGGTCTTGTCCTTGTAGTCGCCGTCCAGATTGGAGGCGACTTCCCGATAGGCGCTGTCCTTCAGCCAGAGATAGGCGATCGGGTCGGAGGCGAGGAACGCCTGTACCTCGTTTTTCTCGACCGCGAGCTGCAAGAGATTGCCGGGATAGGCGCGCCAATCGACGTCCTTGTTGGGATCGATACCCTGCTTGGCGAGCTGGATCGAAAAGAAATTCTTGTCGGGGCCGGCCAGATCGCCGACCGCCACGACCTTGCCCTTGAGATCGGCCAGCTTCTCCACGCCCGAATTCGCGCGCGACAGAACGCGCATGCAGCCGCCATGAGTTCCCGCTGATATCTTGACGTCAAATCCCTGCTCCAGCGGCTTCAGCCAGCGCAGCGCCATGCCAAGACCCGCATCGGTTTTCCCGGTCGCGATCGCTTCCAGCAACTGGTCGGTCGAGCCGCTGTAGTTGACCAGTTCGACGTCGAGGTTCTGCTTCTGGAAGAAGCCATGATCGATCGCCACCGGAAGCGGCGCGAGGCAGACCGCGCCGGCATTCCATGACAATTTGAGCTTCCGCGGCGCGCCGGTGAGCGGCGGCGCCTCGGATGAGGTCTTGCAGATCGGAAATTCCGAGAAATCGATGCCGGGCGTTGCGGCGCGAAACGGAAACGCCTGTGCCCCGAATACGCCCAAGGGTGCGGCGACCGCCGCAGCAGCGGCCCCGCGCAACAAGGTGCGCCGATCCAGCGCCGCGTTGTCCTGCTTGATATCTCTCGACACTGTTCGCACGCTATTCTCTCCTGCCTTCGATCGGCACAGAGCCGCCGTCGGCGCAGCGCGGTGACGCTGCGGCCCGGCATATTCCACGTGACGATCAGTGAATGGGGTTCAATCCCGGCGAGCTTCCGGCTCTCGCTCCGTTGAAATCGTGAGCGAATGATGCGCGGCGAGCGCCGCGATCGTCAATGAAATGGAATTTTGAAAGTAAAAGCGAACGGAGAGATTATCTCCACAATCATCTCATTTCGCGATGCAACAGTTTTTGCGTGTTCAGCGAAAAGCGCTGATCGTCATTGACGCGGCGTTGCCCCCGTCGAACAACGAACCATGCCAACGAAGTTTTGGCCTTCAAATCGCTCCCTCTAAAGAAGAATTTAGTTGATCCAACACGGCTTTGGAGCAACACTTTTCTGTCAGGAACTGATTTGCGATCACGCCCTTCGCAAAGAAGCAGGAGTGCCCCCATGACCCGTCCCATTCGAATTTTAGCGCTTGCGACCATGGCAGGGGCTGCGTTTCAGGTTTCATTGCCGTCGATTGCCGGCGCACAAGAGGCCTATTCGGGCGTGAAGCAACAGCGCACCCGCACCATGGCCCCAAACATCGGGCCCAACGGATACTTTCCGAACCAGGCGGCTGCGCGCGCTGCGCATCCCATCACCCAGGGCGGCACGACGGGTGGTACGGTAAATCCGGGCCTCACCCGCGATCATATGCAGCATGGCTACAACGGCTGATCTGCCGGTTCAGGCAACATCTTTATCGCCGGTGCAGAAGCATGACTGCACCGGCTCGAATTGATTTGGAGTTCGTTCGCGACGACGGGTCCTGAGTTCCTGGTTCAGGCGCCATTGTCGCCATGGTAATCGGGACAGAAGGCGGGTGCGGTACTGCACGGCCATTCCTTCATGGGGTCCGCATTCGACGCAGGCTGATTGGAGTTCCACGCGGATCCGTTGGGGGCTCGATAGGCCGCCCCCAAGTGCTTCTTAAAGTGCTTTTTTTGCTCCGGATAAGCCCGCGAATAGTATGGTCCTTCGGTGGCTTGCGACTGTGCAAACGGCGGCAAAACCATAAACGTGGCAAAGGCCACGCCAACGAGAATAATTTTCATTGAAGCATCTCCTTGTTGTTCGGGCAGCCGCGCCGCCTCCAACAACAAGACTGAGATTGAGCTCGCGATATTCCCGGATTTTTCCGATTTTCTCAAAAGGTCGCACGCGCGTTTCCGCTCACGCATAATGCTTGGGGCACGCGCGACAGAATTCGTTCAACCGCAAAAATTAGTTTGCTCCGCCGGGAATAATTTGAGGTGCTTTCCCGGTCTATTCTTTTTGGCGCAACAGAGCGCTTCAATGACGCCGAACTTTGGGAGAGGAGCTAAAGTAGAGATATTCTACAAAATCGGTAAACTTTAGATTTTTATGTGAGAGGTTCGCCTCTACACGATCTTGTGAAGGAATTTTTGTCCCTCCATACTTTCCCCCTACGGTGCAGATGGCGCACCGGCCAGATTGTCACAGACGCATGCGATCGACGACAGGCACCTGATGCCTTTGTCGATAACAGTTGCAGGCTTGGTTTTCTCGGGGGAGAATTCGTGATGTGGAAAAGCGGCATGGCGGTGGCGATCTTCGCCGCGGGAATTTGGTCTGGACCGAATGGAGCGCTGGCTGCCGATGCTGACCTGGTGACCAAGGCGCCACCGCTGGTGACGTCAACGCTGCCTGCGACCTGCACTGGCGTTTCCCAGTTTTTTCTCACCGACTGCGTGCTCAGCTGGTACGGCATTTCGGTCTACGGAACCGTCGACACCGGCGGCGGCTACCAGACCCACGGCGCTCCGTTCAATGGGGCTTACCAACAGGGCGCTTCCTACAGCATTCAGAAGATGAACCGGCAACCGATGTGGACGCTCGCGCCCAGCGGCGTTGGCGCGACGAACATCGGCATCCGGGGAGCGGAGAGTATCGGTGGCGACTGGAAGGCCATCTTCCAGCTCGAAGCCGGATTTGATCCCTATTCGCTGCAGTTATCGAACAGCGCCCAGTCCTTGTTCGACAACAAGGGCGTTCCGCTCAACCAGCAGTCCGCCAATTCCGATTCCAGCCGCGGCGGGCAATTCTACAATTCGGTCGGCTTCGTCGGCGTGAGTTCGCCGACCTACGGCACGTTGACCTTCTTCCGCCAGAACTCACTGACTCTGGACGCCTTCGCGGCATATGATCCCCTGGCGCTGTCTTACGCTTTCTCGCAGATCGGCTTTCAGTCCACAGGCACAGGCGCAGGCATCACGGATACCGCGCGCGCCAGCACCTCGGTGAAATACCGTTATCAATATGGCGACTTCCGCGCCGCCGTGCTCTACCAGTTCGGTGGCTACGAGCTCAACAACGGAGCCGACAGCGCGGTGCAACTGCAGCTCGGTGGCGACATCCAGCACCTCGGGCCAGGCACCTTATCGCTCGACGCCATCTACAGCTATGAAAAGGATGCCGCGAACCTGACGCTTGGTGGCGGAGCGACCAACCTCGCCGGCGTGCCGATCACCTTCCCGGGCCAAACCATCACGGCGACAATCTCCAACAACACCGCATGGGTCGGCCTCGCGAAATATGCCGTCGGCCAATTGAAGCTCTATGCCGGGTACGAATTCATCGACTTCGCTCCGCCGAGCGATGTTCCCACAAGTCTCCAGGCCTCGAACGGAGCATGGGTCGGCGCCGGCGTTCCGCTCACCGCAATCAGCGGCACGGCCTATAGCGGCCTGCCCGGCAGCGGCAGCGACAAGCACCTGCAGATCATGTGGACGGGCGCCAAATATTCGGTCAACGACAATCTCGACATCGCCACCGGATACTATCACTACATCCAGAACAACTTTTTCGTTGCGACCAAGGCCGCGAACTGTATCGCCAGCTCGGCGGCGCACTCGCAGTGCGGCGGCACCCTGGATGCGATCTCCGGCGTCATCGACTGGCGGTTCGCGCCGAAATGGGATGTCTATGCCGGCATCATGTATTCGAATGTAAACGGCGGCCTGTCGAACGGCTATCTGGTGCGCAACAACCTCGATCCGACCGTCGGCCTGCGCTTCCGGTTCTGATCTTGAGCGCGAGAATAGTTGCTCGCCGGCGGCGCCAGGCTACCCCGCCGCCGCGACCGCCGGCTTTGCAACGTCGACGGCCAGTTTGCCGTAGCGATCGCTGAACGCTTCGGTATCGATCTCCTCGAGCTGGATCGCTCCGCGCATCACGCCGGCTTTCCACGCCTCGTGTTCGGGATCGCTGCGGAATTCCGGCATCACTTCGGTGGCGAACAGCTCCAGCAACTCGCAGATATGCTCATGGCTGTTCTTGCCGGCCTGGTTGAGCAGGATCACCTGGTCGATGTGTGACGTCCTGAACCGGCGCAGCTTCTTTCGAATGGTCTCGGGCGATCCGATCAGGCCGCCGCGCAGCGCCGCCTCCTGGGCCTGCGGATTCTCGCGCTTCCACTTGTTGTACTCGTCCCACATGTTGACGGTGCCGGGCGCCGGCCGCTGGCGGTTCTGCGAGGCGCCGTAGAAGCGCAGCGCGAACTGGAAGAACGTCGCGCCATCGGCGCGCGCCCTCGCCTCCTCGTCGGTTTTCGCGCACATGAAAAACGACACCAGCGCCATGTTCGGGTTGATCTCGTAGTCGGCAAGCTTGTTCAGCCGCTTGGTGATGGCGTTGTAATAGGCGTGCACCCAGGCATGCGCCGCATCGGCGCTGACGAACTGGAAGCCGAGCGCGCCGAAACCGTGCTGGCCCGCGCGCTCGATGGTGGGAAGCTGCGAACAGGCCATCCACAAGGGCGGATGCGGCTTCTGGACTGGTTTGGGCACCACATTGCGCAGCGGAATGTCGAAATACTTGCCGTGATGCTCGCTGCCGCCTTCCCGGAACATCGGAAAGATGGCGCGGACGGCTTCCTCGAATACTTCCTTCTTGGTTTCCATGTCGCGGCCGAACGGCGTCAGTTCGGTGATCGAGGCGCTTTCGCCCATCCCGAATTCGCAGCGGCCGTTGCTGAGCAGATCGAGCACGGCGATGCGCTCGGCGACGCGCGCGGGATGATTGGTGGTGAGCTGGAAAATGCCGTGGCCGAGCCGGATGTTTTTGGTGCGCTGGCTGGCGGCGGCGAGAAAAGATTCCGGCGACGGCGAATGCGAATATTCTTCCAGAAAATGATGTTCCACCACCCAGGCATGGTCATAGCCGCAACGGTCGGCGGTCTCCAACTGCGTCAGCGCGTCCTGATAGAGCTTGAGTTCGCCGCCTTCCTGCCACGGACGCGGCAATTGCAGCTCATAAAAGATGCCGAATTTCATGACGTCACTCCCGCGTCCGGCTTGTTGTTTTCGGAAAGAGTGTATTCGCAGCAAGGCCCAAGTCCAGCGTGCCAAGTCCAGCATTCCGCTATTCCGCGAGTGCGGAAGGCCGCTTGTGCTGGCCGCACGAATGGTTAGTTTTGCCGGTGTCGAGTCGCGGTCGCATTCGCCGCCCGCGGCTATCCTCCATCGAGACCCCAAGCCAGCTTTTAAATGCCTACTTTTACGCCGCATCAGGATTCCGCGCTCAAAGCGGTTGCCGACTGGCTCAAGGCCAAGCCCGGCAGGAATGGCACGCCGCCGATCTTCCGGCTGTTCGGCTATGCCGGAACCGGCAAGACCACGCTGGCGCGGTACATCGCCGACGGCGTCGACGGCGAGGTGAAATTCGCGGCCTTCACCGGCAAGGCCGCTCTGGTGATGCGCAACAAAGGCTGCGACAACGCCTCGACGATTCATTCGCTGATCTACCGGGCCCGCGAATCCGGCGTCGAGCAGCCGAGTTTCGAGCTGTGGGACGACGCGCCGGCGTCGAAGGCCAAACTGATCGTGATCGACGAATGCTCGATGGTGGATGCTGAACTCGGCCGCGACCTGATGTCGTTCGAATGTCCGCTTTTGGTGCTCGGAGACCCCGCGCAATTGCCGCCAATTCAGGGCGGCGGCTTCTTCACCGCTTGCGAGCCCGACGCGATGCTGACCGAAGTGCATCGCCAGGCACAGGACGATCCGATCGTGCGGATGTCGATGGACGTGCGCGAGGGCCGCGACCTCGACATCGGCCGCTACGGCGAAAGCGAAGTGGTATCGCGCGCCGAACTCGATCCGGACCGCGTGATGCGCGCCGACCAGGTGCTGGTCGGGCGCAACAACACCCGGCGTTCCTACAACATGCGGGTGCGCCAGAAGCAGAACATCGAGGATCCGTTGCCGGTCGCCGGCGACAAGCTGGTCTGCCTGCGCAACAACCGCAAGAAAGGCCTGTTCAACGGCGGGCTGTGGCGGGTGAAGTCGCGCGCGGCGTCGAAATCGAAGATCATCACCATGCGATTGTCGCCCGACGAGGATTTCGGCCACAAGGTAACCAAGGTTTCGGTGCGCGGCGACTGCTTCGGCGGCGCCATCGAGACCATCCCCTGGGAGCAGCGCAAGCCCTATGACGAATTCGACTACGGCTATGTGCTGACCGTGCACAAATCGCAGGGCTCGCAATGGGACGATGTGGTGCTGTTCGACGAGAGTTTTGCATTCCAGGACAGCCGCGCCCGATGGCTCTACACCGGCATTACGCGGGCGGCGAAGCGGCTGAGCGTGGTGGTGTAGGGTCAAACCCTCCTCGTCATTGCGAGCCAACGGGTCGCGCGAATGCGCGCCCGATGACAGGCTCCGCGAAGCAATCCAAAGACCCGGCCGTCATTGCGAGCGAAGCAAAGCAATCCATGAGGCAATATAAAAGCAAGGGTGGATTGCTTCGTCGCTTGCGCTCCTCGCAATGACGTTGCTCCAATTTCAAATACACCTCCGCATTCTCGCCGCGCGATGCGCCCGAGTTGTGCCTGAATCCTTCGCCCGATAAAGGGCGTGGGCGCTACCCCAAGGGGGAGCGGGGAATGCCGGGTGCCCGTTGCACCCGCAGCCGCGTGTGTAGGGTAGTAAAACACACGCGTTAGTCACCACGGTCGCACCGGGACACCCGGCATTCCCGCACGCGATGGTGTTAACGGTCTACCTCGTACTCTCCCCGGTGATCGGGCTTTGTTGTCACCGTCGCCCCCAAGAAGCTTGCTTCTCGAGAACTTGACGCCAACCATTGAGGCGTCAGGACCACACGACTTCGCCGTCCGCGGTTAATGCGCTCTCGTCAGCAGCGCCACCCGCGTCCATCGCATCCCAACCCTACGTCCGTGACGATCGCGAAACGCCCCTTTGTGTGGGCCGGGATGGCTGGAGACATGCAGGTGATTTGGGTCCGGGGTCAAGGGAAATTCGGAAAATCGGAAATAGATCATTTTGAGGTCTGGCTACTGAAAATCGCTCGGTGAGGCTCCTACCCCAAACGGAGCGACGGGTTGTAGAGAGTTTTGAGCGTAGCCCGCATGAGCGCAGCGAGATGCGGGAAACCGGAAAATCATGGATTCGCAATTCTCTGCTGGCAAATCCCATATTCAGTAGAGAGTTTTTTTGCTCTCTTCCTCGACCGCCCGTTCAAGCTCCGCCGGATCACCCTCTTTCAGCTGCTCAGAAATGATTCTGCCAATGCCTGGAAAACTGTCCTTCGGAACCTGGCTGCCTGTAGCCCAAAGCTGAGAACGCATTACGGCTTTACCGCAATGGAAGAACGCCTCCTCGACCGAAACAAGCAGTCCGCCGCGCGGCAACTTACCCGCCACAGTGTCCAGCTGTAGAAACGAATTGTCGGTGGTGACGCGCGCTCCGCCGTTCACGCGTAAGGCGTCATTGAGGCCAGGCACGAGGAATAGCAGCCCCACCCGACCCGTCGAAACGATATTGCCGAAGCTGTCGACACGGTTATTGCCAGGACGGTCTGGAATCAGAAGGGTTACGTCATCGACAATTCGAACAAAACCCGGGGCATCGCCGCGAGGACTTGCATCAGCTCTTCCTTCGGCGTCAAAGCTCGCGACTACCACAAACGGAGAAAGCGCGATGAATCTTCGGCAAAAATCGTCCAACCGAGCATGGACCTTTCGAACTGCCAAAGGATGAAGGACGCCATAGTGGTCACGAAGTTGTTCCTGGGTGTCAATTAACTCCATAGGCTTTCTCCACGTCCTATTGTCATGTTGCGCCGAAGGGGACCCTAACCGATTACGGACTAACCTGTTTAGCATATTTTCAAATTTCAAGAGGCAAGACCCGCGGCCATATCGAACGCGTCGGTTTCTGCCCCCTTCAATTGCTGCCATCGCCTCCAACACGCTCGGCTGCACGCAATCTATCAACCGCAAATCGACAACATATTCATCGAACCTGTCTCACGCTCGATCTTTCATTCTCATGAGAATTTCGGTGGCGGTGTCACCGTAATCGCACCGTGGAACAGCTTTAAACCGTTTGCCATTACCTGTCGTCCGCAATCATTCGAGACAACTTCAACCCAGTCACTGAATTGCGGCGACATTCGTAATAGATAGGAGCTCCGCGAAGCAATCCATCCGCCGCGCAAAGCAAGCTGGATTGCTTCGTCGCTTCGCTCCTCGCAGTGACGGCGATCTCGGATGATGACGGCGCGACCTACTTCCCCGCCACAAAATAAAAATCTTCCCGGCCCGGCGGCGAGCCGTAGGTGAACGGCTGTTGCTGATGCTTCGAGGCGGTCCAGACGTCGTCGCGGACGATATCGAACAGCTTTCGCACCTCGATCTTCGGCTCCTTGATGTCGCGCGCCAGCGCGGTCGCGAACGGGCTGTTGCTGGATTCGCCATCGAGCGCGGTTTCGCCGTGCTTCGCGGCGTACACCACCATGAAACCGGCTTCCGGTTCGATGTTGGAGAGCCCCTTGCTGACGAGTTTGAGCGCGATCGTCCGCTGCATGGTTTTCTCGAACGGGTTGTCGCGGCAGGCGTCGAGCATCACCAGCCGCAGCTTGCGCGCGCCGGAGACCGCGGCAATCACCTGCTCCAGCGCCACGGCCTGGGTCTCCGCGTCACGGTCCGCGGCGAGTTTCGCATCGGTCGGGATCAGGTAGTTGACGCCGCCGATTTCCATGCCGTGGCCGGCATAATAGACCACGGCCCAATCGGCCTTCTCGGCCTCGGCGCCAAAATCGTGCAAGGCCGCGAAGAATTTGTCGCGGGTGAGGTCGGGCGCCAGTGTCACCGTCGCAAAGCCGAGGTCGTGAAACGTCGAGGCGATCAGCTTGGCGTCACGCGGCGGGTTGTCGAGCGCCCGCACATTCTTGTAGGCGCCATTGCCGACAATCAGCGCGACCTTGCGCGGACCGGACGGTGCCGCCGGTGCCGCGATTTTTCCCTGCGCCGGCGTTGAAAGCGGCGGAGCCGATGGCGGCGGCAAATCCGCCATCAGCGCGGCCAGGCGTTCCCTGGCGATCCGGCGCGCAATGGCGGTGTCGGCATTGTCGTATTTCGTCAACGTGGCGGTGGCGGACCGGTAGTCAGCTCGCGCAGCCGCGAAATCACGGCGCTTCTCATGGAGTTGGCCGCGGCCGGCATGGGCACGAATATTGGTAGGGCCCAGCCTGATCGCCTCGTCAAAATCCTTCAGCGCCGCATCGAGATCGCCCTTGGCTAGATAGGCATTGCCGCGGCTGGCCAGCCCGTAGGACGATTTCGGCGACTTGGCGAGCGCCTCGTTGCAATCCGCCAGTGCCTCGTCGAATTTCTTCATCTCGGTATAGGTGACGCATCGGTAGGCTGCCACCTGAGCAGCGTCGGGATTCAATTTTTGCGCTTCGTTGAAATCCGCCAGCGCGGCGGCATACTGCTTGCGCAAGGTTTGCACCCGGGCGCGGTTGTAGAGATGAACGTAGCGATTTGCACCGCTCGGCACGAACCTGACGGCGGAATTGAAATCCTCGAAGGCGCGGTCGAGGTCGCCGCGCCGCATGAAGATCAGGCCGCGATTGTTAAACGCGCTGGCGAAATTCGGGCGCAGCTTCACGCAGCGGTCAAAATCCGCCAGCGCGTGCTCGTCGTCGCCCTTGTCGGAGTAGGCGGTGCCGCGCAAATTGATCATGCCGACATTGTCCGCGTCGATATCCAGCGCGGTATTGAAGGCCGCGATGGCGCCGTCATAGTCGCGCTTTTTCTTCAGCGCGTCGCCACGCACCGCGAACGCCATCGCTCTCGACTTGCCGGAAATCTTGTCATCGGCGATCACGGTCTCGCAGGCCGCCAACCGTGCCGCGGGTTCCGCAGCCGCATCGCGGCAGCCGTCGATGTCACCGGCCGCGAACGCCGGGACGGCAAAGACCACCGCGGCGATGCTCAGGAACGGGCCGCGCAACATTTTCGGGACGCTCCGGCGGAGGAAAATTTCTTTGTAACGGCGCATTGATGGAAGGGTTGCCGGCTGCGGTCAAGCTCGGCTCGATATCGCCTGTAAAACCTTGCAGCGGTGACGATTTTATTCACGAAACCGTGTGGGGCAGGCCGGTAACAAAGCGTGTCCCACTCCGTATTTTGGCGAGCAGGGAGCCTCGCCACGATTTTGGGAAACGGGGCTCTCGCTCTAAACTGCCCCGAACCGCACCCCAAGAGGAACCCTGATGTCCCGCCGCCCATTCAGCCGCCTATCGCTTTGTGCCGCAGCTCTTGGCGCGCTAGCGATCACTGCCTTCGCGCTCGCCCCCTCGCGCGCCGCCGAAGACGCCGTTGTCATTCCAGTGCCTGCCGGCGACCTTCCGGCGTCCGACGGCATCCAGACCGTGGTCGTCGCAGGCGGCTGCTTCTGGGGCGTGCAGGGCGTGTTCCAGCATACCGCCGGCGTCGTCAACGCTGTGTCCGGCTATGCCGGCGGCAGCAAGAGCACCGCCGACTACAACGTCGTCTCAACCGGTACCACCGGCCATGCCGAATCCGTCCAGATCAAATACGACCCGAAAAAGATCAGCTACGGCAAGATCCTGCAGATCTTCTTCTCGGTGGCGCACGATCCCACGCAGTTGAACCGCCAGGGTCCGGACTTCAGGCACGCAATATCGCTCGGCCATCTTCACCACCAGCGACGAGCAGAAGAAGGTGACTGAGGCCTATATCGCGCAGCTCGACGCCGCCAAGGTCTACAGGAAGCCGATCGTGACCAAGGTCGGGCCGCTGGAGGGGTTCTATCCGGCCGAAGCCTATCATCAGGACTACCTGACGCTGCACCCGAACCAGCCCTATATTGCCTATAACGACATTCCGAAGGTCGAGAACCTGAAGAAGATCTTCGCGGAAAACTACATCGAGAAGCCGACGCTGGTGAGCAGCGCAAAGGTCACCAACTGACAGCGGTTTCGTGAATGCCTGAGGAGAGGCTTGATGACCGACACCAAGACGATGACCGGCAAGGTCGAGAAGAGCGACAGCGACTGGCGCAAAGAACTGACGCCGATGCAGTATGCGGTGCTGCGCGAGAAGGCGACCGAGCGGCCCTTCTCGGGCGAATATGAACATGAGAAAACCCCGGGCACCTATACCTGCGCGGGCTGCGGCCAGACGCTGTTCGAATCGGACGCCAAATTCGACTCCGGCTGCGGCTGGCCGAGCTTCACCGCGCCGGCAGTGGAGAGCCATGTCGATGAGGAGCGCGACGTCAGCCACGGCATGATCCGGACCGAGGTTTTGTGCTCGAAGTGCAACGGCCATCTCGGCCATGTGTTCGAGGACGGCCCCGGCCCGACCGGACTGCGCTACTGCATCAACTCGGCGGCGCTGAAATTGCAGCCGAAATAGTGGTCATTTGGTTCCTTCGCTGGAACCAATGGCCGCGATATGCTTTGTTCCGGAGCGGCGGTGTGACAGATTTATGTCCGCCGGCGCGTTTGCGGGGGAGAGCACCATGTCGCTTGGCTTGATACTTGTCATTATCCTGATCATCTTCCTGCTGGGCGGCTTCAGCGGCCGGTTCGGCGGCTATGGCTACGGCATGGGCCACTCCGGAATGGGCCTTGGCGGGGTCATTCTGGTGGTGCTGATCATCCTGCTGCTGCTCGGCAAGCTCTGATCAACGTAAGATATTGAAATAACAGGATTTATCCTGGAACACGCGGTCCCGCATGCGAATTCATCATCTGGCCGGTGAGGAGTTGCATTTCCGTCAAACGAGCCTATATTAAGGTCTGTCCTGAAATGACGTGTGCCGGCGCGCCGCCGCTTTGGTAGCGCCCGCACGATCCGTTCGCGGTCTCGATCGCGTTCTCGCCCAAAAAAGATAAGGGTCACTGACCATGGCTTCCTTCAGCTACAACACCGCCGCCGAATTATTCCCCGCCGCGATCCGCAAGAAGAAGCGGGCAGGTTTCGCGTATCGCCGCTTCGACACCGCGGCCGCCGCGGTGCAGTTCGCGATCGAGGAATTGCCGGCGGATTCGCTGAACGGCGCCTATCTGCAGGTCGATGAAGCCCGCTTCGATCAAAGCGGCATCCGCACGCTGTATGAGAGCCAGGATTTCCCGCTGCCGCGCCGCCCGCGTGCGCCGGAGCCGGCGCCTGCCAGCGACGATACCGACGCCGACGCGGCGTAACCATGCCGGCATCCCGATGGGGCTGAGTTGATGCGCCAGAGCGAGATCGGTTCTGATTGAATCAGAACCGACGCTCTGGTCTTGTGTTTTGAAGCGTTTTCTTTACGCGAACCGGTATCCACTTCGCTCGAAAACGCTCTAATGCGGCTGCCTGTCGACCCACTGCCGCAGGATGCGCATGTTTCGCATATTGGCGCGGAACATCACGTCGAACGCATCGCCGGCGACCGGCACCATCCCGACCGCGCCCTCCAGCGCGACATTGGCCAGCATCCGTGCCGTGACATGCCAGGGCGCGCCGATGGCGCGCGCCTCGCGCACCAGCCACAGCGAGAACGCCGACGCGATGAGGTCGCCGACCACCGGGACCAACCGGATGATGCCGTCGATGCCGTAGCGGATATTGGTGCCGGGCAGCACGAAGGCGACGTCCAGTAGCCTTGCGACCGCATCGAGCCGCGCCAGCCGCTGCTCGCGGCTGAGATTGGCGAACGGATTGGCGCTGGAATGGCCGAAATCAAACCGGAAGCCGCGAAACTTCGGACCGAGCGCTTCCGCCGGGATCTCGCGCCCGTCCTGATCGATAACGGGGCCGCGCGCATCCGCGCCGTCAAACGTGGCGGCAGTGGCATACCCGGAACTGGCGCCCCGGGGGTGCGGCGGGAATAGATTGGGTTGCTCGACATGGCCATCACATGGGGTACGCCCGAAGCCGGCGCAAGTTGCCTCCTGCGGCAGCGGCTTACCGTTTCCACACAAATCAGATGAAAGGTCAGGATGAAGGCCGGGAAGAAGGTAACGGCTGCGGCTCGATCGCTTTATGCGCCAGCCACGACGAGATCGTCGCCGGGATGAAGCCGACCATGCCGTACAGAAAGAACTGGGTTATGCCGCTGTCCGGTCCGCGCGAGCCGTAGAGAAGTTCGGCGGCGAGAAACGCGATCACGCCGACAATCAGCATCCGGACCACCCAGCCAATGCGGGGGACGTGGAAGAGAATATCGTCCACCGCCGCTATCATCAGGCCGGGCAGGATGCCGAACAGATAGCTGTATTGCAGCGTCTTGAGGAAAACCACGAACAGCTTTGCCACCTCGGACAGATCGGCCTGATGCCAGTATCCCGACATCACGGTGGTCGCCACCAGCAGCAAAAAGCCGCCGAGGAACGGGCCCAGCGCCGCGAAAATCAGATACCGCTTCATGCCAACCTCGAAGGTGCCAGCCTCGCGTCTGTGGCCCGGTATAGCAGTTTTGCGGTCAACAGTCAGACCGCCATTCCGCGCAAGACGTGCGAGCACCTGCAACTAGAGGAATGACGCGCCGCCCTATTCGCCCCACGCCGCGAAGGCTTCGTTGAAGGCGCGCTCGCCCGGCGGGCCCTTCTCGATGGCGATGATGGCGCGGCGCTGGTTGACATAGACCAGCGGCACGTCGAACCACGAGCGCTCCTTCAGAAGCTGGATGTTGCGCGCGCGGTCGGCCTCGACATTGGACAGCCCGACCAGGAAGAAGCCGTCGGTGACCTTGACGGCGAGGCCTGCCAGCGGCGTGCCGCGCGCCTGCTCGTTGGATTTCATCAGGAGGCCCGGCACGTTGCTGACGCCGCCGCCGGCGAAATCGGACGGCAGGATGAAGGTCAGCTCCGCGGTGTGACTGGCCGGCAGCGAGGTATCGGTATTGCGGCGGAACGACATCGTCATCTTGAACTTGCGGTCCGGGATTTCGATATCGGCGCGCACCGCGATATCGGCGGGCTGGCCGGCGGCGGCCTTGATCGGTTCGGTGCGCCAGACCACCGAGCCGACATATTGCTTGCCCTTGGGATCGGCCGGATCCTCGTCATACAGCACGACGCGCTGCGCCACCGGCGCGACCTGGTCGCTGGACGACGGCTGGCCGACACGGTCGGGAATCTTCGGCTTCGACGCCGGCGTCGAATTGTCCTTTGGCGCCTCGACCACCGTGGTCGACGATTTGAACAGCCCGCTGACGGTCGAGATCGCGGACTTGCCCCACAGAATCCCGGCGCCGACCAGGATCAGCACGATGCCGACCGCGATCGCGCTCTTGAACGGAAACACGGCGCCGATGCGGACGCGCTTCTTCGGCTCGCGGTCCTGCGACAGGCGCGAACGCGGCTGCTGCGGCGGGTAGCGCTCGGCCTCCTCGGCGGATTCGTCATACGAATAGGGCGCGTCGGGATCGGCGCCGCGGTTCTCCATGCTCGGCTCGAGCCGGTCGAACTCCGGCGACGGCGACGGCACGTTGGCATAGGTCTTTCGCGCGGCGCGGTTGGCCTGCGCGGCGGCGCGGCCGAGATCGTCGGCATCGGCGGCGATGTCGCGGAAACCGCGCATGCCGGGCGCCGCCGGCGGAGCTTGCGGGGGGCTGTTTTCGTAGCCGCGGCGTGGCGCGCCGGTGCGCTCGCGGGTCGGCGGCAGCGGCGGATCCTGTGGCGGGAGTTGCGGCGGTTGCGACCGCGGCTGCGGCGCGTCGGCGCGGAGGTTGCGCTGCGGACGCGGGTCTTGCCTGTCTTGTCCTGGCCTATCCTGCCCTGGCCGGTCTTCCTGTCCAAGCGGCGGACGGTCGTTGCGTTGCTGCGGGGGCGCCGGCGGCCGCGGACGCGGCGGGGACTGTGACGCGGAAGGCGGTGACGAGGCTTCGCCCGGCCTCGAATTGGGGCGGGTGGTGGCGCGGAACGCATCGCCGGCCCGGGCCCCGCGCGTACCATCGGCGCCGGAGCGGGTCGCGTCCCGGGCGCGCTGGGCGGCCTCGGACTCGACCTTGCGCACGGCCTCTTCCAGCGACAGCCGCTCGCGGGTGATCTCGGATTCGCTCAAGGGGGGCTGCACGCTGCGCAGTTGCGCGATCAGCGCGGCGCGCGCCCGCTCATAAAGCGCGCGACGGCTCTCGCCGGGGGCACTGGGGTCCAGTCCGGCAATGGCGCGGGCGATCAACGGGTAGTAATCAGCCATCTTGACTCAACATTGCGGGCTTTCCGGTAACATCGCGTTAAGCCTCGAACGGATTTTGCACCAAAATAGTATCCTCGCGCTCCGGACTGGTCGAAAGCAAGGCGATTGGACAACCGACCAGTTCTTCGACCCGGCGAACATATTTGATGGCCTGTGCCGGCAGCTCCGCCCAGGAGCGGGCATTGGCGGTCGGCTCCTTCCAGCCTTCGATGGTCTCGTAAAGCGGCACCACCCGGGACTGGGCGCCCTCGCCGGCCGGCAAATGGTCGATTTCCTTGCCGTCCAGCATGTAGCCGACGCAGACCTCGATTGAGTCGAAACCATCGAGAATGTCGAGCTTGGTCAGCGCCAGGCCATGGATGCCGCAGGTCCGCACGGTCTGGCGCACCAGCACCGCGTCGAACCAGCCGCAGCGCCGCTTGCGCCCGGTGTTGACGCCGAATTCCTTGCCGCGGCGGCCGATCTCCTCGCCGATCTCGTTCAGGAGCTCGGTCGGGAACGGCCCCTGCCCGACCCGGGTCGTATAGGCCTTGCAGATCCCGAGCACATAGCCGACCGCGCTCGGCCCCAGCCCGGTGCCGGTCGCCGCCTGTGCCGCCACGGTGTTGGACGAGGTGACGTAGGGATAGGTGCCATGGTCGACATCGAGCAGCGCGCCCTGCGCGCCCTCGAACAAAATCCGCTTGCCCTCGCGGCGCTTGAGGTCGAGCAGCCGCCACACCGTTTCGGCGTAAGGCAGAAGTTGCGGCGCCAATGCGGTCAGGTCCTTGCAGGATTCCGGCGCCGTCGATTTCCTCGAGGTTGAGGCCGCGGCGCAAGGCGTTGTGATGCGCCAGCAGCCGCTCGATCTTGTGCGGCAGCGTGTCGAGATCGGCGAGATCCATCAGCCGGATCGCGCGGCGGCCGACCTTGTCCTCGTAAGCCGGGCCGATGCCGCGCCGCGTGGTGCCGATCGCGGTGATCGCATTGCCGGACTCGCGGAGCGCATCGAGCTCGCGATGCAGCGGCAGGATCAGCGTGACGTTTTCGGCGACGCGCAGGTTTTCCGGGCTGATGGCCACGCCCTGCCCCCGCAGTTTGGCGATTTCATCGAGGAAGGCCTGCGGATCGACCACCACGCCGTTGCCGATCACCGCAAGCTTGGAGGGCCGCAACACGCCCGACGGCAGCAGCGCCAGCTTGTAGGTTTCGCCGTTGATGACCAGTGTGTGGCCGGCATTGTGGCCGCCCTGGAAACGCACGACGATGTCAGCCTGCTCCGACAACCAGTCGACGATCTTGCCCTTCCCCTCGTCGCCCCACTGGGCGCCGACGACGACAACATTGGCCATTTCGCGGATGTTCCCTCTGCAAAACTCTCTGTACGAGCATGATCGGTTCGGAAAACCGGTGCCTGCGTTTCCGGATCATGCGCCCAGCCAAAACACGGCCGGGGCCGCTCGCATGCGAGGCATCTCACCGGATAAAGGATGCGGGCTATCGACGCAAGCAAGAAGGGGTTTCGGGGCCGACTCGGAGGGCTCCCAAGCCATTGATATCCCCGGAAAATCCAAGAGTCCGGCAAGGGTGCGGCGGGACAGCGCGGCAGCCGGGCGAGCGGCGACCCCGACCGCCCCTGCGCATGGTCGCGATGCATCCAGGCCCATTGTTGATTGGCGAAAATCCGTGTCTGTGAGCAGCGCCGGGTGAAAATTCCGGCCCGGTGTCACGCACCGGGCCGGGGGCCGCGGCGTGTTTGAACCGGATCAAGAACGACCGCCGCATGTCCGCTTCCGATCCCGCCGCGAGCGCCGGCTCTCCCGGCGGATGGCTTGCCAACCAGCCTTACGTCCTGCTCTGCATCACCGCGCTGTGCTGGGCCGGCAACGCCATCGTCGGCCGCCTCGCCGCCGGGCATATTCCGCCGGTGACGCTGTCGTTCCTGCGCTGGGCGCTTGGCCTTTCTCATTATTCTTCCGTTCGCATGGAAGCACCTCAAGCGCGACTGGGGCACGATCCGCGCCCGGCTCGGCACCATGATCTTCATTTCAGTCACCGGAATCAGCGCCTTCAACACCCTGCAATACTGGGCGCTCGAACACACCCAGGCGCTGAACACGCTGCTGCTGCAATCGGCCGGACCGCTGTTCGTCGCGGTGTGGTCGCTGATCCTGCTCGGCGTCCGCCTGACGCTGGCGCAGGCCGGCGGAATCGCGCTGTCGCTGGTCGGCGTGCTGGTGATCCTGCTGCACGGCGACCTGACGGCGCTCACCAGCATCCAGTTCAACAAGGGCGACATCATCTTCACCTTCGCGATGGCGATCTTCGGGCTGTATTCGGTGCTGACCTTGAAGCGCCCGCCGATTCACGGCCTGTCGTTTGCCGGATTCACCTTCGGTTGCGGCGCGGCGTGCCTCGTTCCGCTGCTGATCTGGGAACTGTGCTCGCGTCCAGCCGATGCAACTGAACACCAACAACCTGCTGATGCTGTTTTATGTCGCGGTGTTTCCCTCGACGGTGGCGTATCTGTGCTTCAATCGCGGCGTGCAATTGATCGGCGCCAACCGCGCCGCGCCGTTCTTTCATATGACGCCGCTGTTCGGGGCCGTGATGGCGATGGTGTTTCTCGGCGAGCGCCCGCAACTGTTCCACGTCGTCGGCTTCGCGCTGGTGCTGACCGGCGTTTATGTGGCGTCGCGCAAGGCCTCCGCGCCCGCGGCCCCGCAAGTCACGCAGCCTTGAACTTGCTATAGGCCTCGTTGGTACAGATGATCACATGCTCCGCGCATCCGTTGCGGCGGTGCGGATCGCAGTGATTTTCGTAATCCGCCGAGGTCATCATGTCGATGAAGGCCGCAACGTCGGGATAATACACCAGCGCCAGATAATCCCATTGATGGCCGTGCCGGGCGCCGAGCGCGACCGCCTTGGCATCACCGGTCCACAGCAACGTTCCGCCGCGCGCCTTGATCATCGGCACCGTCAGCGCGCTGTAGCGCAAATAGGCATCCCAGCCGCTGCCGTCGCCATCAAGCGAGCGCTCGAAGAACCGCATCAGGTTCACCATCACGATCGGCCCCTGATGCCGCAGCGCCTCGAGGCCTTCGATGTTCAACAGATCAACGCCCACGGCAATCTCCCCCTGGTGTAGGTCGCATCAACCTCACGCTGCTGCGCGAAACAGCGACCAGGCGCCGAGGGCGAACGCGGAATCCGAATTCACCACCCGCCTGGATCGCATTATCCGGCCGGCATCATGACGATGCTTTTGTCCTTGGGCCAGCGTACACGCCAGGCCAAGGCAATATCCTTGAGTTCACCTGGCTTGGCTTCGAAGGCCCATTCCAGCACGCCGCGCCTGTCGCGCAGATTGGTCGCGGTCGGCGGCGTCGTCGCGGGCAGCATTTCGACCTGAATCTCTTCATTTTCGCTGATCGGCAATTGATCCTCGATGGCGATCCTGATCGGGAAATCATGGCCATTGCGAACAACGGTCTTGAACGAGCGCTCGTCGGTCTTCGATGTCGTCACGATCAGGCCCGCCGATCCTTCGTTGCGTTTGACGACGGTGCGTTCGACCTTGACCTTGTCATCGGCGCCGAAACCGAGCCGTACGTTTTCCTCCTTGCTCGCGGCCGTCATTTGACCGCGGCCGACAAATACGCCGTCACGATAGATCGCGACGCGGCCCGGCAACAACGGCGCTTCCTCGCGTTGTGTGAAGCTCGCCTCAAGAAACGCGGTCGGATCGATCACGGGAACCGACCGTACGGTGAGATCAGGCGCGATGGTCGCTGTGGAGATGCGCAGGCTCTTGGCGCCCTCGCTCGCGCCGACGCTGACGCGGCCCGGAATTCTGAACACCACCTGGAAGCCGCTGACGTCCGCGACGGCCTGCTGCTCGTCAGCCCGTTCCGTGGACGCGTCGAGCGCCTTGAGCGCCGGGGCGGCCGTCTTCATGCTCCGCAAGGCGGTACTCGGCAAGGCTGGACTCGCGCGGCATTGGCGCTGCGGGAGGCGGATATTGGACGATCAGCGAATTCAGCTCGGGCGCGTTGCCGCCGCGCGCGCTGCGCACGGTCGAAACGCTGAGCGCGACATTCGACCAGTCCTCTCCCGTGGTCTGGGTGATCTCGGCGCGACGCACCAGCTCGAGCGCGGGCTTGCGGTCCTTGGCGCCGGTGTCGAGACGGGCGTCATAGAGCGGCGTCCATCGCGCACCCCGCACGGCATAGGTCACGCGCAGCGTCGCCTTGGCTGCCGCGGCGGCCGCAAGATCAATCCTCACCTCGAGCTTGCTTGGCGGCTTGATCGCGCGATCCGATTCCAGTCGGGCAATCTGTCGGTCGATATCGCGCTGTTTGCGCTCGGCGTCGCGAATGGCTGAGTCCGCTGTTGCCACTTCCTCCGCGACCGCGGCAAAGGCCGCGCGCCAATCGGCGATCGGACGTGCCTCACCCTTGTCGCCTATTCCCGCCGGGGAAGCATCGGCAAAATGCACGGCGAAGTCGCGCCGCGCGGTGGCAGCTGCGATCGCACCCTGCAGGTCGGCGCGCTCGTCCTTTAACGCCTCGATGCGCTTGTCGAGTTCTGGCAGATTGACGGGAGGCGCTGCGCGGGGTGGCCGCGTATCGATCGCCCCGATGGTAATCTTGGTGTCCGCCTCGCCCTCCACCCGCAGCGAGAGCGGATCGAGCGCCAGCGGGAAATCCTTGACCACAACCGTATTATCACCGCCGGGAATCTCGACCATGATGGCGCGCGTGATGCTGGCGCCATCGGGATAGACGGTGACGGCATCGACCGCCGATGTCGCTTCTACATTGGCCGCCTTGGCCTGCATCGCGGCAAAGCTTGCAAAAACGACGAGGCTGGTCGTTGCCAGGCGTCGCGCAACAATACGCATGATTTCCCTCCCGCAAAGTCTCTGCGCATCGTCGGCAAAATCGAGGCTGGTCCAGACCGGACGCGCGGAAAGGCCTGCCGCCCCAGCAAAGGTATACCGCCCAAGTGAATGAGACGTCATGACAACGAAGCTGGTTCGATTGAGGTTTCAGTAAGGCGCGGCTGAGACCGGCCGCGCGGCGGGCCCTGCTCCAATTTTTTTCAATGGCCTGGATTTCATCGAATGATTGCGTCACGCTTGTCAACGCCACCGTCGAAGAATCATACTGGCATTGACGCCACCGAATCCGAACCCGTTTGATATCGCGTGTTCCATGGGCATTGGCCTGGCGGCCAGCGCCACCAGATCGACGCCTTCCGCCGCCGCATCGCGGTTCTTGAGGTTGAGGGTTGGCGGCGCGACCTGATCGCGCAACGCGAGGATCGTGAAGATCGCTTCCACACCCCCAGCTGCTCCGAGCAGATGCCCCGTTGCCGATTTGGTGGCGCTCACGGCGATCCGGCCTTCGCGGCCGAAGATTGCCTTGATGGCCTCCAGTTCGGCGAGGTCGCCGACCGGCGTTGCCGTCGAGTGCGCATTGAGGTGTTGGATTTGATCGGGCGTTAGCCCGGCTTGCCATAGCGCTGCCTGCATGGCGCGCCGCGCGCCGTCGCCATCTTCGGGGCCGGAGGTGATGTGGTGCGCATCTGCGGTCGTTCCGTAACCGACGATTTCGGCAATGGGCTCGGCGCCGCGCCGCAGCGCGTGCTCCAGTTCCTCGATGACGAGGATGCCCGCACCTTCACCCATGACGAAGCCGTCGCGGTCGCGATCGAAAGGGCGTGACGCACGTTCGGGAGTTTCATTGAAGCCAGTCGACAGCGCGCGCGCCGCCGCAAAGCCGCCGAGGCTTACCAGGTCGATGCAGGCCTCGGCGCCTCCGCAGACGGCGACGTCAGCTTCGCCGGCCCGGATCAGGCGAGCGGCATCGCCTATCGCCTGCACACCGGCGGCGCAAGCGGTGACGGGCGCGCCAATGGCTCCCTTGTATCCGTATCGGATGGATATTTGCCCGGCAGCAAGGTTCGCGAGAAAGGAGGGCACCGTGAAGGGCGATAGTCTGCGGACGCCGCGTTGATCCGTCGTGCGGACCGACTTGACGATCGCCGGAAAGCCGCCGATGCCCGACCCGATAACGGTCGCGGTCCGTTCCAGCGGATGAGCGTCAGTCGGAGTCCACGCCGCCTGTCCAATGGCCTCTGCCGCCGCGACCAGAGCGAACAGGATGAAGCGATCCATCTTCCGCTGCTCCTTGGGAGGCACCGTGAGATCGGGATCGAAGCCGCCTTCCGGATCGTTGGCTTTGCTGGGTACGAGGCCGGCCACGCGTGCAGGAAGAGCGGTCGCCCAGCCCGGTAATGCCGTGAGCCCCGACTTTCCCGATGTGAGCCGCGACCAGGCCAGCTCGGCACCGCAGCCCAACGGCGACACCAGCCCAAGCCCCGTAACCACTATCCGACGCATGATGACACCTGTTCCCGTTGAATTGACGCGGCGATCCCCGTCGATTACTTGGCGTGGAGAACCGCGGCAACGCCGGCAATCGCACCTTGGTAAACCAGGTTACGCCGGCAATCCCATCTGCTTGCGAAGGCTCTTGTCGAACATACGTTCGGGAACGAAGCGACGCAGGACGCTCACCTGCCGCGCGACTTTGCCGCTGGTGTATCGCAGACGGGGCGATTTGGTAGTCGCGGCTTCCACGACTCTCTGCGCAACAATCTCGGGACTATCGGCCGTCTTCATGACCTCTTGCATGAGTGCGCTGACGCGCTCGCGCCGAGACGTATGCGTCCAAGCTCCGATCCGGAAGCACCATGTTTTGTCGAACGAAGTGCGGTATATGCCGTTCAATCAGACAATCGATGCGAAGGTCCGCACTTCATGATCGAGGCGACCTGAGAGCATGCTGATAGAGGGAAAACGGGGCAGGTATCAAACCGAGGACCGAACTTATGTTGACGATCCGTCCTGCTTTTTGATTCCGCATGATCGGGAGGACCGCGTTGGTCGTACGGATCACGCCGAAAAGGTTCACATCGAACAACATCTGGGCTTGCCCCACCGACGATTCTTCGGCTCCGGCAAGCAGGCCGGTTCCCGCGTTGTTCACCAGAACGTCGATACTGCCCGTCGTATCGAACACTTTGTCGATGGCGGTCTTGACCGATGCGTCATCCGTCACGTCGCAGGGAATCATCGCAATTCCGTCCGCGATATTTGCGCCGGGCCGCCGGCTCGTGCCGAAGACGCGAAATCCAGCTTCACGCAACGCCTTTGACGAAGCAAGCCCGATTCCTGTTGCAGCCCCGGTTACAATCGCCACCTTGCTGTCTCGTCGCATATAAAGCCTCCATTGATGCCTTCGAGTGGGTTGAACCTGAACCGTTCATTGGCAAGCATCGGTCAATGAGCGTGAAACTTGGTTTGAGCTATTATCTCCTGCTGTATTCCGCTGATGCCGGCGCGCGAATGCAGTTGCCTTTCGAAATGCTCCAGGTTGCGTTCAAGCTTATCGACGCGCTTTCCGAGAGAGAATATGTAGTCGCCCTTCGGGTCGTCCACGCCTTCCATCGCTTCGGCGAACCGCGCAATCTTGGTCCATAGTCGCTTTAATACACCCATTTTCACCTCCGCATTTGGATTCATGACTTGGCGCGCGGACTTCGTGCGTAGCTCCGCGCGAAACTGAAATTGTTGATGCCGAACGATGCAGGCTTGGCTTCGCGGGCATGTTCAGCCGGCGATTTGATCCGGAACCACGCGGCATAGAGCGCCGGAAGGAAGAGCAGGATCAGCACCGTGCCGGCCGCCGTGCCGCCGATCAGCGTATAGGCCATCGATCCCCAGAAGACGGAGTGCGTGAGGGGAATGAAGGCCAGCACGGCGGCGAGCGCGGTCAGGATCACAGGCCTCGTGCGTTGCACCGTGGCCTCGATGACGGCGTGATAGTCATCAAGGCCGGCAGCACGGTTCTCCTTGATCTGTTCGGTCAGGATCAGCGTATTGCGCATCAGGATGCCGGCCAGTCCTATCAGGCCCAGAATGGCGTTGAATCCGAAGGGCTGGTTGAAGGTGAGCAACATCGGCACGACGCCGACGAGGCCAAGCGGCGCCGTCAGCATGACCATGGCCATCGTCGAGAAGGATCGCACCTGCAGCATGATGACGATCAGCATGGCGGCGATCATGGCCGGGAAGACCTTGCCCAGCGCGGTGTTGGCCTTGGCCGCCTCCTCGATCGATCCGCCCATTTCGATGCGATAGCCGGCCGGAAGGGATGCGATCAGCGGCTGAAGGGCCGTCATGATCTGCTTGGAAACCTCTGGAGGCTGGGTCGCCTCATTGATGTCCGAGCGGATCGTGATGACGGGCGTGCGATCGCGGCGCTTCAGGATCGGCTCTTCCAGACGGATTTCCGAATGGCCGATCTGGTCGAGCGGAACTTGGCGGCCGTCCCGGCTCATCAGTGAGAAATCCGCCAGACGCGTCGGATCCAGCCGCTCGCCGCCGGCGCTGCGTGCCACGATGGGGACATTGCGGATGTCCTCGCGGACCTGCGTGACGGCGATGCCGGTGAGGAGGAACTGGAGCTGCTGGCCCACCTCCGCCGGCGAGAGGCCGATGAGGTTCAGTCGATCCTGATCCGGGATGAAGCGGAGCACGGGCGTGCGATTGCCCCAATCGCGGTTCGCCTGCCGCACATCCGGAACGCCACGCATGATGTCGAGGGCCTTTTCAGAGATGGCATACAATTGCGCGGGATCAGGCCCCATGACCCGAAACTCGACCGGGAACGGCGTGTAGGGTCCGAACACAAGCTGAGTGACGCGCACATAGGCCTCAGGCGCAAGCCCTTGTGACACCGCCTCTCGGAGCCGGTGCTTCAAAGCCTCGCGCGCCTCCGCGTCCGGCGTCAGCACGACGATCTTGGCGAAGGCCGGATCAGGCAGCTCCGGCGCCATCGCGAAGAAGAAGCGGGGAGCGCCCTGACCGACATAGCTCGTGACGATCTTGGCCTCGGGCTGGTGGTCCAGCCAGTGTTCGAGCTTCTCGACTGTGGCGGTCGTCGTCTCGATGCTGGTGCCTTCCGGCAGGCGAACCTCCACCAGCACTTCGGGGCGGTCGGATGTCGGGAAGAACTGCTGTTTGACGGCGCCCATGCCGACGCCGGAAAGCGCGAAAGCGATGCCGACGATGCCGCAGGTCACGAACTTGTGGCGCACGGCGAAGGTGATGAGCCGTCGCAGGCGCCGATAGTTCGGTGTGTCGTAGATCGCGTGGTGGCCGCCTTCGATCGGTTTGATCGCGGGCAGCATCTTGACGCCGAGATAGGGCGTGAAGACCACCGCGACGATCCAGGAGACGATGAGGGCGAACCCCACGACCCAGAAGATGTTGCCGGCGTATTCGCCGGCCGTCGAGCGCGCGAAGCCCACCGGCAGGAACCCGGCGATCGTCACGAGTGTTCCGGACAGCATCGGCGCCGCAGTGTGGCTCCACGCATAGGCCGCCGCCTTGATGCGGTCCATGCCCTCTTCCATTTTCACCACCATCACCTCGATGGCGATGATGGCGTCGTCCACGAGAAGACCAAGCGCCAGGATGAGGGCGCCGAGCGTGATGCGGTCGAAGAACCGGCCGGTTTCCAGCATGATGAGGAACACGACGGCGAGCGTCAGAGGGACGGCAGCCGCCACGACGATGCCGACGCGCCAGCCGAGGCTGAGCAGGCTCACCAGCAGCACCACGCCGAGCGCCATCGCGAACTTCATCATGAATTCGTCAACCGCCGAGGTGATGTTGACGGCCTGGTCGGTCACCTTGTCGAGCGTCATCCCGAGCGGCAGTGTCCGTGCGATAGCTGCGGACCTCTCCTCCAGCGCCTTGCCGAGCGCGAGACCATCCCAGCCCTCCTGCATAACCGCCGCGAGCATGATGGTGGGCTCACCCTGGTGTCGGATGAGGTAGGTGGGAGGATCCTCGTAGCCGCGGCGGACCTCGGCGATGTCGGAGAGCTTTAGCGTCCGCCCCGCAGCGACGATCGGCGTGTCGGCGATCGCCTGGACGCTGTCATAAGCGCCGTCGACCCGGATGAAGACCTGCGGCCCCTGGGTGTCGATCGAGCCTGCCGGTGTGACGGTGTTCTGCCGCTGCAAGGCGGCAACGATATCCTGTGCCGACACGCCGAGGGTCGCCAGTTTGGCATAGGAAAACTCGACGAATATCTGTTCGGGACGTTCACCGAGGATGTTGATCTTCTTGACGCCGGGCACGTGCAGGAGGTCCTGGCGGATGATCTCGGCTTGCCTCGCGAGCTCCCGCATCGGCATGCCCTTCGCCTTGAGGGCATAAAGGGCGAAGCTCACGTCCGAATATTCGTCGTTGACGAAGGGGCCGAGACGCCGGACGGCAGGTTGCGCGCTTCATCCCCGAGCTTCTTGCGGGCCTGGTAGAACTCCTCCTGCACGCTGGATGGCGGCGTGCTGTCCTTCAGCGTGACCGTCATATACGCATAACCCGGCCGTGTGGTCGTCTCCACCCGGTCGTACCAGGTCAGTTCCTGAAGCCGCTTCTCCAACGGTTCGGCGACGAGGTCCTGCATCTCGCGCGCCGTCGCGCCCGGCCATACCGTCGTGACCGTCAGGGTCTTGATGGTGAAGGAGGGGTCCTCCGCCCGCCCGAGCATCAGGAAGGCGTAGGCGCCTGCGGCCGCCAGCAGGAGGATGAAGAACAGGGTTACGGCCCGTTCGCGAACGGCGATCGCGGAAAGATTGAGATTCATCATTTGGCCACTCCTATTCCTCGACGTTCGTCCTGACGTTCGCCGTCCTGCAGCAGGTGGGCGCCTAGTGAACCGCGTTTACCTAAAAAACGCCGGCCTCTGCCTGCGCTTCTGCTAACTTACAATTGGTTCCGCGACAGCTTCTTTGAGGCCAGCTGCCGCTTGAGCGGCAAGCCCACGGGCCGCTTCTTGTGAATCTTGAAATTCCTCGAGTGCATAGACTCTACCCCACCGCAGGGTGAACACGTGGAGACCACGGTTGGTGTACGACGCGTCGCCGTGGAGCAGCGTTGCGGTGCCGTCCCACTCGACAAACACGGTGGTATTCCACGGCCAGCCCTTCACCCAGATGTTGTTGACCGTGAGATGGAGATTGGGCAGGACGCGTCCGAGGCGCTCAAACCAGCTGCGCATGGCTTTTTTGTCGTGGCGTTCACCACCAAGCGCGTGGGCGCCGGAAACGCGGTGATGGACATGCGGCGCGACTGCTTTCACCGCTTCATCCCAGCGATGGTTGTTGACGTGGTCGAAGGTCTTTCGGATTTCGTTCTTGACGATGTAACTGTACAGCATTGAACTTCTCCAACGGTGATCGCGGAAAGATTGAAGCTCATCAGTTTCCCCTGCTTTCAGACGCCGTCCTGACGCGAGCGCCCTCCTGCAGGAGATGAGCGCCGAGGGAAACAATCGGATCACCAGAACTCAATCCAGAGATCACGGCGGTTTCGCCGCTCAGCCGAACGAGTTTGACGGGCCGAAAGCGTACGGTCGAGGTGGCGCCATCCACGACCCACACGCCGGTCTTCTGGCCGTCATCGAGCACGGCTCCCAGAGGCACCTGAACTTCCGGCTGACTCGCCTGGCTCATCAGCCGAATGGTTACCGTCGCGCCGAGGGGTGCTGACGCGGCCTCGCCGTCGAGCACATACCGGGCCTCATAAGTACGGGTCTGAGCATCGGCGGCGTCCGACAACTGGCGTAGATGCGCCGTGTAGCGCCGCCCATCGGCCCCATACACGCTGGCCTCGGCGACGGAGCCGATCACCGGCCGGATCGTTTCGGGAAGCGCAACCACCGCTTCTCGGGGCCCGGCCTTTGCGAGCCGAACGACGGTCTGGCCGGCAGAGACGACTTGCCCGGGCTCGCCAAGCGTTTCGACCACCGTTCCGTCCGCATCCGCTACCAGGACCGAATAGGTCGCCTCGTTCTCGGAGACCCGCGCATCAGCTTCGGCAGTGGCAAGTTGCGCCTCGGCCGTATCCAACGCGGCCTTCGCTTGCTCGTAGCGCTGTCGGGAAGCCCATCCGTTGCTCACGAGCTTGGCGTATCGCTGTTCATCCGCTTCGGTCTGAACGACGGATGCGCGCACTGCGGCAACGGCGTTGCGCTTCGCCGTGACCGCAAGGCGAAGGTCGGTTTCGTCGATCCGCATCAGCGGCTGACCGGCTTTGACCTGCTGACCGGCATTGAGAAACCGCTCCACGATCTTGCCGGCGACGCGAAAGCCTAGATTGCTCTGCACTCTCGCCCCTATGATTCCCGTGAAGCCGCGTTCGGATCCGGCCACCCGCGTTGCTGTCACCAGCCTGACGATGGGGGGGGCCTGCCGCGGGTCGCTCACGGCGGAGGCTGCCTGCGTGTGAATGGAAAGCGCAACGAACGCGGCCACGCCGGACACCGCGATCAAAATGCTGCCCAGCACAATAACGGGTCTCTTTTTCATGCCGATCGCCTCGTTTAAATAGATTGCGCTTGAACTCTATATCTGATATGGATTTTGAACGCAATCTAAAAAAGGAGATCGA
Organism: uncultured Pseudomonadota bacterium; assembly: GCA_963771225.1. Lineage (GTDB taxonomy): Bacteria > Pseudomonadota > Alphaproteobacteria > Rhizobiales > Xanthobacteraceae > Bradyrhizobium. The sequence continues at coordinate 30,029 of CAVYSR010000016.1, read as the reverse complement.
AGATGCGAGTGAGTCGCATTCAGGCCGAGGAAAACCGCCAAACCGTGATCAATGTGGCAAGCCGCCTTTTTCGGGAGCGCGGCTTTGACGGCATCGGCCTGAAGGATCTGATGGAGGGGGCCGGGCTGACCCAAGGCGGGTTTTACAAGCAGTTCGCGTCAAAGGAGGATTTGGCGGCGCAGGCATCCAGGCGAGCGATGGAGAGCGCCACCGTCCGATGGTCGGACGCGACCGCGGCGACACCTGAGGATCCGCTTGGCGCGGTGATCGCGTTCTACCTGAGTACGGAGCATCGCGACGAAAAGATGGACGGCTGCCCGATCGTGGCGCTCGGCTCTGATGCCGCCAGACAGAGCAGCGACGTGAAAGCGTCCTTCGAAGCCGGGATCAAAGCGCATCTCGAAATCCTCAGCCGTTTGATTGCCGAGACCAACGACAAGGAGTCCAAGGGCAAGGCCATGGCCATTCTCTCGACGATGGTCGGCGCGCTGACGCTATCGCGCATCGTCAACGACCCCGAACTGGCTAAGGGTTTTCTGAATACGGCCGCTGAACATGTTTGCGAAGGCGTCCGAAGATGCCGTGTTGAGCGGCAAACGCTTGGACGAAAAAAGCGTCCAGTAAAACGTCCAACATGAAAACGAGACGTTAGATTCAAGTCATTGTTCTGGCGACAAAAAATCCAACGAAGATTTTGAAGCGATGCGCTTCACCCGCTTCCGAAAAGCGCGGGCCGAAGAAATCACGCTTTCAGCGGGCCATGGTACCGTCGCTTCTGGATCAGCCTGGTACGGCGTTTCCGAAGTTCGAAGCCTATCAGGATAGCACTCCGACCTCATCCTGAGGAGCATCGCGCGAGGGCGATGCGTCTCGAAGGACGGCAACGGATGACGGCCGTGCAAGTTACCATCCTTCGAGACGCGGCGAAGACGCCGCTCCTCAGGATGAGGTCGAGTGTGAACCGATTGGTTTCATGGAATTGATACACTACGCCGCGCGGACCTTGGCTAGAAACTCGTCGACCGCATGACGCAACATGCTCGACTGGTTGTCGAGTTCGCGCGCGTTGGAGAGTACATCCGACGCGGCAAGGCCGGTAGCGGCTGCCGCCGTGGTCACGCCGCCGATGTGGGCGCTGATCTCGCTCGATCCGGCCGCGGCCGACTGAATGTTGCGCGCGATCTCACGGGTCGCTTCACCCTGCTGCTGGACCGAAGCGGCAATGCTGGTGGTGATCTCGCTCATCTGCGCGATCGTTTCGGTGATGCCGCCGATCGACAGAACCGCCTCGCTGGTGGACGACTGCATGGCGGAAACTTGCGTCGCGATTTCCTCGGTTGCCTTGGCGGTCTGATTGGCGAGCGCCTTCACCTCGGAGGCGACGACGGCGAAGCCGCGGCCGGATTCGCCGGCGCGCGCCGCTTCGATGGTGGCATTGAGCGCCAGCAGGTTGGTTTGGGCGGCGATGCTGTGGATGAGCTTGACCACCTCGCCGATCTTCTCGGCTCCGGTCGACAATATCTGGACGGTGGCGTTGGTGCGCTCGGCATCCCCGACCGCCTGGCGGCGATCTTGCTTGATTGCGTCACCTGCCGGGAGATTTCGGCGACCGAACTCGACAGCTCTTCCGCGGCCGCGGCGACCGTTCCAACATTGTTCGAGGCGCTATCGGACGCGGCCCCGACGGTTGCGGCGCGCGCGCTGGCGTCGCTCGCGGTCGCGGTCATGGATTGCGCGGTGGTCTGCATTCCAGCCGCAGCCGTCGCCACCGAACTGACGATGCCCTTGACGCTGCGTTCGAAATCGTTGGCGATATTATCCATGGTCGCGCGCCGCTCGGCCGCGACGCGCTGCTGGGTCTCCGCCTCGACCCTTTCGAGCCCGCGGATGCGCAAGGCATTGTCCTTGAAGATCTGAACGGTCGCGGCCATCGCGCCAACCTCGTCGCCGCGCTCGATCCCGGGAATGTCCGCGTCCAGCGCGCCATCGGCCAGCCCCCGCATGCGGGCGCCGAGTTGGCCGAGCGGGCGGCTGATGCTGCGGCCGATCAGCCAGGCGATGCCGCCGGAAATCACGGCGATGACGAGAATCGCAAGACCGAGCGCCCAGATCACCGGTTTCAGCTTGGCGTCGAGATCGTCGAGATAGGCCCCGGACCCGACAAACATGTTCCAGCCGGGTATCGCGGTGGCGTAGCTGATCTTACGAACCGGCTTTTCCTCGCCGGGTCTGACGTATTCATATGTCAGCACGACTTCGCCCTTGGCCTTGACGCCATCGAGCAATTCGCGCGAGATCATCCGGCCATTGACCACCAGATCCATGCGATTGGTGCCGATCTGCTTGGGATCGGGCGACAGTACCGTAATGCCGTCATAGCTCGTCCCGAACAGATAGCCGGCGCCGTTGTCATAGGTCATGGTGTTGGCGCGGCGGCCGAATTCGGCCAAAGCGGCTTCCTTGGTGAGCTGCCCTGCGTCCACCTGCTTCTGCAACCCGATCGCCATGTTGCGGGCGACGTCGACGATGGAGCGCACCTGGTCAAGCCGGGCATTGAACATCTCACGCTGCATCAGATAGCCCGCGAGCGCGCCGGCGATACAGAGGCCGAACAAAGCCACCCCCAACAGGATTCCGAGTTTGGGCGTAATCGTCAGATTGTTCAGCTTCACTTGGAGGTCTCCGGGATGTGCCTATGGGGCGCGCGATCGGCGAGATGAGTCGATTCCCAATATGGTAAAAATCCCTTAGAACTTTGTTACGAAGGCCCATCGGCCGACGCGATCTCCCGCTTGAATTGAGTGCATCCAATTGCTGAAAAATCCAGCACTGCAAAAGTGCTGGCTTGAAATGCCGGAGCTTTGAAGCACCAAGCCTTTCAAAATGCCAAAGCCTTCTAAAAACCAAAGCCTTAAAACGCCAAAGCCTCTTAAAACGCCAAAGCCTCTTAGAACGCCAAAGCCTTGGCCTGCTTGACCTGCGGCAGCGCCTGCACCTTGGCAAGCACTTCCGCCGGCACCGCGCCGTCGACCTCGACCAGCGCGATGGCGTCGCCGCCCTGCTTGTTGCGGCCGAGATGGAAGGTCGCGATGTTGATTTTGGCGTCGCCGAGCAGGCCTGCGAATTGGCCGATAAATCCTGGCTTGTCCTCATTGGTGACATAGATCATCGATTTTCCGAATTCGGCGTCGACGCGGATACCCTTGATATCGACCAGCCGCGGCTTGCCGTCCGCATAGACCGTGCCGGAAACCGAACGCACCTGCCGCTCGGTGGTGACGGTGACCGTAATCAGGCTTTCGTAGTCGCTCTGCGCCGCGCGCACGACCTCGTCGACCACCATGCCGCGCTCCTTGGCGACGACCGGCGCCGAGACCACGTTGACGTCTCCCAGCATCGGCCGCAGCAGGCCCGACAGCGCCGCCGAGGTCAGCGCCTTGATCTTCATTTCGGCGACGTGTCCCTCATAGGTGATCTGCACCTTGGCAAGGCCGCTCTCGGTGAGTTGCCCGGCGAACGAGCCCAGCTTTTCGGCCAACTCGATGAACGGCCTCAGCTTGGGCGCCTCTTCGGCGGTAATCGACGGGAAATTCACCGCATTGGAGATCGCGCCGGTCAGGAGATAGTCCGACATCTGCTCGGCAACCTGAAGCGCCACGTTCTCCTGCGCTTCGGTGGTGGCCGCACCCAGATGCGGCGTGCAGATCACGTTGGGATGGCCGAACAGCACGTTGGACGTGGCCGGCTCCTCGACGAACACGTCGAACGCCGCACCCGCGACCTGCTTGGAATTCAGCGCATCGACCAGCGCCTGCTCGTCGACCAGCCCGCCCCGCGCGCAATTGATGATGCGCACGCCCTTCTTCATCCTGGCCAGCGCCGCGGCATCGATGATGTTCCTGGTCTTCTCGGTCAGCGGCGTATGCAGGGTGATGAAATCGGCGCGCTTGAACAGATCTTCAAGTTCGATCTTCTCGACGCCGATGTCCTTGGCGCGTTCCGGCGACAGGAACGGGTCGAACGCGATCACCTTCATGCGCAGGCCGAGCGCGCGGTCGGCGACGATCGAACCGATATTGCCGCAACCGATCACGCCCAGGGTCTTGCCGGTGATCTCGACCCCCATGAAGCGGTTCTTCTCCCACTTGCCGGCCTGGGTCGACGCATCGGCCTGCGGAATCTCGCGCGCCAGCGCCAGCATCAGGGTGATGGCATGTTCGGCGGTGGTGATCGAATTGCCGAACGGCGTGTTCATCACGATGATGCCCTTGGCCGTGGCGGCCGGTATCTCCACATTGTCGACGCCGATCCCGGCGCGGCCGATCACCTTCAGCCGTGTCGCCTTCTCGATGATCTTGGCGGTCGCCTTGGTGGCGGAGCGGATCGCGAGGCCGTCATAATTACCGATGATCTCCGCCAGCTTGTCCTTGTCCTTGCCGAGGTTGGGCTGGAAATCCACCTCGATGCCGCGATCCCTGAAGATCTGCACGGCGGCGGGCGACAACGCGTCGGAAATGAGAACTTTGGGTTTGGACATGGGGATTTTCCTTCACCCTCCCCTGGAGGGGGAGGGTCAGCGCAAAGCGCCGGGGTGGGGTGAAAGCCGATGTGAAATTCTGTGTGCGCCGAGTTGGGAAAGCTTCACCCCACCCCGCCGCACCTTTCGGTGCGTCGACCCTCCCCCTCCAGGGGAGGGTGAAGGAACAACGGCTACGCTGCCTTGGCGAGCGTCGATTTGGTTTCGGCGAAGGCCCAGTCGATCCACTGCGTCAAAAGCGCAACGTCCTTGGCTTCCACCGTCGCGCCGCACCAGATCCGCAGCCCTGCCGGCGCGTCGCGGTAGTGTGCAAAGTCGTAGCCGGCGCCCTCCTTTTCGACCAATGCGACCAGCTTCTTGGCGAAATCGGCTTGCGCATCCGGCGCCAGCGAAGTGATGGCCGGATCGACCACCTTCAGACACACCGAGGTATTGGAGCGGATCGCCGGATCCCCGGCCAGAAAATCGATCCACGGCGTTCGCGCCTTCCAGTCGGCGAGCACCCTGGTGTTGGCGTCGGCACGTGAAATCAGGCTCTTGAGGCCGCCGACCGACTTCGCCCAGTGCAGGGCGTCGAGATAATCCTCGACGCACAGCATCGACGGGGTGTTGATGGTCTCGCCCTCGAAGATACCTTCGTTGAGCTTGCCGCCTTTGGTCATGCGGAAGATTTTCGGCAACGGCCAGGCCGGCGTGTAGCTTTCGAGCCGCGCCACGGCGCGCGGACTGAGCACCAGCATACCGTGGCCGGCCTCGCCGCCCAGCGCCTTTTGCCAGGAGAAGGTCACCACATCGAGCTTGGCCCAGTCGAGTTTCTGCGCAAACGCCGCCGAGGTCGCGTCGCAGATCGTCAGGCCTTCGCGCGTCGCGCTGATCCAGTCGGCATTCGGGACGCGCACACCCGACGTGGTGCCGTTCCAGGTAAAGACAATGTCGGAGGCGGGGTCGGCCTTGCTCAGATCCGGAATTTCACCATAGCCGGCATGCAGCCTGGTGACATCCTTCAGCTTCAATTCCTTGACGATATCGCTGACCCAGCCCTCGCCGAAGGATTCCCAGGCGATCGTTGTCACCGGGCGCGGTCCCAGGAGCGACCACAGCGCCATTTCGACCGCGCCGGTATCGGATGCCGGCACAATGCCGATCTTGTAGCCGGCAGGCACTTCAAGCACCTCGCGCGTCAACTCGATCGCGAGCTTGAGCTTGGCCTTGCCGACTTTCGCGCGGTGCGAACGGCCAAGGGCGGCGTCTTTGAGGTGTTGGGCGTTCCAGCCGGGGCGCTTGGCACAGGGGCCGGACGAAAAATGCGGCACATCGGGCCGCAAAGCGGGCTTCGCTGCAGTCATGATCTATCCTTCCAGATAGCAAGCCTCCCGTTGGGGGGAGGTGTCCCGCCGCGGTGCATAAGGGAATCGTCTTGCAGCGTCAAGGAGCTTCGGAAGGATCCGGTACGACCCGGGGATCACGGTCGATTGACGGCTCGGCGTCAACGTCCGCCGACAACGGCGTGGCCGGCTGCGAATCCAGCAGTTCTGCCGCATCGGTGACAAGCCTGGCGGCTCGTCGCCTGCTCGAAATTTTCAGGACGCTTTTTTCGTCGGCCTGCACGACGTACTCGTTGCCGATCCTGACAATCGAATAATTTTTCATTGGCAAATCCCCAAGCCGCCCGAGCCCGACGGGATACGCCACCATGTCACGGATCGTTCCGGGAAAAAAATTACGAAGGCCTGATTAGTTTATCGCGCGTTAACCGGAACGAATGGCGAAACCCGTTTCGCAATGGTGGCAACGGTGGCGTGTTTTGTGACGGCGACCGCCGCTGTCACAAATCGAATTGTCATCGCAACATCACTCGGAGGAAATCCCGAAAATCCATCTCAATGCGACCGGCGCCAGCCCGAGAGACCGTTCGGTCTCGCCGATCCAGCGCCGCACGGCGGCATAACCGTCGAGGTGAAAGCCGCCTTCATGCGCCAGCCTAGTATAGGCCAGCAGCGAGACGTCGGCGAGCGAGACGGCATCGCCGACCAGGAATTGCGTCGCGGCAAGCTGCTGTTCCATCCGCGCCAGCGCCGCATAGCCACGCTTGATCTTGTCCGGATCGAGGTCGGACGCGGGCTTGCCGAGATAGACCATCTGGAAGCGGCAGACCGCGACATAGGGCTCGTGGCTGTATTGTTCCCAGAACAGCCATTCGTCCATCTTTGCCGCGGCAAAGGCGTCCGCGGGAATGAGATCGCTGCCGCGGGCAAGATAGCGGATGATGGCATTGGATTCCGCCAGCACGCGGCCGTCGTCGAATTCGATCACGGGCACCTGCCCCGCGCTGTTCATTTTGAGAAATAGCGCAGTACGCGTCTCACGCTTCCGCGTGTCGATGTCGATCCAGCTATAGGGCAGCGCGAGGGCGTCGCAGACCCATTTCACTTTCAGGCAATTGCCCGAATTGGTGTCGCCGTAGATTTTCATGGCCGGCCGCCGTCGTTCTGGGAACAGCGACAGAGCAGCAGGCGAAATCCGCCATGTCAACGGGTTTGGACGTTATCCTGGATCAGCGATCAGAATTTGTAGCCGAGACCGACCCGGAAGGTGTTGACGTCGGTGTCGATCGCCGAGGTGAAACGAATGTATTCCCATTCCGCCCGCAGAAACAGGCATGACATCAGCATCATGTCGACACCAAGCCCGCCGGAATAGCCGTAAATCAGGTGACTGAATTGTCCGACCGTCGCGGTGAGCGGGACGAAGGGCACACCGGACTGAGTCCCGCTGATAGTGGCGGTCCTGACGATATCCGCCTGCCCCAGCGCCACCCCGCCGAACATATAGGGCAGGAACGATCCGACCGCATAACCGGCGCGAGCGCGAAACGTCCCCATGTCGGAAATCGCCATCGACGCACTGGACTGATACATTATGTCGTCGGTGCCACCCTGGCCGTCGCTGAAGGAGCGCGCCATGCTGTCGGATTGCGAGCCGCCAAATTTGCCGTGCAGGTAGTTGAACTCGAGGCCTAAAACGACGCTGTCCCATTGGCTGTTATAACCGACAAAACCGCCGAAGCCGGTGCCGCGAGTCGAAACTTTACCTCCCAGCGGCCACGTTGAGACGGAGCCTACTTGCTCCTCGACTGTATCCGCGAGCAGCTTGGCTACGACGCTTTGTGTTGAACCGGTGAAATTCATATCGGACTCGCCGACCGCACCCTGGCCGCCGACGTAAAATCCCTGCCAGTTGACAGTCGGTGAAGGCCCCGACGGCAGCAGCGAGCCATGAAGAAAATCCGGCATGTCGGCCGCCTGCGCGCCGGCCGCCGTTCCGAACATCATCGCCGCCAGCAAAAATCTACGCATTGCAACACTCCCATCGAACGCTCTGGACGTGTGCTGATCATCGCCTGTTAACCTTAACCAATCGTTGTCGCGGCACCCGGCTGCGGCGTTTTCCGGCGAAAGCCTGCCCCTCGACGCAAAAATAAAACGGCGCGGGAATCCCGCGCCGTTTGGCAGATGTCGAGAGAATGAGAGCCGATCAGCCCTTGGTGACCAGTGGCGGCGGCGTATAGACCGGCGGCGCGCTGAGATCCCAGCGCAAGCCTATTTTCACATCGTTCGAAGTGATGTTGTTGTATGAGAAGGCAGCGTGCGTCGTGTTGGTCACTTGATCGAACGAGTTCGTCGCGCCGGTTATGCCGTTACCGAGGTTGACATAGCTATAGGCGAGTTCGAGCGTAAGTCCCGGACTGATCTTGTAGGCAAGACCCGCATGCAGTGCCCAGGCGAAATTCCACTCCGAGCCCGTGCCGGCAGAATTGAAGCTGTGATTCTGAAGGCCACCGTTGATGAAGTCGCCGGTGTCCGTGAAATTCGCGATCGATACCCGCGCCGTGCCGACACCGGCGCCGACGAACGGCGTTATGCAATACCAGGTACCGAGATCGACATAGGCGTTGGCGAGAAAGAGAAGTTCCGACTTGGTTGCGCCATACGCGTCGGTCCCGACAAAACCAGTGAACGGACCGGTGCCGGTGATGACATCGAGGCCCGTGAAATTGGACTTGCCACGGTATTCACCGGTGACATCCGCCCTGAACCAATTGTTGAACCGATAACCGATGCCGCCGCCGTAGATTCCGGCGCTGTCAAAACTGCCGGTCGAGGAGACGGCCACATTGTCATAGGCAGCGCTGTTGGTATCGCGAACGCTCTTCACGTTCTGATTGCTGAAACCGATATCGCCGCGCAGATACCATCCGCCGAACTCTTCGACAGGTGGCGGGGCATAATACGGCTGCGGCGGCGACATGATGGGCAGGTCGGCTGCGAACGCCGCCGACGACAGCAGGGATGCCGCTCCGGCGGCAACGAGATATTTAACGCTACGCATTGGCTTCGTCCTTTTGGCCGGTGAGGCAGACAACGGAGGCCTCACATCAAAAACTCACGGTCGGACGATCTCATCAAAACCTTAAGGGGCACTTAACCCTAATTTTTAAGGTTGATAATTTCTGACGTTTCTTTTCACCGCCGCTTTCGGGCATGCAATTTCGTCACGAAAAATTGGCAAAGCCGCCGCAAGTGCTAACAATGTGTTGATGAAACGCGCCGGCGCGAGACGAGAGCTGCCGCGACCGCCCGCCTGTTCAGCGCGCGGATCGCGGCATCTTCGGCAGGAGCACTGCGAGCAGCCCGATCGCCGGCAGAAACGCACAGACCTGATAGACGAACGCGATGCCGGTATGGTCGGCGACCTCACCGAGCACGGCGGCGCCGAGGCCGCCGATGCCGAACGCAACGCCGAAGAACACGCCGGAGATCATCCCGAACCGGTGCGGCATCAATTCCTGCGCGAACACGATGATCGACGACGTCGCCGACGAGATAATTAGTCCGATCACCACCGTCAGCACCGCGCTCGTGTACAAACCGGCATAGGGCAGCGCCAGCGTAAACGGCAGCGCGCCGAGGATCGAAAACCAGATGACATATTTACGGCCGAAGCGATCGCCGAGCGGGCCGCCGAAGAAGACCCCCACCGCGTTGGCCGCGAGAAAGAGAAAGAGATAAAGTTGCGCAGCCTGGGTCGAGACGTTGAACTTGTCGATCAGGTAAAAGATGTAATAGCTCGACAGGCTCGAGACGTAGAGCTGCTTCGAGAACAACAGCGCCACCAGCACCGCCAGCGCCAGCTTCACCCGCCGCGAATCCGGCGCATCCGGATGCGGTTCGACCGCCGCAAACTTTTTGGCTGCGATCTGCGGCCGGTACCAATACCCGATCCGCCACAGGATGACGATCGCGAGAAAGGCAATCGAGGAAAACCACGCGATGCTGGGCTGGCCGAACGGCACCACGATCAATGCCGCCAGCAGCGGACCCATCGACGTTCCCAAATTGCCGCCGACCTGAAACACCGATTGCGCAAAACCATAACGGCCGCCCGAAGCGAGCCGCGCGATCCGCGCCGACTCCGGATGGAACACCGCCGACCCAAGCCCGACCAGGGCCGCCGCGACCAGGATGACGCCATATTGGTGCGCGACGCTCAACAGCAGCAAACCAAAGAACGTCGATCCCATGCCGACGGCGAGCGAGAACGGCTGCGCCTTCTTGTCGGTGAAATGTCCAACCACCGGCTGCAGCAGCGACGCGGTGAACTGGAACGCCAGCGTGATCAGGCCGATCTGCGCGAAGTCGAGCGCATAGCTTTCCTTGAAAATCGGATAGACCGACGGAATCAGCGACTGCATGGTGTCGTTGAGGAAGTGCGAGAAGCTGATGCCGCCCAGCACGATGTAGGCCGGTCCCGCCGCCGTCATCTTGGCAGCAGAAGTCTTGGCAGCAGATATCTTGGCAGCAGAAGTCTTGGCGACGTCATCGGAAGTCACGTCCGGCACGATCACCGGCGTGACCAGCGCTTCTTCGGAGACGACAACGGGCTTGTTCAAGGCGTGATTCCGTCAGGGATTAGCTGGGGGGAGAACACGGGTTACCTACGATGGCCGCGCCGCGTCCACCAGCATCAATAGATAATGGCAGCGATGCGATTGGGTGCGTGACGATCAGGCGGCTGCAGCGTGGCCGAGCGCGGAAACGATGTGATCGACCACTTCCTCGACCAGGATGCGGTCATCGCCCTCGCCCATCACCCGGATCACCGGCTCGGTTCCGGATGAGCGGACCAGCAACCGGCCATGGCCGTTGAGCCGCTTTTCGCCGTCGACGATGGCCGATTTGACCTCGGCGTCGTCGAGCGGCTTGCCGCTGCGATAGCGCACATTCTTCAGGATCTGCGGCAGCGGATCGAAGCGGTGACAGACTTCCGAGACCGGGCGGCGAAGTTTTTGCACCACCGCCAGCACCTGCAATGCGGCGACAAAACCGTCGCCGGTGGTGGCGTAGTCGGACAGAATAATGTGACCGGAGGGCTCGCCGCCGAGATTGTAGCCGCGGCTCAGCATCTGCTCCAGCACATAGCGGTCGCCGACCGGCGTGCGTATGAGTTCGATGCCGTGGCCTTCGAGGAAGCGCTCAAGCCCGAGATTCGACATCACGGTGGCGACGATGCCGGGCTTGGCGAGGCGGCCGTCTTCCTTCCAGCTATGCGCAATCACCGCGAGCAGCTGGTCGCCATCGACCAGATGTCCGCGCTCATCGACCAGGATGACGCGGTCGGCGTCGCCGTCGAGCGCGATGCCGATGTCGGCGCGCATTTCGCGCACCTTGCGGCTGAGCGCCTCCGGCGAGGTGGAACCGCATTCCTTGTTGATATTGAAGCCGTCCGGGTCGACGCCGATCGAAATCACATCGGCGCCCAGTTCCCACAATGCTTCCGGCACCACCTTGTAGGCCGCGCCGTTGGCGCAATCGACCACCACGCGCAAGCCATCGAGGCTGAGATCGCGCGGCAGCGTGCGCTTGGCGAATTCGATGTAGCGGTCATGCACGCCGTCGATGCGGCGGGCGCGCCCGAGGCTGGCACTCTGCGCCAGCCGCTTGTCGAGCGATTCATCCAGCAACTGCTCGATCTGCTTTTCGACATCGTCGGACAGTTTGAAGCCCTGCGGGCCGAACAGCTTGATGCCGTTGTCCTCGAACAAATTATGCGAAGCGGAAATCATCACGCCGAGATCGGCGCGCATCGATTTGGTCAGCATCGCCACCGCCGGCGTCGGCATCGGGCCGAGCAGCAGCACATCCATGCCGACCGAGGTAAAGCCCGCCACCATGGCGTATTCGATCATGTAGCCGGACAGCCGGGTGTCCTTGCCGATCACGACGCGATGGCGATGGTCGCCGCGCTGGAACACCAGTCCGGCCGCCTGCCCGACCTTGAGCGCCAGTTCCGGCGTGATCAGACCATTGGCAAGGCCCCGAATCCCATCCGTTCCGAAATATTTGCGGCTCATGTAACCCCCCAACATCGCCAAGGATTCTCGAACCGTTTGTCGAACCGTCCGGCAAGAAGCCTTGAACGCGCACCACCATAGCGTGCCGGGGGTTATACTGCCTTGGGCGCTAAAATGGCTTCAAAAAATATGATGAATCATTACCGGCGGGTGATTCGCCATTTTCCGCTTAAGGTATTGTTAACACACAATTTATGTCAAAATTCGTGCCGGTGCGCGGCGACCGCTAATCCTTGCGCTTGACGTAATGGTCCGGTTTCGAGGGTGCCGGCTGGGTGACGCTGACCGGGTCCGAACCCGGAAAGGTCTCTTCCAGTCCCTCCTCCAGCGCCTCATCGAGCCGGCGTTTCTCGGCAGTTTTGGCATCTTTGGAGTCGGAGCGTGGTGCGGTCATGGAGCCCTCCTGGCTGGCAGCGGCACGGGTTCCGCGGAGCGATTTTGCGATGGGCCCAACCATGCTAGATGAAACCTCAAAGCGGCAAATACAAGAAGGGTCGGGAACGTCCATGAAACACATTACATGCATCGAGGATCTGCGGCAGCGCCATATGCGACAGGTGCCCAAGGCGTTCTTCGATTACGCCGATCGCGGCTCCTATGCCGAGGAGACGCTGCGCGCCAATCGCGACGATCTTCAAGAGATCAAGTTCCGCCAGCGCATCCTGGTCGATGTGTCGAAGCGCGATCTCTCGACCAAAATTCTTGGCGAGCCTGCCGCGCTGCCGCTGATCCTGGCGCCGATCGGTCTGACCGGCATGCAATTCGGCGATGGCGAAATTCACGCCTGTCGCGCCGCGCAAGCCGCCGGCATACCCTACACGCTGAGCACGATGTCGATCTGTTCGATCGAGGATGTCGCGGCCAATGTCGACAAGCCGTTCTGGTTCCAGCTCTACGTCATGAAGGACCGCGGCTTCATCAAGTCGCTGATCGAGCGCGCGATCGCCGCGAAATGCAGCGCGCTGGTCCTGACCGTCGACCTGCAGGTGATCGGGCAGCGCCATGCCGATATCAAGAATGGCATGACGGTGCCGCCGGAATGGACGCTGTCGAAGTTCTTCGATTTCGCGACCAAGCCGGCCTGGGTCTCCGGGGTGCTGCGCGGCAAGCGCCGCACCTTCGGCAACCTCGTCGGTCACCTCAAGGGCACCGACGATATCACCTCGCTCGGAGCCTGGATCTCGACCCAGTTCGACACCACGCTGAACTGGAAGGATGTCGAGTGGATCCGCAGCATCTGGCCGGGCAAGCTGATCCTCAAGGGCATCCTCGATGTCGAGGACGCCAATGAGGCCGCAAAGACCGGCGCGCAGGCGCTGGTGGTGTCCAACCATGGCGGCCGGCAGCTCGACGGCGCGCCGTCGTCGATCGAGGTGCTGCCGGAGATCGCCGATGCGGTGGGTTCGCAGCTCGAGGTGCTGTTCGACGGCGGCATTCGCTCGGGCCAGGACGTGATGCGCGCGCTCGCGCTCGGCGCCAAATCCTGCATGATCGGCCGGGCCTACATTCACGGCCTCGGCGCCTATGGCGGCCCCGGCGTCGCCAAGGCGATCGATCTCATCGCCAACGAGCTCAGCGTGACCATGGGACTGTGCGGCGTCAACACCATCGCCGAGATCGACGACCACGTGCTGGCCATTTGAGAGGCCAGCTTCATCATCGTGCGTAACCGAGCGACGCGACATTCGATTGTCATCAAACCGTAATGTTCACCTGTAATAAAAACGATATATTTTCGTCATACAGGGATGGACAAATTTGCGATGGATGACATCGATTTTGGCTTGTTGGCCGGCGACGGAATTGCAACGCGAGCGGTAAAAGCAGGGACAGTCATCTTCCAGGAAGGCGACAAGGCCGACGGAACTCTTCATTATCAAGAGTGGACAGGTCGGGATTCGCCTTGGCAATCGCAGCCTTGCCGAATTGAACGCGAACAGCATTTTCGGCGAGATGGCGTTGATCGACGATGCGCCGCGCAGCGCGACAGCGGTCGCCGTCACCGATGTCGAGCTGGTTCCGGTTTCTGAAAAACAGTTTCTGTTTCTGGTCAGCCAGACGCCGTTCTTTGCCCTCAAGGTGATGCGCGTATTGGCGAGACGGCTGCGAGCGACCAGCAAATCATTCAGCTAACGCCGACGGCGCATCTTGAGGAAACGATCGTTCAACGATCCTGCGACTCAAGCCTTGATGAGATCGGCCTCGACCAGCGCGCGAAGCTCGGGCGTGACCTGTGGGCGCTGGCCGAACCACAGTTCGAAGCCGCGCACCGCCTGATGCAACAGCATGCCGAGCCCGTCGGCCGTCTTTAGCCCGCGCGCCCGGGCTGCTCCGAGCAGCGCGGTTTCCAGCGGCACATAGACAAGGTCGGCGACAACGGCCTGCGACGGCAGGCGGCTCACATCGATCGCCAACTCAGGCTGGCCGTGCATGCCGAGCGAGGTGGTGTTGACCAGCAATCCCGCCTCCGGCAGCCGATCGGCGATCGCGTCCCACGCCACGGGATGAACGCTGCCGCCGAATTGATCGGCGAGCGCCCGCGCGCGGTCGATGGTCCGGTTGGCGAGATGCACGCGCTTGATGCCGCGCTCGATCAGGCCGAACACCACCGCGCGCGACGACCCGCCGGCGCCAAGCACCAGCGCTTGCTCGGCGGCGTCCCATCCGGGCGCGCAGGCGTCGAGATTATGGACAAAACCTTCGATGTCGGTGTTGGTCGAGCGCAGCTCGCCGCCGTCATACCACAGCGTATTGGCGGCGCCGACGGCGCGGGCGCGGGCGTCCGGCGACGACAGCGCCAGCGCGCGCTCCTTGTGCGGAATAGTGACATTGGCGCCGACAAAGCCGTGCGCCGACAGATGCAGCACGAACTCGGCGAAGCCTTCGGGCGGCACCGCCTCGATATTGTAGCCGCCCTCGATGCCCAATGTGCGCAGCCAGTAATGATGGATCAGCGGCGACCGCGAATGCGCCGCCGGCCATCCGATCAGGCATGCGGCGCGGGCTTTGGTTTCGGCTGTCATCGCCAATCCTGTTGCAGTGCCCCGTGAGCAGGCGTCGTGCCCTGCTCAATTCGGGCAAGCCGTGTTCGCTGTCAATGCTGTCGATGCGTGCCGAGGTCAGGGCTCGACCTTGCACTCGAACCGGCCGCCGCGCCGTCCTGTGGGATCGGCATCGGCGCAGGCGATGCCGGGCACGGGACGGCCGCGCCGGTCGATGGCGCACCAGTTACCGTCGCGTTTGGCCCAGGCAACGCCGCGGAGGCGATCGGTAAATAGACCGGTTCGTCGAATTGCGGCTCGACCATCACCTGCCCGGCGGTGTCGACCAGTCCCCATTTGCCATCCCTGAGAAAGGTCAGGAGGCCGAGATCGAGGTTGATGCCAACCCGTTCGGCGCCGATGTCGATCCAGGTCTCTCCGGTCCGCGACAGGATCACGCGCTTGCCGTCGGCTTGCGACATGATCGCGTTGTCGATGTCGCACATCACGCCCGGACGCGGCGGCACGACCCAGGACTGATCCGACAGCCGCAGCACGCCGGTCGCGCCGGAGACCGTGACGAAGGCGGTATCCTCGCCTCGATGTCGCGCGGCATCGAATTTCGGCTCGATCAGCCAGCTACCATCGGATCGCATGAAGCCGCGCTTGCCGTCGATCGATGCCACGAAGATATCAACGCCGGTCGAGAGATAGTCGAATTTGGGGTCGAGCAGCCAGCGGCCGTCGAGCCCGATGCGTCCCCACTTTCCGTCAAGCTTGGCATTCTTGACGCCCGGCCCTGCCTGGACGATCGCGTCGAAGTGGATGGGCGTCACGGGGTTGAAGCTGGCGTCAACCAGGCCGAACTTGTCGCCGACTTTCAACGTGTAGGGCGGAACGTTGCCACATGACGCATCGACGAGCCGGCCGTCCGGCGGCTGCAGCGGGCTGCCGTCCGCTTTGAAGTAAAGCCATTCCTTGTTCTTGAACGCGACCAGTCGGCCATCGGCGCAATGCTGACGGGTCTGATCGAAGTCGGCATCGAGCACGACGCGGCCATCGAGGTCCAGAAGTCCCCACCGGTCGGCCTTCTTGAAGTGCCAGCCGAACACGGCGTAGTTGCGATCATTGCCAAAGGCAATGGCTAAATAGACCTGCTGATAATTCGTTTGGAAGACCCATGCGCCGGTCTTGTCGATCACGCCGACGATGCCGTCGCGTTCGGCCGACGTGCGATCGAGACCTGTCGTAAACGACCAGCCTTGTCGAACACCGGCTCAATGGCGAAATTCCCGGTCCGGTCGATGAAGCCGACCTTGCCGTTGAGCGTTACGCGGGCCAAGCCGTCGTCAGCGAATCGACCTCCTCGAACTTCGGCTCGACCAACCAGCTCCCGTCGGCGCGCGCCAGTCCCCACAGTTTGTCCTTTTGAACCCAACGGATCGACGGATCGTCCTTGTCGAACGCCAGGGACGGCGAGTTCCGCGGCTCGATCCATTGTCCGGAGAGATCAATGACGCCTCTTGGCGCAAATTCTAGATCGAGAGCGTATGAATATGCTCACTCCGCCGGAAGCGGTGTACTCGAACCAACACCGGAAAAGTCCTCGCCACCAATCACTCCGCCAAGCTGCCGAGTTCCGACACGCGGAAACGATCGGGACCTATCGCTTCGATAAACCCGTATTTCGGCTCGATCACCATCTTGCCGTCGCGATCGATCAGGCCCGACTTGCCGTCGACGTCGACCTGCGCGAAACCGAACTTGTAGTCATCGACGATGCGATATTGCGGCTTGACGACTTCGCGTCCTTCTTCGTCGACAAAGCCATAGAGACCGCCGAGGCGGACCGCGGCGCGGTTGTCCACGAACTTGCCGACCCAATCATATTGCGGCCGTACCGCGACCGTGCCGTCGCGGTTGACCGCGCCGCACAGGCCGCCCGGAAACGCGCACATCGCCAACGGGAAGGTCGCCGGTTTGATCGGCCCGGAAGGATTATTCGACGCGGTGCGATCGGCTGCGATCTGGCTCTGCAGGATGGCTTTGCCGGCCGGCGTCAATTCCGGCGGCTTGTCCTGCGCGAGCGCGCCATGCGCCCACATCGACGACAATCAACGCAGTGACATCAGACCAAATACGCGCTGCCATCGCCCCTCGTCCTGACCATCCACTTGTGATGGACTGGTTAGGGACGATCCGTGGCGGGAGCGTGTCAGAACCACTGCGCTCCCTGGACGCGCCATGCGGCGCGCCCGGCGAATGTCGCAAGACATCACGCCGCGACGCGGTGCGCGGCGATGATCTGGTCGGCGGCGCGGCCGGTGACTTCGGCCATGCGGTCGAAAGCCCGCGTGAAACTGCCGGCGCCGGCGGTCGCCGAGCGCAGCTCCACGATCAACTCGCCGATCTCGGCTTCCGGCATCATGGCGCGGACGCGATCCCATCCGGTCCAGCCCTCGCGGGTATCGAAGCCGAGAATCTGCCCGCGCCGTCCCGACAGGATGGCGTTGATCTTCGCGGTGGCGTCGGTCGGACAGACGATCTCCACCACATGGATCGGCTCCAGCAGCACCGGCTGGCACTGCGGCAGCGCTTCGCTGACGCCGATCCGCGCCGCGGTTCGAAACGCGAGGTCGGAGGAGTCCACGCTGTGATACGAGCCGTCGGTCAGCGTCACCTGCACGTCGATGACGGGAAAGCCGAGCGGCCCGCGCGCCAGTCCGTCGACCACGCCCTCTTCCACCGCGCCGATATAATTTCGCGGCACCGCGCCGCCGACCACCTTTTCATTAAACTCGAAACCGCCGCCGCGCGGCATCGGCTTGACCTCCAGCACCACATCGCCGAACTGGCCGTGACCGCCGGACTGCTTCTTGTGCCGGCCGCGCTGGCGTGATCGATTTGCGGATGGTTTCCTGATAGCCGATCGTCGGCGCCTGCGATTTGACGTTGACGCCGAAGCGATCGCGCAGCCGTTCCAGCGCCACCCGCAGATGCATCTCGCCCTGCCCCCACAGCACGATGTCATGGGTTTGCGGGTTGTGGATCATCGATCAGCGACGGATCTTCCTCGTTCAGCCGCAACAGCGCCTGGCCGAGTTTGACGTCGTCCTTGCGGTCGGTTGCCGCCAGCGCCATCGCCAGTACCGGCGGCGACGGCTCGATGCTCACCAGCGCTGCCGGCGCGGTCTTGCCGCTCGAGACCGTGTCGCCGGTCTTGATGGTGTCGAGCTTGCCGAGCGCCACCATCTCGCCGGCTTCGGCTGACGGCGCGCTTGGTCTCGTGGGCGCCGCTGACCGCCAGGATTCCGGATACCCGCCCGGTCTCGCCGGATGACGATTGCAGCGTGGCGCCATCCTCCAGACGCCCGGCCAGCAGGCGCGTCAGCGACAGCTTGCCGCCATGCTGCAGATGCAGGGTCTTGAACACATAGGCCAGCGCATCCTTCGGCGAAGCCGCGCCGAGACGCTTGGCGGTTTCATCGACGCCGGGCGCTTCATGCCGCAGCGCCTTCATCAGGCGCAGCACGCCGTTCTCGCGGGCAGCCGAGCCGAGCAGCACCGGACAGATCAGCCCCTCGCGCAATTCGCGGGCCAGATCGTCGAATACCGCGTCGCGCGGCGGCGGAATATCCTCGAGCAATTGCTCCATCAGCGCGTCGTCATGATCGGCGAGCTTTTCCAGCATCGAGAACCGGGCTTCCTTCTCGCGGTCGAGGTCGCCGCCTTCGAGCGTCACGACTTCGGAAGCCTTGTGCTCGCGATAGACGAAGGCGCGTTCCAGCGCCAGATCGACGAAGCCCGCGATCAGATCGCCGTTCCAGATCGGAATCTGGCGCAGCACCAGCGGAATCCGCGACGCCGGCTGCAAGGTCGCGAGCGTCTCGCGGATGCGCTTGTTGGCGCGATCGATCTTGTTGAGAAACAGAAAGCGCGGAATGCCGAGATCCTCGAGTTCGCGCAGGATGATCTGAAGCTGCGGCAGCTTCTTCTCGTCGGCCTCGCAGACCACGACCGCGGCATCGACCGCGGGAATCGCCGCGCGCATGTCGTGCGCGAATTCGATCGAGCCCGGGCAATCGATAAAAGTGTAGCTCTCGCCCATGAAGCTGGTGGTGGCGGCGGTGAGGCCGACGCCCATCTTGTGATGGCGGGCCTCGGCGCTGGCATCGCCGACCGAAGTTCCGGCATCGACGCTGCCGGCGCGGGGAATGGCGCCGGTGCGCGCCAATATCGCTTCAAGAAGTGTGGTTTTACCGCTTTGGAAAGGGCCCACCAGTGCGATGCACCGTGGACCGCGGGGACTTCTGACGTCTTGTCCCATTCGCCGCCTCCTCATCTGGAGCTCGGCCCTTGATTGGGTCGGCGAGGTGATGCTCCCCCTACCATCGGCGTTTTGGCAAGCCGGAAAACGTCGCTGCGGTGCTCGAGACACGTATCGACGCATCTGCGGTGCGCGTCCTTGCGCGCCCGAACGTGTCCGCGAGCACTGCGATCGCATCCTTCGAAGCTCGCCGAAAGGCGAGCACCTCGGATGACGGCAGTCGTGATGGTCGGAGAACGTACTACCTTCCCGGCCGAAGTTCCAGGCTTTCCAGCCCGGCCGCGACGTTGAGGCCGACCTGGCCTTGCAGGCTCAACGGCTGCAGCGCGATCGAATTGTTCGAGCCGCCGACCAGCACGTTGCCGCCGGCCCCGACGCCGACCGACGCACTGCCCTGCGCGCCGGCATAATTGCCCGAAAGATCGCCGGGCCCGAGCCGGGCGACCGGCGCACACACGCCCCACGCCAGCGCCGTTTCCTCGGTGATGCCGAGATCGACGCCGACCTTGCGGATGGTCGCGACATAGCGGTCCTCCGGCACGCCCTCGACGCGCAGCACGCAACCGAGATTGGTGACCGAGCCGACGATGAAGCCGATGCTGGCGCCGCCGCGGCATTCGAGCACGCCGACCTGCACCCGATTCAACGGCGCCTGCGCATGGGCGCCGGTGAAGGATGCAACCAGCAGCGTGACGGCGACCCCGGCAAGGATGGATGAGCGGCGCATGAAGAAATCTCCGGCTGATGAATGTGATGCGACAAGAGAGAGAGAGAGCGTGAGCGCGCCGTGGCCCCAGGGCGCGGTTTTCTCTATGCCACAACATTGGCGGCTGTGCCACATTTGCAGCGCGCCGATCCGCCTCAAACGAAAAAAGGCCCGCTGACGCGGGCCGTTTTCGGTTAACAATTTGTCGGTCAACAATTTGCGCAACGCTCAGCCGCGCGGACGGTTTGACTATCTCAAATTGCCGCAAAATCGCTGGATGCGTTTGCAGGCGTCCTCGAGGTCGGAGGTCTTGGTCGCGTAGGAAATGCGGAACGCCGGGCCAAGCCCGAACGCCGAACCCTGCACCACCGCGACGCCCTCGGTTTCCAGCAGCTCGGTGACGAAATCCTCGTCGTTGCCGATGCACCTTGCCCGACGGCGACGTCTTGCCGATGGTGCCGGCGCAGGACGGATAGACATAGAACGCGCCTTCCGGCCGCGGGCAATCGATGCCCTTGGCCTGGTTGAGCATCGACACCACGAGATCGCGGCGCTCCTTGAACACCTTGTTGTTCACCGGGATGAAGTCCTGCGGGCCGTTGAGCGCCTCGACCGACGCCCATTGCGAGATCGAGGACGGGTTCGAGGTCGACTGCGACTGGATCGTCGCCATCGCCTTGATCAGCTCGGCCGGGCCGCCGGCATAGCCGATGCGCCAGCCGGTCATGCAATAGGCTTTCGAGACGCCGTTCACCGTCAGCGTGCGGTCGTACAGTTTCGGCTCGACCTGCGCCGGCGTGGTGAACACGAAGTCGTCATAGACCAGATGCTCGTACATATCGTCGGTCATGACCCAGACCTGCGGATGCTTCACCAGCACGTCGGTGATCGCCTTCAGCTCGGCGCGCGAATAGGCCGCGCCGGTCGGGTTCGACGGCGAGCAGAGGATGATCCATTTGGTCTTCGGCGTGATCGCCTTTTCCAGCGCAGCGGGCTGCAGCTTGAAGCCCTCCGCCGCCGTGCACACCACCGGCACCGGTTCGCCGCCGGCCAGCGCCACCATTTCCGGATAGCTCACCCAATAGGGCGCGGGGATGATGACCTCGTCGCCGGGATTGATGGTGGCCATCAGCGCGTTGTAGAGCACCTGCTTGCCGCCGGTGCCGACGATGATCTGGTTCGGCTTGTAGGTCAGGCCGTTCTCGCGCTGGAACTTGGCTGAGATCGCCTCCTTCAGCTCGGGAATGCCGTCCACCGCGGTGTACTTGGTCTTGCCGGCCTCGATGGCGTGGATCGCCGCCAGCTTGATATTGGCGGGGGTGTCGAAATCGGGTTCGCCTGCGCCAAGGCCGATGACGTTGCGGCCCGCCGCTTTGAGCACGCGTGCTTTATCCGTTACCGCGATGGTCGCGGACGGCTTCACACGGTCGAGTGCAGCGGACAGGAACGGCATCATCATCTCCTTGCAGGCGTCGTGAATTGGCAAGCCACGACTCTTTCTGATGGGATCGCCGCACCCTAAAGCGCGCCCCGCCGCATCGCAAGAAGGTTCCGGCAACTTGCACGAATTGTTTAAAGGGGAGGGATTTTCTTGGCGTTTCTAAGGTGGCATGAGGCGGTTGAGTACGATTGTTGCGAGCGTGCCTTGATCATCCTTCGGGAGGCTCCCCGGAGGGGTGTCACCGCACCGGATTTATCAGCGGTTCAAAACCACAGCCCCTCCAGTGGCGGCCGATTAACGTTCCGCAAAGGTCGCATTGCTATGGGTTGGACATTCCCCGCAGAGCCCCCGGGAACGCCGCATGATGAAATCCGGTCACGACCATCACCAGCGCGCCGACACCGCGGTCTGGATCACGATCGGCGTCATCGCGATGGCGGTCACGGGCTTCGCGCTGCTCGGCCCTTTTGAACTCGATTTGCGCTCGTTCCTGATCCCGGGGGCCGTGACCGCCCTGCTCGCCGCCGGCGCCTGGTTCTATCGATCGGTCCGCCGTGACCGGCGGCTCGGCGCGATTCTCTCGAGCACGGCGCACATCATTGGCTTTGCCGCGGTCGGCGCGCCATTATCGTATATCGCAGCCACCGCCGGCTTTCCCTTGCAGGACGCGGCGCTGGAAGCCATCGATCGCCAGATGGGCATCGACTGGGCGCAGCTCATGGCCTTCGTCTCGCTGCATCCCGGACTGCAGCTTGTTTTATCGCTCGCCTATTCCAGCTTCGCGGTACAGACATTGACGACGGTGCTGGCGCTTGGACTAGCCGGTCAACTCACACGACTGAGTTCGTTCATCTCAGCCTTTGTCGCAACCACCCTCGTCACCATCGCCATCTCCGCGGTCTGTCCCGCGGCCGGGCCGTGGCTGTTCCTCGACATCCAGCCGGCGAGCGCCAACGGTTTCCTGCCGACGTCATCGACCAGCTGGCCGGTGTTTCTTGCACTGCGCGACGGCGCGCTGCACACCGTCTACGGCATACGATCCGAAGGAATCATAACGTTTCCAAGTCTGCATGCGGCGCTTGGCGTGTTGTTCCCCGTAGCACTCTGGACTGTAAAGGGCGTGCGCTGGTTGGCGCTTGGCCTGAACATCCTGCTGGTGATCGCCACGCCGGCCTATGGCAGCCATTACGTTGTCGACGTCATCGCCGGAATCCTGATTGCAGCGGCGTGCTGGCTCGCCGTCGCGCGGCACCTCGATGCTGCTTCCGATACTCACCCCGAACAGGTCGCGGCCATCGACGATCCGCCCTCGATCGTACCCGAAGCGCCGGCGCAGCCGGCGATGTCGGCACTCTCGCGAGATTTTAAATCCGCGTGACGTCCTGCTCTCAACCGCGTGATGCTTTCGCGCTGGAATAACGTGCTGCGCGGTTGCAGTGCGGCAGAAGTTTTTGACCTTTTCCATCTTCCGGGCCTTGCGACGCACCGGCATCGGCATCATTGTTTAGCCGCGTTGCGCGGTGACAAGACATCCCGCGCGGCGCGTCTCACCGGTCGAACTGGTCCGAATGTACAAGCTCTATTCGATGCAACGCTCCGGCAACAGCTACAAGGTCCGCCTTGCGCTGGCATTGCTCAACGCACCCTATCGCGCGATCGAGGTCGACATTCTGCGCGGCGAGAGTCGTACGCCCGATTTCCTTGCGATGAATCCCAGCGGACAGGTACCGCTGCTCGAAGTCGCGGACAGACGCTACCTCGCCGAATCCAACGCGATTCTCTGGTACGTCGCCGGCGGCACTTCGCTTGCCCCGGAAACGCGGGTCGAACGCGCCGAGGCGCTGCAATGGATGTTCTTCGAACAGCACGCGCTCGAGCCCAACATCGGCGCGGCGTATTTCTGGCTGTCGCTGGTCAAGGGTGGCCGCGACCTGCAGACCCACGCGCTGGAGGACTGGATGGAGCGCGGTTACGCCGCGTTGCAGGTGATGGAAAATCACCTCAAGACCCATGAATATTTCGCAACAGGGCAGCTCACGGTCGCCGATATCGCGCTCTACGGCTACACCCATGTCGCCGACCGCTGTGATTATGACCTCGCGGCATTCCCCGCGATCCGCGCCTGGTTGCAGCGGATCGAGCAGACCCGCGGTTTCGTCACCATGGACTGGCGGCCGGATGCGGCGGTCGATGACCCGGCCGGCCTCGTCGCCGAGGTTTGAACAGCGAGAATAGCGGCTATAACCGCCACCCTTGCCGTCATTTTGCCATTTTTGGGAGGATTTCGCCGCAAAATTGCCGACGGTTCCTGCGAATTTCCGGCGTCGCGAGTGATTCGCTCGCGCAACGAAGGAACTCGGCCATGATACGGTCGTCCGCCGGAGGCTTTGAAGGCCATTCTGCGCCCGTTGCCTCGTCCCGACTGATCGACGCCGTCGCGACCGCGCTGGCGATCGGTTCGCTGTCGCTGTGCCTGATCGTCACCCTCACGGTGTTTTCGATCAAGGTCAGCATGGCAATGCCGATACCGGCGTAGCCCAGAATTATTTCTCCGGGTCCCTTCGAAATTCCTGCGCGAAATTCCTGCGCGAAAATTTTGCGCGACATGGCGCGATGATCCGCATCGCGATCGGTCAACGATGAAAACACCCGTCGTACTTGTTACCGCGACGCTGACGGTGGCGATCCTGCTGGCGGCGTCATTCCTGATCGCGACCGGAACCCGCGGCGAAAACGCGTTCCGGCTGCGCTCGGACAATCCCGCAGGCCGGAGTCCGCAGGCATCGCCGGCTGGCAAGTGATGGCTTAGCACGATACAACGACGTCATCGCCCGGCTCGACCGCGCGATCCAGGGCGGATTCAACCGTTCGTCGCAACACTTTATGTATGGCTCACTTTTAGGAATTCGTCGAGAGTTTCCGCCGGTGTTTTCCAGCCGAGGGTTTTTCTGGGCCTGGTGTTGAGTGCAAGAGCCACGGCCTCAAGATCATCGGCGTTGTGTACGCTGAGATCGGTCCCTTTTGGAAAGTACTGGCGCAGCAACCCGTTGGTGTTCTCGTTGGTCCCGCGCTGCCATGGGCTATGAGGATCGCAGAAGTAGACCTGCACGCCTGCGTCGATCTTCAGACGTGCGTGCTGAGCCAGCTCGGCTCCTTGATCCCATGTCAGCGACCGACGCAGTTGCTCAGGCATGGTGAAGATTGCGCGGGTGATGGCGTCGCGCACTGCCTCAGCGCCATGTCCGGCGAGTGCAGATCCTTTCTTCACGCGAGCTTCTTGTTCCTGGCCCGTCATGCGCGGCAGATGCAGCAGAATGGTGAAACGTGTCGTCCGCTCCACCAAGGTGCCGATCGCGGAACTTCCAAGACCCACAATGAGGTCACCTTCCCAGTGGCCCGGCACAGCTCGATCGGCTGCCTCCGCCGGACGTTGACTGATCATGATCTCGGCAGGAATGAAGCTTCTGCCTTTACGCGTGCGCTCCCTCGGCATCCGCAACGCCCGCCCCGTGCGCAAGCAGGCCGTCAGTTCGCGGCGCAAAGCTCCTCGACCTTGCACATAAAGTGCCTGATAGATCGCCTCGTGACTGATGCGCATCGTCTCATCCTCGGGAAAGTCGAGCCGAAGGCGACGAGAAATCTGTTCCGGGCTCCATGCCGTCGCCCAGCGCCGGTTCTGCCGATGCACGGCCCGGCGCCCCTTCCACACGACCTTCGGGCCAACGAGGGGCGCCCCGTCCGGTTTAGCGATCATACCGGCAAGCCTGTCTTGTACATAATCTCGCAGCATCGGATTAATCGCCAACTTCGCCGGCTTTGGCCGTCGGGCGGACCGATCAGCGTGCCATTGTGCCGTGGTCGCTCGGTATTCTGGAGCGCCGTGGCGGCGCGCCACATTGCGCCGGAGTTCACGAGAGATCGTGCATGGAGGGCGATCCAGCTGACGAGCGATGGCTCGCACACCATGACCCTGCGCGCGCAAGATGGCGATCTCCTCACGTTCGGCGAACGAAAGGTAGCGCCCTGACGGAGGTCTTGACGACCGCGAGAAATGTGTTGGTGGCATGCCGCCCGCCCTCCGGAACCACCGTACTCCGACAGCCGGCGACACCCCGGCATCAACCGCAGCATCCTCGCTCGAGCGCCCCGAGGCAATCGCCATCCAGAACTGTCTACAATTCTCTCGCAGCGCCTCTCGAGGCCGGCCTGGCGACCCCAAAGATGTCCGCTCACATCGATCCAAACCGCCCCGTATCTCTTCATCGCAACCTCCTTTGCTGGAGTGTTGCGACGACCGGTTGAATCCGCCCAGTATTCCAGGGCGCCAGTGATGGAGCCGCAACGGCGTACTGGATACCCGCTGGAGCCTGTCATCGGGCTCGCCGAAGGCGAGACCCGTTGGCGGGTATGACGGCGAAGTGAACGCCGCGCCAAACCCGGCTCCTCCTCAATCGGGATCATTTGATTTCAAACATCGGAAAGCCGTGCCGGTTCGGTTAGCCGCGCATTAAGGATCTGGCAAAAAAGCCGGCGACGAGCAATTGAATGAAGCAACTATCCGGCAAGCTGCGGTCCTTACTCTCGTGGAGGAACGAGAACCGACAATGCAGTTCGACTGGCGCGCAATTTCCGGTCCGGCTCTGACAGTAGCGACGACGGTGATCGCTGTCGTTATCGATCGTCATTTCGTCACCGTTCCCAGCCCCGCACCGCTGTTCATTTGCATCGTCGCGTTCGCAGCTTCGTTCAGCGGCCTTGCCTCCGGCATGGCCAGCGCCGCTGTGGCGGTCGGCGGTGCCGCGCTGTTTTTCCTCAACCACCATGCCACACCTGGCTACGAGGCAACCGATCTGGCCCGCCTGTTGCTGTTGGCGATGACCGCGGCCGGCACGGCCGCCATCACCGGCCTGCTGCGGAAAAAATTGATGGATGCGTTCGCGCTGGAGCGCCGGCACTACGCCACCGCCGCGCGGCTGTCGGCAGCGCTGGATCAGGTCGACATCGGCATCGTGCTGCTCGATTCCGACACCCGCGCGGAATTCATCAACCGCGCCTTCCGCGATTATTTTGCGCTTCCGGACCAGAAGGCCGACAGCAAGCCGCCCTTCATCGCGCTGATGTATCACGGCCGCGACACCGGCGCTTATGAACTAAGGGAAGAAGAATTGAGCGCCTTCATCGCGGCGCGTACCGAGATGATGCGAGCAGGCAATTCGACGCCGATCAACATCAACCTCGCGGACGGCAAGGTGCTGCGCTTTAGTTGCACCGCACTGCCGGACGGCGGACGAATGCTGAGTTACACGCCGATCACCGATCTCGTCCGTCACACCGACGACCCCGCCAATGCCGACTACTACCAGTCGCTGCGCAACCGCGGAGATCGCGGCCGTTCCCGGCCGTTACGAGCTGCGGAATAGCCGCTTAAACGCTTCCCGCAAGGCAAACCCGGCCGGTGGATAACTCCTGATGTCATTGGCGCGTAACAAAGCAACGCTAGGTTCCGCCTGCGTTTGATCAGGCCCCCCCGTCACGGATCACGCGCCCAGCGGTCCCCGTCAGTCGCCGCGTCTGACCGGGGCCGCATTTTTTTGTCGTTCGTTGATTGATTTTCTTGGCGAATTTGGCTCATCCGCACCAACATAGTCGGGATTTAGACGTCGCCAAACGTTGCAATAGGCGTACGGCATCGTCGCTAACGGTCAACGGAAAGAGGTATAGGCATTGCCGCACCCAAACTCGTCCTTTGAAGCCGCCGCCTCTTGCGGTGGCCCCTGCGTTGCGACAGCTACCTTGTTCGGGGGATTTGCGAGCGGTGCTAGTGTTTGGGAATAGAACTCTGCTTTGAGATCTTCCACTCCCCACCCTGACGGCGCGCCGGCACTATCCCAATGCGACAAGACCAGAAAAGTCTTGAATTGCCTTGGCGGCAAGCGTCCCTTCTTATGAAATCACTTCTGTGATACAGGCTAGTAAGTCCGATGAAAGCTAGACCTGATGCTTTGGAATCTGCCAGATCACACTTCTTCGATACGAGTAACTGGGGTCCATTTTGCGATGTCACCCTAACTTTGAAGCAGGCTCGCCAATCCGAAAGAGGGGCGTGGGTAAAGATTGACGACTATCCCTGCAGACAAGCTTTTCGCCATTTCATGAACCTGCTCAACAGAGCTGTATATGGAGCTGCATTTCGCCGGTACGGCAAACGTCTTCGTGTATTACCCGTCCTTGAGAAAGGCGAGGTCCGCGCAACCGCGTTACGTTCATGGGAGCGTGGCACGTCGGGCCGATGGCATATTCATTGTGCAATTGAATTGCCGTCGCATTTCGATGCTATTGTCCTGGAACGCCTAATCCGCGACTCTTGGGCGAAGGTGGAGTGGGGTCACGGCCGAATTCTTGTCCGCGACGGTGCAAACGCGGGTTGGATCAGCTACATGTTGAAGGACCGCCAGAAGTCAGAGTTCGACGGTTTTGCTGACTGCATAATCATAGAGTTTTTGTACAATCCAATTGCTGACGCGTAGACGTTCTTTTGGAATCGGACTTTTAGGAGACAAGGCTTGGCAAGGGTGATTGGTTAGCAGTCGCCTTGTTTCCTCCCGTGGCGGCGCGCCTCGCGCGCGCGTAAGGCCAACAGGTTGGGTTAACGCGGCGGCGAATTTCGATAATTCATAACTCTAAATTTGTACCGAGCCGAGCCTGGAGTGAGCGAGACCAAGCCCCCCTGGCCAATCCCGATCGCGAGCGGCCTCGCGCAGAGACCCCATAGCTCACAGGCGGCTCGACCCGTGGCGGCGCGCCTCGCGCGCGCGTAAGGCCAACAGGTCGGGTTAACGCGGCGGCGAATTCGATAAATCATAACTCGAAATTTGTACCGAGCCGAGCCTGGAGTGAGCGAGACCAAGCCCCCCTGGCCAATCCCGATCGCGAGCGGCCTCGCGCAGAGACCCCATAGCTCACAGGCGGCTCGACCCGTGGCGGCGCGCCTCGCGCGCGTGTAAGGCCAACAGGTTGGGTTAACGCGGCGGCGAATTTCGATAATTCATAACTCGAAATTTGTACCGAGCCGAGCCTGGAGTGAGCGAGACCAAGCCCCCCTCGCCAATCCCGATCGCGAGCGGCCTCGCGCAGAGACCCCATAGCTCACAGGCGGCTCGACCCGTGGCGGCGCGCCTCGCGCGCGCGTAAGGCCAACAGCTTGGGTTAACGCGGCGGCGAATTTCGATAATTCATAACTCTAAATTTGTACCGAGCCGAGCCTGGAGTGAGCGAGACCAAGCCCCCCTCGCCAATCTCGATCGCGAGCGGCCTCGCGCAGAGACCCCATAGCTCACAGGCGGCTCGACCCGTGGCGGCGCGCCTCGCGCGCGCGTAAGGCCAACAGCTTGGGTTAACGCGGCGGCGAATTTCGATAATTCATAACTCGAAATTTGTACCGAGCCGAGCCTGGAGTGAGCGAGACCAAGCCCCCCTCGCCAATCTCGATCGCGAGCGGCCTCGCGCAGAGACCCCATAGCTCACAGGCGGCTCGTCCCGTGGCGGCGCGCCTCGCGCGCGCGTAAGGCCAACAGCTTGGGTTAACGCGGCGGCGAATTTCGATAATTCATAACTCGAAATTTGTACCGAGCCGAGCCTGGAGTGAGCGAGACCAAGCCCCCCTCGCCAATCTCGATCGCGAGCGGCCTCGCGCAGAGACCCCATAGCTCACAGGCGGCTCGTCCCGTGGCGGCGCGCCTCGCGCGCGCGTAAGGCCAACAGCTTGGGTTAACGCGGCGGCGAATTTCGATAATTCATAACTCTAAATTTGTACCGAGCCGAGCCTGGAGTGAGCGAGACCAAGCCCCCCTCGCCAATCTCGATCGCGAGCGGCCTCGCGCAGAGACCCCATAGCTCACAGGCGGCTCGTCCCGTGGCGGCGCGCCTCGCGCGCGCGTAAGGCAACAGCTTGGGTTAACGCGGCGGCGAATTTCGATAATTCATAACTCGAAATTTGTACCGAGCCGAGCCTGGAGTGAGCGAGACCAAGCCCCTCGCCAATCTCGATCGCGAGCGGCCTCGCGCAGAGACCCCATAGCTCACAGGCGGCTCGGCCCGTGGCGGCGCGCCTCGCGCGCGCGTAGAGGCAACAGCTTGGGTTAACGCGGCTCATTGGCCATCGAGCGAAACTGGATAACGTTGTATTTGTCGCCGGCGAGAACCTTGGCCTAATCATGCGGGGAGCCCCGCGAGACGAAGACCTTCGATTATTCGCGCGACATCTTCTGACCGACGGAAGGGCAGAACCTCTTTCAGTTGCGAAAGGCGCAACGCTGGATCGGCTCTCGGTGCAGCAATCTCATCGTCTCGCGGGCCTTATCAAGCCTTCCTGAGAGAGCGTGACAGGCCGCCGCTATCCGAACGGGGACCGCATATTTCTCGTCGCGCGCAATAACATGGTCCGCCCAATCACACGCTTCGTCATACTTGCCAAGGAGCAGCAGAGCGAATGCTCTGACGGTTTCGGCGAGATAATTTTCAGGATCAATCGGGTTGAGCCGGATTGCCTGATCTGTCTCCTTTAATGCCTTTTCATGTTGCCCCAGATAGAGACTAATCTGCCCCCGTATTTGCCACGCGGAGGCTA
>CAVYSR010000015.1:0-37094 GCA_963771225.1 uncultured Pseudomonadota bacterium | reverse complement strand
ATGCAGTACGCGCCCTACCTGAAAGTCGGTCGCCCCTGAAAATCGTGGCCTATGCCGCACTCGCCGGCGGCGACGCCAATACCGATCAGATCGCCTGCGCGTCGCGCGAGGCGCGCAGCTGCTTGGCGACGTCCTGGTCGCGCAACAGCCGCGCGATCCGCGCCAGCGCCTTCAGGTGATCGGCGCCTGCGCCTTCCGGCGCCAGCAGCAGGAACACGAGGTCGACCGGCTGGCCGTCCATCGCCTCGAAATCGATCGGGCGTTCGAGCCGGGCAAACAGGCCGAACAGTTTTTCCAGCTTGGGAAGCTTGCCGTGCGGGATGGCGACGCCATAGCCGACAGCGGTGGTTCCGAGCTTCTCCCGCTGCAGCAGAACCTCGAAAACCGCGCGTTCGTTTTGTCCGGTCAGCACGGAGGCCCGTGCCGCCAGTTCCTGCAGCGCCTGTTTCTTGCTGTTGACCTTCAACGCCGGGAGGATCGCCTCGGGTGCGACCAGATCGGTAATCGTCATGGGGCGTTCCGAGGTGAATTTAGCCGTCAGGTTACGAGATGGGCTTCAGATCGGCGGCGTCAAGAAGATGGGCAGAAAGCAGGCACCACCTGGGTCCAGTTGAGGGGCTTCTACTCCAACGCAAGACCGGTGCCAACTCCCACGAAACGGTTCCCGATCCTGCCCTTTTGGGGCCGCGGACCATAGGGAGGAGGCCCCGGGGCGTCAATGCCCGGAGCATCTAACCCCCCGACTTAATCACCGGCGGATCGATCCAGCCGACATTGCCGTCCGGCCGCCGGTAAATGATGTTCACCCGGCCGCTGCTGCCATGCTGGAACACGATGCAAGCCGCCCCGGTCAGATCCAGCTCCATCACGGCTTCGCTGACCGAAAACCGTCTCAGCGACGTGGTGGCCTCGGCGATGATCACCGCATTGTAGCCGTTGACCTCGTCTTCGCTCTCGGCCGCCGGCGCCTCGATAACGTAACTTGGCGCATCAAGCGTCGGCGTGCTCATTTCCGCGATCGCCACCGCGGCGGCGTGGGACTTGCGGGCGGACCGATCCTTGAGGCGGCTCTTGTAGCGCCGCAGCCGCTTCTCGATCATGGCGAGGGCCTGGTCGGCGCTGGCATAGGCATCGGCGGCGTTGGAGTCGGCCTCCAGCGTAATTCCGGAATCCAGATGCAGCGCGCAGTCGGTGCGGAAACCGAAACCATCCTTGCTCAGCGTGATGTGGCCGGAATAATTGCCGTCGAAATATTTACGCAGCACCTCATCGGTGCGCTCGCTGACACGCCCGCGCAGCGCGTCGCCGACGCTGATGCTTTTTCCCGAGATCCGGAAAGTCATTTGATGCCTCGATTGGTCTGGTGACCCGAAACTATTCCGATTTGACCGGGACGCAATCAAGCCGGCGCGGTGTCGCGGGACCGGTCGGCAGACGCGGCGGGCGCCGAGAGCGCCGTGCCGAGCATGCTTTGCTTGTC
Organism: uncultured Pseudomonadota bacterium; assembly: GCA_963771225.1. Taxonomy (GTDB): domain Bacteria; phylum Pseudomonadota; class Alphaproteobacteria; order Rhizobiales; family Xanthobacteraceae; genus Bradyrhizobium. The sequence goes on along the minus strand of CAVYSR010000015.1, from coordinate 35,614 downwards.
ACGGCGGCGCTGCACCGAAGATGGAATTCGCATGGCTTCGCGGTACTTCGCGACGGTGCGGCGGGCGATATCAATGCCGGACTCGCGCAATCGTTCCACGATGGTGTCGTCGGAGAGGATCATCGACGGGTTTTCCGCATCGATCAGCTGCTTGATGTGATGGCGGACGGCCTCCGCCGAATGGGCCTCGCCGCCGTCGGCCGACGCGATCGACGCGGTGAAGAAATACTTCAATTCAAAACTGCCGCGATTGGTGGCCATATATTTGTTGGCGGTCACCCGCGACACCGTCAATTCATGCATCTGGATCGCATCCGCCACGGCCTTGAGGTTGAGCGGCCGTAAGTGCGCCACGCCATGGGTGAAGAAGCCGTCCTGCTGGCGCACGATCTCGGTTGCGACTTTCAGAATGGTGCGGGCGCGCTGATCCAGCGCGCGCACAAGCCATGTCGCGTTCTGCAGGCAATCGGTGAAATAGGATTTGTCGCCGTCCTTGCGGATCGTCTTCGACAGCTCGGTATAATAGACTTGGTTGACCAGCACTCTCGGCAAGGTGTCGCTGTTGAGTTCGACATGCCAACCGCCATCGGGCCCGGGCCGCACATAGACATCCGGCACCATGGTCTGCAGCCGCGCCGAGCCGAATTTCAGTCCCGGTTTCGGATCGAGACGGCGAATTTCGCCGATCATGTCGGTGATGTCTTCATCGTCGACGCCGCAGAATTTTCGTAAAGCAGCGATATCGCGCTTGGCCAGAAGGTCGAGATGCTCGACCAGGGCCTGCATCGCGGGGTCATAGCGATTGAGCTCACGCAGCTGGATCGCAAGGCATTCGCTTAAATTCCGCGCACAGACGCCGGGCGGATCGAATTTCTGCAACACAGCGAGAACCGCATCCACATCCGCGGGCGAAGCCCCGAGCCGCTCGGCGGCCTGGCCCAGATCCGGCGGCAGATAGCCCGCCTCGTCGACCAGATCGATGAGGTATTGCCCGATCATGCGCTGCGCGGGCGCGGCAAAAGCCACCGCCAATTGTTCGGCGAGATGGCTGCCGAGCGTGACCTCGGCGGCGACAAAGGCTTCAAGATTGTAGCTGTCGTCATTGGAGGCGCCGCCACCCCATTCGGTGTAGGCGGTCGGCGCCGCATCCTGCGCGGTCCGCGCGGCGGCTTCGGCCGGCTCCTCGGAAAACACATTGTCGAGGCCAGTGTCGAGGGTCTGCTCGATCTCGGCGCGGCTGCCGAGGTCGGGGTTCATCCATTCTTCCTGGGCCGGCTCGAAACCATCGCCGGCGGGACCGGCGGCCATTTCGGCACGCTCGGCGGTCGTCTCGTCGCCGTAGGTGGAACCGGGCTCGTCACGGTCGGAAAATTCGCCCCTCTCCGGCACCGGTTCGCCAGCCACCGGGGGCTCGGACCCGTCGCTGGCGCGCTCCAGCAGCGGATTTCGTTCCAGTTCCTCCTCGACAAAGGCCGAGAGGTCGAGATTCGACAGCTGCAGCAGTTTGATCGCCTGCATCAGCTGCGGCGTCATCACCAGCGATTGGGACTGGCGGAACTCTAATCTCTGCGTCAGCGCCATGGAGGCAAGAACCGATCCAGTAAAGTTGGTCCGATTCTTGCTTAAACTAGTCCAAAGCCGATGTACACGGCTTGACGAACTGGAAAAATGGACTAAAGGCGAAATTCCTCGCCAAGGTAAAGGCGGCGTACATCCGGGTCATTGACGATCTCATCCGGATTGCCTTCGGTCAATATCTCGCCCGCATAGACGATATAGGCGCGGTCGGTCAGCCCGAGCGTTTCCCGCACATTGTGGTCAGTGATCAGCACGCCGATGCCGCGATTGGTGAGATGGCGGACCAGATCCTGAATATCGCCCACCGCGATCGGGTCGATGCCGGCGAACGGTTCGTCGAGCAGCATGTAATTGGGACGGGTTGCGAGCGCGCGCGCGATCTCGACGCGGCGCCGTTCGCCGCCGGACAGCGCAATCGAGGGCGTCTTGCGCAGCCGTGTGATGTTGAATTCATCGAGCAGGGAATCGAGTTCGATTTCGCGCTTTTTCCTGGAGGGTTCGACCACCTCCAGCACCGCGCGAATGTTCTGCTCGACGCTGAGGCCGCGAAAGATCGACGCTTCCTGCGGCAGATAGCCGATCCCAAGCCTAGCGCGCTGATACATCGGCAGCTTGGTGACGTCGTGGCCGTCGAGCTCGATGGTGCCGCGGTCGGCCGGGATCAGGCCGGTGATCATGTAGAACACCGTGGTCTTGCCGGCGCCGTTCGGGCCCAATAGCCCGACCGCCTCGCCGCGGCGGACATAGATGCTGACGCCGCGCACGACCTGGCGGGTGCCGAAACTCTTTTCCACACTGTGCACAGCCAGATAGCCCGCCCGCGTCGCCAGCCGTGGTGCTGCGGCAGCGCCGTTAGTCTTGGCGCGCGGCGCCGGGCGCGGCCTTTCCGGCCGAGGCGTTTCCACTTTCGGCACCGGCGCTTGCCGGGCAAGCGGAGGCGCGTCGCGCACCGGCGCCGACAACATATCGCCCATGGTGTCGCCGAGCGCGGTGATGTCCTCGTGCGAGCGCGCAAATCCAGCCGGACCGCGTTTCGCCGGGCGTCGACGGAACATGCCGAGTAAATCAACCATCCGCGCTTCGTTCAGCCTTTCCCGCAACTCGCCGCGGCGATTTGCTTCGCTCGCGCAACATGAATGAATGGATGTCTCTTGCCCAGCGAAACACCCTCGATACGAGGCGCGGACCACGCCGCCGGGCCTAGTGTAGATCGTCCGGTAGATACAGGCTCGCGCGGCGAGCTTCAACCTCACCGCCCCCAATTAGCCAACAAGCATTTGATATTATTTCGGTTTATTTGAGACGCCGGGCGCTGGTGTCGGTGGCGCCGCACCGGGGATGGCCGGGCCGCCCTGGCCGGACGATTGGAACATGCCCTGCACCCTGCCGCTGTCGGATTCCACCCGCGACACGCCCGTCGTCATATCCACGATCAGCCGGTCACCGCGCAGCACGTTTTTGCCCTGGGTCAGGATCACGCCACCGGCGCCGCCGACCATGGTGACGAAGTTGGTCTTGGTGTCGAACACCGCGGTTTCGCCGGTCACGACCTGATCCTTCTGGGTGACGACTACGTTGCCTTTCGCCTCGAGGCGGCGGATCTGTGAACTGCCGCCGGGGCCCGGGGTCGCGGACTGGATCGGCGCCGGCGCGCCTTTCGCCGCCGCCTTGGTATTGCCCGCCGGCGCCGCCGCAGGAGCCGTCGCCGATTCGTAGAACACCACGAGGATCTTCGACGTCATGGTGGTATCGCCCTGCACCACCTTCACGTTGCCGGAGAAAGTGGCTTCCTTTTTCTTGTCGCGCATCTCGAGCGAGGCGGCTTCGATCTGAATTGGCTGGTCGCGATTCTGCGAGAAACCCTGCATCGCATTGGGCACGCCCTGCGCCGTGCTCTGCGCGACGGCTTTCCCGCAGGCGATCAGCGCCAGCGCAAATACGACCGTCCGGGCGCCATGAGCCATCCTTCGATGAGAGGTGGTGCGCGAAGAAAACATCATCATGAAAATCATTTCGTGTTGGCGGTCTTGCTGGATGAAGATCGCGTCTTGGTGGGACGGGCGGCGGGCTCAGGCGCCACGGGCGCAGGCTCGGCCGGTGTACCGGTATCGAAATGGTCCAAATGCATCACCACATTGCCTTCGAACCTGATCACCTCTCCGTTTCCGGTGATCTTGATCCGGTCGGAAGTAATCGTTCCGTTGGTCAGTTTAACGTCGACATGTTCATCTGATGTCACGATGCCGTTGGCCATATCGATAAATGCCTGCGACAGCCGCGCTTCATAGCCTGTGGAGGTTTGCAAAAATATGTCCTTATGCAGATTGAGCAACTGCTGCTTGGTATCCATCAGCCCGGTGCGGGCCACCAGCGTGATGGTCGACTGATCTTCCGCCAGCAGCTTGGCGCGTATCGTCTTGAGATCGAGGTGATCCGGATCGGTCACATCCTGGGTCGCGGTTTTCGCCCATACCTCGTATGGCCGCTGATCGGTGGTGTAGCCCGCCATATGCGGCGATTCCATCGTGATCTTGGTGCCGGAAACGACCAGGGCTCCCATGTCGAGCGGCAGCTTGGTCAGCATCCGGAATGGATTGAAGACCGACACCAGGACAATCGTCGCCATCGCCAGGATTACGGCCGCCGGCACCGCGACGCGCAGTACCCGCACCATCCGGCTGTGGCGCGCGGCGATGGCAAAGCGCGCGTCCATTCCGGCCTGATAGGATGGGGTCTGTACAGAATTCACCGCGGCTCCAAAGCGCTGGCTGCTCGCGCCGCCCTCATTCTACCCGGCATCGCCGGATAATGCAGCCCGGACCTCCCGCTATGAGTGTGACCGAAACGGGGCGGTACCCGGCGCAAAGCGGCCTTTTGGCTCAGCCCAGGTTCTGAACCGGGGCTCAAATCTTTTGTTTTGGCGCGTTTTCTTCCCGCGAACCGGTACCCACCCGATCCGGTCCGGGGCAGGCTTTCGCTCGAAAACGCTCTCAGGAATGGGCGAAGATGTCCTCGGTGTCCCAGCCATCCAGATCGAGCTTGGCCCGCGTCGGCAGAAAGTCGAAACACGCCTGCGCCAGCGCCGTGCGGTCCTCGCGCGCCAGCATGACATCGAGGCGTTCGCGCAAGCCATGCAGATGGAGCACGTCGGAGGCCGCGTAAGCCAGTTGCGCCTCGCTCAGGGTTTGCGAGCCCCAATCGCTGGATTGCTGCTGCTTCGACAGATCGACATTGAGCAGTTCGCGCACCAGGTCCTTCAGGCCGTGCCGATCGGTGTAGGTGCGGCAGAGCCGGGAGGCGATCTTGGTGCAGTAGGCCGGCTGCGCCATCACCCCGAAGGCGTTGTAGAGGGCGGCGAGATCGAACCGCGCGAAGTGAAAGATCTTGGTGATCTTCGGATTGGCCAGCAATGCCTTCAGATTCGGCGCGCCGGCGTGATCTTTCGGAATCTGCACCACATCGGCGCTGCCGTCGCCGTTCGACAGCTGCACCACGCAGAGCCGGTCGCGATGCGGATGCAGCCCCATGGTCTCGGTATCGATCGCCACCGAATCGGTATAGCGGGACAGATCAGGCAGGTCGCCGCGATGCAGGCGGATGGTCATGCGAAAGAGCCTCAGGGTCTCGGGTCGAATTGACGCGAAACAACCTACCGCCCAAAGCGGAAAGAGGCGAGCGGCAGGCATGCTCCTTGGGTCGAGAAAATAGCGCCGGAGCCGCAGTCTCGCCTGCTTTTGGCTTTCCAACACCCCGGGCTGACCCTTTCTGCCTAGCCCAACGTCCTGGAACAAAGTCTTGGAATTGCGCCGGGTCCATCCCATCTGTTGCCGGCAAACGCTGCGTCCGTTCTCCCCCTTCGAATGAGTGTCATGACTGAAGAAATTCTTGTTGCGCCGATCGACGAGCAGAAGGCGCTGGATCGCGGCTTTTCGCCTTACCAGTCGCTGATCGTGGCGTTGCTGGCGCTGGTCCAGTTCACCATCATTCTCGACTTCATGATCATGTCGCCGCTCGGCGCCATCATCATGCCCGCGCTGGATATTACCGCTGGGCAATTCGGCGTGGCGGTCTCGGCCTATGCCTTCAGCGCGGCGATTTCCGGCATCCTGGCGGCGGGCTTTGCCGACCGATTCGATCGCAAGCGCCTGCTGTTGTTTTTCTATGTCGGCTTCACCCTTGGCACGGCGCTCTGCGCCGTGGCGCCGAACTATCATGTGCTGCTGCTCGGCCGAATCGTCTCTGGATTGTTCGGCGGCGTGATGGGCTCGATCGTGCTCGCCATCATCACCGACCTGTTTGCGTTACATCTGCGCGGCCGCGTCATGGGCTTTGTGCAGACCGCGTTTGCGGCCAGTCAGGTGCTGGGTATCCCGGTCGGGCTTTTTCTGTCCAACCACTGGAACTGGCATATCTGTTTCGCAGCGCTGGTCGGCCTGTCGATCGTCGCGATGGCCGCGATCCTGTTGGCGATGAAGCCGGTGAACGAGCATCTTCGTCTCAATCAGGACCAAAACGCTTTTCGGCACCTGATCGCAACGGTCAGACAGCCCCGCTATTTGCTGGCATTCTCGGTGACGACGTTGCTGGCGACCGGCGGATTCATGATGATGCCGTTCGGCAGCGCCTTCACCGTGCACAATCTCGGGATCGACATCGTGCATCTTCCGACGATCTATCTGGTCTCCGGCCTGTTCAGCATTTTCATCGGACCTCTGGTCGGCAAGGCCAGCGACGCGTTCGGCAAATTTCCGACCTTTGCTTTCGGCTGCGCGGTATCGGTCGTGATGGTGCTGATCTACACCCACCTCGGTCAGGTTTCCTTGACCACCGCTATTGTCGTCAACGTTCTGATGTTCGTCGGCATCTTTTCGCGCATGATTCCGTCGCAGGCGCTGATTTCGGCGATTCCCGAACCCAGCCAGCGCGGCTCGTTCAGCGCCGTCAGTTCGTCCGTGCAGCAGTTCTCCGGCGGGCTCGGGTCGGTTCTGGCCGCGGCGATCATCGCCCAGAATGCCGACGGTTCGCTCCGGCATTTCGATCGGGTGGGCTATGTCGTGGTCGCAACGACACTGATTTCGGTGGTCGCGATGTATTTCGTTCAGAAATCGGTGGCGCGGCAGACCGGCGATCGAACGGTCTGATCCGCACGCTCAAAATGCGGCACGTTGCATTTGAGCAACACTCCGTCTGAAAATGGAATATCCGCCATCTTCGTCATTGCTTGTCCACATCATGACCCCAAAATCGTTGGCGCCACAGGTTTGGCTATGCAATCCGGCCTAATTGGAGACGGTGATCATGAACCCGCGGTTGGCAGCAATGGCAGCGTTGTGCAGAGAGGTCGCTATACCGGCTTCGGTTCTTGCGTTCGCTGCATTTGGCTCTGCCGGAATCGATAACATCGGCGCCGCACCAATCATTAACCGCCTCGCGCCGTTGCTTACAGCCGACGCCACATCTGCCGACAGACCACCGCCGATCGCGTCGAGCGCCGCTGATGATGTAGTGGCTGCCAGCCGATCTATAGCGGAAGCCCCCGCCACCGACCCAAGACCGGTGGCGCGTGAGCCCGAGCCGGTCGTTACAGCCGCGTTAACGGATTCATCGGAAATGCTACCGCCCGAAACTCCGCCGGACCAGGTCGCTAAAACGAACATGGCAACTCGGGAGCCCGAAGACGCCATTCCGGCTGTCGGCTCGACCGGGGTTCTCGACGAGTGTTTCGTCGTTGATACCTGCATCGATCGTTACCTGTGGGCGCTTTATCAACGCACGCCCAAGGAAGACGCCATCAAGACCCAGGATCGGCGGAAAGTGACCGTCAAGAAACGCGGCAAATTGGTAACTATCACCAAGACCTTTACGACACTTGCCGATGAGGATTTTTCGTGGAAGGACCCCAAGGCCGCTGAGCACGTCGGCATGCCGATGGCCGACTACGTGATCGGAGGCGTGGACCCGGATTTCAAGCTGAAGCTGTTTCACATGCTTCATGCGGCTGAGGAGGCAGGGCTGTCACCTGGCATAACCAGCGCATTCCGCGATGACTATCGCCAATCGATTGCAAGCGGTCTTAAGGCGGCCAACGACAGGTCCTATCATGGTGGCAGCTTTCGTGGAGGCTACGGCCACGGACTCGCAGCCGATATCGTGAGCGTTAATGGCGCGACACGGGCGCAGCGATTGGCTTCAACTCAAACCCTTTGGAGTTGGGTCGATGCACACGGAAAGGAGTTTGGAATCGGGCGACCTTATCTCGACAGAGATCCTCCGCACGTGGCACCGATCGACGGCAAAGAATATGCTGATCACCATTCCAAGATCAAAGCTCGACTGACACGATTGGCAGCGAAGCTACATCACAGAATCATGTCGGGAGACGATCGCATCGCGTCGAAGCACGCGAAAACAGCACGATCTTCGAAGGTGAGAACGATTTGACGGCGTGACGCCTTCGGAGTTGTTCGGAAGGTCCAGAAGAAGTGCGGGATACCCGACACCGCGGGCGCTGCGATCCCGAGCGCCTTGCCGGTGCTGCCGAGGTCACCTCGATCCGAGAGCTTCGATTGGGTGGGATATGTCGTCGTCGCAACGACGATGATTTCGCCGGCAGCGATGTGTTTCGTACAGAAATCGGCGGCGCGTCAGACCGGCGATCGAACGGTCTGATCGGCGCGTTCAATATCAAGGGCTTGGGCAAAAGTGGTGCCCAGGAAAGGACTTCGAACCTTCACGGCCGTGAAGCCACTGGCACCTGAAGCCAGCGCGTCTACCAATTCCGCCACCTGGGCCCGGGCCGGTTAGTACGGATCGGTCGCGCGCTTGTCAAATTGGCAAAGTGAATTCCAAATACCCTGTACAGCGCCGGGGCGATGGCGTATCGCGAAACCCTGAAATGCCCTTGCGCGATCGATCGAATTGACTGGCAGGAACGGACCCCTATGACATCGAATCAAGACACGCTGGTCACGGTTTTCGGGGGATCGGGCTTTCTGGGACGAAGCGTGGTCCGGGCGCTGGCCAAGCGCGATTACCGCATCCGGGTCGGGGTGCGGCGGCCGGAGCTCGCCGGGCATTTGCAGCCGCTCGGCAAGGTCGGCCAGATCCACGCCGTGCAGGCCAATCTGCGCTATCCGGCCTCCGTCGAGGCCGCCATGCGCGAATCCCACGTCGCCATTAACCTCGTCGGCATTCTGGCCCAGAGCGGCGCCCAGACCTTCGACGCGGTGCATGGGAACCGGCGCGGGCACGGTGGCCAAGGCCGCCGCTGCCGTCGGCGCGCGGATGGTGCATGTTTCCGCGATCGGCGCCGATGCCGCTTCGCCGTCGCATTACGCCCGCGCCAAGGCCGCCGGCGAAAAGGCGGTGCTGTCGGCCGTCCCGACCGCCACGATCCTGCGGCCGTCGGTCGTGTTCGGACCCGAGGATCAATTCACCAACCGCTTTGCCGCGCTCGCCAGACTATCGCCGGCGCTGCCGCTGATCGGCGGCGGCCTCACCAGGATGCAGCCGGTTTATGTCGGCGATGTCGCTGATGCCGTCGCCGACGCCGTCGACGGCAAGACCAGGGCGGGCGCCACCTACGAGCTCGGCGGCCCGGAAGTGCTGACGATGCGCGAAATCATGGACATCATCCTGGCCACTATTGAGCGCCGGCGCATGCTGGTTCCGCTGCCGTTCGGCCTCGCCAAATTCCAGTCGCTGTTCCTGCAATTCGCGCCGGGGCCCTTGAATCTGACGCCGGACCAGGTGGCGCTGCTGCGATCGGACAATGTGGTCTCGGACGCGGCGAAAGCCTCAGGCCTTACGCTGGAAGGGTTGGGAATTGTGGCGGATTCGCTCGAAGGCGTCGCGCCGCAATACCTCTGGCGCTTTCGCGCCGCCGGGCAATTCCAGAAGAAGAGTGCGTGAGTTTATTCTCGCGTCGTCCCGGACAAGTGAGCCAACGGGTCGGCGCGAAGCGCCGCCCGATGACAGGCTCCGCGAGCGCGATCCGGGACCCATAACCACCGAATCGTTGTTAAAGCGGGCGATGGCACCAGCTATCGCAAACGCGCACGCCAGGGGTTATGGGTCCCCGCCGGAGCCTGTCATCGGGCTCGCCAGAGGCGAGACCCGGTGGCGGGGACGACGTAGAGAATTCCCTACCTCCCCATCGCCAAGGCGATCAGGCCGAGCGTGCCGACGATGACGCGCCACCACGCGAACAGCGTGAAGCCGTGGCGGGTCACATAGCTCAAAAATGTCTTGACCACGATGATCGCGGTGACAAACGACACCACGAACCCGATCGCGATAATCCCGAGGTGATCGGTCGTCATCTCGCCCCGGTTTTTGTAGAAATCATAGGCGAACGCGCCGACCATGGTCGGGATCGCGAGGAAGAACGAAAACTCGGCCGCCGCGCGCTTGTCGGCGCCGAGCAGCATCGCAGCCACAATGCTGGCGCCGGAGCGTGACACGCCGGGAATCATCGCCAGACACTGCGCGAACCCGATCGTCAGATACATCGGCAGCGGAAATTTGGTGGCATCGTGCTCATGCGGATTGTGATCGAGCTGATCGACCCACAACAGGATCGCGCCGCCGACGATCAGCGAAAAGCACACCACCCAGGGATTGAACAGATAGGCCTTGATGTAGCTGCCGGCGGCGGCCCCGATCACGGCCGCGGGCAGAAACGCCACCAGCACGCCGATGACGAAACGCCGGTCGTCGGCGTTGGAAAACATCCCAAGCGCGATCCGCCACAATTTGGTGAAATAGATGGCGAGAATCGCGAGAATCGCGCCGAGCTGAATCAGCACGGCGAAGCTCTGCCAGAACCTGCCTTCGCCCAGATCGAAAAATCGCTCCGCCAGCAGCAGATGACCGGTGGAGGACACCGGGAGGAATTCCGTGACGCCCTCGACGATGCCGAGGATCACCGCCCTTATTGCATCAGACATCATGATCCAGTCCGTTATGATCGGTATCGACCGAAAAAGCCGGGTTCTTCTCGCTTATTCGCCTGCCCGCCGCAACGTCAAAATGCGAAAACACGGGTTGCCTCGTTCGCGTGCTTCTGTAGTTTGGCGCCGCGCTCGGGCGGTGAGAGTTTCTTAAGTACCGCATAATTATCAAGGACTTTATGTTCACACTGTTCCATCATCCGTTCTGTCCGCATTCGCGCTTTATCCGGCTTGCGCTTGGCGAACACAGCCTCGATCTGCGGCTGGTGGAAGAGCGGGTCTGGGAGCGGCGCGAGGCATTTCTGGCTCTGAACCCCGCGGGCACCACGCCGGTCTTGACGTCGGAAGGCCGGCCCGCGATTCCCGGCGCCGGCATCATCGCCGAATATCTCGATGAGACCTACGGCGCTGGCATGGACGAACGCCGGCTATTACCGACCACGGTGGCCGAGCGCATCGAAGTGCGGCGGCTGATGGCGTGGTTCAACGACAAGTTTTTCGAAGAGGCCTCCAATCCGCTGGTCACCGAGCGGATCTACAAGCGCTTCATGAGCGAGGACGATGGCGGCGGCGCGCCGGCCGCGGAAGTGATCCGCGCGGCGAAGGCAAATGTGCGCTACCATCTGGCCTATATCGGCTGGCTGGCGCAGACCCGGAATTTTCTGGCCGGCGATCGGCTAACCTATGCGGACCTCGCCGCCGCGGCGCATCTTTCGGCGATCGATTATCTGGGCGACGTGCCATGGATCGAGGACGACGCGGCAAAGGCGTGGTACGCGCGGGTGAAATCCCGCCCGTCATTCCGTCCGCTGCTCAGCGAATGGCTGGCGGGCGTACCGGCGTCGCGGACTTACGTGGACCTGGACTTCTGAACGCGCCTCTCAAGCTTTCCGCGGACGACGTGAAAGCCGCGCTCCCCCACCAGGCCCGCGCGCTCGGCTTCGATAGCATCGGAATTTCCGACCCCGATGCGATTGCGGATGCGGGCCGGCATTTCCAAAACTTCCTTGCCGACGGCGCGCATGGCGAGATGGACTGGCTTGCCGATCGCCCGGAACGACGCGCCGATCCGCGCGTGCTGTGGCCCGGCGTGCGCAGCGTGATCATGCTCGGCGTCAATTACGGGCCCGATGAAAATCCGCTGGCGATTCTCGAGCAACGCACCCGCGGCGCGATCTCGGTCTATGCGCAGGGCGATGATTATCACGACGTGATCAAGAAGCGGCTGAAGGCGCTGGCCCGATGGCTGGTCGCCGCATCCGGCGGCGAGGTCAAGGTTTTCGTCGACACTGCCGCGGTGATGGAAAAGCCGCTGGCACGAGCCGCCGGCCTCGGCTGGCAGGGCAAGCACACCAATCTCGTTTCGCGCGAATTCGGCTCCTGGCTGTTTCTCGGCGCGATCTTCTCCGCCTCTGAGCTGCCGCGCGACGACCCTGAGGCCGACCATTGCGGCTCCTGTCAGGCCTGCCTCGACATCTGCCCGACCGCGGCGTTTCCCGCACCGTACAAGCTCGACGCACGACGCTGCATTTCCTATCTCACGATCGAAAACAAAGGTCCGATCCCGCGTGAATTTCGCAAGGCGATCGGCAACCGCATCTATGGCTGCGACGATTGCCTCGCCGTCTGCCCGTGGAACAAGTTCGCGCAGGCCGGCCGCGAAGCCAAGCTTGCCGCCCGCGAGGAAATGCGCGCGCCTGGTCTGGCCGACCTTGCCCGGCTCGACGATGCGGCGTTTCGCAACCTGTTTGCCAAATCACCGGTCAAGCGCATCGGCCGCGACCGCTTCATCCGCAATGTGCTGATCGCGATCGGCAACTCGAATGAACCGGCTTTAGCGGCCGAAGCTGAACGATTGCTCGAGGACCACAGCCCGCTGGTGCGCGGCGCCGCGATATGGGCGCTGGCGCAATTGATCGAGAACGACGAGTTTGCAGCGCTTGCGTCGGAGGCGATCCGCACCGAGAGCGACGAAACCGTGCGCGGCGAATGGCAGGTGATGGTGCAAGCGAACGGCGCCGCCCACCCTTGATTTAACGCTCTTGATTTAGCGCAGCGGAATCCGTCATGGTCCCTCGCGCATGACAAACCAGCCTTTTTTCACCAAAGACCGCGACGCTTTCATCCCGACACAGGTTGCGAACGGCCCCTGGGACCCAAAATCGCTGCACGGCCGAGTCGTCGTTGGACTATTGGCATTCGTGATCGAGCAGCGTCACGGCGGCGACGATTTCGTGCCGGCGCGACTGACGGTGGACATGTTCCGGCTGCCGAACTTCGCAGCCATCGAGGTCACCACGCGGGTGATCCGCGATGGCCTGCGCATTCGCCTGGTCGAAGCCGAGTTTTTCAGCGGTGGCGTCAGCATGGCGCGTGCGTCCTGCCAGTTGCTGCGCAGAACCGAAAATCCGCAAGGCCTGGTCTGGTCGCCGCCGAACTGGGACGCGCCGGCGCCCGCCGACATTCCCGCGCCGACCGATCCGCGGCTTGGCATGAACGGCAAATGGACCACCCGCCCGATCGTCGGCGCGATGGGCACCGTCGGACCGCGCCGGCTGTGGATGAGCGAAGTGCGCGATCTCGTCGAGGGCACGCCGCTGACGCCGTTCGTGCGGGTCGCGGTGGCGGCGGATTTTGCCAGCCCGTTCGCCAATGCCGGCGACCACGGCCTCGGCTACATCAACAGCGACGTCACGCTGTATTTGCATCGGTTGCCGGCGACGCCATGGATCGGGTTCGAGGTCGTGAACCATCACGCCACCGATGGCATCGCGGTCGGCGAGTGCTGGCTGTACGATGAGCAAGGCCCGATCGGGACTTCGACCGTGGCCGCTTTGGCGCAACGCAAGCCGATGGCGAAACCGCCGCCGCCGTAAGGCCGCAGGACCTTAAGCCGTCATTGCGAGCGAAGCGAAGCAATCCAGCCTTTGCATGCCGAAGAGTGGATTGCTTCGTCGCTCCGCTCCTCGCAATGACGACCATATGTTACGCCAAGTGGCGCTGCATCTCCGGGCGCGCCTTCAATGCGGCACCCTGCCTTCCGACAATCTTGACGATGCGTTCGGGGGCAAAGTTCATGTCGACAAAGCCGGTCGCGGTGTTGGCGACCTCGTGATACTCCGTGATCTTGCCGTCGCGGAGCTTCATGATCGCGACGCCCTCGAACATCGCGCGCGCTCCCCTCGCCTCGGGCAGCGTCGAGCGATAGCTGAAGGTGTAGCGCGCATAGAGCGTGTGCCCGTCGCTGACCGGCGCATGCATGTCCCAGCGAAAATCCGTGGCGGTGCGATAGAACCAGTCGTCGATCAGCTCGGCGATTTTCGCGCGGCCGGCAAAGGCGCCGTAAAACGCATCATGGTAGACCCCGTCTTCGGTGAACAGCTCCGCAAGTGCCGCACCCTTGTGTTGTTCGACGGCGTCGCAGAAGACGCGGAGCATGGCGGTGGTGTTCATTCGATCCTCCCGATTATATCGAAGGTCGTCATGCCCCGCGAGAGCGGGATCGATTCGAAGCGCGCTGAGATTTGGAGAGCCGCTTCGAAAAACGCAATCGATCCGCGCTTGCCAACCGCTCCGCAGCGCATCGCCCGCCGAACGACTCATCAAATCTCCGCCACCGCCGCGATCATCCGCGCGATGTCCTGCGGCCGCGACAGCCGGTGATCGCCGTCCTGGATCATGGTCAGCACCACGTCGTCGGCCGGCAGCCGATGGGCCAGCGCGAAGGCATGCTGCCAGGGCACGTCCGGGTCCTGCGCGCCCTGCAGGATCCGCACCGGGCATCCCACATCGATGGAGCCGCCGAGCAACAGATGGTTGCGGCCCTCTTCGATCAGCGCGCGCGTGATCGGATAGGGCTCGCCATAGGCCGATGGCCGCAGCCACACGCCGTTGGTCTCGATCTGGTGGCGGGCTTCGGGCGAGAAGTTTTTCCACATCAGCTCTTCGGTGAAGTCCGGCGCCGGCGCGATCAGCACCAGCCCGGCCAGCGATGCCCGCGCTGCCGGACGCCGCGCCATCTCGCGCGCCAGCAGCAGCGCCATCCAGCCGCCCATCGACGAGCCGATCACGACCTGGGGGCCGGCGCAGAATTGCTCGAACACCGCGACGGTCTCCTCCAGCCAGCGCCCGATGGTGCCGTCGACGAACGCGCCGCCGGATTCGCCATGGCCGGAATAATCGAACCGGACGCAGGCCCGGCTCCGCTCGGCGGCCCACGCCTCCAGCGCGATCGCCTTGGTGCCCCGCATGTCCGAATTGAAGCCTGAGAGCCAGAACAGCCCGGGCGCGGCGCCTGCGCGGGCGCGCACCGCGATGCGGCGCCGATCGGCGTCGTTGCCGACCTCGATGAAGGCCGGCTCCTGATCGGGCGCGGATGCCGATGAATTTGTCATGGATCGTTCACCTCTGGAGGCGCGTTTTGGTTGAGCGCACTCGATCCGTCAACGGACACCGATACCGCCGCTGGACGGGCGCGGCGCTTGCGGAATGCAAGCATGCCCTCTATGTGGGCTGATCTGAACCAAACTGAACCAAACTGAACTATATTGTCCTGCCGGCGTTAGCCGGCGTGACCAAAATGCCTCGCCTTTGACGGTTTTCGGACCCCGGCGTTCGAGTTTGCTTGCCCGTCCGGCCTTATTCCTTCAAAATGCAACCTTCGTTCACAACATTGGAGAGTTACCCATTCGCCGTCCCAACAGAGCCCCGCCCGCTGCGACCAAAGACGGGCCGCGCACCAACGATGAAATCCGCAATCACGAAATCCAGCTGATCGATCAGACAGGCCTCAATCACGGCAATGTCGAAACGATCGCCGCCATCAAGATGGCGATGGAAGCCGGCATGGACCTTGTGGAGATTTCGCCCAATACCAATCCTCCCGTTTGCAAGATCATGGACTACGGGAAGTTCAAATATTCGGCCCAGAAAAAGGCGGCGGAAGCCCGCAAGAAACAGAAGATCGTCGAGATCAAGGAGATCAAGCTGCGGCCGATGATCGACGATCACGATTACGAAGTGAAGATGCGCGCGATGCAGCGGTTCTTCGAGGAAGGCGACAAGGTCAAGGTCACCTTGCGCTACCGCGGCCGCGAAATGGCGCATCAGGAAATCGGCACCAAGCTATTGGACAAGGTCAAAAGCGACGTCGCGGAAATCGCGAAGGTCGAGCAGGACGCGCGTTTCGAGGGCCGTCAGGTGGTGATGGTTCTGGCGCCGCGCTGACCGGTTTTGCGAATTGCACGCCATGAAATACGGCCCGTCAGATGATCTGGCGGGCCGTTTGCTTTGGGTAGTTAGCCTCTTTGGGTAGCCAGCCTTTTTGGATGGTTGGCCTCGGGGCCTGAACTCAGCGCGAGGCCTGCCAGGTACCGCTGCACCTGTCGCCGGAAATAATCCCGCTCCATCGACCGGCACCCGAATTGCCCGCAAGCCGGCCGCTGCCGGTAGCGACCGATGCGCCGACGGATATTTGGACGGAAACAGCGCCGGCGGGGCTGATGCCGCCGGTGACCTTGCCGCCACCGGCCGATGAAACCCGGCGCCCTGTGACAGTGAACGGCACGCTGTTGGTCGAGCTGCAGTTGCCGGCCCGGGTGGTGAACAACACATTCCAGATGCCGTCAAAGGCGCCCGGCCCTGCCGTTCTGGCCACCCGCGCGTCGGCGGTGACGGGCGCCCCGGCCATGGCGGCGAGAACGGTGGCGGCAAACACCCACCGCAAGGCGCGGATGGGTCCGAAACTCACGAAAGAGGCCGTCGGTCGCACTGATATCGTCATTTTTCTCTGCCCTTTTTGACTACGCCACGCGTGGCGTCAGGTAATCTGTCGAACGGCATACTACATGGTTCATTGTTGCTAATCGCGACAGGCTCTGCCATAAGCGCGAACTTCATCGCCCGGCTGATCAAGGGCTGCCGTGTCGATGCCCGTGCCGATTGTTTCGCTTGCGAAATAATTGAGCACTTTCAACGCTCTAACGAGCATTTAAGCCGACCGATCGCCTTCACGGGCGCTTTCGTGTTGCGGCAACAGGAGAGCCAAATGCCCAAGCTGAAGACCAAGTCAGGCGCTAAAAAGCGCTTCAAGGTGACTGCCACCGGCAAAGTGATGGCCGCCCAGCGCGGCAAGCGCCACGGCATGATCAAGCGGACCAAGAAGCAGATCAGGCAGCTTCGCGGCACCCGCGTGCTGTTCAAGACCGACGGCGATAACATCAAGAAGTATTTCTTGCCGAACGCCTGATCGCGCACGCGCTGCGCGATCGCGGTCCTATTTGAGCCGAGCCGCGTCCGCGCGGCGATCCGTCACCCATTTCCAGATCAAGGAGACCCGTCATGTCTCGCGTTAAACGCGGTGTGACCTCTCACGCCAAGCACAAGAAAGTCTACAAACTCGCCAAGGGTTTCCGTGGCCGCCGCAAGAACACCATCCGCGCCGCCAAGGCCGCGGTCGAGAAGGCGGGGCAATACGCCTTCCGCGACCGCAAGCGCAAGAAGCGCACCTTCCGCGCATTGTGGATCCAGCGCCTCAATGCCGCCGTGCGGCCGTTCGGAATGACCTACAGCGTTTTCATCAACGGCCTCTCGAAGTCGGGCATCACGGTGGATCGCAAGGTGCTGTCGGATCTTGCCATCCACGAGCCGGCGTCGTTCCAGGCGATCGCCGAAAAGGCCAAGGCGGCGCTGGCGGCGTGATGCGGCACCTCATTGGTGCTCTGCGCTGAAGTTCGTGAAGTCGTCATGGCCGGGCTCGTCCCGGCCATCCACGTCTTCTTTTTTCCCGCAAACGCCGTAAGGCGTGGATGCCCGGGACAAGCCCGGGCATGACGGGCTAGGGGCAACGGCTTAGCGCCCTGGTCGAAAGGGATCGCCATGTCCGACCTCGCTCAACTTGAATCCGATATCCTCAGCCAGATCGCCGCCGCCGGCGACGAAGCCGCACTCGAAGCTGTGCGCGTCGCAGCGCTCGGCAAGAAAGGCTCGATCTCGGCGCTATTGTCGACGCTCGGCAAGATGTCGCCGGACGAACGCAAGACGCAAGGTGCGGCGATCAATCTGGCCAAGGACACGGTCACGCAGGCGCTAACCGCGCGCCGCGACGTGCTGAAATCCGCCGCCCTCGACGCGCGGCTCGCCTCCGAGACCATCGACGTCACGCTGCCGCTGCGCGAGGCTGCCGCCGAAGCGGGCCGGATTCATCCGCTCAGCCAGGTGTTCGAAGAGGTCAACACGATCTTCGCCGACATGGGATTTGCCATCGCCGAAGGTCCCGATATCGAGACCGACGATTATAATTTCACCAAATTGAATTTTCCCGAAGGCCATCCGGCGCGGGAGATGCACGACACGTTCTTTTTCAATCCCAAGGAAGATGGCTCGCGCATGCTGTTACGCACCCACACCTCGCCGGTGCAGGTGCGCACGATGCTGACGCAAAAGCCGCCGATCCGCATCGTCTGTCCGGGCCGGACCTATCGCATCGATTCCGACGCCACCCATACGCCGCAGTTCCACCAGGTCGAAGGCCTTGTCATCGACAAAAACTCGCACCTCGGTCACCTCAAATGGATCCTGCATGAATTCTGCAAGGCGTTCTTCGAGGTCGATCACATCAACATGCGCTTCCGTCCGTCGTTCTTTCCCTTCACCGAGCCGTCGCTCGAGGTCGATATCCAGTGCCGGCGCGACAAGGGCGAAATCCGCTTCGGCGAGGGCGAGGACTGGCTCGAGATTCTCGGCTGCGGCATGGTGCATCCGAACGTGCTGCGCGCCTGCGGCATCGATCCCGACGTCTATCAGGGTTTTGCCTGGGGCATGGGCATCGACCGCATCGCGATGCTGAAATACGGCATGTCGGACTTGCGGCAATTGTTCGAGAACGACGTGCGCTGGCTGAGCCATTACGGCTTCAAGCCGCTCGATATCCCGACCCTGGCGGGAGGATTGAGCTTGTGAATCTCGTGCCCAAAAAATATCGCGGTTTGCGTTCTTTCGCTTTCGGCGACGGGCCAGAACTCGCCGACGAATTGCTCGACCTCGTCGTCAGAGGCATCAAGACCGCGACCTGTAGCACCGAGGATGAGCCCAACACCTCGACGCTGGGCGAGCGTTGGATCGTACTCAACGGCCGTGGCGAGCCGGCCTGCGTGATCGAGTCGACCGAAGTGACCTATCGCCGTTTCGGTGACGTCGATGCAGCCTTTGCTTTTGAGGAAGGCGAGGGCGACCGCAGCCTGACCTATTGGCGATCGGCGCATCGCAACTACTTCGGCCGGCAACACAGATTCCGCGAAGATATGATGCTGATGTGCGAGCGATTTCGTCTGGTTGAGGTTTTCGCCGACGCTCTTCCTGTCCCCTCCGCCGGCCGAGGCCGCCAGTCATGAAATTCACCCTGTCCTGGCTGAAGGAACATCTCGACACCGATGAGCCGCTGGAAAAGCTGGCCGACAAGCTCACCATGATCGGGCTTGAGGTCGAGCATATCGAGGACAAGGCGAAGGCGCTTTCGCCGTTCACCATCGCGCGGGTGATTTCGGCCGAGCAACATCCCAATGCGGATCGCCTGCGCGTCTGCATGGTGGATACCGGTAATGGCGCCGCACCGGTGCAGGTCGTTTGTGGCGCGCCGAATGCGCGCGCCGGTCTTGTCAGCGTGTTCTCGCCCCCGGCACTTTCATTCCCGGCAAGAACATCACGCTCGGTATCGGCACCATCCGCGGCGTCGAGAGCCGCGGCATGCTTTGCTCGGCAGCCGAACTGCAACTCTCGGAAGATCACGACGGCATCATGGAGCTGCCGGCCGACGCGCCGATCGGTGTTGCCTATACCGAATGGGCGCAGCTTGGCGATCCCGTGATCGAGATCAACCTGACGCCCAATCGTCAGGACTGCACCGGCGTGCATGGCATCGCCCGCGACCTCGGTGCGGCCGACATGGGCAGATTCAAAGATCCCGGGATCAAGCCGATCAAAGGCGAATTCCCCTGCCCGGTGAAGGTGACGGTCGAGGACGCCAAATTGTGCCCGGGCTTTGCGCTGCGGCTGGTGCGCGGCGTCAAGAACGGCCCCTCCCCGGAATGGCTGCAAAAGCGTCTGACATCGATCGGGCTGCGGCCGATCAATGCGCTGGTCGATATCACCAACTTCATGACCTATGACCGCGCCCGTCCGCTGCATGTGTTCGATGCGGCCAAGGTCAAGGGCCATCTCACCGTGCGCCGCGCGCGTGACGGCGAGACGCTGCTGGCGCTCGACGGCCGCACCTACACGCTCGACAACAATGTCTGCGTGATCGCGGACGATCACGGCGTCGAATTGCTTGCCGGCATCATGGGCGGCGAGGCCTCCGGCTGTTCGGAGCAAACCACCGACGTGCTGATCGAATTGGCGCTGTGGAACGAGATCAACATCGCGCAGACCGGCCGCAAGCTCGGCATCAATTCGGATGCGCGCTATCGTTTCGAACGCGGCGTCGATCCGGCCTTCATGGTGCCCGGGCTTGAGATGGCCACCCGGCTGGTGATGGAATTGTGCGGCGGCACGCCGTCGGAGAATGTCGTTGTCGGCAACGCCTTCGGCGACGACCGCGTGATCGATTTCCCGCTGGCCGAGGTCAAGCGGCTTGCCGGGATCGAGGTGCCGCTGCCGGAGGCGAAACGCATCCTCGGCCATCTCGGCTTCATGCTGGCCGGAAGCGGCCCGGTGGTGAAGGTCGCGGTCCCCTCCTGGCGCACCGACGTGCACGGCAAGGCCGACATTGTCGAGGAGATCGTGCGCATCGTCGGTGTCGACAAGGTGCCGATGACGCCGTTCGAGCGCGGCGACGCGCCGCGCAAGCCTGTGCTCAGTGCGATCCAGTTGCGCACCCGGCGCGCCAAGCGTGCGCTCGCCGCGCGCGGCATGGTCGAGGCGGTGACGTGGTCGTTCATCGCAAAGCCGCAGGCCGAGTTGTTCGGCGGCGGGGATAACGACCTCGCGGTCGCCAATCCGATCGCAGCCGATCTGTCCGACATGCGGCCGAGCCTGTTGCCGGGTCTGGTCGCAGCAGCCCAGGCCAATATCGATCGCGGCTTTCCGGATCTCGCACTGTTCGAAGTCGGGCAAGTTTTCAAGGGCGACAGACCGCAGGACCAATGGACCGCGGCATCCGGCGTTCGCCACGGCTTTGCGTCATCGAAGGGCCTGGGAAGGCACTGGTCCGGCTCGGCCATGGCCGACGCGCTCGACGCCAAGGCCGATGCGTTTGCGGTGCTTGCGGCCGGCGGCGCGCCGATGCAGGCGCTGCAGATCGTGTCTGGTGGTCCGAACTGGCTGCATCCGGGACGCTCCGGCACCATCCAGATCGGCCCGCAAAATGTACTGGGATATTTCGGCGAGCTGCATCCGCGCGCACTGGAAACACTCGGCGCCGACGGTCCGTTGATGGCGTTTGAGGTGATCCTCGATCGCATTCCCGACGCCAAGCAGCGACCGACCCGCGCCAAGCCGCTGCTTGATCTATCATCGTTCCAGCCGGTGTCGCGTGATTTCGCTTTTGTCGTCGATCGCAGCGTCAAGGCAGGCGACATCGTGCGAGCCGCACAGGGCGTCGACAAGAAGCTGATCAGCGGCGTCACGGTATTCGACGTCTACGAAGGCAAGGGTATCGACGACGGCAAGAAGTCGGTTGCGATCGCGGTGACGATCCAGCCGCGCGAGAAAACCCTGACCGATCAGGAGATCGATGCGGTCGCGGCCAGGATCGTGACCGAGGTCACGAAAAAGACCGGCGGCGTGCTGCGCTGATTTATGCGACGCGTCATCCTCGCGTGAGCGCAATTGCGATCTTGAGGGCGAGTACACGATGCGTCATCCTGAGGTGCGAGCCTCTTCGGCGCGCCTCGAAGGATGAAGGGAACAAGCGGACTTTGCGGCTCATCCTTCGAGGCGCGCAACAGCGCGCACCTCAGGATGACGGCTTCCCCGTGAGGTCTTCGGCGTACCGGAATTCAATTGACCGGCGCGCCCGGCATTGCCGACCTGGCCGGCGCGGCGCGGCGCCGGGGCGTTGCCACTGGCGCTACCGCCGATTCATCCCTGAGCGTGCCGATCTTTTGCAACGCCGCCTCCGCCGCGCGCTCGCCGCTTTCCCAGGCGCCGTCGACCGTTCCCCACAGGGTTTCGTGGGTCGCTTCGCCCGCCAGAAACATGCAGCCGATCGGCTCCGCCAAAACCTTTCGCGACGGCTGCGCACCGGGTGCGGCGGCGGACATGGCGCCTAGCACAAACGGCGCGGCATTCCAGCGCGTCGCGCTGGATTTCTTGACCGCAGCGGCCCATTCGCTGCCGAACAATTTGGTCAGCCATTCCACCGCGAAGGCGACCATGGCGGGTTCGCCCTGGCTTGAGAGGTCGCGTCCGAACGAGCCGGCGACATCGATCGAGCACAGCGACGACAGTCCCATATTGGCAAACAACAGCGCCGTCTGCGCTGAATTGCTTTGTTCGATGACGATGTCGTCGCGCACCAGCCCCAGCGGATTGCCCGGCAATTGCAGCACGATGCGATCGTAGCTGCCGAGGTTCAGTTTTGCCGCGGCATCGAGCTGGCGCTTGGGAATATCCGGCGTGAATTTGATATTGCCCGCAGCCAGCACATTGCTCGACACCGTGACGATAGCGGCGCGCGCGGCGATCTTGCCCGCCGGGGTCTCCACCGTGACATCGCGTCCGCTCCAGGCGACACGGCTGGCGGGCGTCGACAGCGCAAGCGGAACCTGCTCGCCAAGTTTTGCGATCAGCGTACCCAGGCCCTGGCGACAGGCGATCGCGGCATTGCGCTCCTGCGCGTAGACTTTGTCGACCGCGGAAAGATCTTTCAGATCCTTGCCTGTGGCGTTGGCGCCAAGCACGAATTCCGCCGTCCCCGCCCAGTCGCCAAGGTCCTTCGGCAGCACCGACGCGCAGGACACATCGACCTTGCCGCGCGACGCATTGTCGATGGCGCGATTGGCGCGCACCAGGGCCGCGAGAAATTCCTCGGTTTCGCCGGCCCGCGCGAAGCGGCGGCCGACGCGGATTTTCCGGCCCAGCGGCGCCGGGTAAACGTCAAGCCCCGAGCTCCGCGCGAGCCTGATCATCGGGTTGGTGTCGGGATTGTGCATCCACCGCGCGCCACGATCGAACGGCACGTCGAAAGTCGCAGTATCCGTGAGGCATCGGCCGCCGACCTGGCCTGTCGCTTCGATCACGATGACCTTGCGGTTGGCGGCCAAGATACGCCGCGCCGCCGCGATACCGGCGGCACCGGCACCGATCACGACAATGTCAGCTTCGCGCGGCAATGGCGCGCCCCATGCGCCGGTGCCGAGGGCCGGCGTCAGCGCAAGTGCTGTGGACGCCGACAGGAAATCGCGGCGCGTGATTGTCATGCCATGGTTTCCGGAACTTTTAAAAGCATCCAATCGCATGGTTGGGGGATGCAGAAATGCGCGGTACCTTCGCGGCCCATCCTCAAACAAAACTTCCGAACCAAAACCATACTGGAATCATGCATTTCCAGCATCCCCTCCAGCCCGAAATTCGCCAAAACCCGCGGCAACGGCAACGAATTTCAGGCTCCGGACACAGATGAACTTGCCGCATCCGGACGTGGGCAGCAACCGTCATGGTGAATCAATCATGTTTGACCGGATTCATGCATGAACTAAATTGCAACGGCTTCCGACCATGATAGGAGAGACAGAAAAAGCGGTCGAAAAAAGCCCGCTGGGGGGAATTCATGGGTGTTATGCTCGATACCGTCGGCAAGCTGATCGCGGGCTACCTGCAGAAGGAAGTCCCGGGCTATGAGCCGTTCACCCCGAGCGACCCGGACCATCTGCGCGGCATTATCGAGCCGGGCGACGTCATGCTGGTCGAGGGCAACAACCGGGTTTCCGGCATCATCAAATACCTGACGCAGTCGACCTGGTCGCATTCGGCGCTTTTTGTCGGTCCTATCGACGGCGCGTTTGAGCCTAATGGCGAGCAGCATGTCCTGATCGAGGCCAATATCGGCGAGGGGGTGGCCTCGGCGCCGCTGTCGAAATATTTCACCTATCATACCCGGCTGTGCCGACCGGTCGGGCTGTCGTTCGAGGACCGCAACACCGTCTGCCGCTACGCCATCAACCGGATCGGCTTCGGCTACGACACCAAGAACATCCTCGATCTGATGCGCTATTTGATTCCGCTGCCGATACCGCAGCGCTGGCGGCGCCGGATGATCGCGTTCGGTTCAGGCGATCCCACCAAGATCATCTGCTCGGCGCTGATCGCGCAGGCGTTCGATGCCGTGCGCTATCCGATCCTGCCCAAGATCACGCGTGGCGGCAGCAGGCAAGCCCGGCGTGAGATCCTGCACATCCGCGATTCCTCGCTCTATATGCCACGCGATTTCGACATCTCGCCCTATTTCGAAATCGTCAAACCCACCATCGTGCATGGCTTCGACTACACCGCCTTGCATTGGGCCGACAAGCAGAAGCCGCTCCGGGAGGTAGCCGGCGAATTCAGCGTGTTTCCAGCGGCAGTCAAATCACCGCCGCTTGTTCCTGAAGAGACTGACGAAGCGGCGCCGCTTCCGGCTAAAGAAATAAACGCCGTCGCCGCGGCAGCGACACTGGTCGAGCGCATCAAGGTGTCCGAGCATTTTATGGTCGTCGAATATGTGCCCATGCACCGGCCGGAGCGCCGCATGCGCCCGCGCACGCCGGAGCTGGCGGCTTAGAAGCCTGGCCCCCACGCCGCCTGACGTTAACCCGAAGCGCATTCACCCGCTTTTGAGCGCGAGAACAACGTCGCAGAGACCGCGATCCTCGGCATCGGTCTTGATCTCAAATCCCAACTCCCGGCACATTTTCAGCATGACGGAATTTTCCTGGAGAATCTGACCGTCTATGCGGCTGAGACCTTCGGATTTTGCGTATTCGATGATCCGCTGCATCAAGGCCCAGCCCAAACCTCTGCCCTTGAGATCCGATCTCAGCAGGATCGCGTACTCGCCGGCCTCGCGCATTGAATTGCAATAGAGCCAGACGACGCCGAGCATCTCACTGCCGACCTCATCGAAGGCGACAAAGGCCATCGCGCGCGCTTCATCGAGCTTCGTCAGTTTAGCGATGAATGGCTGCGAGAATTCCTTGATCGAATTGAAGAAGCGTAGTCGCAAATCCTCCTTGCTCACATGTCCCAGAAGATCGCGAATCAGCAGATCGTCACCCGGCTTGATCGGGCGGACAAATATCCGCCAGCTATCCCTGAGAACAAGGTGCCGCTCCCGTTGGGGGTCGGGCAATCGAACAATTGGCATCACTGCACCGAAGCGAACGCCGCGAGAGAGCGACAATGACTACCTTCTACAACAATTGAGTGGCTGTGACGCCAGGACTTGAGCGGTCAATTCTATACAAACTCGCGCCGGGATGCGGGCTAGCATCAAAACCTCAAGGCCTCCACCGCTTGGAAAACTTGGCGCGGCTACCATGGCAGCCGCGGAGTTTGTGTGTTGCCCTCAGCAATGCGTTTGCCACTCACCGGTCAGACTTCCAGGATCAGCCGGTGTGCCTGGTCTTCCGTCTCTCAATGATTTGGGCGGCGGCGCCGCGATCGTCTCTCTAAAATGACAGGAATTCAGCATGCGTCGGTGGAATCCACGTCTCGATTGGGAGCATTTGCAAAACTGGTTACCTGGAGTTCTTGGTGGCTCAGCGGCTATTCTGTTGGTTGTCATCGCCGCCAATTTTCCGACGCAAACCAATTCAAGGCCGACTGAATTGCCTGGGTCGCAAACCGCAGGTGCGACCAGAGGACAACCAGAAGCTCCATCTCCCACTAAGCCGGCGCTGCCTCAGATATCGCCAGTTGCGGGCACCGGAGCGAAAGCCCAGAGTCCCGCGCAATCAACGTCTCCCGCGCCTGCAACGAAGACGGGTGACGTTCCCATGCCCGCGCCCGCGCACGACCGCGCGATGGTGAAAGCTGAGGCCGTCGTTCCGCCTGAGCCGGTTCAAAGCTCTGCAAGTCCGGATAAAGAACCGCAAAAGGCCGTTGCCAATGCCGCGGGTCTGCAAGGCGATGCCGTCGCCGGGCGCCAGGTTTTCAAGAAATGTCAGGCCTGTCATTCTCTGGAGCCCAACAAGACCATCCTGGGTCCGAGCCTGGCCGGGATAGTCGACCGCAAGTCGGGCGCCGAACCGAATTTCAATTATTCGCCGGCAATGAAGCAGGCCGCGTTGACATGGGATGCGGCCACGCTCGACGCCTATTTGATGGATCCCCAGAAGATCGTACCGGGCAACCGAATGCCATTTCCCGGCCTGAAGACCGATCAAGACCGCAAGGACGTGATTGCGTTCCTGGCAGCTCCCGCCTCGCCCGCTGGCGTGCCGACCGCTGCGAAAGCCGCAGCCCCACCTGCTCCCGCGGCGGCAGCGCCGCAAGCCAAATCAGGCAGCGATGCCGCTTATCTCACGGATGCTAAGTACACATTGCGCACGGGGATTGCGGAAGGGAAAATGGTCTTTCTTGGGGTTGGTGGTTCTATCGATGGAAAAGCCAATCCTATTCTGACGGCGGCCGAAGGACAAATCGTGCAACTCACCCTGATCAATGGAGAGGGCACCGAACATGACATCGTGTTTCCCGATCAGGATGCGAAATCGCCACGGGTGAATGGCAAGGGCGCCAGCACGACGATTGTTTTCCGTGCGCCGAAATCCGGCGACTTCCTCTATTTCTGCAGCGTTCCCGGTCACCGATTGGCGGGTATGCAGGGTCAGTTTCTGGTGACGCCCATACTTGCGCCGCAGACGCTGGTCGAAGCCGACATTTCTCGCGAGCCCACCGACCTTCCACCACCGATCGGTAAACGAGATCCAAAAACCGTCAGGCTCGATCTGTTCACTGTTGAGCAAGAAGGCCGGCTCGCGGAAGCGACGACATTCGGCTACTGGACATTCAATGGCAAGGTACCCGGACCGTTCGTTCGTGTCCGCGTTGGTGACACCGTTGACGTTCATCTCAAGAATTCCGCCGACAGCAACATGATTCACTCCGTGGATTTTCACGCGGCAACTGGCCCGGGCGGCGGTGCTGCAGCGTTGCAAGTCGATCCCGGGGGTGAGAAGTCAATGACGTTCAAGGCCCTTATTCCCGGCCTCTACGTTTACCACTGTGCGACGCCAATGGTCGCCGAACACATTGCCAACGGCATGTATGGGATGATTTTGGTCGAGCCTGAAGCGGGTCTTCCGCCAGTCGACCACGAATTTTATGTCATGCAAGGCGAAATTTACACAGAAGCCGCGTTCGGCCAGCATGGAAGTCAGGAGTTCAGCGTCGAGAAGCTGTTGAATGAGCGCCCAGAGTATTTCGTCTTCAACGGCTCCGTTGGTGCAATTTCGAAACTGCATCCCCTGCATGCCAAGGTCGGGGAAACGGTGAGACTATTCTTCGGTGTGGGCGGTCCCAATTTCACGTCATCTTTCCACGTCATCGGAGAAATCTTCGACAAGGTTTACACCCTGGGAGGCTTGACCAATCCGCCGCTCGAAGGCATTCAGACCGTCACGGTGGCACCCGGCGGCGCTGTCATCACTGAGTTCGCGCTCCACGTACCGGGCAACTACACAATAGTGGATCATGCACTGGCCCGTGTAGAGAGAGGGCTTGCCGGTCTCCTGATCGTCGAGGGGACGCCAAATCCGGATATCTACAACGGCACCGTGATGCCCGGCATGGGGCATTGAAATGCGAGATAGGCCGAACCTGCGCAAATCGATGAAGGCCCTCTCCAAGCCAATCTAGAGCGAGATGGCTTTTCGTCAAATCGCCATCTGGCTCCATCTTTTTGTTTGAGCATGATCTTTTTCGGAAAACCGGTGTCCACTTTTCCGGATCATGCTTTAGAACACAAATGCGAACTTCTACGGCCGCATTCGGTCCGTCGCCACAAGATATTTTCTCGCATAGGCGACAAGCTGCGCATCGCTTGGATGATCGACGGTTTCCACACCGGCGATCGCTTTCCCCAGCTTGGGATCATGAAGATGGATGTATTCGATCAGCTCGGTCTTTGCATTCGCTGGCCCGGTGACGAGGACTGCGCCCGCATCCGCGACCAATTCAGCGACCTCATGAAGGTAGTCGGGACTCGTCGTTGCGTGTCCGCTTCCGATGGAATTTGCCTTGTGATGGATGTGTCTGGTCGGATTATCCGGGTGCAGGACGAGCGTTTCGACGTCAGTCGGGTTGAAATGAAACACGCGAGCTTCGCGGTGATCGATCCAGATCACGGCATGATAGTGGTGCTTGGTCAAGATATAAGTCCTTTCTGACGATCATGCGGACATGACGGCTCACTCATTTCATCAGGCGCGTCGCCTAAAGCTTCCTGATGATTTTCTGAGCTGCAAATTTGGCATCAGACTCAGATGCGAAATCGTCCGGCGTTACGAAACTCGAGGTCGTCTTGCCTTGGATGACAGTGGCGGTTTGCCGAACAGGGGTTATCGCCGCACGCCAAAATCCCGGTCGGCGCTCATAGGTAACAATCGAAAAATGGGATAACTCAGCCATAACACCCTCGGAGAGCAGACCTCGCGCCTGCTGTGCCGCAAAGTCAACAAGCGCGGCGCGATTGCGAATGACGCAGAGGGTATACCCTTCTCGGACTGACGCGCGATCAATCCTGCTCGGTCTTCTGGTCTTGTTCCGCGCGCATGCCCTTGCCGAACCCGCCTCGCATGGTTACCTCTGGCAAGGTTTTTTGCAGAGGATTAAGGCCGTCATGCTCGACGACGCCGTCAAGGCGCTTTCACAAATCCTGTCACCGCCGATGCGCTCCATCCTTTGGCGATCGATCGGCCTCGCACTGGTGCTGATCGTGGCGCTGGCGGTCGGCCTGCAGCGGCTCTTGAGCTGGTTTGCGGCATCCGGCGAGAGCTGGGCCTCGGCGATGCTGGGCCCCGGCTTCGATACGCCGCTCAATGTACTGGCATGGATCATTTCGATTGCCGCCGGTCTCGGCGTCGTGTTCGGCGCGGTGTTCCTGATGCCCGCGATCACCACGCTGGTGGCCAGCGTGTTCGTCGATGACGTCGCCGACCATGTCGAGCGCGAATATTATCCGGCCGAGCGTCCCGGCACGGCGCTGCCGTTCGGCCTCGCCATCACCGAAGGCGTCAAGACCGCGCTGCTGACGATCCTGGTCTATCTGATCGCGCTGCCGTTCGTGTTCGTGGCCGGCGCCGGCTTCATCGCCTTCTTTGTCGCGACGGCATGGCTGCTCGGCCGGGAATATTTCCAGCTCGCCGCGATGCGGTTTCGCCCGCCGGCGGAAGCCAAAGCGATGCGCAAAGAGAATGCCGGGCTGGTGTTCACGGCGGGGCTGGTGATCGCAGCGTTCGTGTCGATCCCGATCGTCAATCTGGCGACGCCATTGTTCGGCATGGCGTTCATGGTTCACATGCACAAGCGGCTATCGGGACCAAGGCCGGAACTGATCGAGCCGGCGCGCAAGACGCGCGTGCCGGTGGCGTGAACAAAACGGTGTCGTCATCCTGAGATGCGCGCAGCGTGGCGTCACGCCGCCGCGGCAGCGCCAACGGACTTGGCGGCCGCGGGATCAGCAAACAAGCCGAAGCCAACCGCGATCCGGTTCCACCCATTGATGACATTGATCATCAAGGTGAGCTTGACCTGCTCCTCCTCGCTGAAATGAGCTTTCAGGCCTTGATAAGCGCTTTCTTGGCCGTGTGCTTCGGAAAGCCGCGTCAGCGCCTCGGTCCAGTCGAGCGCGGCGCGTTCGCGATCGGTATAGCAAGGGGCCTCGCGCCAGGCCGACAGCAGGTAGATGCGCTGTTCGGTCTCGCCTTTCGCGCGCGCTTCCGCCGTATGCATATTGATGCAATTGGCACAGCCATTAATCTGGGACGCGCGGATCTCGACGAGCCCGATCAGTGTCGGATCAAGGCTCGATGCGATGGCGATCGATGTGCGAACCCAGCTCTTCATGAGTTCGGGGGCCGCGGCAAAGGGATCAAGCCTGGCAGTCATGGTTCGTCTCCGGTCTATTGGTTCCGACACCCAGACGATCCAGCATCCGCCGGTGTGACATCCACGGCAAAATTCTTGTTCAAACCCGGCGCTCCTCATGGTGAGGAGGCGCTCTCGCGCCGTCTCGAACCATGAAGCCCAATGCACTTCCATCCTTCGAGACGCATCGCTCCGCGATGCTCCTCCAGCGACAGCGGCGAAGCCGTTACGCGGGGATGAGGGCTTAAACCGTCTTTTCGGGCCACCGGCAGAGATCGTTGATCAGGCACACCTCGCAGCGCGGCGAGCGCGCGAGGCAGGTGTAGCGGCCATGCAAAATGAGCCAGTGATGCGCGTGCAGCATGAACTCATCCGGGATCACACGCTCAAGGCCGAGTTCCACCTCGAGCGGCGTCTTGCCGGGTGCCAGACCCGTGCGATTGCCGACGCGAAACACATGGGTATCCACCGCCATGGTGTGTTCGCCGAACGCCATGTTGAGCACGACATTGGCGGTCTTGCGGCCGGCGCCGGGCAGCGATTCGATTTCGGCGCGGGTGCGCGGCACTTCGCCGCCAAAGTCCGCGATCAGTTTCTCCGACAGCGCGATGACGTTCTTCGCCTTGTTGCGATAGAGCCCGATGGTCTTGATATAGTCGCGGACCGTGTCCTCGCCGAGCGCCAGCATCTTCTGCGGCGTGTCGGCGACTTGAAACAGCGCGCGCGTCGCCTTGTTGACGCCGGCGTCGGTGGCCTGCGCCGACAGCACCACCGCAACCAGCAGCGTGTAGGGATTGAGGTGTTCCAGTTCACCCCTCGGCTCGGGATTGGCCTTGCGAAAGCGGCTGAAGGCCTCGTAGACCTCGGCCGCCGTCCAGGGTTTTGTGGCAGCTTTTGTCAGAGCTTTGGCCGAAGGCTTGGCTACAGTCTTGACCGATTTCTTCGCCGTGCGGGCCTTGCCTGGCTTTGCCGCCGGGCGCTTGGCGACCGCGGCTTTGGATTTGGCCAAAGGTTTGGCGATTTGGCCGCGGGTTTGCGGGTGATTTTCGGCATGATGCGGGTATACTGACCCGCGATGACCGCAGGCAATGACTTTGATCCGGCGCCGCCTCAGCCAGAATTGTTTTCGGCGCTGTTGACGCCGCACCGCTCGCTGAACCGCACTGGTTTTCTGGTGCTGATGGGATTTGTCAGCGTGGTCAGCTTCGCCGCGGGGCTCGCGTTCCTGTTGATGGGCGCCTGGCCGGTGCTCGGCTTTTTCGGCCTCGACGTGCTGGCGATCTATTGGGCGTTCCGGGTGAATTTCCGCCGCGCCAGGGCCACCGAGGAAATCTCGATGACACCCTCCGAGCTGCGCGTGCGCCGGGTCAGCCATCGCGGCCATGTGGCCGAATGGGTGCTCAATCCGCTGTGGGTCCGGCTCGACCAGAAGACCCATGCCGAGTTCGGCATCGAAAAGCTCTATCTGGTCTCGAAGGGCCGCCGGATCTCGATCGCGAGCTTTCTCGGACCCGACGAAAAGGCTAGCTTCGCCAAAGCCTTAACCGAAGCCCTGCAGGCCGCCCGGCGCGGTCCGACGTATAATCCGGTCTAGTCGGGAATCGGGTGGTTTGGACGTGGCCTCCGTCCTACATCAGGACCATGATGAACCTTGCCATGAATGACCACATGAACCTCGCCATCAACGACCGACGCCTGACCAAGCCCGGGGCCCAGAACGCCGCGCTGCGCGACTATGATTCGGTGCGCCGCGCCATCGCCTTCATCTCGGAGCACTGGCGCGCGCAACCGACCATCGAATCGATGGCGGATGCCGCCGGCGTGACGCCCGATGAACTGCATCATTTGTTTCGCCGCTGGGCCGGACTGACGCCAAAGGCCTTCATGCAGGCGCTGACCCTGGATCACGCCAAGGGCCTGCTGCGCAATTCCGCCAGCGTGCTCGATGCGGCCCTCAACTCCGGGCTTTCCGGCCCGGGGCGGCTGCACGATTTGTTCGTCACCCATGAGGCGATGTCGCCGGGCGAATGGAAAACCGGCGGCGCCGGCATGACGCTGCGTTACGGATTTCATCCCTCGCCGTTCGGCACCGCGATCGTGATCGCCAGCGGACGCGGACTGGCGGGCCTCGCCTTCGCCGATCCCGGCGAGGAGCAGGCCTCGCTCGCCGACATGCAGCGGCGCTGGCCGCGGGCGACCTATCTCGAAGATCACGCCGGCACGGCTGCGCTGGCGCAACGCATCTTCGACACCAAAATGTGGCGCGAGGACCAGCCGTTGCGGGTGGTGCTGATCGGCACCGACTTCGAGGTCCGGGTGTGGGAGACGCTGCTGAAAATCCCGATGGGCCGGGCGGTGTGCTATTCGGATATCGCCAATAACATCAAAAGCCCCAAGGCGTCACGCGCGGTCGGTGCCGCGGTCGGAAAAAATCCGGTGTCGTTTGTGGTGCCGTGCCATCGCGCGCTCGGCAAGGGTGGCACGCTGACCGGCTATCACTGGGGCATCACCCGCAAGCAGGCGATGCTGGGCTGGGAAGCCGGCCAGGTGGGGGTTCACTGAAGGCGATTCAGTCCGCGCGCGCTGAGCGTGAACCCGGCACGTCGCCCTACAGCCGTTCACGCCGCCAGATCGAGCTTCGAAGCCACGGTGGCGTCGGCGTTGAGGCGGTAGATCACCGGCACGCCGGTGGCGAGTTCACGTGCGAGAATTTCTTTCGGCGACAGCTTCTCCAGCACCATGATCAGGGCGCGCAGCGAATTGCCGTGCGCAGCCACCAGCGTGCGCTCGCCGCGCAGCACGCAAGGCAAGATCTCCTGGACGTAATAAGGCAGCGTGCGCGCCAGCGTGTCTTTCAGGCTTTCACCGCCGGGCGGCGGCACGTCGTAGGAGCGCCGCCAGACAAGGACCTGCTCCTCGCCCCATTTCTTGCGGGCGTCGTCCTTGTTTAGGCCCGAGAGATCGCCGTAGTCGCGCTCGTTGAGCGCCAAATTCCTTTTGGTCGGCAAGCCGGTCTGGCCGATCTCGGTCAGCATCAGATCCAGGGTGTGCTGCGCCCGCAGCAAGACCGATGTGAACGCGATGTCGAACGACAGTCCTTGCGCCTTTAATCTTTGGCCGGCATCCTTGGCCTCGGCGATGCCCTTCTCGGTCAGATCGGGATCCTTCCAGCCGGTGAAGAGATTTTTCAAATTCCATTCGCTCTGGCCGTGACGCACGAGCACGAGAAGCCGGTCGCTCATTCCCATCGTTTCCGTTTCAGTTCCAGAAGTCGGCAAAGTTTTCAGAAGTCCAAATTCTTAGAAGTCAGAGAGCCCGAGCACGTCGGCCATCGAATACATTCCGGGCTTCTTGTCGCGCGCCCACAACGCGGCCTTGACCGCGCCTTGCGCGAACATCGTGCGATCCTCGGCGCGGTGCGTCAGTTCGATGCGCTCCATGGCGCCTGCGAAAATCACGGTGTGATCGCCGGTGACGGTGCCGCCGCGCAACGACGCAAACCCGATGTCGCCGGCGCGGCGCGCGCCGGTGATGCCGTCGCGGCCCCGTGCGGAACACTCATCCAGCGCGACCTTGCGGCCGGCGGCGGCCGCCTCGCCCAGCAGCAAGGCGGTGCCCGATGGCGCATCGATCTTGGCCTTGTGGTGGACTTCCAGAATTTCGATATCGAAATCCTCATCGAGCGATTGCGCGACCCGCTTCACCAGCGCCGCCAGCAGGTTGATGCCGAGGCTCATATTGCCTGACTTGACGACGATGGCGCGCGAGGTGACGCTTTTGATCACGGCGTCGTCCGATGACGAGAGCCCGGTGGTGCCGATGATGTGGACCAGGCCGCGCTGCGCCGCGATGGCGACATTGGCGATGGTGGCCCCCGGCACCGTGAAGTCGAGAATGCCGTCGGCATTGGCCGACAGCGACCACAGGTCGGCGGACAGCAGCACGCCATTGGCGGGCAAGCCTGCCAGCACGCCGGCATCCTTGCCGAGGAGTTCAGACCCCGGCGCCTCCAGCGCGCCGGTGACGACCGCGCCCGGTGTTTCCGAGATGACACGGATCAGCGCGCGGCCCATCCGGCCGCCGGCCCCCGCAACGATCAAGCGCATGTCGGACATCTCATAACCTCGCCCTTGCCGTATAGCCGGGGCAGCGCTTTCCGGCAACCGACCAGGCTGTCGAATCGATGCTGGCGATCCCTCATGGTGAGGAGGCGTCTTGCGCCGTCTCGAACCATGAGCCGCAAGTACTTCATCCTTCGAGACGCGGCGAAGACGCCGCTCCTCAGATGAGGAAAGAAAGATTACGGCTGCGCGCCGTCGTAGCCCTCGACGACGATGAGTTCGGCGATCGAATGCGGCTGCCGCACCTTGATATTCGCCTGGTACTCCGGCGAGCGGTAGCAGGCCAGCGCCGTCTCGTAATCGGGAAATTCGATCACGACATTTCGCGATCGACTTTCGCCTTCAACGCCGTCGAACTTGCCGCCACGTACGACATAGCGTCCACCGAACTTCTTGAAGATGGTTGGGTTGGCCGCCGCGTAAGCCTTGTAGCCTTCCTCATTGTGGACGTCGACGCGACCGATCCAATACCCTCTTGCCATTTTCGGTTCTCCCTTTTCGTTGTCAGGCCAAAGCTTGCGTGATTTCCGTGACGATGGCTTCCGCCGCCTGCTCTCGGATCGGCGGCTTCCAGCACCGGCCGGCCGACCACCAGATAATCAGCGCCGGCCGATATCGCGCGGGCCGGCGTCATGATGCGCTTCTGGTCGCCGGTGGCCGAACCCGCAGGCCGGATGCCCGGCGTCACGAGCGCCATCTGGTGGCCCACGATCTGGCGCAGGCGGGACGCCTCTTCCGGCGAACAGACGAGGCCGTCGATGCCGAGCGCCTGGGCCTGCCGGGCGCGGGCCTCGACCAGATCGGACACGCCAAGACGGTAACCCGCGGCGTGGAGATCGCCGTCGTCATAGGAGGTCAGCACCGTGACGGCGAGGATCTTCAGGTTCGATCCCGCCCGCGCCTCGGCCGCCGCCTTCATGGTCTGCGGATAGGCGTGCACGGTCAGGAATGTCGCGCCAAGGGATGCGACGCTTTCGACGCCGCGCGCCACCGTGTTGCCGATATCGTGCAGCTTGAGATCGATGAATACTTTCTTGCCTGAGCCTGCAAGCTCACGAACCAGCGGCAATCCGCCGGCATAAGCGAGCTGATAGCCGATCTTGTAAAACGTCACGGCGTCGCCGAGCCGGGCGATCATCGCTTCGGCGGCGGCGACGCCGGGCAGATCGAGCGCCACGATCAGCCGGTCGCGGGGGGTGATAGTCGCTTGCTGCATGTCACCTCACATCATGCGCTGGGAAACGTCGATCAACTGCCGCGCCAGCGCCTTTAGCGCCTCGACATCGGCCGGATGCTTCAACCGGTCCCTGTCGTCATAGGCTTCGTCGGCGAACGACAGCGCGAGCTGGTTGGGAATGACGGTGGCGTGGCAGGCCGCCAGAATCAGCCGCAGCGCCGCCAGCGCCCGGGTCCCGCCGAGGCGGTTTTCCCGACGCCGCCGCGATCGCAAAGGCGCGGTCGTGAAACACCTGGCCGCGGGTCTCATGCGCATCCTGCACGCGCGTGATCCAGTCGATGGTATTCTTGACCAAAGCCGGCACCGACGAATTGTATTCCGGCGTCACGATCAGGACGCCATGATGCGCGCCGATCATGCGCTTGAGATTGACCGCATGCTTGGGCACGCCGGATTTTGTCTGCAGGTCGCCGTCATAGATCGGCAGCGGAAAATCGCCCAGTGAAATGCGCGTGACTTCGGCGCCGGCCTGCGCGAGTTCATGGGCAGCCGCCGCCGCCAGCCTCGCATTGAGCGAGCCGGTGCGAAGCGAGCCGGGGATCACGAGGATTTTCAGCGCCGACATGATTTGTGTATCGTTCAGGACGAACCCGCCGAACGCTTCTTTTATTGGAGCATGATCTTTTCGGAAAATCGATACCTACTTTTCCGGATCGTGCTCCTTT
>CAVYSR010000014.1:0-481912 GCA_963771225.1 uncultured Pseudomonadota bacterium | reverse complement strand
GTGCGAAATGAGGTCTTCGGGCAGGGCTACCAACTTCGCCGAACGGTTGATCGAGGATCCAAACACGGCGGCGGCTGCGATCTGTTTTGCCAGTCGCGTATATTCTGACCATACCAAATACAGCATTAAAGGAGGCTGCTGCCCGTTTGCTATCAGTTGGTCGCAACGCTCGGTGGCGCCTTCGGTGCAGCGACTTATTTCTGTGCAACAGTGACGATCTTCCTAAAATTACGAATTGTTCCTGTTTGTTGTGCAGCAGGAACGCTAGCCAGGTGAGCGCAATGGGTCAGCCAATTGAAGTCCGGCCAGGATGGCAATTGCAAAGTCAGATGACGACGTACTCGTAAAGTCGATCACAGTTTCCGGCGTGAGCACGTTGAAACAGGTAAGCGTCAATCATTTCGATCTGGCGCAGGGGGCCGCTCAACAAGTCAAATTCGCGACCGGGGACCACCATCACGTACCGCATTGCTTCCAGCCGTGTGCTATCCCACACGGAACGCAACATCGCCGCTTGCGTCCGAAAGCGCGCGTCGACAGGCCGGATAAATCCGCCTTCGCAAGGCCCTAAAAACCGTTTCTGCTAAGTGCTTGAAACAAATCTTTGTAGCCTTCCAGCTAACAAAGAGGCAGCGAACAAACAAAGAGGCAGCATCGCAGGCAGCTGCGACTTGGTGAATTCCTTTGGCTGTGTCGTTACCCGCTTACGCGGAGACACGATTTTATCTACCGGACGGGCGCAGGCTGCCGACAGCGCCGGGCACGCCTGATGAGCGCCATTGCCAAAGGCCGCCAGTGGCTCGACGATGTGGTCTCCGGTCAAGTAACGACCGTCCAGGAAATTTGCACCCGGGAGAAGCGCAGCGTGCGGCAGGTCAACATGACCATCTCGCTAGCCTTCCTCGCGCCCACCTTGTCAAGGCAGCGGTCAAGGTCGTCTGCCACGCGGCATCGGTGTCGAGCGGCTCCGCGATCCGCCAGCCGAATGGAGCCGGCAGTTCGAAGCGCTTGGACTTAGTCCGGAATAGCGCCTCGATCCTGGCCAATGAAACAACGTACGCATGCTGCGACCTATCCAGGTCTTCTCGCCCCGCGACGCCCGTCAATTTTGGACGAGCTTTCCCAAAGCCTGAAGCCACCGAAAAAGGCATTGGTATTCTTTCCGACACGCGACTTCTTTGGCAGGGCCTCAAGCTTGTCGACATTGCCGCCCCCGATGATCACGTAGTCGGGTTCGAGCGCGGCGACTAGGCGCTCAACGACGTCATTGACGTAGATCGCCCATCTCCTTTTGCCATAACGCTTCAGCCCAGCCTCACCAATGAAGCCCTCAAAGTCCTTCCCTTCCATACGGCAGGTGAGCCAGCTCCATAGGCACCAGCGCGCGTCGACGATCATCGCGGAGCCGAGACCGGTCCCAAGACCGAGAAAGAGCATCTTCCCATCTGTATAGCCTCCGAGCGCCTGCATCAGGGCATCGTTGACGACCTTTGTCGGGCAGCCAAACTTGCGGGCGAAATCGAAGCCTTTCCATCCCTTTCCTAAATTGTGAGGCTCGGCTGCCGGACGGTTACGCAGGCCGGCCCCGGATACCCGACGGAGATGACGTCGTAGGACCATCTTTCGTAAGTTGCTTGACCTGCTCGACCATCGATTTGGCGGTCAGGTCGGTACCGGAATGGAAGGGGCGTTTGTTTCGCTTCGCGCTCGTCATCATTTTTACACGCGATCCGCCGACGTCGATTGACAGGATGATGCGTCGTCGGCCTTTATTTTTCATGCCGTAACGTCCTCGTTTGGGTGACATTGCAATTCTCGGGGGCACGCTCCCACATCATCTCAATCCGGAATAATTTATCCACCGAGTTCGTACTCAAATTGCGTGGGCTTGTGGCGTCTTTCCGGGACATCCTAGCCGGGGTTTGAGAGAAGTCGCGACATTTTGGCGAGCAGCAGAGCCTGCCCGCGCCGATCGTTGACGGCAACGCGTTCCCAATCGTCAGGACCGCGAAGATCAGCAAAGAGGCTGCGACGATCTTCATGGAAGTGCAAAAATGCCTTTCCAGCCGGTACAAGACACCGGACTTGCGCTCCTTGACACGCTTTTCACATCGATCTTGTCAAGAAGACCAGCTATCGGAATCGATCCTCCTCAGTCGCATGTTCGATCTTCGGCCCCCTGTTGCCGAACGGAACTTATAACGACTTGTAGATTTACCGATCAGCGGCTTTCAGCCAAGCTCTCAAACAGCAGAAGCCACTATCCAAACGATCACGCCGGATCCTGCCGCCGCATCATGCATCTCGGCGGGACGTCCAACCGGAGCAGTTCGAGCGACGCGCACACCTTGTCAGCGCCATCGCCCCAGGCCACCAGTGGCTCGACGATGTGGTCTATGGTCGAGTGACGACAGTCCAGGAAATTTGCGATCGCGAAAAGTGCAGCGTCGCCAGTCAACATGACGATCTCGCTCGCCTTTCTGCGCCCGGCCTTGTCAAAACCGCCGTAGAAGGCCGCCTGCCGCGCGGGATCGGCGTCGAGCGGCTACGGGATCCTCCAGCCGAATGGAGCCGGCAGTTCGAGGCGCTCGGACTAAATCCGGAATAGCCGTTGAGCAAAAGTTTATGGATTGCGAATTGGCGCCCGGTGAGGATTGATGGTCACTATCGACATGCTGGCAAAAGCTTTCGTTCGGCTTGGTTTTTAGCAAACTTCTAGCGGAGAGAAACAAGTCATGAAGATTGGTGCTGCAATCGCGGAGATCATGAAAAGAGAAGGGATCGAGATCCTCACCGGCTACCCGGTCAACCATCTTCTGGAGTTCGCGGCAGACATCAATATCCGGCCAGTGATTGTCCGTCAGGAGCGCATCGGTCTGCATATGGCCGATGCGATTTCGCGTGTTACTTCAGGCAAAAAGATCGGTGCTTTCTGCATGCAGCATGGGCCGGGTGCGGAGAACGCCTTCGGCGGCGTTGCCCAGTGCTTTGGCGAGTCCGTGCCCGTGCTCGTATTGCCCATGGGTTATCCACGCCGCATCGCGCATGTGCCACCTAACTTCAACAGCACGATCTCAATGTCGACAGTGACCAAGTCGGCAGAGCCGATCACCTCTGCCGCTGAGGTCTCAAACGTCATGCGCCGCGCCTTCACCCGGTTACGTAGTGGACGTGGCGGACCATCGCTGGTCGAGATCCCCGCTGACATGTGGGGCGACGAACTCCCTGGTGAGTTGCATTACACTCCCGTCAAGTCCGTGCGGTTTGGGCCCGATCCCGAGGATGTCGAGCGGGCCGCCGCAATTCTGGCGGGAGCCAGAGTGCCCGGTGATTTATGCCGGCACAGGCATTCACTGGGCGAAAGCTTGGCCCCAGCTTCGGGCCCTCGCGGAACTTCTCGGCGCACCGGTTACCACTAGCCTCGGGGGCAAATCCTCGTTCCCCGAGGATCATCCGCTGGCGCTCGGCTCCGGCGGTCTCGCCATCCCCAAAACGGTACGGCATTTCCTGGACAAGGCCGACGTCATTTTCGGGGTTGGCTGCTCGTTCACCGAGACGAACTTCGGTGTGGCGATGCCGAAAGGAAGAACAGTGATCCACTCCACTCTGGATCCAAACCACCTGAACAATAACGTCGAAGTCTCGCAGAGCTTGGTGGGTGACGCGGCACTTACCCTCGATGCCCTTCTGATAGCTCTCGATGATCGCATTAAAGAGCCGCGGGACTACAGCGCGACAGCGCGTGAAATTATGGAAGTGCGCACCAAATGGCTGGCAGACTGGGCCCCGAAGCGGAACCATAATAGCGCCCCCCTCAATCCCTATCGCGTGCTCCATGACCTGTGGAAAACGGTGGACGTAGACAACACGATCATCACCCATGACGCTGGCAGCCCACGCGACCAGCTCTCCCCCTTCTGGATCAGCCGCACGCCACTTTCTTATCTGGGTTGGGGAAAGACGACGCAGTTGGGTTATGGGTTAGGACTGGCGATGGGTGCGAAGCTGGCGGCGCCGGATAAACTTTGTATCAATGTTTGGGGCGATGCAGCGATTGGCTTCACGGGGATGGACTTCGAGACGGCGGTGCGCGAGCGCATCCCCATTCTGTCCATCCTTCTGAACAACTTCTCCATGGCCATCGAGCTGAAGGTGATGCCGATCAGCACAGAGAAGTATCGAAGCACCGACATCTCCGGCGACTACGCTGCTATGGCGCGTGCTTTTGGTGGCCACGGCGAACGGATCGAACAGCCAGAGGACATTATCCCTGCGATCCAGCGTGGGATCGCCGCAACGAAGGAAGGAAAGCCAGCTCTGCTGGAATTCATCACATCCAAGGAGACCGAGATCTCTCGCCTTTGATTGGGCTGACCACGGCCTGACCCTCAGGTTCAATCATCAGGTGCCAAGATCATCGGCCTCGTGAACGACGGCACTGAAATCCGTAAAATAGGCCATCGAATTGGCTCGCCGAAATACCTGGCAACCAGAGGAAACCTCATGCTTTATGAACTGAGAACCTACACCGTGAAGCCCGGAAGCCTTGGCGACATGGTCAAGGCGGCGAGCACCTTGGCGCGCGACATCCGCAAAGATGACTACGGCAAACTTGAGGGCTATTGGTTGACCGAAATTGGCCCGCTGAATCAGGTCGTGCATTTGTGGAGCTATGCCGATTTCAGCGAACGCTCCCGATTGCGCGGCGCCCTTAGCAAAAACTCGCGCTGGACTGGCGAATACCTTCCGCTAATCCGTCCTTTGATGATGCGTCAGGATATTCGCCTGCTCAACGCTCTGAGACCGCCTATAGCCCCTGCATCGACCGGCAATATCTACGAGCTTCGTAACTACCGCGCCAAACCCGGTGGGGCGGTCCATCAGTGGCTCGATGCGTTCACCGCAGCGCTGCCAGCGCGCGAAAAGTACTCCAAAATCGTCGGCCTCTGGCAGACTGAGGCCGGTCAACCGAATGAGGTATGTCACATCTGGGCCTATCCTAGCTTGAACGCGCGCGCCGAGGCTCGCGGCAATGCCCTCAAAGACCCGGTCTGGCAAGAATTCCTCGGAAAGGGTGGTCCGCTTCTCGACGAGATGCACTCGACCATCATGTTGCCTGCTCCGCACTCGCCCCTGAAGTGAGGTTTTCGGTCAGTGAGCGCCCATCGGCCGGACGGACATCACCTCAATTGACGATTGCGGAATTTGCAGGTGGGGGTGATTTTCGAAAGCCTTCGCCGCGGCCTCGTGGGTTTCAGCCTCGACAAACGAACACAGCATAATGTCGTTCTTGGTGTCGGAAACGCCGCTCGACGTGATGCGCTTGGTTTTGCCGCCCGCTTCCGTGCTGATGATCATCTTGCCATTCGCGCCCATCCACTTTCCCCACTCCTCCCGCATTTTCTGTTCTGCGGGCTGCCGTGTCGCGGGGTCCGTTTTCGACCAATCCGCCACCACCGAGGAAGGTACGAGGTACAGGACAAGAAATTTCTGTTTGTGTTCATGGTTTCCCCTTTGCCTAGCGCTGTTCAGCATGTTGAAGTACCCCAAGGACGATCGCACTTGTCTACTGCCGACATTGCCAACCAGATTTTTTGTCCGAGCGAGCGGGGCGCGGAACCCGTGACTCTGTCAACGCGGTGAAGGCTCTTACGGCCTTAAAGTGACGGTGCACAAGCTCGGCAATCGAAGGAGAGGACAATGCGTCACGCCAGAGCCTTCGTTCTCGCGTGCGCTTGAGTACCGGCAATCCGCTT
The DNA here is from genome assembly GCA_963771225.1 of uncultured Pseudomonadota bacterium. Classification (GTDB taxonomy): domain Bacteria; phylum Pseudomonadota; class Alphaproteobacteria; order Rhizobiales; family Xanthobacteraceae; genus Bradyrhizobium. The sequence continues at coordinate 476,156 of CAVYSR010000014.1, read as the reverse complement.
TTTTACCCGGATCTGAGGACCCACCACCCGGTTGTCGAACCGGTCTCCGCCCGCGCCGGGAACGGAAATTTCTGATGCGGAGACAAACCGGCAAACGGGGCCTTTTGCCAAGCAGAGACCGCTCGCAGAGACACACGCGGGTGCGAAAAGCCCCCATTCTGGCGCGATAAACGCTAAAAGGCTGACGAAGGTCTCAACCCAAGGACTGGGTGGTGGGCGCACCAGGGATCGAACCTGGGACCCGATAACCGGGCAGAGCCGTTCCTGACTAATTGCTGACTAACTGTTATCTAGGGTTGCGTTGCGGAATGATTGCAATGGCTAAAATGTCAAATATCGCTGCTAGAGAGGGGGGTTTGGTGGGCGCACCAGGGCTCGAACCTGGGACCCGATGATTAAGAGTATTGGGTCGCGCCACGCGCTTCACGGCTTCCCCATCAAGTTGTTGGGAAGCGCCGTCCGATGCGTTTCGTAAATCATGGAAGGTCGGCATGCTGATTGATCGGTCGCTCAAGCGGCACATGCACCGGCTCGACCGCGCCACCGGTAGACAGAGGAGGGCTCATCCGTGCATGTCGCCATGCCGCAATTTGCGCCGCTGCTTCTAACGAATTGTTGCCCCAGTCCATCGACGGTGGCTGTGAACCTTTCAGGAGCGTGGTTTGTTATTGTGAGCCGAACAACGCCTGATGCCACATGGAATGCGGGGGGGGCTTCTGCTAGCTATCTGCTAGCTTGTCTGCTAGCTATTCTGCTAGCTAGGGCTTAGCCTCTGCAAGTCACCTGCGGCGCTAAGCCCTTGAAAGTTTGGAGCGGGCGAAGGGATTTGAACCCTCGACCCCGACCTTGGCAAGGTCGTGCTCAATCCTTCAGGTAATATCGTCGAAATCACGAATGTCCCGGAGGCTGGCTGAAGTTCGACTTGCCCCGCGATCTCCGCACCCGACGCGCGGGGCGCGACGCCAGCAAGAAGACCTGACTAGCGCGGCGGTTGACAATGCTTCCCTTGTCTTTTGCCGCCGCTCATAAATTCATTTGTGACTGAGCACTGGGACGAAGAGCAACCTTTAGGAACCGCTTTTGTTTATGACTTGGTGAGCGGTTTTTTTACGGCCCTTGTGCCGAAAACGGCATCAGAGACGAACGCACTCCAAAGAGGTCCCAATTGCGCGCCCACTGCGAACGCGGCCCAATCGAGCATCAATTGCCGTCGCTTCTCAACCATCTTGCTTCGGGCATAGGCTTGCTCAGTTTTGTCGCCAACGCGGTGCGAGAGCGCGATCTCCGCCAGCGTGCTGTCATGCTCGGTTTCATCCGAAACCCAATCGCGGAACGTACTTCGGAAGCCGTGCACCGTGAAACCTGAACCGGGCCGTAGCTCTTTCAGCAAATTGAGCATGTCAGCGTGCCACATCTTCGCTTTAAGTTTGCCGGGGAATAGGGAGTCGCCCGGCTTGCCCTTCGGCCCCAGCAAGGCCAATGCCTGCGGGGCCAACGGCACGAAATGCGGGCGCTGTTTCCCCTTCTTGCCCTTCATTCTTTCTTTCGGAATGATCCACATATCGCCGTGAATTTCAGAGCGCTTGCCGCCGATGGTTTCAGCAGTGCGCGCGGCCGTCAAAATCGTCCACATCAGCGCCCGACTCTCATTCGATCCGATCCCGCCTAGCTCACGCATGAACGCGGGAAGCTCGGCGGCAGGCATAGCCTTATAGCTTTCCACTTCCGGAATTTGCGGCCGTGATGGTTCATGCTCAAGGTGGCCGTCAAGCCGCGCAGGATTGTCCCCAGTGCGCAGCCCCTTGTATTTCGCGAAGTCGAGAATTTTGCCGATGCGCATCCGAACTTTTTCGTAAGTCACCGCAGAATGTTTGCGATGGGCGAGCGCTGCCAAGACATCGACCGTGTCGATGTCGGCAACCGGGAGCTTTGCAAAGTCGGTGACAGGCGAGCCCGGCCCGGCCGAGGCGAGCGCAACGTTGATTACCGGGCCATAGAACATCTTTGTGAAGTTGTGACCAATGAGGGATGATCGATAGTCAACCGCCTGCTTGCCTTCTAGGCCGCCGATCCAGCCCGGAGCTTTGTCCGCTAGATACTCCGCAACCACTTCACCGAACAACTTGGCGGCCTCTCCGGCGCGCTTCTCTGGGGCAGGACGAGCCATTCTTTTGGCGATGCCACGACGCTCGCCAGCGGTGCCATTGCGGCGGCCGACGGCGAATTCTTCACGGGCGCGGCGGGCTTGATTCGGCGACATATCGGCCGCACGGCCCAGTAGTTTGGCGCGTGAGGCATTGCCCTCTCGCCACTGGTAGGACCAATAGCCGCGACCATTGCGCGTCAACAGATACAGGCTGTTGCCGTCCGGAGTTCTCTTGAATTTTGGATTGCCGACGCTTGCCTTGATTTCGGCGGCGACCTGATCGGGACGAAGGCGAGCGCTGGGCATGAGAGTCTCTCGTTACACACTTTTGTTACATACATTCGTTACACACTTTTAGGCCCCCGGCATTGCCCGGTCAAGCCCGGCATTGCATATCAGAAATGAAGGTTATCCCTGTTAAAATACGCCCTATTTGCCCAGCATTGCCGAGCATTGCCCGGCTGTGCACAACGGCAGATTTCGGCTGGAGCCGCCGTTACAACCAGTCCGGGGCGCTAGCGCGCGCCATCGAGCGGCAAAGCGGCGTGAAAGTGGCGTCCGAGGCGCTTCGGCGCGTCCGCCCGACCCAGCAGCAGATCGGTCTGTCCCGCTCGCAACGCGCCAGCAACGTCCAGGGCGCGTTCAAGGTCGCGGCCGACTAGCAGCACCGAATTCAGGGACGCCGCGTGGTTCTGGTCGACGATGTCCTGACCTCGGGCGCCACGGTCGACGCCTGTGCGCGGGCGCTACTGCGCGCCAAGGCTGCTTCCGTCGACGTGCTGGTATTTGCCCGGGTTGTGGACGCCCATAAACCTACCATATAATCGGGCACCTTCTCGAAAGCGCGACATGACCGCTGCCATCGAAATCTATACCCGTCCGGGCTGCGGCTATTGCGGCGCCGCCAAGTCGCTTTTGACGCGCAAAAAGGCTGTCTTCACTGAATTCGACGTCGCCACCGACCCCGGCTTGCGTCAGCAAATGTGGGATCGCGCCGGCGCGGGCTCGACCTTTCCGCAGATTTTCATCGGCGAAACCCATGTCGGCGGCTGCGACGAGCTCTACGCCCTCGACCGCGCGGGCAAGCTCGATTCCATGCTCGCGGGCGACAAGGCCAATTCATGAGCGCTGACCTCTCTTTTACCGCCGCCATGGTGCAGATGCGCACCGGACTGTTGCCGCCGGCCAATCTCGAGCAGGGAACAAAACTGATCCGCGAGGCCGCCGCGCAAGGCGCCGATTATGTGCTCACCCCCGAGGTGAGCAACATGATCCAGTCCAACCGCCAGGCGATGTTCGAAAATCTCGCCCTGGAAGAGGACGATCTTTCGCTGAAAGCCTATCGCGCGCTGGCGGTGGAACTGAAAATCCATCTGCATATCGGCTCGCTGGCGCTGCGCGCGTCACCTGAGCGGGCGGTCAACCGCTCGTTCCTGATCGGGCCGGACGGTACGGTGATCGCCAGCTACGACAAGATCCACATGTTCGATATCGATCTGCCCGGTGGCGAGAGCTATCGCGAATCGGCCAATTACCAGCCGGGCGAAACCGCCGTCATCGCGGACCTGCCCTGGGGCCGCGTCGGCCTCACGATCTGCTACGACGTGCGTTTTCCGGCGCTGTATCGCGCGCTCGCCGAAAGCGGCGCGTCGTTCCTCACCGTCCCTTCCGCCTTTACGGTGCGGACCGGCGAAGCGCATTGGCACACGCTGTTGCGCGCCCGTGCCATCGAGAATGGCTGCTTTGTGTTCGCCGCCGCCCAGGCCGGAACCCATGAGAGCAAGCGCCAGAGCTACGGCCACTCGCTGATCATCGATCCCTGGGGCACCATCCTCGCCGAAGGCAGCGCTACCGAGACCGGCGTTTTCCTGGCCAAGATTGATCCGGCGAAAGTCGAGACCGCGCGCAAGACCGTGCCGTCGCTGCAGCATGGCCGGCGCTTCAGCGTCGCCGACCCCAAGGCTGGCCCCGAGCATCTGCACCTGGTGCGGGGATCGGCATGATCCGGTACAATTTGCGCTGCGAGCGCGGCCATGCGTTCGAGAGCTGGTTTCAGAGTTCGCAGGCCTACGAAACCCAGGAAAAACGCAAGCTGGTGAACTGCCCTTCGTGCGGCTCGGCCAAGGTCGAGCGGGCCATCATGGCCCCGCAGATCGTGAGCAAGAAGAGCCGGGAGCGCGCGGCACCGGCGCCTGCCGTCGCCACGGAAGCCACAACACCGGCTTCGACACCCCTGATGATGGCGCAGGAGCGCGAGCTGCGCGCCAAGCTCAGGGAATTGCGCGATCATATCGTGAAGAACGCCGACAATGTCGGCGAGCGCTTTCCCAACGAAGCCCGCAAAATGCATTACGGCGATATCGAGCATCGTCCGATCTATGGCGAGGCGTCGCCGGAAGAAGCGCGCTCCCTGATCGATGAAGGCGTCGAGGTATCGCCGCTGCCGGTGCTGCCGGACGACCGGAACTGACCGCCAGCGTCATCTGAGGTGCGCGCCCTTGCGAGCCTCGAAGGATGCCAGGCTCTCACCTTATCGGGCCGGAAGGCCGGCCCGTTGGCTCACGCCCCGGAATGACGACAGGGAAAATATGAACCCGGAAACGCTGTCGTCATGGCAAATCTGGGCAGTGTTGTCGGCGGTGTTCGCCGCCCTGACCGCGATATTCGCAAAAGTCGGTGTCGAGGACATCAATCCCGACCTTGCGACCTTCATCCGCACCATCATCGTATTGATCAGTTTTTCGCTGATCCTGTTCGCGACCGGCCAGTTCAGCAATCCCGGGCCGATCTCGCAAAAGAGCTGGATCTTTCTGGTGCTGTCCGGGCTCGGCACCGGCGCATCGTGGCTGTGTTATTTCCGCGCGCTGAAGCTTGGACCGGCAACTTTAGTGGCGCCGATCGACAAATTGAGCGTGGTGCTGGTGGCGCTGTTCGGCGTGGTCTTTCTCGGCGAGCGGCCTTCGTTCAATGGCTGGCTCGGAATAGCGCTGATCGCCGCCGGTGCGGTCCTCATCGTGGTCAAGCGCTGACTACACCGCGACCAATAACGCCACGCCGACAACAATCAGCGCAATCCCGGAGAGTTCGCGAGCCGACAGCGGCTGCTTGAACGAATAATACGCCACGCCCTGCGCGAACAGCACCTCGACCAGCGCCAGCGTGCGCACATTGGCGGCCGCCGTCAGCGCAAACGCCAGGAACCAGAACTGCGAGGCGAACGCGCCGGTGAAACCGGCGAGCAGCGACGGCTTCCACAGGCCGAGTATTTTCTTCAGCACGTCGGGCGCGCGCGCCAGCAGATAAATGGTCAGCACCAGCGTCTGCACGAACAGCCCGAGCACCAGCGTGTAGGACGCCGCCGTCACGAACGAGACGCCAGCAACCGTGATGATCGCACCGCGAAAGCCGACCGCCGAAAGCGCGAACGCGGCTGCTGCGACCAGGCCGGTCAGCGTCGGCTTCAGGTCGGCGAAATTTTTCGCTCCGCCCGGCCGCAGCGCGGTGATCATCACGCCGATGGTCGCGATCAGGATCGCGACCACCTTCAGCGCGGTGAGGTGATCGCCGAGAAATACGAAACCGAAGATCGCGGTCTGGATCGCCTCGGTCTTCAGATAGGCCGTCGTCACCACGAACGAGCGGTCGTTCATCGCCAGCAGCATCAATCCGGTAGCGAGAATCTGGCTGAGCGCGCCGAGCAGCAGCCAGGGCCAGAACGCCAGCGTTGGCCACGGGACATGGTCTCCGGTCGCGATCACCACCACGGCAAAGAACACCAGCGAGAACGGAAAGCCGAACAGGAAGCGGATATTGGTGGCGCCCCAGGTGCCGAGCGGCCCGGTCAATTGCCGCTGCATCGCGTTGCGCGCGACCTGGCCGATCGCCGCGATGACGGTAAAGGGAATCCAGAGCGTGGCGATGCTGATCATGGGTGGAGATTTGCGCGGGAGAATTGGGGCAGGCGGCTGAGGAGGCCGGCCACCGTGCCGGGCGCGGTTTGTCAGGTCAACTGTCAGGATCGCATATGGGATCAAGCCTATCGTCGTCCCTGCGAACGCAGGGACCCATAATCCCGGATGTCGATATGAAACATTGGCGCTAAATCAGCAGATCACTGAGATCGCGTCACGTGTGAACCGCAGGGTGGATGTGAAACTGTCGTGCCTCGTCACGAAGGCCGGTGGTTATGGGTCCCTGCGTTCGCAGGGACGACCAGAATTTCTGCGACTTTTCAAGCGCCCTCGGCCACCACCATGTAATTGACGTCCATATCGGACGAGAGGCTCCAGCGGTCGGCGAACGGTGAGTAGACCACGCCGGCCTGTTCGGTGATGGCAAGCTTGTTGTCCTGCAGATGCTGCGCCAATTCGTCCGGGGTAACGAACTTGTTCCATTGGTGGGTACCGCGCGGCAGCCAGCGCAACACATATTCGGCACCGACGATGGCAAGCGCAAAGCTCTTCCAGTTGCGGTTCAGCGTCGAGATCACCATCGTCCCGCCGGGCTTGAGCATCGCCGCACAGCGGGCGAGGAACACTCCAATGTCGGTGACATGCTCGACCACTTCCATCGCCAGCACGATATCGAAGCGTTCGCGGACATCCATCTCCTCGACCGTGGTGCAACGATAGTCGATCGACAGATGGCCCTTGTCGGCATGCAGTCGCGCGGCAGCGATGTTGCTCGCGGACGGATCGACGCCGATTACCTGCGCGCCGAGCCGGGTGAACGGCTCGCACAGCAGTCCGGCGCCGCAGCCGATGTCGAGGATGCGCAAGCCGGACAGGCAGTTCAGGCTTTTGACGTTGCGCTCGAACTTGCGGCAGGCGGCGTCGCGAATATAGGTCAGCCGCAGCGGGTTGATCCGGTGCAGCGGCGCCATCTTGCCGTTGGGGTCCCACCACTCGTTCGACAGCTTTGAAAATTTGGCGATTTCGGTGGGATCGACGGTCGATGCCGGCGTGCTTCGCATGTTCGCGGAAGATTCTGATTGCATGGTCATGGATGGCGCGCCGCTCCTACCGCGCGGTGATGAAATTGCGAAACGCCAGCGGCGAGTCAATCGTTCTGATGGTCTCCCTGCCCTCGCCGACGCCCATAATGGTGACGTCGCCATAATTCAGGATGCGTCCGAGGATGCTCTGATTGACGTCGACGCTCTCGACCTTGTCGAGCGACATCTCAAAGGTGCGCCGCTTGATGAAGCCGGTCTTGTGGACAACCCGCAGATTGGTGACGTCGGTCTCGGTGGTCCAGCGATGGAACCAGGCCGTGACGGTCCAGTACAACGCCGCCAGCGCCGCCACGCCGGAGCCCGACATGCACAGCAGGACGATGCCGTCGGTAATGGTCGCACGGGACAAAACCAGGAGGACGGCGGCCACGATCCAGGCCGCGATCGCTGGCCAATAGAATATCCAGTGCGCATTGGTCGAATACAGCACCTTCTCGCCGGGCTGCAGAATATCGTCGATATAACGCCCCATATATTCAGCCTCAATTGCCCCTGATTGCCTCTGGACCGCCGGATGCGGCACCGTTCCGGGCTCCCCGGAACCCGGTTGCTTGCTCCCAACCGCGCCGCTATGTATACGCGCCTTTTGGCCCGCACGCTCCGGTTTCCGTGCGGTCACATTAATAACCTTGTCAGGGAATGTACCAGTCGTCATGGGCCGCCTCGTGATGAAATTTGGCGGCACGTCCGTCGCCAATATCGACCGCATCCACAACGTGGCGCGGCATGTGAAGCGTGAGGTCGATGCCGGTCACGACGTCGCCGTGGTGGTGTCGGCAATGGCCGGCAAGACCAATGAACTGGTGGAATGGTGCCGCGACGCCTCCCCGATGCATGACGCACGCGAATATGACGCTGTTGTCGCATCCGGCGAGCAGGTCACCGCCGGCCTGCTCGCAATCGCACTGCAGGGCCTCGGCATTCAGGCACGTTCCTGGCAAGGCTGGCAGATCCCGATTCGAACCAGCGACGCCCATGCCTCGGCGCGGATTCTCGAGATCGATGGCGCGGACCTGATCACCCGCTTCAAGGAGCGCAAGGAAGTCGCCGTGATCGCCGGTTTCCAGGGCATCAATCCGCAGACCGGCCGCATCACCACGCTCGGGCGAGGCGGTTCGGACACCTCGGCGGTTGCGATCGCCGCCGCCATTCATGCCGATCGCTGCGATATCTATACCGACGTCGATGGCGTCTACACCACCGACCCGCGGGTGGTGCCGAAAGCGCGCCGGCTCGACAAAATCACGTTCGAGGACATGCTGGAACTGGCGTCGCAGGGCGCCAAGGTGCTGCAGGTGCGCTCGGTGGAGCTCGGCATGGTGCACAACATGCCGATATTCGTCCGTTCCAGCTTCGACAAGCCCGAGGATATCGATCCCTTTGGCACGCCGCCAGGCACGCTGATCTGCAGCGAGGAGGAAATGATGGAAAGTCACGTCGTTACCGGCATCGCCTTTTCCAAGGACGAGGCCCAGATTTCCGTCCGCCAGATCCAGGACAAGCCGGGCGTCGCGGCTTCGATCTTCGGTCCGCTGGCCGAGGCCAATATCAACGTCGACATGATCGTGCAGAACGTTTCGGAGGACGGCGCCACCACCGATCTGACCTTCACCGTTCCGGCTTCCGATTATGTCCGCGCCCGCGACACCATCACCGGGGCCAAGGCCAGGATCGGTTACGCCCGCCTCGACAGCGCCACCGACGTCGCCAAAGTCTCGGTGATCGGCAGCGGCATGCGCAGCCATGCCGGCGTCGCCGCCAAGGCGTTTACCGCGCTGGCCGCGCGCAATATCAACATCCGCGCCATCACCACCTCCGAAATCAAGTTTTCGGTGCTGATCGACGCCGCCTACACGGAACTTGCGGTGCGGACGCTGCACACGCTCTATGGGCTGGATCAGGTTTAGAAGAATTTTCCCTTAGCTGGCGCAGCATAGGGCCAATGGAGACGTTATAGCCTCTGGCAGGCGTTTTGCTTGGCAAAACAAGCCCCAATTCGCTATACGGCCTGATCGGTGGGCTGCCGCAAACTGCTAATCAGTTTGGCTATCCTGATTCGGCCGGTTGCCAGGGCTTGGTTGCCATTCTTGGTTGCCAGTCTTGCGACGGCGCCGAATGAATAAAATTGTTGTTTTGCCTAAACTTAACGCCAGCTAACGGCCTCCCGCCGCGCTGGCTTCGCGGCGGAGGATTTTGACACATGCGGAGCGCGTCGGGAGGCCCCCGCGTCCTGTTGAGACGGCTCCGCGAAACCATGGCGGAGCAGGTCTCAGCCCAGGAACGATTGGACAAGATCGTGGTGCTGATCGCCGCCAACATGGTGGCCGAGGTCTGCTCGACCTATGTACTGCGCGTCGACAACACGCTGGAACTCTACGCCACCGAGGGCCTTAACCGCGACGCCGTGCACAGAACCGTGCTGAGCGCGCATGAGGGCCTGGTCGGCCTGGTGGCGAGCGAGGCGACGCCGCTCAATCTCAACGACGCGCAAAGCCATCCGGCGTTCTCGTTCCGCCCGGAGACCGGCGAAGAAATCTACCATTCCTTCCTCGGCGTTCCGATTCTGCGCGCCGGCAACACGCTCGGCGTGCTGGTAGTGCAGAACCGCGCCAAGCGCACCTATGTCGAGGAAGAAGTCGAGGCGCTGCAGACCACCGCGATGGTGCTGGCGGAGATGATCGCCTCGGGCGAATTGTCGGCGCTGGCGCAACCCGGCGCCGAGCCCGCCGCGCGGCATTCGCTGCACAAGACCGGCGCCATCCTGTCCGACGGCATCGCACTCGGCCATGTGGTATTGCACGAGCCGCGCGTCGTCATCACCAATTACATTGCCGAGGACCTGCCGAAGGAAATCAAGCGGCTCGATACCGCGCTGGCAAAACTGCGGGCCGACCTCGACCGCATGCTGGAACGCGGCGACGTCGCCGACGGCGGCGAGCACCGCGACGTGCTCGAAGCCTATCGCATGTTCGCCAACGACCATGGCTGGTCGCACAAGCTGCATGAGGCGGTCGCCACCGGCCTAACCGCGGAAGCCGCCGTCGAACGCGTGCAGTCCGATACCCGTGCGCGCATGCTGCGCTCCACCGATCCCTATCTGCGCGATCGCCTGCATGACCTTGAGGATCTTGGCTATCGGCTGATGCGGCAGCTGGTCGGGCAGGATCACGCGCCTTCCCGGGAGCAATTGCCCGACAATGCCATCCTGATCGCGCGCGCGATGGGGCCTGCGGCCCTGCTCGATTACGACCGCAAGCGGCTGCGCGGACTGGTGCTGGAGGAAGGCACCGCCAATTCCCATGTCTCGATCGTGGCGCGCGCGCTCGGCATTCCGGCGGTCGGCGAAATACCGAACGCGCCGGGCATCGCCGATCCCGGCGATGCCATCATCGTCGACGGCACCTCGGGCTCGATCTACGTCCGCCCCTCGGCGGAGATCGAATCCGCTTATGCGGAGCGGGTGCGGTTTCGCGCCCGGCGCCAGGCCCAATATTCGGCGCTGCGCGACAAGCCCTGCGTGACCAAGGACGGCCAGAAGGTCGAGTTGATGATCAACGCCGGCCTGGTCATCGACCTGCCGCATATCGACGACACCGGCAGCGCCGGCATCGGGCTGTTCCGCACCGAACTGCAATTCATGGTCGGCCAGAGCCTGCCGCGCTCCAGCGATCAGCTCGCGCTGTATCGCGCGGTACTGGATGCCGCCGGCCCCAAGCCGGTCACGTTTCGGACCCTCGACATCGGTGGCGACAAGGCGCTGCCCTATATGGAAACCGTGATCGAGGAAAATCCGGCGCTCGGCTGGCGCGCGATCCGGCTCGGGCTCGACCGGCCCGGCCTCTTGCGCGGCCAGATCCGCGCGCTGCTGCGCGCCGGCGGCGGCCGCGCCTTGCGCATCATGTTTCCGATGATTACCGAAGTCGCCGAATTCGATTCTGCCAAGGGGATCGTCGAGCGCGAGCTGACCTATCTGCGTCAGCACGGCCACGCATTGCCGGAACGCATCGATGTCGGCACCATGATAGAGGTACCGGCGCTGCTCTATCAACTCGACGAACTCCTGAAGAAGGTCGATTTCGTCTCGGTCGGGTCCAACGACCTGTTCCAGTTCCTGTTCGCGGTCGATCGCGGCAATGCCAAGGTCTCCGAACGCTTCGACACCATGTCGGCCCCGATCCTGCGGGCATTGCGCGATATCGTGCGCAAGGCCGATGCGGCGAAAAAATCCGCCTCGCTCTGCGGTGAAATGGCCTCAAAGCCGATCGGCGCGCTGGCGCTGATCGCCCTGGGTTACCGCTCGCTGTCGCTGTCGGCCACCGGGCACGGTCCGGTCAAGGCGATGATCCTCGACCTCGACGCCAGGAAAGCCGAAGCGATGATGACGCCGCTGCTCGACGCGCCGTCCGGCAGCGTATCGATCCGGCAGAAGCTGACGGAATTCGCCGAGGCCGAGGGGCTTTCGTTGTAGCGACGCCTCGTCCGCACAGCAGCCTCCTCTTCGCAATTCGAGACGAAACCATGTCGATGCTCCCTGAAGCCAAACTAGATATCCTGCTGGCGCACCACGCCTCCCTGGAGGCCGAGTTGCTCGGCCAGGTAAACTCGGAGAATTACGTGCGGATCACGCGCGAACTCGCCGAGCTCAATCCGCTGATCGGCGCGGTGAAGGCCTATCGCGCCGCCAATGCCGAGATAGCCGGCATCGACGCGCTGATCGCGGACCCTGCGACCGAGCCCGACATGCGCGGCATGGCGGAGGCCGAGCGCGAGACGCTCAGCCTCCGCAGCCTCGAACTGGCGCAGCAGATTCGTGTGGCGCTGCTGCCCAAGGATGCCATGGACGACCGCAACGTGGTGCTGGAAATCCGCGCCGGCACCGGCGGCGACGAGGCCTCGCTGTTCGCAGGCGACCTGTTCCGGATGTATGAGCGCTTCGCCAGTCTGCAGGGCTGGAAGGTCGAGGTGATTTCCGCCAGCGAAGGCACCATGGGCGGCTTCAAGGAAATCATCGCCGAAGTTCGTGGCCGCGGCGCGTTCGCCAAACTGAAATTCGAATCCGGCGTTCATCGCGTCCAACGCGTGCCCGACACCGAGACGCAGGGGCGCATTCACACCTCGGCGGCGACGGTGGCGGTGCTGCCGGAGGTCGAGGAGGTCGATGTCGATATCAAGAGCGATGATCTCCGGATCGACACCATGCGCGCGCAGGGCGCCGGCGGCCAGCACGTCAACAAGACCGAATCCGCGATCCGGATCACCCATATTCCGACCGGTATCGTGGTGATGATGCAGGACAGCCGCTCGCAGCACAAGAACCGCGCGTCGGCGATGAACATCCTGCGCTCGCGCATCTACGACGCCGAGCAGCAGCGCATCAATGCGACCCGCGCGGCGGACCGCCGCGAGAAGGTCGGATCCGGGGATCGCTCCGAGCGCATCCGCACCTATAATTTCCCGCAAGGCCGCGTCACCGACCACCGCATCAACCTCACGCTCTATAAATTGCCGCAGGTGATCGCCGGCGAGGCGCTGGGCGAACTGGTCGATGCGCTGACGACCGAACATCAGGCAGCACAGCTCGCCGCCCAGGGCGCCGCGGCGTGAGCCGGGGTCTGGTCAAATCCCTGGCCGGAGAGACCATCGAGACGGCGCGGCGCGCACTGACGGCACGGTTCAAATCAGGCGCCATCGATTCGGCCGAGCTCGACGCGCGGATTCTGGTCGGCGCCATACTCGGTCTCGATCTCACCGGCATGGTCACTGCGGGAGACCGCCGGCTCGTAGCGGACGAGGCGGTGCGCCTTGAGGACTTCGCGCGCCGGCGTCTCGCCGGCGAGCCGGCCGCGCGTATTGTCGGGCTTCGGGAATTCTGGGGACTGCCGTTGCAGCTTTCAGCGGCGACACTGGTGCCGCGGCCCGACACCGAAACCGTGGTCGAACTGGCGCTCGAGATGCGGCGCGCCGGTCCGCGCTCCGATCGGCCGTGGCGCATCGCCGATCTCGGCACCGGTTCAGGCGCGATCTTGCTGGCGCTGTTGGCCGAATTGCCTGACGCCTATGGGGTCGGCACCGACATCAGCGAAGCGGCGTTGCGGACCGCAAGCCGCAATGCCGTCCAGCTCGGACTGGCCCCTCGCGCTGCTTTCGTCGCCTGCGACTATGCCGCGGCGCTGTCGGGGAAGTTCGATCTGATCGTGTCGAACCCGCCCTATATCCGCTCCGCCGACATTGCCGGTCTTTCGATCGAGGTGCGCGATTACGACCCGCTTCTGGCGCTGGACGGCGGTGCGGACGGACTTGACGCCTATCGCGCCCTGATTCCGCGGGCCGCGCGGCTCTTGGCGCCCGGCGGCGCGCTGGTGGTGGAAGCGGGGCATGGCCAGAGCGGTGACATCCAGGAATTGATCGATGCGGCAGGGTTAACAAGCGAACAGCCGCCCAGGGCCGATCTGGCGGGCATCCGGCGGGCGGTCGCGGGCCGAAAAAAGCCCCCATAAAGCCCGATTGGGATGTAAAAAAACCGCTTGGAATATTCCCCGGGAGCGACTACGTTCCGGCCACAACATCGGTCCAGGGTTGCTGGCCCCGTAGATACCTCTTAGAGATTTAGAGATATTTCGGATGGTGGCCAAAGTTCTCAAAGCGAGAGCCCGCCCCGAGTGAAAGGTTCCAAAACGCAGGTCCAATTGAGCGCGATGGCTGAAAGAGCTGCGCTGCTCCTGACCGCAAAGCGAACGAAAGCCTGATATTGCGCTTGAATACTCACGCAAGAAACCTGTGCTTGTTTGGCGAGCAGAATGCTTGATGCAGCCGGCGGCCGAGGCTTGCGCTGTTGGGGAACGCGTCCTTGCTGATTGCGACGTACGGTAAAATCTCTGTGGAACTGAACTGCGCCGTGATTCGGCGCGCCTGAGGCCTGCCAAACCGGGCGGCGCGGCGATAGCGACGAAAATCCGAGGCTTTTGACTTCAAGGTTTTTAACAGGGCTGGAATAAAGGCACGATATGAGAAACGGTCAGAACAACAACAAGCGGATGCGTAACCGGAACAACAACAAACAATAACAACAACAATAATAACAACCGGCGCGGCCAGAATCCGATGACCCGGGTGTTCGAGTCCAACGGGCCCGACATCAAGATTCGCGGCACCGCATCGCACGTCGCGGAAAAATATGTGCAACTGGCGCGCGACGCGCGCTCTTCCGGCGATCCGGTAGCCGCCGAGAACTACTACCAGCATGCCGAGCATTATTTCCGCCTGATCGCCGCTGCCCAGGAACAGTTCCGTCAGAACCAGCCGCAGCCGCGCACCGAGAATGAAATGCCTGCGGAGGACGGCGACGACGAGAGCGAAAGCTTTTCGAATTTCGGGCAGGAACCCGGCTTCGTCCCGGCCCAGCCGCAGCCGTTCGTGCCGCGCGACAACAATCAGCGCGACCACCAACGCGAGGGCCAGCCCTACCAGCCACGCGAGCAGCATCAGCCGCGCGAACACCAACCGCGCGAACACAATGGCAATCGCGATCACCGTCCGCAGCCGCAATTTCAGCCGCAGCCCCAACCGCAGCCGGTGATTGCCGACAACGTCAGCGTCGATCGCCTGCCGTCATTCATCACCGGACCGCAGCCGCAGATCAATGGCGGCCCCGGCACCTTCGAGGGCAATGGCGGCGAACGCTTTCCGCCGCGCCGCCGCCGCCGGCCGCACGGCCCGCGCCCGGATGGCGTGCCCGCGCCGGTAGTGCCGGGCGATGATTTCAATCCGGGGAACGAGTAGTCGGCGCGTAGCTTGATAGCTTTGCGTGAAGTGGTGGGCGCGGCGCAAGAGCGCCTTTTCCCATCCTACAAATCTCTATCCCGTTGCAGCGACGACGGCACCAGCACCGGCGGCAGGGCCGGAATCAGCCGCGTGCGTTCGCGGTGCGCCGGGATTGCCCGGTAGACCTGCTTGGTGGCTTCCACGATATGCACGCCGGCGAATGGCAGCGATAGCGCTTCGCCGATGCGCTCCCACGCCATGGCGGAACGCAGGAACCAGCTGCCCGCGACCGGCGGCACGAACAGTGCCTCGCCCCAGGCCGTCGGCGTGAACCAGGTCTGGCGCAGCAATTGGGTGATCTGCGAGCGCGAATAGGGCCGGCCGTGACCGAACGGCGTGGTGTCGGTACGCGTCCACACCCCGCGGCGATTCGGAATAACGGCCATCACCCGGCCGGAGGGCGCCAGCACCCGCCACACCTCGCGCAGCAGTCCTTCGGGATCGTCAGACATTTCCAGCGCATGGACCAGCAGGATGCGGTCGACCGCGGCGTCCGGCAGCGGCAGCGAAAATTCGTCGACCAATGTCGCCAAGGCCGGCCGGCCGGTCGGCCATTTCAGCACGCCCTGCGCTGCCGGCATGAAGGCGATGCAGCGTTCGCTGTCTTCGCGGAAAAGTCCAAGATAGGGCGTGGGATAGCCGAGGCCGAGCACGCGCTGGCCTTCGGCGTTGGGCCAGCAGGCCTGAATGCCGCGATTGATCAGCCGCCGCGCCACGATGCCGAGGCGCTTCGAATAGAAATCGCGGAGATCGATGACATCGATGGTCATGAACCCAATCTAACACGTCGCCATTCGGCGCGGGGCGCCGAATATGCCATTGCCGGTGAAGCGTTAACGCCATATTTCAAGCCTATATGAGGCCGTACTGGCCTTTCCCGCTTCCCTGCCCGCCTCACTGGACGACGGAGATATCATGGCTGCCGAAATTCGCTTGTTCCCCTGCCTCACCGACAATTTCGGTTACCTGATCCACGATCCCGTCACCAAGGCGACCGCTTCGATCGACGCGCCGGAAGCCGCCCCCGTGATCGAGGCGCTGGAGCGCGACGGCTGGACGCTGACGGATATCCTGATTACCCATCATCATGGCGACCATGTCGGCGGCGTTGCAGAACTGAAGCAAAAATATAATTGCCACGTGCTCGCGCCGCACGACAAGTCCGCCAGGATCGCCAATGTCGATACCCGCGTCGCGCATGGCGACGTCGTCAAGGTCGGCGGCCTGTTGGTGCGGGTACTGGAAACGCCGGGCCATACGCTGGATCATGTCAGTTATGTCTTCGACAGCGAGAAGGCGCTGTTTGCCGCCGACACGCTGTTCTCGATCGGCTGCGGGCGGGTGTTCGAGGGCACCTATCCGCAAATGTGGGATTCGCTGCTCAAATTGCGCGCGCTGCCCGATGATTTCAAACTGTATTGCGGGCACGAATATACCGCGGCCAATGTCAAATTCGCGCTGACCATCGAGCCTGACAATGCGGCCCTGAAGGCGCGCGCCGGGGAAGTCGCGCGGCTGCGTGCCGCGGGTCAGCCGACCATCCCGGTGACGCTCGGCGATGAAAAGAAAGCCAATGTATTCCTGCGCGCCGACGAGCCGTCTGTCGCCGCCAGCGTACGGATGAAGGGCGCGAGCGGTGCGCAAGTGTTCGGCGAATTGCGTGAACGCAAGAACAAATCCTGATGGTTGCGCCAGCTTCCGCCGCCGACATCGTCGCACAGCTTGGGCTCCAGCCGCATCCGGAAGGCGGCCACTATCGCGAGACGTTTCGCGATCCCCGCTGCGACGCCGACGGACGATCGCGCTCCACCGCGATCTATTTCCTGCTGGCGCGCCATGAACGATCGCATTGGCATCGCATCGATGCGGTGGAGATCTGGCATTATTACGCCGGCAGCGCGCTGCTGTTGCAAATCGCCGATGGCGATCGCCAACACAGCGTCAGGCTCGGTCCCGATCTCGCCGCGGGCGAGCTGCCGCAGGCGATCGTGCCTGCCCATGCGTGGCAGGCCGCCGAAAGCACCGGCGACTGGACGCTCGTAGGATGCACCGTCGCGCCGGGCTTCGATTTTGCAACATTCGAATTGGCCGCGCCTGATTGGTCGCCTCCGCGCTGAAAAACATCGCAATCGGGAATCGGGTGGGTGCACCGGCACGAACCAGCTACATCGGGCTTCACGCAAGGAGCCTGACATGCACGACGTCATCGACATCACCGATATTGCGGATTCACGGACAATCGAACCGGCGATCCTATATTTCGGGACACCGGTAGTCCTGATCGGCTCCAGCAATGAAGACGGCTCGCCCAATCTTGCGCCGATGTCATCGGCTTGGTGGGTCGGCTGGCGCTGCATGCTGGGTCTCGCCAGCAACTCCAAGACAACGGAAAACATGCTTCGCACCGGCGAGTGCGTGCTCAATCTTCCCTCGGCGGATCTCGTCGACGCCGTCAACCGGCTCGCACGCACCACTGGTTCGAATCCCGGTGCCCGCAGGCAAGATCCGGCGCGGCTATCGGCACGAGAAGAATAAATTCGAGATCAGCGGCCTGACGCCGCTACCGGGCGAAACGGTCGCCGCGCCACGTGCTGCGCAATGCCCGGTGCAGATCGAGGCAAAGGTCGCGCACGTGCACCAGATGGCGCAAGAAGACGAAGTCTGGCGCGGCAGTCTTACGGCGATCGAGGTCCGCGTCACCCGCGTGCATGCGCACCCCAAAATCATGATGGACGGCGAGCCCAACCGAATTGACCCCGACAAATGGCGACCGCTGATCATGAGCTTTCAGCAGTTCTATGGCCTTACACCGCAAAAGTTGCAGCGCTCCGAACTCGGGCAGATTCCGGAAGCCGCCTACAAGCCGCCCGGTTGGCGGCCCGCAGCTTAATTGGCCATAGCGTCAGCGTTGCTGGGCGTCAGATATGCTTGTCTTGCTCAGCATATCCTTTGCCGCGATCAAGCCGCCGGCGGCAATCAGAACCGCGGCGATCGCGAGGC
The DNA here is from genome assembly GCA_963771225.1 of uncultured Pseudomonadota bacterium. Lineage (GTDB taxonomy): Bacteria > Pseudomonadota > Alphaproteobacteria > Rhizobiales > Xanthobacteraceae > Bradyrhizobium. The sequence continues at coordinate 458,175 of CAVYSR010000014.1, read as the reverse complement.
TGGCGCTGGCTTTCGCAAAACCCGCCATGATCAGAAACGCGGTCGAGAGCAGCGGCGTCGCGTAGGATGCCGCGCCCAGCACGCGGATGTCGCCGCGCTTCATTCCGATATCCCAGGCGTAAAACGCAGCGCCGACGGGACCAATGCCCAGCGCCAAAATCGCCAGCCATTGCACCATGGTCTCGGGCCAGATCGTGACCTCGACCAGGCTATGCACGGCCGCCGCCAGCAGCGCCGTCACAAGGCAGAAGCCCGCCACCGCGTCGGTCGGCACCGATTTGAGCTTGCGCGACAGCACCGAATAGGCGGCCCACACAAATGCCGCGACGAACGCTGCGGTCAATCCGGGAATTTGGCCGGGCACGAAGCCACCGTGGCTGTTGCCCGCAAACAATAGCACCGTGCCGGCAAGGCCGAGCAGTGCCCCGACGATATGATGCGGCGCCAGCCGCTCGCCCGGCAGAGCTGCGGAAAACAGCACGATCAAAAGCGGCCAGAGATAATTCAGCAATCCGGCTTCGGCCGGCGGCGCGAAGCGCAGCGCCAGGAAATACAGCGCATGATATCCGAACAGCCCGCCGACCCCGACGATCCATGCCATCGGCGGTTGCCGCAACGCGCGGACCGCATCCGGCCGCCCGATCCAGCTCAGGAATCCCGCCAGCGCGCCGATCGCGAATGTCATCGCCGCCAGTTGAAAGGCGGGAATTTTCCCGGTCGCCACCGTCAACGCCGCCAGCAGCGACCACATCAGGATCGCGGTCAACCCAATCAGCGTGGCGGTACGGGAGGTCATCAGTTCGTCATTGCGAGCCACCGGGTCGGCGCTAAGCGCCGCCCGATGACAGGCTCCACGAAGCAATCCATCTTTCGGGCACATCGACGACTGGATTGCTTCGTCGCAAGCGCTCCACGCAAAGATCGAAAGCAACGATCACGCGTGGTACTGGCCGCCATTCACGGTCAGCGTTGATCCGGTGATGAACCCGGCCTCGTCGGCGGCGAGGAACACCACGCTGCGCGCGATCTCTTCCGGCTCGCCGAGGCGGTTGACCGGTATTATGCGGCAGGATGCTCTTTTCGACAACTTCCTTCGGCACCGCCTGCACCATTTCGGTGTTGATATAGCCCGGGCAGATCACGTTGACGGTGATGCCGGCCTTGGCATTCTCCAGCGCGAGCGCCTTGGTGAAGCCGATATCGCCGGCCTTGGCCGCCGAATAATTGACCTGGCCGAACTGGCCCTTCTGGCCGTTGATCGAGGAGATATTGATGACGCGGCCGAATTTTCGCGCGCGCATGCCCTCGATGACCTGGCGTGTCATGTTGAACAGCGAGCCGAGATTGGTGTTGATCACCGAATTCCACTGCTCGAGCGTCATCTTGTGAAACGCGCCATCCTTGGTGATGCCGGCATTGTTGACCAGCACATCGACCGGGCCGAGATCGGCCTCGACCTTCTTGACCCCGGTAACGCAGGCGTCGAATGAACTGACGTCCCATTTGTAGACGGGAATCCCGGTATCGGCCTTGAATTTCTCCGCCGCCGTGTCATTGCCGGCATAGCTGGCGGCGACCTTGTATCCGGCGGCCTTCAGCGCCTTGCTGATCGCTCCACCGATGCCCCGTGTTCCCCCCGTGACCAACGCAACCCGTGCCATGTCGAATTCCCTCCTTGGTGGTTTTTTTACAAGCCGGATTATCCCGGCCTTTGACAACATCTTCCAGATGAAAATGCCCGGCACAAGACCGGGCATTTTCGTTTTAGCAGCGTGGGGCGAAGTTGACAGATGATCTTTTCATCACGCAACGCACCCTGTTTGTTCAGTCGCGTGCAATGCACATAGCGATGCCCATGCCGCCGCCGATGCACAATGTGGCGAGGCCCTTCTTGGCATCGCGCTTTTGCATTTCATGCAGCAGCGTCACCAGCACGCGCGCGCCGGAGGCGCCGACCGGATGGCCGATGGCGATCGCGCCGCCGTTGACGTTGACCTTGGAGGTATCCCAGCCGAGGTCCTTGTTGACCGCACAGGCCTGCGCCGCGAAGGCTTCGTTGGCCTCGATCAGGTCGAGGTCGCCGATCTTCCAGCCGGCCTTCTTCAGCGCGGCGCGCGAGGCCGGGATCGGCCCCGTGCCCATGATCTTCGGATCGACACCGGCCTGCCCCCACGACACGATGCGCCCGAGCACGGTGCGACCCTCCTTGGCCGCCTGCTTCGCGGTCATCAGCACCACCGCGGCTGCCCCGTCATTGATGCCGGAGGCGCTGCCGGCGGTCACGGTGCCGTCCTTTTCGAACGCCGGCTTGAGCTTGGCCATGGCTTCCAAGGTAGCGCCGTGACGCGGATATTCGTCATCACTGACGATGACGTCGCCCTTGCGCGACTTGATGGTGACCGGGACGATCTCGTCCTTGAACTTGCCGGCCTTCTGGGCGGCCTCGGCCTTGTTCTGCGAGGCGACGGCGAACTCGTCCTGCTGGGCGCGGGTGATCTGATACTGTTTGGCGACGTTCTCGGCGGTGTTGCCCATGTGGTAGCCGTTGAAGGCATCCCACAATCCGTCCTTGATCATGGTGTCGATGAATTCAACCGGTCCCATCTTCACGCCGCCGCGCAGATATTGCGCATGCGGGGCCATGCTCATGGATTCCTGGCCGCCGGCGACCACGATTTCGGAATCGCCGTTGAGCAACGCCTGGTAGCCCAAAGCCACCGTGCGCAGGCCCGAGCCGCATAATTGATTGACGCCCCAGGCCGGGCTTTCCACCGGGATGCCGGCAGCGATCGAGGCCTGACGGGCGGGGTTCTGGCCCTGCGCCGCGGTCAGAATCTGACCCATAATCACCTCGGAAACCCGCGCCGGCTCGATGCCAGCGCGTTCCAGCGCGGCCTTGATGGCGATGGCGCCGAGATCGTGGGCCGGCAGGGTGGCGAACGCGCCGTTGAAACTTCCGACCGGGGTGCGGGCGGCACTGACGATGACGACATCGTCTGACATGGACATCTCCTGAGTTTGAGTTCTTGGGCTTGCGGCCTTGGACGGCGGGCGGCCGAATGGCTGGCCTGTCTCTCACCTTATCCTGTTAACGGAGTTGAGGCATGTCAATCGGCCAGAGGGCGAAATCACGCCGCGGCGCATTCAAAATGACGCACTTGGCAGTTTCCTGAGCAATGCCTATGCTTTGGAATTAACCGTGGCGCACAAAACGGTAGCGGAACCGCATTGAAAATGCTTACTTTGCTGCGATGCGCTGCTCGTTAGCCCTTCGGCGACGCCGTCGGGTTCCTTGTCCTCGGTGTGCATGTGTGAGCCCATGGCGAAATCAGACCAACCCACCACGATCAAGAAATACGCGAATCGACGGCTCTATAATACCGGCACCAGCACTTATGTGACCCTCGAGGATCTCGCGGCGATGGTCAAAGAGGGCGAGGACTTCCTCGTCTATGACGCAAAAACCGGCGACGACATCACCCGCTCGGTTCTGGCCCAGATCATTTTCGAGCAGGAAAACAAGGCCGGCCAGAATCTGCTGCCGACCACCTTCCTGCGTCAGTTGATCCGGTTTTACGGCGACAGCATGCAGATGGTGGTTCCGCGCTATCTCGAACAGTCGATCGACACCCTGACGCGCGAGCAGGAAAAATTCCGCAAGCAACTCACCACCACCTTCAGCATGACGCCGTTCGCGCCGCTGGAGGAGCATGTTCGCCGCAACATGGAAATGTTCGAGCGGACATTTTCGATGTTCAAGCCGTTCGCGGCACCCCGCGCCGGAAGCGTCGCCACGGAGCTGGAGAAGACGCCGGAGCCGGCGGCGGAAGCCGACAACATCGACGACCTTCGCCGCCAGATGAAGGACATGCAGGACCGCCTCGAGCGGATGTCGAAAGAGCCGAAGAAAGACGAGTGAGCCTCTCCCTCGTCGCCCCGGCGAAAGCAGGGGCCCATAACCACCATCGCTGATGGCTTATAAGAGGCCTCTCCCCGCATCGTCCGACTGATAGGACACGGCGTATGGGTCCCTGCTTTCGCAGGGACGACGGGAGATATTTAAACTCGCCGTGATTTAACCCGCCGCCGGCAAGGCCGCGCCGGGCCGCACATTCCAGGGCCGTTGCGAAGATGCGAGCCCGATCAGGCGTCCCTGGATGTAGTCGCAGCCCCAGTCGCGCAACATCATCGCGGATTCGTCGTCCTGAACCCATTCGGCGACCGTCTTGATTTCCAGCCGGCGCGCCAGATCGATCAAGGTCTGCACGAAGGCGCGATCGTCGGCCGAGCGGGCGATGTTCTGGACGAAAGCGCCGTCGATCTTCACGATATCGACGCCGAGCTTGCGCAAATTCCGGAACGAAGTGTATCCGGCGCCGAAATCGTCGATGGCGATCCGGCTGCCGAAGTTTTTCAGCCGGGTAACGAAGCCGCGCAGATCGTCGATATCCTGGATCGCAACGGTCTCGGTGATTTCAACGATCAGCCGCTCGGCTACGCCGGGATGCGCGCGCATCAGCGATTCGATCGAAGCCCACCAGTCCGGGTCCATCGTGGTGTCGGGCGAAATGTTGAGGCTGAGATGCACATTCGGCGCGTCGGCGAGCTCGGCGACCACAAGCTCCAGCACGCGGTGATCGACCAGGCGAATCAGGCCCAGCTTCTCCGCGACCGGAACGATGTCCGGCGCCAGCAGAACCTGCCCGTCATCCTGCTCCATGCGGATCAGGCATTCGTAGAACGCCGTGTCGCGCGAACCGGCCTCCACCACCGGCTCGAATGCCATGACGATCCGCCGCTCGTTGAGCGCGGTGACGATCTCGTCGGTGACGCGGATGTTGACGCGGCGCTGGGCGTCGCGCTCGACATTCGGACGCCATAACGAGAACGACCCGGCGCGACGCCGCTTCGCCATCTCGAGCGTTTCCTGCGCACGGGTGATCGCCTCGTCGGCGCTGCGCGCATAGCGCGGCACGCTGACCGCGCCGATCGACGCGGTCACGGAGACCGGACCGGATTTGGTCGGCACCACCTCCTCGCGAATGCCGGCGAGAAACCGCTCGGCCGCGATATTCACATCATCGATGGTGCAATTCTTCAGGATCAGGCCGAATTTATTGCCGGAAAACCGCCCCAACACGTCGCCGCCGCGCAACCGCGCGCGGATCCGCCTGGCCACTTCCGAAATCACCGCGTCCGCAACATCGAAGCCGAAGGCGTCGTTGATGCGCGACAGATGATCGATGCCGATCAGCATGAAGGCAAAAGACGAGCGGAAACGCGCGGCTTCCTCGATGGCTTCGGCCAGCGATGCGGCGAGATAGGTACGATTGAGTTCGCCGGTCAGCGGATCGTGCCGCGACAGTTTCAGCAATTGCTCGTCGCGGGCGTGGCGCTCATTGTTGAGGCGGACAATGCCTTGCGCGCGGGCCGGCTTGCCGTCGGCGCCCGCGAACCAGGCCCCGGATTCCTCGATCCAGAGCACCGGCGCGGACGTGCTGGTGCGCACGCCGTACTCGATTCGATACGGCGCGCCGTGGCGTCCGGGCGGCGAATGACCCAGCGCATCCGACCGGATCGAACGCACCGGTTCGATCAGCTTTGAAAACTCGGCGTCGCTGGCCAGCGCCGCCGCCGGAATGTCCGGAAAAACGGCAGCCACGTGATCGCTCCAGGCGATCGCGTCGGTTGCGATGTCCCACACGAAGGCCGCCTGGCCTAGCGAAGCGAGGATGGTCGAAGCTTGCGGAGCAGGAAGGATCAAGATCGCCTCGTTTCGGGACACCGCCGGAGTGATTCTCCGCCTCAAGAATAGTGCCTCTTTTGCCGGTGACACAGCGCCTATTCCGCAAAAGCTGCGCTCAAATCTGCAACAGAATACCCACAAGTTGTTAATGGACGGCGTTTTCCCGCGGCAAAGCCGGATTCGCTTTGCCGCAAACACACGCACCGCGAATTCGTAAATAATTTGCAAACCATGTTCCGCGGCCACCGGGAACAAACCCGAACGGGCTGGCATAGGCCTTGCGACAATGGAGCAGCAACGGGGCGCGACGTCTCAAAATGTGACAGTTCAAGCGGATTTCGGTTTGCGATGTCAGCTAGCGATCGACCAGGACCGACGGTGGATGATGGCTTGTTGGCCGATGCCAAGCCGCCCTGCGTGGCGCTGGTGCCGATGGTCACGGCGGCAAGATGGTCGCGGATTTCCAGCTCCCAGCTGTCGCTGTCCAACTCGATGTTTGTCGCGCACCTGATCGCAACCGCCGAACACGTTCCGCAGACCCGCAGTCTGCGGCGGGCAACCCCCGCCGATGCGCTGACCGCCTACAGCACCAACCAGCACCGGCTCCACCGCACCGGCACGCGGGCGCGTCAAGTCATCTGATTCCGCTTGATCTCAAGTCAGTGTGGCGACCCATCCCGCGGCGGCGGCGAACCTTCGCCGGGCTGCAATTCCGGCGACGAGACTTCCGGTGACGGCACGTGTGACACCACTTCGGGATGCGCGAGCGTCGGTTCGGGGTGATCCAGCAATACGGATTCCGCGACCGATGCCGCTGTCGGCACGGCCGGCGCCGTTGCAGGTTCGGGCTCAAACTGAGGAGCTTGCCGCGCGGCAGCAGGAGCGGGGCTGACCTCGCGCCTAGCAGCTGCGGCCCCTGCGGTCACCTGCATTCCGCGCCGTGCGCGGAGCGCAATGCCCGACAGGAAATCCACCAGCGCGAGCATCGTCAGCAGGAAATAGGGTGAGGTGCCGAACCGCGGCCACAGCAGGAATTCGGCAGCCGCAGCGCCGAACACGATCAACGAGAGCAGATGATCGGTGAGATATTTGGAGCCAGGACGTGCGCCTTTGATGATCTCGACCAGCAACAACAGAATGCCGAGCGCGAGGAGTATATCGCTCAGCGTCAGCGGCCACTCGGCGCCCGACATCAACGTCAGCTTCACCAGCGGATCGGTGAAGGAAACGCCGGGCATCAGAAAGACGATGATGTTGTAGATCGCCAGCGGAATCAGAAGAAGCGGAAAACCGACCATGGACATCGGCGAGGCCTTCTTTTCAAGCAAGAGAACCCAGGCTCAAGCAGGAGAACCAAGGCATTCCCAGACGAAGCGCCGCTCTGCTTGCTCCGGGAATGCGTTCTATCTCACCAGTTGGAGCGAATTCGGGCGCAATCTGATTCCGCCCGATTTCGTCCTGCCATCGATCGCGGCGCAGTCGGCGGCGCGGCGTCCGTGCCGTAATCAGGATTCCTTCTTGGCCTTCAGAACCTGCCGGCCCTTGTACATGCCGGTTTTCAAATCGAGGTGATGCGGACGGCGCAGCTCGCCGGAATCCTTGTCCTCGGCATAGGTCGGCTTTTTCAAGGCATCCGCCGAACGGCGCATGCCACGCCGCGAGGGCGATGTTTTTCTTCTGGGAACGGCCATGTCGGTATCCTCTAGGGGTTTTGCCGGGGGCATCGTCCATGGGCGGACGGCTCAGCGTTTTTGACGCGAGCGGAGATGCCGATAAGGCCGCGCTTATAGAGGATGGGGTCGCGCAAAGCTAGGTTCAAAATACGTCAAAAAGGCTCAAAATGCGCGATTTTCACGCCAGCATCGCTGTGCTCCGGCAGCCTGTGCCCGGGCCATGTAGGTTCCGGCCAGCCGGCGTACCCCGGGACCGGGATTGCGAGCGCTGCGCCGGACCGGATTGGGCAGGATCGCCGCCAGCAATGCCGCATCGCGCGGCGACAGGCTAGAGGCCGGGCGTCCGAAGGCATAGGCGGAGCCTGTTTCGGCGCCGAACTGGCCGGACGGCCCGAATTCGGCAATGTTGAGGTAGATTTCCAGAATCCGCTGCTTCGGCAGCATGGCGTCGATCCACATCGCGAGCGGAAACTCCAGAAGCTTGCGGATCGGGCCTGGCAGCGGCCACAGGAACAGATTCTTCGCCACCTGCTGGGTGATGGTTGAGGCGCCGCGCATTTCTCCACCCTCCCGGACATCGCCAATCACCTCGCGCACGGCACCCCAGTCGACGCCGTGATGCTTGCAGAAATGCGCATCCTCGGCTGCAACCACCGAGTTCGGCAGCGCAGGCGAGATCGCGCCAAAATCGATCCATTGCCGCGACATCGGCGCACCGGTCAGCCAGCGCCAGGCCATCAGCGCCGAGACCGGATGCCCGGCGCGGTACAGCGGCGTCAAGAGATAGGGCAGCAACAGCGCAGCCAGCACAATCAGCAATAAATTTCGAGCAACGCGCAAATGCTATATTTCTGGTTCGGGCCTGTTCCGCAAAATGGCTGCCGGTTTGGCCGGCATCGAATGATATCCCCTGACGGGACCCGGCTTTTCCAGCGGTTTTAAGGCGCCATCCACCCCGGCGCCGGAATTGACGAAGCCGATGCCATAACCGATTGTCCGGCCAACTTTGATCTGGAGCTATTCTTGATGACGACCGGCACCGCCCTTTTCGACTTTGCCAAACGACTGGACCAGACCGCGGAGGATACCGAAGCCCTGCTGGCGAAGCTTTTATCGGACACGCTCCTGCCCGACGAAATCGCCCGGCCGAAGCGGCTGATGGACGCCATGCGCTATTCGAGCCTCGGCGGCGGAAAAAGGCTGCGGCCGTTTCTGGTGATCGAGAGCTCGGCCGTGTTCGGCGTCGGGCGCGAGGCTGCCCTGCTCGCCGGCGCAGCCCTCGAATGCATCCACTGCTATTCACTGATCCACGACGACCTGCCGGCGATGGACAACAGCGATCTGCGCCGCGGCCGACCGACATTGCACAAGAAAACCGACGACGCCACGGCGATCCTCGCCGGCGACGGATTGCTGACGCTCGCCTTTGACATCGTCACCCGCGACGAAATCCACAAGGATCCGACCGTACGCCTGCTGCTGACGCGTGCGCTGGCGCGCGCATCGGGAATTGGCGGCATGGTCGGGGGCCAGATGCTCGACCTCGCCGGCGAGGGGCGGTTCGGCGACCGCGAGCCGGTCGATGTGGCGCGCCTGCAGCAGATGAAGACCGGCGCGCTGTTGCGCTATGGCTGTATTGCCGGCGCGATCCTCGGACAGTCCTCGCCAAAGGAGTATCACGCGCTCGACGATTATGGCCGCGCGCTCGGCGAGGCCTTCCAGATAGCCGACGATCTGCTCGACGTCGAAGGCGACGCGGCGGCGCTCGGCAAAGAGACCGGCCAGGACGCCGCATTGGGCAAGACCACCTTCGTCACCCAGCTCGGGATCGATGGCGCCAAGCAGCGGGTGCGCGATCTTCTGGCGCGCGCCGATTCCGCGCTCTCGATCTTCGGCGAAAAAGGCGAGGTGCTGCGCGCCGCCGCGCGATTTGTTGCCGAGCGCAAGAATTGAAGCAAGAATTGAAGGCGCCGATGGCGGATAGCGTTCCGGAAGATCCTCTTCTTATCCGCTTTCGAAAGATGTCCAAGCCGGTTCGCGTGGTCTACGCGCGGCCCCGCACCTTCATTTCGGTCGCGGCCGGAATTGTGGCGTTCTTCTTGCTGCCGGGCTCGCTGCGGCTGGTAACGCGGATGTTGATCGGCTGGGATAGTTTCGTCACGCTGTATTTGCTGCTGGTATACATCATGATGATGCGCTGCGGATTGGCGCATATCCGGCGCAACGCGGTGCTGCAGGATGACGGCCGTTTTCTGATCCTGCTGGTGACCGCGCTCGGCGCGTTCGCCAGCATCGCCGCGATCGTGTTCGAACTCGCCGGGTCGCACCGCAGCCCCGTGGAACTGGCGCTGGCGACGGTGACGGTCGCGCTGTCGTGGGCCGCGGTGCACACCGCCTTTGCGCTGCATTACGCGCATGATTATTACCGCGGCGCCAAATCGGGCGGACTGCAGTTTCCCAACGGCGACGAGCACGAAAAACCCGATTACTGGGATTTTGTCTATTTCTCGTTCGTGATCGGCATGACCGCGCAGGTGTCCGATGTCGGCATCACCGACAGGACCATCCGCCGCACCGCCACCGCGCACGGCATCGTCTCCTTTGTTTACAATACCGCGCTGGTAGCGCTGATGGTCAATATCGCCGCCAGCGCGATTTGATCGTTTGCGGGCGAGAAGCACGGACGTGCGAGAGCGGTTTGCTGCATGCCAGCCGGCCTTCCGCGCAGGCGATGATTCGCTTTGCCAATCGCGTTTTTCCGTTCAAGATCGAACCACCAACAAAAACAAGCGGAGGAAGCGAATGCGCGGCGTTGTGTTCAAGGGCGAACGCGAACTGGAGTTGATGCAGTTCCCCGACCCCACTCCCGATGCCCATGACGTGGTCATCGAGATGAAGGCGTCCGGGATGTGCGGCACCGACCTGCACCAATACCGTCGCCCGAAAGGCCAGAGCGCAGTCGCCGGCATTCAGGCCAAGGACGGTCCTGTCATCGTCGGGCACGAGCCTTGCGGCATCGTGGTTGCGATCGGCACCGCGGTCGATGCCAGGGAGGCGCGGATCGGCCAGCGCGTGATGGTGCATCATTATACGGGCTGTACGCAGTGCAACCAATGCCGGTCCGGATGGCAGCAGCTCTGCCAGGAGGTGCCGGTCAAGGTCTATGGCAACAACGAGCATGGCGGCCATACCAAATATCTGAAGGTGCCCGCCGATACGCTGGTGCCGCTTCCCGACGAATTGTCGTTCAGCGCGGGCGCTGCGATCGCCTGCGGTTCCGGCACCGCCTACAGCGCACTGCGCCGCATCGGCGTTTCGGGCAACGACACGCTGGCGATTTTCGGCCAGGGGCCGGTCGGTCTGGCGGCAACCCAGTACGCCAAGGCAATGGGAGCGAGGGTGATTGCGCTCGACATCAGCCAGGCGCGGCTGGAGCGCGCGAAAGCGTTCGGCGCCGACGAGGTGATCAATCCCGGCGCGACCGATCCGGTCGCCGCCATCAAGGATCTGACCCATGGACGTTATGCGGACCTGACGCTGGACACGTCGGGCAACCCGGAGGCGCGGCTGAACGCGATCCGCTCCGTCAAGGTGTGGGGCACAATGTGCTTTGTCGGCGAGGGCGGCGAGGTCCACATCGACGTCAGCCCGCTTTTGATGCGCCGGCAACTGACGCTGGTGGCGTCGTGGACGTTTTCCAACGTCATTCAGGCCGACTGCGCACGGTTCTCGGTCGAGCGTGGCATCGATGTCGACAAGCTGTTCACCCATCGCTGGAACATCGATCAGGCGGACGAGGCCTACAAACTGTTCGACAAGCAGGTCGACGGCAAGGGCGTGTTTTTGATGTGACGTAGTCATTCCGGGATGCGCCACTTGGCGCAGACCTCAGATGCGCAATTGCGCATCGGGGAATCCCGAGATTGTTGGCGCGAGTTTCCGGGTTCGCACTACGTGCGCCCCGGAATGACGAACAAGGAAGAAAGGAGCACCGACCATGAGTCACGACCGCTCCACCGTCGAAGCGGTGGTCAATCACTATTTCGACGGCCTCTACGAAGGCAATGCCGACAAGCTCGGCGCGATCTTCCATCCCAGCGCCGATCTGCGCTGGGTGGAAAAGGGCGAGCTTCAGGTTCTCACCGTGCCCGATTGGCTCGATCGCGTCAGCAAGCGGCCTTCCGCCAAGGCCGAAGGCAAGCCGCGCGAGGATTTCATCGTGACCATCGACCGCTCGGACGAATCCACCGCCTTCATCAAGGTGCGCTGCCAGTTGCCGCCGCGCTACTTCACCGACTATCTGGTGGCGATGAAGCTCGCCGATGGCTGGCGCATCGTCTCGAAGTCCTACCGCTACGATCTCAAGCCATAGAGCGCGATGCATTTTGGTTGAATTCGGCATCGCGCTCTATGTTTTTGTTGGAGCGTGATCTTTTTCGGAAAACCGGTATCCACTTTTCCGGATCATGCTTTGGCAGCGGGCTGTTCCGCGCCATTGACGCCGCCGCCGGTCCGGGCAAATTAGCCCGGCACAGGAATGGGGGACCGTGGAAGCCAAGTTCCAGATATTTCTGATTCTGCTCGCGGTGCTGGCGGGCACCGCGCTGCTGGCGCGGCGGATCAACGTCGCACCGGCAATCCTGCTGCTGCTGACCGGAATCGTGCTGGCCTTCGTGCCGGGAATGCCGTCGCTGGAACTGCCGCCGGAACTGGTATTGCTGGTGGTGCTCCCGCCGCTGATCTATTCGGCCAGCGTCGCCATGAGTTGGCGCGAATTCAAATCCAATCTGCGCCCGATCATCCTGCTGTCGGTCGGTTGCGTGATCTTCACGGCCGCCGCGGTCGCCGCCGCGACGCATTACCTGATCGGGCTGCCGTGGAACATCGGCTTTCTGCTCGGCGCCATCGTCGCGCCGCCGGATGTGGTGGCGCCGCTGGCGATCGCCCGCAAGCTCGGGCTGCCGCGGCGGATTCTCGTCGTCCTCGAAGGCGAGGGGCTGGCGAACGACGCCACCGCGCTGATCCTGTATCGCTTCGCGGTGGTGGCGATTTCGACCGGGATGCTTTCGCTGCCAAAGGCAACGGCGACCTTCTTCGTCATCGTCGCCGGCGAAATGTTGTTCGGCGCCGCGGTGGGCTGGCTCTCCTTGCGGATGCGTCACCGCGCACGCGATCCCCAGATCGAGATCACGCTGTCGCTGATCACGCCTTACGTCGCCTACTGGATCCCGGAGCATTTCGGCGGCTCCGGCGTGATCGCCACCGTCGCCTGCGGGCTCTATATCAGCTGGAACGGGCCGCTGTGGATCTCTTCGGCGACGCGGCTGCAGGGCATCTTCTTCTGGGACCTCGTGATCTACCTGATCGAGGGCCTCCTGTTCCTGCTGACCGGCTTCCAGATGCGATCGTTGCTGGAGAAGTCCAAGGCGTTTCCGCTCGACGACATCCTGTTTGCGACCGCACTGGTCGCGGTCATCATCATCGTGGCGCGCTTTGCCTGGGTCTACCCCGCCACCTATTTGCCGCGGCTGTTGAACAAGCGCCTGCGGCGAGCGCGATCCGATGCCGTCGTGGCGCACGACGTTCGTCATCGCCTTTACCGGCGTGCGCGGCGCGGTATCGCTGGCCGCGGCACTCGCGCTGCCGTTCACACTTCCCGACGGGGAAGGCTTTCCCTACCGCGACCTCATTCTGTTTGTGAGTTTCGGCGTCATCTTCATCACGCTGGTCGGCCTCGGGCTTGGGTTGCCGCCGGTGGTGCGGTGGCTCGGCATCGCGCGCGCCGGCCGCGACGAACAGGCGGCGGAGCACGAGTTGGAAATCGCGGCGCGGCGCGAAGCGCTCGGCGCCGCGTTGAAGTCGCTCGATGCCATCACCGATGACCGCGAATTGTCCGACGAGGTGGTCAAGCTGCTGCGCGCCAGGCATGAGATCCGCTCCAACCAGCTGCCCGACAGCCTCGATCCCGATGCCCATGACGTCACGGCGGCGGGTACCAACCTGACGCGGGAATTGATCGCGGCGGAACGGAAGTTCATCCACGTGTTGCTGCGCGACGGCAAGATCACCGATGAGATCCGGCGACGGATCGAACGCGATCTCGATCTGGAGGAAGCAAGCCTTTCCAACCGCGAATACCGCAAGATACCGTTGTGAGCCCTCCGTCATTGCGAGCCAACCGGTGCGCGAAGCATTCCATGCAGGCTCCGCGAAGCACGATCTTTTGTTCGCCGAGCTCGCAATGACGGATTACTTCCTTCGCCCGAAAACGTCCACTCCGCCGCCGCCGTGCGCGGCCGCCCGACATAACCGTTCTCGTCGCCGAAGCGTTCGATCATCACCGCTGATAGCTCCTTGGCCTTGTGCGTCACGCAGGCGCCGGACCGCACCGCGTAGCGGTCCGGACGCGCGAGCTGCGCCGGCGGCTGGCCCTGCTGCAGCGCGCGGGCGCTCTCCATGATCAGTTTGCGGAAATGCATGATGCCGAGATCGGTCGGGCCAAGATGCTCGCGGGTGCGGTCGGCGATCGGGCCCTGGCTATCCTGCACCGCCGCGTCCTGTTCGGATACGCCCTTGATGCCGGTGTAGCTTTTGGTCTTCTGCAGCTTGCGGTCGATCAGGTAATCGTTGGCCTTGTTGCGCAGCGGCACATAATTATCGTCGACCTCGGAGATCACGCCGTTGCCGCCGTCATAGGCGTCGCGCTCGGCTTGCGTCAGCGGGCGCTCCGGATTCCAGGCATAGGTGTAGATCCAGCAAGAAGTGTCGGTCACCGGAATGAAACTCTGGCCGAAGATGTTCTCGCCCGGCATCGCGCTCGGCGCATAGGCATGCACCGGCATCAGAAACTGCGCGATGCGCCAGTAGATATTATCGTTGTCGGTGAGCCGGCCGCCGGCGATCGTCAACCCGGCGTCGTGCGGATTGATCCTGATGACGGGACGCGGATCCTCGGCGATCCAGCGCATGTGATCGGAATTCATCCGCGCGATCGGATTGATGAAGTGCTTCTTGATATCCAGCACCTCGTCCTCGTCCTTGTCGAAGCTTAGATGCGCGAAGGTGAAATGCGCGGTGTCGATCGAGCCCTCCAGCGCCTGCACCCAGTTGCAGTCCTGCCATTTCTTCGAGACATAGCGATGCGACGCCGGCAGCAGCGCCATCTCCAGCGCAGGCAATTCCGGCAAGGTTTCCGCCGGGCCCATATAGGCCCAGATCATCTCGCCCCATTCGCGCACCGGGTAGGACTTGATCCGGATCAGGTCCCTGGCATTGAGATCGGGATAGGAGGTCGGCATGTCGACGCAAGCGCCCTCGGTATCGAATTTCCAGCCGTGATAGACGCATCGGATGCCGCATTCCTCAACGCGGCCGAGCCAGAGATTGGCGCCGCGGTGCGGACAATATTGATCGATCACCCCGACCACGCCGCGGGAGTTGCGAAACGCCAGCAACTCCTCGCCCATGACGACGATCTTCTTCGGCGGGCCATCGGCTTCCGGCAATTCCTCGGACAACAGAACCGGCAGCCAGAACCGGCGCAGCAGATCGCCCATCGCGGTACCTGACCCGCTTTCGGTCAGGAATTTATTGTCTTCTTCGCGGAGCATCGATGTTCCTCCGGATGTTATTGCTTTTGCGCAAGATTGACGCAGAGCGGGCAATGCGTCAACGCGGCTGGTGCGGTCGGAGCCCGCGAAAATGGAAGATGGATGGCGTCGTCGCAGAGGTCGATAAACCGTCATTGCGAGCGAAGCGAAGCAATCCATTGCCGCGCCACAAAAGAAGCTGGATTGCTTCGTCGCTTCGCTCCTCGCAATGACGGCGAGATACAGCTTCGCGTTCCCGCGACGCGTTGCGCCCGAGTTGTGCATGAACCTTTCGCCCGACAAAGGGCGTGGCGCTACCCCAAGGGGGGAGCGGGGAATGCCGGGTGCCCGTTGCACCCGCAGCCGCGTGCGCAGTGGTAGTAAGCACACGCGTTAGTCACCACGGTCGCACCGGGATCACCCGGCATTCCCGCACGCGATGGTTTTAACAGCTTATTTCGCGCTCTCCCCGGTGACCGGGCTTGTTTGCCACCGTCGCTCGCGGAGTTGCCTCTGCGAAGCTTGACGCCAGCGTCGGGGCGTCAGGACCACACGACTTCGCCGTCCGCAGAGAACGCTCTCGTCAGCAGCGCCGCCCGCGTCCATCGCATCCCCGCCCTACGTTCGTGACGATCGCGAAACGCCCCTCTGTATCGGGCCGGGATGCGAACGATGTAGAAGTGATTTGGGTCAGAAGTGAACCGGAATATTTTTGCGAAGGGGGCTGGACACTGAGTTGCCGATTTGCCCGCCGAGGCAGATTAGCAACATCAGCGCGCATGAGTAACGACTCCGGGATCCTGAGATCAATCGTTTGCGCCTGCGCAACTCCTCGTGACCTTTATCAGAGCCATCTTAATCCGCGCGCACGCGTGCCTCTGCTTCGGGCATTGCGTAACGGCCACGGATGGCCATCGCCATTCGTCGTCCCATTTCACGGGATGAAGTTTCAACAGTGACATGCAGCGCCGCCGCCAGGATCGTGACAGCCGCAAACGCGATCAGGATCGCGGACCATGGACCAATGCCGCGAGCAAGCAGCACCTCCATCAGGACATATCCGGTGAGTCCATGAACGACATAGAGCGGGTAACTGATGTCGGCCCAAAAACCGATCAACGGGATCGATCCCACGATATTCGGAAATCGCATCGCGGCAGCAAAAACCGCGACCGCCGCGGCAAAACTCAGCAAAAACGAGTCATAAGCCAAAAAGTTGAAATGCTGCGCAACGCCAAACATCAACATCATTCCGAGCACGGCGAGACCAGCAGCGGGGGCCTGGAGTTTGCCGCGGTACAGGAAATTGAAAGCGACCCCGATGAACATGAAAAGCAGGTACGGAGCGCTCAAAAGTGCAAAGTACAGCGTTGTCGCCGTCGCGGACGGTCTTAGGACGACCCCGAGTGTGCAAGCTATAACCAGCAACACGCAGGGGATCCAAAATACTTTCAATGATCCTTCGCGGAGCCATGGTGCGATTAGCGCGCAAATTAGATAAAATTTAAGTTCGATCTCGATCGTCCAGACTACCCCGTCGACCGACCTCACAAATGCAATGTCGCGCGCTCCAATCAAGTAGCCATACAGAACCTCGACCGCCGAGTGTGGAAACGGCGTCCCTAGCAGGCCTCCCCCGATTGCGAGAACGACCAGCGACACCGAGAGCCCGATCCAGTATGTCGGATAAATTCGAAAAACTCTCGCAACGAGGAAATCCAGGCGGCCGTAAGACTGAAACGACAACGGGATCACGAACCCGCTGATCAGGAAGAACAATGCAACGCCAAATGCGCCGAGGTTGACGGGTGACGAGACCACCAACTCAACGAAAACGGGTGGGACAACCGGAGAGCGGACGATCCCCGTCAATCCCGCGACCGCATCGGTAAGTTTCCAAAACGTTCCGAGATAGTGGCCGGTAATAACGGATAGCGCCGCGATGCCTCGAAGGCCGTTCGCAAATCCAATTTTCTGGATGTCTGCAGCGATTATTGAGAAAACAATCAATTCCACCAACTCAATCGCCGTCAATTGGGGGACCCAATCGCAGGGCACGACAGGCTGCCGTTGCGTCAGGCGTGTGGGAATCGCGTCTGGATCGAGAACGCATGCATCCGGGAAGCGCGGAGCGTCTAAGTCCCCATCCGAGTTTGCGGCGACCTACAAACGCATAGAAACGATAAAGGCTCATCCGCATCATGCGGAGGACATACCTCCCTATTCTAACGAAATGCCAGGGACGCCAACCCGAATCGAGTCGTGGAAGAAGCCACGCATCGATGAAACGGTAACGCGCCGCAAGATAGCCGCTTATTACGGCCCCCGAGAACAGCCTTCCAAACGTTCGATGCAGTCGGTAGCCGCGCGGCGACCGTTGCAGCAGCTTCTGATAAAGCGCGTGCTCGCTTTCCACCGTTCTGCGCAGCGTGAAACGCTCGAGCATAAATTGCCGGCCGCGCTTCGCCAGCTGCCGGGCTCCGTCGGGATCGCGAAGAACAATCAGGATTCCCTTCGCGAGGGAAGCAGGATCGTCCGCAGCGACCAGGATGCCGGTTTCGCCATCGACGACGCTGTCAATCAGGCCGCCGACGCGGGTGGCGACCATCGGTGTTTCCATCAAGAGTCCTTCTATCGTTCCTCCGAGATTTTCGCTCAGTGAAGCCTGCACGGTAACGTCGAGCGCCTTCAGCACTTCCGGCACGTCGGTCCGGTAGCCAGTAAACGTTACGCGATCGGTAAGGTTAAGATCACGAACGAGCGACTGCATTTTAGAAAGATACTGCCGTCCCCCTTCCTCCCAACCGGAGCCCACCAAAACCAATCGCGCCTTTGGAAATTCCTCCAGGATCTCGGGCATCGCCCTGATCACGTCCGATTGGCATTTGACCGATCGACCCTGCACCGCCGGCGGCGTCCAGCGATTTACGCCCAATTCGGTATAGAAATACGCGATCATTCCGATCAGCGGTCCGTCGTCCCCCAAGCCGAATTCGCGACGCAAGTCGGCGGCCTTGTGATTGACGGGATCGAACTTTTTTTCATCCGGACCGTAAAAGATCAAAGCCAGACGTTCTTCCGCGACGCCAAGCGATTTGTAGAGTTCGCGGGTCCATTCGCACGATGGGATTAGCGCGGTGTCCATCCATTGGGTCGATCCGTCAATCCATCGCGGAGTGTAGGCCTCGAGATGGAAAGGCCCGGCAACCATGGACAGCCTCACCGGAACGTCAGCAAGCCATGCTCCGATCCGGCCGATGACCATCGAATGAAACAAATGGGTCTGAACGACGTCAAAGCGCTCGCGCCTCAACGTGCGGGCTAGTGCAATTATCTTTCTCGGCAGCGCGAACAGATCAGACACGCCGAGAAAATCGAAGTCGCCGGTGAGAACCGGTATTCCTGCATTCTTGAATACGATCAACCAATGTCCCCGAAGGGCCGTTCAATATCACCGATACGTCATAACCGAAGCGATCGCGCAGGTCGCGGAGCTGTTCGTAGACCCAGACCGCTCCTTCCGTGGTTGCCACGACATGACAGATCCGCTTCGGTGAAGCGCAGACTGACGGAGCGAGCGCAAAATTGGCGCCACGCCTCCGCCGGCTGCTCTTGAGAAAGGGAGGCTTTTCCGTTCATGCGCGTCAGCTCGACGACCCCTGCGGTGTGACGAGCCAAGAAGCCGCGCGGCGCGCCCGTTTATGATCTTACGATATCCGCTTCGGGGACAGAAGCCTTTCCGGGGATTCTCCGGTGCGCCCTCTGTTGCCCAGACTAAACGAACTCTTGTAGGATAATGGATAGTAGGCAAACAGGCGACGGATCCATGGGCCGTTGCTCCGGGTGATGCTCCGATCCCCTGAGGCTGGCCATTTGCAGCCGACGCCGATAGTTAGCACGATCGGTGGATAAGAGGCTTTTGTGAGAATCGCAGTTCTAGGCGCGGGAGGACATGGCAAGGTCGTTGCCGATGCCGCCATGGCAATACAGGGAATCTCGGTTGTCGGTTTTCTCGATGATGATCCCGCTTTAGCCGGACGAACATTCCTCGGGCTGCCGATGCTCGGAGCGATTTCGCTTTGGCAGGAACTCGACATTGACGCGATCGTCCCGGCCATCGGCGACAATCGAGCGCGGCGCGCGGTTGTAATCAGGGAACGTGCCCGCAATGCCACCGTGGCGACCATCGTACATCCGGCCGCGGTTGTCAGCCGTCGGGCGAGTGTGGGAATAGGCACCACGGTGCTGGCGGGCGCCATCATTAACGCGGATGCGCAGGTTGGCGAAAACGTGATCGTCAATACCGGAGCCATCGTGGAGCACGACTGCGTTATCGACTCCCATGTCCATATTGCGCCCGGCTGTTGCCTGGGGGGCGCTGCCCGCGTCGGAGAAGGCAGCTTCCTGGGAATCGGCTGCCGCATTCTTCCCGGCCTCAATGTCGGACGATGGTGTGTCGTGGGGGCGGGAGCCGTAGTCATCAGGGATATCAAGGACAACACCACCGTGGCAGGCGTACCGGCCAGGACCCTTAGATGAACACCATGCGCGAAAACAGCGTTTCGATGTCGAAACCCGACATCAACGAAGATGATGTCAACCTCGTCGTTTCGGCTCTGCGCAGCGGACGATTGAGCATCGGGCCGTTTGTCGACCAGTTCGAGGAGCTCGCGCGTGAATACATCGGAACTCGGCACGCCGTTGCCGTTGCAAACGGAACGTCTGGCTCTTCATCTCTGCATGCGGCTTGCGGGGGTCAGAGAAGGCACGGAAGTAATCACTTCGCCGTTCAGTTTTGTGGCATCCGCCAATTGCATTCTGTATGAGCGCGGCACACCGGTGTTTGTCGACATCGACGAGGAAACGCTCAACATCGACCCGGCCGCCGTTGGCGCGGCGATCACCAACCGGACCGTTGGGATTTTACCTATCCACGTGTTTGGCCGGCCGGCCGCGATGGATAGTCTCTGCCAGACGGCGGACCGGCACTCTTTGGTGCTGATCGAGGACGCTTGCGAGGCGTTAGGCGCGATGTATCGGAACCGGAAGGTCGGCACGTTCGGCCGCGCTTCCGTGTTTGCGTTTTATCCGAACAAGCAAATGACCACGGGCGAAGGCGCAATCATCGCCACGAATGATTCAACGTGGGATGCAAGCTTGCGCTCCCTTCGAAATCACGGCCGTGGGACCATGAATGGCTGGCTGAGCCATGACCAGATTGGGTTCAATTATCGTCTAAATGAATTGAGTTCCGCTCTGGGCGTCTCACAGCTTTCGCGCATTGATGATTTGCTCGAACGCCGGGCGGCGGTAGCCGCCAGATACAGCGAGCGATTGTCTACCGTTCCCGGAATACAGACGCTCATGCCTGTCGAAGGCACGACTCGCATGAGTTGGTTTGTCTATGTGGTCAGGTTCGACGCCTCGCTAAACCGGGACGACATCGCTTCGCGGCTGGCGGAAAAGGGCATCCCGACGCGTAACTATTTTCCTCCCATTCATCTCCAGCCATATTTCCGCGAACAATTCGGCTTTCGTGCCGGTCAATTTCCGGTAACCGAACGGGTATCGGCGTCAACGCTTGCTTTGCCGTTTCACACAAACCTCAGTGAAGGGGAAATTGAGCAGGTTTGCACCGCGCTTTTAGAGTCGATTGATGAAACCGTGGCGGCACGCCGATGACACCACTCGAGGCAAACCCTCGTGCATGGGAACGTGGGAGAGGCAGAATACAGCGTGTATAACAAGCACTTTACCTCTTCATCAGAGCCGGGTTCCAGGCTTGGGCTGATAGCGCTGTTCAGCTCAGGAACCACAGACATGATCGAGGGGGCGCTGCAGTGGCGGCTTTGGTATTTGATAGGCTCAAGTGAAATGCGCCGGCGGTACGCGCGCTCAAGACTCGGTCAGTTTTGGATTATCCTGACCAGCGCAATCGCCGTTTCAACTATTGGCCTGGTTTGGTCGTACCTATGGGCGCAACCTGTTCGCGAAATCCTGCCCTACATCGCAGTGGGCCTGGTGGTCTGGCAATTGATTTCAGCCATTCTGATTGAGTCGACTACCCTGTTGCCGGCCAATATCCGCTATTTCCACAATCAATACATGCCTACCTCAACAATCGTCTTTGCGTTGGCATTTCGGCACAGCGCTACCTTTTTCATGAACTTGATCTTTCCGCTAATCCTTTCGTTGAGTCTGGGCCTTCGGCCGTCGAGCTCTGCTTTTTTCGCGATTCCGGGTGTGTTGCTGACTTTAATTTGGTGTTTGTGGACGTCCTTGATGCTCTCGATTTTGTGCACGCGATATCGAGACATCATCCAGGTCGTAAATAACCTGGTCCAGGTGGCGATTTTCCTCACACCCGTTCTTTGGATGCCCGAGCTTCTATCAACGCGCGCTCAGGATTTACTGCCCTGGAATCCTTTTGCGGTTTTTGTTGCAATCGTTCGCGATCCGCTACTCGGGCGTGATGTTTCCTGGACTTATTGGGTGAGCGCCGTCATTTTCTCACTCGGTGGGTTTTGTGCGAGCTTGCCGCTCCTGGGTCGGGGTCGGCGTCATATCGTCTATTGGATATGAGAAATCCGATGGCCAGCATCCATTTGCACGATGTATCCGTCGAGTTTCCGGTTCGCACGCCGGGCGCGCATTCGCTTCAGCTTCGGCTATGGTCGACTGTTGGCGGAAAGCTGGCAGCGCATGCCAAAAGCGTATCGGTACGAGCCCTTTCGAAGATTAATCTTACGATTAACGGGGGTGATCGCATCGGATTGGTCGGGAATAACGGAGCCGGAAAGACAACGCTGCTGCGCGTGCTCGCGGGTGCCTATCCCCCAACCAGCGGAACGGTCGAGCGCGTGGGGCGCATTACAGCCTTGACGGATATTTCGCTTGGAATGGATCCAGAAGCGACCGGACTTGAAAATATCCTGTTTCGTCTGGTGTTCATGGGACTTACATTTGCCGAAGCAAGAAAATTATCGCCGGGAATCGAGGAGTTTTCGGAACTGGGCGAGCACCTCAAAATGCCCGTTCACACGTATTCGTCGGGAATGTACCTACGCCTCGCCTTTTCGATTTCAACGGCGGTGAACTCGGAAATTATCGTAATGGACGAGATGATATCGGCGGGGGACGCTCATTTCATCGCAAAGGCTCAACGACGACTCTCCGAGTTACTGGAAAGAGTAAGCATTATCGTGGTGGCAACCCACGACGCCGCCGTTATGCGAGGTTTTTGCAACCGGCTTGTATGGCTGGACCGCGGCGAAATACGAGGAATTGGCCGTTTCGACGAAATTTATCAGAGCTATGTGGCTGCTGGGTCGGATGATTCCGTTTCTAGCCTGATAGGCGCCCCAACCGACCCTTCAACATAGACACAGCGCTTGCCGTGCGGAGGCGTGGCGCTACCGACGCGCCTACCGATGGTCTTGCGGACCGTTTTGGTCTAGCATGAGGCTGGGGCAGCATTCGAACTTCCCGCATGGACGGCGATGGTGTGGTCTGCCCTCGAAGCTGAAGCGCATGCAACGAACGGAGCCCGCTCGCTGCGCCGCGTCGGGTCGCTGTGGGCCGTGCTGGTGTGGGCCGCGCTGCTGGTAGCGATCGTCGTGTCGTTCAGGCCGGCGATCCCGGTCATCTGGGGCGACACGCCGTCCTTCATGGAATCCGCGCTTCAAACACTTGAGGCCGGAAGGCCGACCGTGGCGGGTGGGCGCGATCCAGGCTACCCCGCGTTCCTCGCCGTGACGTTCGCGCTCGGAGGTGACCTCGCCACGGTGGTGCTTCTGCAGCAGGCGGCATGGGCCGTCCTGATGCTGGCGCTTGCGGCAACCGCGCAAGCGGCGACGCGCAATGCCGCCGCGCTCGTGCCGATCATCTTCGTCGCAGCGTATCCGGGCCTGCTGCTGCTTCGGAACGTCCTCACCGCGGACCTTCTGTTTGCGGTCTTCCTCAATCTGGCAATGGCCGGACTGCTCGTCGCCGCTTGCGTCGGCAAGGCGGCGCGGTGCTACCCGGTCGCCGCCTCCATCCTGTGCGCGGCGCTGGCGGCGTGTTTCAGATCGCAGGGAATCCTGGTCCCGATCGCCGCCATTGTGGTCGGCGCCTGGCTCGCCCGGCCCGACACGTCCGCGCGCCGCGCCGTGATCGCCCTATCGGTCGCGGCGGCGCTGGCGCTCTTGGCCGCCGGTTCCCGGTTCGGGGCTTCCGACTCCGACCAGGCCTCGGTCGTGTTCGTCCCCAAGACATTGTTCTGCAATCACCTGAACATCGAGCTTGCAAGCGATGCGGCGCGACGCGAGCTTGTGTCGGCGGCCGGCGACCGCGCCGACGCCACGATGGCGCGGCTCGCCGCCGACTTCGCCGCGGAGCCGGGTTACTGGCGCGTGCTCGGCTTCTTTGGCGACGCGTGCCTGTTCGACACCGCACTGGATCGAGACCTCGCCGGCGGTAGCGGGAATGCCGCCGGCGCGGCCGCGGCCTATCGGCGTATCTTCCTGGCAGCCTTACGCGACCGGCCGCTGGCCTATGCCGCCAAGTTCGTCCGTCAGATGGCCTACGGGGCCTCGGTCGCATGGCCGGTCTACGGCCTGGACCCTGCCATACCGGTGTCGGTGGACGACCTGCCGCATGTGGCCGACATCCTGGCGCGATACGGCCGGGCGACGCAGGCGATCGATCTGCAAGGCAGACCGGTTTGGATCGGCCCATTGTCCGATCTGCCAATCTTCTCCGCCTGGCTGTTCAGGGCATTCTCCATCGCGTTCGTTATCGCCATGCTGTTTTGGACGGTGACCGCTGTGCGGCGCCAGCGCCCCGAGTTCGTGACGCGCGCGGGTATCGTGGTCGTGATGTGGGCGGCTTCGATCACGACCGCCGCCGCCGTCCACACCCTCGACGTCGCGCGATATCTGGTTCCCGCGGTGCCGATGGTCGGCATCATGCTGTCGCTCTTCGCCGTCGAGCTGGCTGAGACGATCGCACGCCTGCGCAGGGGCTGATCGCACCGCTCGGCCGTTGGCTTTCGACGCGAACATGGAGCGCAGTGGCGTCCAACCACAAAAAAATTGGTCGTGTCCAGCTTTGGATCTTTCTGCAAGGCTTCGCTGACATTAAAGAGATTGTCGGACCCGAACTCGCCGGCTTCTCCACCTCTTGCGCTCGGGTGTTGAGCGTCGATCAAGGCGCCTGCACACCGCTGCTTGCATGGGATTTTGGACCGAACAATGAGCCGTTTCTGGAGCAGCCTGACGCACGAGTTGAAGCCCTATGTACCGGGCGAACAACCCCGCATGGCGGAACTGGTTAAGCTCAACACCAATGAAAGTCCGTTTGGTCCTTCGCCACGCGCGTTGGAAGCGGTTCGCGGCGAGGCGAATGATTCGCTGCGTCTCTATCCGGACCCGCAGGCCACAGCACTTCGGGCCAGCTTGGCCGCCTACCACCAGGTGCGGCCCGAACAGGTGTTCGTCGGCAACGGCTCCGATGAGGTGCTGGCCCACGCCTTCGCCGCGCTGTTGAAGCATGACGCGCCGTTGCTGTTCCCTGATATCACCTACAGTTTCTATCCGGTCTATTGCCGCCTGTTCGGCATCGCCTGTGAGGCCGTGCCGCTCGATCAGGCCATGCAGATCCGCGTTGCCGACTATCGCCGGCCGGCCGGCGCGCTCATCCTGCCCAATCCGAATGCGCCCACGGGAATCGCGCTGTCGCGGGCCGAGATCGCTGCCCTGCTGGAGGACCATCCCGACGCTCCGGTGGTGATCGACGAGGCCTATGTCGATTTCGGCGCCGAGACCGCTATCCCGCTGGTTGCCTCCCACCCGAACCTTCTTGTCGTTCAAACCATGTCCAAGTCGCGCGCCCTGGCCGGCTTGCGGGTTGGCTATGCGATCGGCGACGCCGACCTGATCGAGGCGCTCACCCGGGTGAAGGACAGCTTCAATTCCTATCCTCTCGGCCGGCCCGCCCAGGCCGGCGCCATCGCCTCGCTGGAGGACGAAGCCTATTTTCAACAGAGCAGGGCTCGCGTGATCGAAGGCCGGGAGCGGCTCAACCGTGGGCTGCTTCAGATGGGCTTCGACGTGCTGCCCTCCGCCGCCAACTTCGTCTTCGCGCGTCATCCGGCGCATCAGGGCGCGCAACTTGCCGCAGCACTTCGCCAGCGGGCGGTGATCGTCCGCCATTTTTCCGCGCCGCGCATCGCCGACTATCTGCGGATCACGGTAGGCACCGACGAACAAATCGACCGGCTGCTGTCGGCCCTGTCGGATATCCTGGGCGCGGCGCCTGCCGCGGCCTGACGGCGCCGCCGTGTATTTCACCTCGCCCCGCTTGCGGGGAGAGGTCGAAATTCGCTCAGCGAATTTCGGGTGAGGGGGCTTATCCCCGAGTTCGACCTTGTAGAGAGGCCCCCTCACCCCGGCCCTCTCCCCGCACGCGGGGCGAGGGAGAAGTGTCTCGCGTCCGGACGCCCGCGATCAGGATGTCGACCATGCGCTTGGCGGCCTGCTTGCCATCCGGTCCTGAACTTATATTGGCAACGCCGGCCAGTGCGCGCAGCAGGTCGAGCGGGTCGAAATCCAGACGGATGTCTCCGCTCGCGACCGCACCATCGATCAGCCTTGCAATGGCCTGCTTCACCTGTGCGGTGGATGCCGAGTACAGATCGGACGTGCCGCCGACGATCGAATTGAGCGCCTCGTACATTCCGTGCTTGGTGGCCATGTAGTCCACGAACAACAGCAACCATTCACGCAAGGCGCTGATCGGAGAATGCGTCTCGGCGAGCCGGTTGGCGGCGGCAACAAGCTGTTCGGTCTCGTTGCGGTAGACCGCCTCGATCAAGGCGTCGCGGGTGGGGAAATGGCGATAGAGCGTCCCGGCACCGACACCCGCGATCCGCGCGATCTCATCGAGGCTGGCCGCCGATCCCTTTTCCGCGAAAGCGGCCTTCGCCGTTTCAAGCAAGCGGACGCGGTTACGCTCCGCATCGGCTCGTGGCTTGCGGACAGCAGCGGGTTCAGCCTCATCGGTCACGCCGAAAATACCCCTTGCTAAACGGAGACAGTCTCCGTATCTAAAGCGGAGACACTCTCCTCTTATGCCAAAAGCGTTCGGAAAACAATGGTTTGCCGACGCGGGGAGCGGTGTGCCCATTGATGAAGGAGATGACCATGGCCGGACCTTTCGGCGCGACGTCCACCACCGATGATGTGCTCGCAGGCAGGGACCTCAGCGGAAAGCGCGTGCTTGTGACCGGCGTATCGGCCGGTTTGGGAATAGAGACGGCGCGGGCGCTCGCCGCCCATGGGGCGCAGGTCGTCGGCGCCGCGCGCGACCTTGCCAAGGCCGAGCGCGCGACCAACGAAGTCCGCGCGCAGGCGGCGAATGGCGGCGGCTTTGAGCTGGTGGAGCTGGATCTCGCCTCGCTCAAAAGCGTGCGGGCCTGCGCCGACGCGCTCACCGCCGCCGGTCGGCCGTTCGACGTGGTGATTGCCAACGCCGGTGTGATGAGGACGCCGTTCGGGCATACCGCCGACGGGTTCGAGACGCAGTTCGGAACCAATCATCTCGGCCACTTCGTGCTGGTGAACCGGATCGCTTCGCTGATCGCACCCGGCGGGCGGCTGGTGAACGTCGCCTCCTCCGGCCACCGCTATTCGGACGTCGACCTCGACGATCCCAATTTCGAGCGCACGCCCTACGACCCGATGATTGCCTATGGCCGGTCCAAGACCGCCAACATCCTGTTCGCGGTGGAGTTCGACCGCCGGCACAAGGCGCGCGGGGTGCGGGCCACAGCGGTACACCCGGGCGGGATCAAGACCGAGCTCGACCGTCATATGGCGCCCGGCGAGCTTGAAACTCTCGTGGCGCAGATCAATGCCCAACTCGCCGCGGCGGGCCAGCCGCCGTTCCAGTTGAAGACGATTCCGCAGGGTGCGGCGACGTCGATCTGGTCCGGCTTCGTCGCGCCGGCCGAGGATGTCGCTGGCCGTTACTGCGAGAATTGCCAGGTATCGGAAGTCATCGAAGGACCGGTCAGCCCGGTGAGCCCCGGCGTCAGGCCCTATGCGCTCGATCCCGAGCACGCCAGGGCGCTGTGGGCCAGGAGCGAGGCGATGGTGGGCGAAAACTTCTGACCGCCCACCCATGCCGGCAGGCGGCATCGCCCCGCGTACTTGAAACGAAAAGGCCGCCTTGATGAGGCGGCCTCGTATATTTTCCTCGCCTATTTTTACGTCGCGAGCAGGCTAGAGCATGATCGGTTCTGATTGAATCAGAACCGAAGCTCTAGTCTTCGTTTTGACGCGTTTTCTTTACGCGAACCGGCATCCACTTCGCTCGAAAACGCTCTAAGCCCCCTTTTCGCATTTCGCGATGAAGCTGTTTTTCGCAGCTCCTGAAAGCGGCTTGCCTTCCGCGCTCACCGCCTTGGTGGCGCACGTATCGGTCATGCATTTTTTCATGAAGGATGTCTTTGCCGCGCCTGCGAGCGGCTTGCCGTCCTTGCCGACCGCCTTGCTTTCACAGGTTTCCTGCGCGAAGGCCGCTCCACCGGCAAATGTAGCGATCAACGCAGCCAGTAATATGCCTCTGATCATTTCCTTGTCCCTTCCTTAGCTTGCAGCGTTTGAAGTTGACCCCGAAAACTCCACGCGATCAAGTGCAGGATAGGGAGTTTCCAATGTAAACCGGATATCGAAACCGGGGTGTCCGGTTCGGCTACCACCCGCTCGGCGATTCATGACGGCGATGTCCGCTTCGATCCGATCTGCTGCCATCGCAGGCCGTGGGCGATACTTCCGAAACGTGCCAATACCGGACCGCACAACGTTGAAGCGGCGGTTAGCGGGTTTGGGCCGACGATAATTCTCGGTCGAAGATCCGGCCATAGCCAGCAATTGGAATGCGGGCACCCGAAAAGCGCAGGGCCAGCCAAAACGCCACTTGGTTTGCCGTCAAGACGGGCCGCGAAAGGTCCTCCTCCAAGACTTGAATTGCACCGATGCTCCGGAAGCCATTGCCGGCGATGAAGACGGCCTCTGCGTTCCCGGGCGTATGGGCGCAGACCCACTCATGGACCTGGGCCGGGTCAATAGCGAGCTGGTCCGATGGTAATCCGGCGGGGCCGTGATGGACAACATCTAATCCATGGTCATGGAAGTAATTCGCCCCTTGCCGGCTCAACTCAGCGGAGAACCAGGGAGGATTGATCAACGCGAGTCGTTTTACACCGAACGCAGTCAACGCCGCGGCTGCGGCCGCACACGGGATGACCACGGGGATACCGCGCGTGCGTAACTCCAAACGCCCCTTCAGCGCCACATCGTCGGCCGGCCCGCGCACATAGCTGCTGCTCGTAAAACCGTATACGATCGCCTGTAACGGAGCTGCCGCCAATAACTCGGCCGCATCGTCTACCCTCGGTGGGTCGGCAAAAGCTCGCACGTGGTCAACGGCAATTGTCCGATCCATGGTCCCTCCCGGAGCATAAACTCCCAGAGGGACACGCGCTGCATGAATCGAAACTCCGTCCGGGGCCATGGCTCGGAATTCGGACTCTGGTACGATGTCGGCGTGCGGAGTTAACAATCCTATTCGCGCCCGCCAACCCCATCCATCCGCCTGCCACACGGCCATCTCCTTTTGCCGGAATGACTTGAATAATCGATCGAAGGCAAAAAGGCGCTAAGTCGCCGCTCTCACCTTGTATAGTTGCCACTTCTCTTGAATACCCTTCAAGAGGTGCTCACCTGCGTCGTCAAGTTCGATACCTGAACCGGCAACAAGGTCCTTCACAGTCCGCGAAACGACCACTCCACCAGCCGCCGCCGTACCCATGATACGCGCCGCAAGATGAACAGCAATTCCGTGCACATCGGTTTCGCTCCGCTCCACTTCTCCGGTGTGTAATCCCGCGCGAATTTGAATACCAAGCGGTGCCATCGCATCAGCAATCGCCATCGCGCATCGGATCGCCCTCGCCGGACCGTCGAAGTCAACCAGAAAACCGTCTCCCGTCGACTTTATCTCGTTGCCTCGAAACCGCATGATTTCTCGGCGGACGGTTGCGTCATGTGCCTTGAGTAATTCGCGCCAGTTCTTGTCGCCCAACTCCTGGGCGCGTTCGGTCGAGGCGACAATATCTGTAAACAGGATAGTCGCCAGCACCCGTCTTGGCGTTGTAGCCGCTCTTGCGTCGGCGCCTGGCTCCAGAACAAAATCCAAAATCGTATCTGCTATCTGTGCTGCGTTGTCACCGAACCAGCACATGTGGTCGGTCCCTTCCAATTCGATGAACTTCGCCTGCGGAATATGGCTTGCAAGAAAACGCCCGGCCTGAATACTGACTGTCGGGTCCTCCGTCCGGTGTAAAATCAGAGTCGGGACGCGAACCGACGGCAGGATGCCATCGATGTTGATGCCGCTGTTCAATCGCATCAAGCTCTTTACCGCTGACGGGCTGCCGCCGAGTCTTTCCCACCGCCCCCACCAGCGTTGAAACTCCCTGTCACCCTTCTTCGAAGGTGCAAACGCCGCGAAGCTCTCTCCGGTACCCCACTTTGTCTCGACATAGTCAAGAAATGCGTCGAGTTTTTGCGTTGTCGGAAACCAGTCTGAAAACCGCCCGAACGCACCGTATAGGACGAGTGCAGAACATCGGTCAGGATGAGCGGCAGCAAAGAGCACCGCAAGTGATCCGCCTTCCGAGAAGCCCATGACAGCCGCCGTTTCGACCCCGGCGGCATCCATCACAGCCCGAGCATCATCCATTCGTTGTTCGAGATTGGGCAACTGCCCCAGCCGATCGGAAAGGCCGGTGCCCCGCTTGTCGAACAGGATAACTCGTGCCCGCCCTGCTAATTGGTTCAGCCAACGAGCTGCTTCTGGCCAGTCCCAGTAGTGCTCGATGTTCGAAATAAAGCCGGGAATTATCACCAGATCGACTGGGCCGCTTCCAAAGACTTGGTAGGCGATATGCACATCGCCGCTCTTGGCATAGCGAATATCAGGTACCACTGAACGGCCTCTTCAAATGGTCCTGACGCTGTGAGTTCGTAGATTACACCATAGCCGATCGATCGGGCGCGCGCGATCTTAAACTGCTCAACGCGGGTCGTATGTGAAAGCGGGACATGTCCGCTGGGTCAAAAGCTGACATCGCGCCAATCGCGAACGAGGTCGGCTCTTGCCCCAGCAACGGACATCAACTGCGCAAACAGCGCGAGCGGCACGCGGACATTGAAGCCGAGAAAAACATAAAGGACATAGTGACGATCTCGAAGTTCTGCAGCGCAAAGATGATCGCCGCCGCCGTGATCAGAATGATGACAGCGAGGTCTCCTCATCGTCGATCAAGAGACCGCCTGGCGAACAGACGGCCAATTACACGTCAACGACCGCGGTGCAGGCCGAAGCCAGTCCGATCCAGCCTGCCCCGGCCATGATGAGATCGATGCCAAGGAACACGCCGAGGATATAGAGGCTTGAGACCGGCCAGTGCGCCAAAATGAGCAGGCCGAGCAGCAACGTGATCACACTGGACAACAATATCCAGATCCAGGGCGTTTCCTGCTTCATGCTGAAGGCCAGAATGATCCGCATGATGCCGGAGGCCACCAGCGATGCGCCGAGAATGAGCGTGAGCAGTGCGGCGGCGAGCAGGGGATTCTGGAACGTGACGAATCCGGCGATGATATAGAGCGCCCCGAGCAGGACCCAGAGCAGGAATTTGCCCCAACTCTTGACCTGGAAGGCGCTAATCACTTCGGCGACGCCGGCGACGATCATCATCGCGCCTACGACGAAGACGCTCGCGACGGTGGCCATGACCACGCTGCCAAGAGCGATAAACCCGGCGAGCACATAGACGACGCCGAGCGCGACGATCCAGCCCCACTTGGCGCGTAGCGGCGCCATTTCAGAACCGGCTTGAGGGTTTATAAGAGTGTCTGAAGCATTGGTCATGACGGCCTCCGATGAGAAAACCTATCTGACGTTTGTCTGCACGAGACGAGTGGATGAAACATATCGAACAAGTGGTACCGGCTGCAATCGCTATTTCTTGCCATTTTCGACTTTTCGGTTTTCGATGCGGGCTCACGCTTGCCGACAATTTTAGGGAACAACCGATTGAGGCGCGGGGGAGGAGTCGTTGAATTCTCTTCGCAAGTTCCTGGCCAGGTCTTTCGGCCGGCTGATCGCAGTGGTCTGGTTTCTGTGCCGGGCCGCGCTCGTCACGTGGGCCACGCTGGCCATCTATTATTCAAATCTGCCATGGGCCGGGATGCGTTTGGCGCTGGCGACAGCCTTCGCGGCGTTCACGATCGGGGCCATCTGGTTTTCGCGTCAACGGCGCATGTCGGTGATCGCGATCGTACTGTTTCTTGGCGTGGCCGTGTGGTGGATTACCATCCGTCCCTCGCACGATCGTCATTGGCGGCCGGAGGTCGCGGTGATGCCGCGGGCATTCATCGACGGCGACCGCGTCCGACTCACGGGCGTCCGCAATTTCGACTACCGCACGCGCGATGATTTCACGGTGCGTTATGAGGAGCGCGAGATCCTGCTTTCTCATTTGACGGCGCTCGATTTCTACGTGTCCTACTTTATGGCAGGTCCGGTCGGACACACGTTCCTGAGTTTCATCTTCGACAATGCGCCGCCGCTCAGCATCTCGATCGAGACGCGGCCGGAGGTGGGAGAGGGCTTTGCGCCAATCGCCTCGCTCTTCAAGCAATTCGAGTTGATCTACGTGGTGGGTGACGAGCGCGACCTCGTAGGCGTGCGCACCAACTACCGCCACGAGGCGGTGTATCTCTACCGTCTCAACACCTCACCCGACGATGCCCGCAGGTTGCTGCTGGTTTATCTGGCGCGGATCAACGAACTCGCCGATCGGCCGGAGTACTATCACCTTTTGACCAATAGCTGCACGATCAACATCGTGCGGTATGCCAACGCTGCCGGCAGAGTCGGTCGGCTCGACATCCGGCATGTGCTCAACGGCCTGGTCGATAGCTACCTGTATTATTCGGGCCGGATCGATACAACGCTGTCGTTCGACGAACTGCGGCGTCGCTCGCTGATCAACGAGGACGCGGCGGCGGCCGATGGCGCGCCCGATTTCTCGCAGCGCATTCGAGCATCCCGGCCGACGATGCCTCACTGATGCCTTTCGGCGGCTGTTCCCGTCGACGGCCAGGACCTGACATGCCGCATGCCGGGGCGTGACGATCACCTGGGAATGGTGTTTTTGTAGATAATGCCGTCCTTCATGATGATCAGGAACTTGTTCGCCGGGTCAGCAACGAGGTTTATATTTTCCAGGGGATTGCCGTCGACGACTAAAAGATCGGCGAGGGCACCTTGTTCCACGACACCCAGTTTGCCGGGATAAGGGTTGCGCAAGCCTGACAAGGCAAGCAGTTCTCCGTTTGCCGAAGTCGCCATGGCGAGCGCTTCGGCCGGCGTGAACCAGCGCGTCAAATCCACAATTCCCTGCCCCTGACGCTCGGCTAAAGCGCGCGAAAACAGAATGTCAGTTCCGAAAGCGGTCTTGATCTTGTATCGTTTCACATAGCCGTAGACTGTGTCGGTGCCGCTCACCACTTGCATCATCTGTTGCTGCTGAACGGCGGGGAGAACTTTTGCGCCGCCAAGGTCGACGAAGGGCTGCATGCTGAGCCAGATGCCCTTCTCAGCGATAAGCCGCGCGGTCGCCTCATCCATCAAGTGCCCGTGTTCAATGACCTTTACCCCGGCCGCGATCGAGCGCTGAATCGCGCTGGGAGTGTAAGCATGCGTGGCGACGTAAGTACCCCAATCCGTGGCCGCTTCAACCGCGGCACGCAACTCGGCTTCCGTAAAGGTGGTGACCTCCAGCGGGCTGAACGGTGAGGCGACGCCGCCGCCGGCTGTCAACTTGATCTGTGACGCTCCTTGCATGAGTTGTTCGCGCGCCCGCTTTCGGACCTCATCCGGACTGTCGGCAATAGCACTTCCCCCCAGCTCCTCGGCACGGCTCAGCGTCGCGCCATTGGTCCTGGGCAGGTCGCTGAGCTCACGGAAATCTCCGTGGCCGCCGCTAATCGTGATGACAGCGCCTGAAGGGTAGATGCGGGGACCCGGCAGCAACTGGTCGTCGATCGCGCGCTTGAGGGCGAAGACCGGCCCACCCATGTCCCGAACGCTCGTAAAACCGCGCATGAGCGTAGCGGTTGCCTCGGCGCCCGCCAGCAGCGTGCTGTAGCCGATGTCGCTGGACAAGAGCTGGGCAGGCGTCGGGCGAACCAACATCGCGTGCCAATGCGCGTCGCTGAGGCCGGGCATCAGCACCCGGCCGCCACCTGCTATAATTTGGGTGTCGGCACGGCGATCGGTCGGGATTGGACTGGTCGAAATCTGTTCAATGATGTTGCCCCTGATCAGAACGTTAGACGGAGCCGAAAGCGAGGGATGCGTGCCGTCAAATATCCGGACGTTCTCGAAGACGGTGACGGCAAAGCGTTCCTGCGCGTCCGCCGACGCTGCCCAGATGGAGGCTGCGGCAATAACGCCTTGCGCAAGCCTCAGGAACTTACGACGGGCGGGAGTACTCATGTTTCCTCCTCTTGTATTATCGCTCTCCGCGAATCTTACTTCTCTGTCTGCGAAGCGAGGTGCACAAAGCAAGCCGTCCAGGCATATGAAATCAGACTATCGCCGCGCAGAAACCCGGGCAACCAACGATTGATTCCGTGAAACCACATTTTGGCTGGGGGGCCTGCCGTCGGCAGAAAGTCCTGATTATAAGCAAATGATGCCCAATGTCCGCTTCGGGACCAAAAAGCTGACGTCGCGCCAAGCGCGATCGAGGTCGGCTCTTGCCCCAGCAACGGACCTCAACTGCGCAAATCCGCTGTTGGTTGAACTCCACCTTGCCTGTTAACGTTACATCTTAACCAATAATTAACTACGCATTTGCGGGCGCAAAATGCCCCGCTTAGCGTGGCCTGGACTGCAGCCCAGCAAACAACGAATTGGTGCGTGCCATGACCTATAGAGTGCATCCGGCGTTTATCGCCTTTCTCGGCGCCATCGCGGTGTTGTTTGCCGCGAACGAAGCATTTGCCCGCTCGGGATCAACGTCTCACCGGGCGTTTGCTTCGGCGCGTTCGGGTTCCCATGCGTCATTCGCCCGATCACAGCTTCACCGTCGGCGAAACAACACAGGAAATCTGTGGCCGGCCGTAGAGGACGGCTTCTACGGGCCATCGGACGGCGAACCCACCGCGGATGTTACGCAACCAACATCGGGCGATGTCCGTTACACGTATGATGTTCCCTGGGATTGGGCCCATCGATATCCGCCGATTGTCACACCTTCCGAACGAGCCTATGTGCCGAGCTGTCCGACGGCGGTCGTAACGGTTCCGGGGCATGACGGTACAAGACAAACCGTAAATGTCACGCAGTGCTTCTAGGACTGCGCCTGAGCCGAATGGCGCTGTCCAGGCTGATTCAAGCTCAAAACCCGGGGTCTTAAATCACGTGCTGCGAACTCGCAGGCCTGGCCCGCTTGCCGCCGCCGGGAGCGGGAGTATATTCGGGCGATGGCTGTCAGCTCGCCCGATCTGAAAGCGTTCCTGCTCGACACACCCTTCTTCGGTGGCCTCTCGGACTCAGGCCTCGATCTCCTGGTCTCCATGCTGGTCGAGCGCGGCTTCGACGCCGGCGCCACGGTAGTGGCGGAAGGAGAACCGGGGCGCTCCCTGTTCATTGTTCACTCCGGCGAACTGGTGGTGAGCAAGCGGATGGAATCCGGGCAGGTCATGCGCATGTCTGCACTCAGGCCCGGTGATTTTTTCGGTGAAATGACGCTGATCGAAATGCAGAACCGATCGGCCACCGTCGTCGCGGAGAGCCCGACCGTGCTGTACGAGCTCACGGCCCGGAAGCTCTACACCTGCTACAAGACCGATATCCATGCCTATGTGATGGTGATGCAGAATATCAGCCGCGAGCTTTGCCGCCGGCTCCGCCGCGCCGACAACCGCATTGCCGAGCTGCAGATGCTTCGCGCGAGTCGACTGACGCAGAGCAGCGTGCGTCAACGGCAAGTCCGGCCACGTCCGCTCATCTGCCAAAGGCAGAAGTAAGCCGGCCCTGCCCTACTCCGCCGCGGTCACCGTGCTGGCCGGCACGGCGGTGCCGGCGCCGTAGCGCTGGTCGATATAGTCGATCACCATCGCCTTGAACTCGGTGGCGATGTGGGGGCCGCGCAGGGTCTTGAACTTCTTGCCGTCGACGAACACCGGTGCGGCCGGGGTTTCGCCGGTGCCGGGCAGCGAGATGCCGATATCGGCATGCTTGGATTCGCCGGGGCCGTTGACGATGCAGCCCATGATCGCGACGTTGAGCGATTCGACGCCGGGATAACGCGACTTCCAGCTCGGCATTTCGTCGCGGATGAAGTCCTGGATGCTGCGCGCCAGCTCCTGGAAGGTGGTCGAGGTGGTGCGGCCGCAGCCGGGGCATGCCGCCACCAGCGGCACGAAGGTGCGGAAGCCCATGGTCTGCAGCAACTCCTGCGCCACCTGCACTTCGAGCGTGCGATCGCCGCCGGGCTCCGGCGTCAGCGAAATCCGCACGGTGTCGCCGATGCCCTGCTGCAGCAGGATACCGAGTGCTGCCGACGAGGCGACGATGCCCTTCGATCCCATGCCGGCCTCGGTCAAACCGAGATGGATGGCGTAATCCGAACGTTCGGTAAGCGTCTGGTAGACCGCAATCAGGTCCTGCACCGCGGACACCTTCGCCGACAGGATCATGCGATTCTTGGGCATGCCGAGTTCTTGCGCCCGCGCCGCCGACAACAGCGCCGACTGCACCATGGCTTCACGCGTCACCGCGCGGACATCCTTCGGTTCGGCGAGCAGCGCGTTCTCGTCCATCAGTCTGGTGAGCAATTCCTGATCGAGCGAACCCCAGTTCGCCCCGATCCGCACTGGTTTGTCGTTCTTGTTGGCGATCTCGATGATGTCGGCGAATTGCGTATCGCGCTTGTTCTTGAAGCCGACATTGCCGGGATTGATGCGGTATTTGTCGAGCGCCTCGGCGCAGGCCGGATACTCCGCCAAGAGCTTGTGGCCGATATAATGGAAATCGCCGATCAGGGGCGTGGTGATGCCGCGCTTGCGCAAGGCGTCGCGGATATGCGGAACGGCGGCGGCGGCTTCGTCGCGGTCGACCGTGATCCGCACCAGTTCGGAACCGGCACGCGCCAGCGCTGCGATCTGCGCCACGGTGCCCGCGATGTCGGCGGTGTCGGTGTTGGTCATCGACTGCACCACAATCGGCGCGCCGCCGCCGACGGCGACATTGCCGACCATGACTTGCGTGGTTTGATGCCGGCCCGCAGGGCCAGCGACGTCGTTCTGCGGCGGTTTTTCGGGCTTGGTTCATGGGGTCTCGAATATCAGGTTTTGGTGACATTCACCAAGGGGACGATAGCTGGGCCGTGCGGATCACGGATCATTGAATTATTCCGTAACCTATTCAATGGCTTAGTCCAGAATTTGGCTTTAACGCAAGGCTGCCGGTGAACCCGCCACCGAACCATATATTGGACAGGAATCGCAGGATTAAAGACCAACCTCCCAGGCACCGCCTATTAATCATACATCGCGGGCCGTAACATCAGTCCGAAATAGTCCCGGGGAAACAGATGCGAGAGCGTAGCGGGTTAATCACATCGGCGGAACTCGCCGACATCATCGACCAGCCGGATCTCAGGCTGTTCGACTGCACGACCTATCTCGAACCGGCGGCCGACGGCAGCAAGGTTCCTTATAACGTTGTACCTGGACGCCATACCTACGAGGCCGGTCATATTCCGAATGCGGATTTTCTGGATTTGCAGGGCGAATTCTCCGACCAAACAACCGAGCTTCGTTTCATGATGCCTAAAGTCGCGCCGCTCGAGGCCGCATTCGGCCGCCACGGAATCGGAGCGAACAGCCGGGTTGTGCTTTACAGCATCGGCACACCGATGTGGGCGACACGATTTTGGTGGATGCTGAAATCGCTGGGCTTTGACAACGTATGTGTGCTCGACGGCGGTTTCGACAAATGGAAAGCGGAAAGCCGCGCCATCGAGAGCGGGCCTGCGAAGGGATATCAGCCGGCGACCTTCACGGCGAAACCGCGGTCCGGATATTTTGTCGGCAAGCAGGACGTGCTCGCCGTCAAGGACGATCGGAACACCGTCGTCGTCAATGCACTCGGCCCGCAGTTCCACAAGGGCCTGGAGCCTAGTCGCTACGGCCGGCCGGGGCGGATTCCCGGCAGTTGCAACGTGTCGGCGGCGACGCTGCTTGATCCCGAGACCAAGGCTTTTGTGCCGCTCGCCGACGCGGAAAAGAAGCTTTGCCGCGCAAGGTATCACCAAGGAAAAGCGCGTGGTGGCCTATTGCGGAGGCGGCATCTCGGCCACCATCGATCTGTTTCTGTTGCATCGGCTCGGCTACGACAACCTCACCCTCTATGACGGATCGATGGGAGAGTGGGCGAAGGATGCGTCGCTGCCGATCGAGATTGGCTGAGCCGTCAGACTCGACTTTTGCCAACGCATCATCTGGGAAGTCAGGTTTTGGTGACATTCAGCAATGGATCGGTCGGAACCGGGACCACAGGATCAGGGCGGTTGACGAGGTAAAGCCCGGCCATGACCAGCACGGCCGCGACGCCGAATATCGGCGTCAGGGTGTCATGCATGATGACATAGCTAGCCACCACGCCAAACAACGGGGTGATAAAGCTGAAAGCCGACAATTTGCTGGCGGAATAGGTCTTTACCAGCGCAAACCAGATCAGAAACGTCAATCCGACCACCCAGATCGCCTGATAGGCCATCAGCGACAGCGCCAGCGGGCCGGGAACCCGGGTCAGGGTTTCGCCCGAAATCCACGCCGCGAGCGCCGAGAATCGGGACCGACACCGCCACTTGATAGCCCAAGGCTTTTTCGGGCGGGGCCCGCAGCAGCGACGTCGCCTTCACCACCAGCGTGGTGGCCGCCCACAGCGCGCCGGCGCCCACGACCAGGAGATCGCCGAGCAGCACCCTGGCGTCGACATTGGCCTGCGGAACGCCGATCGCCAGCGCCACGCCGGCAAAACTCAAGCCCAGCCCGCCCCATTGCGACGCGCGCAGCCGCTCGCCGAGAAACTGGTACGAGCCGAGCGCCACAAAGAACGGCGCGGTGTAGAGAAACACCACCGCGCGCGAGGCCGAGGTCAGCTTCAGGCCGTGAAACAGCAGCACGAATTCGAGACCGAACAACAGACCCGCAAACAGGCCGGCGCCCAGGGTGCCGTCGCGTTCGAACATCCTGACGCCGCGCAGCCGCGCGATCAAAAGCAGCACCGGCAATGCGCCGGCGGAACGGATCATGGCCTGCAGCATCGGCGGAACGTCCGGCAAGGTCGAGCTTGACCGCGATCTGGTTGAAACCCCAGCTCAGGCACAGCATCAGCATCCATGCGACGGCGCCCGGGCTGAGCGGCCGCCCGGCCGATGAGATTCACTTGATCTGAAGACATTTCCCCTCATGGCCGGCTTGTCGCCGTGTTGGGGCATGATCCCGAAAAGCAGCGTTGCGTTTTTCGCAATGGATCATGCCCGGCTAAAACTTCACGCGCGCTGGCAATGCGCGCAGGTGCCGGTGATTTCGACCACCGACAATTTCGGCGCAAAGCCGCTGGCGCGCGCGGCGGCGTTGAGGCTTTGCGCCACCGGGGCGGCGGGAATTTCGCCGACCGAACCGCAGCGCTCGCAGATCAGAAACGCCACCATCGCCGCCGCGTCATGGTCATGCGCGCAGGCCAGATAGGCGTTGCGGCTC
Source organism: uncultured Pseudomonadota bacterium (assembly GCA_963771225.1). Taxonomy (GTDB): domain Bacteria; phylum Pseudomonadota; class Alphaproteobacteria; order Rhizobiales; family Xanthobacteraceae; genus Bradyrhizobium. Next base: position 419,270 of record CAVYSR010000014.1, on the reverse strand, counting down.
TCGATGCGATGGACGAGGCCGTTCTCCATCAGAAAATCGAGCGCGCGATAGACCGTGATCGGCGCCGGCCGCGGCATCGCCTTGGCGAGTTCATCGATCACTTCATAGGCGCCGAGCGGACGGTGGCTCGACAACAGCGCCCGCAACACCTGACGCCGGATCGGCGTGAATTTCTGCGCCCGCCGCTCGCAGACCCGTTCGGCGTGACGGATCGCATCCGCGGCGCAGCGGTCGTGATCATGGTCGGGCGCGGGAAATGCGGGTTTGGTCGCGGTCATTGCCGCAATATGTAGCATTTTGTCCAGCAATCCCAAACCCTGCGGCGCCGGATTCGCTGGCTGCTCCCAGGAATCGCGCGAGCCATGTGCTGCCGGCGGGGCAGCCCTTCGTTTACAAATTCATGAGCAAGCTTATTATATCCAATGCTTATGGAGATGACGCGGATGCGCGGTTCGGTGGATATGAACTTCATGTTTACGCTTGGCGAAGTGCAGCGGCTGGTGCGCGCCTATGCCGACAAACAGGCCGCGCGCTACGGCATCACCCGCGCGCAATGGGCGGTGCTGGCCAAGGTCGAGCGCACCGAGGGCCTGAAGCAGTCGGAACTCGCCGAACAGATGGAAATGCAGCCGATCACGCTGACACGGCTGATCGATCGGCTGTGCGACAATGGCTGGATCGAGCGCCGCGGCGACGAAACCGATCGCCGCGTCAACCGGCTTTATCTGCGCAAGGCGGCGCGCCCGTTACTGGGCAAATTGAGCGGGCTGCGCTCCGAGCTGACGGCAACCGCGCTCGAAGGCATCAATCCGGCGGACGCCCACCGCCTTCTCACCCAACTGGAAACGATCAAGGAAAACGTGCGCAACGCCATTCAGAATCCGGCCGGCGAACCTCCGAAGAAGGAGCAGCGTTATGGCTGAACCAGTCCTCAAATTCCCGCCCGAGCAGAAGGTCACTCCGTCCAGCCCGGCCGAACGCGGTGGCCCGGCAGCCGCGCCGCCGGTTGATGGCCGGCCTGCGGCGTTATCGCCGCATGCTTTTGCTGGTGGTGTTGCCGCTGGTGGCGCTGATCGGCGGGCTCGTGTTCTATCTTTAGGGCGGCCGCTATGTGACGACCGACGACGCCTATGTCGGCGCCCAGAAGGTGCTGATCACGCCCGACATCTCCGGCAAGATCGAAAAGGTCGTGGTTCGCGAAGGCCAGCGGGTCAAGCAAGGCGACGTGCTGTTCGAGATCGATCCGATCCCGTTCCGTCTGGCCGAGCAGCAGGCCAAGGCCACGCTCGACCAGGCCCACACCACCTATGACAATCTGAAGGCCAACATCCAGATCTACGACAAGATGGCCGACCTCATGCAGCAGGGCGTCGACCTCAAGCAGCGCGATGTCGATCGCAAGTCGACCCTGGTCAAGAGCACTTTCGGCTCGCAGCTCGACCTCGACAATTCCTCGACCGCGCTGGTCACCGCGCGGGCGGAACTCGCCTTCGTCCAGCAGCAGATGTCGAGCGCGAAAACCCAGTTGCTCGGCAATGCCGATCTGCCGCTGGAGGAGTTTCCGCCCTACGCGCTGGCCAAGGCGGCGCTCGGCCAGGCCGAGCGCAACCTCGATCACACCGTGATGCGCGCGCCGATCGACGGCATCGCCACCCAGGTCGATCAGATTCAGCTCGGCCGCTTTGTCGTTGCCGGTACCCCGGTGTTCAGCGTCATCGACACCGCCAAGCCCTGGGTCGATGCCAACCTGAAGGAATCGGATTTCACCCATGTCGCGGTCGGACAACAGGTCGACATCGACGTCGATGCGTTCCCGGATCACGCCTTCAAGGGCACCATCGGTTCGCTCAGCCCCGGCACCGGCGCGCAATTCGCGATCCTGCCGCCGCAGAACGCCACCGGTAACTTCGTCAAGGTGGTGCAGCGCGTTCCGGTGCGAATCTATTTCGACAGCGACGACAAATATGTCCGCAAGCTGAAGGCCGGCATGAGCGCCTATACCACCATCGACACCCGCCATCATCGGTCGCTGGCTGCCCTGCTCGGCTTGCAGCCGGCGTCGGCGAACCAGGACCAGGACTAGAGCATGATCATGCTCAAGGTGATCCGACCATGAGCACGATGGCCGCGGCCCCCGTCGCCGTTCCCGGCCTGCGCCGGAACATGGTGACGATCTGCGCCATGACCGCGACCATCATGCAGGCGCTGGACACCACCATCGCCAATGTCGCGCTGCCCTATATGCAAGGGTCGCTCTCGGCGTCGCAGGACCAGATCAACTGGGTGCTGACCTCCTACATCGTCGCCGCCGCGATCATGACCGCGCCGGTGGGCTGGATCGCCAACCGCTTCGGCCGCAAGCGCATCTTCATCCTGTGCTCGGGCGGTTTTACAATCGCCTCGGTGCTGTGCGGGATGGCGCAGGACATCAACCAGATGGTGCTGTTCCGCCTGCTGCAGGGCGTGTTCGGCGCAGCATTGGTGCCGCTGTCGCAGGCGGTGATGCTGGACTCCTATGCGCTGCACGAGCGCGCCAAGGCGATGTCGATCTGGGGCATGGGCGTGATGATGGGCCCGATCATGGGGCCGTCGCTCGGCGCCTGGCTCACCGAGACCTATTCCTGGCACTGGGTGTTCTTCGTCAATCTGCCGTTCGGCATCTTCACCGTGCTCGGTCTGATGGTGTTCATGGACGAGACCAAAGCCGATCGCGACCTGCGCTTCGACTGGTTCGGATTTCGGAGCGCTCGCCATCGGCATCGGTTCGATGCAGGTCGCGCTCGACCGCGGCGAACAGCTTGGCTGGCTGGAATCCAATGAAATCATCGCCGAGATCATCATCTCGATCGCCGGCTTCTATTATTTCTTCGCGCATTCGCTCACGACCTCAAAGCCGTTCATCCAGTTTGCGATCTTCAAGGACAAGAATTTCGTCGGCGGCTGCGTCTTCATGGCGGTCATGGGCCTCGTGCTGTTCTCGACCATGGCGATGTCGTCGCCGTTCCTGCAGAACGTCATCGGCTACCCGATCATCACCGCCGGCCTGCTATTGGCAAGCCGCGGCTGCGGCACTTTTGTGGCCATGATGCTGGTCGGCCGCATGATGCGCTACATCGAGGCCCGCACGCTGATCATCGCCGGCCTCAGCCTGACCTGCCTTTCGCTGTTCTACATGACCGGCTGGACCGATCAGACCGGCGTTTCGGAGATCGTGACCCTGAGCATCGTGCAGGGATTCGGGTTCGGGCTGGTGTTCGTGCCGCTCAGCACCGTGGCGTTCCTGACTCTGCCCAACCATCTGCGCACCGACGGCACCTCGATGCTGACCCTGATGCGCAATGTCGCAAGCTCGATCGGGATTTCCGTCGTCATCGCGCAACTGACCGAGGGCGGGCGTCGTGTTTATGCGGTGCTGTCCGCAGCACGTCACCCCGTTCAATCATGCGCTGCAGATGCCGGACGTGCGCAGCCTGATCGACCTCAACAGCGACGGCGGCCGCGCCTTGGCCGACGTGATGGTCGCGCTTCAAGCGCAGATCATCGCCTTCTCGCTGGATTACCAGATGGTGACGCTGTTCACGCTCTGCGCGATCCCGCTGGCGATCATGATCGGTTCCACCAAGGCCGCGCTGCGCAGCCAGTCGGCGGCGCCGGATCATGCGGTGATCGAGTAAGAGCTGTAAGAAGCCGTCATCACCCGGCTTGACCGGGTGATCCAGTAATCGCTGGCGTCAATGTTTACTGGATCGCCCGGTCGAGCCGGGCGACGACGGATGAGAGGCGTCGACCAAACAGCCAAGACCATCAAATATCGAAAAACACCGTCTCGTCGTCGCCCTGCAGGCGGATGTCGAAACCATAGACGGCAGTACCATTGCCCGGCTTGCGTGTCGCGATCAGGGTGGCGCGGCGATCGGCCGGCACCAGCGCCAGCACGGAATCGGCGGCATTGGCCGCCTCGCCGTCGAAATAGATCCGCGTGTAATTGTGCAGCAGCATGCCGCGCGCGAAAATCGCCAGCAACAGATGCGGCGCCTGCGGCTTGCCGTCGGGATCGGGCACCTGCCCCGGTCTGATGGTGTCGAACGCATAATCGCCGTTCGGGTCGGTGCCGCAGCGGCCGAATCCCCTGAACACCGAATTCGGCAGCGCGCGCTTATCCTGCGGATCAGAAAAGCGGCCTTGCGCATCGGCCTGCCAGATCTCCAGCATACAATCGCCGACCGGCTGGCCGTCGCCGTCGAGCACCCGGCCTTCGACCCGGATGCGTTCGCCCGAGGTGTCCGGGGTGACGAGGTTAGATGGTGAAGGCTTCGTTCCATTCGTATTTGCCGCCCGGCGTCAGGCCGTATTTGAAATACGGCCCGACGGTCTGCGATGGCGTAATCCCTTTTTCGGCAGGTTCTTGCACTATTTCGTCTCCATCGGCGTGGCGTTGCGCCCGCGCAGCACAATGTTGAAGCGGTAGCACAGCGCCCAGTCCGGCTGGGTATTGTCGAGATCGAAGGACGAGACCATCCGCAGTCGCGCTCTCTCGTCCGTCACCGAATTGAAGATCGGATCGAATTCGAACAGGGGATCGCCGGGGAAATACATCTGCGTCACCAGCCTCGAGACGAAGGCGTGGCCGAACACCGAGAAATGGATGTGGGCCGGGCGCCAGGCGTTGTGATGGTTGCCCCACGGATAGGCGCCGGGCTTGACCGTGATGAACTTGGTAGTAGCCGTCGGCATCGGTTCGCGCGCGGCCCGCGCCGGTGAAATTCGGATCAAGCGGCGCCGGATGCTGATCGACCACGTGGATATAGCGCCCGCAGGCATTGGCCTGCCAGATTTCGAGCAGCGTGTTCGGCACCGCGCGGCCGTCCTCATCCAGCACATGGCCGTGGACGATGATGCGTTCGCCCAGCGGCTCGCCGGTGTGCTGGATGGTGAGGTCGTGATCGTTCTCGCGCACCGTCTCGTGGCCGTAGACCGGCCCGGTCAGTTCCGACAGCGTATGGCGCATGATGATCAGCGGCTTCTGCGGCGACCGCTTCAGCGTAGAGCGGTAGTCCGGCGACAACCGCGCCGGATGCGCCGCGTTGCTTGCGATGGGATAGGAAAGGGTCATACGTTGCCTCCTCATCAAAACCGTCATTCCGCGGCGCGCTCTTGCGCGAGCCCGGAATCCATAGCCACGACAGGAAGTATGGATTCCGGGCCTGCGCCAAGAGGGCGCATCCCGGAATGACGAACTCAGGGTTTGTCTAGTCCGAAAACACACCTCTAGTTCAGCTTCTCGATCGCCATCGCGACACCCTGGCCGACGCCGACGCACATGGTGGCGAGCGCGCGTTTTCCGCCGCGCTTCTCCATGCCGTGCACCGCCGTCAACGCCAGCCGCGCGCCGCTCATGCCGAGCGGATGGCCGAGCGCAATGGCGCCGCCATGCGGGTTGACGAAATCGGCATCGTCCTTGACGCCGAGCTGGCGCAGACAGGCAATCCCCTGCGAGGCAAAGGCCTCATTGAGCTCGATCAGATCGAAATCGGTGATTTTCAAACCCAGCCGCTCCATCAGCTTGCGGGTCGCCGGCACCGGACCGATGCCCATGATGCGCGGCGGCACCGCGGCCGAAGCGAGGCCGAGAATCCGTGCCCGCGGCGTCAGTCCGTGCTTCTTCACCGCTGCTTCGGAGGCGAGAATCATCGCCGCAGCACCGTCATTGACGCCGGACGCATTGCCGGCGGTCACCGTGCCGGGATTGCGCACGATCGGCTTCAGCTTGGTGAGGCCTTCGAGCGTGGTTTCGGGACGCGGATGCTCGTCCTTGTCGACGGTGATCGGCCCGGCCTTGCCGCCGGGCACCGAGACAGGCGTGATTTCCTCGGCGAAATAACCCGACGCGATCGCTGCGCCTGCGCGTTGCTGCGAGCGGATCGCGAACGCGTCCTGATCGGCGCGCGAAACCTGAAATTCCTCGGCGACGTTCTCGCCGGTTTCCGGCATCGCATCGACGCCGTATTGCGCCTTCATCAAGGGATTGATGAAGCGCCAGCCGATGGTGGTGTCGTAAATTTCGGCCGAACGCGAAAACGCTTCCGGCGCCTTGCCCATCACGAACGGCGCCCGCGTCATCGATTCGACGCCGCCGGCGATGGCAAAATCAATCTCGCCGGCGCGGATCGCGCGCCCCGCCGCCCCGACGGCATCGAGCCCCGAGGCGCACAGACGGTTGAGCGTAAGACCCGGAATCGATTCCGGCAGCCCCGCCAGCAACAGCGCCATCCGCGCCACATTGCGGTTGTCTTCGCCGGCCTGGTTGGCGCAGCCGAAATAGACCTCGTCGACCGCGGACCAGTCGAGCTTGGGATGCCGCGCCATCAAGGCCTTGATCGGGGTTGCCGCCAGATCGTCGGCGCGCACCTTGGCCAGTGAGCCGCCGAAGCGGCCGATCGGGGTCCGTACGGCATCGCAAACAAATACATCACCCATCGGAACTCTCCCTGGAATGCCGCGTTTCCGCGCTCATCGGCTTTAATTGATGGCGAGTTTTAGGAGCGCCGTCGCGGCAGGTCAATCGACCGCTGTCGCGGCAGCCGCGCATTGGCGTGACGACCGTCATGTCCGTAGGTCCGGGCTCGCCGTCAGGGACTCACAGAGGGGGTGGAAAACAGGTATTGAATCGGCAAACCAGTGGGATCGCGGGCTAAAATTTTGTAGTTTGCGCCGCGATGACGATCCAGCAACCTGTCCCCCAGCCATCCGATGCCCAGCCCGCCGAGGCGGCGGCGCGCGTTACGCCGATGATGGAACAATATCTGGAAATAAAGGCCGCCAATCCCGGCCTGCTGCTGTTCTACCGGATGGGCGATTTCTACGAGCTGTTCTTCGAGGACGCCGAAATCGCCTCACGCGCGCTCGGCATCATGCTGACCAAACGCGGCAAGCATCAGGGCCTGGATATCCCGATGTGCGGCGTGCCGGTGGAGCGCTCCGACGATTATCTGCATCGGCTGATCGCATCGGGTCACCGGGTAGCGGTATGCGAGCAGATGGAGGATCCGGCGGCGGCCCGGGCGCGCGGCAACAAGAGTGTCGTCCGCCGCGACGTGGTGCGGCTGGTCACCCCCGGCACGCTGACCGAAGACACCCTGCTCGACGCGCGGGCCAACAATTATCTGCTGGCGCTGGCCCGGGCGCGCGGATCGGCCGGCAGCGACCGCCTCGGGCTCGCCTGGATCGACATCTCGACCTCGGAATTCATCGTCACCGAATGCGCGACCGGCGAGCTTGCGGCCACACTTTCCCGGATCAATCCCAATGAGGTGATCGTTACCGACGCGCTGTTTGGTGATCCCGAATTGGGACCGCTGTTGCGCGAACTCCCCGCCGTGACGCCGCTGACCCGCGACGTATTCGATAGCGCCACCGCCGAGCGGCGGCTGTGCGATTATTTTGCGGTCGCCACCATGGACGGCCTCAGCGCGATGTCGCGGCTGGAGGCTACCGCCGCCGCTGCCGCCGTCACCTATATCGACCGCACCCAGGTGGGCAAGCGCCCGCCGCTGTCGCCGCCGGCGCGCGAGGCGGCCGGCACCACCATGGCGATCGATCCTGCGACCCGCGCCAATCTCGAATTGACCCGGACGCTGGCCGGCGAGCGGCGCGGATCGCTGCTCGACGCCATCGACTGCACCGTGACGGCAGCCGGATCGCGGCTGCTGGCGCAGCGGCTCGCCGCTCCCTTAACCGATGCGCCAGCGATCGCGCGGCGGCTCGATGCGGTCTCGGCCTTTGTCGCGGAAGCAACGGTACGCGACGACATTCGCACCACGCTGCGCGCAGCACCCGATATGTCGCGCGCGCTGGCGCGCTTGTCGGTGGGCCGCGGCGGCCCGCGCGATCTGGCCGGATTGCGCGACGGCATCCTGGCCGCCGATTCCGCTCTGGCGCAACTTGAAAAGCTGGATCAACCACCGCAGGACATCGCCGCCGTCATGGCGGCGCTGCGCCGCCCGTCGCGGGAGCTGGCGCGTGAATTCGAGCGCGCGCTGGCCGAACAACTGCCGCTGATCAAGCGCGATGGCGGTTTTGTGCGCGAGGGCTATGAAGCGGCGCTGGATGAGACGCGAAACCTGCGCGACGCCTCACGCCTCGTCGTCGCCGCGATGCAGGCGCGCTATGCCGATGCGACCGGCGTCAAGGGCCTGAAGATCCGCCACAACAACGTGCTGGGTTATTTTGTCGAGGTCACCGCACAACACGGCGACAAACTGATGGCGCCGCCGTTGAACGCGACCTTCATTCATCGCCAGACGCTGGCGGGGCAGGTCCGCTTCACCACGGCCGAACTGGGCGAGATCGAAGCCAAGATCGCCAATGCCGGCGACCGCGCACTCGGGCTGGAACTGGAAATCTTCGAGCGGCTGTGCGCGATGGTCGCCGCCGCCAATGAAGATCTGCGCGCCGCCGCGCATGCGTTTGCGTTGCTCGACGTCGCGACCGCGCTGGCGAAACTCGCCGTCGACGACAATTATACCCGGCCCGAGGTCGATGGCTCGCTCGGCTTTGCCATCGAGGGCGGCCGGCATCCGGTGGTCGAGCAGGCGCTGAAGCGCGACGGCCAGCCGTTTATCGCCAATGCCTGCGACCTGTCGCCGGGACCGGGACAGACCTCAGGCCAGATCTGGCTGATTACCGGCCCGAACATGGCGGGCAAATCGACCTTCCTGCGCCAGAACGCCCTGATCGCGTTGATGGCGCAGACCGGCAGTTTTGTGCCGGCGGCCCGCGCCCGCATCGGCATCGTCGACCGGCTGTTCTCGCGCGTCGGTGCGGCGGACGACCTGGCGCGCGGCCGCTCGACTTTCATGGTCGAGATGGTCGAGACCGCCGTCATTCTCAATCAGGCCAGCGAGCGGTCGCTGGTGATATTGGACGAGATCGGCCGGGGCACCGCGACCTTCGACGGACTGTCGATCGCGTGGGCGGCGATCGAGCATCTGCATGAGGCCAATCGCTGCCGCTCGCTGTTCGCCACGCATTATCATGAGCTGACCGCGCTCTCGGCCAAACTGCCGCGACTGTTCAACGCCACCGTGCGGGTCAAGGAATGGCAGGGCGACGTGGTGTTCCTGCATGAAGTGCTACCGGGCTCGGCCGACCGCTCCTACGGCATTCAGGTGGCGAAACTCGCCGGCCTTCCGCCAACAGTGATCGCCCGCGCCAAATCCGTGCTCGCCAAACTCGAAGCGCAGGATCGCGGCCAGACCGCGCGCGCGCTGGCCGACGACCTGCCGCTGTTCGCGGTGCCGTCGCGCGCGTCGGCCGAGCCCGCGCCGCCGAGCGAAGCGGAAAAACTGATCGAGGCGTTAAAGGCGATGCATCCGGACGAGATGTCGCCGCGCGACGCGCTGGAAGCGCTGTATGCGCTGAAGGCGAAACTGCCGAAGACGCCGTAGTCGCCACCGTCATTGCGAGCGCAGCGAGGCAATCCATAAGGCACAAGGAAGCATAGGGTGGATTGCTTCGCTGCGCTCGCAATGACGAATTCAGCGCACGAGCTTTCTCCGCCCAAGCCACCACAGCCCCAGATTCCAGCTCACGCTCGTCGCCAGCGCGAGGCTGAGCGCGATCATCGAGCCGAAACGCAACGCCGCGACATGCAGCACGGCAATCGCGGCGCCAAAGCCGAGCAGGCCCCAACCGCTGTTGGCGATCACGGCGGCGGTTGGCGGACCGCCGATGCGCGGGTGCAGGATCAACATCATGCTGGAGAACACCACCGGAAACAGCGCGATCATGCCGCTGACCTTGGGGCCGACCCATCCCGATAGCGTCACGACGGTTGCCACCAAAGTGGCAACCAGCGCTGCACGCAACGGGATATCGTACCAGCGGCGCGCGATCAGCGGCATCCTGACATGCCGGAAGCGATTAAGCAGCGGAATGCAGATCGCGAACGCCACGACATTGACGGCAAGGCCGCTCGCCAGCGACCAGTGGATGGTTCGCGATAGTGCCGCCAGCACGATCCAGACCACGGCGCCGGCGGACCAACTGACCAGCGCGTTGTGACGCTGCGCCAGCAACACATAGGTCAGGCCGAGAAAGACGGTCGCGGCGTTGATCGGCAGGCTCGCCAACGCGCCCTCGGCGATGAACGCCGCATCATGGTCGAGCGCGAGAAATACGTAGGAAGGCCCCGCCGAAATCGGCAACGTCGCCACCAGCGCACCGATTACCGGCCCCGCGCGCTCGGTGACGATGGACGCCGACACCACGAATGCGGCGGTGACCGCCATGCGCAGCAGCAGCGTCAGGATGAAGGCAAGCTCGGGGGGCATTAGCGGCTCTGATGGCCTTCTCCCTCCCCCCTTGCGGGGGAGGGTTGGGGGTGGGGGTAGCCACAAGCTCTGTGCTTGGAGACCCCCACCCCCGACCCCTCCCCGCAAGGGGGAGGGGAGTAACGAAAATCACACCCTGTGCATCGTCACCGAAACCTTGGGGCCGTTCTTGATGGTCTGGTAGACCACGCAATAGCGCTCGGTGAGTTTCAGCAACAGATCGAGCTTCTCCTGCGGCGCATCGGTGCCAACATCAAAACGCAGACGGATTTCCGCAAAGCCGACCGGCGCTTCCTTGTCGACGCCGAGCGTGCCGCGGAAATCGAGATCGCCTTCGGCGATCACATGGCCGGTCTTCAGCGGTATCTCGACGGCGGTCGCCACCGATTTCAGCGTCACGCCGGCGCAGGCGACCAGCGCTTCGAGCAGCATGTCGCCGGAGCACAATTCAAGTCCGGAACCTCCGGTGGCCGGATGCAGGCCGGCGATTGCCAAGGCGCGGCCGGTCTCCACCTTGCAGGCGATGCCGTCGTGGTCGATCGAGCCCTTGGCTTTCAGCGTAATCATCGCAGCCCCCGGATCGGATTTATAGCGGTCCTTGATCGGGGCCTGCGTGGCGCGGAGTTCGGCGGCGTCCATTGTTGTTTCTCCCGGATATCAGAGCTATCCGATGTAATGGGTCAGAACAGGTGGCAGGAGTCAACGCGACCGACGCTCCGCCGGCGCGGTCGCCGCACGCCTGAAAACGCTATTTCATTTCAATGAGTTAAGCGAAGAAATCAATGGGAAAATATCTCCGCCCAGCCGCCTGCGACGGGAACAACCTTACTCAAACGCGGCCGAATCGCAGCATGGACCTGCTGCTATCCCAGAATGATCAGTGACAGCATCGGCGCCGTCCGATATCCGGTTAGGTCATGGACATCGTTGTGACACCAGCCAGGCCTGAAGCCGACGAACGTTTCGATACCGCGCGGATCACCGCGGCGGTCGACGCACTCGCCGCCAAGCATCACGGGCGCGAGGACGTTTTTCGTTCCGCGCTGGCGCAGCTTTTGAAGGCTGAACTGATCGAAGCCCGCGCGGTGGCGCAGGCGATCCTGCTGAAAGATCGGCACGGGCGGCGCTGCGCCGAACGGCTGTCTTTCGTCCAGGACGAGATCATCCGCATCCTGTTTTCCGCTGCCACCCGCCATCTCTATCACTCGCCGATACCTTCCGGCGCCGAGCGCATGGCCGTGGTCGCCACCGGCGGTTACGGCCGCGGACTGATGGCGCCGGAATCCGACATCGATCTCTTGTTCATCCTGCCCTACAAGCAAACCGCCTGGGGCGAACAGGTCGCCGAGGCGATCCTGTATTGCCTGTGGGACATGGGATTGAAGGTCGGCCACGCGACGCGTTCGGTCGATGAATCGATCCGGCAGGCGCGGGGCGACATGACGATCCGCACCGCGATCCTCGAGACCCGGTTTCTGACCGGAGACCAGCCGCTCTACAATGAGCTGGTGGCGCGGTTCGATCGCGAGGTGGTTCAGGGCAGCGCGGCCGAATTCGTTACCGCCAAGCTCGCCGAACGCGAGGAACGGCACCGGCGCGCCGGGCAGTCGCGCTATCTGGTCGAACCCAACGTCAAGGACGGCAAGGGCGGCCTGCGCGACCTGCATACGCTGTACTGGATCGCGAAATATGTTTACCGCGTGCGCGAGACCGATGAGTTGCTCGAACGCGGCGTATTCGACGCGCAGGAATACCGCACCTTCCGCCGCTGCGCCGATTTCCTGTGGTCGGTCCGCTGCAACATCCATTTCATCTCGGGCCGGCCGGAAGAGCGGCTGTCGTTCGACATGCAGCGCGAGATCGCCATCCGGCTCGGATATACGTCGCATCCCGGCATGCAGGATGTCGAACGCTTCATGAAGCACTATTTCCTGGTCGCCAAGGATGTCGGCGATCTCACCGCGATCCTGTGCGCCAAGCTGGAAGACCAGCAGGCCAAGCCAGCGCCGGTGCTCAGCCGCATGATGGCGCGGCTGCGGCCCAACACCAAGCGGCGGCGGGTGCCGGACAGCGACGATTTCATCATCGACAACAACCGCATCAACCTGGCCGCACCCGACGTCTTCAAGCACGATCCCGTAAACCTGATCCGGATTTTCCGCCTCGCCCAGAAGAACAATCTCGCCTTTCATCCCGACGCCATGCGCACCGTGACGCGCTCGCTGAAGCTGATCAACGTGCAACTGCGCGAGAACCCGGAAGCCAACCGGCTGTTCATGGAGATCCTGACCTCGAACGACGCCGAGATCGTGCTGCGGCGGATGAACGAGACCGGCGTGCTCGGCCATTTCATTCGCGCCTTCGGCAAGATCGTGTCGATGATGCAGTTCAACATGTACCACCATTACACGGTGGACGAGCACCTGTTGCGCTGCGTCGGCTATCTGCAGGACATCGAGCGCGGCGGCAACGACGAATTCATCGTCGCCAGCGACCTGATGCGCAAGATCCGCCCCGAGCATCGCCCGGTGATCTACATCACTACGCTGCTGCACGATATCGCCAAGGGCCGCCCCGAGGACCATTCGATCGCCGGCGCCAAGGTGGCGCGGCGGCTGTGCCCGCGGCTCGGCTTCAACGCCGCCGATACCGAACTGGTCGCATGGCTGATCGAACAACACCTTACCATGTCGATGGTGGCGCAATCGCGCGACCTGTCGGACCGCAAGACCATCGAGAATTTCGCCGCCGTGGTGCAATCGGTCGAACAGATGAAGCTGCTGACGATCCTGACCACCGCCGATATCCGGGGCGTCGGTCCCGGCGTCTGGAACGGCTGGAAGGCGCAGTTGCTGCGCACGCTGTATTACGAAACCGAGCCGGTGCTGACCGGCGGCTTCTCGGAAGTCAACCGCGCCCAACGCATCGCGGTGGCGCAGGCGGAATTTCGCGCGGCCTTCACCGAATGGCCGGAGCAGGAACTCAACGCCTATATCGGGCGGCATTATCCGGCCTACTGGCTCAAGGTCGAACTGCCGCGCAAGATCCGCCATGCCCGCTTCGTGCGCGCCAGCGAACAGGCCGGCCACAAGCTTGCGATCAATGTCGGCTTCGACGAGGCGCGCGGCGTCACGGAACTGACCATTCTGGCGGTCGATCATCCCTGGCTGCTGTCGATCATCGCCGGCGCCTGTGCCTCGGCGGGCGCCAATATCGTCGACGCGCAGATCTACACTACCACAGACGGGCGCGCGCTCGACACCATCGCGATCACGCGGGAATACGACCGCGACGAGGACGAGGGACGGCGCGCGACCCGCATCGGCGACATGATCGAGGACGTGCTCGAGGGCAAATTGCGGCTGCCCGAAGCGGTGGCGCGGCGTGCCGCCGGACGCGGCAGGACCCGGCCGTTCGTGGTCGAGCCGGAAGTCATCATCAACAACCAGTGGTCGGACCGCTACACCGTGATCGAGGTTTCCGGCCTCGACCGGCCCGGCCTGTTGTATCAACTGACAACGGCGATTTCGAAGCTCAACCTCAACATCGCCTCGGCCCATGTCGCGACCTTCGGCGAGCGCGCCCGCGACGTGTTTTACGTCACCGACCTGCTCGGCGCCCAGATCAACGCGCCGACGCGGCAGGCCGCGATCAAGAGCGCGCTGATCCACCTGCTCGCCAATGACGAGACCGCGACGCAGCCGGCTGCGTAAGCAACAGCCTCAGAATTTCGTAATCGGCTCCAGCGTCTCGCCGGAACGGAAGGCCCGGAGCGGCGCGGTGTCGCTGTAGACCACCTCCTCCGCGATTCTGCCGTCCCTGATGCGGAACTTGTCGACGCCACGCCAGTCGAACCGCGCTCCGTTGACGATCCGCGTGGTCTGCCACTCGATGATCACGACGTCGCCGCGCGAGGTCCAGTCCAGCAACTGCCAGACGAAATCCGGCGCCGCCGCCTTCTGCACTTCCATCAGGCGATTGAGTTCACTCCCCTTGACGGTGCGGCCGACCATCGGCGTGTTCAGCGTTCCTTCCGGGTGCCATAAATCGAGAAAGGCTTTGCCGTCCCGTGCCGCCCATGCTGCCGCAAACCGCGTGACAAAATCCTGAAGCTCTGCGTCCGTCATCGATCATCTCCATGTTGAATGTGATGGAGACGATAGGAGCATCGACCGCGCCGGTCTGGCGGTTTACGGACCTGACGTTTTACCGAACGGAAATCAGACCGCCGTCACCCTGCGTCTCGACGCCGGCTTCAGCGCCACGCCTTCATGCTCGAGCAGCCATCGCTTGCGCTCCAACCCGCCGCCATATTTGACCAGCGATCCATTGGCGCCGATCAGGCGATGGCAGGGCACGACCACGCTGATCGGATTGGAGCCATTGGCATGTCCGACCGCACGAATCGCTTTGGGCATGCCTAGTTGAGCCGCCAGCGCGCCGTAGCTCATGGTCGCGCCGGGCGGAATTGTCGGCAACGCATTCCAGACCTTGCGCTGGAACGGCGTGCCGGCGACGCGCCATTCGATCGCGTTCAGGGAGGCGAGATCGCCCTCGAAATAGCGTGACAGCGCCGCGCGGACATCCCGGGGAGACCGTGCGTCCCGCAAAACCACATCGCCATAGTGCAGCCGCAGCAGGTCCTTCATGCGCGGCTCGTGACCCTCCCAGTCCAGCGCACGCAGGAACCCGTCACCGTCGGTCACGAGCAGCGCCGTGCCGATCGGTGTTTCCAACCGGTCGAGATTAAAGGTGTCGGGCGACATGTGTCAGGCAGCCTGGCGTTCATGCGTTTTCGCCGATGAGGCGGGATGCGCAATGCCGGCGGCCCACAGATGCAAGGCGGCATAGGCGCGCCAGGGGCGCCATCGTTCGGCGCGCGACAACAGTTCATGGGGTGATGGACGGCGACCGTCAGCCGCAGCCATGGCGCGCATCAATCCGATGTCGGCGGCGGGGAACGCATCGGGTTCGCGCAGCTCGCGCATCGCGATGTATTGCGCGGTCCATTCGCCAATCCCCGGAAGCAACCGCAGCTTCGCAATCGCCTCCTCAAGGCTCGCGCCCCGGCTGAACATCGCTGGATCAGCGGAAATGGCCGCCGCCAGCGAGGTCACCGATGCGGCCCGCGCATTCGGCATGCCGAGAACCGCAAGATCGGCGCCGGCAAGACGCGAGGCCGAAGGAAACAGATGGCTAAGACCCTCGACATCTTTCATCGCCGCGGGAAGCGGCGCGCCGTGGGCCAGCACCAGCCTGCCGAGCAATTTGGTCGCCGCCGGAACGGTGATCTGCTGGCCGAAGATCGCGCGCACCGCCAGTTCGAAGCCGTCCCATGCGCCGGGGACCCGCAAGCCCGGCCGCGCGGCAACCAATGGCGCCAGCACCGGGTCGAGCGACAGATGCGCGCCGATCATGTCGGGATCGGCCGCCAGATCGAATACCCGCCGCACCCGCGCGATGATCTGCGGCAGCGCCGCCATATCCGGAAATCGCACCGAGACGCTGATTCTGTTGCGGTCGGCCGGTGCGACGCTGATCACGCCATGATCGTCGCCGATCGCAATCGTGCGGCGGTAGATATTGTCCGAGACCATCTCGACACCCGGAATGGCGCGCGCCGCGAGAAACGACACTATCGCATCCCAGTCATAGGGCGGCCGGTACGCCAGACGAACCGACAGCGCGCCGGCTTCGCGCCTGCCCTTGTCGCGGATGCGCCGCAGGGTCGCCGGCGAACGTCCGAACAACTGCAGAAACGTTTCGTTGAAGCGGCGAATACTGTTGAAACCCGACGCCATCGCCACTTCGGCCATCGGCAGCGAGGTCTCGTGGATCAATTGCTTGGCCAGCAAAACCCGCCGCGTCTGCGCCACCGCGACCGGCGAGGCGCCGACGTGCTGGTGAAACAACCGCCGCAACTGGCGCGCGCCGACGCCGAGCCGATTGGCGAGGCCCTCGACATCCGCCTCATCGAGGCCACCTGCCTCGATCAGGGCGAGCGCGCGGGAAACGGTGTTGGAGGTGCCGCGCCAGAACGCAAGATCGGGCGAGGTTTCCGGCCGGCAGCGCAGGCATGGGCGAAAGCCGACCTGCTGGGCCGCCGCCGCGGAGGGGTAGAACGACACATTCGCAAACTTCGGGGTGCGCGCCGGGCAGATCGGCCGGCAGTAGATGCCGGTGGTTTTGACACCCACGAACAGCCGCCCGTCGAAGCGGGCATCGCGGGTCGAAATCGCGCGGTAGCAGGCGATGCGGTCCATATCCATCAGGCAATCCTGGTCCATTCGGACAGGCTTGTCTCGCGGTTTTCGGACATCACCATTTTGGGCCAAAAATGCCGCCATCAATTCTGAAAAATAAGGCAGGTGGTGGTGCCATGCGCGAGCAAACGCCCGTTGCCATCCGTCACCCGTCCCTCGGCGGTGCCGACGCGCCGGCCCCGGCTCAGCACCACGCCCTCCGCCTTGATCAATCCGGTCTCGGCGGTGATCGGCCGCAGCAGTGAAATCTTGAACTCGAGCGTGGTCTGACCGATGCCCTTCTCGAGGGTAGACTGGACGGCCAGTCCCATGCAGCTGTCGAGCAGGGTGGCCGCGAGACCGCCGTGCACCGTGCCGGCCGGATTGAGATGGATGCCGCTCGGCTCCACTGTGACGACGACGCGTCCGCTCGCCGCCTCGGTCACATCGTAACCCAGGGTCTCGGCGATCGTATTGAGGGGCAGCGTCCCGTCGACGAGCCCCTGGACGAATTCCAGGCCGCTCATCTCCTTCTGCCTGTCGGCGCTGACGGTCCCATATGTCTTGCTGGTGATAGGGCTGTGCATCGGTTTCCTCTCCTGCTCGAACCGGTGGCGCGCGCCGTCCGGTCCATTTCCATTCTGGAATCATCGTCCATCGGCGACGGTCTGTCTGGCGGTTTCCGGCCATCATCATTTTCCTCGGAAATAGCGCGTGAGCCGTCGCACGGTGCCTATAGGGCGTGCTAGCGTCCACCCGAAATCCGGCTACCGGTTTGGGGGACCGCAACATGATGGGGATCGCCAATGCGCTGGTGGCGCTGGTAGCAGCGCTGCATGTTTATTTTCTGGTGCTGGAGATGTTTCTCTGGACCAAGCCGCTGGGCTTGAAGACCTTTGGCAACTCGCTTGAGAAAGCCAACGACTCCGCCGTGCTTGCGGCCAACCAGGGGCTGTATAACGGCTTTCTCGCCGCCGGGCTGATCTGGGGGCTGGTCGCGAGCATTCCGGCCTTTGCATTCGAAATCAAAGTATTCTTTTTGCTCTGCGTGATCGTCGCCGGCGTCTACGGTGCGGTGACCGTCAGCCGCAGGATTTTGTTGGTGCAGGCAGCGCCCGCGGCCATCGCGCTGATCCTGCTCTGGCTGGCGTAGGATCGTTTACCTTCTTTCCGGCCGGCATCGCCTTGCATTGCGATATCCGTTCCTCCAGTATCCTTGGCGAGCGATGGCGGCCGCCGCAGCCTGAACAAGGCACCGGACCAGACCATCGGCCAAATCACCTTATGAGGAAGCAGCAATATGAGGAACGGTATTTTTCATCTGCTCAGCGCGACAACGCTTGCGGTAGCGCTGTCCGCATCGTCGGCCTACGCGCAGAAGAAATACGACACCGGCGCCACCGACACCGAGATCAAGATCGGCCAGACCGTGCCGTTCTCCGGACCGGCCTCGGCCTATTCCAGTATCGGCAAGGCGCAGGCGGCGTATTTCAAGATGATCAACGAGCAAGGCGGCATCAACGGCCGCAAGATCAACTTGATCCAGTATGACGACGCCTATAGCCCGCCGAAAGCCGTCGAGCAGGTGCGCAAGCTGGTCGAGAGCGACGAGGTGTTGCTCACCTTCCAGATCGTCGGCACGCCGTCGAATGCCGCGGTCCAGAAATACCTCAACTCCAAGAAGGTGCCGCAACTGTTCGCCGCCACCGGCGCGTCGAAATTCACCGATCCGAAGAATTTCCCGTGGACGCTCGGTTTCAACCCCAACTACCAGACCGAGGGTCGCATCTACGGCCAATATATCCTGAAGAACCATCCGGACGCCAAGATCGGCATACTGTATCAGAACGACGATCTCGGCAGGGACTACCTGACCGGCATCAAGGCCGGCCTTGGCGACAAGGCGGCCAAGATGATCGTGGCTGAAGCCTCCTACGAAGTCACCGATCCGACCATCGATTCGCAGGTTCTCAAGATCAAGGACGCCGGCGCCGATCTGTTCTTCAGCGCGTCGACGCCGAAACAGGCGGCCCAGGCGATCAAGAAGATCGCCGAGGTCGGCTGGCATCCGGTTCAGATCGTCGATATCAACGCCACTTCGGTCGGCGCGGTGCTGCAGCCGGCGGGCCTCGAAGCATCCAAGGGCCTGATCAGCACCAATTACGGCAAGGATCCGAGTGACCCGCAGTGGAAGGACGATCCCGGCATGAAGCATTATTTCGACTTCATGGCGAAGTATTACCCCGAAGGCGACAAGAACTCGAACTTCAACACCTATGGCTATTCGACCGCCCAATTGATGGCGCATGTGCTCAAGCAGTGCGGCGACGACCTCACGCGCGAGAACGTGATCAAGCAGGCCACCAACCTGAAGAACGTCGAACTCGATATGTCGCTGCCCGGCATGAAGGCCAACACCACCGAGAACGACTACCGCGTCAACAAGCAGATGCAGATGATGAAGTTCAACGGCGAGCGCTGGGAATTGTTCGGCCCGATCCTCGAGGACGCCGGTCCGGCGGGCTAGAGCGATTTCCGATCGCCGACGATCACCTGATCCTTCTTCTGTGGTCCCATGGTTCCGAGACGCGCGAAGACGCGCGCCTCACCATGAGGTTCTGAGACCTCATCTTGAGGAGCCCGCTCTTGCGGCGTCGAAGGATGAAGCCAAACTCTAACATTCTCTCATGTCGCGCTTGATCAAATCGATTGCCCGGCGGCTTCCTTCAGATCGAATTGGTTTGGCCGGCGGCTTCCTTCACCTCTCCCCTTGTGGGAGAGGTCGGATCGCATCGCTAGATGCGGTCCGGGTGAGGGGTTAAGTCTCTCGTAGTGCAGCACCCGCTCACCCGATTTGCTTCGCAAATCGACCTCTCCCCGGGGGAGAGGGAAGTGCCCCCTCGTGGCCGCCGATTTGTTTTACTTCGGAATTTCGCCAAACGTCTTTCCGACCGGCAACACCGCGTGCCGGATCAGGCGCGAATCCTCGACCGCCGCCTGGCGGTGTTTCACCGCTTCCCGATAAACCGGATCGCGGATCATTTCCGCGAAAGCCGCCACGCTCGGATATTCGGCGATGAAGCAGTGGTCCCAGCGCTCCGCTTCCGGCCCGATCAGCATCAGTTCAAAACGCCCCTGCCACACGATCTTGCCGCCGAGCCGTTCGAACACCGGCCCGCTCTCGCGGCCGTAAGCCGCATAGGCATCGGCGCCGGTCGCCTTGCGGCCGTCCGGATAGGCGGCGATCGCGCGCAGGCGCACCAGATTGAGCATGTGAATCGGACCCGGCCGATCATTGGCCCGAAATTGCGCGAAGATTTCCCTGGTCGGATCGATATGGCCCAGTCTGTTCCTATTTTTCCCATCCCGTTTTCCTTGACTCATTTCCTTGAAGTTCCAGCAACCATTACCACGCACCGCCCCACCTGCTAATCCCGCGTTAACTTCTGGGTAACCGGCCCTTAAACAGCGCGGGCTAGCGTGCGGCGGGACCGGTGTGGGCGGCGTATCGCGTATGGCGTTGGGACGGAAAAAAGGCGGCGGACGCAAGGAGCCGCTATTCGGGCTTTCCGCCGCGCTGGCGGATTTGCGCCTGTCGGCGGCGGACCGGATTGCCGCCGCGGACGACAAACCGAAAAAATCATCTGCCAAACGCCCATCCGACGATGACGACGCGCCGCGCGAGCGCAAGCCGGCCGCTTCGCGCAGCGGCGCCAGGCGCCGCTCGAAATCGCGCGGCAAATTCGGCATCGGACGCCTGGTCTATTGGGGCGCGGTGCTCGGCCTGTGGGGCGCGATCGCCGTGATCGGCGTCGTGGTCTGGGTCGGTGCGCATCTGCCGGCGATCCAGGCGCTTGAAATTCCGAAACGGCCGCCGACCATCCAGATCGTCGGCCTCGACGGCAGCGTGCTGGCAACACGCGGCGAAATGGCCGGCGCCAACGTCTCGCTGAAGGATCTGCCGCCCTATCTGCCGAAGGCTTTCATCGCCATTGAGGACCGCCGGTTCTATTCGCATTACGGCGTTGATCCGCTCGGCATCGCGCGCGCGGCGGTCACCAACATCCTGCATCACGGCGTTTCGCAGGGCGGCTCGACGCTGACCCAGCAGCTCGCCAAGAACCTGTTCCTGACCCAGGAGCGCACGCTGCAACGCAAATTGCAGGAAGTCGAACTCGCGCTCTGGCTGGAACGCAAGCATTCCAAATCCGAGATTCTCGAACTCTATCTGAACCGGGTTTATTTCGGTTCCGGCGCCTATGGCGTCGAGGCGGCCGCGCAACGCTATTTCGGCAAATCCGCCAAGAACGTCACGCTGGCCGAGGCCGCGATGCTCGCGGGCCTCGTCAAATCGCCGTCACGGCTGGCGCCGAACCGCAACCCCGAGGGTGCCGAGCAGCGCGCCAAGATCGTGCTGACCGCGATGGCGGACGGCAAATTCATCACCGAGGCGCAGGCGCAGGCCTCGATCGGACATCCCTCCTACAACGTGAAACCGGTGGGCGCCGGCACCGTCAATTATGTCGCCGACTGGATCGGCGAGGTGCTCGACGACCTGATCGGCCAGATCGATCAGAACATCGTGGTCGAAACCTCGATCGACCCGAGACTGCAGAACATCGCCGAAGCCGCCGTGATCGACGAACTCGCCGCCAAGAGCGTCAAGTTCAATGTCAGCCAGGGCGCGCTGGTGGCAATGACGCCCGACGGCGCGGTGCGCGCCATGGTCGGCGGCCGCAACTACGCCGAGAGCCAGTACAATCGCGCGGTGACCGCCAAGCGCCAGCCGGGCTCGGCGTTCAAGCCCTTCGTCTATCTGACCGCGATCGAGGCCGGGCTGACACCGGAGACGATCCGGCAGGACGCGCCGCTCGACGTCAAGGGCTGGAAGCCCGAGAATTACAGCCACGAATATTTCGGCGCGGTGACGCTGACGCAGGCGCTCTCGATGTCGCTCAATACCGTTGCGGTTCGGCTCGGACTGGAAGTCGGGGCCAAAAACGTGATCCGTACCGCGCACCGGCTTGGCATTTCATCGAAGCTTGAGGCCAATGCCTCGATCGCGCTCGGCACCTCGGAGGTCTCGCTGATCGAACTGGTCGGCGGCTATGCGCCGTTTGCCAATGGCGGCCTCGGTGTCTCCCCGCATGTCGTGAACCGGATCCGCACCAGCGAGGGCAAGGTGCTGTACGTCCGTCCCGCCGACCAGCTTGGCCAGGTGATCGATCCGCGCCATGTCGCTGCCATGAACACCATGATGCAGGAAACCCTGCTCAGCGGCACTGCGCACAAGGCGGAACTTCCGGGCTGGATGGCCGCCGGCAAGACCGGCACCAGCCAGGATTTCCGCGACGCATGGTTCATCGGCTACACCGCCAATCTCGTGACCGGCATCTGGCTCGGCAACGACGACAATTCGCCGACCAAGAAGGCGACCGGCGGCGGCTTGCCGGTGGAAGTCTGGACCCGCTTCATGAAAGCCGCCCATCAGGGCGTGACGCCGGTGCCGCTGCCGCATTCGCAACCGGCCGGATTTTTCCCGAACATGGTGCAAGCTTCCTCGCAGGTCTCCCCGCCCTCGGCACCGACGCCGATGCCAATGTCTGCCGGCGGCACCGTCGGCCGGCCGGCGCCGACGCGCACATCGGTGCGGCCGGAAGCGGCCGCTGGACTCGATGGCTGGCTGATGGAACGGTTGTTCGGGCGATAGAATTTCCGTCCACGGCAATCCGATCCATCGAGCGGCCGAACGCCGCCTTCGCTGCCGATTGAATCAGGAGGCTGCATGAAGGGGCCAAAACACATCCTGCCGACAACGGTGGTCGGCAGCTATCCGCAGCCCGAATGGCTGGTGGATCGCGCCATGCTGTCAAAGTCCGTGCCGCGAACACGCCTGCAAGACATCTGGCGCGTGCCCGAGGCCTACCTCGAACAGGCGCAGGACGATGCGACGATTGTCGCCATTCGCGATATGGAGCGCGCTGGAATTGATATTGTCACCGATGGCGAAATTCGCCGCGAGAGTTACTCGAACCGGTTCGCAACCGCGCTTGAGGGCATCGATGCCGACAACCCTGCGATCATCCTATCGCGTTCGGGCCAGGCTATACCGGTGCCTCGCGTGGTGGATAAAATCCGCCGAGCACGCCCGGTTGAATTGAGAGACATGGAGTTTCTTCGTCGCAACACCGATCGGGTCGCCAAGATCACGCTGCCGGGGCCGTTCACGATGAGCCAGCAGGCCAAGAACGAATTCTATTCTGACGAAGAAGAGCTCGCGATGGCCTTTGCCGACGCCGTCAACGCGGAAGCGCTGGATCTGCAAAAAGCCGGCGCCGACATCATCCAGCTTGACGAGCCGTGGGTTCGCAACAATCCCGAACTGGCGAAGCGTTACGCGGTCAAGGCCATCAACCGGGCGCTTTCTGGCCTTACCGTGCCGACCATCGTGCATCTCTGTTTCGGTTATGCGGCCGTCGTTCCCGGCTCGACCAAGCCGGCCGGCTATTCGTTCCTGGCGGAACTCGCCGATACCACGGCCGATCAAATTTCGATCGAGGCCGCGCAACCGAAGCTCGATCTCGGTGTGCTCGGGGATTTGTCCGCGAAGAAAATCCTGCTTGGCGTTCTCGATCTCGGGAATCCCGAGATCGAGACGGCGGCGGTGGTTGCGGATCGCATCAGGCATGGTCTGAAATTCGTCTCGACGGATCGCCTGATTCCCGGCTCCGGATTGCGGAATGAAATATATGCCGCGTCATATCGCCTTCGGGAAATTGAAGGCGCTATGCGACGGCGCCGCGATCGTCCGCAAGGAGCAATCCGGTCTCTGACCGAAGCGCGGTCGCAACGTTTGCTCCTGATTAATAGAACCGAAACTCCGGCTTTTTGTTTTCACGCGTTTTCTTCACGCGAACCGCGGGTCCGCCCTATTCGGCAGGCGTGGCGATGACCGTCGGCCGGCTGACGGTGTCGCGCGCCAGCACCATCAGGAGCACCAGGAACGCGGCCTCGACGAGCGCGAACAACACGAAGGCTGCTGCGAACGAGCCGCCAGACGCCTGAATGACCGCGCCCATCGACCAGGGCGCGGCGAAGCTCGCCATGATGCCGAACACCTCTGAGTAGCCGATCGCGGCCGGCGCCAGGCTGTCGGGATATTTTTCGCTCATCAGCGAGAAGATCGCGCCGCCGCCGAGCACGGCAAGTCCGCTCAGGGCCGAGTACAGCACCAGCACGGCGAAGTTCAGTTCGTAGATCGTGCTGGTCACGAACATGATCGCCGTCAGCATCGCCAGCAGCGCACTGAGCTTGATCATGAAGTTCTTGCCCATATTGTCGGCCATGTAGCCGCCGATGATGAGCCAGACCACCTGGGACAATCCCATCGCCGTGCCGATGATGGCGCCGGCCGCCGGCGGCATGTGCTGCACCGTGATGAACGCCGGAACCACCCACGTGGCTGTGCCGGAGAGTGCGAAGGTACAGGCGGCAATGCCGAGTCCGCCGACCGCTATCCATTTCGACTTGAAGATTTCGGTGACGGGCATATGCGCGCGCACCGGTTCATTCTCCCAGGCGAAACCGGAATAGCCGATTGCGGCGGGGCCCGCCTTGACAAAGATGGCATCGAGCAGGGCGACGATCAGAGTACCGGCGGCCAGCACCGCGAAGAACACGCGCCAGTTGGTAGCGAGCGTCAGCGGAATGCCAAGCGCGAAGTCCATGGTGATCGCAAGGCTGTAGGCGGCGAGGATCATGCCAACCACGGCACCGCGGCGCGATTGCGGGAACCAGCCGAAGATCAGCTTCATGTTGCCGATGAAGATGGCGGCATCGAAGAAGCCGATGATGAGACGAAGGATCAGCAGTTGCATGTAGCTCTGCACGAAGACCTGCAGAACCATGCCGATGCCTGTACCGACGAGACCGATCAGAAGCATGTTGCGCGCCGACATATTGCGACTGAGCGGCGACCAGGCCACCATGCCGATGCCGACCGTGACTGCGAAGATGCCCTGGGCGAGACCGGCCTCCGCCGGGTTCAGGTTCAGGGTTTGCGAGATGAAGGGAATCACGGCGGCGAACGCGTACCAGTCGGCAGCGAGAAACATCTCGCAGACGAAGGCAAGCGTCAGCATCCATTTCTGCCAGGTCCTGATACGAGCCTGGTCGGCTTCAGAGAGAGTGCTCAAGTTCATGTTCGGCCCCTTTTTGTCCATCGGTTGAAATTCGAAGACGAGAACGTTCAGGCGGGAGGCGGCAGGAAATTGACCTCGTGTTCGGCGGCGATGCGAACCACCTCCGCCGGATCGGGAAGGTTGTGGATGCGTTCGAACAATTCCTTCAGCGACCGCGTCGGCGCCACCCAGAACAGGCTGGTGGCGGTCTCGCCGGACTTGTTGAAGATGCCGTGCGGCAGCCCCTTGGGCATGCGGACAAGGTCGCCGGCCTTCGCGGTGAAATCCTTGCCGTCGAGCCACAAATCGTAGCGGCCGCTCAGCACATAGACGAACTCGTCCTGGTGAGGATGAATGTGCGGCGGCACGAAGGTGCCGCTCGGGAATACGGCGTGCCACGCCATCGAAGCATCCGACTGCTGCTTCAGCGTGTAGGTCTGGCCCAGAATGTTCCAGACGATATTGCCAAAGCCTTCGTTGGCGGTGGTGATGCCCGGCGGCATGTCGATCATGGTCCTGTCCTCTGCTCTCGATGAAAATCGCGCCCCGCCGGTTCAGCCGGCGAGAAAATCGGTGACGTAGCGGCCGGCGTCGGGCGTTTCCTCGAACACCAGGTGTCCGGTCGCCGGCACGAGTTGAAGATGGCCGTCGGGCAAGCCCGCCATCCAGGCCTGCGCCTGGGCCGTCGGGCGCAGGCGATCGTTCGCGCCCCACAGCACAAGGGTCGGAATGGTGATGCGATGCAGCCAGTGCGGCGAGCTTGGGATTGCCCTGCGGATGGTTGCGGATCAGTTTGGCAAAGCCCGTGACCTCGCGTCCCAGCCGCGCTTCGAAGGACGGATCCGGCGCTTGCGGAAAATAGCGCAAGGCGGCCAGGGGATCGTGGGCGAGATAGGCCGGCAGGTCCTGCGGGGCGATATCGAACAGCCCCGGCGCGGGCGCGGCATCGACCACGAGGCCGGCGGGGGCGACCAGCACCAGCCGGCGCAGCCGCTGCGGCTGGCGAATGGCGAATTCGGCGGCGAGCCATCCGCCCAGCGAGAAGCCTGCAAGATCGAAATTTTCAAGACCGAGACGGTCGAACAGGTCCATGTAGTGCAGGACATGATCCTCGACGGTATCGATCACATCGGAGTCGCCGGAATCGCCGAAGCCTGCATGGAACGGGATCAGCACCGTGTGGTGCGCGGCCCAGGCCCGCGCCACCTCGAAACCGGTGAAAGTGCCGGTGCCGTGCAGGAACACCAGCACGGGTCCGCTGCCGATGGATTGGACAACCGTCCTGACCCCGTTGATGTCGTATTCGGAGCGGGTAAACCCGGTGAGATCGGAGCCGGGTTTCTTGACGACGTCAGGCATGGGCGAAGTCTCCAGTTGAACGAAACGCCAGGCCCTGGTTGCGTCGGCGCGTCATGCCGCATCCGCGCAATGGGCCTTCAGATGGCCGGCAAACTGATCGACCGCGTTGGCGAGCCGCGCGGCGATGATCGGCGGCAGCGGTTGGCCCGCCTCGAATTCCGTCAGCGCTGGCATAAATCGCCGTGGAAACCGTGCAGGCCTCGAAAAAACCAAACAGCGGCCGCAGCTGATGCTCGACCACCAGCGAATGACGAAGGCCGCCGCCGAGGGCTGTCAGCAGCACCGGGCGGTTCTTCAACACGCCGGGTTCGATCAGGTCGAAGACGTGCTTGAACAATCCGGGATAGGAGCCCTGAAACACCGGGCAGCCGATGACGAGACCGTCGGCGCCCTCGATCGCCTCGATCACGCCGCGAGCGCTGTCGCTTAAGGCCTCGCGCGAAAAGGCTGCGAGACCGGGCCCGGCATCGACCAGGTCCAGGATCTCGGTGGGGATGGCGTATCGCTCGCGCAGATCGGCCCCGACCGCTTCCACCAGCGCCCGGGACCTGGCCGGACGCCAGCTGGAGCCGCAAAAGCCGATGATGCGTTGCCTGGACACGCCGGTTTCCTCTGCCGCACCGATGGGGCTAGTCGGTAACGCCGAACACGGTCCAATGCGCGTCCGGACCCGGCAGGCCGAGCAGCGCGCGGCCGCACTCCTCGACGATCTGGTCCGCCATCAGGATGTGCTGGGTGCCGGAGTGAATGTCGCGATAGAAGCGCTGCATCGGCGTGTTGTGCAGCGATGCGCCGCGGGCGGCGCGATGCGCGAAGGTGGCGGTGTCGGAGACCGCGTCGTGAATGTGACGCAGCGACAGCTTGATCATCGTCAGTTGGTCAAGGGTAGGCTGCTGGCCGAGATCGCAGGTCGCCGACACGTCACGCCATGTTTCATGCACGAACGCGCGGGCCGCGCGATAGCGCGCCTCCATCTGGGCGAACTGGAACCTGAAGCTCGCGCTGTCGCTCGATTTGCCGAACGGATCGCGGCGCTGCACGATCACCTTGACCAGTTCGTCGAGCATGCGGCGGCCGACGCCGACCGCCCAGCCGGAATGGGCCCAGGCGCTGTAACCGGCAAGGCCGAGCGCGCCTTGCGGGCCGCCGCGGCGCGGCGCGTCGATGTCGAAATCATAGGTCATGTGCGTCGGCACGAACAGTTCGTCGCCCTCGCTGAGCGTGTAGTCGAAGCTGCCGGTGGCGCGCAGGCCGAGCACGTCCCAGTTGCCCATCAGCTTGATGGTCGAGCGGGGATGATGGGTGACGATGACCTTGGGCTGGCCGTGGGGGCCCATGATCACGTCCTTGCCTGCGGCGTCGGTGAGGAAACAACCGGAATGCACCCATTCGGCGTGCTGGATGCCGCTGCCGTAAGCCCAGTTGCCGCGGATCATGTAACCGCCCTCGACCGGGCGGGCGAAGCCGCGCGGCACGCCGTTGCCGGCGATGGTGATGTCCGGACCACCGGCGAACACCTTCTTGATGCCTTCGTCCTCGATGTAGATGGCCATGGTGGTGCCTTCCATGTTGTTGCCGATGACGCACCAGCCGACCGACGCATGGGCGTAGGACAGGCGTTCGATCACGGTCATGGCGTCGTACGGCGACAGCTCCGCGCCGCCCACGGCTCTCGGAAACAGCATGGTGTAGATGCCGGCCTTGCGCATGGCGGCGACCACGTCGTCGGTGAGGTAGCCGAGCGTCTCGGCCTCGTTCGCCTGGGCCTCGATCATCGGAAGCAGTTCGTCGAGGCGCTTGTGAAACTCCGAGGCCGGGACCGCCTCGGGAAGCTTGGCGGCGCGCTGCACTGACACGTTCATGATCGATCTACTCCTCTTGAGACGGCCGCCTCGCCACGCGAGCGGACATCGCCGCGCGCGTCGAGGGGCTGAAATTGGGGCGAGGCGTCATGTCGCTCGCAGGCGCGCAGCCATTCGGTCACGCACCAATCCGATGGCGCGCGCCGAAATCACCTGGCGATGCGTAGCGAAGCGGTCCCCGCCGAATTGCGCGAGCGCTTTCGACGACCCGTCATCGTCGCTGGCACGCCGCGCAACCCTTAGCTTCGACCATGATGCTAGGCGACCGATCGGGAACCCGGCAATCCCCCACCATGGGGGGTGTAGCGGTGCGGCGTGCAGTGCGTAGTGCTGCAAAGTTGGGCTCAAGGATTTTGAATTTGCTGCTTCTTTTCACTTGACCAGCGAACGGAGAGCCTGTGCACTTCGAGGAAGCGGCTGCAGCGGGAATCGGGTTGCGCCGCGACAGGGGCTTCAACGCGCGAGGGAACGCGGTGCCAGCTGAAGCATGCAAGGCTTGACGAACCCGAACGACGGCTTGCCGATCGGCTGATGTCGATTGCCGAAACGCCGGTCGGTCCGCGCGCTCGGCGTCGCCTGCTGCTCGGCGATCGGCGAACTCACCGGATCGCCGACGGTTGGCCTGTATCTGCTGGAGGGCGCGGAGCCCGATCTCGCCTACAGCCGGCATGTCGAGGATGGGTTCCTCGACAACTACAAGTCCGGTTTCTGGAAATGCGATCCGGTGCTCGACTGCATCCTGACCGCAGGCCGCACCACCGATGGGGCGTCGCTGCTCGGCTCCTATCACTGGCAGCGCAGCGCGTCGTTCGAGCTGCTGCGTGAATGGGGCTTCAGCTACAACATGGGCGGTCCGCTGCGGTGCGAGAACAGGATCGTCGGTGTCCTGTTCACCGCGACGCCTGACGCCGCGGCTCCCTATACGCCGCTGGTGCGGCAACGCATGGATATGCTGTGCCGCGCGGGCTCGCTGGCGCTCACCAACATGATGAATGCCGGGCAGATCGACGACGATGCGGGCGCCCCGATCATGCTGCGGACGCTTCCTGCAACCGTGCCAGCGGCGGCGCTTTCGGCGCGATTGCCGCCGCGCTCGGCGGATGTCGCGATCCGGGTCTGCCGCGGCCGGACCAACAAGGAGATCGCGCGCGAGATGGGAATTTCGGACCAGACCGTGAAAGAACACGTCACCAATCTGTGCAGGCGCTTCGGCGTCCATAACCGCACCGAGCTGACGGCATGCCTGTTGAGCGGCGCATCGGGCCAATAGACGGTAGAATTTCGCCGAGCGCGCTTCGTTCATGACATCTGCTTCATGACACCGCTGCCTGGTTGCGCGACCAATCACCAAAGCGTGTTCTTAAATCTCGCGCAGCCGACAACACGCAGCTTTCGCGATCATCTATTCGAAGATAGAGAGCACTCATGTTGGAATGCCGAGGCCGAGCACCGCGGCGCGGCTTTTCATTTGCGATCGCGGACACTAGTATCCGGCGGCGCTGAACGGTTCGGTGAACGGTCCGATGGCAACTTCTCAGGCGGTCTCTGACTGCACCCTCTGTCTGATAACAACGGTTTGATCAGCGTGAATCCAGTTGCGAGAAGGTTTGCGATCGCCTGCTGTGTCGCGGCGCTGGTCGGGATGTCGCTGGTTTCGACGTCCACGGGTTCCCGCGCCGCTGCGCCGCCAGATCTCGACGGCGTCTGGCTTCCGGACGTTGGTGATCAGAAGCGCCAGGAACAAGGCAATGCCCCGCCCTGGAAGCCGGACATTCTGCCCCAGGTCCAGCACATGGCGGCCGAGGAAAAGGCCGGCCGGCCTTTTCTCGTTCTCAGCCATTGCCTGCCGCATGGCATGCCGACCTGGATGCTGATCACGCATAATGCGTTTGAGCTTCTGACCACTCCCGGCCGCATCACCATGCTGGGCGAAGTCGACGGCAACCGGATGCGGCGAATCTACATGGATGGCCGCTCGCATCCCGACGATCCGGATCTGACGCTGCACGGCCATTCGATCGGGCATTGGGACGGCGAAACGCTGGTGATCGATACCACCGCCATCGCGCCGCAGGCCTATATCGCCACCAGCGAAGCGGTCGGCATCCCCAATAATGGCGACATGCACATCCTCGAGCGGCTGCATCTGGTGAAGCCGGACGTTCTTCACGACGACATGGAAATAACCGCGCCGAAGGTTCTGACCACAACCTGGAAGACGACGCGAATTTTCCGCCGTTATCCCGATCGTCATTATGAGATCACCGAGGGCGAATGTGCCCAGGAAGATCTCACCGCCGGGAAGGATCAGTTCGGCAACGATATATTCGTGCCCAACGCGCAAAACCCGGACGGCTCGGTGCGCGCGGTGAAATGAGGATGATGAGGATGTCGCCCAGAATAGCTTTCCTTGCAGCAAGCCTGATGCTGGGTTTCGCGGGCATGGCGGCTGCGCACCATTCGAACGCAGCCTACGATCTCGATCATCCCAAAACCGTGGAAGGCACGGTCAAAACTGTCAACTGGACCAACCCTCACATCACCTTCGTGATCGAGGCGGACGCGAAGAATGGCGAGGCCGCCGCTTCATGGGTGTTCGAAGTCTCGAGCCCCGGGGTGTTGACGCGCTCGGGCTGGACCAAGCGCTCGCTGCAGCCCGGAGATCACGCCGTCTTTTATTATGCGCCGCTTCGCGACGGCACCCCCGGCGGGTTCCTGATGAAGGTCACGCTGCCGAGCGGTCAGGAATTGAGCTACAGCCTGACGCCGCCTGCCGATCAATAAAGTGATGATCGACGCCGCACTGAGCGAGTTTTCCAAATGGCTGGCGGCTACATCGCTCAGCCACATCATCCAGACCACCAAATGGGTTATCCCGGCGCTTCAGACCATCCATATTCTGAGCGTTGCCGTGGTGTTTTCTTCCGCGGTGCTGGTCGATCTCCGGCTGTGGCGGCTGCTCAATCGCGATGTGCCGTTGCCTGACGTGGCACGGCGTTTCCTTCCGACCATCTGGCCGGTGCTGCTGGTGCTGTTAATCACGGGAAGCCTGCTGATCATCGGTGAGCCGAAACGTTCGCTGCTCAATTCGGCCTTCTATCTGAAGATGGCGCTGCTCGCGGTCGCCATCGTGCTCACGGCCTGGCTGCAATGGTCGTTGTCGTCATCGCCGAATTTCTGGGACAAGAATCAAGTCCGGCGGATAGCCGGACAGCTCGCGGCGACCCTCTCCATTCTGGTCTGGTGCGGCATCCTGTTCGCCGGACGCTGGATTGCTTATACGCAGGCGGGATGATGCTGCAGCTTCAGGAACTGATTTCGTATTTCGAGAACAGCGCGCTGGCGGACAACATTCGCGAGAACGATCTGCTGTTTCCGCTGATCGAATCGGTGCATGTGGTCTCGATCTGCCTGGTGGTCGGTTCCATTCTGGTGGTCGATCTGAGATTGCTGGGGCTCGCCTCGCTTGACCGGTCCGTGAGCCGCGTCACGCGCGGAATTCTGCCGCTCACCTGGTTCGCGTTTGCCGTCGCTGTCGCCTCGGGCAGCCTGATGTTTATTTCCAACGCCACCAAATATCTGGAGAACGGCTATTTCATCGCCAAGCTGCTGTTGATTGGCGCGGCCGGCCTGAACATGGTGATCTTTCATGCCATCGGCGCCAGGAACCAGCCGCAATGGGAGAACCAGGCCCGGCTGCCGCTGCAAGCGCGGCTCGCCGGGGGATTGTCCATTCTGCTGTGGATCTCGGTGGTCGCTTGCGGGCGCTGGATCGGCTTTACGATGCGGATTGGCTGACATTGATCGACATCCGCCGCTTTCGCCGTGTGATTGCCGCAGCCCTGATCGGATGCGCGGCGGCATCGCCATCGCTTTCCGGCGATGCCGATCCTTCGCCTTTCGTGCCCCATCCTTTCGTGCCCCATGTCGACATGAAGACCTTCATGGAACACGTCCTCAGTCCCGCCGCGGCGGTGATCTGGAAGTCCAACGGGATTGTGATCGATGCCAAAGGCGAGCATGACCTCTCGCCCAAATCGGACGACGACTGGGAGCAGATCGTGAGCGGCGCGGCCACGCTGGCAGAAGCCACCAACGCGCTGATGATTCCGCAGCGCGCCCTCGATCCGGAATGGAACGCCTATGTCAAAAAACTGGCCGACGCGGCCGACAAGGCCTATCGCGCCGCCGAGGCGCATGACCTGAAATCCATCTCGGAAGTCAGCGACCAGCTCGACGGGATTTGCGCGGCCTGCCACCGTCATTATGGGCTTGAGTGAATTCCGCCTTTTGAAAATGAGGCGCGCGCGCTAGCCACCCGTAGCCGACATGTGCCGCGCGATCGATGGACGTCCGCCCCGTCCGATTTCAAAATCATGGCCCCGCGGCTTGGCTCTCACCGCCAGTCCGATCGCCTGCACCAGGGCCGCATCTCCGCCCGAACCACGCAGGACGCGCTTGAGATCAACCGCGTTGTTTTGCCCGAGGCAGGTATGAAGGACCCCGGAAGCCGTCACACGAACGCGGTTGCAGTCTTCGCAGAAATTGTGGGTCAAGGGCGTGATAAAGCCGATCTTCCCACCGGTCTCGACCACACGCGCATAGCGAGCCGGCCCGCCCGTCCGTTCAGCCAGATCGACCAGCGTCCAGCGTTGCTCGATCAAGCGACGCAACGCGGTCAACGACAGAAATTGATCGGTACGATCTGCGCCGATCTCGCCGAGCGGCATGGTTTCGATCAACGTCAGCGCCATCCCTCCGGAATGCGCAAAAACGATAAGGTCATCGATCTCCCGTTCGGTATGGTCCTTGAGCGCCACCGCGTTGAGTTTGACGGCAAGGCCCGCCGTCCGGGCCGCTTCGATTCCCTCGAGCACGCGTGCGAGCGACCCTCCGCGCGTGATCATCGCGAATTTGTCGGGGTCGAGCGTATCCAGCGAAATATTGATCCGTCGCACACCAAGGGCACGCAGTTCGTCCGCATATCGCGATAACTGAGTAGCGTTCGTCGTGAGGGTCAGTTCCCGCAACTGACCGTCCGCCAGATACCGCGCCAGGCTGCGGAAAAGCTGCATGATGTCCTTCCGCACCAATGGCTCGCCGCCGGTAACCCGGATCTTGTCGACCCCGGAGGCGATGAAGCACCGGGCGACCCGGTCCAGTTCGTCGAACGAGAGCAGTTGCTTGCTCGGCAGAAACGTCATCGCCTCCGACATGCAGTATCGGCATCTGAGATCGCAACGATCCGTCACCGACAGCCGCAGGTATTTTATGCCCCTGCCAAACGCATCAACAAACGGAACCGACATCACTTGCCTCCTCGCCTCTCCAAGACCGCTATCGCCTCGCAAAGCGCGAGGCGCAATCACGCATCTGCCGCCGCCAGCATGTCGGCAACCGACACGAATTTTTCCCTCGGCTTGCCGAGCGGATGCACCCCGGCGCCTCTCGGCGGCGTCGATGGCAACCCAATCGTGGTAGCTCACGATGCGCGCGACGCGCTGGCGCAGCCGTGCCAGCAGCGCATCGGGGTCGCCGGAACGCTGTCCCCGGCGCGCGGGCAGATCCGCAAGAACGGCCTCGGCCGTGGCCATGCCGCAGCCGCGGTTGGTGCCGATGGTGCCGCTCGGACCACGCTTGCTCCAACCACAGACGTAGAGACCGGCAATGACGGACGAGCCATCTGCGACGCGCCCCTCGTTGTTGGCGTGCACGCCCCGATGCTCGTCGTAGGGAACACCGGCGAGAGGGGTGCTGCGACGGCCGACGCTGCGAAACAGCAGGCCGCAGTCGATGTCTTCAACGGCCGGTGACGCCGGTGGCGCAAAGGCGATCGTTTCCACCCGGCCCCGCCCCCTGATCGCCAGCGGCGAAAGGCCAAACCGGAAAACGCATCGACGGCGCTTTGTCGAAACCTGCTGCGAAAATCCGCGAAGCAGCGCCAGCTTTTCGGCCAATTCCGGGTCTTGCGGATTGTCCGGCGTGAAGTCATCCGGCGCGACGTCCCGGCTGAGGACCGACGCATCGCATTCGTCGAGCTCGAGAAAATCGCGCAATTCTTTCGCGGTGAACTTTGCCTGAGACGGCTTGCCACGTCCAACGACGTGAATTTCGCGAATGCGGCTTTCCGCCAGAACCTCGAGCGCATGCGCGGCGATGTCGGTCCGGCGCAACTCGTCGGCGGTTTTGGCCAGGATACGCGCCACGTCGAGCGCCACATTGCCGTGGCCGATCACCGTCGCGGCCTCGCAGCCGAGATCGAACTGGCAGTCGCGGTAGTCCGGATGGCCGTTATACCAGGCGACGAAGTCGCCGGCGTGATGGCTCCCCGGCAGGTCTTCGCCGGGGACGCCCAGCGACCGGCTGACGTCGGCGCCGGTCGCAAGCACCACCGCGTCATAGCTCTCCCGCAACTCGTCGATGGTGACATCGGGTCCGACCGCAACGCCGCCGATGAAACGAAACCCCGGCGTTGTTGCGATCCGGTCGAAGGCCGCCGTGACCAGCTTGAGCTTGGGGTGGTCGGGAGCGACGCCGAACCGGACCAGTCCGTACGGCACCGGAAGCCGCTCGAACATGTCGACGCTGAGCGGCATGCCCGCGCGGAGCAAAGCTTCGGTCACGTAGAAGCCGCTCGGCCCGCTGCCGACCACCGCGATGCGAAAGCCGCCAGCATCGCCCGGTCGAGAGCGGATTCCGTCATCGTCCAAGTTCTTGCCGGCGCGCGTCTGCGCCGGGCAGCGGCGGCAGTCGCGCGGTAAGCACCGGTGTTTCGGCTGCGCGCTTGCGGTTGACGTCGATCCAGAACTTCTTGTCGGCCGCCAGACGATAGTCCGGTTCGATGGCGGCAACCGGGCAAACCGGAACACAGCCGCCGCAATCGATGCAGTTTTCCGGGTCGATGTAGGTCATCTTCTCATCGACATGAAAACACTCGACCGGACACACGCTCACGCATTCCGTGTATCGGCAACCTCGGCAATTGTCGGTGACCACATATGTCATCGGGATATCCCGGATAAGGCGTTCAGACCCTGCCCACCTGGACGAGCACGTCCGAGAAGGTCGGCGCCCGGCCAAGGTCCGCGAAAGCAGGCGGCGTTAGCGCGTGGACCGTTGCTCCCTTGCGGTTGGAACGATGCCAGTATCCCGACGGCGCCATGACCACGCCCGGCATGACGTCGGGCGAAATGCTGGCGAAGGCCTCGAACGCACCGCGGTCGTTGAACACCCGAATCGGCGTTCCGGCCACGATGCCGCGCGGTTCCGCATCGTCAGGGTGAAGGAACACCGCCTGCTCCTCGCCTCCCGCCTGGGCGGTTTGCGCGGGCAGATTGCCGTAGTTCGAGTTCAGGAACGCGTGGCTCTTGGGCGTGATCAGGCTGAGCGGATAACGCTTTGCCAGCGCCGGAGTCGACTGCAGGTTCTCGTTCGGCGGAATGTAATGCGGCAAGGCGTCCACCGGCGTACCGTCCTGGTCGCCATTGTAGCCCTGGCGGAACAGCGGCACGACGAAATTGCCGCCGCCGGTGATGGTCGACTTGAATTCGCACTTGCCCGTGGGCGTCGGAAAATTTCCATCGCGGTGCGGCGCCCAGTCGTCGGCGGACGGCATGGTAAGCCGCGCATAGCCCTTCGCCTTGACGCCCTCGAGCGTGATTCCCTGCAGGACAGGATTGCTCCAATCGAGCGACGCCTCGATCATCTCGTCGTCGGTCCGGTAGAAGGACGGATCCTCGATGCCCATGGCTTTCGCCAGGCGACGGAACAGTTCGGTGTTGGGAACCGCTTCGCCGAGCGGCTCGATCGCCGGGTTGTTGTAGGACAGATAGAGATGCCCCCACGAGAACATGATGTCTTTCTGTTCCAGCTGGGTGGTCGCCGGCAGAACGATGTCGGCGTATCTGGCGGTGTCGGTCAGGAAATGTTCGCTGACCACCGTAAACAGGTCCTCGCGTTCGAGGCCCTTCTCGAGTTTGGCTTGCTCGGTCACCATGGCCATGGGGTTGGCGTTGTAGACGAACAGCGACTTGATCGGCGGATCGAAGCC
This sequence comes from uncultured Pseudomonadota bacterium, assembly GCA_963771225.1. GTDB lineage: Bacteria > Pseudomonadota > Alphaproteobacteria > Rhizobiales > Xanthobacteraceae > Bradyrhizobium. The sequence goes on along the minus strand of CAVYSR010000014.1, from coordinate 383,246 downwards.
GAGTTCGCCGGTCAGCGCCTGCCCAAGCCGCCATGAATTCAGCACGCGCATCTTTTCCGGCTGCAGGTCGGGGCGCATCAGCACCTCCCATTTAACGGGAAATGCCCAGATCGGCAGCTGAAGCAGGCCGCCGCCGACATGCTTCCATGCGCCGATCAATCCGGGGAGGCAGGCGATCGCACGCACGGTCTGGCCACCGCCGGCATGCCGTTCCACGGCCACACCGATGCGCACCACGGCTGGCGGCGTGGTGGCGTATTCCCGTGCCAGCCTGACGATATCGTCCACCGGAATGCCGGTCTCTTGCGCGGCGAACTCAGGCGTATAGATCGACGCCCGTTCCGCCAGTTCGTCGTAGCCGACGGTGTGCTTGTCGATGTAGTCGCGGTCGACCAGGTTTTCCTTGATGATGACGTGGATCATCGCCAGCGCCAGCGCCGCGTCGGTACCGGGCCGGATCGGAATGTGCCAGTCGGCCAGCCGCGCCGTACGCGTCCGCACCGGATCGATCACCACCAGCTTGGCCCCGGCCTTCCTGGCCTGCTCGATGAACGGCCAGTGGTGGGAGTTGGTGCCGAGCGTGTTGCACGCCCACAGCAGAATGTATTTCGAGTGCACGAAGCTTTCGGGATCGACCCCGGGCGTGGGGCCGATGGTCATCATATAGGCCGTGCACGAGCCCGAGTTCGCAGAAGGTGCGTTCCGACACGGTGGCGCCGAGCTTGTTAAAGAGCGGGTCGCCGACGTTCAGGCCGTTGATGATGCCCTGCGTGCCCAGATAGCTGTAGGGCAGGATCGCCTGCGCGCCATGTTCGGCGATGATCGACTTCCAGCGCGTGGCGATGGTCTCGATCGCCTCGTCCCAGGAAATCCGTTGAAACTGCCTGGAGCCCTTGGGGCCCACCCGCTTGAGCGGATAAAGCACGCGCTTGTCGCTGTAGACGCGTTCCTCGTAGTTGTTGACCTTGACGCACAGGCGTCCGCGGGTGAACGGGTGATCGGGATTGCCGCGCACCGCGATGGCTTTGCCATCCTCGACGGTCGTCAGGATCGAGCAAGTGTCCGGGCAATCATGTGGACAGGCGCCAACTACCGTGGTTCGGGCCATGGGGTCCTCCGCTTCGTGATCCAACGTGGTGTGGAGACTGCAGCGACTGGAACCGGCTGGCTTCTCAGAATATGCGGGGTTCTTTTCCTAAACTGCGCACGCCTTGGCGGCCCGGACGACTCACGAGGTTGGCTTTGCCGGTTCCTTGCGCAACCCTCAGACGCGCCGATCGGCCCAGGGTCGATAGACCCGCGCCCGCCGTTCTGGCATACTAGTTGCTTAGTCGGATACTACCGTTGCCTACACGTCGCGCTTCCTCGATGGAGATTCACGATGGGTACGCTTGGCAACTCTGTCGATAAATATGTTACCGGCAGAATGCTCCAGACGTCCAACGACCGGCGATGGTCGTCGCACCTTCTCGCGGAGATATGGAGCCACGAGGCGGGAGAACTGCCTTCGCAGCTGCCACGCGATACGGAAATCGCCATCCAGTGGCGCGGCCACTCGATGGTGGATCGGCGAGGCGCGGGCATGCACCAACGGACCCTCGGGAAGAAGGGTACCGTATGGCTCTGCCCCGCCGGGATCAGCGAGGACTTCATCAATATCGAGAATCCGATGCAGGAATGCCTGCACATTTTTCTGCCGGGCAAACCGTTCGACGAAACGATGCTGAAGGATCTCGACATCGACCCGTCCGGAATCTCGATCCGGTACGAGGCCATCGATCGCGATCCGTTCATCGAATACGTCGCCGATCAGATCCTCAGAGAGATGGAGGTAGAATCCTCCACCGGCCGGCTTTTGATCGAAAGCCTCGGAAGCGCCCTGTCGGCCCATCTGGTGCACGCCTATGCGGCGACATCCGTTCGCCTGAAACAATCGATCGGCGCGCACAAGCCGCTCGATCCGAAACGCCTGTCGCGCGTGACGGATTTCATCAACGCCTCCGTCGAGCGCGATTTTACCGTCAATGAGATGGCATCCGTGGCATGCATGAGCCCGGCGCATTTCTCGCGCAGCTTCAAGGCGGCGACCGGAACCGCGCCGCACGAATATGTCAGCCGGCAACGCCTCGATCTCGCCAAGCGGCTGCTGCTGACGAGCGACCGGCTGCTGGTCGACATCGCCTATGCCACGGGATTTTCATCGCAGGCGAATTTCAACCGTGCCTTTCGGAAAACGGTTGGCACGACGCCGAGCTCGTTCAGGGCGCAGAAACTTCGCGAATGATCCAATCGATCCGGTCCTTTTCGCGCCAGGCATCGATCGGCCGGATTCGGCATTGAAGCCACACGACCGGCGTTTTCGTCGACGCCTAATCCTGGATGCCGTAGCGATGCAGGTCGTTGCCGTGGGTGTCGAGCCAGGTCTTGGCGCGCTCGACATGGCCGCAGACCTTGGCGACAACCCGCCAGAATCGCGCCGAATGGTTCATCTCAACGAGATGCGCCACCTCATGGGCGGCCAGATAGTCGAGCACATAGGGCGGCGCGAGGATCAGCCGCCATGAGAACGACAATGACCCCGCCGAGGTGCAGGAACCCCAGCGGCTCGATTGATCGCGGATCGACAGCCGCTTCACCTTGACGCCGAGCGCCTGCGCATAAGCCTGCGCGGCCTTCTGCAGGTCGCGGCGCGCCTCGCGCTTCAGATGATCGTGGACCCGCCGGTCGATATGCTCAGCCTCTCCGGCCACGCAGAGAATCCGCTCGCCGCTCTCGCGCATTTCCGTCCACACTGTGCCGCGCACGCCGGCGCGATGCACGATCCGGTGCGCGACGCCGCGCAATGGCACGATGGTGCCCGGTTGAAACGGCGCTGCCTTCGGCAACCGGCCGAGACGGGCGGCGATCCAGGCCCCGTGCCGCTGCGCGAAGTCCCTCGCGTCAGCCAGCGTGCCGCGCGGCGGCATGGTCAGGATCGCTTCGCGGTCGCTTGGATGAATGCGCAAGGTATAACGACGCGCGCGCCGATGCCGGCGCAGCCGCACCGAGTAGATTTGCGAGCCGTGCTTGACCAGGAGAATAGAAGGCTCGTAGGGCCGCCGATAAAGGAGGGCGCGAGTGGCCATGTCTGCAATTCCGGGGATGAGAAGTTCGCCCGGATTCTGCCATAACCGCCGCCAGTGAAATCGCTCGGCGCAAAAACAAATCATTTGCCCAATATACAGGGGCTGACCGGCTAATCAGCCTCTACAGGAAGGGGCTGGAACAAAAATTTTGGCCGAAAAGACAGTTTGGAAAGCCGCTGAAGGAGTGAAATTTAACTCATTCCTTCATAGAATCGTTGAATCAGGGTTTCCATGGGCCAATTCAGGGGGTTACCGGTCCCCCGAATCACGGCCGGCGCGTCGTCATCTCGGGTCTACAACGCGTGAAATGCGCGAGATGCAGCGGTTTACTCCGCCGCTGCGACCAACGGAGGCTTGATGTTCGCCGACGACACCATGAAATCGGAAATGCGCGGCACGATTTCCGATTTGAAGCGCGAGCCGTTGAAGACGCCGTAGTGGCCGACGCCTTTTTGCACGTAATGCACGCGGCGATCGGCGGGAATTGAACTGCAAAGCCCGTGCGTCGCCTCGGTCTGCCCCAGACCCGAGATATCGTCGTTCTCGCCTTCGACCGTCATCAGCGCCACGCGCGTGATCTTCGAGGGGTCGACCGGCTTGCCGCGATGCGTCATCTCGCCCTTCGGCAAAGCGTGCTTGACGAACACGGTATCGACCGTCTGCAGATAATATTCCGCCGTCAGATCCATCACCGCCAGATATTCGTCGTAGAAATCGCGGTGCTTGTCGACCAGATCGCCATCGCCCTTCACCAAATCCTTGAACAGGTTCTTGTGCGCGTCCATGTGGCGGTCCAGATTCATGGAGATGAAGCCGTTGAGCTGCAGGAAGCCCGGATAGACGTCGCGCATGACGCCCGGATGCGGAAACGGCACCTTGGTGATGACGTTGCTGCGGAACCAGTCGATGCCCTTCTCGGCCGCGAGATTGTTGACCGCTGTCGGATTGCGGCGGGTATCGATCGGGCCGCCCATCAGCGTCATCGAGATCGGAACATAGGGATCGCGCGCCGCTTCCATCACGGAAACCGCCGCCACCACCGGAACCGAAGGCTGACACACCGCGATAATGTGCATGTTGCCGCCGAGCACATGCAGCATCTCGATGACGTAATCGACATAGTCGTCGAGATCGAAGCGGCCCTCGGTCACCGGCACCATCCGGGCATCGGACCAATCGGTAATATAGACCTCATGGGTCGGCAGAAAGGCTTCGACCGTGCCGCGCAGCAGCGTCGCGTAGTGGCCGGACATCGGCGCCACGATCAGCACCCGCGGCTGGGGCATGCGCAACGGCCGCGTCAGCTTGCGATCGAAATACAACAGCCGGCAGAACGGCTTTTCCCATATCGAGCGGATCTCGATCGGGGTGCGCACGCCATTGACTTCGGTGTCATGGAGGCCCCATTCGGGTTTGCCGTAGCGGCGCGTGGTCCGCTCGAACAATTCGCAGCCGGCGGCGATCGATTTGCCGAACTCGGTGTGCGACCACGGATTAAGCGGATTCTGGAACAGGATCTTGGTCGCGTCGGTGACGGCGCGCGCCGGATTGAGCGACGCATAGGCCATCTCGTACATCCAGTACATCGGCGTCGTCATCGCCGGACTGCCTTCTGACGGCAGTTCCGGCGGCCGGCCAAATTCACCTATCGGCATGTGTCCCTCGAACCCTGTTTTTGCGTCGCAGCATTGTGACGCCTGTGCAATAAAGCGTCAATGCGCTGTTGCGACGATGTGCACGGTTAATAGCGGCAAAACCCGGCTAAATGCCCTCAAAACCGGGCTTATTCGCCGGTCTGGATCAGCGAGCCGTGGCGGCGGGCGCTGCGTAAAAGCGCAAGAAATATCGCAAAAGACGCAATTAAGAGCACGACGTTGATCGCCAGCGCCTCGACCATCAGGTCGGTCCGGAATACGTGGTCGGTCAACAGCGCCCGCATTCCCTCGAATACATAGGTCGGCGGCAACGCCCAGGCGACATATTGCAGCCAGTGCGGCAGCACCGACACCGGATAGTAGATGCACGCCAGTGGCATCACGCCGAACATCAACGTCCAGACGATGCTTTCCGCCCCGAGGCCGTTGCGCAGCACCAGCCCCGACACGAAAATCCCCAGCGACCAGCTGGTGAAGATCAGATTGCAGAAGAAGATGATCAGCGGCAGCCCGAAGCCGTACAGATTGAAATCGAAGAAGATCATGGCGAGCAGCGTCATTGGAATGACGCCGATCGCGAGCCGGATCAGGCTCATCACCATCAGCGCGATCAGAAACTCGATCGGCTTTAGCGGGCTCATCATCAGGTTGCCGAGGTTGCGCGCCCACATCTCCTCAAGAAACGAGATCGAAAAGCCCAGTTGTCCGCGAAACAGGATGTCCCACAGGATCACCGCACCGATCAGCGTGCCGCCGGCGCGGGCGAAAAATCCGGCATTCTGGGAAATGTAGTTCTGCAGGAACCCCCAGGTGATGATCTGCAGCGCCGGCCAATAGATCAGTTCCAGAAGGCGCGGCCACGACGAGATCAACAGATACCAGTAGCGCAGAATCATCGCCCCGATCCGGTGCGGCGCGATCTCCCAGCGCGTCACGGACTTGCTCACGGCGTGGATTCCTGGACGCGGCCGCGAGCGACGTCGAGAAACACCTCTTCGAGCGTCGCCCGGTTGTAGCGGGCCATGATCTTGTCGGGGCTGTCGTCGTCCTCGATGCGGCCGCGTTTCATGATGATGACGCGGTCGCACAACCGCTCCACTTCGAGCATGTTGTGCGACGCGAGCAGAATGGTCGCGCCATGTGCCTTGCGATAGGTCTCCAGATGCCGCCTGATCCAGTCGGCGGTGTCGGGATCGAGCGATGCGGTGGGCTCGTCCAGCAACAATAGTTCAGGCTGGTTGATCAGCGCCTTGGCGAGCGCAACGCGGGTCTTCTGCCCGGCGGAGATCTTGCCGTTGGCACGGTCAAGGAAATCGCCGAGATCGAGATCGGCGGCGAGCCGTTCGATGCGTTCGGACAGATTAGCCACCGCATAGAGGCGGCCAAAGATGGTGAGGTTCTGCCGCACCGTGAGCCGCATCGGCATGTCGACATAGGGACTTTCGAAATTCATCCGGCCCAGCACGTCCGCGCTCTGGTCGGGCATCGAAGCGCCCAGCACCTGGATCCGCCCCGAGGTCGGCAGCACCAGCCCCATGATCATGGCGATGGTCGTGGTCTTTCCGGCGCCGTTGCCGCCGAGCAGCCCGGTGACGCTGCCGCGCGAAATCCGGAACGACACATCGTCGACGGCGCGGGTGGTCTTGTAGAACTTGACGAGATGAGCGACCTCGATCGCCACCGATCCGGCCGGATCGGTCGCGGGCAACTGGGCTGCGGCTGCGTCATGGTTGATCATGCGGGCCGTTCATTGGGCCATTGCGGCTGCGAGTGCAAGACGTTGGCCGGCAATTTGGGACGGTCTGACGCAGCTCGCCGGTTTGTGGTCGGGGTCTTGCGCGGCTAAACTCCAGTGCGGTCGATTTGAAGTTCCTGCTGAAGTTCGCCTCAGAGGGTGCCGCGGCGTTTTCGAGCTTCAGAAGCCGGGCACTGGACATGACCGACGTTGCCGCATCCGATTTTCGCCATCCGCGTCAATATGTCCGCCTCGATACGATTCTGCGGCTGCGCTGGCTTGCGGTACTCGGGCAGCTTGCCGCCATTTTCATCGTCGTCCAGGGGCTCGAGTTCGACCTTCCGGTGGCCCCTTGCGTCATTATTGTCGGGCTGTCGGCGCTGCTCAATCTGGTGCTGCAGATCGCCTTCAATCCGATGCGCCGGCTGGAGCCGTCGTTCGCCGCATCGTTGCTCGCATTGAACATCGTCGAACTGGCGGGGTTGCTGTTCTTCACCGGCGGCCTGGAGAATCCGTTTTCATTCCTGTTTCTGGCCCCCGTGCTGATCTCGGCGACGGCGCTGCCGATCCGGCTGACGATCTCGCTCGGCATGCTGGCGGTCGCCTGCGCCTCCGCGCTGGTGTTCTTCCATCTTCCCCTGCCATGGGACAGCGACGATCCCCTGGTGCTGCCGCCGATCTACCTGCTTGGCGTCTGGTTTTCGATCCTGATCGCGATCGGCGTCACCAGCCTCTATGCGTTCCAGGTCACCGAGGAGTCACGCAAGCTCTCCGACGCGCTGGCGGCGACCGAACTGGTGCTGACCCGCGAGCAGCATCTTACGCAACTTGACGGCCTGGCCGCCGCCGCCGCGCACGAACTTGGAACCCCGCTCTCGACGATCTTCCTGATTTCCCGCGAACTGGAGCGGACCGTGCCTGACAACGGCCCGCTGGCCGGCGACCTCAAGACCTTGCGCGAACAGGCGCAGCGCTGCCGCGACATCCTGGCCAAGATCACGCAACTGTCCTCGACCGGCGCGCCGTTCGACCGCATGCCGTTGTCGACGCTGATCGAGGAAACGGTGGCGCCGCATCGCGACTTCGGCGTTGCGATCAAGGTGCGGATCGCGGTCACGGGCGCCCGCGAGCCGGTCGGCACACGCAATCCCGCCATCCTCTACGGGGTCGGCAACATCCTGGAGAACGCCGTCGACTTCGCCCGCGAGACGGTGGAAGTCAACGCATGGTGGAACACCGAGACCATCGAGATCGTCATCTCCGACGACGGGCCGGGCATCGCACCCGACATGCTGAAGCGTATCGGCGAACCCTATTTGTCGCGGCGACGCAGCACCGACGAAGCCCAGGGCGAACACAGCGGCCTCGGCCTCGGGGTGTTTATCGCCCGCACGCTGCTGGAGCGCACCGGCGCCAAGGTCTCCTTCACCAACCGGATCTTTCCGGACCATGGCGCCGTGGTTCAGATCAGCTGGCCGCGCAGCCGCTTCGAAACCGGCGAAATCGCGGCGGAACCAGCACCTTAGAGCGTTTTCAAGCGAAGCCTGCCGCGGACGTGATCCGGGGTGGATACCGGTTCGCGTGAAGAAAACGCGCCCAAGCAAAAGGATAAAGTCTTCATTCCGATCCAATCGGAACGGAAAGGCTTTAGAATCGTTCTTGACCGTCAGGACGGCGGCTTGACCGACTTGATACGGCCTTGGCAGAACGGCATGGCTTCGCCATATGTTGTACCATCCGCCATGAGGATGCCTGAACCGTGAACGCCATCGCCGAACTGACCGATCACGCCGACCGCTCGCTGCTGATCGTGGAGGACGACAAGCCGTTTCTCGAGCGCCTCTCGCGCGCGATGGAAACCCGCGGCTTCACCGTGACATCCTGCGACAGCGTGTCCGACGGCCTGGCGGAAATCGGCCGGGCGGCGCCTGCTTTCGCCGTGGTCGATTTGCGGCTCGGCGACGGCAACGGCCTCGACGTGGTGTCCGCGCTGAAGCGCAAACGTCCGGAGGCGCGCGCGATCGTGCTGACCGGTTACGGCAACATCGCCACCGCGGTGACCGCGGTGAAGATGGGCGCGGTGGATTATCTCTCAAAACCCGCCGATGCCGACGATGTCGTCGCCGCCCTGCTTGCCAGCGGCACCGAGAAGTCCGAGCTGCCGCTCAATCCGATGTCGGCCGATCGGGTGCGCTGGGAACACATCCAGCGCATCTACGAGATGTGCAACCGCAACGTCTCCGAAACGGCGCGGCGGCTGAACATGCATCGCCGCACCCTGCAGCGCATCCTGGCCAAGCGCGCGCCGCGGTAGGTCTTTTCTTTTCCGCATCCTGATTCTTTTCCTTATCCTGAGGAGCGCGCTCTTGCGCGTCTCGAAGGATGGCCACGAGTACGCTTGTCATCCTTCGAGACGCGGCCAAGTAGCCGCTCCTCCAGCGATAACGGCGCAGCCGTTACACGGGCATGACATAGGGATTCGCGGCCGGGCCCTGCGAATTCACGCAGCGCTTGCGCTGCGCCGATACCGGCCCAAAGCTCGCGTTCGACAAAAGGGTATACGCTGAGAGACAAGCTGGCAGACCGGGTGGCCTTGCCCGATGGGTCAGACCGGGAATATCTGGCACGAATGCTGCCTCTGCTTGAGAGCGGTTGTCGAGAGGGTTGCCGATGGCGGGTGAGAGTATTTCCACAGATCTATTGGTCAGCATTCTCCATCATGGCGACAGCAGCTTCCCGTCCGGCGGATTTGCTTTCTCGTCCGGTCTTGAAGGATTTTTCATCGATCAGATGATCAAAAATGTCGCTGAACTTGAAAACTTTATTGCGGATTTACTCGTTCATCGCTGGATCAGTTTTGACGCGGTCGCGCTCCGTCGCAGCTATGCAGCCGCGTCCGACATTGATCTTGCCGAAATCGATCGTTGCGTCGAAATGGCCACGCTTTCCGCGGCGCAGCGCACAGGCTCGAAACGCGCGGGCCGCGCCGTGCTCGCGGTTTACGCCAAACTCGGCTCGAAGGTCGTCAGCCGTTACCGGGATCGCACCATCGCCGATGAGGAGCTGGGTCACCTGCCAGTGGCGCAGGGCCTGGCGTGGCGGGAAGCCGGTCTTCCGATCGAAGCGGCCCTCGTCATGAGCGCCTGGACCATGGTCCAGGGACTTGCCACGGCAGCTATTCGCCTTGGGTTGATAGGGCATCTGCAGGCCCAGCACTTGCTGTTCGCGATACGCGCGCAGGTCGTCGCCGCGGTCCAAAGCGGCGCGGATTATCCGCTCGATGCACCGCTATCGAGCTTTACCATCCTCTCCGATATCGCGCTGGCGCGGCATGAACACCGCGACGCGCGCATGTTCATCACCTAAGGCGGCTGGAGGCACCATGAACCTGACCCCCACGGAAATCGATCGGCTCATCATCTTCAACGCCGCGGAGTTCGCCCGGCGCCATCAAAGGCTCGGCATTCGCTTGAGTCGTCCCGAGGCTGTTGCCTTGATTGCCGACGAGATGCTGCTCGCTGCCCGCCGCAATATGCCCTACGTGGACATTGTGGACATGGCCGGCCGGCTTCTGACCACCGACGATGTGGAGCCGGGTGTCGGCGCGATGATCGATCTTGTTTCGGTTGAGGGTAATTTCGAGGAAGGCACCAAACTGATGGTGGTTTTCGCGCCGATCGGTCCGGGCGCGAGCCAGGTGCCCGCTCCGGTACCGGGCGAAGTCATCACACCGGATGAGGATATCGAACTGAACGGCGGCCGGCAGCGCTGTTCGATCAAGGTGCTGAACATGGGCGACCGGGATATCCAGGTCCGCTCTCATGCGCATTTCTTCGAAGCCAATCCGGCGCTCCAGTTTGATCGCGCCGCTGCCTTCGGAATGAAAATCGACAAGCCTTCGGGGGTAGGCGTCCGCTTTGAACCCGGTGTTTCAAAGGTCGTCGACCTCGTCGCGCTGGGCGGATCGCGGATCGTCTCCGGGCAGGCGGGCCTTGTCGAGGGCCCGCTCGACGCGCCCGGTGCCCTGAACCGGGCTCTCGAGGCGGCTCGCGCGAAGGGATATCGCGGATGCTGACCAGACGCGATTATCGAAATGCCATGCCGGAGAATTCAACATGGTGCTGATCAGCCGCAAGGCCTATGCCGAAATCTACGGTCCGACCAAGGGCGACATGATCCGCCTTGGCGATACCGAGTTGATTGCCGAGATCGAACACGATTACGCGGTCCCCGGAGACGAACTGACGTCCGGCGCCGGAAAGTCGATGCGCGACGGCGAGGGCTATCAGACGAGCGGGACCTATGCGTCGGGCGCGCTGGACATGGTGGTCCACAACGCCACCATTATCGATGCTGTTCTGGGAATCGTGAAGGGAGACATCGGCATCCGCGACGGACGCATTGTCGGCGTCGGAAAGGCCGGCAACCCCGACATCATGGATGGCGTACACCCCGATCTGCGGACCGGCCCCAACACCACGTGCGTCCACGGCGACTTCTACATCGCCACTGCCGGCGCCGTAGAGGGCCACGCACATTTCTTGTCGCCGCAGCAGTGCGACCACGCGCTCGCGGGCGGCTGCACCACCATGATCGGCATGACGCCCGGCCCGCATTTCGATACCAGTTGCGCCGGGCCCAACATCCTTGGCGCCCTGATACGCGGGGCCGACCATTATTGCCTCAATTTCGGCTTCCTGGGGCGCGGGTGCTCAGACCCCGGCGCGGTGGCGGAAAGTGTCGCCGGTGGCGCTCTGGGCGTCAAAATCCATGAGGATCTCGGCGCCTCGCCCGCGGTGATCCATGGTTCGCTCACGGCCGCTGACCGAAGCGACTTCGCCGTCCATCTCCACACCGACACCATCAACGAATTCGGGTTCTGTGAGGATACCATGGCGGCCGTCGCGGGTCGCACCATTCACATGTACCACGTCGAAGGCGCCGGCGGCGGCCATGCGCCGGACCTGCTCAAGGTGAACTCCTGGGCCAACGTCATCCCGTCCTCGACCAATCCAACCAATCCTTTCACAGCACTTGCGCTGGAGGAAGGCGTGCCGATGACGATGCTCGCGCACATCATGAATCCTCGATTGCCCGAAGATGTCGCTTTCGCCGAGGCCCGCATCCGTCCGCAAACAATGGCCGCGGAGGATTTTCTTCACGACATGGGGGCCATCTCCTGTTTCGCGACGGATACGCAAGGCATGGGACGGCTCGCCGAGAACGTCGCGAAATGCTGGCAGCTCGCCAGCGTCATGAAGCAGCGCGTGGGCCGGCTCGCCGAAGAAAAAACGCGATTGGCCGACAACGAACGCATCAAGCGGTACGTCGCCAAATATACGCTAAACCCGGCGATCGCGGTCGGCATCGACGATCATGTCGGTTCGCTTCAGCCGGGGCGCCTCGCTGACATCGTTCTGTGGCCCCGCGCCTCGTTCGGCGCCAAGCCCTGGATGGTCATCAAAAGCGGCTATGTGGCCTGGTCAGCCATGGGCGACGGAAACGCCAGCCAGATCGGTTCGGAACCGATTTTGCAAAAGCCGATGTGGGGGTCGCTGGGCACCGCCAAACACCACCTTGGAGTTACATTCGTTTCGCGTCTCGCGGTCGAGGCGGGAACGCACGCGCGATTAGGCGTTGCCAAACGATTTGTTCAGATCAAGAGTGTGCGATCGCTTCGAAAATCCGACATGGTGCGCAATTGCGCGCTGCCAAGGATCGAAGTCGATTCGCAGACCTTTGAAGTCCGGGCAGATGGCCGGTTGCTCACCTGCGAGCCAGCGAGCCGGGTTCCCTTGAATTGACGGTACATGTTGCGATGAGCACGACAACGGCGGCACGCGTTGGTGTTGGCGGTCCAGTCGGATCGATCGCGACCGTCACTCCGCATCTGGATTTGGCTTTCATGCATCATCCGGTCGTCGGCACACATCTCTCGCGCCGGCTGGCACGCTACCCCTTCGTCCTGACGGGAGCCTTCAGGATCGACCAGCAGCCCGCCGACATGGTGACGACGATTTTGCAATCCGCCAGCGGTGCCATTCTTGGCGCTGATCGCCTCTTGCAGAAAATCCTGGTCGGCGCCGGTGCATCGGGGCACGTCACGAGCCAGGCCGCTGTTGCCGTGCATCGCATGGACGAGGAAATCACGGCGGAAGATCACATCACGCTTTCGGTCGAGGCCGGCGGGTTTCTGGAGTACCTTCCGGCACCACGCGTGCTATTTCCTGGTTCCTCCCTCAATCAATCCATGGCCATCGATATCGCGGAAGGTGGCACCGCGGTGATCGGCGACAGCTTCATTGTCTATGATCCGGAACACCGGGGCGCATCGTTTCGGCAATACAAGGGCGCGGTTGAGATACGTCGCCCCAGCGGTCAGGTGCTGGCGGTCGATCATTTCGACCTTCGCAGGCTGCCTTCCGGCTACGGCAAGTCATTCAGGGTGATCGCTTACGGTACGCTTCTCATCCTGACCAAGGACACACCAGAGGGTTTCGCTGCCTTGGGCCGCTCCATCGAGACTGCGGCACAGGGGAGTGGCCGAATGGTCGCAGCTTCCCTTCTCCCTCGTCGCGCGGGTCTTTCAGTGCGGATCGCGGCAGACGACGGTCAGGGATTGCGTGAAGCAATGACTGCCGCATGGGCAACGACCCGATTGCACCTCACCGGTAAGGCGCCGAATCGTCGCCGCATCTAGCGTTTTGGCCTCGCTGTTCGAGCCAATCAGCTGACGTCACCCCTTTCAGGACCGACGGGCCGAGCCCACGCCTCGCACTCGGCGATGCGCGCCGGCGCCATCAACCATGTTTTGAAGCGCCCGGTTGTGCTAGAGCGGGATGAGTTTAGGTTTGGTCATATCCTGCGTTGGCGAAGTAATTGGCGCATTCGGCCGGAGAAACGGTTTCGAGTATTGGAGCGATAGCGTCATAGACGGCCTCAGTGGTTCGCTGTGCGGTTTTTCGGAGCCAGTGTTTGAACTTGGCGAGAACTGCTCTATGGATTCAGATCGGGTGAGTATTTCCAGGTAGAAGAGCCGGGCGCCGGCGGCACGGATAGCGCGTCGCACGGCGTTGGCCTTGTGGAGCCGAGATTGTCCATGATCACGATGTCGCCGTGCCGCAGGGTCGGAACCAAACCTTCTCGATGTAGAGAAGGAGCTTCGCCGTTGATCGGCCCCTCGATGAACCACGGAGCGGTGATGCGATCGTGGCGCAAAGCGGCCATGAAGGTCATGGTCTGCCAGCGGCCGTGCGGCACCTTGGCTTTATGCGTTGACCGCGCGGTGCCCAGCCCCGCAGCGGCGCCATATTGGTTTTGGTCCAGGTCTCATCGATGAACACCAGCCGAGTGGGTCGATCCGATCCCGATACTTGGTCCACTGCGCCCGCCGACGGGCCACATCGGGACGATCCTGCTCGGCGGCAATCAGCGTCTTTTTTTTAACTGAGCTTCTCAGCGTGGACGAATTCCCACATCGTGCGGTAATCGACCTTGAGGCCACGCTCAGCGAGTTCAGCCACCAGCCCTCGCACGGTAAAATCCTTCCGGCACCGTTGCATCAGCCATTCGCGGTCTGCCCCGTAATCTTCTTTGGCCTATAGCCGCCGATCTGGTCCGGCTTGACGCTGCCGGTCTCGGAAGCGCTGTACCCAGTTGATCGCCGTGCTGATGCCCACTCCGAATTGGGCCGCCGCCTGATGCCGCGACAGGCCGCCTTTGATACAGCCCTCACCACCCGCTCACGAAGGTCGTTCGAATAGGCTCGTCCCATCCATGCTGGCCTCCTTCCCAGTCAGCATGTTAATCAGAAGCCTTCCGATTTGGAAGCTCGATCAATTCAGACTAGACCCATCCCGCTCTAGCCGGCTGCGCCGGCCCGGGGCGGCGGGGTGTCTGCGTGGTCGTGCCCTTTCCTCGCGGGCCGGGTGTTTTACCGCCGGCTGTGCGTCCGGTTGTGCGTGTCGGCCGGCCCGGTCTGCCTGCGCCGTCGGGTGGTGGACGGTCCGCGCGCTGCTTCCTCCGGCCCGCTGCCGTTTCCGCGTGTCTCCCTGTCCTGCCGGCCCGTGCCTTGTGGCTTGTCCGCCGCCCTCTGTGGCCGTGGTGCGGCGTTGGTGGTTGTCGCACCTGCCCGTCCGGCTGTCCTGTGTTCGGTGCTCTCTGCGGCAAGTTGAGATTTCAGCGGCGCGCCGCACACTGCGTGACCTGCTCGGTCGCGGTTTGGTCGGCGCGCCGTCTCACTGCGCGTCCGCGCCTGCTTGCGTTGTCACCTCCGCGCGCTGCGTTCGCCGGCTGTTCTGCGCGCCGCGGGCCGTCGCGCTCCGCGGCGCGCCGACCTGCCCGGCTTCTGCCCGTGGTCGCGCTGCGTTTCGCTGCGTCGGCGCTGTGGCTGGGCCGTCGGCTGCTGTTCGTGGCCCCCCGCCCGCTGCCCGCGCCGCGACTTCCGGTTCGTCGTGCGTTGTGTTCGCTGCGTGCGGCTGCTTCGCCCCTCCTCTTTCCCGTTCGCCGCGCCGCGCCGTGTGCCGTCGTCCCGTGGCTGTTGTGCCGCCGCGCGCTCGTTCTCCCCTTCCGTCAGCCAAAGCTGATCGTCCCATTGAGGCTAACTAACTCGGCTGCCGCGCGCCGGCTGCCGGCTGCGCCCGCGCGCGCGACTCACGCGCCGCCCCGTGTCGGCTCCGCTGCGTGCGTCCACTCACCGGCTGGCTGCGCCGCCGGCACCTTCGCGCTCGCTCAGCGCGGCCGGTCGCGCGCGCGCGCCATTTGACCCGAAGCGAACCATCGCAGCCTGATCGTCAAACGTCTTTAACAGAACTCTGCAGATCCCCGAAGCGGAACCATCGCAGCCTGCATGTGCAAACGTCCCTCGGCAAACAAAGGCGCCGGCGGATCACGCCGACGCCTCCTTCGCTGGATGGCGCGATGGCGGAACGGGTCAGCCCGGTCCCGCACCTTGCGTCGCGGTATACACGGCGTAGAGCGACTGGCTCGCGGCCATGAACAGGCGGTTGCGCTTGGGGCCGCCGAAGCAGATGTTGCCGCACACCTCGGGCAGCCGGATCCGGCCGAGCAGCTTGCCGTCCGGCGACCATACCGTCACGCCGCTATAGCCGACGTGGCGGCCGGCATTGCTCGAGGTCCAGACATTGCCGTTAACGTCGCAGCGGATGCCGTCCGGTCCACACTTCACGCCGTCGATCATGAAATCATTGAACCGCTTTTGTTGCTGAGCTTGTTGTCGGCGCCGACGTCGAACACGAACACGTCGCCCTTGCCGCCCGGACCGGTATCGCCGGGCCCTTTGCCGGTACTGACGACGTACAGCTTCTTGTAGTCGGGCGAGAACGCCAGCCCATTGGGATCGGGCACCTGATCCTCGCTCACCACGAGGTCGATGCGTCCGGAGGGATCGACGCGATAGCAGTTGGTCGGCAGTTCGCGCTTGCCCGGCACGAAGCCGGCCGGCTGGCCGATCCGTGGATTGAGCTTGCCGCCCGTTACTGGCCTCCCGCGTCCGGCTCGCCCTCGTAGAGCTGACCGCCATAGGGCGGGTCGGTGAACCAGATGCTGCCATCCGGGTGGGCGACGACATCGTTGGGCGAGTTGAGCTTCTTGCCGCCAAAATTGTCGGCGAGCACGGATGACGGTGCCGTCGTGCTCGTAGCGCACCACCCGGCGGGTGAGATGCTCGCAGGAGAGCTGCCGGCCCTGGAAGTCGAACGAGTTGCCGTTGGAGTTGTTGGACGGCGAGCGGAACACGCTGACGCGACCGTCGTCCTCCGACCATCGCATCTGCCGGTTGTTGGGAATGTCGCTCCACAGGAGATAGCGGCCCTGCGCGCTCCAGGCCGGACCTTCGGCCCACAGCACTCCGGTATAGAGCCGCTTGATCGCGGTGTTTGGCTGGGCGAGGCTGTTGAACGACGGATCGACCGCGATGATGTCCGGATCCCAGAAATAGGTGGTCGGGGCGCCGCCAGGGCCGAAATCGCGCGGCGGGCTGGTGATCGTCGACGGCGGGCCCAGATCGCCGGCCTGCTGGGCCAGCGCGCCGCCGGCCCCGATCGCGGTGGCGCCGGCAGCGATCGCCAGGCCCTGAACCAGCGTTCGTCGTGAAATCATCGAATCCGGATCGCGCTGCTCCTCGCGTGTCATCGCATCCTCCCAATGTATGCGCCGGCCGGTTGATCCGGCCAGGCCGCGCCAAGGCTAGTCCGATCCGCGGCCGGTTGCGAGCAACCATCGCAGCCTGCATCGTGCAAACTAATCACCGGCTCCAGAATGACGGCGTCGCCTTGAACCGCCGCCATCTCCTGCGCAGCGTTTTGGCGACCGCGATCCGATCGCGGGCCTGCCAGCCGGCGACCGCGCCGATCGCAAGCTGAAGCGCGGGCTGGTCGTCCTGCCTGATCGCATCAAGCAGGATGCGGGTGCTTGCGATGTCGCGCACGCGTCCCAGACTGCCCTTTAATCTGGCGAGCCGTGATAGGTAGCGCTTCGCCGGCGAGTGGCTGGCATAAAGCGGCGAGAACAGCTCCGCCGCATAGTGCAACTTCTTGAGGTCGATTCTGAGGTCGTGCTGTGCACCGCCGTCGAGCTGCCGGAAATGCGCGCCGCGCTTGAGCGCCTTGCGATGCAGGCGGTTGAGAATTTTATCGGCGAGCGCGGGCATCGGTTGCGAGAGCACGGCCAGCGCTTCGCTGTCGATCTCGTTGCGCCAGCCGCGGCGTTCCACCAGGTGCCCCAGCGAGAGCAGGAAACGACCGCAACGGGGATCGGCGAGAACGGCCTGCAACGCGGCGTAGCTCGATCTGCGCTGCCGTTCGATCGCCTCGCGCAGGGCATCGAGGTCGATATCGGGTGCCGCCCTGACCAGGCGAGTGACGGTCGTCTCGACGAAAGCGTCCCAATCCCGCGCCGGACCGAGCTGCTGCATCAGCCACCGCGCTTCGCCGTTGACAGCCTGGAATGACGGCGACGGAATATCGCGCCGGAACAGCGCGCAGATCGTCCGCAACCGGCGCAACGCAACGCGCATCTGGTACACGCCTTCGGGGTCGGACCCCTGCTCCGCCACCGCGTGATTTTTCAGAAGATGGTGCCAGCAGGACCCGACCAGGCGTGCGATGACGTCGTCGACGACATGCTGCACGGTAATGCCGGATAGCTCGGCTTTCGCTGCCGGCTGCACGAGGTCGAACGCGAGCGCAAAGCCGCGTTCCGACTTGCTGCGCGTGCCGACCCGCAGCGGCGCAGCGTCGAGCAACTGCGTTCCGAGATCGAACAGGACGCCGGCATTGCCGCTCTTCAATTCGAGTTCGATTTCGGACAGGACTTCCTGACGCGCACCGGCCTCGATCATCCCCTCGTCGAATGCGATCTCAACCGACGCATCGGGCAGATCGAGCTGGCGCGCGTGCCTGCGAAATTTTGTCGCGAAAACCGGCACCAGCGCGTCGTTGGTCAGCGTCGTCACCGGATCGCCGATCTCCCCGGCGGGAAACCGGGCCAGATCGGGGGTGACGCCGTCAACCGGCGCTTCCCACTGCCGCCGTGTCAGAGGTTGTCCGATATTGGGGAGCAGCTTCAGTGTCTGAATGAAGTGTTTGCCGCTGCGTCGCACGCGCAGCGACATGCCATGCTGGAACAATAGCTGCCCCGGCGTGTCATAATACACGGTTTCCAGCCGGCGAAACGCGCCCCGGTTGCGCGCATGCTGCACGATAAAAGGCATTTCGCGCAGCCTTTCGAGGGCTCCCTGCGGCGCAAGCAGCTTGAGTTCGATTTCCACCTGCTGGCCCGGTTGCACAGCAATAGCGGCGCCGGACTGTTTACGACCGACTGCCGCGCGTTTTTCGATATCTCCATTGGGATGTCGTATGAATATTTTATGACAATGACAAGGCTATGTCTAAATTATCCAGGTGGTCAGTCCGCGAACTGCCGCCCGCATTCGCGTGGTTTGATTTTTTCTCTTTTTTTTTTTTTTTTTTTTTTTTTTTTTTTTTTTTTTTTTTTTTTTTTTTTTTTTTTTTTTTTTTTTTTTTTTTTTTTTTTTTTTTTATTTGATTCTGATTGTCTGTATTCCGCCTACAGTTCGAGTTACGGAACGCCTTCCTGAGGCAAGGCGAGACAAAGAGCATTTTTTTTTTTTTTTTTTTTTTTCCGGTGGACGCTCTCGTGAACAGCGCCGCCCTTCGACCGCACCCCTCGTTTTTTTTTTTTCCCTACCTTCGCGACGATCGCGAAACGCCGCTTTTCCCCCCCCCCCCCCCCCCCCCCCCCCCCCCCCCCCCCCCCCCCCCTTCTGTATTCCGCCTACAGTTCGAGGGTAGCCGTTCACGCCTACCTGACGTTAGATGTGAAGAGAGATCCGGTTTGACTCTCTCGTGGCGGAACAGCTTTTTTTTTTTTTTTTTTTTTTTGCCGCCCGTGTCGACTGCACCCCGCCTACCTTCGCGACGATCGCGAAACGCCGCGCCGTTCAGGAAAGTCTCTTCAAATGGAGCTCGACCAGGTTTTTTTTTTTTTTTTTTTTTTTTTTTTTTTTTTTTTTTTTTTCCGGGATGACGTTGGATATAGAAGTGATTTGGCATCTGGCTAGATAAAGTCTCTTCAAATGGAGCTCGACCAGGAGCGAATCACTGAACGCAACCGTTCACGGACGCGCACCGTTGGTCCGCCGAGTTTGAAGGAAAAGTGACGAGCCATTTTTTCAATAGCTCAGTGCCGCCATTCACGATCAAACGACAGTGGCGGCGGAGGCGAACAGCGGATACCATGCTGCTGTCATTCGGCAGGGTTTTGGCTGCGATTGTCGGGCGTGGGTTGGTAGCGTGAGCGCGTTCAGGAGTTGATGGCGTAACCAAGCTGAATGGGGAGACGCTCATGCTTTATTATTCCGACTTTGTGATCGCAAGCTCGGTGACAACCTTCAGGTTTTTAACGGATTTGCAGCTCCTTTATCTGGATGCAGTCGATAATTTCCTCAATCATGGTTCGCTCATCGTGGTCCTGTCGGTAGGACATTGTCGATCGTGGTCTCCGAGATCCTGAGCCCCTTATTCTTGAACCGCTTGGTCTTGAACCCTCGATCCCGAACCCCTCGATCATGGGGCCATCGATCATCGGCCGGCGCCTTTGCCGGTTCCCGTCGATCAGGATAATTTCGCCGCTGCGGTCATGGCGACGACAGTAATTCCTGTGATGTCGGAGCCCCGTCTCGCTTTGATCGACGGCGGCAAGTCCGACTCCTTCGCTTGATGGCCGGCAAGCGAGGACGACGAGCTGACGGCCGGGACCAAAACACCGCAGGCGGCCAGGAGAGAAACGGGCTGGATCAACAAGACCGCAGCGACGGTTGTCGCCGTCGCGGCAGGAGCCGCACTGCTTGAAACGGCTCTTTTGCCTGGTCTCGCTTTGGGCGTCGCCGCGATAGCTGCACCGAAATACGTTTCCAGGCTGGCCCGGGCGATCACCCCGGTGTTCAGATCGACCGTCCGTGCAACCTATCAACTCGCCAGGAAGCCGGGGGAGGCATTCGCCGAGGCGCACCACCAGATCAATGGCATCATCGCCGAGGTGCGGGCCGAGGATGCAAGCCACGCCGGCATGCGCGCTGCGGAAGAATTGCGCGCTGCGGCTTAAGCCTCTCGTCCGATCGGCGGATTGGCCAATTCGCGCGACCCGCTGGCAGCGCACCAGCCATCCCGGAACATGGGTTGTTGCAGCGCAACATAGCCGATACAACTGCGTTTCCAATGAGGTACGCAGTTTGACTGATATCAATGCCGATGCTGGGTTTCATCGAGCCATCGGCCGATGGGGTTTCCGCGAATTCGTCGTCGTGATCGCCTCGATCATGGCCCTGAACCCGCTGGCGATGGACATGATGCTGCCGGCGCTGCCGCACATCGCCTCGGCATTCCACATCACGATGCCAACCGGCCGCAGGCGGTGCTGTCGACGTTCCTGATCGGCTTCGGCGTCGGCCAATTCATCATGGGACCGCTTTCAGACCGTTTCGGCCGGCGGGCGGTCCTGATCGACGGCATGGCGCTGTATTGTATCGCCAGCGTGCTTGCGATCATGGCGTCCTCGTTCGAGACCTTGCTGCTGGCGCGCGTGCTGCAGGGGCTCGGCACCTCCGCCACCCGGGTGATCGCGACCTCGATCGTTCGCGACTGCTATGCCGGCCGCCGCATGGCCAGCGTGATGTCGCTGGCGATGATGGTCTTCATCGCCGTGCCCGTCATCGCGCCGTCGATCGGCCAGGCGGTGATGCTGCTGGCGCAGTGGCGCGGCATCTTCATCGTGCTGATGCTGTACGGCGTGCTGGCGCTGATCTGGAGCGCGCTGCGGATGCCGGAAACCTTGCCGGTGTCCGAACGCAAGTCGCTGGCCATCCGCGACGTGCTCGG
Source organism: uncultured Pseudomonadota bacterium (assembly GCA_963771225.1). Classification (GTDB taxonomy): domain Bacteria; phylum Pseudomonadota; class Alphaproteobacteria; order Rhizobiales; family Xanthobacteraceae; genus Bradyrhizobium. The sequence goes on along the minus strand of CAVYSR010000014.1, from coordinate 362,314 downwards.
CGCCTTTCGCCAGACCGTGACCAACCGGCAGACGCTCGGCTATGCGCTGGCGGCCGGCGGCGTGCAGGGTTCGCTGTTCGCCTTCGTGTTCTCGTCGCAGCAGGTGTTCACCGAAATCTACGGGCTCGGACGTTATTTTCCGCTGGCATTCGCCGCGATCGCGATCGGCGTGGCCGTCGCGGGCTTTCTCAATGCCCGTTTCGTCGGCCGGCTTGGCATGCGGGTGATTTCGCATGGCGCGCTGCTCGGCTTCGTCGCGGTAGCGGGGATCATGCTCGTGGCGGTGAAGCTGCACATGCTGCCGTTGCCATTGTTCATCGTGTTGGCAGCATCGATGATGTTCGCGTTCGGGCTGATGTTCGCCAATTTCACCTCGCTTGCGATGGAGCCGCAGGGCCATATCGCCGGCACCGCTTCGTCGTTGTACGGATCGATCACGACGCTGCTCGGCATCGGCATCGGCACCGCGATCGGCCAGGATTATGACGGCACGCTGCTGCCGTTTGCGACCGGGTTTTTCCTCTGCACGCTGGCTTCGCTCGCGGTCGTGCTGGTGGTGGAAAAGGGCCGGCTGTTCAAGCCGCACGCGGTGCCTGCCACGCCGGCCGTCGGCGCTGGGAGCTAGCCTAGCGCTGGAGTCGGGAGAGCTTTGACACCGCGCAGTGGGCTGCTACCTTGGCGTCTTGTAACCGCGTGATGCCAGGAGACGGCAATGGGCCTGTTTCGACGAACGGCGCCAAGTCATCTGATCCGGGTCCATCCGGATAACGCCACCAGCAAGGACTGGATCATCCTGCTCGAGGCCGGCACCATTATCGGCCCCTCGCCCGAAAGGCTTCGTGTTGCCCGGGCGACGCAGGAACGAAAGATTGCAAGGAAATACAATATCTGGTTTCGAGCCGAGCACTTCCTCGTAGTGGACGGATATGACCGGCGGATTCACGCCGTGTATTTTTGTCCTCAACTCTACAAATACGATTCCGAGAAGAAGCTCGTGCCGTTGCAAGGCGACGAAATCGGCCGGCTGATCGCGAACGCCCTCGAGGGCGGAATTGTGGACCGCCGACCGTGGTATGATCCGGCGGACAAGCTGCCCGATCAGCCGATCATCAACGTTCCCCTCCAAACCGATTATGACTCGCTCGTGGTTGACATGCCGGCGAGGAACGCGACGCCGCTGACGCCCGACCACAAGCCGCCACGCTCAAGCGACAAGCGCGGCGGCTAGACCGGAGCCATTTCCGTTCCGATTGCACCGGAACCGAGGCTCCATCGCCATGCTCTGATGCGTTTTCTGCACGCCAACCGGCATCCACTCCGCAGCAAGTGCGGGGCAGGCTTTCGCTGGAAAATCACGCGGCCTTGATGTTACTGAGAAAGGACTCGACCTTGCTTCGCATCGTCTCGGACTGTCTGGACAACTCGCTGGATGCTTCGAGAACCTGATGGGCTGCGGCGCCGGTATCGCCGGCGGCTTGCTGAACACCGCTGACGTTCGACGTGATTTCATTGGTGCCAAGCGCCGCCTGTTGCACGTTGCGAGCGATCTCCTGCGTGGCGGAGCCTTGTTCCTCCACAGCACTGGCAATCGCGGTGGCGATCTCGTTCATTTCATTGATCGTGGCGGTGATCGCCCTGATGGCGTCCACGGCTTCGTTGGACGATGTCTGGATCGACAAGACTTGGGCGCTGATTTGCTCGGTTGCCTTCGCGGTCTGTTCGGCGAGGCTCTTGACCTCGGCCGCCACCACGGCGAAGCCCCGGCCGGCCTCGCCGGCGCGCGCGGCTTCGATCGTGGCATTGAGCGCCAGAAGATTGGTCTGTCCGGCGATTTCGCTGATCAGCTTCACGACATCGCCGATGCCGGCCGCTTCGTCGCACAGGCCCTGAACCGTCGTGTTGGTACGATCGGCCTCGGTCACGGCGTTCCGCGCGATCGTTGCCGATAGCGCTACCTGACGGCCGATTTCAGTGACGGAACTGGCCAGTTCCTCGGACGCCACGGCAACGGTTTGAACATTTGCCGAAGCCTCCTCGGTCGCAGCCGCCACCGCCGTCGCCTGACTGCTGGTTTCTTCCGCTGTCGCGGTCATCGAGGATGCCGTCGCCTGCAATTCCGTCGAGGCCGAGGCCACCGATTTCAGCACCGACGAGATATCCGAATCGAACCTTGCTGTCAGGTCGTTCACCCGGGCCGCACGGGCGACACGCTCGCCGATCGCTTCGGCTTCCTTGGCGGCAAGTTGCTTGGCCTTGATCATGTTCTCCTTGAAGATCAGAACCGCTCGCGCCATCAGGCCGATTTCGTCTTTCTTGTCAGTCGCGGGAATTTCGACGGAGTGATCGCCACCGGCCAACTGTCCCATGGCGTCGACCATCTTGATAATCGGCGGCACGATCGAACGGTTGGTCAGATACACCACCGTTGCGGCGATACCGATGCCGATGCCCATCATGATCCAAAGCAGGGTCATGAGGAAATTGGTTTCGGCGAGAGTAGCCGCGCCGTCGGCTTTCAGGTTATCCTGTTGACGCGCAACCATCCCGCCGGAACGCGAGCCGGTAGCGCCCTTCGCTCCGGCAAAGATATCGAGCAGCTTGTCGGCACGGGGACCGGCTTCGTTGGTCAGCAGCCATAGCGCCATGTTCCAGCGGTCCGATGCCCGGATTTCGAACATCTTCTGCGGCAGCGGAGCGAACTTGGCACGGGCCGCAGCGAGCGCTTCGAAGGCGGCCTGCTGATCGGGCGTCATCTCCGATCTTCGTTTCAACAGCGCGTCGAACTTTTTCTGATTGCGCGACCAGAGTTCAACGAACTCGGCTTTGAAGGCGTCGTCCGCGGTCAGAAGATAGGCACGGATCGCGCCGATCGCCATCGCCATGCTGCCGCGCAGGTCGGCAAAGTCGATCAACAGGCTCTTGCGGGAATCGGTCGAGGCAATACTGCCTTCCTCGTTGATAATGGACGTCGCTTTCTGCAGCATGAGGGTGGCAAGCGGAGCCGCCTCGGTCGCAAGGATCTTTGCCGCAGGCTGCTCGTCGATGGTGTGAGAGATCGCCTCGGCCTTGTCCTGCGCGTTGCGCAATTCGTCGAGCAACGGCTTGGCCTGCTTCCAATCCACCTCGTTCTGCTTGACCGTCCAACGATCAGAGAGACGATCCATGTCGGAGCCATGCGCCTGGATGTTTTTCCAGAGCGTCGCGCGCTCGGACTTGAATACGTCGTTGCCGGTGACCAGAAAGCCGCGCAACGATGCGAGCGACGCATAAATCCCCGCAACCAGGTCGCTGGCCGTCATGGCGGTCGGTACCCGCAGGTTGACCGTCCGCTCGGTTGATTCGCTGACGGTGCGAACCTTGACCATCGTCGCGCCCACCACAGCGGCCAACAGGATGCAGAGCAAGCTGAAGCCAAGAATTAGCCGCCCACGAATATTCAATTGCGCGAAGTCCAATGTGAATTCCCCCATTACGAGCAGCCAGCAGGCGCTCCCCCGAAGCAAAACTATCCATTAACTATAAATATTCGAATAATCCGCGGCCGGTATCGGTGCGGATTTTCGCGCAACAATGCGCCGCCAAGTGCGCATCGGCGCTGAGCCGGATCGGGTGCCGTCGGAATTTTGATCGCGCTTCTCGCAGCGCCGATATCGAATCAACGAATTTGATTCGACGAGCCGCTTTCACCCAAAGCGCCTGCTAGAATTCCCCGTGGCCTTGCGGGTCGATCAGCCGGTTGATGCGCTGCGCCGCGGCGATGGCAAAACGCACCGTCATCAGCTTGCGGGTCGGCGCCGGCAGGCGATGCTCCGGCGCCTCGCGATGCAGATGCGCGCCATAGGCATCGGCGACGATCAGGCCGGTCTCTCCGGGGAAAATCTCGCACGGCAAATCCTGCGTGAATGCAAACAACAGCCGGTCGCAATGCGCGCGGTAGTCCGGCCATTTCTGGTCGGCGCGCAAATCCTCGATCGACGATTTGATCTCGACGATCCAGATCTCGCCGCGCTCGTTCAGCGCCACCAGGTCGGCACGCCGACCCGACGGCAGCGGCAATTCGCTGACGCAGGAAAATCCCAGCGACCGCAATAGCCGCGCGGTGCCGCGCGCGATCGCCAGCGCCGTCTCCGACTGCCGTCGGTCCGGTGCGGGCACAAGAGTGACGGTGCGGGCGGGCGATTCCATTGCGCCAGCTTATCCAATTCCGCCGGCTTCCAAATAGCCGCTCGGGCCCAATCGGCCGCAAATTCGTACCGCGCCACGCCTTGATTTCGACCTCACCGGACCGTGAAGCCACGGGAACATCGCTTCCGGGGACGCAACACTGGAGGAGAACTATGAAGCCGCGATCGCTATTTCGCTGCATTTGCGTTCGCCCTTGCTACCCTTTCGCTCTCGGCCGGCCTGTCGGCCGCGGTTGCCAAACCCACCGTCGAAGTCGCTTTCGTGCTGGACACCACCGGCTCGATGGGCGGCCTGATCGAAGGCGCCAAGCGCAAGATATGGTCGATCGCCACCGCGATCGTCGACTCCAATCCCGACGCCGACATCCGCATGGGCCTCGTCGCCTATCGCGACATCGGCGACGACTACGTCACCAGGACGTTCGATCTCACCACCGACATCCAGGATCTCTACGCCAACCTCCTGGAGTTGAGGGCGCGTGGCGGCGGCGATTGGCCCGAAAGCGTCAACGAAGCGCTCGATGTCACCGTCAACAAACTGCACTGGACGCCGAGCGGCGACGTCAAGCGGATCGTGTTCCTGGTCGGCGACGCCCCGCCGCACATGGATTATGCGCAGGACACCAAATATCCGGTCACGCTGGCGGTGGCGAAGCAGAAGGACATCATCGTCAACGCGGTGCTCGCCGGCGATGCCCGCGACACCGAGCGGGTATGGCGCGACATCGCCCAGAACGGCAATGGCCGCTTCATTCCGATCCCGCAGGACGGCGGACAAGTCGTCATTATCCAGACGCCCTACGACGATGACATCATCATCCTGCAGAAGGAAATCAACGGCACGGTGATTCCCTATGGCCCGCGAGCCCTGCAGAAGCGCACCGAAGACAAGACCCGGCAATTGTCGCAGGTCGCCGCTGCGGCGCCGGCGCAGGCTTCCGAAATGGCAAGTTACCTCAACAAGCGCGCCAAGGTGTCGTCGGAAGCGGTCACCGGCGACGGCGATCTGGTCAGCGACGTCGCGGCCGGCCGGCAGAAACTCGACGCCCTCAAGAACGACGAATTGCCGGACAATCTGCGCTCGATGGCGCCCGAGCAGCGCATGGACGAACTCAACAAGCAGATGCAGCGAGCGCCAGTGAATTGAACGCAGAAGCTCGCCGCACTGGTTGCCAAGCGCGACAAATTCGTTGCCGAGCAGCGCGACAAGGCGCCGCCGAAGGCATCGTCCTTTGACCGTGTCGTCGAGGACACCTTGAAGGCGCAGATCAAGCGGTAAGTGCAAGCGGTAAGTGGATGTGTCAAAACGAGTCGTCCTGACCCAGGCCAGGACGACGCGGTCGTTTTGTGTCGCATTCTTGACGTTAATTTGCACGTATTTTTCCCTTGGCGCGCTGCGAAAAATCGGCATTGTTCCGGCATGACCCAGAAAACCGAGACCCAAGAAACCGAGGCCAAGGCAAAAGCCGGCGCCGTTATCATCCCGGTGACGCTGTTTGAGCAGAACTGCACCCTATTGTGGTGCGAAGCCACCAAAAAGGCCGTGGTGATCGACCCCGGCGGCGACGTCGCGAAAATTCAGGCCGCGATCAAGCAGACCAATGTGTCGATCGAAAAGATCTGGCTGACCCACGGCCATATCGATCATGTCGGGGGTGCTGCCGAGTTGCGCGATGCGCTGAAGGTGCCGATCGAGGGCCCGCATGTCGCCGACAAGTTCCTGCTCGACAACGTGGTGGCGAGCGGCGCGCGCTTCGGCATGACCGGCGTGCGCGACTTCGCGCCGGACCGCTGGCTCGACGAAGGCGAGCAGGTCAAGATCGGCGAGTTGACCTTCGATATCCTGCATTGCCCCGGCCACTCGCCGGGCAGCGTGGTGTTTTTCAACAAGGACATGCGCTTTGCCCATGTCGGCGACGTGCTGTTCAGCGGCTCGGTCGGGCGCAGCGACATCCCCGGCGGCGATCACGCCACCCTGATCAAGTCGATTACCGCCAAGCTATTGCCACTCGGCGATGACGTGGCCTTCATCTGCGGCCACGGCCCCGGCTCCAGCATCGGCCAGGAGCGGATGACCAATCCGTTTCTCACCGGCGGGATGTGATGATCGGTTCGAGACGCGCGAAGACGCGCTCCTCACCATGAGGTCTGAAACCTCATCCTGAGGAGCCCGCTCTTGTGGGCGTCTCGAAGGATGAAGCATTGCCCTAGCTTGAAACCATCGCGCGCACGCAGCGCGACAGATTGCCGAGGTCGAACGGCTTGGTGATCAGTTCCATGCCCGGCTGCAGAAATCCCTCTGATATCGCGACGCTCTCGGCATAGCCGGTGATGAAGAGAATCTTCAGGCCGGGTCGGGTCTCCCGCGCCTGATCGGCGAGTTGGCGGCCATTCATGCCGGGCAAGCCGACGTCGGTCACCAGCAAATCGATCCGCTCCTGGGAACGCAGGATCCGCAATCCCGATGGTCCATCGACAGCCTCGTGCGTCCGGTAGCCCTGTTCGGCGAGCATCTCCAGGATCACGGCGCGCACCACCGGTTCGTCCTCGACCACCAGCACGGTCTCGCCGGTGGTGGCATGTTCAGCCGCCCTCGGGGCCGGCTCATGTTGAGCTGCGATCTCGCCGCGATGACGCGGCAAGTACAGCGTGACCGATGTGCCCTGCCCCAATGTGCTGTCGATGGTGACGTGACCGTTCGACTGCCGCGCAAATCCGTAGATCATCGAAAGCCCGAGCCCGGTGCCTTGCCCGATCGGCTTGGTGGTAAAGAACGGATCGAAGGCGCGCGCCGCCACCTCCGCGCTCATGCCGGTCCCGGTATCGGTCACGCCGATGCAGACATAGTCGCCGGGCGCGAGCGCAGGGGTATCCGCGTGGACGCCCTCGAGCCGCGCGTTGGCGGTGGCGATGGTGAGCTTGCCGCCATCGGGCATGGCGTCGCGGGCGTTGATGGCGAGATTGAGCAGCGCGCTTTCCAGTTGATTGGGATCGCAGAGCGTACACCACAGATCCTTTGACGCGACGATCGCAAGATCGATGGTCTCGCCGATGGTCCGGCGCAGCAAATCCTCCAGCGACCCCACCAGTTGATCGGCATCGACGATTTTCGGAACCAGCGGCTGCCGCCGGGCAAACGCCAGCAGACGATGCGTGAGTGCCGCGGCGCGGTTGGCAGATGTCATCGCCGCGTCGATGTAGCGCGCGACGTTGTCGGTGCGCCCTTGATTGAGACGGGTCTGCAACAGGTCCAGCGATCCGACGATCCCGGTCAGCAGGTTGTTGAAGTCGTGCGCAATACCGCCGGTCAATTGCCCCACCGCTTCCATCTTCTGGAACTGAAGCAACGCCTCCTCGGTGGCCTTCAGCCGCTCGGCCGCGGCCTTGTCGGCGGTGATATCGCGGACGACCGCATAAATGTGATCCCGGTCCGACACGCCGGTCCACGACAGCCAGCGGTAGGATCCGTCCTTGTGCCGGAAGCGGCTTTCGAACCGGACGGTGGCTTCGGCCTCGCCGAGCTTTCTGACCTCCGCCCGCATGAACTCCATCGTCGTCGGGATGCTGCAGCCATTCCGAGGTGCGGTTGAGCAATTCCGCCTCGCTCCAGCCGAGCGTTTTGGTCCAGGCCGGGTTGACCGTTCGCCAGACGCCGTTGCGATCCGCGACCAATAAAAGGTCTTGCGATACGTTCCAGATCCGGTCGCGCTCGCGGGTCTTTTCCTCGACGCGTTGCGCCAGCGTCGCATTCAACTCGGCGAGCTCGCCGGCAATCAGTTTGTGGTCATGGACATCGGTGTTGGTGCCGATCCAGCGGGTGATCTCGCCCTTGTCGTCGCGCGCCGGCACCGCCCGCGCCAGAAACCACCGGAACGCGCCATCGGCGCGGCGCAGGCGGAATTCAACTTCGTAACCTTTGCCGCTGCCGATCGCCTGGGTCCAGACGGCGACCGCGCCCGGAACATCGTCGGGGTGAACGATCTTGCTCCATTGATCGCCGTCGAGTTCGCCGGGACTGGAGCCTGCATATTCATAAACGCGCGGGTTGAACCAGTTCAGCAACCCATCGGGCCTTGCGGTCCAGACATGGTGCGGCACGGCTTCGGCGAGCGTGCGGAATTCCGCTTCGCTCTGCCGCAGCGCCTGCTCGGCGACCACCTGCTCGGTGACATCGGTGTGCGCGCCGACCAGCCGTATGGCCTTTCCGGTTTGGTCGCGCTCGATGGTGGATCGCACCGAAATCCAGCGCGTCTCGCCGTCGCTTGGGCGAATGATCCGGTATTGCGCGGTATAGTCGCGAACTTCGCCCGCGACGGCATCACGGAATTTCTTTTCGGTGGCTTGCCGATCCTCGGGATGGATGCGCCGGACCCAGTCCTCGTGGGATTCGTCGACCGCTTCCGGCGGCAGCCCGTGAATCAGCAGATATTCCGGGGACCGGCGATTGTTGAAGCCGGTGCGCAAATCGACTTCAAGGCCACCGATCCGGCCGATTTGCTGGACCCGCGCCAGTTCGGTCTCGCGTTCACGCAACGCCGCGGTCGCGCGCCGCTCGCGGGTGACGTCGCGGCAAACCACCAGGATTCCACCGATGCGACCGCCGTCGTCGACCGGGCTGTAGCTGTAGGTCCACAAATGTTGCCGCAGGCTGCCGCGATGGGTGATCGGCAGCAGCTGATTTTCGTGCGATGTCCCCTCGCCGGTGCCCATGACCTGCTGGATTTGCGGTCCCAGGATGCTCCAGATTTCGTCCCAGCATTCCCGGCAGCGCTGGCCCAGCGCGGCAGGATGGAAGTCGGGCCCCGCGGTCTGGCGATAGGCGTCATTATAGAATTGAATGAGTTGCGGACCCCACCAGAGCAGCATCGGGTGGTTGGTATTCAGCAACAGGCGCACAGCCGTCCGCAAGCTCTGCGGCCAGGTCTCAGGCGGCCCCAGCGGACCAGCCGCCCAGCGGTAAGCGCGCGTTAAAGCGCCCATCTCCCCGCCGCCGGCGAGAAAATCCGCAGAAGTCAGAGTTTTGACCTTCAACATTCAGGGACGACCGGGCCAGTTCTGTCCAAACTCGCAGCCGGAACTCAACCGCCGGTCATGATCCCGGAAAACTCGGGGCCCGCCATTTGGTTCCGATAAAACCCTGATCGGGCGAAACAAAATGGTGGAAGCCCATCGCGGCAACCGCGATCGGTCAGCCTGCCGAAACGCCGCCGCGGCCGATGAAGCTGACGGCAGGCCTTATTTCATCAGGCCCGCGGCCGTGAGCGCGCGCGTGATGACGGCGCCGACGTCGATGTTGCGACTTTTGGGCTGACGGGGTGGCTCGGCATGGCGGCTCAATATCGTTAGCGGCCGAAGCACGGTCGCAATATCCGCCGTCCGGGCCGGCACACCGGGAGATCCGGGAATTGGCCTTGCGGCTTCCTTCACAGCTTCCTTCACAGCTTCCTTGGGCTGGCCAATCCAGTCGGTCAGGCCGAAGAAACTCGCAATGTGATACGAGGACGAGATTCCCGCCTCGATCAGAAACGCGCCCTGGGCGCCGTACCGCTCGTCATTGTCGGCGACACCCAGCGGGGTGCCATGGGCCATATCGGTGATGGTGTAGGATTCGACGGTGGTTTCGCCGTCCGCGTTCCACCAGACCTGGTGCGGATAGCCATCGACGGTCGCCTCCGACATCGGCGCCGAAGGCAGTTGATGCACGTCGAGCCACTGCTTGACGATCTCGTTGGCGTTGGCGGGGTTGACCGTGCGATCGGCGCTGCCGTGCCATACCGAGAGTTTCGGCCACGGCCCCTTATGATTGGACGCATGGCGCACCAGATCTCCCAATTCGCCGGCCGGGTGGGACGGCGACTGGAACATTCCGCTCAACGCTTCGCGCACATTGGTCGCAACGCCGAACGGCAGCCCGGCGATGATCGCGCCACCGGCGAACACCTCGGGATAGGTCGCGAGCATGACGGACGTCATGGCGCCGCCGGCGGAAATCCCGGTGACGAAGACGCGATGCGGATCGATGCCGGCATCGCCCGCCATCCGCGTGATCATTTGCCTGATCGAGCAGGCTTCGCCGCTATCGCGCGCGGTATCTTCCGGATTGAACCAGTTGAAGCATCCGTTGGCGTTATTTGAGGCCTGCTGCTCCGGCATCAGCAGTGCAAAGCCATAACGCGTCGCCAGGCTGGACCAGCCGGCACCCAGATCGTAGCCGGAGGCGGTCTGACCACATCCGTGCAGAACGACGACCAAGGCGGGCTTCGGTTGCAGCTCATCCGGCACAAACGAGAACATCTTGAGGTCGCCCGGATTGGCGCCAAAGCCGGTCACCTCGACCAGCGGGCTGTGGCTTTGACCCGGCCGCCCGTAGTCGCCCAAGCCATTGATTCCGCTTAGACTTGACAGGCGTTGCAGGAATTCGACATTTTTGGCAAGAGACACCGGCAGGCTCCTTGGCGAGAGATTCGCAAGCTCAACCGAGAACAGATAATTGCTGCACTGCAAAATAAAAAGGCCGTGTACTGTCATTCACGGGAAATTTTGTTTCCGCGATTTCGCTGCGGATTGTGACGACCGGCATTATTGTGACGACCGGCGTTAATGCGCGCGGCGCATCCATGACAAAAATGCGGCACTGATCACAATCGACAGCGCAAACAGCGCCGATGCGACGAACAGCGCCAGCCGGGCCGAACCAGCGGCTTCGACTGCAAAGAATACCGCGCCGATCGCCGCGACGCCGGCGGCATTGGCGATTTGCGTCGTGGTGCCGTACATCCCGGCGCCCGAACCGGCGCTGGCCGGCTTCACGGTCGAAAGCACCGTGCTGGACAACGGCGCCATCACCAGCCCCTGGCCGTAGCCGAAAATGGCCAACACCAGCGCCAGCAAAAGCGCGCTGGGCGACTCGACCGATGCAACCGTAAGCGCCAGTACCGCAAGGCCCACCACTTGAAGCGCGCAGCCCTCGATCAGCACCAGCGTGCCGCGACGCCGCGCCCGCGCGCCGCTGTGTCGCGAGGCGATCACGAAGGTCAGCGTCAGCGGCAGGAAGACCATTCCGGCCTGCAGCGGCGGAATATGCAGCCCTCGCTGCATGAACAGCGTCATCACCAGATAGAATGACAGGTTCGCGAAAAAGAACAGGAAGGTTGCGCACAGACCGCGCATGAATGCCGCGTCGGACAATAGCGCAAGATCGATCAGCGGCATGCCGCCACGGCTTGCGACGGCGCGCTCGAGACGCAGGAAGGCGACAACGATCGCAACGCCGCCCGCCATCACCAGCCAGATCCACGGCGCCCAATGCAGATCGCGACCGAACAGCAGCGGGCCGATCAGACACAACAGTCCCGTGAACAGCACGATCGCGCCGGGAACATCCAGCCTGGTGCCGGTACGCCGGGCTATCGACGGCATGATCCGCCAGGCCGCGGCCATGATGATCAGGCCGAACGGCAGGTTGACGAAAAACACCGCGCGCCAGCCCAATCCCGCCAGATCCGACGTCACCAGCACGCCGCCGAGCAAAAAGCCGGCCGCGCCCGCAAGGCCAAGCACCATGCCGTAAATGCCAAAGGCCCGGCCGCGCGACGAATCGGAAAACAAGAGATGAAGGGTGGCGAGCACCTGCGGCACCATCAACGCCGCGGTCGCGCCCTGCGCCAGCCGCGCGAGGATCAATTCGGGCCCGGTTTGCGCCAGCCCGCACCACAGCGACGTCAGCGTGAAGCCGAGCACGCCGGCCAAAAATACATTCCTGGTGCCGTAGATATCGCCGAGCCGGCCGCCGGTAATCACCAGCGTGGCATAGGCAATCAGATAGATCGCAATCACCGCCTCGATCTGCGCCGAACTGGCGTGCAATTCGACAGCAATGGTCGGTATCGCAACATTGACGATGAAGGCATCGACCCCGAACATGAATTGCGCGGCGACGACGATCGCCAGTACCCACCAGCGGCGCGAAGAGTCCACGGTGGCTGAGACGATCTGATGCATGGTGAACGGTCTGGTCCGAAATCCGATGGCAGCGGATGATTTCAGGTTTTGCTCGTCCCGGCGATTACCTCGGAAGTAAGCATGCTGCGGGCCGTCGGGGATAAGCCTTGTGCAGGCGGCACGCGAAAGGCCCTCATCCTGAGGAGGCGCGAAGCGCCGTCTTGAAGGATGCGACATGCATGTGGCCCATCCTTCGAGACGCGCGCAAATGCGCGCTCCTCAGGATGAGGTCTTCACCGGTGAAAAGCTCAGCCGAAGGTGTGCGCTGTCGCGAGGCCGCCGAGTCTGCCGATGGGGCCTGCACAATAGGATATCTGGCGCCGGTACGGCGAGAACGCGATTCATGAAGGGTCCGTTGCGGTGAGAGTGAAAAGGCTGCGAGAATTCCGGGTGACGGTATGTCAACGAGGTCTGCAGGACAACCATGCTTCGTCGGCAGTTTCGGCGATTGCCCTCTCCCTCCGCACCCCGTAGTTTGGGGCCGAGCCCGAAGAACAATAAATTCCGGAGAGAAAGTCCATGGCGCGCCTCAAATTCGGAGCCTTCCTCGCCCCGCATCACCCGATCGGCGAGCATCCGATGTTGCAATTCCGCCGCGATCTCGATTTCGTCGAACAGCTCGACGCGCTCGGCTACGACGAGTTCTGGTGCGGCGAGCATCATTCCTCGGGCTGGGAAACCATCGCCTCGCCTGAGATGTTTCTGGCCGCCGCCGGCGAGCGCACCAAGCGCATCAAGCTCGGCACCGGCGTGGTCTCGCTGCCCTATCATCATCCCTTCAACGTCGCGCAGCGCATGGTGCAGCTCGACCACATGACCGGTGGCCGCGCCATCTTCGGCTCCGGCCCGGGTGCGCTGGCCTCCGACGCGCATACGCTCGGCATCGATCCGATGACGCAGCGCGATCGCCAGGACGAGGCGATCGCGGTTATTCGCCGGCTGTTCAACGGCGAGCGCGTGACGGCCAAGAGCGATTGGTTCACCATGAACGACGCCGCGCTGCAAATCCTGCCGCTGCAGGAAGAGATGCCCTTCGTGGTGGCGTCGCAGATCTCGCCGTCGGGCATGACGCTGGCCGGCAAATATGGCATCGGCATCATTTCGCTTGGCTCGATGTCGACGCAAGGCCTGATGGCTTTGCCGACGCAATGGGGTTTTGCCGAGGACGCGGCGAAGCAGCACGGCACCACCGTCAGCCGATCGAACTGGCGCGTGCTGTTGAGCTGGCATATCGCCGAGACCCGTGAACAGGCGCACCGCGAAGCCGGCGCCGGACTGCTGCGCTGGCACAACGAATACAATGTCGGCACGCTGAAGCGGCCGGGGCTGCAGGCCTTCAAATCGGCTGAGGAAGCGGTGGAGCAGACCGCCGGGGGCGAGGCTGCGGCGTCCACCATCGGCACCCCGGACGATCTGGTCAAAACCATCAAGAACCTGATGGATGTCAGCGGCGGCGTCGGCACCATCGTCGGCTTCGCGCATGACTGGGCCAACCTCGAAAATACCCGCCGCAGCTGGGACATGGTGGCGCGCTATGTGGTTCCGGAAATCAACGGCTATATCGACGGCCTGCGCAAATCGCAGAAATTCGTGATCGAGAACCGCGCGGTGTTCGAGCGCGCGGGCCAGGCCGTGATGGCCAAGATCATGGAAAACGACAAGGCCGCCGCGGCTCTGACGGTCACCGGGCCCGGACGCGTCGCGATTCCGGCCGTGAACGCGCCGGACCTGCAAAAGGAAGCCGCGAAGCGGCAGGGGAAGGCGTAAGCGGCTGATGCGTTGGGGCGTTCGTTCCGATTGAATCGAAGCGAACGCCGTATTTCCTTATTTTGACGAATTTTCTTAACCGAAACAGCATCCACCCCGGATCAAGTCCGGGCAGGCTCCCGCATCAAGTGAGGGGCGCAGGCCTTCGCTGAAAGCGCTATGGCATGCGCCTTTGCACAGTTCTGACAAAGGCGCTATTTTATCAGTCTGGGACTACGCCGACGACATCGATCCGGACCTGCGATCACGACAAAGTTGCGGTCCGGCGCATCCATTGAGACCGATCGGAGCCATTGCCATGTCCATGCAGACTGCGGTTTCTCCCGCCAACATCCTGACGCCGGCCAAACGCACCTCGCTGACGCACATACCGGGCGACGAGGGCTGGCCGATCGTCGGCCGGACGCTGGCGATCCTCGCGGACCCCAAAGGTGAAGTCGAGCGGATGTCCGCAAAGCATGGTCTGGTCTATCGCAGCCGCGTGCTTGGCGAAACCAGCATCACCCTGCTCGGGCCTGAAGCCAATGAACTCGTGCTGTTCGACCAGAGCAGGCTGTTCTCCTCGACCCACGGCTGGGAGACCGTCCTCGGCAGGCTGTTTCCGCGCGGCCTGATGCTGCTCGATTTCGACGAGCATCGCATGCACCGGCGTGCGCTTTCGGTTGCGTTCAAGGCCGGGCCGATGAAATCCTATCTCGCCGCCCTCGACGCCGGGATCGCGGCGCGGGTCGCGCAGTGGAAGGCGCAGCCCGGATCGATGCTGTTTTACCCCGCGATGAAGCAACTGACGCTCGATCTGGCGGCGACTTCGTTTCTCGGCGCAAGCATCGGGCCCGAGGTCGACGATATTACCCGTGCGTTCGTCGATATGGTCGCGGCAGCGGTAACCCCGATCCGCCGACCTCTGCCCGGCACGCAAATGGCACGCGGCGTCAAGGGCCGCGCGCGCGTCGTCGCCTATTTTTCGAAACAGATTCCGATCCGTCGCGCCAAGGGCGGCGAAGACCTGTTCTCGCAGCTCTGCCGCGCCACCCACGAGGACGGCGCGCTGCTCTCGACCCAGGATATCGTCGATCACATGAGTTTTCTGATGATGGCCGCGCACGACACGCTGACCTCGTCGCTGACATCCTTTGTGGCAGCCCTTGCCGCCAATCCGCAGTGGCAAGGCAAATTGCGCGACGAAGTCAATGCGCTGGGCGTCGCCGCTGACGGGCCTACGACATCCGTCAATCTCGAAGCCATGCCGCTGAACGAGATGGCGTTCAAGGAGGCAATGCGGATGAAGCCGCCGGTGCCGTCCCTGCCACGACGCGCGACGCGGGACTTCAGCTTTTTGGGCTACGCGATACCCGCGGGCACGCTGGTCGGAATCAACCCGCTGTTCACCCATCACATGCCGGAAATCTGGCCCGATCCGGAAACGTTCGATCCGATGCGCTTCACCGACGAGGCGCAACGCGCCCGCCATCGCTTCGCCTGGGTGCCGTTCGGCGGCGGCGCGCATATGTGCCTCGGGCTGCACTTCGCCTACATGCAGGCGAAATGCTTTGCGCGGCATTTCCTGCAGAACCTCAGCGTTTCGCTGCAGCCGGGCGCCACGCCGGACTGGCAGATGTGGCCGATCCCGAAGCCGAAGGATGGATTGCGCGTGACGCTGGCACGGGTTTAACTCTTTATTCGATGAACGTCGTGAGTTGCGCGCCCTCGTCGGCGATAAACACCGCGATCAGTTCCGCAGGTTCGGTGTTGCTGGCGTTAGCCGAGACCAGATGCGTCGCCCCAGGCGGCTCGAAAAAAGATTGACCGACCTTGAAGGTCTCGACGGGACCTCCACCGAGCTGCGAGCGGATTTCGCCTTTGGTGATATAGGCGGTGACGGAGCCCGCATGCCGATGCGCACGGGTAAATCCGCCGGGACCGTAGAACACCCGAACGATCGTGACACGCTTGCCCGGTACATTCGGCAAGGCATATGAGGCAATCGGCTCGACGGTATCGAGCGCCGAACCGGCGGGACCTACGACCGCGCACAGCGGCGCAACAATCGTTGCGACCGCTTCCATGGTGAGCGGCAATGTCCTGCCGATAACGAATGCGCAGGCGAGACCGGCCAGGCCGGCCATGTAGATGGGCCGAACTTCCGTCCACCCTCGCGGCCAACCCGGCATTGCGAACATTGCTCTCTCCCCTCAACTGCTATCGACCGGCCTGATCGTAGGCCTTCGACTTCGCAGCGATACTTTCCGGAGTCCCGTTGCGGTCGTCAATACCGACCACGTCGATGCCGTCGGCGCGTCCGCGAATCGGAATCCGCCCGAGGTCGCGAATGGCAAACGGCAGCACGGAGCTAAACCGTTCCATCGCAGCGCGGGAAGCCAGAAAACCGCCATCCACGGTTCGGCTGAGTTCTTCAAGTCGTGCGGCAGTATTCATGACGTCGCCGGTTTCGCCGACAAATGATCGGTCCGAAATGCAGGCTGCCGCGAATCCACGGCACCGTCCCGAAATCACGCTGCCGGACCAGGACGAAAGTCGTGAGGAGACATCCCGGCGATGATCTAAAAGTCGTCAACCGCCGTCCGATATCATCGCGCGGTCCGATGTTCGAGCATTCACCCCGCACCCTGATCGAACGCCTTGCGCAGGGCGACATAGCCCTGCTGCTGCGCGGTCCAGTTGCGGCCGCCGGTGATGGCGCCATCCACCACCAGATCGTGCCCGTTGACGAAGCTGGATTCGTCGCTGGCAAGAAACACCGCGGCATGGGCGATGTCCTCGGGCAGCCCGGCGCGCGGAATCGGCTGCGCGGTCTTGTAGGCTTCGCGCATCACATCGAGTGTTTTCTCCGCCGCCTCAACCGAGAGACCGAGCGCCTTGCCGAAGATGCCGGTGGCGATCACGCCCGGTGAAATGCTGTTGACGCGGATACCGGCTTCGCCCAGTTCCATCGCCACGCATTTGGTGAGGTGAATCACCGCGGCCTTGGCGGCCCCGTAGACCAACGACGACGAATAGCCGGCGAGCCGGCCTGCAATGCTGCCGTTGTTGATGATGCTGCCCGAGCCCTGCCGGCGCATATGTGGCGCTGCATGCTTCATGCCGAGCATTACGCTGCGCACCAGCGTTGCCATCGCCGCGTCGAAGCGTGCAACCTCGAGGCCTTCAATGCCGCCGGTCTGGGCCGGACCGCCGGCATTGTTGAACAAGCAGTCGATGCGGCCGAATTGTTCGATCGTATGCCCGATCAGCGCGCGCATCTGCTCTTCAACGGTGACATCGGTTTGGCGGAAGACACAGGCGGCACCGAGTTTCCTGGCGAGCGCCTCGCCCTCCGGCGCACGGCGGCCGGCGATCACGATCTTGGCGCCTTCCGCAACAAAGATCTCGGCGGTGCGCCAACCGATGCCGCTCGTCGCGCCGGTGATCACCGCGACCTTGCCGTCCAGCCGTCCCATCGTGTTCTCCTCGTTCTGGCAATGCTCGGATTCAGTATACCCCCGGCTTGCCGAAGGTGCGCAAGTCATGCTGTTTGCCTTGCCAAATCCGGGTTTGGTTTGGTGGTCCCGGACTGCGTCCTTTCTGCTGCGCCAAGCCTTATTAGTGTTAGGCTTATTGTTAAGCCTTATTTTGGATTTGCTGATCGGCTGATATGACGCATGGGGAAATTAATCGACGAATTTCGGCGGGGCTGGCACGGAACGTCGCTGCCGTCACCACTCTTGAGCATCGGATTTGCGGCCTGCTGCATCGTTTTATCGAGCCTGGCGCGCTGGTGTCTTTCGCTGATCCGGCCGGATGTATTTTTCACTCCGTATTACCCGGCCGTCTTGTTTGCCACCGCGTTCGGCGGTTTCCGGATCGGAATCCTGACGGCACTGGTCGCAGCCATATTCGGCCTGATCCTCAACTTCGGTGACGGCTCGGTCGATCTTGCAAGACTTGCGCTTCTGGTGATCTTTATGATCGTGTCCGGCCTCACGATTTGGGGTGTCGAGCATTTTCGATCCATCGCGGCGCAACAACGACAGATCGCCAAGCGCCTGATCGAGGAGGAGGGGTATCGCAAGCTCGTGGTCGAGGAATTTCAGCACCGGCTAAAAAACAAATTGTCGACAATTCACGCCGTTCTTCATCAAGTCCTTCAGGATGAACCACAAACCTGGGCCCGCATCGATCAACGGATACGGGCGCTGTCGGCCACCGACGAATTGATCGCAAGGGTCGACGGCAGCGGTTGCGATATCAAGGATCTCCTGCTTTCCGAACTCGGACCTTACGGACATGTCCGGTTTACCCTGAACGGCAATCCGCAGTTTCTTCCTGCCAAGCTCGCGGTGAGCCTTGCATTGATATTTCATGAGCTTGCCACCAACGCCGGAAAATATGGCGCGTTTTCCTCTCCTCGCGGGCTTTTGCAGGTGTCATGGTCGGTGACGGACGATCGTCTCAATATTGCCTGGGATGAGACCGAAGGGCCGCCGGTGGGAGCGATCGGGAACGCCGGCTTCGGGACCAAATTGCTCAATTCGGCGCTCAAGCCGTTCGACGGCAAAACCGAAATTGCATTCCTGAAAACCGGGATCCATTGCACCATGCAGTGCCGGATACCGCGGAGTTGAGCGCCGGCGCTTCTCCCTGTTTGCCGGCATTGACCATCTGTTAATGACGATTGAGGCGAGCCAAATCAAAACCGCACGCTCGCAGCACTGCCTTCATTTTTTCTGGTTCCATTTAACCAAAACTACAAGAGACCTTGGCATGTTCGGCGCAGATGCAAAACCGCACCCAATATGACATGCAGACCGCCGCATTGGCGGCCGAAGACGAACTCGTTGGCGAGAGCGAGCTCGGCATTCTGAAAGATGTGTTCAGAATGCTCCCCAGTGGCGTCACCGTTCAGGATGAGCAGGGCCGCTTCCTGCTGATGAACGATGCCGCGGCGGCCCAGCTTGGGCTCGTGCCGGCAGGTCCTTCCAGGGAACTGGATCACCGCCGTCAGAACTGTATCGAATTGCTCCGCACCGGGCGCGCTGCCGTTGCGGAAGAATGCTTCACCAGCGGCCCGGTGAAACAGGTCCTGCTGACCAGCCATCGCCCGGTTCGGATCGCGGACCGCAACCTGTTGCTTTCGAGCTCGGTCGACATCAGCGAGCAAAAGGCCCTCGAGGATCAGCTGTTCCGGTCGGCCTATTATGACGAATTGACCGAACTGCCGACCCGGCGGGTGATCGAACATCGCGCCAACAGCCTCCTGCAGCGTGACGAAACCGGCAGATTTGCGCTCGCCTTTCTCGACATCGACAATTTCAAGCACATCAACGACTACTACGGCCATACGGTCGGGGATGCGCTATTGGTAGAGGTCGCCAAGCGGCTTGGGCTGGACTTGCGCGAATCCGACATGCTGTCGCGGATCAGCGGCGACGAGTTCCTGCTGTTGCTCAACCCGGTCGAGAGCGAGGAAGAGGTAGCGGAGTACATCCGGTTCGTACTGCAACGGGTCAAAGCGCCGTTTTTTATCGATGGATCGGAAATATTTGCTTCCACATCGATCGGGGTGAGCCTTTATCCCGATCATGGCCGCAGCTACGAAGTGCTGCGCCAGAACGCCGATATTGCGATGTATCGGGTCAAGCACGACGGCAAGGGCGCTGCCGCCTTCTTCGACGAAGGCATGGAGCGCGAGGCGCTCGCACGGATGAAGGTCGAGCAGTCGTTGCGGCTCGCGATCCTGGATAAGCGCTTTTGCTGTGCCTTTCAGACCAAGGTCGACATCAGAACCCAGGATATCAAGGGCATCGAGGCGCTGGTCCGGCTGCGTGACGACGAGGGCGTCATCCAGGCTCCCGGCACCTTCATCAATCTCGCAGTCGAACTGGGCCTGATCGACGAGTTGACGCATCTGGTGCTGGCCGAGATCGTGAGATCGATCGATCTCATCAACGAGACGTTCGGTCACGATACCAGCATCAGTATGAACGTGGCGGCGAAGCAGGCCGGCAATCCGGACTTCATGCGCACGTTTGCGCAAGCCCTGGAGGCGACCGGATATCCCGAGCGCTTCATGATCGAGGTGACGGAAGACGCCTTTGTCGCGAAAACCCACTTCCAGACCGAAATCCTGCCGATGTTCCGCAAACTCGGGGTCAGGATTTCGATCGATGATTTTGGCATCGGCTATTCGTCGTTGTCGGCGCTGGCCGACATCACCGCCGATGAAATCAAGATCGACCGTTCGTTCATCACCGACATTCATAAACGCCCGCGCAGCCAGGGTATCCTGCGGGCGATCGAATTGCTCAGCGAGGCACTCGGCATGACGGTGATCGCGGAAGGCATCGAATTGTTCGAGGAACTCACCTACCTGCAGGCCGCCACCAAAATCCGCTATGCGCAGGGCTACTACTTTTCCACGCCGATTTTCCTTGAAGAGCTGACGCCGGCGACGTGGAGCCAGAGCGAGGCGCGCGTCAATCCGGCAAGCCGACCGCTGCAGGAAAGCCGTCCGGTCTATTCCCGCGGCGGGAGCTATCGCCGCTGATCCGGCGCATGGCGGCTCCGGCGGGAAGCCCGCCAGGCGCCCTTGCCCGATTCCACGCCCGGCTTGCCATCGCCCCCGCCGCGGAAGTCTTATAGACTGTCGAGCCATCCACGGCGCGACGGCGCGCCATTCAGATCCAAAGAAATCAACGAAGATTAATGACATGCCTCCGGTTTCCATCCTTCTGAACGTGCTTTGGATCGTCTTCGGCGGCTTCTGGATGGCTGCCGGCTGGGTGGTCGCCGCCATCATCATGGCCATCACGATCATCGGCCTGCCCTGGGCAAGAGCGGCGTTCAATATCGCCGCTTATACCTTGCTGCCGTTCGGGCAAAAGGCGGTGCGCCGCGACAGCCTCACCGGCCGTTCCGATATCGGCACCGGAGCGCTGGGTCTGATCGGCAACCTGATCTGGCTGTTGCTGGCAGGATGGTGGCTCGCGCTCGGACATATCGCGACCGCGATCGCCCTTGCGGTAACGATCATCGGCATTCCCTTCGCCTGGGCCCATGTGAAGCTCGCCGGAATAGCGCTCTGGCCGATCGGCAAGGTGATCGTTCCGGCGTAGCTTTGGCTCGGTCCCAGCCTGAGCATTCCCGGCGCGTGCCCTTATCCGATACGGTTCGAACGCGTGATCTTTGCGTTTCGGGCCTTGCTCCCTACCCTCCCAGACATTGCCGAGGCCGGATCAATCGGCTAAATGAACCCCACGCACCCGTAGCTCAGCTGGATAGAGCGTTGCCCTCCGAAGGCAAAGGTCACACGTTCGAATTCGTGTCGGGTGCGCCACTTTCTTGCGTTTTCAGACTAATCAGTCCGCAGAATGTCCGCTTAATCGCGGTAATGAGCGAAACGCTTCCCGCCGCAACCCTTAAGCTCGCGGGAAATTTGTTGGCAATCTCATCCGCGTTCATCGAGGCGTTTCTCCGAAATCATTTAACGATGAAGCGATCCTGATACATCAGCCGAGCTCAACGGCACCTAACAAATTGAACTTTTGTCATGGCGCTGAACACTAGTCCAAATGCGTTGCATGCCCGAGATAGTCGCGTCTCACAATACACAGTTGCGGCCGCGCGCCCCAAAGAGCCCCGTTTCCTGTGAGTTCAACTCGGTCTGTCGTTTCGAAATGTCACGATCAATCTGAAGGCGCGCCATGTCTGGCATATGTCTGGCATGAGATCGGCCCATCAGCAACCGCCTCACCAATTCACCGAACGGCTGTCGTGGATTACCGGCTTGTCGCCGCGAATCGTCGCCGAGCATCCGACATCGGCTTGAGCCGCTCTGTGAGCTGACGTAAGCGTCGGCAATGAATGAGCCGACCAGCAGCGCTGAGGCTTTGGCCCGGAAATCTGACGCGAAGCCGCACTCTGCTTGGGATCGCATGCGGCCTCGGCGCGGCATTGTGCTGGGCGCTTGGCTTCGTGGCGACACGACACGGCCTGAAGGTCGGATTCACCCCTGCGGATCTGCTGATGCACCGCTTCTTGTGGTCGGGCCTCGCATTCCTGCCATTCGTCCTTCGCGCCGGCTTCGGCAATCTCTGCGGCATCGGATGGGGCCGCGGAATGGTGCTGATGGTGCTGGGCGGCCCGGTGATGTCGATCATCAGCTATATCGGCTTTCTGTTCGTGCCCTTGGGCCACGGCAGCGTCATCCAGCCTTCCTGCGCGACGTTGGGCGGCCTGTTCTTTGCGACCGCCTTGCTCAAAGAGCGAATTTCGTTCTCGCGATTTTTCGGAGCGGTCGTCATCGTCGGTGGACTTGGGGTGATCGGCAGCGAGTTCGATCGGACACATCGGGCCTAATGGGGTGAAAGGCGATTTGATCTTCGTTCTGACCGGCTTCATGTTTGCGGGTTTTGGCGCTTTGCTGCGGTATTGGCGTGTCTCCGCCCTTTCCGCGGCGGCCGTCATCAACGTGCTGTCACTATCGCTATTTCCGGTCTATGCCGCGTCCGGCGGGCTAGGACGTGTGGCGGCAATCGGGCTCGGCGAGAATGCGCTGCAGGCCGTGGCGCAGGGCATCCTGGCCGGCCCTGCGGCGATGTATCTGTTCGTGTTTTCGATCCAGCGGCTTGGCGTCGCCCGCGCCGCAGTTTTCCCGTCAATCGTGCCGGCGCTGACCTTGCTGGTCGGCTGGCTGTTAATTGGTGAGCCGCCGACCGCGATGCAGGCTGCGGGACTGGTCACGGTGTTGTCCGGCTTCTATCTGGCGCAGCGGCAGCGTTAGTGGACCCGAAAGCCCGACATTCGCTGATCCATTGTTATGGAACGTCGAGGTCCGCATTGCACGACTAGAGGGCATTCGGTTGACGCCGGCTCGCGACTGGCGGTTTTTCCTCGCATAGTCGCGAAAATGCGTTGGGCGCCTGTTGCGTAGCCAGCCATTCAAATTATCAGTTTAACCAGAGATCGCTTTTCGGCTTAGAGAAATATCGATTTGCAATCTTTGATTGTGCGATGGCCTCATTTGTACTCTTTTCGACGGCTGGCGACAGTTGGTTGAGGATGCCGTGAGCAAGTCGACCGCCGAACAACTGAGCGAACTAACTTGAAAAATTGAAGCAAGGAACGGGCTACCCCCGCAATCGAAATAGCCGCCGTGTTGACGCTGCATCACGCAGGAGGGTCTCATGCGCAATCTGGTCGTGCTCTCTGACGGCACCGGTAACAGCGCAGCGGCGTCAAACAAAACGAACGATTGGCGGATCTATGAGGCCTTGATTGCGGCGCCGATCAGATCGCCACGTTCGGCGACGGTGTTGGCACTTCGAAGTCTAGGCCGATGCAGCTCCTCGGACTCGCACTTGGCATTGGCGTCAAGAAGAACACGATCCTGCTCTACAAATTTCTGTGCCGAAACTACGACGACAACGATCGCATCTGGTGTTTTGGGTTCAGCCGTGGCGCCTTCACGGTGCACGCTCGCGGGCCTATGATCACGAGGGCCTCGTAAGCTTCAAGAACGAGGAGGAACTGGATCGTAACGCCGTCGCCGCATATCGCGCCTACAGGAGGAAGGCGTTCGCAGCCATACTTCCCTGGGTCGTGGCGGGTCGCTTGCTAAGGGACGTGACGATACGACTCTCGGAACAAGATCGTTGGCGCTCGGACCTATGACGAGATCAAGGTTGAGACGTTCGAACGAGCGCGCCATTTGATCCCATCTATTTCCTTGGCGTCGGGGACACGGTAGTCGCATACGGATTGCCGGTGGACGAACTCACGCAGGCCGTCGACAAGTGGGTTTGGCCGACGACTTTCCGGGACAAATCGCTTCTGACCAACGTCAGATGCGCCCGACATGCGCTGAGCATCGACGACGAGCGGCGAACCTTCTTTCCGGTTCCGTGGGACCAGGCAGAGGAGCGCATACTCCAGCAACACGTTCCCGGCCTCCCAACCGACAGGCTTCTCCAGGTGTGGTTCGCTGGTGTCCATGCGAATGTCGGGGGCGGGTATCCCGACGACAGCCTCTCCCGCGTTCCGCTTTGCTGGATGATCGAACAAGCATCGCTCAAGGGCCTACAGTTCCGAGAGGATATCGTTGCCGTCCAAGCCGGTCTCGCGTCAGCCGCAGGCCGCCTCTACAACTCCCGGTCGGCATTCGGATGTTCTATCGCTACCAGCCTCGCGACGCGTCCGCGCTGATGGGCGGAGAACGGCCACTCATCCATCACAGCGTTGTGACTCTGGATGGCACTCGGCGTCGATGGCTACGCGCCGATTTCGCTACCGTACGAACTAGACGTTCTGCCTCCCTACGGTCCGGCGATTGCATTCAGTGCCATAGACGCAGCCGAACAATTGCCCACCGCCGCCGACGGCACGATTTAGCCTCCCGCTCCCCCGACGCCCCAGCCGGGGAGATTGCCTCCTGCCACCGCGCAGGAACTCCAGGAAAGCCAGAAAGAGTTATTCGAGCAGATCATAAAACTCGACACCACTACGAACGGCGGACCGCCTGCCGATCGTGGAGCTCGACGGGATACCGTTTGGTGGCGCCGGGTCGTCTATTTCGTGTCGTTGGGATTAGCCTTGGTAATCGCTCTATATCCGCTAATAGCTTCGAGCATTCATTTCGAAGGGCAGCAGGACACCGACACCTGGGTCAGGACGTTCGTCCAAATGATCCAGAGCCCGATCAAACAGTTTCTACCGGGATATTCCGAACCCTGGATAACCGCGATTGAGGATCACGGCTCGGTCGCCGGACCTAGTGCTCACGCTCTTTGCCGTGACGATCTGGCTCAGCGAATTCCCTGCAACGTCGCATCGGCGACCGCTCGCGGGCCGCTTGGCGTGTGCAGGCACGGGTCGACGGCCAATTGCTTAACCAGTTGCGGTTGACTGGCCAGAGACGGGCGGGGCTCTACGGAACGATCGCATTCTCACTTATGGCATGGTTGGCCTACGCAGGCGACGCTCACTTTGCCTTGATCGCGATCTTCGCCGTCGCTGCGGCATGCTCACTCGTCTTATTTGTACGCCGCAAATTCGTCGACGCCGGCACCATCGATGCGGCACATCCCGGCCTGCTGCTCGGAGTTGCCAGATCTCCTCAGGCGCTCTGAAGTCATCCTCAGCGTCTACCGCTGGATCGCTCGCGTCGCGTTGCCCGCATTTTTCCTCGCAGCATGCGTTATCGGGGTGCTGGCTTGTACATATCACATGTCGGCAACCTTACTAAGCAACGGCGGGTTCTTCTGTGACCACAGCCAACGTACTCTGGAGAGCGCGGACGAGGCAGACCGAAGCTTCAACTTCGACATAAATCGCTGTGCCAAAGAACGGGCATCGCCTCACAGAAGGAAGACGATATCGCATCACGATGACTATCCCCAGCGATGACGATTGGTTCGACAAGGCCATCTGGACTGACGTTCGTGGTTTTCCGACCGATCGCATTCGTCATTATCTAGCCCTGCCGCTGAAGCGATGGTGGACAAATAACTGGTTCCAACCGGTCGCGCGCGTGGGGCGCAAAGAGAACTTCGAATATGCACTCGAACCCGATCAACCACTTCCGGACGTGCCGCTGCGAAGTTGTGCTGCCCCTGCAGAGCCAGACGCCAAGGTTTCCGATCCCGCGTCACCTGCAACGCGGCTAGCAGTTAAACATTGCGGCGGCCGACTTCTAATTCCGGCGCGGAAGCTCGTGGAACAAAATTCACGCCTCGGATCGGCGGAGAGCTCTTCATGTATGTTAACGACGCCTTGCTTCTCTGGCCGCAAGAAGCCGACTTGTTCTACAGAAATAACAGCGGCACCGCGCGGGTCGTCATCTCCCCGGTATTGGCGCCAGAAATCATCCCGAGATGACAGGGTCGAGGGAAGGGATTAAATGGCGTTGAAAGTATGAAGCCAGGTTATTCATTTTGCCTCTCATACCCACCCTGACCAAGAACCCTCCATTCGCGCATCGGATGTTATGGAACATTGACGCGAACCCCGAGATGACGAGTTAGAAATCAGACGCTCTCGCCTGTCCGAGAGAAGCGGCAGAACCTCTTTCCGCTGAAGTTCATAAGTAACTCGAAACGTTGGAATTTCGAGAACCGTACCGAATGGATGGAGTTCCAGAGCTTCGGAGAGAAACGGGCCTTTCGGAGAATAATAGGCCGGCTCTGCCGATCGGGAGTCCGGAGCTCAAATGAGAAATCGCTGCTGTTACGGGGCTTAATTGCCCGCGAGTTCACCGCGAGAATAGCCGGCCTTGGGCAAGCTGGCGGAGAGAGTGGGATTCGAACCCACGGTACGGTTTCCCGCACACACGCTTTCCAAGCGTGCGCCTTAAGCCACTCGGCCATCTCTCCGGATGCCCTGTCTTGAAGGGGCAGGAGGACTTTTGCAAGCGACGGCGGAAGCGGTCGCGTATATTTCCACAACCTATTGAATAGGCTTGATAATTTTACGTTCTAATCGATGCCGGATTTTCGCATCGATGATGCGCTGAACCGAAAACCGGCCGAGGGCGACGATTGATGATGGCGACAACCCAACTTGCGGAGGCGACATGACGATCGATCGGGCGCTGGCGTTCTTGATTCTGATGTCCGCGATCGCCGTGGGCTGCGCCGGGATCGGCGATGGCGCAAGCCTGTACGCGCGAGGGCGCCAATGTGAGCTGCGATGACGGCCGGCGCGGCTTGCTGTCCGGCGATGCGATCATCTGGCCCGACGGCACGCGATCGAGCCTGTCGCCGCATCCGAGCGTCATCATCGGCAACAAATCGTCGGTGACCGTGGGGCCGGGTGTATTCGTCGGCCAGGGCAAAGGCATGGTGCCGCTGGATAACCCGAACGCGCCGAACAAGACGCGTTGCGCCATCCTCGACGGCGCATCCTATTGCTACTGACAAGAGCTATTTTGACGTGATCTTATGAGAGTCTGAGACCTCATCCCGAGGAGCATCGCCAAGCGATGCGTCTCGAAGGATGGAGCCAATCAAGCATGCTCTAATGATATCGCGCGCCGGTATTGACCGAGCGCAGCGCCCATGATGCCTGCGGTTCGGGCATCGCCGGCGCAATTGCGGCCTTGTCGCTTCGTGTTTCCTGCAGCGCGTCGACGAAATTGGCAAACCACTGCTGGATCGTGCCGGCATGAAGTTTCGCCATCATCGCTTCCCAGCGAATCCGCCGCTCGGTCAACGGCATCGAGAGCGCGAGCGCGATGGTTCGCGCCATGCCGTCGATGTCGTGGGGATTGACCAGCAGCGCGGTCTCCAGTTCGTTCGACGCACCGGCGAATTTCGACAGCACCAGCACGCCGGGATCCACCGGGTTCTGCGCCGCGACATATTCCTTGGCGACCAGATTCATGCCGTCATTGAGCGGCGTCACCACGCCGACCTGCGCGGTTCGATACAGGCCCGCCAATACGGTCTGGCTGATAACCCTTGTTGAGATAGCGGATCGGGGTCCAGTCGACCTCGCCGTGGCGCCCGTTGACATCGCTGACAAGCTTGGCGAGTTCGCTTTGCAGGGTGCCATAGGCCTCGATCGCGCCGCGCGAAGGCGTCGCGATCTGCAGCAACGAAACAGTTCGCTGCAGTGACGGCTGCAGGGTCCACATCCGGTCGAACGCGTTGATGCGGTTGATCAGCCCCTTGGAATAATCCAGCCGATCGACGCCGATCGCCAGCTTCTCGCCATTCAGGCTTCGCCGCAGCCGCGACACATCGGGATGCGACACCGCCTTGGCGGCCTGCAGGGCGAACTTTTCGGGGTCGATGCCGATCGGGAATACGGCGATGCGCGATGTGCCGTGACGCGACGTCACCAAGCCGTTTTCGGCTTCCAAACCAAGCTCCGAGGAAAGATATCCGAGGAAATTTTCGCAATCGTCCTCGGTCTGGAATCCGATCAGGTCGTAGGCCAGCATCGCCTCGATCAACTCGCGATGATGCGGCACCCCACCCATGATCGCGCGCGTCGGCCACGGCGTATGCAGGAAGAAGCCGACCGGCTGGGTGACGCCGAGATCGCGCAATTCCGCGCCCAGCGCCAGGAAATGATAATCCTGAATCCAGAACGCGGTGTCCGGCTTGCGAAAACGCAGCAGCGCGCGCGCCATGAAGGCATTGACCTCGCGATAAGACAGATAGTCGTCCTGCGAGGCGCGGATCAGGTCGGCGCGGGAATGCAACGCCGGCCACAATGCCGAATTCGCGAAACCTTCATAATAGCCGCCGTAATGCGCTGCCGGCAGATCCAGCATCGCCAGTGCGCCCGCGCCCAGCGCCTCAATTTCGGCGAACGGTTCCTTGTTGGCGCCGTCGCGAACGCGACCGCTGGAACCGACCCAGATCGCGCCGGATTTCTCCACCACCGGCAGCAAAGCGGCCGCCAGCCCCCCCGTCATGGGTTCGTTGGCTTTGCCGCGCGCGACGCGGTTTGAAACGACGACGAGGTTCACAGGGTCCCCTCCTGTTGGAGCGCTCGCGTATTAACAGCCATTCATCAATATGGTTCCCAGTCACCCTTTCAACGAATTGAAACCAAATTCAGGCCGCGCGAAATGGAACCCGGTTGTTCCATCGCAAAAAATACAAATAACGGCCGAAATTTCGAAATCGCCTCTGATTCATCGTTTTGCGAAACATCGGTCCGCATTATTTTGCAGCCGTGGTCGTCTCATAGTCGAGCAGATGCGCGAGCCACTCCCGCACGTCGCGTGGTTCGTCGAAATGACCGGCGACGCCGTGCGCGCGCCGGCCGACGGAAAACGCCAAGCCCGCCGAAATCGGGCATGATGGCGAATACCAATTCGTCGGTGACATCATCGCCGATGAAAATCGGGCGGCGGCCCTTGAACGGCTCGTGGGTCATCAATTCAACGACGCCGGTCGCCTTGTTAAAACCGGAGTGCTTGATTTCGCAGACACATTTTCCGGGCAGCACTTCGATCGGCGCATTCGGCAGATCGGCCCTGATCAGCGATACCGCTTCGTAGATCGCCTTCTCCGCATGCGGCGCCAGCCGGTAATGCAGCGCCAGCGAGTAGCCCTTGTCTTCCAGTAAGATACCTGGGCTCAGTTTTGCGATGGCGGCAAGGCGACGCTTCAGTTCCTTGTCCATCGGCGGGGCATGGGTCGCGACCGCTTCGCTGTCGGTCGAGAGCCGCATTTCCGC
This sequence comes from uncultured Pseudomonadota bacterium, assembly GCA_963771225.1. Taxonomy (GTDB): domain Bacteria; phylum Pseudomonadota; class Alphaproteobacteria; order Rhizobiales; family Xanthobacteraceae; genus Bradyrhizobium. The sequence continues at coordinate 333,176 of CAVYSR010000014.1, read as the reverse complement.
ACCGTGACCGCCTACGGCTGGAAATTGTTCGGGTGCAAAAATCAAATCGATATCGTTCAGCGATCGCCCGCTGACGAGCGCCAGCGCGCCGGAAGTCCGCATCAAAAGGCGGCCGAGGGTGTTTGCCAGATCCGGCGGTACCCAGACTTCGCGCGGCGTCGGCGCCAGATCGAGCAGCGTGCCGTCGATGTCGAGCAAGAGTGCCGCTTGGTCCAGCGGCGGCAGCAGCGCGCGCGACGCCGGGCCGGTGCCCGGCCAGGTCTGTTCTGATGGCATGTTTTCCTTCGAGGGCACGTCGGCCAAATCCTGATCGACCCATTCCTGGTTCATTTCATTCTACTCCACAAAGGCAAGCGGCGGGGCAACCGATTCCAGCGGCTGGCGTTCGGCGGCGACGCAGTAGCGCCAAGCGATGACAGCCGCCGCGATCATCAATCCCGCTCCCAGCAAGTAGCCTGCAAAAACGCTGTCGCGCGATCCGGTATCCACGAGCGCGCCGAACAGCGTAGGACCGGCGACACCGCCAATTCCGGTTCCCACGGCATAAAACAGCGCAATCGCCAGCGCGCGGACTTCCAGCGGAAAGGTTTCACTGACGGTGAGATAGGCCGCACTGGCGGCCGGCGACGCAAAAAAGAAAATCACCATCCATGCGACGGTCTGGGTCTGTGCGCTCAATACGCCGATCGCGAACAGATAACCCGAAAGCGCGAGCAGAATGCCGGAAACGCCATAGGTGAGCGTTATCATCACCCGGCGTCCCAAGGTGTCGAACAGCCGGCCAAGCAGCAGCGGCCCAAGGAAATTGCCGGCCGCGAACGGCAGAACGTACCATCCGACCTCACTCGACGCGATCCCGTAGAAGTCGGTCAGCACGAGCGCAAAGGTGAAGAAGATGGCGTTGTAGAAGAACGCCTGCGCGATCATCAAGGCCAGGCCGACCAGCGAGCGCTGGCGATAGACGGTGAACAGCGTGCGCGCCACCTCACGCAGCGGCGTGTGGTCGCGCATCTTCAGCTTGATTTTCGACAATGGTTGCTGATGCGGGTCCCGCACCTTTTCCTGCACCTTTCCAGCGACCGATCGCTCGATATCTTCGACGATCGCGCGGGCCTGATCGGGACGACCGTGAATCATCAGCCACCGCGGACTTTCCGGAATCCACATCCGCATCACCAGCACCACGAGGCCGAGACAAGCGCCGGTGAGATACGCCAACCGCCAGCCAAGATCGGGACCGATCAGGTGCGGATCGAGCAGAACGATCGCGCTGGCAGCGCCGATCGCAGCACCAATCCAGAAGCTGCCGTTGATGACGAGGTCGGTCCATCCGCGATACCGCGCGGGGACCAATTCCTGAATCGTCGAATTGATCGCGGTGTATTCGCCGCCGATACCGGCGCCGGTGAGAAATCGAAACAGCGCATAGCTCGCAACGCTCCAGGACAACGCGGTCGCCGCCGTGGCGGTGAGATAGACCGCCAGCGTGATGAAGAACAGTTTCTTGCGCCCGATCCGGTCGGTGAGCCAGCCGAACCCGAGCGCGCCGAGCACCGCGCCCGCCAGATACGCACTGTTGGAAAACCCGACATCGAAATTGGTGAAATGCAGCGTCGGACTATCCTTCAACGCACCGGACAACGCGCCTGCCAGCGTGACCTCCAGGCCATCCAGGATCCAGGTGATGCCGAGCGCCAGCACGACGCGGGTGTGAAAACCGCTCCAGCGCAGACGATCGAGGCGGGAAGGAATGTCGGTTTCGATGATGCGGTCGTCGGTCCGTGGCATCGGCGCCGGCGCGACCGTCTTCGAACTACGCTGCAATTGCTGCACATCCATCGAATTCAACCAGTGAGAAAACGCCCGGAAATGCGGCACGCAAAGCTCCGCTGCGGCGGCAACCTTCCGGCTCACCACGCGGGGTCAACGCATTCAGGAAGTGTCAGTTCCCGCATTGCGGTAGAGCGACTGAGGCGTCAATTGCCGCCGTTTCCCGCACAATGATGTCGTCCCTGCCTCTTTACGCAGGGGATTATCGATCGAGTGTTGGAGCGGATGCCTTCTGCAACAATAAAGCACGTGGGTCGCGGCTCGGAGGCTGGGACGACCCACGACGGGCATGGCACCATCCCGATCAAGATGATGGTGCAGCGCGTGATCGCTTTGGCGTCGCTGCCGTATTCAGTCACCGACAGACCATAGCCACACCCGCGGATAAGATTTGGGAGCTTTTCCCGCGATGCGGAATTCGGTTTGCCGAAGAAAATACTCCTCTTTATAATTTTGCGCGCATTCTGAGCGCAAAGCCGCTATCCACTGCTGCGGAAACCGCCCTTCTTCCCTTCATCAACGGAAAAACAACGTGCTCGATAAATCAGCCCCACAATCCTCCACCCGTACCTCCGGCCCGTTGGCCGGTTTTCGTATCGTCGAATTTGCCGGCATCGGGCCTGGTCCCTTCGCATGCATGATGCTGGCCGATATGGGCGCCGAGGTGGTCACGCTTGATCGGGTCGGCGCCAAGAAGAATCTGAAATCGGTGGCCGGACGCGGGCGAAAAGTCGTTGAACTCGACCTCAAGAGCGACGCCGCCATCGCGCAGGTGCTTGATCTTCTGAGCCATGCCGACGCGCTGATCGAAGGCTTCCGTCCCGGCGTGATGGAGCGGTTGGGGTTGGGGCCCGAAATCGTGCAGGCGCGCAATCCGCGCCTCGTCTATGGCCGCATGACCGGGTGGGGTCAGGAAGGCCCATTGGCGCAGGCCGCCGGCCATGACATCAACTACATCTCCGTGACCGGCGCACTGGCCGCGATCGGCGGCAAGGACAAGCCGGTGCCTCCGCTCAATCTGGTCGGCGATTTCGGCGGTGGAGCGCTCTATCTCGTGGTCGGCGTGCTCGCAGCGCTGGTGGAAGCATCAAGATCGGGCAAGGGACAGGTCGTCGACGCCGCGATGTGCGACGGCGCGGCGTCGCTGATGTCGATGTTCTTCGACCTGGCGGCCGCGGGCCGATGGACCGAGCAGCGCGAGAGCAATTTCCTTGACGGCGGCGCGCACTTCTACGGCGTCTACGAATGCGCGTGCGGCCGGTTCATTTCGATCGGCTCGATCGAGCCGCAGTTCTACGCGCTGCTGCGGCAACATGCCGGTCTTTCGGAGCCCGGCTTCGATCAGCAGATGGACCCGAAGGCATGGCCGGCGCTCAAGCAAAGACTGGTGGACGTGTTCAAGACCAAGACACGCGACGAGTGGTGCGCCATCATGGAGGGCACCGACGTCTGCTTTGCGCCGATCCTGACCATGCGCGAGGCGCCCGATCATCCGCATAACGCGGCGCGAGAGATTTTTGTCACCCGCCATGGCGTCACCCAGCCCGCACCGGCCCCCCGATTTTCGCGCACCCCCTCGGCGATCCGCGATGCGGCCAAGGCGGATATTGCCGAACTGACCAGCGAGTGGAAGGCGGCGGGGTAGCAGACTGCGTTCCCCGGATGCTGCGCAGCGCCATCAGCGCGTTCACGCGCGTCTTCGACGCGCTATGCCTTGCGGCGTGGTGTGCTGCTAATCCGGGGTCCATCTCTCCACTTGCATGGGTCCCGGCTCTGCGGTTCACCGCAAGCGCGCTGCACCGCGTCCGGGACACGACAGACCCTACGCCGCGCCCTTCAACGTCAGCACGCCGCGGCGGATCTGGTCCTCTTCGATCGATTCGAACAACGCCCTGAAATTGCCCTCGCCGAAACCGTCGTCGCCTTTGCGCTGAATGAACTCGAAGAAGATCGGGCCGATGGCGTTGGCGGAAAAGATCTGCAGCAGAACCTTGGTGTGGCCGCCATCGACCACGCCTTCGCCGTCGATCAGGATGCCGTCACGCTGCAACCGCGCGACGTCCTCGCCGTGCCTCGGCAGGCGCGCGTCGATCTTCTCGAAATAGGTCTCAGGCGGCGCCGGCATGAACGGCAGTCCGTCGGCGCGGAGGGTCTCGACGGTGCGGTAGATGTCCCGTGAGCCGCAGGCGATGTGCTGGATGCCCTCGCCGCGATAGACGTTGAGATATTCCTCGATCTGGCCGGAATCGCCGGCGTCCTCATTGATCGGAATCCGGATCTTGCCATCCGGGCTGGTCAACGCCCGCGAAAAAAGACCCGAGGCGCGGCCCTCGATATCGAAAAAGCGAATTTGCCGGAAATTGAACAGCCTTTCATAGAAGCCGGTCCAGACGTCCATGCGGCCGCGATGGACGTTGTGCGTGAGATGATCCAGATAAAACAGCCCGGTCCCTTCCGGGCGCGGATTGCTTGCGCCGAGCCAGTCGAACTCGGCGTCGTAGGCCGAGCCCTTCACACCATAGCGGTCGACGAAATACAACAGGCTGCCGCCGATGCCCTTGATCGCGGGGACATCGAGCGTCTTCTGCGCCCGCGGAATATCGGCAGGCTCGGCACCGAGCGACAGCGCGCGCTCATAGGCCCGCTTCGCATCGACGACGCGGAACGCCATCGAGGGCGCGCATGGCCCGTGCGCGGCGACAAAGGCGAAGCCGTGCGTTCCCGGCGCTTCATTGACAAGGTAATTGATGTCGCCCTGGCGATAGACCGTGATCTTCCGGGTCCGGTGGCGCGCCACCGGCACATACCCCATCAGCCTGAACAGGGCGTGCAGCTCTTCGGGTCTCGGGTGCGCGTATTCGACAAACTCAAAGCCGTCGGTGCCCATCGGGTTGTCGGTGCTGATCACCGCGGCCGGCGCATCGTGCGGAAATGGACCCATATCTCATTCTCCCTGGTTGCTGATCTCGCCGATTTGACGTTGTGGATATTCGGTCGTCATAGCTGCAATGTGTATGCAAATGACGGGAAAATCCGCTATATGGTGCACGACTTGTGCATCAATAGGATTTCTGCTGCATGATCTCGGTGGACGCCTTCGACCTCAAAATATTGAGCGCGTTGCAGGATGACGGCCGTCTGACCAATCAGCAATTGGCTGATGTCGCCGGCCTGTCGGCATCGCAATGCTCGCGGCGGCGCATGCGGCTGGAAGAGGAAAAGGTGATATCGGGTTATCACGCCGACCTCGCCAGCGAAGCCCTCGGCTTCAATGTGATCGCATTCATTCACATCACGCTGGCGACGCATTCGCCGGACAATGCCAAGCGGTTTCGTGCGCTGGTCAATCGCGTCGACGATATTCAGGAGGCCTATTCGCTAACCGGCGATGCCGATTACCTGCTGAAGGCCGTGCTGCGCGACCTCAAAAGCCTGTCCGATATCGTCAACAATGTGCTGATGCCGCACCAGAGCGTGGCGCATGTGCGTTCGTCGATCGTGCTCGATCGCTTGAAGGAGAGCTCAAAGCTGCCGCTCAAGGAGTTGCAGCGTTAGACAGCCAGACATGTCTGAAATCGAGGGAGATTCGCCCTTCGCATGAGGCGTTTGATTTGCGATGATCCGCCTCGCCTCAACGCGAGAGATGCCCGTGGCGCTGCAACTTCGGCCGAACTGCGAATATTGCGACAAGGATCTCCCGCCCGGTTCGACGGAAGCGCGCATCTGCAGTTATGAGTGCACGTTCTGTGCGGATTGCGTGCAGAACAAGCTCCAAAATGTATGCCCGAACTGCGGCGGCGGTTTCGCTCCACGCCCGATCAGGCCGGCTACACCCTGGCGTGCCGGCGTTTGCACCGAGGCGCAACCACCATCGAGCAAGCGCGTCCATCTCAAGTTCAGTCTTGACGATGTCGCCGAACATTCAGCCCGCGTCCGGGAAATTCGCCCCGAAGACCGCTGACGTCCTCAAATCGCCGGCAAAATCGTGCCCTCGACTTCGCCAAAGCCGACGCGGTAACCGTCGCCCTGGCACCAGCCGCGCATCACAAGCGAATCGCCGTCTTCGAGAAACGTCCGCGTGACGCCGCCGGGAAGTTCGATCGGCTCAGTGCCGTTCCAGCTCACTTCAAGCAGGCTGCCGCGCTGGTGCTTCTCCGGGCCGCTGATGGTGCCGCTCCCTAAGAGATCGCCGATATTCATGGCGCAGCCGGAGGAGGCGTGGTGCACCAATTGCTGCACCGACGACCAGTACATGTATTTGAAGTTGGTGCGGCAGATGCTGGCGGCCTCGTTCACTTGCGCCGCGCGCAGGCCGACATCGAGCTCGAGGTCGTAATTATTCGGCTGCGCTTGCTGCAAATATGGCAGCGGCATCGGCTCCTGCACCGGGCCATGAACACGAAACGGTTCCAGCGCTTCGCGGGTGACGATCCAGGGGCTGATCGAGGTCGCGAACGCCTTGGCCTGGAACGGTCCGAGCGGCACGTATTCCCATTGCTGGATATCGCGCGCGCTCCAGTCGTTCAAAAGCGTAAAGCCGAAGATCATGTCCTCCGCCTGCTGCTCGGTGAGCATCTCGCCCATTGGGGAGGCCTGGCCGATCACAACGCCCATTTCCAGCTCGAAGTCCAGTCGCTTGCAGGGACCGAAGCTCGGCAGGTCCGCGTTCGGCGGCTTCAACTGACCGCGCGGCCGCCGCACGCCTGTGCCGCTGACGACGACAGTGGACGCGCGTCCGTTGTAGCCGATCGGGATATGCAGCCAGTTCGGCAGCAGCGGATTGGATTTGTCGCGGAACATGGTGCCGACATTGGTGGCATGTTCCTTCGACGAATAGAAATCGGTGAAGCCTGAGACCGTGATCGGCAAATGCAATTTGACGTCGGCCATCGGCACCAGCGCGAGTTTTCGCAGCTCCTCATTGTCGCGAAGTTCCGGATGATCCGCGCGCAACAGCTCGCTGATCCGCGCGCGCGTCTTGCTCCAGACTTTTGGTCCTTGGTGCATGAAAAAATTCAGCGCGGGACCGGCGAACGTGCCGACTTCGACTTGCAGTCGCCCGTCCTGTTCGAGCTCCCACAGATCGAGCACGTGATCGCCGATCGCGACGCCAACGCGAGGGGCCAGCCCGTTCCTGGACGAAAACACGCCGTAGGGCAGATTCTGGATCGGGAAATCCGATGCCGGATCGACGTCGATGAAGGAGCGGAGTTTGGGATCGTTGGGATGCATGGCGATTACCGGCTGGGGTTTTCCTCACCCTCCCCTTGAGGGGGAGGGTCGACGCGAATGAAATGAGCGGCGGGGTGGGGTGAAGAGTTCATCCGAAGAAGTCACCCCACCCCGTCTCGCATCTTGCTTCGCGCGATGCGAGCCGACCCTCCCCCTTCAGGGGAGGGTAAGACAACTTCACGGCCGGTTCGGATCGAACCGCTTTTCCAGCCCCTTCCAGCAATCCGCGTAGTCATCCTGCAGCGTTGCTGATTTCGCGGCATGCTCTGTCACGCGCTGCGGATACCGCGTCTCGAACATGAAGGCCATGGTGCCCGTCAGCTTGACCGGCTTTAGTTCCGAATTGCTGGCGTGATCGAAGGCCTGCCGATCCGGGCCGTGGGGCAGCATCATGTTGTGCAGGCTGATGCCGCCGGGCGTGAATCCTTGCGGCTTGGCATCATAGACGCCGTAGATCAGCCCCATGAATTCCGACATGATGTTCATGTGATACCACGGCGGACGGAAGGTGTTTTCCGCCACCGCCCAGCGCTCCGGGAAGATCACAAAATCGATGTTCGCGGTGCCGGCGGTTTCCGAAGGCGACGTCAGCACCGTGAAGATCGACGGATCGGGATGATCGAAACCGATCGCGCCGACCGGCGAGAAGGCCCGCAGATCGTATTTGTACGGCGCGTAATTGCCGTGCCAGGCCACCACATCGATCGGCGAATGCGGCAGCTTGGTTACGAACAGCGAGCCACCCCATTTCACGAACAATTCAGTCGGCGTGTCCTTGTCTTCATAGGCCGCGACAGGAGTGAGGAAATCCCGCGCATTGGCCAGGCAATTGGCGCCGATCGGGCCGCGCTCCGGCAGCGTGAAGGCACCGCCGTAATTTTCGCAGAGGTAGCCGCGCGCGGGGCCGCCGGGAATTTCAACGCGGAATTTCACGCCGCGCGGTATCACCGCGATCTCGCCGGGCTCGATATCGATGCGGCCGAACTCGGTGACGAAACGCAGATTGCCCTGCTGCGGCACGAACATCATCTCGCCGTCGGCATTGTAGAAATGCTGATCGACCATCGATTGTCGTGATCAGATAGACATGCGCGGCCATGCCGGCCTGGGTATTGGCGTCACCCGCCGTGGTCATGGTCTGCACGCCCTGCAGGAACGTCATGTCTTCCTTGGGGATCGGCGCCGGATCCCAGCGCAATTGCGCAATCGGCAGCTCGACTTCGTGGCACGGCGCGGTGCGCCACAGCCCGGCGTCGGCCTTGGCGAAGCGTCCGGAATGCCTCACCGACGGCCGGATCCGATACAGCCATGAGCGCTCATTGCTGCCGCGCGGCGCGGTGAAGGGCGAGCCGGACAGTTGCTCGGCGTAAAGCCCATAGGCGCAGCGCTGCGGCGAATTGCGCCCGATCGGCAACGCCCCGGGCAGCGCTTCGGTTTCAAAACTGTTGCCGAAGCCGGACATATAGCCCGGCGTGATATTGACCGAGCTTCGGCTGATGGTTTCAGGAGCGGTGTTGATATTCATGGTCATCCTCCTTGCAAGGCAGCCCACATTTCCTGGTCACGCTTGTCGGTCCAGATCACCGGATCGTCGATTCCCGAGGCCTCGTCGAACGCCCGCGAAACGTTGAATGGCAGGCAGTGTTCGTAGATCGCAAAGCTGGAAAACTTCGGATCCATCACCTCGCGCGTCGCCGCCATGGTCTCCTTGAGATTGCGGCCCTTGGCGACCGCGGTTTCGGCAGCACCATAGAGCGAGGTGACGAAATCGCGCGTCATGGCGATGGCGTCGCGCGCCGTCGCGACGCCCTTGAGGGCATCGCCCCGCCCCGGCGCGATCGCCTTGGGGTTGAAGGCGCGAATTTCGTTCAGCGTCGCCGGCCATTCGCGCAAATGCGCGTCGCCGCAATAGCAGGCCGAATGATATTCGATCAGGTCGCCGGAAAACATCACTTCGGCATCGGGCACCCACGCCACGATGTCGCCGGAGGTGTGCCCCGCGCCAAGTTGCATCAGCCGCACTTCACGTTTGCCGAGATAAATCGACATATCGCCTTCGAACGTCAGCGTCGGCCAAGTCAGGCCCGGGATACTTTCGGCATCCTGGAACAGCCGCGGAAAGCGGCCATATTCGGAATCCCAATCCTGCTGGCCGCGTTCCTCCACCAACCGATAGGTTTCCTGCGACGCGATCACCGCTTGCGCCTTGTAGGCCGAGGCGCCGAGCACCCGCACCGCGTGATAATGCGACAGCACCACATATTTGACCGGCTTGTCGGTAACGGTGCGCACCCGCTCGATCACTTTATTGGCCATCGCCGGCGTCGCCTGCGCGTCGAACACGATGCAGCCGTCGTCGCCGACGATGATCGCGGAATTGGGATCGCCTTCGGCGGTGAAAGCATAGAGATCGGTGCCGATTTCAGAGAAGGTGATCTTCTTCTCCGCCGTGTCGGTGGTGGACGCGAAACCTTTGGCCATCAGTTCAATTCCCTTTGCAATAACTCTGAGTTTATCCGCGTCATTGCGAGGAGCGACGCGACGAAGCAATCCATTCTTCGTTGCGGGATTCTGGATTGCTTCGCTTCGCTCGCAATGACACCTTATACACGTTCATATTATTGCTGCTGTTGCTGCGCCTGCTGGCTGGCATCCACCATGCGCCGCTGCGCCAGCGCGATCGCCTCGCGCAGCACATCGAGATCGCCGATGTGATTGGCGAGGATCAGAACCAGCGTGGCATCGAGATTTGCGCTCTGCTCGTCGCTGAGCCCGCGATGCGCCTCGACCACCGCACGAAACGCGTCGTCGGGCTTTGGAAAATTCGAGCGGGTCGACAGCGCCATGATCGAAAACCTCAGTTGATGCCGGTCGCGCGCGCCAATGCGGCATCGAGCGCGGTGCGGGTCGGATGACGGAAACGCGCGGCGACATAGCCGTCAGGCCGCAACAGATAGGCGGTGCCGGGTTCGGCATCGTAGCGCGTGCCGGCCAATCCTGCGGAATCGGAAAAACCGTCATCGCCCGCCGATCCGGATCACGCCGACGCCATCGGGGGCGTCAACGCCAACACCGTTGCTGAACTCCAGCAGCGTAAACCGCGCTCCCGCCTTGACAAAGGCTTCGGTCAAAAACGCAGGCTTGCCGCTGCCCGCAGCAATCGGCGCGTCGAGCATCGAGGCGCCGGGCCGCGGGCCGCCACGCCACGCATCGCGATCGGCGGTCAGCAGCGGCGAGTCGTAGATCGAGGGAACCGACAGCCGTCCGCCGTTGATCATGCGCTTGCCGAATTCGGTTTCCTTGGCCAGCGACAGCACCGCCTGTCGCAGCCGCGCCTCCTGGCGCGAACCGGGCGCCATGAAATCGGTCGAGCGGGTCGATTCCCGGATGTTCTCGTCGGCCGCAGCACTTCGCTCGATGTGATAGCTCTCGAGCAATGCTTCCGGCGAGATCTTGCGCAGCACGCGGTCCAGTTTCCACGCCAGGTTCTCGGCATCTTCCAGACCGGAATTGGCGCCCCGGGCGCCGAACGGCGAGACCTGATGCGCGGCATCGCCGGCGAAGATCACGCGGCCATGGATGAATTTTTCCATGCGGCGGCACTGGAATTTGTAAAGCGAGATCCATTCGAAGTCGAACTTGTCATGCCCGAGCATGCGCGCGATCCGCGGCCGCACATTCCCGGGCAGCTTCTCGACAACTGGATCGGCATCCGGATTGAGTTGCAGATCGATCCGCCAGATGTCGTCCGGCTGCTTGTGCAACAGCGCGGACCGCCCGGCGTGAAACGGCGGGTCGAACCAGAACCAGCGTTCGGTGGGAAATTCGGCCGTCATCTTGACGTCGGCGATCAGGAACTGATCCTCGAACACCTTGCCGGCGAATTCCGCGCCGACCATCTGCCGCAGCGACGACCGCGCACCGTCGCAGGCCACGACGTAATTCGCGCGCATCCAATAGGGTCCGTCCGGCGTCTCGATGGTCAGCACAACATGGTCGTTGCGCTGTTCGAGCCCGGTCACCTTGTTGCGCCAGCGCAGGTCGATCGCCGGAAGCTCTTGCACCCGATCCACCAGATAGGCCTCGGCATAGAATTGCTGGAGGTTGATGAAGGCGGGCCGCTTGTGCCCTTCCTCCGGCAGCAGATCGAATTGATAAAGCAGCGACGCGCCGTGAAAAATCCGACCGACGCTCCACACCACACCCTTGTCGACCATGCGATCGGCGACGCCGAGCCGATCCCAGAATTCGAGGGAGCGTTTCGAAAAGCAGATCGCGCGCGACCCCTCGCCGATCCGGTCGGCATCGTCGAGCAAAACGACGGCCTGGCCGCGCTGCGCCAGATCGATCGCGAGCGACAGCCCGACCGGGCCGGCCCCGATCACCACCACGGGGTATTCGGCCACCTCCATGCCGGCGCGATCCTGGTCGGGATGGCGCCGATAGCCGAACTGGACTTTGGATGGCTGCGCCATGCGTTCACGCTGCTCTGGCCAGGGATCTTCAGCTCCGGCCGGGCACTTCGCTCCGAGCCAAGGAACGCGTTCCGACCTCAAGATAGTCTCACTTGCAACTATCTAAACGCCGTGGGCGCGTCGGCGTCAACTCAAATTGGATCGATTTCTGCCAAAAAGCGTCTCGAGCAACCGGGTTTCCGGTACTCGGTTTGGGCCCTGAATTGAAGATCAAGTAATAACCGCGCCGTGAGGATGGGCCGAGCCGGTCAGCGGTCGAAGGGCGTCCCGGGGCCGAGATGATAGCGGCTGGAAAAGAACACCAGCGGGGTGTTGTCGCTGTAATCGCAATTCGATACCTCGGCGATGAACAGGGTGTGGTCGCTGACATCGACGATCCGGATCACCTCGCAGGCGAAGAAGGCGAGGCAGCTGGAAAGTCTCGGCACGCCCTCCAGGATGTTGTAGTCGGGGCTTGCATCATCGATCGGACGGCCCGAAAAATACCTCGACAGTTTCCGGCCGCCCTCAGGCAGCACATTGACGCCATAGCGACCGCTCGCGGAAATCGCCCGATGCATCCTTCCCGGCATCACGGAGACGAGAACGGTCGGCGGCGAAAGACTGACAGTGACGAAGCTGTTCGCCGTCATGCCGCAAACGTCGCCGTGTTCATCGAGTGCCGTCAGCACCGTGACCCCGGTCGCGAACCGCGAAGCAGCGTGGCGGAAGGCGACCGGGTTGGCGCGCTGCATCTCAGCCTCCGACCGGAAAGTGGAAGAGGATCGCGCCGTTCGGCGAATAGTTCGGCACATCGGCCGCGACCCTCTGCCCGATCTCGGACTGCAGCGCCGCAAGCATGGCCGCGCCGTCGTCAAACCACGCCTGGAAAATGCAGAACGGAGCAGGCCCGGGACCGAGCGCCTCGGGGTAGGCAAAGGAGCAGGACTTCAGGCCCGGGAGTTGCTTCGCCAACGGCAGATGCGATCCCTGATAGTAAGCCTTGAATTGAGCCGCATCCTTCGGCGCTGGATAGGTGACTGTCAGACAATGCATCGGCCTGTCCTCACCCAGTTGCCCGCGCCGGCTCCGCCGGCGCCGACATGCGCCCGACCCAGGCGTGGATCCGCTGCGGCGACGAGACCCGATCCCATTGATAATCCGGGTAATTGAAGTTTTCGGTGAATTCATCTGCGAGTGCCCGGTTCTGGCTCATCGCGCCGATCAGCATCCCGAGCGCTTCCGATGGAGGCTGCAGCATCAAGTTCGTCCAGCGCGAGGCTGCCAGCACCCGATCCTGCCGCTTGAGGTCGACCTTCTCGCAAAAGCGAGCATCAAGCACATCGGAATTGACGATTTCCTCGCCCACCACAAAAGCTGCATAGGAAGCCACGTTGGCGCCCTGACCCATCATCGGGTCGACCACCGAATGCACATCGCCGAGCGCGAGCGCGCATTTTCCGCCTTCAAATTCGACGACCGTATTGCGAACGGTCGGCACGATGCCGCCTTGCAGCAGATCCGTCGGCTGCGCGAGGTCGAAGCGAGCCGTGTCGATCCGATCGTAGGTCGTGGGGTGATGCTTCTCCAATTTATCCAGAAGCACGCGCAGGAAATGCTGCCGATCCTTCTCGTAACTGATCGTCGCAAGTTCTTCCATATCGCCACCCGGCACATTCTCCATCAGAAGCGCATTCGCGACACCGCCGAAAGTGATGGTGGGAATAACGATCATCTCGCCGTGACCGGGCGAAACCGATAGCGTCACGTTCATGGGGTCGGGCTGGCGCACGCCGGTATAAAGGCCGACGCACAGGCGACGCTGCGGCTGCGAATAGGGTGTTTGCTCCGGCCTGTAGGCAAAGAGCTGCCCGAGCGGGCCCTTGCCGGCCGCGACGACCAGTAAATCGAAGCGGGCCACCAGCTGGCCGATATCGCTCTCCTCGATCCGGCGATACTCGATTTTGCCGCCGCGACGCTGGAAGTCCTCCATCAGCGCCGGAAGATAGATTCGATAGTCGACAGCCCGGCTCGCCTTGGAAAAATAGCCGCGGAATTTGATCGGCTCCGGGAAATTGAAAGCATGATCGTGATAATAGTAGTGGTCCTTCGGGTCCTTCCAGTGATTGACGCCGAGATAGTCCTCGCGCGCGATCGTCACATGGTGGTGGGCGACCGTATTCAAAAGCCGAAGGTTCCGATAATCCTCCGGCGCGCGATCCGTGATCAGCGTGGCGTCCACGCCGTGCTTCTGCAGATAAAGAGCGAGATGCAGACCGGCGATCCCGGCACCGACGATTCCGATGTGACGTGTCACGTTGCTCTCCCTTGGCGGTTTTGTGAGTTTTCTTCTCCCTGAACGGTTTGGGACCCTAAGGGTCAATTTGCGCGTCGACTACGGAATAGATAGGATATGATTTATTCCTACTTGGAATGAACGATGGACCGCATCGATTGTCTTCGCGCCTTCGTCCGCGCCCTGGAGGGCGGCAGCTTTTCGGCTGCGGCAAAGGAGCTCGGGATTGGCCAGCCGGCGGTGAGCAAGCGGATCAGTTTGCTCGAAGGAGAGTTTGGAACCCAGTTGTTCCTGCGCACAACACGCAAGCTCAGGCCCACGCCGGAAGCGCACCGCATCTATGACCTGGCGCGCCAAATCCTCGAAAATTTCGATACGGCGCATGCGAGCATCAAGGAAGCCTCGCCGCGACCGACGGGCACGCTCAGGGTGAGCGTGCCGTCTTCGTTCGGTCGGCGCTACATGATGCCGATCATCGCCGATTATGTCAGGAATTACCCGGAGGTCCGTTTGGACATTCGATTTAGCGAACGCTTCGTCAACCTGGTGGAGGAAGGGATCGAACTGGCGCTGAGGATCGGAAACCTCGACGCGAGTACGCTTGTTGCCCGCCGGCTCGGCACGGTGCATCGCTATCTGGTTGCGACACCGACTTACCTCCACGGCCGCCCGATGCCGACGACGCCGGAAGATTTGAACGCACACCAATGTATCGTCTATTCACGGCTTTCGCCGGCCAACGAATGGATTTTCGAATCGGAGCAAGGTCGACACGTCGCTTCCATCGACGGGCCGCTTATCGTCGACGATGCCGATGCGATGGAAGAGGCTGTCATGCACCATCTAGGCGTCGCAATCCTGCCGGAATGGAACGCGATCGACGGCCTCCGCAGCGGACGGCTCGAAAATATTCTTCCTGACTATTCAATCGCGGCGTTGCCGTTGCATGCCGTTTATCCCGAGATGGCCTGGATGTCTCTTCGCGCCAGAAGCTTTCTGGACTTGCTCATCCGGCGCGCCGACCAATTCACGCCGCCACCAAGACCGACTGATCGTATCTGACCGATAGCCGAACGGGACTTTGGACACTTCGCGCTGGCCAAGCGGCGTGTTCCCGCCTAGGATAGTCTCACTTGCAACTATCGAGCCCCCGCGAACGCGTCGGCGTCATCTCGAATTGGAGCGATTTTTGCCAAAAGCGTCTTCGAGCGAAAGCCTGCCCCGGACGCGATCCGGGGTGGCTGCCGGCTCACGTGAACAGAACGCGCCAAAAAAAGAGCGGCGACTCGACCTCTTCAGGTTTGTGCCATTCCGGCTGAACCGGCTGGCCGCCGAGGTCAGCGCCGCGCTTGCCAGCGAATATCAGGAGCGCTACGGGCTGGATATTCCGGAATGGCGCGTGCTGGCGACGCTCGGCTTCCGCAACGACGCCTGCAGCGCGCAATACATCGCCGATTGCACCCGAACCCACAAATCCACCATCAGCCGCGCCGTCACCGTGCTGATGGAGCGACAACTGGTGGAGCGCGTCGAAAACGAGGACGACCGCCGCGAGTTCCGGCTGCGCATGACAAAGAAAGGCGGCGCGCTGTACGAGCAACTGATTCCCCGGCTGCTGCGCAAGGAACAGGAGATCCTGTCATGTCTTTCCGCGCGCGAGCAAAAAGCTTTGGCGGCAATGCTCGGCAAGATCGAGCAAAGCCTCGATCTTGTGCAGACGAGCAGCGAGGCGGATGCGAAGGAGGCGTATTAGAAGCTCTCCGTCTTGGGCGGACGATATTGCTCGGCCTTCGGATGCGCATTGCGCATCCGGAATCGCGCAATTCCGGGTTCGCGCTGACGCGCGCCCCGGAATGACGGCAGTCGGTCAACCCCGATCAATATGTTTCGCGATCACCGGGAAGTAAGCGCCGCCAGAGCCGGCATCGATCGCCTCCTGCAAGATCTTGCCGATCAGTTCGGCGCCGCGGATTTTGATGCCGGCATCGTCGGCCAGTTCCAGCGCATAGGACAGGTCCTTCAGGCGCGTACTCCGTCGAGAAGGCGCGTTCGGGAAAATTCCCGGGCACGATCGCCTTCATGCCGTGATTGCGCAGCGCAAAACTGTCGGCCGATCCCTTCGACAGCGTATCGAGCAGCAGCGCCGGATCGACACCGTTGCGCCTGGCGACCGCGACCGCCTCGGCAAGCGCGTTGACGGTCTGAAACAGCACCATGTTGTTGAGGATCTTGGTCACCTGCCCCGAACCGATGCCGCCGCAACTCGTCACGTCGGTGGCAAAGCAGCGGATCAACGGTTCGATGGATGCAAACAATTCCGGCGACGCGCCGACCATCACGCTCAGGGTGCCGTCCTGCGCGGCCTGGCGCGTGCGCGCGATCGGCGCGTCGGCCCATGATGCACCCCTGGCCTGCAACTGCCTGGCGAAATCACGGGTCTGGTTGACCGATGAGGTGCCGAGATCGACCACCACTTGCCCCGAGCGGATGTTTTTCAGGATGCCGTCACCTTCGAACACCGCGCGCGCATGCTTGGCGCTGGGCAGGCACAGAAACACGATGTCGCTGTTGTTGACGACCTCCGCCACCGAGGCGGCGACCGCGGCACCTTCGCCGCGCAGTTGCGCCAGCGCCTGTTGCGACAGGTCGAATACGATCACGCCCGCGCCGCTCTTCTTCACGAGGTTGCGGCAGATCGGCTCGCCCATCACGCCGAGACCGATGAAGCCGATCGTCTTGTACGGAGACATCCGCCTGCTCGCCTGACGCTATTTGACAAAGGAGCGCGACGGTTTCAGGTGCAACGCAAACGCATCGACCTTGTCGCTGGCGCGTGGATAGATCTCGCTCACGATCGGATCGTGGCCCGGAATGAAACGGTCGGGATGGCCGGCGAGCCGCTCGACGATTTCCCAGCCCTGCGCCATGTCGCCGACATTGTAGACGATCGGAAACGGGCTGCGGCGTTGCAGATTGGCGTAGTAATGCGCGGCATCCGAGGCCAGCACCACCGGGCCGCGCTCGGTCTCCACCCGCACCACTTGCAGACCGTCGGAATGGCCGCCGACCCGATGCACGGTCACACCGGGGGCGACCTCGCCGTCGCCGGAATGAAAGGTGACACGCTCACCATAGACATGGCGCACCATCAACGTGACATGCTCGATCGAAAACGGATGCCGGAGCATGCCGGTGCACATGCAGCGCCCGGTGGCGTAGCTCATCTCGCGATCCTGCAGATGGAACCGCGCATTAGGAAAACGGTCGAGATTGCCGGCGTGATCGTAATGCAGATGGCTGACGATAATGTCCCTGATGCTGTCGGCCTTGACGCCAAAGCGCTCGAGCGCATCGACCGGATTGAGCGTGAGCTTGCGATTTCGCAGAGCCGCCTCTTCGGCGTTGAAGCCGGTATCGACGAGGATGTCGCGGCCGCCGCCCCGGATCAGCCAGACGAAATAGTCGAGATCCTGCGCGGTGGTCTCATGCGGATCTGGAATGAGGAAATTCAGGTGGGGCGTGCGGGGCGACATCGTCGCATAACGGAGCGCGTAGATTTGGTAGGTGTTTCCCATCGGTTGCACTTTTCTTGCTTGCTGATTGGCCGATCGCCCCCACCAAGCCATTGTCATCCGCAAAGGTCAAACCCGGCAGCCTTTGCGACGGCTGCATGAAAATCAGCCGCGGCACCTGGCCGAAGGTTGGCGAACGCCCGCACCCCCAAATCCGCTTCCAATGTGAGTTGTGTCACATTGCCGCATCGGCGAATGTGCGCTCCATGTCCGCGGGCTTCGCAAACAGTCGTCATTCATGAACACGCACAAGTAGTGCGGCAACCGCAGCAAGCCGATCAGAGGCTCATTTCAGGATCACGCGTAACGTTTTATCGGGGTTGGAAGCCTTGTCGCGGTTAATTGTCGCGGTCATCGGCGGCGCTGGCAGGCCGTTGACAAGGCTTGCAGTTGACAAGGCCTGGGAGCCCGGTTTGATAATGCCATTTTCGTAAGGTAAGGTCGCCGAGGCGCAAGCTGGGGTCGGCGCGTTTTTGGCTGGACTGACGTCATATGAGAATCCGCCTCGCATTGCTTGTGATCCTGATTTTATCAGTCGTATCGATCGTTCCGTCGGTCGCCGCCGATAGTCACGCTGACCGCTTTGCGCTGGTCATCGGCAACGCCAAATATCCCGACGCCGAGGCGCCTCTCAAGGAGCCTATCAACGACGCCCGCGACGTCGCCGACGAACTCAAGCGCGACGGCTTTAGCGTCGAGGTCGGCGAAAATCTGACCGGCGACGCGATGCGGCGCGCCTTCGACCGCCTTTACGGGCGCATCAAGCCCGGCTCGGTCGTGCTGATTTTCTTCAGCGGGTTCGGCGTCCAGTCGGCGCGCCAGAGCTACATGATCCCGGTCGATGCACAGATCTGGACCGAGCCGGATGTTCGCCGCGACGGCTTCAGCCTGGAAACGGTGCTCGGCGAAATCAACAATCGCGGGGCAGGCGTCAAGATCGCCCTGATCGACGCCAGCCGGCGCAATCCGTTCGAACGCCGGTTCCGCAGCTTCTCCGCGGGCCTCGCCCCGGTGATCGCGCCAAACGGAACGCTGGTGATGTATTCGGCGGCGCTCAGTTCCGTCATCAGTGACAACGGCAGCGACCACAGCCTGTTCGTGCAGGAATTGCTGAAGGAAATTCGCGTTCCCGACCTGATGGCCGAAGAGACGCTCAATCGGACCCGCGTCGGCGTCACCCGGGCATCCCGCAGCGAGCAGGTGCCCTGGATTTCGTCCTCGCTGGCGGAGGACTTTTCATTTATCCCGGGCTCGGGCGCGCGGCCGCAATCGCCCGGCCCGCAGGCGGCGAATCCTCCGCAGCCAATTCCCGAACCCGCGCCGACACCACACCACGAACCCACGCCGGCACCGACGCCGACACCGCACCACGAACCACCGCCGCCGCCGCCAAAGAAGGCCGAACCCGCACCTCCGCCTGACGACAGGCAGGCGGAAAGGAAAGACGCCCCGCTGGAAAAAAAGGACGCGCCGCCGGACAAGAAAGACGGGCCATCGCTTGAGAACGACCCGATCCTCAAAGACCTGACCGACAAGATTGCCAGAAATCCCGACGACCCCAACACCTATTATCGGCGCGGACAGGTCTATGCCGGCAAGGGAGCTTACAGCCTTGCCGTCAATGATTTCAGCGACACGCTTGCGGCTGAGCCCCAAGGATGTGGAAGCCTTCAACAACCGCTGCTGGGCGCGTACCGTCATCGGCGACCTGCAGGCTGCATTGAAGGATTGCAACGAAGCGCTTCGGCTGCGCCCCAACTTTGTCGATGCCCTCGACAGCCGCGGCCTGGTCAATTTGAAGAGCGGGATGGCCAAGAACGCGATCGCCGATTTCGACGCCGCGCTCAAGATCAATCCGAGATTGACGTCGTCGCTGTACGGGCGCGGCCTCGCCAAGCAGCGCAACGGCGCGATTTCGGAAGGCGATCTGGACATTTCCAATGCGAAGGCGATGGATCCGAATATTGTGAAGGAATTCGCAGATTACGGGCTGAATTGACGATATTTTGAATTTTGGCCGGGCGGTTCCTCGAACCCTTCGGCGGGCACCAGAGACAAAGCACCAGGGGCCGCGCGCGACCGGTTCGCAGCGGCCGACTTGCGAACTCAATCTATTGAGAATGCGCGCGCAGCGCAGGAGGGACTGGCGATGTCGAAAATATATGGAAGGAGAAATCTGGCCGCGATCCTTGCGATCGTGACGATTGGCGCCGCATTTTCCGTCAGCGTCAGACCAGCAGCAGCCGGTGACGATGTCACTGCGGGACAAATCCTCCAGGCGCTGAGCCCGGCCAAGCACCCCCTGACCAGAGGCCTGTCGGTGGGCCCCAAGGCCGACCCGGAAGCGGTCGCCGCCGAGGATCGTTTCGTTAAGACCATCCGTAACCGGGCCACGCGCTCGCTTTCATCCGCCGAGCGCGAAGAAATCGCCACCATCGCCAAGGACAAGCCGAATATCGATCTTGAGATCAACTTCGATTACAATTCGGCCGATATCAGCAAAAGATCCCTGTCCTCGGTTCAGGCGCTGGGGCAGGCGCTGACCAATCCGGATCTGAAAGGCTCGACCTTCATCGTCGCAGGCCATACCGACGCGGTCGGCGGTGACATTTACAATCAGGACCTGTCCGAGCGGCGCGCAGACTCGATCAAGCGCTATCTGACCGACAAGTTCGGCATTGCCGGGTCCGACCTTGTGACCGTCGGATACGGCAAGACGAAGCTCAAGGACCCCGGCCGCCCGACGGCGGACGTGAACCGCCGTGTGCAGGTCGTCAATATGGCGAACAAGACCACTGCGTCTCAGTAACTCAAGTCTGGACTCCCTGGAACTCCAAGTCTGGAGCTCCAAGTCGGGATAATCCGAGTCCGAGTAACCTTCGAAGTGAAGCGGTCGTGACGCCCAGAAGAGTTTTGCAACTACGATGCGTCCCGCAGCCCTGCGGGACGCTTATTCGCTTCAAGGGCCTAGGACCTTCCGAACGGCCGTTTTTCCGTCATTGCGCGCTATGACGCGCTTCGACCCCTGTCATTGGCGGGATTTGTGAGCATAATCTTGCGAGACCAGTGTGGATTGATCCGGCGATGATGCTCTCCGAATATCTCAAGCCTGTTTTGGGAGTCGTCGCCGTCGCCGCTTTGGCGGGCGGGTACTACTGGATCGAGCACCGCTCCCACGCCGAGGAGAAGGAAACTCCGGGCAACGCCCTCGTCATTGTGACTAAATCCACCAATGCCTGTTTTTCCGACATGGTGCGGGTGACGGGATTTTTCGTGCCGCGCAGGGAAGCAGTTGTCGGCGTCGACCAGGAAGGGTCCAAGGTTTCGGAACTTCTGGTGCATGAAGGCGACCTGGTCACCGATAATCAGGAACTGGCGCGGCTGACACCGCCGCCGGCGCAACCCGGAAGCCCCGGCGCCGGCGCGAAGCCGGCCCCGACCTCATTGCGCGCTCCGGCCGCCGGACTGATTACCCAGGTCCGCACCATCGTCGGAGCCCCTGCCTCGCCGCAAGCCGGACCGATGTTTCGAATTGCCGTCAACAATGAAATCGAACTCGACGCCGAAGTACCGGCCGTGCACATGCTGAAACTCAATCCGGGAGCGATGGCACGAATAAGCCGCGACGATGCGCCGGACCTCGTGGGGCCCGTGAGGCTGGTTTCGCCGCAAATCGATCGGACCAGCCAGCTCGGCCACGTCCGGATATCGCCCCAAAAGAACCCCTCTCTCAAGGTCGGCATGTTTGCCCGCGCCAACATTGACGCCAAACGCAGTTGCGGGGTCGCGATTCCCCGCACCGCCATTGACCACCTGACCGTTCAGGTGGTCAAAGGAAACACGGTTGAGATGCGAAAGGTGCGGGTCGGACTGGTGTCCGATACCAGTACGGAAATCCTTGAGGGCCTCGATGTCGGCGAAGTCGTCGTGGCCGACGCCGGCAGCTCGTTGCATGACGGCGACCAGATCAAGACCATGTTCGCCGAGGACCTCGATCGAGCGCAGGTACGCTGATGGCTTTGAATATCTCAGCATGGTCGATCCGTAATCCGCTGCCTTCCGTCGTGTTTTCGATCATCCTGCTGGTGCTGGGCTGGCTGAGTTTCACCAAGCTCGCCGTGACGCGCCTGCCCAGCGCCGATATCCCGGTGATCTCGGTCGCGGTATCGCAATTCGGCGCCGCGCCGGCCGAACTGGAATCCCAGGTCACCAAGACCATCGAAGACGGTGTATCGGGCGTCGAGGGCGTGCGGCACATTTCATCGTCGATCACCGACGGACTGTCGGTGACGACGATCCAGTTCGTCCTTGAGACCAACACCGACCGGGCGCTGAACGACGTCAAGGACGCCGTCACCCGCGTCCGCAGCAACCTGCCGCAAAACGTCAACGAGCCGCTGATCCAGCGTGTCGACGTCATCGGCCTTCCGATCGTCACCTATGCCGCGATATCGCCGGGCAAGACGCCGGAGCAACTGTCCTATTTCGTCGACGACGTCGTCAAACGCGCGCTGCAGGGCGTGCGCAACGTCGCCCAGGTCGAGCGCATCGGCGGCGTCGAGCGCGAGATTCTGGTCTCGCTCGATCCCGACCGGCTGCAGGCGGCCGGCCTGACCGCCGTCAATGTCAGCCAAAGCCTGCGCGGCACCAATGTCGACCTTGCCGGCGGCAGGGCCGAGATCGGCAAGAACGACCAGGCGATCCGGACGCTGGCCGGCGCCAAGACGCTCAACGAACTCGCCGGAACCATGATTCCGCTGTTCGGAGGCGGCGAAGTGCGTCTGGACGATCTCGGCACCGTCACCGACACCATCGCCGACCGCCGGACATTCGCCCGCTTCAACGGCGAGCCGGTGGTGGCGCTCGGCATCAAGCGGTCGAAGGGCGCCAGCGACGTGGTGGTCGCAGCCGCGGTCCAGAAACGGATCGATGCGCTGAAGATTGCCTACCCCGATGTCGATCTCAAGCTGATCGACACCTCGGTGGAATTTACCAAAGGCAATTATGAGGCAGCGATCTCAACGCTGTTCGAAGGCGCCATTCTCGCCGTTATCGTCGTGCTGCTGTTTTTGCGCGATATTCGCGCTACCATTATCGCCGCGATCTCGCTGCCGCTGTCGATCTTCCCGGCATTCTGGGCGATGGATATTCTCGGCTTCTCGCTGAACCTCGTCAGCTTTCTCGCCATCACGCTTTCGACCGGCATTCTGGTCGACGACGCCATCGTCGAGATCGAGAACATCGTACGCCACATGCGGATGGGCAAGTCGCCCTATCGCGCCGCGCTGGAGGCCGCCGACGAAATCGGGCTGGCGGTGATCGCCATCAGCCTCACCATCATCGCGATCTTCGCACCGGCAAGCTTCATGTCCGGCATCGCCGGACAGTTCTTCAAGCAATTCGGCATCACGGTATCGGTGCAGGTGTTCTTCTCGCTGCTGGCGGCGCGTTTTGTCACCCCGGTGCTGGCCGCCTACTTCCTGAAGGATCATCCGCATGACGACCCGCCGCCGGGGCGGGTTCTGCAAACCTATATCCGGCTCGTCACCTGGTCGGTCCATCACTACCTGATCACGGTGCTGATCGGCTTTGGCATTTTCGCGGCCTCGATCTGGAGCATCACCTTGTTGCCGCAAGGCTTCCTGCCGGCACAGGACACCGCGCGCTCGCTGCTGGCGATGGAGCTGCCGCCCGGTTCGCAGTTGGCCTACACCGAAAAAGTTACCGAGGAAATCGTCACGCGCCTGCGCAAGCGGCCCGAGGTCAAGAGCGTGTTCGTCGACGGCGGACGGGTGCCGCCGGGGACGTTCGAAGTGCGGCGCGCGGCGCTCATCATCAATTATACGCCGAAGAAAGAACGCACGATCACGCAGCGCGAGCTGGAGCTTTCGATCGGCAAGGAACTCGAAAACGTACCCGACATCCGGTACTGGTTCCTCGACGAGAACGGCTTGCGCGCGGTTTCGCTGGTGGTGACCGGCGCGGACAGCAGCATCGTCGGCAACGTCGCCAGCGAGCTGGCGAATCAGATGAAGCGAATTCCGCTGATCTCCGACGTGATTTCCGAAACCTCGCTCGACCGGCCCGAACTTCGCATCCAGCCGCGGGCCGATCTCGCGGCAAGGCTCGGCGTCTCCACCGAGAGCCTGTCACAGACGATCCGCGTCGCCACCATCGGCGACGTCGGCCCGGCGCTGGCCAAATTCGACGCCGGCGACCGGCTGGTGCCGATCCGGGTCCAGCTCGAGGACAACGCGCGCGGCGATCTGCCGCTGCTCGAGCAACTGCGGGTGCCGCTGGGCGAGCACGGCGAAAAGGGCGGCGTGCCGCTCTCTGTCGTCGCCGACATCAAGCTCGATCAGGGCCCGACCAGCATCAACCGCTACGACCGGGAGCGTCAGGCCACCGTGGCGGCCGACCTCGTCGGATCGGCGGCGCTCGGCGATGCCACCAGGAAGATCCGTGAACTACCGGTTATGAAAAGCCTGCCGAAGGGCGTGAAGGTGAGCCCTTCGGGCGATGCCGAAAGCCTGAACGAATTGTCGCAAGGCTTTGCCACCGCGATCACCGCCGGCCTGATGATGGTCTATGCGGTGCTGGTGCTGCTGTTCGGAACCTTCCTGCAGCCGATCACGATTCTGTTTTCGCTGCCGCTGTCGATTGGCGGCGCGATCATGGCGCTGCTGTTGACCGGCAAGCAGTTGACCACGCCGGTGTGGATCGGAATCCTGATGCTGATGGGCATCGTGACCAAGAACGCCATCATGCTGGTGGAGTTCGCGGTCGAATCGATCCGCGAAGGCAAGCGGCGCGACGAGGCCATCATCGACGCCGGCATGAAGCGCGCCCGTCCCATCATCATGACCACGATCGCAATGGCCGCCGGCATGATGCCGAGCGCGCTGGCTTTCGGCGCCGGCGGTGAATTCCGCTCGCCGATGGCGCTGGCTGTCATCGGCGGCCTGGTGTTCTCGACCGTGCTGTCGCTGGTGTTCGTGCCGGCGATGTTCATGATGATGGACGATATCGGCTCGGTGTTCTGGCGCTTCGGCAAGAAACTCCTCGCCACAGACGGCGAGGCGGAGCATCCGCCCACCGATCATCGCAACGAGCCGCCGACCATCGTGCATTCGCCCGCGGCGGAATAAGACGCGCGCTAAATAACGCGCGTCATCGCCGCGCCGCTATTCGTTCCGCGCCACCGCGGTAAGCTTGGTCATGTTCTGCAACAGGATGCGGCCGCGCTGCAGGTCGAGAATGCCGTCCTTGCGCCAGAGCTGCAGCTGACGGTTGACGCTTTCGCGCGCGGCGCCGACGAACACGCCGAGTTGTTCCTGCGAAATATGCACCTCGGAGCCGAAATCGGACGCCAGCGCGCAGAGCCGGCGCGCCAGCCGGACCGGCAGCGGCTGCAGCACCGATTCCTCCATCCGCTCGCTCATCCAGCGAATCCGCTGGCACAACAACTGGATCAGCTTGACCGCGACGCGCGGTTCACGCTCCAGGTGGCTCAGGAAATCTTCGCGGCGCAGCACGAACAATTCGGTCGGCTCGCCCGCGGTGGCATCCGCAGTGCGGCTCTGGCCGTCGAGTACGGCGACCTCACCGAACAGATCGCCGGGCCCGAGAAAATTCAGCGTCAGGCGGCTGCCGTCGGAGGCGCCGGTTTCGATGCGAATCTGGCCGCGGCGGACCCCGAACAAGGCGTCGCCGCTGTCGCCCTTCTGGAACAGCACCTCGCCAACGCCAAGCTGCTGGGTGTGGCAGAGGCCCGATATTCGCTGCAGTTCGTCGGGACCCAAATCCGCGAACATCGGATTCAACTTCAAAATAACCGCAAATTCGGCCTGTTTGCTCATTGCAATGCTTTCTGGAAACAACTTGAAATCGTCGAATAGTCGTCAGTACACAAGATCGCCTGCCGGGAAGTGTGTCATAAGTCACATAACTTTGCAGCACCCTTGATTATTTTTAAGCTCCTTTGAGCGGTTTCCCCATTCCGGGATAGGCTTGAGCGACCTGACACGGCCGCTCACGGAACGGCTGGAATCGATGCCGCCTGCCCGGTTTGGAACATCGCCATGAGAGCATTGAAAATCGCCGGGGCCGCCGTCGCCGCCCTGATCGCCATCGTCGCACTGCTGCTGGTGATCGGGATCCCTTCCGGGTTCATGACGTCGGCGATCCAGGCCCGGGTCGAGCGCGAAACCGGATATCGGCTGACGATATCGGGCGCGACCCGAATTGGCTTCTGGCCATCGCTGAATGTGACCCTGAACGACATCGCTCTGCAGAACCCGAAGGACCGCAATAGCAGCGATGATCGGTTGACCGTCGACCGCGTCGAGGCCGACGTGACGCTGGAGAGCCTGTGGTCGGGTCATCCGCACATCACCGAACTCGCCATCGTCCGTCCAGTGGCGCATGTCCCGCTGCTGCGCCAGCGCAATCCGCAAGCAGCACCATCCGCCAAACCGGCGACGCCCTCCAGCGAGGACGATGCGAACGCTCCTGCAATCGACCACGTCACGGTGACCGATGGCGCCATTGAGTTCTCCAATCCACGCGACCGGGTGGACGACCGCATCGACGGCATCAACGCCGATGCCGTGATCGGCGGCGATCGAAAAATCAAGGTCACCGGCAGCGCACACGCAAGCGAGCATCCGCTTAAATTCGAGATCAAGGCGACGATACCGGCCCCGCCGGTGGCGCGGCAGAACATTCCAGTCGACCTCGTGCTCGATGTGCCCGGCGTGTTGCAAAGCCCGCTGTCGGGCAGGGCCGAGGTCCGGCTCAACGGTTCGATCGTGATGATCAACGGCCTTTCCGGCACGCTCGGCGACGGCGCGTTCAACGGATGGGCGTCGGTCGATATCGCGAGCAAGCCGCTGGTGAAACTCGACCTCGACTTCCAGCGGCTTGACGTCGCCGCCTCCACGGGCACGGCGTCGCCGGCGCAGCCTTCGCAGCCCTGGAGCAACGCGCCGATCGACCTCAAGGGCCTGAATTATGTCGACGCCCAGATCAGGATTTCCGCCGCCGCCTTGAACATCGGCGAGGCGCAATTCGCACCCGCCGCGATCGATGCGACGCTCGCCGGCGGCGTGCTGAAGGCCAACGTCTCGAATCTCGGCGCCTATGGCGGCCAGGCCAATGGCGATCTCGTCATCGATGCATCGGCGGGCGATCCGACCTATACGCTGCGCAGCGATCTCGTCGGCGTCCGCGCGTTGCCGCTGCTGAAGAGCGCGGCCGACTTCGACAAGCTCGACGGCAAATTGCAGGCGAAAATCGCGGTGCGCTCTTCCGGCGCGAGCCCGCGCGCCATCATGTCGAACCTCAGTGGAACCGTGTTCGCCAATTTCGCGGACGGCGCCATTCGCGGCCTCAACGTCGCGCAGATGATCCGGTCGCTGACCTCGGGGACGCTGTCGGGGTGGCAGGAGACCAAAGAGCAGACCACCGACCTGACCCAGCTTGCCGCATCGTTCCGGATCGAGAAGGGCCAGGCCACCAGCAGCGATCTCAATCTGGTGGGACCGCTGGTGCGGATGACCGGGGCCGGCACCATCGATCTTGCGGCTAAATCGCTGGCGTTCCGGGTCGAGCCCAAGCTCGTCATGACCGCCGAAGGCCAGGGCCGCGCCGGCGACCCGGTCGGGCTCGGCATCCCCGTGGTCATCGACGGCCCCTGGGCCGAGCCGCGGATTTATCCGGACATGGCCGGCATCCTGGATCATCCCGAAGACGCCTATGCCAAGCTGAAGCAGATGGGACAAGGGCCTGTTCGGGACGGGCGGCGCGCTGAACGGATTGGGTGGCTTGGGCGGAAATACGCCCGGCGGCACCGGAGCCGGCGGGAACAACACCGGCGCCGATCCGCTGGGCGGCAAGCTCGGCGAGACGCTGGGCAATTTGCTGAAGCAGAGCCTCGGGCGAAGCCGCAATCTGGCGCCGTCCGATCCAGGCGCGGCCGCCCCATCCGCGCCGGCGCCAGGCGATCCGGCGCCGCAGCCCTCGGAGGATAGCGCGCCGATGAAGGACGTGCTGAAGCAGCTGTTCAACCGCTGATCGCCGTTCTTCTCGGCTGAACATCGGCGTTTCCTCTGTCGCGCCCCCCACCCCGACCCTCCCCCGCAAGGGGGGAGGGAGAAGTAGAGGGCGCGCAGGCTAACCACGCTGGCCGGAGGCCCCCGCCTGCCCCCTCGAATTGTGCTAAACAGGCCCGACTGACGACGGCTTGGCGGATGCGCGTGCCCGCAAGGGTGGCGCGCACGAGGAACGGGATGACCGGGGTTACGGATAAAATCGGGTCGCGGCGCTGGGGCCTGTTCGCCAAATACGTCATCGCCCTGGTCGGCCTGGTGGTGTTCGTGCTCGCGGTCAACGGCGCGCTGGAAACCGGGATCAGCTACCGCGCCACCAAGGCCACGCTGACCGACGCGATGCGCGAGAAGGCCGAGGCGACCGCGTGGCGGATCGAGCAAGCGATCGCCGAGCTGGAGCGCCAGATCAGCTGGGTGACCCGCGCCAGCGCCGTGAAGCTGGAACATCACCGCGCCGATTACGCCCAGTTGCTCAATCAGGTCCCTGCCATCAGCGCGCTTTCGCTGCTGGACGGCGACGGCCATGAGCAGCTTCGCCTGGCCCGCGGCGGCGCGATCGCCATGGGCAGCGGCGAGGATTTCTCCCGCGATATCCGGTTTACCGACACCATCACCCGCGGCGTCAGCTTCGCGCCGGCCTATTTCAGGGACGGCCACCCCTTCATGTCGATCTCGGTGGCGCATTCGGGCCTCCATGCCGACGTCACCGTCGCCGAAATCGATCTGCGCTTCCTGTCGGATTTCCTCGGCGACGCCGAGGTCGGCAAGGTCGCGGCCGCCTATGTGGTCGACAAGCGCGGCCAGGTGCTGGCGAACTCCGCCAAGGGCCCCGAGGTCGGCAAGGACGTATCCGCGTTGCCGCAGGTCGCGGCCTTGATCAAGCCGGATGGCCAGCCGCTGGCTTCGGGCACCGACACCGGCGGCCAGGCGGTGCTGACGGCGTCGATTGTCGTCCCGAAACTCGGCTGGCCGGTGTTCTACGAGCAGCCGACCGCGCTGGCGCTGGCGCCGATCCGCGATCAGCTGTGGCGGGTCGCGCTTCTGATCGGGCTCGGGCTTTTGGTCGCGATCCTCGCCGGCACACTGCTGGCGCGACGGATGCTGATTCCGATCACGGCGCTTGCGCACCGGCGCGCGGCGGCTCGGCGCCGGCGATTTCAGCCAGCGCATCGACGTGCACACCGCCGACGAGCTGGAGGAACTCGCCGACCAGTTCAACAGCATGGCCGGCCAGCTGCAGGAGACCTATATCGGCCTTGAATCCAAGGTCGAGGCGCGCACCCGGGATCTCGCGCGCTCGGTCAATGAACTCAAGGTGCTCGAGGAGGTCGGCCGCGCGGTCGCGTCCTCGCTCGATCTCAACGCCGTGCTGCCGACGGTGGCGGCGCGCGCGCTCGAAATCACCCACGCCGATGCGGTTTTGATTTACGGCTATGATGCCGCCAAGCATCAGTTCAACCTCACCGAAGCGATCGGCATCGACCGCGACGCCGAAGGCGATCACCTCGCCATCGACAAGGACACCAGCGTGCTCGGCGAGGCCGCAAGCTCCGGCGAGCCGATCGCGATCGCCGATCTCGACGAGGCGCATGATCTGCTGCTGCGCGATGTGGCGATCGCGGCCGGCTTTCATTCGGTGCTGATCGTGCCGCTGGTCGACCAGAAGGGCATTCTGGGATCGCTGGTGGTGCTGCGCCGGAGCGCCGGCGAATTCTCGCCCAATCTGATCGGCCTGATGCGCACCTTCGCGCACCAATCGGTGCTGGCGATGCGCAACGCCCGGCTGTTCTCTGAAGTGGACCAGAAGGGCCGCGAACTGGCGGCGGCGCATTCCACCGTGCAGCAGCAGGCCGGCAAGCTGCAGGAGCAGACCGATCAGCTTCTCGACTGGAACAAGTCGCTGGAGGAGCGGGTCGAGAAGCAACTCGGCGAGATCGAGCGCATCCGCCGGCTGGAGCGTTTTCTCGCCCCTCAAGTGGCGCAACTGATCGCCTCCGGCGACGGCCATGAAGGGCTGCTCGACAGCCACCGCCGCGAAGTCACCGTGGTGTTTTGCGACCTGCGCGGCTTCACGTCGTTTACCGAGAGCACCGAGCCCGAGGAGGCGATGGCCGTGCTGCGCGAATATCACGCCGCCTTGGGCGAACTGATTTTCCGCTACGAAGGCACGCTCGACCGCTATGCCGGCGACGGCGTGATGATCCTGTTCAACGCGCCGATCCAGTTCGACGATCACACCGCGCGCGCGGTGAAGATGGCGGTCGAGATGCGCGACACCATCGGTGCTTTGACCCGGCAGTGGCGCAACCGCGGGCATAGCCTCGGATTCGGCGTCGGCATCGCGCTCGGCTATGCGACGCTCGGCCAGATCGGCTTCGAGCAGCGGCTTGAATACGCCGCGATCGGCAGCGTCACCAATCTCGCCTCGCGGCTGTGCGACGAAGCCAAGGCCAACCAGATCGTCGTCAGCCAGCGCGTCTATGGCATGGTCGAAGCCGTCGCCGAAGGCGCCTCGCTGGGTGAATTGCACCTCAAGGGTTTCAACCATCCGGTGCTGGCCGTGGAGATTTTGCGCTGGCGCGAGGATGGCGAGGCGGCGGCGAGTGTCGAGAACGCCGGCCGCGGCGCGGCGCAGGAAGCAGTAATTAGTCGTTGGACGTCTCAAATCGTCTACTCCGGTCTCGAGCCGGGATCCATCCTGCGAGTCGTTTTGCGAAGTGGCTAGATCCCGATCAGCCGGCGAAGAAAGAGTGGATTCGCCTTCGCAATTTCGCACGCAGTAGCGAATCCATAATTCAAACAGCAATTGACGAAGGCTTCGAATTCGTCATGCGAGACACACCCCCGCCTTCCCGCGACGCCATGCGCCCGAGTTCTGCATCGAACCGTCCGCCCAATAAAATCAGAGGGCGTGGGGAACGCCGGGTGCCCGCTGCACCCGCAGCCTCGTGTGCAAAAGGTAGAAAGCACACGAGTATCGACCGCAGATACACCGGATCACCCGGCGTTCCCGCACGCAATGGTTTTAACGGTTTCCTTCGCGCTCTCCCTGGTGACCGGGCTTGTTTGCCACCATCGCCGGCGGAATGAAGCACCTCCAAAAGCCCGGTTGGGCAAAGGTGCCTTCCGCCGCCTTGACGCCAGCGTCGGGGCGTCAGGACCACACGACTTCGCCGTCCGCCAGCCACATCATTCGTCCGCGCGCCGTTTGATCGCTCACAGGCTTTTGGCCTGCCCTGCGATCACGTATCCGCGCCTGATGAGCCGGCGTCCACCGCATCCCGCCCCGCGTCCGTGACGATCGCGAGCCGCCCCTCTATGGGACGAGACGGGGAGGGTTATGCAGGTGATTTGGGAGGAAAGAGAAGGGGGAATATTTTTGCGAAGGGGGTATTCTCCAGCGCCAAGGCGCCTTGCTGTGGTCCACGGCGCCGCGCCGCAGGTACTGGGACGATATGCCTGCTTTCTCGCCGCCCCGCCAGCTTCTTGCCTGTCGGTTGCCCTTCACCGTCCAGTTCGAAGTGCCATTGTGGCTTCTCGAACGGCGAGTTGATAATCGGACTGTCAACAAATCCCAAACTGGCTTCCCCCAACAAATTGCTACCAAGGGTATACCTAGCGATTTGTAATGTCAGCTATTCGGCCTCATACAAAAGCACTGAAAACGTGTATATTTCTGATATCGATCGCCTGAACACCGCGGCCCGCCCCGCCCTTCGGCCAACCCGTCAACAACCCCCTGTATACTCCGCCTGCGTATCGGTAAGACACTATCGCGCGCTGCCGCGGGGCTTCCGGCGTTGAGACGGGCGGCAGTTTGCACGTTCATTGGCACATTCGCAGCTCTAATCGCAGGCTAACATCGTCGTGAGCGCTCCCGGAACCCGCCGAGCCCGGTTAGGAGATTTCCAAAAAGTGCCCCGCCCGATGCCAACCCCGCTCTTCCATATAACCGCGATCGACAACTTGAGGTCGATCGCTGGCTCGGCGTTGCTTTCGAAAAACCAGGTCATCCGCCCGGCAATCGACTTTGCCAACATCGCGTTTCAAACCGTACAGGGCCGTCAGGTCATTGACGGTCGTTCCAATTGCTCCCGCAGGCAATTTGCACGATTATGTGCCGTTCCATTTTGCGCCTCGGTCGCCGATGCTCAAGACGATCGACAGCGGGAACGTTGTTGGATGCGCCTACAGGCAGGATGATATTGTCCATCTGACGACGACGGTCGACGCAATGATCGCTGCAGGTCTCCCGTTTGTGTTCACAAATTATCATGCCGTGAAGGCGTTTGCGGAGTTCTTTAACGACCCGAAAGACCTCGACAAAATCGACTGGGAGCTGTTCTTGAACCAGCCTAAACTGGCAGGATATTGCAAGTACTGGCACAACCCTATTCGAAGCCCCGCTACGCTCTCCGTATGAACCCGCTCAGCCGATTTTCGTTCAAGGATTCAGTGCCGCTTGCTGTGCTGGGCCAAATTGCGGACGTCCAGAGGACATGGCGGAGCGAGTCCGGGTCGCGCTGGCAAATACCGCCTGGTGTCCCGAGATCACAGTCATTGCTGGCTGGTACTACTGAGCGGAGCGAATATGACTGTCGAGATCGCCAAGGGCGACCTGCTGGAACAGCGCGTCGATGCGATCGTTAATACGGTGAACACAGTTGGTGTCATGGGCAAAGGTATTGCCCTGCAGTTTCGACGGAAATGGCCGGCGAATTACAAAGCATACGAAGCGGCCTGCAAACGCAAAGGTCGTCCCTGCAAGATGTTCGTATTCGACAATGGCGAGCTTGTAGAGCCCAAGTACATCATCAATTTTCCGACGAAGCGGCATTGGCGACAGCCTTCACGCATGTCAGACATTCAATGCGGACTTTCGGACCTGATCCTTCAAGTTAAGGCGCTGAAGATCAAATCCATTGCTATTCCCCCGCTTGGGTGTGGGAACGGAGGACTGAATTGGTCCGAAGTCAAGCCACTGATCGAGGCCGCATTCCAAGAGCTGCCTGAAGTGAACGTTAAACTGTTTGCTCCAACCACCGACGATCGAGTCCGCGAGCTCGTGCCAGAAACCGAAAAACCTAAAATGACACCGGACGGGCGGCGATCGTGAAACTGTTGTCGATCTATCGCGAAATGATGTATCCGCTGACCCAAATCGAAGTTCAGAAGCTCGCTTATTTCCTGGCTAGTGCGGGACAGGACCTAGGCACGCTGAAGTTCGAAAAGAACAAGTTTGGTCCCTATGCGCCGGCACTTTGTACGTGCTCACGAAGATGGATGGTGCGTCCTTGCTGGGGTCGGTGACGGAACGAGCCTTCTGAGATCACGTAATCAATACGGCGCTTGCCGAAGCCGAGACCTTACTCAAAGCCAGCGCGGATAAGGATACTGACGAAGAGCGTGGAACGGATTAGCCGGCTGATCGAAGGTTTCGAGACACCTACCGGGCATGGAGTTGCTGGCTACTGTCCATTGGACCGCCGCAGAGAAGCCGAAAGGCGACCTTTGATGAAATCGTTCAAGCGGTACAAGATTGGAACGAGCGCAAGCGTCAGATCATGCCACCGGCGCATATTAAAGCTGCCTATGATCGGCTTGTTGCCGAGAAATGGCTTTAGGCGAAGACAAAACCGCTAATCGCAGGCTAACATCGTCGTGAGCGCTCCCGGAACCCGCCCCTCGGCCATCGCGCGCATCCGGGCCCTGCTGAGCCAGCCCACCCATCCGTATCGCCCGGCCACCACGGTTTTTCTCGATCTCAGCGTCGATCGCGTCGCCGACGAGTTGCGGCTCGCCGTCCAGGGCAGCCAGCGCGGCGCGCAGAACCGCCCCTCCAGCGATGCGCAGACCCTGGACGATGTCGAGCACGGAATCGTCGAGCGAATCGAGGCGCACAAGCAGGATGCCAACGGCATCTATCTCGATCACCTGCATACCTACGACGAACGCCTCACCGCGCTTTCGTTCGAGGAGCGCTTTGCCACCATCCAGCAGGCGGCGCCCGAGGCGGTCGGCGATTTCCGCGCCGAGGCCACCATCGGCCGCGATGAGCTGTTCGTGCTGCGGCGACGCCTGAATGAAAACGAAATCGAGCGCGAGCGGTTTCGCGAGCGTCACCGCCTCGAGCGGCCGGCGCGGCTGGCGAGCCTCGGCACGGTGATCCTGAAGATCGGCGTGCTGGCCGTCCTGTTCATCCTGGAAACGGTGATCAACGGCAGCTTCCTCGCCAAGGCCAATCTCGGCGGGATTCTGGGCGGTGCCGCACAAGCGGTGACGTTCGCCGGCTTGAACATCATTGCGAGCTTCTTCTGGGGCATGGTGCTGATCCGGCTGGTCAATCGCCGGAATTACCTGTTGAAGCTGATCGGGCTGGTGTCGTTCCTGGCTTATCTCGCGTTCGCCGTGGCGCTGAACCTGACGCTGTCGCATTTGCGCGAAATTCCGCCCGCGGTCAGCCTCAACGACACGATCGGGCAGGAAGTGCTGCACCGGCTGCTGACGGCGCCGCTGGCGCTGACCGACATCAATTCGTGGGTGCTGTTCACCATCGGTTTTATCTTTTCGCTGATCGCGATGGTGGATGGCCTGCTGTTTTTCGATCCATATATGGGCTATTCGGGCCTGGAGCGGCGATGGATCGAGGCGAGCCGGCAATTCGCCAATGCGCGCAGCGAGCTGATCGAGCGGCTGCGGGATATCCGCGAGGACGCAGCCGACGCCATGAACGAGGCGGCGCGCGATCTGTCGGTGCGGCGCAGCGAA
This sequence comes from uncultured Pseudomonadota bacterium, assembly GCA_963771225.1. Taxonomy (GTDB): domain Bacteria; phylum Pseudomonadota; class Alphaproteobacteria; order Rhizobiales; family Xanthobacteraceae; genus Bradyrhizobium. The sequence continues at coordinate 298,915 of CAVYSR010000014.1, read as the reverse complement.
TATGATGCGCTGCTGCAGGGACGGACGCGGCTGGCCCAGCGCTTCGAGCATCATCAAAGCCAGATCGAGCAGACCTGCCGCGCGCTGCTCGAAATCTATCGCGAAGCCAATCGCGGGACGCGTTCGACGCCGGCGCCGGATTATTTCAGCAAACCCTACGCCATGGCGCGCATCAGCTACACGGGAAGCGAGCCGAACGCCAGCGCGCGCGAGACCTTGCGGCAAATGATTGCCGACACCCAAGCGCTGCTGAACCAGCAGATCAAGGCCATCCACGAAGCGTTTGATAGCGCGGTGCGCACCTATCGCGAGATCGACGAATTGTTGCCCGATAAAAAGCCAGAGCCAAAGCCAGAGATGAAGAATGGCTAGACGGCCGCCGAGGCAACGCAGCGGATCAGGGTTTGGCTGGTCGGGTCTTGGCGGCGTCTTGCTGCTGCTGCTGGCGATCACCTCCGGCGCCGCGCTGGCCTGGTTCTATTTCTCGGCAGCCCCGCGCCCGGTGCTCGACGCCCAGAGCCTGTGTCCCGTCGACGGGTCCGCAAGGGGTGACCGTGGTGCTGGTCGACACCTCGGATGACCTGCCGGAAACCACGCGGCGGGAGGTGCTGGGCCAGCTCGACGACATGATCACCACGCTGCCGCCGTTCTTCAGGCTCGACATCCGCGTGCTGGATATCGCGGGCGTCCGCAGCCGCTCGCTGTTCTCGAAATGCAATCCCGGCGACGGCGCGGGCCTGAGCGAGTGGACCGACAATCCGCGGATCGCGCGGCTGCGCTGGATCGCGGATTTTCGCAAACCGGCCGCGGCAGCCGTGAAAAGCAGCATTGCCGCCGCCAAGGCCACCAGTTCGCCGATCATGGCCGCCATCCAGGACATCGCGATCGATCAATTCTCGGGGGCGGCCAGCGAGAATGCGCGAAAAACGCTGTATATCATTTCCGACATGATCGAATTTACGAAAGACTACAGCCAATATCCCCGCGCCGGCGATCTGTCGTTCGCCCGCTACAAGCAATCGCCGGCGTACCTGAAGTTTCGCACCGACCTGCATGGAGCAACCGTCATCATCCGCTATGTGACCCGGCAGACCAGCGGCCAGGCCGTGCTCGACGGAACCAAGCACATGGAGTTCTGGAAGGCCTGGGTCGAGGAAAACCGCGGCGTGTTTGGCGGGGTCAAGCGGCTGCAGGGAGCATAATGGCGTGACGGCTTCCGACACCAGACCCGCTCTGCCGCCCGGCCTGATCAGTGGCCTGTTGTTCTTCGGCGTCGTCATCACCGGCAGCGGCTACATCATTATTTCCAAGCTCAACGATTTCGGCGCGCTGGCGGTCACTGTCCGTGCCGGTGCTGATCATGATCGGATATGCGGTTCTGTTGGGCGCGCGGCTGTTCAGGCTGCGCGACGACCAGGCCGGCGACAACCTTTATTACATGGGGTTTCTCTTTACGCTGACGTCGCTCGCCGTATCGCTCTATCAGTTTTCGGCCGCCGGCTCGGCCGAGCAGATCGTGCAGAATTTCGGCATCGCGATTGCCTCGACCATCGCCGGCATCACGTTGCGGATCCTGTTCAACCAGATGCGGCGCGATCCGGTCGAGGTCGAGGCCACCGCGCGCATGGAACTGGCCGAGGCCTCGCGGCGGGTGAAGCGCGAACTCGAAAGCGTGATCATGGAGTTCGGCTATTTCCGGCGCGCGACCCAGCAATCCGTCACCGACGCGGTCGATGAAGCGCAGGAAAGCATCGGCAAGGCGCACAAGGAATTTTCCGGCGAGTTGAAGAAGCTTTCGCTCCACAACGATCCGAGCAGACGCTTGACGGCCTGAACGAACGAACCGTTCAGGTGCTCGATGTGTCCAGGCAATTGGTCAGGGAAGGCGAACAGCTCGCCAAGAGCACCGCCAAGATCGTCGGCGCCATCGACAGTCTTTTCGTCAAGCTCGCCTCGCGCCAGACGCCCGAGCAAATCATCCAGAGCGAGCTGGCGCCGCTGATTCAAGGCCTGACCCAGGCGCTGAATTCGCTGCACCACAGCGTTGAAACGCAGGCCAGGAACACCGAGGTCAATCTCGAGCATGCCCAAAGCGTCGTGGTGGCCGTCAACCAGCTGTTGCAGGAAATCCATGCCGGCGAGGCGCCCCGTTTGCCGGCGCCCCGGCCCCGACAAGTCGCGAACGATGAACCCTGACAAACGAGTTCAGACATGAGCGGACAAATTGTAGAGCAACGTTCGTCCTACCAGCGCGGCCTGGTGCTCGGCCTGACCATGGCCGAGATCATGATCCTGCTGGTGTTTTGCCTGCTGATCGCGATGGCGACGTTTTTGAAGCGCGAAGAGACCAGGCGCATCGCCGCCGAGCAGCAGCTTGAACAACAGGTTGCGCAAAACGAGCGCACCCGCGACGTCGTCGCGACGCTTGCAAAAAAGCGCCGACCTCGCCGAAAAATTCCAGAGCCTCTCCGGCCTGAGCGATCCGCAGGCGATCGACCAGTACTGGCGCGAACTGGTCGACAGCCGCACCGTCGTGAGCGAGATCGAGAAAAGCGGCGTCACCGTCACGCAGCTTCGCGAGGGCATCGCCAATGCCGCAACCCTGCGCGCCAGCGGCATCGATGCCGATAAGGCCATTCGCGATTCCGATCTGGTTGCCGCCATTCACCGCGCAATGGCAAAACCGGGGGAACCGCCGGTCACAACGCAGGCGATCCTCGATACCATCGCGCGAGGTCTCGCCCCAGCGGTGTCGAGCGGCCATCAATGGCCTCCGATTATCCGGATGAGCGAAGCCGACGGCTATTACTTCAAATCCGGAAGTGCCGAACTGTCGCCGACCTTCCATGATGCGCTGATCGATCAGACGCCGTTCGAGATTCTCAAATACATCCAGAAATACGACGTCGACGTCATCGAGGTGGTCGGCCACACCGACGAGCGGCCGATCGGCGCGCGGCCGTACTCCAATCTCGATCGCGATCTCGCGTCGGTCCTGAGGAACACCGCCAGCATCGGCAGCCTTATCCCTGTCGACAATGCAGGACTGGGGCTCGCGCGCGCGGTCGCGGTGGTGAGCGTCCTGCGCCAGAGCGCGTTGCTGGCCGGATACAAATTGATCCCATTGTCCGGCGCGCAATTGGTGAATACCGACGAGACGCTGGCGATCTCGGGATTGCCTGACGATGTCCCGCAACGGCGGCGCATCGAAATCCGCTTGCGCAAATCCGCGCCGAATGAGGCGGCATCGACGATTGGGCCGGCGTCGATCATGCGGCCGCAGTAGCGCAATTTTGCACCAACGGCGTGAGCCCAACTTTCATTGGCAACTTTCATTGGGGCCCGGCTCCTGATACCGATATCTCCGTCAAACAAACCGGGAATTGCCGATGCACCCTTCCCCCGCGCCCCAGCTTTCGCGCAAGTGGCCCGCCCTCCTCGCGGCCGCCCTGCTCTGCCTCGCCGCGGCATCGCCCTCCCGCGCCGACGATGAGGCCGACGCGCCCAAGGGTGCGGCCGTCACCGTGCTGAAGGCGACGAAGTCGTGCTTCGATGCGATTGTCGAGGCTTCGGGGATCGTGATACCGCGCGAGGAGACCGCGGTCCGCCCGGACCGGCCGGGGCTGAAGGTCGCGGAAATCCTCGCCGATGCCGGCGATACCGTGACGGCGGGGCAGACGCTGGCGCGGCTCACCCTGCCGGAAGGCGGCAACGTCCAGCTGCAGGCCCCGGTGGCCGGGCTGATCGCGAACTCCTCGGCGGTGATCGGTGCGGTGGCCTCGGGCAAGGGCGAGGCCCTGTTTTCCATCATCGCCCGCAGCGAATTCGACCTGATCGGGCTGGTCCCGGTCCGCGACATTGCCAGGATGAAGGTCGATCAGCCGGCGCGGATCAAGATCGTCGGCGCCGGCGAGGTCGACGGCCGGGTGCGCCGGGTGGCCTCGACCGTCGAGCCCAACAGCCAGCTCGGCCAGGTCACGATCGCGGTGACCTCGAACAAGCGGCTGCTGGTCAATTCGTCGGGCCGGGCGATGATCAAGACCGGACAAAGCTGCGGCGTCTCGGTGCCGCTCACCGCGATACTTTACGGCAGCGCCGGCACCGTGGTCCAGGTGGTGCGGCGCGCGCGCATCGAGACCAAGCGGGTCGAGGTCGGCCTGATGTCCGGTGGCCAGATCGAAATCCGCGACGGCCTTGCGGAGGGCGACATCGTGGTGGCCCGCGCCGGCGCGCTGCTGCGCGAAGGCGATCCGGTACGGCCGGTGATGGCCAGCGCCGACGCGAAGTAGGGTGGGAACGCTAGCTGCCGGCGTTGGTGGCGCCGAAGCGGACGTCGTCGAGCAAAGACGACGACACCGAGGGCACCTGCTCGCCGTCGGAGGCGCGCGAGATCGCAACCCGGGTCTTGTTGAAGACGGTCTCGGCGCCGGCATCCCTGGCATTGAGGTTATTGAGCAGTTCGGCCACCAGCACGCTGCACTGGCCTTTGGAATCGTCGGCCACCTTGCCCGGCGTCGCCGACGACAGGATCAGCGCGTTGTCCGGCGCAATGATCGGCGCGAGGCCGTGGGAGAAGGCGCGGAACCGGCGCTCATAGGGGTTGCGCCGCGAGGCGTCGATGACGACGAGCTTGGCCGGGCGCCGCGCTCCGTGATCGCCTCCAGCACCGATTCAACGCTGAGCCCGTCGCGCCGCACATCGGCTTCCTTCCAGATCCTGGCATCGACCGGGAGCATGTAGCTCTCGCGGCCGGCCTGAACGCCGTAGCCGCCGAAAAACAGCATCACCACCGAATCCGGCCGGATCTTGGATTTCAGCCGGTCGACGGCACGGCTCATGTCGTCCTTGCTGGCGTCCTCGACCACATCGACGTCGAAACCGTTGCGACGCAAGCTTGCCGTCAGCGCCCGCGCGTCGTTGATCGGCTGGGTCAGCGGCGCATTGGCATCGGGATAACGGCCGTTGCCGATCACCAGGGCGATCCGCGAGGCGTGCTTGCCGGCATCATTGTCCTGCTCGGTGGCAACCGCCTTGGCGGCATCCAGCGCCCGCATGTTCAGCGCCGCATGGGCGCCGATCGCCAGCGACACCATGCCCACCAACGCGGCGGCAACGGTGATCGAGCGGGGTGAAATGCGAAGCTTCCAGCCATTCATCGCGGTTTGTTTCCTGGTCATTCTCAAAGGCGCGCCTGTTAGTCGCGTGAACGCCCTTGAGGTTTGAGGAGGTGGCGGACGGTGTGCTGTCCAATTGCGCTCAATTTGCGGCACTGCAGCAAACAATCCCTTAACCCACCAGGACCTGTCCGGCAACCCGCTTCTCCACTGCCGCCACCCTCTTCGGCGCATGGATACATGCCGCCCAATCGCTCGGCTCGTTTCCGTGATCTCAGTCACATTTGTATTTCCTTGCTATTCGTGTAATTTTTCAAGGACTTGCAGGGTCGTCCGGGAGGACCGGCGGCAGCGCGGGTTGCGGCTGGGCGTCACCTGACGGAACCTGCAACGGCGCGCGCGGGAAGATTTTCCATGAGTTTTCAACATCTCGCCGCCGCCTACCGCGCGCTGACGGCCCGCAAGGACGGCCCTTCGCTCTATGATGTGTGCGATCCGCTGCTGCTGAAATATCGCGGCGGCGACCCGCATCTCGGCAAGTTCTACCGGACCGCGCTCGGGAATCCGGCGCTGCGGCCGCTGCTGCGCCGGACCGGGCTCGCCGAATTGCGCGACCCGGGACGTCTGCGCGCGCTGCGCGATGCGCTGATCCAGGCGCGCGACAATGTGTCGCCGGACTGGACCGCGATCGGCCAGCCGGTGGCCGACCTGCTTGGATACCATCGAACTAAAGCACCCGCGCCCCAGGCCCGCCGCCCCGCCGGGCCGCGCGCCCGGTCTCGCCGAGATCGAAGCCGCGATCCGCGACTGCGGCGCGCATCTCTTGGCGCTCGTATCGGGATAACGGCTTCATCCCGACCTATGCCGCCTTCAACCTGATCGGCGACGTCGATCTGCGCGGCCGCGAATTGCTGATGGCGCTGACCGGGCTTCATTCGCGCGGCTACAAGAACTCGACGCTGCTGTTCAACCTGGCGCGGATCTTCATCGCGCGCTCGCCGGCCCGCGGCCTGATCAACCCGCCCTGGACCGGCATCGCCGAGCCGATGTGGCAGCCGATGCAGATCCGCCATCGCTCGGCCTATTACGATGCGTTCTTCGTCGAGGCGCTGTTGAGCTTTGCCGAGACCGGGCTCGCGTCGCCCGATCAGACCGCGGCGTCGCGGCGCGCGATCGCCGACATGGTCGACTTCTGCCTCGTCACCAGCCGCGAGGAGGTGCGCGCGCGGGACGGCCGTCCCGTCACCGTCATCACCGCGCTGGCGCCGCTGCCGCATCCGCGCTTTTCCCGATTCTTCTCCCAGATCAAGCAGGACCTCGGCTTCGGCGTCTACGTGCCGGATAGCGACACCACCGCCTGTTCGTTCTCGGCGGCGACCCAGGCCGGCTCTGAAGATCCCATCCTCGAGCAGCCGCTGCTCGACTTCTTCGCCGGCCTCCAGGTCGACGGCGGCGCCAACGAGCCGCTGGTGACGGTGCCGCTCAACGACAACATCGATTACGACGGCGGCGTCGTCACCTGGATCGACAATGCCGCCGGCGAACGGCCGTTCGGCAACGACCTCGATCCGACGCTGAACCTCGACATCCTCGAAGTCAGTTTCCGCAACCTCGTCCGATGGAAGGTCATCGAGACGCCGCAGCGGCTCGCGACCGTCCAGCGCATCATCGGCTTTCAGAGGCGGCTGGTGGCCAGCGGCGCATTCACCGATCCGCGCTCGCACATCTATTATCTGCCGGAGCTTTATTGCGCCTATTTCGGCCGCTGCTACGCCGCGTTCATCGCGTTGCCGCCGGCCGCACAACAGGCGATCGATCCCGACGGCGCGTTCGATTTCATCCGCGGCCGGGTGCTGGCCTATGTCCAGGGCGAATTGATCGTGGCCGAGATGAACGTGTTCGATGCCGCGCTGGCGCTGATCGCGCTCGGCCATCTCGGCGCCGATGCGGCGACCTTTACGCCGGCGCTACACTGTATCATCGGCCATCTCGGCGAAGGCGGCCGGCATGGGCCGTTCAAGGCCTATGAATGGAACAAGATGAAGACCCCGACCCGCATCCTGGTCGGCGGTCCCGAAGTCACCTCGGCGTTCGTGCTGATGGGCCTGGCGCTGGCGCGGAAGCGGATGATGGCGGGGGTGGGGAGGAGTTAGCAAGTGGCCCGGCACAAACTCTCAGCGTCGTCGTCGCTGCGAAAGCAGGGACCCAATGCAGCGACGCCCGTTTTGGCGAGGTGGCAAATGCTTGCGGCTCTCAGCAACGCCGGTGGTTATGGGTCCCTGCTTTCGCAGGGACGAGGCTCAGACGACTTCCCATCGCGGTAAGTTGAAAGCCGGCGCCGGGCGGCGCGCTGGTGCAGGAGGCGAATCGGCACCACAATCCGTCCATAGTGTGATGCGAATTGATATCAACACAGTCTTCTTTTGGATGTTCATGAAATTCTGGATTGCGATCGCGATCGTTGTGCTGCCGGCGATGGCGCACGCCGCCGACGTGTCAGGTATTCCGAAAATTCGCGAAGGCGATCAGATCCAGATCGGCAACGCCCGAATCCGTCTCGGCCGGGATCGATGCGCCGTCGGTGGACCAGCTTTGCCTCAACACCAAGGGCGAGCGCTGGACCTGCGGCGTCGCCGCGCGCGACGAACTCATCCGCCATGCCGACAACAAGAGCTGGACCTGCCACGTCAGCCAGACCGAGCGTCGCGGCCGGCAGTTGGCGCATTGCGAGGTCGACGGCGAGGACATCCAGAAATGGATGGTCAAAAACGGATGGGCGCTGGCCTATACGCGCGTCTCCCATGACTACGAGGCCGATGAAAAAGCCGCGCGCGAGGCCAAGGCCGGCATGTGGCAGGGCGCCTTCATCGCGCCGTGGGACTGGCGCGTCCGCAACAAGAAGACGGCGATCCTGGGGGCCGTCAAACCGCCGGAGACCGCCCACGCGATCCTGCTGGCGTCGGCCTCGGGACCGGTCGCGCCCTCGCCCGAATGCACCATCAAGGGCAACGTCAACCGCTCGGGAGAATGCATCTATCACCGGCCCACCAGCCGCTGGTACGCGCAGATCAAGATGCAGATCAGCAAGGGCACACGCTGGTTCTGTTCGGTCGAAGAAGCCGAAGCCGCCGGCTGCCGCGAGACCAAACGTTAACCACCTCGCTTCGTTTACCTTTCCACGCAACACCACAAGCCGAATTGCCGATGCGACATGATTTCACGGCTGGTGCCGCCGGTGTGAAGTTCATGCTACACAGTGCCGCGATGGTTCACGAACCCTCGAGCGTGATCCGGAAAAGTGGGTACCGGTTTTCCCGAACAAACGGCTTCGTTTGTTCTAAGATCATACTCAAACAAAAAAACTAAACGGGGCGCTCGCCGTTCCAGCATGACCTGATCTACCAACAAGACACTGCCAACAAGGAATAACAACAATGGTCGTTCGCGCCGGCCGGGAATTTCTGGCGCTCCCCGGACCCACCACAATGCCCGACGAGGTGCTGCGCGCGATGCATCGCCCGGCGCTCGACATCTATTCCGACACCATGGTGGAACTGACCGACAGCCTGCTGCGCGATCTCAGCCGGCTGTTTGCCACCACGGGACAATCCTACATCTACATCGCCAACGGCCATGGCGCCTGGGAAGCGGTGCTCAGCAACGTGCTGTCGCGCGGCGACAAGGTTCTGGTGCTGGAGAGCGGCCGGTTCGCGATCGGTTGGGGCAACGCCGCCGCCGCGATGGGCGTCGATGTCGAGGTATTGAAGGGCGACTGGCGCCGCGCGGTGCGGCCGGCCGAGGTCGAAGCCCGCCTGCGGCAGGACAAGGATCACACCATCAAGGCGATCCTTGGCGTTCAGGTCGATACCGCCTCGGGCGTGATCAACGACATCGAAGCCATCGGCAAGGCGATCAAGGCGGCCGGTCATCCGGCGCTGTTCATGGTCGATGCTGTCGCTTCGCTCGGCTGCATGCCGTTCCAGATGGATGCGTGGGGCATCGATGTCGCGATGTCCGGATCGCAGAAAGGCCTGATGGCGCCGCCCGGGCTGGGCTTCGTCGCCGCCAATGACCGCGCCCGCCAGGTGCACAAGACCGCCGGCCTGCGGACACCCTATTGGGACTGGACCGAACGCGACGGCCTCGAGCATTACCGCAAATATGCCGGCACCGCGCCGGTTCATCTGTTGTTCGCGCTGCGTCAGGCCATCGACATGCTGTTCGAGGAGCAGCTTGAAAACGTGTACCTGCGCCATCGCCTGCTCGCCGAGGCGGTGCGCCGCGCAGTCGGGGTCTGGGCCGAAGGCCAGGCGCTCGGATTCAATATCGCCGAAGCCGGACGAGCGCGTCGGACACCGTCACCACCGTGGTGATGTCGAACGGCTACGATCCGGTGGCGCTGCAGCGCTATTGCAAGGAGAAATGCGGCGTGGTGCTGGGCGTCGGGATCGGCGAACTCTCAGGCCAGGCGTTCCGCATCGCCCATATGGGCCATGTCAACGCCCCGATGATCCTGGGCACGCTCGGCGTCATCGAAGTCGGCCTCAACGCGCTCGATATTCCGCACGGCAAGGGTGGCCTCGAGGCCGCGGTCGAATGGCTCGGCGAAAGCGTCAGCGCCTGAGCGAGCCTGCGACTGCTGCAGATTTCTGAAACCGGAGCATCAGGTGACACGACAGATCAAGACCCAAGGGCCGGCACCGGTCGCGCCGCGCCGGCCGCATTCATTCACCACCCATGGCATCACGATTGTCGATGACTATGCCTGGCTGAAGGATGCGGACTGGCAGGAGGTGCTGCGCGATCCGGAAGTCCTGAACGCGGATATCCGCGAATATCTCGAGGCGGAAAACGACTACACCGAAAGCCTGCTCGGCCACACCGCCGGCTTTGCAAAAGACGCTGGTCGCGGAAATGCGCGGCCGGATCAAGGAAGACGATTCCAGCGTGCCGTCGCCGGATGGCCCTTACGCCTATTTGCGCAAATTCCGCGAGGGCGGCCAGCACGAATTGTTCGGCCGCTCGCCGCGCGACGGCGGCAAGATCGAGATCGTCCTGGATGGCGACGAGCTTGCAGCCCATCACGAATACTTCAAGTTCGGCGGCGCCCGGCATTCACCCGACCACAAGCTCGAAGCCTGGAGCGCGGACATCAAGGGTTCGGAATATTTCTCGATCCGGGTGCGCAACTGGGCCGACGGCACGGACCTGACCGACCTCGTCGAGGAGACCGACGGCAGCGTGGTGTGGAGCGCCGACAGCAAGGCCTTCTTCTACGTCAAGCTCGACGACAATCATCGCCCGTTGCAGGTCTGGCGTCATCGCCTCGGCTCGCGCGCAGGCCGACGACGTCCTGATCTATCGAGGAGCAGGATTCCGGCTGGTTCACCCATATCCATGAAAGCGCCAGCGGGCGTTTTGGCGTGATCGCCGGCGGCGACCACGATACCTCCGAGCAGCGGCTGATCGATCTGGCCGATGCCGATGCGTCCCCGCGCCTGATCGCCGAGCGCGAAGTCGGCGTGCAATATTCGATCGCCGATCGCGGCGACGAGCTGTTCATTCTCACCAATGCCGATGGCGCCATCGACTTCAAGATCGTCACCGCACCGCTTGCGTCGCCGGAGCCCGCCAACTGGCGCGATTTGATCCCGCATCGGCCCGGCGTCTACATCATGGATATCGATCTCTTTGCCGGTCATCTGGTGCGGCTGGAGCGCGCCAACGCGCTGCCCGCCATCATCATCCGCGATCTCAAGACGGCCGACGAGCACGCCATCGCATTCGACGAGGCGGCCTATTCGCTCGACACCATGGGCGGCTATGAATTCGACACCACCAATCTGCGCTTCTCCTATTCGTCGATGACGACGCCGTCGGAAATCTACGACTACGACATGGCGAGCCGGACGCGACAGTTGCGCAAGCGTCAGGAAATACCTTCCGGCCACGACCCGGCCGATTACGTCACCACCCGCATCATGGCGACCGCGCATGACGGCGCCGAGGTGCCGGTTTCGATCCTGCATCGCCGCGATCTCAAGCGCGACGGCAAGGCACCCCTGCTGCTGTATGGCTATGGCTCCTACGGCATGGCGATGCCGGCGTCGTTCTCCGCCAACCGGCTGTCGCTGGTCGACCGCGGCTTCGTCTACGCCATCGCGCATATCCGCGGCGGCACCGACAAGGGCTGGGGCTGGTATCTCGACGGCAAGCGCGACAAAAAAACCAACAGCTTCGATGATTTCGCCAGCGCCGGCCGCGCTTTGATATCGGCGAAATACACCAGCGCGAAACGCATCGTCGGCCATGGCGCCAGCGCCGGCGGCATGCTGATGGGCGCGGTCGCCAATCGTGCCGGCGAGTTGTTCGCCGGCATCGTCGCCGAGGTGCCTTTCGTCGACGTGCTCAACACCATGCTCGACCTCGACCTGCCGCTGACGCCGCCGGAATGGCCGGAATGGGGCAACCCGACCGAGAGCGAAGCCGACTTCCGGACCATCCTGTCCTATTCGCCCTACGACAATATTGAGGCCAGGGACTATCCGGCCATCCTGGCGATGGGCGGGTTGACCGATCCGCGCGTCACCTATTGGGAGCCGGCAAAATGGGTCGCGCGGCTGCGCACGACCATGACGGGCGGCGGTCCGGTGCTGTTGCGCACCAATATGGGCGCCGGACATGGCGGCGCACCGGGCCGCTTCAGCCGGCTCGACGAGGTCGCGATCGCCTATGCGTTCGCCTTGTGGGCGGTGGGATTGGCCGATCAAGCCGAAGCATGAGCGTCTGTGTCCCTGACGCGGTAAAGCCTATTCCTGGCGGCAGCCCACTGAGCCCGTTCCCGGCGATAGTTAATTTTATGTTCAACAAGATGACGGGGATCATCCGTAGTCGCTTCGGATCAATAAGATGCGCTTAGCGTGAACGCACAGCTCTTTGACCTAACGGGGCCCTGGTTTTACGCTTTAATTGGCAATTTACGCCGATCTGGTTTCATGGTCGCGTGCCCGCTTATGCGTGACGATGCCCGCACGCAACGGGTCCGTCGACGCCGAAATCAAATCGCGAGATTTACGTGCAACGATGCAGGCCGATCGGATCGAGGAATACCTGCAGCGATTGACGCCGGTGGCGCGCGGCAGCCTCCTGACCGAGCTTGAGCGGCTGGAAGGCTGCGGCAGCGAAATGCCCGGTTCCGCCGAGATCCTGCTCAAGTTGCGTGCGGAATTCCGCAACGATGGGTCTGGTCAAATTCGCCGCGACAATCCCTCGCGGTATTTTTTTGCACCGCTGGAGCCGCTGCTCGTTGACGGCGCTCCCGAACACGACAATTCAGGCCACATCCTGCGCGGTTCGCTGGCTCCGATCTGGGAGTGGATCAGCCGGGATCTGTTGCCGACGATGACGCGCGACTATGTCGGCGGGATCAACCGACTTATCGCCGCCGACGATCTGCGCGAGGCCCGGCAGGTTGCCGCGACGTTCCAGACCAAGATCGTCAAATCGCTCGAGGGCGCGCTCGGCTCGCCGGACGGCGCCGATCAGGCCCGAACCAAGCTCGCGACCTATACGGCTTCCCGCGCGGTCTATAGCGACGTGACCCGGATGCTGTGCGCGCTGCGCGCGCGCGATGCCTTGTCGAAGTTCAGCGATGCGCTCCCGGCCACGATCGAAAAGTTCGATGACGCGCGGGTCGCCAAAGTAACGGCGATGCTGGATGGGCTCGAGAAAAATCACGCCGACGTCATTCCCTTTGCGCTGACGATGGTGGCAGGGCGGCTCAGGACGCCATGGCAATTGATCCGGCTCGCCACCAGGGCCGCGCCCGGCAGGAACGCGGCCGACACCATCGCCACGCCCTATGCGATCACGGTCTCGATGGTCCTGGACCGGTTGGACGACAAGCGGTCGGCGTTACGCACCGCCCTCAGGAACGACCGGGTGCTCGTCGCCAAGGATATTCTGATCGATATGTACAACACGGAACACGAATTGCGGGTCCGCATCGATCTGCTCGGCCAACCCGGCCTGGGCGAGCGGCTCGACAGCGTGATGGGCGCGATCACCGCCCTGGTTGAAGCCGAGGTGAGCCGGTTTCCGGACAATATCGGCCATGTTCTGGGATCGCGAAGCCTGCGCGGCCATCAATCCGCGGCTGGACCCCTGGCCTATCTGGCCTCGAAGGGCCGCGATGCCATGAGCACCGGCGCGGTCTTTTGCAGAAAGCTGATCCGCCCGGCCTGAGAGATCGCGCGCCTGGAAACTTCGCCTGGCGCGGCACCACGGCCGCCGCCGCGACGCTCGCCGACATCGGCCGAAACCCGAATGCATGCATCCGTTCCCTTGCCAAACAATTCATACTAGTGGATGGAATCTAACACTTGGTGCCCTCTCTTGACGGCGGCGATGATTTTGTCAGGGTTGGCCGTCCACGTGAATGGCTTCGGGTCGGCATTGGTCTCAGCGACGAAGCGGTTGATGGCCGCCTGGAGATCAACGACGGAGCGGAAGACACCGCGTTTTAATCGGCGTCGGCTGAGTTTGGCGAAAACCCCTCGACGGCGTTGAGCCAGGAGCACGAGGTTGGTGTGAAGTGGAAAACGAAACGCGGGTGGCGATCGAGCCAGGCACGAACGTTGGGGTGTTTGTGAGCTGCATAGTTGTCGCGAATGACGTGGATGATCTTGCCGACGGAACCTCCGCCTCGATGTCGTTGAGAAATCGAATGAGTTCCTGATGACGATGACGCTGCATGTTGCGGCCGATGACCGTGCCGTCGAGGACGTTGAGGGCGGCGAACAGCGTCGTGGTGCCGTGCCGCTTATAATCGTGTGTCACGGTTCCGAGCCGGCCCTTCTTCAGCGGCAGGCCTGGCTGGGTGCGATCGAGGGCCTGAATCTGGCTCACATGGGGATTTGTGGGTCAAGATGTTCGAATTCAGGATGCCATGGTAAATCTCCGGTCGTCGTTGCTTCGTATCCAAAGTCTGAGCCCGTTTGCATGACCCGGCCCGTTTCCGTTGCCGCTTCAAACTCACATCCGGTCGCCGCTTTTATCGGCCGCACCAATATCCCGCTTGCGTCGGGCAAGGGCTCAGGAGCGCGGGACCATTCTCTTCTTCGGCTTTTTAAGCCAGGCCAAATTTCGGTCCGCTCACCTGGATCCGCCGGAGCTGATCAGGCCCCGGAAGATTGAAAAGGGGAAGCGTTTGTTTTCAGGCGGCCGTTGTCTCGGCTCCTTCCAGCACAACCCCGGCGGTCACATATTTCCAGAAGGCGATCAGCAGCTTTCTTGCCAAGGCAACGATCAGAACTTTCCGAACTCGGCCACCATTGAGCTGTACGCGCTGATGAAACCACAGAGTCAGTATCGAACGGGGCTGATGCCTTACCCACAACCAGGCGAGCTGGATCATGGTTGTTCGCAGCCGCGGATTTCCGGCTTTGGAGACGCCTTGTTCGTGCGCGACGGATCCGCTCCGCCAGGGCGTCGGCGCCAATCCGGCATAAGCGGCAACCTGCCGTCGGTTGGAAAAGCTTCGGAACAACCCCTCCGACCACAGGACACTGGCGAATTCCGGGCCAATCCCCTTCAAACTCTTTAACATTGCTCCTGGCGCTGGCGTGCCTTCGTCCGACGGGCTGAGCTAGCATCCCGCTCGGTCTCCACGGACTTGATCTGCTGAAGCGTGAGTTCGAGTCGGTCAGTTCGCGTACAATCTGTGCCTTAAGGTGCTCAGGTAGCAGACGACCATCACCGGTCCTGAGTTCCTCAAGCCGCTCCCGTCTTTTGCGCAGTAAGGGTTCATAGTCGGAGATACCCTGGGCGAAGAGCAGGCCCTTGATCCGATTGACGTGCTCGACCCGCTCCGCTGTCAGCGTCTTGCGCTCGCGGCAGATCCGGCGGCGATCCTCCTCTTGTGGGGTAGGTGCTCGAACCATGGCGCACACCCGCGGCTCGCCTCGCTTGTACGCCAGCAACGCGCGCACCAGAGCTTCCCCGTCGATCTTGTCAGTCTTCGCCCGTCGACGCCGGCGCGACGTCGCGATTGAAGCGGGATCAACGACGTGGCTTTCGACCCCTTCGTCCTGAAGCAAGCGGTGGATCCAAAAGCCGTCGAGACCCGCCTCCTGAATTACGATGATTGGAACGACCTGCCCCGTGCGGACCTGCACCTTGTCCTTGAGCTGAGAGAACCGCGTCCACAGACCAGCGACATCGCCGCTGCTAACAGTATGCTTCGACATCTTTTCTCCGCCGCCCGGCGACAGCGATGTAATCAGCCAGGTCGATCGACTAAGTTCCAACGAGACGAAAATCGCGCCAAGATCGGTGCGGATAGCGGTCGGCGCTTGGGGTCGGTCAGTGATAATTTGCATGGTCGCCTCCAGAGTGGATGGGTCAGCAACCTCACTCTGCCAGAGCGTCGGTCGCTATCCACTCCCCATGGGATCTCTTCTCGTCGACCGACAGCACGATGGCATGGGCCGGCGGATCGACATAGAGCCCGACAACGTCGCGCAACTTGGCCACGAAGTTTGGATCGTTCGAGAGCTTGAACTGTCGGCACCGGTGAGGTTGGAGCCCGTGCGCTTTCCAGATGCGACGGACCGCGCTGGCACTTATGCCGCTCGCCCGCGCCATCAGATCGGCCGTCCAATGGGTCTCTAGCTTCACAAAAAAGATCGCTAGAGCCTTTTCCGTTCCGATGGAATCGGAACGGAGGCTCTAGTTTCTTTATTTGACGCGTTTTCTTCACGCGAACCGGTATCCACTTCGCTGGAAAACGCTCTAGGGAGGCACTTTTCATGACCACATCCAATGTGGACGTCAACGCCCTCACCGCCTCCGAACATCAAATTCAGCTTCGCCGGGCGGTGATCGCCGCCACCATCGGGACCGCGATCGAGTGGTATGATTTTTTCCTCTACAGCACCGTTACCGGTCTCGTCTTCGCCAAGCTGTTTTTTCCGCACTCGGATCCCTGGGTCGGGACCCTGGAGGCCTTTGCCATCTATGCCGTCGGCTTCGTCGCGCGTCCGGTCGGCGCCGCCATTTTCGGGCATTACGGCGACCGCATCGGCCGCAAGTCGACCCTGATCGCAACCCTGATGCTGATGGGGCTCGCCACTTTCGCGGTGGCGCTGGTCCCGACCTATGCCAGCATCGGCGTCTGGGGCGCGGTGATCCTCACGGTGCTGCGCTTCATCCAGGGTATCGGCGTCGGCGGCGAATGGGGCGGCTCGGTGCTGATGTCGATGGAATGGGCGCGTACCGATAAGTCGCGCGGGTTCATCGCCTCCTGGCCGCAATTTGGCGTTCCTTGCGGACTTTTCCTCGCCAATCTCGCGGTCCTCGCCTTCAGTCAAATGTCCGGTGAGCAGTTCCTCGCCTGGGGCTGGCGGATCCCGTTCGCGCTCAGCCTGGTATTGGTCGGCGTCGGCCTCTACATCCGGCTCGGCATCATGGAGACGCCGGTGTTCGCCAAGCTATTGGCCGAGCGCAAGGTGGATCGCACCCCGATGCTGACGGTCATCAGGCAGCATCCAAAGGAAATCCTGCTCTCCGCGTTGGCGCGCATGGCCGAGCAGGCGCCGTTCTATATCTTTACCGCATTCATCTTTTCCTACGGCATCGGAACGCTGCACGTCTCCCGCAACTTCCTGCTCACGGCGGTGCTCGCGGCCTCGATGCTGTCGTTTATTTCGATTCCGCTGTTCGGTCATCTGTCCGACCGTATCGGCCGCAAGAACAT
Organism: uncultured Pseudomonadota bacterium; assembly: GCA_963771225.1. Lineage (GTDB taxonomy): Bacteria > Pseudomonadota > Alphaproteobacteria > Rhizobiales > Xanthobacteraceae > Bradyrhizobium. Next base: position 282,046 of record CAVYSR010000014.1, on the reverse strand, counting down.
GTACATGATCGGCGCGGCGGTGACCGGCGTGTTCGGTTTCATCTATTTCGCGATGCTGAACACCGGCTCCGAAACGGTGATCTTTCTGGCGGTGATCCTGTCGCTGATTCCGCACGACATGCTGTACGGTCCGCAGGCCGCATTGATCGCCGAAAGCTTCACCGGCCGGCTGCGCTACAGCGGCTCCTCGCTCGGCTATCAGCTTGCATCGATCATCGCCGGAGGTCCGGCGCCGCTGATCGCGACGTGGCTGTTCGGGACTTATCAATCATCCTATGCGATCGCGATCTATATCGCGATTTGCGCCGTGATCACGCTGATCGCAACCGCGCTGATGACCGACTACACCGGCAAGGACATTTCCGGGGAATACCAGACCCGGTGATATGAAAATAATAAAGCCCGCCGGTTAAACCGGCGGGCCTTACCTCATGTCGCTTAGGGCGCTGGCGATCGAGATCCCGGTACATCCGCGGTAATCTCTTGATCGGCTGGCGCGCAAACTCATGATGCTCTGGCGTCAGAGCCTTTTCCGTTCCGATTGAATCGGAACGGAGGCTCTGTTGCTTTGTTTGACGCGTTTTCTTCCCGCGAACCGGTAATCCACTTCGCTGGAAAACGCTTTAGACGGCGCGGAGATTTTCCGCGCTGGTCTTGCCGCGCATGCTGTCGAGCTTCGATTCGAATGAAAGCTTCTGGCCTTCATTGAGCGAGCCCATGCCGGCACGCTCGACGGCGCTGATGTGCACAAACACGTCGTTGCCGCCGTCGTCAGGCTGAATGAAGCCGAAGCCCTTGGTCGCGTTGAACCATTTAACTGTTCCGATAGTCATTTTACTTCTCCAAGATGCGCAAATGCGCGCTGCGCCCGCACGACCTTCGCGCGGGCTTGATCCGATTTCAGCGATGTCTTGGGAAGGGAAACCGTCGGGGAGTGGAGCCGGTTCGGCGCGATCAACAAGGCAAATCGATTGTTCGAATGCCACGCCGTTTACGCTATCCACGGAACATAGCAAGCAATAAACCACTCAGGCGCGTTGCCCGGATGTTACAAATCAGAAAGGCGACCGGATCAGTCGAGCCGGCTGATCTGTTCCTCGGTCACCACACGCTCGATGTTCTCGGTCTTGCTCTTGATGCGGTAGCGCGGGCGTCCGTCCGCCTCGATCGGCAGGCAGGTGACAATGGTATAGACGCTGCGCTGCTTGACGACGGCGCGGCCCTGCGGCCCCTGAAGCTGGTGGTGGACGTCGTCGTTGATCGCGTAATTGTGAGCCATCGCGTGGGTTTCCGTTGAAGAGGGGCTTTTAGTCGCAACGGACCCGCCGCGCAACACATCTCGTTGGTTAATATGGCGGGGAAGGCTTCCGGGCAGGGGTTCCGCAGCCCCTTAAGAACAACGCGGCGCAGGTGCGCGCCCGGGCTTCGATCTGGGCGCGCGACGGCAGCGGCACCCCACCAAAGACCGCGGCGCGCCGCGGCGCCGAGGCGACCATGCCGAGCAGCATTCCGGCAGCCTCCTCGACGTCATCGAGCTGGATCAATCCCCGCTCCTGCTGCACCCGCAGCCAGTCCGCGAGTGCGGCCAAAGTGCGCTGAATGCCGTTTCTGTAGAACGTTCCGGCGAGTTCCGACGCCTTGCCGGCCTCCTGCAACACCATGCGCTGAAGGGCGACGACTTCCTCGTCGAGCGAGAGATCCGCGCAGGCCATCAGCGCTGCATAGAGCGCCTGTTCGATGTCGTCGTGATCGACGGCCCGCAAGTTAACGTCGGCAAGGAAACGCTCGAGCCGGTCCGATACCATGCCCTCGAACAGCGACGCCTTGTTGGGAACCAGCCGATACAGCGTTTTGGTGGAGACCCCGGCCCGGCGGGCCACGGTCTCCATACTGGTGGCGGCATAGCCGCTGTCGGCGAACTCGTGCCGGGCAGCCTCGTAGATGATCTGGCGGGTCTCGTCGTCGGGGCGAACCTGCGGCCGGCCCCGGCAACGCTTGTCGTCCGAAGCGGCTTTGGCCGTCTCTTGGGCGGCTTCCTGGCCAGCGGGTTCAGCGATTTCCGGGAGGGGTGTGATCTTAGCCATGCTTTTACATGATGCCTGTCATTCCATTGACAGTCCGAATGTAGGCGCTATTTTGGAAAATATCAAGTTTCCTAATTAAGGCGCAAAGTTCCCCGCTCGGCCAAGTCCACTGCCTTCGAGCCAGCGAGGCCACCAGGAGCAAGCATCATGACCCAGCATTCCACCGCCTTCGAGATCGAGCGTCCGGTCCCAGCCGGCGATGCCGTCATCGAGCTGCTGCCCGCCCCGCCTGAAAACGCCCTCGGCACCATGCCGGCTCCGGCAGCAAGACAAAAGTTCAATTTTCGCAAGATGTTAATGACCGGCGTGGCGGCGGCCGTGCTGGCCGGCGCAGTCTGGTATGGCTGGGATTACTGGACCATCGGCCAATATCTGGTCTCCACCGACGACGCCTATGTCAAGGCTGACAACACCACCATCGCCCCCAAGGTCTCCGGCTACCTGCGCGAAGTAAAGGTCGGCGACAACGAGCGTGTCACCACTGGAGAGGTGCTGGCCCGGATCGACGAGCGCGACTTTCAAGTGGCGCTCGACCAGGCGAGATCCGATGTCGCAGCGGCAGAGGCCGCGATCGTCAGCAAGCAGGCCCAACTCGGGGTTCAGCAGGCGGTGATCGACGCCGCCAGGGCCACGGTCGATGTCGACAACGCCACCGTGACTTTCGCCGCACAGGAAAACAAGCGCTACACGGATCTGGCCGCCTCCGGTTATGGCAGCGTGCAGAACGCCCAGCAGGCGCAATCGCACATCGCCGGCGCCAGGGCCGCGATCGTGCGCGACACCGCCAACCTGGCCTCGGCGTCAAAGCAGGTCGACCTGCTCAAGGCCGAGATCGCCCAGGCCGCCGCGGCGCTGGCGCGCGCCAGGGCCACGCAGAGTCAGGCGGAACTCAATCTCGGCTACACCAGCATTGTCGCTCCGATCGACGGCATTGTCGGCAACCGCACGCTGCGCATCGGGCAGTTCGTGCAGGCCGGAACGCAACTGATGTCGGTGGTGCCGGTTAGCGGCGCCTATGTGGTCGCCAACTACAAGGAAACCCAGCTCACGGATGTGCGCGAAGGCCAACGGGTCGATATTGCCGTCGACATGTTCCCCGGCCACACCGTGCACGGCCATGTCGACAGCATTGCGCCCGCCAGCGGCCAGGAATTCGCGCTGCTGCCGCCGGACAATGCCACCGGCAATTTCACCAAGGTGGTGCAACGCATCCCGGTCAGGATCGCGCTCGACGCCGGCAACGACGCCGCGGTCGACCTGCGTCCCGGCATGTCGGTGATTCCCACCATCGAGACCAGATCGGGAGCCACCCGGTCTCAAGCCGGCGGCCACATCGCGGCAACCGCACCCAAAATTGCGAATAACGTTCCGGAAGGATCGTGCCATGTCCCATCGCGTCCTGTCAGCCTCGATATCCCAGCCTCCGACCTCTCGCACCGGATCTGAGCGCGCAGCCGTCGATCCGAACCGCGCCAGCGTCACGACCTGGATCGCCGTACTCGCGGCCATGATCGGTTCGTTCATGGCGATCCTCAACATCCAGATCACCAACGCCTCGCTGCTCAACATCGAAGGCGGCATCGGCACCGGCGTCGACAACGGCTCGTGGATCTCGACCTCGTATCTGATCGGCGAGATCGTGGTGATCCCGCTCACCGATTATCTTAGCCGGGTGTTCTCGTTCCGCCGCTATATGCTGGCGAGTGCGGCATTGTTCGCGGCGTTCTCGGTGGCGTGCGCCTTCACCCACGATCTGCCGTCGATGATCGCGATGCGGGGCCTGCAGGGCTTCGCCGGCGGCGTGCTGATCCCGATGGCGTTCACGCTGGTGCTGACCAAGCTGCCGAAGCCGCAACAGCCGATCGGCCTGGCCATGTTCGCGCTGTCGGTGACCTTTGCCCCGGCGATCGGTCCGACCATCGGCGGCTATCTCACCGAGAATTACGGCTGGCAGACCATCTTCTTCGTCAACGTGCTGCCGACCGCGGTGATGCTGGCGGCGCTCTATCTGACACTCGAAAAGACGCCGATGCAGCTCAGGCTGTTGAAGGAAGGCGACTGGGCCGGCATCGCCACCATGGCGATCGGGCTGGCGGCGCTGCAGACCGTGCTCGAGGAGGGCAACAAGGACGACTGGTTCTCGTCACCCTTCATCCTGCGCCTCGCGGCGATAGCGGTGGTCAGCCTGTCGCTGTTCGTCTGGATCGAGCTGACAAGCGAAAAGCCGCTGATCCGGCTGCGGCTCCTGGCCCGGCGCAATTTCGGCTTCGGCACCATCGCCGCGACCATGCTCGGCTTCGCGCTGTTCGGATCGGTCTATATCCTCCCGGCCTATCTCGGCCAGGCGCAGGGCTACAATGCCGAGCAGATCGGCAAGGTGCTGGCATGGACCGGGCTGCCGCAACTGGTGTTGATCCCGCTGGTGCCGAAGCTGATGCAGCGCTTCGACACCCGCTACATCGCCTTCACCGGCCTGATGATCTTTGCCTATAGCTGCTTCATGAACACGGCGATGTCGCTGGACTATGCCGGCGATCAGCTCTGGATTCCGAACATCGTTCGCGCCATCGGCCAGGCCATGGTGCTGACGCCGCTGACCTCGGTGACCACGGGCGATATCGCGCCGCAGGACGCCGCGGCCGCTTCAGGCATCAGCAACATGTTGCGCAATCTCGGCGGCGCGATCGGCACCGCGGTGCTGGCCACCGTGATCACCAAGCGCGAGCAGTTTCACTCCAACATCATCGGCCAATCGGTGACGCTCGGCCGCGAGGAAGTGCGCAACCGGATCGCGCAGACTGACCGACTTCTTCATGGCCCATGGCGTGCCCGATCCTGCGGCTGCACATCAGCAGGCCATCATCGCGCTCGGCAATACCGTCAAGCGTCAGGCCCTGGTGATGGGCTTTTCCGATACCTTCGCAGTGATCGCCGGCGTGCTGGTGCTCGCCGCCATCGCCGTGCTGCTGACCAAGCGGACCAAAGCGGGCGGCGCGGCGGCGCATTGAAAATAGAGAGGCGCGTACCGTGAGCCGCTCCAGTTTGCTGCTTTCATTAGAACAGGCTCTACCGATCACGACGCAGGGCGATTACCGGAGGTAGATTTTTCAACTCGGCCATGATGCCTCTCGACAGTTTGCGAGCATCTTCCTTTTCGGTCGGCGTCATGATCTTGTCTATTTGGGCGAGGCCCGGCATTACGACGTCCTTTGCAAGTTGCCGGCCGACGTCATAGTGCGCCCAAGCTGAAACGATATCTCGATCGGTGCCACGCCCGAGTTGGAGAGCAGCAGCGAAATTGTTTTGGCATATAGCGATCTTGAACGCTGCACATTCCTTCAGCAATTTCGCTCCACGCGGGTCATCCTTCCAAGGCGGCGCTCGGCCATAGAGGATATAAAACAGACCAAGCGTGCCTGTTGCGGCAATCGAATGCTTTGCGGCCACGCGCTCTTCGAGTTTTACGCCCTCGGCGGGGTCGTCGATAAATTTCTTTTCATAAGCTGCCAGGATCCAGCGCGCCAATATGTCTTCAGCCTCGGTGAGGCCCAAATCTGCGGCACGACGCAGCGCACCCTCCGCCAGCGAAATATCCTTCTCCATACCGATCCCGTTTTCGGCGAGCCGGGCGTATTGCAGGAGTGCAAGCGGTTCACCGGCTTCCGCGGCCTTGATGATCCACGGTACTGCTTTAGCGGGATCGAGCGGGCCATTTTCGGCATTGAGGTAGCTGTTACCGGTGAGCAGCCACGCCACTCGATCGTTTGCCAGGGCCGATTCGATCAGTGATCTTCCTTCCGCCGGCGTGCCAGTGATGCCCTTTTCGTGGGATGTAAGTAGCAAGCCAAGCAGAGCGGGTGCCTGCGGCTGCCCCTTTTGCAAGGCGATGCGGTAGGATTTTTCTGCAGGACCATCAGACTCGGGAGTGGGGTGGATCAGATACGACAGACCCAACAACAATTCCGGCGTGCCTTCTGGAGATTCCGCATCTTTGAGCACAGCGCGCATGCGGTCAGCGTCCTGATCGGCTCGGGCCGCAAGCGCGGCCTTGACGGTCTCGCGAAGCTGATAAGGAAGGTTTGCGAACGGACGTTCGTCGACCGTGACATAACGGCTGGGAGGATGCATGGCGCCAGTCACGAGATTCGTGAAGGGAATCGGTACGCTATGAAGGCCAGGCGTATTCACCGCTATCACCGGCGCGGCGACCCATGCCGGAAGCTTCTTGAGATTGGCGATGGCCTTGTCGGTCGTTGAGGCGGATGCGGATGCTACTGGTTCTCTCGGTGTCGCAGACGGAGAAGACGATGGCGCCGCGGCTTTGGGAATAGCCGCCGGCGCCTGCGATGAAGCGGCCGATGGCGGAGGCGCGACGGACGGCGGAGGCGCAACGGCTACCGGAGTCGCATTGGGGGCGGCAGCCTGCTGCTGTGGTGCTGCGCTGCCTTTGCCCGGGAACGGATGCAGGAGCAGTTGAGGGTCGAGGAACGCAACCGTCAAGCCGCCCAGCACGGCGAAATCGACCATCGCCTGGAACGCAGTTTCGCTGCGATAAAGTTGCAGAAAAAAGCGAAACGGTGGCGGGCGGCGGATATCGCCCATGTTGCCGATTCCGCGCCCATTGCCCATTGCCATCGATCAGACCGCCTGATTTGCGTTCGGCGCGGCTCCTTCGGGTACAAAGGGATCGCCGTTTTTCTGGACGGCAATAACTTCGACCTTTTCTCCATTGCGCACAAAGCGGACATATTCAGCGCCGACGGTTTTCGCATCGATTAGTCCATCGGCCATCTGGTTCTCGATCGCGCGCGCGATATCGCGGACGCCACCTTTCTGCTCCCGCGAAAGCGCTTCGATCGAATCCAGCAGGATCTGCACATCGATGCCTCCATCGACGATTTCCATGCCGTATTGCCGGGCGGCTCCCTGCATCTCAAGGGCCACGACCCGCGCAATATCGAGCCCGGCAAGCGGCTTGAACGCGAAAACCGCATCAATGCGGGACAACACTTCCGGCGCGAAGTTGGCTTCGGCCAGCGACTGTTTCACCATCTTGTTCATCTCGTCGACCGTACCCTTGTGGTCGCGCACAATGTCACCAATACGGCGAGCAGCCGCGTTGGTGGTCATGATAAAGATGGTTTCATTGGTCCGTATCTTATTGCCATCGCTGGACTCGGTAACAAATCCGTCGTTCCATGCCACCAGGAAGCGCTTCAGCACATCCGGATGCGCCTTCTCGACTTCGTCGAGCAGCACGATTGCATTGGGCAGATCGCGCAGCGCGCCGGTCAAGGCACCGTAGCTGCCAGAGCCGACATAACCCTTGGGCGCACCGAATAACGATTGCGCCGCATGCGCCTGTGCAAAGTTGGTCATGTCAAAGAAATGCAGATGATTCTTGCTGCCGTAGATTTCTTCGGACAACGCCTTGGCAAGATGGGTTTTGCCCACACCGGGCGCGCCGGCAAAGACGAATACGGCAATCGGCTTGTCCTGGCGCTTCGCGGCGATGCGCCGACGGAGTTGCTGGCTGATCTGGTCGATAACCTCGTTTTGCCCGATGACTTTCGACTTGAGGGCCTCGGCTAATTGTTCGGCGTTGATTGCCGTCAGCTTTCCGGATTGCTTGGCATAAGCTTCTTCAACTTTCTGCTTGTTGGTCAGCTTGTCGAGAATATCCATGATAAACCTCGGAAGATATTTGCCTGAGTAAAGGAAAGTCACGATCGCAATGATGGCAGAAGCTGCGACGAGAAAAAGCGCGAGCGGCGGAGATGCTTTCACAATCCCGATCGTAATCAGGATCATTGCCAGACGCCCAAGCCAGGGGCCGCCACCCATGGCCATCATGGCGAGACTATCTCAATCGTCTCTCCCTCTTTCATGGTCCTCAATTTGAATACGCTCCCGCCGACATGTATAGCGACGGTCACGCCGGGAGAGGAACCATCCTTCGTGGCGAACACCTTGATCGGCGTTCCCGGCGTGTAGGGAACCGCGAGGCGGGTCTGCTTTGTCAGGAGCGGCACCGTTTGTCGAAAACCGGCGCCCGAAATCGTGACAATGTCGCCGTCTTCAGCGCCGCTGTCCGACAGCGCCAGCCATGCGAGACGCGTGGCGCCGGTCTGTACGGCCTTTGCGACATTGTTTTTATCCGCGTCACTCATCATGAGGCTTTGCAAGGCGGATGCCTGATCGGCCGCGCTCACCGTCTGCAATAGCGAAAATCCCTGCTGTTGCGTTGGCGCCGTTGCCGTGATGGCGGCCGGCGCGGGAGGCGGCACCGACGAAAACAGCCCCGCCGAATAACCGATGCCGGCCAGCAGGGCGATGCCCGCCAGAGCACCCAAAACCCATCGGGTTTTGTTGGAGCCTTGGCTCGCTTCTCGTTCAGGCTCGGCTTCAGGCTGCGGTTCTGGCAGCGCCGGATTCGGCAGACGTGGGTCGCGCTCCTCACCTGCCGACCATGGTTCCGCCATTCCCAACGTCCTTAAAGAGGGCCGCCAATTATTGCCTTTGCACCGCCCGAAACGTTCATCGGCAGCGCCGAACATCGCTATCATAATTTATGCCAACAATTTGCCCCGAAAGATCGCCGGCCGCAAGGAGTGAGGCGGCCCGGGACACCTGACCTGAAGGCCGGGCCTCCCAGGCGTAAGCCACCCGTCTGCGGCCACCTTTGTGGACCACCGGCCGTTTTCGAATAAGCTTATTCTATCGATACGATCTAGATTTCTTGGGGTTTATGTGAGCGGCCCGAGACATAGGTGACATTTTGTACCGGACACATGGGTTACACTTTCCGCTTTTGTTCTGCGGGAGGTGTGGATGCCGTGGAGAGCGAGTTCGGTGATGGAAGAACGCCTTCCCTTTGTCGCCCGTCTGCTGGACGGGGAGGCCATGACGGATGTTTGCCGGGAATTCGGCGTATCCCGCAAGACCGGCTACAAGATTTTCGACCGTTACAGGGAGCATGGGTTGACGACGCTGGGCGATCGGTCGCGCTGGCCGGTGCGCTACGCCAATCAGCTTCCGGAACAGCTGGAAGGCTTGATCGTCCGCCTCAAGGCCGAGAAGCCGCGCTGGGGCGCGCGCAAGATCCGCGAGCTCCTGGTGCGGCGGCTCGATGGCGATATCAGGTTCCGGCCAAAATCACCATCCATGCGGTTCTCGATCGTCACGGCCTGGTCAAGCGCGAACTCTGACATTGCTCGACCCGGTCGGGACTTCGCATTTGTACCCATAACCGGACCACCGGCGCTGCCGCAAACATTGCGCTAACGGGCGTTGTGCAGTTAATCTGGTACCGGGGGCAAGCAGATGAAATGTTTGTCGATTTGCGCAGCAGGGTTCCTGTTTGGCAAGGCACTGTTCGTTTTCGAAGCAATGGCAGCTCGACTTCCAACAAGTACGCTAGTTGTGCGGGTTCTGTCAGTGGATCAAGAGTCGTTCCATCGCGACCGGGCCCCGGTGGTCGGAGAGCAGTGGCTGGAAAGTACTGGCTTCGTCGCTAAAGTGCGGATTCAGAATGTCATCAGAACCGATCATGGTCTGGCTCCGGGCGAGACCATCAAAGTTCACTACACGATTCGCACGGCCAACTCGCTACCGCTCCCGCATACCGCCACGCCACTCAAGCCCGGCGAGAACGTGACGCTTGAAGTCTTTGGGCACGATGATGAATACCAGCGTCGCTGATCCGGGGAAGGATGCGAGTCCGACATCTTCGAGATCGAAAGCGAGGGCGCGGGCTGACGGTCTCATACTCAGTAAAAAATTATAAGGATAGTTGGCGCATATGCCAGTAAGGCGATCCCGGTTCGGATCGCTTTCTGCCGATATCTTCGGCCGACTTCAGTGTGGTCAGCAGGATTAGTGGAGTTAAACAAAAATTGGCCTTGCTTTGGCACTCGATGGTTCATCATCTGCGTTGACAAGATGAAATACCGTACGAACAGAACGATGCCGAAGCTGATCCACAGCACTATGCCGACGTAAACCAAATTCCTGACCAAGCGGACGAAAGCGGGCGGCGCGGCAGCGCATTGAACTCGGGAGAGCGGTTCATGACGGCGGCGGACGCACACTCAGATGCGACTGACGTCCCTTTGCACCAGTCGGTCAAAAAACTCAGCGGAAAAATCTCAGAGTTCGATTGGCGATGCCCTATGATCGTGTGATAAGAACCGGCCCCGAGAGTGAGGACGCCGTGGATCGGACTTGCAGTTGCTGCGGTCGGACTTTCGACACCCTCCCCATGGACTACGGGTTCGCCGCGCCGCGCAATTGGTTTGGACTTCCCGAAGCCGAATGCGCCATCCGATCCAAGCTCAGCGACGATGTCTGCATCATTGACGATACTGAACACTATGTTCGGGGTTGCCTGGAGATACCAGTGTCCGACAGCTCCGAGAGTTTGGTTTGGGGCGTTTGGGTTTCTGTATCTGAAGAGAGCCTCCGGTACATCCTCGCCCGGTGGAATTCTCCGATCGCTGAAGACGAACCGCCGCGTTTCGGATGGCTCAGCACCTAGATATGCGGCTACCCGGAACCGCACGAAATTCGGTGCAACATATTTCTACGGCCTGGCAATTTGCGCCGGCGTATCGTCCTCCAGCCAACCGAATACCCGCTCGCGATCGAGCAGCATCGCGGCATAACGCTGGACCGCGTCAAACAAATCGCTGCTGGCGCAGGACATTTGTGATGGCCGTCGGATTCTGGCGCGAGGTCGAGGCCGAAATCGAGCGGCGCAATGCTGCGGCCTATGACAAGGCGGCGGGGCGTCTCCTCGATCTTCAGGCGGTCGCCAACGAACGAGGTACGATCGAGGACTTCCTTCGTCGACTTCACGCGATACGTGAGAAGCATGTCCGCAAGGAACGGTTCATCGAACGGCTGGCTGCATTGGAATAATGCATCGCGCATAGGGGGCCACGAACGCCGACGATGAGTACTATGTCTACGCAATAACCCTTGAGTAGCATCGCCGCCTTGCGCCCGCCCGCGATTTCCGGTACGATTTCCGGAAATTCGGAGGCGCGGGAATGGCCAAGGCAAAATCCCCTCTTGCTACGCACCGCGCACGCATGGAGCGCCGGGGTTTTGTGCGGGTCGAGGTCAATGTTCGCAAGGATGATGCGGGCCTTGTCCGCAGTGTTGCTGCGGCCTTGTCCGACCCTTCGCGGCAGGCCGAGGCGCGCAGGCTTCTGCAGCAACGTTTTGGCGAGCCGCCCAAAGTGAGTCTGAAGGCGCTTCTTGCGTCTGCCCCACTCGACGGGATCGACCTGGATCGCAGCCCGGCCCCAGGACGTGACGTCGATCTATGAGCTACCTGATCGATACCAACATCATTTCCGAGGTCCGCAAGGGCGCGCGTTGCGACGCCCATGTGTCCGCCTGGTATGCCTCTGTTGCCGATGAGGATCTGTTCCTGAGTACGCTCGTCCTTGGTGAGATCCGAAAGGGCGTTGAACTTGCACGCCCTCGGAACCCGGACAAGGCAGTGGCGCTCGAACGCTGGTTGGGGGAAGTAGAGGCGGCATTCAATGGGCGCGTGCTTGGCATCGATAACGCGGTGTCCGATCAATGGGGACGCATGAGCGCCATCAGGCCCTCCCGGCTATCGATGGCCTGCTTGCGGCGACTGCGTTGACCAATGGCCTGACGCTGGTGGCGCGCAATGACCGCGACGTCGCCGGTCTGGGCGCGATGGTGTTCAACCCGTTCAAGGGCGCCGAGAACGACCGTTGATCGCATTATCGGCGGCATTCGGACAGAGCGGCGCGTTGCGGTATCCCGAGGCTGTCCGCTACATGCTTTCGTTCGGACGGGCATACTCCCAGAACCCATAAATCGCGGAGTTGGCAGCGCGTCACCGCCGAAATTGTAGCGACTCCGAATTTCCTTTTTTTGGCACGAACATTTGACCGCCGACCGGAGTTCACGCTTCGCGATCGATCGTGCTGGCCGCCCAGAGGGCTGAAAAATAGCCCACAGGGAATACGCTACCCCGCCGGAACGTCGTGCGTGCCGTTCGGCACGAGGTTGTCACCCATGTCTCAGGTACGTGGTGTTACCTATGTGTCCGGGCCGGACACAGTTCTGGACTGGCGGAGAGGGAAGGAGAAGAACCCCCGATAGGCTTGCACCTATGCCGCATTTCGAGTGCGGTGCATTCGACCACTCTGCCACCTCTCCAGGCGCAATGGCGGATGGCGACCGAGTCGCTGGCGCGGATGGCGGCGAACGATCGGACCATGAACGGTCAGATCATCAAGACCAGATACGGCGACGCGGTGCAGAACCCGCTGGTCACGGGCTGCTGAAGTGAAGCAGGCCATTTACGCCGCTGCTCGATCTTCCTTGGCCAGCCCCAGCATCACGATCCTCATCTGCGCGCTATGGCTCGATCTCCCTTTGCCGAAGCGTTTCTTTTCTCCTTCGCTTTTTCTTTTGCTCGATGAACCACAACCACGCAAAACCAATGGCGAGGATCACCATTACGATAAAAATGGCGTACTCTAACATCGGAGCTACCCTTCGCTAATATTCACTGACCAAGATTGCGGTTCTGTGTTTCACTCGGCCCTTGATCCACATCAAGAGAGGTTCTTGCTTTTGGGTTGTGAGCACATGGCTTCTGCTTGGCCAGGAGCTACACCCGGCTGCGCATGGATGGGCGTGATTTGGGAACGGCTTGTGCGGTCGCCCCGCTCACGACAGCGGGACTGATGTCCGTCGACGGTCGCCAAAGGACCGTAGGTCAGAACCGCTGACATGTTGAGACACATCATTGCGCCTGCACCTTCGTGCCGTATTTTTTCGTCGCCCAAACAGGTCATGCCTGATCATTGACGACGATGATCGCGTCGACTGTTTTCGCCAGAGTAAATAATTTTTCAATTGCAGGAGGTTTTCCATGAAAAACTTCATCGTCGGTTGCCTTGTCGCCTTAGGTCTCATGAGTTCGCCAGCATCGGCGGAGATCGCTAATCTCACAGGCCACTACGTCTGTGTGAAGAACTGTAATGGCACGCTCTGGCACTCAGCCTATGTGACGCAAAACGGCTGGGACCTGAACTTGCTTACCGGGGCCAACGAGCCACTCCGCGCCCAGACCGATTGGTTCTCCCCGAACCGCATCTGGATCGCGGCGTGGAATTCCGGTGCTGTGTATTCTCCGAACGGCTGGGTCATTCAGTTCGACAATGGGATGATCTGGCGCAGGGATTGCCATCATTACAATCACGACGATCACTGCGATCACGCCTATTGACCGTTACCGCGCTCAGCTTATCGCGCGCCCGCTTCATTTTTGAACCTTGATCGGGTTTTGGGTGGAGCGGGATGCGGGGCGAACGGCCGCCTGCAACTGCGGTTCGGCCTCTACGTTGAGCTGCCATTGATCGGTGATCGAATTAGACGCTGTTTGCTCCGGTGCATGAGTCAGCTTGCGGCACTTTTCGGACATGCCGCGATGTTCAGGCAAAGTCCGAAATGTGAGTTAAGCAGACATCGGCTACAACTTACCAGCAACCTCCTTACCCAGCAACCTTGGGCGAACCCCGCGCATTGATGTCATTTGACACCTAGGCCATCTTGCCACCTGCTTTGAACGAGACATGAAACGAAATCTTTTCGCGATGGCGATTTTGCCTGTGCTTGCAGCTATCGCACAAGCAAAATCTATTGACTGGCAGGCTGAATTGGATCACTGCCGCGCGCTGCGCGAACAAATGGAATCGCTGTTGCGAGCAGGCCAAGGTATATCTGCCATCGCGCGCTCTGGGACGGCGGCGCGTCATTGCGTCTGGGTTGAACGGCGTGCGTTACGACACGGCGCGCGTTAGGCGCAGAACGCAGATGCACCTTAGAGGTGCATGACAGATTGAACCGCGAGCAGCGAATGCCGTTCGGACGGCGCGATCTGGATTCAATCGTCGTTTAGCAGCAGTCGCAAGTGGATGTCCGTGCTGGCAATGGTGCCGTGATCCAGCGTGATAACGGCTATGTCCGCGACTTGCAGCGATTTGGGAGGGTCGTAAAAATACTTCACATGCCAGGCGGAGCCAAAGTCCGGTGTGACGATGAAATCGCCGGAGCCAAGCGCCCGGGTGATCAGTTTGACCGCCTCGCGGTTTTTCAGCGGCGAACACAACAGGGCGTCGATCAGGGCGGCCAGCGATAAGCCATCGTTTAGCAAGACCCGCGCGATGTTGTCGCCATAGGCCTGCCTTAGGACGTTGACAATCGCCGCGACAATGCTCGGGTCGCGCATGCCTGCCTCTCCGAGGCTCTAGCCCGAAACCCTCCATCAAGATTGTACAGCCTCGCGGCCTGAACAAAAGCGGCCAAAGGTCGATGCCGAGCCGCTGTTGCCGCGAGACCCTACCACCGCCCACGATCGGCGTTATTCAAGCAACTCGGGTTGCGACGCTGGTTGCCTATTGGTTACCTTAACTTGCTCCAAGCTTGACGGATCGGCTGCCGCTCGACTTTTTTGAAGCGCGGCGCCCACTAACCCGACGAACACGAGCAAACCGCCGCCGATCATCAGCCAGTGTGGGAATTGCATATTTATTTCCTCAACTCGCGACGAATTCCAGCGGGCCCAAAAGGTATGGTTCCCCGGATAGATCAGACGCCTAGAGGCGTGCTGGCGCTCGTTGATACAGATCAATTGTCATGCACTTCTTGGACGCAACGTATTCGGCGCGACCAAATAAGACGGAGAGGAGGATATTGTGACCCACGTCCTAATCATCGTCAGTTGGCTCGGCGGGGCCGTCCAAGGTGCCGCGATATCGACGCAGGAATTTACCAGCGCAGAGCGTTGCGACGCAGCCAGACTGGCACTGATTGATTACGCCAAGGCCCGTGGCGCCGAAGAGACGCTTCGGGGCTTCTGCACGCAAAAATAAACGAGGCGGTTGATCGATATCGCCACGGTTGACGCTTTGCGTCGAAGTCTTACCCTGATTTTTTGCGATCGTTCGGGTATGAGGCGTAATGACGGACCATGGTTCCGTCACGGATTTGATTGAAGCCTCAAACGTCTAGGAGGCGGGATATGGGACCGCCGATTGGCTCGATCAACAGAGAGCGGCCCGTCAGTGATTTGCTTCGGCTGGCGGTGCTGACCGGCGGAAGCCGCCGTCTGTGCGTGATCGTCGAGAAATTGCTGGAGCCGGCGCAGGGCGACGATCTGCAAGCCATTCGAGAAGTTTTCGACCGACTGGACGGGCGCCCGCCGCAGGCCATCGAATACGGAAACGTCTCGGTGGAAATGCTGTCCGACGGTGAACTGTTCGCGATCATCCGGGAAGGATCGTGCGAGCCGGTTGATGAACCGAGCTATGCGATGATTGCCGGGCCTACATAGCAAGAGCGCTTGGGCCGATTTGGCTTTCCTGACGCAAATCGCATTGGAGCGTCGGACGCTCCGTCGAAAGCCCCTGAAAATTTGCGGATCGCATGAAGCTGAACCGGGGACCGTAATTGGGGACCAATACCACCTTCCCGGCAAATACTTCTCATTAGTCAATGGCTTGATTAAGTTCGTTGGCGGAGAGGGAGGGATTCGAACCCCCGATAGGCTTGCACCTATGCCGCATTTCGAGTGCGGTGCATTCGACCACTCTGCCACCTCTCCAGGCGCCATAGGGGCAGACTACGGCCCGCGGTCGGGCCGAGTTCTAGGCGAGGACGGCGGGCCAGACAAGGCGCGAGCGGATAGAATTTGGCGGGGAACGCCCGGAAAAACGGGACGCTCTGGAGCGAAACGGAGCAACCACGATGCAGCATCTGAAAATCCGCGCCAACGGCGCCAGCTTCCATGTGGCGCGGACCGGGGCCGGACCGGCGCTGCTGCTGTTGCATGGCTGGCCGGAATTCTGGCTGACCTGGGAGCCGGTGATGGCGCGGCTTGCCGATCGCCACACATTATTCGCACCGGACCTGCGCGGCTTCGGCGACAGCGACAAGCCGGACGGCCCGTTCGGCCCGGACCAGCATGCCGCCGACATGCTGGCGCTGATGGACGCGCTCGACCTCAAGCAGGCCGGCATCGTCGGCCATGACGTCGGCGGCGCGCTGATGCAGCCGCTGGCGCGAGCCGCCCCGCAGCGGCTGTCCGGATTGTTCTTCTTCGACTTCGTCTATCCCGGCATCGGGGCGCGAATGGCCGAGCCGGAGCGGCTCAACAATATCTGGTACCAGTCGTTCAATCAGATGGAGATGGCGCCAGCCCTGGTCGGCGCCACGCGCGAAAGCTGCCGGACTTATATCGGGCACTTTCTGAAATCATGGGCGCATCGCAAGGATGCCTTCGACGACGTGCTGGAAACCTTCACCGACAACTTCCTCAAGCCCGGCAATCTCGCCGGCGGCTTTGCGCATTACCGCGCCGCCCATGCAGGGCGGATCCGGATGATGAAGGGCGAAGTGCCACGGCTTGCCGCCGATCGATGTGCCGACCTGCATCCGCTGGGCGGAGCACGACCCGCTGTTTCCCTACGCCTGGACCGACCGGCTCGGCGAGACCTTCGCCAACCTCGATCTCGCGCTGTTTCCAGGCGTCGGACATTTTCCGCACCGCGAGGACCCCGATCGCGCCGCCGCCGAGATCGCCGCATTCTTTGGGCGTATCGGCTGGAGCTAAATTTAAGGTGGGACCGCCAGACGCGAAAAAAACCGGCGGTCCCGTGTCGCGTCATTGAAATTGTGGCCGGGAAGTGCGGCTTCGCCGGTCAGCCTGAGCGACGGTTTGACGGTAGCGATCCCTGCGTGGCCGGCAACGTGAACCCTTTTTTAACCTAACCGATCAAGGTTACCTGCCGAGCAATTTTGCCAGGCGACTTGCGAGGCGACCTGTACGGTTAACCGTGCCGGTCCGGTTCAATCCTTTTTCTTCTTCTCTTTCTTGTCGTCCTTGTCCTTTTCTTTTTCCTTTTTGCGGTTGGTGAAGCGCGCATTGCCCAGGCCGGTGCCGATGGTCAGCACGCCCCAGCGCTCCACGTCCTGCATGAACGGCACTTCGGAAAGGCCCTGCGCCACGCCGTCATTGTGCATCAAGACCGCGGTGTCGTGATCGCCGATCTGCGGGATCGCCTCGACCAGGCTCGCCGGCAGATTGAACTTGCTGCTCTCCCAGTTGCCCGGCAGGTTCTGCGCGCCCTTTTCGATCGAGCCGTCTTCGTTGATCACGCCGGGACAGGCGATGCCGATGAACGGCGCGAGCTTGAGGCCTTCGGCGTCGGCCGCGGCGATCAGTTCCTTCAGCATTTTCACCAGCCGCTTCACCGCCCCTTCGCGCGTCGGCTCGTCATCGGCATGGCGCCACAGTTCGGATTTCCAGACCGTGGCCTTCGACAGATCGGGCGCCTTCTTCCAGCGGGTCTCGACCACGCCGCAGCGGATATTGGTGCCGCCGATATCGACCGCGAGGATGCTGTCATGGGCCTCGAAAATCCACGACGGCGCCAGATGCAGGCAGCCGATCAGGCCGGCTTCATCGGGGTGAAAGCGGATCGGCACCAGATCGACCTTGAGGCCTTCGGCCTTGAGCAGGATGTCGGTGCGCGCGATCGCGAGTTCGCCGACCCGGCTCTGCCGGAAGCCGCCGCCGACCACGATGCGTTCGGTATCGGCCCAGGCCTTGGTCTTGAGAAACCGCCCGGTGACATAGGCCAGTTCCTGCGCGAATTCCTCGATCGCGCCATGCACCAGCGCCGCGGCGCCGATGTCGTCGCCGACCAGCGCCTCGTCGAGCGTGCTCTTGCGATGGCATCGGCGGATTTATTGCCCAAGGGATCGTCGCCGTTTTTCTTCAGCGGCTTGCGCAGCGTATCCAGAATTTTCCGGAACGCGCCCTTGCTGGCGCGGTCGCCGAGAAAGCCGTCGTCGTCCTTCAACTCGATATTGAAGCTGTCCACGTCCACCGAGGGCAGGCGCGTTGCGCCGTGCCGGCCGATGCCGGTGGTCGTCAGTGTGTCCTCAGCCATTTTGCCCTTGCCCTGCCTGGAACTCGGAGGACAACGAGCGGGGAACCCGTTGGTTTCACGAAAGGGGCGAGTGGCGAATAGTGAGTGGCGAATGGGCCTTCCCTATTCGCTACTCGCCACTCGCTATTCGCGGTCGTTTTGGCCCGAAATCCGCATATTTGGCTCGGTTTTCGGGGCGCTTTACCTTGACTCGGGGCCGCTCAGGGCTATAAGTCCCGCCAGCCGGCGCGGGATTTCCTCGCGCCGTTTGTTTTTGCGCGGCTCTAGGGGATCGCTTCCCGACCGCGCGGAAATACGCGACGATCTGATGATCGCGCGGTGAACCCATAACGACTGAAGAAAAAGCCGGCCCGGACCTGTCCGAGGCCGGGATCGAACACGAAGGAATTAAACGATGTTCGCAGTCATCAAAACCGGCGGCCGGCAATACCGCGTCGTTCCGGATGATGTGCTCGAGATAGGCAAGATCGCCGGCGATGTCGGAACGATCGTGCAGCTTGGCGAAGTTCTGCTGGTCGGCGGTGAATCGCCGGTGCTTGGCGCGCCCACGGTTGCGGGCGCCTCGGTTGCGGCCGAAGTGCTGCAGCACAAGCGCGGCCCGAAGGTCATCTCGTTCAAGAAGCGCCGCCGCAAGAATTCGCGCCGCAAGCGCGGCTATCGCGACGAGATCACGGTGCTGCGCATCACCGAGATCCTGACCAACGACAACAAGCCGACCATCGGCCCGCGGCCGAAGCGCGAGAAGCCGGTCGTCGCAGCGCCGGTCGATGGCGACGACGAGGCGCCGAGCAGACCGCGAAGAAAAAGGCGCCGGCCAAGAAGGCCGTTGCCAAGAAAACGGCGAAGCCGCGCGCCAAGCCCGATGCCAAGAAAGCTCCGGCCAAGAAGGCCGCCGCAAAAGCAAAAAGTGATAAAAAGTGAAGCGCGACAAAGTGAAGCGTGACAAAAAGTGAAATGATTCCGTCAAGGAATTGATCTAGAGATCAGATAGAAGTTGGAGACGGGCCATGGCTCACAAAAAAGCAGGCGGTTCATCGCGTAACGGTCGTGATTCGGCGGGCAAGCGCCTTGGAATCAAGACCTATGGCGGCGAGCACGTGATTCCCGGGCAACATCATCGCGCGTCAGCGCGGCACCACCTGGCATCCCGGCCTTAATGTCGGCATGGGCACTGACCATACTTTGTTCGCCAAGGTCGAAGGTCATGTCGAGTTTCGTGCAAAAGCCAACGGCCGCACTTTCGTATCGGTGATTCCGATGACGGAAGCCGCGGCCGAGTAAACGGTGGATCACATGAGTCCGCCGGGTCCTGTTGAACCGGCGGAGCTCCAGAGGGCTCCAAGGGGAGGCGGGAAACCGGCCTCCCCTTTTTTATTGCGCTGTTCCGCAAAAACGACCCCGGTTTTGCGATCAGAACATGCGCGATAGTCCAAGAGCTTGCGTCACAGGAGCCCGACATGCTGCAGGATATCCCGACCCCGACCTTGCGCGAGGCGAGTAGCTGCGTCCTCGAGACCGAACGGCTGATGCTGCGCAGGCCGACGCTCGCGGACGTAAAAGCGATTGCGCGTCTCGCCAACGACCGCCGCATTGCGGAGAATACCCGCCGCCTGCCGCATCCCTATCTGCAGGACCATGCCGTGGAGTTCGTTCGCGCGATGGCGAACGATCAGCGCGAGACCGTGTTCCTGATCGAAAACAATCATCGTGCCGATCGGCATGGTCGGCATCGACTGGCGCGAGCCGGAGGCGCCGGAACTCGGCTACTGGCTCGGCGTCGAGCATTGGGGCCAGGGTTTTGGCACCGAAGCGGCGCGCGCGGTGATCGATTTCACCTTCGAGGAATTCGACATCGAGCACCTGATCTCCGGCGCGCGGGTCACCAATCCGGCGTCGCGCAACATCCTGGAGAAATGCGGCTTCCAGTGGAGCGGCGTCGAGCTGCATCGCTTCGAGGCGCTGGGATCGTCGACCCCGGTCGATTGCTTCCGGCTCTCGCGCAGCGTCTGGTCGTCGCTGAAGAACTGGAACAGCTCGACGCGGCATAAGCGCTGAGCGCTCGACAGCAGATCGTCGTCCCCGCGAAGGCGGGAACGACGAGTGTATTTACGCCGGCGGGCTGACCACCGTTTCCTCGCGCCCCAGTTCCCGCTCGCGCAGGAAAATGTAAAATCCCGCGCCGATGATGATCGCCGCGCCCACGATCGTCGCGATCGACGGCACGTCGCCGAACACGGCATAGCCGAACATCACCGCCCAGATGATCATCGAATACTGATACGGCACCACGACCGAGGCCGGCGCGAGTTTCAGCGAACGATTGCCGCACAACAGCGCGCACACCGAGATGCAGCCGGCCACGGCAAAGAAAACCGAGGCTTCCCGGCGTCGGCGTGACCCAGCCGAACGGCGCCAGCACCGCGCCGAACAGCGAACGTGCCGACGAACTGCGTCGAGGCCAGCACGATATCCGGCGTCGCGCGCAACGAACGCGTGATCAGCATCAGCACCGCGAACGACATGCTGCCGGCCAGCGCGATCATCGCCGGCCAGCTGACGGTCTGCGCCGACGGCCGCAGCGCGATCAGCACGCCGCAGAATCCGATCAGGACCGCGCTCCAGCGCCGCCAGCCGACGCTGCTCGCGCAGCACGATCGCCGACAGCGCGGTGACGAAAATCGGACGCCGCCAGATAATAGGTGATGACGTCGGCGAGCGGCAGATACACGGTTGCGAGAAAGAACGCCGCGACCTCGAGCGTCGAGAGGATCGACCCGCAACAACTGCAGCCACGGCCGCTCCAGCCGCGCAGAATTCCTGACGGCCGCGCCAGATCGATCGGCGACAGCACGATCAGCGCCGCGCAGGCGCGCAGCCACAGCAATTGCCCGACCGAATAGGTCGCGACGATGAACTTGCCCAGCGCATCGCCGAACGAGAACATGAAGACCGACAGCACCATCAATCCGATGCCGGCGAGCCGCGCGGAGCGCTCGTCGGCGGTGATCGAAATTTTCGCGAGAAGATTCATCTGAATAACCGCAGTCCGCGGAGCATGCTCTTCGCCATGGCTCGAAGGCTGTCACGGCCATCCATGGTCTCGAGCACGGCCGTTCTAAAGACGTGGATGCTCAGGACGATGGAGCGTGCGGGTCAAGCCAGACGCCGTCGCATCCGGACGACTATGCCCGGGCATACGATTTGGACCAATTGCCGCGGCACACCTCTGCGATACCGATACGCTAGCAGACCTCTCCGCAGGAAATCCGCCATGACCGAGTTCGATCCCGCGCAGCATCGCATGGTGCCGGAACAACGCTGGTTCGAGGATTTCGCGCTCGGCGAGCGCTTCGTCATTCCCAGCCGCACCATGACGACGGCGGTATTCGCGGCCTTTCAGACCGCGAGCGGCGATACCCATCCCGTGCATTACGACGTCGAATATTGCCGCGCCCGCGGCATGCCGGATCTGCTGGCGCATGGTTTCCAGACGCTGATCCACACCGCGCCCGGCAGCCGGGCTGTTTCCCTTCATGGTGGAGGAATTGCTGGTCGGCTTTCTCGAACAGTCGAGCCGGTTCCTAAAGCCGGTGTTTGCCGACGACACGATCTATCCGGCGCTCGAAGTGACGGAGCTGACGCCCGGCCGCACCACCGGCGTGGTGGCGCTGCGCAGCACCGTGTTCAATCAGCGCCGCGAACTGGTGCTGGAAGGATCGCAGAAATTTCTGATCCGCCGCCGGACCGCCGAGCGATAACGACGCGTCGGGCGGAAACCGCGCCCAAGGCCTCAAAAAGGCCCATAAATTAGGGCTTTTTGCCGATATCATCGCATCTAAAGGTTGCCGCATCCGCGCCCCTGCGATACCGGTAGGCCATGAAATTCCTTGACGAGGCAAAGGTCTATATCCGCTCCGGCGACGGCGGCAATGGCTGCGTGGCGTTTCGCCGCGAGAAGTATATCGAGTTCGGCGGACCCTCCGGCGGCAATGGCGGCCGCGGCGGCGACGTCGTCATCGAAGTGGTCGATGGATTGAACACGCTGATCGACTACCGCTATCAGCAGCACTTCAAGGCGCAGAAGGGCACCAACGGCATGGGCAAGGACCGCCATGGCGCCAACGGCAAGCCGATCGTGCTCAAGGTGCCGGTCGGCACGCAGATTTTCGACGAGGATCGCGAAACCCTGATCCACGATTTCACCACGCTCGGCGAAAAATTCGTGCTCGCCGAAGGCGGCAATGGCGGCTTCGGCAACGCGCATTTCAAATCCTCCACCAACCGCGCGCCGCGCAACGCCAATCCGGGCCAGGACGGCGAGGAGCGCTGGATCTGGCTGCGGCTGAAACTGATCGCCGACGCCGGCCTGGTCGGCCTGCCCAACGCCGGCAAGTCGACGTTCCTCTCGGTGGTCAGCGCCGCCAAGCCGAAGATCGCCGACTATCCCTTCACCACGCTGCATCCGCAGCTCGGCGTCGTCGATGTCGACGGCCGCGAATTCGTGCTGGCGGATATTCCGGGCTTGATCGAAGGCGCGCATGAAGGCGCCGGCCTCGGCGACCGCTTTCTCGGCCATGTCGAGCGCTGCCGCGTGCTGCTGCATCTGGTGGATGCGACCTGCGAACATGCCGGCAAGGCCTACAAGACGGTGCGGACCGAGCTTGACGCCTATGAGGGAGACCTCGCCGACAAGATCGAGATCGTCGCGCTCAACAAGATCGACGCGGTGACGCCGGACGAATTGAAGAAGCAGAAAGACCGGCTGAAACGCGCCGCGAAGAAAACGCCGCTGCTGATGTCGGGCGCCACCGGCGAAGGCGTGAAAGACGCATTGCGGGCGCTGGTCGAGGTGATCGGCGAAGCCCCGGTCTCGGTCAAGGCCAAGGGCGCGGCGCAGGCCGAGCCCTGGGCCCCGACGACGCCGCAAGGCTGAATCACAAGGCGGGCTTTTTGAGCCCGACTTGCGCTTGTTTCGCCCGGCTGCAAAAGTCCGATCCCCTTCCCGCCAACTTCGCATCACCGACGGCATCCATGGCCCGCCCGCAGCTAAAAAATTTCCGCCGCATCGTGGTCAAGGTCGGCTCGTCGCTGCTGATCGATTCCGAGGCCGGCGAAGTCCGCACCTCGTGGCTCGCAGCGCTGGCCGCCGATATCGCCAAGCTGCATGGCGAGGGACGTGACCTGTTGATCGTATCGTCCGGTTCGATCGCGCTGGGCCGCAGCCGCCTGAAACTGCCGCGCGGCACCCTGAAGCTCGAGGAGAGCCAGGGCGCGGCCGCGGTCGGACAGATCGCGCTGGCGCGAATCTGGTCGGAGGTGCTGGGCCATCACGGCATCGGCGCCGGGCAAATTCTGGTAACCCTGCAGGACACCGAAGAGCGCCGCCGCTATCTCAACGCGCGCTCGACCATCGCCAAGCTGCTGGAATGGCGCGCGGTGCCGGTGATCAACGAAAACGACACCGTCGCCACCAATGAAATCCGCTACGGCGACAATGACCGCCTCGCCGCGCGGGTCGCCACCATGGCGAGCGCGGACCTTTTGATCCTGCTGTCGGATATCGACGGCCTCTATGATGCGCCGCCCGGCAGCAACCCGAATGCGAAACTGATTCCGATCGTGCAGTCCGTCACCTCGGAAATCGAGGCGATGGCGGGCGGCGCGGAATCCGAACTGTCGCGCGGCGGCATGCACACCAAGATCGAGGCGGCGAAAATCGCCACCACATCCGGCACCCACATGCTGATCGCCTCCGGCAAGATCGAGCATCCGCTGCAGGCGATCGCAGATGGCGGGCGCTGCACCTGGTTTTTGACGCCGGCCAATCCCGTCACCGCGCGCAAGCGATGGATCGCAGGCTCGCTGGAGCCGAAGGGCACGCTGACCATCGACGCCGGCGCGGTGAAGGCCCTGCGCGCCGGCAAGAGCCTGTTGCCGGCGGGCGTGATCCGGATCGACGGGCAATTCGCCCGCGGCGATGCCGTGGTGGTGCGCGGCCCCGACACCCGCGAGGTCGGCCGTGGCCTGGTCGCCTACGACGCCGAAGACGCCGACAAGATCAAGGGCCGCTCCTCGCCGGATGTGATGACGATCCTCGGCATCTCCGGACGCGCGGAAATGATCCACCGCGACGATCTCGTGGTCGGCCCGGGCGGCGCATTGTCGCCAGAACTAGGCCAATGGCCGAGCCGATAACGGTCGCAGTCGCCCGGTCATCGCACCCCAGCGATGCCCCTTCGGCACCTCGCAAAACGCGGATTTCCGTGCTAGGACATGGCCTTAACGAAAAGCTGGAACCGACATGACCGCGCCGCTGAAGGCCATCGACGGAAACGCCGATTTGCCTGATCTGATGATCGACCTTGCGACCCGCGCGCGCGCCGCTGCCCGGGTGCTGGCGCTGGCATCGCCGGCGCAGAAAAATCGCGCGCTCGAAGCGATGGAGCGCGCCATCCGCGCCCATGCATCGGCAATTCTCACAGCCAACGCCGAGGATGTCGCGGAAGCACGCAGCGGCGGCGCCACCACCGCCTTCATCGATCGATTGACGCTGACGCCGGCGCGAATCGAGGCGATGGCCGACGGCATCCGGACGGTGCGCGATATCCCCGATCCCGTCGGCGTCGTGACCGAGAGCTGGCAGCGTCCAAACGGCATGACCATCGAGCGTGTGCGCGTACCGCTTGGCGTTGTCGCCGTGATTTTCGAAAGCCGCCCCAATGTCGCCGCCGATGCCGGCGTGCTGTGCCTGAAATCCGGCAATGCGGTGATCCTGCGCGGCGGCTCGGACAGTTTCCGGTCCTGCCGCACGATCCACGACTGCCTGGTGCAGGGACTGCGCGAGGCCGATCTGCCGGAGGCCGCCATCACCCTGGTGCCGACCCGTGACCGCGCCGCGGTCGGCCTGCTGCTGAGCGGATTGAACGGCGGCATCGATGTGATCGTGCCGCGCGGCGGCAAAAGCCTGGTCGCGCGCGTTGAAGCCGAGGCGCGGGTGCCGGTGTTCGCACATCTGGAAGGCGTCAATCACGTCTATGTCGATCATGCCGCCAATCTGGAAATGGCGAAATCGATCGTGCTGAACGCCAAGATGCGGCGGCCCGGGGTCTGCGGAGCCGCCGAAACCCTGCTGGTCGATCGCGTCGGTGCGGCGACGATCCTGAAGCCGCTGGTCCAGATGCTGATCGATGCCGGTTGCGAGGTGCGCGGCGACGATGCCGTGCAGCGCACGGATGCCAGAGTAAAGCCGGCCACCGACGAAGACTGGGACACCGAATACGAGGATGCGATCATCGCGGCGAAAGTGGTCGACGGCATCGACGAGGCGATCGCGCATATTCACAACCACGGCTCGCATCACACCGATGCGATCGTGACCGACGATGCCGAGGCCGCCCGCAAATTCCTCAACGAGGTCGATTCAGCGATCGTGCTCCACAACGCATCGACCCAGTTCGCCGACGGTGGCGAATTCGGCTTCGGCGCAGAAATCGGAATTGCCACCGGGAAATTTCACGCCCGCGGCCCGGTCGGCGCGGAGCAGCTGACCAGTTTCAAATACCGCGTCCATGGCACCGGACAGACGCGGCCGTGAGCATCAAAGCGTTTTTATGCGAGGCGAGAACCGGCTCGCGCAAGGGGCACCACTAATTGAAGCCAGCTTTGGTCGTGCCGCCATCCGCCGCGCAAATCCTTCCGCTCCATACCAGAGGCATGCGGATCGGCCTGCTCGGCGGCTCGTTCAATCCGCCGCATATCGCGCACCGCGCCATCAGCCTGTTCGCAATCAAGCGGCTGAAACTGGACCGCGTATGGTGGCTGGTCTCGCCGGGCAATCCATTGAAGGATCATGCAGCCTTGCACGATCTCGACGAACGCGCCGACGCCGCGCGCCGAATGGCGAACGACCCGCGCATCGACGTCACCTGTCTCGAAGCTGTCATCGGAACGCGATATACCGCAGACACGATTACATATCTGCGCCGCCGTACTTCCGGCTTGCGCCTGGTCTGGATCATGGGCGCTGACAATCTCGCGCAATTTCATCGCTGGCAAAACTGGCGGCGCATCGCATCCGAAGTTCCGATCGCGGTGATCGACCGACCACCACAAAGCTTTCGCGCGATGGCCGCACCGGCGGCCCAGGCGCTCGGCCGCTATCGCCTGCCCGAAAATCAGGCCGTCAGGCTCGCGGACCAGCGCCCGCCGGCCTGGGTCTTCCTCACCGGGATGAAATTGAACCTGTCGTCGACCGGCCTGCGGAACCCGGACGGCAGCTGGAAGGCAAAGAAGTGACGGACGGACGCACTGGAATGTTGAAACCGTTAACCCCACATGCGTAGTATAACCGGCGGGCGTGAGGATTCGGCGCTCGCGATACAGTGAAAGGAATGGTCCCTGGCCACACCTGTATTGTCCAAGTCTGTTTTACCCAAAACGCGTAAAACATCGACACAAGCTGCGGCCTTGAAGGCGCAACCCGACGCCGACAAGACCCTGAATATGATCCTCTCCCGCCTCGACGATATGAAGGCGGAAGAAACGGTCACCATCGACCTTCGCGGTAAATCTGCATTTTCCGACTACATGATCGTCACTTCGGGCCGGGCCAACCGGCACGTCGGCGCGATCGCGGAAAATGTCGCCAAGGGTCTCAAGGAAACCGGAATCAAAAGCATCCATGTCGAGGGCCTGCCCAACTGCGACTGGGTGCTGATCGATTCCGGCGATGTGATCGTGCATGTATTCAGACCCGAAGTGCGCGAGTTCTACAATCTGGAAAGATTGTGGACGCAGAGCCCGATGGCGGCGAAGGTGATCTAAGGCCAGCCAGCCGATGAAAATCGGCTGAGCGCATGGCAACATGCATCGCGCATTCGCGATCGGAATGCGCGCGCCGTGATTGATTTACCGCGATTGATATAACGCATATTCTGCGGCAAACCGGCTTTCCCTTCGGATCCCGTCCGAGGCAGGCCTGGCCCGGAAAAATACCCTGATGCGCCTTGTCGTCATTTCAATCGGCCGGCTGAAACAGGGCCCGGAGCGGGAACTGGCCGAGCGCTACCGCGAACGCTTCGACGACATCGGCCGCAAGCTCGGCTTTCGCGGCCTCGATATTCACGAAATTCCCGAAAGCCGCGCCCGCGACCCGGCAACCCGGATGGCCGAGGAAGCGGCGGCTATTTCAGCCGCGATTCCCGATAAATCCGCCCTGGTGGCGCTCGACGAGCGCGGCGACAATCTCGACAGCGCCGCATTTGCCCGGCTTCTTGGCCGCTGGCGGGACGACCAGGTCGCCAATACTATTTTTGCGATCGGCGGCGCGGACGGACTTTCGCCCGATTTGCGGCGTATGGCGAGACTTGGCATTGCGTTCGGCTCTGCGACCTGGCCGCATCAAATGGTTCGCGTCATGCTTCTGGAACAGATTTATCGGGCCGCGACCATTTTGTCGGGCCATCCTTACCACCGCGCGTAAGCCAGCGCGCCGGGGAAGCAACGAAAGCACTGATTTGGATTCGATGCAGCCAGATCGAAACATTCCATCGCTCCCTGACGCGGTCCGCCGCGGTCAGTTGGCTTCGGTTCGTATTCCGCTTTCGATCGCCCTGTTGTCCGCGGGCTTTGCCGGCATGTGCCTTTCGCCCGCGGCAGCTCAGGTTGCCGAATCGACGCCGCAGACGACGGCCGTCTCGCCGGACGCCATCAAGCAGCGCGAGCAGGAACTCGAGGCCGCCCGCGCGCAACAAAAAAGTGCCGCCGAATTGCAGCAGAAGCTGGCGGCCGATATCGCATCGATCGGACAGGATCGCAGCAAACTCAATCAGCAGCTGATCGACATCGCAGCCCAGGTGCGCAGCGTCGAGACCCGAATCGGCGACGCCGAAGCGCGGCTGCGCCCGCTCGACAGCCGCGAGCAGCAGATTCGCGGCTCGCTTGATTCGCGGCGTTCGGAGATTGTCGAGGTGCTGGCCGCGCTGCAACGCGCAGGAAGGCGCACGCCGCCGGCCTTGCTGGTAAGGCCCGAAGATGCGCTGCAATCGCTTCGCACCGCCATGCTGCTTGGATCGGTGGTGCCCGAATTGCACGCGCGCACGCAAAAGCTGGCCGACGACCTCGGCGAACTGGTTGCGCTTCGCAAGACCATCGCCACCGAGCGCGACCAGCTTGCGGTTGACCGCGACAAGCTCACGAACGACCAGATCCGGCTCGCCGCGCTCGTGGACGAACGGCAGCGGCAGCAAAGCTCGATCGAAAAGGACATGGAAGCGGAAGGCGCGCGCGCGATCTCGTTGTCCCGGCAGGTCGACAGCCTGCAGGGATTGATCGCCAAAATGGAGCAGGATTTGAAGAGCGCGGCAAAAGCCGCCGCAACCGCCAGTCTGCGGGGAACCCCGGCCGCCCCAAATGGTGCGCCGAATCAGGGGGCCCTCAAGGACCCCGCGCGGACGAGCCCGGCGATTGCCTTTGCGTCCGCCAAGGGATTATTCGCGCTGCCGGTTAATGGCGTCAAGATTCGCGAATTTGGCGGTTCCGATGGCGCTGGTGGCGTAGAAAAAGGCATTTCCTTGGCAACCCGGCCCGGAGCCCAGGTCACAACACCGTGTGACGGCTGGGTGGTTTACGCCGGGCCGTTTCGCAGCTACGGACAACTCTTGATCCTCAATGCCGGTGGCGGGTATCATGTCCTGATCGCCGGGATGGAGCGAATTTCGGTCAACATCGGCCAGTTTGTACTGACAGGGGAGCCGGTCGCGACCGTGGGGACGAAATCCCAGGTGGCATCCATCCTCGCGGCCAACGCGAGCCAACCCGTACTCTATGTCGAGTTCCGTAAGGACGGCACTCCAATTGATCCAGGTCCATGGTGGGCCGCAAATGAAGGCGAAAAGGTTCGCGGATGATGCGCAAGACTTCTGTAATTCTGCTGAGCGCCGCCACCGGCGCAGCACTGACGTTGTTCGTGACCCAGCCACGTTCGGTACTGATGGGATCGAGCGCACGCGCTGCGACGTCGGACACCTATCGCCAGCTTAATTTGTTCGGCGACGTGTTCGAGCGAGTCCGCAGCGACTATGTCGAGAAGCCCGACGACAGCAAGCTGGTCGAATCCGCGATCAGCGGCATGCTGTCCGGCCTCGATCCGCATTCCAGCTACATGGATGCCAAGAGCTTCCGCGACATGCAGGTGCAGACCCGCGGCGAATTCGGCGGGCTCGGCATCGAAGTCACGATGGAAGACGGATTGATCAAGGTGGTTTCGCCGATCGATGATACGCCGGCGTCGAAGGCCGGCATCATGGCCAACGACATCATCACCAATCTCGACGACGAAGCCGTGCAGGGCCTCACCCTCAATCAGGCCGTCGAGAAAATGCGCGGCCCCGTCAATACCAAGATCAAGCTCAAGATCATCCGCAAGGGCCAGGACAACCCGATCGACGTCACGCTGGTGCGCGACAATATCCGCGTCCGCTCGGTGCGCGCGCATGTCGAAGGCGACGACATTGGCTATATCCGCATCACCACGTTCAACGAGCAGACCACCGAAGGCCTGAAGCGTGAAATCGGCAATATGCAAACCCAGATCGGTGACAAGCTGAAGGGCTACGTCATCGACCTGCGCAACAATCCCGGCGGATTGCTGGAAGAGGCGGTAACGGTCTCCGATACCTTCCTCGAGCGCGGCGAGATCGTTTCGACCCGCGGCCGCAACGCCGAGGAAACCCAGCGCCGCACCGCGCATCCGGGCGACCTGACCAAAGGCAAGCCGGTGATCGTTCTCATCAACGGCGGCTCGGCATCGGCGTCGGAAATCGTCGCCGGCGCGCTGCAGGACCACAAGCGGGCAACCCTGGTCGGCACCCGCTCCTTCGGCAAGGGCTCGGTGCAGACCATCATTCCGCTGGGCTCCGGCAACGGCGCGCTGCGTCTGACCACCGCGCGCTACTTCACCCCGTCGGGCAAGTCGATCCAGGCCAAGGGCATCGTTCCCGATATCGAGGTGCTGCAGGACGTGCCGGACGAGTTGAAGTCGCGGACCGACACCAAGGGCGAAGCCTCGCTGCGCGGCCATTTGAAGTCCGAGGGCGACGAAAAGACCGGTTCGCAATCCTACGTGCCGCCGGACGCCAAGGACGACAAAGCCTTGAAGATGGCTGACGATTTGCTCCACGGCGTCAAGGTCAACGCCAGCGCGCCGGCCAGCGGGGACAAGGCTGCGGTCGACAAGGCGGCAATCGACAAGCCCGCGACCAAGGAAGCGAACTAATAAGCTGGTCTTCGCGAGAAGCCGGTTTTCATGAAAAGGCGGCCCTCGGGCCGCCTTTTTTCTGGGTGATCCGGACAAGGCGGTGGTTGCCTTTGTGTGCGATCTGCCGCGGCCTTGCCCCGCCGTGGTATCGTCCTGCCGATTGATTCGGGGAGGTCCATGGCAGAGACGGCCGACGATCTGAGCACACCGCTCGGGCAGGAGATGGCGCAGCGCAAGCGCCGTTACCGGTTACCGTTTACCGGAATGCAGGCACTGGCCGTGCTGCTCGGCCTGTTTCTGGCAGCTTTCGCGGGTTTCGCCATCTTCAACGACAACCCGCTGGGCGGCGAGCCGATCAAGCGCATGGCGCTGCCTCAGGCAGGCCTGGACGAAAAGCCGGCGTCCGCCGCCACGTCCGAGCCGGACCCAAAACCCGCAGTCAAACAAACCGCGCCGGCCGACCAAAAGACCGTCACCATCATCGACGGCTCCAGCGGCGCCCGCCACGACGTCCTGATCGGCGGCGATGCCGCGGATAAAACCGCTGATAAGGCCGATGGCGATCCGCCGGCCGCGATGATGGCGGGAATCGATCAGCGCCTGCTCGAAAAATCGCGCTATGGCATGATTCCGGTGGTCGCCGATGGACTGAAGCCTTTCACGGCCTACGCCGCCGAGGCCGACCGCGCCAGGGCGGCAAAAATGCCGGTTGTCGCCATCGTGGTCGGCGGACTTGGCGTCGGGGCTGCCAAGACCACCGACGCCATCATGAAACTGCCGCCCGCGGTGACGCTGGCGTTTACGCCTTACGGATCGGACCCGGCCAAACTGGCCGAACGGGCGCGCGCGCAACGCCACGAAATTCTGCTGCAGATACCGATGGAGCCGTTCGATTATCCCGACAACGACCCCGGCCCGCAAACCCTGCTCACGACGCTGGACGCCGAGCAGAATCTCGACCGCCTGTACTGGCACCTCAGCCGCTTCCAGGGCTATGCCGGGGTAGCGAACTTCATGGGCGCGCGCTTCGTCGTCGCCGACGCCGTGATGCAGCCCATCGTTCGCGAGGCCGCCAAACGCGGGCTCGGCTATCTCGACGACGGATCGGCGCCGCGCAGCGTCGCCTCCTCGATGGCGGCGGGGCTGTCGATGCCTTTCGCCAAGGCCGATATCAGCATCGACGCCGTACCAACCGCGGTGGAGATCGACCGGGCTCTCGCAAGGCTCGAAGGTCTGGCGAAGGAGCGTGGTCTGGCCGTCGGCGTCGCCTCGGCACTGCCTATTTCGATCGAGCGGATTGGCGCCTGGACCAGGACGCTCGAAAGCCACGGCGTCATGCTCGTGCCATTGACAACCGTCATGCTGAAATCAAAATCCAGCTAACGGTTTTCCGCCAGGACGCAAATTCCGACTTGATCCAGGGATATGCGGCGGTTCTAATTTCCGAAGTTTGTTTCGCAAACAAGTTTGCACAGATGACACCACCCGATCTGCCGTAGAATAAAATACTCTAGTGCAACTTTGATTGCCTCATTTTCGTAACATCGAGTCTTCCCCGCTCTATGCTACAGTTTAGAAGTTCTTTTCTTTTTCGCTGCAGGTCCGTCAGAAAATTTCTGAACCCAAACCGTGCCAGAATCGTACATTCTGGTGTCCTTTCGAATCCGGAATTCATGACTAAATGAGAGAGTGGCGCCAACTTCGGGTCCGAAAACGCCAGATCAGTCCGAATGACCACAAGAGGCTTTGACGGAATGACGCGTTACGAAGACCTGCCCTATCGAACCTGCGTCGGCATGATGCTGATCAACGCAGCCGGGCTGGTCTTCATCGGTCGCCGCGCCGGTGGCATTGAACACGTCGATGAATCTCATGTTTGGCAGATGCCGCAGGGTGGTGTCGATCCCGGCGAGGATACTTGGCAGGCCGCCAAGCGCGAACTGTATGAGGAAACCAGCGTGCGCTCCGTCGAGAAGCTCGGCGAGGTCGGGGACTGGCTGATCTATGACATTCCACGCACCGTTGCCGGCCGCGCCTGGAAGGGTCGCTACCGCGGCCAGCGGCAGAAATGGTACGCGGTTCGCTTCACGGGCAAGGACGCCGAGATCAATGTCGAGAGCCCCGGCGGCGGCCACAAGGCGGAGTTCGTGAGCTGGCGCTGGGAGCCGATGAAGAAATCTTCCCGACCTGATCGTGCCGTTCAAGCGGCCGGTCTATGAGCGCGTGGTGAAGGAATTTTCCAGTCTCGCGGGCGATTGGAGCGTCCGTTCCGATTGAATCGGAACAGACGCTCTATCTTTTCTTTTGACGCGTTTTCTTCACGCGAACCTGCAACCACCCCGCATCAAGTGCGGGGCAGGCTTCGCTGGAAAACGCTATGGTCTTTAGATGGCGGACGGCAAACCCTATCGGCCCAATGTGGGCATCGCGCTGTTTAGCGCTTCCGGTCAGGTCCTGATCGGCCGCCGCTTCAGGGACGATGGACCGGAAATCATTCTTCCAGGTTTCGAGTGGCAGATGCCACAGGGCGGCATCGACGCCGACGAGGATCCGCGCGATGCGGTGATGCGCGAATTGTGGGAAGAAACCGGCGTCGTGAACGTCAAATACCTCGGCGAAACCGGCTGGCTGACTTACGAATTTCCGCCGTTCGACGGCCCGTCGTCGCACCGGCTTGCGAAATTCCGGGGTCAGCGCCAGAAATGGTTCGCGTTGGGTTTCACCGGACGCGACGATGAAATCGATCCGCTGACGCCGCGTAATGGCCAGCCGGCGGAATTCGACCGCTGGCGTTGGGAACGGCTCGACCAGGTCGCCGATCTCGTGGTGCCGTTCAGGCGCGAGGTGTATCGGACGGTGGCCAAGCAGTTTGCGGAATTCGCAAGCGCCTCGGGTCCGTCATCCCCGCGCAACGTCAGTTGACGCTGGAGGTGCGAGCTCTTGCGAGCCTCGAAGGATGGCTGCGGGGTGTGTGGCCCATCCTTCGAGACGCCGCGGAGCCTGTCATCGGGCCGCGCTTGCGCGGACCCGTTGGCGGCTCCTCAGGATGACGGGGATGACAAATCGGCAGGCTTTAGTTCGGGCCGACTGAAAACGGGACGATCGCGATGACGTGGCAATCGCTATCAGACCTGGCGCAATTGCTGAGGGCTTCACTGATCGCATTCTGTTCGCTGGCCGCTTTGAGTGCCAATCCCGGATGTCCGGACGTGCCGACCGCGACGGCATTCCATCCGGATAACGGCTCTGCGAGCTTGCGCACTACATCGTCTCTCGCATCCGCTGCGATGGAAGAATTGCTGGCCGCCTGAAAAAGGCCGGTGACTTTAAGGACCGTGGGTAGCGGCACGACAAAGCTGTCGTCGACCGCCACGATCATGCAGGCGACACCGGCAGTGGCACCGCAGGTTTCGAGCGTTCGGCGCACCGACTCGCCGGTGGTTTCCCCGCCGGTATAGAAAATGAACTGCCCTCCCGGTCCGACCGCGATCGACTTGCTCTTTTTGCCCGGCGCATAATTGCTCTCAAGCCTGGCCCTTCCGGGATCGTGGACCAGAGGCATGTCCTTTGCCGCGAATGGTTTCTCGACCGAAGGATCGCGCCTGATCCACGGCAAGGACGGCATCGGCGGACGGCCATGCGGATAGATCACCGTATTGCCGACGAAATAAATCTCGCATTTCCGCGGCGACTGCACGGCGTCGGCGCGCTTCTGGCATTGTTCCAGTGCGGCGTTTTTTGCAGCTTCTTCGGTCGGCTGCCCGCTGACGATTCCGGTGATGCCATTCAGATTGAGGGCGACGGCCTTGTAATCCGTCGCCGTTGCATACTCGCCCGCGAGGAAGAGACGGAATCGATCGTTGACGAACGGCACGGTCTCGGCCGCGAACTTTTCACCCGATGGTGTCGGCGGCGGGGAAGCGGATGGCGTCATCGCCGGTGCTGACGTCGGCGCCGGAACCGGCGTTGCCGGCGGGGAAGGCGCTGTAGCGTCATGATGGAGGGTCGAAGCCAATCGCCTCGATGCGTCCCGCATCTCCATCCTGGTAAAATACAGAAAGCCGCCGACGCCGATCGCCACCAGACACACCAAGGTCGCCGCCACCGGCCACATCCAGTTTGGACCGGCCGAAACCCGGACCGAAGCTGGCTTCTTGAACTGCGGATTGGCGTAGGTTCCATCCTCGCGTCGCATCGCCACCATGTAGGCATGCACCGGCGTCGGAATGTTCTTCACTTCCTGCGCGCCGATGTCGGCGAACTGCACCGACAGCTTGTTGGCAACCTGCTCATGCACCGAACGTGAAACGCAGATGCCGCCGGCCTCCGCCAGGCCCTCAAGACGCGCCGCGATGTTGACGCCATCGCCGAGCAGATCGCCGTCGTCACGCTCCACCACGTCTCCGATCGTGATGCCGATCCGAAAGCTCATCTGGCGACTGGCCGGATAGGCCATGTTGCGGGTGCGCAGGCTTTCCTGGATGTCGATGGCGCATCGCACCGCTTCGACGGCACTTGGAAATTCAGCGAGAACGGCGTCGCCGGCGGTGTTGAAAATGCGGCCGCCGGATCTCGCGATGAAATCGTCGGTGACGGACCGGTAGGAGGCCAGACGACGCAACGTCTCCTCTTCGTCCTCGGCAACCAGACGGCTGTAGCCGGCAATATCGGCCGCAAAAATCGCCGCGATCTTGCGTTTCATGAAAGCCAGCCCCGCACAACGGTCTATCGCGGCAGAATGCCGTCAGAAGTCCCCGGCCGCAACCGGGTTCCGACGTCGGTCGCGCCGCTGTGGATGCTGGGGTCTATTCGGATTCTGTTAAAAGAGCCCGGGCGTCGAAGTTAATGCATCGCCGTCGAATTGAGCTGGCTCTGGATGCTCTTGAAATGATCGAGCCGCTCGACCGCGCGGTCGAGTTCAGAGCCTTCCTTCTCGGCAAGCTTGCCTTCCATGTCGGAAATCGTGTCGGCGAACCTGGCCCTATCCAGTTCCTGGATCGAGGTCGCAACATCGGCGAGCACGGTGAGGCCCTTGTCGGAAACTTCGGCCAGACCGCCGAGCACGATGATCTTCTGATGCGTGCTGCCGGTCGTCACCGTCAAAATCCCCGGCCGGATCGTGGCCACCACCGGCGCATGTCCAGCGAGCACGCCGAAATCGCCTTCGACGCCGGGAACGTCGACCTGATCGACCTCGCCGGAGAAGGCGAGCTTTTCGGGCGACACGAGATCGAAGTGGAAGGTGGCCATGGGAGCTACTCTCCAAGTTGTCACCCGCGGGCTTGACCCGCGGGTCCATCCGTCAAAAAAACTCTCTATCGATATCGATGGATTGCCGGGTCAAGCCCGGCAATGACGACATTACTGGTTAAGCGGCTTCGGCCGCGAGCTTCTTGCCCTTTTCGACCGCCTCTTCGATGGCGCCGACCATGTAGAAGGCAGCTTCCGGGAGATGATCGTACTTGCCTTCGCAGATAGCGCGGAAGCCCTTGATGGTGTCGGCGAGGTCGACGAACTTGCCCGGCGATCCCGTGAAGATTTCGGCGACATGGAATGGCTGCGACAAGAACCGCTCGATCTTGCGGGCGCGGGCTACCGCGATCTTGTCCTCTTCCGACAGTTCATCCATGCCGAGAATGGCAATGATGTCCTGCAGCGACTTGTAGCGCTGCAACACCTGCTGAACCATGCGCGCGGTCTGATAATGCTCCTCACCTACGATCAGCGGCGATAGCATGCGCGAGGTCGAGTCGAGCGGATCCACGGCGGGATAGATGCCCTTTTCCGAAATCGCGCGGTTCAGCACCGTGGTGGCGTCCAAATGCGCGAACGAGGTGGCGGGCGCCGGGTCGGTCAAGTCGTCGGCCGGCACGTAGATCGCCTGCACCGAAGTGATCGAGCCCTTATGCGTGGTGGTGATGCGCTCCTGCAGCGCGCCCATGTCGGTGGCGAGCGTCGGTTGATAGCCCACCGCCGACGGAATACGACCCAGCAGCGCGGACACTTCCGAGCCCGCCTGGGTGAAGCGGAAGATGTTGTCGATGAAGAACAGCACGTCCTGGCCCTGATCGCGGAAATGCTCCGCGACGGTCAGGCCGGACAGCGCAACGCGCATGCGGGCGCCGGGCGGCTCGTTCATCTGGCCGAACACAAGCGCACATTTCGATTTGACGCTCGGATCGGGATTATGCGGATCGGCGTTGACCTTGGACTCGATGAACTCGTGATAGAGATCGTTGCCCTCGCGAGTACGTTCGCCGACGCCGGCGAACACCGAATTGCCGCCATGCGCCTTGGCGACGTTGTTGATCAGTTCCTGAATCAGCACGGTCTTGCCGACGCCGGCACCGCCGAACAGGCCGATCTTGCCGCCCTTGGCATAGGGCGCCAGCAGGTCGACGACCTTGATGCCCGTGACCAGAATTTCGGCCTCGGTGGCCTGGTCGGTATAGGTCGGCGCCTCCTGATGGATCGCGCGCAGGCCTTCATTGGCGATCGGACCGCCTTCGTCGATCGGCTCGCCGATCACGTTCATGATGCGGCCGAGCGTCCCGGCGCCGACCGGCACCTGGATCGGACCACCGGTGTCGCTGACTTCGTGGCCGCGGACCAGGCCCTCGGTGGTATCCATCGCGATAGTGCGCACCGTGGATTCGCCTAGATGCTGAGCGACCTCGAGCACCAGACGGTTCTTGCCGTTCATGGTAGTGATGGCGTTCAGAATCGCCGGCAGATGACCCTCGAACTGCACGTCGACGACGGCGCCGATGACTTGCGTGATGCGTCCGGTCTGATTGGCGGGTGTAGCCATGAAACTCTCTCCTTGAAGTCCGAAAACTAGAGCGCCTCGGCGCCGGAGATGATTTCAATCAGCTCCTTGGTGATCATCGCCTGACGGGTTCGGTTGTAGATCAGGGTCTGCTTGCGAATCATGTCGCCGGCATTGCGGGTGGCATTGTCCATCGCGCTCATCTGCGCGCCGTAGAACGAGGCGTTGTTTTCCAGCAACGCGCGGAAGATCTGGACCGCGAGATTGCGCGGCAGCAGGCCGGTCAGAATCTCGTCTTCTTCCGGCTCATATTCGTAGGACGTCGCCGGGCCGGCATTCGCGGCCTTGGCTTCCACCACCAGCGGAATGATCTGCTGCGCGGTCGGAACCTGCGAGATCACCGACTTGAAGCGCGAATAGAACAGCGTGCAGACGTCGAACTCGCCGGCCTCGAACCGCGCGATGACCTTGTTCGCGATGTCCTCGGCGTTGACGAAGCCGAGCTGACGAACCGAGCGCAATTCGATGTTTTCGACGATCTGCTTCTCGAAGTTGCGGCGCAACTGCTCAAATCCCTTGCGGCCGACGCAGAAGAACTTGACCTCTTTGCCTTCGCTCATCAGCGCCAGCGCCCGCTCGCGGGCCAACCGCACGATCGACGAATTGAACGCGCCGGACAAGCCGCGCTCGCCGGTGCAGACCAGCAGCAGGTGCACCTTGTCATGGCCGGTTCCGGCAAGCAGCGCCGGCGCCCCGGGCGAGCCCGCGGCGGCATTGGCGATATTCGAAATCACCGCATCCATTCGCTCGGCATAGGGCCGCGCTGCCTCGGCGGCGTTCTGGGCGCGGCGCAATTTTGACGCCGCAACCATCTGCATGGCCTTGGTGATCTTCTGCGTCGCCTTGGTCGAGGCGATGCGGACCCGCATGTCTTTAAGTGAAGCCATTCTTAGATCACCCCGGCGATCCGATCCTCGATCCGACCGCAAGCCCCTCTTTCGTCACGGCCGGCCCTGTGCCGGCCATGACGGTGCATCAAGCAAAAGTCTTGGCGTAACCCTCGACCACCGCCTTGAGCTTGGCTGCAGTATCGTCCTTGAGATCGCGGGTGTCGCGGATGGTGTTGAGAATGTCGACGTTCTTGCCGCGCAGCAGCGACAGCAGGCCATCCTCGAAGCTGCGCACCTTGGCAACCGGAAGCGCATCGAGATAGCCGTTGACGCCGGCATAGATCACCACGACCTGCTCTTCCATCTTCAGCGGCGAGAACTGCGGCTGCTTCAGGAGTTCGGTGAGCCGCGAGCCGCGGTTAAGCAGGCGCTGCGTCGAGGCATCGAGATCGGAGCCGAACTGCGCGAACGCCGCCATTTCGCGGTATTGCGCCAGCTCGCCCTTGATCTTGCCGGCGACCTTCTTCATCGCCTTGGTCTGCGCCGACGATCCGACGCGCGACACCGAAAGGCCGACGTTCACCGCGGGCCGGATGCCCTGGAAGAACAGGTCGGTCTCGAGGAAGATCTGACCGTCGGTAATCGAGATCACGTTGGTCGGAATATAGGCCGACACGTCGTTGGCCTGGGTTTCGATAACCGGCAGCGCCGTCAGCGATCCCGCGCCGTGATCGTCGTTGAGCTTGGCGGCGCGCTCGAGCAGGCGCGAATGCAGATAGAACACGTCGCCGGGATAGGCTTCGCGGCCCGGCGGGCGGCGCAGCAAGAGCGACATCTGACGGTAAGCCACCGCCTGCTTCGACAGATCGTCATAGATGATGACCGCGTGCATGCCGTTGTCGCGGAAATATTCGCCCATGGTGCAGCCTGTGAACGGCGCGATGTACTGCATCGGCGCCGGATCGGAGGCGGTCGCCGCGACGATGATCGAATATTCCAGCGCACCCTGCTCTTCCAGCACCTTGACGAACTGGGCAACCGTCGAACGCTTCTGGCCGATCGCGACGTAGACGCAATACAGCTTGATCTTCTCGTCGCTCTGCGCGTTGAGCGGCTTCTGGTTCAGAATGGTGTCGAGCGCGATCGCGGTCTTGCCGGTCTGGCGGTCGCCGATGATCAATTCGCGCTGGCCGCGGCCGATCGGGATCAGCGCATCGATCGCCTTGAGACCGGTCGCCATCGGCTCGTTGACCGATTTGCGCGGAATGATGCCGGGCGCCTTGACGTCGACCCGCTTGCGTTCGGACGACTGGATCGGACCCTTGCCGTCGATCGGATTGCCGAGCGCGTCAACGACGCGGCCGAGCAGGCCCTTGCCCACCGGAGTATCGACGATGGCGCGGGTGCGCTTGACGGTCTGGCCTTCCTTGATCTCGCGGTCGGCGCCGAAGATCACGATGCCGACATTGTCGGTTTCGAGGTTCAGCGCCATGCCGCGCGTACCGTTCTCGAACTCGACCATCTCGCCGGCCTGGACGTTGTCGAGGCCGTAGACGCGGGCAATGCCGTCGCCGACGGACAACACCTGTCCGACTTCGGAAACCTCAGCCTCCTGGCCGAAATTCTTGATCTGGTCCTTCAGGATCGCGGAAATTTCCGCGGCGCGGATGTCCATCAGCCTGCCTCTTTCATCGCGTGCTTGATCGAATTGAGTTTGGTGCGAAGCGAACTATCCACCATCCGGCTGCCGAGCTTGACCACAAGGCCGCCGATGATCGAGGGATCGACATTCACGTTGAGTGCGACGTCCTTGCCCGTCACCGATTTCAGGGCGGTCTTCAGGGCGTCGAGATTCTTGTCGCTGAGCGTTTCGGCCACGGTGACGTCAGCGGTCGCCTCGCCCTTGAACTTGGCTACCAGGGCGCGGAACGCGCGAATCACGTCACCGACGGCGAACAGCCGGCGATTGGCCGTGAGAACCTTGAGAAATTTCGCGGAAATACCGGAAATTTCGGCCTTGTCGAGCACCGCCGCCAGCGCCTTGGACTGCGAATCGGCTGAAAACACCGGGCTGCGAACCAGCCGCTTCAAGTCGGCGCTGTCAGCCAGCATGGCGCTGAACCTGTCGAGATCGGCCTTCACCGCGTCGATGGATTTTTCATCCCGCGCCAACTCGAACAAGGCCGTTGCATAACGGCCGGACACTCCCGAAACGGACGGATCTTCTGCAGCCACTGCGCGCTCTTTTTAGCTGTCAAATTCGCAAGGGAAAAACCGTCGCCACAATGCGGCGCCTAGCGATCCAAGCCCTTGGAATTCAAGCGGGACTTCGATTTTCGACCGGTACGAGCTGTATCGGCAACGTTAAAATCGCGGCTTTGCTAACATAGCAAGAGCGCAGGTGCAACATGACGACGACGGCTGGCGATGCCTTGTCGCACGTCGTCATTTGAGCTCATCATCACGATTCTCGAAGCGCGATTTGCGGCGATCCCCGTCATCGCGAACCCGTCTCATGGTCCCGAACGTAACCGCCGGCCGGTCATCACGGCGGGTGTTCGTTCCCTCACCCATGCATAGGCGTCATGAGCTATGCGCAGGAGGGCGGCATCCGCGCACCTCCATTCAGCCTTTCGTATTACTTGCGCGAATCTTGTCGCCATAAACGAAAACAATATTCGTCGGTACTTTTACCTAATAGCCAAGTTAAAAATTAGTTAAAGCACAATAGTTAGGAACCACGATGGATTAGCTGTCCTAAATGGCAAGATGTCTCGGCAGGAAGCAAAATGATTTACTGCCCCGTTTACGCCTCATTAAGACACCAAACGGCAACCGGGCAACACGGGGCGGGGGTTCCACTTGCCACATATGTGGCAATACTGCTTTGAGGGACAATTATTATGCTGACATCCAAAAACCCGGCGCGGGGGAAAGCTACCGCGTCGCGCGCGGCGCTAGCGCTTTTTGCCGCGACTGTTCTGATCGGCGGAAGCGCCACCGAGGCCTCGGCCCATCGCTACCATCACTACCACCATCACTTCCATCACCACCACGCCGGCAACGGTGGCTCCTGGCGTGACGCCAACGCCGCGATCACCCCGTCATCGGGTTCCGGCCGCAGCTTCGCAGGCATGGCATCGTTCTACGGCAATGAATCCGGCAGCAGGACCGCTTCCGGTCAGCACTTCAATCAGAACGCCATGACCTGCGCCCACCGCTCGCTGCCGTTCGGCACCAAGCTGAGGGTGACCCATGGCGGCCGCAGCGTCATCGTCACAGTCAATGACCGCGGCCCGTTCGTCCATGGCCGCGTGCTGGATCTGTCGACCGCCGCAGCCCGCGCCGTCGGTATCACCGGCGCCGGTGTCGGCCGCGTCGTCGCCGAGGTCATGTAACCGCTGCACGTGTCTGAACGCCTGTTGGTTCGGTAAGCGTTGCGTCCAGTACGGCTGCAGAACTGCACGCCGAAAAGCCTGCCGTCGCCAACGACGGCAGGCTTTTTTGTTGCCTAACCCCAGTCGTCATTCCGGGCGCGCGATAGCGCGAACCTCAGATGCGCAATTGCGCATCGGGGAATCTCGAGATTCCGGGTTCGATGCTGCGCATCGCCCCGGAATGACAATCTTCCCTACAAAAAGCTTTGCGGATCGACGTCGACCTCGAGCTTGAGATTGCCTTTGGTCTTGGGGCCGGCCGCCAGCCATTCGCGCAAATACTCCGACAGATCGACCGATCGCAGCGCCTTCACCAGGAGCCGGAAACGATAGCGGCCCTTGATCACGGCGAGCGGGGCTTCGGCGGGTCCCAGCACCTGGATCCGTTCGTCGAGCGGCGCAACCGCGGCCAGCCGTCGAGCAAAACCCTCCGCCGTGGGGCGGTCGCCCGCGGAAATGATCAGACTTGCGAGCCGGCCGAACGGCGGATAGCCCGTGCGCTCGCGCGCCTCGATCTCGCTGGCATAAAACGCCTCGCGGTCGCACGCCACCAGCGCCTTCATCACGGGATGCTCGGGCTGATGGGTCTGCAGATAGCCGACACCGCGGCCCTGATCGCGCCCGGCCCGCCCGATCACCTGATTGAGCAACTGAAAAGTCCGTTCGGCGGCGCGCGGATCGCCATTGCCGAGCCCGAGATCGGCGTCCACCACGCCGACCAGATTGAGCCGCGGAAAATGATGGCCCTTCGCCACCAATTGGGTGCCGATGATGATGTCGACCCGTCCTTCAGCGATCTCGTTCAATTCGGTACGCATGGTCTCGATCGAGGTGATCAAATCGCTCGACAGCACCATGGTGCGCGCGCCCGGAAACAGGTTTGCGGCTTCCTCCTGCAGGCGTTCGACGCCGGGGCCGACCGCCACCAGCGATTCCTCGGCCGCGCAATGCGGACAGGCCTGCGGGCGCGGCATCGAGAAGCCGCAATGGTGGCAAACCAGACGCTGGCGAAACCGGTGATCCACCAGCCAGGCATCGCAGATCGTGCAGGCAAAGCGATGCCCGCAGGCACGGCACAGCGTCAGCGGCGCATAGCCGCGGCGATTGAGGAACAACAGCGCCTGCTCGCGCCGCTCGATCGCGATTTCGATATGCTCTGCGAGCCGCGGCGAGATGAAGCGGCCGCGCACCGGCGCCTCGCGCCGCAGATCGATCGCCTCGATATGCGGCATATGCTGGCCGCCGAACCGCGACGGCAGCGCCACGCGCTGATAGCGGCCCTTGCGCGCATTGACCTCCGACTCGACGGATGGTGTCGCCGACGCCAGCACGATCGGAATTTTCGCGATATGGGCGCGCACCACCGCCATGTCGCGGGCATGATAATGCGCGCCTTCGTCCTGCTTGTAGGCCTGGTCGTGCTCTTCATCGACGACGATTAAGCCCAGGCTAGCATAAGGCAGAAACAGCGCGGAGCGCGCGCCCACCACGACGGGCGCTTCGCCCGCCGCGA
This sequence comes from uncultured Pseudomonadota bacterium, assembly GCA_963771225.1. GTDB lineage: Bacteria > Pseudomonadota > Alphaproteobacteria > Rhizobiales > Xanthobacteraceae > Bradyrhizobium. The sequence goes on along the minus strand of CAVYSR010000014.1, from coordinate 239,090 downwards.
TCGCGGCCCAGTTGCGTTGCCGGGTGCGCGGGGTCAGTTCGGAATGCCATTCCAGCGGCCGCACGCCGAAACGCCGCGCGAAGCGGTCGAGGAACTGTCCGGTCAGCGCGATCTCCGGCATCAGGATCAGCGACTGCCTGCCGCGGCGGATGACCTCGGCAACGGCTTCGAAATAGACTTCGGTCTTGCCCGATCCGGTCACGCCATCGAGCAGCGCGACATGAAAACTGCCGTTCGCCGCCAGCGCCCGCATCGCGTCCACCGCGGTGCGCTGCTGACGCGAGAAATCCGGCTCGGCGAACGAGGGATCGGGCGCCGGCGGCGCCAGCGCGCGCGGCATCGGTTCGGATGTCAGCGTGCCTTCATCGACAAGGCCGTCGATCACGCCGACGCTGACGCCGGCTTCTTTCGCGGCTTCGGATTTGCCGTGCAGCAGACCGTCGGACAGGATTTCGATCAGCCGCCGCCGTGCCGGGGTCATGCGCCTCGGCGGCTCGCCGATCAGGCGTACGCCCATTCGCATCCGCTCCGGGCCGAGATGCTCGCCCATCCGCAAGGTCATCCGCAGCACCATGCCGCGCGCCGACAGCGTGTAGTTGGCGACCCAATCGACAAGCGCGCGCAGCTCCTCCTTCAGCGGCGGCACATCGAGCTTTTCGCCGACGTCCTTGAGGCGATTGTGCAGGCGCGGATCGGGATTGGCGTTCTCAGCCCACACCACCGCGACCACCTCGCGCGGTCCGAGCGGCACGCACACCACATCGCCCGGCTTGAGCTCCATGCCGCGCGGCACCCGGTAGGAATAAGCCTGATTGAGCGCGACCGGAACCAGCACGTCGACGACGCGCGTCGATGATGCTGATGAGGTGCCGGCACGCGGGGAGTGGTCCATGCGAATCAACTCGAAAGGGTTTGAACCCATTTAAGGTCGCCGACCGTTGGTGGCCAGCAAAGGGCCTCGCGGTGGCGCGAATATCCGAGCCCACCGGCGCGGTTCACCAAAGCTAAACGAACGGGGTGTGATAGTATCGGCTATTGGAGAGCCGAGAACCCCATGGCCAGGCCCGGTCCCGCCATTCAACCAATCGACCTTGACTGTGCCGACGACGACATCGCACTGCAGATGACGCGTTGGCTGTCGCATCTGCGCACCGAGCGACGGCTGTCGCCGAAGACATCGGAGGCCTATGCCCGCGACCTCAGGCAATGTCTGGTCTTTCTCTGCGAGCACTGGGGCGCGCGGGTGACGCTGGCCCGATTCGCGAGCCTTGAGGCCAGCGACATCAGGGCCTTCATGGCGATGCGGCGCGCCGACGATATCGGCGGGCGCTCGCTGATGCGGGCGCTGGCGGGATTGCGTTCGTTCGGGCGCTTCCTCGAACGGGAAGGCAAGGGCAAGGTCGGCGCGCTGTCGGCGATCCGCGCCCCCAAGGTCGGCAAGAGCCTGCCGAAGCCGATCCAGATGGCGGCGGCCAAGCGTTTCACGGACGCCGACGAGCGCGCCGGCGAATCCCGCGATCCCTGGATCTGGGCACGCGACGCCGCGGTGATGGCGCTGTTGTACGGATCGGGCCTGCGCATCTCCGAAGCGCTCGGGCTGAAGCGCCGCGATGTGCCGGCGCCCGGCGCAGGCGACGTGCTGGTCGTGACCGGCAAGGGCAACAAGACCCGCATGGTGCCGGTGCTGCAGAACGTGCTGGCGCTGGTCCAGGACTATGTGGCGATGTGTCCGCATCCGCTGCCACAGGATGGACCGATGTTCCTGGGCGCCCGGGGCGGACCGCTGAGCCCGCGAATCATTCAACTCACCATGGAACGGCTGCGCGGCGCGCTCGGCCTGCCCGACAGTGCGACGCCACATGCGCTGCGGCATTCCTTTGCCACCCACCTTCTGAGTCGCGGCGGCGACCTGCGCGCGATTCAGGAATTGCTCGGCCACGCCTCGCTCTCGACCACCCAGATCTATACCGGGATCGACACGGAGCGGCTGCTTGAAGTGTACCGCACCGCGCATCCCCGCGCCTGAGATCGCGCCGCTTTAGACCCTGACAAGTTGCCGCTATATCCGCTTGCCTCTTGCGCACGCGGTATTGTTCGGCAATCGTGGGGCTATTGATCCGGGAGGGGAATCATTATGAGCGCACATGAGAGCATGGAACAGGCCGATCAAGCCAAGGAAGCCTCCAACGAAAACCGGAAGATCGCGCTGTTGATTGCCGTGATTGCGCTGTGTCTGGCGCTTTCGGAGACACTGGGCAAGGGCGCCCAGACCGAATCGATCAGCAAGAATGTCGAATCGTCGAACCTGTGGGCGTTCTTTCAAGCCAAGAGCATCCGTCGCACCGTGGTCCAGACCGCAGCGGAACAGTCCAAACTAGCCCTGGGCGCTGCGACCGACGAGGCCGCCAAAGCTGCGGCGCAAAAGCAGATCGACGATTGGCAGAAGACCGCGGCGCGCTATCGCTCCGAGCCGGAAACCCACGAAGGGACCGAGCAATTGGCCGAACGCGCCAAGCACGCCGAGGAAGAGCGCGACCTTGCCGAGGCGAAGTATCACCACTTCGAGATTGCCTCGGCGGCGTTTCAGATCGGCATCGTACTGGCGTCAGGAACCATCATCACCGGCATCATGGCGCTGGCCTGGATATCCGGGCTCCTGACCTTGGCGGGGATCGCCATCACCGCGCTCGGCATCTTCGTTCCGCATCTGCTGCATCTGCCCTGAGAGTTTGACTCAAAGCGGCTCAAGCCGATGCGTCCTTGCAAAGCTGCAGGATCGCGTCGGCAAAGGCCTGCGGCGCCTCCTGCGGCACATTGTGGCCGACATTCTCCAGAACGCGGCGCCGATAGGCCGCGGTGAAATGTTTGCCGTGCCCCTCGGAGCTACCGACCGGCGTCACGCCGTCTGCCGCGCCATGCAGGTTGGTGGCCGGAACGTCGATATCGGGCTGCGCCGCCAATCGTGCTTCCACGGCCGCGTAGCCCGGATCGCCGACGACGTTGCCAGTCCGGTGCCGGTACGAATGAAGCACGACATCGACAAAATCCGGGTTGTCGAACGAACCCGCCGTCCGGTCGAATGTCGCGTCATCGAACACCCAGGCCGGCGACCACATTTTCCACAGCAACCGGGAAATCTCGCGACGCTTTTCGATCAGGCCGTTGCGGCCGCGTTCGGTATGAAAATAATACTGATACCAGAGCCGCGCCTCCTGCGCCGGATCGGCCGGCCTGCGCGAATTGGCGATATCCTGAATGTTGTAGCCCGTGCAGCTCACAAGGCCTGCCACCCGCTCCGGCCATAACGCTGAAACCACGCAGGCGGCGCGGCCGCCCCAATCATATCCGGCAAGCACGGCCTTCCGAATGCGAAGCGCATCCAATAACTCCAGCAGATCGTGGCCAAGGGCCGCCTGTTCACCGGACCGCAGTGTATCCGCCGACAGGAATTGGGTGCCGCCATAGCCGCGCAGCCAGGGAACGATGGTGCGCAAGCCCGCCGCGTTGACAAGCGCGACGACGCCGTCGAACGACCTGACGTCATAGGGGAAACCATGCAGCAGCAGAACCGGCAGCCCGTCGGCAGGACCGCTCGTTTCATAGGCGACATCCAGCACCGGGGTTCGAATGCGAGCCGGCTGCGCCACGATCTGCTCCTCCCGCGAAACAGAAGCTAACGCGCTTCGCGCACGCGCTTGCGGAAGCGCTGGATCAGCCGCAACATCCGCGATGACCAGCCGTCACCACCACCGCCGATAGCATCCTTGAGCTGCGACATGATCGGCACGACCAGTGCCCGGGCTTTGGCCCTCAATGCGATGACAAACTCATAGAGCTTTTCGAACCACGCCATTTCAAGCAGTTTCGGCCGCGTCACGTCGAACACGAAAGCCGTAACGCCGACACCGAGCAATTTTGCGAAGATGATGGTGAAAATGGCGCTGATCCAATAATCATGAGTGAGCAGCCAAAGGCCGACCAGCTTCAGCGGGAACAGCGGGATCACCGGCACGATGAAGACGATCAACGTCATCGCCGGCGACAGCGTATCGACGCGATCGGCAAGCCACTGCTTGAAAGCGTCCAGCGGAAGCCGCGCCACCACCCAGGCCACGATGGGTTCAAGGCGATCCCACAGCCAGGCCTCGATCAGGAAGATGATCGCAAGCAGAATCCAAACCGGTTGAAGAAGGCGGCGCATCATCGATGTCATCCCCGCCCGGCCTGCGCCGCAGCGTGGATCACATATGGATCGCTCGCTTGCCGACTGCAAGCGCGGCTTCCTTGATGGCTTCCGAACGCGTCGGATGGGCATGGCAGGTGCGTGCGAGGTCCTCCGCAGAACCGCCAAATTCCATCAGAACCGCCGCTTCGTGGATCATTTCGCCGGCTTCGCGGCCGACGATGTGCACGCCGAGCACGCGATCGGTCTTCGCATCTGCGAGAACCTTGACGAAACCTTCCGTGGTCTGGTTGACCTTGGAGCGGCCGTTAGCGGTGAACGGGAACTTGCCGACGGTGTAAGCAATGCCGGCCTGCTTCAGTTCTTCCTCGGTCTTGCCGACCGATGACACTTCCGGCGTGGTATACACCACACCGGGTATCACGTCGTAATTCACATGGCCGGCCTGTCCGGCGAGAATTTCCGCAGCTGCGACGCCTTCGTCTTCCGCCTTGTGGGCGAGCATCGGACCCGCGACGACATCGCCGATCGCATAAATGCCCTTCACGCTGGTCGCGAAATGCGCGTCGATCTGCACTCGGCCGCGATTGTCGAGCGCGACGCCTGCTTCCTTCAGACCAAGACCCTCGGTGTAGGGGACACGGCCGATACAGACCAAGACCACGTCGGCTTCCAGCGTCTCCGCCGCGCCGCCGGCGGCCGGCTCGACCTGGGCGACGAGCGTCTTGCCCGAGGTGTCGATGCCGGTGACCTTGGCGCCGAGCTTGAACGCAAAGCCCTGCTTCTCGAGAATGCGCTGGAATTGCTTGGCCACCTCGCCGTCCATGCCCGGCAGGATTCGATCGAGAAATTCCACGACGGTCACTTGCGCTCCGAGCCGGTGCCACACCGAACCGAGCTCAAGCCCGATCACGCCGGCGCCGACGATCAATAATTTCCCCGGTACCTTGTCGAGCGAGAGCGCACCGGTCGAGGACACGATGCGCTTCTCGTCGATCTCGATGCCCTTCAGCCGCGCGATATCCGAGCCCGTCGCGATGACGATGTTTTTCGTTTCCACGGTCTGGGTCTTGCCGTCGCTGCCGGTCACCTCGACCCTGCCGGTGCCGAGTATCTTCCCCTTGCCGCTGATGACGTCGATCTTGTTTTTCTTCATCAGGAATTCGACGCCCTTGACGTTGCCGTCGATGCCCTGCTGCTTGAAATTCATCATCGAGGGGAGATCGAGTTTCGGCGCGGCGACGCTGACACCCATCTTGGCGAACGAATGTCCGGCTTCCTCGAACATTTCGGAGGCATACAGCAACGCCTTCGAGGGCATGCATCCGACATTGAGGCAGGTGCCGCCGAGCGTCGCATCCTTCTCGACCACGGCGACCTTCATGCCGAGCTGCGCCGCGCGGATCGCGCAGACATATCCGCCAGGACCGGTGCCGATGACAACAAGATCGTAAGTGGCCATGATTGAAGTCCTGTAGCTGAACAGTGTGACAGGTGTTAACGTCCGCCCGATACATCAAGAATTGTGCTGGTGACGTAGGAGGCTTCGTCCGACATCAGCCAGACGATGGCGTTGGCGATTTCTTCGGCAGTGCCGACGCGCTTCATCGGCACCATGTGACTGAGCCGGTGGGCGCGATCGGGCTCGCCGCCGCTGGCATGAATTTCGGTATCGATCAGCCCGGGCCGGATCGCCGCGACGCGAATGCCCTCGGCGGCGACTTCGTGGCCAAGGCCGATGGTGAATGAATCGACGGCACCCTTGGAGGCGGCATAGTCGACATAGGTGTTCGGCGCGCCAAGCTTGGCCGCGACCGAGGACAGATTGACGATGACGCCGCCCTTGCCGCCGTGTTTCGTCGACATGCGCTTCACCGCCTCGCGCGCGCACAAAAAGCTGCCGGTGACGTTGATCGCCATCATTTGCTGGATCCGCTCGGCCGACATCTCGTCGACGCGCACGCCGCTCTTGCCGACGATGCCGGCATTGTTGACGAGCGCGCCGAGCGTGCCGAACTCGTCGGCGGCCTTGAACAATGCCAGAATGTCCTTCTCATGCGCGACATCGCACTTCACCGCGATCGCCTTGCCGTTGCTGGCGCCGATCAGCGCGACCACCTCATCGGCCGCGGCCTTGTTGGTGGCGTAACCGACGACGACCCGAAAGCCGCGCGCCGCGGCGCCGATGGCGGCAGCGCGGCCGATGCCCCGGCTCCCGCCGGTGATGATGACTACTTTGTCGGTCACATTTGTCCCCAAGGTCTGAAACGCATTCTTCAATCTCGACGCATCAAATCATGACTTCGAAGGCTGCGTAATCGTCCAACTGGTCGTCAGATCGGGATTCTCGACCGTCTCGCCGGTTGAACGCAGCTTGTATTCTCCGGGCCTCGCCGCCTGAAAAGCTGACAGGTGCGGCGGCAACCTCATGGTCTGGCCTGCCCACATCTTGCCTTCGCATAGAATTGCTATCCCTTCGGGCTTCGCGCTGACGATCCGACCCCAACACTGAACCTGCGATGTCGCTGTTTTTCCGTCCACAGCAAGGTATGTGATACCTGCCAGTACCAATTGTCCGACGAGACCGTCCGCGTCCTCCTGGTCCCATGGGGGTGGACTGCTGCCGTCGGGAATTTCCGACGGCATCCAGGGCGGTCGCGCTGGAGCATCATCCGACACGACGCCCCGCGGTTACAGATCCAGCACCAGCCGCGCCGGATCTTCCAGGCTTTCCTTGACCCGCACCAGGAACGTCACCGCTTCCTTGCCGTCGATGACGCGGTGATCGTAGGACAGCGCCAGATACATCATCGGGCGGATTTCGACCTTGCCGCCGATCGCCACCGGGCGGTCCTGGATCTTGTGCATGCCGAGAATGGCGGATTGCGGCGCATTCAGGATCGGCGTCGACATCAGCGAGCCATAGATGCCGCCATTGGTGATGGTGAAGGTGCCGCCCTGCATCTCGTCGATCTTGAGCTGGCCATCGCGGGCGCGCCGCCCGAAATCGGCGATGCTCTTTTCGATCTCGGCGATCGACTTGCGGTCGCAATCGCGCACCACCGGCACCACCAGGCCCTTGTCGGTGCCGACCGCGACGCCGATGTGATAATAATTCTTGTAGATCAGATCAGTGCCGTCGATCTCGGCATTGGCCGCCGGAATGTCCTTTAGCGCCTGCACGCAGGCCTTGGCGAAGAAGCCCATAAATCCCAGTTTGCTGCCGTGCTTCTTCTCGAACACCTCCTTGTACTGGGCGCGCATCGCCATGATGTGGCTCATGTCGACTTCGTTGAAGGTGGTCAGCATCGCCGCGGTGTTCTGCACGTCCTTCAGGCGGCGCGCGATGGTCTGGCGCAGCCGCGTCATCTTCACGCGCTCTTCGCGCGCGGCATCGTCAGCGGGTGACGGCGCGCGAACCTGGACCGCGGCCGCGGGCTGATTGACCGGCGTCGGCGCCGATGCCGCCTTCTCGATCGCGGCCAGCATGTCGCCCTTGGTGACGCGGCCATCCTTGCCCGAGCCGGGGACGGTGGCGGCATCGATGCCGCTCTCAGCCGATATCTTGCGCACCGAAGGCGCCAGCGGCGCGTCGGCCGGCGGCGCCTTCTGGACCGCAGCGGCGGCGGCAGCTGGTGCTGCGGCAGCGGGCGGCGGCGGAGCGGCAGCCTTGGCGGGCGCCGCGGCCGGCTTGGCGGCGGCTACCGCACCGTCATTGATCTGTCCGAGCAACGCGCCGACGGCAACGGTTTCGCCATCCTTGGCGGCGATCTCGCCGAGGGTGCCCGCCGATGGCGCCGGCACTTCGATGGTGACCTTGTCGGTCTCCAGTTCGACCAGCGGTTCATCGACCGCGACGGCGTCGCCGGCCTTTTTGAACCAGCGGCCGATGGTGGCCTCGGTCACGGACTCGCCGAGCGTCGGAACGCGAATTTCAGTCATGGTCTGTTTCCTCAATCCTGTGTGGTCATCGTCCGCAAAAGCGGACGATCCAGTAATCCGTGGCGGTTCCGATTCAATGAAAAGCGGCGCGGCTTACTGGATGCCCCGCTTTCGCGGGGCATGACGGATTACAAATTTCTCAGTTCAGCGCTTCGTCCAGCAGAGCCTTGAGCTGCGCCAGATGCTTGGTCATCAAACCGGTGGCTGTCGCCGCAGCCGCAGCGCGTCCGGCGTAGCGCGGACGCTTGTTCGGCGCGTTGATCTGGTTCAGCACCCATTCGAGATAGGGCTCGATGAAGTGCCACGCGCCCATATTGCGCGGCTCTTCCTGGCACCAGACCAGCTCTGCATTCTTGAAGCGGCCGAGCTCCTGCACCAGCGCCTTCAACGGCACCGGATAAAGCTGCTCGACCCGCATGATGTAGACATCGTCGATGCCGCGCTTTTCGCGCTCGTCGTAGATGTCGTAATAGACCTTGCCCGAACACAGCACGACGCGGCGGATCTTGTCGTCGCTGACCAGCTTGATCTTTTCGTCGGGCTGCATCGCCGCGTCATCGTAGAGCAGCCGATGGAAGGTGGTGTCGGCGGCCATTTCGTCGAGCCGCGAGACCGCGCGCTTGTGCCGCAGCAGCGACTTCGGCGTCATCAGGATCAGGGGCTTGCGAATCTCGCGATGCAATTGACGCCGCAGCACGTGGAAGAAATTCGCAGGCGTCGTGGCATAGACCACCTGCATATTGTCTTCGGCGCACATCTGCAGGAAGCGTTCGAGCCTTGCGGAAGAATGCTCCGGCCCCTGGCCTTCATAGCCATGCGGCAGCATGCAGACCAGGCCCGACATCCGCAGCCATTTGCGCTCGCCCGACGAGATGAACTGGTCGAACAGCACCTGCGCGCCGTTGGCGAAGTCGCCGAACTGCGCTTCCCAGATCGTCAGCGCCTTCGGCTCCGCCAGTGAATAGCCGTACTCGAAGCCGAGCACCGCTTCTTCCGAAAGCAGCGAGTTGATGACCTCGTAATGCCCCTGATCGCCGCCAAGATGATTGAACGGCGTGTAGCGGCTCTCGTCTTCCTGGTCGATCAGCACCGAGTGCCGTTGCGAGAAGGTGCCACGCTCGCTGTCCTGTCCGGACAGCCGGACGTGATGGCCTTCTTCCAGCAGGGTGCAGAACGCCAGCGCCTCGCCGGTGGCCCAATCGAGCCCAACGCCAGTATCGATCGCCTTGGCGCGGTTTTCCAGAAACCGCTGCACGGTGCGGTGAACCCTGAAGCCATCGGGCACCTTGGTGATCTTGCGGCCGATATCCTTCAACTCGGCGATAGCGACGCCGGTGACGCCGCGGCGCGGATCCTCCTCTTGGTCCGCCGACTTGAACCCGGCCCACTTGCCGTCGAGCCAGTCGGCCTTGTTGGGCTTGTAGCCCGAGCCGGCCTCGAGTTCGGCATCGAGCCGGGCGCGCCAGTCGGCCTTGGCCTTGTCGACCTCACCCTCGGTCATCACGCCTTCGGCGATCAGCCGCCTGGAATAGATCTCAAGCGTGGTCGGATGCGTCGCGATCTTCTTGTACATCACCGGCTGGGTGAACATCGGCTCGTCGCCTTCGTTGTGACCGTGCCTGCGATAGCAGAACATGTCGATCACAACCGGCTTGTGGAATTTCTGCCGGAATTCGATCGCGACCTTGGCCGCGAACACCACCGCTTCCGGATCGTCGCCGTTCACATGGAAGATCGGCGCGTCGATCATCTTCGCCACATCGGACGGATAGGGCGAGGAGCGCGAATAGCGCGGATAGGTGGTGAACCCGATCTGGTTGTTGACGATGAAATGCAGCGAACCGCCGGTGCGGTAGCCTTTCAGGTCGGACAGGCCGAAGCATTCGGCCACCACGCCCTGGCCTGCGAACGCCGCATCGCCGTGCATCAGCAGCGGCAGCACCGAAATCCGCTGGTCCGGCGGATCGCCGTGCTGATCCTGCTTGGCGCGCACCTTGCCGAGCACCACGGGATCGACGATCTCCAGATGCGACGGATTGGCGGTCAGCGACAGATGGATCCGGTTGTTGTCGAACTCGCGGTCCGACGATGCGCCGAGATGATATTTGACATCGCCGGAGCCCTCGACGGCGTCGGGGTTGGCGGAGCCGCCCTTGAATTCATGAAACAGCGCGCGGTGCGGCTTGCCCATCACCTGCGTCAGCACGTTGAGGCGGCCGCGATGCGGCATGCCCACCACGATTTCCTTCACGCCGAGATTGCCGCCGCGCTTGATGATCTGTTCCAGCGCCGGGATCAGCAATTCCGCGCCGTCCAGGCCAAAGCGCTTGGTGCCGGTGAATTTGAGATCGCAGAATTTCTCGAAGCCTTCGGCCTCGACCAGCTTCATCAGGATGGCGCGCCGGCCTTCACGGGTGAAACTGATTTCCTTGTCCGGACCCTCGATGCGCTCCTGAATCCAGGCCTTTTGCGCGGCGTTGGTGATGTGCATGAACTCGACGCCGAGCGTCTGGCAGTAGGTGCGTTCGCAGATCGCGACGATTTCGCGCAAGCTGGCGTATTCCAGGCCGAGCACGTGATCGAGGAAGATCTTGCGGTCGAAATCGCCCTCCACAAAGCCGTAGGAGCGCGGATCGAGTTCCTCGCGGTCGCGCGCCGGCTCGATGCCGAGCGGATCGAGCTTGGCGTGAAAATGCCCGCGCATGCGGTAGGCCCTGATCAGCATCAAAGCGCGCACCGAGTCGCGCGTCGCCTGATGGACGTCGGCCGTCACCACCACGGCGCCCTTGGCCGGAGCGCTGGCCTGAGCACTTGCCTGAGCCTTGGCCGCGAGCTTGCCGCCGATGATTTTTTCGACTTCGGCCCAGTTGCCGTCGAGCGCGGAGGTCAGCTCGTCGCGCGGCGTCAGCGGCCAGTTGTCCCGGCCCCAGGACGGTCCTTCGGCGTTTTTCAGGACGTCTGCCGGCTGGTCCTTCAAACTCTTGAAGAACTCCTGCCACTCGGCGTCGACCGAGGACGGGTCCTTCTCGTAGCGGGCGTAGATATCGTCAATGTAGGGGGCGTTGGTTCCCTGGAGGAACGAGGAGAGAGCAAATGCGGCATTCGCGTCTTGGCGAGACATGATTGCGTCCTGGTGATTTCGGTTCGCGCATGGAATACGGCGCAACAGCCAATCCGGGCACCGGATCAGCGTGATAGCGACCTTTTAACTTATATAACGCAAATGTTCGCGCCGAAAAGGACCAAGAATTGAATTAAGACTTCAATTTTTCGACAAGCGTGTGACCGAGGCGCGCGGGCGACGGCGAGACCGTAATTCCGGCCAATTCCATCGCCGCGGTCTTGGAACCGGCGTCGCCTTTGCCGCCGGAGATGATCGCGCCGGCGTGGCCCATGCGGCGCCCGGGAGGCGCCGTGACGCCGGCGATAAAGCCGACCACCGGCTTCTTGCGGCCGCGCTTGGCTTCGTCCTTGAGGAACTGGGCGGCGTCCTCCTCGGCCGAACCGCCGATCTCGCCGATCATCACGATCGAAGCGGTCTTGGGATCGGCCAGGAACATTTCCAGCACCGCGATGAATTCGGTGCCCTTGACCGGATCGCCGCCGATACCAACCGCGGTGGTCTGGCCGAGGCCCTCCTGGGTGGTCTGGAACACGGCTTCATAGGTCAGCGTGCCCGAGCGCGAAACGATGCCGACATTGCCGGGCTTGAAGATATTGGCCGGCATGATTCCAATTTTGCATTCGCCCGCGGTCATCACGCCCGGGCAGTTCGGGCCGATCAGCCGCGATTTCGATCCGGAGAGCGAACGTTTCACCCGCACCATGTCGAGCACCGGAATGCCCTCGGTGATGCAGACGATCAGCGGAATTTCCGCATCGATGGCTTCGCAGATCGCGTCCGCGGCACCGGGCGGCGGCACATAGATCACGGATGCATCGGCGCCGGTCTTCTCACGCGCTTCGGCGACGGTATCGAACACCGGCAGGCCGAGATGCGTGGCGCCGCCTTTGCCCGGCGAGGTGCCGCCGACCATCTTGGTGCCATAGGCGATCGCCGCCTCGGAATGAAAGGTGCCGTTCTTGCCCGTAAAACCCTGGCAAATGACTTTGGTGTTTTTTCGATCAGGATGGACATGGTTGATTGCTTCGGATATCCTGTTACTTTCCGGGTAGTTTAAGAGTAACCGGCGAAGATTTCATGCGGTTTGCCGTCATCAATGACCACATAATAGCGATCCGCGCCGATGCGATCCCACTGCGGTTCGACCTTTGCGCGGGTAGCCCGATTCTCAATGTCGAGTCGGACGCGATTCAGACGTGGCTCCGATGCCAACTCCATATCGGAGAACCGACTTTCGTCTGCTGTCATGACTTCTATCGAGCCTGCTGCCGCCCAAACCGGTACGTAAATATCTCTGGTTTTCGACGTCACCGGATTGTGCGTCCCGACTGAAACCGGGGGCAGTTCTGTAAAGCCGCATCGAATCGGCTTCATAAGGGACAGGAAATACCAATACGATTCAGACCCATGAGTTCAGCCGCCGGTAACGCCGGTGAGCACATCGGCCCACCCTTCGGCGTCGGGCGAGAACTGGATTTTCATGGAGTAGTGTCGTCGATGACTTCATAGACATGGCGCGCATTGCCGCGCAGCGAACCGCGCACCAGGACCAGGCTCTTGCCGCTCCAGCCGCCGGAGGCCGGCGACGGCGGGTAATAGCCCAGCGAATCGTGCCAGAACAATTTGTAAAGCCGATCCTCGCGGTCATAGGTGAACACGCCGTGGGTGGCGAAGGTTTCCTTGCCGTCGCGAAGCTGGCGGGTGTCCTGAATGAGATAAAAGCCGTTGAGATCGATGCGGGCCATGACATGCGAAGTGGCCGGTCCTCCCGCGGTCCAGCGCGACGGATAGACCATCTCTTCGCCGCTCCACTCGCCCGCGAACACGGCGAGCTTGCGATGCTCTTCCAGCGGCGTCGGTGCGGCGAGGTGGTCATCGGCCATCGGCTTAGCCCCCCTTCACGGCCTTGACGATTTTCTGCGCGGCATCGTCGAGATTATCCGCCGGCAGCACGTTGAGCCCACTTTCCCGGATGATCTTCTTGCCGGCATCGACATTGGTGCCTTCGAGCCGCACCACCAGCGGCACTTTCAAGCCGGCATCCTTTACCGCAGCGACCACGCCCTCGGCGATGATGTCGCATTTCATGATGCCGCCGAAGATATTGACCAGGATGCCCTTCACGTTGGGATCGGCGGTGATGATCTTGAACGCGGCGGTGACCTTGGCCTTGTCGGCGCCGCCGCCGACGTCGAGGAAATTCGCCGGCGACATGCCGTAAAGCTTGATGATGTCCATCGTCGCCATCGCGAGGCCGGCGCCGTTGACCATGCAGCCGATATTGCCGTCGAGGGTGACGTAGTTGAGGTCGTATTTGGAGGCTTCGATCTCCTTGGCGTCTTCCTCGCTCTCGTCGCGCAGCGCCACCACCTCGGGATGGCGATAGAGCGCGTTGCCGTCGAACGACACCTTGGCATCCAACACCCGCAGATCGCCCTGCTTGGTGACAACCAGCGGATTGATTTCCAGCATCGCCATGTCCTTGGCGACGAAGGCCGTATAGAGCTGCGCCACCAGTTTTTCCGCCTGCTTGGCGAGGTCGCCGGTCAGGTTCAACGCCTTGGCGACGGTGCGGCCGTGGTGCCCCATAATGCCGGTCGCCGGATCAACCGAGAACGTCACGATCTTTTCAGGTGTATTGTGGGCGACGTCCTCGATGTTGACGCCGCCTTCGGTGGAGACCACGAACGACACTTCGGAGGTTTCGCGGTTGACCAGGATCGAGAGATAGAACTCCTTGTCGATGTCGGAGCCTTCCTCGATGTAGAGCCGGTTGACCTGCTTGCCGTGCGGGCCGGTCTGCACCGTGACCAAGGTCGCGCCGAGCATCTGCTTGGCGAATTCATTGACCTCGGCGACCGATTTGGCGATGCGGACGCCGCCCTTGTCGCCGGCCGAGGCTTCCTTGAACTTGCCCTTGCCGCGGCCGCCGGCATGGATCTGGCTCTTCACCACCCAGATCGGGCCGCCCAGCGTTTTCGCGGCCGCGTCCGAATCGGCGGCCCGCAGCACCGGCACGCCCTTCGAGATCGGGACGCCGAATTCGTGCAGCAGCGCCTTGGCCTGGTATTCATGGATATTCATTGGACGGCCCCCGAAAGCCTTGGACGATTAATAAAGCCCTGGACGATCAACGCGGATGAGATGCGATCAGCGGCCAAGCAAGTCCGGCGCGATCTTCTTGCAGGCATCGACCAGACCCTGCACCGCGCCGACCGACTTGTCGAATGCTTCGCGGTCCTTGCCGGCCAGTTCGATCTCGACAATGCGCTCGACCCCCTTGGACCCGATCACGACGGGCACGCCGACATACATGTCCTTCACGCCATATTCGCCGTTGAGATAGGCGGCACACGGCATCACGCGCTTCTTGTCGCGCAGATAGCTCTCGGCCATCGCGATCGCGGAGGCGGCCGGCGCGTAGAACGCCGAACCGGTCTTCAACAGGTTGACGATCTCGGCCCCGCCATTGCGGGTGCGATCGACGATCTCGTCGATCCGCGCCTGCGAGGTCCAGCCCATCTTCACGAGGTCGGGCAGCGGAATGCCGGCCACCGTGGAATATTTAACCAGCGGCACCATGGTGTCGCCATGGCCGCCGAGCACAAAGGCGGTGACGTCTTCGACCGAGACGTTGAATTCGTCGGCGAGGAAATAACGGAAGCGCGAGGAATCCAGCACCCCCGCCATGCCCACCACCTTCTTGTGCGGCATGCCCGAGGCCTTCTGCAGCGCCCAGACCATGGCGTCGAGCGGATTGGTGATGCAGATGACGAAAGCATCCGGCGCGTATTTCTTGATGCCGGCGCCGACCTGCTCCATCACCTTGAGATTGATGCTCAGACAGATCGTCGCGGCTCATGCCGGGCTTGCGCGGCACGCCGGCGGTGACGATGCAGACCTTGGCATTGTCGAGCGCCTCATAGGAATTGGCGCCGGTGAAATGCGCATCGAACCCGTCCACCGGGGAGGATTGAGCGATATCGAGCGACTTGCCCTGTGGCACCCCCTCGGCGATATCGAACATCACGACATCGCCCAGTTCCTTCAGGCCGATGAGGTGAGCCAACGTTCCGCCGATCTGACCGGAGCCAATCAAAGCAATCTTGTCGCGCGCCATGGGAATCTGTCCTTTGAACACAAAGAAAGAAGGAGGGTGGAAGGAAGCTGAATGGCTGGTTATCCCTTTCGAACGACCCGTTCAAGTCGGGGCGTGCCCAATTGTCGGCCCTGCCTCGATTTCGGTCAGGCTGTTCGGACAGGCCGTCAGGTCTCCACCAACCCCGTGCTGGAGCCGCTGGCCACTGAAATCCTTGTGGCCGTGGGGCAATGCCAGGTAGGATTCCGAACTCATCTCGATCAGCCGCGACGACGTGCGCTTGAACTCGTTGGCCTCATAGCCCTCGGTCGCGCGATACAGCGACACCGGATCGGCCTCCGCCGACGCCATCAGTTTCACGGCATTGTCATAGAGCGTGTCGATCAGGGCGATGAACCGCTTGGCGGCGTTGCGCTCGGGATAATCCATGACCGGAATACGATCGATCAGAATGGTGTGATAGTCATGCGCGAGCCGCAGGTAATCCGATGCGGCGAGCGGCTTTTCACAAATCTCGGCGAACGAAAATCGCGCCACGCCATGCGCCGAGCACGGCACCTGCAGAACGCGGCCCTTGATCGGAATGTCGCGCGGCTTGCACGGCGCATTGCCGGTCATCTTGACCCACGCCTTGTCGAGGGCCGTGGCGGCGGCCGCATCCGCCGGCACCAGCCACATTTTCACGCCTGCCAGCTTCTCCAGCCGGAAGTCGGTGCGCGCATCGAGCCGCAGCACATCCATGTGATCGGAGATCTGCGCGATGAACGGCAAGAACAGCGCCCGGTTCAGGCCTCCCTTGTAGAGATCGTCTGGCGCCACGTTGGATGTCGCCACCACCACGGTGCCGAGTTCGAACAGCTTGGCGAACAGCCGTCCGAGGATCATCGCGTCCGCGATGTCGGTGACATGAAATTCGTCAAAACATAAAAGCCAGGCCTGGTCGAAAATCGACGCGGCGGTGAGCGCGATCACATCGCCATCTGCGATCTCGCCACGGGCGATATCCTGGCGAAAGCCATGAATGCGTTCGTGCACGTCGGCCATGAATTCATGGAAATGCGCACGGCGTTTGTGCTCGACCGGACTCTGCTGGAAAAACATGTCCATCAGCATGGTCTTGCCGCGTCCGACCTCGCCATGAACGTAGAGACCGCGCGGCGGCGCCTCGTCCTTGTCGGCAAACAGTCGGCCGAACAGGCCCTGCTTGCGCACCGGCTTGTAGCTTGCGAGCCGCTGCTCAAGCGCGGCAAAGGCCTCCGCGGCGCGCGCCTGCGCGGCGTCGGGCTCAATCGTGCCTGAGGAGACGAGGGCCTGATAATGGGCGTGGAACGAGGCGGGCGGGGTCGACAGCATGACCCACCTTACGGCCCTAATGCCGCAAAAATTGCAAGCCGCGAATTGGTGCAGGGGCTATGCGCGGGCCGTGTCCCGGAAAGCGGTTCAGCATGCGGCCTTTACGGTGCACCGCAAAGCCGGTGGAATCCAGAGAGTTCACGCTGTCAAGAGCCGCGCGATGAGCAGCTGCGCCGCTCATGCGCTCAGCGCGTAGGAATCCTCGACCACATAGGGTCCGCCGCCGGTGGAAGCCCGCGACGAGAACAGCACAAACCGCGAGGCCGTGAACACCCGGGTCGGAAAATAGCCGCGCACCGACAGGTAGTCCGCGACATCCTGGTTGGAAGCGTCGCGCAGCCGCGCCAGCGTCACATGCGGGGTGAATTTCCGCCCCTCCGGGTCAAGCCCGATGCGCTGCATCAGGCGTTCGAGCTCGGCTTGCAACTCGATCAGGGGCCGGCTCGGCACTACCTGGGCCACCACCGCGCGCGGCTTTTTTCCTCCGAAACTCGACAGGCCCTGCAGCGCTACCTCGAACGGCTTGCGATTGACCCGAACCAGCAGCGAGGCGATTTCATTCGCCGCGATGCCATCGATATCGCCGATGAAGCGCAAGGTGACATGATAATTTTCGGGGTCGATCCAGCGCGCGCCCGGCAGGCCGCCACGCATATTGGAAAGCGTCTGGCCGATCTCGGCCGGGATTTCCAGTCCAGTAAACAAACGCGGCATCGCAAAACTCCCGATGCTGAGGCAGGATCCCGGAAAGATCATGCCCTGTAACAAACCCGGCAACGAATCACCGATGCTGATTTCTACCGTACTTATGTGACTCTGCGAAGCATCCGCGACTTTCGAACAATGACACCGCCGGGAAAACACCGTGTTAGGGTTAGCGCTGCCCTTTTTTCAACTCCGTTGCCCGGGTAACGCGCCAAGAAATGCCTGCACCGTGGGCAAGATATTTTTAACGATCACATCGACTCCTTCCGCCGTCGGGTGCAAGCCGTCCGCCTGGTTGAGCTTGGCGTCGGCCGCGACGCCCTCGAGGAAAAACGGATACAGCGGCACCCCGAACGATTTCGAAAGATCCGCATAGATGGAGTTGAAGCGGGCGGCATATTCGCTGCCGTAGTTCGGCGGCGCGAGCATGCCGCACAAAAGGACCGCGATCTTGCGCGCCTTCAGCCGGGTCACGATGTCCGAAAGCGCCTGGCGGGTGATCTTCGGATCGATACCCCGCAAGGCATCGTTGGCGCCAAGCTCGACGATGACAGCCTCGGTCCCCTCGGGCACCGACCAGTCGAGCCGGTCACGGCCGCCGGAACTGGTATCGCCGGACACCCCGGCATTGATCATATCCACATCTATCCCGTTGGACTTCAAAGATTTTTGGAGCCTCGCCGGGAACGCCGCGGGCCCCGGCAGGCCATAGCCGGCACTGAGCGAATCGCCCAGCACCACCATCTGGATCGGCTTTGCGCCATGGCCCTCAGGCGTTTGCGCCCCTGCGCCGGGCGCGATCGCCAGTTCCCCGGCGAAAAACACCAGGCCCAACACGAGCATTTGCACGAACAAGCGCCACTGCCCCTCGACCGCGACGGCGGAAGTGCCATATGACCGAGCCATGGACAGTCTCATCGAATCCTCCTCATTGTCCGGCCTCGAGCCGGACAGCATCGCCATCTCGAACGTCAACCTCTCGCTCGGCGCGGGCGCCGCGCGTGTACATATCCTCAAGGATATCAGCCTGCGCGTGGCGTCAGGGGAAGCAATCGGCCTGATCGGGCCGTCAGGCTCGGGCAAATCCACCTTGCTGATGGTGATGGCGGGACTGGAGCGTCCCGACAGCGGAGAAGTGGTGGTCAACGGCACCCCTTTCAATGCCCTCGACGAGGACGCGCTGGCGCGCTTCCGCGGCCGCCAGGTCGGCATTGTGTTCCAGTCGTTCCACCTGATCCCGACCATGACGGCGCTGGAAAATGTCGCGGTGCCGCTGGAACTGGCCGGCAATCCCGATGCCGCGCGGCGCGCGGCGCAGGAATTGACATCGGTCGGCCTCGGCGATCGCCTGCATCATTATCCCACGCAATTGTCCGGCGGAGAGCAACAGCGCGTGGCGCTGGCTCGAGCGCTGGCGCCTGATCCGGCCATCCTGGTGGCGGATGAGCCCACCGGAAATCTCGACGAAGCCACCGGCAAGCAGATCGTAGACCTTTTGTTTACCAAACACATCGAGCGCGGCATGACGCTGGTGCTGGTGACCCACGACACCTCGCTGGCGCAACGTTGCGATCGCGTGGTGCGGCTGCGCTCGGGCCGGATCGATAGCCAGCCGGCGGATCGCATCACCGCCCCATGACGCTCATCGCCGAAGCGGTCCCCGGCAATCGCGCGGCTTGGCTTCCGCTGCGCTTTGCGTTGCGCGAATTGCGCGGGGGTCTGCGCGGCTTTTACGTTTTCATCGCCTGCATCGCGCTCGGCGTGATGGCGATTGCCGGCGTCGGCTCGGTCGCAGCCAGCCTCAGCGAGGGACTGGCGCGGGAGGGCCGCACCCTGCTCGGCGGCGACGCCGCCTTCTCCTTGATGCAGCGCGAGGCCAAACCTGACGAAATTGCGTTTCTGCGTTCCCGCGGCGACGTATCGGTAGCAGCGACGTTGCGCGCCATGGCCCGCACCGGCGATGGCCGGCTCGCTCTGGTCGAACTCAAGGCGGTGGACGGCACCTATCCCATGCTCGGCGCATTGACGCTCGATCCGGTGATACCGGTGGCCGATCTGCTGGCCAACTCTCAGCACGATGACGGGGCCGTGTTCGGCGCAGCGGCTGATTCGACCCTGCTGGCGCGGCTCGATCTCAAGATCGGCGACCGCGTCACCATCGGCAATGCGAGCTTTCAAATTCGCAGCGTGGTCAGCGCCGAACCCGACAAGCTCGCCGGCGGGGTCGGCTTCGGCCCGCGGTTCCTGGTCAGCGAGGCCGGCTTGCGCGCGACCGGGTTGTTGCAACCCGGCAGCCTGGTACACTGGATCTATCGGGTAAAGCTGCCGGACAACACGGCCAATGATCGGGCGGTGAAAGCGCTGGTCAACGATGCGAGAAATGCGGCGCCGCAGGCCGGCTGGGAAATCCGCTCCCGCGACAATGCTTCGCCGCAGCTCGAACGCACCATCAGCCGCTTCACCCAGTTCCTGACGCTGGTCGGGCTTGCCGCGCTGCTGGTCGGTGGCGTCGGCGTCGCCAACGCCGTCAAAAGCCACATCGATCGCCGCCGCGACGTGATCGCGGCGTTCAAGGCGCTGGGCGCCACCGGCCGCGACGTCTTCACTATTTATCTCACGCAAGTGACCGTGCTCGCCGTGGTCGGCTCGGCGATCGGGCTTGCCGCCGGCGCGGCGCTGCCGTTCATCGTCGTCGGTGTGTTCGGCAAGCTGCTGCCGCTGCCGGTGGTACCGGCGCTGCATCCCGAGGCGCTGTTGCTGTCATTCGTCTATGGCTTGTTGACCGCGCTTGCCTTCGGACTGTGGCCGCTCGGCCGGGTCCATGATGTGCCGGTGGCGGCATTGTTTCGCGAAGCGGTGACCAGCGAATGGCACCGCCCGCGCTGGCGCTATCTTGCCTTGATGGCCGCGGTGATCGCGTTGCTGATCGCGGTGGCGATCGGGCTCGCCTACGACAAGCGGGTCGCGGCGGTATTCGTCGCTTCCTCCATCATGGTGTTTGCGCTGTTGCGCGGCATCGCCGCTATCCTGATGGCGGTGGCGCGCCGCCTGCCGCGCACCCGCATCACCATGCTGCGGCTGGCGATCGCGAACATCCACCGGCCCGGCGCGTTGACCCCGTCGGTGGTGATGTCGCTCGGCCTCGGGCTGGCGGTGCTGGTCACCATCACGCAGATCGATGGCAATCTGCGGCGGCAATTCCTGGCCGCCCTGCCGGACCGGGCGCCGTCATTCTATTTCATCGATATTCCCAGCACCGAAGCCGACCGCTTTGCCACGTTCCTCAAAGCGACCACGCCGCAATCGACCGTCGATGACGTGGCGATGCTGCGCGGACGCATCGTCGCTGCCCGCGGGGTCAAGGCGGAAGACCTCAAGCCCTCGACCGACGCCGAATGGGTGCTGCAGAGCGACCGCGGCCTGACCTCCGCCAGCGAAGTCCCCAAGGGCTCGAAGATCGTCGAGGGCCAATGGTGGGATGCCAATTATGACGGGCCGCCGCTGGTGTCGATCGAGAAGAAGATCGCCGACGGGCTCAAGCTCGGAATCGGCGACGAGATCGTCGTCAATGTGCTCGGCCGTGATATTCCGGCCACCATCAGCAACATGCGCACGGTGGATTGGCAGAGCCTCGGCATGAATTTCGTGCTGGTGTTCTCCCCCAACGCCTTCAAGGGCGCTCCGCATACCCATGTCGCGACGCTGACCGAGACCCACCCGGACCCCTCTGGCGACGCCCGGATCATCAAATCGGTGGCTGACGCATTTCCGATGGTAACGAGCGTGCGAGTCCGCGAGGCGCTGGATACGGTCGGCGCCGTGGTCACCAACCTCGTGCTGGCGATCCGCGGCGCCAGCGCGGTGACGTTGATTTCCGCGGTACTGGTGCTCGGCGGTGCGCTCGCCGCCGGCCATCGCCATCGGGTCTACGATGCTGTCATTCTCAAGACCCTGGGCGCCACGCGGGCGCGGCTGCTCGGCGCTTATGCGCTGGAATATCTGATGATCGGCTTTGCCACCGCGATTTTCGGCGTGATCGCAGGTTCCGTCGCCGCCTGGCTGATCGTGACCCGGCTGATGACGCTGAGCTTCATCTGGCAGGCCGGCAGCGCCACCCTCGTGGTGGCGGTGGCGCTGATCGCCACCGTGGGACTGGGACTTGCCGGCACATTGCTGGCTCTCAACCAGAAACCAGCCACCGTGTTGCGGAACTTATGACACAAATTGAAACAATCGGTGCCGCAGCGTGAGGGCGTATCCACCTGAAATCTCGCCTGCGGAGCGACATTCAGCCGCGCATGGAAGCTTGCAGGGAATGTGCTAGTTTCCCACATACCAGTCAGGCTCGGACGCCAGCTTGATGACTTAAAATTAATGTCAGCAAACGGTGGTATCTGGGATAGCTTTCTGCACCGGCGTCGCGAAGCCTTTGCGCTCTGCCGGACAAACAACGGGAATTCGACCATGTCGGACCTAGACCGCAACTACGCTTCTCCTTTCGGCCGGGCCGCCGGGCGCACTGACGCCGCGGCCGTCGACGCCGGTCTGCGCGCCTACATGCTGCGCATCTACAATTACATGAGCATCGGCCTCGCCATTACCGGCCTCGCCGCGCTCGGCATCTATATGGCGGCGGTGACCACGGATCCGGCCGTCGGCGCTGCCAAGATCGGCAATGCCTTCCTGACGCCGTTCGGTTACGCGATGTTCGTCAGCCCGCTGAAATGGCTGTTCATGCTGGCGCCGCTGGCGATGGTGTTCGTCATCTCCGCCGGCATCAACCGGCTGCGGCCGGCGACGGCCCAGATGTTGTTCTGGGTGTTCTCGGCGCTGATGGGCATTTCGCTGTCGTCGATCTTCCTGGTGTATACCCACACCTCGATCGTGCGGGTGTTCTTCATCACCGCGGCCACCTTCGGCGCGTTGAGCCTCTATGGTTACACCACCAAGCGTGACATGAGCGGCATGGGCTCGTTCCTGATCATGGGCCTGTTCGGCATCATCATCGCGAGCGTGGTCAACATCTTCCTCGCGAGCTCGATGCTGCAGTTCGTCGTGTCGGTGGTCGGCGTGCTGGTATTTGCCGGCCTCACCGCCTGGGATACCCAGCGGCTGAAGAACGATTACATCTACGGCTACGCCTCGCAGGGCGGTGACGTGGCGGAGCGGGCTGCGATCACCGGCGCGTTGTCGCTCTATTTGAACTTCATCAACCTGTTCACGCTGCTGCTGCAATTGCTCGGCCAGCGCGACTGATCGCCCGCGCCATAGCGGATGGTTCGAGCCCCGGCCTTTCGGCCGGGGCTTTTCTTTTGCAGCGGACAAAAATAGTCTGCGCGCCATGTCCGCCGCCGAAACCAGACCTGCCGTCGCCGCCGACCTGTCAGCCATTACCGAGATCTACGGCCACGCGGTCCGCTACGGCACCGCGACCTTCGAGTTGATCCCGCCCGACCTGGCCGAAATGACACGGCGTTTTGGCGCGTTGATGGACGGCGGCTTTCCCTATCTGGTCGCTGAGCTCGAAGGCCGGGTGGTCGGATACGCCTATGCCGGCGCCTACCGGCCGCGGCCGGCCTATCGCTTCACCGTTGAGAATTCGGTCTATCTGCATCCTGCGATTCACCGGCGCGGGATCGGCACGCAATTGCTGCAAAGGCTGATCGCCGAATCCGAGGCGCGCGGCTATCGGCAGATGATCGCGGTGATCGGAGATTCCGCCAACGCCGGATCGATCGGCGTGCATGCCCGGACCGGTTTCCAATTGATCGGGACCCATCCCGATGTCGGCTTCAAGTTCGGTCGCTGGCTCGACACCGTGATGATGCAGCGGCCGCTGGGTAAAGGCGGGAGCACGTTGCCGGCTGGATCATCGGCTGTATTGTAACCCGGATGATCCCTCATGGTGAGGAGGCGCCTTGCGCCGTCTCGAACCATGACTCCCACGATTCATCCTTCGAGACGCGCGCAAATGCGCGCTCCTCAGGATGAGGAATCCCTCGATCGCTAGACCACCGACAGCTTGCGGTCGATCACCAGCAGCACGCGGTCAAGTTCGTGGCCGCGGCGCAGGATCAGCCCGGTCGCCGAGATCACGCTGTAGATCCCCTGCTTGCGCGCCAGCCTCGGATCTTTTTCGATTCGGTAGATCGGAACTTCGGAAGCGCGGCGGAACACCGAAAACACCGCGCGGTCTTTCAGAAAATCGATGGCGTAGTCGCGCCACTCGCCATCGGCGACCATGCGCCCGTACAGATTCAAAATGCGGCTGAGTTCGACGCGATTGAACGTCACACGGCTCGGCAACGGCCCCGCAGCGGCAATGCGCGCCGCTGCGCGATTCTCGCTTGGATCGGCTTCCTCCGGCATCAAACTCATGGAGCGCCTCCTGTTGTCATGTCGATGACATGATTGCGCCAACTGCGCACGGCTGCAAGAGGGCGGTGGCGGGCGCGTTCGAATTAGTGCGCGACGGAGGATCGCAACCTCTGATCAAGCGCGAAATATACCGTCACGGGATCGTTAGCAGAATCATAATACCGCCCAATTTCCGCCTATCGACCGCCCTTCTGGATTGCGACAAGGGAGTCCTGCGTTGGCCCGGTCCTTTCGGCACCGGATTCCTCAGCCCCCAGCCCCCCGGGGTCGTCGGGATCGGGCCTGTTCGCAAGAAGCATACCCCAATACTGGGCCAACGAGAGTTGGTCCTTTTTCTTTTCGAGCTTTCTGGTTGGGCTCGCGTTTCCGTTTGGCCTCGCGAACCGCAAACCGGCCTTGCGAAACAAAAAGTAACGGCGATATCCGTCAGTGCAGCGACGTATAGGCCGCGCCCAGCATCGGGCCGGGCCTGTCGCGACTGCCGTCCTGGATGTAGACCACAGCGGCATCGACTCCCTCGCGGGAGATATTTTCCAGCGGCACCGTCCAGCTCCCGGAGCTGCCGTTCCAGTCGCCGACCTTCAGCAGGTTACGCACCACATTGAAGTAGGTGACTTCGCGGCCGCGATTCTCGCCGCGGCCAATGGCAATCGGCACCGCTTTCGAGATCGAACCGATCCAGATTTCGCCGTGCATCGCGGCAGGACCCTTGCTGGAGACCGCGACCGAAACATTGATTTGCTTGCCGGTCAGCGTCATCGAAACCGGCACCGACATCACACCATCGACTTTTTTGGTATCGCCGATCGCGCCTTCGATGCTGTCGCGATCGCTGCCGATCACATGCACCGACCCATTGACGACCACTTGCGGCGTGTAGACTTCGCGATCGCCACGCATCCGCGAATAGGCTTTCTGACGGGCGCTGAAGCGCGCATCCGCCAGCGTGTCTTTCCAGCCGAGATAATCCCAGTAGTCGATCGGCATGCTCAACGCGACGATCGACGGATCCTTGGCCAGTTCGCCGATGATCTTGTCGGCCGCCGGGCATGACGAGCAGCCTTGCGACGTGAAAAGTTCGACCACCGCGCGCGGATCGGCCAGGGCTGGACGGATCATCGCTACAATGGCGCAGACGCCGAGCGCACCCGACCACCGCGAAATACAATTATAGGCCATCATCGCTGTCATACTGGAAACCGGGAGACTTTCGCGCCGCCGCCGTGATTGCATCTGCCCCGCGGCGCCCGAGCGCGCCGGCCTTCGAACGCAAGAAGGCGACCCTTCATAGGCCGCCTCCCCTTCACTCGCCACTCACTTCGCAGTGAGGCACCGACCACAATTCGCATCAGGCGGCCAGCTTGCGCAGCACGTAATGCAGAATGCCCCCGTTTCGATAGTATTCGAGCTCGTCGAGCGTATCGATGCGGCACAGCAACGAGACGCGCTGCAGCGAGCCATCGCCGCTTACGATCTCCGCCGTCAGCTTCTGGCGTGGCTTCAGATCGCCCTGCAGGCCGCGAATCGTCACCTTCTCATCGCCCTTCAGCCCGATCGACTGCCAGGACGCGCCGTCCTCGAACGTCAGCGGCAACACACCCATACCGACGAGGTTGGAGCGATGGATGCGTTCGAAGCTCTGGCAAATCACGGCGCGGACGCCGAGCAGCCGAGTTCCCTTCGCGGCCCAGTCGCGCGATGAGCCGTTGCCGTATTCGGCGCCGGCGAAAACCACCAGCGGCACCTTCTCGGCCTGGTACTTCATCGCGGCATCGTAGATCGACATCTGCTCGCCGTCGGGCCAATGCTTGGTCAGGCCGCCTTCGGGGATGTTGCCGTCGGCGCCCTTCAGCATGAAGTTCTTGATGCGGATATTGGCGAAGGTGCCGCGCATCATGACTTCATGATTGCCGCGCCTTGTGCCGTATTGATTGAAATCGGCCGGGCGCACCTGATGCTCGGAGAGATATTTCCCCGCCGGCGACGTCAGCTTGATCGCACCGGCCGGCGAGATGTGGTCGGTGGTGATCTTGTCGCCGAACATTGCCAGAATGCGGGCGTCGACGACATCGACAATCGGTTCCGGCTCTTTCTTCATGCCTTCGAAGTAAGGCGGGTTCTGAACGTAGGTCGAGCTCATGTTCCAGCGATAGGTTTCGCTCTCGACGGTTTTGATCTTGCGCCAGTTGGTGTCGCCCTTGAACACATCGGCGTAACGCTTCTTGAAGATCGCCGCGGTGACGAACTTCTTCATCAACGCGTTGATCTCCTTGGTCGTCGGCCAGATGTCCTTCAGGTAAACCGGCTTGCCGTCCCTGCCGTTGCCGAGCGGCTCGACCGCGAGATTTTTCGTCACCGTTCCGGCCAGCGCATAGGCCACCACCAGCGGCGGCGAGGCCAGATAATTGGCCTGCACGTCCGGGCTGACGCGGCCCTCGAAGTTGCGATTACCCGACAGCACCGCGGCGCCGATGATGCCGTTGTCGTTGATCGACTTCGAAATCTCCTCCGGCAGCGGTCCGGAATTGCCGATGCAGGTGGTGCAGCCGAAGCCGACCAGGTTGAAGCCGACCTTGTCGAGATCAAGCTGCAGTCCGGAATTGGAGAGATATTCCGCGACCACCTGGCTGCCCGGCGCGAGCGAGGTCTTGACCCACGGCTTTGCGGTAAGGCCCTTGGCGGCGGCATTGCGCGCCAGCAGGCCGGCGCCGATCAGCACGCTCGGATTGGAAGTATTGGTGCACGAGGTGATCGCCGCGATCACCACATCGCCGTGTCCGAGATCGAAATTGCGATTCTCCACCGGGTAGCGCCTGGAGGCATCGGCGGCTTTCTTGTATTCGCTGGTCATCGCCGCGGCGAAACCCTCCGCGACCGCGGGCAGCGCGACGCGTCCCTCGGGACGCTTCGGGCCGGCCATCGACGGCACCACATCGCCGAGGTCGAGCGTCAGCGTTTCCGTGAAGACCGGATCCGGCGATTTGGCTGATCGAAACAGGCCCTGCGCCTTGGCGTAGGCGGTCACCAGCGCAACCCGATCGGACTTGCGGCCCGAGGTCTTGAGATAATCGATGGTCTCGGCATCGACCGGAAAGAAACCGCAGGTCGCGCCGTATTCCGGCGCCATGTTGCCGATGGTCGCCTTGTCGGCCACCGAGAGATAATCGAGGCCGGGGCCGAAAAACTCGACGAACTTGCCGACCACGCCCTGCTTGCGCAGCATCTGCGTCACCGTCAGCACCAGATCGGTGGCGGTAACGCCTTCCTTCAACTGCCCCTTGAGCTTGAAGCCGATCACTTCCGGCAGCAGCATCGACAGCGGCTGGCCCAGCATCGCGGCTTCCGCCTCGATGCCGCCGACGCCCCAGCCGAGCACGGCGAGCCCGTTGACCATGGTGGTGTGCGAATCAGTGCCGACCAAGGTGTCCGGATAGGCGACCTCGAAGGTGCCTTTCTTTTTGCCGACCGTCAGCTTCTCCTTCCGGGTCCACACCGTCTGGGCCAGATATTCGAGATTGACCTGATGGCAGATGCCGGTGCCGGGCGGCACCACGGAGAAACTCGAAAACGCCTTCTGGCCCCATTTCAGGAATTCGTAGCGCTCCTGATTCTGCTTGTATTCCTCGACCACGTTCTTGCCGAACGCCTTGTTGTCGCCGAAGAAGTTCACGATCACCGAATGATCGATCACGAGATCGACCGGCACCAGCGGATTGATTTTTTCCGCGTCCCCGCCGAGCGCCTGCATGGCGTTGCGCATCGCGGCAAGATCGACCACCGCCGGCACGCCGGTGAAATCCTGCATCAGGACCCGCGCCGGGCGAAATGCGATTTCATGCTCGAGCTTGCGCTTCTTCAGCCACTTCGCAACCGCGACGATGTCAGCCTTCTTGACGGTGCGGTCGTCTTCGTTGCGCAGCAGGTTTTCCAGCAGCACTTTCATGGAATAAGGAAGCCTGGAAATTCCCTTCAGACCGTTTTTCTCGGCGGCCGGCAGGCTGTAATAGACATAGGTCTTGCTGCCGACCTTGAGGGTCTTCTGGCATTTGAAGCTGTCGAGCGAGGTCATGTGAGGCAATCCCAATTCTTCGTTGCACCCGGCAAGGGTATCCAAACACCGTCAGCGCAGCCTGGCCTGTTGGCTTGCAGCCGCGGATTGTGTGCTGCATCAAGTTCCGGCTTATAGAACCTTTTAGAATCTTTCCAGTGGCACCGCCACAGCGACAACCGTGCCGCAGCAATGCGGTATCCATTATTCTGGAAGGCCACGGAAGGGCAAATGCGGCTCCTGGGACGCGGCGTCAAATGCGTGCGGGGCGGCCGGGAGGTGTTCTCGGAGCTCGATTTTACAGCCTCTTCCGGCGAGGCGCTGGCCGTTACCGGACCCAACGGATCGGGCAAAACCTCGCTATTGCGGATCGTCGCCGGCCTGCTGACATTGGCCGCCGGATCGATCGGACTTGAGGACGGCGAGCGGGAACTGACGGTGGCCGAACAGGCCCATTATCTCGGCCATCGCGATGCGATGAAACCTGCGCTGAGCGTGCTGGAAAACCTTGCGTTCTGGCGGGATTTTCTCGGCGGCGAGGCGTCGAATGCTGACCATAGCCTGGTCGCGGTCGGGCTCGATCATGCCGCGCATTTGCCGGCGGCGTATCTGTCGGCCGGACAACGCCGGCGGCTCTCGATCGCCCGACTGGTCGCGGTGCGACGGCCGATCTGGCTACTGGATGAGCCGACCTCGGCGCTCGATACCGCCGGCCAGAGCCTGTTTGCCACGCTGATGCGCGATCATCTTGCCCGCGGCGGGCTGATCGTCGCCGCAACCCACGCGCCCTTGGGGATCGAAGCAAAGGAATTGCGGATCGGGGGCGTGGCATGACCGCCCTCATCATGATGATTCGTCGGGACATCCGAATTGCGCTGCGGGTCGGCGGCGGTGCGCTGATCGGCGTGCTGTTCTTTCTCATCGTGGTGGTGCTGATGCCGTTCGCGCTCGGACCCGATCTCGCCTTGCTGGCGCGGCTCGGTCCGGCGATTCTCTGGCTCGGCGCCCTGCTCGCAAGCCTGCTCACGCTTGACCGGCTGTTCATGGCCGACCACGAGGACGGTTCGCTCGATCTGATCGTGATGAGCCGGACGCCGCTGGAACTAACCTGTGCCGCGAAAGCACTGGCGCACTGGCTGGCCGCGGGATTGCCGCTGATCATCGCCACGCCGGTGCTGGGCTTGTTGTTGAATCTCGACGCCGGCTCGACGTCGGCCGTCGCCTTGACGCTGCTGGCCGGAACGCCGGCATTGACCTTTACCGGCATGATCGGCGCGGCACTGGCGGTGACACTGCATCGCGGCGGATTGCTGCTGGCGGTGCTGGTGCTGCCGCTGTCGATCCCGGTACTGATTTTCGGCGTCGCCGCGTCGGAGGCGGCGATCACCGGACCATTATCGTTCGGCACGCCGTTTTCGATCCTGTGCGCGCTATCGCTGATCAGCTTCGTGATCGGGCCGATCGCGGCCGCCGCGAGCCTCCGGCACGGCCTCGATTGAATGCCGAACCGATGCCGATCAACTCTGGCTGAGACCAAATGAAACAGCACAAGCCGCATTGTCTGCCAGGGCCGCAGCGACTATCAGGGACGCCATGACGCTGATCGATCTCGCCAACCCGACCCGGTTCCTGACGCTGACCGCGCGGCTGTTGCCGTGGCTTGCGGCTGCCACCGCCGTTCTGCTGCTGATCGGCCTCTATCAATCGGCCATGGCGCCGGACGACTATCAGCAGGGCGCCACCGTCAAGATCATGTTCATCCATGTGCCGAATGCCTGGCTGTCGATGTTCGTCTGGGGCGTGATGAGCGTCGCCGCACTGGGCACGCTGGTGTGGCGGCATCCGCTGGCGGATGTCGCTGCCAAGGCCGCGGCCCCGATCGGCGCGGCGTTTACGTTTCTGGCACTGGTCACGGGATCGCTGTGGGGACGCCCGATGTGGGGCACCTATTGGGAATGGGATGCGCGGCTGACCTCGGTGCTGATCCTGTTTCTGATGTATCTCGGCCTGATGGCGCTGTGGCGCGCAGTCGAAGATCCGTCACGGGCCGCGCGCGCCGCGGCGATCCTGACGCTGGTCGGCGCGATCAACCTGCCGATCATCAAATTCTCGGTCGACTGGTGGAATACGCTGCATCAACCGGCCTCGGTGCTGCGGATGGGCGGCGCCACGCTCGATCGCGCGTTTTTGATTCCGCTATTGGTGATGGCGCTGGCGTTTTCGCTGTTGTTCGTCACGCTGCATCTGGCGGCGATGCGCAACGAAATCCTGCGGCGCCGGGTGCGCGCATTGCAATTGATGCAGGTGGCGCAGGTGACGCAATCAAGCCAGCGTTCGGCGTGACCGCGATGTCGCTCGGTCCCTACGCGTCCTTTATCGTGACATCCTACGTGCTGGTGACCGCCGTGGTGCTGATGCTGATTGTCTGGATTGTGATCGATTATCGCCGTCAGAAGCAACGCCTGCGCGAACTCGAGGCCTCTGGCGTGGTCCGACGCTCCGGGCGTGGCGTGGCGGACATCCAATGAGCGAGCCCAATACATCGGATCCCATGACATCCGTAGACCCCATGACATCGCTGCCCCAGACATCCGGCAAATCCCCGCAACGACGGTCCTGGCTGATGGCGCTGCCGTTGCTCGCGTTCGGGTTGCTGGCTGCGATCTTCTGGTTCCGGCTCGGCGACGGCGATCCGTCGAAAATCCCTTCCGCCCTGATCGGTCACCCCGCCCCGCCGACCGCGCTGCCGCCGCTGCAGGGTCTGCTCGATGGTGGCGCACAGATCCCCGGGCTCGATCCCGCCATGTTCAAGGGCAAGGTCAGCGTCGTCAACGTCTGGGCCTCATGGTGCGTGCCGTGCCACGACGAAGCGCCGCTATTGACTGAACTGGCCAAGGACAAGCGGCTGCAGATGGTCGGCATCAACTACAAGGACACGCCGGAGAACGCCCGGCGCTTCCTCGGCCGCTATGGCAATCCGTTCGGCATTGTCGGTGTCGACGGCAATGGCCGCGCCGCCATTGAATGGGGCGTTTATGGCGTGCCGGAAACCTTCATCGTGGGGCGCAACGGCACCATCGTGTACAAGATGGTCGGCCCGATTTTGCCCGACAATATCGACGCTGTGCTCAGGGTCGAGATCGACAAGGCGCTGAACGCCGGATCTTGAAGTGAGCGCCGCTCACCGGATCACCCCTTCGACACGTCGCCGGCCTCCGCTTCGCTCACTTCGAGCGAAACCGGCTCGACCTGGTAGCGCTTGATCAACGGCATCTGCGTCAACGCAAACAGCATCGTCAGCGGCGTCACGCCGAACACCTTGAAGTTCACCCAGAAATCGGTGGTCTGGGTACGCCAGACGACTTCGTTCAGGATCGCCAGCGCGAAAAAGAACAATGCCCAGCGTAGCGTCAGCATCCGCCAGCCCTGCGGGGTAAGATTGAACATCTGATCGAACATGATCTGGATGAAGGAACGGCCGAACAGCAATCCGCCGCCCAGCACCGCTGCGAACAGGCTGTAGATGATGGTCGGCTTGACCTTGATGAAGGTCTCATCATGCAGCACCAGCGTCAGCGTGCCGAACACGATGACGATGACGCCCGTGACCAGCGCCATGATCGGCACATGTCGCGTCACCACGTAAGAGGCGATCATCGCCACCACCACCGCCACCATGAACGCGCCGGTGGCGACGAACAGATGGAATTTGAAGTTGGCGATGAAGAAAATCACCAGCGGCCCAAGTTCGGTCGCGAGCTTGAACAGCGGATGCGGCGTGGTCTTGTCCATTACTCAATTCCATCAAATTCGTCGCGTTGCCATCCTTCGAGACGGTGCTTCGCACCTCCTCAGGATGAGGATATTGCGCTTGGCCTTCCCTTATCCTCAGGACGAGGATCTTGCGTTTTGCTCTTCCCTCATCCTGAGGAGCGCGCATCTTGCGCGCGTCTCGAAGGATGAAGCCTATTCAATCCCCGCGATGGCTCGCGCGAACTCGTGCGCGGTGAACGGCGCGAGATCGTCGATGCCCTCGCCGACACCGATGAAGTGCACCGGCAGTTTGTATTTTTCGGCGAGCGCCACCAGAATGCCGCCGCGCGCCGTGCCGTCGAGTTTTGTCATCACCAGACCCGTCACGCCCGCGGTACGCTGAAACGCCTCGACCTGCGACAGCGCATTTTGTCCCACCGTGGCGTCGAGCACCAGCAGCACCGCATGGGGCGCCGAAGCGTCGACCTTCTTGACGACGCGAACCACCTTTTCAAGTTCGTTCATCAATTCCGCCTTGTTCTGCAACCGCCCGGCGGTGTCGATCAGGAGCACGTTGATATTCTGCTCTTTCGCCGCGGTCACGGCATTGAAGGCGAGGCTCGCGGAATCCGAACCCTGCGCGCCGGCGATCACCGGCGATTTGGTGCGATCGCCCCAGATCCTGAGCTGCTCGATCGCGGCGGCGCGAAAGGTGTCGCCGGCCGCCAGCATGACCTTGCGGCCTTCGGCGCTGAACTTGGCCGCCAGCTTGCCGATGGTGGTGGTTTTGCCGGAACCGTTGACGCCGACCACCAGAATCACGAACGGCTGCTGCACCGGGTCGATCGACAGCGGTTTTGCCACCGGAACCAGGACTTTCTCGACTTCGGCAGCGACCACGGTTTTGACGTCATCCGCCGAGATCGCCTTGTCGTAACGACCGACCCCGACCGCGGCAGCGATGCGCGCTGCGACCTCGGTTCCGAGATCGGCACGCAGCAGCACGTCCTCGATATCGTCGAGCATCGCGCGGTCGAGCTTGCGCTTGGTGACGAGATCGGCGACCGCGGTCCCGAGCGAACTTGACGTGCGTTTCAGTCCACCGGACAGCCGCCGCCACCAGCTCAATTTGGTCTTTTCCGGAGGTGTATCGTTCATGTTGGGGGTGTGTTAGCGGTTTCGCGCCATGAGCGAAAGTCTTGACCGATCGATGGATGTTCCCGAATTAACCGCGGAGGAAATTCAGGCGCGTGTGCTCCATCGCGACGGGCTGATGCTGGTGATCGACAAGCCCGCGGGGCTGCCGGTGCATCGCGGTCCCAAGGGCGGCGCCAATCTGGAATCCTCCTTCGACGCGCTGCGGTTTGGCCTGCCGCGTCCGCCGGTTCTCGCCCACCGGCTCGATAAGGACACCTCCGGTTGCCTCGTGCTTGGGCGACACCGCAAGGCAACCGCGTCGCTGGGCCTGCTGTTCAAGCATGGCAAAATTTCAAAAACCTACTGGGCGGTGGTCGAAGGCGGCCCGGTCGAGGATCAAGGCACCATCGACATGCCGCTCGGCCGCCTCAACGCCGAGCGCGGCTGGTGGCAGAAGCCCGATGCGGACGGCCAGCCGGCCACCACCAACTGGAAAGTGCTCGGACGTAACTTCTTCTCCCCTCCCCCTTGCGGGGAGGGGTCGGGGGTGGGGGTGAACTCCAACGGCACCGTTGTTGACCCCCCTCCCCAACCCTCCCCCGCAAGGGGGGAGGGAGTGGCAGACTCACCTGGCTTGCGCTCGAACCGGTCACCGGCCGCACCCATCAATTGCGGGTTCACTGCGCCGCCATGGGCTGGCCGATTGTCGGCGACAATATTTACGGAAACGGTCCCCGCTTCGGCGAACCGAGACTGCATCTGCATTCCCGCGAGATCGGGATTCCGATTTCGAAAAACAAGGACCCGGTTCACGTGACCGCACCGCCACCGGCGCATTTGCATGAACGGCTTCGCGCCTGCGGCTGGAACGGGGAGTGAGGGTCAGGCCGGGCGATGACCGTCTGGGATCAAACGCGCGCCGTCATGCCCCGCCATCTTCAGCGTCAGCACCGCGCCGGGCGTCTCGCCGCTGATCGCTACCGGCATGAAATGCTCGGTGCGGCCTTGTCTCGCGCTCTCGATCAGAACCCGGCGGGTCGCGCCGATTTCCGAAGTCAGCCGCTTTTGCAACGCGGCCTCTCCCGTCACCCGCAAGCGCCTGGCGCGTTGCTTGATCTGTTCGCCCGATACCTGCGGCATCCGCGCCGCCGGCGTGCCCGGCCGCTTGGAATAGGGAAACACATGGAGGAATGTCAGATCGCATTCCTCCACCATATCTTGCGAGCGCGCGAACATATCTTCGGACTCGGTTGGGAATCCGGCGATGATATCGGCACCGAGCGCGATATCGGGCCGCAGCCGCCGCACCTGCGCGCAGAATTCAATCGCTTCGCTGCGCGAATGCCGCCGCTTCATCCGCTTGAGAATGAGATCGTCGCCGGATTGCAGCGACAGATGCAGATGCGGCATCAGGCGCTCCTCATCCGCGATGACGTCGAGCAGATCGCGATCGACCTCGACCTGATCGATCGAGGAAATCCGCAACCGCTTCAAATCAGGCACATGCCGCAAAATTTGCTTCGTCAGCAGGCCGAGTTTCGGCGCGCCCGGAAGGTCCGCGCCATAGCTCGTGAGATCGACACCGGTCAGCACGATCTCGGCATGACCGCGCTCGACCAGCGCGCGGACCTGGGCCACCACCGCGCCCATCGGCACCGACCGCGAATTGCCGCGACCGTACGGGATAATGCAGAAGGTGCAGCGGTGATCGCAGCCGTTCTGCACCTGCACGAATACCCGCGGCAGGCCGCGCTGAAAGCCCTCCAGCAGATGCGGGGCCATCTGGCGGACCGCCATGATATCGGCGACCGCGACCTTTTCGCTTTGCCCGATGCCGAAGCTGCCGGCGGCGTCGAGCGCCGTGCGCGCGGCGCGCCATGCTTCACCGCGCATCTTGTCATCATTGCCGATGACGCGATCGACCTCGGCCATATGAGCGAACATCGCGGGCTCGGTCTGCGCCGCGCAGCCGGTAACGACGATCCGCGCCGACGGCCGTTCGCGCTTCAGCCGGCGGATCGACTGCCGCGCCTGTGCGACGGCTTCGTTGGTGACCGCGCAGCTATTGATCACGATGGTCTCGGTCAGCCCGGCGCGTTCGGCCTCGCGGGCGATCACTTCGGATTCGAAGGCGTTGAGCCGGCAGCCGAAGGTGACGACATCGACGCTCATGTCAGGCGACGCTGGCAAACAAGGCCGGATCGAATTGCCCTTCATACTCAAACGTGGCGGTGCCCGTCATCAGGACATGGTCGTCGCGTTCGCGCCACTCGATACCGAGGTCGCCGCCGGGCAGCGTGATCTGCACAATGCGACCCGCGCGCCTGAGCCGGGCCGCGGCCACCGCCGTGGCGCAGGCCGCCGAGCCGCAGGCCTGTGTCAGTCCCGCGCCGCGCTCCCAGGTGCGGATCGTGATGTGATCGCGATCGACGATATGGGCCAGCGTGATATTGGCGCGCTCGGGAAAGACCGGATGGTTTTCCAGTAGCGGCCCGAAGCGAGCGAGGTCGTAGACGTTAACGTCGTCGACCCAGAAGATGGCGTGCGGATTGCCCATGCTGACCGCGGACGGCGTGTGCAGCACCGGCGCGTCGATCGGGCCGATCTGCAGTTCGATCGACCGGGTGTCGCGGAACTCTTCCGCGAGCGGAATATCCTGCCAGCCGAATTTCGGCTGCCCCATATCGACGGTGTAGAGATCGTCGGACGGGCCGCGCCAGCAATTGAGCAGCCCGGCCCGCGTCTCGAAGGTGACTTGAGTCTGGCCGGTTTTCTCGAACTGCCGGCGCGCCACGCAGCGCATGCCGTTGCCGCAGGCGGCGGCTTCCGAGCCGTCATTATTGTAGATGCGGATGAAGGCCTCGGTGCCCGCAAGGCGAGGCGGCTGCAGCACCATCAACTGGTCGTAATGCACGCCTGAGGGCGAGGCGACCGCGCGCGCTTCCTCGGCCGTGACAGCGGCGGCCGAATTGCGCAGATCGACCACGACGATCTCGTTGCCGATGCCGTTCATTTTGGCAAACGCATGGTTGGCGAGCGCGCTCATGAAATTTCCCGAATTATGCCTGCCTTATATGGCGAATGATGGCGGATTGGCCAGTGTGGTGATTTTGTGTCGGCACCCGGCGGCCGCGAGAGCTACCCGACAGGAGTTACCTGAGATGGGACGAAAGCAGGCCTTGCGTGTTAGATTGCCGGCGCTTCGTCGCCGTGACCCGGGACACGAAGGCGAGATGCTGCCGACGAAGACAACCATCGCTGAATGCGACCAAGGAGAATATCGCATGAATTGTTTCCGCTCCATCCGCCTTGCCATGGTCGCGCTGGTTCCGGCAGCCGCGATTTCGTTAGGCATCGCCAATGCGTTGGCGGAATTGCCGGCTGCGACGGCTCCCGCGGCGACACCAGCTCCGGCAGCCAGTCCTGGCGCCGCGCCTGCAAAACCGGCCGCCGCGGAGACCCCCGCTGCATCAGCACCGGCCGCAGCACCCGTTCAGACCGCCGATCCGTTCGGCGAGGAAACCACGCTGACGCCGAAAGCGGTCGTCGTTCTGAAAGGCAGCGCCAACTGGGATTCAGCGTTCGAGACCCTGATCGACTCGTTCAAGACGCTGTCAGCATTACTCGACAAGCAGGGCATCAAAAGCACCGGCAATCCGCTGATCGTTTACACCTCGACCGACGATACCGGATTCACCTATCTGGCGGAAATTCCGGTCGATCAGGATCCGAAAAACCTGACCAAGGACATGAGCATGGGGAAATCGCCCGATGGCAAGGCGCTGAAGTTTGTCCATCGCGGTTCCTACGACAATATGGACAACACCTATGAGGCCATCACCAATCACCTCGACGACAAGAAGCTCGAGGCCAAGGACACTTTCATCGAGGAATACATCACCGATCCCCTGAAGACCGCGGAGGACAAACTGGTGATCAACGTCTATGTGCCGCTGAAGTGAGGGCCATGAAACATCACGTTATGTTCGTCGCCCCCCTCATGGCGGCCATGCTGCTCGCAACCCCCGCACTGGCGGAGGCCGAGCCCCCGGCCATGATCTCCGTCAGCGGCGAAGCCACGGTATCGGTGCCGCCCGACATGGCCGAGATCGATGGCGGCTTCACCTCGGAGGCCAAAACCGCGCGCGAGGCTTCGGACGCCAACAACGCAGCGATGGGCAAGGTGCTGCTGGCGCTGAAGGCCGCCAGCATCGAGGCGAAGGATATCCAGACCTCGCGGCTGTCATTGCAACCGCAAACGCAAAATACGCCGAACCGCTCCAGCCCGCCGTCCATTGTCGGCTACCGCGCCAGCAATCACGTGACGATCCGGCTGCATGATGTCACCAAGGTCGCCAGCGTGATCGACATGCTGGTGGGCGCCGGCGCGAACGATATCGGCGGGATCAACTTCATGGTGTCAGCGGCGTCGAAGCTTCTCGATCAGGCCCGCGAACAGGCGTTTGCCGATGCCCGCCGCAAGGCCGAGATTTATGCCAAGGCCGCCGGCGTCACGCTGGGCACGCCGCTCAGCATTTCAGAAGGAAATGCGTCGGTGCCGATATTCCGCACCAAGATGGCGCTCGCACCCATGGCCGCAGCGCCAGTGGCGCTGGGCGAAGAGACGCTGTCCGTCACCGTGAACGTGTCCTGGGCGATCAAGCACGAGCTGTAGCGAGATCACGCGCCGGGACGACAAGAATCTAAATCTCCACCACCTGCCCCGGCTTGAGCGTCGCGAAACGCTCACGCGGAACCTTCGCCTCGTCCAATGCCGCACCGAGTGCGGCGACCGGCGCGTCGATCGCTTCATCTGTGAGCTGGAAGGTGCCGTGATGATGCGCCAGCGCCTGTTGCGCGC
This sequence comes from uncultured Pseudomonadota bacterium, assembly GCA_963771225.1. Taxonomy (GTDB): domain Bacteria; phylum Pseudomonadota; class Alphaproteobacteria; order Rhizobiales; family Xanthobacteraceae; genus Bradyrhizobium. The sequence continues at coordinate 201,507 of CAVYSR010000014.1, read as the reverse complement.
CGCAATCGGCCAGCGCCTTCACCGCATCGGTCGGGTTCATGTGCTGGTCGCGCATGAACCAGCGCGGCTCATAGGCGCCGATCGGCAGGATCGCCAGGCGAAGCGGACCATGCGCTTGCGCGACGCGGCGGAAATGCACGCCGTCGCCGTAACCTGAATCACAGACGATGTAGAGTTTGCCGGCGGGCGTCTCCACCACGAAACTCGCCCACAGCGCCTTGTTGCGGTCGAACAATCCGCGCGCCGACCAATGCCGCGTCGGCACCAATGTGACCGCAACGCCACTGCCAAGCTCCACGCAGTCATGCCAGTCGAACGCCTCGGCGCGGATCGCAGAGTCGGCGTCGCGCATCGTGAGGTCGTTGCCGAGCGGCGTGATCACGCGCGGCGAGAATTTCGCTGATAGCCTCGACAAGGTCGCGATGTCGAGATGGTCGTAATGGCCATGCGACACCAGCACGATATCGATCGGAGGCAGCGCATCGAACGCGATGCCGGGATCGTTGTGGCGCTTCGGCCCGGCCCAGGCCATCGGCGAGGCGCGCTCCGACCACACCGGATCGATCAGAATGTTCAGCCCTGAGGTCTGGATCAGCCAGCTGGCGTGGCCGACAAACGAAAATCGCACCTTGTCGCCGGTCACCCGCGCCGGCGGCGTATCGGCGTAAGGACTCGGCGCCTGTTCGGGCCAGGCGTGGCGTTGCCTGCCGCCGCCGAACTGCCAGCGCAGCACTTCCCCAAGCGATTTCGGCGCCGCGCCATCGGGATCGAAAAAATGGGTTCCGTCGAAATGATCGGAGACCGGCCCGGCATAGGTTTTCATGCGGTAAATCCAGAAGGACGGGACGCCGACGACGGTAGCGGCGCCGGCGAGCAGACCGAGAACATTTCGGCGGGTCGTTTCCATGCCTGATTGGCCTCAAGGCCAGTATTTGGGCAAGAGGGAACCGACCCGCAAGGCTCAGCGGAGATGTCGGTTTTCAGTGACGTTTCTTGACTTTTAGGGGCTGCGGGGGTTTAACCGCCGCCAATCATCGGAAAGACGTTCTTTTCGACCCGCCGCCCGGCCCTTGAGACCGGAGGTCAACGCCCGACAGCGCGATGCGCCCTCGGGCGCAAAAGTGTTTGGAATATCGTCGACGCGATGACTATTTCTTCTCCCTCGCCCCGCTCTTGCGGGGAGAGGGTCGGGGTGAGGGGCTCTTACTTGCTCCGGCGCCCCCTCACCCGGATCGCCGAGGCGATCCGACCTCTCCCCGCAAGCGGGGCGAGGTGAAAAAAGGACTACGGAATTGTTCGACAATCTGTCGGAAAAGCTCGGTGGCATTCTCGATCGGCTGACGCGGCGCGGTTCGCTGACGGAAGCCGACGTCGATGCCGCGATGCGCGAGGTGCGCCGTGCGCTGCTCGAGGCCGACGTCTCGCTCGACGTGGTCAGAAGCTTCACCGAAAAAGTCCGCGAGCAGGCGATCGGCGCCACCGTCGTCAAATCGGTGACGCCCGGCCAGATGGTGGTGAAGATCGTTCACGACGAACTGATCGCCACGCTCGGCTCCGATGGCCAGACCATCGACCTCAACGCCGTGCCGCCGGTAGCGATCATGATGGTCGGCCTGCAGGGCTCCGGCAAAACCACCACGACCGCCAAACTGGCCCGCCGCCTGACCCAGCGCGACAAGCGCAAGGTGCTGATGGCCTCGCTCGACATCTATCGCCCGGCCGCGATGGAGCAACTCGCGGTGCTCGGCCGCGATCTCGACATCCAGACCCTGCCGATCGTCGTCGGCCAGAAACCAGCGCAGATTGCCAAGCGCGCGCTCGAAGCCGCCAAGCTCGGCGGTTACGACGTGGTGCTGCTCGACACCGCCGGGCGCACCACGCTCGACGAAGAGATGATGGCGGAAGCCGCCGAGATCAAAACAACCGCCAACCCGCACGAAGTGCTGCTGGTCGCGGATTCGCTCACCGGCCAGGATGCGGTCAACCTGGCGCGTTCCTTTGACGAGCGCGTCGGCCTTACCGGCATCGTGTTGACGCGGGTCGACGGCGACGGCCGCGGTGGCGCCGCGCTGTCGATGCGCGCGGTCACCGGCAAGCCGATCAAGCTGATCGGCACCGGCGAAAAAACCGACGCGCTGGAAGATTTCCACCCGAGCCGGATCGCGGGACGGATTCTCGGCATGGGCGACGTGGTGTCGCTGGTGGAGAAAGCCGCCGCCAACATCGATGCGGAAAAAGCCGCTGTTGTCGCCGAGAAGATGCGCAAGGGTCAGTTCGACCTGTCCGACATGCGCGAGCAATTGCTGCAGATGTCGAACATGGGCGGCATCAGCGGGCTGATGGGCATGATGCCCGGCATCGCGAAAATGAAGAACCAGATCGCCAATGCCGGCCTCGACGACAAGATATTGAAGCGCCAGGTCGCGGTGATCAATTCGATGACGCGCCAGGAACGCAAGAACCCCGACATCCTCAAGGCCAGCCGGAAGAAGCGCATCGCCGCCGGCGCCGGCCTCAAGGTCGAGGAAGTCAACAAGCTCCTCAAGATGCACCGGAACATGGCCGACATGATGAAGGCCATGGGCTCGGGCAAACGCGGCCCGATGGCCGGCATCGCGCAGGCCATGGGGTTCGGCGGCGGCATGCCGTCGCCCGAGCAGATGAAGGCGCTGGCGGAAAAAATGCCCGGCGGTGCAGGGCCGGGCGGCATGCCCGCGCTGCCCAAGGATCTGCCCGCCGGCTTGCGCACCGGCCTGCCGAACCTGCCCGGGCTCACCGGCCTCAGCGGCAAGCCGACCTTGCCGGGGCTGGGTGGCTTTCCCGGCCTGGGGAAGAAGAAATGACCTCTCTTTCGTCATTGCGAGCGCAGCGAAGCAATCCATGATCGCCGCGGCGCAGGAAGCTGGATTGCTTCGTCGCTTCGCTCCTCGCAATGACGCGAATTCACACCGTTCAGACTTTAAATCAACAGGAGAACTAAATGTCAGTCGTTATCCGCCTTGCTCGCGCAGGCACCAAGAAGCGCCCGGTCTACCACGTCGTCGTCGCCGACTCGCGTTTTCCCCGCGACGGCCGCTTCATCGAGCGTCTTGGCCATTTCAATCCGCTGCTGGCGAAAGACAACGAAGCCCGGCTGAAGCTCGACATGGACAAGGTCAAGGGCTGGCTCGCCAAGGGCGCGCAGCCGTCGGATCGGGTGTCGCGTTTCCTCGATGCCGCCGGTGTCGCCAAGCGCGCCGCGCGCAGCAATCCGGAAAAGGCCGTGCCGCGCAAGGAACGCAAGGCCAACGCCGAAGCCGCCGCTACTGCCGCAACTGCAACCGCAGCCGCCGCCAAAACGGCAGCCGCCGCCAAGAAGTAAGCGCGACGGCGCGCGGCGATGACGGCATCTATCTGCATCGCCCGGATCGGCGCCGCGCATGGCGTGCGCGGCGCGGTGAAGTTGTGGACCTTCACCGAAGACCCGCTGGCCGTGCTGCGCTATGGTGCGCTCGCGACCAAGGATGGCGCGCGTCAGTTCGTGGTCACGCACGCCCGCGAGGCCAAGGGCCATCTGGTCGCGACGCTGAAAGGCATCGCGACGCGTGAGGACGCCGAACGCCTCAACGGCATCGAACTCTACATCGCGCGCGAAAAGCTGCCGGCCACCGACGAGGGTGAGTATTACCACGCCGACCTGATCGGGCTCACCGCGGTCAACGCCGCGGATGAACCGCTCGGCCGTGTCACTCGCGATCCACAATTTCGGCGCCGGCGATATTATCGAAATCGCGCCGCCGCGTGGCACGCCGATGCTGCTGCCTTTCACCAACGCCGTGGTGCCGACGGTCGACCTGGCAGCCGGGCGCGTGGTGATCGAATTGCCCGCCGAGATCGAGGGTGACGATCCGACCGACGCGTGATCCGCGCCGTCGGCTGATATTGAGTCGCGATCCCGCGCCACTATTTGCTCGCAATCTCGATTGGGAATCATGGCGATGACGAATACCCACAAGGCTGGCACCCACAAAGCCTGGCGGCTGCACGCGCATAACGATCTGCGGTTCGACGATGTCGAGACCCCGGCTCCGGCGCCCGATGGCGTGCTGGTCCGGATCGAAGCCGGCATGGTGCTGTCCTACACCGGCAAAGTGCTGTCGGGTTCGGTGCCCTACAGCCTGCCGCCGATGCCGTTCGTGCCGGGCACCAACGCGGTCGCGCGCGTGGTCGCTGCCGGCGGCAACGTGACCCATGTGCGCAGCGGCGACCGGGTTTTCCTGAGCCCGCATCTGCGCGGCGACGTCCCCGATCTGGAGCCGCCGCAAATCCTGATCGGGCTGACCGCGACGGTGACGACGCCGGCCGCGTTCGCGCTGCAGGCCCGCTGGCGCGACGGCGTATTCGCCGAGATCGCGCATTGGCCGGCGGCATGTGTGACGCCGCTGACCGGACTGGATGATAAACCCGCGACCGAACTGATCGGCCTTGCTAAGCTCATTGTGCCATTCGGTGGCCTTCAGCGCAGCGGCCTGCGCGGCGGCGACACCATTATCATCAACGGCGCTACCGGCTATTTCGGCTCCGGCGCGGTGATGCTGGCGGTGGCGATGGGGGCTGGCCGCGTCGTCGCCGTCGGACGAAATGCCACCGCGCTGGACTCGCTGCGCGCGGCATTCGGTTCCCGCGTGGTGGCCGCGGTGATCAACGGCGAAGCCGACCACGACCTCGCCATCATCCGCAGTGCCGCCGGCAGCGCGGATGTCGCACTGGACTTGCTTGGCAGCGCCAGGAGCACGTCGACCACGCTGTCGTCGTTGCGCGCGCTCAAGCGCGGCGGCCGTCTCGTCGTGATGGGCAGCGCCGAGGTGCCGCTGGAAATCTCGTTCCGCGAACTGCTGGCGAATGACTGGGAGATCGTCGGCCAGTTCATGTACGAGCGACATGCACCGGGCCAGCTTGCCGCGCTGGCGGCCGCCGGCCTGCTTGATCTCGGCAAGATCAAGGTCAAGACCTTCAAGCTCGATCAATTCAGGCAGGCGGTCGAGGCGGCGGCATCGATGCAGGGACTCGATCTCACAGCAGTAGTACCGTAGCGATAGTCATGGCTTCCCCAAAACTCACGATCTGGCGCGCGACCGTCCTGACCTTGTTTCCGGAGATGTTCCCCGGCCCGCTCGGCGTCAGCCTTGCGGGCAAGGCGCTGGCGGCCGGGCTGTGGGCGCTGGAAGCGCGCGATATCCGGGCCTCGGCCACGGATCGCCACCGCAGCGTCGACGATACCCCGGCCGGCGGCGGGCCCGGCATGGTGTTGCGCGCCGACGTGCTGGCGGCCGCCATCGATGCGGCGGATGTTGCTTCGGAACGCGCAATGGATCGACCAAGGCTGCTGATGAGTCCCTCGGGGTCGGCCATTGACCCAGTCACGGGTGGCCGAACTTGCCGCGGGACCTGGTCCCCTGATCGTCTGCGGCCGTTTTGAGGGCATCGACCAGCGGGTCATTGAAGGCCGCGGGCTCGAGGAGGTCTCGATCGGCGATTATGTGCTGTCCGGCGGTGAAATCGCCGCTTTGGCTGCTATCGATGCCTGCATCCGGCTGCTGCCGGGCGTGATGGGGAAACCCGAGTCCGGGGCCGACGAGAGCTTTTCGGAAGGACTACTGGAATACCCGCAATATACCCGCCCGCAAGAGTTCGAAGGCCGCCCGATCCCCGACATCCTGCTGTCGGGCGACCACGCCCGGGTTGCAGCCTGGCGCCGGGCCGAGGCTGAGGCCCTGACAAAAGCGCGGCGGCCCGATCTTTGGACCATCAAGACCACCCAAAAACGCCCAAAAAACACGACGGAAGGGTGACAACGCCGAGTCTTTGCCGTATACGAGCGCCAAATCCGCGCACGGATAGATGGACGTTCGCGCTGCCCGCGCCTGCCAGGCTGGGCGCGCCGCCGATGGAGATTTTGCGATGAACCTCATTCAAGAGCTCGAAAAAGAGCAATTCGATAAATTGTCCGCCGGCAAAACCATTCCGGAATTCGGCCCCGGCGACACCGTGATCGTCAACGTCAAGGTGGTCGAAGGCGATCGCTCGCGCGTCCAGGCCTATGAAGGCGTTTGTATCGGCCGCACCGGCGGCGGGCTCAATGAGAGCTTCACGGTTCGCAAGATTTCCTACGGCGAGGGTGTCGAGCGCGTGTTCCCCGTGATGTCGCCGATGATCGACTCGATCACCGTGGTGCGCCGCGGCAAGGTGCGCCGCGCCAAGCTGTATTACCTGCGCAACCTGCGCGGCAAGTCGGCCCGCATCGTCGAGAAGAAGACCGACCGCGCCGCCGCCGTCGCCGAGTAATTTCCGTATCCATTGTTCCGGTGAAAAGCGCAGGGCTCACGGGCCTTGCGCTTTTTTGCTGCGCGGTCGTCGCTGCAACGACGGTGGCGGCGAACGCATATCGCACTTAGATACCTCATGTGCTATGAGGTTGGAATGTTTCCAGATCGCCAAATAATCGACCGTCTCGCGTCGTTCTCGACGACCGTAGCCGTTTGCCCTGGCGCTTCTTCGGCCGGCTAACAACGGCAGCTCTCGCGGCTTGACGCGTTCGGCGCGCCGCCTATCGCCGCGCGCCGTTGCATCTTTCGATTTCAAATCCCGATTCGAGGCCAAACCCCATGTCCGATAAAAACCCGACCACGCTGTACGACAAAATCTGGAACGATCATCTGGTTCACGAAGCCGATGACGGCACCTGCCTGCTCTATATCGACCGCCATCTGGTCCATGAGGTAACCTCGCCGCAGGCGTTCGAGGGACTGCGCGCCACCGGCCGCAAGGTTCACGCGCCGGAGAAGACGCTGGCGGTGGTCGACCACAACATCCCGACCACCGACCGCTCCAAGCCCAATCCGGATCCGGAATCCACCGAGCAGATCAGGGTGATGGCGGAGAACGCCCGCGAATTCGGCATCGAATATTACAACGAGTTCGACAAGCGCCAGGGCATCGTGCACGTCATCGGCCCCGAGCAGGGCTTTACGTTGCCCGGCACCACCATCGTCTGCGGCGACAGCCACACCTCCACGCACGGCGCGTTCGGTGCGCTGGCGCACGGCATCGGCACGTCCGAAGTCGAGCATGTGCTGGCGACGCAAACCCTGATCCAGAAAAAGGCGAAGAACATGCGCGCCACCGTCGACGGGAAATTGCCCGACGGCGTCACCGGCAAGGATATCATTCTCGCCATCATCGGAGAGATCGGCACCGCCGGCGGCACCGGCTATGTGCTGGAATATGCCGGCGAGGCGATCCGCGCGCTGTCGATGGAAGGCCGCATGACGGTCTGCAACATGTCGATCGAGGGCGGCGCCCGCGCCGGCCTGATCGCGCCCGACGAAAAGGCCTTTGAATTTCTCAAGGGTCGCCCGATGTCGCCGAAGGGCGAAACCTGGGACGCCGCGATGCGCTATTGGGAGACGCTGCGCAGCGACGGCGGTTCGCATTTCGATCACGAGATCAGGCTCGACGCAGCAAAATTGCCGCCGATCGTGACCTGGGGCACCTCGCCGGAAGACGTGGTGTCGATATCGGGCGTGGTGCCCGATCCCGACCAGATCGCCGATGAAGCCAAGCGGCTCTCCAAACATCGCGCGCTGAATTACATGGGCCTGAAGGCCGGCACCAAAATCACCGACATCAAGCTCGACCGCATCTTCATCGGTTCCTGCACCAATGGCCGGATCGAGGATCTCCGCGCGGTGGCCAAGGTGGTCGCCGGCAAGACCGTCAACGGCAATCTCAATGCGATGATCGTGCCGGGCTCGGGGCTCGTAAAGGAGCAGGCCGAAGCCGAAGGGCTAGACAAGATTTTCATCAAGGCCGGATTCGAATGGCGCGAACCGGGCTGCTCGATGTGCCTCGCCATGAATCCCGACAAGCTCGCGCCGGAGGAACGCTGCGCCTCGACCTCGAACCGCAATTTCGAGGGCCGCCAGGGTTTCAAAGGCCGCACCCACCTGGTCTCGCCGGCGATGGCAGCCGCAGCGGCGATCGCCGGGCATTTCGTCGATGTCAGGGAGTGGCGTTAAGGCATTCGCTTGCCTCAACATCGAGGCGTTTTGGAAAGAAGTCCTTAAGGTACCGGGAGCAAGCTGAAGTCACGAAGGCGAGGCGTTTCGCAGGGAGCGGGCCGTGGCCGACAAGCCTGAATTCGTCGACATGATCAGCGAGGCGACGCGCCAGTCGCGGCGCCGCTACGCCGCTCGCGTCGAAGCACCCGTGGTCAAGGAAAGATCGCGCCTCAGTCACTGGCCGCCGGATCGGTGGGAACAGTGGCGCATCGAGACGCTGACGCCGTGGAAGCTCAAATCCTGGAAATTCAAGAACTGGAGCTGAGCGCGGCAACGCCCGCTAACTGCGGATGCAGATAACTGCTGACACAGAACAGGCGCCGATCCGGCGCCTGTTGTTTTTGTGGTCATCGCGTTTCGCAAGCGGTCCGGCAGGAACCGCTCGCAAATCAACGGTGGTGGTGGTGATGATGGTGGCCATGATGATGGCGATGATGGTGATGTCGATGATGCCAATGATGATGCCAATGCACCTCGGTGGTCTCTAGCTTCGAACCCTGCTGCACCGCCGCGGCGGCGCCGGGATTGGCCAGCGACAGCGCCTGGGCCTGCTCGGCTGGAGCGGCCAGGATCAGCAATCCGCCAACCGCAGCCAGTCCCAGAAGTTTCGTCACGTTCATGTTTTTTTCTCCGTTGGGATCATCGAGGTATCACGCTGCCGCGCAGTTGAGAATCAACCCGTGCAGCAACGCAGATCGCAAGCTATGTCGGCGACATGAACGGGAAATGAACCTGCGCTGCGCAGATGAACGTCGGAGATCCAGTTCCTGCTTCGCCTCCGTTCCGATTTAATCGGAACAGAACCGCTAGCCGCGGCGCCAATAGCAGTTCATGCGAGGCACAATCACCGTACCGCTCGGCCGGTATTCCTGCACGTAGGTCGCCGTGCATTCCCGCACCGCATTGCGGCCCGGGAAATAGCGCGGATAGACACCATCCGGTTCCGGCTGATTGCGCGGATAGACCGGCACGCGTCGCAGCGACCGTCGAACCCGAACCTGACTGTCGGCAGCCGGTGGCGACGCCTGTGCTATCCGCACCCCGGACGGTGCGGTTTGCGCAGCTGCTCCGGCCGCGGGCAGCGAAACCGCCCCGATAAAAGCCAGCCAAATTGCCGCCGTCTTGATCCGCTTCATCACGCCCACCCAAGCCTGTTGTCGACCCTACGGTCTCCGATTGCCGTCCCAACGTCAACTGGACCCCCGTCCAAAACCGGTCCCCCAAATCACGTGCCGGGCGCGCTCGCTCTAAAATGCTATAAACGAGCTCCATGTGGAAATCCGCCAAAGCGCCATCGCTGGCCGAAATGGAAGCCATGGCGCACGAGGTTTTCGAGCGCCTGCCGGAGAACTTTCGCCAGCTGTGCGAGGGCGTGATCATCCGCATCGACGATTTTCCGACCGATGAGGTGCTCGACGAGATGGGCGCGGCCAGCGAATTCGACCTGCTCGGCCTGTTCCAGGGGATTGGCCTGCCGTTCCGCAGCCATGAGGACGTTGCGCGGCTGCCCAACATGGTCTGGCTCTACCGCCGACCGATCCTGGATTACTGGGCCGAACATGACGAAACGCTCGGCCATATCGTTCGCCATGTGCTGATTCACGAAATCGGCCACCATTTCGGCCTATCCGACGACGACATGGAGGCGATCGAGGCGATCGGCTAACTTCTTTTGCGCGTCTTCCATGCGCCATCCGCTCAGCGCGGATTTGCCCTTTAATGCCGGCAACATTCGCGATAAACTAGCGGCGAAACGTTTTGCGTAAATCCTGACCCGACAAATCCCAACCAAGAAGTACGACCGATGGACAAGTTCACCACGCTGGAAGGCGTCGCGGCGCCGCTGAAGATCATCAATGTCGATACCGACATGATCATCCCGAAGCAGTATCTCAAGACCATCAAGCGCACCGGCCTCGGCAAGGGACTGTTCTCCGAACAGCGCTACAATGACGATGGCAGCGAGAACCCGGATTTCGTCCTCAACCAGCCGGCCTATCGCAACGCCAGGGTTCTGGTCGCGGGCGATAATTTCGGCTGCGGCTCGAGCCGCGAGCACGCGCCATGGGCGCTGCTTGATTTCGGCATCCGCTGCGTGATCTCGACCTCGTTCGGCGATATCTTCTACAACAACTGTTTCAAGAACGGCATTTTGCCGATCCGCGTCACCCAGGACGATCTCGACAAGTTGTTCGACGACGCCGAACGCGGCGCCAATGCGACGCTGACGATCGATCTTGCCAGTCAGGAAATCCGTGGACCTGACGGCGGCACGGTGAAATTCGAGATCGACCCGTTCCGCAAGCACTGCCTGATGAACGGCCTCGACGATATCGGCCTCACCATGGAAAAGAAGGCCGCGATCGACAGCTACGAGGCAAAGGCCAAGACCGCGCGCGCCTGGGCCTGAGCTTACCCGCGAGCCGTCTTTCTGATCTTGCTGATCTTGCGGGAAACGCGGCGCCAGAGGCGAGATGAATGCGGCCCGAAATCGTTACCTTCTGGCACGGCCCGCTCGACGCCTTGAGAACCCTGTGCCTGAGATCGCAGGTCGCAGCAGGCCACAAGGTCACCGTCCATAGTTTCGAGCCACTCGCGCGATTGCCCGAGGGCGTCGGCAATGCCGAGGCCGAGGCGATCCTGCCGCGCGCTTTCGCCGAAAGGCTGCGCCCCACCGGCGCGGGCGGGGTGTGGCGCGACTGGACCACCTTGCAGTACAGCGATTTCTTCCGGATGCGGCTGATGGCGCAGAGTGCCGGCCTGTGGCTCGACGCCGATGTGCTGCTGCTCAAACCAATCGAGATCGATCCGGCAAAGCCGTACTTCGCCTGGGAGCGGCCGCGCCAGCTCGGCAATTCGATGCTCTATCTGCCTTCAGGCGATCCCATCGTCGCGGCATTCGACCGCGCTGATGCTTCAGGACGAGCTGACGCCGGACTGGCTGGCGCTGCGGCACCGCCTGACGTTCGGCTGGCGCAAGCTCTTCGGCTCACATCGGCTCTCGGATATTCGGGTCGCGATCTACGGTCCCGCGGCGCTGACCGCGCTCGCCCGCCGCGCCGGCGAACTGAATTACGCTTTGCCGAAAAAATCGTTCTATGCGGTGCATGCGGAACCGAAGCTGTTCTTCGAGCCGCGGGACTTTTCCGCGCTGATCGATGATCCCGAGATCATCGGATTTCACATCTCACCGAAAGGCCGCGGCAACGAACAGCCGGCCCCGGGAAGCCTGTATGCGTGGGCAGCCGGGCGGTTTGGTTCAGACACCGTCATTGCGAGCGAAGCGAAGCAATCCATCTGACAGGTGCGAAGCCAATAAATTGCTTCGTCGCGTTGCTCCTCGCAATGACGAGAAGCGGCGTCATCTCCGCCACGAATATCCTCGGATCGACTAATGCCCCATCGCCGCGATCGCGTCGGAAATCGCGATGGTGCGCGCGGCCATCTCGGCGTGCAGCCGCTCCACCATCTGTCCATCGAGCTGGATCGCACCGCGCGAGGCGTTTTCCGGCCGCTCGAACGCTGCGATGATCTTGCGGGCGCGCGCCACATCCTCGGCGGGCGGCGTGAAGATCGCGTTGCAGGCCTCGATCTGGCCCGGATGAATCAGCGTTTTGCCGTCGAAGCCGAGATCGCGCGCTTGCGCGCATTCCTGCCCGAAGCCGTCGAAATTGCTGAAGTCGCTATAGGGTCCGTCGAGAATTTCGAGGCCGTAAGCGCGGGTGGCCAGAATGCACTGCGTGATCAGCGGCAGCATCGCCGCGCGGCCCGGCAGCATCCGGATTCGCGTCTCCCGTGAAATATCGTTCGGCCCGAACACAAATCCGGCAAGGCGCGTCCCAGGATCGCGCGAGGTGGCGGCGAGTTCCTCGGCATGCAGCACGGCGCGCGCGGTCTCGATCATGGTCCAGACCCGGATCGAGGGGTCGGCGCCGATCTCGTCGAGGCGATTGGCGATCGCGTGGATTTCCTCCACGCTGGAGACCTTCGGAACCAGGATGCCGTCGGGCCGCGCCTTGCCGGCCATCGCGATGTCGTCGATCCACCACGGCGTATCGAGGCTGTTGACCCGGATCAGGATCTCACGCTTGCCGAATCCCCTGGCCGCGATCGCCTGCGCGATCTGGTCGCGCGCGAGCGCCTTGGCATCGGGCGCCACGGAGTCTTCAAGGTCGAGAATGATGCCGTCGGCCGGGAGATTGCGCGCCTTTTCCAGCGCCCGCGCATTCGACCCCGGCATGAACAAGAGACTGCGGCGTGGACGGATCATGGGCTCGTTCTCCTGAATAGCTCTGATCCGATAAGCCCGGTTGGGCCTGATCGAATCCGACATATCAGCATCATACTTTTTGAGCATGGTCTTGAAACAAACGAAGCCGTTTGTTCGGGAAAACCGATGCCCAATTTTCCGAAATCTTGCTCTAACAGTTCAGTCTCCCGCCCGAAAGACTTGTTCCAACCCGGCGCATATGGTTAGCCACTGCCATGTCATCGTTTCCGCAACATCTGCTCGAAGGCTATCGGACCTTCACCTCGCAGCGCCTGCCCACCGAGCAGTCGCGCTACCGCGAATTGTCCGAGATCGGCCAGTCCCCCGAAGTGATGGTGATCGGCTGCTGCGATTCCCGGGTGTCGCCGGAGGTGATCTTCGATGCCGGCCCCGGCGAATTATTCGTGGTGCGTAATATCGCCAATCTGGTGCCGGTCTATCAGCCGGATGGCGGCGCGCACGGCGTATCCGCGGCGCTGGAATACGCGGTGTCGGTTCTGCGCGTCAAGCACATCGTGGTGCTCGGCCACGCCCAGTGCGGCGGCATTCGCGCCTTCATTGACAAGATTGAGCCGCTGTCGCCGGGCGATTTCATCGGCCGATGGATGTCGATGTTCGTCAAGCCGGGCGAGCGGGTCGAGCAGCGCGACCATGAGACGATGGCCGATTTCACCATCCGAATCGAGAAAGCGGCGGTATTCCGCAGCCTGGAAAACCTGCTGACATTTCCGTTTGTGCGGACCGCGGTCGAGCGCGGCGAGCTTTCTTTGCACGGCGCGTATTTCGGCGTGGCGAAAGGTTCGCTGTTCGTGCTCAATCCGGCGGCCAAGGAATTTTACAGCGTCGGCGAAGACGTGGGGGCGTAGCGACTGGAGGAATTTTTTCGTCTCCGGAGCATGATCCTCACGCCGCCTTTTTCTTGGCGCTGATCAGCTTGCGGTTGATCAGGCATTCGGCAATCTGGATCGCGTTCAGTGCCGCGCCCTTGCGCAGATTGTCTGAGACGCACCACAATACCAGACCGTTCTCCACCGTCGCGTCCTCCCGGATGCGGCTGATATAGGTTGCATCCTCGCCGGCCGCCTCATATGGCGTGACGTAGCCGCCCGGTTCGCGCTTGTCGATCACGAGGCACCCCGGCGCATTGCGCAGGATGTCGCGCGCTTCATCGGCCGAGATCGGATTCTCGAACTCGATGTTGACCGCTTCGGAATGGCCGACAAACACCGGCACCCGCACGCAGGTCGCGGTAAGCCTGATTTTGGGATCAAGAATCTTCTTGGTCTCCATCATCATCTTCCACTCTTCCTTGGTGTAACCATCCTCCATGAACACGTCGATCTCGGGGATCACGTTGAAGGCGATACGCTTGGGGAATTTCTTGTTGATGAGTTCGCTGTTGGTGTAGACCGCCTTGGTCTGCGAAAACAGTTCGTCCATGGCGTCCTTGCCGGCGCCCGACACCGATTGATAGGTCGAGACCACCACGCGCTTGATGACGGCGCGGTCATGCAACGGCTTTAACGCCACCACGAGCTGCGCGGTCGAGCAGTTCGGATTGGCGATGATGTTCTTCTTGACGAAGCCTGCGACCGCATCCGCATTGACTTCGGGCACGATCAGCGGCACATCGGGATCCATCCGCCAGGTCGACGAATTGTCGATCACGACAGCGCCGGCGGCGCCGATTTTCGGCGACCATTCCTTCGACACCGCGCCGCCCGCCGACATCAGGCAGATATCGACGTCGCTGAAATCGTAATGCTCGAGCGCTTTGACCTTCAGGGTTCGATCGCCATAGGATACTTCGACGCCCATACTGCGGCGCGACGCCAGCGCCACGACCTCGTCGGCCGGGAATTTGCGCTCGTCGAGAATGTTGAGCATTTCCCGCCCGACATTGCCGGTCGCTCCGACCAGCGCGACTTTGTAACCCATCGTTCACTCTCCGAAGAAAAATGCCTCGTGCCCGTCCGCCGTGGAAAGGCAAGAGGCAGCGCTTCTATGCGAGAAAAGCCGCCAAGACAAACGTTTCAAGACAACGTTACAGCCGCGCGCCGCCCCTCGGCGCCCGGTAGTGCCAGGACGGCTGATGCGATCGATTTGGGCCATCCGGCCCACCCCTCCAGATCCGACCCAAATTCATCCGGCGCCGAACAGCTTTGCCGACGAATGCCGCGGCATGCTGGTGCATCTGGCTGTCTATGTGGGGGCTCTGGCGTTACTTGTCATCCTTGGTGCCCATCTATGGGGGGAATTGCCTGACAGCGCGGGTCTGGAGCCTGCCGCCGAGGCCGGTTGGAGCCTGGCCACCCGCTCCTACCCGGCTTTCGCCATCAGTCAGTTCGATTTGTACAGAAAAACAGAGACTTACGAAATTTTCCGGCATCCCGAAGGCGGCCGCAAGGACGTCCTGCGATGGGCGGCCCAAAACGAAAATTCGATCGAAAAGCCGGTCGCAGAACTCGAAATCTATCGACCTGGCGGCGAATCGCAGGGATCAGGTCCCGCCACCGCCGAAATCGCGGCTCGCATGAACGCCCAAGGCTGGCCCGAACAGCAAGGCTCTCGCGCCAACTGGAAGCGGCTGGCGTGATCGAGAGCAAATTCGGCCCGGTTACGCTGCTTCGCCTGGCAGTCGACGCGAACGATGCGGGGTCCTGTGTTGGCTTCGTCAAACACCTTGATGAGCCGACTGTGCGGATATCCGGCTGGTCGTGCCTGGGCGACGACATGCCCGCCCGGCGCGCCGCGGTCGGCTGTATGTTGAACCGGTTGATCCTCCTGACGTCAGGAAATGAACCGAAACTGGCTGAATTGTTCGCTCGCGCCGAACTCAGGCGCGGCAGCTGCACGGCCCCGCCCTCGACCTCGGCGGACTGGGCAACCGGCGCGCAAAACCCAAACCTGCGCGGCGCGCTCTAAAAAGGCTGCGCGGCAACCTCTGATCGGGGGCTACGGCAAGGTGCTGGTTTCCATGCAACTTTCCGCGTTTGACCGTATTATTATGATGCGGTGTGGCCCAATTGACCTTGTGACCACATGGCCGCGGCAGCTAAAGTGACCCCAATCGGAAATGGCGACCCGCCAGCCCAAGAGGACGCGATGACTTTCAAATTTCCCGCCGCCACCAAGCTCACGCTGTCGCTCGCCGCCGTTGGCGTGCTCGCAATCGGTCTCGGCGTCACCCAGGCCGACGCCCAGACCAAGCGAAAACCCACCAATGTCAACAACGCCGCCACGACCAATGGCAACGGCGCCGCGTATGGTCCGGCCGGTCCGAACCGATCGTATCAATCGGGACCGCGCACGCGGGTTTTCGTGACCACGCGCTCGTGGCTGGATGCCGGCGTCGAGGTGTTGCCCGGCGATCGCAAATTCAACGATTACGCCTTCCCGCAGTCGAGGTCGTTCGCGCTCGAAAACAACAACCGCCCGCTCGATCGTCAGCCGCTGTACCCGTCCTATGACCTCGGCGGATATCCGCAGAACTTCCCGCTATATTGAGACGCGACGTCGTCGCATTGGCTGAGTGAGAGTTAGGACGCGGCGGCACTAACCGCGTCGTCCCGGCCTTGAGCCGGGACCCATAGCCCCTGGCGCTGATTGTTTGAGGAAGGTCTCAGCCTCCGTGCTGGAACCGACACGGCACGGCGTATGGGTCCCGGCTCAAGGCCGGGACGACACTGGGTTTGTGGTGCTTACCCCTGCAGCGCCTGCATTTCTTTCACGATCGCTTCGCCCATCTGCGTCGTGCTGACCGCCGTCATGCCTTCCGACTTGATATCCGCGGTGCGCAGACCCTTGGTCAGCACCGCGGATATCGCAGCATCGACCTGGTCGGCCAACGTTGCCATATCGAACGAATAGCGCAGCGCCATGCCGAACGATGCGATCATCGCGATCGGATTGGCCAATCCCTTGCCGGCAATATCCGGCGCCGAGCCGTGCACCGGCTCATACAGCGCCTTGCGCTTTTTGGTTTTGACGTCGATCTCGCCGAGCGAGGCCGACGGCAGCATGCCGAGCGAGCCAGTCAGCATCGCCGCGATATCCGAGAGCATGTCGCCGAACAGATTGTCGGTCACGATGACGTCGAATTGCTTCGGCCACTTCACCAGATTCATGCCGCCGGAATCGGCGAGCTGATGCTCGAGCTGCACATCCTTGTATTCGCGCGCATGCACCTGGCCGACCACCTCGTTCCAGAGCACGCCCGATTTCATGACGTTGCGCTTTTCCATCGAGGTCAGCTTGTTGCGGCGCTTGCGCGCCAGATCGAATGCGACGCGCGCGATGCGCTCGATCTCATAGGTATCGTAGACCTGGGTATCGATGGCGCGTTTCTGGCCGTTGCCGAGATCGGTGATGGTCTTGGGCTCGCCGAAATAAACCCCGCCGGTGAGTTCGCGCACGATCATGATATCGAGGCCCTCGACCGCCTCGCGCTTCAGGCTCGAGGCGTCCGCGAGCGCCGGATAGCAGATCGCCGGACGAAGGTTGGCGAACAGCGCCATCTCCTTGCGCAGGCGCAGCAGACCGGCTTCGGGACGCACGTCATACAGCACATGATCCCATTTCGGCCCGCCGACGGCGCCGAAGATCACCGCGTCGCTGGCCTGCGCCAGCGCCATGGTAGCGTCGGTGATCGCGACCTTGTCGGCGTCATAGGCGGAGCCGCCGACCAGCCCCTGCTCGGTCTCGAAATGCGCGAGGCCTTCGCCGTTCAGCCAGTCGATCAGGTGCTTCACTTCCGCCATCACTTCGGTGCCGATGCCGTCGCCGGGAAGCAGAAGCAGTTTATGGGTCGCCATGGGAAAGTCCTTGTTGTGTATTCTCTGCTCGTCATTCCGGACGCGAAGCGATCCGGAATCCTTGTTCGATCGGGCAGGCGCAAAAAACTGAGATTCCCCGATGTGCAATTGCACATCTGAGGTTCGCGTCGGAGCCTGTCATCGGGCCGCGCTTCGCGCGGACCCGTTGGGCGCGCCCCGGAATGAAGACGGACGGATTGCTAAAGCGGCATTGCGCAATTGGCAAGACACCATTGCCGCGCCACGCCTGTGCAATCGTGGTAGAGCCTGTCACTATGCGTTCCCGCCGGAGTAGTCCCCCTTGCCAGCTCCTGACCGTCCCCCGCATCCTGCGCGGCTGATTCTCATTCTGTCGCTGGCGCCCACCGTCGGCCTCGGGATCGGTCGCTTCGCCTATGCGCTGGTGCTGCCGGACATGCGCGATGCGCTGGGCTGGTCGTATTCCGCCGCGGGCTTCATGAACACCATCAACGCGGCCGGTTATCTTGCCGGCGCCCTTGTCGCATCGAAGCTCATCAAGCGTTTCGGCCTATCTGCTACCGTGCGCTGGGGAACGCTGGCCTGTGTAGCGTCGCTGGCGCTGTGCGCCATAACAGGCAATTTCATCGTGCTGAGTTTTGCGAGGCTGCTGGTGGGATTGGGCGCCGCCGCGGTTTTCATCGCCGGCGCAGCGCTGGCGGCGACGATCGCGCAATCCTACCCCGAGCGGGCGAACTTTCTGCTGAGTTTGTTCTACGCCGGACCGGGATTGGGCATCCTGTCGTCCGGCCTGATCGCGCCGTTCGTGCTCCAGGGATTCGGCCCGGGATCGTGGTGGATCGTCTGGTGGGCGATGACGCTGCTCACGATCGCCATGACCATCCCGCTGCTGCTGACGCGCTTCGATGCAAGCGCCAACATCACCGATCGATCGCCGGCGAAATTCGAAATTCTCCCGGCGGCGATCTATCTTGCCGGCTATTTTCTGTTTGGCGCGGGATACATCGCCTACATGACGTTCATGATTGCCTATATCCGCGACGCCGGCGGCGGCGCGGCGGCGCAGAGCGCGTTCTGGTGCCTGATCGGCTTGAGCGCCTTCGTGACGCCGTGGCTGTGGCGGCGCGTGCTGGCGCGTGACAGCGGCGGCATCAGCACGGCGATCATTCTCGGTGTCAACGCCATCGGCGCGGCGCTGCCGCTGCTCGGACATTCTTCGGCGTGGCTCGCCGCATCGGCGCTGGTGTTTGGGGTCTCGTTCTTCGCGGTGGTGGGATCGACCACCGCCTTCGTGCGGTTCAATTATCCGCCGGCGGCGTGGCCGACCGCTATCGCGGCGCTGACGATTGCGTTCGGCATCGGACAAACGCTGGGCCCCATCGCCACCGGCGCCATTACCGACGCGATGGGCAGCCTGTCCTATGCCCTCAATGTGGGCGCGGCTATGCTGGCGGTGGGTGCGATCGCGGCGGCGTTTCAGAAGAAGCTACGTGCGAATCCCTCATCCTGAGGAGCCGCGCTCTCGCGCGGCGTCTCGAAGGATGGTTCGAGACGGCGCAAGTGCGCCTCCTCACCATGAGGAACCTCAACTCCCGCTGAACGAATTGTAGCCCTGGTCTTCCCAGTAGCCGCCCTTGTAGTCGTTGGTGACTTCCATCGAGATCACATATTTCGGATTCTTGAAGCCGAGCTTGGTCGGCACCCGGATCTTCATCGGATAGCCATAGGCCCGCGGCAGGATTTCGTCGGCGAATTTGAACGTCATCTGGGTCTGCGGATGCAGCGCCGTCGCCATGTCGAGCGGGCTGTTATAGCCGTCGGAATCGGCGCACTGGAACCAGCAATATTTCGCGCGGGTGTCGGCGCCGACCAGTTTGAGAAAATCGCGCAACGGCGTGCCGGTCCAGCTCCCGATCGCGCTCCAGCCCTCGACGCAGATGTGGCGGGTGATCTGCTTGACCTGCGGCAGTTTATAAAGCTCCTCCAACGTCCATGATTTCTTGTTGTCGACCAGGCCGCGCACCTCGAATTTCCATTCCTTGCCGTCGATTTCGGGCGCGTCGTCGAGCACGTAATAAGCGTTGAACGGGAACGGCTTGGTGATGGCGCTTTCGGGAAAGGTCGGGGCCAGCGCATAGGGATTGAAGATCGCCGCCTGCACGCCGTCGTTGAATTTCGATACCTTCTTCAGCATCGCCTCGGCCGAAAAACTGTCGGACACCTTGCAACCGGTCAGAAGCGTCAGCGCGCCGAGGCTGGCGCCGCCGGCGATGAAGCGCCGGCGCGTCGGGTCCGGCATCAGTCTGACGGCATCGCGCACCAGCAGTTGCTTGTCGACGCCTGGAATCAGAAGCGAGCGTAGGCGGCCCATGATAGGTTCTCCTCGGATCGTATTTTAGCGGCCGATGATCATGGCGCGCAGGGTTTTCGGCACCAGCAGCGCCAGCACGACGTGGATCACCAGAAACGCGACGATCAACGCCATGCAAATGAAGTGAACGTAGCGCGCGACATCGTAGCCGCCGAACAAGCGCCGTCAGGTATTGCAGCTGCACCGGCTTCCAGATCGAAAGCCCCGACAGCACGATGAGGACGCCGACCACGATGATGCCGGCATAAAGCAGCTTCTGCACGTAATTATATCGGGTCAGGTCGTCATGCGACAATTTGCCGGTCAACGCCGCCCTTGTGTCGGCGATGACCCCCGCCGGTGAAATCGGCAACAGCTTGCTGGCGAAACGGCCGGTCGCAAAACCCAGCGTTAGATAGACGAGGCCATTGACCATCAAGAGCCACATCGCCGCGAAGTGCCAGAGCAGCGCGCCGCCGAGCCAGCCGCCAAGGGTGATGCTCGCGGAAAAGCTGAAATCGAACAGCGGCGAGGCGTTGTAGATCTGCCATCCGGACATGATCATCAGGATCATCGCCACCGCATTGATCCAGTGCACGATCCGGACCCACGCCGGCTGAATGACTTTTGCCGTCGCCGCGGCGGGCTTGGCGCTGACTGCAAGGCTGGACATGGCAATTCCGTCGCTAAAGGTCGGTATCTACGGATATTATACGCCGGGAACCCGGGCTTTGTTACAGGAATGCTGGCTGTCGGATCGGTGCAAAGCGGGCCCGGCGGTCACAAAAAGGCGAGCCGGGTTTCCACCGGCTCGCTGTGCGCAACCGCCGCTGCGGGATCAATAATGCGTGTGGTGTTACGACGGCATCAGGACGGTATCGACCACGTGGATCACGCCGTTCGATTGATTGACGTTCGGGATCGTGACGGTCGACGAGCCGCCCTTGGAGTCGATGATCATCACCGTGTCACCCGAACGCTTGACGGTCAGCTCTTCGCCCTGGACGGTCTTGAGCTTCTTGCCGTCGGTCAGGTCGGAGGCTTCCAGCTTTCCCGCGACCACGTGATAGGTCAGGATCTTGGTCAGCGTCGCCTTGTTTTCGGGCTTCACCAGGGTGTCGACGGTGCCGGCCGGCAATTTGGCGAACGCCGCGTTGGTCGGCGCAAACACCGTGAACGGTCCCTTGCCTTCAAGCGTATCGACGAGGCCGGCGGCCTTCACCGCGGCGACCAATGTGGTGTGATCCTTGGAATTGACGGCGTTCTGGATGATGTTCTTCGAGGGGAACATCGCCGCGCCGCCGACCATGACGGTCTTCTCGCCGGACAATTCGCTTTTCGTCATTTTGTCCTGCGCGCTTACGGGCGCAACGACAGCGGCGGTCAGGGCCAGCGCGCCAAGAGCGGCGGCGGTCAAAAATGCAATACGCTTGGACATGGAAGGTCTCCCGATGGATTGAGGTTGCCGGCGGATTTCCGCTGGCGATGAAGCGGCAACATCGCTGACCGTTTGAGGGTCGAACCGTGTCGCCGTTGACCTGAGCTACGGGAGGTCTCTTGGCCGGTTTCGAACAATAAATTATCGTGATGATGAAACTATCTTTGGTGAGCGCCGTTCGCCGCAGAACTCACGAAAAGAGGGCCGTGGTGACGTCTCTGTGTTCACAGGGATGTCACCGGGCGAGTTGCCGCTAACCCAGGTGAGCCGGGGTCTGCACGAACGCTCTGTTCCAGGTCGGGCTGATCAGTATTTCGTTGATGCAGACCCGCGGCGGCATGCTGGCGACGAACGCGATGGTGCGGCCGAGGTCTTCGGATTGCAGCATTCTGGCCTGTTCTTCCTCGCTCGGCACCACCGGCCGCAATTTCAGGATCGGGGTCGCGACCTCGCCGGGCGACAGGCAACAGGCCCGCAAGCCGTTGACGCATTCGTCCATGTTGAACGAATGGGTCAGCGCCAGCACCGCGTGCTTGGTGGTGGTGTAGGCGGGTCCGGTCATTTTCGACACGTGACGGCCGGCCCACGACGCCACGTTGATGATGCAGCCGTCCTGCTGCGCCCGCATCGCCGGCAACACCGCGCGCATGCAATACAACACGCCGTTGAGATTGATCTCGACCAGCTTCTCCCAGCCCTCCAGTTCCATTTCCGCCCAGCTGCGCTTCGGTACATTGATGCCGGCGCTGTTGACCAAAAGATCGATGCGGCCATGTTTGGCAAGAATCTGGTCGGCGGCCCTGGTCACGTCATCGGACTTGCTGACATCCAGCACGATCGCCTCGGCCTTGCCGCCGCTCCTGGTGATCCTCGGCCACCACGGCCTCCAGCGCATCCTTGCGGCGTCCCGAAACCACCACGGTCCAGCCATCCGCCGCCAGTGCCACCGCGCCGGCCTCGCCGATCCCGCTGCCGCCGCCGGTCACCCAGGCCACGCGTTTCCCGCCATTTGTCATGCAAACTGTCTCCGTTGCTTTGTGAAGGGCGTTCTTGCTATCCAATCCGCTAAATGGCGCGGCCTGAGGGCCGCTGGCCGCCCACCGGAATGATGCATCAATGCCCCTTAGAAAACCATCATGAACGCCAACCTGTTTTCCCGCCTGTTCGACGGTCTTGACGATCCAGACCGGCTTGCGATCGAGACCATCGACGGCCAGCGCATCAGCTATGGCGACCTGATCGCGCGTGCCGGCCAGATGGCGAACCTTTTGGTGTCGAGCGGCGTCAAACCGGGCGACCGCGTCGCCGCGCAAACCGAAAAATCGGTGCCGGGTCTCGTGCTCTATCTCGCGGCGGTGCGCGCCGGCGCGGTCTATCTGCCGCTCAACACCGCCTATACGCTGAACGAACTGGAATATTTCATCACCGACGCCGAGCCGTCGATGGTGGTGTGCGATCCCGCCAGGGCTGAGGGCATCGGCGCCATTGCCGCAAAGGTTGGTGCTGAGGATCGATGACGCTCGGCGCCGACGGCAAGGGATCGCTGACCGAGGCCGCCGCAAAAGCCAAGCCTGAGTTCACGACCGTCGCACGGAGCCGATGACGACCTCGCCGCGATCCTCTACACCTCCGGCACCACAGGCCGTTCCAAGGGCGCGATGCTGACGCATGACAATCTGGCGTCGAATTCGCTGAGCCTCGTCGACTATTGGCGCTTCACCGATCAGGACGTGCTGATCCACGCGCTGCCGATCTATCACACCCACGGCCTGTTCGTGGCCAGCAACGTTACGCTGTTCGCCCGCGCCTCGATGATCTTCCTGCCGAAATTCGACCCCGACCTGATCATCAAGCTGATGGCGCGCGCAACCGTGCTGATGGGCGTGCCGACGTTCTACACCCGGCTGCTGCAAAGCCCGGCGCTGACCCGTGAATCCACCAAACACATGCGGCTGTTCATTTCCGGGCTCCGCGCCGCTGCTCGCCGATACCCATCGCGAATGGGCCGCGCGCACCGGACATGCCGTGCTCGAACGCTACGGCATGACCGAGACCAACATGAATACGTCGAACCCCTATGACGGCGACCGGGTGCCCGGCGCCGTCGGCCAGGCGCTGCCCGGCGTCACCGTGCGGGTCACCGATCCCGAGACCGGCAAAGCAACTGGCGCGCGAGACCATCGGCATGATCGAGGTCAAGGGCCCGAACGTTTTCAAGGGCTATTGGCGGATGCCGGAAAAGACCAGGTCCGAATTCCGCGACGACGGATTTTTCATCACCGGCGATCTCGGCAAGATCGACGCCAACGGCTATGTGCATATTCTCGGCCGCGGCAAGGATCTGGTGATTTCCGGCGGCTTCAACGTATATCCGAAGGAAATCGAGAGCGAGATCGACGCCATGCCGGGCGTGATCGAATCCGCCGTGATCGGCGTTCCGCATGCGGATTTCGGCGAGGGCGTGACCGCGGTGGTGGTCTGCAACAAGGGCGCCGGCGTCGATGAGGCCTCGGTGCTCAAGGCGCTCGACGGCCGGCTTGCGAAATTCAAGATGCCGAAGCGGGTGTTCGTCGTCGATGAATTGCCACGCAATGCGATGGGCAAGGTGCAGAAGAACATTCTGCGCGATACCTATGGAAACATCTACGCGAAGGCGAAGTGAAGGGCAGCATCGGCCATCCGACCGACGCACCGCAAGCTATCGTTAACCTTGCCCCGACAATTTGCTTCCGTTTCCCGATCAGCCACTCGCCTCGGGCGCGAGAAATCGCACAAAAAACCAGTTGTTCGCAAGGTGTTAACGGAATGGTCCCTATTTGCTGATAGATTCATAAATCTTGATGCCGAAGAGCGTTTTGATAGCTCTTGTTTTCAGTAGTAGCCGCTTTTTTGGCATCGAACCAATTTTGACTCGGAGGGAGCCTGGCAATGACGCCAGGCCGCCTCGGCGCGTTCGATGGAGTCCTGGTGCAACCCATCAACAAGATGGAAGCAAAAGCACCAGCGGAGTTCGGCACCCGACCGCGTCATAGATGGTAGCTTGGGCATGGCCTTCGGAGACCGCAAGAGCGAGCGCGTCGATTTCGAGCAGGGTATCCGCGTCTATATGATGGGGATCGACGGAACCTGGCGCCGCGACTGCTTGATGATCGATGTGTCGCAGACCGGCGCCCGCTTATCCGTCGAAGGGTCTCTTCAGGGGTTGGACCTCAAGGAATTTTTTCTGCTTCTGTCCTCGACGGGTCTCGCCTATCGCCGCTGTCGAATGGTCCGGCTTGCCGGGGACCAAATCGGCATCGAATTCCTGAGGCAAACCGCAGCAAAATCAAAGAATGCAATCCGCGAGAAACGCAAGGAACCACTCGAGTGAAGACAATTGCCAGATGCGAGCGCGAGGCGGTCTACGAGCAGACCCAAGCCGAGACTGGATACTGGGTCGAAGATACCGCCGACTGCAAGGTTTGCGGTCACGAGCTTGGCGCGTGGCACGGCAACAAGGCGCTGTTGTTCGATCTTGTAAAGAATCCCACTGAATAGGCCGTGTCTTGCCATGTTTGTGCATATTGTCGCGGACCATACGGAAAAGATTTCGGAGCTGCGGCGACTGTTTGGATTGCAGCATTGCGTTACGTCCTCATTGCTCAACAGTGACGATGACATCCCGCAGCCATGCGACGCGACGATATTTGCCGCGGATCTTCGGAGCGAAGAAAACATCGCCGCGCTCAAGGCATTATCGGCCAAAACAAAAATTGCCCGGCGAAGGATTTTCGTTATTGACCAAAAAGCGCGGCTATTGGCGGCGCAGGCTTATGCGTTAGGCGCGACACATGCGTTCTTCAGCCCGGTAAATCGGGGGGCGTTGCTCGCGGCGCTGGCCGGGAACAACAAATCGTCCGCGGTATCCGGAGATGTCGCACAGGGCTCCCGCGGAGCGGCCACGAGTGGAGCCGCGGCTCTTGCTTCGATGTTCTCCGCCGTCTTGAGCGGCCAGCAGGTCGACATGGAAGACGGGAAAAATGCCGCGCGTGAAATTGCCGACAGCGTTGCCGAGGATGGCTTTTCCAATTGGCTGGATACCGTGCGTCGCCATCACGAGGGCACCTATCAACATTGCCTCCTGGTAACGGGGACTGCCGTCGCCTTCGGATTGAACTTGGGGCTGGCCAAGGTGGACATTGAACGGCTGTATTCAGCGGCGATGTTTCACGACATTGGCAAAGCGAAAATTCCAATCGCCGTTCTCGACAAACCGGGACGTCTGGATGCCCGGGAGCGAGCCGTCATCGAAACGCATCCGGTGGCCGGATACGACGCGCTGAAAGGGACCAGCGGCGTCTCTCCGGAAATTCTGGACGCCATCAGACATCATCATGAATATCTCGACGGAAGCGGATATCCTGACGCGCTCTGCGCTTCGAACATATCCGATATCGTCCGCATCCTGACCATTTCAGACATTTTTGCCGCGCTGATCGAGGACCGCCGATACCGGCCCAGCATGCCCCGCGCGCAGGCGTATGAAATCCTCTGCGGCATGCGGGGAAAACTCGAAAGTCCGCTGGTAAGTGCGTTCAAGGAAGTGGCCTTGAATGGCTAGCGGGGTGTCCGCTCGAAAAGCCCCTTTCGGTTGCCAGTCCCCACCCGCCAGTTGCGCGCCGACCGTGCGTCTGCTCGTGAATCAAGCTTCACCGCGTCAGCCGACAGCGCCGGACAGCCCTGTCAATCCCTGTCAATGCAAGGCTCATCTGAAGCTATGAACATTCATTCGCAAACGGTGATTTGGCCGTTGCGCTCACTGTTTCGAGTTCGTAAATAGAATTTGTATAACGCGATCCCCGAAGGGCCCCCGCGAGGGCCCGCAAACCGTCAAAAGCCGCCGATGACCGCCAGGATCGAACGACCGCTTTCGCCACACATGCAGACCTATCGCTGGACCCTGACGATGGCGCTGTCCATCGTCCACCGCGCCACCGGCATTGCGCTGTATTTTGGTACCCTGCTGCTGGCGTGGTGGCTGATTGCGGCGGCAACCGGCCCCGCCGCCTATGCGAACGTGCACGCCTTTACCTCCAGCTTCATCGGGCGGTTGATCGTCTTCGGCTATACTTGGGCGCTGCTGCATCACCTTCTCAGCGGCCTCCGGCACTTCGCCTGGGATCTCGGCTACGGCTTCAAGGCAAGCGAGCGCGAAGCCTTGACCTGGGGCGCGCTGATCGGCGGTATTTCGCTCACGGTGCTGCTGTGGATCGCCGCCTATGCGATCGGAGGCGGACGATGACCGCGCAGGATTCCCCCGCCGAGAAATCGATGCGCACCCCGCTCGGCCGAGTTCGCGGCCTCGGCACCTCGCGTTCCGGCACTTCGGACTTCTGGCGCCAGCGCCTCACCGCGGTGGCGATGACGCTGTTGATCGTGCCGGTCATCGTCGTGGTGATGATGCTGCTCGGCCGCAATCAGGCCGGCGCGGCCCAGATTCTCGGCTCGCCCGCGATCGCAATCATCATGCTGTTGTTCATCATCGCCAGCGCCTGGCACATGAAAATCGGCATGCAGGTGGTGATCGAGGATTACCTGCATCACGAGAAGCTGAAGCTCGCCGCCATCATGGCGAACAACTTCTTCTGCGTCGCGGTGGCGCTGGCTTCGATCTACGCGATTTTCAAACTGTCATCTGGAGTGTAGCGCATGTGGAGCTTGGCACATGGCCGCTGACGGCAACGGCAAGGCTGGTAACGGCAAGGCTACCAATGGCAGCGTTGGCCCCGCCACCAACGGACAGGCCTATCCGATCGAAGACCACACCTACGACGTCGTCGTGATCGGCGCCGGCGGCGCAGGTTTGCGCGCGGTGGTCGGTTGCAGCGAGGCCGGGCTGCGCACCGCCTGCATTACCAAGGTATTTCCGACGCGCTCGCATACGGTAGCAGCCCAGGGCGGCATCTCCGCGTCACTCGGCAACATGCATCCGGACGATTGGCGCTGGCATATGTACGACACCGTCAAGGGGTCGGACTGGCTCGGCGATCAGGATTCGATCGAATACATGGTGCGCCAGGCTCCCGAAGCCGTCTACGAACTGGAACATTGGGGCGTGCCGTTTTCGCGCACCGCGGACGGCAAGATCTACCAGCGGCCGTTCGGCGGCATGACGGTGGACTACGGCAAGGGCCAGGCGCAGCGCACCTGCGCCGCCGCCGACCGCACCGGGCACGCCATGCTACACACCATGTATGGCCAGGCGCTGCGGCACTCGGCGGAATTCTACATCGAGTTTTTCGCCATCGACCTGATCATGGACGATCAGGGCACCTGCCGCGGCGTGATCGCGCTGAAGCTCGATGATGGTACCCTGCACCGCTTTCGCGCCCAGACCACGATCCTTGCCACCGGGGGTTACGGGCGCATCTATCACTCCTGCACCGGCGCCCACACCCAGACCGGCGACGGCAGCGCCATGGTGTTGCGCGCCGGCTTGCCGCTGCAGGACATGGAGTTCGTGCAATTCCACCCGACCGGCATCTACGGCGCCGGCTGTCTCGTCACCGAAGGCGCGCGCGGCGAGGGCGGCTATCTCGTCAATTCCGAGGGCGAGCGCTTCATGGAACGTTATGCGCCCTCGGCCAAGGACCTTGCATCGCGCGACGTCGTCTCGCGCGCAATGACAATCGAGATGCGCGAAGGCCGCGGCGTCGGCAAGAAAAAGGACCATATTTTCCTGCACCTCGACCATCTCGATCCCAAGGTGCTGCACGAGCGGCTGCCCGGCATTTCCGAATCGGCGCGGATCTTTGCCAATGTCGATGTAACGCGCGAGCCAATCCCGATTCTGCCGACCGCGCATTACAATATGGGCGGTATCCCCACCAACTTCCACGGCGAAGCGCTGACCAAGAAGAACGGCGACGACAACGTCGTGGTGCCGGGCCTGATGGCGGTGGGCGAAGCGGCCTGCGTCTCCGTGCATGGCGCCAACCGACTCGGCTCCAACTCGCTGATCGACCTGGTGGTATTCGGCCGCGCCGCGGCGCTGCGCTGCGCGGAAAAGCTGACGCCGAGCGGCAAGCAGCCGGAACTGCCGGCGGGTTCGGCCGACAAGGCGCTCGGACGGCTCGATCATTATCGCCATGCATCCGGCGGCACGCCGACCGCGAAGCTGCGCGACAGCATGCAGCACGTCATGCAGAACAATTGCGCGGTGTTCCGCACCGGCGAGGTGCTGCAGGAAGGCCAGAACCTGATCCACAAGGTTCATGGCGGCATCCGCGACATCTCGGTGACCGACCGGTCGCTGATCTGGAATTCCGACCTGGTCGAAACCCTGGAATTCGACAATCTGATCGTGCAGGCGGTGGTGACGATGGACTCGGCGGCGAACCGCACCGAGAGTCGCGGGGCGCATGCCCGCGAAGATTTTTCCGCGCGCGACGACAAGAACTGGATGAAGCACACGCTGGTGTGGATCGATGGGGGCGGCAAGACCGCGATCGATTACCGACCGGTGCACGACTACACCATGACCAATGACGTTCAGTACATCCCGCCGAAAGCGCGGGTGTATTGAACAGCACCAACCCCAGCCCGTCATTCCGGGGCGCGAGCGAAGCGAGCGAGCCCGGAATCCATAACCACGACGGGGAGTATGGATTCCCCGATGTGCAATTGCACATCTGAGGCCTGCGCCAAGTGGCGCATCCCGGAATGACGAAAGGCAAGACATATGGTTGAATTCGCACTGCCGAAAAATTCCAGGATCAGCGGCGGCAAGACCTGGCCGAAGCCGGCCGGCGCCACCGAGACGCGCGAGTTCAAGATCTATCGCTGGAACCCGGACGACGGCAAAAATCCCAGCGTCGACACCTATTTCATCGACACAGGCGAATGCGGCCCGATGATCCTCGATGGCCTGATCTGGATCAAGAACCACATCGACCCGACGCTGACCTTCCGCCGCTCCTGCCGCGAAGGCGTCTGCGGTTCCTGCGCCATGAACATCGACGGCCAGAACACGCTGGCCTGCACCAAGTCGATGCACGACGTGAAGGAAGGCGCGGTGAAGATCAATCCGCTGCCGCATCAGCCTGTCGTAAAGGACCTGGTGCCCGATCTCACCAATTTCTACGCCCAATACGCCTCGATCGAGCCATGGCTGAAGACCACTTCGCCGACGCCCCAGAAGGAATGGAAGCAGAGCCACGACGACCGTGAAAAGCTCGACGGCCTCTACGAGTGCATTCTCTGCGCCTGCTGTTCGACCTCATGCCCGAGCTATTGGTGGAACAGCGACCGCTTCCTGGGGCCGGCGGCGTTGCTGCAGGCGACACGCTGGGTCAAGGACAGCCGCGATGAAGCCACCGGCGAGCGGCTCGACAATCTCGAGGACCCGTTCCGGCTCTATCGCTGCCACACCATCATGAACTGCGCCAAGGCCTGCCCGAAGGGTCTCAATCCCTCCGAGGCGATTGCCGAACTCAAGCTCAAGATGGTCGAGCGCCAGATCTGACGCGAGATTGACACGTTGTGAGCCGTTCACTCGCAGGCTACGTTTTGGGGAGATCATGAGCCCCGAAGAGATCGCATGACGACTGCCTTTCCCATCATCCTGCATCATTTCGATGAGTCGCCCTTTTCCGAAAAAGTCCGCCTTGTCTTCGGCCTGAAGAATATCGCGTGGACCTCGGTGCGGATCTCGCGGATCATGCCGCGTCCCGACTTGATGCCGATGACCGGCGGCTATCGGCGCACGCCGGTCCTGCAGATCGGCGCCGACATCTATTGCGATACGCAAGTGATCCTGCGCGAGCTGGAACGGCGGTTTCCGGAGCCGACGCTGTTTCCCGCGGGATATGAGGGCGTCGCGTCGGCCACCGCGATGTGGACCGACCGGGCGTTTTTCCAGAGCACCGTCAACCTCGTATTCGGCTCGCTGGCCGACAAGGTGCCGCCGGATTTTATCGCCGATCGCGAAAAGCTGCGTGGCGCCAAGTTCGATGTGGCGGCGATGGCGTCGGCTATCCCGCAAATGCGCGATCAGTTCCGTGCCCATGTGCAATGGATCGAGGGCCAACTCGGCGACGGGCGAAACTGGATGTGCGGCGACAAGGCAAGCCTCTGCGATATCAACGCCTATATGAACATCTGGTACCTGCGCCAGAGTCTTCCTGGTGAAGCCGACCGGCTGCTCGCCGAATTCGCCCGCACGCGGGCATGGGAAACCCACATGCGCGGGGTCGGCCATGGCCCTCGCAGTGAAATGTCGACCGCAGCCGCGCTCGACATCGCCGCGGGCGCCACGCCGCAGACCGCCGTGCTGCCCGATCCCAACGATCCGAACGGCCGCAAGCCCGGCGACCGGGTCGAGGTGATGCCCGACGACTACGGCAAGATCAAAGTGGATGGCGAGATCGTCGCGCTGTCATCGCACCACATCGCCATTCGCAGGCATGATCCGCGCGCCGGCGAAGTGGTCGTGCACTTCCCGCGCGCCGGATTCCTGGTGCTTTCCGCTTAATACGATGTTGGTCCGCGGCTGAATTTCCTTCGCATTCCCGCGCGCAGTTCCAAGCTGCCGGAACATTGCCGGCGCCGCGCCGTTGACCGATCAGCTTGAAATGACGGAAATGATAAAATGCCGATTGATCCGCAGGAGGATCCGCCGATCCAGCCCGGAAAACCATCGGAGCCACCGCAGGAAAGCCCGCCGGGAAGTCCACGGCCCGAGGTGCCGCCGCCGCTGCAGGATCCTGGAGAACCGCCACGGCCGGAAGAACTGCCGGGCCGCACGCCTGACGAATTGCCGGTGCGAGCACCACAGGTGCCGCCGGGATCCCAAGGGCCGTTTGCTGGGCCGGGCCGCTGATTTTACTGATTTGAAGCACACGGCATCGGATGCCATTCCTTGCCGGCTAAAATGTCGCAGAGACAATGCGACGCGCCGTTGGAAATGATCGCTCTGAATAAACAATGAACGGACGCCATGCCGGACATTCTATATCTAGAAATAAAAACAAGGCCGCCTTGGAAGGCCGCCACAATCCGGCCTAACGCTTATTCGTTGATCACCAAATCTTGTTGTCAATAATTTTCCGGGGACTCAGACCATCATGACCAAACTTCGTCTCGTGCTGCTCGCCACGACGGCTCTTACGGCGATGCAATTCGTAAGCGCGTCGTCGCAGGCCCAAACCGCACCGCTGGTTGTGGCGCAGGCGCAGACCGAAGTCGGTCCGGACGGAAAGCCAAAACCGAAAGAACCACCGAAGGCGGCGCCAGCGCACCCGGCACCGGCCAAGCCCGCACCGCCGCCGCCGCCGCAGCCACCAAAGCCCGCCGCGCCCCCGGCTGCGGCGCCGCCTCCACACCCAGCACCGCCCCCACCGCATCAGCCGCCGACGGCCGCACCGCCGCCGCATCCCGCTCCTCCGGCGGCACCGCCGCCGCCTGCTGCGCCGAAGCCACCTGCGCCTCCCGCTGCAGCCCCTGTTCAGCCAAAACCTCCGGCTGGGCCAGCTGCCGCGCCTGTTCAGCCGAAGCCACCTGCACCGGCCGCCGCAGAACCCGTTCAACCGAAGCCAGCTGCGCCGGCCGCTGCCGAACCCGTTCAGCCGAAACCGCCGGCTGCGCCAGCCGCCGCGCCGGCCGTGCAGCCGTGCGCAGAAAGGCGCGCCGCTCCGGCTACGCCGCGCTTCCCGCGGGCGCTGGTACGCCGCCGCCACGCCGGCACGGACCGCCCGGCAATAACAGTCAGGCTCCGAATGCTGCTCCGGCTGCGCCGAACGCTGCCCCAGCGGCACCGAATGCCGCGCCAGCAGCGCCGAATGCTGCGCCAGCAGCGCCGAACGCCGCTCCAGCGGCGCCAAACGCCGCTCCGCCGCAGGGCGGCGGGCCCAGAGGGCAGACCACGCCACCGTCTGGCGCGGCTCCGATGGTGCGCCATGCGCCGCCGACCGTCACCGCACCGCTGCCGGCAATGGCACCGCGCGCCCAGGCCCTGACGCCGATTGCGCCCGGAGCAGCGCCGCAGGGACCGCGACGCATGGAAGGGTTCCGTAGCGAGCGCAAGGAAGTCCAGGAAGGCGGCCGCACCGTCATCACCGAACCCGGCCGGGTTATCATTCGCGATCCCGGCGGCCAGTCGTTCGTTCGGCACGACGAAATGGACCGGTTCCGGTTTGGCGCGCGTGACATCCAGACCCGCCAGGTCGGCGGCGAAACCCAGACCATCGTGATTCGACCCGACGGCACGCAAATCATCACCGTAAGCGGGCGCGACGGCGAGATGTTGCGCCGGATTCGCCGCGATCGGGACGGCCGCGAGATCATCATCATCGACAACACCTATCGCGATCCGCGCGCGGTCGGCGGCTTCTATGTCGACCTGCCGCCGCCGGTCATCAACATTCCCTACGATCGCTACATCGTCGACGCCGAGGACGCCTCGCCCGACCTGATCTACGACACCATGGAAGCACCACCGGTGGACCGGATCGACCGGCGTTATTCGCTCGACGAAATCCGCTACAGCCCGTCGGTGCGGATGTTGATGCCGAGCATCGATCTCAACACCATCAACTTCGAAACCGGATCGTGGGAGATCCCGCCGGATCAGGCGGCGAGGCTGCAGTCCATCGCCGACGGGTTAAATCGGGCGATTGCGCGCAATCCGCGCGAGGTGTTCCTGATCGAGGGCCACACCGATGCGGTCGGATCGGACGTCGACAACCTGTCGCTGTCGGATCGGCGCGCCGAATCCGCGGCCGAATTGTTGACGCAGCAGTTCAATGTGCCGGCGGAGAACCTGACCTCGCAGGGATACGGCTCGCAATATCTGAAAGAGCAGACCGACGGGCCGAGCCTCATCAACCGGCGCGTCACCATCCGCCGCATCACGCCCTTGCTCGCCGGCGGCACGGCCGCGCTGCCGCCGCCACCACCGGGCACCGCGCCGCCGCGGTAACATCAGCGAAATGAAAATGGCCGGGAGAAATCCCGGCCATTTTTGTTTGGGTCGTCATTGCGAGGAGCGTAGCGACGAAGCAATGACGGACGGCAGTTTAAGCGCGCGTCCGCGCTGCTCTCATTCCTTGTCGGTATCGAGCTTGAAGATGTCGGAGCCTTCCCCAATCGAAAGCAAGCCGGTCTTGGCGTAGAGATCGAGCTTGGCGCGGGTATCTGCAATGTCGAGGTTGCGCATGGTCAGCTGGCCGATGCGATCCGCCGGCGTGAACGCCGCGTCGTCCACCTTCTCCATGCTCAGCCGCTCCGGCTGATAGGTCAGATTGGGGCTCACGGTGTTCAGGATCGAGTAGTCGTTACCACGTCGGAGCTCGAGCGTGACTTCGCCGGTGACGGCACGGGCCACCCAGCGCTGGGCGGTTTCGCGCAGCATCAGCGCCTGCGAATCGAACCACCGCCCCTGATAGAGCAAGCGGCCAAGGCGCATGCCGCTGATGCGGTATTGCTCGATGGTGTCTTCGTTGTGGATGCCGGTGACCAGGCGCTCATAGGCGATGTGCAGCAGCGCCATGCCGGGAGCCTCATAGATACCGCGGCTCTTGGCCTCGATGATCCGGTTCTCGATCTGGTCGCTCATGCCGAGACCATGCCGGCCACCGATGGCGTTGGCCTCGAGAAACAGCGCCACCGGATCGGCGAACGTCTGGCCGTTCAGCGCGACCGGCTGGCCTTCCTCAAACCGCACGGTGATCGTTTCGGCCTTGACGGCACAGTCGTCGCGCCAGAACGTCACGCCCATGATCGGTGAGACGATCTTGATGCCGCTATCCAGGCGCTCGAGATCCTTGGCCTCGTGGGTCGCGCCGAGAATATTGCTGTCGGTCGAGTACGCCTTCTCGGCGCTCATCTTGTAGCCGAAACCGTTGGCCGTCAGGTACGCCGACATTTCCGCGCGCCCGCCCAGCTCGTCGATGAACTGCTGGTCGAGCCAGGGCTTGTAGATCTTGAGGCTCGGATTGGTCAGCAGGCCGTAACGGTAGAACCGCTCGATATCGTTGCCTTTGTACGTGGAGCCATCGCCCCAGATGTTGACGCCATCCTGCTTCATGGCCGCGACCAGCATCGTGCCGGTCACGGCGCGCCCTAGCGGCGTGGTGTTGAAATAGGTGATGCCGCCGGTTGAGATGTGGAACGCACCGGACTGGATCGCGGCGATACCTTCGTGCACGAGTTGCGTCCGGCAATCCACCAGCCGGGCCTTTTCGGCGCCGTAGTCCATGGCCTTGCGCGGGATCGCGTCGTATTCGGCTTCGTCCGGTTGCCCAAGATTGGCGGTATAGGCGAAGACGCGGGCGCCTTTCTGTTTCATCCACAACAGCGCCGCGCTGGTGTCGAGACCGCCCGAGAAGGCAATGCCGACTTTTTCCCCTTTGGGCAGGCCTTTCAGGATCGTACTCATCGAGCTTCCAATCGGTCGTCATTGCGGATGGTTTCTTGGGTGCGCGAATAACAAATTTCGCGGCGATGGGCACGCGTTTAATGGCGGATGGCGGTCGAACGACCGGAGCAGGATTACTTCGGCTTACGGAAACGAGTGCCCAGCCGTGTCAGCGCGGCATCGATGCCCTCATCCGTCAGCCGGGTCGACGGCCAGCGGTAGATGGTGCGATAGGCCAGCCAGATCACCAGAAACGTCACCAGCCCCGCGGTGGCGACGTCGGTAAAGAAATGCCCGCCGAACGCCATTCTGAGCAAGCTCGTGGTCACGCCGAACAGGGTCGCCGCGACATAAGCCAGCGGCCGCCACGGCGGCGGCGTCAGCGCCGCGGGCGCATAGGCCCAGAACGCGGTGGCGCCTTCGCCAGAGAAAAACGAGCAATTGCGGCCGCACGCGCCGCGCGGATCCCACCACGGTACGAATTGCTGCGGCCCGTTGAATTGCGTGACCATCACCGGGCGCGGCCGGCCCCAAAAGCTCTTGAAGGTGAAATTAGTGAGAACGCCCGCGGAAAGAGTCAAGGTGACGAGCAGGAAGACCATCGCGCGTCCGGACATCAGGAGCGGTCGCTCCGGCCGCACCAGCTTTGCCACCAATGCGATGATCGCCGGGAGCGCGAGGCCCCACGCTATCCACATCGCGGCGTCGCGCGCGATCACCGCCAGCGTGTTGAATTTCAACGGAAAGGATTTGGTCGCCGGATCGTAAAACAGCGCCGTCAGTTTCAGATCGAGCTCGGGATGAATCCCGAACAGCAGTCCGATGACAACCGCAAGGGCGAGCGCGACGAAAAGTCCGGTCCGGTTCATGGCGCGGGGTTTAGCCGAGGAGACCGGGCAAGAAAAGGCTTGACGAGACCGTCATCCTGAGGTGCGAGCCGTCTTCCGCGAGCCTCGAAGGATGGCAACACGGAGCATGCGGCCCATCCTTCGAGGCGCGCAAGAGCGCGCACCTCAGGATGACGGCGGCAAATCTTGCGGCGGCGGCGAATGCGCCGGCAGCGGCGGCGGTAACCGCAGCGGCTGCCGTGGCTCACGCCAGGCGCCGGCATTGCGGCCCGCCAACATCCAATAGACGACACCCCCGACGATCCCCGCCCCGGTCATGATTTCGAGGTGACGCCGGACGATGCCCTCAAAGCGAAGCGTTTCGGGGTCGAACGGAACCAGGCCGAGATAGCATGCCAGCCCGATGATCGCGCCGCCGACCGCGTAGCTCAGCGCGCCCCTGATCGAAAAGGCCTCGGTGATCGCAGCGACGATCATCGCCGGCAACAGCGCAAAGCCGCTGACGAAAATGAAGCCGAAACCGAGCACGATGTTCAGCGCGTCCGGGTCGATCGGGGTGCTGCCGAAATCGCTGAATTCCGGAAACAGCACCGCGCCGACCACGATCATTCCCGCCACCAGACAGGCCGCGAGAAATCCGAACAGAATGACGAACAGCCGACCGATCAGCGCCATGCCAGTCTTCTCATATGCCGGTTTCTGCCATCATCGAAAATGCATTCTCACGACCCTCATCCTGAGGAGCGGCCACTTGGCCGCGTCTCGAAGGGTGAGGCAGGGACTGGGGCCTCATGGTTCGAGATGGCGCTGGCGCGCCCCCTCACCATGAGGCATGGAGACATTAATCCGTCATCGCCATGGCGCGCAGCGCCTGCCGCTCGCGAACCGACAATTTCTCGGTCTCCGATTTCAACTGGCCGCAGGCGGCAAGGATGTCGCGGCCGCGCGGCGTGCGCACCGGCGAGGAGTAACCGGCGTTGAAGATATATTCCGAGAACTTCTCGATCTGGTCCCAGTCGGAACATTCGTAAGCCGTGCCCGGCCACGGGTTGAACGGAATGAGATTGATCTTGGCCGGAATCCCCTTCAGCATTTTGACCAGTAGCTTGGCGTCATCCAGCGAATCGTTGACCCCCTTCAGCATCACATATTCGAAGGTGATGCGCCGCGCATTGGACGAGCCGGGATAGTCGCGGCAGGCTTGCAGCAATTCCGCGATCGGATATTTGCGGTTCAGCGGCACCAGTTCGTTGCGCAATTCGTCGCGCACCGCGTGAAGCGAGATCGCCAGCATGACGCCGATTTCATCGCCGGTCCGGATGATGTTCGGCACCACGCCGGAGGTCGACAGCGTGATGCGGCGGCGGGAAATGCCGATGCCCTCATTGTCGGCGACGATCAAGAGCGCATCGCGCACCGCCTCGAAATTATACAACGGCTCGCCCATCCCCATCATCACCACATTGGTGACGAGGCGGCTGCCGGTCGGGGTCACGCGGTCGGCCCAGTCGTTGAGGCGATCGCGCGCCACCATGATCTGGCCGACGATTTCGCCCGCGGTGAGGTTGCGTACCAGCCGCTGCGTGCCGGTGTGGCAGAACGAACAATTCAGCGTGCAGCCGACCTGCGAGGAAACGCACAGCGTGCCGCGGTCGGTCTCCGGAATATAGACGCACTCGACTTCATGCGCCTTTTCGAGCTTGTCGCCGCTCGGCAATCGCAGCAGCCATTTGCGGGTGCCGTCGTTGGAGACCTGCTCGGCGACCACTTCGGGCCGCGCGACCGTGAAATGTTGCTCAAGTTCGCTGCGCATTTCCTTGGAAATGCTGGTCATCTCGTCAAAGCGTTGCGCGCCGCGGACATAGATCCAGTGCCAGAGCTGCTGAACGCGCATCTTGCGCTGGGCCGGCGCCACGCCGATGGCGCCAAGCTGATCGGCGATCTCCGCGCGCGACAACCCGACCAGCGACGGCTTTGCCGGCGGCATGTAGGTTTCCAGCGCGATCTTTTCCAGCGGCGCGGGCGTATCGGAACTGGCCATGATTGAAGTGCTGATCATTGGGTCAAAATCTGGAGATTTGCTCCCTTATCCCTTGGGAGCGGCGCCTTCGCCGCGTCTCGAAGGATCTGCGTGTGGCCTCGTGGTTCGAGACGGCGCGCCGGACAGCGCAAATGCGCTGCCTGGAGAGCGCCTCCTCACCATGAGGAGAACCGTCATTCAGATAGGCCTTCCGCAGCCCTCAAACAACGCTGTTTTCATGTGAGAAGCCCCTTTAAAGCATGATCCGGAAAAGTGGGCACCGGTTTTCCGAAAAGATCATGCTCAAACAAAAAGATAGAACGAGATGGCAATTTGACGAAAAGCCATCTCGCTCTAGCGCCGGCAATCCTGCGCCAGCCTGTCGAGCGCCTGGGACAGGCCCTTCATCGAAAACGTGTCGGTGGTCTCGGTGCCCTTCGCCGACACGCCCTTGACCACCACATCGGCGGCCTTGCGCATGGCCTCGACCATCCGCTCTTCCTCGGCGGCGTTTTTGATCCAGAGGCCGTCGCCCTGGGTGTACATCGCGTAACTGGCGCCACCGACCTGCAGCGTCGATTCCGAGCCCGGCTTGATCGCGTAGCCGATCATGATCGAAACTTCGTTGGTGACTTTCTCGGCCGGGCGCGTGGAGATGAAAGCGTAGGCCGGATCACGCGGACGGTTCGGCGGATTGGTTTTCGACGACGAGGGTTTGGCGAGCGCAAAGCACACCTTTTTGCCGTTCGGCGTTGCGGTATAGGCGCCCCAGGTGCCGAACTGGCCGATCAGCGTCGGCTCTGCGCCGCCCGCAGCAGCGGTTGCTGCCGCCGCGGCCGGCTTGGCTGCCGCGGGTTTCGCCGCACTTTTCGACATCGCGCTTTGCACCTGTGCAGGGATCGCGACCCCGTACACCAGCGCACTCGCCGCCAGAGTTATGAGCATTCGCCGCACGGACATGACCAAATCTGGTTCCCTCATCATTGTGACTGGAAGATGGCCCGACCTGGCGGCGTCGCAGGGCCGATGGATAGCGGGGAAAGGCCTTTTTGGGAAGGCAGTTACGGACCGAGAGCCGACACGTTGCGGAGACACACGGCGCGGCTTGCCGGTGTCGCTCAACATCAGCTTTTCGATCGCGCCGTCCGCTGCTTCTCCCACTGCGCGTCGCTCCAATGCAGCAGGTCCTCGGCGCCGGAGCTGCGCAAATGCGCGCCGCCGTCCTGCACCACCATCTCGCCGTTGATGTAACCGGCCCGGTCGGAAATCAGGAAACTCGCCAGATCAGCGAGTTCGCCATGTTCACCGACGCGCCCCAGCGGATTTCTGGAAGCCGGCCCCTCGTCGCGGCCCTCGGCGTGAAGCTGGCCCGATGCGCCCGGGGTCGGAAACGGACCGGGTGCAATCGCCACCGTGCGGATGCCCTTGGGTCCCCATTCCACCGCGAGGCTTTTGGTCATCGCCAGAATGGCGGATTTCGCCATCGCCGAAGGCACCGTGAAGGCGCGGCCGGTAATGGTCGAGGTCGACAGGATGCTCAGCACCACGCCCTTGTGTCCGCCTTCGATCCAGCGCTTGCCCGCACCGAGTGTGCAATACATCGCGCCGTGCAGCGTCGGCGCCAGTACTGCATCGGCGGCACGAAATGACAGTCGCTCGGTCTGTGCGATGAATGTGGCGGCGGCGTTGTTGACCAGCACATCGAGCGGCGCGGCGCGCCAGATCGTGTCCATCATGGCCTCGACCGAACTACCGTCGCGAATGTCGCATTGGATCGCGCTGACCTTGCCGCCGGGATCATCGCGCCATTGCGCCGCCGTCGCCTCCAGCAATTCAAGCCGGCGGCCGCAGATGATCAGCTCGGCACCTAGCTCGACGAAGCGGCG
The DNA here is from genome assembly GCA_963771225.1 of uncultured Pseudomonadota bacterium. GTDB lineage: Bacteria > Pseudomonadota > Alphaproteobacteria > Rhizobiales > Xanthobacteraceae > Bradyrhizobium. The sequence goes on along the minus strand of CAVYSR010000014.1, from coordinate 162,410 downwards.
TCCCATCGCCGCGCCGAGCCCGGAACCGCCGCCTGTGACCAATATCCGCTTTGCCGCCAGCAGGCCTGTTTCAAACATTGTAATTTAGAACCCTCATTGAGGCGCGCCCATGCTCGCGTCTCGAAGGAGGAGTGTGGCCTCATGGTTCGAGACGGCGCAAGAGCGCCTCCTCACCATGAGGGCGGACCCGAATCAGATTGTAGCCTGCCTTCAAATCCGGCATGAAGCATCCAGCATTATTTGTGCGTCCGAACATCAGGTGTGTCCATGAAAGCCATTCTCTGCTCGCAATATTGCGGCCCCGACGATCTCGTACTGGCCGATATACCCGATCCCGTGGCCGGGCCCGGCGAGGCTGTGATATCGATCAAATCCGCGGCGCTGAATTTCTTCGACCTGCTGATGATTCAGGGCAAGTACCAGATCAAGCCGCCGTTTCCGTTTTCGCCCGCAGCCGAAGTCGCCGGCGTGATTGAAAGCGTCGGTGCGGGCGTGACCAGCCTGAAGGTCGGCGACCGCGTGGTGGCATCATGCGGCCATAACGGCGCGCGCGAGAAGATCGCGCTGCCCGCCGACTCCATCGTCAAAATTCCCGACAATCTGGATTTCGACCGCGCCGCCGGCATCATCATCATTTACGGCACCGCGCTGCATGCGCTGGAGGATCGCGCTAGCCCGAAAGCGGGCGAGACCCTGGCGGTGCTCGGCGCCGCCGGCGGCACGGGTCTGGCCGCATGCGAACTCGGCAAGCTGATGGGCCTCAAGGTGATCGCCTGCGCGTCGTCGGAGGAAAAGCTTGAATTCGCCAAGGCGCATGGCGCCGAGCTCGGCCTCAACTACACCAGCGAAGATCTCAAGGAAGGCCTGCGCCGGCTCACCGGCGGCAAGGGCGCCGACATTATTTTCGACCCGGTCGGTGGCAGCTATGCCGAGGCGGCGCTGCGCGCGATCGCATGGGAGGGACGCTTTCTGGTGATCGGATTTGCCGCCGGCGATATTCCGAAGATGCCGCTCAATCTGGCGCTGCTGAAAGGTTGCGACATCCGCGGCGTGTTCTGGGGCCACTGGGCGCGACTTAATCCGGCCAAGAACCGCGTCAATCTGGAAAAGCTGGTGAAGTGGACCGCTGAAGGCAAGATCTCATCGCATGTCGACCGTACCTTCCCGCTGGCGCAAACCGCCGACGCCTTGAAGGTGCTCGCGGGCCGCAAGGCGATGGGCAAGGTGATCCTGCATCCGTAGGGCGACGCGGCAGCACGCATTGCGATTCGCGCGAGCTATTCTGCCGTTTTGCCCGCATCGACCACCCGCTGCAGCGCGGCGCGGGCAGCATCGCGATGGTCCGAGGTGATGTGGGTAGCGACCAACCGGATCGCGGTGGCAAGCACCGCGGCATCGTCGGTGAAACCGAGCACCGGCAGCATGTCCGGGATGAAATCGAACGGCAGGATGAAGTAGGCGATGGCGCCGAGCAGCGTCACCTGCACATGGCGCGGCGTCTCTTTGTCGAATGCGCAGTAATAGGCCGCCAGCAAATCCTCGGCGAACGGAAGCCTGGCGGCCACCCGCTTCAGCTTGAGCCAGAAGCGCGTGCGCACGCTTTCGCGGTCTTGCGCCAGCCGGTCGGCCGGCTCAAAACCCACCGTATGTTCGGTTGCCATCACCCGGGCTCCCTGAGCACAGCGGTCCATCGCCGCGGCATAAACATCCTTATTCGGGATGCCGTGCTAATCTGGGGATGTCTTGCCCGACCGCAAGCGGGTCCTTGTTTTGACGCGATTTCTTCACGCGAACCGGAACCCACCCCGGATCAAGTCCGGGGCAGGCTTTCGCTCGAAATCGCTATGGGTCGATCAGGCCACGCCGAGCTGCCCGGCGATCGCGTTCATGGCCTTTGCCAGTTCGATGTCGCGCGTGGTGACGCCGCCGGCATCGTGGGTGGCCAGCACCACTTCCACCGTCTTGTAGACGTTGCGCCATTCGGGATGATGGTCGTTCTTTTCGGCCACCAGCGCGGCACGGGACATGAACCCGAAGGCTTCGTTGAAATCCTTGAAAACAAACGTCCGCGCGATCGCCTCGCGGCCCGGTGTCTCGGTCCATCCCGGCAAGCCTTTCAGGGCCGATTTTCGTGCCTCCTCCGACAGCCGCTGCACCATGATCGCCTTCCTCCCGTTTTCGCCGGCCATACCCTACCACCGAACGGCGTGTCTTGGTTCGGGGCTGGCGTGGTGGTTCAGGCGAACTCTTCGCCGCTGCCGCAGATGGATGAAGACGATTTCTGACCCAATACCGCGCGAGAATCGTAGCTTTTCGGTGTCTTTCCAGAGGCTTGCCTGCCCAAGGCTCGCGTAAGGCTCGCTTGCGGGAACGCGGCAAACGGGATGCAAGGCTCGATCCGGCCATGGTAATCATGACGGCGATGTAACTCGGCGCTGGCCGGGAATTTGCTACAATGTTGATCCAACGACATTGGGCCTATGACATTGAGCCTCAAGCGGTTGTTTGCCAGATGACTGAGGGCCTCGACCTTGTCGAGCCGTCGTCGCCACGCCGCGGCGAAGCACAAGGCGATGTTCATCACACTGGCCGGGGTACTCGCCATCGTCGGTGCGGTCGCAGCCGGCTTCCACTTTGCGACGCAACCGGAGATCTTGCGGATCGCGGTCGGCCCCGCCAACAGCGACGACATCAAGGTGGTCCAGGCCCTGACACAGGCCTTTAGCCAGGCGCACGGCCATGTCCGGTTGCACCCCGTTCAGACCGAAGGCTCGGTCGCGAGCGCCCAGGCGCTGGCTGACGACAAGGTCGATCTTGCCATCGTTCGCGGCGATCTCGACGTGCCCAAAAATGCGCAAGCGGTGGCGACGCTGCGCAAGAACCTGGTGGTGATGTGGGTGCCCGCGGACGTGAAAAGCCAAGGGAAAGGCCAGGACAAGAAAGCCGCTGCGAAGATCACCAAGATTGTGCAGCTCGCCGGACACCGCGTCGGGGTGATCGGCCGCACCGAAGCCAATGTCAATTTGCTCAAGCTGATCCTCAAGCAATACGGCGTCGATCCGGCCAAGGTCGAAATCGTTCAGTTTCCGGCCAGTGAGGCCGTCGACGCCATTCGCGGCCGAAAGGCGGATGCCTATCTGGCTACCGGAACGATCAGCGGCAGGGCCACCACGGATGCGATCGCCGCATCGACGCGCGATGGCAAAACGCCGACCTTCCTCGCCATCGATTTAGCCGAAGCGATCGCGCAAAACCATCCGATGTACGAAGCGTCGGAAATTCCCGCCGGCGCCTTCGGTGGCTCGCCCGACCGGCCGGAAGCCGAAGTGAAGACGATCAGCTTCGCCCATCACATCGTCGCGCGTAAGGCGCTTTCGGATTCGACCGTCGCCGCCTTCACCCGGCAGTTGTTTGCGATCCGGCAAGCGGTGATGGCGGAATTCCCGCTGGCGGCCAAGATAGAAACGCCGGATACCGACAAGGATGCCGCGATCCCGGTGCATCCGGGTGCCGCGGCCTTTATCGACGGTGAGGAAAAAACCTTTCTCGATCGCTACAGCGATTTCATCTGGTGGGGACTGATGGGCGTGTCCGCGATCGGGTCCGCCGGCGCGTGGTTCGCGGGGTATCTCAGGAAGGAAGAGCGCAGCAACAGCTCGCTGCGCGAACGGCTGCTCGATATGCTCGCGGCCGCGCGCCGCAGCGATTTGACCGAAGAACTCGACCAGATGCAGGCCGAGGCGGACGATATCCTGCGCCAGACGCTGCTCTGTTTCGAGCAGGGCACGATCCCGCAGGGATCCCTGACCGCCTTCAACATCGCGCTGGAGCAATTCCACAACGCGGTGGCCGACCGCAGGGCGCTGCTGATGAACATGCCGCAGAACCTGCAAAGGTCCGGCACCGCGTTGCGGGCGACCGGAACCTTGTAGGCGATATCAGCTGTAATCGCGCCGTCACATCATCTTCCTAAAGCGTTTTCGAGCGAAGTGGGTACCGGTTCGCGTGAAGCAAACGCGTCGAACAGAAGATTGGAGCGTCGGAGCGATCCCGCGTCCGGTTGGCCGATAACGAGGCTTTGCATGACGATTGAAGCTCCTCGCAGGGTTTTGCGCAAACTCTCGCGCCGGCGTTTTCTTTCCACCGGCGCCGGTGCACTCGGCGTGATGGCGATGCCCTATCTCAGCCGCGCCGCCGACCGACCGCAAATCGCCCATGGCGTGCAATCCGGCGACGTCGGTACCGACGGCGGCATGGTGTGGGCGCGGGCGGACCGGCCGTCGCAAATGCTGGTCGAGGTCGCCACGACCGAATCATTCAGCAATGCACGGGCTTTACCGCCGATCGCAGCCCTGCCCGAGACCGACTTCACCGCCAAAATGCTGCTGGAAAATCTCCCCGCCGGCCAGGACATTTTTTATCGCGTCAGGTTCCGCGACCTGTCGCATATCAACATTTCCAGCGAGCCGGTCGTCGGCCGTTTCCGCACCGCGCCGAGCGACCGGCGCGACGTCCATTTCGTCTGGGGCGGCGATGTCGCCGGACAAGGCTGGGGCATCAATCCCGACGACGGCGGCATGCTCACCTTCGCCACCATGCGCAAGCACCAGCCGGATTTCCTGCTGCATTCCGGCGACACCATCTATGCCGACGGCATCATTGCCGCCGAGGTGAAATTGCCCGGCGACAAGATCTGGAAGAACGTCACCATACCGGAAAAGGCCAAGGTTGCCGAGACGCTCGACGAATTCCGCGCGGCGCATAAGTACAATTTTCTCGACGACAATGTGCGCGCCTTCAATGCCGAGGTGCCGATCTTCGTGCAATGGGACGACCACGAGGTCACCAACAACTGGTCGCCGTCGAAACAACTTCCCGCCGCCTACAAGGAGCGCGACATCACGCTGCTTGGCCGCACGCGCCGCGCGCGCGTTTCACGAGATGTATCCGATCCGTGAAAGCATTGTCGAGCCGGGCCGGGTTTATCGCACCCTCAATTACGGCCCGCATCTCGACGTGTTCATGCTGGACGAGCGTAGCTATCGCGGCCCCAATGGGCCGAACCAGCAAACCGCTTACGGACCGGACAGTTATTTCATCGGGCCCGACCAGCTCGCGTGGCTGAAGCGGGCGCTCCTGAACTCGCGCGCCACCTGGAAGGTGATCGCCTCCGACATGCCGCTCAGCCTCGTGGTTTATGATGACGCGGCGAATAAAAAGGGCTCCGAAGCGTTTGCGCAAGGCGACGGACCGCCGCGCGGCCGTGAACTCGAAATCGCCGATCTGCTGCGCTTCATCAAGACATCGGGCGTCGTCAATACCGTGTGGCTGACGGCGGATGTGCATTACACCGCCGCCCATTACTACAACCCCGACAAGGCCCAGTTCAGCGATTTCGAGCCGTTCTGGGAATTCGTCTCCGGTCCCCTGCATGCCGGAACCTTCGGGCCGAACGAACTCGACAACAGCTTCGGCCCGGAAGTGAGATTCTTCAAGGCGCCGGATCCGGGCCAGCAGAACCTGCCGCCATCGGCGGGGATGCAGTTCTTCGGTCACGTCAAGATCGACGGCAAGTCAGGGCAGATGATTGTGACCTTGCGGGATCGCGCCGATACGGCGCTGTGGTCGACGACGCTCGATCCCAAGCAGGGATAACAAAATCCGCCGGCGGGGATGCAGCGGATGCCGGCTCGCTCAGGGCGTCAGCCCTCGATGACCGTGCCTGCCCGACTTCGCAGCAAGGCCTTCAGCGCGTCGGTCGAATAGGGTTTGGGCAGCCGCGGCCTGCCGGCAAAGGCCGGGGGAAGACTGACGTCGGCGCCATATCCGGTGATGAAGATGAAGGGAATCTCCAGTGCCTCCAACCGCTCGGCAATCGCGAAGCTCTTTTCGCGGGTCAGACTGACATCGAGCAGCGCGAAATCCGGGGCGCGGTCGGCAATCAAGTCGAGCGCTCTCGCCACATTTCCCGCCGCTCGCACCGCCTTCACCCCGAAGCCAAGAATCGTGTCCTCGAAGTCGAGTGCGATGATCGGATCATCCTCGACGATCAAGACGTCGTCGGGCATGCCGTCGTGAGGGGCGGGTTCCATGATCTCGCCAAGTCTAAGGTTACGTTTTGTCTAAGACGTTTTCATACGTTTTGGTCGAAGGGCCGGGTCGAGCCCGGGAACGGAGGACCGTTGCCGAAGCCATCAAGCGCCTCGGCCGGTTCCCGGATTGAAACCACCACATCGCACTTCCCCTGTCTGTGCACTTGTGAACACATAAATCGTGCGGGACTCGCTATCGTCCGGCGCCGGGCGGGAAGGATTTTGCGATGGCTGCGGGGCGCGGAGCGACGGTGGATGGCCCCGAACGGCCATTCAACAACCTGTTGCGGCGGCTCAATGCCAGCGACTTTGCGCTGATCGCGCCGCATCTCGCACCGGAAGAGGGCAAGGCCAACGACCTCATCTACAATGCCGGCGACGATGTCCAGGTCGTCCACTTCCCCTGCGGGCCGAGTCTGGTGTCCTTCCTGGTTCCCAACGAGGACGGCCGCGACGTCGAAACCATTCTCGTCGGCCGCGAAGGCGCCGTTGGCGGCATTGTCAGCGACGGCAATCTGCCCGCCTATACCCGCATCACTGGTCAAATTCGGCGGGCCGTTCGTGCGCCTGGCATGTCGGAAAGCTGAATGCGGCGAAAGTTAAATCGGCCACGCTGAGCAACGTGTTCGCGCGCTATGCCGACTGCATGCTGGCCCAGATGTTCCAGTCGACGGCCTGCAATGCGATCCATTCGATCGAGCAGCGCACCGCCAAATGGATCATTTCGGCGATGGAGCGCGCCGACGGCGACAACGTCGTGCCGCTCACCCATGAACAGTTCGCGACCCTTTTGGGGGTCGGCCGCAGCTATGCCAGCCGCGTGATTCAGACCTTCAAGGCCGAAGGGGTGCTGGAGACCCGCCGCGGCTCGATCCTGGTGCCTGCAACCCCGACGCCCTGCGCGCGCGGGCCTGTCTTTGTAATGAATTTGTCAAAAACCACTTCGAGGAAGTGCTGCGCGGGGTCTATCCCGCCGAAGCCGACCACAACACCTGAAACTGGTCGGGTTTGGCGCGAAAATCACCTCACCAATTCGCAAACAACGCATTGTTTTTCGGCGATTTCTGACTATATTGCGCCGCAACGAGTAAGGTGTGCCCGGTCCTTTTGGCCGGGCTTCCTTTTTGGGCGCGACTTTGCGCCCGTTCGAACTCCAGGTTTTTGAGCGCGATCCGGAAAAGTGGGTCCCGGTTTTCCGGCGAGATCGCGCTCCAGCCATTGTCCGATCCAGAAGAAGAGCTATGAAACTTCGCAACGTCGCCATCATCGCCCACGTCGACCACGGCAAGACCACGCTGGTCGATCGCCTGCTGCAGCAATCCGGCACCTATCGCGACAACCAGCGCGTGGTTGAGCGCGCGATGGATTCCAACGACCTGGAGCGCGAGCGCGGCATCACCATCCTGGCCAAGGCCGCCTCGGTGCAGTGGAAGGACACCCGCATCAACATCGTCGATACGCCGGGCCACGCCGATTTCGGCGGCGAGGTCGAGCGCATCCTCAACATGGTGGACGGCGCGCTGGTGCTGGTGGATGCCGCCGAAGGTCCGCTGCCGCAAACCAAATTCGTGGTCTCGAAGGCGCTCAAGGTCGGACTGAAGCCGATCGTGGTCATCAACAAGGTCGACCGCCCCGACGCGCGCGCCGACCGAAGTCATCAACGAAGTGTTCGATCTGTTCGCAGCGCTCGACGCCAGCGAAGAGCAGCTCGATTTTCCGATTCTGTACGGCTCGGCCAAGCAGGGCTGGATGGCCGATAGCCCGGAAGGTCCGAAGGACGCCGGCATGCAGCCGCTGTTCGACCTGATCCTGCGCCACGTCGCGCCGCCGACCGTCGAAGAAGGCCCGTTCCGCATGATCGGCACTATTCTGGAAGCCAATCCCTATCTCGGCCGCATCATCACCGGCCGCATCACCTCCGGCACCATCAAGCCCAACCAGGCTGTGAAAGTGCTCGGCGGCGACGGCAAGCTGATCGAGAACGGCCGCATCACCAAGATCATCGCCTTCCGCGGCATCGAGCGCACGCCGCTCGAGGAAGCCGAAGCCGGCGACATCGTCGCCATTGCCGGCCTGCACCAAGGGCACCGTCGCCGACACCTTCTGCGATCCCTCGCGTCGAAACCCCCTTGAAGGCGCAGCCGATCGATCCGCCGACGGTGTCGATGTCGTTCATCGTCAACAACTCGCCACTGGCCGGCACCGAAGGCGACAAGGTCACCAGCCGCATGATCCGCGACCGCCTGCTGCGCGAGGCCGAAGGCAATGTCGCGCTGCGCGTGACCGAAGCCGCCGACAAGGATTCCATGGAGGTCTCCGGCCGCGGCGAATTGCAGCTCGCGATCCTGATCGAGACCATGCGCCGCGAAGGCTTTGAGCTCAGCGTGTCGCGTCCGCGCGTGGTGCTGAAAAAAGACGAGGCGACCGGCGAGTGGCAGGAGCCGATCGAGGAGGTCGTGATCGACGTCGACGAGGAGCATTCCGGCGTCGTGGTGCAGAAGATGAGCGAGCGCAAGGCCGAGATGATCGAGATGCGCCCCTCCGGCGGCCATCGGCTGCGGCTGGTGTTCTACGCGCCGACCCGCGGCCTGATCGGCTATCAGGGCGAACTGTTGACCGACACCCGCGGCACCGCGATCATGAACCGGCTGTTCCACGGCTATGCGCCCTACAAGGGCGACATCCAGGGCCGCCGCAACGGCGTCCTGATCTCCAACGATCAGGGCGAGGCGGTGGCTTACGCGATGTTCAAGCTGGAAGACCGCGGCCCGATGATGATCGAGCCCGGGCTGGAAGGTCTACAAGGGCATGATCGTCGGCGAGCACACCCGCGACAACGATCTTGAGATCAACATCCTCAAGGGCAAGCAGCTCACCAACATCCGCACCACCTCCAAGGACGAAGCGGTGCGCCTGACGCCGCCGATCCAGATGACGCTGGAAAAGGCGCTGGCCTATATCGAGGACGACGAGCTGGTCGAGGTGACCCCGAAGTCGATCCGGCTGCGCAAGAAATTCCTCGACGCCAACGAGCGCAAGCGCGCGGAAAAGGCCAAGGAAGCGGTGGCGTAAGCATGCTCGCGCATGTTGCGAATAGGGAGTAGCGTCATGGCCGGGCGTGATCCCGGCATCCACGTCTCGGATACTGGATATGGATGCGTGATGCCCGGCACAAGGTCGGCGCATCCCGAACATGACGACCGACGTCATGTCCCTCCCCTCCGAAGTCGATGTCGCCATCATCGGTGCCGGCGCCGCAGGCCTCGGCGCGGCGCGGGCGCTGGAGCATTCCGGTCTCTCCATCATCGTGCTGGAAGCGCGCGACCGCGTCGGCGGACGCGCGCACACCATCATGGCAGCGCCCGGACATCACCTTCGACCTCGGCTGCGGCTGGCTGCATTCGGCGGACAAGAATTCGTTCGTCGAAATCGCCGAGCAGCTGAATTTCGAAATCGACAAGACCCGCCCGCCATGGCGCGAGCAGAGTTTCGATGCCGGATTTCCGCTTCAGGAGCGCCTGGATTTCATCGAGGCGCTGGACGCCTTCTACGATCGCGCCGAAGCAGGCCGCCCAGGAAGCCGTCCGAAGCGGCCGCGACAGCGCGGCCAGCATCTATCTCGAGCCCGGCAATCGCTGGAACCCGATGATCGATGCGATCTCGACTTACGTCAACGGCTGCGAGCTCGATGCCGTCTCGATCCTCGACATGGACGCCTATGAAGACACCGAGATCAACTGGCGGGTGCGGCGCGGTTATGGCGCGCTGATGGCGGCCTATGGCGCGCCCTGCCCGCTCGCGCTCAATTGCGAGGTGACCCTGATCGATCATTCCGGCAAGCGCGTGCGGATCGAGACCTCGCAGGGCACGCTGACCGCCGGCAAAGTGATCGTCACCGTGCCGACCAACCTGATCGCCGACGAGGCGATACGTTTCCACCCGGCCCTGCCCGCGAAAGTCGACGCCGCGCGCGGCCTGCCGCTCGGGCTGGCCGACAAGGTGATGCTGGCGCTGGACGAACCCGAAGCGCCTGCCGAAGGATGGCAGCCTGCGCGGCGCCACCATGCGCACCGCGATGGGCGCCTATCATCTGCGCCCGTTCGGCCAGCCCTGCATCGAAGGCTTTTTCGGCGGACGTTTTGCGCAGGAACTGGAAGACGCCGGCGAAGGCGCGTTCGCCGCGCATTGCGATCGACGAGATCGTAGCGCTGCTCGGCAACGACTATCGCCGCAAACTGAAGCCGCTGGCCGAATCGCGCTGGGCCCATGACCCGTTCGCGCGCGGCTCCTATTCGCACGCCCTGCCCGGCCACGCCGGCGATGCGCGCCGTGCTCGCCGCCCCCGTCGATGGACGCTTGTTCTTTGCCGGAGAAGCCACCTCGCCGAACTTTTTCTCGACCGCGCACGGGGCGCGGGACAGCGGGGAGCGGGCGGCGGGAGAAGTGGTGACGGCGCGTTAGCGAAGGCGATGATATCGTCCTCGTCATTGCGAGCGTAGCGAAGCAATCCATGAGTGCAACATAGCGAGTAAGAATGGATTGCTTCGCTACGCTCGCAATGACGAACTGATATGCCCTACTCCATCACCCTCGCCCTGCATCTCCGCATCCGGCACGAAGCACTCGTCATACTTCCCGAAAATCCGGTACCGGTTCCGCGCGACCAGATTGTAGACCGCGTCGCGCAGCGGCTTCGGCACCGCGCGCAGCACGCGCACCCAGCTCCAGCCCGGCAGATGCGACCAGCACCGTCAGCGCGGCGTCGGATTTGAAATAGGCGACGCCGCCATGGATGACGGCATTGGTGTCGGGATCGTCGGGGTCGATGCCGAAGGCCTGCGCCAGCCGCGTGCCGTAAGCCGACTGGATCGCGGTGAAGCGGAATCGCCGCGCCACGTCGCGCGTCGCGATGAAGCGGATCCAGCGCGAGCAGAACACGCAGACGCCGTCATAGAGGATCACGTCATCGTCCGGCCAAATGTTGGTCACAACGGCCTGCTCATCGGTTATCCAGCGTCAGCAGCGCCACCAGCATCAGCACGATCGCCGGCCCGGTCTTGACCAGCGCGCCGAGCGGCTCGATCCACAGATCCGGCGTCAGGATCGCCGCCCCCAGCATATAGCCGAGCGACGCCGCGATGCCCGCGATCAATCCCGCGGCGCAGGTGCGGCGGAACGCGATCAGGAGGCCGATCGTCATGTCCATCAGGCTGGTGACGACGGTGAATGGCGCCACCAGCGCCGGCGGAAACGCGTGCGACGTCAAGATCGCCGCGGCCGCGTCATACGAAATCACCAGCGCGATGAAGCCCGACGCGATCCAGAACAGCGCGAGGCTCGCGATCACCAGCGCCTTGATCAGAAACAGCCGCGCGAACCATTTGTCCTGGATGGTGGCGGAGCGCGCCACCATTTGCGCGATGGTTTTCGGCACGATGCCGGTAGCCGCCATCCACGGCGCGCGGATCGCCGGTGACGCCGCGCCGCAGTTCGGCGATCGCGGTCGATGCGCATCGGCGGCATCCAGCCGAGCAGGCTTGCGAGATCGCCGAGTCTGGCGCCGAGATCGAGCAGAAAAGCCGGCAGCGCGATCCGCGGCAGGTCAGCGGTGCCGAACGCGCGGCGGAATTGTTCGATCACGCCGCCGAGCGTGACCGGCTGCGGCTGCATCAGGTCCCACACCACGGCATCGGCGGCCTTGTCGGGAATTTCGCGGCCGGCGAGCCATGCCATCGTCGCCGCGATATCCTCGACCGCGACCGGCTGAAACGGCGTCGCGGATTCGGCTGCCGGCAGATCGATCGGCAACGCCGCCAGCGCGCGCAGCATCGCGCTGCCGCCATAGGCCGATGGCGCCACCACAAAGCCCGGCCGCAGGATCGCATAGGCGATGCCGGACGCCGCGATCAAGGCGTTCGGCTTCGCGCTTGGTCCGGCTGAAGGCGGTGCGGTCGTCATTGGCGGCGCCGGGAATCGAGATGTGGATGAGACGGATCGCCCGGCCGCTGTCGCCGATCGCCCGCAGCAGCCGCTCGACGAAATCGCGATGCACATCGCGGGTGTCGCTGCCCGGGCCGTCCTGCAGCACGCCGAGGCAATTGACTACGACATCGATGTCGTGATCCCCGATCAGCCGCGCCAGCGCGGCCGAATCCATCGACACCACGGGCATTTCCAGATCGAGCGGGCTGTGTCTTTTGCGAGGACGCAAATCGCCGCGCGATCCCGATCACGTGAAAGCCCCGCGCGCGCAGATCGTCGGTGACGAACCGCCCGATCAGGCCGGACGCGCCGAGCACGAGAATTTTGCGCGGCTTCGCTCATGCCTAGAACGGCTTCGCGATCATCAGCCAGAGTATCATCATCACCGAACCAAACCCGGGAATGCCGAACATGAACCAGCGCCGAAACAGCAGGAAATAGCGCGGCGGCAGCGGCTGGTGCTGCGCCGCCGCCACGCGCGCCAGATTGCGCATTTCGATCTGCATGAAGATCACGGGAATCCAGAACAGCCCGGCCACCGCATAAAGCCCGAGCGAGATCATCAGCCAGCGCTCGCGAAAATGTCGTCGCCGACAGCGCCATCAGCACCCCGCCGGTGACCGGTTGCAGCAGCACGGCGGTCAATGTGAACAGCATGTCGGCGATCACGACCGTCGCCGCCGTGCGCGCGATGAAGCCAGCATCGCCGCTGCGATGCGCCATCAGCATGAAGAAGGCGATGCCGGTTCCGGTGCCGAGAATGACGATGGCGCCGAGCACGTGCAGATATTTGACGAGGAAATAGAGCGTCATCGCTTTTTCGCCGCGGCTCGGCGACGAGCGCCTTCAGCGCGCGCTCCAGTTCCGGTGCCCGCGATCTTGATGCCGCCGTCGGTCTCCGCCAGCCAATGGCCCTCGCCGCCATACGCCGCCAGCACGCGAAAATCCACCTTGCCGCCGCCGGCGCGAAACGCATCGGCCAGTTGCCGCGACAATTCGGGCGAGAAATAGCGTGTCATTGGCCGACACCAGCCATACCACCGGCACCCGCGCATCGTGACCGAATTCAGCCGCCGCCGAAATCAGCGTGTGCGGCGCGCAAACCTGATTGGGAAAGTCGTTGGCGCGCCCGCCGCGTCCCGGCGCGAACGCAATGATCATGGAAACGCCTTTTGGATTGCTCGCCGGCCAGCGCCAGCGCGCCCCAGGCGCCGGCCGAATGCCCGACGACCACCGTCGCCGTCCTGCCGGATGAAGGGTTGCTCGCGCAGAAAATGGAGCGCGGCGGCGATCGAGTCCGCCGTCGCATGCCCGGCGCGGGAATAATTGGCTTCGTCGCAGCCGCCCTGGTCCTCGAGATATTTCCCGCCGGTCGCGCCATGGCCCGGGCGTTCCGGCACCAGCACGGCAAAGCCCCGCGCCACCAGCCACGCCGACAGCGCCGCGATATTCGGGCTGCGGCATTTGCGCGCGACGCAGCACGTTTTGCGTCGAGGCATGGGCGATCACAGCCAGTGGAAACGGCCCGTCGCCGGGCGGGCGAAACAATAGCGCATGCGCCGCCACGTCCGGATCCGGCGATGGCACCAGCCATGGCTGCTTGCGATTAGGCTCCCCTTCCGCGCCCTGGGCGCCGAGCCGGGTTTGCGCTGTCGCGCTCTGCGCGTACAGACGCTGCGAGCACAACCAGAGCGAAAATATACCTTGAGCGATTGCATGAATTTGCCTGACGCGACGATCAGCGTGAGATCGGATTCGGCGCGCAGAATACGCGCGGCGAATCAAATCCAGCGCATTTTTTCGGGACGGATAGCCTCGCCGAAAGTCCGACCCTGGATCGCTATGATCCAGCCAGACATCGGCAAAAGCACCGCCAAAACCGCCCGCCTGTCCTTTTTCGGTACAGTCTGACGCGTAAAACTGATGCAAAAAATCCACAGGTTAACCGATAATTAAGGATGGACCTTGAAGCCGGCGCGCTGACTTGCTTTGATTGGGCCATGAGCACAACCCTGATCGAGGTTCGGCCGGCCAAAGCTGCGGACGCAGCGGCGGTAGCGTCCACCCATGACGAAGCCTGGCGCTCGGCCTATCAGGGCATCATTCCCGGCGCCGAGCTGGAGAAGCTGATCAACCGCCGCGGCCCGCAATGGTGGGACAGCGCGATCCGCAAGGGCAGCCGCGTCAGCGTGCTGGTGTTCGGCGACAAGGTCGCGGGCTACGCCAATTACGGCCGCAACCGCGCGCGCAGCCTTCATTTCGAAGGCGAGATCTACGAGCTTTATTTGCGGCCGGAATTTCAGGGCCTCGGCTTCGGCCGCCGGCTGTTCACCGTCGGCCAGGCGCGACCTGTTGCAGAGCGGGCTGAAGAGCATGGTGATCTGGGCGCTCTCCGACAACGAAACCGCGACCGAGTTTTACCGCGCCCTCGGCGGCCGCATGGTGGCGCGCTCGTCGGAGAAATTCGGACCCAAGTCGCTCGACAAGGTCGCCTTCGCCTGGACCAACTGAGACCGGCTGTCATAGCCGACCGTAGAACGGCGTCGCTTAGGCCTCGCCTATGGACCCGGCAATCCATCATCCTTGAAAATGCGATGGATACGCGGGTCAAGCCCGCGTATGACGATTGCGCAAATCTCGCAACAGCGGAGCCATCCATGCGCATTGACGCCATTTCGATCGGGATCGATCCGCCGCGTGAGGTCAACGTCATCATCGAAGTGCCGGTCGGCGGCGAGCCGATCAAATACGAGATGGACAAGGAAGCCGGCACGCTGGTGGTCGACCGGTTTCTCTATACCGCGATGCGCTATCCCGGGAATTACGGCTTCATTCCGCATACGCTGTCGGGCGATGGCGACCCCTGCGACGTGCTGGTCGCCAACACCCGCGCCATCGTCCCGGGCGCGGTGATGAGCGTGCGGCCGGTCGGCGTGCTGCTGATGGAAGACGAGGCCGGCGGCGACGAAAAAATCATCGCGGTGCCGTCCTCGAAACTGACCCAGCGCTACGACAAGGTGAAAACCTACAGCGACCTGCCGGAGATCACGCTGCAGCAGATCCAGCACTTCTTCGAGCACTACAAGGATCTCGAGCCCGGCAAATGGGTGAAGGTGTTGCGCTGGGGCGATGCCGACGACGCCCACAGGCTGATCGAGGAAGGCATCGCGCGCGCGAAGGGGAAGTGACGACGCTTGTCGTCATTCCGGGCTCGACTGCGCATTCGCATCGCGCACCCGGAATGACGGCAATAAAGATGTGGCTTCCGCATTCGCTCGCGACCCCTGAAAATCCCATGACCTACACCCCCGGCTTGGGCAGCCCGTGAATCGCGCAGGCGGCGCGCAGCGTGTTGACCAGGAGGCACGCCACCGTCATTTGACCGACGCCGCCGGGCACCGGCGTGATCGCACCGGCCACGTTCAAGGCCTCCGCGAAGGCGACGTCGCCGACCAGGCGGGTCTTGCCGTCGGCCGCCGGCAGCCGGTTGATGCCGACATCGATCACCGTGGCGCCCGGCTTGATCCAGTCGCCGCGCACCATTTCGGGCTTGCCGACAGCGGCGTAAACGAGGTCGGCGCGGGCGCACAATTGCGCCAGATCGCGCGAGCGCGAATGCGCGATGGTCACCGTCGCGTTTTCGTTCAGCAGCAATTGCACCAGCGGACGGCCGACCAGGTTGGAGCGGCCGATGACGATGGCGTTCATGCCTTCGAGCGAGGCGTGCACGCTCTTGGTCAGGATGATGCAGCCGAGCGGCGTGCAGGGCGACAGCGCGGCAAATCCGCCGGCGAGACGTCCGGCATTGTTCGGATGCAGCCCGTCGACATCCTTGGCGGGATCGATGGCATTGATGATGGTTTCGGTGTCGAGCGATTTCGGCAGCGGCAGTTGCACCAGAATGCCGTGCACGGCGGGATCGCGGTTGAGCTGACCGATCAGCGCCAATAGCTCGCCCTGCGCGACATCGGCCGGCAACACGTGCTCGAACGACGCCATGCCGGCGGCCTGGGTCTGCTTGTGCTTGCTGCGGACATAGACCTCGCTGGCGGGATCGTTGCCGACCAGCACCACCGCAAGCCCGGGCGTGAGCTGGTGTTCGCGCTGCACCCGCGCCACCTCGTCGGCAACGCGGGCGCGAAGTTCCGCGGCAATGACTTTTCCATCGATGATCCGGGCCGTCATCTCAATCCTTCGTTTGTGCCTTAATCCGGCTGCGCGGCGGTCAATTGACGCAGCGCCTCGCCAAGCTTGCGGGGATCGCCGTCGACGGCGATCTGCTTGAGGCGCGATGTCGCGCCGGACAGAATCCGCACCCGCGCCTTGGGGACGCCGAGCGCTTTGGCAAATAGCTCCGTGACCGCGCGGTTGGCCTCGCCGCCCTCGGCAATGGCGCGAACCCGCACCTTGAGCACGGTGCGGCCGTTGGCGAGCGTCTCGACCCCGTCGATGCCGTCGCGGCCGCCGCGCGGCGTGACGCGCAGCGCCACGCTGATGCCTTCCGTGGAATACCGCCAGGGATCATCAGGCATCCGGTCGGAGTTCCATGCGTGCGGTCAGAATACGCTGGGATAGATGTAATAGGTGATGACCCGCTGGATGAACATGATGATCAGGATCAGGATGATCGGCGAGATGTCGAGACCGCCGAGATTCGGCATGAACGACCGGATCGGCGCCAGCAGCGGTTCGGTGATCCGGTACAGGAACTCGGCCACCGACGCCACGAACTGGTTGCGCGTATTGACGACATTGAAGGCGATCAGCCAGGACAGGATGGCCGAGGCGATCAGCAGCCAGACGTAGAGATCCAGAACGATAAGAACGATGTCGAGAACGGCACGCATGGCAGGCTTACTCGCGGGGGTTCGGTCGCGGATTCGACTACCCGCTAAATATCGGTTCCCCCCCGCCCAAACAAGGGAAGTTCCTGGCAAAACCTCGCGGAAAACCGCGATTTCGCCGTTCTTGACTTGACCTTGGCGCGGATTGTAAATGGCGCCGATTGCTGGCCGCCGTCGCGCTTCTCGACGCGGTCGCGATGGGGCCATAGCTCAGCTGGGAGAGCGCGTCGTTCGCAATGACGAGGTCGGCGGTTCGATCCCGCCTGGCTCCACCACGCTTCGCCCTTCGGGCTACGCGTGGCGCAGCCACGCAAGAGCCGAAAGGCGAAGCGTGCCCGGCGTAGCCCTCTTGGGCGAAGACGGGCTCAACCGTCCCGCCTCGCTCACTTCCCCGTAAACCGCGGCGGCCGCTTTTCCATGAAGCTAGCGACGCCTTCGCGAAAATCGCTGCCGCGCAGCGCCACCACCATCTCGCGGTTGGCGTCGATGGTCGCTTCGGCCAGGGTCTGGAACGGCACATCGTACAGCTGCCGCTTGATCACAGCGATCGCGCTCGGCGAGACGAAGTCGGCGAGATCGCGGGCATAGGCGTAGGTCTGCTCGCGCAATTGGTCCGGCGGATACAGCCGGTTGACCAGCCCGATGCGCAGCGCTTCATCGCTATAGACCCGGCGCGAGGACATCAAAAGATCGAGCGCATGGGCATGACCGACAATGCGCGGCAGCATCCAGCTGATGCCATGTTCGGCGATCAGGCCGCGGCGCGAGAACGCGGTGGTGAAAACGGTATTGTCGGCGGCAAAGCGCAGATCGCAATACAGCGCATGGACGAGGCCGATGCCGGCGGTGGCGCCGTTCAGCATGCCTATCACCGGTTTCGGGATCGACGGATAATAGGCATAGCGTGCCTGCCAATCGGGCCGGCGGTTCATGTCGAAAGCCGGCACGCTTTCGGCCCGCCTGACATCGTTGGGATCAAGCCCCTTCAGCCCGTCCATGTCCGCGCCGGCGCAGAACGCGCGCCCCGAACCGGTAAGCACGATGACGCGCACATCGTCATCCGCGGCCGCCGCCTCCATGGCGTGGCGGACGTCGCGCTCCATGATCGGCGTCCACGCGTTCATGCGATCCGGCCGATGCAGCGTGATGGTCGCGATCTTCTCGCTCACGTCATAGAGAATATGCTGATAGGTCATGGCGATCTCCCTGTGCTGGCCGTCATTGCTCGCGACGACGCGTTGTTGCTGAATATTTCTTTAGAGGTTTATGTCTTCGGATATTCGGCTTTGGCGCGCGAGCCTGTTGGCCGCGCCAGATAATCGATCGTTTCCGGCCGCTCCATCAGCCATCCGGCCCAGCGCTTGAACACTTTTGTCATGCGCTCGGGCTCGACGCCGAGCTGCGCCATGGCGACGCCGCCATTGACGGATTCGCGGTATTCGGCGATCAGGCCGTCGCGCACGATGAAGCGGCTCATGCCGTCGATCACCACGTGCTGGCCTTCGAATTGCGGAATTTTCGAGGTGAAGCTCGACAGCGACCAGGCATATCCTTTTTCGCCATCGAATACGGGATCGAACATCTCCCATCGGTAATCCGTCGCATCGCGGTGAAACAGATTCCGCATCATATGCGCGATGTCGGCGCGGCCCCGATGGGCGCCGTAGATATAGTCGTAATAG
Organism: uncultured Pseudomonadota bacterium; assembly: GCA_963771225.1. Lineage (GTDB taxonomy): Bacteria > Pseudomonadota > Alphaproteobacteria > Rhizobiales > Xanthobacteraceae > Bradyrhizobium. The sequence goes on along the minus strand of CAVYSR010000014.1, from coordinate 143,810 downwards.
ATGCCGTCCTCGGTGAAATGGCCGGCAAAGCGCGCACCATCGCCGGATTCCGCCGAATGCGTGAAATCGTCCAACAAAGCTGCGAATTCGCCGCCGGTCATGTCGCCATCCCCAATGCTTGCTGATTGACACCAAGCAAGCTTGTTGGACGGACATTAACACATCTGCAGATTTGGAAAGAGCTTCGCCGCCGGCATAGGCCGATGCGTTATTCGGCGGCTTCCGACATCGCCGTCATCGGCCTGCGCGCCAGCCAGCGATCGAGAAATTCCTTCAGCCAGGCGCGCTCGGTCACGTCATGCACCGCCCGATCGGCGAAGTGGCGATGGCGCGGCAGCGCGCCCGGCGATTCGAGGCCCTCATCGCCGCGCGTGGTCCAGCAATGCATCATCGCGTAGGTGACGTCGGGATGAAACTGCAGGCCGAACGCATGATCGAAACCGAACGCTTGCACCGGGAAGTCGCTGCCCTCGGCCAGCAATTCAGCGCCCGCGGGAAGTTCAAATCCTTCGCGGTGCCAATGGTAAACATGGTCCGGCCAGTTCGGACAGTTCGCCACGCCGGCAGCGGTGGGATGGATCGGGTAATATCCGATCTGTACGCGGCCTTGCGGATGCGGCGCGACCCGGGCGCCGAGATGCATCGCGAGCATCTGCGCGCCCAGGCAAATTCCCAATAGCGGCCGCTGCTCCCTCAGCGGCACCGCGATCCAGTCGATCTCGCGGCGAACATAATCATCCGGATCGTTGGCGCTCATCGGGCCGCCGAAAATGACCGCGCCGGCATGCTCTTCAAGCGTCTCCGGAAGGCGGATCGCCGAAGCGCGGACGCCGGATATCCAGCCCATGTCCGAGCGCCCGCAACACATTGCCGACCCGGCCCGGCGTCGACGTCTCCTGGTGCAGCACGATCAGAACCGGCCGCAACGGCGCGGCGACCGCGGGCCCCCGGACCGGGAAGCGCAGGACATTATCGGCGCTGGTTTTGACGGGTTGAAACGGCATCGCACTTTCTGCTTTGCGGTCATCAAACCGCAATCATGGTTAAGTGTCCCTTAATGTCGATTGAGTTCAAAGCAAATCGCGGGCCAAAGACAGGCTGTTGGCGGGCGTGTCAGTGGCTGGCGTTGTCAGCGCTTGCGCTGAAAACGGCCGACCGCAGCCAGCACAAGGCCGCGCGGAACCAGCCGAAGCGCCAACGGCACGATCTTGATGCCGAAGCCGGGCAGCACCGCGCGCTTGTTCGCCATCAATCCGCGATAGCCTTCGCGCGCGACATCGGCCGCGGCGACATCGAGGGCGCTGGAATCATATCCGGGTTCAAACCCCGCCCGTTCCTGAAACTCCGACGGCACCGGACCGGGACACAGCACCGTCACCCGCACTCCCCGCGGCGCCAGCTCCTGGCGCAGCGCTTCTGTGAACGACAGCACATAAGCCTTGGAGGCGTAATAGACCGCCATCCCGGGCCCCGGCAGGAAGCCGGCTACCGAGCTGACATTGAGGATGCCGCCGCGATGCCGGATCAGATGCTCGGAAAACCGCAGCGACAAATCGGTCAGCGCGCGAATGTTGACGGCGATGATGCCGAGCTGCTGCGCGCGGTCCAGCTCGATCGCATTGCCGAACAAACCGAAGCCGGCATTGTTGACGACGTACTCGACCTCCACGCCGGCGGCGGCCAGCGCCGCGGCGATTTTGTCACCGGCATCGGGCTGTTCGAGATCGCATGGAATTACGATCGGCGCCGCGCCGCCGGCGCTGGCGATTTCGCCCGCCAGCGTCGTCAGACGATCCGCGCGTCGCGCCACCAGCGCCAGCCGATGGCCGTTCGACGCGAAAACGCGCGCCAGTTCGGTGCCGATGCCCGCCGAGGCTCCGGTAATCAGCGTCACACGCTCAGTCACGATTTCAAGCTCTTAAATCATTTGCACGATATGCGGCTAACGACCTGACGAGAGCATATGCCCTAGGCGGGACGCAAGTCACCACCTGCAAGCGGCGCACATCAGCGCGGCGTGCTGCCGCACAATCAAAAGGCGGCAATCGCAGCCGGAAGCGGCCGGTCACACATTAAAATTTGGTCATGTCCGGTAACGTGCCGAGGCGCGTCACGTTGCCGCGTCGGCGACATCCGAGCTGCCGGTCACTGAATTGCTCGTGACTTGACTGCCGGTCACTGGACCGCCCACGGCTGGACTGCTGGTGGCTGGCGTCTGTTGTTCGCCGGCGACCCGGTGCTTGAGATCGATCCGGTCGCGCGACGAGACCCCGAGCAGATCCGCCGCGCGCCAGACGACGTTGTCCTCGAACTCGCTGACCTGGCCGTCGGCATACACCAGCTCCCACATCATTTCGACGATGCGGAGCCGGCCTTCTTCATTCACCGAACGCATGATGACGCTGGTGAAATGATAGAGATCGACCGCCTCGCCCTCGACCAGCGTGGCGGACGCGATCAGTTTATCCGCGGTGCCGGGATCAAGCCCGAACCGGCTTTCGAGCAGGCTGTGCAGCTTGCGCTTCTCGACTTCGGACGGTTCCCCGTCGAGCGAGATGACGTGGATCAGAAGTGCGGTCGCCGCCAGCCGATACCCGGTATCGTCAAATGTGCGATCCTGGTGTGCGGCGGGAGAAACAACGTCGGCGATGAATTGGCGAAGTCCGTCCAGCATCAGTCTCTCTGCCGCAATGTTTGGAAACTCGGAGCCATCAGATCGACGGCTCGGAGGCATATATGGATCGGAAAATCAACGTGCGCAATCCATGCCGGTTCCCGCCGCATGCATTACGATTAGGCAATCTCAGGGGTTTTGCTCGGGGTTTCTCGCTCAGGGTATCTCGTACACCACGATCTTGTCGGCGATGCCCCGCAGCGCGGCCTGCTTTTGAATGGGCTTGATCGCTTCCTTGTCCAAAATATCGGCCACGGCGGGCGCGTCGATCACCGGCCCGGTGATGTGGATCGCCTGCGAAGTCGACAGGCCCTGGACCCGCGCGGCGATGTTGACGGTCTGGCCGAAATAATCCTGCCGCTCGTTCAGCATCACGGCGAGGCAGGGACCTTCATGAATGCCGATCTTGACCACGAGGTCCTTGGTTCCGCGCTCGACATTGAGCGCCTCCATGGCCGCGCGCATCCGCAATCCCGCGGCGAGCGCGTGTTCCGGCCGGATGAAGGTCGCCATCACCGCATCGCCGATCGTCTTCACCACCGCGCCCTTCTCCGAGGCGATGATCTCCAGCAATGCGTGGAAATGCGCGCGCACCAGATCGAACGCGGCGAGATCGCCGACCCGTTCATACAGCGCGGTAGAGCCCTTGAGGTCGGTGAACAGGAACGACAGCGAGGTGATCTTGAGGCGCTGATCGATATTCAGATTGTCCGCCTTGTAAACGTCGCGGAAGGTCTGATTGGACAGCATCCGCTTCGCCGTGAGGAACGACTTGCGCTTGCCGATCAGCTGATGAAGCGCGTCGGCGGCGACGAAGACCGTCGGCAATACCCGCACGCCGGCCTGGTTGTCGAGCGACAGCCGCAGCGGTCCCGGACGCAATGTCATGGTGCCGGTGGGCGCCTGAATCTTGTTGTACATCAGCGATAATTGCTGACGCTCCCGGGTCGGTTCGCCCTGGACGTCGATGAACTGGGCGGCATGCGTCACCGGCTCGAACACGATGATGAATTGCGGCGGCAGTTGCAGCGACAGCACCGCCTTCTCGCCGGCCGGCAGTTCGAGCGCGTCCAGCACCACCTCCTCGGAGAGCGCTGCAAACTGCTCCTTGTTGAAATCGATGCCGGAACTCCAGAACACCTGCTTGAAATAGTCCCAGACCGGCAGCGTGTTCGGGTCATGCGCCGCGATACGGCGGACCCGGGGGCTGACCGTGAAAGCCACCTCGACCAGTTCGTCGACCGAGACTTCATAGCCGCAGGCGCACAGCCCGCAATGATAGTCGTCAGGACGCAGCGATTTCAGCGAGCTATGGGCATCGAGCACGCCGCCGCAGCCGGGGCAGAGCACGTTCCAGTTCATGTCGAACAGGCCGAGCCGGGAGGCATGGAGAAAGCCGGAGATCACACGTTCTTCGTCGAGGCCGGTGCGCTTCGAGAAATCCAGCACATTGACCCGGTTGAGTTCATGGTCCTCGCCATCCCGGATCAGCCGCAAAATGGCGTCGGCGACCGCCGGGTCGGCGGTCTGCTTCAGCACTGAAAACTGGGCCTGGATGTCGCTCATGCCGACACCTTAAATGAGATCGCCGAAACCGGCATACAAGGCCCGCTCAGCGGCGTGCGATGCGAAACATCGGCGAGCGATCGGGCTGTGTCGTCACGATGCCGACCGGCATCACCGGCTCCTTGTCGAGAAGCTCGACGCGGAACGCGCCGATCATCTTGGCGAGCGCCAGCGTCGCCTCCACCAGCGCAAAATGCGCCCCGATGCAAACCCGCGCCCCGACGCCGAACGGCAGATAAGCAAAACGATCCGGCGTCGGCTCCCCTGGCATGAAGCGGGACGGGATGAACGCGTTCGGCTGGTTCCAGAGCTTTTCATGCCGGTGCAGCAACCATGGCGCGATCAGAACCAGATCGTTTTTCTTGACCGGCAAGCCTGCGATGGTGTCGGCGGCGGCGGCCGAGCGCGCGATCAGAAACGCCGGCGGATAGAGCCGCATGGTTTCGTCGACTACGGCGCGGGTAAATTTCAGCCGCTCGATCGCAAGCTCGCCGTCGACGGCAGCGCCGGCAACTTCGGCGGCCAGCTTTTCCTGGGTGGCCGGATCGAGCGCGAGCAGATACAGCGACCAGAACAGCGCGGTGGCGGTGGTTTCATGGCCGGCGAGAATCATGGTCGCAACCTGATCGCCGAGTTGTTCATCGGTGAAGGCTTCGCCGCTTTCGGGATCGCGCGCCGCACCCATCAGATCGAACAGGTCGCGCGGCGGCGCACCCTCGTTCTTGCCGGCGGCGCGGCGTTCCGCCATCAGCATCGCCACGAAACGCGTCCATCGCTTGCGGAAGCGGGCGCGGGCGAAATCCCGCGGGCTCGGCCACCCCACCGGCAGCAGCAGGTCGAGAAACCGCGGCTGCGCGAGACCGTCGCCATATTCCATCACGAAATCGCGCAACGCCGCGCCGTGGCGGCCCATCTCGAACGAGAACATGGTGCGCCCGGCGATCTCGAGCGTCATCCGCTGCATCGCCTCACGCAGGTCGACCGGCACGCCGCAGCTGCCCTGAAGTTTGGCAATGGTTTCGTCGGTCGCCGCGATCATGTGCGGAACCAGCGGCGTGACCGCGCGCGGCGTAAAGGCCGGCGCCAGCGTTCGACGCTGATGTTTCCATGTGCGGCCCTCGGCGATCAGCAGGCCTTCGCCAACCAGCGGACGCAGCACCCGGATCCCGACCGGCGTCCGCGTGTAGTTCTCGTAATTGTCGACCAGCACATGCCGGATCGCATCCGGCGTATTGAGAATGAAACTGCTGCGCCCGAAAAAGCGGCCCTTTACGATGTCCTCTTCATAGGCGCGTTGCCCCCAGGTCTCCATCGCGCTTCGGCGCATCGCCGCCATCCGCCCAAAGACGCCCATGGTTTCGGATGCGCGCGGCGGGCTCGGAGGCACCAGCGGCTGCGGTGTGGCGGCGACGTCCCAGGCTTCGGCTATGCTCACAGGCGGCCTCGCGAAAGAAGGACAAAAACGAAAAAGACAATAACGCGGTCGGCGTCGCTCAATTCCTATCAGGTCCAAAATCAGGGCGCCAAGAAGGCCTCGCCGACGGCCAACAGCTAATCAGCCGGCCCGGTCCTCGCAATCCTGTTTTCCCGACCATCCTCGATGAATCCGCCCACAACCGGATGCAGGCTGTCTGCGGCCGAAAGCCGCACAATGCCGGTCGCCGGTCCACCCCGCCGCGAGACCGCCGATTTCGGTCAAGGCACTGGACAGCCAAGGACTTTCGCGGGCATCAATTTGATCGCTAGAGCATGATCCGGAAAAATGGGTACCGGTTTTCCGAAAAGATCATGCTCGAACAAAAAGGTAATGCGAGATGGCGATTCGACGAAAAGCCATCTCGCTTTGGTGAATCCAAGGCCGGCCCTGCCCGGCGCAACGAAACGGGTCATGACCGAACAGCCAGCGCGCCCGAACTTCGCCCCCGACAGCGTCACGGCGCCGCTCCGGCATGCCGTGTTCCGGCGGATCTGGCTTGCAAGCCTGTTGTCCAATCTCGGGCTCCTGATCCAAGGGGTCGGCGCCGCCTGGGCCATGACGCAGATGACGTCATCGGCCGACAAGGTCGCGCTGGTCCAGACCGCGTTGATGCTGCCGATCATGCTGATCTCGATGCCGGCCGGCGCCATCGCCGACATGTATGACCGGCGCATCGTGGCGCTGATCTCGCTGTCGATCTCGCTGTCGGGCGCCACCGCGCTGTCGGTGCTGGCGTGGCTCGGCATGGTCACGCCGCAGGTTTTGCTGGGCTTCTGCTTTATCGTCGGCAGCGGCATGGCGCTATTCGGTCCGGCCTGGCAATCCTCCGTCAGCGAACAGGTGCCGGCGGAAACGCTGCCCTCCGCGGTGGCGCTGAACGGCATCAGCTACAACATCGCGCGAAGTTTTGGTCCGGCCATCGGCGGCATTGTGGTCGCCACCGCCGGCGCGGTCGCAGCCTTTGCCGCCAACGCGGTGCTGTATATCCCGCTATTGATCGTGCTGTTTCTCTGGCGCCGCACCAGCGAGCCGTCGCGGCTGCCGCGCGAGCGGCTCAACCGCGCGATGGTGTCGGGCGTGCGCTATATCGCCAACTCGCCATCGATCCGGATCGTGCTGGGGCGCACGCTCATAACGGGCGTGATCGGCGGTTCGGTCTCGGCGCTGATGCCGCTGGTGGCGCGCGACCTGCTGCATGGCGGCGCGCAAACCTACGGCATCATGCTCGGCGCGTTCGGCATGGGCGCGGTGATCGGCGCCCTCAACATCGCCGAAGTGCGGAAGCGGATGACCGGCGAGGTCGCGGTGCGAACCTGCGCGCTGTCGATGGGCGGCGCGGTGGCCGCGGTCGCGCTGAGCCGGGAGCCGGTCTTGACCGCCGCGGCACTGGTGGTCGCGGGCGCGGTATGGATGCTGGCGATCGCCCTGTTCAACATCGGCGTGCAGCTCTCCGCGCCACGCTGGGTCGCCGGCCGCTCGCTGGCGGCCTTCCAGGCCTCGATTGCCGGCGGCATCGCGATCGGAAGCTGGGGCTGGGGGCGCCTCACCGACGCCACCGGGGTGCAAACCGCGCTACTGGTTTCGGCCGCCCTGATGTTCATCTCGCCGCTGGTCGGCCTGTGGATGCGAATGCCGCCGGTCGGCGCGCGCAACGAGGATGCGGAGGTGCTGGCGGATCCCGAGGTACGGCTGTCGCTGACCGGGCGCAGCGGGCCGCTGGTGGTCGAAATCGAATACCGCGTCGCCCAGGACAACGCCCGCGCCTTTCACGGCGTGATGCAGGAGGTGCAGCTCAGCCGCCAGCGCAACGGCGCCTATGGCTGGTCGATCGCGCGCGACATCGCCGATCCCGAATTGTGGACCGAGCGTTATCACTGCCCGACCTGGCTCGACTTCCTGCGCCAGCGCAACCGCGCCACACAATCCGAACGCGCGCTGCATCAGCGCGCCATCGATTTTCATATCGGGCCTGATCCGGTGCGGGTCCGCCGCATGCTGGAACGGCCGTTCGGATCGGTACGCTGGAAGGAAGAGACCCCCGACCGCGCCGCCAACGAGGTCCTGCCGGCCACCACGGCCGCCGGCAGCAGCACGTAATTTCTGCTTAAAGTCGCCAATAAATTGCCAGAAAAATATATAATATATTGGAATAACTATATATTTAATTATAAAACTCGCCAAAAATAAGATAAAACCGCCAACCATTACGATTAGTCTCGCGTTATCCTGGGGCGCCCGATCGGTCGCGGGCCCAGCAAGTCACGAATCCTTTTCCGGGTGACGGATTGGCCGGCGAAATTGAGTCGGGCCGATTCCAGCGCGTGTTCTTCCCGCATTTCGCCGCCGATCTTTTGATAGAACTCGAACCACGCCTGAAGGTGAGCGGAGGAAACCGGCGGACCCCTCGGTTCGGATGGCTCGGGTCCGGACGGCTCCGGTGCAGGCGCCTCAGCCGGCAGTTGTTTGGCCGATGTGCCGGTATTGCTGATAATCGAGCGCACGCCCCGCGGCTCAAATCTCACCGCATAATGGCTGACGGTTTCCTCTCCCACGCCGGACGATGACCGGCGCCTGAAGATGAGATCACCCGTGATCCAGCAGGTGTCCGTCGATTGAATTCTTCGCCAGTCCTCTGCAGGGATTCTCTGGATCGGGCCCCGCGATGCGTGCCCGGCGCTATCGTTTTTAACGGTCTGCTCGGATGCCGCCTCCGCCATTCCTCCCACGAGCCTGCCCAGCAAGGCTTGTTTCGATAGATAGCTCTTCTGAAAGACGGCATCGAGAATCTTCACCGCCTGACGGGGCGTCAGCCAGTCCGCAATATCCTCTAACGTGAGATCGCGCGGCTGCATTCTCACTCCGGCAATTCGCGCGGCTAGAGCCTTTTCCGTTCCGATGGAATCCGAACAGAGGCTCCATTTCCTATTTGACGCGTTTTCTTCACGCGAGCCAGTTTCCACCCCGGATCAAGTCCGGGGCAGGCTTTCGCTGGAAAACGCTCTACTGGCCGTTGTCGGTCAGAACCTTCGCGCAAATCTTGCTCAATCTGCCGCGATTTTGCTTCAGACACGCCAGAACTGCGTCGTCGCCGTTGTTGATCACGGCCCGGCAATACCGGGCTGCATCGCGTCCGCATCCCGGGTCCGGCCGTCCGCTTTGCGCTGACGCCGTGCACGTCAGCGCAATACACGCCATTGCCATCAATGGAAGCGCGAGAACAACTCTGGTCATGCTGAGACGCCTTCCGGTGATGATCTCAGCAAGTTCTAGCGCGTCTTCGGCAAAAGTGAAACGCAAAGGCCGCCTGGATTACTTGGCCGCGACCTTGCCGGAAGCCTTGGCCGCTTCCTTGTCCATGACCGTCCTGCAACCGACGCTCAGATTGGCCTTGTTCTTGACCATGCAGGCGGTGACAGCCGGAATGTTCGGTATTTCGGAACTGCAGAGGCGGAACGCGTCGCCGGTGCACATCTGCTGGGCTTCAGCGCTGAAGGCGAAGCTTGAGGTCGGCGACAGAGCGGAGACGGAGACGGCGAACGCCAGCATCAAACCGGCGTGGCGGATGGTCTTGGTGAGAGATGCGGTCATTTTCGGTTCCTCGGTTATCCGCCGGTCGCGGCGGGTTGCTGATGCCCATTAGTGCCTCAGCCGGCGACTTCGGAATGTGATGACCGTCACTCAGCGGCTCAGATGTGATGCGCGTCACTCGGAGCCGTTTGATCCCGTCTTGTCATCCGCTCTTGGGCCGCGCCCCGCGAAGTCTGCGACCGGCGCATTCGCGCAACTCGTGCGCTCGCGATGACGAGAAAAACCGACAAGATTTATTGGCCGAGCCCGGCCGCGTTGGCACGGCGTTAAGACCTCTTTTGCATTAATGGCCCGACGAAGATGCGGCTTTCGGATTCGAGGTCGCAACGTCGCGCCCGGAGTTGGCCGGCTTTGTCCCAACGGTAATGCGTTATTTGGAAAGACAAACGATGCGAAACGCGGCAGGTCTGATGTTGGCGAGTGTTGTTTCGGCTGTTCTGATCGCCGGCCTTTGGTTTTTTACATCGTCACGGCACGCCGATGTGACGGCCCCCCAGACCGTCAGCGCCGCGCAGTCCGAGCGGCTTCCCGCGCAGGCATCCGCCAAGCACGACGACGTCGAAGTCACCGCGGCCATTCCGGAGAAGCCGGTTCCGTCGCCGACCAAGGCGACTTGCGCAAATCCGACGCGCTCGGTGTCAGCCGTGTGGTCGAGATCGACACCACCGGCGGGCCGGGCTTCGGCTTCGAGCATTTCAAGCAACTCGATTTTCTCGCCGACAAGGAAGTCGTGCTGACCTTCGACGACGGTCCGTGGCCGGGTAACACGCCCGCGGTGCTGAAGGCGCTTGCGGACGAATGCACCAAGGGTTTGTTCTTCCCGATCGGCAAGCATGCGAGCTACCATCCCGAGCTTCTCAAGCAGGTGGCCGCGGCCGGTCATACCATCGGGTCGCACACTTGGTCGCATGCCAATTTGAACAGCAAGAAACTGACCGAGCAGCAGGCCAAGGACGAGGTCGAGAAAGGCTTCAGCGCCGTCAAGCTGGCGCTGGGCGCGGCTCCCTCGCCGTTCTTCCGGTTTCCGGAATTGCAGCATAATCCCGCCACGGTGGCCTATCTCGGCACCCGCAACATCGCGATGTTTTCCTGCGATCTCGATTCATTCGATTACAAAAAAGGCAGCAATGCCGAGAAAGTCGTGCAGACCGTCATGACCAAGGTGGACAAGCTCGGCAAGGGCATCATCCTGATGCACGATTTCCAGAAGCACACCGCCGAGGCCCTGCCCGAACTGCTGCGCCGCCTCAAGGCCGGCGGCTACAAGGTGGTTCAGATCAAGGCCAAGGCGCCGATGCAGACCCTGGCCGACTACGACGAAGCCATGATCAAGGACACGAAGCTGCCGGTCGCCAGCACTCGCCCCGTCAACAGCGTCGTGCAGACGGTTTCGGAGTAGCATTCGCCGATCGCAGGCTCACTTCACCTCTCCCCTTGCGGGAGAGGTCGGATCGCATCGCCAGATGCGATCCGGTTGAGGGGTTGCGATCTATCGTTAGGCGGTAACCCCTCACCCCAACCCTCTAAGAGCGAGCTTCGCTCGTCTCGGTCCGCAAGGGGAGAGGGAGCCCGCTGCCGTTGCCTTCGCGAATCAACCCAATCGCATCCCGCTCTACGGCTTGCGCGCCAGCACCGCATATTGCGCGCCGAGAGGCAGCCAGCGAAGGCCGCTTTCCAGGGGACGAAGCAGCGAAAGCGCGCGCGGGAAAAACAAGTTGTACTGAATTTGCAGCGCGACCCAGCCGGCATCTTCCAATCGTTGCGCCATGTCCCGCGCAACGATCAGCTTCGCATTCTCGTCGAACGGACAGGTGTTGACCGCGTGCACGGTCAGCGGATTCCAGGGATTATGCTCGAAGATCGCGATCAACCCGCCCGGTTTGGTGATGCGATAGAGCTCGCGTAACCACATCGCGTGCTCTTCATGGGCGATGTGATGAAACACGCACGCCGAAAACACCACGTCGAAGGCATCCGGTTCGGATGGGATGCGATCATGTTCGATCAGAAGATAATTCCCGGATTGCGGATAGCGTTGCCTGCTGAGCGCGAGGCTGCGCTCCGAGACATCGGATGACGTCAGCGACGCGTCCGGAAAATGCTTGCGAAAGAAGGGGATCGAATTGCCGATCCCGGAACCGAAATCGCAGATCCGCAATACACCGATGTGACTGCGATCGACAATTTGCCGCAGCTTCCTGATCTTGTACTCGGCAAAATACTCCGGACCCTCGCCGGTGACCGCCACATTGGCGCGGTGCTGGTCGTCATATTCATCGGCGAAGCGATCAAACTCGGCCTTGTCCATGTGCGATCAACGTTCTCGTTTCGACGCGTTGAAACTCTTGAAATCCTGCACCGCAAGTCCTTCAACGTCTGGATCCTGCCCGTCCGGATCGGCGCTTCCAGCCTGCCGCGGCTAACTACAATAGGACCCAATATTTAACTACCTATCCGCATTCCGGGGACAACGATCAGGCCCCGGCCCGCTTTTGTCGAATCACGCTTACGCCGACCAGAAAAATTGATGAACCATTAACCGAGCGTCGCCGAATATGGGGCGCCGAATTCGAATTTGATCCAATGGTCTTGCAGGCTGTCAAAGTCATGGAAATTCACGACGGGATGCCACGCCCTGGAAGGATGTTCCTTTCGATTGTCGTGCCGTGCTGCAACGAAGAAGAAGGCCTGCGCGAATTTCATCGTCAAATGACGGTCGCCGCGCGCGCTTTGTGCGGTGAAAAATTCGAGCTGATTCTTGTCGACGACGGCTCGACCGACAATACCTGGAAGCTTGTCAACCAGCTTTCGGCCGAAGACCGCAACGTGGTCGCGGTTCGCCTTTCGCGAAATCATGGTCATCAACTGGCCCTGACCGCCGGGCTTTCCACCGTGCGCGGCGACCTCGTCCTGGTAATCGACGCCGACCTGCAGGATCCGCCGGAACTGCTGAGCCCGATGTACGATCTGATGGTGCGGGAAGACGCCGATGTGGTCTACGGACTGCGCCGCAGCCGCGCCGGCGAAAGCCGGTTCAAGAAAAAATCCGCGGAGGCCTTCTACCGCCTGCTCGCGCATCTGACGCGTGTCCATATCCCGGTCGATACCGGCGACTTCCGGCTCATGAGCCGGCGCATTTCGGATCAGGTCGTGCAGATGCCGGAACATGACCGCTTCATTCGCGGCATGGTAGCATGGCTCGGCTTCAAGCAGGTCGCCTACGAATACGATCGCAATCCCCGCTTCGCCGGTACCACCAAATATCCCCTGTTCAAGATGATCGGCTTTGCCGCGGATGCGCTGATCAGCTTTTCAATGGTGCCGCTGCGGATCGCGACCTATATGGGCGCGCTACTCACGACGGTGCTGACCCTGGTCGGGATCGTATCGGTGATCAGCTGGGTTCTCTCCGGCACCGTGCCTGGCTGGACCAGTCTGACGCTGCTGCTGGTCATGATTTCATCGGTGCAATTGCTCGTGCTCGGGCTGATCGGCGAATATGTCGGCCGCACCTACATTCAATCCAAGAACCGGCCGCTGTTCATGATCTCTCACATCCACCGGCGGCCGCGCTTGCCGGGCCCGCTGCCGCACGATCCCGCGTTTGTCCGAAACGATTTCGAAAAATCAACGTTGCAGCCCGAGATCGATGCCGACGCGGGCGACCCGGTGCTCGACGAAATAGGCCGGCCGATTGCTTCTTAGGGTTACTCGGCGCGCTTCACATAGATGTCCACGCCCATCACGGTTTCCGACAGGCGATAGCCCTTCAGGAGATCGACCAGTTCCGGACTGGCGTGAGCCCAGCCCGTCCAGTCATCGGTGAAATTATCCACCAGCACGACCGTCGGCTGATACTTGCGGAAATCCGCAATCAACCATTCGCGTTCGCGCGCGGCATAACGATCGAGATTCGCCAGCGTTTGCCGGTCCGGCGATTCGGTTCCCCGCAAATAGCGATCATAACTGGCCACCAGCAATTCCTGCTCCCGCGAGGCCCAGACGCCGCCGACCGCGCGTGTCAAAGGATGAGCGATCCCGGCATTTCCCGAGATCGCCAGGATGGTCGGGTGCGGCCCGAGCCGCGCCACCGCTGCCTGCAACGGCCGCGCATCGAGCGAATGGTTGAACCAGACCATCGACAACCCAAACAGGGCCGCGAGCACGGCCGACGCGCCGGCGAACCATCCACGCCCGACCGCGGTGCGATCGTTGCTCGACGTCATGGCGTGGCCGAAGGCAAGCAGAGCAAACGCCATCATCGGATAGGAGTGATACGGCCAGCCCTTGCGTTGCAGGAAATAAATCAGACCAAACCCGAGCGATGCAGCGAGCAACAAAGCGCCCGCGCCATCGAACGCCTTGCCGCGCTTTAACAACACGGCCCCGATCAGGGCGATCCCCCATATCGGCACCACGGGCTTTTCCAGCATCCGGGCAAACGGCAGGCCGATGGTATAGACGTCGCGGAGCAGCGGCACCATCACCGCAAAATACTCGGGAAAGAACACAACCATGCAGGCGCCATAGCCGGCGATGACGGCGGCCGCGATGAAATGCTCAGGCCCAAAAATGATCCGCCACGATTTCAAATGAAAAGCGGCGACACCGAGACAGCACAGAAACGGGATGACGAAGTGCGGCTTGAACGAAAGCGCCAATCCCAGCCCTAGCCCAGCGATCGCAATCGCCCATGCCGGAGGCGTCTCCCGCCTGATCCGCAGCGCGAGAACGCCGAGCGCTGGAACCAGCTCGATAACGGCGATGTGCTCGCGCTGGCCGAACACCTGAACCGGCAGGATAGCCAGGACCATGACCGCGAGCAGTGCCAATGGCCATCGCTGGCCGGGCGCCAGCGCCGACGAGTTTTTCAGGATGCGCGCGGTGATCGCGAGCGAAACCGCGATGGCCGCAAATATCAGTCCATCAACGACGATTTCCGCTGAGACGCCAAGCGTGCGCGCGATGAGAATCCCCGGAACATAAATCAATATCGCCATCGGCGGATTGGTTTCGACGATATCGGAATAGAGCCGTTGCCCGTCGAGCCAGCGCTCGCCCGCGATCAGCAACCAGCTCACATCGGTGTTGGCGGCAACGACATGGCGCATCGCCATCGCGGCTGCGAACAGGGCCGCGACCCCAAGCCATGACAGGTACGATCTCAGCCAGATTCGTGTTGCGGCCGTCCCATGGCTGGGGACGGGACCGGCATCGATATGCATCGCCATGGCAGGCGCCCGGTTAAGATTTCCGCGGGAACGCTAGGAGAACGACGTTAACAGGCCGTTTCCCCGATGCCGGCCAGTTCCAGACGCGTCAGTTCAAGGAATCTCCGACTTGGTCGCGCCGGCCTTCAGAGCAGCAGCGCCCGGTTGAGAGATTGCGTCCATGTCCGCGGCCGTGATCGGCTGATCGACGACGAAGAAATAGGACGCCGCCGACACCACGCCGATCAACGCACCGACCACCAGCGCCGGCACAAACGATCCGGTGGTTTGAACGATGAGCCCGGTGACGGTGGGCGCCAGCGCGCCGCCGAGATAGCCGCCGAAATTTTGTACCGCGCCGATCGAGGCCGTGCAGTTGGTCGGCACCGCGACCGAACTCAGCGCCCAGGCGCAGGTGGAGGTGACATAGACCAGAAACAGCGAGGCCGAGATGAAGGCGATCGCCAGCGCATCGCTCTCGACATAGGCCGCGGCCACCGTGCAAGCCGCCGTTCCGAGCAGCGCGATCGCTGCGGGATATCGCCGGCTTTTGAGCGGCTCGACGCCGCGGCGCACCAGCATATCGGCGATGTATCCGCCGAGCACGCCGCCCAGCACGCCCCATGCGAACGGAATCGCGGCCGCCCAGCCGGTATATTTCACGCTCATGTGCCGCTGAATCTCAAGATAGCCGGGCAGCCACGCGGTATAGATCCAGGTCAGATAGATGCAGCCGAAATAACCGAAGATCATGCCCCAGGTGGTTCGAAACCGGAACAACAGCTTCCACTCGCGGAACGTGACTTTGGTGCGCTGGCCCGGCGGATCGCCTTGCGTGCGGTACGCATTCTCCTCCGGCGTCAGCGCGAGTTCGTGGGGGTTGCGATAAACCAGATACCAGACCGCCGCCATTACGAGACCCGCAATCCCCATGACGACGAACATGGTGCGCCAGCCGAATGACAGCATCAGGAAGGTCAGCAATGGCACGGCAATGGCCGTGCCCAGCGACGACGCGCAGTTGAAGATGCCGGTCGCGAGGCCACGGTCGCGCTGATTGAACCAGTCCCGCACCACGCGCGCGCATGTCGGGAATTGCGGCGCCTCGCCGACACCGAGCAGCAGGCGGGCGCCGAAAAACTGGCCGAACCCCTGCACCAATCCGCCCAGCAATTGCGCAAACGACCAGAGACTGAGACCCAGCGCCAGCAGGATGCGCGGCCCAATTTTGTCGACCATCGCGCCGGTGGGCAATTGCGCGAAGGCATAGGCCCACAGGAACGCCGACAGCAGATAGCCCATATCCGCGATCGACAATCCAAGCTCTTCCCGGATCAGCGGATTGGCGACGGCGAGCGTCGCGCGGTCGATATAGTTGATCACCCCCGCCACCACCAGCATCGTCAACGCGGCAATCTGAATCGACTTCAGGCGCGGTGTCGCCTTCTGTATTCCGGTCATTATTTTCCTCGCCGTTGTTTTGTTTTTGCGCGACTTTAACGAGCGCCCGCGCGCCGAGCCGGATCGTTTTCAGGCGAACGGAACCAGTTCGCGCAAAAAAACATCAAAACAAAAGGCTACGGCGGCAGGTCGGTGAATGGCTTGGGCTTCCAGTGCGCAACCTTGCCAAACGCAATGGCGCTTACCTCTCCAACCTCAATGCCTTTGTAACGGCTGACGGGGCTCTCCCATCCCTTGTGCTTCAGATTTTGGTTCTCCTTCTTTGTTACGGTGACAAGAGGATAGTGTCCCAACTTGTCCACCACCATTTTTGGAGAGACGTCCGCTCGCTCTGCAATTAGATCGCTGTAGATGTGTTCTATTGGGCGAGGATGCTCCAATATCGTGTTAGCAGCGAATTCCTTCTTGGTCGAATTTTCAAGCAAAAGGGCTGCCTGTCTGCTCATGCTGAGATTAACAGTTTTGCCCTTGGTGCTGTTGCAGTATTCGCCACCAAAATGCAGCGCTTCCGAAACAGTTCGCATAATCCGGGCGACACGAGATTGATAGGGCACTCCGGCTCGCACGAAGCTCACGATTGCGTCGATCTCTATTCGCGTGATTGCGTCCAACTTCTGCATGCTTGATCCTCCGATGGCGACTTGCGTGCATTTTGTTGAGGAACCGCGTGTGTTAGATAGAAATCGCGGCTTAGGCCACTTCGTTCTCCGCCCCAGTTATAGGAAAATATAGTTCGTCACGACTTAATCGGCTTTGGCATGTTGAAAAGCATGAGAGTTAGGATGATGTCCCGCTGCTTATCCTGTGGGTGAGTGTAGACGTACCTAAACCGACTCTCACCTTCCTTGGTAGGCCCCGATTTGTAGTGCTGATGATCCTTCATAGCACGCTGAACCTCTGAAATAACATTGGTGAAATCCTGATTTCTGTTGAAGATGATGAGCGCGGTTTTAGTGTCGCGCCATGTCGTGTAGCCGAGGAGTTGGTTGGCCGTTCTCTTCAGACCCTCGTAGCCGGTCCAGAACTTGCACTCGGCTACAAAGATGTTCTTGTTCTCATGTCGGATAAGGATGTCCGTATCACCAATATGGTTGAAGGTCTCGCCAGTGGCTTCGCCAAGGTACTGGCCATTTAGCTGGACAAGGTAATGGACTCGGATGTCCTCTTCGCCTGCGTTCACAAAGACAGATGGGCTGCGCTCCATGACAAGCGACATGCTTTCGCAGATTCGTAAGATATTTTGGTAGTCGTCTTCTGCAAGGACGTATGACTTATCGGCCTGGACCGGTTTTGGAGCGAGCTGCTTGGGCTTCTCAGGAAGCTTGAACGTCTGCGGCGCATCGTCTCTTCGCCGGAGAGGGTACTTTAGCCCTTCGGTAGTTTGCCGAGTCTTCCTAGCGGAATCTACCCTGTGCGCCAATTGGGCAATGATCACGTTCCGCAGGTAGGCGTTGAACGGCGTTACACTCTTCTCGACGCGCTGAATACCGTCTTCCAAAGTCGCGAGGTTGTCATCGAACTGCTTATTGATGGATTCGGAGGTGTGCCACCCACCGGCTGCGGCAAAGACAATCTCAGTCTTGGAAACGGTTGCATGGACCGGGTTCGGGGGTGGCGTCATCGGCATGTAGTGAAACAAATACTCGTCACCCGTGTAGGGAACGTGGAGGGAATAGATGCGGCCCTTCATCCCGGGCTGTTGGTCAAAATTGGGGTTTGGCGTGCGGTACTCGGGGACATAGCCATCAACCCAGTCGCTCCCTATGGCGTTTTTGTTTAGCACTGGCGTCTTGACGGCATATTTCTCGTACACGCTTTCGGTTAAATCCTCGACGGAGCGGGCGAGCACATAGTCGTCACTGAAATTGCCGATTTCAACCTCTGCATTTCCTTGAACATTCTTGAAGGCGACGTTGATATCTGCGCCCGAAAACAGAAGGGTCATCTAAAGCCTCGTGGTTGAGGTGCTTACCAATAGCACCTTTTCCGTGCGCACACGCTGACTTATGGCGCGCGGCGATTGGTTTTACGCGTATGGGCGGAAGCGATGCGGCCGCAAATGAGCTGGGCCTAGTATTGCTGGTGGCCAGCGGCTAAGCACTTGTCTCTTGCGAACGGCCCTTCGGAGAAAACTGATTTTCCACCTCATCTTCGCCCTGCCCTGGCTGCTCGTCGCAGCGCGGTTCGTCTGGCCTTTGCATCTGCCGCTTGCTGTGAAATGCGTGGCGGCCCTGCTCCTGCTGGTAGCTTCCCAGTACCATCTCTGGAGCCGGCTCTCATCGGGTTCAGTGTTCGCGCCCGAATTTCCGCGTCCGGCGGTTATCCTCTTCAACTGGGCGTTTGGAGCGATCATCTTCCTCGCGCTACTACAGCTCGTGCTCGACGGCGCAACGCTTATCGCGATGGCGGTCCATGGCGGAAGAGTGAAAGTTCCGGACGACGTGCGCTACGCCATAGGTGGGGTCGCCGCCATCCTTGCCGCGATCGGCGTGCATCAGGCAATACGGGTTCCACCGCTGAAGGATATCGAGATCGGCATCCCGGGACTGGCGCCGCAATACGACGGCTACACATTGCTCCAATTGACGGATCTGCATATCAGCCGGCTTTTCCCTGCTTTGTGGGCGCGCGCCGTCGTCGAGCGAGCCAATAGCCTCGGCACCAGTTTGATCGTGGTGACGGGAGACTTGATCGATGGGACTCTCGCGGCGCGGCGCGCGGACGTGGAGCCGCTGCGGGATCTGCGCGCGCCCGACGGGGTCTATGTCATTCCAGGCAACCACGAATACTTCTTCGGCTACCGCGCGTGGATGGCCCATTACGCCGCGATGGGGATGCGCGTGCTCGAGAACCATCACGTGGTTCTCGAACGGGACGGCGGCCGACTGGTTCTCGCCGGCGTTACCGACCTTTCGGCGTCCCGCTCCGCCTACCCAGCCCCAGATCTCGCCGCCGCATTGAAAGGCGCGCCGAAAGGAGCAGTCGGTATCCTGCTCGACCATCAGCCCAGGGAGGCAAAGCGGGCCGCCGCGCTGGGCGTGGCGCTGCAGCTCTCAGGGCATACCCACGGCGGCATGGTCCGCGGGCTCGACCGGCTGGCCGCGCGCGCCAACAGCGGATACGTCTCGGGCCGGTATCAGATCGATGGAATGACGCTCTACGTGAACAACGGCACCGGGCTGTGGCCCGGCTTCGCGCTGCGGCTCGGACGCCCGTCGGAATTGACGCGGATCACGCTGCGCCGGGCGACCTGATCGAAACTTGGCGAAGATCGGGCGCTCTCAGGCATTGCACACCGCCGACCCGGCATCGATGGCGCGGCTGCAAGAAACGCTGGTGCCGCAAACAGGACTCGAACCTGTGACCCCGTCATTACGAATGACGTGCTCTACCAACTGAGCTATTGCGGCGGACCATGCGCGTCGAAAGCTTCCGAAAACGCCCGCACCTGATATCGGGCGGCTAGCGATTTTGCAAGAAAAACGCCGCCTTTGAGGTGCGAAATCAGCCGCCCCAGCGCGACAGGAAGCCGCGCCAGCCGCCGGCCTGGCTTTGGACGGAATTGGCCGGTTCCGTGAATTCGTCGCCCACCGGCTCCTCGTCGATGCCGGGATCGTCAGGCGCCCGCACGATCGGGATCACCGCCGGAATGCCGGCCGGCGCGCCCTTGGCCGCATCCTTATGGATATCCGTGCGCTGCGCGGAACAGCGGCGCGGCCGTGACATCGGAGGATTCGGCCGGCGGCGGTGACGGCGCGGTGACAGGCGCTGGTTCGATGACGGCGACCGGCGCGGGGGAATTGTCCTGGGCGGCCGGAATATGCTCGATCGCCACCGGCGGCGTCACGTCACGCGGCACATCGTTTTTCGCGTCGTTGGTCGTCTCGCTCTTCACGTCGCTTTTGACTTCGCTTTTCAGCTCACTTGACAGCTCGACGCGGCGCGGCGGCGGCGCCAGCATCGCTTCCTCAAACGGCGAGGCTTCGACGCTAGCGTTTTTGTCGGAAGGCAATGCCGCCAGCGGCGTCTGCCACTGAAACGCGTCGATGCGGCCCGACACCGGCGACACCGGCCGCCAGGACGCGGAAACATATCCGTCCGCGGTCCAGACCGGATCGTGCATCGCGCGCACCGCGCGCAGGGTCCAGGCCCGCGCCCGGCCGCTGTCGCCATGTTCAGTGCGTTCGATTTCCGCCATCAGCATCGCTACCCGCTGGGTCGGTGCGGCCACGAACGGCGCCAGCGCTTCGCGCGCCCGGGCATATTCGGTGGCGTCGATCGCGGCGCGGGCAACCGCCAACGCGCTCTCCAGATGTCCGGGCGCCAGATCTTTGGGCACTTTGGCGGCCAGCGTCTCGATCCGAACCAGCCGCTGCCGGGCAGAATCGCCGAGCCGGACATGGGCGTAGGCATCGGCGAGATCAGGATGCGGTTGCGCCAGCCATGCGGCTTCGACGATCCGCATCGAACGCCGGACCTGATGCGCCTCGCTCTGATATTTGCTCGCCAATACCGCCGCCGGCACCAGGGTCGGCGCCAGCTTGATCGCCTCCATCACGGTATCGCGCGACCGGTCGCGGTCGATGGTCTCGAGCTCCAGCGCGCGCGCCGTCAGCAGCACGCCGCGCTGACGCCGCCATGCCGATTTGTCGATCAGTCCGGATTCGAGATTGTTATCGAGGATCGTCAACGCCCCGGCCCAGTCGCCCCTGGCGCAGCGAAATCCCAACACCGCCTGCGACGCCCAGGTTGAGGCCGGGGCCAGCTTCAGCGCCTCTTCCGCGATCGTCACGGCGGCGACCGGATCGTCGGCGCGCTGCGCCTCGATGAACAACCCGCGCAAGCCCAACAGCCGCGTGTCCTGCGCGCTCCGCCATCGCGTGGAACGCGCGGCGCGCGCCCTCGCGGTTGCCGTCGAGTTGCGCCGATTGTGCGTGCAGCAGCAGCGCCAGCGGATCGTCCGCGGCATGGCGGCGTGCGACATCGGCATGGGCGCGGGCCGAAGCCAAATCGCCGTGCCCGATCGCGAGCAGGCCTTGCGTAATGGCGTGGCGCCCGCGCGCGTGACGGCGCTCGCGCCGGCTGCGCCGCATTCCCTCCGGCAGACGCCAGAGCGTAAGCAATATCGTCCAGGCAAAAATCGCAGCGACAATGACAATGCCGAGCAACAGCACGAACACCGGCAACGAGGGATGCGCGTGCCCGCCGCTCCACGAGATCAAGACCTCGCCGGGCTGATCGGCCACCCATGCTGCACCCGCGGCTGCGAGCGCAATCAACACCAAAAACAGAATGATCCGGTACATTGAAATCCTATAGCGCCGGTTTGGCGAGCGCCGCCATGGCGTCGGCCGCGAATTGACGGGATGCGGCCAGTGCCGCGTCGCGCGCATCGGCCTTGTCGATCCAGGATTGCGCGGCGGCGCGATCGGCGGGCGATAACGTATTCAATTCGCGCCGCGCCTCGCTTAAGTCATTGCGCAGCGCCGCCGCCGTGACCCGCGCGACCACCGCACCGCGATCATTGCCCACCGCGTCGGTCCGCTCAATCCGAACCAGCCGCGCCGCGCCCGCCTGCAGGCGATCGATGATGCCTCCTGAAACGGCGGTGGAATTTTCCGGCGCCGGCGGCGACAGCTTTGGAACCAGCGTCAGCAACTCGCGGCAGAGGATGGCAGGGCTGGGCACGCCGGAAGCCGCAAAGCCATCGAGCGGTTTTAACGCATCCGCATCCAGCGTGAGAGCCTTCGCCGCCGCCAGCGCCGCGACATAGGGATCGCCCTGCCGAACCGAAATATCGAGCAGGGATGCGGCGACGACGCGGCGAAGCGGCATGTCATCCGCCGGCTTCGCATTCTCCTTCTCCTGCTTGTCCTGGGCGATCTCGGAGCCCTGCGCGCGCGTGGTGCCTTCGAGCTGCGCCAGGCGTTCGTTGATCGCAGATAGATCCGGCGGCGGCGGCGACTCGCGCGGCGCCGATTTCATCTCATTGACGAGGGCGGCGAGCTTTTCCGACTGCGCGCGCGCGGCGGCAAGCTCCGCACGCAGTGAAGCGGACGATTTCTCCAGCGTTTCGATCCGCGCGGCCGCCGCCGCATCGGGCACCGGGGCTGGCGCAGGTGGAGGCGGCGCATTGGTTTTGGACTCGACGCTGGCGATACGCGCGGCCAGGCCGTCGATCGCGGCGGTGTCGGCCGGTGGAGCGGGTAGCGGCGAAGCCGCGTTCCATCCCAGGAACCAGGCCACGCCGAGCACCGCCGCGGCGGTGCCGGCGCCCGCGAACGCCGCAGTAATCACCGGGAACATAGACGATGCCTGGGGCCGCTCGGGCGCTGGTTCGGGTTTGGGTTCGGGCTCTGCGCCGGCGGCGGCATTCCCTGTATCGCCGGAGACCTCGGTGGCTTCCAGATCGATCGTAGGCCCAGCGCGCTTGGCCCGGGCCGATTCCCCCGGCGGTCCCGTATCTTCCGGCCTGTCATCGACCATCACGGCATTCCTTGTCTGCAATGGGCCGAAACCTGCCGGTTTCGGCCAATCCCTCGGCGGCACACCGCTCCCTCTTAGCGCGATCAGGGCCGCAACGCACGGTCCAGCGTCTCGAACAGGGCATTTTCATCCGGCGACCGTGCCACCATGACCTGCGGGGCCCCGGCATCGCGGACTACCGCGGCAACGGCGTCGGACAGGCAGCATTGCGGGACCGCCAGCGCCGAGATTTCGACCCCGGCCGCCCGCGCAGCCTCCAGGAATGCGCGCGCGCTGCGCCGCGAATAATGCAATACCGCCTCGATCCGGTTGGCCGCGAAAGCGTCGCAGGCTTCGTTCGGCAGGCTCGACACCGGGATCATCCTGTACGTCGTGTGTGTGACAACATTGAAACCGCGTTCGCCAAGCTCTCCGGCCAGATCGCGCGCCAGATCAGCCCCGGCCAGATACAACAGCGTGCTGGCCTTCTTCAGCTCCTTGGCCCGGGCGCTGGCCAGAACCGAATCGCGCAAGCCCGCGGCGTCGCCTTCTGCTGATATTACGCGGTCAAAACCGGCAGCGCGAGCGGCGTCGGCGGTGCGCTGTCCCACCGCGAACAGCGGCAGCTTGAGCAACCCGCTGCCGGCAAGATGCGGTTCGATGCCGCGCAACGCATTGGCGCTGGTGACGATGACGGCGCCGTAATGCGCGTCGAGGTCATCGTGAAAGGCGACCGGTTCAAATCGCAGCATCGGCGCCCGAACAACCTCAAGGCCCCTGGCGCGCAGCGCGGCGGCGGTGGCCTCATCGTCAGGATGCGGGCGCGTGACGAGAACAGCCATGCGTCAGACCGCCGCCGACAGGGTTTTCGCTTCAACAGGCGATTGCACTTTGCGACCTCATAATGCTACCCGGATGAATGGAAAAACGCCGGTTTCCCCGATAACGCAAGGGCTCAAATTGGATAACGAAACGCCGATGCTGGTGCTGGGGATCGAGACCACCTGCGATGAAACCGCAGCCGCCGTGGTCGAGCGCCAGAGCGACGGATCGGGACACATTTTGTCGAACATCGTCCGCTCGCAAACCGAAGAGCACGCCCCGTTCGGTGGCGTGGTGCCGGAGATCGCGGCGCGCGCCCATGTCGATGTGCTCGACGGGCTCATTGCCACCGCCATGAAGGAAGCAGGCGTCGGCTTCGCGCAGCTTTCGGCGGTCGCCGCTGCCGCGGGTCCCGGCCTGATCGGCGGCGTGATCGTCGGTCTGACCACGGCGAAAGCGATCGCGATGGTGCATGACACGCCGCTGATCGCGGTTAACCATCTCGAAGCCCACGCGCTGACGCCGCGGTTGAGCGGCACGCTGGCGTTTCCCTATTGCCTGTTTCTCGCTTCGGGAGGTCACACCCAGATTGTTGCTGTTGTGGGCGTCGGCAAATATGTGCGGCTTGGCACCACCCTCGATGACGCCATGGGTGAAGCGTTCGACAAGGTCGCAAAAATGCTCGGCCTGCCTTACCCGGGCGGACCGCAGGTCGAACGCGCCGCTGCCACCGGCGATCCGAAGCGGTTTGCCTTTCCACGGCCGATGCTCGGGCGCGCCGATGCCAATTTCTCGTTGTCGGGATTGAAGACCGCCGTGCGCACCGAGGCCAGCCGGCTCGCGCCGCTGGAACCTCAGGACATCAACGATCTCTGCGCCAGCTTTCAAGCGGCGGTGCTGGAATCCACCGCCGACCGGCTCAGCGTTGGGCTGCGGCTGTTTCACGAACAGCTCGGCCCGCCCAGCGCGCTGGTCGCAGCCGGCGGCGTCGCCGCCAATCAGGCGATACGAATTGCGTTGCAGGAGGTTGCCGCGAAGGCGCAGACGCCGCTGATCGTCCCGCCGCCGGAGCTATGCACCGACAACGGCGCGATGATCGCCTGGGCCGGCGCCGAACGGCTGGCGCTCGGCATGATCGATACCATGGACGCTGCGCCTCGCGCGCGCTGGGGCCTCGACGAAAACGCCGTCGCGCCGGCCGGCTTCGCCAACACGCGCGCGGCGTATTAGCTGGAGCGTCTTCCGATGCCGTCTTTTAATTCCGTCGCGGTGATCGGCGCTGGCGCGTGGGGAACGGCACTGGCCGGCGTCGCCGCGCGCGCCGGGCGCGATGTCGTGCTCTATGCGCGCCAGCCCGAGCGCGCCGCCGAGATCGCCGCCACGCGCGCCAACCCGAAACTGTCCGGCGCGCGGCTGGATGCGAACGTAGAGGTGACCGGCGATATCGCGCGTGCCGCGGCGGCCGACATTATCTTGATCGCCACGCCGGCGCAGAATTTGCGCGAGGCGGTCACAAGCCTGGCGCCTCATCTGGCGAGGGCCACGCCGGTCGTCGCCTGCGCCAAGGGCATTGAGCGCGGCACCCACCAATTCATGACCGAGGTGATCGCGGAAGCGGCGCGCGATGCGCTGCCGGCAATTCTCTCGGGTCCGAGCTTCGCGCAGGACGTCGCGCGCGGCCTGCCGACCGCGGTAACGCTGGCGGCAAAGGACGAAACGCTGGCCGGCGCGCTGGTGCAGGCGCTGGGATCGCCGACCTTCCGGCCCTATCACACCACTGACGTGCGAGGCGTCGAGATCGGCGGCGCCGCCAAGAATGTGCTGGCGATCGCTGCCGGGATCGTGGTCGGCAGAAAATTCGGCGCCTCGGCGCAGGCCGCATTGACCACGCGCGGCTTCAGCGAATTGGCGCGGCTCGGCCGTGCCTGCGGCGCCCGCAGCGAAACCATGGTGGGGCTCTCCGGCCTCGGCGATCTGATCCTGACCTGTTCAAGCCCGCAATCGCGCAACTTCGCGCTCGGCATCGCGCTGGGGCGCGGCGAGCAGCCAGCCCGGGATAAGCTCGCCGAAGGCGAATTCACCGCCCCCGTGCTGATCGAGCTCGCAGCCTCACGACAAGTCGACATGCCGGTCTCGCAAGCAGTTGCGGCGATCCTGAGCGGCGCCGCCACGATCGACGAAGCGATCCAGGGCCTGCTGACGCGTCCGTTCAAGGCGGAGCAATAGGCCGAAACCCCGCAACGTCTCGCTCGAACTTTCACGCGGTGACGAATTTGACCAGATCGCCCAGACCGGAACCGGCACCGTCCGGAACCACGCCGAGCTCTTCAGCAGGCAAGTCCAGGCGATTGACCCAAAAGGTCGGATATCCGAACCAGCGCGCGCCGGCCGCATCCCAGCCCGCGAAGGCGGCAAAGGCGATTTCCTCCTTCGGCAGTTTGAAGGCGTCGACGCCCATCTGATAGGCGCGCGGATCGGGCTTGAATGCCCTGACCTTGTCGGTAGAGAGATGGCTTTCAAGGAAGCCCTCAAGCCCGGAATTTTTGATCGCGGCATCCAGCATCGCGTCGGTGAGGTTCGACAGGAAAGCCATGCGGATGCCGGCATCGCGGAGCGCTTTCAAGGCCGGCAAAACATCGGGCCACGCCTTGAGCGTGAGATAGCTCTGCATCAATTGATCGCGTTGGTCGGCGGACAGTTCGATCTTCAGCAACTTCGCGGCAAAGATCAGCGATTGCTCCGTGACCTGCCAGAAGTCGGCATAGTTGCCGCCCAGGGTCCGAAGCCAGGTGTATTCGAATTGCCGCGTGCGCCAGGCATTGCCCAGTTCCAGCCCCCGGCCCGGAAAGAGTTCTTCGGTCCTGGCGGCGACGGGGCGCGGATCGATGATCGGAAAGCCGTCGAAGGTAATCGCCTTGATTTTCGCGCCGCTCGCCGCCCGCGCCTGACCCGCCGGCGCGATCGCGTTCGCGGCAGCCACACCACCGGCGGCCAGCGCGACAAGCTCCCGGCGATTGACGAACATGATGATCTCTTCCCTTGCAATGCGGCGCAGCTTGGCCCTTGACGGCGCTTATATCTCCGTCTTGGTATCGCAGCGGTCACAAGCAAGAGATGGATCGACATGAGCTATTGGCTGGTGAAATCCGAACCGTCGAGCTGGTCGTGGGAGCAGCAGGTCGCGAAGGGCGCCAAGGGTGAAGCCTGGACCGGCGTGCGCAATTTCACCGCGCGGCAAAATCTCGTGAAAATGAAGAAGGGCGACCACGCCTTCTTCTATCATTCCAACGAGGGCAAGGAGATCGTCGGCATCGCCGAAGTTATCAAGGAAGCCTACCCCGATCCCAGCGACAAAACCGGCAAATTCGTCTGCGTCGATTTGAAAGCCGAAAAGCCGTTGAAGACACCGGTGACGATGGCCGCGATCAAGGCCGACAAGCGATTGACCGACATGGCGCTGGTGAAATATTCGCGCCTGTCGGTACAGCCGGTGACGGCGGAGGAGTGGAAGATGGTCTGCAAGATGGGCGGGCTATAGACTGGCGATCGCCGTCAGAGGTATTATATAACCTCTAACTCTGCTGCCCGGCCGTCGCCTCAGGGAAAATTTATCAATTCAAGCTCTTATTTTGGACCGACAGCCAGCAGAGCGACGGCAGGAGGAAGAAGCCTTGAAATCGGGTGCCAGCAGCCTGAGCCCGACCCCGCTCGACGACACGGCGAGCGTAACGCCCGCTCTCGAGGCCGAGACGGAGCTGCTGCTGTCACAACGCACGCGCGACATCCGGTTCTCTCCCGAGATGGTGCAGGCCTATCGCCAAAAAGACTGGCCGCAGCGAAGCAAGATCGCGCGCGCATGGATGATCTGGGTCGCGCTGATCAGCATGGCTTTTGTACCTATCAGCTTCCTGCTTGCTCCCAGCTTGCTTCGGCTCACCACCGCCATCAGCGGGCTGCTGGTCCCGGCGCTGCACGGCTGTGCCTACCTGGTCTGGCGGAAGCCTCGCACGGCCGCTGTCGAAGGCTCGTCGCTGATACTGCTGATGAGTAGCGTCATGATCGCCTACGGCTTGCTCGCCGTCGCGGCCGGCGGCAGCGACTACGAACGCTTCCTCACTTGCATCATGTACGTGAACACGATTGCCATCGTGGTGTTCAATGTCGACTACGTCTGGACGCTGGGCCTGATGGCCTGCTCCACGGGAATCTTTTTTGCTTTCGAGATATTCAATCCCGCGATCGACCTCGAGGAAGCGGTCGGGACTACGGTCTTCTATGCGATGGGAATCTATGCGGCGACCATCGCGCGGAAAACCCAGTCGATCCTCGGTCAAAAAGCCTTCTTGCTGTCCTTGCGCAACCAGTATCGCAGCGATGCGCTGAAGAGCGCTAATCATCAGCTGGAAATACTGGCGACACACGACCCGCTCACCGGGCTCGGCAATCGCCGTTCGGCTACCCACCTCGTCGAGAGACTCTGGCGCGATGCGACGATTCCGAAAGCCTGTATCGCGTTCATGATGGCCGATATCGACTTGTTCAAGCGGCTGAACGATACCGCCGGTCATGCGGCCGGTGACCAGTGCATTAGACGAGTCGCGAAGACCATCGAGGAATCGGTACGGTTGGGCGAAGACGACGTGTTCCGCTATGGCGGTGAGGAATTCTTCATCGTTCTCACCCACGCCTCACCCGATCTGGCCTGGATGATCGCCGAACGCATCCGCACCGCGGTGGAAGCGCTCACCATCGTCAACCCCGGGGTCCAACCGGTCGATGGTTCCACCGGCATGGTGACGATCAGCCTTGGCGTCGCGTTCGCGCAGGAAGACGTCGCGCCGGAGATTGTCGCGAAATGGGCTGATGACGCTCTTTATGACGCCAAGCGCGGCGGCAGGAACATCGTGTTCTTGTCGAACGCCCACGCCGCCACCGATGACGCGCGTCGCGCGCAGCCGCGCACAATCCAGATATTTCGGCACCGCATTCCACGAGAATGATGACTTAGTCGACCTTCGTCCCGCATGGCTTGCAAACCCGGCAGCATTTGCCCGGGGCATGATTTGCCTGTCGTGCCCCTCGCGCAACATGTCCGCAGTTGATTTCGAACCCAAATCACCTGCATATCCCGCCCATCCCGTCCCGCTTGAGGGGCGTATCATGATCGTCACGGACGTTGGTGCGGGATGCGGTGGACGCGGCATGTCAAAAGACGAATGAAATTGCGCGCGGACGGCGAAGTCGTGTGGTCCTGACACCCCGACGCTGGTGTCAAGTTGGTGAAAGCAGATTTCACCTGCGACGGTGGCAAGAAAGCCCGGTCACCGGGGAGAGCGCGAAATAAGCTGTTAAAACCATCGCGCAGGGAAGGCCGGGTGTTCCGGTGAACCTGTGGTGACTAACGCGCGTGCTTTCTATTCTACACGCGCGGCCGCGGGTGCAACGGGCACCCGGCTTTCCCTGCGCCCTCTGTTCTTTTTGAGGGACAAAATTCCTGCACAACTCGGGCGCGCCGCGCCGCGAGAATGCGGAGACCTATTCTAGATCCGTCATCCTGAGGTGCGAGCCTTGCGGTGCATCGCACCGCTGGGCGAGCCTTCGAAGGATGACTGACCCGAGTGCAAGCGGCCCATCCTTCGAGGCGCGCCGAAGCGAGCGCGCACCTCAGGATGACGGTTCTACTGAAATGTCTTGGCTGTTTGAAATTCGAATCAGAAACTGCGCCGACGCTTACGCCGCCGCCGTCGCCACCACCTGCGCCAGCAATTGCTCGCGCTTCGATTGCGAGCGGTAGCCCTTCATGGTCGCGGCGAAGCGCTCGAGGATACCGTCCTCGAAAGCGGTGACGATGGTATCGTGCACATAGCTCTTGCGGCAGATCGCCGGCGTGTTGGAGAGTTCATCGGCGGCGGCGCGGACCGCGTCCAATACCTGCTTGCGGCGGCCGCGGGCGGAGGCTGCGGGCGAAATCCGCGACAGCGATTCCAGCACCACGGCGGACGCCATCAAAGTGCGGAAATCCTTCAGCGAAATCTTGATGCCGGCGATCTCGCGCAGGAACGCATTCACTTGCGTCGTCGAAACGCCGCGGACATTGCCTGA
Source organism: uncultured Pseudomonadota bacterium (assembly GCA_963771225.1). GTDB lineage: Bacteria > Pseudomonadota > Alphaproteobacteria > Rhizobiales > Xanthobacteraceae > Bradyrhizobium. Next base: position 114,445 of record CAVYSR010000014.1, on the reverse strand, counting down.
GGCGTCGCGATACTGGAACATCCGCTTGCCCGGCACATCGCGCAGGATGCCGATGGCGCGAACCAGCTTGGCGGCGTCGCATTCCTTGCGCACGGCCTTGCCGCCCTTGGCCTTGAAGGTCAGCACCACGCTGTCGTCTTCCAGCACCACATTGGACTTCAGCAGCGTGGTGGCGCCGCGGGTGCCGTTGAGCCGGGCGTAGGATTTATTGCCCGGACGGATCGCGGTGCGCGCGATCAGTTCGATCACCGCCGACAGCGCGAATTCACGGGTCGGCTCGTCGCCGGACAGATGGGACGAGACGTTACGGCGGATCTTCGGCAACGCCGCCACCAGCCGCGCCAGCCGGTGCGCCTTGCGCTGCTCGCGGACCTTTTCCCAATCCGAATGGTAGCGGTATTGCAGCCGGCCCGCGGCGTCGCGTCCCACCGCCTGCAGATGCGAGGCCGGATCAGGCGCGTAGCGGACTTGCTGATAGGCCGGCGGCACGGCCATCCGGTTCAGACGCCTGATGGTTCCGGCATGACGGATCGGCGTGCCGTTGGCGCGAACGAATGAATAGTTCTTGCCGCGCTTGACGCGGCGGATGGTCAACTCGTTCTGATCGCCGAGCTTGAGGCCGAGTTCACCGGCCAACGCCTCGACCGAGGTCTTTGCGATGATGGCAAGTTTGGCTGTCGCTGAGGTCTTGGCGAGGGAAGCTTTTGAGGGCGCCGCTTTGGGCAATTGACCCAGCGCCCGTGCCAGTGCCACGGCAGGATCGGCGGAAGCGGGCCGCGCAGCCTCAAAATTCTGCTGATCCATCATGACTTTAGACGCCTTGCTCCAACTGTTCTTCCGGTAATGCCGGCTATTGTTGTTTGGTTCCGGCAGGGCCACCGGCCCCCGGGGAGGCCATTTAGGGGGTTATTGCCGGGAGCGCTAGTCCATGGTCTCGCAATTGAGGTTTCCAGATACCGTTAATCGACTGGGCAGAGGTCCCATGCGGCAACTTGACCGCCCGAAAACGCGATCGTGATGGCCGGGCCGGAGGCTGATACCCGCCTTGGGTCGGCTGCGATTCTGATCTAGCGCAAGAGAGAAGCCCGCCGAAGGTCCTAATGCTTTCGCCTTGTCCGTGCGCTACCCGGCGACGCATAATCATGGGCAACAATGAGACAGCGTGCAGTGACCGGGTTCACTCAGCCGCAAGGGTGGAGGATGTGATGTCCGAGAAGGTTTACGACGTGCCTGCGCAGTGGGCCAGCCGCGCCTGGGTCGATCAGGCCAAGTACCAGAAGATGTATGCGCAGTCGGTCAGCGATCCCAACGGATTCTGGTCCGAACAGGCCAAGCGCATCGGCTGGATCAAGCCGTTCACCAAGGTCGAGAACGCGTCGTTCGCTCCCGGCAAGATTTCGATCAAATGGTTCGAGGACGGCGTCCTCAACGTCGCCTGGAATTGCATCGACCGCCATCTCGACAAGCGCGGCGACCAGACCGCGATCATCTGGGAGGGCGACAATCCCTCGGAGTCGAAGCACATCACCTATCGTCAGCTGCACGACGAGGTCTGCAAGTTCGCCAACATCCTGCGCACCCGCAACGTCCAGAAAGGCGACCGCGTCACGATCTATCTGCCGATGATTCCGGAAGCCGCCTACGCGATGCTGGCCTGCGCGCGTATCGGCGCGATCCATTCGGTGGTGTTCGCCGGCTTTTCCCCGGACAGCCTGGCCCAGCGCATCACCGATTGCCAGTCCAGGGTGGTGATCACCGCCGACGAAGGCCTGCGCGGCGGCAAAAAAGTGCCGCTGAAGTCCAATGTCGATGCCGCGATCGCCAAGAGCGGCGGCGTCGACTGGGTGGTCGTCGTCAAGCGCACCGGCTCGCCGGTCGACATGAATCCGACGCGCGATTTCTGGTATCACGAAGCCGCCGAGATGGTGACGACGGAATGTCCGGTCGAGCACATGCACGCGGAAGACCCGCTGTTCATCCTCTACACCTCAGGCTCGACCGGCCAGCCCAAGGGCGTGCTGCATACCTCAGCCGGCTATCTGGTGTTCGCCTCGATGACGCACCAATACGTGTTCGACTATCACGACGGCGATATCTACTGGTGCACCGCCGATGTCGGCTGGGTCACCGGCCACAGCTACATTCTCTACGGGCCGCTGGCCAACGGCGCGACCACGCTGATGTTCGAGGGAGTGCCGAATTATCCTGATAATTCGCGGTTCTGGAACGTGGTCGACAAGCACAAGGTCAACATCTTCTACACCGCGCCGACCGCTATCCGGGCGCTGATGCAGGGCGGCGACGAGCCCGTCAAGAAGACCTCGCGCAAGAGCCTGCGCTTGCTGGGTTCGGTCGGCGAGCCGATCAATCCGGAGGCGTGGGAATGGTATCATCGGGTGGTCGGCGATGAGCGCTGCCCGATTGTCGATACCTGGTGGCAGACCGAGACAGGCGGCATCCTGATCACGCCGCTGCCCGGCGCCACCAAGCTCAAGCCCGGTTCGGCGACCCAGCCGTTCTTCGGCGTGGTGCCTGAAATCGTCGATGCCGACGGCAAGGTGCTGTCGGGCGAATGCCAGGGCAATCTCTGCATCGCCAAATCCTGGCCGGGGCAGATGCGCACGGTCTATGGCGACCACGACCGCTTCGAACAGACCTACTTTTCGACCTACAAGGGCAAGTACTTCACCGGCGATGGCTGCCGCCGCGATGCCGACGGCTATTACTGGATTACCGGGCGCGTCGATGACGTCATCAACGTCTCCGGCCACCGCATGGGCACCGCGGAAGTCGAAAGCTCGCTGGTGGCGCATGCGAAGGTTTCGGAGGCCGCGGTGGTCGGCTATCCCCACGACATCAAGGGCCAGGGCATCTATGCCTATGTGACGCTGATGTCGGGCACCGAGCCGAGCGAGGAGTTGCGCAAGGAACTGGTGGCGTGGGTGCGCAAGGACATCGGCCCGATCGCTTCGCCCGATCAGATCCAGTTCGCGCCGGGATTGCCCAAAACCCGCTCCGGCAAGATCATGCGCCGCATCCTGCGCAAGATCGCCGAGGACGAGCCGGGAAGCCTCGGCGATACCTCGACGCTGGCGGATCCCGCCGTGGTCGATGATCTGGTCGCGCACCGCCAGAACAAGAAGAGTGCACCGGCGTAGACAGAGAAGCTTGGGGTCACGTCGTTCCCCGGATGCCGGCGCAAGGTGCCGCTCTTGCGGCATGGCGCGCTGCCGATCCGGGGTCCACATCGCGGGCGCGCGGTTGATGGGTCCCGGCTCCGCGGAGCAGCGTACCGCGTCCGCGACACGGATAGCGCCGCTACACGCTCACGTCATTGTCAGGGGCAAGTCGCCCCGCGCGGCACGATTTCCCAAAGAGTGTTGTTTTCAAGTCATTTACTTTGTTTCCAACATTTCCTTTGTTTCCCTTGCGGAATGACGCCGAGGCCCGGCGCGGAAACCGGTTGGTTAACGTACGCGGTTAAAAATGCGTGGGCAGATTGGCGCCAAACCCGCCGTTTGCAGGGTTTTGATCGAATTTCACGGCCCCCGAAGGGGCGACCGAGCCAATTGGAGAGAGCGATGTCGTTGAGGATTGCGGTGGCGCTGGTGGCCACCATCGGGGCGGGCTTGCTGACAACGACCGGGGCCGAGGCACGGCCAGATATGGTCGGTTTCCGGGGTGATTATTCGCCGGGCACGATCGTGATCAGGACCAATGAGCGCCGGCTCTATCTCGTTATCGGTCCGGGCCAGGCTGTCCGCTATCCGGTCGGCGTCGGCAGGCTTGGCAGGCAATGGGCCGGCACCACCCAGATCGACGGCAAATACCGCAATCCCGCGTGGTCGCCGCCGTCGGTCGTGAAGCACGACAAGCCGGGGATCCCCGACCTCATTCCCGGCGGCTCGCCACGCAACCCGATGGGCGTCGCGGCGATGACGCTGGCGGGCGGAGAGTATGCGATCCACGGCACCAACGCGCCGGGTTCGATCGGCGGTTTCGTATCCTACGGCTGCATCCGCATGCTGAACGCCGATATCAGCGACCTTTACAACCGCGTGTCGGTCGGTACGACGGTGGTGGTGCGCTGATCCGCAATCTTCGCCATTCCTCATTTGATGTGCAATTGCACATCTGAGGGTGCGCCAATCCCGGACGAAGATTCCCGGGGGGCTTGAGACTTCCGGATTCAAAAATCCGAGGCGATGCCCTTGTTCTCCCAATCGCCGTAGCGGGTCGGCTCCGGCCCCGTCGGGCCCTGAAATTCCTTGGCCGCCGGCTGAGCGTTTGCCTCGGCAGCCTGCCTGCGCGCTTCGGCCTCGGCGAGCGCGCGCTTGGCCGCCGGCGTCAGCGGCTTGCGTTCCGGCACCGATGCGGCCGCCGCGGGCAGCGGTGGAGGATCGTCGGTCATCGCAGGAACTCCAATCTCAGGGACTCCAATCTCCGAACTTTGCGCCCGCCAGCAAACCTTCACACGCACATCACATCTGAACTGTGAAATCATGAAGGCGATACTTATATTTGGCATATTCGCATGTCAGAGGTGTTGTTCCTCCGATGGCAGGCACCGCACCGTCATCGCTTCTCCCGAGATGTTCCCGCTCCATGCCGCCTCAAAGATTCGCCCTGCCATCCGAAGTGCCCGGTCTTGCGGCGCGGCGGATCGCAGCGGATATTCTTGACGGCGTGCTGCACAAGAGGCGGACGCTCGACGAGCAACTCGATGGCGGCGCCGCGCATCCCGGACTGAAGACGCTTTCCGATCGCGATCGCGCCCTGATGCGGCGCCTGGTCGCAACCATTTTGCGCCGGCTCGGCACCTTGGGCCATGTACTGTCGCGATTGCTCGATCGCGGCATCCCGACCGACGCGCCGCGCGCGCAAAGCGCGCTCCTGATCGGTGCCGCCCAGATTCTCTGGATGGATGTACCCGATCATGCCGCGGTCGATCTGTCGGTGCGGCTGGTGCAGTCGGATCGGCGGGCCGCGAAATATGCCGGGCTGGTCAATGCCGTGCTGCGCCGCTGCGCGCGCGAGGGACAACCGCTGATCGACGAGGTCAAATCCGAGACGCTCGATCTTCCGCCGTGGCTATTGGCGCGCTGGATTGCCCATTATGGCGAGACCGCCGCCCGCGACATTGCCGTCGCGATCGGCCACGAGCCGTCGCTCGATATCACCGTGAAGTCCGACGCCACGCAGTGGGCGACGCGCCTGCACGGCGAAACGCTGCCGACAGGATCGGTGCGGACGCTGCTGCAGGGCTCGGTGACGATGCTGCCGGGCTTCGCCGAAGGCCAATGGTGGGTGCAGGACGCCGCCGCTGCGTTGCCGGCGCGCTTGTTCGGCGACATTGCCGGCAAAACCATCGCCGATCTCTGCGCGGCGCCCGGCGGCAAAACCGCGCAGCTCGCACAAGCCGGCGCACGCGTCATCGCGGTCGACCGCTCGCCGGGGCGCATGACGCGGCTGCGCGACAATCTGGCCCGGCTGTCGCTGGCGGCCCAGCAGGTGGTGGCCGACGCCGCCGAGTGGCAGGGCGGAAACGGCAGCGGCGGGTTCGACGGCATACTGGTCGACGCTCCCTGCTCCTCGACCGGCACCATCCGGCGTCACCCCGATGTCGGCCTGGCTGCGGCAGGAAGCCGATATCGGCGCGCTGATGGCGTTGCAGAAACGGCTGCTGCACAAGGCCGTCGCATTGCTCAGGCCGGGCGGGACGCTGGTCTATTGCACCTGTTCGCTGGAGCCGGAAGAGGGCGAGCAGGCCATCGCAACCCTTCTCGCCACCGAATCGGCGGTGCGCCGCGCTCCGATCGATGCCGGCGAGGTCGCGGGCCTCGCCGAGATCGTGACCGCGGAAGGCGATCTGCGCACCCTGCCGTGCCATCTGCCGCACGACGACCCCCGACTGGGCGGCCTTGATGGTTTTTACGCCGCGCGTCTGGTTAAATCCTGATATTGCATCGCATTTCCGCATTGCTCCGCTGATTCGCGCGGTTTCAAGATGGTGTCTTGGTGGCGTTTCCGGATTAATAAGGATTCGAAAGTGAATCCTCCCGATCAAGGTAAGGCGTGTCGGTCGCTCAACGCAGACGCATTTCGACGCTGATCCTGAACCGCTTCGCGCGGAATGTGATGGCGCGCGCAAGCGGCGGCTCGGTGGCGCTGTCGCGGCTATGGCCGGGCCGCACCGATCGCCTGATCATCGCCCCGCACGACCTGCGCACCGCCGACGCCACCCGCGCAGCCGAAATCTATGCCGGCCGTTTCGTGTTCGCCGGCAAGATCGTGACCTGCCACGGGCGCTCGATCTTCGACCTCGAGCCGCCGTCGGAAGACTGGGAGGTGGCGCTGCTCGGCTTCGGATGGCTGCGGCATTTGCGCGCCGCCGATACCGCGCTGACCCGCGCCAATGCGCGCTCGCTGGTCGACGACTGGATTTCGAATCCGCTGCACAAGCGCCCGGTCGGCCGCCGCGCCGACGTACTGGCGCGCCGCGTGATCTCGCTGTTGTCGCAGGCGCCGCTGGTGCTCGGCGATACCGACGGCAAATTCTATCGGCGTTATCTGCGCGGACTGACGCGTGAAATCCGCTATCTGCGCTACACCATGCTGGACATTCCCGATGGCGTCGCGCGGCTGCAGGTGTTGATCGCGCTGTGTTACGCCTCGCTCTGCCTCGCCAACCAGGCGCGCCACATCCGCACCGCCACGCGAAAACTCTCCGACGAATTGCAGCGGCAGATCCTCCCCGACGGCGGGCATATCTCGCGCAATCCCGGCGCGTTGATCGAACTCCTGATCGACCTGTTGCCGCTGCGGCAAACCTTCGCCGCGCGCAATATCGCGCCGCCGCCGGCGTTGTTGAACGCGATCGACCGCATGATGCCGATGCTGCGCTTCTTTCGCCACGGCGACGGCAGCTTTGCGCTGTTCAACGGCATGAGCAGCGCGCCTTCCGATCTGCTGGCGACCCTGCTCGCCTATGACGATACCCACGGCGCGCCGATGGCGAACATGCCGCACACCGGTTTCCAGCGGCTCGATGCGGGCGCGATGACGGTGATCATGGACACCGGGCCGCCGCCGCCGCCGAACGTCAGTCACGACGCCCATGCCGGCTGCCTTTCATTTGAGCTGTCGTACGGACCCAACCGGATCGTTATCAATTGCGGCATGCCCTCGACCGGCCGCGACAACTGGCGCGCCTTTGCGCGCGGTACGCCGGCGCATTCGACCCTGGCCTGCCACGATGCGTCGTCCTGCCAGTTCGTTGAACTCTCCGCCATGAAGCGGCTCTTGCAGGGCGCGCCGGTTATCAGCGGACCCGACCAACGTGGAAAGCTATCGCGAGGTGGTCGGCAACGGCGTTCTGCTGACGACCTCGCATGACGGCTATCTGCCGCGCTTCGGCGTCGTGCATCGCCGGGTGCTGATGGTCGCTCATGACGGATCGCGGCTCGACGGCGAGGACACCCTGTCGCCGGCGCCCGGCGCCCGGATCAAGGGCAACGAGACCGACTACGCGCTGCGATTTCACCTGCACCCCTCGGTCAAGGCGAGCCGGCTCAGCGACGCCCGCGGCGTGATGCTGGTGCTGCCGAACCGCGACGTCTGGACCTTCGAGTCGCTGGACGACAAGGTCGAGGTGGAAGACAGCGTGTTTCTGGCAGGAAACGACGGTCCCCGTCGCACCGCCCAGATCGTGATTCGGCAGGATTCGCGGCAGGCCCCCAGCATCCGCTGGAGCTTTGTCCGCTCGGCGGCTTCGGTCACGGCGACGACGGCGCGACGCAATGCGCGCCGTGAACCGGAATTGCCTTTATAGCGAGAAGTAGCCTCCTCCCCGGTGGGGGACGGAGATTTCCACATTCGGCCTTCACGGTTTCATCGCTGACAAAACCGTGCTACGCGGCGGCCTTGCCGCCCAGGACATCCTCATGACCGACCATCCGCGCCGCGTGACCCGTGCATTATTGTCCGTTTCCGATAAATCCGGGCTGATCGAATTCGCCCGCGCGCTCGCTGCCCACGGCATCGATTTCGTCTCCACCGGCGGCACCGCCAAGGCGATTGCCGCGGCGGGGTTGAAGGTCAGTGATGTGTCGGAGCTGACCGGATTTCCGGAGATGATGGACGGCCGGGTCAAGACCCTGCATCCGAAGGTGCATGGCGGATTGCTGGCGATCCGCGACAATGCCGAACATGCGCAGGCGATGAAGGCGCACGGCATCGCGCCGATCGACCTCCTGGTGGTCAATCTCTATCCGTTCGAGGCCACCGTCGATAAGGGCGCAGGCTTCGAGGAATGCATCGAAAATATCGACATCGGCGGGCCTGCGATGATTCGCGCCGCGGCGAAGAACCATGACGACGTCGCCGTTGTCGTCGAATCGCAGGATTATCAGGCGGTGCTTGACGAACTCGCGACCAACCAGGGCGCGACCACGCTGACGCTGCGCCGCCGTCTCGCCGCCAAGGCCTATGCCCGCACCGCCGCCTATGACGCGGCGATCTCGAACTGGTTCGCAGGTCAACTCAAGATCGATGCACCGGATTTTCGCGCCTTTGGCGGCCGGCTGATCCAGCCGCTGCGCTACGGCGAGAACCCGCACCAGACCGCCGCGTTCTATCGCACGCCCGATCAGCGTCCGGGCGTCGCCACCGCGCGGCTGCTGCAGGGCAAGGAGCTCTCGTACAACAACATCAACGACACGGACGCGGCCTATGAATGCATCGCCGAGTTTGATCCGTCGCGCACCGCGGCCTGCGTCATTGTCAAGCACGCCAATCCCTGCGGCGTCGCCGAAGGCCCCGATCTCGTCAGCGCCTACCGCAAGGCCTTCGCCTGCGACACCCAATCGCCCTATGGCGGGATCATCGCCGTCAACCGCACGCTGGATGCCGATACCGCCCGCGTCATCACCGAGATCCTGACCGAAGTCATCATCGCGCCCGACGCGACCGAAGAGGCCATCGCGATCATCGCGAAGCGGAGGAATTTGCGCCTGCTGCTGGCCGGCAGCCTGCCCGATCCGCGCGCGGCGGGCCTGACGGCGAAAACCGTCGCCGGCGGCTTGTTGGTGCAAAGCCGTGACAACGCCGTGGTCGACGACATCACGCTCAAGACCGTGACCAAGCGTGCGGCCACCGACGCTGAGCTGCGCGATCTGAAATTCGCGTTCCGGGTGGCCAAGCACGTCAAATCCAACACCATCGTCTATGCCAAGGATCTCGCCACTGTCGGCATCGGCGCCGGACAGATGAGCCGGGTGGATTCGTCGCGCATTGCCGCCCGCAAGGCGCAGGATGCCGCCGACGAGTTGAAATTGGCGGCGCCGATGACCCGGGGTTCCGTGGTGGCGTCGGACGCCTTCTTTCCGTTCGCCGACGGACTATTGGTCGCGATCGAAGCCGGCGCCACGGCGGTGATTCAGCCCGGCGGATCAATCCGCGACGACGAAGTCGTCAAGGCCGCTGACGACGCCGGCATCGCCATGGTGCTCACCGGCGTGCGCCATTTCCGGCATTGAGCGCGACGACAACGTCGTCCCCGGATGAACGCAATTGCGTTCACCGAGAGGTGCGCGCTTTTTCTGCGCGCCTCGAAGGATGAGCGGCACGCGAAGCATCTCAGTCGTCCGTCGCCCTTCGAGGCTCGCAAGTGCTCGCACCTCAGGGTGACGGACATCGTGGTGCGCCTTAGCGTCCCCTCAGATTGGCCGACTAGTTAATTCTCATCTCTTGTATACTGAAATGGCGAATTTCCGTTCATATTTCGAGGAAATATTGCCGTTTTCATCAATTGATGTATACAATATGGATGCAATCTCCAACCAAGAGCATTTCCGATGGCCCAAACCTTTCCGATGAACGCCTGGTACGCCGTGGCATGGGACGTCGATGTCAAGCGCGCGCTGTTTCCGCGCACGATCTGCGGCAAGCACGTCGTCATGTACCGGCAAGCCGACGGGCAGGTGACGGCGCTGGAAGACGCCTGCTGGCATCGCCTGGTGCCGCTTTCGAAGGGCCGGCTCGAAGGCGATAGCGTGGTGTGCGGCTACCACGGCCTCAAATACAATTCGTCGGGCCGCTGCACTTTCATGCCGTCGCAGGAAACCATCAATCCGTCGGCCTGTGTGCGCGCGTATCCGGTGGTCGAGCGTCATCAGATTCATCTGGCTATGGATGGGCAATCCGGCGATGGCTGATCCCGCGCTGGTTCCGGACATGCACTGGAACGACGATCCGGCCTGGGCCGGAGACGGCAAGACCATTCATGTCGAATGTGATTACCGGCTGGTGGTCGATAATCTGATGGATCTCACGCATGAGACCTTCGTCCATGGCGGCAGCATCGGCAATGAAGCCGTCGCGGAAGCCCCGTTCGATGTCACGCACGGCGACACTGATGTCACGGTGACCCGCTGGATGCGGGGCATCGAAGCACCGCCGTTCTGGACCGGACAATTGCAGAAGCCAGGACTGGTCGATCGCTGGCAGATCATTCATTTCCAAGCTCCCGGAACCGTCAATATCGATGTCGGGGTGGCGCCGACCGGTACCGGCGCGCCGCAGGGCGATCGCTCGCAAGGCGTCAGCGGCTATGTGCTCAATACCATGACGCCGGAAACCGCGACGACCTGTCACTATTTCTGGGCGTTCGTGCGCAACCATCGTCTGACCGAACAGCGGCTCACCACGGAAATCCGCGATGGGGTCGCCGGCATTTTCCACGAGGACGAGATCATTCTCGAAGCTCAGCAGCGCGCCATCGACGAGAACCCCGACCGGGCGTTCTACAACCTCAACATCGATGCCGGTGCGATGTGGGCGCGGCGCATGATCGACCGCATGATTGATCGGGAAAGCCCGCCTTCCTCACGGCAGGCAGCGGAGTGAACCGATGAACGAACGCGACCCCGATCGCGCGGTATCCCAGACGGTGCGCGCCCAGCTTGCGCTGCGCGATTTGATCCTTTCGGGCCGGCTGCGGCCGGGTGAGCGGATATCGGAGCTCCAGGCGGTCGAGACCACCGGCGTATCGCGAACACCGGTGCGCATGGCGCTGGTCCGGCTCGAGGAGGAAGGCCTGCTGGAGGCGATTCCTTCCGGCGGCTTCATGGTGAAGGCCTTCACCGAACGCGACATCCTCGACTCGATCGAATTGCGCGGGGTGCTCGAAGGCCTTGCCGCGAGATTCGCCGCCGAGCGCGGAGTATCGGCGCGCGATCTTGGGCCGCTGAAGGAAAGCCTGGCGGAGCTGGACAAACTGGTCACGCAGGATCAGGTCTCGGTGGAAGCGTTCTCGTCCTATGTCACGATGAACGCCCGCTTTCACGCGCTGCTGACGGAATTATCCCACAGCGCGCCATTGATCCGGCAAATCGACCGCGCCTCTGCGTTGCCGTTCGCTTCGCCCAGCGGCTTCGTGATGGCGCAATCGGTGCTGCCGGAGGCGCATCAGATCCTGATCATCGCGCAGGACCATCACCGCATCGTGGTCGATGCGATTGAAAATCGGGAAGGCGCGCGAGCGGAAGCGGTGATGCGCGAGCATGCGCGGCTGGCTGCGCGTAACCTGCGGCTGGCACTGCGCAACCGAACCCATCTCGATCTGTTGCCGGCGCTGGCGCTGATCCGCTCCGCCGCCGGCGAATAGGGTTGGAAGCTATCATGCGGTTTGCACAGAAATGGACGAAATGCACGGTTCACGCCACCCGCGACGTGACATCGGCTATTCGCGAAATCGTGTTGCGGCCTGAAGCAGCAGGTGTCGAACACCATGCGATCGGCAGTCATGTCAATGTCGGTGTGTTGATCGATGGGCGGCCGGAGACCCGCTGTTATTCGCTGGTCGGCGACTTCAACCCTGCCGGTTACCGGATCGCGGTTCGGCTTGCGCCCGACAGCCGTGGCGGTTCATCCTATATGTGGGCGCTGAGGCCGGGCGCGCGCATCGAGGTATCCAGTCCGGCCTCGCTGCTCGAGATCGACTGGTCCAAAAAATCCTATTGTCTGATCGCGGGCGGGATCGGCATTACACCGATGGTCGGCATTGCCGGGGCGCTGATGCGCCGCAACGCCAACATCAAGTTCCACTATGCCGTCAAGTCGCGCGCCGACGCAGCTTTTCTCGACGAACTGTCCGACCTGCTCGCCGATCGCCTGATCGTCCATGCTGGCGATCAGGGCAAGCGGATCGATCTGGACGCGACGTTCACCGGTCTGCCGCCGAATGCGTCGACGATCCTGTGCGGCCCGATGCGCCTGCTCGAAGCCGCGCGTCGTGGCTGGGCAGCGGCCGGGCGCCCAGCGGCCGACTTGCGATACGAGACGTTTGGCTCGAGCGGTCTGTTGCCGACTGAGCCATTTCGGGTGCGGATCGACAATTCCGGCCGGGAAATCCTGGTCCCCGAGAACAAATCGATGCTGGATGCGCTCAACGAGGCCGGCTTTGAGGTGATGTCGGACTGCCAGCGCGGCGAATGCGGCGTCTGCGCGATCGATATCATTGCGATAGACGGCCAGATCGATCATCGCGATGTGTTCTTCAGCGATCGCCAAAAGCAGGCGAACGCCAAGATCTGTCCCTGCGTTTCGCGCGCTGTCGGCGCGATCACGGTGAATACGCTCTATCGGAGCAATTCCGGCTAAAGCGTTTTCTCAGCACAGGGCCTTTTGCCCGTGGCGCCGGAAACCATATAGCATGGATGGATGCAACGAGCCTCGCGTATGTGCCGACGCGGGATCGAGCTTAACCCCGCGTCGGAGTTTTCGATGTCCCTACCCGTAGCCCGGTGGCCCCGGATATTCGCGGCAACGGTGCTGGTTCTCGTCTGTTACCTCCCTGCCAGCGCACAGGAGCAGCGCCGCGGCTCTTACACGCCGGCAGCCGCCGGCACGGTTCATGCGGTCGTCGCCGAACATGGCATGGTCGTCGCGCAGGAAAAAATCGCGGCGCGAATCGGCGCCGATGTGCTGAAGCGGGGCGGCAATGCGATCGATGCGGCGGTGGCGACCGGTTTCGCCATGGCCGTGACCTATCCGCGGGCCGGCAATATCGGCGGCGGCGGCTTCATGGTGATCCATTCGGCGGAACGCCATGAGGATGTCGCCATCGATTATCGCGAGATCGCGCCGGCCGCGACCACCCCTGGCATCTTTCTGGGGCCCGACGGCAAACCCGACAACGCAAAGTCGCGGGATTCCGCGCTCGGCATCGGCGTCCCCGGCACGCCGGCGGGATTGGCGCTGGCGCTGGAGAAATACGGCTCCGGCAAATTCACGCTGGCGGATTTGCTGCGGCCCGCGATCGATCTCGCGCGCGACGGGTTCGTCCTGGCCGATGACAGCGCCGACACGCTGCCGGGCTGGTACCGGCGGCTGGCGCGCTGGCCATCGTCGGTGAAGATCTTTTCCGGCGCCGACGGCACCTCGTTGCGCGAGGGCGACCGGCTGGTCCAGACCGATCTTGCCGCCACGCTCTCGGCGATCTCCGCTCAGGGCCCACGCGGGTTTTACGAGGGGCCGGTCGCCGAAAAGCTTGTCAAGGCAATCCGCGACGCCGGCGGCATCATGACTTCGGATGATCTGAAATCGTATCAGGCAACGGTCCGCGCGCCGGTGCGCGGGACCTATCGCGGATATGACATCGTCTCAATGCCGCAACCCTCGTCCGGCGGCGTCGTGCTGCTGGAGACGTTGAATATCCTCGAGGGCTTTCCAATGCATGACATGAAGCAGGGCACAGCACCCTCGCTGCATGTCATGATCGAAGCGATGAAGCGCAGCTATGCCGATCGTGCGCGCTATCTCGGCGATCCCGACTTCGTCAAGGCGCCGGTTGCCATCCTGACTTCGAAGGACTACGGGGCTAAACAGCGCGCCAGCATCGATCTCGACCACGCGACGCCGTGGACCGACGCGCTCTCGGCGACGCCGCCGCACGAAGGCAGTAACACCACGCATTTTTCGGTGGTGGACAATATGGGCAATGCGGTCAGCAATACCTATACGCTGAATTTCAGCTACGGCGTCGGCTTGGTCGCGGACGGCACCGGCGTGCTGCTCAACAACGAACTCGACGACTTTACCGCGGCACCTGGTGCGTCGAATGCCTATGGCCTCGTCGGATTCGAGGCCAACCTGCCCGGCCCCGGCAAGCGGCCATTGTCGTCGATGTCGCCGACCATCGTCCTGAAAGACGGCAAGCCGGTGCTGGTGACGGGCTCGCCCGGCGGCAGCCGGATCATCTCCACGGTGCTGCAGGTGATCGTCAATGTGCTCGATTACGATATGGATGTCGCATCCGCCGTCGCAGCCCCGCGCCTGCATCACCAATGGCTGCCGGATGAAGTGCGGATCGAACACGGTTTTCCCGACGATGTAATCGCGGCCCTGAAGGCGAAGGGTCATACCATCGTCGAACCGCTCGGCCAGACCTCCGCCAATTCGATCGCCGTGACCGACCACGGATTGTTCGGGGCGCCCGATCCACGGAGCCGTGGCTCCGAAGCCGCCGGCGAATAGAGCATGATCCGGAAAAGTGGGCACCGGTTTTCCGAAAAGATCATGCTCAAACAGAAAAGATAGAGCGGTTCGAACGGCGCATTGCGGTTTTGGCTGATGACAGCATCGGGGATCAGCGTAGGATTTGCGCGCCCCGCGCAAGACCGCTGTGGGGTCGGGCCAGGGCTGTCAAGAACGCTCCGGGGAAACATTCAGCATGAGCAAGGTCGGGAGCAGGCCAGCGACCGAAGTCGCGCCAATCCAGGATTCCAGCCTTCTTGCTTTCTATCGCGACATGAATCTGCCGGAGCGGCGGACGTTCTGGGCTTGCGCGGCCGGCTGGGCCCTCGACGGCATGGATTTCATGATCTACCCGCTGGTGATCGGCACCATCATCGCGCTGTGGAAGGTCGATCCCGGCACGGCCGGTCTGGCCGGTACCGTGACGCTATTGGCTTCGGCGATCGGGGGCTGGCTCGGCGGCTATCTGGCCGATCGCATTGGCCGCGTCAAAACATTGCAACTGACGATACTTTGGTTCTCGGCGTTCTCGCTGCTGTGCGCGTTTGTGCAGAATTTCGATCAATTGCTGGTTGGCCGCGCGCTGCTCGGTCTCGGGTTCGGCGGCGAATGGGCCGCGGGCGCGGTGCTGATGGGCGAGTCTATACGCGCGCAATATCGCGGACGCGCGGTCGGATCGGTGCAGTCCGGCTGGGCGGTCGGCTGGGGCCTCGCCGTGTTGTCGCAGGCGATCCTGTACTCCTGGCTGCCGCCGGAGACCGCCTGGCGATGGATGTTCGCCATCGGCGCGCTGCCGGCGCTGCTGGTGTTTTTTCTGCGGCGATATGTCGAGGAGCCGGCGATTGCCGCGGCCACGCTGGCGAAACAGAATGCGAGCGGTGAGCGGCCGGGAATTGCCGAAATCTTCGCTCGCCCGATGCTCAAGACCACGGTTCTGGCGTCACTCGCGGTCACCGGATGCCAGGGCGGCTACTACGCCATCACCTTCTGGGTGCCGCGCTTTCTCACCAACGAGCGCAAGCTGTCGATCGTCGGTTCGACCGGCTATCTCGCTGCGCTGATCATCGGATCGTTCATCGGCTATCTGGTCGGCGCATGGCTTGCCGACAAGATCGGACGCCGCAAGCTGTTTCTGTATTTCTCGCTCGGCGCGATCGGTGTGATTCTGCTTTACACCCAATTGCCGCTGACCAACGAGGTGCTGTGGCTGCTCGGCTTTCCGCTCGGCTTTTTTGCTTCGGCGTATTTCTCAGGGATCGGCGCGTTCCTCACCGAACTCTATCCGACCCGGCTTCGCGGATCGGGCCAGGGCTTTTGCTATAATTTCGGCCGCGGCATCGGCGCGCTGTTTCCGTTTCTGGTCGGCGCACTCTCAAAGCAGACATCGCTCGGCAACGCCATCGCCGTCTTTGCGGTGCTGGCCTATGGATTGTTCTTTATCGCGGCCTTCGCGCTGCCGGAAACACGCGGCAGGATTCTGCACGCGGACGCGTGACCGCTCGCTGCTTGCGGCCGTCACCCCGAGGTGCGCGCTCTTTCTCGCGCGCCTCGAAGGGCGACGGCGATGACGTGGCCCATCCTTCGAGGCTCGCAAGAGCGCGAGCACCTCCAGCGATAACGGCAAAGCCGTTACGCGGGGATGACGACTTCTACCTTCCCACGGTATACGGCCCACCGCGCTCGAGCGCGCGCGCATAGGCCGGACGGGCGTGAATGCGATCGAGAAACGCCATCGCCCTGGGGTGGCCCTGCTCGAGCCCGCCGCGCGCGGCGGCGGCTTCGAGCGGAAAGCTCATCTGGATATCGGCGGCGGTGAATTCGCTGCCGGCGAACCACTGGCTGCTTCCAAGCTCGCTTTCCCAGAACGCCATGTGCTGCTTGAGCTGCGGATTGACCAGCGTCGTCAGTGCCTGATTGGAAACCTTGCGCACCAGCGGCCGCAGCAGCCCCGGCGCACGCTTCGGCATCAGCGTGAACAACAATTTCAGCAACAGCGGCGGCATCGCGGACCCCTCCGCATAATGCAACCAATAGCTATAGCGCAGCCGCGCCGGCGTATTGGGCGGCGGGATCAGCCGACCCTCGCCGTACCTATCGACGAGGTATTCGACGATCGCGCCGGACTCCGCGACGGTATTGCCGTTGTCGGTGATAACCGGCGATTTTCCGAGCGGGTGGATCGCGCGTAGCTCGGCCGGAGCCCGCATGTCGGGCTGACGCTGATAGCGGACGATCTCATAGGGAACGCCGAGTTCCTCCAGCAGCCACAGCACGCGCTGGGAGCGGGAATTGTTGAGATGATGGACCGTGAGCATGGCTTTCCCCCGAGATATTGGCGCATCCGCGCGGCGCTTGGTGCCAGCCGCGCGCCGGAAAGTCGAGGCGCCCCTCGGCGATATATTACCCGGATGTTATTGACATCCTATATTTACCCGGGTAATATATCCGACGATTGGAGAACTTCTCATGAGTTCCGGACCCCCACGGCGCTTACATTGCTTTCGAGGGTGACCGCCGCGTCGCGTCCGGCGATCTTCGCGAGGTCGCCCGGGCGGCAAAACAGACGCTCGACCGGCACGACGACGTGTCGATTCTGGTTTTCGACGGCGCCAGCAGTGGCCCGATCGAGATCGATTTTCGTGGCACCGTCGAGCAGGTTCTGGCGCGGCTGCCTGACCTCACCCGCGTCCCTGCCGCATTGGACGATGCGCCGCCCGCACCGCGCGGTCCCGGCCGCCCGAGACTGGGCGTGGTGGCGCGCGAGATCACCTTGTTGCCGCGGCATTGGGACTGGCTGGCGCGGCAGCCCGGCGGCGCCTCGGTTGCGATCCGCAGACTGGTCGAGGAAGCGCGGCGAACCGGCGAAGACAAGGATCGCCTGCGTCAGGCGCGAGAGGCGGCCTATCGTTTCATGTCGGTCATGGCCGGCAACAAGCCGCATTACGAAAACGCGATCCGCGCGCTGTTTGCCGGCGATCCCGCCCGTTTCGAAGAATTGATCGCCGGGTGGCCCATCGATGTGCGCAATCACGTTTCACAGCTTGCGGAACGGGCATTTCGCCGCGACGTACCGGCGCACGCCGGTTGATCCGGCGAATGCGAGCCGCTAGGCTGGTTGGAATGATAGCAATCATATAAGAAACCGTCATACCTTTAAGGGAGACCGCCGTGAGCCGACCCGCCCCGCAATTCATGTTCGATTTCGGCAGCCCCAATGCCTTTCTCAGTCACGAGGCGATCCCGGCGATCGAACGGCGCACCGGCGCGAAATTCGAATATGTCCCGATCCTGCTCGGCGGCATCTTCAAGGCCACCAACAACAAGTCGCCCGCCGAAACCCTCGCCGGCATCAAGAACAAGCGCGAGTTTCACGAGCTTGAGACCGAACGATTCGTCGCGCGGTTCCATGTCAAGCCGTACACATGGAATCCGTTCTTTCCGATCAACACCCTCAATCTGATGCGCGCCGCGGTCGCCGCACAGTTCGAGGGCGTGTTCGAGAAATACATCGAAGCAGCCTTTCATCACATGTGGGCCGAGCCGAAGAAAATGGACGATCCCGACGTGGCGATAAAAGCCCTGACCGCGTCCGGCCTCGATGCGGCAAAGCTGTTCGCGCGCGCGCAAGAAGGCGACGTCAAGGCCAAGCTGATGGAAAACACCCAATCGGCCGTCGAGCGTGGCGCATTCGGCTCGCCGACTTTCTTCGTCGGCAAGGAGATGTTTTTCGGCAAGGAGCAGTTGCGCGAGGTCGAGGAATTGGTTTCGGGGAAATAGCCGGGCCGTCATTGCGAGCGAAGCGAAGCAATCCATAAAGCAACAAGGAAGCAAGAGTGGATTGCTTCGCTTCGCTCGCAATGACGAGGGATGGAGCAGATCGAATGCAGAAACGCAACGCTACGGCCGCGGTGATCGGCGCCGGCGACTATATCGGCGCCGAGATTGCGAAGAAATTCGCCGCCGAGGGGTTCACCGTCTTCGCGGGCCGGCGCGACGGCGCCAAGCTCGAGCCGCTGGTCAGGGATATCGAGGCCGCCGGCGGATCGATTGTCGCGCGCGCGCTCGACGCGCGGAAGGAAGAAGAGGTCACAGCCTTTCTCAATGATGCCGACAAGCACGCACCGCTGGAGGTGTGCATCTTCAACGTCGGCGCCAATGTCAACTTTCCGATCCTGGAGACCACCGACCGCGTGTTCCGCAAGGTCTGGGAAATGGCCTGCTGGGCGGGCTTTGTTACCGGGCGCGAATCGGCGCGGCTGATGCTACCGCGCGGGCAGGGCAACATCTTCTTCACCGGCGCCACCGCCTCGTTGCGTGGCGGCAGCGGCTTTGCGGCCTTCGCCAGCGCCAAATTCGGATTGCGCGCGGTGGCGCAGGCGATGGCGCGCGAACTCGGACCGAAGAACATCCACGTCGCGCATCTGATCATCGATTCCGGTGTCGACACCGCATGGGTGCGCGAGCGCCGCGAGCAGCTTTGGGGCAAGGAAGCCCTAAATAATCCCGACCTGCTGATGCCACCAGCCTCGGTGGCCGCGTCTTACTGGCAGCTCTACCAGCAACCGCGTAGCGCCTGGACGTTCGAGCTTGAAATCCGCCCGTTCGGGGAGAAGTGGTAAGAGGCGAATAGCGAGTAGCGAATGCTAATTTCCCTATTCGCCACTCGCAATTCGCCCCTCAAGAACAACAACAAAAAGGAGCTTCCACGATGCGCATTCTCGTAGTCGGTGCCGGCGCGATCGGCGGATATTTCGGCGGCAGAATGCTGCAGGCTGGCCGTGATGTGACATTCCTGGTTCGCCCGCGCCGCGCCGGCGAACTCAAGGACGCGGGCCTGGTGATCAAAAGCCCGAATGGCGACGTGACGCTGAAAAATCCGCCGACGGTTCAGGCCGACAAGCTCGCGGAGAAATTCGACGCCATCCTGTTGAGCTGCAAGGCATTCGATCTCGACGATGCGATCAGGTCATTTGCGGCAGCGGTTGGACCACAGACCGCGATTATCCCGATGCTCAACGGCATGCTGCACCTGGATGTGCTTGACGGGAAATTCGGACGCGAGCGCGTGCTCGGCGGCCTGTGCGCGATCGCCGTGACGCTCAACGACAGGCGCGAGGTCGTTCAGCTCGCTCCAATGCAATCGCTGAATTTCGGGGAACGCGACGGCAGACTGTCGGATCGTGTCCGCGCCATCGCCGAAGTGATGGCGAGCGGCAATTTCGGTTCGGTCGCCAGCGAACATATTGTGCAGGAGATGTGGGAGAAATGGGTGTTCCTCGCCTCGCTCGCGGCCTCGACCAGCCTGATGCGGGCCTCGGTCGGCGATATCCTGGCTTCACCGGGCGGCAAGGATTTCATTCTCGGCGTCGTCGATGAATGCAGCGCCGTCGCCGCGGCCGAGGGTCATCCGCCGCGGGTGCCGTTTCTGGAGCGGACGCGCGGCATGTTGACGACGGAAGGCTCGCCGCTGACCGCGTCGATGTTCCGCGACATCAAGGCGGGTGCCCCCGTTGAGGCCGACCACGTGATCGGCGATTTGATCGCGCGGGGCGAAGCCGCAAACGTGCCGCTGCCGAAGCTGCGCACCGCCTACACGCATCTGAAGGCGTATGAGAAGCAGCGGGGATAACCAACACCTGAGATTTCGATTGAAAATCGAATAAAATGGACTAGATGAAAGTGTGATCGGCGTATCAGGTTCGACGCGCAACGCAGCCCGGAACTTGGCGCATGCGCTACCGGAAATCATCGCGTATCGCAGAGCCGATTTTCTCTAGACGGACTCGACCTTTGAAGCTCGCAGATATTCTGGAACTCCCGGCAACGGGTTGGGACAAGAGAATCGCCGCTGACCTGACCGCGGAGATGGAGCTCCATCTCGCGGAAAAGATTTCCACGGTCCCGGAAATGCGCCGCTTCCTGGCCGTCAAGGGTTATCGGGAACTGCGACAGCTCATTCAGCACGATATCGCCGGCAAGAGCGGCGCCGATGCCTTGCGCGCCGCAATGATGAGCATGCGTCGTTATGCACTGGAGCGTCCGGGCATGTCGGCCGCCACATTCCGAAATCCCGAGACCGACAGCCCGGAATGGCGGGCTGAGCAAATGGAACTGGGCAAGGTCTTGTTCGCGATCTTTGCCCAACTCGATGTCAGGGGCGAGCAGGCCCAGCATGCGCTTCGTATCTTGAGAAGTTTTGTGCGCGGCTTCGTTCTGCACGAGATGGGCGCATCATTTCTGGAACCGCTTGAACACGACCAGAGCTACGAGCTCGGGATCAGGCTTTTTATCGAAGGGCTGAACGCGCTCCGGAATTGACCAACGGACCATGTCCAGTGGATCGTGTCCCGCGACTCGAAATTCACAGATGGGCGAGGTAATGCGAGAGCGCGGTGATTTCCTCGTCGCTCAGCGGGTAGGCGACATCCGCCATCGCCGCGCCGGCGCCGCCGGATCGCACGCCCGATTTATAATCGTGCAACGCCTTGACCAGGTATTCTTCGCGCTGGCCGGCGAGGCGGGCAACGGCCTTGGTTCCGGCAAAGGTATCGGTATGGCACGACGCGCAGCGTCGTCCGACGGCCGCCTGGGCACCCTTCCTGGATAAATCCGGATTGTCGTCGGGCATTGAAGCCTTGAATGGCGTCAACGAGGCGAAGTAGGCGCCGAGATTGCGAATGTCTTCGTTTTCAATCTGCTCGACGATCGGCTGCATCTGCTCATTCTTGCGCGCGCCGCTGCGGAAAAAGACCAGCTGCCATTGAATGAACTGATCCATCTGGCCCGCGAGCGAGGGGATGTTCTCGGTCTGCGAGATGCCTGCCTCGCCGTGGCAGGCGGCGCACAGTTCGGCCTTTTCCTTGCCTGCCGCGATATCGGCGGCATAGGCGAACGAGCCGCTCATCAGCGCAACTGAAAGCATCCCCACCAAGGCAATCCGCATCACATTTCTCCTGGTCGTCATTGCCGGGCATAGCCGTCTGAAGGACGGCGTCGCTTCCGCTCGCCATAGCCGTCTGAAGGACGGCGTCGCTTCCGCTCGCCTATGCCTGGCAATCCATCTTTCTCGCAAGATGTTTTTTTCCTTGATGATGCCCGGATCAGTCCGGGCATCAGTTAGCGATTAGATCTCCAAGTCGCCCGCTCCTGAACGCAAAGCTGGTCCTGAAACGCAAAGCTGCGGCTACCCGTTCCCGAGCGGCCGCAGCTTTGGTGATGTCAGCTGTTATTTCTTGCTGTAGCTGATGCGATAGATCGCGCCGGCCCAGTCGTCGGCGACGAGAATCGAACCATCCTTGTCCAGAAGGATATCGTCCGGCCGGCCGAGATAGCCCTGGTCGCCTTCGATCCAGCCGGATGCAAACACCTCTTGCTTGGCGTTCTTGCCATCCGGACCGACGATCACGCGCATGATCCGACCACCCTGGTATTTATGCCGATTCCACGAGCCGTGTTCGGCGATCAGGATGTTGTTCTTGTAGTCGGCGGGGAACTGGTCGCCGGTGTAGAACTTCATGCCGAGCGGAGCCACATGCGCACCGAGGTTCAGCACCGGCGGTGTGAATTCCGAACATTTGTGGCCCATCGCAAATTTCGAATCCGGCAGGTCGCCCTGATGGCAATACGGATAACCGAAATGCTCGCCCGGCTTCGAGATCATGTTGAGCTTGTCGCTCGGCAGATCGTCGCTGATCCAGTCGCGCGCGTTTTCGGTGAACCAGTATTTGCCGGAGCGTGGATCGACGTCGCCGCCGACGCTGTTGCGGACGCCGAGCGCCACCAGTTCGGCGTTGCCGGTCTTGGGATCGACGCGGCGGATCTGTGACACGCTGGTCGGAGGAATGCCGATGTTGAAGGGAGGTCCGAAGGGAAGATAAAACCAGCCATCCTTGTCGACCGCGATATACTTCCAGCCATGCGCGGCATAGGACGGCATGTCGTCATAGACCACCGTGCCTTCGCCGAGCTTGTCGAGATTGGCTTCCGCGTTGTCGTATTTGATCAGCTTATTGGTAGCGATGACATAGAGCGCACCGTCACGGTAGGCGAGACCGGTGGGCATGTTCAGCCCCTTGAGGACGGTCTTGACCTCTTTCTTCCCGCCCTTGTCGGTGATGGCGTAGACGTTGCCGAGCCCGAACGAGCCGACGAACAGCGTGCCCTTGTCGCCCCACGCCATCTGCCGCGCGGCGAGCACACCCGATGCGTAGACTTCGATCTTGAAGCCCGGCGGCAGCTTGATCTTCTTGATCAACGTGGCCAGTTCGGCGTCCGACGCGCCGGTCGGCGGACCGGATGGCGGCGCCAGACCCTTTTGGGCTTCGGTCTCGTCGCCGAGGAACCAGTCGTCCGGCGGATGGGTCCAGAATTCCTTGTTCCCGGACTGGTAGCTCTTGAGCGCTTTTTGTTCAGCGCTGACCTGGCCAGCCCCGGCGACAACGCAAATTGCCGCGAGCGCAAGGATAGATCGATTGAAAGCCGATTTCATTGCATCACTCCCTATGCGGCCAGGCGGCCGCGGATGTTACTTATTTTTGGAGGGTTCGAGAGATGTACCCAGCCTGAGTGGATCAGGCGGCGAATCGTCTAGCACATCCGCGGTGAGAGAGAAGGCCCACCGCAACGTCCTGTCAGGCTAAAATAAATCGGGAAAAAATCCCGATCGACGATGTTCATTTCGACGTCATTTCCTTGCACTCGCCGCGCGCCGCATGCGGCTCTCTGCCGGCATCAGGTCCAACAACAAGAAGCCCGCTGACTGAGCGGGCCCTTCGTTAGACTTTAGTCACGTGACAAAAAAACTGGAGCGGGCGAAGGGATTCGAACCCTCGACCCCGACCTTGGCAAGGTCGTGCTCTACCACTGAGCTACACCCGCATCCGAGCGATTGGCGGCGATGACCCGCCGGCAAGGGCAGACCTATGCCAAATGCGGCTCTCGAATGCAACAGCCCACGCTTGGCCTGAAATCGGCCGGATGGCCAGCTATCGGCAATAATGGCCAAAGATTCGCCCGAAACGGCACGCGAACGGCCGCCAGCCCTGCTTTATTGGAACTTTAAGCAAAAAACCTTGCCGACTGGCGTATTCTGGAGCACCGCTACAAAGATGATTTGGCGAGGCCGTCGGTAAAGGCAGATTTCCAGCTGCCCGGAATTTCGTCGGCGTTGCCTTTCTCGGATCTCCGAACGCTGTGTCGATGCCTGACGCGAAGTTCCGGCAAGGCCCGGACTGGCCGGAAGGGTGCCGTACCGGCCCGGAACCATCTCCCGGCCGATTGCAAATCCGACTTTCAACCGCCAACTAAGGCTCGGGCCGTGCTAGAACAGGCCCAATCCGCAAGACACCAGACCAAGACACCAGACGAGGATCCCGTGACGATAGTAGAGCAGGGCGGCGGACCGGCGCCACAGGCAGCGTCCGATCTGATCAAGGAAACGACCACCCAGACGTTCGTGAAGGACGTTGTCGAGGAGTCAAAGCGTCAGCCGGTGCTGATCGACTTCTGGGCACCATGGTGCGGCCCCTGCCGCCAGCTCACGCCGATCATCGAAAAGGCCGTCCGTGCCGCCAAAGGCAAGGTCAAGCTGGTCAAGATGAACATCGACGAACATCCGGCGATTCCCGGCCAGATGGGGATTCAATCGATCCCGGCCGTGATCGCATTCGTCAACGGCCAGCCTGCCGACGGCTTCATGGGCGCGGTTCCGGAAAGCCAGGTCACCGCCTTCATCGACAAGCTGACAGCGGGCATACCGGGTGCAGGCGAGCCCAATATCGCCGAAATCCTGCAGGAGGCCGAAGCCGTTCTGGCCGAGGGCGATCCCACCACGGCAGCGTCGATCTATGCCGAGGTGCTGGCCGCGGACGCCACCAATATCGCAGCCCTTGCCGGGCTCGCGAAATGCTACATGACGACCGGCGCCATCGAGCAGGCCAAGCAGACCCTCGCCATGGTACCGGAATCGAAGCGCGGCGAGGCGGCGGTCAAGGCGGTGCAGGTGTCGATTGATCTTGCCGAGCAGGCCAAGGCGCTTGGTCCGGTGACCGAACTGGAACAGAAAGTCGCCGCAAACCCGCTCGATCATCAGGCGCGATTCGATCTTGCGACCGCGCTCAACGCCAGCGGCAAGCGCAGTGAGGCCATCCATCAACTACTCGAAATCGTCAAGCGTGATCGCAAGTGGAACGAGGACGGCGCGCGAAAGCAGCTGGTGCAGTTCTTCGAGGCGTGGGGACCGACCGATGAGGCCACCGTTGACGGGCGAAAGCGGCTATCGACAATTCTTTTTTCATAGCGCCTGTTCCGCGAAAGTGGGCACCGGTTTTGCGATCACACTTCTTGCGATCACACTGCGCGCGTAGACTTAGAGCCATACTTCAGCACCGGGACCGCAGATGCCGATCAATGCCGATTACCGCGGGCCCGGCGACCTTCCTCCGGTGATTCCCGTGTTTCCGCTGCCCGGCGCGCTGCTGCTGCCGCGGGGCCAGATGCCCCTCAACATCTTCGAGCCACGCTATCTCGCGATGGTCGACGATGCGCTGCGCGATGGCCATCGTCTGATCGGAATGATCCAGCCGGACACCGCACACTCGCATAGCGAAGCGAGGCCCGCGCTGTTTCGCGTCGGCTGCGTCGGGCGCATCACCCAGCTCGCCGAGGCCGGCGACGGCCGCTATATCCTCGAACTCACCGGCATCGCCCGCTTCAAGGTGGTGGAAGAGATGTCGGCACTGACCGCCTATCGGCAATGCAGGGTGGACTATTTCCCCTTCATCGACGATTTCACCGCCCGCAAGGGCGAAGATGCGGTCGACCGCGAGGCGTTACTCAAGGTGCTGACGGATTTTCTCAAGGCCAACAATCTCAAGGTCGACTGGGAAGGCGTCGAGAGCGCACCCAACGAAGCGCTGGTCAATGCGCTGGCGATGATGTCGCCCTACGGCCCGCCGGAAAAGCAGGCGATGCTGGAAGCGCCCGATCTCAAGACCCGCGCCGAGATTCTGATTGCGGTCACCGAGATGGATCTCGCCAAGAAGCGCACCAGCGGCGATCCGCCGTTGCAGTAGGCTAATACCCCGCCACGGCCATCGCCACGACCGCGCCCAGCACCATCCATCCGAAATGCCGGCCGCGCGTACCGACGGCGTTGCCGATCGCGCTGAAGGCGAACACGCAAGCGAGCGTGACGACGATCCAGTGCCGCGCGACCGGCGAGGCCATGCCGGGCGCCGCGATCAGGAGCACGCCGCCGGCGATCCAGGCGACGGTCGGGACTTGCCAGACGAATCGGAATAACGTCCGCAGGCGTTGCGGCTCGATGGTGAC
This sequence comes from uncultured Pseudomonadota bacterium, assembly GCA_963771225.1. Lineage (GTDB taxonomy): Bacteria > Pseudomonadota > Alphaproteobacteria > Rhizobiales > Xanthobacteraceae > Bradyrhizobium. Next base: position 88,579 of record CAVYSR010000014.1, on the reverse strand, counting down.
GCGCGGGAAAACTTTGGTTTCACCGATCACGCCGTGGATCAGCGCCGCCGCGATGGCGGCCAAGCCCGAACATTGCAGCAAGAGATCGCGCATTTCGGATCCTCCATACATGACTGTATGGTGGTAGTCGGCGCGCTGGCGCCTGTCAATACAGTGGTGTATGGTGAATTGTCGCAAGGCACCGCATGGCCGATCAACTCTCCGCAGCAGACTGGCTCGATCAGGGCCTCAGAACATTGGCCAAAAGCGGCTTCACGGCATTGAAGGCCGAGCCGCTGGCCAAGGCGATGGGGGTGTCGCGCGGCAGCTTCTACTGGCATTTCGCCGATATCGGCGTCTACCATGCCGCTATCCTGAAGCATTGGCGCGACGTCGCCGCCGAGCAGGTCATCGCCAACCTCGAAATGGTCTCAAAAGACCGCGATGCATTGTCGCTCTTGTTGCAACGGGCATTTTTTTCCAGCACGCCGGCGCTGGAGAACGCGGTCCGCACCTGGGCCACCGTCGATCCGGCAGCCCGCGCCGCCGTGCAGGCGATCGACCAGCGACGCCTCGGCTACATCGAAACCCTGCTGCGGCAATCCGGGCTTTCCGCCGATGTGGCCCGCGCCCGCGCCCAGATTCTCTACTGGACCTTTCTCGGCTTTGCGCTGTCGGACAAACCGCTGCCGCCGGCGCGACGGGCAATGGTGCTCGAAGAATTGCTTCGGATGGCCTCGCGATAGAACCGCGCCGCCGGTGCGAGGCGGACATTTTGCGCTCTTTGTTCGCATGATGAATTCTCGGTTCTTCATCGCCGCTTCTCACGGAGAAGCGGCCGGTGGACTCGCACACGGCGCGTAACCCTCCGTTCACCATGGGGAAAAATCCCCAAATCCCTTTCCACAAACCCTGCCGCTCTCAAGTTCCCTTACATCTTTCCCGCTTAGTCATGCTGAAGGGGTGAGGCTGCGACCACGACAGAGTTCAGTCTCCCTGTGTAAATGTGGTTGGGCGTATGAGCATCGAACGCATTGTCTTCCTGACCATCGACGGCGGCGCTGCCGCCGGTCCCGCTGCTGGCTCCGACAGCACGCCCCTCTCCAGACAACATCAATGCGGCTCGTGACGGCATCTAAGGCCCGACGACGACACAGCAGTGACCAGAAGGACACTCGACATGAAATACAGGGCAGACCGGCCGTTGCTGCGCACGTTTCTAGGCCATGTCCTGTCGCTTGCGGCCGTCGCCGCGCTGACATTCACCGCAGTGCTGGCCCCAGCCTTGGCGAACGACGACCACCCCGCGGCACCGATTTCAGCCGGCGTCCAAACCAAGACCCGTTTTCTTGCGCTCGGCATCGGCAAATCCATGATCGTCGATTTGCCGCGCGAGGCCAAGGATGTGCTGGTCGCCGACCCGAAAATAGCGACCGCCGTCATCCGCACGCCGCAGCGCGCCTACATTATCGGCGCGACGGTTGGCCAAACCAATATTGTGTTCTTCGATTCCGAAGGCCAGCAAATCGTCGCCTATGACATCGCCATCAAACGCGATCTCAATGGTGTGCGCGCCGCGCTGAGGCAAATGCTCCCCGCGGGAGGAATCCAGATCGAAGGAATCGGCGACAGCGTCCTGCTGACGGGCTCGGTATCCAGCCCGATCGAGGCGCAGCAAGCCGGCGATGTCGCCTCACGCCTGGTCGGCGGTAGCGACAAGGTCGTCAACTCGATTGTGGTCCGGGGCCGCGATCAGGTGATGCTGAAGGTGACGGTCGCCGAAGTGCAGCGGAATATCGTCAAGCAACTGGGCGTGGATCTCAGTGCCAGCATGAACATGGGCACCTCGGTGGTCAATTTCAACAATTCCAACCCGTTCACGGCGAACAATGTGCCGCTCGTCCCCGGTAACTCCCTCGTCACGCAAGCCCTGAACAAAGCTGGTGTGCCCTCGGTCACTGCTACCCTGCGCGCGATGGAGAGCGCCGGCGTGGTGCGGACACTGGCGGAACCGAATCTGACGGCGATCTCGGGCGAGTCCGCCACCTTTATCTCGGGCGGCGAATTTCCGATACCGACCGGGGTGACCTGCCAAGCGACAACGGCAGGTGCCATCGGACAATGCGTCCAGACGGTCAGTTTCAAGAAATTCGGCATCTCTCTCAATTTCACGCCGGTGGTGTTGACCGAGGGACGGATCAGCCTGCGGGTGATGACCGAAGTCTCGGAAGTCTCGACCGAAAATGCTTTGTCCGGCGGTCAAGGTGGATCGACTATTCCTTCGGTCAAGACCCGGCGCGCGGAAACCACGCTGGAAATCCCGTCCGGCGGCTCGATGGCGATGGCCGGCCTTATTCAGGAGCAGACCAAGCAGGCCGTCAACGGATTGCCGGGTATCGATCAAGTGCCGCTTTTCGGCCAGCTCTTCAGGAGCCAGGACTTTATCAACAACGAGACCGAACTGATGGTCATCGTGACGCCCTATGTCGTTCGGGCGGTTTCGCAGAAAGAGTTGTCGCGCCCCGATGACGGGTTCGCGCCCGCGTCGGATGCTCAGTCAACCCTGTTCGCCCAGATCAACCGAATCTACGGCATTCCCGCTCACGCCGAACCGGTTGGAAGCCACGAGGGCAATTTTGGTTTCATCATCGACTGAAGCGGCAGGACAAGGACGGGACGATGACAAACATAACTTCGGTCGATCGCATCAGAATCTCTCTGCGTGCTGGGCTTGCTGCTTGGCCTTTCAAGCACGTTGGGAGCGTGCACAGATGCCAGCGACGAGTTCGCCGTGACGGCGCGCATTCCCGAGGATTACCGCCTGCGGCATCCGATCGTGATCCAGGAGGCCGACCGATCCGTCGTGATCTTCGTCGGTCACGCGCGCGGGGATCTGTCTGCCTCACAACGCGCCGACGTCATCGGGTTGGCTCGGATATGGGTTAGCGAAGGAACCGGCGCGATTGTGGCCGATGTACCGGTCGATACGCCGAACGCCCGGGCTGCCGCGAGTTCGTTCCGGGAAATTCAGGCGCTGCTTATCGCAAGCGGCGTGCCGTCTCGCGCCATCTCGTTGCACCGCTATCACCCGGACGACCCTCGAACGCTCGCGACGATCAGGCTGAGTTATCCAAAGATTGCAGCAGTGGCCGGGCCGTGCGGGCTGTGGCCTGAGGATCTCGGTCCCTCGATCAAGGACAGAAGCTATTTCGACAACAAGTCAGTACTACAATTTCGGCTGCGCCTATCAGCGCAATATGGCGGCGATGGTCGACAATCCGTCGGATCTCGTGCAGCCGCGGGCCGAAACCCCCGCCTATACAATGCGGCGCACGGAAGGCTTCGATAAATATCGTAAAGGCAGTACGACCGCGACCGACTATACCGATGCCGAAAAGGCCAAACTCAGCGATGCAGGCAAATGACCCGCAAAGAACTCCCGGACGCACCCCCGCCACCCCGACATGATTACATCGCGCCGGCACCACGCGTGTCGGTGCAGGCCTTCTGCGAGACACCGGAAACCACGGCAGCCGTGGAATCGGCCGGCGTGGACCGGCGCCTTGGCAAGGCCCATATGACGATCAAGACGGGTGGAATGGCTCGCCGCCATCGAAGCCTATCGTACGGTACCCACTCCGAACGTGATCATTATCGAGACCGACGGCAGCATCGATATTCTGGCTGGCCTCGACCAGCTCGCGACCGTGTGCGACGCCGGAACGCGCGTTGTCGTGATTGGCAATGAAAATGATGACGTACCCTATCGCGAACTGGTGCGGCGCGGCGTCAGCGATTACGTGGTTGGACCGGTCGATACCCTCGACGTGGTCCGCACGATCTGTGGCCTGTTCTCGGCATCGGAGGCAGTCACCGTTGGCCGTATCATTGCCATCGTCGGCGCAAAAGGCGGCGTCGGCGCGTCGACTGTCGCGCACAACGTCGCCTGGGCTATCGCGCGCGACGTCGCGCTGGATTCCGTCGTTATCGATCTCGACCTCGCTTTCGGGACCGCCGGGCTCGACTACAACAAAGACCCATTGCAGGGAGTAGCGAACGCGGTGTTCTCGGGCGAGCGCCCCGATACCGCCTACATTGAGCGTTTGCTGGCAAAATGCACCGACCACCTCAGCCTGCTGGCGGCGCCGGCAACGCTCGAACGCGTCTACGATTTCGGCGATCAGGCCTTCGATGCGATCTTCGATACGCTGCGCATGACAACGCCCTGCATTGTGCTCGACATTCCCCATCAATGGTCCGGGTGGACCAGGCGCGCACTGACCGGTGCGGATGATATTCTGATCGTGGCCGAGCCGGACCTCGCCAATCTGCGCAATACCAAAAACATGTTGAATGTTCTGAAGGCATCGCGGCCCAATGACCGGACGCCGCTGTATTGTCTCAATCAAGTCGGCATGCCCAAGCGCCCGGAAATCACCCCAAGCGAATTCGCCAAGGCGATCGGGGACCAGCCAATAGCGTCTGTTCCGTTCGACCCGCGAATGTTCGGCACTGCGGCCAATAACGGCCAGATGATCGCGGAAATCTCCGAACGTCATCGCGCAAGCAAGATGTTTGTACAGATCGCGCAGCAGTTGACGGGCCGCGGCGACGTCAAAAAGTCGCAAGGCTCGTTCCTGTCACCGATCCTCGGGAAGTTGCGGGCAAACAAGGCGTAGTCTGGGGTGCGGCTCGGTCCGGGTGGGCCGAAGCAGCGGGCTGACGCAGTGGCCTTAATCACGCCGCGCGGGGACTGTCGGCGGGATGTTGTCCGCCTCCGCCCGCGCATTCGCTTTAAGAGACAACAAACGCCTCAGACGGATTATATCCGCTGCCGCTTCCCCGGGTGGCCGATCGGCCTTCATAATGCTTTCGGCTTCGGCAACATGGCCCCGCAGGCCGACCACCAACGCTAGATTCTGGCGCACACGCGGCTCCGCATTCGCACGGCCATACGCACGGCGCAAAGTCTCCTCCGCCATGCGCAGATCTTTCGAAAGCATGTATGAAAGTCCGAGATTGGAAAGCACCGAAGGTTCGTCGGGCGAGATTTTCAGCGCGCTCGCATAGTATTGCCGGGCTTCCTCGGCTCGGCCGAGCTGGTCGAGTACAGCTCCTTGAGCCGAGAGAATCCGCCAATCCGGGTTGTCGGGGGTATGGGCGCGGCTGAGGACATCGAAGGCTTGCTGGAAACTGCCATTGTCCGCCAGCGCTCGCCCATAACCCGCAAGCAGGGCCTTGTCGCCGGGGTGTGCGATCGTGACCTGTTCGAGCACGGCGACCGCCTGGGCCTTTTGTCCCGCGGCCCGGAGCGCCTTTCCGTATTGTAACGCCGCGTCGGCGTCCTCGGGGTTGGCGCGAAAGCGGTCCCGATAAAAGTCGACCCCGCGCCCGGGTTCGGCGAAGCTGGTCTTTTCGATTTTTTCTCCCAGCGACCCCGTGATGTCCGACGAGCCGTCGGTCTGGCAGCCGCAAAGCGCCAGGACCAATGAGACCGCAATAGCGGACATTGCTGTCGACGCCGGGGGTCTTGCGAAGCGGTGTTGCTGGGATGACTGCCGGAGCATTTACTAGACCTGTGATCGGCGACCGACCAAGGAAAAATGCTCACAGGTTAATCCTAATTTCGGGTTAAGCCGGGCGCTCCTGAAGCCCTTCCGTCTCGATCGAACCGAAACCGGACCCCAAATTCTTGATCTGGCGCGTTTTCTTGGCGCGAACCGGTTTCCACCCGATCAACTCCGGGCAGGCTCTCGCTTGAGAACGCTCCAGCTTAATCGATGAATTGAGCGCCGAATTCATGCCCGATCCGCCATGCCAGCCGGCATTGGCGTCGGCGGCTTGTCGACAATATGATGGTGAACTCACTGGGAATGTCGACATCTTCGGCGATAACCTTCACCCCGCCGTCCGATACGTCCGTGATCGTGCAATCCCGCGGCAACGATCCGGTACCGAACTGGATCTTTGCGAAGCTTCTGCACATGCGACGCTGGCTTTGACGTCGATTCACGAACATGTTGATCCTTCGCCGTTCCGATGGTGGTTCTTCCAACCGTGGAATTGGTTTACAGGTGAATTGTTGGAATTTGCCTAGCGGGACCTCTCGCAATTTATCCGTTCTTTTTGCATTGCTTTTACCGAATTCACAGGACCGGCCGGAGCCTGCCGTCATAAGCGCCATCGCAAAAAATCCTGCCGCGGCGCGGAATCGTCTTGCGGCCGTGTCGTGCCGCTACACGTGTCGATCGAATATGCTACAGGGTCGATATCCCGAGCCGGAGACCCAGGCATGACCTCTTCCGCATCCTCGCCGGAACGCCTTGAAGGCACCGTCGATCCCAAGCTTCTGGAAATTCTGGTCTGTCCGCTGACCAAGGGTCCACTTGAATTCGACTCGGCCCGCCAGGAGCTGATCTCGCGCTCGGCCAAGCTCGCTTATCCGATTCGCGACGGCATCCCGATCATGCTGCCCGAAGAAGCGCGAAAGATCGATTGAGGCATGCGCGCCCGGGACCTCATAGGCGCGCTCGCCATCCTCGGCCTTTCCGGTATGGCCGCAACCGCCTCAGCCGACGAAAGCAAAATTCGCGTCGGCTTGATCGAAGCCGTGCTGACGGTGCCGCCGGATGTCGAGCGGCCGCCCGTGGTGCTCCTGATCGCGGGCTCCGGATCGACCGACCATGACGGCAACGGACCGCAGGCCAAGCCCGCGACGCTGAAGAAACTCTCCGAGCAATTGGTGGCGCGAAAAATAGCGACGCTGCGCTATGACAAGCGCGGCGCCGGCGGCTGGAAACCGGAATATGGGCGGCCGGAAGATTTCCGCTTCCCTCAATTTGTCGACGATGCGACGGCGCTGGTGAACTATCTGCGCGGCAGCCGAAAATTCTCGCGCGTGGTTCTGGCCGGACATAGCGAGGGCGGCCTGGTCGCGATCCTGACGGCGCGGCGCGTCCCCGTTGACCGGCTTGTATTGCTGGTCACCGCGGCCCGGCGGCAGGGCGATCTCGTCAAGGCTCAGCTTGAAAAGAAACTTCCGCCCGACAAGCTAGAGCCGATCGTGAAAGCCATCGACGCCATCATGGCGGGACAGATCGTCGACCCGCCGCCGCAGGGGCTCGCGATCGCGCCGTCGATGCAGCCCGGCATCGCCTCGGCCTTTGCGGAAGATCCGATCCCCCCGCTGAAACTGATCGATCAGCCGACATTGATTATCGGAGGCGGCCGCGACCTCCAGATGGCGCGACTGGATTTCGCCGCGCTATCGGCAGCCTCGCCGGTGGCGAAAACGCTTTGGCTTCCGGACATGAACCATGTCCTGGTCGATGTGACCGACGACGCCGACAATATGTCGGCCTACAATCAGTCCGAGCGGGCGCTCAACAGCGAGCTGGTTGATTCGGTCGCGGCTTTCATCCTCGCCGACGACGCGCGTTGATCGCTACCAAGGCTCGGCTCGCTACAAAGCCTCGCCCTTCAATAGCCGCGGCACCTCGCCGGCAAGTCCCGCGGCCTGCCGGATGAACATGTTTTTCAGCGGCGGGGCGCGGTCGACCAGCCCGAGCCCGATATCGCGCACGGTGCGCAGCAGCGCCGATTCGTTCGAGAACAAAAGGTTCAGCGAATTGGTGGCGAGCCCCATCGCCATGGTGTCGAACCGCCGCCAGCGCTGATAGCGATCGAGCACGTCGGCCTGGCCAAGGTCGATGCCGAGCCGCGCGGCATCGACGATCACCTCGGCAAGTGCTGCGACATCCTTCAGGCCCATATTGAGCCCCTGGCCCGCGATCGGGTGAATCACATGCGCGGCGTCGCCGACCAGCGCCAGCCGCTCGCCGATGAACGAGCGTGCGACAAAATATCCGAGCGGAAAAGCCCGCGGCTGGTCCAGCGCCTTGATCTCGCCGAGATGCAGGCCAAAGCGCTGTTCCAGTTCGCCGTGAAATTCATCCACGCCAAGGGCTGTGATGCGTGCCGCCTCGGCGCGCTTCTCGGTCCATACCAGCGACGAGCGCTGCCCGGTCAGCGGCAGGATGGCGAACGGTCCGGCGGGGAGGAAATGTTCTTCGGCCCGGCCGTGATGATCGCGCTCGTGGCCGACCGTGACCACGATACCGGATTGATCGTAATCCCAGCCGTGGGTGGCGATACCGGCGCGTTCGCGCAATTTCGAGCGTGCGCCGTCAGCCGCCACCAGCAGGCTCGCTTCGATCACGCTGCCGTCGGCCAGCGTTACCTCGATGCCATGGCTGCGCGAATCGAATGTTGTCACCGCGGCGGCGCGCAGCTCGATGCTTTCCGCCTCGGCGCGCTTGACCAGCGCGTCGATCAAATGCCGGTTTTCAATCATGTGCGCGAAGGGCTCGCCCGGTTCGACATTTCCAGCAAACGTCAGAAACACCGGACGGGTCGCGTCCTGCAGTTTGGAATCGGTGACCACCATGTCGAGGATGGGCTGCGCCTGTCCTGCGACCTGGTCCCACACCCCGATGGCTTCGAACAGCCGGCGGCAGGCGGCGACGATGGCGGTCGCGCGCGGATCACGGCTAGGTCTTAGCGCCAGCGCCGGGTCGGCCACGATCACCGGAATATCGGGGCCGAGGCCCTGACGCAGCGCCAGCGCCAGCGCCAGACCGGCAAATGCGCCACCGCCGATGACAATACTCCGCTGTGCCGACATCCGGAACCTGCCTACTCAACGCCCTTGCTACCGGACTATAGCTGGGCGAAACAGGCAGCGAAACAAGGGCTTTGGCAGTCTCCGCCAAGCCGTCATTCCGGGGCGCGCGTCTTCGCGTGAACCCGGAATGACGCAAGAATTCGAACCGAAGGCACTGCAATGTCCAAAAGCCTGGTTGACCTGATCTCGATTCTCGATCTTGAGCCGATCGAGGTGAACTTGTTCCGGGGCAACAGCCCGAAGACGAGTTGGCAGCGGGTGTTCGGCGGCCAGGTGATCGGACAGGCGATGGTGGCGGCGTGCCGCACTGTCGAAGGCCGCCTGCCGCACTCGCTGCATTGCTATTTCATCCTGCCGGGCGACCCGCAAATCCCGATCATCTACGAGGTCGAACGGCTGCGCGACGGCAAGAGCTATTCAACCCGCCGGGTCACCGCGATCCAGCACGGCAATGCGATCTTCTCGATCATGGTGTCGTTTCATATCGAGGAGCAGGGCGCCTTCGATCATCAGGACAAGATGCCGGACGTGCCGCCGCCGGAGAAACTCACCGCCGAAGAGGTCGCCAAGCAGCCGATGTTCCGCGAGATGCCGGAGTTTATCCGGCGCTATTACGAATCCGACCGCCCGATCGAGCTGCGCCCGGTCGAACTTGGCCGCTATTTCGGCCAGAAGATCGACGACGGCCGCATCCATGTCTGGATCCGCACCGCGTCGAAACTGCCGGACGATCCGGCGCTGCATATGTGCGCGCTGGCCTATGCGTCGGACTTCTCGCTGCTCGATGCGGCGATGGCGCGTTACGGCCGCACCCTGTTCGACAAGCGCCTGATGCCGGCGAGCCTCGATCACGCGATGTGGTTTCATCGCCCGTTCCGCGCCGACGAATGGCTGCTCTATGCGCAGGATTCGCCGAGCGCGCAGGACGGGCGCGCCTTGACCCGCGGCATGATCTTCAAGCAGGACGGCACGCTGGTCGCCTCGGTCGCGCAGGAAGGCTCGCTTCGCCAGCGCAAGTGAAGAGGTTGCCGCGGTTCGGGTTACGCGGCTCTATCGACGAGCTCGAATTGCGAGACGTACCAGCTTGTGTACCAGCGCAGCACCCACGGAATCGGAATCAGGAACATGCAGCCCACGGCAACCGCCAGGGTCCGCCACAACATTTCCAGGCCCGACGCGTTGAATGCGATCTCGCGGTGCGTGCCGCTGACATTTTTGCATATCCATCGCATCCACGCGGTGGTGACCCACGCCCAGCCGACGATTGTTACGGCCGAGATGAGCAGCAGTACATGCCAGCCGATATAGGTCAGCGCGCTGCCGTCAAAGGCGATGGGAAGCCGCTGTCCGTTCGAACTCAAATTCGAAGCGATCCATCGCACCGTCATCCAGGACAGGAACGACTGAACTGGAACGACGACATATTGCAGGAACTGGTACCCGGTCGAACCAACATAGACCGTAAGCGCCATGGCGACGAAGACGTACCAGATATCGCCGACTTGACCGGTGAAGCCAAGATTGGGCCGCTGCGGCACGCGGAGGCGGGACGTCATCCACTGGTAGAAGTTGGTTGCCACCCAGGGCGCCGGGATCACCAACAGAAATCCGATCGAAAACAACAGGCTGCGGCCGAGGAACTCCCACAGACCGAGGTCGATCGAAAGCGCCCCGCCGCCATAGCCGCCGGAGCTGGCCAGCGGAACGCCGCCGCGCGGAATAGCAGGTGGGCCCAAGGCGCTGGAGGAGGCGCTTGAGAACAGGCCCGGAATTTCCGCTGCCCGCTGCCAGCCCGCCATTCCCTCGCTCCAGACCAGCGTGTCCGCGGTGACCGTGCCCCGGGCGATCAGTTCGCGTAGCTGGGCGTCGGGATAAGGGCCCTGTTGCTGGCCGTTGGATGCATAAAACCAGGATCGGTTTGCCATATCATTCCCTTTAGGTGCTGAAACGGATGGGTAAGCAACAAGGCGGCGAATAATGGATCGGCATTTTGACGGATAATCCCGGCCCCTGTACAGGGGCTACCGGGCGGCGGGTTCGCTGCGGCAATTGTTTTTGGACAAGTCCGCAACTTTTTGTGCCATTCGGGGCGAAAGATGCCAGACTTGCCCGGCGTGCCAATCCAGCCGTGACCGACCTTGTCGGAGTCCAGGAAATGAAGGCCAGACCATGAAGCTCGTTGTTGCCATCATCAAACCCTTCAAGCTCGACGAGGTGCGCCAGGCGCTCACCGCGATCGGGGTCAGCGGCATGACCGTAACCGAGGTCAAGGGTTATGGCCGCCAGAAGGGGCACACCGAGATCTATCGCGGTGCCGAATATGTCGTGAACTTCCTGCCGAAGCTGCGGATCGAGATCGCCGTCGCCTCGAACCTCGCCGACAAGGCTGTCGAGGTCATTACCTCCAGCGCCCGCACCGGGCAGATCGGCGACGGCAAGATATTCGTGACGCCGATCGATCACGCGTTGCGGATCCGGACCGGCGAAACCGACAGCGACGCGCTCTGAATTCTCGGGCGTCGACATTCTCGCAAGTCCATTTCTTATAAGCCCATCGCATTTGGCAACGATGCCTGGCGCGCGATCGATAAAATCATACCAGGCCGGGGAAATACCGTGGGGCACCGTCGCTTCGCTCGCGGTGGTCGGCACCGGACTGCGGAATCCCCTGTCATCGGTCAAGGGCGAGGAGATTTGTTATCGGGTCCGCGAGGCCGAGCCGCCGTTTCTCGAAAGCAGCGTGACGTTCCGGATCGAGCCAAACCATAGCGGCGGGACCCGGCTTCGTATCATTCATCAGATCGACCACGGCCAGCTCCGGCACTCGATGTACCGCGCGGCCAACAGCAATCGTCGGTGTCTGATGCGCGCGGCCTGAACAGCCCTCCCACATAAAACTCTCTCAATACTCTTTGGAAGGAGGTCGCCGATGCGCGACATGATGCAACTCGTCCCTATGGTCGTCGAACAGTCCGCCCGCGGCGAGCGATCCTTCGACATCTATTCCCGACTGTTGCGCGAGCGCATTATTTTCTTGAACGGCGAGGTCAACGACGCGGTGTCGGGCCTGGTCTGTGCGCAGCTGCTGTTTCTCGAGGCCGATAATCCGAACAAGCCGATCAACCTGTACATCAACTCGTATGGCGGCGTGATTACCATCGGCTCGGCTGGTTCGGCGTCCATGGCATCGGCGGACTGACCTGGACCCCGCCGGCCGGCGTCTTCGCGACCGCCTCGATCGGGGGAGCTGATCAAGGGCAATCCGCAGCAATTGCTGATTTAGCCCTACGGTGTCGCCGTTACCCTGGTGTGGTCCGACGGGGGACGTTCGTGCTGCTAAAGCTCGTCAGCGCGTTGGTGCCGCTGCGGGTATCCCGTGAGCATGAGCTGGAAGGCCTCGACATTTCGCAGCGCGGCGAGGCTTTGCAATAGATTCCTCATCCAAATACCTTTTTACTGCCCTCCGGTTGGGCAAAATTATGTCCGGACTCTGTCTTGCCTATGTTTTAAGCCGATGTGATTATATTTTGAGCGCGACCGAATAGCGCATGTTGGCTCGAATCCGGCAAAACCCCAAAAGACCCGCGTTCATAAACCGTTAGGCAACCTAGCCGATCTGGCACGGCATTTGATTCTATGAGGTCCGGCTGTGCCCGCGTAGTGAACTTCTCCGCGTGGTGAACCTCAGTCGAGAACGCCCGGTCGTGTCTGGACCGGGCCCAAGCGGGGATAGGACCCATGAAAATTGTTATGGCGATCATCAAGCCATTCAAGCTCGAAGAAGTCCGCGACGCCCTGACCGCCATTGGCGTTCACGGTCTCACGGTGACGGAAGTCAAGGGATATGGCCGCCAGAAGGGCCATACGGAAATTTATCGCGGCGCTGAATATGCGGTGAGCTTCCTGCCCAAGATCAAGATCGAGGTCGCGGTCGCCTCGGACCAGGTCGACAAGACCATCGACGCCATCACGTCAGCGGCAAAAACCGGACAGATCGGCGACGGCAAGATCTTCGTCATCAACCTCGACCATGCGGTTCGCATCCGCACGGGAGAGGCAGATGCCGCGGCCCTTTGATTTCGCGCTCAACCTTATCCAATCAGGAGTAAAACAAATGACGTTTGAACGTCCAACCCGCGCGGGATTGGCCATCGCTGCACTCGGCCTGCTCTGTGTCGCGGGTTTTGCCGGTGTCGCGTTTGCCGAGGACGCCGCCCCCGCCGCTGCGGCTGCCCCGGCTATCGTTCCCAACAAGGGCGATACCGCCTGGATGCTGGTTTCCAGCGCGCTCGTTCTGATGATGTCGATTCCCGGCCTCGCTCTGTTCTATGGCGGTCTGGTTCGCACCAAGAACATGGCCTCCGTCCTCACCCAGGTGTTCACCATCGTGGCCTTGGTCGGCGTGGTCTGGACGCTTTACGGCTACTCGCTCGCCTTCGGCGATGGCGGCAGCATGACCCCCTATATCGGCGGGTTCGGCAAGGCGTTCATGCACGGGATCGATGCCAATTCGACCGCAGCAACCTTCTCCAACGGCGTCGTGATCCCCGAACTCGCCTACTTCGTCTTCCAGATGACGTTCGCGATGATCACCCCGGCCCTGATCGTCGGCGCCTTCGCCGAACGCATCAAGTTTTCCGCGGTATTCCTGTTCATCCTGCTCTGGGTGACGTTCATCTATTTCCCGATCGCGCACTGGGTCTGGTACGTCGCGGCACCCGATGACGTCGCTGCTGCTGCCAAGGCGCTCGCCGCCGCGGCTGACGGTGCGGCGAAGACCGCCGCACAGACCAAGCTCGATGAGGTCACCGGCGCCGTCGGCTGGCTCGCGGGCGCCGGCGCTCTGGACTTCGCAGGCGGCACGGTCGTGCACATCAACGCCGGCATCGCCGGTCTGGTGGGCGCGCTCATCATCGGCAAGCGCGTCGGCTACGGCAAGGAGTTGATGCCTCCCCACTCGCTGACCATGACCATGATCGGCGCTTCGCTGCTCTGGGTCGGCTGGTTCGGCTTCAACGCCGGTTCGAACCTTGAAGCGAATGGCACCACGGCGCTGGCCTTCGTCAACACCATGGTGGCAACCGCCGGCGCCTCGCTGTCGTGGCTGCTCTCCGAATGGATCGTCAAGGGCAAGCCTTCGCTCTTGGGCATCTGCTCCGGTGCGGTGGCAGGCCTCGTCGCGGTGACGCCGGCCTCCGGCTTTGCCGGCCCGATCGGCGCCCTGGTGCTGGGCCTCGTCGTCTCGCCGGTCTGCCTGTTCTTCGTCTCGACGGTGAAGAACGCACTCGGCTACGATGATGCGCTCGACGTCTTCGGCGTTCACTGCGTCGGCGGAATCATCGGTGCGTTGGGCACCGGCATTCTCGTCAACCCGGCTCTGGGTGGCGTCGGCATCACCGACTACACCAACATCACGGGCAACAATGCCGGCACCTACGACTTCGCCACGCAGATGATTGCCCAGGGCAAGGCGGTGCTGGCGACGCTGCTGTGGTCCGGTATCGGTTCGGCGATCCTCTACAAGATCGTCGACGTGATCATCGGCCTTCGTCCGACCGTGGAAGCGGAACGCGAAGGTCTCGACATCACCGATCACGGCGAGCGCGCCTACAACATGTAAGTTCTCCCGGGGCGCGGCCTTGTCGGTCGCGCCCAGAACTACGGTTTGGGCACATACCCGGCAATGCCCCGACCGTTGAGGGGCTCCAGCGCAAGTTGGAGCCCCTTTCTTTTTATGGAATTGAGGGTCTGGATATCCGCCGCGCACCGATGGTTAATCGTGTCTTAACCTCGCCGTATCTATGGTGATCTGATCCGTTCCGGACCGGTTTCAACGTGCGATCGGCTGCCCCAACTGTGCTGGCGCTTCAAGTATGGCAATGACCGCTTCATCCCGCGCGCCGCAGGGCGCCGGCAGCCCGCAAAGCGAACGTTCGCCTTTCGCGCGGCTGGCCGAACTTTTGGCCCCCTACCTGCCGGGTAAGCCGTTGATTACGCTGTCGTTGGGCGAACCGCAGCATCCGGTGCCCGACTTTGTCGGGCCGGTGCTGGCCAAACACATCGGCGATTTCGGCCGTTATCCCATCGCCAAGGGCATCGAGCCGTTCCGCCGGGCGGCCGCGAACTGGCTTTCCAGCCGGTTCGACCTGCCTCGGCCGATCGATCCGGAGAACGAAATTCTGGTGCTCAATGGCAGCCGCGAAGGCTTGTTTTTTGCCGCGATCACCGCTGCACGCTATGTCGGCGCGCGCCGCGGCCGGCCGGCGATTCTGCTACCCAATCCGTTTTATCCCGCCTATGGCGCGGGTGCGCGCGCCGCCGACTGCGAGGCGATCTATCTGCCGACCACGCTCGCCAATGGATTCCTGCCCGACCTTGACGCGCTCGATGACGCGACCCTTGCACGCACGGTCGCGATCTACATCGCCTCGCCGGCCAATCCGCAAGGTGCTGTGGCTTCGCGGGACTATTTCGGCCGCCTGAAAAAACTCGCCGACCGTTTCGGCTTCATGATCCTGAGCGACGAATGCTATTCGGAAATCTACACGCAGACGGCTCCCGGCAGCATGCTGGAATCCGCCGGCCCCGATTTCAGCAATGTCGTGGCGTTCCAGTCGCTGTCGAAGCGCTCGAACCTGCCGGGCATGCGGGTCGGCTTTGCCGCCGGCGACCGGAAATTTCTCGGCATGTTTCACGAGCTGCGCAATGTCGCCGCCCCCCAGGTGCCGGTGCCGCTGCAACATGTCGCGATCTCGGCCTATAGCGATGAAGCGCATGTCGAGGAGAACCGCCGGCTCTACCGGCTCAAATTCGATCTCGCCGACCGGATTCTGGGTGATCGCTACGGCTATCGCCGACCCGCCGGAGGCTTCTGTCTCTGGCTCGATGTATCGGCCCATGGCGGCGATGAAGCGGCAACGGTGAGGCTCTACAAAGACGGCGGCGTGCGGGTGGTGCCCGGAAGCTATCTGGCCCGGCAACAACCCGACGGCAGCAATCCCGGCGCCGGCTACATTCGTCTGGCGCTGGTGCAGGACAGTGACACAACCGCCGAGGCGTTGCGCCGGCTGGTCGAAATTCTGGATTGACGACGATGATTTCGGAATCGCAACGCATCACAGCCTACGCCTCTCGCAACGAGGCAGAGCGCGCCGCTTCCTTGCCGCTCGTGCTTCAGCCTGTTCCAGCCTCCAGTCGCAGGGCCCCATGAGCATGCCAGCGATCGAACGTGTGATTCCCCTGGTTGGCCACTTGCCGGCGACGATTCGCGAGGCACTGGGGCGGCGGTTGCGCGAGCTTGCGGGCCTCGGGCTGATATCGCTGTCCGGCATCGCCGCGGCGGCACTGATGACATGGTCGGTGCAGGATCCAAGCCTCAGCCACGCCACGTCGCGCGCGATCCGCAACATTATCGGCTATCCCGGTGCGATCGGCGCCGATCTCCTGATGCAGATTCTCGGCCTTGGCGCGATCATGCTGATCTTGCCGATCGCGATATGGGGTTGGCGCATGCTGACCCATCGTACCTTTGACCGCGAAGCGCTGCGGCTCGCCTGCTGGATACTCTGCACGGTGATATCGGCGGGCTTTGCTAGCTGCTGGCCCCATGGCGGAGCATGGCCGCTGCCGACCGGTCTCGGCGGCGTCGTCGGCGACGCGCTGGTGCGCGCGCCCGCCGTCGTGTTCGGGCCACCCAATTTCATCTACTGCCTCGTGCTCGGGATCATCCTCGGCGCGGGGATGATCGCAACCTTGCTGATCGCCAGCGGCATGGGGTCGCGGCCGCAGCCGGACGAATTGACGGCGATCGAGGACGACGACGCGCCGTTCGTCGAGGAAGATGACGGCGCTTCGGTCTCGCTGGGATGGGCGTTTCATGCCGCAATGAGCGCCAGAGCGCGGCTGTGGCGGCTACTCGCCCTCGCCTACCGCTCGCTGGTCGCCAGCGCGCCGACGTCGCGCGCGGCCGCATTCGAACGCCAGGAGCCAAGTCTGGGCGGACGTGCCGGACCGCCGCTGGCGCCGCATTCCGATGCCGATCTCGACCAAGAGATCGACGACGAGGAGGAGGAAGAAGAAGTTTCGGCGGCGCGCCCCCCGCGCAAGAAAGCCGCACCGCGTGCGCCAGCGCGCAAATCATCCGACAAATTCGAGTTGCCGCCGATCTCGGTGCTTACCTCGCCAAAGGCTTCGGATCGCCAGCCGCTCAACAAATCCGAGCTCGACGCCAATTCGCGCGCGCTGGAAGGCGTCCTCGGCGACTTCGGCGTTCGCGGTGAAATCGTCAAGGCCCATCCCGGTCCGGTGGTGACACTGTACGAGCTCGAGCCCGCGCCCGGAATCAAATCGTCGCGCGTCATCGGCCTCGCCGACGACATCGCGCGCTCGATGAGCGCGCTCTCGGCCCGCGTCGCCGTCGTTCCCGGCCGCAACGCCATCGGCATCGAATTGCCGAACCCGCATCGCGAGAAGGTCTATTTGCGCGAATTGCTGGCGGTCAAGGATGGCAACGAATCGGTCGCGAAACTCCCGCTTTGTCTCGGCAAGAACATCGGCGGTGAATCCATCATCGTCGATCTGGCGCGGATGCCGCATCTGCTGATCGCCGGCACCACCGGCTCCGGCAAATCGGTCGCCATCAACACCATGATCCTCAGCCTGGTTTACCGGCTGCGGCCGGATCAGTGCCGCCTGATCATGGTCGATCCCAAGATGCTCGAACTTTCCGTCTATGACGGCATTCCGCATCTTTTGACCCCGGTCGTCACCGACCCGAAGAAGGCCGTCGTCGCGCTGAAATGGGCCGTGCGCGAGATGGAAGAACGCTACAAGAAAATGTCCAAGCTCGGCGTGCGCAACATCGACGGCTATAACGCGCGGCTGACGGAAGCAAAATCCAAGGGCGAGGAACTGACCCGCACGGTGCATACCGGCTTCGACAAGGAATCCGGCAAGGCGGTCTATGAAGACGAGAAGCTCGATCTGGAGCCGCTGCCCTATATCGTCATCATTGTCGACGAAATGGCCGACCTGATGATGGTCGCCGGCAAGGATATCGAAGGCGCGGTACAGCGCCTCGCACAGATGGCGCGTGCCGCCGGTCTGCATGTGATTCTCGCCACCCAACGGCCATCGGTCGACGTCATTACCGGCACCATCAAGGCGAACTTCCCGACCCGCATCTCGTTTCAGGTCACCTCGAAGATCGACAGCCGCACCATCCTCGGCGAAATGGGCGCCGAACAGCTGTTGGGCCAGGGCGACATGCTTTACATGGCCGGCGGCGGACGCATCAGCCGTGTCCACGGACCTTTCGTCTCGGACGAAGAGGTCGAGAAGGTGGTGCGCCATCTCAAATCGCAGGGTCAGCCCGAATACCTCGAAGCGGTCACGGCGGAAGAGCCGACCGACGAAGACGGCGCGGTGTTCGACTCAGACCGGCATGGGCGCGGGCGAAGGCACCGACCTGTTCGCGCAGGCCGTGCAGATCGTCAAGCGCGACCGCAAGGCTTCCACCAGCTACATCCAGCGCCGGTTGCAGATCGGATATAACCGCGCCGCATCGTTGATGGAGCGGATGGAACTCGAGGGCATCGTCGGACAGGCCAACCACGCCGGCAAGCGCGAAATTCTGGTCGAAGAAGAAGAAAGCCGCTTTTGAGAGGCTGATCGGGCCAGGGGCCATCATATTTTCACGGAAAAACGATAACTCCTTTTGTCAAAAGCACGATAAAAGGGCCGAAAGCCAGGCAGGACGACGCGTTGAACAGAAATCCGAAGTTTCGAATGGCAGAGCCAACCGTGATTCACGGCATCCGCGCCGGTGGAGCGGCATTGATCGCCGCATTGCTGATGTGCGTCACGACGCCTTCCTATGCGCAGACCACGCAGACCGTTTCGCCCCCGACCGTGCAGAAGCCTACGGCCCCGAAGCCGGCGCCAAAGGTTCACGACAAGCAGCTCAGCGCGTCGGACCCGCAGAAAGATTGGGCGGCGGCCAAGTCGCAAACGCCCAACCCGGTGATCCCCGATCCGCGGCGGAACGTACCGGCCAATATTTTTGCCTCCTTCGATGCCAATCAAAAAGCGCAAGCCGCCAGGGTAAGCTCCTATCTGTCCTCGCTGCAGACGCTGGTCGGAAATTTCGTCCAGGTCGGACCTGACGGCACCAAGGTCAAAGGCGATTTTTATATCCAGAAGCCCGGCAAGGTGCGTTTCGAATATGATGCGCCCTCTCCGCTCGCGATTATCTCCGACGGATCGTCGCTGGTGGTGCGCGACCGCACCCTTGCGACGCAGGACATCTATCCGTTGTCGCAGACACCGATACGGTTTCTGCTGTCGGACCGTATCGACCTCATGAGGGACACCAACGTGGTGAACGTCACGGCCGATGACATGTACATCAGCGTCACCATCGAGGAGAAGCAGTCCCTGATCGGCACCAGCCGCCTGATGCTGATGCTCGGCGCCAAGGATGGCCAGCTCAAGCAATGGACGGTCACCGACCCGCAGGGCTACGACACCACCGTCGCGATCTACAATCTGGATACCACCAGAAGAGTCAATCCTGACCTGTTCAAGCTCGACGACTTCACAAGATTTACGCCCGGCTGAAAAATCATTCTTGATCGCGGAGCAGGGACGTGCGTCATCAGGCGCACGCTCTGTTGCCTTGCCGGGAATTCATGCGCTTCTCCGTAACGAC
This sequence comes from uncultured Pseudomonadota bacterium, assembly GCA_963771225.1. Lineage (GTDB taxonomy): Bacteria > Pseudomonadota > Alphaproteobacteria > Rhizobiales > Xanthobacteraceae > Bradyrhizobium. The sequence continues at coordinate 69,209 of CAVYSR010000014.1, read as the reverse complement.
ATGGAACATCAACTCGGTGCGCCTGCGCATCGATCTCGTCGCCAAATTTCTCAAATCGGCGCGGCCGGACGTGCTGTGCCTGCAGGAAACCAAATGCATCGATGACGCCTTTCCATTGAAGCGTTTTCGGCGTCTCGGCTATGAGCACGTCGCGCTGAACGGGCAGAAGGGCTATCACGGCGTCGCTGTGATCTCGAAGCTGCCGTTCGAGACCACGAATATCCGCACCTTCTGCGACAAGATCGATTCGCGCCACGTCTCGGTTGAGTTCGGCGACAAGGCGCAACTGTCGAAGCCGCTGGTGCTGCATAATTTCTACGTTCCGGCGGGCGGCGATATTCCCGATCCGGAGCTCAATCCGAAATTCGAGCACAAGCTCCGATTCCTCGACGAGATGAAGGCTTGCGAGCCGTTGCATCCGCGCGGCGATGACCGCCACATCCTGGTCGGCGATCTCAATGTCGCGCCGCATGAGAACGACGTGTGGTCGCACCGGCAATTGCTGAAGGTCGTGTCGCATACCCCGATCGAATGCGAGAAGCTTCTGGCAGCCCAGGCTCACGGCGAATGGGTCGACGTGGCGCGGATGCGGATTCCGCTCTCGGAAAAAGTCTATACGTGGTGGAGCTACCGCGCCGCCGACTGGACCCAGGCCGATCGCGGCCGAAGGCTCGATCACATCTGGGTGTCGCGCGCGCTGCAGGAGAGCGTCAGCGATTTCCGGATTACCCGGGATGCGCGTGGCTGGGAGCGGCCATCCGACCACGTTCCGGTGACGGTGACGCTGGAGGTGTAGTCTTTTGTGTTGACGCGTTTTCTTTACGCAAACCGGTGTCCACCCCGGATCAGGTTCGGGGCAGGCTTTCGCTCGAAAACGCTTTAGATGCTCAGCTTGGCGCCCGCCATCAGGATTTCGCTGGCAATCTGGCTGGTGCGGTTTGCGAATTCATCGCGAAGCCTGCGCGCCGCGGCGGGATCGCTCTCCAGCACCCGCTGAAACAGGCTGCGCGCAACCCGGATCACCGAGGAATGCTCCAGCGCAATCGCGGTGGAGGGCCGCGGCATCGCCACCACCAGCGCAAGTTCGCCGATCAATGCGCCTGGACCCGCGATGATCTCGACGCCGCCGCCGTCCTCGATCCGGAACGCCCCGCGTTGAACGATATATCCGGCGTCGGCATCTTCGCCCGCATTGAACAGCACATCGCCGCGGGCGAAATCGCGCTGCTCGGAGCCGATCGCCAGCATGCGCAGCGAAGTCGTCCCCAACAGGCGCAATGTCGGGACGCGCTCAAGCAGGGCAACATCATCCTCGATCGACATGGAAAACCGGTTGCGCCAATACGAATTGTTGACCGAATCGTATCACGGTACCAGCTTGTAGCCACCCGCTTCCGTCACCAGTATCTCGGGATTGGCGGCGTCCTTCTCGATCTTCTGCCGCAACCGGTAGATGTGGGTTTCGAGGGTATGGGTGGTCACGCCCGAATTATAACCCCAGACCTCCTGCAGCAGCGTCTCTCGCGACACCGGCAGCTGGCCGGCCCGATAAAGAAATCGCAGGATGGCCGTCTCCTTTTCGGTCAGACGCACCTTCCGGGCATTGGCGCCGGTGAGCATCTTGGAGCCCGGCCTGAAGCTGTAGGGACCGACCGAAAACACCGCATCTTCGCTGGCTTCATGCTGCCGAAGCTGCGCTCGGATCCGCGCCAGTAGCACCGCGAAACGAAAAGGCTTGGCGACATAGTCGTTGGCGCCGGATTCGAGCCCGAGAATGGTGTCGGAATCGGTGTCATGTCCGGTGAGCATGATGATCGGCGCCTTGAAGCCACCCTTGCGCAGGCTGCGCACGACCTCGCGACCGTCGGTGTCCGGCAAGCCCACATCCATCAGCACGAGATCGGGAGCATTGGCCTTGGCGGCGCTGGCGCCCTTCGCTCCGGTGTCGACCGCGGAAGCCTCGAACTCGTCGTGCAACGACAACTGCTCGACCAGCGTGTCGCGCAGATCGGTGTCGTCATCCACGATCAGGATCTTGCGGGCGTTGGCCATGGCGTACAGTCCTTTTGGGAGGCCGGTTCAGGCGCAAAGCGCCTTCCGCCGGGTCGTCGTTGGTAGGGTGTTGGTCGGCTAAAGTCTTGGTTGGTCGGTCTTGATCTGTCTTGAGGTAGGGGATTGTTACAGATTCACAAGCCAAAACGCAGTCTACTCTAGAATCTGCGACCATTTGGATGAATGTCCTGTAATGGCGGGAATAGGACATTTTCAGTCAAGGCCGCGACTCAGCGCATTGCGATTCGCATGGAAAAACAGGCTATTTCAAGTACTTATAAGACAACATCGCGTGATCGACCGCTCCAGGCGATCCGGATTCACACCGCCGCCGGCGATCCCCGCCGCGGCTGGCTCACGGCCGGCTGGACGAACGGTGCCGGTGGCGCTCGGGCGGGGCGGCGTCCGGGCCAACAAACGCGAAGGCGACGGCGGGACCCCGAAGGGCACGTTCCGACCACGGCGATTGTGGTGGCGCGCCGACCGCCATCCGCGGCCGCTTACCTTCTTGCCGGTTCGCGCGATCCGGCCCGAGGACGCCTGGTGCGAAGATCCATCGAGCCGGCATTACAACCAGCCGATGCGGCTGGATCGCAAGCAGAGCGGCGACCGGCTCCGGCGCGACGATCATCTCTATGACTTCATTGTCGAGATCGATCACAACAGCTCCCCGCGCATCGCCGGCCGTGGCAGCGCGGTATTCCTGCATCTGGCGCGCGGGAATTTTGCGCCGACGGCGGGATGCGTCTCAATGACAAAGGCGACGATGCTTCGATTGCTCGCTCGGCTGGGGCCGAAGACAAAGATCGTGATCGAGTGAGCATCATGTCGAGGGTTCAAAACCATGCTCGATAAAAGCCAGATCGAAGCAGCATCCCGGACCCTGCACGATCATTGGCGCGCCGGCACCAAGCTCGTAGCGCTCGAACCATCGCATCGCCCTTCCGACCGCAGGGAAGCCTACGCGATCCAGGCGGCGCTCGAAAATCATTCGGCCGGAAACCTGTTCGGCTGGAAAATCGCGGCCACCAGCGAGGCCGGGCAGAAGCACATCAATGTCGACGGCCCAATGGCGGGACGCATCCTGCCACAGACGGTGCTTCCCGATGGCGGGACCGCCTCCATGGCGGGAAATGAAATGCGGGTCGCCGAACCCGAATTCGCCTTTCGCATGGCGAGCGATCTGCCGCCGCGATCGTCACCCTATTCCGTGCAGCAGATTCTCGATGCGGTCGCCACGTTGCACCCGGCGATCGAGATTCCGGATTCGCGGTTTGCGGATTTCGCCAGTGCGGGTGCTGCGCAAATCATCGCGGACAATGCCTGCGCGCATTTGTTCGTTCTCGGCGCCCCCGCCACCGCGAACTGGCGCTCGCTCGATCTGGTCGAGGAGAAACCGGTCATTACGCTGCGCGGCAGGCAATTCATCGGTCATGGCAAGAACGTGCTCGGCGACCCCCGGATCGCGCTGACTTGGCTCGCCAATGAGCTTAGTCAGCTCGGCATAACCTTGCGCGCCGGCCAGATCGTGACAACCGGCACCTGCCATCCGCCGCTGCCGATCCAGTCAGGCGATGTGTTTGAGGCCGATTTCGGCGCGATCGGCAGGGTATCGGTGAGGTTCGTGTAAAAGTCCGGGAGTGCCCCGAGCGCCTGGCCGGGACGACGGATTTTGTTGTTATCGATGCCCGAAGATCGCCGAGCCAACCCGCACATGGGTGGCACCGAACTGGATCGCGATCGCGAAGTCGGCGCTCATGCCCATCGACAGGTTCTTCAGCCCGTTGCGCGCGGCGATCTTCGCGGTCAGCGCGAAATGCGGCGCCGGCGCATCGTCGACCGGCGGAATGCACATCAGGCCTGAGATCGCCAAACCATATTTTTCGCGGCAACTGGCGATGAAACCGTCCGCCTCTGTCGCAGCGATGCCCGCCTTCTGCGGCTCCTCGCCGGTATTGATCTGGACGAACAATTCAGGCCGCCGCTTCTGCGCGCTGATTTCCCTGGCTAACGCTTCGCAAATGCTCGGACGGTCGACCGAATGAATGGCGTCGAACAGCGCCACGGCTTCCTTTGCCTTGTTGGATTGCAGCGGTCCGATCATGTGCAGCGCGACGCCGGGGTGAGCCGATATCAACGCCGGCCACTTTGCCTTGGCCTCCTGAACGCGATTCTCGCCGAATACGCGCTGTCCGGCCTCGATCACCGGCACGATCGCGTCGGCCTCGAATGTTTTGGACACCGCGATCAGCGTCACCGACGCGCGATCCCGGCGCGCTTCGTTGCAGGCGCGGAAGATGTCGTATTCCACCGCAGCCAGCAGGTTTGGTAAAGGCGAGGCTATCGCCGAAGGCTTTTCAGGCGCCATGTCATTCATCAATCACAAATTTACGAGGTCGTTCGAATTTACCGAGTTCGGGAAAGGCTTCCTGAATCCTGGTCTCTACCTCGCATTTGGGGTTGGGGGGTCGAGATGTCACGCTTCGTTTCAGCGCAAAAGATTGAAATTCAATAAGCTTTTTGGAATCCGCGCGCGGCTGGCGCTGCTGGCGCTGATCCTGGTGGCGCCTTTGATGCTGGAGCGCACCCGCTCGCTCGAGGAGACGCGCAACCAAGCAGATCGCGCTGGCCTCTTCAGGAATTCTCGCGGTATCGCGCAACACAGCGCCGACAGCCCAGCGCGACGCCATCTCGTCGGTCGAGACCGTGCTGAAGTCGGCCGCCCATATCCAGGCTTCCAAGAGCGTCTTCCGACCTCAGCTGTGAAACGCTCCACGCCAGCCTTCCGGTCAAACTGCCGTGGATCCGCAATCTGACGATCGTCGGCGGCGACGGCCAGGTCCAATGTGCGACGCTTGATGAGCTGATCGGCCTTGACCTCAGCGATCGCGACTTATTTGAAGCGCGCGCGGCTGGCCCGCGACCTCATCTTCAGCGATTTTCTGTTCGCCAAGTACCGACAGTAGCCCATCGTGATAGCGGCCTATCCAGTCTCCGCGGTCAATCCGCGAATCCGATCTCGTCATCGTGGCCAGCGTCAATCTCGACTGGATGTCGAAGATCATGCGCGACCTCAGTAGTCGTCCCGGCATCTTGGCCTTTCTCGTCGATAGCGCAGGGACCGTGCTGGCGGCGCCGGCGGATCTGGCCAGCATGATCGGCCGCCCCCTCGATAGCGTCCCGCTCTTGGCGGCCGATCGCCGACAAGGCGATCAATCCGGACCAGGCCGACGGGATCGCTTTCGTTCGTCGCCGCCGATGGCGCCAAGCGCACCTTGAGCTTTTCCCGCATTCCCGGCACGCAATCGCGCCTGATCCTCATCGTCGATGAAGCCAAGGTGGCCGCCGACATCAACCACGACATTCGCACCGCCTATCTGCAGCTGCGGCTGCGTCTGCCTGTTCGTGCTGCTCGGCGCGCTGTTCGCGGCCGAAAAGCTGATCATCCAGCCCCATCCAGACGCTGGTGGCGATCGCACAGCGCTTCGGCGACGGCGATTGGTCGGTGCGTGCGGCCCGCAGCCGGTTGCCGACCGAGTTCGCGCCGCTGGCCCGCGCCTTCGATGCGATGGCCGCTCAGCTTTTCGAGCGCGAGCGCGAACTGATCGCCTCCAACGACCGGCTGACCGTCATGGCTTCGATCGACATGCTGTCCGGCCTTGCCAATCGCCGCGGCTTTCAGAGCCGGCTCGACTTTGAATGGATGAAGGCCCAGCAATGCCACACGGCGAATTGTCGCTCCTGATGATCGACGTCGACCACTTCAAGCTGTTCAACGACACCTATGGCCATCCCGAAGGCGATGCCTGCCTCTGCCGGATCGGCGAGACGCTTGCCGGCCTTGCCGCGGCAACCGCGGGGTTTGCCGCCCGTTATGGCGGCGAGGAATTCTGCCTGTTGCTGCCGAATACCGACACCAGCCACGCGCTTGAGATCGGCGAGATGGTACGCGCGGCGGTGCAGGGTCTGGTGATGCCCCACGCCACCTCCGGCCATCAGGCCGTCACGGTCAGCGTCGGCGTTGCCGGCGTCAGGCCGAGCGAAGCGCTGCAGCCCGAGCGATCTGCTCGAAGCTGCGGACGCGAGCCTCTACGTCGCCAAACGCAACGGCCGCAACACCGTTGCCGAGCACAGCCTTGGGCGAACGGCCGACAATGGCAGCCCGCCGGCGCTGGCGAGCTAGCCGGCCTCCTCACAATCGAGCGCTTGGTCGATCCGACCGGCGGCCGTCCTGCCGCCCGACCCGTTGACCCGAAAGCTGCTTTTGTGGCCTAGTCCGCCGTCCTTTGATGACGGCCCCGAACCCACGAAAAGCCCTGCAATTCCATGAGCTCCGAACGCTACAACGCACGCGAATCCGAGCCCCGCTGGCAGCGCCAGTGGGACGAAAAGGCGATCTTCGCCGCCAAGAACGACGACCCGCGGCCGAAATATTACGTGCTCGAGATGTTCCCCTACCCTTCCGGGCGCATCCATATCGGGCACGTCCGCAACTACACGCTGGGCGACGTGCTGGCGCGCTTCATGCGCGCCAAGGGCTTCAACGTGCTGCATCCGATGGGCTGGGACGCGTTCGGGCTGCCGGCGGAAAACGCGGCGATCGAGCGCAAGGTCGCGCCGAAGGCGTGGACCTACGACAACATCGCCGCGATGAAGAAGCAGTTGCGCTCGATCGGCCTGTCGCTCGACTGGTCCCGCGAATTCGCGACCTGCGATCCGTCCTACTACAAGCACCAGCAGAAGCTGTTCAACGACTTCCTGCGTGCCGGATTGGCCGAGCGCGAGAAGCGCAAGATCAACTGGGACCCGGTCGACATGACGGTGCTCGCCAACGAGCAGGTGATCGACGGCCGCGGCTGGCGTTCGGGCGCGGTGGTCGAACAGCGCGAGATGAACCAGTGGGTCTTCAAGATCACGAAATACTCGCAGGAACTGCTCGACGCGCTCGATACGCTGGATCGCTGGCCCGACAAGGTGCGGCTGATGCAGCGCAACTGGATCGGGCGCTCGCGAAGGCCTGCTGGTGCGCTTCGCGCTCGATCGCGGCGACCACGCCGGCTGGCGAGACCGAGCTGAAGATCTTCACGACGCGGCCCGACACGCTGTTCGGCGCCAAGTTCATGGCGATTTCGCGCCGATCATCCGCTGGCGCAGGCCGCTGCCGCGAAAAATCCGAAGCTCGCCGAGTTCATCGCCGAGATCAAAGCGTCATCGGCACCGCGCAGGAAATCATCGATACCGCCGAGAAGCAGGGCTTCGACACCGGCATCAGGGCGGTCCATCCGTTCGATCCGAACTGGAAGCTGCCGGTCTATGTCGCCAATTTCGTGCTGATGGAATACGGCACCGGCGCGATCTTCGGCTGCCCCGCGCATGACCAGCGCGACCTCGATTTCGTCAACAAATACGGGCTCGGCAATACGCCGGTGGTTTGCCCCGAAGGCCAGGATCCGAAAACCTTCGTCATCACCGACACCGCCTATGACGGCGACGGCCGCATGATCAATTCGCGCTTCCTCGACGGCATGACCATCGAGCAGGCCAAGGAAGAAGTCGCCAAGCGGCTGGAGAGCGAACTCCGCGGCAACATGCCGGTCGGCGAGCGGCAGGTGAATTTCCGCCTGCGCGACTGGGGCATCTCGCGCCAGCGCTATTGGGGCTGCCCGATCCCGGTGATCCATTGCCCGAAATGCGACGTGGTGCCGGTGCCCGACAAGGACCTGCCGGTGGTGCTGCCGGAAGACGTGACCTTCGACAAGCCCGGCAACGCGCTCGACCATCATCCGACCTGGAAGCACGTCAACTGCCCGCAATGCGGCGGCAAGGCGCGTGCGCGAAACCGACACCATGGACACCTTCGTCGATTCGTCCTGGTATTTCGCGCGCTTCACCGATCCCTGGAACGAGAACGCGCCGACCACGCCTGACGGTCGCGAACCGGATGATGCCGGTCGATCAATATATCGGCGGCGTCGAGCATGCGATTCTGCATCTGCTCTACAGCCGCTTCTTCACCCGCGCCATGAAGGCCACCGGCCATATCGGCATGGATGAACCGTTCGCCGGCATGTTCACGCAGGGCATGGTGGTGCACGAGACCTATCAGAAGGCCGACGGCGCCTATGTCACGCCGGCCGAGGTGAAGGTCGAGACCGGCGGCAACGGCCGCCGCGCCAGCCTGATGACAACCGGCGAGGAGGTCGCGATCGGCCCGATCGAGAAGATGTCGAAGTCGAAGAAACAACACGGTCGACCCTGACGACATCATCGCGACCTATGGCGCCGACGTCGCGCGCTGGTTCATGCTGTCGGATTCGCCGCCCGACCGCGACGTGATCTGGAGCGACGAGCGGGTGCAGGGCGCGTCGCGCTTCGTGCAGCGGCTGTGGCGGCTGATCAACGAATCGGCCGAGATCGCCAGAGCCGCGCCGGCGATGCGGCCCGCGGCATTCGGCGCCGATGCGCTGGCGCTACGCAAGGCGACCCATGGCGCGCTGGACAAGGTCTCCACCGGCATCGAAAAGCTGCATTTCAATGTCTGCCTGGCCTATATCCGGGAATTCGCCAATGCGCTGGGCGAGGTCCTGGCCCGCGCCGGGCAGCCTGCGCCGGACCTGATCTGGGCGGTCCGCGAGGCCGCCGTCATCCTCGTTCAACTGTTCGCGCCCATGATGCCCCATCTGGCGGAGGCATGCTGGGGGGTGCTGGGCCAGCCGGGTCTGGTTTCGGAGGCCAATTGGCCCAAAATCGAACGAGATTTGCTGGTTGAAGAGACGGTGACGCTGGTGGTTCAGGTCAACGGCAAGAAACGGGGCGAGGTCACCGTGGCCACGCCATGCCCAGAATCCGGAAATTGAGGCTGCCGTTTTGGCCCTTGATGCGGTAAAACAGGCCCTGGGGGACAAACCCGTGCGTAAAGTGATTGTTGTTCCCATGAGGATCGTGAATGTCGTTGGCTAGGATCCGGCATCGCCGCTCGGTTTCTCGCCGTGGCCGCCCTGGCGGCCCTGACGGCGGGCTGCTTTCAGCCGATGTATGCCGAGCATGCCGACGGCACGCCGGGCCTGCGCGAAAAATTGATGGGCGTGGAACTCCCGCCGGTCGACAAGCCCAATGCGTCGCACGAGGCCCGGCTCGGGGTCGCAATCCGCAATGCCCTGGCATTCAAGCTCTATGGCAACGCCACCGGAATACCGCCGACCCATCGTCTGGTGATCAGATTCACGACCACCCGCTCGATCGCTGATGACCGATGCGAATACCGGGCTGCCGACCAGCGAAAATTACGGCATCGATGCCCAATTCAATCTGATCGAGATCGCCACCAACAAATCGGTGATGACCGGAACCACGTTCTCGCGGGTCTCCTACGATATCCCCGGCAGCTACCAGCGATTTTCCCGCGCCCGCGCCTTCCGCGACGCCGAAGACCGCGCCGGCCAGGAAATCGCCGAACATATCCAGACGCGGCTGGCCTCGTACTTCTCCGCCGGGACCTGATGATACCGTCATTCCGGGCACGCAAGCACCCCGGAATCCGTATCGTACTCGTCGCCATTCCGAGGCTCGCGCTGGATGCGCGTCCGGAAGACAGTAGTCTACCGTGGTCGCGCTGCGCGGAAAAGAAATCGACGCCTTTCTGGCCCGGCCCGATCCGGGGCGTCCCATCATCCTGCTCTACGGTCCCGATGCCGGCCTGGTGCGCGAACGCGCCGACGCGTTGTTGGCGTCGGCGGTCGACGATCCCAGCGATCCGTTTTCGCTGGTGCAGGCTGGACGGCGACGAACTCTCAGCCGAGCCGTCGCGGCTGGTCGATGAGGCGATGACGATCCCGCTGTTCGGCGGCCGCCGCGCCATTCGCGTTCGCGCCGGCTCGCGCAGTTTCGCCAGCGGCATCGACGCGCTGGCCGAATACGCCGCTGAAGGATTGCCGCATCGTGATCGAGGCCGGCGAGTTGCGGCCGGAATCGCCGCTGCGCAAGGCCTGCGAGCGCGCCAAGACCGCGGTCGCGATCGCCTGCTATCCCGACGGCGAGCGCGACCTTGCAAAACTGATCGACGATGAATTGCGGGTCTCGAGCTTGCGCATCGCAGCGGATGCGCGCGCGTCGCTGATGGCGCTGCTCGGCGGCGACCGCCAGGCCTCGCGCAACGAATTGCGCAAGCTCGACGCTCTACGCGCACGGCAAGGGCGAAGTGACGCTCGACGACGTGATGGCGGTCGTCGCCGATGCGTCCGAGCTGAAGATCGATCCGATCGTCGACGGCGCCTTTGCCGGAAAGCCGGCCGCTGGTCGAAACCGAATTTGCCAAGGCCATGGTCGCCGGCACCTATCCCGGCGTGATCATTTCCGCCGCCCAGCGCCAGGCGGCGTGGCTGCACAAATCGGCGCTCGCGATCGCCGAGGGAACGCCGGTCTCGGCCGTGCTCGACAGCGGATTTCCACGGCTGCATTTTTCACGAAAGGCCAAATGTCGAGACCGCGCTGCGCAACTTCGATGCGGCGCGGCTGATGCGATCATCGATCAGCTCGCGACCGCGGCGCTCGAAATGCGCAAGCAGGCGGCGCTGGCCGCCGTCATCGCCCAGCGCGCGCTGCTTTCGATCGCGGTGAACGCGAAACGGCGGGGATGAACAGCGGCTCGCAACGGCGCTGCGTAAGTCGGCGAAGCGCGCCTTAGCTCTTCGCTTCCAGCCTCCGCACGATCTCGTCGAGTTGATCGAGGTCGCGGTAGCGGATGTGGACGATGCCGCCGGGATCGCGGTGATCGATGCTGACCGCAAGTCCAAGCGCGTCGCTGACGCTCTTTTCCAGCGCCACTGTGTTGGGATCTTTCATCTTGCCGCCGCGTCGCCTTCTGCGGCTTTGCGCTCCGGCACGCCCTCGACATGGGCCAGCGCTTCGGCCTGGCGCACATTGAGGCCTTCTTCGACGATGCGCTTGGCGGCAGCCGCCGGATCGGGCACGCCGATCAGCGCGCGGGCATGGCCGGCCGATAACTGGCCCGAGCGCGATATAGGCCTGAACCTCGGCCGGCAGTTTCGTCAGCCGCATCATGTTGGCGACGTGGCTGCGGCTCTTGCCGACGATCTTGGCGATGTCTTCCTGGCTGCGTTTGAATTCGTTGGCGAGCGCATGATAGCCCTGCGCCTCTTCCATCGCATTGAGATCTTCGCGCTGCACGTTTTCGATGATCGCGATCTCGAGCGCCTCGCAATCGCTGACATCGACCGGCACGATCGGGACCTCGTGCAGGCCGGCGATCTGCGAGGCGCGCCAGCGGCGTTCGCCGGCGATGATCTCGAAGCGATCCTGCGCGCCCTTGACCGGCCGCACCACGATCGGCTGGATCACGCCGTGCTGCCTGATCGAATCGGCGAGTTCGTCGAGTTCGGCATCGGAAAAATCGCGGCGCGGATTGCGCGGATTGGGCTTGAGGAATTCGATCGGCACCTTGCGCTGCGCGCGCGGCCGCTCGAGATGCGCGGCCTCGCCGCCGACATCTCCGATCAGACTTGCAAGACCGCGGCCCAGTCGCGAACGCGCTTCGTCGGCCATCGCCAGCTCCCTTGGATTCACTCAATCACTCCGGATTGGACGCTCATGTTTTCGATCATCGCTTGGCGAACCCGAAGCGATGCCCCTCGTCTCATCTCAGGATCGACGCTGTGGATCGTTGCCGCTCGCCGCGATCGCGCCGACTGTACGCCTTCAATGCGTGCGCAGCTCGCGCTCGCGCTGGATCACTTCGGTCGCAAGCTTGAGATAGGCTTCGCTGCCGACGCATTTGAGATCGTAGACCAGCACCGGCTTGCCGTAGGACGGCGCCTCGGAGATGCGCACGTTGCGCGGGATCATGGTGTTGTAGACCTTGGCTGCCCATGAACTGCCGGACGTCGGCGACGACCTGGTTCGACAGATTGTTGCGCGAGTCGAACATCGTCAGCACGATGCCGTGGATCGAAAGATTTGGATTGAGCGTGGAGCGCACCTGCTCCACTGTTTGCAGCAGCTGCGACAGGCCTTCGAGCGCGAAGAACTCGCACTGCAGCGGCACCAGGATCGCATCCGAGGCCGCCATCGCGTTGACGGTGAGAAGATTGAGCGACGGCGGACAATCGATCAGCACGTAGGTGTAATCGGACTCCGGCGTGACGTTGTGTTCAGCGCCGCGATGGCGTCGCGCAGGCGAAAGGCGCGGCCGCGCGTCGATCCCAGTTCGAGCTCGAGGCCGGAAAGGTCCATGGTCGAGGCCGCGATGTGCAGACGCGGCACCGCGGTCGGCACCACCGCGTCGCGCAGCGGCGCTTCGCCGATCAGCACGTCATAGGTCGAGCAGTTGCGGTTGCGGCGATCGATGCCGAGCCCGGTCGAGGCGTTGCCCTGCGGATCGAGATCGACAATCAACACGCGCTCACCGATCGCGGCGAGCGCCGTGCCCAGATTGATCGCGGTGGTGGTCTTGCCGACGCCGCCCTTTTGGTTGGCCAGCGCCAGGATGCGCGGATGGCCTGCCGGATTCGGCGGCCTATCTTCTTGATAAATCTGATCTATTTCGGTCATGCGCGGACGCCATCGGTTGCAGCGGAGGGATTGCGCCGCTCGATCCGATCGAGCTCGACGATCCAGCCATGTCCGCCAGTGCGGCTGGAATGCATTTGTGGTTCGATTTTCCAATATTTAGTGGCTTCGGTCAATTCAGCCTCTACATCTTGGCCTTTGAGAAACAGCGCTTTTGCACCCTGTCGTACCAGCGGTTCGGCGAAGCCGATGAGTTGATGTAGCGGAGCCACCGCGCGCGCGGTGACGCAATCGACCTGACCCGTGATTCTATCCACACTATCCCCGATATCAGCGAGATGGACTGTGCCGGGCGCCCCGTTACTCGCAGCGCCTCGCGCAGGAAGGCGGCCTTCTTGGCGTTGCGCTCGACCAGATGGACGATCGCTCCTGGTGTTTCCGCCAGCCCGCAGGCCAGCACCATTCCGGGAAAGCCGCCGCCGCTGCCGAGATCCACCCAGATCATGGCCGACGGCGCGAGGCTCAAGAGCTGCAGCGAATCGGAGATGTGCCGGGTCCACAGGTTTGGCAGCGTCGATGGCGAAACCAGATTGGTCTTGGCCTGCCATTCCAGCAGCAGATCGACGTAGCGATCGCAGCCGCGCCTCTGTTTCACGTGAAACAGGAGTGAGCGCCAGGCGGCCGCCCTGTCAGAGGCTGAGATGGGGGATGCTGGTTCGATCGCTTTGGACATTTGCTTGACTATGTCGCCGTCGGAACTCGTCATCCCGTCTGCCGAAGATAGAGCTGGTGAGATCAGCCGTCATTGCGAGCGAAGCGACGCAATCCATGAGGCGACATGAAGCAACAGTGGATTGCTTCGCTCCGCTCGCAATGACGACCTTGAACCGGTATTTTCACTTCAGCGGCATCATTTCGGCGACCCATCTTGTTTCACGTGAAACAGCGCTAAGCCGGACGCGACCGCCGGTCTTCCGCCGCGCCTCTCGCCGGAGATAGGCCGCCAAAATTCCGAGCGCCGCGGGGGTCACGCCGTCCAGCCGGCCCGCCTGCCCCACCGTTCGTGGCCGCGCCGCCTCAAGCTTGGAGCGCGCCTCGTTGGAAAGCCCGGGCACCGTCGGCCGTAATCGATATCGCGTAGCACCAACCCTTCGTCGCGCCGGAAAGCATCGACGTCGGCGGTCTGGCGCTTGAGATAGACGTCGTATTTGGCATCGATCTCGAGATGGACGGCGATCGATGGGTCAACGGCCGATAGCTCCGGCCAGATCCCCCGGAGTTGCTCCAGCCGATCTCCGGATAGGCCAGCAGCTCGAACGCCGAGCGGCGATGACCGTCCTGATTGAGCGCAAGTCCATGTCTTGGCGGCCTCATTCGGCGTCAGCGTCAGCGACCTTGCCAGCGCCTTCGCGGCATCAAGCGCCGCCATCTTGGCGCCGTGGTGCCGCGATCGCGCCTGCCCCACACAGCCGAGCGCGATACCCTTGTCGGTCAGGCGCTGATCGGCATTGTCGGCCCGCAGCGTCAGACGATATTCGGCCCGCGAGGTGAACATCCGATAGGGCTCGGTGATGCCGCGCGTCACCAGATCGTCGATCATGACCCCGAGATAGCCGTCGGCACGGTCGAACACGATGGGCTCAGCCCCGCCGGCCGAAAGGGCTGCATTGAGCCCCGCAACAAGGCCCTGCGCCGCGGCCTCTTCATAGCCGGTGGTGCCGTTGATCTGGCCGGCCAGGAACAGCCCCGGCAGCCGCTTGGTCTGCAAGGTCGGATCGAGTTCGCGCGGATCGACGTGGTCGTATTCGATGGCGTAGCCAGGCCGGACCATCCGGACCCGCTCAAGACCTGGGATCGTCGCCAGGATTGCGAGCTGCACCTCTTCCGGCAGCGAGGTCGAGATGCCGTTCGGATAGACCGTGGTATCGTCGAGGCCTTCGGGCTCCAGGAAGATCTGATGGCCGTCGCGGTCGCCGAAGCGGACGATCTTGTCCTCGATCGACGGGCAATAGCGCGGACCGCTGCTCTTGATCTGCCCGGAATACATCGGCGAGCGGTGAACATTGGCCCGGATCACCTCATGGGTCGCCGGCGTGGTCCGGGTGATGCCGCACTGGATCTGCGGCGTCGTGATCCGATCGGTCATGACCGAAAACGGCTCCGGCGGATCGTCGCCCGGCTGCATTTCGACCGCCGACCAGTCGATCGTGGTGCCGTCGAGCCGCGGCGGCGTGCCGGTCTTCAGTCGCCCGAGGGTGAAGCCGGCGCGCTCGAACGAAGCCGAGAGCCCCATGCGCCGGCGCCTCACCGACCCGGCCCGCCGGCCAATTCTTTTCGCCGAGATGGATCAGCCCGCGCAGAAAGGTCCCGGTCGTGATGACCACCGCACCGGCGGCCAGCTCGCGGCCGTCGGCCAGGCGGATGCCGGTCACCCGGCCGTTCGAGACGATCAGCTCGTCCGCCTCGCCTTCGACCACGGCGAGATTGGCGGTCTCGCTGATCGCGGCCTGCATCGCCGCTGCATAAAGCTTGCGATCGGCCTGGGCGCGCGGACCCCGGACTGCCGGACCCTTGCGGCGATTGAGCACCCGAAACTGGATACCCCCGGCATCAGCGACCCGGCCCATCAAGCCGTCCAGCGCATCGACCTCCCGGACCAGATGGCCCTTGCCCAGACCACCGATCGCGGGATTGCAGGACATCGCCCCGATGGTCGCGAAACGATGCGTCACCAGTGCCGTCGTCGCGCCCATCCGCGCGGCCGCACTCGCGGCCTCGCAGCCGGCGTGGCCGCCGCCGATCACGATGACGTCGAACGATTTGGGTTGCGAAGCTCATGCGGCGACTTCTATCGCGAGACGGTCAAACCCGAAAGTGAATTGGGAAGATGCTGTTTCACGTGAAACGCCGATTCTCGCGGCAAATTGAGGTTGTTTCACGTGAAACAATTTCATGTATAAAAATGAACGAAGAAATATTACTTGCCAATGCAGAATTCCCGAAAGATCTTGTCGAGAATGTCCTCGACATCGACCCGACCGAGCAGGCGGCCCAAGGCATTGGCCGCCGCTCGCAATTCTTCCGCGACGAATTCGTCACCCTTGCTCGACAACGCCAATGCTGCGCCGCAACGATTCCGCCGTCTCGCCGCAGCAATTTCCGCTGCCGCTCCCGGCCGATCAAGCCATCCTCGCTCCGACGCCGAAATAATCCCGCGCAAAAACGACGAATGCCGCGATCAATTCCGTGATCCCGTTGCCACGGCGTGGCCGAAATCCGAAACGTTCGTCTCCGCCGCTCGCGCATCGTCATCGCCGCCGCTCCCGGCCGACGCTCCAGATCGATCTTGTTGCGGACCGATCCATCCGGCGCAGCGCCGCCGATCGGACGCTGCTCCGCATGTCGCCATCGACCAGCCACAACACGAGATCGGCCTCCGCCGCGCGCGCCCGCGCACGACGCACGCCTTCCTGCTCCACCGGATCGTCGGTCTCGCGAATGCCGGCAGTGTCGATCACCGTCACCGGATAGCCATCGAGATCAAGCTGCACCTCGATGACGTCGCGCGTGGTGCCGGCATGCGGCGAGACGATGGCAACCTCCCGCCGCGCCAGTTGATTCATCAGTGTCGACTTGCCGACGTTCGGCGGACCGGCGATCGCCACCACCAATCCCTCGCGCAGCCGTTCACTTTGCCCCTGCGCCGCAAGCACTTCCTCGATCTCGCCGAGCAGCGCCTTGATCTTCGCCAACGCCGGCGCGACCAGCTCGGCAGACACGTCGCCCTCGTCGGAGAAATCGATGCCGGCTTCGATCAGCGCCGAGGCGTCGATGATCTGCGCGCGCCAGTCGCGCGCGCTGTCGCCGAGCAATCCCTTGAGCTGCCGCAGCGCCTGGCGGCGTTGCCGGTCGGTGTCGGCGTGAATCAGATCGTCGAGCGCTTCCGCTTCGGTCAGATCGAGCTTGCCATTCTCGAACGCGCGGCGGGTAAACTCGCCCGGCTCCGCGGCGCGCACATTTTCAAATGCCGAGAGCGCCGCGAACAGCGCCGCCAGCACCGCGCGCCCGCCATGGACGTGAAACTCGGCGACGTCCTCGCCGGTCGCACTCGCCGGTCCGGGAAACCAGAGCACCACCGCATCGTCGATCGGCTGCCCGCGCGCGTCGCGCAGCAGCACCCGCGTCGCCATCCGCGGCGGCGGGAGCCTTGCCGGCCAGCGCCGTCAGCGCCGTCCCGGCCCGCGGCCCGGACACCCGCACCATCGAAATCGCGCTCGGCGGCCGGCCCGACGACAGCGCAAAAATGGTCTGGTCCCGCGGATGCATCGCCTATTTGTCCCTGAGCCATTGAAAAGGCAACGTAATTGCCGCTTCGCAGATTCGTCGAGCTTCGACAGCCGCAAACGGTCGACGACGCAGCAAATGCTGCAGCATAGACCGCAGCATTTATGCTGCAGAAATCGGCCAATTCTTCCGACGGCAGACGGCTTGAAGCAATGCGTAGCTATTTCAATGGCTTGGGAGCAGTCCGCGACACCCAGGTTTCCTTATGCTGCACTTTTGCTGCAGCAAAGACCGCAGCATGGATTTCGCGGCGACAAATGAAAAGGGCGCCCGCTCTCGCGCGGGCGCCCCGTTCAAAACCGGCCTGAATGGCTCAGGTATTCATCGAATTCGAAGAATTCCGAGTTGTTCTTGGTGTTGCGCAGCTTGTCGAGCAGGAAGTCGATCGCATCCATGGTGCCCATCGGATTGAGGATCCGGCGCAGCACGTACATCTTCTTCAGGAGCTGCGGATCGGTGATCAGCTCTTCCTTGCGGGTGCCGGAACGCGAGATGTCGATCGCCGGGAAGGTGCGCTTGTCCGAGACCTTGCGATCGAGAATCAGTTCGGAATTGCCGGTGCCCTTGAATTCTTCGAAAATCACTTCGTCCATGCGGCTGCCGGTATCGACCAGCGCGGTCGCGATGATGGTGAGCGAACCGCCCTCCTCGATGTTGCGCGCGGCACCGAAGAAACGCTTCGGCCGCTGCAGCGCGTTGGCATCGACGCCGCCGGTCAGCACCTTGCCGGATGACGGCACCACGGTGTTGTAGGCGCGCCCCAGCCGCGTGATCGAGTCCAGCAGGATCACCACGTCGCGGCCATGTTCGACCAGCCGCTTGGCCTTCTCAATCACCATCTCGGCGACCTGAACGTGACGCACCGCAGGCTCGTCGAAGGTCGATGAAACGACCTCGCCCTTCACCGAGCGCTGCATGTCCGTGACTTCTTCCGGACGCTCGTCGATCAGCAGCACGATCAGATAGCATTCCGGATGATTGGCCGTGATCGAGTGGGCGATGTTCTGCATCAGCACGGTTTTGCCGGTGCGCGGCGGCGCCACGATCAGGGCGCGCTGGCCCTTGCCGATCGGGGCGACGATGTCGATAACCCTTGCAGAAAGGTCCTTTCTGGTGGGGTCTTCGAGCTCGAGCCGGAACCGCTGATCCGGAAACAGCGGCGTCAGATTGTCGAAATTGACCTTGTGCTTGGATTTTTCCGGGTCTTCGAAATTCAGCGTGTTGACCTTCAGCAGCGCAAAATAGCGTTCGCCCTCTTTCGGGCTGCGAATATGGCCTTCGATGGTGTCGCCGGTGCGAAGCCCGAAACGGCGGATCTGCGACGGCGAGACATAGATATCGTCCGGCCCCGGCAGATAATTGGCGTCCGGCGAGCGCAGAAATCCGAAGCCGTCGGAGAGAACCTCGACGACGCCTTCGCCGATAATATCGGTTTCCTGGATCGCGAGTTGTTTGAGAATGGCGAACATCAGCTCCTGCTTGCGCATTGTGCTGGCGTTTTCGACCCCTTTTTCTTCCGCGAACGAGACGAGCTCGGCCGGCGTTTGAGCTTTGAGGTCTTGAAGTTTCATTTCCCGCATTGGGGTGGTCCTGTGGAATAACGGGGGAGGGGATTGCGAGGTGGCTTTAAGAAAATGCGGACGCAATATCAGAAAGTCCGCAGAAGTCTTGAGCAAGGAAAGTGCCGGTGAGGCTTCAAACCTGATGTGGCGGCCGGTTCAACGAGGAAACCGGAACACAACCACATCCGCCTGCGTGGGGTGGGATTTGATCAATATAGAAAATCGGTCGCGCTTTCGCAAGCAGGCGTAAAGCTGGACATGTTCGCAGCTGATGCTCGTCAGAACGGCTTGACCACCACCAGAATCACGATCCCGATCATCAAAATCGTCGGTACCTCATTGATAATACGATAAAATTTCTGGCTTCGGGGATTCCGGTCGGCGGCGAAATCCTTGACGCAGCGGGAAAAAAAACCGTGGATCCCGGACAGCACCAGCACCAGCAGCAGCTTTGCCGTGCAACCAGCCGGCCGAAAACCAATGCCCGGCCCAGGCCAGGTAAAGCCCGGCCAGCCAGGTCACGATCATCGCCGGATTGATGATCGCCTTCAGCAACCGCCGTTCCATCACCTTGAACGTCTCGGATTGCTTCGATCCGGTTTCCGCCTCGCAATGATAAACAAACAGCCGCGGCAGATAGAGCATGCCGGCCATCCAGGCGATGACCGCGATCACATGCAGCGCCTTGATCCATTCGTACATCGTGGACGTCTCACTCGTTCGCGAACGGCTTGCTCGTCACTCGCAACGCTGGAACATTCCGGCCGGCATCAGCGTTGCCAAGCGTCCGATATCTCGTTGAACGGAGACATATCCGCAAGCAGGTCTTTTCTAAAACAATAATTTTAGAATCTTAGGTTTGAGTCTAAGTAGCGGTGGATTAGGCCCACGCAAAACTGTCCCGCAATTCTCCAGGGCTTGTTCACATTCATCAACAATTCACGCGGTAATCACTGGCCGATGCGGATAACGCTACGCGCTTCAAGTCACTTGCGTGCGCATCATCGCCAGCTTATGAAGAGACAAGTCCACATAACCTCACTATCATCGCCGGCATCGAATGGACTTATCCTCGCTGCGAGGCCTGTGAAGAAAAAGCCGGGTTATCCCGGAGCGGTCGACCGCGCATACGATTCTCTGCAGATAAGCTCCACAGCGATTTACAGGATACACAGGGGTCACGGTGCCCACGACCGGCAACTATTTCCACCTCCACCTCGTCTCCGATTCGACCGGTGAAACGCTGATCACGGTGGCGCGCGCGGTGGCGGCGCAATATGCCAATGTGACGCCGGTCGAACATGTCTATCCGCTGGTGCGCAGCCAGAAGCAGCTCGATCGCGTGCTGGATGAAATCGAGGAAGCGCCCGGCATCGTGCTTTTCACTTTGCTGGAGAAGGATCTGGTCGGCCGGCTGGAAGCCAAGTGCCAGGAGATCAACATCCCGAGCCTTTCGATCATCGGCCCGGTGATGCAATTGTTTCAGGCCTATCTTGGCGCCGCCACCACCGGGCGCGTCGGCGCCCAGCACACCCTGAATGCGGAATATTTCAAGCGGATCGATGCCTTGAATTATTCCATGATGCATGATGACGGCCAGCATGTGGAAGGCCTCGAAGAGGCCGATGTGGTGCTGGTCGGGGTATCCCGCACGTCGAAAACGCCGACCTCGATCTATCTCGCCAACCGCGGCATCCGCACCGCGAATGTTCCGCTGGTGCCGGGCATCGCGATCCCGCATCAACTCGAAACGATGAAAAAGCCGCTGGTGGTCAGCCTGCACGCCACTCCGGAACGCCTGATCCAGGTCCGGCAGAACCGGCTGTTGAGCATGGGCGCCGGCGTCGGCAACGATACCTATATCGACCGCCAGGCGGTCACCGATGAGGTCGCCTATCGCGCGGCGGTTGAGCGCCAAGTTCAATTGGGCGCTGCTCGACGTTACGCGGCGATCGATCGAGGAAACCGCCGCGGCGGTGATGAAATTGTTCAGCGACCGGCAGCGGCAACGGCTTGCGGAATGACGCTCTGGCGCGGAAAATATCCGTTGATACTCGCCTCGCAGAGCCGCGCGCGGCAGACGCTGCTGGCCAATGCCGGCATCGATTTCGAAGCCGTTCCAGCCGACATCGATGAGCGGGAGATTTAACAGGCCTCCGGCCTTTCCGCGCCGGGCGATATCGCAGCATTGCTGGCGCGCCGGAAAGCCCTTGCGGTATCGGCGCGTCAACCGGGCAGATTTGTTGTCGGCGCGGACCAGACATTGGCGCGCGGTGCGCGGCTTTTCAGCAAGCCGGCCGGTCGGGCGCAGGCTGCCGAGCAGCTACGCGCCCTTGCCGGCGGCAGCCATGAACTGCATTCCGCCGTTGCCGTCGCGCGCGATGGCGAGATATTGTTCGAGGACGTTTCCATCGCGCGAATGACCATGCGGCGACTTGGCGAGCCTGAAATTGGCGCCTATCTCGATGAAGCCGGAGAGGCGGTCACCACCAGCGTCGGCGCCTATCAGCTTGAGGGGCTTGGCGTGCATTTATTCGAGCGTATTGAAGGCGATCATTTCACCATCCTCGGCCTGCCGCTGCTGCCGCTACTGGCATTTCTGCGAAGCGAAAGGCTGCTGGTGTGTGACGGAAATCCGCTAACCGATGGCAATCTGGCGATGATACAAATGAAGATCCTTGGGCTGACCGGCTCGATCGGGATGGGGAAATCGACCACCGCGAAGTTGTTCGCGGAGGCAGGTGTCCCGGTTTACGATGCCGATGCGACCGTTCACAGGGTCTATGAAGGCGAGGCGGTGCCGGCGATCGAGGCGGCATTTCCGGGCACGACGGCCGATGGCAAGGTCGATCGGGCCAGGCTGTCGGCGAAAGTGGTGCATGATCCAGCAGCGATTAAACGGCTGGAGCAGATCGTTCACCCGATGCTGCGCAGCTATCACCAAAAATTCCTTCAAGACGCCGAGCAAGCCGGCGCACCGGTTGTGGTGATGGATGTGCCGCTATTGTTCGAGACCGGCGGCGAGAAGCGTGTCGACGCGGTGGTGGTGGTAACGACGGCGCCGGAAGTTCAGCGCGAGCGCATTCTGGCCCGAGGCACCATGACCGCCGAGACGCTTGATGCGATCCTGGCGCGACAAACGCCTGATGCCGAAAAACGCCGGCGCGCGGATTTCGTGGTGGATACCTCGCACGGTCTTGACCCCGTGCGCGCTCAAATCCGGGACATTCTGGCCGAGGTTGTTAAGATGCCGCAACGGCGATCCTGATTCGCCGATTTTTTGCGGTTTGACCTCATGCGCGAAATTGTTCTTGATACCGAAACCACCGGCCTTGACCCGTTACGCGGCGATCGGCTGGTCGAAATCGGCTGTGTCGAGATTTTCAACCGCATGCCGACCGGGCAGACCTTTCACCGCTACATCAATCCGCAGCGCGACATGCCGGCCGAAGCTTTCGCCGTGCATGGTCTTTCCAGCGAATTCCTGGCCGACAAGCCGCTGTTCGATGAAGTGGTCGAGGAATTTCTGGAGTTCATCGGCGATGAACCGCTGGTGATCCACAACGCATCGTTCGATATCGGTTTCATCAATGCCGAGCTTGACCGCGTCAAGCTGCCGCCCATACCACGCGACCGGCTGGTCGACACGCTGCTGCTGGCGCGGCGCAAGCATCCGGGCGTGTCGAACCGTCTCGACGATCTCTGCTCGCGCTATGCGATCGATAATTCCCGCCGCACCAAGCACGGCGCCTTGCTTGACGCCGAGCTGCTGGCCGAGGTTTACATCGATCTGATCGGGGCCCGGCAGTCGCAATTGATCCTGGCGAGCGAAGCCCGCGATAACCGCGCCGGCGGAATCGGCGAAATGCAGCGGCGGCAACGTCTCTTGCCGCTTGCGCCACGAATCACCGAGGCCGATCGCCTGGCGCATCGGGACTTTGTCGCAACCCTGGGCGACAAGGCAATCTGGAACGATTTCCTCAACGCCTGAGCAGTGCTGCTTGCGGCAAGGCTGCGCCCACCCTCGGACCGGTCCGGGGAGGAATGCCGTATTTGCCGATGCGAGGCGCGCTTAGCTCGGTTTGACCTGCGCGGCCTGTGCCGCTGCAGCCTGGCGTTCCATATTCTGACGGTACAGACCGACAAAATCGACCGGATCGAGCATCAGCGGCGGGAAACCGCCGTCACGCACCGAGGTCGCGATGATTTCGCGGGCGAACGGGAACAATAGCCGGGGGCATTCAATCATGACCAGCGGATGAAGGTTTTCCTTCGGTACGTTCAGGATGCGGAATACGCCGGCATAGGCAAGGTCGAAGCTGAACATCACCTTGCCGCCGTTTTCCGCCTTGCCTTCGACCAGAAGCGTCACTTCGAATTCATTTTCGGCGATATTATTGGCGCTGACGTTGATCTGGATATTGATCGAGGGTTGCTGCGGCTGCGGCGCCAGCGAGGCCGGGGCGTTCGGATTTTCGAACGAAAGGTCCTTGGTATACTGCGCCAGCACGTTCAACTGGGGAGGAAGGCCGCCTCGGGAGGCGTGCCGTTGCCGTTGGTCATGGAATTTCTCCTGGAACGCCGAGCGTGGACCGGCTTTGCGTCCGAATTCGCTCGTGAGGTGCGAAAATGCCTGTGTCGGGCGAGTGGCTATCATAGCCCCGCCTCATTCCACAAGGACGACAATTGCGAGCCGACGGCCGGGCGGCGGGTTTTTGCATCGGTCCGCCGATCGATCCAGCAGCGCGCGTCATGCCGTCACTGAAAGCGGGCCCTAAATTGTTGAATATGCGCGATTTCCGGGCATTATCGGGTTTCCCCTCGCAGCCAAAACGCGCTACAATTCGCTGGCCGCAAACAGGCGGGAGCATTGGCTTGGCCTATTTCCGAGACGCACGGCCCTTCATGCCAAGATGCGCCATTGGTCGGGCAAAGTTTCGTGCCTACATGCAGCTGACCCATCCATGAGGTAATCTCCGCCGTTCCCGATGGGAACGTTCTACCGCCGGAGCCATTGCCGGCGCAGACCAGAAAGCGAATACGACGTGGATATTTACACCATCATCTTCCTGGCGCTGGCGGTCTTCATCTTCCTGCGTCTGCGCAATGTACTCGGTCAGCGCACCGGGAACGAGCGGCCGCCTTACGATCGCCCGGCGCGCAACGTGGTGCAGGGCGCACAGGACAATAACGTGGTTCCAATGCCGGGCGCGGTGATCGATCAGGCGCCGCTGGCGCCCACGGCAGATGTGATCCCGCCGACCGATCGCTGGAAGGGCCTGGCTGAGCCCGGCACGCCGCTGGCTCAGGGACTTGATGCCATTGTCGCGCAGGATTCCTCGTTTGATCCGCGTCATTTCCTCAGTGGCGCGCGCAGCGCCTATGAGATGATCGTGCTGGCGTTCGCCAACGGCGATCGCCGCGCGTTGCGAGATCTGCTGTCGTCCGAAGTCTATGAAAGCTTCGAGACGGTGATCAAGGATCGCGAGAAGCACGAGCAGAAGACCGAGACGCGCTTCGTCTCGATCGACAAGGCCGAACTGGTGAATGCGGAAACGCGGGATCGGGCGGCGCAGCTGACCGTCCGCTTTGTGTCGCAGATGGTTTCGGTCACCCGCGACAAGACCGGCACGATCGTCGACGGGAATCCGGATAAGGTCACCGATATCACCGATGTTTGGACATTTGCCCGCGACGTTACGTCACGCGATCCGAACTGGAAGCTGGTTGGCACGGGAAGCGCTCACTAACGCACGCGGCAGACCCTACGCCGCTGCGTTTTTCGTGATCGCCGCCGTCTTGTCGCTGGCTCCGCTGGTGGCGTTTGCTGCGCGTCATGCGCGTTACAGCCCGCCTTCTTCCTTCCGCCCGATCCCCTATCCTCGTCTCAGTTGGCCGGTTGAAATCAGCGGCAGCCAATATGCCCCGGTCGCATGGGCCGATATCCCGGGCTGGAACGACGACGACCATCTGGCGGCGTACAGGGCGTTTCGCACCAGCTGCAAGTCGATATCGGCGCAGCCGACGCCATCCCCCGATCCGAAGGCACTGGGCAGCTCGCTGCGCGATCCCTGCCGCGCGGCCAAGGCTGCCGACATTTCCGACGCCGGAAAGGCACGGGCATTCTTCGAGCAGAATTTTCTCCCCTTGCGAATCTCGCGGCTCGGGGAAGGCGAGGGCTTCGTCACCGGCTATTACGAACCTATCGTCGACGGATCCCGGACACGGACCGACGTCTACACCGTGCCGGTCTATCGCCGTCCTTCTAACCTGTTCGTCCGCGGCAAAAAGCAGAGCGACCATGGTTTGCCCAACAAGGGCGAGGTGTTTCGCAAGATCGGCCGGCGCAAGCTCGTGCCCTACTACGATCGCGGCGAAATCGAAGACGGCGCGATCGCCGGCCGCGGCCTCGAAATATGCTGGCTCAAAAGCCAGACCGATTTGCTGTTCTCGCAAATCCAGGGCTCGGCGCGGGTCCGCCTCGAGGATGGCTCGACCGTCCGTATCAATTACGACGCGCATAATGGCTATCCTTATACGGCGGTCGGCCGCATCCTGATCGATCGCGGCATCATCCCGAAAGAGCAGATGTCGATGCAGCGGATCAGGGAATGGATGGATCAAAACCCTGACGGCGCCAACGAATTGCGGCGGCAAAATCGGGCTTATGTTTTCTTTCGTGAAGTGCAGCTCTCCGACAAGGATGAAGCGGTGGGCGCGCAAGGCGTCCCGCTGACGCCGGGACGGTCGATCGCGGTCGACAAGGCATTGCATGTCTACGGCACGCCGTTTTTTATCGAGGGCGAACTGCCGATCGAGTTCCGCGCAATCGAAGACGCCGTTCCGCCGGTTGATGGTGGCGCAGGACACCGGGTCGGCGATCGTCGGCCCGGCGCGCGCCGATATCTATTTTGGCGCCGGCGCCGATGCCGGGCGGGTGTCGGGCCGGCTGCGCAACAATGCGCGCTTCATCATTTTGGTGCCGAAGAGCCTGGACCCTGTGGCCCGGGGGAGCAAAATGCCGCTCCCGGATCCGCGGCCCTCGGAGAAGATCGCTAAGCTGTTTCCGCAAGTTGATGCCAAGAACCCTGCCGCCGCCACGGAACCCGCCAAGGACGCAACGTCCGACAAAGCGCAGCCTGCGACTGCCGCCGCGCAAACTTCAACGGCACCGGCCGCTGCGGCGCCAGCCGTGCCGCTGCCGGAGGCGCGGCCGAACATTCAGCCGAGCCCGAGCGTGCGCCGCTATCGTCAGCGTTATTATCATTACCGGTATCGCCGCTACCGATGAAACGCCAGCCATCCCCCGCGCCCCCCGAATTGCCGGCGCCATCGCGGCGCAAGCGTGCGCTTAGCGAGGAAGAGCACGCTCTGTGGGAGAGTGTTGCGAAACAGATCAAACCGCTGCGCAAAAAACCTCGCGCCGCCAAGGCGCAGGCGGTTTTACCGGATGCGGAAACGGATGCCGCGAAACCTGGTGCGCCGCCGAGAGCGCTTTCGCCCGCTCAAATGGCACACGCGCCGAAGCCGAAGCTGCCGTCGGCCGCGCCGCCGTTGGCGCCGCTCGGGCGTCGCGAGCGCTCGCAGCTTTCACGGGGGCGGAAGCAGATCGATGCCCGGCTCGACCTGCATGGCATGACGCAAACGCGCGCCCACCGCGCGCTGTTCGGATTTCTGCAACGCGCCCATGGCGAGGGCCTGACGTTCGTGCTCGTCATCACCGGCAAAGGCAAAATGGGAGTTGAATCCGAACGCGGGGTGTTGCGCCGCCAGGTGCCGCAATGGCTGGGCCTGCCGGAATTCCGCTCGCTGGTGGTCGGGTTTGAGGAAGCCCATATCGGCCATGGCGGCGAGGGCGCGCTGTATGTGCGGATCAGGCGATCGCGAATCTGACCCGATCAGAATGGCCTTACAATCCCGACCCTCGGGATGATGGTAACGATCCAGCCGAGAACAAAGGTCTTTTTGTCGTCCGCTGGCACCGGCGACACAGCCTGCGAGGCGGGCAGGGCTTTCACCGCATGCAGGATCAGGAACATGCAGACCGCCCAGTTCGAAATCCATCGCGAATAGTCGAACACCATCGCAAAGATCACCAGATAGGCCATGCTCACGGCGACAATGCCGGCGAAGACGACGCGGCGGTGAAATCGATCGGACAACGATCGGATCAATTCCGCAAAATATCGCCAGAGCGGCGCGTGCAGCCAGATCAGCAGCGCGAACACCGGAATGCCCAGCAGGTTCGAGGGCATCCGTTCCCAGGTATCGTGGATTTCCTTCGACAGCGGCTGATACCAGATGTAGCTGAAATTCAGCAGTTCGGTCCGTGACGGATCGGCCATGCGGCCCTGCAGATAACGGATGAATTCTTCCTGCGGCACCGCCATCGTCCCCCAGAATTGTGCGGCCAGGAACAGAACGCCGATCCCGGCGATCGACGCGATGCCGATTGGAACATTTTGCCGGCTGAAACCCTGAACCAGATAATAACGCAGCACCACGATGACCCCGATGGTCGGTACATACATCAAGACATGAATGTGGTGGATCAGAACGAGGATCACGGAGGCAAAGGCTGCGAGCAACACAAAGGCAACGGAGCGCGCCGGCACCAGCAGCAGACCAAGCGCGAACGCGCAGCCGTAGATGTCGAAATGCCCCAGCGTGTGCATGAAATTCTTCAGAAAGAACGGCGAGCCGGCCATGAACACGAACAGCGGCAGGTGGCGATCGTCGAAACCGAAGGTCCGCCGAAACAATTCGGCGAACAGCGCCAGCGTGACCAGCCAGATCCGCGCGGCGAGCGCGAACACCAGCCACACCGGTATCTTCGCGAAGAACAGCGATACGACCGCGCCGATCAGCGCGCGCTTGGTAAAGCCGAAATGATAATCCACCAATAGATGGATGTAGGGGACGTAGGGCTCGCGGGTGATCTTGTAGAGAAAAACCCCGATGACGACGGCGACATTGACGGCAAGCATCAGGCGCCAGGGGTTTTCCGCATACGCAAATTCATTCGGCACCGGGGCTAGGCTAGACGAGGTGCGGACTATCACATGGCGGTCGCGTGATACGCAACGCGGGATCATTCCTTGGGTGGTCCCGCCGAAGGCCGGGACCCATAACCCCCGGCATTGACGTTGTAGAAGGTATCTGCCCTTTGCCGGAACGGAAAATCTTCGCCGTATGGGTCCCCGCCTGCGCGGGGACGACGGTCTCAACTACAAACCTACAAAATAAACCGACTCAAATCCGCGTTCTTGGCGAGATCGCCGACGTGCTTCTGCACATAGGCGGCGTCGATCCGGATGGTTTCGCCATTGCGGTCCGGAGCCACGAACGAAATCTCGTCGAGCACGCGCTCCATCACGGTTTGCAACCGCCGCGCGCCGATATTCTCGACCGATGAGTTGACGGCGACCGCGACATCGGCGAGCGCGTCGATCGCTTCCGGCGTGATGTCGAGCGTCACGCCCTCGGTCTGCATCAGCGCGATATATTGCTTGATCAACGATGCTTCAGGCTCGGTCAGGATGCGGCGCATGTCATCGCGCGTCAGCGCTTCCAGTTCGACACGGATCGGCAACCGCCCCTGCAATTCGGGCAGCAGGTCGGACGGCTTGGCGATATGAAATGCGCCGGAGGCGATAAACAGAATATGATCGGTTTTCACCGCGCCGTGCTTGGTCGATACGGTGGTGCCTTCGATCAGGGGCAGGAGGTCGCGCTGCACGCCTTCGCGCGAGACGTCGCCGCCACTGCGGCCATCGCGCACGCAAATCTTGTCGATCTCGTCCAGAAACACGATGCCGTTGTTCTCGACCGCATGGATCGATTCCTGCACCACCTTATCGCTATCCAGCAGCTTGTCGGATTCCTCGTTGACCAATAGCTCGTGGGAATCCACGACCGTCAGGCGGCGGGTCTTGGTCTTGCCGCCCATTTTGCCGAAGATATCGCCGATCGAGATCGCGCCCATTTGCGCGCCGGGCATGCCGGGGATTTCAAACATCGGCATTCCGCCCGAGGATTGCGTCTCGATCTCGATTTCCTTGTCGTCAAGTTCTCCGGCGCGCAGCTTTTTGCGAAACGAATCGCGGGTCGCGGGACTGGAGCCTGGGCCGACCAGGGCATCGAGCACCCGGTCTTCGGCGGCGAGTTGCGCCCGGGCCTGCACGTCCTTGCGCTTGCGTTCCCGGGTTTGCGCGATTGCGACCTCGACGAGATCGCGGATGATCTGCTCGACGTCGCGGCCGACATAACCGACCTCGGTGAATTTCGTGGCTTCGACCTTGATGAACGGCGCGCCGGCGAGTTTGGCCAGCCGCCGCGCGATCTCGGTCTTGCCGACGCCGGTCGGCCCGATCATCAGGATATTTTTCGGCAGCACTTCCTCGCGCAAACTGCCGGTAAGCTGCAGCCGCCGCCAGCGGTTGCGCAGCGCGATGGAGACGGCGCGCTTGGCGTCGGACTGACCGACAATGAAGCGGTCGAGTTCGGATACGATTTCACGGGGGGAGAAGTCGGTCATGGGCCCTAGCTAGGTTGGAATGTGGCGAGAAACAAGCGTCTTAGATGATCGGCGGCCCCGCCTGCCATTGCCGGATTGCCTCAAAGGGATGGATCAGCATGATAACGTTCAGGGTGAGATTGTCGCGAATGTGAAGCCCGACCAGAATCTCGAACGAAAGCGCGAGCATGACGGTAAGCGCGACCGGCAGCTTTCTCGCCAGCAGAAAACCCGCAACCATGGACAGGGTATCGGAAACCGAGTTGACGATGCTGTCGCCGAAATAGTCCAGCGAGATGGTTGCGGCGCGATAGCGCTCGATGATCCAGTTGGAATTTTCAACGACTTCCCAGCCGCCTTCGATCAGCATCGCGATGATCAGCCGGCCGGGCCAGGGCAGGCGCGGCAGCAGCAGCCAGGTCGCAGCATAAAACAGAAAGCCATGGATGATGTGGGAAAATGTGTACCAGTCGGTCAGATGCTGCGAATTCTCCGAACTCTGCACCACGCCATGCCAGAGCTTCACATAGCCGCAGGCGCAAATCGGCAACCGTCCCATCGCAAACAGGATCGAGGCTTGCAGCGCGATCAGCCCGGCAGCGATCGCCAGCCATTGCCAGATTGAAAAACCAGTCGTGACGTGTGTGTTGCGGTCGGGCGTCATAGGTCGCGGACCATCAACAGCGCCCGGCCGTCCGGCGTATCGACCAGGCGTTCGCTGCGAAAGCCGGCCCTGGCATAGGCGCGCACCGCGCGGATATTGTCCGGGTCGGGATCGGTCACGACGCGCGGAATTCCCCGTCCCAGCAAGGCATCGACGAATTGCCGGATGAAGCCCGAGCCATGGCCGCACCCGATCATGTCAGGCTCGCCGATGAACTGGTCGATGCCGCGCGTCGCCGACGGTTGCGAACCAAAACCCTGATTCCAGGTGCTGAGCGGGTAGCACTGGATATATGCGAACGGTTGCTCGCCGAGGACGACAATGAATTGATCCATGTCCGGATGGCCAAGATCGCCGCTCACCAATGCATATTGTTCGTCGGCTCGGCCCCACCAGCGCGCTACTTCCGGCGTTTCAAGCCATTGCCGGATCAGGGGAAGATCGCTGGTGGACATCGGGCGGAAGACGAATTCCGGCGCCATCGATCAACCGCCTTGCAACGTCTCGATGGTCACATTGCGGTTGGTGTAGACACAGATATCGGCGGCGATATCGAGCGCGCGACGCACGATGGTCTCGGCATCCTTGTCGGAATCGACCAGCGCACGGGCCGCCGCCAGGGCATAATTGCCGCCGGATCCGATTGCCATGACGCCGGCCTCCGGCTCCAGAACGTCGCCGGTGCCGGTCAGAACCAGCGATACATCCTTGTCGGCGACGATCATCATCGCCTCGAGCCGGCGCAGATAGCGGTCGGTCCGCCAGTCCTTGGCGAGTTCGACCGCGGCACGGGTCAATTGCCCCGGATATTGCTCTAGCTTGCTTTCCAGCCGCTCAAACAGCGTGAAGGCGTCGGCGGTGGCGCCGGCAAATCCGCCGATGACGTCGCCCTTGCCGAGCTTACGGACCTTTTTGGCGTTGGATTTGATCACGGTCTGGCCGATCGACACCTGCCCGTCGCCGCCGATCACGACCTTGCCGCCCTTGCGGACAGTCAAAATGGTGGTGCCGTGCCAAACCGGCGATTCCGTCTGTGATGCTTGCATGGAAAACCTCAGGTTCGGCCAGATTTAGGGATTAGCGCGCGGGGTTGCAATCATAGCTGCGGAGCGCTTTCAACCGGAGTGGCCGCGGGGTCGTCCTAAGAAAGTGCGTCAAACATAGCTCCCATGCCGGTTTCCGGTCACCATAGGCCGAAGTTCAGCCCCTGGCGGGCCATCCCGCAGTAGCGAAGGCGTCATCGGCCTGTTAAGACATCGGCCTGTTAAAAGGGCACGTTTTCGGTAAAGGGATAAGCACTTTTCATGCGTCAGGCGAGCATCAAGCGCAAGACCAAGGAGACCGACATCGAGGTGGCCGTAAACCTCGACGGATCCGGCGTGTCCGAGGTTACGACCGGCATCGGCTTTTTCGACCATATGCTCGATCTGCTCGCCCGGCATTCGCGGTTCGACATCGCGGTGAAGGCCGTGGGCGACCTCCATGTCGATCACCATCACACCACCGAGGACGTCGGAATTGCGCTGGGCCAGGCGGTGAAGCAGGCGCTCGGCACCATGGCCGGCATCACCCGCTATGCCAGCATCCACAT
Organism: uncultured Pseudomonadota bacterium; assembly: GCA_963771225.1. Lineage (GTDB taxonomy): Bacteria > Pseudomonadota > Alphaproteobacteria > Rhizobiales > Xanthobacteraceae > Bradyrhizobium. The sequence continues at coordinate 37,956 of CAVYSR010000014.1, read as the reverse complement.
GCCGATGGACGAGACGCTGTCGCGAGTCGTGATCGACATTTCGGGGCGGCCGGTCCTGGTGTTCAAGGTGGAATTTCCGCGCGACAAGGTCGGCACCTTCGATACCGAGCTGGTTCGCGAATGGTTCAACGCGTTCGCGATCAATGCCGGCGTGACTTTGCACGTCGAGACCCTATATGGCGAGAACAGCCATCATATAGCCGAATCCTGCTTCAAGGGTCTGGCGAGGGCGCTGCGGGCCGCGGTTGCGATCGATCCGCGCGCCGCGGGCGAAGTGCCATCCACCAAGGGTCAGCTCGGCGGCTGAGTTTTTGGTTCATCGGCGGAGAGGTGCGATGCCGGTTTACACAGTTCATGCTCCGGTGACGGGCAATGCGGGCATTGCCGCGACCGACAAGTTCGTCTTCGTTCGCGACGGGTTTTACGTCTGGGCCACGCTTCTGGGCGTGGTGTGGCTGGCCTGGCATCGGCTGTGGCTGGCGCTGATCGGCTGGATCGTCCTGATGGCCGCGATAGATGCCGCAATGATGCGGCTCGGCGTCAGTCCGACGGCGATCTTTCTGGTCGATGCGCTGCTCGCGCTGCTGATGGGATTTGAAGCGGCCAGCCTGCGGCGCTGGACCTTGTCGCGGCGCAACTGGCGCCAGCTCGATATCGTGGTGGCTGACGACGAGGAGCAGGCCGAGCGCCGCTTTTTCGATCGCTGGACCGCGAAGCAGCGAAATCTGAGCAACGATCAAACGGCTGTGGATCGCGGCGGTCCGCCGCCGACGCGTGACGTTCCGGGCCAGCCATTTTCGCGGCCGCCGCCATTATCGCAAAGCGAGATCATCGGCTTGTTTCCGGAACCGGGAGCATCGCGGTGAGTGTTGCCATCATCGATTACGGTTCCGGCAATCTGCACTCCGCCGCGAAAGCCTTCGAGCGCGCCGCGCGGAGCATGGAGCAGCCTGAAAAGATCATCGTGACCCGCGATCCCGAAGCGGTGTTTCGCGCCGATCGAATCGTATTGCCCGGCGTCGGCGCATTTGCCGATTGTCGCCGTGGTCTCGATGCGCTGGACGGCATGATCGAGGCGCTGACGGAAGCGGTGCGAAAGAAGGCGCGGCCGTTCTTCGGCATCTGTGTCGGCATGCAGCTGATGGCGACCCGCGGCAAGGAGCACGTCACCACGGAAGGCTTCAACTGGATCGCCGGCGACGTCGAAAAGATTTCGCCGCGCGAGGAGAACCTGAAGATCCCCCATATGGGCTGGAATACGCTCGATGTGCTCCGTGAGCATCCGGTGCTCGAGCGCTTGACCCTGGGGCCGAAGGGCCGCCACGCCTATTTCGTGCACTCCTATCACCTCAACGCAGCCAACGAGGCGGACGTGCTGGCGCGCGCCGATTACGGCGGCCCGGTCACGGCCATCGTCGGCCGGGACACCGCGATCGGGACGCAATTTCACCCTGAGAAGAGCCAGCGTTTCGGGCTGGCGCTGATTTCGAACTTTTTGAAGTGGAAGCCGTGATCCTCTTTCCCGCGATCGACCTGAAGAACGGCCAGTGTGTGCGCCTTGAACAGGGCGACATGGCGCGCGCCACGGTGTTCAACCTCGATCCGGCGGCGCAGGCACGGAGCTTCGCTGCGCAGGGCTTCGAATATCTGCATGTGGTCGATCTCGACGGCGCCTTTGCCGGCAAACCGGTCAATGCGCTGGCCGTCGAGGCGATGCTCAAGGCGGTCACCATGCCGGTACAGCTCGGCGGCGGCATCCGCGATCTGAACACGGTGGAGGCCTGGCTCGCCAAGGGCATTGCGCGCGTCATCATCGGCACTGCGGCGGTGCGCGATCCCCAGCTTGTGAAAGGTGCGGCCAGAAAATTTCCCGGTCGCGTCGCGGTCGGTCTCGATGCGCGTGACGGCAAGGTCGCGGTCGAAGGCTGGGCCGAAACCTCGCAGGTCACCGCCCTCGAAATCGCGCAGCGGTTCGAGGATGCCGGAGTTGCCGCGATCATCTTCACCGACATTGCCCGCGACGGCCTGCTGAAGGGCCTCAATCTCGATGCGACGATCGAGCTCGCCGAGCGCATCTCGATTCCCGTCATCGCGTCGGGTGGCTTTGCCTCGCTCGACGACGTGGAGGCGCTGCTGGCGCCGCGCGCCAAGAAATTGGCCGGCGCGATCGCAGGCCGCGCGCTCTATGATGGCCGGCTCGATCCTGCCGCCGCATTGGCGCTGATCCGCAACGCACGCGCCGCGGCCTAGGAGTTTTCTCAATGTTCAAGGTGCGTGTGATTCCCTGTCTCGACGTCAAGGACGGCCGGGTGGTCAAGGGCGTCAACTTTGTCGATCTGCGCGATGCCGGCGATCCCGTCGAGGCGGCCATCGCCTACGATGCCGCCGGCGCCGACGAGCTGTGTTTCCTCGACATCACGGCGACCCACGAAAATCGCGGCACCATGATGGATGTGGTCCGGCGTACGGCGGAGGCCTGCTTCATGCCGCTGACGGTGGGCGGCGGCGTGCGCACCGTCGACGATATCCGTGTCCTGCTGCGATCCGGCGCCGACAAGGTTTCGATCAACAGTGCCGCCGTCAGCCGCCGCGAATTCGTCAAGGAAGCGGCGGAGAAATTCGGCGATCAATGCATCGTGGTGGCGATCGACGCCAAGCGTGTCAAGCGCGGCGGCGGTTCGGAACGGTGGGAGATCTTCACCCATGGCGGGCGCAATTCCACCGGCATCGATGCCATCGAATATGCCCAGGAGGTGGTCTCGCTCGGCGCCGGCGAAATCCTGCTCACCTCCATGGACCGCGACGGAACCCGGCAGGGGTTTGACATTCCGCTGACCCAGGCGGTGGCGGATAGTGTGCCGGTGCCGGTAATCGCATCCGGCGGGGTGGGCAACCTCGATCATCTGGTGAACGGCATCCGCGAGGGGCATGCCACCGCCGTGCTGGCGGCGTCGATCTTCCATTTCGGCGAATTCACCATACGTGAAGCGAAGGACCACATGGTGCGCGCCGGGCTGCCGATGCGGCTGGATCCTTGACAACTCTTTGTGACAGAAGTGCTAAATCCCGCCGATGCGTAGCACCCGCCGCGGGCTGCGGTTTGAGTTGAGTTGATGTCGCGCTTCACGATCCATGATCTCGCCGCCACCATCGACGCCCGCGCGGCGTCGGGAGGAGAGGCGTCCTACACCCGCAAATTGCTCGACAAGGGTCCGGAGCATTGCGCCAGGAAGCTCGGCGAGGAAGCGGTGGAAACCGTGATCGCTGCGGTCGGGACCGATCGCAGCCATCTCATCGCCGAAAGCGCAGACCTGCTGTTTCACCTGCTGGTGCTGCTGAAATCGCGCGGCGTCAAGCTTGAAGAAGTCGAGGCCGCGCTGGCGCAGCGCACCTCGATGTCCGGACTGGAAGAAAAGGCATCGCGCAAACGCGACTAATCTTAGGGACAGCGTATGGATATTCGGGCTCCGGAGCAGCAATACAATCCCTATCGGGTGTTCACGCGCCAGCAATGGGCGCATCTGCGCGACGATACCCCGATGACGCTGGAACCGGGCGAGTTCGAGCGGCTGCGGTCGTTGCATGACCGCCTTGACCTTAAGGAGGTCGAGGACATCTATTTGCCGCTGTCGCGGCTGCTCTCGATCTATGTCGACGCCACCCATCGGCTCTACCAGGCGCAGCGCCAGTTTCTCGGCATCAGCGACCGCAAGGTGCCCTACATCATCGGCGTCGCCGGCTCGGTGGCGGTCGGCAAGTCCACCACCGCGCGCGTGCTGCAGGCGCTGCTGACACGCTGGTCGCCGCGGCCCAAGGTCGAAATGGTGACGACGGACGGTTTCCTGTTTCCCAACGCCGTGCTCGAACGGCAGGGCATCATGCAGAAAAAGGGCTTTCCGGAAAGCTACGACCTGCCGACGCTGCTGGCGTTCCTGAGCGACATCAAGGCCGGGCGGCGGCCGGTGCGCGCGCCGGTCTATTCGCATCTCACCTATGACATCGTCCCGAACCAATGGGTCGAGGTCGACCGCCCGGATATCCTGGTCGTCGAGGGCGTCAATGTTCTGCAAACCGGCAAGCTTCCGCGCGACGGCAAGGCCGTTCCCGTCGTCTCGGACTTTTTCGACTTTTCGGTCTATATCGACGCCGAAGAGTCGGTGCTGCGCGACTGGTATGTCCGGCGCTTCCTGGCGCTGCGGGACACCGCGTTTGTCGATCCGCGATCGTACTTCCACCGCTATGCGCCGCTGTCTGACGAGGAAGCCACGGCCACCGCGCTGGCGATCTGGGAACGGACCAACCTTGCCAATCTCGAGGACAACATCCTGCCGACACGGCCGCGCGCGACGCTGATCATGAAGAAGGGCGCCGATCACGTGGTCGAACAGGTGGCGCTGCGGCGGCTGTAGCATTCATCAAATCTCTCATCGCAACGCCCGCGGCTCGTCCTCGTCGAGAAAACCGATGATCTCGGAGAAGAACTGCATGCGGTTCTTCTCCAGCATCACCGTATGCGTGCCTTCGCCGAGTTCGACCAGCCGCTTGTAGGGCGCGTTCTTCAACTGGGCGAAATACTCTCGCGCCTGATAGCTCGGCAGATCGAAATCCCATTCGGCGTGAATGAGGAAGGTTGGAACGGTGATCTTGCCGGGGTCGTAATAGGCCTTGCCCGTGGCCCAGGTCGCAAGCACATCGGCGATCACGCCGTTGGGCGCGCGCAGCATCGGCGGATGATGGTTCGCGGCTTCCGGATCGGTCGCCCAGGTCGCCTCGATCCAGGCCTCGAACACGCCGGGTGGAATCAGATCGGCGCGCTTGTGCTCGGGGACGCCTTCCAGCCAGCGCGCTTTGGCGACCTCTTTCGAGACCAGCCGGTAGGCGCCGAGCGGCAAAGGGTTCGTTGTGGTAACCTCGGGAGCCGGCGCAATCACGGCGTCCTTGCGAAAGATCCACAGCGGCGCAAACAGCACGAGCCGCGCCACCTTGTCGTTGTTCAAGCTGGTATATTGCCCGGCGATCGCGGTGCCCCACGACCATCCCATCAGATTGATCCGGGCGACGCCGCGCCGCTTGCGGACATGGTCCACCGCCGTGCCGAAGTCGCGCACGGCGATTTCGGTCGAAACGATCGGCTGGTTCGCTTCCGGCGGCAGGCTCATTTCCGGCGGCCGTGTCGAACGCCCATAGCCCCTGATATCGACCAGATAGACGTCATATCCGCGCGCGGCGATCAGATCCATCATCGAAGCGCCTTCGATCGGCAGGTCGAAGGCGGTCTCGGACGGATAGGTTGCGCCGTGCACGTACAGCAGGATTTTATCGGCAGTGAATGCCGTCATGCCGGCGGGACGCTTGTTGCGCACATAGAGTTCGATCCCCGCATCCGCGGCTGGGATCCAATAGCTCTCGACGGCAAGGTCGGGAAGTTGGCTGCGGGCGTTCATGCAGTTCGCCTCACGCAGCGATATGCCGTGAGGCGGCCAGCCCCGCCAGCGCATCGGCCAGCTTTTCGCGATCGAGCGGCTTGATCAGAAACCCGTCCATGCCGGCCTCGAAGCAGGCATAGCGATCCTCCACCAGCGTATTCGCGGTTAGCGCGAGGATCGGCGTCCGGCGGTCCGGCTGACCGGCCTCGCGGCTGCGGATCCGCTTGGTGGTCTCGATGCCGTCGAGTTGCGGCATCTGGATGTCCATCAAAACCAGATCGTAGGGCGCCCCGGCGGATTTCGCCGCCAGCCAGGATTCCAGCGCCTCCTCGCCGTTGGTGGTGATGACGGCATGGTGTCCGAGCCGCGTCAGCAGCGAACGCATCAGAAGCGCGTTGATCTCATTGTCTTCGGCCACCAGGATGGAAAGGCCTCGCGCCGGGACCAGGGCCGGCGCCTCCGCAGGTATCGGTCGCCTCGATCAGGGAATCGCCGGCAAGGTTCGGCGCGACGATTTCCGGCGCTGTGGTCAGGCGCGCCGCGAGCGAAGCCGCGCGCAACGGCTTGACCAGATAGCCGGTGAAGGCGGAGGAAGGTGAGGGCTGGAGTTCATGCCGCGCGGCCGGCGTGAACATCACGATCCGCTGCATGGCGTGAGCACGTGCCGCCTCGCCCAGCAACTCGACATCGACAGCGCCGAGGGCGCGATCGAGCAGGATGGCGTGCCAGGAACGTTCGGGCAGCAAGGCCTGCGCCACACCAATGTCTGAAACCATGCAGGTCTGACCGCCCCAGCGCTGCAGCCGCCGGGCCACCAGCGAAGCCTCGATGCTCTGCGGCGCGACCAGCATGATCGCCTGACCCGACAGATCCGGCGCCATGAATGTCCGTTGCGCTACCTCATCGCCGTCCGCTGCGGCCAGCGGCACCGACACCTCGAAGGTCGAGCCGACGCCGGGCTTGCTCTCCAGCGTGATGCGGCCTCCCATTCGCTTGACGATGCGCTCGGAGATGCTCAGTCCGAGCCCGGTGCCGCCGTAGCTCCTGGCAATGCGTTCGTCAGCCTGCTCGAACTCGCGGAAAATCCGCGATTGCGCCTCGGGCGCGATGCCGATGCCGGTGTCGCGCACCAGGAAGCTGATTTCGTTGGGCCGGATCCCCGGCTCGACCATCAGCGCGACGCCACCGGTTGAGGTGAACTTGATCGCGTTGCCGGCGAGATTCAGCAGCACCTGCCGCAGCCGCGCGGCGTCGCCGATCACTGCCGTCGGCAGCCGCTCGTCGACATAGGCGGCGATTTCGAGCTTCCTGGCCTGCGCCCGCGGCGCCAGCAGCTCGGTGATGTCCTCGATCAAGGCCGTGAGCGCGAAGGGGCGATGTTCGAGATCGATCTTGCCGGCTTCGATCTTGGAATAATCGAGCAACTCCTCGATCAGCGCCAGCAATGCGTCGCCAGAGGTTTTCACCGCCTTGGCATAGGTCATCTGTTCGGGCGTCAGGGCGGTGTCCAGCAGCAATCCGCTCATGCCGATGATGCCGTTGAGCGGCGTGCGAATTTCGTGCGAGGCCATGGCGAGGAAACGCGACTTGGCGCGGTTGGCGGCGTCGGCCTGGTCGCGGGCCTCGCCGAGCGCGCGTTCGCTTTCGGTACGGTCGGTGACGTCGCGGCCGACGCATTGCAGGTCGGCGGGTTGGCCCGCATCGGTCCGCACCAGGCCTTCGCGCCATGCAATCCATCGCGCCCCTTGCGGGGTTGCGATTTTCTGGTCGTGCATCCGCGTGCCGCTGGTCTCGAAGAGAGCCTCGCCCTGCTCGAGAATATGAAGCGAAAAGCGGCTGCCGATCAGCGCGCTGCGCGGCTGCTGCGCCAGTTCGCAATAGGCGTCATTGACGAAGGTGATGCGGCCGTCGGGGTCGCGCAGCACGATCAGGTCGCCCTGGGATTCGAACAGGCTGCGGGCCCGTTCCTCGGCTTCCTTCAATTCCCAATTGCGGTCGGCCAGCGCTTCATTGTGCAGGGCGATCTTGCGCAGCCGCTTGCTCATCCAGCGCATCCGGATGCTCAAGGTAGCGAGCGCGACGCAGGCTGCCGCGAACAGGAAACTGGCGCCGATGGCAAAGGCGTGGGCGTTATAGCCGGAACTCTCGGACCGGCTTCCGGCGATGAATCCATACGCTCCGCCGAAGGCGGCGGAGAAGATCATGATCGAACGGCTCGCGACAATGAGCCACGGATGACGTCGCGAGAAGCGGCGTAGATGTCGCCTGATCCGGAAAGTCCGCCCCATCACTGCTACCCTGGGATTGCCTGGCGTCACCGCGATCGGCGGTTGAGCGGGCCCCGATGCGCGCCCCACAGCCGACGATGCGGCGGCGACGTTGCAAAGTGCTTGAGGCGGATGCCGCATCACGCGTGCGATGAGAACAGGGTTGATAAAGGGTTAAGAGGGCCTGCCTCGGGGCGGAGGTGGCCGGAGCGAAAGCCTCAAAGCGACGCGGCGGCGAGATGCGGATGTCCATCGCCGGCACCGACGATGAGAGCTGCCGCATCGCGCGCCGTGAATGTCTTCGACCGCACGAAAATCCGGTAATCGGCGGGTCCATCCTTGGAGAGATAGATGACGGGCGCAGAACTCGGGCGGCTGGCCGCGACCGCGACCGACAGCGTTGCGGCGGTTGCTTCGCAAGCGCGCGTCTCCGGAGCGCCAGTCCCCAGAGCGCCAGTCTCCGGATTGTCGGCATCGTCGACCACGGCGAAATCGGCCGCCTCGGCGCTCTCCAATATCTGCACCCGCACGGTCGCGGCTGCCGGATCGTCGGTGAAACTGACATGCAGGTCGGCGTGCCAGGGGACGGAAGCGATCTCGACCGATGCATCGCCGATGGCGACGCAGGGGCGCGGGCCCGGCGACCATCCGCGCGCGAACACCGCGGCAATGACCAATGGAACAACCGAAGCCAGAAATCTTGAAACGGAACATGATACGCCACCCGCTTGACCCAGGCCCGCGACACGCCGGGCTTATGGTTGGCGGAGCGTAAACAAAACTCGTTACCGCCGGGTTGACGTGCCAATGCGGGACACCGAAACGATCCGCGCTATTCATCGTCGGTGCCGGGGACTTCCAGATTCGAATTTCAAACAGCCAAACCGAGCGAATAGCACCGTCATTGCGAGCGAAGCGAAGCAATCCAAGAGGCAACAAGAAAAGCAAGAGTGGATTGCTTCGCTGCGCTCGCAATGACGGTAAGATACAATTCCGCGATCTCGCGGCGCGATGCGCCCGAGTTTTGCTTAAACGTCCCGCCTTCTGAAAATCAGAGGGCGCAGGGAAAGCCGGGTGCCCGTTGCACCCGCAGCCCCGCGTGCGAAGTGTAGAAAGCACGCGAGTTAGTCACCACAGGTTCACCGGGATCACCCGGCCTTCCCTGCGCGATGGTTTTAACGGCTTATTTCGCGCTCTCCCCGGTGACCGGGCTTGTTTGCCACCGTCGCCAGCGGAATTTCCTCCGCCAACTTGACGCCAGCGTCGGGGCGTCAGGACCACACGACTTCGCCGTCCGCAAGGCAAGCGCTCTCGTCAGGTGCGCCGCCTGCGTCCACCGCATCCCGCCTCACGTCCGTGACGATCGCGAAACGCCCCTCTGTGTGGGACGGGATGGCGAGAGATATGCAGGTGATTTGGGTCAGAAGGGAATGGAAATATTTTTGCAAAGGGGACTCGACAGGCAAATCACTTTTCGGACGACAGCGCGTCGCGCTGGGCGATGGTCTCCGGCATCGATGCCGACAGGCGCGACAAATGATTCCCGTGAATGCACTTCACCGGCTACAAGACTGATTGACCAATCATGAGACGCCGGGGGGGAAACCAAATGGTATTCGCTTTCTTAGCTGTTGTCATTGCGCTCGTTCTGGTTTGCATCTGTCTCAACTATTTTCCCCGGAATTCACCGCGGGACAACTGCTGGCGCTTCGCCTGAAGGTCATGGGGTTTTCCGACAAGCGGCTCAAGATACCGGGAGCCAACATCGCTTATTGGGAGGGCGGCGAGGGTGAGCCGCTCATTCTGGTTCACGGGATGGGCGTGGATCGCGGCACGCTGCTGGATATCGGCGGAAAGTTGAAACAGAAATTCCGCGTCATCCTCCCGGACCTCCCGGGGTTTGGCGACAGCGACAAGCCGGAAAGTGCCGATTACGGCATTGAAGCCCAGGTCAACAACCTGCGCCGGATCATCGAGGCCCTTGGATTGCGCCGGGTCCATCTGGGCGGTCACTCCATGGGGGGCTGGATCAGCGCGGGGCTTGCGTCATCCAGTCCCGAAATGGTCGCCAGCCTCTGGCTGATTGCCGCGGCCGGCTCGTCCGATCTTGAGCATTCGATTTGCCATGGAGGCCTACAAGCGGGGCGAATATGTACTGTGCTGCCGCACGCCATCGGACCTTCGCGGCGTCATGAAACTCGCCATGGTCAAGGTGCCGATGCTTCCATATTGCGTCTGGGAGACGCTGGGTCGTCGGGCTGCCGCCAATTATGAACTGCACAAGAAAATCTTCGACAGGATCATGCAGGACGTCGCGGGCTATGATCTCGACAAGCGACTTCCCGGAATCAAAGCCCCGACCCTCCTTGTCTGGGGAGATTCCGACAAACTGGTTCCGCCGTCCGCACTGCAGACGTTCAACCGGTTGATTCCGAACTCACGGCCGATATTGCTGGAGGCTGTGGGGCATGTGCCGCAGATGGAGGCGCTGGATCGCTGTGCGACCGACTACCTTGCTTTTCGGCAGTCGCTCTAATTACCCCGGTAGCCTCTGCTGCGGAGGTCACGCCGCGCGCCGCAGATCTTCGGCCAGCGCGCGATACGACAAGGCTTCGGCCAGATGCAGGCGGCCGATCTTTTCCGCGCCGTCGAGATCGGCAAGCGTGCGGGCGACGCGCAACACGCGATGATAGCCGCGCGCCGACAGCCGCATGGTTTCGGCGGCGTCGCGCAGCAGCTTGGTGCCCTGCGCGTCGGGCTGGGCGATGGTCTCCAGCACCGACGCCGGCGCTTCGGCATTGGTGCGGACCTGCGGCAATCCGGCAGCAGCGTAGCGCTCCCTCTGGATGTCGCGCGCGGCGGCGACCCGTGCTGCGACTTCGGCCGAGCCTTCCGCCGGCGGCGGCAGGATCAGATCGGCGGCGGTCACCGCCGGCACTTCGATCCTAAGGTCAATGCGGTCCATCAGCGGACCCGAAATACGCGCCTGATAATCGCCGGTGCAGCGGTCGATCTGTCCGCGCTTGCAGGAATAGCCGGGCTCATAGGCGTGGCCGCAGCGGCAGGGGTTCATCGCGGCGACCAGCATGAAGCGCGCCGGATAGGTGACGCGATGGTTGGCGCGCGACACCGAGACCTCGCCGTTCTCGAGCGGCTGGCGCAGCGAATCCAGCACCCGCGGATCGAATTCCGGCAACTCATCCAGAAACAGCACGCCCTGATGCGCCAGCGAGATTTCGCCGGGCCTGGCGCGCAGGCCGCCGCCGGTGAGTGCTGCCATGCTGGCGGAATGATGCGGCGAGCGGAACGGCCGCCGCGCGGTCAGCGCGCCGCCCTGGATTTCGCCGGCGACCGAGGCGATCATCGACACTTCCAATAGCTCCGACGGCGACAGCGGCGGCAGGATCGAGGGCAATCTTGATGCGAGCATCGACTTGCCGGCGCCGGGCGAGCCGATCATCAGGAGATGATGCCCGCCGGCCGCGGCAATCTCGAGCGCGCGCTTGGCGCTTTCCTGGCCCTTGATGTCGCGCAGATCGAGCAACGTTGCCTCGGCCTCGCGAACCCTGGGGATAGGCCGCGACAGCACCTGCGTGCCTTTGAAGTGGTTGGCGATCTGGATCAGCGAATTCGCCGCCACGATTTGCAGATCCGGGCTCGCCCAGGCCGCTTCCGCGCCGCAGGCCGCCGGGCAAATCAGGCCCTCATCGCGCGAATTGGCGCCGATCGCGGCCGGCAATACGCCGGCCACCGGCGCGATCGATCCATCGAGGCCGAGTTCGCCAAGCACCGTGAAACCGTTCAACGCATCCGGCGGAATGGCGCCGATCGCCGCCATCAGGCCGAGTGCGATCGGCAGATCATAATGGCTGCCTTCCTTCGGCAGATCGGCGGGCGCGAGGTTGACCGTGATCCGGCGCGCGGGCAGCGCCAGCCCGGAAGCGATCAGGGCTGAGCGGACCCGCTCACGGGCCTCGGACACCGCCTTGTCGGGCAGCCCGACAATGGCGAAAGCCGGCAATCCGGGTGCGACCTGCACCTGCACGTCGACGCTGCGGGCTTCGATCCCCTCAAAGGCTACCGTGGAAACCCGCTGAACCATGCCGCCCTCTGCCGCACAGGAGGCTAGCGGATGGCGGCGAGGATGGCAAGAACATTAAGGGAACACGGCTAGCGGGCTGGTGATGACCGCTTGGCTGAGAACCCATCATAGTCGTCCGCCACGGGTTTGCGATCGGCTCAGAACGGAGCGGTCGTCTTTTTGAACTTTGTGCTGACATCGCCCTCAAAATCGAGGAGATCGGGGTGCAGTGTCATCACAGGCGCGCCCTTATCGAGGTCGAGCTTCTTCAGATCAACCCATATGACATTCGGCGCGCTGCTAAGCTCAAAATAATAGCGCGTCTTCGTCAGATCACTCACTATTCTGTATTCCGTGTCGAAAGTTGATCCATTGACCGGAGCGCCGAACGGAATGGATACATTTCGAATGAGGCCAAACATACCGGCGATCCCCTGACGCTCCGTCTTCGGCTTGCTGAGCACGGATAGAAAATAGGTGGCACGCTGAAACCGGTCGCGCGGGTTAACGTTCCCCGGCACCTGGGTTTCCATGGTCGGCTTGGCGAAATCCCGTTCGCCCAAGAGCTTGAGTTGCTCGTCATAGCTCGGAGCGTTCGTCATTATTTTGTATTGACGCCCGTGATAAACGACGAGCTTGCCGCCAATATATTCGAGGATGGCCGAGTCGCCCGTTGCGTCTTCCAGCGCAAGGTGAACGGTGCCGCGTTGTGTTTGGCCGTGCACTTCGATCGCCACGACGGCCACTTGAATTTTACTCAGGGTAGCGATGGCTTCCTCCACGGTCGCGGAGGTATCGAGCGCATATTGCGCCCAAAGCGCGGATTGAAGCCCGGGTTTTGAATTGTCTCTTGCACCGAAATCGGCCGGTGGAAAATACAGCATGTGCGCCGCAAGGCCGCGTTCATTCACGCCATCGGCGGTGCCAACACCATAGATCGTGGTGACAACGCTGCCATACTTTGAAGTCCATTTGAGCGGATTGTCGCCGACCACCACGAGCGGACCGGCGCGCCCGCCGTCATGCGGACGCCCGCGCGGCAGCACCATCAAGACCGGCTCTGTTGTCGTCGCCCAGTCCATGCTGCGCGCGACGAGGGTCGGGCCTCCACTCTCGTTCAAAAATATCCGGGTGCATGCGTCGGCATATCGCGCCGCTGTACCGATTGCCAAAGCCGCGACCGCGACTTTCGCGACGATGGTCCACACTTTTCCAAAATTCATTGATTCTTCTTTCCAGTATTCACCAGGTTTTCCGAAGCCGAACATGCGTCCGGGGGCAGGCCGACCGGCCGCCCCCGGAGGTAGACTTGAGCAGGTCCGGGGACGGACCATCGTCCGCCCCGGACGCATGCTTGGATCAGAGTAGCATCTGCATCGGTTCGGGATAATAGTGGAATCCCTCGCCGGTCGCGGCGATATGGCCATATCCCGGCCATGCGAAGTGATAGGACATCACAGGCGTCTTGTTGGCCGCCAGCATGGTCAGCATCTTCACCCGCGACTCCGCCGCCTGCTTCGGGTCGGTGTCGTAGGAGAACTGCATCCGCGGCTTTTCGAGCAGCAAGACCGCGTGATGGGTGAGGTCGCCGAGGAAGGCGAAGGATTTCCCGTCCGAGGTGACCATGAACATGTGGTGACCGACGGTATGTCCGGGCGCCGCCATGGCCTGAACGCCCGGCAGGATTTCCTGGCCGTCCTTGAAGAACACCAGCCGGTCGCGGATCGGAAACAGGTTCTTGCGGGCGTGAAGCACGAAAGTCTTCAGCGGGCCGTCCATTTTCTTTTCGTCGGTCCAGAAATCGAAATCGCTCTGGGCGATGTAGTACTGCGCGTTGGGAAACAGGATCTTGTCGTTCGCATCGACGACACCGCCGATATGATCGATATGGGCATGTGAGAACACGATCGCATCGATGTCTTCGGGCTTGATTCCGGCTTCGGCCATGCTCTTCTGCTGGCGGCCGGTGGTCGGGCCGAACTGATGCAATGCGCCCATGCCGGTGTCGAACAGAATGAGCTTGTCGCCGGTGTTCACGATCGGGGAGTTCTGCTCGAGCACCACATTGTCGGGCGACAGGAAATTGTCGGTCAACATCTTCCTGACTTCGTCGTCCGGCACGCCGATGAAGGTGCCCTTGGGGGGCCCGAGCGGAAGCGGTCCGTCGGAAACCACGGTCACTTCAGCGCTGCCCAGATTGAAGCGATGCCAATAGGGCGACTGCGTCCCGAGCTTGGGGGCCCGCGCCAACGCGCTGCCGCCGAGCACGGTCGATGCGCCCAACCCGGCGCCGAGAGCAAGCAGGGATCGTCGCGAAACATCGTAACTCATGTGTTTCCTCCACTGTTTTTGAAATTGCCGTGATGCCGCCCGCCAGGTCCGGTTCGCCTGATTGTCTGATTGTACGGGCCCCACAAGCTGCGCCCGCTTTTGAAAACTGGCAAGCAGAATCAGCCTTGAATGAGCCTTGAAATCAGCCTTGGGAAGCGTGCCGCGAACACGTCTCAGGGGCGTAACGCCCCGAAGAAACATTATTTTCCGGCTCGTTTGGCCGCGATCGGGTCCCGAATTTTCCGCCGTTCATGCTCGCGTGGCGAGGCGGCGGCGATTGCTGCGGCGCCGCGAACCATGTTGAGGCTTTGCGAGATCAGTATCTCGAGACGCCCGGGCCGCCCCAACCGAAGTGGTAGTCGGCACCAACCTTCAATGTCTGCGCGGTCAACGTCGAGTTCTTATTGGTGAGGAGATGAAGAGCACCGCCAGAATCCGTCGCGGAAATTTTGCTTCCGAAATCATAGTAATCGTATTCGACCTTGGCGCTCCAATTTGGAGCAAACATGTATTCGAGGCCGCCGCCCACCACCCAGCCATCGCGGTTCACATTGCCGCCACCATCGAACGGGCCCGGCGTGCCAAAAAGGTTGCAGTGATAGTCGACCTCCGTCCAGGCAGCGCCGCCCTTGGCGTACAGCAACGCATTTCCCCAAGACATACCCGATCCGTCCGGTGCCGGAGTAAAGCTGATTGAGTTTTTCCCCGCAGGCAATAGACCGGGTTCGGACAAGGGCCTGAGCCGCTGATATCGGCCCAATCGAAACTTCCCTCGACACCAAGCAGAAACCGACTGCCGGGGAGTTGCCAGTTGTAGCCGATCAAGCCACCAGCCAAGCCGCCGCCAAGCTGTTCGTTGGTGACGGTTCCGGGCGCGTGTTGGGTGGGCCGTAGGTCCGGTAGTCCTTGCTCCAGCCGCCGCCGCCCTCGATGCCGATGTAGAAACCGCTCCAGTTGGTAGGCGGGGTCAACGATCACAGACGCCTTGGTATAGGCGACCGCGGGAAGATCGGCGGCGGACGCCGCGCCCCCAAATCCGACAATCGAAAGTAGTCCAGCCCCAACGATAGCAACGCAACGCATTCCCTGGTCCCCAGCCACTGAAAAAGTGTCGATCAGCGTCTAGCATGAAAAAGTCGGTGTTCAACCAATTATCTGACTTAAGGTTGTATTGTTTCTGGATGTGTCTCAGCACCTCTGCGATCCCATAGCTTTCGGGGGATCTACCCCCGCTTCTTCTCGATCATGTCCCAGATTATCGCCGCGACATCCGGCCCGTCGAGCCGCGCGATGGCGCGAATGCCGGTCGGCGAGGTCACGTTGATTTCGGTGAGATGGCCGTCGATGACGTCGATGCCGACGAACAATAATCCGCGTTCGCGCAAGGCGGGCGCCAGGCGCGCGCAGATTTCACGCTCGCGCGGCGTCAGATCGGTGGCCTTTGCGGCGCCGCCGCGCACCATGTTGGAGCGCAAATCGTCGGCCGCCGGCACGCGGTTGACCGCGCCGGCGAATTCGCCGTCGACCAGGATGATGCGCTTGTCGCCGTGCTTGACCTCGGGCAGAAAGCGCTGGATCACCCACGGCTCGCGAAACGTCACCGAGAACATGTCGAACAGCGAACCGAAATTCATGTCCTGCGGCATGATGCGAAACACCGCCGCACCGCCATGGCCGTGCAGCGGTTTCATCACCACCGCGCCGTGCTGGTCGCGGAACGCGTTGATCTCGTCGAGATCGCGCGAAATCAGCGTCGGCGGCATCAGGTCCGGAAAATCCATCACGAAGATCTTTTCCGGCGCGTTGCGCACGCTGGCGGGATTGTTGACCACCAGCGTCCTGGGGTGAAGCCGTTCGAGAAAATGCGTCGAGGTGATGTAGGCGAGATCGAACGGCGGGTCCTGCCGCAGCAGGATCACGTCATATTGCGCCAGCGGCTCGCGCCGCGGCTCGCCGAGCGTGAAATGGTCGCCCACCTGGTCGCGCACGCTCAGGGCCTGGACCGGGGCCACCACCTCCTCGCCGCGCAGCGAGAGTTTGTCGGGGGTGTAATACGACAGCGCGTGGCCGCGTTTCTGCGCTTCCAAGAGCAGCGCAAAGGTCGAATCGCCGGATATGTTGATGCGCGCGATGGGGTCCATCTGGACGGCGACGTTTAATTTCATTGGCTGGTCCGCAAGTTCTGTTTGAAAGGAAATGTCAGGTGCTGGCGTCGAATGCCGCCAACAGATGGCGCGGCAATCGCCGCGGCGCAATCAGCATGGCGTCGAAACGCAGCTCCAATTCGGCATGCTCGGGATGCGCCATCAGCCAGGCCTGGGCTGCATCGATGATGCGCTGCTGCTGGCGCGGCGTTACCGCATAGGCGGCCTCATCGAGGCTGCCGCGGGCCTTGACCTCGATGAACGCAATCAAGTTGCGCCGCTTCGCCACGATGTCGATCTCGCCATAGGGCGTGCGAAAGCGCCGCGCCAGGATGCGATAGCCTTTGGCCATCAGAAAAGCCGCGGCGCGCGCCTCGGCGGAGAGGCCGGTCTTGAACGCCGCGACGCGCGCGGGCGCTTTCACCGGCGCCACTCCGGAACGGGCGTCGTCAGGCTTGGTCATTTTGCCGGATCATCTTGCTGGCCATCTTCGCCGTTCGCATCGGCCTTGCCGGCGAGTTCAAGCGCGCGGGCATAGATCTCGCGGCGCGGCCGGCCCGACAGTTCGACCGCGTGCGCGACCGCATCCTTGACGCTGTGATGCGCGAGCTGATGGCGCAAGAGATTGTCCAGATCATCCTTCGCCATGATCTGCGCGCCCGCCGCGGGCGGGCCGATCACCAGCACGAATTCGCCGCGCGTCTCCAGCGTGTCCGCTGCCTGCGCCAGTTCGGAGATGGGCGCGCGGCGGATATCCTCGTGCAGCTTGGTCATCTCGCGGCAAATCGCCGCATCGCGCGTGCCCATGATGTCGGCGAGATCGGACAAGGTAGCCTGCACGCGGCCGCCGGATTCGAACATCACCAGCGTGGCGTCGATTCGCGAAAGCTCCGTCAGCCGGGTCCGCCGCGCGGTCTCCTTCGGCGGCAGAAATCCTTCGAAGAAGAAGCGGTCGGTCGGCAATGCTGCCACCGCGAGTGCGGCCAGCACCGAGGAAGGGCCCGGCAAAGCGATCACGCTGATGTCCGGCCGCGCAGGCCTCGCGCACCAGCTTGAAGCCGGGATCGGAAATCAGGGGCGTGCCGGCATCCGAGACCAGCGCGATCGAAGCGCCCTGCGCCAGCCGTTGCAGGATTTTCGGCCGCGCCAGTGCTGCGTTATGTTCGTGATAGGGCTTGAGCAGCGCCGTGATCGCGTAGCGCTCGGTGAGCCGGCGGGTGATGCGGGTATCCTCGCAGGCGATGACATCGACGCCGGCCAGCGTCTCCAGCGCCCGCAAGGTAATGTCGCCGAGATTGCCGATCGGGGTCGCCACCAGATACAGGCCGGGCCTGGCCCTGGGCGCGGTCAGGATCTGGCCGGCCACCGCGAAGGTACGGGCTGCGGGTTCCGTCAGAGCTTCAACCGCATTGGTGGGGACAGCTTTTGGGCGCATAATGCCGGTATAGAGCGTTTTGGCGCGGAGTGGATACTGGCTCGCGTCACGAAAGCGCGTCAAGCCAACGGCGAGGAAACAGGGACCTGCAACCGGCGACTGCACCGCAACGCCATAATCCTTTTGTTTTGGTTAACCATTCGCCGACAATATGCCTGAATCCACCCTCCTGATCAGTTGGAGGTTGAAGTCCTGGCCGCTTTCGGTCGGTCAAGAGAAGAGATCCCATGGTGGGCCCGCCCGATCCGAAGTTTCTGCCTGCCGAGTCTTGGTCTGCCAAAGCTCGGCCGCCGGGCCCAACCCGGCGGACGGCGCTTGGCCTCTTTCTGGGCGCCCCTCTGCTGGCGGCGTGTTCCGGCGTGCAGCAGAGCCTCAGCACGTTCGGTTCGCCCGCCGGGCCGCCCCAGCAGCCGCAAGCGGTCGGCAACGGGGGCGTCAAGGTCGGCTTGATCCTGCCGCTGTCGGCTGCCGGCAATGCCGGCGTCGCCGCCCAATCGATGAAGAATGCCGCCGAGATGGCGCTGGCGGAATTCCAGAATCCCAACATCCAGCTCCTGATCAAGGACGATGGCGGCAGCCCGCAAGGCGCCCAGCAGGGAACCCAGCAGGCGCTCGACGAAGGCGCCGAGATCATTCTGGGTCCGCTGTTTGCGCTATCGGTTCCGGCGACGGCGCAGAGCACCCGCGCCCGCGGCATATCGGTGATCGCGTTCTCGACCGATTCGAGCGTGGCGGGCCGCGGCGTCTTTCTGTTGAGCTTCCTGCCGGAATCCGACGTCAACCGGATCATCGAATATGCCGCCAGCATCGGCAAGCGCTCCTTCGCAGCACTGCTGCCTGACAATGCCTATGGCAACGTGGTCGAGGTCGCGTTCAAGCAGGCCGTAGCCCGCCGTGGCGGCCGTGTCGTCGCATTCGAGAAATACGGCGCCGACCGGGCGGGAGTGGCGCGGATTGCACAGGCGCTCGGCCAGGCCGATGCGCTGCTTCTGGCCGACGACGGCGATTCGGTGGTGGCGACGGCCGACGCGTTGACCGCGGCGGGTGCGAATTTGAAGAACATCCAGCTTCTCGGCACCGGTCTTTGGGACAATCCGCGCGTGTTCAACAGCGCCACGCTTCGCGGCGGACTTTATGCGGCCCCCGATCCCTCCGGTTTCCGGAGTTTCTCAAGCCGTTACCACGCCAAATTCAACGCCGATCCGGTGCGAACCGCGACCTTGGCCTATGATGCGGTCGCGCTGGTCGCGGCCCTGGCGCGAACCCAAGGCGGGCAGCGGTTCTCCTCGGAGGTGCTGACCAATCCATCGGGCTTTGCCGGCATCGACGGCGTGTTTCGCTTCCGCCCCGACGGCACCAACGAGCGTGGCCTCGCCGTGATGAAGGTCGCGCCCGGCGGCAGCCAGCCGGTCGCCGGCTCGCCGAAGGGTTTTGGCGCGTAGCTTTCCACGCGGCGTCGTCCCGGCGAAGGCCGGGACCCATCACCGCTGGCTTTGTTGATGGCAGAAGGCATCTGCTTCATTGCCGAAACGTGAATCCGCGCCGTATGGGTCCCGGCCTTCGCGACGACATGGTGAATGACTACGCCGCCAGATCCGCCACCACCGCATCGAGCACCGGAAATCCGGCCTGCGTCACCCGCAGCCGTCCGCTTTCGTCGACGGTGATGGCGCCTTCACCGGCCAGTAGCTCGATCCGGCGGGGATCGAGCGCGCGGCCGGACAAGGCCGCATAGCGCCGCGGGTCGATGCCTTCGGTGAGCCGCAGGCCCATCAGCAGAAATTCATCGGCGCGCTCTTCGCTGTTGAGCACATCGTCGGTGACGACACCGTCGCCGGTCGCCTCGACCCGCATCAGCCAGGCCTCGGGCCGCTTCTCGGTGGCGACCGCATGCCTGATGCCGTCGACATCAAGGCGGCCATGGGCGCCGGGACCGATCCCGGCATATTCCTCGCCGCGCCAGTAGACGAGATTATGCCGGCATTCCGCGCCGGCCCGCGCGTGATTGGAAATCTCGTAGGACGGCAGCCCGTGCGCGGCGCAAACCTCCTGCGTCACGTCATAGAGCGCGCGCGCGGTCGCCTCGTCCGGCGTCTTCAGTTTGCCCGCGGCATGGAGACCGAAGAACGGCGTGCCTTCCTCGATCGTGAGTTGATAGAGCGACAGATGCTCGGCGGCTTCCGAGATGGCGAGCTTCAACTCGTCCGTCCACATCTGCGGCGTCTGGTCGGGACGGGCGTAGATCAGATCGAACGAATAGCGGTCGAAGGCTGCGCGCGCGATTGCAACCGCGTCCAGCGCTTCGCGCGCGGTGTGTAGCCGTCCCAGCGCCTTCAGCGAAGCGTCGTCCAGCGCCTGCACGCCGAGTGAGACCCGGTTGACGCCGGCTGCGCGATAACCGCCGAATCGTGTCGCCTCGACACTGGTGGGGTTGGCCTCCAGCGTGACTTCGGCGCCTTCAGCGACGCGCCAGTGCTTTCCGATCGCATCCAGAATGGCGCCGACGGTTTGCGGCCGCATCAAGGATGGCGTGCCGCCGCCCAGAAAAATCGACGATACTTCGCGGCCCGGTGTGCGCGCGGCGGTGGTTTCGATCTCGCGGGCGAAGGCGCGTGCGAAGCGATCCTCATCGATCGGGGCATGCCGGACATGGCTGTTGAAATCGCAATACGGACATTTCGACAGGCAAAACGGCCAATGCAGGTAGACACCGAAGGCGTCTTTTTTTCCCGCTTGCGGGGGAGGGTTGGGGTGGGGGCTTTCGACGCGGCTCACAGGCAGATCTCCGCCAGCTTGACGAAAGCGCGGGCGCGGTGCGACAGCCCGAGCCCCAGCGGCGGCAGGCCGTGTTTCTCGAGGCTGGTCATTTCGCCGAAGGTCCGCGCGTGTCCGTCCGGTTGGAACGCCGGATCGTAGCCGAAGCCGGCGGTGCCGCGCGGCGGCCATACCAGCGTGCCGCGGGCCTGCGCCTCGACTTCTTCGAGATGGTCGTCGGGCCAGGCCACGCAGAGCGCGGAAACGAAATGCGCTGTTCGTTGCGGCGGGGTCGTCGCACCCCGCTCCTGCAGCAGCCGTTCGATCCGCGTCATCGCGGCGGCAAAGTCCTTGTCCGCGCCGGCCCATCGCGCCGAAAAAATCCCGGGCGCGCCGTCGAGCGCGTCGACCACCAATCCGGAATCGTCGGCGAAGGCCGGAAGCTGCGCCGCCTTGGCCGCGGCAACCGCCTTGATCCGCGCATTGGCGCCGAACGTGTCGCCGATCTCGTCAGGCTCGCTGAGGCCGAGTTCGCCGGCCGACACCGCCGCGACGCCGTGCGGCGCCAGTAATTCGCGCATCTCGGCAAGCTTGCCGGGATTGTGGGTCGCGATCACGAGCTTGCCGGTGATTCGGCGATGCTGGGTCATGCGCGCTTATAATTCGTCATGGCCGCGCATAGTAGTCTGCCTTGCGCGGTAGACTTGCCTGCGCCCCGGCCATCCACGTCTTTCTTCGGCTACCGGCGCAGACGTGACTCACGCCACGGCCATTTTCTGCAGGTCCACCAGCCGCGCCACGCCTTTGCGCGCCAGCGCCATCAGCGTCAGGAACTCGTCCTGCGAGAACGGCGTCTTTTCGGCGGTGCCCTGCACCTCGATGATGCGTCCATCGCCGGTCATCACAAAGTTGGCGTCGGTATCGGCCTCCGAGTCCTCGGCATAATCGAGGTCGAGCACTGGCGTACCGTTATAGATGCCGCAGGAGATCGCCGCCACATTGTCGCGCAGCACGTTGCCCTTGACCATGTTGCGGGTCTTCATCCAGCCGATGCAGTCGGCCAATGCGACCCAGGCGCCGGTGATCGAGGCCGTGCGGGTGCCGCCATCGGCCTGCAGCACGTCGCAGTCGACGGTAATCTGGCGCTCGCCGAGCGCTTCGAGATCGAGCGTGGCGCGCAACGAGCGGCCGATCAGGCGCTGGATTTCGACGGTACGGCCATTTTGTTTGCCGGCGGAAGCCTCGCGGCGGGTGCGTTCCAGGGTGGCGCGCGGCAGCATGCCGTATTCGGCCGTGACCCAGCCGCGGCCCTGGCCCTTGAGCCAGGGCGGCAGGCGCTCTTCCAGGGTCGCCGTAACCAGCACATGGGTATCGCCGAATTTGACCATGCAGGAACCCTCGGCGTATTTGACCACGCCCCGTTCCAGCGACACGGCGCGCAGTTCATCCGGCGCACGGCGGCTTGGCCGCATGGGAATCCTCCAAAATTTTCGCAAAAGTTACGGTTCGCGGTGCTTGTAGGAGGGGGAAGCGGCAGCGGCAAGGCCCTTTGACGCTCCCCTGGCCACCGCGCAGGCCCAATGTCTGCTTGTAACCGGCCCCCGAGATGGACAGATTAGGCCTGTTGCAAGCGCGGCCCCCGCGCTCTGGAGTTGCCCGTGGCCCACCACGATCCGATTGGCCTGATCGCGCCGCATGCCGGGCTCGCCCAACTCAATGAGCGGTCGCGGGATATATTTCGTCAAATCGTCGAGAGTTATCTCGCCACCGGCGAGCCGGTGGGGTCGCGCAACATCTCGCGCCTGATCGCGGTGCCGCTGTCGCCGGCCTCGGTCCGCAACGTGATGTCGGATCTGGAGCAGCTCGGCCTGATTTACGCGCCGCATACCTCGGCCGGCCGGCTGCCCACCGAACTGGGCCTGCGCTTTTTCGTCGATGCGCTGATGCAGGTCGGCGATCTCACCGAGCCGGAGCGGCAATCGATCCAGACCCAGCTTGCGTCGGTCGGCAAGGCGCAATCGGTCGAAGCCGCCCTTGGCGAGGCCTTGACGCGGCTGTCCGGCCTGACCCGGGCCGCCGCCGTGGTTCTGACAGCCAAATCCAATTCGCGGCTGAAACATATCGAATTCGTTCGGCTGGAACCGGAGCGGGCGCTGGTGGTGCTGGTCGGTCAGGACGGCCAGGTCGAGAACCGCGTGCTGACGCTGCCATCCGGAGTTCCGTCGTCGGCGCTCACCGAAGCCACCAATTTTCTCAATGCACGGATTCGCGGGCGGACGCTGGCGGAAGCGCGGCTCGAACTTGAAACCGCCTTGACGCAAAACCGCTCCGAGCTCGATCAACTGACGCAGAAGGTGATCGCCGCCGGGATCGCGAGTTGGTCGGGCGGTGAAAGCGACGACCGGCAGCTGATCGTGCGCGGTCACGCCAATCTGCTGGAAGATTTGCATGCGCTGGAGGATCTGGAGCGTGTCAGGCTGCTGTTCGACGATCTCGAGACCAAGCGCGGCGTGATCGATCTGTTGGGACGTGCCGAGCGCGCCGAAGGCGTGCGGATTTTCATCGGCTCGGAGAACAAGCTGTTTTCGCTGTCCGGTTCTTCCACCATCATCGCGCCCTACAGCGATGGCGCGGGTCATATTGTCGGCGTTCTTGGCGTGATCGGGCCGACGCGGCTCAATTATGCCCGCGTGATTCCGACAGTGGACTATGCCGCGCGCATCGTCAGCCGGATGCTGGGGGGATAATCCGCCCGGTCAGCGCCCCGTTGCGCTTGATTTTTGGCTTCTAAAGCACGATATCCCGGCGAGCCAATCCTCCCCATTGATCCCGTGCCATTTTTTCGAGAAGGCAGTCTATGACCGATCCCAACCGGCAGAACGACGATCCGGTTAACCCGGCCGCCGAGCCCGTGGTTTCCAAGCCGTACATCATGCCCGACGACCCGGAGGAGGGATCGGCGGCAGCGCTGGCGAAGGAAGTCGCCGATTTGCGTGACAAGATGCTGCGCACGCTGGCGGATATGGAAAACCTGCGCAAGCGCACCACGCGCGAAGTCGCCGATGCGCGAGCCTATGGCATTTCAGGTTTCGCGCGTGACGTTCTCGATATCGCCGACAATCTGCAGCGCGCGCTCGATGCGGTTCCGGCCGACACCAGGGCCGCCGCCGATCCCGGGCTGAAGTCGCTGATCGAAGGCGTTGAATTAACCGAGCGGTCGCTGCTCAATACGCTGGAGAAAAACGGCGTCAAGAAATTCGATCCGTCGGGCGAGAAATTCGATCCGAACTTCCAGCAAGCGATGTATGAGGTTCCCGATCCATCGGTCCCGGCCGGAACGGTGGTGCAGGTGGTACAGGCTGGTTACATGATTGGCGACCGCATATTGCGGCCGGCACTGGTCGCGGTCGCCAAGGGCGGCGCGAAAGTCAGTGCTTCCGAGCAGAACTAGCTAAAGCGTTTCGGGTCGCTTGAATCGATCCGCTTCCCTCGTCGCCATGGTTCGAGACGCGCGAAGACGCGCTCCTCACCATGAGGGTTCGAGACCTGAGAAGACCTCATCCTGAGGAGCGGCCGCTTGGCCGCGTCTCGAAGGATGAAGCCGTTAAACTGGAAATTGCTCCAGAGCCTACAGAACTAGACCTCGATGTCGCCCGACTGGATGCGCTTGACGCCGGCCTGGGCCATGTCGGTCCAGGCTTTGGCCAGCGAGCCCTGGGCGTCTATGCCGCGACAGGCGTCTTCAACCACATAGGTCTCGAAGCCGGCCTTGCGCGCATCGAGCGCGGTCCAGGCGACACAGAAATCGGTCGCGAGGCCTGCGACAAACAGGCGCTGGATCTTGCGGGCCTGCAGATAGGCGGCAAGTCCTGTCGTGGTTTTGCCGTCGGCCTCGGTGAACGCCGAATAGCTGTCGACGTCCTTGTGGAATCCCTTGCGAATGACAAGCTCGGCCTGCGGAATCGCGAGGTCCTTTGAAAGCGCGGCCCCTTCGGTGCCCTGCACGCAGTGATCGGGCCACAACATCTGCTTGCCATAGGGCAGATCGATCATTTCGAACGGCTTCTTGCCGTCATGAACTGAGGCAAAGGAAATATGGCCAACGGTGTGCCAGTCCTGCGTCATCACGACATTGGCGAAGCCCTTGGCGATGCGGTTGATCACCGGAACGACCTGCTCGCCTTCCTTCACGGCGAGGCTGCCGCCCGGCAGGAAGCAGTTCTGAACATCGATCACCAGCAGGGCCGACGCGTCATCGGGCTTGATCGAGCCCGCCGCCCAAAGTTGTTTCGAGATACCGGTCGTCACGATCATGGTGCCCAAGCCTGCAAGAATTTGTCTTCGGTCCAGCATGGTTGCCTCTCCCCTTGTCGCCTCAGCCAGCAAATCAGGTCGCCGGAGCAGCGTAAAGAGGATTTACCGACCAACTCAGGGCCGGAATCTTCGGCACCCGTGGACGCGAATTCAGCGCGGCTGAATGCCGTCCCGCACGGTGCGGAAGCGCGGGAACGCTTTCGCCCACTGGTCGCGGGGGGCACTTCCGATGATGCGCAACGTGGTCGGGCCCCCGAAACGCAACCATTGCACGACGGTGACGGGGGTGCCCTTGCCGCTGATGCCATCGATCCGCGTTTCATAGCCGGGCATGCCCTCGATGCGGACCGCTCGGACATCGTCATCCGCGCCTCGCGCACGCCCGGAATGCTGATGGCGGTCTCCTGCGCAAACCGGCCGCGATCATCCGGCTGCGCCGGCGCGGATCCCATCAGGCTGAGCACCATGAACGGTGTTACTTCAACGCTGCTGTTTTCCTCGCCGTCGGCGAGCAGCACGGCAGAGCCAACCGCCAGCGTGCGGACATTTTTGAAATCGCCGAGTTCGCTGATCTTGAACGGCATCAGTGCAAGCTGTTCCTCGAGCGGAACCTGCCTGCGGACCGCCGCCGTGGCGAACATCTGCCGTATCGCGTCGTCGGTGTAGATCTTGCTCGCATTCTCGGGAACCTGCACGGCGATATAGCCGGAGAAGGCGCCTCCCGGCAGGATCATCGAATAGCGCCGGACATTGGTTGCGCCATTCCTGGCGTTCTCCGCGGTGTAATAGGCAACGCCGGCGGATGTCTCGATGCTCTCGGGCTTGATGCCATTGGTGCCGGCCGGATTGGCCTTGAAGGCCGTCACGACCTCGTTGTAGGCCTCGGGCGGAAGCTCCGCCATCAGCACCTTGACGCCATGGTCCTCGGTTTCGAATCCGACGAATGTCCTGGCTCCGACCAGCCCGACCAGCGGCGTTATCCCGACCCGAACCCCCGGCGGAAAGACCGTGTCCGCCGCCAGGGCGGGACAGATCGCGGCAACGAACAGGACGAGGGCGGACAAAAGTCGAATATGCTTCATGAAAATCTACTGGGTTTGCATTGAGGCCGTTCGATGGTTGCCCGATGTGGCCCTTGGGCGCGGGAGCCACGTTCCGGCCCGCCTGCTTTAGCCGTTTTGCCGCTTCGGCAACAGGCCTGCCCGCCGATCCGTTCCCGTAATCGGACACCCGCGAGGGGCCCGGCACCCATCGCGCCGGAGTTCGCGATGGGTCCGGCACCAGGCTGCAGGCCCCGGCCGGTGCCGGGCCGGAGGGCGGACACGATCTTCCAAAGGTCAGGGTTTTCGCGGGCTAAGGTTGCGCCCCGGTCCTTGCAGGCCTGCCCCCCTCTCCTATATGAGGCTCACCGTCGCAATATCGCGAGTATTTGATCGTTGGGGGTTTGGATTGGTGCGCCGTCAGGGCCCAGCCAACCTGCCGCAAAAAGAAGGATATGAGGACCATGGGAAAGGTCATTGGGATCGATCTCGGCACCACCAATTCGTGCGTTGCCGTAATGGATGGCAAAACCGCGAAAGTCATCGAGAACGCGGAAGGCATGCGGACGACACCGTCGATTGTCGCTTTCAGCGATGATGGCGAGCGCCTCGTCGGCCAGCCCGCCAAGCGCCAGGCGGTGACCAATCCCGAGCGGACTTTCTTTGCGGTCAAGCGCCTCGTCGGCCGCCGCTACGACGACCCGATGGTCGAGAAGGACAAGAAGCTTGTCCCCTACAAGATCGTCAAGGCATCCAACGGCGACGCCTGGGTCGAAGCCGACGGCAAGAGCTACTCGCCCTCGCAGGTCTCCGCTTTCATTCTGCAGAAGATGAAAGAGACCGCGGAAGCCCATCTCGGCCAGAAGGTCGATCAGGCCGTCATCACCGTTCCCGCCTATTTCAACGACGCGCAACGTCAGGCCACCAAGGACGCCGGCAAGATCGCCGGCCTTGAAGTGCTGCGCATCATCAACGAGCCGACCGCGGCAGCCCTTGCCTACGGTCTCGACAAGTCGAAGGCCGGCACCATCGCGGTGTACGATCTCGGCGGCGGCACCTTCGACGTCTCGGTGCTGGAGATCGGCGACGGCGTGTTCGAAGTGAAGTCGACCAACGGCGATACGTTTTTGGGCGGTGAAGACTTCGACATGCGGCTGGTCAACTATCTGGCCGATGAATTCCAGAAGGAGCAGGGCATCAACCTGCGCAATGACAAGCTTGCCCTGCAGCGCCTGAAAGAGGCCGCCGAAAAGGCCAAGATCGAATTGTCTTCGACCACGCAGACCGAAATCAACCTGCCCTTCATCACGGCCGATGCGTCCGGTCCGAAGCATCTGACCATGAAATTGACGCGCGCCAAATTCGAGGCGCTGGTCAACGATCTGGTCGAGAAGACCATCGAGCCCTGCCGCAAGGCGCTGAAGGATGCGGGCCTCACCGCCGGCGAAATCGGCGAAGTGGTGCTGGTCGGCGGCATGACCCGGATGCCGAAGATTCAGGAAGTCGTGAAGCAGTTCTTCGGCAAGGAGCCGCACAAGGGCGTCAATCCGGATGAAGTCGTCGCCATCGGTGCGGCGATCCAGGCCGGCGTGCTGCAGGGCGACGTCAAGGACGTGCTGCTGCTCGACGTGACCCCGCTGTCGCTCGGCATCGAGACGCTGGGTGGCGTGTTCACGCGCATCATCGATCGCAACACCACGATCCCGACCAAGAAGAGCCAGGTGTTCTCGACCGCCGAGGACAACCAGAACGCCGTCACCATCCGCGTGTTCCAGGGCGAGCGCGAAATGGCTGCCGACAACAAGGTTCTCGGCCAGTTCGACCTGATGGGCATTCCTCCGTCGCCGCGCGGCATGCCGCAGATCGAGGTGACCTTCGATATCGACGCCAACGGCATCGTCAACGTGTCGGCAAAGGACAAGGCGACCGGCAAGGAACAGCAGATCCGGATCCAGGCTTCGGGCGGTCTGTCCGAGGCCGACATCCAGAAGATGGTCAAGGACGCCGAGGCCAATGCGGCCGAGGACAAGAAACGCCGCGAGGCGGTCGATGCCAAGAATCATGCCGACGGTCTGGTGCATTCGACCGAGAAGGCGCTGGCCGAACATGGTTCGAAGGTCGAGGAGAGCGAGCGCCGCGCCATCGAGGACGCCGTCAGCGATTTGAAGGAAGCGCTGAAGGGTGACGATGCCGAGGCGATCAAGGCCAAGAGCAACACGCTGGCGCAGGCTTCGATGAAGCTCGGCGAGGCGATGTACAAGCAGCAGGCCGAGAGCGATGCGGCCAAGGATGCCGCAAAGGATGACGTGGTCGACGCGGAATTTACCGAAGTCGACGACGACAAGAACAACAAGAAATCTGCGTAACCCTTACGTTACGGATCAGTGCGATGCTCTCCGCCATGATCAAGATCGTCACCCCCGGGCTTGACCCGGGGGTCCATCTTCAAAAGAAAATGATGGATGGCCGGGTCAAGCCCGGCCATGACAGTTGAGAGTTCGCCCGGATGTCCACCAAGCGTTGCTACTACGAAACCCTTGAAGTCGAACGGACCGCGGACGAGTTCCGGCTCAAGGCAGCCTTCCGCAAGCTCGCGATGAAATGGCACCCGGACAAGAATCCCGGCGATGCCAGCAGCGAAGTCCGCTTCAAGGAAATCAACGAAGCCTACGAAGTCCTCAAAGACGGCGAAAAGCGTGCGGCCTATGACCGGTTCGGTCATGCCGCGTTCGAGCAGGGCGGCGGCGGTGGCCCGGGATTCGGCGCCGGCTTTGCCTCGTCATTCTCGGATATTTTCGAAGACCTGTTCGGCATGGCCGGGCAACGCGGTCGCGGCGGCGGGCGCGAGCGTGGCGCCGACCTGCGCTACAACATGGAAATCACGCTCGAGGAAGCCTTCCTCGGCAAGACCGCGCAGATCGAGATTCCGGTTTCGGTCACTTGCGAATCCTGTTCGGGCACCGGCGCGAAAGCCGGCACCAAACCGAAAACCTGCTCGACGTGCGGCGGGCAGGGGCGGGTGCGGCAGGCGCAGGGATTCTTTACGCTGGAGCGAACCTGCCCGGGCTGTCAGGGCCGCGGTCAGATGATCGAAGACCCGTGTCCGTCATGCGTGGGCTCGGGGCGCGTGACCCGCGAGCGCAACCTGTCGGTCAACATTCCGCAGGGCGTGGAAGACGGCACCCGCATCCGGCTTGCCGGTGAAGGCGAGGCTGGTGTCCGCGGCGGACCCTCAGGCGACCTCTACATTTTTCTTTCGCTGGCCGCGCATCAGTTTTTTCAGCGCGATGGCGCCGATCTGCATTGCCGGGTACCGATCTCGATGGTGGCGGCTTCGCTGGGCGGCGAATTCGAGGTCCCGACCATCGACAAGGGCAAGTCCAAGGTGAAAATCCCCGCCGGAACCCAGTCCGGCCGGCGCTTTCGCATTGCATCAAAAGGCATGCCGGTGCTGCGTTCGCGCCAGACCGGCGACATGTATGTCCAGGTCGTGGTCGAAACGCCGCAGAATCTGACCAAGAAGCAGCAGGAATTGCTGGCCGAGTTCGAAAGATTATCGTCCGGCGCAACCCAACCCGAAGCCGCGGGTTTCTTCACCAAGGTCAAGGACTTCTTCGGCACCCGCGCCAGCACCTAGCGCGGAGCGGGCCCATCACCAATCGCAAGCACTTTGGCGGACCTGCCGCAAGACTGTGCGGCTTGACCGTTTCAGTTGCGACCTATACCTGTTTGTGACTGTTTTCTGACACACCGCCGACTTGCGGTCCCCGCCTGGTAGCGACATGCCTTTGCAATCGTCCGCGCGTGCGTTGAAGAAGCCCCTTCGTCTCGACGACGAGGTCCGTTTTCTTCGTTCATGGATCGAGAAGCCGCTTCACATGGGCGCCGTGATGCCGTCGGGACGGGTATTGGCCCGCACCATGGCGCAGTATGTCGACATCAAGTCATCCGGACCGGTGGTCGAATTGGGACCGGGGACCGGCGCCATCACCAATGCGCTGATCGAGCATGGCGTCGATCAGAAACGTCTGGTGCTGGTCGAATATGATCCGGGCTTCTGCGCGCTGCTGCGCGACCGCTATCCGCATGCCAAGGTCGTGCAGGGCGACGCCTACAAGCTGCGGGACTCGCTCTGGAACGTGCTGAACGTCCCCGCATCCGCCGTGGTGTCCGGCCTGCCGTTGGTCACGAAACCGATGCTGACGCGCCTGAAGCTGATCCGCGATGCCTTCCTCGCGCTGGCGCCGGGGGCGCCGTTCGTACAGTTCACCTATTCGGTCGCGCCGCCTATACCGAAATCGCTGCCCGGCGTTTCCACAGAAGCCTCCGAGCGCATCTGGATGAACCTTCCGCCGGCGCGTGTCTGGGTGTATCGCAAGGACTGAAAGGAGCACGATCCGGAAAAGTGGGTATCGGTTTTCCGAAAAGATCATGCTCCAATAAAAGAAGCGTTCGGCGGGTTCGTCCTGAACGATACACAAATCATGTCAGCGCTGAAAATTCTCGTGATCCCCGGCTCGCTTCGCACCGGCTCGCTCAATGCGAGGCTGGCGGCGGCGGCCGCCCATGAACTCGCGCAGGCCGGCGCCGAAGTCACGCGCATTTCACTGGGCGATTTTCCGCTGCCGATCTATGACGGCGACCTGCAGACAAAATCCGGCGTGCCCAAGCATGCGGTCAATCTCAAGCGCATGATCGGCGCGCATCATGGCGTCCTGATCGTGACGCCGGAATACAATTCGTCGGTGCCGGCTTTGGTCAAGAATACCATCGACTGGATCACGCGCGTGCAGGATGCGCATGAGGCCCGCGGCCAGGTGTTTCACGACCGCGCCTTTGCGATCGCGGCGGCGTCGGGCAACCGCCTCGGCGGCACCCGGGCGCTGGCGGCGCTGCGGCTTATTCTGGCGGCCTGCCGCGCCACCGTCATTCCCAACCAGCTTGCGCTGTCGTTCGCCGACGAAGCCTATGACGACAGGGACCGGTTGAAGCATCCGGCCGATGTCGAGGCGCTGAAGGCGCTGGCGCGGCAGTTGATCGACGTTTCCCAGCGCATGATGTGAGGTGACATGCAGCAAGCGACCATCACCCCCCGCGACCGGCTGATCGTGGCGCTCGATCTGCCCAGCGTCGCCGCCGCCGAGGCGATGATCGCCCGGCTCGGCGACGCCGTGACGTTTTACAAGATCGGCTACCAGCTCGCTTATGCCGGCGGATTGCCGCTGGTTCGTGAGCTTGCAGGCTCAGGCAAGAAAGTATTCATCGATCTCAAGCTGCACGATATCGGCAACACGGTGGCGCGCGGCGTCGAAAGCGTCGCATCCCTTGGCGCGACATTCCTGACCGTGCACGCCTATCCGCAGACCATGAAGGCGGCGGCCGAGGCGCGGGCGGGATCGGATCTGAAGATCCTCGCCGTCACGGTGCTGACCTCCTATGACGACGGCGATCTCCACGCCGCGGGTTACCGTCTTGGCGTGTCCGATCTGGTCGAGGCCCGCGCCCGGCAGGCCCAGGCGCTCGGCATCGACGGCCTCGTCTGTTCGCCGGAAGAGGCGTCCCGCCTGCGCCAGATCGTGGGCCACCAGATGGCGCCTCGTGACGCCGGGCATCCGGCCTGCGGGTGCGGCCACCGGCGACCAGAAGCGCATCATGACGCCGGCCCGCGCGATATCGGCCGGCGCTGATTATCTGGTGGTCGGCCGGCCGGTGCTGGAAGCCGCCGATCCGAAACAGGCGGCGGAAGCCATCGTCACGGAAATCACGCAAGCTTTGGCCTGACAACGAAAAGGGAGAACCGAAAATGGCAAGAGGGTATTGGATCGGTCGCGTCGACGTCCACAATGAGGAAGGCTACAAGGCTTACGCGGCGGCCAACCCAACCATCTTCAAGAAGTTCGGTGGACGCTATGTCGTACGTGGCGGCAAGTTCGACGGCGTTGAAGGCGAAAGTCGATCGCGAAATGTCGTGATCGAATTTCCCGATTACGAGACGGCGCTGGCCTGCTACCGCTCGCCGGAGTACCAGGCGAATATCAAGGTGCGGCAGCCGCATTCGATCGCCGAACTCATCGTCGTCGAGGGCTACGACGGCGCGCAGCCGTAATCTTTCTTTCCTCATCCTGAGGAGCGGCGTCTTCCGCGCGACGCGCGGCCAGCAGCCTGGTCGGTTGCCGGAAAGCGCTGCCCCGGCTATACGGCAAGGGCGAGGTTCATGAGATGTCCGACATGCGCTTGATCGTTGCGGGGGCCGGCGGCCGGATGGGCCGCGCGCTGATCCGTGTCATCTCGGAAACACCGGGCGCGGTCGTCACCGGCGCGCTGGAGGCGCCGGGGTCTGAACTCCTCGGCAAGGATGCCGGCGTGCTGGCAGGCTTGCCCGCCAATGGCGTGCTGCTGTCCGCCGATCTGTGGACGCTGTCGGCCAATGCCGACGGCATTCTCGACTTCACGGTGCCGGGGGCGACCATCGCCAATGTCGCCATCGCCGCGCAGCGCGGCCTGGTCCACATCATCGGCACCACCGGGCTCTCGTCATCGGACGACGCCGTGATCAGAAGCGTCACCTCGCGCGCCATCGTCGTCAAGTCAGGCAATATGAGCCTCGGCATCAACCTGCTGGCGGCGCTGGTGAAGCGGGTCGCGCAATCGCTCGATGAGGATTTCGATATCGAAATTCTGGAAGTCCACCACAAGGCCAAGATCGACGCGCCATCGGGCACCGCCTTGCTGCTGGGCGAGGCGGCCGCCGCCGGCCGCAAGGTCGCGCTGGATGAGTGTTCCGCACGGGGCCGCGACGGCATCACCGGCGCGCGCCGCGCCGGCGACATCGGCTTTGCGTCGTTGCGCGGCGGCACCGTCACCGGCGATCACACCGTGATTTTCGCAGGCGCCATGGAGCGCATCGAACTGACGCACCGCGCCGAGGACCGCACGATGTTCGCGCAAGGCGCGGTCAAGGCCGCGTTGTGGGCGCGCGACAAGAAGCCCGGAATGTATTCGATGGCCGACGTGCTCGGGCTCTCTGACTTCTAAGAATCTGGACTTCTGAAAACTTTGCCGACTTCTGGAACTGAAACGGAAACGATGGGAATGAGCGACCGGCTTCTCGTGCTCGTGCGCCACGGCCAGAGCGAATGGAATCTGAAAAATCTCTTCACCGGCTGGAAGGATCCCGATCTGACCGAGAAGGGCATCGCCGAGGCCAAGGACGCCGGCCAAAGATTAAAGGCGCAAGGACTGTCGTTCGACATCGCGTTCACCTCGGTGCTTGATGCGGGCGCAGCACACGCTGGATCTGATGCTGACCGAGATCGGCCAGACCGGCTTGCCGACCAAAAGGAATTTGGCGCTCAACGAGCGTGACTACGGCGATCTCTCGGGCCTAAACAAGGACGACGCCCGCAAGAAATGGGGCGAGGAGCAGGTCCTTGTCTGGCGGCGCTCCTACGACGTGCCGCCGCCCGGCGGTGAAAGCCTCAAAGACACGCTGGCGCGCACGCTGCCTTATTACGTCCAGGAGATCTTGCCTTGCGTGCTGCGCGGCGAGCGCACGCTGGTGGCGGCGCACGGCAATTCGCTGCGCGCCCTGATCATGGTGCTGGAGAAGCTGTCGCCGAAAGAAATTCTCGCGCGTGAACTCGCCACGGGTGTGCCGGTGATCTACCGCCTCAACGCCGACGCCACGTCGCTTCGAAGCTCGATCTGGCGGCGTGAACGGTGTGCTGAAGGTGCGACGTTGCGCTGCGGCCATGGTTCGAGTACGCGCGCATACGCGCTGCCTCAACCATGAGCGATCGGCCTTCTAGTGAACCCCGACCTGTCCGGCTTCCCAGCCCAGCATCGCCTGCTTGCGGGTGATGCCCCAGTGATAGCCGGTCAGCGCGCCGCCTTTGCCGAGCGCGCGATGGCACGGCACCACAAACGACACCGGGTTTTTTCCGACCGCGGCGCCGACCGCGCGTGACGCCTTGGGGCTTTTGATGTTGTTGGCGATATCCGAATAGCACACCGCCCGGCCCATCGGGATTTTCAGCAGCGTCTCCCACACCCGGACCTCGAAGTCGGTGCCGATCAGCACCACCCGCAACGGCTGGTCCGCGCGCCATAGTTTGGTGTCGAAGATGCGTTGCGCCAGCGCAGCGGTGCCGGCGTGATCTTCGAGATAGGTCGCCCGCGGCCAGCGCCGCTGCATGTCGGCGAGCGAGGCCTGCTCCTCGCCGGGATCGGCGAAGGCAAGGCCGGCCAGTCCGCGGCCGCTGGCGATCACGATCGCGGTGCCGAACGGCGAGGGATGAAATCCGAAACGCAGCGTCATGCCGGCGCCGCCGGTTTTCCATTCGCCCGGCGACATCGCCTCATGGGTGACGAACAGATCGTGCAGCCGCCCCGGGCCGGAAAGCCCGGAGTCGAGCGCTGCATCGAGCACGCTGGCGAAATCGCGCAGCAGGCCCTTGGCGTGATCGAGGGTCAGCGCCTGCATGAAGGCCTTCGGCGTCAGTCCGGCCCAGCGGCGAAACAGATGATGCAGTTCATCGGGCGTCACGCCGGCGGCATCCGCCATCGATTCGATGGTCGGCTGCGCGCGCCAGTGCTCCGAGATGAAGGCGATGGCGCGGCGCACCGAATCATAGTCGCGCAGCGCGGCGTTCTGGGCCCCGGGCTTGGTCAGGCGTCGGTCGTTGATGGCGAGGTTCATGTGATCATTCATGGCAAGGTTCATCATGGTCCTGATGTAGGACGGAGGCCACGTCCAAACCACCCGATTCCCGACTAGATCCGGATTATAGGTCGGACCGCGCTCGGCGGCCTGCAGGGCTTCGGTTAAGGCTTTGGCAAAGCTGGCCTTTTCGTCCGGTCCGAGAAAGCTCGCGATCGAGATCCGGCGGCCCTTCGAGACCAGATAGAGCTTTTCGATGCCGAACTCGGCATGGGTCTTCTGGTCGAGCCGGACCCACAGCGGATTGAGCACCCATTCGGCCACATGGCCGCGATGGCTGACCCGGCGCACGCGCAGCTCGGACGGCGTCACCGAGATTTCCTCGCTGGCCCTGGCGCGGCGAAAATTGACCCGGAACGCCCAATAGATCGCCAGCACGTCGAGGCCGAAAAAGCCGAGCACCGGCCATGCGCCCATCAACAGGAAGGCGAGCCCCGCGGCGAAGCTGACCACGCTGACAAATCCCATCAGCACCAGAAAACCAGTGCGGTTCAGCGAGCGGTGCGGCGTCAACAATGCCGAAAACAATTCTGGCTGAGGCGGCGCCGGATCAAAGTCATTGCCTGCGGTCATCGCCTGTCAGTATACCCGCATCATGCCGAAAATCACCCTCAAACCCGCGGCCAAATCCGCGCCAAACCTTTGGCCAAATCCAAAGCCGCGGCCGCCAAGCGCCCGGCGGCAAAGCCAGGCAAGGCTCGCACGGCGAAGAAATCGGTCAAGACCGTAGCCAAACCTTCGGCCAAAACGCCGACAAAAGCGCCACAAACCCTGGACGGCGGCCGAGGTCTACGAGGCCTTCAGCCGCTTTCGCAAAGCCAATCCGGAGCCGAGGGGTGAACTCGAACACCTCAATCCCTACACGCTGCTGGTTGCGGTGGTGCTGTCGGCGCAGGCCACCGATGCCGGCGTCAACAAGGCGACGCGCGCGCTGTTTCAAGTCGCCGACACGCCGCAGAAGATGCTGGCGCTCGGCGAGGACAAGGTCCGCGACTACATCAAGACCATCGGGCTCTATCGCAACAAGGCCAAGAACGTCATCGCGCTGTCGGAGAAACTGATCGCCGACTTTGGCAGCGAAGTGCCGCGCACCCGCGCCGAGATCGAATCGCTGCCCGGCGCCGGCCGCAAGACCGCCAATGTCGTGCTCAACATGGCGTTCGGCGAACACACCATGGCGGTGGATACCCATGTGTTTCGTGTCGGCAATCGCACGGGTCTGGCACCCGGCAAGACGCCGCTGGAAGTAGAGCTTGGCCTTGAGCGCGTGATCCCGGATGAGTTCATGCTGCACGCGCATCACTGGCTCATTTTGCACGGCCGCTATACCTGTCTCGCGCGCAGGCCGCGCTGCGAGGTGTGCCTGATCAACGATCTCTGCCGCTGGCCCGAAAAGACGGTGTGAGCTCGCGCGATCGCCTTGCGACGCGCCGAGTTTTTCCATGAGCAAGAATTTTGCCGTGGATGTCACACCGGCGGATGCTGGATCGTCTGGGTGTCGGAACCAATAGACCGGAGACGAACCATGACTGCCAGGCTTGATCCCTTTGCCGCGGCCCCCGAACTCATGAAGAAGCTGGGTCCGCTACTTCGATCGCGATCGCATCGAGCCTTGATCCGAGCACTGATCGGGCTCGTCGAGATCCGCGCGTCCCAGATTAATGGCTGTGCCAATTGCATCAATATGCATACGGCGGAAGCGCGCGCGAAAGGCGAGACCGAACAGCGCATCTACCTGCTGTCGGCCTGGCGCGAGGCCCCTTGCTATACCGATCGCGAACGCGCCGCGCTCGACTGGACCGAGGCGCTGACGCGGCTTTCCGAAGGACAAGGCCAAGAAAGCGCTTATCAAGGCCTGAAAGCTCATTTCAGCGAGGAGGAGCAGGTCAAGCTCACCTTGATGATCAATGTCATCAATGGCTGGAACCGGATCACCGTTGGCTTCGGCTTGTTTGCTGATCCCGCGGCCGCCA
Source organism: uncultured Pseudomonadota bacterium (assembly GCA_963771225.1). GTDB lineage: Bacteria > Pseudomonadota > Alphaproteobacteria > Rhizobiales > Xanthobacteraceae > Bradyrhizobium. The sequence goes on along the minus strand of CAVYSR010000014.1, from coordinate 1,472 downwards.
AGTCCCTTGGCGCTGCTGCGGCGGCGTGACGCCACGCTGCGCGCACCTCAGGATGACGACACCGTTTTGTTCACGCCACCGGCACGCGGGTCTTGCGCGCCGGCTCGATCAGTTCCGGCCTTGGTCCGATAGCCGCTTGTGCATGTGAACCATGAACGCCATGCCGAACAATGGCGTCGCCAGATTGACGATCGGGATCGACACGAACGCTGCGATCACCAGCCCCGCGGTGAACACCAGCCCGGCATTCTGTTTGCGCATCGCTTTGGCTTCGGCCGGGGGGCGAAACCGCATCGCGGCGAGCTGGAAATATTCCCGGCCGAGCAGCCATGCGGTCGCGACAAAGAAGGCGATGAAGCCGGCACCGGCCACGAACACGAACGGCAGCGCGATCAGATAGACCAGGATCGTCAGCAGCGCGGTCTTGACGCCTTCGGTGATGGCGAGGCCGAACGGCAGCGCCGTGCCGGGACGTTCGGCCGGATAATATTCGCGCTCGACATGGTCGGCGACGTCATCGACGAACACGCTCGCCACCAGCGTGGTGATCGCGGGCATCAGGAACACCGCGCCGAACACGACGCCGAGACCGGCGGCAATCGAAATGATCCATGCCAGCACATTGAGCGGCGTATCGAAGCCGGGGCCCAGCATCGCCGAGGCCCAGCTCTCGCCGGATGCCGCAAGCCAGCTCAACAGCCGCTGCAGGCCGACCGCCAGCGCCACGATCAGCACCAGTGCGAGGCCGATCGATCGCCACAGGATCGAGCGCATCGGCGGTGACAGGATTTGCGATAGCGCCTTGACGGCGTCGTCGAGCATGACGGCCTTAATCCTCTGCAAAAAAACCTTGCCAGAGGTAACCATGCGAGGCGGGTTCGGCAAGGGCATGCGCGCGGAACAAGACCAGAAGACCGAGCAGGATTGACCGCGCGTCAGTCCGAGAAGGGTATACCCTCTGCGTCATTCGCAATCGCGCCGCGCTTGTTGACTTCGCGGCACAGCAGGCGCGAGGTCTGCTTCCGAGGGTGTTATGGCTGAGTTATCCCATTTTTCGATTGTTACCTATGAGCGCCGACCGGGATTTTGGCGTGCGGCGATAACCCCTGTTCGGCAAACCGCCACTGTCATCCAAGGCAAGACGACCTCGAGTTTCGTAACGCCGGACGATTTCGCATCTGAGTGGATGCCGAATTTGCAGCTCAGAAATCATCAGGAAGCTTTAGGCGACGCGCCTGATGAAATGAGTTAGCCGTCATGTCCGCATGATCGTCAGAAAGGACTTATATCTTGACCAAGCACCACCATCATGCTGTGATCTGGATCGATCACCGCGAAGCTCGCGTGTTTCATTTCAACCCGACTGACGTCGAAACGCTCGTCCTGCACCCGGATAATCCGACCAGACACATCCATCACAAGGCAAATTCCATCGGAAGCGGACACGCAACGACGAGTCCCGACTACCTTCA
>CAVYSR010000013.1:0-697240 GCA_963771225.1 uncultured Pseudomonadota bacterium | reverse complement strand
GATCGGGTTCGAGCGCGACGCAAGGGCCGGCGGCCAAAGCGTCGAAACGGCGGTCGGGCTCGTGCTCGGCGACCCGCGCCAAGGGGTGCCGCTGGTGCGCATCCACTCGCAGTGCCTGACCGGCGAAGTGTTCGGCTCGCTGCATTGCGATTGTGCCGGCCAGCTCAACCTCGCCATGCAGGCCATCGCACAGGAAGGCCGCGGACTGGTGATCTATGACTCTTCAGGAAGGACGCGGGATCGGACTGATGGCCAAGCTGCAGGCCTACCAGCTGCAGGACGCGGGCATCGACACGATCGAGGCCAATCATGCGCTTGGGTTCAAGGCGGACCTGAGGGACTTCAGCCTGGCGGGCTGAGATCCTTCGCGATCTTCGCATTCCGCGCGTTCGCCTGCTGACCAATAACCCACGCAAGGTACGCGCGCTCAGCGACAAAGGCATCGAAGTCGTCGAACGGATTCCCTGTGAGATCGGCCCGACGGTGCATTCGCTCGGCTACCTGCAGACCAAAAAGCAGAAAATGGGACACGCGTTGGCGCTGCTTGCGGAGTGTCCGGCATGATGTACGCCCACTCACTCGGCAGAGCCGCTCGCTATTACCCGGACCGCGCGGCGGTCGGCTCGGGCGGAAGGCATTCGACCTTTCGAGAGCTTAACGATCACGTCGCCGGCATCGTCGCGGCGCTGAGTAAGCATGGCTTCGAGCGCGGAGACCGGCTGGCTCTCCTGCTCCCGAACGAACCCGACTATCTCGAATTGATCTATGCCTGCAGTTGGCTGGGGGTAATCGCGGTTCCGGTGAACGCCCGGTTATCGGTCGCTGAAATCGATCACATCCTGGCCGACGCGAGCCCGCGCGGCATCGTCCGGCACTCGTCGTTTTGCCGACCGTGCAGCTCCCCATGGCATCGGGTGCTCGACGAAGAGCCGCTGGACGCTGCGGACGCATCTTGCCCGGAGCCAATTTACGATCCGGGCGCGATCCTGACTATCATCTACACGAGCGGCACAACCGGCCGCCCCAAGGGCGTTGTGAGCGACCCACGCCAATATCCTGGCCGATATCGATCACGCCAATTATTGGCTGCCTCATCGAGAAGGCGGCGTGCATCTCCACGCGGCCCCGATTTTTCACATTCTGGATTTTCCGTTCATATTCGCGGCGCCGGCGTTCGGCACCTGCCAGATTACGATCCCGAAGTTCAGCCCGGCAAACTTCTGCGAAACCGTATCACGCGAGCGTGTCAGTCGCACCGTTTTGGTGCCGACGATGATCAATCTGCTCACCCAATTCCGGGACTCAGGCAGTTCGACCTGAGCAGCCTGGAGAGTGTGTGGCCTACGGCGGCTCTCCTATGGCGCCCGAGCTTGTCCGCCGCGCGCGCGAAGCCCTGCCCCACGTCAAGTTGGTTCAAGGTTACGGACTGACCGAGACCGGCTTCCTTACCGGCCTGCACGACCATGAGCACACGCCGGCCAGGCTCATGTCCTGCGGGCGAACCTGTCCCGGAATCGACATGCCGGTCGTGGACGATTCGGGCCGGGAGCTTGAGGCCGGGCAGCATGGCGAACTGGTGGCGCGCGGCACCAACGTCATGCGCGGCTACTGGAACAATCAGGAGGAGACGAGCCACGCATTCCAGAACGGAATGTTCCGTACCGGAGACGCCGGCTATCGCGATTTCCGGCGCCGCCGAAATCGCCGAAATTGTCCGCGACGCTGAGAGCGCGGCACAGACCGCCGATCAAGCCGTCGAAGCAGAGCGTGCAAATCTTCTGTTCGATGGTTTGCTTCATCCCGTCCTCCCGCTTTGCCATGCATTGAAAGCGCGTGGTCGTATTCTCTGTACACCTGTGCCGCCCATCATCGCGTAGGCCATAGGCCCCCAGAAGATTTCGCGCGCGCTAAAGTAAGAGAATACTCGCAGAAATCTTCGAGCTTGAAGCGATCCCGGCCATCCGGGAACCGGTCGTATCGAAGCAAATAGTCAACGATTTCGTAGACATATTCGAACTGATCCGTCTGTCGCCTATTTCGTACTGAAGTCACTCCCGATAGATCCGGTCCTCGGGGCTGCCACTCCTCATCTTCCCAGTGTCGAATTCGCGAATAGAACTGCTAACGTCCACAACTTGATGACCTGCAAGGCTTCAGGATTGAGGCCATTAATCGCTGGCGGACTATCCAACAGCGCCACTGCCTCTGCAAGCCAGCTTTGAGGTTCCCAAAATTTGTGCCGGCAGCACAAACTGCTTACGTGAATGACCAAGTTTAGTAACAGACCCGCCGACGCTAGCGGCGGTACTCTTGCCGGCTTCTGCTGGGCCAGCGATCTGGAACCCTCCTGTACGAGGTCCTTTGACAAATCGAAGGATCGGACCGGTGAGAGCCATGGAAATTGAGAACATCAGCCTGCTGTTTCCGTCACTTGGTTCGGCAATGTACCGCTGCCATTCCTCTAAGGTACCGCGTGATCGGTACTTTGTGGTCATGGCCGCATCGAAGTTATCTAAGACAGTTGCCACAGGACGTTGGCGAGTTGAGATGCCACGCACATTACCGTTTTTAGACACCCGGTCGATAGAATTGGCCAGATACGACATTGCATTCTCCTCGCGGAGAATACTGGTCAAAAATTCGGCAGGTGTCGAAGTTGATTTAAGCTTTTTTAAGCCGCATTAGCTTTTCGACGACTTTGAACGAGCTCAACGCTATTCTCTCTTCTTCTTGATCCTCGAAGTCTCTTATTTAGCAGATCGAGCCGATCCAGTTGTGAACGCTTGCCTTGGCTCTCGGGCGTCGGAAACAGCTCACCGTATACCCTCGTCGCGGCATCTGTCTTGCGCGCCTTGCGGTTACGCTGTCTCTCTCAGGGAAATTAGCCTGCAGCTCGATCGCATCAATCTGAACGTCGCGATACCGTCCATACCTGTTAAGATTACGCCGCTCGGTCGCAGCGCCGAATATGGAGCAAGCGAGTGATTTACTATTTCATGTCCCAAAAGCCGACCCGGATTGATCCTGCTCTGAAAGCCGCCCCCTGTCGCAGACCATCCCCCATTCGCCGGATCGATCCGTCCGGAACGAGATAAGATATACCCGTCGCAGAGATCGTACCGACTGCCAGATGACGCCGAAGTTGCGTCCAGGCGTCGGCTGCGTCTGACGAGAATGTGAACCTCGATTCGTCTAGCCGTTGGTTCCATTCGTCAGCCTCGATCTGACGCGTGTACTCCGGATTGCGCGTCCCAATCCAGGCAATTGCAGCTATCAGGCGAAAGACAGGCCGCTCTTGCTCTAAATCCTCGTCGTCGTCCTCATCGTTTTGCGGCGGCCGTGATCGGTAGATTTTCATTGGCGGTTCACTCGTAAATAGCATTCTTTCGTAATGCCGCCAGCATACGCCTACGACCATTGGTTGGAAAGACGATCAAAGCCCGCTTCGTAGTCGCTGGGACGTTCCCGTGGCGGCCCCACGCGCTCCCTGGGATTGGTGCTCCTTTGATTGGGGGGTAGCCTCATTATTGAACCCGTCGCTTGCAAGCGATGCCGCAATTACAAACCTGCTGCCCTTCCTATCCGAACCATACGTAGCGTCCGATGAGCGCTGAGATACTCTAGCACGCGCGGGAATTGCCAGATGACAATGCGAAAAGCAGATAACCTGCTGCGTGGCGATCGAACGCCAGCTTACGTCGACCGCGAGACCGGGGCGGCAGAATTGCTCATCTCGCCAGATACGTGGGACCATTGGGTGAAAGAGGGGCGCCTCCCACCGCCCTGCGACACTCTTCCCGCAGGAATCCCCCGCTGGCGTTGGGAAGATGTAGATCGTAAGCTTTCCGGTCAGAAGCCGGCAGGCGCCGACGCGGCCGTATTAGGGGCAGCTAATTTTGGCAAGAAAAAGGGAATCCGGCGTGACGCTGCCTGAGGGTGTAGAAAAGAAGGTCGTCCGCAAGCTGAGTGGAAAATACTACGTTTATTACTATTGGAATCCCGGCCGCAACACTGATCGCGAGGGCGAGCGGATTAGGTTGCCCAACGCCGATACTGAGCCGGCAAGGTTTTGGGCAGAAGTAGAACGGCGCCAAAAATCGCAGTGGACAACGGCTCCTCCGGGTTCAATCGGCGATGTGATCCTGCACTATCGCGAATGCGACGAGTTTAAGAGGCTCTCGGAGGGCACTCAGACTAATTACGAAGTGCATATGCGGCGCTTCGAGGCGCGCGACACCTGGGGCATGGTGTCGGTCAGAGACCTTAGCCCGCTCGCCGTTCAGACCGCTCGCGACTCGATGAAAGACATACCGGTGATGGCGAACCAAATGCTTTCTGTCGGGCGCACTATATGGGATTGGGCAATCCCGCTCGATTTGGCCAAGGCCAATCCTTTCGACAAGGTGAAGCCTTTTGAAATTCCTGACCGTGGGCATGTCCCCTGGCCGTCTTGGGTCGTCGATTACGTCAGGATACACGCCTGGCCCGATCTTGCCCGAATGGAACGGCTCGGTATAATGACATGCCAGCGCGGGAGTGACTTGATCCGCATGGGCCCGGAATATCGCGAAGGCAATGGCGTCTGGTGTCGCCCAAAGAAGACCCGCAAGCGCCGGCGAGCCTTCCACATCCCGTTGGCCGCGACTGATGCTCTCGAGCTCGATCGATGGGCTGAGACGCCGGTGACGTTCACTAACAGCCGCTGGCTTCGACCCATTGAACGCTTTCGCGAGGATTTGTACCTCTATTCGCCGAAGGGCGCGCAGTACACGTCTGATGGGTTGCGGGCCCGCTGGGGCCGCTGGCTCGCCGACACAGAGGAAGGTCGCGTCCTCTGTCGCCGCTGGAAGGAATGGGTCGGCACTCAGGTCAAAAAATATGAGTGGGATATCGATCCCGATGATGCCAACCACCCCACCATTCACGGCCTTCGCGGTACGGGCATCCTTTCTCGCGCGGAGCAGGGATACGAGATCGATCAGATCGCCAGCGATATCGGTATGTCACGCCAGAATGTCGAGCACTACATGAGGTTCCGCGACCAGATGAAAGTGGGGGCAGACGGCCAAAATCGGCTGCGCCTCGTCGCAAGGCAGACTAGACCATGAACCTGGAGGCGGGCTATATCAACGGCGGCTTGATCGCCGATTTGGAAAACTCCTGGCGGATATTGGAAAACTTCCGATAAAAGCGCTTCTAAGTCAAATACTTCGGTGGGGAATGGTGTAACGGTAGCACAACAGACTCTGACTCTGTTTGTCTAGGTTCGAATCCTAGTTCCCCAGCCACCAGTATTTAGCTGAAATCATTCGTTTTATTGAAACGTCAAGCCGTAGCAGCGCCGACACGACAAATCCGAACAATCAGATCCGTTCCTCACCCGCGTCTAAGCACTCAAGTGCCCCCGCGGGATGATATAAGGGGACATCGGAGCGGCATCATCGCTCGCCGCGGCCACCTTGGCGGGCGTCGCACTTGCAATCTCTTGCCCTCGACGCATCGTCAGCCGGGCGTGAACACGAGCTTCCACTGTGGCGTCAGATATTTCGCGAACACCGCGGCAGGTACCGTCAGCCGGAAATCGCCCAGCACATGCGGCCAAACCTGGCCCGCGCCATACAACAACACGATCCCGTTGGCGCGCGCCTGGCCTTTGGCATAGGTCAGAGCATAGCTCTTGAGCTTCTCGGGGTCCGCGCCGATAGCCTCCCCGGCTATATCCGCATTCGGCCCCGGCTTCTCGCCGCTGCGCTGGATATAGGTCCTGGTCCAGGCTTTGCTGGCGGCATCGGCGATCGCCGTCAGGGCCGCTTTGGCCTGATCCGGCTCGAACAGCGCATCAACGGGCACGGCGCGATTGGCCTTTTTATCCCAGACGAGGGTCTGGAATGCCTCATTGGGATGAGCACCGCCGGTGTCGGCATTGACGTCGGCCGAAAGGCTCAGCACGGCGTCGTTCTCGAAGGTCACGCGCCAAACCGTATCGACGCTATAGCGCCTGAAATTTGGATTGCCGTCCTGATCTTCCCTGGCGTCAGTTTTGGCCTGGTCTGCGTCGGCCTTGTACAGCGCCAGGATTTTGTCTTTCAACGGCATGATCGTCATGGCGGCTTCGGGCACCCGCAGATGCAATTCATAGAGCGGCGACTTTTCCGTCTTGTCGTAATCGGCGCCGAGCGCAGGTGCTGTGGCCAGTCCGAGGCAGACCAAGGCAGCGGCAAACGACTTCATCTTCGCACTCTCCCGGGAAGAAACCCGTCGGATTGATCAGGCACAGGTCGTGTCCATATTGGTGCAGGCTGCTTTCGTCCAGCCGGTGCCTTTCTTGACATGCACCTTGAGGAACTCGCCCCAGCAACCCAGCAAGTCCACCTGCTGATCGCCGCGGGCATGAAGATCGATCGGGCTGGAGTTGAGGTCGTGATCGCTGTAGATCGCGCCGCCGTTCTGCATCCCGCTGACGCCGAGCACGCTCTTGTGCAGGTAGCCCTTGCCGTGGAAAATGACTTTTCCGTCCGGCCCGAGGTCGGCGTTGATCAGATTGGCGCGGTCGATCTCATACCAATCGCCGAACTGGCCGGTGATGTGTATCCCGATCCAGCCTTCGGCGTTGGGATTCTTCAGCGACGCAATAATCGCGCCGCCCGGCGTCGACCTTACATGGGTGCCTTTGGGATCGGTGTCGGTGATATCGACATCCACATTGCAGGCTTGCTTCTCCAAGGCTTGCTTCGCCAAGGCTTGCTTCTCCAAGGCTTGCTTCGCCAAGGCTTGCGCCAGGCAGGCCGCAGTCGGCGTCAGCGCAAGAACCGCGGCTGCGACAGCATAAAGAATTTTCACGGAAATTTCCCGATTTGGAAGCGGTCATACTCTCGCCGCATGGCTTTGGTCACCCGCCGATTGGTCGAAGCCCGCCAGTATCCGGTTCGACCTGCGCCCGAAGAAACCGGCGAGCGCGTCGTTATGCACTGCGCCGAGCGGCGATGGTATGGGCCCGAACGGTTTTTCCGTTTCCGGGTATATCTGGAACGGAAATGTGTTAACTGATCCGCCCGCTAGCAACCGTCCAATTTGGAGATGACATGACGCCGGGAAGCTTGTCCGAAAGGCTGTTGGTTGGCCGGCAGATGGCCGCGGTGGCCACCGCCGCCATGCTTCCGGTCAGTACCAGCGGACAAGCCATCGCGTTGTCGATTTTCGTGGTGCTCGCCCTTTTGACGGTCAAGCGCGAGGAATGGCTGGCGACAATCTTGACGCCCGCAGCAGCCATCCCGGTCGGGCTTTATGTCTTGATCGTGATCGGCATGTTGTGGTCGCCGACCCCGTTCGCCCCCGGAGGAGGTGTCGGGCATTACGCAAAATTGTTGCTTATTCCAGTTGCGATGGCCTGCGCCTTCACGCCGCGACAGGGGCTCCAGATCGGCTACGGGTTTTTGGCGGGATGTCTGGTGGTTCTGGTGCTTTCCTTTTTGTCGTTCTTCGTCCTTCTGCCGCCTCCGTTCCGGCCACGCGATGGACGGTGTGCCGGTGAAGGACAACGCCGTTCAAAGCGGCTGTTTTGCGCTGTGCGCCTTCGCGCTCGCGCTGGGAGGCGTCAGCGCGTGGGTTGGGGGAAACCGGCGGCGCGCCGCCGCCATGATGATCCTGGCCCTGGTGTTCCTGGCCGACATCTTCATGATTTTCATTTCCAAGACCGGCATCCTGATGACGGGGGCACTTGTTGCGCTCTTTGTCGTGCAGGCCGGAGGCTGGAGACGGTCACTGCTGATCGCAACGCCGATCGTGCTCATTGCCGCCATTGCGCTATGGACGTCTGCCCCGGCGCAGCGGCGCCTGGAAGAAATTGCGACCGATATTCATGCGGTCGACAGCGGCAAGGGAACTTCCGAAGCAACCCTTTCGACGGCCAGCCGGCTCGACTTCTGGAGCAAGGCTGTCGAGTTCATCGAGCAGGCCCCGTTGTTTGGTCACGGCACCGGCAGCACCAAATCGCTATACCAGTCTCTCGAGGCGACCCGGCCGTCTCCCTATGGCGAAGCCGTGCCGGACCCGCACAATCAGTTTTTCGCGATCGCCATTCAGGTCGGCCTGGTGGGCGGCGTGATACTGCTTGCGATGTGGGCCGTGCATTTTTCGATGTTTGTCGGCAGCGGTTTCGTATGCGCGCTGGGGCAAGCGGTGGTGATACAAAACTTCATCGGGTCGCTTTTCAACAGTCACCTGTCGACCGTCACGCAGGGAATGCTGTATTGCCTGGCGGTCGGGTTGCTTGGCGGCATCGTGCAGCGGGCGCGCGGCCGCAGCGGGATGGCTGAAAATCCACCGAGCGAGCTTCAACCTGCAAAATGAATGACATGGTCGCGCATCGGTTTCATCGACAATGCGCATTTCCTAGTTCGGTGCCTACGTTATCGCTTTCGAACAGAAAAGCTTCAAATCAAGACGATGATGGCGCCTCCAGTTGAAGGGCGCGACCGTGCTGGATATCGGAGCAAACAAGGGAATTTATTGTTTCTGGATGATGCGCGCGGTCGGACCTTCAGGCTACGTCATCGCGTTCGAACCCCAACCGGAGATGCGCGATTGCATCGAACGTCAGAAAGCGTCGATTTAATTGGTCTCAATCTTCGCGTGATGAACGTCGCCCTGTCGGATTCCGACGGCAGCATGAACCTGTCCCGGCAAAAAGTCGGCGACGGAAGCGCGACGCTCGAGTTGCGCGCGTCGTCGCAGCAGGATGCGACGCTCGACGTCCAGGTCACCAAGCTCGACGCCATTACCGACGAAACATTCTCGAATTTGAAATTCATCAAATGCGATGTCGAAGGCCATGAACTCAACGTGTTTTTGGGCGGCGAGCAGACCCTGCGACGCCACCGACCGGTCGTGCAATTCGAGAGTACGGTTACCGATCCGAGAACACAGCAGATCTTTCAGTTTTTTCGCAGTCTCGGATATTCCGGCGTGCTCTTGTTAGGAAACAGCTATCTTCCTTACTCCAATCCCGATACCGTTCCGCACTACAAGTTCGGCCTGGGAGGCCACCGAGATTTTCTGTTTTTCCCGCCGGAAGCGATCGGAACCACGATCCCGCTTGATCTGTCGCGGCAGTTTCCGCCAACCGCTCTCGATTTTTAAAGTGCAGTCCGGCCGCCGTCTGGCGCCGCGGCCGCCTTCTCCACCCTGCACTCTCAGCCCTTAACCGGCGGTGTCCCATGGGTATGAAACGACTCGATCGTCTTTAGCCCCCACGCCTGGCCCTTCTTGCGCTCCTCCTCGGTCCACACGATCGGCTTCCAGTCCGGCGCCAGAATGAGACGGGCGCCGGCATTGGCGACCTCCACCCGGTTGCCGCCGGCTCGTAGACGTAGAGAAAAAATGTCTGCTGAATGGCGTGCTTGTGCGGACCGGTTTCGATGTAGACGCCGTTCTCCAGAAAGATGTCGGCCGCCCGCAACACGTCTTCGCGGCTGTCGAGCGCGTAGGTCACGTGATGAAAACGCCCGGGCGTATTGGCGTGATCGTGTGAATAGGCAAAATCATAGCTCTTGTTCGACATCGTCATCCACATCGCCGCCTCCGTGCCGTCATCGAGCACGATCTGCTCGGTCAGGCGGCAGCCAAGATATTTTTCGAAAAAGATGCGGTTGGCCTTGATGTCGACCGCGAGGCAATTGAGGTGATCGAGCCTTCGCACGTTGATGCCGCGCGCCGGAAACCGCTGCGCCTGATTTTTCAACGCGGGCTTGAGCTCCGCGGGCGGCTGATACCATTCGGTTTCGTAATAGAGCTCGACCACGTGACCGTCCGGATCGCGGCAGCGAAACGCCGGGCCATGCCCGAGATCGCCATCGGTCCAGCCGATCTCGAATCCGGATCCCTTCAATGCGGCGACGCGACGGTCCAGCGCCTGCGGACTTCGCGCCCGCAACGCCATGTGCTCCATGCCTGAGGTCTTCGATGCCGTCAGCTTCAGCGAATAGCGCTCGTAATCGTCCCAGCCGCGCAAGTAAACCGAATCTCCCTTGCGGCCGCTGACGGTCATGCCCATCACGTCGACAAAGAACGTCAGGCTCTCATCCGGCTTCGGCGTCAGCAATTCCATGTGGCCAAGATGGGCAAGATCGAAAATCGGCTCCGGTCGCATTCGCATCTCTCCGTGCGGTTCAGCGCAGTGTTCGCGTCAGATCGTCGAACAATTCGTCCGCGGCATAGGCGCGGGGAATGAGCCCCTGCTGCGTGGCATATTGGCTGATATCTCCAGCGAGCGGCTCATCTCGTCGCGGCTGACGTCCGGCGGGCGTCCCTCGCCGCCTCCGACAACAGCCGATGCACTTCGCGCACGGCTTGCGGATGATCGCGGGACAGCGCCTGGCTGACCACCACCATATGATTGATCGGCAGCACGTGATGCCTTGCAAACCATGATTTCTCTTCCGTAGCGGCATCGGCAAACAGCGGCTTCAGGCCTGGATGCCCGGCCTTCTCGCCAAGCACCGCGTCGAGTTCGCCGTCGACCAGCATCTGGATGATCTCTTTGCCGGCCGGCGCCCGCTTGGTCGCATCCTTGAACTCGGCGACATGTGCGTCTTCAAACGTCACCCAGTCGATCGAATTAAGATCGACGCCGTAATCGTTGGCGAGCATGCCGCGCAGCCAGGCGCCGGTCGTGGTGGTGAATGAGCGGATCCCGACACGCTTGCCGTTGAGGTCGGCCGGTTTCAGTTCTCCCAGCCTGCCGTTGTAAAGTGCATAGGCATGCTGAAACCGGGCCAGCACCACGTTCGGCAGCAGCACCATCGGCTTGCCAAAACTCTTCGCCATCAGATAGGTGACGATCGCCATCTCCGAGACGTCGAAGGCCTGCTCGCGCACCATCGGCTTGAAGCCCTTGTTCGTTGGCGAATAATCGGCGAAATCGAACGCGACAAAATCGGACTCGACCGATCCATCCTTCAGCGCGGCGGTGCAGGGATGGTCGCCAAGCAAGTACGCAGCCGCATCGTCGCCTCAATCGGATTCCGGCCTGTCGACATAGACGAGGCCGGCCTTCGCGAGCGGCTCGCGCATATTGTACATGTCGAGCCCGAGCACGCCGGAAGCGAATTGCTTGCGCTTGACGTCCTCTTCCGCCCGGCGCTTCTCGCCCTTGGCGGCGACCTCGGCGGCGTGTTTGTTCCAGATCACCACCACGCCATCATCGTCGGCGACCACGGCGTCGCCGGGTTCAACATTGATCCCGGCGCATACAACGGGGACATTAACAGCGCCGAGCGTCGCCTTGACCGTCCCCCTCGCCGAGATGGCCTTCGACCACACCGGAAAGCCCATTTCCCGCAGCGCCTTCACATCGCGACAGCCGGCGTCGATGACGAGACCGGTGACGCCGCGCGCCTTGAGCGAGGTCGCGAGCAGTTCGCCGAACATGCCGTCGCTGTTGTCGGCGGTACACCCGACCACCAGGATGTCGCCCGGCCGGCACTGCTCGACCGCGACATGAATCATCCAGTTATCGCCAGGCTGTGCCAGCACCGTGACCGCGGTGCCGGCGGCTTCGCCGCCCGCCCATACCGGCCGCAAATAGGGTTTCATCAGCCCGATGCGACCGTAAGCTTCGTGCACCGTGGCGACGCCGAGCGCACCGAGCCGCTTGACCACGCCGGCGTCGGTCCGGTGGATGTTGCGAACAACGACCGTCTTCATGATCAGTGCTCCCTTGTCCCTTAAGTCGAGCCTATGTGGCCCCGGCGCCAAACGCAAAGCTCGATACAGCGGGAAAATTTAACGGGTTCGCGCCCATGAGAACGGGAGAACCGCTTGGGCGTTGGGAAGCAAGGCGCCGCTTTGCGTGCCGCGCCGCAACAACAGGCGATCGCGCTCCTGGAGCGACAACAAATCCGATATTCAGCCCGACGCGATCAGGCGGCCTTCGCCGTCCGCCCGTTGGTTTTTGTGGGAGCTTTTGTAGCGCCTTTTGCCTTCATCAGCGCCGCGTAATCGGTATTGGTCTGATCGGCATAAGCCATTCCAAACGAGGCGATCGCGTCATCCAGCGCCTCGCTCTTGCCCATGTAGCCCGCGATCGCCGCCGGCACCCCGGAGCGGGCATGCGCGCGCGCCAGCGTCCGGCCACATAATTCAGCGTAGTCCGACAGCGATTCCCCCTCGCTGATTTCGCTCACCCCGCCCAGCCTGCGGTTTTTCAGGGTCCGGACGTAGAACTGGCGGCCGGAGGTTTCGTCCTGTGTGGGGCCCAGGAAGATATCGCTCGCGGCCTGCATCATCAGTTGACCTTCCACGACACGGCGTCCCTGGTTTCCCTTGTAGGCAAGCCTGCCGCCAAGGCGTTCCAGCACCGAATGCATCGCCTGCTTGATCTGCAGGAACAGGGGTTCGTTGTCGGGGGTCATGAACAGCGCCACGCAGCAGAATGTGCCGACTGATCCCACGCCCACGGCCTTGAAGGCGATATCCTTCAGCGTGAAGCGATCGAGCAGCCGCAGCAAGTGAGGATTGAGGCCCTTGCGATAGGTGGCGAATACCCGCTCGACGGCGAGCCGGTGCCGCGCGTCCGCCTTCGGATCGAGATGGAAAATGGTGGGCGGCTTGTCGACGATCCTTGGATCATTGCCGCCGGCGAGATGCGGAAAATTATCGTCCTTTGACAGGCCCTCGCCCCGCGCCTTGGCAATCACAACGGCCAGCTTCCGCCTCAGGTCGGCGTTACCGATCCGCTTGACCTCCTGCTCGAGATCGATGCGGCTGTGCCAGATTTCCTGCGGCGACAACCGGGCGAGCTCGCTCATGTGCAGCCGGTAAGCTTTAACTGTTGCGGCCGCAACCGCGCGCGACTGCTTCTTGCTGAAGCCACCAGCCAATGCCGCCACCACGACACTTGCTGCGAGACGCTTCAGATCGACGGTAAAATCGACGCCCGGCAGCGTCTCGTCGAAATCGTTGACGTCGAACAGGATGTTGTCTTCCGGCGTGACGAACGCGCCGAAGTTCATGAGATGGCTGTCGCCGCCAGCCTGCACCGGCAATCCGACCATCGGCTGTCCCGCCAGATCGGTCGCCATGACCGCCGCCGCGCCGCGTAAAAACGCGAACGGATTGACCAGTCATTCGCTTGTAGCGCTCCGGCACCAGTTCCGGAACGCGCTCCGGATCGCTCTCGGCAAGGATAGCGACGGCACTGCGAGCCATCGATCCCTTCAGATCGGCATGCGCTTCACGCGGTGTCTTGCGGCGCAGTTCCTTGCCCTGTTTGAAACGCTCCGCGCGCGAGCCCGAGGTCACCGCCATCTGCAAGTCCTTCAATGAAAAGGTCACATCACACAATGCGTGATCACTTTATACGATCCTGGCGGCTTGTCACAGGGCGCAGGCGGCCTCCCTGCGGGGCCGCCGCCACTGACTTGTCATATCGGCGTTCGCGGCAGCGAGGCTTTCAGGACCCTGCGGACCATGACCGTCCTTCGAAAGGACACCGACGAAGCGACGCTGCTCCCAGCTTGGTTCATTGGTAAACAATGGTTAAGCGACGGGCGTTGCGCCGGCGTGGCCGAGCGGCCGTAAAACATGGATTTACCAGCAGAAACTCGCCGAAAAAGGCCGGCCGGGACGGTCCGGCAAAGCCAAATCCTGGCCAAGATATGGACGATTTAACGCACCCGGAATTCTTCCGGCTTAACCGTTTCTCCAGCGACTTTCTGCGATAGTCCCCGGATTGCAACGCATATGGCGTCAATCCAGATCATGCCAGGTTCAACCGCTGTGACATCCTTCGGACGTGTGATTTCGGTACGCGGATCCCTTGCCCGCGTCGGACTAATGGCGACGAGCCAAATGGGCGTCTCGGAGGTAAGGGCCACCGTCGGGCGCTTCGTCAGCATCCGCTGCGCAAATTCCACCATCGTCGCCATGATCACCGAAGTATCCTGCGAGAATCTGCCGACTTCGGATGCCTACATCGCCAGCGCCTCGGTCGACCTGCTCGGCGAAATTCTCGGCGGACCGGAGCGCCCCAAATTCCAGCGCGGCGTCACCAACTATCCCACCATCGGCGATAACGTCGACCTGATCAACAATCAGGAGCTTCGCACGGTTTATGCACCGACGGGATCGGATCAAATCTCTGTCGGCACCCTGCAGCAGGACCGGTCCGTCATCGCCTATGTCGATGTCGAGGAAATGCTCTCCAAGCATTTCGCGGTGCTCGGCAGCACCGGCGTCGGCAAATCGAGCGGCGTATCGCTGCTGCTCAACGAAATCCTCAAAGCGCGGCCGAACCTGCGGATTTTCCTGCTCGACGTTCACAACGAATACGGCCGTTGCTTCGGCGACCGTTCGCTGGTTCTCAATCCGCGTAACCTGAAGCTGCCGTTCTGGCTGTTCAATTTCGAAGAGATCGTCGATGTGCTGTTCGCCGGCCGCCCCGGCGTGGCGGAAGAACTCGACATTCTCGCCGAAGTCATTCCGATGGCGAAGGGAATCTATACGCAGTACCAGAACGCCGATCGGATCGGACTGAAGCGCGTCGATCCCAAGGCGATCGGCTATACCGTCGATACGCCGGTCCCCTATCGGCTGGTCGATCTGATTTCGCTGATCGACGAACGGATGGGCAAGCTCGAAAACCGTTCGTCGCGCATCATCTATCACAAGCTGATTTCGCGCATCGAGACCGTGCGCAACGATCCGCGCTACACGTTCATGTTCGATAACGCCAATGTCGGCGGCGACACCATGGCCGAAGTCATCAGCTATCTGTTCCGGCTGCCGGCCAATGGCCGGCCGATGACCATCATGCAGCTTGCCGGCTTCCCGGCCGAAGTCGTCGATTCCGTGGTGTCGGTGCTGTGCCGCATGGCATTCGATTTCGGGCTGTGGAGCGATGGCGTCTCGCCGCTGTTGTTCGTCTGCGAAGAGGCCCACCGTTACGCCGCCGCCGACCGCAACATCGGTTTCGGGCCGACGCGCAAGGCGGTCTCGCGCATCGCCAAGGAAGGCCGCAAATACGGGGTCTATCTCGGGCTCGTCACCCAGCGTCCGGCAGAACTCGACGCCACCATCATTTCCCAGTGCAACACGCTGTTCGCGATGCGCCTCGCCAACGATCGCGACCAGGCGCTGTTGCGCTCGGCGGTCTCGGATGCCGCGGCCAACCTGCTGTCGTTCGTCCCCTCGCTCGGCACCCGCGAAGTGCTGGCTTTCGGCGAAGGCGTGGCGCTTCCGACCCGGCTGCGCTTCAAGGAAGTGCCGGCGCATCAATTGCCGCGCAGCGAAGCCACGATTTCGACGGTGCCGTCGGTCGCCGCCGGCCACGATATGCATTTCGTCAGCGCCGTGCTCGAGCGCTGGCGCGGGGCTACCTCGCATCGCGACGTTCCCAACGATCCCGGCATCAACGAACGGCCGGCCGCACGCACGGTGGAAGCGCCGATGCTGCAGCCGTCGATGGGCCTCGATCCCGACCGCTTTTCATTGCTTAAAAAAGCCGCTGCGCTGACGGCTTAAACCGCTGCGCTGTCGGCTTAAAACCGCGGCGCTGACGGCCCGGGGACGTCGGCCCGCGCGTCGGGCAGGCATGCTTTGCGCGGATGCGACCATCGACTATGGTCCGGGACACCCGCATCATGCGGTTTGACCCGGAACCTCCTCGATGACGCAGCCCCCGCAGCCCCTTGCAAAACGCTTCCCGACACCCTCCATCGACCAGCTGCCGGAGGATATCCGCAGCCGCATCCTCGCGGTGCAGGAAAAATCCGGCTTCGTTCCGAACGTGTTTCTGACGCTGGCCTATCGGCCCGAGGAATTTCGGGCGTTCTTTGCCTATCATGATGCCCTGATGGACAAGGACGGCGGCCTGACCAAAGCCGAGCGCGAGATGATTGTGGTCGCGACCTCCAGCGCCAATCAATGTCATTATTGCGTGATCGCGCACGGCGCGATCCTGCGAATTCGGGCCAAGAATCCGCAGATCGCCGACCAGATCGCCGTCAATTACCGCAAGGCGGATATCACGCCGCGGCAGCGGGCGATGCTCGACTTCGCCATGAAGGTGAGCATCGAGGCGAACAGGATTTCGGAGCAGATTTCACCAACATTACCAGCCATGGCTTCAGCGACGATGACGTCTGGGATATCGCGGCGATCTCGGCGTTCTTTGCGCTGTCGAACCGGATGGCCAACGTCACCGCGATGCGCCCGAACGACGAGTTCTACATGATGGGACGCCTGCCGAAATAGCCTGCCGGTTTCGCGACGGCGGTCCTTGAGGAGATCCGAAAAAAGATGGTCAAAAGCCGGAGCGAGCGAGCATCGAAGGCGCGGGTGATCCGGTTCGGCGAACGCGAAATCATCACCGAAGGCCTCCATCTCAGTTTCTGGGCCGACATCAGCCACCGCTGCATGACGGCATCATGGCCTGCTTTTATCGGCGGCGCGGTGCTGGTCTTCATTGCCTTCAACGCGGTCTTCGCCTCGTTCTACTGGATCGGAAATCAACCGATCTCGAACGTTCCCGGCGGCGCCTATATCGACTATATCTATTTCAGCATCGAGACGCTTTCGACCGCCGGCTACGGCGACATGCATCCGCAAACCCATTACGGACATTTCGTCGCCGCCGTGGAGCTGTTCACGGGCATCTTCTCGATGTCGCTGATGACCGGGTTGATTTTCGCCCGGTTCTCGCGGCCGAATGCCCGGTTGCTGTTCGCCGACAACCCGGTCATCACAAACCATGACGGCAAGCCGACCCTGATGCTTCGGCTCGCCAACGAGCGTCACAACATCATCAGCAACGCCACCGCCAAATTGTGGTTGTTCAAGAATATCGTGAGCATGGAGGGCGAGACGCTTCGGCGGTTCTACGAACTGCCATTGACGCAAAGCCAGAATCCCGGGCTGGCGTTGAGCTGGACGCTCTACCATGTTCTCGATGAGAACAGCCCGCTCTATCAGACCAATGCGGACGACCTTGAGGCCTACAAGGCTTCGCTTGCGCTGGTGGTGGCCGGATATGATGTTGTTGCGGCGCAAACCGTTCACGCCCGAAAATCCTACGACCACGGCGATATTCGTTTTGGGCACCGCTTTGTCGATATCCTCGATACCTCGGATGACGGCCGTCTGAGAGTCGACTATGGCAGGTTCCATGACACCCTGGAGGGATAGATTGTCATATCGGCGCCATGCCAACATTGTCTGTGAGACGCGTCGCGAGCGTGCTAAATAGGATCAGGAATGTCCCGGGACTGGCAGCAGTGAAAACCCAGCGGCCCATACCGTCGGAAGAAGAGCATCGGGTGCTCGAATTCCGGCCACGCAACTCGGTCCGCCCTCAGGGTCGGCAGGGTTACCCGCGCGGGCAGGCAGAGCCGGAAGACGCCCGTCCCGAGCCCAATGATCTGTCGCGCTATGAACGCCCCCGGGATGAACCGGACGACTTTCGCCATCGCATGCTGGCGAACGTCGCTGCCATCGCTTTTACGGTCGCCTTGATGGCGATCGGAATATGGCTTGCCGTGAGCATTGCGGATATGCGCAAGACCCAGGATTGCGTATTGACGGGACGGCGCGACTGCGCGCGCATTTATGCCCCGCATGGCTAGCATTTTCGGGCCGGACCGGTTCTTGGAGCGGCCATTGGGCCGGTAAGCCGTTCCGGCCTGCCCGCCCGCCTCCATTGAACTCGGAGCGGGCCTCCGATATACGGGCACTCGACTCTGGACGGCCGATGAGGCATTCCGGGCCGCTGCGCCGCCCTGCCTTGCCATCGTGCAATTTATCCTCAATATATCAAAGGCTTAGTGATGTCATCTACATTCGATCAGGTCGCCACGATTATCGCTGAAACCTGCGACATACCGCGCGACACGATCACGCCGGAAAGCCACGCGATCGACGATCTGGGGATCGACAGCCTCGATTTTCTCGACATCGCGTTCGCGATCGACAAGGCGTTCGGGATCAAGCTGCCGCTGGAAAAATGGACCCAGGAAGTCAACGACGGCAAGGCGACCACCGAGCAGTATTTCGTCCTGAAAAACCTCAGCGCGCGCATCGACGAATTGGTCGCGGCCAAGGGCGCTTAATCGCCGGCCATGCAGCTTGAATATTTCAAACTGATCGACCGCATCGTCGACCTCAATGTCGGCGAGAAGACCATTGTGGTCGAGGCGCAGGTTCCTCAGCACAGCACCATCTTCGAAGGGCACTTTCCCGGCTATCCGATCATGCCCGGCGTGCTGCTGATCGAATCGATGGCCCAGACCTCCGGTTGGTTATTGCTCGCGCTGATGAAGTTCGAGCGGATGCCGTTTCTGGCCGCGGTCAAGGAAGCCAAGATGCGCGGCTTCGTCGCGCCGGGAGAATTGCTGACGATCCATGCCAGCCTGGTTCACGAAGGCTCCGGTTATTCGATCACCGAGGCCAAGATCCGGGTCGACGGCAAGTTGAGATGCAACGCGACCCTGACCTTCAGCCACATCCCCTTCCCCAGTCCGGATTTGCGCGTGCACATGGATGCCGAGGCCCAGCGTATCGGCTTTCCGCAACAGGCCATCGACCCATGACTGAGACGAAATCCTCGAATTCCGGATCGGCCGAAGTCTGGATCACCGGCATTGGTCTTGCCACCTCGCTCGGCGAAGGGCTGGACGCGAACTGGGACGCGCTCAACGAGCGGCGCATCAACGTCGATGAAAAGGCTTTCGCGCCCTACATCGTTCATCCCTGGGCGCCGGTGAACTTCGATACCCAGATCCCCAAAAAGGGCGATCAACGTCAGATGGAAGCCTGGCAGCGGATCGGAACCTATGCCGCCGGGCTTGCGCTGGATTCCGCCGGGGTCAAGGGCAACAAGGAAATCCTCGGGCGGATGGACATGATTGTCGCCGCCGGCGGCGGCGAGCGCGATCTCGCGGTCGATGCCGGCGTTCTCAACGCCGCGGCGGCGGGCAATTCCGCGCCCGGCTTTCTCAACGAACGCCTGATGAGCGATCTGCGTCCGACGCTGTTCCTGGCGCAGCTTTCGAACCTGCTTGGCCGGCAATATCGCCATCGTGCACGGCGTGTCCGGCACCTCACGCACTTTCATGGGCGAGGAAGTCGCAGGTGCCGATGCGGCGCGGATCGCGCTCGCACGCATCGCGGCCGGCCAAAGCGACATCGCGCTGATCGGAGGTTCGCATAACGGCCAGCGCAAGGACCTGCTGGTGCTCTACGAGTTCGGCGACTACAACCTCAAGGACAAGTTCGAACCGGTATGGGCGCGCAAGGAACACTCGGGCTTCGCGCTCGGCTCCGGCGGCGCCTTTCTCGTCATCGAGTTCGAGGGCGCATGCGGAAGCGCGCGGTGCGAAGCCCTATGCGCGCCTGACCAACGTCGTGGCCGACCGGTCGCAGCGCAAGCAACCGGGCGACGTCAAGTCGACGCTTGAAAAGCTATGGTCGGAACTCGGCGAACTCGGCGACAGCGGCGCCATCATCACCGGCGCGACCGGCGCCGAGCCGGCCACCTCGGAGGAACAGGCGTTTCTGACCGGACATCCGGATTTTGCGGTGCGCGCGACCGGCACCATGTTCGGCCATACCATGGAAACCCAGTTTCCGCTGGGACTGGCGCTGGCGGCTCTTGCGATTTCGCGCGGCGCATTGTTTCCGCCGACGGATTCCTCCGGGGTGGAGATTGAAATGTCCAAACCGCCTGCCCAGATTGTGGTGATCGGGGCCGGTCACTGGCGCGGTGAGGGTATGGCCCTGGTCGAAGCGATCAAGTGAGCATGACGGCCTGACCGGCGGGGGAACCATGACAGCATCACGCGACAAATTCGGAAGGCCGATCGTCGTCGTCACCGGCATGGGCATCGTGACGTCGCTCGGCGCCGGCAAGATCGGATAATTGGGCCAAGCTGACCGCCGGTGAATCCGGCATTCGCACCATCACGCGTTTTCCGATCGACGGCCTGAAGACCACCATGGCCGGAACGGTCGATTTCGTTGACGTCGAGCCCTACTCATCGACCGGGCTCTCCGAACGTCTGGCCGGATATGCCACCGAAGAAGCGCTTGAGCAGTCGGGTATCGGCCGCAAGGGCGATTTCCCGGGGCCGCTGTTTCTCGCCGTGGCGCCGGTCGAAATCGAATGGCCGCAACGGCTGGAACTGGGACGCGTCGCCGGCGGAGAGAAACTCGACTACGACGATCTGCTCCGCGTCTGCGGCGGCGGCAAATACACCCCCTATCATCACCGTTTCCAGTTCGGCTCGGTGGCGACCTATCTCGCCGATACATTCGGCACCAAGGGATCGCCGATTTCGCTGTCGACCGCCTGCGCGTCCGGCGCCACCTCGATCCAGCTCGGCGTCGAAGCCATCCGCCGCGGAGAGACGGACGCGGCCTTGTGCGTGGCGACCGATGGTTCGGTCAATGCGGAAGCCTTGGTGCGGTTTTCTCTGTTGTCCGCGCTGTCGACCCAGAACGATCCGCCCCGGGCCGCGTCCAAGCCATTCTCGAAGAACCGCGACGGATTCGTGATGGCGGAAGGCGCCGGCGCGCTGGTGCTGGAGAGCTATGATGCCGCCGTCGCACGCGGCGCGCCGATCCTCGGCGTGCTGGCCGGCTGCGGCGAACTCACCGACTCCTTTCATCGCACCAGATCCAGCCCCGACGGCAAGCCGATCATCGGCTGCGTGCGAAAGACCTTGGCGGACGCCGGCATGGCGCCGGAGCAGATCGATCTACATCAACGCGCACGGCACCGCGACGCCGGAAAACGACAAGATGGAATATCTGGCGATTTCAACGGTGTTCGGCGAACACGCCAAGCAAATCCCGGTGTCGTCGAACAAATCGATGGTCGGCCACACCATCTCGGCAGCCGGCGCCGTCGAGGCGATATTTTCGCTGCTGACGCTCGAACATCAGCGAATTCCGCCGACCATCAATTATGACACGCCGGATCCGGCGATTCTGTTCGATGTCGTCGGAAACAAGGCCCGCGACGCGCGCGTCACCGCCGTGATGTCGAATTCGTTCGGCTTTGGCGGCCAGAACGCCTCGCTGATCCTGACTCGCGAGCCGATCTAGCTGATCTAGCCTCCGATGCCGGCGGTTGACGTCTCCGTACCAAACGGCGATACGCACGCGATCGGAAATCCTTCTTCTTGCCGGGGACACGGCGTTATGCGTGCGCTCACTCTTGTTGCCGATCGCCAGCTCGTGGTCGCGGATGTGCCGGCGCCGCCGCCTCCGGCCGCCGGGCGAGTTGCAGATCCGCGTCAAGGCCGTCGCACTCAATCACATCGATGTCTGGGGCTACCGCGGCATGGCGTTTGCGAAGCGCAAGCTGCCGCTGGTGGTCGGCGCCGAAGCCTCCGGCGAGGTTGCCGCGGTCGGAGCAGGCGTCACCCGCTTCAAGCCGGGACAGCCGGTTGTGATGTACGGCGCCCTCACCTGCGGGGTCTGCCGGGCCTGCAACGAAGGCCGCGACAATCTCTGCGAAAACGTCGCCGGCGTGCTTGGCTTCCACGTCGACGGCTTCGCGCGCGAGCTGATGAACCTGCCGGAACGGCTGGTGATCCCGGTGCCGGGCGGCGTCAGCGAGCGCGACGCGGCCTGCGCGCCGATTGCTTTCTCGACCGTGCAACACATGCTGTTCGACAATGCGAAACTGCAGCCCGGCGAGACCGTGCTGGTCCATGCCGGCGGATCCGGCATCGGCACGGTCGCGATCATGATGGCCAAGAAGATCGGCTGCACGGTCATCACCACCGTCGGCGACGATGCAAAGATCGACGGCGTCAAGGCGCTCGGCGCCGATCACGTCATCAACTATCGCAAGGATCGTTTCGAGCACGAGACCCGCAAGATCACCAAAAAGAAGGGCGTCGACGTGGTGTTCGAGCATGTCGGCGCCGATACCTTTAACGGTTCGCTGCTGACGCTGAAGCGCGGCGGCCGGCTGGTGACCTGCGGTTCGACATCCGGCCCGACCACGACCATCAATCTGATGCAGCTTTTCCAGCAGCAATATCGTATCTTCGGATCGTTCGGCGCCACCATCCGGAATGTCGCCGAGAGCCTCGACAAGATGGCGGACGGCATGCTTCCGGTGATCGATACCGAAGTGCCGATCGACGATGTCGCCAGCGCGCTCAAACGCATGGAAAGCCGGCAGGTGTTTGGCAAAATCATCGTGTATTTCTGATGCGCCGCGCTTCTGCTTCGCACCAAGGCTCGCATTCGTGACGCTGACCAAGCCGATCGGCGAAGCAGCGCTGGGCGCGTTGACGATCGGACTGCTGCGCACCATCCGCTATTTCGATCCGATCAAGACCGCCGATCTGTTCGGCCGCATTGCACGCCTGTTCGGTCCCTTGACGCGCGAACACAAGATTGCCCGTGCCAACCTGACGGCCGCCTTTCCGGAAAAATCACCTGAGGAGATCGAGACCATTCTTGCCGGCGTCTGGGACAATCTCGGCCGCGTATGGCGCCGAATTCGCCCATCTCGATCATGTCTGGGAGCATGATCGCGCACACCCCGAAAACAGCCGGATCGAAATCGAGGAGCGTACCCATGAGCTGTTCGCGCAACTGCGGCTCGACGGCAAACCGGCGCTGATCTTTTCAAGTCATCTCGGCAACTTGGAACTGGCCGCTTTGGCCGCGGTCGCGCACGGCCTGGATGCCGCCGTCCTGTTTCGTCGCCCCAACATCGCTTCGGCCGACCGCATCATCGAAGAAATCCGCTCGGTGAAGATGGGAACGCTGATCCCGGCCGGCCGTGACGCCCCGCTGAGACTGGCGGACGCCCTGCAAAAGGGTCAACACGTTGCCATCCTGGTCGATCAGTATTTCACCAACGGCGTCGACGTCACGTTCTTTGGCCGCAAGACCAAGGCCAATCCGACGTTGGCGCGGCTGTTGCGGCAGATCGAGTGTCCTGTTCACGGCGTCCGGATTATCCGCCTGCCCGGCCACCGCTTTCGCGCCGAACTGTCCGAAGAAGTGCCGCCGGTGCGCGACGCCTCGGGCCAGATCGACGTTCAGGGAACGATGCAGGCGATTACATCCGTCGTCGAAGGCTGGATCCGCGAATATCCGGATCAATGGTGTGGGTGCATCGCCGCTGGCGATGACGGTGTGCCGCCGCATGGCACATGAGGATCCCAGACCTCGTCCAGAGGAGCTTGCGCAGCAAGCGACTCGAAGGATGGCCGCAACGCTCTGGATTCGCGGCCATCCTTCGAGACGGCGCAACCGCGCCTCCTCAGGATGAGGAGGAATTATCGTCCTGTTTTCACCCGCGTCCACAGCCGGTTGATGACGCGCTGGGTGGCCGGATCGCGGGCGGTGATGACGAACAGCTTCGCCAGCATCGCCTGGTCCGGATAGATGGTCTTGTCATCGAGAATTTTGGCGTCGACCAGCTTCTGGCTCGCAAGGTTGCCATTGGCATAGGATAAAAAATCGGAATTCCGCGCCGCGACGGCGGGCCGATAGAGATAATTGATCAGCTCGTAGGCCTCGGAGACATTCTTCGCGTCCGCCGGGATCGCCAGATTGTCGAAAAACATCTGCGCGCCCTCCTTCGGAATCGCATAGCCGATCTCGACATCGCTTTTTGCCTCGGTCGCCCGGCTGCGCGCCTGCATGATGTCACCCGACCAGCCCACCACGAGGCAAATCTCGCCGGTCGCCAACGCGCTCAGATATTCCGATGAATGAAACTTGCGGACATAGGGCCTGATCTTGCCGACGATATCGGCGGCCTTTTCGAGATCGGCCGGTTTGGTCGAATTCGGATCGAGCCCGAGATAGTTCAATGCCGCCGGCAGAATGTCATCGGCGGAATCCAGCATGTGAATTCCGCAATCCTTGAATCTGGCAAGGTTCTCCGGTTTGAAGACGATATCCCAACTGTCGATCCTGGCATCGGGCCCAAGAATTTTCTGCACCGCTTTGACGTTGTAGCCGATCCCGGTCGTGCCCCACATATAGTTGGCGGCATATAGGTTACCGGGATCATAGGTTGCCAGCCGCTTCGTCACCTCCGGCCAGGCGTTGACGAGGTTCGGCAGTTTCGACTTGTCGAGCTTCTGGAAAATATTCGCCGTGATCTGGCGTTGCAGGAAATAGGCGGTGGGAACCACCACATCATAGCCCGATTTGCCCGCGAGCAACCGGGTCTCCAGCGTCTCGTTGGCGTCGAATGTGTCGTAGACAACCTTGATGCCGGTTTCCCTGGTGAAGTCCTCCAGCACCCCGGGGGCCACATAGTTCGACCAATTGTAGAAATTGACCGTGCGCTCCTGCGCCCGCGCGGTCAGCGACGGTAACGCAAGGGCCGCGGCAATCGCGGCAGCCAACCGGATTTGAGTACGGGTCCAGCCGCGTATCATGGGTCAGCCCTTTATCGGCGATGCACCGCGTCCGACAGACGCTCCAGCGCGGTGTCGAGGGTTGCGTCTTTCTTGGCAAAACAGAACCGCACCACCGACGTCACCGCATCTTTTTCATAGAACGCCGACACCGGAATCGCAGCTACCTTGTAGTCGGTGACGATGCGCTTGCAGAATGCCTCATCGGTTTCGTTGAGACCCAGCGGCGAAAGGTCGACGGTGAGGAAATAAGTTCCTTGCGACCGCAGCACCGGGAAGCCGATGCTCTCGAGCCCCCGGGTGAGACGGTCGCGGCTCCGCGCCAGTTCCTTGCGCATTTGAAGAAAATAATCCGCGGGCTTGCCGAGGCCGTAGGCCACCGCCACCTGAAGATTGGGCGCGGTGGTGAAGGTGAGGAACTGATGCACCTTCGCTGCAACCCGCAACAGCGGCGGTGCGGCGCAGACAAAGCCGATCTTCCAGCCGGTCAGCGAAAAAATCTTGCCGGCGGAGCCGACCTTGATGGTGCGATCCCGCATGCCCGGAATGGTGATCAGCGGAATATGTTCACGGTCATCGAAGATCACGTGCTCCCAGACCTCGTCGCAGATCGCGACGGTGTCGAACTCCTGACAAAAGCGCGCCAGTAGCTCGAGGTCCTCGCGCGGATAGACCACCGCGGCGGGATTGAGCGGATTATTGAAAAGCACGGCCTTGGTCTTGTGGTTGAAGACGCTTTGCAGCGCCTCCTCCGTCAACCGCCAATGCGGCGGCTCGAGGCGCACCAGACGCGGTATGCCTCCGGCCTGGCGTATGATCGGCAAATAGAGAATCGTACACCGGCTGGAACACCACCACCTCGTCGCCGGGCTCGACCACGGCCAGAATGGCCGATGTCAGCGCTTCGGTGCCGCCGGACGTCACCATCACCTCGCTCATGGGATCGAGAACGAGGCCATGCCAGCGGCCGTAATGGGCCGCAATGGCCTGCCGCAATTCCGGAATGCCCATCATCGACGGGTATTGGTTGTAGCCGTCCATGACGGCGTCGGCCGCCGCGCGACGGATGTCCTCGGGGCCGGGATCATCCGGAAAACCCTGCCCGAGATTGATCGCGTTGTTGTCGCGCGCGAGCTGCGACATCGCCTCGAAGATCGTAACGGGAAGATCCGCAAAGACCTTGTTCGTGGAAATCATCGGAG
Source organism: uncultured Pseudomonadota bacterium (assembly GCA_963771225.1). Lineage (GTDB taxonomy): Bacteria > Pseudomonadota > Alphaproteobacteria > Rhizobiales > Xanthobacteraceae > Bradyrhizobium. Next base: position 671,646 of record CAVYSR010000013.1, on the reverse strand, counting down.
CGATCAGCCGCCGGTCCTGGTCGGCAAGCCAGAGGCCTTCCAGGCCAGCATTCCGCCCGCCAGATGCTTGTCATAGGCCAAACCGCCGGCTTGCGCGGCCAGCGACGCCGTCACCGACCGCTTGCCCGAACGGCAGGCGAAAACCACCTGCTTGCCATGGGGATCGGGGATATCCTGCGGATCGAAACTCGAAAGCGGAACGACGACCGCGTCCGGATACGCGTCCACGGCAACCTCATTCGGTTCGCGGACGTCGACGAGAAGATAGCGCCCGTCGGCCATTCCCTTCGATACGTCCTCCGGCGTCAAATCGTGAACGCGATGACCCTGATCCGGCACTCAAATCCTCCCAACGATGACCTTATTGCGAGCGCGTCCGGCAATAGCGGAACAGACGGCTCGCCCTAGCCTGCCAACGTCGCCCCTGGCGTGATGAAAATCAAGCGCTAGAAGGCCTGCAAAGCGCCTGCGGAGACCTCTAGATCGTGACCTGCGTTCCCACTTCGACCACCCGGCCGGTGGGAATCTGGAAATAGTCGGTCGCATCATTGGCGGTGCGGCTGAGCGCGATGAAAAGATGATCCTGCCAGCGCGGCATTCCCGAATGCGCCGCCGGCTTCAGCGCCCGCCGCGACAGGAAGAAGGAGGTCGACATGATGTCGAAATGCCAGCCCAGCTTGCGCGCAATCGCCAGCGTCTTCGGAACGTTGGGGGATTCCATGAAGCCAAACCGCAGCGTCACCTTGGAGAAGGTCGCGCTGACCTCCTCGAGCCGCACCCGTTCGGCCGGATCTATGCGCGGCGTCGGGGCGGTCTCGATGGTGAGAATGACGTTCTTCTCGTGCAGCACTTTGTAGTGCTTCAGACTATGCATCAGCGCGGTCGGCGCACTGGCCGGATCGCTGGTCAGAAACACGGCGGTGCCGGAAACCCGCTGCGGCGGTCGTTTCTCGAGCATCGCCACCAGATCCACCAGCGGAAACTCCAGCTTGCGCGATTTCTCGAACAATAGCCGGCTGCCGCGCCGCCATGTGTACATCAGCAGCATCACCCAGCCGCCGAGCGCCAGCGGCACCCAGCCGCCCTCCAGGACTTTCAGGAGGTTTGCCGCAAGGAAGGTGAGATCGAGAAACAGGAACGGCGCGATCAGCGCGGCGGCCGCGATCGCCGACCATTTCCAGACCTTCCAGATCACCACAAAGCCCATCATCGCGGTCACCACCATGGTTCCGGTGACGGAGATGCCGTAGGCGGAGGCCAAGGCGCTCGACGAGCGGAACATCAAGACCAGCAGCATCACGGCGATCAGCAGCAGCGAGTTGACGCGCGGCATGAAGATCTGGCCGGAATGCGCTTCCGACGTATGGCGGATTTCAAATCGCGGCAATAGGCCGAGCTGTATGGCCTGACGCGTCAACGAATAGGCGCCGGTGATCACGGCCTGGCTCGCGATGACGGTCGCGAGCGTCGCCAGAGCGACCATCGGGATCAGCGCCCAATCCGGAAACATCAGGAAGAACGGATTCTCGACCCCCTTCGGATCGGCGATGACCAGGGCGCCCTGCCCCAGATAGTTGAGCGCCAGCGAGGGCAGGACAATGAAGAGCCAGGCGGTCTGGATCGGCCGTTTGCCAAAATGCCCGAGGTCGGCATAGAGCGCCTCCGCCCCCGTGACCGCGAGAAACACCGCGCCGAGCGTCACAAAGCCGATCACGCCATGATGGACCATGAACGAAATGGCGTGGAGCGGATTGAGCGCAAACAGAACTTCAGGATGCCGCATGATCGGGGGAATTGCCGCGATCGCAATGACCGCGAACCAGATGCACATCACCGGCCCGAAGAAGGCGGCGACCCGCGCGGTGCCGCGCGACTGCACCGCAAACAGCACCACCAGAATGATCACCGTCAGCGGCACCACATACGCATCGAACGCCGAGGTGACGAGCTTGATGCCTTCGATCGCCGAAAGCACCGACAGCGCCGGCGTAATGACCGCATCGCCGTAAAACAACGCGCCGCTGATGATCCCGAGCAGGACGATCGTGGCCGCGCCGCGGCTGACCGCGCGTTGCGCCAGCGCCATCAGCGCCAGCGTCCCACCCTCGCCATGGTTGTCGGCGCGCAGCAGGATCAGCACGTATTTCAGCGTCACCACGATGATCAGCGCCCACAGGATCAGCGACAGAACGCCGAGAACAGCCTGTGGACTAACCGTGCCTGACGGCCCGCCGGCCGCGACGACGGCTTCGCGAAAGGCGTAAAGCGGGCTGGTGCCGATGTCGCCGTAGACGACACCGATACTGCCGAGCATCAGCGCCTTGAAGCCCGCGGTGGAATGGGCATCGACACGACCATTGGCCGCCGTGGTTTCCGCGGCGGGGACTACAACATCGCTCGTCATGAGAATGGGGGCCTCAAAAATGCTTCACTGCACAATAGCAAAGCGACGCGGCTTATAGCCCTGCGCATACAGCATAGCCTACCCTGTTTTTGTGACCAAGCCATGCAAAAATGCATAAATCTTTGGATTGTCATCGGGGACACCAGCCTGCACCAGGGCCGGTAAGCCGGCCAAATTACGGCTTGAGATCGGGCGGCAGCGCCGGATCTTCGCGCATCAGCGTGATGGTCACACGGCGGTTCGCCGACAGCGTGGGATCGTCAGGAAACAGCGGCTGGCTGTCGGCCTTTCCCGAGACCGCGAAGATGTGCGCGGACGGCAGTCCTTCCCGCTCGAGAATCTGCCGCACCGCGTTGGCCCGATCCGCCGACAGATCGAACGCACCGTAGTCGCTTTGGGTCGGCACGAAGCCGGCCGCCGTGTGACCGACGATCGAGATCCGCAACGGTGTCGCCTTCAGCGGAGCGGCCAGTTTCTCGATCAGCCGGCGCGTGCGCTCATACGGCACTTTTGACCCGTCGGCGAACATCGACCGGCCATCCTGGTCGACGATTTCCAGGTTGAGGCCCTGATTGGTTTCCTCAAACATGATGTGTTTCGAGATTTCGGTCAGCTCCGGCATGTCCTGCAATGCCTGTCGCAGCGAGGCCGAGGCGAGCGCGAATTCACGATCGATCTTGAGGCGGGCGCCCGCGGCGCGGCTCCGCTCCTGTTCATCCGGGGTCGGCGTATTGGAGGATTCCTCCGGCGGAATGTGCGCGGTGTTCTTCAGCTTCGGTCGCGTCGGCAGGCCGTCGGATTCGACGATGCCGGAATAGCGCACCTCGCTCTGCACGCCGAAAGCATCACGCATCGAGCCGGCGACGATCTTGAGCTTGTTGTTGTCCATGGTGGAGAAGGCGACGAGCATCACAAAGAAGCTCATCATCAGGCCCATGAGGTCGGCAAAGGTCACGAACCAGCCGTGCCCTCCTCCATGCGCGTCGCCTCGTTTCTTCTTGGCCATGGTTGATTTTCCGAAACCGGGATCGGCCGCTTAGGCCGGGACCGGTTCGCCTTCCTCATGGCGGTGTTTTTCCGGCAAGTAGGCCAGCAGCATTTCCCGAACCAGGGTCGGGCTCTTGGAATCCCTGATCATGAGTATGCCGTCGATGATCAGCGTGCGGTTAGTCTCTTCATCGAGCAGCTTGCCGTGCAGCTTGTCGGCGATCGGCAGGCAGAACAGGTTCGCGACCAGCGCGCCGTAGAGCGTCGCCAGCAGCGCGGTCGCCATGAATGGACCGAGCTTCGATGGATCGGTCATGTTGGCGAACATCTGCACCATGCCGATCAGGGTGCCGATCATGCCGAACGCCGGCGCGCAGTCGCCGATGGCGCGGTAGATCTTTCCGCCTTCGTCGAGATGCATCAGAAAATTGTCGCGGTCGCGTTCGAGGTTGTCGCGGATGAATTCCAGATCGTAACCGTCGGCGACGTAGCGAATTCCCTTGGCGAGGAACGGTTCGTCGGTTTCGACCTTTTCCAGACCGACCGGTCCCTGCTTGCGCGCGATTTCGGCGATCCGGGCCAGTTCATCGACAAGGTCGCGGGCGGACAGCCGGCTCATGGTAAAGGCAAATTTGGCGCCGAGCGGCAGACCATGCAGGATCGCGCTGAGCGGAAACCTGATCATGGTGGCGGCAATCGAACCGCCGAAGATGATGATGACCGCATGTTCGCTGACGAACATGTGCAGGTCGCCACCCATAAGCACCATCACGGTCACGACAAGGATGCCGGACACGAGCCCAACGCCCGTCATGATATCCATGGGGAACTCCAACGCATACGCGAACGACCGGCCATCCTGGACGGTGGCGGCCCGTCGCGGGCCGCGTCAGAGCACACTACGTCGCCGCCATTAAAGACGCGTTACCGAATTTGGTAGGCATAACAATTGGTTAAAAAACTGAACAGCGGGGTAATCCCACTGTGTTTGCTGGGCTTCCGCTCGGTGCCGTAAAGCGTCGGCGGGCTTGCGTCCCTCCGCAACGAGTTTGCACGGCACCTCATCCGATCGGAGGCCGCAGCGTATGCCAGTCCGTTATCGACTGGAACGCGTGCGCTGCGCGAGCCAGCACGTCTTCGGACAGATGCGGCCCGACCAATTGCATGCTGAGCGGCATGTGATCCGACGCCATCCCCATCGGCAGCGTGATCGTCGGGCTTCCGCTAAAGTCGAACACCGCCGTGAAGCGCAAGATGCTCAGGAGTATGTTCGGATCGGCGCCATATTCACCCATCTTCGTCAGCGTCGGAATCGGCACCGGCATGGTCGGGATCAGCAAAAGGTCGATATCCCCAAACAACGCTGCCAGCTCACCGCAAAACTTAAGCCGTTCGTGATGAATGGCCGCGATTTCGACGCCGCTGACGGACCTGCCCTGCTCGATCAACTGCGCAAGGTCCGGTCCGTACTCCTTCGCGCGTGACGGATACGTCTCCAGATGCGCTTCCGCCGTCTCCACCGAGCACATCGGGATCCACTGGCTGACCAGCTTCTCGTAGGAGGGAAAACGGACCTCACGGATTTCCGCTCCCAGATCGGCGAGCGTTCGCTCGGCTTCCAGCAACGCGGTTACGACCTGCGCGTCGATTCCTTCCTGCGTATATTTGCGATCCACACCAATTCGAAGCCCGCGCACGCCATCCCCGATCCCGGCCAGATAATTCGGCACGGGAGCCTGCAGCGCCGTTGGATCGTTCGGATCGGCTCCGGCGATGACCCCGAGCATGGCCGCCGCGTCCGCCGCACTCCGGCATATCGGCCCGATATGATCGAGCGAGTCCGCCAGCGGGAAGATACCGTACCTGGAGACCCGGCCCCATGTCGGCTTGATGCCGGTCAGGCCGCAGGTCGCAGACGGAAACCTGATCGAACCGCCGGTGTCGCTTCCGATCGAGCCATAGCAAAGCCCCGCCGAGGTCGCGACGGCAGATCCGCTCGATGAAGAACCAACCCAGTAATTCACGTTCCAGGGATTGAGCGGCGCCTGGTCGTGAGGATGATGGCTGGTGTAGGCGCCCTCCGTCATCTTGAGCTTGCCAAGCGTGACCACGCCGGCCCGCTCAAGCCGGTCCACGATGGTGGCGTTGAAGGACGGCACGAACTTCGCATGAATCTTTGTGCCGCCGGCGCTCGGAGCAAATGTCGTGTAGCAGAGATCCTTCAGCCCGATCGGAACGCCATGAAGCGGTCCGCGCCAGATGCCTTTGGCGAGTTCGCTGTCGTGCTTTCTGGCCTGGGCCATTGCCCGTTCTGCAAGGACAACCGCGTAGCCGTGAAAGCTGCCGTCAAGTTTCCCAATTCGGCTCAACGTCGCTTCGGTGACCTCAGAAGGTAACACCGCTCTGCGACGAAAGAGTTCCGACAATTCAGTGATGGATTTGTAATGCAACTGATCCACAGACATGCCGACGTCCCATTATCATCGGGAGAGCCCACGCATGACGGCGATGGCGACATCTTGCCGCCGCCTTCGCTGCCTTCCCGAGCTATCCCTCACCAATTTTTCCGGATTGGTCTCGCGCCAAGACCGCTTGTGCCAAGACTGGTTATGCCAAGACTGGACACTCCGGCATCGAGCGCGCGACCGTTGACCCCACTCCCCGCGTTAGAACTGGACACCGCGCGTCAAGGCGCCGTCCACGACGAGGTTCGTTCCCGTGATGAAGCTTGCGGCCCGGCTCGCAAGAAAAACCACGGCATTCGCCATCTCCTGCGGCGTACCCATGCGGCCGGTCGGGTTGAGGGCCAGCGCGGTCTTGTACAGTTCCGGATTGTTGTCCTTGATCGTATTCCAGACCCCGCCTTCGAAGTAGGTGTTGCCTGGAGACACCGAATTGGCGCGGATACCCTTGGCGGCCAGCTGGTTGGCCAGACCTTGCGTATAATGGATGATGGCGGCCTTGAAGGTCCCATAGGGGCCGCTTGCAAAGTCGACTTCGCGGCCGGAAACGCTGGAGATCGTCACGATCGCAGCGGCGCCGCTCTTTTCCAGATACGGCATCGCCGCGTTCACCAGACGCACCGTTCCCATCATGTCGGTGGAGAATTCCTTCTGCCAGCTCTCCTCGTCTTGCCCGATGGCGAGTGCGCTGACGTTGGAAACGACGGCGTCGACGCCGCCGAGCTTGGATGCCATATCGCTCACCCAAGCCTTGAGCGCCGCACCGTCGGACACGTCGACGCGACCGCCAAAGGCCGCAACGCCCATCGCCTTCAACGCCGCGACCGTGCTGTCCACGTCCGCCTGATTGCGCGCGCAAATTCCGACATTGGCGCCTTCGGCCGCGAAAGTTTCGGCGATCGCCCGGCCGATCCCCTTGGTGCTGCCGGTAACGAGAACCTTGGCTCCCTTGAGTCCCAAATCCATGTTCGTCTCCCTCCCTGATTATTCTACTTCAAACAAGCCGCCTCTCATGAACAAGACCTGTTCGTCGAAGGCAGATAACCTCACAAAAGGAGTTGCGCGCGAACATTGTCGGCGTTGACGTCATCGCCGGCCAGCGAGCGCGTGATCTTGCCTTTTTCCATGATGTAACACCGCTCGGCGATCGCAAGGATGGTGTCGAGATTCTGCTCGACGAAGACAATCGTGGTCCCGAGTTCGCTCCGGAACGATTTCAGCGCATCGCAAATATGCTGCACGATCGACGGCTGAATGCCCTCGGACGGCTCGTCCAGGATCATCAATGACGGGTTGCCGATCAGCGCCCGCCCGATGGCGAGTTGCTGTTGTTCGCCTCCCGACATGGTGCCTGCAATCTGCCGCCGGCGTTCCTTCAGCCGCGGAAAATACTCGTAGACCAGTTCCGGCAGCTTCTTTCCCTTTGGTCCGCCGATCAGTTCACCGACTTGCAGGTTCTCCTCGACGCTCATCTGCGGAAAGACATCACGCCCCTGCGGGATATAACCGAAGCCGGCGCGCGCCCGGGCGTCCGCCTGCAACGACGTTACATCCTGGTCCATGAAGGTGATGGTGCCGCGCCACGTATCAAGAAGCCCGATCAGGCATCGCATCAGCGTCGACTTGCCGACGCCGTTGCGGCCGATCACGCCGACGATCTCGCCGCGGGCGACCGACATGCTGACGCCCTGCAGGATGGGCGTGGCGCCGTAGCCCGCCCAAAGTCCCGATACGTCCAGAATCCGATCAGTGGACATGTGTCTTACCAAGGTAGATTTCGGCGACCTTCTCGTCCTGAAGAATGGTTTCGAGGCTGCCGCGCGCGAATACCTCGCCGAGATGCAGCACGGTGACGCGCTGGGCGATCTGGCGAACAAACGCCATGTCGTGCTCGACGGCGAGAACCGTCATGCCCTCGGCATTGAACGACTTGACGAGTTCGCCGGTCTTGAAGGTTTCCTCCGGCGACATGCCGGCCGTCGGCTCGTCCAGCAGCAAGAGCTGCGGCCTCAATGCCAAAGCCATCCCGATCTCGAGCCATTGCTGCTGGCCGTGCGAAAGCTCGCCTGCGAGTTTGCCGGTGTCTGACGCCAGATTGAGCAGCGTGAGCAGCCGGTCTTCCTCGGCCTCGCGTTCGGCACCGGAAAGGCGTCCCTGCAGCGCGATCTGGATGTTTTGCCGGACCGGCAATTCCTTGAAGACGCTCGGCGCCTGCATCTTGATGCTCATGCCCCGCTGCACCCGCGCAGAGGGCCGCTCTTCGCGTAATATCGATGGTATCGAAGAAGATGGTGCCTTTGGTGGGCGGATAAAGCCCGACGATCAGCTTGAACAGCGTGCTCTTGCCTGCCCCGTTGGGTCCGATCAGGCAGTGAACCTCACCGGCATTGACCGTGAGATCGACGTCGGACACCGCCGTCAATCCACCGAAACGCTTCGTGACGCCCTTCACATCGACCAGCGCCATGTCAGGTCTCATCCGATTGCAGGCGTCTGGCATCCGCCAGAGCGGGGCTCGCGTCGCGCCGCCGTCGCCCTGTCCATCGATCGACAACGAGCTTGCCGACGCCGAGGACGAAGCCCTGCGGCGCCAGCATCACGGTGGCGAGCAGCAGCGCGCCCATCAGCACGAGGGCGGCCTGCTGGCTGTAAACCGTGATGGTTTGGAAGCCGAACAGCAGCAGGAATGAGCCAACCAGCGTCGCGGTCAGATCGCTCCGTCCCGAGAACGCCACCCACACGATCGGCATGGCGGCAGCCGGCAGGCCGATGCTCGACGGCGTGATGAACTGTCCCCAAGACGTGTAAAGCGCGCCGCTCAGGCCGGCGAGCCCGCTGCCGATAACAAATGTCAGGAGCTGATACCTGCGAACGTCGTAGCCGAGCATCTCGGCACGCTGTGGGTTCTCGCGCGTGGCGACGATCACATTGCCAATGCGCGAGTTCACCAGCATGCGCAGCGCCATGTAGACCACCACGATAAGCGCGATCATGACATAATAGAGCGCCGACCCCTCGATGACGAAATCGCCGACGGTGAGCGGATCCATTCCCTTCATGCCATTGAAGCCGTTGAGCCGCGCAGGACCGATGTGCCATTCCGGTCCCGCCGTCTGCCCGAGAAAGAACGCCAGCACCAGCGTCGCCGACAGCGTCACGATACCGAAGAAGATGCCGTTGATGCCTCCCCAGATCATGAAGTAACCGAGGATTCCGGCCGCGATCATCGCAACGAAAACCGACAGCACGAGTGCTGCGATCGTCGCCGAACCTCCGCCCATGTTGATGGCGAGCACGCCGTAGGCGTAACCGGAGATGCCGAAGAAGAAGGTCTGACCGAACGACAGCATGCCGCCATAGCCCCACATCAGGCAGAGGCCGAGCGCCATGAATATCCAGATCAGAAAGTACGAGAAGTTGCCGACATCGTAGGAGTCGGCAAAGACCGGATAGATCAACGCGGCCGCCAGCACGACCAGGAAGCAGGACCAGAAGGTCCATCCGCGTCCCAGGGTCTGGGGACCATCAAGCAATTTAAACATCAGGTCTCCCGCTCAGCGCGCACGACGGACCAACACACTGGAAAGGCCTTCGGGCAAAACACGAATGATCAGGATCACAGCAAACAGCATGCCGATCTGGCCGATGATCTGGCCATAGCTCGCATTCAACGCCATTCGGATCATCGCCAGGAACACGGCAGCCGGCGCGGTTCCGAGCAGAACGTTAGCGCCGCCGACGACGACCGTGACGAAACTCTCCACCACAAAGGTCGCGCCCATTGTCGGGATTAGCGTCATCGTTGGCGCATAAAGCGCGCCGCACAAACCCGCGAGGCCAGCGCCAATGCCGAAACTGATCGCATAGATGCGTCCGGTGCGTGCGCCCAACGCCTTTGCCATGGCGGCATTTTGCATGGTCGCGCGCGCCACCAGGCCGAAACGCGTCTTCATGAAGGTGATGTAGAGACCGATCAGCACAGCGATCGCACAGGCGAACAGCACCAGGCGGTAGGTCGAGAACGTGTAATCGCCAATCGCAAAACTGCCCTCGGGCGTGCCGATGCCTGTAATCGACGATCCCACGATCAGCAGCATGGATTGCGTAACGATCAGGCTGAGACCCCAGGTGGCGAGCAGCGAATCCAGCGGCCTTTTGTAGAAACGCCGGACGATGAGGTATTCGACGGCGACACCGATCAATCCTGCCGTCAGCGCGGCGAGCGCCTGGGCAATGGCGAGAGGCACACCGAGCTTCACCAGTCCAACCGTCGCATAGGCGCCGCACATGATGAACTCGCCATGCGCCATGTTGATGACGCCCATCATGCCGAACACGATGGCGAGGCCGGCTGCCGAGAGGATCAGAAACGCGAATACGTCGGCGAACTGATAAAATACCGAGAATAGTTCAGCCGACATCCAGGCCTCCTGCTCGCTTCACGGGCGCCGCAACGTTGCGGCGCCCGTGCAGCTCATCGTCATGACGCGATGAGACACGATCATGCAAGCAAAATTCGTGCCCGCACCTCACGATTTGTTGGGAAGATGACTCGGCGTGTACTGATCCTTGTCATTCTTCTTGGTGAGGTCGCAGCCGATCTCGCCCAGCCAATACGGTTGAATGATTCCGTAGTCCTTCTCGACCGTGACTTCATGTTGGGGACCGACGGAGATCAGACGCATGCGGTGTGACGTATGCTGGCTCTTCGGATCGACGCAAACCTTGCCTTCCGGCGCTTCGATGCAGGCGTCGCCGGTCGCAATCACCTTGCGCATGTCATCGAGCTTGATCGACTTCGCCTTCTCGACCAGCGTCTTGTACATGTAGACCGCGTTGTAGGCGTTGTAGCCCATGTCATTGATGTAGAGTTCATCAGGGAACTTGGCGTGCCAGCGCTTCTTGAAGTCGATGGCTTCGGGCGTATTGATCTCCTCGAACCAGTTCGCGGTCGCATGCATGTTGTTGAGTGCCGGCGGCTTGAACCGCTTGTGCTCGAAGCCGAGCATGACCTTGATCGACGAGCCCATCGGAAGGTTGAGCTTCGCCGCGGCAGCCTGTTCGAAGAACGAATCCTGGGCGGCGCCGACATTGATCGTCAAAATCCAGTCCGGCTTCGCTTTCTGGATGTTCTGGATCGTCTGCGCGAATTGCGAGACGCCGAGCGGGATGAATTCCTCACCCACGACCTCACCGCCGAGATCCTTCATGATCTTGCGGTTCCACTCCGCCGAAATTTGGCCGAAATTGTAGTCGGCAGCGATGACGTAGACCTTCTTGCCGAACTTTTCGACCATCCAGGGAATCAGGGTCGAGAACTGCTGCTCCGGCACCGCTCCCATGCTGATCATGCTGGCGTCGCATACGCCGCCTTCATACTGGTTGGTGTAGATGTACGGCGTGGTCGTTCGGTCGATGATCGGCCGGATAGCCTCGCGCGATGCAGAGGTGATGCCTCCGATCAACACGTCGACCTTGTCTTTGCTGAGCAGGCGCCGTGCGAACTCCTGATAGCGGGCGTTGTCGCCCTGCGGGTCGAGATGGATGAGTTCGATCTGCCGTCCGAGAATGCCGCCGCTCTTGTTGATCTCCTCGACCGCAAGCTGCGAGCCGTGGAGTTTCGGCATGCCCATGAACGCTAGATCGCCGGAGACGTCTTCGAGCAGGCCGATCTTCAACGGATCGGCCGCCTGGGCGGCACCGAACGCCGCAACGGCCCCGAGCATGAGGCCAAGACACGCAGTTCTGAACAGATATCTCGATTTCATTGAAATGTCCTCTTGTTGAAAGCTGCTGGAGTTCATGCCTTGAGGTAGTTTTTCAGGATCGACGCACCCATGGTGTATTTCGGATCGACCATGTTGCCGAGCCGCATGCGTCCGGCCTGGCTGAGCAGCATGTACGCGTCGATCTCGTCGAAGCCGTAATCGGCGCTCATCCATCGCGTGAGTTCGCGATAGGCGATGCGGGCGGCGTCCTCGAGCGGGCGCGCGCTGCCGATCGTCATGATGAAGTCACGTGTCTCGAGCCGCGGCCACGCGAAACTCCAGTTCTTGATCAGATCGATCTGGAGTGTAACGGTCGCGCGTTGCTCGAGTGCGACGCCGGAGAGTTCGCCATCGCCCTGGGTGGCATGGCAGTCACCGACATAGAGCAATCCACCTTCGGTATGCACCGGCAAATAGATGATGGCACCGGGCGCCACATCGGGCAGGTCCATGTTACCGCCGTGATAGTCCGGCTGCAGCGAGGAGATCGCCTCGATTTCCGGCGACACCCCGATGGTGCCGATGAACGGCTCGTAAGGCAGCGTGATCTTGTCGCTCCAGCGCACGCCGTTCTTGTCGACATGCAGCTTCTTCACGCGCTCGGGCAATGGCGGATTGAGCAGTGCGGTGGAACTGGTCCCGACCAGCCCGCCGAACTCCGGGATGATGCAGGTGGTTCCGGCCGGCTGTTCGCCGCGCGTCTCGACATCGTGGATATAGACGGCGAGGCAATCGCCCTTCTTGGCGCCCTTGACCGCGATCGGTCCGCATTGCGGGTTCAGGTAGGGAAAGTTGAGTTTCGCTGTGGGGCTGTCGCTCTCGCTGGTGAGCACGCCTCCGAAAGCGTCTTCGGTTTCGACGACAACGATGCCACCCGGATCGATCGACAAGGTCGGCTTTGCATAAGGACCGTAGACGTAGTGGAATTTCCCCTGCTCTTCGATCGTCAAACTATGCGTCTTGCCGGCCGCGCCCTTGGCGACGGCCCGCTTCGTCATGATGGAACTCTGCAACCAATCTTCTGCCTTCATACAACTTCCTCGGATCAAAGAGCGGGATGACGTTTGTGCCAGTCGGTGACGCGCTGGAACGCATCCCCGGCGCGGACGAGACCTGCCTCTTCGAAGTGGCGGCCGACGAACTGGAAGGCGACCGGACCGCCGTTCGGAGCAAAGCCGGCGGGAAGCGTAATCGTCGGGCTTCCGGTCATGTCGAACGGACAGGTAAAGCGCAGCAATCCGGTGACCAGCGAGGCGTCTTCGCCAAGCGCGCCCATCTTGGCGAGCGTGGGCGCGGCGAAAGCCTGGGCCGGGACCGCGATGAGATCGACTTGCTCGAACACAAGTCGCACCGCCCCACGGAACGCTTCGCGCCGCAACACGATCTTCTGGTAGTCCTTGCCGGACTGCTGCAGGCCAAGATCGAGCAATCCAGCAAGCCCGGGCCCATATTCGTCCTTGCGCGAGGGATAGGTCGCCTCATGCGCGACGGCTGCCTCGATGCCGCAAAGCGGGAACCAGTCGTCGATCACCGCCTTGGGATCCGGAAACGTGATCTCGCGGATCGTTGCGCCCCGATCCGCCGCGACACGCAGGCCCTCGTTGAGTGCCTTGCTTGCGGTCTCGTCGGTGCCTTCGCTGGTCCAGCGCCGATCGATACCGATCGTCACGCCCTTCAGATCGCCGGTCAGCCCCGCCAGATAGTCCGGCACGGGCAGCGGCACGGCGGTCGTATCCTTGGCATCCTGGCCTGCGATCACGCCGAGCATGGCACCGCAATCGATCGCATTGCGCGTCATTGGCCCGATATGATCCAGCGTCGCCGCCAGCTCATATGCGCCGTAGCGGCTGACCCGTCCCCAGGTCGGCTTCAGCCCTGTGATGCCGTTGGCCGCGGACGGAAACCGGATGGAACCGCCGGTGTCGGTCCCGAGCGATCCGAAGCAGAGGCCGGCCGCGGTGGCCGAACCCGAACCGCTTGACGAGGCTCCCGGCCACAAATCCGCATTCCAGGGATTTTTCGGCGGATCTATTTTCGGGTGATGATCGGCGTAAGCCCCCTCGGTCTGCTGCAGCTTGCCGAGGATGATCGCGCCAGCTTTCTTCAGGCGCGCCACCACAGTAGCGTCCTCGCTCGGACGGAAGTCGTGATGGATCGTCATGCCGTGCGCGGAGGTTGCGCCCTTGGCCCAGCAGAGATCCTTGACCGCAACGGGAACGCCGTGCAGCGGTCCCTTGATCTTGCCGGCCGCGATTTCCTTTTCGGCAGCGGCCGCTTCCGCCAGTGCCGAGTCGGCCATGACACAGGCGTAGCTCTTGAGCTTACCATCAAGCCGCTCAATTCGTTGGAGCATCGCCTTTGTCACTTCAACCGGCGATAGCTTCTTCGCTTGAACCTGCTGCCCAAGCTCAACCAGCCCGAGATAGTGAAGATCTGTGGTCGGCATCGCCTGGTCCCCGCGCGCGCGTTTCACTGGCCCATCCGCAGCAGATTACTGCGCACAGGTCAGCATCGGGCGACACGGACGCATCGCCAACTTTCTAAGCGACAAAAGAAAAAAGCCACCCGTCCCTCCCCATGAGGCGACGAATGGCCCTGATGCCGCAGCTATGATCTATCGCTTGGGCTCAAGTTCGAACCGGACACTCAATGCTCAAATCGGGACGTCATCGGCCAGATCTGAGCATACAAGGTTCGACGGAAAGCCCTACGGTAGAAAGTCTAAGTCGGTGCCCTGCGCCATGTCAACGAGGATAGCTGCACAAATTTAGCAAGACTGCTGCGCAGCAAATCAGCAGACGGCTTGCGCCGATATCGGCCATGATGGTGTCATCCAGGTGTTGGCTGTCGAAAGCGATAGATGACGAAGCCGTCAATTCCAGTTGGTATTGTATGCTCGCAGTCCGGGCCCTATCAGGCGATGGGGCGCGAAATGCTCAAAAGCGCCTTGATGGCGGTCGACGAGATCAACAATAGCGCCGATTTCGATTTCACGCTCACCGCCCATGTCCGCGATCCCCGCGGCGTCATCGCGGAGTATCACACGGTCTGCGACGATCTCATCCGCAACACCGGCGTCGAACATATCATCGGCTGCTACACGTCGGCGTCGCGCAAGCAGGTGCTGCCGATCGTCGAACGGACCGATCGCCTGCTGTGGTATCCCGCGCGCTACGAAGGCTTCGAATGCTCCGACAACGTCATCTATGTCGGCGCGTCGCCAAACCATAACGTCCTGCCGCTGGTGCGCTATGTACTCGACAATGTATCGCGCCATCTGTTCTGCGTCGGATCCAACTATGTCTGGACCTGGGAAACCAATCGCGTCACGCGCGAGCTCGTAACCGCGGCGCAAGGAACCATCCTCGCGGAACGATTGCTGGAACTCGGCGAAAGCGCCGTCGAGCACATTGTCGATGAAATCGTGCGCCGCCGGCCGCCGGTTGTCTTCAACACGCTGGTCGGCAGCTCAAGCTACGATTTCATTCGCGCCTTTCATGCCGCCACCGCGGCCGCCGGCCTCGACATTCCGATGCTGAGCTGCAGTCTCTGTGAACCTGAACTCAAGATCGTCGGACAGGCATCCGCCGGCTGCATCACGTCGTCGGCCTATTTCGAGAGCATCCGCCTGCCCGAGAACCGCGCCTTCGTCGAGCGCTGGAAGGCTCGCTACGGTGACGCCAGCAGTCCTTCCGTCGATGGGCAGTCGGCCTACGTCGCGGTCCATCTGCTGGCGCGCGCCCTGCAGCGGGCCGGCACATCCGACATCGCCGAGGTGCGGCGCGCTGCGGCCGGCTATCGCTACAATTCGCCGCAAGGCCCGGTCTGGATCGACGGCGACAACAATCACTGCGTCCTTACGCCACGGCTGGCGGTCTCGAACGCGCAAGGACAGTTTGACATCTTCTGGGAAGCTGACGCGCCCGTAAAGCCGGATCCTTACCTGTCGCAACTCGACG
Source organism: uncultured Pseudomonadota bacterium (assembly GCA_963771225.1). Lineage (GTDB taxonomy): Bacteria > Pseudomonadota > Alphaproteobacteria > Rhizobiales > Xanthobacteraceae > Bradyrhizobium. Next base: position 656,066 of record CAVYSR010000013.1, on the reverse strand, counting down.
TCGCCGTCCGCCCTTCGAGGGACGGATCGTCGCCGAATGCGCCTCACCTGCGGATCGTGAAATGAGCAAGCCGTCTTCATTTTCTCTCCGCGGCCGCAAGGCCCTCGTCGCCATCAAGGACGACCGCGATCTGTCGATCGTCAGGCGCCAGCTGGAGCGGCTTGGTATCGAGATCGTGACCTGGGAACGCGAGTGCGCTCCCGAATGCCGCACGGACGTGGTCCTGATCGACGACGAATTCCTGCCGCTTGTCCCGACGATGCAGCGTGCCTTGCTTGGAAGTCCCGTCATCGCGCTGCTGGGTACGGAAACGCCGAGCCGGCTGAAGCTCGTGCTCGACCTCGATCCGGCATCGTTTCTGGTCAAGCCGCTGCGTTCGGCAGGCATTTACGCCGCGCTGGTCATGGCATTCGAGCGCAGCGAGCGCACCAACGAGTTGAAACAACAGGTCTTCAAGCTGGAAGAACGGCTTCGCTCGCGTCGCATCGTGCTGGCCGCCGTGCTTCAGGTGATGCATTCGCATGCCGTCGCTGAACCGGCCGCCTTTGCACTGATCCGGCGCGCCGCCATGGAGCAGCGCAAGACGATCGAGCAGATGTCGGCCGAGATCGCCGCGAAGGGCAGTCTGCCCCGCGCCACCGGATAGAACGATCCATCAGTCTCCACAACCTAATCGCCGGGCTTCGCAGAAATTTCGGTGCCGGTCACCAGGCTCACTTCGCCATCGAGAAGGGGCTTGGCGATGCCGAAGAAATGGACGACAGCGTCGGAATTGTTGTGCCGATCCATCGCCGCCTGATCGATGTAACGCTCGTAGGTCGTGAAGACGCACGGATCCGAAATGTCCTGCGATATGTGGTAGCCGATGGTCGCAGGCTCGTTGGCGCGGGCGTGGCCGGCAACATCAAGCAGCGCCTGTCGCATCGCAGCCTCCTCGCCCTTCCTGACCCGGATGATCGCGGTAATCGTCAACATCTCGTTCTCCCGGCTCCGAAGCGCGCCCGCGCCGACCTGTTCGCACGAATACGTTGAGTTCGGTCGAAGTTCAACGATGCATCTGGGCCAAACGGCCATGCATCCTGACACGATCGCAACATTCTGTTATTTATGGTCGGCACACGCTTCCTCCTGCAGGCTCCGGCATTTGATGACGTTCCGTATCCCGACCTTTGTCCTGCCCCTTGCAATGATCGTCTGCGGCGCGCTGCTGGCGGGCTGCACCGGCAGCCAGCGCTTGGCGGCGGACAGCGGCGCCCCGAGCGCGCCGCCCGAGGCCGCCGGGGCTGCGGGCACAGCTCCACCCTTTAGCCTTGCCGGCCGATGGACGCTGTCCTCGGCCGGGACAGGGTCATGCGCGATGACGTTCGGCGCCGGCCAGGACGCGACCGAGGGCACCATCGCGCCCGCGGGAGGTTGCCCGTTCAATTTCTTCACCAGCCGGAAATGGACCTACAGCCAGGCCGGCCTCGCGATACGCGACCACCATGCGCAGGTCCTGGCCCAGATGATGCCGGCCGGATCCAATCGCTTTGAGGGAAAGACCGGCGCCGGCCAGGATGTCGCGCTCTCTCGCTAGTCTTGGTTTAGCCGGCTCGGCAGGCCGGCGAGTTGCAGGCTCAGCGTGCGCAATCGCTGACGGGCGGCCCCATCATAGGCCTGGGCATTGGCCTTCGACGGCTGCATGCCGTTGAAGAACATTCCGGTCTTGCCTGCCATGTCATCGCCAACGGCCAGATGCAGAATAGCTTCGCCGCCCTGCTCGACCGTGCTGATCGGTGGGATGCCGCCTTCACGCACCATCGTGGTATTCATATAGGTCGCGGGGTGCAGTGCATTCGCCGTCACGCCGGAACCATCGATTTCCGCAGCGAGATCGATCGTGAACATGATCTGCGCGAGCTTGCTCTGCGCGTAGGCGCGTGTTCCGGTATAGCCTTTTGTCAGCATGACATCGTCGAAGTCGAGCGGATGCTGGCCGAGCGAAGCGACGTTGACGATGCGTGATGGCGCGCTGGCCTTCAACAGCGGAAGCAGCAGGCGCGCGAGCAGGAATCCGGAAAGGTAATTGACGGCGAACCGCAGTTCATGGCCGTCGGCGCTGAGCTGGCGCACAGACCCCGGCGACATCGATCCGATCCCGGCATTGCTGATGAAAACGTCGAGCCGCTTGTGCCCGGCAATCACGCTTTCGGCGAGCTTTCGCGCGCCGGCGAGCGACGACAAATCCGCCTGGTAGAAAGTTGCCTCACCATGCCCTTCGCGGCGGATCTCATCGGCCAGCGTTTTGGCCCGCGCCTTGTCGCGGCCATGGATCAGGACATGGGCGCCGGCCGACGCGAGTTTGGCGGCGACATAGCGGCCGACGCCGTCGGTCGAGCCCGTGATCAACACCGTCTTGCCGCTCATCTTCATCTCGATATTCTCGAGCCTCCGTTCCGATCAAATCGGAACGGACGCTCTATTTCTTTATTTTGACGCGTTTTCTTCACGCGAACCGGGATCCACTTCGCTGGAAAACGCTCTCTGCCGTCAGTGAATTTCCGCCGACCGGGCCAGCGCCTCCCGCAGTTTTTCCAGTGTGAACGACGGGCTGCGCGCGATTTCAAGAATGGGCGTTTCGCGACGGCCGCAGAGTTCGGCGGCCTCGGGCAGTTTCGCTGCGACATCGAGCGGAATAACCACCGCACCATGACGATCGGCGTGAATAAGGTCGCCGGAGCGCACCGTCATTCCGGCCACGCGAACTTCGCCGCCAAAACTTTCGGCGTGGACAAACGCGTGCGATGGCCCGATCGAGCCTGCAAGCGCCTGGAAGCCCGGCGCCCATTGGTCAATGTCACGGATCGAACCGTCGGTGATGACGCCGAGGCAACCGAGCGCCTTGTGCACCGCGCTTTGAACCTCGCCCCAGAACGCGCCGAACCCCGCATCGGCGCCGTCGATATCCTGAATGACATTGATGCGCGGACCATGCCCGGTGCCGACATATTCGTAATAAGCCAGCCGCCGCGCCTGTTGTTCGGCGGCCGGAAGGCCCGATGCGGCAACCGAGCGGATGGTCGTGGTTCGCGCGTAGCCGACGATCGGCGGCAGATCAGGGAAAGGACATACCAGCGGCTTCGTCGTGTAGCCGATCAGGCGGCGTTCCGGCGCGACGACCTCCAGCGCGTTGCAGATGGTGGGGGTGTCATGGCGCGCCAGTGCTTCGAGGAGTGCGGCAGGCAGCGGCGCAGCGGTGGAGTTGGTCACGGGCGTTCTCTCCAGATTTACAGGGGCGGCCAAATTTCTCCAGGCCGCGGGCTTGTCTGCCTATACAAGACAAGCGCGCGATCGGCAAAAGCGGAACACGGTTCTGCGGGAACCGGCTCGGTCATCGTTGATGTCGGAATTTAAGGCGGAAAGCCGGCGGCGCGTCGACGCAGGCCGCTCAGTTCAGCCGAACCGGCCGATTGTCCTGTTCAGGCTCGGCCGCCGCGGAAGGAAACGGCGGCGCCGGATTTGATGGCGCGGCGGCGGCAGGCGTGACGGCTGATGCGGCGGATTTGCGTTCATGGTCGCGATACGATTTCCATCCAGCCGGCAGGCTCAACAGATAGAGCACCGACCCCCCTGAAAGAATGTACCAGGGATAACTGATCAACAGCGCGATGAAGAAAACCACCGAGACGAAAACCGGCAGCACCATCTCCGGCGGCACCCGCATCCGCACGGTCTTGCCGGAAAACACCGGCAGCCGCGAGATCATCAGGAACGCGATCACCAGCGTAAAAAGCGCGGTGAGAACGACCGGAGGTTTCGGAACGCCGACAAACGCCAGATAGATCGGAAGCAGTACGGTGATCGCGCCCAAGGGTGCGGGAACCCCGGTGAAGAAATTTGCCGCAAACGGCGGTTTGTTCGGATCGTCCATGGTGGCGTTGAAACGCGCCAGCCGCAATCCGCCGCTGATCGCGAAAACCATCGAGGCGATCCAGCCGCCATTGTTCAGATCATGCAGCTGCCAGAAGTACAGGATCAGGCCCGGCGCGACGCCGAAATTGACGAAGTCCGCGAGGCTGTCGAGTTCGGCACCGAATTTCGACTGGCCCTTGATCATGCGCGCCACGCGGCCGTCGAGGCCATCGAGCACGGCTGCGAACACGATCGCCGCCACCGCCAGTTCCATCCGCCCTTCGGTGGACAGCCGGATCGCCGTCAAGCCCGCGCAGATCGCGAGCAAGGTGATCATGTTGGGCACCAGCATCCGCACCGGAATCGGGCGAAACCGGCGGCGGCGCAATTCGGGGTATTTCGGATCGAAAGGCATCATGGCTCGCATACATATAGCAAGCAGCGGCCCGCTCCGCCATTGTGGCGGTCAGGCGGCGGGCTCATGGGCTGCCATGGTTAATCGGCGCGGTAGGTGCGGCCGGCGTCGGAAAGTCTGAAATCGGCCAGAATGGTCTCTCCGGCCACCGCGGTCTGACCTTCGGAAACCAGCGATTTGGTGCCTTCCGGCAGGTAGACGTCGAGACGCGATCCAAATCGTATCAGCCCGAACCGCTCCCCCGCACCGATCGACTGGCCTTCGCGAACGAACGACACGATCCGCCGCGCCACCAAGCCTGCGATCTGGATCACGCCGATGCGGCCATTTGGCGTCGAGATCACCAGCGAATTGCGCTCGTTGTCCTCGCTCGCCTTGTCGAGCTCGGCATTGATGAAGGTGCCCGGCCGGTACGCGATCCGATCGATCCGCCCCGCCACCGGGCTGCGGTTCACGTGGCAGTTGAACACGCTCATGAAGATCGAGATCCGCGGCAGCGGCTTGTCGCCGAGACCAAGTTCGGCCGGCGGCATGACCTCTCTCACCATCGAGACGCGGCCGTCGGCCGGCGCCACGACGAGGCCTTCCCGCACCGGCGTGACCCGCACCGGATCGCGAAAGAACAGCGCGCACCACACCGTCAGCAAGGTGCCGATCCAGCCAAGCGGCGTCCAGATCCAGAACAGAACCAGGCTAGCCAGCGCAAAGCCGCCGATAAACGGATAGCCTTCCGGATGGATCGGCGGAATTTGTCCGCGGATGGAATTGGCGAGGGACATGAACCTTCACAATTCTGTTGTCCCCTCTCCCAGCAGGAGAAGAGATTACGCGTTGGTCACTCTGCCGCGGCTGGCGTCGCCAGTGCGTCGTCGAGCGGCGGCGGAACACGGTTCGGTGTCTCGTTTTCGTCGGCAATCCGCGCCAGCTTCTCCCGCGCCTCTTGAGCCTCACGCTGCCTGTTCCACATACTGGCATAAAGTCCGCCCGATGCCAAAAGCCGTGTGTGCGTCCCACGCTCGGCGATACGGCCCTGATCGAGGACGATGATCTCGTCGGCGCCCACGATGGTGGACAGCCGGTGCGCGATCACCAGAGAGGTGCGGTTGCGCGACACCCGCTCCAGCGCATCCTGGATTTCCTGCTCGGTGTGGCTGTCGAGCGCCGATGTCGCCTCGTCGAGCAGCAGGATAGGCGGCGCCTTGAGAACCGTGCGCGCAATGGCCACGCGCTGCTTTTCGCCGCCGGATAATTTCAAGCCCCGCTCCCCGACCTGGGTTTCATAACCCTTTGGCGACATCCGGATGAAGCCGTCGATCTGAGCCAGTTGTGCTGCCTGCTCTACTTCGGCATCGGTGGCGTCCCAGCGGCCATAACGAATGTTGTAACGAATGGTGTCGTTGAACAAAACAGTGTCCTGCGGCACCATGCCGATCGACGCCCGCAGCGAGGCCTGGGTGACGTTCCGGATATCCTGGCCATCGATCAGGATCTTTCCGCCGGAGACGTCATAGAGACGAAACAGCAGCCGTGAAATGGTCGATTTGCCGGCGCCCGACGGTCCGACGATCGCAACCGTCTTGCCCGCAGGCACCTCGAAACTGAGACCTTTGAGGATCGGACGGTCGGGATCGTAGGAGAACCGCACATCGTCGAAACGCACTGCGCCCGACGTCACGATCAGCGGCCTGGCGCCGGGAATATCCTTGATCTCCGGATGGCGCCCCAGAACGCCGAACATCTTTTCGATGTCGATCACCGCCTGCTTGATCTCGCGATAGACCATGCCCATGAAATTCAGCGGCTGGTAAAGCTGGATCATCATGGCGTTGATCATGACAAAATCGCCGACGGTATTTTTGCCGCTGCGCACCCCGATCGCGCACATCAGCATGGTCGCGGTCAGACCGGCGGTAAAGATGACCGCCTGCCCGGTATTGAGAACCGCCAGCGAGGTATAGGTTTTCACGCTGGCGCGTTCGTAGCGCTCCATCGAATGGTCGTACCGCGTAGCTTCCCGCTCTTCCGAGCCGAAATATTTCACCGTCTCGTAGTTCAAGAGCGAGTCGATCGCCTTGGTGTTGGCCTCGGTGTCGGAATCGTTCATCTTGCGGCGAATCTCGATCCGCCATTCGGTTGCAATGTAGGTGTAATACATGAAGATCACGACGGTGATCATCGTGACCAGCACGTAGCGCCAGTCGAACTGCCACAACAGCACGCCCATCAGCAGCGAAACCTCGACGACGGTCGGGGCAAGCTGCAGGATCACCATCCGCACAATGACCTCGATGCCGAGACGGCCGCGCTCCAGCACCCGCGTCAGGCCGCCGGTCTTGCGCTCCAGGTGAAATCGCAGCGACAATTCATGCATGTGCACGAAGGTGAGATAAGCGAGCTTGCGCACCGCGTGCATCGCGACCCGGGCGAAGATTCCATCGCGCCATTGGGTCAGGACCGCCATCAGTATGCGCATGCCGCCGTAGCTGACGGTCATGATCAAGGGCGAAGCGATCAGCCACATCTTCCAGTTCGACGATTGCACCGGAGCGGTATCCGCGCCGGTCAGCGCGTCGATCGCCCATTTGAACGTGAACGGCACCGCGAGCGTCGTCAGCTTGGCGATCAGCAGCAGCACCATCGACCAGACCACGCGCATCTTGAGATCGGCGCGGTCGCCGGGCCAGATGTAGGGCCACAGATGCACAAGCGTCCCGATCAGGGTCGCCTGTTCGATGGATTTGTCGGAGGCAGGCGGCGCGGCGCCCCGGGACGAATCAGTATGAGCCATCAATTAAGAGCCTGGAACAAAACGGCGCCCGGTTCGCCGTCGCGCGCGGTTTTTCGGTTAATCTGCATTCTTTCCGTCATATAGAGCGTTTGAACGCCGCGTGCACCCTTGCGAAGCAATTCTTTCCCGCTTTGCAGCCCTTTTGGGGGTAGATTTGGCTTCCCTAGCGAATCGTCTGTCTTGACGGCTTTACGCTGCAGTGCCACATGGCGGTTGGAACAAGATCAGAGCTGCATGAACAACATCAAGACCGTCTGTGTCTATTGCGGCTCCGGCCCCGGCACCAACCCGCGCTTTGTCGAAGCGGCCATTGCATTGGGCAAGGCCCTCGCCGAGAACGGCATTCGCCTCGTCTATGGCGGCGGCTCAATCGGTCTGATGGGCGCGGTAGCGACATCCGTGCTCGATCACGGCGGCACCGTGACCGGCATCATCCCCGACTTTCTCACCGCCCGCGAAAATGCCCTGACACGCATTCAGGAAATGATCGTCACGCCCGACATGCACGAGCGCAAGCGGCTGATGTTCGAGCGTTCAGACGCCTTCGTCGCCCTTCCGGGCGGGATCGGCACGCTGGAAGAACTGGTGGAGCAATTGACCTGGCAGCAACTCGGCCGCCATTCCAAGCCGATCCTGCTCGCCAACATCGAGGGATTCTGGGAACCGTTGCTCGCGCTGCTCACGCATATGCGCGCGACGCAATTCATTCGACCCACACTGACGGTCGATATTCTCAAGGCAGAGCGGGTCGAGGACATCCTGCCGCGGTTACGCGCCGCCGCGGCCCGCTCGCCGGACGGCACCAAGGAGCTGGCGCCTGAAATGGCTCGCCGGCTTTAGCTGGTTCACTCCGCAACTGTCACTCCGCCGGAAACGTCACCGCCTCGATCCGATTGCCGTCGGGATCGACCACAAAGGCCGCGTAGTAGCGCACGCGATCGTGCGGGCGCAGACCCGGCGCGCCGTCGGAGCGACCTCCGGCTTGCAGCGCCGCGGCATGAAATGCATCGACCTCGCCGGCCGACTTGGCGCGAAGACAGATGTGGACGCCGCTCGCGGGTTCGACCGCCGCCATCTCAGTGCGAAGATTGATCCAGAACTCAGGGTAACTCTTGCCGAAACCGATGGTCGCCGGACGCGTGACCAGGCGCGAAAGCCCGAGCGAGGCCAGCGCCAATTCATAAAACCGCGCGGCGCGTTCCAGATTACTGACACCGACGGACACATGATCGATCATGGAACGATCCCTCGCCTTCTACCGTCATTGCGAGGAGCGAAGCGACGAAGCAATCCAGCTTACCGCGTAGCTTGTGGATTGCTTCGCTTCGCTCGCAATGACGCTCACTCTCACGTTGGCGCGTTGGATTTCACCAGCTTGTAGACCACCGAATCCATCAGCGCCTGAAACGATGCATCGATGATATTGGGCGATACCCCGATCGTGGTCCAGCGCTCGCCCTCCTCGTCCTCGCTCTCGATCAGCACCCTTGTCACCGCTTCGGTGCCGCCATTGAGGATACGCACGCGGTAGTCGATCAGCTTCAGGCCCTCGATGTATTTCTGGTACTTGCCGAGGTCCTTGCGCAACGCGACATCGAGCGCATTGACGGGGCCGTTGCCCTCTGCGGCCGAAATCAAGCGCTCGCCGGCGACATCGACCTTCACCACCGCCATCGCCACCGTCACGCGCTGGCCGTTGGCGTTATAGCGCTGCTCGACATTGACATCGAATTGCTCGACCCGGAAATATTCCGGCACCCGGCCCAGCGTGCGCCGCGCCAGCAGGTCGAACGACGCGTTGGCGGATTCATAGGCGTAGCCGGCGGCCTCGCGCTCTTTCAATTCCTCGACCAGACGAGCCAGCTTCGGATCGTTCTTTTCATAGGCAATGCCGGCGCGATCGAGTTCGGCGATGACGTTCGAACGCCCGGCCTGATCCGATACCAGTACCTTGCGATGATTTCCCACCGCCTCCGGCGAGACATGTTCGTAGGTTTGGGGATCCTTGAGAACCGCGGAAGCATGAATGCCGGTCTTGGTCACGAACGCGCTTTCGCCGACATAGGGCGCATGGCGGTTCGGCGCACGATTGAGCATGTCGTCCAGCGTCCGCGAAACCTTCATCAGGGTCGCCATCTTGTCCGGCGACACCGCGATGTCGAAGGCATCGGAAAATTCGCGCTTGAGCCGCAGGGTCGGGATCAGCGAACACAGATTGGCGTTGCCGCAGCGTTCACCGAGACCGTTCAGCGTACCCTGGATTTGCCGGGCGCCGGCGCGCACCGCGGCAAGCGAATTGGCGACCGCCTGATCGGTGTCGTTATGGGCGTGAATGCCGACATGATCGCCCGGAATCTGCTTCACGACTTCGCCGACGATGCTCTCGACCTCGTGCGGCATGGTGCCGCCATTGGTATCGCACAACACCACCCAGCGCGCCCCGGAATCATAGGCGGCCCTGGCGCAGGCCAGCGCGAATTCCGGATTCTCCTTGTAGCCGTCGAAGAAATGCTCGCAGTCGAGCATGACCTCGCGGCCGGCGGCCTTCGCGGCGCTCACGCTATCGCGGATCGAGGCGAGATTTTCCTCGTTGGTGGTCTCCAGCGCCACCCGCACCTGATAGGCCGATGATTTCGCGACAAAACAGATCGCATCGGCTTTCGCTTCCAATAGCCCCGCCAGGCCCGGATCGTTCGAGACGGAGCGGCCGGGCCGCCGGGTCATGCCGAACGCCGTGAAGCGGGCGTGATCGAATTTCGGCTTCGTTGCAAAGAATTCGGTGTCGGTGGGATTGGCGCCGGGATAGCCGCCCTCGACATAATCGATGCCGAGATCATCGAGCATCTGCGCGATCTGTTGCTTGTCGCGCAGCGTGAAATCGACGCCATTGGTCTGCGCCCCGTCGCGCAGCGTGGTGTCGAACAGATAGAGGCGTTCGCGGCTCATGTCGGAATTCCCGGTGACGTAGCGCCCGCCAGCGTCTTCTGCATCGTGGTATTGGCAAGCCATTCGCCATTGAGCGTGACGGTGTTGCGCTGCAGGCCGACATAACCGCGCTTGTGGAAAAATCCCTCGGCGTTGTCGCTGGCGTCGACCGTTAAGGCTCTTGGCGCCGCGTCCGCCGGCGAGCTTTTCCAGCGCCTCGCACAGCATCGACGCCACGCCCTGGCCGGCTGCACTGGGATGGACGTAGAGCATGTCGATATGATCGGCGCCTTTCAGCGAGGCAAATCCGACGGGAGAGTTCTGCAACGTGGCGATCAGCGTGAGTTCGGAGGCCAGTCGCTTGCCGAACTGTTCCTCGTCATCGGCAGCGCTGGCCCACGCTTCCTGCTGGGCTTCGGTATAGTCTTCGCCAGTCAATTCCTCGATCGCCGCAACGAAGATCGCCGCCAAGATGGGCGTGTCGGCGGCGAGGAACGGCCGCAAGGCGGGTTTGGGCAGGACCTGTCCCATGACTCACCGGGCTCCCATCAGTTTCAGAACACGGCGGCTCATCGCGCGATCCCTTTCTTCCCCTCTCCCCTTGCGGGAGAGGGTGGCGTCGAGCGCAAGCGAGACGACGGGTGAGGGGTCTTGTTCAACTCCGTCGCCAGATTTGTCGTGACTCCTTCCAGGTTTTGAAGCACGTCATTGTTCCAAAAGCGCACCACACGAAATTCATTTCGGGCGAACCAATCGTCACGTTCGACATCCCGAAGAAATTCAGCGTGTTGACCGCCATCAACTTCAACGACCAATCGCAACTCAAAACAGAGAAAATCCGCGATGTATCGGTCAACTGGGACCTGCCGCCGAAATTTGAATGCTGCGAACCTGCGATCCTTCAAAGCAAACCAAAGCTTGCGCTCGGCGTCCGTCATGCGCGAACGCAATTCCCGCGCCGCCTTGGTGAGAAGTCAGCGCCCCCTCACCCGCCCCGCGCCTTCGGCGCGCGGCACCCTCTCCCGCAAGGGGAGAGGGATTTACCCTTTGCTCGCTCATCGCGCGATCTCCCAGGTGGTGCCTTCTTTAGAAGTCCTTGATCACTACGCCCATCGCCGCGAGTTCATCGCGAATGCGATCGGATTCCTTGAAGTCCTTGCGGGCGCGGGCTACGGTACGCGCCGCAACCATCTCGTCGATTTTGTTCGTGTCCTGATTTTCTTGGCGCGACCTGCTGACCTGTTCAGCAATGTTTGAACCGTTGAATAAGCCCAACGCACCAAGCGCATCACCAAACGCACTAACATTCGGCTTAGCATGGCTATGAACGGCTGCATTACGAAGCCCATGCAGCTCACTAATTGCCTTAGCGGTATTTAAGTCATCGTAAAGCGCGTCAAGTAGAGGCGGATATAACTCTCGGTTCTTGTTATTCCACTCAACATTCTGCTCTTCAGACAAGGGCAGGAGCGCATGCCATTCAACCAAGGTTTTCTCGCTATCCTTCAAGCCGCTAAGTGTCCAATCGATCGGCGATCGGTAATGCGTCTTCAACATATTGAGACGCAACACCTCACCAGGCCAGTCGGCAAGCAATTCCCTGATGGTGACAAAATTGCCGTCCGACTTCGACATCTTCGCGCCTTCGATCTGCAGGAAGCCGTTGTGCATCCAGTAATTCGCCATCACGGAGGTGCCGTGCGCGCAACGCGACTGCGCGATTTCGTTTTCGTGATGGGGGAAGATCAGATCGAGGCCGCCGCCGTGAATGTCGAAGACGTCGCCGAGATACGCCGCACTCATGGCCGAGCATTCGATATGCCAGCCGGGACGCCCCCTGCCCCACGGACTTTCCCAACCCGGCTCATCGCCGGACGATTGCTTCCAGAGCACGAAGTCGAGCGGGTTCTTCTTGTGCGCATCGACGGCAATACGAGCGCCCGGCCGCTGCTCGTCGAGCTTGCGGCCTGACAGCGCGCCGTAATCCGGCATCGATTGCGTATCGAACAGGACCTCGCCGCCGGCTTTATAGGCATGGCCGCGCGCGATCAATTGCTTGATCAGCGTCACCATGTCCGTCTTGCCGTCGGCGCGCGGCAGCACGAAGTCAGTCGCGCGCGGTTCGAATGTCGGCGGCAGGCAACCCAGCGCCTTCACGTCGGCATGAAACTGGCTGGCGGTCTTCTCCGTGACCTTGCGGATCGCATCGTTCAGCGGCAGGCCGGGAAAATCCCGCGCCGCGCGATCGTTGATCTTGTCGTCGACGTCGGTGATGTTGCGGACATAGGTGACGTGGGTCTCGCCATAGAGATGGCGCAGCAGCCGGAACAGCACGTCGAACACGATCACCGGGCGCGCATTGCCGATATGGGCGAAGTCGTAGACGGTCGGCCCGCAGACATACAGGCGCACATTCGCCGGATCGAGCGGCACGAAGGCCCGCTTTTCTCGGGTCAAGGTATCGTAGAGTCGTAATTCCATGGAAATCCCGTCCCTTGCGGCCGGGCGTCCAGTGATCTCGGGTGAGAAAAGACGGCCTCAGCCAGCGAATCGCTAGCTCATAATCTCGCGGCAAATGCCACAAATGGCGAGAAAACCGTTCATGCGGCTACCATGGGCCACCCCGGGGGATGCCGTCAAGGTCGCAGAAAGCCGATTTCGGCCATGAATCCGCCCCGCCCGGCGTGGTTAATCATTGTTAACGATTTGGGGCTATCGAATGGGAGTAACCCTCTCATTGACGGTGCAGCATGCGATCGACATCAGCGTTTTTGGCCTGTGCGTTCCTCCTCGCCGCGTCGGCAGCGTCGGCCGAGAGCCGCGTTTTCATCATCGCCAACCAGGCGGACGGTTATGGCGTCGACCAGTGCCTCGCCCAGGGCGAAAAATGCGGCGCGCATGCCGCCCGATCCTATTGCCAGTCCCGGGAATTCGCCGCGGCTTCGTCCTACCGGCGTGTCGACCCGGACGAGATCACGGGATCGGTTCCCAAGCCCGCCGGCGGCGCTTGCCAGCATGCCGGTTGCAATCAATACGTAGCGATTACCTGCCAGCGCTGAGGCGTCCTGTCGCAGCAAAAATCAAGGGTTTTCCTGCCACACCGGCGCCCCGGAAACGACGTGACGCTGCCCAGAGAAGCGGCTATGTGAAAGCCATGCTGACCGCGCCTTTGGTTGAACCGCGCGGGTTCGTTGTAATGGCCGGATATGCCTGAAACGTTGATCTCTTTTCGCTCCAGATGGATCCTTGCCTGCGCCGCCCTGCTCTGCAGCGTTGCGCTGAGCCTGGATGCCCATGCACAGGTGAATCCAGGCCCGCCGCCAACACAGGGCGCGCCGCCAGTCAATCCGGTGTGCCCGCGGCTGGAAGCGCAATTGTCGACCATCGACCATGGCGGCAGCGGGGACCCGGCCAGGGACGAACAGGTGCGCCGCTACCAGGACGCCGCGGGCAGGCAGCAGGGCGAGCTCGATCGCGTGACGTCGCAGGCCCGCCGCATGGGTTGCGACAGTTCCGGGTTTTTCTCGCTGTTCAACGGCCAATCGGCGCAATGCGGTCCGGTCAACAACCAGATCCAGCAGATGCGGGCGAACCTCGACCAGATCACCACCAACCTCGAGCGGCTGCGCGGCGGCGGTTTCGGCGACGCCGACCGCGACAATCAGCGCCGCTCGGTTCTGATGGCGCTGGCGCAGAATAATTGCGGCCCGCAATACGCCGCCGCACTGCGAGGCCAGGGCAATTTTCTGGACAACCTGTTCGGCAACAACAATCCGGGCCCTCCCGCGGGCGATTTCGGTCCGCAATCCGGCACCTACCGTACCGTCTGCGTCCGCAGCTGCGACGGCGCCTACTTTCCGATCTCCTTCGCCACCGTGCCCGCCCGCTTCCCCGACGACGAGAAGACCTGCAAAAATCTCTGCCCGGCGGCCGAGGCCACGCTGTTCGCCTATCGCAATCCCGGCGAGGATATAAGTCAGGCGGTGTCGATCAACGGACAACCCTATTCGGCGTTGCCGAATGCGTTTCACTATCGCCAGGAATTCAATCCATCCTGCTCGTGCAAGGCGCCCGGGCAGACCTGGGCCGACGCACTGAAAACCATCGACGATACCGCCGCCGCTCAACAACAGGGCGATATCATCGTCACCGAAGAGAGCGCCAAGAAGATGTCGCAGGCGCCGGGCAAACCAACGACATCGGCCGGAGCCAAGAAGGGCGCCGGTTCGAAGGCCACGACGGCGACCAGCACGGCAGCAGCACCTGACGATCCGGCGAGTCCCACGGCCGCGTCTTCCGGCGCTGCGCCACCGAACAAACCGATCCGCTCGGTCGGCCCGACCTTTATCCCGGCACGTTGATCTACCCGTCAGTTGATCTACCCGTCAAACGCTTCGGCCGATCCGCGGCTGGCGCGCGAGACCAGATTGTGGTCGGGTTCCGGCAACGGCTTGCCGGTATCGCGAAACTTGTTGGTGATGGGATAGCGGCGGTCGCGGCCGAAATTCCGCCGCGTGACCTTGACGCCCGGCGCGGCCTGTCGGCGCTTGTATTCGGCGATGTTGAGCAGGCGGTCGATCCGCGCCACTACCTCGCGATCAAATCCCGCCGCAACGATCGATGCCAGCGGCTCCTCCCGCTCCACCAGCCGTTCCAGGATCGCATCGAGCATGTCGTAAGGCGGCAGCGAATCCTGATCGGTCTGGTTCTCGCGCAGCTCCGCGGTCGGCGGCCGCGTGATGATGTTCACCGGAATGACTTCGCCCGACGGGCCGAGCGCGCCCTCCGGCTTCCATGAATTGCGCAAGCTTGAAAGCCGGAACACCTCGGTCTTGTAGATATCCTTGATCGGATTGAAGCCGCCGTTCATGTCGCCATAGAGCGTGGCGTATCCGACCGACATTTCCGATTTGTTGCCGGTCGTGACCACCATCGCGCCGGTCTTGTTGGAGATCGCCATCAACAGCGTGCCGCGGGTGCGCGCCTGCAGGTTCTCTTCGGTGATATCGCGCGGCAGACCCTTGAACGTGTCGGACAAAATCGCTTCAAAGCCGTTCACCGCCTGCGCGATCGGCAGCACCTCGTAGCGGATGCCGAGCGCGTGAGCGAGCTTTGCGGCGTCATCGAGCGACACTTGCGCGGTAAAACGAAACGGCAGCATCACGCCGCGGACGCGCTCGGCGCCCAGCGCATCGACCGCGATCGCCGCGCACAGCGCCGAGTCGATGCCGCCGGACACGCCCAGCAACACGCCGGGAAATCCGTTCTTGAGCACATAATCGCGCAGACCGAGCACGCAGGCGGCGTAGTCGCCCTTGTCGCCCTCGACCACGGCTGCGACCGGCCCGGCGCAGCGCCAGCCGGATTCGCTTTTGCTCCAGCGTAGCGTGGTAACGTTTTCCTCGAACGCCGGCAGCTGCGCCGCCACCGACAGATCGGCATTCAACGCAAACGAAGCGCCGTCGAATACGAGCTCATCCTGGCCCCCGACCTGATTGAGATAGATCAGCGGAAGCCCGCTCTCGGTGACCCGCGCCACCGCGATCGACAGCCGCAAATCGCCCTTGTCGCGCGCATAGGGCGAACCGTTCGGCACGATCAGGATTTCCGCGCCGGTCTCCGCCAGACACTCGACGACGTTTTCGTACTCCTCGGATTCCTCGAGCCAGATATCCTCGCAAATGGGAACGCCGACCCGGATGCCGCGGACGGTCACCGGCCCGGCGGCAGGTCCGCGCGCGAACAGCCGCTTTTCGTCGAACACGCCGTAGTTCGGCAGGTTGGCCTTGAAGCGAATGGCCGCGACGCGCCCGCCGTCCAGCAGGGCGCAGGCATTGTAGAGCTTGCCGTCCTCGACCCAGGGACTGCCGACCAGCATCGCCGGGCCGCCGTCGGCGGTGTCGCGCGCCAGCCCTTCGATCGCGGCGCGGCATTCCGACTGAAACGCCGGTTTCGAACACCAGATCCTCCGGCGGATAGCCGGCAATGAACAATTCCGGCAACACCACGAGATCGGCGCCGGCGGCGCGGCCTTGCGCACGCGCGGCACGCGCCTTGGCGGCGTTGCCCGCAACATCGCCGACCGTCGGATTCAACTGGGCCAGCGTGATCGTGAAGTGAGCGGCAGGTTCGGTCATGGCGCGAAACTTATCCTCATATTGAGCAAATCAAACATACATGCCGCCGGATCAAACTACAATTGCATGGTCAGATCGCGCCTATGCGTTCGGCGATGGCGAACAACCAGAACAGGCCGGCCACCACCGACGCGACGCCCACCGCCGCCGAGCCCATATCCTTGACCCGGCCGATTTGCGGATCATGGTCGGTGGTCAGCCGGTCGGAGAGCTTCTCGATCGCGGTATTGAGCAATTCGACCACCAGCACCAGCGCGACAGTGGCGACCAGTTCGACGCGGCGCATCACGGTCGCGCCGACCAGCCATGCGAACGGCACCGCCAGCGCCAGTGCGATCAGCTCCTCGCGAACGGCCTGTTCGGAGCGGATGGCAAAGGCGAGGCCGTTGCGCGTGTTGATGGTGGCCCGCCAAAGCCGGAACAAGTCAGAGCCCCGCCGCGACCGGCATCGGCTTCACCTTGCTGCCGCGCTCCTGTTTGAGCAATTCCGCGATCAGGAAAGCCATGTCGATCGACTGCTCGGCGTTGAGACGGGGATCACAGACGGTGTGATAGCGGTCGCTCAAATCCTCATAGGTGATGGCGCGCGCGCCGCCGATGCATTCGGTCACGTCCTGGCCGGTCATTTCCAGATGCACGCCGCCGGCATGGGTGCCCTCCGCGGCGTGGATGGTGAAGAACGACTTCACTTCCGACAGGATGCGGTCGAACGGGCGGGTCTTGTAGCCGCTGTTCGAGGCGATGGTATTGCCATGCATGGGATCGCAGGACCAGACCACAACCCGGCCTTCGCGCTGCACGGCACGGATCAATTGCGGCAGATGATCGCCGATCTTGTCCGAACCGAAGCGGTTGATCAGGGTCAGGCGTCCGGGTTCGTTGTCCGGATTGAGCACGTCGATCAGCCGCAACATGTCGTCGGGCTTGAGCGACGGCCCGCATTTCAATCCGATCGGATTCTTGATGCCGCGGAAATATTCGACATGGCCGTGATCGAGCTGGCGGGTGCGGTCGCCGATCCAGATCATGTGGCCTGACGTCGCATACCAGTCGCCGGTCGTGGAATTGACCCGGGTGAACGCCTGCTCGTAGCCGAGCAGCAGCGCTTCATGGCTGGTGTAGATATCGGTGGCGCGCAGCTCGGGATGGCTTTCGAGATCGAGACCGCAGGCGCGCATGAAATTCAGCGCATCCGAAATACGGTCCGCCAGTTCCTTGTAACGGCGCGACTGCGGGGAATCCCTGAGGAAGCCCAGCATCCACTGATGCACGCTGCCGAGATTGGCGAAGCCGCCGGTCGCGAACGCGCGCAGCAGGTTCAAGGTCGCCGCCGACTGGCGATACGCCATCAACTGGCGCTGCGGATCGGGGGTACGCGATTGCGCGGTGAACGCGATGTCGTTGACGATATCGCCGCGATAGCTCGGCAGTTCGACATCGCCGATCTTCTCCATCGGCGACGAGCGCGGCTTGGCGAATTGCCCGGCGATGCGGCCGACCTTCACCACCGGCAGCGCGCCGGCATAGGTCAGCACCACCGCCATCTGCAGCAGCACCCGGAAGAAATCCCGGATATTGTTGGCGCCATGTTCGGCGAAGCTTTCGGCGCAGTCGCCGCCCTGCAGCAGGAAGGCCTCGCCTGCGGCTACACGCGCAAGCGCCTTTTTCAGGTTGCGGGCCTCACCTGCAAAAACCAGCGGAGGAAACGTGGCAAGCTGCGCCTCGACATCGGCCAATGCCTTGGCATCGGGATAATCGGGGATCTGCAGAGCCGGCTTGGCGCGCCAGCTATCGGGTGTCCACCGCTCGGACATAACGTTAACTCCTGAGCAAAAACCGCTACTTATCTGTTGTAGCGAAGGGCCGGGTTATACACAGGCTGCCGACAGACCGCCAGTGCCGCCGATTTGAAGTTCCTGCAGCAGTTGCCGCACGCTCGTCCAGGAACTTCAAATCGATAAGCGGCACTGGAATCATGGGTTTCCAGTGTCCTTCTCGAATCCGAAGTTCGCAACAGAGGGTGCTGCCAGGGAGTACGAACTTCGGATTCGGGACACTGGCTGCATTTGCTTTTTGACAAGCCCTTGCGGCAAAAGCCGAATTCGCATTTGCTAGACTGGACATGACGGCACGGGGGAAAACGCGGGTGGCTGAGGCTGCGCTGGACGACGTCTTCATCGATGACATCACCTTTCCGGCCGTCGATCGATATTCGCTGGGGGCCACGCTGTTTTTGCCCCGCGGCGCCAAGCGCCATGCCGTCCTGATCAATTCGGCCACCGCGGTGCCGCGCAAGGTCTACCGGGGGTTTGCCGGCTATCTCGCCGGCCGCGGCTGCGCGGTCTTGACCTACGATTACCGCGGCACCGGCGATTCCAGGCAGAAGTCGCTGGTCGGCTACAACCAGGTCAAATCGCTGGTCGGCTTCAAGGCCTCGATGTCGGATTGGGCGGCGCTGGATGCCAGCGCCGCGGTAGCCTGGATGCGCGAACGCTACAAGAATTTGCCGCTCACCTATGTCGGCCATTCGTTCGGCGGCCAGGCGCTGGGACTGCTCGCCAACAACACTGAAGTCTCGCGCGCGCTGCTGATCGCGGCCCAAGCCGGATACTGGAAGCTGATGGCCTCGCCGGAACGCTATCGCGTCTATGCCATGCTGAATTTCGTCGGCACGCCTCTGACCCGGCTTTTGGGCTATGCGCCGGGCTGGGGCGGCCTCGGCGAGGATTTGCCCAAGGGCGTGTTTGAGCAATGGGTCGGCTGGGTGATGAACGAGCGCTATCTGTTCGGCGATGCCAAGCTCACGGCGTTGCAGAATTTTCCGAAATATCAGGGCGCGATCCGCGCGCTGTGCTTTTCCGACGACCCCTGGGCGACGCGCCCGGCGGTTGAACTTCTGTGTTCGGGGTTTACGGCGGCGAAGCCCGAGATCCTGACCGTAACGCCGGCCGATGCCGGTGCTGCCAAAATCGGCCATCTCGGCTTTTTCCGCCCCGAACACCGCGACGCGCTGTGGCGCGGGGCGGCGGAATGGCTCGAGGCGACGGGGTAGCGCGATAGCGCGTGCCCTTCCTCGTCGTCCCGGCGAAGGCCGGGACCCATACGGCGAGGAATCACGTTTCGGCAATGAAGCGGAAGCCTTTTGCAATCAGTCATGCCAGGGGTTATGGGTCCCGGCCTTCGCCGGGACGACTTGCTGAGAGTTTGTCGGTTCAACTTTCAAAGAGCCTGAGCCGTCATTGCGAGGAGCCAACGGGTCGCGCGAATGCACGCCCGATGACAGGCTCCGCGACGAAGCAATCCATTCCTGCGGCCCGATGGATTGCTTCGCTTCGCTCGCAATGACGGCGCTTCAATTTCGGACGCAAATTTGCGTCCTCGCCGCGCAACGCGCCCGAGTTGGTGCATGAAACCTTCCGCCCCAAAGAGGGCGTGGCGCTACCCCAAGGGGGGAGCGGGGAATGCCGGGTGCCCGTTGCACCCGCAGCCGCGCGTGTAGAGTAGTAAGCACGCGCGTTAGTCACCACGGTCGCACCGGGATCACCCGGCATTCCCGCACGCGATGGTTTTAACAGCTTATTTCGTACTCTCCCCGGTGATCGGGCTTTCTTGTCACCGTCGCCTGCGGATTTGTCTTCCGCAAACTTGACGCCGGCGTCGAGGCGTCAGGACCACACGACTTCGCCGTCCGCGAGAGGCACGCATCTCGTCCTTGGTGCCACCGCGTCCACCGCATCCCCTGCCCTACGTTCGTGACGATCGCGAAACGCCCCTCTGTGTTGGGCCGGGATGGCGAGGATGAACAGGTGATTTGGGTCAAAAGTGAACCGAAATATTTTTGCAAACAGGGCTGGACATGCGACTCGGTGATTGGCCCATCCGGGCTGTCGGTAGATGGCCGCTACAGCAAACCGCAACGTCCAGGCGACTTCCGGCATCTCCCAGCAGCGAAATGTTGGTCCCGCGCCTCGCCGCTATTTTTTCAACATGGCGTCGCGCTGTTTGACCAGCCTGTCGAGTTGCTCTTGCTGCTGAGCAATCCGTTCGGATGTTCGTTCTTCATCCTGCGCGCCTGAGGATCCGGCAGCCTGTTCAGCCAACTGCCGCAGATTGTCCTGCAGTATCGCGATGCGGTCGTTGAGTTCCGATAAGGAAAGCGAATTGTCGTTGCTCATTTTCGTCCCTGATATTTTAGAGCGCAAGGCCCGGCCCGATGAAGGCTCCGGCGTAACAAGGCTCTTTTTCTTCGGCGGACGGCGGATTACGCTTCGCTGATCCGCCCCACCGTCTGCGGCACAAGCCAACGCATATAGCGCATCGGCCCCATTGAAACAACGAGCCAACGGGCTCGGAGGAATACATGAACTGGATTGAAGCCGCCGGCTATCTGGCTTCCGCGCTCGTGCTGGCTACATTTTGCATGAAGACGATGATCCCTTTGCGCGCCGCGGCCATTTGCAGCAATGTCGCTTTCATCGTCTACGGCTTCTACGACCACCTTTACCCTGTGCTTGTTCTGCACGGGATATTGCTGCCGCTGAATGTCTGGCGCGCGCTCCAGATGCTGCGGTTGATACGGCGGGTCGAGGCGGCTTCAAAAGGCGATCTCTCCACGGACTGGCTCAGGCCGTTCATGAAGGAAGCCCAATGGAAAGCAGGCGAAGTGATTTTCAACAGAGGCGACCATGCCGATCGCCTCTACATGATCATTACCGGCGAGATCCATTTTGAGCAGATCGATCGTACCATTCACGCCGGCGACCTGTTCGGGGAAATCGGCCTGTTTTCCGCCGACCACAAGCGAACCCAAACCGCCCGCGCACTGACGGATATCGATCTGCTCTGGATCAGCGAAGGCGAACTGGCGCAAGTCTGCTATCAAAATCCCGGAATAGCGTTCTACTTCCTGAAGCTGACGACCAATCGCCTGCTTGCCAATGCCTCGCGTGCGTTGGCGGGCACGGAAGCCGCGTTGCCGACATCTTCTTCAGGATAAGCTTCTTCAGGATAAGCCTGCGTTCGTCAGCCGGCGTCCCCGCGCCTCACTGCTATTTTTTCAACATGGCGTCACGCTGCTTGACCACCTTGTCGAGTTGCGCTTGCTGCTGAGCAATCCGCTCGGATGTTCATTCTTCATCCCGTGCGCCCGAAGACCCGGCAGCCTGTTCAACCAACTGTCGCATATTGTTGTCCTGAAGTATCAGCCCTGACCTCGCTCTGGTCAGGCCCGGCGCGTACTTACGGAACGTCGCCGGGCCGCTGTCCCCTGAAAGGCTATTTGCCCTCCTTTTCGATTTTCTTCCTTTCTTCCTCATTCATTTCTTTGATCTTCGGCTCTTGGTTAGACGCGCCAGTTGTTTGAGTAGCTGTGACTGGCGGGTTGGCGTTAGGAATGGACGTTTGCTCCGGACCCGTCTTCGACGGTCGTGTTGCTGTGGCGTCGGGTTTGTTGGCTTCTGCGGCCGTTGTCGGCGTGGTCGCCGGTGTCTGCTCGCCGCCCGACTTCGGAATGACCGTCTTTTGCATATTGTTCGGCGGCATCTTGGGCTGATATTCACTTTTGTCTTGGGCAAATGCAGGCGCGGATACAAGCAATATCGCAATCGCGAATTTGTACATGATTTCCTCCGAAATCTGGTTGTGACGACCACATCTGGCTGTCACAACCACAACAGTATCGAGGGCGGCGAGTTCCGCTTTTATTGGCCGCGTCAGTTGGCGGCCTCTTTTTCTTTGTCGATTTCAAGCTTCTGGATCAGGCGCTCAATTTCCTTCACGGCGACCTTGCCGCTAACAATCAGGCGGAAGCTGGCTTCCCTGGCTAGCAATTCCGTCGTCAATTCTCGTTCTCCGGCATGACCTTTAACTTCCCGCCGGGTGGCGCCAGAGGCGGGTCTATTTCGGCCCGTACCGTCAAGGGATTGATCAAGCGAATGAAAGCTCGAATAGCCGCGCTTCACCCGGAACAAGGGCAGCACGGCTGTCAAGGTTCGTGAAATTTCCTTGAATGAGCAATATTGACCAGCAAAGAAACCTTGCATCGCGGCATGCTGGTCCGATCACCGCCCGGCCGTCGGCATCCATCGGTGACTGAGAGTGTCGTGCTCCCGCCTGATCGTAGGAGCATCACATGCCTCAAGCCTACAGCCATCTGTACTCATCATCATTGCTTCCCACCGAACGGCCGCGCTGCCCAAAATGTCAGGACCGCATGATGCTGAAAGGGATCGAATCCGGTCCTGCCCATTCCGATCTGCGGACCTTTGAATGCTCCAAGTGCGGGAACGTCCAAAGGATGCGGATCAGCGACCCGATGAAGTCGGCGAATGCGGGATGGCGAGACAGTGAGCTCAACGCGCCCAAGTAAGGCCGCCTCAGATCCATTTGTAACAGGCCGCCTTTGAGCGGGGGACGGTCATTTTGGAATCACAGCGATTCCGTTTTGAATAGCTTCCTGAACATCTGGCGGCGACACGCGAGACCGTGGGGGCGTACTGTTTGTGAACGACGTTTGAGGGTGGCTCGCGCGACATGGTCAAGGAGCTGCCGACCGTTTTGCTCTCAAAGATTAGCGCGCAGTTGACTTTCCTCTTGCAGGTCGCATCAGAGCGCTTGCTCCAGCGCTTTGACGATGTCCCGAACACCGGGCAAGGCTGCGCCGAAAAATCCGAGCAACTCTTGCTGTATCGGTCCAAGCTCCAAGTAAACGAGCTTGGCGCCCGCGCTTTCGATGCCGTTCGGTGCGTCAATGAGCGCTAGGCCAGTGACAGAAAGACCTGTTCCGTCTGAGCGTCGGAGCCAATACTGGAGTGTTCCGTTAACACGCGTCACCGTCATTTCAGCGGCCTCGATGCTGGTAGTGCAGAGAGGTTAACGTGCTTGGTTTGGTTCGCAAGGGTGGCAAGATCAGCCAACCAACCATTGTTCGACGACGCGAATGGTTGAAAGCTCGCAATCCTTGTCACGAGATCGGGCCGCGAACGAATGAGGCCCGGCATAAGTTTGCCGACGCGCGAGGGGGAATCGGTTGCTGCAAAGCCGCGCGTCGTAATCGGAAAATACATTGGCACCGAAGCGGGCTCCCCCGTAACCACCTCGCATATCTCGTGAGCGCAGTAATCCAGCGCCGAACAGAGGTGGTCCAGGATTTCCTTGACGGCCAATTGGATTTCGAGAGGCACCGAGCGAGCGAGAAGGGCTTGCTCATACGGGTCGCCGTGATCGTCTCCGATCCATGCAGCCCGTTCTTGTGCTCTCGCTACCAAAGCCTTCGCGGTTTCAAAGCGCGCAAATCCTTCCCTCCTCGCAAAAGCTCAGAACCACTCGATTGGCATTGTCTCGATGAGTGCGCGAGTGTAAGCCGCCGCGACGAGAGCTGCGTAATTTTGCCAAACATCATTTTTGTGCTCGTCGCAATAATCGCAAATGCCTCGAACTACAAAAATGTCCTTTCCGTTCGCCCAGGCCGCGTTCTGTAGTCCGCTCGCTTCCATCTCTACGGCGCGGACTCCAAATTGTCTCGCAGCTGATCACGCGTTACATCATTCTTTAAAAGTGTGTCAGCAGTTCCGATAGCAGCGCCGTGAACAACGGGATTGCCCCGGAATTTCGACAGGAGGGTGATTGATGATCTTTCCATCTTCATACAAAACGTCATCGGATTCAGAAGGCCTTCGAAACCTGTCGCCCACCTTTATCAAAGCGTGAGCCAATATTAGTTCCCAAGGACGTTCGCCCATCAGTTCTTTTGTAACTAACTGGTTGGCCGACTGCAAAAGCCGAGCCGAGGGACGCTGAAGCGAACTTCTTATTTCGCGCCCTTTCTAGTCTCCTTGACGAAATCGTATTCGATAACGCCCCTGTGGCTAGAAAATACTATGTCGCCAAGTCGTACATGGTCTTCCGGATTTTTTGGGTTCGGACATCCTCCGGCGATACCGACCATGATGATATGCTCGACGTTGGGAAACGACCGTAATGCGTTCGCCGTTACTGTGGCCGCGTTGGCTTTGCCCATGCCAGCAGACGCAAGGATGACGGTTCGTGGGATTAATTCACTGAGGTAACTCCCGACGAAATATAAATTACTGTCACCATCTTGACCAAAAGTGAAACTTTCATCCAAGGTCGTTTGAACAGCGGCGTTCTCTTTTGGCAACGCAGTTACGATCAAAACCTTAGCGTTTTTGGCGCGTTGCCGAGCCTCCGACGACTTAACGCCCGTTCGCTGTTCCATTTGAAACAAATCTCGTCCCTCCGCCTCGTACTCGATGCGCTTCATCCTTACGTAAAGTGGGGTTTCCCGCGCCGCTGCTTCTAATCGTGCACGCGTCAAAGAAGAGGCGTCAGCCGCTTCATACGCGCGCAAAACTGGATTTGCGTAAGTGGAGAAATGAGCTGCATTTCGCGCCATGTGCTCCAACAGGCGTTGCTTGACCTGCTCGACGTCTTCCTGATCAAACCAGTCCAGAATCAAAGTCTCAAGGCCGTCAAAATAAATGTCTCGAAGGCCAGCAGCGAGACCTGCCCGTGCTTCCGCAAATCGTCCTCTGATCCGAGTACCAAGAATTCGAAGTTATCTTGAGCAGTTCGGGTATCCTTGGCCACAAGCTGATATACATACTTTCTTACATTGGGTGGCTTCAATTCAACGTCGTGTAGCGGTAAACGCAGATTTTTTATGCTCAAACTCGAATTTTCGTAAGTAGCCCATATCGAATATTGAGCGACTATAAAGTCTGGGTGGGAGTTGAGTTCGCCGATTATGTCGCGATTAGGTATCGTTAGCGAGAATAGATGTTCCGGGGCTTTGTCTAAGCCGACTAAAACACCCGCAAGTCTCAGTTCAGGCGGATCGGCGTAATCTATTTTAACTCGTGCGACGCGAAGTTCTGATTGGAAATGGGCGCTGTGCTGAACAGCTGCCATGAGAATCGCGCCGGACAGGGGCAAGTCGGCTCGCTCAAGCTCTTTCCTAGCCTCCTCAACGGGCAGCAAGGCGCAAAGTGCTGACACGCCTGCGCCCAAAATATCGGGGTCGTTTCGATTGCGCTGAATAGCCTCGGTGATGGCGCTCACATTTTCCGATGTCCCTGCCAAGGCAAGCGCATTAAGTGCCCACCGTTTTACCTTTGGAGCTTGATGATGGAGCAGGCCCATCAAATGAACCCGAAGGGTATCGGGACGGCGGTATCGCAGCCCTCGGCGATAGAGTTTGCAGAGCTGTTGCAGACCTATCTTTTTACTTTCGGGGTCTTTGTCGGCAATCAGCAGATCGAGATAAGCGGTCTCGGTTGGTCCAATGAATATGCTTTTACGACGAGGCTGCTGCATCGTGATCTTGCCCCTGACGCCCGAACACCCTCGGTATGTTTTCGAAATCAGTCGGGACCATGGATCAAAATCTTCAAAATGGTTCACCGGGACCTGTAGGTCATGCCAAGCGAGGTCGTTGATAGCAAGTCTGCGGCTGAACGGCTCAAACCAATCGGGGGCCTGGAAGGTGATTAGGCCGAGAAGGTTCGGCAAGTCATCTTCGTTAGCGCAAATAAAGCTGCGCAAAACAGCGGTGCGCGTGAGCTGAGGATCGGGCATCGAATTCAAGTCGACGGTAAGTGCACGTATCCCGCTGGCTACAATTCCGTGGTCCGCTTGGTCGAACAATGTGAGGTCATCATGGACAACTGGGGAAAAAAAGCCGACCGATCGTTTCTGTAGAAAGCTATCACGATCCTCTCGGTAGCGGCCTTGCCTGTAAGTAAGAACCAAGTTTCTGCGTAGAACTAACACAAACGACCACACTAACATGTCGTTATGAGCCCGGTTTCGTGAGCTTTCAGCATAATGGTAGTGCCGGGAATGTATGAGGCTCAACACATCTTTCGGATCGATCACCGGTTCTCGACAGATACTATTTGCGCTCCCTTTGTCGAAGACTAGAGCTTGAGGGTAAGCCAACTCCCGCCGTCGTCGCCGCGCAACTATCGGCTTGCGATATTCCACCGGAATCTGCGGGTCAGTCAGAAACTCCCTCAAGAAGAAGTAGCCGGGCTTCGTGCGGAAAAACGCACTCCGCTCCCGCCGGTTTAGAATATCCTCGCTTAGACGCGCTTGCAGTGTTTTGTGCTGGGTCTTGCCATACAGAGAGGTTGGAATAATCCCCAGGCTGAGGCCGCATTAAAATCTCACGCGGCGGCAGCGGCTTACGCGCTTCCCGCAAAACGCGGCGAGCGATTTCAAGATAGGTGTCCAAGAGCGCATTTCCATTTATTCGAGCGAGGCTAACAGTTATGTCCCAAGCCTTCAACGAATACGGGAGGCCTTGGAACGCCGCGGCAAGTCTTCTAGACCGCACGCCAATGGTCTGGTTTTTTCTTATCGTTTAGGTGGCGAACCCGGGCGACATGGGGTGAGTGGCCATTCCTTTTGGCCCAATCAATCGCCTCGAGCTAAGTCCTGAACGTTCCCAGCGGGTGGTCCGCGTGATCTTCAACAACGTAATCCGTAACGTCGGCCCCTTCCTGTCGACCCTTTGGGCGCGCCTCAACGTATACCGTGGCCATTCTCCCCTCCCAAATCGATTTATCATAGGTTGAGCTTCCCACAGATAATCGATTTATACGCGTGTAACCATGTCTTGGGGAAAATACAAAACTGCGGTACGAACCCAAATCGTTAGCGGCTAAATTCGTTAGGTTTATCAAGGCCGAATCCGGGCATTGGCAGTACTCAACCAACTGGGCTTCTCTCTCAAGCTTGTCGGGGAGTCCAATCCCCTACTCCGCCGCTTCCCGCACATACCGCGCGCTCGGCGTTCGCATTGTCACCAGTTCTTCGGCGGCGGTCGGGTGCAGCGCCATGGTGGCGTCGAAGTCGGCCTTGGTGGCTTTCATCCTGACGGCGATGGCGACGACCTGGACCATCTCGGCAGCACCGTCGCCGACGATGTGGCAGCCGAGCATGCGATCGGACGTGCCATCGACCACCAGCTTCATCAGCACGCGGGTATCGCGGCCCGACATCGTGGCCTTCATCGGCTTGAAGCTCGCCTTGTAGATATCGACGTGGCTGAACTGCGCGCGCGCCTCCGCTTCGGTCAAGCCCACGGTGCCGACTTCGGGCTGCGAGAACACGGCGGTCGGAATGTCGGCGTGATCGACCTGAACCGAACGCTTGCCGAACTGCGTATCGGCAAAGGCGTGGCCTTCGCGGATCGCGACCGGCGTCAGGTTGACGCGATGGGTGACGTCGCCGATCGCGTAAATGTTCGGCGCGGACGTTCGGGAAAAGCCGTCGACGGTGATGCCGCCATTGTGCGGATTGATGGCGACGCCGGCTTTCTCAAGCCCGAGCCCCTTCACGTTCGGATGCCGCCCGATCGCGAACATCACCTGGTCGGAGGCGATGCTCGAGCCGCTGGACAGATGCGAGGTGAACTCCTTGCCGTGCTTGTCGACCTTGATGACGGTGCAGCCGGTGAGAATCGTGATTCCGGCCTTTTCCATCTCGCCGCGCAGATGGCTGCGGACATCCTCGTCGAAGCCACGCAGGATGTTGTCGCCGCGATAGACCACCGTCACGTCGGAGCCGAGCCCTGCGAAAATGCCGGCGAATTCCAGCGCGATATAACCGCCGCCCTGAATCAGGATGCGCCTCGGCAGTGCTGCCAGATGAAACGCCTCGTTGGATGAAATCACGTGCTCGATGCCGGGAATAGCCGCGCCATGATTGGGCGCGCCGCCGGTCGCGATCAGCACCATTTTTGCCCGGACGACCTCGCCGGTGCCGAGCCGAATCATATGCGCGTCCTCGAGCACGGCGCGGGTCTTGACGATGCGGGCGCCGGATTTTTCCACGTTCGAGGTATAGGCGGCCTCCAGCCGGGCAATCTCGTTGTCCTTGTTGGCAATCAAGGTTGGCCAGTCGAAGGTCGCGGACGGAATGGTCCAGCCGAAGCCGGCGGCGTCCTCGATCTCCTGGTGAACGTGCGAAGCCATGACCAGAAGCTTCTTCGGCACGCAGCCGCGGATCACGCAAGTGCCGCCCATCCGGTACTCTTCGGCGATCATGACCCGCGCGCCATAACCGGCCGCGATCCGCGCCGCGCGCACCCCGCCCGAACCGCCTCCGATGACAAAAAGATCGACGTCGAACTCAGCCATATCCGCTCCGATCGAAATCAGATCACATCCTCACATCTGCTTGCCGCGCTTGCGCATCTCGGCGCGGAATTCGCCGCTGACCTGATCGGCAAAAGCCTGGGCCCACTGGTTCATGTACCCCATGCTCATCTGAATGGCCTTGGGCTCGGTCGACAGCAGCTTCTGGCCCAGCGTCGACTTGTAGAACGCCACCAGATCCTTCAGCTCCTGCTCGGTGAACGCGTTGGCGTAGACATTCGCCATCCCTTCGCCGATTTCGTTCTCGCGGCCGGCCATCTTCTGGGCGACGATGACCGCCACCTCGTCGAGATCCTTCTGGTAGTTGAGGTTGCTCTGCAGCAGCGTATCCTTGGTTCTCTGCACGATGGTCGGCACCGCACTGGCATAAATCGAGCGGACATTCTTCATCGTCAGAATTTCCCGGGCGGCCGCCAGAGCGCCCGGCGGAGCCGGCTTGGACACGGGCGCCTGGGTCGGTTGCTGCTGCGCTGTGGCCGGAACAGCGCTCAGCGGCAATCCCAACGCAAGAACCAGCGCAAGGCTCGCCGCCGGCCAAATTCTCGAAAGGCACTTCATCCCAACGCTCCTCGATGGCGGATTTACCGCCGTTCAACCACACGAATTCCCTGAGAGCCTGCCAGCATGGCGGTGCTCGCAACGCCGATGAACAGCCCATGCTCGACGACACCCGGTATCGCGGCCAGCAAGCCTGCGAGGCGCGGAGGGTCGGTTATTCGTCCCAGATGGGCATCGACGATCCAGTGGCCCCCATCGGTGACAAAAACGTGACCGGCTTTGGCCTTTCGGATCATCATTTGGCCGGCGACGCCGCTGTCGGCAAAGGCCCGCGCAATGGCGCGCTGTGTCGCCGCCAGCCCGAACGGAATGACCTCCACGGGTAACGGAAAGCGGCCAAGTGTTTCGACCCATTTGGATTCGTCGGCGATCACGATCATCCGGTCCGACGCGGTGGCCACGATCTTCTCGCGCAGCAAGGCGCCGCCGCCGCCCTTGATCAGATTGAGCGCGGGATCGATTTCGTCGGCGCCATCGACGGTGAGGTCGAGCCGATCGATATCGTCGAGCGTGGTCAAGCGAATCCCACAACGTATCGCATCGGCGCGGGTGGTTTCCGATGTCGGCACGCCGATGACATCGAGCCCGTCGCGAACCCGCTCCCCCAGAAGCTCGACAAAATGCTTCGCGGTCGAACCGGTGCCGAGGCCAAGTTTCATGCCGTCGCGCACGAATTCGAGCGCGCGGCCCGCCGCCTGCCGTTTCAATTCGTCCATATTCACGCGAACGATGCCCTCTTGGGGTGAAGATGTTGGAGCCGCTGCCGATCCTGCCGACCGGCGGCGGGGGCGGGGCATATCTAGCGTCGTTTTGCGGTGAGGAACAGCGCCATGGATTGACCTTGGCGCATTGATCCCGCCGCAATCGGCTATTTTTGCCGCAAAACCAGCGCCCACTTGCAAGATGGCGCGCGTACCGGTAGCGATTTTCGATGAATTCCGTTCGCACTGTTGTATTCGATCTCGACGGCACCCTCGTCGATACCGCGCCCGACCTGATCAGCGCGCTCAACTTCGTTCTCGACCGCGAAGGCCTGCCCCCGGTGCCGCTCAAATCCGCGCGCACCATGATCGGCGCCGGCGCCCGCAAGCTGATCGAGCGCGGCCTCGAACAGGACGGCCGCTCGGACGGCCCCAAAGACATCACGCGGCTCACCGACGACTTCATCGAATATTATGCGGCGCATATCGCCGACGCCTCGCGTCCGTTCGACGGCCTGGAAAGCGCGCTCGATGATCTCGAGGCGCAGGGATATCGCTTTGCGGTCTGCACCAACAAGCTGGAATGGCTATCGAAGCTGCTGCTCGACCGGCTGGGATTGAGCGCAAGATTTGCAGCGATTTGCGGCGCGGACACTTTCGGGATTTCGAAGCCTGACCCGGCCATCCTGCAACAGACCGTGGCGCGGGCCGGCGGACAATTGTCCACAA
The DNA here is from genome assembly GCA_963771225.1 of uncultured Pseudomonadota bacterium. Lineage (GTDB taxonomy): Bacteria > Pseudomonadota > Alphaproteobacteria > Rhizobiales > Xanthobacteraceae > Bradyrhizobium. The sequence continues at coordinate 625,743 of CAVYSR010000013.1, read as the reverse complement.
CGATCATGGTGGGGGACGCGGGGCCAGATATCGGCGTTGCCCGCCGCGCCGGCATTCCGGTGATCGGCGTCGAATTCGGCTACACCGATGTTCCGATCGCCGATCTCAAGCCCGACCGGCTGATCGGCCATATGAGCGAGTTGCCGGCTGCCGTGGAGGGCCTGATGCTGCGCCGGAGCTCTTCTTAACGATTTGATGTTGTTAACTTATTTTTTGAGACCTGACCCGGCGTTAACCATTATTTAACGACGGGGTTCCGCGCCGTTGCACGGCTGTCCTGACGCTCCTATGGTCGAAAGCGGGGATTGCGGCGGTTTGCCGCACGAAAGACGGATGGATCATGCGTCGGGTCATCGTGATTGCCGCAGCAGGATTTAGCCTTGCCGGCTGCGGCTCGCTTTCGTGGGACGCCTTCAAATCGACGCCGCCGCCCATGCAGATTCAGCTGGAATCGACGCCGCCGGGCGCCGATGCCCGTACCTCCCTCGGACCGGGTTGCACCACGCCCTGCTCAGTCAACATCCCGACACCCGAGGGGAGCGATTTCACCGTTACCTACACCATGGACAAGTTCCAGCCCGCCACCATCCCGGCACACGTGGTCCGTGGCGATGGATCGGCCAGGATCGATCCCAATCCGGTCGTCGCCGAGCTTCAGCGCATCGGCCCGCCGCCGAAGCCGGCCCGGAAGAAAATGCACCGGCCGAGACCCAAGCCGCCCACGGCTGCCGCGGCCCCGGCCGCCGCGGAATCGCCGTTCCCTAACCCGGCGCCAGCGCCCGCGCCGGCTCCGGCGGCCGCACCACCGCCTCCGCCGCCCGCCCGCTGATTGCTTGCACTGCACCACAACTGCACCCAACAAAGGTGCCGATTGTGCCGGAGTGGCAACGTGCCTACATTGTGCTCGCGCGCGCCGTTCACTGACATCACGGCTGCCGCGCCGAAAGGCATATTTGAATGAACGGCGCTCTGCTCAGCCCTGCCCGTCCGATGACCGACCCGTTTGGCCGGTCGATCAGCTATCTGCGGGTGTCGGTCACGGATCGCTGCGATCTGCGCTGCCTATATTGCATGTCGGAAGACATGACTTTTCTGCCCAAGGCCGATCTCTTGACTCTCGAGGAGCTCGATCGGCTGTGTTCGGCGTTCATCGCCAAGGGCGTGCGAAAACTGCGGCTCACCGGCGGCGAACCGCTGGTCCGGCGCAATGTGATGTCGCTGGTGCGCTCGCTGTCGCGCCACCTTCGCACCGGCGCGCTCGATGAACTGACGCTGACCACCAACGGCTCGCAGCTTTCGCGTTTCGCCGCCGAGTTGCGCGACTGCGGGGTCCGCCGCATCAACATATCGCTGGACACGCTCGATCCCGCGAAGTTCAAGGCCATCACCCGCTGGGGCGATCTCGACAAGGTGCTTGATGGCATCGAGGCGGCGCGCGCCGCGGGTCTTGCGGTGAAGATCAATGCGGTGGCGCTGAAGAACACCAACGAGGACGAGATTCCGTCGCTGATGGAATGGGCGCACGGCAAGGGCATGGCGCTGACGCTGATCGAGGTGATGCCGATGGGCGACATCGGCGAAGGCCGCATCGACCAGTATGTTCCGCTGTCGCTGCTGCGCGCGCGGCTCGGCCAGCAATACACTCTGACCGATCTTGCCGACGACACCGGCGGCCCTGCGCGTTATGTGCATGTCAGCGAAACCGGCGGCAAGCTCGGCTTCATCACGCCGATGACCCATAATTTCTGCGAGTCCTGCAACCGGGTGCGGATCACCTGTACCGGCACGCTGCATACCTGCCTCGGCCACGAGGATGCCTCCGATCTGCGCAAGCCGCTGCGGGCCTCCGCCGACGACCAGCTTCTCGGCGAGGCGATCGATCGGGCGATCGGGCTGAAGCCGAAGGGCCACGACTTCATCATCGATCGCCGGCACAACCGCCCGAGCGTCAGCCGCCATATGAGCGTCACCGGCGGCTGAAATTTCCGCTGTCGATTTTGCCAGGCCGTGCAACCGCTTGACCCTCCGAGTAAATCGGCCATTTTCCAATTGACGCCGCCATGACGCGCTGAAATGGTGCGGCTGCTTTCATGCCAGCGCGGCTGGTAAGCCGCTGCATCTGATCGGTGCAATCAAGACGGCGGAGGCAGAACGGGGGACTATCGTTGCAATCGCTCCTGCGGATGAGCCGTGTGCAGTTGAGTTTTGCCGCCACGCGCTTGGCGCGCGGCGATGAAGCGATTCCCGTTGCAACACTCGGCCGGCCCTGATGCCGACCGCCCGGGAAAACACGATGCGCCCATTGCTGGCGATCAGCGCTGCCATCGACCAGATCAATGAGAAGATAGGCTATTTCTGCAATTTCCTGGTGCTCGCCGCCTGCATCGTCAGCGCCGGTAATGCCATGATCCGCTATGCGTTCGGCTACAGCTCGAACGGCTGGCTCGAACTGCAGTGGTACATGTTCGCCATCCTGGTGATGTTCGGCGCATCCTACACCTTCAAGCGCAACGAGCATGTCCGGGTCGAGATCTTCTATCTGTTTCTCTCCGAGCGCGGCCAGCTCTGGCTCGATCTGATCGGCACGCTGTTCTTCCTGATCCCGGCCTGCCTGCTGCTCAGCTATCTGTCCTGGCCGTTCTTCCATCAGGCCTACGCGGTCGGCGAAATGTCGGGCAATGCCGGCGGCCTGATCCGCTGGCCGATCAAATTCGTGATCCCCTCCGGCTTCGTGATGCTGGCCCTGCAAGGCGTCTCGGAGGTCATCAAACGCATTGCCGCACTTCAGGGCCAGGTCACGATCGAGGCGAAGTACGAAAGACCGACGCAATGATCACGCTGGGAATGATGCCGCCGATGATGTTCGGCGGCCTGGTTCTGGCGATGCTGATCGGCTTCCCGGTGGCGTTTACGCTCGCCGCGGTCGGGCTGTCGTTCGGGTTTCTCGCCATCCATCTCGGCTTCTTTGACCTGAATTTCCTGCAGGCGATACCGGGCCGGGTGTTCGGCAGCGTTCTTTCCAACGAACTCCTGCTGGCTATACCGTTCTTCACCTTCATGGGCGCGATCCTGGAACGATGCGGCCTCGCCGAAGACATGCTGGATTCGATGGGCCAGCTGTTCGGTCCGATCCGCGGCGGCCTCGGCTATTCGGTGATCCTGGTCGGCTTCATCCTCGGCGCCATCACCGGCACGGTGGCGGCTCAGGTGATCGCGATGGCGCTGATCTCGATGCCGGTGATGATCCGCTATGGCTACAACATCCGTTACATCACCGGCGTGCTGGCGGCATCCGGCACCATCACGCAACTGGTGCCGCCGTCGCTGGTCTTGATTGTGCTGGCCGATCAACTCGGCAAGTCGGTCGGCGACATGTATCTGGGAGCATGGGGCCCGTCAGTGTTCCAGATCTTCCTGTTCGCCGGCTATACGTTTTTGCTTAGCATCTTCAAGCCGGATCATGTGCCGGCGGTGCCGAAGACGGCGCTGACGCTGACCGGATGGCCGCTGTGGCGCAAATGCCTGATCGGCATCATCCCGTCGGCGGTGCTGATCTTTGTCGTGCTCGGCACCATGATGATGGGCCTCGCAACCCCGACCGAAGCCGGCGCCATGGGCGCGGTCGGCGCCATCGTGCTGGCCGCGATCCACGCCAAGGACTTCAGCACCATGGGCCGCAAGGTCCTGATCGTCGGCGTGATCGCCGGCGGCATCGGCACCATGGTCGGCATCTTCCTGACCGAGGGCATCCTCTTCAAGACCGCCTTCGCGATCACCTATTTCGCCGTGGTGTGGATCTGCCTCGAGGCCGTCCGCATCCCCGAGCTGCGCAACCTGATCAAGCAGGGCTACGAGACCACCATGCGCATCACCACCATGGTGGTGTTCATTCTGATCGGATCGACCTGTTTCTCGGTGGTGTTCCTCGGCGTTTCCGGCGGCGTCTGGCTGGAGCATCTCCTGACGTCGCTGCCCGGCGGCGCCTGGGGTTTTCTGATCTTCATCAACCTGTTCATCTTCTTCCTGGCGTTCTTTCTGGATTTCTTCGAGATCGCCTTCATCATTCTGCCGATGATCGCGCCGATTGCGCAGAAGATCCTGGCGCCGGTCGTAGGTGCGGATGCCGCGCTGATCTGGTTCGGCGTCATGCTCTGCGTCAACATGCAGACCTCGTTCATGCATCCGCCGTTCGGCTTTGCGCTGTTCTATCTGCGCGGGGTAGCTCCAAAGGAGGTCAAGAGCTCCGACATCTATTGGGGCGCCCTGCCCTGGGTCGGATTACAGGTGATCATGGTGGTGCTGGTGATCGCGTTCCCGATCACGGTGACCGGCCTGCTCGACAAGCCGGTCACCGTCGACCTGAACAAGATCAAGATCGAAGTCCCGCAGATGGAAGCGCCGCCGCTGGATTTCGGTCCACCGGCGAAACAATAGCAATTTGTGCTTGCGCAAAGTGAAAACCCCTACGCTTCGGCGCCGGGGTATGCGGCAACAAAATCGCGCTTAAAAATATCGCCAGCGATATTACTCGGAGAAAGGCAGACCATGGGTTTTCGCGTTTTGGTCGTCGGTGGCACCGGACAAGTTGGGTCGGGACTGGTGCGGGCGTTGCTCGCTGCCAGCTCGTGCACGGAAGTGGTGATGGTCAATCGCCGGACAATTCCCCTTGCGGCCGATGCGCGTCTGCGCCAGGTGATCATGGATACCAGCGCGGCAAATTTTGCCAGTGAGATCGCCGAACTTGCCAGGACCTGCAGCGCGCAGGGTGAACCGGTATATGCCGCATCCTGTATCGGCATCGGTAAAGGGAGTCAGCAATGGAGCGAGGAGGACATCAAGAAGCTGGAAATTGGCCTGGTCGGCGCGTTTGCGCGGGGCTGCCTGGCGGCGGGAATCGAACGATTCGGACTTCTTTCGGCAGCCGGGAGTAGCGCCAAGAGCCGGATTCGTTATGCCCGCATCATGGGCGAAAAAGAAGACGCGGTACGGAGCCTCGGATTTAAACGTTTGGCAATTTTTCGCCCCGGCATCATTGCGGGAAATGCCCACACCCCGGGCTTTCTTGCCGTGCTGGGGCGCCTCATTCCAGGATCGTTTGGGACAATTGATCAGGACGATATCGGTCGGGCCTTTGTCGGTGAATTTCTCCACGGGCAGGAAGGCACGACGGTCCTGGAGAATGCCGCGATGAAGCAACGGTCGCGGGTACTTTAGAGCCACCTTTCGGAAACGTCTCGCTCCCGAAAGATTTGGGCCAAACAATTCGCGCCGCCATCAACCCTGGGCGTGACGCGCCATGAAGATGTCGTAGCCGAGTTCGGCGACCTGGAACCATTGGTATCCGTTGTTGGAGAAGGCGGTCATCGATTCATAGACCTTCTTGAAATTCTCGTTGGTCGCGGCGACCTCGCTGTGCAATTCCTTGGCCGCCTTGAAGCTCGCCTCCATGATCGGCGGCGGGAATGCGTGCAGCTTGGCGCCGCCGGCGAGCAGCTTGCGCAGCGCCATCGGATTGACGGCGTCGTATTTCGCCATCATCCAGTTGTTGGCGTAGTGACCGGCCTGCTCCAGAACATTCTGATAATATTTCGGCAGCGCATTCCATTTGTCGAGATTGATCATCGCGAGCAGCATCGGGCCGCCCTCCCACCATCCCGGATAATAGTAGTGGGGTGCTACCTTGTAGAAGCCGAGCTTCTCGTCGTCATACGGACCGACCCATTCGGCCGCGTCGATGGTGCCTTTCTCCAGTGCCGGATAGATGTCGCCACCGGCGAGCTGCTGCGGCACCGCGCCCAGCTTCTGCATCACGCGGCCGGCAAAACCGCCGATGCGGAATTTCAATCCCTGCAGGTCGTCGACGGTGTTGATCTCCTTGCGGAACCAGCCACCCATCTGGCAACCGGTGTTGCCTGCGAGCAGCGAGGTGACGTTGTAGTTCTTGAAGAATTCGTTGAGCACCTCCTTGCCGCCGCCCAACATGTACCAGGCCTGGTTCAGCCGCATGTTGGGCCCGAACGGCACCGAGGAGCCGAAGGTAAACGTCGGATCCTTGCCGAAATAGTAATAGGAGGCGGTATGCCCGAGTTCGACGGTGCCGTTTTGCACGGCATCGAGGACTTGCAGGCCGGGAACGATTTCGCCCGCGGCGAAGGTCTGGATCTGGAATTTATTGTCGGTGGCTTCGCCGACCGCCTTGGCCATCTGCTCGGCGCCCCCATGTATCGTATCCAGCGACTTCGGCCAGCTGGTGGTCATCCGCCATTTGATCTCCGGCATCGACTGCGCAATCGCTGGCGCGGCGATGGTGGCAGCGCCTGCGACACCCAGACCGGTGACCTTGATAAAGTCTCGTCGTTTCATTCAATCCCCCCTGGCGCTCGTGGCCTTTCGTATCGAGGCCTGCGGAAAGCATGGAGCATCCAGTTCGGGATTGCCATAATGAACTGGCGTTCCGCAATGCGAAAGCCCGGCCTCCTCGCGGAGACCGGGCCCGGTCGGGGTCGCTTAAAAAGCCCGTAGGGGTTGAGCGCTTACGAAACCTATCCCGTCTGTGCGAGATGGACGGTGAAGGGATGGGTATCGCGGCGCTCCACCCATCCTACGGACTAACAGCCAGGTGTTCAGCCGCGCGTGCGCGAGCGGATCATGAAGCTGTCAAAGGTATATTCGGCAACCTGCCACCACAGATACTGGTCGGAGCGATAGGCCTGCATGGCGTCGATCGATTTCTTGAAGTCGGCGTTCTTGGCGGAAATCTCTCCCCACAATTCGTTGGTCGCTTTCAGGCAGGCTTCCAGCACCTCGTTGGTGAAGGGACGAAGTTGCGTGCCGCCCGCGACCAGGCGTTTCAATGCCGCCGGGTTCTCCATATCATAGCGCGCGGCCATCCAGGCGTTGGCATTCGCGGTCGCGTTGGTGATGATCGCCTGATAATTCTTCGGCAGCGAATTCCACTTCTCGAGATTGCAGAAGGCGTGAACCATCGGACCGCCTTCCCAGAAGCCGGGATAATAATAATACTTCGCGACCTTCTGAAAACCCAGCTTCTCGTCGTCATACGGTCCGACCCACTCGGCGGCGTCGATGGTGCCTTTCTCAAGCGCGGGATAGATGTCGCCGCCGGCGAGCTGCTGCGGCACGACGCCGACCTTCTGCAATACCTGGCCGGCAATTCCACCGATGCGAAACTTCAGCCCGGAAAGATCGGCAACCGTCTTGATCTCCTTGCGGAACCAGCCCCCCATCTGGGTGCCGGTGTTGCCGCAGGGAAAACCGATCACGCCGAATTTCTTGAAGAACTCGTTGCCGAGCTCCATGCCGCCGCCCTGGTACCACCACGAATTCTGCATCCGCGCATTGAGGCCGAACGGCACCGAGGAATAGATCGCAAAGGTCGGATCCTTGCCGACATAGTAATAGGAGACGGTGTGACTCATCTCGATGGTGCCGTTGGAAGTCGCATCGAGCGCCTGCAGCCCCGGCACGATTTCACCGGCGGCAAAGACCTGGATCTGAAACTTGTTGTCGGTCATTTCGGCGACGTATTTGGAAAACTCCGTGGCGCCGTTGTAAATCGTGTCGAGCGATTTCGGGAAACTCGACGTCATGCGCCATTTGATCTCGGGCGCGGATTGCGCGATCGCCGGCGAGGCCACGGCGGCCACGGCCGCACCGCTTGCCGAAACCTTCAAAAAATCACGACGCTTCATTCAGACATCTCCCTGGCTTCGGCCGTTTCCCGTATTTCTGCAGCTTTTCTTGGGCGGAGCGATTTTGCGCATCGGCCGCAGGTCGCGTTGGCGGGGGCTTTAACACGGAATCGGAGCTGCAAAAAAGGCAACAAAGGCATGACTGCACTGTTTAAACGAAAGTCGAATGAGCCCGGGAAACAGGCTCAGGCCGCGGCGATAACGCCCTGAAGCTGATCACGGACCTTTGCACCGATCGCGCGGTAGATTGCCGCATACGGCCCATCGGGCTCGCTCTCGACCACGGGCGTGCCCGAATCCGAGGTGGTGCGAATCGACATATGCAGCGGGATTTCGCCGAGAAACGGCACTCCGAGCCGTTCGGCTTCATGCCGCGCTCCGCCATGACCGAAGATGTCCGATCGGGTGCCGCAATGCGGACACTGGAAATAGCTCATGTTCTCGACAATGCCGAGAACCGGCACGTTGACCTTCCTGAACATGGCGAGCCCGCGCCGCGCGTCGATCAGGGAAAGATCCTGCGGCGTCGAGATGATGACCGCACCCTTGAGCGGCACATTCTGCGCCAGCGTCAGTTGCGCGTCGCCGGTGCCGGGGGGCATGTCGACCACGAGAATATCGAGCGTGCCCCATGCCACATCGCGCAGCATCTGGGTGATGGCCGACATCACCATCGGCCCGCGCCAGATCATCGCGGTATCTTCCTCGACCAGAAAGCCGATCGACATGATGGCAAGACCGAACCGCGCAATCGGAATCATCTTCTTGTCGTCGTTCAACTGCGGCTTCTCGCGGATGCCGGTCAATCGCGGCACCGACGGTCCGTAAATGTCGGCGTCGAGCAGCCCGACGCGCAGACCGAGATCGCGCAAGCCCAGCGCCAGATTGAGTGCCGTGGTCGATTTTCCGACACCGCCCTTGCCGGAGGCGACCGCGATCACGGCAGCAACACCGGGAATTTCCGACTGTTTCGACATCGGCGACACCGGGCTTTGCGGCGGCCGGTGCGAAGAAACATGCGGCACACCGGACGCATGCCGATGCGGCGGCGGCTGTGGTGCTGCGGTGGAACCGGCCTTGCGTTCCGCGGTGAGCGCGATCATGGCGACCGTGACGCCGGGAATGGCGCGCACCGCGGCTTCAGCTTCGGCCCGCGTGCTTTCCCAGGCGCGGGCCTCGGCGGCGTCGACATTGATCGAGAAAAATACCTTGCCGTCGTTGACCGTGATGGCCGACAACACGCCGGCATTGCCAAGGGCAACGCCGCGCGGCGACATCACCTTGGCCAGACCGTCGAGAACCTGCTGCTGCGTCACGCTCAAGGCGTATCTCCTGATAGCGATATTCCGATGCGACACCTGAGCCGACACATAGAGCGATCCCCGGACAAAGGATACCGCCGTTATGGTGCATCAGGCCCGCACAACCGGACGGCGTCCGGTCCCTCAGCCCTGCTACTTGGCTGCTTCCTTGGCCGGTTCTTTGGCAGCTTCCCTGGCTGCTTCCTTGGCGGCCTCATAGTTCAATTCGATCATCACCCCGTTGGGGTCGTTGACGAAAATCTGCCAGAGATCGCCGCCGGGCACCTGCCGAACATCGAACTTCATGCCCCTGGATTGAAGCCGCCGTTTCATGCCGGCAAAATCGCGGCTGGCGAAAGCGACATGGTGGACCACGCCGGAATCCGGCTTCTGCTGCTCCGGCGTCGGCGAGATATCGACGAGGTGGACCACCGCCTTGCCTTCGCTGTACATCCAGGCCCCGGGAAATGCGAAGTTCGGCCGGTCGCCCTTGGTCAGGCCGAGGACGTCCTGGTAGAACTGAACGGTGTCGGCGAGTTTTCGGGTCCGGATGTTGAAGTGATCGAGTACGCCCACGCTCATGCGATGCCACTCCCTTGATGTTGAAATCACGGTTGTCGAAGCCCTGTCCTAGCATAAAACATTACCGGCCCGCCAAATCCGGACGTTGCCCTTCATGAGCCAGCGTCTATTGTAACGGGCTCCGCACCTTGCGACGGACCTGTTTCGAGGACCGAACCAGCCCCCGTCCCGTCTCCAGCATTCCGCCCGGCCCGTTCAAGTCAGCCGGCAAGAACCCCAGGGTTAAAAACATGGCCAAAGTCGCTTTTCTCGGTCTCGGCGTTATGGGTTTCCCCATGGCAGGACATCTCGTCACCAAAGGTGGCCACGAAGTGACGGTATTCAACCGGACACCCGCCAAGGCGAAGGCATGGGCCGAGAAATTCGGCGGACAAACGGCGCCGACGCCGCAAGCCGCCGCCGAGGGCCAGGATTTTGTCATGGCGTGCGTCGGCAATGACCACGATCTGCGTGCGATCACGATTGGCGCCAATGGCGCGTTCGCGGGCATGAAGAAGGGTGCTACCTTCGTCGATCATACCACCGCCTCGGCCGAGGTCGCGCGCGAACTCGACGCCGAGGCGACCAAACGCGGCTTCAAATTCGTCGATGCGCCAGTCTCCGGCGGACAGGCCGGCGCGGAAAACGGCGTGTTGACCGTGATGTGCGGCGGCAGCGAAGACGCCTATGCCGGCGCCGAGCCCGTCATCGCCGCCTATGCCAGGATGTGCAAGCTACTGGGACCGGCGGGTTCCGGCCAGCTGACCAAGATGGTCAATCAGATCTGCATTGCCGGGCTGGTCGAAGGCCTGTCGGAAGGCATTCATTTCGCGAAAAAATCGGGGCTCGACGTCCAGGCCGTCATCGACACCATTTCGAAGGGCGCCGCCCAGTCCTGGCAGATGGAGAACCGCTACAAGACCATGAACGAGGGCAAATTCGATTTCGGCTTCGCGGTCGAATGGATGCGCAAGGATCTGTCGATTTGTCTGGCCGAAGCACGGCGAAACGGCGCCAGCCTTCCGGTCACCGCCCTGGTCGACGCGTTCTATGCCGAGGTCGAGAAACTGGGCGGCAAACGGTGGGACACATCGAGCCTGCTGGCGCGGCTGGAGCGCTGACGCCCAGCTATCCTGCTCCGTCCCCGACGAAGAGACGCCTGACGAAGAACGAAAGGATCTCGTCGCGCGCGGCGATGGTCGGTTGGCCCGCCTCATCGATCAGATGGGCGGTCACAACACTGTGCGGGCAGTTCACGTGGCGCGAAAAGAAAGGTGCGGTGTCGGTGTTGGCGGCACTGTCAGGAAGTACCCGCCCGATGAAACGGTCGCCAAGCGCTTCGGCGTAAGCGGCGAAGCGCTGAGCCATGCAGAACTTGTCGCCCTCGAAGCGATAGGCCATCACGGTCAGGTCATCCCGCTCGAGCCGCTCGCGGACCGCCTTGATTTCGTCAAGAGCGATTTCAATTCCAGCAGGATTGTTGAGCGGCAGCGACGGCTGCGAGAGCACCGGCGCCAGCATCGACGGCTCAAGCATCATCGTCAGCGCGAAATTGCCCGTAAAGCACATTCCGATGGCGCCGACACCGGGACCGCCACACTCTTGGTGAGCAAATCTCGCCAGCGAACGCAGCCACTTCGTCACCGGGCTGGATTCATTGGCGGCCAAGGCGCGGAACTCGGCGCTCACACAGGCTCGCTGAAAGACGGCAGCGCCCTCTTCCGCGCCGGGAACCGCGCCGTCGCGGCCGAATAACGAAGGCATGTAAACGGTGAACCCGGCGTCCCGAACCCAGCGAGCGAAACGCGCGACATGCGGGCTGATGCCCGGCATCTCGGTCATCACGATAACCGCAGGTCCCGCGCCGGCGACGTGCACCACCTTGGCGACGCCGTCGAGCGCAACGTCGCGGCGTTTAAAATCCTCAAGCGGATCGTCCTGCTTCATGGACCGTTTCGGCATCGGCGTAGCTCCTTATGCGCCGGATGACGCTCGGACAGAAACCGCGGCGGGCGGCTGAAGATGCTTGTAGCCCGCCGCCTTCACGAAAGTGTCGAGACGCCATAGTGCCCCGCTGACCCCCCACGTCCCGTCGGCTACCTCCGAAATGATCACCGACGTCATGACGGGACGCGGGTCGGTTTCGGATTTCCCCGCCGCAGCGGCGGCCTGGATCAAGCGCACGGCATCGACGCGACCGGCCTCGCCGATGACGCCTTCCGGTACGTAGAAGAGCACGATGACGGGTATCACCCGAGAGAGCGGATCGTTGCCGCCGGCAAAGAAATGGCCGGCCTTGACCTCTTCGATCACAACCCAGGTGGTGAACTCGTGACGCGGGTCGTCGCCAATTTGCTCGACTTGCTTTGCGACGGCGGTAATGCCCTTGCCCAAACGCTCGCAGCCTGCGGCGTCGAACGCACCCGCCGGCACCTTCACAATGATATTCGGCATAACGATCTCTCCGATTGCATGCGCCGATCCTTGCGATTCCGTGCCTTGCGGGCTAGTGTCAAAAATGACGTTAATCAGGTATTTTTTGACATGATCAGGGTTACGGTTGTTGAGATCGACGGCTGCATGGCATCAAGTGCCGCCATCACGCGCGACGTGATGGCGACCGCCAACCGCATCAGCGCAGCGGCGAAGCGCGCCTTGCCGTTCGAGGTCAATACGGTGCGCTGCGGTCCGCGCCGAAGCCGCGCACAATTGCTCGGCACCGAACTCGTGATCATCCCGGGCCTCGGAACCTGGTCAGCGGACGAACTGGGCGGGAAACTGAAGAGCGCCGCCTGCCGGCGTGCGGGCGACATGCTCGTTGAAGCCTTCGAATCCGGCGCCGCGCTCGCCGCGTCGTGCGCGAGCACATTCCTGCTGGCGGAAGCGGGATTGCTGGACGGTCGGCGGGCGACCACGACGTGGTGGTTCGCGCCGCTGTTTCGCCAGCGCTATCCGGAGGTTGAATTGGTGACCGATCGGATGGTCGTGGCTGATTGGCCGATCGCAACCGGCGGCGCCGCGATGGCACAGATGGATCTGATGCTGGCGGTCGTGGGCCGGTTTGCCGGACCAAGCCTTGCCAGGGCCTGCGCAAATTACCTGCTGCTCGACGAGCGGCGTTCTCAGGCTCCCTTTATGGCCATAACCTATTTGGCAGCCCAGGACCCCAAGATCGCCAAAGCTGAAAAGTGGGTACGCGACAATATCGCCCGCGACTTTGCGATGGAGGAGCTTGCTGAAGCCGTCGCGTTGGCGCCCCGCACGTTTGCGCGCCGGATCGCATCGACCTGCGGCGTCTCACCTATTCAGTTCGTTCAGCGGATCAGAGTTGAGAGATCGCGATATCTGCTGGAGACCACGCGTCTGTCCGTCGAAGAAATCGCCCGACAGGTCGGGTATGCGGAGCCTTCCACCCTTCGGCGGCTGATCCGGCGTGATACGAAACATTCGCCCGGACACTTCCGTGCCGCGGCCGCGAAAGGTTAATTTAACCTCCCGTTAACGGGATTCTTTAGCTCTTTAAGGCAGCTCTTAAGGATTTAGCGCCAGAGATAGACAATGCAAAAGCTCGCGCGGGTCGCGGGCAGGATTTGTGTTGTTTGATGAGTAAACCCGCCGATAAGCCAGAAGTCGTTCAGCTTCCGGCCGAAACGCCGATCGCAGCGCCGGTCCATAATCGCCGCGTCGCCGCGCAGCGGGTGCGCGAAGCCCGCGATCGGTTAACGTCGACTAGCGGAACCCGCCCGGCTTTCGACCGCGAACTGCTCCGGCAATACGCCCAAACCCGCCTCTCGGCGTCCTACGTCGTCATGCTGCTGGTGGTGGCTACCGGCCTGTTGTTCGGCTTCTGGATGCAGCCGATATCGGCCGCCGCCTGGACCTGCGGCATGCTCTGTATCCATGCCGCGATTATCCGCAGTTGCAGCAGGTTCCTGAACGAGCCGCCCACCCTCACCCCGACCCGCAAGTGGCAAACGCGGTTTGTCCTGCTCGATCTCTTGTACGGTCTGTGCTGGACGGCGGTTTTGATCCACCCCACCAGCCTTGATGTGGTCTCGAACACGCTGATGATGTTCCTGATGCTGCTGGTGATCGCGGTGTCGAGCATGCTGGCGGCCAGCCTGCCTATCGCGGCCCTTGCGACCACCGCGCCGGTGACGTCGGCGATCGCGTTGAATTTCGCGTTGAGCGGCAAATTCGACAATTACGTGTTCGCCTTGCTCGCCCTCGCTGCCGAAGGGTATTTCGCGCTGCTCGCCCACCGTCTGCATTCGACGACGCTGGCGACGCTGGAGGCTCGCGCCGAAAAAGATGCGCTGATCGGCGAACTCGAGCAGGCCAAGTCGATCTCCGACGAAGCGCGGCACCGCGCCGAATCGGCCAACGTCGCGAAGTCGCGGTTTCTGGCGCAAATGAGCCACGAGTTGCGAACCCCGCTCAATGCGATCCTCGGATTTTCCGAGGTGATGAAGAGCGAGATTTTCGGCGGCCACGCGGTGCCGGTTTACAAGGAATATTCCGCCGATATCCATAATTCCGGCGTGCATCTGCTTGAACCTCATCAATGAAATCCTCGATCTGTCGCGGATCGAGGCCGGACGATACGAACTCAACGAGGAAGCGGTTTCCCTGGTGCACGTCGTCGCCGACTGTCATCACTTGCTGAAACTGCGCGCCTCCAGCCGCGGCATCACCATTCACGAGGTGTTCGAACAGGGCATGCCGCGCATCTGGGGCGACGAGCGCGCCACGCGCCAGATCGTGCTCAATTTGCTGTCGAACTCCATCAAGTTCACCCCGCAAGGCGGCGAGATCTGGCTGAAGGTCGGATGGACCGCGTCAGGCGGACAGTATCTCAGCGTCAAGGATACCGGCTCCGGCATCGCCGAAGATGAAATCCCGATCGTGCTCGCGTCGTTCGGCCAGGGCTCCAATTCGATCAAGTCCGCCGAGCAAGGCGCGGGCCTCGGACTGCCGATCGCCAAAAGCCTGATCGACATGCATGGCGGCACCTTCACGCTGAAATCGAAGCTTCGCATCGGCACTGAAGTGATCGTTACCTTTCCACCGGAGCGTGTGATGTCGGCGCTGGCTCCAATGGCGGAAGAATCTCCGCCGTTGCAGCCGGAAACCGCGGCCACCGTCTCCGCCCTCGAGAGCCGGCGTGCCCGCAACAAGCCGATCATGAGTGCGGGCACTGGATTGTAGCTGGAGCGCTTGCACAAACCACAGAAACCGTTTCACTATCCCTCAATGAGCAAAGAAACGCCGTGTATCGCAGTTTGTATGATCGACCCCAGGACCAGCCTCTGTTTCGGCTGCGGGCGCACGTTACCGGAGATCGCGCGCTGGCACCGGATGGAGAGCACCGAGCGGCAGGCGGTGATGGCGCAGCTTGCGACGCGCATGGCCGACGCCGGACTGGTTCGGCCCGAGATGACGGCCGCCACACGCGCCGGTTGACGCACGCGCACACTTGTATGCGAAACGCGCACATCTGCATGCGAGGTTTGCCGTGAGCCGGATTCTGCTGGTTCTTCTCGTGCTTGCCGCCACCGCCGGCGCGGTGGTCGCCTACGGCGATCCGGACCGGATCGCGCGAGCGAGCGACACGGTTTCGGACTTGCTGCGCAAACGGCCTAATGCGCCGGCGCCGGCGCGCGGCGTGCAGATTTCACGCGGGCAGACCGGCGAATTCGCGCTGCAGGCCAGGATCAACGGCGTGCCCGCTCCGATGGTGATCGATACCGGCGCGACCTCGGTGGTGCTGACCTATGAGACCGCCAAGGCCGCCGGACTGCCGCTGGAGTTGCTCGAATATGACGTCGAGGTCGAGACCGCCGGCGGACATACGAGGGCCGCAAGGTTAACGCTCGACCGCCTTGCGATCGGCAAGCTCGTGGAGCGCTCGGTGCCGGCACTGGTGGTGCCGCGCGGGCAGATGAAGACCAATCTCCTGGGCATGAGCTTTCTGGATCGGTTGGAAAGCTGGGAAGTGCATGCCGACCGCCTGATGCTGCACGGCTATCCCTGATCGTAGGGACGATCGGGATTGCGATTGCAATCGGGATCGCGGGAGCGATCGGGATTGCGGGAGCGATCGGGATTGCAGCGGCGAACGGGATCACGCGGCCAATGGGGCCGCCACGCGGTCCTCGACCAGCGCGATCGCATCGCGCAACACGTTGGCGCCGGCGCCCGGCCTGACGCCGTTCTCGGCGAGGTGACGGCGGAACGCCCGCGCGCCCGGCACGCCGTGAAACGCGCCGACAAAATGCCGCGTGATCGAATGCAATCGCGTGCCTTGCGCGAGCTGGTCCTCGATATAGGGCATGACCGCCTCGAACACGTCCTTCATGGTCGCGTGTGGTGCGGCTTCGCCGAAAAGCTCGGGATCGACCGTCAGCAATCGCCACGGCTCCTGATAGGCCGCACGCCCCAGCATGACGCCGTCCACATGCAGGAGATGCTGTTTGGCCTCGTCGAAGCTGGCGATGCCGCCATTGATGATGATGGGCACGTCAGGCATCGAGGCCTTCAGCCGGTAGACCCGATCGTAGTCGAGCGGCGGGATGTCGCGATTTTCCTTCGGCGACAATCCATTGAGCCAGGCCTTGCGGGCGTGAACGATCAGCGCATCCGCGCCGGCGGCGACCACGCGGCGGGCCAGCGCATCCAGCGCGATCTCCGGATCCTGGTCGTCGATGCCGATCCGGCACTTGACGGTGACCGGAATACGCACCGCGCGCTTCATTGCATCGACGCACTCGGCGACCAGCACAGGCTCCGCCATCAGGCAGGCGCCGAAACGGCCGTCCTTGACCCGGTCCGACGGACAACCGACATTGAGATTGATCTCGTCATAGCCGAACGCCTCGCCGATTTTCGCCGCGGTGGCGAGATCCTGCGGGTCCGAACCGCCGAGCTGCAGCGCCGCCGGATGCTCGCTGGCATCGAAACCAAGCAGGCGCCTCCGATCGCCATGAATGATGGCGCCGGTCGTCAACATCTCGGTATAAAGCCGGGCATGCCGCGTCATCAGGCGGTGGAACACCCGGCAATGCCGGTCGGTCCAGTCCATCATTGGCGCCACGGCAAAACTATGTAATTGATTTATCTGCATTTTTTTAGTGCATTCAAGTCGTTAGGTTGCGTCGTGCGCAGTCTATTCTACGCTATAACGCGACGTTTTTTCCGGCTATTCGACGCCTCAGTGCACACCGAGCGCACACGCGTGGCAACTATCACCCGACTGAAATCAGGCTCTTGGAGAGTTCGAGTCCGACGAAAGGGGAAATATGTCAACGAGACATTTCTCCGCCGAAAGGACGCCGAGGAATGGGGCATCGATATCGAGCGGCGGATCGATCACGCCAATCTCGCGACGTCCAACTCTTTGGCGATCTCATCGCGCTCCATCGCCAGGACTTGAAAGAGGTCGGAAAGGACATCGGTCGTTCCAAGACTGCCAGCCTCATCTTCCTGGACGAACGACTTGGGCATCTTCAGCTTCCAGAGCTCGATCGCGAGCGCCTTATCAAATTCGGAAAAGCGCGAGCGGTGATTCTCTCGGTGACCAAAGTGGACTTGTCGGAAACTATGTTTTGGCGCGCCCGCGCGGGCCAGGCCCGTCGAGTTGCCGGGATATTGTCTCCGCGAGATACTGCTCTCTTAGATGCGCATGCCAGAGAATACGACGACAGCGCCCGCGCAACCTCTATCGAAAGCGCGAGGACCAATACGCGTCCATCGATCGATATCCAACGTAGAAACCAGCTTCGCGGACTGCCGCAAGATCGCCGTCAGAAACGCGCCTATGCGCCGAGGGATGTGCGTTACTCGTGGCGAGCGCTATGAGGGTGGGCCGACAGTGCGCGTCTACGATCACCAGTCGCACTCCAGCCGTGCCAACTCCAACCGCAGAACCTCGGACGAAGACTGTACCGCGTGCTTACTAACCGCGCGGGCGACTACGTAGAGTGAGGTCAGTCAACGAGCCTACCACTGAGGAAAGGTTGACAATGGAGGCCTGCTTACGGGCGCGCATCTCAGAAGACGCCGCCCGAACGGAACTGGGGCAATCTTGCGACGATCGGACGGAAGCATGCCGTCGCGGAGCTAGGCTCATTCCAGATCACGGGTTTACCTGCTTGGCTGCTGTGGTCCACCGCACATATCCATTTTCTTGCCGGATTCCGCAACCGCATTGTCGTCGGCGCGAACCGGCTGTGGAACTATCTCACCTTCGAACGTGGCGCGCGGCTCATCACCGGCATGACACACGTAGAGCGTCGTGACGCCGAAATCTTCCGCGGCCCCCGCAGGGGCTGCACCCGGCGACCTGTTTGGGCTAACAGAACCGCAAGGCTTGCGAAAGTTTCGGGCAACATTGGGCTCGAAGAATGAGCGTTGCCCTCCGAAGGCAAAGGTCACACGTTCGAATCGTGTCGGGTATGTGGCTGCGGACGTAAAAAGTACGACCGGCGTGGAAGCCAAGCTCAACGCACTGGCTGACGGACCGTTGCCTCACCGGTAAGAACTTTCGATTTTCGGCAAGCGTCGTCTCCAGCGGAACATGCGCTTATGGGGACGACTCTGCCAACATACCCGCCACCGCCTGGCCAAGCCGCAGTTCGGTGTCGGATCGGCTCTGAAGTCCGCGCTGGATCAGCGAGGCGCCGCGCGCCCGCGTGCCCGGGTGGGCCGTCGAGGCGAAGAACGCTGTCAGCGCATGTTGAAACACTGCATCAGGCGGCAGCGTAACTTCGTTCATGAGAGCCTTGGCGCCGACCAGTGCATGCTTTTCGAACGAGGCCAGGCGGCGAGCGAAGGAACCCACAAACGCTTCGATCTCTCTGTCGGGCAGCGCCCGGTTGATATAGCCGTAGCGCTCGGCAAGATCGGCCGGAAAGTCGTCGGCGCCCAGGATCACCTCCAGCCCGCGACCTCGGCCCATCAGACCGGCAAGCCGTGCCATGGGGTTTCCGCCGGGTATGGCGCCCATGCCGACTTCGAATTGCCCGAGAATTCCCCGCTCGCGGCTGGCGAAACGCATGTCGCAAGAGAGGACGAATTCGCTGCCCGCACCCCGCGCGCGGCCGCGGATCTCGGCAATGGAGGCGACCGGCGCGCGCGACAGCCGCACCAGCACGTCGCCCCACGGATGCATGCCCGTGGGACCGGGCGGCATCGCCGCGACCTTGGCCTTGTCGGCGAGCACATCCCAGTGTGCCAGAAAGAAATCCGGGTCCGCACTTCGGAACACCACAACCTTGACCTCGGCATCGCTTTCCAGCGCGGCAACAAGATCCTGCAACTCGCCGATCGTATCCGGATCGATCAGGTTGATCGGTGGGTTGTTGAAGGTCGCCGTCCATAGGCCTGAGGAGGGTTTGGCTATCGTAATCTGGGTCATGAGGAGCTCCTGTTGTGTGTCAAACGCGAAATTCTGGCTGTCTCCAGCCGCTGGCGCGAGAGATACCGCCTACCCTTCCGGTACCCCTGCCATTCGCATGCCTTCGCAGGCGCGCTCGCATCCTGAAAGGTAAGCCGGATTGTCGCTCGCAAAGTGAGAGCGGAACCGACGAATGGTGAAGTTTGGATCGAGTGTCAGGCCAACCTGCGCGGCTGCCCGCGCCTGGTCGAGGTGGCCAAGCCGCGCCAAAGCGGCAGCAATGCGGAAATGCCCTATGGCATAGTTGCGATTGAGCTCTACGCCGCGACGCAGCCAAACCGCGGCTTCAAAGTCAGCGTTGAGGTGCATTTTGGCAACCCCGATAAAGTGAACCCACCGGAACGCTCCGGTATCCCGAGGGGAGAGCCGAAGCGCTTCCCGGATGTGAGCTTCGGTTTCCTCCGCGCGCCCCATGTAAACCTTGGCAATGCCGATCCACCCGTGTGCGGCGGCAAGGTTTCGGTCCAACGACAACGCTTGTTCGCATTCGGCAATGCCTTGTGCCGCGCGGTTCGTCGAGATCAGGACAAAGCCCAACAGCATGTGGGCCTGTGCATGATCTGGGACCAAAGCCAAAGCCTTGACCAAGGTCGCTTCGGCTACTGAAAACCGCCCGAAGCGGTTATCCGTCACAAACGAGCCGGCGCTTATGGCTTCGACATAGGCATGTCCAACCAGCGCCTCGACATTTTCCGGCTCTAGCGCCAAGGCCCTCTCAAAAAATCCCTTGGCTGACGCCAGATGTTCCGGGATTGGCCCCTTGTTGCGGCAGGCGGCACCCTGAAAATACAGATCCATCACGTCCGGATGCATCACACCCTCGGCACGCCGCGCCTCAGCGGCGACGAGCTGTGCACCCAAGGCGTTGGCGAGCCTTGCCACGATTTCGTCCTGCATGTCGAACAGATCGGCAATGGGCTTGTCGAACCGCTCGGCCCAAAGGTGATTGCCGGTCGTGGCGTCGATCAACTGCACGTTCACCCGCAGGCGGTTGCCACCAGGTTGCACCGAGCCTTCAAGCGCGTAACGGACGTTCAACTCGCGTCCCAACGCTTTTACGTCAACTGATTTGCCCTTGAAGGCGAAGGCTGTATTGCGCGCAATGACAAGTGAGCCATTAATCCGCGACAAGTCCGTGGTCAGGCTCTCGGTGAGGCCATCGACGAAATGCTCGTGCGCCGGATCGCCGCCGAAGTTTGTGAATGGCAGCACGACGACGGAGAGTCGAGGAGCCGAAAGCGATGTCGACGCCTGCCGCTCTGGAGTTGCATTCGAAGTGACGGCATAAGCCCTGGTCGGGCGGCAAATGTTCTTTCAGATTCTGCTCGCCCAGATCGACGAAATCGACATTGACCTTGCCTCGAACCTGCTCATACGCGGACGACGAAATGCAAATGCCGCCAGGCTCAGCAATGCCCTCCAGCCGCGCCGCAACATTGACGCCATCACCGAAGATGTCGTCGGCGTCGATAATGATGTCGCCGATATTGATCCCGATCCGGTATCGGAGTTGCGAGTCGGTTGTACTTGCTGCCCGCTCCGCCATTTTCCGCTGAATCGCAATTGCGCAAGTCACGGCGTCGACGGAGCTTGCGAACTCGACCAACATGCCGTCGCCGGTCGTCTTGACAATCCGCCCCTTGTGCGCGGCGATTTCGGGATCGACGAGTTCGCCCCGTACAACCTTCAGGGCGGATAGTGTTCCGACCTCGTCGGCCCCCATGAGGCGTGAGTAGCCGGCGACGTCAGCCGCCAGTACCGCTGCAAGTCTCCGCTCGACGCACCCTGTTGTCATAGCCAAGCTCCCGCCAACAGATATCGAAGAATGTCCGCTCAAGTCCGCAACCAGCGGACCCCTGAATTCCGCGCTTTGTGGCCTGACGCACCGGGTTGATGTGTCCTGCTCATGCCATCGCGTCGGCATCAATGACCGCGGTCGCGAAGGCATGTGGCGCTTCTTGCGGCAGATTGTGACCGACGCCGCCCGAGATTTCGCGATGCTCATACTTGCCTGAAAATCTCCTTGCGTAGGCTGCCGCAGCCGGATGCGACGCGCCATTCGCGTCACCTTCCATCGTGATCGTCGGCACAGTTATCGTCGGTGTCGAAGCAATGATCCTGTCCAGATCTGCGTAGCGCGCCTCGCCCTGGGCAAGGGCAATCCGCCAGCGGTAATTATGAACCACGATCTCGACGTGATCGGGGTTCTCAAACGACCGCGCGGTTCGGTCGAATGTTTCGTCATCAAATTTCCATTGCGGCGATGCGGTCTTCCAAATCAGCTTCGAGAAATCGCTGCGATATTTCTCGTAGCCCGCCCGACCCCGGTCGGTCGCAAAGTAGAACTGGTACCACCACTGAAGTTCTGCGGATGGAGGCAGCGGGGTCCTGCCGGATTCCTGGCTTGAGATGAGGTAGCCGCTCACTGACACCATTGCTCTGCAACGCGCAGGGAATGCCGCGGCAATGATGTTGGCGGTGCGCGCGCCCCAATCAAAGCCGGCAAGGGTCGCCCTCTCTATCTTGAGTGCATCCATCAGCGAGACGATATCGGCCGCAATCGCCGCGGGTTGACCGTTTCGGAATGTCTCGTTCGACAGGAAATGCGTTGTGCCGTAACCCCGCAGGTAAGGCACGATGACGCGGTAGCCGGCTTGTGCGAGAAGCGGCGTCACCTCGACGAAACTATGGATGTCGTAAGGCCATCCATGGAGCAGGATGACGGCGGGACCGTCGGGCGGGCCGGCTTCGGCGTAGCCAACGTCCAACAGTCCCGCCTCGATCTGCTTGAGCGCCGCAAATGCGCTGGCCCGAACGGTGGGCGGCGCTTTGTCGGACCTTGCTTCACCTCTCGATGGTCCAATTCCGCCGAACTGAGCGGCTGCCAACGTCGCCGCAGCCAAGCTGACGAGATCTCGTCGGCGATGATTGATATTCTCCGACATCTGAATTCCTCCGAATTGAATGACCTGATACTTCCTTCGTTTTTCCGATCGAGTTCCGCTCGCGACCCGGTCGACTGGATGAGCGCCTGCTCCGTCGTCGTTTGCCGCCCTGCGGGCGCCATATGGATGCGATCTGGAGCGCTGACGCTCGCAGCTCTCCAGATCGCGACTGTCAATCCACTCCTGCCGGATCGAATACCGCGGAATAATCGATCGACAGCGCCTCGACGATCTCCTTCGTGGTCACGATGGCGCTGGCATAGTTCGGCATATTGATTTCGAGCGCAGCGTGCATCATCTCGTCCGAGTAGTCGGCGACTGCGTCCTTGACTACCGTGACGTCGTAGCCGAGCTCAGCGGCAAAACGGACGGTTGCTTCGATGCAAGTGTGCGCGATCAGTCCAATGACGATGAGCCGATGGATGCCGTGCCTCTTGAGCTGCAAATCCAGGTCGGTGTTGGCAAAACCGCTGGAGCACCAGTGTTCGCTCGCGACGATTTCGCCGGGCTCCGGCACGAATTCGGCTCGGAACTCGCCGCGCCAAGTGCCGAACTCGAAGCTCTTGTTTCTCCACGCGGCCCTCTGGACGGGTGCCACGTACTTCCAGGAGGCATAGTCGCCGGCACGGTAGCGGTGATGCATGGCATAGAAGACCCGAAGCTTCGCTTCGCGGGCCGCATGCAAGACCTGCTGCATGTGCGGAACGCAATTGTTGGCTTCGGCTACGGCCTTGATCCGCGGCCAGATCTTGCCACCCTCGGAAATGAAGTCGTTGTAGGGGTCGACCACCAAGAGAGCGGTGATGTTCTTGTCATAGGAGGCGTAAGTCATGGGACTCTCCGTTGCGGGGGCTGCGCAGTTGCGGCGCAGCCGGGATTGACGATCAGTTGTTCGTGAGCGCAGCCCGCTCAATGCTGGCCGCGAACAAGGGCGTCTCGCTCTGGTTGTGGGCGATCGAGGCGGGCTGACGCTGCGCGCGGAACAGATCGAACGGAATGCCCTGCTTGCCGATGAAGGCCATGAACTCATCGGTGGCGTGCGACCGGACCCTGTTGGTGAACTCGCACTTCCCGGGTTCGATTTCCTTGGCGCTCAATTCCCAGGTCACGTGGATAGTGGTCCGGCCGTTCGGCGTGAAGACGTCCGAGGTCGAATCGAGGATCAGGTGATCCTTCTGGCCCAGCGTTTCCACGTAGTGCTGCACCATCAGGCTGCCGCCGATGGTCTCGACGTTGATGGACATCCGCTTGCCGTCCGGCGCGGTCGTGAAGCCCGCGGCGATGTGCGCCGGCGAACAGCCCTGATATTCGCTTCTCGGACAGGTTGAAGCACCAGGTCGGAATGTCGATCTTCTCGATCGGCGCATTGATGATGGCGGTGAAGCTGGAATCGACGATCTGGTTGGTGGTCATGACTTGATCTCCTCATTGAGTTTGCACGTCGTGGCGATTGTTTGAGGCCGCACGGCCTCGTTACGGGAACCCGCGCGACGTATTCGCGAGCCTTCGCTGAACGGAAACGGATTTCGTCGGCTGACTAGCGGGCCCGCCGGTCAGCGGGCCGCAGCAGTCTGTCGGATTTCAGACTACGTTGATGGCCACATCGATATTGCCGCGCGTGGCCTTGGAATAGGGGCAAAGCTGCTCGGCATCCTTGACGAGCTGCTCCGCTACATTACGCGCCCACGCCCGGCAAACCGACATTAAGTCGGGCGCTGAGAGAGTAATTGTCGCTGCCGGCGAGATGCAGATCGACCTCGGCGTCGATGGCAACTTCGGACACCGTCACCTTGCGCTTGCGAGCTGCGAGCCCGATCGCGCTTTCGAAGCACGCCGACCAGCCGGCCGCAAAGAGCTGCTCCGGATTGGTGCCGATACGCGACGAGCCGGGCGGCGAAATCTTGACATCGAGCCGGCCGTCGGAGCTTCGCGAAACGCCATTTTCGCGACCGCCGGTGGTGTGGGTCTTTGCGGTGTAGATCACCTTGCCGAGATCTTCGGTAGTGTTCGCCTGTAGATGGGTCATGATTCTCTCCATGGGGTGCTGTTAGACATCGCTGGATGTACATCGTGGACGCGTACGTCCTAAGCTCTGATGGCGTTGGCGGCATGACTGACCCCGGCGTGATCCCAGAGGCGATGCTCGACGTCGCCGGGTCAATGCGAGCGCCGCGGTCGTCAAGTCGACTTGCGGAGGGCTCTGAAGCCGGCCCGGACTTCTTCCGAGAAGGCCTTCGGCTGTTCCCAGGCGGCAAAGTGACCGCCCTTATCGAGCCTGTTGTAATGAATGAGCTTGGGATAGGCGCGCTCCGACCAGCTCCGCGGAGCCTGGTAGAGCTCTTCGGGAAAAGCGCTGACGGCGACCGGAATGGCAACATGCTTCGGTGCAAAGAACGGAAGCTTGCTTTCCCAGTAAAGGCGCGCTGACGATACCGCTGTGTTCGTCAGCCAGTAGAGCGTCACGTTGTCGAGGATGTCGTCCCGCGTGAGGCCCTCAGACTGCCCGTCGAACACGCGTGTGATGAGCGCCAGGCTCCGCGCATCGTGGTCGAGCATCCAGGCCGCAAGGCCGGCAGGAGAATCTTCAAGGGCATACAGCGTCTGCGGACGGCCTGCCATCTCCTGCGCGTAGCCCAGGCCGTGCTTGTAGAAGAAGTCGAGCTGGTCATAGGCGTGTTTCTCGTCGTCCGAGAGGCCGGACACCGCCGGCCCGCCGTGGAGCGCCTTTTCAACGTCGTCAGGAACGGTGGCGGGCATGTTGGTGTGAATGCCGAGCAATTCCGGCGGCGCCAAAAGCGCCATCTGCTCGGTCACCGCGTTGCCCCAATCGCCGCCTTGCGCGACGAATTGCGTGTAGCCAAGACGCTTCATCAGCACGACCCATGCACGTGCGATGCGGATGGGATCCCAACCGAGCTCGGTCGGCTTCCCTGAAAACCCGTGACCGGGCAGCGACGGGATCACGAGATCGAATGCATCCGAAGCGCTCGCGCCGTGCGCGGTGGGGTTGGTCAAGGGATCGATGATCTTCAGCTGTTCGATGATCGAGCCCGGCCAGCCGTGCGTGACGATCAGCGGCAGCGCATTTTCGTGCTTGGAGCGAACGTGGATGAAATGGATTTCGACGCCATCGATTATCGTGGTGAACTGCGGCAAGGCGTTGAGGCGCGCTTCAACCTTGCGCCAGTCGTGGTCTGTCTGCCAGTAGCGCACCAGACGCTTGATGGTCGCCAGCTGCACGCCCTGCGATTGGTCGCCGACGATCTCCCGTTCCGGATACTTCGTCGCCGCCAGGCGCCGGCGCAGATCGACGAGATCGTGCTCGGGCACATTGATGTGGAACGGCCGGATCGCCGTATCGGTCGCGGCGGCTGCCGGTTGCAGCGGAAGCCAATTTGATACACCGGCTGCGACCGCGCTCAGAGCGACGGCGCCCAGCAGCTGTCGCCGGTCCGGGTTCATACGCTCGTCGTCTAATTGCTTGCTCATCTTGCATCTCCCTGATCGTTGTCGGCGATCTCGACCGGCCGTGTTCGACAAGTCGTTCGTCCTGGTGAAATATTGACGCAGACAGTCGGAATTCGCTCGTTATGGATCGTTAGGATTCGTTAGCTTCTCAAGAAGCCGCGTCGATCCGTCGCTCTTTTTGGCGGCCGCCCGCGAACTCGTCCGGGCCGATCGGGCAAGTGGGGAAGCTCTGCCGTAAATTCCTAAGTTATTGCGTATCAAGCGAAAATTCATTTGAACGTCGTCCAGGACAGTGGCAACGGGCCAACGGGGGAGAGGACTGGCCACCGCTACTATTTGCGCCGTAGATCGGATATGACCGTGCTACTTGCTATCGAATTGTCGCGACCGTCCAAGAACAACGCCAACAAGATGCCGACAGTGCAGAATAAGCAGATCATTGCGTTTGGTCCGTTCTGCCTGAATCCCGCTGAACGGCTCCTCACCAAGAACGGCGAGCGCGTCGAGCTCCGCGGACGGGCGTACGACCTCCTCGTGGTGCTGCTATCACGCCCCAACGAACTGATCAGCAAGAGCGATTTGTTGCGTCAGGTATGGCCCGGCCTCGTCGTGGAGGAAGGCAGCCTGAGATTTCACATGACGACCCTGCGCAAGGCGCTCGGCGACGGGAGCGAAGGCCACCGCTACATCGTGAATTCGTCGGGACGAGGCTACTCTTTCGTGGCTGAGATCTCGCGCGCGCCCGCTCAGGGTCTGCGAGCGGGAGATGCGCCCGCATTTCAGCATGCGAATCTGCCGATACGTCTTCCGATGATCGACCGCGAAGTCGAAATCGAACAGATACCCGCCCGGCTGCGCGCAACACGTTTCGTGACTATCGTAGGAGCGGGCGGCGTCGGCAAGACCACGCTTGCGATCGCGGTCGGGCACCAGTTGATGGAGAGTTTCGATGGAGCGCTGCTCTTCGTCGATCTAAGCATGGTAAGCGATCCGGGCCTTGTAGGCACCATTGTGGCCTCCTTGCTTGGATTGTCGGTCCAATCCGACAACGCAACGCCAAGCATTATTGCCTATCTGCGGGACAAGCGGATTCTGCTGATCCTCGATACCTGCGAACATTTGGTCGAACCTGTGGCGGCTTTCGCATTCTCGATCTTCGCGTCGGCACCAAACGTCCACATTCTTGCGACGAGCCGTGAGGCGCTCCAGGCCGAGGGAGAGCACGTCCATCGACTAGACGCGCTGGCGTATCCGCCGGAGGGCACGGAACTGACGGCCGAAGCCGCCCGGACATTTCCAGCCGTTCAGCTCTTCGTCGAGCGGGCACGCGCAAGCGGAGCACAGTTGCATTTCAACGACGACGAAGCGCCTGTTGTTGCGAACCTGTGTCGCAGAACTCGACGGAGTGGCGCTTGCGATCGAGCTCGCAGCCCGGCGGGTGGAGACCTACGGCGTGCATGGGACCGCCCAGCTGCTGGACCAAAGGCTTGCGCTTTCATGGCGTGGGCCAAGGAGCGCTCCTCCGCGGCAGAGGACTTTGCACGCCACGATGGATTGGAGTTACAGCCTTCTCTCCGAACTGGAGCGGGCCATCTTGCGCCGCGTTGCCGTATTCGTCGGGCACTTCACGCTCGATGCCGTGACCACTGTTTGCGGATACGACGTCAGCCGGAAGGATATTCTCAATACGATCGACAGCCTCATCGCAAAATCGATGGTTGCGACCCGCCCTATCGGTATTGTGATGAGCTATCGTCTTCTGGACACCACGCGCGCCTACGCACTCGACATTCAGATCGACGAAGCTGAAGCCTACGACCTGGCCGTGAGGCACGCGACCTATTGCATGGAGTGGCTCGAACAGCGGGGACGCGATTGGTCCACGTTCTCGAGTGGAGTGGAGCGCACATCTCACTTTGCCAGCATGAACAATGTGCGAATGGCGCTCGAATGGTGCTTTGGAGAAGAGGGCAATACCAGGCTCGGTATCCAGCTCGCCGCAGCCGCGGTCGAAATCTTTCTGGCCATGTCCTTGCTTCCGGAGTGTTACCGTTGGTCTCAGCGCGCACTCATTGCGCTCGACGCAGACGCCGTCGGAAGTTTAGACGAAATGCGTCTCCAGGCGGGCTCGGGAGTCTCCTCGTCTCAAATGTACGGAGAAAGCGATGCCGTCAATGATGCCCTGAACAGAAGCCTGTCTATTGCCGAAGCGAAGGGTGACACGGCCTATCAGGCCGGACTGCTCAACATGCAGTACATGTTCTATGGCCGAAGCGGAAACTTCAAGATGTTGCTTGAATACGCTCAACGTTGCCGGGACATTGCCGAATCGTCGGACGATCTTGCGATCAAGGCGCTGGCTCATGCCAACCTTGGAAGGGCTCTGCAGTTTACGGGTGATCTTGGTGGCTCGCGCAGCGAGCTCGATTCCCTGATGCGAATACTTTCGCAATCTCAGCACGGCTCGATCTTTCTGGGTTACGATCCCCATTACCGATCGGGTATCGCCTTGGCGCGGACATTATGGTTGCAAGGCTATCCCGGCGAAGCGGTGGATCACACGCGGGACGCGGTCAAAGCATCCGAAGCTATGGGTCATTCGGCCGCATTGGCTCTAGTGTTGGCCGGTGCGGGATCGATCTTTCTTTGGATCGGCGATCTCAACTCCGCTCAGTATTATGTAGATCGCTCTTATTCGCTGGCCGAAGCAAACGCCATGGGGCCTCTGATGGCGATCGGGCGGTGTCGCAAGGCCGAGCTTACAATCCGACGAGGAAATGTGAGACAAGGCGTCGATGATTTGCGGGCTGGCCTCAAGCCCATTCACGCGGCCCGCCACGAGCTTCTCACGACTGAGTTCAACATGGAGCTTGCGCAAGGCCTTCGCGCGCTTGGTCATGTTGAAGACGGCCTGAAGATTGTCAACGAGACAATGGATCGGGTGAGAGGAAACGGCGAACTGTTCCAGATACCGGAACTCTTGCGCGTGAAGGGCGCGCTTCTCCGCTCGATGCAATCAAGTCACGACGAGGCGGAACGCTGCTTTCGGGACTCGCTCGATCTGGCGCGCATGCAGGGCGCTGTCTCCTATGAGTTGCGCACGGCAATCGATCTTGCCGCATTGATGGCCGATCAGGGACATCGCAAGGAAGCCAGGTTATTACTTCGGCAGGTATACGGCCGTTTCACGGAAGGGTTCAAGACGGCAGATCTCAGGAGTGCAGCAGATTTGATGAGCACGTTGGGATGATTCCGGAAAGTGTCCATGAGCGGTCGTTCCATAACCACTCGCAACTCAACTAACCGGACCAACTCTCCGGTGCTAACGGACAGGTGGACGCCGTAATAGATCGGCCACGTCGTCATGGGGTCGCGGGATCACATGCGCGGAAGCCACCCGGCCGATCTGGCTGGCTGCAGCGGCACCGGCATCGACTGCCGCCTTGACTGCACCAACGTCGCCCCGGACGATGATCGTGATAAAGCCGCCACCCGGCTGCTGACGCGTGACGATCTCCACATTGGCCGCCTTGACCATCGCGTCGGCGGCTTGGGTTGCTGCAACGAGCCCAATGGTCTCGACCAGCCCAAGAGCGTTTCCTTCAACCGCCATCGACGTTACTCCACTTTCTGTTTGCCAAGGAGCAGCCGGATTTCGTCGCGCCGGCTGGCCGGCGCCGCGAACCGGCGAAAACCCGAGCGGTACAAATCGACGACAAGTTCGGCCGAGTGGTCGGCTGCGCAATCAATGCCGACGGTCTGCTCACCCTTGGCACCCGTTGCGGACAGCACTTCGATCAACAGATTTTCCAAGAAACCGGGAAGGCGTTTAAAGGGATTGGCGGGGATTTTCCCACTTGAAACATATGTATCGAGCATCGCCTGGGCTTGCACAATCTCTGTCGAAAAGCCATGAGCGGTTCGCACGGTCTCGACGACGTCGATCCACAGGCGGCAGCCTCGACGGGCCAGAGGCACGGCCGCCTGGAGCGCCGCGGAGTTTTGAAGAACAGCCCCCGCCGCAAGCGAGCCGACCCGTTTGGTTTCTTCGTTGAACCGGTCGAACTCGGAAGCGTCCACGATCCCGCCAATCAGCGCGGTGACGCGCTGGTGGTGAGCTTCCTTCGCAGCGGCGGCGAGCCCCCGCAGAATTGACTGGATATAGGCCATTGCTCCCAGCGGAAGGAAGAGGCTGGGCGGGAGTTCAGTCCAGTCCTCGATCATCCTGCGAGCCCGGTCGGAGCTCACGCGCGGCAGCCGAATATCCAACGGAACGCCGGCAGCATCGACGAGGACCGGTCGACATGCCTCCATCACGATCTCGCTGATCGCATCTGAGGTGACTGACGACGGCTTATCTTGTCCTGCGGAGCGAATTAGATCGACGAATCGGTCGATGCTGCCGTCCGAAATTAGAACGTCGGTCAGCCCAATCACTCCGAGCCCAGGAGGAGAAATCTTGAGCGCCTCTCTGAATTCGTCGCTACCCCGCGGCGCGACCCAGATAATTGCTTCCGATGATGCGTCGGCCCAGCCGAGGATCCGTTGCAGTGACCCCTTGTGAGCGCTCGCTGCCTGCAACGGTAGTGAGCCCTCAAAAACCCTTCCTGTCGTTCCGTCGATCGAAACCTGATCTCCCTCCAGAAATTGCCTTCCTTCGATAGTGAAATTCCGTCGCTCCAGATCGATCTCGATGGACTCGCACCCTACAATGCAGGGTTTGTCGAGCGCTCGCGAAACGACGGCCGCGTGGCTCAGGGCGCCACCCCTCGCGGTCACGATTCCGTTGGCCGAGAGCATCCCCCTGATATCCTGCGGACTTGTCGTCGGACGGACCAAGATGACCTCATCTCCGGCGGCCACCCGCTCCGCAGCACGGTCGGAATCAAGAACGGCCACGCCATGCGCCTGTCCCGGTGAGGATCCGAGGCCGAGGGCGATCGTCCTGGCGGCGGCAAGAGCGCCTTCGTCGAAAACCGGCCGGAGCAGCTTTCTGATTTGATCAAGGGTGATTCTCTTCAGGGCATCCGTTTGCGAGATCAAGCCTTCCGCAACGAGGTCTTCAGCGATCCGGACCGCCGCCGCGGCAGTCCGCTTCGCCGGTCTCACCTGTAGCAGGTATAGTTCTCCCGCTTCGACCGTGAACTCTATGTCGACCGCATCGCGATAAAGCCCTTCCAGTTTCTTGCCGTAACGGATCAGGGCGTCCCGCAGCGGCTTTTCCAACGCCTGCGGGTCTGAGAGGTCGATCGGCGTGTGGGTGCCTGACACCAAATCCTCTCCCTGCCGGCCGATCAGATATTCACCGTACAAGGAATTTTCGCCGTCATTCGGGTTTCGCGTGAAGGCAACACCGGATCCCGACCGGGCATCCGCGTTCCCAAAGACCATCGTCTGGACCGTGACGGCGGTCCCGAGATCGTCCGCAATGCCCTGGTGCGCGCGATAGGCTTTCGCCCGGGGGCTATCCCAGGAGCGGAATACCGCTTCGATGGTGCGTTCGAGTTGAACACGCGGGTCGCTGCTCGCCTCTTCGCCGCAATCGGCGATGTGAGTCAAAACGGCGTTCTGCAGTGCGTCGAAAGCGTCGCGTGTCACAGCGCTACGGGCTCGCCCCACGCATTCTGCGACGGACGCGGTTAGCCCTTCCGGATCAAGGTTGAGAACTGTATCGATGAACATCCGCCAGAACCGCATCCAGGTGTCGATGGCAAATTCCGGCTTTCCGGTTGCCTGGGCGAGCTGATGTGCGGAGCGCGCATCCAGTCCGAGATTCAGAATTGTGTCCATCATACCCGGCATGCTAATCGCCGCGCCCGAGCGTACCGATATGAGGAGCGGTTGCTCCGCTGCGGCAAACGTCTTGCCGGACGAACGCTCCAGACGCCGCAGGGCTCGGTCGACCTCGCCCATCAAGTCTGCGTCAACCCGCCCGCCTTTTGATCGAAAATGATGGAACCCGTTGGTTCCCACGACAAAGGCGGGTGGAATTGGGATTCCGATCCTCGCCATTTTTGCCAGACCCGTAGCCTTACCGCCAAAACTGCGCGCGTCATCGAAATCGACGTCCGCAATGTCGTGCACGAAGGTGGTGGTCGCGTCGGCCTTTGTCGTTGCCACCGCCTTACGCATCCCGCGGCCGGCCGAGAACGGAGAGGATGTCCTCATGGAACTCGAACCATATGTTGTGAACAGAATCGATGGTCGGCTTGCAGACAAAGTCCTTGTCGCCTCGATCGACCAACGAAATGCTGTTGGCAAAACGGCGCACGTAGCTTTCATACCGCGGGATCGACGGGATGATTTCCTCAAGGAACTTCATCAATCTTTCTACCGTCTTCATCAATCGCGACTGCACGCGCTCATCGCCTTCGGTGGTCTGCCATTCGCTCACCTGTTTGATGAACTGTTCGTTGATCGCTTCAAAGCGTTCGTACCATGCGATCATATTCGTATTCAGGCTAAGCGGGCCATAGATATCCCGATAGTACTCTTGAACCACGGCAGTACCCTCCGGAGTGAGGAGGAACCGCCCGTCAATGTCCATGGCCCGGTCCTTCGCAACGGCGGAGGCAAGCACCGAGGCAGCAGTCTGCACATCGACACCAACAGCGGCAGCGATCTCCTCCGCATTGGCCATCTTCTTCAGGTGCGCTCCATTCAATACCAGAAAGGCGCGCTCGTCCGTGATCTCTGTCATAATCTACGATTAACCTGGATTGTCCGCAGGGACGACGCGCAACGGCAAGCGCTGCGCGTCGTGATTCATGGATTACTTCCAGTAATATTTCGACCGACTGAGGCTGACATTGTCCGGGAAAGGCAGATACCCCTCGCCCGAGAATATTTTCTGCGGAACCGTCGCTTGCGCGAATCCACGCTTGACGATGTCGTAGTAATAGTTCGAGACGCGTTGATCAATTTCCCAGAATTCGTAATCCTTACAAGCCTTTTCGTAAGTACCGGCCAGACGTAGATGCGGCAGGATCATGTCGATGTAGTACACGTACATGCCGTTGGTGATCAGCGTGCGACGGGACATGCGGGAAAATTTCTCATAGAGCTTCAAGGTCGCCTGCTGGATCCCCTCAAGCCGTTTATCGAGATCCGAGATCTTCACCGGATACACTTCGCCCATCGGCGTATTCCACTTCTCGCGGACGAATACGGCGCCGCCCACGATGTGCTCGATATAGTTCTTCGGTCGCGTGAAAGTGGTGGAAATGTCGTTAACCCGGATTTCGTCGAGGCCCATCGTCTTCGGATCGATCACGATGCAGAGCGTATAGCAGTGCGGCACGTTCTCGTGGTCGCAGACATCGCTCCAGTCGTAAGCCTCCTCATTGGTGAAGAGATCGCGGATAATCATGATCTTGCCGTCCGGCAACTGATAAGGGCCGGTGTCGCCGAGGCCAAGCCGGCAGTCGTAGTGGTCCAGGAACGATAGAAGTTCGGCCGCTGCGTTGAACCGGACGAAGGAGTCGTGGGCTTCGCTACCGGGCTCGAAATGCTCGACTTGTGAGACCAGGTTGGCGATTACATCCTTCTCGTGGATCTGGCAGCGGTACCGATCCTGCGAGTTGAGAATGTACCCGTCCTGGCGCTTGCCCCAGAGCACCCGCTGCATGAACTTCAAGATCGTGTTGCTCTCCCGGACGTAGTCCTGCGGCTGAATGGCTTCCAGGGCGAGGAGTCCGCACCGACCCATGCCAAAGCCAACGGCTCCGATGCACCAGTCGTGGACACAATTTATCTTCGTGCCGATTTCGCGGCGCGCCGACGCTCCGATGTCGATCACGCCCTGCGCACCGATCTCGTCGGTGGTCATCTGCAGGATTTCCGGCCAGCGATAGAATTCCTGCATGAAAGCAAGAATTTCATATTCCTGCCGCGGGATCATGCCGGACACGCCTTCGGTCGCGCGCATCACCAGCACGTCCCAGATGTTCCAGGCCAGATAATTGTTGAGATCGTTGAGCTCATCGACCGTGAACTGGTCGCGAAGCACATCTTCCTTGGTGACTTTTTCAAGAACCTTGCTCTTTGCCCGCTGGCGCAGGACCTTGTCACCCAGGATGCCGTCCGGCACAGGATCCATACCCTTGAAATTACCCTGATATACCAGGTCCTGAAAGCGCAAGCCGTTATCCGCCGCTTTATAGCGGTCCATATAGGTCGACATTTCTTTCCTCCTTGAAATTGACGGTAAGTTGCGGCGGATCAATCGATGAGCATAACGCGGCCGACCTCGCGGTCTTCGCAATTCAACTGCACTTTCTTTCCATCGAGTGCCTTGATGATTGCGCTGAAATGAGCGTCGTTGTTACCTCCCGTTACATAGCGCGCCTCGCTCTTTGGAAGATAAGCCGTCATGACACAGGGCATCTGAAATTCGCGCGACAGAATTCCGAGATGAGATTCAGGAGCCCCCGACATTGTGATTATGCCGATGGCTCCCATGCTTAGTGCCGGAGCAAGGAACGTTGTTGTTCCACCCTGAACCAGCAAGATGTGTTCCTTGAGCTTGCCGCTTTTGATCAAGGCAATAACGGATTTGGGGTCAGGCAGATACTTGACCACGCCCGACGGCGTTTTCTTGGTATCGAAGCTATTGTAACCTTCAGCCACAAGATTCATGGATCGTCCTCCCTTTGAAATTTAGGCATTGATGGAATCAAGTTGTCACGCGTGTTGAACTCCTGATGTGATTACGCAAACGCGAGAGGCTGTGGATCAGCGTCGCATCCATTTTCGCCAGTGCCGCCGGATCATTTTGGCGCGCCGTATCTTCGCGGTCATCTCCGATCCGTGCAGCAAGATTGACCGCGGCGGCGATCGATCGATCGCGGCGAATACCGCTCGCTTGCGCGAGTTCGTCTCCAGCGCAGCCGCAAGCTGAATTGGCCGAAGTATTATTGCAGCCGCACACCTGCTCGCGGGGAGACTGCGTCACGCAACAGGAAATTGCTGCAAACCCGCCTGGTAGAAGATGGGCAACAAGTTCCTGGGGCCAAAGGGCCACAAACTCCGCTCCGGCCTGCAGAAGCTGCTTCTCTGAATGCATGCCCCATGCGACTCCGACCGCGCGGATGCCGCATTCGCGAGCGTGTTTGACATCGCCGACCGTGTCTGTGACGAGAACGATCTGCTGGCCGGTAGGAACCGACGGCTGCTCACCCTCGCGATAGGCTGGCGAGCAATCGCGGCTTACCATGTAGGAACGATCCGAGAGAAAACGCCTGACGCTCGCGCGCTTATCTTGCTCGACATCGCCGCCGAACACGTGCGAGAAACAATTCGCGACATTCTCGTGGGTGAGTATGCGCCGGATGGTCGCGACGGCGTTGGACGATATTACTGCCAGCGAACAATTCCCGGCGAACGCCTTCACGACATCGCACATTCCAGGGACAAATTCCGGATTGTACTCGCTCTCCAGCAGACCAAGGAAATGCCGCGCCGCTTCGTCTGCCTTCCGTTCGTCGCGGCAACGCCTGCGCAGGGCGTGGAACATGTTGTCTTCCAGAAGCTGGAAAAATTCCTGCTGAGTGGAAATCCCTAGCCCGAAAGCGGTGTTGGTCTTTGCGAATAGCTTCCATGACGCCTCCCGCGTCTGCACGAGTGTGCCGTCCAGGTCGAAAAGGAGGGCGCGCAGCAACATTGGCTTATCCTGCAACGCCCGCGAGCGCGCGGGTGGCTGAATCAGCATTGAGCGCGGTTAGCTGCGGCATCTCGAAAAAATCCTGGATTTCTCCGTACCCGGTCAGATTTCCGCACTGCCAACGGCCAAGCACATTGAACGAAACCATGTTGGGCCAGCACTGCCAGGGAAAAGTGGTCATGCCCTTCGCATTGAGCTTCCATTCGCGGTCGGCGCTGTCGACAAGGGTGAGTTCGACCGTGTCGGCGTAGCGCTCCCGCACACGCTTAGTCGTGCCACGCGCTTCCTTCAGACCGAAAATCTCTCCCTTTTCGACCACATATCCGTGCGCGAGCGACAGCTCGCGGCCGTTTGTGTTGGGGTCGAAGCTGAAGATGACGTGAAATGCGAGATCCCTGGAAAAATGAGCGTGCAGCCAGCTCATATTCGGCGCGCCACGCTCCGGCCTCGGACCCCAGCTATGGTCCATCGTCGATATGCAATCGATTGGATAATGTTTGCCGCGTACCGCGACCCGACCCTTGAAATGGCCGGACTGATCGAAATGCCCGTTGTAAGCGGTTCCCCACGCGAACTTGCCGCCCTGCTCGGCTTCCTTGAGCGCCTTCGCCTTCATCGGATCCATTGCAGCATCGTGGATATCGAATGGCAGCATGATCGACTTATATTCGATATCGATCATGGTGCCGGCGCCGTCGTCGTAGCCGATGTGCCAGTCCATATTCGGTTTCAAACAACGGACATCGAGCGAGTTCTCGAGTCGAAAATTGCTCAGGTCGCGCGGTTCGGGAATCGGCATCGAGGCTCGCAGATCGCAGAAATCCGCCTCCCAAGGCGTGTTGGAGAAACCTGAATTCATGCAGATAGTCGAACTGACGATGCCGAGGTTGGTACGGAACAGCGCGTACACCCCCACATTGAGCTTCGCTTCTGCATTGTAAAAGCCAAAGAAATTCGTCTCAGCCCAGGTCGGCTCGTGCGCATCGGCGGCATGAAAATGGACGTCTTCATCTTTGATCACTGGTTCGCTCCCGGCTCTATGTGAGGTGTTCTTAGACGGCACCGCATCCTTTCGAGCGCCGTCATGATCATTTTTGATTTGAACATTCGCTATGGGTGGTCTGGATAAATCGCGTCGCTCGTTTCTATCTCGTGCGGATAATGACGGGCGAGCTTATCCCTGCCTAACTATCGACACCAACGAGCGCCCAACCGGCGCGATAACAACGTTTTCAGGGAGTATTCCGATGGATCTCGGGCGCGTGGTCGGGACGGTCGTTTCGACAATGAAAGCACCCGGATTGCACTCATACAAGTTGATGCTCGTGTCGCCTCTTGACGCCCAACTGACCGACAACCCCACCACCGATTTCGGA
The DNA here is from genome assembly GCA_963771225.1 of uncultured Pseudomonadota bacterium. Taxonomy (GTDB): domain Bacteria; phylum Pseudomonadota; class Alphaproteobacteria; order Rhizobiales; family Xanthobacteraceae; genus Bradyrhizobium. The sequence goes on along the minus strand of CAVYSR010000013.1, from coordinate 589,265 downwards.
CATCTACGTTGCGGTAGATCTGATTGGCGCCGGCGAAGGAGAAGTTGTGCTCGTTTGTCGAGGAAGCGCGGCCCGCGTCGTGACGGATACCTCCGGCGTGCCGACGGACGCAGCGATCATCGCAGTTATCGACACAATCCGGCTCGGCGCAAGTACAGCGTATTCCAAGGGGTGAAAGCCCGACATGAAACCATCTCGTCTCAAGACCAACGAAAGCAAAAGGGAGAACAAAATGACTAACGGACCGACCTCCACACCCGGCGTTCCGCGCGGGGCGCTCGGCTTGATTGAAACAAAGGGTCTCGTCGGAGCCATTGAGGCCGCCGACGCGATGGTCAAGGCCGCTAACGTGCGCCTGATCGGGCGGGAGCAAATTGGCGGTGGCCTGGTCACCGTCATGGTTCGCGGCGATGTCGGAGCGGTGAAGGCAGCCACCGACGCAGGCGCTGCCGCTGCCGGAAAGATCGGAGAGGTTGTATCGGTTCATGTGATTCCGCGCCCCCACGAAGACGTCGAAGGGATCCTTGGCAAGAGCTAAATTCGAGCATTTTGCTCCAGATTTCCTGAAAATGTAAATTGTAGGCAGGCCGATGGGTTTGGCAGCTAATTTGGATTCCGACCTTTCCGCCTTGGCGGACGCAAGGGCAAAGGCACGGCAAGCACGAGCAGCCTTTCAAGCGTTTGTCGGCGCTGACCAGGCAAGGGTCGATAACATCGTCCGCGCGATGGCCGACGCCGGGACTGCGGCGGCAGAAGAACTCGCGCGCATGGCCGTCGATGAGACTGGCTTCGGAGTTTACGAGGACAAGATCGTCAAGAACCTCTACAATACCAAGTTCGTCGCCGCTTCGATGTTGCCAATGCGTACTGTGGGTGTTTTGTGGGTTGACGAGGTCAATCGAATGACTGCGATCGGCTCTCCAATGGGGGTCGTCGCGGGGATCATCCCGGTCACTAACCCGACCTCGACCGTACTCTTCAAATGTCTTGCGGCCGTCAAATCGGGAAATGCGATCGTTTGTGCGCCCCATCCTCGGGCCGCTAAATGCAGCGCGCGGGCTGCCGAAGTTATGGCGGTCGCGGCGGTCAGAGCGGGAGCGCCGAAGGGGCTGGTCTCCTGCCTGTCCGAGGTGACGCTTCAGGCCACGGGCGAACTAATGCGCCATCCCGACGTGTCGCTGGTGTTGGCTACCGGCGGTCCAGGAATGGTCCGAGCCGCTTATTCGAGCGGGAAACCAACTCTGGCGGTTGGTGCGGGCAACGTCCCTGTCTACATTCACCGGTCTGTCAAGGATGTGAAGGAAGCCGCCTTGATGGCTATCACGTCCAAATCCTTCGACAATGGAACCGCGTGCGTCGCAGAACAGTCCATCGTTCTCGACGAACCGATCGCGGAAGCGGCGCTGGCTGCATTCGCCTCCCAAGGGACACTTTTTCTGTCGCCTTCCGACCAGGAAAAGTTGACGCGCCTCATTTTTACCGACAAGGGCGAATTGCGGCCCGACGCGGTTGGCCTCTCCGCAAAGGAACTTGCAAGACGGATTGGGGTTGCGGCGCCTTCCGACTGCAAGGTTCTCGGTGCCAACCTGTCCGAAGTTGGTCCAGCCAGCCCGCTATCCAGGGAGATCCTGGGACCAGTCCTTTCATTCTATCGTACGGCGGATTTGAAGGCAGGCTACCGGCGCTGCCGCGAGATCTTGGAATTTGGTGGGGAAGGTCACACACTCGGCCTGCACTGCGAGGACGATGAAGTCATCAGTGTCTTCGCGGCGTTGCCGACCGGCAGAATCGTCATCAATACTCCTACTCTGTTCGGCGGCATGGGTTACAGCTGCGCCACCGACCCTTCGTTCATGTTGGGGACCGGCACCTGGAGCGGCTCCATCGTTTCAGACAACGTCACGCCGTTACACCTGATCAACATCAAGCGCATCGCGCACGAGGTACGCCCATGGCGGTCCATCTACCAGCCGAACATGGGGCTTTGAGCCATGCTCGCACGGACGACGAAGCAGCCGATTGCTGACCATAAAGGCATCGAGGATTTTCTGGAAGAAGCCGCAGGGTTGCTGAGGGCGCCACGGTCCAACAGAAACGAAGCCCTTTTATTCGGTATCGATCTCGGAACCGCGACCATCGTGATTACTGCGGTGAACGCAGTCGGGCGCCCCGTCTACTGGGATAGTGTTCCCTGCGAAGCCGTGCAGGACGGCGTGGTCGTAAACTTCGCGGGCGCGGTCGCGGCCGTTCGACAGCTCAAATTAGCGGCCACCGTCGCACTTGGTTGCGAAATCTCCTCCGCGGCAACCGCCTTCCCACCGGGCGTACCGTCGGCCGAGGCACGAGCCTGCCGCTACGTCCTTGAGAATGCCGAGATCGCCTGTCGAGGCCTGACCGATGAGGTCAGCGCGGCACAGGCCCTGCTCAACATCCGCGACGGAGCGATTGTCGACGTCGGCGGCGGTTCTACCGGGGTGGGTATCGTGCGCAACGGCGAGCTGGTTGCATTGGACGACGAGCCGGGCGGCGGCCATCATCTCGATCTTATCCTCGCCGGCGCGCTAAAAATTCCGATCGAAGATGCAGAGCGCAGAAAGCGCGACGGCGACGCCGATTATTCCGCCATTTTGCGCCCGGGTCTGGAACGCATCGCGAGCTCGATCGCGCGTCAGATCGCTAACAGAACGGTCAAAACCGTTCACCTTGTCGGCGGTGCGATCCGTATCCCGAATGCCGGTTCGATCATCTCACGTTTCATCGACATTCCCACGATCACCTATCCGCATTCGGATCTCGTAACGCCCTTCGGCATAGCCATGAGCTAATTATGGATTTTCAGCTTCGTACTTACGCATTCATTGACAGCATGCAGCCGCAGGCTGCCGCGCACGTCGCGTCGACCTGCCAAGGCGACGTTCCAATCGCCGGCATGGCCGAACTGTTCATCGAGGTAGCGCCAGGAAACGAAATTTTCCGTTGCGCGGATATCGCTTTGAAAGCGGCAGATGTACGTCCTGCCCTTCAGATTATCGAACGCGAATTCGGTCTTCTCGAGATTCATTCCCACACCCAATCCGAGGTGCAGGCCGCCGGCGAGGCCGTGTTGGAATATCTCGGTTTGAAAGAAATGGATCGGCTGCGTCCGAAAATCGCCTCGACGCAATTCGTGACCAATATCAACCCATATCAGGCGCAGCTTATTAACAAATGGCGGAAGGGTAACCTGCTGCTGCCAAAGTCGAGCCTGTTCGTTCTGGAGGCTACGCCCGCCGCCTATGTAACTCTTGCTGGAAACGAGGCGGAAAAGGCTGCAAACATCAGCCTGATCGAAGTCCGGGCGGTGGGCCGCTTCGGCCGCCTCTTCATATCGGGGACGGAAAGCGAGGTCGAAGCGGCGGCAAAGGCCGCAATTGCCTCTCTTGAACAGCTCGGGGGACGAGAATGAGCGTCATCTCCGTAGCCGAAATCGAAAATGCAAGCGGCGTCTTGACCGTCGGATTGAGGGACATTCTGACCCCACTTGCCCTGGATCGCGCAAAGGAGCTTGGAATTCGGATCGAACGTGCCGCAAGCGCCATACCGAAGGCACCGGCGGCCACCGCGCCAAAGGTCGCCTTGGGTGCGCCGCAGCCCCAGCGGTCGGTTAGTGGAGGCGACCTGATACATTCCGGTGCGTTGTCAGGCGCGCTGTATCGGCGTGGCGCTCCGGTCCCGGCGTCGCTCCGGGTTGACGATGCGGCGCAAAGCGCCGCGGCGCCGGTGACGGATACCCGCCCGAAAGTAGCGGTTGTCGGCGCGGGCCATGTGGGAGCGATGACCGCGCTCAGACTGTCCGAGACTTCCCTGTTCTCCCGCACCATGCTGATCGATATCGTCCCAGGTCTCGCCGCGGGCCTGGCGCTCGACATGTGGCATAGCTCGGGCCTGCGTGGGTTCACGACCAGGATCGAAGGTAGCACCGAACTTTCCGCTCTCGAGGGCGCAGAGTTCGTCGTCGTTACGGCAGGACGTCCGCGGCAGCCAGGCATGAGCCGAACGGACCTCACGGCGGTTAACGCGGAAATCATCGGATTCGTGGCGGAAGGCATACAGCGTCACGCCCCGCAGGCGGTCGTGGTTGTGGTGACCAATCCGCTCGAAGAGATGACGCATCTGACGGCGAAAAAGACCGGCTTTCCTCCGCAACGCGTGATCGGGATGGCGGGCGTACTGGACAGCGCACGCTTCTGCTCGCTGATCGCGTTGACGGGAGTTGCCCGGCCGCAGGACGTCAAAGCAATCGCTCTTGGAAGCCATGGAGCGGAAATGGTCATCCCACTCAGTCAGGCAAACGCCAACGGCCAGCCCCTGGAGCAATTGCTGCCCAAAGACCAACTGTCGGCGATTATCGAGCGGGCCCGAGACTCTGGCGCCGAGGTGGTGAAGCTTCTGCAGAAAGGTAGTGCATATTTTTCACCCGCGGAATCCGCTGCATCGATGGTGGTCGCAATGGTGACTGGAAGCGACAATACCATCGCCGCCTGCGTGCAGTCGGCGGGCGCATACGGTCTCGTGAACACGCGAATCGGCTTGCCTGTCCGACTCAATCGTGAAGGAGTGAAGGAAATCGTCAAGTTGCCGCTCAGAGATAACGAACTCGCGGCACTCGGAGAAGCAGCGCGAAACATCGCGGCGCGGATCGGCGAATTGGGCTGACCGGCATGCGCGCGATCGTCTTCAATGGACCAGGATCGATTGCACTGCGCGAAGTACCGCCGCCCACCCTTCTCGATGCCAAAGACGTACTTGTCGGTGTCACTCTGGCAGGGATCTGTGGAACCGACCTGCACGTCATCGATGGCGATCCTTCCGGGTTGGAACGCGGCGCGATCATAGGGCACGAATTTGTTGGCGATATCGTTGCTATCGGCACCGGCGTGAGCCAGCTGAGGGTCGGCGATCACGTCATGGCTTCCGACTTCACCGCCTGTGGACACTGCCGCTGGTGCACACGCGGCGATCACTGGGAGTGTTCCGACCGAGCATTCTTCGGCACAGGCAGTTCGTTCGGCCAGGCGCTTTCTGGTGCCCAAGCGGAAATCGTGCGTGTACCAAACGCCGAAACTACCCTCGCCAGGGTGCCACTGGGCTGCAGTGACGAAGCTGCCATCCTTATCGGCGACAACCTGGCAACTGGGTGGGCAGCGGTCGAACGCGGCGATGTCCGCCCCGGCGATACCGTCGCCATCATCGGCGGCGGCGCGGTCGGCCAATTGGCGAGTTTGTCCGCCCAGGTTGCCGGGGCCAGCGTAGTCGTCGTCATTGAGCCCAGCGAAAGGAGGCGACAATTTGCGCGTGCGAATGGAGCGCTCGGGGTACCACCCGAAGGAGCGGCAAGCCTGGTATCAAGACTGACCCAAGGGGACGGCTTCGATGTCGTGATCGAAGCCGTCGGCAGTAGCGGACCACTTCGTGCCGCTTTCGACATTGTCCGGAAGCGTGGTCGCATCGTGTCAGTGGGCGCTCATGCGAGCGAAGAATGGCAATTTCCTCTGGCGAAAAGCTTCGCCAACGAACTGACTCTCAGTTTTGCGATCGGCGACTCGATCAGGCTTCGTCCGCGGCTTTCCTCACTGATAGGAACCGGCGTTCTGGACCCCACGGTAGTAATTGACGCGCGCATCACCTTTTCCGAAGCGGTCGACACCTATCGTGAGCTTAAGGCACAGAACATTATGAAAGCCGTGATCGATCCCCGTCGGTGAAGCCTGCCCGCGCCTGCCCAAGCCGCCATCCGCGGGCCCGACTATCGAGTTCCATGCTTGTAAAGCTGCCCAACCGGGTGCAAGCTGCTCGGACAAGAATCCAACTAAAACGACGTCTGAACAATCAGACGCATGGATGCGAGAAAACGAGCCCCGACTTTTCTCGCCGTTCGCCGGAGGAAGCGCACCGTGTACGAGGCCGGATCTTTGTCGCGGACGAGGGCGAAAGAGCGAGTTGCCTACCGTGCATCGCTGAACGAGGCGATATCGGCCTTCTCTTCAGCTGCAGATCGCGGTCAGCAAGCGCTGTTCGCGGAAGCCAGCATCCTGGTCAAAGACTCTGCTCGCCGCTAGAGAAGTTCGGATTCTCGTCCATTCCGGTGGTGCATGGCGCGACTGGGATCTCCTGGACGGAAACGAGGAGATTGATCCGTTCATATCAAGCCTGCCTGAGGAGTTGACTGCTTGGGACGGCGTGATCCATCTGGATCGTTTCGTCTTTGCGTCCGTTAGAGCAGGAAGTGTTGCGCTCATCATCGATCGTGATTTCCAGATTGAGCCCGACGATGATCTCATTCGCACAGTCTGTCATGTCTTTAGGCTGGCATTGGGATCCTGCGAGAGCAAACACGGAAATCCGGACAAGCTGGAAGTCATCAAAGTCTTCCAGCGGGTCGCGAACCGCATCCTAAAAAGCCGCGATCTCCAGGAGATTTTTCTTCAGATCACCCACGAAGCCAAGATCCGCCTTTCAGCCGATATTTGCGGCATCATGCTGAACGAGCAGGACTTGCTGGTCATGAAACGCTGTGTCGGCAACCTCGCGGCGGAAACGGCCGCGCTTCGAATGCGCGCCGGGCAAGGCGTTGGGGGGCGGGTGCTGGAGACACGCGGGCCGTGCTCGGTTGAGGACTACGTCCAGAGTGAAATCATCAGTCGCGACTTCTTCCATCTAGCGCGGGCGGAAAGGGTCCGATCAGCTCTGGCCGTGCCGCTCATCTCGCAGGACAAGGTGATCGGCGTTCTCGAAGTCTGGCGCCGTAAGCCGTCGACCTTCACGCCCCAGCACACCGCCGAACTTGCGACCTTTGCGAATCTAGCCTCGTTGGCCATCGAAAATGTAAGCCTTTCGCAAGAAAAGGAAGAGGCCGCCCTCAAACTGGAGGAGGCGCATGCAGAACTCAAACAACGCTACGAGGTAATCCGCACGTCGGCCGAGCTCCAGGAAAGCCTCATTTCATCCTTGCTCGAGGGCGGTGGCTTGGTCGATTTGGCCGAGAAGGCCCATAAGCATCTGGAAAGCCCGATCCTGTTTCTAGATCAGTATCTCGATATTCAGGTTTGTCATCCGCCAAAGGCTTGTCCCGACGAACTTTTGCGTTCGGTGCAGAAGGCGATCCAGCGAATTGCGGGATCGGACAAGGGGCTGATGACTCAATCGGCCGGATCGGAGCGGTTCCTGTTTCAGAGGGTCACGACCGCGTCGGAACATCTTGGATGGGTGGTCGTTCTCAAGCCGCATCTCCAGAACGACAGCGACCAACTTGCCATTACGGAAATCTGCGTCACCACCGCTTTGCACCAAATGAAGGAACGCGCCGCCGCGCGAGCGCTGTCTGACAGGCTTACCTCGCTGGTATGGGACCTCCTGGAATCTCCGGACCATTTGCGACGTTTGGCGCTGGAGCGGGCCAAGGAATTGAACGTCGAATTCTCAGGAAAATATTGCGTCCTCCTTTGCATGGTGGAGGGATTGGACCTGCCGAATGCAGCGGGCCGGCTCACCGGAAGCGATTTGGAAAGCCGCCGTCGCTCGATCGCCGACGCGCCGGGACGCTTGTCCAGCTCGCGCCGCTACGTTCGATTGTCGGCTTTGCGTGGGAACGAACTCGCTATCATTTGCGTATTCCATGACAGCAATCAGATAAGGGAGATCGCTCAAGGCCTGATTGATGAAATCGGCAGACGCGTCCCCGGGGCGACCGTAAGGGTGGGCACAAGCAAGCCATGTGTGGATTCGATGGCCATGCCGGGTGCCTGGAAGGACGCCCGGATCGCTTGCGAGGTCGCGCGCCAAAGGTTGAAGAGCTGCGTGGTCGCATTCGACGATGTCGGGGTGGCTGGACTTCTGATGAGCATGCGCGAAGGCGCGGATTTCAAAGCCTTTGTCGATGACAAGCTAGGACTTCTGCTGCGCGAGAAACCCCCTCAACGCGAAGTGCTATTGAAATCACTTCGCGCCTTCTTTGCCGCTGACTGCTCGCGGCAGGCCGCGGCCAATGACTTGCGCATACATCAAAAGACCATGGCCTACAGGCTGGACAAGATCGAGAGAATGATGGGGTTGGACCTCGCTTCGCACGAGCATCGAGTCCTGCTGTATCTGGCGCTACGGATGAAAGATATCATCGAATAGCCGTCTCGCATGCGCCGGATAACGCAGGAGGCGACCATTTGCCTCGCGTCTCCACAGGCTCTTCGAGACGGTTCCGCCGACCGGGCTATCAGATATTGCGAGACGCCGAATGACCCGCAGTGACACTGCCCAAGTGCGAGGATGTCTGACGAAGAGCATAAGCTCCGCGGCATGAAGTTGACTTGCTGCTTTGGGCGAGCTCTCCACCCTGATGCCGGCTCGCTTTGGAGCGAAGAGAATGAGGTCGGTCACTGATTTTATCGCCACTGAAGCGCGGTTTGGCGCTCAGAACTACGAGCCCCTTGGTGTCGTCTTAGTCGCGCGGCGAAGGCGTTTGGGTATGGGACACCCAAGGCAACCGCTATCTCGATTGCCTCTCCGCCTATTCGGCGCTGAACCAGGGCCACTGCCATCCCAAGATCCTGGCCGCCATGGTGGAACAGGCGGGTAAGCTGACGTTGACCTCGCGCGCCTTCCACAACGACCAGTTGGCCCCCTTTTACGAAGAGATCGCGGAGCTCACCGGTTCCCACAAGGTGCTGCCTATGAACAGCGGTGCCGAGGCGGTGGAGAGCGCAATCAAATCGGTGCGCAAATGGGGGTACGAGGTGAAGGGTGTGCCGGATGGGCAAGCCGAGATTATCGTCTGCGCCGACAATTTCCACGGGCGCACCCTCGGTATCATCGGCTTCAGCACCGACGTGGCGGCACGCGAGCATTTCGGGCCGTTCGCTCAGGGCTTCAAGATTATCCCCTTTGGCGACGCCAAGGCGCTGGAGCAGGCCATCACACCGAGCACGGTCGCCTTCCTTGTCGAGCCGATCCAGGGGGAAGCCGGCGTCATCATCCCGCCGCCCGGCTATTTCGCGCAGGTCCGCGAGCTCTGCACCGCGCATGACGTGATGCTTATCCTCGATGAGATTCAGACCGGGCTTGGCCGCACCGGCAAGCTGCTTGCCGAGCAGCACGAAGGCATCGAGGCAGACGTAACGCTGCTCGGCAAAGCGTTATCAGGCGGCTTTTATCCGGTGTCGGCTGTCCTTTCGAACAATGCAGTGCTCGGCACTCTGAAGCCCGGCCAGCACGGCTCGACCTTCGGCGGCAACCCGCTGGCCTGTGCGGTGGCACGCGCAGCCCTGCGCGTGCTTGTCGAGGAAGGGATGATTGAGAATGCAGCCGTTCAAGGCACGCGCTTCCTCGATGGCCTAAAGCGCATCCGCGCCAATACGATTCGCGAAGTACGCGGACGCGGACTGATGCTGGCGATCGAGCTTCATCCGGAAGCAGGTGATGCACGTCGCTATTGTGAAGCGCTGCAGAGCAGAGGCATCCTGGCGAAGGACACGCATGAACATACGATCCGCATTGCCCCGCCGCTGATCATTACCAGCGATCAGGTGGACTGGGCGCTTGAGGAGATCGGAGCCACGTTGCGGCACGATTTCTCGTGACGGGACGAATATCTCCATCGATCAGGTACTGGCCGAATTACTCTCTTGGAGAGTCCAGGTCCGACGGAGGGGGAATATGTCAACGAGACATTTCTCCGCCGAAAGGACGCTGGGGAATGGGGCATCGATATCGAGCGGCGGATCGATCGCCAGGGCGCGAATCAGGATCGGATCCATGGCAGGCCTGATAGAATTTAGCTTCCAATCGTCGGCACGGATTCGGTAGTCCGCCGGGCGCGTGAAAATCCCATCGACGCAAGCCAGCTGCCGATGAAAACGACGACGATCACCGCTCCAAGCAGGTTGAAATGCCCAGAAAGGTCGGCGACGAGCGACAGCGCGCTGCTGAAGCCGAAATTATCCACGATCAGGCCCGCGGCCTCGATGCCACTGATCAAGATCGCGATCAGCGCGGAAATCAGCGTGATGATGCAGTTGTAGTAGAGCTTGCGGCGCGGATCGACGAAGGCCCATTGATAGACCCTCATCATTAATACGCCGTCGGTGGCGTCAACCAGCGTCATGCCGGCCGCGAACAGCGTCGGGAACACGAGCGCAACCGCAACTGGCGCGCCCGACGACGCCTGACTCGCTGCCAGCCCCATGACACTGACCTCGGTAGCGGTTTCGAAACCAAGGCCGAACAACAGTCCGAGCGGCGCCATATGCCAGCTTCGCCGGATCAGGCCGAACAGCGGCTTGAGTACCCGAGCCAGAAGACCAGATGCGACCGGGAATGTTTCCATGGACGTATCGAATTCGCCGGACCGCAGCCCGCGCAGCGTTCGCAAAAGGTCGCGAAGGATGCTCAGGTTGATAAGCCCAATGGCGAACAAAAAGCCAGACGAGATCAGTGTCGAAATCACGCCCCCGATGGACTTCAGTCCTTCGACCTGTTGCAGCGCACCGGCGGTGATCCCCACCAGCAGCGAAGCAACGAAGACGATACTCGAGTGACCGATGGCGAAGAAGAGACCGACAGCAACCGGGCGCTGACCCTCCTGCATCAACTTTCGGGTGACGTTGTCAATCGCAGCGATGTGGTCGGCGTCAATCGCGTGCCGCAGCCCAAAGCCGTAGGCGAGTGCTGCCGCGCCGAGCAGCAGCGGACGATCATGCAGCAAGACGAGAGCCCAGATCCAGGCGGCGATGTTGACCGGGATCAGCACGGCATAGAGCGTCAGCACTCTTCTCATCACGCCGAGTGGGGCAGCGCCCTCAGACATGTCGGGCGTCCTCGTGAAACGGAATACCAGGTATCGATGGCGCCGTCCTGGTGTGGGGCATTGTGTTCGCCACCGGAATTGGCTGAGTTTCGGCCTTCATCGACGTCCCCTGATAGTATGGCCGTCGATCGCCCCGACGCGGTCACCGAACGGTAGCCGTCTTTCTCAAGGACAGCAGCGATCGGAATGGTATCCTTCTGATCGAGGTCGCAACAACAATCGTTACTGCTTGAACGAGCAGCTGTTGGGCCGGGCCGGCGCCTAGCGCGAGCACCATCTGACCCAACTGCGCCATAAACAGTGCGGCCGCTCCGCTCGCGACAACGCTGCCGCGCCCACCGGTGAACGGCGTTCCGCCCACCACAACGGCGGCAATGCTTGGCAGCAGATAATCCGCGCCCGCCGTCGGAGATGCATATCCCACAAAGCCGGCAAGAAGAACTCCGGTTATCGAGTAACATACGGCAGCCGCAACGTAGGTCCCGATCTGAAACCGGAGAACCCTGATGCCTGCGGACCGCGCGGTCGCCTGGTTAGCTCCGACCGCTATATATCGCCGACCGATAATTGTGCTGCTGATCAAAATCGACACAGCAGCGACCAACGCAGCAGCGATAACGACGCTGAACGGAACGCCTGCGACTTTGACGTTCGAAAACTCCTGGAGAGATTGAAGCACCGGAAGGGCACTTCCGCCTGTTATCAATCTCGCAACGCCCAGCGCCAAAGAGCCGGTCGCCAACGTGGCCACGATCGGACTTATGTTGATCCGGGCGATGAGTATGCCGTTAATGGCTCCCGCCAAAGCACAAAGCAGTATCGTTACGCCAACACCAAGAATCGCCGAATGAAACATGAAGGAGAATTTAGCGACAAAGATGCTAGCGACCGCCACCATACCCGCGGCAGACATATCCAGACCACGCTGCTGCACGACGATTGTTTGCCCGACAGCTACAATTGCAAGCATCGACGCAAAGGGCAGTGTGGCCAATATGGAGCCAGGCCGCATCGTGCCCGGCGCAAGGATCGCGCTCAGCACGGCGAGAAGCCCGAGCGCCAGCCAGATCCAGGAAAATTCGCTGATCTGAAGCGGCCACCGGAGCGCGGGGGACGTCAATTCCTCTTTCATGTCAGAACGTACACTCGCTTGAGCACTCATTGCACCAGCACCAATTGCCGCGCCCTGGAGTAAAATGCTACCGCAACAATGATCATGCATCCGAGCAGGATCGGTTGCCATGCATCGGTCAAATCAAGGAAAGCAGTCACCACGTTGACTTGAGAAATCAGCAGAGCACCGAGCAATGCTCCAATGAACGAACCACGAGCCCCGAACAAACTCGCGCCGCCAATCACCACTGCGGCGATGCTTCCAAGGGTATAGTCACCGCCGCTTATGGGATCGCCGACGCCTACCTGCCCCATCATGGAGACCGCGGCTAGCCCCGAAATGACCGAGCACGCGAGATAGGCACTGAGCTTCACCGCACGGGGCGAGATACCTGACACACGGGCTGCTTCCGGGCGAGAGCCGAATGCTCTGAGCCCTATCCCCCATTTTGTTCTGAACAAAGCAAACTCGAGAGCCAGCGCCAACAGCGCCGCAACGATCAACGTGACAGGCACGATTCCAATCCGCGCATTCACGGCGTCCATGACCGCATCGTCGATGTTTCCGCCGGGTGTAGGGCGTAGAATCAGCGAAATAGCGCGCAACATCATGAATGTCGCCAGAGTCGCCACCATCGGGTGAAGGCCGATCGGATCGACCAAAGCCCAATTCAGCAAGCCCACCGCTATCGCCACCCCGAGCACCAGCGTCCAACCCAGAACCTGTTCCGCCGGCGATGCCGAAGGCACCAGCAGGAAGGATTCAACCACCACGATTAGACCCATCAGAGGACCAACGGACAGGTCAATCCCCCCTACCAGGATCAACGCCTGTTGTGCGCAAGCAACAATCGAAAGCGTTGCTACAATTGTGAAAATTCCGCTGAAATTTCGTGCTGTGAGATAGAACTCGTTCGCCATTGACGCATAAAGTCCCATAACGGCGATTACAGTCGCGACCATGACCAGCGGCGCCCATTGGCCGGCAAGCCACCTCATAGACTCGATCCGACGGTTTCTCATCATCGACGGTACGCTCACGTACGCTGCCCGTCGTCATCATCGACTTGATGATATTATTCTCCGTGACGTCTTTGCCTCGCAGCTGGTCGACGATCTGCCCACGGGAAAAGACAACTACGCGATCGCTGATCCCAGCGATCTCCGCAGCGTCCGATGACACAACCAGGATCGCAGCGCCGTCGTCCGCCGCACGGCGCAATGTTTGATAGATGAACATGCGCGCGCCAACGTCAACGCCCTGGGTCGGCTCATCAACCAAAAGAATTTTTGGCTTGCTCGCCAGCACACCGGCAATGAGCAGCTTTTGCTGATTTCCGCCGGACAGAGATCCAATCTGGGTCTCCGCGGTAGGTGTTTTTATCGCGAAATCTCGTATCGCTTCGCTGGCTCTGTCCAGCTCCCGTGAGCTACTTACAAATCCAGCAAAAGAATCGATATGCAGGCTACGCAAAGAGAAGTTCTCGCGAACGCTGAGTTCACTTAACATGCCCTCTCGATGCCTGGCGCCAGACAAATACTGAATCCCGGCAGCGGTGGCCGCACCCGTATCAGGAAGATATATGACGTGACCGTCGACACGTACTTCACCCGTGCCAGGCGAGATACCCGCGAGCGATCGCATGAACTCGCGCTTTCCATTTCCGTCCATTCCTGCGAGACCCACGATCTCGCCGGCGCGGACCTCGATCGACACGCTGTCGAAACCCGATCCGGAATAGGACCTGACACCCAGGACGTGACGATTTTCGCTGCATGACGCTTTCGGTGGATATTCGCTATCAGCGCTCTTGCCGATTATGAGTTCGACAATTTGGTGCTCGGTAAGATTACCGGTCTCGAAAGTACCTTGCACCCTGCCATCGCGAAGAACCGTAATCCGGTCGGATATCTCCTGAACCTCACGAATGCGGTGGGAAATATAGACGACTCCGGCCCCCTTTGCCGCGATGTCGCGGATCCGCTCAAATAGGCGGCTTACGTCATCACCCGAGAGATGCTCGGTAGGCTCATCCAGGATCAAGACCCGCGGCTCCAGTGCGAGAGCCTTAACGATTTCGATGATGAAGCGCTGCTCCGAATTCATCTGGTCAACGCGATAAGTCACGTCGATCACAATTTCTTCGTTCCAGCGCATGAGAAGCCCCAGCGCCCAATCGTTTAGTTTCGAAATGGGAGGACGCTTCGCTTCCGGAACGCCGAGATACAAGTTCTCCGCAACGGTCAGGTCTGGCATCAATGCCGGTTCTTGCCGCACAAATGCCAGACCGCACTCGCGGACTGCCTCGGGGTCACCGACAATCGAGGAGCCATTAATCAAAACAGTCCCCTCGTTCGGAACCAGAGCGCCCGACGCGACGGCCATAAGAGTCGATTTTCCCGCCCCGTTTTCTCCAACCAATCCATGTACTTCCCCGGAAGCGACCTCGAAGCTCACGCCCCTCAGTGCCCAAACTCCTGGGAAGCTCTTGGAGATCTCCGAGACCTTAAGAATTGGTTCGTTGGACATGGCCGCGCACCGCGTTGGACTACTTCAGCAGTTCCTTGAGCTTGGCGTCGCTCAACTGACCCGACATATCCGCATCCGGCGGCAGCGAGGCATCGCATTTCGGATCAACACCTGTCTGGCTATCCGCGTAGACGTAAGGCACGACTGCCACAGGCTCTTCATCCTTGGTTCCCTGATACGTGGCCATCGCACGCCGAGCGGCGAACCGAATGAGCGACGTCGTTCCATCGAGTGAGAAGTACTCCCAACCCTTGCCGGCCTTCTTGTCGGCCAGATACTTGCAGTTGAGTTCGTTACTGCTCGCCAGCGTGGCCTGTGCCGGAACTGGCAAACCCGCCAGCTCAAAGGCTTTTATGGCAGCCATCGTGGTGACGCCGTAGTCGGACGCGATACCGTCAATTTTCGGATATTTGGCGATCAGAGCCGAAACCGCCTTTTGTCCGTCGACTGGATTCCAGTTCGTAACGATGTAATTGGTCTCGAGCAACTTCACATCGGGAAACTTCCCCAGTCCCTTGGCAAATCCGTCGATGAATTTCTGCGACGACGTAGCGCCAGGAGGTCCCCCGAGAAACAGAACGTTGCCCTTGCCCTTCAGCGTTTTTCCAAGCCAATCCGCCCATTTGATGCCATCAGCCTCCGGATCCTGATAAATCAAAGCGCTGTAGTCTTTTCCCTCGCTGCCGCCAATCTCCGAGAAGTACGGCACCATCGTCACACCTGCCTTGGTGGCTGATCTGAACGCAGGAAGCGAAGCCGCGCCGAAATGCGTGAAGGCAACAATGATATTGGCACCCTGGGAGACGAGACTGTTGATGTCGCTATTGTACTTTTGCGCGTCATTGTTTGCGTCAAGGTAAGTCACTTTCTTGACGTTCGGACACTTCGACAACTCGTCCTTGAATTCGGCCGCGGCGGTCTTAAACCAGGTCGCGCCTCCAAAACCATCTACGTGCCCGACGACAACTGGCTTGGTGCCGCACATCGAAGCAATATCTGCATGCTTATTCATCACCGAATGAGCAATTTCATCTGCTTGGCTTGCGACACTCGATAGGCAGAGGATCGCCGTAACAGCTGAGGCCGCTAAAGCGGGCATTGCCTGACCCTTGCGGCCGATGGGCTTACAAAAACTTCGCAAATTCATAAATACCCCCAAGCTTTGTTGGTGACGTATCGGCTGACTGTGCCAACCGATCCTGAGCTTGCTACGCTATGGGGAACGCTGACTGTCCGCATGTTCCTATTCGCCAATCCACTTGTCTGGCGCTGCCACAAATTCCTCTCGATTAGAAATACTGAGCACCGTGCCCAACGTGCTGGCGCGCACGTAGATATCCAATTACTTTCCAGCATCCGTTTCCCGGGCAGGCCTCTCTCATTTTCGCAGACAAAAAAACGCTGCGACAGCAGCCGCAGCGCCCAGTCAGGGAGGAACTAAGAAGCACCAGAAGACCTGCTCAAATTTCCAAATTCAGCTTCCGTGATTTGAATAAGTCAGCTCAACGGAGGCCGCTGGATATGCCAATCGGTCGTCGATTGGAAAGCGTGCGCCGCCCGTGTGAGCACCTGCTCAGACAGATGAGGGCCAACTAATTGCATGCTAAGCGGCATCTGATCCGAGGTCAGGCCCATCGGCAGGGTTATTGTTGGACTGCCGCTAAAATCGAAAACGGCGGTAAACCGCAGGATGCTCAGAAGCACCTGCGGATCAGCGCCGTATTCGCTCATTTTCTGCAACGTCGGTATCGGCACCGGCATCGTTGGAATCAACAACAGGTCGACGTCATCGAACAGCGCAGCCAGACTTCCGGAGAACTTCAGTCGCTCGTGATGGATGTCAGCTATTTCCAATCCGGTGAGCGACCTGCCCTGCTCGATAAGGGCCGCGAGATCCGGACCGTATTCTGCCTTTCGAGCCGGGTAAGTCTCCCGATGCGCCACGGCAGTCTCGACAGAGCACATCGGAATCCAACGGCTCACCAGCTTTTCGTAAGCGGGAAAGGATACTTCCCGAATTTGGGCCCCCATATCGGCGAGCACTCGCTCCGCTTCGGTGAGAGCGTTCACGATTTGAGGATCCACGCCATCTTGAGTGTAGGACCGGTCGATGCCGATCTTGAGATCGCGCACTCCGTCCCCGATAGTGGCAAGATAGTTCGGTACCGGCGCACGCAGAGCAGTCGGATCGTTCGAATCCGCGCCAGCGATAACACCCAACATCGCGGCGGCATCCGCCGCGCTGCGACACATTGGCCCGATATGATCCAGGGAGTCTGCCAGCGCAAATATACCGTGCCTGCTGACACGACCCCAAGTAGGCTTGATACCAGTCAGCCCGCACGTTGCGGATGGAAACCGGATCGAGCCACCGGTATCGCTGCCGATCGATCCGTAGCACATGCCCGCCGAGGTCGCGACCGCAGACCCGCTTGACGACGATCCAACCCAGTAATTCTTGTTCCACGGGTTGAGCGGCGCATCATCATCCGGGTGGTGGCTCGTGTACGCCCCCTCCGTCATCTTCAGCTTCCCGAGAATGATTGCACCCGCACGCTCCAGCCGATCGACGATCGTAGCGTTGTAAGTCGGCACAAACTTGCCGTGGATCTTGGTTCCCCCAGCGGTCGGCGCAAATGTTGTGTAGCAAAGATCCTTGAGTGCTATCGGGATACCATGAAGCGGGCCGCGACGAACTCCATTTCTGATCTCGCGATCACACTTTTCTGCCCGCGCAAGCGCCCTCGCCCCGAGCACGGTTGCGTAACCATGCAGAGCCCCATCGAGCTTGCCAATGCGATCGAGCATTGCCTGAGTGATTTCGAGTGACGTTAGTTCCCTCCGGCCAAGCATTCCGGACACTTCGACAATGGACCTGTAGTGCATTTCATCCGCTTTCATGTTGCCATCCCTGTTCAGAGGCCGTTGCGTTGGGCAAGAACCAGTCCGCTCGAATACGATTCGACAGCGGTCGCCGCTTCGCGGGAGGCCAGCTCCCGCAATTCCCGGCGCATGATTTTGCCGGTGACGGTTAGCGGAAGTTGATCCACGAATGCGACTTCCCGCGGATATTCGTGAGCGGCAAGCTGTGATCTGACGAAATCGCGGATATTCGCCGCAAGCTCAGCCGAGGGTTTGAAGCTGCGCTTGAGGACGACGTAAGCTTTGACGATTTCAGTCCGGTCCTTATCCGGCTTGCCTATAACGCCCGCCATCTCCACAGCGGGATGTTTGAGAAGACAATCTTCGACTTCGCCCGGCCCAATCCGATACCCCGCCGACGTTATTACGTCGTCATCCCGGCCTAAAAAACGCAACCAACCCTGATGTTCTCGTATTCCTTTGTCGCCCGTGAGCATCCAATCGCCGACGAACTTCGATTCAGTAGCCTTGGGATTGTTCCAGTATCCGAGAAACATCACGGGATCCCCGGATCGAATGGCTATGTTGCCAGCAGCGCCCTCCGGACATTCAATTCCCGCATCATCAACGATTCTTACATCGTGACCAGGCACAGGCCGCCCCATGAAACCAGGCTTTGGCGGGTCCAAAGCACCGCACGATGAAACAATCATGTTACATTCAGTCTGCCCGTAGAACTCATTGATGGACACTCCGAGAGTGTCGCGACCCCACTTTAGCAATTCAGGCCCAAGCGTTTCTCCGCCGCTTGCCACGCTGCGCATGGTAAGATTTCAAGGATCGATCGAGAAGCGATGCGTTTCGCATCATCTTCAGCGCGGTCGGCGGAATGAAAGCGTTCTTGATCTCGAACTTTTCGATCAAACGAAATGCTTCCGCACCGGAGAATTTCTCGAAACGATATGCGACGACCGAAATTCCGTGATGCAGGGCGGGAAAGAGAACATCCAGCAATCCTCCGATCCAGGCCCAATCTGCCGGCGTCCAAATTCGATCACCGGCCTGGGGAAGGAAATCATGACTGATTTCGACGCCAGGCAAATGCCCGAAGAGTACCCGGTGGGCATGTAGAGCGCCCTTCGGCATGCCCGTGGTACCCGACGTATAGATAATGAGCGCCGGATCTTCTGCCCTGGTACGGACCGCCTCAAGCTGCGGTGAGCACGCGCCCAGTTCGGTCTGGAAACTGCGCTGATCAATGAGACAGACCTTCTTGAGATCCGGCAGCGTAACTTCACAAGAAGCCAGTTTGGCATAGCTCGTGGATGTCGTGACGAGGGCCTCGACGCCGGCGTCCCTAAGTCGATACTCCAAGGCATCGGGTCCAAACAGAATGGACAGCGGGACAGCAATACCCCCGAGTTTGTATGTTGCAATGTGCGCAATCGCGGTGTCTGCGCATTGGGGAAGGAGAACGGCAACGCGCGAGCCACGGGATACTCCAGCGGAGCGAAGAAGGTTCGCCAGGCGATTTGATCGCAATCGCAACTCACCGTAGGTGACGACTTCAATCTTGCCGGCGGGCTCGATATTTATCAGAGCAACTCGCGAAGGGTCGTCAACAGCCCATTTGTCACAGACGTCGACAGCTATGTTGTAGTACTCGGGGATATTCCATCGAAACGAGGTATAAATTTCCTCGTAACTCGCTCGCCTCGAAAGCATACGCAGCGTTTCCCTTGGTGGATACCTCGGGTAGCATAGGCGCACTTGTTCGCATGTTTATCCGCGCCAGATTGTTTGCCCCTACATGCCAACTGAGCAGGCAAGATGACAATCCTCCATCGACTACAAGGGATTTTCTGCCAGCGAGCAGATCGACTACGACACCTGCAAAAAGGCTAGGCGTGATTCCGCGACTTTAGAAGCTGCTCCGGAGAGACACCATACGCTGCCTTGAAGCTTCTGCTGAAATGCGAGACCTCGCTGAAACCAAATTGAAACGCCGCGTCCGTCACGCTCGTTGCGCAGCCTTCCGAAAGAGCGGAATGACTGGCCTGAAGCCGCCGCTGCCAGACCCAGCGCATGGGCGTAGTGCCGATTTTAGCAAACAGCCTGTTCAGTGTGCGGAGTGAAACTGCGCCCCGCTTGGCCATGGCCTCCGGCGAGAGGTTCTCGTCACCGAGATTGGCAACCGCGTAGCGCTGGGCACGCTCGAGTTGGCTCATTCGCTGATGATTGAGCGCGCCTCGTTCTTCGATCTCGAGGTCGATTACCGCCGAGACTAGATCCAGTACCGATGATGCCAATCGCGCTCCGACCGTTGTCGAAGAATTGTCCGACACATCAAGAAGCATTGTTCGCGTCGCCAGGTCCATTAGTAGCGCATTGAGCGACAGATCCGTCCGAACGCCGACTGCCATCAGGCTCCGTAAATTGGTATATCGACAAGCCAGAAGCCGCCGCGGGATCTTTAGAAGGACAATCTCCGACGCGAGGTCGTAGCGAAACGCCTGGCTTGTATCGTAGAGAACAATCTCGTGCTGACGTTGAACTACGGTCCTTCCATCCTGCTCCAATGCTCCGCTTCCGTTTAAAAGAATACTTAAAAGAATGTCGTCGTGGTCGTCGGCAGAAATATGCTTCTTCTCTCTCGACCAGAAATGTGGTGGCGCTCGAAAATGGCTAATCTCCAGAGGACCAACCGCGCGGGTGACGAGGCTTGCGTCAAAATCATTCTGACTTTTGTCGAGGCTTGAGGCAGGCACGAACCGACCGCAAACGACATCATGCCAGTATCCGAAACGGTCGCTGGCCGGTACGATTGTCGTATCGAACTTGGTGAACAAGTGCATTCGCCGATCCAATCATGTCATTAAATTTTAACACGATCCGGTCGCGCACGCAAACTCCTTGAGAACCAGAAGCAATTCGTCGTTCGGGTCGTCCCGCTTGCTGCGTTAACGACCACGGCTCGCCTAACAAACGGGCAAAAAATCCCGCGCTGGGATTCCCGCTTTCGGCTGACGGCGTTCCACGCCCAGCTTACGGTCGGCTACCACAGCACTATGGCCAGCGGTGTTCGGACTGGTCACATGACTATTGGCGCGATCGCGACTGGTTCTCGCTTAGCATCATGGTCGTGAGGAACAGGATTCTCGCGAAGATAAAGCTGCTTTGAATCAATAGACTTCTTGTCGAGAACCCTCTTGGCAACAATCAGTTTTTCCAAGGCAGCAAACCACGTATGGTAATAGTGGCCTTCGCCCGATTTCATGGTGAGCGGTTTCAGCCTCCTTGATCTCGCTTGACAGACATTCGACCCACTCATTCCATGAGAACAGGCCGGCCTGGTTGAGACTGACGGCAATAGCAAATGCCGAAGCCTCCCACGGTTCGTTGAAAACCGGCTCGCCAATCCCTTCGGGAAGCGGCGGGACCGACGGTAATTCATTCGGGTTCATTTTGCCGACCCTCAAGGGATTGGATCCATGTAGTCGTCGAACAGGTCGATGTAGAGTTTGTCCTTCTCCGGCGCTTCGGCTCCCCATAGGTCACGGGCCGAGAACATAACGCTGTAGACGTGCTGCGGCTTTTCACCGTTCAATACTGCGTTGGTGTCGGGGAAAACAAACACACCGTGGTCGTGCTGAATAACGCCGCGCTTGCCGCGCACATACTGCGGCAAGCGTGTGTGCGATACCGGATTGATATTTCGCACCAAGACCTTCGTTCCTGGCTTGAAGCGCGGTTTAACATCAGCGCTTACGCGACACGAACCTCCGGTCTTGACCAGATCATCGACGCCGGCGGCGGCAAACATGGTGGGCATTACGCATCTCCTTTCGCCAGCTTTTGGACTCGATCCTCAATTTCCTGCTCGGTCAGCGAGCCGTTTGCCTTGCACCAGGCTTCCAGTGAATGGAGCCAATGCTCGTAGTAGTCAGACTCAAGATACTCGGCTGGATGCATCAGCTCGATGGCCGCCCGGAACTGATCGATGTTGAAATGCCCGCCCGCGAACGCCAAGATGAACATTCCGAACATTCGCCGCTCCCAGTCAGCCCGAAAGATCGGCTGGCCGGGGTCGATGTCGATGGGACCCATGCCGTGACGTCCCCCGAGATCATGGATGCCGTTCATTTCTTTGCTCCAGCTTTAGGAGTATTCGCCAGACCAACGCCGATCATGCTGTCGCGAGTAACCAAATTCGCAAGCGCAGCCTCGTCGAGTCCCTCGCTCCCTTCAGGTCGCTGCGGCAACACGAGATAACGCAACTCGGCATTGCTGTCCCAGACCCGAACTTCCTTTGATTCCGAAATGTTCACGCCGAATTCCTTCAGCACACCACGAGGATCGATTACCGCACGAGAGCGGTAAGGAGCGGCTTTGTACCAGTTAGGAGGCAGGCCCAAAGTCGGCCACGGGTAGCAGGAACAAAGTGTACAAACGACCATGTTGTGAACTTCAGGGGTGTTTTCGACCACGACCATGTCTTCGCCCTGAATACCGGTGAAGCCCAGCTCAGCGATCGCGGCCGTACCGTCAGTAAGGAGCCGCTTTTTGTAAGCTGTGTCTGCCCACGCATGAGCGACCACGCGTGCACCGTTGTGCGGGCCGATCTTGTTCTCGTAAGCATCTACGAGCTTGTCGATGGCTGCCGGATCGAGCAGTCCCTTCTCGACCAGAAGAGATTTCGACCGCCTTCACTCTGAGAGAGATATCGGAGGGTTGATGGTCGTGTTTATGGACGTGCTTGTCACTCATTAGTCCTTGCCTCCTGATCATCCTGATTTGAACCCAGGCCGCTGGCAGTCGTCTGAGAACCACCTTAAAAGCCATACTAGGCCTGTTTCCAGTTCCGCTGCATGTCCTCGCCTGCCATTCCGCTTGCTTGAGTTTGCCAGCGCACCAGATGCTTAAAGCGCCGTAGGTATCCGGGTAGCGATTTCATTGGTCTCGCGTAACCACCAAGCCGGTCCGGCATCACCCCCCAGTCGAACCAAAACAGTTGAAGGAAAACGGCCGAGCGGTCCGCGGTCCGCTACCAAATTTCCCCACTCCAGCCGAACCTGCGATATCTCCTTCAATCTTCCGCACGAGGTCAGTCAAAATAGACATCGGTGCGCTGCGACGTCAGCGCCTGTTGTCCGGAGTTCAGTTCGAGGTCGCACGCTGCGTCCACCTGCACGAAGCGCGGCCGCCGCTCGACAAGGGTCAATCGTGCCCGGAGCCGGAACACATCGCCGGGGCGTACCGGGTGACGAAACCGGACCGCACGGAGAGCCGCCGCGCGGCTTTGCGCGGCACCTACGACGGCATATGCCTCCTGCAAAAGAGCTGGCACGAGCGCAAGGAGCAATTGACCGGGTACGATCGTCCCACCTCCGTCAAGTTCGCGCCTGGCACGCTCCGCATCGGTATGAATCCAGTTCCGATCACCCGTCAGCGCAATGAACCCATCGATCTCATCCTGCGTCACTGATCGCCAGCGCCCCGGGGCGAGTTCGGTGCCTACGAAGGCGGCAAGATCGATCGCCCGCGCGACGCGAAGTGAGGTCGCTGGTGTCTGAGATTCGGAGTTCAGCGGCATTTGATTCATCGCAGCACGTTCCTCTCTTCAGATCGTTACAAGTAGTGCGCTGCCAAGCCCGCCCGCGGCCGCGATCGCCGCCAGGCCTAGCGCACCCGATGATTCCGATTGCATCTCATGCCAGAGGCGCACGGCCAGGATCGCGCCCGATGCACCGATTGGATGACCGCGCGCAAGCCCGCCGCCGCCACGATTGAGCGCCAACTCCGGCACCCCGATGCCCTCGACGCAGGCGATCGCCTGGGCGGCAAAGGCCTCCATGATCTCCGCCACCGCAATCCGCGCCGGCGCAATTCGTTCCGCCGCAAGCAGGCTCTTCGCGGCCGCAATCGGCGCCACGCCTGGCATGCCCGGGTCGCCGCCGCGGCGGGTCGCCGATACGATCCGCACCGGCCGGTTGACGTGGAGCCGTCGGGCCATGGTCTCGGAGACCACCAACAGTGCTGCGGCCGCGTCGGCTTCGACTGCCACCGTGGCGCGCGTCACGCCGAACGTTTCGGCACCCGCGAGCGGCGCAAGGCGCGAGCAGATCGCCTTGGTCAAGGCACGAGGAAAGGCATCATGCAACAGCCCGGCAAGCGGCACGATCTCCGCCGGGCCGCGAGGATTTCGCAGCGCCTTAAGATGGCTGGCGATCGCAAATTCATCCTGCCGCGCACGCGAAATGCCGAACCTTTCAGCCAGCAAGGCGGCAGCGGCGATCATGTCCGGATCGCGCTCCGGCCACGGCGCGAACGGGGGGCGGTCATAGGATTGCGGCGCTTCGCCGGCGTGACGCGGCCGCCGCGCGCGCAGCGGCGCGCGGCTGAAACTCTCGACACCGCCGGCGATGACGGCGTCCGCACTTCCGCTCGCGACACGGTCGGCGGCCAGCATGATCGCGTCGAGGCCGCCGCAACACTGGCTGTCGATAGTCAGGGCCGGAACGTGATCGGGCAGACCTGCCCGCAGCGCGGCGAGCCGCGCCGGATTTCCCCCGCCATAGAGCGCGTTGCCGAAAATCACGTCGTCGATCGCTTCCGGCGCGATGCCGCTGTCGGCCAGCACGGCCCGGATCGGCGCCTCGCCGAGTTCGTCGGCTTCCACCATCTTGAACGCGCCACCCCGAGGGGCAACGGCCGTGCGGCGTGCGGCGACGAGATAAGCGGCGCTCATCGCAGCAACTCGCAGTCGCCCAATTCCCAGACCCGGCGCAACGCATGGAAATCGGTCTTGCCGGACGAGGTCATCGGCCAGTGCGACGGCACAGCAAAACGGCGCGGGACTTTATAGAGCGGCAGGCTCAGGCGTGCATGACCGATCAGATCGGAAGACGGCGGGCGCACATCCGGGCCAAATCTCAGCAGCGCCACCAGCCGCTCGCCCCGACGCTCGTCGGAGACACCCAGAACCCCTGCTGCAATCACGGCAGGATGTCTCTCGAGCACCCGCTCGATCTCCTCCGGGTGAACGTTCTTGCCGGCTGTGATGATCATGCGGCTGGCGCGGCCGACGAGGTGCAAGAATCCGCGCTCGTCGAAGACGCCGATGTCGCCGACCGACACCGCGTCGCCATAGCGCGGCAGCAGCGCTTCGCTTCCGCAGGCATACTCCATGAAGAGAAACGGACTGGCAACGAACACCTGACCTGCCTCTCCAGGCGGAAGGCGCCGCAGCAGATGGTCGCGGATGGTCAGACTTACATCCGCGAATGGACGCCCCACGGAGTCTGGCGGGACATCCTCATCGTCCTTCGCCACGGTGGTGAAGCTCAACTCGGAGGCGCCGTAGAACTCGGCAAAACGCGCCGCTGGAAACTGCCGTCGCAATTCCGCCATCGCGCGGCCCTGCCACTTGGCACCGGACGATAGGATCCAACGCATGGTTTCAAACGGTGGCGCGCTCTCGCGCAGAGCGGCCTCGATCATCATTTCGAGCTGGGTCGGCACGCCGTAGATCACGCTCACCCTATGCTCGGCGACCAGGCGGTTCGCGAGGTTTGGACGGAACTGCCGACAGAGAATGACGGTCGCCCCGACATATAGCCCATGCGCGAGGCCGTAGAGAAACAGCGAATGCGTCAGCGTGCCCGGCGCGAGAACAACGTCGTCGGCGCCGATGTCAAATTCGCGGTCGCCCGCCCGAAAACTCTCGATCCACGATTGATGGTGACGGCGATAACCCTTCGGCGTTCCGGTCGACCCCGAAGTGAAGCCGACATAGAACGGGGTCAGCGGATCCGGCTCGGCAATTGCCGCGAACGACGGACCGGCGCCAATCGCGTCCGCGACGGCCTCGAACGGACCGTGAGGATCGACAACCGCCAGCACTCCCGTCTCGCCGGCAAGCGCGGCGTCTCCGCTCACGACAATTCCCGGTGACAGTGCCGTAATCGCGAGCCGCGCGGTCATCGTCGGCCAGGATGGATCGAGAATCTGCGCTTCCCGCCCCGCGCGGCAGGCGGCGAGAAACAGCAACACCAGCGCCGGCCCGTTCGGCAGATGCAACGCGACGCCGCGACCGGCCGGCACCATCTTGGCCAGGTGTCCGGCAAGACGATTCACGGCTTGATCGAGGTCCCTCCAACTGACCGCATGGTTGTCGCATATGACGGCCGGTCGGTCCGGCGTTTCGCGGGCATGCCGCGACAGCGTAGCAGTGATGGTAGGGGCGGTGGTCATGAACGGCTGGCGATTGCAGCCGGATAGCTCCGCTGCGACGCCTCCGCGACAAAGGCCGTAGCCAGCGCCTTCAGAAGATCGCCCGGCATGAACATGGCGGTTGCAACCAAAGCCTGCAGCAAACTCATCCTCGCCATCATCATCAGGCCGAGAACACCGCAGGCATACTCCACCACAATGCCGCCAGTGATCGCGGCAACCAGCGCCGCCGCGAACACCGGCAAGGTCTTTAGCCGCGCCATCACGAGGCCCGACACAAAGGCGGCGGGAACAAAGCCCAGCAGGAAACCAACCGATGGCCCAAACAACACGCCAAGCCCACCGCGACCACCCGATAGCAGCGGCGCCCCGAGCAGCACGACGAACAGGAACAATAGCACGGCAAGCGCGCCATGGCGCGGGCCAAGGATGATACCGGCCAGCATGACGCCGAGCGTCTGGGCCGTGATCGGAACGCCCATGGCGATCGGCAGCACAATGCCGGGGAGCATTCCAAGCACGGCGATGACGGCTGCCAGCAGGGCGATACGGACGATGGCGCGAGACTCCACGGGATTTCTCCTACAATCGGGATCAGTGATGATTGGCGTCAGACCGGCCAAAGCCGCGCGCATCGAGCGCTTCCGCGACGCGGTCCGCAAGTTGCAGAATATCGGCGACGAAAGCAGCCACCAGCCGCGGCGGAACGCGCCGGCGCGAGCGTGCCCTCCATGCCTCCTCGCGGGCGCGCCACCGCGTCAGCAAGACCGGCACGAAGCGCAGAACAAGCGCCACGGCGAGCGCCATTTTGCGTGGATTGACGCCAAGCGGACGCAGCACGCGGAGCGCTGGCGCCAGCACCTCCATCAGCTCGCTCATCGTTGTAGTCATGCTGACGAGATCGGCGAGCAACAGCATCGCCAGCAGCCGCATGGTGACGACGGCACCGGCATTCCATCCGTCCGAGGCGGCCTGCACGCCGCCGACGACCACGAGCAGCGGCAGCAATGGCCGTAGCAACATGAGGCGCGCCGCGCCGGCGCGGCCGAAGCCGGCATAGACCACGGCAATGATCGCCAGGACGCCCGCCAGGATCCACCGGTTGCCGACCGGCAGCAGAAGCAGGCCGAGCAGCGCAAGGCCGGCGAGTTTGACGCCGGCGGGGACATGGTGCAACCAGATCCTTGATCTGATGCCATCGGTCATCATGCTGTTACGACGTCTTCCGCAGCGGCGATCGCCGCGTGCGCCCGGTAAGCGGGCAGTACTTCGGCGGGTCGACCATCGAGGCGGATGCAGCCCGCATCCAGCCAGATCACGCGATCGAACTCCGCAAGCAGCTCGAAATCATGAGACGCCGTCACGATCTGCTGTGGAAGTGCCATGATCCTGCGGGACAGCGCCAGCCGTGTTGGCAGATCGAGGCTGGCGAACGGCTCGTCCATCAGAAGGATCGACGGTTCGGTCGCGAGCATCGCGAGGATGCAGACAAGCTGCTTCTGGCCGCCCGACAGTTCATGGACGTTGCGGTCCGCCCATTCGGCGCAGCCGTGCCGCTCCAGCAGCGCCAGCGCTTGCTGGCGGGCCTGTGCTGCCGACACGCCACGCTCCGTCAATCCGAAGCCGATCTCCTCGCCGACCGTTGGGAAAATAAGCTGATGGTCCGGGTTCTGAAACACGAAGCCGACTTCCGCCGGCAGTTCCTTGCGATGCTTTGCCGTGTCGAGACCGGCCACGAAGATCCTTCCACACGTTGGCAAAAGGAGTCCGTTCATCAGCCGGAGCAGCGTGCTCTTGCCCGACCCGTTGTCGCCAATCAGGCCAATGCGCCGCTCATCAAGGCAAAGCGCGGGAATGGCGAGAACCCGACGGTCCGCGTGTCGAACCACGACGTGTTCGAAAATGGTCCTTGCGGTGGTGGCCCGAGCGAGAGGAGCCGCAGCAGGCGCTGGGCGCCACACCCTGGACATGCCCAAGACCATCAACTCACCCCTATCGAATCTAGCCGCGGCAAAGGATGCGTCAAGCTCGTCCTACTCACATTCTGCAACCCCGTTACAAGTCGCCACACCCGCAACCCAAAGGGGATTATATCGCCGCGCGAGGCTGCACAAGGCTGCGGTACATAAGCCAGCAACGTCGTGGCATTGAGCCGATATCTCACTGGCCGATATCGCTCAACAAAGCTCACAGAGCAACTGCGTTGGTGCCGCACCGCAGTTTCTTCGCGTTCGAGCTTAATTCATCATTGACCAGTTGTTATCCCGGAGCGCACCCCAGGGACCGTTTTGATCCAAACGGCGACATCCAGGAGTGCGCCGAGATCGACGCCCGTGCGCAACCAAGTCCCTTTAGAAGGTAAACGACATCCTCTGTCGCGACGCGGGCCCACCTCGACGATGCGAACGTCGGTCATGCTGCGGCTTCCTCGAATTCAACAAGCTCGGCGCCGTCAGCGACCTGATCGCCCGCCGCCACGTGAAAGCTGACGACCTTACCCTTTCTTGGCGCGGTGATGGTGTGCTCCATCTTCATGGCCTCGAGAACCAGAAGCGGCGTTCCCTTCTCGACGATGGCGCCGGGCTCGGCCATCAGGGTGACGACCTTGCCGGGCATGGGCGCCCGCAACCCTCCCTCGATGTGATCGCCCTCGCCGCCGACGTAGAGCGCGTCGACAAGCACGAGCGGCCATGAGAGCCCCCGATAGAAGACGTGGCGGCGCTCGCCCGTGATCACTACCGCGGCGTTGACTCGGGAATCGTCGAGCTGGGCATGGACCGCGCCGTCCCGACCGAGCGTTCCGGATGCGCGCACACTTCGTCCGTTGAGCACAAGTTGATAACCCCCGGGGATGACGACGACCACCACCTCCTGCAGCTTCTCCTGCAAGCGCAGCGCCAGCCTTCGTTCCGCTCGACCGTTGAGCCGCCAACCATCAAGCGCGCGCCACGGCGACCCGCGGTCGGCCGCGGCTGCGGATTTCGAATTTGCCTCGCGCTGCTCGTGCAGAAGCTCGGCAAGGGCAGCCACCAGCCACACATCGCCGGGAACCTCTTCCTGAGGCGGGAACAGCAGTTCCTGTTCGCGCTCGATCAGCCCGGTATCAAGCTCCGCATTGACGAAGGATGCAAGGGCGACGAGACGGGACAGGAAATTGATGTTGTTCGAGACGCCGACCACTCTGTACTGAGTCAGCGCTCGCCGCATGCGGGCCAGCGCCTGCTTGCGATCGGCGCCCCAGACGATCAGCTTGGCGATCATCGGATCGTAGTAAGGCGTGATCTCGTCGCCCTGCTCGACGCCGGTATCAACGCGAACCGAATCGCTCTCAGGAGGCGAAACGAGATGGACGAGACGCCCGGTCGAAGGCAGGAAGCCTTTGTCCGGATCCTCGGCGTAAACTCGCGCCTCGATTGCATGGCCGTCGATCTCGAGTTGCTCCTGCGTCAGGGGCAACGGCTGACCGCTGGCGACCCGAAGCTGCCACTCGACGAGATCGAGCCCGGTGATCATCTCCGTAACCGGATGTTCGACCTGGAGACGTGTGTTCATCTCCATGAAATAGAAACTGCCGTCCTGGTTGGCGATGAACTCGACGGTCCCCGCGCCGACATAGCCGACCGCCTTCGCAGCGTTCACGGCCGCCTGTCCCATGGCGGCCCGTCGCTCCAACGTCATGCCGGGTGCGGGCGCCTCCTCGAGCAGCTTTTGATGTCGGCGTTGAACGGAGCAGTCGCGTTCGAACAGGTAGACGCAGTTGCCGTGCGCGTCGCCGAACACCTGGATCTCGATGTGACGAGGCTTCAGCACGTATTTCTCGACCAGGACGTGTTCGTCGCCGAAGGCGTTGACAGCCTCACGCTTGCATGAGGCGAGTGCCGCTTCGAAATCGTCGGCACCATCAACGCGACGCATGCCTTTGCCTCCGCCTCCGGAGCTGGCCTTGATCAGTACCGGATAGCCGATCTGGTCCGCTTGCCGGGCGAGGAAGGCATGATCCTGGTTGTCGCCGTGATATCCAGGCGTCAGCGGTACGCCCACGGCTCCCATGAGTGACTTTGCAGCCGATTTCGAACCCATCGCTCGAATTGCGGACGCTGGCGGCCCGATGAAGACGATACCGGCTTTTTCGCAGGCTTCGGCGAATTCCGCATTCTCGGACAGGAATCCGTAGCCCGGATGGATCGCCTCCGCCCCGGTTCGCCTGGCGACGTCCAGGATGCGCTCGCCGACAAGATAAGATTCACGCGCGGCGGCCGGACCGATGAGCATTGCCTCGTCCGCCAGTCGAACGTGGCGCGCATTGGCGTCGGCCTCGGAATACACTGCGACAGTCGCTACCCCGAGCCGTCTGGCCGTCTTGATGACGCGGCATGCGATTTCACCGCGGTTCGCGATCAGGATCTTCTTGAACATCCCTACCTCCCAGAATTCCTGCGCGGTCCCCGCACGAGCGTTATGCATCCGTCCAGACAGGGCGGCGCATCTCGAGGAAAGCGCTCAGTCCCTCCGGCGTTGTGGACCTCGGGACGGTTCATCCAGATCCAGGCGGCAGGTCCGCGGCGCTCCGTTCTCAGTGTTAGGTAGCTCATGGCCATGCTCACATCCGGAAGAGACCGAACTTCGTCGGGGGGATCGGCGCGTTCAGAGCCGCGGCGACGGAGAGGCCAAGCACCCTGCGGGCCTGGGCCGGATCAACGACGCCGTCATCCCACATCCGCGCAGTCGCGTAATAAGGGTGGCCCTGCGTCTCGTACTGCGAGCGGATCGGCGCTTTGAATTTTTCTTCTTCCTCCGCGCTCCATTCGCCGCCCTTGAGGACCATGCCGTCGCGCCGGACGGTCGCCAGCACGCCGGCCGCCTGCTCTCCTCCCATGACGCTGATGCGCGCATTGGGCCACATCCAGAGAAAGCGCGGCGAATAGGCCCGGCCGCACATGCCGTAGTTACCCGCCCCGAAGCTGCCGCCGATCAGCATGGTGACCTTCGGGACCTGGGCGGTCGCAACCGCCGTCACCATCTTGGCGCCGTCCTTCGCGATCCCTCCGTTCTCGTACTTCCGCCCGACCATGAAGCCCGAGATGTTCTGCAGGAACAGCAGCGGCACGCCGCGCTGGGCGCACAATTCGATGAAATGCGTTCCCTTCTGGGCCGACTCCGAGAACAGGATGCCGTTGTTGGCAACGATTCCGACCGGCATGCCGTAGAGGCGCGCGAACCCGGTAACCAAGGTGGTGCCGTAGCGCGGCTTGAACTCGTCGAAGCGCGAGCCGTCGACGAGGCGGGCGATGATCTCACGCACGTCGTAGGGTTTGCGGGTGTCCTGCGGGATGATGCCGTAGAGTTCGGCGGGATCGTAGAGCGGCTCCTCGCTCGGCTCCATGGCGACCCGCGCCTTCGGCATGCGGTTGAGGTTAGCAACGATCCGGCGCGCCAGGTGGATGGCGTGGGCATCGTTCTCGGCGAGTTGGTCGGCGACGCCGGAAATCCGTGTATGAACGTCGCCGCCACCGAGGTCCTCGGCGCTGACTTCCTCACCCGTCGCCGCCTTCACCAGCGGGGGGCCACCCAAGAAAATCGTGCCCTGGTTGCGTACGATGACGGTCTCGTCGCTCATGGCCGGCACATAGGCCCCACCCGCGGTGCACGAGCCCATCACCATCGCCACCTGCGGGATGCCCTTGGCCGACATGTTCGCCTGATTGAAGAAGATGCGACCGAAATGATCGCGGTCGGGAAACACGTCGTCCTGCTTCGGGAGAAATGCTCCGCCCGAGTCGACGAGGTAGATGCAGGGCAAGTGGTTCTGTTCTGCGATTTCCTGCGCCCGCAGGTGCTTCTTGACGGTCATCGGGTAGTAGGTGCCGCCCTTCACGGTCGCGTCGTTGGCGACGACCATGCATTGCACGCCCTGCACGCAACCGA
This sequence comes from uncultured Pseudomonadota bacterium, assembly GCA_963771225.1. Taxonomy (GTDB): domain Bacteria; phylum Pseudomonadota; class Alphaproteobacteria; order Rhizobiales; family Xanthobacteraceae; genus Bradyrhizobium. The sequence goes on along the minus strand of CAVYSR010000013.1, from coordinate 557,766 downwards.
TGCCTGCGATGAGGCCCGCCGCGGGCGCATCGCCATCGTACATCCCGAGGGCGGCGAGTTGTCCGATCTCCAGGAAAGGCGTGCCGGGATCGAGCAATTGAGAGACGCGGTCGCGAGGCAGGAGCTTGCCGCGCGCGACATGTCTGGCCCGCGCCACCTCCCCGCCGCCCTGGGCCACGTCCGTCACTTTCGTTCTCAAGTCCTCGACCAGAGCGCGCATCGCATCCGCGTTGGCGCGAAACTCCGGCGACTGCGGATTTATTTGTGTCTTCAATGCCTGCATTGGTGATTCCTCCCGACCGTCACGCGACCGCTTGCAACGATTCTTCGTAGCGCTGCACCCAGCGGTGCCCGCTGTTGACGCATACGACAGCAAGTCTGTTTGGGAACCGCGTGGCCGCCGCTGCGATTAGCGCCGCAATCGTGAGATCGCTGAGTGGCGAAGCCGCCGTACCGCGGACGTATGAGCGCGCCTCGGTATGAGCCACTTCCCCTCCCTTTGGCATGACTGCCGATGAAGGAAGCCGTACGGCGCGACCGAGCACTTTTGTTGCCAATAGGGTTGCAAATCATGCCAAGCTCGAGGGATGAAGCAAATCGCTGCAACACCGGTCGCCTTCGTCAGAGCTATGGTTTTAGCCTATGAAAGGTATGGAAAAGACCCAGAAGCAGCGCTCCGGCAGGCACAAATCACGCCAGAATTGCTCTGCCTGCCGAACGGCCGGATCACAGCGTTGCAGATGGAAACGATCTCCGGCCTGGCGATGCAGGAGCTCGACGACGAGGCGCTCGGGTGGTTCAGCCGGCGGCTGCCTTGGGGCAGCTACGGCATGCTGTGCCGGGCCTCGCTAACCTCCCCGACGCTCGGCGTCGCGTTGAAACGCTGGTGTCGTCATCACCGGCTCCTGACCAACGACCTCCTTTACAGACTGACCGTGACCGACGGGGTCGCCGAACTGGTTGTCAAAGAGAAGCGCGATCTGGGCCCGATGCGCGAATTTTGCCTCATCACCAGCTTGCGGTTTGTTATTGGCTACGCCTGCTGGCTCATCGACTCCCGGATCGCCCTCGACCAAACAGCCTTCGCGTTCGACGCCCCGCTGCATTCGGACGTATACCCGCTCCTCTTCTCGCCGGGGCCAGTTCGCTTCAGCTCCAACTGGACCGGATTTCGCTTCGATGCGCGCTACCTGAACCTTGAGCCACGGCGCGACGAGCAGTCGATGACCGTGATGCTCAAGCGCGCGCTGCCGCTGACCGTGTTGAAGTACCGCCGCGACCGGCTCCTGGCTCAGCGGGCGCGCGAACGCTTGAAGCGCGGGCCCCATTCGGCCGCTTCGCTGGCGGAAGAACTCAACCTTTCAATGCGCACTCTGTACCGGCGGCTCCACGAGGAAGGCACATCGCTCCAGGTCTTGAAGGATGAAGCTCGTCGTGACAAAGCCCTCGACCTTCTGCGCCGAACGGAGAGGTCGATCAAGCAGATCGCGCAAGCAGTAGGATTCCGGAGCGAAAAGAGTTTCGCCCGCGCCTTCCGGTCATGGACCGGTTCTGCGCCGACGGCCTACAGGTCGGGCAAGAATTCCAAGAATCCGCAGGCTATCCGGCACGGGAAGCCGTAGCCTTTTCCAACATCGAACCACTTCACAGTCCCGCTCGGCACGTCGACACTCTCATTCAAAGCTCGAATGACCGAGATAGTTGAAGCGTGATGCAGGGCGCAACCTCAAGCGCTCGAGCACACCTCAACCAGTAAACCGCGGATGAGGTTGCGGGGCCGACGATCCTGTGCGGTTCATCGACGCTCCGTCGCCGTGCCAGACGCTTCGCTGGCAGAAATACGCAATACATTTGGCAGCTAGAGGCAAGCGGGGGCGAACAAAGGCCTATTCTATAGCCAGATATAGCGGACGAACTGGAGTGTTCAAATGTCAGTGGTCAGTGACACCAAATCACATACAAGCACACCGAGCCGATATGTGCTGGACGAAGATTTCAGCGATAGCCCTGGGCGCGAAGCGGACGTCGGTCAAATTGTCTTCGCTCAATTCGGTGTGCAAGGACCGAAAGCCGACAGTGGCGAGCAATTTATCAAGGACCTGCGTCGTCTTTTTTCCCTCGAACATGGTCCCCGTCGCATCGAGCGGTGTCATCATTGGGATGCAGCCGGATGTCATGAAGATATCTTAATGGCGTACTGGATGGAGACCGACGAATACGGCAAATGGCTCGAGCTGCCGGATGTCTCTTCGTGGTGGCGCAATCTGCCTCTTACGGGCGAACTTGGATACTGGAGAGAGGTCTTGTCACCAGACACGGACCGGTTTGGCTTCCTGGGCTTCGGGTTGAACGAGAAGCGGCGCGTCGGCTGCATTCATGCTGTAAGATCGAAGGCGACCGAAAAGTTTGGCTACTGGGGTGGTTATCGCGATCGCTTCACAGCATCGAAGGTCGACAAATTCGAACCCGAATTCGTCCTAAGCAAGCTACCTCCGCAACTAGGGGAAACGAGGGGGCGTCGAGTCAACGTTCAGCTACCGAAAAACATATGTTTCGTTCGCGAGGGCGCAGAGACGACTCACGTATCTCCGCAAGAGCGGGAAGGATGGGAAAAGCGCGTTAAGCCTGTTTTCGATAAGTGGATTGCTTACTTGCGCGACAATCCGTCGTTGAGCGGAGCGGTTTGCTTGCGTGACACGATGGAACAAAACATCGACACCGGCGCAGACTACGAGAAGCACAATACGCTGATTTACTTCGTCAGCCTTCGCCATATGGAAAGAGCGACAAGGACACAGCCATCCCATGTGGCGCTCTACAATTCGTTCATGGGCATGATGACGGATCTCGGGGCCGCATCCGTCATTCCGGAGATGATGATCTGGGCGGAAGCGCACATAGTTTCCCGTGAGAGCGTCGAGGCGGAATATGTAAATTGCCACAATAGAACGGGGTTGATGCCTTACTTCATGACCTAAGTTCGAACTCAGGTTGCGCCTGGCAGAATTGCCGGTCGAATTGTCAACGTCCGTGTTACGGGGATCACGATGTCAATGTGGGAAGACAAAGCTACGTTTGGTCGATTTTTGGATCAAGCGGTAAACAATGGCAATGTGGGCGTCATCCAAGAGATCTTTCATGAACAGTTTGTCGGCTTTCTCCCCGACAAGGAACGGCCCGTCGAAGGGCCCGATGATGTCCGGCGGTGGGTCGAAACCCTTCGAATTGGTTTCCCTGACCTAAACTCCCTCATTGAGGGCGGTTGGCTGGTTTCGGAGCTTGGCACTCATGAAGTCGGCAAGGGCACCACGAAAGAGCGCGTGGCCGCGTTCGTGGTATTGCGGGGAACGCATTCGGGCTCCTTCGCGGGCGTCCCCGCAACCAATAGGTGGGTGACATGGGGCGAGGTGCACCTTTTGACGTTTCAAGAAGGGCGGATCGTCCAGGATGTGGTGGTAAGGGATACCTATAGTCTCTTGCGACAAATAGGGGTAACGACGCTTACCGCCGCAAGCCCACCAATCATAATTCCTCCCGAACTAATCTAGGCTAAGAAACGAATATCTGAATGCGCCCCGATCCGCCCACTCAGCCGCTCGAATTGGCGCAGTGGACATACTAACGTCCGTCTCGCGGCGAATTCGCGCTGCTCCTATGAGTGACCGAACCGCCCTTATCGGGTGCGTAACTATGAGCGTGATGCCTCTAAGCAATTCTGCCAAGTAGCGTTGTCGCGGCGCGCCCCAACATGCCCAGCGTGTCGGTGATTCCCTGTTCAAAGTTGACACCGACGCCCGGCGGGCCGGTATAGGAGCGAACCGCTTTGATGTCGGCGGACAGGCCGGTCGCCGCAGCCAGCGCAATCGCGTCGGAATACACGCCCATGCTGCCACGTTGCAGGTACCTGGTGATCTTGATCTTGCCCGTCTGCCCCCACGACTGATGCCGCTCCTCGATTTCTCCGACCCTCTCGAAATTCGAGAAGTTCGCATCGAGTGCATAACCCAGCGGGCTGACGTCACCGGCCGGCGTCGTCGACAGATCGAAGATACCGGGGCGCAGCGTCCAGCGGCCCGTATACCATTCGGCGGCAGCGCCGTAGCTGTAGCCCCAGCCATCGCCGGCGTAATCGAAGTGCCGGCATGATCGCCGTCCAGTTGAGGAAATCGGTCTTCGGATTGTTGGCATATTTGTTGAATTGGCCGACCGTCAGCACCAACCGATCCGCGCTGAGCGTACCCGCGAACTCGCTCGCGCGATCTTGCTAACATCCGCGTCGTTAGCAGATCCGGTTCGGGTCATGCATTGGGGTGCAGAAATAACGGTTTGGGGCTGAACTTGTTGAGGAGCCTGGAAATTGCCCTGATAGCATTGCCGCTCGTCTGCTCGATCGCGCGAAATAGCGTCGAAAGGTCGACCGCTAAAGCCGGGTTACCAGCAAGGAAGCGAATTCGCAGGCCTTCTATCTCCATTGCTTTTCCTCACTTACCCACATCGAACCGGGTAAAGGCCCCGGCTTGACGAATGCGTCGACGACATTGGCCAGAACGCGAGAACAGTTATTATCGAAATTATTGGTTGGCAACGCCGGCCCAAAGGCCGCGGACCCGACCGAAAAAACCGCGCCGTTGTTCGGCGCCGTGAAATACACCATATCGGCGCGTACATGGTGTTCATATGAGCCAGAGAGGCCCTGATAGGCATAGTGGATGACTTCCGGGTTCACTCTGTAATTGTCGGTATGCCCGCCCGAGGAGGCGATGATCCTGGCATGCGGCGGCGTCCCCAGGGTAAGGTTGAAGCGATCGAGCGACAGCCCGGCGGCTCCTCCATAGGCCAGACCGAGATCGCCGATGATCTCCCCTTCTACTCCCTTCGCGATCCAGGATACCGTGCGGTGATAGCTGTCCGGCATTCGGCGATAGAATTCGCTCGTTCCGAAACCATCGGCGATATATACCGGTACCCACGAGCTTATGCGGCGAACGATTTTGGGCTCTCCACGAACTGCCCTTCTGTCCGTTCGTCACCATATAGTATTCACCGGGGCGCGCCTCCCATGTTTTCCACGCGGAGCGAACCTGCGGACTTCCATGACTGACGGCTCGTCGTCCCTGAAAGCGACCGCGGTGTCGAAGCCGGCAGCACCGAGATAGACCAGACGCCCGCCGCCAGCGACATAGTCCTCCATCCCGTCCAACATCTGCTCCGCAGTAATACTGCGGGCGAGTGCCGGTCAGCACGCACTTGTAGGGCTCCAACGCGGCAAGTCCCTCGCTGTGAAGATCCTCGTCGGTCAAAACGTCGAAGTCGTGGTTGTGGTGTTCAAGCCAGGCGATGATCGACAGGTCCGCTGCGAATCCCCAAGTTACGCCCGTGCTGGACATGCGGTATTTCGGCCGCATGTTCACCATCGGACGGTGGTAGGAGCTGAAGAAAATACCCTGGCCGTCGACCGAACGATCGAGGGTGGACCGTCCGAAGTCGTCGCGCCCACATAGCTCGATATCGACCTCGGACAGGACTGGCGTCATGCCTGTCACGGGCTGGGTGGTCGGGTCGTCGAAGCTGAGGCGCTCATTGGCGAAGGCGAGATAGGTCGCCGTGGGAGCAAGGAAGGCGATACGCGCACTCGGTGCCTCTGGGCCGAACGAAGAAAACGAGATAATCCTCCGCCAGGCCGTTTCCGGCACCGGCGCGCAAACGCATCGCGTAAACTCCGCTGCGCAAATCATCCGGCAATCTCAGCGATTTCGTCACATTCCACCTGCAGTCGATCATCGCGTCGGCGTGAAATTCGACCCCGCCATATTCCCTGGGCGACATCCGGAAGCAATCATTGATGCCGTCCCAGTTCCAGCCGGTTTGCCCGCGAACCGGCCGATTGAAGCCCTTGGCGTGCAGACCATGAGGTCCGACATCCCTGACGCTGTCACCGATACCCTCATCGGTATATCCGTCGCGTCGTGTCCCAATAGGCGACCAGGCCGTCGCGAGGCGGGGCGTGGCCAGTTCTAATTCCGTCGAGTTCTTCCGGGGTCAGCGGCCGGTCAAATATTCCGGGTCGATCGATCTTGCCGCAAAACAATTGCGAAACGAAGTCGCCGCGCTTCTCATTGCAGTCGCGCGATCCGGCGATCAAGAACGGCGTCTCAGGCGAGATTCTCGTGACGGAGCCTGCAAGACTTTCGAGACGTGCGAGACCTCTGTCGAAAAGGGCGACCTTGCCCAACAGACCATTGTAACGATTGACGATGGTCTCCTGATACAGGGTCGCGCGGCCGGTCTTGGCATCCAGGCTGGCCGCCACGAAATACCAGATCTCCGTTTGAAGTGGCGTCCCGGCTCTGCACGCGATCGACTTTGTCACCCCGGCCTATCCGGAACTCCAGACGTCCGCTCTCATCGATGCCCAGGTAAAAGCCCTGATTGCGGTGATTGTCCCAGCGGCCCATCAGGCATTGGCCGCCCCGGACTTGCGTCAACGATGGGCGGACAAAGCCGAACAAGGTGAGGCTGCCCTCCAGCGCCAACTTGCGCGCCGTATCGGTCACTTCAAGAAACGAGCCGACTTGCGTGAATTGCTTCTCGACTTGCCAGAGGCCGTTGGCCGCGCAATCGACCTCTTGCTCGACGAATCCCGGTCCAGCCGGATCCTGATCACCATGGATCAAGCGCACCAGTTGCGCCCTGGCGGTGTCCGTACCCTCGGCATCGACGTGGAACTTGACGACTTCCCCCGGCTTCACCGAGATCCTGTCCGCGTAACCAAAGAGCTTGACTTGCGCCATGTCCAAATCCCGATATCCCTTTACTTCCGGTCGCATCGAACCTCGACCGACGCCGTTCGCGAGCCATCGCTCCACGGCCAACTTGCCAGATCAGGCTGGCGAGGTTTCCTCGTCTGTCACTTGCGCCGCCTTTTCCTTCACCGCGCGTTTTTCGTCTTTCGGTGCCGAACCCGGCAGCGGTCCCGGTTTGACGAATGTTTCGACGACATTGGCCAAAAGCCGGGAAACCTCATTTTCAAAATGATTGATCGGCAGCGACTGGCCGAAGGCGATGGAACTGAACGAAAAAACCGCCCCGCCGTTCGGCGCGTCGAAATAGGTCATGTCGGCGCGTATCTCGGTAGTCGTATGAACCGTACATGCCCTTCATGCTCGTGGGGACTAATCATCAGCAGATAGTTGTCGTCGTGACCGCCGGAAGCGGCAACCAACTTTGTATTCGGCGGGGTCCCGAGCTTGAGGTCATAAGCGTCGAGCTCCAGACCGGCCGCGCCATCGTGAGCGAGAGGCCGAAGGCGCCGAAGATCTCCTTTTCAATTCCTTCCGTCACCCAGGACAAAGAGGGCTCGTAGCTGTCCGGCATCCGGTCGGAAGGGCATTGACGCTGCGAAGCCTTCGGCGACAAATCCGACTCCGACGATCTTATTTGGTGCTCGATCTCGAGCGCGCCACGCAGGCGCCTTTGTGTCCGTTCGTCGCCATATAATGTTCGCCGGGGCGCGCTTCCCACGCTTTCCAGCCCATGACCGAATTTGCGGCACTCCAGAACCCACGGTTCGTCAGCGCGGATGAGCCACATTGCAGTAATAGCCATTGCCGCCCATATAGATGTAGTGGCCGCCTCCCGCGATGTAGTCCTCGGTCGCGTTCATCATCCGGTCGGAATAATATTCAGGGTGAGTGCCGGTTATGACGCATTTATAAGGCGCCAGACGCGGAGACGCCCTCGAGATCCAAGTCCTCGTCGGTCAAGACGTCGTAGTCGTATTTCATGTGCTCGAGCCAGCCAATGATCGAAAGGTCAGCCGGGAATTGCCAAGTCGTGTTCATGGAGGAAATGCGGTATTTCGGCCGCATGTTCACGACCGGACGGTGATACGAGCTGTAGCAGACGCCTTGGCCGTCAGCCCAGGAATCGTAGCAGCCATGGCCAAACTCCGGATTTTTGTACATCTCGATGTCGATTTCAGCCAGGATAGGCGTCGAGCCCGACATCGGCTGGACGATGGGCGCGTCGAAACTGAGGTGCTCGTTGGCGTAGGCGAGATAGCTCGCGGTGGGCACAAGGAAAGCCAGATCCGGCCATTCGGCGTTTTGGGCCGAACGAAGAAGACGATATATTCCTCGCCCAGGCCTTTGCCGTCGCCGGCGCGCAAGCGCATTCCGTAAGCTCCGCTACGCAAATCATCCGGGCACTTTGAGTGTTTTCAGTCACCTTCCACTTGCAGTCGATTAACGCGTCGGCGTGAAATTCAATTCCGCCGTATTCGTGGGGCGCCAGCCGGAAACAATCGTTGCGGCCGCTCCAATTCCAGCCGGTCTGCGCGCGAACCGGCCGGTTGTATCCCTTGGCGTGCAGGTGAAAGGGCCCAACGTCAGTTACGACGTCGCCGATACCCTGATCGGTGTATCCGTCGGTGGTGTCCCAATGCGCGACTAAGCCATGCAGATGTCGGCGCTTGGCCGTTCTTTATTTCGTCGAGTTCTTCTCGTTTCAATGCACGATTGAACAATCCGCATCTATCGATCTTGCCGCAATATAATTGTGAGACGAAGTTGCCGCGCTTCTCGTGCCAGTCGCGCGAGCCGGCCATCAAGAACGGCGTCTCCGGCAGATGCTTCTGCCGGAACCTAAAGACTTCTGAGACATGCGAGCGGTAATCGATGGGAACGACCTTGCCCAGCAAACTGTTGTAGCGATTAACGACGCCCTCTTGATATATCGTCGCGCGACCGGTCTTGGCGTCGAGCGTCGCCGCTACGAAGTACCACGTATGCGCCTGAAGCGGCACCTCGGATTGCAGGTAATCGATTTCGTCTCCTTGACCTACCCAGAACTCCAACCGACCGCTCTTGTTGATGCCGAGGCAAAAGCCATAGTTCCTGTCATTATCCCAGCGTCCGATCAGGCACTGGCGAGACCCGACTTGCGGCCACAATGGGATGTATAAAGGCAAACAAGGTAAGGCTGCCATCCAACGCCAGCCTGCGCTCGGGATCGGCCACTTCGAGGAACGACCCAACCTGCGTGTATTGCTTTTCTACCTGCCAAGAGCCATTGGCGGCACAGTCGATCTCTTCCTCGATGAACCCCGGGCCATCCGGATGTTCGTCGCCGTGGATCAAGCGCACCAGGTGCGCCTCGGCGACGTTTCGCGTTCCGTCGGCATTGACGTGAAACTGAATGGCATCCCCCGGCCTCACCGAGATCTTGTCGGCGTAACCAAAGAGTTTGACTTGTGCCATGTCCCAATCCCGATATTCACACAGCTATCCCTGGCCGAAGGGGCCGCGACCGAGCTGTGCGGTTGCGCCCTTTGAGCCGTTTCACGAACTCGAGCAAGTCCTGCACGCGGCGCATGAACACGCCGTGGAAGGCCTCTTTTGGAGTCGGATAGATCTTGTCCTCGACCACACGCGGCGGCACCCCCCGATACCCGGACAACGCGACGATCCGATAAGCCTTGTTCAGTTCGACGACAACAATCGCATACTTGTCGACTTGAGGTCGCGAACGGAAGTAAATGAGCAGCCGTTGGAGCGCCTCGCTGTGCTGGCCTTGCGGAGACCGTCGGTGTTCGTCGATGACTTCAGGGGACACCAGCGTCTTCAGGTAATCGCGTTGCATCTTGTCGAAGCGACGCATGTAGACAATGTCCTTGTCGTGCGTCTCTGTAGCTTCCTCAGGTAACATTTCGCCTCCTTTCTCTGCTCGCGTGGAACGGCGTTCGCTCTTTTTCTTGTCTCGCCAGTTGCGAAATTGCGCCTTGATCCCGAACAGGCCATTGCGCAGATACAGAACTACCAAGAGCATGATCAAGTCCGATGAGGATCAAACGTATCGGGCCGAGCGTGATCAGAACTTTGTCAAGGAAGACCACGATTGCGCGTGCCGACGAACTGCCCCCTCCGCTCGGCCGATGCCGCCGATCACCAACATCGCCAGGCCGAGCAGAACGGTGTCGAAGTTGAAAATCGAAAACGCGACACCGCGGAAGTTGGCGGCGTAAAAACCGCCAATGAAACCGAGTGCGATTGATGAGATGACGAACACCCAGACGCGGGCCTGGCGGAAATTCACGCCGGTCGCCTCAGCAAACCCTTCGCGTTTCTCAGGCGCCATGCGCAATATTCGTCCCAGCCGCCGACCATTGACCAGTCGGTAAAACAGTAGCGCCAGCAGCATCAGTGCGAAGCAAGCATAATAGCCGATCAGGAGCTGATCGAGTTGTGAGGCCGCGTCTGGGATGTAAGTGTCTGGTCCCGTAAAGGCCACCGCTGCGCCGAGCCGAACACCCTCGAGGTGGTGAAGTAGACTCGGCACAGTTCGTTGAGACCAAGGGTCAGCAGTGCATAGTAAAATCCATCAAGGCGCGTTGCCGGAAGCGCGATAATTCCGCCGAAGATCAAGTCCGACGACAGCTCCAATCGGCGGCAGCAGCCACCATGGCACCCCGAAGCTTAATCGATAAGATAGCCGTAACAAATGCGGCAGTACCGACCACAGCGTAAGTCGCCAAGGACGATGATGCCCGCGGTGCCGATGATCAGCATCCAGCAAAGACTGATCGCCGCGTAGATTCCGAACGTCGCGCCCGCGGTCAGCAGGGTGTTCTGTACGCCGAGCGGAGTGAATAGCGGCCCCAGCGCCAGCACCAGCAGTCCCAGCAACCACCAGATCGGCCGCTTATCGACGATGGTCTTCTCGCGGCGCAGCGTCTTTGGGATTGTACTCGCCGCGAATGCGCAACACGCGGCGGCGCGTCGGCCAGTAACGCAAGCGATGCCACGTTATGCTGCCATGGCCGGGCCATTTGTAATAGTAACGCAGACGTCCGACCGGAAAGAGCTTGGTTTTCGATTCACGCGTCTTGCGCCAGATCTCCTGATGACTGCGGAATGGAATTGTCGGCAGCTCCTCGACCGCCCCCTTCGCGCCCCACAGAAATAGCGGATTGCGCCATTTGGTACTCATTTCGACGTCGCTCATGCCGATCACGCCTCCCTCGCCCTGTCGAGAATCCCCGCGATACCGCGCGGCCGGACCAGCAGAATGGCGATGATGAAAACAAACTGCGTGATAAGGACGTACTGGCCACCAATCGAAACGGTGGTCAGCGCTTCGTTGAGGCCGAGGACAATGGCCGCGATGACAGCGCCGCGCACGCTTCCCAGTCCGCCGCAGAGCGCGATGCTGACGCCTTTGATCATGGGCGTTAGACCGCCGAACGGCGAGATGTAATAGGTCTGCGAGAGCAGGACAGCGGCCAAGCCGGCCATGCTGCCGGTAATCGCCATCACGTAGAAGGAGGTTCGCCGTACGCCGATGCCGACGATGGAGGCCGCGTGCGGGTTCATCATCATCGCGCGGATCTCGAGTCCGCGCCGGCTCGACTCGCATCCATCTCAACACGGCGACGAGCATCAAGATCGACGTCAGTACATTGCCGACCTTATCCGCGGTGAAAACCATCCCGGACAGCGAAATTCTTCCAGGTGCCGAAGATCTCGGGCAGGCTCTTTGACGCGCGGACCGAACCACCACATCAGGCCCTGCGTGCCGATCAGGCTAATCGCAAGTGTCGCGATCAACCCCCGGATCGTGAAATTGGGCTTATCGTGAATCGGGATGAAAGCGAGGGCGCAGACGACGATGCCGGCGAGCGCGCCCGAGTAAAATGCCGGCGGCTAAGAACCACTGGTCCCCATGGCGAAACATGATTGCGCGACCACCCAGGCGCCATAGCCGGCGAATGCGAAGATAAATCCGTACGCCAGATTGAGCAGGCCGAGGCTCGACCACGTAACCGAAATACCGATGGCCAAGGTTCCGTAGATGCAAGCGAGGACGATGGTGTTGCTGATGATAAACCAGATGTCCATCTACGTCATCCTCTTCCGTGGTCGTTGAACGCCAATGCCGCGGAAGCCTCCCCTTTCAGCTGGCCGGCATGCATTCCGATAATGCGGTCGACTCGCCCTTCGAGCACCGCAACGTTCTGCTCGGCGATAACCATCGCCGACTCACCGAGGTCGACGCCCATCAAGCGCATCGATGCACGCTCTTGCCGATCTTCGGAGCGAGGCCGAGCGACGGCTCGTCTACGAGATACAACGAGCATCACCCATCAGACCCCGTGCCGATCGAGACCATGCGGCGTTCGCCGCCCGACAGATCGGCCGACTGGAACATCCATCAGCTTTTTCAACGGCGGGAATATCTTCAGGATTCGCTGCTTTGCGTTGCAGCCCGCTCACGCCACGCCCGCGCGGTGAATGCGCCGGAATCGAGATGCTCCTCCACGGTCAGGCCATAGAAAAATCTCGTCGCCCTGCGGGATGAGGGCTAGCCCTGCGCGCACGATCTCGATGGGTATATCGTCCCGGGCCCTGGCTGCGCGTACGCCCAACCTCGACGCCGTTCAATTTGATCGAGCCACGCTGCCAGCCGGTAAGTCCGGCAATACCATAGAACAGCGTCGATTTGCCGTGACCATTGAGACCGACGATGCCAATGCGCGCACCGGACTCTACGACGAGGTCGAGATCGTGGATCACCCGCATCGGACCATATCCGGCTGATAGACCACGGACGTTCAACACCTCGCGCTTTGCGGTTGGCTCGCGACCGTCTTCAGGCCCGACCAGCGAAATGAAGTTCATGCCCAGCCCTCACTCGCTCAAATCTTCGAAGTATGCGGCGTGGACCTTCGGATCGGCGAGAACGTCCTCGATAATTGCCTTGCGAGATGACTTCACCGGCATCCATGACCATCGCGCGATCGGTGATCGTTCCCAGCAGCTCGATGCGGTGCTCGACGATGATGATCGCGATGTTCATTTCTTTCGACAGCAACCGCAGCAGGAAGTCGATCTCGTCGACCTCGGAGTTGATCAGCCCTGCCGCCGGCTCGTCCATCAGCAACAACGGGGGCCGTCGCATGAGCAGACAAGCCAGAAGAAGTTTGCGGCGGTTGAGCGTCTCCAGCCGCACGGCAGGCTCGTCGTCGTCGACCTTCAGGCCCACGAGTTCGGCGCCGTATTCGGCGTCGAACTTCGTGCAATAGGGAGGTAGGCCTGGCGGGCGGCCTTGAATGTCTCGCCGACCGTCAACTCGTCGGGCACGACCGGCGTCTGAAAGGTTCGGGCGATGCCCAGCCTTGCGCGCTCGTAGAGCGGCAGCGAGGTCACGTTGCTCCCCTTAAAACTCACCGTCCCGCTCTTGGGCTGCATCCGTCCGGAAAGCACCTCGAAACAGACTGGTCTTGCCGGCCCCATTGGGACCGATGATGCCGAGCACCTCTCCCGGTCGAACGTGAAGATTGATCCCGCGAAGGATCTCTCTCCCGCCAAGGTCGAGCGATATGTCGCTGCAGGAGAAGAGCGCGGGAGATGCCCCTCCGCGCGCCAGACCTCCGGCCACCGCTCCGGACGCCGGCATCAGGTCCACCATGGAGCGGGCTTGAGCTTGGCTTCCGAGATTTCGGCCGGGTAGACGATCTTGTGCTCTTTGTCCTGGATCTGGCAGTAGAACTGGGACTGCCCCTTTTCGATTTCCGCGGCCTGAAGGCCGTCAAAGCCGTTGTCGGGGAAATGCCGGGCTTCCTGGTTCGGGTTGTTCATATCGTAGTAGCCGCAGACGCCCCGCGTGGGATTGGCGCGAATCCAGGCCACGACTTCCTTGAACTTCCTGGGATCACCGACCCCTTCCCAGGCCTGCTTGAGCATGTAGGCAAAATCGTAAGCGATACCCGTGTAGGCAAGACCCATGACGCCAGGGAAACGCTTCTTGTACTTCGCCCGGAAAGCGCCCCCTTTTTCGTCGCCGTAAACGCCTGTAACGGTGCTCCAGCAAAAGCCGTTCGCCGCGGCGCCTGCCAGCGTCAGGAATTCCGGCTGTGACGGGCCGTACTGCAGGTAAACGAGAGAGTTCGGCACGGGATCGGCGACGAATTGCTTGGCGAACGCCGCCAGTTCGGCGGCCACCCAATGGTCGACCATAATTGTCCCGGCATCGACTTCCTTCAACTCGCGAATGACGTTCGCCCAATCCTGCACCGGGTACTGAATATTCGTGATGCGACCGATTTCGAACTTGCCGTTTTTCTTGATTGCCTCCTGGGTACATTTCGAGATGGTTTGGGTATAGGCAATTTGCTCCTGAACGATATGGACCTTACGGTTCTTAGGCTTCCAAACGCCTTGCTTCTCCGCATGGTCCAACCACAACGGAAAAGTCCAGCCATAATCCACCTCCGAGGAAACTGGCTGCAAAACATGACCATATTTTTCGGGATTCGCTTTGACCGCCTCCGTCGACACTCGGTTCGCGGATCCGTGGAGGAAGGGACATTTGTATTGCGACGATGCATCCATCGCCGGAATCGGCGGCAACATATACGGGTTCGAAATGGCGTCGACTTGCGCATCAATGCACTGCGCAATCGCCTGTTTGCCGCTCTCCGGAGACAGCGGATCGAAGTCGATCACCATCTGCTTTAATTCGCGACCAAGGACGCCGCCGGATTTATTGATCTCGTCGACGGCTAACGTCGAGCCATTGACATGATCGCCATGATCCGCCGCGCCGATTGCCGCCGTCGACGTCGCCGGCACGCCGATCACGATCGGCTTTGATGCGGCAAAACCTCGCCGCGCGATCCATGGCATGGCCACCGCTGCACCGAGACCCGCAGTCACTGTTCGTCTGGTCAACTTCGAAGTCATTTGAACCCCTCCTTCGTTTTGTTCGGACTGCCACGGCCGCGCCCACCGACTGGAAAATTTGCTGCCTCCCGACATGGCCACAGGGCTGCAGAGACACCTGCGAGAGCCTTGTCTTCATGAACTCGGCCGCGCTGGCGGTCGCGCGATCAGCCGGATGGCGTGTGTCAAACTTCCGTCACACACCGTTTTGCAGCAATACGTCAGTTGACCGATTTGATGCGGCCAGGCGCGCAACGGGCCTTGGCGTTAGATCACTCCATCAATGTGGTGTGGCGGCCAAAACGTCGGCGTCTTCAGGCGTGCCAATCGCGGCGGCTACAAAAAAAGTCAGGAGGTCGGTGAAAATAGACGCTGGGACGAAGCGGCCTGATCGGTTGCAATCCCAAAAGTCACTCGTCTTGATCGAGGTCGGGGCATCCCCTTTGACTGCCCGGACGCGGCTCTGTAGCCACGCGCGCAAGGCCCAAGCGGTTCTATTTGGTCAAAAAAATAGCAGTTTCGGGGCCACGTGGCCCATAAGGTCGGCGCGACAGTCGCCTAAAAAGGAACTAACATAGCACTGAAATTTTTCCGACTGGCTCTTTCCCGGAACAACATTTCACGGGGTAAGCAGTGAAAGCAGTATCTTTTTCTTCGGCGATCGTCCCCTGGAGCGCGGCATCATCCGATCCGGGCTCACAACTGATTGACAGGGCGGCAGAGGTAACTCGCCTGCTCCGCGATCTGGTGCACTGCTCAGCCTTTTGCTTGACCGCGTGGGACCCGATGTCCGAGAACTCACATTCATCAGTCAATATCCACGGAAGGTTACAGCGATCGCGTGCTGACTCACATCAACGACGACTATGTGAAAACCGGCCTGCCGTTCGCGCTCGCCCACCGGCGTGACCCGCGCTCGCTGCGGTGGCGCGACTACGAGCGCGATTGGGAACTGGCGATTCCGGAAACAATCCTGGGCGAGGAGTTTCTGATTCCTTCGGGCTTCCATGAGGGTTCGACCATGTGTCTACGGCTTCCGGACGGTCGTTACGTCGGAGCGTACCATATGAGTTGGGTGACGCCCGCGGAGGCAACCGACGAGCGGCGGGAGATCACCGAACGGTTTCGTCCAATCCTCGCGGAGGCATGCGACCTGCTGCGCGCACCACGGCTTCTCGCGGACGCGTTGGCGCCCAACGCTTTCGCCCTCGTGGCGTCGCCGACCGGTGCCGCATTTCAGCTGCCGAACCGCACACCGGGTCCGCACCTCGGTGAGGGTGGCGCATTGCGCCGTCTGCTGCTGGAAAAGCTCGGTCCCGGAACACCGCGACGCTTTATTTGGCCCGACGAAGCCGGCTGCTGTCATCGCGTGGCGATCATACCCTGCCGGGGCGATTTGGTCCTGGTTACCGAGGAGTTGGTGCCCTGGCCCCATGATCTGTCACTGCGCGAAATCCAGGTGCTGCACCTGGTTGCGGGCGGCGCATCGAATCCGCAGATCGCCCAGCAGCTGTTCGTATCACCGCGCACGGTATCAACCCACATCGAGCATATCCTCGCCAAGATGGGTTGCTCGTCGAGAGCCCAACTCGCGGCAAGGGCGATGTCTGAGGGGCTGCTGCTCTGCGAGACGCCTTCGCACAGGGCCGTCGGCCGGAAATCCGCAAACGGCTGGTAGGCCGGCGCGGAGCCGGCCCGCGACTGGACCGCGTTGCGAAGCGCGCGGCCGCAGCCGCAGCCTGTGGGAGGCCGCTACTGCTCGGCAGCCTGCGCATGACAACTGGCGTTGTTCTTGTCGGGCGCGAGGTCGATGCCGGGATTGCCATCGAAAAAGCCGCTTGGCATCAGCTTGAAGCCAGTGAAGATGCAGGGCTGAACCGGAAAGTCTTCGGGACGGACCTGATGATGAAGCCCGAACACGTGCCACAGGACAATGTCGGTGTTCTCGATGTTCCGGTTCTTCTTGACGAAATCGGCAACGCCTCCAGTGCCATCCGAATGGTTCATGTGCTCACCGGCCGGATAGCGCTCTTCCGGATCGTAGGCTGTGACCCAGAGCTGGTTCTTGATGAAGCTCGACCGCTTCCCCGAGGGCGACTCCGGATGAATGAACGGCGTCACCGGATGACTTGCCTCGAGCTTGTATGCGGTCGGCATCCCAACCCAGTTCTTGCGGTTGGGGTTGATAACCTTCCAGGCTCGATGCGTCGCCGGGTTGACCTGGCGGCAGCCGCCGAGTTCCGTGTTCAGAACCGTCTCCTCCTCGTAGAAGCCGTTGCCATAGGCATTGCCCGGTCCCCACGAATCGGCGTGCGTATTGAGCTCGACGACGCTGTTCAGATCGCCGTCGATATTCATGTCCAGGCGGGCGCAGAAAATGTGCTGATGGATATGGCCGACCACGCCGGGTGCGACTTCCTTGCCGTATTTGCCGGGCTGGCCAGGGTGGCACGCCGCCGTATTGATGATGCCGGTGGCCTTCAGTTCGAACTGGATCGAACCATCCGTGTGGAAATACCAGAACAGCCCATACTCGTAGTTTGCGACGGTCGCGATGCACGAAATGACCAGCCTGCGTGCCCGGCGCGACTCCACCTTGTTGGTGCGGAAGTCCCAATGCTTCCAGAGCAATCCCGCATCTTCCTCGTGGATGCAGATGGCGTTTTCGATTGTGACGACGTTGCCATCCATGGTCGCAAGGTGCGCGTCCAGATATTCGATCGCACCGAGACAATCACAGCCGAGCTTGAGTGAATTGGCCAGTTTGCCGATCCCGTACTCGCCGATGTCGAAGACATTCTTCCGGAAATGTCCCTTGTCGGTCGTGCCATACGGGACGACCATTTCGACCAGCGAGGCACGATGCGCGATCGGCCGGCCGTCATAGCTGATGTCGTGCAGGGTCAGGCCTTCGCGGGAGTTGAAGCCAACCAGCACGGACCAGCGGTCCCACGTCGTCCGATGTCCGTCGAGCTTGAAAGAAACGCCTTCGGGCTGGACAATATTGAGTGGCTTGTACGGAGTTCGCGGGGTCTTTATGAACTCCGCTTCATAGTTGACCTCGGTGGTGGGGATCGGAATGATCTCGTGATCGTCGACGCGGATGATTTCGTAGGTCTTGATGTCGACGACGGCGTTGAGCCCGCCGATCGGGTGCGCATACAGGTTGTCATTCTCCCGCAGACGTACCCAGGCGAAGACGTGGGCGAGATAGCGACCGTCTTCCCCCGCAATACCGAAATTGCCGGCCGACCACGGATCGATGCAGACCAGCGACATGTCCTCGATGCCGCGCTTCTTGCAGGCTTCGATGAATTCGGGAGCAGCGCGCACCGCATCTTCGATGGCCGTGAACTGCTCGAGCTGGATCATCGGCTTGGCCGTCGGAAGATAGTTGGAGACGACGACCTTCTCTTGGGTCAGAGAGATGATCAGCCGCCAGATGCCGTCCTGCTTGACCTTGAACAGATTAACTCGTGCTGTCCTGTTAATCGGCTCCCCGGATCTGTACTGGCGCACAACTGACTTTTCAGGTTCCAGAAGTTCGATCGTCTCAAAGAGAACGTCGGCGCCATATTGCGGATCGTCGCGGATGATCCGCACCACGGCGCGAATTTCGGTGGCGGTCAAGGGATCGAGAGGGTGTCTCACTTCGTCCGATCCTCCAGTACCCGAGGTGCAGGTGCAGGAGGTGGTGACCATATCCATGAGCTATCTCCTTATGTTGCCGACCGCATCGGCTTCGCCGAAGCCAGGCATACGGCCGCGACGCCAGCCGGGATCGACAGCGCTGGTCCGAAATCCGATTTTGAGATCGTGTGTCATCGCACGACCGCCGCAAGGCCTGGGAAGCCGAGCCCGATGGCAGCGCCGAGTTTCCGTTTGGTATCGCGCTTCGGCAATACGTCAGTTGACCAATTCCGCGGTCGCGATCGGCCCTAGGGATTGACGACGAACCCAGGGAGCGGTCGCTGCGTTTATCCCCTGTTGGGTCGAAGGTCAGGTCGTCGATCTTTGGACAGACAGACAGCGCGAAGACAAACAGCGTCAGCGCAAATCAAGCAAATGCGGTCTCGCGCGCCCGACCGATTTCGCGCCGCAGCCAGCCATACCAGTCAGCCAGACCCTCGCCGCTGCGTGCGGAGACCTGCAGGACAGTGATGTCCGGATTGACCTCATGGGCATTGGCGATGACGCGCGTGACATCGAAATCGACGTGCGGCAGCAAATCGGTCTTGTTCAGAATCATGACTTCGGCGGCGCGAAACATGTGCGGATACTTCAGCGGCTTGTCCTCGCCCTCGGTCACCGAGAGGATGACGACCTTGGCGTGCTCACCGAGATCGAACATCGCCGGACAGACGAGGTTCCCGACATTCTCGATCATGACAACGGAGCCCGGCGGCGGTTTCAATTCCGCCAATCCGCGCGCTACCATGTCAGCCTCAAGATGGCAGCCGGCGCCGGTGTTGACCTGCACGGCCGGCGCTCCCGCGGCACGGATGCGTTCGCCGTCATTGGCGGTCGCCTGGTCACCTTCGATCACATACAGCTTCACCTCACCCTTCAGGTCGCGGATGGTGCGCTCAAGCAGTGTGGTCTTGCCGGAACCGGGCGAACTGACGAGGTTGAGAGCCAAAATCTCCCTGCCCGCGAACCAGGCCCGATTCTTCGCCGCCAAGGCCTCGTTCTTGGCGAGGATGCGCGTCTCCAGTACGACGACGTCATTGGTCGAACGGGCTTCGTGACCGTGACTGTGTCCGTGATCGTGGTGCCCATCGTCGTGCGCGTGATGATGCCCCGTGCCATCGGCGTGAACATGACCATGTTCATGGGAATGCGCATGTTGATGGTCGTGGCCGTGATCATAATCGTGGCTGTGAGAATGGCCACCCATCTCGACTTGCTTTCCGGTCTGAAGATTAAGGATGGTGGCGCCGGTCTTGTCTCCACACCCGCAGTGTCCACACATCAGGCAGCCTCCTCTTCGAGTTCCATGCTCTTGATATTCAATTCCTCGCCCTGCAATCGTTCGAACCGGCGTGAACCGCAGGCGCACGGCGTATAGAGTGTTTCCGTGACGAATTCGGAGCCGCAGGCAACGCAACGCGCACGGCCTTCGATCTGTCTGATTTCCAGCGTCGCGCCCTGAAGCGCCGTCCCCTGGGCGACGGTCTCGAAGCAGAAGGCGATCGCATCCGACATCACGCCGGACAGCTTTCCGACATCCAGCGTCACGCGACGCACCCGGCGCCCTTTCGCGGCATCGCCGACGATAGCGACGATATTGCGGGCAATGCCGAGCTCATGCATGGCGATGCCTTCAACAGATCCGGGGCAGCTGTTCGCCGACCAGCATGTCGACGATCCGCCGCCCACCGAACACCGTGCGCATGGTGACGCGGCCGGCTTCGCCCTGATTGATACGTCCAATGACCGCGGCGCCTTCGCCAAGCGGATGCCCGCGCATCGCAGCCAGCGCCGCATCGGCCTGCTCGGGAGGCGCGATGACGACAATCTTGCCCTCGTTGGCGAGATAAAGCGGATCAAGCCCGAGGATTTCGCAAAACGCCTTGACCTGCTCGCGGAGCGGCGTCGCGGCCTCGTCGATCTCGATCGCGACCTGCGACGCATCGGCGATCTCGTTCAGCACCGTGGCAAGGCCACCGCGCGTCGCGTCGCGCACGAAACGAGTTCCGGGCGCCGCCGTCAGCAGCGTCTCGATCAAGCCATGCAGACAGGCGCAGTCGCTTTCGATCACGGTGTCGAGCGCCATGTCGCCCCGCGCGCAAAGGATCGCCGCGCCATGATCGCCGAGCAAGCCGTTGACCAGCACCACGTCTCCCGGCCGCGCTCTGTCGACGCCGAGCGTGAGTTCCTTCCGGATCACGCCGATGCCGGTCGTGGTGATGAACAATTTGTCGCAAGCGCCGCGCTGCACCACCTTGGTATCGCCGGTGACGATCTGGACGCCGGCGTCCTTTGCGGTTTGCGCCATCGAGCGCGCCACGCGGCGGAGTGTATCGACGCTCATACCTTCCTCGACGATGACGGCGCAGGACAGATACAGTGGCCTCGCCCCGCCAACAGCGAGATCGTTGACGGTACCGCATACCGCGAGTTCGCCGATGTCACCGCCCGGAAAGAACAAGGGATCGACCACGAAGGAGTCGGTGGTAAACGCCAGCCGATCGCCATGCGTCGCCAGCTCGGCGAGGTCGAAGCGGGCCTGGTCCTCCAGCGGCGCCAGCGCGTGGTTGTCGAACGCCGCGATGAACACGTCGTCGATCAGATCCTTCATCGCCTTGCCGCCGCCGCCATGGGCGAGCGTCACCGTGCCGACATTGACCTTGCCGAGCTTTCGGGTGCGGATGAACGGCGCTACGTTCATACTGCCTCCTTGTAACGCTTGACGCCGCCATACTGGTAGTAGGCCGCGCAGGCGCCCTCTGACGACACCATCAGCGCGCCAAGCGGCGTTTCCGGCGTGCAGGCCGAGCCGAACACCTTACATTGCCACGGCTTGATGACGCCCTTGAGCACCTCGCCGCACTGGCACGATTTCGGGTCGGCGATCTTCAGGTTCGGAATCGCAAACTTCCGCTCGGCATCGTAATGCACATATTCGTCGCGCAGCTTGACGCCGGAATGATCGATCGAGCCGAGCCCTCGCCATTCGAAAAACTCGCGCAACTCATAGACCCGCGACACTGCTTGCAACGCCGGGGCATTGCCGTCGTCGGGGACGATGCGGGCGTACTGGTTCTCGATCTCGGCGCGTCCTTCCTTGATCTGCTTTAGGACCATCCAGATCGACTGCAGGATGTCGAGCGGTTCGAAGCCCGCCACCACCATCGGCTTTTTGTAGAAGTTGGCGATGAACTGATACGGCGCGGTGCCGATCACCATCGAGACGTGGCCCGGTCCCAGAAAACCATCGAGTTGCAGGCCGGGGCTGTCGAGGATCGCCTTGATGGTCGGCACGATGGTGATGTGGTTGCAGAACACCGAGAAATTCCGGATACCTTCGATCTCCGCTTGCAGGATGGTCAGCGCTGTCGATGGCATCGTGGTTTCAAAGCCAAGCCCGAAGAACACCACCTCGCGATCCGGGATTTTCGCGCGCCAGCGCCAGCGCGTCCATCGGCGAATACACCATCCGCACATCGGCGCCTTCAGCCTTGGCCTGCAACAGGCTCTTTTTCGAACCGGGCACCCGCATCGCGTCGCCAAAGGTCGTGAAGATCACGTCCGGATCTTCAGCGATCGATACGCAATCGTCGACGCGACCCATCGGCAGCACGCAGACCGGACAGCCCGGCCCGTGGATCAGCTCGATCTCCTTCGGCAACATGCCCTCAAGGCCGTAGCGGAAGATCGAATGGGTGTGGCCGCCGCAGACCTCCATGATGTAGAGCGGCCGCTCCGCGGGGATCGACATGGTCGCGACCAGCGCCTCGATCTCCTTGACCAGCACGCGGGCTTTGTCACCGTCGCGAAATTCATCGAGATATTTCATGCCGCGGCTCCCTTGGTCGTCGCCGAGCCGCGATCGTCGGCCAGCAGCGTGTGCACCAGATCCCACAGGATGTGATAGGCGGCGACATGACATTCCTGGGTACGGTGGATCGACGAGGTCGGAACCACCAGGCAGAAGTCGACCACGCCAGCCGATTTCATCTTGCCGCCATCGCCGCCAGCGAGGCCAATGGTGACGATGCCCATCTCCTTGGCCTTGGCGAAGGCCGACATCAGGTTCGCAGAGTTTCCGCTGGTGGAGATCCCGATCAAGGCATCGCCCGCCCTGCCCTGCGCCAGCAGCTGTCGCACGAACACATGCTCAAAGC
The DNA here is from genome assembly GCA_963771225.1 of uncultured Pseudomonadota bacterium. Classification (GTDB taxonomy): domain Bacteria; phylum Pseudomonadota; class Alphaproteobacteria; order Rhizobiales; family Xanthobacteraceae; genus Bradyrhizobium. The sequence goes on along the minus strand of CAVYSR010000013.1, from coordinate 535,202 downwards.
CGAGGTCGTTGCCGACGGCCGAAATCATAGCCAGATCAGCCACGAGATTGGTGGCGGCCAACGCCGGGCGCCCTGCCGTGATCGGGTGGACAAATTCCACCGCGACGTGGGAGGCGTCGCAGCTTGAGCCGCCGTTGCCCATCGAGTAAAGCCGCCCGCCGCTACGGTAAACATCGGCCAGTGCCTTCGCTGCCGCGACAAGAATCGGCGCATGTTCGGCGAAAAAGCGAGCGTTAGTTTCGCGGGAATCGCGGGCTTTCTCCTCGACCGAATGCAATAGCGCCGCATCGAGCCGCGCCGGCGCCTGCGGCTGGCCGTGCAGGAACGGATAGAGCGCCTTGAGGTCACCGTCGTTGGACATGACACGAACCTCCCTATCCGGCCGCCGACAGCCGCATTGCTTCAATCTCGGCCTGCGCCTCACCGAGTTCCGTGAGAATCTGCAATGTCAGCGCAGCCTCCTCTTCATTGATCCGACTCATGGCAAAGCCGACATGCACCAGCACCCAGTCACCGACGCAGGATCTCCACCGGATGCTCGTCATTGACGATGCAAGCGATGTTGATCCGCCGCCTCACGCCGCCGACATCGACGGTCGCAAGCTTCCTGGTGACGTCGTTGATCTCTACGATCCGTCCGGGAATGCCGAGACACATGACGCGTTTCCTTCCCATTGGTTTTTTAGCTGGCTGTTTTCGGCAGAGATGAGGTGCGCAGCGCCGATCACTGCCTGACCGAGCGCGAGGCCGCCGTCATTGGCCGGCACCTGCGCGTGCGACAGCACGGTGAAATCCTCGCCTTCGAGGCGGCGGCTGACTTCCTCGAACAAAATGCGGTTCTGGAAGCAGCCGCCGGACAGCACCACCGTCGTGAAGCGCCGCGGGCCGGCCTCGTCCTCGCCGCTCGCCAGTTTCTTCGTCATGGCGACGATTGATTTTGCCAGTCCCTTGTGAAATCGCGCCGCCATCACCGGCTGCCGGCGTCTTCAAAACGAGATCGCCGAGCACGGCGCTCCACATCGCCAGCGGTTCGATATAGGGCAATCCGGAGCCGCGCAGATTGGGAATGCTGAGGGGATAGCCGAGCGCATCGTCCTCGTGGCACAGCGTGTCCTCATCGACCACGGCTTCCAGCCGCGCGGCCGCCTCGCCTTCATAGCCCTGCCGCTCGCGACAGATATTGAGTGCAGCTGCAACCGCATCGAACAGCCGGCCGCATGACGATGCCTGCGGCGCGTTGATACCGTTCTTGATCATGGCATCGAGGGTGGCGCGCGGCTTCGCCGAGAGACAAGCATGCAATTCAAGTTCGTCGAAATTCATCGCGAATGCCGGCCACGCCATCTCCGCCATCAGATGGGCGTAGAGATTGCGCCAGGGCTCGCGCGCTGCCTGCGCACCGCCCAGCATCGCGACCGGCTTGAAGGTTCCCAGACGTTGGTAGCGGCGATAGTCGGCAAGCAGAAACTCGCCGCCCCACAGCGTGTCGTCGCCACCCCATCCCAATCCGTCGAGCACGATGCCAAGAACCGCGGGGGCATCGAGCGGGTGGCCGTTCTCGGCCAAACATGATGCAACATGGGCGTGGTGATGCTGCACTTCGATCAAGGGCAGCGCTTCGGCACCGGCGCGTTCGCGCGCCAATTTGGACGAAAGGTATTCCGGGTGCAGATCGGCAACCAAGGCGACCGGGGCGTGATCGAACAGCTTTTGGTACAGCGCGAGGTTCTTGCGATAATCGTCAAAGGTCCGCGCATCCTCCAGATCGCCCTGGTGTTGCGACAGGATCGCGGCGCCGTCCTTGACGAGGCAAAACGTCGATTTCAGTTCGCCGCCCATCGCCAGCAGTTCGGGCGCGGTCTCAAAACCCTTCGGCAGCATGATGGATTCCGGCGCATACCCCCGCGCCCGGCGCATGATCCGCGGTCGCCCCGCCACGATGCGCGCCACGGAATCGTCGATCCGGTTGGCGATCTTGCGGTTGTGCATCAGCGCATAGGTCGCAACGCCGCCGAGCCGATCACCGATTTCCTCATCAGAAATCACCTGCGGCTCGTCGGACAAATTGCCGCTGGTCATCACCACTGGACGTGCCATCCGCCGCAACATCAACAGATGCATCGGCGTCGTCGGCAACATGAAGCCCAGTGTCACAAGGCCCGGTGCGACGGATTCCGGCAATTTTCCCACACCGTCTGCGCGCAACAGAACGATCGGCGCCGACGGCCCCTTCAGCAGCGCCTCCTCCTCCGAACTAACGCTGCAATATCGCCTGATGACTTCCAGATCGCGCGCCATCAGCGCGAACGGCTTAGCGTCGCGTTTCTTCAATTGCCGCAACCGCGCGACCACGTCGGGTTTGGTGGCGTCGCAGGCGAGCTGGTAGCCGCCGATCCCCTTGACCGCGACGATCTCGCCGTTCTTCATCAGCCCGCCGGCGGCATCGACATCGTCCATCATCGAGAACTGGTCGAAGCCGAACGGACGCCTGTCGAAACGCACCAGCTTTGCTTTTGGGCCGCAGACGTGACACGCGATGGCCTCGGCGTGAAAGCGGCGGTCGGCGGGATCGTCATATTCGGCGCGACACGCCGGGCACATCGCGAACGGCGCCATCGTGGTATTGGCGCGATCGTAGGGGACGCCGGCGACGATGCTGAGCCGCGGCCCGCAATGGGTGCAATTCGCCAGGGGATAGCGATAGCGCCGCTCGAACGGATTGGCGACGTCCTCCGCACAAGCCCGGCAGATCGAGGCGTCCGGCGCGACCTGGGTATGGGCGTCACCACCGCGGCTGTCGGCAATCACGAATCCGACCGGAAGATCACCGAAATACGATTGCACCTCGATCCCATCGATGCGGGCGAGCGGTGGCGGTTCGTGCTCGATGCGCGCGATCAGCGCGGCAATCGCGGTCTCGCCTCCGCAAGCGCGAATCAGCACACCGCTGGAATCGTTGAGTACCTCTCCGGAAAGTCCCAGTTCGCGCGCATAACGCCAGACGGTTGGCCGAAAGCCGACACCCTGCACTCGCCCGCGCACCCGGATTTCGGCTGCGAACCGGTCATCGGGTTTCGCGAAGTGGCTTTGCCGGTTCATCGCGCGGCCTCCCAGAGGAGAACGCGGTTGTTGCCGGCGTCGGCGATCACAAGCAGATCGTCGCAGGCCGTGGCGCTGTAGGGCCAGCAAATGCTGTCGCGGCTGGCAAATCGCCAACGGTTGTCGCCCTTGTCCGAAAACAGCGGCTGACCGGCAAGCGCAATCGCGGGCGAATCCATGGCAACGCCGTCAAGCTCGAAACCCAAGAGGCGCGAATTGGCAGTATCGGTCACAACAAGCATGCCACCTTGTACGGTCAGGCCATACGGCATGTTCAACGCGCTCGAGGTCGGATAATACGATGCGCGATTATGATCGAGCCCCATGAAGTCGCTCTGGCCGAGGACGAAATCGCAGGGCTGGCCGATCGACCGCGGAAACGTCCGCCACACCATCACGCGATTGTTGCCGGCGTCGGAGACGAACAGCATCCCCCTGGCCACGGCGATACCGTGCGGCCAGCGCATGCCCAGCGCACCGCCGACATCTCCGGCATTATCATCGCGGGTGACGAAATCGCGCTGCCCCAGAACCAGGTCGGCCGAGGTTTCGTTCATGGTCGGAATCCTATTCCAGACCAGCACGCGGCGATTGCCGGTATCGGCGACGATCAGTCTGCCATCGGCGATGGCGACGCCATAGCACCAGTTCAGCGTCGCGCCAGTGGGCGCGTTGGCGCCGCGGTTGGCGATCCCGCCGGTGAATTCAGCCTGACCGAGCACGACATCTGCGGGCTGGTTCGAGTCCTCGGGATAGCCGTGCCAGATCAGTACGCGATGGTTCCAGGCATCAGCGACCGCGAGCACGCCGTCACACGCGGCAACGCCGGTCGGCATGTTCAGTGTGGCCGCGCCGACCTCGCCCTTGGCGTTGCGCCCTTCGCGCGAAAAATCCGACTGGCCGATCACGAAATCTGCGTCGGCTTGATCGCCCGATGGGGGCTTGCGCCAGATCATCAAGCGGTGATGCCCGGTGTCGCAGACGAACAACGGCCCGCGTTCGCTCGCAAGGCAGGCGCCGCGCGGGCCGAACAAGGTGTTCGCGCTCGGTACGATCGATCGCGCCAGCCCGCTGGGCAGCGCCTCGCCGCCTAGCACCACGCGCGATCCCCTGGCTGACAACAGCGGCCGCGCCACATGATTGTCGCCGGCCCTGGGCAGAGCCTTTTGCAAGCGGCTGGGGGCGAACGAAACCTGCATGGCTATTTCGAAATCCTCACTTCGACGCGCGGACCGATCACCCGCACCGCGTGCGACTGCAACTGGACCTCGGGCGCGGTCAGGCACTCCCCGCTGGAGAGGTCATATCGAAAGCCGTGGTGCGGACAGGTGATGATGCCGTTCTCGATTTCGCCGTCATGGATCGGAAAACCGAGATGCGCGCAGGCATTCTGGAAGCAGGTGACACTGGCGCCGTTGCGCGACAGCAGAACCCTTTCGCCGCCGATGATGGTGGAACGCACCGAGCCTTCCGGTATTTCCGACAACAAGCCGGCCGCGACCCAGTTGCCCTTGTCGCCCAAAGCGAACGGGCTGACGAACCGCACGCCGCTTTCCTCGGAGCCGCCGAGCCCCTTGACCTGAATGATGTCGGTAATTTCAGGACAGGCGTCCTGCACCGCCTTTTTCACTCCGGCGTGAAATGTGAGCGCGGAGGCCGGGCAACCGTCGCAGGCGCCGATGAAGCGAACCTCGACCGATGGCGGCTTTACCTTGACGAGTTCGACGTCGCCGCCATGTGAGGCCAGCATCGGGCGGACACCCTCAAGGGCTGCCTCGACGCGCTCGTTCAGACTTGGCTTGACGATGTCGTGCCGCCGCAACACGGCATAGACGACCTCGTCGGCGATGGCATTCTTCATCGCGGCAAGGGCTGCCGGATCGGTTTTCAAGGCCCGGATCAACCGGCGTAACGCCTCGCCGTTCAGTTCCTCGATCGCGAGCCTGTAGGCGCCCACCGCGGCCTGCTGGTTTTCCTCCCAGGTCGCAACAATCGTCTCAAGACGTTCGATATCGGCGAGGAAGCCGGCAAGGTCGGTGCGGATCGTTGAAGCCATGTCGTGGACGTTCATGCAGGTCTCACTGGCTCGCGCTCGATGTCCTCAGAGGTATTTCAGGTCCTTGAACAGATAGGGCTGCAGGCCCCCACCCAGCAACGCGGCCACCAAAGCGGCCAACCACAGCGGCGCACCGATCTTGGCAAGAACGATCAGCAGCACCGCGGTGACGACGATGCCGATCAGCAATTGCCGGATCACCTTGCCCGGATCGGCGAAAAGTTTGCCGCGGAAAAAAAGCGCGATGGAATTTTGAGTCATTTGCCACATAGGGTGCTCCTCAGCCGATGATGGCGAGCATGAGGAGGCCAATCACGATTCCGGCGACACCGGCGAGCGGCCCGTAAAACCCTCCCAGCATCGCTGCCAGTTCGTTCCCCAACGCCTTGCCGCCAACGATCATGCCGCCGACGGCGCCGCCGGCAACCGAAGCGAGTGCGCCGGCGACGAGGGCAAGAACCAGCGCCAAAGGTGTGAGAGAGGCCGTCATTGCTTCATGGCTCCTGTGATGGGTGATTTCGCCGGTTGATGCGCGCCGCGACCGTTGGTTGCCGGTAATGCCAGTATTTCGCGCTGGGTCTGATCGACGGCTTCGGCGACGATGCGTGCTTTCTCGAGATCGCCGTGCTCCATGAACACGGCGCGCGCCTCACGGTAGTAGGCGTTCGCCTGCGTTAGATTGGTGCGGTTGCCGGCCTCCGGGCTTTCCGGATCGTCCGGCAAATTCCACAGACAGTTGGCCTTGTTGGCGATCGTGTTGGCGTATTCCAGGGGCGTGGCCTCGCGCGTGCGCACCTTCAGCGCCTCGTCATAGGCATCGAGCGCACGCAGGTTGTTTTCGAGCGTGTGGCTCGACGAGACATATTGCAGCGCATTGCCGAGATTGTTCTGCAGCATCGCATACTCGGTCGGATGATCGATCAGGCTGACAACCTTGAGCCCTTCCTCGAAGGCTTGTACGGCCAGGGCTTCGCGCATCTTTCCGCGTTCGTCGGTCATCGGCATCGACAGGAACGCGGTCGCAAGGTTGTTTTGCAGGATGACGAATTCGCGCAGGAATTTGGTCTTGGTGAAGGTACGAAGCGCGCGCTGATACGCAGAAATCGCGTCGGTAATCCGCGCGCGGCCGGCACCGGCGAGGTTTTGTATCACCAACCCGAGGTTCATCTCGGCCTCAGCCAATTCTTCCGGCTTGCCGAAATCGATCAGGGTCGGAATCGATTCTTCGAACGTGGCACGCGCCTGTTCCAGCGCGGCCGTGCCCTGCTCAGGGATCGCCTGCAACGCCGTTGCCTTGCGCGCCAGAATACGCGCGCGCAACAGACCCATGTCCTCGGGACAGACCGTCAGCGCCTTGTCGTACAGCGTCACCGCGGAATGCAATTGATCGGGTGACTTCGGTTGCAACTGCAAACCCATCGCAATTTCCATCAGCATCTCGGCGCGCTCGGCCGGCGTCGCGTCCGCGTCATCGGCGGCCGAGAGCGCGGCGCGAATTTCGTCTGCAACCAGGCTTGCGATCACCGGCTCCTCCCACGCGCGCGCCTTTAGACGCGTTCTGCATCGGAGCCATTCTAGCGCTGCTTCTTTTGGATTGTCTATCAATTATGCGAAATGCAAAGTTAGTTTACAGTACGAAGGTGTCTGATGCGACCAGTGCGCCGCGTTCCGCAGACCAGACGACTGACAATTCCAGCGTCACGCTTTCGTCGATGCCGCATTCGCGAAAAAAATCCGGCGCATGGACGACGCGATCGCCGGCCTTATTGCGCAGCTTGAGCAGATAGCCACCGGCAGCGGCATGGCGGACCGGCAGAATGCAGAGATCCCGATCGCGACGCAGCAGAATGACCGCTTCAAGCCCGGCGAAATACCGGTCGTAGACTTCGCAACTCACATAAAGCGCGCCGCGCTTCAAACTGACTGACGACGCCGCGGTCAAGAGATTTCAGCCTGCGCCAGCAAGCGAGATCGAATCAGCCCTTCGACCCGCTCGGCGACCTTGGCAACGGCTGACGATACCGGTTCCGAGAGGCCGATCCCGAATTCGGTGGTCTGCGCCTCGATCAGCAATACCACCACATCCGTGGGGAATTGTTCGCGAAAGATCTGCCTGCCGGCAAACAGGGCGTGATCCCAGCGAAAATCATGAAGGTTGAGCGACGGCTGGTAGCGCTGTTCAAGTTCACCGCCTGGCACTTCAAAAACCGCGCCCGGCTCCGAGCCGGAGCGACAGGCATCGACAACGATCAAAGTCCGGCAGCCGCGCGCGGCGAACATCGTTGCCATTCCATCGGTTCCGGCGACGAGCAAACGCACTTGTTGGGCATCACGGCCGATGCCGCGCGCTTCCAGCAGGCGCAAGACGTCGACGCCGGCACCGTCATCGAGGCGATTTTGGTTTCCACATCCGACGACAACAATCACGGGGCTGGCCTTGATCTTGAAACTCTGTTTGTTCGACCCCCTGCTGTACCACAGGGATGGGGTTGAACGCCCCGGCCCGCGACCGGCTTCACGCGGCGCGTCTCAAAAACGGTCTCATATCCGCCAAAGCCTGCATGACCACTCCGGTTCGACCGGTACATTGAGCTCCGGCAATTCGCAGAACCGTTGATGGACTTTATAATACATGCAGGTTTCGCAGGGCTGCTCGATATCGCCATGTGTGACTGGCTTGAGTGTAAAGCCGCCGATCACAAGCTTGGCCTTTAGATCGCTGCCGGTGGATTTCAGGCGACCGACAATCGACTGAACCTCCTCCTGGGTATCGGCGCGGGGAAATACCTCGGTCTTGAGGCCACCCTCGAGAAGAAACTGAATTTCACCCCGCAAGCTTTCGTCGCCCACAGCCCCCTCCTCGCTTCCCTATCGGTGTTTTCGAGGTGGCGCTAAATTCGCCACAACCGGCACCACCACTCCGGTTCGACCGGAACGGCGAGTTCAGGCAAATCGCACCATTTTCGGTGCACGAGATAGTACATGCACTCCAGGCATCGCTGCTTTTCCGGCCCGTAGGGGTGATTCAGAAACCCGCCGATGACCAACTTGGCCTTTAAATCCTTGGGATCCAGTTGGCGGAGCTGGATCAGAATGTCGGAAAACTCTCTGTCGGTCTCGGGAAAGGGCTCGACCTGCGTTTCGAGTCCGTTCCCGAGCATATCGGCAATCGCTTTCAACACTGCTCCGTTGTCGGACGCCATATGTGACTACCTTCCACGATATCTGTCCGACCTTATCATGGCATTGCCCGCGAGCATCAACCACGACATCTGCCGCCACGATCGACAATGGCCGATCAGGCCGTTCGGAAGCGAGCCAGCTCCTCTCCGGTCTTCGCATCATGGGCGTGAACTGTGCAAACAAGACATGAGTTGTAAGAACGGCAGACGTGCCCGACTTCGACAGGATCATGCACGTCCCTGATCGGCGATGCCGATCAGGGCCTGCTCCATCGGGCCCCGAATGCCATCGGCCGACCTCGGTCCAACGTTCCAGGTGGTCGGCGCAATGATCTGGTAATTCTTGATCTTGCCGTCCTTGACCTCGATCCAGTGGCAAAGCGCGCCGCGAATCGCCTCGGTGGCGCCCCAGCCACGGCCATCCCGTTCGGTCGGCTTGATATACCACGGATCGTTCAGCTTGAACTCGCGCAGCGCGTGCTCGGCCTGACGGTACAGTTTCACGCCTTCATGCATGCGCGCGAAAGTGACGCAACATCACGCTCGCCCCGCCGAGCTTTTTATACATGTCGAGGACCAGCGGATCATAATGCTGCCAGGACTCGCCGTGCTTGCCGCCGGCGACCATCTGCCGTGCCAGCGGGCCGGCCTCGAGACGGCCGTTTTCCTCGTGCGCGCACCGCGGTTGACCAGGAATACTTGCCGGCCATGTCGACCGTGTTCTTCTGGGTCGGCACGGTCGTGCGGTCGAACGGGTGCAGGCCCCCCGGTTCGTCATACCAGGCGTGCATGGTATCTTCGCGGGTGAATTTCTGGTCCATCAGCTTGAACGTGATCGGTCTTGCCGTCATAGACGCCGCTTTTCATGATCAATGCAGCGTTACGGCCGTCGATGGTCGGCTTTTGATATTTATCCTCGTGCGGCAGATATCCCCAGCGAGATGAATTGCCCATGGCCCTTGCCGTAACTTGTCCATTCCGCAGTCCATGCTCATGCGCCAGAACAGGCCGAGATCGGAATTGGCGTGCTCCGGCTTCTCGTCCAGCCAGGCCATGAAGTCGTCGTAGCTCTTGATTTCCTCGTAGCGCTCTAAGGTGCAGCCCAGCCAGATCTTCTCCATCCAGTCGCGGCGGAAATATTCAAGAATCGACCAGGCGCGGGTTACGTCCGTCAGCGTCGGAGCGCACATCACGCCGCCCGGCACCATGTAGCTCGAATGCGGCCATTGACCGCCGAGCAGCGCATAGATCTCGACCGGCTTGCCGGAGATCGTGACGCCGATCTCGTAATTGGTGCCGGTGAAGGGCGACCAACGCTTCACCGCCTCTTCGTAGTATTTCGATTTGGAGTAGTTCTTGTTGGTATAATCGATCATGAAGAGCCCGTAATGATGGCGCGGCAGGCTCTGAAGGCTTTCAACGATCTGACCGAGATTTCGCGCCAGGATCGCGTTGCGCGGGACTTCGGTTTGCCACGCGGTATCGAGCGCCCAGGCCGCGCATGTCAGATGCGAGGCGCCGCAGATGCCGCAGGCGCGCGGCGTTACCACGAGGCCCGCTTGCGGATCCTTGTCGCGCAGGATGACCTCGAAGCCTCGGAACAGTTCTGCCTGGGTCCAGGCGTTGACGACGACGCCGTCCTGAATGTTAACGCGAACATCGAGATCGCCTTCGACGCGGCCGACGGGCGAAATATCGAGGGTTTGAACTGCTGATGGCATTTGAATTGTCCTGTTTGATCGGGCGTGAGGAGAGCGTTCGCCTTGGGTATGACGGGGCTCCCGTCAGACGACGAAGATGTCTTCCTCGGCCCAGGCCGGAGATGCCGCTTTTGCCGCCGCCGTGAGCTTGATGTAGCCGGTCTTGTCGACGCCCGTCGGCATCTCCTTCGGCACGCCCATCACGGTCTGTGTCTTGAAGACGGTTCCCGGCATCAGACTCGAAGAACGGGAATTCCGGCTCGGTGCAGCCCATGCAAGGCATGCCGGCGCGGGTCTTCGACGATTGGCGATTCCACAGGATGCGGTTGCACGGTGAATGCGTCATCGGACCGCGGCAGCCGAGATCGTAGAACAGGCAACCCTTGCGCTGTCCGAATTCGGTGGCCGAAACCTTGTAAGCGAAGTGCATGTTGCGGGTGCACCCGGTCTGCGTAAAGCTGGTAAAGAAGGTCTTCGGCCGCTGGAATTCGTCGAGCGATAGATCGCCGCCGCGTCCCGTGGCAACTGCCACCACGATCTGCGTGATCCAGTCGGGATGCGCGGGACATCCGGGAACGTTGATGACCGGCAAACCCGCCTTCGACTTGTAGCCGGTTCCGAGGAAGCCGCCGTGCTTGCGCTTGAGGAATTGGAGACCCTCGCTGTCGGACGGATTTGGCGCCGTCGCCGGAATGCCGCCCCAGGTCGCGCAGTCGCCGATGGCGACCGTGTAGCTGGCTACTCTTGCGAGGTCCGCGACCCAATCCTTCATCGGCCGCCCGGCGAAGCGATTCCATTCACCGGTACCGTTCGGCGCGTTGACGACCGTGCCCTCGAACACAAAGATGTCGAGCGCCATCTCGCCGGAAGTGAGCGAGTTCAACAGCTTCTTCAGATTGTCGCCGAGTTCCATACCCAGCGAGGGATGCCAGAGGATGTTGACGCCAAAATCAGTGACGAGATCGCAGGCGCTCGGCTCCTCAGCATTGAGGAAGGACATCGTATTTCCCGAGCATGCGCCGCCTTGAAGCCACAGCAGATTGGCCATCATTTCCTCCAAACATTGTTCGATGCGGCGCCCGAGCGGCGTCTTGCCTCGAAGCTTGGAGCAAGTTGCGTGCCGTACTGCCGGCAACCGCGAAGTAGACGACGGACCAATGGCTTACGAAAGATGATGCAAGGGCACTGACATATATTTCAACGGTGAAACGCTGCAAACTATGTTCGCTGTGCAAAGATTGTTTTCAGAACACCTTGGTAATTTGGTCGCGGTTGAGGGTTGGCGAAATCCGCCTCGATCGATGATCGAGCCGAATTCGTGTCGACTTCAATGGGACGGCCCCGGGCCCGCCGTTTGCCATCTAGCCGTGACGGTTGCCGCAAACCGGACAAGTCACCTCAAGCAGGTACCCGTACCAAATTCCGTGACAGCGGCTGCACCAATGACCGGTCGCCTGGCGCTCCGGCAAGCCCAATTGTCTGGACAAATGGCTCAACCCGAGTTCCTTGAAGGGCGCGTTGCTTCCAGCAGGCGAAACTCGGGACTGCGGAAACCGGACGATTTGCGCCTTCGAATCTATCTCTTCGGGATCGCCATCTTCGGGCATCGCGCTATCTCAGTGAGGTTCGTCAAGACCATAGCGTTTGATCTTGTTGGCGAGACCAACGCGCGAAAGGCCAAGTTCGTTCGCCGCCCGGCTCTGGTTCCATCGGTGGCGCGTCAATGCCTCATTGAGGACCTGTTTCTCAAGATTTTCAACCTTGTCCTTCAGGGTTGCTCCGTGCGCGATGTATCCATTGACCGCGCCTGGCCGCGGCCTCGGCGGCGCCGCCAGGATCGCTGGCGACATATTCTTCGTCGTCAGATATTCGCCGTCGTCGGCAAGGGCCACCATCCGGCGAATCTCGTTTTCGAGTTCGCGCACGTTGCCGGGAAAATCGAATCCGACGAATTTCTCCAGCGCGCTTGCGGAAATACCGAGAATTTTCCGGCTGATCGCGTCGCTGTGTTTTGCTGCGAAGAATTCCGCCAGCGCAGGCACATCGTCCGGCCGGTCTCGCAGCGGAGGCACCTCCAGTTCAAAACCCTTGAGACGGAAATACAGGTCCTGACGAAATTTTCCCGCCGCCACCAGCGCGCGCAGCGGGCAATTCGACGCCGCTATAATGCGGACATTGCTGGTTTCCGTCTTGTCCGAGCCAAGCGGCTTGACCTCGCCCTCCTGCAAGAAACGAAGCAAACTCACCTGGAACGATGGCGATACGTCGGAAATTTCATCGAGGAAAACCGTCCCGCCGTCGCCTGCCCGAAACAGGCCTAGCCGATCGGAGATGGCGCCCGTATAGGCACCGCGCTTGTGCCCGAACAACTCCGATTGCAGCAATTCATCAGACATTCCGCCGCAGTTCTGAACCATCAGCGGACTGGCGTGGCGGCTTGAATTATAATGGATCGCGCGTGCGAGTAACTCCTTGCCGGTTCCGGTTTCGCCCTGGATCAGGATCGGCAGTTCAGTCCGGGCCGCCTTGCGGGCAACGTCACACAGTTCGGTCAGCTTCTCGCTGACGTAGACAAGCTTTTCAAACCGCTGGCTCTCGGCATGCAGCGGCATGCCGTGGCGCGCATGGATGTGCATGGAATCAGCCGGGAATTTGAACTCCCGCGACAGCATGCGGTGGCGCCGGGCCAGCTCGCGCGATTCCAGTCCACGCTCGACAACCAGCCCGATTTGCTTGGCGTCAAGCGGCTTGCGAACGAATTGATAGATCGCCGCCGGCGAAATTGCCTGCTTCGTCAGCTCCGTTTTGGCTTCGAGCGCCAGCACCCGGATAACCTCAGGATGAGAGATGCGGAGGTTTGTCAGAAATTCCAGCCCATCTCCACTGGCGCCGTGTTCGGCCAGGACGATATCGACATGGGCATCGGACAACGCATTGGCCGCTTCGTCGGCCGAGCGGGCAGTCAGGACCCGATAGTCATATTCGTCGGACAACACATCGGCAGTAGCGGTCCATTGAGGGCCGCCGCGCGCGACGATGAGGACCGTTCCGAGCGTTTCCATGCATTGTTCTTTATCAATTTGATAACTTACTTAGCAATATTCCGAATGGCTATCAATCGCTTTGTCGGGCGCCGCACCGCCCGCGCGCCCGCTGGAATGCACCCACCACCGTCAACCTAACTGCCGGAGGCTCAACCGGAGCGCGTCGCAATTACGCTCGACGACGATCAGATGGATAAGCTCGGCCGGGTAATCGCTGAGCAAAGGCTACCAGAACAGCGCGGAAGCGATCCGCGATTTCACCCGTGCCGGCATGGAGCAAGCCACGCAAAAGAAGGGGAAATCCGGCAGTCGCGTTGCAGCATGTACTCTACGACCACGCCGCGCGAGACGGACGTTCGCCTCGATCTGATCAGAGCCATTTGTTCATGGCCGAAGCCTATCGATCGGAACACCAAGAGATCGGTCACCCACCGCAGAACGTCAACGCGCGCACCATGGCATCGATGTCGAATCTACGCGGCATCTTCGATTCGCTCACTATGGTAGACCTCTGCGAAGTCAATCTCGGAGAGCGGACAGGGGCGCTTGAATAAGTAGCCCTGCAGCGACGTCGCGCCGGCTAGTCGCAACAGATGATGTTGCTCTATCGTTTCGACACCCTCGGCGGTGGTTTCCATGCCGAGGCCTTGCGCAAGGATCACAGTCGCATGCACGATCGCTGCGCAGTCACCGCGCTTGGTCATGTTCTGGGTGAAGTATTTGTCGATCTTGATCTTGTCAAAAGGGAACATCGTCAACTGACTGAACGACGAGTATCCGGTCCCGAAATCATCGAGCGCAATCGCGATACCGAGGTTCTTAAGTTGCGTGAGCGCGCGCAGACATTGATCCGGCGATACAATGAGGGAAGTTTCAGTGATTTCGAGTTCCAGCCGCTCCGGCGGCAACCCGGATTCGGCAAGAGCGTTCATTACGACGTTGGCCAGATTATCATTGCTGAATTGCCTGGCAGACAAATTGACGGCGACCTTGACATCAGCCGGCCAGGTCGCCGCGTCGATACACGCGGTCCGGAGTACCCATTCCCCGATCTGCGTGATGATCCCGGTCTCCTCCGCAAGAGGAATAAATCGGTCAGGGAAGATCATGCCCTCGACCGGATGCCGCCAGCGCAGAAGCGCCTCCGCGCCGCAAATCCTGCCGGTGCTGGTCCCAATAATCGGCTGGTAATGAAGCTCCAGTTCGCCATGCTGAATTGCCAAGCGCAATTCCCGCTCCAGTTCGCGGCGCGCCCGGGCGCTCTCGCTCATCCCCCGATCGAAGAAGCGGAAACCATCCCCGCCGACGGATTTTGCCTGATAAAGCGCGATGTCGGCAGCTTTCAAAATTGTCTCAGCATCGCTCGCATGATCGGGCGCCAGAGCGATGCCTATGCTCGCGGCAATTCTAATGACATGCCCTGCTATGTCGAACGGCATGGACATTGCCTCGATGATGCGATCCGCAAGTGCGCTGGCATCATCCGGGCCGTCTATTCCGCACTGGACGATGGCAAACTCATCACCCCCCAGACGCGCCACCGTGTCGTCTTTGCGGACGCATCTGAGCAACCTTTCAGAGACAGTCCGCAATAATTCGTCTCCTTGGGCATGGCCAAGCGAATCGTTGACCTCCTTGAATTGATCAAGGTCGATATAAATCAGTGCGATGCGGGCGCCATAACGCACGCGCACGAGGGCGTCAGTGATGCTTAGTTGCAGCTGGGTTCTGTTTGCAAGGCCGGTCATCGCATCATGGTGCGCCATATGGCTGATGCGGGCCTCAGCCTGTCGGCGTTTGGTGATGTCGATCATCGTGACAAGGGCAGCCGCGCGCCCCTCGTAAGTCACCGCTTGCGTGTAAACATTGACATCGATCGTCGTTCCGTTCGCCTTCCGGTGCCGCCAGCTGCGATCTTCGAACTCATATCCGCCGAGGTCGATGATTTCCTTCAGTTCGGCGCAATCGTCGGCTGGTCGAATGTCGAATATTGTCTTTGACAAAAACTGTTCGCGGCTATGGCCATAAAAGAGCACCGCGGCGTCATTTACGGCAAGAAATCCGAGATTTTTGCGGTCATACACCCACATGGGCAATGGAGCACTGTTGAACAGCGCCCCAAACGCGTCATGCGCCAGGAAAAAGCCTTCAGTATGGGTGTTGGGATCACGCATGATAGCAGACGATCGTTGCCGCGCATCAACTTCAAGTTAAGCGGAGCTGGCACGCCGGCGTATGGTTAATCGAGCGCGAACATTTGTCGCTGCTCGTCTCAATAGGGTGAGCACCATCGGCTCTGTTCCGCGTGCGACCTACCGCGGCAACGACTGAGCATTCGCCGCCAAACGAAATCCGAGTCCGCCAGCGGTTCGATAACTCGTTTACGATGTTCAAGGGATCGCAATCCTGCGCTGGAATACCGCGGAATGCCGAGGGCCGTGACAGAGGTGCGTTTTGTCCTCCATACTTCCCGTCTCAGGTTGCCGCTGGCGTCGGTGATATTTTCTTCAATTTGCGATCACCAAGGCGCTCCAGCCACACCAGCGCCACGGCCGACAGGAACGGCAGGCTCTGAAGCAGCAGGATCGTTGCAAACAGATCGGCCTCGAGGTGACGGTAGATATTGACGGCGTAGATCGTGGCAGCGCCAGCGGCCAGCAGCGCGCCCAGCAGCATTTCCGGCATCGCCATAATGCGCGTACTCGTGATCGTCCCGCCGCCCTTCCGGGTACGATAGAAGAAGCTGTGGCTCGCCGGAAGCGCGGCTTTAAAGGCCGCACTCGCGACCGTCCACTGAACGGACATGAACACGATCATCGCGCCCAGCATCTGCCAATATGAAACTGCGACCCGCATCCGGTAAGCGCAGGCAAAATGTACCAGTGTGACGAAAAACGCCGCTATGATCGGGAACGTCAGCAGGACATCGGGAACGGCGACGATATCGAGCGCGATGAACGGCACCCAGATCAAGTTGAGCAGCGCCGCTCCAACAGCAATGGTTTCAGCGACGAACCAATTCAGCCAGCCCAACAGAAATTCCCGCTTCTGGTCATGGTTGAGCCGGCTGGTCCCCGGCAGGAACTTGCGCCAGTGTTTCTTGACAATCTGCACCGCGCCCGTGGCCCAACGAGCCCGCTGAACCCTGAAGGCCTGGTAATCCTGCGGCAGCAATCCCCAGCCATAACGGTGATTGGTGTAATGCGCGCGCCAGCCGAGTTCCATGATCGAAAGCCCGAGGTCGCTATCCTCGCAAATGGTGTCACTCGACCAGCCGCCGGCGGCCGCCATCGCCGTACGCCGGATCAGGCACATGGTGCCATGAACGATGATGGCGTTGAATTCGTTGCGCTCGACCATGCCGATATCGAAGAAGCCGGCATATTCGGCGTTCATGGCGGAATGGATGAAACTGCGGTCGGCGTCGCGATGATCCTGCGGCGCCTGAATAAGCCCAACCTCGGGATCGGCAAAGCTCGGGACCAGATCGATGAGCCATCGGGGATCGACCACATAGTCGGCATCGATGACGCCGATGATCTCGGCATCGGCCGCAGTCTCCGCCAATGCGAGCCGAAGGGCTGCGGCCTTGAACCCCTGGAGGTTTTCGACGCGCAGAAACTTGAAACGCGGACCGAGTTCGCGGCAGCGCGTCTCGATCGGCTGCCAGAACGCCGGATCCGGCGTGTTGTTGATGATAACCACGCATTCGAAATTCGGGTATTCGAGCCGCGCCACCGAATTGATGGTGCGCAACAGCATCTCCGGCGGTTCGCGGTACGCGGGGATATGGATCGAGACCTTTGGCGTGGCAGCGTCGGCGCGCGTCGGCGATATCGCCAGCAGCCGCTCGGGATTGCGGCCAAAGGTCACTGCTGCCAATTCGCCCACGCGCGAAAGCAGAATCGGCGCGAGTAGCCCCATCAGCGGCAACCCGATGCCGAACGCAATTACCTCGCCATGCAGGAAATAGTGGGCGTGCCAGTAACCGAGCACGCTGGCGCACCAGTCGCCGAGCACATGGTCGGCGCCGGCAAGCAACGCCACCTGTCCGATGGTTGCCCCGGGAAGCAGCAGAATAGAGAGCGACAACAACAATCCAACGAGGACAGCGCACCCCGCCGCCTCCCAATAATCGGGATCCACCAGCCGCCCTGTCCAGGCAAACTTCGGCCGCAACTTCGCATCGAGGATGCCCCAATAGGGGCCGACATTGCCCTCGAACAATTTCTCGGGCTGATCGATCGCCTCGACGATATTGTAATCGATGCCGAGCGCGGTGGCGCGTGCAACGAAATCGCGTAACACCACGGCCTGGGTGATCGGGCGCGGCATGGCTTGCTCGAAGTTACGGCCGGCGCTCGGCCAGCCGAGTTCTCCGACGACGATGGTCTTGCCCGGGAAGGCTGCCTGCAGTTGGTCGTAAATCTCCAGGGACCGAGTAATAGCGGTCTCCTTCGGCACGCCCTCCCAGTACGGGATGATGTGGGCAAAGATCTGGTCGACAGCGTCGCCAAGTTCGGGATGTTCGATGAAAATTCGCCAGTTTTCCGCGGATCCGACTGGAACCGGACTCTGTCGTTTTACACGCTGAATAAACTGAATCAGTTCGGCTGCAGTGTGCTCCTTCCGGAACACGGTTTCATTGCCTACGACCAGGCGCTTGACATTGGGATTGTGTCTGGCGAGGTCGAGGGCTGCTGCGATCTCACGCTCGTTTCGGGCATTGTCGGGACCGATCCAGGCGCCAAGCGTGACGTTAAGCCCGAGTTCAGCCGCAATCTTTGGCACCCGCTCGAGCCCCTGGGTGGAAGCATAGGTGCGCACCGCTTTGGCTTGCCTGGCGATGGCCGTGAGATCAGTCCGAATCCTCGCCTCGGGCACTTTCCGTCCCGAAGAGGGAGAGCCCTCGAAACGATTGTACGAAACGCTCGCCAGCCTGTCCTCGACGGTTGCTGCCGTTGTCGCCGGATTTTTCAGCGCCCAGATTGCAAGATGGATGCAAGCGACCAGGCCGAGAACGAAGGCCAACGTGCCTAGAGGCATCGCACGGCTTCGGCCCCGCCTGATGCCGACTAATTCCCCACTTGGCTCAATCTCGTCGGCCGTCTTCATGTCAGCGCCCTGCGGTGCGCACAATGTGTGACTTTTCGCCTGATATGGCTATGGCTCAAACCGCAAAAAGTATCACGCGTCCGCCGATTTACAATCGATCAAGCCTCTTAGAACCAATCGTCTTGGGCGCTTTCGCAACGGCCCGAATGTGGTTGACCCTCGATGCGATCAGATAGGCTCCGGACAAGGCAACGATCATGTTCTGGATACGCTGTAAGGAGCCGCGAATGCGCCTATGAGCGCGCGTGTCCGGACAAACGCCGGCACCGGTGCCGGTGGTTGCTAGCGCATGTTCATAAATTTTGCGAAGGCATCCGCGTAATCCGGGTGCCAGCGCGACAGCGCCGGCCTGTTCTCGACGATATCTCCTGCGGCCCACAGAATCCGGCGCTCATCGACATGCCGGGGCACATCATTGTCCGGGCAGAGAATGTAAAAGTCTCCGGCCGACAGCGCTTCGATCATGAAGTCGATGGTTTGCTCCGGCGTCCACGCGGCGGCGGGCTTTTCGGTACGGCCTTTGGCGGTCAATCCGGTGAAGACGAAACCGGGGATGAGGAGATGCGCGCTAAGCCGGGCGTCCGGGAGATTCCTCAATTCATGTTGCAGAGCCTCCGTGAAGGCCTTCACGCCGGCCTTGGCAACATTGTAGGCGGGATCTCCGGGCGGCGTCGTGATGCCCTGCTTCGAACCCGTATTGATGATGAGGCCGGGGCGTCCGCGCTCGATCATGCCGGGGACGAAGACCTGCGTGCCGTGGATGACACCCCACAGATTGATACCGATCACATTCTGCCAGTTCGCGGCAGGCCCGAACATCCCGCTACCGGGCTGCACGCCGGCATTATTCATCAGAACGTCGATACCGCCGAACCGCTGCCGTACCGCAAGTTCCAGTTTCTTGACATCGTCGATGCGACTGACATCGGCCGCCATCGCCATGATACTTGCTGCACCGTTCGATGCCACCCCGGAAAGCGCGGCCGCAGCCCTGGCGAGCCGCTCTTCACCGAGATCCGCGATACATATCCGCAAGCCCAGTTGCGCGAATTTCGTGGCAGCCGCAAGGCCGATGCCCGCCGCGCCGCCGGTGACGACAGCAACGGAATTTGGGGTCAACGCGGGATGGGGCAATTTCGTTCTCCTTTACGCTCAATCCAGATTGTCCCCCATACTTGCATGGACTGCTTCGGGGCAAGTGCCGGCTGAGGACGGAAGCCCTTCGGTGATCTGACGCGCCACTTCCGCTGTCGCGACCGCGTCAGCCCCGACTGATACTCTCGGATCGCCGGTACGATACCTCAGAGACTTTCGCGGACCTCGTTGAGCAGCTTTGCCCGATCGTGTCGGGCCGCCAATGCCTGTTCCATGGTAACCGGCGTGAAGCGCGCAGCGGCGTTCGGTTGCAATTGCCCGATCAGGTCCATATCGGCGGAAATGATCGTGCCGATCATGAAGTAGCCGCCACCCGAAACGGCGTCGCGATGCAGAATGATCGGCTCAGTGCCGCCCGGTACCTGGATCGAACCATAGGGGTAGCAAGCGTCGACGATATTGGAGGGATCGGAGCCTGCCCCGAACGGCGGTTCGCGCGGCACAAAGTCGAGCGGACGCCCGCCACGGAATCGATAACCGATTCGATCGGCCTCCGGCGCCACTTTCCAGGTGTCCTCGAAGAAGTACCGGCCCGCCAGTTCGGTAATGCGATGCCAATACAGGCCTGGCATCATGCGCAGTTCTGCGGGAGAACCGGGTGCACGACGCAGCCGAGCCGGAACCTCACGGCTCTCGGCCACTTCTCCGCCCGAGCCCAGAGCCAATTCGTCACCCGCGGCGAGCTTGCGGCCCAGATATCCGCCGAGGGCGCCAAGCGTATAGGTCGCGCGCGAACCGAGAACGACCGGCACATCGACGCCGCCCGAGATAGCGATATAGGCGCGGGCCCCCGTCTGCAGAAAATCAAATGCCAGCGTCTGGCCCTTCTTGACCTTGAAGGAGGTCCAGGTTGGGCGGGGCTGCCCGTCGAGCTTCGGCGGCAATTCCGCGCCGGTGACCGCGACAGTCACATCCGACGTGAACTCCAACTCGGGACCCAGGAAGGTCGCTTCGAGAACAGCGGCATCTTCCTTGTTGCCGACAAGCCAATTGGCGGCGCATAGCGCGAACCGGTCCATGCCGCCCGAGATCGGAATGCCGATATGATAATATCCGGGTCGGCCAAGATCCTGCACTGTGGTCGAAAGACCGGGCTTGACGACTTTAATGGCCATAGAGCTCCCCCGTCAGCTTGGCGTTGGTGCCGTCGATGTCGGCGTGAAATTCGTCCAGCGAAAAGGTGACGTTGGATATCCGTGGGTCAAATTTTCCAGCCTGGACGTCCGCGACGGTTTGATCGTATTCGGCGCGATCGATCGGCCGCCACTTCACGATATCGCCCGGATTGAACAGGCACATGAAGTCCTTGAGATACTTGATCTCCTGGTTGGGATCGTAGATCGGCATCGGCGTGATGCCGAACATCTGATAGCCGCCGGCGCCACGCACCGAATAGATGGCACCGAAGCACCCGCCATGCCCGACGGTCAGCTTGGGCGTATCCGTGCGTGGCCGCAGATATTTCGGCGACTGAATTTGCCGCGCACGCTCGACCATCTGATAGAGGAAAGGCAGACCCGCCACGAACCCGACCATCGAGACGAACCAGGGGGCGCCCGAATGCGCCTTCACAAACCCGTCGACGCCGTCGAGGTGATTGATCTTGGCGGTGTATTCGATGTCGGTCATGTCAGGTGCCTGATGCCGATCGCGAAACCGCATCAGGGTTTCGTGCGTCCAGGGATCGTTGTACAGCACGGGGACCTCGATAATGCGCGTCTTGAGCGCGGAATGCCCGCCGCTCGCGGCGGCGGCTTCGATCGATTTCAACTCGCGCAAGAGATCGTCGGGCTTGATGACGTCCGGATCGAACTTGATCTGGAACGAGGCGTTAGCCGGACATATCTCGGTGACCCCCCGAATTTGGGCGGCGCGCACCGCTTTCGTTACCGACAAGCTCTTGAAGAAGGCCTCAAGCGACATCGCCTCGTCGCACTCAACGAAGATATGTTCATCGCCTCCAAACGAATACCGGCTGGTCATCGGCTGCTTTGCTCCATCATGGCGTCCTGCGGCTTCATCTTCCTGGCGAGCCATTGCTCCAACCACCGTGTGTGAAATGCTCCGGCTCGGATCTCGGGCGCCTCCACGAGACGCTGATGCAAGGGCGCCGTCGTGATGATGCCCTCGATTTTCAGTTCGCCGAGCGCGCGGCCGAGGCGGCGCAGCGCCATCTCGCGCGACGTATCCCAAACGATCAGCTTGCCGAGCAGAGAGTTGTAGAAAGGCGACACCGTATAGCCGGGATAAAGCAGCGTATCGAAGCGCGTACCCATGCCGCCGGGAACCTGCAGCGCAGTCACTTTGCCGGGCGACGGGCGGAAATCGTGCGAACCGTCTTCCGCATTGATGCGAACCTCGATGGCGTGTCCGCTCAGGCGCACGTCGCCTTGCTGGTAACGCAACGGTTCGCCACCGGCGATACTTATCATCTCGCGCACCAGATCGATCCCGGTGATCATCTCCGTCACGGGATGCTCTACCTGGATGCGGGTGTTCATTTCGATGAAATAGAAACTTCGGCTCTTCTCGTCATAAAGATATTCGAGCGTTCCGGCCCCTCGGTAGTTCACGGATTTGGCGAGAGCGACGGCCGAGGCGCACAGCGCCTCTCGCACGTCGAGCGAAAGCACCGAGGCTGGCGCTTCTTCCCATACCTTTTGCCGACGCCGCTGCAGCGAGCATTCGCGCTCATAGCAGTGAATCGCATTGACGCCGTCGCCGAGAATTTGCACTTCGATATGGCGAGCGTTGCCAATGAACTTTTCCAGGTAGAGCCCGCCATCGCCGAAGGCTGCCTTGGCCTCGGCGGCGGCCTGATCGAGCGCCGCGCCAAGTGCTTCGGCAGTTTCCGCAATGCGGATCCCGCGTCCGCCGCCGCCCGCCGAAGCCTTGATCATGACCGGAAAGCCGATTTTCTCCGCGAGTTTCCGCGCTTCGTCAAGATCTGTAACGCGGCCTTCGGAACCGGGCACGACGGGCACGCCCGCGCTTTGCGCCGCACCGCGAGCCGCGGCCTTGTCGCCCATGGTTCGGATCGTCTCGCCTTTCGGACCGACGAAGATCAACCCAGCGGCCTCCACCGCCTCCGCGAAGACCGGATTCTCGGAGAGAAAGCCGTAGCCCGGATGAACGGCGTCCGCGCCGGTCGCCTTGGCCGCGGCGAGAACGGCTTCGATGTTGAGATAGGATTTCGCCGCCTGGAACGGACCGATGTTGACCGCTTCGTCCGCCATGCGAACCGCCAGCGAGTTGGCGTCGGCAGCGCTGTAAACCTGAACGGTTTTGATGCCAAGCTCCCGCGCCGCGCGCTGAATGCGCACGGCTATCTCCCCCCGATTGGCGATCAGCAATCGTGAGATGGGCATACCTATTCGATCTCGAGCAGCGACTGACCCGCCATGATCGGCTCCTCATCGCCGACGACAAAGCGAATGATCTTACCGCTCGCGTCAGCGTGGACTTCGATGAAGGACTTCATCACTTCAATCAATCCGACGACGTCGCCGACCGCGACGATGTCGCCCTCGGATTTGTAAGCCGGCTTATCCGGAGCCGGTTTGCGATAAAAGACTCCCGGCAAGGGAGCGAGAATCTCTCTGGGCATGGCAACCTCTCAGGCTTGAGACCGATTGGCTTGACGCGGAACAGCGCCACGCACAGCCGACGCGATCGCGACGGCGTTAGGTGTGTCTGAATGCACGCAGATCGTCTCCGCACCTACGCGAACGTCGCGGCCGCCGACGGTCGTGACCTTGCCTTCCGAGATGGCGCGCAGACATTTGGCCGCGGCCGCGGCAGGATCTTTCGCCTCATGCTCGCGCGTGATGATGACCCCTCCGTCGTCGCTGTAGTCGAGGTCGGCGTAGAATTCGGCCAGGAAGCGATGGCCGCGAGCGGAGTAGACGGTTTCGTGCAGCGTTCCCACCATGCCGAGCAAGGGGGTCTTGAACACGTCCGCGGCGTCACAAATCGCGTGCGCGGTGTCTTCGTTGCGCGCGGCCATTCCGTATAGTGAGCCGTGGGGCTTGATATGGTTGAGTTTCATGCCTTCGGCGTCGAGGAAACCCTTCAAGGCGCCAATCTGGTAGATCAGGCAGTTGGCCAATTCCTCGCGCCCGATCTTCATCTCACGTCGGCCGAACCCTTGCAAATCCGGCAGCGAGGGATGAGCGCCCACAGCAACGCCGTGCGCTTTGGCCAGCCGCACCGTCGATCGCATGTGGTTGAAATCGGAGGCATGGAAACCACACGCCACGTTCGCGATGTCAATCAAAGGCATGAGGCCTGCATCGTCGCCCATCCGATAGAGCCCGAACGCTTCACCCATATCACAATTGATCGTAGCCATGTGTCCTCCGACGGGTCGTTAGAGAAAGTTGCACGAACCTCAATATACTGTAAATTGAAAAACGCTTTTCCTCTGGTTGTCCGATTTAATCGAGACGTGCAGCGTGCCCGAACCTTGCGGCGTTGCCGCCGCAAGGCACATCTATAACGAGATTCAACCTCGCATCGATGACCGCAACGTCTCGGTCGCAGCCGCGTCGAGCGCCCAGGCAAAGCCATCATCTGCCGATTTCAAGATGACGCCATAGGCTTCGCGCGCATGCTCGGGCGTAATGAAATCGTCGAGCACATCCTCAAGCACCTGTTGCGCGGGGCGGTCCAGCGGATCGCCGTAGCCGCCTCCCGAAGGCGAGAAGTAGCAGGCGACGTCGCCCTCGCTCACGCGCAATCCGGAGAACTTCGCCGGGTACTGAGCAATCTCCTCCGGCTTGCTGGCGTTGTAAATCTCGTACTTGCCGCCGGAGCCTGACTTGCCGCCGAATACGCCCCATGGCGCATCATCATGCCTGTCCGACTCGTGGGTGACGAAGCCGGGCGTCAGGAAACGCTGCGATTTCACGACACCCTGCCCGCCCCGGAACTTGCCCGCCCCCGGCATGACGTCGTCGCGCAACTCATAGCGATCGCAGATCAGCGGCAAATGCATGCCGAGATCTTCCAGCGGATTGTTGCGTGTGTTGCGCATCAGTTCTTCCACCGTATCGGGGCCGTCCGATTTTGGACGGCCGCCCATCGCCGCCTCGTTCACTTCCAGGAAGACCCAGTACTCGCCGTTCGGGCGGACGCCCGAGAACGCCGCGAACGAAAGTGTCGCGGCGTTGCCGGCGGTGCAGCGGTCAGGAAGAACCGGGGACAACGCCTTGATGATAAGGTCGACGATGCGCTGGATCTGGCAAAAGCGGGCTTCTGCCGCAACCGGAGCAATCGGATTGAAGATCGAACCGAGCGGCGCGGTGACCTTGACCGGACGGAACGATCCCTCGTTCTGCGGGATATGCTCCTCATGCGTATAGGTGTCGAGCAACAGCGCACGAAACGCGAAGTAGCACGCCACCTTGGTCGAACCCTCGAACGGAACATTGAAGGCGGTTGGCGATTGCGCCGCAGAACCCGTGAGATCGACCTCCACGCCGTCGCCGCGCTTCTTCACCGTCACCTTCACCGGCAGATGCTTGCCGCGCGTTCTCCCGTCGTCGTCGAGGAACCCTTCCGCGGTATAGTCGCCGTCGGGAATCTTGGCGATTTCACGGCGCAACATCGCTTCGGTGTAGTCCATCAACTGCCGCGTCGTCTGAAGTACAATTTCCTTTCCATAAGTGGCGAGCAACTCCTGAAACCGCTTGACGCCCAGTTCGGCTGAGGCGATCTGCGCCTCAAGGTCGCCCATCACCAGACTGGGCACGCGGGTATTGTCCCTGATGTAGCGCCACAGGCTCTCGCTGCGTTTGCCCTCTTCATAGAGCTTGATGCCGTTGAACAGCATGCCTTCCGCGAACATGTCGGGCACGTCGATGATCAGCCCGGGTGTTGCGGCCCCGATATCGACGTGATGCGCCGTGTTGGCGGCGAAACCGACGAGTTTGTTGTCGAAAAACACCGGCATCACCACCGCGATGTCGGGCGAATGGCTGGCCCCGTAATACGGGTGATTGTGAATGACGCAGTCGCCCGGCTTCCAGGCGCTCAGCGGAATCGACTTCTCGATGCCGCGCAGATAACCGGGAAGCGAGCCGATGTGCATGGGCGTCGAATCCGACTCGCAGAGTGTGTTGAAGTCGCAATCGAACAGGCCAGCGCCTAAATCCTGGCTTTCGCGAATGATCGAAGAATAGGACATCCGATAAAGGACATTACCCATCTGTTCGGCGATCGAATGCAGCGCGCCGCCAATAACCTGCAATGTGATCGGATCGATTGCCGCTGTTGTGCCATCTGTCATTTTCATTACTCCCTCAACCCAAGCGCGCGATGTGCATATCGCCGTGCGAAAGAACGCTGGCCGAATAGCCCGGCGGTACCAACGTCGTGGAATTATGCTGAACGATCAGCGCAGGGCCGCTGACGACATCGTCGGCGAGCAGCTTTGCGCGATCGTAACGCGGCGTCGGGACCGCTTTTCCGTCGTCGAACACGGTGTTGCGGGTGTACAGCTCGGCAGTCTTCGGATTGGCCCGCCCGCCATGGGCCAATTCCGGCAACTTCAGCGTCTCGGTCGCAGCGGAGCCCACCACGCGCAGCGTGATGATCTCAACCAGTTGATCCTCGAACGCATGGCCATAGGCCTGCTTGTGCGCATCGAAGAAGCTCTTGATGACCGAATGGACATTACTTTCGTTGAGTGGCCCGTCTGGCATCGCAGCACGCAGCTCAAAGCCCTGGCCGACGTAGCGGCACTCGGCGACAACAGTGAAACGGTGCACGTCGGCAGCTACGCCGTCCGATAGCAATTGTTCGCGGGCTTCCGCCTTCAAATCCGCGACGATCTTGTTCACAAGTTCAAATTCGCCCTTGCCGGCCTTGTTTGCGACGACAAGTACCGACCGCGTATATTCGTATTGAAGCTCCGTCAAAAGCAGGCCCATTGCTGCCGTGATGCCGGGATGCAGCGGCGCGATGGTATCCTTGGCGCGGATCAACTCCGCCAGCGCGGTTGCGTGCAGCGGGCCGGCGCCGCCAAAACCCATCAGCGTGAAATGGCGGGGATCGATGCCCTTGGCGACCGAGTTAGCATTGATGGCGAGCGCCATATTGTTGTTCACCACCCGCAGAATTCCGAGCGCGGCGTCCGTGACGCTTAGATTGAGAGGTTTGGCCACGTATTGCTCGACCGCCGCGTGGGCCAGCGAAGGATCGATCTTCAGATCGCCGCCGAGAAAATGCTCGGGATCAAGCCGACCCAGTACGACTTGCGCATCGGTTACGGCGGGCTCCTTGCCGCCCTTGCCGTAGCATGCCGGGCCCGGCGAGGCGCCCGCCGATCGCGGACCGACGCGGAACGCTCCGCCCGGATCGAGATATGCGATCGAACCTCCGCCCGCGCCGATGGCGTCAATGTCGATCATCGGCACCAGCACGGGAAGATGCGCAACCTCGGTGTCGCGTGGATTCTTCGATCCTCAGTTCGCCGTTCTGGATCACCGAGATGTCGGCCGATGTTCCGCCGACGTCGATGGTGATCACGTTCTTGGTATTGCTGGATTCGCCGGTCCAACGCCCGCCAATGACGCCGCCTGCGGGTCCGGAAAGCAGCAGGCCGACAGGACGCAGCGAGGAATTCTCGACCGTGGAGATGCCGCCATTCGACTGCATGATCCGCACCTTGGCTGCGACGCCGTTCTCCCGAAGGCGACCTTCAAGCCGCCGCAGATAGAGCGCGACGGTCGGACCGATATAGGCGTTCATCGCCGTCGTGGAAAACCGCTCATATTCCCGGATGACGTTCACGACCTCATGCGAACAGCAAACGAACGCGTCCGGAATCACCCGCTTCACGACGTCGCGAGCCTGCGCCTCGTGCTCGCTGTTGAGAAACGAGAACAAGAAGCAGATCACGATCGACTTGAGGCCGCGCTTCTTGAAGAGCTCAGCCGCCGCTTCGACCTGATCGAGCGCGAGCGGTACCTCGACCTCACCGGTCGGCGGGCGCAGCCGTTCGTCCACGACCAATCGATTGCGGCGCTTGACCAGCGGTTTCGATTGCCATGGCACATCGAACTGCAGCGAGAAATTATGCGGTCGCTTGTGACGCGCCATATGGAGGATATCACGAAATCCGCGCGTCGTTATCATACCCACATCGGCGCCCTTGCGCTCGATCACCATGTTTGTCGCCACGGTGGTGCCGTGCAACACGAGGTCGATATCTGCCGGCGATACTCCGGCGATCTTGCACACTTCCACAACACCCTGGACGACAGCGACCGATTGGTCTTCGGGGGTCGACGACACTTTGTGGACGAAGATTTTCTGACTCTCGCCCGCGGTCGTCTGCTCCAGGACAATGTCGGTGAACGTACCCCCAACATCAACGCCGACACGTATCATGATCTTCCTCCCTGATTGATTGTTTGGGCCCGTCCGCGCGGGCGTTGAAATTCTGCTTTCATGGGCAGCATCCGCTCACCAGCTAGCGGTGCGGAAACGCTGCACTGATTTTTATCCGGATCGCTGTTTGCCTTTGCGGCCCCGAGGCGGTTGAACACCGAGAACGAGCGCCGAATCAATTCGGGCTCGATTCCCTCCACGATGAAGACGAGGCGGGATCTGTGATCCTCGCTCGGCCAGTGGCTTAAATGGATTGGCGCGTGCACCAGATGTTGCACCCCGTGGACGACAACGGGCCGCTCTTCACCCGCCAGCGCCAGTATTCCCTTGACCCGCAGAATTCGCTCGCCATGCCGATTGAGCAGCATGGTCAGCCAGATGCCGAAGGCCGTCCAGTCGAGGGGCTCGTCAACGATGATCGCGAAGGCGCTGACCCCGCCATGCGCGGCCGTTCCCGCGGTGGACTCTTCGATCGCCCTGAACCCGCTGCCGCTGCTGCCCGATTGCAAGAGAACAGCCGCGTCCAGGGAGGTTTCGGCGGCGGATAGCAGCGACGCGGAAGGATTCATGGTGCCAAGCTGCGCCATCAGCCGCGCCGCAACCGAAGCTTCGGCAATATCGGTCTTGGTCAGGACGATCACATCGGCGATCGCGACCTGGCGAACCGATTCGATGTGGCGTTCGAGCTGACGCATTCCATTGACCGCGTCCACGGTCGTGACGACGCCCGCGCTGCGAAAATGGTGGCGCAACACGGGATCGGCCTTGAGCGTGGAAAGCACCGGAAAAGGATCGGCGAGCCCGGTGCTTTCGATGACCAGCCGCCGGAACGGTGGCACCGTACCCCGCTCGCGCCGGGAATGCAGGTCGCGCATCGCGGCCGCCAGTTCGCCGCGAACGGTGCAGCACACGCAACCCGACTTCAGCAGCACTATCTGGTCGTCGAGACGCTCGACCAGAAGGTGGTCGATTCCGACTTCGCCCAGTTCGTTGATGATCACCGCGGTATCCCCGAGCGCGGGATCCGCGAGCAGACGGCGCAGCAAGGTCGTCTTGCCCGAACCGAGAAACCCGGTGAGCAGCGTCACCGGCGTGAAGGCTGGTACGTCCTTAACCATGGCCGGCATCCAGCCGCTCGAGCAGTTCGGGCGCGAGCGGATCGCAAGTTCGACCACACAGCTTTTCGGCGACCGGCCAGAGATGACCAAGGTCCCCGACGATCTCGCTCTTGCCGGTGAAGGTCGACAACAGAAAGGACGCGCCCTGCCAGTCGGAAAGCCGCATCCCGTAAAGAGCAAGCACATGATTGGCGACGCGGACCCGATCCGCGCGCTCGCGCCGGCGACGCATCGGATCGGCATTGCGCGTGTAGACGCCTTCGCGCGCCGCCGCATCCGCCCAATGCTCATTGGCACCGAGAATACCGCACAGCGAACACATCGTTGCCTCCCCTGCCGTTTCGGCAATCACTACTTCTTGCGCGGCGACCGTCTGGCGAAATCGTCGGCCATCTCATTCATGGTGACAAATCGCACGCCGGCGTGCGAGGCGATGTGCTTGTAAAGCCGCTCAAGCATCATCAGCACCTGAGGCCGGCCCGAAACGTCGGGGTGAATGGTGATCGGGAACACGGCATAGTCGTTCTCCCGATAGACCCAGTCGAATTGATCCCGCCACATCTCCTCGAGATGCCGCGGATTAACGAAACCGTGGCTGTTCGGGCTCTTCTTGATGAACATCATTGGCGGCAGATCATCGAGGTACCAGTTCGCCGGGATCTCGATCAAATCGGTCTCGACGCCGCGTTTGAGCGGTGTCATCCAGGCCGACGGTTGCTTTGAATAGTCGATCTTGGTCCAGCTATCGCCAACCCGGACGTAATAGGGATGAAAATCGTTGTGCATCAGCGAGTGATCGTACTTGATGCCGCGCTCGAGCAGCAACTCGTTGGTCACGGTCGAGAACTCCCACCACGGCGCGACATAGCCGGTCGGCCGCTTGCCGGATAGTTGCGTAACGAGATCGATGCACTTGTCGAGGATGACGATTTCCTGCTCGCGCGTCATCGCAATCGGGTTTTCGTGACTGTAGCCATGGATGCCGATCTCATGGCCGGCGTCGGCGACGGCCTGCATTTCCTTGGGGAACGTTTCGATCGAGTGGCCCGGAATAAACCATGTCGTCTTGATCCCGAAGCGTTCAAATAATTTGAGCAAACGCAGGCTACCGACTTCGCCGGCGAACAACCCTCGAGAAATATCGTCGGGCAAATCCTCGCCGCCGTAGGAACCAAGCCACCCGGCGACGGCGTCGACGTCGATACCAAATCCTACGAGAATATCCTTAGCCATTGCTTCTCCTTTCGTGGACGAGCGCCGACGCCAACAGCTCCGGCACTGACCGTTTCACATCCCCTGTCCCGTCTGCGCGGGCGCTGACATTTCGTTTTCCTGGGCGCCGTCTGTTCACCAGCTGGTCGCCCAATTCGGATCGTTGATCGCCATCGGATATGCGAGCCCATAATCCAGCGGCGGCCGAACGACGTATTTCCGGTCGAAGTCCGCCCAAGGATAAGGGACCCCCGAACGCACGATGTACGGCCAATCGGGTTGAGCGAAAATCGGCCGTCCAACCGCGACGATGTCCGCCGCGGCGCTGGTCAGCGCCGTCTCGGCCTGCGGGCCGTCGGCGATGCCGCCGTTGGTAATCAACGGGAGTCCCGAGGCCTCGCGCAGCGCGACGGGCATCGGGGTCGTCGAGTTCGGGTCGCGATTATCCAGATAATTGAAGCTCGACCAATGCAGGGCGTCCACCGCCGAGTCCTTTAAAGCCTTGCCGATCTGTCTGGCGTAAGCGACGCCGCCGGGCCACGCCCCCGCGAAATCGTCGACACCGTCCTGCGACAGTCGCAAACTGATGATCTTGCCGGGGCCTATCGCCTTGCGGACGGCCTCGCATGTCAACGTGGCGATGCGAATGTTGTTTTCCGGGCTGCCGCCGAATTCGTCTATCCGCAGGTTCGTCTTGGGATGAATGAACTGATAAAGCAGATATCCGTTCGCCCCGTGGATCTCAACTCCGTCAAAACCCGCTTCCATGGCGCGCTTGGCGCCAGCGGCGAAGCCGTCAGCAACCTGATGGATCTCGGATATCGTCAGCGCGCGCGCCGGACCGAAGGTGACCTTCGGCCAATCTCCTTCGATATTTCGAATCATCTTTTCATCGTCGGTATCGGTATAGAGCGTCCAGCCTTCGCTCCTGGTCGCACTGGCACTCACCGGCTGCTCGCCTTGGGCCAGGCATCGGGGATCCGTGACGCGGCCGCCGTGCATGAGTTGCAGGATGATGACGGCTCCGTGCTTGTGGACGGCATCCGTAACCTTGCGCCAGCCCGCCACATGCCTGGCGTTCGCGATACCCGGCTGCGAGAGATATGCGCGGCATCCCGATCGATCCTCTTCGTAGGTCCCCTCGGTTATGATCAGGCCGCAGCCGCCCCGCGCGCGCCGCGCATAGTAAGCCGCCATTTCATCCGTTGGCGTTCCGTCGGGCTCCGCCATCTGCCGCGTCAGCGGCGCCATGGCGATACGGTTGTTCAGCGTGTAGCCCGCCAGTTTCGTCGGCGAGAAAAGGCGCGGAAAGACCTCGGGCATCGTCAAACTTCCATGATACGGTTTATCGGTTCGATCAAAAAATCTTGCTCCATTCGAGACACGGCGTTGCTAATCGATGACGAGAGTCGCGACGTCTTTTTTCCAGGCGAGCAGCACCTCTTCACCGCCCTGGAATCGACCGGCGTATTTGTCTGCATGACCCTCGACGATGATCGGCTGGGCGGCGCCAACGATGATGACGAGTTGAACGATGTGTCCGACCTGCTGAATCGACTCGACGGTTCCCTTGATGGGATTGCCGCCATAAATCTCGGGGAAATAGTTCAGCGGCGTTGAGGCAGGCAGAATGTCGATCGCTTCTGCGGGCACCGCCAAGCTTGCGACGCTTCCGGCGCGGATTGCCACTCTGGACGTGCCGGCAAGCTCGCCGAAGGCCGTGTCGAGCAGGCAGCCGTTTGTATCCGCCGAAATCACCTTGCCGTTTATCAGCGCATTGCGCCCGATGAATTTCGCCACGAACTGGCTGCGTGGGCGGGTGTAAAGTTCGTAGGGCGCGCTGATCTGTTCGATACGGCCGGCGTTCATGACGACGATGCGGTCCGAAAGGGCCAGCGCCTCGGACTGGGCGTGGGTGACGAACACGAAGGTGACGCCCAAATGCCGCTGCAACAACTTGAGTTCGTTTTGAATGCTCTTGCGCAAATTGGCGTCAAGCGCACCCAGCGGCTCATCGAGAAGCAGGATATCCGGCTCGACCACAAGGGCGCGGGCGAGCGCGATGCGCTGCTTTTGCCCACCCGACAATCGCTCCGGCTTGAGGTCACCGACGTCGGTCAGGCCAAGTTTTTCCAGAATGCGTTCAACCATGGCGTCGCGTTGGGCGGCGGGCATCTTCTTGACGTCGAGGCCGAAGCGAACATTTGCGCGCACGGTCATGTGCGGAAACAGTGCGTAATTCTGAAAGATCATCGCCGTCGGCCGGCGCTCCGGCGGCACATCGTTGATGCGATTGCCCCGAATGAAAATGTCGCCCGACGAGATCGTCTCAAATCCCGCGATCATTCGCAGCGTGGTCGTCTTGCCGCAGCCGGATGGTCCCAGAAACGCGATGAACTCGCCTTTCGAAACCTCGAGATTGAAGTCGATGACCGCGGGCGTACCATTATCATAGACTTTCCCGACACCGGCGAGTTGCAGATCGATGGTCACGCGTCAGTTCCAAACATTGCTGGTATCATTGGCTCATTGTCCCGCGCCCGAAGGCGCGAGAGCACTCGCTCGCAAGAAGCGGAAGGTTCGAAACCTGCCATCAATCAGGCGCTGAGGAATTCGTCCCACTTCTTCATCAGGTAGTCGTACTCATCCGGCCACTGATGCCAATAGGCGACGGTGGAGGCGCGCTGCTCGAGCGAGCCGCCGTCTCGCAAATCGCCTTCCTTGATGCCGCGCTCTGGCGCCCCCTTCCAGGGCTTGCCCTCATACCAGAAGGCATACTTGTCGGGCGGCATTAGGCTCTTGATGTTGGTCGTGGGCGAATAGTAGCCCTGTTCGGATACGATGGCCGCCGGCGGGCCGGAAAGCCAATAGTCGGCATAAGCGATCACGGCTTCCTTGTTCGGCGTGCCCGTGATCGGGGATATGCCGATCGACCAGGCACGGTAACCCTCCTTGGGAACCGCGTAGGTGCACTGCTTGCCCTGCGCCTTCACCGCCATCACGGCCGGCTGCCAGGCATCAGCCAGGATCATTTCGCCCGACGCGAGCAGATTGACGAGTTCACCGAAGTCGCCCCATAGCGCGCGGAACTGGCCGTTCTTTTTCTTCGAGATGAGGAACTTGGAGGCTTCGTCGATCGCCTTCTTGTCCGGATTGCCGGGGTTAGGTACCTGCAGTAGGCCGAGTGAATTCATCGCCATCACGGCCTGGCCGAAGGCGATCAGCGGATCGACATTCAGACCCGTCTTGCCTTTGAACTTGTCGTCGAAAATAGCCGTCCAAGTGCTGGCCTCTTCTTTCGAGACGAGATCCGGCCGGTAACCGATCGAGTCGTAGTTATAAACCGTCGGCACCATCCAGAGTTGGGTCTGCTTGTCGTCCTTCCAAATTTGACCAGCGATTTGCTTGCTCTTGTCCCATTTTGGGTTCGGCTTGGTGAAGGTGTCCCGTATGTTGCCCCAGTTCTTCAGAGCGGAGGTCGGAATCGCCTCGATCTTGTTGGTCTCGATCACCGCAGGCAATCGTTCGCCGATCGTCTCCCAGCAATCATAGGCGGTCGAGCCCGACAGCAATTCGGTTTGGGTGTCCGGGAAGATTGCCCCCTTGCCGGAGACCGCCTTTACGCCGGACTTGGCCTTGAAGTCAGCGAGGATGCGTTCCTGGACCGTGACCGACAGGCCCACCGTGCGCAATTCCTCGCTGGCTAGTCCTGCTGCGAAGGCCTGCTGGGCTCCGAAAGGAGCTCCAAACGAAGTAAGGGCGAGGCCGCCTGCTGCCGTTCCCTTCATGAAATTTCTGCGCGAGACTTGATAACTAGACATCTGAACCACTCCTCTGTTGTGTCACTGCGTCACGTGTTCACCCGGAAAGTGCAATCGCTTCAGTACCGTCCCACCAACAACCCCCCGTCCACCACCACCACCTGCCCTGTCATGTATCGAGCAGCCTTGGATGCAAGAAACAGAATAACGTCGGCGATCTCTTCAGGCTCGCCGATCCGGCCCATCGGAATGAACTCGCCAGCCTTCTCGGCGCCGGCGGGTCCCAAGGAATGCTCCTCGGACAAAAGTTGCGCCGTGCGAATGTATCCAGGCGCAACGCCATTGACCCGCACGCCGTCCCTGGCGAGTTCAACCGCCAGCCCCCGCACCAGTCCGACGACGCCGGCCTTGGCGGATGAATAATGCACGTGTTCGTCCCACCCGTAGGCGACGCCCATAATCGACGACAGACAGACGATGGCACCCTTGCGGCGTTTTCTCATGCCGGCGAGAGCCGGCCTGACCACGCGAAAGATGCCTTTCAAGTCTATGTCGAAGGTGTGATCCCACTTGTCGTCGGTGAGAGCGGCGAGCGGCGTCTTGTGCGCGATGCCCGCGTTTGCCACGATGACGTCGATGCCGCCGTACTTCTTTTCGACGGCCGAGACGAGCGCTTCCGCATCAGTCGTCGAACGCACATCGAGTTTGTGAAACTCCGCTGTGCCGCCGGCGCCGCCGATCTCCGCGACAACAGCGCGACCTTCCTTTTCAAGAATATCGGTCACGATGACTTTATGGCCGGCGCCGGCGAAAGCCTTGGCCGCTGCGCGACCGATGCCGATGCCGGCGCCTGTAATGAGGACTGTCTCGCTCACAGCATTACGTCTCCGGAATTGGGCCCGATTGTCTGCCCGACGAACAGGCTTGCCTGATCCGAACACAGAAAAGCGATCGCCGCCGCGACCTCTTCCGGCTCGCCAAATCGTCCAAGCGGGAGTTCCGCCGCCTTGGCCTTTCTCCACTCGGGCGAGAGCGCTCGAACAAGCGGCGTATTGATGGGGCCGGGCGCGACCGCGTTGACCCGAACGCCCTGAGCGCTCACTTCGCGCGCGAGCGATTTGGTGAGGCCGATAATGGCGGCCTTGGCAGCGCTATAGTGAACGAGCTCGACGCCGCCGATCTGCCCAAGTTGCGAGGCCGTGTAAACGATCACGCCAGCGTTGCGGGCGAGCATAGCGGGCAACACGGCGCGGGTCATCAAGAAAGCGCCGCGGACGTGCACGGCGAACATCCGATCGAAATCCTTAGGCGTCAGTTCCGTGAACCGGGCCTGATGCACATGGCCGGCATTGCTGACCAAATGAGTAGGATCGCCAAATGCATTCCGACAAGCCGTTACAATCGCCGTCACGTCGTCCTCGAGGGAGACGTCGCCGCCTATGGCGATGGCTTCTCCGCCGTCGCTCCGGATTTGTGCGGCGACGGTTTCGGCCTGATCAAGAACAATGTCGTTCACCGTCACCCGATAGCCGTCGCCGGCTAGCCGCATCGCGACGGCGCGACCGATGCCGGAACCCGATCCCGTGACGATCGCCGTCTTCATGCTATCGCCTCTTGAATGGCCACGCGCTTTGCTCGCCGCACGCTGAGCGTCATGAGAATGGCGTAGACGGCGAGCAGCGAGAACGAAAACAGCGTGGTGAGTACGCCAAACGCGAACACGTTCGGATGGATCTCGACCGAGAACGTCGAGTAAATCGCAAGCGGTAGCGTTTGCTCGCGGCCGGAAGAAAGCAACGTTCGCGAGAACTCGTCATAAGATAGTGTGAACGCGAACAGCATCGCCGAGAGAACGCCGGGAAATATCAGCGGAAACGTCACTTTGCGAAACGTCGTGATCGGCGAAACGCCGAGCGACCAGGACGCCTCCTCGACGGAGGCGTCGAATCGGTTGAAGATCGCCAGCATGACGAGAAATGCAAACGGCAGCGTATAGACGACATGCGTTGCAAAGGCCGTGCTCCACCAATGCCGCTCAATCCCGGTAGTGGTCGCGACGAGCCCCGAACCCAGGCCGACGAGAATCCCGGGGACGATCATGCCGAGCACGATCAGGTAGAAGCTGACGGTTTTTCCCGGAAAATTCTTCCTGAAAGCTTGCGCGGCCATGACGCCAAGCACCGTGGAGGTAATCATGGTCATTCCCGCGAGCATGAGCGAGCGGAACAGCGACACCCCGATGGGAAGCGGGGCAATGCGTGAGGGCGGGGTCAGGCCAAAAATGTCGCGGTACCAGAAGATCGACCATTGGGTGATCGGGAATTGCGGGCCGCCTTCCGGTCCCTGCTGGAACGAAAGTATGCCGAGCACGATGAAAGGCCCATAGAGGAACAGCAGGAATAATCCCACATAGGCGGCCAGCACCGGCTTGAAGATGCGTGACTCCATCGCCCCTAAAGCTCCTTCTTCAGATCGACAATGCGTAGAAGCCCTGCGATCACGAAGCCCATGATCACGGTGAGGATGACGCCGACGACCGACGCCAGCGCCCATTTCAACGAGCCGACCTGCGTGACGATGATGTTGCCGAGCAGGTTTACCTTGCGTCCTGATAGTGCGGCGCTAGTGGCAAATTCCCCGAGCACCATCACGCTTACAAACATGGCGCCGACGACGACGCCAGGCAGGCTCAACGGAAAGATGATCTTGCGTAGAATCCGCCAGAAACCTGCACCTAAATCTCGCGCAGCCTCAATGACGTTAGGATCGATGCGTCCCAGCATGAATGCGATGGGGCCGACCATGAACACCACATAGATCTGGGTCATGCCGATCACCACTGAAAGTTCCGTGAACAGCAAAGCCTCGATCGGCTGATGAATGATCCCGAACTTCATCAATAGGATGTTGATAGCGCCCTCTTTTCCCAGCATCGGCCGCCACGCGATCACGCGTATCAGGAACGACGTCCAAAAGGGGATGACGCACAAAACCAAAAGTGCCGTCTGCAAGGTCTTGTTCCTGACAAACAGGCCCACAAACAAGGCGGTCGGATAGCCGAGGACGAAAGTGGAGACCAGAACGATCAGCCAAATCCGCAAGGTGGTCCATAACGAATTGAGGTAGGTGTCGGAGCCGAAAAACGTCTGCCAGCTATCGAGCGTCAGCTTCGGCTCTATCTTGAAGGTCGACTGCGTCCAGAACGAGACGTAGACGATCATCGCCAGCGGAAGGACCAGGAACAATGCCATCCAGATCACGGACGGCGCGATCAGCAGATAGGAGCGCGACGCGCTGCTTCTGGCTCGATCGGGCTGATCCGTCTTACCGGCCGTGGCTTCCTTACCGGCGGTGGCTTCGATTGTACTCATGCCCACCACTCATCCAAAAACTATGCCATCTTCTGCGGTCCAGGTCAGATCGTAGGCCTCGCCTGCGGAGAAGGTTGACGGCGGCCCATTGCTGAGATGGTGCTCAACTTCCACGACTTTGCCGTCGTTCGTCTCAAAGAAGTGCATGATCGCCGCGCCAAGGTACTCGCTAGCGACATAGTTCACTCTGATTGCCGGCGCCGGCGAGACAGACCCCGCCCGCCTGGCGACCAGCCGGTCGTAGCGCACAGCATAGGCAGGCTTCGTACTCGCCATGCGAACGCCGAAGGGGAACTTCCCGTAGGCGCTCGCAAAAACCGCTCCGTCGAGGGCGCCATCGAACACATTGTAACGGTTCAGAAAGCGGGCGACGTTCGGAGTGGCCGGACGATTGTACACTTCGTCGGGCTTGCCAAACTGCCCGATGCGACCATGGTCCAGAACGATCACTCGATCGCCCATCGCCAGGGCTTCCGTTTCGCTTCCCGTCACATGCAGGAACGGAAT
Source organism: uncultured Pseudomonadota bacterium (assembly GCA_963771225.1). GTDB lineage: Bacteria > Pseudomonadota > Alphaproteobacteria > Rhizobiales > Xanthobacteraceae > Bradyrhizobium. The sequence continues at coordinate 497,488 of CAVYSR010000013.1, read as the reverse complement.
ACCAAGCTGCTCACGAATGTGCCGAAGCTCCGCGCGCATGCGTAACCGCAGGTTGGCATCGAGCGCGCCCAAAGGTTCGTCGAGAAGAACCAATTTCGGCCGCATGACCAAGGTGCGGGCTAGCGCGACACGCTGCTTCTGGCCACCCGATATCTGAGCGACGCCGCGCTCTTCGAGGCCCGTCAGCCCCACCATGGCAATCACCTGCAGCACGCGAGCCCGCACCTCGTCTTCTGGCAGCCGCTTGGCCCCGTTTCGGAGGCCAAAAGCGACGTTGTCCTTCACCGAAAGATGAGGAAAGAGTGCAAAGTTCTGAAACACGAATCCGATGCCGCGCTCATAAATGTTCGCGCGAGTGATGTCGCGGCCAGACAAGAATATCTTTCCGGCGTCAGGGATTTCGAACCCGGCGATAGAGCGCAGCAACGTGGTCTTGCCAGATCCGCTCGGTCCCAAAAGCGCAACGTACTCACCGGGCTCGACGGCGAATGTGACGTCGCCCAAAGCCACGTTACTACCGAACCTCTTTGTCAGACCTTCCAGTCTCAAAACGGGTTCTGCGGACAAGATCGACATGCCCTTCTTGGTTCGCGCGGTGTCAATCCGCACCGACGACGAATGAGTTTTGTCGGGATGGTTGGGAGCGGTACGAACCAAGGAAAGCAAAAATGCTTAATGTATGCAACTAATTTCGTGTTGAGGGCCTCTGAAGAATTCGACCTTCACAAAACTGCCCATTTCCACACCAAGCCTCTGGCGCGAAAACCATCAGGCTTCAAAATGATGACTAATGAATACAATATACGTTAATTGGAATCACGCAGCGTGAGGTAAGGCACGCCGACCTGCGCCTCGCCGATAACCGCGACGATCTTCAATCTTGCCAGGTTCTTTTCCGCCAACGCGGTCAGATGATTACTCAGGTAAATCGCCGCGGCATCGATCGCGCGCGCTGCAATCAATTCGAACAGCATGAGGTATTCGCTAACCGCAATTTCATCCTCGGGTAGTCCCAGCTTGGTCAGCGCGCGGGATGCCGCTGCGAGCGGCATCTGATTATGACGAATGAGTTCCACGAGATGCTGGTTCGGTGCGCGAAAGATGCAGAATTCCATTAAATCTCGCTCAAGTTGCATCCAGTCTGCCGCGCCCTGCGTGGCGGGGTCGCGGGTACGCTCCCGTTCCAGCAATCGAGCGATCTTCTCAAGGTCGATGCGGTCGCCCGCCAGGCGAAGCGCTTCGGGCTCCAGCAGCCGTCGAACCTGAAAACGCTCTCGAACCGACTCCGCCGTCAGGGGACCTACAATCCAGTGAGAACTCGAGGTCTTGGCGATGATGCCGCGTTCATGCAAGCGACCCAGCACGTCGCGGACGACAGTCCGGCTGACTCCATAATAGTCGCCGAGTTCGGACTCGATAATGCGAAATTCGCCAAAAATCAGACAGGCGGCGACAGCCGATTCCACTTCTTCGTAGACGACCTCCCAAAGGCCTCGATTCCGAAGCGCGGCATTAATTTCGTTGGGGATGCGCAGACCAAGCTTGCCGATGTCGCGGCGAACTGGCTCGACCGACGTTCCGGGGTGACCGACCAAATAGCCGCGCCCGCCAAAACGGCGAATTAGCTTTTCCTCCTCCAGGATTCGCAACGCGCCCTGCACCGGCGCCCGGCTCGTTTTCATGAGGCTGGCGATCGGGCCTTCCAGCAGAACGAGGCCGGCTTCCAATCGCCCCGATACAATATTGGACCTCAACGTGGCGGCGACCAGCTCGTAGCGTTTGATGCTCTTCCTCATTTTAGTTTACCGTTCACGCCCGAGACGAAGCGGGTCCAGGCACGCGCTGCGTAATTGTGTTCGTCCATCACCGTGTTCCAAAGCGAAATGCGACGCGCGCGCTCCAGATAGCTGCCGCCGGAACGTCTGGCGCCTCGCCGCACGATGATTGTCTCGCCATCGACACCGAAGAGATCCTGGCTCGCCTCCTGGCCGTCGTACCAGTAGCTCCATTCCGCAACGCTCAGGTGGTCCGTGACCGCCGCGGGCGCCGACATGTAATAGCCTCGCCGCGCCATCACCGCTCCAGCCCAGCCAGAAAGCCACCAATCCATGTATTCGCAAGCCATGCGAAGCATTGGTCCCGAGACATGGCGCGCGATGCTCAGTCCTCCGTGCCAGGCCCGATAGCCCTCGGCCGGAACGGCTTCCTTCACGACGGCGGCAGCACTTCCCAACTCGTTGTAGGCCGGCGACCACATGCTTTGGATCACCACATCGCCGTCGCGGAACAACTTGGCGGCTTGCTCGCCGGTGCGCCAGCAGCGATAGAAGAAGCCTTCCTTGCGTTTGTCTTTCAGGAACTTGAAAAGAGCGCCTATCTCCGCCGGGCTCATGTTGCCGATATTTTCGAACCGCAAGATCCCCATGGCTTCGGCGGCCAGCGCCACATCGAAAAGGCCGATCGCGGGCTCGTCAACAAGCGCAAGCTTTCCCTTCGCTCGTGGATCGAACAGCATAGCCCAGCTCTCGCGCTCATTGCCGTCGGTATTGAAAACCCGCGTGTCATAACCGAAAGAATTGAAATTGTGCATGGTCGGCAGCATCGCGATGTAACGCGTCTCCTCCGGCCCGAGCGAATGATCGGGTTGCACATAGAGCTTGTGCATCGGAGCGTCGCCAAAGCCCCTGCTGGCATATTTGCCGACGCCGCCCGACTTCGTCAGCGCGCTGACCTTGCTCCATTTGCTCAACCAGGTGGTATCGATCGGCTGCAGAGCGCCCCAGAACCAGACGATTGCCAGATTATGAAAGCACTGATCATAGACGTCATAGGCCTCCGGATTGAGCGCTGCCTTGCGCTGGCAATTCGGGAAGTCGAGCACCTCGAATTCGATATTGAACCCAAGGTCGCTGATTGCTTTGAGTCGAACCGCCTCCAGCAAGGAAATGTCGGTGCCCAAGACGCGCAAAGTACGTTGACGATGAATGGCCGGGGAAGGCTGTTTTCGACTATTACGGGCCATAATTCAGGTATTTTCCTCCGGCGTTCACGAGGCTAGCGCGCCGAACTCGGCCAGTACGAATGCATCCGACAAACCGCATCGACGTGAAGTGCCGGGCATAGATCGGGCGATGCCTCGCGCCGCAGTCCGCCAGACAGCTTTGTACTTGAAATAAAGCTTAGCGCGACCGAGGCCGCAAGGATGCAGCTCTATGAAATGCGCTCACTGCATGTTGCAAATTATGTCACCGGGCACATACAAGTCCAGCGCCCTTAAAAGCGATGCCCCAGCTCCGTGGCGTTCGTCGCACGTGAACCAATGCTTGGTCGGCCGGACCTAATCGGCCTCATCGAGCGGCGGGGTCGACGCGTGCATCCCGTGCTGGTCCGAAAAACGAAGAGCATCGATGATCATCGTCTTGACCTGCTTTGGTCCATCATCGTGACTAAGCTCAAATTCCAATAGCAAGGAGGCAAAAGCTTCTTCGTCGATATTTTCGAGCGCGTCAGCGAGTTCCTTCAGGGTCATCATGTGGATGGGAACGATGCCGGTCGCGACCTGGAAATCGCGACCGTGGAAGCAATCAATTCCCCAGGAACGCAGGCGCCAAATCTTCCTCGACGATGACGCGGGCCGCTTCTGGCGTCAAATCGCTGCCAACAAGGTCAAGACGTGTAGCGGCATCGAACAGCAAGGCTCGCACGTCATCCGACGAGAGTACGCCCTTTGCGATAAGTTTGCGCACCAAGGCCTGGAGAATGAGAACGTCGATTTCGCCGTGTGCAAGCGGCGCTGCCTTTTCGATCATTGTGGTCTCCCAGGTCATTCGGTCTCGTCGTTCGAAGGCCGGATTGAGGCGCTAGCGGGAAAGCTCCTTAAGATTCCTGTGCAGTTGCTCAAATGCTCCGCGCAGGCCGTGGAGCTGATCGACGAGATGGAGAATGACGTCGACGCCCTCGTCATTCACTCCGAAATCGCTTTTCAGATCGCGGATCAGATGCGCCCGAGCCACGTCCGTTTCGGAGAAAGTTATTTCGGCGGACGCCCGATCTGGAATGAGCCACCGCTGGTCAAGCCAGAGCTCCAGCGTCTGCACCTGGAGACCCGCATGGGTCAGGAATTCCTGCTTGTTCATGATCATGATGTGCCCTCCTCGCGCGGGTTAAATGCCTTTCCTTTGTCCCACTTCGAAACGAACGCCTCGAGTTCCGGATCCGGCCCCTTGGGCAAAACCACTTTCAGTTTGACGAACTGATCGCCGTGACCTCCGCCGCGGCGGGGCGCGCCCTTGCCTTTCAAGCGCATGGTCGTACCGGTGTTGGATCCCTTCGGTACCGCCATGGTCACGTCGCCGGTCGGGGTCGGCACGCGTATCCGCCCGCCCAGCACGGCTTCCGAAAGTGAGATCGGCAATTCCAGAGAGATGTCGTCACCTTCGCGCGCAAAACGGCGGTCGGGTAACACCTCCACTTCGATCAGCGCATCCCCATGACCTCCGTTCCCAGTGCCGGGCGCGCCCTTGCCTCGCAGACGGAGAACTTGTCCATCGACGAGGCCGGGTGGAATCGTCACGTCGAGAGTGCCGCCATCCGGCAATGTCAGACGTTTGTTTGCACCCGTGACCGAATCTGAAAAATCGATCTGCAGCTGATAATGCAGATCCCGTCCGCGCCGGTTTGCACGTGCCCTTTCGCCGCGTCTCAGAAGCTCGGCGAACGCATCGTCCTCATCCATGAAATCGGAGAAACCGGAATTGTCCGTATAGGAATGCCGGTCGTCCGAGGTCGCAAAGTCCCGATAGAAGTGATGCTGCGGTCGCTCCGCACCCGTCGCATCGATTTCACCGGCGTCGAAACGCTTGCGCTTCTCGGCATCGGATAGCAGATCGTAGGCGCCGGCGACTTCCTTGAATTTCTCTTCGGCCGCCTTGTCGCCGGGATTGAGATCCGGATGCAATTTTTTCGCTAGCTTGCGGTATGCCTTCTGGATATCGGCGGGCGAAGCCGCCGGGGCCACGTCGAGAACCTCGTACGGATTTCTCACGACCTACTCCGCAAGAACCTTTTCCCCGGGATCATGTGAACCGAAGTCCAGTCGATTTGCAACAACGTTCGTCCATGCATTCGCCAATTTGCAGTCCCAAGCTGCAGGTTGTGGAACGACCGGCAGACGGGATATCATCCGAAAATCAGAAGTCCCCAACAAGGAGCGACGCTTGGCATCCGCTATTCCGCAACCGGTCGTCGCGCAGCTCACGCGCGCTGCTATCTTTCTCGTCGTAACGATCAAGTCCGAGCCGGAATGCGATGCCGTCGTGCGGGCGCTGTGTGGTGATCTCGCCGCCCTGGTGCGGGCGGTCGGCTTTCGCGACCTCAATGGGCGGCTGTCATGCGTCACGGGATTCGGCTCCGACGCATGGGACCGGTTGTTCGGAGAGCCGAGACCGAAGGACCTGCACCCGTTCCGCGAGATCCGCGGCCGGCATCACGCCGTCGCAACGCCGGGCGATATCCTGTTTCATATCCGCTCCTCGCGAATGGATCTGTGCTTCGAACTGGTGACACAGATCATGGCGCGGCTCAGCGGCGTGGTCGCCACGGCGGACGAAGTGCACGGCTTCAAATATTTCGATGAGCGCGACCTGCTCGGCTTCGTCGATGGGACGGAGAATCCGGTGGATCAGGCGGCCATCGACGTCACCATGATCGGCGATGAAGATGCCGCATTCGCTGGCGGCAGCTACGTGATCGTTCAGAAGTACCTTCACGACCTCAAAAAGTGGAATGACCTGCCCGTCGAGATGCAAGAGAAAATCATCGGCCGGACCAAATTGTCCGACATCGAGCTGGACGATGCCGTGAAACCGACCTACGCCCATAACGCCCTGACGACGATTGTTGAGAATGGCGAGGAACTGGATATCGTGCGTGACAACATGCCGTTTGGCGACGCCGGAAAAGGAGAGTTCGGCACCTATTTCATCGGCTATGCCAGGTCCCCGCACCGGATAGAGCAGATGCTCGTGAACATGTTCGTTGGCCGGCCACCGGGAAACTACGACCGGCTGCTCGACTTTAGCCACGCCGTGACTGGCACGCTGTTTTTTGTGCCGTCCGCGACATTCCTGGAGGATGTTACGACCGGGGAAGCGGCTGCATCGGCCGCGGATCCGTCCCCGGACGAGCACAAGATTGATGACGCATCGCAACCGCAAATGCCGCCGCCAGATGGCTCGCTCGGTATCGGTTCACTGAAAGGAGACTGGACATGAATAATCTTCATCGGGGACTGGCCCCCATTTCTGACGCGGCATGGACCCAGATGGAAGAGGAAGCGTCCCGCACCATCAAGCGCCACCTGGCGGCGCGCCGCGTCGTGGATGTGCAGGGTCCGAAAGGCGTCGATTTCTCGGCCGTGGGGACAGGTCATCAGCGACAGATCCAGACGCCGGGCGACGGAATTGAAGCCGCGCAACGCGAAGCAAAGGCGCTTGTCGAATTGCGCGTCCCGTTCGAACTCACGCGCGAGGCGATCGACGCGGTGGACCGCGGCGCGAACGATTCAGATTGGTCGCCGCTCAAGGAAGCGGCGCGCAAGATCGCCTTTGCCGAAGATCGCGCTGTCTTCGATGGGTACGCCGCCGCCGGAATTCAGGGCGTCCGCCAGGGCACCAGCAACCCGGTATTGGCGCTCCCTTCCAGCGTGAGCGGTTATCCGGGTGCGGTCGCTCAGGCGGTGAGCCAGTTGCGTCTCGCCGGCGTCAATGGACCCTATGCGCTGCTACTGGGTACGGCGCCGTATACGGCCATCGGCGGAGCGACCGACGATGGCTATCCGGTCCTGCAACACATCCAGCGTCTGGTGGACGGAAAGATCATTTGGGCGCCGGCGATCGAGGGGGGCGTCGTCGTTACGACCCGTGGCGGTGATTTTGAGCTGACCATCGGCCAGGACCTCTCTATTGGCTATCTCAGCCATTCCGAGACGACTGTCCGCCTCTATTTTCAGGAGACCCTCACCTTCCTGCTGCTCACAACCGAGGCTGCCGTGGTGCTCGCGCCGCAGGCGTCAAAGCCCGCTTAGCGTCGCTCAACCGTTCGATGCGTTCAGAAATACCCGGCTCGCCAGTACATCCGACGCCTCAAGCGACATGATATCCTCGGCGGTCAGCATGCGATCGAGATCGGTGACGAGGCGATTGGCCTGGCGCAGCCGCATGCGATCAAGCGCGTTGCGGATCGAGCGGGCGTTGGAGAACAGCGGCTGGGTCTTGCGCAGGCTGATGTAGCGCACGAAGGCGTCCCGTGCGTCCGGCGTAAACTTGTAGTTCATGTCGCGCAGCATCAGTTCGGCGATCGCCAGTAATTCGTCATCGGCATAATCCGGAAAATCGATGTGGTGCGCGATGCGCGACCGGAAGCCGGGATTGCTGGCGAAGAACTTGTCCATCCGGTCGCCGTAGCCGGCGAGGATCACGACCAGATCCTCGCGCTGCGATTCCATCACCTGCAGCAGAATCTCGATCGCCTCCTGGCCGTAATCACGCTCGTTGTCCGGTCGATGCAGATAATAGGCTTCATCGATGAACAGCACGCCGCCCATGGCTTTTTTCAGGATTTCCTTGGTCTTCGGCGCGGTGTGGCCGATATATTGCCCGACCAGTTCATCACGGGTGACCGATACCACCTGCCCGCGCCGCACAAAGCCGAGTTTGTGCAGGATGCTGGCGATCCGCAAGGCTACCGTGGTCTTGCCAGTGCCGGGGTTGCCGGTAAACGACATGTGCAAGGTCGGCACATCCGATGTCAGGCTCATCCGCTTGCGGATACGTTCGATCAGCAGCAGCGACGCGATCTCGCGAATGCGCGTCTTGACCGGTTTGAGCCCGATCAGTTCGCGGTCGAGCTGATCGAGTACTTCGCCGATGCCGACCTCGTTGAATTCGCGACGAAGATCGACCTGCTCCATCGGTTGAGATTCGCTGGTGCCCTGCGGGAAAGCCTGTGCATTTCCTTGCGAATTCATTTGCCACCGTAACGCGAGCCTTCGGGACGATCGACGGCATAGGATTTCGTGGTGTAGCGGATGTTGCGGCCATCGGCCTCATGGCGCTCGAGCCGGAAGCCGGGCTCGTCCAGGGGCCGGTTGACGATGAACGACAACCGCAGCGACTCCCAGCCATGGCTGGAATCGAACGCCGACATCCGGATGTAGCGGTCGCCGTAGACCTTGCGGCATTCGTTCAGCTCCATCAGCACGCCCGCGGCATCCCGGAGATCGAACATCGGCAATCCCCACATCTCCCAGAAACTGTTTCGGGGATGCGGATCGTCGGTGAATTCGATGTTCACCGCCCAACCCTTGCCGAGGCAATACTGCACCTGCCGGGAAATCTGCTCATCGGTGAGATCGGGCAGGAATGAAAAACAGCCTTGGGTGACGCGCATGATCCTGCTCCTTACATCGAGACGCTGGCGGTGGGGGCATAGTCCGGCATGTCGGTCAATTCATAATTGAAGGTGACGTCCTTCCAGACTTCCAGCGCGGCTTTTAGCGGTGTACATGTCGCCGCCGCCCTGGCGAGAATCTCCGGACCTTCGTGCAGATAGTCGCGCCCCTCGTTGCGGGCGAGGATCATCGCTTCCAGCGCCACCCGGTTCGCCGTGGCACCCGCCTGGATGCCCATCGGATGCCCGATGGTGCCGCCGCCAAATTGCAGCACCACGTCCTCGCCGAGATGGTCGAGCAATTGATGCATCTGGCCCGCATGAATACCGCCGGATGCCACCGGCATCATTTTGTTGAGGCTCGCCCAGTTCTGATCGAAGAACACGCCGTGTTCTAGTCTTGCCGGATTGAAGTCCTCGCGGCAAATATCATAATAGCCGCGCGTCGTCGCCGGATCGCCCTCCAGCTTTCCGACCACTGTTCCGGCGTGGATGTGATCGACGCCGGCGAGCCGCATCCATTTCGCGATCACGCGGAACGAAACACCGTGGTTGCGCTGGCGTGTATAGGTCGAATGCCCGGCCCGATGCAGATGCAGGATCATGTCGTTGCGGCGGGCCCACTTCGCCATCGACTGGATCGCGGTGTAGCCGATCACGAGATCAATCATGATGATGACGGAGCCCAGTTGCTTGGCAAACTCGGCGCGTTCGTACATGTCCTCCATGGTGCCGGCGGTGACGTTGAGATAGGTGCCCTTGATCTCGCCGGACGCCGCCTGCGCCTTGTTGACCGCTTCCATGCAATAGAGAAACCGCTCGCGCCAATGCATGAACGGCTGCGAATTGATGTTCTCGTCGTCCTTGGTGAAGTCGAGGCCGCCCTTGAGCGCCTCGTAGACGACGCGGCCATAGTTGCGGCCGGAAAGCCCGAGCTTCGGCTTCACGGTGGCGCCCAGCAGCGGGCGGCCGAACTTGTCCATGCGTTCGCGCTCGACGACGATCCCTGTCGCCGGGCCCTGAAACGTCTTCACATAGGCTACCGGCAGCCGCATATCCTCCAGCCGCAGCGCCTTCAGCGGCTTGAAACCGAACACATTGCCGATGATCGAAGCCGACAGATTGGCGATCGATCCGTTCTCGAACAGGTCCAGATCGTAGGCGATGTAGGCGAAATACTGCCCCGGAGAATTCGGTACCGGATCGACGCGGTAGCATTTGGCGCGGTATTTCTCCGCTGCCGTGAGACGATCCGTCCACACCACCGTCCAGGTCGCGGTCGAGGATTCTCCAGCCACCGCCGCCGAAGCCTCGATCGGATCGACACCATCCTGCGGCGTCACCCGGAACAGCGCAATGATGTCGGTGTCCTTGGGCTCGTAGTCGGGTTCCCAGTAACCCATCTTCTTGTATTCCATGACGCCGGATTTGTAGCGATCCTTGCCGCGGATAGTCATCGATTGATCGTTCATCGTATTCTCCTTTGTATTGGCGGCGGACGCTATCGAGGACGTTCAGTCATTCTGCAGCCGTAGCCATGCTTCCGATACGCGGGTCAAGCGATCCGCTACGATAGCGTTTCGCCATCTCGGACAATGGGATCACCTTGATCTTGGCCGCATGGCCTGCCGTACCGAATTGTTCGAACCGCTCGCGGCAGAGATCGCGCATCGCATCCATCGCGGGCTTGAGGAATTTGCGCGGATCGAATTCGCTCCTGGTCTGGGTTGCCACCTTTCGGAATGCCGCGGTCATCGCCAACCGGCAATCGGTGTCGATATTGACCTTGCGGACGCCATGCCTGATGCCGCGCACGATCTCCTCGACCGGCACGCCCCAGGTCTGCGGCATCTCGCCGCCGAACTGATTGAACGCATCCTGCAGCGGCTGCGGCACTGAGGATGACCCATGCATCACCAGATGCGTATTGGGCAGACGCCGGTGGATTTCCTCCACCACCTGCATCGCGAGGATGTCGCCGTCCGGCTTGCGGGAAAACTTGTAGGCCCCGTGCGAGGTCCCCATCGCGATCGCCAGGGCGTCGACCTTGGTGGCGCGGACAAAATCGACGGCCTGATCCGGATCGGTCAGCAGTTGATCGTGGCTGACCTTGCCCTCGACGCCGTGGCCGTCCTCCTGTTCGCCCCCGCCATGCTCAAGCGAGCCGAGCACGCCCAGTTCACCTTCCACCGAAGCGCCGATCCAGTGCGCCAGTTCGACCACCCGGCGGGTGATATCGACATTGTAATCATAATCCGCCGCGGTCTTGGCGTCGGCTTCCAGCGACCCGTCCATCATCACCGAAGTAAAGCCGTGCTTGATCGCCGTGGCGCAGGTTGCTTCTTCGTTGCCATGATCCTGATGCAGGCACAGCGGTATTTGCGGATACATTTCCTCCAGCGCGTCGATCATCCTCGACAGCATGATGTCGGTGGCGTAGGAGCGCGCCCCGCGCGAAGCCTGGATGATGACGGGCGCATCGACGGCCGCCGCCGCGTCCATGATCGCAAGTCCCTGCTCCATATTGTTGATATTGAATGCCGGCACGCCGTAGCCGTACTCGGCGGCATGATCCAGCAATTGCCTCAGCGTAATTCGTGCCATCGAAACCTCCTTGTCATTCCGTCCTGCGCGGTCATGCGTATGTCTCGGCCATCCTTGACCGCTTGATGCAGCGCTCGGCCGCCGTGACGACGGCCGCCGCGGTGATGCCGAATTCGCGATAAAGCGTCTCTGCGGGAGCTGAAGCGCCAAAGCCGGTCATGCCGACGAATTCGCCGGCGTCACCGAGCCAGCGCGCCCAATCGCCTTCGATCGCGGCTTCGACGCCTACCCTCGGAGCATTGCCGAGGACTTCAGCCCGATATTCGCGCGACTGCTGGCGAAACAGATCGAAGCACGGCGCCGAGACGACGGCGGCGCGGACACCGTCCTGGGCGAGCCGCTTGGCCGCCTCAAGCGCGATCGACACCTCGGAGCCGGTTGCGATCAGGGTGACGTCGCGACCGCCTTCCGGCTCAACGACGACATAAGCGCCCAATGCAACCAGGTTGGCGTTATCGATATTTTCGCGGAATGCCGGCAGGGCCTGTCGCGACAGGCACAACACCGACGGGCTGGCCTGTTCCTGCAGCGCGCAATCCCAGGCTTCCGCGGTCTCCACCGCGTCGCCAGGACGGAACACCAGCAGGTTGGGAATCGCGCGCAGCGCCGCGAGATGCTCGACCGGTTGATGGGTCGGGCCGTCCTCGCCCAGACCGATGGAATCGTGCGTCATCACATGGATGACCCTGATCCGCATCAACGCCGCCAGCCTGATCGCCGGACGGCTGTAGTCGGCGAAGGAAAGAAACGTGCCGCCATAAGGGATGAAACCGCCATGCAACGCGATGCCGTTCATTGCTGCGGCCATGGCGTGCTCGCGCACCCCATAGTGAATATATCTGCCCTCCAGGAAATCGGGCCGCACCGGCTGGTGCGTCTTGGCGCGGGTGAGATTGGAGTGGGTCAGGTCGGCCGAGCCGCCGAGCAAATTCGGTAACGCTTCCGCGATCGCATCTATGACCAGTTGCGATGCCTGCCGGCTGGCAATATTCGGCCTTTCGGCACCAAACCGATTACGAAGCTGATCCATCGCGACTGGCGTATTCGCAAGGCAATTTTCGATTAAGCGCATCGTGAAATGGCGAGCGACCGGTGGAATTGAGACGCCGGGTCCGCTCGATCCAGGCTCGACGGGCGGCCTGCCCGCGCGCGCCAATCTCGCGCCATCGCGCCATGATGGAATCCGGAATTGCAAACGGCGGGTGCGGCCAGTCCAATGCGGCGCGGGTCCTGGCGACCTCGTCGGCTCCGAGCGGCGCACCATGCGCTTTTTCGGTGCCCTGCCGGTTCGGCGCGCCGAAGCCGATGATAGTGCGGCACGCGATCAGGGACGGACGGTCATTTTTCTTGGCCTGTTCGATCGCCGCTGCGATCGCTTCGGGATCGTGTCCATCGATAGAGCACGCCGACCAGCCCGAAGCCTTGAACCGCGCAACCTGATCATCCGAACACGACAGCGATGTCGAGCCGTCGATCGATATCTGGTTGTCATCGAACAGCACGATCAGCTTGCCGAGCCGCAGATGTCCGGCCAGTGAAATCGCTTCGTGGCTAAGACCCTCCATCAGGCAGCCGTCGCCGGCGATCACGTACGTATGGTGATCAACCAAATCGTCGCCGAAACGCGCATTCAAGAGACGTTCGGCCAGCGCCATGCCGACCGCCGTTGCAATGCCCTGCCCCAGCGGTCCGGTGGTGGTCTCGACGCCCGGCGTGTGGCCGTATTCGGGATGGCCAGGAGTTTTCGATCCCCATTGCCTGAAGGCTTTGAGTTCGTCTGACGTCACGCCCTCGTAGCCGGTCAGATACAGCAGCGCGTATAACAACATCGAACCATGGCCGGCCGACAGCACGAACCGGTCACGGTCCGGCCACGCCGGATCAGCCGCATCGAATTTGAGAAAGCGTGAAAACAGCACGGTCGCGACGTCGGCCATGCCCATCGGCATGCCGGGGTGGCCTGACTTGGCCTTCTCGACGGCATCGATCGAGAGAAAGCGGATCGCATTGGCCATTTCCACATGCGAAACATCCGGACGGGTAGCGACAGAAGAAAGGACATGGACGGTCATACGGTGCGCCTCTTGCGTTCCATGAGTTGCAGGATCAGCGGGGTGAGGATGAGCTGCATCGCGAGGTCGAGCTTCGATCCGTAAATCACGATCGAATTGGCACGCGACATGAAGCTGTTTGGAATCATCGACAGCAGATAGGGGAAATCGATACCGCGCGGATTTTTAAGCCGGATCACCACCATCAATTCATCCGGTGTCGGGATCCAGCGCGCGATGAACGGGTTCGATGTATCGACGGTCGGCACGCGCTGGAAATTGATATCGGTCTCGGCAAATTGCGGACAGATATAGTTCACATAGTCCGGCATCCGCCGCAGAATGGTGTCGGTCACCGCCTCGGCGGTATAGCCGCGGTCGCTGCGGTCGCGATGCAGCTTCTGGATCCACTCCAGATTGATGACCGGCACGACGCCGATCTTGAGATCGGCATATTGCGCGATGTTGACCTTGTCGGTGACGACAGCGCCATGCAGGCCTTCATAGAACAGGAGATCGGATTTCTCCGGCAGCGGGCCCCATTCGGTGAAGGTGCCGGGTTCGGCGCCGTACAGCTTGGCCTCTTCGTCGTCGTGGACGTAATGCCGGGTGGTACCGGTGCCGGACTCGCCGTAATCGCGAAACACCCTTTCCAGTTCCTCGAAGAGATTGGTTTCGGGACTGAAATGGCTGAAGTGCTTGTTTCCGCGGTCGCCCTCCTCCGCCATCCTGGTGCGCATCTCGAAGCGGTTGTAGCGATGAAAGGCGTCGCCTTCGATGTAGGCCGCGGACACTTTTTCGCGGCGGAAGATATTCTCGAAGGTCTTCTTCACCGAGGTCGTGCCGGCGCCCGATGAGCCTGTGATCGATATGATGGGATGACTGCGCGACATGTTTACCTTGCTCAGCGAAACAGGCCGCGCCGCGCGAACAACGGCGCGTCGCTATTGTCGAACATCGGTTCGATACCCTCATGAATGGCGGTGACGTCGCGAACGCCGCGCACCGAACCCATGATCAATGGCACCCGCTGGTGCGGCGTTTTGGCTCCAAGTTCCAGAATTCGCCGACGCCCTGTCGTCGCCGCGCCGCCCGCCCACTCCATCACCAGCGCCATGGGGTGGGCCTCGTACAGAAGGCGAAGTCTTCCTTCGCGATATCCAGCGCGGGTATCGGCCGGATAAAGAAACACGCCGCCGCGCACCAGGATACGGAGGGATTCCGCGACCAGCGAACCGATCCACCGCATGTTGAAATCCGCGCCGCGATCGCCGTTGGTGCCGGCAAGACACTCGTCGATGTAGGCACGCACGGGCCCGTACCAGTGCCGTTGATTGGAGGCGTTGATCGCGAATTCCGGCGTATCGGGCGCGATCCGAACGCCCTTCGCTGTCAATCGGAACTCCCGGGCACGCCGGTCGAGAATGAAGATGTCGACGCGGGCATTCAACGCGAGCACGAGCGTGGTCTGCGGACCGTAAACAATGAAGCCGGCGGCACACTGCGCGGTGCCGGGCTCGAAAAAGGTCGACAGAATGTCGTTGCCCCGGGGCCTGATCGAAAAGATGGTCCCGATCGAAATGTTGTTTTCCAGGTTAGCCGATCCGTCGAGCGGATCGATCGCAACACAAAGCGGCGCATCGGGATTGAGAGTTTCAGGAAGCGCCACTTCCTCGGAAAGAACCGCGGCGACCGGCGCATGGCGCAACGCGCTGCGCATCATTTCGTCGGCGACGACGTCCATATCCTTCTGCTGATCGCCGTCGGGATTGATGCCGCCATTCTGTCCGGCGATGCCGGCCAGCGGTCCATCCGCGATCAGCGCAGAAAGATCGATCGACGCGGCGGCAATGGCGGCGATCGTATCGCCGACGCCGGACAGCGTCTGCGATGCCGACTGATCGAGATGCGAACGCAAACTGACGCGCTCGTCCATGACCGTCTCTCCCTGCGTCCACTTCGGAGCGCTGCAAGTTAGCGTTCGCCGGCTGGCAATCCTTCCCGTTCAGGAAAGCGCAGATTGCCGAATTAGGGAAATTTTGTTATCTTTTGGCAGAGCAAAGTTTTCCTTATACAGGGCGGACCATGGCAGGCCGGTTTTTGCGGGAGTTGACCATCCGCCAGTTGCGGGCGCTGGCCGCCGTTCACAAGCACCGCTCGGTCACCGCCGCGGCAAAGCAATTGCACCTGACGCAGCCCGCGGTCACACTTCAGCTTCGAAACCTGCAGGCGCTGGCGGGCCTGCCCTTGATCCAGCGCACCACCGACGGCATGTTGCTGACGGATGCCGGCCGCGAAGTGCTGGCGCTCACCGAACGCATCGAGGCCGCCATCGGATCCTGCGACACGTCGCTCGATATGATCGCCGGAAAGACCGCCGGGCGAATCTCGATCGGCGCTGTCAGCACCGCCAAATATTTCGTGCCGTTCGCCATCTCCGGCTTCTCCAGGCTGTATCCGAGTGTCGACGTCATGCTCTCGATCGGAAACCGGCAGGAAATCGGCACCGCGCTGCGCGGCTACGATCTGGATATCGCCATCATGGGCCGGCCGCCGATTGATATTCCCATGAACGTCAATCTGATCGGCGATCATCCGCATGTCATCATTGCGCCGACGTCCCATCGCCTGGCGCGAAAGTCCCGTCTGGCATTGGCCGACCTTGCCAACGAGACTTTCCTGACGCGCGAACCCGGATCGGGAACGCGCGGCTTGATGGAGCAATTGTTCGAGCAGGCCAAAGTGCGCCCGAAAATCGGCATGGCGATGAGCAGCAACGAAACCATCAAGCAGGCCGTGATCGCCGGGCTCGGGATTGCATTCATTTCCGCGCACACGGTGGCAACCGAACTGGACGAACGACGTCTGGTGACGCTGGATGTCGATGGCCTCCCCGTGATTCGGCAGTGGTTCGTGCTCGCCCGCAAAGACAAGGTCTTGCTGCCGCCGGCACAGGCGATGCTCGACTTCCTCAGCGCCAAGGGCGCGCAATTCCTGCCGCGCACCCATGGCCGGCTTCGCCTGACCCGGTCATCGGCTCGGGTTAAGCACCGCTGACGCCTGCTAAAGCGCGTCTTTCACCAACGATCGCACGCATGCGAGCGGCTGCATTCGTCCTTTGCACGACGCGACTTTTCTCGATCTCCCGGCGCTGACGACAGCCTCGCCGGTGACAATGACCACCAGCGAGAGCTGACGCGAAACGCGCTGGATCAGGCCGCCTTCGAGCTGGATTTCGCCACATGGGTGGCGATCGCATCCATCAGCGCCGGTGACAGGCAGTCATAGGGCTCAAGCCCGAGTTCCTTGAGGCGCGACCGGATCCCGCTCATCTCGGACGGATTGACGCCGGACTCGATCACCGAGGACACGAACGCCGCGAATACCGGGGCTGCCGAGCCGCTTTCCGCAAAGAGTTCCGGATGGATGAAGTCCAGGCCGTAGAACGGATGGCCCTTGTTCTCGATGCGGCCGAACATATGCGTGCCGCAGACCTTGCAGGCGTGCCGCTGGATCGTCTTCGAGGCATCGATGATGTGAAGCTTGTCGCCGTTCTCCAGAACGGTGACGTTGTCGCGCGGCACCACCGCGACCACCGAGAAGGTCGCGCCTTCCGGTTTCCAGCACTGGGTGCAGCCGCAGGCGTGATTGTGGGCGACATCGCCCTTGACGCCGACCTTCACCGGCTTGTCCTTGCATTTGCAGACCAGCGTTCCGCCGGCAAAGCTGCCCGAACCCTTCTTTACTCCGTGATCAACCGATGGGTGGATATGAACAGTCATAGGCCTATCCTCCTTGTGTTTGACGTTTGTTGTGGAACGCGACGTTGATCTAGAACACGACGACCGAACGGATCGACTTGCCCTCGTGCATCAGATCGAAGCCCTTGTTGATCTCCTCCAGCTTGAGAACGTGGGTAATCATCGGATCGATCTCGATCTTGCCGTTCATGTACCAGTCGACGATTTTCGGCACGTCGGTGCGGCCGCGCGCGCCGCCGAACGCGGTGCCCTTCCAGACCCGGCCGGTGACCAATTGAAACGGCCGCGTGGCAATCTCCTTGCCGGCTTCCGCCACGCCGATCACGACCGATACGCCCCAGCCGCGATGACAGGCTTCCAGCGCCTGGCGCATCACAGTGGTATTGCCGGTGCAGTCGAAGGTGAAGTCGGCGCCGCCATCGGTCAGCGCCACCAGATGCTGCGACGATATCGCCATCGACCTTCTTGGGATTGACGAAATGGGTCATGCCGAAGCGGCGGCCCCATTCCTCCTTGGAATCGTTGAGATCGACGCCGATGATCTTGTCGGCGCCCACCATCCGCGCGCCCTGGATGACATTGAGGCCGATGCCGCCGAGACCGAACACGACCACGTTCGAACCCGGCGTGACCTTGGCGGTGTTGACCACCGCGCCGACGCCGGTGGTCACGCCGCAGCCGATGTAACAGCTCTTGTCGAACGGCGCGTCCTCGCGGATCTTGGCCACCGCGATCTCCGGCAGCACGGTGAAATTCGAGAAGGTCGAGCAGCCCATATAGTGGAAGATGGTCTTGCCCTTATGGCTGAAGCGCGAGGTGCCGTCGGGCATCAGGCCCTTGCCCTGCGTGGCGCGGATCGCGGTGCACAGATTGGTCTTCTGGCTGAGGCAGCTTTTGCACTGGCGGCATTCGGGCGTGTAGAGCGGGATCACGTGATCGCCGGGCTTGACCGAGGTGACGCCCGGGCCCACCTCCCGGACGATGCCGGCGCCCTCATGGCCGAGGATCGAGGGGAAAATCCCTTCGCTGTCCAGACCATCCAGCGTATAGGCGTCGGTGTGACAGATGCCCGTCGCCTTGATCTCGACCAGCACTTCGCCGGCCTTCGGACCTTCCAGGTCGAGTTCGACGATCTCAAGCGGCTTCTTCGCCTCGAACGCGACTGCGGCGCGTGTCTTCATTTTATGCTCCTGTTGCGCTCTTCAACACCGCAAAACATGTCGTCATCCGCGTACGCTCGTTCATGACTTTCCCACGCCGTCATTTGATCCCCGTGCAACTGGCTTCGGCGGCTTTGGCGGCCTCGGGCTTGTCTTCATGTTTGGGTGGACGACCGCCGGGAATGGCATCGTTGGCGCGCGCGCGCAAATAGACGTAGATGTCGTCGAGATAGCACATCACATTCACGTTCGAGGCGAACTACGGCATCACCTTGTCGTTGGCGGCGTCGACGTTCTTGCGGCCGTTGGTGACGACATTGGTGAAGTCGGTGTAGCTCAGCGTCTTCAGTGAATTGGCCAGCGCCGGCGCATAGCTCGATCCCTCGCCATTGGGGCCGTGGCAAACATGGCAGTCCGAATGATAGCGCCGGAAGCCGGAGAAGGTGTACCAGTCGACGGTGCCGTCCTCGCTGACCTTGTAGGTCGGGTTGCCGTCCTTGTCGGCGTATTTGCCATTGTCGGATGACGCGACCGCCGGATCGCCCGGTTCGTCCGCCCGCGCGGCTGCGCCGCGCAAGGGCAACCGCCAGGATAACAGCCGCGCATTTCCCAGGCACGAATTTATGGATGCTCACGTAAACGTCCTCAAGCGCAACTGGTCAGAAAACGATCGGCGCGCAGCAGGACAGCGGCGCGCCGATCCAGGATCATCTCTCCGTGACGTCGCGACCTATTCGCTTGGCAGCGCGAACACCGTCAACGTCCCGCCCAGCGAGGTGTAGGACGCCAGACCGGCATAGCCACCGACCGCGCCGAGGCCCGCGGTATCGACCGTCTTCTCCTTGGTCGGCAACTTGCCCTGATCGACCGCGCCATGCCAGGCGGCGGCGTTCTCAGGCTGCAGCAGACCGGCCGCAAGACCGATGCCCGCCCAGCCGCCGACCCCCGAGAGCACCGCAACATATTGCTTGCCGCCATGCTCATAGGTCATCACGTTGCCGATGATGCCGGACGGGGTCTTGAACTTGTAGAGTTCCTTGCCGGTCTTGGCATCGACCGCCTTCAGATAGCCTTCCAGCGTGCCGTAGAACACCACCCCGCCAGCCGTGGCCAACGCGCCACCCCAGGCCGAGAACTGCTCCTTGTTGGACCACACGATCTTGCCGGTCTTGCCGTCCCAGGCAATGAAATTGCCCATGTTGCTATCGCCCTTGGGCGGATACATCGCCACCGCCGCACCGACATAAGCCTGACCGGCCGTGTAGGCCACCTTGTAGGGCTCATAGTCCATGCAGACATGGTTGGTCGGCACATAGAACAGCTGCGTGTCCGGGCTGTAGGCCGCCGGCTGTTCGTCCTTGGTGCCGAGCGCTGCCGGGCAGATCCCCTTCGAGTTGGTATCTTCGCCCTGGTGCTGGGTCGAATAGGCATCCACCACCAGCGGACGGCCATAGGTCTTGGACGACTTGTCCATGTCGACCTTGGTGGCCCAGTTCACCACCGGATCGAACTTTTCCGCGACCAGCAATTCGCCGGTGGCCCGATCCAGCGTGTAGCCGAAGCCGTTGCGGTCGAAATGCGTCAGCAGCTTCCGCGCTGCGCCGCCGATGGTCTGATCGGTCAGGATCATCTCGTTGACGCCGTCGAAGTCCCATTCGTCATGCGGGGTCATCTGGTAGATCCATTTGACCTTGCCGGTATCGAGGTCACGCGCCCAGATCGACATCGACCACCTGTTGTCGCCGGGGCGTTGCACCGGGTTCCAGGTCGAGGGATTGCCGGAACCGTAGTAGACGAGGTTCAACTCGGGATCGTAGGAATACCAGCCCCAGGTGGCGCCGCCGCCGATCTTCCATTGATCGCCTTCCCAGGTCGAGGTCGACGAATTGGGCCCGACCGGCTTGCCGAGCGAGGTGGTCTTGTCGGGGTCGATCAGGGTGTCGGCGTCCGGCCCTTCCGAATAGCCGCGCCAGGCCAGCTTGCCGTCCTTGATGTTGTAGGCGCTGACCCAGCCGCGAACGCCGAACTCGCCGCCGGAAACACCGACCAGAACCTTGTCCTTGTACACAAACGGAGCATCGGTGCCGGATTGGCCCTTGCCGGCCTCGCCGTCCATCACCGACCAGACCTTGGCGCCGGTCTTGGCGTCGAGCGCGATCAGCGTCGTGTCGGCCTGATGCAGGAAGATCTTGCCGTCCGCATAGGCGACGCCGCGGTTGACGGTGTCGCAGCACATGATCGGGATGACGTTGGGATCCTGTCTGGGTTCATACTTCCAGAGGATCTTGCCTTCATTCTTCAGGTCGAGCGCATAGACCGTATTTGGAAACGGCGTATGCACGTACATCGTGTCGCCGACCACCAGCGGGCCGCCTTCGTGACCGCGCAGCACGCCGGTCGAGAACGTCCAGGCCACCTGCAGCTTCTTGACGTTGGAGGCGTTGATCTGATTGAGCTTCGAGTAACGCGTGTTGGCGTCGTCGCCCTGCTGCATCACCCATTGCTTCGGGTCCTTGGCCAGCTTGTCCAACGCCTCGTCCGCGCGCGATGCCGATACTTGCATCACTTGCATCGCAATGAAACTTATACCGGTCGCGAGTAGCACCTTGCGCATAGCTATTCCTCCCAATTGTTAACGAAGGGCTTCCGTAAAAACGGTTCCACTTTTCAGTTTTGTTCGTTGCTATCCCTACCCGGTTCGGAAACAGGAAACTTGCCCAAGAGGGAAGCGCGTTTGCGCGAAAGCGAAACACAGCGCACTTTTTATCCGGCGCCCGTGACTTTCGCCGGTGGCGCGCCTCCATGCTGCGCATGCGTCAGCCGTCTTGTCCCACTCCAACGCCCCGTAACGACCATTGGTTGAGGTTCCCCTTGACGGCGCTGAAACTAAGTCGGAGGATTATCAAAGGGGTATCATGAGGGACGCCGCTCAAATCCCAATGATCGCCTTAATTGAGGTAAAAGTCGCGCTATCATGACTCGAAGCCTGCTCGGCAAGCGGTCATGTTTTTGATCTCGAATCGGTGGCTGGATAATGTCCGACACGGTCCGCTCACTTAACACTTCCGGATTGACGCCGAAAAAGCAGATCCAATGTTGGTCAGATGCACTGACCGATCTTTGCGGCCAATTCGACATTGATCCGCTGGAAGCTTCGTCATTCGAAGGCCGGATCAACTACACGACGGTTTCGAAACTAAAGCTCTGCCAGATCGAGGCGAGCCAACATCGGCTTGCGCATACCGCCGCGCGCGCCAAACTGGATGCCCATCCGTTTGTCAAAATACTGTTTCAGACTCACGGGATCTCGCATTTCGAGCAGGCCGGCCGCCGCATCGAGCTGATGCCCGGCGACTGTCTCACCTACGATGTGTCCTGTCCGCACACCATCGTCAGCCCGACGCTGACGCGACACGAGGTCGTCATCGTACCGAAGGAACTGCTGCTGGAACGCGGCTTCCGCTGCGGCGAAAATGTCAGCATGCAAACTCTCGGCACGCACCGGGACCGGCCGGATCGCCTATAATTTTGTCCATGCCGCCTTCGACGAAGCGACCAAGCTGTCGCCGAACAACGCGATCGGGGTGGCCGATTCGCTGATCGATCTCCTGCTGCTGCCTCTCCGCGAGCCCGACGCGATGTTCAATCGTGTCGGGCCCGAGGCGATGTATGTCCGGGCGCAGTTCTTCATCCGCGAACATCTGCGCGACCCGGATCTTTCAATCGACCAGATCTCGGCGGCACTGAGCTGCACCAAGCGCTATCTGCACATGCTGTTCAGCGACAGGGGCACCACCATCAGCGATTATATCCGGAATGCACGGTTACAGCACTGCCGCCAGGAGCTGGAGACCCAGGCCGGAAAAACCGTCACGGACGTTGCATTTTCGTGGGGCTTTTCGAGTTCGTCGCACTTCAGCCGCGTGTTCCGACAGTATTTCGGGGTGGTTCCGTCTGCGATTTACAAAGCGCAGCACGGCGGTCTGTCCCCGGACTTTACTTGCGAATAGAACCTCCGCGACAGGCGGATGTCAGCCTTCCCGGCAATTTCATCGCTGTACGTCCTCAAGGGCAGTCCGGCGTCCGCCCCATGCTTCAAAGTCATTGACAGGACGCCTGCCACGGCTCGACGCGAGAATTGCCGGTCGAGCCGGGCCGATCGCTTTGACGCGGTCTATTTGCGCGCTGCGCAGGCGTACATGTTGATTTCCATGCCAACCGACACTTCGACAATCTTAGGAGCCTTCCAGGTCATTCCATTCTCCCATGAAATTTGGCGCGAACTCCGCGCCGATGCTGAACCTAGGACCACGCCCAGCATCGCGCAAGTGCGGAAGATCTGGTCGGGCACGCTGACGAACCAGGCCTGACGGCCGATATTTCTCTCATAGGCCAAGCGATTTCTCTTTCGGACAAAATTCGGAGACGATTGGACATCGCAAGGCGACCTTGTCAGTTTGCCTCCACCGTCCCGAATCCTAACCGCTTCGACACATCTGCCGCGCAGGCCTGCAACGCCTTCGCGATCGGGCTGCCCCAGCGCGGGTCAAAGCTTCCGGCGGGTCCCATGGCCGTGATGACGAGCGCGACGTGGCCCACGTGGTCGAATACGGGGGCAGCGAAGGCGTTGACGCCCGGCAGCGGATCGCCCATGGCACGCGCAAGACCGTTGCGGCGTACCTCCGCGAGCATATCGGCGGCCTTCTGGTGCTTCGGGTCGCGACCGGGATCATAACCGACGCCAAGATGGTCGAGTTTGGTTTCAAGCGCGGCGTTCACGGTCTTCGGCGGCAGAAATGCCGCGAAGGCGCGGCCTGTCGCCGTTTCCAGCATCGCCATCACCGAGCCGACCCGCATGACGATATGCACCGGATGGCTCGGCTCTTCGAGCCGTACCACCGTGGGCCCATGGGTGCCCCACACCGCAAGCGACACCGCGTGGTCGATCTCGCTTGCGAGCGCCGCAATCCTGGGTACTGCAATCCGTACTGCCGAGAGACGGCGCAGGCTGATCAGTCCTAGTTCCAGCGCCAGTGCGCCGATCTCATAGCGCCCGTTGGTTTCATCCTGCTCGATCAACCCGATCCGGGAAAAGCTCACGAGATAGGGATGCGCCTTGGCCGGCGCCATGCCCGCCTCGCGCGCGAGGTCGCGCAACATCATCGGCTCGCCGCTTCGCGCCAGTGCCCTCAGCAGTGCGCCGCCCACCTCGATCGACTGGATGCCGCGGCTCTTCTTGGCCATGCGATTCCTTGATCCGCGTTCACTTGCCTTACATACTTGCGTCCCGAGCCGCCGGCGGCACTTACACGGCGAGAAACCCGCCGTCGACCGGCAGCGTAACGCCACTCACATAAGAGGCCATTTCCGAGACAAGAAATACCACCGGCCCGACCAACTCCTCGGGCTGTCCGACCCGGCCGAGCGGCGTGCGGCCTACAAATCCTGCGAGCCTCGCCGGATCGTTGCGCGTTACCTCGGTCATCGCCGTTTCGATCACGCCCGGCGCGATCGCATTGACGCGGATGCCGTCGCGCGCGAGGTCCCGGGCCAGCGCCTGGGTCAGGAGTTTCACGCCGCCCTTGGACGGTGCGTAGCCGAGCGTGTCACCGACGCCGACAAAGGAAGCGATGGAGCCGAGGTTGACGATCGTTCCGCGGGTTTTGCGCAGCGCTGGAAGAAAGGCGTGGGTAACATTGAACACGCCCGTAAGATTGACGTCCAGCACACGCCGCCAGTTCTCCGCAGCGCGCGGCGAGTCCAGCCCCTCGCGGATGATGATGCCGGCATTGTTGATCAGAATGGAGATATCGCCGATCTCCCGCGCAATCGTCTGCGCCAGCGCCTGGCACGCGGCCGCATCCGTCACATCGAGCCGGAATGCGAAAGCATTGCCACCGCTGGCGCACAGCTGCGCCGCCGTGCGCTCCGCGCCGGCGAGATCGATATCGGACGCCACGATGTCGGCACCATGTGCGGCAAGCCCAAGCGCGATGGCACGGCCGTTGCCCTGCCCCGCACCGGTGACGAGCGCACGTTTGCCGGCAAGAAGATCCTTGAGGCTGGCGCTCATGCCGCGCTCTCCGCGAGATGCCGGCCCGCGATATAGCCGAAGGTCAGCGCAGGGCCGAGCGTAATGCCGGCACCCGGATAATTACCTCCCATGATGCTCGCCATGTCGTTGCCGGCGGCATAAAGCCCTGGAATCACCCGACCGGCGGCATCGAGTGCGCGCGCGTCGGCGTCGGTGACGATGCCCGCATAGGTACCGAGATCGCCGATCACCATCTTGATGGCATAGAACGGCCCGCCTGCAATCGGCGCGACACACGGGTTCGGCCCGTGCAAGGCGTCGCCCTGATAGCGGTTGTAGGCGTGCGAGCCCTTGCCGAAAGCGGGATCGCGCCCCTCGGCCGCCGTCGTATTGAAGCCCGAGATGGTATCCGCGAGCCCCTTCGGATCAATCCCGGCCTGCGCTGCGAGCGCCTCGATGGTCGCGCCGCGCACGAGGTAACCGGAGCGCAAATGATGGCCGAGCGGCATCGGAAACGGCGGCACGCAGCCGAGCCCGTATTTGCGCAAGGTCTTGTGGTCGCAGATCAGGAAGGTTGCGATCTCCTCGTTCGGTTTGGCTACCTTCATCATCGCCTGCACGAAGTCGTGATAGGAATCGCCTTCATTGGCGAACCGCTTGCCCGCGCGCGTCACTGCAATGACGCCGGGCTTCGCGCGGTCGATGAAGTGGGGCATCACGCCGCGCGAGCCGTCCTTGCGGCGCGTGAGCGACACCGGCACCCAGGCGGCAGCGTTCGGCAGACGGTCTTCCACGCGCCCGCCCGCGGCTTCCGCGAGCCGCAACCCATCACCCGTGTTGCCGACCGGCCCAGGCGAGAAGTGCTCGACACCGGTCGGAGCGTGGCGGAACATCGCCTTGCGCCGCGCAACATCGTGCGGGAAGCCGCCGCAAGCGAGTACGACGCCGCGCCGCGCGTGAACGCGAATGCTGCGGCCGTCGCGTTCGACGATGGCGCCGCGCACCGCGCCGTCCTCGATGATCAACTCACGCACCGGCGAGGACAGCCACAGCGGAACGTTCAGGTCGAAAGCGGATTTCGCGAGGCGTCCGGCGAGCGCATTGCCGTTGGTCAGTGTCATGCCGCGGCCGTGGCGCAGTACATCCATCAGGTGCCGCGACAGCCGCTTCGCCACGTAGATCGCCGAGGTCAGCGACCGTGTCGCTCGCATGAAGTGGATGATCTCCTTGCCGGAGCCGAGCATCATTCCGAACACCGTGAGTTCAGGCAGCGGCGCACCCAGATTCTTGATATGGCTGCCGAGTTCGCCGGCGTCGAACGGTCGCGCCACCATCGAACGGCCACCCTGGGCGCCGCCAGGCGCCTCGGCATGATAATCCGGAAACACCAGCGGCATGTCGAAGCGGACCGCCGTTTTGGTGGTGAAGAAATCGACTGCCTCGGGGCCGGCGGCAAGGAAGGCATCGACCCGCGCCGCATCGAAATTATTGCCGGCCTCATGCCGCAGATAGGTGCGCGCTGCGTCCGGCGCCTCGTGTAATCCCGAATGCGCGTGCAAGTGATGTTCCCGGAATCCAGAGCCAGCCGCCGGAGCGCGCCGTGGTGCCGCCGAAGCGCGGCTCCTTCTCGACAATCAGCACATCGAGGCCGCGATGCCGCGCCGTGACCGCCGCGGCCATCCCGGCCGCACCCGATCCGACCACGAGCACGTCACACTCGTGAGCCCCATCCTGTCCGTTCACCGCCATGACGTCCTCACTTCCGCAGCAGCGGACACTTCGATTCCGCGACCGGACGGAAGGCATCCTCGCCCTTCACCGTCTTGACGATCTCGAGATAATCCCAGGGCTCTTTGGATTGGGCCGCCGTCTTCACCTTCGCCAGATACATGTCGCGGATGACGCGACCGTCCTCGCGCAGTTTGCCGCCATGCACAAACACATCCTCGATCGGCAATTCGCGCATCTTCGCCATCACTTTTGCCGGATCATCGGTGCCGGCGGCCCGGATAGCCTTGAGATAGTGCAAAACCGAACCATAGACGCCGGTGTGGATCATCGTCGGCATCACCTTGGCGCGCTCGTAGAATTTCCTCGACCAGGCGCGGGTCTTGTCGTCCATGTTCCAATAGGAAGCGGTGGTCATGTAGGTGCCTTGTGCGGATTGAAGACCGATCGCATGCACGTCGGTGTCAAACATCAACAGGCCGACCAGTTTCTGGCCGCCCTGCACCAGGCCGAATTCGCCTGACTGCTTGATGGCATTGTCGGTGTCCTGGCCGGCATTGGCAAATGCCACCACATCGGCCTTCGAGCTCTGCGCCTGCAATGCGAAGGACGAGAAGTCGGCGGTGTTGGTCGGGTGCCGGACGCTGCCGAGCACGGTACCGCCCTGCTGCTTGATGAAATGGGTCGCGTCGGCTTCGAGCTGATGGCCGAAGGCATAGTCGGCGGTGACGAAGAACCAGGACTTGCCGCCTTCCTTGATCACCGCGGAGGCCGTCACCTTGGAAAGCGCATAGGTGTCGTAGGTGAAATGTACCGTGTTCGGGCTGCACAATTCGTTGGTCAGCGAGCTCGCGCCGGGGCCTGACAGCAGCGCGATCTTGTTGCGCTCCCGCACCATGTTATGCACGGCGATCGCGACACCGGAGTTCGGGATGTCGGCAACCGCGTCGACCTTGCCGTTGTCGAACCAATCGCGGACGATCTGGGTGCCCACATCGGTCTTCATCTGATGGTCGGCGCTGACGATCTCGATCGGCTTGCCGAGCACGGTGGGACCGAATTCCTCCACCGCCATGCGCGCCGCTTCCACGGAGCCCGGTCCGCTGTTGTCGCGCCCCCAGCTTGAGAGGTCGGTGAGCACGCCGATGCGCACCACGTCGTCCGAAATTTGCGCGGAAGCGGCCGACGTCATCACCGCCAGGATGACGCAGGCAAGAAGATGCCTCTTCATGGGTGACCCTCCCTTGGTTGGTGCATCCGCTCTTCGGCGGATTTTGGCTGGATGGCACGATCGATTAGATATATACAAACTAATATGTCAATAACAAATTTGTCAATCCAAACCATCTGATTTCAGTCAGTTCATCAAGCCGCGGCTAGCGGCGAAAATCATCGTCATCGAAGTGTCATCGAATGCGCCAACAGGTTGTCCCGCATGCATTCGAGGACCCCGATGGATTACTTCCGACGCTTCACCTTTCTGTTCGCAGCACCCGTCTTCGACACCGACGATCTCGAGGGCCTCCGTTTCAACCAGATCATCACCGAGATCGAACGCTCCGGCTTCGAAGTCGTGAGGGCGCGCAAGCTCGAAGATGCGGAGATCGCGGTGCAAACCGATGCCGCGATCGGCTGCATGGTGGTCGATTGGGGCAAAAAGGGCCTGGAAGGCAAAACCATGGCGCTGATCAATCTGATGCGCCGCCGCGGCCTCGACTTCCCGATCATCCTGCTGATCCGCCGCAAGCGGTTCGAGGATCTGCCGGTCGAGGTGCTCGATTTCATCGACGGCTATGTTTTCCTGTCCGAGGAAACACCACCCTTCATCGCCAAAAACCTGATCAGCCGGCTCAAGCAATATGCCGAGACCCTGAAGACCCCGTTCTTCGGCGCGCTCGTCGATTATGCCGAAGAGGGCAACCAGTTGTGGACCTGCCCGGGCCACAATGGCGGCATGTTTTACAGCCGCAGCCCGATCGGCCGCGTGTTCGTCGAACATCTGGGCGAAGCGGTGTTCCGCGACGACCTCGACAATTCGGTGCTCGACCTCGGCGACCTTCTGACTCACGAAGGCCCGGCGCTGAAGGCGCAAAAGGAAGCCGCCCAGATCTTCGGCGCGGAAAAGACCTACTTCGTGCTCAACGGCACCTCGACTTCCAACAAGGTGGTGCTGGGCGCGCTCGTCACCGACGGCGACCTGGTATTATTCGACCGCAACAATCACAAGGCTGCCCATCATGGTGCGCTGATGATTGCCGGCGGCATTCCCGTCTATCTTCCGACGGTGCGAAACGCCTGGGGGTTGATCGGCCCGATGCGCTGGGACGCGCTTGACGAAACCGCCTTGCGTGAGCGCATCCGAAGCCATCCGCTGGTGAAGGACCCCGAGGCCTGGCGCAGGCCGCGCCCGTTCCGGGTCGCCGTCGTCGAGCAGTGCACCTATGACGGCACCATTCACAGTGCCGAGATGATCCTCAAGCGTATCGGCCACCTCTGCGATTACATCCTGTTCGATGAGGCCTGGGCCGGCTTCATGAAGTTTCATCCGCTGTATGCCGGACATTTCGCCATGGGGCTTTCCGGTCTCGATCCCGACGCACCGGGGATCATCGCGACCCAGTCGACCCACAAGCAGTTGGCGAGCTTCTCGCAGGCGTCGCAAATCCACATCAAGGACCGCCACATCCGAGGCCAGAAACGCCGGATCGAGCACCGGCGCTTCAACGAAAGCTTCATGCAGCACGCATCCACCTCGCCGTTCTATCCGCTGTTTGCCTCGCTGGATGTCGGCGCGCAGATGATGAAGGGGCGTTCCGGGGAAGTGCTGTGGGATGACACGATCCGGCTTGGAATCGAACTGCGCAAAAAGATACGCGCGGTGCGGCGCGAATTCGAAGAGAAGGAAACGCGCCCGGAGCGCCGCTGGTTCTTCGAGCCGTTCGTACCCGACCGCGTGGCGATCCCCGACGTGGCCCGCGAGAACGCCGTGCACAATGTCGCCTGGGAGACGATCAGCACCGACCTGCTCGCCACCAACCCGTCCTATTGGCAGCTCACGCCGGACGCCGTCTGGCACGGATTCCCCGACCTGACCGCGGGATTTGCCATGACCGACCCCAACAAGCTGACAATACTGACACCCGGCTTCGACCATGCGACGGGCGGCTATGCCGCCCACGGCATCCCCGCCCCCGTCGTGGCGCAGTATCTGCGCGAAAACCGCATCGTGGCGGAGAAGAACGACCTGAACTCACTGTTGTTCCTGCTCACGCCCGGCGTCGAGGCGAGCAAGGCCGGCACCTTGATCAGCGGGCTGGTCGCCTTCAAGAAACTGCACGACGACAACGCGCTGCTGGAAGACGTGATCCCCGAATTCTTCCGGCGCCGGTCGGCGCGCTATGCCGGCGTGCGGCTGCGCGATCTCTGCGCCGAGATGCACGGCTTCTTCCGCGACGCCGGCGTCAGCGTTCTCCAGGCAAGGCAATTCCTGCAAGAGCACCTGCCTGAAATCGCGATGTCGCCGCGCGACGCGGCGCGTTATCTGGTGCGCAACGATGTAGACTATCTGCCCATCGACGCCATCGCCGGCCGCGTTGCCACCACCCCGTTCGTGGTGTATCCGCCCGGCATCGCCACGATCGTGCCGGGCGAGCGTCTCACTGAACGGGCACAGCCCATGATCGACTATCTCAAAATGTTCGAAACCTGCTTCAATGCTTTTCCCGGGTTCGACGTCGAGATTCAGGGCGTCTACCGGGAAGTCGATGTGTCCGGCCGCATCCGATTGCATACCTATGTGGTTTCCGAATGAAGCCGCCGGCAAAGACGACAAGCCACCATGACCCATGAACAGCCCGTGATCGTTCGCCCCTCGCGCGAAAGCGATGTGGAGGCAATGCTCGCGATCTATCGCCACCATATCCGCCGCGGAATTGAGGAGAGCGTGGACGACAGCGGCACACCGGAGCCGGAGGATCTGCGCGACAGGCGCAAGAACCTGCGCAGCCAACGTTTGCCGCATTTGGTGGCGACCTCTGGCGGCGAAGTCGTGGGCTACGCCTATGTGGTGCTGTTTCGCAAACGCCCGGCCTACCGCTACGCGGTCAAGCATTCGATCTATGTCCATCACGAACACCTCGGCCGCCGGGTGGGGGGCTTGCTGATGCAAGAACTGATCGATACCTGCGCTGCGGTCGGTTTTCGGCAGATGATCGGCTATATCGATGCCGACAACGCGGCGTCGCTGGCCATTCACGAGAAGTTCGGCTTTCGCCGGGTTGGGCTGCTTCCGGGCGTCGCCTATCGCTACGGCCGCTGGGCCGACACCATCATGGTGCAACGCTCGCTCGCCGCCGGTTCAACCGAGCCGCCACTGATTTCCAGCTTTGGCCGATGACGCGAGCATTCCGCCGACCAAAATACCGCCCCCACGCTGCAGCACGGGTCAGCCTTCCGCCGTGACCATGCGCCACAACGTTTCCACCAGAACATCATAGCCCTTGTCGAGGGCCTCCGGCGCGGTGAACTCGCGCGGATTGTGGCTCAATCCGCCCTGACTTGGGACAAAAATCAAGGACGATGGAATCCGCTTCTGGATCGCCAATGCGTCGTGTCCCGTAACGGTCTTGAGCGCCAACACCTTCATCCCGAGATCACTGGCGACGCTGCGAACCATTTCGAAGCCAGCCGGGTCGAGCAACGGTGCTGCCCTTCGTTCATCGACGACGATCGATATCTGGACGCCGATGGCCGCCGCCTCCTTCTCGATCCGCGCCAGAAAACGATCGCTGATCGCATCCACCACCGCTTCATTCTCGTGCCGGATCTCGAACCACACCCGAACCCGGCCCGCGACCACGTTGGGCGAGTTCGGGAATACGCTGATCCGAGCGGCCGCGGCATGGGCGCCCGCGTTCGCGTGCTCGATTTCGATGTAAAGCGCTTCAATGGCACGCGCCGCGCCACGCAAGGCATCGCGGCGATTGGCCATCGGCGTCGGACCGGTGTGCGAGACTTCGCCGTCGAACACGACCGATATTTTCCGGGTCATCCAGGCTCCCGAGACGGCCGCGATATCCGCGGCCGCGCGCTCCAGCTGGTCGCCCTGCTCGACATGAAGCTCGACATAGCGCACCGGCTCGAATTCCAGCGGAGACGCGCCGCGATAGCCGATCCCGGCGAGAGCATCGCCGAGCGTGACGCCGTCACCGTCCTCGCAGGCATAAGCCCGTTCCAGCGGCAAGCTCCCGGCGAATACCGCGCTGCCTGTCAGGCTGGGCTGAAAACGTGCGCCCTCCTCATTGGTCCAGTTCGCAACCGCAAGATTGCGTCGCGCCCGTCCGGGATTGGCGACGGCACGATCCCGCACCGCCTGGACGGCGAGGAGTCCCGCCAGCACACCATAACAGCCGTCATAGCGGCCGCCCGTCGGCTGGGAGTTCGAGGTGAGACCCGGCGATCACGACATCCTTCGATGCGGGCGCCAATACCGCGACACCGAACATGTTTCCGATCGGATCGATCCTTGAGAGCAGCCCACGATTGCCGATCTCGCGAAGAAAGAGATCCCGTGCCGCCTTATCGGACGGCGTCGCCGTCAGCCGGCAGACCCCGCCGTCTTCGGTCGCCCCGATCGCCGCGAAGGCCGCGATGAGATCGTGCAATTCGGTCATGTGCGCACCAGCGACGCAATCCAGTTCGACAGTTCGGTCTGCCGCAGGCTTTCCTTCATGATGTCGTCGCCGAACCCAAGCCGCCAGGCGATATCGCGACGTTGCTGGTTGGCCGCGAGGGTCGACAGATCGGACGCATAACGGTCGAGTTCGGCGATGTCAGCGAAAAAGCCCTCGGTCACCAGGGTTTCGCCATATCGCCTGATCACCGCAGCGACGTCGTGCAACCCATATTCCGGGTGGTACTGCACACCCCAGAACACGCCGTCGCCGAGCCTTATTTCGGCGGCCTGAATCTCGCTCATCGCATTGCGCGCGGTGACGATCGAGCCCTGGGGAAGCCGGGTCACGATATCGCTGTGAATGGCCGGTGCATCGAATACGGCCTCTCGCGTCGCATGCATCGGATGATCGCAGCCAGCAGGCGTCAGCGCGATCTTGCGCGCGAAGGCAACCTCCCTTCCTGCCGGATTTAATCCAACCTCCCCGCCCGCGGCCACGGTCGCCAGCTGCAAGCCCCAGCACGAGCCGAACATTGGAATACCGCGCGCAAAGACCTCGCGGACAAAATCGATCTGCCGCAACGACGCGATATCGCGCTGATAGATATTCAGCGACGAGCCGGTAATCGCCACGCCGTCATAGGAGTCCAGCGGTTGCGGCGTGATCCCGTCACCGTCTGCCGGCGTGCAGATGTCGACGATCGCGTCCGATGCGATCCCGCGCAACACGCCAGCGTAGCTCTCCGCCGGAGTCGCGCCCGCAGATTCGGCAATACGGCGGCGACCGGCCGGAGTGTTGCCCTCGACAACAAGCAGCCGCAGCACAGCCTAGCCTCCCAGATCGCCGCGGATGGCCGCAAGCGTCAGTTGCTCGAACTCCGCTTGCGTCAATTGCCGCGGATTGGCTGACGCGGTGGGGTCCTTCACCGCATCGGCCGCAATGGTCCCGGCGTCCGCCTCCTTGACACCAAGCTCGGCCAGCGTGTGCGGCACACCGAGCTTTTTCCGGAACGCCAGTATCCAGGAAAGAACCGCGTCGAAATCGCGCCCCGGCAGATCGAGCGCGCGGGCGATGTGCGGAATTTTGTCGGCGATCGCCGCTCTATTGCAAACGAGAACGTAAGGAAACACCACACCGTTGGTGAGACCGTGATGGGTATCGTACCGCGCCCCGACCGGATGGGAGATCGAATGGATCGCCCCCAGCCCCTTCTGAAACGCCGTCGCCCCCATCGAAGCCGCCGC
Organism: uncultured Pseudomonadota bacterium; assembly: GCA_963771225.1. Taxonomy (GTDB): domain Bacteria; phylum Pseudomonadota; class Alphaproteobacteria; order Rhizobiales; family Xanthobacteraceae; genus Bradyrhizobium. The sequence goes on along the minus strand of CAVYSR010000013.1, from coordinate 464,783 downwards.
AAACATGTAGGCGCGGGCTTCGAGATCTCGGCCATTCTCGACTGCGCGAGGCAAATAAGTGTCGATAATCCTGATGCCTTCGAGCGCTATACCGTCCGCGAGCGGGTGAAACGCGTTCACGCAATAGGCTTCAAAGCAATGGGCGAGCGCGTCCATTCCGGTCGCCATCGTCAGGAACGGCGGAAGTCCGACCGCCAGTTCGGGATCTTCAATGGCGATCTTGGGCAACATCAGCGGATGGAAGATGATCTTCTTTTCATGGGTGTCTTCGCGGGTAATCACACCCGCGCGGCCAACCTCGGAGCCGGTTCCGGCCGTCGTCGGCACGGCAATGATCGGGGCTATTCCATCCGTATTGGCACGCGACCACCAGTCACCAATGTCCTCGAAATCCCATACCGGCCGCGACTGCGCCACCATGAAGGCCACGCACTTGCCGACGTCCAGCGCCGATCCGCCGCCGACCGCAATCACGCCGTCATGGCCGCCTGCCTTGAAGGCGGCGACACCGGCATTCAGATTTGATTCCGTCGGATTGCCCTTCACATCCGAGAATACACTGATCGGAATTCCGGCCTCGCGAACGCGCCGCGCAATACCGGCTATCAGGTCGGTGTCCGCAAGCCCCCGATCGGTCACCAGCAACGGCCTCGCAATGCCGTTCGCCCGGCATGCGTCGGCAAGCTCGGCAATACGCCCAGGGCCCGTGATGACGCGTGTCGGAAAATTCCAGGCGCCGGTGGTTTGAACTGCCAAGCCTTGAACTGTCATGTCGTACTCTCAGTGTTCGATGCGGAGGTGAAATGATTTCGGTCGGGTCAACGCCTCGAAGCCGAGGCGCGACATGCTGGCGCCGCGGCCGGTGTCCTTTACACCGGTCCAGGCGAGCGAAGGATCGACATAGTCGCAACGGTTCATGAAGACCGTGCCAGTGGCGATGCCATCGCCAATCCGCTCGGCTGCATCAGCATCTGCTGTCCAGACCGAAGCGGTCAACCCGTAGGGACTGTCGTTCATCAGCTCGACCGCCGCCTCATCGGAAGAGACTTTCATGATGCCGACGACAGGGCCAAAGCTCTCCTCCATCATCACCTGCATGGTATGATCGACATCGACGAGCACCTGCGGCATCAGATACGCCGTTCCGTCCCGGTCGGCAGGGAAACGCCCCGCGTCGATCAAAGGCCGCGCACCTTTTACCAAGGCTTCGCGGGTATGGGCCCGAACCGTATCGGCAAAACGTATGGCGGCCATCGGACCTAGCGTCGTTTCTTGCGCCAGCGGGCTTCCAAGCTCATAGCGCGAAGTCAGATCGGCGAACGCGTCGACAAAGCGGTCATAGATCTGCTCGTGCGCATAGATCCGCTCGATGCCGCAGCAGCACTGGCCGGAATTATAGAACGCGCCGTCGACGAGCTGTTCCACCGCAAAATCAAAGTCCGCGTCCGGCCTGACATAAGCCGGATCCTTGCCGCCCAATTCAAGGCCGAGCGTCGTGAAGGTCCCGGCCGCGGCCCGTTCGATCGCACGGCCGCCGGCAACCGAACCGGTGAAGTTGACATGATCGACCGAGCGGGACGTGATCAGCTTTTCGGCAGCACCATGATCGAGGTTGAGTGTGGTGAACAGATTCTTCGGCAACCCGGCCTGGTCCATCGCCGACTGAAAACGCTCACCGACCAGCAACGTCTGGGTGGCGTGCTTCAGAATAACGGCGTTACCCGACAGAAGTGCCGGAACCACGGCATTGACGGCGGTGAGATAAGGATAATTCCAGGGCGCAATCACCAGCACGAGTCCCGCGGGCACCCGCTTGATCATGCGGCGGAAGCCGGGCCGCTCGGCGGGCGTCGTCGGCGCCAGCGCCTCGTCGCTTAATTCAACCAAGGTCCGGACGCGTTCCTCCAGGCTGCGCAGCTCGCCGCCGTAACGAACCGGCCGGCCCATCTGCATGGCAAGCTCCGGCACGATCTCGTCGTTCTGCGCCCTCATGACCTCAAGGAATGCCAGCACCTTCGCCTTTCGTTCGGCGAGCGGCACCCTGGACCATTCCCGCTGCGCCTGCCTGGCCGCGGCCAGGGCCTGGGCAATTTCAAGATCTGTCGCGATACGCCGCCGGGCGACTACGCTGCCGTCGACCGGCGAGATGCACACAATATCATTCACGATGATTTCACTCGTTTGAGGCGAAGGACGCCGGCTTCAGATGATTTCGAAATAGCGCGCCAGTTCCCAGTCGGTGATCGCCTTGCGAAATTCGCGCTCTTCCCAGTGGCGGGTCATTGCATAGTGATCGACGAACAAATCGCCGAACAGATTGCGAGCGGCCGACGAGGTGACAAGCATGTCCGCCGCATGTGACAGCGAACGTGGCAATGCGCGCGACGCGGGATGCGTCATGTCATAGGCGTTACCCGTAACGGGCTCGCTGGGTTCGATCCTGTGTTCGATTCCCCACAGGCCGGAACCAAGTGCTGCAGCGATCGCGAGATACGGATTGATGTCGGCAGCCGCGATCCGATACTCGACGCGCTGACTTGACGGTGAACCGGGAATGACACGTAACGCACAGGTCCGGTTCTCGATGCCCCAGGTTGCGTCGGTCGGCGCCCAGAACCCCGGGATCAGGCGCGAGTAGCTGTTCACCGTGGAGGCAACCATCGCCAGCAATTCGGGCAGCAACGCCTGCTGTCCGCCGACAAACCAACGCATGGTATCGGACATATTGCCCGGTTGCCCGCTTTCATGAAACACCGGCCGGCCTTCGGCATTGCGCAGCGAAAGATGCAGATGTCCGGATTGCCCCGGATAGGCATTCGACCATTTGGCCATGAAGGTCATCATCTTGCCGAGGCGTTCCGCCCAGACCTTGGCGAAGGTCTTGAATATCACCGCACGGTCGGCGGCGGCGAGCGCATCGGTATATTGAATTGCCGCTTCCAGAACGCCCGGCCCGGTTTCGGTGTGAAGCCCTTCCAGCGGCATATCCATTTCTTCGCAGAGCTTGAGCAACCCCAGATTAAATTCCGATTCGACGGATGATCGCAGCACCGAGTAACCGAACCAGCCGGGCGTCAGATTCTTCAGGTTGCGGTAGCCTTTTTCCCGAACGCTGTGCGGCGTTTCGTCGAAAACAAAAAACTCGAATTCAGCCGCAGCCGTGGCGGAAAAGCCCATCGCCGCGGCGCGATCCACGACACGGCGAAGCAGTCGGCGCGGGCACAGCTGCGCGGCCGTGTCCTCGAACTCGCCCAGGAAGAACAGCATGTCTCCTTCCATCGGCACATCACGGCAGGTCGCCGGATCGATACGGGCGGTCGCGTCGGGGAATGCCGTATGCCAACCGGTGAACGTGGATTTGTCGTAGAGCTGATCGGCAGAATCCCAACCAAAGATCACGTCGCAGAATTTGAAACCCGACTCCAGCGCACTGAAGAATTTGTCGCGCGCCATGTATTTTCCGCGAATGACGCCATCGAGATCCACCACCCCCAGCTTGACGTGGGACAGGCCCCGCGCCTCGACCAGTGAACGGGCATCTGCCGCGGTTTTTACTGTTCTGGAATCCATGATCTCCAAATCTCTTTATCTCCAAGTCGCTTTATCCCGGACGTCTCTTTATCTCGAAGTCTCTTTGGGCCGGACGGGCACAGTCTCGCTACGCAGGCCGTCACGAAAATGACATCGTCGGTCAGGCCGGACAAATTTCGCGCAAGACCTCGTCGCTGGCGGCGATGAACATATCCGCATTGTCCTTGGTAAAGCAAAGCGGAGGACGGATCTTCAGCGTATTGCCGTAGGGACCGGCGGCGCCGATCAGAATGCCGCGATGACGAAGCCGGTTGATGAGCTGGCTGGCGAGCTCCGGTGCCGGCTCCTTTGCTTCGCGATCACGGACCAGTTCGAGGCCGATGAACAATCCGCTGCCGCGCACGTCGCCGATCTGGATGTGACGATTGCCGATCTCGCGAAGGCCGTTCATGAGGTAATTGCCGATCTTTTTCGCATTTCCTGTCAATCCCTCGTCCTCGATCACATCGAGCACCGCAAGCCCGGCCGCGGCGGCCACCGGGTTGCCTCCGAATGTATTGAAATACTTCACCGCTGCGGCGAAGCGGTCGAGCAGCGCCGCGCGGGTTGCGACGCCGCCCATCGGGAAGCCGTTACCCATGGGCTTTCCCATAGTAACAATATCCGGCACCACGCCATGCCGGGCAAACCCCCACAGCGCGGCTCCGGTTCGCCCGAAACCCGGCTGAACCTCGTCGGCAATGAACAGGCCCTGGTGTTCATGAACGAGTTTGACGGCGGGCGCCAGGAAGCCAGGCGGATCGGCATAGACCCCATCGCTCGAAAAGATCGTATCGATCATCAGCCCGGCAAGACCGAAGCCGCTTTGCTCCAGATCCGCGATAGCGCGACCAACATGGTCGGCAAAACGCCGGCCGGGATCAGCGCTGGAGGCACGAAACATTTCCGGCGCCGGAACGGCACGGACATGGGGAGGCAAGGGCCGACCCGGACGGGCCGATGGCGACACATCGGTCACCGCGGCGGTATTGCCGTGATAAGCCGTTTCAGTAACGATGAAGCCGGCGCGGCCAGTCGTCTCCTTCGCGATCCGCAGCGCGAGGTCATTCGCTTCACTGCCGGTGCAGGTCAAGACCAGATGATTGATTTCAGATGGAAACGTTGCCAGCAGACGTTCCGCATAGGAATCGACGACGTCGCTAAGATAGCGGGTGTGGGTATTCAGCAGGCCGACCTGCCGCCGAATGGCTTCGACGACGCGCGGATGTGAATGCCCGACCGAGGGCACATTATTATAGAGATCAAGATAACTCCGGCCTTCGACATCGAACATCCAGACGCCTTCGGCGCGCTCCATGCGCAGCGGCTCCTCATAGAACAGCACCGAAGCCGCGCCGAACGACCGCAAACGGCGCTCGACAGCGTCCTGCAGCGCAGCATCCATCGCGGACAGGCTACTGCCGTCGAAGGCGTTCAGCGCCAGGATTTCCTTTTCTCCGTGCATCGCGCGCCCTCCTTGACCGGCGCTGGCGGACATCAATGGCGTCGGCAGAGATGATGCCGCCCGACTCCCATCAACAGCTTGGATTAATGTGGTTCTTTCCACAATAATAAAGCGACTGATAGCAATGACACATCAGAGCGTCAGCCATACATCCTACGTCAGCACAAGAATTGTTCACGAAATCAATTGATTATACAGAATTAGAGATTTGGCTGCGCAGAGAGCAGGCATCTCGCCGCCCAAATTTTTGGGAATATGCCACATATTTAGTGTGGACATCCAACATGGATTGAGAAAAGATTTGTCATGAGACAGCCCCGAGCATCGCCCGACCCTGGGGCGACCGAAGCTGCCGCAAGGACATCTCGATGACGAGCGAGCGGTTACAGGCGACCGACGCCTCCGCGACCGACAAGAGGTCGCGAAAACCGGAAGGCGATCGCCTCTCGAAGCTTGCACGTCACCAACACATCATCTCGCAATTGACGGCAGCTCCGACCTTGCGGGCCTCGGAACTCGCGGCGGTGCTCGGTGTCTCCGGTGAAACGATCCGGCGCGACTTGATGGAGCTTCAGGAGCAGAAGCTTATCAACCGGACCTATGGCGGAGCTTCCCGCCCCTTCGCGCTTGAGCCCACCCTCACCGATCGCAAGGCGATCATGGTCACCGAACGTGAGAGAATAGCCGACGCCATTGCCGATCTCATCCTGCCAAACGAGGTTCTGATGCTTGCCGCCGGCGCGACGACATTCCATGTCGCGCGGCGCCTGGCATCTCGCGCCCACGACATCACGGTAATCACACACGACTTCGCGATCGCCGCAGCACTGGCGGTGAATTCCTCGATCCGCGTGCTGTGCTGCCCCGGCCGCTATCATCCGGCGGAAGGCTATGTGTTCGGCACCCAGACGATTGCCAGCATCAATGGCTATGAAGCCAACCGCGCGATCGTGGGCGCAACAGGTATCAGCGCCCGCGGCATCAACGATGCCGATGACGAGGCTGGAGCCATTTATGGCGCGATGGTGAAGCGGGCTGCGGAAGCAATCATCGTCGCCGACCATACCAAGTTCGACCAGCGCGCGCTGAAGGTATTCGCGCATTGGGCGGATATCGACCGCCTCGTCACCGATCGGCAGCCGGAAGGAGCGCTGGCAGCCGCCCTCCGTGACGCCGGGACCGAAACTATCGTTGCCCAACGCTGAGAAAGGCCAAGTTATGCCACGCCTGACATCTCTTCATCCGCGCGACGAACGCATCGACCTCGAGGACGACGCCGAAGACATTGCGCCGCGACAGGTCCGGATCGGCCGGCTTGAGCTCGAATTCATCCGACCGAACAGGTCTTTCACCCGCAGCTGGAAGCGTGCGAGCAATGTGCATGACGCTTCCTATGTGCTGGCTCTTCCGCTGACCGGAAGCGTGGCATTCAGCCAGGATGCACGTACCGGTTTCGCAAGGCCAGGCGAGTACGTCCTGCTCAGTGAACTCGCCTTCTATGAACTCTCGCCCGACAAGAATGCGCGGTTGCTCGTGATGCGCATTCCGGCGGCGGAATTACGTGGACGTCTCGTCTCCATCGAGGACCATGTCAGCCGACGTTTCAAGCCGAATGAGCAGATGACGCGCTTGCTTGTGGGAATGATCAGAAGCGTTGCGGAACTGTTCATCAATTCTCCGCCGCCCAATCCCCAGGCGCTTGCGACCGAAATCATCAGCTTCGTCGCGCTGACAATTGGTTCGGAGGACAGGGGCGCGGCTACCGACGTTCGCAACGCACGCTATCACCTGCGCCGCAGGATCGTCGATTTCATCGAAAGCCATCTCAGCGACCAGTCTCTCTCGCCGAAAAAGATCGCTGCAAGCAGCCGGATTTCGCTGAGCTATCTCTACAGCCTCTTTAACGACAATGAGACGACGGTCAGTCAGTTCGTCCAGGCCAAGCGCCTGCAGCGCGCCTACGAAATTCTCGTTGCCGACCCGCGAGGTCACCGAACGGTTTCAGAAGTCGCCTACGAGGTAGGTTTCAAGAACGTTTCGCACTTCTCGCGATGTTTCAGCCGCCATTTCAACGTGGCGCCGCGTGACGCGCGTCAGACGCACAACGCTTCGCCTTATCCAAATACGGATCCGCGGCCCGCCTCTCCGAAAGGCTTGCTGGCGCCCGGAGTGCCGTCTCCCTCCCGCGGTAGTCTTGCCTCCCCCTATTGGCAGCGTCGACCGCTTCACGAGAGTGTCTAGAAACTGTTCCCCCGTTTACCCCGCGCCACGCCTGTCGCTGCCCATTGCGATCACGCGCTTCCACCCCGGAGCGATCATTGAAGAATATTCAAAACGGGCTGTCCGAGAACGAACTGGCTTCGTTTTTCTACGACCTCGCCGAGACGGCTGGCCGGATCGCGCTGGCGCATTTCAGGTCCGGCATCAACTTCGAGCGCAAAAAGGATCTTTCGCCGGTCACCATTGCGGACCGCGCCATCGAACAGGAATTGCGGCGATTGATTTCCATTCGATTTCCCGAGCATGGCATCCTCGGCGAGGAAACCGGGTCAACTCCGGGCGATCGCTACACCTGGTATCATCGACCCGATCGACGGGACCAAGAGCTTCATTTCCGGAATGCCGCTGTTCGGTACCTTGATTGCTCTCGCAGACGAGAAGAAGGGTGCAGTGATCGCGGGGATGATCGATATGCCGGCGCTGGCGGAGCGATGGTATGGCACCCCTAACGGCACGACGTTCAACGAGGAACCGGCCAGAGTGAGCCGCGCCGTCAAGCTGGCCGATGCACAGATTTACACGTCGTCGCCGGATTTCTTTTCGCCGGAGGATTGGGCGCGTTACGACGCGCTCAGCCGCAAGGCCATGTTCAGGCGATTTGGCGGCGATTGCTATCAATACGGTCTTTTGGCCTCGGGGCATTGCGATCTTGTGGTCGAATCCTCGCTCAAGTCGTTCGACTTCATGGCATTGGTGCCGGTGGTCGAGGGTGCCGGGGGCGTGATATGCGATTGGGAAGGCCGGCCGCTCACCCGCCATTCCGACGGACGGGTGATCGCGGCCGCCAACGCCGCGCTGCTTCAGCAGGCCCTCGCAATCCTCAGGCAATAGCCGGACCTTTGGCCGCGTGATAGCGAGTTAGACCATCCGCAACCAGGTTTCCCAGCGGGGATCGTACATCACGTCGCGCGCCCGCATGTACTTCCATACGCCATATTTCTGATAGTCAAAGTCCCAGTCCTTCAGCTTGCGATTAACCACCGCCCACGACGCCCATTTGATATCCGCAAGCGCCCTGTTGACGATGACCCGGGCGACCATCTCCGGGCGCACCGCGCCCAGATATTGCTCGATCAAGGCTTCCGTCAGGTGTTCGTCGAAGAACATTTCGGCGAACAGAACCCCGAGTTCATAGCTTCGCTCGTTGTTCGAGGCGAATTCGTAGTCGATCAGGCGCATCGGCTTCGAGCCGGCGTCCGCCCCCGCGCCAATCAGGAAATTCCCGGGCATCGGATCGTTGAAGCAGGGGACGAGATCGAGCCCGGACGCCATGAATGCGGCCTTCGCCTGGCCGTAGCGGTGCATGATCCAGGACATGTCGTGCGGAAAGTGCGAGCCCAGTTCACGGCCCTGCTCGACATGCTCCTCGATCATGTCGAAGATGGTCTTGGTCAGGCTCAGCTTCGGCCCGGCATGAAGGCGGCGATAGAGGTCGAGAACGTCGGACTGGATCGCTGCGTCGCCAAAATCCCCGTTGGTGCAGGCCCGATAGCCCTCGATGAATTCGCTCACTTCCAGGCCATCCTGCGCATCGAAGAAAACCACCTCGGGCGCAATGCCCATGGCGTGGGCATTGCGCGCCGCTTCGTTGGCGGCCACCCGGTCGATGAACATTTCGGAGCCTTCGCCGGGCACCTTGATGAAATAGCGGCGCCGATCGCCGGCAATCTCGACCAGCCAGTTCTGATTCATCAATCCGCCGACCAGCGGGGCATAGTTGGCCTCCCTGCCGTGCCATTCCGGCACCCGTCCAATGGCGGTTTCGACATTGCGTTCGTGGACGGTTGTCGCCTCTCCGAATTTTCTGCGAATCGTCATGCAATCCTCCGAAGCGCCTCGCCGAAGCGCGGTTCGCGGACGGCCATCCGGCAACGCACGAAGCGCCAACTGGCAAATTTGTAGAACTCGAGCGTATTCCGCGCCGACTTTGCGGCCAGAAGCGCTCCGATCAGACCCCATCGCAGGTCGTCCGCGACGCCGTAGATGCGCACGCGGTTGAATGCCGCCTCATCGAACGCTCCGGTATTGCGCGCGAAGGCATCGCGAGCCTCGGGCTCCTGGGCGAAGGCTTCCACCATGAAGCTGCCGAAGTCTTCCAGCGGATCCGCCGTGGTGGCGCGATCCCAATCGACCAGGCGCACCTCCCCGGCATCGCTGATCAGGATATTCGAGACGTTGCCGTCGCCATGGATCGGTACCGGCGTGATGTCGAGACCTCCAAAGGCCGCGGCTGCAAATCGCAATTCCTCGACCAGCCATTCGACATCGACCGGAAGCTGGGCCTTTGCCGATGTCACCGCAGCGTAAAAATGCTCGATCTCGTCAAAGACGCTCTTGCGCCTCGGCAACGGCTTTCCCGCCTGGAACAGGCGTCGCGCGGCAATGACCGCATCGACAATCGCGGGCTCCAACATCCGTTCCAGCCCACCGACCCGCCAGCCGTGGTTCAGGTCCTCCATGATGAGGATGCCTGACTGGACGTCGGCCAGCATTACCCTCGGACCGACACCCAGATCGGACGCGCGCTGCGCTGCCTCGAAGGCACAGGGTATGTCGATATAAAGCTCCGCGTCGCGATCCATCACCTTGATGAAAACGCTCTCGCCATTCGTCTTCTTGATGGCCCGCCAGGGGAAGCCGTCGACGCCCCGCCAGCTTGGCGACGCCAGAATGGGGATCGCGGGTTCGATCGCGATGTCTCCCGTCCCCCAGCCAGGAAGGGACCCAAGGCGGTCCCGGAGTGCGGCCACTTCGACTGCGGTTTCGCTCATAGCTATGTCAGGTCTCTCGAGATATGGGGACCGGTCAGGCCGGCATTCGGCGCAGTGTGATCGAGAAGAATGCAAAAGGGATGCCTCGCGCTCCACCAAATCATGCCGTTAGAACCGATGGCCTACCCCTGCAAGGGTCTTATTCGCTATCCGACCCTGATGGTCCGGAACGCTGCCCGGATTCCACGGAGGACGTATGTCTGCTCAAAAACTGATCGGAATGAGCCTTGCCGAGTTGGCTGAGGCGTATGCATCGCGGAGCCTTTCTCCGGTTGAGGTCGTCAACGACGTCATCACGCACGCCGAAGCCGTCAACGGCTCCATCAACGCGCTGTTCAGCTTTCGCCCCGAACAAGCCATTGTGGGCGCGCGACAGTCGGAAGCGCGATGGAAGGCGAAAGCGGCGCTGGGGCCGCTTGACGGGGTTCCGATGACGATCAAGGACAGCGTCGCCATGATCGGCTGGCCCTATTTCCACGGCATCGGCGCAAACCGGTCTCTGCCGCCGTCGAACTACGACTCACCGCCGGCCATCGCCCTGCGCGAAGCCGGCGCGGTGATCTTTGCCAAGACCACCATGCCGGATTGCGGCCTGATGGCGTCCGGCATCAGCTCGCTGCATGGCGTCACCCGCAACCCATGGGGGCTCGCCTGGAATACCGGTGGATCATCCGCCGGCGCCGGCGCCTCGGTCGCCGCGGGCGCCGGTTTCGTTTCAGTCGGGACGGACATCGCCGGCTCGGTACGGCTGCCGGCCGCCCATTGCGGACTGGCATCGCTGAAGCCTACCCACGGGCGCGTGCCTCACCTACCGGCCGATACCATGCGCATGGCCGGACCGATGGGACGCAGCGTCGACGATATCGCCCGCCTGCTGACAGTATTGGCCCGACAGGACGAACGTGACACCTGGAGCCTTCCGGCGGACGGTGTGCGATATCACGAAAGGCTCGGTCGGGACGTCAAGGGATTGAAGATCGGCATCCTGACCGACATGGGTTTTGGCTCCAAGCCCGCAGCGGAGGTGCGCGACGCGGTCGAGGCTGCCGGACGATTGCTGGCCGGCGCCGGCGCCATCGTCGAGCCGTTCGTCTCCCCGCTCGACGACGATGCCCTTGCGCCGATCGACCTGTTCCTCCAGGTGCGCGGATATCTCGAATACAGTTCACTTCCGCCGCACACCGACAGCGAGAATGATATCAACCCCTATGTGCGCGAATGGTGCCTTGGCGGCGCGCGGCATTCCGGCGCCGACCTCTATCGGGCGCTTGGGCAAATCGGCAAGATGAAGGCGGCGTTGCTTGCTGCCTTCGAAGGCTGGGACTATGTCATCGCACCGACGCTGCCTGTGGTGAACTTCCCGGCCGAAGAGCCGGGCGTTTCGCGCCAGAATCCGCTTGAGCACACGCTGTTCACCGCGATGTTCAATCAGACCTGCCAGCCCGCCTCCACGATCTGCATGGCCTTCGATAACCGGCATCTTCCGATCGGGGTTCAGGTCATCGGCCATCGGTTCGATGACCTTGGCGTATTGCAGGTGACGAAAAGTCTGGAAGGGCTGCGATCCCTGACCATGGACTGGCCGTTTCAGCCACGCGCCTGAAACCGCGACGCCGGAAAACGTTTCTAGGCCGCGGCTTTTGCGTCGCCGCTGTCGAGAAGATGGCAGGCGACAAGACGTCCGGGAGAACGCTCGACCAGATTCGGAGTTTCAACACGGCAGCGGCCGAACGCCTTGGGACAGCGTGACGCAAAGCTGCAGCCTGCCGGAATGTCGATCGGACTGGGCGGCTCTCCTTCGAGCAGGAAATCGCCAGGATCGAACAATTTGTCCTCAAGTGTTGGAGCCGCCGACAGCAGCGCCTTGGTATAGGGATGCTGAGGGTCGAAGAACAATTCTCTGTTATCGGCGATCTCGACCATCTCGCCGAGATACATCACCGCAATCCGCGTGCAGACTTTCCGCACCATCGCAAGATCGTGGGAAATGAAGACGTAGGTCAGATCATTCTTTTCCTGCAGCTTCGAGAACAGATCGATCAGCCTTGCCTGCTCGCGCTGGTCCAGCGCGGTCAACGTCTCGTCGAGGATCAGGAGTTTTGGGTCCAGGATAAGCGCCCGCGCGATCGATATCCGCTGACGCTCGCCGGTGGAGAGCGCGTTAGGCAGTTGGTCGTAGAGCTCGGCCGCAAGACCTACTTCCGCCATCGCCGCGATCACGCGGCGGCGCAACTCCGCTTGCGGGACGCTGCCGCGAATCAGCAGGCTTTCCTCGATCATGCGGCCAACGGTGGTTCGCGGTGGCAGCGCATTGTAGGGATCCTGCAGCAGAAGCTGGAATTCGTTCCGCTTCCGGATCAGTTCACCCCCCGACAGGCTACCGAGCGACGTGCCGTTGAGCAGGATGTTGCCCTGGTCAGGTACCTCCAGCCAGGCCAGCAGGCGGGTCAATGTCGATTTGCCACAGCCGGATTCACCGACAATGCCAAAATTCTCGCGCGGCATGATGTCCAGTGTCACGCCGCGAACGGCCTGCACGCTGCTGTAAGAGTTGAAGGTTCCGCGCTTGCGGGCGCGATAGGTCCTGTGGACCTTCTGCACCTGCATCAGCGGCACCTCGCCCCGCGCCTGGCGCCTGGCAAGCGGCCCTTCCGCCGTCGACCACATGCGTGGAACGCTGGCGATCGCCTTGCGCGTATAGTCGGTCTTCGGAGCGGCCAGCAATTCGGCGAAAGCCTGCTGCTCGACAAACCGCCCATCGTGCAGGATGGCGGTCCGGTCGCCGAATTGCCCGAGGGTCGGCAGCGAGGATGACAGATAGATGGTCGCCATCCGGTGACGCACGCACAGATCATGGAGCAACGCCACGATCTGTGCTGCGATGGTGACGTCGAGCGGTTGCGTGACGTTATCGGCGATGAGCACCGCCGGCTCGGCGCAGATCGCATCGACGATCATCGCACGCTGCATCATGCCGCCGGAAAATTTCGCTGGATAATCCCAGTAGCGCTCCTTGGGCGAGGGAATCCGTACCTCGCTCAGGAGCTGCATCACCCGTTCACGGCATTCGCGCTGACCCCATTCCGGCCTGACGCTGTGGAGCTTCTCGGCGATCTGGCTTCCCACCGGCATCGTCGGATCGAGCGAGCTCTGCGGCTTCGAGCCGATATAGGCGATGTCGCGGCCGATCCGGACTTCGCGGATTCCGGGCTTGAGAATGTCATGGCCGGCGAAGGCGACCTGGCCTGCACGATATTCGAGGCTTTCCGGCAGCCAGTTCGCCAACGCCCGGCTGAGAACCGTCTTGCCTGCGCCGCTCTCGCCGTAGATCCCGAAAATATCGGACGTGTTGAGGCGAAAGCTGATGTGATCCAGGATCGGAGCAGACCCTGGTGTTACCGGGCCCACGGTGAGATCGCTGACTTCGAGAATGAGCGAGAGATCCATGTCAGAGACCTCCGTAGATTCGGTTGCGGGCCTTCTCGAGCGCCGATCCCATGAGATTGATCGACGTCAGCGCGACGGCGAGAAATATGCCGGGTATGGTGGCGATCCACCACGCGTTGATCAGATATTTGCGGGAATTGGCGATCATGCTGCCGAAGCTCGGCGTCGGCGGCTGGATCCCCAACCCCAGGAAGCCGAGGATGGCCTCGAAAATCATCATCCGCGCGACGTCGAGCACCGCGACGAACGCGATCGGCGGCAGGATGTTAGGAGCGGCGAACAGCAGCAGAATGCGCCAGTCCCCTGCCCCGAGGACGCGCAAGTCCCCGGACATATTCCTTGCCGCGCTCGGTCACGGCAGCACTGCGGGCGACGCGCGCGTAGAGCGGCCAGCCTGACAGTGCCAGAACGACGATGATCGACTCGACGCTCGGCCGCGACACACCGAGGATCGTGATCGCCAGAATGATCATCGGGATCGACAGCTGGGCGTCGGTGATCCGCATGATGATGGTATCCCACCATTTGCCCTTGAAGCCGGCGAACAGCCCGAGGCCGCAGCCGATGATAAAAATCAGGACCACGGTGACGATGCCCACCAGCAGCGAATAGCGCAGGCCGATCAGGCTTCTCATCAGCATGTCGCGGCCGAGCTGGTCCGTCCCCAGCGGATGTTCCCAGGCCCATTTGTCACCGAGAAACAGTGGCGGCAGGAATTTGTCCTTCACGATCATCTTGGTGGCGCTGATGGACGACACCTCCGGATAGATCGCCGATACCAATAGAAGCGCCACGAAGATGAAGAAGCCGATCCGGAAGCTCGGCATCCGCCACGCGCCAAGCAGGATACGCCGGTTGACCGACTGAATCCGCGCCTGCGCTTGCTCCGGTTCCGCCGCAATCATTGTGGTGGCCGTCATGATCAGAGCTCCACGCGAGGATCAATCATATAGGCGACCAAATCCACGATAATATTGATGAAGACGAACACGGCGCTGGTGGTGATCGCGATGCCCTGAATAACGGGAAAATCGCGTCCGACCACCGAAACCACGGTCAGATTGCCGAGGCCGGGATAGTCGAAAATGTACTCGATCACGAGCACGCCGCCGATCAGCGTCGAAAGCTGGATACCGAGCAGGTTGACCAGCGGCACCGCCGCATTGCGCAGCGCATGCGAATAGACGATGCGGCGCCGCGACAGGCCGCGGACCCGCGCCTCATCGATGAAGGTCGATTGCATCACCTCGCCAAGCGAGGTCGTCAGCGTGCGAATGATGAAAGGCGCAATCTCAACCGACAGCACGATCGCCGGCAGCAGTACGTAGGAGAACCCCTGATAGCCGAGCGCCGGCAACAGCTTGAGCTTGACCGACAGGAACAGGATCAGGACGATCGCCAGCCAGAAATTGGGAATCGACACGAACAGCGACTGCACACCGAAGGCCAGCGCGTTCTGCCAGCCGTGCTGATGCAGACCGCCGGCAATTCCGATCGGAAACGATATCAACAGCGCAAACAACAACGCCATGCCGCCGAGCTGAAGCGTGAACGGCAGGCGTTCGAGAATCTGATCGATCACCGGCGCCATGTCGGACTTGGTCGGATCGATATACTGCCCGCCGGTCGCGATCATGCCGCTGCGCGGACGCAGATAGGACTGCCCGAGGTCGCCATGCAGCAGCAGACCCCGCATATAACGGCCGTACTGCACGATGATCGGATCGCGCAGCCCCATCTTGGTCGCGACCTTCTCGACGACGTCGGGCGGCGCCATGCCGCCGACGATCAGGCGTACCGGATCGCCGGGGACCACGCGCAGCAACGTGAAGATGAGGAGCGAGGTGATGAAAACGATCAGCAGGCCTTGCGCGATCCGTTTAACCAGGAATTCCAGGATCAACATCGAGAAGAGCTACCTTGCATTTCATCGAGACGAGGTGTCCGGCAGGCCGGAGCGATCCGGCCTGCCGACGCAATCGTCAGGCCAGCGAGGCCTTTGTCATGTCCTGCTGACCATTCGGGTAGATGTAGAGCCCGTCCAGCTTCTTGCTGTAGGCGTGGATGAACACCGAGGTGAACAGCGCCAGCGCCGGCGCCTTCTTGGCAATGGTCGGCAGCGTTTCGGTCTGCAAGACCTTCTTGCGCTCTGCGATCGAAGGCGCATTGCGCTCCTTGTCGAGCACCGCGTCGATCTCCTTGTCGACGATGCCGCAGATGCGCTTCGACGAGGAGTGGAAGTGGGTGCGCAACACCAGATCGGGTTCCGGCGATCCCGTGCACCAACCGCAATCGATCATGTGGCCCTCACCGCCGCCGGGCTTGTCGTACAGGAGATTGCCCCAAGCTGCGACCTCAAGCGTTTGCAGGTTCACCTTGAAACCCTGCTCCTGCAACATGCCGGCGATCAGCTCGGCATATTCCTTGGTCTTCGGATAGAAGCCGACCGAGGTATAGTAGGTCAGTTCCGGCAGGCCGACGCCCTTCGGGAAGCCGGCCTCTGCCAGTAGCTTCTGCGCCTTGGCTGGATCGTATTCGGGATAATCGGCGACATCGGTATAACCGAACTTGACCGGCGAGATATGGGCCTTCGAGGCTGTGCCCGAGATGCCGAGAACTTCCAGGATCTGCTTGCGGTCGATCGAGTAGCAGGCTGCGAGACGAAGCCGCGGATCGTCGAACGGCTTCTTCGAGCAGCGGAAGAACAGGTACTTGTTCTCGACCGAAACCGCCTTGTGAATATCGAAACGCGCATCCTTCGAGATGGTCTCGACCTGCTCCTGCTCAAGGCGCTCGATGATGTCGGCCTCTCCGTTCAACAGGGACAACGTCCGCGTCGTGGTATCGCCGACGAACTTGTATTCAACA
This sequence comes from uncultured Pseudomonadota bacterium, assembly GCA_963771225.1. Classification (GTDB taxonomy): domain Bacteria; phylum Pseudomonadota; class Alphaproteobacteria; order Rhizobiales; family Xanthobacteraceae; genus Bradyrhizobium. The sequence goes on along the minus strand of CAVYSR010000013.1, from coordinate 448,382 downwards.
CCGGGGATCTTCGGCGCGCCGAGGAAGAAATCCGGATTGGCTTTCAGGACCGTGGTATCGCCCTTCTGCTCGACATACATATAGGGCCCGGTGCCGTTCATGCGCGCCGACAAGTTGCGCCTTGTTGGCAACGTCCTTGGCCGACAGGATCGGCAGGAACGACGACAGGTAGTAGAACAGCGTGGCGGGATAGCCCTGCGCCTTGGTGTTGATCCGGCAGGTGAAGTCATCGACCACGTCGACCGTGACAAGGCCCGGATACCACTGCGCCGGACGATCGGGCTGGCAGCCATATTCATAGGTTGCTTTGACATCGGCGGCAGTGAACGGCGCACCGTTGTGGAACTTGATGCCCTTTCTGAGCTTCACTTCCAGGGTAAAAGGGTCGATCGGGGTCAGCGACTCCGCGAGTTCGAACACCAGTTCGTCGGGCTTTTCCGGCTTCATGGGCGCGCGTGTCAGGTAGCCGAAGACGAAGCCTTCGGCGATGATCTGGCCCAAATTGGTGTGGGTGGTCGGGTCCCAATTACCGGTAAGCGCCTCCGCACCGAGAAAGCGCAATGTCTTGCCTTCAGCTGCGAAAGCAGAGTTCATCAGAAAATCGGGATTGACCCGCCCGAAACCAAGCGCCGCGGCGCCGGCTAGCCCACCCAACATCACGTCTCTGCGATTGATCATGTCATATCCCTCGGTGATTTCGGCAACACTGAAACTGCTTTTAGGGTCGCGAGGCGTTCAGCCGTTTCTATCATCCTCAGCGACTTGCAAAGCGTAGACCAAACGATGCGAACGCCTGAATCCTGTTGCTCCACGATTCCGTTGCTGACGCTCCGGGATGAGCCGTCCACGCCACAATTCAGGTGCCGCCGCAACGAGGCGCTCAATTCCAAGGCACCACGCCTTTCAGGTGAGCAGCACACGAATGATGGAGGGCCAGAACAACGGTTCGGCGCGGACGACCTATGATGACGACGAAATAAGACATGAATGGAATACCCCAGTTGCCACAGCGTTATTCTCGTGTTGACCACCCCATTAACGGCATCATCTCGGACCTCGACGGCGTAGCCTATCGGGACGACCATCCGATCCCGGGGTCGGTTCAGGCGTTTCGCGCCTGGCATGAGCGCGGCGTTCCCTACGCATTCGTCACCAACAACTCGACCAAGTCTGCTGCGCAGTTTGCAGCAAAGCTGAGCGGCATGGGCATTCCCGCAACGGCCTCGCAGGTCTTCAACACCATTTCGGCGGCGACCATCTTGCTTCAACAGCGTTGGCCGCCGGGAACGCCGGTTTTTGCGATCGGCGAGCAGCCCCTGCTCGAGGCGCTGGAGCATGCCGGATACCACCTGACCGGGACAAACCCGGAGGTCGTGGTTCTCGGCTTTGATTCTGCACTGAACTACGCCAAGTTGCGTACCGCGATTTGGGCGGCGTTGGCGGGCGCGACGGTCATCGCCACCAACCCCGACGTGCTCACGCCGGTGCATGACGGCTACGATCCCTGCGTCGGCGTGCTGACCGCAGCGGTGACGGCGGCCGTTCCAACCGCGGTCCCGATTGTGGTCGGCAAACCGCATCCATTTATGATCGAGCAGGCGCTCAAACATCTGGGCACCAGCAAAGAGGAGACGGTGATGATCGGTGACCAGATCGCGACCGATATCGTGGCAGGCCAGAGCGCCGGCCTGCGCGCGATCCTGCTCGCCAGCGATGTTCCTTTCAATGCCCTGGCTGGCGTGGTGCCCGACAGGATCATATCGAACCTCCTCGATCTCGTTGGCGCGGTTTCAGAGGAGACCGCAGCCGTCTGATGATGACCCCCGCCATCATCGAAACCATTCGATCCGAGCTGAGCGCCGCACTGCCGCGATGGGGCATGTCCAGCGATGCTACGCTGGCCTTCCTCAGCCATTCCGAGAACACCACGTTTCTCGCGAAAGATCCGCTCGCGGGACAGCGGCTGGTCCTCCGCGTACAGCGGATCGGTTATCACTCGCCAGCTGAGATCGTTTCGGAACTGGCATGGATCGCGGCGCTGATCACGGATGAGGTGATCATCACGCCACGACCGTTGCCCGACCGCGACGGCCACTTGCTTTGTTCAATGCCTCTGAACGGATCGATGCGGCAGGTCGTGGCGTTCGAGCACATGAGCGGGCACGAGCCCGATCCCGCTGCTTCACTCCCAGCGTGGTTTCTCAAGCTTGGCGCGCTGACCGCCCGGCTTCACGGGCACAGCCGATCGTGGAAGAGGACATCCGGCTTCCTGCGCAAGACCTGGGACTTCGATGCCATGCTGGGCGCACGGCCGCTTTGGGGCGATTGGCGCGCCGCGCTGGGACTTCGCGATCCCGAGAGACAACTCCTGCAGAGGGTCGCCGATGCGCTGGCCGCAACGCGTCCGCGCTTACGGTCAGCCAAGCCACCGGTTCGGCCTGGTTCATGCCGATCTGCGCCTCGCAAATCTTCTGGTCGATGGAGCAAGGCTTGGCATCATCGATTTCGACGACTGCGGCTTTTCCTGGTTCTTCTACGATTTCGCCGCGGCCGTGAGCTTCATGGAGCATGAGCCGATCGTAGCCGAGCTGCAGAATGCCTGGCTTGAAGGGTATCGCCAGGTTGCCCCTGTATCGAGAGCAGACGAGGCGATGCTGCCGGTCTTTGTCATGCTCAGGCGAATGCTGTTGACGGCCTGGATCGCATCGCACTCGGACACCGAGACGGCGCGCCGGTTGGGAACCGGATACACAGAAGGTACCGTCGCGATGGGTGAGCGGTTTCTTCGGGGGCTCTAATCGAAGCCAACCTTCAGCATCGGCATCTACCTGTCCTGGGCTCCAGTGTTATTGCTCCGCTAGTCCAGAAAGCCATGTCAGGCCCTCCCCGAGCATCGTCGATCTGTCAAGAATGAGCCGCGGTTCGGACACGTCGCGCCGATTTCCGAATCGAGATTGCGGTGGGAGTCGCTTCAAGTGGACATTCAAGCCTATTTCGAGGAGTGGTCGCGCCAACCAGGTGACGTGGTTAGACTCGCGATCAGCACCCCGCACAAAGCCGTCCGGGCAAGTCTGGTGCGGCTCATCTCCGGCCCCGGGCAAGGAGACCATGTCGAAGGACGGGTCACGGATTTTTCGTCCGTGCTGGACAGCACCGTTCCAGGCCGCCTTCAGTCGACGATGATTGGATCCTACGCGGAATTCCCGCTTCCCGCTCCGATCAAGGGTGGCGCGATCAGCCTTCATTGCTGGGTCTGGCCAACCGTGCCGGAGCGCGAGGCGCCTCAAACGATCTGGTCGCTCGGCGACATGGCGCTGGTGATCCTATCGGGCGGCCTTGCGCTTCGTGCAAACGACCAGACGCTGGCGACCATTGCCGACGCGATGGTTGCCAAACACTGGTATTCGATATTGGTCACGCTCGGGAAACGGCGAAGCGTCGATCGATCTCAAGCGCCTTGACGGCAAGATCGGCGCACATCGGACAATAGCTGTCGCAACCGGCGCGACCGTCACAGCCGACAAACTACTGCTCGCCACCTCCGGCATCGGGCCATCCGGATCGCCGCTGCAGCCCTTCAACGGCAAGATCGACTCTCCGACGCTTCATCTGACCAGACCATCCGCGCAGATGGTCGCGGAATGGCAGGCAGGAAGAACAGCGGCCCCATCCGCATGGGCAAGCTGGAAATTCTCCGCTGATTTCGCAGCCGAGGCGATCGAGCCTGAGTTCGCGGGAGGCTCGCCGGCACGCCTGGTCAACGGCGTCGAACGGGGCGTCACCGGGCGCAATTGGGACGGACGCAGCGATTCGTTCATCGAAGTCCCGCAGCAATATTGCGCGCTGCAATTTCACGACGACGACATGGTCGATGCCGGATGGGAGTACGATCTGGAGTTCACGCTGCCGGACACGCTTCCAAGCGGCATCTATGCCGTCCGGCTCGAGGCCGGCCAGAGCCGAAACCATTTCCCGTTGTTCGTCAGGGCGATGCCAGGAGGCAGCGCGCCGGTGCTGTTCCTGGTGCCGACCAACACCTACCTCGCCTACGCCAACGATCACCTCGCATCGCTGGATTTTTCGTCGGTGATGCCGCACGACAAGATTGTCCCCGAAGACGAGCAGTATCTTTTCTCCCATCCCGGGCCCGGCCGGTCCTGCTACGACACCCACGCCGACGGCACGCCGGTTCGTTATTCAAGCCGCAGGCGGCCCCTGTTCAACGTACGCCCCGGCTTTCCGAACTGGCTGACCGGCTCCTACCGCCATTTTCCCGTCGACATGTACATCATCGAATGGCTGGAGCATGTCGGCATCGCCTACCACGTCGCCACCGATGAGGATTTCGAGCGCGAAGGGCGCGGACTGACCGATCGCTATGCGACGATCGTCACCGGCTCGCACCCGGAATACTGGACCCGCAAGGGCCTCGACACACTGGAGGGCTATCTCAACGAGGGTGGAAGGACCATGTACCTCGGCGGCAATGGATTCTACTGGGTCACCAGCCGTCTCGAAGCAAAGCCGTGGGTCATCGAGGTGCGTCGCGACAACAGCGGCACACGATGCTGGGATGCGCCCTATGGCGAGCGGACCCATGTCGCGACGTCGGAAGCCGGCGGCATCTGGCGCTCGCGGGGCCGCGCGCCCAACAAAATGCTCGGTGTCGGCTTTGCGTCGGAAGGATGGTCCAAGGGCTGCGGCTATCGGCGCCTCGACGCAAGCTACAATTCGCCCGCAGCAAGCCTGTTCACCGGTGTAACCGAAGCGATTGTCGGCGACTACGGCTACGTGCTCGGCGGCGCCGTTGGCGACGAGGTCGACAGGTTCGACATCGCGCTCGGCAGTCCCGAACATGCCTACGTGCTCGGGACGTCGACCGGGCTTGGCAACGAATATCAACTCGTGATCGAGGACTTGACCCTGTCATTGCCCGATCAAGGGGGCGCGCAACGGCCGGACATGGTGAGGTCGGACATGGTTCTGTTTCCGATCGACGGCGGCGGCTGGGTCTTCTCGGTGGGTTCGATCACCTACGGCGGCGCGCTGGCCTGGAACGGCTGCGACAACGGCCTGTCGCGTCTCACGGCGAACGTCCTCAGGGCGTTTTCCGGCAGGGGACCGGTGCTCGACAAGATGTAGAACGCGAGACGAATTCGCCTACTACGCCAGTAGAAAACCCGCTATCGGCCGGTGAAGCGCGCCGGACGCTTTTGCACAAAGGCAGCCGCCCCCTCGCGCAGATCCTCGGTGACGAAGGCGCGGGCTTGCGACGACGCTTCGTCGTCGAGCGTCGTTGCCAGCGATGAATTCCAGGCCGCTTCGATCTGGCCCTTGATAAGGCCGAGGCTGACCGGCGGCCCGTCGGCCAGTTTCTGCGCGACAGTCATGGCCTCGTTGAGCAAATCCGCATCGTCCACGGCCTTCCAGATCAGCCCCCATTGCGCCGCCGTCTCAGCCGCCAGCGGCTCACCGAGAAGTGCCAGGGCGCGAGCCCGCGCGACGCCGATCGACCGCTGGAGAAACAGCGACGTTCCGCCATCGAGGGCTGCTCCGAGCCGGACGAAGCTCAGGATGAACCGCGCAGAGCGCGCCGCAATCACGATATCGCCTGCCAGGGCAATGCCGACGCCCGCTCCCGCCGCGGCGCCGTTCATGGCGACAACAACCGGAATCGGCAGGTTACGTATCTTCTCGATCACCGGATTGATCGAACCGCGCATCCTCTCGGCGACCCCCTCACCGGCGTCGAACGTATCTCCACCAAATTGCGCGCCCGAGCAAAAACCTTTGCCTGCGCCGGTCAATACCACGGCACGGGCGCGGGGTTCGCCAAGAACCTCGTCGAGCGCTGCGTTCAGGTCATTGAGCAGGCTGCCACCGAGCGCATTATATCGCTCGGGATTATTGAGCGTCAGGATCGCGATTGATCCACGCCGTTCCGAAAGAACCATCGACATGACTTTCCCACTCCCGATTGCGACCGAAGGCTACGCCCGGCGGCCTTTGTAATTCTTCACAGGGATCGCGCGATCAGCAGCTTCATGACCTCGTTGGTGCCGCCGTAAATCTTCTGAATCCGCGCATCGACGAACATCTGCGAGATCGGATACTCCTGCATGTAGCCATAGCCGCCATGAAGCTGCAGACATTCGTCGACGGTTTCCACCTGCTTCTGGGTGCACCACCACTTTGCCATCGACGCGGTCACCGCATCGAGGTCGCCCGCGACCAGCCGCTCGACGCACCAGTCGACGAACACCCGCGCAATCATCGCCTCGGTCTTGCGCTCGGCGAGCTTGAAGGCGGTGTTCTGGAAGTCGATGATCGGCTGGCCGAACGCCTTGCGCTCTTTGGTGTAGTCGACCGTCAATTTGATCGCACGCTCCATCGCCGCGACAGCACAGATGGCAATGATGAGCCGCTCCTGCGGCAGTTGTTGCATCAATTGCGCGAAGCCCTGGCCCTCTTCACCGCCGAGCAGATTTTCGGGCGGCGCGATCGCGTCCTCGAAGAACAACTCCGAGGTATCGGAGGCGTGCAGGCCGATCTTGTCGAGGTTGCGTCCGCGCCGGAAGCCGTCATTCCGCTCGGTCTCAACGACGATCAGCGATAATCCCTTGGCGCCCGGCCCACCGGTTCGGGCAACGACGATAATCAGATCGGCGGTTTGTCCGTTGGTGATGAAGGTCTTCTGGCCGTTGACGACATAGCTGTTACCCTGCCGCTTTGCGGTGGTCCGCACGCTTTGCAGATCGGAGCCCGTGCCGGGCTCGGTCATGGCAATGCCGCCAATCAGCTCGCCGCGCGCCATGCCGGGCAGCCAGCGGCGTTTCTGCTCCTCCGAACCGTAGTTCAGAATGTAGTGCGCGACGATTCCGCTGCTGACGGTGACGCCGCCCATCGCGTCCGGCACTACGCTTTGCATGTCCTCGAACACGGCAGCGTCATAGGCAAAGGTCGCGCCGAGCCCGCCATAGGCCTCGGGCACGCTCGGCAGCAACGCGCCCATCTCGCCAAGCGCCCGCCACGCGGAACGGTCCACCATCTTCTGCTGACGCCATTTCCCGGCGTGCGGCGCCAGATCCTTGGCGAGAAATTTGCGAAACTGATCGCGAAATGCATCCAACTCCTCGGTCATCCAGCACGAGCGATACGGCCTGGAGCCCTGGGATGTCATGCCGCTCTCCATAAATTACCCGCTGGACTTTATATTACTCATGGGTAATATACGAGCGCTACCGGCAAGTCAATGCCACCCACGCGGACGATCGACATGGATACCCGACGCCCCTCCTCCGATCCCTCGCCATGGATGCCGTTCGAAAGCCGCCGCCGTGCGCGCGACGAGAAGCGCGAGGCGGTGCTGCGAACGGCGCTGCAGTCCTTTCTCGAGCAGGGCTACCATCGTGCCACGCTCAACGACGTCGCCGAACGCCTCAACATCACCAAGCCCGCGCTCTACAATTACTTTCGCAGCAAGGACGATATCCTGTTCGAATGCTGGGCGCTGGGACAGGAACGCGTCGACGAGTTCATCGCCGAGATCGAGGCGTCCGGCGGCAACGGACTGGCCCGGCTCCGCAAGCTGGTCCACGCCTACGCCAGGATCATGGCGACCGATTTCGGCGCGAGCCTGGTGCGGTTCGATTCTCGCGATCTCTCCGAAAAGAACCGCAAGATCATGCGTGCATCCAAAAAGAGCGTCGACCTCACCTTTCGCAGATACATCAGCGAAGGCATCGCCGACGGCTCCATCAAGCCGTGTGACGCCAAGCTCGCAGCCTTCGCGATCGCCGGATCGCTGAACTGGATCGGTCACTGGTTTCAGCGCGATGGCGCGATGTCGGCAGAGGCGATCGCCGACGAGTTTTCGGTTCGGCTAACCGAAGGGCTTGCAACGAAACAACTACGTCAAGGGCGCAATCAGCACCCGTAAAAAACAACGATCGAGAGGGAGATCAAAATGAACATTACCCATGGATTGCGGCGCGCGCTGCAGATCAATCCGAACGGTCTTGCGTCGGTATTTGGCGACAGACGGCGGAATTGGCGCGAGATCGGGGAGCGTGTGCCGCGGCTGGCGGCTGGCTTGCGTTCGCTCGGCGCCAATCCCGGCGACCGCGTCGCCATCCTGTCGCAAAACTCCGACCGGTATATCGAACTCTATCTGGCCACCGCATGGGCAGGCGCTGTGGTCGTGCCGCTCAACATCCGTTGGAGCCCGGTTGAAAACGAGGACGCCATGCGCGATTGCCGCGCCAACATTCTGGTGGTCGACAAGACGTTTGCATCGGTCGGTGTCGCGTTGGCCAAAGCCCTGCCCGGGTTGAAGCTGATCTACGCCGACGAGGGCGATGTACCGGCCGGAATGGAAAGTTACGAGACGCTGCTGCTTCGGAGCGAACCAGTTCCGGATGCGATGCGTACCAGCACCGACCTCGCCGGCATCTTCTACACCGGCGGCACCACCGGCCGCTCGAAGGGGGTCATGCTCAGCCACGGCAATCTCATGGTCAATTCACTGAACTCCCTCGGCGAAGGCCTTTTCCAGAGCTCGGCAATCTACCTGCACGCCGCGCCGATGTTCCATCTCGCCAATGGCGCGGCGATGTATTCGCTGCTGCTCAGCGGCGGCTCAAATGTGATCATTCCGGCGTTCACCCCGGAAGCCGTGATGTCCGCGGTGCAGAACGAGCGCGTCACCGACGTGCTTCTGGTCCCGACCATGATCCAGATGCTGGTCGATCATTCCGCGCTTGGCTCCTACGACTTGTCATCCCTGAAGAAAATCATTTACGGCGCTTCCCCGATCAGCGAGGCGGTGCTGAACAGAGCTACCGCGGCACTTCCGAACGTGCAATTCACCCAAGCCTACGGCATGACCGAGCTGTCGCCGATGGCAACCGTGCTTGCACTGGAAGGAACATATCGGCGAAGGACGCGCCAAGGGCCGCCACCGGGGCGCTGGCCGCGCCACGCTGGGTTGCGAGGTTCGTATCGTCGATCCCGACAACAAGCCGGTACCCCACGGCACGGTCGGCGAGATCATCGTGCGTGGCGACAATGTCATGATGGGGTATTGGGAACGGCCCGAAGAGACCGCCCGCGCGGTGATCGACGGCTGGATGCATACCGGCGACAGCGGCTACATGGATCAAGACGGATTCATCTATGTGGTCGATCGGGTCAAGGACATGATCATCTCCGGCGGCGAAAACGTCTATTCAGTCGAGGTCGAAAACGCCCTCGCCCAGCATCCAGCCGTTGCCCAGTGCGCCGTCATCGGCATTCCCGACGAACGCTGGGGTGAAACGGTTCACGCTGTGGTCGTCACCAGGAGCGGCGCAAAGGTGTCGGCCGGCGAACTGATCGAATTCAGCAAGACGCTGATCGCCGGCTACAAATGCCCGCGCAGCGTCGATATCAGCGAAAACCCGCTGCCGCTGTCCGGAGCCGGCAAGGTTCTCAAACGGGCCCTGCGCCAGCCGTTCTGGGAAAACCGGGAGCGGCATGTGAGCTGATCGCCGGCTCGCCGCTTCCTATCATCGCATTTCAAAGGCGGGGATCAAAGTCCTGCGCGCAATGCGCTGTTGAATTCCCCGGCTTTGGTCAGGAATGCACAGTGCCCCGCGCCGGGTATGAGCGTAACCTTGCCGCCAAGCTTGTCGGCGAGGAACCAGCTCGCTCGGGGCGGGCAGACCATATCTTCAGCGCCACAGAGGACGGTGACGGGTTCGCGGATCGTGCCCAGAAGCGGGCGAAGATCGCTGCCGCCGAGATTCTGCATGCACGACAGCGTGACATGCGGCGGGGTCGCCAGCATGATCTGCCGAATGAAATTCATTTCATCATCCACGTTGGCTTCCGGAAACATCATGCGACAGAAGCCATCGACACCGGCGCCATAGTCGGTCGCGAGTGCCTTCCCGAGTTGCTCGGCCGCCGCCGGTGGCACGGCATGCAGCCAATCAGGGCGTTGAATCAGGCATGGCGTGGTACCGATCAGCACGAGACGCGAGGCCGTTCCGGGAAACGTGGCCGCGAAGGCCAGCGCGACGGCACCCCCCATCGACCAGCCGGCAATGATCGGTCGCTTCAGATCGAGATGATCGATGATATGTTTCAGGTCTGCGACGAAATTCTCCCCGGAATAGCCGGTTTCCGGCTTGTCGGACTGACCAAAGCCGCGGAGATCCATGGTGATGACCCGATGATCCCCGGCCAGCGCACCGCTTTGATGCTTGAATACGGCACCGCTCATCATGATGCCGTGCAGAAAGATAATCGCGGGCTCGCCATGTCCCTGCGACTCGACGTGGATACCGCAGCCGTCGGGCATTGCAATCTTCATGTGGTGGCTCGCCCTTGATTCGACCGAGAGTTGACCAAGCATCTTTCTCTTACTTGACGAGTTCCACGGTACATTTCACATTATCGTCCGCCATCCCTGTTTTCAGGGATACGCAAGGCGTGACAGGAGCCTCGGCAACGCCCATGGCGCTAAGCCTTTCTGCCAAAGATGTGACGCTCCTGAAGCGGGTCAGCGAGGCCCTGCTGCAGCCATTGGCTCCCGATTGGCTGTTGACGACACCTGAAATCGGATCGGATCTACAGCATCTGCTATCCATGGATTTCATAGGGACCACCCTGTGGAATCCCGCCAGCGGCCGCTATGAGAACGCGATGTGCGTCGGGCGCGGCATGGACATGGCGCACGCCTATGTTTCGGAATTCCAGAGTTGCGACCCCATCTCACCCCGTCTTCGTCACCGCAAGGGACCGACGCCGATTTATTCGGTGATCCGCCGCGACGAACTTGAGCGCACGCGATACTTCCATGAATTCCTGCGGGTCTACCGTACGACCGATGGCATTGATCTCCACCTCTACGACGGCGACATCAATGTCGGTGACTTCAGGTTCTGGCGCGCCAGGGGCCGCACCCCGATCGGATCGCGCGAGATGCTGCTGCTGGGGCTGCTACAGCCGCTGCTGTTGCGCGCAACACGCGAGGTGCGCAATCAAATCATCGGCGCAACGACGCATTCCTTCATGCAACTGACGGTCCGGGAGCGACAGGTAGCGGCGGGCGTCGTGAACGGCATGACCGATCGCGCGATCGCAAGGACTCTCAAGATCAGCTATTGGACGGTCCGCTCACATCTCGACCATATTTTCGAAAAACTCGCGGTCACCAATCGCGCTGGCCTCGTGGCGCGCCTTCATCGCCAGCCGCCAGCAACCGACTAGGCGCGGCGGTCCGGCCCTGGCCGTACCGAATCTCATTGCCGGCTGAAGATTTTTTAGCGAACCGCTCGCGCCGACATCAACCTGTTAGATTCATGCGCTGGCCTTGCGGGGTGTCTCTGCGAAGGCCTTCGCTATTTCGCGAAGCTGGTATTTCCGAACCTTGCCCGCCGGGGTCTTCGGCAGGTCATCGACGATTTCGACGCGCTCGGGCCAATATTGCTTCGCAACCTTGTGCTCCACCATGATGGCCTGTACGCCCGCCAGATCCAGGGTTTGTCCCGGACGCAACACCACGAACGCGCAGGCGCGTTCTCCCAACCGCGGGTCCGGATATCCCACGATCGCGGCCGAAAGCACGGCCGGATGTTTGAACAGCAGGTTCTCGATGTCGAATACCGGCACGTTCTCACCGCCGCGAATGATGATATCCTTGATGCGGCCGTCGATGCGGATGTAACCCTCGTCGTCCATATAAGCCATGTCGCCGGTGTCGAACCAACCTTCGGCATCAAAAGGCTCCATGTCCGGACGCTTGTAATAACCGAGGCACATTTGCGCGCCACGCACCTTGAGCAGACCCTCTCTCTCCGACCGCCGCGGGCGATCCGTCCATGCGCAGCACTTTCACCGCGACACCATCGAGCGGACGGCCGTCGGTCTTCGACGATTTCTCGAGCGCCCGCTCGGGTTCGGTCAACGTGCTCGACAATGATTCAGTCATGCCCCACAGCGAACAGACCTTGAGGTCGAGTTCGCGGTAGACCCGATCGATCAACGCGGGCGGAATTGGCGCGCCGGCGCATAGAAACTTGCGCAGCCGCCCAGGCTTGGTCGCTCCGGCGGCGACCGCTTCGCACATGTCGGCGAGAAAGGTCGCGGCCCCGGCCGAATAGGTGACGCCTTCGTTGGCCATGATGCCGACGCCGCGTTTCGGCTCCCACACGTCCTGAAAGATCACCGAAGCGCCGATCTTGAAACCGAGCATCATGCCAGCGGCGAAACCGGTCATGTGTCCAAGCGGCGAACAGACCAGCATCGTATCGCTGGCATCGAGGCCGAACCGCCCGGCGAGCGCGATATTGCAGGCCAACAGCGTATTGAGACAATGCATGACGCCTTTGGGCGATCCGGTGGTGCCCGACGTGAACATCAACACCGCCATCTGATCGGCAGGAAGCGCGCCGATCTCGCCGGACGGGGGCGGCCCGAGCCGCTCGCTGCCGGACAGCAGCGCCCGATCGAAGCTGTTGGCGCCGTCCCCGTCGACGACGATCAGGTGTTGAAGTTTCGGCAGTTTGGGTTGCAGCGAACGCACCATCGTCTCGTGATCGAAGCCACGAAACAGCTTGGGTACGATCATCAACTTTGTCTCGGCGAAGTCGAGCATGTAGCCAAGCTCGTGTTCGCGAAAGATCGGCATCAACGGATTGACGACCGCGCCCAGCCGGAAGGCCGCCAGCGAGATCACGGCGAATTCCCACCAATTGGGCAATTGCACGGAGATCACGTCACCGGGGCCGATGCCAAGGCGTTTCAAGGCGGCGGCGGCGCGTGCGACGAGATCGCCGAGTTCGGCATAGGTGAAGCGCCTCGCCTCGGGGCGATCGGCGCGGTCAGCCAAAAGCGCGAGTTTTCCCGGCGTGGCCGCGACTGTCTGCTGCAGAAACTCGTCGAAGCTCTTGTCGACCCAGAAGCCGCCGTCGCGCATTGATCGCGCGTGGGCGGCGGCATCGAAGCGATTTTCGCTCATGCGTCCCTCCGTGATGTTGGTCGTGGCACTTGGCGGCCAATTCGTTCGCTAGTGTATTATATTTACGCGTGGACTCAATACCAAAATCGGCGGTCTGACCGTCCCCGGCCATCAGGCGTTTCCTAGCTGTCGAGCGAATTCAGATCCGCCATCGCCGTTGTGATACGCCCGATCATGGCGAGCGTCGTGTCCTCGGGCTGCATCTTGGGCAACAGCCGCGAGTGGCAGAGCGTGATCGTCCACATCGCAAGCGCATGCACGATCTGCTGCCGGTAGTGCATGAAGCTGAGATCGAAGTCCGGCTTGACGCCGGTTCTTCTCCGCGAACCGCTCGATATAGCGCGCCAACAGGTCGCGTTCCCAATTCCGGCGATCATCCGGCGTCAGCGAGGCCGTCACGGCGTAGGCGAAATCGCGTGACCAGTGGCCCCGCGAAAGACATTGCCAGTCGCACAGACCCATTTGGCCCGCACCGGTCCGGTACCAGTTTCCGATATGCACGTCGGAATGTATCAGCCCTTGCGGTTCGCTTTCATGCACCGCCAGCGCGCGGATCGTCGCCGGCCAGACCTCCTCGCGGCGCGCCATAACTTCGGGCGGAATAACGTGGGCGGCGGCGTCAAATGCCTTGCGGGTGTAATATTCCGTGCCCATTTTCTCCGCGCCAATGGTGAACCATCTCGGATAACCCGCAAGCCACCGGTAGCGCTCGGCGAGCGTCGGATCGGCGTAGAACCGGCTGTGCAGTGCTGCCAGCAGATCGATCATGTCGTCGGCCATGGCCCGCGAAACGGTGGTCTTGTGGCTGCAGAACGTCGCGGATTTGGTTGCGACCATATCTTCCAGCAGATGGATGGCCGTAAATGTTCGCCGATCATAGGCGGAATGATAGCAAAGCGGCGCCTCGATCTCGATCTGAGGCCGAAGCTGCGTATAGAAATTCCCCTCGACGCGCGCGGTACCGTTGAAGCCGCCGATCATCCGCGTGACGATGCTCGGCAACGACTTGGTGAAGATCGAGACCGGCAATGCGGCACGGCGGCCTTCCTCGTTATAGGACACGATCAGCTGATGACGCTCGTGGGTTCCCGCGCTCGCCGGCTTGACTTCGACTTGCGTGACAACGGCGCCCGGATTCTTGCCGCAGAGAACGGCGGTCAGCCATTCAGGGGTAATGGCATAGGGCGAACAGGGCACGTCATCGCGCCGCCGGGCCTTGGGCCGCGCCAGACGCTCGTACGCGACGCGCCCTCCGATTTTCAGCGCGGCTAGGGCAGTACCCGTCGATGCACCCATGATCCAACTCCGCGTTCCCTGCCACACCGTTAATTCAGCCGCCATGATCGATCCGGTCCGATCAAAGCCAGCACTTCTCAAAGTCGGGACTTCTCAGAGCTACGACTTCCGAAAGTCGGGGACCTCGGCCCAATCGACCACGACGAAATCCGTACGCTTACGTACGATATGTAGCATAATCAAATTTGCATTCAACCGGTGAAGTAATCGCATTTGCATCAATATATTGATGTAATTTGACTGGAGAATGTATCAATATCTTGTTATTCTGGGAATCGGGAGTCGCCGTAATTCCTGGAGGACTGAGTGATGGCACTGGCTGCGGTACCTGCAAAATCCGGCGTCGCATTCGATGTCGCCAACCGGGTTTTCTTTCGCCTCTATCAGGCGTCGAACCTGATGCATAAGCAGGGCACCCGCTATGTCAGCAAATTCGGGGCCACGACGCAGCAATGGGCGGTGTTGGGCGCCCTCGCGCGACCGCTGGTCCGCGGCGACGGTATGACGGTGAAGGACCTCATGGAATTCCTCGACGTCAGCCGGCAAAATCTCACTATCATTCTCGACAGACTTGAAGCGCGCGACTGGATCAAGCGCGTCAAGGACAAGGACGACGGTCGCAGCCGGCGCATTCGCTTGACCGCCAAGGGCACGTCGACCTGGGCCGGCATGCAGGAGCCGATCGAGGCTTTCTATTCCTCCGCGCTGGCCACCTTCAGCCACGAAGACCAAATCGCGCTCTATCGGCTGCTCGACCGCCTCAAGACGGCCCTGACAAAAGTTTAGCCGCACGCGGCTTGTCGGCCACCTCACGCAGTGCCGAGCGGCGATCCCACTCCGCTCAGCCTGCCATTGTCAGGCCGCCCGATACGCTTAGCACCTGACCGGTGATGAATGCCGCGTCTTCACTTGCAAAGAAGCAGATCGCGCCCGGCAGATCTCCCGGAGAGCCAATACGCCCCAGCGGAATCGAACGACGAAAGGCCTCCCTCAACTTCTCCGGATTGCCGGCGGCGGTTATGAAATCACCGAGCAGTTGGGTATCGGTCGGCCCGGGGCAAACGACATTGAAGGTGATGCCATCGCGCGCGTGCTCGCGTGCCAGCGTCTTCGACAAGCCGAGAAGGCCGGCCTTGCAGGCGGCATAGACGGCCTCCCCTGAAGAGCCGACCCTTGCGGCGTCCGACGCGATGTTCACCACCCGGCCGCTGCGACGCTCGACCATCTGTGGCAAAACGGCGTGATGCATATTCAACGGGCCGGTCAAGTTGATGGCGATCAGCTTCTGCCAATCGGCCGGCGAAGTCTTGAGAAAAGGCTTGAAGACGTCCCATCCGGCATTGTTGACGAGCACATCGATCGGCCCGAGCGACGCGGTCGCCTCGGCGACCGCAGCGCTAACCGCTTCATGATCGGCAATGTCGCAGGCAAAGGCAGTGGCCTTTCCGCCCTCTGTCACGATCGCCGCGGCGGTCCGCTCGGCCGCGGCGATGTTGATGTCGAATACCGCAACCTTCGCTCCTTCCGCCGCGAAGCGCTGACAGGTCGCCCCGCCGATCCCCCCGCCCCCACCGGTCACAATGACGGTTTTCCCGCTCAGTCCTCGCATGTCTCGCTCCCACGATCGATTTTCTAACCGCAGCGTGACCGCTCTCCCATTATATGTCAATACATTGCTATATTATGCCGTGACAGAAAAACCGTCCGGCAGAGACGGGCAAACGGGATTTTTCATTGCAGCCGTCACGCACGCGGCGATTGCCTCGTCAGCCTGGCAGCCGGCGAATCTTCTCGACGGGCGATTGCGATTTCAGCGCTGGATGCGGCGCGGGCGGCGTTGTCGGCGTTCCTCTTCCGACGCATCGTGTCGCGCCTGGAGGCGTTGCACAAAAACACTGGCCGCGTGCAGGATATGCTCGCGGTTCAACGTCTCGGCTTTCTCGCCATTGCCATCGATGACGGCATCCATGATCGCGTCGTGTTTATCCCAGATGATCCGAGGCATCTGTTCGTCGTCTTGCAGCACCTCGCCCATCACGCGACGCAGACAGTGCCAGTGCGGCGCGGTGGTTTCACCGATCAGCGGGTTGCCCGACAGTTCGCCTAGAAATCCGTGAAACGCCATATCCGCTTTGATTTGCTCGTGCAGCAAACCGCTGTCGACCGCGGCGTGCCCGGCCGCAAGATACGCCGGTCCTTCGCTTGTTGCTCGCGCCGCGCCGCGCTCGGCGGCCAGCCTGGCCGCGAGCCCATCGAGCATCGCGCGGATCTCGAAAAGATTGCGAACGAAGCTCACATCGAGCGGGGAAACGATCAGTCCGCGTCCGGGCGCCTCCTGCACCAATCCCCGGTTGCGCAGCAGCAAGAGCGCCTGCTGGACGGGTTGGCGCGACACGCCGTAGGCGCGGGCGAGATCGTCCTGAATCAGCCTGGAATTCGAGGGCAATTCGCCGCCAATGATCTCCGCAACGATCGCATCGACAACCTGATCGACGAGTGTCGGCTGAGCGGTAAACGGGGGCATGCAACGTCCATGTCGAATCCAGCTCTCTTATTTATCAGCCTTTTGCGCGAAATTCCATTGTTTTGCATTCGAATTCAGAATATGAATTCTGAATTCGAAATGGCGCACGCCTTGCTGATAGCGCCAATCGGAAAAAGCGCCCCTTTTAGGGAGACGGGCATGAAGGATCTCTTGAATCTTGGGCACATGCTCTCGGTTCATGCGCTATTGTCGCCGGGCCGAACAGGCGCCAGTGATCTCGACGGATCGATGAGCCTTTCGACGTCGAACGAGTGCGGGTGCCGCCTCGCCAGCACCCTGCTCGACCCTTCGTGCAAAAATTTCGATCCGGACCATTGCGTCAGGACCCTTGCCGAATCCGACGTGTCATTCACTTGGCTAGTACCAACCCATCACATCATGATGCCAGGACTGCCGGCGGCAGTTCGCGCGCGGCATCGTCTCAACCGAGCCACGAAGCGGTACCGTCGGATGCAAAGACGAGTCCAGCCCGGGGGTGTCCGATCTGCAATCGCTGGCTGCATGGGATGACGCCGAACGCGAATGGAGGGGTTCCGCCTGAAGTTTTCCGAAACGGCAGCGACGTTGCTGTGCAGATTCGGGTTTGAAGTGGAAGCGCACGAAAACCGAGCAAGCAAATGCCTGTCTGCATGCAACGGTTTGCCGGACGCGTTCAAGGCGAAGTGAACCGCTCGCGTCTCGAAACTGCAATGGCACACACGATCGCCACAATTTCGGCGACGGTCGAGCGGTGTTCTGAAAAACTTCCGATCAACTGAAGCGATGCTCCCACGCATCGGCCAACGAGAGATTTCGATCGATGCCGTTTCACTTGACACGTCACAAATTCGGAAGTGCAATGCGCTCAAGCTTCCAACTATCTGACAACAAAAAAAGCTTAAAATGGAGGCAAGCCGATGGAGGACGCATCGCAGTTGCTACGGTTTTGTCGGTGCTGGTTCTGCCAAGCTCCGAGCCAGCGGAAATCTGAACCATGTTGGTGCGGGCGACATCGATTTCACGTCACGGAAAAGCTGCAGCGCTTGTGGGCGCCGGTTTGGTCGCGGCCGCATTGGCGAATGCAGGCCGATCCGCTTTTTGGCGCGACGGCGGAAGCCGTCAAGATCTCGCAAGCATGGGTGCCTCCTACCCAACAGACCGGTGGCGACCTTCCATTGCTGATGACCATCAAGAACGAAGCGGACGCGGCTGACACCCTGGTGCGCGTCAGATGCCCGGTCGCAAACTTCGCCGAGAAGCACATCGTCGACCGCGGCGAAGGAGCGCCCGCCATGCGCGCCGTCCCTGCCATACCGATACCCGCCAATTCCACCATCGTACTCAAACCGGACGGATACCACGTCATGCTGTTGCAGACGCGGCAAACGCTTACTGAGGGTGAAACGTTCACCTGCGCGGTGGTTTTTCAGAAGGCCGGTACGATAGAAACGGAGGTGCGCGTTTCCCGATCCCCCTCATAGTGATCGAGGTAGCGGACGTTCGATCAGCTGAGCAGGCTGTCTTCCCGAGCGTTCAAACAAAAACATCAAAATCGTAACCAGGAGGAACCACCATGACGCAACTAATACGGCAAAGATTTCTTCAGCGAGCCTCCGTACTCGCAACCATGATCGCCGCCGTCGGCATTGCCGGCGCCCAGCCTGCCCGTGCGGCCGACCCAGTAACCCAGGAGCGGTTGCTCAACGCCGACAAGGAACCGGGCAATTGGATACACCATCATAAAAACTTCTCGGGGACGCGATTTTCCACCCTCAAGGACATCAATCGCGACACCGTCAAGAATCTGAAGGTGGCCTGGACGATGCAGCTCAGCGGCGTCGAAGGCGGCGGCATCTGGACGCATGGCGGCCTGGAAGGCACGCCGATTGCCGAAAACGGCTTCATGTACGTCACCGACGGGTGGGGTTCGGTCTACAAAATCGACACCCATGGCGGCAAGGGCCTGCTGCTCTGGAAGATGGACCCCAAGACCGACCATGACTGGGCCGGTGCCGTCGCTTGCTGCGGCGTCGACAATCGCGGCGTCGCATTGTCGGGTGATCTCGTCATCTCCCATACCCTCGACGGCCGCCTGGTGGCGACCAACAAGGAAACCGGCCAGGTGACATGGCAACGCCAGGTCGCCAATCCGGACAAGGGTGAAGTTATCACCGGCGCGCCGCTCATCGTGAAGAACATGGCGATCACCGGTGTCGCCGGCGCTGAATACGGCATTCGTGGCTGGGTCGCCGCGACCGATCTGTCCACCCAGAAGGAACTCTGGCGCACTTACACGATTCCGGCAAAGGACGAACCGGGTCACGAAACCTGGAAGGATGCCAACAATGCTGCCGCCGCCGGCGGCGGTTCGACGTGGGTTACCGGAACCTATGACCCGTCCACCGACACCATCATCTGGGGCGTCGGAAATCCGGGTCCGGACTGGGACAACGAGTACCGGCCGGGCGACAATCTCTACACGGACAGTTCGCTCGCGCTCGACGCCACCACCGGCAAGATCAAGTGGCATTATCAGCACACCCCGAACGATCCCTACGACTATGACAGCGTGGCCGAGAACGTGCTGGCCGACGTGCCCACGCCGAATGGTGGGACCCAGAAGCTCGCGCTTGAGGCCGATCGCAACGGGTTCGCCTATGCGATCGATCGCACCACAGGCAAGTTCCTCTGGGGCCTGCCCTTCGTCAAGAAGGTCACCTGGACTAAAGGGCTCGATCCGGAGACCGGCAAGCCGGTGGAATACGACGCCAACAAACCTGTCCAGCGTTACAATGCTGCGGTGACACCCAGCCGGGAAAACAAGGTCACCGATATCTGCCCGGGCAACATGGGTGGCAAGAACTGGCCCCCCACCGCCTATAATCCGGACCTCAAGCTTTGGTACATCCCGGTGATCGAGAGCTGCAACCGGATCACTGTCGCGGAATCCGATCCGGCGAAGCTCAAGGCACGCGAGTTCTGGACGGGCGGCGGGCCGAGCCAGCCCTTCCAGATCACCGGAAGTGTAACCGCCATCGACGTGACGACTGGCAAGGTTGCGGGCAAGGCGGAAATGCCGTTCCCGATGCTGGGCGGCATGTTGGCGACGCCTGATCTCGTCTTTACCGGCCTGCCCTCGGGCGAGGTAATGGCGCTCGATGCCAAGACTCTGGAGAAGAAGTGGGAGTTCAACACCGGTGGCGGCGTCAGCGCACCACCGATGTCATTCTCGGTCGACGGCAAGCAGTACATCGCCATCCTGGTCGGACAGGGAGGCGCCTGGGACAAGTGGTTCATCGAATCAACGCCCGAGCTGAAGCGGATGCAGCCGGGATCGATGCTCTACGTGTTTGCACTCTGACGTGACGCACATGGGCGGATCGGGCCACGGCCTGATCCGCCTGTTTTTCCGGCAAGAAGTCCCAACAAGGTTCCAAGAAAGTCCAATGATAAAAGGTAACATGTCTTCGATCGCGGCGTTGTTCATTGCCGCCGCGGTGCTGTCGGCCCCTTGCGCGGTGCTCGGCCAGTCGGCCGCGACCTCCGATCCAACCAGTGCCGGCCGGGCGGTGTTCAAGCGTGGCAACTGTTTCGGCTGCCACAAGTGGCACGGAAATGGCGGCGGTGGTTACGGCGGCGACGCGTTGTCGTTGCGCAAGACTGAGCTGACGCGCGAGCAGATCATGGAAACCGTCAGTTGCGGACGGCCCGGCACGGGCATGCCGTTCTTCACCCGCGGCGCCTACGACACTGTCAAATGCCATGGCATGGACCGACAAGAAGTCGGCAACCAGATGCCGCAAGAGGCCGGAACCTTTCTACGGCCGAACGATATCGAAGCCGTCGCGGATTACGTGATCGCAAATCTCAAGGGCAAGGGCGAGCCGAACTACGCCGAATGCGTTGCCTTCTTCGGTGATACCTCGCGCGTTTGCGACGTCTACAAGACGCAAGACTCACCGGCCGCAAATCCCGATGTTGCCGCAGGAAAAACCAAATGAGGCATCAAGCGCAGCGGTCGATCGCAACGCTGGTTGCCATCCTGTCGCTTCTGGTCACAGCAGCACTGACGACTCCAGCCACAGCCCAGGACTCTGGCGGCAAAGTCTCCGGCGGAAAAGACTCTGGCGGCAAAGACACCGACGGCAATGACCTGCGCGATATCCATCTCGGGATGACGGCAGCGGACTTGACCGACGCGGGCTATGTCGATCTCGCCTGCGCCATTGATCCGCAGAAAACGCTCACGGCGTGGGCCGGATGGCGCGACTGCCCTGCCGATCCTTCCGGATTTCACGCGATCAAGTTCGGCTACGATCCTGCCACCAGCCGGGAGGGGACCATCGTGGCCGGCCACCCGGCCGTCCTCACGTTGCTGGTCGATGATGCCGGCATCGTCAGCGGCCTTCGAATCGAGACCGATCCAAAAGCGCGGTTGTATATCCGCAAGAAGGCCTTTCTGTTCGGCATCCAGGCGAAGTCGCGGTACGGTCTCGACGGCTGGTCCTGCACGGAAGCTCAGCCCGACGCCGGCGAGCAGCCGGTCGGCGGCGTTTTTGTCAGGGAACGCTGCACCAAGACCATCCATCACCGTTCAATCGTCGTCGAACGCAACCTGTTCCGCAAACCGGAGCAGGACATCAAGAGTTTCGTCGACGAAACCCGAATGACCATCCTGCTCATCAAAGGCTAGCAGCAGGTTTGATCGCCGGGAGTCGCGATGAGCGGTTCGCGTGACGCCTACTTCCTTGTCAGGCCCTTGATCCGGTCGTCGATGTAACGCGCCATCAGTTCGGAAGCCGAGGCGCCGAACATTCGGATGCGGCCGGTGTGGGCCAGGAGCAGAAGTCCCGCCGCATGCGCAAACGCATCGACGGTAAGCAGATTGGCCTCTCCCCTCGTCGCATTGAGCGCCAGGGCCGCCTCGGTGATCGGCCGCAGCGCTGCCGCGAGGCCGGCATTGAGCGCATCATTGCGTTCGTGACCGAGGCCTTTCGGCTTCATGCCGCCGCGAAACAGATAGAAGCCCAGGTCGAGGTCACGGGGGTTTTCGGCATAAAATTGAAAGAACGCCATCGCCGCGGCATGCAAGCGTTCGGCGGGCTCCTTGCTGCGCTCGACCGCGCGGCCGACCGCGTCCCTCAGGCTAGCGAGCGAGGCCTGCAAAACCTCGGCATAGATCGCCTCCTTGGAGTCGAAATGAAAGTAGAGCGCAGCCGGCGTGTATCCGGCTTCCGCGGCGATGGCGCGGAGCGAAGCGCCGTCCAGACCCTCGACCTCAAACACCTTGCGCGCCGCGTCCAGGATCAGGCCGCGTTTGAGTTCCTGGACCGCTCGTGCTCGTCCCAGCTTGGCCCGTCCCGCCACCATGTCCGTCCGGTCCCAATTCCCGATTGACAACAATTCTAAGCAGTGAATAAATAATCTAACGGTGTTCAAAAATAAGCGCAAGCCCGAGGAGCACGCCCATGCTGATGACCGCTGCGGATTATCGTAAATCGCTACGCCGGTATGCTCCGAAAGTGTTTGTGAACGGCGACGCTGTGGCCAGCGTTGCGGACGATCCGCGCCTTGCGCCCGGTATCAACGCGATCGGCGTCACCTACGACTTTGCGCATGTGCCCCAACATCAGGCGATCATGACCGCCAGACAGGCCACGTCGGGCAAGATCGTCAACCGCATGACCCACATCGACGAGACCTCAACCGATCTTCTTTACAAGCTGGAGGCGGTACGCCTCGTCTGCAAAGTATCCGGCTGCGCGCAGCGCTATCTCACCCATGACGCCATGAACGGAATCTTCCAGGCAACCGGGCGCACCGACGACGCGCATGGCACCGACTATTCGCAGCGCTTTCTCAACTACATGCACCGTGTCCAGGATGAGGATCTGACGCTGGGCGTCGCCATGACCGACGCCAAGGGCGACCGTTCCAAACGACCGGGCCTGCAGGCGAACCCGGACACCTATGTCCATATTGCCGAGCGCCGGCCGGACGGCATTGTCATTCGCGGCACCAAGGCTATCGTGACCGGCGCGCCTTACATGCACGAATTTCTCGTCATGCCGTGCCGCACGCACGTCAAGGAGGACGCCGATTTTGCAGTCTGCTGTGCGGTGCCGGTCGATGCACCGGGCGTGACGATTGTCGCGCGTCCGGCGGGACGCCCAGGCGAGGCCGCCGCGAAATTCTCCAGCAAGTATGGTCAATCGACCGGCGTCGTGATCTTCGATGACGTGTTTGTGCCGCATGACCGGGTGTTTTTGGCCGGCGAATATGAAGAAGGCGGCTTCCTCACCACCTCCTACGCCACCCACCATCGCCATACCTGCATCGGCGCTCGCGCCGGCTTCGGCGATCTCTTGATTGGCGCGGGCGCGCTGATGACGCAAGCCAATGGTCTTGACACTGAGCGGCACGGACATGTCCGCGATGCCATGGTCGAACTCATTACGATTACCGAGGGCTTCTTTGCTTGCGGCGTCGCAGCATCCGTCTATTGCACCAAGGACCCGGGCGGATCGGTGATGCCTGACGCGGTGTTTTCAAATATCGGCAAACTGCTGCTTGCCACCAAGATCTATGACATGCACCGGCTTGCCCATTATGTGTCGGGCGGCCTCATTGTCGCCCTTCCCGGCCCCGACGAGGACCACAACCCGGAAACGCAGGCGTCGCTTTCCGCTGTCCTTGGCGGGCGGCCCGATATTCCGGCCGAGCAGCGCCTGGAGGTGTCCCGATTGATTGAAGACCTCACCGTTTCGCATCAGGCCGGATGGTACTCGGTGATATCGCTGCACGGGGGCGGCTCGCCCGAAGCGATGAAGCGCGAGATCTGGCGCAACTACCCGGTCATGGAAAAAGTAGAGCTGGTCGAGAACTTGCTTGACCGGGGCGTCGCCGCCGATGGCCGACGCGTCTCCAAACAGCCGGGCCGATGCTGCGCGACGGGCTGCGAAGTCCCCAGCCTGCCGAGCGAGGCCAAAGATCCAGTTCAGACCGCCGCTGAATAAAACAAAGGATTGGAGCGAAAGCGCCACGGCCGAGCGCGCGGCTGGCGTGGTCACGGCGAAGGCCACATCAACCTCGCTCGGTAACCGGAATAATCGCCCAGCCCACCTAGACCAACCTCATATTCGTCGGCGATAGTGACGTAACCACAAGCGAATTGGAACGATTGATGGCTCTCAGCGGATTCACGTTCTCCGATGTCTACCACCGCAATGCGGAATTTTTCCCCGACCGCACGGCGTTCGTGTTCGAGGGCCGGCGCGTCAGCCATCGCGATTATCTGGGCCGGATCCAGCGGCTCGCGGCGGGACTTGTGCGCGAGGGCGTGAAGCCCGGCGATCGCGTCGCCATCCTGTCACAGAACTCGCTCGAAATGATCGACCTGATCGGCGCGGTGGCGATGCTTGGCGCGATCCTGCTGCCCGTCAATTTCCGGCTCAACGCCGAAGAGATCGGTTTTGTCCTTGCCGATGGCGCGCCGGTGCTGGTGATCGCCGGGCCGGAATATCAGGAGACCATCGCGGGCCTCGCCTCGACGCTTCCATTGGTTCGCAGATTTTTCGCGATCGGAACGGCTGCCGCACCGTTCTCGCCGTTTGCCGAACTGACCGGCGGCGCGGCATCGTTGCCCGAAGCCAACTCCGATCCGAATGGCGGCTTCGTCATCATTCACACCGCCGCCGTCGGCGGGCGGCCGCGCGGCGCGCTGCTATCACAGACCAATCTTCTGATCGCGCAAAGTTCGTTGGTGCAGGCCTGGGCGCTGACCGAGCACGACGTCAATCTCGGCGTGCTGCCGCTATTCCATGTCGCCGGTCTCGGCCTGATGCTGACAGTACAACAGGCCGGCGGATCGAGCATCGTCGCCGCGAAATTCGACCCGCAACAGGCGGTTCGCGACATCGCCGCCGAGAAGGTGACGGTGATGTCGGAGTTTGCACCGATGCTCGCCGGGCTGATGGATCAGGCCAAAGGCAATGAACTGGCGTCGTTGCGCGCCGTGACCGGACTGGATACCCCAGCGACCATTGAGCGCTTCGAGACGATGTGCCCCCACGCCATGTTCTGGGCCACGTTCGGGCAATCCGAGACTTCCGGCCTCGCAACGCTGTCGCCTTATCGCGACCGGCCAAAATCCGCCGGCCGGCCGCTGTTCTGGCGCACCATCGCGGTGGTCGACAGCGCCGACAAGCCAAAACCCGCCGGACAAACCGGCGAGATCGTGGTGCGCGGTCCCACCGTGTTCAAGGGCTATTGGAATAACGAGACCGATACCGCCTTCACCTTCCGCAACGGCTGGCACCATACCGGCGACATGGGATATTTCGATGCCGACGGCTATCTCTGGTATGCCGGCCGCGCACCCGAAAAGGAATTGATCAAGACTGGCGGCGAGAATGTCTATCCGGCGGAAGTCGAGAATGCGATCCGCCAGCATCCTGATATCACCGAGGTCGTGGTGATCGGCGTGCCGGATCCGCAGTGGAGTGAAGCGATCAAGGCGGTGTGCACGCAGCGCGCCGGCGCGACCACCACTTCCGACGAGGTCATCGAATTCGTGGCCGGACAGATCGCACGCTACAAGAAGCCGAAGCACGTCGTGTTCGTCGCTCAATTGCCCAAGAACGACAAAGGCGAGATCGACCGTGCCGCGGTCAAGGCCGCGCATGGTCAGGAATCATCCTAGTAGCGGCCCGGCGAATACGGGCTTTTTAGCTCTTGGGCCGGATCTTGGCGCGGGATCACATAGTGTTCTACGCACATAAACTCTGATAAATTGGCGGTTTCGTTGCAAGGAATCGCATATGCCCACCACGTTCGACTGGGACTCCATGCAGTCCTTCCTCGCCATTGCGAGAGCTGGTCGTTTGACGGTTGCGGCCCAGCGGCTCGGCATTGACCACACCACCTTGAGCCGGCGCATCAAGGAGCTCGAGGGCGCGTTGCAAACGCGATTGTTCGATCGCAGCGTCGGCGGCTATGTGCTGACCTCGCAGGGCGAGCGTTTCCTGCAATCCGCCCAGGCCGTTGAAACCCTTGCGCTGGAAGTCCTGCGCGACGTCGCCGGTTCGAGTTCGAAGGTCGCGGGTACCATCCGGATCGGCGCACCCGATGGATTTGGCACGAGCTTCCTCGCCCCCCGCCTCGGCCGCATGCGCGAGGTTCAGCCCGAACTCTCGATCGAGTTGGTGACGATGCCGCGCCTGTTCAATCTGACCAAGCGCGAAGCCGACCTCGCGATCGGACTGGCACGGCCCGAGGAAGGACGTCTTCATGCGAGAAAGCTGACGGACTATGAATTGGGATTATACGGTTCGACCGAATATCTGAACCGGTGCCGCGAGCCTCGCGATCGGGAGGCCCTGCGAGAACATACGCTGCTCGGCTACATACCCGAGATGATCTATGCGGAAGAACTGGACTACATCCCGCTGGTCTCGAAAGACGTGGGCCCCTCCATCACCAGTTCAAATCTCATCGCGCAATTCAACATGACGCTGGCCGGTGCGGGCCTCTGCATTCTGCCGTGCTTCATGGCGGCACGTGAGGCACGGCTCAAGCGCATCCTTCAAAAGGACGTCAAGCTGATACGTTCCTTCTGGCTGATCGTCCATGCCGACATGCGAGATCTTGCGCGCGTCCGATTCTGCTCGGAGTTCATCGCCGAGGAAGTCCGGGCGCAGCGCAAATTATTCCTGCCGTAGCTTCCAATTCGTCGGCCCGAAGATCGAGCTCGCGCCGCACGGTCTCTTGTCACGCCCAGATCAAGCCGATGCCGCCGCGCGGCTCGGTGCTGCGATCCGCGCACACGCCACGGCGGAACACGAGTTGAATAGCCACACAGTCGCCGTGCGACGCGCCGACCTATCCCATTGATTCGGCAGGTGCCGCCGCGCGCTAACTGCGGCGCAGCTATGTGTCCCGGTGGACCCAGCTCGCCAGGGACGCACAAAGCGCAGGCATTCTGGCGCCTCAACCGGATGCTCGCCTGCTGCGCGACCTCATCTTTGGAGCGCTCAATGCCGTCAGCCTCGCGAGCCGTCCCTCGAACGACACGGCGGATGCGCTTCAGGCGCTGCTCGGATTCGCCAAGGCTCGACGACGTGCCATGCGAGCCTGATAGGTTCGAAGTCTTCAACAGGTTGTCTATCCCATTCGGAACGCGGAAGTTGAGATTGCGAAGCCGCACTGATCCGCGAAGACTCCGGATGACATGCCGCCATTTGGTCGAAAGCGATGGGTTAGTTTGGCGGTTGGGACATCCTGACACTTGCTCGCAAAACAGGCGCGGCGCGAGAGAGTAAGCATGGCTGTCATTTAATCATGCGTCAAAAGGGCCCCTTGCGGTTGCACCGCGATCAGCGATAAATTCTTGTGCAGCTGATGATGGATTGTGCCATGCACACCAACGTGAATCTGCAAGCGGATACAACAAGAAAGCCCCCTCCCAAGACGCCGGTCAATCATCTGGTTCGGAGGCATCGCAGTTCGGACGATTTTCCTGATTGTTCTGACCGTTCTGACCGCCCGCGTCGCCAGCCCTCAAATCGAAAACTATCTGGTCGGTGTCCGAGACACCTGGCGACCTCGATCCGGGTCGGCATTGGGTTTCGCGGTTTGCGTATGGTTCGTCGTCAACCTTTTCATTTTGCCCAAAGACGCCAGGTGCCTATCGAACCTGGCTATATCTCGGGCTGGCCATTTTGCCCTTGTCGTTGCTTTGCGCCATCGTCGTTTGGTAAATCCGGATTTGGCTTTCCGATTTCCAGCCTATCGTCCTCATCGCAAAACACCGTCCTCGCCGTTATCGATGCGCGTGGGTCAAGAGCTTGCGTGCGACAGCAGCTCGCCGGAAGCAGGCATCCCTGATCAAGACTTCAGAGAATTGTGCTATTGCGCTCTCGAGGTGGCGATCGATACCGGAGCGTCGCCCGTTGCACATTCTCGCCAAACCGGCGTTGTGCAGCCGACCGGCCAGCCGCCGCCGAGCGCCATGAACAACGCGGCGGTATCGGAGAGACGATTGGCTTCGGTTTGCACGCGGATTATCGCGGCGGTCAGGTAGGTCTGCTGCGCATTGAGAACCGCGAGTTGATTGACCTGCCCGGCGTTGAGCTGCTTCTGGACGATTTCGAGGCTGGCCTTTGCAGTATCTTCGGCATGAACAGCCGCCTTGATCGCGCTGGCATCGGCCTGCAGGGCGCGCAAGGCATCCGCGACATTCTGGAATGCGGTAATGACGGTGGCGCGGTACTGGGCTTCGGCCTGTTCGAGAGCTGCCTCCGCCGCCTTCTGCTTATTGTAAAGCGTGAGGCCATCGAATATCGGCATAGTGGCGCCCGCGGCAATCGTATAGAATCCGGTTCCGGGCGCAAAGCTCTGTGCGATGTTGTAGGCGGTAGATCCGCCGTTGGCCGAGAGCACGATGTTTGGCAGGCGGGCCGCGATCGCGACCCCGACCAGCGCGCTCGCCGAGTGCATATTGGCCTCCGCAGCCCTCACATCCGGGCGCTGATCGACCAGCTTGCCGGGCAGGCTGACGGGCAGGTTTGCCGGCAATTTAAAATGCGCAAGATCGAATTTCTGTTCGATCTCATCGGCCGACAATTGCCCGGCAAGGGCTGTCAAGAGATCGCGTTGCTGTGCGAGTTGCTTCTCGAGCGGCGGAAGCAACTGTTCAGCCTGCGCCAGTGCCGCATCCTGTGCCAGCACATCCGCTTGCGCCGCTTGACCGAAGCTGAGCTGACGCTTGAGAATATCGAGAAGGTTGCGCTCAATACCGATAATGCGTCGCGTCGCCGCGAGCTGACCGCGAAGCGATGCCTCCTGAATGGCGGCTGTCACGACATTGCTCGTGAGCGCGAGATAGGCAGCTTCCAGCTGAAACAGTTGCTGTTCCGTCACCGCGTCAAGGTTCTCGACCGCCCGGAAGTTGGCGCCCCAGACATCCGGTACGAAACTCACCGTGAGCTGATGGGTCACGAGCGTGTATTGGGACTGCGGTCCCGTGGTTGGAATGGGCGGCACCTGGCCAGGATTGGCAATCAGATAATCCGCGCCGTTCGAATTCCCCGAGAGCTGCGGAAAGTACAATCCGCGCTGTGCCAAAGCGTTGTACCGAGCGACCTTGATCGCCGCCTCGGCAGCCTGGAGATTTGGATTGCGGTCGACCGATTGCTTGACCAGTTCGTTGAGCGGCCGGGATTTGAATGCCGACCACCACCGCGCCGAAACATCGGCCCCGGTGATGAAATGCTGACCCGCCACCTGAGGCCCGCCGCGGCCGCTATCAGGCGAAGCGAGCTTTCCGCGAACGTAACCGTCGGCGTCCGGTGCGAGCGGAGCGACAAAGGTAGGGCCGACAGCACAGCCCGAAATGGCCAACGCGACAATCCCTGCGGAAACTCCGCAGGCGGCTTGCCACCATCGACGCACGATGCACAACATCAGACCGATCCACTCAAAACGCCGACCATCGGACTACTCGATCACACTTCCAGACCTTTTTCAGCTTCGGGTGCGCCTTCATCGTCGGCGACAATCGGATTTTCCCTTGCCAGAAATATCTTTCGAAGCGCCGGCGCGACCATGAGCAGCAGCAAAGGCCCTATAAACATGCCGCCCACGACCACGGTCGCCAAAGGACGTTGCACCTGGCTTCCTATGCCATGCGAGATCGCCGCCGGAAAAAGACCGACGCCCGCGGAGAGCGCGGTCATCAGCATCGGCCGCATCCGTTGTTCAGCGCCGTGAAACACGGCCTCGGCGATATCCATGCCCTGCGCCCGGAGTTCCCGGAAGTAGGTGATGTTGAGAATTCCATCCATCACGGCGACGCCGAACAGCGAGATAAAGCCGATCGCCGCAGAGACGCTGAAATCGAGGCCGGCGAAATACAGCGCGATCAGGCCGCCGCCGATCGCAAACGGAATGCCGGCAACCGCCAGCAGACTGTCGCGCAACGAATTGAACAGGCCATAGAGCAGCACAAGAATGAGAAGCAGCGTGATCGGCACCACGACCATGAGCCGCTTCTTTGCATGCTGGAGATCGTCGAACTCACCGGCCCAAAGGATCTGGTATCCGTTCGGGAGCTTGATCGCCTTGGCGACGCGCTCCTGAGCCTCCTCGACGGTGCTGCCGAGATCGCGGCCGCGAACACTGAACTTGATCGGAATGAAACGCTGGCTGCGCTCGCGATAGATGAAGGAAGCACCGGTATCGAGCGTGATGTCAGCCAATTCGCTCAGCGGAACATACCCGTTGGTGCCCGACGGGGTCGGATAAGCAACCTTGACGGTACGAATGACCGCAATGCTGGTGCGGTATTTTGGGTCCAGCCTGACCGCCAGGTTGAACTGCCGATCACCTTCCAGGATGGTTGTCGCGTTGGTGCCGCCGAGTGCGGCCTGAACCACGGTATTGACGTCGCCGGTATTGAGACCGTAGCGGGCGGCCTTTTCGCGGTTGATCTTGATGTTGAGATTGGGCTGACCGAGCAAGTGAAATATGCCGAGGTCGGCAACGCCCGGAACTTTGGTCATCTCGGCCATGACTTGCGTCGCAAGCGATTCCAGCGTCTCCAGGTTTGGTCCGACGATCTTGACCGAATTGGCGCCCTTGACGCCCGACAGGGCTTCCTCGACGTTGTCCTGGATATATTGCGAGAAGTTAAAGCCAATTCCGGGCAATTCCTCGCTGAACTCCTTCTGCAATTCCTCGGTCAGTTTTTCCTTGGTGAGATCGGCCGGCCATTCGTCGAACGGCTTGAGCGGTGCAAACAGCTCGACATTGGAGAACGGCGAGGCATCGCTGCCATTATCGGGACGACCGTGCTGGGACACCACGGTGATGACCTCCGGATGCCGCAACAGGATTTCCCGCATCTTGCCAGTGGCGGCGGTGCCCGCATCAAGCGACATCGTCGACGGCATCGCCGCCCTGATCCAGAAATTACCCTCCTCCAGCGCCGGCAGGAATTCACTGCCGAGCCGGGACGCGGCAATCCCGCTGAGCGCGAGAAACGCCACTCCCACCATCACGGCAATACCGACATGAGACAGCGCCCAGCGAAGCACCGGCGTATAACTCGACCGCAAGGCACGCACGATTCTGGTCTCGGTCTCCTCAATTTCCTTCGGCAGCAGCAGTGCGGCCAGAACCGGCGTCACCGTGAATGTCGAGAGCAGCGCACCGGCCAGCGCGTAGCCATAGGTCCGGGCCATCGGTCCGAAGATCTGGCCTTCGACGCCCTGCATGGTGAATAACGGCACGAACGCGGTGACCGTGATCGCCGCCGTGAAAAACACGGCTTTGTCGACCTGCAGCGCGCTGACGAAGATGATGCGCAGCCGCTCCGTCCACTTCTGGCTGGAGGTTGTGTGGCCATGCGCCGATGTCGGGTCAGGCCCCCAATAGCCTTCCGAAAGATGCTGCAGCAGCGTCTGCCTGTGCAGGTTGTCTGACTGGAAGTTGCGATAGATGTTCTCCATCATGATGACGGCTGAATCGACGATGATGCCGAAGTCGACCGCACCGAGCGACAGCAGGTTGGCGTCCTCGCCCTGCAGCACGAGGATGATGATGGCAAAGAACAATGCGAACGGAATATTCGCGCTGACGATGATCGCGCTGCGCAGGTCACCGAGGAATATCCATTGAATGATAAAGACCAGGAGACAGCCGAAAATCAGATTGTGCAGCACCGTGTGCGTGGTCACCCCGACCAGCGAACTGCGATCGTAATAGGGGACGACCTTGACCCCCGCCGGCAAGCTTCCATCCTTGTTGAGCCGTTCGACCTCGGCCTGGACGCGCGGGATGATATCGTTGGTATGCTGGGTTCGTCCCATCACCACGATCGCGGTTGCAACATCGTCTTCGTGGTCCCTGCCCCCGATCCCAAGGCGCGGCACATAGCCGATAGAAACAGTCGCGACATTCTTTACCTGGATCGGAAGACCGTTCGACTGGGTTAAGACGACGTTCTCGATGTCCTGGACCTTGTAACCCTTGGTGACGTCATCGGCGCCGCCGCTGTCGACCAATCCAACTCCGCGAATATTGACGGACTGCTGACCGATCGAGATTTCGCGACCACCGACATTGATGTTGGCATTGCCGAGCGCGGTGATGAGCTGTGGGATCGAAACATTGTAGGCTTCCAGCTTCCCGAGATCGGCGTCGACGTTGAATTGCTTTGTGGTGCCGCCCCAACTGTTGATCTGCACCACGCCGGGAATGGTGAGAAAACGCCGGGTGATGACATAGTCCTGCAATGTCCGCAGATTGGTCAGCCCGAAATGCGGCGGACCGACAATCTGATAGCGATAGATTTCACCGACCAGGCTGGATTGCTGAATCTGGGCGACCTGATTGCCGGGCAGGTTGACGTTCTGCTGCAGGCTGATTGACGCCTGCGACAGAGCGAAATAAAAATCGACCCCGTATTTGAAGGTAACGCGGACAAACGACAGGCCGTAGAACGATGTCGAGCGGATATTGACGACCCCGGGCGTCGGGTAGAGCCCGACCTCCATCGGAATGGTATAATATTTCTCCATCTCCTCGGCGGACAGGCCGGCTGCTTGTGCCGTAATTTCCAGAATAACCGGTGCCGGATTTGGGTAGGCTTCGATATTGAGCCGCGAAAACGCGACGAGTCCCGCGGCACAGAACACCACCAGACCGAGGACAATGATCGCGCTGCGCGTCAGCCCGAACTCAAGTAGAGACTTAATCAAGTGACCCCGCAGCGTATGCCTGGTTTAACGAGTCCGGAGCCGTTCATCAGCCGGCGTCGCCGAGCAGCAGTTTGTTGCTCAGAAATACCGCGCCATCCGTGACAACGATTTCTGCAGGCTGAAGGCCCTCCAATATCTGGGTCCAGCCATCCTGTTGCAGGCCGACCTTGACGGTTCGCTTTGTGAAATGACGGCTGTCGCTGGTGACCCATACCGTCATCGTTCCGTCACCTTCCCTGACAACCCCGTTTGCCGGCACCGCAAGCGAGTGCATCGGGTCTCCGACACGAATGACAAAGCTGGCAAACATTCCGGACCGCAGCAGATGCTTGGGATCGTCGATTTGCGAGCGGACCAATTGCCGATGGGTGTTGGGGTCGATGATCGACCCCAACGTCGTCACGCGCCCTTTGAAGACAGTGTCCGGATATGCCGGTACGGTTACCTCCACACTCTGACCGAGCTTGTAGGCCGGCGCGTCCGTCTCGATGACATTCGCGATCATCCACATGGTCGACAGGTCGGCCACCGCATACGGCGCCGGCGCGTTGCCTGGCTGGGTCAGGAATCCGGGGGCCGCACTGCGCGCTACTACCCTCCCGGAAATCGGGCTGGGGACCATCAGAACGGAATTGACCTTGCGCTTTTCGACGATCTGGTCGATCTCGGCGTCGGTTTTGCCAAATATCCGAACCGCGTCCCTTGCAGCCTTGAAATTGCCTTCCGCGGTCTGCTCATCCGAGGTTGACTGATCGACGTCTTTCTGGGCGCTGCCGCCCGCCTTCAAAAGCCCGGTGACGCGCGCCAGCGTGCGCTTCTGCAATTCCAGCACGCCCGCGGCCGCGAGCAGCGCTGATTCAGCCTGCAGCAGGTCTGGGCTATCGATGGTGAAGAGGACGTCGCCGGCCTTGACGTCATCACCAATGTTGAAATTCGCCTTGAGAATCTTCCCCGGATATTGCGAAAATACCTGGACGAGCAAATCCTCGTTAAAATCAATAGTGCCGACCGCGGTTTTGAAGACTGTAAAATCACGCGATCCCACAGCGCCTATCTTGAGGGTGCTTGCCTGCTTTTCGGATAACTCGACCGACGCGGCATCCGACGGCTTGCCGGATTGGTCCGCGGCCGCAGATGAATTCGCTTCCTTTCGCCCTGCCGCAGTATCGGCATGGCCAATGAAGCCCCTGTTCCAAAACAGCGCGGCCACACCGATCACGATCAGCGCAAAAAACATCACCCGGGACAGCCTCGAAAGGCTTCCGAAAACATTCACGCGACTACCCCCAGAGACGAACAGCTACCCATAACACCATCAATCTCAACGCCAATTTCCATCTGATCGACCCTAGGCCACCACGCTTACGTCCGCCTTACACTCCCACCCCTTTGCTTCACTTTTTTGCGGCATTCACACCATTGCTCGCTGCGAATCAAGCAGACGCGCGCGGCAAATGGCGCGCTCTGACCCGAGCCGTTCAAATCTGAATTAGAGAACGCTTCGGGACGCATATTGTCCGCCAAAATAGTCGATTATTCCGGACCGAGGCCCTAGGCGGAAGCGACGAGGCGCTATCTGACTTCCCGCCACATCGGAGACTTCGGACCGCCATAATAGCGCATAGCCATGAGCCCTGTGTTCTGCTGAACCGGTATGCTTTCGACATATTGCGCCCCCGCGTCCAACCCACGAAAATGAGCGGTATGAACCCTGTGCCTGGCCGCAGCATCGTCAACGAGGCCGGCAGCAAGGATCATCGCGGCAGCCAAAGTAAGGAACCCTATCCGCACACTCCTATCATGGATGTTGGACATGGTTTCAATCTCCAAAACGAAGTCATCACACAACTAACGATCCGACCACATCGGAGACTTTGGGCCGCCGTAGTAGCGCATCTGACCGCCACCATCGGACTTCGTCGCCATGCCTCCCGTATCGGCGCATCCTGCAGCGGCGCTACAGAGCGCCGCGGCAGTCAGCACTGTCCCGATTCTCCGCATCCATGCCGGCAAGGTCGCGTTCGCTTTGCGCTTGTGGCGTGAAAGCAGTTCTACATCGGCCGCGGAACGGCCGAGGCTGGCGTCAATATCTCGCAACGGCACCACCTCCGAACTTGATGTCCAGGCCCAGCGTTATGACGGAGTAGGTACTGTTGACGGTGTAAGGGAGTTGGCCGTTTGGCGTGAGCGGCCCGCCGGCGCGGTTGTATGCACCAAAATCGTAGTAGCGATATTCCAACTTGCCGATGACGTTATCGGTCAGCGCATAAGCAATACCGCCGCCGCCGGTCAGGCCGTTCCGGTGAACGGTGAACTGATCTACTCCGTTCACGGGGTCGGTGTTGGTATGAACCAGATCGCCATATGCCCAGCCGCCGGTGAAGAACATCAGCAAGCGGTCAACGGCGTAACCGCTTCGCGCGCGCAGCGTGCCGCCCCAGCGCAGATTGGTCGCATCGTTCGAACCGAGAGCAAACGCGTCGTTGCCGTTGATATTGGCCCAGAACGCGTCGCCTTCGACGCCGAACAGATATCGGCCGCTCTGCACGTTGTATCCCACCTCGCCGCCGCCTAATGCGCCCTGCGAAGAGTAGTTGACGGTGAAATTTGCAGCACCGGTAAAGCCCATCGCGTTATCGAGATTGTGATTGCCGTAGCCGCCTCCGCCGAACCCGCCGACGTAGAAGCCGGTCCAATTATAGACTGGCGCGGCGACAACCGAGATCGCCCGCGAGTGCTGGCGATACCAGCCCGAGCACCCCAAGCGAGACGGTCGTTAAAAGAATTCGTTTCATTTTATTCCCCTGTCGAATTGGTCTGATGAATTGTCTGACGACACCTGGTCGTCACGACCTTTCCATGCATCAGAAGTGAATGATGATGTCCGCCGAGCCGATGAGGGCGAAATCTTTGTTGGCGGGAATACCGAGGTTCGAGTTGCCATTGAACGCGTTCGCATTCAGCGACCTGTAATACGAAACCTCGGGCCGGATCTCGATCTGGGGCGAGAACCAGTGCTGCCAACCGATACCGGTCTCGACATACGCTGTCTTGGTTCCGGTACGCTGTCCTTGAGCATCGTCATACCACTCAATACGATACGAAATGTTGTCCAGCGGCGACGCCTTGTAGTTCAGGTACGCGAGCGCGGTCGTCGTGCTGGTATTGCAGGTGAGCACCGTTGGATCTTTGCATTGCGCCAGGCCGGGCGCGTTGAACGGCGTGAATTGCGGCGAGAACGGAGTGCCTCCGCCGGCGACAATGGACGAAGCCAAGCCATTAAGCGCGTTGGGTACGTTTCTCTCGCCCAGATTGTATGCTTCGAACGAGATGTGCCACTTATCGTTGAAGATGTGATAGTAGGTCAATCCGTACCATTGCAGGTTGTTGTAGCCCCACTGTCCGCCATTGATCGCGTCGGCAACAAGGTTGATGCTGTCTTTTCCGCTGTCGGTTGTGTAGCGAACGCCGGCGGTGATGCTAGGGGTCGCACCGGGATCCTTCAGGAACGTCGCACCTGGATAGAGCGGGTTGCCCGGGAGCAGGTTCGTGAGGCGCGCGCCTTCGTTCCAGGGCATCGTGTCGCTGCCGACACTATAACCTAGTTGAAGAATCCAGTTCTTGTTCATCGCCAAAGTGGCTTGAATTCCGGTGTTGGTGTAGTTGTCGAAGGTGTAGGTCATCGAGTGCGTGTACATGTAGTTGTTGGGCGCGAGCTGGGCCTCGATGTCCGGAATTGAAATGAAGCGCCCGAACCGGATCAGAAGTCCCTCGGCAACCTGCGGGATGAATACCTCGCCATAGGCCATCGGCAGATCGTAGCCGTAATTCTTGTTCTCGTTCAGGAGCTGGTTGCTCCACAGGCCGTAGGCCGTGGTGTAGCGATAGTTCTCGCCGTAAATCGGCGCGAGCCGGAAACCCCAGTCGACGTGATCCTTCTGGACCGTATCCGGCAAACGCTCGAAATAGACGACCGCCTGATCGAGCTGGACCGTGTTGGGGTTATAGTCATACGCCGCAGGCGCGTTGCCGCCCTTCACGGTATTGGTGCTGAAGTTACCGCCAGCGTTGACCCAGCCGTAAATCTGGATGTGAGAATCACTCAGCGCCTGACCCGCAGGGGTGTTGCTGAGCGCTGCCATCAGCGGGCTATCGACCGAGTTCGGCCGCGTCACGCCGAGGCTGGTCGATCCGCCATACGGCCACTCCGTAAACGGCATCGGGGGTGTGCTCTGCGGCGTGGTCGGCCAGTAATCGCGACGTGACGGCGGCGCTTTCGGATCTGCCGGCGCGGCTTCATGGCCCCATTCGAGTTTGTAGTAACTGACCAGACGAGTTCATGAAATCCAGGCCGAGATAAGGATCGAGACACGAATAGTTCTTGTAGGGATCGCCGCCGTTGATGCACGGGTTGGCCTTAACCGGCAGGGTGGCGTCCGCAGCACTTGCCCCGCTGACTATGCCGATCGTCGCCAACGAGACGCTTGCCAAAAGAAGTTTTTTCATAGTTTTGCCCCAAGCTGTTGTTACGGACGCCTTCAGGCGCTCTCACGGTTTGTTCACCCTGAGAATTATCTTTCGTTGGGGGGCAGAAAAAATCGATACGCTTCGCCGCGCCGTTTCATAAATATTAGATAGCCAAAATCGCACTTTTGATCCTGCTTGCTTGTGCAAGCATCAATTGCCTATCGTGCTGCCTAAATACCCGGCGAAATACGCGACGTTTCAGCAATTATCGGCAACGCACCGCAATAATTTCCTCCGCGATGTGTCTTTTCCGTTACATGTCTGACATTGATCGGCGATCTCTTGACCGCGAAAACAAAGTAAGTCTCGCCTCGGCTATTTTTTCTCTATGGAAATGGCGGCGTTTGCCCATCGAAGATATATGTCGCGAGTTGTTATGCTGACGCAGTGAACGAAATTTGTTCGCTCCTCACGAGGCGTGACGATGGAAGCTGTAGCAGACGCTGCATATGATGTGGGTAGCGTGGCTCTCGCCGGCGGGATTGAGAACTTTGATCTCAATTTTCTGCCGAAGAACCTGACGACGCAGTGCCAAAGCCTGATCGTTAGTTACCACGAATTGCATGGCTATGCGTGCCTTCCGAACGTCCTGTGGAAGGCCAGGCTGGGGCAGTTCATCGAAGCCCATCAGGAATTTCGGCAGCTCCTCAAGAAAGCGTCGACGACCAGGAGCGCGAAGAAATCCAACGAAGGCTTTGTCCTGATAGCGACGACGATATTGTCGCTTGAAATTCTGGCGAGCAGTTTCGCCGGATGGAGCGCGATCTACCCGCAAGCGGGATTGATCGCGCGTGCGATCCTCCAGCACAATGCGCGCAGCCCGCACATGCCGCTGATGGAATTCTATCTCTATCCGCCCAAATATATCAGCTCGGCCGCCATCGCGACGCTTGCTCCGCCGGCCAGTCGGCAGCCAACCGAAGCGGAATTGTACCAGGCGGCGAAACCTGAACTCTCCGACCAGAAGCTGGCGCTCAACTACGCCAACGCGATCCATCGGGCGTTGCACGGAAGGCCGCTTCAAACGGTCGGGACATCACCCGCCCTCGATCCGGCTTGATTGACGCAGCGACGCCGGATACGGGGGGACGCCAGCGGCACCGTGTCCCGGTTGGCGGCATCGGGCGGCTGAACAGTCCGCTCATCCGGGAATCGCACATCCATAAGGCTCGGCTACATCTATAAGGCTCGTTCGGCGCCTGCCGCCGAGGCCGCGGGCATCGGGAATACCCAAAAAACTATTACTTTTATATTTCTTGACCGCACAAACGACATAGATTTTCTACGTCGAAATGGAGAATGGTCGAAACGCTGGGTAGTTGGTGACATTGAGGCGACGATTGACTTAGACGGTGAACGACTTTTCGCAGGTGCCGGGAGGTTAGCAAATGCTGATCCCGCGAGTTGGCGTTCTACGTCGTAATCAAAAATTGCCGGGGCGCGATCTTGTTGCAGCCTGTTTGCGGCCGCGATGACGATCGCTTGATGTCTTTGCCCTACGAAAGCGACTTCTTTGAATTCTCATCTGTCTGCAATTCCAAAGCCCGCGAAAGCGCGCACGAAGCCGCTTGGAAGCAAGTTTGATGTCTCGGAGCTGGACGGGAAGCGACCGCCGTATCGCTTCTGGCCGAGGGACATTCCGCCCCTATTGATGTCGCTCCTAAGCGTCGGCCTCGTCACGGCCGTTCTGTTTTTGCTCGACCACAGGCTCGCGCTCAACCTCGTTCCGGTCGCTTACCTGATCCCGGTTATTATCGCTGCTACCCAATGGGGCATCTGGCCGGCCACCCTGGCGTCGGTCGCAGGCACTGGCGCGGCTGATTTCTTTTTCCTTCCTCCGTACTACAGCTTCCAGGTCGACGATCCGCAAGAAGCCGTTGATCTAATGCTGTTCCTGGTCGTAGCACTGGTCAGCAGC
Source organism: uncultured Pseudomonadota bacterium (assembly GCA_963771225.1). GTDB lineage: Bacteria > Pseudomonadota > Alphaproteobacteria > Rhizobiales > Xanthobacteraceae > Bradyrhizobium. The sequence continues at coordinate 409,356 of CAVYSR010000013.1, read as the reverse complement.
AATCTTGCATCGCGGCTGCGCCGCGAGACGGAAGCGCTGCGCCAGCGAGAAAAGGAAATTCAGCTACTTTACGAATTCTCGCGGCGTCTGGCTGCCTGTTTCACCGTGTCCGACCTGATCTCCGCAATTCAGAATTACCTTTCCCGCGCCCTCGGACAACAAGCGGCCTTCTTCGTGGCCATGGCCGATGGTCACTTTGAACCACCCAAATCAAGCCCGGTGCCAAAGGTGGTGCAAGAGCGCGTCGCGTCAATGGTCGCCAAAATCGGCGTCGCCGCCCACATCATCGTTGACGAGCCGACGCAGAATGTCTGGCTGGTACGCGCGGTTTGTTCCGAAACAACGGTTCACGGCCTGGTGGCTGTCAATATCGGGAGCGGCTCACGGGAAATCGTCGATTCCAGGACACGTCAGGTCGAGGACATTCTCGAAGAGGTATCCTTGACGCTTCAGCGGCTCGATATTGAAAGGGCGATGGAGGACGCCAGGCTGCATCTGCAGGCGCAACTCCTGAGGGACGCGTTCCACGGCACGCTCTCGCATGAATTGCGCTCGCCTTTGGCGGCGATCCGGGGGTCGGCAAGCGTCCTGGATTCGATGCCCCTGATTCGCGGCGACGGACGGATTCACTCGCTGGTTGAGGCAATATCCGACGAGGTCGCAGACCTCGATGGCTTCATTCAAAACCTTCTCAGTGCAACGCGGGTTACCGCAAGCGGCGTCAGCCCCCGACTCGAATGGGCTGACCCGAGGGATATTGTCGACGCGGCAATCAGGAGAAGAGAGCGACGATTATCCGCTCACAAGATCGAGATCGAATTCGCCGAAGATCTGCCGCTGGTCAATGTGGACTCCGGTCTTATTGAAGAATCACTTGGACAGCTTCTGGAGAATGCGGCCAAATACTCCCCGTCCGGCTCAACGATCTCGGTCAGAACGCGGGCCGAAAGAGGACGCGTTATCCTGTCAGTTTCCGATCAGGGCGTCGGGATAACGCCGGACGAACAGCGGCAGCTGGGCCGCAGGTCATTCCGCAGCCATCGCCATCAGGCCACTATCCCCGGATCCGGTCTGGGATTTTGGATCGCGTCGACCTTTGTCAGGGCGAACGGCGGCACCATCGACATTTCGAGCCGCGGGCAAGGATTGGGGACCACGGCCTCCATTGCCCTGCCCGGATCCCGGACCGAGGCCTCTGGACTGACCGATGAATAAATCCACCAACGTCGTGCTGCTGATTGATGACGAATCGAAAATAAGGCGGTTTCTTCGCGCTGGTTTTGAGCTTCATGGCTTCTCGGTGCTTGAGGCCGAGAACGCCGCGGAAGGGCTTAAGGCCGCAACATTCAACGCGCCGGATCTCATCATTCTCGATCTGGATCTACCGGATCTTCATGGAACGGAAGTTCTCGAAGGGCTTCGATCGTGGTCGAACGTGCCCGTCATCATTCTATCTGTCGTGTCGAACGAAGACGAAAAAGTGAGGCTGCTGCAGTCGGGAGCCGATGACTACGTGGTCAAGCCATTCGGCATGGCCGAACTGCTCGCGCGCGCTGAAGCCGCCTTGCGGCGATATTTCAAGACCGCAACCGAGAATCCGGTCGTGATGGCCGGTCCTCTGTCGGTCGACCTCGTCGGACGTACCGTGTCGCTCAACAAGAACCAGATCCGATTGACCCGAAAAGAATATCGCTTGCTTCATATTCTGGCGATGCATGTCGGCCTCGTGGTGACGCACGACCAGTTACTCCGGGAGATTTGGAGCGGCAATCAGCGAGATAATATCCAGTATCTGCGAATCCTGGTTCGCAAATTGCGGCAGAAAATCGAAACCGATCCCAATCACCCGCGCCTGCTGGTGACCGAGTCAGGTGTCGGCTATCGCCTTCAGGCCCGGCTTGAAAATGGTCTTGAGGGTTAAACAGATGCCTCGGGAAGGAACTCGCCACTGGCGCGGCGAGAAACCCCTTTGTCACATCGCCACGATCTCGAAATTGTTTCGCCGATCGAGACCGGAAACCGACACGATTCGGTCAATGCTACGTCCTTCATCACGTACCTTCTACGTTGCCATTTCCCGAACCAGGGGCGATCAGACCTGGTGCTGGGAAATACGTCGCAAAAGAACGCCGATGGGCGTCAGATTGTGGGAAGGCGGCTTTCCGTCTCATCACGCGGCTGACGTGGCTGGAAAGCGGGCCCTGGAAGATTTCCTGAACGGATTATCCATGGAAGCCGGTTCGAGAGCTCATTTCTGACGGTCGGCGCCGGTCGAGATTTGAAACAGCACGACATGACAGAAGACCGCGATGAACCGCCCTCGTGCGCGTCGAGAGGCTGGAACAGAAATTGCTAGCAGAGGATGATATCGGGCGTTGCACAAAAGGGTGTTGCCGTGACCTTCATCGTGCATGCGTCAAGAGGAGAGGATGTCACGACGACGATTCGGTTGAGTGTCGCCGTCGCTATCGCCAAGGGACGGACTCTGGCGGACGAGGGTTGGCAGGTCTTCATCACAGGCCCCGATGGTATTCGTTATTATCCGTCCGAGTTCGACAGGCTGCTTTCGTTCCGCTCGCGACCGTGAATTTGCGGTATTTCCGGCGCAGCGGCGGTTGCCGGGCGGCGGCGCTGCCGCCGACTGGACCGCGACGCCCGACGAGGGTCCGCAGACCGGATGTGCTCGCACTCCTTTGGAAATACAAAAATAATATATTTCTGTCGCCAAACCGCTTATCCTGCCCAAAAAGGGGGCGGGAGCGGTGCAGTTTCTGATCCAAGGTTTCACCGTTCTGGGCTTCGAGGTCCAGAACTGGATGCTTATCGTGGTTGGCCTGATCGCCGCCTATATTTTGTTCGTTTGGAAGACCCGCGATCGGATCTAACGATGGTCAAGTCGGGCGCCCCCGGAAATGGAAACCGGCCAATTCCCAGGGCTCGGGATTGCAGACGATAGCCCGCTGCCTTGCGTTCCCTGAATTGACCCGCCGAGACCTCGGTCCGCAGCAGATCGGGCTTGTTAGGCAACCTGACCGGGTTCATGGCTAGCTTCGATTTTTCGCTCAATTGATGAGGCGCCGCAGATGCGGTTGTTGGTCGTGGAAGACAATGAGGAGTTGGCCGAGCTCCTGGCAAAGGGCTTGCGGACGGCCGGCTATCAGGTCGACGTCTTGTCCACCGTCGAGGAAGCAACAAGCGTCCTTCTGACGACATTCTACGCCGCCCTGATCCTGGACCTTGGATTGCCTGACGGCGACGGCCTTGCGCTGCTGCGCGAGATCCGGCACCGAAACAATCCGATTCCGGTTCTGGTCCTTACCGCGCGTGGCGGCCTGCATGATCGCGTTCACGGCCTGCGCAGCGGCGCGGACGATTATCTGGTGAAGCCGTTCGCGCTGGAGGAATTGATCGCGAGGCTGGAAGCGCAACTGCGCCGGCCCGGCCATCTGCTCGGCAGCGCGCTGCGCATCGCCAATCTCGAATTCGATACCAGAAACCGGCAAGCCTCGATTGATGACCAGCCTCAACTGCTGTCGGCCCGCGAGACGGCGGTGCTGGAGTTGCTGATGCGCAGCAAGGGGCGCGTGGTTTCCAAGAAACAGGTCGAGGATCACATCTTCGGACACTCGGGAGAAGTCGCATCGAATGCGATCGAGGTCTATGTGCACCGTTTGCGCAAACAGCTTTCGGAGCGCGGCGCCAAGGTCCAGGTTCATACCATTCGGGGAGTAGGATACCTCATCGCAGAGGAGAAGTAGCGTGATCAGGTTCCAGTCGATCATTTCACGCATCGTCATCCTGCATGTCGTCGCCGTCGTTATCGCCTCCATTTTCATGTCGCTCGCGTTGTCCTGGCTCTTGAGCTATGCCACCAACAATATTCACAACGAGGCGATGCAGGAACAGGCGGTTACCGTTGGCCAGCATTTGAGCGCGCGGCCGGACGGCCGCCTCGAACTCAATCTTCCGCTTGATCTGCTCGGGCTCTATTCGCAGGCCTATGGACGTTATCTGTATGCGGTGATCGATGATCAGGGGCGCGTTCTGTTTTCCTCGCTGGCGGATCATGCGGCCTTGTTTCCCGTCGATGGGAGATCCGGCGATGTCGAGTTTCTGCAACAACGGCGCGGCGACGCCACGGTATCCGGCGCCAGCATCAAAAAGACCATCGGCAGCCAGATCGTCTGGATCCAGACCGGTGAGAACCTCGCCAACCGCGACGTGCTGATCGACGACATCGTGGCCGACTTCTATAAAAACGTCGGATGGATCACGCTGCCGATCCTGCTGGTGCTCTTGATCGCGGACATTGCCATCTTCCGCCGTGCGCTGCGGCCACTTTGGCAGGCATCGGAAATCGCCCGCGACATCGGACCAACGCGCACCGACCTTCGCCTGCCGACGGAAGAGATCCCGCGCGAGGTGCGCCCGCTGGTCACCGCCATCAACCTGGCGCTCGACCGGCTTGAGGAAGGTTTTCGGATCCAGCGCGACTTCACTGCGGATGCCGCGCACGAGTTGCGGACGCCGCTGAGTATTTTGCGCACCCGCCTCGATACCCTGGAAGACAAGCAAATCGGCCAGGCCCTGCGCAAGGACGTCGACGGCATGGCGCATATCATCAGCCAGCTGCTCGATATCGCTGAACTGGATTCGTTCGTCGTCGATCCCGACGAAAAGGCCGATCTCAGGTCGGTGACCGCCGAGGTCGCGGAGTTTGTTGCGCCGCTGGCGCTCACGCAGGGCAAGGACGTCGCATTGCTCGGCGAAACCCAGCCGGTCTGGGTTAAAGGCAATCCGGAGATGCTGAGCAGAGCTATCCGAAATCTCGCAGAGAACGCCATCAACCACACGGCGCCGGGAACCACCGTGGAGTTTTTCATCGACGAGAACGGCACCGTGAGCGTGCTCGACCATGGGCCGGGCGTCGCCGAACACGAACGCAATCTTATCTTTCGGCGCTTCTGGCGGCGCGATCGCAGGAAGGCGGGAAGCACGGGTCTTGGCCTTTCGATCGTCCAGCGTATCGCCGAATTGCATTCGGCGACCATCACGCTGGAAAACCGCCGCCCCGCGGGCGCGCGCTTCTCGCTCAAATTTACGCCACTAAGATCGTAGAGCTGAGATCGCGGAGCCCCCTGCCTGCATCTCTCGGGGCAGCTTAAGCGCCGGCCGCCGGCAGACTGGCAGCCGCGATGGCGACGATCAGCGCCAGTCGGCGCCTGATCCGGGACGGCGCAGAGCTCAAAAATGAACCCAACTGTCGCATATCGCCAATTCCTCATGTGCCGGCCGAAGCCGTCGTTCCGCGAACGGGTGCTCGCGATCCGAAGATGTTCTCGGGGCCGGCAAGTGTCGAGACCGCGGTGAAAATAGCAACGCATCCGTCGTCCGATGGTCGATTGGCAGTAGATTTGTTGTCAGGAGGAGCCCGGCAACGGTCGAAATCTTCTCCGCGAAAATTCCGGGGGTGCGCCCGATTTAGCTCTCGAACCGCCAATTCCGTTATTGCGAGAGGGTAGCGACATTTGTCCCCCGTCATCCTGAGGTGCGCGCTCTTGCGCGCCTCGAAGGATGGGCCGCATGCTCCGTGTTGCCATCCTTCGAGGCTCGCCGAAGAGGCTCGCACCTCAGGATGACGGAATTAGAATACACTTCCGTATTCCCGCGGCGCGGTGCGCCCGAGTTGTGCTTGAATCCTTCGCCCAGAGAGGGCGTGGGGAATGCCGGGTGCCCGTTGCACCCGCAGCCGCGTGTGTAAAAGTAGTAAACACACGCGTTAGTCACCACGGTCGCACCGGGATCACCCGGCATTCCCGCACGCGATGGTGTTAACGGTTTCCTTCGCGCTCTCCCAGGTGACCGGGCTTTCTTGCCACCTTCGCTTGCGCGGATCGCTCCGCGAAACTTGACGCCAGCGTCGGGGCGTCAGGACCACACGACTTCGCCGTCCGCAAGGTGGTGCTCTCGTCAGCAGCACCGCTTGCGTCCATCGCATCCCTGCCCAACGTTCGTGACGATCGCGAAACGCCCCTTTGTGTGGGCCGGGATGCCGAAAGATGTAGAGGTGATTTGGGTCAAAAGAGAATGCAAATATTTTTACGAAGAGGACTGGACGACCCAAATCAGATTGATCCGGTTCAACAAATCACCCTGAGCGCGCAGTGGCGGATTACCCAACGGATCGCGCGAAATGGACGTCCGATGACAGGCTTCCGCGCGATCCGCTACGCCGGGGCAAATCCGAAAGTGCGCTGGAAACGCTCCGCATAATGGGGCCACACTTCGGGGTTGATCATGCGCGGCGGCCGTTTGCCGTCGAGCGCGCCAAGAATCTGTTCGGCGGCAATCCGGCCCATATTGGCTCGCGCTTCCCGGGTCACGCCCGCGGTATGGGGGCTGGCGAGCACATTGTCGAACTGCAGCAGCGGATGGTCCGGCGGCGGCGGTTCCTTGGCCCAGACGTCGAGGCCGGCGCCGGCAATGCGCTTGTCGCGAAGCGCTTCGAGCAGCGCGCCCTCGTCATGGATAAAACCGCGGGCCGTCGTGATGAAATAGGCATGCGGCTGCATAGCCGCGAATTCGCGGGCGCCGATCATGCCGCGATTATCCTTTGTCAGCGGACAGGAGATCGACACGTAGTCCGAGCGGCGCAACAGTTCGTCGAGTTCGACTTTCTCAGCCCCGCGCGCGGCAATCTCGGCCGACGACAAGATAGGGATCATAGGCCAGCACCTTCATGGCAAAGAGACCCTTGCAGAGTTCGGCGATGCGCCGCCCGACATGGCCGATCCCGACAATCCCGATAGTCTTGCCCTGCGCCTCGCTGCCCATCAGGGCGTTGCGGTTGACATTGGGGCTGCGCCGCAGCGCGCGGTCGCCTTCGAGAATGCGCTTCGACAGCGTCAGCAGCATTCCGAGCGCGTGTTCGGCCACCGAATTGGCATTGCCGCCCGACTGATTGACGACCAGCACGCCCGCTGCGGTGCAGGCCTCGACATCGACCGGATCGATATCCCGCACCGTTGCTCGACACGATCAGGAGGTTGGGTGCCCGCGCCAGCAGATCCCGGCTCGGCATGGAAATGGCGCGCGAGTTCGTCGCGCGCCGCGCCGATTTGATAGGCGTGCGCCGCCGCCAGAACCGGGGCGGCGATTTCATCGGCGCTTTCGTTCTCGAGCCGGTCGAGCCGCACGTCGGGCCGCGCCCGCAGGATGTCGGCATAAATCTCATGCGCCAGATATTTGACGTAGAACACGCGCTTGTTGTTGACGGACATTGTTGGCAGGCCCTCGGTTCCCGATATTCCTTGTTTTTTCGGCATTCTATCGCATGCCAGCCTGCCGGCGGCATCGCGCCGCGACGCAGGGCGTCATTGACGATCCGAGCATGTTGACAATCCCGCGGGATCACGTCAAGTTTCGGCGCCTCGACGGAGCCGCAAGCAGCCATAACAAGCGGCATCGCGAGGCAAGGGAGAAACTCGATGGCACCTGCCGAGGGACCAACGTCGCCAGAGCCTGCATGAACCGGCCTTGCACGAGAAGGCTTCGCACCAGCAGGCTTCGACGAGAAGGCTTCTGACGAGGAGGCTTGGCACGAGGTGGTGCTGGAAACGTTCAAGCGCAACGACATCCGGCTGGTGCCCTACGTTCCCGACCGCGTGCTGACGACGCTGATCCGGAAACTTCACGCCGACCCGTTCTTCACGACATTTCCGACCGCGCGCGAAGAGGAAGCGGTCGGCATCGTCTCCGGCGCGTGGATGGGCGGCATGCGCGGCGCCGTGCTGATGCAGACCAGCGGCTTTGCGACGCTGGCAAATGTGCTGGCCTCGCTGGCGCTGCCCTATCAGATTCCGCTGATCATGCTGGTGTCCGAGCGCGGCACGCTCGGCGAGTTCAATTACGGGCAGTCGCTGGTGTGCCGCACCATGCGGCCGGTGCTGGACTCGCTGGCGATGGAGCATCACACCGCGACCCGGCTCGACGAATTCGAGTTCATCGTCGATCGATCGATCAAGCAGGCGATCGCGACACAGGCGCCGGTGGCGCTGATCCTGTCGCCGCTTTTGACCGGCGGCAAGGTTTTCGAGAAGTGAGCGACCCCATGAGCAAGCCATCACACGCCTACCCGCAACACCAAGGTGATGAACCGGTTCGACCTCACCTCGAAGCTGGTCGCCAGGCTGAAGAACGAGGAAGCCGTGATCGGCGGCATCGGCAACACCAATTTCGATCTGTGGGCCGCCGGCCATCGCCCGCAGAATTTCTACATGCTGGGCAGCATGGGCCTCGCCTTTCCGATCGCGCTCGGCGTCGCGCTGGCGCAGCCGAAGCGCCGCGTCTTCGCGCTGGAGGGAGACGGCTCGCTCTTGATGCAACTCGGCTGCCTGTCGACGATCGCGATGCTGGCGCCGAAAAATCTCTGCATGATCGTGATGGATAACGGCATCTACCAGATCACCGGCGCGCAACCGACTCCCGCAGCATCGGTGTCGGATATCGTCGCGATCGCGACCGGCTGCGGTCTCGCCGACAGTGCCTGGGCCGCCGACGAAGAGGATTTCGAGCGGCTGATCGATCGATCGCTGTCGGCTTCCGGGCCGACGCTGATCGCGGCGCGGATCGACGACAAGCCCGGCGTCGGCGCCACCCGCCGCGATCCCGTGCAGATCAGGGAACGCTTCATGCTGGGGCTGGGCGTGCGGCAGGCGTTGTGACGGTACCGGTCGTCCGTGCGGCGGCAGATACCGCGAAAGAAAGCCGTCATTCCGGGGCACGCGAAGCGTGAGCCCGGAATCCATAACCACGACGGGGATTATGGATTCCGGGCCTGCGCCAAGTGGCGCATCCCGGAATGACGATGGTTGTGTTTAGCCCGCAGGGCTTCTACGCAGCTTCATATTCATAGTCGGAAACCAGCCGATTCCCAAGGAATTCACGGCGTGATTTATGGGAGGTCAGCTTGATTCGGAGTTGACCGATGCGCCGCTACGCCCTTCGTGATGATCAGTGGGAACGCATAAGAGATCTTCTGCCTGGTCGTGAGGGGCATGTCGGTGTTACCGCAAGGGACAATCGGCTGTTTGTGCAGGCGGTGCTTTACCGCTACCGGGCAGGGATCCTTGGCGAGACTTGCCGGAACGCTTCGGGAACCCGATCAAGATTTATACGTGATTTTCTCGCTAGGCAACGAGCGGCGTGTGGAAGAGGTATTCGAGATACTGGCAGCCGATCCGGACAATGAATACGCTATGATTGACAGCACCACTGTGCGCGCCCACCAGCACAGCGCCGGCGCCAAAAAAAAGACGGCGAGAACCAAGCGATCGGGCCCAGCCACGGCGGGTTGAGCACCAAAATCCACGCGTTGGTTGACGCCCTTGGCAATCCACTCGCCTTCTTTCTGACCCCGGGCAAAGCCCATGATCTGGAAGGCGCCGACGCACTGCTGCCTCGAATGCAAGCTCACACTCTGTTGGCAGACAAAGCATTCGACGCCGACGAGCGTGTGATCGAACCGCTTCGCGCCGCGGGAAAAACCGCCGTTATCCCACCCAGGAGCAATCGCAAAAACCAACGTGCCTATGACAAGGCGGCTTTCAAGGCGCGTCATCTCATTGAGAATTTCTTCTGCAAGCTCAAGAAATTCCGCGCTATCGCGACACGCTACGACAAAACCGCCCGAAATTTCCTCGCCGCGATCCATTTGGTCGCGGCCCTCATTTCTTCAAGCAAAATGAAAGAAAATCTTTCATCATCGCGTACTCCAGTTCGACTTCTTCCTGCATCCACGCCGCCTAGCCGAGCATCTCGGGGACGCCACCGGCCTGATCGGCGCGCGCGACGTTGAATGCGGTCTCCCAGACCGCGATCTTGCCGTCGCGCAGAATCCAGAGTTCGACGCCAAAACCCTTCATGGCGACGCCGGTCGCTGCGTCCTGCCATTCGCCGTCCCATGCATTGGCCATGGCGTCGCCCGCCAGCACGCGAAGCTGCTTGCGCAAGCGGTAATCCTTCTGCTTGGCGCTCCTGGCGGTGAAAAATTCTCGTAACGCCGTGCGGCCGCGGAATTCCGGCACGGTGCCGAAGCGCACCGTGCAATCTTCGGTGAAGCCGTCCACCAGGGCATCGATATTCCACGGCATGAACAGGGACTCGACATGCTTAACGAGAGCGCGCCCTCCTCGATCGTGCGCGGGTTGCGGGATGGCGCCCGGCATTAACCACACGGGCATCGCAACTTATCGTGAGGGGATATCCGCCCCTGGAATTGTGCTATCCCCTCCGCATGACAACCACCATTCTTCGGCTCTTCGCCTGGTCTTTGGCCGCCGCGGTGACGTTCGCAACCCTCGGTCCGGCGAGCTATCGGCCGCACTCCCATCTCGGCCAGGACGGCGAGCATGCGTTGGCGTTCATCCTGATCGGGCTGGCGTTCGGGCTGGCCTATGCCCGGCATCGGCTACTGACGACGGCGGTTGCCGTGGTGTCGATCGGCCTGCTCGAAATCCTGCAGCTGTGGGCGCCGGGACGCCACGCCAGATTTGAAGATTTCGCCGTCGACGCGCTGACCGCCTGCGCCGGCCTCGCCTTCGCCGCCGGGCTCGACCGGGCGACGCAGCGGCTGCGCTTGGACCAGAGCGCGTCCTAGAGTTTCCGACTGAAGTGCAGCCAGTGTTTTCAGGCCGTTTGTAACCACTTGAAGATCTCGTTCGTCATGGCCGGTCCCCGCTCATCAAACCGGACGAGCCGATTTCCGGCATCCGGCTTTCCGACTGGCTTCACCGCAAGGCATACGACGGGACCGCTCGGGGCAGGCGTTGGAGGCACAGAACGCCGAGTTCTCGATGAACTACATCGAATGTGAATCGACGATTGCCGCGCCCTTGCACCTTGTGTCTTCGCGCGAGGAACCTGCGCACTCGCTCAAAGTTGTATTGGTCGATGCTACGGTATGCCTTGCCCCGCGAGCCATAGCCAAAGTAGTTGGACCAGCCTCGCAGTGACCTGTTCAGCTTGTTCCGTACTTCCGGCCATGGATCGATATTGCTCGGCACCAGAAGATCGCCGATCCTTGTTTTGAGCCGTTGCACACTCTTCTTGGACGGGCTCGCACCCAGATACCAGTTCCCGTTCGCCTCAAACAAATGCGCGCCGAACGAGTAGCCGAGGAAGTCGAAGCGTTCCTGTCGGGCGTTTCTCAACGAAGTTTTCGCCTCGTTGATCGTCAACCCGAGCTTGGTCATCACAGCCTTCGTCCACGCTAATGCCTCCGCCGCGCGACCGCGGCTGAGGATAACGAAGTCGTCAGCATAGGAGACGACGTGAGCGGAGAACGTGTCGCCGCATCCGGTCAAACGCCAATGCTTCAGGAACCGGTTCATGTAGATATTAGCCAGCAGTGGACTTGCGACGCCGCCTTGCGGCGTGCCGCGCGTGTTCCTCTTGCCGCCACTCATGCGCCGGGTTCCGTCCGCGTCCCGTTCCTCGATCGGCGCCCTCAGCCACATTTTGATGAGGCGAAGGACGTTTCGATCCACGACACGCCGGGCTATTGACTTCATCAGCTCGGAATGCGGGATCGTATCGAAGTACTTGGACAAATCAGCATCGACGACGTCTGCATAACCCCGGCATAAATGCCGGTGCACTTCCTTGACTGCGTCTACCGCCCCGCGAGCAGGCCGATAGCCGTAGGCATTGTCCTCGAAGTCAGCCTCGAAGATGGGTTCGATCACGATCTTGGCGGCAGTCTGAATCACACGATCACGAATGGTTGGAATGCCGAGCGGACGCTCGCCACCATTCGCTTTGGGGATCATCACCCGCCGCACCGGATCAGGTCGATATGTCTTCGAGACCAGTTCCGCGCGCAAGCCCGCCAACCATGCTTCCAGGCCCTGCTCCTCGATGCGAGCAAACGTCATCCTATCCACGCCCGGTGCCCCCGCATTGACGCGGGCGAGCCGATAAGCGTGGACCAGGATGTCCTCGCGACAGATATTGTCGTAGAGCAGATAGAAGCGGAAAGTGGGCTCCGCCTTCGCTTTGCAGTAGAGCTTTCTCTGAAGGCTCCGGATCTTATCAGGCGTTGTCAGGCTCATCACCAATCACCTTCACCTCACCATCTTCAAAAGCGCACCAGAAGTCGGGGCCCTTTGCTCCGCCGGCATTACCCAGCATCAACGCTACTATTGCCCCGTCCAACTCCCGCCGTGACCACCGCCTGATGCGATGCTGAGGTCGCTACCCTCGTCCGCGACGGGTCTCCCCCTGTAACTGCGAACCACCCTTCCAACGTGCCGTGCCCACTACCCCGGCGGATCGCGTGGGTGCGCGTGTCGATTGCTTCCCCACACGTGCGGCCTTCCCCAAATGACCGGAGGGTCGGCATCCGCATTAGAACTTTCGAGGCCTGCTCGGGCTTCACTTTGTTACGGCCCATCGGATCGCTCAGCGGCCCAAGGCCGCCTTCGTCGCAGGGCTCCGACCCAGCCAGTTACCCGGCCGTGCCGCCTGCCAGCTTCCGGACCAATCGACAATTATCCGGGTGAGACCCTCCCTCACTGATAGTTCGCGCCCTCGGGGCGCACGGTCATCCACGTCTTTCTTGCTACCGCTGCCATAAGACGTGGATGCCCGGGACAAGCCCGGGCATGACGAACTTATATTCCGTCGGTCGCATTTTGAGCTCCCTCTCGCGGGCGTCTCGAAGCATGGAGGAGCCATTGAACGGAACTTGTTCCAGCCCCTACAACAACCCCGCGCCGCGCGCCCATTTGTATTTTGCGCCGAGCACGGCGACCGGGATTTCGGTCGAATAGGCGTAGGCGACGATGCCGTTCTGGTAGAGATAATCGGCGGCTTCCTCGACCTCGATATCGCCAGCCAGCGACGCCACGATCGGCTTTTCGATGCCTTTCGCCTTCATCGCGTTCTTCACCTCGACCATGTTTTTCGCGAACACCATCGGCGGCGTCACGATGGTGTGCCAATAGCCGAGGATCAGCGCGTGGATGCGCGGGTCCTCAAGCCCGAGCTTGACGGTGTTGACATAGGTGATCGGCGGCTCGCCGCCGGTGATATCGACGGGATTTCCCGCAGCACCAAACGGCGGGATGAATTTGCGAAACGCCGCATCGAGATCGGGCGGAATCGTCATCAGTGAAAGCTTGTTGTCGACGCAGGCGTCCGACAGCAGCACACCCGAACCCCCTGCCCCCGTGATGATGACGACGTTCTCGCCCTTCGGGGTCGGCAGCACCGGAATGCCGCGGGCGAATTCCAGCATGTCCCGCAGTGACCGGGCGCGGATCACGCCGGACTGGTTGAACACGTCCTCATAGATCTTGTCGTCGCCCGCCAGCGCGCCGGTGTGGGAGCTCGCGGCCCTGGCGCCGGCCGAGGTGCGGCCGGCCTTCAACACCACCACCGGCTTTTTCTTCGATACACGTTTGGCGACTTCGGCGAAGGCGCGGCCGTCCTTGAGGTCCTCGCAATGCTGGGCGATGATCTGGGTGTTGTCGTCCTGCTCGAAGAAGGTCAACAGATCGTCCTCGTCGATATCGGATTTGTTGCCGAGACCGACAATCGCCGAGACGCCCATCTTGGCGGAGCGCGAAAACCCGATGATCGCCATGCCGATGCCGCCGGATTGCGACGACAGCGCCGCGGAGCCCTTGACGTCGTAGGCGGTGCAGAAGGTCGCGCACAGATTGGCGTGGGTATAATAGAAGCCGTAGATGTTCGGCCCCATCAGACGAATGCCGTATTTCTGGCCGATCGCCTGAATTTCCTCCTGGCCTTTCATGTTGCCGGTTTCGGCATAGCCGGAAGGAATCAGGATCGCGCCGATGATTTTCTTCTCGCCGCATTCGATCAGCGCCGGCGCCACCAGGCTTGCCGGAATCGCAAACACCGCGATGTCGATCTCGCCGGGCACATCCTTGACCGATTTGTAGACCTTCTTGCCCATGATCTCATCGGCCTTCGGATGGATCGGGTAGATCTCGCCCTGGTAGCCGCCGTTGATGAGGTTCTTCATCACCGAGTTGCCGATCTTGCCGTTCTCGGCGGAGGCGCCGATCACAGCGACCGCCTTCGGCTTCATGATCCGGTTCATCTGGCGCACGATGTCGTCATGCAGCGGACGCGGACGCGGCGGCTTCGGCGCGAAGTCGACGACGATGCGCACGTCGGCGGCGATCGCATCGGCTTGGTCGCGAACACCGGGTTCAAGTCCATCTCGGCAATCTCGGGAAAATCGGTGATCAGCCGCGAGACGTTGACGATGATGTCGGCGATCGCATCGCGGTTGGCCGGATCGCTGCCGCGGACGCCCTTGAGCATTTCATGGGCCTGGATGCCGTCCAGCATCGACAGCGCGTCCTGTTTGGTTGCCGGCGCCAGGCGGAAGGTGATGTCTTTGAGAACCTCGACCAGCACGCCACCGAGGCCGAAGGCCACCAGCTTGCCGAACGATCCATCGGTGACGGCGCCGACGATGACTTCCTGCCCGCCCAGCAGCATCTGCTGGACCTGAATGCCCTCGATCCTGGCGTCGGATTTGTATTTTTTGGCGTTCGCCAAAATGGTCTCGTAATTCTTTTCGACGTCGGCGGCGGTCTTTACGCCCACCATTACGCCACCGGCCTCGGTCTTGTGCAGGATGTCCGGCGAGACGATCTTCATCACCACCGGAAAGCCCATCCCGGTCGCGATCTTTGCGGCGTCGCCTGCGGATTTGGCCACGCCTTCCTTCGGCACCGGAATGCCGTAGGCGTCGCACACCAGCTTGCCTTCCGGCGCGGTCAGGCTAGAGCGTTGATCCGCTTTGACCCGGTCAAGTATCTGGCGGACCACATCTTTGGGGCTAGGCATCGGCTTCCTCCTTGACGTCAATTTTTTTGGTTCGTCGGCAGCTCGTGCGGTCTTGCCGAGGATGGGCTCAGCATGGCATTTGGTATGCCAGAAATGCCCTTGTCAAGGGACGGCGTCGGGTGCAAATGCCGAAATTAGCGGTAACTTGACAATCTGGCATTTGGTATGCCAAAAATAATTGCGATAATCTTCTGGTAATAGGGAGTCTCCCGCAAAGGAGATCCACCGTGCCGATACGGAAACAAACCAAGGCGTCGCCCACGATGGCTGAAGCAGAAATCTCGATCGTCCGGATTGCGCCGGAGACCAGTTTCAAGAACAAGGCCTATGAAGCCCTGAAGGAAGCCATCCTCAAGATGGACATCTATGCGACGCCGGAGCAGGTCATGCTAGACGAGCGCGCATTGTCGGAACGCCTCGGCGTCAGCCGGACCCCGATCCGCGAAGCGATCGCGATGCTGGAACAGGACGGTTTCGTCAAGACGGTGCCGCGCCGTGGCATCATCGTCGTGCGCCGCACCAAGACCGAGATCGTCGACATGATCCGGGCCTGGGCAGCGCTCGAGAGCATGGCAGCAAGGCTGATCACCACCACCGCGCGCAAAAAGGATATTTCCGCGCTGCGCGACTTCTTCAAGAATTTTGACAAGGATCGCCTGCCGCAGGATCACATCGAGGAATATTCGAAGGCCAACATCGCCTTTCACCAGGCGCTGATCTCACTTAGCGAGTCCCCGGTGCTGGTCGATATGACCAACGACATCCTGCTGCATGTTCGCGGCTACCGCCAGCTCACGATCGGACGTACCGACCGCACCGCGACCTCCCTGCCCGAGCATATGGCCATCATCGAAGCGCTGGAAGAACGCAACACCGAGCTTGCGGAAAAGCGCGCGCGCGATCACACGCTCGGCCTGGCCGCCTATGTGGAAGCCCACGGCCAGGAGCTGTTTTAACCCAGCTGTTTTAACCCGGCTGTTCTGACCGATTGCACCTCTCACCGGGATGACGATCCCAAGGACCCCCGAAGATGGACGAATTCGTCCGCATCAAGAAACGATCAGGGAGCAGGCGGAATGTCCGCGACGGTAAAGAGCATTGACGCCCATGCGGCCGAAGCGCAGCGCGAGCTGACGGACGGCTTTCATCTCCTGATCGATGCGCTCAAGCTCAACGACCTCACCACGATCTATGGCGTACCCGGCATCCCGATCACCGATCTCGGCCGCATGGCGCAGGCCGAAGGCATCCGCGTCATCTCGTTCCGGCATGAGCAGAACGCCGGCAATGCCGCTGGCATCGCCGGCTTCCTGACCAAAAAGCCCGGCGTCTGCCTCACGGTGTCGGCTCCGGGATTTCTCAACGGCCTGACCGCGCTCGCCAACGCCACCACCAATTGCTTTCCGATGATCCTGATCTCGGGTTCGTCGGAGCGCGAAATCGTCGACCTGCAGCAAGGCGACTACGAGGAGATGGATCAGCTCGCCATTGCCAAGCCCCTGTGCAAGGCGGCCTTTCGCGTGCTGCATGCCGCCGATATCGGCATTGGGCTGGCGCGTGCGATCCGCGCGGCGGTATCGGGACGCCCGGGCGGCGTCTATCTCGATCTGCCCGCAAAACTGTTCTCGCAGGTAATGGACGCCGACGCCGGCACCAAATCGCTGGTCAAAGTCATCGATCCGGCACCGGCGCAGATCCCCGCACCATCGGCGGTCAAGCGGGCGCTCGACGTTTTGAAGGGAGCCAGGCGCCCGCTGATCATCCTCGGCAAGGGTGCTGCTTACGCGCAGGCCGATGATGCCATCCGCGCTTTGGTCGAGAACAGCGGCATTCCTTTTCTGCCCATGAGCATGGCCAAAGGCCTGTTGCCCGACACCCATCCGCAATCGGCGGGTGCGGCGCGCTCCACGGTGCTAAAGGACGCCGACGTCGTGATGCTGATCGGCGCCCGCCTCAACTGGCTGTTGTCGCACGGCAAGGGCAAGACCTGGGGCGAGCCGGGATCGAAGAAATTCATCCAGATCGACATCGAGCCTAAGGAAATGGACAGCAACATCGAGATCGTGGCGCCAGTGGTCGGCGATATCGGCTCCTGCGTAACGGCGTTTCTCGACGGCATGGGCAATCACTGGCCGGCCGCGCCGGCTGACTGGGTCGCCGCCGTCAATGCGAAGCGGGATGAAAACATCGCCAAGATGGCGCCGCGGCTGATGAACAACAAATCGCCGATGGATTATCACGGCGCGCTCGGCGCCTTGCGGACCATCGTCAAGGAGCGGCCGGATGCCATTCTGGTCAATGAAGGCGCCAATACGCTTGATCTCGCGCGCGGCGTGATCGACATGTACCAGCCGCGCAAGCGGCTCGACGTCGGCACCTGGGGCGTCATGGGCATCGGCATGGGCTATGCCATTGCCGCTGCGATCGAGACCGGCAAGCCAGTGCTCGCGGTCGAAGGCGACAGCGCGTTTGGTTTTTCGGGTATGGAGGTCGAGACCATCTGCCGCTATCACCTGCCGGTCTGCGTCGTCATCTTCAACAATAACGGCATCTATCGCGGCACCGATATCAATCCGACCGGCGGTCCGGACGTGGCGACGACCGTCTTCGTCAAGGAGGCGCGCTACGACAGGATGATGGAGGCGTTCGGCGGCGCCGGCGTCCATGTCACCACGCCCGATGAGCTGAAACGCGCGGTCAACGCGGCGATGGATTCCGGCAAGCCGACCCTCATCAACGCGGCAATCGACCCGGCGGCCGGCTCCGAAAGCGGCCGCATCGGCAACCTCAACCCGCAAAGCGTGCTGAAGAAGAAATAACCGGACGCCCGCGTGTGTGGGGGCATCGCAACGACATTTTTTATATTCTGTAGGAGAGACACACCATGACCAAGGCGCTGAAGGGCGTTCGCATTCTCGATTTCACCCACGTCCAGTCAGGCCCGACCTGCACGCAGCTATTGGCATGGTTCGGCGCCGACGTGATCAAGGTCGAGCGTCCCGGCGTCGGCGACATCACGCGCGGCCAGTTGCAGGACGTTCCGAACGTCGACAGCCTGTATTTCACCATGCTCAATCACAACAAGCGCTCGATCACGCTCGACACCAAGAACCCGAAGGGCAAGGAAGTATTGACCGCGCTGATCAAGAGCTGCGACGTGCTGGTGGAAAATTTCGGCCCCGGCGTGCTCGATCGCATGGGGTTCACCTGGGAGAAGATCCAGGGCATCAATCCGAAACTGATCGTCGCCTCGATCAAGGGCTTCGGTCCCGGTCCCTTTGAGGATTGCAAGGTGTATGAGAACGTCGCGCAATGCACCGGCGGCGCAGCCTCGACCACCGGATTTCGCGACGGCCTGCCGCTCGTCACCGGCGCGCAGATCGGCGACAGCGGCACCGGGCTGCATCTGGCGCTCGGCATCGTCACCGCGCTCTATCAGCGCACCGTCACCGGCAAGGGACAGAAGGTCACCGCCGCCATGCAGGACGGCGTGCTCAACCTCGCGCGCGTCAAGATGCGCGATCAGCAGCGCCTCGCCCATGGTCCGCTGAAGGAATACAGCCAGTTCGGCGAAGGCATTCCGTTCGGCGACGCGGTGCCGCGCGCCGGCAATGATTCCGGCGGCGGCCAGCCCGGCCGCATCCTGAAATGCAAGGGCTGGGAGACCGATCCCAATGCCTACATCTATTTCATCACCCAGGCCCCGGTTTGGGAGAAGATCTGCGATGTGATCGGCGAGCCCGGCTGGAAGACCCATCCCGATTACGCCAAGCCACCGGCGAGGCTTTCGCGGTTGAATGAAATCTTCGCCCGCATCGAACAGTGGACGATGACGAAGACAAAATTCGAGGCGATGGAGATTCTCAACAAGGACGACATCCCCTGTGGTCCGATCCTGTCGATGAAGGAACTCGCCGAAGACCAGTCGCTGCGCGCCACCGGCACCATCGTCGAGGTCGATCATCCCGAGCGCGGCAAGTATTTGTCGGTCGGCAATCCCATCAAACTGTCCGACAGCCCGACCGAGGTGACGCGCTCGCCGCTGCTCGGCGAGCACACCGACGAAATCCTGCGCCAGGTGCTCGGCTTTACCGATCATCAGGTCGCCGAGATCCACGATTCCGGCGCGCTCGATCCGCCGCGCAAGCTCGCCGCGGAATAGGCGAACCGCATTTTCCGACATCCTCCTTCTTTAAATTCCCTATTTTATCTATTACCACTAAACATATAACACTAAAAACATCTAACATCACATCTATTATACCTTACACTACAAATATCACAACATAACACCATTGCTCACACTATCAACGCTCGATATAGCCCTATATTACCTAAAAACACACCGTGCCAAAGTCACACTGTTTCATCTGTTAACAACTACACACTCACATACCCTGTTACACCAACAACAACGACCTCTATCTCTCCATAAACACACTATTACAACAAACACACAACAATCTCACCAAAAACTATCATACCATCAAAATAAAAATCAAACAACCCAATCTCTCATCCAACAACAAACACATAAAATTAAAACACAAACAACTACACAACAACTACCCTCTATAACAAACACCAACATAAAATAAACAATCAAAAAAACCAACCACACCACACATACACTACAACCCTACATCTAATAATAAACGACGTGAGGGCCGCCGGTTTCCGGCGGCCTTTTTGTTGGATCGGGCGGCGTCAGGTCCTCAATGCTGCGTTGCAAAATTTTACATGCTGCCATGCAAACAAACTCACTTGCATGTGGCATCTGGCATACCTAAATTGTCTTGATAAGAACCGTGCCGATCCGCTGTGCGCCACTAGGGGACAATCATGTCCAAGACCGCCTCTCTCGGGCTCATGCCTTCGGCCTCGCTGTTTGGCCGCTTGATGACCGCCATCGATCGCCTGCTGATGGCTCACGCGACCATCGCGATCCGCAACGATGATCTTCCGTATCCTGGGCTCTAGCCCCGCAGGGCGCGCAAAAGCGGGAAAACCGCGCAGCGCGACCGGGTTGAGCCCCAATTGTTCCTCCCAGACTTGGCCCCGGTTTTCCGGGGCCATTTTTTTGGCTAAAGCCTGATCCGCGGCTTCGGACCTGCTCCCATGCGGGAACTGCGGCATCTAGCGCCTATTGTCCCCTCACCGAAGAATGACTTGCGATCTGGCATATTACATACCAAAATGTCAGCCGGTAAACGCTGATCGCTAACAAAGGCGTGCCTGGGGAGGATCCATGACCGCCACACACGCGACCGGATCGACATCGGCAGAAGGCGCCTATTTCCGCTGGCTGCAATTGGCGATGGGCATCGTCTGCATGGCGATGATCGCCAACCTGCAATATGGCTGGACCCTGTTTGTCGATCCGATCGATGCCAAATATCACTGGGGCCGGGCGGCGATCCAGCTCGCCTTCACGCTGTTCGTGGTGACCGAGACCTGGCTGGTCCCGATCGAAGCCTGGTTCGTCGATAAATACGGCCCCAGCGTCGTGATCATGTTCGGCGGCGTGATGATCGCGCTCGCCTGGGTGCTGAACTCGTATGCCAGTTCGCTGGTCGTGCTGTACGTCGCCGCGATCATCGCCGGCATCGGCGCGGGCTCGGTGTACGGCACCTGCGTCGGCAACGCCCTCAAATGGTTTCCCGACCGCCGCGGCCTTGCCGCCGGCGCCACCGCCGCCGGCTTCGGCGCCGGTGCGGCGATCACCGTGGTGCCGATCGCCAACATGATCGCGGCGCACGGCTACCAGAGCGCGTTCCTCTCCTTCGGCATCGGGCAAGGCGTGATCGTCTTCATCCTGGCCTTTTTCCTGCGCAAGCCGTCGCGGGCGATGCCGGTGAAAAAGAAGCAACTCAACCTGCCCCAGACCAGAATCGACTTCACGCCGCCGCAGGTGCTGCGAAGTCCGATCTTCTGGATGATGTATCTGGTGTTCGTGATGGTCGCCGCCGGCGGTCTGATGACGGCGGCCCAGATCGCGCCGATTGCCCGCGACTTCAACATCGCCGACGAACCGGTGGGCCTTCTCGGCTTTCAAATGGCCGCATTGACCTTTGCGATTTCGCTCGACCGCATCTTCGACGGTTTCGGCCGTCCGTTCTTCGGATGGGTCTCCGACACCATCGGCCGCGAGCAGACCATGTTCATCGCCTTCGGAACCGCGGCCCTGATGCTGCTGACGCTGTCGGTGTACGGCCGGATCCCGATCGTTTTCGTGCTGGCGACCGCGGTGTATTTCGGCGTGTTCGGCGAGATCTACAGCCTGTTTCCGGCGACCAGCGGCGACACCTTCGGCGCCAAATTCGCCACCACCAACAACGGCATGTTGTACACGGCGAAAGGCACGGCCTCGTTGCTGGTGCCGCTGGCAAGCCTTGTCGCGGCCCATTATGGCTGGCAGGCCGTGTTCATCATCGCGGTGGCGCTCAACGCCACCGCCGCGCTGATGGCGCTGTTCGTGATCAAGCCGATGCGGCGCGCCTTCATCCTCGGCAATGAAGCCGCGGTCGAGGCCGCACACGAGGCACACGACGTCAGAGTCATCTGACGACTTCGCACGTCGATGAAAAGAGGCGCATCCGATGCGCCTCTTTTTCGTCCGAAGAAATTTGGAATACAAAATACCAAAATAGAAATTTGATACCTCGCCGGCGCTGATCCCCGACGGGCAACGACCCGTGGCGGGATCGAAACGTCAATATTACTGCCGCTTTCTTTCAACCGAAGATGTTGTAGTCTCTACCAAGATCAAATTGACAATTGGAATAATGTATACCAATTTGATGAACGCTAAAGGCACCTGTAGCTGACCCGATGGAGGTTGCGATGAAAGTCGGAGACATCCTGCGCCAGAAAACCGCACGCATTGCCACCGTTCGCATGAACGAGACCGTCGGCATTGCCGCCCAATTGATGCGCGCCAGCAATATCAGCGCGCTGGTGGTCAAGGACGTGGTGCGAACCGAGGGCAATACCGCGGCCGGCATGTTTACCGAACGCGATGTGGTGCGGGCGATTGCCGAGCACGGCGCAGCCGGTGTCAGTCTCAAGGTGTCGCAACTGATTTCAGTGCAGCAACTGGTCTCCTGCTGCTCGACCGATACGCTGGAACAGGTTCGTCATCTCATGAACAAGAACCACATCCGGCATTTGCCCGTGATCGACAATTACACCCTGATCGGCGTCATCAGCATGCGCGATATCAGCAAGGCCTTTGACGACGAGGCGAACGCCCTGGCGCGATCCGTTCCCGCCTGATCAACGGTCCGGTTTTCTGCGACGATCGTGATCGTGCTGGTCCACCGCCCGCGCCGGCAAACCCGGACAACCGGCATTTCCGAGATTGCCCCGTGGTCTCGGAAAGATGACGCAACATTTAAGGGAAAAGGTCGACGTGTATGACCCTGGAACGGAGATTTCATAGGGGTTTTACCGCGCGGCAGAAAAGACGGAATTATGGGACCGTTGGAAGCGCGGGGAATGATTGAAGGCGATCGGGCGAGCTTTTGGTAAGGAGTCCTCGTTGATTATTTTCTGGTTGCCCCGCATGGAGGGTTCCGTCCTGCGGAGCGGCGTCGCTCCAGGTTGGCATTGACGCTTGCGGAACGCGAGATGATTTCCAGAGGCGTTACGGCACGTCGATCGGCCCGGTCTATCGCCAAATTGCTTGGCCGCTCGCCCTCGACGGTGAGCCGGGAAATGAACCGCAATGGCGGCTGTGAACGCTACCGGGCGACAGTTGCGGACGAGAATGCCTGGGCGCGATCGCGTCGTCAAAAATGTTGTAAATTAGCGATCAATTCGCGGCTTCGGCAGGCCGTGGCAAGGAAGCTCAGATTGGATTGGTCACCCGAGCAGATAGCCGGTTGGCTGAAGAGAACGCATCCTGAAGACGAGTGTAATCGGGTGTCACACGAGACCATCTATCGCAGCCTGTTTGTCCAAGCGCGCGGAGTGCTCAAGAAAGAGCTGCTCCGCCATCTTCGCTCGAAGCGCTCGATGCGTCGCTCCAGACCAGTTGATCCGAATGGCGATAGACGGGGACATATGAAGGATGCGGTCTCAATCCGTCAGCGTCCGGCTGCAGTGGAAGATAGGGCGGTGCCTGGCCATTGGGAGGGCGATCTGCTGTCCGGGCCGAACAACACCTACATTGCGACCTTGGTCGAGCGTCAAACGCGTTACGTGATGTTAGCCAAGGTGGCAGGCAAGGACACCCAAACGGTAGTCAACGCGCTCATCAAGCAGTCGAAGAAGCTCCCGAAAGAGCTGTATAAGTCCCTGACCTGGGACCGGGGCAAGGAACTGACGGATCATCGGCGCTATACGATGGCGACCAACATCGATGTCTATTTTTGCGACCCGCAAAGCCCGTGGCAGCGTGGGTCGAACGAGAATACTAATGGCCTGCTGAGGCAGTACTTTCCAAAGGCACCGACTTGTCGGTGCATTCGCAAGCCCATCTGACAAAGTGGCTCGTCAGTTAAACGAGCGACCACGTGAGACCTTGCAATTTGAAACGCCAGCAGAGAGATTTAATGCCTGTGTTGCGTCGACCGGTTGAGCGGCACCCCGTAACCGGACATGCTGCGGACATGCCAAAATGAGCGCGAATGACCCTGAACGGACATCCTGGATTTGCCGATCAGATCAGGCTGATAACGCAAACAGGTTACGGTGTTCGGTCATGCCACTTCGGTAAATGCCGGCAGCGCCCGTTCAACCATCTCATCGGATGCCGTCAGACTGATTCGGAAGTAGCCGGGAGCATTCATCATGCTACCTGGGAGGACGAAGACGTCGCGATCGGCGAGTGCGTTCCATTGCCGCTGCGGATCGCAATCGGTCCATTTGGTCCAAAGGTAGAAGGTCCCTTCAGGTGTAAGAACTGAATATCGGGCGCTTAAAAGTGCCGCCATAAGCCGATCGCGCCGCCGCGTGAGAGCCATTTGGTCGATCGAGAGGTTGTCAAGATCAGGCACCGCATACTGCATGACCGCATTGGGAAAACACCAGCCGTGGGCCATTTGGGCGGAAAGCATGACGCTCCGAAGGGCGTGTCGATCCGCAGTTGGCATCAAGGGCGACAGAGCGAGATAGCCAAGTCGCTGGCCTGGCGCGAGCAGCACCTTGCCATAGCTGTAGGAGATCAATGTCCACTGATAGAGCGCCGCCGGACTCGTGAAACCGCGCCCGTCGAAACGCAACCGTCGATAAGGTTCGTCCGATAGGAGAAAGATTTGATGACCAATTCTGCCCGAGGCGCGCTCAAGCAGATCGGCTAAGGCTTCAAGGGAAGCTCGGCTGTAGATCCGTCCAGTTGGATTGTGGGGCGTGTTGACGATCACCAGCCGCGTCTTAGGCCCGATTGCAGCTTCAATTGCAGCCAGATCGAGATCAAACGTGGCCGGCTGCAATTTGACCTTTTGAGGCACGGCATTCGCCGCCAGCAGCATTGGCTCATAGCAAAACCAGGCCGGCTCCGAATAGATCACCTCGTCGCCAGCATCGACCACAAGCCGAAAAGCGACCATTATGGCCGCGAACGCGCCGGCCGTCAGCGCTATGTCTTCCGGCTCAAAAGTGAGATCCAGTTCCTGGCTCAGCCGTTCGGCGATAGTGGCCTGCGAGTTTTGTTCGCTCGTCTTATAGGCGAACCAATTCTTGTCGTGCGGGATCGCCCGCTCTCTAATCGCGGTCACGATACCCTTAAGTGGCATTTCGTGCGGATTGCCGAAGGTGAAGTCACAAATGCCAGGCACAAACCTCCGCTCACCGTAGCGTGAGTTATAGAAGGTCTTCACCGACGCGAACGCCGCGTCTGTCGCTATCATGCGAGCCGAAATAGCAGACATACGATTTTGTCCGATTGTTGGGACCGATTAGGGACCGAGCTGAGCACCTGGCGTAGAGCGTGAAATTGTGAGTTCTTCCTCATTCATGTCTGCCGATACATCGGCGAAGAGAGGCGTGCTCAAATAGCGCTCGCCGGTGTCGGGAAGCATACAGAGAATATTTGCTCCTTTATCGGCTTCCGCCGCAACCTTCAGCGCGCCGGCAAACGTCGCGCCGGAGGTAATGCCGACAAAGATGCCCTCTTTGGTGGCAAGCTCCTTGCTACAGCGAATAGCGTCAGGGCCGGGAATCGGAATAATGCGATTGATTATTTCCATCGCGACGGCATCGTCGGTGAGCTTCGGAATGAAATCCGGTGTCCAGCCCTGCATCGGATGCGGCTTGAATGTGGGATGCGGTGCTGTCGGCGTGCCGTCCGGGTCGCGCTCCTGCTTAATGCCGCTGCCCAGCAGCTGGGCGTCGGTCGGCTCGCAAACGACAATCCTGGTTTCGGGGCTCTCCTTGGCGAGCACCCGGCCGACGCCCTTTAATGTTCCACCGGTCCCATAGCCAGTGACCCAGTAATCCAACTTTTCCCCAGAGAAATCGTCGAGTATCTCACGCGCCGTTGTGCGGGAATGAATATCAGGATTGGCTTCATTCTCGAACTGCCGGGTCATGTACCAACCATGCGCCTTGGCTAGCTCGATGGTCTTATTTATCATGCCTACAGCGCGCTCGGCAGCGGGAGTTACGATGACCTTCGCGCCAAGGAAACGCATCAGCTTGCGTCGCTCGATGCTGAATGGCTCCGCCATGGTAATAACAAGTGGGTATCCCTTGGCGGCGCAAATCATGGCAAGGCCTATCCCCGTATTTCCACTTGTCGCCTCGATGACGGTCTGACCAGGCTTGAGCTCTCCCGACTTCTCAGCTGCCTCAATCACCCCAAGCGCCAATCGGTCCTTAACTGAGCCAAGAGGGTTGAAGGCTTCGATCTTGACGAACAGGTTCACGCCCTGCGGGGCCAAGCGATTGATCCTCACCACTGGGGTGTTACCAACCGTCTCGTTGATATTTTGGTATTTTCGCCCCATGCTGCCTCTCCCGTATTTGCGTCGCTCTGCAGCGAGGAATACTATGCATTCGGTTGCCGCACTTGGGAATGCGTCAAAGCAAACCGGTCTTTCCGCGATCGCTGGTGCGGCTCGTATACGCAATTCCCTCTGTATTTACGTCTTGGCTGAACGCGCAAAGTTCAAATTATTCCCTAACGATCTTGCCTCCAGCCGATTTTGGATCTAGCGGGGGTGGGTGCCTCGGCCTATGTTCTGATGGCCTAAGTAGATTCCATTGATCCGGGGGCCTTATTGCCCAGCGAACGTGTGGAACGGCGATTGGCGGCGGTGCTGGCGGCGGATATCGCGGGCTATAGTCGGTTGATGGGTCGCGACGAGGAGCGAACACTTTCACAACTAAAGAAGTTCAGAAAAACGCTTCTAGACCCCGCGATCGTCACGCACCGTGGCCGCATCGTTAAGACCACCGGCGACGGTATGTTGGTTGAGTTCGCGAGCGCTGTCGACGCGGTCCGCTGTGCGGTAGAAGTCCAGCGGGAGATGGCCAAACAGAACGCCAGCGTGCCGCAGGAACTCAGGATCGAATTCCGCATAGGCATTCACGTCGGCGATATCATCATCGACGACAACGACATTTTCGGTGATGGAGTTAACATCGCAGCCCGCCTTGAAGGAATCGCCGAGCCGGGTGGCGTCTGCATCTCCGACGACGCGTACAGGCAAATCCGCGGCAAGGTTGAAATTGCTTTTAATGATATTGGTGAGCAGGCTCTAAAGAATATTGCCGAACCGATGCGCGTGTGGCGAGTACGGATTACCAACGGGACGACTCCCGTAATTCAATCGTCCCCGATACCACCATCTCAAATTCTTACGTTACCCGACAAACCCTCGATCGTCGTGCTGCCATTCGACAACATGTCTTCGGAGGCCGGGCAAGACTATCTCGCGGATGGAATCGTCGAGGCTATTACTGCGGCGCTTTCATGCATCCGCTCTTTCTTCGTGATCGCACGTAGCTCGGCGTTCACCTACAAAGGTCGTGCTACGAATGCGCGCGACATCGGCAAAGAGTTAGGGGTTGCCTATTTGCTAGAAGGCAGCGTGCAGAAGGCGGGCAACCGCCTCCGAATTATCGTCCAGCTAATCGAGACCGACGGAGGTGCGCACGTCTGGAGTTCGCGCTTTGACGGGGCAATCGAGGATTTCTTTGATCTCGAGGATCGAATAACGGAGCAGGTGGCGGGCGCTTTACAACCTTCCATCCGCATTGCCGAAATCGAGCGATCACGACGTAAACGGCCGCAAGACCTGGGTGCTTATGACTTTACCATGAGGGCAATGCCCCATGTCTGGGCGCTGGAGAAGGACGAAAGCGTCAAGGCGCTCGAACTCCTCGAAAAGGCGCTGAAGATTGATCCGAAATACCCTTTGGCTCTGGCGCTTGCCGGCTGGTGCCACGCCCAACGTTCCGTCTACAATTGGGCGGATGATATCGCGGAAAGTCAGGCTTTGGCGCGATCGCTCGCGGAGCGAGCGGCGGTCCTGAGCGGCGACGATCCTCTTATCTTGGCGATCCTCGGCGCTGTCCATACCTTTGTACGCAACTACGGAACTGCTCGCGTGCTGCTTGAGCGGGCCGTCGCTCTTGATCCCAACTGTGCATGGGCTTGGAGTCGGCTCGGATGGATCGACAATTATTCGGATCAGCCCACAAATGCGATCGAGAAGTTCGAGCGCGCGCTGCGTCTCAGCCCGATCGACCCGATGAACTTCAACAACTATGCCGGTATCGGCTCCGCGCACGAAATCTCCCAAGACTACGATAAGGCCGCAGCGTTATATCTGCGGGCGCTGGAGGAACGGCCCAATGCACGCTGGATATATCGAAATCTGGCATCGACCTTGTCGGGAGCGGGCCGGACCGAAGAGGCTAAGGAAGCATTTACGGAGATGCTACTCAGTTATCCCGAATCTGACGGTTTCGAAATTCAAACAAGCAATGGTGTTCTCAAACGTCGCTCTCGACCGCATGGCAGAAAATCTCCGAAAGCTGGGCTTACCGGATTGACCCGGCATTCTCCTTTGGCGTCATGGCTCCTGCCTTCGATCTCGCGCTGGGAAATCGAATAATGTGCGTTTCCGCGCGCCGCATGTCCGAGTCTGGCACTTTTGAGACACGGCCCAGCGATGCCGCCGACGTCTGTTCATAGGGGAATACCGGAAGTGACCGGCGCGCCATCGAACCGACGCTTTTGACCCAAGGCGGACATTCTCGTGTGATGCGCCTTAGGTTCTGGGGTCCGGCCACATGAAATCGCTGGCGCGTCCGGATGGAAATCCAATGAGCGCGAGAATTCTCGCGGTGACCTTGATGGCAAACGACAGGATATTTTGATCGAAATAGTGCCGGGGCTTCGCCGGATGGCTGCGCTTGCCAATGTCAATAACAGCACCTTACCCTTTAGCAGCCTCGGCAGATTATGAGCTTGGTCTTCAGTTTCTCAACTTCCGCGTCGTCCGCCGAGCGACCCTCGGTAGTATCGGGCTCTTGCCTGACCTTGGACTGTTTTGCTGGGCGAGGCCTGATGGGCAGCGGCTGACCTGTCTCCTCGTCGTCGTCGATAACTACGATAAGGCCATCGGGACCGGGCTCCCGCGACGGAGACCGCTTGCCGATGCCCGGCGTGGGCAAAATGTCGTCGATGGCCGGTGCCCGCGCGTCTTCCGCATTCGCAGGCGGTGGCGAGTTCTTGGCGGCTGTCAATCGTGCCGAACCTTTGGCGGTCGCTGTTCGCGCTGGAACGTCGTCGGTCGCCACTGGAGGAGAAACGTTTTTGGTGGCCGTTGGCGACGAACCTTTGGCGGTTGCTGTTTGCGCCGGAACGTCGTCGGTCGCCACTGGAGGAGAAACGTTTTTGGTGGCCCTTGGCGGCGAACCTTTGGCGGTCGCTGTTTGCGCCGGAACGTCGTCGGTCGCCACTGGAGGAGAAACGTTTTTGGTGGCCCTTGGCGACGAACCTTTGGCGGTTGCTGTTTGCGCCGGAACGTCGTCGGTCGCCGATGGCGGAGAAACGTTTTTGGTGGCCCTTGGCGGCGAACCTTTGGCGGTCGCTGTTTGCGCCGGAACGTCGTCGGTCGCCACTGGCGGAGAAACGTTTTTGGTGGCCGTTGGCGGCGAACCTTTGGCGGTCGCTGTTCGCGCCGGAACGTCGTCGGTCGCCACTGGAGGAGAAACGTTTTTGGTGGCCCTTGGCGACGAACCTTTGGCGGTTGCTGTTTGCGCCGGAACGTCGTCGGTCGCCACTGGAGGAGAAACGTTTTTGGTGGCCCTTGGCGGCGAACCTTTGGCGGTTGCTGTTTGCGCCGGAACGTCGTCGGTCGCCGATGGCGGAGAAACGTTTTTGGTGGCCGTTGGCGGCGAACCTTTGGCGGTCGCTGTTTGCGCCGGAACGTCGTCGGTCGCCACTGGCGGGGAAACGTTTTTGGTGGCCGTTGGCGGCGAACCTTTGGCGGTCACCGATGGTGGCGTAGCAAGGACGACGGGCGGCGGATACATCGGGACTTCTGGCGCCATTGGCGGCGAATTTTTCGGCGGCCTGCTGCACCACCAATTGAGACCGCTCCAGTGACACCCAGCCGCAGGTGGCGAACCCGGTGGGGCAACCGAGCTTTGACATCGAGCGCCGCCATGCAGCCAAAAACTGACAAACAAGAAACAAACGGCAAATAATGCAGCGCTTTTCAATCGCATTCTGCAATCCGCTTCGCTGTTGAAATCACTGACCTCTTAGCTGCGCGCAATCTTGACTTACTACTCACAGATCAAAGGTGACCAAAATAGGGAGAATGCGCTGGAGACGATGCGGGTTAGCCTGGCATCCTGAGCTTTAACGGCTGACCAGCCGAGGCTCAATTACTTTGCTCGCTTCCAAATCACGGTCCCCGGCATTATTGCTGCGAGCGGACAGCTGATCGAATAGCGCCAGTCCAACTTCCGCTCCTGGGCACCTTTGAAACATAACGACTGGTGCCGCCGATGTCTGTTCATGGGGGGAAGACCGGACGTAATCGGTGCATCGTCAAATCGACGCGTTTGACCCGCTCGGACATCGGCCTTTTTGGCAACCTATTAAGTCAACAACTCTGACTTATGGTTCGCCTGTCGCGGATGATGTAGCTTCACCCGTGGGACCTCGCGTTCGCTAATGCCGAATTCGCTTAAGCGGCTGGGCCGCTCGACATGGAACCGCGCATGACCCTTGATCCAATTCACCAGTTCAAAATCGAGAACCTATTCAAGATCGGCCAGATCGGTAATCAGGCCATCCACTTCACCAATTCGTCCGTCTATATGTTGGTCTCGGTCGCAGTAATTTGCTTGCTGATGGTGGTTGGCGTTGCAGGCCGGGAATTGGTTCCGGGGCGTTTCCAGTCGATGGCCGAAGTGAGCTACGAGTTCGTGGCCACTATGGTCCGCTCCAACGCTGGGCCGGAAGGGATGAAGTTCTTCCCGCTAGTGTTCTCACTGTTCATGTTCATCTTGGTCTCAAACGTAATCGGCATCGTTCCCTACACTTTCACGGTATCGAGCCACATCATCGTTACTGCCACATTGGCGCTGCTCGTGTTCTTCACGGTGCTGATCTACGGTTTCTACAGGAACGGCTTGAAATTCTTTAGGATCTTCGTGCCCTCGGGCATTCCGATCTACATCCTGCCACTTGTCGTCGCGATCGAAATCATCTCCTTCCTAACGCGGCCGCTCTCACACAGCGTGCGTCTGTTTGCCAACATGTTGGCCGGCCACATCACGCTCAAGGTATTCGCCGGATTCGTTGTGCTGCTCGGCACCTCGCTTGGTGCGATCGGTTGGATCGGCGGCATATTACCGCTCGCGTTGACGGTTGCGTTGACCGCGCTCGAACTTCTGGTCGCGTTCCTGCAGGCTTACGTGTTTGCCATCCTTACCTGCATCTATCTCAACGACGCTATTCATCCGGGACACTGACGCCCGGGGAATTTCTACCCCCACGCCTCAGGACGTGTGCCGATAAGTCCGGAAATGGCACAAATGCGAAGTGCCGACTGCGTTGAGCAATGTCCGCTTTCAGGGGTATTCGCAAGACATTTGCTCACGCTGAAATCTTCTCAGTTTGACCCATCTCGGACTCCGATCGCGTTTCAACGCGGCGCAAACCCCGAGGGATCACCGCCCCAACGGCGTTCTATAACGGCCGAAATGTGGCGCTTGCCGTGCCCACTCGCCTATTTCTTTCCTCTTCTCCGCCCAGCTTAGAGCGCGTTTCGCATCCACGATCGCCGCAATGAAAAGTCAGCGCGCCCTTAGTGTTGCGGAGAGGTCCGTTGCGTCCCGTGAAGCAAGCGTTGCGTACCGAATTGTCCTTTCAGCGCAAGCTGCACCGCATGCTTGTTGCTGCCGCCATCGTTGCCCCCGTGGCGTTGGCGCCCGAAATGAGTGCGGCCGAAGGTTTGCTTGATTTCTTTTTCGGTGGCGGCCAGAAGCTACAACAACAGACCGACAATAATCCGCAGTCACCGCCGCGGCCGGTCGTCGTAAGCGCGGGACCTGCGTTCTGCGTGCGCAGTTGCGACGGCAAATATTTTCCGCTGATGCGCGGCGCGGCCTCGCCGGCGCAGATGTGCCAGGCCTTCTGTCCGGCAAGCCCGACCAAAGTTTTCTTCGGCTCCAGCATCGACAGAGCCTATGCCGCAACCGGCGAGCGCTACGCCGATAGCGAAAACGCCTTTGCCTATCGGAAGGCGCTGCGCGCCGACTGCACCTGCAACGGCCACGATCCCGCCGGTCTTGCATCAGTCGATCTCGCAATGGACGGCTCGTTGCGCTCGGGCGACGCGCTCGCTACCGCTGACGGGCTCGTCATCTATTCCGGCATACGGGTCGGCAACGACCAGAACCCGGATTTCACGCCGGTAGCGTCTTCTCCGGGCCGGACGCCGTAGGCGCGCCCAGTTGAACGATATGACGGTCGCGCCGGCGCGAGCCGACAAGGCGGCAAACAAGGCGTCAACTTCCGAGCTGACCCGCACGCCGCTTCCGGCGGCGACCATCACGCCGAAGCCGATACTCGCGCGCGACAAGCGCGTAGGCGCGGATTGATGCTGCAATCATTGGCCGATCACATCTTGCAGTGCTTCTTCCGTTGTTGTGAAGGTTTGCGGATGCCGGCCCCCATGCAGGTGGCGCGGCGGACAGGTGGGGCCGGCGTACGCAAACCTCCAAAGGAGGAAACCGCGGGAGGTGTGACGAAGCTGCGTGTCAGACGCTATGGGGATTTGGACGCTGGCGGTTCGTTGCCGGGATGCGTTGATCGCCTGTCTGGGAAGCAGTCGACGGGGCGGCGAGCACTGTCGGCCAGTCGCGACAGGCAGAACCGGCGCCGCGCAGCAGAGATCGAACGACAGGACGGCTGTTCCGGGCTGCGCGAGGGCGAGCCTGATCATTGCCGGTCAGGAGGCAGCGATACAGAAGGGCCGCGCTGGGGTGTCGCCGCGAATTGACTTCGATCATGATGTATCGATCCTGATTACGGCGGTTGATGCGGCCGGCCGATAGCGCGGCGAGGCGCCGCGCTGGAATGTCTCGATGACGATCATGCGGCCGCCGCAGCACGGGCACGAGAGTTCGGCTTCCTCGGCGCGACTGTCATCGCCGGCCTCGTGCTGTTCCGCAGGCAGGTCGAGCAAGCGGCGCGCTCGGGCGATGTTGTCGGCGCGCGTGCCGCTGGCGAGCAGGCCGTAGTGGCGGATGCGGTGGAAGCCGTGTGGCAGGACGTGGATCAGGAATTTACGGATGAACTCGGCGGTAGCGAGTGTCATGACCTTCTGACAATCGCGAGCCTCGGCACGATAGTCCTTCCATCGGAAGGTCACGCCGGAGCGATCGCAGGCGATCAGCCGGCTGTTGGCGATGGCGACACGGTGGGTATAGCGCGACAGATAGGCCAGCACGGCCTGTGGGCCGCCGAACGGGCGCTTGGCATAGACGACCCATTCGGTTCGGCGCAGCGGTGCCAGATACGCCGAGAACGCCTTCGTGTCGGCGAGAGCGACATGACCGCCGAAGAACTTCAGGCGGTTGGCTTTGTGGGTCGCGATCAGCCTCTCCAGGAACAGCCGGCGAAACAGGCGCGAGAGCACACGCACTGGCAGGAAGAAGCCAGGCCGGCACGCCACCCAACGCTTGCCGTCGAGCGAGATGCCGCCGCCCGGTACGATCATATGGACGTGCGGATGATGGGTCATGGCCGAACCCCAGGTGTGCAGCACGGAGGTGATGCCGATGCTGGCGCCCAAATGCTTCGGATCGGCGGCGATCGTCAGCATCGTCTCAGCTGAGACTTTGAACATGAGATCGTAGATCACGGCCTTGTTCTGGTAGGCGATGTCGGCGATGGCCGCCGGCAGCGTGAACACCACGTGATAGTACGGCACCGGCAGCAGATCGGCTTCGCGCGCGGCCAGCCAGTGCTTTGCCGCCGCGCCCTGGCACTTCGGGCAATGCCGGTTGCGGCAAGAGTTGTACGATATCTGGCTGTGCGCGCACTTCTCGCAGCGCGCGACGTGCCCGCCGAGCGCCGCCGTGCGGCAGCTCTCGATCGCCGACATCACCTTCAATTGGCCGAAGCTGACATGGCCGACATTGGCCCGGCGCCATGCCGGGCCGTAGCCGCGGAAGATGTCCGCGACCTCCAGCGATGGACGCGACACGATAAGCCTCGCGTTAGGCGGGCGGTTCGGCGCCCTCCTTGAGCTTGGCCGTAATGCGATCGAGCGGGCTCACGATCTCCCGGATGGTCTTGGTGGCAACACGCGTATAGAGCGCGGTGGTGTCGAGCTTGGCGTGCCCCAACAAGACCTGGATCACCCTGATATCGGTGTTCTGCTCCAGAAGATGCGTCGCAAAGCTGTGACGAAGGGTGTGCGGGGACACCGGCTTGCCGATCTCGGCCATCTGGGCCGCGGTATCGCAGGCGCGCCTGAGCTGGCGCGCCGTCATCGGGTTGATCGGGTTCATTCCGGGAAACAGCCACCCTTGTGGGCGTGCCGCGTTGTACCAAGCGCGCAACAGCTCGAGCAGATGCGGCGAAAGCATCACGTAGCGGTCCTTGTTGCCTTTGCCCTGTTCGATCCGGATCACCATGCGCTTGCTGTCGATGTCGGATACCTTCAGCGCGACCACCTCGGACACACGCAATCCAGCCCCATAGGCCACACTCAATGCCGCCTTGTATTTGAGCCCCGGCGCCGCATCGAGAAAACGCGCAACTTCTTCCGGGCTCAGGACGACCGGAAGTTTGCGTGGCACGTGGATAAACTGGGTATGGTTGACGATGTCAGCGCGCCCAAGCGTGATGTTGAAAAAGAACCGCAGTGTCGAGACGCTTTGGTTGAGGGTAGGAACGCCGGCGCCGCTCGTCGCCAAATGAAGCTGATAGCGGCGTACGTCTTCGAAGCTGGCGGTATCGGGCGAGCGGTCGAGGAAAGCGGCGAAGTGCTTGACCCTCTGCACATAGTCATGTTGGGTCTTCGGTGCGAACTTGCGGATCGTCATGTCTTCGATCATGCGCTGCCGCAGCGGGCTTATGGCCTTATCGGTCATGGGGGATGCTCCTGTCTCGATGAAGGTTGTGAACCCCTCATCTCAAGACAGGACGCCCCGGCGCGCTATCGTGTTGGCTCCGTCGCCCGCCGCGGCGAACTACCGCGCGAGCGGTTTAGTCCTTTGGCACATTTCAGACATGTCGCAATGTCCAGCTTAAGTCCGTTACGCGCCTCAAAGCGGACGTGCGCCAACGCCTCTCGTTTATGGGTTCACGCCCTGGCGTGGTTCCCAGCTGATTTATTCGTTGATTCAAACGATGCTGGGCGGCAAATGGCCCCGCTCGTCCGGCCGAGGCAAAAACCCCTGTTTTTGCATGATCGCGTTGCCATAATCGCCGCGGTGTCCGGTGGACATTTGCCGGGCTGAGCGGCATCCTCGCCGCGGACAATCCGGAAAACAGCGAAAAACGCGCGCGGGTAAAACGCGGCGGGGAAACATCAGGGGTTACGCATGATCAGGACGCGATTTACCGAACTCGTGGGTGTCGAGCACCCGATCGTGCAGGGCGGAATGCAATGGGTCGGACGCGCCGAACTGGTCGCGGCGGTCGCCAATGCCGGCGCGCTCGGCTTCATCACCGCGCTGACGCAGCCGACGCCGGAGGATCTGACCAGGGAAATCGCGCGGTGCCGCGACCTCACCGACAAGCCGTTCGGCGTCAACCTGACTATTTTGCCCTCGATCAAGCCGCCGCCCTATGCGGAGTATCGTCAGGCCATCGTCGAAAGCGGCATCCGGATCGTCGAGACCGCCGGCAACAAGCCGCAGGAGCATGTGACCGAATTCAAGAAGCACGGCGTGGTGATCGTGCACAAATGCACCAGCGTCCGCCACGCGCTGTCAGCCGAGCGCATGGGGGTCGACGCGATTTCGATCGACGGTTTTGAGTGCGCCGGGCATCCCGGCGAGGACGATACGCCGGGGCTGATCCTGATCCCGGTCGCTGCCGATAAAGTAAAAATTCCGATGATCGCCTCGGGCGGCTTCGGCGACGGCCGCGGCCTGGTCGCCGCCCTTGCGCTGGGCGCGGAGGGCATCAACATGGGCACGCGTTTCATGTGCACCAAGGAAAGCCCGATCCACCAGCTCATCAAGGAAAAGATCGTCGCCAATGACGAGCGCGAGACCGAGCTGATTTTCCGCACCATGCGCAACACCTCGCGCGTCGCCAAAAACGCAGTCTCGACCCAGGTCGTCGCCATGGAAAAGGAAGGCGCCACCTTCGAGCAGGTGCGCGAACTCGTGGCCGGGGCGCGCGGCAAGATGGTCTACGCCACCGGCGACGCCGATGAAGGCATCTGGTCCGCCGGGCAGGTGCAGGGATTGATCCACGATATCCCGAGCTGCGCGGAACTCGTGTCGCGCATCATGCGTGACGCGGAGGCCATTATTCAGAGCCGGTTCGAAGGCATGATGTCCGGCTCGCGCCGCCAGGCCGCGGAATAGATCGCGTCGCGTCACCACCTAAGGGTCTGACTCAAAATGCGACCAACGAAATAGAGCTTTAAGTTCGTCATGCCCGGGCTCGTCCCGGGCATCCACGTCTTATGGCGGCGACAGCAAGAAAGACGTGGATGGCCGGGACAAGCCCGGCCATGACGAAAAAGAGAATCGTTTTCAGATGCTTAGGGTCAAACTTAACCGAGAACAACGCCATGAAAGCCTATGTCTACGGCGCCAATGGCGCTGAAATCGCTGACGTCGCCAAGCCCGCTCCGAAAGGCGCACAAGTGCTGGTTCGGGTCCGCGCCTGCGGCCTCAACCGCGCCGATCTCGGCATGACCAAGGGCCAGGCGCATGGCAGCGCCGGCGGCGCCGGCGCCGTGCTCGGAATGGAATGGGCGGGCGAAGTCGCCGAGCTTGGCCCCGACGCGAAGGGCGTCAAGGTCGGCGACAGGATCATGGGCTCGGGCGGTGCCGCGTTCGCGGAATACACGCTGGCCGATCACGGCCGGCTGTTTCGCACGCCGTCCAATATGAACTTCGAAGATGCGGCCACCCTGCCCGTCGCGCTCACCACCATGCACAATGCGGTCGTCACCAACGGCGCGTTGCAGCCCGGCCAGTCCGTCCTGATTCAGGGCGCAAGCTCCGGCGTCGGCCTGATGGCGATGCAGATCGCCAAACTCAAGGGCGCCGGCATCGTGATCGGTTCCTCGACCGACGCCGCGCGCCGCGGCCGGCTGAAGCAATTCGGCGCTGATCTCGCGGTCGATTCCAACGATCCCGGCTGGATCGATCAGGTGCTGCAGGCGACCGGCGGCGAAGGCGTCGACCTCATCGTCGATCAGGTCTCAGGCCAGGTCGCGAGCCAGAATCTCAAGGCGACCAAGATCAAGGGCCGCATCGTCAATGTCGGCAGGCTCGGCGGCACCCACGCCGACTTCAACTTCGACCTGCATGCCGCGCGCCGCATCAGCTATATCGGCGTCACCTTCCGCACCCGGTCGATCGAGGAAATCCGCGACATCTTCAGCGAAGTCCGGAAAGACATCTGGCCGGCGGTAGAATCCCGCCAGTTGCAATTGCCGATCGACAAGGTGTTTGCGTTCGACGAGATCGGCAAGGCGTTCGAGCACATGGAAGCCAACAAGCATCTCGGCAAGATCGTGGTGACGTTGTAGGGGATTCAAGATGATGCTGAAGGGCATCCTCGACGGCGGGCGTTATTTCGAGGGACCACGCTGGCATCGCGGACCGGATCTGGTTTGTCGATTGCATGGATCGGACCCTGCTGAGCCTCGGCGCCTCCGGCGAATGCCAGCAGCATGCGAAGTTCGACAACGATACGCCCTGCGGGCTCGGCATCCTGCCGGATGGCAAGCTCATCGTGCTGACGATGTTCCGCAAGCATCTGATGGCTTACGCCGACGGCCGGCTTTCGCTCTATGCCGACTTGTCGGGAATCGCGACAGGCCGCTCGACCACTGATCGTCGACGGCCTGGGCCGCGCCTATGTCGGCGATCTCGGCTTCGATCTGCCGCCGCCGCCCGATCGCGGCGCTGTCGGCCGCATCATCCTGGTGACGCCGGAAGGCGAGGCCCGAATCGTCGCTGACGGACTGCGATTTCCCAACGGCATCGCGGTCTCGTCCGACAACCGCCGGCTGGTCGTGGCCGAGATGGATGGCGCGTGCCTCGCTGACTACGACATTGCGGCCGACGGCAGCCTGCATTTTCGCCGCCGGTTCGGAAGCATGAAATCTCCAGACGGCATTTGCCTCGATCGCGAGGGGGCGGTGTGGGTCGCCTCCTTCGATGAGGACGCCTTCATTCGGCTTGATCGCGACGGCCGCGAGCTTCAGCGCATCAAAGTGCCCGACCGCCGCGCCATTGGCTTGCGTTCTCGGCGGCTCAGAGCGGCGGACGCTGTTCTGCCTGAGTGCCGCGACGTCATACGAAGAGCTGCGGCAACGCAAATCATCGTCCCGCCATCCACGTCTTTCTTTCAAATATGCCGCTAAGACGTGGATACCCGGCACAAGGCCGGGCATGACGAACACGGAAACAGGGTCGGCCTCAACAAGTGCATGCTCACGATGCAGCCTCGCGATTACAGCCGCTCGATCCCACACCACTCGGCCAGGAACAGCGCCATGGTTTTCGTCACCGCGCGAACCGAATCGAGATCGACCCGCTCATCGAACCCATGAGGTCTTTCACAGATGGGTCCGTAAACGAGGCTAGGTGTGTTGCGATAAAGCCCGTAGAAACGCGCATCGGTCGCTGCCGACGTAATCTCTTCCCGCAGCTCTTCGTTGAATACTGCCTTATGGCTGTTGGCGAGCACGGCTTCGGGAATCGCGGCATTTTCCAGCACATAGCCTTCAGCCATGTGCCCGTGATACTCGATCCGCGGTTGGTGATTGGACAGGTATGGATCGTGCAGCGAGGCCTCGTGCACGCGAGCCTCGATCTCGGCCTGAATGTCCTTCAATTTGACACCGGGCAGTACACCGACCCGGATGTTCAGAACGGCTTTGGCGGGCACGCTTGAAGTCCACTCACCGCCCGAGATCTCGCCCAGATTGACGCGGATCGGGTGTGGATGATCCTTGTAGAGCGGATGATCCACCTTGCGCGCGTTCCACTCGTCTTCGAGTTGCTTGATATGCGGCCAAAGGCCCAGCGCTTTCTCGATCGCATTGACACCGGTATTGCTGAATCCAGCTGATGCATGCTGCGGGTCGCCCTCGACATGGACGCGAAACCAAATGAGGCCAACTTCCGCCCGCATCAGCTTTGGCTGCAACGGTTCCGGTACGAAAGCGCAGTCGGCGTTGTAGCCACGCTGCAAACAGGCAAGCGTACCGTTGCCGGTGCATTCCTCTTCGACAACGGACTGGAAATGGATGGGTGCCGTGGGCGTGAAGCCCGCGGCGCGAACCGCGTCGAAGGCGAACAGCGTCCCCGCAAGTCCGGATTTCATATCGCCTGCGCCGCGACCATACATCCACTTCCCATCGATGCGCGGCTCGAAGGGCGGCGTCGTCCAACGATCCCAGTCCCCCGTAGGCACAACATCGATATGGCCGTTAAAGATCAGCGAGCGCCCATTGCGATGCGCCGGACGATACGTTCCGACGACATTGTAGGCATTTTCATAAGTCGCGCCGACGACCGGCGCGAAGCCCGGCAGATCCTTGATGTCGTCGACTTTGACCTTCCAGTGATCGACCGACAGTCCGCGCCTGGCCATGGCATCAGCCATCAGGTCCTGAACAGTGTGTTCCTGCCCGCGCACCGACGGGCAGCGCACCATATCCTGCGTGAACCGCACCTGAGCCTCGAAGCCCGTGTCCACTGCGGCGGTGATCGCCGCGGCGATGTCTTTATCCAGCATGATCGTTCCTAGTTTGGACAGGCGGAGTTTAATCGACGTGTCCGTCTTCATGCATACAGATCATTTTTTAGTCGGAACAATTCGCAACAAATCGCTCCTGCGAGTGAGTGGCGATAGCGCCTTCGGCCACGTCTTTTATGTTGCATGATGGGCTGCTAAACCGCGCCCATGAAGTCATCCCGAACACAACGCCAAATCCCGCGTCGCGGCGATTTCGATTCTGGCCAGCGCCACCATGGCCGCGGCCAAATTCGTGGTCGGCATTGCCATCGGCAGTCTCGCATTGATCTCCGAAGCGCTGCACTCTTCGGTCGACCTGGTCGCGACCGTCGTCACCTGGCTGGTGGTGCGGGTTTCCGGCAAGCCCGCCGACGATCGAACATCATTACGGCCACGGCAAGTTCGAAAGCCTCTCCGCGCTCGGCGTGATCGCGATGCTCTATGTGCTGGCGGGCGGCATTCTCGTCGAATCCTGGAGCCGGCTGCGCGAAGGCGCTACGCCGCCGACGCTGTCGGCGATCCCGTTCATCGTGCTGCTGGTCGACATCGCCGTGAATTTCTGGCGGGCGCGGGCGCTGCATCGCACCGCGCGCGACACCAAGAGCCAGGCGCTGGCCGCCGATGCGCTGCATTTTGCATCCGACGTGCTGGGCTCGATCGCCGTCATCATCGGACTGGCGCTGTCGGGATTGGGTTACGCTTGGGGTGACGCCGCCGCCGCCATCGGCGTCGCGGTGGTGATCTCGCTATTGGGCCTGCGGCTGGCGCGCTCCACCGTGGAAACCCTGCTCGACCGCGCGCCCGAAGGCGTTTCGGAAAAAGCCGCCGCCGCGATCAAGGCCGTGCCCGGCGTCGTCGGTGTCGAACGCCTGAGGGTGCGGATGGTCGGGCCGACCCACTTCATCGACGCCATCGTCCAGGTGCCGCGCACTTTTCCGATCGACCGCGTCGATGAGATCAAGCGAAAGGCGCAGGCTGCGGTCACCAGGGCGCTCGACGATGCCGACCTGACCTTCACCGCGGTGCCGGTCGCGCGCGACAATGAGAGTGTGCGGGAACGCATCATGGTGATCGCCCGCAACTCAGGCCTCGCCGTCCACCATGTCACCGTGCACGATCTCGGCGGCAAGCTAACCGTCAGCATCGACCTTGAGGTCGACGGCGGGATGGAACTCACAGCTGCCCACGACATCGCCCAGGAGCTTGAGCGGAACGTCCGCGACGAATTCGGCGAGGACGTCGAAGTCGACACCCACATCGAGCCGCTGGAGCCGGAATTGCCGCACGGCGCCGATGCGGCGCCCGACCGCGTTGAAACCATCAGGACCGCGCTGGCGCGCTTTGCCGCCGACAGCGCGATCCATGACATCCACAGCGTTCGGGTGCGCAACACCGACGCCGGTGAAATCGTGAACTTCCATTGCCACGCCGCCCCCTCGATGAGCGTGATCGAGGTTCACGAGAACGTCGACGAGATCGAGCGCGCGTTGCGCCGCGCCTTCCCCGCCGTGAAGCGCGTGATCAGCCACGCCGAGCCGCCGGACGCCCAGTAAGATCTGAAACCGCGTCAGCGTTCCCGTTTCGGACTCACCGCGTGGGCCTTTCGCAGTCGAAATTCTGCGTTGGACAAGATTTATTTTCATTAACGAATTGTTGACTCTCGACAGGCCGCGAAAACTGGATTCAAATCGCTGTGATTCGGAAGTGGCCGGGGGCTCTGCCGAATTGGGTGCAGAAGATCTTGCAATAAGTTTTCCATGGGGGCTAAAGGCATGGCGCGCGCACACGCGACGAGCGCGTGCGTCCAATCCGATTCGATCAAGGGATTGGCGCAGTCGATCGCGAAACCGGCCTATCACCGGCTGTTGGTAGCGGAGCCCGCGCTTCGCCGTGCCGTGCCCACCCTGATCATCGCCTTCCTGATTACCATTTGCCTTGGCGCATTCGTCCAGGTGGTCGATCAGAGCCGGCAAAAGCGCGCCTCCATCAAGCGGGACCTGACGGCCGTCGCCGATCTGCTCGCCGAGCGTATCGACCATTTCGCCGCGGTCCGGCAGGATCGCGCCGCCACCGTCGGCCGCTTGCGAACCCTGCTGCCCGATCTCCTTCCGGCATGGGGCCTCGCCGCCGGCCGGCACGTTATCGTCACCGGCGCGGACCAGCGCGTGCTTGCCCGGGTTCCGATTGATGCCGGGCTCGGCGACACCGATCGCATTCTCGACGTCGTCAGCGCGGCGCTGCCGCTGACCGCGCTCGGACAGCAAACCGCCGTCACCGACATCACCCTGCCCAACGGCGATAGCGCGCTGGCCATTGCACGCGTCGTCAGATCGCTGCCCGGCCAGGTCGTGGTCATCCAGGAAGCGGTCGACTCGCTGTGGCGATCGGACGCGGCGTTGTCGGTGACGCTGTCCGCCACCACCGGCTTTGTCGTGCTGATCCTGGGCTTCGCATTTCACTGGCAATCGACCCGCGCCCGCGAGGGCGATCTCATCAATGATGCGGTGCGCGGCCGGATCGATACCGCGCTCAATCGCGGCCGCTGCGGATTGTGGGATTGGGACCTGTCGCGCGGCCGAATCTTCTGGTCGCAATCGATGTTCACCATGCTGGGCCTCGACACCCGCAGCGACCTCCTGACCTTCGGCGAGGTCAACGCGCTGGTGAAATCCGACGACATCGATCTGTTCGCGGTCGCCGATCAGCTGATCTCCTCGAAAATCAAGCATATCGACCAGACCTTCCGCATGCAGCACGCCGACGGTCACTGGATCTGGCTGCGGGTCCGCTGTGAGCTCAGCCAGGCCGCCGGTGACACCGGCCTGCATCTGATCGGCATCGCCGTCGACATCACCGAGCACAAGAGCCTCGCCGAGAAGACCGTGGAGGCCGACCTGCGGCTGCGCGACGCCATCGAGACCATTCCGGAAGCGTTCGTGCTGTGGGACGCGGAAGATCGCCTGGTGCTGTGCAATTCGCACTTCCAGCGCCTGCACAAGCTGCCGGATTCGGCCGTGACGCCGGGCACCTCCTATGAAACCGTGATCGAAGTCGGCAGCATGCCGGAGGTCCGCACCCGGATGCACGAAAGTGCGGCCCGCGCGCCCGGCGCGCGCACCTTCGAGGCCCAGCTCGACGACGGCAACTGGCTGCACATCAGCGAGCGGCGCACCAAGGACGGCGGCTACGTCTCGGTCGGGACCGACATCACCCGCATCAAGGAGCACGAGCAGAAACTGATCGACAACGACCTTCGGCTGCGCGCCACCGTGATCGATCTGAAACGCTCGCAGACGGCGCTCGAGCAGCAGGCCATCGAACTCGCCGACCTCGCCGAAAAATATTCCGAAGAGAAGAATCGCGCCGAGGAAGCCAACCAGGCCAAATCCAAATTCCTCGCCAATATGAGCCACGAGTTGCGCACGCCGCTCAATGCCATCATCGGATTCTCCGAGATCATGGGAAGCGGGTTGTTCGGCACGCTGGGGTCGGAGAAA
Organism: uncultured Pseudomonadota bacterium; assembly: GCA_963771225.1. Taxonomy (GTDB): domain Bacteria; phylum Pseudomonadota; class Alphaproteobacteria; order Rhizobiales; family Xanthobacteraceae; genus Bradyrhizobium. The sequence continues at coordinate 366,552 of CAVYSR010000013.1, read as the reverse complement.
TACCAGGAATACTGCCACGACATCCTCACCAGCGGCCATTATCTGCTCGAAGTGATCAACGACATCCTGGACATGTCGAAGATCGAAGCCGGCCGCATGAAGCTCGACATGGAATCGCTCGATCTGTCGAAGACGCTGGCGGAATCGCTGCGCGTGATTTCCGGGCGCGCCGACGACAAGCGGCTGGTGCTCGATGCGGATATCGAAGGCGCCATTTCGGTGGTGGCGGACCGGCGCGCGATCAAGCAGATCATCGTCAACCTGCTGTCGAACGCAGTCAAATTCACCCCCGATGGCGGCAAGGTGGTGGTCCGCAGCCGCTTGTTCAGCGATTCCATCGTTCTGACGATTGCCGACACCGGCATCGGGATCGCGCCGCAATCGCTGCTGCGGCTCGGCAGGCCGTTCGAGCAGGTCGAGAGCCAGCTTACCAAAACCTATCACGGCTCGGGACTGGGACTGGCGATCGCACGATCGCTCACCAATCTGCACGGCGGATCGATGCGGCTGCGCTCGAAGCTCGGCACCGGCACCGTGGTCTGCGTATCCTTGCCACGCGACGCGCGTCTGGCCAGGGACAAAATGGAGGCGACCAGCTCGACGGCCGCCTAGCCGTCAAAGGGAACCGCCGCCGCCAACTTGCGCATTCTTTGCGCTCATAATTTATTTGACCAGCTGCTCCGATTTAGGCCTCATAAATAGCGCATGCGTGAGGCACTCAGGCCGCTTGGCTTCGCCAGTTGTGCTATCCTCGTAGTGGGAGCATGGACATGCGCGCATACGTTCTCAAGCATTATGGCGGGCCCGAAGGCTCGCAGCTGATGGATGTCCCGGCACCTGCGCCGGGGCCACGCGATATTCTCGTTGCCGTGCGCGCTGCGGGTCTGAACCCGGTGGATTTCAAATTCCGACAAGGCAAGCTTCGCGCGATCCAGCGGCCAAAGCTTCCGTTTGTGCTCGGCAACGAACTTGCAGGTGAAGTTATTGCCGTTGGCAGCGATGTCAAACGGTTCCGCGTGGGGGACCGGGTGTTTGCCCGGGTCGGAAAGGATCGTGCCGGCGCATTCGCAGAGCAAGCATGCGTCGACGAAGATGACGCTACGCAGATGCCCCGGAACCTGGATTTCACGGCCGCCGCGGCGGTACCGCTGGCGGCGCTGACGGCGCTGCAGGCATTAAGGGACGAGCTCGCTGTCAAACCAGGACAGAAAGTGTTCATTTCAGGCGGCGCCGGAGGGGTCGGCAGCTTTGCAATTCAGATTGCCAAATGGCTGGGCGCAGATGTGACGACGACCGCTTCGCCTCGAGGTGAAGCATTGGTACGCTCGCTCGGGTGTGACGAGGTAATCGACTATACGGCTCAAGACATATCCAAAACGGCAGCCAGATTTGACGCAGGCTTTGACCTGATCGGCGGCAAAACCCTGGACCAAATGTTCGAAATCATGAAGCCCGGAACCACAATCGTTTCAATAGCCGCTGTTCCGGAGCCGCAAACTGCGATCAAGGACCTTGGCGGCAGCCGGGCTCTTTCCGCCGTGTTCTGGTTTATCAGCTACGGTATCAGGGCGCGAGCGCGACGCGCAGGGATCGGCTATCGATTTCTTTTCATGCATTCAAGCGGCAGGGAGCTTGCTCAGCTGGCCGAACTCATCGAACAGGGAAAACTGAAGATCATCGTTGACAAGGCATATCCGTTTGCGAAAATTTCCGAGGCTCTGGCCTACGTGGAGAGTGGACGCGCCAAGGGAAAAGTCGTCGTTACGATGAGTTGACCGCTAGGCTCGACGAGTTGGCCCGCGTCCGGAATTCATACCTCGCCCGGGAGCTGCTCAACCGCGCGCTGTACGCCTTACGTCCTTTTTCTGCTATGGGCCAAGCAGGTATCGCCCAAGCGACGAAAAGGAATGCGTCATGACGTTCGATCTTGTTTTTCGAAACGCAAGGATTGCCGGCGCCGAGGATCGTACGGTCGATATCGGCATTCTCGGCGGCCGTTTCGCTGCGATCGAGGCCAGGCTTCCGGAAGCCGACGGACCGGCACAGGATTTGGCCGGCCGCCTCGTCACGCCGGGATTGGTAGAGACGCACATTCATCTCGACAAGTCTTGCCTGCTTGGCCGATGCAATTGCGAACAAGGCACGCTCGACGAAGCCATTGCCGAGGTGGCGGCGGCCAAGAAGACATTCACCGAGGAGGACGTCTACGCGCGGGCCCGTAACACATTGGAGAAATCGCTGAAGCACGGAACCACCCGCATGCGAACGCATGTGGAAGTAGACCCGCGCGTCGGATTGACCAGCTTTCGCGCGTTGCAGCGGCTGAAGAAGGACTATTCCTGGGCCATTGACCTCGAATTATGCGTGTTTCCGCAGGAGGGCCTGCTCGATGATCCCGGTTGCGAGGACGTCATGATCGAAGCCCTGGAGAGCGGCGCCGACGTGGTCGGAGGCGCCCCCTACATGGACAAGGACTCGCATGGGCAGATCGGCCGCATCTTCGATCTCGCCCGTCGCTTCGACGTCGATATCGATTTTCATCTTGATTTTGGCCTCGACCCGGCACACCTCGATCTCAACGAGGTTTGCCGGCTTGCCGATCACAACAAGTGGGGCGGCCGGGTCGCGATCGGCCATGTGACGAAACTCTCCGCGCTTGCGCCTGACCAGCTGGAACGAGCCGCGCGGCGACTGGCCGGCGCGGGCGTTGCAGTCACCGTACTGCCTGCAACGGACCTTTTTCTTACGGGTCGCGATTTCGACCGCAACGTTCCCTGTGGCGTCTCGCCCGCCCATCGTCTGATGGCTTACGGCGTCAATTGTTCGATTTCGACAAATAACGTGCTCAACCCGTTCACCCCTTTTGGCGATTGTTCATTGGTGCGAATGGCCAACCTCTATGCCAATATCACGCAGGTCGGAGCATCGCGCGACCTCACATCCTGCTTTGAGATGATCAGTTCATCGTCGGCCAGATCCTCAACCACAGGGATTACGGCATCGCCGTCGGACGTGCCGCCGACCTGGTGGCGCTTGATTGCAACAGCAGCATGGAGGCGGTGTGCGAACTGGCGCAGCCTCTGTTCGGCCTGAAGAAGGGCCGGCGCACCTTCGACAGACCCGAGGCCGTGCTGCACCATCCGACCTGAAACAGACGCTCAGGGCTCCAGCGTCGGCGCGACTTCGCGCGCGATTTGCGTGAGTGCTGCGATCAGCGGCGTCAGCGGGTCGCGCTGCGGAACCACCAGCCCGACGCTGTAGGTCACAATGGGATCGATAATCGGAATGGTCCGCACCGCGTCCGACAGGCCGAGCGTCTGCGCCAGCCTTGCCGGCATCACGCTGGCCCAGCGTCCCGTCCGCACATGGGTGTAGAGAACGATGATCGAATTCGAGGTCAGCGTCGGCGTCGCCTCGGCGCCGACCGATTTGAGCGCGCGGTCGATGATGCGGCGGTTCTGCATGTCCGGCGTCAGCAGGCACAGCGGCACCTGCCCGACTTCCTTCCAGGTGACTTGTTCGCGGTCGCCGAACATGCCGTCCGGCGAGGTCAGCAACACATAGTTTTCGTTGTAAAGCGGGATCGAGCGGACTTTGCCGAGCGGCTCGTTTTCCAGGTAGGTCAGGCCGGCATCGACTTCGAGGTTTTCCAGCAGTCCAAGCACCGCGATCGAGGTGCAGGACACGATGCGGAAACGCACGTTCGGATGCCGGGCCCTGAAACGGCGTGGTCAGCGAAGCGACCATGCCGAGCGCGGTCGGGATCGCGGCGATGCCGATCTCTCCGGAAAGGCCGTCCTTGAGGGTGTTGATCTCCTGGCGCATCGCGCGGGCATCGCCGACGATGCGGCGCGCCCAGTCGAGCGTCCGTTCCCCCTCGGGCGTAAAGCCCTGGAACCGCGACCCGCGCTGCACCAGCATGACGCCGAGGATTTCCTCGAGCTGCTTCAGGCTGGTCGACATCGTCGGCTGGGTGACGCCGCAGGCCTCGGCGGCGCGTCCAAAATGACGTTCCTTGGCCAGCGCCAGCAGCAGTTCAAGCTTGTCGATCAAAAAGCAGCCTCTCGGTTCACGCTTCGGCAACGAATACCACGGCCCCCGCCGGACAATCAGGCAAAAAGCCGCCTCAAAAAACGACCTCATGGCTCAAACTTAAGCATGGGCATTCGGATTTTCAAATCATCTGATTTCGATATTCTTATTGATCGGCTTTCCGTATTGCAGCATGAGACAGCTTTATTGATATCTGGATCGATTCCAGTTCTCATGGGTTGGTAATAAGCCTCTGATAGAGAAGGCGTATGATGCCAGCTTACGAACCATGGGATGCCGCTCGCGGCGCCGAAATCATCGCCGAACACGCCGACCTCGAAGGTGCGACGCTGGTGATCCTGCACGCACTGCAAGAGGCCTTCGGCTATGTGCCGGAGCCCGCTGTTCCCATGATCGCACACCGCGCTGAATTTGTCGCGCGCCGAGGTCCATGGCGTGTTCACCTTCTATCATGATTTCCGGCACCAGCCCGCCGGCCGCCATGTGCTGAAACTGTGCCGCGCCGAAGCCTGCCAGGCCGCCGGCGGCGATGCGCTGGCGGCACGCGCGGAGGCCAAGCTCGGCATCGCGATCGGAAACACCACCGCCGATGAGCGGGTCACGCTGGAGCCGATCTATTGCCTCGGTCTGTGCGCCACGGCGCCCTCGGCGATGCTGGATGGCCGCCTGGTCGGACGGCTGGATGAAGCGCGCATCGACGCGCTGGTCGCGGAGGCGCAGCGATGAGCCTTCGTATTTTCGTTTCACGCGATGCGGGCGCCGTTGCGGTCGGAGCCGATGAAGTCGCACTGGCGCTGGAGCTGGCGGCAGGCAAGCGCGGCATCGACATCGAGATCGTCAGAACCGGCTCGCGCGGACTGTATTGGCTGGAGCCGATGATCGAGGTCGCAACGCCCAAAGGGCGCGTCGCATTCGGCCCGGTGACCGAGTCCGACGCCACCTCCGTGCTCGAGGCGATGACATCCGACGGTGCGCATCCGCTGCGGCTCGGCATCGCCGACGAAATTCCCTGGCTGAAGCGGCAGACCCGCCTCACCTTCGCGCGCTGCGGCGTGATCGACCCGCGCTCGGTCGAGGATTACCGCGCCCATGACGGCTACAAGGGCCTTGAGCGCGCGCTGACGCTGGGTTCGGACGCGATCCTCGCCGATGTCACGGCGTCCGGACTGCGCGGCCGTGGCGGCGCGGGTTTCCCGACCGGCATCAAGTGGAAAACCGTGGCGCAAACCAGCGCCGACCAGAAATACATCGTCTGCAACGCCGACGAAGGCGACAGCGGCACGTTCGCCGACCGCATGATCATGGAAGGCGATCCCTTCGTGGTGATCGAGGGCATGACCATTGCGGGCATCGCGGTCGGCGCCACCAAGGGCTACATCTATATCCGCTCGGAATATCCGCACGCCATCGAGGCGATGAATGCCGCGATCGCGGCGGCCAAGCGCGCCGGCTATCTCGGCGCGCGCGTCGGCGGCTCCGCGCACAGCTTCGATCTTGAGGTCCGGGTCGGCGCCGGCGCCTATGTCTGCGGCGAAGAGACCTCGCTGCTGGAAAGCCTCGAAGGCCGCCGCGGCATCGTCCGCGCCAAGCCGCCGCTGCCGGCGCATAAGGGCCTGTTCGGCAAGCCGACCGTCATCAACAACGTGCTGTCATTCGCCGCGATCCCCTTCATCCTCGCCGGCGGCGCCAAAGCCTATGCCGATTTCGGCATGGGCCGCTCGCGCGGCACGATGCCGATCCAGCTCGCGGGCAATATCAAGCACGGCGGACTGTTCGAAGTCGCCTTCGGCATCACGCTCGGCGAACTCGTCGACGACGTCGGCGGCGGCACCTTTACCGGACGTCCGGTTCGCGCGGTGCAGGTCGGCGGGCCGCTCGGCGCTTATTTCCCGCGCGAATTGTTCGATACCCCGTTCGACTATGAGGCCTTCACCGCGCGCGACGGCCTGATCGGCCATGGCGGCATCGTGGTATTCGACGACAGCGTCGACATGGCGAAGCAGGCGCGTTTTGCGATGGAATTCTGCGCCATCGAATCCTGCGGCAAGTGCACGCCGTGCCGGATCGGCTCGACCCGCGGCGTCGAGACCATCGACAAGATCCGCGCCGGCGACCGGGTGCCGGAGAACATCGCGGTGGTCGAAGACCTCTGCAACACCATGAAATTCGGCTCGCTCTGCGCGCTGGGCGGCTTCACGCCCTACCCCGTGATGAGCGCGCTGAAACACTTCCGGGAAGATTTCGGCCCGGCGCCGACGCGCCTGCAGGCCGCGGAATAAAGGAGATCGCCATGTCGCTGATCCATGAAACCGATTTCGGCACACCCCGCTCCAAATCCGAAACCATGATCACGCTGACCATCGATGGCCAGAGCGTCACGGTGCCCGAGGGCACCTCGATCATGCGCGCGGCGATGGAGGCCGGCACCCAGATCCCGAAACTCTGCGCCACCGACATGGTGGACGCGTTCGGGTCCTGCCGGATGTGCCTGATCGAGATCGAAGGCCGTGCCGGCACGCCGGCTTCCTGCACCACGCCGGCGATGCAGGGCCTCGTGGTCCACACCCAGACCGAGCGGCTGAAGAAGCTGCGCAAGGGCGTGATGGAGCTCTACATCTCCGACCATCCGCTGGACTGCCTGACCTGCGCCGCCAACGGCGACTGCGAATTGCAGGACATGGCGGGCGCGGTCGGCCTGCGCGACGTGCGTTACGGCTATGAGGGCGAGAACCATGTTTTCGCCAAGTCCAATGGCGCGGCCAATGCCGCCTGGATGCCGAAGGACGAATCCAATCCGTATTTCACCTACGATCCCTCGAAGTGCATCGTCTGCTCGCGCTGCGTGCGCGCCTGCGAGGAAGTGCAAGGCACCTTCGCGCTGACCATTTCGGGCCGCGGCTTCGACAGCCGGGTTTCGCCCGGCATGAGCGAGAGCTTCCTCGGCTCCGAATGCGTCTCCTGCGGCGCCTGCGTGCAGGCCTGCCCGACCGCGACGCTGACCGAAAAATCCGTGATCGAAATCGGCCAGCCCGAACATTCGGCGGTGACCACCTGCGCCTATTGCGGCGTCGGCTGCACCTTCAAGGCGGAAATGCGCGGCGAGGAAGTGGTGCGCATGGTGCCGTACAAGGACGGCAAGGCCAATCGCGGCCATTCCTGCGTCAAGGGCCGCTTCGCCTGGGGCTACACCACCCACAAGGAGCGCATCCTCAATCCGATGATCCGCGAGAAGATCACCGACCCCTGGCGCGAAGTGTCATGGGATGAGGCGTTCGACTACGCGGCTTCCGAATTCAAGCGCATCCAGGCCAAATACGGCCGCGATTCCATCGGCGGCATCACCTCGTCGCGCTGTACCAACGAAGAGACCTATCTGGTGCAGAAGCTGATCCGCGCCGGCTTCGGCAACAACAATGTCGATACCTGCGCCCGCGTCTGCCATTCGCCGACCGGCTATGGCCTCGCCACCACCTTCGGCACTTCGGCCGGCACCCAGGATTTCGATTCGGTCGAACACACCGACGTGATGATGATCATCGGCGCCAACCCGACCGATGCGCATCCGGTTTTCGCGTCGCGCATGAAGAAGCGGCTGCGCGCCGGCGCCAAACTGATCGTGCTCGATCCGCGCCGCATCGACATCATCCGCTCCGCGCATGTCGAGGCGCAGCACCATCTGCCGCTGATGCCCGGAACCAACGTCGCCGTATTGACCGCGATGGCGCATGTGATCGTCACCGAAGGCCTCGTCGACGAAGCCTTTGTGCGCGAACGCTGCGACTGGAGCGAATTCCAGGATTGGGCGCAGTTCGTCTCGCTGCCGAAAAACAGTCCGGAAGCGACCGCGATGGCGACCGGCGTCGATCCGAAGGAATTGCGCGCCGCGGCGCGGCTGTTCGCCACCGGCGGCAACGGCGCGATCTATTACGGGCTCGGCGTTACCGAGCACAGCCAGGGCTCGACCACCGTCATCGCGATCGCCAACCTGGCGATGGCGACCGGCAATATCGGCCGTCCCGGCGTCGGCGTGAACCCGCTGCGCGGCCAGAACAACGTTCAGGGCTCCTGCGACATGGGCTCGTTCCCGCATGAATTGCCGGGCTATCGGCATATCGCGGGCGACGCGGTGCGCGAACAGTTCGAATCGATGTGGAACGTCAAGCTCAACCCGGAGCCGGGCTTGCGGATTCCCAACATGTTCGACGCCGCCGTCGAGGGCACCTTCATGGGCCTCTACGTGCAGGGCGAGGACATCCTGCAGTCCGATCCCAACACCAAGCATGTGGTGGCGGCGCTGTCGGCGATGGAATGCGTGATCGTGCACGATCTCTTCCTCAACGAGACCGCGAACTACGCCCATGTGTTCCTGCCGGGATCGACCTTCCTGGAGAAGGACGGCACCTTCACCAACGCCGAGCGCCGCATCCAGCGCGTGCGCAAGGTGATGACGCCGCGCAACGGCCTGGCCGACTGGGAAGTCACCATCCGCCTCGGCAAGGCGATGGGCTATGAGATGAAATACGATCATCCTTCCGAGATCATGGACGAGATCGCCGCCCTCACCCCGACCTTCGCCGGCGTCTCCTATGCCAAGCTCGACGAACTCGGCTCGGTGCAGTGGCCCTGCAACGAGAAGGCGCCGGAGGGAACGCCGGTCATGCACATCGACGGCTTCGTGCGCGGCAAGGGCAAGTTCGTCATCACCGAATATATCGCGACCGACGAGCGCACCGGCCCGCGCTATCCGCTGCTGCTGACGACGGGGCGCATTCTCAGCCAGTACAATGTCGGCGCCCAGACCCGGCGCACCGACAATATCATCTGGCACGAGGAAGACCGGCTGGAGATGCATCCGCACGATGCCGAGCAGCGCGGCGTGCGCGACGGCGACTGGGTGCGGCTCGCCAGCCGCGCCGGCGAAACCACCTTGCGCGCGCTGATCACCGAGCGGGTGGCGCCGGGCGTGGTCTACACCACCTTCCACCATCCGGACACCCAGGCCAACGTCATCACGACCGAGTATTCCGACTGGGCCACCAACTGTCCGGAGTACAAGGTCACGGCGGTGCAGATTTCGCCCTCGAACGGCCCGTCCGAATGGCAAAAGGCCTATGACGAGCAGGCCCGCCATTCCCGGCGAATTGAAGCAACTATCGAAGCCGCGGAGTAGAAGTGCACGATCCGGTTCGCACCGTTCAACGCAAGGTCTGGCGCGACGGCAGCGCCAGCGAAAGCGCGCGTGCGATTCCGGAAGAGACCGCGCTGGCGCTGACCTACAATGGCGGCACCTACGCCGTGATGATGGGCACGCCGCAGGACCTCGAAGACTTCGCCATCGGGTTCAGCCTGAGCGAAGGCATCATCCAGAGCCCCGACGATATCGATTCGCTGGACGTCGTCGATCTCGACGACGGCATCGAGCTGCGGATGTGGCTGGCCCAATCCAAAGCCGATCGGCTGAGCGAGCGGCGGCGGCATATCGCAGGCCCCACCGGCTGCGGCATCTGCGGCATCGATTCCATCGCCGAGGCCGTTCGGCCGGCCGCGATCGTCGCACCGGGCGGATCGTTCTCGCCGCAGCAGATCACCGCGGCGATCCAGAGCATCCCGCCGCTGCAAGCGATCAATATCGAGACGCGCGCGGTGCATGCCGCGGCGTTCTGGACGCACGGCCGCCGGCATCGTCGCGCTGCGCGAGGATGTCGGCCGTCACAACGCGCTCGACAAGCTCGCCGGCGCGCTGGCGCAGCAGAAGGTTGCCGCCAACGACGGCATGGTGCTGCTGACCAGCCGGGTCTCGGTCGAAATGGTGCAGAAGACCGCGGCGATGGGCGCGCCGTTGATGGTCGCGGTCTCCGCGCCGACCGCACTGGCGGTGCGAATGGCTGACGCCGCCGGCATCACGCTTGCCGCGATTGCGCGTGCCGACGGGTTTGAAGTGTTCACGCATCCCGGCCGAATTACGGCCGAGATCGCCGTCCAAGGAGCCGCCGCCCATGTCGCCTGACCGGCTGATCTATATGGCCAATCAAATCGGCAAATTCTTCAAGAGCCAGGGCCACGACAAGGCGGTGCCGGGAATTGCCGACCACATCCAGAAATTCTGGGATCCACGGATGCGCGCGGCGATCTTCGCGCATCTCGACGCCGGCGGCGCCGGGCTCGATCCGAATGTCCGCGACGCCCTCAGGACGCTGAAATAGGCAGCCAGCCGACGCGCCTCGAAGATTTATCGCACGCGGCCTCCATTCGGCACCTTCGCAAAAAAAACGTGCAAATTCAGAAAATCGAAGCCGCCGGCGCCGCGCGAAGGTTGTGGCGCGGCCTCGCGGATTGTTGATTAGCCGAGGGACTGATTGAACTTCCGGGCCGGTTCGCGATTACTGTTAAGTTCCCAACTTAATAGATCGGATCGTGTAATGGCCAAAAAGGACATCCCGGGCGTTGAAGACTACCAGGGCGCCGCCGCCGGCTGGGGGCGCTCAAGGCCGTTGCCGAGGCGCTTCGCGGTCAGATGGCCGTCGTCAATGAAACGCACGGCCTTCTGACCATGAATCAGCCTCATGGCTTCGATTGCCCGGGTTGCGCCTGGCCCGATCCAAAGCATACCTCGTCGTTCGAATTCTGCGAGAACGGCGCCAAGGCGGTGTCGTGGGAGGCAACGGCCAAACGAACCACGCCGGAATTCTTCGCCGCACATACCGTCAGCGAGCTCTGGAACTGGCGGGATTTCGACCTCGAGAACGAAGGTCGCCTGACCCATCCGATGGTCTACGACCGCGCCACCGACCGGTATCTGCCGATTTCGTGGGAAGAGGCCATGACGCCGGATCGGCGCGGCGTTGCGCGCCCTGCCCGATCCCAACATGGCAGAGTTCTACACCTCGGGCAGGACATCGAACGAGGCCGCTTTTCTGTATCAACTGTTCGTGCGCGAATACGGCACCAACAATTTTCCCGACTGCTCGAACATGTGCCATGAGGCCACCAGTGTCGGTCTGCCGGAGTCGATCGGTGTCGGCAAGGGAACGGTGACGCTGGAGGATTTCGATCACAGCGACTGCATCTTCTGCATCGGCCACAATCCCGGCACCAACCATCCGCGCATGCTGACGACGCTGCGGGAGGCCTCCAAACGCGGCGTGCCGATCATCGCGATCAATCCACTGCGGGAACGCGGGCTGGAACGTTTTACGGCGCCGCAAAACCCGGTCGAAATGCTGACGCTCGGCTCCACGCCTATCGCCTCTTCCTATTATCTTGTGAAGGTCGGCGGTGACGTTGCGGTGCTCAAGGGAATGATGAAAGCCCTGCGTTGCGCTCGACGCCAAAAGCCTTGCGGAAAACGGCACCCGGCGTGCTCGACCGGCGAATTCATCGCCGCTCACACCACCGGTGTCGACGCGCTTGCTGTCGGATCTCGGGGCTACGTCCTGGGATGCGATCGAGACGGCCTCAGGCCTGCCGCGTTCCGACATCGAGCATATCGCGAACATCTACGCGAAGGCTAACCGCGTCATCATCAACTACGGCATGGGCGTCACCCAGCATCGCCATGGCACCGGCAACGTCCAGCAAATCGCCAACCTGCTCCTGCTTCGTGGCAACATCGGGCGCAAGGGCGCCGGCATCTCGCCGCTGCGCGGTCATTCCAACGTGCAAGGCGATCGCACCGTCGGCATTACCGAAATTCCGAACAAGGCATTGCTGGACGGCATCGTCAGGACATTCGGTTTCGAACCGCCGCGCGCCAAGGGCCACGACGCCGTCGAAGCCATCGAGGCCATCAGAGACAGGCGCTCGAAGGCGCTGGTCTGTCTCGGCGGCAACCTGGCGGTGGCGATGTCGGACCCGCAAGCCACCTTTGAGGCGATGCGCGGCCTCGACCTCGCCGTCCACATCGCCACCAAGCTCAACCGCTCGCATCTGCTGCTGGCCCGACAGTCCTTCCTGCTGCCGTGCCTCGGGCGCACCGAAATCGACATGCAAGCCAGCGGACCGCAATCGGTCACCGTGGAAGATTCGATGTCGATGGTGCATGCCTCGCGTGGCGGCCTCAAGCCTGCTTCGGAACACCTGAAATCGGAGCCGGCGATCATCGCCGCGTTGGCGATGGCGACGCTGCCAAACACCAAAGTGCGCTGGGCCGAGATGATTGCGGATTACGGCGAAATCCGCGACGGAATCGAAAGCGTTTTTCCGGCATTTGCGGATTTCAACGCGCGCATCCAGCATCCCGGCGGTTTTCGCCTGTATGTGGCGGCGTCCGAACGCGAATGGCTGACCCCGAACAAGAAGGCCAATTTCCTGGTTTATCCCGGCCTTGAAGAAGATCCGCCCGGCGGCGATGCGCTGACGCTCACCACGATCCGGAGCCACGATCAGTACAACACCACGATGTATGGATTGAACGACCGCTATCGCGGAATCACGGGACGCCGCGACGTGATCTTTGTCAACGAGAACGACCTTTCGAAGCGCGGGCTAAGCCACGGCGATCTCGTTGATGTCACGGTTGATAACCCTGCGAGCTCGGCTCCGAGCGATCGAACCATGCGGCGCCTGACGGCCGTCGCCTACAAGATCGCGCAAGGTTCGGTTGCGACCTACTACCCCGAGGCCAATGTGCTGGTGGCTCTCGATCATTACGACGCCAAATCCGGAACGCCGTCATACAAGTCGACCCCGGTACAGATCAGGGCGTCCGTTGGTTGAACCGGCCCCGTCTGGCATCACCGGTTTTGGAACCGAGGCGTCGCTTGGCGGACGCAGCCTTGGCCATTCATCGCGAGCCCGAAATTCATCAAGCGCTAATCGGAGATGTTCATGACAACAGGCACCTTGCATGGCCGAACCGCATTGGTGACCGGAGGCTCCCGCGGTATTGGAGCAGCGATCGTCCGATCGCTTGCTCAGGCCGGCGCCGCTGTCGCCGTCAATTATCGCGAACGCGCTGGTGAAGCCAATGCACTCGTCAATGCCATCGGCGAGGCCGGCGGACGTGCAATTGCGATCGCTGCGGACGTCTCGCAATCCGACGCGGTCGCCCAGATGGTTCAATGTGTAAAATCGGAACTCGGGCCGATCGGCATTTTGATCAACAACGCCGGGGTCGCCATCACCCGCGACATTCAGGATCTCTCGGAGACCGATTTTGATCAGACGATCGCTGTGAATTTGAAGTCCGTTTTCCTGTGCACGCAGGCTGTCTTGCCCATGATGCGAAGCAAGGGATGGGGCCGCATCATCAATATTTCGTCGGGCGCCGCCCGAGGCGCCGGTTCGATCGGACCGCATTACAATGCGTCAAAGGCCGGTATCGAAGGACTGACGCGTGGCTACGCTGCCCGGCTCGTGAAGGAAGGCATCACCGTCAATGCCGTCGCACCCTCGCTGATCGAAACCGATATGATGAAAGGCCAGCATAACCTTGTCAGCCGGATTCCAGTGGGCCGCTTCGGTAAAGCCGAAGAAGTCGCACAAGCCGTCATGATGCTGCTCGACAACCCCTATATGACCGGCCAGACGGTCGCGATGAGCGGTGGCATGGCGTTCAACTAGCCGGACGCAGTTTGTAAATCGAAAAAATCGCCTGAGCGCCGACATCGCCAGAGCCGAGAAAAAGCGCGCGCGGTTGGCGCCTCAAAAAGTCAGCGAGACAGGCGCCTACGAAGCAAACGACGGGAACGGTGCATGGCATGCATCGGATGCCCGTAAAGGCTCGCTGTGGATGACGACTTTCTTGTCTCGCTGCTCATCGTTGCTCGATCCGTGTCAATCGCCAAGGATTTCAGTCGGCGATACCAGCGTCCGGGGGATCGATCCCGAGCGCTGTCGCCAGCGCAATCAGATGATCCTGCTCTTCAACCAAAATACCGCGCAGGCTTTCAGCGATCGCAAATTCGTCAAGCAGATCCGCTTGCCTGACGCGACGTCGATAGTGGCGGATGGTTTCTTTCTCATTTTCGAGATCGAAACGAAGCATTTCCTCAGCTTTTTCAGAAGTCTTTACGGATTTGGCCGTAACGGACGGCATGCCGCCAAGATAATCAATGTGGTTTGCAATCTTGAGCGCGTGGGAAAGTTCTTCCTTGGCATGAACCGCGAGCTCATCCGCGATATTCATGTAAGAGGCTCCCTTCAGGACCTGCGAATAGTTCACATAGGAAATGATCGCCTGATATTCACGTGAAAGGTCTTCGTTGAGTCCGTCAATGAGAACCTTGCGTGTGATCTTTGCTTCGTTTGGTTTTGTCATATGTTTTCCAGATTAAACCGTGCAGCGCCATATCGGCTAAAACTAAGCGAGCGACGGCATGGGAATTTCGCCATCAACCCTCGCGCGTGACGTCAATTCAATCCAATTCTCCGCCTTTTGTTCCGGTGGGGGAACACATTGGCGCGAGGGTTGTTGGGAGAGAGCTGAAACCGTCCCATTACAAGCGAGCTATCAGCATTTTTGATCCCGATGATACCGAACAGACCGATCTGCGGGGCGGCCATTCCCCGTGGTTCAGGACAATTCAGCATTCCCCTTTGCCGGTGCTTCGCGAAAGCTTGAAATGCGACGCACTGATTGTTGGCGGCGGGATCACGGGCTCTCTGATCGCCGACCGGCTGACGTGCCAGGGCCTCGATGTGATTATCATCGATCGCGAGCTTCCGGGGCGCGGTTCAACCTCAGCGAGCACGGCGATGTTGCTGTGGGAGATCGATCGCTCCTTAACCCAGCTCGACTCAGGTTTACGGCTTCGAACCGGCCTGCCGGGCGTACCGCGCCAGCCGGGACGCCGTCACGGGTCTGAAATCCCTTGTTGTTCAAACAGGGGTTGCCTGCGAGATGCGAAACAGAAGTTCGCTCTATCTCGCCACCGGCGATAGCGCCAAGGAGTTGCTTGAAGAGCATCGTATTCGCGAACTCGGCGGCCTGCCGGGCGAATTCCTCGACCACCGGATGCTACTCGATATGTTCGGGATCACGCGCGCCGGCGCTATCCTGTCGCCGGGTGCGGCCGACGCAGACCCGGTACAATTGACCAGAGGGCTTCTCAAAGCGGCTACGGCCCGCGGCGCACGGATGTTCGAAGGAGAGGCCGTTGAATACGACGCGTCATCGCGCGCGGTCTGTGTTCAACTAAAGAACGGCCCCCAGATCGAGGCGCGATCTGTGGTTCTTGCGACGGGCTATGTCTTGCCGCCGATTGTTCATTCGACCCTTCATACCATCTCGTCGAGCTGGGCTATCGCGACCAAGCCCCAATCGAAAAACCTCTGGAACGACGGCGTGCTGATCTGGGAGGACAGCAAGGACTATCTTTACGCAAGAACAACGTCATCCGGGCGGATCATCATCGGCGGCGAGGATAGCGAAGAAGTCATCGAACCTGAGGCGCGAGATCGGCTGATTGCAGAAAAATCCCTCTTGCTAACGAAGAGGTTGACCGCGCTGTGGCCCACTGCAAGAACCGATATCGAATTCTGCTGGGCGGGCACGTTCGACACCACCCGTGACGGCCTGCCCTTGATCGGCCCGGTCCCGGGTGTGAAGGGTGTTTACGCTGCCTACGGTTATGGCGGCAACGGAATAACATTCAGCTTTCTCGCGGCGCAACTGATCGGCAATCTGATAGCAGGATCGAGTTCGCAGCTTCTCAGCGATTTTGCCCTGGATCGCGATTGCGCGCCGGCGCTGGCTTGATAATTCCGCGATGGAACCCCGAAGATCGCTGCGGGTCAGCCGTGCAGTCCACGCCACACGGAGGCTGTTATATGACTGTCTGAACTACTTATTCGGAAACGAGGTCGGCAGCCAATTTCGCTTTCTTTCCTGTCTTTTTTACAGTTTGCTCACCGATCCTTTCGGCTTTCGCACGAATTTCACACATGTTTCGAATTTCATCGAGTTCGTCGTCCGTAAGATGTTCGATGCCGACAAAGGAATTATGCGCGGCGCTGACCCGAATAAGCTCGTCGAGCTTGACCTGAATGGCCGCGCTGTCTCGATTCTGGGAATTCTGGATCAGAAAGACCATCAAAAAAGTCACAATGGTCGTTCCGGTGTTTATAACCAGTTGCCACGTGTCGGATAGTGAAACACCGGACCTGTCACGGCCCAGACAAGGACCACACCCACAGCGATCACGAAAGTCAGCGCGCGGCCAGCGCCTTGAGCCGTGCGGTTGGCTATGTCGCCGAATAGCTTGCTCGTTCCGCCGTGTCGTCGCTTAGAGGCGTGCTCAACGCCATACTGATCGTGTTTCGACGCCGGCATGAAATCTCCACGCTTGGCTCCGCAATGGCGCCGGCACGACAACTCTGATGGAACTTTAAAGTTCCTCTTTTTGAAACCAGGCCCGGCGTAGCGCAAATTTCAGCGCGACAACAGGTTGGTTTTCGCGAGATCGAGAACCTCGTCGCCGCGGCCGCTCATCACGGCGCGGAGCACCCACAGGCTGAACCCCTTGACCTGCTCGGCCGTGATCGCCGGCGGCATCGAAAGCTCCTGCGTCGCCGTCACCACATCGAGCACCGCCGGACCGTCGTGGGCCAGCACATCGCGGATCGCATTGGGCAGGTCGCCCGGATCCTCCACCCGCACCGCATGGATACCCATGGCGCGGGCCATGGCTGCGAAATCGGGGTTTTGCAGATCGACACCCGTCTCGATGAACCCCGCTGCCTTCATCTCCAGCGCCACAAAGCCGAGCACGCCGTTGTTGAAGATCACGACCTTCACCGGCAGCTTCATCTGGGTGAGCGTGATGAGGTCGCCCATCAGCATGGCAAATCCGCCATCGCCCGACATCGACACCACTTGCCGGCCCGGCTGTGACGCCTGAACGCCGATCGCATGGGCCATGGCGTTGGCCATCGAGCCATGGACCCAGGACCCGACCAGACGCCGGCGCCCGTTCATCTTGAGATAGCGCGCGGCCCAGATCGTGGGCGTGCCGACGTCGGCCGTGAACACGGCATCGTCGGCGGCTTGCTCGCTGAGCAGGCGCGCCAGATATTGCGGGTGGATCGGCTTGTTGCCGGGCGTGCCGCGCGCCAGTTCGTCGAGGCCCGCACGGGCTTTCTTGTAGTGCGCGAGGCTATCGTCGAGATACTTGCGTGCTTTTCGGCACAGCTTCGGCAGCAGCGCCTCGATGGTGGCGCCGACGTCGCCGACCAGGCCGAGATCGAGCTTGCAACGGCGGCCGAGATTTTCCGGCCGGATGTCGACCTGGGCGATCCTGGCATCGTCGGGGAGAAACTGCTTGTAGGGAAAATCAGTCCCCAGCATCAGCAGCACGTCGCAGGCGTGCATGGCGGCGTAGCCGGAGGAAAAACCGATGAACCCGGTCATGCCGACGTCATAGGGATTGTCGTACTCGACATGGTCCTTGCCGCCGAGCGCATGCACGATCGGGCTTTTGAGAATCTCCGCCAGCTTCATCAGGCTGTCATGGGCGCCGGCGCAGCCGCGCCCGCAGAACAGCGTGACGCGTTTGGCGCTGTTGAGCAGTTCGGCCAGCGCCGTCAGTTCGGCTTCGGCCGGCCGCACCACAGGCGCTGCCGGCAGCAGGCCGGCATTGGGTGAAATGCCGCGCTTGGGCGCCGGGCGCAGCGCGATGTCGCCGGGAACGACCAGCACCGCGACGCCGCGTTTTCCCACCGCCGCGCGAATGGCGTTTTCCAGCACATAAGGAAGCTGCGCCGGATCGGAAACCAGCTCGCAATAGTGACTGCATTCCCGGAATAATTCCTGCGGATGGGTCTCCTGAAAGTAGCCGCCGCCGATCTCGCCGGACGGAATCTGGGCCGCGATCGCCAGCACCGGGGTGCGGCTTCGATGCGCATCGAACAAACCGTTGATCAGATGAAGGTTGCCGGGCCCGCACGACCCGGCACACACCGCAAGCCCGCCGGTGATTTGCGACTCGCCCGCGGCCGCGAACGCCGCCACTTCCTCGTGCCGGACATGGATCCAGTCGATCATCTTTCGCTTGCGCAGCGCCTCGGTCAAGCCGTTCAGGCTGTCGCCGACCACGCCGAAGACGCGCTTTACGCCGGCCTGAATCAGTGTTTCGGCGATGAGGTCGGCGACATTATCGATCGGCATGGCGGTTTGTCCTTTTCACGTCTTTCTGAAAATCGACATCCTGCGACGCTTGCGACGTCGTTGTGACGGCCGCGGCGGGTTTCCTGAAAGTACTGCGCCTGATCCGCTGGCGCGAGCGGATCGACGATGATATCATTACCTGGAAATTTCAGCCACTTCGGGGAGGGCGTCGATGAAATCGCTTTATATGATCGCTGCAGCTGTTGGTTTGACCTTGGCCTCGGCACCGGCCAATGCCGTCGTGCTCGATCTGTCCACGGTGACCTGCCAGCAATTCATTGAAGGCGACAAGGACCAGATAACGATGGTGCTGACCTGGCTGGATGGCTGGTACAAGGGCGACGAGGACGAGGCCATCATCGATACCGACGTGTTCGTGGCGAATGCCAAGAAGTTCGGTGGCTTCTGCGCCGCCAACCCAAGCATCAGCGTCGTGAACGCCGCCGAAAAAATACTGGGAAAATAAACCGGCTCACGCCGGTTGGCTTGGCCCGGCACAGGTCTCGTGGGGCGCGCCGACCTCGCCAGAATGCCGCCGTCGGCCTACCAGGCGTAGCGCACCACGCCCTTGCCGGCATAGCTCGCGGTGACGCTGGAAAATTCGCCTTCGAAGGTGGCGCCGGCCGACCAGCCGTTTCGCCACTTCATTTCGGCGGAAGCCGTGGTCAACGCGGAATCGCTCGCCTGCGCCGCGCCGTTGACGACGAAGGATGCGCCCGGCAGCGCCTGGAAGGTGGCGGCGACGGCGCGGTCGGGATCGAAATCATGCGCCCAGGCAACCGGCCGCGCAGCGTCAGCACGCCGTTCGCCAGCGCAAAGGACCGGTCGGTGCGAACGCCGAGTTCCGAGCGCGCGTCGGTCACGCTCTTCGCGCCATAGGCGAGCGCGAAAGTGCTTGCCGCCGGACGGCACGGACTCGGCATAGGCGGGCAGCTCGAAGGTGGTGAACTGGCCGGCGGCATAGGGCGTGATGCCGAGCCATCGGCGTCGCGAAGCGATAGCCGCCTTCGACGCGGCCCGAGAACGCATTGGCATTGAACTCCGCGTGCAGCCGTGTCGGCCATCAGGACGATGCGGTCGGTGGTGATGTCCTGCCAGCCATAGGCCAGCGCCCCGGAGATATAGGCCGCGCCCACCGTGTGGCGAATGAAGGCGCCGGTCTGGAATAGATCGGAGCGGCCGCTGCCCGAATTGGCGACGCTGAAATTGGTGCCGCCGCCGGCCATCGCGAAGCCGGCGATGGTGCGCGGCGACAGCAGATAGTCGGCGCCGGCCGCACGCCGAAGATGCGGCTGGTGACGCTGTTCGATCCGGTCGCCGTGCTGCCGTCGGTGGTCTGCGAACCGCCGAAGCCGGACGCCCAGACGCTCCAATGCGGATCGTAGATCTCGCGCAGCGGCGCCTTGCGATACATCATGGCGTAGGCCGCGCGCTCGCTCTGCGACCGGCGTTTTGCCGCTGCGGCATCAGGCGCTGGCGCCACCTTCTTCGCGCATAAGGCGTCGCCGCCGTTGCCGGCGGCGGAGCGTCGCCGCGCCCATCGATGAAGGGATCGAGCAACAGTGGTGATGAACTGGCTCATCGCCTGGAACGTCGTCTGCTGCGATCCCGTCGCGGTTTCGCCGGCGATCTGCGAGAGGGCTGCCGGCGACAACGTGGCGTAGACGACGGGAATGCTGCCGGTGCTGTTGAAGAAGCTGGCCAGCGCGTTGCCGACGTTCTGCTGGTTGGTGTTCAAGGCGCCGCCGAGCGCGCATAGTTCAGCGACAAATTGAGAAAGACGTCGTTGGCGTCGTAGCTCAGGCTTCGCCGCCACGCTCGCCGGCAGATTGTTGACGCCGGCGAATGTGCCGGTGACACCGCCGGTTGCGTTGAGAATGGTATATTGCTTGAGAATGCTGGTTCCCGACTGCAGCGAGACCAACAATTGCCGGCCAGCGTCGCACGTGCCGGTGACATTGACGCGGTCGGCCGCGGTCGATCTGATCTCGACCAGATAAGCGCCAGCGGTGGCAAACAACAGATCGCCTTGCACGGTCAACACGCCGCCCGGATTGGCCGGCGCCAACAGGCCGCCGCCATTGATGGTGACGCTGCCAACTGCTCCACTGCCGGACAGCACGCCGCCGCTGTTGACCGTGACCTGCGAGGTGATCGAGCCGGTGACGATCAGGGTGCCGGCATCGACCAGGGTCGGCCCGGTATAGGTGCTCACGCCGCTCAGGATCGTGGCGCCGCTGCCGACCTGAAGCACCTGGCCTGGACCGGTGATGCTCCCGCCAAAGGTGAAGACATCGGAGCGATTGAAGGCGAGCACCTTGTTGGTCGAGGGATCGCAGGAGGGGTCGGACGCGTTGGCGCAAAAGGCGATGTTGCCGATAACGCTGCCGCTCGCGCCGCCATTGCCGAGCACCAGGGTGCCGCCATTGATGGTGGTGCCGCCGGTATAAGTCGCATCGCCCGCGATGGTCAGCGTGCCCGCTGCCGTACTTGATCAGCGGCCGGATGCCGACGGTGCCGTTGGTGAGGAGCGAGGCTCGGGCATCGAATTGTTGTCGGCGAGGCCGAATTGCAGCACGGTGGCCTGCGGGAAATAGCTGGTGACGTCGTAGAGCACGTAGGCGCCGCGGCCGATCGAGGCCACCGCCAGCACGTCGGCGGTCGGATTGTAGACCATCTGATAGACCAGCGCGTTTGGCAGGCCCTGCCCGAAGGCGCGCCAGTCCCGACAACAGGCCGCTTGCATCGCTGTCGGCGACGGTGATCGGGCTTTGCGTGTTCGAGATGATGCAGCCGTTCGGCGCGGTGCGTGCAGGTCAGCGGCGTGTTCATGCCGCCGACCAGCAGCGCATTGACGCCATTGTTGGAGATGAATTCGACCGATGTCGGCCTGATAAATCCTGCCGGCAGATTGGAGGTCAGGGTCGTGAACGTCGCGGCGCCGTCGGCGTTGCGGGTGTAATAGAGGTTGCTGGCGTCGGCGACGAAGATGCGGGACTGGATGCGGGTGTCGAACACGATGCCGCTCGGCGTATCGCCGGCGTAGTTGGTCAGCTGCGTCAGCGAGCCGGCCGCATCGGTGGTGCTGAACCAGACCTGGCCGCCGCGCTGCCCGCGGCGCCGACCGCGATCGCACGGATATCGTTGACTGTTCCGTAGGTGATGGCGGTCGGCGCCGCCCGTTGTTCCGATATCGGTGAGGCTGAGATCGATCGAGGTGGCGTTGACGCCGTTGGCGCCGGTCAGCGTATCCTGGGTGATGTAAACGTCGGTCGCGCCGCTGATGGCGATCAGCGCTCGGATCGATCCGGTTCAGCGACGAACAGGGCGGAAAATCTGTTGTTGGCGTTTGACGACATCCGGACGCAGATACTGGCCGCCATTGCAGGTGACCGGCAATGCCGCCGGGATTGTTCACGGGATCGGGAAGCGGGCTGACCATCTGGCCCTGCGCGTTGACGATCATGCGGCTGACAAAGCCGAAATTCGTCGACCGTCGAATAGATCGCGCTCAGTCCCGTGCAGCGTCCTGTCATTGATGACGATATTGGTGCCGTCGCCGAAGTTGATGGCGTTGAAGATCAGGCTGCCGGGCGCCGATTGCAGCGACACGCCGTTGTCCTGGGCGGCGACGCCGAGACGCTTGCTGTTGGCGTCGTATGCCACGGCATAGGGCTCGAACACGCTCGAGATTACTGTTGAGGCCCTGCCAGCTGCCGTTGCCTTGCGGGTTGGTGCGCAGATAGATGCCGCCGTCGCTCGAGAGGATCAGATTGCCGGCCTGGTCGAAGGTGATCGACCGCGAGTCGGCGTGCACCGTATTGGCATCGAGGAAGTTGTTGCGCGGCTGTTCCCTCGAACGGTCAGGCTGGTCGCGCGTCGAGGTATTGCCGACCGGATTGTAATTGAGCGCGATAGACCTGGACGGTGCACAGCGACGTTGGCGGCGATCGCTCGCAGGTCTCGTAGGCATCGCCCGACAGATAGACGATATTCTTGTTGTTCGGATCGATCGCGATATGAGGTTGACCGGCGTCTGGCCGCCGGCGACGACGTTGGGTGCCGCGGTGAGCTGATTCCATGATCGCGCCATGGTTGGCCGACAGGAAAACGCCGGCAAGCGAGGGTATCGTCGCCCCGTGCCGAGATCGCTGATCGCGATCGCAAGCGAGCCGTTCGGTCCGGCGGCCAGCGTGATCACCGTCTGGTCGCCGCTCGATGAGATCGATGCCGTTGCTGTTGGCCGAGGTGAAGACCGGCGTCCAGGTCGCGCCGGTGTCGTGTGCTGATATAGACGCTGGTCGCGCCCTTGTTGGCGCCGATGTTTTGACCGCGGCGTAGAACGTCGTGGGATCGTTCGGATCCGCCACCAGCGAGGTCACCGCGCCGTTTGGCAGCCCTGCCGCGCGCCGGACACCAGCGCTGAACGTCGCGCCGCCGTCGGTGCTGCGAAACAGGCCGTATCCCGCGGTGGTCGATGTTGGCGGCCTGGACCTCGAACGTCGCCGCCAGAATCGTGCTGCCGCGCGCCTCGCGCTCGACCACGCTCTTGCCCGCAAGCGTGCTGCCGCCGAGAGCGCTCCAGCTCGCTCCGCCGTTGGTGGTGTACAGCAGACCGGTTTGCGCGCCGCCCCGGCCCGTTGCCGAGATTGAACTGGCTGTATTCGCCGTTATCGGTGATGCCGATGCCGGCGATGATGGTCTTTCCGGTCGGATCCGTCGGATCGAGGCCGAGGCTGCCGATCGACAGCGACGCCTGCTTGTCGGTGAGCGGCGTCCACTGGCACCGCCGTTATTGGTGATCCAGATGCCGCCATTGGGCGGACCGGCGAAATAGGTATTCGGCCCCGAGCGCGAAATCCGGCAGCACCGACTGCACGGCGCCGGCTTCCGTTCCGTTCGGCGGCGCGTCGGCGGACTGAATGGCGTAGATCGGCCCGGACCGCGGACCCGGTCCTTGCGAATTGAAGTTTTGATTGATCTGGACCGGCGTCTGCGACGCCGCCGGGTGCGATGCGGCCACGACCGTATTCAGCAGCAGCGCCGAGAAAAGGTGGCATGAACGCCACCCTTGCCGGAATGCTCATACGATATGGCCGCTACGGCGAAGCGGTCGCCACCAACCCCATCGCACGTCCCCAGCACACGGTCAATCCACACGACCGCGTGTCCTCGAAATGCCAGCCACCGCAACGCTATTCCGCTCGAAGATTGCCCGACGAATTTCCCCCTGCACGACCTCGGTGCGGCGTTCCCATCGCCAAGACGCTGAATAAACGACTGCCATTCGTCGATGCGACAAATGCGCAAATTCAAACTTCCGGCCGCAAAGATATCTTCTATCGTTCTTCAGCCTGAGCCCAGCGGGGCACGCGGATCGCAAAGCAAACTTCACTGACTGTGGCTCCGGCACCACACGCGGACACAGCCGCTCGCCTATCAGTAGTGCCGGTGCTGCACAGCTTTCAAAATCGCGAACAAAACTCGGACGCCGCGCGTCGCTGGAATGCGGAGGCGTGTCTTCCCGCTCAGGCGACCGAAACCAGAAGCGCAGCCCAAGGCAAGGCCGCTCTGTGCATTCCGGCTGAGTTCCGCTCCTGGCCTCGACCGTCACAGCGTTTTTAGCGCGCCAATTATGCTCGCTCCCAGCGCAGTCTGGAAATGGTAACGGCCGGCTGCCCAGTTTGCCTGCCTGCATCATGGCCTCGAGCCGCTTCTCCATCGCTGCCAGCCGCCCGACCGGCGTGAGCGGCACGTCCTCCGGACAGGCAGCTTGCAGCCCCTGGCGCCCTCTCCCTCGCCTCACGCAGACGGTCGAGCCAGCTCTTTGCCGTCCGCCTGACGTCTCACCGCCTCAATCCCCTCGATCGGAATCATGGATAGGCCATGCTTTGGCTCCCGCAGGTATCGGCTGAACGTTCGCTTCCTGCTGCAGCTGCGGCTGCGGCTGCGGTTGCGCACCGATATTGGGGCCGAGCGCGTTGAAGCGGACCTGTTGCTCATCGCTGAGCGAGTTGTAGAACTTCTCCAATGCCGCCCGCGATTTGCACCATCGAACTGGCGCTGATGCAGTCGTCGTTCACCGCAGCGGCCGGGCGGGTCAGCCCTAGACCGCCACAGGATTCCTTGAACGCAATGGCGCCTTTGCAGCCGCGCTCCTGAGCTCGTCGAGCAATGCGCGCTGCTCTGACGTCGGCTGCACCACCTTCTCGATTGAAGCGATCGGCCACGCGGTGACACCCTTTTCCGGCTCTTCGCAAAGTTGCCTGACGGCCTGTCGGCTCGCGCCTGAGCTTTCGCGCGGCCGAGAACTGCTGATCACGCGGTCGCTCTCCTGATTCTCGATCGAGCGGTGCCTGGCGTAGGCGGCAGACGGATGTCCGCACCCCAGAACACGTTATCGACGAAGTCGTCGTAGGCGTAAGCCCAATAACCGGGTTCGTATGCGCGGGGCCAGAACGTGTATTCGAAAACGTCGAGATAGGCATAGGGCCAAAACACGTGGCCCGCCCATGGCACAAACGCTGCGCGCAGGCCGCGCCGCCAGGCGTGGCGGGGAGCCCAGCCGTGCCGTCGCCCCTCGAGCGCCGCGTGCAGCCGCGGATCAGAATTGCTGTGGAAGCGCTCGGCAAATCGCCCGCGGGCGGCGGCTTGCACGGCGGCAGCAGCGGTCCCGGGCTGCCCACCTGAAGGCGGCATTCCGAGCTCCCGGCGGCGCGCCAGATCATGTTGCTGCTGGCGCTGCTCGCGCTGGAGCAGGCGGTCTTGTGTTTGCAGCAGCAGCCGCTGCGCACGTTGCGCCCGCAAACCGTCCGGCTGTCGCGACTGCAGCTCCTGCACCCGCTGCTGCAACCGATCGATGCGCTCCTGGCGCTGCACGGTCTGTCGCGAAAGGGTGTCGCGCTGCCGTTCCTGCGCGGTTTGCTGGAGCTGCTGCTGACGCTGCTCATGCTGGAGCTGTCGCTGTTCCGTTTGCAGCAACCGTTGCTGCGCGCGTTGCGCGCGCTGGCCTTCGGGTTGTTGAGACTTCAATTCCTGCACGCGTTGCTGCAACCGATCGATGCGCTGCTGGCGCTGCACGTTCTGGGGCGAAAGGGTATCGCGCTGCGGTTCCTGCGCAGCTTGCTGCGTTTGCGGCGGCTGCTGGGGTTGCTGAGATTGCTGCGTTGGCGGCGGCTGCTGCGTTTGCGGCGGCTGGATGCGCTGCTCGCGCTGGCCGACCTGATCCTGCCGGGGTGGGCTCGCGCTCGCGGCGGGTGGTGGGCTCGGGGGCGGCGGTGCGGTGATTTTCGGAGCGGCCGGGCCCGCTGGTGCGGCGATCTGTGGCGTCGGACGCGGCGCCATGGCCGGACCCTGTGGCGGCGGAGCCTGGCGGAACGCAGGTGTGGCGGGCCGCGCCATGGCGGAGGCGGTGCAGGACGAACCATGGTGGGCGGCGGCGCAGGCCGCGCCATGACGGGAGGTGGTCCAGGACGAGCCATGGCGGGCGGCGGAGCAGGCCGCATCATGGCGGGAGGTGGTGCAGGACGAGCCATGGCGGGCGGCGGCGCAGGCCGCACCATGGCGGGAGGTGGTGCAGGACGAGCCATGGCGGGCGGCGGCGGCGCGGGTCGTACCACGGCTGCGGGCGGTCCAGGCCTGTTTACTTGCTGGGCGGACAAGTCCACGCTCGCCGCTACCATCGAAACGCCGAGAAGAAATAGAAATGCCGTAAAGCGAAGGCCGAGCGCAAGCATGATCGTCGCTACCTGGCAGCTCTCCATCGTCGCCCGCCCTGTTTCAATGCGCGCCCAATCTCAACGCGCTAGCGCGACAATCGATCTGCGACAGTCATTGCGGCTTTGCGACGCAGGCTGACGGGTACCCACTCGCCCTAGGGAACCTGGCTAAAGAAAAATCTGCGACGGCACCCTTAGATGCACGGGCAGCCAAAAATCGCAGTGCATCATGCCTGGTGGTTCGTATGAACAAGTTTCGGTCAAGCGAACCTTGAGGCCAGCGATCCGCTCGTGGCCACGACATCTACCGCCCGCTGCCGAGCATGGCCTCAAACACCCGGCGCACCTCGGTCTGGGTTTCCTGCACCCTCGCCTCCAGTGACGAAAAATCCGGCGCGTCGCCTGCCCGCACCAGCACGCGCAGCAGATCTTCTCCGGCGGTTTCCGGATTGAATTTGTCACTGACACAGAGCCGCAGAATTTGCGTGAGGTCGTGATAGAGGCGGGTTGCCGAACGCAGGATTTCCGCGGCCGATTGCGGCAACACGCCGAGCCGGGCGGCGTTGTCGAGCACATGCAGCGTATTGACGTCGAGAATGTCCGGGTTGGCGGCGGCGTGAGCAAGCTGGAGGTATTGCGCGATGAAATCGATATCGACCATGCCGCCGGCGGCGTATTTCAGGTCCCAGACATCGTCCTCGCCCTTCTCCAGCGCCACCGCGCGGCGCATGTCCGCCACGTCAGTGGCGACGCCGGCGGCGTCGCGCGGCCGCGTCAGCACCTCGCGAATGATGGTTTCGATCCTGGCGCGAAATTCAGGTGACGACGAGATCACCCGGGCGCGGGTCAGCGCCATGTGTTCCCAGGTCCAGGCCTCTCGCTCCTGGTATTCGGCAAACGAATCGAGGCGCGAGGCCACCGGCCCTGCCCGGCCCGAGGGACGCAGCCGCATATCCACGTCATACAGCACGCCGTAATTGGTCCGGGTGGTGAATGCGCTGATCAGCCGCTGGGTAAAGCGCGCGAAATAATGCGCCCCATGCAGCGATCGCCCGCCGTCGGAGTCCGGCTGTTCGTGATCGAAATCATATAGCAGGATCAGGTCAAGATCGGACGAGGCCGTCATCTCGCGACTGCCGAGCCGGCCCATCGCAAGGATTGCGGTCTGCTGGCCCTTGATCCGGCCGTGCTGGGCTACGAACCGGTCGGTCACGAGATCATGCACGGTATCGACAATGCCCTCGGCTACATCGGCGAACGCGTCGCTGGCATGTTGGGCGGAGACCGTGCCGGACAGGATTCGGGCGCCGATCAGGAACAGGCTTTCCTGGCCGAACAATCGCAAGCGGTCGAGGAACTCTTCGTAGGAATTGGCGTCGCGCAGGGTCGCGGCGAGACGCGCCGACAATTCGCGCTGGTCCGGCATCGCGCCGAAGAAGCGCGGATCGATCAATCCGTCCATGATCTGCGGCTGCCGCGCCAGCATGTCGCCGAGCCGGGGGGCAGCGCCGAGAATGAGCGCCACCAATGCGACGAGGTCGCGGTTCTGGCTGAGCAGCGAGATCAGCCGCCCGCCGCGCTGCAACGCCTGCAGGAAGCGATCGAACGCGGTCACGGCGTTATCCGGCTCCTCGGCGTCCGCGAGGCCCTCGATCAGCGCGGGAACGAACTCGACAAAG
Source organism: uncultured Pseudomonadota bacterium (assembly GCA_963771225.1). GTDB lineage: Bacteria > Pseudomonadota > Alphaproteobacteria > Rhizobiales > Xanthobacteraceae > Bradyrhizobium. The sequence continues at coordinate 338,998 of CAVYSR010000013.1, read as the reverse complement.
GCGTTCCGCGTCGATTCCATCCTGAACACGCGGAGGTCGCCGACCATCCATTGCTGCACGGTCTTGGCCACCATGATCGGCTTCTTGAAGCCGAGCGCGGCCAGATGCTCGATCAAACGCGGATCGTCCGGGCCGGCGATGTAATCGGCGGCCGGCAGCTTTGCGGTGCCGGTCGGATCGCCTTCGAACAGCTTGCTGTAATGGCCCTGAACGATGTTGAGATGGCCGAGCAGATCCCGGGCGAAGGCGGCGCGGTCCTGATAACCGAAAAAGCGGGCGAAGCGCTCCACCGCCTCGACATCGTCGGGCAGCGTGTGGGTCTGCTCGTCGGCCACCATCTGAAGCCGGTGCTCGACCCGGCGCAGGAATTCATAGGCCGCCGACATCTGGTCGCGCGCCTCGAAGGTGATCCAGTTGCTGGACGCCAGCACCTGCAACGCCTCCAGTGTCGGCCGTACCCGCAATTGGGGATGCCGGCCGCCGGCGATCAACTGCTGGGTCTGCGCGAAGAACTCGATTTCGCGGATGCCGCCGCGGCCGATCTTGACGTTGTGGCCCTCGACCGCGATTTCGCTCTGGCCGCGAAACGTCTGCATCTGCCGTTTCATGTCGTGCACGTCGGCAAGCGCTGCGAAATCCAGATGCTTGCGCCAGACGAACGGCGCGATCTCGGCGACCAGCGCCTCGCCGGCCTTGCGGTCGCCGGCGCAGGGCCGCGCCTTGATCATGGCCGCGCGCTCCCAGGTCCGACCTTCCCGCTCGTAATAATGCAGCGCCGAGGTGATCGAGATCGCCACCGGCGTCGAGGCCGGATCGGGCCGCAGCCGCAGGTCGACCCGGAACACATAACCATCGCCGTTGCGCTGCTGCAGCAGCCGCGACAGCCCCTGCGTGACCCGCACGAAGAACGGCTGCGGCTCGATATCCGGCGCCAGCGTCGGCGCGGCCGGATCGAAGAACACGATCAGGTCGATGTCGCTGGAATAATTCAGCTCGCCGGCGCCCATCTTGCCCATCGCCAGCACGACCAGACCGCTGTCGTCCTCGGGCGAATCGGGATCGGGCGGCGACAGCCGGCCCCGCGCGGCTTCCTGCCGCAGCAGATACCGCAGCGCCGATTGCACCGAGGCGACCGCAAGATCGGTCAGGGCCGCGGTGACCTGCATCACGGGCCAGACGCCGCCGATGTCGCACAGCGCAATCAGCAAGGCTGCTTCCGATTTCATCCGGCGCAGCGGCCGCATCACTTCGGCTTCACTGGATGCCGCGACCACCTCGCGGCAGGCGGATTCGATCAATTGCGCCAGATGCTCCTCCGGCTCGCATTCAAGCAGCCGGAGCGCGCGCCCGCCATCGGCGCGAACCAGATCGAACAGATAGGGCGAGGCTTCGGCGACGCCCAAAAGAATAGTCCTGGCGCGCGGAAACCGCGTCACGAGATCGCCGATCGCAGCGCTCTGCACCGGCTCCAGATCGGCGAGCCAATCAGCCAGATGTTGCTCGGCTTTGTCAGGGACGGACAGATGCGGTCCGTCCACGAACCGCGCGGCCAGACAATGTCGGTCCGCGCCGCCCTTCGCGGATGAGATCATGCCACCTTCTGTGGCACATCCGGCGTTTGAACCGCAAGCCTGTCACTGTTTGCCGCACGCGCCGGGATCGCCAGTGTCGCGCGTAGTCCGGGCCGTGCGTCGCTGAGCGTGAGATCGCCGCCATGCAACGTCGCCACCGCCGATGCGAGACTCAATCCAAGACCGGAGCCGGGCTGGGTGCGGCTGGCCTCCAGCCGCACGAATCGCTCCACCGCGTGCCTGCGATCGGCTTCCGGGATTCCCGGACCGTGATCGGTCACGCTGAGCAGCACCTGGCCGCCGTCGGATCGCGCTTCGATCAGGATCTCCTTGTTGCCGGCCCCGATCGCCGCGTCCGCTCCCAGCGGCTGCGCAGCCGCAACAGGCTTGCCGTATTTGATCGCGTTCTCGACCAGATTTGCCAGCGCCTGGCTGATCAATTCGCGGTTGCCGTGAAGCGGCGCGGGCGCGGTCTTGACCCGGAGCGTCATGCCATCGTCTTCGGCGAGCGGCTCATAGAGTTCGTGAATGCCGTTGGCAACGTCGGCGGCGTCAAAGTCGCCCATATTGTCGCGCGCCTGCCCGGACTCGGCGCGCGCAATCATCAACAGGGCATTGAAGGTCCGGATCAAGCCATCGGATTCCTCGATGGTCCGTTCCAGCGCCGTGCGGTAGTCGGTCTCGTTGCCGGATTTCGCCAGCGCCTCTTCGGCGCGATTGCGCAACCGCGTCAGCGGCGTCTTCAGATCGTGGGCGATATTGTCGGAGACTTCCTTGAGGCCCATCATCAGGGCTTCGATCCGCTCCAGCATGGCGTTGAGATTTTCCGCGAGGCGATCGAGTTCATCGCCGCTGCGCCCGACCGGCAGCCGGCCGGTCAGATCGCCCGCCATGATGCGCTGGGTGGTCCCGGTCATGGCATCGATACGCCGCAACACGCGCCGCGCAGCAAAGATGCCACCGCCCAGGCCGAGCACCACCACCACCAGGATCGACCACTGTGCGGCTTTCGCGACAATTCCGAACAGCCGCCGGCGTTCCTCCAGATCGCGTCCGATCAGCAGCCGAAAGCCGCTGGTCAATTCAGTGACGCGCACCAGCGCGCTGTGATCGGCGGTGTCCTGATCGTCGAGCCGGCGATAGGCGGTCTCGGACCAGCCCGATGTCCCCATCACCCCCGGCGCCAGCGAGCCGACATTGCCGGCGATGGCCTGCCCCGTCGGCGTGGTCACCAGATAGAGATTGGCACCGGGCCGCAACGCCCGGTTCTCGATCGTGAAGACCAGGCCGCGCAAACCGCGGCGGCCGTAAATGTCGCTGATCTCGCCGGTTTCCGCGTTCACCGTAGAGGTAATCTGCTCGGTGATCAGCCGGCGCGTATTCCAGGCGAAATAGCCCAGCAGCGATGCGGCAAACAGCGCAAACAAAAACAGGTAGGCCAGCGTCAACCGGAACGCCGTGGTGCGGACGAGTTTACCGAATGCCGTCACGGATCATGTACGATTTTGAGGGGGTTTCGTCCGCGCTCGTCATCTATCGTCACCTCTCATATTATCTTTTAGTTTCAAAGCCTTGTCTCGGTCCCTCGGTCGTCCGCCGCGACGCAAAAACGGCAATAAGTCGGTATTCTTTGCCTCTTCGACCTTCCAGATGATCCGTGACGGTCGCAGCGTCATGGACAGGGCTTCGCCCCGGAGCGCTGCCTTTCCGCTTGATCCGTATCGACAACCGGTAAAGCTACCATGGAAGCCTAAAATGCCCCCCCATCCGAACCAAGTTAAATCCCGGCAACCCGGCGCGTACGCCGATGGCGGGGACTTGTATCTGATGGTTCGCGAGGGCGGCGACCGGCAGTTCGCCCTTGGCGACGATGGCGCGAATTTCAACCGCCCGATGAGATCGGTGAAAACCGCACGGGCGGACGCAAAAAGCTTGAAGCGGATCTAACAATCCGCATCTCTTCGGCGCCGGCAGAAACTGTCTCCTCGAGAACAGCGAACGTTGAAGAAACGGCGTCGGTCAGCGCAACCGCGGTTGTGGATCCGCCAATCAAAGAGGAAACGAAAAGCGCCGTGAACAGATCTCCCGCGCCCGACATGCTTCCGTGAAGCTTTGGCGTAGCTATGCTCCAGACCGATCTTTCTTCAATGGCGAAAGTCACTATTTGATCTTCCTGCCGATCAATTAAGGACGCGCCGGTGACCACGACCGTCGAAGACGATCGGTGCGCCAACGTCCGTGCAGCGGCAACGAGGCTACCCGTGGTCTCAAGCTTCCTTCCAAAAAGCCATTCAAGCTCAAAATGGTTCGGCGTTAAAATATTCGCCATCGGACACAATCTATCCCGAAACAGCTCCGGAAGGCCGCGAGCCACAAACACACCTCGCTCTGCGTCGCCAATGACAGGATCGCAGCAGTAGATCACCTTCGGATTCCGTTTCATCGCGCGTGCCACGAAGTCTGCGACCACTTCGCCAATCTGTGGCGAGCCGAGATAGCCGGTCAAGATGACCTCGCAAGTATCGACGGCTCCCCGCTCTTCCAGCCCTAATAGCAGGTCTGCGACCAGACCGGCATCGAGAACCTGACCCCTGATGGTCGGATACCGCGGGCGGTTGCTGAACAGCGTGGTGGGCACGGCCACTACTTCGATGCCCAACACCTGCATGGGAAAAACCGCCGCACTGTTACCGACATGGCCGTACGCGACCTGCGATTGAATCGAAATCACGCTCATGATGTGTTCCAATGGCTGTGCGAGACTTCGCGGTGAATGAGCGCTGCGGCTCGGCCGAAGACGACAATATCGAGAAGTGAGTTGCAACCAAGCCTGTTCGCTCCATGCAGACAAACGCAGGCGGCTTCCCCGACAGCCATCAAGCCGGCCACGGTCGCCTCGGGATTGCCGTTGGACAGCCGGATCGCCTCTCGATGATTGTTCGTGGGGATGCCGCCCATGCAGTCGCGCGCGGTCGGTAGCAAGCCCGCCTCGACGGCTCCCTGGGTAGCGCGCAAACCGGCACCGCCAGCACCGACGACGACCACATCAAACGTATGGTCGATGAAATGGTGTGGGGGTGTCGAACTCACATTGTCCCTCGACGCACCAGGATTGCATGCCGACGGCTCGCGGAGATATTTCGTTTAGATTAGATGTTTTAGATATCACTTATTGACATTATAACATGACTAGTTAGGATGCAAGGATGATGTTTGGTATTCGTTCGAATCCGGGCAGCGGGGCAATCCGATGATCACAGCGGCTCAATTGCGGGCGGCCAGGGTGCTCCTCGGCATCGATCAGCGCCGGCTCGCAGAATTGTCGGGGCTTTCGGTGCCAACGATCCAGCGTATGGAGGCGAGCGAGGCCATGGTCCGGGGCAATGTCGATTTACTGGTAAAGCTGATCACAGCTCTCGACGCCGCCGGCATTGAGTTGATAGACGAAGGCGCTGTCAGTAGCGCCGAGGGACGCGGAGTGCGGCTGAAAATCAATTCCGGATCGGCAAAAATCTATTTGAACAATCGGATAGAAAACAAGGCGTCAAGCGGAACGAAGGCGCGCACGTAATGTCGGCTGTCGTTTTGCAAATGCTGTGTGTCGCCGGATTGCTCGGATCGGCGGTTTTGGCGATTGTTCTGAGCCGCTCAAAGATCGCCACGGCCGTCATCTATAGCGCGACGTTGGCCGCGTCTGCGATTGCGTTGATTGGGTCCAGCTACTGGTTGCTTGGCGGTCCGGCGAACGCCACCGATCTGACCCTCCCGATCGGATTGCCGTGGCTTGGCGCACATTTCCGCCTCGACAGGCTGGCTTGTTTTTTTCTCGTCGTGGTCAATCTCGGAGGGGCATCGGCAAGCCTTTATGGTCTCGGCTACGGTCGTCACGAGGAGGCGCCGCACCGCGTGCTGCCCTTCTTCCCCGCCTTTCTGGCAGGAATGAATCTTGTAGTGCTGGCGGATGACGCGTTTTCTTATCTGCTTTGCTGGGAATTCATGTCGCTCGCGTCCTGGGCGCTCGTCATGGCGCACCATCGCGAAGCGGGCAACGCGAAAGCCGGCTACGTCTACCTCGTCATGGCGAGCTTCGGCACGCTCGCATTGCTGCTGGCCTTCGGCCTGTTGGCGGGGCCGGCGGGTACTTACGAATTTGCGGCCATTCGCGCGGCTCAACATACGCCCTATGTGGCCACGTTGGTGTTGATCCTGATGTTGCTCGGAGCCGGTTCAAAGGCCGGCCTGGTGCCGCTGCACGTCTGGCTTCCGCTCGCTCATCCTGCGGCGCCCAGCCATGTTTCAGCGCTGATGAGTGGTGTCATGACCAAGGTCGCGATCTACGGTTTCATCCGTGTCGTGTTCGACCTGCTGGGGCCGCCGGCATGGTCAGCTAGCGTGATCGTGCTTTTCCTCGGCGGCATCACCGCCGTCATGGGGATTCTGTACGCAATGATGGAAAAGGACCTCAAGCGCCTGCTCGCCTACAGCACGATCGAAAATATCGGCATCATCTTCGTGAGCCTTGGCCTCGCGCTGGCCTTCCAGGCCAACGGCTTGAAGCTGGCGGCGGCGCTCGCTTTCACGGCGGCGCTGTTCCACGTTCTCAATCACTCGTTCTTCAAGAGTTCTGCTGTTTTTCGGGGCCGGCGCCGTGCTGACGTCGACGGGCGAGCGCGACATGGACAAACTGGGCGGCCTCATCCATCGGATGCCGTTCACCAGCTTCGTCTTTCTCGTCGGCTGCGTCGCAATCTCGGCACTTCCGCCATTCAACGGCTTCGTGTCGGAATGGCTGATGTTCCAGGCGGTGCTGCAAAGTCCGGACCTGCCGCAATGGGCCCTGAAGATCATGGTACCGGCGGTCGGGGCGATGCTGGCGCTCGCCGCGGCACTGGCGGCGGCGTGTTTCGTCAAGGCATTCGGCGTGACATTTCTTGGACGACCGCGCAGCGTGGCGGCAGAAACCGCTGCCGAAGTCGACCGATACTCGCTGTCGGCAATGTTCATCCTTGCTGCGCTTTGTTTGTTCGCTGGAATCCTGCCGGGATTGGTAATCGATGCGCTTTCGCCGGTTACGATCGAGATCCTCGGTGGCCGCATGCCGATCCAGGCCGATGAAGCCTGGCTTTCGATTGTGCCGATTGCGGAGAGCCGCAGTTCATACAACGGATTGCTTGTGATGCTATTCATCACGATATCCACCTCCCTCGCCGTCTTCTTTATTCACCGCTTCGCCTCTCACGCCCTGCGGCGGGGGCCGGCCTGGGGCTGCGGCTTTTCTGATCCAACCCCCGCCGCTCAATATTCGAGTGAAAGCTTCGCTCAACCGATTCGCCGCGTGTTCGGCACACTCGCGTTTCACGCCCGCGATCACGTCGATATGCCGGCTCCAGGAGATATCAGGCCAGCGCGGCTCAGGATCGAGGTGCATGATCTGATCTGGGAAGGAATATATCTGCCCCTCGCGGACGCCGTGGGACACGCGGCGGACAGGCTCAACCGTCTGCAGTTCCTGACCATTCGGCGGTACCTCAGTCTCGTCTTCGCCACCCTCGTGACGCTGCTGCTGGTGCTGGCGATATGGTCGTGATGTCCGACATTCTGGTGCAAGGCATCCAGATGGCGCTGGTGCTCCTGCTTGCTCCGCTGCTGACCGGCTTCGTGCGCAAGATCAAGGCTCGGCTGGTGCGTCGCAAGGGAGCTTCTATTTTGCAGCCGTATCGGGATCTCCTTCGACTGCTCCGGAAGGAAGTGGTGCTGGCCGACAACGCGTCGTGGCTGTTCCGGGTGACGCCCTACGTGACCTTTGCCGCGACCTGGGTTGCCGCTGCCCTGATCCCGACTTTCGCGACCGGACTCCTGTTCAACTGGACGGCGGACCTGATTGCCATTGTCGCCCTGCTGGGAAGCGCACGCTTCTTTCTGGCGCTCGCGGGGATGGACGTCGGCACCAGTTTCGGCGGTATCGGCTCCAGTCGCGAAGTCATGATCGCGGCGCTGGCGGAACCGGCGATGCTGTTGATTGTGTTTTGCATGGCATTGGTCGCCGGCTCGACCCAACTTTCGACGGTCGCAAATTTCATGGCGTCGTCCTACGTCGGCTTACGGGTATCGTTGGGAATGGCGCTGATTGCGCTCATCATGGTAGCGCTCGCCGAGAACGCGCGAATCCCGGTCGACAATCCGGCCACGCACCTGGAACTCACCATGGTGCATGAGGCGATGGTCCTTGAATATTCGGGGCGTCATCTCGCGATGATCGAATTCGGCGCGTTTCTCAAGCTGCTGCTCTATATCTCGCTGATCGCCTGCGTGTTCCTGCCCTGGAAGATCGCGGTATTCGGAACCGGCCCTCTGGCATACGCCATCGGCGCCGGTGCTTACGTTGTCAAACTGGCGGTTGCCGGCTTCTTGCTCGCGGTGTTCGAGACCGCCACGGCAAAAATGCGAGTATTTCGCGTCCCGCAATTTCTCGGCGCCGCGCTGATGCTGGGCCTGCTCGGCACGCTTCTGCTGTTCGTGTCGAGGAGTTTCTGATGCAGATGCATAGCCTCTCCTTCGACGTCTCGCATACGCTGGCCGGCGGACTTGTCCTGATCAGCTTCATGATGCTGTACCAGGACCGGCTTTATTCGCTGCTCAACGTGTTTGCATTGCATGCCCTCGTGCTTGCGCTTTCCGTCGCCTGGCAGGCCTATGTTCAGAACGCGCCTCATCTCTACATCACGGCAGTTATCGCCCTCGTCTTCAAGGCGACCGTCATTCCGGTGGCGCTGCATCGCATTGTCAAGCAGCTTGGGATTCATCGCGACATCGAGTTGGCCGTTGGTATCGGCCCAACCATGCTGGCGGGGATGGCATTGGTCGCCCTGTCCATGGTTCTGATGCTGCGGGTGACCGCCGAGGCCGATCCGCTGGCGCGCGAGGATCTCGCCTTCGCACTATCGGTCGTGCTGCTCGGACTGCTGGTCATGGTGACGCGCCGCAATGCCGTCAGTCAGGTCGTGGGATTCATGTCGCTCGAGAACGGACTGGTGCTGGCGGCCACCGGCGCCAAAGGCATGCCGCTCGTCGTCGAGATCAGCGTGGCCTTTTCGATTCTGATCGCGTTCATCGTCATTGGCATCTTCCTGTTCCGAATCCGTGAACGCTTCGAACTCCGTGGACGTTTCCGCGCTCGACGATTACCGGGGCGAGCGGCGATGAACATCCATTCTTTCGATCCAGTGGCGGCTGTGCTGCTGATTCCAATCGGCGCGGCGGCGTTGCTGGCCATACTGCCGGGCTACCGGCTGACGGCGCGGTTGAACGTCGTTGCCAGTCTCGCGACATTTCTTTCGGCGCTCTCGCTGTTCGTGATCGAACGCCCGCAGCCGGGGCCGTATGTGCTGGTCGACGATCTGAACATCGTCTTCATCGTGCTCAATACCTTCGTGGGTTTCACGACCAGTATCTTCAGCGCCAGCTACATTGCGCACGAGCTCGAAACCGGCCGATTGACCCCGGTTTACCTGCGTTTCTACCACGCCATGTATCAGACCATGATGTTCGGCATGAATCTCGCCTTCGTCTCGAACAATATCGGCCTGATGTGGGTTGCGGTGGAAATCGCGACGCTAACCACGGTGCTGATGGTCGGCATCTATCGCACCCATGCCGCTCTGGAAGCGGCGTGGAAATATTTCATCCTCGGCAGTGTCGGAATAGCATTTGCCCTGTTCGGCACGATCCTGGTCTACATGGCGGCGCGTCCGGTCGTGGGCGAAGGCCAGGACGCCATGGTCTGGACGTTGCTGGTCGAACACGCGGCGCATTTCGACCCTGCCCTTCTCAACGTCGCTTTCGTCTTCCTGTTTCTCGGCTACGGGACCAAGGTCGGCCTCGCGCCGCTGCATGCGTGGCTGCCCGACGCGCACGCCGAAGGTCCCACGCCGATCTCGGCCGTGCTGTCCGGCCTGCTGCTGAATGTCGCGCTCTACGCGCTCTTGCGCTTCAAGATATTGCTCGCCGTCAGTCCGAACGCGATTGCTCCCGGCCCCCTGATGGTGACGATGGGCCTGGTTTCGCTCGTTTTCGCGGCGTTCATGCTGTACCGCCGGCGCGACATCAAGCGTCTGTTCGCCTACTCCTCGATCGAACACATGGGGATCATCGTCTTCGCGTTCGGAATGGGCGGCCCGCTCGCCAATTTTGCCGGACTGTTGCACATGGTGATGCACAGCCTGACCAAGTCGGCGATCTTCTACGCCGTCGGTCATATTTCGCAGGTCAAGGGCACGCAGCGGATCAACAGAATCCGGGGCTTGACGGTGACCCATCCGGCGCTTGGCTGGGGCCTCGTGGTGGGCGTCGTCGCGATCGCCGGATTGCCGCCTCTCGGCATCTTCATGAGCGAATTTCTCGTCGTTAGCTCCACCTTTGCGCGGCAACCCTTGCTCGCAATCGTCCTTGTGTTCGGGCTTTTGCTGGCCTTCGGCGCATTGATGTTGCGCCTGACAAGCGTCGCGTTCGGCAGCCCTCGCGGCAGCACAGCTCCGGTCGAGGCTTCCTATGTACCGATGTTTGCCCATCTCTCGCTGGTTCTGATCGCGGGAATCTATCTTCCCGCGCCGGTCGTCATCTGGTTCCAGCATGTGGCAACCCTTCTTGGATAGCGCGAGGAAAACATGACATGCCATCCTTGATCGATCTCATGCTGGAGGGCCGTCAGATCCAGCACCACTCTCCCTGGCCACGATCCGTGGTCGATGCCGCCGTCTGGAATTTTGCAGCAAGCGAACTGGCACAGGGTCGTTGCAGCTTGCTCGGCCTTTGGGGGGAACCCGCAACGGTGCATATGGCGATCATGGATGAGCAGACCGCGGAAATCGCTGTCGTCAGCCTGGACTGCCCCGAACCGCAGTTATCCTTCGATCGGCATGCATCACCCGCCGGCGCTTCGATTGGAGCGCGCCGATCCACGATCTGTTTGGACTGGCAGCGGAAGGCTCGCCCGATCCGCGCCCCTGGCTTGATCACAACCGTTGGGGCATGCGCTTCCCGTTGGGAGATCGCATCGACGCGTTGTCGCAAGCGTCGCCCTATCGCTTTCTGCCGGCGGAAGGCGACGGCCTGCACCAGATCGCGGTCGGTCCCGTGCATGCCGGAATCATTGAGCCTGGACACTTCCGGTTTACGGCAAGTGGGGAGACCGTGGTCCGCTTGGAAGAGCGGTTGGGATATACCCACAAGGGCATCGAAGGGCTCATGGTTGGGAGCCGATCTCGAGCGGGCCGCCCAACTCGCCGGACGCGTATCAGGCGACAGCACGTCGCGTATGCTTTTGCCTTTTCGCGAGCAGTCGAAGCCGCGCTGGAGATCGTGGTGCCTGATCGCGCGATTTGGCTACGTGCTCTTTTTGCGGAACTCGAGCGGCTTGCCAACCATCTCGGCGACATCGGAGCGATCTGCAACGATGCCTCCTTTATTCTGATGCACGCTCTTTGCAGCGTGCTGCGAGAGAACGTGCTGCGCGCATCCGATGTCGCATTCGGCCATCGATTGATGCGGGATATCATCGTGCCCGGTGGCGTGACCCGCGACCTCAACGATGAAGGGAGGAAAATCATCCAGGCGGCGCTGGATAATATCCGTCTGCGCTTTCCTGCTTTGGTCGAACTATACGACAACACCGCATCGCTCCAGGATCGTACCGTCGATACCGGCGTGCTCAAGCCTGCATTGGCCAAACAATATGCGCGCCGGAGGCTACATAGGCCGCGCGTCCGGACGATCCTTCGACGCGCGCAAAGCCCTTGCTTATCCGCCGTATGACAGACTGCGCTTTGAAGTACCCGTTCTGAATGAGGGGGATGTCAACGCCCGCGTCTGGATCCGTGTGCGCGAGGTGGAGCAGAGCCTCTCCCTGATCGACCAGATATTGGACCGGCTTCCCGAAGGCCCGCTGCGGGCAAAGGCGAGCCCACTTTTTGAGCCGCGGGAAGGCATGGCGATCGTCGAGGGGTTTCGCGGCGACGTTCTGGTTTGGCTCCGCTTGCGGGATGGTCGGGTCGAACGATGCCACCTGCGCGACCCGTCGTGGTTTCAGTGGCCACTTCTGGAGGCGGCAATCGAGGGCAATATCGTCGCCGACTTCCCGCTCTGCAACAAATCCTTCAACTGCTCCTATTCGGGCCACGATCTCTGAGGAACAGCACCAGATGCGCAAGCTGCTTTTTGAAAGCCTGTTTCGCCGGCCGTTCACCGAGCGAGCGCCGTCCACGGACGATGCCGCGGTAACCGAACTGGCGACAGCCGTGGGCCTCGCCGCCCGGCGGCGTCTCGGACGCAGCCTCTCCATACGCGAAGTCGACGCCGGATCCTGCAATGGATGCGAACTTGAAATCCACGCGTTGAACAATGCCTACTATGACGTCGAGCGCTTCGGTCTCCGGTTCGTTGCGTCGCCGCGTCATGCCGATGTGTTGATGGTAACCGGACCGGTGACGAAGAACATGCGCGACGCGTTGGAGCGCACCTATCATGCGACCCCTAACCCGAAATGGGTCGTCGCTGTGGGAGATTGCGCCCGGGATGGCGGCTGCTTTGCCGGCAGCTACGCAGTGGTAGGAGGCGTCTCGCAAGTGGTTCCCGTCGATCTTCATATTCCCGGTTGTCCTCCGCCGCCCATCAGGATCTTGCAGGGGCTGCTGTCTCTGCTCGATCAAACGGCCAAGAGTGTCTCTCCCACTTGAGGATCTGGGGACGACTTCGACTATTCCAGGCCGGCTTTATCGCGGGGTGCTGCCCCGTACTGTGGTCGGCACTGATGAGCGTCTGCGTGGCCAGTTTCGGAGCAAACGCGGGTACGCCGCCGTCGATGCCACGTACTGATTTTTGACCGTGTAACGGGTCAGCAAACGCATCGCTGGGGATCGGCGACCTTCAGAGATGTGACTAGACTCAAGATATGATCGTTAGCTATACATCTATGGAAGATCGTTACTGATGTTAAATACATCACAATTAACGAGAGTAGCTTTGAAGATCATCGGCAAATACAAGGGCAAGCTGGGCGAGATCGCGATCTGGGAAAGCGAACGGACGGGCGACCGCCTCTATCGCGAAGGCGAGATTTTCCAGAGCCAAAGCTCGGCGTCCGGAGAGAGCCGCTTCCCATACGTAAAGATGATGGAAGCGTTCTTGGGCGACGCGAACAGTGTCCTGCTCCTCGGATGTGGCGGAGGCAACCTCGCGACGATGCTGGCACGCCAAGGCAAGAGCGTAACCGTCGTCGACCACAACCCAGTCAGCTTCGACCTCGCCAAGCGCTTCTTCGGACTGCCGAAGGAAATTCCCTGCATCGTCGAAGATTTCAAGGAATATCTTCTAGCTGAAACCCGTATTTTCGACGGCATAGCGATCGACGTCGGCGGACCCGGATTTTGCTTCGAGGAGCAGTTCGATCCGGCAACCTGTCATTCGATCACGGCTCGGCTGAAACCTGCCGGACGCGCAATCCTGAACATGCTTGTCGCGACCGATTTCGACGCGGCGCCTGACATGATCGGCAGCGACCTGTCCGAAGGTCACATGAGTTCATGGATATTCGATCATCCGGGTCGTCTGAACCGAAATGTCCTGATCGCCTGCCTGCCCAGGCTGCGTCGAGCCGCCAACAGGCATTATATGGCGAAGTTTTCCAAAAACGTCGGCTGTGGTTGGGCGTTGCGACGCCCACGTCGGCCTTCGCGCGACAGCAAACCTGTCATCGTCGACATCGCATGCATGTCCTAATCTGCGCCCAGGGAGGAACGAAATGTTGGAACAAGGCACTCGCAATCCGGAATTCGGGGCAGACAAATTCGGTTTCAGAGATCTCAAAGGGTTGAACTGGAATTTCCTTGAACCCGAACTGTACGAATGCGCCCTCAAGGACGGTGAAGCGCAGGTCACGTCCGGCGGTGCGCTGTGCGCCGAAACCGGCGTGCACACCGGCCGCAGCCCAAAAGACAAGTATATTGTCTGTGACGACCAGACGGAGCAGACCATCTGGTGGGAAAACAACGGCAAGATGACCCCCGCGCAATTTGCGCGACTGTACCAGGACTTCATTGCTCACTCCGCCGGCAAGACCTTGTATGCCCAGGATCTGCGCGCCGGCGCCGATCCGGAATTCGGCATGCGTACGCGCGTCTTTACAGCGCTTGCCTGGCACTCGCTTTTCATCCGCACTCTGTTGCTCAGACCTAAACGCAGCGAACTCGCGACGTTCCTGCCGGAACTCACGATCTACTGCTGCCCGACCTTCAAGGCGGATCCCAAGCGCCATGGCGTTCGCAGCGATACGGTGATCGCGATCGATTTTTCGCGAAAGATCGTCTTGATAGGAGGAAGTTCGTATGCCGGCGAGATCAAGAAGGCCGTGTTTACGACGTTGAATTACTTTCTCCCCGCTCAAAACGTCATGCCGATGCATTGTTCCGCAAATGTCGGCCCGCAGGACGATGCGGCGATCTTCTTCGGTTTGTCCGGAACCGGGAAAACAACTCTGTCTGCCGATCCCGATCGCACGCTGATCGGTGACGACGAGCACGGTTGGGGTTCCAAAGGCATCTTCAATTTCGAGGGCGGTTGCTACGCGAAGGCAATCAAGCTCAGTGCCGAAGCCGAGCCGGCCATATATGCAACCACCCAGCGTTTCGGAACGGTCCTGGAAAACGTCGCGTTTGATCCGATCACGCGCGTCTGCGATTTCGATGATGGCTCGAAGACAGAGAATACGCGCGCCGCATATCCGATGCACTTCATTCGCAATGCTTCGAAGACCGGACGCGCCGGACATCCGAAGAACCTCGTCATGTTGACTGCGGACGCCTTCGGCGTAATGCCGCCCATTGCCAAGCTGACAGCGGCGGAAGCCATGTTTCACTTCCTGTCGGGCTACACCGCCAAGGTCGCTGGAACTGAAAAGGGCGTGATCGAACCCGAAGCCACCTTTTCGACCTGTTTTGGCGCCCCGTTCATGCCCCGGCCGCCCTCGGTCTACGGCGATCTGCTGCGCTCGCTCATTGCAAAGCACAATGTCAACTGCTGGCTGGTGAACACCGGTTGGACCGGGGGAAAATACGGGGTCGGACAACGGATGCCCATCAACGTGACCCGTACTCTGCTGACAGCCGCACTCGACGGCACGCTCAACGACGGCCAATTCTACATCGACCAGCACTTCGGCTTTCAAGTACCCGCATCGGTCAAGGGCGTCGACAGCCGGATCTTGAAGCCGCGGGAGACCTGGAGCGACAAGGAGGCGTACGACGCCGCTGCGGCCAGGCTTGTGCGGATGTTTCAGGACAATTTTGCGAAATTCAAAAACGTCGTCCGGGCGGACGAAATGGCCGTCGCAATGTCAGCATAGGTTCTAACGCATATCTGCTAACCGGCTCATTCTTCGGCTCGCGGAACAAGTTTTCCCTGCGATGCCTTGTGATGATACTGCAATGCGATCAAAAGACTTTTCAGCCCTCGCAAGGGCCATAGCGTGACTATCAGGATCAACGGGATCCACAGCACCGCGTGGACCCAGTACGGAGGTTGATACTTGGCCTCCGTGACCAAGGCGGCTCCCACGACAATGGCGCCGGCGATCATGATGACGAATATGGCAGGCCCGTCGCCGGCGTCGGCAAAGCTGAAATCGAGGCCGCACACGTCGCATCTGGATTTCAGGGTCAAGAACCCCTCAAACAACTTTCCCTTGCCGCAGCGCGGACATCGACACAGAAGGCCAGCGAAATATGGCGATGGCGTTTTTTCCGATATCTGCTTGTCCGAGACTTCCATCTTCCGCCTTCTGCGCCTCGAGGGTGGCGACCGATCAGGCCAATCCGAAACGCTAATGCGAGCAGGTTTGCGCGAAACGCATGGAACTCGCGGCTCCCGGCACGTCGACCGTCGTCGTTTCGACGCGGGCCGTCTGCCGACGGTCTGGATAGTCGTCTTCAGCGTTTTCGTCATCTTCGATTGGGAAATCCATTTTTCCGACAGCACGCCGGTTCATCGCGCCCGTTCCAGGGTCCGCGACGACGAAGGTTTGGGTTGCTTTATGTTCTTCATTTTGGGCTTCGTGACGTGCTCCCTGAGACGAACGCCTCGACCACCGGCCGAACTCTGCCCTCCCGGATTGATCAACTCGATCCCGGCATTCTCCAGCGCAGAAACCAATTTCATCAGAGAATCGACGTTGCCGCGGATAACTCCGTCGCTTGCTTCCATGCGCTGAATGGTAGGGACTGAAAGATCCGCCAGGTGGGCCATCTGCCGCTGGTCTATATTCAGGAGCGCGCGGGCGGCCCTGAGTTGGTTGGCCGTGATCATGAAATGGCGGCTTCCGGTTCGATTCGCATCAGATATATCTACACCATCCGAATTATGGTTTCAAGCATCAATTTAGATGCAAAATATATCAGCATCCGGTTCACGCCGTTTGAAACGGATAGAAGATCTGAGACTTGTATCGAATTTCTCTCGAGGGATGCGGAAACATTATCGGCAATATCCGAAAGAGTTGGCGATCCACAAATTACATGATAAGAGATGTTTAATGCATGTATTCTGATGCCAAACTCTTTAGGTGTTGCCTGCCGTGAAATTGCTGGGTCGTTATCAAGGGAAGAATGGGCAGATCGATATCGTCGAGTGTTCTTGGGACGGTACACGCGTGTACTTCGAAGAGGGGATAAGACAAAGCCAGGCCACGCCAGACGGCGAAAGCGTGTTCACCTACGTGAAGCTCATGGACGAACTCCTGTCCCGCTCCGAACAAATCCTCGTCCTGGGCTGTGGCGGCGGGAAATCTTGCGACACGGCTGTCGCGTCTCGGCAAGAGATTGACCATCGTCGATATTAACCCGATCAGTTTCGTGCTCGCGCACAGGTATTTCGATCTGCCGGACGAATTGCCGTGCATCGTCTCCGACTTTCGAAAATTCGTGTTCGATGACCGCAAATACTACGACGGCATTGCGATCGATGTCGGTGGACCGGGATTCCGTTTCACGGAGGAGTTCGATGCAGAGACCTGCGACGCCATCCGCGCCCGTCTGGCACCGGGCGGCCGGATCGTGATGAATGTGATGGTGGCAAACGACATTGATCCGACACCTGACCGGATCGCGGCCAGACTCGCCGGTGAGGAACTGCGGACATGGATCGTCGATGAGCAATTCATTGAGGATCGCAATGCCGTCATCGCCTGCATCCCCGAGAAGACGTTGGGTTCACGGACGGCGCTCGATCGCGTGATGCACCATAGCCATGAACGCTGGGCGATCCGCCGCGGAAGATTGCGAAGCCGCGATCTCGCCCGTGGATTGCGCTAATGTCGCAGCTTCCGGCAGACCGACGCGAGACGTGGATAACCGGCATCGGGCTCGTCTCCTCCCTGGGGGACGGGTTGGAAGCGAATTGGGACGCTCTCCGCAGCGGCCGCGTAAACATCGATCTGGAAAAATATGCGCCGTGGATGATCCATCCCTTTGGCGCCACTTAATCTTGACAATCAGATTCCGAAAAAGGGCGACCAGCGCCAGATGGAAGCATGGCAGCGCATCGGCACCTACGCAGCCGGACTTGCGCTGGATTCCGCCGGCATCAAGCACGACAAGGAAATCCTGGCTCGGACCGACATGATCGTCGCTGCGGGCGGCGGCGAGCGCGACCTCGATGTCGACGCCGCGATTTTGACCGCGCGTGCGGACGGAAGGTCGGGGGCACTCAACGAACGGCTGATGAACGACCTGCGCCCTACCCTGTTCCTCGCGCAGCTATCCAATCTGCTCGCCGGCAACATATCGATCGTCCACGGCGTGTCCGGATCGTCACGGACCTTTATGGGCGAGGAAGCCGCCGGCGTGGACGCCGTCCGGATTGCGTGGGCGAAGATCGCCTCCGGACAGAGCGAGATTGCCTTGGTCGGCGCCGCGCATAACGGCGAGCGCAAGGAAATGCTGATGCTCTACGAATGCGGCGGCTTCAATCTCAAGAAGGATTTCGCATCGGTCTGGGCGCGTAATGGCGGTGGCTTTGCTTTGGGTTCGGGTGGCGTGTTCCTGGTGCTTAAGTCGAGACCGCATGCGGAGCGCCGAGGCGCCAAGCCGTTTGCGCGGCTCGTCAACGTCGTCTCCGGTCATTCCTCCCGAGCTGCCCCGGGCGGAGTTGAAAGCGTTCTGGGAGATCTCTGGGCGTCCCTGGGGGTCACCGAAAATGCAACCGCGATCTACACGGCAGCGACAGGCGCTGCGGTTGCCACCAGCGAAGAGGCGGCCTTCCTGTCGGCACACGGGGATGTCCCCGTCCGCGCGATCGGCACGTCCTTCGGACATCTCAGCGAAGCGCAATTCCCATTAGCATTGGCCCTTGCTTCGTTGAGCGTATCCCGCGGTGCGTTGGTCCCTCCAAACGATACATCCGGCCGAGAGACGAAATCGACCGTGATGCCGACCCAGATAGTGGCCGTCGGCGTCGGTCATTGGCGCGGCGAAGGAATGGCGCTCGTCGAGGCCGTCTTATGACAATGCGGCCTGAAACCGGCTTGGCATCCACAAAGCTGCGTAACGCGAAGACGACGACGCGTGACGGCCACAATCGTCCTATCGTCGTCGTTACCGGCATGGGAGTGATCACGTCGCTTGGTGAGGGCAAGACTGAGAATTGGGCGAAAATTACCGCCGGAGAGTCTGGAATAAGCACCATCCGGCGCTTCTCCACCCATGGATTGAAGACGCGTATCGCCGGCACCATCGACTTCGTCGAGGTGAAGCCATTCTCCTCGACAACGCTTGCCGAGCGTCTGGCAGATATCGTCATCGAAGAGGCTGTCGGCCAATCGGGAATTGGACGAAAGGGCGACTTTCCAGGCCCGTTGTTTCTCGGTCTGGCGCCGGTCGAAGTCGAGTGGCCGCAACGCGAAGAAATCGCACGGGCCTCCGGCGAAGCGGGCTCCATAGACTACGACATCCTGCTGCGGACCAGCGGCGGCGGGCGGTTCACGCAGGTCCACGCCCGCTATCTGTTCGGCTCAGTTGCGGACCATCTCTGCGAGACCTTCGGCACAAAGGGATCGCCCATCTCGGTATCGACGGCCTGCGCGTCGGGCGCAACAGCGATACAGCTCGGCGTCGAGGCAATTCGGCGCGGAGAAACCGACGCCGCGCTATGCGTCGCGACCGACGGTTCGGTCAATGCCGAGGCCATGGTGCGATTCTCTCTCCTGTCGGCGCTATCTACCCACAACGACGACCCGCGCAGCGCATCGAAGCCCTTTTCGAAAAACCGGCAAGGATTCGTAATGGCTGAAGGTGCCGGTGCGCTGGTGCTGGAAAGCCTGGACGCCGCGCAATCGCGCGGCGCGAAGATCCTGGGCGTGATTGGCGGCTGCGGCGAATTGGCTGACACTTTCCATCGTACCCGTCCCAAACCGGACGGGGTTCCGATCGCCGATTGCATCCGCAACGCTCTCGCCGATGCAAGCATGACCTTCGATCATATCGACTACATCAACGCTCACGGAACCGGTACGCCAGAGAACGACAAGATGGAATATCTCGGCGCCGCCGCCGTGTTTGGCGATCATGCCCGCAAGATTCCGGTCTCGTCCAACAAGTCGATGATCGGACACACCCTCTCCGCCGCCGGCATCATCGAAGCGGTATTCACCCTGTTGACGCTGGAACACCAGCGCATTCCACCTACCATCAACTACGATGTTCCGGATCCGGCAATCCCGTTCGACGTCGTGCCTAACAAGGCAAGAGACGCCCGCGTCACAGCGGCAATGTCGAATTCTTTCGGCTTCGGCGGCCAGAATGTCTCGCTCATCATGAGGCGGGAAGTGAACTGATCCGAGCTTGCGAAGACAGCGTCCGCGGCCAAATCGGGCGCCAGGCGCGGTTAATGGTTGGCTCATACGAAAGCGTCAGGTAGTGATGCCTTTTCCCCGACCCCCTTCTGTATCTGCGGTCCTGGTGGTGGAAGACGATGAGATGCTGCGTATGTGTGCGGCGAACGTCGTCGCCGACGCCGGGTTTACGGCGGTCGAAGCGGCGAATGCGGACGAAGCGGTTTCCATTCTGGAAAGCCGCTCGGACATAGCGCTGCTGTTCACAGACATCCAGATGCCCGGCAGCATGGACGGCTTGGAACTTGCTCGAACCGTCCACGACCGATGGCCGGCCATCAAGATCATTTTGGTGTCGGGAAGAGTGGAAGTGTCTGAGCGCGACAGACCCGCAAACAGCCGGTTCTTCCAGAAGCCGTTCGCGACCAAGCAGATAATAGAAGGCCTTCAGGATATGATCCGATCAGGTGAAGTACAGCCTGCGCAGAGCCTGAACAACTAGACATGGTGAATTGAGATGCGCGGAGATCGATCCAGATTGTTGAAGATTGGCGAGCATGTCTACTGGGAAGGCCGTAAGGCGGACCGGGGCGAAATCGTGGAAAACGATTGGAGCGCCGTGAAGATCGCCTGGGACAATGGACTCACGAGTTCAATCTGCCACAACGACATGGCCTGTGTGGCGTTGGCGCCTGTGAGCTCCTAGAATGGTTGTCTGGGCAGAGACTGATAAGATTGGTATCGATCCGAATCGGTCCAAAAGGATTAGCCGACATTAAACCAGCCTATCCTGCTTGCTGTCGGGACGCCAAATCAAGAGTAGCTCTTCCTGATCCATCACAAGGGTCGTCGCCTCTTGCGCGATCATCTCGATCAGTTTCTTGGTTGCCGCCGACATTGCTCGCTCGCGCGAAACGGCGACTACCCAGCCCCATTTGGCGTTTCGAATGGGCGCAGCGGATACCTCTTTGCGTTGAAGCAGCTCATGGACGCCGCTGTAGGGAAGCACGCAATAGCCAGTGCCGTGTTTCGTCATACTGGTCATCAGCGAATTGGTATCGACCTCCAGCTTAGGCTCAGATACCCGCCCGGCACGCACCAGCATTTCGTCGACGGCACGACGCAATCCGTTGGGAAACGGCGTCAGGATCAAGTTGTGGCCCGTTAAGCGATTTCGCCGAGACCGGTCGAGACAAATCGAGACCCACTTCGAGCGGCGCGATCAAAAGCAGGCTCTCAGTCGCGAGTGGCATCTTTGTCAGGGTCGCTCACAAGCAGGGAGCGCGAACGATCATTCTGCCTGACGATTTAACGGCGTGGCTAAAGGCGCTGCCGAAAGCTGGTAATAAATCGGCAAGTCGAGAACAGGCGCTCATAACTGGAAGCATCTGTTTTTATTAGATTTTCAACGAATGCCGTCACGGATCATGTACCCCGCGCCGCGAATAGTGTGAAGCAACGGCCGTTCGAAGCCCTTGTCGATCTTGGAACGCAGCCGCGAAATATGCACGTCGATGACATTGGTCTGCGGATCGAAATGATAGTCCCAGACATTTTCCAGGAGCATGGTTCGCGTCACCACCTGCCCGGCGTGCTTCATCAGATATTCCAGCAGCCGGAATTCGCGCGGCTGCAGCGTCAGTTCGTCCTTGCCGCGGGCGACGCGATGCGAAAGACGATCAAGCTCGAGATCGCCGACGCGGTAGGTGGTTTCCTCGGCCGGACCGCCATGGCGCCGCGACAGCACCTCGACCCGCGCCAGCAGTTCGGCGAACGAATAGGGCTTGGGCAGGTAATCGTCGCCGCCGGCGCGCAAACCCTTGATGCGGTCGTCAACCTGGCCTAGTGCCGAGAGAATCAGCGCCGGCGTGCGGTTGCCCTTGTCACGCAAGGTGCCGATCAGCGACAGCCCGTCGCGTTTCGGCAGCATCCTGTCGATCACCAGCACGTCATAGTCGCCGGTGTCGGCGAGCGCCAACCCCTCCTCGCCGTCGCTGGCGAGATCGGCGACATAACCGACTTCACGAAATGCCTTGACCAGGTAGTCGGCGGATTCGCGGTCGTCTTCGATGATCAGGAGGCGCATCTGGGTGTCGGTTGAGGTCAAGTGGGTCAGCCTTCTGTCACCATGGCGCGGCCGGCATTGTCATGCAAGGCGACCCGACGCCTCTTTCGTTAAGCAAAAAGGCGGGCGGTGAAGCTGGGGGACCTCACCGCCCTTTTGACCTTCCGACAGAGGGGGGCATTATTCCACCGGAAGGAACTTTTGGGAGCGAGCTCTTGACCCGCCCCCGGAAGGAGCCGTCGGCGGGGCGACTGATGCCGGCGACACCCCCGTTGTTCCCGATCATGGTCCAACGCGACCGGATCATGATCTCATGTGTTTCTTCCTCAGCCCTTCGCAAGCGGCACGGCGACGAAGCGCGACGATCCGCCGCTCTTGATGCGCATCAGAACGCTGTTCTTGTTGTCGGCGCGCGCAGCGTTGATCGCCTCGCGCACGTCTCCGGCATTGGCCACGTTCTTTCCCGCGACTTCCAGAATGACGTCGCCTTCCTTGAAGCCGCGTTCGGCCGCAGCACTCTTCGGATCGACCTCGGTGACAACGACGCCTTCCTTGCCGGCGCCGGCAACGCTGTTGGCGGGTGCTACCGTCAGGCCGAGCTTCGGCACATCGGTCCCGCGGGTCGCGCTGCCCTTGTCATCTTTGTCAATGTCGGCCTTGGCTTCAATCGTATTCGGCAGTTGGCCAAGCGTCAGGTTGACCACCTTGTCCTGGCCCTTGTGCAGCACGTTGAGCTTCACGGCATTGCCGGGTGCGAGGCCGCCGATGGTGCGGGCGAGTTCGCGCGCATCCTTGACCGGCTCGCCATTCACCGAGGTGATCACGTCGCCGGATTTAATGCCGGCCTTGGCCGCCGGACCGTTGGCCTGCGGTTCCGCAACCAGCGCGCCTTCGGCCTTCTTGAGGCCGAGACTGTCGGCGATGTCAGCCGTGACCGGCTGAATCTGGACACCGATCCAGCCGCGGCTGACCGAGCCCTTGTCCTTGAGCTGTGCAATCACAGTCTTCACGGTCGAGGCGGGGATCGAAAACGCGATGCCGACGCTGCCGCCCGACGGCGAGTAAATCGCGGTGTTGACGCCCATCACTTCGCCTTCGGTGTTGAAGGCCGGACCGCCGGAATTGCCCTTGTTCACGGGTGCGTCGATCTGGATGAAATCATCATACGGCCCGTTGCCGATATCGCGGCCGCTGGCCGAGACGATGCCGGCGGTGACGGTGCCGCCGAGACCGAACGGATTGCCGACCGCGAGCACCCAGTCGCCGATGCGGGGTTTGCCCTCGGAAAGCTTGGCGAACGGGAAGCTCGAGCCGCCTTCGACCTTGATCAGCGCAACGTCGGTGCGCGCGTCGGTGCCGATCACCTTCGCGCTGTAGGTCTTGCCGTCATCGGTCGTGACTTCAACCTTGTCGGCGCCGTCGACCACGTGATTGTTGGTGACCGCATAGCCATCCGCGGAAATGAAGAAGCCGGAACCTTGACCGGTCACACCGCCATGTCCGCGCGGACCGCCGCGCAGACCCGGCGGCAAGCCATCCGGTCCGCCGAAGCGGCGGAAGAAGCGCTCCATCGGCGAGCCCGGCTGGAACGGCGAATCATCGTCTTTGTTGGCGCCATCTTCCTTGGCGACCTTCTCATTGATATTGACCTTCACCGAAATCACCGACGGCTTCACGCGCTCGACGATGTCGGCAAAGCCGATGGGCTGCGCGACCTTGCGGACTTCGTTGTTGACCTGCGCATGCGCGGGGCTGGTAAAGATATCGACCGGGCCCTGCGACGGGCTGAAGCCGTAAACGGCGACCCCAAGGCCGGCCACGACCGAGGCCATCAACGCGAACTTGCGTGCGGAGAACAGCGAGCGCCGGGGCGCTTGATAGGAAGGCAGCGACGAAAGATCGGTGGGACGGTCGGTCATACGTAAGTCTCCAGAGCCAGAATTGACGGTGCGGGGGCGAGCACCCTGAGGATCCAAAGATGGGGCTTCCCGCCTTACGGTGCGCTGGCGGGCGAATTAAACTTTTGTAATAAAGGGGGTGGATGAATGCGGCAGTTTATCGCAGGGGCGAAAACGGTTTATCGCAGGGGCGAAAACGGTTTATCGCAGGGGCGAAAACGACTTATCGCACCACGACGCAATTTATCACGGCCAGCAAACAGCTTAGCGCGGGCTAACTAAGCCGGCCGTTCCGGGGACGGTTCCGACGCGATGAGTTGTTCCAGCCGCGCTTCCTCCTCCGGCGTTAATTGGCGCAACGACTGATCTTCCGCACTCGCCGATATGGTCCGCCGCCGGTTATGCATCCACAGCGCGAACCCTCCACCAGCCAGCACCAGCGGCGGCAATAACCATAGCAGATACGTGTGAGGTTCGAGCCGGGGTTTCAGCAGCACGAACTCGCCATAGCGCGCCACCAGAAAATCGAGCACCTGCGCGTCACTGTCGCCGGCCGCGATCCGCTCGCGCACCAATAGCCGCAGATCGCGCGCCAGCGGCGCGTCGGAATCGTCGATCGACTGGTTCTGGCACACCATGCAGCGCAGTTCGCGCGACAAATCCCGCGCCCGCGATTCCTTTGCCGGATCCGACATGATTTCGTCGGGCTGCACGGCATAAGCGGCCGACGATCCAGCGATCACGGCCAAGGCAACCACGCAAGCAAGGATTTGTTTCATCACTCCGCCGCCTGCAATCCGCGCATGGCCTTCGCAGGTTTCGGCGCGCCGACGCGCAGCCGTCGGTCCGACAGCGAGAGCAGGCCGCCGAACGCCATCAGCACCGGACCGAACCAGATCAGCAGCACCATCGGCTTGTGGTACACGCGCACCGCGATCGCGCCGTCAGCGGCGGTCTCGCCGAGCGAGATGTAAAGTTGGCTTGCGCCACGGGTCAGCAATGCGGCTTCGGTAGTCGTCGATCCCCGCGTGGTGAAACTGCGCTTCGACGGCGTCATCGTGCTGAGCCGCTCGCCATCGAGACTGACCGTGAATTGCGTCACCATTTCACGATAATTCGGCCCCTGCCGCTGCGTCACGCCGTCGAGCCGCAACTGGTAACCGGCGATGACAGCGACGTCATCGGGCTTCATCGATCCGATATATTCGCTGTTCCAGGTGGTCTCGCAGACGATCCCGATCAAGGCAACGCCGACGCCGGCATGGGCGAATACCGTGCCCCAGGCCGAACGCGGCAATCCGCGCGCCCGCCGCGCCGCGGCTGCAAGCGGCAGGCGGAACAGGCCGATCCGCTCGGCGAGATCGGTTAACGCGCCGGCGATGACGAATACCGCGAGCCCGATCGCCAGCGGCGCGAACGCGCTGCCGCCGCGCGTCCATGCCCACAGCACCGCGATCGCAACCAGCGCCGCGACGCCGGCCGCCACCAGGCGTTGCGCGGCGCCGAGCAGATCGCCGCGCTTCCAGGCCAGCAGCGGCCCGAACGGCACCGCGATCATCAAGGGAAGGAACAAAGGCGCGAAGGTAAGATTGAAAAATGGTGCGCCGACCGAAATCTTGTCGCCGGTCAGCACTTCCAGCGCCAGCGGATACAGCGTTCCAATGAAGACGGTCGCGCAGGCGGTGGTCAGGAACAGGTTGTTCAGCACCAGCGCGCCCTCGCGCGAGATCGGCGCGAACAGGCCGCCCTGCTTCAGCGCCGGGGCGCGCCATGCATACAGCGTCAGGCTGCCGCCGATGAAGATGCAGAGGATCAGCAGAATGAAGACCCCGCGGGTCGGATCGGTCGCGAACGCATGCACCGACGTCAGCACGCCCGAGCGCACCAGGAAGGTGCCGAGCAGCGACAGCGAGAACGTCAGGATCGACAGCAGGATGGTCCAGACCTTGAGCGCATTGCGCTTTTCCATCACGACCGCGGAATGCAACAGCGCGGTGCCGGCAAGCCACGGCATCAGCGACGCGTTCTCGACCGGATCCCAGAACCACCAGCCGCCCCAGCCGAGTTCATAATAGGCCCAGTACGAGCCCATCGCGATGCCGAGCGTGAGGAATATCCACGCCAGCAGCGTCCACGGCCGCACCCATCGCGCCCACGCGGCGTCGATCCGGCCCTCGAGCAAGGCGGCGACAGCGAACGAAAACGAAATCGAAAAGCCGACATAGCCGAGATAGAGCATCGGCGGATGCACGGCGAGGCCGATATCCTGCAGCACCGGATTGAGGTCACGGCCCTCGATCGGCGGATTGGCGATGCGCAGGAAAGGGTTCGATGTGATCAGGATGAACAGGTAGAACGCACTGGCAATCCAGGCCTGCACCGCCAGTACATGCGCGCGCAGCGACAACGGCAGATTATTGCCGAAGGCCGCGACGAGACCGCCGAACAGTGCGAGGATCGATACCCACAGCAGCATCGAGCCTTCGTGATTGCCCCATACGCCGGTGATCTTGTAGATCAACGGTTTCAGGGAATGCGAATTCTCGAACACGTTGACGACGGAAAAATCCGAAGTGACGTGCAGCGTGACCAATGCTGCGAACGACGCGCCGACAAACAGCAACTGCGCGAGCGCGGTCGAGCGCGCCACATTCATCAGGGCAGGATCACGCCAGCGTGCGCCCAAAATCGGCACGGTCGACTGGATCAGCGCCAGCGCCAGCGCCAGCACCAGCGCGTAATGTCCGGCTTCTGCGATCATTGTATCGCACCTCGAGCCGCCCGCGGCGCCGCCTGATCCGTCTGCGAT
The DNA here is from genome assembly GCA_963771225.1 of uncultured Pseudomonadota bacterium. Classification (GTDB taxonomy): domain Bacteria; phylum Pseudomonadota; class Alphaproteobacteria; order Rhizobiales; family Xanthobacteraceae; genus Bradyrhizobium. The sequence goes on along the minus strand of CAVYSR010000013.1, from coordinate 312,783 downwards.
GCGCGTTGCGCCGCATCTGGCTTTTCGGGGGTTCCCGCTGCCTTGGCGCCGTAACTGTCTTTCCAGTGCCCCTGCTTCTTCAGCGCGTCGGCGACATCCTTCGGCATATAGGTCTCGTCGTGCTTGGCAAGCACGGTGTCGGCCCTGAAAACGCCGGATGAATTGAGCGCGCCTTCGGCGACCACGCCCTGCCCTTCGCGGAACAGATCCGGAAGAATTCCCTTGTAGGAAACCGGCAAGGTGGCGCTGTCGTCGGCGACCAGGAACCTGACCGCAAGATCGTCGCCGCGCACCAGCGACCCCGGCTGCACCAGACCGCCAAGACGGAACCGCTTGCCTGCCGGAATGTGCTTTTCGGCTACCGCCGCCGGCGTCGAGAAAAATACGATTGAATCGCGCATCGCGTTCAGCACCAGTGCTGCCGCAACCGCGAGCACCGCGAGCGAGCCACCGATCATTGTCAGTCGCCGTTGCCTGCGCGTCATGCGTACTCTTCGAGTTCGAGAATGATGCGATCCGGGAGCTGCTTCAGACTTTCCATCATGCCTATCCGTCAAGCCCGAGATCTTTCAGGCCCTCGTTCAATTGTCGCAACCGCTCGGCGTCATTGGCGACGGCCTGACGCGCGTCGGTCAGCGCGCTTTTCGCCTTGTCGCGATCGCCCATCACCATATAGGCCCGCACCAGCCGCAGCCATCCCTCGACATCATCGCCGTTCTGCTTCAATCGGCTGGCGAGGCGATCCACCATGCCACGAATCATCGCGCCGCGATCGGCTTCATTCATGTCTTTTGCCGCAGCCATGGCATCATCGGACGGCGCCGGAGCGCCGGAACCGCCGACCCGGCCCAACGCCGCCTGAACCACCGGACGCCACGGCGCATCCGGTGGCGCTTTTGCCAGTATCGAACGCCATATCGATGCGGCCTCGGCGGTCCGGCCGTCCTGTTCGGCGGCAAGGCCAAGGAAGTAATTCGCCTTCGGCTCGTCCGCCTGCATGGCGATGGCGCGTTCGAATTCGGCCCTGGCCTCGGATGTGACGACGCCCCCGGCCGCGCCGGCGAGGGCTTCGCCGAGATCGGCCCGGCGGTCGGCACTGTCGCCACCATAGGTGATCGAATTGCGATAGGCCCGCGCCGCTTCGTCGTAGCGGCCTAACCTCGACAGCACCGGTGCGAGCACATTCCAGCCGCGGCCATCGGTTGGATTTTTCTCCAGATGCGCCTCGACCTGCGCCACCAGATTGTCGAGCGACTGGGTGGCGGCGGGCGCGCGGGTCCGTTGCGCCAGCGGAAAATCGCGCAGGCGCGGCGAGCCGAGCGGGAGATAAACCGCGAGCGATATGATCGGCAATCCCGCCAGCGCCAGGATCGCCGCGGAGCGGCGCAAGCTGAGGTTCGATACGGCAGGTGGATCACGCTGGTTGTCCGCCGCAGCCAGCAGACGGCGGCTGATTTCGACGCGCGCGGCCTCGGCTTCGGAGGAACCGATCAGGCCCGCGGCGAGGTCGCGATCGACCTCCGCGAGTTGATCCTTATAGACGGTTTCCTCGCTGCCGTCGTTTGGCGGCCGCCCGCGGCGGCCCAACGGCCACAGCACGGCGAAGATCGCAGCGGCCGTCATCAGCGCGAACACAAACCACAAAGTCATCAAGCGGTTTCCGGTGGAACAACGCCCACATCGAGGCGCCGCTGCGCCGCTTTACACCACCGGCGGCAAGCCGGGCAAATAACAAATGTCCATTGCAAACAAATCGCTAGATCGGCACAAAAGCCCGGTATCAGCTGACGTAAAACTCCACGCTATGCGCGGCGGCCTCGCCGTGCCCGTTCAGCGCTCTCAGATAATAGATACCGGGCTTGATGGAGTGAGGTAGTCTGATCCTCAGCGATCCGTTGGGGGCCGGAGACCCAATCGTGGTGACCGGATCTGCCAGTTGCTCACCGCTGGCCTTATCGACCAGGGCTACCTTGGCCCTGATCATCAGGTTCCGGTAGGTCGCCGTAATGACGCGGTTCTCAAGTTCGACGAAATTAATGATTGATATCATACCAAAAAGTGCACGTTCGGGACTGACTGATATCAACCGTAACTTGTATTTGGGTGTTTCACAATCATTTTATCCGGCCCTGGAGGGCCTGCGTTCTCCGGTCAGGGCATTCTCGGCCGCCCTGTTCATCAGCGACGCATAATCGTGGCCAAACAATACGTCGCAGAAACGAATTGCCGCCTCGACCTGCATCTGCCGGTAGGCGCGCGTCTTGAAGTCGCCGCTGCGCAGCGATTGCACCAGCGCCTCGGTGGATTGCTCGACGTAATGTTGCAGGTCGGAGTAGGTGCGCAGCGTGACCTCGTTGATCGCAAGTTCACTGGCATAGGTTCGGCACACCGCGACGAAATCGATCAATGCTGCGGTTTCGTTGACCTCATCAGGATCAACCCTGGCGTCCACGGAAATATCCTTGTCGGCGCGCTGACGCAGCAGACGCCGGACGCGACCGGGCACCCTGTCGATTTCCGATTGCAGCGCATTGGAAATTTCCGCGCGGATCGACGCCAGTTGCCTGCCCCACGCGGACTCGTTGCGCAGATCGAGTTCGGTTCGCAGGCCGCGTACGCCGTCATGGAGAATCTTGAGATGCTCGGCGACGTTGTCGAAATGGCCGCGCTTGATATCGGTCCGCAGGCTGGCGGCGAGGAAGGACAGATCGTACAGCGCCAGGCTGACGGCAATACCGTAAGGTGTGGCGGCAACGCGGATCTCGTCGTCGGACGCGGCCATCTTGATGGCAAGCCGGATGATCTGCCACGGCGCATTCAACCGCTGCATCACCAGCGATAGCGTAAACGGCAGCAGTTGCGGTGTCTGCAGAACGGGAACGTTGAGTGATACGCTTATCAACGCCATCTGCGAATCCCCGAAAACCCGCAGGAATTTCGGAAGCCGATAGTTGAGGGTGTCCAGCGCTTCGCGGGCCTGCAGAACCGAGCCGATCGAGAGCAAGTCCTCGATCACCTCCGGAGGACCGACGCGCGTCAGTGCGCGCTGCTTGTCGCCGTACACCGGCGTGGCGATCGCGCTGATCGCTTCCGCCGCGGCGCCCTGAAACTTGCCGATCGCCGCTTCGAGACCCGCCGATGTTCCGGTTTCGCGAATCCGGACCAGCTCCGCCTCGAATTCGCGCGCCTGATCGGGCGCGCCGTCGGCGATCAGCCATCGCCAAATCGCCAGCAACGACGCACGGCGGATCTGACCCGGCCGTACCGGAATATTGCCTTCGACGAGAAACGGCTCCAGCGGACGGAACAGCAGCCGTGCCGGATCGTCCGTGCGCGGCCGCGCCTCCTCGTCGGTTCCGCGCACGATCTTGCGCAATTGCTCGAGCACGAAGTTGGCAACCGCGAGGTCTTCACCGCGTTCGATGGCGCGCTCGAACTCCCGCATCAGCAACGCCTGCGCCTGCGGCGGAAGCTGCGCGAGATAATCCCTCAGCCGCTCGGTCGATGTCTGGTTCATGCGCCCGGTGTGCATGCTTGTGTCGCGCGGAACGACAATCGCGTCCAGGGCGCATCATAAAAGCTCCGGCGTTAAGAAGTCGTTGAGGAATGACGAAATTGGAGGCACGCCGGCCGTCCTGGCCGATTCGACCCTCACACGCCGGGCAGCACCAGTTCCGCCCGCAGCCCTCCGATCGGCGCGCTGCCGAGCGAGAGGCTGCCGCCATACAGCGCCGCGAGGTCGACCACGATCGACAGTCCCAGCCCGGAACCCGGCTTGGACTTGTCCAGCCGCTGGCCGCGGCGCGAGACCTGCGCGCGCTCGGCGGCCGACAGCCCGCGCCCGTCATCGTCGACAACAATCCGCAACACCGGGCCCGCCCCGGGGGCAGCAGGCCGTTCCACCAGCACCTCGATGAACACTTGCGACGTCGCCCACTTGCAGGCGTTGTCGACGAGGTTGCCGACCATCTCCTCAAGGTCCTGCCGTTCGCCGCGAAACTTCGCCTGCGCATCGGCCTTGACCTCGATGACGATGCCGCGATCGCGATGGATCTTCTCCATGGTCCGGCGCAACGCCTCGATCGCGGGTGCTACTTCAGTGACCGTGCCGATAATGGTGAGCCGCGCAGCGATCCGCGCACGCTCCAGATGGTGCGCCACCTGATCGCGCATCACATCGGCCTGCTCCAGAACCTTGGTCGCGAACGGATCGGCGACATGCGCGGCGGCTTCATTGACGATGACGGACAACGGCGTCTTGATGGCATGGGCGAGATTGCCGACATGGGTACGCGCGCGCTCGACGATTTCGCGGTTGGCATCGATCAGCGCGTTGGTCTCGCGCGCCAGCGGGGCGATCTCGACGGGAAATTCGCCTTCCAGCCGTTCGGCGCGGCCGGAGCGGATGTCGGCGATGGCGTCTGAAATGCGTTTCAGCGGCGCGAGGCCAAAGCGGACCTGGAAGATCGTGGTCAACAGCAACACGATCGAGAGCGCGGCGAAGGTACCGCCGAGATAATAATCGAAGCTGCGCGTTTCGTCGAAAATCTCGGTGGCGTCGCCGGCCACGCTGACCAGGAACTTGCCGTCGTCGCCAAGGTCGACCGGCCTTTCCACCATCCGCAGGCTTTGACCTTCGGGACCTTCGACATAACCGAGACGAATGCCGGCCGCGGTCAAGTCGGCGCCGTGTTCTTCCAGCTTCGGCAGCTTCTTGTCCCACAGCGAGCGCGACGCGCGCGTCTCGGCCTTTTCGGAATCGGTGCGAGTGATCTGCCAATACCACCCGGACAGCGGCAATTCGAACAGCGGCTCGCCAAGCGACTGGAACTGATGGTCAGGCGGCTCGTCCGGGGTTGCAACTTCGGCGATCAGGGTGCGCAGATAAAGGTTAAGGCGGCGATCGAAGGCGCGCTCGGTGGCGTCACGATAGACCGACGACAACACGACGCCGGTGATGACCAAAATCACCACCACCCAAGCGGTCGCCGACAGGAACAGCCGGGTGGCGAGCGAACTACCGCGCATCAGAGCATGATCCCGGAAAGCATGTCCCCGGGCGACGACCCGATCGACGGACGCCGATGTTCGGACAAGATCATACTCGAACAAGACAATAAGACGGAGGCCTGATCAACACCCTTGATCGAGCGCCAGGTCTGGTGCGAGGTCAGGTGCCGGGCGTCGGCGGCGTCAGCAAATAGCCGAGCCCCCGCACCGTCTGGATGATGTCAACCTCCAGCTTCTTGCGGATGCGGCCGACAAATACTTCGATGGTATTGGAGTCGCGATCGAAATCCTGATCGTAAAGATGTTCGACCAATTCGGTGCGCGACACCACGCGTCCGGTGTGGTGCATGAGATAGGCCAGCAGCCGATATTCGTGCGAGGTCATCCTGATCGGATTGCCCGACACGCTGACCCGGTTGGTGCGGGTATCCAGCGACACCGGACCGCAGATCAGCTCGGACTGGGCGTGGCCGGTGGAACGGCGCAGCAGCGCGCGGATCCGCGCCAGGATTTCCTCCAAATGAAACGGCTTGGCGACATAGTCGTCGGCGCCGGCATCGAAACCCTGCACCTTGTCGCTCCAGCGATCGCGCGCGGTAAGGATCAATACCGGCATCACACGGCCGTTGCGGCGCCATGCCTCCAGCACCGAAATGCCGTCCATCTTCGGCAGGCCGATGTCGAGTACCACGGCGTCGTAAGGTTCGCTGTCGCCGAGAAAATGCCCCTCCTCGCCATCGAACGCGCGATCGACCACATATCCGGCGTCGGTCAGCGCCGTTGTCAGCTGACGATTGAGATCGGGATCATCTTCAACGACAAGCAGGCGCAAGCTAGTCTCCGCAAATGAACTGCACGATATCCGCCGGCAAGATGAGCCCAACCGGCGTGAACGGGCTATGAACGGGCCGATACCGCCTTGTTACTTTCACGTTACTTCTCTCACAACCGCGTTGCGCTGCGATGCAGGCCTAACACGCGGAATTGAAAGCCCCAAATGCGGCGATGCCGGGTATCGCAAGACGGGCTAACGCACGGCCGGCGATCCCCTGATCACCATAAAATCGACGGGACCGCCGGGCCTGTCATCGTCGAACACCCCGATCACCAGGCGTCCTGTCCGCCAGGCAAGCGTATCGAGGTTGGTGCGGCCCTCATACAATAACGGGCCCTCGGGAGAATTATCATGACCGTGAACGACGTGAAGTCCGCCGAAGCCGCCAGGGAACCCCTTCGGATAGCGCTTCCACAACAGCGTCGCTTCACTCTGCTGGGCCAGCGGAACCTCGGGATCGACACCGGCGTGAACGTAGACCCGGTGGTGGTCGACGTGCATCAGTTGCAGTCCGTCGAGCCATGCCAAGTGGCTTTGCGGAATGGCCGCGGGATCGCCGCCATAGGACGCAAGCGCGGCATCGCCGCCCTTCCCGAGCCAGGAAGCCATCTTCATAGGGTTGCGCAGCGCGTCCGCCATCATGGCGTCGTGGTTGCCCTTCAGCGCCAACAGTCGCCAGCCTTCGGCCACGCCTGACAGCAGCCGTTCGATAACCTGTCGGCTTTGCGGTCCTTTGTCGACGTAATCGCCGATGGTAACGATCGTGCCGCCATCGCCGCCTGAATACCGGCTGATGCCGGCAAGACCCTCGTTGAGCAGATCGCATCGGCCGTGAATGTCGGGAATGACGTAAGTCAGGCTCATTCGGCGGCTGCATTCCCGGCACGGTATCCGAGGGTCTTATTGCAATCTGTCCCTGCCATCAACCGGGAGGCCGCTATTCGCCGCTGTGCGGCGTATCGACGCTGCCCCTCGCTCAGGGACGAAAAAACACGAACCAGACCAGGCTGAGGATCAGCACCGCGAGCCCGGTTGAAACCGTCAGGAGGGCGAGCACGGACGGGCGACCGTCGGCCAGGCGTGCTTCAGTCGGGATTTCGACGATGTGACCGTGTTGTCTGGTTGCCATGATGCCCTCGATTCCAGCCGTTGAGAACGCCTTGCGGCGCGAAGTACCAAAAGCAACGCCGGATACCGGACGATGTTCCGGGCTTTGGGGGTCTGCGATGTCGTGACCCATCGACGGCTGCCGGGACCCGTTAACACCCTGCCCCAGGCAACCAACCGGCTCCGCCACGGTTAACGCCGTTAGGAGATTCCCGGCCCTGTCAGTTTGAAACCGGGTTCCTCGGTGGTATCGTCACCGGTCGTCAGTCGCGTTTCGGAGTATCCCATGGCCCCCCGCGCCAACTGGAAGGGCTTTTTACGCCTTTCGCTCGTGACCTGTCCGGTTGCCCTGTATCCGGCGACGTCGGATACCGAAAAAGTCAGCTTCAACCAGATCAACCGCAAGACCGGCCATCGCATCAAATACGCCAAGGTCGATGCCGACACCGGCGAGGAAGTCGCCGCCGAAGACATCATGAAGGGCTACAAGGTCGACACCGATACCTATATCGAGGTGTCAAAGGACGAACTCGAAGACATCGCGCTGGAGTTGACGCGCACCATCGAGATCGACGAGTTCGTGCCGAAGTCCGACATCGACAATCGCTATCTGATCCGACCCTATTATCTCGTACCCGACGGCAAGGTCGGCCATGACGCCTTCGCGGTGATCCGCGAAACCATCCGCGGCATGAACAAGGTGGCGATCGGCCGGGTGGTGCTGACCAACCGCGAGCACATCATCGCGCTCGAGCCGCTCGACAAGGGCCTGATGGGCACGCTGCTGCGCTACCCCTACGAGGTGCGCAGCGAGAAGGAATATTTCGACGACATCCAGGATGTGAAGGTCACCAAGGACATGCTGGATCTGGCCAAACACATCGTCGAACAGAAATCCGGAACATTCGAGCCCGACAGGTTCGAGGATCGCTATAAATCGGCGCTGGTCGATCTCATCAATCAAAAACGCAATGGCTTGCCGACCGCGAAAGCCGCGCCGAAATCCAGCGGCAATGTCATCAATCTGATGGACGCGTTAAAGCGCAGCCTTGCCAGCGAGAAACAGTCCGCCCCTCCGGCAAAGGCCAAGGGCAAGAAGCCGCGCAAGGCCGTCGCCGGTCAGCGCGAGATGCTGCTGCCGATCAGCGGCAAACGCGCAAAGGAAGCGCCGAAGAAGGCGGAGCGTCCGGTGCGCACAGCCGCCCGATCGAAAAAAGCGGGATAACGCGGCGAGCCTCGCGGTTCGCGTGATGCGCGAATTGAACGGGAAACAACAACAGCGGCGATGCCGGTTTCAATGGGCCGGTCACCGATGCGCACTCACTTCAACGAAGTGTTGATCGAGCCAAATTTGGTGTTGAGTTGAGGGCCGATGCCCTGAACCGTGACGACGATCGCCAGCGCGATACCGCTGGCGATGAGGCAATATTCGATCGCGGTAGCGCCGGATTGATCGCGCAGAAATCTTAAAAGCAGCCGTCGCATCCAAAACTCCCGTCGACGCCTTGCGGGATTCTCCCGCACCAATATGCCCGCGAAATCTAGGCCGCATTGGTTGCCAGCGTGTTGAGGAACACGCTCAACGATGGGTTAAGGCCGAGGTCGATCTTTCATCGAATGTGCCTGATGGCCCGGTGCTGCCGACCTTCCAAAACACCGGCGGAGGCCACCTTACGGCTTGAAAAACGCGGGATCGTTCAACGCCTTGATCATGGTGTCGACCATGTCGGCGGCACCGTGGTCCTCGCGCTCCTCCAAAAGCTCCCACATCTTGCGCAGGTTGGCGCGCATTGGCGCCTTCAGTGACGGATCGCGCTCGATCAGGGTCCGTGCAATGCAGAAGGCGATGCCTTCGCTGCCCATCTTGGTCTGCTCAACGGTGGGTTTGCTCATGGCCGGCTCCTTGTCGATCGTCTCGAATGTCTAGATGTGCTTGGGTGTGCTTGGGCCGCTGTTAGATCAAATCGCGGCTCGTGGATAGCCAGCGCGGCAGCGCGGCCCGCGGCTTGCGCGCCCCTACTCCGCCATCTCCGCCGGCGCGGCCGGGCCGGCCAGCGTACGCTCCTCCATCAGCATCATGCTCAGCGATGCGGCCGCCATCAGCGCCGCGGCCGCACCGAACACGTAGCGGAATGCAGCGATCATGTCGGCGGCGGGAATTGAATTCACCGCGCCGCGATGCTCGCCGGCAAGCGAAATATCCGCGCCGAGCGCCACCAGGAGGATGGTGCTGAACGCCGCCACCGTGAACGACGCCATCAGCGCGCGGAAGAAATTCATCGCGCCGGTCACGGTGCCGACTTGCGAGCGCGCCACCGAATTCTGCAGCGAGACCACGCTGACCGGGAATGCCGTGCCGAGGCCCAGCGCAAATACCGACAGCAACCCGAGCAGGGCCCACAGCGGAAGCGTTGTCAGGGCCAGCGCGGATCCCGCCAACGCCGAGCACAAGGTTCCGATGATCGCGACGCGCTTGTAGTGCCTGGCGCGTGCCATGGTTCGGCCTGCGATCGCAGCGCCGACGGTTGAAACAGCGGCCAGCGGAATCAGCGCAAGCCCCGCCTCGCTGGCGCTGAGATGATAGACTACCTCGTAATACAGCGGCAGGTGCACGGTCAGTCCCAGGATCGAGCCCAGCGCGCAACCGCCGGCGGCCATTGCGTAGGGCACGACGGTCCCGCCCATCAGCGGCAGGGGCAGGAAGGGCTCCTCGGCATTTCGGGCATGCCAGACGAAGGCGAATGCCAGTGCGACGGACGCGCCCACCATCGCCATGATGGCCGGCGACAGCCAGAGATAGCGGTTGCCGCCCCAGGTCAGCACCAGCATGAACACCACGGCGGAGGCCATCAGCAGCACGCCGCCGATCCAGTCGACCTTGCGCTTGCGGTGAAATACCGGGATCTTGCCCATCTTCGGCAGCAGCAGCGCCAGCGATGCGAGCCCGAGCGGCACGTTGATCCAGAAGATCATCGACCAGTGCAGGTGCTCGGCGAACACGCCGCCGAGGATCGGCCCGGCGATGCCGGCGGCAACCCAGACGCCGCTGAAATAAGCCTGATACTGGCCGCGCTCGCGTGGCGTCACCACGTCGGAAATCACCGTCTGCACGATCGGCATGATGCCGCCGCCGCCGAGCCCTTGCAGGCCGCGCGCCGCAATGAGAACGGTCATGTTCGGCGCCAGCGCGCAGAGCACCGAGCCCGCGATGAACAGGCTGAGGGCTGCGATGATCATGGCGCGGCGGCCGTAGATGTCGCTCAGGGTGCCGAATACCGGCGCCACCGCGGTCGAGGCCAGCAGGTAGGCGGTGATGACCCACGACAGGTTGGAGACATCCTGGAATTGCCGGCCGATGGTCGGCAGCGCCGTGGCCACGATGGTCTGGTCCAGTGCGGCCAGAAACATCGTCAGCATCAGGCTCATCAGGATGGTGCTGACCTCGCTTGACGTCAGTGCGGCGCGCGGCGCGATCGGCGGCGCATCGCTGATGTCGATGACCTCACCGGGCAATTGCGGCAGCTCGTTCACGATGGCTTCGGGCAATGTCTGCTGGTCAGCCGGCTGCCGGCTCTGCCGTTCGAACTTGTTCATGGAGGATTGCGTTAATGTCGCTCAAAAATGCGCGTGGCTGGCCGCGCCCCGCGAGGAATCGCTGCTCACCGCCAATCTAGGGGGTGCCGCCTTACCGTGGCAGCGGGTTGCGCGCATGGGTGCGTCCCGCGCGGGCGTCATCGCAATCGCGTGATCTTCAGGCGTAGGAAGTTGAGGATAGAGATAGAGGGATGCTTGAGATCTTCAGGATTGTGGCCGCTTCTTGAGACGGGCGCGCTTTGGCAAGTGCGCCGGCCATTGCACGATGTGATCTTCGAGGTCGGCGTCCGCGATCTCGTTCTCGGTCCCCTGCACCCGCCCGCGCACCGACACGCCGGCCTCGTGCACCGTATTGGGATCGCCCGAAACGAGCGGATGCCACCAGTAGAGATCACGGCCTTCCGCCACCAGTTTGTAGCCGCAACTCGGCGGCAGCCAGTTCAGGGTGCGAACGTTGGCTGGTGTCAGTCGCACGCAGTCCGGAACCAGGTCGGATCGATTCGCATAGTCCTTGCAGGCACACAGCCCCGCATCGAGCAGCTTGCAGGAAACGTGGGTGAAGTAGATCTTGCCGGTATCCTCATCCTCAAGCTTTTCCAGGCAGCACCGCGCACAGCCGTCACACAGGCTTTCCCATTCGACGCTGGACATTTCCTCCAACGTCTTGGTTTTCCAAAAGAATCCCTCTCTGATTCGAGGGCGGCGGGGAGCGGACGGTCATGGGTCCTGACGTTTCTTCGGTAGCAATGAACCCTGCCGTTCTAGGGGCTGCGGCGGCAGGGGTGCAAGTGGCAAGCTTTGACGGCGGTGCAAAAGCCCGCCTGGCGTTAGCCCTGCCGATCAAAATCGTGCGTTCGGCCATTGGTTTATGACCCCTGCTCGGCTACAAAACGGTCGAGGCTCCCGGCGGCGCCAAGGCGCCTTGGGTTTGCCGCAACATTCCAGCAAGACGTCTCAACGGCGCCCGAGCCGGGCGCTGGAGCGCTGCGAACTGACCAAGGGCCCAGGTTGCGCAAAATCATCCCAGACGATTGGAAGAGGCGGATCAATCATCTCCGTCTGGATCTGGATGCGCGTTTCGATTCCACGCTGTTCTCGACCCTGGTCGGCGTGCGCGAACTCTACGAGCGATTCTCGACCTTCATGGACCGCTTCTATGTCGGCCGCTGGAAGCGCTGGGTCTTCATCGAGCCGCTGTCGGAAGCGGCGACCTTCACGCTCGGCGGACTCCTGCTGATGCTGGCGCTGGCGGTGCCGGCGTTTCGCGAAACCGCCGACGAGGACTGGCTGAAAAAATCCGATCTCGCGGTGACGTTTCTCGATCGCTACGGCAATCCGATCGGCAGCCGGGGCATCAAGCACAATGATTCGATTCCGCTTGAGGATTTTCCCGACAACCTGATCAAGGCGACGCTGGCCACCGAGGACCGCCGCTTTTACGACCATTTCGGCATCGACATCGCCGGCACGGCGCGCGCGCTGGTGACCAATGCGCAGGCCGGCGGTGTGCGGCAGGGCGGCTCGTCGATTACCCAGCAGCTTGCGAAGAACCTGTTCCTGAACAACGAGCGCACCATCGAACGCAAGGTCAACGAGGCGTTTCTCGCGGTCTGGCTGGAGACGCGGCTCTCCAAGAACGAAATTCTCAAGCTCTATCTCGATCGCGCCTATATGGGCGGCGGCACCTTTGGCGTCGATGGCGCAGCGCATTTCTATTTCAACAAGTCGGTGCGCGACATCAATCTCGCCGAAGCCGCGATGCTCGCCGGGCTGTTCAAGGCTCCGACCAAATACGCGCCGCACATCAACCTGCCCGCCGCCCGCGCCCGCGCCAACGTGGTGCTGGACAATCTGGTCGACGCCGGCTTCATGACCGAGGGCCAGGTGTTCGGCGCACGCCGCAATCCGGCCAATGCAGTCGACCGCCGTGACGAGAATTCGCCAAACTACTATCTCGACTGGGCGTTCGACGAGATGCGCAAGCTGGTCGACACGCTGCCGAAATCCTACACCGAACGCGTGTTCGTGGTCCGCGCCGCGATCGACATGAACGTGCAGCGCGGCGCCGAGGAAGCCATCGAAAACCAGTTGCGCCAGTTCGGGCGCGACTATCACGCGACCCAGGCTGCGACCGTGGTCAGCGATCTCGATGGCGGCATCCGCGCGATGGTCGGCGGACGCGACTATGGCGCCAGCCAGTTCAACCGTGCTGTGGACGCCTATCGGCAGCCCGGCTCGTCGTTCAAGCCCTATGTCTACACGACGGCGCTGATGAACGGCTTCACGCCGAACTCGGTCGTGGTCGACGGCCCGGTCTGCATCGGCAATTGGTGCCCGCAGAATTACGGCCATTCCTACTCCGGCGCGGTGACGCTGACGCAGGCGATCACCCGCTCGATCAACGTCATCCCGGTGAAGCTGTCGATCGCCCTCGGCGGCAAGTCGCCGAACCCGGCCAAGGTCGGCCGCGCCAAGATCGTGGAGGTGGCGCGCCGCTTCGGCATCAAGGCGCCGCTGCCGGATACGCCATCGCTGCCGATCGGCGCCGACGAAGTCACCGTGCTTGAACATGCCGTGGCCTATGCGACCTTTCCCAACAAGGGCAAATCGGTGACGCCGCATGCGGTGCTGGAAGTTCGCACCGGCACCGGCGATCTGGTCTGGCGCTTCGACCGCGACGGCAAGAAGCCGCTGCAGGCCATTCCAGCGTCCGTCGCAGCCGACATGGCGGGGATGATGAGCCATGTCGTCAGCGAGGGTACCGCGCGCCGCGCCGCGCTCGACGGCATTCCGACCGCCGGCAAGACCGGCACCACCAGCGCCTATCGCGACGCCTGGTTCGTCGGATATACCGGCAACTTCACCTGCGCGGTCTGGTACGGCAATGACGATTATTCGCCGACCAACCGCATGACCGGCGGTTCGCTGCCGGCGCAGACATGGCACGACATCATGACCGTGGCGCATCAGGGCGTCGAGATCAAGGAAATCGCCGGTATAGGCGCCGGCCAGAAAGCGCCGGCTGCTGCTGGCACCGCGGCTGGCGCGGCCAAGGTTGCGGACACCAAGCCGGGGCCGCCGCCGATCCTGACCAAACGTGGCGCGGATATTCTGGTTCGCGTGGAGAAAATGCTCGACGATGCCGGCAGGACGCTTGGGAAAACCTCCTCTGCCGACCCGGCGAAACCCGTCAAGCCGTTGTCGTCCAGCGATTCGATCGCATTCCCGGAAAGCTTCGCGGCGGTTGCGCCGTACGGCGCGGCAACGCCTTCGCCACGCAAGAACTGACGTGCGGCTGATATTCATCACCTTGCTGGCGTTGTTCCTCGCCACCGTCGTCGGCCTCGGCGCGACATGGCTGACCGCGACGCGCGGCACCGATCTCGGCACGCTCAGGATCGGTGCCTGGACCGCCCGCCCCAAGACCGGCACCGCCGACGTCGATCCGTATTCGCGCGCGACCATCGCCCGCAGCGGCGAGCTGCCGATCGGCACCGGCGACGGCGTCGCATTCTCGGCGACGACGGACGACCGCAAGCGACCGCTCGATGGCCGCTGCGACGTCGTCGTCAGCGGCGTCACGCCTGCCGCCCGGTTCTGGACCTTGACGCTCTACGATTCGAAAGGGCACCTGGTTGCGAATGCGCTGGAACGTTACGGCTTCACCAGCGAGGAAATCGTCCGCGGGACCGACGGCTCGTTCGAGGTGCGGGTAGCATCGAGAGCGCGGGCCGGAAACTGGCTGCCCACCGGAGGCATCGAGCGTTATGCGCTGATGCTCCGGCTTTACGACACGCCGGTTGGCGTCGCGACGCGCACGCAGCGCGATGCGCCGATGCCGTCGATTGCGACCGTGGGGTGCCCGTGATCCGGCTGCTGCTCACCATCATCGCGGGCGTGCTGCTGGGCGGCGTCGTGCATCTCGTCAGCGTTCTGGCATTGCCGCGCCTTGCGACCCAGGATGCCTATTCGCGTCTCACGCCGATGACGAAACTCAACGCCGTCACTCCGCTGCATCTGGCAGACCCGAACAACACACCGATGCCGTTCATGGATCCGGCGTTCGCGCTGGCGATTTGCCGCTACGATCTGTCGGTCGGCCCTATCAAGCTCACCGTTCCGGTCAGTCAGGCCTATACCTCGGTGTCGTTCTATACCCGCAATGAAGTGGCCTATTACGCCATCAACGATCGATCCGCCGGACGCAAGGTGATCGAGCTTGATCTCATGACCGAAGCGCAGCGTGCCGAATTGCCGGAAGACGAGGACGTGACGGCGGCCGACCGGCTGATCATCGATTCTCCGACCGCCACCGGACTGATCGTGCTGAAGGCGCTGGCGGCGGAGCCCGGCCTGATGCCGCAGGCCCAGGCGTCTCTCGCCGCATCGAGCTGCAAGGTGCAGACCGAGCCCCCTGCCAAGCAGGCCGAACCACCGCCAGCCAAACGCTGATCGAAACGCGATCGATTACGCGGAAGTACTTCAGCCGCGCGTGCTCACCGCGTGTCCGATCACCGGTTGGGCGGCGACCGGCGGATGCGCCGCCAGCGCGGCAAGTTCGCTGATCAACCGATCGGCGTCGGCGGCCATGTTATCCGGCGCCTGCAGCACCAGCCGCTCCAGCGCCCAATGGTAGGACGAGATCCGTCGCTCCAGGCATTGCTGCACCCATTGCACGATCAAGGTGTTCTCTTCCATGCGGGCGACAGCATCGGCGCGCTCGCGTGGCGACAATTCGGAAATATGCGCAAGGCTGGCGTTGCGCTTGCGGTCGAGGTCGAACACGCGCACGGCGGTGGCGTAGAACGGCTCGAACCGGGTGATGTCGTCGCGCACATCGTCCATCAGTTGGGCGTAGCGCGAGGCATGCGAACGATGCGGCTCGTCGATCAATTGACGCCCATAGGTGGTGCGATCGAACACCGGCCTGTGGCGCCATGGTGAAGCAATTGTCGCGTAATCGCCGAACACGCTCTTCCAGGCGGGACGCGAACGCGGCGGCTCGATCGTCTGGTAGGCGAGATCGCGAAGCTGCCGTTCGCTGTCGGTGAGCTGGAATTGCGACGAATGCAGGCCGACGCTTCCCGTCGCCTCCTCGCCGACCCAGCGATGCATGTCGTCGCTGATAAAGTCCTGACGGGTGCGGCCGAAATCGCCGCCGCTGCAGCCGCCGAGCGTCGCGCCAATCAGCAACAGCGTCAGGACCGGTGACGGGATCAGAACTCGCCATATCGTCCGGATCGGAAAATACGTCTCCGGCATGTCAAATGTCCGCTGTCAGGTGCGCCGACGACGGCGGCGGCCCGGGGCCGTGCCCTCTTCCGGTCCGCTGCCACCGCGGGTCTGATCGGGTTCGCGTTCGATCCGGACAACGGGGAGGATCAGGATGATGCCCATGCCCTCGCGTGGAGCGCCATCCATGGTTGAGTCCAGCCGCCGCGAGGCCGCATCCGCCGGAAATTCAATGATGGTACCCATGTCAAGCTTTCTCTGGTTGCCGCTCTGACCTGATTTGGCCCGCGACACGCCGTCATTAAGAACAGGACGTGGTTAATGGGACCTTAATTTGCTGTCGCCGAACCGCCGACGTCGGCAGCGGATCGCGAGGCGCTGCCGCCGCGGCTTGAATGCTTCAAATATGGCGCGCGGTCTTCACCGGTTATTTTCCTTAACGCGGCTGTTAAAGCAACCGAAGTAGGCTGGCGCGAGCATTACTCAGTCGCGTATCCCTGACATGACCAGACCTCCGCTGTTTCCCGGTTTCGATGGCCTGATGACCCTCTCGCGCCGGGAGGGCGTCGATATTCGCCCGACGCTGCTGCGGGTCCTCACCGACCTCTATGTGCAGGCGAGTTCGCACAGCGATGACGAAGCGCGGCAGTTTGTCGAACTGACCTCGCGGCTGATCGACCAGGTCGATGACGCGACGCGCGCGGCGGTGCGGGCGCGGCTTGCGATCTATCCGGGCACACCGGCCGAAATACTGAAAAGACTAGGCCTGAGACCCGCTCATCCCGACCAGCGCGTCCCGCTCGCCGCCGGGATTCCCGGGCATCCTGTCGCGGCACCCCCGGCCAAGGCGCCGAGCGAGGCGCAATTGCGGATGGCATCGAACCTGTCGATGCAGCCGAAAGACGCCGCCGAGATCAACGACATGTTCTTCCGCGCCAACGCCAGCGAGCGCGTCTTGATCCTGCACAATCTCGCCGACACCCCGTTGCGGGCTTCGGCGCGAATTCCCACCGCTCGCGCGGCACGCGCCATTGAGACGCTCGAAATGGCCGCGTTCGCCGCCGACATCGAAAACTTCACGCTGGAACTCGGCGAGACCCTGATATTGCCGTCGCGCATCGCCGTCCAGGTGGTCAACGATCCCGGCGGCGAGCCGCTGGCTTGCGCTGCCCGGGCGCTCGACATGCCGAGCGCGGTTTTTCAGCGGGTATTGCTTTTTCTCAATCCCGCTTTTGGCACTTCGGTGCACAGCGTGTACCGGATCTCGCGCCTGTACGACCGCTTGAGCGAGCGATCGGCCCTGATCATGCTGGCGGCATGGCGCGGCTCGACCATGGCGGCCACCCGCGCCAAATATCGCCCCTCGCTTTACGACGACGAACAGCATCGCGCCCGCGCAGCGTCCGCTCATGCCCGTCCGGCGGCGCAATCGCCGAGCGTCGTCGCACCGCGCAAAGGCTCGCAAGGCTCAGGAAATTAACTCCGCGCCAGATCGAGAAAATGCCGCCCTGCTTTGTCCTCGGTCTCGACGATCCAGACGTCGGGATCGAACCGGATTTCCTTCGCCAGCCGCTCTTCGACGGAGGCTTCCGGCACCGGCTGCGGCGATGTGCTTGCGAAAATGCGCTCGATCGGCCGGCTGTCGTCATAGACCGTCTGCGGCGCCGGCGCGTACAGCATGGCATTGCCGTCGAGCAGCGCCACCTTGACAAAGACCGCACCGGCCTCCTCCGCGCCGCGCCGCCGCACCGCACCGAATATCCCCTCGGTCTGGCAGCGGCGCAAATAAGCCGCCACCCATATGCTGGATTTCAATCGCATGGCCTGGACGATAGGCCAGCGCCAGGGATGAGGCTAGAGCATCATCGGCTGACTTTCCTGATTCAAATTTTCAAACAACCTAGACATTCAAACAGTTTCAAGATACCGTCATTGCGAGCGCAGCGAAGCAATCCATGCAGCCGCCTGAAGCAAGAATGGATTGCTTCGCTGTCGCTCGCAATGACGGCGAGATGACAGCGTCCGCATTCTCGCGGCGCGATAGCGCCCGAGTTGTGCGTGAACGATCCGCCCAACAAAGGGCGTGGGGAATGCCGGGTGCCCGTTGCACCCGCAGCCGCGCGTGTAGAGTAGTAAGCACGCGCGTTAGTCACCACGGTCGCACCGGGACACCCGGCATTCCCGCACGCGATGGTGTTAGCAGCTTATTTCGCGCTCTCCCCGGTGACCGGGCTTTCTTGCCACCGTCGCCAGCATGATGCGAAGCATCATCGCCAACTTGACACCAGCGTCGGGGTGTCAGGACCACACGACTTCGCTGTCCGCAAGGTGGCGCTCTCGTCAGCAGCGCCGCTTACGTCCATCGCATCCCCTGCCCTACGTCCGTGACGATCGCGAAACGCCCCTTTTGTGTGGGCCGGGATGGCGGGGGATATGCAGGTGATTTGGGTCAGAAGGGAATGAAAATATTTTTGCAAGGGGGGACTGGGGCGTGTCCTCAATTAGCGGATTCCCAAGGAATTCACGGCGTGATTCATGGGAGGTCAGCTTGATTCGGAGTTGACCGATGCGCCGCTACGCCCTTCGTGATGATCAGTGGGAACGCATAAGAGACCTTCTGCCTGGTCGTGAGGGGCATGTCGGTGTTACCGCAAGGGACAATCGGCTGTTTGTGGAGGCGGTGCTTTACCGCTACCGGGCAGGGATTCCTTGGCGAGACTTGCCGGAACGCTTCGGGAACCCGATCAAGATTCATACGCGATTTTCTCGCTGGGCAACGAGCGGCGTGTGGAAGAGGGTATTCGAGATACTGGCAGCCGATGCGGACAATGAATACGCTATGATTGACAGCACCACTGTGCGCGCCCACCAGCACAGCGCCGGCGCCAAAAAAAAGACGGCGAGAACCAAGCGATCGGGCCCAGCCACGGCGGGTTGAGCACCAAAATCCACGCGTTGGTTGACGCCCTTGGCAATCCACTCGCCTTCTTTCTGACCCCGGGCAAAGCCCATGATCTGGAAGGCGCCGACGCACTGCTGCCTCGAATGCAAGCTCACACTCTGTTGGCAGACAAAGCATTCGACGCCGACGAGCGTGTGATCGAACCGCTTCGCGCCGCGGGAAAAACCGCCGTGATCCCACCCAGGAGCAATCGCAAAAACCAACGTGCCTATGACAAGGCGGCTTTCAAGGCGCGTCATCTCATTGAGAATTTCTTCTGCAAGCTCAAGAAATTCCGCGCTATCGCGACACGCTACGACAAAACCGCCCGAAATTTCCTCGCCGCGATCCATTTGGTCGCGGCCCTCATCTGGTTGAATTGAGGACACGCCCTGGACAGGTAGCATCAGCTTGATCCAGTTCAACAAATCACGCTGTGCGCGCAGGGCAAATTGGCCCGACGGAACGCGCCGATGCGCGGTCGATGACCGGCCGCCGCGCGATCCGGGATCGCGATATCGCGATATAGATGAGGCGGACCAAGCGGCAGGACATCTGCGCAGGAACGCCAGGTCAATTAAGTGCACTGTCACCGCCGCTGTCACCACCGCAAAACCCGGAGTAAGAGGGACATCTCAATGACCCGGATAAATCGAATCTTACGCAGCACGAACATGCCGCGCGCATGGTGCCTTTCTTTTGCCATCGGTTGTTTTGCATGCACCCACGCACTCGCCTGTCCCGGCCCGAACGTTGAACGAACCATCATATTCAACCACATCCCGTCGGACGTTGATGCATCGGTGATCGCGGAAGTGACCATCATCGACATGAAACCAGAGAATTTACATGATCCCTCCAACTCAACGGGAATGGCAGTAATGAACGTTCAGGTCGAGAAGGTCATCAAGGGACAAATTGGTCAGGGAACGCTGAAGATTGTCACCCCTCTCGGGGATTGCAGCAACGGGTTCGGTGTAGGGTCGCACGGTTTTGTCGCAGGCGAGCTTCAAAGCGATGCGAATGGGAATTCCGAATTGGTCGCAATCTCTGAGAATGTGAGAAAGGCTAGTGCGCGACCTCACTGAGGGATTAAGGTGACAGCGCACTCGACGTTCAAGTCAATCGAACTGCATTGTCATCGCAAATCCAATTCTCGCCGGGTCGCGCGAAACGCGCACTCGATGATACATTGCGTCTATCGCATTGCGTTGGGAGCGACCGGAAAACGCTAGTCGATCGGATGGCCAGTCATGGCGACAAGGTCGCGCACCAGGCGATCGGACATCTGCCCGGTCACCGGGAGCTTGCGCTCCCGCTCGAACTTCTGGATCGCCGCCTGGGTGTCTGAACCGATCGTGCCGGTCGGCTTCAGCTGGCCATAGCCGTATTCCGTGAGCACACGCTGCACCGCCGCCACGCGGCGCGCGCCCTGAGCCGCGGTTGGAATCGGCGCCGGTGGCCGCGGAACATTTGATGTCACCGGCGTGGCGGCGGTGGCCTTGACCAGATTGGCGAGCGGATCCGCGGGCTTCGGGGCTTTCGGCTCCAGCTTTCGGGCTCGGCGGGTTTGATCTCGACCGGCTTGAGCTCAACAGGTTTGGATTCCGGCGGCGAGGTGTCGGCGGGCCTGGTCGCAAGCTCAACCGGTCGCGGACGCGGCAATGGACTGGCTGGCGTCAATCCGGCTTGCGGAATCGCAACGACCGAGCCGAACATCGGCGACGGATGGTGCCCCGCCTGCAGGAACAGCGCGTTGGCGATGATCGCGCTGACCGCAGCGAACGCCAGCACGCCCGCCACCAGATCTTTCGGACTGTGAAGCAGAATGCGCATCACGAGGCCGCGCTCGGCTTCGGCTTCAACGGCAACCGCACGCGCGCCGCGGCGGCGCGGCATGTCGTCATCCTTCGCAACGTGTCTAGGCACTTTTCTTCACCTGATGAGACTGGTTTGACGGTCCGGATCGCGACGCCGGCGTCAGCGTTGCGATGTTGCTGGATGGTAGCTGCGCCGGCGGCGTAAACGCCAGCGGCAACGCGACGGTTACGGTGGTGCCTTCATTGATCCTGCTTTGCACGGTGATCTCGCCGGCATGCAAGGAGACCAGGCTCTTGACGATCGACAGTCCAAGGCCGGTGCCTTCGTGCCGCCGCTGATAGGTCTTGCCGGCCTGGAAGAAAGGGTCGCCGATCCGCTTGAGATCGTCGGCCGCGATGCCGACGCCGGTATCGGTGACGCGAAGCACCAGCCGCGATCCGTCGACCCCGGCGGAAACCGTCACCATGCCGCCGCGCTCGGTGAACTTGATGGCATTGGAAACGAGGTTCAGCACGATCTGCTTGAACGCGCGCGGATCGCCGTTCATGAAGGGCAGATCCTCGGGCGCGCGGGTCACGAGATCGATGCCGCTCTCCCGTGCCTTCAACGCCAGCAGGTTGCAGCAATTGAGCAATGCCGCGCGCGGCGCGAACGGCTCCGGCGAAATCTCGAAATTGCCGGATTCCATCTTGGACATGTCGAGGATACCGTTGACCACCGACAGCAGATGCTGGCCGGAATCGTTGATCAGTTGGGCGTATTCCTTGCGGCGCGCCGCGTCCAGCATCAACGCATCTTCCTGAACGATCATTTCGGAGAAACCGATGATGGCGTTGAGCGGCGTGCGCAGTTCGTGGCTCATGGTGGCGAGAAAGCGGGTCTTGGCCGCGTCCGCCTGCTCGGCGGCGGTGCGCGCGAGGTCAAGCGCCTGTTCCTGGATTTTCCGGTCGGTCACATCGCGCATGACAGCGACGACCTCGAGTTCGGGCGCGGTCGTCGTCGGCGGCGCCTGCTCGAGCGGCCGGCAACGCATCTCGACCCAGATGAAATCGCCTGTGCTGTTCTGGCCGCGCTCGCCGCCGCGCGCCGCATCGCGTTTCAGGCGAAACTCGACGCTGCGCGCCTCGCCGTCGCGTGCCGCGTCCGAGAGAGCCGTGAGATAGGCCGGACGATCGGCAACATGGACGCGATCGAACAGACCGTGCCCCAAGAGCCGCGTTGCCGGCGTTCCCAACATCGTCTCGGCGGCGGGCGAAATGAATTGCACCGCGCCGTTGCGGCGATGGCGCGAAATCACGTCGCTCATGTTTCGAGCCAAGAGGTGATATCGATCTTCCTCGACGTTGAGCAGCGAAACACTGACGCGGGCGAGCGACTCCGCGCCGAATGCGAGCCCGGCGGCATAGACCGTCGCCGACGCGACACCGAAGGCCGTGAGAGCGCCGCGGAAGGCCGCAATCGAATCCGATGCCGGCAACATGTCGAAATGCCCGAACACGATCAGCAGCGCGGCGCATGCCAGCGCCAGCACGGACGCGAATACGACCACGCGGCGCGACGCCGAGAGTGCGGCTTCAAGCGGAACAACGACCAGCCAGATCGCGGCAAAGGACTCGATGCCGCCGGTTTTCATGGCCAGCGTCATCACCATGCCCGCCATCGCCAGCGACGACAGGACGTGCGCGCCTTCATAGCGGCCGGTACGCGACAGAAACCACGACAAGAGAATGGGAGCGATCAGCCAGGTGAACGCCGCGACCTCGAGGGCGGTCGGCGCGCCGCGCATGGCCAGATAGACCGGGAATGCCGCGAAAGCCACCAGGCTTCCGAGCAGCCGCGGCGCGATGAAGGCGCGATGCCGCGCGCGGGTCAACGCGTCATATCGCGCTGATGGATGCAACAGCGCATCGAGACAATCGCGGATGATATTCAAAACTGCCACAGCTCTTGCGCCTCAGTTATTCGTCAAACAGACGCGCCGGAACGCTCCCTTTATCGTTGCGCCACCGTGTCAGAGCGAAATTAAGCGAACGCTAAGGCGCCTGGACCGACGGTCAAAGACCCCATCTTTGCGGGGATTTTGCAGGTCCTGCGACGGCTCATTCAGCGCGGATGGTGAACGTCGGGTTTCCAGAACGGACCGGGTATGGTTTCGAAATGGTGGACGGGCTCAAGCAATAGCGAAAGCCGCCATCAATCGAAAATTTACACCGAATCAAATCAGTCGGATTTTTCACGAATTTTCGGCGAATTAAGTTCAATGCAAACACTTGCGATTTATCGACGGCTGTTAGTCAGGACCGATTGCGCGAGATCAACCGCAACGGGATCAAGAAGGACGGCCGGGGTCGCGAGATGTTTTTTCTGCTTCGCATGGCATTCTGGCTCGGGCTGGTGCTCGTGCTGTTGCCAAGAGACAAGACGCCTGAATTGGAAAAGTTGCCGCAGGTCGGAGCGTCCGAAGCCGTGTCGGCTGCGACCGCGGCCGTGTCGGACATGAGTCAATTTTGCAAACGCCAGCCGGCGGCGTGTGAAGTCGGCGGCCAGGCCGCGACCGTGATCGGCCAGCGCGCCCAGGCCGGCGCGCGCAAGCTCTATCAGATCATCACCGACAAGCGTCCGGCCGAACATACCGGCTCGATCGGCGGCGTCGAGAATGCAGTCCCTTTGCTCGCCGAAGCCGCGCCGCGCGACACGCTGACGCCGGATGACCTGGTGGCGGAGTGGCACGCCGTCCCGCCGCCATAACCGCCAATTGAAGCCTGGAGCCTCCGTTCCGATTGAACCGGAACGAGGCTCTATCTCTTATTTTTGACGCGTTTTCTTCACGCGAACCGGTATCCATCCCGCATCAAGTGCGGGACAGGCTTTCGCTGGAAAACGCTCTAAACCGACGCCATTTTCCGCTCGATCATATCGCTTTCAATCGCCCGCGGTCCTATATAAGGCCTTAAGGGATTGAACGCGGGACATGATGACGATCGACGAAATCAGGGATAATTTTGCGCTGCTGGAGGATTGGGACGACCGCTATCGGTACGTCATCGAACTCGGCCGTACGCTTGATCCGATGCCGGAGGCCGAGCATTCCCCGGCCAACAAGGTGCAGGGCTGCGCCAGCCAGGTCTGGCTCTCCAAGCAGATCGACCGCCGTGACGCCGGCGAGCCGGTGCTGAAATATCTCGGCGACAGCGATGCGCATATTGTGCGCGGGCTGATCGCGATCCTGCTGACGCTGTATTCCGGTCACACCCCGCAGCAGATCCTTTCCACCGATGCGATCGCGGTGTTCGACGAATTCGGCTTTCGCGAACATCTGACCCCGCAGCGCTCCAACGGCCTGCGCGCCATGGTCGACCGGATTCGCGCCGATGCCCGCACGGCGCTGGCGGCTGCCTCCTGACAGTGTGCTTGCCGCGAGTGAGAACGGCATCGCCAGCGGGCCACTTCTCCCTCGCCCCGCGTGCGGGGAGAGGGTTGGGGTGAGGGGGCCTCTCTACAAGGTCGGCCTCGCGGATAGGCCCCCTCACCCGAATTCGCTCCGCGAATTTCGACCTCTCCCCGCACGCGGGGCGAGGTGAACCAGATGTCGCGTCGATTCAATTCAAATCCATCATGCTCTAATATTTCGAGCTATTTTCGTTTCCGCTGCTGCTGGCCGAGTCCCATTTTCTTGGCGAGCTGCGAGCGTGCCACCGCGTAATTCGGCGCCACCATCGGATAGTCGGCCGGAAGGCCCCATTTGTCCCGGTATTGCTCCGGCGTCATGTTGTATTGCGTCCGCAAATGGCGTTTCAGCGATTTGAATCGTTTGCCGTCCTCGAGACATATCAGGTAGTCGGGGGTCATCGATTTTTTGATCGAAACCGCGGGTTTGGCCGGTTCCAGCGGCGTCTCGATTCGTCCTCCCGAGACCCGCAGCAAGGCGGCATGAATCTGGCTGATCAGGGCCGGGATTTCGGAAGCCGGCGTTGGGTTGTTGCTGAGATAGGCCGACACGATGCTCGCGGTCAGATCGATGAAATTCTTGCCGGTAGCGTCGTTCATGGCCTGAACCTTTCGAAGATCGTAACCACGCTAGAGCCTTTTACGTTCCGATGGAATCGGAACGGAGGCTCTCGTTCTTTATTTGACGCGTTTTCTTCACGCGAACCGGTATCCACTTCGCTGGAAAACGCTCCAGGAACTTCGCGGATCAAACAATATACCGCCGTGCCAATATGCTTCGCGGCCGATCCAAACCTGTCAGATATGACCGGATTGACGCCGACGTGACAAGAACAACGATGCCTTATTTTTAGAAGCCGGTTCGCCGGAGATGGAGCCCGCTATGGACGCTGGTCGAGATGCGCGCGCAATTCATCGATCGAAGCGAACCGCATCATGCCTTCAGGCATTTGGGCCTCGATCGAGCCATCCGAATATAGCGAATAGGCCATGCCATCGACGACGCCGGATTTGAGAACCGTGACCGGCGGATGTTCCTCGTTCCGCGCAACCGGCGAATAGCGATCCGCGCCGGTCGCGCCCGCGCTCGGCTCGGTAAACGTCGAGGGTGCGCGGCCGCTGCGCCGCTGCGATGACGCATCAGCGGTCCGCGAGCGTTCCGATTGCGGCCAGGCGTCGTCGAATGTCACCGGCGGCGGCGGCTCGGCCGATTTGAGCGGCGGCGGCGCGGCAGGCGGAGCGATGCGAACATCAGCCGCGGAGGGATCGGGCGTTCGCGCCTCGGCACGCTCGCGTTCCTTCCGCGATGACGAAGAGAACAACAGGTTGCGCCGCGGCTTGACGGCTGGCGCGGCTTCGGGTGCCGGCGGCAAGGGCGGCGGATCATTGCGCGGGCGTTCGCGCGACGTGGCCTCGTCCTGCCACGGCGCCGGCGATAGCGCGGATGGTGGCGCGGCCGGTTCCGCATCGCCTGGGCTGACCTCAGCGGGCCGGTCGTGGCCGAACGGGAAACCATCGCTTTCCTGGGCCTGATCGCGCGACGCGGCGCTTGCGGCTGCCGACCGCTGGGGAGTGTCCGCACGCGACGTTCTCGCAACACCGGATCCAGGCTGCAGCGCGAGGTTCTTCAACTCCCGAACGATCGCCCAAAGACTGAGCATGATCATGCCGGTGCAGGCCGCAATTACACCGGTGACAATCAGCGTATTGCCGAAGCTGAATTCCTTGACCGGAATTCCAAATCCGATCCCCAGGAGACCAGCCAGCAAAATGCCAATCCCGGCGATCAACAGCGCAACCATCATCGAAATCACCCCCCGGCCTCGCCCGAAAGGCGAGACGCCGCCAATGCTACGATACCGTCATATTGCGCGCACCGCCAACCAGCAATTGCAAGCGCCCTCTTCGGCAACATGACATCGCCAGACGAGGAATATAGTCCTTGCACCGTGCTGGCGCGAAATGTCGTGCCCGGTGAGATCTTTACCTTGTCCGGATTGTTGCGGCGCATCAGGGGGAATTTACGCCACAATTCTGAATTACTTGGAAATGGAACTGCGCTATATGGACGCCGGGAACGAGGCTCAAAAGCGCCAACGCTGGGCCACAGGGGAACGCCGGGTTACCATAGCCATGTCAGCTATCACGACATCGACCGTCGTTACGCCCTTGCGGCGCTCGGTGGAACGAACCAGCGATGACCTCGCGATCGTGGTGCTGGTGGCGGTCGGCTTGGTCGCAAGCCTGACGTTTCGCGACTATGGGCTGGGATGGGACGACTACACCCACGCCGAATATGCCGATCTTCTGCTACGCATGTACGGTTCCGGCTTCAAGGATACCGCCGCGTTATCGTTCGCCAACCTCTTTATGTATGGCGGCGGCTTCGACATGGCGGCAGCCCTGCTGCACAAGGTCATCCCGCTCGAACTCTTTGAGACGCGCCGCCTGCTCGGCGCCGTCGTCGGCATGATCGGGCTTGCCGTGACATGGCGGCTGGGCCGGCGTGTCGGCGGCCCGCTCGCCGGACTGGCGGCACTGCTGCTGCTGGCGCTGTGCCCCACCTTCTACGGGCACATGTTCATGAATCCCAAGGACGCGCCATTCGCGGTTGCGATGGTGATCCTGCTATTGGGCCTCGTCCGTCTGGCCGAGGAATACCCCTCGCCCTCGCCGCGGACCATCCTGATCGTCGGTCTTGGCGCCGGCCTGTCGATCGGCTCGCGCATCCTGGGCGGCCTTGGCCTGATCTACGCCCTGGTCGGCTTTGTGCCGCTGCTGGTGGCCGAGGTCCACGGCCAGGGCGCGCGTGAAGCCGCCAGGCGCTTCATCCATGTCGCCTATTGCCTGCTGCCCGGCCTGATTCTCGGCTATCTCATCATGGGCCTGATCTGGCCGTGGTCGATCATGGAGCCGGGCAATCCGTTCGGAGCCCTGAATTATTTCTCCAACTTCTTCGAGAAGCCGTGGAAGGAAATGTTCGAAGGCGCGCTGGTGTCGGTGCCGGACATGCCCTGGTCCTATCTGCCGACCCTGTTCGCACTGCAGCTTCCCGAAGTGCTGCTTGGCCTTGCCATCGCCGGCACCCTCGGCACGCTGGTGGCGCTGACGCGCGGCGATGTTCCGCCACGCCGCAAGACCATCCTGCTGATCGTGATGCTGGCGGCAACGCTGCCGCTGGTGATTGCGATGCTGAAACGTCCGGCGCTCTACAATGGCATGCGGCATTTCATCTTTGTCATACCGCCGATGACGGTGCTCGCGGGAACCGCATTCGCCTGGGGAATGGACTGGCTCAAGCAGCATCGCCGCCACTGGCAACCCGCCGCGGTGGCCGTTTTCTCGTTCGGCCTGCTGTTGCCGCTCGGCGAAATGATCCGGCTGCACCCTTACGAATACACCCACTTCAACAATATCGCCGGCACCGTGCGCGGCGCTGACGACCTGTTCATGCTGGATTACTGGGGCCTGGCGTTCAAACAGGCGTCCGACGGCCTGCGCGAACAACTCGACGAACGGCAGGAAGTGCCGCCGCAGGGACGCAAATGGAAGGTCGCGGTATGCGGTCCGCAACGCCCCGCGCAGGTCGGGCTCGGCCCGGATTTCACCATCGGCTGGGACAGTCACGCCGCCGATTTTGCGATGACGCTGGGTGAATTCTACTGCAAGGGCCTGCTCGCGCCGGTGATGGTGGAAATCAAGCGCGATGACGTGGTGTTCGCCCGCGTTTACGATATCCGCGGGCGCAGCATTTCCAGCCTGCTGGCGATTCCGGCGCCTTGAGGCAGATGCCGTTAGCAGATACCGTGCCGCTTTGGCATGACTGCCACACTCAGCCCTGCGCCTTGCTGCGAACCTGCCGCAGGGCTAATCTTTTCGTTGAGAACAAACAGCTCCGGAGAAATCAGTGATGTCGCCAGCAGAAGCTCGCCTGAAGGAAGTGCCGTCGGAAATGACGGAGGCCGAATGGAACCAGCGGGTCAATCTCGCCGCCTGCTATCGCCTCGTCGCGCATTATGGCTGGGACGATCTGGTCGACACCCACATCTCGGCGCGGGTGCCGGGACCTGAACATCATTTCCTGATCAACCCCTACGGCCTGATGTTCGACGAAATCACCGCATCCAGCCTGGTCAAGGTCGACCTCGACGGCAACCAGCTCACCAAAAGCGAGTTCAGCATCAACCCGGCCGGCTTTGTCATCCACTCGGCGATTCACGAAGTGCGCGAGGACGCCGGCTGCGTGCTGCATCTGCATACGCCCGATGGCACCGCGGTGGCGAGCTGCCTGGAAGGACTGCTGCCGCTGAACCAGACGGCCCAGTTCGTCACCCACGACCTCGCCTATCACGATTACGAAGGCGTGGCCCTCGACCATGAAGAGCGGCCGCGCCTGCAAAAGGACCTCGGCAACAAGAACCACATGCTGCTGCGCAATCACGGCACGCTGACGGTCGGCCGCTCGGTCGCGTCTGCGTTCGAGCGCATGTTCCATCTGGAACGGGCCTGCACCATGCAGGTGCGCACCCGCATGCTGGGGCCGACGGCCTATCCGGTCGAGCAGGCCGTGATCGACAAGAACACCGTGCTGTTTGGCAATCCCGAGCGCGCCGAACTGCGCTCGACCAACCTCGTTTGGCCGCCCTTGCTGCGCAAGCTCGACCGGCTCGATCCCAGCTACAGGAATTGAAGCTTCCGGAATTTCCGTGTAGAATCGCTGCCAACGACCTCTGCACTTCCTGCCAAAACGCCGCCCAATTCCGGGCGGCGTTTTCATTTTTGCGGAAGCCATTAGAGCGTTTTCCGGTTCGCTCGAATCATGGCCGCTTGTCCTGTGGCCTCATGGTTCGAGACGCGCGAAGACGCGCTCCTCACCATGAGGGTCAGAGGCCTTGTCCTGACGAGGCCTCATCCTGAGGAGCCCGCTCTTGCGGGCGTCTCGAAGGATGAAGCAAATGGTGGGCATGGCGCAAACGGCGCCTTTGTCCACCCTACGCACTACGCATCAGATCTTGCCTCAGCGCGGTGCGTCCGCGAAGGCGGCGAGAATTCGCGCCCACGAACGAATGCCCTTGTGAAAGCTCTTCAGGTCGTACTTCTCGTTCGGAGAATGGATGTTGTCATCGTCCAGCCCGAACCCCACCATCACCGTGTCGAGGCCGAGGGTACGCTTGAAGTCAGCGACGATCGGGATCGATGCGCCTGAGCCGATCAAGAGCGCCTCCTTGCCCCACTCGTCGGTCAAGGCGCGCCGGGCGGCGGCGAGCGGCTTCATGTTCCAATCGAGCGCAATGGCCGGCGCACTGGAATGGTCGGTAAATTCGGCGCGGCAATCCCCGGGCAACCGCGCGGTGACATAATCGCGAAACGCCTTGCGGATCTTGTCGGGCTCCTGGCCTTCCACCAGCCGGAACGAGACCTTCGCGGAGGCTTCCGCCGGAATCACGGTCTTGGAACCCTCTCCGGTATAGCCGCCGATGATGCCGTTGATGTCGCAGGTCGGGCGCGACGAGACCTGTTCGATCAGCAGCCGGCCCTTCTCGCCGGCGGGAAGCGAAAGACCGATCGGCTTGAGAAAGGAATTAGCCGTGAGGTCGAGCTTCGAGCGCTGCGCCAGGATATCGGCAGGCAGGTCCTCCACGCCATCATAGAAACCGGGGATGGTGATGCGGCCATCGTCATCATGAAGGCCGCCGAGAATACGGGTCAGCACCCGGATCGGGTTTTGCGCGCCGCCGCCGAAGATGCCGGAATGCAGATCGCGGCTGGCGGCCTTGATCCGTACCTCGTCGTAAACCAGCCCGCGCAGCGACGTCGTGATCGCCGGCGTATTCGAGTCCCACATGCCGGTATCGCAAACCAATGCGAAGTCGGCCTTGAGATCTTGTTTGTTGGCTTCAAGAAACGGAACGAAATTCTTCGATCCGACTTCTTCTTCGCCCTCGATGACGATGGTGACGTCGACCGGCAATGACCCGGTCACCGACTTCCAGGCCCGGCAGGCCTCGACGAACGTCATCAACTGGCCTTTGTCGTCCTCGGCGCCCCGGGCGACGATGATTTTTCGCCCGTCGGCATGGTTGGCAATGGCCGGCTCGAATGGCGGCCGATGCCAGAGATTGAGCGGATCGACCGGCTGCACATCATAGTGACCGTAGAACAATACATGCGGCCGCCCGTGATCTTTAGCCCCGCCGTTGATCTTGGCGACGATCGCCGGGTGACCGGCCGTCGGCCTGACGTCGGTGGCGAAACCGAGTGTTGCGATATCCCTGGCCAGATGTTCGGCGGCCGCCTTGCAGTCTCCGGCAAAGGCCGGATCGGCCGAGATCGACTTGATCCGCAGCAGGGCAAACAACCGCTCGAGGCTGTTATCGAAATCGGCATCGATGCGATCGAGGACCGGTTGTAGTTGCGGCGCGGCGGACATTGCAATCTTCCCTCGGTCAGTTGGGTTATTCGAGCGTTGCTCGCAACGATGGACCAGCAAAATACTATCGTCGCAGCAGGCCGCCAAGCGCGCCGCGGACCAGGGCGCGGCCAACCGAACCGCCGATCGAGCCGCCGACCGATTTGCCGAGGTCGGCGACGACCCCGCCGACCACCTGGTTGGAGACCGAACGCGTGACGTTCCGCGCGATGAGCTGACCGGTCGACAACCTGCCGCGTCGTACGCCGGTTCCGAAAATCGTAGCTACGATCGCACCGATCTGCGCGAGGATCCCTCCGCCGCCCGCGGCCGGCGCGGATCCGGCCACGCGCTTCTGCAGCACCTCATAAGCGGATTCGGAATTGATCGTGGTGTCGTATTTGCCCTTCACCGGGCTCATGTCCATGATCGCCTTGCGTTCCTCGGGTGTGATCGGCCCGATCCGCGCCGACGGCGGCCGGATCATGACGCGCTCGACCATCGCCGGCGTGCCGTTGCCTTCCAGGAACGAAACCAGCGCTTCGCCCTTGCCCAATTCCATGATGACCTTGGCGGTGTCGAGCTTCGGATTGGGCCGGAATGTCTGCGCCGCCGCCATGACCGCTTTCTGGTCACGCGGGGTGAAAGCCCGCAGCGCGTGCTGCACACGGTTGCCCAACTGACCGAGCACCTTGTCGGGGACGTCGATCGGATTTTGCGTCACGAAATAAACCCCGACGCCTTTCGAGCGTATCAGCCGGACCACCTGCTCGATCTTGTCCATCAGCGGCTTGGGCGCATCGTTGAACAACAGATGCGCCTCGTCGAAGAAGAACACCAGCT
Source organism: uncultured Pseudomonadota bacterium (assembly GCA_963771225.1). GTDB lineage: Bacteria > Pseudomonadota > Alphaproteobacteria > Rhizobiales > Xanthobacteraceae > Bradyrhizobium. The sequence goes on along the minus strand of CAVYSR010000013.1, from coordinate 281,544 downwards.
TGGGTTTCGGCGGGTCGCCGACTTCAGGCAGTTCCTCGAACAGCTCGGACAGCATCCACAGCAGGAAAGTCGCGTACAATTGCGGGCTCTGCATCAGCTTGTCGGCCACCAGGATGTTGACCATGCCCCGGCCGTCACGGTCGGTGCGCATGAAATCCTTCAGCGCCAGCGCCGGCTCGCCGAAAAACTTGGCGCCGCCCTGATTTTCCAGGACCAGGAGCTGGCGCTGGATAGTTCCCACCGTTTGTTTCGAGACGTTTCCGTATTGCGTGGTCAGTTCGGCAGCATGTTCCGCGATGAAAGACAGGATCGCCCGCAGATCCTTCATGTCCAGCAGCAACAATCCCTGCTCGTCGGCCACCCGGAACGCGATGTTGAGCACGCCTTCCTGGACGTCGTTCAGATCCATCATCCGCGACAGCAGCAGCGGGCCCATTTCCGAGACGGTGGCGCGCACCGGATGCCCCTGCTCGCCGAACACGTCCCAAAAAATGGTCGAAAACTGGTCGGGCTGGAAAGTGAGGCCCATCTCGCCGGCGCGCTTGACGATAAAATCCTTGGGTTCCCCAACTTCGGAGATGCCTGAAAGGTCTCCCTTGATATCGGCCGCGAACACCGGAACTCCCGCGCGCGCAAATCCCTCGGCCATCACCTGCAGCGAGACGGTTTTGCCGGTTCCGGTGGCGCCGGTGACAAGGCCGTGGCGATTTCCAAGCGCGAGCGTCAGCCAGGCCGGCTGATCCCCCTTTCCGATAAAAATCTTCTCCGCGGTATCGGCCAACTTGTCACCGGAGGTAGCCATGGCATCGCCTCTTCGCGCGCATCAAGGGTTTCAGCACCACGATCATACCGCATGTTGCCACCCGATTGAAACCGGCGAACGAACTCAACGTATCTTGCTGCGCCACATGCCTTGCTCCCCAATGCCTTCTTGCGACAGCTGCGGAAGGCACGGGTTTTGTTGCGACAATTTGCCGTGAATCTCCCGCCAACGCGTGCATTGCTGCAACACTCGCGCGTGATTGAATATGAATCGCGCCTTCGAGATGCGGTCATCGCTTGTAATTCACTTCGCTCAAGATCAAGATGAATTCACAAACGGTATCCGGCAAGCAACCGGTTGAGGCGGGGCAATATGGACGAATTGATAGGGCGACTGGTCGCAAAGGCCGGTATCGATGACGCTGTCGCTGAAAAGACCATCGGCATCATCCTGGGTTTCCTCCGCAACGAAGGCCCCGCCGAAAAAGTTCAATCCCTGATCGACAATATTCCGGGCGCAGAAGCCGCGATCGCAGCCTCCAGCAATGGCGGCGGCCTTGGCAGACTGATGGGCGGCGGTCTGATGGCGCTCGGCACCAAGCTGATGGGGCTTGGTTTGGGCATAGCTGAGATTCAGAACGTCGCCCGTGAACTTTTCGGGTTCGGCCGAGACAAAATCGGAGCGGATCGGATGGGCGAGATCATCGCAGGGACGCCGGGCCTCAATCAATTCGCTTAAGCACCTTTTTCATATCGAGTACCATGACATATCCAATCTCCGAGATTGATGGCCTGAACGCCTTCACCGCTTCGAAACTCAAATCTGTTGGCATCCGCACCACCGAAGGGCTGCTTGAGGCCGCCCGCACCGTCAAGGGACGCAGGGCGCTCGCAGCGAAAACCGGGATCAGCGAGCAGCAACTCCTCGAATGGGCCAATGTGTCCGACTACATGCGGATTCCCGGCATGGGCAAAGCCAAGGTCGGGCTGGTGCGCGCCGCCGGCGTCACCACGGTTCGCGAGCTCGCGCTTCGCAACCCGGCGCGGCTGGCGCAGAACATGAAAGACGTAAATACCAAGCGCAAGCTGGTCCGCGTGTTGCCCTCGGAAAAGGCAGTCGAGCAACTGATTGCGCAGGCCCGCAAGCTTCCGCCCAAAATTACCTATTAGAAGCGTTCAACTTAGAAGTGTTCAGCGGCGAGCGACGGGTCGGCCACCGCTCAGAGCGGCCCCGGTCGACATCTTGACTCCCAAGCGCGGACCGCGCAAAGCGACCGCCATGATCGCGATCCCGTCCAGACCCGTTCCAGCCGCTGCCCCGGCCGGTCATCCGGTGTTGCGGGCTCTGCTGTCCCGACCGCGCCCCGCGGTGATGGGCGTCCTGAATGTGACGCCGGATTCCTTTTCCGACGGCGGACAATTTATCGCGCCGGAACGCGCGATGGCGCAGGCCCGGCGGATGATCGCCGAGGGCGCCGACATCATCGACATCGGCGCCGAATCCACCCGGCCCTATGGCGCCCAGCCGGTCTCGGCCGATGAAGAGATGAAGCGCCTGCAGCCGATTTTGGCCGATGTCGTGGCCCTCGGAGTTCCCGTATCGATCGACAGCATGAAATCGGCCGTCGTGGCATGGGCGCTCGATAGCGGTGCCGCCATCGCCAATGACGTCTGGGGCCTGCAGCGCGATCCCGACATGGCGAAGCGGGTCGCCGCGCGCCATTCGCCGGTCATTATCATGCACAACCGCGACGAGGTCGACGCCAGCATCGACATCGTCAGGGATATGGTCGATTTCTTTACCCGCTCGCTCGAGATCGCTAACAGAGCCGGTATTTCGCGCGACAACCTCGTGCTCGACCCAGGCATTGGTTTTGGCAAGACCTCCGAACAGAGCATGACGGCGCTGGCACGGCTCCATGAAATCAGCGTATTCGGCCTGCCGTTGCTGGTCGGCGCGTCGCGCAAGCGCTTCATCAGCGCGGTCACCCCGTCGGAACCGCATCAACGCCTCGGCGGCTCGATCGCGGCTCATCTCGTGGCAGCGCAAGGCGGCGCCCGGATCATCCGAACCCACGATGTGTCGGAAACCGTACAGGCGCTAAGCGTGGCGGCGGCGATCGAGGGCAACCGATGACCGATACGATTTTCATCACCGGCGTCGTCATCCATGCCCGCCACGGCGTCATGGAACATGAGACCGAGGTTGGGCAACGCTTCGTGATCGATCTCGAACTCGCTGCCGATCTGTCGGAATCCTCGCGCACCGACCGCCTTGCCGACACGGTGTCCTATTCCAACGTGGTCGCGACCGCGACGGCGGCCTTCAAGAATGCCAATTATAAATTGCTGGAGCGCGCCGCCGGCGCCGTTGCCGACGCCGTACTGGGGGCGTTTCCGCGCGTCAACACCATCAAGGTGACCGTCCACAAGCCGCACGCGCCGATCGCCGCGATTTTCGACGATGTCGGCATCATCCTGACGCGCACCCGGCAACAACCCTCTCATGGCTGACGTCCTGCATGGCTGACGTCCTGATCGCGCTTGGCGGCAATATCGGCGACGTCCGCGCGACATTCCAGCGCGCGATCGCCAATATCTGCGGCATGACGCAGGCGGCCTTGCTGGCGCGTTCGTCCGATTACGCGACCCCGCCCTGGGGTGACGAGCAGCAAGCCCGTTTCACCAATGCCTGCATCGAGATCGAAACCAGCCTCGACCCCCACGCCCTGCTGTTCACGCTGCACAGAATCGAAAAGAAGTTCGGCCGCGACCGGGCCCATGAAACGCGCTGGGGTCCGCGTACCCTGGACCTCGACCTGATCGCCTATGACGACGTGACGATCGACAAGCCGGAACTGACGCTGCCGCATCCCCGGCTGTTCGAACGCGCCTTCGTGCTGGTGCCGCTCGCCGAGATCGCGCCCGACCGTCTCATTGCGGGACGCCAGGTCGCAGCGGCGCTGGCGCAGCTCCCAACCCTGGGTATCGAGCGGTTGCCCGACCTCGGCTGACAACAGGAACCAAAAACAACCGTTTGGCTTGGCGGACGGCCCATGGCAATTTCCAGCCAATAACACGAGCGGCAACACGAGCAGCCCTTGGGGGGCGACCTGGCGAATGACATCTGTGACCGATGACCTGCGGCTGGCGGCGGATTTTCAGCCTGCGACCTACGACGACTGGCGCAAGCTGGTCGATGGCGTGCTGAAGGGCGCGCCATTCGAGAAACTGGTCAGCAAGACCTATGACGGCCTGAAGATCGAGCCGATCTATCAGCGCGCGCACGGTGCCGCGCCGATCGCCGGCCGGCCCGCCGCGGCGCCCTGGCAGATCATGCAGCGGATCGATCATCCGGATGCCGCGATCGCCAACGCGCAGGCGCTGCACGATCTCGAAAACGGCGCCAATGGGCTGACGCTGGTTTTCGCGGGCGCCCACGGCGCGTACGGTTTTGGACTGGACCCCTCGGCGCAGGCGATCGAGCAGGTTCTCGACGGCGTGTTCATCGATGCCGGGATTGCGATCGACCTTCAGGTCGGTCCGCAGTCGCGGATGGCGGCCAGTCCACATCGCCGAATACCATCAAGCGCAAGGGCGTTGTTCCAGCGGCCTGCGATATCCGCTTTGGGCTCGATCCGATCGGGGCATGCGCGGTCTGGGGATCAAGTCCCTATGCCTGGGCCGAGATCGCGCCCGCGGTCACCGGCGCGGTCAAAAGTCTCGCCGCGATGGGATTCAAGGGCCCGTTCGCGGTTGCGGATGGACGGGTAATCCATGATGCCGGCGGATCGGAAGTACAGGAGCTGGCCTACGTGCTGGCGACCGCCGTCGCCTATCTGCGCGCGCTGGAGGGCGCCGGCGTGGCCTTGGATGACGCCCGGAGCATGGTCTATGCACGGCTCAGCGCCGATGCCGATCAGTTCCTGACCCTGGCGAAATTCCGCGCGCTGCGACTGTTGTGGGCGCAAGTCGAACAAGGTTGCGGCCTTGCGCCGAAGCCGTTGTTGATATCAGCCGATACCGCGTGGCGGATGCTGACCCAGCGCGACCCTTACGTAAATATGCTGCGCGCGACCATTGCTGCGTTCTCGGCCGGTCTCGGCGGCGCCAACACCATCACGGTGCTGCCGCATACCATGGCGCTGGGACTACCCGATGCCTTCGCGCGGCGCGCGGCGCGCAACACGCAACTGGTTCTGCTGGAGGAATCCAACCTCGCCAAGGTGTCCGACCCGGCCGCCGGCTCCGGCGGCATCGAAACCCTGACGCAGCAGCTTGCCGAGGCGGCGTGGTCGCTGTTCCAGGAGATCGAGAAAGCCGGTGGCGTTTTTGCAGCGCTCGAGCAAAACCTGATCCAGCGCAAGGTCGCGGCGACGCGAGCGTTGCGCGAAGCCAATATCGCCCGGCGCAAGGAAGTCCTGACCGGCGCCAGCGAGTTCCCCAACCTGCACGAGACTCACGTCGCCGTGCTGGATGCCAAACCGGTTGTGCTTGCGCCCTATGGCGAGGCCAGGATCAAATTCGATGCGCTGCCGCCGATACGGCTGGCGGCGCCATTCGAGCATTTGCGCGACCGCTCGGATCGAATTCTGAAAGCGACCGGCGCGCGGCCAAAAGTGTTTCTCGCCAATCTCGGCACGCCTGCCGACTTCACCGCGCGCGCAACCTTTGCCAAGAGCTTCTTCGAGACCGGCGGGATCGAGGCGGTCGACTTCTTACCCGCCCCTTCTTCACCTCTCCCTATGGGAGAGGTAAGGGACTTCACGGCGCTGGCCGCCGCCTTCAAGGCCTCCGGCGCGGCGCTGACCTGCCTTTGCTCTTCCGACAAGGTCTATGCGGCGCAGGCGACGGCGGCGGCAACGGCCCTTCAAGCCGCCGGCGCCAGGCATATCTATCTGGCAGGGCGGCCGGGCGAACAGGAACCGGCGCTGCGTGCCGCGGGCGTTAACGATTTCATCTTCGCCGGCGGTGATGCGCTGGCAACGCTGCAGGAGGCCTATCGGCTGACGGAGTGAGCATGACGTCCGAGACCAAACCCATTCTGACCGGCGGCTGCCAATGCGGCGCCGTCCGTTTTGCGCTGTCGGCGGCACCGGTGAAGGTCAGCATTTGTCACTGCCGGATGTGCCAGAAGGCAGCCGGCGCGCCGTTCGCGTCGTTCGCCGATATCGAACGCAGCGATTTCGCCTGGACCCGCGGCAAGCCGGCGGCGTTCCGCTCCTCCTCCATCGCCGAGCGCGATTTCTGCGCCGCTTGCGGCACGCCCCTGAGCTTCCGCCGCATCGACGGCCCCCGGATCGAGATCATGACCGGTGCGTTCGACCGCCCGGACCGGATGGTCCCGATCCAGCAGTTCGGTACCGAATCCCGGCTCGGCTGGGTGGTCACGATCGCCAATCTCCCGAGCCAGACCACGCTGCAGAACTACGGATCGGACAAGCTTAACGGCATCGTCAGCCACCAGCATCCGGACCATGATTGAGGGACCATGGTATGACGATCGCACACTGCTATGATATTCTCTTATCGAACCCGCCATGCCCGGGCGAAAGAGGCTGGTAGAATGAGCCGCATACCGAACTTTGCGAATATCGCATTTGAAAAAACCGCCATCGCCGAACCTGCCGGTGGCGCCGAGCCCTGGCTCACGCCCGAAGGGATCCTGGTCAAGTCAGGCTATTCGGAAAGCGATCTCGAAGGCATCGACTTCCTCGGGACCTGGCCGGGCATCGCGCCCTATCTGCGCGGCCCCTACCCGACCATGTATGTCAACCAGCCCTGGACCGTCAGGCAATATGCCGGCTTCTCGACGGCGGAGGATTCCAACGCGTTCTACCGCCGCAATCTCGCCGCCGGACAAAAAGGCCTCTCGGTCGCGTTCGATCTCGCCACCCACCGCGGCTACGACTCCGACCACCCCCGCGTCACCGGCGATGTCGGCATGGCCGGCGTCGCCATCGACTCCATCTACGACATGCGCACGCTGTTCTCGGGCATTCCGCTCGACCAGATGAGCGTGTCGATGACCATGAACGGCGCGGTGCTGCCGATCCTCGCGCTGTTCGTTGCGGCCGCCGAGGAACAGGGCGTGCCGCCGGAAAAGCTTTCCGGGACCATTCAGAACGACATTCTGAAAGAGTTCATGGTGCGCAACACCTATATCTATCCGCCGGCGCCCTCGATGCGGATCATCTCCGACATTTTTGCGTATACCTCGCAGAAAATGCCGAAATACAACTCGATCTCCATCTCCGGCTATCACATGCAGGAAGCCGGCGCGACGCAGGACCTCGAGCTTGCCTATACGCTGGCGGACGGCGTCGAATATCTGCGCGCCGGGCTCGCCGCCGGTCTCGACGTCGATCGCTTTGCGCCGCGGTTGTCGTTCTTCTGGGCGATCGGCATGAACTTCTTCATGGAAGTCGCCAAGATGCGCGCGGCGCGGCTGCTATGGGCCAAGCTCTTGAAGCAGTTCAACCCGAAGGATCCGCGCTCGTTGAGCCTGCGAACCCATTGCCAGACCTCGGGCTGGTCGCTGACCGCGCAGGACGTTTACAACAATGTGATGCGCACCACCATCGAGGCGATGGCGGCAACCCAGGGCCATACCCAATCGCTGCACACCAATGCGCTCGACGAGGCGCTGGCGCTGCCGACAGATTTCTCCGCCCGAATCGCGCGCAACACGCAACTGTTCCTGCAGCAGGAAAGCGGCACCAACCGCATCATCGATCCCTGGGGCGGCTCGTATTATGTCGAGCGGCTGACCCACGATCTCGCCGCCAAAGCCTGGGGCCATATCCAGGAGGTCGAGGCGCTCGGCGGCATGGCGAAGGCGATCGAGGCCGGCGTCCCCAAGCTGAGAATTGAGGAAGCCTCCGCCAAGACCCAGGCCAGGATCGACGCCGGCAAGCAGGCGGTGATCGGCGTCAACAAATACAAGCCGGTCAACGAAGCGCCGATCGACGTGCTGAAGGTGGAAAACTCCACCGTGCGCCGGCTGCAGATCGACAAGCTGTCGCGGCTCAAAAAGGAGCGCAACCAGAAGGACGTCGACGCGGCGCTGGCGGCACTCACCAGAAGCGCCGGCGAAGGCAACGGCAACCTTCTGGCGCTGGCGATCGATGCCGCGCGCGCCAAGGCTACCGTCGGCGAGATTTCCGACGCGATGGAGAAGGTGTTCGGACGCCACCGCGCCGAAATCAAATCCATCACCGGCGTCTACAAGCGGGAGGCGTCCACCATGTCCAACCGGGTCGAGAAAGTTCAGGCGCTGATCGATGCGTTCGAGGATGCCGAAGGCCGAAGGCCGCGCATTCTCGTCGCCAAGATCGGCCAGGATGGCCACGACCGCGGCCAGAAGGTGATCGCCTCGGCCTTTGCCGATGTCGGCTTCGACGTCGATATCGGGCCGCTGTTCGCCACCGCCGAGGAGGCCGCGCGGCAGGCGGTCGAAAACGACGTGCATATTCTCGGGCTGTCGTCGCTGGCGGCGGCGCATCTGACGGCAGTGCCGGAACTGAAGGCGGCGCTCAAGAAACAAGGCCGCGACGACATCATGATCATCATCGGCGGCGTGGTGCCGCCGCAGGATTACGACGCATTGTACAAGGCCGGCGCCGAAGCTATCTTCCCACCGGGCACAGTGATATCGGACGCCGCCGAGGAGCTGATCCACAAGCTCAACGCGCGGCTCGGACATAGCGAGGCGGCGGAGTAGGCGGTTTGATAAGCAGTAGCCAATGCCGGAATCAGAAGTGTCCCCATCCCTAGCCCATCGCTTCGCTCATATCTTGTCAGCGATTGGCGCCGTTGAAGAGGAACTGCAGGGAACTTCGGAAGATATGCTAGCCAACAATCGAATGCGACGGCTGGCTTTGGAACGGTTATTTGAAATTATCAGCGTAGCATCGTACCACATTCCTTCGAACCTCAAGGCCGCCGAGAACGGCGTCGACTGGCAAGCTATCGCCGATATTGGTGATCGCCTCGAAAATACACGCGATCGTATCGAGACCCATGTTCTTTGGACGATATCCCGAGATAAGCTTATGCCGCTTAAAGGATGCGCAGAGCGGCACCTTCGTGAACTGGGTTGAACACTTATCGCGAGCCCACCGCTGACGAAGCCGCCCGGAAAAGATAGCGTTTGAGACCGTCATTGCGAGCGAAGCGAAGCAATCCGTGGCGCAGCAAAAAGTGAATGGATTGCTTCGTCGCTTTGCTCCTCGCAATGACGCGGCAATGCGAGCGTACCCCCTCGCCCGCCGCCTTCCGCCGTTGTAAACCAAGGCATGACCCTGCCGAATAATGCTCCCGTCGACATCGACCGGCTCGCCCACGACGTCCGCTCGGGCCACCGCGCGGCGCTGGCGCGCGCGATCACGCTGATCGAGAGCCGGCGCGGCGATCACCAGTCCACGGCGCGCGAACTGGTGCAGGCGCTATTGCCCGATACCGGCAAGGCGATCCGCGTCGGCATTACCGGTTCGCCCGGGGTGGGGAAATCCACCACCATCGACGGGCTCGGGATGTTCCTGATCGAACGCGGCCACAAGGTCGCGGTGCTCGCGGTGGATCCCTCCTCGGCGCGCACCGGCGGCTCGATCCTCGGCGACAAGACGCGGATGGCGCGGCTCTCGGCCTCCGACAGCGCCTTCATCCGGCCCTCGCCGGCCTCCGGCACGCTCGGGGGAGTTGCTGCGAAAACCCGCGAGGCGATGCTTTTATGCGAGGCCGCCGGTTTCGATGTGGTGCTGGTGGAGACCGTCGGGATCGGGCAATCCGAGACCGCGGTGTGCGACATGACCGATTTTTTCCTGGCGCTGATGCTCCCCGGCGCCGGCGACGAATTGCAGGGCATCAAGAAGGGCCTGGTCGAACTCGCCGATATGATCGCGGTCAACAAGGCCGACGGCGACAATATCAAGCGCGCCAATCTCGCGGCGGCCGAATATCGCGGCGCCCTGCATATCCTGACCCCGCGCTCGGAGCATTGGCATCCGCCGGTCCTGACCTATTCGGCGCTGGCGGGCACCGGCATCGAAGCGCTGTGGCAGAAAATTCTCGATCACCGCACCGCGATGAACGCCTCCGGCGAATTCGCCGAACGGCGGCGGCAGCAGCAGGTGAAGTGGATGTGGTCGATGCTGGAGCAACGGATGATGGCGCGGCTGCGCGCCGATCCGGCGATCCGCGCCAGGGTGAAGAAGACCGAAGCCGAGGTGGCCGATGGCCGCATCACCCCGGCACTGGCGGCCGAGCAGATCGCGGAGATGCTGAAGTGATTCTCTCCTTCGTCATGCCCGGCCTTGTGCCGGGCATCCACGTCTTGCAACGTAACGACAAGCAAGACGTGGATGGCCGGGACGAGCCCGGCCATGACGAAGTAGTGAGGCCAAAATGACCTATCCACTTCGCATCCTGATCACCGGCTTCGGCCCGTTTCCCGGCGCGCCCTTTAATCCGACGCAGCCGCTGGTGGCGCGGCTATTGCGATTGCGCCGTCCTGCTCTGGGCGATGTCGAACTGTCGGGTCATATTTTTCCGGTGACGTACAACGCGGTCGATCGCCAATTGCCTGAACTGCTGGCCAAACACCGGCCGCAGGCGCTGCTGATGTTCGGCCTCGCCACCCGCACGCCCTTCGTCCGGATCGAGACCCGCGCCCGCAACGCTGTCACCACATTATGGCCGGACGCCGATCATGCCAGAACACGCAAGGGATCGATCGCCGGCGGCGCCAACGCCATGATGTTCGGCCCGCACACCGCCGGGCTTCTGCGCGCAGCGCTCGGCACCGGCATCGATGCACGGGCCTCGCGCGATGCCGGCAGCTATCTCTGCAATTATCTGAGCTGGCGCGCGATCGAGGCGACGTGCCGTGACGCAGGTCCGCGCCTCGCCGCGTTCGTGCATGTGCCGCTGCTTGCGCGCGACGGCGCTTCACCCCGCAAGGGCGCAAACCATCGCGTGACACTGGAAGAACTGGTCGATGCCGGCGAAGCGATGCTGCTGGAGATGGTGAAGCTGACGCGAAGGGCGGTGCGGGAGGCTGCGTCGTCCCCCGCGTAACGGCGTAGCCGTTATCGCTGGAGGTGCGGGCTTCGAAGGTCGCCCGGATACCATTAACCCTACCCCCAACAATCGGCCATTCGCGCCCTCGTTCCCACCTCGCGATGCGGTATTTTTGCGTTACTCCAGCATCGAGGATGCGCTTCACGCGCGTCCCCGGAAACACGCAACCATGGACGTCAATCGCCGCCATCTCATCGGGGCAACCGTCAGCGGCGCGGCCGGCGCGCTGGCGATGTCGCCTGATGCGGCGCGCGCGGCCCCCCTCACCTCGGTGCTCGGGCGCGATGCCACGCAATATGGCGTCCGGACCGGCAGCCCCGACGATCAGACCAGAGCCTTGCAGCGCGCGATCGACGAATCCGCGCGAGCGCAAATGCCGCTGGCGCTGCCGCCGGGTGTCTATCGCACCGGGATGCTTCGCTTGCAAAACGGCACGCAACTCGTCGGCGTGCGCGGCGCAACCCGCCTGGTTTTCACCGGCGGCGCGTCGATGGTGTCCAGCGAAGGCGGCGGCAGCATCGGGCTCTCCAACATCACGCTGGATGGCGGCGGCATTCCGCTGCCGACGCGGCGCGGCCTCGTGCATTGCCTGGGCGGACGCGATATCCGCATCGCCGATTGCGAAATCACCGGCAGCGGCGGCGCCGGCATCTGGTTCGAGAATGTCTCCGGCGACGTCAGCGGGAATATCATTATCAAGTCAGCCGCCACGGCCATCGTCTCGTTCGACGCGCAGGGCCTCCTGGTATCGCGCAACACCATTCTCGGCACCAACGACAACGGCATCGAAATCCTGCGTACCGCGATCGGCGACGACGGCACGCTGGTGCTCGACAACCGGATCGAGGACATCAAGGCCGGCCCCGGCGGCTCCGGACAATACGGCAACGCCATCAACGCGTTCCGTGCCGGCAACGTGATCGTGCGCGGCAATCGCATCCGCAACTGCGACTATTCCGCGGTGCGCGGCAACTCGGCATCCAACATCCAGATATCAGGCAACAGCGTCAGCGACGTCCGCGAGGTGGCGCTGTACTCGGAGTTTTCGTTCGAAGGTGCCGTGATCGCCAACAACACGGTGGACCGCGCGGCGTTCGGCGTTTCGGTTTGCAATTTCAACGAGGGCGGACGTCTCGCGGTCGTGCAGGGCAATATCATCCGCAACCTGCTGCCAAAGCGCCCGATCGGCACCGCCCCCGACGATGACGCGGGCGTCGGCATCTATGTCGAGGCCGACACTTCGGTGTCGGGCAATGTGATCGAGAACGCGCCGTCGTTCGGGATCATCACCGGCTGGGGCAAGTATCTGCGCGATGTCGCGATATCGGGCAACGTGATCCGAAATGCCTTTGTCGGGGTCGGCGTGTCGGTGGCGCCGGGCGCGGGCACGGTGCTGGTCAGCAACAATCTGATTTCGGAAACACCGCGCGGCGCCGTGGTCGGGCTCGACCACATGCGGCCGGTAACGGCGGATCTCACCGCCGACGGCGCACAACGTTTCGCACAACTGGTGATCACGGCGAATGCGGTGAGACGGTAGATCCTACAGCGCGTTGCGCAGCAGCGGATAGCGTTCGTGCATCGTGGCGACGTCCGGCATCCGCTCCGGGGCAACATCCAGCTCCGCGGCGCTGGATTCCGGTGCGGATGGCGCATCCTCCGACGACACCTGAACGGTTTCCGGGCTGAACGAGACGACTAATGGCGGCGATTCGGCCGGGTTCGGTGCCGGCTGCCATTGAAACCGACGGGCCTGATCGGGCAACATTTCGATACGGGGCAGCGTCGCGCCGGCCCGGCCGAGCCAGGAGATATCGATGGCGGAATGGTCCCGGGAGTCCTCAACCACCAACAGATCGCGCCACAGTTCGACCGCGGCCTTGGCTTCCTGGATATTCTCAAGAAAGGCGCGTTCGCTGTGATAACGGCGCCAGCGGCCGGTTTCGAACAGCTCCGTGAGGTGATCCAGCCGCTGCTCGGCAAGAGTGCACCAGCGCCCGACAATGTCGCGGCCGCGCGTCACGTCCAATCGATGTGTCATAAAGCCAGCCCGTGAGGAGAAAAACGGACGCGGACGCAACGGGAACGAATCAATTTGACGCGACATGGATATTCTGTGGAAAACTTTTGCATTGTCCAGTGAGCGCGCTTACCAAAGCCCAGTCATCGACAAAAAGCCCCGAAAATTGGCGGCTGTCCTCGCTATTAACAGTCAAGCGGCGCGCCGGGATGGCTGAGTTGCGATGGCCGCCAGCGCGAGGGCACCGGCGATACGGCCGATTCCGTTTAACGCAAGTGCCCGAAATACCGGCCAAAACGAAAGACCCGTCCGGGGGGACAACCGGACGGGTCAAGCTATATGGGCGCTTGGGGTGGATGGGCGCTCGCGCCGAATACAGCCTCGATGGGGAGGGATTACCGCTCCCACCGATATTGGTCGCAGGAGCCACGCGGCACGTTCAAATCGCCGGTGATTTTTTTAATACTTTTGACGGGTGTATTTCGGGGCGAAGCGGGCGCCGATTTTCCGAAAAGATCTTGCTCAAACAAAAAGATAGAGCCAGATAGCGATCAGACGAAAAGCCATTTCACTTTATTGTGCGGCGGGGCGATCAGAATCGCCCGCAACCGACTTGTCGGACGCCATGGCGGCCGCGGGCTCGCCCAGCGCCCTGGTTGGGGGAATTGGCGGCCGCTCCGTAACATGTTCACCGGTCTCGCCGACGGGCGGCCCGGTCATTGCGGCGACCGGTGCGGCGCCGACGGCCGAGACCGCGGCAAAGGCATCCGCTTCGCCGGCGCCGAACAGATCGTCGCGGCCGGGAGAACCAAGATCGCGGGCCGTTTTCATCAGGATCGTGCGCAGTTCTTCCGGCTTCAAGGCTGGATTGCGCTCCAGCATCAGGCCGGCGAGGCCGCTGACATAAGCCGCGGAAAACGAGGTGCCCGAGGTGATCTGGTATTTTTCCTCGGGCGCCGGCAGGAAGAGGTCGACGCCAGGTGCTGCGACCGCGATATAACCGCCGCGGTTCGATGCCGTAAACAGCTTGTCCTGCGCGTCAGTGGCGCTGATCGCAATCACGTTTGCGTTGGCGGCCGGATACAGCGGCGGTGATTTTGCTCCGGCGTTGCCGGCGGCTGCCACCATTACAATACCCTTGAGGGCCAATGCCGCGATCCCGCGTTCGATCAACGCATCCTTAGGACCGGCGAAGCTCATATTGACGATCTGCGCGCCGTGCGCTGCGGCGTAATCCATTCCCTTCAGGATCACGAACGACGTGCTTTCCGCGCCGCTCGATACCTTGCCGAAGGCCCGGATCGCCAAAATCCTGGCCGCCGGCGCGCTCCCCATCAACCGCGCATGCGCCACGATCGCACCGGCCACGCCGGTGCCGTGGACATGCGGACCTTCCTTGCTGCCCAATGCATCAAAGCTGTCCGCGATCGAATTGGCGAGTTCCGGATGTTTGACGTCGATTCCGGAATCGATCACGGCAATGGTCACATTGGCGCCGTCGGCGAGCTTGTGCGCCTCGGGCAATCGAAGTTCCGCGACCGCGTATTGGCCGGGATCGCCCGCGGTCAAGGCCGCCTTCTGGTCCTGCAGGACATAACGGAAGTTCGGCTGCACCGAGCGAACATCGGCATCGGCGGCCAGTTCGCGGCTCACCGTCTCCGCTGGGCGACGGTCGACGATGCGAAACAGACCGATGGTGGCGCCTATCAGCGGGAAATTCTGCGATCGCAGGCGCTCAAGGCCGTGACGCCGCGCCAGTTCATCGGCCTGCGCGTCGGATCGCGCGCCGTCGATCTCGGCCACGAGTTCGTTGGTGACGGTGTGCAGGTTGAGCGCGGCCTGCGAAACGTCGCGGCGCGGGATGTGGTTGACGCTCTTGCCCGACGAGGCGCCGCCACCACCAGCCCCACCACCGGCCGATGAACCCGATTGATCCCAGCATCCGCCATCGCGATAGCCATCGCTGCAGGGCGGATAGAGGTTGGGCGAATAGCGCGCATAGGGAAGAGTCGATCTCACACCGATCCGGGGCACCGATTTACTGATCGAAACGGTCTTGCCGGTGATGGTCGGGTTGACCCGAGTTATCCCGGTTGGGTTGACCCGCGCACCAACGCTCGGATTGATGCGGGGCAGGCGCGGGGCGATGTTGAGGTTGGGCGTTCGCATGATGCTCTGCGCCTGAACCGCCGGGCCTGCGAACGACGCAAACAGCCATGCAGCGGCGGTCAATGCCAGTACCGCACGCGTTACGATTATTCGCCGGTTGGCGCCATCGTCGACCATGAGACCTCGGGCCTATGTGTTACCGGCTCGATGTGTTACCGGCTCGATGCGTTACCGGCTCGATGCGTTACCGGCTCGATGCGTTACCGGCTCGATGCGCCGCCCGGCTTACGGCGCAGCTACCGCGAGACCGACAATCTTCTCGCTTTGCAGCCTGCTCATCAGACCGGCGATTTGATCCTTCGCCATCGCCTTGCTGCCAAATTGCAGGCGAAACATTCCGCCCCGTGTATCGATGATCGCGGCCTGATAGCGGTCGAGGAGTGCGGTGATGTCGGCGATGCGCGCGTCCGGCGCGAATCGCACCAGCGCGCGCGGCGGCGGTTCCGCTCCCAACGATCGCGTGACGGGCTCGTCCATGGTCAATGACGCGGTCTGGTACGAGGCGGGCTGGTTCGTCACCAGCGTACCGATCACGCCAGCCTGCAATAATATCGCCAGCGCGGCGAGGCTCGACGACCAGGCCAGCGTGCGCGGCGACAGGCTGGCGAAAAATCCGGCGATCCGCGTCCAGATACCGCGCGACAGCGACGGCCTGCTGGCCGGCTCGGCGTCGATCGCCGCAAACAGCTTCCGCATGGCGCGGGCGGACGGCGCGCCAAGGCTTTCGTTGAGATCAATGGTCTCGGCGTACTCTTCCCTGATCGCAGCGTATTGCCTGGCAAGCTCGGGATCGCGGGCGAGCGCCTCCTCGACGCGGCGCGTATCCCGCGGATTGAGCGTACCGGCCGCATGCCAGGGCAACAGCATCTCTATTTCACTGGGCTCTTGTTCCAGCATTTTTTTGCTCGTTGCCATCATGGCCAACCTCGTTCGATGCCGGCTACCTTGAGCAGTTCGGCCAATTTCTTGCGCGCATAAAACAGGCGCGTTTTCACGGTGTTCTCCGGGATACCGACGATTTCAGCCACCTCTTCCACGGATTTCTCGTGGTAGTAGACAAGATCGACGATCTCCCGATGTTCCGGCGAAAGTACCGTCAGGCACTTGCGCAACGCTTGACTGGTATCCTTCTTCTGCGCCGTCACTTCCGGATCGTCGGACGCATCCTCGATCGCATTGGCGGCCTCATCGTCCAGTTCAACGTCCTTCCTGCGGCGCAACGCGGACAAGGCCTTGAATCGCGTAATCGCCAGCAGCCAGGTGGAAACCGCGGATCGGCCCTCGAACTTGCCGGCCTGGCGCCACACATCGAGAAACACCTCACTAATGAGGTCTTCCGCGACCTGTTCGTCCCGCACCAACCGGACCCCGAAGCGGAAAACCCTGACGTGGTGCCTGCCGTACAGCACCTGCATGGCAAGCCGGTCGCCCTGGGCTATACGAGCGATCAGGACGTCGTCCGAGGCCGCCTGTGTCGCACTCAATGGCCGTCTCGCAAGGTTGGTCGGATTGGGCTGCGGGGTGGTTCGATGGGAAAGGCAAGATTCTTCAAAATATTGCAATAGCCCATCTGAGTCTGTGATTTAGCCCACATACGGCGATCGCCGGGCGGCCGTCGAGGGTCAGGCGATGATCGAGGCCAAGAAATCGGTATCATAATACAGAAATACTTTCTACCCGCTCCAGCAATCCGCGACCGACCTTAGCAAGGCTTGTCGCGCAACACAGCATTTGCATGACCCGTCCGCCTCCGCCGGTTCCCTTGGAGGCTACCTTGGGGCTCCGGCTGCTGCGTCACATTGCCCGGATTGGGTTGATTTCCATTACAAAACAAGGGCAAAGCCGTTGTGGAAGGTTCCGGACCGGCTGCCAAAGATACCAAACCTAAAGGCTTTGCCATTTAGATTTGCGGCGAGTTCCATCAACGGCGAAACCATGGTCAACGTTGCGCCCGCGCTTCCGAATCCAATTGCGGCTGAACTGAACGGCACGGATTCGAAGCCGTCGGCGGAGGCGTTGTCGCGCCGCCTCGGACAGCGCCGGCAATCATTGGCGGCCGAGGTCGGAAGTTATGCGCTCGGCGCCGCCGTTCTCCTGATTTACGCGCGGGCCGGCACGATTTCGATGGCCATCCCATCGGCGTTCTTCCTCTGCGGCGTTACCCTGATCGGGATTTTTGCCGTCGTGTCCGAAACGCATTTCAACGACCGTTTCGAAGATCACCACCTGACCGTATTTCAGGTCATCGGCCATATCGCGATCCAGCTCGGATTTCTGCTGGCCGCGCCAGAGATCGGCTATGCTTTTCTGAACGTGCTGTTTCTGATTTTTGGAGTTGCCTCGTTGCAAATGAGGCCACTCCAGGCGGCGATCGCGTGGACTTTCACCGCGTTGAGCGTCGCTCCGATCTTCCTGCTTGCGCGGGTCCCCATCGGCATGCCGGTCGAGACCACGACCGAGCGTCTTGCCGCGGCGTTGTGTTTCGTTCTCACGATCGGGCAATGCGCCTTTGTCGGGCTTTACGGCGATTCTCTGCGGAAGAAATTCTACAAACGCAGCGCCGAGCTTACCGAGGCCAACAAGCGTATCGAACAGCTCGCCGAACTCGACGAACTGACCGGCTCGTTCAACCGCCGCTGCATCATGCGGATGCTGGATGACGAGATTGCCCGCGTGCAACGCCTCAAGACGCCCTTTTCGATCGCGCTGATCGACCTCGACTGGTTCAAGCGCATCAACGACGCCTATGGCCATCCCACCGGCGACGAGGTGCTCAGGACATTCGCGATCACCGTGTTCGCCAATATCCGCAACATCGACAGTTTCGGCCGCTATGGCGGCGAGGAATTCCTGCTGCTGCTTCCCGACACGCCTGATGACGACGCTGCACGCATCCTCGAGCGGCTCTGCGCGATCATCGCCGATCTCGACTGGAGTGCATTCTCGCCGGGCATGCGGGTAACGATTTCCGCCGGCGTCGCAACGCTGAAACCAAATGAGAGCCCCGACACCTTTCTCGCGCGCGCCGACAACGCGCTCTACACAGCCAAGGCGCAAGGACGTAACCGCATCGCCAGCGCCTGATCCCGCCACTTCCGTTCCGGAGACAAAGAAACCGTCGCCGGTCCGCCACCGAACGCTCCAGGATAGAGTCATGAGTTCGAAACCAGCCTCCACTTCCGAAAGTCTGCTCGACGAACTGCAGACCACGCTCGCGCATGGAACCGTCGCACGCCGGGTCGAAACCCTGCGCCGTGTCACCGATCTCTTTATCAACGGGGCGGTGGACTATTCGAGCGAACAGGTCGATTTGTTCGACGATGTCTTTCAGTGCCTGATGCATCACATCGAGAACTCCGCCAAGGCGCTGCTCGCCAGCCGCCTGGCCCCGATCGACACTGCGCCGCCGCTCACCATTCGCACGCTCGCATTCGACGATCTCATCGAGGTCGCCGCACCGGTGCTGTCCCGGTCGGAACGGCTCGACGACGAAGCGTTGATCGAGACCGCGCGCAGCAAGAGCCAGGCGCATTTGATGGCAATATCGACGCGCCGGGTGCTGAGCGGCGCTGTGACCGACGTATTGGTGCTGCGCGGCAATGACGAGGTTATCCAGAGCACCGTCAACAATCCCGGCGCGGAATTCTCCGAGCGCGGCTTCACCCGGCTGGTCAGCCGCGCCGAGGGCGACGACAACCTTGCGACCTGCGTCGGCCTGCGTCCGAACATGCCGCGGCATCTCTACCTCAAATTGATCGCGAAGGCCTCGGCGACGGTGCGGGCTCGCCTCGAGGCTGCCAACCCGCCAATGGCGGGAAATGTTACCACCGCGGTGCAGGAAGCGACACGACTCGCACGTTCGGCGCCATCGGCCATAACGCGCGAAACGACCATCGCCCACGGGCTCGTCAAGTCACTGTACGAGGACGGCAGGCTTGACGAGCATCAAGTGGAGGCGTTTGCCGAAGCTGGCAAGTTCGACGAAGCCAACGCGGCGATCGCAGCGCTCGCCAAGGTACCGGTGTCGATCGCGGAGGATATGATGGTGGAAACCCGGGCCGAGGGCGTCATGATCCTGGCCAAGGTCTCGGGGATGTCGTGGTCGACCGTCAAGGCCATCATCAACATGCGCGACGATCTGTCGGGATTGGAACGCAGCGATCTTGAGGCCTGCAAGGGCACCTACGAACGGTTGCGGCCTTCAACGGCACAACAAGTGCTGCGCTTCCACCGCATGCAGCAGACCGCAGCACCGGCGGCCTGAGTGCACAACAACCCTGTCGTCGTCCCTTGCGAAGTTCGCTTGTCGGCAAGGACGCGCGCTAAAACCTGAGCATCCTCGATCCCGCCAGCGCGCCGATCGCAGCGACCATCGCGGTGGCGATGGTGTACCAGGTCGCCACGAACAGCGGCGAATCGTCGGTGCACTGCGCGGCGTATAGCGTCGCCGCCAATCCCGCCGACAACATTCCGGCGAGCGCACCGGCGAGCGCGGGCCGGTTCGGCGCGCCGTGGCGCAGGCCGATCAAGGCCGCCGCCAGCAGCGGCAGCGACAGCAGCGGAATGGCCGTCATGCAAACCCGTGAATTGCTGCCGACCAACCGCGTCATCATCGGCAACCGCTGCGGCAACATCATCTCGCATGCGATCCCGACGGCGAGAAGCCCGATCGGGATCACCAGCAGCCATGCCCAGCCGCGCAGCACGGCTTCCGGCCGTGACAGATGCAGGCTGACCGCGATGGCCGAAATCGCCAGCGCCAGCGTCACCAGAAACTTCAGGTCGAAGAATGGATTATGCATCGCGGTCATGACATCCGGCCGCACGCCGAGTGCTGCGAAGAACATCACCAGCGAAACCGGCGCCGCGGCAAGCAATGCCAGCGCCAGCACGAACCCGACCGGCCGCGCTCGGTGCGCGTTGTCGGCGGCGAGAGTTCGAATGAACTGATCGGTTTCCATTGTCATCGCTCCCGCAATCTGGCGGTGAGGCTGGCAAGCCCGCGATGCAGCGCCACGCGTACCGCGCCCTCGCTCATCGCGAATTTCGTCGCGGTATCCTTGATCGACGCACTGTCGACCGCGATCGACTGCAATACCTCACGCTGGCGCACCGGCAGCGATTGCAGTTGGGCCGCGACCTCATTTGCCGGTGCGATCTCCGCGACCGGCTCGCTCGGGATCGTCTCGGCGAAATCGTCGATGTTGACGAAAACCCGCCGGCCGCGGCGGCGCAGTGCATCGATCAGCTTGTTGCGGGCGATCGCAAACAGCCACGGCCCGAACGGTGCGTCGGCGTCCCATGTGTGCCGCTTCAGATGCACCGCCAACAAAATGTCCTGCACGATGTCCTCGGATTGGTCGACCGGCTGACCGGATCGCGCCAGACCACGGCGCGCCGCGGCCCGGAGTACCGGCGTGACGGCCTTGAGCAGACGATGATACGCCGCATCGTCGCCTGAAACGGCCAACCGCATCAGGCCGGTCCATTCGTCTCCACGCTCGGGCACGCGCGCTCCTACCTGCAATTCGGTCGATCTTTCAATTTGTTACACTTTGAAGCTTCAATCACGAAGTCGTGATACGAACCTCAAAGACGATGCAATCTTCGCGTCCCGCTCGGGAATCACGGCCTCCGAACTTGGCGCTGGCAGGCTGATAACATTGATCGGCCCGGCTGGCACTCGCGGCATTTTTTCCCGGATTTCGTGAGCTGGCGATCTCGAAATGCCGGGCCGGCACCATGCGATTGCCCCGCTTTTGCCCGGACTCGCCCGAAGATTCCCTTTTTTTGCCGCGCTGTGGACACGGGGTGAGGTCTCATTTCGCCCTGGGACTGGCAAATGGGGAGATTGCCAAATGAAAATCAAAGGCAACGGTCGCTCGGCGTTGATACTGGCTGCAGGGCTCTGGGTATGTTTCGCGGGGCCATCGCCAGCCGCCGCAGGCAGCGATGCCACCGCCGCAAGCTCGACTGCGGGGGCAGCGATTGCACTCAACAAATCCACCAGGCACAGCTCGCGCCACTGGAGAAGGTACGCCCACCATAGATCCGGCAAGGTGGCGCTGAAATCCACCGACGACAAGAAAGCCGCCGCCACCGATGACGCGGCCGCCGACGCCGACAAATCATCGACGCCGCCAGCGTCATCCGAGATCCCGCCGACGGTGGCCAACGCCAATGCCGAATTGGCCGCCTCCGATTCACCGACCAGCGACGCCGCCCAGGCCATGTCGGTGCGAGCCAACAATATGGTGCAGAACGCCCCGAACAATCCGGCTGACGCCCAGCCTGCCGCGGAATCCCAGGTCGTGGCTCCCGATCAGCTCAATGATGTCGATCGCGCGCTGCACGAAGCCAACCCGCCTGCGGCGCCGCTCGCCATGGCCGCGGCCGAGCCGCCTGCGGCCTCCGCTGCGCCCGTAATGGCCGGCAGCGCTGCCAGCAGCAGCGACGGCACCTGGGACAAAACCTCGCTGATCGGCAAGATCTTCATCGGTTTTGGCGCGCTGCTGACGATGGCCTCCGCCGCGCGCATGTTCATGGCATGAGCGGCCTTCCGTCCCGGACGCGGCATCGCGTCCGGGACACGCAATTCGTCCCACCTGAAACTCGCCCCACTTGAAGCCGGTCCCGCCAGCGGGCACATTGCCTCGCGAAATCAGGCGCGGGGTGGACCATGAGCACGTTCGAATACATCATCGTCGAAAGCAAAGGCGCGGTCGGCATCATCACGCTCAACCGCCCGAAAATGCTCAATGCGCTGTCCTTCGGCGTGTTTCGCGAGATCGCCGCCGCGGTCGACGATCTCGAAGCCGACGACAAGATTGGATGCATCCTTTTGACCGGCGGCGAGAAGGCCTTCGCCGCCGGCGCCGATATCAAGGAAATGCAGCCGAAAACCTTCATCGACATGTTTTCCAGCGATTTCATCGCGGTCGGCGGTGACCGTGTGGCCAACTGCCGCAAACCGACCATTGCCGCCGTCAGCGGCTATGCGCTCGGCGGCGGCTGCGAACTGGCGATGATGTGCGACATCATTATCGCCGCGGACACCGCCAAATTCGGGCAGCCGGAAATCACCCTCGGCACCATCCCCGGCATTGGCGGAACCCAGCGGCTGACGCGCGCGATCGGCAAATCCAAGGCGATGGACCTGTGTCTCACCGGCCGAATGATGGACGCGACCGAGGCGGAACGCTCGGGTCTGGTGAGCCGCATCGTGCCATCGGACAAATTGATGGAGGAAGCGCTTGGCGATGGCGGAAAAAATCGCCGCGATGTCGCGTCCAGCGACCGAGATGGCAAAGAGCGCCGTCAACCGCGCGTTCGAAACGCCGTTATCCGAGGGACTCAATGTCGAACGCGACCTGTTTCACTCGACCTTTGCACTGGAGGATCGATCCGAAGGCATGGCGGCCTTCATCGCCAAGCGCAAACCGGTGAACAAGAACAGGTGAGCGCGCCAGTCTCACCGCGAGTCGTCCCGGCGAAGTCCGCGATTCATACCCCGGGCTTGCGACACCGACGGCATCCGTCAAACTTCGCCGAAAACGCTCTCCTCAGAGGATGGATGGCCGGGTCATGCGCGGCCATGACGAAACAACGGGATCACTTACCCACCCGGCTCCTGACCAGCGCCGCGCCGACCAAAGCGCGGTAAGCGCGTTCGGACCATGTCGCCGGCCGGTCGAGGCCGAGCCGCGCCAGGCATTCCGCGTCGGCTTCATCGGGCCGGTGGGTTAGTCCCTGCCATAACAGTCCGGCGAGGCGCTGCGGTGCGCGCTGCGCCTCCTGCAGCAATTGCAACGCCGGAATCAGCCGCTGCTCGGCATCGGTGAAATCGCTGCCGAACGGAAACGACGGCAGCAAACCCGCCTCGCGCGCAGGCTTCAACGCGCCGGCGATCCGTTCCGGAAGGTTCTCGCGATACGCCACGGGGATTTCAAAATCCTTCGGCAGCTTGCCGGCTTCCTTGGCTTGCCGCGCGAGCTCGGCCTGAAAGCGCAAATCCGCAACCTGCAGCATCGCTGCGATCACCTCGGCATCGGATTTTCCCCGCAGATCCGCGACGCCATATTCGGTGACGATGATATCGCGCAGATGCCGCGGAATGGTCTCGTGGCCATAGCTCCAGCGGATGTTCGATTGTGCCTTGGTGCCGGCCTGCCGCGTCGCTTCGACCGTGAGGATCGAGCGCGCACCTTGCAGCGCAAACGCCTGCGCCACGAAATTATATTGGCCGCCAACGCCGCTCACGACCTGCCCGTTCTCGAGGCCGTCGGAAATCACCGCCCCCATCAGCGTCGCCATCATCGCATTGTTGACAAAGCGGGCATCCGCGCGGGCGCGCCGCTTGGCGTCCTCGCTGCCATAGAGCTCGTTGGTGAACGACACCGGCATCATCTGGATCCGCGCGATCTGGCCGGGCGTCATCTCGCGCAATGCGCGGTAGAATGATTTCGGTCCGAGAAAAAACGCGCCGTGCAGCAGCACGCCATCGACCTCGCGCTTGAGAATGCCGGCGTCGATCAGGCCGAGAAACGCCTCGAACAGCATTTCGCTGACGCCGTAGAGACCCTGTTCGAACGATCCGGTTTCCGGCACCGAGCGCTGTTCGCCCGCGGGCGCCAGCCGTTTCATGATCGCGTGGAATTGCGCATTGTCGCGATGGCGAACGATCAGCCCCTGCGCCAGCGCATCGCCGACCTGCCCGATGCCGATCTGCAGCGTGCCGCCGTCGCGAATGAGGCCCGCGGCGTGAAGGCCGATGGCGTATTTGGTGTCCGTGATCGGCTCGGACGGCGGCGCAAACAGCGGAAAATCGGTCGCCGGGCTGTCGAGTACTGCGCTGAATTGCTCGGCCGGCAGATCGCCCGCGCCCGGCATGAACGGCAGTTCCGAATTGACCTGGCCGACCAGCTTGAACGACGCGCGTCCCTGCGGCGCGGGCGCGCAAAATATCCAGCGTGGTATCGGTGTTGCAGCTCAGGCTGTAGCGCACGGCACCGTTGACAACGCGTTTCGCCACAAGCTGGGTGACGACATTAAGCCCGCGCGCCAGCAGATAGGACGCGGCATGGGTATAATTTGCGGAAATATAATGTTGCTGCGCCAACGGCACATGCAGCCACCTTCCGGCGAGAAAGAAAAACTCGATCACGCGGATATTGGGCGGAAGCGCATTGGCATGCAGCGCGTCGGCATAGGCCAGATCCGGATAGCCCCCGAACAGGCGGTCGATCACCGGGGCAATAAAGCGCCGCTCCAGCAGGTTTGCCGGCTTAGGTTTTTCCAGCGTCAGCGCGGAAAGAAAGGTCAGATTGATTGCGCGGTCGGCGGCGGCGCGCGCGTAGAGCGCGTTGACGACGTGGTTGGCCTTGCCGAGCCCGAGCGGCAGCCCGACGACGAGGTTGGTCCCGACGTCGCGGATGATATCCTCCGCGATCGCCTCGGGGTCGGAGAACATTTTCGGCATCGAATGAAAGCCCGGGGCGCGATTGGAAGCCAGCGCCTGGAATCGGGCGCCGCTGCCAGCAGCTATAGCGTAATTGCCGCTGATATTCGTCTGTGACGAACCGGCAACAGCGCGAGACTGAATTCGGGCCGTTTCCACGCGCGATGGTTTGCCTGTGGCGGTGGCGTCCTCTAAGCAGGTAAATAGGCCGGAGGCGTCGGCTGGGGCGGACGGCAAAGGGTTGTTTGCGGGATCAGATGGTTGGGCGTACCGCTAGAGTTGGCCACCTGGGAAGGCCCGTGCTTCGGTGGAGCATTTGCCTTGGCGTTGCGACTTGCTTCGGGTTTGCCGCGACGGTGGCCAGGGGCGAAGGCCTGCCCGAGGCCTTGACGAAGGCCTATCAGACCAATCCGCAACTCAATGCCGAACGGGCGCGACAGCGCGCCACCGACGAAAACGTGCCACAGGCGCTGGCGGGCTACCGGCCGCAGATTGTCGCCAGCCTGGGCGCCGGAATGCAGGCGGTGCGAAACCTGCTGCCGGACAACACGTTTCAATCCGCTACCCTGAAGCCATGGACCATCGGGGTGACGGTGACGCAGACCCTGTTCAATGGCTTCAAGACCGCAAACAGCGTGCGGGTAGCGGAATTGCAGGTGCGGTCAGGACGCGAGGCCTTGCGCAATGTCGGCCAGGGCGTGCTGCTCGACGCCGTCACCGCTTACACCAATGTGCTGGCCAACCAGTCATTGGTCGAAGCGCAGCGCTCCAATGTCGCATTTCTGCGGGAGACCCTTGCCATCACCAAAAGGCGCCTTAATGCAGGGGACGTGACGCCGACCGACACTGCGCAGGCCGAGGCGCGTCTAAGTCGTGGCCTTGCGGATCTGAACGCCGCCGAGGTCAATCTCGCGATCAGCCAGGCGACCTACACCCAGGTGATCGGCAATCCGCCAGCCCAATTGAAACCCGCCGAGACCGTGGACCGATACCTGCCGCACAGCCGCGATGAGGCCACCACCCTCGCCTTCAAGGAACATCCGGCCGTGCTCGCGGCGGGCTTTGACGTCGACGTCGCCTCGACCTCCATCCGCGTCGCCGAAAGCAGCTTGCTGCCTACCGTCACCTTGCAGGGTAACGCCAGCCACAGCAGCGATTCAGATCCGAGCCTGACTACCTTCGGGACCGATCAGGCTTCGGTGATCGGTCAGGTCACCGCGCCGATCTACGACGGCGGCACAGCGGCGTCGCAGACCCGGCAGGCCAAGGAACTGACCGCACAGAGCCGGCTGGTGCTCGATCAGGTTCGCAACCAGGCCCGCACCGCAGCGATCGGCGCGTGGGTCTCGAACGAAGGCGCCAAGATCGCGGTGACGGCGTCGGAATCCGAGGTGCGCGCCGCTACCGTAGCGTTAGAGGGGGTTCGGAAGGAAGCCCAGGGCGGCCAGCGCACCACGGTCGATGTGCTGAACTCGCAGCAAGATCTGATCTCGGCGAAGGCACGGCTGATCGGCGCGCAACGCGATCGCGTGATCGCGTCCTACACGCTGCTCAGCGCCATCGGCAGGCTCGACGTCAAGACGCTGGCGCTCAGCACACCGGACTATCTGCCGGAGGTGCACTACCATCAGGTGCGCGACGCCTGGCACGGCTTGCGCACGCCGTCGGGGCAGTAAACGCCTCAGGCGAATGGGAAGCTTAAAATCAAAAACAAAGAAGAGCACAAGGGAGAAGACCCGATGCTTACCAGACGCAGTATCCTTCTTGCCTCCATCGCGGCTGGAGTGACCATGCCCAACCGAATAGCCTTTGCGAAAGCCGCGCAGCCATCGACACCGGTGAATTTCGATATTCCCGCGGGCGCCTGCGATTGCCACACCCACATTCACGGCGACCCCGAGAAGTTTCCGTTGTTTTCGGGGCGCGTCTACACCCCGGAACCGGCATCGCCCGAAGAAATGGCGGCGCTGCACCAGGCGCTGCACATCGAGCGGGTGGTGATCGTCACGCCAAGCGTCTATGGCCCGGATAATTCGGCAACGTTGTTCGGCATGCGCGCGCGTGGCGCCACCGCGCGCGGCGTCGCCGTGATCGACGACAAAACGCCGGAGGGCGACCTCGACGCCATGAGCCAGGCGGGCATCCGCGGCATCCGGCTCAATCTGGCAACCGGCGGCGTCAGCGACCCCGCCATAGGCCGCCCGCGCTTTCAGGCCGCGGTCGACCGCATCAAGAACCGCAACTGGCATATCCAGATGTTCACGGGTCAGGCGATGATCTCCGGGATCAAGGATCTCGTCGCGGCCTCGCCGGTGCCGGTCGTGTTCGACCATTTCGGCGGCGCCGTGGCCAAGCTCGGCCCGGAACAGCCCGGCTTTGCCGATATGCTGGAGCTGGTTCGGGCCGGCAAGGCCTATGTGAAGATCTCCGGCGCCTATCGCGCCTCCAACCTTGCACCTGACTATGCCGATGTGGTCCCGCTGGCCCGCGCCTTGATAACAGCGAATTCCGATCGGATTCTCTGGGGCAGCGACTGGCCGCACCCGGACTCGGTGACGCCGCCGGGAAAGAAGCCGACCGACGTGACGCCGCTGCTTCAGATCGACGACGGCCGCCTGCTCAATCAACTCCCGGTATGGGCGCCGGACGCGGCGATCCGGAAAAAGATTCTGGTCGACAATCCGGCGCGGCTTTACGGATTCTGAGCGCGGTTTTCCGGGGCCGCTTGCAGCATTGCGCATGCCCGCGCTTATTCAGCGCGCCCGGCGCGAGAACAACGAGATCAGCACCGGCAGCGTGACCAGGATGACCAGCGGCGCCAGCATCATCCCGGTCACCACGACCACCGCAAGCGG
Organism: uncultured Pseudomonadota bacterium; assembly: GCA_963771225.1. Lineage (GTDB taxonomy): Bacteria > Pseudomonadota > Alphaproteobacteria > Rhizobiales > Xanthobacteraceae > Bradyrhizobium. Next base: position 254,201 of record CAVYSR010000013.1, on the reverse strand, counting down.
CTTCTGCACCTGCGATCCGATCCCGGCGGACAGCGCCGCCGGCAAAAGTCCGACGCCGGCGACCACGCAGGTCATCAACACCGGGCGAAGCTGCAGTTCGCCGGTCCGGATCACGGCCTTGGCGCGGTCGAAACCTTCGTCGATCAGCTGATTGTATTGCGACAGGATAATGATGCCATCCATCACCGCGATGCCAAACAGCGCGATGAACCCGATCGCGGCGGATACGCTGAACGGAATGCCGGTCAGCACGAGCCCGAGCACGCCACCGAAAATCGCCATCGGGATCACGCTCATGGCGAGCAGCGTCTCGATCATCGAGCCGAAATTGAACCACAACAACATCGCGATCAACGCCAGGCTGATCGGCACCACGATCGATAACCGCTTGATGGCGTCCTGCAAATTACCGAACTCGCCGACCCATTCGACCCTTGATCCCGGAGGAAGCTTGACTTGCTCCGCGACCTTTTCCTGCGCTTCCCTGACCGCGCCGCCGAGATCACGTTCACGCACCGAGAACTTGATCGGCAGGTAGCGCTCCTGCTGTTCGCGATAGATATAGGCCGCACCCGATACCAGCCGGATCGAGGCGAGCTCGCTCAATGGAATCTGGGCAATCGTTCCGTTCGGCCCCGGCGCGCCGATGCGGAGATTCTGGATCGCTTCGGCGCTCTTGCGATATTCGGGCGCCAGGCGGACGATGATCGGAAAATGCCGGTCGCTGCCGGGCTCATACAGATCGCCGGCGGTATCGCCGCCGATCGCCACCCTGATCGTGGCGTTGATGTCGCCTGGAGCCAGCCCGTAACGGGCGGCCTTGGCGCGATCGATGTCGATCTGGATGGTGGGCTGGCCGAGCGAGGTGAACACCGCCAGATCGGTAATTCCCTGCACGGTGGCAAGGACGGATTTGATCTTGTTGGCGGTTTCGGTAAGGGCCTGGAGATCGTTGCCAAACAACTTGATCGAGTTCTCGCCTTTCACGCCTGATACCGCCTCGGAAACGTTGTCCTGCAGGTACTGCGAGAAATTGAACTCGACGCCGGGAAACTTGTCCTGCAGCTTCGCCAGCAGCTGCCCGGTGAGTTCTTCCTTGTCGTGCGTACCCGGCCATTGCCTGACCGGCTTTAACGGCGCAAAGAACTCGGCGTTGAACAGGCCCGCCGCATCGGTGCCATCGTCGGGACGGCCATGCTGCGATACCACCAATTCCACCTCAGGCTGGCTGCGGATGAGCTTGCGCATCTCGTTGACGTAGAGGTTGCCCTCCTTCAGCGAGATGGTCGGCGGCAAGGTCGCGCGAATCCAGAGATTTCCTTCCTCGAGCTTGGGCAGAAATTCCAGTCCGAGCAGCCGGCCAAGCACCACGGTCATGACCACAAGCCCGATGGTTCCCGCCAGCACCAGCTTCCGATTTCCGACGGCCCAGCCCAGCACCGGAACATAGAGTCGGTGCAGCAACCTCATGATCCACGTCTCGGTTTCGCGGACCTGCGACGGCAAGATGATCGCACTCAGCGCCGGTGTGACCGTGAAGGTCGCAAGCAAGCCGCCCGCCAGCGCATACGCATACGTGCGCGCCATCGGACCGAAGATGTTGCCTTCGACGCCGCTCAACGTGAAGAGCGGCAGGAAGGCGGCAATAATGATGGCCGCCGCAAAGAAGATCGACCGCGACACGTCGGCGGCCGCGCCGAGGATGGCATGGCTCTTCATGTCCATCGGGGTGTCGGTTGAGATTTGGCTTTGCTCAGCCTCGGACAGCGCGGTGACTTGCGACAACCGGCGGAAGATCGCCTCCACCATGATCACGGTGGCGTCCACGATCAGCCCGAAATCGATGGCGCCGACCGACAGCAGGTTGGCCGATTCGCCGCGCAGCACCAGAATGATGACGGCGAAAAACAACGCGAATGGAATGGTGGCGCCGACGATCAGCGCGCTGCGCAGATCGCCGAGGAAAATCCACTGCAGCAGCACGATCAGGAGAATGCCGAGCACCATGTTGTGCAGCACGGTCGCGGTGGTGATATCGATCAGGTCCTTGCGGTCATAAATCAGCTCGATCCGCACCCCCGGCGGCAGGATGCTGGAATTGTTGATCGATGCCACCAGTTCCTCGACGCGCAGAATTGTCGGCGAGCTCTTCTCGCCGCGGCGCATCAGCACAATGCCTTGCACAATGTCGTCATCCTGATCGAGGCCGGCGATGCCGAGCCGCGGCTTCTCGCCGACGGTCACGGTAGCAACATCCTTGACCAGAACAGGATTGCCGCCGCTTTGCGACACCATGGTGTTGGAAAGATCGTCAATCGAGCGGATCAGCCCCACGCCACGCACCACGGCGGATTGATTGCCGATATCGACGGTATTGCCGCCGACATTGATGTTGGAATTGCTCACGGCCTGCAGCAATTGTGGCAGCGTCAGGCCGTAGGCAACCAGCTTGTTGAAATCGACCTGCAACTCGTAGGTCTTGGTCTTGCCACCCCAACCGGTAACGTCGATCACGCCGGGCACGGCGCGAAAGCGGCGCTGCAAAACCCAGTCCTGCAGTGTTTTCAGGTCGAGCACGCTGTAATTTGGCGGCCCGACCAACCGATAGCGGTAGATTTCGCCGACGGCGCTGAGCGGCGAAATCCCCGGCTGAACGTTGCCGGGCAATGGCGCCAATTGCGACAACCGGTTCAGCACCTGCTGCAGCGCTTCGTCGTAGGTGTAGTCGAACGAAAACTGCAATTTGATGTCCGACAATCCGTACAGCGAAATCGTGCGAATGACGCGGAGGTTCTTGATGCCCGCGACCTGGGTTTCGATCGGGATGGTGATGTAGCGTTCGATCTCTTCCGACGACAATCCCGGACTTTGCGTCACGACGTCGACCATCGGCGGCGTGGGATCGGGATAGGCTTCGATGTTGAGCTGCTTGAACGCGATTAGGCCGCCGATCATCACGATGGCGAACAGGCCCACCATCAGATAGCGGCGGTTGACAGCGAAGGCGACCAGGCGATCCATTCAGATCGAAGCTTTCAATCAGCAGAAGGAAGGAGGGGTATCCGGGGTCTCAAAAACATCGTTGCTGGCGCCGACTTGATCCTGAAATTCGCCTCGAGGCGCGCCTGTTGGGAAATAGCCTTCCGGACCACCGCGCTAGCTTCCGGATGCCGCGCGGTCGATGAACAGGCTGCCCTTTGTCACAATCTGTTCGCCGGGCTTCAAATCGCCGTCGACCTCGACGAGGTCGCCGTTGATCAGGCCGGTCTTGATCTGGCGCAGTTCGATCGATTTGTCCTCGTGCGCGACCCAGAGCCGGACCTGATCGCCCTCGTAGATCAACGCCCGCTTCGGCACGCCAACCGCCGGATGATCGCTACCGGAATAAATCGTGACATTCGCGAACATTTCGGGTTTCAAAAGACCGTCCTTGTTGTCCACCGTGGCGCGAACCAGCAGCCGGCGGGTCGCAGGATCGATCGCCGCGGAAACATAGTCGATGCGCGCCTTCAGCGGCCGGCCCGGCAGCGCCAGCACATTAAAAGCGATCTCCTGGCCCACCGATACCCGCGCCGCATCGGTTTCGCGAACGAAGGCGGTCAGCCAGACCGTGGAGAGATCGCCGATTACGAATACCGGATCGCTGGCGCCGGCGTTGACATATTGTCCGGGTCCGACCTTTCGCTGCACGACCGTGCCCGCGATCGGCGAGAAGATGGTGGTGTCCGGATTGATACGGCCTTTTTCCTGGAAGGCCGATATGGCGTCGTCGGTCAGGCCGAGGATTCGCAACCTGTTACGCGCCGCCTCCAGCGCCGTTTGCGACGAGCGCAGATCATTCTGCGCCTGGATCAGGGTCGCCTGGGTCTGCTGATAATCCTTCAGCGGAACGGCTTTGCCCTCGAACAGATCCTTGGCGCGCTTGTCCTGCAATTGCGCGAGATCGAGCGCTGACTGGGCCTTGTTCAAACCGGTCATGGCGGCGATGAAATCGTTTTGCGCCTGCACTGTATCGGCGGCTTCGATCACGAACAGCGGCTGGCGTTGCGTGACGCTGTCGCCGGGTCGCACCAACAGTTTGGTGACGCGGCCCGCGTAAGGCGAAAACACCGGCGTCGAGCGATCCTCATCGACCGCGATCTTGCCCTCGGTCACGGTCTCTGCCCGGAAGGTTTGCTCGGCTACCGGCTCAATGGTCAGGCTGGCCCATTCGGCCGGGGTCGGCGTGTAGCGTTGCAGTCCCTTGCGGGATTGGCTCGAGACCTCCGAATGCCTCGGCGTTCCCTCGCCAACATACGCAAACGCGAGCCAGCCAGCCCCGGCAAGCACCAGCAGGGCCGCGCCAATAACCGGCTTTTTCCCGGCAAATGTCCGCAATTGCTTGAAGTCCGAGAGCATGGGCCCCGTCAAATTGGCGATGATTCCGGCAAGGACTGCCTCATAGGTGCGCTAATAGGGCCCAATTGATGTTTCAAACAACCCAAAAAACGGCAACAGCCTTGGTGTTTAACGTTAAAATTTGGAGAGCAAGGCCCTAACAGGGAAAGACTTGGATTTCAGTAAGGCGCCGGCCATTGCGGCGGATGACTGCCGAGCGGCATCGCCGGGCGTGCCCAGAACGCCGGCGTCGCCGATAGCACGGCCGAATGGCGGACGGCCCGCAGCGGACCGAAGCCGGAAGCGGTATCCTCGATGAAGGGCTGCACCGCTTCGCCCCTCAAATCCTCGGTCTTGAGGCCATCGGCCATGCGGCCGAGATTCCAAAGCCAGCGCCCGGTCTGCGCCAGCGACACCCGGACATGCCAGCTGCCGCCTTCGCGCGACTGGCGCGCCCGCGCCATCATCGCGCCGAACGCCATCAGATAGCCGCTGGCGTGATCGAGCATTTGCGCCGGCAATTCCTTGGGCCCGTCGATGCCGGCGGCCTGCCCCTCGGCGTGGTTGAAGCCGGTCGCCGTTTGCACCAGCGAGTCATAGCCGCGCCGTTCCGCCCACGGCCCGGAATGGCCATAGGCCGACAGCGACACATAGACGATGCCGGGACTGATCCGCGCCGCGTCCTGCGGCGAAAAGCCGAGGGCAGCGATCGCGTGCGGACGATAGCCTTGCGAGAAAATATCCGCACTCGCCAGCAGGTCGCGCAAGCGGTCCCGCCCCTGTTCGCTCTTGAGTTCGACGAAACCCGTGAGCTTGCCGCGGCCGGTATCGATGGCAAGCCATGGTATAGCGGGCAGATCGGGACCGGAAATCAGCAGGACATCGGCGCCATGCGCGGCCAGCGTCCGCCCCGCGACGGGGCCGGCGATCACCCGAGACAGATCCAGCACGCGCAACCCGCTAAGCGGACGGTTGCCGGCGGGCCATGGTTTTGGGCCGGCCTCGCCGATTTTCTCGATCGAGATCAGCGGCAATTCGGCCAGCGCCCGGGCGTGGGGCAACGCCGACCATTCCTCATAAGAGCGCATCAGCGCCACGGCGCAGCCGGCGGCATAGGCCGCGGTCTCGAATGCCTCGCCGTCCCACTGCAGCAGCGCGGCCTGAACATCTTCGCGCTCCGGCTTGCAGTTCAGGACCTTGCAGACGGCGTCGCGGTGATGCCTGAAATTGGTGTGCAGCCGCACGAAACGCTGATCGCGGGTTTTGTAGATCCCGGCGATGGCGTCCCAGGCCATGTCGGACGGCTTGCCGTCGACACGCAGGTAGCGCTCGGAACGGCATTCGACGACGGCGTGCTGCATGTCGACCGCGACATGCTGCGACTGCCCGCTGCGCAATCTCCATAGTTGCGCGGCGGCAAGTCCGGCCGCGGCAATGCTGGCCTGCGCCGCTGCCGCCACGCGAAACGACGACGGCAATTGCGGTTCTTCGCCCGTCAGCGTGACGGAGTTGAGTGCAGGGGGATCGCCGCCTGCCAGCGTCCACAGATCAGCAAGAATTTCGCGCGGCGTTTGCATGGGAATTTCCACCGTATTTCGTCATGCCCGCGCTTGTCGCGGGCATCCACGTCTTTTTAGTTGCTGCATCAAACAAGACGTGGATGGCCGGGACAAGCCCGGCCATGACGAACTCCGGCTTCTTCAATGAAAATCCCGCGACGGCGGCAGGATCCGCACATCGCGCGGATGGCGGATTTTCTGGGCCGGATTGTCAGGGTGCTGGCGCCGGTCGTCATGCAGCGGTTCAATCAGCGCCGGACCGACCGGCAAGGCACGTTTCCGGTAAACCGCGTCATTGGCCAGATTCATCAAGTCGTGCGAGCGATCAAACAGTCGCTGTGCAACCAGATGCGTCACCTGTTCGGGGCTGCTCTGAATATAGCCTTCGACCAGAATGAGCCGGGCGCCCATGACCTCCTTGCGAAAACGCTCCATCACCTTTGGCCACACCACGATATTGGCGATGCCGGTCTCGTCCTCCAGCGTCATGAAGACGACGCCCTTGGCGCTGCCCGGACGCTGCCGCACCAGCACCACGCCGGCGCAGCGGACATGACGCCTGTCCTTGTCATGGCAGACGCCATCGCAGGCGATGACGCCTTCCTTGGTAAACATCGGCCGCAAAAATTCCATCGGGTGGCCCTTCAGCGACAGCCGGATGGTCTGATAATCGGCCACCACCTGCTCCGGCAGCGGCATGTCAGGCAAGGGCTGCGCCTTCTCGTCCGGCTGTTCGCGCGCGGCGGCGATCTTCGAACAGCGGCAGCGGCACGTCATCCGGCAACCGCCGTACCGCCCAAAGGGCTGCGCGGCGATCAAGCCCGATCGAGCGGAACGCATCGGCATCCGCCAGCAGAATCAACGCACGCTTCGGCAGCGCGGTGTCGCGGGCGAAATCCTCCAGCGAGGTGAAGGGCCGCCGTGCCCGTGCGGCGACGATGCGCTCGGCCCAATCCTCAGCTCTCGGCTTGCCGTTTTTTAGTCGCAGAAATTCCTCATCCGGATCGGCCCATTTGAATCCGTCGATCTGCCGAAAGCCGAGCCGCAACGCGTGATAAGTTCCGCTTTGTTCTTCCAGCGTGTTCTGCGCGTGACTGAACGACACATCGATCTCGCGCACCTCGACGCCGTTTTTGCCGGCATCACCGACAATCTGCGCCGGCGCGTAGAAGCCCATCGGCTGCGAATTCAGCAACCCGCAAGCGAACGCATCGGGATGAAAATGCTTGAGCCATGACGAGACATAGACCAGTTGCGCGAAGCTCGCGGCGTGGCTTTCGGGGAAGCCATAGCTGCCAAATCCCTTGATCTGATCGAAGCAGCTTTTCGCAAATGCCGGATCGTAGCCACGATCGATCATGTTGTTGACCATCTTGGATTCGAACTTGCCGATGGTGCCGACATTGCGGAATGTCGCCATGGCGCGGCGTAGCCCGTTGGCTTCCTCGGAGGTGAATTTCGCGGCCTCGATGGCGATACGCATCGCCTGCTCCTGAAACAATGGCACGCCGAGGGTCTTGTGCAGGACTCTATACAGCTCATCCTTGTCGCCATGCGCAGGCGACGGCGACGGGTAGTTCACTTTTTCAATGCCATTCCGCCGCCGGAGATACGGATGCACCATGTCGCCCTGGATCGGACCGGGCCGGACGATGGCGACCTCGATGACGAGATCGTAGAAGGTTCGCGGCTTCAGGCGCGGCAGCATGTTCATCTGCGCGCGGCTCTCGACCTGGAATACGCCGAGCGACTCGCCTCTCTGAAGCATTTGATAAACTTCGTCATCATCCTTTGATTTGACATCGGCCAGTTCGTAACGCTTACCCTTGTGATCGGCGATAAGGTCAAAGCATTTGCGGATGCAGGTCAGCATTCCCAGCGCCAGCACATCGACCTTCATCATGTTCAGGGCATCGACGTCGTCCTTGTCCCATTCGATGAAGGTCCGATCGTCCATCGCGGCATTGCCGATCGGCACATAGGTGTCGAGCCGGTCCTGCGTCAGCACATAGCCGCCGACATGCTGCGACAAATGCCGCGGAAATTCGATCAATTCGGTTGCAAGTTCGACGGCAAGTCCGACCATCGAATTTTGGGGGTCGAGGCCCGCCTGCCTGATCTGCATGTCGTTGAGGCCCTCGCCCCAGCTTCCCCACACCGTATCCGCCAATGCCGCGGTGACATCTTCGGTCAACCCCAGCGCCTTGCCGACATCACGGATCGCGGATCGCGGCCGGTAATGAATCACGGTTGCAATAATCGCGGCGCGATGACGGCCATATCTTCGATAGACATATTGCATCACCTCCTCGCGCCGCGAATGCTCGAAATCGACATCGATATCGGGCGGCTCCAGCCGTTCCTTGGAAATAAAGCGTTCGAACAGCAGATCGACCTTGGTCGGATCGACGGAAGTAACGCCGAGAACATAGCAAACGGCCGAGTTCGCCGCCGATCCCCTGCCCTGACAGAGGATGTTCTGGCTGCGCGCATAACGGACGATATCGTGCACGGTGAGAAAATAATGCGCGTATTTGAGCTTCCTGATCAGGCGCAGTTCCTTGTGCAAGACCTTTTTGGTCTTGGGCGAAATCCGGACCGGAAATTTTTTGTGCGCACCTTGCCAGGTCATGTCTTCCAGATGGCGCTGCGCGGTCTTGCCCGGCGGCACCGGCTCGTCGGGATACTGGTATTTGAGCTGAGCCAGCGAAAAATCGATGCGGCCGGCAAACCGCATGGTTTCCGCGATCGCCTCCGGCACATCGCGAAACAGCCGCGTCATTTCATGCGCAGGCTTGAGATAGCGCTCCGCATTGGCTTCCAGGCGCTTGCCGATGGCATCGATCGTGGTCTTTTCGCGAATGCAGGTCAGCACATCCTGCAAGGGCCGCCGCGCGGGATGGTGATACAGCACCTCGTTGGTGGCCAGTAGCGGCACGCGGGCCGTCGCGGCGAGGCGATGAAGCCGAACCAGACGGCGCTTGTCATCGCCGCGATACAGCAGGCTGGCTGCAAGCCACACGCTCTTCGTGCGGCTGTGTTGTAATTGATCGAGAATCTTGAGCGCTTTGGCCGTCTCGAAGCGATGCGGAAGCGTCAGAACCAGAAGCTGCCCTTCGGCGAATTCCAAGAGGTCATCGAGCTTCAGATGGCATTCGCCCTTGTCGGTATCGTCTCCGCGCTTGCCGCGGGTCAGTAACCGGCATAGCCGGCCATAAGCCTCCCGGTCGCGCGGATAGACCAGAATATCCGGCGTATCGTCCATGAAGACGAGGCGCGAACCGATCAGAAGCTTCGGTTTGTATTTGACATCGGGATTGCCGAGTTCCTTGTAAGCCCGCACCACGCCTGCCAGCGTGTTATGGTCGGCAATGCCGATCACGGGAAGACGCAACTGGCTCGCCCGACGCACGTAATCCTGCGGGTGCGAGCCGCCGCGCAGGAACGAAAAATTCGTGGTGATGCCGATCTCGGCATAGCTCGGAATGTTCATGCGAACAGCCCGTGCACGAACCAGTTGGAAGCAGCGGGCTTGCCCTCCTCGGTGAGGAGTTCGCTGCCGTAAAGGCCGTCGCGGTAAATCCAGAAGCGCAATCCGGCCTCATCCTCGACACGAAAATAATCGCGCGTCAGGGTCTGGCCGTTGTGCTTCCACCACTCCATGGCGATCCGCTCAGGGCCCTCGATCCGGACCACCGCATGGCTGGCACGCCGCCATGTGAAATGGTGCGGAGGCCCGTCAGGAACCGTGGCAAAAGGCACCTTGATGGGCTCCGGCTTTTCGAAAAGCCGCAGCGGACGCAATGGCGGCTCGCTCTCCACACGGGCCGGCCAGGTCGCCTGCAGCGCCGTGGCCAGATGATGCTGCGCCGGCGCCGCCGCCACCGCGCGCTCCGGAATATGGCTGTCCTGCGGCAGGTGCACGACCACGCGCCGCCCGCCGATGCGCGCGGCGATGCGGTCGATCAATGCCGCCAGTTCGTCATTGTCATGCACCTTGGCATCGAGATCGCGCTGCTGCTGCACGACGATTTCCGTGCGGCTGGCGGACAGGCGAACGAGATCGAATCCGAAGCCGGGGTCGAGCGGATCGTTCAAGGCATCGAGCCGTTCGCGGAACAGGCGATCGATCACCTCGCCTTTGGTCGCGGGTTGTCCGGTGTCCACAACAATCGCGCGAACCGCGCCATCGGTGCGAAAGAAATTGGCTTCCAGCCGCCGCGCGCCCTTGCCTTGCTGCGCCATCGCCACGACCAGCATCTGCGCCAGCCGGGACAATGTCGCAGATATCACCGCTTCCGTCGCCACCGGCTCGGCGAAACGCTTCTCCACGATGTAATCCGGCAGCGGCTTGCGGGGACTGATCGGCGCGTCGCTTTGCCCCAGCGCCTGTTCCAGCAGGGTCGTGAAGTCAGCACCGAACCTTGCCGTGATTTCGTGACGCGCGCGGGCTGCGACATCGCCGATGGTTTTCAGCCCGGCGCGGCGCAGGCCGGTATTTATCGCAGCATCGGCGCCCAGCGCGGACACCGGCAGCGGCTTGACCGCATCAGCTTCCTCGCCGTCACCGACGATGCAGCCATGGACGTGACTACTCATCGTCCGCGCACACACCGAGGTGCCGGCGATGGCGGCGCTGACGGCAAAGCCCTGAGCGGTCAAGACGCCACACACCCGCCGCATCATCGCGGCCTCGCCGCCGAACAAATGGACACAGCCGGTGATGTCGAGAAACAGGCCATGCGGAGCATCGATCGCCACCAGCGGCGTGAAGCGGTCGCACCAGTCGGCAATGGCATTCAGTGTCGTGGCGTCGGCGGCTTCATCGGCGTCGAACACCCTTAATTGCGGGCAGATGGCGCGGGCGTTGGCGAGCGGCAGGCCGATCTCAAGCCCGAGATGGGCTGCGGCATCGTCGAGCGCGGAAATCTGCAGCGCGTTGTTTTGTTTGGCGACGACAATACTGGGGTGATCGCCAGAGTTTTGTTTTGGCGCGTTTGCTTCACGCCGACCGGTACCCGCTTCGCTGGAAAACGCATTAGCCGGCGTGGCGTTGCCGTGCGAGAGCTGGCGCTTGATGCGGTCGGTGGACAGGCGCGGCAGCCACAGGCTGAGAATACGCCGCCGGCTTCTCGAAAAGGCACTCATCACATTTCCATTCCATGATCCACCGCCCAACAGGGCCATGACGGTTGCGGACAAGCTGCGCGTCGAACATCGGCGTCCCCCAGGCCGGCCGTGAAGGTGTGGCAGGCGGCGAATGCGCCGCGCGCACGATCCATCTTGTTTCCGCCGTTGAAGGCAACGGTTCAGCCGCCACCCGCAGCAACAGACCGGTGACGCCGGACGCTCGCGCGGCCAATGTCAGCTTGCGGCTGGCGACGAGATCGAGCTGCCGCGCCGGTCCCCAGACTTCCAGCACGACGACGCCTAGCGCATCGCAGGCGAGGGCGTCGGCAGCCGCCCGCAACGCGGAGTCCACATCCGCCGCGCGCACCGTTACCAAGAGGCGCGGATCAAGACCGAGTTCGACCAGCCCGCTGATCGACAGCGCACCCGATTCAATTTCAGTGAAATCCTGACGTACCCACACCAAAGGCCGCCGGGCCGCCGCCCTTCCCGCGAGCCCTGCCCGCCCCGCGAGGCCCACCCGCCCCGCGAGGCCGACAATGAACCCGGTTGCCGCTGCACTCTGCCGTCCCTCGGCGAACACCTCGTGCATCGCACCGATGGCGAGGCCTCCCTGCAGTGCAGCATCCACGTCAACATGACCGAGTGCCGCCCTGTCGGACATGTACGCATCGCCGTGCGCCTCGATGCGCTCGATGCTGCTGCGCAAAGTCGCAAGCGTGACGCCTGTCATGCGCCGCTCCTCAGATTGGGGCCGTCCATGGTCTTTTGGTGAACCTGGGCCGGTTCATTTGTTCATGATATGTTCTATATATAAAACTAAGATGACCCGAGGAGTCAATCGCGATCAATTCTTATGATTTTCTTCAGTAGTTCCAATGGGATGCAATACCTGCCTGGAACCCCGATTTCCCGGGGCGATTTCATGTCCCTGTAGGGGCGGTTTCATGCCCCTGTCACATGCATCAAGCACAGTCCGGAAACATTTTTTGGGGAGAAATTTACCATGAGCGACGTTGCGTTACCCGGTTCGATCGAGCCTGCCGCCAGAAAGGGCCCCAATCTCGATCGATGGCATCAACCCGCTGCAGGGTATTATTTACCTCGGCGTCATCGCCGCTGCGCTTCTGTTCGTCGCGTACAGCATTTATTCCGACGTCGACGCTACCGGCACGCGGATCACATCATTCCTGCCGTATCTTCTGCTTTTTGTCGCTCTGCTGATCGCGCTCGGTTTCGAGTTCGTCAACGGCTTCCACGACACGGCCAATGCCGTCGCCACGGTGATTTATACCCGCTCATTGCCTGCCAATATCGCCGTGGTGTGGTCAGGCATGTTCAACCTGTTTGGCGTCTTGATGTCCTCGGGCGCGGTCGCCTTCGGCATTGTCTCGCTATTGCCGGTCGAATTGATCTTGCAGGTCGGCAGCGGCGCGGGATTCGCCATGGTGTTCGCCCTGCTGATCGCCGCCATTATCTGGAATGTGGGAACCTGGTGGTTTGGGCTGCCGGCATCGAGTTCGCACACCCTGATCGGATCGATCATGGGCGTCGGCATCGCCAATGCCCTGCTGCGCGGCCGCGACGGCACGTCCGGCGTCGATTGGTCGCAAGCGGCCAATGTCGGCAAGGCGCTGCTGCTGTCGCCGCTGTTCGGCTTCGCGCTGGCCGCGGTCCTGCTCTTCGCCCTCAAGACAGTGTTGCAGCGTGCAACTCCGGCCCTGTTCGCTGAACCGAAGGGCGATCAGCCGCCGCCGGCGTGGATCCGCGGCATCCTGATCCTCACCTGCACCCTGGTGAGCTTCTTCCATGGTTCGAATGACGGCCAGAAGGGCATGGGCCTCATCATGCTCATTCTCATCGGCACGGTGCCGACCGCCTATGCGCTCAACCGCGCCCTGCCGGAAAGCCAGATCGCGCAGTTCACCGCGAATTCGACCGCCGCGAGCAAGGTGATCGAAGCCAAGGCCGCCGGCCATAACGTCGCGGGCAACCCGCGACCGGCCGTGACCAAATACGTCGCGGAGCGCCAGATCACCGATGAGACACTTCCGGCACTGGCAACTCTCGTCCAGGACATCAACAAGCAGGTAACCCAATACGGATCGCTGGCCAAGTTCCCTGCCGATGTCGTCGGTAACACCCGTAACGACATGTACCTGGTTTCCGAAACCATTCGCTTCCTGATGAAGGACGCGCAAAACGGACTCAACGCTGATGAGGCTGCAACCCTCAGCAGCTATAAAGGCTCGCTCGACGCCGCGACAAAATTCATTCCTACCTGGGTGAAAATCGTCGTCGCCATCGCGCTTGGCCTTGGCACCATGATCGGCTGGAAGCGCATTGTCGTCACTGTCGGCGAGAAGATCGGCAAGACCCATCTGACCTATGCGCAGGGCGCTTGTGCCGAAATCACAGCTGCTGCGACGATCGCCGCGGCTGACATCTACGGGTTGCCGGTTTCGACGACCCACGTGCTCTCGTCCGGTATCGCGGGCACCATGGCAGCGAGCGGGTCCGGACTGCAGTGGTCGACGATCCGCAACATCGCACTCGCCTGGGTGCTGACGTTGCCGGCCGCGATGATTCTCTCGGGTGTCGCTGTATTTCCTGTTTTCCAGGATATTCTGATTGCGTCCCGGGCGTTGCCTCTCTCACCTCGCTCTGACGCAAAAGGCCCGCGCTACCCAGCGCGGGCCTTTATCTCATGCGCAACTGATACGTTTTCTTGCGCGTTCTATTTACGCGAACCGGCTTCTACCCCGCATCCAGTGTGCGGCCGGCCTTTCGCTGGAAAACGCCCTAACCGGCGTTACGCCGCCAGCGTGTTCTCGACCAGCTTGACCCAGTATGACGTGCCGAACACGATCGCATCGTCGTTGAAATTGTAGGCGGGATGATGCAGCCCGGCACTGTCGCCGTTGCCGCAGAAAATGAACGCACCCGGCCGTGCCTCCAGCATATAGGCGAAATCCTCCGCGCCCATTTGCGGCGCTATCTCGTGAACATTGGCGTCGCCGGCAATTTCCTCCGCCACCCGTCTGGCGACATCGGTCTGCAAGGCATGGTTGACCGCGACCGGATAGCCCCGGTCGTAAACCAGTTCGATCTTGGCGCCGGTCATCTGTGCCACGCCCGCGACGACCTCGCGCACGCGCTTTTCAACCATTTCCCGCACCTCCGCGGTCAGCGTGCGGACGGTGCCCTTGAGTTCGGCGGTTTGCGGGATGACGTTGCGCGCGTTACCGGCGTGGAATTCGCACATCGAAACAACCGCCGATTCCAGGGGATCGACGGTGCGGGAGACGATGGACTGCAACGCCGTGACCAACTGCGCGCCGACCAGGACGGAATCGATGCATAGGTGGGGACGCGCCGCATGTCCGCCCAGCCCTTCGATCCGGATGTCGATCGAATCCGTCGCAGCCATGATCGGACCGGACCTGATTGCAAACGAGCCGATCGGAATTCCGGGACCATTGTGCATGCCATAGACCTGATCGATGGCGAAACGGTCCATCAGCCCGTCCTTGATCATCGCAGCAGCGCCCGCGCCGCCCTCTTCCGCCGGCTGGAAGATCACGACGGCGTCGCCGGCGAAATTCCGGGTCTCCGCGAGATAACGGGCCGCGCCGAGCAACATCGCGGTATGCCCGTCATGGCCGCAAGCATGCATCTTGCCCGGTGTCTTGGACGCGTAGTCAAGCTTGGTCGCCTCCTCGATCGGCAACGCATCCATGTCGGCGCGCAGCCCGATCACCTTGATATCGCCTTCGCCGGCCGGCTTGCGGCCCTTGATGACACCGACGACGCCCGTGCGGCCAAGACCCGTCGCGACTTCGTCGCAGCCGAATTCCCTCAAGCGGTCCGCCACAAATGCCGCAGTGCGATGCACGTCGTAGAGCAATTCGGGATGTTCATGGATATCCCGGCGCCAGGCCTGAATATCGGATTGCAGATCGGCGACGCGATTGATGATGGGCATGGGAAATCCAGGTTCGCGGTTTATGCATTTCGTCCCTTCTAGCATGCGGCCACGCTCGGCCCAACACTCTCCGGCAATTGACAGAGGGCGTCACAGCCGGGCAGAAGCGCGTCTTCGTGCTAGATGTCCCGGCATCCACCTTTGACTAAACAACGGTCAGAGAAAGAGTGGAGGCCCGGTATAAAGCCGGCACGACAAGCGATCGCGAACTGGGTGAAATCTAGAGATGCCGAAGCGGCTTGAAGGTGATTTCGACTACATCGTCGTCGGCGCGGGCACCGCCGGCTGTATCGTCGCCAACCGGCTCTCAGCCGATCCGGCCAACCGCGTGCTGATCCTGGAGGCCGGCGGCAATGACAATTGGATCTGGTTCCACATCCCGGTCGGTTACCTGTTCGCGATCGGTAACCCGCGTTCGGACTGGATGTTCAAGACCGAGCCCGAAGCCGGCCTCAACGGCCGCTCGCTGGCCTATCCCCGCGGCAAGGTGATCGGCGGCTCCTCCGCCATCAATGCAATGATCTCGATGCGCGGGCAAGCCGCCGATTACGACCACTGGCGCCAGCTCGGCCTGGGCGGCTGGGGCTGGGACGACGTGCTGCCCGCGTTCCGGCGGCTGGAGGATCATTTTCTGGGCGAGAGCGCGCTTCATGGCGTCGGCGGCGGCTGGCGGATCGAGGCGCCGCGGTTGTCCTGGGCAGTTCTCGACGCGGTCGGCAATGCCGCGGAAGAAATGGGAATCCGGAAAATTCCGGATTTCAATACCGGCGACAATGAAGGCGTCGGCTATTTCCACGTCAACCAGAAGCGCGGGCGCCGCTGGTCATCGGCACGGGGTTTTCTGAAGCCCGCGTTACACCGTCCTAATCTGCGCCTTGAAACGGACGTGCTGGCCGATCGCCTGATTGTCGAACAGGGTCGCGCCGTAGGCGTGCGTTTCATCCAGGGCGGCGAGATCGTGGAAGCCCGCGCCAGGGGCGAAGTGATCCTGTGCGCCGGCTCGATCGGATCCGTTCAAGTACTGCATCGCTCCGGCATCGGGCCGGCGGACTGGCTGGCACCGCTCGGGATCGAACCGGTACTCGACCGGCAAGGCGTCGGGCGCAATCTGCAGGACCATCTGCAGCAGCGCGCGATCTACAAGGTCGACGGCGTTCGCACCCTCAACGAGACTTATTATTCGCTGGTAAGGCGCGGGATGATGGGCCTCGACTACGTCTTTCGCCGCCGCGGACCATTGACCATGGCGCCATCGCAGCTCGGGATTTTCACGCGCTCGGATCCGCGTCGCGAACGCGCCAACATCCAGTTTCACGTCCAGCCGCTATCGCTCGACAAGTTCGGCGATCCGCTGCACCGCTTTCCCGCGATCACGGTCAGCGCCTGCAATTTGCAACCGACCTCGCGCGGCACCGTGCGCATTCGCTCCGCACAGGCCGATCAGGCGCCATCGATCGCGCCGAATTATTTGTCGACCGGCGAAGACCGCGAGGTCGCCGCCGACGCGATCCGCACCACGCGGCGGCTGATGAAACAGCCCGCGCTTGCGGCCTATCATCCCAGCGAATTCTTACCCGGTCCATCGGTCGGCGACGACGATGCGTCGCTGGCGAAAGCCGCCGGCGATATCGGCACCACAATCTTTCACCCCGTGGGCACCGCGAAGATGGGCACGACAAGCGACCCCATGGCGGTCGTCGATGAACGCCTGCGGTTTTACGGCATCGCCGGGCTTCGCGTGGTCGATGCCTCCGTCATGCCGACCATCACCTCGGGCAACACCAACACCCCGACCGCGATGATCGCCGAAAAGGGCGCGGCGATGATCCTTGCGGATGCGCGGTGACTGGCCTGATGACTAGTCCACATCGCATTTCGATCGGACCTGCCGACGCGCGCATCGCCCTGGCGCGATGGGGCGAGGACGCTTCATCCAAGCCGCCTGCCCTGCTGTCGCACGGCACCGGCTTTGTCGCCGAGGTCTGGGACGATATCGCCCGTGAACTGGCATCCGATTACACCGTCTATGCGCTCGACCGCCGCGGCCATGGTGACAGCCACAAGCCTGCCGCCGACCGCTATCACTTCCTGGACTTTGCCGAGGACGTCTGCACCGTGATCGAGACGCTCGGCCTGTCCAATATCTACGGCATCGGACACAGCGCCGGCGCGACCGACCTTCTGTTGGCCGCGAAGCTAAATCCCGCGCGCTTCGCGCGCCTGTTCGTGATGGAGCCCACCGTGATGAATCCGCACGTGACGCGGCCGGACGGCAAGGACGTGAGCGATTTTGCAGCCGTGCAAAATGTGCTGCGTCGCAAGGCCGAGTTCGACAGCGCGGAAGCGGCATTCCTTCGTTATCGAGCCGCGCCGGCTTTCGCGAAATGGACGGAGTCGTCGCTGCGGGCCTACATCCGTCATGGCTTCGCGCCTCAAGAGGATGGCCGGGTGCGGCTCCGTTGCACACCCGAGATTGAGCAGGCCATCCTGCTCCCGATCTACCAGGCGATGGAACAGGTTTACAACGGCGATGCGCGCGGCAATCCATTCGCGTGGCTGTCCGAAATCGGCTGTCCGGTGCGCATCGCTACCGCCGGAGACTCCTGGCCCGTCTATAAAGAGATGGCGTCACGCGCCGTCGCGCTGCTTCCAGCGGCAAGCCAATGGCGCTTCGAAGGCGTCGGTCACTGTGTTGCGCAGGAGGCGCCTGCCCTCTTGCTTCAGGCGCTGGAGGCGTTCGCGGCCTACGCCGGTTAGCGACCGGCGCTCACGAAAACGTCATCGCTCGCCACCGGCTAATCGGGAATGGCGGGAATAAACCCCGCCCTCGGCCGATCACGTCCCTGGAACCCAATCAAGGGTCCATGGAGATTGGCAATGAGCGAGTTCGATCACGACCACACTGACCAAGGCCCGGATGACGGCTCCGGCGTCAGCCGCCGCCGGGTGCTGGAATGCATGACCTGGGCAGGCACCGGGGTGCTCTGGACCATTTCCGGCGGCGTTCCCCGCTCGCTGGGACTGGTCGGCGCAGCACAGGCGGCCCAGCCTGCCGGCCTGACCTTCCTGCAGATCAGCGACAGCCATGTCGGCTTCGACAAGCCGGCCAACCCGAATGCGATCGGCACCCTCGAGGAGGCGATCGCCAAGATCAACGGCATGCCGGCAAAGCCGTCCTTCATGATCCACACCGGCGACATCACTCATCTGTCGAAGGCCGCCGAGTTCGACAACGCCCAACGCATCATCTCGCAGGCCAAGCTCGATGTGCACTACGTGCCGGGCGAGCACGATTTCCTCGACGAAGAGATCAAGCTCTATCGCGAGCGCTACGGGCGCGACGCCAAGGGTGCCGGCTGGTATTCGTTCGACGCCAGCGGCGTCCATTTCATCGGTCTCGTCAACGTGGTGAACCTCAAGGCCGGCGGCCTTGGCAATCTCGGCGCCGAACAGCTTGAATGGCTTGAGCAGGACCTCAAGGGACGATCGAAATCGACGCCCATTGTCGTGTTCGCCCATATTCCGCTGTGGACGGTCTATCCGGAATGGGGCTGGGGCACCGAGGACGGCGCCCGCGCGCTGGATTACCTCAAGGGTTTCGGCTCGGTGACTGTGCTCAACGGCCATATCCACCAGGTGATGCAGAAGGTCGAGGGCAACGTCACCTTCCACACCGCGCGTTCGACCGCATTCCCGCAGCCGGCGCCGGGTTCGGCTCCCTCGCCGGGTCCGATGAAGGTCGCCGACGACAAGCTTCGCAGCCTGCTCGGTGTCGCCAGCATCAACTTCAAGGCCGGCGAACAACGCCTCGCCATCATCGACACCCCGTTGCAGGGCTGAAGGAAAATTCACGATGTTATCAGTCACTCTGCGCAATCTTGCTGTTCGCCTCGCCGTCGCTGTGGTCCTGTCCTTCTGTCAGAATCTCGGCAGCGCCCGTGCCGAGGACATCACGGTGAATATCGACAATTTTACCTTTGAGCCAGCCCAGCTCACGGTGAAGGTCGGCACCACCGTGACCTGGAAAAACCGCGACGACATTCCGCACACCATCGTGTCAGCGGGAAAATTCAGGTCGAAGGCGCTGGATACCGACGACGGCTATTCGTTCACGTTCACCGCGGCGGGCGATTATCCCTATTTTTGTTCGCTGCATCCGCATATGACCGGAACGATCAAGGTTGAGTAGCGTGCCAAATCAAGGCATCACTGCGATGCCCGGCCGGTGTCTTCAGCCCGGCCGGGCATCCGCATTTTCCGCTAACGCGGGGCCACAGGTGATGCCGGTGAGATTTTCGAACGACACTCCCGGATCGGACCACGATCCCGCAAGGGCGCAGCGTTTTCGCGACGCCGCGCTGCCGTATCTTGATGATGCCTATACGCTGGCGCGCTACCTGCTTCGCGACGCCAACGATGCCGAGGACGCGGTTCAGGAATGCTACCTGCGCGCCTTGAAGCATTTCGACAGTTATCGCGGACCGGCGATCAAGCCCTGGCTGTTCGCAATCCTGCGCAATGTCTGTCACGCCGAATTCGCGCGCCGCGCGAATTCGCCGGCCACCACCGACGAGCTGCCTGATGACGCCGAGCAGACGCCGCTGTGGCGCGAGACCCAGGAAACGCCGGAGGCGCAGTTGTTGCGACGCCGGGACGCGACCACGATCCGCCGGCTGGTGATCGGGCTGGATGAACCATTCCGGGAGACCTTCGTGCTGCGTGAAATTCACAATCTTTCATACCGTGAAATCGCCGACATCATCGAGGCGCCGGTCGGCACCGTGATGTCCCGGCTGGCGCGCGCCCGCGCTTTGCTGCGCGCCGCATGGCTGGCGGAAGAGGAGCCATCGAAATGACCTGTGACGAGGCTGAAATTCTTCTGCATGCGCTGATCGATGGCGAGCTCGACGCCGGGCACGCGCGCGAGGTTGAAGACCATATCGCGGGCTGCCCGCATTGCACCGCGCAGCTTGCGGCCTATCGGGAAATGAGCAAGGCCGTCGCGGGCGCCGATTTGCGTTATGCCGCTCCGCCCCAGTTGCGCCGCCGCATCGAAGCTTCGCTGCCGCAGACGAAAGCTTCGTCGCCGCAGATACGAGCACCGAACCGGCGGTCGGTGCTGAGGGGTTTTGCGATGGGATCGGCGGTGTCGGCGATCGCGGCGACCGGCCTGTTCGCCATCGTGCTGCGCGACGATGACGACCAGCGCATTATGTCCGAAGTCGTCTCGGCGCATCTGCGCTCGTTGCAGGCCGGACATCTGACCGACGTGGTTTCCACCGACCAGCATACGGTGAAGCCGTGGTTCAATGGCAAACTCGACGTATCGCCGCCGGTGATCGACCTCACCGCGCAGGGCTTTGCGCTGGTCGGCGGCCGGCTCGATTATGTCGATGCCCGCGCCATCGGCGCGATCGTCTATCGGCGGCGCGCGCATGTGATCAATCTGTTCGTCGCCCAGACACCGAACGCCGAACACCACGCCGCCAAGACCGAAACCATTCAGGGCTTCAACATCCGGCGCTGGAGCGACCGCGGCTTGAACTACTGGGCGGTCAGCGATCTCGCCGCCGACGAACTCGCCGAGTTCGGCGAGAAATTCGAGGCCGCGATAAAGAGCAGCGGCGCGGGCTGAGAAATTGCGCCAGCGGATGATGGCAGCCGAGGAGCACATCAGATTCAATTGTCAAACAGCCCTGAGCCGTCATTGCGAGCGACGCGAAGCAATCCAGCGATCGTGCCGCGCTGGAAGAATGGATGCAGCAGCAACGACGTTGATGATAGTTGGCAAGACCCGTTGCCGGTGCAGTCTACTCGGATTGGGACAAAGCCTACACCCCGATGTCCAAGCTGAAGTCGCCCGGCGAGCGCCGCCATGCGGCAATCCACATGGCACCGATGCTCGCGCACATGGACACGGCGAGCCGCGAGCGCGGCATTGCAAACGGGAATGGCGAGGAATTGACGCATCTGTGCGCCGATAAATTGTTTCACCTGGAGCTGATCGGCTTCGAACAATGCTGCTCTTGGTCGAGATCGGAAGCCTGGAAAAACGTGGGCACGACGGGCGACGCCTAACGTCATGATTTGGCGAGATCCGATCTCCGGAGCGCCAACGTCGCACGTACTAGTGACCGCTTCTGATGCGATGCGACGTCCGACAGGCTGCGGGCCATACGCGGACGTGAGTAGGAGGCAGATTTAAGCCATTGGACGCCGCCGACCTCTTTGCCTAAAATGGAGTTTGAAAGACCGGCCAAAGAACCGGTTCCATGCGGAGGCGAGCCATGTTCGTGCCCAGAGTTCTTGCGCGGTTGACGATATTTGCCGGCTTGATGGCGCTGCCAGGTACAATCCTCGCCGCAGCTTATGCGCAGCAGGCCGTAGCGATCGGCGCCACCGACATCGGCGGCACGGTTGTGGGCGTGGCGGGTCCCGAAGCCGGGGTCTGGGTAATCGCCGAAACCACTGAACTGCCGACCAAGTTCGCGCGCACCGTCGTCACCGACGATCAGGGCCGCTACCTCATCCCCGATCTGCCGGCCGCGAATTACCGCGTCTGGGTGCGCGGTTACGGCTTGGTCGATTCGGCCAAGCTCACCGCAAAGCCGGGCCAGCTTGTTAATCACACAGCGGTGCTTGCACCGAACGAAGCAGCGGCGGCGCATTATTATCCGGCGATCTATTGGTATGCGATGATGAAAATTCCGCCTGCCGGCGATTTCGGCGGCAAGAGCGACATTCCCGAAAAGCTGACGCAGACCGACTGGTTGAAGCAGATGAAGAATATCGGCTGCATCGGCTGTCATCAGATCGGCCAGGAAGCCACCCGCACGATACCGGCTGCTTTCGGCAAGTTCGATTCCGGTGAGGCTGCGTGGATGCGGCGCGTTCAATCCGGGCAGTCCGGCGAGCAGATGACCAACCAGCTTGCCGGCAATTTTGGCGGCGTCCCCTTCAAATATCTCGGCGACTGGACCGACCGCATCGCCAAGGGCGAACTACCCACGAGCAAGCCGGCACGTCCGCAGGGCGTCGAGCGCAATATCGTGATCACGTCATGGGAGTGGTCGACGCCCGACAAGTACCTGCACGATCTGATTTCGTCCGACCGGCGCAATCCGACCGTCAATGCCTATGGCCCGCTTTACGCCTCGCCGGAATATTCGACCGACAACATGCCGATCCTGGATCCGAAGACGAATAAAGTGTCGTTCTTCAAGATGCCGGTCGCGGACCCCGAGATGCCTGAATCGCTGGGTCCCGGGCATGCCGCCAGCGTGAAGCCGCTGGAGCCGTCCGCCTATTGGGGCGAGCAAAAACTCTGGGATACGCGAGCGAACAACCACAACTCCATGTTCGACGAGAAGGGCCGGCTCTGGCTCTCCGCCACCGTGCGCGGCATCGATAACCCGGCGTTCTGCAAACAAGGTTCCGACCATCCGTCGGCCAAGGTGTTCCCGCTGGAAAAGTCGGCACGCCAGGTGGCGATGCTTGATCCCAAGACGATGAAGTACAGTTTTATCAACACCTGCTTTGCCACCCATCATCTGCAGTTCGGCTATGACGCCAATGACACGCTGTGGCTCAGCGGCACCGGCCCGGTTGCCGGCTGGATCAACACCAAGATGTTCGACGAAACGGGCGATGCGGCGAAGTCGCAAGGCTGGTCGCCGTTCGTGCTCGACACCAACGGCAACGGCAAGCGTGATGACTATGTCGAACCCAACGCCCCGCTCGATCCGAACAAGGACAAGCGGATCGTCCCTGGTTCGGGACCTTACGCGGTGATGCCGTCACCGGTAGACGGCTCGATCTGGTACACCGTAGGCATCTTCGGTGGCCCGCCGGGGTTCCTGCGGTTTGACCCAGCTACCGGACTGTCGGAAGTGTACAACGTCCCCGCGCCGGCGTTCGGAATACGCGGCGGCGATATCGACAAGAACGGCGTGGTCTGGGCGTCGTTGTCGAGCGGCCACCTCGGCAGCTTTGACCGGCGCAAGTGCAAAGGGCCGCTCAATGGGCCGACGGCCACCGGCAATCATTGCCCGGAGGGCTGGACCATCTTTCAGTATCCCGGCCCTGGCTTCGACGGCATCGGCGAGAACAGCTCCGAGTTCGAGCTATTACACCTGGGTCGATCAGCACAACACGTCGGGACTTGGCGAGAACATCCCGATGTCCACCGCCAATCTTGGGGACGGCTTCGTGGCGCTGAAGGACGGCAAGATGATCATGATCCGCATTCCCTATCCGCTCAGCTTCTATGCCAAGGGTTTGGACGGGCGTATCGACGATCCCAACGCCGGCTGGAAAGGCCGCGGATTGTGGAGCACGAACGGCGACCGCGCGCCCTGGCTCAAGGAAGGCGGTAAGGGCTCGATGCCGCGCGCCGTGCACATCCAGTTTCGTCCCGATCCGCTGGCGAATTGAGGTTCGCGGAAATTTTGAACGCTCCGTGGACCGTGGCTGCGACCCGTTCCTAAAGTGCAGGCACCTCCCGAGCGGGTAACGTCAGCTACCCGCTTGATAATCCGGCCAAGCGTAGCTTGCACCTTCGCGAAACCAGCGACCTTCACGCCGGACTGCTCATTCATATAAAGACGTCCATTGACCTCAATCATCACTGATAAAACGCGAGGGACTTTATGGTACGAAGTGGGACCAACGCGCCGGCGACGCTAAACAGACGCGATTTTTCCGCCGCCCTGCTTGCCGGGGCAGCGGCTTCGATGATCTCCAGCCGCGGTACCGTTGCTCGTGCAGCCTCGCCAAAGATGCGCAACGTCGTGCTGGTGCACGGCCTGTTTGCCGACGGCTCGTGCTGGACCGAGGTGATTGCGCGTCTGCAGGCAGCAGGGCTGAATGCAACGTCGGTGCAGAATCCGTTGACGACGTTGCCCGAAGCCGTCGCTGCGGCCGAGCGCGTGCTGGCGCGGCAGGACGGCCCGACGGTCCTCGTCGGTCACTCCTTCTCGGGCATGATCGTCACCGAGGCCGGCATGCATTCGAATGTCTCGTCACTCGTCTACGTGGCGGCACGTGCGCCGGACGCAGGCGAGGACTACACCGCGCTCGCCAAGACTTATCCGGCACCGCCGGCGTCAGCCGGCATCGTGTTCGATGGCGATGAGGGGCGTCTTTCGGAGGCCGCATTCCTGCGCGACTTTGCCGGCGACCTTCCGGGGAAGAAGGCGAAGGTGCTCTATGCTGTGCAGCAGCCGTTCAATAAGGCGCTGCTCGCCGGCAAGACGACGAACGCGGCCTGGCGGTCGAAGCCGAGCTATTACGCCGTCTCGACGGAAGATCGCACCATCAATCCGGACCTCCAGCGCTTCATGGCAAAGCGCATGGGCGCCAGGACTCTTGAGGTCAAGGGGAGCCATCTGGCGCTGATCTCCCATCCCGACGAGATCACACGGCTGATCCTCGAAGCTGCCGCGGGGAAGGGCCTGACCAGGGCTGTGCCATTGCGAAAAATTCAGGCCGCCTTGGCAGGCGGCCTTATTCATATCCGGCCATATCGGCGACGTGGCCTGAATGGGGCAACCACGGAATTTGACGGTGTTTTCCGCGAGCGATATCCTATGCCGGCCGGGACCCTTGTAGTTTGTTTGGGGTGCTCATGGAATGGTCGACCAAACCGCGACGTCTGGATCAGCCCTTTGGAAGCTGGGCCGACGACCTTGCGGCCGCGTTCGTACGACTGGAGCCACGCAGGGTTGCTGACCAGTCCTTTGCAGGCGCCATCTCGAGGGTTGATGCCGCTCCGATCAAGATATCGCGGGTCGCGGCCACCCGGCACACCGTGCTTCGGCTTGCTTCGCACATTGCCTTGAGCACGGATGATCTCTGCTTTGTCAACCTCCAGCTCGAAGGCGTTGGGGCGTACCACGCAGCGCGGCCGCGAACAGATCTGTGCGCCGGGTGATCTGGCGGTTGCGGATACGACAGAGCCGTTCGAGATCGCCAATTGCCGCAACTTCAAACTGTTCTGCTTTGCCGTGCCGCGGCGCTTGTTGCCGAAAGGGCTGCTTGAGCGGCCGCAGCTCAGCCTTTCCAAGACCGAAACCGGCCGAGCCCTCTCCCGAACGCTCGCCGGCTATGCCGAACTCTGCCTGAGCGATGATCAACTGCCGAAAACCTCGGCACTGTTCGGCGCGCACGTGATCGATCTGATTTCGCATGCGCCGGAAATCCTTGCCGATGCCCCTTTGGAGCGGGTGCATATGCCCGTGCTGCTGTCGATGATGCTTGACCATGTCGATCGTCACAGTGACGATCCTGAGCTCAGCGCGGCAACGCTGGCTGCTGAAATTCCGCTGCTCCGAACGCTATGTGCACCGCCTGTTTGCGACAACCAGCCGCTCGGTCGGCGAGCACGTCAACGAGAAGCGGATCGTCGCGTGCACACGCGATCTGCTCGATCGCAACTCCCGCCACAAGACCATCGCCGAAATCGCCTTTAATGCGGGCTTCCGCGACATCTCGCATTTCAACCGCCTGTTCAAGCGTTGCAATGGTATGGCGCCCGCGGGAGTTTCGCCGCGCCATGGCCGCGCGCTAGTCAACTTGGTTCACTCCAGGCCAAGAAATCGGTCGCTGCCGTCCAAGATTTCCTTGGGGGGCTGGGATAGCCGTTAGTCCAAACGGCTGACACCCGGGTCTGAGGACATCGTGATGGCGATTGATTTCACGCTCACGGCGCAACAGCGCGATCTGCAGCGCACTTCCCGCAAATTCGCGAAAGAGGTGCTCGGGGAGGCCAAGGCGGCCGAGTTGCTGGCAACACCGGAAGAGCGCTTTCTCGCGACCAAGCCGACCTATGAGGCGATGGTGGCGGCCGGCTATTTGCGCAAATGCATCCCGGCGCCGGCCGGTGGCGACAATGCCGGCCTGATCGATATGGCGATCCTCGCGGAAGAATTTTACAGCGTGAACCCCAGCGTGACGCTCACGATGCTCGGCACCGTGCTCGGCCTGTTGCCGATTCTGCTCGGCGGCACGCCGGACCAATGCAAGCGGCTGCTCGTGCCGTTTCTGAAGACAAGCGGCGCGCCGCTTGCCGGCTTCTGCTCCAGCGAACCCGGCGGTAGCGCCAATGCGGCCTCGCCTCCACCCGGCGAGGGCGTCCGCACCACGGCCAGGCGAGAGGGCGACAACTGGGTGATCAACGGCCGCAAGAAATGGGTGTCGTCGGCCACCGGTTGGAACCGCGAAGGCGCCGATGTTCTTTGCGTTGTATGCCGAACCGATCCAGCGGCGCCGCCTGATGCGGCGATCTCCATCATTGCGGTAGAAGGACCGGTAACGGGCCTTGTATTCGAACGTGCGATTGACACGATCGGTCATCGGGCGCATCTCGTGCCGCAGTTCGGCCTGCAGAATGTCGCGACACCCCGCCACAATCTGCTCGGACAGGAGGGCTCGGGGCTCGCGCTGACGGCCGCGGCGTTCACGGGCACCGCGGCGCTGGTTGGCATCTTCGGCGTCGCGTTGATGCGCGCCGCGTTCGAGTTTGCGCTTCATTTTGCCCGTACCGAAAAGCGCGGTGGCGTTCACGCGATCATCGAGCACCAGGCGGTCGGATACGCTTTGGCCGATGCAAAGACCACGATCGAAGCGGCGCGCTATCTCAGCTGGCGCGCCTGCCACGCGCTGGACACCCAGTCGCCGTCGGCCGAGGAGCTTGCAGTTCAGGCAAAGATTTTCGGCTCCGAGGCCGCGGTCCGCGTGATCACCGATCTCATGCGCGTGGTCGGCATCGACAGCTATGATCACGAGGCGCCGTTCGCTCGTCTGCTGCAGGATGCACTCGCGCTGCCGATCTTCGACGGCGGCAATATGGGCATCAGGCGGCGGCAGCTGCACATGATGTTCAAGCGAAGCGACTATGATCCGCTTGCCGCGAGCGGGGCGGCCTAGTGCGTCTGGCTGATGATGTTCCGGTGAGAGGGAAGATCGGTGGCCATTGATTTTCGACTTACCGCGAGCCAACGCGAACTACAGCTGCGATCCCGCAAGTTCGCAAAGGAAGTGCTTTCCGATGCGATGGAGGCAGAGACGCTGCCCACCCCGGAGGAACGGTTTGCCGCAACCAAGCCCGCTTACGAGGCCATGATTGCGGCCGGATTCCTGCGGAAATGCATTCCTCTATCCGCCGGGGGAGAGAGCGCTGGTCTGACCGATACCGCGATCATGGTCGAAGAGCTCTACGCGGTGAACGCCAGCATTACATTGACGTTGATTGGAACCGTGCTTGGACTGTTGCCGCTCTTGATCGGCGGCACGGAGGAGCAGCGGAGCCGGTTGCTGCCTCCATTCCTCAAACAAGCCGGGGCGCCGCTGGCGGGGTTTTGCGCCACCGAACCCGGCGGCAGCGCCAATGCCGCATCGCCCCCGCCGGGCGAAGGCGTTCGTACCACGGCGACGCTTCGGGGTGACCGATGGATCATCGACGGTCGAAAAAGCTGGGTTTCCTCGGCAACTGGTTGGGATCGCAAGGGCGCGGACATTCTATCGGTACTCTGCCGCACCGATCCTGATGCTCCTCCTGAGCGGGGTATTTCGGTCATGCTCGTGGAGCGCCCCGCATCGGGCCTGGTCTTCGAGCGTGCGATCGACTCGGTGGGGCACCGTGCGCACCTCTTGCCCCAGTTCAATCTCAAGGGAGTTAGCGTCCCCGGAGATAATGTTTTGGGCAGCCTCGGCGGTGGTTTGGCCCTGACGGCTGCCTGCTTCACTGGCGCAGCCGCCCTGGTTGGTATTTTCGCGGTAGCGCTGATGCGGGCAGCGTTTGAGTTCACCCTGGCTTTCGCGCGCACCGAAAAGCGAGGCGGCATTCATCCCATTATCGAACATCAAGCAGTCGGATACGCATTGGCGGACGCAAAGACCGCGATCGAAGCGACCCGTTGCTTCTGCTGGCGGGCGTGCCAGGCGGTCGATGTGCAATCGCCCGGTGCGCAGGAACTGGCGATCGAAGCAAAAGTCCATGGTTCGGAAACGGCCGTGCGGGTGCTGACGGATCTCATGCGAATAGTCGGGGTTGAGAGCTACGATCATGCTCTCCCGTTAGGACGCCTGCTGCAGGATGCGCTCGCGCTTCCTCTGTTTGGCGGAGGCAATATCGGCGTCCGACGTCGGCAACTTCACGCGATCCTGAAACGACCGGAATACGATCCGCTGATGACCAGTGGCGAGGCGGAAGTCTGACTAACGCGAAGCTTCTTTGTTGAACGGGGTGAATCATGAGCACAGAGCAGAAAGTAGCCATAGTAACGGGAGCATCTCAGGGAATCGGTGCGGGTATCCTTCAGGCTTTCAGGGATCGTAACTACCGGGTTGTTGCGACATCGCGGTCGATCAAGCCGGTCGCCGATCCGGACGTCGTCACCGTACAAGGCGACATCGGCGCCGCGGACACGGCCGAGAGAGTGTTCAAGACGGCCTTCGAGAGTTTCGGTCGTGTCGACACGCTGGTTAACAACGCCGGCATATTCATGGCAAAGCCATTCACGATGTATTCGCCGGATGACTATGCGATCTACATGTCGACGAACGTAACGGGGTTCTTTCACATGACTCAGCGTGCGCTGGAATTTATGAGCAAACAAGGACACGGCCACGTCGTCACGATCACCACAAGTCTTGTCGACCAGCCGATGAGCAGCGTGCCGGCCGTGCTGGCCTCTCTCACAAAGGGAGCGCTGAGGCGCCGCAACGCGAGCCCTCGCAATCGAATATGCGAAGACCGGGGTTCGCATCAACGCCGTATCACCGGGAATAATCAAGACGCCGATGCACCCGCCAGAAGCGCATCAGGCGTTGGCGGCGCTCCATCCAATGGGCCGGATGGGAGAGGTGTCTGACGTTGTGGACGCGGTGCTCTACCTCGATGGCGCCGGATTTGTGACAGGCGAGATTCTTCACGTCGATGGAGGACAAGCTGCCGGCCACCACGTGGTGGCGTAAACCGGCAGACGCGAGCGCTGGACAAGAGTTCTAAATCTGTCGGTTGCCAAATTGGGCCATCCCCGAGCGCCTTGCGGGTCGCGGCGACGTGCGCACAAAGGCTGCCCCGCTCGACAGTCACGTTCGGCCAGACATCGTGCCGGCGCGGACATCATACCGGTTCATCAGCGTAATTCCGGGACTGGACGGTAGACACAGCTTGAATTGTCTCAACAAATCGAGCTGTGCGCGCAAATGCTTGAGCGCGCTTCCGGTCTGCCGCGATCAGCAGACATTCTCGGTATCCATCGGCATGTCGCTTCGCTTGCGGTCCAGTCCCGGATCCTGACGGGAGACACGGCGCGCGCCGATGGGTTACAGTTCCCGTCAACGAACATCTGATCCGGACAGTGGAGTATCACCATGCTTTATGTCGACATCCCGAGCCTGGCCGATTTGAAGTCACTGGCGGCCCACCGCGACGATATCTGTGTCTCGATTTATCTGCCTACCACGCCGGTCAGTCAGGATGTTGCGGGTGACCGGATCGAATTGAAGAATCTCGCGAGGGAAGCATTGCGCCAGCTGGAGAAGGCTGGCGCCGACAAGCGGCGCGTCGCCGCGCTGATGGAGCATCTCGATGACCTGGTCGATGATGACGAGTTCTGGCGGTTCCAGGCCCGCAGTCTCGCGGTATTGGCGACCCCTGACAATGCGCGGACGTTCCGGGTGCCCAATGCGCTGCTACCCATTGTCGAAATATCGGACCGATTTCACCTCAAGCCGCTGTTACGCGCCGTCGCATTTCCCAATACGTGCTTCGTATTGGCGCTGGCGGAAAACGCGGTCCGCGTCATCCAGGTCTCGGCCGACCTGGCGCCCGCGGTCACAACTGTCGATGGCCTGCCCAGGGACGCAGCCAGCGCGGTTGGCCGCTCCACCGTCAACGACCGCTCGCCGAGCGGCCGCCTGCAAGGATCGGAAGGCCAGAAGGTCTTGTTGCGCCAATTCGCCCGCAAGGTCGATCAGGCGCTACGCGGGCTGCTGACCGGCAGCGACGTCCCGCTGGTGCTGGCCGCGAGCGAGCCGCTCGCTTCCATCTATCGGTCGGTCAACACCTACGCCCATCTGGCCAAAGCCAGGATCGAGGGCAGTCCTGCAAACCTGACCGATGCCCAGCTCGCGGATCGGGCGCGGGTTTTACTGGACGGTCTAAATCGGGACACGATTGCTCATTGGAAAACGCTGTTCGTGACACGCGAGAACGAAGGCCGAGCGACGACCGACATCGCACTGGCCGCGCGCGCGGCAACGTATGGTGCGGTGGAGACGATGCTGGTTGATATCGATGAGGTCATTCCAGGCACGGTCGATGAGAGGGATGGTGCCGTGACCTTCGCCAAATCGGCGAACGCCGGCGACTACGGAGTGGTCGACGAAATCGCCGGCCGTGTTCTTCGCTCCGGCGGCCAAATTCTGGGCGTGCGAAAGGCCGATATTCCGGGCGGCAAATCGCTCGCCGCCATTTTGCGCTATGCGATGTAGCTTGGATGAAGGGGTGCATTGAACTCTGCTTCGATCATGGCCTCCGTGAGGGTTCTTGGCGGCTCCCCAAGGAGACGCCATGACTTCATTCCCGTAGTTGTAAAACCTCCTGTTTTCGTCCCGCCACAGGCGGGGGTTTAGCGGTTTTGGTTAGCGGGCCGCGACACCCAACACCTGACTTCACCCGATCTTTTCAAATGTGATGGCAACTTTAGGCTGACGCTCGTTTTGCTGCACCGGCTCTCGATGAATTTCCTTGCCGGACTCGTCAAGGACGATGATTGAATGAACGGGATCCTTGAGACGATGGTCATGACTAAATCGACGAGCCAACTCTTTGCTATGCTCAATCGCGCCGGTGTTGGTGCGAAATTGCAAGCCCGTTATGTCCCTAATCGGAACTCCGTCTTGCATATCGAAATAATAGGTTCGCATGAAACAATCCTCTGCCATCGGACGCTGCGGAGCGGATGCTCAGAGCCAAGGAGCAAGCTCAAAAGCACCCGCCGAAGTAGCCGTCCAAGGAAGCAAGCTCTGGATCAGCCGCTATCTTCCCTTACGTCTTGCAATGTTAAATCGGCGGGACGACCGAGACGTTGTTCTGGATCAAGCCGCACATCGCATTCGGTCGTTCTCACAAACGGCTTCCGAACTTCCTGTCGAAGCACCCTCGCGCTCGAAAAATAAAGGGTCAGCTATGAAAAGCCGGCGTTAAATGCCTGCACGAAGTAAGTCGTTTCGCGGATCATGGTGGCCTCCGCAGTCGGTGAGTGAAAGAAGCCCGGCGACAGACGCTGACTGCGGGCGCAGCGATCAATTCCGCATCGCCTGCATCAGGGACGAAATCCTGATGGTCGCAAAATTGGAGAAAGTATCCGAGACCGCATAGGGCAGAATGATCTGGTCGTTATGCCTCATGGCACCGCAGGTGTAGACGACGTTTGGAACATATCCTTCGCGCTCGGACGGTTCAGGCCGCAGCAACGGCTCGCGCGAGCGCGCCAGCACCTTGGAAGGGTCGTTCTTGTCGAGCAACGCCGCGCCAATCGAGTATTTGCGGACCGGGCCAACGCCATGCGTCAGCAATAGCCAGCCTTCATCGAGTTCGATCGGCGATCCGCAATTGCCGATCTGCACGAACTCCCAGGGAAATTCCGGTTTCAGAATGGCCTGACCGCCGTCCCATCGGTAAAGATCGCTGGAATAGATCAAATAGAGGTTCTCATTATCCTGCCGCGCGATCATCGCGTACTTGCCGCCGATCCTTCGCGGAAACAGCGCCATGCCCTTGTTGCGCGCCGCCGCTCCTTGCAGCGGCGTCATTCGAAATGAGATGAAATCGCTGGTCTCGATCAGCTCCGATCGGATCGCAGCGCCGCTGTAAGCGGTATAGGTCGCGTAATAGGTTTTCCGGCCACCATCGCTGAATTCGACAAAGCGGGCGTCTTCGATTCCGTGCGACTGGGATTCCGTGACGGGGAAGATGATACGCTCGCTGATATCTTCGTCCGGCTCGAAGATCACCTCCACCTCGTCGCCGATCGGTCCGGATACCCGATATCCAATCCGGGGGCTGGAAGCGAGCCGAGCCGTCGGATCGACGCTGAGGCTCCCGTCAGCGCCGATCGTGCCAGCGCGAAACGTCAGTGACGACACATGCCCTTCGCCGACGGCGCGGAGACTGAGAACGAAGCGCAAGGCGCCTTTCGGCATGCCGGACTGGTCGGGATGCGGCACGATGCTGGGATTGAACAACGCCGAGGCTTCGAACGAATACTCGTTGAGAAAATAGGCGCCGATCAGTTGACGCTGGACCTTGGAAAAAGTGCCGTGAGCCGACAAGGGCCCCTTCCATTTCGTCGGCGCGGGCTTCGAACGTCTCCAGCAGGTTGCGATGGCGGCCGAGGAAATTCTCCAGGACGTCGGCAAGTTGACTGGCCGCGGCTTCGGAACCAAGTGCGAGAACCCGCTCGACGATATGGTTGGCGCGGGTCTTGTCGGTCGGGTTGAGATCGCGCGGTTCGGTCGCCGGCTTGAACGGACGCACGATCACCCGCGCGGGATCTGGACGCAGATAGAGCGCCTGCCGGTTCAGGAAAGTAGGCTTGCGACACGGTGCCCTCGGCTCGCTGGAATATGAAGATGGAATTCAGGCGCCGACCGCGCGAAGTGCGGCAGGTTTCGTCAGGCCGGCGTTGACGCGCGCCAGCTGACGAATCTCGGCAAGACCGAGAAGATAGCACACCACCGACTCGCCACCGCGATTTTCGTTGGCACGATCGGGATGCAGTCCGTCGCGGCAGCTCCCGGTCTGCAGATCGACCAGCGGCACGGACAGATCATTGCTGCCGAGGAACCAGGCAAAGGCGCTTGTTCGCCACTGCCTTTCCACTCGGACGTCATCATCCGCCCGCCAGGCCGCGAGGCAGGCGGCAATCGTCGCCGTGGCTTCCACGGGTTGCTGATCGAAAGCGCGAGCCTGCATCCGCTGCTCACCAAAACCAGCGGTGCCGATGGGGCGGAAATGACCCGTCGATGCCGTTTGCTGCATCATCAGCCAACGCAAGGATCTCAACCCGGCATCGACATAGCCTCGCGTTTGCGTCGCCATCCCCGTCACCATCAACGCCTGCGGCAAACGCGCGTTATCGTAGGCAAGCCCCTCCTCGAACCACACCCATTCCGGCGTCTCCACCGATGCGAGAATGGCCATCAGTCTGTCCGCAAGAACAGGCCTGACTTCCCGGGCGCGCAAATCATCAGGAGCCAGCCGCACAATAGGCGTCGAGACCCAGCAGCGTGAATGCCCATGCGCGCGGCGAACGAAACGTTTCCGCGGTGCCAAGTGCCTCGGCAAACAAGCGACGCCGCCCACCGGCGGCGTGACGGACTGGAGTCGCTGCGGGCGCACTCGCCCAGGGCCCACAGCGTTCGCGCGTGACTGTCCTCCGAGCCGCTGGCCTCAAGCCAGGTGCGGCTGAAGCCCATGAAGTTGCGAAACCGCCTGGTGTCGGGATTCCACGCATGCTGCACGAAGGCGGCAAAGCGGGCGGTCAGCGCTTCCGGAAAGGCGCTGCTC
Source organism: uncultured Pseudomonadota bacterium (assembly GCA_963771225.1). Taxonomy (GTDB): domain Bacteria; phylum Pseudomonadota; class Alphaproteobacteria; order Rhizobiales; family Xanthobacteraceae; genus Bradyrhizobium. Next base: position 220,573 of record CAVYSR010000013.1, on the reverse strand, counting down.
ACCCGGATTGTTGAGCGCGCAGGCCAACAGCAGCGCGCGGGCGTTGTCGTCCACGCAATAGCCATGCGAGCGATCAGGCACCGAATGCACGGCGTGCTGGAACAGACCGGTATCGTCGCACATCGACAGGAAATGACCGATTTTCATCTCGGGCGCTGCGGCGCTGTGCGGTCGATTGCGCCCGGATCGGTGCGCGCGATAACCTTGAGCCAGTGACCCTGCCGCGCGTTCTCGAAGGCGGCCATATAACGCTCGGCGGTGCGCTCCCATGTCATCGTTCGGCTGACGGTATAGGCGCGCTTGCACATTGCCAGCCGGCGATTATCGTCGGTCAGCAATTCCGCGATTTCGCTGCCGATTGCCGCCGCGTCGCCAAAAGGAACCAGAACGCCGCGGCCATCGGCCAACAGTTCGCGCGCATGCCAGTAAGGCGTCGAGACCACCGGCTTGCCCAAGTCCAAAGCTGTAGGCCAGGGTACCCGACGTCATCTGCGCCTCGTTGAGGTAGGGCGTAACGTAAACGTCGCACATCGAGATGAATTCGAGCAGCGTGGCCTGATCGACAAACTGGTCGAGGAACACCACGTGGTCTTCGACGCCGAGTTCGCGCACCCGCGCGGCCAGGCTCTCGCGATAGGCCTCGCCCTGGTCTCGAACCAGATTGGGATGCGTCGCACCGAGCACCACATAGACCGCATCCGGACACCGTTTCAGAATCGACGGCATGGCGTCGATCATGACTTCGATGCCCTTGTTGGGAGACAGCAGGCCGAAGGTCAGAATGACCGATCGCCCTGCAAATCCGAGCCTGGTCTTGGCGGCGTCCGGCGCGACGAACGCAACATCGGGTATGCCGTGGGGAATGACCTCGATCTTGTCATCCGGTACCCGATAGACGCTGCGCAGCAGTTCGCGTCCCTTATGGGCCATCACGACGACCTTCGAGGACGCCTCGACGATTCGCTCCACGACGGCGCGTTGGGCCGCAGTGGGCTTGGCCAACACCGTGTGCAGCGTCGTCACCACCGGCATGGTGAGGCGCGACAGCAGTTCGAGGATGTGGGCGCCGGCCTCGCCACCGAAAATTCCGAATTCGTGCTGCAGGCACACGGCGTCGAACCGGCCGGCGTTGAGGAAATCCGCCGCGCGCGCGTACTCGTCGATGTTGTTGTCCTTGATCTGCAAGGCGACCGCCGGGGGATAATCATAGGCTTGACCGTGATCGGTCATCGCCACGACGCAGGTCTCCAGGTTCGGGCGTGAAGTCGATATCGCCTGCCGCAGATCGGTCGTGAAGGTTGCAATTCCGCAGCGGCGGGGCAGCGAATTGCCGATAACGGCGATACGGCGCAGCGGTGTCATGTCCGTACCTCGATAAGGTCTGAAAATTGCGGGACGGCCGGAGCGACCGGAATGTGTCATTTTGGCCGGATGTTCACTGAGATTCTGCAATAAGGAATCAATCGGATCGGGCCCCGGATAAGCGATCAAGCCACTCAATCCATTGGGCCCGACCTCGATGCTGGTCCGATCGCCGCCGACAAAGATCACTTCACCGATAGACGCGCCGGCCAATCCAATCGCCGCGTGGCCATCGAGTCACGAGAATCCAGGTCTCCGGTGCGGCAAGCAGCGCCCAGCTCGAATCTCGCGGGAAGATTGATCCGCTCCAGAACAAGATGCTGGCTCGCGATCAGAAGTGCTCGGTTGTCTGTAAGACATCGTGGACTGGATTGCGTTTGAGCCGGCCCGGCATCGGAAGCGGCGACGGCGTTGTCTTCGTTCAACTCGCGCTGCCGTCCGTAGTCGAACATACGGAAGGTCGCGTCGCTGTGTTGCTGTATCTCCGCAAGCACGATACCGCTGCCGATGGCGTGGATGGTTCCGGCGGGAACGAATATGGTGTCGCCCTTCGAAACCGGGGTCCATTGAACGAGGTCGGCAATCGAGCCGTCCCTGATCGAGCCGCGCAATTCGTGCGGTGTGATCCGGCGTTTCAATCCAACGGCAACCTGCGCGTCCGGCAATGCCGATAGAATGTACCAGGCCTCGGACTTGCCGTTCGGCAGACCTATCGAACGCGCAAAGGCGTCGTCCGGATGGACCTGGATCGACAATGGCTCGCTGGTAAACAACAGCTTGAGCAACAGCGCCGGGGTCGGTGCATTCCGATCGGCGCGCTGAAACCATAACTCTCCGATGCTGTCGCCAGATCCGTCAATGCCGCTCCAGGGATGGAGATCGGCGACCCCCCAGGGCTTGCGCACGACCCGCACGGAGGCATGTTCGATGGCCATAGGTTATCCTGACCCGTAACGCGCATATCGAAGCGATATGCCGTTGGTCGATACCGTCATCAGATTTGGCGAAGCTAGAGGGTCGTAGTTCGGGTATGCTGCGGAAGCGATCCGACTGCGCTAGTCGCTGAGATGGCTACTCCGACGCCCGATTACAACCTTTGCCGCCGAGTCGATCCTCGATTGGACCCTGCAATCCGCTCACACGACGCCGAGTCTCGCGAAAGAGATAGCTATGTGGGCCGAAAGAGCGCACGGTGTTCGGCGCATATCGGACAACGCGGGATTTCCGCTGCCCGTCAATGCAGGCGGCTGATCATGATCACACGCTCGCGGCGGGAGACCGTCACCTTCAAGCACGCTTTTCGGATCAGGGGCATCGATCGCCTGTTGTCCCCGGGTGCTTACGAGGTCATCACGGATGAGGAGATGATCGAAGGATTGTCGTTTGCGGCGTTCCGCCGCGTTGCCACGATGATCATGGTGCCGACGGCAGCGGCGGGCAATTCGACGATGGAGATGGTTTCTATCGGCTCGATCGATTTGTCCGATGCGCAACGCATCGACGCAAGCGCGTCTGGTGAGTGACAATCCTCTCTATCTCGACGAGCGACGCGGCATGGCAGCACAAAAAGCCACCGACATCCGGCGTATTCTGGCTGACGTCGAGAACAACGCAAAGGACCTGCGCGATCGGCAGGCAATACTGGAAGCCCGGCTTCTGTCGGTTCCTGCAACTTCGTGGCCCGAAGCGTCGGCCAAGGCGCGCTACGTCCTGAATTTATATGCCGCGGGCCTGCCGTTGGACGACAGCCATCATCGCGATCTGGTCACAGCGATACTGGCGGACTTTTCCCGACTTTCCAGCGAGAGCTAGCAATTCGTCACCAATGTGCGCTGGTGACACTTTGCGTAGCTCATGCGATGTTCAGTCGATCTGACCTGCATACGCGGGCATCGTACCAGCTGAATGCGCCGTCATCGCAATTCCGCATCAAAACTGTCACGACGTGCGAGCCGGGAGGGATTAACCAACTGGCCGTGCGCGCAAAGCGTTGTTCTCGAGGAAATGGGCCTTCTGAATTGCTAATTTTGGGAGCTGCCTCCACTCATCCGTCGATTCCCCGGCCGGAACAGGTTAAGTTGGACCGACAAAACTGGAACCCGGCCCATGCATTGGAAATTTGTTAGCGCCGTCGTGCTGGCAATTCTCTCGGCATCATCGGCAGCCGCTGAAAAGCGGATCGCTCTCGTAGTCGGCAACTCAGCCTACCAAAGCATCCCGCGCCTCGATAATCCGAAGAACGATGCCCTGTTGGTGGCCGACACTTTGGGTAAATTAGGCTTCAGCCTGGTGGGCGGCGGAGCGCAGGTAGATCTCGACAAATCGAGGTTCGATTCGGTGGTTCAAAGTTTTGGCAACCAGTTGATGGGCGCTGACGTGGCCCTGTTCTATTATGCCGGACACGGACTTCAGCTTCGCGGGACAAATTACCTCGTTCCGGTCACCGCCAATCCCACTCGTGAGACGGACGTCGACTTTCAAATGGTCGACGTGGCGCTGGTGCTTCGGCAGATGGAGGGAGCCGGCACCAAGCTGAATCTTGTCATTCTGGATGCTTGCAGGAACAACCCGTTCGCCGGACGAGGTCTTCGCGCTTCCGACGGCGGCTTGGCCCAAATCCGTGCGCCCGAAGGCACACTCCTGTCGTATGCAACCCAGCCCGGGAACGTCGCCCTGGATGGCGATAACGGGCACAGCCCATATACCAGGGCGCTCGTTGAAACGATGCAAAAGCAGGGGCTCGATGTTCTGCAGACCTTCAATCAGGTTGGACTGATCGTTAAGCGGGCAACCGGCAACTCGCAGCAACCGTGGGTCTCCTCATCGCCCATCGACGGCTCGTTTTATTTTTCAGGTACCGCCGCCAGCCAGGTGGCGACAGCCGGTCCCGAAACAAGCATCTTGCCGCCAACATCCCCTCCAGTGCCCGCAATGGCGCATGCAGTGCCCGCTGTGCCTTCGCTCGCCAAGCCAGGATCGGATTTCATATTTCCCGATTCCGATAGCCGTCTGCTTGCATCGAATGAACTTAGAGGACTTTCGAAGGATGACCTGCGCATCGCTCGCAACGAAATTTTTGCCCGTAGAGGACGCTATTTCAGCTCATCCGACCTCACGGCTCGATTCAGCAGGTTCTCCTGGTACCGGCCCCAGACGTGGGATCCTCAACTTAATAACATCGAGAGGGCAAACGTCGCTTTAATCGAGCGAATTGAGCCGAGTGACGCATCTCACGGTGATTTCATCATCCCCGATTCCGACCGACGCGTCCTCCTACCCGGCGAACTGAGAAAACTCTCGAAGGAAGAACTGCGCATCGCGCGAAACGAAATCTTTGCCCGGCGGGGACGTTATTTTGAAGCTCCGGACCTCAAGGCTCGCTTTGAGCGTTTCTCATGGTATTCGCCCAACACATGGAATCCGAAGCTCAATTCGATCGAACAAGCCAACGTCGCGCTAATGGATCAGGTTGAAAAACGATAATGAATTCACCTCTCGCGACCGGCGCCGCATTGATCGCGTTGGTTCTGATATCGGGGGTGCGGGCAGAAACCAAAACCGAGAGCCTCGATCGGCTGGTTCGCGCTTACCCCGAAGCGTTGTCCGGTCATGACGGCAGATCTATTTTCTGGCGGGACGGCACCGCCACGGCTCCGGACGATGGCATCGACAACAAACCCTTTGATGATCTCTTACGTAATGCGTCCATCGTTGATCAGCTGCGCTTGTCCTATCCGCTTGGCCCCTCTCCTCCCCCCGAATTGAACGATGATCCCGGACGGTTTCGTAACGAAGCTTTTTTCAAAAAGATGTACGGCGACTGCAACGCCGGCGAAGTTCAGAAGAATCTTGTTACCGTGATCTGGCTGCCTCAATCGTGGGGAAAAGCAATTCAGGTGACGCGGACGAACGGCGTAGCGGATCATCTGAGGGAGGTGTCGGCTGAGATCGATCGGCTTGAGCCCTCGATAAAGGCCGCTGCATTTCCCATTGCCGGCGTTCTTTCATGCCGCTCTGTTGCCGATACCGGCAGGATGAGTATGCATGGATACGCTGCAGCGATCGATCTCAATCTGAAATATTCGGACTACTGGTTGTGGGCGGGAAAGACGAAGAAAATACCCTACAAAAACAGGATGCCGCGCGAGATCGTCGACATCTTCGAGCGCCATGGGTTTATCTGGGGCGGAAAATGGTATCATTACGATACGATGCACTTTGAATACCGGCCCGAATTACTCATTAAATGAGGCTTGCGACATTGAAGCCTGCGACATTGCTGCCGTCCGGAGGATAGCTGGAATAAGGCGACGGTCTAATTCTGCGTCCGTTCAAGGATTGTATCGTTAAATGATACAATTACCTTTCGGAATGTATCTGACTGTGATACACTCATTTCGTGATCAAGAGTTTCAAAGACAAGGCAACCGAAGCCGTCTTTAACGACGAAATGCGCAAGGGCTTTCCGGCAAACCTGTTCAAGGTCACGCGCCGCAAGCTGATGTTGCTGGACGCCGCCGAGGTTCTTGACGATCTGAAGGCGCCGCCCGGCAATCGCCTTGAAGCCTTAAAGGGCAACCGCGCGGGACAACACTCCATCCGGATCAATGACCAATTCCGGATTTGCTTTGTCTGGACCCTCGAAGGTCCGAACGATGTTGAAATTGTCGATTATCATTGATCGGCCAACACAAGGAGAATCGGTGAATGGTCAAAAAACTGCCGGCCATGCATCCGGGAGAAGTCCTCCGGGAGGAGTTTTTGGTTCCGCTCGCGCTATCGGCTGGGAAATTCGCCAGGATCTGCGGTGTGCCGCGCACGCGAATTGAGCGGATCGTGAACGAAGAGACCGGAATTACAGCGGATACCGCGCTGCGTCTGTCCAAGGCGCTCGGCACCACCGCCCAGATGTGGCTTAACCTGCAGAACAGCTATGACGTGCGGGTCGCAAAACGGGAGATCGGCAAGGAACTGGATCGCATCGAGCGGATAGAACCCAACAAGGCCGCTTGACTTAAAACCCGCCACGGATGGCTCCGGACCGGCTCAATCCAAATTCCGGCGTGATCCGTTGGCTCATCAACTGCGCACGAAATCTGGAATCACACCGTCGATCACGCTTACGCCGACTTGCGTACCGCGTTGTCGACCAGCGTCTTGCCCAGCGACCAGATCGCGCCGGGGACCTTGTGACTGTCGGCGATCACGGTATCGAATGCCGTCTCGATCCAGTTGCAGTCTTCCTGGGTGATGGTCAGCGGCGGCAACAGCTTGATGGTGTGGCTGCCATGGCCGGAAACCTGCGTCAGGATCTTGTGGTCCTTGAAAAGCGGCACGGTGATGAGCTGGCAGAACAAGCCCTTGTTGGCGGCTTCAAGAATGTTCCACGACGCCTTCAGCCGCAGCGACTTCGGCTGACCGAACTCCACGCCGATCATCAAGCCCTTGCCGCGAACCTCTTTCAGCAATTCATAGCCGGGGACCATCCGGGTCAGCGCCAGCCGCAATTCGGCGCCGCGCTTGGCGGCCGCATCGATCAATTTTTCGGCCTCGATGACCTCAAGGGTCGCGATGCCGGCGGCCATCGCCAGATCGTTTTTCGCAAACGTCGATCCGTGCACAACCGCGCGATCCATCTGATTGAAGATCTTGTCGAAGATGTGCTTGCGCGTCAGCAGGGCGCCGACCGGAACGTGACCGCCGGACAGCGCCTTGGCGAGCAGCACCATGTCAGGTTCCACATTCCAGTGCTCGACCGCCAGGAATCGCCCGGTACGGCCTATACCAGTCTGAATTTCGTCGGCGACGAACAGGGTTCCATAGCGGCGGCAGAGCGCGGCGGCGCCCGGCAGAAATTCATCGGTGGGCATATTGACGCCCTTGCCCTGGATCGGCTCGACGATAAAGGCGGCAACCTGGCGCGACGACAGCGCCTGCTCCAGGGCGGCCAGATCGTTGAAGGGAATCGAGGTGCAACCCGGCAGCAGCGGCTCGAAACCGCCGCGGAAGTTGGAATCGTCGGTGAGCGAAAGCGCGCCGTAGGTCAGGCCGTGGTACCCGTGCGAGCAGTACACGATGCCGGGGCGGCCGGTGGCTCCGCGGGCGAATTTGATCGCAGCTTCGACACATTCTGCCCCGGAATTGGAAAAAAAGACCTTATCCAGGTAGGGCACGTATTCCAGCAGGCGCTCGGCCAGCACGCCGGCGAGGGTCGAAACGTCGAGTTGCACGAGATTGGGCAGATCGCTGTCGAGGACGCTCTTTAAGGCCTGGCGCAGCGCCGGATGATTGCGGCCAATCGCAAAAACGCCAAATCCGCTTAGTAAATCCAGATACCGTGCGCCGTCGCGATCGAACAGGTACTGGCCTTGCCCCTTTTGAAAGCCGACATCGTAACCAATTGTCTTGAGGACCCGAACCAGCTGTTCATTCAGATGGCGGGTATGCAGCGCGGTGCGCTGCGACTGCCGGTCCACAAACATCTCGGAAACGTCTAGATTTGAATATAGCATCACTTACATACTTCGTTTGTTGGCCGCTTCGTCAACTGAAAACGCTCAATTTCGTCAACTGAAAACGCTCAATTCGGCGTTTTGCCCTCGACCAGCTACTTAAGCACAGGTTTAGACCATGTTGCACTGCCCGCGAAACATCATGCGCACAATATCATATTCCGGATTATTTTTGGCGACTTGCCTTGTGCCTGTCTTTTCTGCGCCTGCTTTGGCCGCGGATCCGACTGGTGACTGGCGGGTGGCCGACGGTGTCGCCAACATCCGTGTCGCCGAATGCAATGGCAGGATGTGGGGGGCGGTGTCGTGGGAGAAGACTCCGGGCGGCCGCGACAAGAACAATCCCGATGTCTCGAAACAAAGCAGGCCGACCCTGGGCATGCCGATCCTGATCGCCATGATGAAGCAACCTGGCGCAGAGCAATGGGAAGGCCAAGTCTATAACGCCAAGGACGGGCAATTCTACAGTTCGACCATCAGGCCGATCGGGCCCGACCAGCTTGAGATCAAGGGCTGCGTACTGGGCTTTCTGTGCGGCGGCGAAACCTGGAGCCGCGTCGCCGGCCCGATACCCTCGAGCCCGGTCAACAGCATGGCCAAGGGCGCGCCGAAGACCACGGGTGCGTCACCCAAGCCCACCGCGCCCAACAGCACTGCATCCGGCAACCCGGCCAGAACCCCCGGTCAAAAGCAGGCCGCGGCCGCGCATCCGGCCGACCCGGTTGGCGATATCTGTCTAATCCCTGACATCGCGCGGTTTGCCCATTAGCGCCGGCTGGAACAGCAATACCGCGGCCAATGTCGTAACCAGCGAGAGCGCGAGCAGCTTGCCCATGCTCGCGGTACCTGGATGACTCGATAGCCAGAGGCTTCCGAATGCGGTGGCGGTCGTCATCGCGCTGAAAAATATTGCTCGCGTCAGGCTCGACTGCAGCAGATTCGTTCTGCCGGCCCGCCATGCCGTTACATAATAGATCTTGAACGCGACGCCGACGCCGAGCAGCAACGGCAGTGCGACGATGTTGGCGAAGTTGAGCGGCAGTCCGATCAGCACGCAGATTTCCAGCGTCACGGTGCCCGCCACCAACAGCGGGACCAGCGTCAGCAACACGTCGGTGATCCGCCGCAACGCCAGCCAGAGCAGAACAGAGATCACGACCAGCGCCCAGATACCGGCATGAATAAAGGCTTTCACGACGGTGTCGCCGGATTTGAGAATCGATACCGGTCCACCGATCGCGTTCGGCTCGGCCGCCAGAACCGCGCCGGCAAACTTGCGCAAGGTGTCGTTGTCGTTGGGATCGCCGCGCGGCAGTGCCTCGACGCGCTCCAGGCCATCCTTGGTTTTCCAGGAACTCACGAGATCGGCCGGCAGCGTCTTCAGGCTGACCGGCTGGGCCTGCAGCGAGTTTCTGATCTGGTCGATCATGACCTTCAGCGGCACCACGAAGATGGCCTGCGCCTTGTTTCGCGTGGCCTCATTGGAAGAGGCGAGTTTTGACAGCGCATCGGCCAGCCGCCGCGACGCCACGGCGCCCGGTCCCTTGTCATCGCCGGCGGCCTTGCGCAGGCTCTCCGCCGATCCCTTCAAGGCCTCGACATTTTCCGCATCCGACGGCGCGGCATCGATGGAATCCGGGTTGAGCGCCGGATTGAGTACCTTGGCGCCCTCGGCGATGAGCTTCAATTTTGCCGGCTGGTCATCGGGGACAAAACTGTCCAGCGACATGACGCGAAGCACTTCCGGAAGCTGCTCCAGGCGGGCTTCGATCTTCTTGGCATCGGCCTCCGAATTCGTCATCACATTGATGGCATTGGCGCCGGTATTGGGGTCTTTCCTCAAATCGAGAAAGGTCGCGATCAACTCGACCTTGGGACTGCGCAGGTTGATCGGGTTGAAGTCGAATCTGAGAAAATACAGCAGCGGCAGACCGGCGACCGCGATCAACAGCGTGCCGACGATGATGGCCACGCGGTGCTCTTCGAGGAAATGATCGACCGGCGCCAGGAACGCATAGCCGACCGGCTCTTTTTCCCCGGGAGGATTGAGCAAGTCGAGCAATGCCGGCAGCACCGTGATGCTGGTGAGAAAAGCAACCAGCATCCCGAGGCCGGCAATCTTGCCAAGCTCCGAAACGCCCTTGTAGTCGGTCGGCAGGAAGGAGAGGAATCCGGCGGCCGTCGCCATCGCCGCCAGCGACAACGGCACCGCGACGTAGCCGGCGGCCTGCTCCAGTGCGACCTGCAGATCGTTGCTCTTGAAGCGCTCCGACCGGTAGCGGACGCTGAACTGAATGCCGAAATCGACGCCCAATCCGACGAACAGAACGGCGAACGCGATCGAGAGCAAATTCAGCGAACCGACCATCATCAGCCCGACGGCGGTGGTGATCGAAAGGCCGATGAAGAGCGTGGCGAACACCGCCAGGATGATCTTCGGCGAACGCAGCGCCATCCAGAGGATGAACAGCACCACGAGCACGGTGCCGATCCCGTTGACGACGGCACCGTCGGCAACGGTTGCGAATTCCTCGTTGGCGATCGGAACCGGTCCGGTCAGCCTGACGCGCGCGCCATACTCGCCCGAAAGATTGAGGTCGCTGGCGGCCTTCCTGATCGCATCGGTCGCATCCTTGCCCGGCTCGAGCGCATTGAAGTCGAGGATCGGCTTGAATTCGATGAAGGCGCGCCGGTCGGCGTCGGTCAGGGGCTTGTCGCTGACGAGTTCACGCCAGGAGAACGTCCCCGCCCCGGTATTGACCACGCCCTCCACCGTCTGCGCGATCTGCGAGAATGGCCGCTCGACGCTGTCGAGCTTGAAGTCCCCGCGCTTGACGCCGGCAAGCCCGATTTCCAGCGCGCCCGTCAATCCCCGCAGGCTGGGATCGCCGGCCATGATCTCGATCAAAGGTGCTGCGGAGGCGAACTGGCTGGTGATCCGGCCGACCTCGGCTTGGGGAAGAAACAGCAGCCCTTCTTTTTCAAAGAATTCTCCGGAACCGAGCGCCTGAACGGAACCGAAATTCTTGGTATCACCGGACAGCTTCTTCTCGAGTGCGGCGCTCGCCGCGGTCGTAAGCTCAGGCGTTGGAGCGTCCACCACCGCAAGGATGGTTCGGTCGCGGTCGAAGGCCTGATCGAATTGATTGTCGCGCTTTCGCCAGTCCAGCGTCGGCGAAATCAGCGTGTTGATGTCGGTGTTGATCGAGAAATTGTTGGCCGTGTAGTAGCCCGCGCCAACCGCCAACGCGAGTGCGATCAGGACAGTAAGAGAGGCGAACCGCGTGCAAGCTTTGACAATCGATACAACAATACTTGTCAGCACATCTTTGCTTTCTAATGTTATGAGCTTGCCGGAAACGCCCCGTTGTCTAGCGGAGTTCCACCAGCCGATCTAATGTTGTTTGTGATACTTTTCTTCGAGGACGGGGACGAGCGCAAACTCACCGGAACCTGTGAGGCGGCTCATATAACCGGGATTGCACCCCGGTAAAGTGACGAACAAGTGAGGGTTTTGGGGGCATATTCGCCACAGTTTGGAATCATATTCGAAATAGACTGTATCATATTACCGTAACTGCTTCGATCTGGCTTTTCTAGTCGGCGGTTTTTTGACACAAAGCCTTGTGCCTCCATGTGCTTAGAGAGGGTTCGTCAGGCAAGGCGTAGTGGCTCCGATATTGCTGATATCGCGGCCGGAGCCAGCTATACGGAGATCCGGAATGAGTTTGGTGCAACGTGCATAATGGACGCCCCATGGAAGTGTTTCTGGCACAGCCCCGCGGATTTTGCGCCGGCGTCGTGCGCGCGATCGAGATCGTCGAGCGGGCGCTCGAAAAATATGGCCCCCCGGTCTATGTGCGCCACGAGATCGTGCACAACAAATACGTGGTCGAGAGCCTGAAAAACAAAGGCGCCATCTTTGTCGAGGATTTGTCGGAAGTGCCGCCGCACGCGGTGACCGTGTTCAGCGCCCATGGCGTGGCCAGGAGCGTCGAGGAAGAGGCTGCGGTGCGCGGCCTGCCGGTGCTCAATGCCACCTGCCCGCTGGTCACCAAGGTCCACAACCAGGGCAAGCGCTATATGTCGAAGGGCCGGGCGCTGATCCTGATCGGGCATGCCGGCCACCCCGAGGTCGAGGGAACCATGGGTCAGGTTCCCGGCCCGGTACTGCTGGTCCAGAACGTCGACGACGTCGCGGCCCTGACGCTGCCCGCGGACACACCGGTCGCCTATATCACCCAGACCACACTGAGCGTCGACGACACCAAGGACATCATTGCCGCCCTGCAGCAGCGCTTTACAGATATTCAAGGCCCGGACATCAGGGATATCTGCTATGCGACACAGAACCGCCAATCTGCGGTAAGAGACCTCAGCAAGCTCGTCGACGTCATCCTGGTGGTCGGGGCCACCAATAGTTCCAACTCCAACAGGCTGCGCGAGATCGGCACCGAAGTCGGGGTCGCGAGTTATCTCATTGCCGATGGCAGCGAGCTGAACCCGGATTGGCTGAAGGACGCCAAGGCGGTCGGCATCACGGCCGGCGCCTCGGCGCCCGAAGTTCTTGTCGATGACGTGATCGAGGCGCTGAGACGTATCGGCCCGGTTGCGGTATCGGTGCTTCCCGGCCGGGAAGAAAACATCGAATTCCGGCTACCGGCCGAACTAACGGCGGGTTGACCCATACTAACGGTGGATTGGTCCATCTCTCTACCGAGTCCAGAAAGAAAACCTGTAATGGCAATACCGTTCTTCAAGGAAATCAGCATCGGCCGCTATCTGGTCAAGCAGAAATTGCTGGGCCGCAAGCGCTATCCGCTGGTGCTGATGCTGGAGCCACTGTTTCGCTGCAACCTCGCCTGCGTCGGTTGCGGCAAGATCGATTATCCCGACGCGATCCTCAATCGCCGCATGTCGGCGCAGGAATGCTGGGACGCCGCCGACGAATGCGGCGCGCCGATGGTGGCCATTCCGGGCGGCGAGCCCTTGATCCACAAGGAGATCGGCGAGATCGTGCGCGGTCTGGTGGCGCGCAAGAAATTCGTGTCGCTGTGCACCAACGCGCTGCTGCTGGAAAAGAAGCTCGACCTGTTCGAACCGTCGCCCTATCTGTTTTTCTCGGTGCATCTCGACGGCTTGAAGGACCATCACGACAAGGCGGTCTCGCAGAAGGGCGTGTTCGATCGCGCGGTGTCGGCGATCAAGGCCGCCAAGGCGCGCGGCTTCACGGTCAACGTCAACGCCACCATCTTCGACGGACACGCGGCCGAGGACATCGCCAAGTTCCTCGACTTCACCACCGAACTCGGTGTCGGCGTTTCAATGTCGCCCGGCTACGCCTATGAGCGCGCGCCCGACCAGGAGCACTTCCTCAACCGCACCAAGACCAAGAAGCTGTTCCGCGACGTGTTCGCGCTGGGCAAGGGCAAGAAGTGGAATTTCATGCATTCCGGCCTGTTCCTGGACTTCCTGGCCGGCAATCAGAGCTACGAATGCACCCCCTGGGGCATGCCGGCCCGCAACATTTTCGGCTGGCAGAAGCCGTGTTACCTGCTCGGCGAGGGCTATACCAAGACCTTCAAGGAGCTGATGGAGACCACGGACTGGGACACCTACGGCACCGGCAAATATGAGAAGTGCGCCGACTGCATGGCCCATTGCGGCTACGAGCCGACGGCTGCGAACGCGGCCCTGACCAATCCGTTGAAGGCGATGTGGGTGGCGCTGCGCGGCGTGCGGACCACGGGTCCGATGGCGCCGGAGATCAGCCTCGAGGGCCAGCGGCCCGCGCAGTACATCTTCTCGGCGGAGGTGCAGAAGCGCCTGTCAGATATCCGCCGCGACGAGGCCCTCGCCGCCCAGCAGAAAGCCTCGACAGCCGCGTAGGCTCTTCAGCGCGCGATTGAAATCGATTCCGGTCGAGACCAGCGCGCGCAGCGTCATCGGATTGCGCGCGACCCCGCGCAGCACCTTGCGCAGGTCGATGTCGCCATTCGGCTTGATGGCGGCCTTCGCGAGCGCCGGCAAAGCACGGGTGGCGGGGTCGGCGATGACGCGCAACGCGGCAAACGGAAGCCCCGCCTCGGCGGCATAGGCTGCCGCGATATGACTTTCCATGTCGACGGCTGCAGCACCCGTTTCGGAGCGCAGCGCGGCCTTCCCGGCCTGGGCGAAGATCACCTCTTCCACGCCGGCCAGACCGCCCCTGACCACGCGCCGGCGCCCCAGCGCGACGCTGGCGATCAGGTCCTCATTGAGCGCCAGACCGGCGAGCCAACGGGCATCACCGGCCATGACCTCGGTCGCTACCACGACATCACCGGACTTCAGACTGGGATCCAATCCGCCCGCGACGCCGAAGCTGATGACGCCTCTGATCGTCGATGGGTCGAAAACGGTCAACAGAGCCCGCAATTGCTGCGGATCGCTACTGCTGCAGATCACCGTCATGCCGGGCCCTGCCGCAATGCGGGCCTCCTGCACCAGACCTGTCACGATTAGTACCGGCCGCGAGTCAATCTTGTCGCCCGCGGGCGCCGCAAAGCCTGCCCCCAAATTCACATTCCGACCCCTACCACCCTGCTGTTGGTGCTCTTTAGGTTCCGATACCGCGCCAGCGCCCAGAGCGGAAAGAACTTTGAGTAGCCATGATAACGCAGATAAAACACCCTCGGAAAGCCTGTAGCCGTGTAGCGCTGCTCGTCCCACAACCCTTTTTCCGTCTGTGTGCTTTTTAGGTACTCCACGCCACGCACCACCGCCGGGTGATCGACCTCCCCCGCCGCCATCAGCCCAAGCAAGGCCCATGCCGTTTGCGAGGCGGTGGAGGGGCAACCTTCAAATCCCCGGTAATCGAGCCGGTAGCTGACGGCATCCTCGCCCCAGCCGCCGTCGTTGTTCTGGATCGAGGCCAGCCAGTCCACCGCCTTTCGCATGGCGGGGTCCTGGTGGTCGACCCCGGCCGCGTTGAGCGCGCACAGCACCGACCAGGTGCCGTAAATGTAGTTCAGCCCCCAGCGGCCGTACCACGACCCCTCCGCAAGCTGGGTCCGGCGCAGATAGGCGACCCCGTCGGCCACCGCCTTGCTGCTCCGGGTGGTCTCGCCAAGCTGGGCCAGCATCGAGACGCAGCGGGCGGTGACGTCCTCGGTCGGCGGATCGAGCAGCGCGCCGTGGTCGGAGAACGGGATGTTGTTGAGATAATATTCGAGATTGTTGACGTCGAAGGCGGCCCAGCCGCCATCGCGGCTTTGCATGCCCTCGATCCACTCGCGGCCGCGGGCGATCGCCTCATCATATTCATGGCTTTGGCTGGCGCGCTGCGCACGATCCATCGCCATCACCACCACGGCGGTGTCGTCGAGGTCGGGGTAATAGGCGTTGTTGTACTGGAACGCCCAGCCGCCGGGGCGAACGTCCGGCCGTTTCACCGCCCAGTCGCCCTTGATATCCAGTATCTGCCTCGGCAGCAGCCAGTCGAGGGCTTTTCTGGCGGCAGGCAGCGCGTCCTCGTTACCCGCCTCGAGCAGGGCATGCGCGGTCAGCGAGGTATCCCACACCGGCGAGACGCAGGGCTGGCAATAGGCCTCGTGCTCGCCGATCACCAACAGCCGGTCGAGCCCCCGGCGCGTCACGGCGCGCGGCGGATAATCGGCGGGTTTGCCCAGCACTTCGTACATCATCACCGCGTTGGCCATCGGCGGATAGATCGCGCCCAACCCGTCTTCGCCGTTCAGCCGTTCCTCGATGAAGGCCACGGCGCTGTCAATGGCGCGGCCGCGCAACTTCTTCGGAAACATCGGCTCGATCGTCCGCAACACGCTGTCCAGTCCGCGGAACAACACGAACCAGCCCCAGCTTTGGTGCGGCGCCCTGGCCGTCATTCCAATCGAACGCGGTTCCTGCAGAAACAGCTCATCGATGCCAACAGCGCTGGCGTTTTTGGCGCGCGGTTTCAGCGCCGCCAGCACCATCAGCGGCACGATCGTGGTCCGCGCCCAATAGGAAATCTTGTTGAGGTGAAACGGCGACCACATCGGCAACAGCATGATCTCGACCGGCAGCACCGGCACGCTGCGCCAGGTCAGCACCCCGAACATCGCCAGCATGAAGCGCGTGAAAACGTTGCTGTGGATGGCGCCGCCGCGCGACCGGATCGCCGCGCGCGCGCGCGTCATGTGGGGCGCATCCGGGCTGTCGCCGATCATCTTCAGCGCGAAATAGGCCTTCACGCTGGCGCTCATATCGAGGGGGCCGGCGTTTACCAGCGGCCAGCCGCCATGGTCGCCCTGAACCCGGCGCAGGTAATTGGCGATCTTGCCCTCCAGCACGGCGTCGACAGGCTCGCCGAGGTAGTGGCGAAGCAGCACATATTCCGCCGGGATGGTGCAATCGGCTTCCAGTTCGAACACCCAGTGTCCGTCCGACTGCCGGAAGCCAAGCAATCCGCGCGTCGCCGAGGCGATACTGGCCTCCAGGGCGCCGATTTCAATGCCAACGGTGTTCGTGCCGGAATGCATCTTGCGATCCCTGTATCTGCCCCTGTCCGATTTGATCGGAAACGGCGCGCTAAGTCCGGATCAGGCCTGCCGCCTGGCGAGGACCAGATCGGCGGCGCGGTTTCCCGACCGCACCGATCCCTCAATGGTGGCCGGCAACCCCGTATCAGTCCAGTCGCCCGCAAGAAACAGGTTTTTCCAGCGCGTCGGCGCCCCCGGCCGCTGGGCGTTCTGTTCCGGGGTGGCCTCGAAGGTCGCCCGGCGCTCGCGCACGATCTGCCAGGGCGGCAATTCGCCCTGCACGCCGGCGGCCTTGCAGATATCGGCCCAGATCGCCTGTGCGAGCTCCTCACGCGGCAGTTCCACCAGCCGGTCGGCATTGCTGATGGTGACCGACAGGCGCTGCGGGAACGCGAACAGCCATTCGACCAGCCCGCCGACCACCCCGAGAATCGCAGGCATCCCGGCAGGCGGATCGAAGCGGAAATGCGCGTTCACGATCGCCCGGAATTTGGACGGCGTTTTCAGGCCCGGAAGCAAGCCTGCGGCGGGGCGCGGCGGCACCGCCATCACCACGGCATCATCCGGGGCAACCGCGACAATGTCGTCGCCAAACTTCAATTCGCTCACATGGGTTGCCGACATGGCGAACTCGCGCAGTTCATGCCCGAACTGGATGCTGGCGCCCTTGTCCCGCAGCAGCCGGATCGCGGGTTCGACCAGAACCGCGCTCAGCCCGTCGCGCGCGATCAGCGGGCGGCAGGCGTTGCCTCCCGCCAGCAGCGTTTCCCGCACCACCGCGCCGGCGAGCCCCGCCGACCCCTCGGGAGGATCGACGTTGAGCGCGGCCAGCAGCAGCGGCTGCACCAGCCGCTGGTAGAGCGTGCCCTGGCACGGGATGGTGTCGCCAACCCGTTTGCCCTGCCCTGCCCAGATCAGAGGCATCAGTGCTAGATAATCGAGCAGCCTGGTGTCGGGTACGCGGCGAGCCTCATCGAACACCCACAGCGGCAGCCGGCCGTCGCCAAGGTCGATTTGCCAGCGCTGGCCTGTCGCCAGGTCGACGAACGGAAATTGCGCGCGCTTCGGCCCGACCAGTCCCGCCTCGGTGCCGATCGACCGGGCGTAGGCGACCGCGTGATGGTTGCCCGAGAGCAGGAGATGGTTGCCGTTATCGATGGTGAGGTTGGTGGCCGCATCGAAATAGGACCGGCAACGGCCGCCGGCCTGTTGCGTGGCCTCGTGGACATGCACCTTGAAATTCGCATTGGCCAGCCGAACGGCGGCCGCGAGGCCCGAAATTCCAGCGCCGACGATGTGAACGGTCTGTGGCATCAGATCCACGCGTAGCGAAGAAGGATAGCGATGCGGGCGAGCTTGTTGACGCGGACCGGCGCGCGCGGCGCGGCGAATCCTCTGGCGACCAACAGCTCCAGGATCGCCCGATAATATTTCGACATGATCCGCGGCGCGCGCACCACGCGGCGCGAATTGCGGCTCATGATCTCGTCGGCCTTGCCGAAATGGGTCCGCGCCCGCTCGACCAGCGGCGCGCATACTTTCGGCAGCGCCGGATCTGCGATGACCTTGAGCGGGTCGGTCGAGGTGATGCCGGCGTGCAGCAGAATTTCGCTCGGCAAATACAGGCGGCCGATGCCGGCATCCTCATCGATATCGCGCAGGATGTTGGTCAATTGCAGGGCGCGTCCGAGATGATGCGCAAGCAGGATGCCGTCGTCCTGCGCCAGACCGAACACCCGCACCGACAGCCGTCCGACCGCGCTGGCGACGCGGTCGCAATACAGATCCAGTGTTGCCAGATCCGGCGCCCTTATATCCTGCGGCACATCCATTTCCATGCCATCGACGATGGCCAGGAAATCCTCGCGCTTGAGATCAAATCGCCGAACCGACGCGGCGTAGTCGGCCAGCCGCGCCGGCGGATCGCCGCGATAGAGCGCATCGATATCGTCACGCCATTGCTGAAGTGCTGCCAGCCGTTCGGCGCGCGGCCCGTCGGAATCGGCGATGTCGTCGACCTGCCGGCAAAAGCTGTAGATCTGAAACATCGCCTCGCGCTGATCGCGCGGCAAAATGCGCATCGCCGCGTAAAACGAGCTGCCGGACGCGGATGTCCCGTCGCTCGCATTGGCTGCCACCGCCTCGACGCTCATGCGCCGGCCGCCGGATTGGACAAAGGGCGCCGACCCACCGCCCGGCGGGTCAGTTCGCTGGCTATTCCGCCGAAGCTGTGGGCGAGCAGTTCGGCGGGGCCGAGATGCACGGTCTCGCTCAGGGGATCGCGTACTTTCAAAAGCTGCACGATCTTGTCGGCGAAGCGCTGGATCACGGAGATTTCGAGCCCGAGCCGGAAATCCTTCACTTCGGCGCTGAGCGATTTGCTGTCATTCAGCAGCATCTCGGTTCGCGCGGCGAGCGAATGCAGGCATTGCAGCAGCGGCGCCGATGCCCGTCGCTCTCCAAGCGCCTCGACGGAAGCCCCGGCCGCCGCGAGCGCATCGCGTGGAAGATAGACGCGATTGAGGTCCCGGTAGTCCTTGCCGCAGTCCTGAAGATGATTGTTGATTTGCAGGCCCGCGCAGAGCGCGTCGGAGGCCGCCCAGGTCGACGGGCTCTCGCCATGGACGTCGAGCATGAACCGCCCGACCGGCATGGCGGAATACCGGCAATAGTGGATCACCTCGTCCCAGTTCTCATAGCGCAGCTTGGTCACATCCATCCGGAAGGCGGTCAGGACATCGAGCGCATGGCGCGGCGGCATCGCGCGCTGCGCCAGCGCGAGCCGCAGGCTGACGGCCTCCGGCTGGCTATCGCCCTGGCCCAGCAATTCGGCCTCGAGCAGATCGAGATAAGCGAGCTTGTCGCTCGCGCCGAGCGTTGCATGATCGGCGATATCGTCGGCGGTCCTGACAAAATTGTAGAATGCGAGAATCAGCGCACGGTGGCGCGGATGAATGATCCACGACGCGACCGGAAAGTTCTCGTCGCGGTGAGTCTTGCCGGATCGCAGTTCGCTCGCGGTGGTCATCAAGAACAGGCTACATTGGTCTGGGAATGGTGACTTCGCATGCTCCGGCAATCCGCGCATGCGGATGGATCGCGAACCCCATATAGGGGAATACGTCGCCAAAACCAATGCTATCTGCGATTGCTCGCAAATTCCGCCCACGCCTGAATCAGCCCGATAGCAGGCCTGCGGCAGCGATTATCGGATGTGAGCGCGGTTCTATTGCCCGTGGTTTCTGAGCACCTGATCGCAGGCGCGGCTGATCTTGGGGCGATTTTGCTGAAGACAGGCGAGAATACCGAGGTCGCCTTGATTTATCACTGCACGGCAGTGGCGCTGCACGTCGCGGGAACAGGCCTTCTGCTCGTCAGGCGTACCGCGTGAATCTTGAGCGAAGGCACCGGTGGAAACCGATATCGACAACAGGGAGATTGCGAAAAAAAACTTGTACATCGTGTTCCTTCATTCTGGACCGGAGAAAATGCCGATCCCCGATAGCGCCTGGCGTGAACGGGATAGATGATCGAATTGCGCCTGCCACAAACCCGCAGTGGCGAGCGAACCTTAAAGCGCTGGCAAATGCGGCCAAATTTGCGTCGGCCCTGTTTCGCATACCCGGTCCAATGCGGCGACTCAACTGCATCGATAACCGTTTGATATTAAAACGTAAATTTACGACGGGTTTTTTTGCGGCGATGGCTTGCGCCAAGTGCGACCGATCATCGCGGATGAAGAAATCTGTCGACATCCGACGCTTTTTTTGATTTCGCCCGAACCAAGGCGCGGTGCGCGCCGTCGATTTGACGGATATCGGACCCACAGCCTCGCCGGCCGCGAACGTGCGGCCCAGCGGTCGTTTGTCATTTGAACCTAACACATTGCGGCGACACTAAACTTTCGATGTGGCGCGACTATCTTTGCAAGATCGTCAATTTGAATTGGGAAACTCAATATGAAACCGTTTGCTTCCAGATCATTTGGACACGCTGTCAGGGCAGCCGGTGTCGGCGCCGCGCTGTTGTTTTCGGTGTCGGCGGGCCACGCCCAGTCGAGCCCGTTTGCCGGCTTTAGCGGGGTCTGGTCGGGCAACGGAAAGGTTTCGCTGTCGGACGGATCGAGCGAGCGCATCCGCTGCCGCGCCACCTACGCGGTCGACAGTACCGGCCGAGCGCTGCAGCAGACGCTGCGTTGCGCCAGCGACAGCTACAAATTCGATCTGAGCAGCAATGTGACCAGCGATGGCAACAACATCACCGGCAGTTGGAGCGAAACCAGCCGGAATATCGTCGGCAATCTGCAGGGCACGGCCGGCGGCGGCCAGATCAATGTCGCCGTCGAGGCGGTGGGTTTTTCCGCTAAACTGACCTTGCGCACCAACGGCAACAAGCAGACCGTGCAGATCGTTTCCCCGGGCGATATCCGGGATGTCTCGATCACGATGGTGAAAAGCTAACGCAGCGCCCTCAATGGCCCGCTTCGGTTTGTTCCGCCGGCTTCGCGTGACTTGCCACCCCGCGAATCCGGTTTGACAGGTTGATCAGGAACATCGCGGTCGGCCGCAGGATAAAGAGATCCGCGACCAGAGCCGCGACCATCGCGAAAGCGCTGAGCCAGCCGAACAGGCGCAGCGACGGCAGGTCGGAAAACACCGTCACCACCAGGCCGCAGGCCAGCACCACCGTGGTCAGGATCAGCGCGGGTCCGACCAGCACGGTGGCGCGCTCCACCGCCAGTTCCGGACTGACGCCCGGCGTGCTCTCGAGCCGCAGCCGGTTGAGGAAGTGAATCGTCGCACTCAATCCCAATCCAAACGACACGGTGAGGGCCACGACGCTGGCAAACTGCAGCCCCTCCCCGAGCAACCACAGCACCGTGCCCGACAACACCACCGGGAAGATACCCGGCAGGATGCACGACAACATCACGACCACCGAGCGGAATGCCAGCCCGATGAAGATCGCCACCAGTGCAAATTCGATGGTCAGCCCACGATTGAGTTTTTCGATCATGTTGGCGCTGTTGCGCGCGGCGATCGCCGACAGGCCCGTGACCGCAATCTCGTAACCCGGATGCTTGGCGCGAACGGTGTTCAGCGCTGCATCGAGCTTGTCGACCACCGGCAGGATCCGGCTCGAATCAAGGTCCGGCACCCGCCCCGAGACCACCACCGCGTCCTGATCGGCCGCGATGAAGCGCCGGACCAGATGTTCCGGAATCAGGCTGACATACTCCTTCAGCGTCGCGACATCGGAACTGCCGGCTTTTTCGGCGAGCCAGCGGCGCAACGTCTCCAGCGACCAGACGTTGCCGACACCGGCCTGGGTCTCGACCATCGCGTGCACGTCGGCAATCGTCTGCAATGTCTCCGGCGCATAGAGCGAAGCGCCTTTGGGGAATTCGATCAGAACATCGATCGGATTGGCGCCGGTGAGCTTGGCGTCGAGGCGGCCGCTCGCCGCCACCGCCTGCTGCTTGTCGGGCACCTGATCGGCCAGCCGGTAACGCGGCTCCAGATGGGAGTAGATGAGGGCCAGGCCGCCGACAAAGATCACCGCGATCAGGCTGAACAGGCCGGGACGGCTGACCATGCGCACCGCGATCCAGTAGCAAAAATTGCGCAACGCCTGGACCCCGGCGTCGGCGCTCTGGAATTTCACCGCGAAAACTTTTTCGTTGCGTACCAGCAGCACCCCGAACACCGGAACCAGCGAGAGCACCGCGACCAGCGCGATCATGGTGGCGGCAAGTCCGGCCTCGCCGAATTTGCGGATCAGGTCGGAATCAGAGAATTGCAGGGCAATGAACGAGATGCCGGCGGTGCCGTGGGTGAGCACGCAGGCCGGACCGACCACCAGCACGGCGTTCCTGAACGCGGTGTATTTGTCCTGGCCCGCGATCAGACGGTCGCGTGCCGCGAAGGTCAGCTGCATCGAGTTCCGAGAAGCTGATCACCATGATCAGCGGCGTCATCACGTTCAGGAACATGTTGAGGCTGAAATTGGCCCAGCCGAGCACGCCGAGCGCCAGCAGGATCGCGATCATCGGCGGGAACGCGGCGACGACCATGAACGACCATTTGCGGAAAAAGATGATTGCGATGATGCAGCCGGCCAGAATACCGAGGATGTTATAGGTCAACCCGTCGCGCTCGACCGCATTGCGGATTTCGAGCTGCATCACCGGAACACCCGATAGCTCGGCTTTGAGTCCGCTGTCGGCGAGATCATCCGCCATCAATTTGCGGATGGCGCCAACCGTTGTGCCGAGCTTGCTGCTGGCGACTACATCCGGCTCGAGCGACAGCACGATCAGCGCCAGCGTGCCGTCCTCGGACAGCAATTTGCCGCGGATGAGCTCGTTGGTTTTGACGGTCTCGATGAACTTGTCGTAGTCCGCGCCTTGCGGCAGTTCCGACGGGAACAGCGCCGCCGGCAGCTTGCCGGGCGCCGGCGCCTGGCGCGCCGAGAACAGCGAAATCAGCCCGCGGGCGCCGTCGACGAGTTGCAGATCGGTGACGAGATCACGCAATTTCTCCAGATTTTCGCGGGCGAGCAGCGTCTTGCCTTCGACCACCACCAGCACGTCGAATTCGGTTGCCGGGAAGCGTTTGGTTTCGGCCTCGTATTGCTGATATTCCTTGGAATTGGAGCGGAACAACTGACTGAGGGAATTGTCGATCTTGATGCGCTCGATACCGAACACCGCGCCGATGATGAGCGCGACCAGAATGATGCAGGACAGGATCGGCGCCTTGACCGCGACCAGCCCGATGCGCTCCAGCCCAAAGGCGATGCTCGCGGTTGCCCGTGTCTCGACCTTCTCGACATGGACCTCACTGTCGCGGTTCTTTTCAAGCATGCCCTGTCCAATTCTCGCTGCGGCTCAATGTATAACGCAAATTCCCGGGCGCGAATGAGGCTGAATTGGCCACGCCTGATCGGTGCTGGCTCTTGAAAACATGCAGAAATTTTCCGCGCGCTGGTGTAGCAGGTCTCCACCGCGTCTCGCAAGCGCGCCCCACAGCCCAAAAACGCTGCGCCGGCGGCGACGAGAGGCCTCAAATCTCCGATTGTCCAACCGGGTTTGCCCTGCCCGCGCCAAGGGTCAAACGCCGCAGTCCGCTTGGCCAACGGGCCGATCGCCGAGCGTTTTTCAAAGGGGGCGTTACTCGGCAGGGACTGAGGCCTCGCGCAGCCGTATCGAGTAGTTCGACGCGTTCTGCCGCCCGACGGAAGCATCACGCGCGTACAGGATCAAATGGTGGGCCACCAGAATCGAACCGATCAGATATTCGATCTCGCCGCGGGCCAGCCGCCGAAGAGCGAATTTCCAGAATTCGCGCTTGTAGTCGCCGAGGACCCCGACCTTCCAGAAGACGTTGCGAAGCAGGGTCAGACCAAGCTTGATATTCCGCCATGACCTCTGCTCGCGCGACGGCGGCGGGGTGATGCGATGCGGATAGGTTTCGCGAATCTGATATTCGTAGCGCTCCAGCAGCTTGCCGGGCTGATAGGCGTCCTTCATGCAGGCGCGCCACATCTTCACGACGTCGTCGTATGGCAGCCGGAAATCGACATTGGAATCGCGGCCTTCGTCCTCGATCAGCCGGTTTTCGCGTTTCAGCCGGTCCCACAACGGTGTTTGCGGCAGCGCCTGGAGCAGATTGATGGTCAAGAGCGGTATCTGAGAGGCATCGATGAATTCGAGCAAATGCTGCCCGGTTTCCGGCTTGTCCGTATCAAGGCCCAGGATGATGCCGGACACCACCTCCATGCCGTAATTGTTGAGCGTCTTGATCGCCTCCATGATGGGAACCATCATGTTGTGATCCTTGTGCATCGCCTTGAGCGCCACCGGATCCGGCGTCTCAATGCCGCAGAAAATCGTCCCGAAGAATGCCTCGCGCATGCCCGAGAGGATTTCCGGCCGCTTGGCGATATTCAACGTCGCCTCGCATGACAGGCGCACGACATAGCCGGTCTTCTTTTGCCATTCGATCAGGTGCGGCAACAGGTCCAGTGCGGCCTTTCGGTTGCCGATGAAGTTGTCATCGACGAAATAGACCGAACCCACGACGCCGCATTCCAGCAACCGGTCGAGTTCAGCGGTGATCTGCTGCGGTGTCTTGAGACGCGGATTGCGGCCGTAAAGTCCCGGGATGTCGCAGAATTCGCACTGATACGGGCAACCGCTCGAGTACTGGATGCTGCCGAGAAAATACCGCTTGATGTCGGCGAGTTCATAGGCCGGAATCGGAAATTTGGTCATCTCCAGGCGGTCGGCGGTCTTCAGCACCACCTGTTGCTCGGGGCGCGACGGATCGCGGGCAATCCGCGCGATCAGCTCGTTGGTCGCATCGCCCATTTCGCCGACGTGAAGATAGTCGAACGACGGATAATATTCCGGACAGGCGCTGACCGAAGGTCCGCCGATCGCGACCGCCAGGTCGAACGCGTGAGCACGCCGGCAGATATCGTTCATCTGCTGACGCTGGATATGCATGCCGCTGACGAATACCGCCTCGGCCCATTCGAAGTCTTCGGTGGTAGCGACGCGGATGTTTTCGTCGATGAAGCGGACCGGCCAATTCGCCGGCAAATAAGCCGCAATCAGCAGCAGTCCCTGCGGCGGCATGAAGGCCTGGACGCCGTCGGTCAGCGGGTAGGAATATTCGAATGTGCCGAACGAGGGCGTGTAGCGCGGAAACACGCACAAAATGCGCCGGACGGTCTCAATACCCTCAGCTCTCATTGAGTTTCCTCTGCGAGTTTCCTCTTTGGCGTCGGCAAACCAAGGTTAAGCACGCCTGCCAAAATTGAGCTATAAATTCCTCAACATTGTGGCAGCCAACCCGGGCGGCGACCATGGCAATCCGCAGGGCGTCGAATGGTTGCGTCAGCATGCCTCATCCCTCGCCGGGCCGCATCAGGGATCAACTGTCAAGGCTCCACCCCATATCGGGTGGCGGGCCTGATTTTCGCCGCAAAATACCTTCGTCGCTGGAAAACGCCTTAAAGGTGCCGGCCGGCGGCGTATCCCGACGACCAGGCCCATTGAAAGTTGAAGCCGCCAAGATGTCCGGTGACATCGACGACCTCGCCGATGAAATAAAGCCTAGGGACAGATTTGGCTTCAAACGTTTTCGAGGAAAGCCCCGACGTATCGACGCCGCCCAGCGTCACCTCCGCGGTACGATAGCCCTCGGTTCCATTCGGCTTGACGCGCCATTGCTTCACATCTGTGGCGACCTTCAACAGTAACTTATCGGAGAAGTCGGCGATGCGTTCAGGACCCGCGGTCGCATCCGCAATCTTTCGCGCCAGCCGCTTCGGCAGAACATCGACCAGCGCGCTCGCCATTTCCTGCCTGGGATGATCGTGGCGCAATTTCTTCAGGCTGGCCAGCACATCGATCCGCGGCGCCATGTCGATCACGAGGTCGTGGCCCTCGCGCCAATACGACGATATCTGAAGGATGGCCGGGCCGCTCAGGCCGCGATGGGTGAACAGCAACGCCTCATCGAAGTGGGTCTTGCCGCAAGTGACGATCGCCTCGACCGAAACGCCCGACAGATCGCCGAACTGCGCCAGCAACGCAGTATCGAATGTCAGCGGCACCAGCGCGGCCCGCGGCGGCACGATCTTCAGACCGAATTGCTCCGCAATCTTGTAGCCGAAACCGCTTGATCCCATCTTGGGAATCGACGGTCCTCCGGTTGCGATCACCAATGATCGGCCGCGAAACTCGCCCTGATCGGTGACCACGACAAAGCCGCTCTCGCTCTTCGACACCGCGGATATTCGTATACCCACGCGCAGTTGCGCATTCGCCTTGCGGCATTCCGCCAGCAGCAGGTCGACGATCTGCCGCGAAGAGCCGTCGCAGAACAACTGGCCTTTCGTCTTCTCGTGATGGGCGATGTTGTAGCTGTCGACCAGCGCAATGAAGTCGCGCTGGGTGTAGCCACTTAGCGCGGAGGTGCAAAAACGCGGATTGCCCGACAGGAAATTCGCAGGGCTCGTGTGCAGGTTGGTAAAATTGCAGCGCCCGCCGCCGGAAATACGAATTTTCTCAGCCGGCTGTCTTGCCTGCTCCAGCAGCAGCACCGAGCGCCCGCGCTGGCCGGCGACGCTGGCGCACATCAGGCCCGCCGCACCCGCTCCGAGCACAATGACATCGTAGATAGTTCAAGGACGGACTGCGCAACGACGGATGGCTTGTCATTCGACCAGCAGCACATCGACCGCGACCGCGAGTTTCTGCTTGCGCGATCCCACGATGATGCCATCGACCGGCGAGACGTCGGAAAAATCCCGCCCCATCGCCAGCACGATGTGGTCGTTCTCGACCAGGATATCATTGGTCGGATCGAAACCGACCCAGCCGATCTCCGCGCCGCACCACAGCGAAACCCAGGCGTGGGTCGCATCGGCCCCCTGCAGCCGCGGTTTGCCCGGCGGCGGAATGGTCCGCAGATAGCCGCTGACATAGGCCGCCGGCAGTCCGAGGCCGCGCAGGCCGGCGATCATCACATGGGCGAAGTCCTGGCAGACGCCGCGGCGTTTCTCGAAAACTTCGTTGAGCGGCGTCGAGATGACGGTCGCCTTCGGATCGTAGCTGAACTCGGTGCGGATCCGGTGCATCAGATCGACCGCGCCGGCAATTATTCCGCGCCCCGGCGGAAAGCTTGCCGATGCATATTCGGTGACCGGGCCTTGCACCGGCACCAACGGACTCGCAAAGACATAGCCGATCGGCGACGAGGGCCCGAGACTGGTGGCCTCGAACGCGATATCGCGCACGCTCTCCCAGGCCGGACTTGGCGCGGCGCGTCCCGGCGCGTGGCGGAAAACCGAAACCCGCGAGCGCGAATCGATGCGAAGGTTACGATGCGGGGCTTCGATCAGCACGCTCTCGGTAAGGGTGCCGAAAAAGTCGCGCCGGACCGTGCGATCCGCCGGCCGCGGCTTGATGTCGACGGTATGCGAGACCAGTTCCTGACCGTCGCCGCTTCGGGGCTCCAGCCGCAGCGCGCAGCGGGCGAAACTGACCGGGCTTTCGTAAGAATAGGTGGTGACGTGACGGATGTCGTAGATCACGCGAGGCCCGTCAGCTTTTCAGGCCGGCTGGCATTGGGCCCATGCGGAAAGTAGTGCGATCCGATGGCATCGGCGAGGGTGAGCAATTCCTGCTCCAGCGCAAACAGCGATTTGGTATCGAGCGCTGCGGCTTCCGTCGTGGTCAGTGTCGCCTGCAGGCCGACCGCGAGACGACGCGGCCGCTCGATCAATCCGCCCTCCTTCAGGGTCGGCAGGCTCGCGATGTGATCGTTCAGTGCAAAAACCTGAAACGCCACCGACCTCGGATTATAGGGATCCAGCACCACGAGATCGCGCACCGGCGCCAGCAACGGCCCGACCAAATAGCGCGAGCGATAGGTGATCTGGCAGTCCACCAGCGTCAGCAGGACATCGAGGTCCTCGCCATCGGCTTCGTCATAGGCGAACTGGCGGGCAAAGCGCACGGTGTTGATGGCACGCTCGGCACGGCGGCCCATTTCAAGAAAGCGCCAGCCGGCGGCGCGGTTCATGTTCTCCTGCGCCAGCCCAGCGAAACTCGCCAGCTCCTGCAGCGTCAGTTCGGCGGCGCTGACCACGCCGTCGTCATCGTCAACTTCCCCGGCGAGGCGCTCTGTCATCTCGGTGATGACCTGCCAGGCGTCCGGCGACAGCCGTTCGCGCAGCGATGTCGCGGTGCGCTGCGCCGAGCGCAGCAACGACAACGCCGAGCCAAATTTTTCCGCGCTTTGCAACGCTTCGGCGGCGATCCTGGCCGGCTGCGCCCGCGCCACCTGCGACGTCGCCCCCCATGTCACCAGAAGCCGCTGGATGCGCTCCATCGAGGGCAGCGCCGTTGACGGTCCCTTGCCGGGATCGCGCTGGGTCCCGAGTGCCCGTATCAGCCGCAGCGTCGCCTCGGCCCGCTCCAGATAGCGGCCGAGCCAGAACAGATTATCGGCGGCCCGGCTCGGCACCCAGCCGGCGATACGCCTGATCCGCACGGTATCGACCGCCGGCAGCAGGGTCGCGGTCGAGACCGCCTTGTCGGAGACCACCCAGACGTCCGCCGCCCGCGCGCCATCGCCCATCGAGACGGCGCGGGCATCGAGCTGATCGGCGATCCGGCAAAACCCGCCGGGCATGATGGTCCATCCACCGGGGGTGGCGGCAGCGAAAACCCGCAGCACGAACGGGCGCGGCGTGATCCGCCCCTGATCCCACACCGGCGTGGTCGACAGCCGCACCAGTTCCTGGCCGACATAGTCGAAGCCGCGATCCTGATCGCCGTCTTCAGCCGTTCGCGCTCGCTTGCCGATAACTCACTGCCGAGCACGGGACCGTTGCCCGGAAAACCCGGAACGCCCCGTCTATAGGCGCCCTCGATCGCCACCTCATCGAGCCGCGACAACACTTCCTCGCGCGCGGATTTCTGGCCGCACCACCAGGTCGCGATATGCGGCATCTTCAAATCTTCGCCGAAGAAACGCCGGCTCAGGCTGGGCAGGAAGCCGAGCAGCGCGCGGGCCTCCATCACGCCGGAGCCCGGCATGTTGGCGACCACGACGCCGTTCTTGCGCAGCACATCGATCAGGCCGGGCACGCCGAGTTGCGAGGAGGCGTCGAGTTCCAGGGGATCGAGCGAATTGGAATCGACCCGGCGCAGCAGCACGTCGAGCCGCTTCAAGCCGGCCACAGTACGAATATGAATGCGGTCGCCGCTGACCGCGAGATCGTCGCCCTCGACCAGCAGGAAGCCGAGATAGCGCGCCAGCGTGGCGTGCTCGAAATAGGTTTCACTGAACGCGCCCGGCGTCAGCAGCCCGATGCGCGGCTCGTCGCGATCGGCGCTGGCGCGCAACGCATCGCGGAACGCCTCGAAGAACGGCGCCACGCGTTCGACGTTCATCGATTTGTAGAGCGTGGTGAAGGCGCGCGACAGCACCAGCCGGTTTTCCAGCGCATAGCCGGCGCCGGATGGTGCCTGGGTGCGGTCGCCCAGCACCCACCAGCGGCCATCGGGTCCGCGGCCGACATCGGCGGCATACATGTTGAGGTAGCGGCCGCCCGGCGGCTTGATGCCGCACACGGCGCGCAGATATTCGGTGCTGCCGGCGATGGCGGCCGCGGGAACAGCCCCCTCGGCCACCAATCGGCCCTCGCCATAGAGGTCGCTCAGGACCAGTTCCAGCAATTCGGCGCGTTGCACGATGCCGGCGGTCAATTGCTGCCATTCGGCCTCGCCGATCAATAGCGGCAGGTGGCTCAGCGGCCACAGCCGTTCGGCGGTTTCGCCGGGCGCGCGATAGGTCACGCCGGCTTCCCGCAGATGCCGGTCGGCAGACCCGAAGCGGCGCTCGATATCGCCCGGCGTCAGGTCGGCAAAGGCCTCGAAAAACCGGGTCCAGACCTCACGCGGCGCGCCGTCCTGGCCAATATACTCGTCGGGGATTCCCGGCAGCCGGGCATAGCCGCGGGTCCATTGCGCCACGCGCCGATGGCCCGGGCGGACCTTGCTTCCCTCACGGCTTCCGTGGGCGCTTCCGTGACTGCTTCCCTGGCCGGCCTGTCCCACCATCCCGACTCTCCTGCCCTAAGCCCATTCTCAATGCAGGAGGGGCGTCCTCAAGTCGAGGGTCAAAGGGAATTCAATTGTGCGTTCCTCGCGCGGCGGATCGATCTTTCCGGGCGTATGGCCGTGGTCCTGAAAGCGGGCGAGCCGCCGCGCCTCGGCCTCATAGGAATTGACCGGTTTGGTATCGTAGCTGCGTCCCCCCGGATGCGCCACGTGATAGACGCAGCCGCCCAGCGAGCGGCCGTTCCAGGTATCAATCAAATCAAAGGTCAGCGGCGCATGAACCGGAATGGTCGGGTGCAACCCCGACGCCGGCTGCCACGCCTTGAAGCGAACGCCGGCGACCGCCTCGCCCGAGCGGCCGGTTTCCGTCATCGGCAGCCGCCTGCCGTTGCAGGTCACGACGTGGCGGCCCTCGACAAAGCCATTGGCCTTGACCTGCAACCGCTCCACTGAGCTATCGACATAGCGCACGGTGCCCCCGGCCGACGCCTCCTCGCCGAGCACATGCCAGGGCTCCAGCGCCTGGCGCACTTCCAGCGCCACGCCGCCATGATGGACCCGCCCGAAGGCCGGAAAGCGAAACTCGAGCTGCGCCATGTACCAATCCGGCGAAAAGTCATAACCGGACTGCTTCAACTCGGAGAGCACGCCCAGAAAATCCTCCCAGAGGAAATGCGGCAGCATGAAGCGATCATGCAGCGTCGTGCCCCAGCGCACGAACTTGCCATCCAGCGGCTCACGCCAGAGCTTTGCGATCAGCGCGCGGATCAGCAATTGCTGGGCGAGCGACATGCGCGGATCGGGCGGCATTTCAAGTGCGCGGAATTCGACCAGCCCGAGCCGGCCGGTGGTGCCGTCAGGCGAATAAAGCTTGTCGATGCAGATTTCGGCACGATGGGTATTGCCGGTTATGTCGACCAGAATGTGCCGGAACAGCCGGTCCACCAGCCAGAGCGGGGCCTTGATTTCCGGGCGGCGGCACATGGGCGAGTGCTACTTCCAGTTCATAAAGGCCGTCATGCCGGGCCTCGTCGATGCGCGGCGCCTGACTGGTCGGGCCGATGAACATGCCCGAGAACAAATAAGACAGCGACGGATGCCGCTGCCAGTACAGCACGAGGCTCTTCAGCAAATCCGGACGGCGCAGGAACGGCGAGTCCGCAGGCTTATTGCCGCCGACCACGACGTGATTGCCGCCGCCGGTGCCGGTGTGCCGGCCGTCGACCAGAAAACGATTGGCGCCGAGCCGGACTTGGGCTGCGTCCTCGTAAAGACCGAAGGTGATATCGACGGCTTCGCGCCAGCTTTGCGCCGGCTGGATGTTGATCTCGATCACGCCGGGATCGGGCGTCACCTTGATCACTTCGACGCGCGGGTCGAACGGCGGCGGATAGCCCTCGATATGCACCCGCATCCGCATCTCTTCGGCGGTCGCCTCCACTGCGGTGACCAGTTCGAGATAGTCCTCCAACCGCTCCACCGGCGGCATGAATGCGCACAGGATGCCGTCGCGAATCTCGATCGACATCGCGGTGCGCACGCCACCGCCGCGAAGCTGCTGCTCCTGCACTTGCTGAGGCGGCGCGGTTTCGGCCGTGGCGGCCGGCTCGTAGACCGGCAAGGTTTCCACCGGCAGGGCTTCGCGCGGCTCCAGCGGATCCTGCTCGACGATGTAGGGATATTCTTCCGCCGGAATATGCGGCAATGAGGCGATCGGCAGCCGCAGCCCCAGCGGAGAATCGCCCGGCGTCAGAAACAGATTGCCGCGCCGCAGTTTCCAGCGCTCGCTGCGCCAGCGCGAGGAAGATTGACCCGCATCGGCGTTCCAGCGCTGGATCGGCAGCACGAAACCCTTGGGCACGTTGAGCCCCTGATCGAACACCCGCGCCATGCGCGAGCGCTCTTCCGGATCGGACAATTTGGAATCGCTGGGATCGACGTTGGGCGGCAGGCCGGCTTCCTTCTGCAACCAGTGCGAAGGGTCTTCGAACGCCGGCATGATGAATTCGGAATCGACGCCGAGTTTCTTCGCGGTCCCTTCCGCGAAGCGCTCGGCATCTTCAATCGCAGCCTTGGCGCGGCCCTTCGACCTTGGCGATCAGATCGGAATTCTTCCAGATCGGCACGCCGTCCTTGCGCCAATAGAGCCCGAACGCCCAGCGCGGCAAGCTTTCGCCCGGATACCATTTGCCCTGCCCGAAATGCAGCAGGCCGCCGGGCGCGAAGCGGGTGCGCAATTTGCGAATGAGATCGTCGGCGAGGCCACGCTTGGTCGGCCCGACCGCGGAAATATTCCATTCCGGCGATTCCAGGTCGTCGACCGAAACAAAAGTCGGCTCGCCCCCCATCGTCAGGCGCACGTCGCCGGCCTTCAGATCGGCATCGACCTGTTCACCCAGTCTGTCGAGCCGCGCCCAGGATTCGTCGGAGAACGGCCGGGTGATCCGCGGCGCTTCGCGGATCCGCTTGACGCTCATCTCGAAGCCGAATTCGACTTGCGCAAATCCGACGGCGCCGCTGATCGGCGCCGCCGAGCGATAATGCGGCGTGGCGGCGACGGGGATATGCCCCTCCCCGGTCAACATGCCCGAGGTGACATCGAAGCCGATCCATCCGGCGCCCGGAAGATAGACTTCGGCCCAGGCGTGCAAATCCGTAAAATCGTTCTCGACCTCGCGCGGTCCTTCGACCGGATCGATGTCGGGACGCAACTGAATGAGGTAACCCGAGACGAAACGCGCGGCGAGACCGAGATGCCGGAAGATCTGAATCAGCAGCCATGCCGAGTCGCGGCATGATCCGGCGCCCGACGCCAGCGTCTGCTCCGGCGTCTGGATGCCCGGCTCCATGCGAATGATGTAGCGAATCTTCTTCTGCAGTTGCGCGTTGATATCGACCAGGAAATTGACCGTGCTCGACGCCTCGCGCGGAATGTCGGCGAGGTAGGCGGAAAGCAGCGGCCCGGCCTCGAAGGTCGCAAGATAGGGTGCAAGCTCGGTCTTGAGATCGCCGGTATAGGCGAATGGAAAACTGTCGGCATAAGGCTCGACGAAGAAATCGAACGGATTGATCACGGTCATCTGCGCCGTGAAGTCGACCTCGATCTTCAGCTCGGTCGCCTTCTCGGCGAAGACATACCGCGCCAGCCAGTTGCCCTGCGGGTCCTGCTGCCAGTTCACGAAATGGTTGGATGGCGTGACCTTGAGCGAGTAGCTCAGAATCGGCGTGCGCGTATGCGGCGCCGGCCGCAGGCGAATGGTTTGAGGACCGAGGTCGATCGGACGGTCGTATTTGTAATGCGTGACATGATGTAGTGCGACGAAGATCGACACAGGCGGAGTGCTCCAGCAGCTTTTTTAAGCAGAACACCGGTTCGGATGGACATCAAGCACTAACAACGGGCAGTGATTGCCTACGGGAGGTGCGTTTCATCAGGTCATGCGGGCGACTGGCTGCCGAGAAGTCCACCAGGCTCAGGCGTTGCCGTAATGCGCCTCGTGGGCAATGTCCTTGTTGGTCTGGTCGGGCAGCAGCAAGGCCGCGCAGATGCTGATCGCCGCGCAGACGCAGACATAGAGGCCGATCGGGAACGCGGAATGATAGGTCGAGAACAGCCAGGCAGAGATGAACGGCGCCGGTCCGCCCGCAATGATCGAGGCGAGTTGATAGCCAAGAGAGGCGCCGCTATAGCGCAGCCGCGGCGTGAACGCCTCCGCGATCAGGGCGGCTTGCGGGCCGTACATGGTCATCACCGGAATGAACGAGAGCGCCACGGCGAGAAAGACCAGTTCCGGCACCTTGGTGTCGAGCAGGGCGAAATAGCCGAATGTGAACACGGCAACGAAGATGCAGCCGCCAATGTAGACCTTCCTGCGGCCGATGCGATCAGACAATGCGCCGGCGATCGGGACCGTGATGAAGCCGAGCGCGGTCATGACGACCAGTGCCATCAGCAGCAGATCGCGGGAGACCCCCACCACCAGCGTGCCGTAGGTCAGCACGAAGGCGTTGAAGATAAATGACGGGGTTTGCTCGGCCATCCGCAACAGCGCGCACAGGAGGATCTCGCGCGGCTGTCGCTTGAGCACCTCGATCGTGGGAGCGCGCTCGACCTTGTTCTCGGCGAGGATGCGCTGGAACACCGGGGTCTCGAGGATGCCGAGACGAATCCATAGCCCGACGGCCACCATGCCGATGCTGATCAGGAACGGGATGCGCCAGCCCCAGTTCAGGAACTGATCGCCCGAATACCAGCTGAAGAACAGCACCGCGACGTTGGCCAGGAACAGTCCGGCCGGCCCGCCGAATTGCGGCCATGATGTAATGAAGCCGCGGTTCTTGTTGGTCTGCGCCCACTCCATCGCCAGCAGCACCGAGCCGCCCCATTCGCCGCCGACACCGATGCCCTGGATCAGGCGCAGGATGACGAGGATCACCGCGCCCCAGATGCCGATCCGGTCGTAGCCCGGCACCAGCCCGACCGCAGCGGTGGCGATCCCGGTCATCAGCAGCGTGACGATGAGGGTCGCCTTGCGGCCGATGCGATCGCCGTAGTGGCCGAAGATCGCGGCACCGATCGGCCGCGCGACGAAACCGACGAAATACACGCCGAACGCCTGCAGCGTGCCGACCCATGGGTCGGAACCGGCGAAAAAAACCTTGTTGAAGACCAGCCCGGTCACCGTGCTGTAGAGGAGGAAGTCATACCATTCGATGGTTGTGCCGACCGTGCTGGCGATGACGGCGCGGCGCAGGGCCGACCGATGCTCGACCTCCGACATCGGAGCAGGACCAAGGGCGATTGTCGTCGCAGTCATGGCAGCGCCTCCTCGTTATGGTTCGATGACGTTTCCTCTTACTTTTTTTGATGCTTGTTGAATGGCGCGGGCACTCCCTGACCGGCGGCAGTGCGACAGGATCATGAACCAATCCGGGGCGTTGGGCCAGACCGTTGACCCGGCGATTCCCCAATAGCGGCTGAATTCCGCAGCGCAACGAAATGACGCGATGGGCCCAACTGCAGAACTCAGATTATCATTACTTCATTCGTCGTCAAAGACGTTTCCAAAAGCTTGGCCTTTTTCGTCCTCGCTGCGATGTGAAGATAACCAGATAGGTTCGTCACAAAGTTTTTCGCGTCTCAAAGCCGCTATCAACACTTGACCAAGTATCATCGGTTCGCCGGGTGCAAGTGGATGGCTTTTCACAAAGCAATCCACGCGCCAGTGACGATTGTAACCCTCGACAAAATCAGGTTGCCAAGCGAAATAGAGTGCGACTGGGGTTAACATCTTCCCGCCTGCGGCGTTACGGATATGTACGTGATAAACCGTCCCGGATCGAGACTTCTCCGCGATAGTGCAATCCGCCGAGAAGTCGGTATTGAGATCAAATCTTTTCATTTTTCGTCGCTCAACTCTGCTGGCGCAATTGTATTATAACGGCAACGAACGGCGAGCGGCGATCTGTTCTTGTTTAGCTTTGATGCGATGCCGCCTTCGGATCAATCGCGACCCGGGTCGAGCCACTATCAACTCCGGCCAGGTTCGTGGCGGGGTTGGATTGCTTCGCTGCGCTCGCAATGACGGCCGTGCTGAGCCGCCCGCGAGCGCCTACATCGTCGCCCCCAGCACCCAAGGCGCGAATTCGGCGCCGCCAAAATCAAAACTTTCGCTTTTGGTCGGCTGGCCCGAGGCGGTCTTGAGCATCAGGTCGAAAATGCGCTGGCCGCATTGCTGCACTGTCTCCTCGCCGTCGAGGATGGTGCCGCAATTGACGTCCATGTCGTCTTCCATGCGCTTGAACATCGCCGAGTTGGTCGCAAGCTTGATCGACGGCGCGGGCTTGCAGCCGAACACGCTGCCGCGGCCGGTGGTGAAGCAGACCATGTTGGCGCCGCCCGCCACCTGCCCGGTGGCCGCCACCGGGTCGTATCCGGGCGTATCCATGAAGACAAAACCCTTCTTGGTGACCGCTTCGGCGTAATTCACGACGTCGACCAGATTGGTGCTGCCGGCCTTCGCCATCGCGCCGAGCGATTTTTCCAAAATCGTGGTGAGCCCGCCGGCCTTGTTGCCGGGACTTGGATTGGCGTTCATCTCGGCGCCTTCACGCTCGGTGTATTCCTCCCACCAGCGCATCAGCGCCACGAGTTTCTCGCCGACCTCGCGGCTCACCGCGCGGCGCGTCAACAGATGCTCGGCGCCGTAGGTCTCCGGCGTTTCCGACAGGATCACGGTACCGCCATGGCGCACCAGAAGATCGCTGGCCGCGCCCAGCGCCGGATTGGCGGAAACGCCCGAATAGCCGTCGGAGCCGCCGCATTGCAGCGCTACCGTCAATTCGCTGGCCGACACCGGCTCGCGCTTGACGTTGTTGGCATCGGTCAGCGCTTCGCGCACAAAGGCGACGCCGGCTTCCACGGTCTTGCGGGTACCGCCGATTTCCTGAATTTCCAGTTCGCGCAGGCGGCCGGCGAGCTTCTGCTCTTTCATCAGGCCGCCGATCTGGTTGACCTCGCAGCCCAGGCCCAGCACCATCACGGCGGAAAAATTCACATGCCGCGCGTAGCCGCCAAGGGTGCGGCGAAGGATGGTCAGCGGCTCGTCCTGCGTCATGCCGCAGCCGGTCTTGTGGGTCAGCGCGACCACGCCATCGACATTGGGAAAATCCGCCAGCGGATTGTCGTGCGTGAACGGATTCTTCTTGAAGATATCCGCGACCATGCCCGCGACATGCGCGCTGCAGTTCACCGAAGTGAGGATGCCGATATAGTTGCGGGTCGCCACGCGCCCGTCGGGGCGGCGGATGCCCTCGAAGGTCGCCGGCAGATCGAAGTTCGGCGTCGGGGTGACATCGACGCCGAACGCATAGTCCTTGGCGAAATCGCCCATGCCGCAATTCTGGGTATGGACATGCTGGCCCGGCGCGATCGGCGCTGTCGCAAAGCCGATGATCTGGCCGTAGCGGCGGATCGGCTCGCCGACCGCGATCGGCCGTATCGCCACCTTGTGACCGGCTGGAATCCGTTCGACGGTGGTGACGCCATCAGCCACCTACCATGCCTGCCGGAATACTCGAGCGCGCGATCAACACGCCATCATCGGGATGCAGTCGGATCACGGGTGCTTGGGCCATGGGTGTTCTCCTTTTTTGATCACCTCTCCCCGTTCTTTACGGGGAGAGGTCGGATTGCGAAGCAATCGGGTGAGGGGCGGGGCACTGAGCCGATCGCTACGCAGCATTCGCGGGTCGGAGACCCCTACTCGCCATCCCTCTCCCTACATGCGGGGCGGGGAGAAACATCAAGCCTTGCCGCCGGAATCCTTGCGGGTCTGCGCCACCTGCGTCCTGGCGTAGGTCGACATCATGCCGACCTCATTGGACAACGTCACCAGCTTGAATCCCATATCGATGGCGCTTGGTCGCGCCGGCAGCACTGCTGCAGTGAATGCCCGGATAGAGGCCGCGCTTGCCGCATTCCTTGATGATCTTTTCGTAGATCTTGAGAATCTCGGGTTCATCGCGGTCGAGCTTCGGCACCAGACCGTAGGAGAAGCCGAGATCGGACGGGCCGATATAGACGCCGTTGATGCCCTCGACATCGAGGATCAATTCCATGTTTTCGACCGCCGTCCTGGTCTCCATCATCGGCAACAGCACGATCTCTTCATTGGCGGTCTGCTGATAGGTGCCGGCCGAGCCGTACATGCCGGCGCGGATCGGGCCGTTGGAGCGGGTGCCGCGCGGCGGATATTTGCTGTAGGCGACGAGGTTCTCGGCTTCCTCCTTGGAATTGATCATCGGACAGATCACGACCATAGGCGCCGCCATCGAGCACCTTGCCGACGATGCCGGGCTCGTTCCAGGGCACACGCACCATCGGCGTCACCGGATGGCCATGCATCGCCTGGAAACATTGCACCATCGATTGATAGTCCTGCACGCCGTGCTGCATATCGACAGTGACGCTGTCGAAGCCACATTGCGCGATCACTTCGGCGGAAAACCCGGACGGTATCGCAAGCCACGCGTTCACGACGGCTTTGCCGGAGGCCCATACTTTTTTGATGTTATTTGCCATTGCTCGCGTTTCCTGTTTTTGGACTGTTGCCCTCAGCCGAATTGCTCTAGCTTTTTATTTTGACGCGTTTTCTTCACGCGAACCGGTACCCACTTCGCTCGAAAACGCTCAAGCCGATCAACTGACCGCCCTTTGGATGCTGACCTCGCTGACACCGACTTCTCGGGCGGTATTCACGATTGCCGCCCAGGTATCGTCCGGCAAGGGCACGCCGTTTTTGGTGCGCTCGGCGCGCGTTCTCCGCTCGGGATCGCCGGGGATCAGCACCGCGTCGACGCCGGCGACCGGCTTGGTCGCCCGGATGAAATCGACATAGCGCGAGATTTCGCCGTCGAAGAAATTGCTGGTATCGACCACCTTGGGGTCGATGTAGATCGCCAGCATGCCATTGGCAAAGCGCCTATCAGGCGCGGTCGCGCCGGTGCCGGTCAAGGCGCCGCCGAGCAGTTCGCAGATGAACGCAAGCCCCGAGCCCTTGTGCTCGCCGAAGGCGCGGATCGCGCCGCTGCCCTGGGTGTGGTCGCGCGGCCCGTCTGCGCTGATGCGGTCCGTACAGCACCGCCGGATCCTCGCTCAGCGTGCCGTCGCTGGTCGATCAGCGCGCCCTTCGGCAATTTCTTGCCGCCGCGGCTGGCCACCAGCACCTTGCCTTCGGCGACGATCGAGGTGGCGAAATCGAGCACGATCGGATCCTGTCCGTGGCGCGGTATGCCGACGCAATAGGGCGCGGTCGACAACCGCTTCTCGACCCCGCCGAACGGCGCCACCAGCAGCGAACCCGCCGCGTTGACGAAGTGGATCGAGACCAGCCCCTCGGCCGCGGCCATTTCCGCCCAGTCGCCGATCCGGCCGATATGTCCGGCATTGCGCAGCGCGATCGCGGCAAGGCCGACCTTCCTGCATTTCTCGATGCCGATCCTGACCGCCTGCGGCCCGACGGTCTGTCCGTAGCCGAATTTGCCGTCGATCACCGCCAGCGAAGGGGTGTCGACCACCAGCTCGACGGTCTGGTCGGGAACGACCGAGCCCATCTTCTTCCACCTGATATAGACCGGCACGCTGATCACGCCGTGGCTGTCATGCCCGGTGAGATTGGCTGTGGTGAGATAGGTCGCGATCCGCCGGGCTTCTTCGGGCGAAGAATTCGAATGGGAGAAGACTTCCGCAACGAAGTCGATCAGATTTGGAACTTGGATCGTGACCATGTCTGGATTTTCGCCCCTGTCCTTGGGTCTGGACCGGCCGCGGCATGCGCGGGACCATCCAGCCTCCCATGCCGATTTTCACGATCGGCTTCGCCGGCACTTTCAGCGAAAAATCAGCCGCGTGTCTATGGTCTCGACGAAAGGAACGTTGCGATTGCATCGATTTGACCGGCGCTATGCATCACCTCGATAGCATCGTTGCAAATTTGCGATCACTCGATTTCGACACTTTGCTCTTCCGCCACCCTTTAGTTCCGACAGGCTGCGCTCGAGCTCATGCAGCATATCCTGCAACTCGGCGAGTTTGCGGGCGCCGTAGCGTCTGGTTATCGCAGCGTAAATCGCCTCCGATGAGGGTGCTACGGCCTCGATCAGCTTCAAACCCTTGGCGGAGATCGACACCACACTGCGGCGCAGATCGGCTTTCGCCAGTTTGCGTTCGATCAGGTGACCGGCTTCCAGATCGCGCAGAATTCGGGAAAGGCTCGGGCCGAGCAGAAAAGCCACCCGCGCCAGTTCGGTGACCTCAATGGCGTCGACCGCGGCCAGCGCGCGGAGGATTCGCCATTGCTGCTCGGTCAGCCCGTGACTGCGCAATGAGGGCCGGAACTGCCGCATGACAGCTTCGCGCGCGCGCAACAATGACATCGGCAGCGAACGGGCGAAATCGCGCATCGGCACGCGCCGGACCCTGGCGTCGTCCGCCGGGTCCGAACCGCCCAGCCCCTGATGTTTTTTTTGATGATTTTTTCCGGGCCATTGTCACTCCTCAACAAGGATTCGCCTCAACAAGGATTCGCCTCAACAAGGATTCGCCTCAACCGGGCTTCGCCGATTTGCGATCCTGAACCGCAACTAATTTTTGCGCCGCAACAAACGCCGATTGCATTTGCTCGATTTCATTTAACATGTTAATCATATTTTCGCACTAGCCTTTTCAGTCATCCCCTGCACCTGGCCACGACCGAGCATGGCATTGACCCAAGACGATATCCGTCTCGCCGCCGAGCGGCTACATCAGGCGGAAAAGACCAGGATACAAATACGGCAGCTATCGCTCGATCATCCCGCCATCACCATCGCGGATGCCTATGCGATTCAGAAGGCGTGGATCGGGATCAAGGTCGCCGAAGGCCGGCCGTCAAGGGCCACAAGATCGGCCTGACATCGAAGGCGATGCAGAGCGCGCTCGGCATCGACGAGCCGGATTCCGGCGTCCTGCTCGACGACATGTTCTTTGCCGATGGCGGCCTCGTGCCGTCGGATCGCTTTATCGGCACGCGCATCGAGGCCGAGCTTGCCTTCGTCATGAAGCAGCGGCTGGCCGGACCCGGCTGCACCCTGTTCGACGTGCTCAACGCGACGGACTTCGTGGTGCCGGCGCTGGAAATTCTCGATACCAGATCGAGCGGGTCGACCGCGAGACCAGATCGACGCGAAAGATCTTCGATACCATCGCCGACAACGCGGCCAACGCCGGCATTGTGCTCGGCGGCCGCCCCTTGCGCCCGCATCGACGCGGATCTGCGCTGGATCGGGGCGCTGTGCTATCGCAACGGCCAGTTGGAAGAAACCGGGCTCGCCGCGGGCGTGCTCAATCATCCCGCCACCGCCGTGGCCTGGCTCGCCAACAAGATCGCGCCGAACGGACTTGCGCTCGAAGCGGGCCAGGTGGTGCTGGCCGGATCGTTCATCCGCCCGATCGAGACCCGCAAAGGCGACACGATCCAAGCCGACTATGGACCGTATGGCACCGTCAGTTGTTATTTCGCCTGATGGACCCCGAACAGTCGCAGGAGTGATCCGGCATGCCGCATTTCACGCTGGAATATTCAGCCAACCTCGATGGGCGGGTTGACATGGCCAGGGTCGTGGAAGTCGTGCGCAAGGCCGCCGTGGAGACCGGAATTTTCCCGCTCGGCGGCATTCGCGTCCGCGCCGTCCGCTGCGAGCAGTTCGCCATCGCCGATGGCCAGCCCCAATTACGGATTTCTTGACATGGTGCTGCGCCTCGGCGAAGGCCGCGATCTCGCCACCCGCAAGAAGGCCGGCGAACATATCTTCAAGGCGCTCTCCAGCTATCTCGACCCGGTTTTCGCCGGCAGCAAATTCGCTCTGTCGTTCGACATGCAGATCAACGACAAGGAAACCAGCTGGAAGCGCAACAATATCCACGACGCCCTGAAGGCGGAGGCTGCCCATGGATAAGATCGCTCCGAAATCGTCGGATCGTGTTTCAGGCCAATCGCGACCGGGTGACGCCGTTGCTTGCAAAACTGAAGGCGGACGGCATCGGGCACATCATCGACGGCAAGGTGGTGCCGTCGATATCAGGCCAGACCTTCGAGACCAGATCGCCGGTCGATGGCGCGGTGCTCGCGACCGTCGCGCGCGGCGGGCCTGAAGACATCGACCGCGCGGCGACCATTGCCCGCCAGGCCTTCAAGGCCTGGCGCGACATGTCCGCGACCATGCGCAAGAAACTCCTGCATCGCGTCGCCGATGCGATCGAGGACCACGCCGACGATATCGCGGTGCTCGAATGCATCGATACCGGCCAGGCCCATCGCTTCATGGCCAAGGCTGCGATCCGCGGCGCGGAAAACTTCCGCTTCTACGCCGATAAATGCACTGATGCGCGCGACGGCCTGAACCTGCCGAGCGACGAGCACTGGAACGTTTCGACCCGCGTGCCGATCGGGCCGGTCGGCGTCATCACGCCGTGGAACACGCCGTTCATGCTGTCGACCTGGAAGATCGCACCGGCGCTCGCCGCCGGCTGCACGGTGGTCCACAAGCCGGCCGAGTGGTCGCCGGTCACCGCTGACCTGTTGTCCCGGCTGGTGAAACAAGCCGGCGTGCCGGACGGCGTTCTCAACACCGTGCACGGTATCGGCGAAGAAGCCGGCAAGGCCTTGACCGAGCATCCTGCGATCAAGGCGATCGCCTTCGTCGGTGAAACCTCAACCGGTGCGGCGATCATGGCGCAGGGCGCCCCGAGCCTGAAGCGCGTGCATTTCGAGCTCGGCGGCAAGAACCCCGTGATCGTGTTCGAAGACGCCGATCTCGACCGCGCGCTCGATGCGGTGGTGTTCATGATCTATTCGTTGAATGGCGAGCGTTGCACCTCGTCGAGCCGGCTCTTGATCCAGCAAAGCATCGCGCAAGAATTCATCGAGAAGCTCACCGCGCGCGTGAAAGCGCTGAAGGTCGGGCATCCGCTGGACCCCGCGACCGAAATCGGTCCCCTGATCCACGAGCGCCATCTGGAGAAAGTCTGCTCTTATTTCGACATCGCGCGCCAGGACGGCGCGGTGATCGCCGTCGGCGGCAAGGCGCATGACGGCCCCGGCGGCGGGCATTATGTGCAGCCGACGCTGGTCACCGGCGCCCATGCCGGGATGCGCGTCGCGCAGGAGGAAGTGTTCGGTCCTTTTTTGACCGTGATTCCGTTCCGCGACGAAAATGACGCCGTCGAGATCGCCAACTCCGTGCAGTATGGATTGACCGGCTACGTTTGGACCGCGGAGATGGGGCGCGCGCTGCGGGTCGCCGACGCGCTCGAGGCCGGCATGATCTGGCTGAATTCCGAAAACGTCCGCCACTTGCCGACGCCTTTTGGTGGCATGAAATCGTCCGGCATCGGCCGCGACGGCGGCGACTATTCGTTCGACTTCTACATGGAAACCAAGCACGTCTCGCTCGCCAGGGGGACGCACAAGATTCAACGGCTGGGGATTTAGATACATCCAGCGAACCACGATCTTCTTTTCGTCATTGCGAGGAGCGACGAAGCAAGCCATCTCAGGCTACCAAAAAGATGGATTGCTTCGCTCCGCTCGCAATGACGGCGAACTTCAAGAGGACTTCCACCCGATGCCCGTGCCGCAGCACATCTTCGATCCGCCCTTCAACATCATCCGGTGCAGCCACGTCGTGCTCGACGTGGTCGACCTGAATGTCAGCCGCGAATTTTACGAAAACACCGTCGGGCTGCATGTCGAGGATCGCGACGACAAGGCGGTTTATCTGCGCGGCAGCGAGGAGCATCAGCATCACTCGGTGGTGCTGCGCAAATCGGCGACAGCGGCTTGCAACCGCTTAGGATTCAAGGTCGGCAACGAGCAGGATCTCGACAGGGCCGCGGCGTTCTTTTCGGAGAACGGGATCGCCTACGCATTCGCCGAGCAGCCGTTTCAGGGCCGCACTTTGCAGTTCACCGACCCTGCCGGGTTTCAACTCGAGCTCTATGCGTCGATGGAGAAGCGGCCGCACCTACTGCGTCGCTACGATCTCTACAAGGGCTGCCATCCTCAACGCCTCGACCACTTCAACGTGTTCGCCGCCGAAGTGCAGGACACCGTCGACTTCTACGCCCGGCTTGGCTTCCGGCTCACCGAATACGCCGAGGAAGACGGACCGAACGGCCGCATCGCCGCGGCCTGGATGCATCGCAAGGGCAATGTCCATGATTTTGCCATCACCAATGGCAAGGGCCCTCGCCTGCACCACTTCGCCTATTGGGTGCCGACTGCGATGAACATCCTGCATTTGTGCGACGTGATGGCTTCCAGCGGCTATCTGAAGAACATCGAACGCGGGCCCGGCCGCCACGGCATTTCCAACGCGTTCTTTCTCTATGTGCGGGACCCCGACGGCCATCGGCT
This sequence comes from uncultured Pseudomonadota bacterium, assembly GCA_963771225.1. Taxonomy (GTDB): domain Bacteria; phylum Pseudomonadota; class Alphaproteobacteria; order Rhizobiales; family Xanthobacteraceae; genus Bradyrhizobium. Next base: position 176,580 of record CAVYSR010000013.1, on the reverse strand, counting down.
GGAGCTCTACACCAGCGACTACTTCACCATGGACCACGACCACGAGCCGATGCGCTGGTCGCTGAAGGACCCGCGGCGGCAGACGCTGTGGGGCGCGCCGGCGCCGCGTTCCTGGTTCGAACAGGGATCGCCGTTTACGGGACAACCGGTCCGCGAACCGAAATTCGTCGCCGATGTTACGATTGCCGACTGATGTGTTGACCGTATTGGAACGCTGATGGCCCCTCCCCGCCTTGCTACTTACTCGCTTGACGGATCGCACAAAATACGGCGCGGTCGCCGATGGCGGGATCGTCGATCTCTCCGCACAGTTTGGGAAGCAATATCCGACATTGCGCGAAGCAGTCGCCGCGGGCGCACTGACAAAACTGGCCGAGGCTGCCGCACGCCGTTCGCCGGACCATGCCCTCGACGCGATCACCTGGCTGCCGCCGATTCCGGCGCCGGAGAAAATCATCTGCATCGGTGTCAATTATCCGGACCGCAATGCCGAATATAAAGACGGTCAGGACGCGCCGAAATATCCCAGCATGTTCATGCGCACGCCGCGCTCATTCGTCGGCCACGAAACGCCGCTGGTTCGCCCGCGCGCCTCGGCGCAGCTCGATTACGAGGGAGAGGTGGTCTTGATCATCGGCAAGGCCGGCCGGCATATCGCGGAGAGCGCGGCACTGGATCACATTGCGGCGGTCACGCTGTGCAATGAAGGCACCATCCGCGACTGGGTCCGGCACGCGAAATTCAATGTGACGCAAGGCAAGAATTTCGATTCCACCGGCAGCCTCGGGCCATGGCTGGTTCCCTATACCGGTAAATCGCAGATTGCCGATATAAGACTGACCACGCGGGTCAATGGCGAGACCCGGCAGGACGACCGCACCGGCCGGTTGATTTTCGGGTTTCGCTACCTGATCAACTATATCTCGACATTCACGACACTGGTTCCCGGCGACGTTATCATCACGGGAACCCCGACTGGCGCCGGCGCGCGGTTCGATCCGCCGCGCTACCTCAAGCCCGGCGACGTCATCGAGGTCGAGGCCGACCATATCGGCCTGCTGCGCAACGGCGTGATCGACGAGACCGAATGAGTGCGCCTAAATGAGGCCACCCATGAGCGATTGGACAACGCAATGACCTCAATTTCCGGCGGCGAAGCCATTGTCAGCGGTCTGGTCGCGCACGGCATCGACACCGTGTTCGGTCTGCCCGGCGCGCAGATTTACGGATTGTTCGATGCGTTCCAGCAGGCGCAACTCAAAGTGATCGGCGCGCGCCACGAGCAGGCTTGCGGCTACATGGCCTATGGCTACGCACGCTCCACCGGCCGGCCCGGCGTGTTCAGCGTGGTGCCCGGACCGGGCGTGCTCAACGCAGGCGCGGCATTGCTGACGGCGTTCGGATCGAACGAGCCGGTGCTTTGTCTGACCGGTCAGGTGCCGACGGAATTTCTCGGCAAGGGCCGCGGCCATCTGCATGAGATGCCGGATCAACTGGCGACACTACGAAGCATCGTGAAATGGGCCGACCGCATCGAATATCCGGACGCGGCGCCGACCCTGGTTGCGCGCGCGTTCCAGGAAATGCTGTCGGGCCGGCGCGGGCCCGCGGCGCTGGAAATGCCGTGGGACGTGTTCACGCAGCGCGCGGACGTGGCCGCAGCACAGCCTTTCGATCTGTTCCCCGCACCACAGCCCGATACCGAACGCGTCAAGGCCGCCGCCGCGCTGATCGCCGGCAGCAAAACGCCGATGATCTTTGTCGGCAGCGGCGCCATTCGCGCCGGTGATGAAATCCTCGAGCTGGCGGAACTGATCGACGCGCCGGTGGTGGCATTCCGCAGCGGCCGCGGCATCGTCAGCAACGCCCATGAACTCGGCTTGACGATGGCGGCGGCGTATCGGCTGTGGCCGCACACCGACCTGATGATCGGCATCGGCACGCGGCTGGAGCTGGCGACGATGTCGCGCTGGCCGTTTCGCCCCGAAGGGCTGAAATCCGTTCGCATCGATATCGATCCGTCGGAAATGCGCCGCTTCACGCCCGATGCCGCCATTATCGCCGATGCGCAGGACGGCACACGCGAACTGCTCGCGGCGGTGCGCAGGCGCGGCTATGCTAAGACCAACGGCCGCCGCGCCGCGATCCGCGAAGCGTCGGCGGTCGCGCACAAGCAAATCCAGTCGATTCAGCCGCAGATGGCCTATCTCAACATTCTGCGCGAGGTGTTGCCGCCGGAGGCCATCGTCACCGACGAGTTGTCGCAAGTCGGCTTTGCCTCCTGGTACGGCTTTCCGGTCTACCAGCCGCGCACCTTCATCACCTCGGGCTATCAGGGCACGCTCGGCGCCGGCTTTCCGACCGCACTCGGCGCCAAGGTCGCGCATCCCGATAAGCCAGTGGTCGCGATATCAGGCGATGGCGGCTTTATGTTTGGCGTGCAGGAACTGGCGACCGCGGTGCAATTCAACATCGGCGTCGTCACATTGGTTTTCAACAACAACGCCTATGGCAATGTGCGGCGCGATCAACGCGAGCGGTTCGACGGCCGCGTGGTGGCGTCCGATCTGGTCAATCCGGATTTCGTCAAGCTCGCGGAATCCTTCGGCGTCGGTGCGGCGCGCGTCACCTCGCCCGAGACATTTCGTCCGGCGCTGGAAAAAGCGCTGGCGGATGGCGGTCCCTATGTGATCGCGATCGAAGTGCCGAGGGATTCAGAAGTCAGTCCGTGGACGTTCATTCATCCGGCGAAACCGTAGCGTGCGCTCTTCCGTCTCCCCTGTGGGAGAGGTGCCTTCGCGAAGCGAACGGCGGATCAGGGGTTCAGGTCCATCGATAGGCCATAACCCCTCATCCGGGTCTGCCGACCGCTTCGCGTCGGCAATCCACCCTCTCCCGCAAGGGGAGAAGGAAGAACAAGAAGCGCTTCACCGCGTCTTGCGAAAGGTCAGATTGATGCGTTGCCGGCCCAGCAAGGCATGCTCGCCGTCGGCCAGCGGCGCGACGCCGTGAAACGCCAGCCGCGCCGGGCCGCCCCATACCGCGATGTCGCCGTGCTGCAGCCGAAACCGGCTCGGTTTGTCGCTGCGCTTCAATCCGCCGAATAGAAAAATCGCGGGCAAGCCCAGCGACACCGAGACGATCGGCGCGGCCAGATCAAGCTCGTCCTTGTCCTGATGCAGGGACATGCGGGCGCCGGGCTGGTACCGGTTGATCAGGCACGCATCCGGCGAAAATCCAGCGAAGCCGGCGTGCGACGCCGCCTGCCCGGCGAGCTCGCGAAACGCCGGCGGCATCGCGGGCCATGGCCTTCCGGCTTCGGGATCATTCGGTATCGTAGCGATAGCCGGTGCGGTCGGTGACCCAGCCAAAGCTGCCGCAATTGGTCATCGCCACCGACATCTGATGGCCACCCGGCGTCATCATGTGACGAAACGGCGACTGCTCCACGATGGCGCGCAACGCCGCGATCAGATCGGCTTCGACCGGGCATGCAAATCCGCGCAGCAGCACGGCGCCCTCCGCCATCGCTTCCTGCGCGGGCCGCACATCGGGAACGCTTTCAAACAAATCCGCCGTCAAAGGGCTTCGCGCTCACTTCGCATCGTGAAAAATCACGCCAACGGTATGACGGTGGCCGGAACGCAGCCGGCTCACGCCATGGCGCAGGTTAACGCGATAGAAGCCGCGCGTCCCCTGCACCGGCCTGACATGCACAGCAAAAGCCACCGCATCGCCCTGCGCCAGCGGTACCACTTCGGGGCGCGACTGCATCCGCGGCCGCTGCTCGGTCAGCACAAACTCGCCGCCGGTGAAATCGCGGCCCGGCTCCGACAGCAGGATCGCGACCTGCAGCGGGAACACGTGTTCGCCATAGAGATCCTGATGCAGGCAATTGTAGTCGCCGGCGCCATATTGCAGCAGCAGGGGCGTCGGCCGGGTCTGACCGGCGTCATGGCAGCGCTTCAGGAACGCTTCGTGCCGCTCCGGATAGCGGATATCGATGCCCATGGCTTCGTTCCAGCGATTGGCAATGCCGAACAGCCGCGCATAGAGCGCCGGCCGCAACTCCGCGATCAGATCGGGAAGCGGATAGGAAAAATATTTGTACTCGCCGCGCCCAAATCCATGACGTCCCATCACCACCCGGCTGCGGAAACGGCCGTCGTCCGGATAGGTTTCCGCCAGCGCGCGGCATTCTTCCGCCGAGAGCAATCCCTTGAAGACCGCGCAGCCCTGGGCATCGAGATCGTGGCCCGCCTGCGCCCAGTCGATCGCATCGACGCGCGCGGCGATGCCGGAGGATGGGACGGGATGGATGATATTTTTGACGTTTGATTTCATGGCGGGCAATTTCGCAAATCAGGGCGGCTGACGCCACCCGATTTCCGGAAAGCTACGGAACCCGGATTGAGAGCGCAACGCGAAGTGTATCGTCATGGCCGGGCTACGTCCCGGCGATCCACGTCCAATGGATCGGCGTCGTCGAGACGTGATGCCCGCGCAACGACGACCGGGCATGACGATTTGATCATCGGTTACCCCAGCACCGGCAGCGCGATCACGTCATAGGCATGACGGATGCTGCGCTTCAAAACCGGGTCCTCGAATTCATATTCGAAACGGCTGGCGGGGCGGATGCCGCCAATCGCTGCGAAGGTGCCGCCGAACATGGCGCAGCCGTCCGGCAATCCCCTGCCGCCGAAACCGCCCTGAATGAGGTCGGCGAACGAGAGCATGCTGTCGAGTGTGCCTTCCTGATACAGCACGCGCGCGCCATCGATCCAGGCATGGGCGCGCAGGATCATCTGATCCCAGTGGCCGGCGACTTCCTCAAGCTCCCACAGCACCGGCGCCATCACCTTGTCGCACATCTGTTTCGACACCGTGACGCTGTAGGTCTCCACCTTTCGATCGGTGTGATCGGAACCGAGGCCGACAAAAATGCGGCCCTGCCAGCCGATCAGGACGAACTCGACCTCGCCGCTGGAATCATGGCCGCAGACTTCGATGCTGTCGGTGGTGGTGATGCGGCGGGCCGAGACGCGGTAGTAGATCGGCGTGGTCACGGGGCGCGCAATCCCGATCGCCTCGAGTTCTGCGATATGCTTGTCGCGTGCCACCGGATCGCGTCCGGTCCAGCCGGCGATCACGGCCTGATCGATCGCCAACGTCAACGGCGTCGTCACGCCGTGGGCGTCGATGGTGAATGCCAGATCAAACACGGATGACCCCTTCCATTGCAGCCGCCAGTTCGAAGATGCGGCGGTCCGCCCCACCGGTGGCCGCCAGCATCAACCCGACCGGCACCTCGCCTTGGCGATGCGCTGGCAATGAAATGGCGCAGCCGTCGATGACATTGATCAGGCTGCAATTGCGCAGCGCCAGCAGGTTTGCGTGAGTAAAAGCCTTGTCGTCGGCGACAAGATCGGCAATGCGCGGCGGGGTGTTGGCGGTGGTCGGCATGATCATCGCATCATAGGGGGCGAGCCGGACCGCGATGCGCTCAATCAGCGACCGCCGCGCGCCAAGCAAGTCGACATAGTCAGCCGCACTCTGGGTTTCGCCCCGCATGATCCGGCTGGCGACCCGGGGATCATAGATGTCGCCCTTGCTGGCGATCAAATAGCGATGCCAGGCATAGCTTTCCGCCGCGGCGAAACCTCCCTTGGCGTTCATCTGCGCCACATCCAGGAATTCCGGCACTTCAATGCGCTCGATCAGCGCGCCTTGGCTGATAAGCGTTTCCAGCGCGCGTTCGAAGGTCCGCGCCACCGCGTCTTCGAGTTCGTCGAGCACGATGGTGGTCGGCACCGCCAGACGCATTCCCTTGATCGGGCGCGGCTGCAACGGGATCACCGGCTCATCGGCGAGGAAAGCATCGAGCACCGCGCAGCAGCCAACCGTGCGCGCGAGCGGCCCAAAGCTGTCGAGTGAGAACGACAGCGGCACGCCGCCATCGAGCGGCACGCGCCGCTGCGTCGGCTTGAAGCCGACGATGCCGTTGAACGCCGCCGGAATCCGACATGATCCGCCGGTGTCGGTGCCGAGCGCGCCATGCGCCATGCCGTCGACGACGGATACCGCAGCACCCGACGAAGATCCGCCGGGCACGTGGCCGACGCTGCGTTGCCAGGCGCTCTTCGGGGTCCCGTAATGCGGATTGATGCCGATCCCCGAATAGGCGAATTCGGTCATGTTGGTGCGACCGATCACGACGAAGCCGGCACGGCGCAACCGCGCCACCACGGGAGCGTCGACTTCCGCCGGCGGCGAATCGTCGAGCGCGCGCGAGCCGGCACGGGTCACCTGGCCCCTGATGTCGAACAGATCCTTGATCGAAACCGGAATGCCGGCATAGGCCGAAGGGGCGGCCTTGACCACGCGCAGCCGGTCCATCGCTTCCGCCGCTTCGATCGCGGCCTTGGCATCGACATGAATAAAGGTCCGCGCGCCTTCGCCTGAAGGGTCGGCGATCCGGGCCAGGCATTGATCGACGAGTTTGCGAGCGCTGGAGCGACCGCTGGCGAGGTCATCGGCCAGAGCGGCAAGTGTCGGCGTGTTCGGCATGGCTTTATCGCCTCTTTGCTTTTGTTGATCGTAAATTACTTCAGCCCGAAATAGGCGCGCCGCAGCGCTTCGTTGTCGGTCATTTCAGCCACCGTGCCGGAAAAGCGGATGCGGCCGCCTTCCAGCACAAACACCCGCGTCGCCACTTCGAGAAAACCGATATTCTGCTCGGCGATCAATAGCGCCAGACCGCGCTGGCGCAAATCGCCGAGAACACGAATGACTTCCTTGACGAACAGCGGCGACAGTCCGGCCGAAGGTTCATCCATCACCAATAGCCGCGGCTCGGCGGCGAGCGCCTTGGCGATGCCGAGCATCTTGCGCTGGCCGCCGGAGAGGCTGGAGGCCGGCGCGCGGCGCTTGTCGCGCAACACCGGAAACACGCCATACATTTCCTCGACCCGGGCGGCCGGATCGGCATGCCCCAGCGCCTGGGCGCCGACACGGATGTTTTCATCGATCGACAGATCGGGAAATACCGCAAGTTCCGACATGTAGGTCATCCCAAGCCGCATCCGGTCGCTGGAGCGCATCCGCGTCACATCCTCGCCGCCGAGCCTGATGCTGCCGTGGCGCGCCTCGATCAATCCGACCAGCGATTTGAGAAAGGTCGTCTTGCCCGCACCATTGGCGCCGAGCAGCAGCACCGTCTCGCCGGCGCGCACGTCGAGATCGACGCCCCACAGCACCTGCATGGTGCCGTAGCCGGCATCGATGCCGGCAGCCTCCAGCAGCGAAGCGACTTCAGGCGGCATGCTCGCCTCCGAGGAACACTTCGATGACCTGCGGCACCTTGACCGCGACCGCGAGCTTGCCTTCGAAAATCTCCTTGCCGGCATTCATGACAATGACGCGATCGGTAATGTGCTCGATGAACCCCATCAGATGCTCGACGACGATGATGGCGATTCCGGTCTGCGCCAGCGCCTTGATGCGTTCGGCGATCCAGTCGAGTTCGGCCGGGTTGAGCCCGGCGGCGAGTTCATCGAGCAGCAAGAGCCGCGGACGCGTGGCAAGCGCGCGAACCAGATCGAGCATTTTTTGCTGCGCATTGTTCAGATCGGCCGCCGGCCGGTCCGCGACGTCGGCCAGGCGATATTCGTCGAGCAGTGCGGCCAACGCCGGCGGCGCCACCGCGGCGCGGCCATAGGCCAGTGCTACCTCGACATTCTGGCGCACCGTCAGCGACATGAACGGCTTTGGAATCTGGAAGGTGCGGTTGATGCCGCGATGGACCAGTTTGTGCGACGCCGACCCCGCCGATCGAGTTGCCATCCATCACGACCTCGCCTCCGTCAGGCGCATAAAGACCGGAGATCACATTGATCGCGGTGGTCTTGCCGGAGCCGTTCGGCCCCACCAATCCCAGGATTTCGCCCGGCGCGACATGGAAGCTCAATCCATCGAGCGCATGGAAGCCGCCGAATCGCTTGACCAGCTTCGCGACGTTGAGAATGGGTGCGCTGTCAGGGGACATGCCAACCTCGGCGCGTCGCCAGCGAAACCAGGCCAGCCGGGAGAAACAGCACCAGCCCCATGATCAACAGCCCGTAGATCAACTGGAAATATTGCGGCGTGGTAAATCCGATCAAATTGTAGATGCCATAGAGGATGATGACGCCGACGATCGGGCCGCAGATCGTGGCAACGCCGCCGAACAGCGCGAACACGATCGCGAAGATCGAGAAATCGCCGCTGAAGACATTGTCGGGATAGAACACCGAAACATACCAGGCGTAGACGCCGCCGGCGAGCCCCGCCACCAGCGCGGAAGCGAGCCATGCGATCACCCGCATCCGCACCACGTTGACGCCGGCCATCGACGCCGAGACCGCATCTTCGCGCACCGCCTGCAAAGCGAGACCAAAGCCCGAGTTCTTCAAAAACACCACGGCGCCGAGGGTCAATGCCAGCACGACGAGTGCCGCGGCATAGGCCAGCGTCGGATTGAAGGTGTCGGTGAGCGAGACGCCGTAGGGCCCGCGCGTGATGCCCTCGAGCGCCGGATTGGCGACGAAGTGCAGCACCGCAAGCGACGCGGCGAGGTTGGCGATGGCGAAATAGGCGCCGGAAAGCCGCAACAGCGGCGTCAGCAGCAGCCCCAGTGCGACCCCGACCAGTCCAGCAGCGACCACCGCGAGCGCCGCCGGCGCGTGATAATGCATCACCAGGATCGCAAAACCGTAAGCGCCGGCGCCGAAGAAGCCGACATAGCCGAACGGCAGATAGCCGGTGAAGCCGTAGATGATGTTCACGCCCTGCGCCAGAATCAGGAAGATGACGAAATTGAACAGCAGCAGATGATTTTGATAAACGCCCGGCAACACCGCAAAGACGGCGATCAGCGGCACGATGATGAACAGCGTGTGTCTGAAGGCGTCAGGCAACGCGCACCCGCCTTCCGAGCAGGCCGCTCGGACGCAGCAGCAGGATGAAAATCAAAAGCACATAGGGCAACAGGTCGGCCCATGAACTGAGATAGGTCTGCACCAGCATGTAGCAGACGCCGTAAACGACGCCGCCGAGCGCTGTCCCCAAGGGATTGCCGAGCGATCCCAGCACCACGATGGCAAATGACGTGACGGTCGCATCGGCGCCGAACGCCGGCGTCACCGATCCGAACATGAAGGGCGCGAATACACCCGCGACAGCGGCGAGCCCCAGTCCGATGCCGAATGCCGCCGCCGAGACGCGATCGACATCGATGCCGGTGGCAAAGGCTTCGTCGCGCCGCGACATCACCGCGCGGGTCAGGGTGCCGAGGCGGGTGCGATACAGATAGAGGTAGACCAACGCGATCGCGATCAGGCTGGTGACGGCCGCGATCACCCATGGCGCGGGAAATCCCTGGCCGAAAATATGGATCGGTCCGGCGACGTCCGGCTTGCCGCCGAACAGCTTGACTTTGATCGTCGAGAATACCGTGCCGAGCGCCCGGCTCTGGATCGAGCGCTCGCTGGTGCCGAAGAAGATGGTCGTGACCGCCTCGATCACCTGCGACAAGCCGAAGAACAGGATGATCGACAACATCTCGGGGTTAACCGACCCCTGCAGGCGCGGCACCAGCACCCAGTAGAGCAACACCCCGACCAGCAGGAAGATCACGAACGCCAGCGGCACCGCGAACAACGGATCGATCCCGGCCAGGGTCGCGACCCCGAACGCCACGAACGCGCCGAGCATCAGGAAATCGCCATGCGCAAGATTGACGACGCGCATGACGCCGAACACGAGATTGAGGCCGATGCCGACCAGGCTGAAATACAGGCCGAACAGAACGCCGGCGACGAGCGCATAAACTAGCTGCATGGGCGCTCCGCTCCCGGCATCCGGTCTTCGATCTGCAACCGCGTCATGGACGCGGATAGACCGGCTTGCCGGTGGCCGTTTCGTGCGGATAGATCGAGACGAATTTGGGGTGGCCGTGCTCGTCGAGAATGATCTGCCCGAGCGGGGTCAACTCGCCAATCTGGCCGCCGGTTTCATCGAGCGCGTAGGTCCCGTCCAGCGTCTTGAGCTGTCCGGAGAGGCTGAAATTCGCCCGGTGCAGTTCGAGCTGATCGAGGCTGGTCGCAACCGACAGCGTCTTCTCGATGACCAGCCCGGTGGTGTAACCGGCGGTGGCATTGAAGCCGAACTCGATCTTGCCGTCGGGATATTTCTTGTTCCAGGCGGCTTTGTAGTCCTTCATGGTCATGCCGAAATTGACGGGATAGTCGAGTTCCGAGGGCGGCACATAGGTGAATACATATTCAAGGCCCTTGGCGCCGACGTTCTTTACCAGAAGCTCGGTCTCGATGCCCGCGTAGATCGCAAACAGCATTTTGAAATTGACGCCGAGATCCCCCACGTTGCGCAGGAACGCGATATCGTTGGGCGCGTATCCGAAATGAATCACCGCATCGGGCTGTGTGTTGGCGATGTTGTTGATGATGACGGTGTAATTGGTAGTCTCGGTGGGAACACCCTGATCGTAGACGATCTCGATCGGCGCGCCGGAATCCTTGACGAATTTGCGGAAGGCGTTGGCCTGCGTTCCCGTGAATTCGTTGGTCGAATAAAGCAGCGCGACTTTCTTGATCCCGAGGGCCGGGCCATCCTGGGTGAGGAAATCGGCGACCGGCTTCGGCCAGATCGTCGAGACCGGATCGGCCATCAGTGCGATATAGGGATTGTCCTTGGAAAAGAAGCTGGCGCCGGTTCCGGTCTGGTCGAACAGGAACATCTTGTGATCGCGCGCGATCGCTACTGCCGGCGCAGTCAGCACCGAACCGGAATCGGCAACCAGGAGATCGACCTTGTCCTGCGTGACAAGCTGATTGTACAGCGTCGATGCGGTCGCGGTGTTGCTCTGGTCGTCGTAGGCGACGAGCTTGATCGGAATTTTCTTGTCGAATGCCTTTATATAGGCGCCGCCTTCGGCATTTTTCTGGTCGGCCCAGAGTTTGAGCGCGCTGTAAACCGGCATCGAAATCGAGGCGTACCGGCCGGATGACGCGTAGAGCGTGCCGATCTTGATTTCCGCCGGCGCGTCGGCCGCCACCGCCGGCGCGGCAAGCATCAAACCCGCCACCAGCGCAGCGCCCGTCATCCTCAGCATGAAATTCTCCCGATTTTCTTCATTCCGGCGGACAATAGCGCGTGGGGTCGCAGGGACACAAGCGCTGCGGACTAATCCATTGTGCGCGCGCCGGAATATGCGCGTGTGCCGGAATACGCGGCATGCAGGAGGTCGGCTAGACCGTTGACGCCGGGCAGTACAATGTCGCATCAAGATCAGAGCCAGCGGGCGAGCATACCCGCCCCAGGGAGGAACTAACGATATGGCCGATGCGACGCGTGCGCGACCGAAACCGACGCCCGAGACCCAGCATTTCTGGGACGGTACACAGGCCGGCGAACTTCGCCTGCAGCGCTGCGATGCTTGCGCCAACGTCTATTTCCCGCCGCGTCCATTCTGTCCGGCCTGCGCCTCGCGCAAGGTCAGCGTCTTCAAGGCCAGCGGCAAGGCGAAGCTCTACAGCTACGTCATCAACCATCGGCCCGCCGCACCGGGTTTCACGCCGCCTTATGCCATCGCCATCGTCGAACTCGACGAAGGCCCGCGCATGATGAGCAACATCATGGATTGTCCGCAAACGCCGGAGGCGCTCGAACTCGACATGAAGCTGGAAGTCACATTCGAAAAGCTCGACGACAAGATCACCCTTCCCCAGTTCCGTCCGGCAAAGGGGTAAGCATCATGCGCAGAAATCAGGTCGCCGTCGTCGGCGCAGCCGAAACCACCGAACTCGGCGTTATCCCGAACGTGTCGCAGATTCAGCTCCATGCGGATGCCGCACTGAACGCCATCGCCGATGCCGGACTGAAACTGTCCGACGTCGACGGCATCGCCACCGCGGTAGAAACGCCGCAGCAGATCGCGCATTATCTCGGCATCACGCCGACCTGGGTCGACGGCACGTCGGTCGGCGGCTGCTCGTTCATGCTGCATGTCCGCCATGCGGCGGCGGCGATCGAGGCCGGACTGTGCAAGACCGTGCTGATCACGCATGCCGAAAGCGGCAAGTCGATGATCGGGAAGCAACCCCGCTCGACGCCGCCGGACAGCCTCAACGGTCAGTTTGAATCGCCGTTTGGCGTCTATGGCCCGCCCAGCATGTTTCCTATCCCGGTGTTGCGTTACATGAAAACCCACCGCATCACCCATGAGCAGATCGCAATGGTCGCGGTGGTGCAGCGCGAATGGGCAGCGAAGAATCCGCGCGCCACCATGAAGGCGCCGATCACGGTCGAGGACGTGCTGAATTCGCGGATGATCGCCTATCCGTTCCGCATCCTGCAATGCTGCCTAGTCACCGACGGCGGCGGCGCGCTGATCCTGACCTCGGCGGACCGCGCCAGGGATTTCCCGCAGAAGCCGGTCTATGTTCTGGGCACGGGCGAAAGCGTGGAAACGCCGATGGTCAGCCAGATGCAGACGTTCGATTCCTCGCGCGCCTTCAGGGTCGCAGGCCCCCTCGCCTTCAGGGAAGCCGGCATCGCCCACAAGGATGTCGATCACCTGATGATTTACGACGCGTTCGCGCATCTGCCGCTGTATGGCCTCGGCGATCTCGGCTTCATGCCGCATGAAGAGGTCGGCAAGTTCATCGCCGACGGCAATACGCGCCCCGGCGGCAAGCTGCCGCTCAACACCAATGGCGGCGGCCTCAGCTACATGCACTCCGGCATGTACGGCATGTACGCGCTGCAGGAGAGCGTGCGGCAAATGCGCGGCATCGCGCCGGCGCAGGTCAAGGGCGCGAAGATTTCGGTCTGCCACGGCGTCGGCGGCATGTTCGCCGCGTCGGGTACGATTATTTTTACGAACGAGAAGTAGTCACCTTCGTCATTCCGGGATGCGCCCTTCGCGCAGACCCGGAATCTCTGGGATTCCGGGTTCGTGCTTCGCACGCCCCGGAATGACGAAAACAACGGGAGAACCCAATGGCCAAATCACTGCAGGATAAAGTCGTCATCGTTACCGGCGCCGGGCGCGGCATCGGCAAGGAAATCGCACTGCTCTGCGCGGCCGAGGGCGCCAAGGTGGTGGTCAACGATCCGGGCGGTGCCGCTGACGGTTCGGGATCGAGTGCGGCGCCCGCGGAAGAGGTCGTCGATGAGATCAAGAAGCGCGGCGGCATTGCGGTAGCGAATTTCGAAACCGTCGCCGAGGCAATTCCCGCCAGCAAGATCGTCAAGACCGCGATCGACAGCTTCGGCAAGCTCGACGGCGTGGTCAACAATGCCGGCATCCTGCGCGACGCGATCTTCCATCGCATGAGCATCGACGCATTCGAGGTCGGTCATCAAGGTTCATCTGATGGGCTCGTTTTATGTTTCGCACGCCGCGGCACGGCTGTTCCGCGAACAGGAAAGCGGCGCGTTCGTGCACTTCACCTCGACCTCAGGCCTGATCGGCAATTTCGGCCAGGCCAACTACGCCGCGGCCAAGCTCGGCATCGTCGGGCTGTCGAAATCGATCGCGCTCGACATGGATCGTTTCCATGTCCGCTCCAATTGCGTCTCGCCGTTCGCGTGGAGCCGGCTGATCGGAACCATTCCGACCGAGACCGAGGCGGAGAAGGCGCGGGTCGCCAAGATCCAGCAGATGGGCCCGGAAAAGATTGCGCCGCTGTGCGGTTTCCTGCTCAGCGACGCCGCCAAGGATGTCACCGGTCAGATCTTTGCGGTGCGGATGAACGAGATTTTCCTGATGGGCCAGTCGCGCCCGCTGCGCTCGATCCATCGCGCCGAAGGCTGGACCCCGCAGACCATCGCCGAGCACGGCATGCCGGCGCTGAAATCGTCGTTCTACAAGCTCGACCGCTCGGCGGATATTTTCAACTGGGATGCGATCTGAGCAAGACGCGAATGGCGAATAGCGAATAGGGAGTGGCGAATAATGAAAAAGGTAATTCCATTCGCTACTCGCCATTCGCATCCCTTCCCTACCCGCTGTTCCTCAAGCCTGCCGAAATGCCGTTGATGGTGATCTGGATGCCGCGCAGCACCTGCTCGTCGGGGTTTTGTGCGCGGTGTTCCTTCAGTAGTTCAACCTGGACGTGATTGAGCGGATCGAGATAGGGGAAGCGGTTGCGGATCGAGCGTTCCAGCAGCGGATTGCCCTGTAACAGCCGATCCTGCCCCATGATATCCAGCAGCGTTTCGATCGAGGCATGCCATTCGCGCCGGATCCGCCCGAAGATATTTTCGCGCAGCGCCGCATCCGGCACCAGTTCCGCATAGCGCGAGGCGATCGCGATCGAGCTTTTTGCCAGCACCATGTCCATGTTGGACAACAGCGTGCGGAAGAACGGCCACTCGCGATAGAGCTCTTTCAGGAACGGCATGCCCTTCTCGGGATGCTGCGATATCCAGGTCTCGACCGCGCTGCCGAAACCATACCATCCCGGCAGCATCAGCCGGCATTGCGCCCAGCTGAACACCCAGGGGATGGCGCGGAGGTCTTCGATGGCGCGGGTTTTCTTGCGCGAGGCCGGCCGGCTGCCGATATTGAGCGTCGAGATTTCCGTGATCACGGTCGAAGCCCAGAAATAATCGACAAAGCCGTCGGTCTCGTAGACGAGGCCGCGATAGGCTGCAAAGGCCAGCGCCGATAGTTGCTCCATCGCTTCGAGATATTCGCTGCGCGGCGCGCTCTGCCGCGGCTGCAGCAGGCTCGCTTCGAGGGTTGCCGCGGCGAGAATCTCCAAATTGTTGCGGCCGACTTCCGCATTGGAATATTTGCTGGAGATGATCTCGCCCTGCTCGGTGATCCGGATCTGGCCGTCCACCGCGCCGCCCGGCTGCGCGATGATGGCGTCATAGCTCGGCCCGCCGCCGCGGCCGACCGAACCGCCGCGGCCGTGGAACAACCGCAACCGCACGCCGTGGCGCTCGAACACACTGACAAGACCGATCTCGGCCTTGTAGAGCTCCCAGCCCGAGGTGACGAAGCCGCCGTCCTTGTTGCTGTCGGAATAGCCGAGCATCACCTCCTGCACCCCGCCGCGGCTATCCACGAAACGACGATATTCCGGCAACGAAAACAGGCGATCCATGATCGCGGCGCAGGCCTGCAGATCCTCGATGGTCTCGAACAGCGGCACGATGTTGATCGCGCTGCGGCCCGAAGGGTCTACCAGACCCGCCTCCTTCAACAGTAACGCTACTTCCAGCAGATCCGAGACGCCCTGGCTCATGGAAATGATACATTCGGGAATCACATCGGCGCCGAATTTGGCGTGCGAGTTGGCGGCCTCATGGAACACGGCGAGTTCGCCCACCGTCTCGTCGCTATATTTGACAAAGGCCGACGTCAGCGGCCGCGGATTACGCAATTCGCCTGTGAGCTGCGCGATCCGCGCGTCTTCGCTCAAGGCCAGATAAGACGTGCCGGGCGTGGCCGTATCCAGCAATTCGGCGATGGTGCGCTCGTGCACCGCAGAGTTCTGCCGCATGTCGAGACTGGCCAGATGGAAGCCGAAACAATCCGCCGCCCGGCGTAGCAGCCGCAACCGGCCGCGCGCGATCACGCGCGAATTATTCGCGATCAGCGAGCGGTCGAGAATATCGAGGTCGGCCTTGAATTCTCCGGCATTGGCGTAAGGAGCGGCCTCGCCGACCGGCTGCCGCATGGTTTCCACATCGAGCTTCAGCGCGGTCGCCGTCAGCCGGGCGTAGATGCCGGACACTGCCAGCCGATACGGCTCGCCGCTTCGATGCGGCGAGGTATCGGGCGAGCGCTCGGCAAGCACCCGCAATTCCTCGGAAACATCGGCCAAGTGCGCGGCGAGCGACAGCTCGGCGCCCAGCGCATGCAGCTCTTCCAGATAAAACCGCAGCACGCGGCTACTCTGCATCTTCAGCGTACCGCGCATGACCTCCGCGGTCACAAACGGATTGCCGTCGCGATCGCCGCCGATCCAGCTTCCCATCCGCAGGAACGACGCCAGTTCTCCCTGCGCACCGTCACCGCCCTCGTTCAACCGGTCCTCCAGCCTGCAATGAAGCCGCGGCACCTCGTGCAGGAAGGTGTAATCGTAAAACGAAAGACCGTTAGCGACCTCGTCGAGCACGGTGAGCTTGGTACGGCGCAGCAGGTTGGTCTGCCACAGCGTCACTACCGCGCGGCGCAACTGCTCGTCGCTCGCCTCGATTTCCTCAGGCGCGAGCTGGACGCGTTCGCGACGATCGAGCAGCGACGCTATCTCCATCTCGCGATCCATGGTGCTCTTGCGCCGAACTTCGGTGGGATGGGCGGTCAGGACCGGGCTGACCAGCGCGCCTGCGAAGAAATGGCGCAGATCGGCGGCGCTGAAGCCGGCCGCCCGCGCATGCGACAGGGTCTCGGCCAGCGTACCTGGCCGGGGCGTTCCGCCGGCGCTGCTGCGCGCGCGCATTTGCCGGATGTTGTTCTGATCTTCGGCGATGTTGGCAAGGTGCGAGAAATAACTGAAGGCGCGCACGATGCGCACGGTCTCGCTGATCGACATGCCGTCGAGGATGACTTCGAGTTCGCGCCGCGCCGGCCTGTCGTCGTCCCGGTGGAACCGGATCGAGGTCTGCCGGATCCGCTCGACCAGATCGAATACGTCGGCGCCTTCCTGATCGCGTACGGTATCGCCGAGAATGCGTCCGAGCAGCCGGATATCCGTCCGCAGCCGGGCGTCCTCTTCCGCCGCCAAAGCTTCGTCGGCGCGATTGGATCGCAGATCGGCATCGGAAGGCATGATCTGGGAGGACATGGTTGGTGGCTCCAGAAACTGCCCGGCATCCTCCAGTCGCAATTTTTCAAGCCCGGCGCAAGACCAAGAAAAAGGCGATGCAACCCAGAATGACGCCCCTCATCCTGAGGAGCGGCCGCTTGGCCGCGTCTCGAAGGATGGAAGCACGCTCGAATCGTGGTTCGAGACGCGCGAAGACGCGCTCCTCACCATGAGGGAGCAGTACTAAATCCTTCGTCCCGCCCGCTCCCAATGAGGATCGCGCAGGCGACGCTTGAAGATCTTGCCGGAATCTTCACGCGGCAGATTGGCCTGGATTTCGATGTGTTTCGGCACCTTGTAGTCGGCGAGCGAGGTCTTGAGCTGCGCCCGGATCGCCGCGATGTCGAGCGTGGCGCCGGGCTGCGGCTCCACCACCGCCATCAGCGCCTCGCCGAACTCATCATCGGGGATGCCGAACACCGCACAATCATGCACGCCGGGAACCGCATGCAGGGCGGCCTCGATTTCGGCGGGATAGATGTTGACGCCGCCCGAGATCACCATGTCGCGCTTGCGGTCGCAGATGAAGACGTAACCGTCCTGGTCGATATAGCCGACATCGCCCGAGGTAATGAACCCGTCGCGTTCGATCTCGGCGCGCTTCTCCGGCTTGTTGTGATAGGTGAAATCCGGATTGCCTGCCATGCGCGAATAGATCTCACCGATTTCGCCTTGCGGCAAAAGTCTCCCGTCGTCGCCGACAAAACGCAGCTCCGCGCCCGGCGAAATCTTGCCGACGGTGCCCGGTTTCTTCAGCGCGTCCTCGGAATTCGCAAAGGTCACTGCGCCGGATTCGGTGCTGCCGTAGAATTCATAGATGACCG
The DNA here is from genome assembly GCA_963771225.1 of uncultured Pseudomonadota bacterium. GTDB lineage: Bacteria > Pseudomonadota > Alphaproteobacteria > Rhizobiales > Xanthobacteraceae > Bradyrhizobium. Next base: position 158,873 of record CAVYSR010000013.1, on the reverse strand, counting down.
GTCCCCACCATTCGATCATGGCGCGCTTGACGTCGGCGGGACAGGGTGCGGCGGCATGGATGACATGCTGCAGCGAGGACATGTCGTATTTCCGGCGCACTTCTTGCGGCAGTTTCATCAGCCGGATGAACATGGTCGGCACCATGAAGATGGTGTCGATCTTCTGTTCCTCGATCAGCCGCAGGAATTCCTCCGGCTCGAATCGCGGCATCAATACCAGCGCACCGCCGAGACGACCGGCGCGCAGCCCAAACGAGTTCGGCGCGGAATGATACAGCGGCCCCGGCAGCAGTACGCGGGCGCCCGGCTTCAAGCCGTAGATCATCGCACGCATCCGCTCCATCGACGCGTTCTGCTCGGGCGTCGGCGCGTTGCGGCGCACCCCCTTGGGATGCCCCGTGGTGCCCGAGGTGTAGATCATGTTCTGTGGTTGCGGCAGCACCGGGCCGTCATAGGGCCGTTGCCGTTCGAGCCAGGCTTCGAGATCGGTCGCAAAACCGGGCGTGGCGAGGTGACCGGGATCGATCTTGTAATTCGATAGAATTTCCGGCGGCGTCGGCACGCTGAGGACGCTGACGCCAGCGGGGATCGCGTCGCGCAGTTGATGCAGCATGTCGGCATGGCCGATCAGGACCGGCGCTCCGGAATCCCTGAGCACATAATTGATTTCCTCCGGCTTGAAATGCCAGTTCACCGGCACCGCATAGGCCCCGAGCCGCATCGCCGCATAGGCCGCCTCGATGAAGGCGATGTCATTGCGCATCAGGATGCAGACGCTGTCGCCCTGCTTGACGCCCAACCCGTCCAGTCCGCCGGCCATGCGCGCGGCGCGATCGGCTACTTCGTCGTGGCTGCGCCGGCGCTGACCGCTGAGGATACCGAGGAAAGGCTGTTGCGATGACATTGTTTCTTCCGATCTCTTCGGTTCAGGAAGGCCTCATGATGAGGAGCGCGTCTTCGCGCGTCTCGAACCATGGGAGATGAATTTCGTCATCCTTCGAGACGCGGCCCGCTGCCAAGTTTACGCAGGCAGCGTATACTTGCCTGCGTGGCCGCTCCTCCGAGTGAGCGCAATTGCGCTCATCCGGGGATGAGGCTATGTCCGTCAAACGTCGGCGAAGCGCGGCGCGCGCTTGTCGATATTGGCGCGCACCGCCTCAAGCTGATTGGCTCCGCCCATCAATTTCATCTGCTCGACGGATTTGGCGAGCAGCGCCGGGCCGGGATCGATCGCCAGATTGTTCAGCAGCCGCTTGCCGGCGCGGATCGCCTCGGGGCTCTTGCCGGCGATCTCGCGCGCGACCTCCAGTGCTGCGGCGCGGGGGTCGCCGCAGATCCGCGTCGCAAGGCCATAACCCAAAGCCTCCTGCGCCGAGAAAATCCGCCCGGTATAGGTAAGCTCGCGCAGGATATCGTCGCGCACCAGGCTGGCCAGGATCGGCGTCCCCGCCATATCCGGGATCAGGCCCCATTTGATCTCCATGATCGACATCCGCGCATCGGGCGCGAGAAAGCGCATGTCGGCGCCGAGCGCGAGTTGAAAACCGCCGCCGAACGCCACGCCCTGGATCGCGGCAATCACCGGCACCGGAAGCTGCCGCCATCCCCAAACCGCCTGCTGCGGGAAATTGGCGAGGCCACGGGTGCGCTCGGTCAGGTCGCGTTTTTCACCCCCCGCTATCCCGTTACCGCCGCTTTCCTTCATCGCGGCAAAGCGCCCCATATCGAGTCCGGCGCAAAACGAGCGGCCCTCACCGGACAATACTACCGCCCGCAGGCCTTTTTCATGGGCAAGCCGATCGCTCGCGGCGACGATCGCTTCGAACATCGCGGCATCCAGCGCATTCATCTTGTCCGCCCGCACCAGGCGGACATCCGCGACGCCCTCCGAAATCGATACCGACACGCGCTTTTCCATGGATGGGTTCTCCCTTGCTCTTCTTTACCGTTTGCCTTTACAGAAAGGCGTTGTCCCGTTTTAGTCAATCAACCAATTAACAGACATTTCTTTAGGGCGGAAACCTCCATGTTTAACGAACAGCTACTTGCCGGCAGACGCATTCTGGTCACCGGCGGCGGAACCGGTCTTGGCAAATCGATGGCCGCGCGCTTCCTCAGCCTCGGCGCCGAAGTTCATATCTGCGGCCGGAGAAAGAGCGTCTGCGATGAGACCGCGACCGAACTGATGGACCTGCATGGCGGCCGGGTGACGAGCCACGGCGTCGACATCAGGAACCCGCTCGCGGTCGACGAGATGATCGAGGCGATTTTTACCGAAGGCCCGCTCACCGATCTCATCAATAACGCCGCCGGCAATTTCGTCTCGCGCACCCAGGACCTGACGCCGCGCGGCTTCGATGCGATCGCCAACATCGTCATGCACGGCACATTTTATGTGACCCACGCGGTGGGCCGGCGCTGGATCGCCGGCGGGCACCCCGGCAACGTGGTGTCGATCACCGTGACCTGGGTCCGCAACGGCAGCCCCTATGTGGTGCCTTCCGCGATGAGCAAATCCGCTATCCATGCCATGACGATGTCGCTGGCCACCGAATGGGGTCGCTACGGCATCCGGCTCAACACCATCGCACCCGGCGAAATTCCGACCGAGGGCATGAGCAAGCGCCTCAACCCCGGCGATGAGCCCGGCGCTCGCACCATTGCCAGAAATCCGATGGGTCGTGTCGGCAAGATGGAGGAACTGCAGAACCTTGCCGTGTTTTTGATCTCCGGCGGCTGCGACTGGATCAGCGGGGAAACCATCGCGATGGACGGCGCGCAGGCGCTGGCGACGGGCGGCAACTTCTATGAGCTGCGCGAGTGGTCGGACAAGGACTGGACCAACGCGCGGGATTCGATCAAGGCGCAAAATGAGAAGGACCGTGCGGCACGGAAGTAACTCGATCCCGTATTGTTTTTGCTGCCGGATAACGCCAAACTCCGCGCAACGAAAACAAAACACCCCGGGAGAGACATGACCGCCACACCGCAATTGGCCAACCTCGCCGACATGGTGCGCGACCGCGCCAGGACTCGCGGCAACGCGGTCGTCTACGAGTTCGAGGGACGCCAGACCACCTTCGCCGAGTTCGACACCCGGACCAACCGGGTCGCCAGGGCGCTGATGGCGCTCGGCGTCAAACCGGGCGAACGCATCGCCTATCTCGGCAAGAACAGCGATCTCTATTTCGAGCTGCTGCTGGGAGCGATGAAAGCCAATGTGGTGATGGCGCCGGTGAACTGGCGCCTCGCCGGACCCGAAGTCGCTTTCATCGTCGGCGACTGCAAGGCGCCGGTGCTGTTCGTCGGCCCCGAATTCATCGCCCAGGCCCGCAACATCAAACCGCAATTGCCTGATCTTCGCCATATCATCACCACCGAAGGCGGTGCACCGGAATGGCCCGATTTTACGGCGTGGCGCGACGCCCAGAGCGGCGACGACCCGAACGTGCCGATCAGCCCGAAGGACATCGCGATCCAGCTCTACACCTCGGGCACGACCGGAAAACCGAAAGGCGCGATGCTGTCGCACGCCAACTTCCTCAATCTGGTACAGAGCGGCAATGAAGCCGAAAAGCCCGACTGGAACCGCTGGTCGACCGAGGACGTCTCGCTGGTGGCGATGCCGATCTTCCATATTGGCGGGTCCGGCTGGGGCGTGATGGGCCTCTATCACGGCGCCAGGGGCGTAATCGCACGCGAGTTCGATCCGACCAAGGTGCTGGATTTCTTCGAGCAGTCCGGCATCACCAAGCTGTTCATGGTGCCGGCGGCGATGCAGTTCGTGGTGCGGCAGCCGCGCGCGCGCCAGGTCGACTTCTCGCGGCTGAAATACATGCTCTATGGCGCCTCGCCGATCCCGGCAGCACTGCTGAAAGAGTGCATCGAGGTATTCGGCTGCGGCTTCGTGCAGATGTACGGCATGACCGAAACCACGGGCACCATCGTCGCCCTTCCGCCGGAAGATCACGTCGAGGGACTGGACCGGATGCGCTCGGCCGGCAAGGCCTTGCCGGGCGTCGAACTCGCCATCCTCGATGCCGCCGGCAAAAGGTTGCCGCCGGGCGAGGTCGGCGAGATCGCGACCCGCTCCGGCTCCAACATGGCCGGCTACTGGAATTTGCCGGAAGCCACCGCCAGGACGCTCGACGGCGACGGCTGGCTGCGCACCGGCGACGCCGGCTACATGGACAGCGACGGCTATCTCTATATCCACGACCGCATCAAGGACATGATCATCTCGGGCGGCGAGAACATCTATCCGGCCGAGGTCGAAAGCGCGATCTGCGATCACCCTGATGTTGCCGAAGTCGCCGTGGTCGGCGTGCCCGACGACAAATGGGGCGAGGCGGTCAAGGCCATCGTGGTGATGAAGCCCGGCAAGAAGGCGACGCTCGTCGGATATCATCGGCTTCACCCGCGAACGCATCGCGGGCTTCAAGACGCCGAAGACGGTCGACTTCATCGAAGCCCTGCCGCGCAACGCCTCCGGCAAGATCCTGCGCCGCCATTTGCGCGATCCCTATTGGGCCGGCAAGGATCGGCAGGTGAATTGAGCGTCGTCCCCCTCAATGCTTGCCCGCTCCCATATAGCCGAACAGGAATCCGGCGACCTTGCGCTTCTGGATTTCCTCGCTGCCTTCGGTGATGCGGTAGCGGCGGTGATGCCGGTAGATGTGCTCGAACGGCTTGTGACGCGAATAGCCCATGCCGCCATGCACCTGCATGGCGCGGTCGGCGGCTTCGCAGCACAAACGATTGGCCCAGAAATTACACATCGAAACCTTGTCCGACAGGGTGTGCTCGACCTGCGCCTGGGTGAGCTTGTCCATCTCCCAGGCGGTCTTGCGGATGAGTAGCCGCAGCATCTCCGCCTGCGTCGCAAGCTCGACCAGCGGCCACTGGATCGCCTGGTTTTCGGCGAGCTCGCGGCCGAACGGCTTGCGCTGGCGCGCGTATTTCACGCTTTCCTCGATGCAATAGACCGCAGCGCCCAGCGAACTCGCCGCCTGCCGGATCCGGTTCTCGTGCACAAAGCATTGCGCCAGCGACAGTCCGCGGCCGACCTCACCGAACAGCGCATCGTCCGGCACGAACACGTCGGTGAAGCTGACGCGCGGATGATCGGTCGGCATGTTGAAGGTCCACATATATTCCTCGACCTTGACGCCCCTGGCGTTCGCCGGCACCAGAAAGCAGGTGATGCCGCGCGCGTCGCCGTCATTGCCCGAGGTGCGCGCGAACAGCGCGCAATGGGTCGCGACATTCATGCCGGTGGTCCACATCTTCTCGCCGTTGATCACCCATCCGGCGACGCCGTCGCGGGTCGCCTGCACCGCGCGGGTTTCCATATGGGTCGCATCCGAGCCGTGCTCGGGCTCCGTCAGGCCGAAGGTGATGCGATATTTTCCGGTGATCGAGCCTTCGATCATCACCTTCTGGTCGTCGCGGCCGTAGCGGTCGAGCATGGTCACCAGCGGCAGGTTGCCGACGATGGAATGTTCGTTCTGCAAATCATTGTGCAGGCCGAGCCCCTTGGACGCGAAATGCTCGCGGATCACCGCCATCCAGAGATTGGAGCCGTCCTTGCCGCCATAGCGTTTCGGGATCGCGAAGCGGAGGTGCCCGGCGCTGTCGGCGAGATTTTTCACCCTGCGCAGCAGCGCTTCCCATTCATGCCGGGGCAGCCCGCCATTGTCGAAATCGGTACGCGCCCATTCGCGGCGATGATCGAAAAACCGGACGTTGTCGTCCGCGTTTTCGATCGGCTTGATCTCGCGTGCGATGAACTGGTCGAGTTCGGCGAGATAGGCGACGAGGTCGGCTGGCAATGCAAAATCCAAGGCAATTCTCCCAGATGTCGTTTTTCTTGTCGTCTTGTCGTTTGTGGCGCGGCGAGGTCGCGAGGTGATCCCGAGCCCGACCGATTAGGATGAGAACCTCAAATCAAGTCAAGCAATGGAATACGGCTTGTGACGCGGAGGTAGCCAGCGTAATTGGATGGCATCCGGCGGCGAGAGCAAGTTAATATTCGAGCGACATATTCCTTGCCACGGCAAAAGAAACGACGGGAGCAAACATGGATTTGAAATTCTCCAAGGTCACGCGCAAGGGCCCGGTCACCATCGTGACGCTGTCGCGGCCCGAGGTGTACAACGCCCTGCATACCGATGCGCATTTCGAACTGAACAAGGTGTTCGACGACTTCTCCGCCGATCCCGAGCAATGGGTCGCGATCGTCACCGGCGCCGGCGACAAGGCGTTCTGCGCCGGCAACGACCTGAAATGGCAGGCGGCGGGCGGCAAGCGCGGCTGGGACACCGGCGGATTTGCCGGGCTGACCTCGCGGTTCGACTGCGACAAGCCGATCATTGCTGCGGTCAACGGCGTCGCCATGGGTGGCGGCTTTGAGATCGCCTTGGCTTGCGACCTTATCATTGCCTCGGAGAACGCGAAGTTCGCGCTTCCCGAACCGCATGTCGGACTCGCTGCTCTCGCCGGCGGGTTGCACCGGCTGCCGCGCCAGATCGGCCTCAAGCGCGCCATGGGCATGATCCTGACCGCGCGCCATGTCACCGCCCGCGAGGGCCACGAACTCGGCTTCGTCAACGAGGTGGTCCCGGCCGGCGAGGCGTTGGCAGCCGCGGAGCGCTGGGCCGAGACTATCTGCAAGAACAGCCCGATGTCGATCCGTGCCTCCAAGCAGACCATCCAGAAGGGCCTTGCGGTCTCGCTGGAGCAGGCGATCGCCGACCAGCGCGATTATCCGGCCGTGAAGGCGATGGCGGCGTCGCAGGATTATATCGAGGGGCCGAAGGCGTTTTCGGAAAAGCGCCCGCCGAAATGGGCGGGAAGATAACGAACAAAATCGCTTCCGCTGGCAGCTGTCGGCATTCGCGCCTTCTTGCTGAAGCTGTAGAAGTGATCCTGGGACAAGCCCGGGCATGACGAACTAGCTCCAGTCCATCGCCGCATTCGCGTAGCTCTCACGATGAGGAAGTCTGTAGTGCGCTTTGTTCTCAAGCTCCCTCCGATACGACGCATAGTTCGGCTGATCGACCGCGAGCTTGTCCATCGTGGTCTGCCACAGATGATCGGCGAGCCCCGGCGTCTGCAGGTCGACTTCACCCTTGGCGATACGGTCGGCGAGCACGCGATTGAGCTCGCCGACCGAGCCCTGCATCGCCAACAGTCGCGACAGCCGCGCGACTTCCGCGGCATCGCTGTCCTGCTCCAGCGTGATCTGGCGCGTCACGAGATCAAGCGCATTGATCGCAACCCGCAGCTTGAACGCCTGATGCCCGCTGATCAGCGGCGCGATATCGCTGCGCAGGAAATCGGCGACCGCCTTGATGAGTTCTTTCGGTGTCGGTTCGTCCTGCATGTTAGTTTCTCATCTATTTGATGCCCGTGGCGCCAATAGCCGCAACAGATCGATTTCGGTTTCCGACGAGCGGCGGCCGATCATCGCACGCTCAAGCGAGTGATCGGGGCTGCGGCGAAAGCGCTGCATCATGCCGCAGCACATCAAGCCCCAGCGCAGCGTGCCCATCACTTCCCAGAACATCACCCTATGCGGATCGACGCGGCGCCCGGCCGCCTCGTAGCCTGCGAACAATTCCTCCCGCGTGCCGAAACCGCCGACCGGCTTGTCGATCTGGCCGAAGCGCCATGAATTGACGCATATCCACCCCAAATCCTCCATCGGGTCGCCAAGATGGGCGAGCTCCCAGTCCAGCACGGCGCGAACGCCGTCGGGACCGATGATCAGATTGCCGTGCCGGAAATCGCCGTGCACCAGCGTGACCTCCTGCGACGGACCGGGATCGCGGTCGCGCAGCCAGCGTAGCGCCAGTTCGAACACCGGCCGCGGCCAATCGAGACCGCGGTAGTCCCGCTCCAGCTCGGTCATTTCCTTCGCCGCCGTCATGCGGCGAAGTTCCGGCAGTTGCGGCAACGCCAGACCGTGGATCCCAGCCAGAACGTGGCCGAGCTGGCGCGCGAGTTTCGGCCGCGTTTGCGCAAACTGGTCGTCACGCAAAATCTTCCGGGGGATGGTTTCGCCATCGACCCGCTTCATGATGAAGCCGGTGCCGAGTTCATCCTGCGGTTGAAGCACATGCAGCACCTGCGGCGACGGCACGCCAGCCTCATAAGCGCGCTGCATCAGCGCCGCCTCGACGTTCAGCCCGGCGGAGCGCTCCGAGCGCGATGTAATCCGGCGGCGCGCGGCGCAGGATCGCGCCGATGTTGCCCGCGGGGTGGACGATGTCGAACGACCAGGTCTCCTGGCTGGCGCCGCCGGAGAGCCTGACGGCGCCGGCAACGCCAGTGGCGCCAGGAAACCACGACGCGACGCAGCGCCCGAGCAGCGCTTCCATCATTTGCCTTTGAATTTCGCCGGACGTTTTTCCAGGAACGCGGTGACGCCCTCCTTGAAATCTTCGGCCGCGCCCGCCATCCGCTGTGACTGCAACTCCAGATTGAGCTGGTCCTCGAACGAATTCTCCGGGCTTTCCCAATACAGCTTGCGGATCAGCGACAGCGCGATCGTCGGACCATTGGCAAGCTCATGCGCCAGCTTCATGGTTTCGTCCATCAAGACCGCGTCGTCATAGACCCGGTTGACGAGCCCCCATTCCAGCGCCTTCTCCGCCGGCAGTCTTTCCCCCATCAGCGACAGTTCGACCGAGCGGGCCTTGCCAATGAGCCGCGGCAGCAGCCAGGTCGATCCGCAATCGGGTACCAGGCCGATGCGCCGGAACGCCTGCAGGAAGTAGGACGAGCGTGCGCACAGGATCATGTCGCCCATCAGCGCGAAGCTCATGCCGGCGCCGGCGGCGGGACCGTTGACGGAAGTCACGATCGGGCAATGCAGATTGCGCAGCCGGCGCAGGAAGGGATGGAATGCGGTTTCCAGGGTGACGCCGGCGTTGCTCTTGCTACCTGGCGTTTGGTTGTTGCGGCCCTGCAGGTTGGCCCCGGTGCAGAAGGCGCGCCCCGCGCCGGTGATGACCAGACAGCGGACTTCCGCTTTCCTGTCGTCGATGGTGTCGAGCGCCTCGCCGAGACCGCCCAGCATGTCGACCGATACCGCGTTCATCACCTCCTGATGATCGAGCCTGAGGACGGCGACCGGCCCATCGATATCGAGGGTAGCGTGTTTGAACTGCATCTGTTTCCTCGTCAGTTTTAGTCCGCGTTGTCAGCACCGCGGATGCGTCGGGATCTGGTATCTAGAGCTCATATTTGATTTTTAAGGCGCGCTTGTCCATGGTTGGTGTCAGAGCATCTGCCCGCCCCGGACGCAGCCTTAACGCGCGCCAAACCAAATGGAAACGCCTCATGGAAACGCTTGCACGACTTTTCGACCTCACCGGCCGGGTCGCCGTCATCACCGGCGGCAATGGCGGTATAGGTCTCGGCATCGCGCAGGCGCTGGCGGCGGCCGGGTGCAACATTTCGATCTGGGGTCGCAATGCCGAGAAGAACAAAAGCGCCGCAGCGACCATGGCCGGCGCCGCCGGCAAGGTTGACACCCGCATTTGCGATGTCACCGACCCCGCCTCGGTCAAGACCGCGATGGCCGCCACGCTCGACCGCTTCGGCCGCGTCGACGGCTGCTTTGCCAATGCCGGCATCGGCGGCGGCGGGCGGCACGCCTTTATCGACCGTACCGAAGAACAATGGCGCAGCATGTTCGCCACCAATCTCGATGGCGTATTCCATGTGTTTCAGGTGGCGGCGCGCCACATGACCGAACGCGCCGCATCGGGTGATCCGTTCGGCCGTCTGGTTGCGACCTCGAGCCTGGCATCGATTTTCGGCACCGCCCGCAACGAACATTATGCGGCGACCAAGGCCGCCATCAACGCGCTGGTGCGCGCGCTCGCGGTCGAACTCGCACGTCAGGGCGTCACCGCCAACGCCATCCTGCCCGGCTGGATCAAGAGCGACATGACCGCCAATATCATGGCCAACGAAAAATTCGTCGCCAATGTGATGCCGCGGATTCCGATGCGGCGGTTCGGCGAGCCCTCGGATTTCGGCGGCATCGCGGTCTATTTGATGAGCAAGGCGTCGTCCTATCATACGGCGGATTGCTTTGTGATCGACGGCGGCTACACGGCGTTTTGAGGGAGTTCGCAGGGTACGCATCGGTGCCGTACAAAGACCGTCATGCTCCGCGAAAGCGGAGCATCCAGTACGCCGCAGCTTTTCGATTCCATCACTGACGTCTCGGAATACTGGATCGCCCGCTGGAGCCTGTCATCGGGCGCGCGTTCGCGCGACCCGGTGGCGGGCGATGACGGCCGCGAGTATTCCCGCGGCGCGTTGCGCCCGAGTTTTGCATGAATGCTCGCGCCCAAAAAGAGGGCGTGGGGAATGCCGGGTGCCCGTTGCACCCGCAGCCGCGCGTGTAGAGTAGTAAAGCACACGCGTTAGTCACCACGGTCGCACCGGGATCACCCGGCATTCCCGCACGCGATGGTTTTAACAGCTTATTTCGTACTCTCCCCGGTGATCGGGCTTTCTTGTCACCGTCGCCTGCGGATTTGTCTTCCGCAAACTTGACGCCGGCGTCGAGGCGTCAGGACCACACGACTTCGCCGTCCGCGAGCCGCGCGCTCGTCAGTCGCGCCACCTGCGTCCATCGCATCCCAACCTTACGTTCGTGACGATCGCGAAACGCCCCTGTCGTGTTGGCCGGGATGCGAACGATGTAGAAGTGATTTGGGTCAAAAGTGAATGCAAATATTTTTGCGAAGGGGGCTGGACGGCCCCCCCAAATCACTGGATTGAGTTGAGCCATACTGGATAGGATCCAACCAAGAGATCAACCCAATGCTTGCTTCGCAGCGCGCCCTGTTCGAGATGCCGCGCGATATCTGCTACCTGAATTCGGCTTCCTATAGCCCGCTGCCGCTTCGAACCCAGGACGCCGGCCGCGCCGCGATTGGGCGCAAAGGCAAACCCTGGACGCTCAACACTGACTTCGCCAACGGCCAGCACGAACGCGCGCGGACGGCAGCCGCCCGGCTGATCCATGCCGATCCCGCCGACATCGCGCTGATCCCCTCGATCAGCTACGGCGTGGCGACGGCAGCGAAGGTTCTGACCATCGATCGCGGCACGCGCGTCATCGTTCTGGAAGACGATCATTCCTCGCCGGTACTGGAATGGCAAACACGCGCCACCGCGCAGGGGTTTGCCGTCGAGACGGTCAGACGACCGGGCGATGGCGACTGGACCTCCGCCATTCTCGCGGCCATCGAGGAACCGGGCGCGCCGCCGGTCAGTCTCGCCTCGATCTCATCGGTGCACTGGTCGGATGGCGGGCTGATCGACATCCAGAAGATCGGCGCAGCGCTGCGACGGCGCGGAGCCAGCTTCCTCATCGACGCCACCCATGGCGCCGGCGTGCTGACAATGGATGTGAGGCGTCTCGACCCGGATTTTGTGCTTTTCCCAACCTACAAGTGGCTGCTTGGGCCTTACGGCCGGGCCTTTCTCTACATCGCCAAGCGCCATCAAGGCGGTATCCCGCTCGAGCAGACCGCGTTCGGCCGCCGTGACGTGCGCGCCGAGAATGAGGTCTATTTCGCTGACGTCAGCTACGTCTCCGATGCGGGGCGTTTCGACATGGGCGAGCGCGACCATTTCATTTCGATGGAGATGGCCTCGATCGGTATGGAAATGATGGCCGAATGGGGTGCCGCCGCCATTGCGCAACGTCTTCTTATGCTGACGGAACGGATCGCGGAGGGCGTGCGCGGGTCCGGCGTCGGCGTGCCGGCAGCGTCACCTGCGGGCGCCGCATATCCTGAGCCTTAGCTTTAAGGACGGGATGCCGACAGGCCTCATCGAAGGCCTGGCAAGCGAGCGCATCTACGTCGCAGCGCGTCTGGGTCGGATGCGCATTTCGCCCCATGTCTATAACGACGAGGCCGATGCCGATTGCTTCGTTACGGCCTTGGCCCGGCGGCTCCGGAGTTGATTCCGCCGGATCAGAAAATGACCGTGCAAATCACTCGCCCTTTGAGAGCACCCGCCTCAGGATGACGCCGCCATCTTCTGCGTCCGCTCAGCCCTCACCATCGCAAACCCCTCATAGCCCTTCGCCGCGACATCGTCGCAGATCTGGCGATAGGTTCCGACGCCGCCGATATAGGGCATGAAGATCCTCGGCTTGCCCGGAATGTTGGCGCCCATGTACCAGGAATTGGCCTGCGGATAGAGCGTGCCGTGGGCGACCTCGTTGACATGCGCGACCCAGCCGTCCTCGGCCTGCCGGTTCGCTTCCATGGTGTCGAGGTCACGTCCGCGCATCCAGGCGATGCAGTCGGCGATCCAGTCGACATGCTGCTCGATCGAGACGATCATGTTGCTCAACACCGACGGACTGCCGGGGCCGGTGATGATAAACAGATTGGGAAAGCCCGCGCTCATCAGGCCGAGATAGGTTTTGGGGCCCTCGGCCCATTTCTGGTTCAGCGTCTGGCCGTTGCGGCCGCTGATGTCGATCTTGGCGACCGAACCCGTCATCGCGTCAAAGCCGGTCGCCAGCACCAGCGCATCGATCGCGTAGTCGCCGGCTGCGGTGCGCACCGCGTTCGGCAGGATTTCCTCGATCGGATCGGATTTGATATCGACCAGCGTCACGTTCGAACGATTGAAGGTGGCGAAATAATCGCTATCGACGCAAATGCGTTTTGATCCGATCGGATGGTTGTCGGGCTGCAGCAGTTTTGCGGTTTGCGGATCCTTGACGATCTCGGCGATCTTTTCGCGGACGAAATCGGCGGCGGTGTCGTTGGCCGCCTTGTCGAGCACCAGGTTGTTGTAGGCGCCCATGAAGGTGACGCCGCCCCGCGCCCATCGCGATTCGTATCTGGCGCGGCGCTCGTTGTCGCCATCGTCGAGCGCGCCTCGATCAGGCATTTCCTGCACAATGCCGTTGCGGGTCTCGCGCGCCTTGCGCCGGATTTCCGGATAGTCCGCCTTCCAGGATCGCCGCTGCTCGGCCGTCAACGCCGCATTGCGCGCGGGGATGGAAAAGTTCGCGGTGCGCTGAAACACGGTGAGGTGGCTGGCCTGCTCGGCGATGACAGGCACCGACTGGATCGCCGACGATCCCGTGCCGATCACACCGACACGCAGGCCCGAAAAATCCACCGGCTCGTGCGGCCAGTGACCGGTGTGATAGACTTGGCCCCCAAAATCGGCGAGGCCCTTGATATCCGGCGTCCGCGCGTTCGACAGGCAGCCGGTGGCGAGAACGACATATTTCGCGGTCACGGTCTTGCCGTCGGAGGTAGTCACCGACCAGCTATTGGCGCCTTCATCGAAGCTAGCACGTTCGACGCGGGTATGGAGTTGGATATCCGGACGCAGCTTGAAGCGGTCAGCGACATGGTTGGCGTATTTCAGAATCTCGGACTGCGGCGCGTAACGTTCGCTCCAGTTCCATTCCTGCTGCAGTTCGTCGGAGAACGAATAGGAATACTGCATGCTTTCGACATCGCAGCGCGCCCCGGGATAGCGGTTCCAGTACCAGGTGCCGCCGACATCGCCGCCTTGCTCGTAGACCCGCACCGACGCCCCGATCCCGCGCAACCTGTGCAGCATGTACATTCCGGCAAAGCCGGCGCCGACCACGACGACATCGTAGTTTTCCGGGCCCGCGGCGGGGCTTTTGCCGGAAATCGATTGCAAGGCGGACATCCTGTTCGCGCTCCCTCGAGATTCTTCAGTTCTTGCCAATCAGCATTCTACCGCCGCATCGAAAGCGCAAGCGGCAAAACGGCGGCACGGGGTTGCGTATCGGGTGTTGTCTCGCGCGTATATTTTGCCAGACGGAATGTGCTCGCGCGCGATCGCCTCTCATAGCCCCTGCGCGCAAGACCAGACGAAGGAAACCCGCTTGGCTTTCCGGTCGATGATGCGATAGCGTCACTTCAGAATTCGCCAATTCAAACCAGAAGCGAGCAGCGCCAAAAAGGCCGCAAGCAGGGAGTGAGCACCACCATGAAATCGCCGATCTGCGACATGCTGGGAATTGAATTTCCGCTGCTGGCGTTCAGCCATTGCCGCGACGTGGTTGCCGCGGTCAGCCGCGCCGGCGGCTTCGGCGTGCTCGGCGCCACCTCGCATTCGCCCGAATCCGTCGAGCAGGAACTGAGATGGATCGACGACCATGTCGACGGCAAGCCGTATGGCCTCGACGTGCTGATCCCGGAAAACATCTCGACATCAGGCGAGAAGAACGTCACCTGGAAGAGCCTGGAAGCGCGGGTCTCGCCCGAACATCGCGCCTTCACGCGGAACCTGCTGAAGAAATACGGCGTCGAACTGACGGCCAGCAATGTCGCCGACAATCAGCCGCAGCCGTTCGACGCGCAGCGCGCGCTGGAAGTTCTCGACGCCTCGTTCCGGCACCCGATCCGCCTGATCGCCAATGCGCTGGGCGTGCCGCCGAAGGCGATGATCGACATGGGCAGGAAGCACAACGTGCCGGTCGCAGCGCTAGTCGGCGCCAAGGAGCATGCGCTGCGTCAGGTCGCGGCCGGCGTCGATATTCTCGTGGTGCAGGGCACCGAGGCCGGCGGCCATTGCGGCGAGGTCTCGACCATGGTGCTGGTGCCCGAAGTGATCAAGGCGATCAAGCCGATCCGGGATGTGCCGGTGCTGGCCGCCGGCGGCATCATGACCGGACGCCAGATGGCGGCGTGCATGGCGATGGGTGCGGCGGGCGTCTGGACCGGCTCGGTGTGGCTGGCCACGGTCGAATCCGAGACCACTGAAATTTTCCGTGAAAAGATGATCGCGGCTTCCTCGCGCGACGCCATCCGCTCCAAAGGCCGCACCGGAAAGCCGGCGCGTCAGTTGCGCTCGGTCTGGACCGACGCCTGGGACCGCGGACCCGACAGCCCCGGCGCGCTGCCGATGCCGCTGCAAAGCATCATCAGCCGCGACGCGTTCGCCGCGATCGATCGCTCGGCGGCAGCCGGCAACGCGCAGGCGCGCGACCTCGTCAGCTATTTTGTCGGCCAGGGCGTCGGCCTGATCGACAGCGTGAAATCCGCAAGTGCGGTGGTGCAGGAATTCAAGGAAGAGTTCGTCGAGGCGGTCGAGCACATGAATGCGCTGGTGGCGGAGTAAGCCGAACTCGCCGCCGTCATTGCGAGCGAAGCGAAGCAATCCATCCCCGCCGCAGAGGGAAAGAATGGATTGCTTCGGTCGCTTCGCTCCTCGCAATGACGAGAAGCGAGGCGCGCTCCTCATTTAGATTCCGAAAGTGAAAACAAGAAACCATGAACAGCTCAACCTCCTCCATCCCCGAAGACCGTATCCCCGTCATTGTCGGCGTCGGCGAAATCGTCGATCGCCCGAAGGAGATCGCCGCCGGCCTTGAGCCGCTGACGCTGCTGGAGCAGGCGCTCAAGCGCGCGGAGCAGGACTCCGGCGGCCAACTGCTCGGCGAAATCCAATCGCTCGACATCGTCAATTTCCTGAGCTGGCGCTATCGCGACCCGGAGAAACAACTGGCGCAGCGCCTCGGCATCGATCCCACGCATCTTTATTACGGCCCGGTCGGCGGCGAGAGCCCGATCCGCTATCTGCACGAGGCGGCCAAGCGCATCGCACGCGGCGAATGCAGCGTCGCCGCGGTCTGCGGCGCCGAGGCGCAATCGACCGCGACCAAGGCCCAGCGCGCCGGCATCGATCTGCCGTGGACGCCGTTCGCACATGACGTCGAGGAACCAAAACGCGGCGCCGCGTTCCAGAAGCCGCTGGCCGTCGAGCTCGGCGTGTTCAGGCCGGTGACGGTTTATCCGTTTTACGAAGCCGCGACCTCGGCACATTGGGGCCAGACCCCGCGCGAGGCGATGGCCGAATCCGGCCATCTCTGGTCGACCTTTGCGACCACAGCCTCGGAAAATCCCAACGCCTGGCTGAAGCGGCGCTTCGCGGCCGATGAGATCACGACGCCGACACCGGACAACCGCCTGATCGCCTGGCCCTATACCAAGCTGATGGTGGCCAACCCGACCGTGAACATGGGCGGCGCCATCCTGATGACGAGTCTGGCAAAGGCGCGCGCCGCGGGGATATCGGAGGATCGTTTGATCTATCCTCTGGGCGGCGCATCAGCCGAAGAGCCGCGCGACTATCTGCTGCGCGACCAGTTTTACGAGAGCCATCCGCAGAATGCCGTGCTCAAGGCGGTGATGGAATTCGCCGGCGGCGACGGCAGGAAATTCGATGCGATCGAGCTCTATAGCTGCTTTCCCTGCGTGCCCAAGATGGCGCGCCGCACCCTGGGCCTCGGCAGCGACGTGCAGCCGACGGTGACGGGAGGGCTGACCTTCTTCGGCGCACCGCTCAACACCTACATGACGCACGCGGCCTGCGCGATGGTGCGGAAACTCCGTAACGGCGCCGAACTCGGCCTGCTCTACGGCCAGGGCGGCTTCGTCACCAAGCATCACGCGCTGGTGCTGTCGCGGCAGGCCTCACCGGAACCGCTCGCGCAGGATACCAGCGTGCAGAGCGAGGCCGACCGCAACAAGGGCGCGGTGCCCGACTTCGTCACCGAGGCGGCCGGCAAAGGCACGGTCGAAAGCTTCACCGCGCTCTATGGCCGCAACGGCGACGTCGAACATGGCGTGGTGATGCTGAGGACTCAGGATAACGCCCGCACGCTGGCGCGGGTACCCGGCGAACGACAGCCGGACGCTCGCACATCTCCTGAACATGGACCGCACGCCGGTGGGATCAGCCGGAGATGTCGTCACCGCGGAGGATGGCGTGCCGGAATGGCGGGTGGGGTAGAGTCCGCGTCGCGTCGTATCTTCTCCCTCGCCCCGCTCTTGCGGGGAGAGGGTTGGGGTGAGGGGCCCTTCGTCCCGCGAAGTGACAATGGTGAAACCGGTACCCCCTCACCCGGATCGCTAACGCGATCCGATCCTCTCCCCGCAAGCGGGGCGAGGTTAAGGAAGGCAGCCTCCGCCGCCCTACCCCTTCACGCCCGGCCGTTCCGAGACGTTGGTGGGCTTGCCCTTGGCGCCGGCAACGCGGACCTGATCGCCGTCGGCGATGCCATCGGGCGGCGCGACGATGACGCGATCTTCCGCAGCGAGGCCCGACGCCAGTTCGATGTCGCGACCGAGATCGCGGGCGATGGTCACGGTCTTGAACAGGATCTTGTCGTCCGGCGTGACGGTCGCAACGCGCAGTCCGCTCTGGTTGAAGACCAGCGCGCTGGAGGGAATGTGCAGCGGCGCGTCCTCCCGCGCCAGACTCATGCGCACACTGGCATAGCCGCCCGGCATCAACTCTTCCTTGGAATTGTCGAGCGCGAGCTGCATCTGCGTCGTGCCGGTCGATACGTTGACCGACTGCGATGAAGCCTCGACCGTCGCCGGGAAGGTCCGGTTCGGATAGTCCGGCATCGAGAGGATGGCCTTGGCGCCGATCTTGATCGAGGGCACGTAACTCTGGGGAACGTCGACATAGACGCGCAGTTTCTTGATGTCCGAAATCACGAACATCGCGGGGCCGGTGCCGCCACCCGAATTGATCAGCGCGCCGATATCGGTCTGGCGCGAGGTGACCACCCCGTCGAACGGCACGGTGATTTTCTTGTAGGCGGCCAGCGCCTCAAGCCGCTCGACATTGGCCTGGGCGGACTTGACGGCCGCGTTCTTGTTGGAGAGATCGGCGGTGCGCTCGTCGATTTCCTGCATCGAGACGAAATTCGACGCGATCAAGGTCCTGCGACGGGCCAGCGTCACGTCGGACAGTTTCGCGCTGGCCTGCTGGTTGACGAGATCGGCGCGGGCCTGCATCAGTTGCTGATCGAGGTCCGGCGCCTCGATTTCGGCGATCACGTCGCCCGCCTTGACCCTGGCGCCGATGTCGACGCTCCAGCTTTTCAGATAGCCGTTGACGCGCGCAAAAATCGGCGCGCGATTGTAGGCCTCCAGCCTGCCCGGCAGGTCGATGGTGGCGCTGAGCATCTTCGGGTCCGGGAGTACCACGGCGACCGTCGGAATGGCCTGGTCATCGGTCCACTCACGCAGCTTGACGCTGGCGTCCTCGCGCGCCCGGATCCCGGTCACCACGACCAGAAGGACGGCAGCGATAGCCACGACCCCTAAAATGCCCAACTTCCGGCGGGAGCCAGTCGAGCTTTGTTCAGTGGGCGGCATGCGGTGTCTCCGAAAAGGCGTCTTTTGCGCCCTGCTTCTTGTGTACCATACTAAATACCACCGGAACAAACATCAGGGTGGCGACCGTTGCAAAGATCAGGCCGCCGATCACGGCGCGCCCCAGCGGCGCGTTCTGCTCGCCGCCCTCGCCGAGGCCGAGCGCCATCGGCAGCATACCGATAACCATCGCCAGCGCGGTCATCAGTACGGGGCGGATACGAACGAAGCCCGCTTCGATCGCCGCGGCGACCGGGTCGCCGAGTTCCTCATAGCGCTCGCGGGCGAAGCTGATCACCAGCACGCTGTTGGCGGTCGCGACGCCCATGCACATGATCGCGCCGGTCAGGGCCGGAACCGACAGCGTGGTCTGGGTCGAGAACAGCATCCAGACGATCCCGGCCAAGGCGGCCGGCAGCGCCGTGATGATCACGAACGGATCGGACCAGGACTGGAAGTTCACCACGATCAAGAGATAGATCAGCACGATCGCGCCGAGCAATCCGAACAGCAATCCCGAAAACGCACTGTTCATGGTCTGCACCTGGCCCACCAGGAATACCGAACTGCCCTTCGGGACCTCCTTGGCGGTGTCCGCGATGTTCGCCCTGACGTCGGCGGCGACCGCGCCGAGATCGCGGCCCTGCGGCGTCGCATAGATCTGCACCATCGGGTTGATGTCGTATTGCGAGACCACCGCGTTGGAAACCGTTCGCTTGATGCTGGCGATGCCGCCGAGTATAGGCGCAGACGGCCCGCCCGCCGTGATCGGCAGCATCTCCAGCGCGCTCAGCGAATCGAGCTGATATTGCGGGGTCTGCATCACGATCGAATACGAAACGCCGTTGTCGCGATTGAGGAAGAACGTCGGCTGCACCTGCGAACTGCCGGCGAGGTTGACGGTCATGCTGTTGACGACATCGCGCTCGGTCAGCCCGACATATTGCGCGCGGGTCCGATCGACGTCGACATTGAAGGTCGGATAATTGGGCGATTGCTGAATGCGCGCATCGGCGATGCCGGCGATCCGGCGAATCCGGGGCAGCAATTTATTGGCATAAGCGAAATTCGCAGCCAGATTCGCGCCGCGGATCTGCAGGTCGATCGGCGCCGGCGCGCCGAAGTTCAGGATCTGGTTGACGATATCGGCCGGGAGGAAGGCGAACGTCATGCCCGGAAAGGCGCGCGGCAACTGTTCGCGCAGCGCCTTCACATAGGTCTCGGTCGGAACGTGGTCTTCCTTGAGCTTGATCTGGATATCGCCGTCCTGCGGGCCCAGCAGGCCGGTGTTGTTGTAGGTCATGTTGATGCCGCTGATCGGAAAGCCGATATTGTCGGTCAGCGTCTCGATTTCAGCCGGCGGAATGATCTTGCGGATCACCTTCTGCACGTCGGCGAACTGATTGGCGCTTTCCTCGAGACGGGTGCCGACCTGGGTGCGCACATGCATCAGGATCTGGCCGGCATCGACCGATGGAAAGAAGTTCTGGCCGAGAAACGGCACCAGCAGGAACGACAATCCGACGAAGCCGAGGAACCCGATCACGAAAACCGTCCGGTGGTGCATCGCCCGCGACAACAGATCGCTGTAGCCGCTGCGAAGCCGCTCGAAGCCTGATTCGAAACCGCGTTGAAACCGCACCAGCGGATTGCGCGACGGCGGCGCATGTTCGTCGTCGGAGTGATGCAGATGCGGCTGCAACAGATACATCGCCATGGTCGGCACCAGCGTCCGCGACAGGATGAACGACCAGATCATGGCGAACACCACCGCTTCGGCCAGCGGCACGAACAGGAAGCGCGCGACGCCTTGCAGGAAAAACATCGGCACGAACACGATGCAGATGCACAGCAGCGAAACGAACGCCGGGACCACGATCTGGTTGGCGCCGTCCAGGATCGCGTTCCGGACGTCCTTGCCCTGCTCCAGATGCCAGTTGATGTTTTCGATCGTGACCGTGGCTTCGTCGACCAGGATGCCGACCGCGAGCGCCAGGCCGCCGAGCGTCATGATGTTGAGGGTTTCGCCGATCGCCGCCAGCATGATGATCGCGCCCAGCACGGCGAGCGGGATCGAGGTTGCGATGATGATGGTCGAGCGCCAGCTCCCCAAAAACAGCAGGATCATCAGGCTGGTCAGGAGTGCGGCGATCACGCCTTCGCGGGCCACCGCGGTGAGCGCGCCGCGGACGAATATCGACTGGTCGCCGACGAACCCGATCTTCAACGCGTCGGGCATCGTGTCCTTGACGTCGATGACCTTCTGCTTGATGCCCGAGATGATATCCAGCGTCGAAATGTAGCCGGCCTTCAGCACCATCATCAGAACGGAGCGATTGCCGTTGACGTGCACGATGTTGGTTTGCGGCGGATTGCCGTCGCGCACACTGGCGACGTCGCGTATATACACCATGGCGCCGTTGACGACCTTGATCGGCAGGTCGCCAAGTTCCTGGATCTTGAGCGGCGAGTTGTTGAGCTGGATGTAGTATTCGAAACCGCTGATCTTCTGCGTGCCCGCCGGCGTGATCAGATTCTGCGCGGCGAGCGCGTTGGCGACGTCCTGACCCGACAGTCCGCGCGCCTGCAGCGCCTGCGAATTGAGATCGATCTGCATCTGGCGTTGCTTGCCGCCATAGGGATAGGGGATGGCGGCCCCGGGAACCGTCACCAGCGGCGTGCGCAACTGGTTGATGCCGATGTCGGCGAGATTTTGTTCGGTCAGGCCTTCGCCCGACAATGCCACCTGGATGATCGGAACCGTCGACGCGGTATAGTTGATAATCAGCGGCGGTGTCGCGCCCGGCGGCATCGCCCTGATCAGGGTTTGCGAGATCGCGGTGACCTGGGCATTGGCGGTGCGGATGTCGACATTGGGCTGGAAGAAGATCTTGACGATGCCGACGCCATTATAGGAGTTCGCCACGATGTGCTCGATGTCGTTGACGGTCGTCGTCAGGGCGCGCTGAAACGGCGTCACGATGCGTCCCGGCCATCTCGTCCGGCGGCAGCCCGGTGTAATTCCAGACCACGCCGATGACGGGGATTCTTATCTCCGGAAAGATGTCGGTGGGCGTCCGCAGTGCGGCGAGCGGCCCGATGATCAGGATCAGCAACGCGAGCACGACGAACGTGTACGGCCGGCTCAGGGCGATGCGTACCAATGCAGTCATAGAACGGGCATTCCTGACTCAAGCGGACGGGCTTGGATTCGCGATGCGAAGGGAAATCGTTGGCGCTGATTTACCTGAATTGCGCTTAAATTGCTAACGCACGGCTGCGACCCTCTCATGCAGTTCGGCCGTATCCTTAACCCATCGCCCGTTAACGGCGATGTTCGCGCAGGTTGGATGGTCGGCGAGCCGGTCACCATGTCGTGAATGACCGGCTGCGGGCGCTTTCCGGCGCTTCTTCTTGCGGGCAAAGCGCCTCAAAATTCAGCGCATCAACCCAAGCGCGTCGGAGAAGAATTCCGGGCCGCCGAAATTGCCGGACTTCAGCGCCAGCAACATTTCGTAATGTTTCGTGCCAATACGTTTCGTTCCAATGGCGCGCAGCACCGGGACGCCGGCGGCGATTTCGGGGCCGACCAGAAAGCCGGGAATCCCAAGGCGATCGACCACCGCGCCGGAGGTTTCGCCGCCGGCGACCACCAGCCGCCGGACCCCGGACTGGACCAGTCCCTCGGCGATATCGGCCATCGCCTGCTCGATGGCGTGGCCGGCGGCATCGCGGCCGTGCCGGGCCTGCAAGGCCGCGACCTGATCCGGCGTTGAACTAGAGGCAATCAGGATCGGGCCTTGGCCGAGCCGCTCCCGGGCCCAGGCCAGCGCCCGGCGGGCTTCGTCCTTGCCGAGGACGACCTGGTCGGGATCGAGATGCAGCACCGGCATCGCCTGCCCGGCTCTGGCGATCTGGCCGAGGGTTGCCTGCGAACAACTGCCGGCGAGGCAGGCCGCCGGTCCGCCGACCGGTGATTCGGAAATCGCGTCCGGCAGGTTCGATTCGACCCGGCCCGAGGCGACCAGCGCACGCGCCAGCCCGAGGCCGAGCCCGGATGCGCCGACCGAGAGACGATGATCAAGCCCGACCCAACCTGCGGTTTCGAGGTCGCGCTCGAACACCGCATCAATGATGGCCGCGCCGAAACCGCTGCCAGCGAGATCGGCCAGACGGGCGCGGACGGCATCCGGCCCGCGGGCGACGTCGGCGAGCGCGACCAGCCCGACTTTGGTCGCACTTTGGCGCGCCAGCACCCGCACCAGATTGGAATCGTGCATCGGATTGAGCGGATGATCCTTCAGCGGACTCTCATTCAGCGGCAGCGAGCCGACAAACAGATTACCCTGATAGACGGTGCGGCCGGTCTCGGGAAATGCCGGCGTCACCAGCACGATGGCGTCGCCCGAATCAGTGCGCAGCGCATCCATCACCGGGCCGATATTGCCGGCATCGGTGGAATTGAAGGTCGAGCAGATCTTGAACAGGATGTGAGCCGCACCCCGGTCGCGCAGCCATTGTTCGGCGGCGCGCGAGCGCGTCACCGCCAATTGAGATTCGATCGACCGGCTCTTGAGCGACACCACCACCGCATCGACGTCGGGCAATTCAAGATCGGCCGCCGGCACGCCGATGGTCTGCACCGTGCGCAGGCCGCAGCGCGTCAGGGTGTTGGCGAGATCGGAGGCGCCGGTGTAGTCGTCGGCGATGCAGCCAAGAGATATTTTTCTGGCCAGCGTCACGGTTTCACTCCCGCATAGGGCCTGAACCAGCCGAGGCCATCGGTGGTCTTGCCGCGCGGATTGTATTCGCAGCCGACAAAGCCGTCATAGCCGAGCCGGTCGAGTTCAGCGAACAGGAACGGATAGTTCAATTCCTCTTCGTCGGGCTCGTGGCGCGACGGGATGCTGGCGATCTGGATGTGACCGATGATGGGCATCATCTCGCGCAACCGCATCGTCACGTCGCCATGGATGATCTGGCAATGATAGATGTCGAACTGCAGTTTCAGGTTGGGAATCTTCAGGTCGAGTATCAGATCGCGCGCGAAGGCAAAATCGTTGAGAAAGTAACCAGGCACGTTGCGCGGGTTGATCGGCTCGATCACCACGTCAAGACCATGGGGCGCGAAGAACTCGGCCGCCGTTATCGCCGACTTGCGAAACGCCGCCACCGCCTGGGAATCGCTGCGGCTGGCGACACCGGCCATCAGATGCAGCCGCTTGACACCGGTCGCCTGCGCGTAAGGCAGTGCCACGCGCAGGCTTTGCTGCAGGTCGGCAAATCGGTCCGGCAATGCGGCAAAGCCCTTTTCGCCGGCGTCCCAGTTACCGGGCGGCAGGTTGAACAGCGCCTGGGTCAGCTTGTTGCGATGCAGCCGCTCGCCGACCGTTTCCGCCGGATGGTCATAGGGAAACAGGAACTCGACCGCGGTGAATCCGGCCTTGGCCGCCGCATCGAAACGGTCGAGGAACGGAACTTCGGTGAACATCAGGCTGAGATTGGCGGCGAAACGGGGCATCCACTGTCCTCTTTTTCGTTCACGACTATTTCGGATCGCTTCTATTCTGGCGCACTTTTATTTCTTTTTGGTTCGCCCGGCAAATGGGTGCCGGTGACGCGGGCATACATCCGCGCCACCGAGGCATCGTCGTCGCGGCCCATGCCGGAGGCCGCCGTCATCAGAAACATCTGCAGCGCCGCGGCAGCTATCGGAACCGGAAATTTCGCCGTGCGCGCCATGTCCTGGATGATGCCGAGGTCTTTGACGAAAATTTCCACCGCACTGCGCGGCGCGTAATCGCCGTCGAGCACATGCGGCACGCGGTTCTCGAACATCCAGGAATTGCCGGCAGACGCCGTGATCACCTCATAGACCTTGCGGATATCGAGCCCCTGTTTCGCGGCAAAGGTAATGGCCTCGGAGGCGGCCGCGATGTGAACGCCGGCGAGCAACTGGTTGATCATCTTGAACGCGGCACCTGCGCCGGCGGCATCGCCGAGTTCGTAGAGCTTTGCCGCCATCGCGTCGAGCGCGGGCCGCGCCTTGGCAAAGGCGGCCGCGCTGCCGGATGCGAGAATGGTGAGCTCGCCCTGCGCCGCGCGCTGCGCGCCGCCGGAAATCGGCGCGTCGAGATAATGCCGGCCGCTGGCTTCGAGCTGTTTCGCGAGCCGCCGCGCCACATCCGGGTCCATCGTCGCCGAGGAGATGAACACGGCGTCCTTGGCCAGCGTTTCGGCGACCCCGCCGGCGCCGAACAGGATGGTTTCGGTCTGCGCGGCGTTGACGACCACGCTGACGACGATATCGGCGTCTTTCGCGGCCTCCGCCGGCGTCTTCGCGCCCAAACCGCCATCCGCGACGAACCGTGCGACGGCGTCACCGGAAACATCGCAGCCGGTGACTTTGAGGCCGGCGCGCCGCAGCGAGGTCGCCATGCCAAAACCCATCGAGCCCAGCCCGATAACGGCGACGCGCGGTTTTGCGGATACGGATTCGGTCATGCGGCAAACCCCCGTGGTTTCTTCATAGCCGCAGTTCCAAGGCGGCTTTGCCTCTGGGTACCACGGCTTGGCCGCGCTGCCAAAGCATGAGAAAAGCGGCCAACCGGGATGCTGCCAAAATGCCAAAATGACCGAAACCAGGATTCGCGAGGAAATCTGCCGCCTCGGCCGCTCGCTGTTCGAGCGCGGGCTCACACCGGGCTCGTCGGGCAATATCAGCGTGAAACTGGACGACGGCGGCTGGCTGGTGACCCCGACCAATGCGTCGCTCGGATCATTGGACCCGGCGCGGCTGGCGCGGCTCGGCGCCGACAGCCGGCTCATCTCCGGCGATGCTCCGACCAAGGAAGTGCCGCTGCATGCCGCGCTGTACCAGACCCGCGGCGACGCCCGCGCCGTGGTGCACCTGCATTCGGCGCATTCGGTGGCGCTGTCGATGTTGCCGGAAATCGACCCGCGCGCAGCACTACCGCCGATGACGCCGTATTATCTGATGAAGTGCGGCCTGACCGCGCTGGTGCCGTATTATCGGCCCGGCGATCCGGCCGTCGCCGAGGCCATCAAAGGATTGGCCGGAAAATATACCTCGGTGCTATTAGCCAATCACGGCCCGGTGGTGTCCGGCGACACGCTGGAAGCCGCGGTCTTTGCCATCGAGGAACTGGAAGAGACCGCGAAGCTTTATCTGCTGCTGCGCGGGCTGAACCCGCGCTTTCTGACGCCGGCGCAGATAGCGGATCTGTCAAAGACGTTCGGGTTGAAATTGCCGGAGCATAGGCCTGAGCACAAATAGGCAACTCCCTTGAGGTTCTGAAAGATGGAAAGTGTTCGGGTTACCGGCGAGTACAGCATAGTGGTGCGTCTTGCCTCGTTGAAAAAGCGAGGCGTCCCTTTAAGTAAATTAATGGCGGCGCTCGGGGCCTCTGAGCCATTCGACAGCAACGACGAAATAGCTTCGTTCGGACCGCACTTTGGTAGGGAGGCGCTTGATACCTTGGTCCAGCGCTTGTCCGATCTGGGTCTAGAATATTTCGATGACTTCTTCGAATTTTCGGGAGATTTTCCGAAGTGGTGTATTTTTAGATATCTGCAGCACAATTATAAATTACGAAGAATGTTTGGATTGCTTCGTCGCTCCGCTCCTCGCCCAATCTCTCCTCGTCATGGCCGGGCTTGTCCCGGCCATCCACGTCTTCTCTTGCATTAAGAAAGGAAGACGTGGATGCCCGGGACAGGCCCGGGCATGACAGAATATGGAGCCCTCCGACAAAACGGATGGAAATCAGAGCACCGCCAACTGCTTGTTCTTGAGGTCCGTCACCAGCATCAATCCCGGCGCATGGGTGATGGCGAACGGCAGTTTCGCCGCCGCGATCACCGCCTGCGGTGTCACGCCGCAGGCCCAGAACACCGGAATTTCGTCGGCTTCCACCGGAACCGGATCGCCGTAATCGGGCTTTGCGATATCCGCGATCCCGATCGCATGCGGATGGCCGAGATGAACCGGCGCGCCATGGACGGCAGGAAACCGCGACGTGATCTGCACGGCGCGGATCGCATCGGCCGGCTTGAACGGCCGCATCGACACCACCATCGGGCCGGCAAACGGCCCCGAAGGCGCACAGGCGATATTGGTGCGATACATCGGCACCCGGACGTTGCGCTCGATGTGGCGGATCGGCAGATCATCCGCCATCAACGCTTCTTCAAATGAGAAAGAGCAGCCGAGCACGAACGCCACCAGATCGTCGCGCCAATGCGCCATGATATCGGTCGGCTCCTCGACCACCTCGCCGTCGCGCCAAACGCGATAACGCGGCAAATCAGTGCGGATGTCGAGATCGATCCCGAGCGAGGGAATCTTGGGATTTCCGACATCGGACATGCCGATGACGGGACACGGCTTTGGGTTGAGCTGGCAAAACCTGTGAAACGATGCCGCGAGCTGCTCCGGCAGGATCGCCAGATTGCCCTGCACGTAGCCGCTGGCGACGCCGGCGGTGGTCGTCGCCATGCCGGCGCGGCATGCCAGCCGTGCTTGCAGGCTCGCCAGCATCTCCCGCTCGCCGTTAACGCCCTGCTGTTTTTTCGCCAGACCGGCAATCATCGAAAGCGCTCCAATGTGCCTTGACAGGCAGTGTGCCTCGACAGGCAGTGCCGCACAGTTCTACCATGCAAGGCGACGAGACGCATCAACAGCTTTCCGGGACACTGAATGACCAGCATCGCATCCAATCTGCAAATCGATTCCGCCCGCCTGTGGGATACAATTCACGAAACCGCGAAATTCGGCGCCACGCCGAAAGGCGGAGTGCGGCGGCTGACGCTCGGGCCCGAGGACAAGCAGGTGCGCGACTGGTTCCGCAAGGCCTGCGAAGCCGCGGGCCTCGACGTGCATGTCGATGCGCTGGGCTCGATGTTCGGCTTGCGCAAGGGCCGCGACATGTCGAAGCCGCCGATCGGCCTCGGCTCGCATCTCGATACCCAGCCGACCGGCGGCAAGTACGACGGTGTGCTCGGCACGCTGGCGGCGCTCGAAGTGGTCCGCACGCTCAACGACGCCGGAATCGAAACCGAAACGCCGATCTGCATCGTCAACTGGACCAACGAGGAAGGCTCGCGCTTCGCGCCGGCCATGATGGCGTCGGCGGCCTATGTCGGCGATTTCACCACTGACGATATTCTGTCGCGCAAGGACGCCGAGGGCGTCACGGTGGCCGAGGCGCTGGACAGCATCGGCTATCGCGGCGAGCAAGCGGTGGGCACGCAGAAATTTGCAAGCTTTGTCGAACTGCACATCGAGCAAGGCCCGATCCTGGAAGCGGAACACAAGACCATCGGCGTGGTCGATTCCGGCCAGGGCGTGCTGTGGTATGACGGCAAGATCACCGGCTTCGAGAGCCATGCCGGCACCACGCCGATGCCGCTGCGCCGCGACGCGCTGGCGACCTTGTCGGAGATTGTGCTGGCGATGGAGAGCATCGCCAGGAAACACGGCCCGAAGGCGGTCGGCACCATCGGCGAGGCCGTAATCGCCAGCCCCTCGCGCAACGTCATTCCCGGCGAGATCGCCTTCACCGTCGATTGCCGCAGCGCGGACGCCGGAATCATGGATACGCTCGATGAGGACTTGCGCGCCGCTGTCAGCGAGATCGCCGGCCGGCGCAAGGTCGAGGTCGCGCTCGATCTGGTCTGGCGCAAGCCGCCCACCCATTTCGATCCCAAACTGGTCGACGCGGTGGAGAATGCCGCGAGCGCGCTGGGCTATTCCCACCGCCGCATCACCTCGGGCGCCGGCCACGATGCCTGCAATCTCAACACCGCGATGCCCGCGGCGATGGTGTTCGTGCCCTGCAAGGACGGCGTCAGCCACAACGAGCTTGAGGATGCAACCCAAGCCGACTGCACCGCCGGCGCCAACGTCCTGATGCATACCGTGCTGGCGCTCGCCGGCGTCGCTTCATAACCGCCGATCAATCCAGTCAACCAGCGGAGGCTTTCGTGCGCGGGGTTTTTGTCGATGCCAACGAAGCGCTGGCGGTGATCTTCGAACGGCTGACCAAGCCGGGCGATCCCGCGGTTCGCATTCATCGCGACCCCGACGTGACGCCGGAACAGCTACCAGCAGTGCTCGATGGCGCCAGCATTGCGATCGTCGATCACACCGCGCTGCCGACCGCGATCGCGCGCCAATGCGCAGGCCTGAAACACGTGGTGTTTCTCGGCACCGGCGCGCGCAGCTACATGAACCCGGAGGAGCTCGCCGAACTCGGCATCGAGGTTCATCTGATTAGAGGTTATGGCGACACGGCGGTGGCCGAATCCGCCATCGCGCTGATGTGGGCGGCGGCGCGCGGCATCGCCCGGATGGACCGCGAGATGCGCGCCGGCAACTGGCTGCGCGAGAATGGAATGCAGTTGACCGGCAAGACCCTGGGGTTGATCGGCTTTGGCGGCATCGCCGCGGAGGTGGCGCGCATTGCCCTTGGCAGCGGCATGAAGGTGCATCGCCTGGAACCGATCGCCAAAGAGTCATCCCGGCGTCGACATTCGTCGATCTCGACACGGTGCTGGCGAGCGACGTGGTCTCGCTCCATCTCCTGCTGAATGACGAAACCCGCGGCCTGATCACGGGCGAGAAGATCGCCCAAATGAAACAAGGAGTCATCCTGATCAACACCGCGCGCGGTGCGATCGTGCGACGAAGATGCGATGATCGAGCGCTTTGAAGTCGGGCCACATCCGGCACGCCGGGCTCGATGTCTTCAACGTCGAGCCGCTGCCGGCGGATCACCCGCTGACGCAACTCCCCAACGTCACGCTGTCGGCGCATTCGGCGTTCCGCACGCCGGAGGCCAGCGAGAATCTGATTGAAGCGGCGTTGGTGCATTGCCGGAGGATCGTCGGGAGCTGAGGCGCGGCCGCCGCATTTCCCGTCATTGCGAGCGCAGCGAAGCAATCCATCTTTGGTGCCGCGAAGAAAGAATGGATTGCTTCGTCGCTTCGCTCCTCGCAATGACGAAGGAGACGTGGATCAACCGGACCCCTATTCCACCATCTCGGCTACCGCCTTGCCGCACGTCGTGGTGTCGGCATTGCCGCCGAGATCGCGGGTGCGCAGGGTGCGTTCGCCGAGCGTGCGCTCGATCGCGGCGACGATCGAGGCCGCGGCGGGCTTCTCGCCGAGATGTTCCAGCATCATCGCCCCAGACCAGATCATGCCGATCGGGTTGGCGATGCCCTGGCCGGCGATATCCGGCGCCGAGCCGTGCACCGGCTCGAACACCGAGGGGAAATCTCCTGATGGATTGATGTTGCCTGACGGCGCGATGCCGATGGTGCCGGTGCAGGCCGGGCCGAGATCGGACAGGATGTCGCCGAACAGGTTCGATCCGACCACGACATCGAACCAGTCCGGATGCAGCACGAAATGCGCGGTCAGAATATCGATGTGGTACTTGTCCCATTTCACCTTGGGAAAGTTCTTCGCCATCGCCTCCACGCGCTCGTCCCAATACGGCATGGTGATCGAAATGCCGTTGGATTTGGTCGCCGAGGTCAGATGCTTCTTCGGCCGCGACTGCGCCAGCTCGAACGCGAACTTCAAAATGCGATCGACCCCGATCCGGGTCATCACGGTTTGCTGGGTGACGAATTCGCGTTCGGTATCCGGGAACATCCGCCCGCCTACGGACGAATATTCACCTTCGGTGTTTTCGCGCACCACCCAGAAGTCGATGTCGCCAGGCTTGCGGTTGGCCAGCGGCGACGGCACCCCCGGCATCAGCCGGACCGGGCGTAGATTGACGTATTGGTCGAATTCGCGGCGGAACTTGATCAGCGATCCCCACAACGAAATGTGATCGGGAATTTTCGCGGGCCAGCCGACCGCGCCGAAATAGATCGCATCGTGCTTGCCGATCTTGTCCTTCCAGTCGTCCGGCATCATCTGGCCGTGCTTTTCGTAATAATCCCATGACGCGAAATCGAAATGGTCGAAGTGCACGCTGACGCCGTGCTTTTTCGCCGCCGTTTCCAGCACGCGCAAGCCCTCCGGCACCACTTCCTTGCCGATGCCGTCGCCGGGGATGACCGCGATCCGATATTGCTTTGTTGGCTTGCTCATCGACAGTTTCCTTCGCGCCTATTCTTTTTCCGACAACGCCATTTATTTGATCGGATTGCAATGGACCAAAGCCCGCCACGGTGCAACGCTGCACTGCAATGTTGACCGTTTCGGCGGGCGGCCTGACAGTCGAACTTCACGCGGCGACAATCCGTCTCCCCATCAGAAGAGTAAAATCCTATGGATCTTCATCTGCGCGGCAAGCGCGTTTTGATCACCGGCGCATCGAAGGGCATCGGTGCGGCCGCAGCCGAAGCCTTCGCCGAGGAAGGTTGCCATCTGCTTCTGGCCGCCCGCAGCGGCGATCAGTTGAAGGCACTCACCGAACGCCTGCGATCGGCGCACCAGATCGACGCCACGGCTCACATCGTGGACCTGCGCAAGCCTGAGGATCTGGCAAAGCTCGCCAAGGACGCTTCCGATATCGACATCCTCGTCAACAATGCCGGCGATATTCCCGGCGGTTCGATCGACAAGATCGATGAAGTGACCTGGCGTCACGCCTGGGAATTGAAGGTGTTTGGCTACATCAACCTCACCCGCGCCATCTACGCGCAGATGAAAGCGCGCGGACACGGCGTCATCGTCAACGACATTGGTGCCGCCGGCGAGAAATTCGACGCCAATTATATCTGCGGCAGCGCCGGCAATGCGGCGCTGATGGCGTTCACCCGCGCGCTCGGCGGCAAGAGCCTCGCCGACAACATTCGCGTCGTCGGCATCAATCCGGGCCCGGTCGGCACCGACCGCCATGTGACGCTGCTGAAGACCCGCGCCAAGCATCAGTTCGGTGACGAAAGCCGCTACAGGGAGTTTCAGAAAGGCCTGCCGCTCGGCCGTCCCGCGCATGCCCGCGAAATCGGCGACCTGATGGCATTCCTCGCCTCCGACCGCTCCGGCTATACGTCGGGCGTGATTTACACGGTCGATGGCGGCATCAGCGCGGGCTGGGGGTAGCGCGCGGACGCGCATTGCCGCCTCATCCTGAGGAGCGGCGCTAGCCGCGTCTCGAAGGATGGATGCAACACATGGACTCGCGGCCATCCTTCGAGACGCGGCGAAGACGCCGCTCCTCAGGATGAGGCCAACGCCATCCGCTCGAACAATTGCCGGATCAACGTCGTGATCCGCCCCGTCGGCGACGTCATTTCATTCATGATGGTGAAATGATCGGCGCCGGGGATTTCTTCATACGTCACCGGCAATCCATATCTCGCGCGGTGGCCGGCGAAATCCGCGGTCTGCTTGCGCAACAGCGGCAGCTCGGCAGCTCCGGCCACCAAGGACAGCGGCTTCATCGCGCCGCCGGCCTGCGTGATCGGCGAGTTGCGGCGGGACATCGCTTCATCGAGGCCAAGCTTGACGTTGAGGTAGCTGTGGCGGATCGGCTCGAGATCGTAGATGCCGCTGATCGCCATGCCCGCCTTGACATGCGGATGCGACAGCGCCATCGAGGTCAGATGCCCGCCGGCAGACCAGCCGGATACCACGATGCCGGCCCGCATCGCCGCCGAGCGCGGGCAATTGCTCGACCAGGAAGTCGATCCCCCCGTGGATTTCGGCGACGATCTCGTCGAGCGTCGCATCGGGCGCCAGCGTATAGCCGATCAGCGCGACGTTGATGCCATGCGCCATCGGGCCGTCGGCAAACAGCGTGAAGATCTCCTTGGCGCGCCCCTGCCAGTAGCCGCCGTGGATGAACAACAGCGTCGGCCCGCGTTCAGCGGATTTGAGAAAGTCGATGCGGTTGCGCTCGCGCGGGCCGTATCGGAGGTCCAGATGGCTGGCATGCCGCGCACGCATGTCGACCGAGCGCCGCTCCCAGCCGGCAACGATGTCGGCGCTGCCGGCCACCGCAACGCCGTTGTTGAGGCCGAGATCGCGATCTTGCTGGCTCATGCCGCGCCAGTCGGGCGCGTCAAAGGGCGTCGTCATGCCTTAAGTCTCCGGTTGCGGCACCGAACCCTAACGCGTTTCCACTTTGCGAAGAAATGTTTTACAGCACTAAGCGATCCGCTTTCGAGACATGAAACGACGGGAGAGTGACAAGTGGCATCCGATCAGGAGCTGGTGCAGGCGACGGCGTGTGCCATCATCGACAAGCTCAATTCGGGCGAGGTCACGCCGCTCGATCTGCTTGATGTGCTGGAGAAGCGGATCGCCGAGGTCGACGGCCAGGTGAACGCCCTGCCGACGCTGTGCTTCGACCGCGCCCGAA
The DNA here is from genome assembly GCA_963771225.1 of uncultured Pseudomonadota bacterium. GTDB lineage: Bacteria > Pseudomonadota > Alphaproteobacteria > Rhizobiales > Xanthobacteraceae > Bradyrhizobium. The sequence continues at coordinate 126,313 of CAVYSR010000013.1, read as the reverse complement.
CCCGCGCCAGGACCTTGATGAAAAGACCCGTCGGCGATCGCGGCCTGCTCGCAGGCTTGCCGGTGCCGATCAAGGACCTGACCGACGTCGAGGGCGTGCTGACCACGCAAGGCTCTCCGATCTACCGGGATAATATCCCCACCCGCTCCGATCTCATGGTCGAAGGTCTCGAACGCAACGGCGCGCTGGTCTACGCCAAGTCGAACACGCCGGAATTCGGCGCCGGCGCCAATACCTTCAACGAGGTGTTCGGCGCGACGCGCAACCCCTGGGATCTGTCGCGCTCCGCCGCCGGCTCCTCGGGCGGCGCCGCCGCAGCCCTTGCCTCCGGCATGGCATGGCTCGCGCACGGCTCCGACATGGGCGGCTCGCTGCGCAATCCCGCCAGCTTCTGCGGCATCGTCGGGATGCGGCCGAGCATCGGCCGCGTCGCGCATACGCCCGCCTTCAAGATCGATCGCAATCTCGGTGTGCAAGGACCGATGGCGCGCAATGTCGAGGACGTCGCACTGCTGCTCGATGCCATGAGCGGCGAGCAGCCGGCCGATCCGCTGTCGCTGCCTTTGCTGCCGGTGTCGTTCCGCTCCGCCGCGCGCTCCGGCAAGGGGCCGAAGCGCGTCGCCTACTCGCCCGATCTCGGCATCACCCCGGTCGATCCGGAAGTCGCCGCCGTCACCCGCAAGGCCGCGGCGCGCTTCACGGAGGCCGGCGCGATCGTCGAGGAAGCGCATCCGGACCTCCGCGAGGCCCATGAATGTTTCCATGTGCTGCGCGCGTACGATTTTGCAATCAGCAAGGCGGCGCTGCTGCGCGAGAAGCGCGATATGCTCAAGCCCGAAGTGATCTGGAATATCGAGGAAGGCCTCAAGCTCACGGTCGACCAGTTGGCGCACGCGGAGGCGCAGCGCATTGCGATGACCGCGCGCACGCTTGAATTTTTCAAAACGTACGACCTGCTGCTGACGCCGGCGACCATCGTAGCACCCTTTCCGGTCGAGAATCGCTACGTCGCCGAATGCGCCGGCAAGAAATTCGACAATTATGTCGAGTGGCTCGGCATCGTCTATGCGATCACGCTGGTATGCTGCCCGGCGCTGTCGTTGCCGTGCGGGTTCACCGCGTCGGGCCTGCCGGTCGGGCTCCAGATGGTGGCAGCGCCGCGCGGCGAGGCACAACTGCTGGCCGGCGCCAGGGTGCTGGAGGATATTCTCGGCGTCCGCGGCACCACGCCGATCGATCCACGGCCGCCGAAGAAGTGACTGCTCATCCATCCACCGACCTCATCCTGAGGAGCGCGTTCTTACGCGCGTCTCGAAGGATGGCAGCGAGTCCATGCGTTGCGTCCATCCTTCGAGACGGCGCTTCGCGCCTCCTCAGGATGAGGTCTTGAGCTGAGCGCTACCGCCTGAGGCCAAGGTCGCTGCCTCAGCCGCCTTGATGGCGACCGTCAGCGCCAGTTTGGTTTGCTCCACGATCTCCTCGACCAGTTCCTCGCGGCTGATGTGAGCCAGCTGCCCGGTGAGCAGGCCCTGTTCCGCCAGCGTGATCACCCCATGCAGCGCGGCCCAGATTTTCAGCGCCTGGCGCTCGCGCAGAAATCCGATGGCGGGAGCTTCAAACGCCTCCAGCAAGAGACCGAACGTCTCCATCGCCGCGGTGTGAAGTTCGCTGCCATCTGCCGCACAGGCCATCGTGCGCGAGGCGAACATCAGGCGGTAAATCCCGTTGCGGCGAAGGCCGAAATCCAGCGCCGTCTGTGCAAAGCGCGACAGCTTCGATTGCTTCGATGGCTTATTGATCGCTTCGCGGAGAATAGCGCTGAATTGCCGCAAGGCCTCCGCCGTCGCTGCTTCCAGCAAGGCGTCGCGATCGGCAAAATGCCGGTAGGGCGCCGGCTGCGAGACCCCCAGTTTCTTCGCCAACGCCTTGATGCTGACGGCTTCCGGACCGCCTCTCTCGGCTTCTCGAAGGGCGGCCTGCACCAGCGCGTCGCGCAGATCGCCGTGGTGGTAGCTGTTCAGCGGCTTGCGGACCAGTCGAGGCGGCATCCGGGTAGTGATCCCTGCTTTTCGCCGACACTGCAATTGCAGCCGCAATGTAATATGCTATAATTTAGCAGCGCTGCCAATATGCCGATGTCACAAAAGTAAAATCGGGAACGTCATGCGCGCAGCGAAGTTGCGCGCGACCAAGGGGAACGCCTGTCATGCCCGGAAAACTGAAAATACGCGTCGACCAGGACAAGTGTCAGGGACACGCGCGCTGCAAATCGCTCGCGCCCGACCTGTTCGACCTCGACGAATTCGGCAATGCGCATGAAGTCGGCGACGGCACGGTGCCCGCGGGGCAGGAAGACAAGGCCTGGCTTGCCCAGACCAACTGCCCGGAAATCGCGATCGAAGTGACCGAGGAATAGTTATTCCCGGAATCGTAAGCTCAGACGATTCAGACCGAACACAAGGATTTATCCCGATGTCCGATTCCGCCACCATGATGCCCGCGCATCCTCCGGTCACCGACTGGGTTCACGATTTCGATCACACCGATCCGCGCTGGACCGAAAATCCGTTTCCGATCTGGGACGAATTGCGGGCCGAGTGCCCGGTGGTCCACACCAAGCGCTTCCTCGGCTGCTACATGCCGACCACCTATGAGGCGGTGAAGCAGGTCGCCTATGACACCGAGCATTTCTCGTCGCGCCGGGTCATCGTGCGCGACGTGCGGCCCGACATCACGCAGTCGGCGCCGCCGATCACCTCGGATCCGCCGCAACACAAGCCCGCCAAGCAGTTGCTGCTGCCGCCGTTCACGCCCGACGCGATGAAGAAGCTGGAGCCCAGGGTTCGCGCCATCTGCAACGAACTGATCGACGAATTCATCGCCGATGGCAAATGCGACGCGGCGGCGCGCTACACCAAGCACATCCCGGTTCGCGCCATCGCCCACATGCTCGGCATTCCGGAAAAGGATGGCGAGCTGTTCATCAAGTGGATCCACGAGATCCTGGAGCTCGGCATCAAGGATCAAGCCGCCATGGTGCGCGGGATCCAGGAGATGACCGGCTATTTCGCCGATCAAATCGAACGTCGCAAGAAACACCCGACCGATGACCTGATCTCGACCTTGATGAACGCCAGGGACAAGGACGGCCAGCCGTTGTCCGACATGCATGTGCTGGGCTCGCTGCGGCTGTTGCTGATCGCCGGCATCGACACCACCTGGAGCGCGATCGGCTCCTCGCTCTGGCATCTGGCCAGGACGCCGGCGGATCGCGCACGCCTGGTCGCCGAGCCCGAACTGATGCCGACCGCGATCGAGGAATTGCTGCGGGCCTATTCCCCGGTGACGATGGCGCGCGAGGTGATGAAGGAAACGGTCATCAGCGGGTGCCCGGTCAAGCCCGGCAACATGGTGCTGCTGTCGTTTCCCGCCGCCAACCGCGATCCGGCGATGTTTCCCGAAGCCGACAAGGTCGTGATCGACCGCAAGGAAAATCGCCATGCCGCTTTCGGCCTCGGAATTCACCGCTGCGTCGGCTCCAACCTCGCGCGGATGGAAATGACGGTCGCGATCGAGGAATGGCTGAAGCGGATTCCGGATTTCAGGCTCGACCCGGCCGGTCAGGTCACCTGGTCGGAAGGCACCGTGCGCGGGCCGCGGCAGCTTCCAATCTTGTTCGGCTGAGGTCCTTGGTCTTTATCGTTTCAGGTATAGTTTGACCGGCAGCCGCGGTGATCCTTCGGCCGAGCAACGCTGTTTGCGGCGGTGACGCCGGCGCTGCTCTGAATCATGGAGACCGAACATGCCCAATGAGCGTTTCCAATTCACGGGCTCGGAAGGCCAGCAACTCGCGGCATCGCTGGATCTGCCCGAGCGCGAACCGCTGGCCTATGCACTGTTCGCGCACTGCTTCACCTGCGGCAAGGACGTGCTGGCGGCGAAAAGGATCGCAGCGGCATTGGCGGCGAAAGGCATCGCGGTGTTGCGGTTCGACTTCACCGGCATCGGCTCCAGCGAAGGCGATTTCGCCAACTCGACATTCTCCTCCAACGTCGCCGATCTGGTGCGGGCCGCCGAGCATCTGCGCGAAACCCGCAAAAGCTCCCGCGATCCTGATCGGCCACAGCCTCGGCGGCGCCGCGATATTGGCCGCGGCCTCGCAAATTCCGGACGCCAGGGCCGTCGTCACCATCGCAGCCCCTGCCGATCCGGCGCATGTCACCGGCCTGTTCGCCGATCGCATCGAGGACATCCGCAAGCACGGCAAGGTCGAGGTCTCGCTGGCGGGCCGGCCGTTTCACATCAAACGCGAATTCCTCGACGACATCGCCGAACACAATCTGATGGATCATGTGACGAAGCTGCACAAGGCGCTGCTGATCATGCACTCGCCGACCGACGACACCGTCGGCATCGACAATGCGACCCGCATCTTTGTCGCGGCCAAGCACCCCAAGAGCTTCGTGTCGCTGGCCGGCGCCGATCACCTGCTGACCCAGAGAAGCAATTCCGCCTACGTCGCCGATGTCATCGCCGCCTGGGCCACGCGCTACCTCGATCCCATCGCTCCCGAGCAGGCTGCCGACGCCGTTGAGGCCCCGCGCCGTGTCGTGGTCCGCGAAACCCGCAACAGCAAATTCCAGCAGACGGTCACCGTCGGGCCACACCATTTGCTGGCCGATGAGCCGGTGGCCGCCGGGGGCGAGGACACCGGGATCGGGCCGTATGATTTCGTGCTGGCCGGCCTCGGCGCCTGCACATCGATGACCATGCGCATGTATGCCGACCGCAAATCGCTGCCGCTGGAGCGCGTCACGGTCACGCTAAAACACAGCAAGATCCACGCCGAAGATTGCGCCGAGTGTGAAACCAAAGCCGGGATGCTCGACCAGATCGACCGGGTCATCAGCATGGAAGGCGCGCTCGACGCCGAGCAGCGCGGGAAACTGATGGAGATCGCCGACAAATGCCCGGTGCATCGCACGCTAACGTCGGAGATTCGCATCCTGACGCGCGCGGCCGATTGACGATCAGAACTTTGGACCGGCGCTGACTGCCGCACGCTAAGCGCGCCACGCAGGCATGTTCCGTCATTGCGAGCGAAGCGAAGCAATCCATCCAGCCACACAAAGAAAGAATGGATTGCTTCGCTTCGCTCGCAATGACGACTTGCTCTACGCCGGCCGCAGGATCACCCGATCGCGCGACGAACCGGCGACGGCGAGAAAAGCAGCTTTGGCGTCTTGCAGCGGATAGATCGCGCTCGGCTCGAATCGGAAACGGCTTGAGATGTCCGCTGGCGAAACCGGGGCCGAGTTCACGGAGCACCGCGCCGGTCGCGATCGACGACAACCCCAGCGTATCGATGCCGACATAAGTGTGCTGGCCGCGATAGAATTCCAGGATGTTGAACGGCACGATCCGCTCGATGGTGGCGATCAGGATCTGACGCCCGCGCAACGCCAGCGATTGGTGCGCCGCCTGAAAATAGGGATCGCCGACGGTATTGAACACGATGTCGGCGCCCTTGCCGCCGGTGAGTTCGCGGACCCGCGCGGCGACATCGGTCGCTGAAGCGTCGATGACCTCGACCGTTGAACTGGCGTGGCCTTCATAGGGCTCGTTCTTGCGCGCCACGCCGATCACGCGCGCGCCGTGCGAGCTCGCGATCTGCGTTGCAGCTTGCCCGACCTTGCCGTTGACGCCCATCACCAGCACGCGTCTCGTCCTGGTTGCGGCATTCCGGCGCGGCGCAGGCCTTCCATAGCCGTGACAAAGGGAACGCCGATGCCGGCGGCTTCATCCCAGGAGAGACCAGCCGGCTTCTCCACCACCGCATCGGCTTCGACGGCAAGATGCGTGGCATGGGTGCCGTCGCGCCGGATCCCGAGATCGCCGGATGAGCCGAACACCTCGCGTCCGATCCAGCCCATCGGGCCATCGATCACGATCCCCGCATAGTCGCGGCCCGGCGTGCGCGGGAATACCGCGTAAGGCATCAGCCCGGTCGCGGCTTTCACATCGGAAGGATTGACCGCCGCCGACTTGATCTCGATCAGCACTTCATTGGCCGCCCGCGACAACGTCCGCCGCTCCACGATTGGTGCGAGCAGAACCGGATCGTCGACCTTAGCCAACAGCCGAACGCAACGCGCCTCGACGGCGATCGGCGCGGTATCCGCGTTTTTGGGCAGGCGGCATCACGGATATTTCCGGGTTCGCATGTAGCTTTGCTACTGGAGCAACAGCGATTACCCCTTTGGCCGCTTGTCGTAAACACGCTTCGCCTTGCCGAGCGAGCGCTCCAGTGTCTCGGGCGCTACAATCCCGACCCGCGCGGAGATGCCGATGGTATTCTTGATGAAGACCGAAACCTTCTCGGCGTGAGATGCAAGCCCGCTGCCGTCCCAATGCTCGGGCCGCGCTTCGGCCAGCACGGTCATCTCGTCCATGCGTCCTTCGCGCGTCAGTTCGATGATGAAATGACCGCCGCACCAGTCGGTCGCCAGCAGGACTTCCTCGATCTGGGTCGGAAACACGTTGACGCCGCGCAGGATGATCATGTCGTCGGACCGTCCCGTGACCTTCTCCATCCGCCGCATGCCCGGCCGCGCCGTGCCCGGCAACAGCCGCGTCAGGTCGCGGGTGCGGTAACGGATGATCGGAAACGCCTCTTTAGTGAGCGAGGTAAACACCAGCTCGCCCTTCTCGCCGTCGGGCAGCACCTGGCCGGTTTCGGGATCGATCACCTCGGGATAGAAATGATCTTCCCAGACATGCAGGCCGTCCTTGGTCTCGACGCATTCCTGGGCGACGCCCGGACCGATCACTTCGGACAGGCCGTAGATATCGGTCGCGTCCATGTCGAACGCCTGCCTCGATCTCGGCGCGCATCGCGTTGGTCCAGGGCTCGGCGCCGAAGATGCCGAACTTGAGGGATGATTTGCGCGGGTCCAGGCCTTGACGCCTGAACTCGTCCAGAATCGCCAGCATGTAGCTCGGCGTCACCGTGATGATGTCAGGCTTGAAGTCGTTGATGAGCTGCACCTGCCGCTCGGTCATGCCGCCGGAGACCGGCACCACGGTGCAGCCCAGCCGCTCGGCGCCGTAATGCGCGCCGAGGCCGCCGGTGAACAGGCCATAGCCATAGGCATTGTGCATGATCATGCCGGTGCGGCCGCCGGCGGCGCGGATCGAGCGCGCCATCACCTCCGACCACATGTCGATATCGGCCCTGGTATATCCGACGACGATCGGCTTGCCGGTGGTGCCTGATGAGGCGTGAACGCGGACCAGTTGTTCACGCGGCACCGCGAACATGTTGAACGGATAATTGTCGCGCAGATCGGTTTTCACCGTGAACGGAAATTTGTCGAGATCAGAGAGCTGCCGGAAGTCGGACGGATGCACGCCGGCCTTGTCGAACGCTTGTCTGTAATGCGCGACATTGTCATAGGCGTGCGCCAGCGACCACGCCAGGCGCTTTGTCTGCAATGCCATGATCTCGTCGCGCGAGGCGCGCTCGGCATCGTCCATCTCGGCGCGGTAGCCGCTTTCCCTCAGCCTTGTCGAAGCCATTGCGCGTTTCCCCGGTCAATTCCTTGGGTCAATTTTATTTTTGTTTGATGTCGGTCGCAGACGTCGGCAGCCACACGCCGCCGATGGTGCGGGAATGCCCGCGAAACTCGGCAATCACCGTGTCATCCACCGTGACGCGCACGTCGTAGATGCCTGATCTGCCGTTGCGCGAGATTTCGCGTGCGGTCGCGACCAGCCGATCGCCGAGCTTGCCCGGCCTGATGAAGGAGATGTCGCACTGCGCCGCGACGGCGCGCTCGTTATGGCTGTTGCAGGCAAACGCAAAGGCGGAATCAGCCAGCGTAAAGATAAAACCGCCATGGGCGATGCGCTGGCCGTTGACCATATGTGGCTGGACCGTCATCGCCAGGGTTGCGAGGCCGGCCTTGATCTCCACGATCGCCATGCCGAGCCCCTTGCTGGCGTCGTCTTCCCGCCACATCGCCTCGGCGCAGGCGCGCGCGACATCATCGGGCGAAGGCGTGGCCTTGATATTCACTGCGATCTCCCTGCGGTCGCGCTTGTTGAAACAAGCGTCTTGAGCTGCGCGTTAATCATGAGGAGAGCTGCCACCGTGTCAACGATCCGTCATTGCGAGGAGCGCAGCGACGAAGCAATCCAGTCTTGGTTTGCGGCTTCTGGATTGCTTCGCTTCGCTCGCAATGACGATTACACATGGTCATAATCCACGGTGACCTTATCCGGACAGCGGTCGCGCCTGGCAGGTCAAAATAAATCCCGCCTTGAGCTCCCAGGGCTCCAGCGAATAGTTCACCTCCATGCGCGCATCGCCCTCGACCAGCTTGGCGCGACAGGTCGAGCACATCCCGCCCTTGCAGGCGAACGGCAAATCCATCCCTGCCCGCAACGCGGCATCGAGAATGGATTCATCCGCGGCCACCGGCACCTCGCGGCGCTTGCCGTCGATGATCAAGCGACGCCATGGCTTTCGCTGGCGCGCCAGGAGCCACGACCGCTTTCGGGCGCGGCTTGCCGCCGAGCCCCGAGACGAAACGCTCGACATGAATACGGTCTGGCTGCGATGCCGATATCGCGGCAGGTCGCCTCGATATCCTCGCTCATGCCGGTCGGGCCGCAGATGAAGACGTGATCGACGCTGGCCGCCGGCACCAGCGAGCGCAGCAGCACCCTCACCTTCTCGCCATCGAGCCGGCCATGCAGGATCGGGATGTCCTGCTCCTCGCCGGAGATCACATGGAACACCGAGAGCCGCTGCATGAAGCGGTCCTTGAGTTCTTCCAGCGCTTCGCGAAACAGCATGCCGCCGGTCGAACGGTTGCCGTAAAACAAAAAGAACCGGCTGTGCGGCTCGCGCGCCAGCACGCCTTTCACGATCGAAAGCATCGGCGTGATGCCGGAGCCGGCGGCAAAACCGACATAGAGCCGCGCCTCAGTCGGGCGCCGGCGCGACGCCGAAGCGGCCGGTCGGCGTCATGACGTCGAGTTCATCGCCGGCTTTCAGTTCGTCGGCGGCCCAGCTTGAGAACGCGCCGCCATCGACCTTCTTCACCGCGATCCGCAGCTCGCCGTCGTCGGGGCCGGAGCAGATCGAATAGGAGCGGCGCACTTCCTCGCCATCCATCGTCGTGCGCAGGGTCAGATACTGTCCGGGCACAAAACGGTAGTCATCCGCGAGTGCTTGCGGGATCGCAAACGTCAGCGACACCGCATCGGCGGATTCGCGGCGCAGATCGTTGACGGCCAGGCGATGAAAACGGGGAGTTTGTGACATCGAAATTCTTGGCTCTCAACCTGCCCGTCATTGCGAGGAGCGAAGCGACGAAGCAATCCATTCTTTCTTTTTGCGGGCGAGATGGATTGCTTCGCTGCGCTCGCAATGACGCTTTGATTTACGACCACCTTCGAGGCCTTCGCTTCGCTACGGCACCTCAGGGTGACGAAAATCAATGACATTTGAAATAATCGAACGGTTCGCGGCAGCTTCGGCAGCGCCACAGCGCCTTGCAGGAGGTCGAGCCGAATTCGGACAGCACCTCGGTATCATCCGAGCCGCATTGCGGGCACGCGACCTCCTGCACGCCGAACAACGCGCGGCGAGAGCTTGCCGCCTGCGGCGGTGCGATGCCGTATTCCCTGAGCTTTTGCCGGCCCTGCTCGCTCATCCAGTCGGTGGTCCAGGCCGGCGACAGCACGGTGCGAACTTTCGAATTGGCAAACCCCTCGCGCTCCAGCGCGAGTTCGATTTCCAGTGTGATCATGTTCATCGCGGGGCAACCGGAATAGGTTGGCGTGATCGCGACCTCGACCCGGCCGTCGGTCACCGCGACATCGCGCAGCACGCCGAGATCGGCGATGGTCAGGACCGGAATTTCAGGATCGACCACGGCCGCCGCGACATCCCATGCGCGTTGCCGCAAATCGGTATCGTTGCGCGCGGCGGTCACCATGTGGCACCCGGAAAAGTCCGCTGCATCGATTGCAGTTCGCTGAGCAGATGGCCGAGATGCTCGCTGTGCTTGCCGCTGCGGCCGCCCTGCTGCATCCAGCCGCTTTTGGGCAACGCCAATGTCGCTTCGCCGACGACACCCGAAACCGTCGCTGCCATTGCGGATGCAGCGTCGCCGGATCGACGGCGACGCCGCGCTCGATCAGGGCGCGCTCGCTCTCGTCGACCGCGAACATCTCGCCGGTATAGGCCCAGAGATCATCTACCGCATCTTGCGCGCGGCGATGGCTCTCCTCGGTGCCGTCGCCGAGCCGGACCATCCATTCCGAGGAATGCCTTAAGTGATAGGCGCTTTCCTTCTCGGACTTGGCCGCGATCGCCGCCAGCGTCGCATCGCTCGATTTCATCATCGCGCGCCAATACAGGTCGGCGAAGGCCGCGTAAAAGAACTGCCGCACCATGGTGCGCGCGAAATCGCCGTTCGGCTGCTCCAGCAGCAAGAGGTTGCGGTACTGCCTGACGTCGCGCAGATAGGCGAATTTGTCCTCGTCGTTGCCTTTGCCCTCGACGTCCGCGGAATAGGAATAAAGCTCGCGGGCCTGGCCGAGCAGGTCGAGACCCATATTGGCGAGCGCCATGTCCTCTTCCATGGCGGGCGCGTGGCCGCACCATTCCGATAGGCGATGTCCCAGAATCAGCGCGTCGTCGGCGCGGCGCAGCGCATACAGCACCAGCGGCGTTTCGGTGACCTGAGATTGAGGCGATGGCCATGTTCAACAACCTGCTTTGCGCTGCCTCGTCATTGCGAGGAGCGAAGCGACGAGCAATCCATTCTTTCTTCTGGGCGAGATGGATTGCTTCGCTTCGCTCGCAATGACGATTTCTAACCTCTGGAAACGCTCCTGACGGCTCGTCACATATGCCCCACTTCATCCGGCACGTCGTAGAATGTCGGATGACGGTAGATCTTGGATTCCGCGGGCTCGAACATCATGCCCTTCTCGGCAGGATCGGACGCCGTGATCGCATTCGACGGCACCACCCAGATCGACAGCCCCTCGCCACGCCTGGTGTAGATGTCGCGCGCGGCCTGCAGCGCCAGCGTGGCGTCGCTGGCATGCAGCGAGCCGACATGCTTGTGCGCAAGGCCGTTGCGGCTGCGAATAAAGACTTCCCACAGCGGAATGTTCGGCGTGGTCATCGTGACCTCCCTGAATTTGGTTGGCGGCTTACGCCGCCAGTCTTTGCTCTGCGCTTCTCGGCATAGGCCTGGGCTGCCTCGCGCACCCAGGCGCCTTCCTCATGCGCCTTGCGCCGCGCCGCCAGGCGATCGCGGTTGCACGGGCCATTGCCGGCAAGCACCTGGTTGAACTCTTCCCAATCGATCGGGCTGTACTCCCAATGTCCGGCTTCGTTCTGCTTCATGCCGGGATCGGGAATTGTTAGGCCGAGATACTCCGCCTGCGGCACCGTCGCATCGACGAATTTCTGCCGCAGCTCGTCATTGGAGAAGCGCTTGATTTTCCATCTGGTCGAGGTGTCGCTGTGCTGGCTGGCCTTGTCTGGAGGGCCGAACATCATCAGCACCGGCCACCACCAGCGATCGAGCGCGCTTTGCGCCATCGCCTTCTGCTCCTCCGAGCCGCGCGCCAGCGTCAGCATGATCTCAAAGCCCTGCCGCTGGTGAAACGATTCTTCCTTGCAGACGCGGATCATCGCCCGCGCATAGGGACCATAGGAACAGCGGCACAATGGAATCTGGTTCATGATCGCCGCACCATCGACCAGCCAGCCGATCGCGCCGATGTCCGCCCAGGTCAGCGTCGGATAATTGAAGATCGACGAATATTTGGCCTTCCCGGCCAGCATCAGGTCGACCAGCTCCTCGCGTGAGGTGCCCAATGTTTCTGCCGCGGCGTAGAGATAGAGCCCGTGGCCGCATTCGTCCTGCACCTTGGCGAGCAAGGCGGCCTTGCGGCGCAGCGACGGCGCGCGCGTGATCCAGTTGCCTTCCGGCAGCATGCCGACGATTTCGGAATGCGCATGCTGCGAAATCTGCCGCGTCAACGTCTTGCGGTAGGCGGCGGGCATCCAGTCGTTCGGCTCGATGCGCTCGTCGGCATCGATGCGGGCCTGAAACTGCGCGGCGCGTCCGGCGTCCTCGATGGAGCGGTCTTCGGGTTCGGAACTGTTGAGCGCCTGGGTGTACATGGCCGATCTCCATGGAAGCGAGATTTGATATATATCAAAAAATACTAAACGCAAGTCATTTTTGTAACATATCAAGTGCCTTGGAACCGACGCCTGAGTTCCGCCTCGGCCGCCGGCAAAGGACCGTTTTCGTTTGAACCGTTCAGGTCAAGCCATTGTTCGGATGGGGCAAGCAGGCCGCGATAGATATCGCCGCAAAGCCGGCGGGCGGCCCGGCCCGGCCAGTCCTCCGGCAGCAGCGCGGTCGGCAACAGCGGATCGCGCAGCACCACCCGCCGATAATGATGGATCAGCAAAATGCGCGCGGTGAAGGCGTCGGCATCCGACAATTGTTCGCGGCGGTCGATCCAGCCCCGCAACGGCTCAAAGGTCTTCATGAACTTCAGATAGGCGTCGGCGGTGCGGTCGAGCGGCCAGCTCTCGCTGAGCAACCGCCGGCCGCTGTCGTCCTCGGCCGAAACTTCCAGGCGAATGGCGCGCGCCGCTTCCTCGGGAACGGGTACGCCTGACGGTGCGACCCACACGCCCGGCAGCGGGCTGCCGAAGCCGGCATTCTTGAGCGCCTCTCGGGAAGCATCGCGATCCTCGCTGCTGCCGATCAGCAGCAGTTCAAAGCGCCCGGTCCAGTCCGAGACTTGCGTATCGTAGATATGTTTGGTCGCGGTATCGAAGGTCTGCCGCCCCTTCTTGACCAGCCGGTAGAAACTGTTGCGGCCGACCTTGTTGCGTTCGAGCCAGCCGTCGGAAGCAAGCCGCGACATCGCCGTGCGCACCACGCCGCTGTCGATGTCGATGCTGTCAAAGAACGCCAGCAGGGTGCCGAGCCAGACCGAACCGCCGCGCGGCACGATCGCATCGCCGAACAGCGTGATGACGATGGAGCCGGTGCGCGAGGGCTCGCGCTTGAGCTGTTCGATGATGCGGGCAAGCGGATGCGCCATCCGCCACGCATAGCGCGTTTTTAGGATTCACGACAACGCCGGCTCGCTACCGGCGCGCGGCGATCACCTGGCGGGATCGGATCACCTGGCGGGATCGGGATAGACGAGGCTGCGCCAGCCGCTGCGATCGAACGGCGTCCATCTGCCTTCGGGCTGCGCCAGACGGTCGGCGACCGCGTAAACCACCGCGGGGTGATGACCCATGCCGCAATGGCTGCTTTCGACCTCGATGTTCTCGGAGCGGGCGGACGGCTTTTCCATGCAACCCTGCCAGGCGCAGATGCCGTCGGTGCGGCTGAAGATCGCCGTGGTCGGCACCGGCGGCGTTTCCGAGAGCGCCCCGCCGAACCGGCGATCCTCTTCGTCGGCGCGCCGGCCGCTGGCCATCTCATAGACGCGCCAGGCATTGGTGGCCTTCGGACTGCCGGCAAATGGACTGCCGAGCGTGATCACCGAGCGCACCCGATCCGGCATCATCTTGGCGAGCTGGCGCGCATAGAGGCCGCCGAGGCTCCATCCGACCAGGCTGACCTTGCGTCCATGATTATCATTGAGCTCGTGCACCAGATCGACCATCGCGTGCTGCACGCCCTCGCGGAGGCCGAGATTGCGGCCCTGGCGCCAGCCGCTGACGGCATAGCCGCGGTTCTTCAGGAAGCTGCGCAGCGGACGCGTCGAGGTGTCGGACGCGACCAGACCCGGCAACACCAGCACCGGATGGCCGTCGCCCCGCGGCGCGAGGCTCAGCAGCGGCAATGCGCCGAGAAACGCGCCGAGCTCGTGGATGGCGCGACCTTCCAGAAACATCAGGGTTCGGGACGGCGGGCGCAGCGTCTGGGCAGTGGCGGACATCGAATTTCCTCTCCTGGCGGGGCCTCGAGCGGGCGCCTCATCGATCAATCTGAAACCAGCGAAATCTCGTATGCTCGTACCGCAACGCAACAATCTATCTAATTCAAGCTATGACGCTGATTCCAGCATTCAAGCGGGGGAACTTGCGGGCGACAATAGGTCTCCGCACTTAAAAGGCCCTCAGTGATCTAAAAGTCACAGCCAGCGCAGCACGAATTCGATCGTGTAAAGTCCAAGTCCGGCAAGCCCGCCGATCAGCGAGCCGTTGAAGCGGATGTATTGCAGGTCCTTGCCGATGTTGATTTCGATCAGCGAGATCAGTTGCCCCATGTCCCAGGCCTTGACCTGATCGGAGATGAAGCCGGAGACACCGCTCTTCTGATCGGCGATGAAACTTCCCAGCACCGTGACCAGACCCTTGTTGATCTCGGCGCGCAATTCGGGATCGCTGGCGAGCGCCTCGCCGGTCGCCATGAACATCCGGGCCAGATGCTGCTGCAGCACCTGGGTCTCGCCGATCGCGCTGCGCTCGATAAAGGCCCGCGCATTCGACCAGACGTTTCGCGCGAGATCGCCGAGTTCGGGACGCGCCAGGAGGTCGCGCTTCAATCCGTCGACACGGTCGGCATAGGCCCGGTCGCTGCCCAGTTTGTCGACAAACGAGAGCACCATGCGATCGAACTCGCCGCGGAACGGATGCTTCGGATCGCCTCGGACATCGTCGAAGAATGCGGTCGCGGACGCAACGATCTTCTTCACCAGAAACGCATCGGTGCGATAGAGCTTGAGCAGCGTCGGCAGTTCGTCGCGGATTTTCGCGCGGATCATCGTCATGGTTTCCGGCTCGGTCAGCGACTGATGCACCGCGCGCAGGATATCGTCGAGCATCCCCTGGTGCCGGCCCTCGGCCACGAACGCGCGCAGCGTGCCGGCCGCCAGCGGCGCCAGATCGACCATCTGCAACTGGGTGGTGATGCGGCGGGTGATGAACGTCATCAGGCCGGAGGTTTCGGTCGCCGAGACCGCCTCGGGCAACAGATGCAGCGTAAAGCGGGCGAGATCGGTGCTGCGCTTGCGGTCGCGCAGCCAGTCGGCAATGAAGCTGCCGAAGTCAATCTGGCGCAGCCGGGCATTGACGGGATTGGCTTCGAGAAAATGCACCTCGATGAATTCGCCGAGCTTGTCGGCGATGCGGTGCTGATTGCTCTGGATGATCGCGGTATGCGGTATCGGCAATCCTAGCGGCCTGCGAAAAAGTGCTACCACCGCGTACCAGTCGGCGAGGCCGCCGATGGTTGCTGCTTCCGAGAAAGCCGCGATGAAGCCGAAAACCGGATGCACTGGCAGCAACATCTTCGCGGTGACGAACAACGCCAGCGTGCCGGTCAATACCAGCGTGGCCAGCAGCTTGACGCGCCGAAGCTCGGCAGCGCGCGCAGCGTCACCGGGAGCGTCGAACGAAAAGGTGCCTGACGTGGTCATGGCGGCTTTCGGAGCTATCGAGGTTCGTATTGAGGATAGCAGCTTCCGTCATTGCGAGCGAAGCGAAGCAATCCAGGACGCCGGCGTGACGCGTTGGATTGCTTCGTCGCTTACGCTCCTCGCAATGACGGGAGAAGACGACGATGATCTATTGGAATCCGCAAAAAAAGAAGGCCCGCATCAAGCGGGCCTTTGAATTTATCCGCGAGGTCAGTGATCGCGATCAGGCGGTCTTGGTGTAGACCTTGGAGAAGTTGTCCTGGGCGGTCTTCGCACCGTCGGCGACGAGCTTGCCGAGATATTCGGTGGTGGACTTCGCCCGCGACATGAACACTTCGCCGCGCGCACGAACCATATCGGACTGGATCTGAACCGCTTCGTTCAGCGACTTGGCGGATGCCAGCTTGTCGATGCCGGCGAAGAACGCCTCGGCGTCCTGATAGATCGCCTGCTGGATGTTGCGGCTGATCTTGGCGGCTTCGCTAACCGAACCGGCAACGGCTGTCTCGATCGCGGCAGTCGCCTTCTCCGAACCGGCGTAAAGGTCGGCGGCGCGAACCTTGGCGGTCTCGGCCTGCTTCTTCACGAAGTCACGGGCAGCCTCGGGAACTTCCATGTTCTGGAAATTCTTGAACGCGTCGGTGACGGGCGCGAAAGCTTCCTTGACGGTGTTCAGTACAGAATTGGTTTCGGTGGTCATTGGGTTTCTCCATCCTCAGGTTTGAGCTATGGGCTCACCCCGTCCGGATTGGCCCGGGGCGAGATCGTTGTGTCACATTCCATGGTGCGTCGCAACATCAATGTTGCGATGCGATATCACGAATTCGTGATCTGCTCGGCGATTATGCGGTCTGCCGGATAAAGCGGCTCAGACGCCGCTGGAAGCGCTTTAAGGCTGCACGGCATCCGGCAGTCCATAGGCCTCCATCTGGGCCCGCACCTGCGCCACATTGTGCCCGAGCACGACGATATCGTGCTTCTTGCCAGCCTTGTCCCGGACGTGGTCGCGCAGCAGCGCCTCGGCCTTGAATCCGAGGCCTTCGAAAATGGCGATGGCGCCGGTCTGATCGACCGTCATCTGCGCCACCAGCTTCTCAAGACCGGCGCCCAAGGCGAGGGCAAAGATCTCCTGCGACAGCGCCCGTCCAACGCCCTGGCCGCGCACATCGGAGGCGACCACGTTGCGGATTTCGCCGACGTGCGGCGACCACGACAGGGGATCGCGCACCAACGTTCCGCATCCCACCACCCTGCCCGCCTTCACCGCGAGCAGACTCGTGATCGCGCCGCGCTCGATCTCCTTGATCCAGGCGGCCAGCACCTTCGGCTCGCTGATGTCGCGCGGCAGGAACAGCAGATCATGCACCGGGAGCTTTCGCGCAAAATCGAGCACGGCGGCTTCATCGGCCTGCGACATCAACCGGAATTCGATCTCGCCGGCCTCGGTCGCCACACGGCGTGGATAGGAACGTGCTTCGCTGCTCATGTCGATCTCTCACCCAGCCAGGAATCCAGTTTCGGCCACAGCCGCTTGATGGCGTTGGCGCCGGCGACGAGGCTGACATGGCCGCCCTTCAGCATCACCTCTTCCTTGTCGGAAGAGCCGATCTTTTAAATCAGCGGCTTGGCGGCGTCGTAGGGAACGATGTGATCGTGCTCGGCGACGGCGTGCAGGATCGGCACCGTGATCTTCGAAATGTCCGCGGGCCGCCCGCCGACCGACATCACGTCGTTGTAGAGCTTGTTGTCCCACATCAGATCCTTGGTGATCTGGCGGAAATACTCGCCGGCCAGCGGCAGCGTATCGTTCGCCCAGCGATCGAACATGCGGTACGATTTGACGAATTCGTCGTTCCAGATGTTGTCCCATAGCTGCACCTGGCCCGCGGCGCGCGACGCCGGCCGCAACATGTCAAATGACGAAAAATCATCTCGGGCGGAACGTTGCCGACACTGTCGATCAGCCGGTCGACGTCGAAATAGCGCTTGTCCGAGAAATTATGGAACAGCTTCATCTCGCGGAAATCGATCGGGGTGGTGAAGCAGATCAAATTCTTCATCGGCCCGTCGTTGAAGATCGAGCCGTACAGCAGCGACAACACGCCGCCGAAGCAATAGCCGATCACCGTGACGTCGGTCTCGCCGGAATCGCGCTGCACACGGCGAACGCAATCCGGAATGAAATCGAGGACGTAATCCTCCATCCGCAGCGATTTCTCTTCCGGCTTCGGCGCGGTCCAGTCCATCATGTAGACGTCGTAGCCGCGCTTGAGCAGGAACTCGATGAAGCTCTGGCCGGGCACCATATCGAGGATGTAGCCGCGATTGGTGGTCGCCATCACGATCAGGATCGGCACCCGGTAGATCTCGTCCGACATCGGCCGATAGTGATACAGGTTGAGCGTGCCGCGGGCGTGCAGGATATCCTTCGGCGTCGATCCCGAGCGACGGGCCCGACGAGGCGAAATATTCGACGCCCTTGATGCTGCGCTGGATCGCGCGTTGCACCTCGGACTGGATCCGGTCCGGAATCGACGCCAGATCGAGCGGCGCCGCGGCGCTCATTTTTGTTCTCCGCCCGCCCCCGGCGGACGTTTGGTCCGCGGCGGTCTGGGTGCCGCAGCATAGCCACCCTCCGGCGCGCTGGAATTATTATAGACTTGGTGCAGCAGCGCCTTGATCTCGTTCAACTGCCCTTCGATCGACTGCAACCGCTCGGCCATGCCGACCATCTGCGCCCGGCTCGGCAAATTCATGCTGACGAGATATTTCTCCATGAGATCGCCGAGCTGCTTTTGCGCGCCCGCGGTAACGCCGCCGACCTGGTTGACGGCCTTGCTGAATTCCGGCGACGCCATCGCCTGGTTGGCGAAGGAGTTGAATCCCTTCTCCATCTCGCCGATCATGTTCTGCCAGATCGCGACCGGATCGTTGCTCTTGTCTGCCATTGGCGCCCTCCAGACTGACGGCGATTGCTTCGCCTGTTTTGGCCATACCACACTGTTGCGCGGAGGCGGTCAACATTGCGACCTCGATTTGCCGGCTTTCCGCCGCCGGCAAGCCTTCTGTGCCGGCTGAAACCGTGTCATAGATTCCTCGTCGAAATACCATTTCCGAGGGGACAGCCCGGTGAACGCACTCGCCCACCAGCCGCCGCAACTCGCCCGCGCCAACGGCATCGAGCTTTGTTACGAAATCTTCGGCGACGCCGACGCCGAGCCGATGCTGCTGATCATGGGGCTGGGCGCCCAGATGATCCATTGGGACGACGATTTCTGCCGACAGCTGGCTGCGCGCGGCTTTCGCGTCATCCGGTTCGACAATCGCGACATCGGCCAGTCCAGCAAACTGACCGGCGGCAAGCGCCTCGGCCCGGTTGAGCTGCTCAAGCTGCGCTTCCTGAAAATTCCGGTCGCACGCACCCTACCGGCTGCACGACATGGCGCTGGACGTGATCGGGTTGATGGATGCGCTCGGCATCAAGTCGGCGCATCTGGTCGGCGCGTCGATGGGCGGCATGATCGCCCAGGAAGTCGCGATCTCGTTTCCGCAGCGGGTGCGCTCGCTCACCTCGATCATGTCGACAACCGGCAATCCAAAACTACCGCCGCCGACCAAGGAGGCCGCCGCCGTGCTGATGGCGCCGCCGCCGAAGACCAGGGACGAATATTACGAACGCTTTGCACAGACCTGGAAGGTGCTGCGGGTCGGCAGTTTCCCGCAGGACGAAGCGCTCGATCGCTCCCGCGCCGAACGCACCTTCGAGCGCGGACTGAATCCTGCCGGCGTCGCGCGGCAGCTCCGCGCCATCCTCGCATCGGGCAGCCGCAAGGAGCGGCTGGCATCGGTGAAGGCGCCGACCCTGGTCATTCATGGCACCGTTGATCCCTTGGTGCCCCCCGAGGGCGGCAAGGATACCGCGGCGTCTATACCCGGCGCGAAACTCCTGATGATCGAAGGCATGGGCCACGCGTTGCCGATCCCGATGTGGCCTGAGATTATCGGCGCCATCGACAAGCATGCCCACGCGGCGTCCGCAAAGGCGATGCATTAGAGCCTCTTCCGTTTCGATTAAATCGAAACGGA
This sequence comes from uncultured Pseudomonadota bacterium, assembly GCA_963771225.1. GTDB lineage: Bacteria > Pseudomonadota > Alphaproteobacteria > Rhizobiales > Xanthobacteraceae > Bradyrhizobium. The sequence continues at coordinate 106,735 of CAVYSR010000013.1, read as the reverse complement.
AGCTCTATTCTTAGTTTGACGCGTTTTCTTGACGCGAACCGCTATCCACTTCGCTGGAAAACGCTATGGTTTAACAAAACGCAACGCCGGGACGAATGGAGATCCGCCCTATCCCCCGGCCCAGACGTCGAGCACGTAGCGGTTTTTGGTGCCGAGATCGTCGATCCAGCGCAGCGCCGCATCCGCGTCCGCCGCCTTGCGTTCGCGATAGATCGCAACCAGCGCGGCCTTGACGTCCGGCTCCATCTTGCCGCCGTCGCCGCAGACATAAATGATCGCGCCGTTTTCGATCAGGCTCCAGACCCGATCCTGCTGTGCCGCGACCAGGTTCTGCACATAGGTCTTGGGGCCGTCGGCGCGCGAGAACGCGGTGTGCAGTTCGGTGATGCCGTCGGCCGCGAAGGCCTTGAGTTCGTCGGCATAGAGAAAATCCTGATCGGGATGACGGCAGCCGAAAAACAGCATCGCCGGGCCGAGCGTTGCACCCTTGGCCTTGCGCGCGGCCCGCTCCTGCAGGAAGCCGCGGAACGGCGCCAGACCTGTGCCGGGTCCGATCATGATGATCGGCACGGAAGCATCATCCGGCAGCCGGAAGCCGGCCTTGGTCTCGCGAACCGTGGCGTGGATCGTCTCGCTCGCACGGCGGCCGGCGAGGTAATTCGAGCAGATGCCTTTATAGATGCCCCGTCCTGAACTCGCCGCGCCCGCGACCACGGCGACGGTGACGCTGCACCGCGACGGATCGCCCGCCGGCGACGACGAGATCGAATAATAGCGCGGCGCCAGCAGCGACAGCATTTCGAGATAAGCATGGAACGGCAATTCGCAGGCCGGATGTTCCTCCATGAGGTCGAACACCGATTTGCGCTTGCCGAGAATCTCCGAGCGATAAAGCTCGGTGGCAGCGGCATCGTCGCCGACATAGGCCACGAGTTTCGGCTTGGTCACCGGACAACGGGTGTTTTCCGACATGATCTGAATCTGCTTGCGGGTCGCAACCTGCTGCAATTCCACAAACTCGCTCAGCAACCGTCCCACCGACACGGTGTCGCCGACCGGCAATTGCGCGCGGCGGCCTTCGGCGACCTGCAACCGGATCTGGTCGGCCGGCAGGAATCCGAAGCGGCGCGCGACCAAATCCACCAATGCCGGATCGTTGCGCGGCACCACGCTGAGGTGATCGCCGACCCGGTAGCTGGTGCCGGAAGGCAATTGCACCTCGATGTGCCGGGTCGACCGCTCCGAGGCGTTGGCGCCGCTCTTGTTTTGCAGTTCGGCGTTGGCCAGCACCTTCATCGGTGCGGCGCCGCCGAGGGCAACGGCCGCGTTGATCGTGGTCGGCGCGACCGGCTCGATCTTGTACAGCGGCTCGTCGTCGGCACTGCGGCTGAAATTGGAATCGATTCCGAACTCCTTGGTCGCCAGCGGCGCTAGCTTTGCGAACCAGCTCTCGAATTGTCCGTCGAGGTCGCTGCGGGCATCGCCCTCGCCGCGCACATACACGTTGCGAGCGCCGTGCGCTGCCAGTTGCTCGTCGAGCACCCGCGGAATTGACTGGTAGGTTGCGGCCCAGTCGCTGTTGCCGCAGCCGAACACCGCGTAACGGACCTTGGCGAAAGCATCCTTCGGCAATTCGCTGCCGAGCCATTTGACGAACTGCGTGGCGTTGTCCGGCGGAGCGCCATTGTACGAGGCGCAGAAGATCAGCACACCGCCCTGCTCCGGCAGCTTGCCGACGACATCATCGAGCGGTGCGAGTTTGGTGGCAAAGCCGTTGACCTCGGCGAGATCGGCGACGCGGGTCGCGAGCTCCTCAGCGGTGCCGAGGTTCGATCCGTAAAGCACCAACAGCGGCGTGTTGTGACCGGGCCTGTTCCGCGCCCGCGGCGCCGCGGCGGCCGTCGAGACCGCCGCCGTGGTCGCGGTCCGCCCGGCATAGGCCCCGCGATCCTGATCGGCGCGCGGACGCACCTTGATCTTGAAGCCGTCGGGCTTGATGGTCAGCGTCTCCTTCAGCACCATCTGGTAGCGGTGGATGTCGAGCAGCTTGAACCGCTGCAGGATCATGCCGAGCGCGAGCGCCAATTCATGCATGGCAAAGCCGCGGCCGATGCAGGCGCGCTGGCCGTTGCCGAACGGCTTCCAGGCGTTGACGGGACGCGCCGCCTCGGCCTCCCGGCTGAAATTCTCGGGATCGAAGGCATCGGGATTGGGTCCCCACACGCTGGGATCGCGATGCAGCGCCAGCACATGCACCAGAACGAACGTGCCTTTCTTGAGCTTGTATTTTCCGCCGATGACTTCGTCCTTGATCGGCGCCACGCCATAGGCCGGCGCCGGCGGCCACAGCCGCAGCGCTTCCTTCAGGATTTGCGTGATGTAGGTTAGTTGCGTGACCTGCTGATAGGTCGGTTTGACATTGAGGTCCCCTCCGAGCACCCGATCGACTTCTTCATAGGCCTTCTTGAGCACCTCGGGGTGTTTCAGCAACGCATAGATCGCACACGACAGCATTCCGCTGGTGGTCTCGTGGCCGGCAATCAGGAATGTGTTGATCTGGTAGCGGATGTTGACGTCGTCGAGCTGCTCGCCGGTGGCGCGGTCGACGCCGGTCATCATGGCGCCGAGCATGTCTTTTTTGCCCTCCGCGGCCTCGACGTTCTTGCGCCGTTCGGCCACGATCTCGTCGACCATCTTGTTCATGAAGGCGACGTCGCCGGCCATATCGCGATTGCGGTTGCGCAGCCACAGCCCCTCGAGCGGAAGACCGCGGGTCACCATGATGGTCTCGAGCGAGCGCACCAGCGACGCGACGAACGGATGATAGTCCTCGCGATAAAATGAATTGAACCGATAATCGAATCCGCACAATCCGACGGTATCCAGCGCCAGCGCCGTGGTGTCGTGGACGACGTCGATTTCGTCGTCGGCGTTCATCCGCTCCCATTTCTTGACGAGCTGCTCGGCAATGTCGAGCATGCTCGGATGATAGGACTGCATGGCGCGGTTACCGAACGGCGTCATCAGGATGTTGTGCGCCTTGCTCCAGTTCGGTTCGTTGGTGTGGGCGGTAAACAGACCGTCGCCGCCGACCGCGCGAACGCGGCGCAGTGACCCGCGCACCGACTTGTCGAACCGTTTCTCGTCGCTGATTTCATCGACCAGATCGGCCCCCGAGACGACGACGAGCGGCGCACCCATCATGTCGAGCCAGTAGATCGGCCCGAGTTCCCTGGCCAACCGCATCATGTGCTGGATCGGCGTGGTCAAGTCCAGCGACAGCATGTTGCCGACCACCGGCCTGGTCGGCGGATGCGGGATCGGGCTCAGTTTGTTCGTCGACGCCATCGCGTAATCGTCTCCCGCCTGTTCGGAGCTGTTGCCTCAAACCGTCATTGCGAGCGAAGCGAAGCAATCCACCGCGAAACAAAAATCTGGATTGCTTCGTCGCTTGCGCTCCTCGCAATGACGATGCCTTATCGCGTTTAGCTAAACCGCCTCCTGCGCCATTCAATCAACTTGGCACTGACCTCTTCCGGTTTTTCCTGCTGCGTCCAATGCCCGCTGCCCTTGACCAGATACTTTTCAAGGTCGGGAATGATCTTCTCCATGCCATCGGCCGCCGACGGCGGCAGCACCTGGTCGTTTTCGGCCATGATCATCAATGACGGCACCCGCACCGTATGGTCGAGGTCCGCCGAGCGCTGCCAGTTGCGCGACATGTTGCGATACCAGTTGATGCCGCCGGTAAAGCCGGTTTTGGTGAAGGTATCGACAAAGACCTTCTTCTCCTCCGGCGACAGGATCGGCGTCCGCGGATCGTGCTTGGCGTCGTAACCGGCAATCATCTGCGGAAACGCCAGATTGAGCCTGGCGGACGCGCCGAGCCCGGCGACCGGCGCTTCCGCCGGCGCGGTGTCAGTGCGCGGCACCGGCTTCCGCATAAAAGCATCGAAGGTCTGTTCGACCCGGCTGTTGAATATCTTGTCGGCGCCGCGCGCCGGATCCTGAAACTGCACGATATACATCTGCTCGCCGAAACGCTGGCGCAGCAGTTCGATCGGGTCCGCCGGCGCGCGGGGCGTGTGAGGCGTGTTGACGCCGACGATACCGGCCACGCGATCGATGTGCCGCAGCGGCATCTGCCAGACGATAAAGCCGCCCCAGTCGTGGCCGACGAAAATCGCCTTGTCGATCTTGAGATGGTCGAGCAGGCCGACGAGGTCGCCGGTCAGGTGCTCGATGTCGTAAGCTTCGACGGCTTCGGGCCGGTCGGTCGCGCCATAGCCGCGCTGATCCGGCGCGATTACCCGGATCCCGGCAGCGGCCAGCGCCTTGATCTGATGACGCCAGGAAAACGCCATCTCGGGCCAGCCGTGGCAGAGAACCACCGGCGGCGCGTCGGTCTTCGGCCCCGCCTCGTAGAAGCCCATGCGAATGCCGTTGGTCTCGGCGAATTGCAGCGGCGGCATTTCAATCATCGGCGATATCTCACTCTCGTATTTGGCAATGGGCTTGATCTCCGCGCAAACGCTTGACGTTGCCGCGAGGGAAAACCGGTTTCACCCTCGGGTCAATAGCACAAGGACGCGCTTCTGCCCGAGGGCTGTTCTCATGCTTTAGCTTGCCGCACTTTTGAGATCGGCCGGTGGCGCAAAGGCGGCTTGCAGCGCTGCGAATTCTCCCGGCAGCATGTCGCAGAGCACCTGAACATGAGGAATGATGTTGGCGCCGGCGATGAAGCCGAAATCCAGTTGATCGCGATAACTCTGCACGGTGATGTTCAAGGCAAGGCCGTGGGTCGATATCGACACCGGGAAGATGTGCAGCAATTCCGCTCCCGCCGCATACAGCGTCTGGCGCGGGCCGGGCACGTTGGAAACCGTGATATTCGCCGACGGGGGCAACACGTCCGAAAGATTGGAGCGGCTGTACAGCAGCGCCAAAATCTGAACCAGGATAGGTGTCCCGAGCATCGAGACGTTGGACACCTGCGGCATCAGCGCCCGCAGTGGATGCGACATCTCCTTCGACTTGGTGGATTGCGCGATGATCGTCTCGAGCCGCGTTTTGGGATCCTCGACATTGGTGGCGATCGAACAGATCATGCCGAACACCTGGTTGTTGGCGTCGGTGTTGCCCTCTTCGCGCAACGAGATCGGCACCGCCGCCGTCATCGATTTCACCGGCAGCGCGCCCTGCTCCAGGAGATAGCGCCGCACCACGCCGCTCGAAATCGCCAGCACCACGTCGTTGAGCTTGCCGCCGGCCTGCTTGGCCACCGCCTTGGCCTGCGACAGCGAGATCGACACGCCGGCAAAGCTGCGCTCCGACGAGATCGTTTTGTTGAGGATCGTCGACGGCGACACCATGCTGGCGATGCTGTCGCGCGACTTCGGATCGGAAATCTTTCCGACCACTTCCGAGACGCTTTTGAGCATCGTCGGAACGTTGCCGGCGAACTTCACCGCGGATTCAATTTGAAACATCGCATTGTCGAACAGGATCGAGCCGAGATCGCTCTTGCCGGAGCGCGGCAGGTCGATGCCCTTGGCGGCCGTCGAAGCATCGAAAGGCTGGCGCCACAGCTGCTGATAGGAATCGATGAAGTTGGCGGCGATGTCGCGCGGCTCCTGCCCGACCTTCGCCTTTGCGGTCGGCTTGCCGACGTCGCGTGGCACCGGCGTCACATCGTAGATCATGTTGGTAAGGGCAGCGCCTGCGCCGCCATCGATGCAGGCGTGATGCATCTTGGAATAGAGCCCGATCTCGTTGTTCTTCATGCCTTCAAAGACATAGAACTCCCACAGCGGGCGGGCACGATTGAGAAGCTTGGCATGCATCCAGCCGACGATCCGCTCCAGCGTCGCCCGGTCATAGGGCGCCGGCAGGCTGCCGCGGAAGATATGACGGTCGATATCGAACTGGTCGTCCTCGACCCAGGAGGGATGATCGATGTCGAGCGGCGCCTTTTCCAGCCGTGCCTTGAGGATCGGAGCAATGTGCAGCCGCGAGGCGATCATCGCCTTGAAGTCCTCGAAGAAGTTGCCCTTGTAATCCTCGGGCAGACGGAAGATCGCCATGCTCCCGACATGCATCGGCATTTCGGGCGTTTCCAGATACAGAAACGACGCGTCCATTGAGGACAGCTTTTTTGCGTCACCCATCTTTTTCCTCCCTCGTACAATTCACGCGGCGCCTTGCCGGCGCTTCTGGCGTTCAGGCCGATTGTGCATTTTCCGGAGGTGCATATGCAATGGCAAACGGGCCCGACCGGGAAAATTGCTCGAATTGACCCTCGGCCTGGGCCAAACGATCCGCGACCGCCCACAAGGCGGCCGCGTTCACGCCCAGCCCGACATGACTGGCCAGATGCACCTCGATATTTTCGGCCGTATCGGAGGGGCGCAACAGGCATGTTCGCCAATTGACGATGCCGTCGGTGCGCGAATAGATCGAGGTGGTCGGCACCGGCAGATCGCCTGCGATCGCCCTTCGAAGCTCCAAGTCTTCCTCCACCGCTTCGCCTGACATCGCCTCGTAAAGCCGGGTCGCATTGGTCGCCCGCGCGTCGCCCGAGAACGGACTTCCCAGCGTCACGACATGGCGCACCATGTCCGGCGCGTGCAGCGCCAGATCGCGCGCATAGATGCCGCCCGAGGCTCCATCCGACGAGGCTGACCTTGCGGCCGGTCGCGGCATGAATCTCGGCAAGCCTATCCCGCAGCGCGGCGCGCATCCGCGTCACGCCGCCGGTGTTGCGGCCCATCTGCCAGGCGTAGGTATCGTAGCCGAGTTCCTTGAGATATCGCCGCATCGGCGCCATCGACAGATCGCTGGCGAGGAAGCCCGGCAATGTCAGCACCGGATGGCCGTCGCCTCTTGGCGCGCGCATCAATAGCGGCGACAACAACAGACTGGTGTTGAATTCGAATATGCCTCTCACCTCGGCCAGCATCAGGCCGAGGCTGGGCGGACGAAGCTGGCGCGCTGCCGGCGGTGGGCGCTGTTCAGTCGGCATCATTTTTTCTTGTCGCTGGTGCGGACGCCGCCGAGGCCCGCCATGGTCACGAACATGTCCTGAAAACGCTCGGCGATCTTCGGATCGAAGGTAAACCAGCTTTGCATCAGCGCTTCCGGAGAAACCTTCTCGATGTTGGCCATCATCTGCTGCTGCAGTCTGTCCATCACCGCGGTCTGCATCGGCTGCACGTCCGGAAGTCCAAAGAACTGCCGGGCTTCGAGGGGGGTGCAATCTATTTCAACGTTTACTTTCATGGGCGCTCCTGATTGCATTCTGACCGTCTGTCACAGTATCGTCACGACAGGCGACACGACGCAAGCTACCTTAAGGGACGCGGCGGCGGCGTCAGCCGCCTATCGGCGCTTATGGTCAACCGAAGCGCTCGACGGCAAACGGCTGCGGATCGGCGAACGGCGTCTCGCCGGTCATCATTTCCGCGAGCAGGCGGCCGGTCGCGGGGCCCAGCGTCAGACCGTGATGCTGATGGCCGAAATCGAACCACAGGCCGGCGTGGCGGGGCGCCTTGCCGATCACCGGCAGCATATCGGGCAAGCACGGCCGCGCACCCATCCAGGGTTTTGCGTCGACCGCGTCGGCCAACGGAAACAGGGCGCGCGCCCGCGGCAGCGCCCGCTCCAGCTGGATCGGCGTGGGCGGCGCGTCGCGGCGGGCAAACTCCACGCCGGTGGTCAGGCGAATGCCGCGATTCATCGGCGCCAGCAGATAACCGAGATCCGAATCGAGAACGGGATGATGCAGCACCGCGTTGCCGCGCGGCGCCAGATGCAAATGGTAGCCGCGCTTGACGCTGAGTGGGATTGAATATCCCAGCGGACGAAACACCAGATCGGACCATGGTCCCAATGCTACCACGACGTCGCGCGCAACCAGCGCGCCCTGCGGCCCGCTGACTTGCCATCCGCCGGTCACTTGTTCGAGCGTTCGTGCATCGCCCACCACAAAGCGCCCGCCCTTGCGCTTGAAGAGCGCGGCATAGGCCTTGGCCAATCCGCCGGGATCGGGAACAAACCCGGGCGCCGGCAGATAGACGCCGCCGGCGAACGCGCCGGTCAGATGCGGTTCGCGCGCCGCAATCGCGCGGCCGTCGAGAATTTCGCCATCGACGCCATACTGCCTGGCGCGATCGAGGTCGCGTGCGGCGTTGGCCAGGGTTTGCTCGAAGCGAAAGAGCTTGAGCCAGCCGGTCCGCCGCAGCAATTCCGGCACGCCGGCCTCGGAGACAAGCGCCTCGTGCTCGATCAGGCTGCGCCGGATCAACGGCAATTCGGCCATCGCGCTGTGCAACGCCCGCTCCGGCGAAGACGCCAGAAAATAACGCGCCAGCCACGGCAGGAAGACCGGCAAGTCGGAGAATTGATACCGCACCTGCGGCGCGCGATTGATCGCGTATTGAAAGAGCTGCCCGAAATCGCGGGGAAACATATAGGGAAAAACCGACGCGCATTCGATCAGTCCGGCGTTGCCAAAACTGGTTTCTTCGCCGGCGAGTTCGTGCCGGTCGACCAGGATGACGTCCCGCCCGCGCTGCTGCAGGTGCAACGCAGCGCCGACACCGACCATGCCTGCGCCCAGTACCAGAATGTCGGCCTTGCGTTCCGCCATCGCTACCCTAAGCAGCTGAAATTACTAACTATTTCCAAACAGGTTGAGCGAACCTGCCCAACGCCATATCCTAACAACTAGATACAGCTCTTAACAGCTGTTCTATAAAATGAAACACCTATGATTATACCTAACAGAAACTTCGCGCCTAACTTGAACTTGCGCCAGAAATCATCCCATGTGGTATTGGAAAACAGTCATCAAAAACGGGTGGAAAAAACCTATCTCCCCCTTGATTGAGACCGTAAGAAGGTCGCAGTCGCGCTCGTTAGCATATTGGCGTTGTCATTGTTGGCCTTCATTTCAGCTTGGCGGCAATGATAGCGTCGGCAACTCCTATCCTTTGAGCTGCATTGCCGATCTTTCTAGCGGCGGCCGTCTTATTTGTATGGGGGATAATAGAAAACGAAAAGCCAGCTGTATGCTGAAGCCAGCACGTCGTCATCGAGACAAATCGCCTCGTTAGAGGCGGTAATCTCTGAATCAAAAAACCCGCCCCCCAATTACGAAGCGTACCGCCATGCAGAGCGCTTGTCGTTGCGCGATACCGCTTTCCTTTGGCAGAAGTTCGTCCCTGATTAGCAATACCACCGAAAGTCAGAGAATATTATGCGATGCTTGAGGCGCCATACGAAGGTGAGCTAGATCTTCTATCAATAAGTGATCCATACATGCGAGACACTCATATTAGATAGAAAAGAGAAAATCCGCGCCTAGAAACGTCGTGACGAGAACTTTTCTGCGCAAATTCGCAGAGCTTCATAGCTATATCCAGTTTTTCTGCGTGACTTTCTGATTTTCAAGCAACCATCCTTGCACTTCTCCTTTATCTATCAGCACTCCTCTTAAACGCAAAGCGTAAAGCGAGCTAGACAACGCCTAATGATGAGCGTAAGCTTCGCAAGGAGCGTAATAGATGCTGATTCATATCCGTCTTAGTCGCTTAGCTGTGCCCTTATCTATCAGCCTCCTCTATCGCTACAATCGCTGTGCAGTCGCATTATAAGATAAACGCACCGCTCTAAGCAGTCACTACCTCTCTCTGCGGAATATAGCATCACCTTGAATTGCTAAAGACAGGCAAACACGTGGCTTTGCTCGATAAGCGCATATGCGCACCATAATAGCCTAATGTTGAAAGCCTTAATGAAGTCGTCTAACTCCGCAGCGCATCGCAAATAATTGAACTGAATGAAAAATTCTGTCAGTCCGTAACAGAAGCCACAAAAAACGCGAAAATTTCAAAATGATATCGCCACCATAGGGAGAAAATGCAGCGATACTATCCTTGCAGCTATACTTTGACAGCCCCTGTTCGCTCAATCTCTCTAAAGCAAGAAAAGCTCAATCAATACACAAAGCCCTCAGTGCGCTCTATAATCTAAAAGCGCTACCGAAAAATACAAATAAAAGCTCAATGCGTTACCGCATCGCCAGTGAACCCTTTTGCAATGTATTTCCTCTAATCTCCCCGTGTGTGACTTCGTTCAATACATCTCAATCATCACCCATACCAAAAATCTAATACACAAGCAACCAAAAGATAAGCAATAATCACAACGTGAGATACGCGCACAAATGCACTTCAGACATCAACCCGTTACAAATCGTTTTCCCCACAATGAAACCACGCGTCTGCAAAAAAATTTGAGCACCGTTTAGTGTTGCACCATATCGTTTTGCACCCTTATTCACAGCTTGCGCGCGCAATTATACCAAGCCGCATTCGTACCAAGCTTCAACATGCAATTGCTACCTAATCCGTACCCTAACATCTAGCACGCATTACGCATAAGCAACACCTATCACTATCATTACTAGCGCTCAATGCCATGTTTTTTCAGCAAGCCGCAATCATAACAGCCCCGCCGCGCAATCATCAGCATATCAACTACGCGCGCTTGTGCAAATACACCACCCGCGCTACCACCTCACACTTACCCACAAGCCGGTCGGGTCTTCTTCGGCCGGCATTTCCTCGTAATACGGCGCGATCGTCTACCACCATTCATCAAAATCGAATTCGCCGTTCGACTTCGTGTACTTCGCCATTTCATCGCCGCTTCGGCAGACCGCCGACGATCAGGCTCATCTGACCGGCCTCGTTGGCGGCGATACGCGGCGCGCTGGACGAAAGCGTCAAAATCCTCGTCCTCCCTGCGATCCCAACGGTGGCTCGCCCGCATAGGCGAAATTGATCGGGCCCGGCAAGCCGCCCGTGATCTGCAGAATGCGGAATGTGCCAGCAGCGCCGGGCTTCGCACTGATCCGCTCCTCAATCGCCTTCGAGTCGTTCCTTAAAGCTCTTTGGTCATCGTCGCTACCGATCCTCCGTTCCAGTTGCGCGATGCGCGTTTCGATTTCGTTGGTTTCGATCGCGCGGCGGGCCAGCTCGACGACCGCCGAAACTTCCATAGCCTCGCTCGGTGTGAGGCGACCTTTCGACATCGCGACCGTGATCGCAGCTTGCGCTGCGACGACATCGGCCACGGTTTTGATATCGGGCAACGAAAACTTGACCGGGCTACCGCGTCGCGGCGGCTCGATCCGGTCCGTGATCATCTTTTGCGATGCTCTGCATCCTTTCCGGGCTTGCCGGATGATCTTCCCGACGATGGTGGCGCGATCGTCATCGGACATGCCCGCAAGCAACAGCGTCTTTCTGTGGCGGGTACCGCGCCGCATGCCGCGCGGGTTTGCGCTGCGACCCTTCGGAAACGGCCTGCCGATGACCTTCTTTCCTGCGTCTGGCGCTGCATTTGGCGCTGCGTTCGGATCGTCGTCGTCAGTCACGTCGTCGTCGCTTCCCCGCGCATCGCCTGCACGATGGCCTGCGCATACTGGCTACTCTCCAATGGCCCGACGGCACCTTTGCTCCAACTTACCATCCAGCCGCCCCACTCGCCTTGAAATATTTCGACGTTCGGCTCATGCCCGCTTTCCAGCGTTTGCCGTTGGCCAGCTCGAATCCGACTTTCCTGACCCGGCGTCGCCGTCGCCCTCCTCAATCTGCATTTAAATTTCTCCCGGTGCGGGCTGTTCGTGTCGATGGTGGTCATGGTTTTGCCCTGACTGCTTTCGGTGTTGTTGCGTCGCTTGTGAGCTGCCTTGCGCGCGGTGATCGGCTTGCGGTTCGTGCCCGATCTCGCGCCAGTTGATCCGCCTGCGCTTCGTGCCCGGCTTGGCGTCGTTCCCCCGACATAGCGCCCGCGCCCGCAGCCGCAGCCGGTCGTCCCGCCCGATCGCATTACAGGCTTTGACGATTTTCGCGCAGCTGCCGCAATCGCATTGCACGCGGTATCAGCGTTCCATGTGTTTTCGTGCCCGCCTTTCGGCAAACCTCCAGAACTGTCAGCCGCCCTTATCGATCTCCCGGGTTTCAGCACACGTCGAGGCTTGTCGTAACGCTCACGGAGGCCGCTGTCATAATTCACCCGCAGACACCGTGCGTCCCGTTTTAGCGTCCCACCGCGCGTTCTTCGGCGCGCTTCCGCAATCACATTGAACCCAATATCGCCGCTGCCTGTGTGGTCCTTTGGCAGCTCGGTAAACGACGTCAGGCGTCCGAATTTCTGAGCGAGCTCAAAACAGATTTGGTACTCTCTGCTGTCCAGCTTGCCGCTCCTTGTTCTGCCGTGCCGGTTCCCGGCGCAGGCAGCCCCGCCCATGCGTTGGAAGTCATCGGCTGGCTCACACGGCGGCGCGTGGCTGTCTCACGCGCTTGGCCAGCGGCTGGCACGGCTTGCGGCGACACTCCGGAGCGGCCGCAGCCGGTCGACCCATTCCGGACCGCGATAATCGATTTGCGTCGGTAACGAGCGCAGCAGGAGCCATGTTATCGGATCGACCGCTGCGCCGCCGAGATGAGCGCACACGGCGCTGCGCAGCCCGGCCGATGTTTGGACAAATGCGATGCCCCGCCAGAAGGGCGCCGCACCGGAGCTTCTGTCTTGGGGGGCCGGGGCGGCGGTTTGGGCAATCGACGGCACTGTTTCACCGGCGGCGTGGTGCGCCGCCGCAGGACCCACATCAGATGGTCGCGGGAAACGACAACGCGCCAATCGGGATTGAGCTGGGCGACGATGTCGAGATATCCCTGCATCGCTTTCCAGCCAGCTAGTCGATGGCGGGAGCGAGAGTTTCTTGCGGTCGTCATCGCCGCAGCCGAACGAAGTTTCTTTTTCACAAGATGATCTCCACCATCCGGAATCCATCGGCCGCCACAGCGGTGTTGCTGCGGCGGCCGAGAGCGTGTGCAATCAACTATCGAACGTCGCCGCGCCTCCTTGCTAGATCGCGAGGCAGGCCGGGTTGATGGCCAATGTTCTGAACGTATCGAGACGGCCGCGACATCTGCGCGAACATCGTACCGTTGCCGACGAAGCGGCGGCTGATGTGACCGGTCGGTAGATGTTCTTCGATCATGCGATGCTGGAATGGCTCGAGTTCGACGGGGTCCATCGAAGCCGAGACGGCATCGGCGCGAATTTCGTCGCAGGCCCGCGCAAATGTCGTCGGGTCCCTCGACAAAATCGACAGCTCTGCGCCCTTCCATTTCTTGGAATGTTTTTGCAAATCGCGATGCAAGCGGATTGCGTAGGGTATTGCTTCTTCCCCCGCCATCGGCGGATCAGCCTGTTTGTTCCAAGCCCGGAATGCGACATCGGCCCGGCTCTGAATCTCGGCCATAGCGTCGCGATCCATCGGCGTGCGGCGTGGCTGCCTGACTCTGAAGATCGCGCAGTGCTTCCTTCAGATATTTCAACGTCGACCACGCATGGCGCTATCCGCTGCGGTTTGCTGAGCGCCGCCCGGCCCCATGATCATCTTCGTTTTCGCCGGATCGCGATCCAGCCTCGTCGCGCTTGCGCAATTTCACCGCGTCCATGACGGCGTCGTACTTCGCATCCATCTTCTGGCAATGCGCGGCCATGTCGTTTCGCACCTGCTCGCAGAGCGCGGCGATTGCCTTCAGCATTTCTTCGGGATTTATTTTCGAAAATCTCCTATATCGCGAGACGTGATCGTCTCTCTCGCGTGTAATTCGCGAGTTTCTGTTCGTGCGCCACAATAATCTTTTGCACAAGGTAACAAGCATTGCTCAGTAATCCTGTGCGTTGATTTTTGCGTCGCGGTAACCAGCACGTCCGTGCGTTGATTTTTGCGCGCGCTGTTGCGATAGTGCCATCGCGCGATCAGCTTCCTTGATCTCCGGCTGATCGTTGTTCCGAAACCCTGCCGCGCTGTGATCGCCTGCGCGGCAGCGTTTTTATTTTTGTCAGGCTGCGCGCGGATGTACCGCCAGCCCGATCAGCGGCGCTATGCGCAGGCGCAGAGACACCGGCCCGTCGATCAGCTTGCCCCCTTAATTTTAAGCACCGTGGCATCCAAGGGCGGCGGAGGTATGATCCGCCCGATCGGGAATCTCCCGCAATCTATACGGTTCGTCATGATCACGCCTCCCAACTCCCATATCTCGCGTTGAGCACGGTGGCCGCTGCGTGGTCATAGCCGAATTTAGCAGCGGCGTCGTCATATGCCGCTTTGCGTCCCTTTATTCTATTTTCTAAGTCCTCCGTGACATCGAATATCGTCTCAGCGCGCAGTTCCCCCAGCTCTTGTCGTTCCACCCGCCTTTTTTCAGCCAATTCACCGCCATCGGAATGAATTTGGCCTCAGCTGGTTTTCTCGCAATCTGTCGCGCCCAATGCGCGGCAAATTTCTCGTTGCAGCTATAATTTTTTCCACGTCTACGCCGGACATGACAGCCTTGCGGAATTGTTTCTTCGCTTCTGTTTACCCAGTGAACCCGCCTCTCTGGTAGGTCAGCCAAAACTCATCTTCGAAAGCCTGATCAATTTCGTCATCTATCGAGCCCGTAGCGAAAGCGAGAGTTCTTTCTTTCTTGGTGTCGAATTGTAGGTGTTGAGCTGAAGTGTATGGTGCCTCGCGAGCGAGGCATCCGTTGCCTCACGAGCGAGGCATCCCGTTGCCTCACGAGCGAGGCATCTGGTTGCCTCACGAGCGAGGCATCTGTGAATTTACCTGCGTCGTTTGTCCGTGGTACCTGCGTCGCTCGTCTGATTTCGCGCAGTTCCTTTCGCTTTGCGCGCTTTGTCAGGATGTCTTCCAAGCCTGCCTGCATCCGATCGAAAAGCGGCCTGTAATAGTTCGCCTTCTGGTACGATCCCATGTGAGCCATCCGCCTTTTTGAGACTTTCGCGTGTCGCTGCACCTGCGCTCTCGAAATACCCGTGGTGTCGACAAGCGTGTCGTCCGAAATCCAAGCGATCAAAGTCTCGCTGTTGACGCGCTGCATGATCTCGTAAGCGACCTTGAACGCAGCGAGCTTCAGATCGCGATCATTCGCAACACAATCCAGCCAATTTAATTTGTCAGCGTGAACGTCTTCTTTCGTTGTCAGCCATGATCAGCCCCTTTCATTTTGATGAATGATGAAGAGAGCAAGCACACAGACCTTAGCACCCTCATTGTGTATGCCATATGAAAATCACCTCCTCTAAGTTTGTGTGGTTTGTCCCCACATATATCGCGCTGCCGAGTTGACAGTCGAGCGGCGTTTTCGTTTGTTGCTTATTCGGCAGCGACCAGCGCGCGGCGCGCTGTTCACTGCTCGCGCGCGAGCTGCCCCTGCTTCGCGACGCGTCTAGCTCCGCTTTCGCATCCGCAGCGCGCGCTGTGTGGCTTTGTGCGTTCCGCTGCCGCAGCGTCGCTGACGCGAGCAAGTCTTTCTGACCGGAGCTGTATGCGAGCAAGCTATCAAGCCAACTTTTCAAATCATCCCGCAATATCAGGTCGAGCAGCCACGCTTTTTAGCTTTGAGCGATCCACGTAATAGCCTCATAAATCTAGCTGCGCCAACGCTTGCAAGCTCGCACGCTTCGTGAATTGAAAATAGCAATCCAGTAAGTGAAATGTCCATAGTGCCTCGCACAGTTTTCAGTGCCCGACTCTGCGCTCGTGGCGTGTTCTGATCACATTGCGGACTTCTTTAGACAATGACGTCTTTACGAAGTCTGAAGCGTCTGGTCAAGGACCTGCTGTTACCCGCGCGCGCGCCGACGCAATAGCCCGCTGTATCAGCGAGCCGCTTGAGCAGCGATCCTCCAAGCGTCTGCGAGTGCGTTATTCCAAAGTGGCGCTAGAGCCGCAGTTAGAACACTAGCGCTCGTCCGATCAGATGTTGTTTGATTTTAAGCAGCCTGCGTTTCAAGAGCGGCGGACGATGTTCCGCCAAGCCATCAGCGACGTGCCATCACCAGCGCAGCTACGCGCAGCAAAGCCCTCTTGTGTATCGAGAGCAAGCGTCTCACGTACCGTCAACCTGACGAAGCTCCGAACGCCTAAGCAGAAAGCGCAGCGCTTCCTTGCGTAGAAAAAACGTAAGGAAGCCCGATGATGTCAGTCAGCGAAAATCTATTTGTGCTGTTTCTGTGGCGCGGAAAACCAAGCTCGCGTCCCAGAGCGACGTAATCCTTGATCCAATCATCAATGTCCGTAAGAAGATCAGAGAGTCATTCTTGTTACAAGCCGTCCCATATTACTTCATTACGTCAAGATTGACGTTTGTACTAGAGCCGTCTTAGCCAAACTTGATGACTCATCCCAATTACCATGAACAAATTCGTTTCTCTCTGCGCGCAATTCGTCCGCCCTATTAAGTAGCGCGATGACCTTTTCGTTATATTGTGCCTCATGCGATGAACGACAAAAGTGCTCTATTCATTTAGTTTGCGTAGAAATAGCAACATTCGTTGTAACGACGTGCATCTGATCCGCGAACAGAAATGTACTCAGCAACATAGAAATAAAAATCCAGTATTCTATTGTTCCCCGAGTGAATGACGACTTAGCCTAGCGTTCTGCAAGCTCCTGTCAACATCCTAATCCCAAAATCTATCATGATTGCCTCCAAACGTTTCTGTATAGCAAAAGAGTTTATCTAACGAAAACCGTGAATTTCAAAAAGTCTTGCAGACGTTCCTGCATAGCATCACGCTTTGCGTCTAAGCGGCACAATCTTGTCGGCCTGCAGCGTCGAGCAAAAAGCCGCCCAAGTCTCCATCAACCCACGCCGCTTTTCCAGTGCATCGCTGCGGCGATAGGCTTGCTCGGCGCTGTCGCCGATCAAGTGCGCCAAGGCGGTCTCGATCAGATCGCGTGGATGGCCGGTTTCGTTGCCTGCCCAATCGCGGAAGCTTGATCTAAACCCGTGCGTCGTCGCGTTTTCGATCTTCATCCGGCGCAGCACCTTCTCAAAAGTCACCGCCGCCATCGGCCCGTTCGTTCGCTGGCCGGGAAAAACGAAATCGCTGCTGCGTACCGCGTGCATCGCCTTCGCGATCTCCGATGCCCGCGTCGACAACGGAACGCGGTGTTCGCGGGCGCCCTTCATACGCTTCGCAGGCACGGTCCACACTCTTTGTCGAGATCAATCTCCGCCGTATCGCGCGCCAAGCACTTCGCCGCTACGCGCCGCTGTGAGAATACAAAATTCCAGAGCGAGCGCCGCGATAGTTTCGCCAGCTCTCAAGTCCATTATGAATGCGGGCACTTCGTCATAGGCCATTGCCGCGTGATGCCCCCGCGTCAGACGCTAGCGCTTCGGCAAGAGATGGTCCAGGTGCCCGCGCCAGCGCGCCGGATTTTCGCCAAAACGAAGCCCCTGCGCCTTCGCGGCATCTAAAACCTTTTCGATCCGCCCGCGAAGGCGGTTCGCTGTTTCCGGCTTCCTTTGCCAGATCGGTTTCAAAACTTCTAACACCTGATCGGTGGTGATGTTCGCGACCGGGTTGCGCCTGATCTGAAAAGCAGTAGTTGCCCAGTGTCAGCTCCCATGCCTGCGCGGACTTCTTATTGCGCCATGATGGCTTCATGCTCTCAATCGTCCGATCGGCGCATTCCCCGAACGTAGTCGCCTTCTGTGGGCTTTCTGGCCTCCTTCGGGTTGATACCTTCCGCGAGCTTCGCGCGCGCCTCGCGTAGCAAGCTCTCGCGCGCCGGCAAGCGTCACGTGCCGCGCGCGCGATACCAAAACCTATCTCTGTCGGCTTGCCGTGCCAGCGATACAGAAACATCCAACCGCCTGCTACCGTTCGGCGATGATCGATAAGATAAAATCCGCCACCATCGCTATGCCTGCCGTGCTTCTTGATCGTTCGCTACCGATCTCGCGTTCAGCCGATTCATCTTCCGCGCCATCGTCTTTGCTCCCTGTCCCTATCATGTACCCATGCACTTCGCCCGGATTGTCACGGACGACAGTGATCACTGGAAAGGCAAGGAAAGGCCATAAATCCCTGCGATATGGGCACTTCTCCAAACGTCAGCGGACAAACAAAAACGCTGGTGAAAGGGGTGGCGGTCGGCCTTGCGTTCCGCCATCCGGCGCTCCCCGTGAATGCGCTACCGGATGCGTTTGATCGAAGCAGTCCGGCGCAACAATGCGACTGCGACGATCGTCACCGTCGCAGCGCAACGCCTGTCAAGCCGAACCTCAGGTCGCCTTGAGCGCCTTCGAACCCAGATCGAATTCCTCGATTTCCTTGGTCCGCTCGGATTCAGCACCTGCCCTGTGATCGGTGGCGATCGCCACATAGACCGCGGGCAGCACGAACAGCGTAAACAAAGTGCCGATCGACATGCCGGCGACCACGACGAGACCGATCGAGAACCGGCTGGCCGCGCCCGCCCCCGATGCCGTCAGCAGCGGAATCAAGCCCGTGACCATCGCCGCGGTCGTCATCAGGATCGGGCGAAGCCGGACCCGCGCTGCCATCTCGATCGCCGACCGCCGGTCGAGGCCTTCATTGAGCTGCAGCTCGTTGGCGAATTCGACCATCAGGATGCCGTGCTTGCTGATCAGGCCGACCAAAGTGAGCAGGCCGACCTGGGTATAGATGTTCATGGTGGCGACGCCGAAGAACAACGGCAGCATGGCGCCGACGATCGCCATCGGAACGCTGATCATGATGACGAGCGGATCGCGCAGGCTTTCGAACTGCGCCGCCAGCACCAGGAAGATGATGATCAGCGCGAAGCCGAACGTCACCGCAAGCTGGTTGCCTTCCTGAACATATTGCCGGGAATCCGCCAGATAGTCGTGACTGAAGCCGGCCGGCAGCTTCTTGGCCTCGCCCTCGAGGAAATCCACCGCATGTCCGACGGTCACGCCGGGCATCGGCACCGCCTGGAAGGTGGCGGAGTTCAACTGGTTGTAATGCGTCAGGGCGTTGGGATCGGTCGCGGTTTCGATCGATACCAGCGTCGACAGCGGCACCTGCTGGCCGGTCGCGGTCGCCACATAATATTCGCCGAGCGATTCAGGCGACAGCCGCTTGTCGCGCGGCACCTGCGGAATGACCTGATACGATCGGCCCTCGAGGTTGAACCGGTTGACATAGTTGCCGCCCAGCAGCGTCGCCAGCGTATTGCCGATGCTCTGCATGGTAATGCCGAGATCGCTCGCCTTGGTGCGGTCGATCTTGATCCGCACCACCGGCTGGTTGAAGTCGAGATCGCTGTCCGAGACGATGAACAGCCCGCTCTTGCGCGCGGCGGCCTTCAGCTTGACCATTTGCTCATAGACCGCCTGGAATCCGTTGGTCGAGTTGATCACCATCTGGACCGGCAAGCCGCCAGGACCGCCGGGCAATGGCGGCAGGTTGAACGCAAACGCATTGACACCTTCGATTTTGCTGAGCTGGCCCTGCACCAGCGGCTTCAGCTTGATCGAAGAACGCTTCCGCTCGTCCCAGGGTTTGAGCAGCATGCCGGCGATGCCGCCCTGCGGCCCGTTGATGCCGTTCAGGACGAAGCGAAGATCGGTCTCCGGGAAGCTGGCGAATACCTTGTCGAGCTTTTCGCCGTAAAAATCGGCATAGTCGATATTGGCGTATTTCGGCGCCTTGGTCACCGCGAACACGATACCCTGATCTTCTTCAGGCGCGAGTTCCTTCGACGTGTTCATGTACAGGAACCCGACCAGCCCCAGGATGGTCAGGGCGAACAGCCCCGTGATCGGACGATAGTCGAGCGACCGATCGAGTTGCCGGCCGTACCAGCGCGTCAACGCCCCGAAAACCCGGTTGACGATCTTGGCAAATCGCCCCTCCTCGGCGCTCTTGAGGAAGATCGAGCACATCATCGGCGACAGCGTCAGCGCGATCACACCCGAAACGATCACCGAGCCGGCCAGTGTGAACGCAAATTCGCGAAATAGCGCGCCGGTGAGACCGCCGAGGAAACCGATCGGCGCATACACCGCGGCCAGCGTGATGGTCATGGAGATCACGGGACCGACGATCTCGCGTGCGCCCTGCATCGCCGCCGCCACCGGCGGTTTGCCCTCCTCAAGATGCCGATGGATATTTTCCACCACCACGATGGCGTCGTCGACCACCAGTCCGATCGCCAGCACCATCGCCAGCAGCGTCAGCAGGTTGATGCTGAAACCCATCACCAGCATCAGGCTGCAGACGCCGACCAGCGACAGCGGAATGGTCACCACCGGGATGATCACCGAGCGGAACGAGGCCAGGAACAGGAAGATCACGACGACCACGATGATGATCGCCTCGCCCAGGGTTTTCTCCACCTCGTCGATCGACGATTGAATGAACTTGGTGGAATTGTAGGCCACTTTCATTTTCATCGACGGCGGCAGATTGCGCTCAAGTTCCGGAAACAGCGCACGAACTCCCCGAACCAGCGTCAGCGGGTTGCCCTGCGGCGTCGCCTGCACGCCGATGAAGATCGCGTGTTCGCCGTTGAAGGCGACGCTGGCGTCGCTGCTTTGCGCCGCAAGTTCGACGTCGGCGACATCCTCGACCCGTACAAAGCCGCCATCCTTGGACTTGATGATCATGCGCTTGAACTGATCGAGATTGACGAGGTCGGTGTTGGTCGCGACGTTGGAGACGATGAAATAACCCTTGGACTGTCCCGCGGCGGCCTGAAAGTTGTTGGCGGCGATCGCCAGGGACACGTCGAGGGGCGAGACGCCGCGGCCCGCCATGCGGACGGGATCGAGCCACAGGCGCATCGCAAAGGTCTGACCGCCGAGAATATCCGCCGAAGCCACGCCGTCGACCGTGGACAGCACCGGCTGCACCACGCGCGTCAGGTAGTCGGAGATCGCCGAGCCCGACAGCACCTCGCTGGAGAAGCCGAGATACATCACGGCCGTGGTCTGCCCGGTGGTCTTGGTCACGACCGGATCGTTCGACTCTTTCGGAATAAGGTATTTGACCGAATTTACCTTGGCGAGCACTTCGGTCAGCGCCTGGTTCGGATCGAAGTTCAGCTTGATGTAGACCTGGATGGTCGAGGTCCCGAGCACCGAAGACGACGTCATGTAGTCGACGCCTTCAGCGGACGCGACCGCCTGCTCGATCGGCGTGGTGATGAAGCCCTGAATCAGATCAGCCGACGCGCCGGGATAGACCGTGGTGACGTTGACCACGGTATTCGACAGCTTCGGGTACTGCCGGATCGGCAGGCTGGTCGCGGCCTTGAAGCCGATCAGCAGGATCAGCAGGCTCACGACCAATGCCAACACCGGCCGCTTGATGAAAATGTCGGTCCAGACCATCGCAATGCTCTCCGGTCGTCAGTAGCGCGGCGGGTTTGCCGGAATCGGCGGAGGCTGCTCGGTCGAGATCGACACCGCGGCACCCGATTGCAGCTTGAGCTGGCCGACCGCGACCACCCGATCGCCTTCCTTCACGCCGCTGAGGATTTCAGTCCTGCCGCCGATCCGCTTGCCGGTCCGCACGAAGCTGCGAACGGCGGTCAGGCTGGTAGCTGCCGTCGTCGGCTTTCTTCTCGGTGATCAGGAACACCGAATCTCCGTACAGCGTGTAGTCGACAGCCGTCTCCGGAACGGTGACTACCGCCGGCTTGTCCGGCAGCACCACCGTCGTGGTCGCAAACATGCCGGGCTTGAGGATGCGATCGGGATTGTCCATCGTCGCCTGAACATGGATATTGCGCGTATCGGTGTTGATCTGCGGCTCGATGGTGGTGATCTTGCCTTCAAAGACCTTGCCCGGATAGGCGTCGACCAGCACCCGCACGGTCTGCCCGACCTTGAGCATCGCGCTGGCCTTTTCCGTCGTCGTGAAGTTGGCGTACAGCGTCGAGAGGTCCGTCAACGTCACGATCTGGGTGCCCGCCGTCAAATACTGGCCGACCTCGACGTGGCGGACGCCGAGCACGCCGTCGAATGGCGCGCGCACAAGCTTCTGCGAAATGATCGCCTGGGTCTTGGCGATGCCGGCGTTGGCGGTGTCATACGTCGCTTGCGCGGCATCGGCCGTCGACTGCGGACCGAACTGACGCGCCGCCAGCAGCTTGGCGCGATCCAGCGCCAGCTGCGCACCAGTCGCCTGCGCCTTGAAGCTTGCAAGATCGCCCTGATCGGGAGCATCGAACAATTGCACCAGCGGACTTCCGGCCTTCACGGAAGAGCCGGCGGTAAACATGATGTCGGTGATGCGCCCGCTGACGTCGGAGGTAACGTTGACCTGATGCACGGCGGCGAGATCGCCGACCGCCGTCAGCAGGTTCGGAATTACCTCCGATTTGGCCACGGCAATCGCAACCGGCGTCGGCGGCGGCTTGTTGTTGGCAAAGAACTGCGCGATCATGTGGCTGCGGAAGGCATTGAAGCCGACCAGAGCCCCGACCAGCAATGCCAGCAGCAGCCCGATGATGATGAACCAGCGCACCATCCGAACCGGGCGGGCGCGTGGTTTTTCGACGATCGGCTGACCTGCGATATTGGCTTCGGTCGCAATATTCATGTCATCCACCTTCTGCAGTTACCGGTTGTCCCGGAACCAGCGACGTTTCGCGATCCAGTTCGGAAGCAATCACGGTTTCGTTAAGTCCAATTCCGCGGAGAATAAATTCGCAAACCTGCCGTTCGAGATCGACGGCGTTGCCGTAGGACAGACTCGGAACCGCAGGTAGCCGCCCCAGCGCCGTCATCAGCAAGGTGTGGTGCGCAAACCAGAACAAATTCAGCGGTTCGCTTCCAACCCGGGAGGCGTCGCCTGCCGCCACCGCCCGCTCCAGCGACGTGACGAAAACGGAGGAGAACCAGTCCGCGATCTTTCCGTAAATCAGCCGGGCGAATTCTCCGTCATCGAGCTGGCTCGAGATCATCAGCCTGAGACGCTGGGCCTCCTCCTGATCGGGCGCATCGGACGCGTGCAGGAAGTGGTGGACGATGGCGCGCATCAGCACCACGAGGGTTTCCGTCGACGGCTCGAGACCCAGCAACCAGTGCATCGCCGGATCCGCTTCGCACTCTTCGGCCAGGATTTCGGCATACAACGCCGATTTGGTCGGGAAGTGCTTGAACAGCAGCGCCTCCGAAATCGAGGCCGCGGCCGCGACGCTTTTGGTCGTGGTCCCCGCGAAGCCGTTGCGGGCAAAGCAACGCTTGGCGGCGCCCAAGATCAATTGCCGCCGCAAATCACCGGTCATGCGCAGGGTGCTCATGATCGTGAGTAAGCACTCACCTTACCAAAAGTCAAGTTTCTGCTGCAGTGCACCCGCGAAAGATCACCCCTCAAATGGGGCGAAATCCGAGCGCGCCGCGGATCCGCGTCACGATAAAGCGTGCCGTCGCGACTGGAGAGCACGCGCTCCAGATTGGCGCCGTCGATCTTGATGCTGGCAAAGCGCGGCCCGCTTGAGACGTCCTGCATGATCGGGGCAAAGGCCTCGACATCAGCCATGGTGGCGATCGCGCGGGCGTTTGATATCCCGCATGCCCTCGCGACGCCGACCAGATCGACCGTGGTCGCGGTGTGGCTGGCCTGCCCGCCGGTCTCGCCATAAACCTCGTTGTCGAGCACCACGATGGTGAGATTGGCCGGCTTTTGCAGGCCGACGGTCGCGAGACTCCCCATCCCCATCAACATCTCGCCGTCGCCGGTGATCACGACCACCGGCAGCTCGGGCTGCGCCAGCGCGACGCCGAGCCCGATCATGACGGCGCCGCCCATCGCGCCCCATAGATAGAAATTGCGGTCATGGTCGCCGGCGGCGGCGATATCATAGGTCGAGGCGCCCAGCCCGCCGACCACGACGGCATCCTTGCGCGCGGCCAGCAGGCCGGAGACAACGCTGCGCCTTTCGAGAAGATTTGCCTTGCTCATTTGATGAAAACCTTTGCACCGATCAGGCGCTGCGACAGCAGCACGGCGGTCGGCGTACAGGCATTATAGGCCTGCCCTGCCGCCGCCTCGACGACCTCGCCGACCTCAGCTGCATGAGAGGCGCGCAACACCTTGATTCCGGATAGTTCGAACACGCCGGCGGTGCTGGAACCCATCGGCACCTGCCAGGGATTGAATTCGCCCCATTCGCCGCGCATCGTCACCAGGGTCAGGAACGGAAAGCGGAAGATCTGGGTCAGCGACAGCATGTTCACGCAATTGCCGACGCCGCTCGATTGCATCAAGAGCACGCCGCGCTGGCCGCCGGCCCAGGCGCCGACCAATAGCGCCACGCCCTCTTCTTCGGTCGTCAGCGGGACCGCCCGCATCGAGGGCGCGCCGAGCACGCGTTCGATCAGTTGCGAATGGCCGGCATCGGGCACGTAAGCGACCTGACGAACATCGAAACGCTGCAAAATCGCAAAAATATCCTCCGGCCAGGACGGCTGGTTTTCGGAGGCGGCATCGGCGCGGGCGTGCATTTTCATTCCCAGTCGGTTGACGAGACCTGTTTCGGTGCGGGACTGTAGCGGCAGCCCCGGCTCCGGAAAGAGCGAAAACGGCATATCGGTCTCCACCAAAGAGTATGGCAGCATGAATGCGGACACGCGAGAGCTGGCGGCAGGTTTCGATATCGAGAAACTGACCCCGGAGTTCTATGTCGACCCTTACCCGACCTACCGCGCGTTGCGGGAGCATGAGCCGGTCAAGCGGCTGCCTAACGGCTCCTATTTTCTGACCCGCTATGACGATCTGGTCAGCGCCTACAAGAGCACCAAACTCTTTAGCTCCGACAAGAAACGCGAGTTCGCACCGAAATACGGCGACTCGCTGCTCTATGAGCACCACACCACCAGTCTCGTCTTCAACGACCCGCCCGCGCACACCCGCGTGCGACGGCTGATCATGGGCGCGCTGTCGCCGCGCGCGATCGCAGGCATGGAGCCCGACCTGATCGCGCTGGTCGATCGGCTGCTCGACGCGCTCGCAGTCAAAGGCCACGTCGAACTGATCGAGGATTTTGCATCCGCTATCCCGGTTCAGGTGATCGGCAATCTGCTCGACGTGCCGATGGAGGAACGCGAACCGCTGCGCGACTGGTCGCTGGCTATACTGGGCGCGCTCGAACCGGTGATCGGTCGCTGAAGTCTTTGCGCGCGGCAATGAGGCGGTGAAGGATTTTCTCGCCTATCTGGAAAGACTGGTGGCGGGCCGGCGGGCCAAACCGGGCAATCCCGAACACGACGTGCTGACCCGCCTCATTCAGGGCGAGGACAATGGCGAACAGCTGACCGCGCGGGAATTGCTGCACAACTGCATCTTCCTGCTCAACGCGGGGCATGAGACCACCACCAATTTGATCGGCAATGGGCTGGTGGCCTTGTCGGGCAATCCCACGCAGAAGCAACGGCTGATCGAAAACCCCGCAGTGATCAAGACGGGAATCGAGGAAATTCTGCGGTTTGAAAGCTCGAACCAGCTCGGCAACCGCATGACGACGGAGCCGGTCGAACTCAGCGGCATCAAGCTTGCGGCGGGTACGCCGGTGACGCTGTGCATTGGTGCTGCGAACCGCGATCCCGCGCAATTCGCCGATCCGGAAGACCTCGACGTCGCCCGCGCGCCGAACCGGCACCTCGCCTTCGGCACCGGCGCGCATCAATGCGCCGGGATGGCGCTGGCGCGGCTCGAAGGCGCGATTGCGATCTCGCGATTCCTGGCGCGGTTTCCGGGCTACGCGCTCAGCGCTGCGCCAGTGCGCGGCGGCCGCGTTCGCTTTCGCGGCTTCCTGAGCGTGCCCTGCGTGGTCGGCTAAAGCCGGATCATTCGGCTCACGCGCCATTCGCGGCGAGTTGCGTCGTCACTCTTTGCGGGATTAGGCTGCCGGTGCAGGCGGGGTCGATGGTCATGGACAAAGCCAATGAAATGACGCTGACGTTTCGCTGCCCGCGCGAACTCGACGGGATTTTGCCGCGACCGGTTCCGGCGATGCACGGCCTGCCCGACTGGTTCAAGGTGCTGCCCCAGAAGGTCTTCAATCCGACCATGGGCGCGGAAGCGCAAACGGTCAAAAAATGTCCACCTTTCATCGACGCCATGACTTATGGATTTCTGATGCCGTTGCCGGTCGACCTTGAGGTGCGGGACGGCGAGTTCAGCTGGAATTTCGAAATCCCCGAGGGATTCGTCAGCGAGTACGCACACTCGCCGATCGGGTTTCACGATTCCAGCCAGGTTGCCGGCACGCCGTTCTTCGACGAAGATCGCTTCATCATCAAATTCAACAATTTCTGGACCATCGAAGCGCCGCCGGGCTACTCGATCCTGTTCACCCACCCGGTCAATCGCGCCGACCTGCCATTTACGACGGTCACCGGTCTCGTCGATTGTGACACCTTCCACGACAGCCCGGTCAATTTTCCGGCGCACTGGCATGATACCGGGTTCAACGGCGTGCTGCCGAAGGGCACACCGGTGGCGCAATGCCTGCCGGTGAAACGCGAAAGCTGGGCCAGCCGGTTCGATGTGCTCTCCGCCGAAGAAACCGCTCAAATGATTGAAACGCGCGACGCCATCGGGCTGCAGGCGGACGTGTACCGCCGCCGGTTTCGGGTGCAGAAACGCTAATCCAGTGTCGGTGTGGATGACCGCAAAAATCGCGCCGCCGCACTGGGCCTCAGCCAAAATCGGCCGCGCGCCGCTGCCGCCAGCGAGGTTAGCGCCGTGCCGTAGCGCTCTGCATTGCCGCGCGCTGCCATGCGAAAGCATTCATAGCCGGGTTCAAGCTGGCCAAATTCCAAGAGGCAATGTCCGAGATTGAGCCAGGCCCCGGAATCATTTGGGCGGTCCGTCAAATATCGCCGAAAGTAATCAATGGCCGCCTCGTTCTCGCCGAGCTCCTGATGCGCCTTGGCCATGCCGAACAGGGCGTCATGCGAGCGCGGGGAAATGTCGAGCGCCCGCGCAAAGGCGACCTTGGCGTTGGCGCAATTCCGGCGAGACAGCTCGGCATAGCCGAGCTGGATGGACAGTTGCGGCAATGTCGGCGCGATTTGCAGTCCCTGAGTGAGGACGTCGGCCGCCTCGTCATAGCGTCCCATCAGGACCAGCAGATAACCGAGTTCGTTGAATGCCGCGGCATAGGCCGGATACCGCTTGATCGTGAGCTTGAGCCGGCCAACCGCATCCTCGTGGCGGCCGATCTGACGCAGCGCGATCGCCAGCACGGTGTCGCATTCCGGATTGTCGTGGTCACCTGATGCGGCTTCGAGCGGCGCAATCGCCTCCCCGGCGCGGCCCTGCATGGTCAACGCGCAACCCAGAACGTACAACGCTGCGGCGTGGTGCGGATCGGCCTTGAGGAGTTCGGCTGCCATTCGCTCCGCGTCCTCCAGCCGCCCGTCGTCCAGGGCGGACATCGCCCGCGCCAGCCAATCGTCATCGCGGCTTGCGGCGTCCGGATCGCTGGGATCTGAGGAGCCGCCTACCATTGTCAATTGGCCTCTCGGTCAGTCGGATTTCGAACCTCTTCTGCCTCATGAGCCTCATGTTGATGACGCCACATGTTCGCATAGAGGCCGTCTTTGGCCAGCAAGACCTGGTGCGTGCCGCGCTCGGCGACCACGCCTTGGTCGAGGACGATGATCTCGTCGGCGTCAACCACGGTTGACAATCGATGGGCGATGATGAGCGTGGTCCGGTTGCGGGAAATCCGCTCCAGCGCGTTCTGGATTTCCTTCTCGGTCCGGGTGTCGAGCGCGGAGGTCGCCTCGTCGAGTATCAGGATGCGCGGATTCTTCAGGATCGTGCGTGCGATCGCGACACGCTGCTTTTCACCGCCCGAAAGTTTCAAACCGCGCTCGCCCACCTCGGTCTCGTAGCCTTCGGATGCGACGCCGATGAGGCCGTCAAGTTGCGCATGCCGCGTGGCGTCTTCAAGCTCGGCGTCGGTTGCCGACCAGCGGCCGTAACAGATGTTGTAACGTATGGTGTCGTTGAACAACACGGTGTCCTGCGGCACAATTCCGATTGCCGCGCGCAGCGAAATCTGCGTCACGTCGCTGATATCCTGACCGTCAATCAGAATTCGGCCCGATGTCACATCATAAAAGCGAAACAGCAGCCGGGCGATGGTCGATTTGCCGGACCCCGACGGACCAACCACGGCCAGCGATTTGCCGGAAGGCACCTCGAAGCTGACGCCGTTGAGGATTTTTCGCTCCGGCTCGTAGGCAAAGACGACATTGTCGAAACGGATCACGCCGCCTGCGACCTCGAGCGGCCGCGCGCCGGCCCGATCCCTGACTTCGGGATCATCCGCCAGAACCGACCACATGGCCTCGATGTCGGTCGCGGCCTGTTTGACCTCCCGATAGGCCAAACCGACGAAATAAAGCGGCTGATAAAGCTGAAGCATCATGGCGTTGACCAACACGAAATCGCCGATCGTCTTGGTGCCGGCCTTGACCTCGAGCGCACACATGATCATCGCGATGCCAAGGCCGATCGTGAACAGGATCGTATTCGCCGAATTCGTCATGGAAAGCGACGCGATCGCCTTGACGCTCGCGTCCTCGTAGCGCTTCATCACCGAATTGTAGCGTTCGACCTCGCGGTCCTCGTTGTTGAAATATTTCACCGCTTCGTAGTTGATCAGCGAATCGATCGCCCTTGAATTGGACTCGGTGTCGGTACTGTTGACCTGGCGGCGGATCCCGAGCCGGTATTCCGTCAGCCGATAGGTCAGAATGACGTAGCTCACGACCGTGAGCACGACCGTCGCGACATAGCGCCAGTCGAATTGCCACATCATGTAGCCGACGATCAGCAGCAGTTCGATGAAGGTCGGCAGCAATTGCATCGCGACAAGCCGGACGATGATTTCGATAGCGTTGCGGCCGCGCTCCAGCACGCGGCTCAAACCGCCGATCTTGCGCTCGAGATGGTAGCGCAGCGACAACTCATGCAAATGCGCAAAGGTCCGCACCGCAAGCCGGCGCACCGCATGCATCGCCACCTTGCCAAACAGGCCGTCGCGCAACTGCGTGAGCGACGATTCCATGACGCGGGCAACGCAATACGCGACCACGATGGGGACCGGCGCGGCCACCAGCCACACCAGCCAGGGCAGTCCCGCCGGCGGCGGACCTTCGACGCCGGCCAGCGCGTCGGTGACCAGCTTGAAGAGCAGCGGAATGGCAAGCGTCACCAGCTTGGTTGCCAGCAACAGCATCAATGCAACAATCACCCGCCATTGCAGATCGGGGCGTTCGCGCGACCAAGCATAGGGAAGCAGAGGGATAATGATCGACCATATCGACCGCCGGCCCACAGGCGACGCCGGCTTTCCGTCCTCTCCGCGATCGCTATCGGTGATCATTAATTTTCTAATCCCCATGTGCCTCCGTTGACACCAAGCCGCCGCAGCTTAGACTAGCTACGCTCCCATTTGCGATCGAGGGCAACAGCTTGGGGGCGCGCCGTTGCCCATCAGTATGAGGAATTTCGATGCCTCGCTCCGAGAAGAACCGTGAAGATGGCGTTCGCACCTTCGTTCTCCCGCCGCTGTTGACGCAACATATGCTTCCCGTTGAGGGTGGCAGGCGCCCAGCAGCTCGCATGGAAGGATCATGCAATAATTCGTCCCCGCGCACGCTCAACAATTGCTTCTATCGCGCCCGCGGACCGCTAGCTCCCGAATAAACCGAAACCTTCTCAACAACGCGAATAATCGTGAATTGATTGCTTCTCCGCCTGCGGCAACGCTTCAGGCGGAGAGTCAAATATATCTCCCCCACCTGCGGACATATTTCCTTCATCCGGGACACTCGATCCAAAACAAGGGCCCCTAGTCTTTGCTCTCGCCAGATCGACTCGCAAGAATCGCGGTTGACTCATTGTCTCTGTGGGAGCGGCTCGCAGCCAACCTCCGCACCGAGAGCCCAACCAAGCCGCAACAAATCGAGACAAGGCTGGAGCAATGGCGGAACGCCGCCTGCGAGGGCGACGAGACGCTATTCCTCGAGCGGCTTGCGCGCGAAGGGCTGGATGTGGCCGACGCGCGACGCCTGTCGGGACGGATCGAAATCCCCAGGAATTTCAAGCTACCCGAATGGTGTGAAGTATTAAACCGCGTCCTGGAAGCGGCACCGCGATTGCAAGACGCCGCCAACTCGCCGGAGCCGGCAACGAAATTCCCCTATTTGAAGTCTCGCGATCCGCTGCCGTTCGAACAATTGTTTCTGCCATTTGTCGAAACCGCACATGCGATGCTCGCCGAAGATGGAGCAGGCAAGCTTCCAGCCAAGGTGTTGAACACATTCGCGCGCGACCTTCTGCGAAAGCTTGCCGAGATTGCCGCGCGCGTGCTCGCGGTGGAGTTTCGGGCCTTTTTGGCGTATCGCCAATTCGCCGATCATGGGCCCGCGGAAGCTGAACCGGGAATAAACTCGCGCGCGCAGTATCGCGGCTTTATCGCGGGAATCTATCAAGATGGCTGGGCGCCATTGTTTGAAGAATATTGCGTGATGGCCCGCCTTCTGGCCGAGACGGTGACGCAATGGGTCGACAACATCAGCGAATTCGAGCGACGGCTTTTCCAGGACCTTCCCGAAATCGAGAGAACGTTCAATCGGCAGGAGCCAACAGGTGGCGCCGTCGCCGTACAGACTGGTCTTTCGGACCCGCATGACGGCGGGCGCACGGTCATCGCGGTTGAGTTTTCGTCCGGACTTAAACTCATTTACAAGCCGAGAAGCCTCGGGCTTGAGCGGGCGTATTTCGATTTCGCGGCGTGGATCAACCGCTTCGGCGCGCTGTTGCCGTTTCGCATTCTGAGCATTCTGGATCGCGGCGATTACGGCTGGGTCGAATATGTCGAACACCGATCCTGCGCCAGCAACGCGGAAATCCGCCGTTACTATCGGCGGACCGGCCATTTCCTTTGCCTGGTCTATGCCCTCAACGGCAGCGACTTCCACTTTGAAAACATGATCGCGGACGGCGAGCACCCCGTGCCGATCGATCTCGAAACCATTTATCATCATCGGACGAAAATCGCCGACGGCGACGGTGATGACGCCGACGAAATGGCGGCGCGGCTGCGGCTTTCGGTGCTGGCGACCGACCTGCTGCCCGATCCCGTCAAGGTGGATCATCAATATTTTGATATCTCCGGGCTGGCACGCTCCGAGCAGGAAGAAGGCGAAGCCGACCTTGTCGTCTGGAAACATATCAATACCGACGGCATGGACTATTGCTACGAGCCGCAGCGACCGCCGCCCGCGCACAATTTGCCGAAGCTGAATGGGAAGGTTGCGGCATTGAATGACTACACCGACGTCATTCTCGGGGGTTTCGAGGAGGCCTATCAATTCCTGCGGGAGAAAGCCGATGTGCTGCTCGACGAGAACGGGCCGCTGCGATCGATGTTTGCGCACGAAGCCCGCTTCATCTACCGATCGACCGCCCTGTATTCGCTGATCCTGCGCCGGGCTCTTCATCCCGCCTATCTCGGCGACGGCGTCGATTTCGGCGCGCAACTCGATGTCCTCGCGCGGAAGCTGCTCAAGGAATCAGACAAGCCGATCACATGGCCGCTTCTGCAGGCCGAAACGGTGTCGCTTTGGAGACTGGACGTTCCAAGGTTTACGGCGCGAGGTGACGAAAATGCCTTGAGCGTGGGTTCCGGAAATCCGATCGTCGAATGCTTCGTCAATTCCGCATGGAATGCCGCCCGGACAAAACTCGGTGGCCTGAGTGAGGAAGATCTGCAATGGCAACTCAGCCTGATCGTTGGCTCGTTCGATGTGCGTAGCGCCAATCTTGCGACCGATCCGCCGGTCACTAACGCAAGCGAAGAAGACGAAGAATATCCAGAGATCGAGCCGCCGGGCAGAGATGAACTGCTCGATGCCGCCACCAAGCTCGCGGACGAAATCGAGGCCAAGGCCTTCCGTCTAAGCAACGGAGACCTCGGCTGGATGGTGCTGAACTACACGCCGGCAGCCGAGCGATACACCCTGCAGCCGATGGAAAACGATCTTTACAACGGCCGGGCGGGCGTGGGTCTGTTTTTTGCCGCGCTCGAAAAAATCTCGCCGGGGTCCTCATATCGAGCTTTGGCGCATGCCTCTCTGAAGCCGATCCGGCGCTGGATCAAACTTGCCCCCGATGAGGAGCTGACCGGGTTCGGCTTTGGCGGATATGCCGGACTATCCTCGATCGCATATGCACTGACCCGCGCGGGTGAATTTCTGGGTGAAGACGAATTGATCGCCGATGCCAGGTTTGCGGCGCTGCGAATTCGCTCCGATCGAATCGAAAAAGACGATAGCCTCGATGCCATGAACGGCGCCGCCGGCGCTATTCCCGCCCTGCTCGCTTGCTACGCCGCTACCGGCGAGCCGGAGGTTCTCGCCCGCGCCGTCGCATGCGGTCGCCATTTGTTGCAACGACGAGCGCTTGACAAATTCGGCTTCAGGACATGGCCAACCCTGGATGGATGCCACCTCACCGGTTTTTCGCACGGCGCGGCCGGCATCGCCTACGCTCTGCTGCAACTCTACAAGATCACCGCCGATGCCGAATTCTCCCAAGCGGCGGTCGACGGGATCTGTTTTGAAGGATGCGCTTTCGTGCGCGAGCAAAACAACTGGCCGGATTACCGGCGCGCCGCCACCAGGCTCTCGCAAGGCCCGATGTTCTGCATGGCGTGGTGCCACGGCGCCCCTGGAATCGGCCTGGGGCGGATCGCGGCCCTTGATATGATGGATACATGCGACGTCCGGCGGGACATCGAGGCCGCCCTGGCCTCAACCGGCAGCGCCAATTTATTGCCGCGCGACCATCTTTGTTGCGGCAATGCCGGGCTGATGGATACGCTGTGTACCGCGGGGGAGCGATTTCCCCAGGGCGAATGGTCCCGCAAAGCGCTGCAGCTCGCCGCCAGAACCATGGCGCGCGGCAACAAGCGCGGCAGCTTCAACATCGCCTTTCATAATGGCTTCTTCAACCCGAGCCTGTTCCAGGGAACGGCGGGTGTCGGCTATCAACTGCTGCGCCTGGCTGATCCAACGAAAATTCCTTCCGTGCTGCTGCTGAATTAATTCAAGAGCGCGACGCGCAGACTGATACTAATGGCTCAACGAGCTTGGGGGTTCGGGAATGGATGAAGCGATCTTGACCGAAGAAGAGCTGAAGCGGGCGGTGCAGAAGATATTCAAGCTGACGCAGACCGATCCGGCGTTCCGCGCACTTTGTCTAACCAACCCGAATGAAGCCATCCAGCGGATCACCGGCAAGGCCGTGCCGCCCGATATCAAAATCCAGTTCCTTGATTCTGCTTCGGACCAACCGGACGGATCCCGCGACGCCGCGACGTAATTGACGCGGCGCCTATCGAAGGTTTGAGATCTTGTTGAGGCTGCTACATGTCGGAGGCCGCCAGTCGTAAGCTGATGGAGCTGGAAGCGCTCCGCGGCGTTGCGGCCGTGATCGTGCTGTTCCATCATTTTCTGCTGGTTGTTGCGCCGCGTCTGCACGGGCGCAATTTCCCGGACGATCCAATTGCGCTGGTGCGGACGCCGCTGTTCGCGCTGGTCAACGGATCGGCGGCTGTAGCGATCTTTTTCGTCCTGTCCGGCTTCGTGCTGACCCTCCGTGCCATGGAAAAGCGCGATTGGGGCCAGCTCCTGGCTGGTGCCGCAAAGCGCTGGCCACGGCTGGTTCCATTGGTGGTCATCGTCAATATCCTGTCGGCGATATTCCTGATGCTCGGCCTCTATCACGACCATTCGTGGTTCGGCGCCGGCATATTCAAGCCCGGGACATCGGTGATCGGAAGTGCGTTGACCGAAGGCGTGTTCTCGACGTTTTTCACTGGCAGCACCGATTTCAATGCAGCGCTATGGACCATGCATTACGAGCTGTTCGGCAGCTTCGCGGCCTATGCCACAGGTCTTGTCCTGATTTTTCAGAAATCTTTCCCGCGCGCCATGGTGACCGGCATGATCGCCCTCCTGTTCACGGCAACGCTGACCGGCGAAGGCGGCATCTACTATGCCATGCTGGTGGCCGGGGTGTTGATCGCGCGGATTTATATGCAACGCGACACCGCGGCTTCCGCGCTGGCCTTCATGAGCCCGTGGCGCGTGCCCATCGTTCTCGGCACCGTCGGTCTCGTGGTCGTGCTTTGCGGTTATGACGGATATTCCAGGCCCGTCGGCTTTTATGCCTTTATGGCGCCCTTTGCGTCGCCGACAACCGAGGCGTCGCTGCACGGCATCGCCGCGGTTGCCATCGTGGTGCTGGTTCTGTTTTGTGATCCGATCCGCACGAGTCTGGCCGGTCCGACCGCCACGCTGCTGGGACGGCTGTCATTTCCGGTCTATCTCGTGCATCTGCCGATTCTGCTCGGGCTGGTTTCGCCTATCCATGCCGGCCTGGCGGCGCGCTTCGACAACATGGTCGCGG
The DNA here is from genome assembly GCA_963771225.1 of uncultured Pseudomonadota bacterium. Taxonomy (GTDB): domain Bacteria; phylum Pseudomonadota; class Alphaproteobacteria; order Rhizobiales; family Xanthobacteraceae; genus Bradyrhizobium. The sequence continues at coordinate 72,364 of CAVYSR010000013.1, read as the reverse complement.
CGCCGACGGCATTCGTGTTGTTGATCGCGTTGACGCTGACAGCCGCCTATCCGCTCGCCCGATTGGACGAGTGGTGGGTAAGGAGACTGCGCGACATCGCTTCGCTCGTGACCGCCAGGCTGCGGCACGCAAGATGGCGTCCCGTCGCCACGGCTGCTCCGACGATGCGGACAGGCGATGAAACCAGCCGTACCGATTGGCCTCAGGCAATCGAGAAGTGACCTCGATTACGGGGCACAAACGCAAAATGCCCCGGCATCGGCGCCATCGCCGCTATCGGGGCATTCGTGGAAGCGACGGTGAGATCGAGCGTGGGTCGTCGATCCCGGTATCAGTAGCCGCAGGAATTGCAGCGCGGCGGAACCGGCACGTAATAAGTGCGCGCGGGTGCGACCATCTCAACGTGCTCGCGGGTGCCGTATTGAGCGGGAATGCGCTCGTACTGGACGCCTTCCGGCGCGACCATCACGGTCTGCGGCACCATCACGGTCCGGTATTGAGCCGGCGTACGATGCGCGATGACGCCGCCGGGCGACACCATCACCGTTTCCTCAACGGTGCGGTACTGTGGCGGCACGACCTGCGCCTGATAACAGGTGCCGCAAGGCGGCGGTGGCGGCGCGTAGCAGCTGTAACATCCGGCGGACGCGGCGGTCGGGAGCGCAACAGCCGTAACGGCTGCGGCGATCAAGGCAATATAGACGCGTGAAATTTTCATGGTGTGCCTCGGGGTGCGAACTGTCCCCATGAATAGGTCACCGGTCCGGATCGTCAACGTAAACCGCTAATTTACCTTTACGGAGATCATTAACAAAGCATTTCGGATCGGCGCGCCTGAACCACCGCCGCTGCGATCGCGCCGTCACCCATCATGCCGCGCTGCGCATCGTTCATGAAAAGGACGTCACGAACCCGTCATGAACCGTTTCTATTCGGGCTCTAATCAGGAAATTGGAAGCTGAAGACTGATCGATCTTTCCAACCCGAGCGCGGTGCCAATCATGTCTTCGATCTCAACCTACGGGGCCTGGCTGGGTGTCATTGCCTGTATCCTGCAGTCCGGACTGTTCGCCGGTCTCAACCTGGCCGTCTTCAGCCTCAGCCTGCTGCGGCTTCAAATCGAGGCGGATGGAGGAAATGCCGACGCGGTCAAGGTGCTTGAGCTTCGCAAGAACGCCAACCAGGTGCTTTCGACGGTGATATGGGGGAACGTCACCACCAACGTCTTGCTGACGTTGTTGTCGGATTCGATCCTGACGGGAATTGGCGCCTTCTTCTTCTCGGCATTCGCCATCACCCTGCTCGGCGAAATTATTCCGCAGGCCTATTTCTCACGCAACGCGCTGAGCATGACCGCGCGGTTTTTGCCGTTCATCAATTTCTATCGCGTCGTCCTGTATCCGCTCGCCAAGCCGACGGCCATGCTGCTCGACTGGTGGCTTGGAGCGGAAGGCATCACCTACATGAAAGAACACGACATCAGGCTGTTGATTGCACGACACGGCGCGAGCGGCGGAGAGATCGGGCGGCTGGAAGCAACCGGCGCGCAAAACTTTCTCGACCTCGATGACGTGTCGATCTGCGATGAGGGAGAACTCGTCGACGCCAAGAGCATACTGAGCCTGCCGCTGGCCAATCAAAGATGCGTCTTGCCGCAATTCGATCGCTCTCCCAGCGATCCATTCCTGCGGCAGGTTGACGCCTCCGGCATGAAATGGGTGATCATCACCGACGTCGCCAACGGCGAGCCGGTTTTCGTGCTCGACGCCCATCATTTTCTTCGCGATGCGTTGTTCGATGAACTCTCGAAAGATCCGATGGCCTACTGGCATCGGCCGATCGTGATCCGGGATATGAAGGCGCGCCTAGGCGACGTCATTGGACGCATGAAAGTCGTGCAGGAAAGTCCCGAGGATGACTTGATCGAAAACGATCTGATCCTGTTCTGGGGTCCGCAAAAGCGGATTATCACCGGCTCCGACCTTCTTGGCCGCTTGCTGCGCGGGATCGCGACCGTGGAGCCTGCGCGCGTCTAGCCTGGCGCAGGCAGCAGTCTCGTCGCTGGCGGCGCCAGTGCAGGAGGGAGCTCTGCGGGCGAGCCATAACGGTCCCAAACCATCTCGTGGCCGAGATAGACAAAGGGACCGAGGATGAAGCCGGAAGCCGACAGCCCCACCGCGGTCACGAGATCGCCGACGACCACGTAGTTGGTCGCGAAGTCCACGACCGTCGCGATGGTGCGATAGGTGATCGTCTTGGCCAACGCACGGCTGATCGTCAATCCTCCCGGAGCAGCCACCGGCGCCTCGGCGTCCTGCCGCAGCGGCAACACCACCGTGAGATCGACATGCCCGTCGGAAGCGCCGAGATAATTCCAGGCCGTTTCGTGGGCAAGATAAAACAAGGGGCCGGCGACCAGTGCAAAGGCCGACAGACCCGCCGCGGTGGCGAGTTCGCCAAGCACCACGTAGTTTACCGAGAAGTCCAGGGTCGTAACAATAATCCGAAACGTGATGGTTTTGGCTATCGCCCGCTTGACCGTGGCGGGAGCGAGCGCCGCCTTGATGTCGGTGCGGACCGGCAGTGGAACCGCTGGCTCCGCCCGCTGCCAGAAGCTTGAGTCGAGCAGCGACCGCACGCCTCGACCCAGCTTCGGCAGGTATTGCGGCGCCAGTACCGCGGTTCCGCCAATCAGCACACCTGGAATGATCGCCAACTCAAGCAACGCGGCACCGGCAACCACGACCCCGACGGTCGCAGCCGTGGCAACCAAAGCGTTGGTGAGCCCCGCCTCATTGCTAACATCGGCCTTGGACCTCGACACAGCCATATTTCTTGTCATGGGCGCATGCCTGCAACGGATCAATCCCGCGGCATACTGAACGCAAGCTCGTGACTATTGCATGACACAATGTTGTGTTTGGGTACGGACGCACAACTAAGCCGCCGAGCGATGCCGCGCGATGGACAATGGAGCGGTCAAGCGTCAGGAGCGCGTCGTCCGCTCCACCAGCAGCGTGGGAATGCCGCAGGTGCCGTTGCGCACCGTCAACACCCGCGTGCCGGGCTTACGGCCGGTGCGCACATCGGACACATCGACGCCCGCAGAAGCAAGCCGCGCCCGCGTCGCATCGATATCGGCGACACGCCAGCTCAGGCCCCAGAGCTTGTCCTGCGCCTTGTCTACATTGGCTCCCGACCGCTGCACCACCTCGACAATGAGATCGCCGCAGCGGAAGAACATCAGCCGGCCCCAATCCGGATGCGAGCGGTCCAGCGCCATATCGAGCCCCAGCCGCGCGCTATAAAGGGCCGCGGCCCGTTCGGGATCGGCGGTCGAGACCACCACATGATCCATCGCTGTCATCGGCGCGTCGGCGATCGCGGCCGAGCGCGGGCGTTCGTCGGCCAGCTCAAGGAAGAACAGCCGCACGCCGCGCGTGGCTTCGGTCGCGGCGCGGGTTCGCCGCCACGACAGGGTTGCGCCGGTTGCCGTATCGCGGCTGTCGGCGTCGGCAATCGGTTCCGGCTTTAACGCAAGCCGATCGAGCCTGCGATGCATCCGGGCGATGTCGGGCGTTCGAAAGCAGATGCTTGCGAGCCCGTCGCCCTGTTCGGCAAGCACGGTACGAACCCGGTTCGCGGTCGCGCTGTCGCCGCTGGGCGACATCAGCTCCAGCGTCATGTTGTCGAGCGTGAACAGCGTGCGCTCGACACCATCGCCGCTGCTTTGCCATGCCGGCGCGCGCGCAAGCAGCGTCTGATAGGCGGTGGCGCCGGCCTTGATATCGCCGACCAGAACGACGATGTGATCCAGACCGCTGATCATGGGAACAGTCCCCGCGTGGTTTTCGCGGCGCGGACCTTTTCCACGCCGATCGCCATCGCGGCGGTGCGATGCGGGATCTTGTCGGCCTTCGCGCGCGCCACCATCTGGTCGAACGCGCGGTCGAGGATATGATATTCGCGCCGCGTCACTTCCTCTTCCTCCCAGAACAATTGCTGCAGATCCTGCACCCATTCGAAATAGCTGACCACCACGCCGCCGGAATTGCAGAGGATATCCGGTATCAGGAAAATCTCGTCCTGACGCTTTTCCAGCACCAGATCGGCATCCGGCGTGGTCGGGCCGTTGGCGCCTTCCGCCAGCACCCGGCACTTCAGGTTTTCAGCGACGCGCGCGTCGATTACGCGCTCCATCGCCGCCGGCACCAGGACATCGCAGGGCAATGTGAGAATTTGCGCTGGATCGAATTGCAACTGGCTGGAAAACCCGGCGATGCTGCCGTGCTCGCCGCTGTGCCGCATCAGCGCCGGAATATCCAGGCCTGCGGCATCATGGAGCGCGCCGGTGGCATCGCTGACCGCGATGACCTTGAGACCGAATTGATGCAACCCAAGGGCGGCATAGGAGCCGACATTGCCGAAGCCCTGAATCACGACGGTGCCGTTATTCAGGTCGATCGCACGTTCCTTCATGACGCGCCTCGCCAGATGCGCGACGCCTCGCCCGGTGGCTTCGAGCCGGCCGAGCGTACCGCCGGATGCCACCGGCTTGCCGGTGACGATCTCGGTCACGGTGCGGCCCTGATACATCGAATAGGTGTCCATGAACCAGGCCATCACCTGCTCGTTGGTGCCCATGTCCGGCGCCATCACGTCGGTATGCGGCCCGACGAATGGAATCATCTCCTGCATGTAGCGCCGCGACAGCGCCTCCAGTTCGCGCCTGGAAATGGTCGCAAGATCGACCCTGACCCCGCCCTTGGCGCCGCCATAGGGCAAGCCGACCAGCGCGCATTTCCAGCTCATCCAGATCGCCAGCGCCGCGACCTCGCCGATATCGACGCTGGGGGAAAACCTCGTGCCACCCTTGGTGGGACCGAGGGTCAAATGGTGCTGCACACGATAACCCTCGAACACCGCGATCGAGCCGTCGTCGCGGTGGATCGGACAGGAAACGGTGATTGCCCGTTTCGGCAGCAACAGCCGGTCGCGTTCGTCCATCGGGATCGACAGATGATTGGCGATCACACCGAACTGATTGACCGCCATGTCGAACACCGGGCCGGAATAGACGCTCATCATGGCCTGTTCTCTTCTGTCTGCCAGGATGTCGGTCGTAGTCCCGCCACGGGGTTATCTCAAGCGATACGGTGCACCCATTTGCGAATAATTTTAGCGAAACTCCTGAGATAACCGGTGCTAGTGTATGGCGCCGGCCGGGACCACCCTTCAACGCGTGATGGATAATTTTATGCAGGCCCTCTTCATCGGACAGACCTATATCGACGTCACCTTCATTACCGACCACATGCCGACCGGCGACGAAAAGCATGTCGCATCCGCCTACGCGGTCTCGTTCGGCGGCAATGCAGTCACGGCGGCGTTCTGCTGTGCCAAGCTCGGAATCGTACCGGACCTGATCGCTACCGTTGCCAATGACTGGTTGGGACGGATGTTCCAGGACATGAGCGCGAAATATGGAATCTCGATCCATCCGCGCAAGGTCAATTCCTCGTCGCTCTCATTCATCATGCCGAAGGACGGCAAGCGGGCGATCGTGCGCTGCCGCGACGACGAGCACATCCATCCCTTTCCCCTGCTCAATCTCAAAGGCTGTCGCGCGTTGCATGTCGACGGTCACCAGCCGGATGCCGCGATCCATTATGCCAGGCTGTGCCGCGAAGACGGCATCCTGACCTCGCTCGATGGCGGCGGCCTGCGCACCAACACCCACGAGCTGCTGGAATTCATTGACGTCGCCATTGTCGCCGAACGGCTGTGCGAGCAGATGGACCTGACGCCGGAAAAGATGCTGGATTATCTCAAGAGCCGGGGCTGCCGGGTCGGCGGCGTGACCCAAGGCGAAAGAGGCCTGCTCTGGTACGACGAGGCGGGCGCGGTTCGCACCCTGCCCGCGCTGCCGATCTCGCGCGAGCGCGTGCTCGATACCAACGGTGCCGGTGATGTATTTCACGGCGCTTACGTGTTTTCGTATCTCAACAATCCCGGCAAAAGCTGGCATGACCATTTCGAATTTGCGCGCGCGGCCTCGACCTACAAGATCCAACGCCTCGGCAACGAGGCCGGATTGCCGACGCTTGCCGACATCGAAACCGTCAAGCAGGAGTTTCAGATCGGGCGCAAGAAGGAATTCTGGGATTAAGCATGGGCCAGGTCTTCGTCGCTGGAAGCAAATGCAGAAGGCCTCTACCATAGTGCTTAAACGAGAGTTCACGGCGTATGTATCCGTGCTTTCGCAGGGACGACGAATGACAGCCAGCCAAACCTAACTCAGCGCGCCCTTCAAATCGAAACTCGTATCCGCCGCCTGCTCCGGCGCAATCGACCGGTTCAGGCCGAGAATTTTCCGCCCGAACACGTGATCGGAAGCGCGGTTGATCGAACTCGATGCCGACCAGCTGTCCCGATTTGTAACAAAACGCCGAGAACGAGCCCTGCCCGGGATCGCCGCGCACCACGACCTGATCATATCCCGTGGTCAGGCCTGCGATCTGCAGCTTGTCGGGGCCCTGATCGCTCCAGAACCACGGCAGGCCGTCATAGGTCCTGGCATCGCCGGTCAGCCGCGCCGCCACGCAGCGGGCGTGATCGGTGGCGTTCTGAACCGATTCCAGCCGCAGCGATCCGCCGAAGCGCGGGCTTGCGAACAGCGCGCAGTCGCCGACGGCGGAGATATCAGGATCCGAGGTCAGGAGTTGCTCGTTGACGATGATCCCGGCCGCGACCGAAAGGCCTGCTTGCGCGGCGAGTTCGATATTGGGCAAGACGCCGACCCCGACCACCACGAGGTCCGCCGGCACATGCCGGCCGTCGCTGAGGCTGACGCCGGTGACATCAGCACCATCGGCCTCGACGCTGGTCGCCTGCACGCCGAGATGGATGCGAATTCCCGCCGCGGTGTGGCGGTCCTGGAAGAATTGCGAGATTTCCGCCGTCACCGCGCGCGCCATGACCCGCGCGCCGAGTTCGGCGACATCCACCTCGAGGCCCTTGGCCCGCGCGGTGGCGGCGAATTCCAGCCCGATGAACCCTGCGCCGATCACGACGACGCGCTGACCCGATGCGATCCGCTGCCGCAACGCCTCGCTCTCATCCAGCGTCCGCAGATAAAGCACGTCCTTGAGATTGGCGTTGGGGATGTCGAGCAGCCGGTTGCGCGCGCCGGTGGCCAGCACCAGATGGCCATAATCAAGCGCCGCGCCGGATGCGAGCAAGAGCCTGCGCGCCGCGCGATCGATCGAGACCGCCCGATCGGCCATCAACTCGATGTTCTGGTCGCGGTAAAATTTGTCGGGCCGGAACATCAGGCTGTCCGGACGGCCTTCGCCCTTCAGATAGGCCTTGGACAGAGGCGGCCGCTGATACGGCAGATGCGCCTCATCGTTGATCAGGCCGATGCGCCCGCCAAAGCCATGCTGCCGCAACGATGCCGCGAGCTGAAAGCCCGCGTGACCGGCACCGACGATCAGAACGGGTCCTTGCATCATTCGGTCAGGCCGGCACGACGCGAAGCGGCAGGGTATCGAGCCCGCGCAAGGTGTTGTTCAGCCGCAATTCCGGCTTGCCGGTCAATTCGAACGACACCACGCGCCTCGCAAGTGCGGCGAAGATCGCCTCGCTTTCGAGCCGCGCCACCGCCTGCCCGACGCAGCCATGAATGCCGGTGCCGAAGGTCATGTGCCCGGTCGCGCGCCGCCTGACGTCGAACGTATCAGGCTTGTCCCAGCGGCGTGGATCGCGATTCGCCGCGGCGAACAACAACAGCACCTTCTCGCCGTCGCCGATCCTCACGCCGGACATGTCGACCGCCCTGGTGGTGGTTCGGAAGAAACTCTGCACCGGCGCCTCAAACCGCAACACCTCCTCGAAGGCGCCGCGGATCAGGGCCGGATTTTCGCGCAGAATGGTCCATTGCTCGGGATAAGTGGCAAAGCAATACAGCGCGTTGCCGAGTCCATAGACGGTGGTGTCGATACCCGCCGAAAGGAAAGAGCGGACCAGCATACCCGCTTCGTCCTCGGCCAATTCGCCGGCATCGACGGCGTCAAAAATCTGCCTGCCCAATCCGCCGGGCGCCAGCGCCGCACGGCTGCATTTCGACATGATCCAGTCGCGCACCGGTCCGGCATTGGCCGTCGCCTTGTCGAACAGATCGTTGCGCGGGCCGAACGAATTGAACACCATGCTGCCATAGGGCAGCAGGTTCTCACGACCGTCCTCGGAAAGCCCGACGGCATCCGGAAACACCTTCAGCGGGTAGGCCTCGGCCAGATCGGCAATGCCGTCGAATTCGCGCTCGCTGACCAGCCGCTCGATCAGCAATTCCGCCTCGCGATCGAACGTCTCCCGCAAAATCTTGATCGCCGCCGGCGACAGGATGCGCGTCAGCACGGCCCGGGTCCGGGTATGCAGCGGCGGGTCGGCTTCCAGGATGATGCTTGGCGGACGCCACGGCGGCTCTTTTCGGAAATCGCTCAAGCCGACCCCGGCCGACGAACAATAGGTCTGCCAGTCGGTCAGCGCATCGCGGACCTCCTGATGCCGGGCCATCGTCCAAATGCCGTATTTTTCGAGCCACACCACAGGCCCTGCCTCGCGCAGCGCTTCGTGGTGGGGATAGGGATCGCGCAGGAATTCATGCGAAAACGGATCGACGGTGGAAACCGGCCGGCTCAATGTTGCTTGGTCGCTCGCCATATCGCCTCCCGCCGGGCACCTTCGCGCGTTCGCGCTTGACTCTCCCGAGCAGCGGCGCATTCGCCGCATCTCGATGGATGAGCCCGCATTGTGACCTCATGGCTTAAAATAGCGCAAGCGTTCACCATCAGGAAACTATGCGGCATTTTGCAGGTTTCGCGGGGGATTGTCACCTTCTTCCCACTGCTGTTTAACTGCCCGGCATCGTTCGCGACACCGGGGCTCTTTTCCAAATGCCAACACCTGATCACGTCGCCGTCTCGCGTCCGGACGATCCGGCGCTGCTGCGGATCGAGGGTCCGATCGCTACCATCACGCTCAACCGGCCCGCCGCCTTCAACGCGATCGATCTTTCGATCGCGAAAAAACTGGAACAGCTCGGCTTGGAAGTAGAGGCATCGGATGAAATCCGGGTGCTGGTGATCGAAGGCAAAGGCCGCGCCTTCTGCACCGGCGGGGATCTGCGGATCATCGGCGCGGCGGCTGCTGCCGACACTATCGCACCCGTGGTCGACGAGATTCTGCGCCACGCCCACGCCTTCATCGCGACGCTGCGCCGAATGCCGAAGATTGTATTGGCCAGCGTGCACGGCTGGGCCTCAGGCGGCGGCCTCTCGCTCGCCTTCGTCGCGGATCTCTGCATTGCCTCGGAAGATGCCCGCTTTACGCCGGCCTATGCCAAGCTCGGCATCTCGCCGGACGGTGGCGGCACCACCGGGCTGGTCACGAGCGTCGGTGCGCGGCGCGCCATGCAGATCTATCTCGCCGAGGACAGCTTCTCGGCGGCGCAAGCCTATGACTGGGGTCTGGTCGCCAAGGTCGTGCCCGCGGCAGAACTAAAAAATGCGACACACAAACTGGCGCAGCGTCTGGCGCAAAACGCACCGGCCGCACTAGCCGCGACCAAGGCGCTGATCTACCGCGCCCATATCACGCCGATCGAGCAGCAGCTTGATGCCGAGCGAGAGGCCATCATCGACTGCATGCGCACCGACGAGTTCCGTGTCACAGCGAAGAAATACGTCAGCAAGAGGAAGTGATCGCAAGCGCGTTCATTCGCCCGATGACGGTCCCTTGCCGCGCATGAAATCGAAATCGCAGCCTTCGTCGGCCTGCAGGATCGTCGCATTGAACAGATGCGCATAGCCGCGCCGGGCCCATTCCGGCGTCGCCATCGGCGCCAGCGCCGCGCGGCGCTTTTCAAGTTCAGCGGCATCAACCATCAGATCGATGCGTCGCCCGGCAACGTCGAGCCGGATCATGTCGCCGTTTTTCACCAGCGCCAGCGGACCACCGACCGCGGATTCCGGCGTGATGTGCAGCACGATGGTGCCGAACGCTGTGCCGCTCATCCGCGCATCCGAAATCCGCACCATGTCCTTGACGCCGGCGCGCGCGAGCTTCATCGGGATCGGGAGATAACCCGCCTCCGGCATGCCCGGCGCGCCCTTGGGACCGGCGTTGCGCAGCACCAGCACGTCGTCCGCGGTCACGTCCAGCGCGGGATCATCGACCCGCAGCGTCATGTCTTCGACGGAGTTGAACACCACCGCACGGCCGGTATGTTGCAATAATCTGGGGCTCGCGGCCGAATGCTTGATCACGGCGCCGCGCGGGGCGAGATTGCCGTGCAGCACCGCCATCGCGCCTTCCGGCTTGATCGGATTTTTCCGCGCGCGGATGACATCCTGCCCCGGCACCTCCTCCGCGCCGGCAACGACCTCGCGCAGCGTCTTGCGTTGGATCGTCCTGGCATCGAGGTCGATCAGGTCGCCGAGTTGCGCCATCAGTTTCGGCACGCCGCCGGCATGATGGAAATGCTCCATGTAATGCGCGCCCGACGGTTTGAGGTCGACCAGCACCGGCACTTCGCGGCCGAGCCTGTCGAAGGCCTCCAGATCGATCCGATGCGGGGTGCGGTTGGCGATCGCGGTCAGATGAATGAGCCCGTTGGTCGATCCGCCAATCGCCTGCAGCACCACTTGCGCATTTTGGAACGCCGCCGGCGTCAGCAGTTCGCTGGGGCGCGGCCCCTTGGCGACAGCCATGGCGGCTGCGACCCTGCCGCTGGCCTCCGCGGAACGAAAACGCTCGGCGTGCGGCGCCGGAATGGTCGCGCTCATCGGCAGCGAAAGTCCGAGCGCCTCGGTGACGCAGGCCATGGTCGAGGCGGTGCCCATCACCATGCAGGTACCGACGGACGGCGCGAGACGGCCATTGACGGCCTCGATCTCGGTCTCGTCGATTTCGCCGGCGCGGAATTTTGCCCACAATCGCCGGCAATCGGTGCAGGCCCCGAGCACCTCGCCCTTGTGATGCCCGACCACCATCGGCCCCACCGGAATGACCACCGTCGGCAGGTCGGCAGAGACCGCGGCCATGATCTGCGCCGGCAAGGTCTTGTCGCAGCCGCCGATCACCACGACCGCATCCATCGGCTGGGCGCGGATCATCTCCTCGGTGTCCATCGCCATCAGGTTGCGCAGATACATCGAGGTCGGATACGAAAAACTTTCCGCGATCGAGATGGTCGGGAACACCATCGGCATCGCGCCCGACAGCATCACGCCGCGCTTCACCGCTTCGATGATCTGCGGTACATTGCCGTGGCAGGGATTGTAATCGCTGTAGGTATTGGTGATGCCGACGATCGGCCGGTTCAGCGCGTCGTCGGAATAGCCCATCGCCTTGATGAAGGCCTTGCGCAGGAACAGCGAGAACCCGGCGTCGCCATAACTCGTCAGTCCCTTGCGCAGTCCGTCAGCCATTTTCTTGATTCCTTGTGCCCTGCCGCCTTGGTCGAGGCATACCCAACATGAAGTCGTCATTCCGGGGCGGACGCGCATTAGCGCGGACGAGCCCGAATCCATAACCACGACAGGGAGTATGGATTCCGGGCCTGCGCTGCAAGCGCAGCGCATCCTCAGATGTGCAATTGCACATCGGGGAATGACGGAAGTTAGTCATTTCCAGTCCACGATCCGGCTCATGTCGCCGTCGAACTCCATGCTGCAGAACGTGCCGCCCTGGTAGAAATCGCTGACCGGATCGGGTGGCAATTTCGCCTGCTCGGCAAAGGCATGTTCGCGAAAATCCTCGGCGCGGCCGGTCGGGCGATAGCCGAGATCATAGGCGCGGTGGTTGTCCCACCATGAGCGCTCATTATACGACGCGCCGTAGAGGATCTCGAAACGGATATCGGGATGATCGAGCCCGATCCGGCACAATTGCACCAGGTCTTCAGGTTTGAGCCAGATCGAAAGCCGGCGGTGGTCCAGCGGCTTGTCGCCGAAATTGCCGATCCGCAAGGACGTGACGCCAAGCCCGTGCTTGTCGGCATAGAGCGCGCCGACCGCCTCGCCGAATACCTTGCTGACGCCATAGCGGCTGTCCGGCCGCGCCGTGACGTCGGTTCCGATCCGGTGATGGCGCGGATAGAAACCCACCGCATGGTTCGACGACGCGAACACGACCCGCTTGACGCCCTTCCTGCGCGCCGCCTCGAACAGATTGTAGCAGCCGATGATATTGGACTGCAGGATGTTGTCCCACGGGCCCTCGACCGAAAACCCGCCGAAATGCAGGATGCCGTCGACGCCGTCGCAGATCGCCTCGACTTGCGCGAGATCCGACAGTTCGGCCGGCTTGAATTTTTCGTGGATACCGAGATCGGCGGGCGGTTTGAGATCGCTCAACAGCAGATCCGGATAGACCGGTGGCAATAGTTTTCGCAAACTTGTGCCGATGGCTCCCGATGCGCCGGTTATTAAGATGCGTGGCATTTGATCCCGCCTTCTTGTTTGCGGTCGCTGAGCGGCAATGATAGCAAACTACAGTGCGAGAAAAACAAAAATGAGAAACGCCCATAATGAGAAACGCCCATGAATGATCATTCCGCATCTTCCGCCGGCTGGCGGCCGGCAAGCTATTATCCCGATCCCGCCGATCCAGGCGCTCGACCCGCGGTTCGAGAAATACTGGATCAAGCTGTCGGCGGTGGAACGGCTGGCGACTGGCCTGCGCTGGGCCGAAGGTCCGGTGTGGTTCGGCGACGGAAGATATTTGCTGTGCAGCGATATTCCCAACAACCGCATCATCAAATGGGAGGAAGAGACCGGCGCGGTCAGCATCTTCCGCAAGCCGTCGAATTTCGCCAACGGCCACACCCGCGACCGCCAGGGACGCCTGGTGACCTGCGAGCACGGCGGACGCCGCATAACCCGCACCGAATATGACGGCACGATCACGGTGCTGATGGACAAATTCGAGGGCAAGCGGCTGAATTCGCCGAACGACGTCGTGGTGAAGTCCGACGGTTCGATCTGGTTCACCGATCCGCCTTTCGGCCTGCTCGGCAATTACGAGGGCTACAAGGCCGCCTCCGAGATCGACGCCCATGTCTACCGGATCGATGGCGCGACCGGAAAGGCCAGCATCGTCGCCGAAGGCGTCCTTGGCCCCAACGGGCTTTGCTTTTCGCCCGACGAAAAGATTCTCTATGTCGTGGAATCGCGCGGCGTGCCGAACCGCAAGATTCTCGCTTATGACGTGGCGGCAAGCGGCGATAAAATCTCCAACAAGCGGGTGCTGATCGACGCCGGTCCCGGCACGCCGGACGGCATGCGCTGCGACATCGACGGCAATCTGTGGTGCGGCTGGGGCATGGGCAATTCCGAGCTCGATGGCGTGCTGGTGTTCGCGCCCGACGGCGTGCCGATCGGCCGCATCGCGCTGCCCGAGCGCTGCGCCAACGTCTGCTTCGGCGGCGTGATGCGCAACCGGCTGTTCATGGCCTCGAGCCAGTCGATCTATGCGCTGTATGTAAACACGCAAGGTGCATTGGGGGGATAGGGCGATTTAGGCAGTCATTGCGAGGAGCGTAAGCGACGAAGCAATCCACTCTTCGCTTTGCGTCTTTGGATTGCTTCGCTTCGCTCGCAATGACGGTGAATGCAAGCAGCACTACGCTCCAAACGCAAAAACGCCGGAGCGGAATATCCGCCCCGACGCTTTGGTGTCGTTCTAAAGCTTACGCGGCGTTGAAGCCGGCGATCGCCTTGACTTCGAGGAATTCCTCGAAGCCGTATTTGCCCCATTCGCGGCCGTTGCCGGACTGCTTGTAGCCGCCGAACGGCGCGGTGCGGTCGTTCGGCACGCCCTGGAGGTTGACGTTGCCGGCGCGGATCCGGCGACCGACCTTGCGGGCGGTCTCGACGGTGTCGGCGGAGACGTAACCCGCCAGACCGTAGGGCGTGTCGTTGGCGATCCTGACCGCGTCCTCTTCGTCCTTGGCACCCATGACCACGAGCACCGGCCCGAAGATTTCCTCGCGCGCGATGGTCATGTTCTCGGTGACGTCGGCGAAGATCGTCGGGCGAACATAGAAGCCCTTGTTGACGCCTTCCGGCAGACCGGGACCGCCGGCCACCAGCGTGGCGCCTTCCTCGATGCCCTTCTGGATCAGGCCCTGGATCTTGTCCCACTGGCCGCGGTTGACGACGGGGCCGATGGTGGTGCCTTCGGCGCGGGGATCGCCCGCCTTGGTCTTGTCGGCGACGCCCTTGGCGATGGCGGCGACTTCCTTCATCTTCGACAGCGGCACGATCATCCGGGACGGCGCGTTGCACGACTGGCCGGAGTTGTTGAACATGTGCATGACGCCGCCGGTCACCGCCTTGGTGAGATCGGCGCCTTCCAGGATGATGTTCGGCGACTTGCCGCCCAGTTCCTGGCTGACGCGCTTGACCGTCGGCGCCGCACGCTTGGCGACATCGATGCCGGCGCGGGTCGAGCCGGTGAACGAGATCATGTCGATGTCCGGATGCTCGCTCATGGCGGCGCCAACTTCAGGGCCGAGGCCATTGACCAGGTTGAACACGCCCTTCGGAACGCCGGCTTCATGCAGGATTTCAGCAAAGATCAATGCCGAGGTCGGCGTGAATTCCGAGGGCTTGAGGATCATGGTGCAGCCGGCGGCGAGCGCGGGCGCGACCTTGCAGGCGATCTGGTTCAGCGGCCAGTTCCACGGCGTGATCATGCCGATGACACCGACGGGCTCGCGCACTACCACGGCCGAACCGAGCGTTTCCTCGAAATGATAATTCTTGAGCACATCGAGCGTGGCTGCGATGTGGCCGAGGCCGGCGCCGGCCTGGAGTTTTTCCGCCATCGGCAGCGGGGCGCCCATCTCGTCGGAGACGGCGGCGCCGATCTCCTTCATCCGGCTCTTGTAGACCTCGATGATCTTGGAGAGCAGCGCCACGCGCTCCTCGCGGCTGGTCTGCGAAAAGGTATCAAAGGCTCGCTTGGCGGCCTTCACGGCCTTGTCGACATCGGCCTTGGAGCCGAGCGCAATCTCATACATCGCCTCTTCGGTCGCCGGGTTGACGACGGGCGTGGACTTCTTGACGACCGGATCGACCCAGGCGCCGTCGATGTAGAATTGCATACGGTTGACCATCGTAAACCTCGTGATTTCAGGGGCATATGGAAGGGGAACGGAATGTTCGGCGGATATCCTTGCACGAAATCCCAGCAAAATGAACCCGCTATATCCGGGACGCCGCCTTGCGGCGAACGCTGGATATAAGGTCGGTGCGGTTAAGGAAACAAGACGGGCCGGGTACTTTCCTTCGTCGTCCCTGCGAAAGCAGGGACCCATACTCCGCGGCGGTCATTGTTTGGGCAGCGGCTGACACTCGCCTGACCAATTGGCGTCGGTGGTTATGGGTCCCTGCTTTCGCAGGGACGACACCATCACACCGCCATCTTGCGGTGCCGCACCGGGGCGCCGGCGGTGAGGCTTTCGGCCGCATCGATGATGGCGTTGGCGTCCATGCCGTAGTGGCGGTAGAGGTCGTCGATGGTGCCGGTCTGGCCGAAATGCTCGACGCCGAGCGCTTCGACCTTGTGGCCGCGCACGCTGCCGAGCCAGCCCAACGCCGCCGGATGGCCGTCGATCACGGTGACGATGCCCGCAATCGCGCGGCAGCGGCGCCAGCAGTTTTTCGATGTGACTGAGATGTTGCGGCCCGCGGCGATCGCGGCGCAAATGGCGTGCCGCGGTCCAGCCCGAATGCAGCCGGTCCGCCGATGTGACCGCGAGCAGGCCGACATCCCGGCGGCTTTCACCGATCAGGCCGACGGCCTCGATCGCTTCGGGCGCCAGCGCGCCGGTATAGGCGATCACGGCTTCCGCGTTCGGCCCCGGTTTACGCAACCAATAAGCGCCATCGGTAATGCCTCTTTGCAGGTCGGGCGTCATGATCCGCTGCGGCTGCTCGAGGGTGCGGGTCGAAAGCCGCAAATAGACCGAACCGCCCTCGCCTTTTTCCTCGCGCTGCATGTGCTGGAATCCCCAGCCCATGATCACGGCCAGTTCATCGACAAACGCCGGCTCGAATGACGCAAGGCCATCCAGCGCCATGCCGATCAGGGGCGTCGCGATCGACTGATGCGCGCCGCCTTCGGGCGCCAGGGTTATGCCCGACGGGGTCGCCGCCACCATGAAGCGCGCATCCTGGTAGCAGGCATAGTTCAGCGCATCGAGGCCGCGCTGGATGAAGGGATCGTACAGGGTTGCGACCGGCAGCAGCCGTTCGCCATTGATGGCGTGCGACAGCCCCAGCGCCGCCATCAGGATGAACAGGTTCATCTCGGCGATGCCAAGCTCGATATGCTGCCCGGCAGGGGAAAAATCCCAATTGAAGGTCGAGGGGATCTTCTCGCTTCTGAACAGGTCGGCCTTTTCGGCGCGCGCGAACAGCCCGCGGCGGTTGACCCAGGCGCCGAGATTGGTCGACACCGTGACGTCCGGCGACGCTGTAACGATGCGCGAGGCAAGCTCGGTATCGCCGCGCGCGAGTTCGTTGAGCACCAGCCCAAAGCCCTGCTGGGTCGACATTTGCGGCGCCGGCTTGAACGAAAGCTGCGCCGGCACCTCGATCACTGGCGCGGTCAGGCGGCGCCGGCCGTCGCGATTGAACGGCGCTTTCGCCAGGAACGCCTCCAGCGCCGCGGGCTCCTGCGCCAGCCCCTCGAATTTCTCCCATTCGTGCCCGGGCCGGATGTTCTGGTCGCCGCGCCATTTCTCCATCTGGGTCACCGTCATCAACCCGGCATGATTGTCCTTGTGGCCCGCGAACGGCAGCCCGATGCCCTTGATGGTGTAGGCGATGAAGCACACCGGGCGATCATGATCGATCGCCTCGAACGCCTCGATCATGCTGGCCATGTCGTGTCCGCCGAGATTGGACATCAGCTCCAGCAATTCGGCGTCGCTGCGCTTGTCGATCAGTTGCGATACCGCGCCCTGGTCGCCGATCTCGTCGCGCAGATGCTTGCGGAACGCGGCCCCGCCCTGAAAACAAAGCGCCGCATACATCGCGTTCGGGCAGGCGTCGATCCAGCGCTTCAAGGCTTCGCCGCCGGGCTCGGCGAACGCCGCCTGCATCAGCCTGCCGTACTTCACGATCACCACGTCCCAGCCGAAATTGCGGAACATGGATTCGAATTTCTCCCACAGCCCTTCGCGCACCACGGCGTCGAGGCTCTGGCGGTTGTAATCGACCACCCACCAGGTGTTGCGCAGTCCGTGCTTCCAGCCTTCCAGCAGCGCCTCGAAGATGTTGCCCTCGTCCATCTCGGCGTCGCCGACCAGCGCGATCATCCGCCCCTCCGGCCGGTCCTTCATCCAGCCATGCGACTTGACGTAATCCTGCACAATTGACGAAAACAGCGTCTGCGCCACGCCGAGGCCCACCGAGCCGGTGGAGAAATCGACGTCGTCGGTATCCTTGGTTCGCGACGGATAGGACTGCGCGCCCTTGAAGCCGCGGAAATTCTCCAGCTTCTCGCGGGTCTGGTGGCCGAACAGATACTGGATGGCATGGAATACCGGGCTCGCATGCGGCTTCACCGCGACGCGGTCTTCCGGCCGCAGCACCGAGAAATACAGCGCCGACATGATGGTGGCGAGCGACGCCGACGAGGCCTGGTGGCCGCCAACCTTCAAGCCGTCGACATTGGGCCGGATGTGGTTGGCGTGATGGATGGTCCATGACGACAGCCACAGCACTTTGCGTGCCAGCGCGGACATCAGTTCAAGGCGGGCGGGCTCGATCGGCATGGCGGCACTCTCCGGCACCGTGATTGGTCCTTCGATTTTACCGGGCCGGCATCGGCTAAAAATCTCAAATTTTAGCGACATACCGTCCAAAATTGGGATAAATTACCACTCCAGAGCCAAATAACCCGAGTTTATCCCAATGCACACGCTCGACGCCATCGACCGCAAAATCCTCGGCCTGCTGCAATCCGACAGCCGCACCACCATGCAGGAACTTGCCGACAAGGTCGGCTTGTCGGTTTCGCCCTGCCATCGCCGCGTCAAGTTGTTGGAGGAGCGCGGCGTGATCAGCCGCTATATCGCCACCGTCGACCAGAAATCGCTCGGCCTGCATGTCAGCGTGTTCATCTCGATCAAGCTCGCGCGGCAGAAGGAGGAAGACCTCGATCGGTTTGCGAGGGCGATTTCGAAATGGGACGAGGTGCTGGAGTGCTACCTGATGACCGGCAACCGCGATTATTTGCTGCGCGTCGTCGCCGCGGACCTGTCGTCGTATGAAGCGTTTCTGAAAAACAAGCTGACCCGGCTCGACGGCATCGCCTCGATCGAGTTGAGCTTTGCCCTGAGCCAGGTGAAATACTCCATCGCGCTGCCGGTGTAAGGCAGCGTTTCTCGCCCCGATCGGAACGTCCACTCTGTGCGGTCCCTCACACGAAAGCTTTTGCCGATCGAACCCACGGCATCATTTGCCCGTCCGAGCCGCTTGCGGCAGAGTAAAAAAGACGCAAAAATCCACGCGTTACTTTGATTTGTGCGTGATATTCGAGGCCTTCGATGTTTCGCCGCTATGTTTTCCTGGCAGCCGTCGCGGCCGCCTTCCTCAGCGCTCCCTTTCCCGCTCTGGCGGACACACGCATCGCGCTCGTGGTCGGCAACTCGAACTACCAGAACGTCACGCGGCTGGAAAATCCGCGCAACGACGCCACGTTGATGGCGACGACGTTACGCAGCCTGGGCTTCACCCTGGTCGGCGACGGGCCGCAGCTCGATCTGGACAAGGCCGCGCTCGACCTCGCCGTGCAGAAATTCGGGTCGACGCTGCAAGGCGCCGACGTCGCGATGTTCTATTATGCCGGCCACGGCGTTCAGATACGCGGCGCGAATTTCCTGGTCCCGGTCGGCGCCAACCCGACCCGTGAGGCGGATGTCGACTTCCAGATGGTCGATGTCGGCCTGGTGCTTCGCCAGATGGAAGGCGCCGGCACCCGGCTCAATCTCGTGGTGCTCGATGCCTGCCGCAACAATCCGTTCGGTGGACGCGGCTTGCGGGCGACGGATGGCGGCCTTGCCCAGATGCGCGCGCCCGAGGGAACGCTGATTTCCTTTGCGACCCAGCCCGGCAACGTCGCCCTCGACGGCGAAGGAAACAGCCCCTACACCAAGGCATTGGCGGCCACGATCCGCAAAAGCGGGCTCGACATCTTCCAGACCTTCAACGAGGTCGGGCTCGCGGTGAAGCGCTCGACCGGCGGCTCGCAGCAACCTTGGGTCTCGAGTTCGCCGATCGACGGCAATTTCTATTTTGTGGCCCCCGGGCCGGCGGCGGAAACGCCGGCCGTTGCCGGAACGGACAACGCGGCACAAGCCTGGGCCGCCACCCGCGACACCACCAGCCTCGCGGTGATGGAAACGTTCATCCAGCAATATGGCGACAGCATCTACGGGCCGTTCGCCCGCGCGCGCCGCGATGAACTGAAGAATGGCCAGATCGCGCTGGCGACGCCGAAGGCGCCGCCACCCAGGTCCGCTACGCCGCGGCTGGCGCGAGCCGACGTGGTCAAGCTGTTCGAACCGTTCAACCAGACGCTAAACCGGGTGCGCAAGAGCTACATCGACAAGCGCGAGGACAAAGATTTGATGGTCGCCGCCACTACCGCGCTGCAAAGGGCCTTCCCTCCCCCGCAACAGGTTTCGAGTACCGGACAGCCCGAACTGCGCAGCGGCGTGACCAGCGATGCCGTCTACGATGCCGCGCTCGCAATCATGAACGAGCAGCCGACCAACAGCGAAGACGGCCGAATTGTCCGCGTTGCCATCAACGGTGCGCTGGCCTCGCTCGATCCGCATTCGACTTATATGACCCCCACTGAATATGCCGACATGCAAACTCAAACCCGCGGCTCGTTTGGTGGCGTCGGCCTCGAAGTGACGATGGACAACGGTCTCATCAAAGTCGTGTCACCGACCGATGGGGCGCCGGCCGCGAAGGCGGGCATTCTGGCGAACGATGTCGTGGTAAACATCGACGACGAATTGGCGCAAGGGCTGACGCTCAGTCAGGCTGTCGGAAAGATGCGCGGCCCGATCGGCAGCAAGGTGAGACTGCGGGTCATTCGACCTAAACAGGAGTTGCCGATTGATTATACCATCGTCCGCGACACCATTCGGGTGACGGCGGTACGCTGGCGTGTCGAAGACAACGACGTCGGCTATATCAGGATCACAACTTTCAATGAACAGACCGACCAGGGCTTCAGGCAGGCCATCGGTGAAATCAGCAAGCAAATCGTCAATGACAACCTGAAGGGATACGTCATCGATCTGCGCAACAATCCCGGCGGATTGCTCAACGCGGTGATTTCGGTTTCCGACGAATTGCTTGATCGCGGCGAAATCGTCTCGATGCGCGGACGCACGGCGAACGAAACGCAACGGTTCAGCGCCAAGCCGGGCGATCTATCCAAAGGCAAGCGCGTCGTCGTGCTGATCAACGGCGGCACCGCTTCCGGATCGGAAATCCTCGCCGGAGCCTTGCAGGACAACAAGCGCGCCACCCTTGTCGGCACGCGATCGTTCGGAAACGGATCGATCCAGACGTTCTTCACGCTGGACGGCGGCAACGGCGCACTGCGCCTGACGACCAGCCGGTACTTCACCCCATCAGGCAATTCCATTCAGGCGAAGGGCATCAGTCCGGATATCGAAGTGCTGCAGGACGAGCCGGAAGATGTAAAGAAGAAGAATGCTCCAGCCGGAGAAGCCACGCTAAACCGGCATCTGCCGGGTCAGGGTGTCGAGCAGGTGGCCTCGCAGTCCTACGTTCCGCCCGACGTGAAAAACGACAAGGCTCTCATCACCGCGGTGGCCCTGCTTCATAAGGGACAGGTCAAACAGGACCGCTGATCTTCGCAGAACCTACCGACATCACGCGGTTGTCGCCTCGTCGCCGTGTGCAGAAGCACGGACTGCTACACCCGCTTCGCGATGACGGCTTGCCCAGTTCCGCAACCCGCCACACCCCGAGGCTCTTGTCGCGCCAGCCGCCTCCGGCCTCCTGGCAATTCTCGTTCAGAAGCTCCACCGGCGGTCCCCAATCGAACGGCGCGCGTTCGAAATTCAGCGCGCGCCAGTCGCCATCATCGCAATCTGCGTTGATCTGCCACTCCGGAAAGGTGGTCGCGATCAGCCAGGTCGCACCGGACGCCCTGAAATTCGCAACCGCGCGTTCGATGTTCGCAAACGACAGATGCACCAGACAGTCGCGGCACAGGATCGCGTCGCATCCCGGCAGCGGATCCCGCGTGATATCGGCGAGATGATATTCACCCCCGATGTCACCCGCCGCAACGCTGGCCTGCAGACTCTCGATCAGCGCCGGAACGATGTCGACGCCGACCGTGCGAACGCCCAAATCGGCGTGGTTGATCCAGCGCGCTTCGCCGCAGGGCGCATCCAGCAGCGAGGTAATGGCGAGTTTGCTGAAAAGCCGTGGTAATTCGGCGCGCAGCACCGCGGTTGCGTCGAGCTCAGAGCCGAGTCCGGATGTCGATGCCGTCGCGCCCCACAGGTTGGTGTCATGAATGCGCCGAAACCGCTGCGCGAGATTCAAGCTGGCAAAGGATTTGCTGTCCGCAACAAAGCGCTGATGGGCGAGGACCGGCGGACGATCGCAATCGTCGGGAACCATGGCATCAATCCTGTCGTCCTGCCGTCATCATCATGGGTGTCAAAACCTACCGCCAGGGCTCGACGATGATCTTGGTGTGGCGCTCCGGGTTGGCGAGATCGTTGAAGGCGGCGGCGACGCCGTCGATGCCGACGGTTGACGTCACCAGCGAGGCCGCATCGACCTCTCCTTCGGCGATCAGGCGCAGTGCGGAAGCAAATTCATCGGGCGTGTAGCCCAGCACATATTGAACGTTGAGTTCCTTCATGATGCCGAGCATCGGCTCAGAGCGGTCGGTTTCCATGCAGACGCCGACCACCACGATGCGGGCGTCGCGCGGTGCGCCTTCGAACACCTGCTGCAGCAGGCCGGGTATCCCGACGCATTCGAAGATCAGCGCGGGCTTGAGCGCAGGCTGCAACGCCTGCAACGGCGGCCGCGCCGCCTTTTGTTCCGCCGACATCGCGGCGTGCTCGGCCCAGGTCGCATAGGGCCCGGTCTGCGCGGGGTCCACGACGAAATCGGCGCCGAGCCGCCGGGCCAAGGCGCGGCGCGCCGGCGAATAATCGGCGGCGACGATCGGATGCAAACCTTTCAATTTCAGTCCCGCGATGACAGCAAGCCCGACCGGGCCGCAGCCGATCACCAGCGGCACCTCGTCGCCGCGCACATTGGCCTTGGCAACCGCATGGATGCCGACCGCGAGCGGTTCGGTGAGCGCCGCATGCTCCGCCGCAAGCCCGTTGGGCACTTCGAGCAGCAGCGCCTCGCTGAGCAACATGCGCTCGGCATAGCCGCCCACATGGTCGTTGGAATAGCCGATGGTCCGGACTCCATCCGGCGTCAACAGGGCCGGCAGCGAGCACACAAGGGTTCCGGGCTTCAGCTTGCGTTGCGTGGCGGGGCCGTAATCGAGAATCTCGCAGCAGAATTCGTGGCCGAACACTACATCGCGGGTAAGGTCCATCGGCTTACGGCCGGGAAGATGCCTGGAAAATTCGGCCATGCGATGGGCGTGCTTGCGCGCGTGCAGGTCCGATCCGCAGATGCCGCAGGCCAGCGTCCTGACCAGCACCGCGCCCGCACCCGGCTTCGGTTCGGGCAGCGTATCGACGACGATCTCGCCGTTCCTGAAAATGGCCGCGCGCATCGGCGTCCTCCGCTTTCTTGTTGTTGGATCATTTATTCGCCTGGCGACGCCACGCGTCAACCCAAACGGCGGTTGATGATCGTCACCACACGTAGCGCACGAGGCCCTTGCCGGCGTAAGAGCGCGTGACGTCGGAGAACTCGCCTTCGAAGGTGGCTGCCGCCGACCAGCCGTTGAGCCATTTCTTTTCCACCGACGCTGTGAGCAGCGCGGAGTCGGCGGCTTGTGCCGCGCCGTTGACGACGAAGCTCGCGCCCGGCAGCGTCTGGAACGTGGATGCGATCGAGCGGTTGGGATCGTAATCATGCGCCCAGGCCAAGCGGCCTCGCAGCGTGAGAATGCCGTCTCGCATCGCAAAGGATTTGTCGGTGCGAAGGCCAAGCTCACTGCGCACGTCAGTGACGTCCTTGGCGTTATAGGTCAGCGCGAACGCGTTGGAGCCGACAATGGCCTGCTCGGCATAAGCAGGCAGATCGAACGTGGTGAACTGCGCGGCGGCGTAAGGCGTGATGCCGATGCCGCCGACCCAGGGTGCTACAAAACGATAGCCGCCTTCGAGACGCCCGGAGAACGCATTGGCATCGAACTGCGCGTGGAGCAGATCGGACCCGGCCACAGTCACGGTGCGATTGGTGGTGATGTCCTGCCAGCCATAGGCGAGTGCTGCCGAGACATAGGCCGCGCCAACCGTGTGACGGATGAATGCGCCGGCCTGGAACAGGTCGGAATGCCCGCTGCCACTCCCCGCGACACTGAAATTGGTGCCGCCGCCAGCCAGCGCAAAACCGGCAACCGTGAACGGCGAGATACGATAGTCGGCGCCGACCGCGGTGCCGTAGATGCTCGAGGTCGCGGTGTTGGAGCCGAGCACACCATTGCCGTCGGTGGTTTGCGAACCGCCATAGCCCGCTGCCCATACGCTCCAGCGTGGATCGTAGGTCTGCGCCAATGGCGCCTTGGTGAACATCGCATAGGCGTCGCGCGCGGCATCAACATTTTGAGTGGAGGCGTAGCCGGTCGGTGCGCTCGCGCCCGGAGCGGGGCCCGCGCCGCGCCCGGCGACGAACGGATCGGTCAATAGTCCCATGAACAGATTCATCGCGTCAAAAGTCGCCTGCTGCGATCCGGTCGCCAATTCGCCCGATGCCTGCGTCAAGCCCCCAGGCGTCAGCGTGGCGAACGACAAGGGGATGCCGCCATTGGCATTGAAGAAGTTGGTCAACGCCGTGCCGACGTTGCGCTGGTTGACGTTGAGGCCCGGTATTGCCCCGAAGTCGACCGCGAAATTCAGATAGGCATGGGTCGGGTCGTAACTGAGCGTGGCAACGAGCCCGCCGGAAGGAGCGGCCAGACCGACGCCTGCAAAGGCGCCGCTGACGCCGCCGTTCGCGCTAAGGATCATGTATTGCTTCATCACCTCGCTGCCGGGCAGGAACGCCGCGCCAACGGTGCCGGCCAGGGTCGCGGTGCCGGTCACTTTGGCAAAGGTCGAGGCCGTGGAGTTGAGCGTCACCAGATACAGCGCGCCCGACTGGAACGCGAGATTGCCGGCGACCGTCATCGAAGAGCCCGGCAGGCCGTTGCCGGGCACGAAGATACCGCCCGGCGCGATCACGGTATTGCCGACGATGCCCGCGCCGCCCAGCGCGCCGCCGGCAGTCACGGTGGTGAGAAATGATGAGGCGATCGAGCCCTCGACGTCGAGCACGCCGCCGGACACGGTCGTGGTGCCGGTATAGGTATTGATGCCGGAGAGCGTCAGCGTGCCGGCGCCGACTTTTTCGAGGGAACCCGGACCCGGAAAGACCGGACAGCCGCACGGCGGACTGGGATTGAAATCGGCGATCACGCCGCTGACCGTAGTCGACAGATTATTGCCGCCGACAATCAGCGTGTTGAATGCGCCGATATAATAGGTGCCCGAACCCGCGATCGAGCCGGCGGTTATGCGACCGTCAAATCCCGGACCGACACTGCCGGAAAAATCGACAAAACCGGTGCCGTTGGTAATGAACTGCGCGTTACCGCCGGTAGAGGCGTCGTAAAAATACGTCGCGCCGCCGCTGTTGGTGGTGATGATCGCATTGCCGGCGGTGGAGAAGGTGTTGAAATCCGTTTCGCCGCCGGAATTGTTGGTGATCATGGCGTGGCCGGCGGTTGGCGCATCCGGGCCAAAGGAGCCAAAGGATGTAAAGCCACCGCTGTTGTTGACGATGGTCGCCGAGGCGGCGGATGCCTACTCGAAGAATTCGGTCCCGCCGCCATTGACGTTGGTAATGTGGGCGGTGCCGGCATTGGTCATCGCCGCGAATATCGTTCCGCCGTTGTTATTGTTGATGGTCGCATTGCCAGCGGTGCTCATATCCGTGCCGCCCGGCGTGCCGAAAAATGTGACGCCGAACTGGTTTGTAATGTTCGCGTTGCCGGCGTTGCTGTGATCGAAGAAGAAAATCGCACCGCCGTTGTTGCTGATATGGGCGGTGCCAGCGGAGGTGGTGTTCGAAAAATCCACTTCACCACCAATACCGTTGTTGGTGATCGAGGTGATGCCCGCCGTATTGGCATTGACGATGCTGAACAAACCATCGTTGACGATGGAGCCGACGATACTGGCCGTGTGGGTGGCATCGCCGAGCTGCAGCGACGCGCAGGAGCAGATGAAGGTGCCGCCGGCGTAGGTATTGGCGCCGGTCAACAGAAGCCCGCCCGGGCCGAACACCGATATTCCGTCGGTGCCGACGATGCGCGATGCGATGACAGCGGAAGTGCCACCTACGGCAACATTGTCGACATTGAACGACGTGCCGCCGGCAGCGACGGTCAGGTTGCCGCCCCGAATGGTGTAGATCGAATTGTCGCCGGTTGCGTTAAAATCCACCGTACCCGTGAGCCGGATGCCGCCGGGACCGACAACGACCGTACCGCCCGTCGCCGGCGTCGATGAAGCGGAAGCCCCGAAAACCGTGACCGATCCCGCCGCCGGATCATAGGGATTGCTGGCAGTCCCGGTGGCGTTGGTCCAGTTCGTCGTCGTGTTGTTCCAGACGCCGCCGCCGCCATTGATGGTGGCGTTCGGGGTGGTCTGGGCGCCGTTGAAATATTGCTGAGCGCGCGCGCCATCGACGGTGGCGCCGATCACAGCCAACGCTGCGATCAACGCGAGGATCGCCCGGAAGATCGCTCGATCCGAAGTGAATACCGGCGCCCAGCCCCGTCGCAGCCGGCCTTGCACCCGCAATGGCAATTGAAGACGCAACGCCAACCCCTGCATTTCAGCGCTCTTCGGCGCTGCCCGGGTTGCACGCTAGCATGGGGTCTATAAACGCACTGTGCGGACAGGCCGGAATCCCTCGACCGAGATGGAAAACCGAAGCTTTTTCGGCGACACTGTTGCGCATGCGCAACGGTTTTTCACCCCTGCCACCTCCGAGGGTAAACTTGATCGCCGCGGATCAGGCGTTGGGGGACGGCTCGCCCTCGACCAGCAGAAGCTGCGACCGCCGCGACCGCTCGCGATGGGCGGTGTAGAGACCGCTGGCGACGATGAAGGCGGCGCCGACCACGGTCCATATGTCAGGGACTTCGCCGAAGATCAGAAAGCCGAGGATACTGACCCACAAGAGTTGGGTGTATGAAAACGGCGCAAGCACCGAGGCATCGCCATACCGGAATGCCAGCACGACGATCCACTGCCCGGCCGTCGATGCCAGGCCGATCAGGATGCCGAACAGGATATCGTGCCAGCTCGGCGTCACCCAAACGAACGGGACCAGCGCGCACATCACGCAAGCGCCCGCGATCGACGAATAGGTCATGGTGGTGATGGCGTGGTCCCGGCCACTCAACATGCGCGTCATGATCAGCGTGCAGGCCCAGGCCAGCGCCGAGACCAGCGGGAAAAACGCCGCGGCATGAAACGCGTTCGAGCCCGGCCGCAGGATCACCAGCACCCCGATCAATCCGACCGCGGTCGCCAGCCAGCGGCGCACGCCGACACTCTCGCCGAGGAACGCAATCGACAGCGCGGTGACGAACAGCGGCGAGACGAAGGCGGTGGCGGATGTTTCGGCGATGGGGAGAAACCGCAGGCCGGAGATAAATAACAGCGACGAAAACACCAGCGCAACGCCGCGCATGACCTGCAGACCGGGGCGGCTGGTTCGCAAGGCATAAAGCGGCGAACCCCGCAGCATCGCCGGCGACATGATCAGCGCGAAAACCAGAAACCGGATCCACGCGATCTCGATCGAGGGCAGCGTCGCCGACAGGTATTTCGCGGTCACGTCCGAGATCCCCAGAAACACCGTCGAAGCCAGGATCAGCGCGATGCCGCGGAACGGTCGATCGGTGCGCGCCGGCACGGCAGGTGCGGCGGGCTCGTTCGCAGGCAAAGGCAATGGAATACGATCCAGCCTGGCGGTCGCAGCGGATGGCGGGGTCAAAATTAAACTCGGAGCGCGGCAATAATCGAATCGGGTGAAGCTGCAAGAAACGACAAATGGGCCGATACGACAAGGCCAGAAAACAGGAAGCCGATATGCGCGATTGGACGCGGCGGGTCGCCGCGCCGGTCACAGCATCGGCAGGCTTCGCGGTCTCGGCCCGAGCGGAAAGGCGTGGTCGAGGGCTGCGATCTCGTCCCTGCCGAGCACGAGCTTGCCGGCCGCGGCGTTATCGGCGGCGTGTTCCGGCGTCGAGGCTTTTGGAATCGCGAACACCGAAGGCGCGCGGGTCAGGAAAGCCAGCGCGACCTGGCGCACTGAGGCGCCATGCGCTTCGGCAATCGCCTGCAAGACCAGTCCCGCCTTGCTGCGCGGTTGCGGAAAGTCATTGTGACCGAACGGCGAATAGGCCACCACTGCAACGCCATGCTGCTCGCACCATGGTAACACCGCGTGTTCGATCGCGCGTTCGCTCAAGTGATAGAGCACCTGGTTGCAGGCGATCCTGCCTTGGCCTGCGACCGCCAGCATCTCGCCGAGATCGTCGGTATCGAAATTGCTGACGCCCCAGCTCCGAATTTTCCCGGCGCTGACCAGCTCTTCGAACGCAGCGACGGTCTCGGCCAGCGGATAGGCTCCGCGCCAATGCAGCAGATAGCAATCGAGCCGGTCGGTCTTGAGCCGCGCCAGCGAACGCTCGCAGGCGGCGATGGTGCCGCGCCGCGAGGCATTGCTTGGCAGAACCTTCGAGACCAGAAAGATTTCGTCACGCCGCCCGGCGATGGCTTCCGCCACGACGAGTTCGGCATCGCCGTACATCTCCGCGGTGTCGATATGGGTCATGCCGAGATCGATACCCCGGCGCAACGCCGCGATCGCGCTTTTGCGATTCCCCCGATCGATATACCAGGTGCCCTGCCCGATCACGGACACCTCGCCGCCGGTGTTGCCGAATGATTGAAGCCTCATCTGTCATCCAGAACGCTGATGTCGGCGACCAACACGGTGCCGGTCACCAATTCCGTCACATAGAGGCGGTCGCCGTTGTTGCCGCCGATGGCGACATTGGTGCAGCTCGGTCCGGCGCAGGATTTGATGCGCGCGATCAACTCGCCATTGGGCGCGAACACGAATACATGTCCCAGCGATGCGTGCGCCACAAACAACCGTCCCGTTTTATCCATCGTGAGGCCATCGGGACCGCTGGTACCGAAGGTGGAACAGAAGCGGCCAACCTTGGCGACGCCGCCATCTTTCATCAAGGGCACGCGCCAGACCGCATTGTCGCGCGTCATTGCCACAAACAGCACGGTCCCGGACGGATCGAGCACCAGGCCGTTGGGGCTGATGCCGGTATCGATCAGGCAGTCGAGCTTTCCTTGCCGCGAGAGGCGATAGACCCGCCCGGTCGGATCGTGCAGGCCGGTCTGTCCCTGCTCGGTAAAATAGATGTCGCCATTGGCGGCGATGTGCAGATCGTTGCATCCCCGAAAAGATTCGGAATTGCGCGCCGTCAATACCGGCTGCATCCGCCCGGTCGCCACATCGAGTTCCATGATGCCGTGGCGATAGTCGGCAACCAGAACGCGTCCATCGGGACTTATCTTGAGGCCGTTGGGCCAGCCATCATATTCCACCACCAGCGACCACGCGCCGTCCGGCGCGACCCGGAAGATGCGGCCGAACGGGATATCGACAATGTAGAGTTGGCCTTCGGCGTCAAAGCACGGGCCTTCAATGAAACAATCGGTCGGTTGGCCCGGCCGGTTGCCGTCGGCCCAATCGGTGCGCGTGCCCTTGCGCCGAAACCGGTCCGGCATCGCCGAGAAAACTTCCGTGCCGATCAGCCGCGGCGGAACGTCGAGATACATCATCGCGTGGTCTTGCCTGTCTTATGCGAGCAAGCGCACCATAGATGACATCATTCGCGTCGTCGATTGAACTGGGTCATAGCAGACATTCCCTTGATCAATCGGCTCACCCGCCCCGTTGCGAACCCGAAGCGGCTACAAGCCGATCAATTCTGTGTCGCTGCCGCCACGGGCTCCTGCTTTCGCCTCGCAAAATAAATGTTCAGGCCTTGTCGTTTTGGCTCCGGCTCGAACGTCTGTAGGGGCCAATCGGGTCGCATCCGCGATCCGGGCACCCCATCCCAGGAGGCTCCAGGTGACAACCGACCTCAAATATCTCGTTTATATGTCGATGCTGACCGCCGCACTGTGGATTCCCTATATCGTATGCCAGGTGATGACCAACGGACCACTTCAGCCGAACAACTATGTCGACCCCGCCTTGCCGCGGCCGGTGCCCGTCTGGGGACAGCGGGCGCATCGTACCTACTTGAACGCGGTCGAGGTCTTTGCCCCGTTCGCGGCACTGGTTATCGTTGCGCAATTAACCGGGAAAGCGAACGCGACGACTGCGTTCCTGTCCGCGAGCTTCTTCTATTTGAGGCTGGCCCACGCCATCGTTTATTGGGCCGGGCTTCCCTACCTTCGAACCATCCTGTTCACTTTGGCATTCGTTGCCGTAGTCGGGATTTTTTGGCAAATTGTCACGTAGCTTTCTTGCGGCGTCCGGGACACGTCTGCTTTTGCTTCGGTAGCGACCGATCCGCAATGTCGCGGATCGGTCGCTTGTGTTCTGGATGACCCGCGCTTCACTCCTTGAACAGGTCGACGGTGACGATGACGACCGGTTCCGACGACGAGGCGTTCTCCGCCCAGTGGTCAACATCGGTGCCTTCGGTAATCGCCTCGCCGGTCTTATAGGTCCGATCGGGGCTGCCCTTGCGGTGCTCTGTCAAAGCTCCCTTCACGATGTAACTCAGGGTAGGACGGTCCTTGTGGCTGTGAAAGCCGACAACTCCGCCCGGTTCAATCGTGATCTGCCGCATCCGCATCTGGCGCTGCGAAAAATCGTCCAATCCCTGCTTGCTGAGCGCGAACCCCGACAACACTTCCGGTTTCACCCCCTTGTTCTCCGTCGGAGCCTGTTGGGCAGCCGCCATGTCGAATGCTGCGCCGATCGTCAGAATGGCAAGCGTCGTCACTATTTTAGTGATCATCATTTCCTCCCTTTGTGGACTTGCGGTATGGAGCGAGATGGCTTTTCGCCGAAACGCCATTTCGCTCTATCTTTTCTGTTTGAGCATGATCTCCGGGCGAACGCTTCGCGTTTTCAGCGATTACGGTCGTGCGGCATAGAAGAGGTTGGTCTGGCTCTTGATGTCAAGCATCTCAACGCTGCCGAACCCGGCGGCGCGGAGCAACGCTTCGGTACGCCTGGGCCCCATGCAGGTGCCAAGCCCGGGACCACCAGCGGCCAGGGATTGTGTCATGCAATGGAACAGGCTGAAACCGTAATACATGGCCGGGATCGAGCCGATATTGTCCTGCATCCGATCCGCCGCCCTTGGCTCGACAACGAACAACGCGCCATCGGGCTTCACGAGATGACGCAACTCTCCCAGCGTCTTGCCCGGGGCCGAGAAGTCGTGAACGCAATCGCAGGCGGTGATGAGGTCAAAGCCTTCGCCCTTTTCCAGCTCACCAGTGGCATTGGCGATGAATTGAATGCGGTCGCCAAGGCCGGCTCCCGTTGCTGCGGCGCGGGCCTGTCTGATCGTTTCAGGGTCCGGATCGAGACCGACGACCTCGCACTTGGGAAAAGCCTTCGCGATAGCCGCCCCCACGCGGCCGACGCCGCAGCCAAAATCGAGAACCCGGCCACCGCTCTCCAGCCGCCGGACAACATCCGGCAGTTTGGTTAGCCAATAGCTGCCGAAGCGATTGTCGTATTGCCCGCTATTGATCATATCGAGGGCGGTGACGCATTCGGGTCCGAACTCCTCGAAGCGCACCCCACCACCCGTGCGGAAGGCATCGGCGACCTTCGGAGCGACGCCAAGCAGGGCAGCCCCAAAATAGAACAGCCCGCCCATGAAGTGGTCGGTGCCTTCCGAGGCGAGAAGAAATGCGTGCTCTTCAGCGAAGCAAATACGTATCCGCGCCGCTATCGTATTCGAGATAGCCGGCAGCCGTCATCCCCTTGAGCCATTCCTCGACGTAGCGCGCCTGAAGGCCGGTGGCATCGACGACTTCGCTGGCTTGCATCGGTCCCCTGCCCTGCATGGCGCGATAGAGGCCCGTCTTGACGCCGACATAGGCCATGCCAACGGCCATGGCACCTGCCATGTCGCCATAAACCTTGTCTGCGAATGTTTTCACTTTGTCTTTATTCATGGCCTACCTGCGCTCCGAGACGGGTGATGAACTCACGTGGTTGTCCCCCGGCAGGGGGAATGTGATCCGGCTGAAGACCTCTTGTCTCGAAAAATGACCAGGTCAAAGTCGTTGACCGAGCGAGCGTAAAAGGTTCCTCGTGTAGTCGTTACTTGAATCAAGTGCGTATGACGAGCGCAAATCATTGAGGGCATTGTTGCGGTCGTTCAGTTTCAGATACGCCTGACCTCTGTTGAGGAAAGCCATTGCCGATCTTGAGTTGATGTTGATGGAACGTGAGTAGTCATCGATCGCTTCCCGCCAACGTTCCATCGTCAACCACAGGTTTCCTCGCGCGAGATAGCCTTCAGAATTATTGGGATCAAGCTTGAGGCCAGCCTCGACATCGGCATGAGCGCGATCGAGCTGCCGCTGCGCCATCAGAATCCGCGCGCGGTCGAAATAACCAAGCGCGAAGTTCGGTGTCAGATCAATGCCTTTGGAGAAATACCCCATCGTCTCCGTATAATCGGGAATGCGTGAACAGTTCGCATCGCCTTCACCGGCGACGCAGCGACGAACTCGAACATTTTCGCGGCGCTCGGAAACCAGCCCGAGCAGGTATTGCGTGTAGCCGGCTTTGGGGTCCATCTGTTCGGCCTGCTTGAAATCGCGATAGCTGGCATCAAGCTGTCCTGTCGCGAACAAGGCGCGACCGCGAGTCTGCAATTTGTCGAGGCTGGCCCCTGCCTTCAATGCGTTGTTGAGGTCGAGGATCGCGGCATCGTATTTGCTGCGGTCAAAATTGACCCAGCTTCTGACTTCGCTGGCGAGCGATGTCGAGGCGTCGATTTGGAGCGCTTCGCTGGCGTCCGAAAAGGCCTGATCGAACTTCTTCTGCCAGTAATAGGTTTTAGCGCGTAGCGCGAGCGCAAACTGGTCGCGCGGGTTGACCCGCAGCACTTCACTGAAATCCGCAACCGCCTGGTCGTACTGGTCGGCGAGGGCATAGGAATTACCCCGTGCACGCAAGCCGTCAGCATCCGATGGATTGAGCCGATGATATTCGGAAAAGTCGCGCGCCGCTGCGGCGTAGAGGCTCTTGCCGAACTCTGCCGAGCCGCGCAGGTAGTAAGCTTGGGCCGAGGCGCTGTCGAGCCTGATTGCTTCCGTCAGATCGTTGATCGCCTGGTCGTATTGCTGCTGCTGGTAATACATGGCGCCGCGGCCACGCAAGGCATATTCGTACGCTGAATTCAGGCTGATCGCTTTGTTGAAGTCGGCCGCGGCATGCGCGAAATCCCGCTGGCTCACAAAGTGGAAGCCGCGCCGGCCCAGCGACCAGATATTGTTCGGATTAAGCCGAAGCGCCTCGTTGAGATCGGCAAGAGCCTCAGGTGTCTCGTTGCGCAGATAAGCCCGGCGGGTCAGCAGGTCGGAACGTGCGTTGGCATCGAGACCGCCGTTCGCCAGCACCTGGTCACAGGCAGCTAGGCCCACAGCCTTTTCGACATTTTCGTTCTTGCAGATCTGCTCCTGCTGCGACGCGGGTTCGCTCTTTGCCGGCGGTGTGCCGGGACTGCTCGGCGCAGAGGTTCCAGGTTTCGCCCAGGGCGCGTTGGATGGCATCCGGGCGTCGCCCATCATCCATCCGGCCAGCACGAGCGCGATAGCCGGCGGGGCCACAAACCAGCTGCGCTGATACCATGGGTCGATTGCCCAGAGGCCGCTATGCAGCGCCGCCAGCCGCGACGCCAACCCGGTCATTGCTTGTATCCCATCGCGCCATAGGCGCTTTCCAGATCAGCAAGTTCGAGCTTCGATACGTCGGCGGCGGGGTCGGAATAGCTGCGTACCGCGTGAGCCTCGCGCGCTTTTTCAAGCAGTGTCCGGATCGAGCGCGCGTTGCCCCAGTCTGAACTGTTGCGCTCGGCGTCGACCCAATTCTTGAACTTCGGCTCGAACCCCTCAGGCAGTAAATACCCTTGCTGCTTGGCCATCACCTGCAAGATCGACGCGAGCTCCGACGCCTCGTAGGACGGGAAGTTAATGGTCTTGGTGAAACGGCTGGCGAGCCCCGGATTGGCGCCGATGAAGCGCCGCATTTCGTCGGGATAGCCGGCCGCGATCACGATCAGGCGGTCGCGATTGTCTTCCATATATTTCAGCAGCGCGTCGATCGCCTCGCGCCCGAAGTCCGAACCGCTGCCGGGATCGCTGGCGAGCGCATAAGCCTCGTCGATGAAAAGGATGCCGTCATGGGCGGACTTGCAGACTTCGAGCATCTTGATCGCGGTCTGGCCGATATAGCCGGCCACCACCTTGCCGCGATCGGTCTCAACCAGATGACCTTTGCGCAGCACGCCCAGCGAACCGTAGATTTCGCCGAGGGCACGCGCGACCACGGTTTTGCCGACACCAGGCGGCCCGGTAAAGACCATATGGCGGCTGGTCGGTGCAACCGGCAGGCCTTGTTCGCGCCGCTTGCGCTCGATCTCCAGACTGGCGAGCAGCTTGTTGACCTCCGCTTTAACGGGGGCGAGGCCAATCATGTTTTCCAGATCGTTGAGGGCATCGTCCGCGGTTCGGGTGACGATCCTGGTCGTTGAATCCGGCGCCGTCACGGTCAACCTGCGGCCGACGGTATAGCCCGCGCCGGCGGGCACCAGACCCATCGCAGCCGGATCGCCGCCGAGGCGCCAGGCGATGTAGGTGATGGCGGCACCTGCAAGCAAGATCAGCACTGCCGCGACGGTCTTGGCCAGGTTCAGTCCGCCGATTAAGGCCTTGGCGGTATCGATCGGGCTGGATTGCGGGTTCAGTACCCAGGCGCTGATCAGGGCAGCGAGAACCGACACGATCAGAAAGCCAAGCATGGGGCGGTCGGCGAAGAACTTGCTCATTGCGTGCTCGCTTCACTAGCGGCCATTTCTAGCAGCCATTTTTCGGAGTCCAGATCACGTTCAGTGCCGCCGTGCCGGTCAAGGAGTTTATTTTCCAGCTGGGAGTAAGCGCAACGGCGAGATTCTGCGCCTGGCCTTCGACCGAGATGACACCGCGGCCGCTCGGATAGGCCGCCGGGAAGGGAATGGCGATGCGCTGCGGTTGATCTGTCAATACGTATGACGGCGACACATAGCTTCCGGAGTGGACGCGGATGGTGGGAGTTGTACCGGTCGCCGCGGCCAGAGTGATCTCGGCGAGCGGTATACGGCAGCTCTTGGCGTCGTCGACCGCGTCTTTTGCGCCAGCCGGATTCATGGTGGTCGCGGCGGCGTCAATCTCGAAACCGGCGACGCTCGCGAGTTCCGCGCCTTCGCCACTCGACCTTTGCGACGAGAGCATTGCGGCAATGGCAATGCCGGCCACCAGCGCGGCGATCAGTGGCGGAGCCAGCCGGCGCCATTGCGGCCTGCCGGCATCCTGCTGGCGGACGCCTTCGGCACCCGATCCGTCAGAAGCACCACCACTATTCAACGGAGCACCTGTAGATTCCCGCGGATAGGCAGAATAGTTGCGCGGGCTTGTGAGGTCGATTCAAAAGATACGGCAGGCGGCCTTTGCGCCATTCGAAAATGCGATGGCGTCGCAACGCCTCTCCAAACAGGAAGTCATGATTTCCAGCCCCCAACGACGTCAAGCGCGTTCCTAGGATAGCGGCGAGGTGGAAACGATTGTGTGACAAGCGTCACTCAGGCCTACGAAGCCATTTGAACCTTTGCCCTGGACACCCGCCTGTCTCAACCGGATGCAAAGCTGGGCCAAGGCTCACCGCACTGACCCGGGGATCAGGCTGCTCCGCGTTGGAGTCCGTAAGATAACATCGCTTCGACGTCCTGAGCCGGTCGTGGGCGACTGAAGAGGAAGCCTTGAACCTCGGTGCAACCCTCGGTTCGAAGCAAACCCAATTGCTCATTCGTTTCGACGCCTTCGGCCACGATTGAGATGCCCAGGCTTTTCCCAAGGCCTGTGACCGCACGCACGATCGCCATCGAATCGTCACGCGTCGCGAGTTCATGAACAAAAGACCGATCGATCTTGATCTTGTCGAAGGGAAAACTCCGGAGGTAACTCAGGGACGAGTATCCCGTCCCAAAGTCGTCCATTGAGATCTTTACTCCGAAACGTCGGAGTTTGTGCAAAGCGGCGAGCGTCGCCTCGCTGTCCTGCAACAGAACGGATTCCGTAATTTCAAGCTCCAGACGTTTGGGCGCCAGACCGGACGCAGCCAGCGCGGAAATCACCGATTGCACCAGATTGGAATTCTTGAACTGAACGGGAGACAGGTTGACGGCCACGCGCACTTCTCTGGACCAGCCAGCAGCATCCATGCATGCCCTTCGTAGAATCCAGTCCCCGAGTTGCGTTATCAACCCTGTTTCTTCGGCGAGGGGGATGAAATCCATGGGCGAAATCATGCCTCGCAGTGGATGCTTCCAGCGAATGAGGGCCTCAAAGGCGGTAATCTGATCCGTATTGAGGTCGTGAATGGGCTGATAGTGAACCTCAAATTCATCGCGCGTGAGCGCGGCGCGAAGGTCGATCTCCAGCAAGCGCCGGGCTTGCGCCCTCGCATCCATGCCGGGTTCGAAGAAGCGATAGGTGCCCCGTCCGTCCTCCTTGGCGCGGTATAGCGCCATATCGGCGTTCTTCAACAGCTGATCGGGGTCCTCTCCATCGTTGGGTGCGAAAGCTATACCGATGCTGACGCCGATATTGAGCTGATGGCCCTGGATGTCATATGGCGCCCCCAGGATTTCGACGAGGCGTTCAGCGAGTGATGATGATTCCGATGCCTGAAGGTCAATGCCTGCCTGCACGATCGCAAACTCGTCTCCACCAAGCCTTGCCACTGTATCGCCCTCGCGAACACTTATGCGGAGACGACAGGCAACATCCTTCAGCAAATCATCACCGATCGGGTGACCCAGCGAGTCATTGATTTCCTTGAAATGATCAAGGTCGAGGCAAAGCACCGCCACACGTCCATCGCGGTTCACCAGACGAAGTGTTTGTTCCAGGTCCTCGCGAAACTTGGTTCGATTCGGCAGGCTGGTCAGCGGATCATGGTGCGCCAGGTACGCGAGCTTTTCCTGGGCCTCGCGCCATGCAGTTATGTCCTCGAGGGTCGCTACCCAACCGCCGCCGATCATCGGCTCTTCGATTATTCGGATCGAACGGCCTTTGAGGGTGTGCATAACCCGCATGGCGGATTTTCCCAAACGCACGTCTGCCAGAATTCGCGCGAAGACTTCCTGGGGATCTTCTGAAAAATCACCCGCAGCCTTTCGCAGTTTGAACAGCTCGAGCAAGGATTGTCCTTGAACAGCCGCATAAGGCAGGCCGGTCATCCGAGCGTATCGCTCGTTGCACAGGGTGAGCCGGCCGTCCGCGTCGAACATCGCCAATCCCTGCGACATGTTCTCCAGCGCGGTATCGAGAAGAATCCTCTGTTGGCCCAGCTTGTCCTGAGATTGGCGCGCGCTCATGCTTGCAACGAGAGACATGCCAAGGATGATGGTCGCAACGCCGGCGACGATCAGCGAAAGTGAGGTCGACGAAAGAGAGAGGGCGTTAGTGACAATTCTCGGATCGGGTATGAAGGTAACCGCGCCCATTGCCGTAAAATGATGCGAAACGATCGCAAGCGTCAGGGCGAAGGTGGCGAACCAGTAATCCCGTCTTCCGTCGCGCCTCGTGGCCACGAGAAACGCCAAAGCTCCAAACAAGGCACCCAGGAAAAGAGAAGCCAGGACAAGCTCAACCGACCACGAGATGTGCCCAGGCACCTCGAGAGCCATCATGCCCGTAAAGTGCATGGCGGCGATGCCGCCCCCGATCACGGCTCCGCCGATCGGACCGGACCATCGAGAAGAGTTGCTTAGAGCAACGCTAAGACCGACGCCGGTGATCGCAATCGCTAGGATCAGTGACACGATCGTCAATCCCGGATCATAGCCAGTGCTGATTCCTGGATCGTAGGCCAGCATGGCAATGAAGTGGGTTGCCCAGATGCCGCATCCGGCGGCGGCGGCATCCAGGCCCACCCAAGTCAAGCGAGTTCGACCAAATGCTGCCTTAGCCCGGTAGAATAGGCTTATCCCACACGCGCTCGACAACAGGCATACGAAGCCGGCTAGAACCACCAGGCGCCAGTCGTGCTGGGTAGTCAGGCAGGTAAAGACCTGAAACATCGTGGATCCGCAGATAAAATTGCCCCAACATTTCTAGTCTGCGTCCACGCTTTGTTAAGTTAACGTCCGGAACCTCGTTGCGGGAATGGCTAACATTCCCTTTCGGGAACTCTCACAAGTTCACACTCTTTCAACATTCTGGCTCGAAAGCCGCGCCTTCGGACCTCGGATGGACGTCGCGTGGATCGGGGGTCGCCGGCTTCTGAAAACGCGTGTCAGTTCAACCGCAGCTCGGTGATGTGCCGTGGATCCGGGCTCAACTCGTTACGTTCCACACGCTTGACGATGTCTGTCAGGACGGCGTTGGCGCTGCACGGACAGCCGACCTTTTCGCCCTCGCGCACCACGAAGCCGTTGAGGAACTCGATCTCCGTGCGCCGGCCCTTCTGCATGTCCTGGCCCATGGAGGGACGCTGTTCGGAGGCGGTCTGCTTGCCGTCCTTGAAGCGCTGATCGTCGCAGGCGCGCATCGCCGTCTCGTCGCCCTCGCCCGCACGTGCAATCGTCTCGGGCGAAAGATGCAGAATCTCCTCCAGTTGATAGCCCTGCGCCTGCCCGACGCGGATCGCTTCGCTCCCGAGCCTAATAGAGAAACGCCGGATCGGCTCGCTTTGCAAGATCTGCCCACCGGTCAGGCCGGTGCAGGCGGAGAGCCCGTTGCCCATGGCGTTGGCGACCAGTTTCGACCAGCGCTCGCCCCACAGATTGCCGGTTGCCTTGGCGCTGTCGGCGTAGCCGACCAGGCGGCAGATTTCCTCCGCCCGTTGGGTGATACGGCCATGCACTTCGCCGGCGCGAAATACGGTGTGCGCTGCCCCGCCCTTGCCGGCGCCGCGGTGGATGTGGCCGGGTTCAGGCAGGTTGACGCTGATACTGCTGGCAATGCAGCCAAGCGTCTTGCCCCAACCGACGACGCCGGCGATGGTCTCTTCATTCATGCAGTTCTGCAGCGACACGACATAGCCGTCCGGCGCCAGATACTGCCGGATCAGCATGGTTGCCCATGCCGTGTCGTAGGACTTCATGCATATGAAGGCGATGTCGACCGGCGTCTCCCGGGCCAGCTGCTGTGCATCCGTGACGTGCAGCGCGCGCACGGGAACCGAAAATTCCGCGACGTCCCTGGCGTGGGTGACGCGCAGGCCGTGCTTCCTCATGTGCTCGACATGCTCGGGCCATGGATCGATGAACGTCACGTCCTCACCCGCCTGCGCCATATGGGCGCCGGCATACCCGCCGACGGCTCCCGCCCCGACGATCGCTATCTTCCGACCCATGCTTTCCTCCCGGCACCACTGGCCGCCAAGGTTAGCGCGCCGGCTCGGCTCAGCGCAAATGCTGAACCGTGGTCGTAGCTTGGCCCGGCGGTGCCGGATTTGCAGCGAATGGCCGGGCGTGATTACTAACGATACTGTCGTGCGGCTCTGGCTGGCTGCAAGTGCGCGGAGATGCAGATGAGATGGATTTCGAAAGTGATATCGGCGGTGACCCTCGCAGCGACGATGATAGGCCCGCCAGGTATCTCGGGGGCGATTGCGCAGGACACGCAGGTCGGCGCAGCCACGAACGCGTGGACTATGCCGCAACGTCGGCGCATCATCTTGATGCGCCACGGCGATGTCGCCTATTTTGACGCGCAGGGCAAACCGGTTCCCGATCTGGATAAAGTCAGCCTCAGTGACAAGGGCAAGGCGCAGGCCGACGCAACGGGCGCCTACCTCAAAAGCATCGGCTTCACCAAGTTCGATCGGGTGCTATCGAGCGATCTGCCACGCACGGTAGAGACGGCGGAACGGGTGCTCGCGGCGGCGGGAATTGCCGGCAAGCCTACTCAAGTCGAAGCGCTACGCGAGATGCGCAATGGCCCAATCAAGGACATCGCAACAGTCGATTTGCCGAAGACGTTGCTTGCTCTGGATTCGCCGCGTGTCGCCGGCGATACGCGCTTTATCGGCAGGGAGAGCGTCGCGGAGCTGCAAGGTCGCATCGCGCCGGCCATCAAGGCGTTGCTCGACGATAAAGGCTGGGACACAGCCCTGCTGGTCCTGCATACGTTGGTGAACAATGCAATCCTGTCGACGGCCCTGACGGGGGAACCCGCCTACTACGGTCGCTTCGATCCCGGAGCGGGGTGTTTTACGATCATCGACGTCGGCGCGGATTTCACCGATGCCGTGGTCAAGGCCGTGAACGTGTGCCCCAATCCGTCTCCCTACGAGTTGCGATTGAAGACCATGGAAAGCCTGCTCGTACAGGCGCTGAAGGGGCGGCAGTGATCACGCCTGATATTGCATTCGGCGCAGCGGACATTCCGGCGCCCTCTTTTGATGGCTATTCTGCCTCCGGAACCGACCAATGCGCGTACTCAGCGTTCAATGGTGCCGGTGCGCCGGATCTTTTTCTGCAGCAGCATCACGCCGTAGAGCAGCGCTTCCGCCGTCGGCGGGCAGCCGGGCACGTAGATGTCGACGGGCACGATGCGGTCGCAACCGCGCACCACCGAGTACGAGTAGTGATAGTAGCCGCCGCCATTGGCGCATGACCCCATCGAGATCACATAGCGCGGCTCCGGCATCTGGTCGTAGACCTTGCGCAGCGCGGGAGCCATCTTGTTGGTAATGTGCCGGCGACGATCATCAGATCGCTCTGCCGAGGCGAAGCCCGCGGGAAACAACCGAACCGCTCCAGGTCGTAACGCGGCATCATGACCTGCATCATTTCGATCGCACAGCAGGCAAGCCCGAAGGTCACCCAATAGATCGACCCTGTTCGCGCCCATGTAATCATGTCGTCGGTTGAGGTGACGAAAAATCCCTTGTCTGCAAGCTCGTTATTGATTTCAAGGAATGATGGATCGTTGGCGACCAATTCCACTTGAGTTCTCCCTTCCTTTGCTTTCGTAGCGGCCCGTCCGTCGAGCATGGCATCCGGCGCGATAATCATTCCCGATTGTTTTCAATATGCTGGAGGTCAACGGTCGGTGTATTGAACGGTTTGGACATGATCCGCCGGATGCGCAGGACCCCCCGACAATGACTGCGACGACCATCTCCCGGATCGTGTGGCCGCGTCCGGCGGTCGCGGGCTGCGTCTTCTGTGTGATCGTCCGGGACACACGGGGCGTTGCGCTTGATCAGACCCAAAGGTTCAATTTCTTCCCGGCGTCACCGCTCTGCAGTGTGATGTGGGTATTCGCCGGCGACTGGCATCTGATCGATCAGCCGGAGCAGATGGAGCGTCCCTGGACCGGAACAAGGTTGCCCGGCCTCGCCTACTTCGGGCCGCAGCTCGGGCCGCTCGTCAGTTGGAACCCCGGAGAGACCTATGCGATCACGATCGCATTCTACCCGGACGCGTTTTCTGCGATGACTGGAATAGACTTGAGCCAAATCAAGCAACGCATGACATCAGCGGAAGAGGTCCTGCCGCCGCCGATGCTGGAGCTTTGCCGCGACTTCTTCGATGTCGTCCGGCGCGAAGGCGCCGAAAAAGGCTTGTCGGTTCTTGAGGACAAGATCGAGAGCCTGTGGGCCGGCAGGCGTCCCGGAACCAGACCGATGACATGGGTAACGGACTGGAGCCGAAGCCTCGCGCTCAAGGCCAGTCGGACCGGTCTTGGACGCAGCACACGGCAAGTCGCGCGGCGGGTCAGATCATGGACCGGCGTCAGCCAGAGAGACCTGCAGGGCCTCGGCCACACCGAGCAACTCTATGCCAGATTGCACGAGGCCATTCAGAACGGCGATGTCGACTGGGCCGGGCTTGCCGCAGCATCAGGGTTTGCCGACCAGGCGCACATGATCCGACAAATGCGGCGGCACACCGGCTTCACGCCGGAGCAATTGCGCAAGAGCGCCGGAAACGATGAAGCCTTCTGGGGTTACCGGCTGCTCGGAGAATATTTCACGAAGCCAAAAGGTCAGTAGGTCTGTTCAAGGCTTTACTTCGGGAGGGTCCGTGGCGGCGCTTGTCTCGATCGGGTCGCAAGTGATGTTTTGACCGCGCCGGCCACTGGGACGCCCCTACACGGGCTGCAGCGGCCATGTTTTCCAACATCGCAAGATCATTCAGTTAGGTCGCCGCAGCTGGCGGACTCTTCAGTCTTGGCCCAAGTCTGCTCGGACGCCGTAGGTATTGCATCGCCGCTAATATTCATAAGCCGTCCCCGCGCCGACTGAATCATACGAAGTTCTGCAATCGGGTAACCGGCACGATCATGCGTGCGGATGCGTCAACGGCGGCGGCTGGCCCAGTTGCAGAGCTTCAGTGATCAGCGTGCCGCCATGGCCGTCAGCGCCGGTGACCAATGTCGACGCCATGTAGTTGCCGAGCAGCGCGACGGCGGCGGTGTGGGTGCCGTCAGTGACCGTCAGTGTGCCGCCGGCGTGGCTATTGTTCTCGGAGAAAGCCAGCGTCGTAGCGGCGCCAAAACCGATGCCCGGCAGATCGATGCCGTCCGGCGTTGCGAAGCCCGCCACACTGCCGGCGAAGGTCGCGGGCTGGTCGAGTTGCAGCGTGCCGCCGCTGCCGCCGAAGGTCACCTTGCCCGAATCGGGCGTGTTGATTTCGAGTACGCTGCCGCCGGCTGATCGTCGCCCGCGCGTTGCCGGACGGCTGCTCGGCCACCGACGGGTCGGTGATCTCCACCGTACCGCCAGCGCCGGAACTGATGTGGAAGTTCGATGTGACGTATGCGCCGACCAAAGTGATAGTCGGCCACCTCCGTGCCGCCACTGGAGACCTTCAGCGTTCCGCTGGTTTGGCGTTGGCGGGCGTGTAGCTGGCGCTAATCGGCCTGCGGCGAAGCTGACCGACGTCAGATCGATATATTGGATGTGGTCGGCATGGCTTATCCCGCCTGACACACCGAAGCCGGACACCTTGCCGGTATAGGCTGTCTGATCAGCGGCATCGTCCGCGAGTTGCAGCCCGCCGCTGCCACCAGCCTGGAAGGTGACCTTCTCGCTGCTCGCCCCCTTGAT
The DNA here is from genome assembly GCA_963771225.1 of uncultured Pseudomonadota bacterium. Taxonomy (GTDB): domain Bacteria; phylum Pseudomonadota; class Alphaproteobacteria; order Rhizobiales; family Xanthobacteraceae; genus Bradyrhizobium. The sequence continues at coordinate 29,636 of CAVYSR010000013.1, read as the reverse complement.
ATCGACAATGCCGTTGCCGACCTCGGCGACGCCGCCATTGACCACGGCGCCGTTGGCGATCTCCAGCACGCTGCCGGACCCGCTCGCGAACAGCGTGCCGGAATTGGTGACGGTGCCGCTCACGATCGCGGTGCCACCGATCGTGGTCTCGACAATTGCGGCCGCACCGACCGTCCCGCCGCTGATGGTCAGCGTGGTGCCGCTGGTGGCCTCAACGAGCGAGCCGCCCGCAATAGTCGCGCCGGCGATGGTATTGGTGGTTCCGCTGACCGTTTCGATCACAGCCGTGGTGCCGATGGTGCGCAGCGTCCCGCCGGAGATAACAGCACCGTCGAGTTGGACCCGGGCGCCGGTCCCCGAGGCCAGGACAAGACCGGTCGCGGTGTTGCTGATCGTGCTCGCGATCGTCACCGTGGCGCTTGTTCCCAGGGCCTCGATGGTCTTGGAATTGTTGACGTTGCTGTCAATGACCAAGCCACCGGCCGAGGTTGCTTCGAGCGTGCCGGCATTGGTGAATGCGGCGGTATCGATAATTAGTGGCAAACCAGTGTTGGCGTCGATGGTGCCGCTGTTGACCAGCGTGAGGTGGGCGTCTCCGATCGTGCCGGCGCCGGTGATGGTGTTGCCGGCATTGGTCAGCGTCGCCGCGCTGCCGTTAGTGACGACAGCGTTGTCGGCGCCGCCCGACAGGATCACCTTGCCGCCGCCCGATAAGGTCAGCGAGCCGTCGAGTTCGAGCCGCGTCAGGTTCGCCGAGCCGTCGAGCGTGACCGAGCCGGCATTGACGAAGGTGCCGCCGAGTTCCAGCGTCGCGCCGTTGGCAACGATCACAGCGCCGGAATTGACACCGGTGCCGGTACCGATCTTCGCGGTGAAAGTTCCCCCGGAAACGTTGAGCGTCGCACCGTGCGCGATAACGATGCTGGCCACCGTCGGATCGTCCGATGCTGTGCTGATCGCGGTGCCGCCGCTCGCAATCACTGCCTGGGTATTCGCGGTGGGAAGCTGCCCGATGCTCCAGTCGCTGGTCGTCGACCAATCGCCGTTCGCGCCGGCCTTCCAGGTATCGATGTTCAGGTTGGTGACGTTCTGCACGATTTCCGAGTTGGTGCCGAGCACATCTCCCGCGGCCGGCGAAGAAAGCTCGATGGTGAAACCCTCGTTCAAAGCCTCGCTCAGATCCGGCTTGACAGAAAAGCTGATCGTCTGGGTCGTCGTCGTGCCGGTGAAATTGAGCGTGCCCGACGTGACGCCGACGAAGTCTTGCGGGGCAGGTCCGCCGGGGCCAGCCACCACCTGCCATTGCACCGAGCCGGCGGTGCTTGGTCCGTACTTGTCCACCTCATAGGTGAATTTGTTCCCGGCGCTCGTCAGCGTAACGCCAGCCGGGTTCAGCGATTTCGGATCGAACTCGTACATGTGGTGATCAATCGTCACCGAGCCGCTGGTGGTCGCACCTGAAAGATCATTGACCGAACTTCCATCAGTTCCACCCGCGCCGCCGGCGCCATCGTTGCCCGCCGTGCCCGGGAGACTGGTAGCGCCGCGCGGATTTCCGGCACCGGGTGTGCCGGCATTGCCGATCGTGCCCGCCATTCCGGCATCCCCGCCGTTACCCCCGTTGCCACCGTTAGCGCTGTCGCCGAACAGAACCGCGGTCGCACCTACCACGTTGAGCGTGCCCACATTCAAAATTCCACCAACCGCGGTGCCGCCGGTTGCGCCGCCACCACCATTGCCGCCATCGCCGGCATTGCCCCCGTGTCCGGCGCCTCCGCCGGCACCGCCATCGCCGGGACCGCCATTGCCGCCCTTACCGCCATCGGCGCCATCGGCGCCACCCCCACCATCACCGCCGTCGCCGCCAGTGGCAGAGCCAGTAATGAGCGCGTCTTCCAAGGTCAGCGAGCCAGCATTGTAAATGCCGCCGACCGCGGCGCCGCCAACAGCACCACCGCCGCCGCCGCCGCCGGTGCCGGCGTCGCCGCCTGCAGCGCCGGCACCGCCGCCGCCGGAATAACCTCCCGCACCGTTTCCTCCCGTGCCACCGGCGCCGCCCTTGCCGCCATCGCCGCCGCCTCCGCCACCGCCGGCAGTTGAGTCGGCAACGATGGCGACATGGTTGAGGGTAAGGTTTCCATAGTTCTGGATCGCGCCCAGCAACGAAAGCCCAACAGCGCCGCCGCCGCCGGCACCGCCATCGCCGCCGAATGTGCCAATGGCGCCGGCTTGTCCCGGACCGCTGCCGTTAGCCCCGGCGGCGCCGGCATCACCGTCGCCGCCGTCGCCGCCGTCCGCACCGTCACCAAGCTCCTCCTTGAACTTGATGTCGACGTAAGAAAACACCGCCGTGGCCCCGGCTTCGACGATGATCGGCTGCGTGGTGTTGAGCTGCATCGCGTCGAACGTTCCGGTCCCACCGCCGAAGCCGGTGATGGTGACGTTCGTTCCCGTCGGGATGATGAGTGGCGATGTGAGCGTTATATTGGTCGGATCGATCGTCTCGCCGGGCGCGGCGATATCGATCGCCGCCTGCAAGGCCGCTTCCGTGTTGGCGCTCAATTTCACGGTGCTGCCGGGCACCATCGTGGTATTGGCGCCCAGCGTCGCAAGCTTGATCGGAGTGGTTGACGCGCCGATGGGCGTGCCGGTGATGCCTTCGATCGTTCCACCGGACAAAGTCGACAACGCCGTCGTGAGCTGCGCCGCATTCTGTCCGGAACCGATGGTGTAGCTGAATGTCAGCTTATTGGTGCCGGAGCCGCTGACATAGCTGGCGACCCCGCCGTCGTTGAGCGTCAACGTCGGTGTACCGCCAACGACTGCCGGCAAGCTCATGTCGAGGGTGAAAGTGACCGTGCGATCGACACCGTAGGCCCCGCTGTTCGGCGACGTGGCACTGACCACTGTCGGTGGAGCAGGGTTGGGCGAAACAACGATCTTGGTCCCCGATCCCGTATCGAGCGATAGAGTAAAGGTGTCCGCGGAAAGATTTTGCGATGGATTGAGGTGCAAATTGTACGTCTTGCCGCCCTCGACGACCTTCAGGATGTTACCGGCTCCCAGCGTGACGCTGCCGCCGCTACTGAAAGCAACGTTAGAAAGGTCGATGACGTCGCCGATGGCGAGACCGCTGATCACATTGGTCGGCATCGTCGTATTTCGATCTCGAGCGTGCCGCCGAAGCCCGCAAACGTGATGCCACCGGAGATGACAGCGCCACTCCCGACCGTCAGCGTGCCGCCGTTGATCGTCGTCGAAATGATCGTGCCGCCGGAAAAGACGTTTTCGGTCCCACCACTGTCGATCGTGGTGCTGATGGCTTTCCCCTTGCCGGGATCGAAGATAGGCGAATCCAACGTCCTGTGTTCCACCGTTTTCGATGATGGTGTTACTCGCGACACCGGAGCCACTGACGTAGCCAACCCGCTGCAATCCGCCGCTTTAGATGGCTGTGTTCCTCGCCGTGCCGGAGCCAAAATCGCCAACTACCTGCTCTCCGCCTGAGATCGTCGTGTCGACCGCCAAACCGGAAGCAAGACTAAAGCCGACAAACTGCGTTCCACTTAGGATCGTGGTGTCGACCGCCCTGCCGGTACCAGCAGGGCCGCCGAAGAAGCCGCCTTGGTACCCGACGTACTGTCTCCCACCTGCGATCGTGGTGCCAACCGCCGTTCCGGCCCCGCCCTGAACGCCAATTTCTTGCGTCCCGCCGCTCTCGATGGTGGTACTGATCGCCGTGCCTTGGGCGGCGGTGAAATAACCAACCTGTTGCGTGCCGCCGTTTGCGATTGTGGTGCCAATCGCGGTTCCGGTATCACCGAACGCGTCCGCGTCGATCTGTGTCCCGCCGGAACTGATCGTGGTGCCGCTCGCCGTGCCGCCTGAGTCCAGGTTTTGGGTACCGCCGTTGAACACGGTGGTGCCGGTGGCGGAGCCGTACACGAACTGCTCGGCGCCAGCCGAAAGCTGCGCACCGATATCCGTGCCGCCAGAGCTGACGTTCTCCGTGCCGGTGCTGCTAACGACCGTACCACTGGCCGTGCCGCCGCTTGCCACCTCAAGCGTGATGCCGCTCGTGACTTGATAGGCTTTGAGCTCATATCCCGACGCGATTTCCAGAGACCCGCCGGAACTGATAACAAACCCGCTGGCGATCGCCCCGCCAAGCAATTCGAGCGTGCCGCCGCTCGAGACGGTCGTGCCGCTTTCCGTGCCGCCTGATTTAATAATCTGCAAGCCACCGAGAGTACCAAACGATGAGCCGCCGAAAACGGTAGCGCCACTCGTGACGCCGAATATCTTCTGCTCACCGCCGGACGAAAGCTGAGCGCCCAGATCGGTGCCGCCGGCGCTGACGATCTCAGTAGCTATTTTTGCGCTGGTCGTTCCACCGACGAGGATCGTACCGCTCGCCTTTCCGCCGCTGTCGACGGTCAGGAAGCCCCCCGAACTGACCGTCGTCGTATCTGCCGTCCCTCCCGACAGGACGAACATGGAACCGCCGCTGACGACGACCTCGCCCGTGCTCGTCACACCAGACGAGATGTTGAAGGGCGAATTCGATTTGGTTACGGTGGTCATCAGGCGTCCTCCAATCCGGCTCGATTCCGTCTTTTACGGACGCATCACCGGACCTTACATTTTGCCACGACATCGTTCAGACTTGCGGGCGCGAGGCGTCCGCACAACTGCAGATCGTACCTTGGTCAGGAAATTATGGTGGCTTGCACCCCCGAGCGCAAACATGGAATTTTTGTTTCTGTGTTGTGGTGGCCAGCTTTAGTCGACTATTGCGCACCGGCCGCAAAGGACAATAACAAGTCGTGCACTCGGCCCAATGCGAGCAAGCGACTTTCGATTGCCTCGCGCCCGTGCTCAGTGCTGTCTGCATTTTTCAGACTTTGCAACGCTCAGTATACGTGGACCCTAGCTCTGACCCGGCAAATCGTATACTGGATTGAGGTCTTAGGACTTAAGGCTCACTTGCTTCGGATTGGCGTTCGCCCAAGCTGTCGGACATGAAGCTCCTGATTGTCGACGATCATCCGGTCTTGCGCGACGGGCTTGCCGCGTTGCTCGCGCAAGCCGGTCCGGATACCGCCGTCTTGCAGGCGCGCGATGCGCGAGAAGGTCTCGCGCTCGTCGAAAGCCATCCCGATCTCGATCTGATTATACTCGATCTCGCCATGCCCGGAATGAAGGGACTTCAGGCCTTGACGGAATTCGGTCGCAAGCGGCCTGATCTTCCCGTAATCGTTCTTTCCTCATCTGAGGACCCAAGAGACGTCCGACAGGCGCTGGCCTCCGGTGCTTTGGGTTATGTCCCCAAATCCGCGAGCCAACAGGTGTTGCTCTCGGCGGTTCGACTTGTCCTGAATGGCGATCTCTATATTCCGCCGCTTATTCTGGGCGAACCGTCCAGCGCCATCGAACGCAAGAGCGACGGGGCAGGACGCAATAGCGGTCGATTGCTGACAACGCGACAAGTAGAAATTCTGGTTCTTTTGAGTGAAGGCAAACCTAACAAGACCATCGCTGCGACATTGACCCTTTCGGAAAAGACCGTGAAGGCTCACATCTCGGCAATATTCAAGACATTGAACGTGGTCAATCGCACGCAAGCCGCGGTGGCGGGTCGGGAAGCCGGCATCATTTAATCGGCTCGAGAACCTTTTGCTCTGCCTGTTCGCTCCTCTCGGAGGCCGCGATGAGATTCACGATCGCTGCGCGCAGCCTGCTATTGAGCACCGGCTTGTGAAGCAGGAGCAATCCGCTCGACTGCGCTTCCATGAGACGGTCTGCCGCGGTGTCTCCGGTGATTAACATCGCAGGGATCACCTCGTTACATTCGGATTGAAGTTGATGAATAACGTCGATGCCGTTTTCATGGCCGCGAAGGCGATAATCGCAAATAATCAGATCCGGGCGCGTTGGACATTCAGCCAGCCGGACCATCATTTCGGCGCCCGATCCAGCCGTAATGACGGCATACCCCCAACCCGTCAAAAGGCTGTGCATCGCATCGCGGATGGCCGCCTCATCATCGATCACCAGAATCAAGCCGCGAATCGATTCAAGCGCGGCGCCGCTGGCGGCGGTCTCACGGAGGACTGGCGCAATCGCCACGGGTATCTCGACGCTAAAGCAACAACCCTTGCCAAACTCGGAACGCAGGCTGACCGGACAATCCAGAAGATTACTCAGCCGACGGACGATGGCGAGGCCCAGCCCGAGTCCCATCGCGCGATTTCGTTCCGGATTTTGCAGCTGGAAGTATTCCTGAAATATTCGCTCTCTTTCGACCAAGGGGATGCCGGGGCCGGTATCCCAGATTTCCACGCGGATTTTGCCTTTGCGTCTACGACAGCCCACGACAACCCTTCCTGAAAGAGTATATCGGACGGCGTTGGAGAGAAGGTTTCTGAGGACGCGCTCCATCAGCAGCGGATCCGTATGCACGGTCGCGCTACAGGCGTGGCAAGCAAGCCCGATCGATTTTTGATCGGCCTCCGCCGCATGGTCGCCGCAGATCCGATCGAGCAACGGCTGAATGGCGAAAGCTCGCGGTTGCACATCCACGACTCCCGCGTCGAGCCTTGAAATATCGAGGATGGCGCTAAACAGACTGTCCATGGCGTTGGTGGATTCTTCAATTCGCTCGACCAGGCGGACCGCGTCCGGGGGCAAAGCCACTCCGCGTAGCGCACCGACAAACATTCCGAGCGCGTGAACCGGTTGGCGCAGGTCGTGGCTGGCAGCCGCGAGAAAGCTGGATTTGGCAAGACTTGCTTCTTCCGCCAGTTCCTTTTGCTTGCGAAGATCCTTTGCCAGTTCATTGGTGCGTATCCGAAGTCGTACAAGCTCTTTAAAACTACGGTTGGCGCGGACGCCGAGGCCACCCATGGCCACGATGAAAATGAGCGTCAGCATCAGCATTGGTACGGCTTCGGGAAACAGGTCCCTCGACGCGATGCTCCAGAAGATGCTCGGAACGACGGTGGGCAGAAACAAGGCAAAGAAAGCTGGCAGATAGGAGCTAAACGCCGGAATGGCGCCGCCGGCAATATTCAGCGTGACAACCATGACCAATAACTCAAGCGAAAAGCGGCCGCTGTCGCCGACAAGGGAAACTGACGCCCAACCCCAGCCAATCCCCTCTGCCAGACTGATTGCCGTGAACCAAACGGCCCAAATCTTCCATTGATCGTCGTCCGGCGCGATGCGGTAATAAAAATGTCGAAGCAACAGATGGGCCGCGGCGCAAGCAAAAATGTACGAAATCCAGGAAACGCCCGTGGTCCAGTCCAGTGCACCGAGATGAATCATTGCGCTCGCGAGAACAAGCGCGGCGGCGGCGGCGCCAATGACCCCCAAAGCCACGTTCTCGAAAAGCGCCAGCATCTGTTCGGCGCGAAGCCGGTTCTTGAGCGCAGGTGTTTGATCCATTTTCAATGACCTACCGACGAAGCATCTGTGAACGGCCAAATATTCAAATTGGGCGGGAGGCTACTGCGTCTCGTTGAAATCGCTGCATCGATGGGTGGCTGACCCAGCGAATGCTGCTGACCCAGCGTGACTCAGGTGATCCTGCGGAAATAGGCCGAAAAAGACGCTGGGGTCGTCAGTTCCCTGATTTGCGACGCTCGCCCAACCTTCATCCCCGAGAACTGAGCCGTCGATCTCGGCGTCCCACAACACCTCGGCCACCTCGCCTTGAGCGTCGTCGTCCACACACGCCAAACGCAGAGTCTTTAAGCCATCGACCGGGCGCTCGTCTTCGACGAGCCAGCACGGGAACGCACAGGAACGAAATCACCGCGTTGCGGCGCGGATCCCATCTCCTCTCCCCAAACGTGTCAATCTTGGCTTTTCAATCAGGGACAATAGTCGTGCCATCCGTCCCGAAGGTCAACCGGGCATCGCGCGCTTTGGCGTCAAGTACTATTCCCCAAAAGTCGGCCTTACGCGGTCAGGATTTTCGGTATGGGTCTCGAATCGGAGAAAAAAGACCTGAGTTGTGCACTCAAATCCAAATCCCGCGTGCTGCTAATGCCGTTTCGAGCGTTGCCTGCGATTTTATGCCTCTATGCACCCTGGTTGCATTGGCGAGGATTTGCGTGGATGCGATGGACAAACGAATCTGGAACTGAGAAATGAGCCAACCGATTACCGTTGCCGAACAGATTCTCCGAGATCGCCTTGGAGAACCCGCGAAGCCGCCCACGCAATACGTTATCGGGTTCAGGACCGCGGTCCAAAGGCGGAAAAATCAATTTGAGACAATCTAAATACGGTTTCAATCCTAATCTGGTGCAGTCCGCCAAGTCAATTAAATCTGCCCCAAAAATATACCAGCAAGGCAGCGCAAGCATCGTTCTGCAATCAGACTGATTGCGGACACGGCCAGCAACATTGTGAGGCCACGGCTCAATAAAATCGTGCGCTCGTCGAGAGGTCCTTCATAATGGAAAACATCTAGCTGGCCGCGGCCGCCAACTGACGTTGTCCGGAATCGGCTGCGACACCATCCGCGTTCGCCTGCGCGATCAGCCGCTTCAATTCCGGAATGCACGAGCCGCAATTGGTGCCGGCCTTGAGTTGCGCGCCGATGGCGGCGGCCGAGTTCGCACCGGCCGCGATGGCATCGCTGATCGTGCCGCGGCCGACACCGAAACAGGCACAGACAATCGGTCCGGCGCTGGCGAGCCCGTCGGTCGATCGGCCCGACAGCAGCATCCGCCGCTGATCGTCGCTGATTTCGCCAGCGGAGAACAGGTTCTTGACCACCTCCCAATCGCCGGCATCGTGCGCGGGACCGACGAACAGGCAGGTCTCGATGCGGTTTTCCGCGAACGCCGCCGCGCGATAAACGCCGCCGCCTGAATCCCGGTATTCGGCGAGATCATCACCGGCAATCGAGCGCAACCATGATTGCCATCGCGCCAGATCGGCATTGTCGGCGAGCAGATAGCCATAGCCGCCGGTGACCGCGACGCGCGTCCACCAGAGCTGCGGCGGCAACTGCAGCGGCGTTCGGGACAGAGCGAAGCCGCGAAAGACGTATTCGTAAGGTACGATCGATACCGGCGTCGCCTTGTTCTCGGGCTGGCCGGAAAACGGATCGGTGAACGGCGCCACCAGCGCGCCGACGCGCGCGGCGGATGCGGTCTCTTCGCTCCAGTGAATCGGCGCGAACAGCATGCCGCGCTGCGCACGTTCGCTGACCACGACTTTGAGGATGCATTGTCCGTAATCGGTGACAATGCGCGCGAAGCTGTCATCGGTTACGCCGAACCTCGTCGCATCAACTGGATGGATCTCGACGTACGGCTCCGGCAAATGCTGTCCCAGCCGCGGGCTGATGCCGGTGCGGGTCATGGTGTGCCATTGATCCCTGACCCGGCCGGTGTTCAACCGCAGCGGCCGCGCCGCCGTGGTCTCGGTTCGCAACGCCGGGATGTCGGTCGCGACGAACCGCGCCTTGCGGTCGTTGGAAAAAAATCCGCCTTCGGCGAAGAACCGCTGCTGCGGCCCGGTATCGCCGGAGCGTGCCGGCCACAGCACCGGCGCCATCGCATCGAACGCCTCATCCGACAGCGACGTCAACGCCCCGATATCGAAATCGCGGCTGCCCTCGTTTTCGAATGCCGACAGGCTGGCGTGCTCCCGGAATACATCCGCCACTGAGCTGAAATCGAATGCCGCGCCGAAACCGAGCCTTTTCGCAACCTCGCTGACAATCCACCAATCCGGTTTGGCTTCGCCGGGCGCTGCCATGAAGGCGCGCTGCCGCGAGATGCGCCGTTCCGAATTGGTCACCGTGCCGGACTTTTCGCTCCATGCCTCAGCGGGCAGCAACACATGCGGGCCGGCATTGATGGTGTCGTTGGAACGCACATTCTCCGAGATCACGAACAGTTCGAGTTTCTTCAGCGCGGCGCGCGCGGCATCGGCGTCCGGCAGCGACACCGCGGGGTTGGTGCCGATCACCCACAACGCCTTGATCTCGCCACGCCCGACCGCCTCGAACATCTGGACCGCCTTGAGGCCCTCATGGGTGGCGATACGCGGCGCCTTCCAGAACCGGCGCACGCGATCGATGTCCGGCGGCGTGAACGCCATATGCGCGGCAAGCTGATTGGCAAGCCCGCCGACCTCGCGGCCGCCCATCGCATTGGGTTGCCCGGTCAAGGAGAACGGCGACGCGCCCGGCTTGCCGATCCGTGCCGTGGCGAGGTGGCAATTGAGGATGGCATTGACCTTGTCGGTGCCCTGCGCCGACTGGTTGACGCCCTGCGAGTACAGCGTGACCACGCGCGGCGTATTGCCAAACATCCGGAAGAATTCAGCGACGTCCGCTTCCGAAAGGCCGGTCGCCAGCGCGGTCGCGGCCACGCTGCCGGCGATGCTGCGCGCCCGCGCCAGCGCGTCTTCGAAACCGCTGGTATGCCGTTCAATGTAGTCATGATCGAGCGCGCCGGTATCGGCCAACTGTACCAGCAGGCCACTGAACAGCGCGGTGTCGGTGCCGGGCCTCAAGCCTAAAAACAGATCGGCATCGCCTGCGGTATCGGTCCGGCGCGGATCGATCACCACGATGCGCGCGCCGCGCCGTTGCTTGTTGGCAATCATGCGCTGGAACAAGACCGGATGGCACCACGCCGCGTTGGAGCCGACCAGCACCAGCAGGTCGGCCTCGTCGAGGTCTTCGTAACAGCCCGGCACGGTGTCGGCGCCGAACGCGCGGCGATGACCGGCGACCGAGGACGCCATGCACAGCCGCGAATTGGTATCGACATTGGCGCTGCCAATGAATCCCTTCATCAATTTGTTGGCGACGTAATAGTCTTCAGTCAGCATTTGCCCGGACAGATAGAATGCGACCGCGCCCGGGCCGTCGCGCGCGATGATGTGCGCAAAGCGATGCGCCACATGGTCGAGCGCATCGGTCCACGCCACCCGCTCCATGACGCCCTTGCTGCAGCGGATCATCGGATAAAGCAGGCGCTGCTCAATCCCTAAGGTTTCGCCGAGCGCCGAGCCCTTCGAGCACAGCCGTCCGAAATTGGCCGGATGTTCCGGATCGCCCGATATCGCCGCTCCGCCGCTGCCGTCCGCTGTCGCCAACACGCCGCAACCGACCCCGCAATAGGGACAGGTCGTGCGCGTGGCGCGCAAGGCGGGATCGACGATCGTCATGGGAGTAACCGAGCCATCAGGTCATGCCGCCTTTGCCCGGATCGCGACTGCGCGGCCGAACATCATATCGCGGCGAATGCGCGCCACCGGCTCGCGGGTGCGGATCAGTTCGAGATACCAGAGCGCGCTCTCGACATCGCCGACCAGCACCGCGCCGGCGAGCCGTCCTTCCGAGATCACCAGCTTCTTGTAGGTGCCGTGCCTGACGTCGCTGAGCAGGATGGTCTCGCTGCCCTCCGCACCGACAAAGTCGCCCGCTGAAAACACGCTGACACCGGAGACCTTCAGGTTGGTCGCAACCACACTGCCGTCATAGCCGGCGGTTTTGCCGGCAAGATGCTGCGCCAGAACACGCGCCTGCTCATAGGCCGGCTCGACGAGGCCGTAGCAGATGCCGCGATGCTCGGCGCACTCGCCGAGCGCAAAGATTTCCGGCGCAGCGGTCCGCAGATGGTCGTCAACCATGATACCGCGACCGACGGCAATGCCGGCGTCCTTTGCCAGCGCCACATTGGGCCGGATGCCCGCCGCGAAAATCACCGCATCGGCCTCGATCCGGCGTCCATCCGTCAACTCGACGCCATCGACCCGTGTCGCGCCGTGCAGGCGCGCCGTGTTGGCATTGAGCAGCACCTTGATGCCCTTGCGCTCGACCAGGGTTTTCAACAGGTCGGCCGCCGGCGCATCGAGCTGACGCTCCATCAGCCGGTCCATCAGATGAATCAGCGTGACGGGCGCGCCGGCCTTGGCGAGACCATAGGCCGCTTCCAACCCCAGCAACCCGCCCCCGACCACGACGACGCGCTTCTTCTGCGCGGCCAGCGTCAGCAGCAGATCGACATCCCGGCTGTCGCGGAAGGTGTGCACGCCGGCAAGGTCCGAACCAGGCACGTTCAGCCGCAGCGGTGTCGAACCGGTGGCAAGCACCAGCTTGGAAAACGAGACGCTCTCTTCATTTGCGATCTTCAGTTCATGGCGGCCGACATCGATCTCGGTGGCGCGGCAGCCATATTTCAAGGTGACGCCGCGGTCGCGCCACCAGGAAGCCGGCCTGAGCTCGATGTCATGCGAGGCCGTCTCGCCCGCCAGCACCGATGACAGCAGGACGCGATTGTAGGCCAGCCGCGGCTCGTCGCCGATCACCGCGATGGCGTAACGCCCCAGCGCGACCTTGGCGAGTTCATCGACGAGACGCGCGGTGGCCATTCCGTTACCGACGACGACCAGTGGTTCGCTCACGTGACGTGTCCTTACTCGGCCGCTTGCGGCCGGCCATAGGCTTCGGAAATCATGAACCCGGAGAGCGTCCCATAGGCCGCGGTCCAGGCCTCCGCGACGTCGGGCGTCCAGCCGTCTCCCAGACCCTTCTCCAGCGTCCACAGCAACGCTGAGCCGACGACCGGATAATGCTCCGCCTTGGCGCCGTAGCTGACGTGACGCCTGGCCAGCGCGCTCGCGGCCGGGAGCACCGATTCCAGATTGCCAAGACCGCCCACCACCACCGCCAGCGTCGCCATCAGCTTGCGGCGCTGCTCGGTCATGTCGGTCGGAAACATCGCTTTCACCGTGGGCGCGATCTCGAACAGCCGATCATAGAACAATACCGCGGCTGTTTCCGAAATCGGCGCGACCTTGGCGAAGCTCTGCTGCACAAGTTTGACCTGATCGGGTGTCATGATGTCCTCCATCATTCTCGGTTGCGATTGCGATCCATGCTGTTCACACGCGTGCCTCGGCAAGGCTCGATACGCCCGACGCCGCCGCACTCCTGCGCAGGTAATGCCACCAGGTGAGCGCGAGGCAGACCGCATAGAACGCCAGGTAGATTTCCAGCGCGAGCTGCGGACCACCGGTGATGGCGATCGATTTGCCGAAGCCGCTCGGGATCAGATAGCCGCCGCACGCGCCGATCGCGCCGATGAATCCAAGCGCGGCCCCGCTCTCGATGCTGGCGGTCTTCAGGGCGAGCGCCCGGCCGGCTTCGCCGCTGCCTCGCGCTTTCCGAAGATTCTCCTCGCGGAAAATCGACGGGATCATCCGGTAAGTCGACCCGTTGCCTATACCGGTGGTGACGAACAGAATGAGGAACATCACGAGGAAGCCGGTGAAGTCCTTGATCCCCACGAAGTACAGGACGCCGATCGTCGCCGCGCCCATCGCGATGAAGTTCCAGAATGTTATGATGGCGCCGCCGATCTTGTCGGCGAGCAAGCCGCCAAAGGGGCGCGCCAGCGAGCCCACCAGCGGCCCGAGGAAGGCGATCGCGATCGTCACCGCCGGGAATTGCGTCTTGATCAACAGCGGAAACGCCGCCGAGTAACCGATGAAGGAGCCGAAGGTCCCGATGTAGATGAACGCCATGATCCAGGTATGCTTGCGCCCGACGATGGCGAGTTGATCCTTGAACGAGGACTTCGCCGAGGTGAGGTTGTTCATGAAGAAAAATGCGCCAAACACCGCGACAAGCAGCGGTACAATCCACATCAGCCCGGCGTTCTGGAGGTAGACGCCGCCGACCGGCGTGGCCTGGTAGAGATTGAAAAGGCCAACGCCCATCAGAATGGGGGTCAGCAATTGCACGCTGCTGACACCGATATTGCCGCCGGCCGCGTTGAGGCCGAGCGCCCAGCCCTTCATGCGGTCGGGATAGAAGAAGGAGATATTGGCCATGCTGGAGGCGAAGTTGCCGCCGCCGAGACCTGCGGTGGAGGCGACTGTCAGCATCAGCCAGAACGGCGTTTCGGGCTCGCTGACGAAATAGGCCAGCGCGAGCGTCGGAATGAACAGCACCGACGCGCTTAAGATGGTCCAGTTGCGGCCGCCGAACATCGTCACGGCAAAGGTGTAGGGAAATCGCATCAGCGAGCCGATCAATCCCGGCACCGCCACCAGTTGAAACAGTTGATCCGTCGTGAAGTGGAAGCCGGCCTGCGGCAATTTGGTTGCGACGATGCTCCAGATCAGCCAGACCGAAAATCCGATATGCTCGGCAACGATCGACCAGATGAGATTGCGCCGGGCGACGACTTTGCCCTTCGAATTCCAGAACGTCTCATCCTCGGGATTCCATTCTGAAATCCAGGTCGGGTCTTTGCTCATCGGCGATTTCCTTTCTCAACGGTCGCTGCATCAGCCAGACGCATAGAGGCGCGCTCTGGGGAGGCCCCAGTCCGGCGGTGTCAAAATTCGAATGATTGGTTTCCAAGGACGGCATCGATGGCGTCGGCACAAGCCATTCAAGCTTCGTGCCAAGCCACCGCGATGCAAAAAGTAATTATTTTAGAATAAGTTAGCGACAAGGCAGCGTTGCGCGAGGGCCGCCCATGCGCCGCCAAAATTTGCGATTCGCTCAATCCTTGTGCGCCGCACAACAAATGAGCAGACGACCGTGCCAGCCTGCAGCCCCCGGCGTCCGTTCGCAGATGTTGAAAATGAACCGCCGGTCCGATATTCTGGTCAGCATGACTAGAATTGCCAAATCAAAATTGACGAAGCGGCCAAAACCCCGGCGTCAGATGCGTGGCCGCGGGCAGCCCGGCCACTGGCTCCTGCAGGACGCTAAAGCGCGCTTTAGCGAACTGGTGCGCCGCGTCCGCAGTGAAGGCCCGCAGCACGTAACAGTGCACGGGCGAGACGAAGTGGTCGTTATCGCGGCGGAAGAGTTTCGCCGCCTCACAGGCAATCCCACGGGGCAAGCGCTGATTGCCGCCATGCAAGCCTCGCCGCATCGCGATATTGACCTCCAACCGAAGCGCGCGCCGATGCCCGTGCGCGAGGTCTCCTTGTGACAGGGTGGCTGCTTGACACCAACATCCTGTCGGAGCTGCGCCGTCCCAAACCTGAACGAAAAGTCCTCACCTTCATAGCCGCCCAGCCGCTCGATCTCCTCTACATCAGTTCGGCAACGCTGGCCGAAATCCGGTTTGGCATTGAACTCGTCAGTGACGCCAGCCGTCGCGCCGGGTTGAATGACTGGCTCGCGCACAAGATGCGGCCGATGTTTGCGGGGCGGGTCCTCGAAATCACCGAAGACTGATGTTCAAATGGCGGCTTCTGGTCGAAGATGGCCGCAAGGCCGGTCATACCTTCTCGCAGCCCGACCTCATCATCGCCGCAACGGCGCTGCATCACGGCCTGACCGTCGTGTCCCGCGATGTCAGCGACTATCAAAAGGCGCAGGTGCCGGTGTTCAATCCGTGGGCCGATCCGCTACCGGCAAGCTCTCCGTGACGGGCGCAATTGTGCTCCCGCGCGAAAAAGGGTTTGGGCTTCGGCTGCATATTTCAATGCCGTCAGGCAGTCTCGGTCGCCGCCATCATCGGCCTCGGCGCGGTCCCTGCGCCTGGCTTCATCCGAAAATCGTAACTCATCAAATGCCAGGGCCCGGACGCCGGCTTGCCGTCGGGCATCACCGGATCGCTGCGTTTCTCGACCCTGGAAATCAGGTCGTCCTTCACTCCGAACACCACATCGGTATCGAGATATTTGTCGCCCTCGATGAAGACGTGGGTGATCAGCGGCTCATAGCCCGGTGCACTGACGAGAAAGTGCACATGGGCCGGCCGCATCGGGTGACGCCGGGTCTGCAGGATCATTTCGCCGACCGGGCCGTCGGTCGGGATCGGATAGCTGCAGGGCAGAATGGTGCGAAAGAAAAACCGGCCGTCGGCATCGGTGACAAAGCGCGCCCGCGATGACGGGCCCTGCGTCTCATAGGACGGCCTTTGCGAATCGTAAAAGCCGTCATCGTCGGCGTGCCAGACATCGACCGGGACGCCGGCCAGCGGTTTGCCGGCAAGATCGGTGACGCGGCTTTGCACGAACATCCGGTCGCCCGGAAATCAGCGGAGATGTCCGCACCATGCGGCATCACCTTGTGTTCGCCGACATAGAACGGGCCGAGCACGGTGGTCTCGGTGGCGCCATCGCGCTCGCGATGGTTCACCGCATCGACCAGCATGGAGACCCCGAGCACGTCGGACAGCAGGATGAACTCCTGCCGGGTCGGCGTGCATTTCTGCCCCGTGCGGGTCAGGAAATCGATCGCGTAACCCCATTCGTCGAAGGACAGGTCGGTCTTGCGCACGAAGTCGTGCAGCGATTTCACCAGTTCCTGCAGCAGAAATTTGACGCGCGGGTCCGGCGTCTCGTCAAAGCTGCGGATCACGGCGGCGGTCAGTTCGCTGTCGTTGAATTGGGGCATTGGAGTTGTCCTGGGAGCTGTCCTGCGAGATGCGCGAAGATGGCTGCAAGTCTAAACCGAAAGCCTACACCAGCGATCTGACAGTGGTAAGCATGTAGCGATTGGAACAAGGCACACTTTTCGGCTATCAAGATGGCCCTCGACCGCTCCGGAGATCAGTCCCGATGTTAGCCCCCACCCCCGCCTCGCCCGAATCCGCCGGCATGTCCAAGGCCGCCTTCGATCGGATCGAAGATCATCTGAAGCAGCGCTACATCGAGTCCGGCCGCTTTCCGGGCACGCAACTCCTGGTCTACCGCCGCGGCAAGGTCGTCCACAGCACGGTGCAGGGCTATGCCGACGTCGAGCGCAAGGTGGCGGTGAAAGACGACACTATTTTTCGCATCTATTCGATGACCAAACCGATCACCAGCGTGGCGTTCATGATGCTGGTCGAGGAAGGCCGCGTCGCGCTTGACGAGCCGGTCCATAAATACATCCCGGAATGGAAGAGCCTCGGCGTTTTCCAGGCCGGGACCGCGCCGGCGTTCCTGACCCGGCCGCCGTCGCGGCCGATGCTGATCGTCGATCTCTTGCGGCACACCTCCGGGCTCACTTATGGCTTCCAGCAGCGGTCCAATGTCGATGCCGCCTATCGCGAGATGAAGATCGGCGAAGTCGTGAAGGCGGGAACGCTGCAATCGATGATCGAGGACCTTGCGAAAATTCCGCTGGAGTTCTCGCCCGGCGAGGCGTGGAATTATTCGGTCTCCACCGACGTGATCGGCTACCTGATCGGGAAAATCAGCGGCAAGCCGTTCGAACAGTTTTTGAAAGAACGCATCTTCAATCCGCTCGGCATGAACGACACCGATTTCTTTGTGCCGGCTGACAAGGCGCATCGTTTCGCAGCCTGCTATTCCGCCGATCCGCAAGGCGGCTTCAACCCGCTCGCCGCCGACCGCAAGGGCGGCCTGACGCTGCAGGACGATCCGACCACGAGCTCCTTCCTGACCCCGCCGTCGTTCATTTCCGGAGGCGGCGGCCTATGTTCGACCGCGGCCGATTATCTCACCTTTTGCCGAGCGCTGCTGCACGGCGGCGAGCTTGGCGGCGTCAGGCTGATCGGTCCGAAGACGCTGGCGCTGATGACCGCCAATCACCTGCCCGGCGGCCGCGACCTGCCGGAGATGTCGCGGTCGCTGTTCAGTGAAGCGGCCTATAACGGCATCGGGTTCGGTCTCGGCTTCTCCGTCACCATGAATCCCGCACAGACGCTGATTCCCGGCAGCGCCGGCGAATATGCCTGGGGCGGGGCTGCGACGACATCGTTCTGGATCGATCCCGCGGAAGAACTGATCGCCATCTTCATGACCCAGGTGCTGCCATCGAGCGCCTATCCGCTACGTCGTGAGCTGCGCACCATGGTTTACGCTGCCATCACCGACAGCAATCTTTAGGAACTTGCTTTGGGGAATTGACAGGTTCCGCTTGGCGCGCGACGTCGGCTCAAGCGGGTCTAAAATCCTTGGCGAATTTCAGGCGGTTCTCCTATGCTGACAATGATTTGTCGCACTCGCGCCAGATCATTTTCGCAGGACCCGCGTGCCGAAACTTTCCCTGCCAGTTCGTCTCGCTCTTCTGGTTGCAGGAACCACGCTGCCGCTGATTATTTTTGCGGTGGTGATCGTTTTCAATAATTACGAGCAAGACCGCAAGGAAGCGTCCCAGCGCGTGCTCGAAACCGCGCGCAGCATCCGTCTCGTGCTCGATGCCGAGATTCAGCGAATGACCGGCGGGCTGCAGGTTCTGGCGCTCACCGACACCATGCGCAACGGCGACTTCGCAAGTTTTCGCAGCATCGCTTCGGGTTTCCTCGATCAATATGGCAAGGAGGGTGTGCTGCTGGTCGCGGACCGCGAAGGTCGCCAGTTGTTCTCCTCGGCCACACCCGACAGCACCAACCTGCCATTGCGCAACAATCGCGAAATCGTGGAAAAGGTGTTTGCGACCAAGAGCCCGCATTACTCGAATCTGTTCTTAGGCTCGGTGCAGAAGCGACCGGTCGTCACCGTCGAAGTGCCGGTGCTTCGCGACGGCAACGTGCTCTACGACGTTTCCTTTGGGCCGCCACTCGAGATTTTCCAGGCCATCATCGAAAAACAGCGTCCGAGCAAGGACTGGACGATCTCGATTTTCGACGGCGAGCGCATCAATTTCGCGCGCGTTCCAAACCCGAAAGACACCATCGGCAAGCAAGCATCGCCGTCGCTGTATGCCGAGATGCTTCGAAGGCGGGAAGCGACCCTGCCGACGGTATCGCTCGAAGGCACGCCGCTGATCACAACCTTCGTGCGATCGTCGCTGACCGGCTGGACAGTGGCCGCCGGGATCGCGGAAAGCTCGCTGGTCAGCCCGCTGTGGCGCAACCTCGCCATCACCAGCCTGATCGGCGGGATGCTGCTGCTGACCGGGCTTGCCTTTGCCGTGCGGATGGCCACGACGATCGCCCGCGGCGAGGCGCTTCATAATTTGCTGATCGACGAGCTCAATCATCGCGTCAAGAATACGCTGGCGATCCTGCAGGCGATCGCGGTGCAGACGTTTCGGAGCGCGAGCGCGGCCGAACGCGAGAAATTCGAGGGCCGTCTCGGCGCGCTGGCGGAGGCGCATAATCTGCTCAGCCAGGAGAAGTGGCAGGGCTCCGAGCTGAAGGACGTGATCAACCGCGTGTTGCAGCCCTATCTGATCAGCAACCCGGCGCGGATGCGAATGTTCGGGCCGAGCGTGCCGCTGGCCCCGCGGCGGGCGGTGGTGCTGTCGATGATCGTGCACGAAATCGCGACCAACGCCGCAAAATACGGAGCGCTGTCGAACGACACCGGCACCGTGGCGCTGAATTGGGAAGTCATCGAGGAAGACGCCAGCCCGAAATTGCGATTGATCTGGGCCGAGGCCGGCGGCCCGCCCGTCGTGGCACCGGTGCAGCGCGGTTTCGGATCGCGGCTGATCGAACGCAGCGCGCGCGATCAACTCGGCGGCGAAGCCACCATGGATTTTCTGCCCCGTGGCGTGGTCTACACGGTGACCTGCGCGCTTGAGGACGACAGCTAGCCAAAATTCTGCAAGGCCGGGAACGTGTCGAGCAGCCAGATGCTGATGGCGGAGACGCTGCCGGTGAGAAAGCCGATCCCGGTGATGACCATCAGCACGCCCATCGCGCGCTCGACTGTGGCCAGATGCCGCTTCATCCGCGCAAACAGCGACGAGAACTGCTCGACCATGAAGGCCGCGATCAGGAACGGAATGCCGAGGCCTGCGGAGTAGACCGCAAGCAGGCCCGCGCCTTTGGTGACCGTCGCCTCGGCGGCTGCGACCGAGAGGATCGCCGCGAGAATTGGCCCGATGCACGGGGTCCAGCCGAACGCGAATGCCAGCCCCATCACATAGGCGCCCCACAGCCCGACCGGCTTTGGCGCGGTCAGCCGGCCCTCGCGCATCAACAGCCCGATCCGCGTCAGCCCGAGAAAATGCAGGCCCATGATGATGATGACGATGCCGGCCAGTATAGAAAGCTGCGCCGACCAGGCGCGGATCAGGCTTCCGATGAGGCTCGCACTGGCGCCGAGCGCCACGAACACGGTGGAAAAGCCCAGCACGAACATCACGGCTGCGATCATCACCGCGCGCTTCGATGAGGCCTCGCTCTCGTCGTTGGCGACATGCTCGATGGTGGCCCCGGTCAGATAGATCAGATAGGGCGGCACCAGCGGCAGCACGCAGGGCGACAGAAAGCTGACGAGGCCGGCAATCAACGCCGCCGGGATCGAAACATCGTGAATCATGCGCTCATCATCATCGTGGTTGCCGGCACCTGCCTTCGCTGGCCGGGAGCGCCGGTCTCGCCTGCCGGCCCTGATGTAAGGGATGCGCTAGAATGCGCAACGATGAACAGGCCGGCCGCCCTCGGGCGCAGGCCTCTCGCCTGGGCCCACCCCGGGACCGATTGCAGCTTGGGCCGTCCGCGCGCCCTGGCGATGGCCCAAGATCTCGTCGACCGCCCACGCGGCACCGCAAAAGCCCCGACCGGCCGCTGCCCCGGCGACTCAATGCCACAGGTATGCCACAGGTAGTGCTGTGTTTTCGACACACGCAGGAAGGGGGGTTATAACCCAACGAAAATAGAACAACTCCAGCCATTTGGTGTGCGGCTGGCCTGCCGGCCGGTTCGCGGCTACGCTCCAGCGCACAAAATCAAGTAGTCTGATGCAAATTCATCCATTCCAACGACCTCAAGTAGTATATAAGCAATATGCAAGGATGAATCCTTGATCCACCTGTGCGGGGGGCTCCCGACGGAAGGACGGTAAAATCGGTATGAACAAATCAGCGGCGAAGAAAATGAAGCAGCGCAGTGCCGGAAAACCCGACATTGAACTAGGCAAGCGAATCCGGCTACGGCGCGTCGAGCAACGGATCTCGCAGGCAGAACTCGGGGACCAGCTTGGTGTCAGCTTCCAGCAGGTTCAGAAATACGAGAAGGGCGTCAACCGCGTGGGAGCCGCCCGTCTTCAGCAAATCGCCACCGCCCTCGATGTGCCGGTCACATTCTTCTACGACGGCGACGGCAAGGCGCGAGAAGTCGAAAGCCTGCTGTTTCTCGACAGCTCATTCAGCCTCAGATTGTTGCGGGCCTATAGCAAGATCAAGGACCAGACCGTGCAGCGTCAATTGGTGTCCCTGATGGAATCGATCGCGGCGAACGAAGGCTGAGCACCGAAGAGACAGCCAGGCCGACAGCGGCCTCGCTTGTCTTGCTTACCGCAGCGCGGACATGACCGGCCAATGTGATGGCACGGCGGCAGCGTATCGCTGCACGCCTGCCGCCTCCGCCGGGTCTGGCGCGACAACCTTCCGCTGCCACGTAAAATAAACCGGCTGTCGCTGGACTGTCGGATTTATTTTCGGATCGGCGCTGCCCCGCGCGAACCATATCGGCGGCCTCCGCGACACATCAACGGCCAGGACGCTCCGACCCGGGCGCGGCAGTGCAACAGCCGCGGTGTCAACTTAATCAGAACGCAACGCTCAAGGGCTAGATTAGCGCAAACGCCGTGGCGGATCAGGTCGCCACGATTGGTTCGGCTTGCACGGCCCGAGCTTTGTTGATTTTTCACAGGCGCCGTTGCGGCAGGCGAATTTCGGAATCAGGACACATCCATGCGAAGAATGACAATCGTTGCCATTGCCACGATGCTTGCGAGCGCACCGGCATTCGGTCAAAACGCCGGGACCGCCGGCCCAGGCGCAGCCCCGCTCACCGCCAAGCCGGTCACCGCGCCGCCGATGGGCGCGACGAATCCTGCCCTGCACACTGCCGCCGTGAAGCCGGCCGCCGCATCTACCCCCGAATCACGTTCGGCGGCGGCTTTGGCGCTGTCGCATGAACCGACCTTCGACGAAGGCACCGCGCAGCGCATCAGGGACGCGGCGTTGAGTTATTCCGATTTGGCGGTACGCGGCGGATGGCCGGCAATTCCCGCCGACGCCAAATTCGCCATCGGCGTGCCGGGACCGCATGACGATCTGCTGCGACGGCGTCTTCTGATCAGCGGCGATCTTGCCGTCGACAAGGCCTCCGGCGCATTCGACGAAGTTGTCGCC
Organism: uncultured Pseudomonadota bacterium; assembly: GCA_963771225.1. Lineage (GTDB taxonomy): Bacteria > Pseudomonadota > Alphaproteobacteria > Rhizobiales > Xanthobacteraceae > Bradyrhizobium. The sequence goes on along the minus strand of CAVYSR010000013.1, from coordinate 7,588 downwards.
GAGGCCCTGATGCGTTTCCAGGCGCGCCATGGCCTTGCACCGACGGGCACCGTGACCCCGCGCACCCTCGCCGCGCTCAATGTGCCCGTGCAGAAGCAAATCAAGCAGCTTGAGGCCTCGCTCGAGCGCCTCGAAAACATGAATTTTGGATTTGGGCAGCGCTATGTGGTGGTGAACCTGCCGGCGACATTTGCCGAAGCGGTCGAAAACGATCACGTGGTGCGGCGTTATCGGGTCATCGTCGGCAAGACCGAAAAGCCGTCGCCGACGCTGACCGCCGAAATCACCGGCGTCATCCTCAATCCGACCTGGACCGTTCCGTCCTCGATTTCGAAAACCGAAATCTCGGCGCACATGCGCAAGGATCCCGGCTATCTCGCCCGCATGCACATGGAGGTGCTCGATGCGCACGACGTTCCGATCGATCCGCGATCGGTGGACTGGTCTGGCGCCCGCACGCCGAATTTCACGGTGCGCCAGCAGTCCGGCACCTTCAATGCCCTTGGTGCGGTGAAAATCGACATGCCGAATCCGTACTCGGTCTATATGCACGACACCAACCAGCGAAACCTGTTCAGCGACGATTACCGCTTCGACTCGCACGGCTGCTCGCGGGTCGACAATGTGCGCGATCTTGCCGCCTGGCTGCTGCAGGAAGAGATGCCGAAATGGAATCGGACTGCCATCGACGCGGCCATCGCCACCGGCCAGCACGAGGACGTCGTCCTGCCGAAGAAGGTTCCGGTAGCCTGGATCTACCTCACGGGGTGGATGACGAAGGACCAGATCGTGCAGTTCCGCAACGACATCTACGATCAGGACGAGCAGCTTCTGGAAGCCACCGCCGAGGAAGCGGCGTTCTTCAATCGGGCCGGCAACCACCCATTGACGGCGCATCTCGCGCAGTAATGGGTCATCCATATCGCCTGCTATCGGCTTCGGATTAGCGCGACAACGGCGTTAGGTTGTCGCTTCCTTGACGCATCGGGTGAAGTTCCCTCATGTGTCCCATACGCCACACTGCCGACCAAATCCTCCACCTATCCCGTCTGCCGCACTGCAGACGTATTCCGACGTACAAGCTTCCGGTGTAGGAATATCCAAGGGGAAAGTCAGCAGATCGCTGCCTTGTTTCCGCTTACCAAGGGGAAAAATACCATGATGAAAACTTTGATCGTAGCGGGCGCAACGCTTGCCTTCGTAACTGTCGCTGGCGCCGCCGACCTCCCGCACCCGCAGCCCGTCTATAAGGCAGAACCGGTGGTCGGCAAGATGCCGATTGGCAAGTCCCCCGTCGGGAAGGGCCCGATCGGCAAGGAGCCGGTGGTAACGCGGGCTTACTGATACGCGACAGTTCTCGTTGAAACTGACCTTTGTTGTTGTTGGTTGAAGGGCGAAGCGTAGCAAGCAGGCCGAAGAGATTCGGGCCAGGTTTGTTTGGGGGGATTTACGCTCGCTCTTCTGCTCGCGTGCAACATCCAATGAGTTCTGCGCAGCGGTTAGCTTCTGCGCAGGAGAATAACGCTCGCGGCGGTTTGGAACGCTTGATTTCCCGCAAAACGGGAAGTCCACAAGCGCGCCACCGGCGCGAACGCGTTCGTTTCCAACAAGACATCAATTCCAATAAGACGTCGATTCCGATGACGTCGATCAAATCGAAGCCGGTGTCCGAATCGAAGCCGGCGCCGCGGTTGATTCGCAGACCGGAACCGGGATCCGCAAAGGGCCGGTACTGTTGCCATGCTTTCGCCGGCGGATTCAACATCGCTTTCGGGTAACAGGTCGCCTGCTCGCCGGGCCCCGATGCCGCGCGTCGGCGATGGAATTGTGCCGTCTACGCCGGTAAGAGACCCGCGACGCGATAGCTGTCGATCAACGAATCAAACAGCGAAATATCAGAGCGACTCCTCGCCATGAGCTGCGCGCCCGCGACAGCGGCGAAGATCGCGCGAGCCCGCGGTTCGCTCTCCCCGGAATCGACCACGGCCGCAGCGGACAGCACCTTGCTCAGCCACGCCACGTTGACATCGGCAAAGGTCTGGACCTCCTTCTTCACCGCTTCCGGCAGGTCGTCATATTCGGCAGCCATGAAGCTGCAGAGGCACATGCGATTATCGCTCTCGAGCGACTCTGCGAAACATATCGGGATATCGACGCAGGCAGCGGACCGGATCCGAGGTTTCGGCCAACATCGACTCAAGATCAGCCGCTGTATCCTCCCAATAGCGCCTCGCTACCGCCGCGCCGAGATCGGCCTTGCTCGGGAAATGATGGTAGATGCTCGCGGCCTTGATGCCCACTTCGTCCGCGAGATCGCGGAAATTCAAGCCGCTGTAGCCGTGTGCCTGTGCGGTCCGTCGGGCGGCCGCCAGGATGGCTTCCTTCGAGCTTGAACTCATTTCACCGCCTCGCCGCCTCGTTCAACTACCTACCAAGTGACAGATAGGCTTGACCGCGCAAGTTATAACCCCTAGACCGTCAGCCTACCAAGTGACAGGTAGAGTAAATGAAGGAAGTGGTGATGAAGATTTACGATTGGCCCACCGGCCCTTATCCGGCTCGCGTCCGTATCGCCTTGGCCGAGAAGAACCTGCAATCGCGCGTCCAGTTTGTGTCGGTCAATCTCTGGAAAGGCGAGCACAAGAAGGCCGACTTCCTCGCCAAGAAGAACTACTCAGGCACGCTACCGGTGCTCGAACTCGACGACGGGACCTTCATTGCCGAGTGCACGGCCATTACCGAATACCTTGACGCACTTGATGGCGCTCCCACGCTCACCGGCAGGACACCGCGCGAAAAGGGCTTGATCCACATGATGAGCAAGCGCGCCGAATTGGAGCTGCTCGACGCCATCAGTGTTTATTTCCACCACGCCACGCCGGGGCTTGGACCCGACGTCGAGATTTATCAGAACGCCGAGTGGGGGTTCCGTCAGCGCGACAAAGCCCTGAAGGGGATGCACTACTTCGATGCTGTTCTAAAAAAACAGCCGTTCGTCGCCGGTGAGGCCTTCTCGATGGCCGACATCACGGTCATCGGCGGTTTGATCTTTGCGGGGCTCGTGGAACTGCCGGTGCCTGCGGAGTGCGAGGCTCTTCAGGCCTGGTACGCAAGGATGCAGGAGCGTCCCAGCGTAAAGCACCGGGTGACGATGTCAGAACCGGCCGAGGCGTCGGTTTGAAATCACTGTCTGTGAACGACTGACGGAGCGCGTCTTGCGCTCATTAGACCGATAACGTCGCGTAGGTCGGCTGCACAAAAGACGGCCTGCTGTTGACCGTTTCAACATCAAGACCAGCGGCTGCGGCGAACGAACCGGCGATGGAATTGAGTTCTTCCCGCGAAATCACATCCCCGATCTGGACAAACCCGTGGGGCGCGCGCTCCTCCACCAACTGCATGGCGGCTTCCGGGCCGAACCCGCGGTTACGCAATGTAATGTCGTTCATGACGGGCCTGCGTTCCGCGTCATATTGCGCTAGCGCCTCGATCGGATCGGAGGTTGCTGTCAACGCTCCGGTCAGCGCGCGGGCATCCACGATCGCTTGTGAACCCGCCTGGCTTCCGACCGGCTGCATCGGATGTGCGGCATCGCCGATCAGCGTGACGCGGCCATGCGTCCATGCCGAAACGGGATCTCGATCTACCAATGGAAACTCGTAGAAATCAGGCGATTGTTCAATCAGCGCCTGCGCGTCGAGCCATGGAAACCGCCACCCACCGAATGCTTCGAGCACTTTTTCGTTCGCGACGCGCTTGTTCCAGTCCTCGCGGGGCGGCGCTGTATTCTGCACGGTCATCTGACAAATCAAGTTGGTTAGCAGTTTGCCGTGGGTTGCGGCCTTGCCAACGGGATATGCAATGATCCGCTGGTGGAAATGCCCTGCAAGGATCATGGTACGACCATCAAGGAAAGGCTCGGCATCGACGGCCGCGCGCCATAGTATCTGTTGGGCAAACCGAGGCTCTCCTTCGGCCGGGTAGAGCTGACGCCGGACGGCGGAATGGATGCCGTCAGCGCCGACTAGGACATCGGCGTCATCAAGCAACTCGACGCCGTCGCTGTCGCGGAATCGGGCGCATACCCGGTCACCGCGCTGCTCAAATGTTGTGAATCTGAAACCCGCTGCGAAAATTTTCGGAACCGATGCGGTCGCGCAAGGCTTGCAGCAACAGCATCTGCAATTTGCCGCGATGGATCGAGTATTGTGGCCATCGATATCCGGCCAACAGCCCTCTTGGCTCGCTGCAAATCAACTGCCCGAATTTGTTGAAAAAGCTCAATTGCCGCGTTGCCAGGCCGACCGCAGCCAGTGCGTCCGCGAGCCCAAGCTCGGTAAGTTCACGCACCGCCGTCGGTTGCAGATTGATGCCTGCCCCAACTGGAGCGGGGTCGCGCACCGCCTCGTACACACGGGCCGCGATGCCGGCCTGATGCAGGCTGAGCGCGAGGCTCAGCCCGCCGATGCCGCCACCGGCAATCATGACTTGCAAGTTCTTCATTTGGCCGCGATGCGCGGGTCTTTGACGTTGCTGAAGGTTACAAATTCGACGTTGCGAAGTTCTCCGTCCACCTTCTCAACCTTGCGAATATAAATATTGTGCACGACCTCGCCGGTTTCCCGGTCGATCGACATCGGACCGCGCGGGCTTTCCCAAGCGTTGCCCTTCATAGCTGCGATCAGTGCTTTTCCGTCCGCGGAGCCACCGGTCTTCTTGAGGGCTTCATAGATGACATGCATCCCGTCATATCCGCTGACGGCCATGAAATTCGCGCGGGCGCTGGTCTCCTTTTGGTAGGCGTCGGCGAATGCCTTGTTCAGCGGAGAAGGATGTGCGGCCGAGTAAAAGTGTGCGGTAACGGCGCCCAGCACGGCATCGCCCATGCCGGGCAGGGCTTCGTCGTCGGTCAGATCGCCCGGTCCAACGAGCTTGATACCGGCCTTATCCAACCCGCGCTCCACGAATTGTTTGGCGAAAGTAGCGGCTTGAACGGAAGGAATGAACACGAACAGGACTTGCGGCGTCGCGTCTCGCACGCGTTGCAGGAACGGTGCAAAGTCAGGGCTACGCAACGGCACGCGGATCATTTCTGCGATCTGACCGCCCGCGGCTTTATAATTGTTGGCGAAGGTCTCTTCCGCTTCCAGGCCGGGAGCGAACTCCGACACCAAAGTCACTGCCTTGCCAAGACCACTCTTCATCGCCCAGTCGGCCATAATCCCCGAGGATTGGGCAAGAGTACAACTGGTCCGGACAAAGTACGGCGATCGTCCAATCACGGCAGTCGTGCTTGAGAGCATAATGACCGTAGGCTTCTGGGCCTCGGTAATGAGCGATGCGCCTGCCAGCAGGTCTGCCGTGAGACCGCCGCCGATAATGTCTACCTTCTCATTGACGATAAGCTCTTGGAGAAGACGTTTTCCTGTTTCAGCGGACGAGGCGCCGTCCTTGACCACCAGCTCGATTTGTCGTCCGGCGACTATATCGCCGTGCTGCCTCATATAGAGGCGAGCCCCGGCCACTACCTGACGGCCCGCTGCCGCAAGCGCGCCGGTCATCGGCATTACCATGCCGACCTTGACAATGTTCTGAGCGCTGGCGGTTCCGGCGGCACAGGCCACAATCCCTAATATTGCAATGGTTCGGGCGATGCATTTGCTCAACATAGCTATCCTCCGCTCGGTCGTCGTCGGGGCTGCTTTCGCGAACATGCTCACTTGCAAACTATCAGGGCTCCAATTCCTGATTGAATTATTGCCCGCCTCGGCTGTAGCTTAAAGTTCTATTTTGCGGCATCCCCATAGCCTCCAGACTAAGGGTCAAAAAATGGATTGGTCTGATCGCATCGGCCGCCGCATCCGGTTGCGGGACCTTCATATCGTGCTCGCGGTGGCGGAGTTGGGGAGCATGGCGAAGGCATCCGCGAAGCTCGCCATTTCGCATCCCGTGATCTCCAAGACGATTTCGGATCTGGAGCATACGCTCGGCGTCAAACTGTTCGACCGCAACCCTCAGGGTGTCGAACTTACCGCATATGGTGGGGCGTTGCTCAAATGTGGTGTAAACGTATTCGACGAAATGCGTCAGGGGCTCAAACAAATCGAATTCCTGACTGATCCGACGTCGGGGGAATTGGCGGTCGGCTGCCCAGAGATCATCATTGCCGGCATCCTTCCAGCCATCGCAGAACGGTTCCTGCAGCAATATCCTAACGTGAAGTTGCGGGTGATCCATGCCGATACCGCGCTCATGCAACTAGATCAGCTGCGCGAGCGCAACGTTGAATTGTTGATCGGGCGGATGCCGCGGCCGTTTAACGAAGAGGATCTGGTCGCGGAACAGTTGTTCGACGAACCTTTTGTTACGGTCGCCGGAATGCACAGCCGGTGGGCGCGGCGTCGGCATATCGAACTCGCCGAGCTTGCAGAAGAGGCTTGGGTTCTGCCGCCCCCTGACAGCGCACCCGGATTGCTCATTACCGAGATTTTTCAGACCGCCGGCCTCGAGCCCCCAGTCCCAAGCGTCGTCACATTGTCCGTTCAACTGACAACCACACTCGTCGCCACCGGGAAATTCGTCGGGATCTCCCAAGTTCCGTCGCGCAGTTCAGCGCGAAGCGTGTGGGACTGAAGGTGCTGCCAGTGAAAGTGCCGGGTTTGCGCGCTTCGGTCAGTATTATCACCGTCAAGCGCCGGACGATCAGCCCGCTGGTAGAGCTGTTCATCGGCTCCGCTCGCGCGGTCGCGAAATCAATATCGGCGCCAACGATGCGACGAAAAACAACTGTTGGCCTGCGATGCAGAGAGGGCGGCCCTGCCCAGCGCCGAAAACGGACCACGGCTTACAAGATGTTCAAAAGGCCCAGCCTTAACGTGTTGCGGCGCAAGATTGCCATTTGGTCCCGGCGGGAGGATGCTGTCGTTCGCGGCACAGGGAGAGCAGCATGAGCAAGGCAGGTCTCGACAATCGCCACCGCAACCACGACGGCGAAATCAGCCACAAGCACGGCAACACCCTCATCGGCACATTGCGCAAGATTTACGGACAAGGTTTTGCCGCCGGTTATCCCGCGACCGAGAAACTGAGCGAGATTTCCTTCAACTCAACGAAACGTCACTGAGTCAGCTCCGCCGCGATCATGAGACCGGCACCTTGAGCACAAGATCGCAAACGCTTCGAAGTAAGGTCGCCCGTGGCGAAGCCTCACCTTTCGATGCAAGGCTTGCGATGGTGTGGGCGTTCAATGCGAAAGGTTCGCCGACGAAGTCAAGTGATTTGCGGGGTGTGTCCAGCCCTCTTTGCAAAAATTCTTCCATTCCCTTCTGACGCAAATCACCTGCATATCCGTTGCCGTCCCGTCCCACAGAGAGGGGCGGCTCGCGATCGTCACGAACGCGGGGCGGGATGCGGTGGACGCAAGGAGCGCATTGACGAAGGCGCTTATGTTGCGGACGGCGAGTCGTGTGGTCCTGACGCCCCGACGCTGGCGTCAAGTTGGTGAAGGAGACTTCATCGGCGACGGTGGCAAGAAAGCCCGGTCACCGGGGAGAGCGCGAAGTAACCGTTAAAACCATTGCGCGGGGAA
>CAVYSR010000012.1:0-52589 GCA_963771225.1 uncultured Pseudomonadota bacterium | reverse complement strand
CGGCGGCGGCCATTTCGACGCGCTCTATCTCTGCGTTGCCTCCGCGCTCTCCTCGTTGCACCATCATCATCGTCAAGGTGCTTTATGAAAAGCGGGAACTGGACACGCTGCCGGGTCATCACGCTCGGCATGCTGGTGCTTCAGGACATCTTCGCCCATCCTGTTCCTGGCGGTGCAGCCAAGTCTCGACGATTTGCAGATCGGCGTCATCCTGCTGTCGATCGGTCGGGTCGCGTTCTGGTGGCGGCGGCACTGGTGGTCAGCCGTTATGTGCTGCCTCGGCTGTTTCACCAGATCGCGCGCCGGCCCGAACTCGTTCTTCTCGGCGCGCTGGCGTGGTGCTTCCTGATCGGCGAAGTCGCCGAACGGCTCGAGCTGTCGCGGGAAATGGGATCGCTGGTCGCCGGCGTCTCGCTGTCGACATTTCCCTACGCGCTCGATGTCACCGCCAAGGTCACGACGCTGCGCGACTTCTTCATCACGCTGTTCTTTGTCGCGTTGGGCATGACCATCCCAATGCCCATCTGTCGGTGATTGGGCTGGCGCTGATGATTGCCGCCTTCACCGTGGTCAGCCGCGTGGCCACGACGTTTGGCTCGCTGTACATTATGAAACAGGGCCTGCGGGCCAGCCTGCTGCCGGCGATCAATCTGGCGCAGATCAGCGAATTCTCCCTCGTGGTGATCCAGACCGGCGTTGCCGCCGGCCACATCTCCACCGAAACTTCAAATGCTGCCTCTTTTGCCTTTGTGGTGCTGGCGGTGCTCAGCACTTTCGTGATGATGCGCAGTAACGTCATCACCCGCATGGCAATCCCGCTTTTGAAACGGATCGGGGTGCGCGATCTCGATCACGACGATGCGGCAGATGGCGACAACCAAAGCGGCCACGGTGACAGCCGCCGATCGTCATTCTCGGGTTTTTCCGGGCGGCCAGCGCGCTGCTTGCCGAACTTGATCGTCGTAACCCGTTGTTGCTCGGCCAGATCAGCGTGGTGGATTTCAACTCCGATCGTCTTCCAGGCGCTTTCAGATCGAGGCCTGCACGTGATCTATGGCGATATCAGCAATTTCGACACCTTGCTGCATGCCGGCGTCGGCAACGCGGAAATCATTGTCCTGAGCGTGCCAGATTCGCTGCTCAAGGGCGCCGATAACGAAAAACTGGTCCGCCACGTGCGTACGCTCAGTCCCACCGCCAAGATCGTGGCGACCGCCGACCTGTTGACCGATGTGGACGATCTTTACAGCGCCGGCGCCGATTACGTGACCGTGCCGCGGCTGAGCGATGCTCACGCGCTGTTTGAGGTGATCGAGGCGGCCGAGGCCGGCCTGTTGCAAGACAAGCGCGTCGAAATGGATGCGCAACTCAGCGATCGCCGCGAAGTGCTGCCGTGACCTCTCGCCGCTAGAGCGTTTTCGAGCGAAGTGGATACCGGTTCGCGTGAAGAAAACGCGTCAAAAACAAAGATCAGCCCCGTTTCCGATTCTCTCGGAACGGAAATGGCTCTAGGTCCGGACCTCGCCGGTGGCCCGGGCGGATGGTTGCTTCAGAGCCATGCTGCCCTGCGTAATGATGCTGGCGCGGGCTCGCGAGTCCGGCTATTGCTCGCCTCGCACCAAAGTGAGACCTCAATGGCCGATCCGATCCAGGAAGTTCTGCAAGCCTTTGCCAGCGGCGAACTCGTCGTTGTCACCGACGACGACGATCGCGAGGGCGAGGGCGACCTCATTATCGCAGCCTCGCTGTGTACCGCCGAGAAGATGGCCTTTATCATCCGCCACACCTCGGGCATCGTCTGCGCGCCGATCACGACCGAGGATGCGCGGCGGCTGCGGCTCGATCCGATGGTCGCGCACAACGAATCCAATCACACCACCGCCTTTACGGTATCGATCGACTACAAGCCCGATGGCGGCACCGGCATTTCGGCGGACGAACGCGCGTCGTGCTGCCGCGCGCTGGCGAACCCCAATGCCGGCGCCAATGATTTCGCGCGGCCCGGCCATGTGTTTCCGCTGATCGCGCGCGACGGCGGCGTGCTGCTGCGCTCCGGCCATACCGAGGCCGCGGTCGATCTCTGCAAGCTCAGCGGCCTGCCGCCGGTCGGCGTCATCAGCGAGTTGATGAACGACGACGGCACCGTCATGAAGGGCGAGCAGGTGGCGCGGTTCGCCGCCGCCCACAAGCTCAAGCATGTCACCATTGCCGACATGATCGCCTATCGCCAGGCGCGTGAAAAGCTGATCGAGCGGGTCTGGACGTTCACTACGGAAAGTCCGATCGGGCCGCTGCAAGGCTATGCCTATCGCTCGCCGTTCGATTCCATCGCCCATGTCGCGTTCGTCTATAACGGCATCGGCGACGGCAAGAACGTGCTGACCCGGTTTCACAAGCCCAACATCGTCAAGGATATCTTCACCGGTCCGAAGCGTATGCAGGCGGTGCTTGAACATTTCAGGAAAGCCGGCAGCGGCGTGCTGGTTTATCTGCGCGATGGCGCCGCCGGCGTTCCGGTGACGCCGCTCGCCGAGGAGAATTCCGCCGAGGCCGACCGCAACAAGCAATGGCGCGAGGTCGGCGTCGGCGCGCAGATACTGCGCGATCTCGGCGTCACCTCGATCCGCCATCTGACGTCCTCGGTGCATGACTACAAGGGACTGTCCGGTTTCGGCATCGAGATCGTCTCCAACGAATTGCTTGAGGGTTGAGGCGTCGTCATTTGCCGGGTTTGGCGAGCGCGCGCACCCTCAGATGTGCAATCGCACATCGGGGAACGACGGAAGCGAGACGCATCCAATTCAATTGCGCTTCCGCCCGTGGCGCTTTAACTTGGCGAGCAAATCCAGAGGTACAGAGACGCGAAAGGAATTTTCATGAGCGTGCGCCCTCAGGCCAAGGACAAGCCGGCCCCCGTGAACTTCCAGTGGGACGATCCGTTCATGCTGGACGAGCAACTCACCGAAGACGAGCGCATGATCCGCGACACCGCGCGGGCCTATGCGCAGGACAAATTGCAGCCGCGCATCGTCAAGGCCTATATGGAAGAAAAGACCGATCGCGAGATCTTCAACGAGATGGGCGAACTCGGCCTGATCGGCATCACGCTGCCGGAGGAATATGGCTGCGCCAACGCGAGCTACGTCGCCTATGGCCTGGTGGCGCGCGAGATCGAGCGCGTCGATTCCGGCTATCGCTCGATGAATTCGGTTCAGTCGTCGCTGGTGATGTACCCGATCTATGCCTATGGCGACGAGAACCAGCGCAAGAAATACCTGCCCAAGCTCGCCACCGGCGAGTGGGTCGGCTGCTTCGGCCTGACCGAGCCCGATGCCGGCTCCGATCCCGGCGGCATGAAGACCCGCGCCGACAAGGTCGCCGACGGTTACCGGCTGACCGGCTCGAAGATGTGGATTTCCAACGCGCCGATCGCCGACGTCTTTGTGGTGTGGGCGAAATCGACCGAGCATAACAACCAGATCCGCGGCTTCATCCTGGAAAAGGGCATGAAGGGGCTTTCGGCGCCGAAGATCGGCGGCAAGCTGAGCTTGCGCGCCTCGGTCACCGGCGAGATCGTGATGGATGGCGTGGTGGTGCCGGAAAGCGCGCTGTTGCCCAACGTGTCCGGCCTGAAGGGGCCGTTCGGCTGCCTCAACCGCGCCCGCTACGGCATTTCATGGGGCGCGATGGGCGCTGCGGAAGACTGCATGCACCGCGCCCGGCAATACACGCTCGACCGCAAGCAGTTCAATCGTCCGCTGGCGGCGACGCAACTGGTGCAGAAGAAACTCGCCGACATGCAGACCGACATCGCGCTCGGCCTGCAGGCGAGCTTGCGGGTCGGCCGGTTGATGGACGAAGGCAAGATGGCGCCGGAGATGATTTCCATCGTCAAGCGCAACAATTGCGGCAAGGCGCTCGACATCGCGCGGATGGCGCGCGACATGCATGGCGGCAACGGCATCCAGATCGAGTATCACGTGATGCGCCACGCCGCGAACCTGGAAACCGTCAACACCTATGAGGGCGCGCACGACGTCCATGCGCTGATCCTCGGCCGCGCCATCACCGGCATCCAGGCGTTTTCGTAGAGGTTCGATACGTCATCCTGAGGTGCTCCCCATTCTGGCGCATCGTCCGCGAACGCGGACGATCGCAGTATTCCAGAGCGCCTCGTCTTAATTCGGATGGCTCCGATCACGGATGCCCCGCTTTCGCGGGGTATGACGACGGCAGTTATTGTGCGCGTCCCGGCAACGACGCCAAATAGGTACCCCCATGGCCGACAACGACGACATCCCGTTCAATCGCGACTTTCCGCTGCAGGCGGGCGTGGTCGATGAAGTCCGCCCCGGCGTGCGGCGGGTTCTGTGCAACAATCCGAGCCCCTTCACCTTCACGGGCACGGTGAGTTACATCGTGGGCTCGGGCAAGGTCGCGATCATCGATCCGGGCCCCGACGATGAAGTCTCATGCCGCGGCGCTGCTGGACGCCGTGCGCGGTGAAACCGTGTCGCATATCCTGGTCACCCACACCCACCGCGACCATTCGCCGAACACCGCGCGGATCAAGGCCGCCACCGGCGCCCCCGTGTATGCCGAGGGGCCGCATCGCGCCTCGCGGCCGCGCTACGAGAGCGAGAAGCACAATCCGGAGTCCGGCGCCGACCGCGACTTCAAGCCCGACATCGCGGTGCGTGACGGCGAGACCATCGAAGGCTCCGGCTGGGCGCTGCAGGCGGTGGCGACGCCGGGCCATACCGCCAATCATCTGGCGTTCGCCTGGCCGGACCGGAAAATGCTTTTCGTCGGCGACCATGTGATGGGCTGGTCGACCTCGATCGTGGCGCCACCCGACGGGTCGATGGTCGACTACATGGCCTCGCTCGAACGACTGACCAACCGGGATGAGGATTTGTATTTTTCAGGTCACGGACCGGAAATCCCGGAAGCACAGCGCTATGTGCGTTTCCTGATCCGGCATCGCCAGGCGCGCGAAGCGTCGATCCTGCATCGCCTCGCCAAGGGCGAAGCCGATATTCCGACCATGGTGCGCGCGATCTATATCGGCATCGACCCGCGGCTGACGACGGCGGCCGGCTATTCCGTGCTGGCGCATCTGGAAGACATGGTCGCGCGCGGGATCGTTGCGACCGATGGCGACCCGGTGATCGGCGGGAGCTACAGGTTGGTGTGATATTTTGACGTCATTCCGGGATGGCCCGAACGGGCAGACCTCAGATGCGCAATTGCGCATCGGGGAATTCGAGATTCCGGGTTCGATGCGGAGCCTGTCATCGGGCCGGCCATGGGCGGGACCCGTTGGCATCGCCCCGGAATGACGAATGTGATTCCTACTTCTTCACCGTCTTCGGCAGAACCTTCGGCGGGACCACCACCGGCTTCTTGACCGGCTTGAGGCTGGCATTGTCGACCGCGTTGTTGAGGTCGTCGATCAGCTTGGTGACACGCGCGGCGTTGCTGCCGAGATCGCCTTCGAAATAGCGCGACGATGAGCGGATATCGACCCGCGAATCCTCGCCGTCGGGCGTGATCCGGATCGCCACGTCCTCGCGAAATCCCATGATCGGCGTCCGCGCCACCGCTTCGATGTGCCCAAGGCGGCGCGGCGGCTGCGGCGCGCGTTCGTCGATCACCAGCCATTTGCGTTTGGTGACCAGTTGCAGCGCGATCTCATAGGCCCGTTGCACCGGGACCTCGAGTTCCACCGTCTCGATATCGGGATAGGCCTGCCGCTGTTGTTCGGCCGAATATAACCCGGCATAGACGGCGGTGTTGGCGCCGTCGCCGGCGCGCAGCCGCGCCAGCGCTTCGAAGCGCGGTGGATCGATCGGATCGGTGGTGATGTCGTGGATCGGCGGCAGCCGGCGGTATTGCAGGCCGAGATAGACCGGGTAGGCGAGCACGACCGTGTCGATCAGCAGCGCCAGCAGGATGCGGCTCATGCCGCGCGAACCGTTCTGCCAGATCGCGGCAAAGGCGGCGAAGCCGAGCAGAATGGAAAGACCGGCGCAGGCCAGCGCGCCGAAGAAAGTCGCCAGCGCCGGTTTCATTTCGAGGAAGCCGAAGCGGACGATGATGATCGAGCCCACTACCGCGAGTGCCGAGAATACCGCGAGATTGCGCGCCCATGATGCCAGGCTGGACACGGGCTCCGACTGATAGGGAGCGGAAAACCTGCGGGCCATCGCTTCAATTCTGCCGGGTTGAAAACCTTGCGGGGCGAAATATGCCGGGCTGCATGCCCGCTTGAGACCACGGACCCGCGGCGAATTCAAGGGCGGATTGGGCGCCCCAAGATCGTCATGGCCGGGCATAGCCGTCCGAAGGCCGGCGTCGCTTCCGCTCGCCTTGGATTTGCGCGCCGAGAAGGCGTGGATGCCCGGGACATCTGGCGCGAAGACGCGCTTCGGGCTTCTGCCCGGGCATGACGGCTAACTAAGCCGCCGCGGTGGGAAAATGGTATGCCTTGAACTGGTCGCGCAGGGAGGTCTTCAGGATCTTTCCCGTGGCGGTATGCGGAATGGCATCGACGAATGCGACGTCGTCCGGCATCCACCATTTGGCGATCTTGCCATCCATGAATTTCAGGATGTCCTCGCGGGTCGCGTTCTGGCCCTGCTTGAGTTGCACGATCAAGAGCGGCCGCTCGTCCCATTTGGGATGATGGATGCCGATCACGGCCGCTTCCGCAACCGCCGGATGTCCGACCGCCAGATTCTCCAGATCGATCGACGAAATCCACTCGCCGCCGGATTTGATCACATCCTTCGACCGGTCGGTGATCCGCATGTATCCATACTGGTCGATGGTGGCGACATCGCCGGTGTCGAAATAGCCGTCCTCGTCGAGGATGTTGGTATCGACGCGGAAATAGGCTTTCGCGACCGCGGGGCCGGAGACCTTGAGCCGGCCGAACGTTTTACCGTCCCACGGCAGTTCGTTGCCCGCATCATCGGTTATCTTCATCTGCACGCCATAGGGCGGGTAGCCTTGAGTTTGCAGGATATCCAGTCGTTCTTCGCCGGTGAGGTCTGCGAAAGGCGGTTTCAGCGTGGCGAGCGTCCCGAGCGGGCTCATTTCGGTCATGCCCCAGGCGTGGCGAACTTGCACGCCCATATCGACAAACGACTTGATCATCGAGCGCGGCATCGCCGAACCGCCGCAAACCACCATCTTCAGGTGCGGCAGCTTGAGATTGTTGGCCGCCATATGGTTGAGCAACATCAGCCATACTGTCGGCACGCCCGCGGTGAAGGTCACCTTTTCGGTTTCGAGCAACTCATAGACCGAAGCGCCGTCGAGCTTCGGGCCGGGCATCACGAGCTTGGTGCCCATCGTGGGCGCCGAGAATGCAATTCCCCAGCTATTGGCGTGGAACAGCGGAACCACGGGCAGCATGGTGTCGCTTGCGGACGTGCCGAGCGCATCCTTCGAGTTGGCCAGGAAGGAGTGCAGCACGTTGGAACGGTGCGAATATAATACGCCCTTGGGATCGCCCGTGGTCCCCGAAGTGTAGCACATCGCGGCCGCGGTATTTTCGTCGAAAGTCTTCCACTCGAACTTGCCGTCGGCCTCGCCGATCCAGTCTTCATAGGCGACTGCGTTCTTCAGCGTGGTCTGTGGCATATGCGCCTTGTCGGTGAGCACGATGTAGCGCTCGACGCTGGGCATGTTGCCGGCGATCTTCTCCAGCACCGGCACGAAGGTGGTATCGACCATTACCACGCGATCCTGCGCGTGGTTGATGATCCAGGCGATCTGTTCCGGGAACAGGCGCGGATTGACGGTATGGCAGATGGCGCCGATGCCCATGATGCCGTACCAGACTTCGAGGTGGCGCCAGGTGTTCCACGCAATGGTCGCGACCCGGTCGCCGAGCTTGATACCGTCGCGCTCGAGCCGCTGCGAGACTTTCAGTGCGCGGGCATGAATTTCGGCGTAGTTGGTACGATGAATGGGACCTTCGACCGACCGCGTAACGACCTCTTGCGTACCATGGAACCGTGCGGCGTGTTCGATAATCCGGTGACAAAGCAAAGGCCAATCTTGCATCAAACCAAGCATACCGACGTTCCTCCCGAGTGTTATTCCCTGCCGCACGACCCGCCAAGCGGCGAGCGGGTTGGCGAAAAGATCATGCGCCTACTTGGTAATCCAGAGCGCGCCCGGACACAAAACCGGTTTTCAGCCCTGCCGATCGCGCTTTCCGCAATGGGCGGGAACTTTAGCGCGAGGACGCTACGGCGCAAATGGCCTTGTAGCGGCTCGGGCCGCATCGACGCGCCAATGGTTACCGTCGCCGCGGTCTTGCTGATGCTGTGCGCGCAATCCGGACCGGCCGCGGCGCGACATTCCAGCCCGGATCCCTGGAGCGACCTGTTCGGGGTGAGCCGGCAAAAGCCACGCCGGGCAGCACTTCGGACCCCAGCTCCGGCATCGGTGCCGTTGCCGAGGCCACGTCCTGCCGATGCACCGGCGGCCGGGCCCGATGCGGCAGCAGCGAGCGGAAACCGGACGCCGGCCCCCAGCGACAAGCCGGCCGAACCGGTCGCCGCGCCGCAGCCCTCGGTCTGCCGGCGGGCGCTGACCGAAGCGATCGCCATCGCCCCCAGCATTCCGGACATCCATGGCGCCGGCGGTTGCGGCGGCGTGGATCTGGTGCGGCTGGAGGCGGTGGTGCTGCCCGACAAGCGGCAGGTTTCGGTGAAACCCGCAGCGATCCTCCGCTGCGCCATGGCGTCGGCGATTGCCGACTGGATCCGTACCGACGTCGCGCCGCTGGCGGCGGGCGGCGGCAGCGCCATCAGCAGTCTCGACAATTTCGACTCGTTCGAATGCCGCAGCCGCAACCGCGTCGCCGGCGCCGAATTGTCCGAGCATGGCCGCGCCAACGCGCTTGATGTTCGCGCCTTGAAGCTTGCCAACGGCCAATCGATTTCGCTGACCGACCGCATGGTGCCACGCGAGTTGCGCGAGAACGTGCTGCATTCGGTGTGCGCACGATTTTCGACGGTGCTGGGGCCGGGCTCGGACGGATACCACGAAGATCACATCCACCTCGATTTGATGGAGCGGCACAGCAACTACAAAATCTGCCAATGGAACGTCTGGGATTCCCTGCCGAAGATCGCGCCGCTGCTGCCGGCCGCACGGCCGGACGAAGCGCCGCCGCGCGAGGCTGCCGCCAAATCCGACGCCGCGAAATGAGGCGCAGCCAGCAAAAAAGCGCCGGTAAACCGGCGCTTTTGAAATGTTGAGGCAGTCGTTTGAAAAGCGGTCGCTTATTGCAGGTCGGTGCTGCTGCCTCCGAACGCCACCTTTGAACCGGCGCTGGCCGCCGCTTCGCTGTGGTGCGGTTCGAGCACAACCACGATGGCTCCCATCTTCACCCGGCTATAGAGATCGATCGCGTCCTCGTTGGTCAACCGGATACAGCCGGAGGAAATCGACGAGCCGATATATTCCGGCTGGTTGGTGCCGTGAATCCGGAACAAGGTGTCCTTGCCGCCCGAATAGAGATAGAGCGCGCGCGAACCCATCGGATTGTCCGGACCCGGCGGCACGAAAGTCGGAACCCCGAGCCGTGCGATTTCACTCTTGGTCGGATGCCAGGGCGGCCATTCGGTCATGCTGCCGACCTTGGCGATGCCGGACCAGGCCATGGCTTCCTCGCCGACCGTGATGCCGTAGCGGATCGCCTTGCCGCCATTGACCACGAAATAGAGATAGTGATTGTCGGAATCGACCACGATCGAGCCGGGCGCTTCCTTGCGGTTGAATTCGACGATGGCGCGGCGGTACGCGTCAGCCACCGGCTTGTTCACGTACTTTATCTGGGCGAGCAATTCCCGATCGCGCGGTTTGAAATTGGCCTGGTCAGCGGCCTGGTAGTTCGCGGTCTCCATGCAACCCGACAGCATCACCCCGGCTGCTGCCAGAATCACCAGTCTAAATCTCAGCGACGACATTATGCTGGTCCAATCAAAGTGTTCGCCCAATCAGGGTGTTCGTCCAAGGCCGCGTTTGCTGTGCCAATACTTAAGACCCAAACGACGCGATCTGTTAATCACGTTATCGTCTCAATCGAGCAATCACATTATCGCCGAAATCAGCCAAAATTCCAGAGTTTAGATGTTGTTCCCGCGATGCGGCAGCCGCCTGTGACTTTTTTGCCGCAAGTTCTTGGCTTCCGGGCGCATTTTTGAGCAGCAAGACCATCTCTGTCGAATCGCAGCCGCGTTGTTGCCATCGGGTCGCCGCAAATTCGGGACGGCGGTCATGAAGCGCTTGCCAGAATCGAGCTAAGTCCTGTTGGGTAGACTTACGTGCCCTTCTGCGGAGTTCTCCATGTTCTCGGTGTTCGTCCCGTCCGACTCCTCGCTGAAAAAAATGACTGCCCCCGACCTTGCTGCGCTGCCGCAAAGCGCGGTCTGGATCGACATGGTCAAGCCGACGGCTGACGAGGACCACGCCGTCGAAGGGCTGGCCGGCATCGCGGTCCCAACCCGCGAGGACATGCAGGAGATCGAGATTTCGAGCCGGCTCTATGCCGAGAACGGCGCGCGCTACATGACTGCCAGCCTGATGTGCGCGGCCGATACCGAAACGCCGCGGATCTCCCCGGTGACCTTCATCCTGTCGGACCATCGGCTGGTGACGGTGCGTTACGATCTGCCGAAACCGTTTGCGCTGGTCGAGCACAAGCTGGCGCGCAGCGCCGCTCCCGGCATCAACGGCGAGATCGTGCTGCTGGAATTGCTCGACGCGGTGATCGACCGCTGCGCCGACATTCTGGAGCGCGTCGGCGCCGACGTCGACGCGGTCAGCCATGCCATCTTCGAACCTGAAGGTGCTGCGCGCACCGGCCACGCCAAGCGCTATTCCGATATCCTGATCGCGATCGGCCGCAAAGGCGATCTCACCTCCAAGGTGCGCGAGAGCCTGGTTTCGATCGGCCGCCTCGTCACCTTCGTCACCGCCGAGGCCGACAACGTCAAATGGTCGAAGGAGATGCGCGCGCAGTTGAAAACCATGCAGCGCGACGTGGGGTCGCTGACCGATCACGCCTCCTATCTCTCCAACAAGATCACCTTCGTGCTCGACGCGATGCTGGGCGTGGTCAATCTCGAACAGAACAACATCATCAAGCTGTTCTCGGTGATGGCGGTGGTGCTGATGCCGCCGACCCTGATCGCCTCGATCTACGGCATGAACTTCAAGATCATGCCGGAACTGGAATGGACCCACGGCTATCCGATCGCGCTGGTCATGATGCTGCTCGCGGCCGTGCTGCCCTATCTGTTCTTCACATGGAAGCGGTGGCTGTAGCGGGTGAGGCGTTTGGCGCGATCTGTCCTGAGCGCGAGACCTGCTTTGGTAGATCGCCGGCCGATTTGCCCCGGGCCGGCCGGGTTCCACCGGCTGCAGAGCCGCCTCAATTTCTCGTCTAAAATTTGAGCGTTGGGCTGAACGTTTACGCGACGGCTTTCTGCGATAACGCAGGTCTCACGCCGCGAGGACAGCAATGGTTGAAAAAGTAATAACGCCGGGACCCAACGTCGTCGATTTCGCGCGCTATCAAGCGGGCCGCACCGGCGCCGCGCCCGCCATGCCGGGGCGGGCCTGCCGGCATTGCGGTGCGGCTTTGTTGGAGGGCGAGAGCGAGGATGAATGCTCCAGCGCCTTCAACATCAAGGCGCCGGCCCTGCGCAAATTTTACTCGGATTGATGTTACTTCCGATCAGACATGCTGGCCGCCGTTGATGTGGATCTCGGCGCCGTTGACGTAAGAGCTCGTCTCCGTGCACAGCACATAGATGATCTTCGCCACCTCATCGGGCGTGCCCAGCCGATGCAGCGGGATTTGCTGCTCGACGATCTTCTCGGTGCCGGGCGACAGGATCGAGGTATCGATCTCGCCAGGCGCGATCGAGTTGACGCGGACGCCGATGCGGCCGAAATCCGAGGCCATCTCGCGGGTCAACGAGGCCAGCGCCGCCTTCGAGGTCGCATAGGCAGCACCGGCGAACGGATGCACGCGCGAGCCTGCGATCGAGGTGACGTTGACCACCGAGCCCTTCGCGGCTTTCAATTCCTCGATCAGCCCGCGCGCCATCATGATCGGCGCAAAGAAATTCACCCGAAATACGTGGCTCCAGGTCTCGATGTCGGTATCGACCGCGCCGAGCCGCCCGCCGCCCGCCGCCTTCGGTGAAATCGCGGCGTTGTTGACCAGCGCATGCAGCTCGCCGCCTTCCAGCCGTTCGCGGATTTCCGAAATCGCCCGCGTGGTGTCGTCATGGTCGGCGAGGTCGACCTGGATGTGATCCTCAGGTCCGGCGCCCCACGGACATTCCTCCGGAAAGGGATGACGCGAGCAGGTGATGACGCGCCAGCCGGCGCTGGAAAAGCGGATCACGGTGGCATGGCCGATGCCGCGACTGGCGCCGGTCAGAAGCAGCGTGCGCCGTGGGGTGTTGGCGGAAATCGGCATGGAGATCTTTCAGACTTTCAAGCTCAGGGATAAAGCCGCGTTTTGGACCATGGCTGATCCGGTGCCGCACGGCGGAACTCGATGCGGTCGTGCAGGCGGAACGGGCGGTCGTGCCAGAATTCGAACTGGGCCGGCGCGACGCGCCAGCCGCTCCATCCCGGCGGCCGCGGCACCTCGCCGAGGATGTGTTTGGCGGCGAATTTGGCGATCGCCTGCTCGAAGGCAAAGCGGCTCTCCAGCGGCTGCGACTGCTGGCTGGCCCAGGCGCCGATCTGGGCCTGCTTCGGCCTGGTCGCGAAATAGGCGTCGGCTTCCGCGTCGGTGACCGGCGACACGTTGCCGCGGATGCGTACCTGCCTGCGCAGCGACTTCCAGTGAAACAATAACGCCGCCTTAGGATTTGCGGCGAGTTCGCGGCCTTTCTGGCTGGCGATATGGCTGTAGAACACGAAACCATCGGCGTCATAGCCCTTCATCAGCACCATCCGCACGTCGGGAAGGCCATTGGCGTCAACGGTGGCCAGCGACATGGCGTTGGGATCGTTCGGCTCGGCCTTCACCGCTTCGGCGAACCAGTCGCCGAACAGCGCAAACGGCTCCTCGGCCGCGGTGAAATCACCGGATGTTAACGGTGTCGGGTGTCTGATGGAGGTCGTGTCGGTCATGTCAGGAGATCCGAGTTGCGTCCGCCCGCGGTCCAGAGCGCGTTGCAGCCCCAGTACGGGCTTGCCCTATATAAGACATGGGGGCGCGTTGGCCTATTGGCGATCTCGCCGGCGGGTGCGGTCATGACATTGATTCTAATCGGCGTGGGCGCGGGCGGCTGCAGCCTCAACCGGTCCGACTCAAGCTTCGCCAGGATGGGCGACAGCGATATGACGGGCTCGCTTGGCGCGGCCCGGTCCGAGGCGCCGGCGCCGACCGAGGCCGATCTTGCTTTCGCGCGCAATGCGGCCTCCGATGTGCTAACCAAGGGCGACAAGGATTCCAGTCAGCCTTGGGAAAATCCTGAGACCGGCGCCCGTGGCTCGGTGACGCCGCTGGCCCAGGCCTATTCCTCGGAAGGGCGCACCTGCCGGGATTTTCTGGCGAGCTATGTCAATGGCCAGTCGGAAAGCTGGCTGCAGGGCGCGGCTTGCCAGTCGGGCGAGGGGCGATGGCAAATCCATACCTTGAAGCCGTGGAAACAAGGCTAATCCCGGGACGGGTTCCCGTTGCAAAAATGCCACGAAGACACCAGATGAAGGCCGAAGGGCGGCCAGCCCTGCCCAGTTTTGATTTCCCTGAAGGAGACGTGACGGATGCGCGACCCCTATGAGGTCTTGGGGGTGCCGCGGGGCGCCAGCGCTGCGGCGATCAAGAGCGCCTATCGCAAGCTCGCCAAGAAGCATCACCCCGATGCCAACAAGAACGATCCGAAATCCGCGGCGCGTTTTTCCGAGCTGAATTCGGCCAACGAGATCATCGGCGACGAGGACAAGCGCAAGCAGTTCGATCGCGGCGAGATCGACGCCGAGGGCAAGCCGCGCTTTCAAGGTTTTCCCGGTGGCGATCCGCGGGCGCGCGGGGCCTCCCCCGGCGGCGGATTTGAATCCCGCACCTTCCGCACCGGCGGCGCCGGTGCGGGCGGCTTTGGCGGGGGCGGCTTCGAGGACATCCTCAACAGCATGTTCAGCGGCGGCGTGCGCGGCGCGCGGCCCGGCGCGGGCAACACCTTCGAGTTCGATCCGGGCGGCATCGCGCTCGATCTCGACCTCAGCGTGGCCATGACGGTGTCGCTCGAAGAATCGGTCAAGGGCGCGGAAAAGCGTGTCCGGTTGCCGACCGGCAAGGAACTCAATGTCCGGATTCCCGCAGGCGTTGCCGCCGGTCAGCAGATCCGGCTCAAGGGACAGGGCGAGACCGCGCCCGGCCATCCCCCCGGCGATCTCCTGATCACGGTCAGCATCGCGCCGCATCCCTTCTTCAAGGTCGACGGCGGCGATTTGCGGGTCGATCTGCCGATCACGCTGTATGAAGCCGTGCTCGGCGGCAAAATTCGCGTGCCGACGCTCGGCAACGCGGTCGAGCTGTCGATACCGAAGAATACCTCGAGCGGCCGCATTTTTCGCCTGAAAGGCAAGGGATTGCCGAAAGCGGCGGGCGCGACCGGCGACCTGTTTGTCACCATCCGCATCGTGCTGCCGGACGGGAACGACTCCGAGCTCGAGGCGTTGATGCAGAAGTGGCGCGACGGACACCCCTATAATCCGCGCAGCGATCTTGGTTAGCGGAGACCCTTAGCTCATCGCGTCACCCGAAACGGTGCAGCCTCGACCGGGGGACCAGCGCGGTAAACCCCGATCGAGGCCGCTTGCGTCGATCGGCGGATCGAACGCTTGTCATATTCGCGTGGGAACCTGGTGCGAATTTGCGACGCGCCGATGTCTTGATTCCAGATTTTCGGTGTTTTGATTCCAGATTTTCGATGTCGGAATTGGGACGCCGGTCCTGACGCACCTCACCCGCCGGTCTTTTCGGTCTGGTCGTAGACCAGCCGTGCGACCTGGTTCAGCCGCTCCTGGTCGGTGGGGCCGCTCAGCACATAGCCGACGCCGTCCTCGGACCAGTACATCGCGCCGGAGTTTTCGGCGGCGGTGTAGCGCATCTGCGCGGTGTCGGTTTTCGCGCGCGAGGCGTAGAGCGTATAGCGTTCCCCCGAGGCGCTCTCATACATCAAAAATGACGCGGGCCCGGTGGGGCCGGGCAACAGCCGGCCGCCGACCAGCTTCAGTCCGGTCGCCCCCAGCTCCGGTGCGCGGACATCCCAGCCGCAGCGCTTGGTCAGCCAAGCTTGCAGATGCGTGCGTTCGCTGCCCGGTACCTCGACCGGATGGCGAACCTCGACGCTATAGAGCCGATGCGCGTCGAGCGCATCCAGCGTCAAATTCTGCAACACCGATGGTGCTGCCGCCACACCGCGCGCCAGCCAGCCGACGCCGCCGCCGCCGGTGAACGCCACCAGCGCCGCGGCGATCGCGCCGTACATCCATTGACGCGGTGGCCGCACCAGCCGCTCGATCTCCAACCGCTTCGGCACCGCCTCGTCGGCCACCTGATCGTAGCGCGCATGCAGCGCTTCCGCCATCGCGCGCCATGATTGCACCCGCCCGGCATCGTCGGGATGCGCCGCAAGCCAGGCCTCGACATCGCCGCGACGCTCCGCCGGCAACTCGTTGTCGACATAGGCGTGCAGTTCGTCTTCCGTGACGGGAATTTGTCGCTCGGTCATGGTCGTGGTCTCTGTCTGGTCCTGATCAATGTCGTTTCGGCCTGTCCTGGTTCCGGGCGGCGGGCTCTCTGTTGCGTCCCGTCGCATCCCCAATGCCTGTCGCCCGCTATCATTTCACCCTCCGGAGCGCGGGGCGCTCGCCATCCAGGGAAGCTTTCACATGGGCACGCGCGCGGGCGAGGCGGGACATCACGGTGCCGATCGGCACGCCCTGAATGTCGGCGACCTCGCGGTAGCTCAATCCTTCCAGCATCACCAGCAGCAGCACCGCGCGCTGCTCCTCCACCAGCGTCGCCAGCGCGCGGGCGATGTCGCGGCCTTCCGCCTCGGTCCCGCTGGCGTCGGGATTGTCGTCGAACAGCGGCACGAATTGCGGCCGCCGGGCCAGCGATCGCCGCCGGTTCTTGTTGAGGTTGGTCAGGATGGTGTAGAGCCAGCTCCTGACGTCGCCGCCGAGAAACAGCCGTTCCGAACGCAACGCCCGCACCAGCGTGTCCTGCACCAGATCGTCGGCGGCATCGGCATCGCGCGCCAGCGCGCGGGCGTAGCGGCGCAGCGCCGGGATCATGGCCTCGACATTCTGGCGAAACGCGGTCATGGAAGCCCGATCTTGGAAACCCGATTTTGGGAGTCCGGTCTTGAAAGTTCGATCCCGGGTTGGTCCGGTGGGCGTCCGTTGATAGCCGCCACGCGAGCGCCTTACCCAACATAACACCACCATGGCGCGGCTATTCCAGCCGTCAGGGTTGCCAGGCAAAGCACCGAATCCCGGGGGATTTGGGCTGTACCGGCGGGGGTCGCTGGTGTACCTCCAGACCTGTTCAATCGATGGGAAACCGGATGTCGCCAAATTCAGGTCTGATGCAGGGCAAGCGCGGGGTGATCCTCGGGGTTGCCAACAACCGCTCGATCGCCTGGGGCATCGCCAAGGCCTGCCGCGCGGCCGGCGCGGAAATCGCACTGACCTGGCAGGGTGACGCGCTGAAAAAACGCGTCGAGCCGCTGGCGAAGGAGGTCGACGGCATCCTGCTCGGCCATTGCGACGTCACCGATTCCGCAACCATCGATGCGGTGTTTGACGTGCTCAAGCAGAAGTGGGGCAGAATCGACTTCGTGGTCCACGCCATCGCGTTCTCCGACAGGGACCAGCTCGACGGCCGCTATCTCGAAACCACCGCCGATAATTTTTCCAGGACCATGCTGATCTCCTGCTACTCGCTGACCGCGATCGCCCAGCGCGCCGAGAAACTGTTGACCGACGGCGGCTCGATCGTGACGCTGACCTATTACGGCGCCGAGAAATGGATGCCGCATTACAACGTGATGGGGGTTGCCAAGGCGGCGCTGGAGGCGAGCGTGCGCTATCTCGCGGCCGATCTCGGCGAAAAGAACATTCGCGTCAACGCGATTTCGGCGGGACCGATCAAGACGCTGGCCGCATCCGGCATCGGCGATTTCCGCTACATCCTGAAATGGAACGAATATAACGCGCCGCTGCGCCGCAACGTGAGTATCGAGGAAGTCGGCGACAGCGCGCTCTATCTGCTTTCCGACCTGTCGCGCGGGGTTACCGGCGAGGTGCATCACGTCGATTCCGGCTACCACGTCGTCGGCATGAAACGCCCGGACGCGCCGGATATCTCGCTCGGCCATTCGCCGAGCAAGGAATAGCTGTCGGCGCCGATGCCTGTGCCGAAGATCTACTACATTCGCCATGGCGAGACCGCGTGGAACGCGCAAGGCCGTTTCCAGGGAACGCAGGATATTCCACTCAACGATCTCGGACGCAGCCAGGCGATGGCTGCCGGCGCAATCCTTGGCGATGTGCTGGCGGGCGACGGCCACGAGCCGTCCTCCCTGCCGTTCGTCGCGAGCCCGCTCGGCCGCGCGCGATCGACGATGGAATTGGTGCGCGATGCGATGATGCTGCCGTCGGCCGATTACAGCGTCGACGCCCGGCTGCGCGAGATCGGGTACGGGCAATGGGAAGGCCTGACGCTGAGCGAAATGAAACTGCATGATGCCGTGACATTCGCGCGCCGCGACGCCGACAAATGGAGCGTCGCAGCACCCTCGGGCGAGAGCTATGCCAGCGTCGTCTTGCGGATGCGCGATTGGCTCGATTCCCTTGTCACCGATACGGTGGCCGTCGCGCATGGCGGCACCATGCGGGCGCTGATGGTGGCGCTGGGCGTAGCGCCGCCGCTCGAGGCCGTCGACACGCCGATCGGACAGGGCGTGGTCTACGTGTTCAGCGACGGCGGGCTGGCGAAGTATGGTTAAGGCCAAGCCGAAGCGCGCGATCCATCAACCGTCATGCCCGGCCTTGTGCCGGGCATCCACGTCTTCTTTACGAGCGTAGAAAGACGTGGATGGCCGGGACAAGCCCGGCCATGACGAATGAGAAGTTTGACCAGCCGAACCGCGCGCGTTACCACACGGCACAATCCAGCGATCCCGAGCCGCCAAAATGTCCTTCAACACCTTCGGCCACCTGTTCCGGGTCACGACCTTCGGCGAAAGCCATGGGGTCGCGATCGGCTGCGTGGTCGATGGCTGCCCGCCGCTTCTGCCGCTGACCGCCGAGGACATCCAGCACGATCTCGATCGCCGCCGTCCCGGACAGTCGCGCTTCACCACCCAGCGCCAGGAAGCTGACGCGGTGAAGATTCTCTCGGGTGTAATGGCGCATCCGGAAACCGGCGCGCAGGTGACGACCGGCACGCCGATCGCGTTGCTGATCGAAAACACCGATCAGCGCTCGAAGGATTATTCCGACATCAAGGACAAGTTTCGTCCGGGCCACGCCGACTTCACCTATGAAGCCAAATACGGCCTGCGCGATTATCGCGGTGGCGGGCGTTCTTCGGCGCGCGAGACCGCGAGTCGGGTCGCGGCCGGCGCCATCGCCCGCAAGATCCTGCCGGAAGTGAGGGTGCGCGGCGCGCTGGTGCAGATGGGTCCGCACAGAATTGATCGCGACAGATGGGACTGGGACGAGATCGCGCGCAATCCGTTCTTCTGCCCGGACAAGGACAAGGCCGCGTTCTTCGAGGGCTACCTCGACGACATCCGGAAAAAAGGCTCGTCGATCGGCGCGGTGATCGAGATAATTGCGGAGGGCGTGCCGGCCGGCCTCGGCGCGCCGATCTATGCCAAGCTCGATGCTGAACTGGCCGCCGCACTGATGAGCATCAACGCGGTGAAGGGCGTCGAGATCGGCGCAGGCTTCGGCGCCGCCGAATTATCCGGCGAGGAAAACGCCGACGAGATGCGGATGGGCAATCACGGCCCAAGCTTCCTGTCCAACCATGCCGGCGGCATTCTCGGCGGTATCTCCACCGGGCAGCCGGTGGTGGCGCGTTTCGCGGTCAAGCCGACTTCCTCGATCCTGTCGCCGCGCCGCACCGTGGACCGCAACGGCGCCGACACCGAAATCATGACCAAGGGCCGGCATGATCCCTGCGTCGGGATTCGCGCGGTGCCGGTCGGCGAAGCCATGATGGCCTGCGTGCTGGCGGATCATTTCCTGCGGCATCGCGGGCAGGTCGGCCCGTAAGAGCGCGGATGAGCGATGGCGCAATCCGCTGTCACGCCGCGAGGTGGCGGATTGCGGTCGGGGCTCAATCCGCCTTACGGGCTACTTCTGAACTTCTTCTCGCGCCAGCTCTTGGGCTCGATACCGTTCCTGTAGTGCCGGATCGCTAATCTGACCTGCCACGGTGTTGGCGGATTGGCCGTCAAGGCCCGGTGTGGCGACGACGGCGGCGGCAAGACCGCTATCAGCGATAGCCCTGGTGATGAACGGCTTAAGGTATTTATTGAGCGCGGCCGCCTTCGGATTTCCAATCTCCTCGGTTAATGCGTTCAGATAATCCGTCTTGTCGGTGGCCGCCCAGTTAATGCTAAACCCGGCGCGTTGCGCGAGGACGGAATGCACAACCATCATCGTGCGGCCATTGCCGTCGAGAAAAGGATGGCCGTAGGCAAGGTGGCCGATAATTTCACCGGGCTTTTCCCGCATGAATGCTTTGTCTTGCCCCTTTTCCAGCGCGTAATCGATAGTGCGTCGAATCAGATCAGGTCGTGCGAACAGAACGGGCCCCTTGCTTACACCGATGCTGGGAGCGTTGATCAAGCGATCTTGCCCCGCCCACGGATAAACTGCATCAAACAGAATCTGATGCGTGGAGAGCATGTCGTCATACGAAAGTTGCTTTCGGGCGGCGAGCTTGGCGAACGCTGTATCAAGGCCGGTCGTGAAGGACGTGTGCTCCATCTGCCGGACGATCTTCAAGTCCTTGGTTCTGGCGACGTTCCGCAGGTAGCCGCGTGTCTCGAAATCGCCAAACGGATCGAACGTCACGGTTTGGTTTCGCGGAGATAGCGTGCTTGCAGGCGGACCATGAGCGTGCGGTCGATGCGTCCGGCACGTTGCAGTCCAACCAATAACTGCTCGATAGGATCGAGTTCGACCGCATCTCCCGCCAATCGCGTCATATGATGCGCCAGCCGGTCATTATCGGTCACATGGTAGGTCACGTGATTCTGCTCTGCCAGATTCTGGATGACCCGGGCGGTGGCATTGACGGTCGCGGTTTGAAGGCGGGCGGACATGCATTCTCCTGCCGCTCAATATAGCAATTCCCTGCCCGAAAATCCATTAAAACCCTAAAACAAAGGCTTATCAGGAGCTTTTGCCCAAGGGTTGGAGGTGCCGACATTGAGAAATTCATTCTCCTTGACCCATATTCAGGGCATGCGCCTCGACGACAAGCAGCACGAAGAACTCCATCGTTTCAAGCAGCATCGCCGCAGCTTCGCGACGTCGAACTTCCGACGAAAGGGCCGGCAATCGGCTCTTCCCGTATGGACGAGCGGCGCACGCAGCTTGGTGCCATGCCAGAGCTGAAATAGCGGAGGCGCGTGCCGATTCCGACGCCCGACCGGGCCTTGGAAGGCGGACTCAAAGATCACCAGCCTGACGTTATCGCTTCACTGATCCGTCGCCGGCTTCTGGTTATCCTCTTGTTCGAGGCATCCAATGATGTAAGCCGTGCGGTCTCTGGGGAGGATTTTCGCGGCCTCGGCCTTCTGGCGGCATTCGAGTTGCTCGATTTGCTTGGCACGGCGTTTTTCATTGACCAGCGCGGACCGTACGATCCTCCGTATGGTCGTCGGCGAGCCGTCGGATTCGAACTGCACTGCATAGCTCTTGCCGTTTCGATCCGTCGCGCTGCAGGCGATGCTGGAAATTCCCGTCGTCCTCAGGTTCCCAAGCTGCTTGCAGGTTCCGGTCGACAACTCGACCACCGGCACCGGCAGGCCATCGACCTTCGGCCGGTCCTTGGAGTTGAGCAGCATCCGGTCGATCTGCAGTTCGTACAGGTTATCGTTTTCCCGCCTGCCATTGTCGCCGGAGAAGGTGACGATGTGACTGCCGTCCGCGGGATCGTCGAGCGCGATCACAAAATTGGCCCGGCCTTGTTCGTTCTGGAAGAACGCGACCGCCCGGCACGCAAAATCGCGTCCCGCGATTTTGAGCGTGCTGCACTTGCCTGACGGTAACGCCAGGATATCGGTGTCCGGTAGCTCTCGTTTGTCCTCATTGGCGACGGCAATGATGGGTTGCGAATCGCGGACCTGCTGCAGCAGCCGGCCGCCATAGGGCCCGGCACCCGACGGAGTTGCGGGGAAGACGAGGACAACGGCGAGGGCTTGCCAGCAAAGGCGCATCGTCAGGTTCGGTGGCGAATCCGGCATTTCTCGTGTCCATGGCTTCACTTGAGCGGACTTTGCCCGGATGACGCCGAAACGCAAAGCATTTGTATCGCCTTGACGGGCCGGGAACTTGCCCCGCAAATGCGACGATGATGAACCTGTCCGAGCTGCAGAAGACTACCGATTGGCTGATCGACGGCGCCAGATCCGCGGTCAATCCGAGCCACATGATGTCGGAAACCTGCGAACGCCTGGTGCAGGCGGGCTTGCCGCTCTGGCGCGTCGGCGTTTTCGTGCAGACGCTGCATCCGGGTATTTTCGGCGTCAGTTTCATCTGGCGGCCGGGAGCCGAGGTCGTCACCAACAGTGCCGAATCTGATCCTCGCAATACACCGGCATTCAAGAATAGCCCTCTCGTCATGCTGTACGAGAAGGGACAGGAGGTCAGGTATCGCCTCGATGATCCGCAGAGCAAGCGCTTTCCGTTCTTCGACGATATGCGGGCGGAAGGTGTTACCGACTACATTGCGCTGCCGCTTCGGTTCACCAGCAGCTCAATTCACGGATCGAGCTGGACCACGAAGCAGCCGGGCGGTTTTAGCGATGACGAACTGGCCGCGCTGAGAATGCTGGTGCGGCCGCTGACACGCGTGATCGAGATCGTCAACTTGACCCGCACCGCTTCGAACCTGCTCGACACTTATGTCGGCAACCGCGCCGGCGAGCGGATTCTCGGCGGCCAGATACGCCGCGGCCACGCCGATACCATGCAGGCCGCGATCTGGCTGTCGGATCTGCGCGGCTTTACCGCGCTCTCGGACCGGCTGCCGGCCGAGACCGTGGTCGATATTCTCAATCAGTATTTTGATTGTCAGGTGCACGCGATCAAGGCCCATGGCGGCGAAGTCCTGAAGTTCATGGGCGACGGGCTGCTGGCGGTGTTTCCGATCGCCGAAGCGATAGGAGACGCCGAGGAGGTTTGCGGCCACGTGCTGGAGGCCGCGCGGGAATCCCGCGCCAGCGTCGATGCGATGCATTATCCGATCGGAGAAACCATCGAGCGCTTCCGCTTCGGGGTGGCGCTGCATGTCGGAAAAATTCTGTTCGGCAATATCGGCGGCGGCAACCGGCTCGATTTCACCTGCATCGGCCCCGCCGTCAATCTGGCGGCGCGGCTGGAGAAAATCGCCGGCCGCCTGCATCGCACGGTCGTGGCTTCCGCCGGATTCTCACGGATCTGCCAAAGCCAATGGACGGATCTCGGCGAGTTTCCGATCGCCGGATTTTCGAAAGCCGAGCGGGTCTACGGCTTGCAGGACGAAACGCCGGGCGGCTGAAACCGGCAGCGGCCGGGACTTATTCCCGCCCGCTATTCCTCCGGTTCGGTGGTGAACAGCAGGGGATAGCCCTTGGCGCGGCCGGCGTCGGTGGCGCGCGTCGCCTTGGTCTCGGCGACGTCCTTGGTGAAGACGGCGACCACGCAGACGCCGCGCTGGTGTGCCGTGATCATGACCTTGTGGGCCTGGTCCTCGGTCATGCGGAATTCCGCCTTCAGGACCGAGACGACAAATTCACGCGGCGTGAAGTCGTCATTGACGAGGATGACCTTGTGCAGGCGCGGCCGTTCGGTCTTGGTCCGAACCTTGGTTTTCGGCCTGGTGACGGTATCGGTCATTCCGGCGGCACCTCCTGACGCTCGCGGGCTCATCGAACCAGAATACCGCGTCCGGGGCCGGCGTGGAACCGGCTGTTTTGCGATGGCTTCATTGCAAGCAGCGTTGCAGGGCGAGCGCCGATCCAACGGAAGCCTTGGTGAAATTAAGGCAGCCGTTGGACGCTCTAACCTGAATGTGAACGACAACCGGTGTTCTCGCTTTTCGCAACGCGCTTTGCATGTCACCATTACGTCAGACGATGGAGGGCCGTTATGCGCTGGTATATCTCGGTTGGGGCGGTGCTGGTCGCAGGAACGGTGGCCGGCAGCGACGTCGCAAGTTTTGCCGCGCCGAACCCGAAAACCCAGGTGTCGGACGCTAGGGACAAGCCGCCCGCCGTCGATATCGAGCTGATCCTCGCCGTCGACGTCTCCTATTCGATGGACATGGACGAACTTGCGGTTCAGCGCGAAGGTTATGCGCAGGCCATCGTCTCAAAGGAATTTCTGCAGGCGCTGAAGGCCGGCCAGATCGGCAAGATCGCGGTGACCTATTTCGAATGGGCGGCATCGAACGACCAGAAGATCATCATTCCCTGGCGGGTGATCGACGGTCCGGAAACCGCGGACGCGGTCGCCGAGGAAATCCTCAAGACCCCGATCCGCCGCGCCTCGCGGACCTCGATTTCCGGCGCGATCAATTTCGCGATGCCGCTGTTCGAGGAGAACCCGTATCACGGGCTGCGGCGGGTCATCGATATTTCCGGTGACGGTCCCAACAATAACGGCGGGCCGGTCCTAGTCGCGCGCGACGCAGCCCTTGAAAAGGGCATCACCATCAACGGCCTGCCGATCATGGTGAAGGAGCCGTCCTATTCGACCATGGATATCGAAAACCTCGATTTCTACTACGAGGATTGCGTGATCGGCGGCCCGGGATCGTTTGTGGTGTCGATCAAGGATCGCGACAAGTTCAGGGAGGCGATCCGGACCAAGCTGCTGCTCGAAGTCGCCGGCCGCACGCCCGAGCGGCCGGTGGTCCCGGTGGCCGAGAAGGAGCCGCGGGTTTCCTGTCTGATCGGCGAGAAAATCTGGCAGGACAGGTGGGGAAGGTGAGCGCGCCCGTGCCCGGATGCTGCGCAGCGCGCCGCTTCTTAGCGGCGTGGTGCGCAGCTGATCCGGGGTCCCGTGGGAGTTTGGGTCCCGGCTCTGCGGTGCATCGTGAAGGGCGCTGCACCGCGTCCGGGACACGGTGTTATTTCGCGAACCGCGCCACCAGCTCGACATGCGGCGTATGGCGAAACTGGTCGACCGGCGTCACGCTCTCGATTTCATAGCCGCCATCGATCAGAATCCGGGCGTCGCGGGCGAAGGTCGCGACGTTGCAGGACACCGCGACCACCACGGGAATTTTGCTGAGCGCAAGCTGCCTGACTTGCGCCTGGGCGCCCTGCCGCGGTGGATCGAACACGACCGCGTCGTAGTCGCGCAGTTCCTGCGGCATCAGCGGACGCCGGAACAGGTCGCGCGTCTCGGCCTTGACCGGCTTCAGTCCGGACGTCGAGGTGGCGGCCTTCTGCAAGGCCGTTACCGCGCCCGCGTCGCTGTCGAAGGCCGAGATGCGCGATTTTGCCGCCAGCCGCAGCGCGAACGGTCCGACCCCGCAGAACAGATCGGCGATGTGTTTGGCGCGCCGGCAATGCTCGCCCACCAGTGCCGCCAGTGCTTCCTCGCCGGCGGCCGTCGCCTGCAGGAACGAACCCGGCGGCAGCGTGACCTGCGCGGTGCCGATCGTGATCGCCGGGGGGTTGCGCATCAGCACCAGTTCGCCGTGGCGCGTCAGCCGCGCCAGCCGATGTTTTTCCGCGACCTCGGACAAGGCTGCGATCATGTTTGACGGCAGCGGTCCCGAGCCGCGCACGTCGACGTCGAGGCCGTCGCTCACGGCGGTGAGCTGGATATCGAGCGGCTTGCCGGTGGGCCTCAGCGGCTCGGCGATCGCCCATGCCGCGTCAAGCGCGCCGCTCAAGCCGGGATCGAGGATCGGGCAACGATCGACAGGAACAATGTCGTGCGAGTTCGCCGCTGAAAATCCCACCTTGAGCACGTCATGGGTGCCCATCCGGGCGTGAAGCGTGATCCGCCGCCGGCCGAGCCCATGGGCGTCGATCAGCGGGTGCACGTCGCAAAAAATCTTCGCCTGGGCCAGCGTTTCGACGACGAGCCCGCGTTTCCAGACCTGATAATGACCGCTTTCCCAATGCTGGATCGCGCAACCGCCGCAGGTTCCGAAATGCTGGCAGAACGGCGCGATGCGTTCCGGGCTGGCGCGCTCGACCTGAAGCAGACGCCTTCGGTCGGGATGGTGACCCGGCACCGGGGTCACCTCGACGGTCTCCCCGCCAAGCGAGTACGGCACAAAGATCGATTGTCCATCGGCGAAGGCGACGCCGTCGCCGCGATGGCCGACATGGTCGATGACCAGGCGTTCAACCACGGCGCGCGCCAATGAAAAATTCGACATTGCCGTCGCCGCCCTTGATCGACGATGGAAACACCTCGATCCGGGTGCACCCCTGCGAAGCCACGAAGGCCGCGATATCGTCGCAGATTTCCTGGTGCACCATCGCATTGCGGATGATGCCGCGCTTGGAATGTTTTCGCGGCGCCTCGAATTGCGGTTTTATCAATGCCAGCAAATGCATTGGCGCCGCCGCGAGGGATAATGCCGCCGGCAGCACGGCCTTCAATGAAATGAAGCTGACGTCGACGACGACGATGTCGGGCCGCATCGGCAAACGCTTGCCTTCGAAGCCGCGGATATCGGTCTCCTCCATCGACACCACCCTGGGATGGCCGTGCAGCGACGGATGCAACTGCTCGCGCCCGACGTCGATGGCAAACACCAGGCTGGCGCCGTTGGCAAGCAAGACCTCGGTGAAGCCGCCGGTCGATGCGCCGACGTCGAGACAGACGTGATCCTCGATCTCGAGCGGATAGCGCTCCAGCGCGCCCGCCAGCTTGACGCCGCCGCGCGAGACATAGGGATGCGCGGGCTGCGCCTGCAGCACGGCGTCGACGGCAATGGCCTCGGAGGCCTTCAGCACCGGCTGGTCGTTGGCCATGACGAGGCCGGCCTCGATCGCGGCCTGGGCGCGGGCCCGGCTTTCGAACAGTCCGCGCTCGACCAGCAACAGGTCCACGCGCTTGCGGGGAGGGGGCACGCTCACGTCACGCTTGACCAAGTTCAATCCGATGCGCGCGCGGGCGCGGAGCCGAGGCGTTCAGCGGCAAGGCGCACGCAGGTCTCGAAGGCGGTCAGGTCATGCCAGATATCCGCGGGCGCTTGCTGTGGCGTCACCAGCGCGCAGCCGTGACGATCGAGCGCATGGATCATCATCAGGTTGTCGGTCAATCCGAAATCCTCGACGGTCAACCCCAGCGCATCGACCAGGCATCCGTCGCGTGAAGTCACCTCGGTGAAATCACGCACCCGGTCGGCATAGTGCGAGGGATCGTTGGAGTAGCCGAGACAGAGCTTGCCGCGCCCGGCCATATAGCCGAGCTCATAGACGGTGCCGGCATCGGCGCCCGGTCCTCGAAACGGCGTGAGATTGGCGATAATGGCATCGGCCGCGATCATCATGGTTTCGTTACCGCGAAATATCCGCAAGGAGGCGTCCCGGGCGGCAAGGTCGATGACATTGTCCAGCGGATAGAGCCCGGTCAGTCCGTGACGCGCGCACAGTTCCACCTTGTGCTGCCCGATATCGACGGCGTCACGCAGGAACACGTCGGGACCGGCCAGGTAGATTTTCATGGTTCAAGCCGTCATTGCGAGCGAAGCGAAGCAATCCATAACCGCGCGAAAATCTGGATTGCTTCGTCGCAAGAGCTCCTCGCAATGACGAATGCAAGGTACGCTTGGTTAGGACGACGCCTTTAGGCCAGCTTCACCGTTTCGGCCTTGAAATCCTTGCCGAGCGCCTCGAACACCTTGGCGACGATGCCCTTGGCGTCAAGGCCGGCGCGGGCATACATCGCGTTCGGCGAGTCGTGATCGAGGAACACGTCGGGCAGCACCATCGAACGCATCCGCAAGCCGCCGTCGAGCATGCCGTGCTCGGCCAGCGTCTGCATGACATGGGAGCCGAACCCGCCGATCGAGCCTTCCTCGATCGTGAGCAGGACTTCGTGCTCGCGCGCCAGCTTCAGCACCATGTCGAGATCGAGCGGCTTCATGAAGCGCGCGTCGGCAATGGTGGTGGACAATCCAAGTGCCGCCAGTTCGTCGGCCGCCTTCTCGCATTCGGCCAAACGGGTGCCGAGTGACAGCAGCGCGATCTTGGTGCCTTCGCGGATGATGCGGCCTTTTCCGATCTCCAGCGCCACGCCGACTTCGGGCATCTCCACGCCGCGGCCTTCGCCGCGCGGATAGCGCACCGCGCTGGGACGATCGTTGATGGCGACCTGGGTTGCCACCATGTGCACCAGTTCGGCTTCGTCGGAAGCCGCCATGATGACGAAATTGGGCAGGCAGCCCAGATAGGCATTGTCGAACGAGCCGGCGTGGGTGGCGCCATCGGCGCCGACCAGGCCGGCGCGATCGATGGCGAAGCGCACCGGCAGGCTCTGGATCGCCACGTCATGGACGATCTGGTCATAGCCGCGCTGCAGGAACGTCGAATAGATCGCGCAGAACGGCTTGAAGCCTTCGGTCGCCAGACCGGCCGCGAACGTCACCGCATGCTGTTCGGCGATGCCGACATCGAAGGTGCGCTCGGGGAAGGCCTTGTTGAAGATATCGATCCCGGTGCCCGACGGCATCGCCGCGGTGATGCCGACGATCTTCTCGTCCTTCTGCGCTTCCTTGACGAGGCTCTGGCCGAACACATTCTGATACGACGGCGCATTCGGTTTGGCTTTTGCCTGCGCACCGGTGGCGATGTCGAATTTGACCACGGCGTGATACTTGTCGGCCGACGCTTCCGCCGGGCCATAACCCTTGCCCTTCTGGGTGACGACATGGACCAGGATCGGGCCGGTCTCCATGTCGCGGACGTTCTTGAGCACCGGCAGCAGGTGGTCGAGATTGTGGCCGTCGATCGGGCCGACATAATAGAAGCCGAGTTCTTCGAAAAGCGTGCCGCCGTCCATCATGAAGCCGCGGGAATATTCCTCGACGCGGTTGGCGCGGTTGGAGATGACCTTCGGCAGATGCTTGTTGATCTGTTTGGCCGCCTCGCGCAGCGTGCGGTAGGTCCTGCCGGAATAGAGCCGCGACAGATACGCGCTCATCGCGCCGACCGGCGGGGCAATCGACATATCGTTGTCGTTGAGGATCACGATCAGGCGCGAATTCATCGCGCCGGCATTGTTCATGGCCTCATAGGCCATGCCGGCGGACATCGCGCCGTCGCCGATCACAGCGATCACGTTGTTCTTGCCGCCGGCAAGGTCGCGCGCCACCGCCATGCCAAGGCCGGCGGAAATCGAGGTCGAGGAGTGGGCCGCGCCGAACGGATCGTAATCGCTCTCGGTTCGTTTGGTGAAACCGGAAAGCCCGCCTCCGGTGCGCAGGGTGCGGATGCGATCGCGGCGGCCGGTCAGGATCTTGTGCGGATAGGCCTGATGGCCAACGTCCCAGATCAGGCGATCGCGGGGCGTGTCGAAGACGTAGTGGATGGCCGTCGTCAATTCGACGACACCGAGGCCGGCGCCGAAATGTCCGCCGGTGACCGAAACGGCATCGATGGTTTCCTGGCGCAGCTCATCGGCGACTTGCCGGACCTGCTCCACCTTGAGCCGACGCAAATCGTCGGGGGTCTTGATGGTGTCCAGAAGCGGCGTTTTACTAAATGTGGTCACAGCGATATTCCAATTTTGCAGGTCGGGACGAGCGGTCCGACGTGAGGCGGGTGCGCGGTATCTGCGCAGCGAAAACCCAGACGTCGGCTGCCATCTGGGCCAGCCGAAGCCCGATTTGAATGCCTAGATGCGCTCCAGATCGTTCAATGTGACATGCATCACTTTTGGCGGCTTCGCCCTTCTCGATCATTTTGTGAGCCATTTGAGGCACTTGCCGGCACCGGAATCCGGCGGCAGCTCGCCTTCATCAGCCCATAACGTCCCAAGCTTTACACTAAAGTAACGGTCAAAGCCAACCCGCCGGGACTCGGCGCGCAAGGCGTGAGCGCAAATGGAACCCGTGGAAGCTCAATCCCGGCGGCGCGCCGAGGGTTCCGTTCTCCCCTGGATCGGCGGCGTACACCCGCATGGCGGCCGCTATTTCAGTGCTTTTCCGGGCCGATTTGCGTGCGAAAGGGTCGTCCGTTGTGATCCCGAGCACTGCCCCGGGGCACGGGTCCCGCGTCCGCTCCCGCCAACAGCCGGTTCATGCCGCGGCCGGGTCGTCGATGTCGGAGCACTAAATGTTTCTAACTGTTGCTAGGAAGTGACGCATCAAGGCGGCCGGAGGCCACCGGAACAGTCACTGCACGTCGAGCGGTTCCGTCCCGACGACCTGGCCATTGGCGTCGGTGGTGATCTTGTCGACCCGCGCCTCGGCCTGCCGCAGCAATTCCTCGCACCGCCGCTTCAAGGCTTCGCCGCGCTCGTAAATGACGACGGATTCCTCCAGCGGCACCTTGCCGTCCTCGAGCCGCTTGACGATCGTTTCAAGTTCCTCGATCGCGCGCTCGAAGCTCAGCTTCTTGACGTCCACTTGGGTGTTCTCGGCCATATTGTTTTCCCGGATGCGCACGCTGCAAGGCGCAGATTCAAGGACGTCTATGCGGGCATATTGTGGCGGCTACTTACGCGCCCATTAACGCGGTGACATGGGCCGCGACTGATTCTTTCAGGCCTTGCAGATCATAACCGCCCTCCAGCACCGACACAATTCGCCCCCCCGCGCTTTTATCGGCGACATCCATCAGCTTGCGCGTGACCCAGCCGAAATCTTCCGATCTGAGATTGAGTGACGCCAGCGGATCGCGGTAGTGGGCGTCGAAGCCGGCGGAGACGATGATCAATTCGGGGCTGAACTTGTTCAACTGCGGCAGGATCACGTTTTCGAACGCGGCGCGAAACTGCACGCCGCCGTCTTCCGAAGCCAGCGGCGCGTTGACGATGGTGTCGTGCTCGCCGCGCTCGCCGCGAGCGCCGGTGCCGGGAAACAGCGGCATCTGGTGCGTCGAGCAATACATCACGGTCGGATCGGCCCAGAAAATATCCTGGGTGCCGTTGCCGTGATGCACGTCGAAATCGACCACGGCGGCGCGGGCGATGCCGTATTTGCGCTGGGCATGACGCGCGGCGATAGCGGCGTTGTCGAAAAAGCAAAAGCCCATCGGCTTGTTGATTTCGGCGTGATGGCCGGGAGGGCGCACCGCCACGAAAGCATTGGCGTGGGTGCCCGCCATCACCGCGTCGGTGGCTGCGACCGCGCCGCCGACGCCGCGCATCACCGCTTCCCAGGTGCCGGGAGACATCGAGGTGTCGCCGTCGAGGTAGATCAGGCCGCTCGACGGCGCGATATGCCGGAGTTCGCCGACGTAATGCTCGTTGTGACAGAGCATGACCGAATCAAGATCGCCTTCCGGCGCCTCGTCGCGCACCAGCGGCGCGAAGCGGTCTTCCGCGAGCACCTCGGCGACGGCGCGCAGCCGGTCGGCGCGTTCGGGATGTCCGGGCGGCGTGAGCGTGGTCGAGGCTGGCCGGATGGCTGAGAAGAAGCGTCGTCATGCAATGCCTTTTGCAATACCCTGGCGCATCCGAACGCGCTTGCGCGGAAGCGCTAATCTAGGGGCTAGGCGGCCGCTGCGAAAGAGCCGTGCCGTATGCAACTCAGTTGATCCGCGCGATGCGGTCGGCGGCGGTGGGCCCGATCGGGCTGTTAGCCCGAAAATATCCATAGAGCGCATCGACGTCATAGCCGCCGAATTGCGGCGCGGTTCCGTCCTTCAGGACCGTGAAGCCATCGCCCCCGACGGACAGGAAACTGTTCACCGTCACCCGATAGCTCGCCGCGGGATCGATCGGTTGCCCGTTCAGCGACATCGAAGCGGCGACCACGCGGTCGCCATAGGGCTTGGCGTTGTCCCAGGTATAGCCAAAACCCTTCGAGACCTGCAGGATCCGCGGCCGCTTCGGGTCGGCCCATTGCTGTTCCAGCATGTCCTTGATTTGTTTTCCGGTCAGCGTCAGCGTGACCAGCTGGTTACGGAACGGCTGGCTGGCGAACACATCGGCGTAGCTCACCGCGCCGTCTTCCTTCTTTGCGATATCCGTGCGGACGCCGCCCGGATTGGTGAATGCCACCAGGGCGCCGCCGGTTGTCGCGGCGCGGGTTATCGCCAGCTGGGCGTCGGCGATGATGTCGCCGAGCGCGCTTTCGCCGGCCTCGTTCGGGGTACGCGACAGGGTTTCGCTGACCGATCCGGCCGGGCGGTTGGCGATCGGCGCGGCCACCTTGTCGTAAGCTTCCAGCAACGCGGTCTGCTCCGGATCCCTGGCGTAAACGCTGGTGCGGACGATGGTGTTGTCGGCCCTGGCGCTGACGATGTCGCGCGTCGCCCGATCGAGCCTGAGGTCGATCGCGGTCACGATGGTTCCGTATTTGTCGGCTGACGTGACCAGCCGCCCGTCGATGTCGCAGACATAGGCCTGATGGGTGTGGCCGCTGATCACGACGTCGACCGCGCGATCAAATTTCCTGACGATGTCGACGATCGGTCCGGATATCCCCGGGCATTCATTGTAGTCGCCGGTCGGAAAACCGCCTTCATGGATCAGCACGACGATGGCCTCGACGCCGCGCGCCTTCAATTCCGGCACCAGCGCATTTACGGTTTCAGCCTCGTCCTTGAATTCGAGGCCCGCAACCCCGACCGGCGAGACGATGTTCGGCGTGCCCTTCAAGGTCAGGCCGATGAATGCCACCGGGATGCCCTCGAATTCCCTGATCTCGTAGCCGGGAAAAACCGTCTTGCCGGTGTCCTTTTCGACCGTGGAGGCTGCGAGGTAGTGAAACTTGGCGCCGGTGAACGGATGCGGACCGAGACATTTGTCGGTGGGATGACAGCCGCCGTTCTGCATCCGCAGCAGCTCGTCCTTGCCCTCGTCGAATTCATGATTGCCGACCGCGGCCACCGCGAGCCCCATCATCGACAGCGACTCGATGGTGGGCTCGTCATGGAACATCGCCGACAGCAAGGGGCTCGCGCCGATCAAATCTCCGGCGGCGACAAAGATGGTGTTCTTGTTTCCGTCACGGAGTTGTTTGACCAATGTTGCCATATGCTCGGCGCCGCCGGCTTCCACCATGACCTTCTTGGTTTTGTCGGCGGGATCGGCAATCTTGATTCCGCCCGGGGAGGGGCGCAGGTAGCCGTGGAAATCGTTGATGGCGAGAATTCGCAGATCGACCGTATCAGCGGCAGATCCGGAGGCTGGGCACAACAGCGCCAGCAGCGCGGCGAGAACAGGCAGCAAGGGTCTTGTTGGAATAGGTCTTGTTACAAAGGATCTTGGCATGGGAGGCGACATTTTTCCGGGGGCGTTGAGCTTTCCGAGGCGAAAACGGTATCGCCGGCGAGCGGCGGGCCGTACCCTACATGAACCCCGGTAACGCCCAAATGTCTCCACCGAGCTTCTCCGCAAAAGTGATGAAAAGGGATTCTTGAATGAGCGATGCGATGCAGTTGACGGGCATTCACCATCTGACCGCGATTTCCGCCAGACCGCGCGACAATCTGGCGTTCTACACCGGCCTGCTCGGCATGCGCCTGGTGAAGAAGACCGTCAACCAGGATGACGTCAGCGCCTACCATCTGTTCTACGCGGACGGGAAGGCCAATCCCGGCACTGATTTGACCTTCTTCGATTTCCCGGCCGCCCCGGAGCGGCGCGGCGCCAACAGCATTTCGCGGACCTCATTGCGCGTCGCCGGCGAAAAGAGCCTCGGCTACTGGAGCGATCGTCTCAAGCAAGCCGGCGGCCACACCGGCGAATGTCACGGAAGTCGACGGCCGGCTGACGCTGCCGTTTGAAGACGGCGAAGGTCAGCGTCTGGTGCTGATCGATGACGGCGGCGCCGGTCCAGCCTCGCCATGGGCGAAGAGCGCGGTGCCGGCCGAGCATCAGATCCGCGGCCTCGGTCCGATCGTGCTCAACGTGCATGACCTGGCGGCGACCGCACAGGTCTTGACCGGCGCGATGAACCTGCGCCGCGTGCGCGATTACGCCGCGCCGGATGCCGCGGCACGGATTCACGTGTTTGCGATGGGCGAGGGCGGCCCGGCGGCCGAACTGCACGTCATCGAGAATAAGGATTTGCAGGTGGCGCGGCAGGGCGCCGGCGGCGTGCATCACGTCGCGTTTCGCACACCCGACGACGAGCAATATCATGCCTGGACGCAGCGGCTGAACCAACTCGGCATCCGCAACTCCGGCGAGATCGACCGGTTCTATTTTCGCAGTCTTTATTTCCGCGAGCCGAACGGCATCCTGTTCGAGATCGCCACCGACGGCCCCGGCTTTGCCACCGACGAGCCGATGGAAACCCTTGGCGAGAAACTGGCGCTGCCGCCGTTCCTGGAGCCGCGCCGCGCGCAGATCGAGGCCGGGCTGAAGCCGATCGGGTGAGATTTTTCGCGATTTGTAGGGCGGGTTGGCGCAGCGTAACCCGCCGCAGCGAAAAGAAAGATGGCGGGTTACGCTGCGCTAACCCTGCACTACGGTCTCGGCAACAGCACGCGAGGGAGGTAAAAATGATTGGCTATGTGACGCTGGGGACCAACGATTTGGCGAGAGCGGCGGCGTTCTATGATGCCATTGGCGCGGAGCTGGGCGTCCGACGCTTTTTGGAAAGGGAAACGTTCATGACGTGGGGCAAGCCCGGCGGCGTTGGGATTATGATCACCAAGCCCTACGACGGGAAGGCGGCCAGCGTCGGCAATGGTGTGATGGTTGCCTTTGCGGCGCGCGACAAGGCTCACGTCGACCGCATTTACCAGTTGGCCATGAGCCTCGGCGCCCAGGACGAAGGTCCGCCGGGCCCACGTGGCAGCGGATTTTACGGTGCGTATTTCCGCGATCCGGACGGCAACAAATTAAACGCGTTCGTATTCGGATAAGGAGGCTCTGCGTCAGGGCTGTTTGACGCTCGCCGGGGCTTCGACCGGCTTACTGGCTGGTTTTTTCGCCGCGCGCTTTTTTGGTTTGGGGCCGGTTCTGCCCGATGCGGTGGCATCGTCGCCCTCGCACGGCCAGGCATCTCTCAGGGCTGCGATCGCAACCGTAATGCCAGCCTCGTTCAGTCGATCCGGATTCTTGTCGAGGTACCGCAACAGCGTCTTGGCGCTTTCCAGGACGCTGCCTTGCGCAGGGGCGCATGCCCGCAGAGTCAGCCGGCATGTTGGGCGCGAACACCATCGCGGTCTCGATCATTCCCTCGCATGCGCCGGCAGCCCGTGCCGCATCGGTATCCCCAAACGAGCCCTCGACAAGGAATTGGCAAGATTTCTGCGCATCCGCGCCGTTATCGACAACCGAGCCGCGGGCATTTCCGATGACCGAAAGCGCAAGGGCGGCAGCGATGATATAAGCCCGCATGATAGTTCCTCGAATAGCTCTTCAGTAGTCAATTTCCGAGGTATCTGGCAAGACCAAGTCTCTGGCAAGACTAAGGCCATCAGAACTCAGGCTAGCCACCAGACTTGGGCCGCATTGCTCGTTAGCCGACCAAACGGCGACTCGTGACCGGATAGCTGAACAGGATAGCTGAGTGGACCGGTCCCGGACATACGACTTGCGGGTGCCCATCCCACGATTGGTTCAAGCTCCGCGTCGATTTGCCTCGGGTTGCGTATGTTCACGGCTCCAGATTAGAGTCCCGGCGCGGGGGAGGCAATCGGGATGAATGTTCTCGGAATCAATTCTGTGTTTCATGAATTGTCGGCCGCGTTGCTGGTCGACGGAAAGGTGGTGGCGGCGTGCGAGGAAGAGCGGTTCAACCGCGTCAAGCATGGCAAGCCGGCGCAGATCGACAATCCGCACGAGCTTCCCGAGCAGGCGATCCGCTTTTGTCTGAACCATGCCGGGCTGAAAACGTCTGATATCGACCGGGTGGCGTATTCGTTCGATCCTCAGCTGCGCCGTACGGAATATCGCGCGGATTGGTGGCCTGACAGCCAGATGGAGGATACTTTCCTGGAGTGCCTGGGTGAGGTCGGCGACGCTGCCGACCGGCTCATGGGCCGGAAGCTCGGCCGGGCCTTGAAGTTCGTGCCCCATCATCTGGCCCATGCCGCTTCCGCCTACTATCCCTCCGGCTTCGATGCGGCTGCAATCCTCGTCATCGACGGGATCGGCGAGGCCGCGTGCTCGACGCTGGCGCTGGGCGAAGGCGTCCGAATCAAGCCCGTCGAGACATTTTCGTATCCGCACTCCCTTGGATTTGTCTGGGAGCGCGCCAGCGATTATCTCGGCTTCTCGCCCTATGATGCCTCCAAAGTCATGGGCCTCGCAGCCTACGGTGATCCTGAGGTC
Organism: uncultured Pseudomonadota bacterium; assembly: GCA_963771225.1. Lineage (GTDB taxonomy): Bacteria > Pseudomonadota > Alphaproteobacteria > Rhizobiales > Xanthobacteraceae > Bradyrhizobium. Next base: position 16,874 of record CAVYSR010000012.1, on the reverse strand, counting down.
TATCGGCGGCAAATGGCGTCGGTGATCCAGGTGAGCGAGGAGAGCTACCAGGTCGATCTCGCAGCACTCGGCTTCCCGTCCTTCGATCTGAAGGGCTTCGAGCTTTTGCTCGGGCCGAAACGGGAACCGGACGAGGAAATTGTCATTCAACACATGCACTTTGCCGCGGCGCTGCAGGACGCCACCAATGCGGCCGTGCTGGCGATGCTGCGGCGTCTCGAGCGCTCTGTCGGGCTCAAGCATCTGTGTGTTGCCGGAGGTGTCGCACTCAATTGCGTCACCAATGATCTGATGAGGCAGGCCAGCCCTTACTCGGATATTTTCATTCCGTCGGCTCCGCATGACGCGGGCACCGCGATCGGTGCGGCTCTTGCTGTTCACTGCGCCGAGCAGGGCGTGAGGCCGGCGCCCAGCGGCGCAACCCCCTATCTCGGTCCGGAATTCAACGAGCGCGAGGTGCTGGCTGCCGTCAAGGCGGCCGGCCTGACGCCGCGGCGATGCAAAAACACCGCTCGGGAGGCTGCCGACATGATCGCTGACGGCAATATTGTCGGCTGGTTTCAAGGTCGCATGGAGTTCGGACCCCGCGCGCTCGGCAATCGGTCACTGCTGGCCGATCCGCGCCGGCCCGATACACGCGCTATCCTCAATCGCAGGGTCAAGCACCGGGAAGATTACCGGCCGTTCGCGCCCAGCGTCCTGGCTGAACACGCCGACGAATGGTTTGAAATCGGGCCGCATCTGGCAAGTCACGAATACATGCTGTTTGCTTGTCCAGCAAAGGCCGAACGCCGCGATCGTATTCCGGCCGTGCTCCATTGCGATGGAACCGCCCGCGTGCAAATCGTACCGCGCGCGGCCAATCCGCGTTTTCACGAGCTGATTTCGCGCTTCTTCGAGCGAACCGGCGTGCCGATCGTTCTCAATACCTCATTCAACGACAGCGAGCCCATCGTATGTACGCCGGCCCATGCGATCGCCACGTTCCGCAAAACAGGGATCGATGCGTTGTTCATGGGAGACATCTGTCTGACATCGCAGAACTGAGCGCGCGTTCGGCATGGGACCGCGCGGTTCGCACGGGACAATGTGACCCAGCCGTGCAAGGAAAAAAAGTGGCGACACCGACCGCTGCATGGTATCCAACAACCACCGCGATGCGGAGCAACAACGAGGCGGAAGGCGCGTGCTGACCGATGACGGCCGATGATCCAACATCGCATTCGCGTACGCCGCTGCAATCCGGCGAGCAGAACGCCGACGCGGACAGCGCAGGCGAGCACAGCGCCGACGCGCTGAGTTCCGATGACGAGAGCGCCGGCGAGATCCGGTTCTCACCTCATTTCTCGGTCTATGTCCTGCCGCCCGATGGCGTCTGTCTCTATTCGGAAAACCGGAAGATTTTTCTTCGCGGCGAACTTTATTGCGCCGTCGCCTCCCGCATTGGGGAAGGCGCGCATCCGGAAGCCATCGTCGAGGCGCTCTCCCGTGATTTCCCCGCCGACAAGATCGATGAAGCCATCACACGCCTGCTCGATCGCCGCTTCGCGGTTGCTGCAAGTCCGATCGACGAAACGGCAGCGGGCTATTGGGCCAGCCTGGGTCTCAGCAGCGAAACCGCCGCGGAAAACCTCTCGAACACCCGCGTGCAGATTGAATCAATCGGAGCGGCCGGCGCAGAGGAGCTGGACGCCGCATTGCGCAAATTCGGCGTTCGGGTCGTCGATCACCCGGGCAATCTGACGGTCGTTCTGGTGGACGACTATCTTGATGGCCGACTTGTCGACGTCAACCTTCAGGGCCTGACACAACGGCAGGACTGGCTGCTGGTGCAACCCTCGGGTATTTTTCCGCTGATCGGTCCGATTTTCAGGCCCGGGAAGGGCGCATGCTGGACCTGCCTTTCCGATCGCATGAAATGGAATCGCCAGATCAAGGCATTTCTCGACCGGACCCATGCGCGCTGCGTGGCAGCCTCACCGCTCGGCAGCAATTTGCTCGCGCCGAGCGCGATCGGGCTGGCGGCGACCGAGATCGCCAAGGCGATTGCCAGCGGTTTTCGCACTGACCTGCAGCAGCATGTCGTCAGCCTCGACTTGTTGAGTTCGACGGTGGTCCGGCACCATGTTGCCGCCCGGCCGCAGTGCCCCTCTTGCGGGAGCAAGCAGGCGCGGGACCCGGGTCGTCCCCCGCTGCCGACCAGGCTCCACGTCGGCGGCAAGGCCGTGATGACCAGCGGTGGCTATCGATCGGTAGCGCCGGCCGAGACGGTCGCTCGCTTTCGAAAGCACGTCAGCCCGCTGACCGGCATCGTCTCGCAGCTCGAACGGATCAAAAGCGAGCAACCGCTGGATTTCAATTTTGTTGCAAAACACAGCTTTTCGCCGCGTCCCGAAGCGGTCAATGCGCTGCAGGTCCAGGTGATCGCCGACAGCCATGGCAAGGGCAGCACCGCGGACCAGGCCGAAGCGAGCGCCCTGATGAAGGCCGTCGAACGCCATTGCGGGATATTCCACGGCGACGAGATCAGGACGATCCGCAGTTTTGCCGATTTTCCGGCGGGCGAGGCGATCCTTCCCGACGACATCCTATTGTCAGGCGATGCGTCGCTCGATCCGTCGGCCGAAATCGAATGGTCGCCGGTCTGGTCGCTGCGCGACGAGCGTTTCAAACACGTTCCGACCGGCCTGCTGTACTTTTTTCACGATGCCTCTGCCCAATTCGAAACCTCTTCGAACGGCTGCGCCGCCGGCAATACGCTTGAGGAAGCGATCCTCCAGGGTTTCCTCGAACTCGTCGAGCGGGATGCGGTCGCGATCTGGTGGTACAACCGCCTGCAACGCGCCGAGATCGATCTCGATCGTCTTGGCGACAGTTATATTCGGGATCTGCGAACCCAATTCGCGGCGACGGGACGCAGCCTGTGGGTGCTGGATCTGACCAGCGACATTGATATTCCCGTCGTCATGGCCGTCTTGCACTGGAATGAAGATGGGCAGGAGCGTATCGAGTTTGCCGCGGGCGCGCATTTCGACTTCCGCGTCGCCGCCCTCCGGGCGGTGACCGGGCTCAATCAGGTTTTGGCGATTGATCGGATCAAACGCGTGGCTACCGCCCCGACCGTCGCGGCAAGAGGCGACCCGTTGCCGGTGCCCTTGCGCAAGAATGCCTATGTACTGCCGCACGGCAAGGCGACCACCCGTGGCGCGCGATCTCAAAAATTTGCGGGCCTCGATCGGCGCGATCAGGTGCTTTCTTGCGTCAAGCTTGCCAAGCGTCTTGGCCTCGATTTCCTCGTCCTCGACCAGACCCGGCCCGACGTCGACGTTCCCGTTGTCCGGGTGATCGTTCCGGGACTGCGGCACATCCATCGCCGTTTCGCTCCCGGGCGGCTCTATGATGTGCCGGTCAAACTGGGTCTGCGCAAACGGCCGTTGCGGGAAGCCGGTCTCAATCCGCTCCATCCGCGTATCCCGGGGTTCCCGAGCGATCGACGGAACTAATCCGGGCCACTGTCACTTATCGCAAATACCCTCACAGACCGGGAGATTGCCATGACGATCGCAAGGATCCTTTCGGCGGGGGCCGCAGCGGCTCTCATCGTCATTGGTTCGGCTGCTTTGGCCCAACAGGCGCTTACGGGAACGATCACGGGAATTAACCGGATCAATGACACCATCGCGATCAGACAGACCCAAAGCGGCACCGTCGGCGCCAATACCGGCGGCGCGGCGGAGCAGTTCAAGGTGCAGAAAGGCCAGTCGCTGGAGGACTGGCACGCCGGCGATCGGGTGAGCTTTTTCGTTACGACGGAAACCGGTGGAACGAGAACCATCACGAAACTTCAGAAGCCGTGACGCTTGGGAAATGCGCAGGCCGCGCGGGCCGGCGAACGGGTGACGCCTGACATCACCGGGATGGAAGGTCAGTACCCGATGGCGATGACGATCAGGCCCCCGCACAGGACGGCCAGTCCGCCGACGATGACGGCGAGGAAGCTTCCGGAAACCCGATCAAGGCTACTCATGACACACCCCTTGGTTCGAAGAGGGATGGTGCGGACCAATTGATTAAAACTTTCGGAATCCTCTAGCGGCGGCGTTCGGCACGGATTTCTCTCCACGGCCGAACTTTGCGCCGGTCCCGCGGGGCTTTACCGGCTTGCGCGCTGGGGACGAATTGTCGAACCGAATCAATCTGATGCTACCTGTCCAGTCCTGGCCGCAAAAATATTTTGATTCCCTCCAGACCCAAATCACCTGTTTATCGATCGCGTTCCGACCCGGTGGAGGGGCGTATCGCGATCGTCACGGACGCGGGGAGGAATGCGGTGGACGCGGATGGCGCTGCAGACGACGGCGCCAAAAGCGGACGGCGAAGCCGTGTGGTCCTGACGCCCCGACGCTGGCGTCAAGTTGGTGAAAGAAATTTCACTGGCGACGGTGGCAATCAAGCCCGGTCACCGGGGAGAGCGCGGAATAAGCCGTTAAAACCATTGCGCAGGGAAGGCCGGGTGTTCCGGTGACCTGTGGTGACTAACTCGCGTGTTTTTTACACTACACGCGAGGCCGCGGGTGCAACGGGCACCCGGCTTTCCCTGCGCCCTCTGTTTTTCGAGGGCGAAGGATTGATGCACAGCTCGGGCGCATTGCGCCGCGAGAAGGCGAAGGCGTGTCTTCATTTTCCGTCATTGCGAGGAGCGAAGCGACGAAGCAATCCATTCTTTCTTGGTGCGGCGAGATGGATTGCTTCGCTTCGCTCGCAATGACGGCCCGCTTTTTTTCACGCTCGCAGAAACCACGAGTGGAAAGCGCAACGTGAAAACCCTACGCCAGCAACACCGCATCCGCGCCGTTGACGGCCTCGGCGCTGTCCATCACGGTGCGCTCAAGGGCTGCCGCCTGCACCGTAATGTTTTCGGCAAAGAATCTCGCCAGGGTGACATAGCGTTGCGGATCGCCGGCGTCCTCGCCGAGATCGCGCGCGGCGAGCGCTTCACCGGCGAGCATGCATCCGCCGAGCGTCGATCCGAACAATCGCAGATAGGGCGTGGCACCCGCGAGCGCTTCGTTCGGCGCCGATGTCACGCGCTCCAGCAGCCACCGGCTGGTGCGGTCGAGCGATCCCAGAGCGTCGCGCAGTTTGGCGCCGGTGGTGCCGAAGGCGGGATCGTTCGAGGTCTCGACCCGGATCACGATCTCGGTGAGTTCGCCCAGCAAGGTCCAGACCGCCGCACCGCCATTGGCGGCGAGCTTGCGGGTGACGAGATCGATCGACTGGATGCCGTTGGTGCCTTCATAGATCGTCGTGATGCGCGCATCGCGATAATGCTGCGCCGCGCCGGTCTCCTCGATGAAACCCATGCCGCCATGGACCTGCACGCCGAGTGCTGTGACCTCGTTGCCGATATCGGAGGAGAACGCCTTGGCGATCGGCGTCAGCAAGGCGCCGCGGGCGGCGGCGGCACTTCGGGTCTTGCTGTCGGTAGCCCGCGTCGAGATATCCAGCGCCACCGCGGTGGCGTAACAGATCGTGCGCGCCGCCGCGGTCAGCGCGCGCATCTGCATCAGCATGCGCTTGATGTCGGGATGGACGATGATGGGGTCCATGCCGTTGCCGGCGCTCCCGGCCGCGCGGCCCTGGCGGCGCTCCTGCGCAAAGGCCAGCGCCTGCTGATAGGCGCGGTCAGCGATGCCGACGCCCTCGAGGCCGACGCCGAGCCGCGCCTGGTTCATCATCGTGAACATGCAAAGCATGCCGCGATTTTCCTCACCGATCAGGTAGCCGACGGCGCCGCCCTTGTCGCCCATGGTCATGGTGCAGGTGGGGGAAGCGTGAATCCCGAGCTTGTGCTCGATGCCGCTCGGATAAATATCGTTGCGCGCGCCGAGCGAGCCGTCGGCGTTGACGAGGAATTTCGGCACCAGAAACAGCGAAATGCCTTTGGTGCCGGCGGGCGCGTCGGGCAATCGCGCCAGCACGAAATGCACGATGTTATCGGTCATGTCGTGATCGCCATAGGTGATGAAGATCTTGGTGCCGGAAAGGCGATAACTGCCGTCGGCAGCACGCTCGGCGCGGCTGCGCAGCGCGCCGACATCCGATCCCGCCTGCGGCTCGGTGAGCTGCATGGTGCCGGTCCATGCGCCCGATATCAGCTTTTCCAGATAGATCTTCTTCAGCTCCTCGCTGCCATGCGCGTCCAGCGCCTCGATCGCGCTCAGCGTCAGCAACGGGCAGAGGCCGAACGCCATGTTCGACGCGCTCCAGATTTCGGTGCAGGCCGCGTTGATGGCGAGCGGCAGGCCCTGGCCGCCGAACGCTTCCGATCCGGACACCGCGTTCCAGCCGGCTTCGGTCCAGCGCCGGTAGGCGTCGGGCCAGCCGGGGGCGGTGGTCACCTGGGCGTTCTCGAGCTTGATGCCGTTTTCGTCGCCGACCCGGTTCAGCGGCGCCAGCACGTCAGAGGCGAAGCGGCCGGCTTCCTCCAGCACGGCGGCAGCGATGTCGCTGTCGAAATCGCCGTAATGCCCGGCTTTCACGGCGGCCTGCAGGCCCGCGCCGTGATGGAGGGCCAGCAGCATGTCGTTGATCGGCGCGCGATAGGTCATGTCGGTGTCTCGCATGAGGTTTGGAGCAGCGGAGCGCCGTATTCCCACGAAACCGGCCTTCTCTCAACTCTCCGTTGGGTGGAAACGGGCGCCGGGAGCAGGCCAAGAAGGGCATTATCGGGGCCAAAACAACGCGGCGTGCAGGGCCCAGACGCCGCGTTATCCGCTGATCAATCCTCCAGGGGCGATTCAAGCGGAATTAGGGATTTGAGCCTGTTGAAATGGCTCAAGTCCCTCTATAGACCGGCGTTGCCAGAAGGAATGCGCGGCAAGGCCCGTCCCGCCGCTTTCCAGACAGCTTTGGGGCGTCGCCAAGTGGTAAGGCAGGGGATTTTGATTCCCCCATGCGGAGGTTCGAATCCTCCCGCCCCAGCCAGGCATTCCGGCGTTCGCCGCACCACCTCAAAATCTGGCAGAAAAGCCTGCCAATGGCGGGCTTTTGCTATCCAGCCGACTGTCTCCAAGACTCCCAAATTCACCAAATCCGGGGCCAAATTACCGAAAGTCTCCGGCCCTCACCGCGAATATTCCCGTTTTTGGGAGACTGGCGCCGGAGACTGGTTTCGAAACCCACTGTGTGGCGCGGGCCGCAGTCAAATTCGCCATTTTCTCCAGTTCAGGAGTGGCCGTATTGATAAGCATCGTCTGCAATGTGCCGGGGATGGATCCCGAAGAGCTTCGCCGTTCGGTTCTGATCCGCATCGGTGCGGTGTTCGATGGTAACGCGCTGGACAAGACCACCGAAATGGCCGGGACCGAGATGGCCAAGCTCGGCTATCCCTTCGCCCAGGCCGTCACCCGCATCACGCGCGATGCCGACGCGCGGCGCATCGATGTCGCGCTGGTGATCGAACAGGGGCCGCGGACCTATGTCGAGCGCATCGATATCCGCGGCAACACACGTACCCGGGGTTACGTGATCCGGCGTGAATTCGACATTGCCGAAGGCGATCCCTACAACAAGACATTAATCGATCGCGCCGAGCGGCGTCTCAAGAACCTGAACTATTTCAAGACCGTCAAGATTACGGCCAAGCTGGGCTCGGTGCCGGACCGTGTCGTGCTCGATGTCGAGGTCGCCGAACGATCGACCGGCGAATTTGCGATCGCCGGAGGTTACTCGATGGTCGATGGCGCGCTCGCGGAGGTGAAGGTGGGCGAGAACAACTTCATGGGCACCGGCCAGACCCTGAAGGCTTCCGTGACCTACGGCCAATACACGCAAGGAGCCGATCTGTCGGCTTCGGAGCCGTATTTTCTCGGCACCCGGGTTTCAGCAGGGGTCGATTTCTTCGCCAGGCAAACCGATGCAAGCAGTTACCAGTCCTACGGCAACGACGCCTATGGCGCGACCCTCCAGTTCGGTACCCCGCTCACCGAGCAGGTCGGCGTCCAGTGGCGCTACTCCATCTCCAGGCAGAACGTCACGCTTGATCCGGCGTCGCTCGCCGCGGCACCGTCGTTGCCGATCCAGCAGGCCGCGCTCGCCGGCCCGCAATGGGTCTCCGCGGTCGGCGACACCGTCAGTTACAATACGCTGGACAAGACCACAAATCCGACCAGCGGAATCAGTTCGCAACTCAAGCAAGACCTGGCTGGGCTCGGCGGCGACGTGAACTTCCTCCGTACCACCGAGGATCTGCGTTATTATCAATCGCTCAACAGCGACCTGGTCGGTATGGTCCGCGCCCAGGGCGGCTATATCACCGGCTATGGCGGCCAGCAGGTGCCGCTGATCGACAGCTTCTTCGGCGGCCCGACACTGGTACGGGGATTTGCGCCGAACGGATTCGGGCCGCGCGATCTTACCCCCGGCACAACCATGGACAATGTCGGCGGCAGTATGTACTGGGCGACGACGGCCGAACTGCAAAGCGCAATCCCCGGCGTGCCCCAGGAATACGGACTGAAGGCCACCGCCTTTGTCGATGCTGGTAGCGTGTTTCATTACGGTGGGCCGACGACATTTCCGGGCTCCACCCAATCAATGCAGATCGCCAATGCCAACATCATGCGCTCTTCGGTCGGGGTGGGTCTGAGCTGGGCCTCGCCGTTCGGTCCGCTGACCGTCAACTACGCCGTGCCGGTGACCAAGGCACCCTATGACGTGGTGCAGCCGTTCAGTTTTGGTGCCGGATCGTTCTAGACTAAGAAGCGAGCAGCTTGCGCGCGCTACCGCGCCTCAATGGACGTCAACACCGCGGGCAAATGGCGGAGAGACCTGCCGCCGGATGACAACATCGAACCCGGCCTGTGGATCTCATGTCTGTGAAGCGGCTCGCGATTTGTGCCCCAATCGGCTCCCGACCGTGACCCTAGTCGGACGCACAACTAGCTCGTTAATGCAATGCGTTACTGCGCGTGGAATGGGATCCGATTTAGCGCCAATCGAACGTCATACCCCACGGCGAATAACAGGTCAGATAGACCGAGGGCGCGCCGGGGAGGCAATGCTAGCGAGGAGAACAGCCAATATTCCGGTCAGGAAGATGCCATCGAACGTTCCGGCTCCGCCAATGGACGCGACCGGAGCGCCAAGGCCATTTATCTTGTTCAGGTTGAGCAGATCGGCGCCTATAAGCGTCCCTAATGAACCGCAGATATAGGCGAGGGGCGGCGCATATTGGCGAGAAAGAATGAACGCGACTATCGCGGTCGAAACAACCGGGGCGAAGACAGGTACGGCTACGCCAAGGCCCGGCACCGGTATGGCCAGCGAGTGAATGACCAACGTCACTGCCGCCGTCCCGATCATGGCTGAGATCAATAGCTGATAGCGAAAAAGAAGATAGACCGACATAAGCGTGGGGATAACGGCGCCGCCCACGTTCAGCGCGACGACGGTACCCGGCCATCTGGTGACCAGCGGCACCACGTAGCGCATGCCGTAGAAGTCGACGATCTGGCCAGTTCTTACGGATGGACCATTTAGTTCGGTCACAGGAATATTGAAATAGCTGCCGACAAGTGAGGCCAGGAGCAAAAACAGTGCAGCTCCCGAGCTAATGCCGAGTCGCATGTAAGCGTATCGCAAAATGTGCAATTGAATCAGAACTATCAGTCCTACAAATACGAGAACGAGGATCGCAAACAGTCTTGGCGTCAGTGGCAAATAGTGAACTTGAGAGTCCATTCGAGTTTCTCGGTTGGTTTGCGATGTTGGGCCTCGGTCGGGCCTGTAAGACGGCAACCCGCACATTCTCCTAATCAGACCTTAGCGACGATCGCATGGATACGTGCTTCCCGGGAGCCCAGGAGGCACGGCCCGCTTCCGTTGTTCGAGGGCGCCAAGGTCACGTTCGATATCTTCCCGCACAAGGGCAAGGAATCGGCGGAAAATCTGAAGGTGACGTGAAGGCGGTGCTCGGCCGTCGGTTCACGCCGACGGCCTTTCAGTGACATAGGTTCGCGGATCCCACGGCGACGCGGTTAGCGCGGCTGGAATGGCCGTAAGCCTCGCCGAATTATTTTCGATATACAACTGCCCAGCCACCAACATCACGGCGGCGAATGCTATCGCCAACATTGCGCTGGCCAACTGCGAAACTTCGTTCATTCTCTTGCTTTCACGCGCTTAGACTTCGCGCTCCGTGTTGGCCGGACGGCATTTCGACGTTTGTGTTGTCGGCGGCGTTCGCGGTGAAGCTGACGTAGGTTTGCAATCCACCGACACCATTAAATTGAATTTTATGAGACCATGATTGTGCCGACCGGGCTGCGATCGAAGCAACTACCCGCTCTTCTAAAGCGAAATTTAATGGTCCTTGTAGATTTCGAACGTAGATCACGAGCGGGGAATGGGAGCGCTATATTCGCATCCACGATGCCGCCTCCGCCGCCTTCGGCCTCCTGAAAAACGTAAGCGCCCCCGGCCGACTTGTTCTCGTTGCCGGGCTCGTGGCGGAGCAGCGGCATCGGCTGGCGGGAGAGGGCGATGAGGGCGGCCTAGCGCGGCGCGTCTAGAATCAGCTCCCAGCACTCGGCGGTCTCGACCGGATCGCCCGGGCGATAGACGGCGAGGTGCGCGATGGCGCGCAGGCCAGCGAGCTGCTCGACCGGCTGATGGGTTGGACCGTCCTCGCCGAGGCCGATTGAATCATGCGTCATGACGAAGATCGTTCGGATCTGCATCAGGGCCCGCAAGGCGGATGGACGGGCGGCAGTAATCCGAGAAGCACAGGAGTGTGAAGTCATTGGTTTTTGTCAAGACGTTTGGCGCCCACTAAACGGAGCGGTAGGAATTCAACCTCTGTAATTTTGATAATGCGATTTTCCGGTACGTTGACGCATTTGCCGGTGATCAGTTGATAGTGTGTGCTTGGCGGAGGCACCCAAACAGGAATCAATTCTTCCTTGCTCGGTTGCTTGGCGTGCATTTGTTCAACCTGCATCTTCATGAATTTCAGCGCTGCTCTCGGTCCTCCTTTTGGGGTGCTCCAGGCGAGCGCAAATACGGTAGAATCAACTGGTCGTCATTCTTGGCGTTCGGAAATCCTACAAGTTCATGGATATAAGCATCGAGCCAGGACGCCTTTTTCGGGAACAGCACGAACCCGCCTTCGATTTTTGCTGTTTGCCCATGCAGGCGCATAATCTTATCCCCGTCGAGTGAAGGGGCGGCCTCTATTCTTGAAAACCCGTTGGCGCGCAGCTCCTGAATCAGCGATGTCCCCGAAGCTTTATCCTCCACCAGTACGACGTCTGCATGATAAAGGTGCGCCAGTTCGAGAACGGATCGCTTAAGCTGCGGAAAGTTGAGCTTGCGGCGAAAAACATCAGCGTTGTGCGGCTGCGAGTTTTTTGATTGTTTGATTCTATGATTTTCGACTATTTGATTTCATGGCGTAATCAAGTACGGTTCCATGGACGTGCGCCTCGATGCGAGCAATCGCAGTAATTCGCGCAATTTCGTAGTTCAACAGTTCGTGAATTTTTGGGATTCGCGTAATGAGCCTTATGGAACGGCCGCTGTTGGCGCGAATCGACTACCATATAGGTGCCACAGTAAGATTGTGACCGGCGCCATACGACCCCTGCGCTCGTTCCAAAAACGCGAATCGCTTCGATGCGGTCCACACAGCTCTTTGAACATAAGAGGACCAGAAGGTGGCGCCTCATGGACGGCTGCGGCGTTTCGCAGATTATGTTGCAGCGCTTCCATGAGAGCATCACAGCGGATGGTGACGCGCAGTCCCCTTTACCGCTCGCAGGGAATGCTGCCCGGCGCTAACATCGGCCGTCTTATCGAACCGGATGTCGCCAATGAACGGAACGGGTGCAACGTTTGCACTGGAAAGCGTGTCGCAGGAGTTCGCTCTCTTCCGGACGCTCAGTGGAGAGCAGCGGATGAAGGCTCTCAACGCAATGGTCCGACAGGATCTCGTGCGCGGGCAGATGCTCGTTGCACAGGGGGGCCCCTCGGATTCACTGTTCCTGGTGCTGCACGGCGCGCTCGCTGTGTGCAGAAACGGCAACCCCGAACCCGTCGCAGAGCTTCGCGCCGGCGAATTGGTAGGCGAAATCGGCTTTTTCGCCAATGTCCCGCGCACCGCGGATGTGATTGCGATCCGCGATACGAGCGTGCTTACGCTGACGCGCGCGGGCTACCAGGAGCTTACCAGGGACGCCCCGGGCATCGTCGAGGCACTACTTGCGGCCGTCGCGCAACGTCTGGGCATCGAGACCGCGCGGTTCAAACCGCTTCGCGCGTCGCCGAGGGCGCGAACCGTGGCCCTGATTGACGGCGGCCGCGAGCCAGCGCCAGAGGGCTTCGAGCGCAGCATGCTGGATGGGCTTGCCGCCACCGATGCCGAGATCGTCGATCCAGCTCGTGTCTCCGCGATGTTTCCCGGGCAGTCGTTAGACGCACCCGAAATCGCCGATTGGCTCAACAAACTCGAACATACCGCCCCGCTTGTGGTCTATCTCGGCTGCCGCGAAGCTTCCGGCTGGGTGCGTAAGGCGATCCGCCAGGCCGACATGGTTGTGTTTGTGTGCCGCGGAGATGCGCCGTCACACCCATTGACGGAGGTCGAAACGTTCGCGTGCAAAATTCATCCAGTGTCGGCGCGACGCCTCGTTCGCGTTCATGACCAGCGGAGCGGTCACGTCAGTGGAACCGCGGCCTGGCTTGCCCGGCTTCCCTGCTTCATGCACCACCATGTTGCGCTCCAGGATCAGGTTGACATCGACAGCCTGATCCGCTTCCTCCGTGGCCGTGCGATCGGGTTCGTGGCCGCTGGTGGGGGCAGCTTGGGGACGGCGCATGTCGGTATCTACAAGGCCTTTCGCGAACGCGGCGTGATGTTCGACATCTTTGTGGGCACCAGCGTCGGGGCGGCGATGCTGGCCGGATTTGCGAAGAATTTGGAGGCAGAGGAAATCGAGCGCGGCACTCACGATATATTCGTCAGGAGCCGCAGCTTCCGGCGACCGACCTGGCCGCGTTACGCTCTGCTGGATCACAAGGCGTTCGATCGTGCGCTCGCCGATCAATATGGCCGCGACTGCCGGATCGAGGATTGCTGGCGGCCCTTCGCGGCCGTCGCAACCAATCTTTCGACTCATAATCTCGAACTGATCCGATCCGGGCTAATGTGGGAGGCGGTCCGTGCATCGAGCGCAATTCCCGGACTGTTACCGCCATTCTATACGCGAGATGGCAACATGCTTGTCGATGGATGTCTGATCGATAATGTTCCGCTGGCGCCGATGCATGAACTAAAGACGGGTCCCAATCTGGTCGTGCATTTCGGCGAGCCGGCGGCCGAAATGTTTGACGTCGCCTACGACGCCCTTCCTGGGCGGCTTGAACTCTTCGCAGCTATGCTGATGCCGTTCCGCAGGAAACTTCTTCCGGCCGCACCGAGTGCGGTCAACGTATTGTGGCGGAGCCTCGTGGCGCATCAGCGTTATGATGCCCTGCCGACGACGCCGCTCGATTTGGTCATGCGGCCACCCCGGCCGCTCGGGGTTGAGGTGACCGACTTCGACCGCCATACGGAAATTTTTGACGCGTCTTACCTTTGGGCCCGACAGGCCATCGTTGGGCAGCTGGCAGAGGGTAATTCTGCAATTGCCGCCATCCTCGCCGCTGGCAAGCTGGCCCCAAAACGACCCCGTCATCTCGTCGAACTCGCCGGCAACGCTCTATCCAGATGAGCCGCAGCGTGAGCGCGCCTTTGCGCTAAATGCTAACCCGGCGGTTCGTCTCGTACCTAAACTCACCACAATCATCCCCACCGCCCAGTACGCATTTCTTGACCGCTATTGCAGCCGAAGCGCGTTTTCGAACGTCATATAGATCCAGAAAGGCTTTGTTTGCGAGCGACCGGCGGCTTCTGGCGCGAAGCGGTCGGTCAGCTTCTCCACCTCTAACCGTTTGCTAGCGGCGGCTCATAGGGACTCAAGATCACCACCATGCCAACGAACAGTTTGAGGTCGTGCATCAGCCTGCGATTGCCGCGCCAGAGGGTATCGACCATTTGTTGGCAATTTTCTATCACTGTATTCTCGAGTGTTCGACGGCGTCCCAGTCAGCAAACCTCGATGAGAAGGGCAAATAAAATGGAAACGCGCTACAAGCTGATTGGGTCGACAGCCTCTCCCTACGCCATCAAGCTCCGCGCCCTGATGCGGTATCGAAGGATACCCTTCGATTGGATCATCATGACCAAGGCGCTTCGGAAGCAGACCGAGCATCTGCGTCCCAACCTGATTCCGGTCCTGCAATACCCTGACGGCGCATTCCGCGGTGAAACCACCATGCTCGCCTACGATCTCGAGGCCCGGCATTCGGAGCGATCTGTCATACCGCAGGACACGGCGGTCGCCTTCATCTGCGATCTCCTGGAAGATCTCGCCGACGAATGGGCTGTAAAGCCTCTGTTCTTCTATCGATGGTGGGATCCCGAGGACCAACTCTACGTCTCGCAATGGGCCGGCGAAGAGTGGTCGACCTCCGAAGCCGCAACAGGGAGTCCGGAAGAGATCGACGAGTTTCGCAGCCGGCAAATCTCGCGGATGCCCATTCTCGGGGCGACTGCGGAAAACAAGCCTCTGCTGGAGGAGAGCTATTACCGGATATTAGCGGCGTTCGAGCCGCATGTCGGAATGACGAGCTATCTCTTCGGCAGCCGGCCGTCGCTGGCTGATTTCGCCTGGTACGGTCAACTTAGCGAGATGGCAACCGATCCGACGCCGATGCGGATCTTGCGGGAGAAGGCTCCGTTCACCGATCACTGGGTCCGGCGCCTTGACGACGCGTCAGGTGTCGATGGCGAATGGTATCCTCGCGAACGCGCACTCGGCGGGTGGGTCGAGGCGCTCTTGCTTATTGCAGGTGAGCTTTATCTGCCGTTTCTGGTTGCCAACGCAAAGGCGTTTGCCGACGGCCTCGAGCGGCTTGAAATAAAGGCCTGGGACCTGCCTTTCGCGCTGGCGCCGTTCAAATATCAGGTGAAATGCCTGCAGCAACTTCGCGGCAAATTTGCTGCCCTAGACGCCCAGGATCGCGCCACGTTGCAGCCGATCCTAGTGCGTACCGGATGTTGGGAAACACTCGCTGCGGCATAGCGATTCGCAGCTTGGTTGCGCGACTGATTTGCCACACACCTGCTTTCGGTGATGGGCCGCTCCGGCGCCGGTTGGTCGCATATTGGGATTTGGAATGTCCGCTCCTGGGGGTTGAACGGAAGTCGGATTTTGAGGGCGGCAGGTCCGTTGATGACCCTGGCTGTGTGAAAACGCTGGGCGCTGTTCCGATCTTCCGTCATTTACGGGGGGAGTCGATGAGGCGCTTTGTTGACAGGCGATCGTGGGCAATGGACGCTATTGGCCGAATGCCTCGATGATTTCGTTGACGAAAGCACCCTGTTCGCGTGATCGATGTGTTTCTGGATGCGCTCGATTTGGCAGAGATGAGCTTTGAGGGGGTGGAACCCGCGACAACTGGTCGGCCATCGTATCATCCCTCGGTTCTCCTCAGACTTTACATTTAGGCTGTCTGAATTGGGTGCAGTCGAGCCGGCGGCTCGAACGCGAGGCCCGACGCAATGTCGAAGTCATGTGGCTGCTGGTCGCTCGCACCTGATCACAAGACGATCGCGGACTTCCGCAAGGACAATGGCCTGGCGCTACGCAAGGTATGTGCGCGCTTCGTCGAACTCTGCCGCGAGATCGGCCTCCTCGCGACGGCGAGCGTTGCCATCGATGGCAGCAGTCGAAGGCCGTGAACAACCGCGACAGAGCTCAGCGGGCGAAGGTGGAACAGCGGCGTGCCCGGCTGGAGGAGAGCGTCGCGCGCTATCTGAGCCAGCTTGACACGGCCGACCGGCAGGCGCCGACGGAGGCACTGGCCGCGAAGGCGTACGAGGCTGACCGAGAAACTCACGAGGCTGAAGGAGGAAATGGGCAAGCTTGCCGTTTACGAGAAGCAGATGCTTGCTTCGCCCGACCAGCAAATCTCTCTGACCGATCCTGACAGCCGTTCGATGGCGACCAGCGGCCGCGGTTCCGGCGTCTCGGCTACAACGTGAAAATCGCCGTCAATACCCACCATCACCTGATCATCGCGCATCAGGTGACGAACACCGGCTCGGACCGGGCCAACTCGCTAACATCGCCTCTCTTGCAAAGGATGTCCTCGGTGTCGAAAACTCGAAGCCGTTGCTGATCGGGACTATTACAGCGGCGAGGAATCCTTTCCTGCCACAAGGCGAATTGCGGTGACGCTTCCCGAGCCGATGACATCAGGTATTGAGGTACGGGGTCGCTTTGGCAAACAGGACTTTGTCTTTCTCGGCGACGAGGATACGTATCGCTGTCCCGTTGGCGAAAAGCTGACCTACCGCTACACCGACGAGGAGGCCGGGCAGCAGCCACCGCGCTATTGGACCAATGAATGCCGTGACTGTGCACTCAAGCGAGCTGCACGACCGGCAAGGAGAGCCGATTTAGCGCTGGGAGCAAGGGCACGTTCTCGAAGAGTGCAGAGGCGCCTCGACAACAACCCCTTGGCCATGCGCAGCGTCGCGAGACGGTCGACATCCGTTCGGCACTATGAAGGCCCGCATGGGAGCGACACACTCCTGACCAAAACGCTCCCAAAAGTAGCCGCCGAGATGGCCCTCTCAGTCCTTGCCTATAATCTGACCCGGTCATGAACATCGTCGGATCAAGCCGCTGATCGCTGCGATCGTGGCCTGAGACCGAACCGGTCCTGGCTGCCAGGTCCAAGGTCCTTGAGAGACCGTTTTTACACGA
>CAVYSR010000011.1:0-26497 GCA_963771225.1 uncultured Pseudomonadota bacterium | reverse complement strand
AGAGCCTTGTAATCGACGGCATGAAGTGCGTGGCTCCCGGTTCGCTTTGCGCCCGCGCGGACCGGCGGCTTGCGCCGGGTTTGCCGTTTCGACTGAAGCATTCAGTTCTCCGCATCCAAATCCGCTCCGTGATCGGCGGATCGCCACTGCCGCGATGACGACGAAGAGCTATACCATCCTACGGATGCGCGCGGTTAATTTTTGATCGCGGCGGATCCCGCGCATCAGGGTAGCGCTCGCGCATTGGGGACGCTGTGGCTAGTGTCAGGTCGAGTTCAATAACTTTACGAGAATGTTCTGAAATGCGACGGGAATTCGCGTATTCCGTCGCCGCGTTGATCGTTGCAGCGCTTCGGCAATTTCTGCCCGTGCAAACTCTCCGTTTGAGCACTTCGCAACCAGATCCCGCCACATCGCCGACAGCGATTGGCCCGCGTGGAACGGCTGCTCGATGACCACCCCCTGTGAGCTGGCCCATCGGACTATTTCAGCGGTGGTTTGAGGACCGCAATTACGTGCGGTCAACAGATCCCCGAATGTAAGCGTTTGAAGCAGTTTTTTGGACGGGGTCCATCTTCCCTTCGGGGGATTTTCTCCGGTCAACTCAGCTGCCAATTCCTTCAACACATTTTCGGCGCGAACGCTCAAGCCCTGCTGCGGTGCAGCCGGGACCCCTTTCAGGCTCGCGCCATGCGGGGCGATCGTTGCAGGCGCGGCAAGGCCGACGGCGTCATCCGCCATGTCGATCGCGGCACTTTGCTGCCGGGATCGTCGCCCTGTTGCGTTCGTAGCCGTCAAGGTTCGTGTCTCGCTCGTGGGCGCCGGGTATCGCGCGGCGCCTATGCCACAGGCCCATCCGCCACCGCGCCGGTATTTCGATTCAATGACCTTATTATATATCGTAATACGATATTATTTCACGCGTAAATATTGAGTTCCTTCGACGAAAGTGACATTGACAGACTTGCTGCGAAGGGAATTTCTAAGCAGCGAGGACTGCGGACGCAGTTGGGCACTTTTGAGAGTGCGTTGCCGGTTGATCTGCCCGATCGAGGCGGAATGCCGAGTCATGTGCTCGCAAAATATTCGGGAGGGTCAAGTGTCATGAAAAGCAGTATTTTTGAACAGGTTGTGAACGCGACAGTGTCGCGCCGTACCCTCTTGCAGGCCGCCGGCGCCGGCCTTCTCGGCGGCGGGCTGCTGCCGGGAAGCCTGATCGGGCCAGCGCTTGCCGAGGATCACCCGGTGATCGGCACCTATCCGGCCGGCTCGTCCGGCTCCTCGGTGTTCATCGGCATTTCCGTGCCGCGCACCGGCACCTACGCGCTACAAGGCGAGGACGAACTCAAGGGCTATCAGCTCGCCATCGAACACATCAACAGCGGCCACGAACTGATCAGGAAGATATCGCCGAAAACCAGCAAGGGGGTGCTCGGCAAGGAATTGAAATTCGGCGTGGCCGACTCCGGCGCCAAGCCGAATGAAGCGGTGCAGGCCGAGCAGCGCTTTATCACCGAGGACAAGGCCGTGCTGATGACCGGCTCGACCTCGAGCGCGGTCGCGGTGGCGCTCAACAAGCTCGCCCAGCGCGAGAAGGTGCTCTACGTCGCCGGCATTTCCGGCTCGAACGACACCACCGGCAAGGACTGCGTGCGTTACGGTTTTCGCCAGTGCTTCTACGGCCAGACCGCGGCGGCCGCGATCGGGCCGATCGTCGTCAAGACCTTCGGCAAAGGCAAGAAGGCGGCCTATCTGACGCCGGACTACACCTATGGGCACACCGTCACGAAATCGATGCAGGACTATCTCGCGACCGCCGGCTGGACCACGGCGACCGATCAGGTCGCGCCGCTCGGTGCGCCCGACTATTCCTCGTATCTCCTCAACGTTGCCAATTCCGGCGCCGACGTGTTGCTCAATGTCAACTGGGGCCACGATGCGGTGTTGTCGACCCAGCAGGCCAAGCAGTTCGGCATTTTCGACAAGATGAAGCTGGTGGTGCCGTATCAGACGCCGTTCCTCGCCCGCGAGGCCGGCGACGATCTGATGTCCGGCGTCTATGCTGCCACCGACTTCTGGTGGACGCTGGAAGACAAGTATCCGCTCGCCAAGATGTTCGTCGAGGCGTTCGAGAAGAAGTACGGCTACAAGCCGGAATGGGGCGCCAACAACGCATACATGGAATTCGCGCTGTGGGCGGAGGCGGTCGAAAACGCCGGCAACTTCTATCCGCCCGACGTCATCAAGTCGTACGAGGCCGGCCGCAAGATTCAATCGACTGTCGGTGAGGTCTATTTCCGCAAGGAAGATCATCAGCTTGTGCGGCCGGTGATCGTCGTCAAGGGCAAGGCCCCGAAGGACATGAAGAACAAGGAGGACTACTACGATATTGTCGAGATTGTCCCCGGCGCGGGGCTGATGCAGAAGCCGGACGCGTTTGGCTGCAATCTCGGCGACTATACCTGAACTTAGCCAGACCTTGGCGCCGTGGGCAGATTTGCACTGTCCGCGGCGCATCTTTTTGCGCCAATGCGCCGCCAGCGGGCGCGCTTTGTCACCAAGTCCAGCGATTGCCCATTATGATCAATTGGCCGAATTTTATTTCGCAAGTTTTCAACGGGCTGGCGCTTGGCGCGTTGCTCGCGTTGATCAGTTCCGGGTTGACCATTATCTACGGCACGCTCGGCGTGCTCAATCTTGCGCACGGCGCGATGTTCATGCTCGGCGGTTACGCCGGTTACGTCGCTTACGAATACACCGGTTCGTACGTCGTCGCCGTGATTGCCGGCTCGCTGTTTGTCATGGTTTTGGGCGTGGCGATGGAGCGGATCGTCATCCGTCACTTCTATCACCGTCCGCATGAGGATCAGCTGCTCGTCACCTTTGGGCTCGGCATCTGTTTCGTCGAGATCGTCCGCCTGTTCTTCTCCAGTCAGTCGAAAATGGTGCCGCCGCCACCGTTGTTTCGGGGCATCACGTCGCTCGGCTTCATGTTTTATCCGACCTACCGCCTGGCGGTGGTTGGCATTGTCGCGGCCGCGCTCGGTGCGTTGTTCGTCATTCTATATCGTACGCGGCTCGGCATGATCGTGCGTGCCGGTATTGAGGATTCGGTGATGGTGGACTCGCTCGGCATCAACGTCCACCGTGTCTTCATGATCGTGTTCGGCATCGGCGCGATGGCGGCGGGCTTTGCCGGTATTGTCAACGCACCCGTGGTCTCGCTCACCCCGGGGGTCGGAGACGACATCCTTGTCGAAACCTTCGTGGTGGTAGTGATCGGCGGAGTCGGCTCGTTCCCGGGCGCTGTTCTCGGCGGCCTGATCGCGGGAGAGATCATCAGCGTTACCTCGATGTTCAATCCAGGTTACGCCTATGTGATGCTGTTTGCGGTGATGGCGTTGGTGCTGGTCGTGCGGCCGCACGGCCTGCTTGGCGTGCAGGGCCGCGAATGAACATGGTCGGCTGATGCTCAAACAACGCCCATTTCTGATCGAGACATTGACGGCGATCGGCCTGATCGTGGCACCCTTCGTATTGCCGCATCTCGGATTTGCCCCCAACACCGTGAACCGGATCCTGGTCTGGGGTCTGTTCGGGATTGGCTTCGACATCCTGTTCGGCTTCACCGGTCTGTTGTCGTTCGGCCAGTCGGCCTTCTACGGCACCGGCGGCTTCGTCGCGGCCTACCTTTTGACCCAGGCCGGATTTCCCTATGTCGTGCTGGCCTTGATCGTCGGCATGATCGCCGCCGCCGCCGTCGGCTATCTGGTCGGGCTGATTGCGTTGCGGCGCACCGGCATCTATTTCGCCATGATCACCGTGGCGATCGCCGAAGTGTTCTTTTTTGTCGAGTTCAATCCGCTGGCGGACTGGACCGGCGGCGAGAACGGTCTGCCCGGCGTGCCGACGCCGAGCTTCAATCTGGGCTTTACGACCATTCACTTCACCACCGGCTGGTCGCTCTATCAGTTTCTGGCGCTGTGCTATTTCATCGGCATCGTGATCGCGCTGCGGATCGTGCGGTCCCCGGTCGGGGCGATCCTGAGCGCGATCCGGGACAATCCGCTGCGCGCGACGGCCGTCGGGCATGACATCCACGGCTACAAGCTCGCGGCCTTTGTGATCGCGGCCGCCTATGCCGGGTTCGCCGGCGGCCTGCTCGGCGTCCTGCAAGCCTTCATGCCGCCCGACGCGTTCACCTTCGACACCTCGGGTCAGCTCGTGATGCAGACCGCCATCGGCGGCAGGGGCACGCTGTTCGGCCCATTGGTGGGCGCGGCGGTCTGGCTCTTCCTGCAGGATTTTCTGCAGGCGGCGCTCGGGCTCGGCGCGGCGTGGAAGCTGGTGCTCGGCATCGTCTTTGTGCTGCTGGTGTGTTTTCTGCGCCGCGGCATTATCGGCGGCCTCGAGGATCTCTATCGCTGGATCCTCGGCAAGCGCACGAAATATTTATATTCCGAACCGGCCGAGCCGGCGGTTGAGCCGGACGTTCACGCCGCCAGCGAACGGAAAGTTGCGCAAGCGCCGGTCATCGAGGCGCCGGCCATGACGCTGCGGCGGCGCGCGGGCGACGGCTCCGGCCCGATCCTGCAGGCCAGCGGCCTGACCAAGCGCTACGGCGGGCTGCTCGCCAATAGCGATATCGATTTTACCGTCGACCGTGGCGAACTGCGCGGCATCATCGGACCCAACGGCGCCGGCAAGTCGACGTTCTTCAAGATGTTGACCTGCGAAATTTCGCCGACCTCCGGCAAAATCGTGTTTGATGGGCGCGATATCACCGGCATGAACGTCACAAGCGTTTGTCAGCTCGGCCTGACCAAGAGCTACCAGGTCAACCAGCTGTTCACCGGGCTGACGGTCCGCGAAAACATTGTCATCGCCGCACTTGCCGAGCGGCGGGGAAAATTCAAGCTCGATCTGTTCCGCAGCCTGGACAAGATTCCGGGGCTGAATGAACTGGTGGAGCGCACCCTCGATCTGGTCGATCTGTCGTCGCGGCCGAATACGCCGGTGTCGCAGCTCGCCTATGGCGAGAAGCGACGGCTTGAAATCGGATTGGCGCTCGCCACGTCGCCGAGCCTGCTGTTGCTCGACGAGCCGCTCGCCGGCATGAGTCCCCGCGAGCGCGTCGAAACCGTCAGGCTGCTCAAATCGATCAGCCGGGGCCGCACCATGATCATCATCGATCACGACATGGATGCGCTGTTCGAATTGGCCGAACGCGTTACCGTGTTGCAGGAAGGCCGAGTGCTGGTCGAAGGCACGCCGGATGAGATCAAGAACAATGCCGCGGTGCAGGAAGCCTATCTCGGTGGTGTCGACGGAGAGCTCGCCGCATGAACCTGCTCGAGGCCAGCGGCCTGAACAGCTATTATCGGGATTCCCACATCCTGTTCGATGTGTCGCTGCACGTCGCGCGCAACGAGGTGGTGGGACTGCTGGGCCGTAACGGCGCCGGCAAAAGCACGACCTTGAAAAGCCTGATGGGCGTGCTGACGCCGCGCACCGGCGCGGTGATGTTCGATGGCGTCAATATCGCGGGGCGAAAAAGCCACACCATCGCCCAAGCGGGCATGCAGCTCGTGCATGAGGAGCGTCGGATTTTCGGCAGCCTGAATGTCGAGGAGAACCTGGTTCTTGCCGGACTGACCGCGTCGAAACGCTGGCCGCTCGGTCGCATCTACGAGATGTTTCCGCGGCTGAAGGAGCGGCGTGGCAGCCGCGGCACCGATTTGTCGGGCGGCGAACAGCAGATGCTGGCGATCGCCCGCGCGTTGGTGCGGGATCCCAAGATCGTCTTGCTGGATGAGCCGTTCGAGGGGCTCGCACCGGTCATCGTCCGCGATTTGATGACCGCCTGCCGCAATCTGGCGGCCGCAGGCCAGACCATCGTGCTGGTCGAGCAAAATCTGGCGGCCATGCTGGCGCTGGCCCAGCGGGTCTACATCATCAACAACGGACACATCGTACATGAAGGCCCGGCGCAGGAAATCAAGGCGCAACCGGAGCTGCTGCAGCGCTACCTCGGGGTCTGACGAAGGCTTTTTCCGCCAGCGGACATATTGCCAGCGCTTCGGAACGTCGCCGTTTTTCACGTCTTTGGTATCTCGAAAACCAGACAGGTCGTGGTGGCGTGGGCGACGAGGCGGCCCTTGGCGTCGGTGATGCGCGCTTCAGCGGTCGCGGCACGGCGGCCGACATTCAGCGTGCGGCCTTCGGTGCGCACCACGCCGGTGTCCTTGGTCATGCCCTTGATGAAGCTGATCTTGAATTCGAGCGTGGTGTAGCCGGTGCCGGCCGGCAGCATGCTCTGAACCGCCAGTCCCATCGCCGAATCCAGCAGGATCGCAGCATAGCCGCCATGCACCGAGCCGATCGGATTGTAATGCCGGAAGCCGGGCACGCTGTGGATCACCACCACGCCGGGCTCTGCCGTGCAGTCGAACGGCTCGACGGTCTGCATGATCGGCGGTTGCGGGAATTGGCCGGCAAACATGGCGCGGACGAAATCGATGCCCGACATCGACGCCATGACGTCGGTCGGCGTCACGCCGAATTCGGGCTTGTGAGCGGGTTGGTCGTCCATGGACAAGCTTCCATCTCGATTTTATAATGATGATCATCATACAAAAGCGCGCGGAATTGCGCCAGCGTTTTGAGTGCGACGTTTCTACGTCATTGCGAGCGAAGCGAAGCAATCCACAGCTGCACAAAAAAACTGGATTGCTTCGTCGCTTGCGCTCCTCGCAATGACGGAGTGGGCCTACCCGCCCTTATGCGCCCGCATCAGATCCGCGAACCGCTTGAACAGATAATGCGAATCGCGCGGGCCAGGGGAAGCTTCCGGGTGATACTGCACCGAGAACACCGGCCTGCCCTCGAGCTGGATGCCGCAATTGGAGCCGTCGAACAGCGAGATGTGGGTCTGGGTTGCGCCGACGGGCAGGGTTGCCTGATCGACCGCGAAGCCGTGGTTCATCGAGGTGATTTCCACCTTGCCGGTGGTCTCGTCCTTGACCGGATGGTTGGCGCCGTGATGGCCCTGATGCATCTTCTTGGTCTTGGCGCCGACCGCCAGGCCCAGCATCTGATGTCCCAGGCAGATTCCGAACGTCGGCGTTCCCGACGAGATCACCTTTTGAATGACCGGCACTGCGTATTTTCCGGTCTCGGCCGGATCGCCGGGACCGTTCGACAGGAACACGCCGTCCGGCTTCATCGCCAGGATATCCTCGGCGGAAGTCGTCGCGGGCACCACGGTAATCCTGCAGCCTTCACCGGCGAGCAGCCGCAGGATGTTGCGCTTGATGCCGTAATCGACGGCGACGACGTTGAACTCGGGTTCGGTCTGCCGCCCAAAACCTTTTTCCCACGCCCAGGGCGTCTCGTCCCAGGTGAAGCGCTGGCCTGACGTGACCATCGGCACCAGGTCCATGCCTTCGAGGCCGGGCCATTCGCGGGCTTCCTCCTTCAGGCCATGCAGGTCGAACTGGCCGTCCTCGGCGTGCGCGATCACGGCGTTGGGCATGCCCTTGCTGCGGATCAGCGCCGTCAGCGCCCTCGTATCGATGCCGGACAGGCCGATGATGCCGCGCGCCTTCAGCCATTGGTCGAGATGCCGGGTGGCGCGATAGTTCGACGGGTCGGTGATGCCGGCGCGCAGGATCACGCCGCGCGCCCCCGGCGTCGCCGCCATGTTCACCGTCTCGATGTCTTCGTCGTTGGTGCCGACATTGCCGATATGCGGAAAAGTGAAGGTGATGAGCTGCCCGGCATAGGAGGGATCGGTGAGAATCTCCTCATAGCCGGTCATCGCGGTGTTGAAGCAGACCTCGCCGACCGCGTGGCCCTCGGCGCCGAGGCCGAAGCCTTCCAGCACGGTACCGTCGGCCAGCACCAGCAGCGCGGTCGGTTTGTGGTCCGGCCAGGCCAAGGCATTTTCAGTGATTGTCATGAGCGCATTACATAGACGTCGCACGCGCGGGCGTCAAAGCCGGAAGCCGCGGAATCACATGCAAATCCGCATATTTGTGAGGAGCCTCATGCTGGGGAGCGGCCCGTTGGCCGCAATTGCCCGTGGAACTCGGTTGTCTGATGGCCGCGAACAGCCTAGATCAGGAGCTTCCGAAAGAGGACATGACGATGCTGCGCGACGACATCAACAACGCGGTCAAGGACGCGATGCGGGCCAGGGACGAGCGCAAGCTTTCCACGCTGCGCATGGTCAATTCGACCATCAAGAACGCCGACATCGATGCGCGCGGGCAGGGCAAGCCGCCGCTCAGCGATGGCGACCTTTTGGGCGTATTCCAGAAGATGATCAAGCAGCGCCAGGAATCGGTCGAGCTCTATGACAAGGGCGGCCGCGCCGAATTGGCCGATCAGGAGCGCGAGGAAATCGCGATCATCTCCGCCTACCTGCCGAAGCAGATGTCGGAAGCCGACGTCAAGGCGGCGATATCGGCCGCGGTGGCCGAGACCAATGCGGCCGGAATGAAAGACATGGGCAAGGTGATCGCGGTGCTGAAAGCGAAATACGCCGGCCAGATGGATTTCGGCAAGGCCAGCGGCCTGGTGAAATCGGCGCTGACGGGGTGATTCTTCTCTCACCTCTCCCCAGCGGGGAGAGGTCGGATCGCCCCGGGCGATCCGGGTGAGGGGGCGCCGAGTTCCGCCTATTGAAAGAGCCCCTCACCCGCTCACTTCGTTCGCGACCTCTCCCCGTGAGACGGGGAGAGGTGAAAAAGAGAACCTCTCCTTATGCTCACCGAAACCACCGACTACGACGTTCTCGCCCGCGACTTCCGCTGGAACATCCCGGCGCGCTTCAATCTGGCGACCGCCTGTTGCGACCGTCACGCCGATGGCAGCGGCCGGCTGGCGCTGATCTATGTCGATGAGGAAGGCGGCGCCTCGCGCACCTCGTTCGACGACATCAGCGAGATGTCGCGCCGCTTCGCCAATGTGCTGAAGGCCGATGGCCTGGTACGCGGCGACCGCGTCGCGGTGTTTCTGTCGCAATCGCCGGAAGTGCCGATCGCGCATCTGGCGGCATTTCGTTCCGGCATGGTGTCGGTTCCGTTGTTCGCGCTGTTCGGCGAGGATGCGCTGGAATTCCGGCTGTCGAATTCGGGCGCCAAAGCGCTTCTCACCGACGAGACCGGCTGGGACAAGCTCGTGAAGATCCGCGACCGGCTTCCGGATCTCAGGCATATCTATGTCATCGGCGACAACGCGCCGGCCGGCGCCAAGCCGTTCTGGCGCGCGCTCAAATCGGCGTCGGCTGAATTTGCGACCGTCGATACGGCGGCGGACGATCCCGCGATGATCATCTTCACCTCAGGCACCACGGGCAATCCGAAGGGCGCGCTGCATGCGCATCGCTTCGTGCTCGGCCATCTGCCGAATATCGAGATGTGCCACGATTTCCTGCCCAAGCCCGGCGACCTGATGTGGACGCCGGCCGATTGGGCCTGGATCGGCGGCCTGATCAATTCGCTGTTCGCGCCCTGGTATCACGCCGTGCCGGTGGTCGGGCATCGCGCCCGCAAGTTCGAGCCGCAGGCGGCGATGCAGATGATGGCCGATCTCGGCATTCGCAACGTGTTCCTGCCGCCGACCGCGCTCAAGCTGATGCGGCTCGCCGGTGTCCAGCATCCCGGCGTCAGGCTGCGCAGTATCTTCACCGGCGGCGAATCCCTCGGCGGCGAAATGCTGGACTGGGTGCGCGCGACCTTCGGCATCGACGCCCATGAGGTGTTCGGCCAGACCGAGTGCAATCTGGTGATCGGCAGCAACTCGAAACTGTTTCCGATCCGGCCGGGCTCGATGGGCAAGGCCACGCCCGGCTTCGATGTGCGCGTCGTCAACGAACAGGGCGAGGAATTGCCGCGGGGCAGTCGCGGCATCATCGGCGTGCGCCAGCCGAACCCGTGCACCATGCTCGAATACTGGCGCAATCCGGAAGCGACGGCCAAAAAATATGCCGGCGAATTCCTGCTGACCGGTGATCTCGGCATCCAGGATGAGGACGGCTATTTCTGGTATGTCAGCCGCGAGGATGACGTCATCACCACCGCGGGCTATCGCGTCGGGCCCTCGGAGATCGAGCACACGCTGATGAAGCACCCGGCGGTGGCGATGTCGGCGGTGGTAGGCATTCCCGATCCGATCCGCACTGAATCGATCAAGGCCTGGATCGTGCTGCGGCCGGGCTTTGCGCCCGGCGATGCGCTTGGCGCGCGAGATCCAGGACTTTGTCAAAGTGCAACTCGCCGCGCATGAATATCCACGGCTGGTGCAGTTCACCGATACCCTGCCGATGACGGCGACCGGCAAGGTGCTGCGGCGCGAGCTGCGTGCGCTGGGATAGGGCGGGCTCTTGCTTACCTCGCCCCGCCTGCGGGGAGAGGTCGGATTTTCGCGTAGCGAAGAATCCGGGTGAGGAGGACTCTCCGCATACTCGCCGTCAGCATTTGCGGAAGCGGCCTCTCACCCCAACCCTCTCACCGCGAAGGGCGGGGCGAGGGAGCGCACCGCGCTCGCCGCGATCTACGGCGTCTTGATCCCCAATTCCTTCAGCGCTTCCAGCATGCGCTGCGGCGGCGCCATCTGGATCGCAAGCGGATGGCCGGTCTCCAGCACGCTCTTCAGGCTGGACAGGATCGCGGGCCAGCCTTGACGACCGCCGGAGAGGATGTCGTCGCTGAGCGGCCGGTCATGCGACTGGATCAGCGTCAGCTTCACCGCATCGCCCGCCTGTTCGATCTCATAGGTCACCAGCGTCGGCCCGAGTTTCTTGACCAGATCGGGCCAGTTGACGTTGAAGGTGATCGTGAGCCGGTTCGGCGGATCGCATTCGATCACCTCGCCGCTGATATGCAGTGAACCGTCCGGCGTGCGGACGATATAGGCGCCACCGATCTTCAAATCGACCTCGACGGCATTACCGAAAAAATACTTCCGGCTGAATTCCGCCGATGTCAGTGCCTGCCAGACTTTCTGCGGCGTCGAGGCGATGTAGATGGTGTAGACGATGGCCGGTTTGAATTGATTGATTTCCATCGCCATCATTCCACGCCTTCGATCTGAAGGGCGACCAGCGGGACATCGAGCGCCTGTCCGGACTCCAGCATGGTTTTGAGGCTGGACATAATGGCGGGCCACCCCTTGGATATGCCTTGCAGCATTTTGCTTCCCTGCTCGAAATCCTCATGGGTCAGCGTGAGCTTGACGAGTTTGCCGTAAGGCTCGATGGCGAAGGTGACGCGCGAGGGCCGCTCGTTGCGAAATTCCTCCGATGTATTCGACCACGTGTAGCACAAGCGCCGCGGCGGATCGGCTTCGACGATCACGCCGGTGTCGGTCGCCTTGCCGCGCCATTCAAGCCCCACAGCCGAGCCGACCTTCCAGTCGGAAACGACCTTGGTGCCCCACCAGTATCGCTCCGAGAATTCGCTTGACGTCAGCGCCTCCCACAGCTTCTCGGGCGTGGTCTCGATATAGGTGACGTAGACGAATTCGGGCTTACTCATCACGCTGCTCCAGTTGCCGTTTCAATTCGCTGAGCGCGGCAAGCTTGCCGCGCTCGAATTTCTTGATCCACCGCTCGCCGATCTGATGGATCGGCACCGGGTTGAGATAATGCAGCTTCTCGCGGCCGTGCCTGAAGGTGGTGACGAGGTTGGCGGCCTCGAGAATCGCAAGGTGCTTGGTCACGGCCTGCCGCGTCATGGCGAGGCCGTCGCAGAGATCGTTCAGGGTCTGTCCGGACCTCGCGTGAAGCCTGTCCAGCAGCGACCGCCGCGAAGCATCGGCCAGCGCTTTGAAGACCTCATCCATGGTAACGATAATAGGCAACCAAATGGTTGCATGTCAAGATGATGTTTTCAAAGGTGCTGTTTCCGCCTGCGCTTCGTGCATAATGCCAAGCTCGTTCGACCGAACGCGAGTCCCATCATGTCGCTTCAAGTCTATCTCGCCTTTGTCGCCACCTGCATTGCGCTGGCGCTGTTGCCGGGGCCGATCGTGACGCTCCTGATTGCCAATGGTTTGCGCCACGGCACCCGCGCGGCGCTGATCAATATCGCCGGCGTGCAAGCGGGCCTTGCGATCGTGATCGGCATCGTCGCGATCGGGCTGACCACCTTGATGGCGACGCTCGGCTACTGGTTCGATTGGGTGCGGCTTGCCGGCGCGGCCTATCTGGTCTGGCTCGGCATCAAGCTGATCCGCAGCCCCGTGGAGGGCGTCGGGTCGGACGCGCCGCCGCCGCCACCGCGCGGCGGATTTTTCCTGCAGGGTCTTCTGGTGTCGCTATCCAATCCCAAGGTGCTGGTGTTCTTCGGCGCGTTCATTCCGCAGTTCGTGGACATGAGCCGGGATCACGCCTCGCAGGTGGCGCTGCTCGGCGTCACCTTCATGCTGATCGCCGCCGTCACCGATGCGCTTTATGCGTTGCTGGCCGGCCGGGCGCGGTCGTTCTTCTCGGCACGGCGGACGCGGCTGTTGTCGCGCGTCTCGGGCGGCTTCATGATCGGCGGCGGCATCTGGCTGGCGCTGACGCGGGCGCGTTAAACCAGCCCCTGCGCGCGCAACATGATTTCGATCTCGCCGAGAATCCGCGCCAGCCGTTCGGCCCATTCGCTCTGGCCGGCTGGACCTTCGATCAAATCCTGGCGGATCTCGATGCCGGAATTCATCAAGCCCCGCGCCTCGCCGTGAACCGGGATGGTGTAGTCGGTCTCGTCGCTCACCGCGTAGGGCTCGTTGTCGCCGACCACCAGCTCGGCTTCGCCGCGCAGCAGTTTCAATAACAGCGGCGGCAGGCGTGTATCGCGATGATAGAGCGTGCCGATATGCCAGGGCCGGGCGATGCCGGCATAAACCGGCGTGAAACTATGCAGCGACACCAGCACTGTCGGCCGCTGCTCGCGCAGGCGCGCGTCGATGACCTCGTCGATGCGGCGATGATAGGGATCGAAGATCGCCTGTCGCCGCGCCTCGGTCGCATCGCGCGTCAGGCCTTCATTGCCCCTTATGGTGGTCGCCTCGCTGATGCGCGGGATCGAACTTGGCGCCGACGGCGGCCGGTTGCAGTCGATCACCAGCCGCGAGTAGCGCTGCGCGATCAGATGCGCATCGAGCTGCTTTGAGAGCGCGTCGGCGACGCCGGCAATGCCGATGTCCCAGGCGATATGCCGCGTCAGCTCGTCTTCCGGCAGCCCGAGATCGCCGAGCACGCGCGGGATCAGCCGGCCATAATGATCGGAAGTCAGCAGGAACGGCGACGCTCCGGCGGCATTATCTTCGTGAATCGGCGGAACATCCGCCTTGCCGAGGAGTAATGATGTGTCGCCGGCGCTTTCCAAAGCCATTTTCTTCTACTCTTTGCCTATCGAAGCAGCATGCCGGATCGAGAATAAGCAGCTATCGGTATAGATTGGATTGCAAGAAGTCACGATGATTACCTCGACGATGCCGCTCCTGACGATTCATCACAAGACCGAATATCGCTATACCCACCCGGTGGCGTTTGGCGAACATCGCATCATGCTGCGCCCGCGCGACGGCCATGATCTGCGGGTGCTGTCGGGCCGTCTCGAGATCGTGCCGGAGCCGATGTCGCTGCGCTGGATCCACGACGTGTTCGGCAACAGTGTCGCGATCGCGACCTTCGATGAGCGCGCCGAAACCTTGTCGATCGTCAGCACGGCGACGGTCGAGCACAATCCGGCCGAGGAATTCGCGCTGACCGCGGACGATCCGGCCTATTTCTATCCTTTTTCGTACTACGACGACGAATTTCCCGACCTCGTTCAGTTCATCACCCCGCAATATGGCGATCCGAATGGCGAGCTGTCGGCCTGGGCGCGGAATTATCTCGATGCCGAAGGCCCGACCCCGACCTTCAATATCCTGAGCAACATGACCCACGGCATCCGCGACGCCTTCACCTACCGCAAGCGGCATGAGCACGGCACCCAGCATCCGCTGGATACGCTGCAGACGAGGTCCGGAACCTGCCGCGACTACGCGCTGTTCATGATCGAGGCGCTGCGGCGGCTCGGCATCGCGGCGCGCTTCGTGTCGGGATATCTGTTCATTCCGGGCGACCGCGCGCAGGGTTATGTCGGCGGCGGCTCGACCCATGCCTGGGTCCAGGTCTATCTGCCGAGCGCCGGCTGGATCGAGTTCGATCCCACCAATGGCATCGTCGGCACCCGCGACCTGGTGCGGGTGGCGGTGGCGCGCGATCCGCGCCAGGCGATCCCGCTGCACGGCACTTATCTCGGCTCGGCCGACGCGTTCGTCGGCATGGATGTCAGCATCAACGTAGTTTCGGTGGACGAGAGAGCGGGAGGCCTGACATGGAAATCAAGGTAGGCTTCGAGATCACCTATACGGCCGTGCAGCCGACGCCGATGGTGATCATGCTCAGCATTCACCCGTCGCGCTATTCCGACATCGTCGGCACCGAAAGCATCGTCGCCGAGCCGAACGCGCCGATCGGCTTTTACCGCGACAGCTTTGGCAATGTCTGCGGCAGGCTGGTGGCGCCGGCCGGCGGCGTGACCTTGCGCGGCCATGCGCTGGTGCGCGATTCCGGCTTGCCCGATGTCGTGGTGCCGACCGCGCAACAGCTTCCGATCGATCAATTGCCCGACGATGTCCTGCTGTACCTGATGGCGAGCCGCTATTGCGAAACCGATAAATTGACCGATGTGGCGTGGTCGCTGTTCGGCCAGACCCAGCCGGGCTGGCAGCGCGTAGCTGCGATCTGCAGCTTCGTGCACAACCATGTCAGCTTCGGCTACCAGCATGCCCATCACATGAAATCCGCGCATGACGTCTACGAGCAGGGCACCGGCGTCTGCCGCGATTTCGCGCATCTGGCGCTGACCTTCTGCCGCTGCATGGGGATTCCGGCGCGCTATTGCACCGGCTATATGGGCGATATCGGCATTCCCTACGATCCAGCACCAATGGATTTCTCCGGCTGGTTCGAGGTCTATCTCTCCGGCCAGTGGTACACTTTCGATGCCCGTCATAACAAACCGCGGATCGGCCGCATCCTGATGGGCACCGGCCGCGACGCCGCCGACGTGGCGCTGACCACGAGTTTCGGCCGGATGGACCTTGTCAAATTCCTCGTCATCAGCGACGAGGTCGTGGCGGCTTGAGAGCCAGGTCGTCTCTTTCGTCATTGCGAGCGCAGCGAAGCAATCCACTCTTGCTTTCTTATTGCCACATGGATTGCTTCGCTTCGCTCGCAATGACGGTTTAGAAGTTACCCCATGACCTCCGATCTTCTCTTCGTCTACGGCACGCTGATGCGTGGCTTCGATCATCCGATGGCGAAGCTGTTGCGGCAGGCCGCGGACTTCATCGGCGAGGCGCGGTGCCGGGGCCGGCTCTATCGCATAAAACACTATCCCGGACTGGTGCTGTCTGATGATGCCGATGACGTCGTGCTCGGCGAAGTCTACCGGCTGCGCCAGCCAAAGGAATTGCTGCGCGAATTCGACATGTACGAGGCCTGCGGCGAGGGTTTTGCGGAGCCGACCGAATATATCAGGCAGATGCTGCCGGTCACGCTCGATGGTGGCGCGGTCAGCGAGGCCTGGACTTATGTTTACAACTGGCCAGTCGCGCATCTGCCGCGGATTGCGTCGGGAAGGTTTGCTGAGAGGTAGTAGCGGCTCGGGCGCGGTTCGAAATTATCATTCCCGTCATTCCGGGATGCGCCTCTTGGCGCAGGCCCGGAATCCATAACCCCTGCAGGGAGTGATGGTTGTTAAATGCTCCCCTGTGAATAGCCGGGAGAAGGCCGACAATCTTCGTATTTTGGGCGCCGCACCCTATATCGGTAGTCGGTTGGCAGCGGCCCAGGACTCATCCAAGATTCGTCCGAGACCGAGCGGAAATCCGAAGCATGCGCTTTACACCCCAATTTCTCGATGAACTGCGCGCCCGGCTTCCGGTTTCGGAAGTCGTGGGCCGGCGCGTGAAGTTGAAGAAGTCGGGGCGCGAGTGGAAAGGGCTGTCGCCCTTCCAGCAGGAGAAAACACCCTCCTTCTTCGTCAACGATCAGAAGCAGGCGTGGTTCGACTTCTCCTCCGGCAAGAACGGCAATATTTTTGACTTTCTGGTTCAGGCCGAAGGACTTTCCTTTCCCGAGGCCGTGGAACGGCTCGCCGCGATGGCAGGCTTGCCGCTGCCGGCAGTGACGCCGGATGCCGCGCGGCACGAGCAGCGCCGCAAGACGCTGTATGATGTGATGGAACTGGCGGCGAAATTCTTCGCCGATACGCTGGCCTCGCGCCACGGCGCCAAGGCGCGCGGCTATCTCGCCGACCGCGCGATCTCGCCGGCGGTGCAATTGCAGTTCCGCATCGGCTACGCCCCCGGCGATGCGCAGACCCGTTTTGCCCTGAAGGAGCATCTGGGCGCGTTAGGCATCCCGGTCGAGGACATGGTCGAGGCCGGGCTCCTGATCGCCGGCGACGACATTCCGGTGCCCTATGATCGCTTTCGCGACCGGGTGATGTTTCCGATCGCTGATATGCGCGGACGGGTGATCGCGTTCGGCGGCCGCGCGCTGGAAAAAGACGTGCCTGCGAAATACCTGAACTCGCCGGAAACCCCGCTGTTTCACAAGGGCGACAATCTCTACAACCTCGCTGCCGCAAGGCTCGCCGCCCATAATGGCAGCGCTCTGGTGGTGGTGGAAGGCTATGTCGATGTCATCGCCATGGTCGGCTCGGGATATCCCTGCGAGCGTAGCACCCCTCGGCACCGCGCTGACCGAAAACCAGCTCGCGCTGTTATGGAAGATGGCGGACGAGCCGATTCTTTGCTTTGACGGCGACAAGGCCGGCCAGAAGGCGGCATGGCGCGCCGCCGATCTGGCGCTGCCGCATCTGTTGCCCGGGAAGAGTCTTCGGTTCGCGCTGCTGCCGGAAGGCCAGGACCCTGACGATCTGGCGCGCTCCGGCGGTCGCGGCGCCATTGAGGAAGTGATTTCGGCCGCGCGCGGGCTCGCCGACGTGATCTGGTCGCGCGAACTCGAAGGCGGCACCTACGCCACGCCGGAGCGGCGCGCAGCACTGGAGGCGCGGGTGCAGGAGCTGAGCAACGGCATTCGCGACGAGAAAGTGCGGCGCTATTATCGCCAGGATCTGGAGCAACGTTTGCAGCGGACCTTCGCGCCGGAAGGCGGTCGCGGCTCCTACGGCCGCGGCAATTATCGCGGCGGTTCAGGCACATTTCGGCGGCGAATCAGGCCGGCGCTTTGCTCCCCGCGGCTCGTTCACGCCGGGGGCTGCGGGGCGATTCGAGCCAAGATCCGGCTCTTTCGGCGGCCGCGGGCAGGGGTCGGGCGGCAGCCAGACCATCAACCGCCAGCCCTATCAGGTGGCAAGTCCCCAACTGGCGACCAGCCCGATCATGCGCGGCCAGCGCAGCTCGATCTCGCGCCGCGAGGCACTGATCCTGCAGTCTTTGATCAATCATCCCTGGCTGCTGCACGACCATCTGGAGGAAGTGGCGGCGCTGGAATTGGCCCATCCGGAGGCGCACAAATTGCGCGCCGGCATCATCGCCGCCTTTGCCAACGACCATCACCAGAATTCGGAGCCCTCCGAACAGAGCGAAAAAATGCGCGCCGACCTCGCGGCAGGCGGATTTTCGCAAGTTCTTCAAAGGGTTGATCTCGCCATCACAACCTCGGCGGTGTGGGGGGCAGGGCCCGGTGCTGCGCGAGAGGACGTTCTTTCCACCTGGCACCAGCTCGTCTCCTTGCATCGCCAATGGCACTCCTTACTTAGGGAATTGAAGGATGCCGAGCTGGCCTTGGGCGAAGAAGCCAGCGAGGCCAATTTGGCGTGGCTGCGGGATGTCAAGGCGCGGCTGGCGGAAGTGGACGGCACCGAGGCCCTGATTGAGGGTTTTGGCGAGTCCTCAGGCCGGTTCCAGCGCAGCGTCTGATGAAAAAATGCTGCGGACGGCTGGGCCAGGCGCCGCGAAATGACTCGCCAAACCCATGGTTTGGCTGCAAAAACAGGGTTAATCGAAGCTTACGTAGCCTGCGGGCTATGAGTTCGAAACCGGGGATATCGTTTAGAGGGTGGCGACACGTCTGCGCCGCCCTTTCCGCGTCATGAATGACGTCAGAGATTAAAAAAGCGCGGGCGCGGCGACGCCTCCCGCACGAGCGCGTTTTAGGAGCACTGAATGGCCATCACCAAGGCAAAGACGCTGCAGGTCAAGGACAAGGAAAAAGACGACAAGGCAGCCGATGCGCCTGAGAAGGATTCCCCGGACGCGCCGTCGCCGTTGCTCGACCTGTCCGATGCCGCCGTCAAGAAGATGATCAAGCAGGCCAAGAAGCGCGGCTTCGTGACCTTCGATCAGCTCAACGAAGTCTTGCCGTCCGATACCACCTCGCCCGAGCAGATCGAGGACATCATGTCGATGCTCTCGGACATGGGCATCAACGTCTCCGAGGCCGAGGACGCCGACAGCGAGGAAGAAAACAAGGAAGAGGCCGAGGACGAGACCGACAACGAACTGGTCGAGGTCACTCAAAAGGCCGTCACCGAAGTCAAGAAATCCGAGCCCGGCGAGCGCACCGACGATCCCGTCCGCATGTATCTGCGCGAGATGGGCACGGTTGAGCTGCTGTCGCGCGAAGGCGAAATCGCCATTGCCAAGCGCATCGAGGCCGGCCGCGAGGCGATGATCGCAGGCCTGTGCGAAAGCCCGCTGACGTTCCAGGCCATCATCATCTGGCGCGATGAATTGAACGAGGGAAAGATCTTCCTCCGCGACATCATCGATCTCGAAGCCACCTATGCCGGCCCCGACGCCAAGAACAACATGAACCCGGCGATGCTGGCCGCGCCACTGGGCCCCGACGGCCAGCCGCTGGTGGCAGCCAATGGCGACGGTGAGGCCAATGGCAATGGTAATGGTGGCAATGGCGGAGTAGCGATGCCGGTGCAGGCAGCACCGTCGCATATTGCGCCGCCGGCCGCCCCGCCGTCGCCGACCCCGTTCCGTGCCGCAGCAGCACCGGCCGCCGCCGCCGAGGGCGAAAGCACCTCGGAAGGTGCCGCCGACAGCGACATGGATGACGACGAGTTCGAAAACCAGATGTCGCTCGCCGCCATCGAGGCCGAGCTGAAACCGAAGGTGGTCGAGACCTTCGACAAGATTGCCGACAACTACAAGAAGCTACGGCGCCTGCAGGAGCAGGACATTTCCAACCAGCTCCAGAACGAGACGCTGTCGCCGGCGCAGGAGCGCAAATACAAGAAGCTGAAGGACGAGATCATCGTCGAAGTGAAGTCGCTGCGGCTCAATCAAGCGCGCATCGATTCGCTGGTCGAGCAGCTCTACGACATCAACAAGAAGCTGGTGTCGTTCGAGGGCCGCCTGCTGCGCCTCGGCGACAGCCATGGCGTCGCGCGCGAGGACTTCCTGCGCAATTATCAGGGCTCGGAGCTCGATCCGCGCTGGCTCAATCGGGTCTCGAAACTTTCCGCCAAGGGCTGGAAGAATTTCGTCCATCACGAAAAGGACCGCATCAAGGAACTGCGCCACGAGATCCAGTCGCTGGCGGCATTGACTGGGCTTGAGATCGGCGAATTCCGCAAGATCGTGCACGGCGTGCAGAAGGGCGAGCGCGAGGCGCGCCAGGCCAAGAAGGAAATGGTCGAGGCCAACCTGCGGCTGGTGATCTCGATCGCCAAGAAATACACCAACCGCGGCCTGCAATTCCTCGACCTGATCCAGGAAGGCAATATTGGCCTGATGAAGGCGGTCGACAAGTTCGAATACCGCCGCGGCTACAAGTTCTCGACCTATGCGACCTGGTGGATCCGGCAGGCGATCACGCGCAGCATCGCGGATCAGGCCCGCACCATCCGCATTCCCGTGCACATGATCGAGACCATCAACAAGATCGTGCGCACCTCGCGCCAGATGCTCAACGAGATCGGCCGCGAGCCGACGCCCGAAGAACTCGCCGAAAAGCTCGGCATGCCGCTCGAGAAAGTGCGCAAGGTTCTCAAGATCGCCAAAGAGCCGCTGTCGCTGGAGACCCCGGTCGGCGACGAGGAAGATTCGCACCTCGGCGATTTCATCGAGGACAAGAACGCGATCCTGCCCATCGATGCCGCGATCCAGAGCAACCTGCGCGAGACCACCACGCGGGTGCTGGCCTCGCTCACCCCGCGCGAAGAACGCGTGCTCCGCATGCGCTTCGGCATCGGCATGAACACCGACCACACCCTGGAAGAAGTCGGCCAGCAGTTCTCGGTGACCAGAGAGCGTATCCGCCAGATCGAAGCGAAAGCGCTAAGGAAGCTGAAGCATCCAAGCAGGTCGAGGAAGCTGCGGTCGTTCCTGGATAACTGATCCCGTGTCCC
This sequence comes from uncultured Pseudomonadota bacterium, assembly GCA_963771225.1. Classification (GTDB taxonomy): domain Bacteria; phylum Pseudomonadota; class Alphaproteobacteria; order Rhizobiales; family Xanthobacteraceae; genus Bradyrhizobium. The sequence goes on along the minus strand of CAVYSR010000011.1, from coordinate 6,059 downwards.
GGTTCTGCGGCGCAGCACGAAGTGGTGCGCCGCAGAACCGGGACCCAGTTTCCTTTTTCGTCATGGCCGGGCTTGTCCCGGCCATCTACGTCTTTGGGCGTCCGCGTGATAGAGAAGACGTGGATGCGCGGGTCTAGCCCGCGCATGACGGCGGGCGCGAAACCGCCACCACTGGTCTCGACAATGATTGAAGTCACAAAACTCAAATGCCTCGGCGGACACCGCCTGCACGCGACGTTCAGCGACGGCACGTCGGGCGAACATGATTTCTCCGCGCTGGTTGCGGAGACCGGTCCAATGGGCGAGCCGCTACGTGATCCCGCATATTTCGCATGGGCATTTCTTGAGGAAGGCGCGCCGACATGGCCGAATGGATTTGATATGTGTCCCAATTGGCTGCGCCGGGAAATCGAGGCGATGGGCGGGCGTGATCAAGGGGACGTTGCTCCGTCCAAAAACTAACTGATCTTCAATCTTATCATATTGTCTTCCGTCGGCTTTCGATTGCCCCCGCTCCATGTGTTTTCAATTTTGCCGATCTTCGCAAGATCGACACACACGTCCTTCACGTTGGTTTCACGTAGCATGAAGGGCTGAAGTAGCCCGGCAACAACCCGAGAGAATTTCAACGGGCCGTGCTGAGAGAGTATTTCTATCAAACGATTCGAAGCTAACGATTTTTGTTCCGAGACGATTTCGTCGATTGTCGCCTCTTGCACCTCGGCTTGATGACCTGCAAACATATCGGCGATATTTGACCGTTGCTCTCGTTTCTGCTCAATCGCATCGGCTCGATTCTTTTGCGTGCTTTCGCAACGCGTCGTATTCGGTTTGTCGAAATGTCTTTAAGACCGTCCGGGCTTTTCGTTCCGTAAGCGATGAAGAAATACGGACGCTCCGCACGTCGCCTTGTCGATCTTTGTCGAAACGACAAAATTGAAATTTCCCGCTGACTTGAGTGTTTCCCGAAATAGTTTTTCAACAGCAAGGCCACGAGGTAGACTTGGATCAAGGCGGTCAGGCCAGTCCGGCCCTCCCAAAATCGGGGCCATAGAATCGATGATCTCGGTATCATTGCTATACGCGAAGCGATTAACGAAAGCGTACATGAAATTGATTAGAACTTCACACCTAGCGCGCGCAAAGAGTGGTTTTATCTTATCAAAGGGATAACCTGTCCATCCCGTAGGGTCGATGAAAATCAGAGGAAAAGAAGCGCCAACAAAGGATTGAATTTCGTCGACAGCGTCTTCGAATTTTCCCCGATAAGTTTTAATTTCAAAGCCTTCTTCGGGTCGATGAAATTGCGTTACTGCCTCTTGAAGCTGAGCAAACGCTTCCGGATCGTTTTCCGAGAAGAAGCATCGAATTCGGCGCTGAAGCCTTGCGGTCCGAGATTTGCTTTTGCGCGTCCCGCAGCACGGCGATCGCGATCATGAATGAGGAGTCGCTGAAGTTTTCAGTCTTGGTTGCCCAGGGCCCCGAAAATCCATCGACGTATGTGACGTCTGAAAACGTTAGAATTTTGAATGCGAGCGCCTGAAGATAGCTCTTGAGGATAAAATGCTTGGCCTTGGTTTGCTCGCGACCGGAATATGGGTCCGCCACAATTTTTCCTCTCTATTCCGCCGCCACTAAATGTATTCCTTTGCGGAATTCGAGGATATTGATTCCATTCGCGCCCGCCTAGCAGCCGCCCGCCAGACTTGGGACGGAACCCACCCCACTGTTTGAAGAAGAAAGCGACCTTGGCGAGGCGGCATTGATCCCGTATCTCGATCGCCCACTCTTCCGCCATGGGTCGCGCATGTGGGCCGCTCTCACCGCCCACGATAGCCCAATCAATTCCCTTAAGATCGAGCTTGCCCACAGGACCCAGCAGCGGCTCGAATGAGACGAACTTAACGGACGCCTGCGCTGCGCTAAGGTGCTTCAATCGGACCGCATTTTTCGCGTCTTCGATGGATACGCCCAGCCAAATATGGGAGGGCGCTTTGCCGGAACCGTATCGATTGCGAAGATATCGAGTCATAAGCGAACTGCGCTTCGTCAGTACCTGGTAAGTATGCCAGTCGGCCGCTTCCATCGTGTCGAATACGGAATCGATGAAGGGGTTGGGTATCTCTTTATGAAAAAGATCGCTCATAGAGTTGACGAAGATGCGCCTCGGCTGTCGCCATTTTAGTGGCTGCGTCAGTCGCTCGGGCCTTAGCGTTAAGTCGAACCCCTTTTCAAACGGATGGCCGGGGACGCCTCGAAATCGCTCTGAGAAGCGCTCGGCGTAGCAGAAGTCGCAGCCGCGGGTGATCTTCGTGCAGCCCGTGACAGGGTTCCACGTCGCATCAGTCCATTCAATTTGTGTCGAGACCGCCATCGCGTCACCTTAGAACAAAACAAGAACAAAGGCCATCCGAAAATTATCCTACAGATAATCCGACATCCCTGGGTTAATGTGATTACATTCCTATTGCGATCGTGCCATCGGATGGTCGTCGAATTTGTCGTCTTGAAATGGGAGGCCGTGGCGGGAAAGGTGCTAAGTGTGCCGAAATCATCGCGCGCACTTTTGGAAAAGAATGCCCCATGCCCATCCTCCGCCTTACCCTCCTTTTTATCGCCCTCACCCTCGCCACCCCCTCCTTCGCCGCCCGCTGCGGCGGGGATTTCAACTCCTTCGTGGCCAGCATGTCGGCGGAGGCCCAGGCCGCGGGCGTTTCGCAAGGCGTGATCGCCTCCGCGCTCGGCGGGGTGACGGTGGATCAGTCGGTTTTGAATTTCGACCGGCGCCAGCGCTACACCTTCAACAAGTCGTTCGAGCAATATGTCTCGACCCGCGTCGGTTCAGGCCGCATCAATGGCGGCCGGGCGATGCTGCAGCGGAACGCGGCGCTGCTGTCGAGCATCGAGGCCAAGTTCGGCGTGCCCCGGCAGATATTGGTGGCGATCTGGGGGCTGGAGACCGATTTCGGCAAGGGCGATATGGGCAAATTGCCTGTTATCCGCACGCTCGCGACCATGGCGCATGATTGCCGCCGCACCGATTTGTTTCAGGGCGAACTGCTGGCGGCGCTGAAAATCGTGCAGCGCGGCGATCTGCCGTTGCGCGATCTGATCGGCGCCTTTGCCGGCGAGATCGGCCAGACGCAATTTTTGCCGTCGTCCTACATCAAATACGGCGTCGATTTCGACGGCGACGGCCGCGTCGACCTGCGCCACAGCGTGCCCGACGTGCTGGCGTCGACCGCCAATCTCCTGCACACCAACGGCTTCCGGATGGGCGCGCCCTACGGCGAAGGCACGCCGAATTTCGAGGCCATGCGCGAGTGGAACCACGCCGTGATCTACCGCAAGACGATCGCGTATTTCGCGGATCAGCTGGTGGGACGGTGATTTTCCAGACCGTCAGGCGCATCCCGGAATGACGAACATTAGAATTTGTCGTCATGCCCGGACTTGATCCGGGCATCCATCCATCTTCGCAAAACGTCTTTTGAAGAAGATGGATCACCGGGTCGAGCCCGGTGATGACGGTTTGAGAGACTGTCCCGCGGCCTGATGTTCAATAAGCCGCGCGGGAGTGTGACTCAAATCACAGGGCCAATGAACGCGTTCGAGGTCTCGACGACACTACCATCCGGAAGAAGCTGCGCGATGCTGCTTCGCCAAAAAGGATGACGAACATGACCAAGACCGAAATCAAGCATGACATCCTGACCGATGCCGAACTGGACGGCGTGGTTGGCGGGTTAAACCCGCAGCCGCTGCCCCCCAGCCCGCCGCCGCCGCCGGAAGGCTTTCTGCATTCGTTCGCGACCCTTGCCTTCAACCGCTTCTAGCTTGCGCGCTTTTCCTGCTTCTGAATTCAGGAACTTGCCACCCCACTTCATGATCCCCGGCACGATCTCGTCGCGCCGGGGATCATCGGGTTCGATGCCCCGGAATGGCGAAAATGGAAAGCCTCGGCGTCATGTTCGGATTTGATCCGGCCATCCATCGATCTTCGCAAAATGTTTTTTGAAGAAGATGGATCACCGGGTCGAGCCGGGTGATGACGGTTTCGAGAGACCGTCCAGTTCGTGAAGCGGCGATTTGCCCGGACGGGCTGTTTAGTGATTTGCGCTTTCTAGTTTTGCACGCAAGGCCGCGGGCGCTCCGGGCGCCCGGCATTCCCTGCGCCCTCTGATCGAGAGAGGCAGGAAGTTTTAGCAAAACTCGGGCGAAATGCGCGGCGAGATCGCGGAGTTGTATTTGCCGTCATTGCGAGCGAAGCGAAGCAATCCATGAGGCAACAAGAAAGCAAGAGTGGATTGCTTCGCTTCGCTCGCAATGACGAACTCAGGCGCTTCCCCTACTTCCCCCTGCTCATCATCTCGATCAGGCGCGTCAGCACGGCCCAATAGGTCGCCGGGCGAAACCGTTGCACCAGGTCCATCATGCGGGCGTCGTTGCCGATCAGGATGCGCGGCTGGTTTTTCTCGATGCCCTTGATGATGCGCAAGGCGGCGTCCTTCGGCGTGGTCGTCGCCACCGCGTCAAACCGCTCGATCGATTGCGCGCGGCGTTCATTATCGGTCATGCCGGAGCCGGTGCGGGAATTGCGGGCGATGTTGGTGGCAACCCCGCCGGGATGCACCACCGAGAGCCGGACCGGGCTTGCGGCCAGCGCAAGCTCATGCCGCAAGGCTTCCGAAAAGCCGCGCACCGCGAATTTCGCCGCCGCATACGCGGTCTGCCCCGGCGGCGCGATGATGCCGAAGATGCTCGACAGGTTGACGATGTGGGCCTCGCGTTGGCCGCCAAGATGCGGCAGGAACGCCCGCGTGCCATGCACCACGCCCCAGAAATTGATGTTCATCAGCCAGTCCATCTGCGCCTGGTCGATCTCATTGAACTGGCCCATCAGGGCTACGCCGGCATTGTTGATGACGATGTTGAGGCCGGGATGACCGGCGATCGCGGCTTGCGCGAACGCCTCGATCTGTTTGGGTTCGCCGACATCGACACGGTGCACCGTGACTTTTTGCGGGGTAGCGCGGGCGATCTCGGCGGCCAGCGTTGCCAATCCGGCGTCGTCGCGATCGGCCAGCGCCAGATCGCAGCCGCGCGCGGCCAGCTCCAGCGCCAGCGCCCGGCCGATGCCACTGGCCGCGCCGGTGACGGCGGCGGCAGCTCCACGGATCGCGGTCATCGGATGTCGGCTCCATGTCGGGGAGGGGGATTGCATCATACCAGCATCGCGGCGAGATGGATCACCCGCACGTTGCGCCTGCCGGAATCAAAAGGCGGGCTCGAGGCCCGCCGTTTTGGTGAAGTGGTTGCGCTTGAACTTGTCGCGCCTGAAATTGCTAAGCCCGGCGTCGGGTGCCCGGGCGGAGCGGGGCTCCACCCGGGCCTGAAGTCACTTCTTGGACTTCTTGGCCTTCTTTGTCTTTTTCGCCTTTTTCGCCTTCTTCGCTTTCTTAGCCATAGCATCCTCATTTGGGTTAATGGGTGGAAACGCGACACGAGGCATGCTCGGCGGAGGGCCAACCTCGCAATATCCTCGAAACCAATCCCAACAGATTTGCGAGGCGATGCCCCGCACTGTCACGCTTGTGTCATTGCGTTATCCACAGTTGTTATGCGTTTTAAGCATTTTCCAGCGAAGTGGATACCGGTTCGCGTGAAGAAAACGCGTCAAACAAAGAAGCAGAGCCTCCGTTCCGATCGGATCGGAACGGAGGCTTGGCATGTGTGGCCGGTGTTTTGGGATCGTTAACCCTGACGTGGCGATGCGCGCGAAAGCTTGTCGCCGGGTCGGCGGATAAGCTTCGGCAGGCCGCGATTCATCAATTCAAAACCACAGCAAGGATTGCGCTTTTCGCGGTGAGAGTCCGTTAAGCGACCCTGTCGCATCCTCACCTCAACAACGGGGAATTCGTGATGGGCGGGTGGTTCGATAACAGGGGGGACGGGGCGAGGCGGGCCCTGGGGATGCGATGCTGAGCGTTCCGACGCTGTGGGCGGTGTTCGTCATCAATTTTCTCGCGCTCGGCCTGATCTGGGCCTACGTCATGCGC
>CAVYSR010000010.1:0-15845 GCA_963771225.1 uncultured Pseudomonadota bacterium | reverse complement strand
TCGACAGTGACAGGTTTGCCTCCGGGCGCAATTTTGCCAGCAGTCCGATCAGGGCGACGTTGGCGCTGCCGGTTGCCGGGTCCTCGGGAATGTTCAGGTGTGGCGCAAACATCCGCGCCCGGATGTCGATGTCGGCTTCATCGACCTGCGTGTAGAGCATGATGCTGACGACAGGATGTTTGGTGACTTCAAGCCGAAACACATCGCCGTTCGGGCTTGCCGCGGCGAGCGCGGCACGGCTCTTCAATTCGGCCAGAATGAACGGGGCACCGCAAGACGCGATGCAAGGGCGATGATTGGCGATCTCGATATCGGCTGGCGAAATTCCGCAAGCCGATGCCACGAGTTCGCCCGCAACCTCGGCACCGACCGAGAGCGGTTGCGGCGAAGCCAACCTCGCGCCGACGACCGTCGTGCCATCCTTCAGAATTTCAATCGGGACCAGACCGGCTTTTTCCTCAAAGATGACGCGGTCGCCATCGATGGGCCGGCCGTAACAGACGCCCGCGCGGGCCAGCACGAAGGCGGTGCCGACATTGGGATGACCGGCAAACGGCATCTCGCTGCGCGGCGTAAATATCCGGACCTCGGCGATGTGTGCGGGGTCCTTTGGCGGCCGGACAAAGGTCGTCTCCGCGAGGTTGAATTCGGCCGCGATCGCCTGCATCTGCGCGGTCGACAGCGCCTCGGCGTTCAAGACGACGGCCAGCGGATTGCCCACGAACTGTTTGCCGGTGAACACATCGACGGTCTGGAATTGCAGGCGCATGGCATCTTCCCAAAAGTTACCGCGCCGCGATCGGACTCGCCGCCGCATCATCGATCTGCGTTTTCCGGCGAGCGGTCCCGCTGGATTTGCGATTGCCGGATAGCATATGTTCAGGCAAGCAAAGCCGCAAATGAGCCAGGACTTTGAAAATTTTGCCGCGCGGGCGGCGCCGGCGATTTTTGTCGTGCTCTGGAGTACCGGCTTTATCGGCACCAAATATGTGCTGAACAGCGCCGAGCCGCTGACCTATCTCACCATCCGCATGCTACTCGTGGTGGGGCTGATGGCGATCATTGTCGCAATCGCGCGGCCGAGATGGCCTACTCGATCGGGCATTGCCCACAGCGTCGCGGCCGGCATCCTGGTGCACGGATTTTATCTGGGCGGGACCGCAATTGCGATCGCGCATTCGATTCCGGCCGGGCTCTCGGCGCTGATTCCGGGCCTGCAGCCGATCCTGACATCGACGCTGGCGAACCGCTGGCTCGGCGAACGCGTCACGCCGCTGCAATGGAGCGGGCTGCTGCTCGGGCTCGCCGGCGTGGTGCTGATCCTGCATAACCGCCCGATGAGCGGGGAGGCGGGCTGGGGCTGGCTGGCCTCCGGCGTGTCGCTGGTCAGCATCACGCTCGGAACGCTGTATCAGCGGCGCTATTGCGGCGATATCGACTGGCGTGCCGGCAATCTCGTCCAGTACATCGCGGTCACGATCTTCTTCGCCGCCGGCGCGTGGCTGTTCGAGAGCAACGTGGTGCACTGGACCAGCGAGTTCGTGCTGTCGGTGATCTGGCTCGCGGTGGTGCTGTCGATCGGATCGATCGGGCTGTTGTACTGGCTGATCCGGCGCTCGGCAGCCACGTCGGTGGCGAGCCTGTTCTATCTGGTGCCGGCGGTGACCGCGCTGATGGCCTTTGTCCTGTTCGGCGAACGGCTCGACGGGATCGCGATGGCCGGCATGGTTGCCTGCGCCGCGGCGGTCTTTCTGGTCAACCGGCGCGCACGGGTCTGACTAGGCTGCGCGACGAGGGAGCGTTCGGCGAGCTGGAGAGGCGTGTCTATGCGTTGCGGACCTTGGCATAGGCGGCGAGCGCGCGTTCGCGGCCCTTCCGGTGATCGACGATAGGCTCTGGATAGGTCTTGCCAAGCTCCACGCCTGCGCCTGCAAGTTCAAGTGGCGTCGCACTCCATGGCCGGTGGATCACGCCGGTCGGAAGTCGCGCTAGCTCCGGCACCCAGCGCCGGACATAGGCCCCGTCGGGATCGAACTTTTCGCCCTGCAGAATTGGATTGAATACGCGAAAGTAGGGGGCGGCGTCGGCGCCGCAGCCGGCGACCCATTGCCAGTTGGCTGGATTGCTGCCGGCGTCTGCGTCGACCAGCGTGTCCCAGAACCATTTTTCTCCCTCGCGCCAGTCGACCAGCAGATGCTTGACCAGAAACGACGCCGCCACCATCCGCACCCGATTATGCATTACGCCGGTGTGCCAGAGTTCGCGCATCCCGGCGTCAACGAAGGGATAGCCGGTTTGACCGCGCTGCCAGGCCTGAAGCGCCTTGTCGTCGCGCTTCCATGGAAAGGCGTTGAACGCGGGTTGCAGGTTGCGACTGGCGAGATCCGGCACGTCAAACAGCAGATGACGGCAGAATTCACGCCAGCTCAGTTCGCTCAGGAATTTGTCCATGTCGCTAGCCAGGGCATGGCGCCCGGCCGCGGCGAAGCGTGCGGCGTGCCAGACCTGCCGTGGGCTGATCTCGCCAAAGCGCAGATGCGGCGAAAGCCTCGACGTGCCGCTGCGATCGGGCCGGTCGCGGCCGACGGCATATCCGGCGACATCGCTTTCAAGAAATGCGTTGAGCTGGGCGTGAGCCGATATCTCGCCCGGCGTCCACGTCTCGCGCAGTCCTGCCGGCCCAATCCGGATGCGTCGGTTCGAGACCCCAGCTTTCGATGGCGTCGCTGGCAAGGGTCAGTCCGGAAGGCAGCCGTTTCGGCGCGGGCAGAGGCGTGGGCGGATCGCCCAGCGCCAGCACCCGCCGCCAGAACGGCGTGAAGACCCGCAATCCCCTGCCTTCCTTGGTACGGATTTCGGCGGGCGCCACCAGGAGATCGCCGGGAAAGCTCTGCGTCGTGACGCCGATTGCCTTGAGCGCGGCGGCGATCTGATCGGCGACGGCCTGATGCGGCGCTTGTGAGATCTCATTCCAGAACACCGCGCCGGCCTCGGTCTCGCGGGCCAATTCGGCGATGATCCGGGCCGCCGGTCCTTTGCGCAGCACCAGCGCTCCACCGATGGCGTGCAGGCTTTTCTGTAGGCTGCGGAGCGACTGCGCCAGCCACCAGCGCGCAGCAGCCCCGAGCGGGCGCGCGTTTGGCGCACCGTTCACCTCATCCAACACATAGAGGCAAATCGTCGGCGCGCCGGTCTTTGAGGCGGCGTGCAAGGCGTAATGATCGGAAAGGCGCAGATCGTCGCGAAACCAGACGATGCAGGGAGGGGCGGAGTTAATGGCCATCGGACGATTCAACTCGGGAATCGCGCGTTGGGTCCGCTTTAGAAACGAATTGCAACCTTATCCCGTCCGATCCGTATCTGACATGTACGCGCAAACGGCGCCGGAGGACCAAGTGAAACGATACGCCATTCTTTATCTGGCGACATTGATTGTGATCATCCCGATCGATTTTCTGTTTCTCGGGACCATCGCCAAGAGCTTTTTCACCTCGCAGGTCGGCGACATGCTCGGCGACATCAGGCTCGCACCCGCGATCCTGTTCTATCTGCTTTATGTGGCGGGCATCCTGATCTTCGTCAGCGGCCCGGCCACCGTGACCTGGCAATCGACGCTGTTGTACGGTGCGCTGTTCGGGTTTTTTTGCTACGGGACGTTCGAGCTTACCGCGCTGTCGCTTTTGAGGCACTGGACCTTGCCGGTGGTCGTGGTCGACGTATGCTGGGGAACATTCGTGACCGCCGTGTCGGCCACCATCGGGCTGATGCTCACCAACTTGATCGCGCCGGAAATCTAAAAGCCCCAATTCGTCATGGCCGGGCTATGCCCCGGCCATGCACGTCTTTCTCATGCCGCACGACGGCGTTACTTCGGCTGCGGCACGATCCGGATATACGGCTTCGGCGATTTCCAGCCTTGCGGATAGATCGTCTTGGCCTCGTCGTCGCTCACCGAACCGGCAATGATGACGTCGTCGCCTTGCTTCCAGTCGGCCGGCGTTGCGACGCGATGTTTCGCCGTCATCTGCAACGAATTGATCACGCGCAGGATTTCCTGGAAATTGCGTCCTGTCGTCATCGGGTAGACCAGCACCAGCTTGATCTTCTTGTCAGGTCCGATGATGAAGACATTGCGGACCGTCTGGTTGTCGGCGGCGGTGCGGGTGGCGACATCGCCCGAGGTCGACGCCGGCAGCATGTCGTACAGCTTCGAAACCTTGAAATCGGTGTCGCCGATCATCGGATAGTTCGGCGCCGCCCCCTGGGTCTCCCGGATGTCTTCGGACCATTTTGTGTGCCGGTCGACGGGATCGACACTAAGCCCGATCAGCTTGACACCGCGCTTGTCGAATTCCGGTTTCAGCTTCGCGAGCGCCCCAAGTTCGGTGGTGCAGACCGGGGTGAAATCCTTCGGATGCGAGAACAACAGCGCCCAGCTGTTGCCGATCCAGTCATGGAATTTGATCTTGCCGTCGGTGGTTTCGGCCTCGAAATCCGGGGCCACAGCGCCAATCTGAAGAGCCATTTTCGACCTCATGTCGTTCATGTCGGGAATGAAATCCGTCGCCTCATCATAGGGGGAGGGGGAGCCGAACGGAACAGCCCTAACGAAAGGATAAAATCCTTCTCAGGCTTAACAACTTCCTAGCAAGTTCTTTTGATCTCGGTTCCCGCAACGGAAAAACCGCAACGGTTTCAGAAACATAATTGCCTAGATCTCGCCGCTTGCGCGCCCCACCCCTGCCGAACCATGTTGCGATGCACATGAACCGTGACTGACGTCACAGCGACCAATCAGCAACCATTTAAAAATGTCGGAGCGCAAGTTTCGAATCATTAACCATTCGTTTACGCCCGCATGGAAATGCTGGATCAGAAGAAGAAAACGAGAAGAGTACCCATGTCTGCCTCTACTAGCGTTGCCGAACTGATCGGCGCCATTGAGACCCCGAAGATTTCCTGCCGGAACAGCGCGGCGCAAGCATTGACTGTCGTGCGCGACGGCGTGATCACCGGCGAGGGGCCCACCACCAGGGGCCGTGTTCACTTTTCCCGCGCGCTGGACGCCGCCGACGCCGCCTGGTGCGCGCGCATCCTGACCGCGTCCGCTGTCGATCACCAGCCGGTCAGCCGGGCTGAAGCTGAAGCTCTGTTTCAGATCAACGATGCGGCCGCCGAGCGCAGCGACGACGGGCGTTTCGACGACCTGTTGGCCAAGGCAGTCGTGCATCATGCGGCCTCCGCGTCGGGTTTGCCGGTGCCGCCGCGGACCGTCGCGCTGTCGCCGGACACCGCAATCGAAAGCTGGGCGCCGACCCGGGCGGTCGGTGTCGATACCGAAGTGCTTGAATGGATCGCAAGCCAGATGCGGGGCAGGCACCGCAGCAGCCGTACCCTGATGAAGCTGGTCGCCACCATTGTGGGCGCCGCGACGCTGCCATTGGCGCACCTCCCGAATGTGTTCGACATCGGGATGTAAATTCGCTCGAAACCGCGAGTGAAGACGGCGGGGTTAATTCTCCGCCGTTTTTGTTGGCATGACCTTGCGCTGTTCCCGATTTGGGAACATACTCGTGCCGATGAGAATTATAGCTTGGAGCGTGCTTTCCCCCTACGCCGAGCGGCATCCCGAGACAAAGACACCGCTTCATCGTTGGAGAACGTTGGTCAAGGCTGCCAAATGGAGTTCGATGGACGATATGCGTCTTGCGGCTCCAAATGCGAAAATGCTGAACGGCGAGCGTGCCAGATTCGAAATCGCTGGCGGCAATTTTCGGTTGATTGTCGCTTTCGATTTCGGCAGAGGCATCGCGTTTATCAAATTCGTCGGAACGCACGCCGAGTACGATCGGGTTGACGCCCTGACCGTCGCGATATTCTGAAGGAACGCATCATGGAAATTCACCCTATTAGAAACGATGACGATCATGCTGCGGCGATCCGGGAGATTGAAAAGCTCTGGGGTGCCGCCGCCGGCACCGAAGAGGGCGACAAGCTCGATATCCTCTCGACCCTCGTTGAAAAATATGAGGATAGCCGCTGGCCGAGTGTCGATGCCTCCGATCCGATCGACTTGCTCAACTACGCAATCGAAGAACTGGGGCATACGCAGGCCGAACTCGCAGAGCTGTTGGGCTCACGATCACGAGCATCTGAACTGTTAAATCGCCGTCGCCCTTTGACCGTCGAGATGATTCACAAGATCAGCGAAGCGTGGAAGATTCCTGCCGATCTTCTCGTGAAGCCGAGTTCGGATCGCCGCCTAGACGGCGGGTTCACTTCCCCGCTGTTTTTTGTTTGTCGCCTTCCGGATCGAGGCCGACCGTCCGTCCCGGAAATCCGCCCGCATCGAAATAACGCTGCGACAGCACGCGCTGGTACTTGACGACGGTCCGCAGTCCGTTGGCTGCGGGCTTGGAGGTGATGGTTCCGTTGGCCGTCTTCGGGATAATTCCGTTGGGCAGGGCCTCCGACATGACCCGGCCCGTCAATCCGCCAGCAGCGGCCGTATGCAGCCCCATCAGTTGCGCAATGGTCATGCCGACGTCGGCGTTGCTGACCGGCAGCGGATCGACATAGCCGGCCTTGAAGTCCGGTCCGATCGCTGCGGTGAAATTCAGGGTGTCGCCGCGGCCGAAACTGCCATGCATGCCCTGGCCCTGCCGCAGCACGGTATCGGCGACTTCGACCGAGCAATTGGTCGGTTCTTCGCAGCCGGTCGTGTAAGAACGGAAGTTGACCACGATCGAGGGGGTCGGCGTGACCGCCTTGCCCTTGAGACCGAGTTGCGACAATTCCAGCGTGCCGGGGAAACGTCCGAGTTTATCGTCGACGAACAGCCCGCTGACGTAATCCTGTTCGAGCAGCGCCTTGATCGTGCGCGCGGCCAGTTTCTTGTCCTTGTTCGGCAAATAGATCAAGTCCGATCCGCCGTTGTTGGCAACCACGAGGTCGGGCTTGTCCGGATCATTGCCGAGCAGGCCGTTACCGGCCTTGGGATGGGTGTTATCGGCAACGCGCGCATTCTTGTCGTTTGGATCGAACAGCGGCAGGTCAAGCGCCTTGGCAACATCGATCGCGAGAAACCCCATCGGGAGGAAATCCTTCGGCGTATCGTCGTAGCTGGCTTTCGCTGCGGGACTGGACTTGCTCTCCTTCGAAATCGTCGAGAAGCCGTGGTCGGACGTGATGATGATGTTGGTGCTGGCGGCAAGGCCGAGCTCGTCGAGCGCCTTGCGCAATTGCGCCAGATTGTCGTCGGCATTGCGGATGCCGGCCATCGAGGTCGGTCCGTTGATGCCGGGGGTCACGGTATTGAGGCTGTCGCCCTGATTGTGCTGGCTGCCGTCCGGATCGCGCGACCAGAACACCAGGACGAACGGCTTGTTGCGCGCCTTGAACATCGGCAGCACGACCTTGGTGGCGACGTCGGCGAAATAGGCCTGCTGGACAGTGTTTGGCACCAGCGTACCCGGCGTTTTGGCGTCGCCGATCTTGGCGTGCTCGCCGCGCGAGGGCGTTGCCAGCGGAAGGTTGGCCTTGGTCAAGGCGGCCTGCATTTCCTGTGAGAGCGGCACGCCGTTTTTGCTGCCGGTAGCATCGTCGAGCACGATCGAATGCAGGCCGTCGGCGCCGGTCTTGTCGGTATGGTCGAAAATCAGGGTCGGGCCCAATTTGCCCATCGCGGCCGTGCTGTAGCCTTTGGCGCGCGCCATCTTCAGCACGGTTTCCTCATTCAGATAGTCGCCGCCGAAATGCTCATCGACATCGCGGAGGACCGGATCTGACTCCAGGAACGGCGTGACGGTGCCGCCCGCGGCCTCGACCGGATAACCCGTATAGATCGTGTTGCTGAAATCGCCGGTGTCGCCGAGATAGTGGCCGGTCGCCATCGCGGAGGCGTTGGCGGTGGTAAAGGTTGGAAACAGCGAGTGCGAATTCTTGAAATTGACGCCCTTGTCGCGGACTTCGGCCATCGCCGGCGCCGTCTGCGGTGTCACAATCCGTCCCCGCAATCCGTCCGGCACGAACAGAATGAGATTTCTGGGCCGGTCATTTTGCGCCGATGCAGCAGTCGCGAACAACGTGGTCAGGCCGACGGTTAGCAACAGGGTTGCGCGGCGCATCAAAATCTCTCCATGACAAAACAAAATGACAGGCAAAATTCGGCCTAGGCCGTTGCCTCTCTTTAGTTTTCCTGTACGACGGAATTGTTACAGGTAAGCGTGCGCGCTTCAAGCGCGGCCTTGGCGGGTCATTCGTTCGGCGGGCCGTCCCGGGCCAGCCGAATCCTCTTGGCGCCTGATTCAACTTGTTACTTCGGTCGCCCGGCGTTCGCCCGACAATTATACGCCCTCCGAAAGCCGGCGGCTTGAGCGTCTTCCTCTGAACAAAACCAGCGATCCGGCTTGGTCAGGGCAGGATAGTTGCGGCACCCCTGCATCTGGTAGACGCCGATATTGCCGGTGACGCGCGCGCGTATCGCAAGCTTGGCCTTGATGCTGCAACCGGACGGCATGGCGGGATGATCGGGGAATAGCACGTCGCGTATCTCGCGATCCTTGTCGGTTCGGCACGATCCGCCCAACAAGGTGCCGTCCTTTCGCCGATGGCGGAATTCCTGCGGCGCTACAAAGCAGCCTTTCCAGAGTCCCAGGCGACTGTCTTTCGCAGCCGCTTCGTCGTCGCTGAATCGCCCCTTGGCCGAGGGTTCCGAATTCAAGGCATAACCCTTGCGAACCACGAGCTGGTTCAGACTGGCGGTTTCGCCTTCAACAGTGCAGATGCCGATATGCCGTTTCCGGTAGCCGACATCGGCACCCAGATCCTCGCAGTGGACCTGGTGGCCGCCAATCAAGCTCGCCAGTTGATCGCGCGCTGCAACGCCGCAAGCCCATGTATCAGCGTGTTCGTCGATGCATATCTGGTCAAACTCCGGCGCATCAATACCGTCGAGCCTGTAGGTCACCTCGGCGAGCTGAACAGTGCGCCCGTCCCTGACGACCGGGCTGGCGGCCCAGCTCTGGCTTGCCGAGAACAATACCACTATGAAGATCAACAAACGCATCGAAGGTGCCGCTCTGGCAATGAGGGAACGTGGGTAGCAGCATTCTAGAGCATGATCCAACTTCCCGGAGAAGCCGGTTTAGGGGCATATCAACCGTTGCCTCCGCCCGGTTTTGCTGTACGACGGAATTGTTACATCCGCCCCCGCGTGCCAGATTGCGCGTGAGTGCCCCGCCCAAAGGTTGCAAGTAAACAAGCCCATGTTCAAACGAATTCTGATCGCCAATCGCGGCGAGATCGCCTGCCGGATCATCAAGACTGCCCGCCGCATGGGGATAGAGACGGTCGCGGTCTATTCCGAGGCCGACCGGGACGCGCTGCACGTCGAAATGGCCGATGATGCCGTTCTGATCGGGCCGCCGGCGGCCGCCGAAAGTTATCTGTTGATCGACAAGATCGTCGAGGCCTGCCGCAAGACCGGCGCCGAGGCCGTGCATCCGGGCTATGGATTCCTCTCCGAGCGCGAGGCTTTTCCGCGCGCGCTGGCGAAAGCCGGAATCGTCTTCATCGGACCCAATGCCGGGCGCCATCGCCGCGATGGGCGACAAGATCGAATCCAAGAAGGCCGCCGCCAAAGCCAATGTCTCCACGGTGCCGGGCCATCTCGGCGTCATCGAGGATGAAAAGCATGCCGTCAAGATCGCCGATGAGATCGGCTATCCCGTCATGATCAAGGCCTCCGCCGGCGGCGGCGGCAAGGGGATGCGGATCGCGCATTCGACCTCGGAGGTCGCCGAGGGGTTCAGTCTGGCCAAGGCCGAAGCCAAATCGTCGTTCGGCGACGATCGCGTTTTCATCGAGAAATTCATCGTCAATCCCCGGCACATCGAAATTCAGGTGATCGGCGACAAGCATGGCAATGTGATCTACCTCGGCGAGCGCGAATGTTCGATTCAGCGCCGCAACCAGAAAGTCATCGAGGAAGCGCCGTCGCCGCTGCTCGACGAAAACACCCGTCGCAAGATGGGCGAACAGGCCGTCGCTCTCGCCAAGGCCGTCAATTACGATTCCGCCGGCACGGTCGAGTTTGTCGCAGGACAGGACAAGAGCTTCTATTTCCTGGAAATGAACACGCGGCTGCAGGTCGAACATCCGGTGACCGAATTGATCACCGGCATCGATCTCGTCGAGCAGATGATCCGCGTTGCGGCTGGTGAGAAGCTTGCGCTGGCGCAGAAGGATGTCACGCTGACCGGATGGGCGGTGGAATTGCGGGTCTATGCGGAGGATCCGTTCCGCAACTTCCTGCCCTCGATCGGGCGGCTGGTCAAATATCGCCCGCCGGTCGAAAGCAGCATCAACGGGATAACCGTTCGCAACGATACCGGCGTGCAGGAGGGCGGCGAGATCTCGATCTACTACGATCCGATGATCGCCAAGCTTGTGACCCACGCGCCATCGCGCGCCGCCGCCATCGAGGCACAGGCGACCGCGCTCGATTCGTTCTACATCGACGGTATCAGACACAACATTCCGTTCCTGTCGGCTTTGATGCACCATCCGCGCTGGCGCGAGGGCAATCTTTCCACCGGCTTCATCGCCGAGGAATTTCCAAAAGGCTTTGCGGCCCGGGCGCCGGAAGGCGAGATCGCACGCCGGCTCGCCGCGGTCGCGGCGGCGATCGATCATGTGCTGGGCGAACGCAAGCGGCAGATTTCCGGCCAGATGATCGGCCGCCCGGTGAAGCGCGAGCGCCGCCGCGCGGTGTGGCTGGAGCGTCACGAAATCGCGCTCGATGTGACGCGTGAAGCCGATGACATCGCGGTGCGCTTCATCGGCGCCGACGGTGCGCCCGGCAACCGGCATCATCTGGTTTCGCTATGGAAGCCCGGCGATCCGGTCTGGCAGGGCACCATCGACGGCCATCTGGTGGCGATGCAGGTGCGTCCGATCGCCAACGGCTTCCGCCTCGCGCATCAGGGATTTGAAGTCGCGGTCAATGTCTTCACCGAACAGGAAGCCGCGGCGGCGCGGCTGATGCCGGTCAAGACCGCGGTCGATACCGGCAAGAAGTTGCTGTGCCCGATGCCCGGGCTGGTGGTCTCGATCGCGGTGAGTGAGGGCCAGGAGGTCAAGGCCGGCGAAACGCTGGCCGTGGTCGAGGCGATGAAGATGCAAAACGTGCTGCGCGCCGAGCGCGATGGCACGGTCAAGAAAATTCACGCGGCCGCCGGCGCTACGCTGGCAGTCGACGCGCTGATTTTGGAATTCGCTTGAGCGAGAAAACAGGATCGTCATTGCGAGCGAAGCGAAGCAATCCAAAGCTCCGCAACAGGACCATGGATTGCTTCGTCGCTTCGCTCCTCGCAATGACGCTGAATAAAGCCGAGGGGAAACAGGATGACCTTCCGAAAACGCCGCGATGCATTGCGCTCGATCCTGTCGGGATCAAGCTGCATTCGACCGGGGTCGGTCTATGACGCGATTTCGATCCGCATTGCGCAGGACCTCGGGTTCGAGGTCGGCATGTTCGGCGGATCGATTGCATCGCTTGCGGTGCTGGGTGACCCCGACATCGCGCTGATCACGCTGACCGAGCTTGCCGAACAGATGCGCCGAATGTCGCGCGCGGCCGCCTTGCCGGTGCTGGTCGATGCCGATCACGGCTATGGCAACGCGCTCAACGTCCGCCGCACGGTTGAGGAACTGGAAGCCGCCGGTGCCGCAGGCCTTACCATTGAGGACACCTTGCTGCCGCAGGCTTTTGGCCAGCCCGGGGTGCAACTGATCTCGCTGGAGGAGGGCGTCGGCAAGATGAAGGCGGCGGTGGACGCGCTGGGCGATCCGGCACTGGTGATCATGGCGCGCACCGGTGCCGCGCCGGTCACCGGTCTCGATGACGCGATCACGCGTGCCAAGGCCTATCAAGCCACCGGTGTCGATGCCTTGTTCTTCACCGGCATCAAGACACGCGCGGAGCTGGAGGCGATCTCTGCGGCGACGACGCTGCCGATCGTGCTCGGTGGCTTTCCCGAAGAACTGGTCGACCGGGATTATCTCGCCAGCCAGCGGGTGCGGATCGCTTTGCAGGGCCACGCGCCGTTCGCGGCCGCGACGCAAGCCGTCTATGAGACGTTGAAAGCGCTGCGCGACGGCCAGTCGCCCGGAGATCTGAAGGGCCTCGCGTCATCCGGGCTGATCGGGCGCGCCACCCGCGACGCCGACGTGAAAGCGCGGCTCGCGCAGTTTCTCGGAATCAAGAAATAGATGAGCGGCGCAATCCGTCAGGTGACGATTAAAGGCCGGGTGCAGGGCGTCGGCTATCGCGCCTGGGTCGAGCACCAGGCGAGGGTGCATCATCTGGAGGGCTGGGTGCGTAACCGCCGGGACGGCAGCGTCGAGGCGCTGTTCGCAGGACCCGCGGACGTCGTGTCGAACATGATCACGTTATGCCGGCGCGGCCCGGTATCGGCGCGGGTCGAAGCGGTGCAGGAACAACCCGCCAATTCCGATGCGCTCAATCTGCGATATGCGGGCGAGCGGTTCTCGGTGCTCCCAACGGCTTAGGCCCGACCGCGCTCGCTGGACATCTACGGCGCGGGTATCAGCCCGTAGCGCAACATCGTTTGCTTCATCTTGGCCGGATCGGGTGCGCCGGCCGCCAGCAACGCGGCCATATCCCTGAAGTACTGCGGACCGATCACGCCCGGACTGAGCGTGCAAAGACACGTCGCCGGCTCCGACGTTCGATTGGTAAAACCGTGCACGATGCCGCGTTTGATGAAGACGGTTTCGCCCGGCGTCAGGTCGATATCCTTGCCATCGACCCGCCAGGTCGTGGTGCCGGTGAGGCCGTAAATCGTCTCATCCCAGCTCTCGTGATAATGCGGTATCGGCATCCGCGCGTTCGGCTGCAGCGTCATCTCGAACATGTCGAGGCTGCCGGCGGTGTCGTCCTTGCTTTGCAGGAATCTCAGCTGGAGCGAGCCGAGATTGATGATTTCAACCATGGTGCTTTGCTTTCGTCGGAATCACGCCGCCGGCAGGGGCTGCATACGCCGAACCATAATGCAGCTGGCCCGGCAACGCACGAAACTCCCTGCAAGGTTTTTTGCCGCTTGACATCCGGCCACTATCGTCAGATATTTCTGTTATGACAGAAACAACAGGTAAGAAGAAATTGCCCGCGGCCGTCGAACGGTTCATCCTGCATTGGGGCGATATGGGAGACGAGTGGGGCGTCAACCGCTCGGTCAGCCAGATCCACGGCCTGCTGTATCTCGCCGAAACGCCGATGACCGCCGATGACATCGCGGACACGCTCGGCATGGCGCGGTCCAATGTCTCCAATTCGATCAAGGAATTGCTGGCCTGGAACCTGATCCGGCGTGTTCCCATCATGGGCGACCGCCGCGATCATTTCGAGGCCGAGACCGACATCTGGGAAGTGGCGGCGCGGATCGCCGCCGGCCGCAAGGAGCGCGAGATCGACCCCGCCGTCGATGCACTGCGCGCCTGCGTGTCCGACGCCGCCGACGATCCAGCAATCAGCCCGGTTGCGAGCAAGCGGCTCAAGGAGATGCTGGCTTTCACCGAGCTGGTCGACCGCTGGTACGTGCAGATGCTCAACGTGCCGCGGCCGCGATTGATCGCGCTGATCAAGCTCGGCGAGAAGATCGTCAGTTTCCTGCCGATGGGAAAGACCAAATAGGGCGGAGATGTCGGGAGTGTGCGATGGCGTCATCAAGGATTTCAAGACTTCCCTTACCGCCCGCTTCCGATACCCAACTGTTCGACGACCATCGCTTCCGCGCGCTGCTGCCTGATGAGGATTGGGGACGCCTGCCGGTCGCGATCTGGCGGCGGTTTTCAAAACGTCTCGGCGAAGGCAAGACGGTGGTCTATGTCGGCGAGATCGACGACGTCAGCTTCAGCCCCGTCGGCTGGTGGGTAGCGCAGATCGCGCGCGTGATCGGCGGACCGCTGCCGACCGGCTGTGAGACCGGCGTCCCCATCATCGTCACGGTGACCGAAGATGCCGCGAGCGGCGGCCAGATCTGGACCCGTATCTGCGCCCGCAGGAACGGCTTCCCGCAGGTGATCCACTCCGCCAAGCGTTTTGCCGGTCCGAGCGGCCTTGAGGAATATGTCGGCTTCGGCGTCAGCATGGCGCTGCTCATATCGGTTGCGAACGAGGCGCTGTGCTTTCGCAGCGCGGGCTACGCGCTGCAGCTCGGCCGCTTCAGGTTGCCGCTGCCGGAATCGCTGACGCCCGGCGACCTTACGGTCACTCATGCCGATCTCGGGGGCGGCACTTTCCGTTTCACGCTCGAGGTCGTCCATCCCCGTTTCGGCATGCTGGTCCGTCAGTCCGCTGTGTTCAAGGAGGCCGCGTCATGACGCCGTTGCTCTGGACCCTGATCGCCATTCAGATCGCGATGGGAGCGTTCGACACGTTCTATCATCATGAGATGACGGAGCGGCTGGCCTGGCGCCCGTCGCAGCGCCACGAACTGCGGCTGCATGGTGTGCGCAACATACTCTACGCTTTGCTGTTCCTGATCCTGGGCTGGTCGGAAGTCCATGGCTTTTTGGCCATGATGGTCATCGCGGTTCTTGTCGCCGAAATCGTCATCACGCTGATGGATTTCGTTGAAGAAGACATCAGCCGAAAACTTCCGGCAAGCGAGCGCATCAACCACACCTTGCTGGCCTTGAATTACGGCGCAATTCTCGTTCTGTTGGTGCCGGTTTTGATCGAATGGGCCGGCCAGCGGACGGCCGTCACATCGGCATTCTACGGATTCTGGAGCATCCTTGCCGCGGCATCGGCGGCCGGCGTCAGCCTGTTCGGTCTGCGCGACCTAGCGGCCTCTCGCCGTCTTGCAAGACTAAATGGCCAGTCGGTCAGCGGCATCGTTGCGGGCTTGCCCGGGCGCCAGACGATCTTGGTCACCGGGGCGACCGGGTTTATCGGTAGCCGGCTTGTCTCAAGTCTCACTGACGCCGGTCATCACGTCATTGCGCTTGTTCGCAATCCAGCTCAAAGTGGATGCGCTGCATCCGCCCATTACATTGATTACCAAACTTGACCAGGTTGCCGACGAGGCCAAAATCGATGCGATCGTGAACCTGGCCGGTGAGCCGATCGGCAACGGATTATGGACCGAAGCCAAGCGTCGGACGATTATCGATTCCCGAATTGGCATGACGAATGACGTCGTTCGATTGATTGGACGTCTTGAACGTCGGCCGGGCGTCCTGGTCAGCGGGTCAGCCATTGGCTGGTATGGTCTCTGGCAGGATCAACCGCTGACCGAATCTGCAAAAGCGCACGGCTGTTTCAGCCATGAACTGTGTGAAGCCTGGGAGAAACAAGCCAGTCGCGCCACCGAATATGGTGTCAGGGTCGTCCACCTGCGAACCGGTTTGGTGGTCGGGACCGAGGGAGGGGTTCTTGCGCGAATGCTGACACCCTTCGAGTTTGGTCTCGGTGGTCCGATGGGATCAGGAAGGCAATGGATGTCCTGGATCGAGCGCGATGATCTCGTCCGCCTGATCGGTCATGCGCTGGCAAGGTCCGATATTTCGGGCCCGATCAATGCCACGGCGCCAATACCGGTTACGAATGGCAAATTCACCAAGGAGCTTGGCCGACGACTGCAACGGCCTGCGGTATTGCGAATTCCGGCGGCGCTGCTCCATCATGCGGCTGGCGATTTGGCCGATGAACTTCTGCTGGGTGGGCAACGCGTCATCCCGAACAAAGCGTTGAGCAGTGGATTCGTGTTTCGGCATGAAACCTTGCGCAGTGCTTTCGAGGCCATTTTGTAGCTATG
>CAVYSR010000009.1:0-20308 GCA_963771225.1 uncultured Pseudomonadota bacterium | reverse complement strand
ACGGCTGCTGCCGTTATTCCCCGTGGAAGGAGGAGGCTATTCCAGGCCCTCAAGCGCAGTCCGGATCGCGCTCCTGAAGGCCGCGATGTCACCGAGTTCATGGCTGAGCAGCAGCGCGAGCCGGGTCAGAAACAACGCTTCTCGCTCCGGTCCGGCCGAATCAATCGCCATCGCCAACGTTTCGTAGGCACTCTCGAGATCTTCGAAGGGCATGGGGCTCATGGGCTCGGTCTGCCGAGGCAAATGTTGGCGGTTTGGAGGATTTCGCCGGGAACGATAACCTTCCAGCGTCCCGCGACGTGCAGGTCGGGGCGCAGGAGATAAAACGTGCCAGGCTGCGCGCCGAATATCGAGGCGATCTCGCCGTTCGCATCCGGAATTTCCGCTTCGGACGAAGACCCCTGCCGCTGGATCAACAGCGTCACCAAGCGTTTGTCGCATTGACGGAGTTGTCCAAGAAGTGCTGCCTGTTCGGTGTTTGCATGGCCATCGCAAAACAGGATCGCAGTCATGCCGTCTCCGACATGATCCAGGAGGTGGGTGCCATCAGCCAATTTGGCGTTCGGCGATGCGCTGCCGCTGATCGGCCCGGAAGCAAACTCGGCATCGCGATTCGCATAAGGCGACAGCGGGCTTTCGGCATAGGTGTAGGGCTGCATCTGACGGGGATTGGCGAGACTGCGTGGAAACTCGTGCTTCAAACTCAGCGAGAGCGCGGCCTCGCGTGCCAGTCGCCAGCCTCGCGTCGGCGGGGTCATGAAGCGGGTGCTCTTGGTGGCGTTGGCGAAGACGTCCTGCGTAGCGCCGCGCCGCTCCGGCGAATAGCTGTCGAGCAATTGGCCTTCGGCTTCGCCGTTAATAACAAGGCCGAGCTTCCAGCCGAGATTATGCGCGTCGGCAAGGCCGTTGTTCAGCCCGCGCACGCCGAAGATCGGCACGATATGGGCGGCATCGCCGACGAAGAACACCCGACCATGCCGGTAATCGTCGAGGCACAGGGTGTTGGCGGAATAGACGCTCCACCATTCCAGCTCCCAAGCTTTGCCGTGGCCGATGTCCCCGAGGATGGCACCGACGCGCGCGCGGATGTTATCTTCCCGCTGCGCCTCTTCCTCGCTCTCGCCCTCACGAAGCTGGTAGTCGACGCGCCAGATATCGTCCGGCTGCTTGTGGATCAGCACGGTGCCGCCGGGATTGCCGCTCGGTTCGAAGAATGCGCGGCGCTCGGTTGGAAAATCATGATCCATGCGGATATCCGCGATCACATATCTGCCTTCATAATTCTCGCCTTTCAGGCGCAGGCCCAGCATCGAGCGAACCGGCGAACGCGCGCCGTCCGCGGCGAGGACATAGTCGGCCTCGCAGCGGTAGTCGCCGGCCGGTGAGGAAACACCAAGCGACGCGCCGTTTGCGTGGCATTCGATGCTGGTGACCTCGCTTTGCCATCGCATTTCGATCAGGTCGCAGGCGGCAACTCCGTCGTGCAGGAACTGTTCGATATATTGCTGTTGCAGATTGTACATCGGCAGGTATTTTTCGCCGGGAGGATGCGGCATTTCAAGCCGGAAGATCTGTTCGCCGCGGTAGTAGCTGCGCCCAAATCGCCATCCCAGCGCCTTTTCGACGAAGGGTGCGACCGCTCCGATCCGTTCCAGAATATGCATGCTCGGCCTTGCGATGCAGATAGCGCGGCTGCCGTCGTTAAATGTGTCTTTGCGGTCCAGCAGCACGCTGCGGACGCCGTATCGCGCGAGCACCAGCGCCGCCGTCATGCCGATCGGTCCGGCGCCGACGATCACGACGGGGTGCCGCACCACGACGCCATCAAGCTCGGGAGCACGCCCCGCTGTGAAAATCGGGTAGTTGAAATAGAGGGAATCGAGCGGTCCCTTGCCGGCAGGTCTCATGCGTTTCCCGTTTCGTGCAGGCCTTCAGCCTGATCGTGGCGCAAACTTCCGCCGTTGCCTAAAACGGCTCTGCTATCTTTTCCGATCGATAAAGCCCTGCATCATCCGGTGCGGTTCTTCGGTCAGGAACGATCGCCCGAACACGCCGATGCTGAGATTGACGGATTCCTTGAGCGGCAGCTCTTCCCACTCTCGCAGCAGGGCTTTCTGCGCGCGCAGCGCTTCCGGGCCGCATTCAAGCAGCGCCGCCACGACGCGCTCGACCGCGGCGTCGAGGTGGCCTTCCGGCGCGACCACGTCGACCAGGCCCCAGGCCAGGGCAGTGGGGGCGTCGATGTTCTCGGCGGTCATTACCAGCCAGCGGGCGCGGCCCCAGCCGATCAGCCGCGGCAGCAGCGCCGCATGGATCACCGAGGGAATCCCGACCCGCACTTCAGGCATGCCGAACCGCGCATCATGCGCGGCCACGCGGAAGTCGCAGGCCGCGGCGAATTCGAGGCCGCCGCCAAGGCACCAGCCGGGCATCCGCGCGATCACCGGTCCCGGAAACACACGCACCGCTTCACAGAGATCGCGCAGGCCGGTGATGAACTTCTCGGCGGAGGCCTGATCGAGTTTTGCCATCTCCTTGATGTCGGCGCCGCCGATCATGCTCTTCTCGCTCTGGCCGGCAATCACCAGCACGCGAATCTGCCGCTCCGTCGCCAGCACCTCCAATCCCGCGCGAACACCATTGATCACGGCCGATCCGAGAATGTTGAGCGAGCCGGCATTGCAGATGGTCAGGCGAACGACGCCGCGGCTGTCGCGGTCGAGGCCGCAATAGGGATTGAGCATGTGCATGGTGAGTCTCGCAGCAAGTGGGGAGGCATCGGCGTTTCCTGCACTTCCCCGCCAAAACCTCGGCTTGTCAAGTACCGGCCGGAGGCGACCGCAGGCGCAGCCGTTGCGAACCGGTTGTCGCTGCTATAATATGACAATCATCATCTATTAAGGGGCAGGCGATGGCAATCTCGGATAACTTCGATGCAGCGGACATGGTGGACCTGTTTGCTGCCGCGTCACGGCGCGCGCGGCTTGTCGAGTGGCAGGCGCCGGGTCCGGTCGCAAAGGCCGCTGCTGCGATGTCCGGACTGGACGCGATGTGTGCTATTCGCGACGGCATCTTGCCGCCGCCGCCGATGGCCCGGCTGATCGGCTTTCGCATGCGCGTGGCCGAGCCGGGCCGGATCGTGATGGAACTGGAGCCGCACGAGGGACTGGAAAACACCATCGGCTTGCTGCACGGCGCCACGGCCGCGGCTTTGCTCGACACCGCCATGGGCTGCGCGATCTCGACCAGGCTGCCGGCCGGGCAGGGCGCGGTCACCCTCGACCTCAAACTGACCTATCTGCGGCCGCTGTCAGTGCGATCGGGCACCATCTCGGCGGAAGGAAAAATCATCAAGCTGGGCCGCCAGACCAGCTATGCCGAGGGATTTGTCCGCGACGGGTCAGGCAATCTTGCAGTGCACGCGACCGCGACGTTTTCGATGATCGGGGAAGCGCCGCCAACGAAATAAGATACAGCTTTCCTGCGCGACAACTGCTATTATATGACTGCAAACATCTTATGGACACCGGCCGATGCGTTATTCAAAAGAGCACAAGCTCGAGACCCATGCGCGGATCGTGAGGAAAGCCTCGGTGCGGCTTCGCGAGAAGGGCGCCCATGGCGTCGGCGTCGCCGACCTGATGAAGGACGCAGGCCTCACCCATGGCGGGTTCTACGCTCATTTCGATTCACGGGAAGCGCTGGTGATCGAGGCCTTTGCCCATGCGATGGACCGATCAACCGACCGCTGGCGCAAGCTGGCCGAGCAAACCGCGCCGGACAAGCGCCTCGCGACCATCGTGGAGTCTTATCTGACGCCGATCCATCGCGACGATCCCGGCCATGGCTGCGCCGTGCCGACGCTGGGTGCGGAAATCGCTCGCGAGAGCCCAAGAACCCGCAAGGCGTTCTCAGCCAAGCTGGAGCAGATGATCGACATGCTGGCCGAGCAAATTCCGGACCTTCCGCGCAAGGCCGCGCGCAAGCAGGCGATGGCTGCCCTCGCCACCATGATGGGAACGCTGGTACTGGCCCGGGTCGCCGGCAATGGCGAGTTCTCCGACGAGATTCTCGGTGCCGGCCGCGACGCCGTGCTGGATCGCGCGACGCCCGCAAAGCCGGTAGCGAAGAAATCCGGACCCCGGAAAGCCGCTACCTCCGCGCGGAATTGATCGAACTGGCACCTATAGCCTTCGACGTTTGTCGTAGCCGAGCGAGAATGCGGCAGGAGCCTGCATTTTCGCAAACGGGCTGCGCGTAGAATCCCTTTCCAAACCCTGCAAAGACTGCAAGATGCCGCCAAAATCGGCACTCACAGGTTCAGGAGGAACGCATGCGCACAATCGGGCATTTTATCGGTGGCCGCGAGGTCAAGGGGACTTCCGGCAGGTTCGCGGACGTGTTTCAGCCGATGACCGGCGACGTCCAGGCCCAGGTGGCGCTGGCCTCCAAGGCTGAATTGCGCGCGGCGGTCGAGAATGCCAAGGCCGCGCAGCCGGAATGGGCGGCGACCAATCCGCAGCGCCGGGTTCGGGTCCTCATGAAATTCCTGGAACTGGTGGCGCGCGACAATGACGCGCTGGCCGACCTGTTGGCCCGCGAACACGGCAAGACCATTCCCGATGCCAAGGGCGATATCCTGCGCGGTGTCGAGGTCGTGGAGTTCGCGATCGGCATTCCCCAAATGATGAAGGGCGAATATACCGAAGGCGCAGGGCCGGGCATCGATCTCTATTCGATGCGCCAGCCCTTGGGCGTCGTCGCCGGCATCACGCCGTTCAATTTCCCGGCGATGATTCCGATGTGGAAATTCGCGCCCGCGATCGCCTGCGGCAATGCCTTCATCCTGAAACCGTCGGAGCGCGACCCCGGCGTGCCGATGAAGTTGGCGGAATTGATGCTGGAAGCGGGGCTGCCGCCGGGCATCCTCAACGTCGTCAACGGCGACAAGGAAGCCGTCGACGCCATTCTCGACGATCGCGATATCTCAGCCGTCGGATTCGTCGGCTCGTCCTCGATCGCGCAGTATATCTATGAACGCGCAGCCGCGACCGGCAAGCGGGCGCAATGCTTCGGCGGCGCCAAGAACCACGCCATCATCATGCCGGATGCCGACATGGATCAGACCGTCGACGCGCTGATCGGCGCCGGATACGGCGCTGCCGGCGAGCGCTGCATGGCGGTGTCGGTCGCGGTTCCCGTCGGCAAGACCACCGCCGACCGGCTGATGGAGAAGCTCATTCCGCGGGTCGAGAGCCTGAAGATCGGGCCCTCGATCGATCCGACCGCCGATTTCGGTCCGCTGGTGACCCGCGCTGCGCTGGAGCGGGTCAAGAACTATGTCGAGATCGGCATCAAGGAAGGCGCTACGCTGGCCGTCGACGGCCGTGGCTTCAAGATGCAGGGCTATGAGAATGGCTTCTACATGGGCGGCTGCCTGTTCGACAACGTCACCAAGGACATGCGGATCTACAAGGAAGAGATCTTCGGCCCGGTGCTCTCGGTCGTGCGCGCCCATGACTATGACGAGGCGCTAAGGCTGCCGTCCGATCACGAATATGGTAACGGCGTTGCGATCTTTACCCGCGACGGCGATGCCGCGCGGGACTTTGCCGCCAAGGTCAATGTCGGCATGGTCGGCGTCAATGTGCCGATCCCGGTGCCGGCGGCCTATTTCACCTTCGGCGGCTGGAAGCGTTCCGGTTTTGGAGACCTCAATCAATACGGCCCGGATTCGGTGCGCTTCTACACCAAGACCAAGACGGTGACCTCGCGCTGGCCGTCCGGCGTCAAGGAAGGGGCGGACTTCTCGATCCCGACGATGAATTGAAATTCGTCGGATAGAATGCTATCATAAATGATAGCGCGGAGAAATGCCCATGGGACAACTGCTTATTCGCAATGTGCCGGATGAAACCATCGCCACTTTCAAGCAGAAAGCGGAGCTTAACGGTCGTTCGCTTGAGCAGGAATTGCGCGAATTGCTTGAGCGCAATCAACCCTTCACGCCCGAGGAGAGGGTCGCGTTGTCGCGATCTTTCCGCGCGAGACATGAGGGCGTTCAGCCTTCGCTGACGCTGGATGAGATCAGGGAAGGTCTGGAGTGAGTGATCTCGTCATCGACGCGAGCGTGGCGGTGAAATGGTTTGTACCGGAGCAAGCCTCCGACAAGGCGGACGAGGTTTCGGCCAGTGATCACACCCTGTTTGCGCCCCGGTTGATCATGACCGAGGTCGCCAATGCTATGGCTCGCAAAGCAATTCAAAAATTGATCACCCCGCTCGAAGCCGCGGAATACGTAAGGACGCTACCGCAATTCCTTGCTGGACTTCTGGATGTCGATGACTTGATCGAGCCGGCCTTGCAGAACGCCTGCAGCTACCGGCATCCGATTTATGATTTCATCTATCTTGAAGCAGCGCGTCGGCGGGATACGAAGATGGTGACAGCGGACCAACGGCTCATCGCCAAGGTCAAGGGTACCGGTCTCGCCAAACTCGTCATTTCTCTTTCCGAATGGCACGCGTGAATGATGCAATTTGCTCTTAACGAGGATCAGATAGCGGTTCGCGATATGGCGCGGGATTTCGCCGCGGAAAAAATCGCGCCGCATGCGATCCGGTGGGACGAGGAGAAGCATTTTCCCGTCGACGTGATGCGCGAGGCGGCGAAGCTCGGCATCGGCGGCGTCTATATCCGCGAGGATGTCGGCGGCTCGGCGCTGACCCGGTTCGACGCGGCGCTAATTTTTGAGGCGTTGGCGCAGGGCTGCCCGACGGTGTCGGCGTTCATCTCGATCCACAACATGGCGTGCTGGATGATCGATGCCTTTGGCGACGACACCCAGCGGCATAAATGGCTGCCGAAACTCTGCACCATGGAATGGCTGGCAAGCTATTGCCTGACCGAGCCCGGTTCGGGGTCGGATGCGGCGGCGCTGCGAACCCGCGCGGTTCGCGACGGCGATCATTATGTGCTCAACGGCCAGAAGCAGTTCATCTCCGGCGCCGGCAAGGGCGACATCTATGTGGTGATGGTGCGGACCGGTGGTGACGGGCCCGGCGGCATCTCGACGCTGGTGATCGAGGGCAACACGCCGGGGCTGTCACTCGGAGCCAACGAGCGCAAGATGGGCTGGAATGCGCAGCCGACCCGCGCGGTGATTTTCGAGAACGCTCGTGTGCCGGTGGCCAACCGGCTGGGCGACGAGGGCATCGGTTTCAAGATTGCGATGGCCGGACTCGATGGCGGCCGTATCAATATCGCGGCCTGTTCGCTCGGCGGCGCGCAAACCGCGCTCGACAAGTCGCTGACCTACATGAAAGAGCGCAAGGCGTTCGGAAAACGCCTCGACGAATTCCAGGCGCTGCAATTCCGGCTCGCCGACATGGCGACCGAACTGGAGGCGGCGCGGACCTTCGTGTGGCGCGCGGCGGCGGCGCTGGACCGCAAGGATGCCGACGCGACCATGCTGTGCGCGATGGCCAAGCGCTTCGGCACTGATGTCGGCTTCGAGGTCGCCAATCAGGCGCTGCAACTGCATGGCGGTTACGGCTATCTCAGCGAATACGGCATCGAGAAGATCGTGCGCGACCTGCGCGTGCATCAAATTCTCGAAGGCACCAATGAAATCATGCGGCTGATCGTGTCGCGAAAACTGATCGAGGGGGCGCGATGACGGTTGCGACTGCGGCAGTCGTGGGGCCCGAGCCCGATGTGATCGCGCGCCGCGAAGGATCGGCGGGCGTGATCCGGCTCAACCGGCCGAAGGCGATCAACGCCATGACGCTGGAAATGTCGCTCGCGATCGATGCGGCGCTGGATCAGTTCGAAGCGGATCCGGCGGTAGCACTGGTGTTGCTGGAAGGCGCGGGCGAACGCGGCCTGTGCGCGGGCGGCGACATCCGCGGGCTCTATGAGAGTTCGAAAGCCGGCGGCGATCTCGGCAAGGTGTTCTGGCGCCAGGAATACATCATGAATGCCCGGATCGCGAAGTTTCCCAAGCCCTATGTCGCCTTTATGGACGGGCTGGTGATGGGCGGCGGAGTCGGCCTTTCCGCGCACGGCCGCCATCGCGTCGTCACCGAAAAGACAAAGCTCGCAATGCCGGAAGTGGGGCTGGGTTTTTTCCCTGACGTCGGCGGCACCTGGCTGTTGTCGCGCTCGCCGGGCGAACTCGGCGCCTACTTCGGATTGACCGGCCAGACCATGAATGGTCCCGATGCGATCCATGCGCGGTTTGCGGACGCGGTGGTGCCGTCGGGCAAGTTGCTCGCCCTGCGCGAGGCCCTGATCAACCTTCGCACTGGGACGACGTCGCACGATATTCAAACGCTGATCGATGGGTTTGCGACCGGCGAGACCGCGGGGCCTGTGGCCGCGTTGCAGCCGAGCATCGACGCCTGGTTCGCCCATGACCGGATGGAAGATATCGTCGCAGCATTGCAGCGCGACGGTTCGGAACTGGCGCAAGCGACGCTCAAGACCTTGAGCGAGAAATCGCCGCGCGGCATGGTGGTTGCGCTGAAGCTGCTGCGACTGGCGCGGGCCTCGTCTTCATTGGAAGAATGTCTGGTGCGGGAATATCGCGCCGCCCTTGAAGTGTTCGCCAGCGACGATTTTCGGGAAGGCGTGCGCGCGGCTGTGATCGACAAGGATCGCAATCCGCGCATGGTCGCCGTCGCGACTGGAGGATGTCACGCCGGAGATGGTGGCGCCTTATTTCGCTGACATCGGCGCCGACGAGTTGGTGTTCAACAAATCATAACAGAAACGCCCCGGGCGGAGGGAACCAAAGATGGCAAGTATTGCATTCATCGGTCTCGGCAATATGGGCGGGCCGATGGCCGCCAACCTGGTCAAGGCCGGCCACAAGGTGGTGGCGTTCGATCTGGTGGAAGCCTCGCGCAACCAGTCAAGGGCCGATGGCGCTGCGATCGCCGACACCGCGGTCGCCGCGGTGAAGGGCGCTGAAGTCGTCATTACGATGCTGCCCGCGGGCAAGCATGTGCTGTCGGTCTGGACCGAGATCTTGCCGTCGATGACAAAGGGATCGCTGATCATCGATTGTTCGACCATCGACGTCGAAAGCTCAGTGCAGGCCCATGCGCTGGCGGCGAAACATAACATCGCCTCGGTCGATGCGCCGGTGTCCGGCGGCACCGGCGGCGCCAAAGGCGCGACGCTGACATTCATGGCCGGCGGCGACGCCAAGGCGTTTGCCACAGCGCAGCCGGTGCTGGAAAAGATGGGCAAGAAAATCGTGCATTGCGGCGGCGCCGGCGCAGGGCAGGCAGCCAAGATCTGCAACAACATGATCCTCGGCATATCCATGATCGCGGTCAGCGAAGCCTTTGCACTCGCTGAAAAGCTCGGGCTGTCGCATCAGGCCTTGTTCGATGTGGCCTCGACCTCGTCCGGACAATGCTGGTCGCTGACGACCTATTGTCCGGTGCCCGGTCCGGTGCCGACTTCGCCGGCGAATAACGAGTATCGGCCGGGCTTTGCGTCGGCCTTGATGATGAAGGATCTGACGCTGGCGCAGGATGCGGCCAAGGCCGCCGGTGCTGCGACGCCGCTCGGCAAGCACGCGCAGGAAATCTACCGGGCGTTCGACGCCGCCGGAAACGGCGGGGTCGATTTCTCCGGGATTATCCGGCATGTTCGCGAATTGGCGGGGAAGTGACGTCATCCCGCGCGACGGCTTCGCCGTTGTCGCTGGAGGTGCGAGCGCTGGCGAGCCTCGAAGGATGAGAGATTGGTAAATGCGGCTCATCCTTCGAGGTTCGCCGAAGACGGCTCGCACCTCCAGCGACAACGGCGAAGCCGTTGCGCGGGGATGACGGCGGTGGGTGCGGCAGAAATGTTCACGATGTGTAGTTTCGACAGGCAAGGAATATGACAACCTTTCAGCAGGCGCGCGCGTTTCTGCTCCAGCATCGCACCGACTACGATGCGGCGGTCAAGGGGTTTCGCTGGCCGGACTCGGTGCCGTTCAACTGGGCGCTCGACTGGTTCGATGCGGAACTCGCGCGCGCGGCCGAAAGCAAGGATCGTCCGGCACTCTGGATCGTCGACAGCGAACGGGAAACCAAGCTTTCGTTCCAAGCCCTGTCGTTGCGTTCCAATCAGGTCGCGAATTTTCTGCGAGCCCAGGGCCTCAAGCGCGGCGATCATCTGTTGTTGCTGCTCGGCAACGTCGTTCCGTTGTGGGAGACCATGCTGGCGGCGATCAAATTGGGTGTGGTGGTGATCCCCGCGACCACGCTGCTGACGGCGGACGAATTGCAGGATCGCCTCGATCGCGGCCGTGCCAGGGCCGTGGTGGCGTCGCAGGACCAGGTTGCGAAATTCAGCGGCCTTCGCGGCGACGCTCTCATTCGTATCGTCGTTGGCGCGTCCTCAAAACACGAGGGCTGGCTACCTTACGAACAGACGGCGCAATTTCCGGAAACCTTCAAGCCGGATGGAGCGACCGGGGCGGACGATCCGATGCTGCTGTATTTCACCTCCGGCACCACGGCGAAGCCCAAGCTGGTACGACACAGCCAGCGCAGCTATCCGGTCGGCGCATTGTCGACGATGTACTGGTTGGGGTTGCAGCCCGGCGATGTCCATTTGAATATTTCCTCGCCGGGCTGGGCCAAGCATGCCTGGAGCTGCTTGTTTGCGCCGTGGAATGCCGGCGCTACGGTGTTCGTGGTCAACCAGCCGCGCTTCGACGCCAAAGGATTGCTTGCGACCATCGCGAGATGCGGCGTCACGACACTTTGCGCGCCGCCGACGGTGTGGCGGTTGTTCATCCAGGAGAAGCTCGCAACCTATAAAGTGTCGCTACGCGAGGTTTGCGGCGCCGGCGAGCCGCTCAATCCCGAGGTGATCGAACAGGTTCGCGCCGCATGGGGGCTGACGATTCGCGACGGCTACGGCCAGACCGAAACCACGGCATTGGCCGGAAATTCGCCCGGCCAAGAGGTGAAGGTCGGATCGATGGGCCGTCCGCTGCCGGGTTACCGCGTGCAGATCACCGACAGCGACGGACACATCACAAAGGAAGGCGAGGTCAGCCTGTTGCTCGGCGCCGACCGGCCCGCCGGCCTGATGCAGGGCTATCAGGGCGACGACGGCAAGGTGAGCGGCGCCGACGGCGATCTCTATCGCAGCGGCGATGTGGTGTTCGCCGACGACGAGGGTTACCTCACCTTCGTCGGTCGCTCCGACGATGTCTTCAAATCATCGGACTACCGGATCAGTCCGTTTGAACTGGAGAGCATTTTGCTCGAACATGAATTGGTGGCGGAGGCCGCGGTGGTCCCCAGTCCCGATCCAATTCGCCTGGCAATCCCGAAAGCCTATGTGCTGCTGGTGTCGGGCACGGAGCATTCGCCGCAAACCGCGCTGTCGATCTTCAGGCATTTGCACACCAGGCTGTCGCCATTCAAGCGCATCCGGCGGATCGAACTGGTGACCGAGCTGCCGAAGACGATTTCCGGCAAGATCCGCCGCGTTCACTTGCGCCGGCTGGAGCACGACAATAATCGTGGCGACGCGCTGCGCGGCCGGGAATTCCGCGAAGAGGATTTCCCGGAATTGCAAAAAATAAGATCAGCCGGATCGATGGAGAACTGACGATGAATGAAGTCTGGAAGAAGCCGCCGATTTCGCTCGATGCCTATCAACAAATGGTCGGCCACGAAGTCGGCGTATCGTCATGGCATCTGGTCGATCAGGGTAGGATCGATGTCTATGCCGACGTGATCGAGGATCATCAGTTCATCCATGTCGATCCCGAGCGCGCCAAACGCGAGACATCGTTCGGCACCACCGTGGCGCATGGCTTCCTGACGATGTCGCTGATGAGCATCATGTCGTACGAGGTCATGCCTGTCATCGAGGGCACCACGATGGGCGTCAATTACGGCTTCGACAAGCTCCGTTTCATCTCGCCGGTGCGCTCCGGATCGCGCGTCCGCGG
Organism: uncultured Pseudomonadota bacterium; assembly: GCA_963771225.1. Classification (GTDB taxonomy): domain Bacteria; phylum Pseudomonadota; class Alphaproteobacteria; order Rhizobiales; family Xanthobacteraceae; genus Bradyrhizobium. Next base: position 8,334 of record CAVYSR010000009.1, on the reverse strand, counting down.
CCGCTTCACTTTGGCGGAAGCGAAATTGCGCAAGCCGACGGAATTACTCTCGCGCACCAATGTCACCGTCGAGATCGAGGGTGAGGAAAAGCCCGCGCTGGTCGCCGAGTGGATCGGGCTGATCTATTTCGAATAATATCAGCCGTCATTGCCGGGCTTGTCCCGGCCATCCATCGCTGTCTCATGAAACAATCGCATTTGGATGAATGCCGGAGCATACGTGGATGCCCGGGAGCAACGCCCGGGCTTGACGAACGGCTATACCCGGGCATGATGAGAAGCAGGAATTTAATGCATGACAATCAGGTTTGACGGCCGCGTCGCTATCGTTACCGGCGCGGGCAATGGTCTCGGGCGCGCCCATGCGCTGGGGCTGGCAAGTCGCGGCGCAAAGGTCGTGGTCAACGATTTCGGCGGCGCCCGCGACGGCACCGGCGGGTCGCTGACGGCAGCGGAAACGGTGGTCGAGGAAATCCACAAGGCCGGCGGCGTGGCGATGGCGGATGCCGCCGACGTTTCGAACTTCGAGCAGGTCAAGGCGATGGTCGCCAAGACCACGGAAAAATGGGGCAGCGTCGATCTGCTCTGCGCCAATGCCGGCATCCTGCGCGACAAGTCGTTCGGCAAGATGGAAGTCGCTGACTTCGCCAAGGTGCTCGACGTTCATCTCAACGGCACGTTCTATTGCTGCAAGGCGGTGTGGGACGGCATGCGTGAACGCAATTACGGCCGCATCGTTGTCACCACCTCGTCGTCGGGGCTTTACGGCAATTTCGGCCAGGCCAATTACGGTGCTGCGAAAACCGGCATGGTCGGGCTGATGAACGTGCTCGCCGAGGAAGGCCGCAAGAGCAACATCCGCGTCAACATGATTTCGCCGACGGCGGCAACGCGGATGACGGAGGAACTGCTTCCGCCACAGGCGCTGGCGCTGATGAAGCCCGAGGCGATCACGCCGGCGGTGCTGTTTCTGCTCGGCGAGGACGCCCCGACCCGCACCATCATGGGCGCCGGCGCGGGCTCCTTTGCGGTGATCAAGATCATCGAAAGCGAGGGCATTAACTTAGCCCCATCCGAATGGACGCCGGATGCCGTCGCCGCGCATTTCGCCGAGATCAGCGACATGTCGAAGGCCAAGGCGCTGGAAGGCGCGTTCCAGCAGACCCAGAAATACGTCGAGCAGGCCGCGGCGAGAACGGGTATCAAGCTATAGACGTGCATGACACTGCATCGCATGTTTCGTCATGGCCGGGCTTGTCCCGGCCATCCACGTCTTTGATGCGATTAAAAAGCGTAGACGTGGATGCCCGGGACGAGCCCGGGCATGACGACGAATTTGTGAGAGGGCCGATCTGGCCTACACTCGCGGCATGACTTCACCTTTGATAAATAACGTTGCCATCATCGGCGCCGGTCCAGCCGGACTAATGGCAGCCGAAGTGCTGGCGCAAGGCGGCGCCCGCGTCACGGTCTATGATGCGATGGCCTCGGTCGGCCGCAAGTTTCTGCTGGCGGGGCGCGGCGGTCTCAATCTGACGCACAGCGAGGCGTTGCCGGAATTTCTGGCGCGCTACGGCAGCGCGACTCCACATCTAAAGTCCGCGATCGAGGCGTTTCCGCCGCAGGCGTTGCGCGACTGGAGCGAAGCGCTCGGGCAGCCGACCTTTGTCGGCTCCAGCGGCCGGGTTTTCCCGGAAGCCTTCAAGGCCTCGCCGCTGCTGCGCGCGTGGCTGCGGCGGCTGGATTCCATCGGCGTGCAATTCGCGCTGCGGCACCGCTGGACCGGCTGGGACGATGATGGACATCTGTCGTTTCGTGACTCCCGACGGCCCCCGCGCCGTCGATGCCGATGCCGCCGTGCTCGCGCTCGGCGGCGCGAGTTGGCCGCGGCTCGGGTCGGATGGCGGATGGGTGGAAACGCTCGCCGCGAAAGGCGTGGCGATATCGCCGTTGCGGCCGGCCAATAGCGGGTTCACCGTCGCCTGGTCCGATATCTTTCGCGATCGCTTCGAAGGCCAGCCGCTGAAAGGCGCTGCGTTTTCATTTAGCGGCCACGCGCTGCGCGGCGAAGCGGTCATGACCCGCACCGGTATCGAAGGCGGCGCGATCTATGCGCTGTCGGCCGATCTGCGCGAAGCCATCATCGCTTCAGGCGAGGCGACATTGCACATTGCGCTGCGGCCCGATCTGGATATGAACGAACTTGTTGCGCGGCTATCGGCGCCGCGAGGTAAGCAATCGTTCTCGAACTGGCTGCGCAAGGCGGCGCAGCTTTCTCCCGTCGGCATCGGTCTGTTGCAGGAAGCGGCGGTTGTGTCTGGCACGACCGCTGCCGTCGCTTTCGCCGGCAGCTCTCGCCGGATTGATTAACGCCGTGCCGGTCAAATTGAACGGCATCGCGCCGATCGCGCGCGCGATTTCGACGGCGGGCGGAATCTCGTTTGCGGAAATCGATGCCGGCTTCATGATCCGCCGCTTGCCCGGCGTATTCGCCGCCGGCGAAATGCTTGACTGGGAAGCGCCGACCGGCGGCTATCTGCTGCAGGCCGCGTTCGCGATGGGTGCCGCGGCGGGGAGGGGAGCGTTGAAATGGCTGGAGGGCCGGGCCGCATCCTCATAATCGGCTTGAATGGTGGGGATTGCCCGGTGTCCGCGTTTGCCCCCATAGCGATCAATTTTCGCGGTGCAAGGAAATGTCGCGATGTGGGCATGGGGTTGATGACGTTTTGTTAAAGCGAGTCGGGTCTACTCGTCACGAGTGTGAGCGCGATCACGTGGTGCAGCCTCCACGTCTGGCAACGTGAAAGGTGGAAGGCGCTTCTGCCGACCCTAGCAACCACAGACTTGGAGACTACTCATGATCGACGACAGCAGAGTTACCAAGGACGACGCCAACGGCCTTGGGCCTGCGGCTCCGCGGATCCTCGCCCGCCAGCTAGCGCGGCCGCTCACCGACAATGAGATCGACTACGTTGCCGGCGGCATGATTTCGCGCGGCGAGTTCGGTGGCGTCAGGATCGCGCATCCTACCGGCACGGCCTCGGTCTGCCCCGGGAACGACGCCGACGCGTGATTTACCTTCTCCCCGCCGACCCATTGCGCCGGTCGGCGGGGATGCCTTTACTCGACGAGGTCAACGAGATGGGCAGTTCTGTGGGTGGAACAGGACGAGCCAAGATCAGGGCTACCCCGCTGCTTTGCGACGCTACGGCTCCATCAGGGTAACGGGGCAAGTCTACGGGTCGGAACCGGGGTGTGTCCATCGAGTTCGCGACGGCCGCTGTGGGTCGATTCGCGATCGGATCAAGGCAGCGGCAAGTCCGCCCAAGTCCGCCATGCCTCCGAAGGCGGAAGTCAGTTCAGAACGCTACCGCAGCTTCCCTCTCGCCGTGACCGGCAGCGTGCCGATGATCTCGTCGCCGCGCACCATCACCACCTCATCCATCATGTTGACGACGACGCAGACGTGGTTCGGCACGATCCGCACGACGTCGCCGACATTGGGGCGGGTGTTGCTGCGGGTGAGATCGAGGAAGCCGTGTTCCTCGGCAAAGCGCGCGATCCTGGCTTCCGGGTGTTCGAGAATGAGGCCGTAGCCGTCGAGCCCGCCGCCGGTATCTGACGTCAGTGTCTTGGAGCCGGCATCGAGAATGCCGCGGTCGGGACCGGCGCGGCTCACCACCGTTGAATAGATGTTCAGCGCGCAATCGTCCCAGCCGGCGACGCCGGCCGCGACCTGCATCCGGTCGTTGTAGATGTAGGTGCCCGGCCGATGTTCGGTGGCGCCCTTGAGCTTGCCGACATTCTTCAGGTTCGGCGTGCCACCGGTCGAGACCATCGCCGAATCCAATCCGTGTTCGCGAACGCCGGCCAGCGCCACGTCGTAAAACCGTTGCGCATCAGGCCAGCCGGTTTCGGTCGGATACAGCATGAAGCCTGCAAACTTGAGCCCCTCCAGGCCCGCGATCTGGCGCGCGAGCGCGATGGCTTCCGCCGGGGTTTCGACCCCGGCGCGTTTGCGCCCGGTGTCGCACTCGACCACGACCGAGAGCGGACGGCCGGAAGCTCTCGCAGCCTGCGGCAGGCCCGCGATGACGACCGAATTATCCGCGGCAACGGTCATGTTCGCGCATGCCTGCAGCGCGCCGAGCCGGGCCATCTTCTCGTCGCCGATCAGATTGTAGCTGATCAGGATGTCATCAATGCCGGCCTCCGCCATCACTTCGGCTTCGCCGAGTTTCTGGCAGGTGATGCCTTTGGCGCCGGCGGCGATCTGGAGCCTGGCCAGGACAGGACTTTTGTGAGTCTTGATATGCGGCCGGTTGGCGACCCCGGCGGCATCGCAGGCGGCCTGCACGCGCGCGATATTGCGTTCGACGCGATCCATGTCGATGACGGCGGCAGGCGTGCCGTAGTCGCGGGCAATTCGGACGGCGAGGGGCGTGGACATTAAGTTGCCTCCAGTTCAGCATCTCGTCATTGCGAGGAGCGCAGCGACGAAGCAATCCATTCTTCCTTTGCGGCTATGGATTGCTTCGCTTCGCTCGCAATGACGATAGGAAATATCCCTCGGTCAGGCCTGTTCGATCTCTTCGCGCAGCACTTCGAGTTCGAGCCATTTGTCTTCGGCCGCCTCGAGCTCCTTCTGCGCCGTAGACAGCGCGGCCGAGGCGGTATCGAATTTCTTGCGATCCTTCTTGTAGAGATTGGGATCGTCGAGATGGCGTTGTTGTTTGGCGATTTCGGCCTGCAGCTTGGCAATGGTCTTGGGCAGCGTTTCCAGTGCGTGCTTCTCGTTGAAGTTAAGCCGCCGCTTGACCGCGCCGGAAGGTGCTCCGGCTGTCGCGCCCTTGCTGCGTTCAACCACGGCAGCCTTCGCCGCCTCGCGTTTCAAATCCGCGCCACGCTGCGCCAGCATGTCGGTATAGCCGCCGGCATATTCGATCCAGCGGCCGTCGCCTTCCGGCGCGATCACCGAAGTCACGACGCGGTCGAGAAAATCGCGATCATGGCTGATCAGGATCACGGTGCCCTCATAGTCGCCGAGCATTTCCTCCAGCACGTCGAGGGTTTCGAGGTCGAGATCGTTGGTCGGCTCATCCAGCACCAGCAAATTGGACGGCTTGGCGAGCGCGCGGGCCAGCATCAGCCGGCCGCGTTCGCCGCCCGAAAGCACTTCGAGCGGCGTGCGCATCTGTTCCTGTCCGAACAGGAAGTCCTTCATGTAGCTCACCACGTGTTTTGGCTTGCCGCCGACCATCACGCTGTCGCTGCGTCCGCCGGTCAGGGCTTCGGCCAGCGTCGATTTCGGATCGAGGCTTTCGCGATGCTGGTCGAGCGTCGCCATTTCGATATTGGCGCCGAACCGGATGGTGCCGCTATCAGGTGGATTGGCGCCGGTCAGCATATCGATCAGCGTGGTCTTGCCGGCGCCGTTCGGCCCGACGATGCCGATCCGGTCGCCGCGCTGCACCCGGATCGAAAAATCATCAACAATAACGCGATCGCCATAGGTCCGGCCGATGTTCTTGGCTTCGATGATCAGCTTGCCGGATTTGTCGGCTTCGGCGGCGGCGAGGTTGGCGTTGCCGGTGGCGCCGCGATAATCGCGGCGCTGTTCGCGCAGTGCGTAGAGATTGCCGAGCCGCTTGACGTTGCGCTTGCGGCGGCCGGAAACGCCGTAGCGCAGCCAGTGCTCTTCATTCACGATTTTGCGGTCGAGCTTGTGCTGGTCGCGCTCTTCCTCGGCCAATACCTCATCGCGCCAGGCCTCGAAGGCGCTGAAGCCGCGATCGATCTGCTTGATCTGGCCGCGATCGAGCCAGGCGGTGCTGCGCGACAGGTTCGACAGGAAGCGGCGGTCATGGCTGATGATGACGAGCGCGCAGCGGCGGCTGTCAAGTTCGCTTTCCAGCCATTCGATGGTGGTGAGATCGAGATGGTTGGTAGGCTCGTCCAGCAGCAGGATATCGGGCGAGGGCGCCAGCACCCGCGCCAATGCCGTGCGGCGCGCCTCGCCACCGGACACATGCGCAGGACCCTCATCGCCGCGAAGCCCGAGTTGTTCCAGAATGTAGCGGGCCTGATAGTGGTCGTCGCCGGGGCCGAGACCGGCCTCGACATAGGCCAGCGTCGAGGTGAAGCCGGCAAAATCCGGCTCCTGCGGCAGATAACGGATGGTCGCACCCGGCTGTACGAAGCGGCTGCCACTGTCAGGTTCGACGAGGCCGGCGGCGATCTTCAGCAGCGTCGATTTGCCGGAACCGTTGCGGCCGATCAGGCAGACGCGCTCGGCTGACGACACCGACAGTTCGACGCCGGATAATAGCGGCGTGCCGCCGAAAGTCAGCGCGATGTCTTTCAACTGGATCAGGGGAGGCGCCATGTCTTCTCAATTCAACCTTGTTGTGTTTGCGCCGAAAGCTTCGCCCGCTCGCGCTGGATGCGGCGGATGGTCTGGTCGAGCGCCGACAGGAACGCCGAGCGATCGCGCGGGGCGAACGACCTGGGACCGCCGGTCACCTCGCCCGAGGAACGCAGATCGGTCATCAAGTTGCGAACCGCAAGGGTCATGCCGATCGATTGCTCGGTAAACGGCTTGCCGTTCGGCGCGATCACCTCGCAGCCTGCCTTCACGCAGCGGCTCGCCAGCGGGATATCGGAGGTAATGACGATATCGCCTTTGCCGGCGCGCTCCGCAATCCAGTCGTCGGCGGCATCCATCCCGGAGCCCGCCGCGATGCGCTCGATCAGCGGATCCTGCGGCACCCGGATGAATTGGCCTGCGACCACGCTGACCGGCAACCCATGGCGGGCAGCGACGCGATAGATCTCGTCTTTGACCGGGCAGGCATCGGCGTCGACATAGATGCGGGTGGTATTCAAATGGGCGTCATCGGTTGGGGATGCGGTCGCAGAACGCGGAATGGAGCGCTCTTAAGCCTCGCGTCGTACCCCATCGGGCGGGGAATTGCGAGCAAAACACGGGCCGGAACGCGCTTGCCACGGCATTTTGTTCGCGTACGATTATCGGCTGAAACAGTGCCGAAATAACAAGGAAAACAAGGATGACAAGCCGGCTCGAAGCGTACAGCGTGGTAGCCTACAACACCGCGAAATTGTCCGAAAACAAGATGCATGACGATCAGGTTGCGCGTCGGTTCGGATTCAGCGGCGGGCTGGTGCCGGGTGTCGATGTGATGGCCTATATGATCCACCTGCCGGTCAAGAAGTGGGGCCGGGCGTTCCTGGAGCGGGGCTTGATCGAGGCGCGCTTCGTCAAGCCGGTCTATGACGGCGAAACCGCCTACGTCACAGCTGAGGAGAATGACGGCGTGCTTTCGATTGAGGTCGAAAGCCGCGGCGAAATCTGCGCGACCGGAGCTGCGTCGTTGCCGGTGACCGCGCCATCGATTTCGATTTTGGATTTCACTGAAACGGCGGCGGTGGCGGAGCGCGCGCCGGTGAATGCTGCGTCCTATCAGCTCGGCAAATGGCTGGGAACGGTGCCGCGCGCATGGGCTGGCGATGCCGCCCGCGAATATCTGACTGATGTGCGCGAGACCGATACGATTTATTTGCGGGAACGGCTGGGCCATCCCGGCCTCCTCCAGCGCATTATGAACAAAGTGTTAGTCGACAACGCCATCCTCGGACCGTGGATTTATGTCGGCAGCCGGATGCAGCTGCTGGCGACCTGCGGAAGCGGCGATGAGTTGGCCGCGCGCGCCAGGGTCACCGGCAATTACGAAAAGAAGGGTCATCGTTTCGTCGAACTCGACGCGCTTGTCGTCGCCAACGGCCGCACCCCAGTAGCACATTGCGAACACATTGCGATCTACCAGCCGCGTGAGCAGGCGGCGGCGTAACAAAATAATGCGAACGGCGGGCGCTTCACGGCCGCGCAGTTGACACCACACAGGGAGAATACGATGTCGAGCTCAGTGAAAGAATTGCTGGCCGCGGCCAACGGCGCGGTTCCGACCATCAGCCCGCAAGACGCGAAAGCCTTGATCGAGCGCGGTCAGGCTTTGGTGGTCGATGTGCGTGATGGCACCGAAGTGCAGGCTAGCGGAAAGGTTCAGGGCGCCAAGCACGTTTCCCGCGGCATGCTGGAGTTTCGCGCCGATCCGGATAGTCCGTATTACGACAAGGCGTTCGATCGCGACAAAACCGTGATCGTGTATTGCGCCTCCGGCGGGCGAGCCGCGCTGGCGGGCAAGACCCTGAAGGACATGGGCTACAAGGACGTACGCAATCTCGGCGGCTTCAAGGGCTGGGCCGACGGCGGTGGCGCGGTCGAGAAGGAGTGAAGGCCGACGCAACGGTTGCCCC
>CAVYSR010000008.1:0-7600 GCA_963771225.1 uncultured Pseudomonadota bacterium | reverse complement strand
TTGCGCGACGAGATGACTTTGCCGTGTAGCAACGAAAGGTGGGCCGGATGAATCGACCCTGGATGCCGCTTTATGTCGGCGATTATCTCGGCGACACCGGTCACCTCACCACCGCGCAGCACGGGGCTTATCTCCTGTTGATGATGCATTATTGGCGCAAGGGCGAACTGCCCGACGACGACCGGCAACTCTGCAAGATCGCCAAGCTGCCGCTGAAAACCTGGTGCGAATATCGCGCGACCTTGCAGGACTTTTTCTACGAAGGGTGGAAACACAAGCGGATCGATGCCGAGCTGGCGAGGATGATGCGCGTTTCCGAAAAGCGCGCGATCGCCGGCCAGAAAGGCGGCATCGGCTCGGCGCTGGCGCGGATGAGGCTGGAGAACGGCGCGCTGTCCCGGCGCGCCCCGTCCCCGGCAATTGCCGGGCAATCGTTTAGCCGGGCCGCAGCCGGCGTCGACCACTCACACCCACACCAGAGTCTTTCCAAGGGGGAGGAGAGTTCTGCCGAACCCCTGAGCAGCAGCCGGTAGCGCGTGCGCAACGGCCAGCGATTCCCGTCAGCTCCGAGCTGGCGGCCTACGTCGCCAAGCGAACCACGTAACAACCGGACAGCACAACAAATTCCAATTTTGCAAAGGAGCAGTCCGACATGGCACGGGCAAAACGCAAAAAACCGCACAATCCTGCGAAGATCCATGACCGGCGATCGCGGGATCTGCTGCGCAACGCCGAAGTAGCGGCCATCGAGGTCGACGATCCCCTGGGGCTCGATCCCGGCGACAAGATCGTCACCCTGCGCTCGATCCGCAACGATCCGTTGGCGCGGCTGCACACCCATCGCCAGATCGACGAGGCGCAATATCAGGGCGGCCGGGCGTTTCAGGACGATTGGGAGAAGGCCGAGCGCGGCCCGCAGGCGGTCGATCCCAGCCGCGAATATGTCGATGGCGGGCAGCGGCGGGAGCCGATCACCGAGCGCCAGCGCAAGGCTGTGTTGCGGCTGAACCGCGCCGAGCATGAGCTCGGTGCCGACGGCTCGGCGCTGGTGCACGAGGTCCTGGTTCTGGGCATGACCATGGAGCAGATCGGAGAGCGGCGCGGCGTGCATGGCCAGCGCTGGATCGATTATTTCGCGCGCCGGTTCAAGGAGTGCCTCGATCGCCTCGCATTGATGTATGGATTTGCGACCGAGCGGCGGTAGGGGCGACGCGCCGTCGACGCTTCGACGACTGGTTTGGCATAGGTCAAGGGAACGGAATCGGGCGCCTCAAGGTTAGGATCACGCAATGAACAACCTGCACACAAAGGCATGGGTCGCGCTACTGTTGCTTTTTCTGGTGATGGCGGCGCTGCTGTTTGTTCCGCCATGGACGCTCGACTATTGGCAGGCATGGACTTTCCTCGCGGTCTATTTCGCAGCATCTGCCGCGATCACGCTTTACCTGATCAAGGAAGATCCGCAGCTTCTGGCGCGGCGGATGAGCGGGGGGCCCGCGGCCGAGAAGCTGCCGGCGCAACGGATCATCATGTCGCTTACGTCGCTGGGATTTATCGGACTACTCGTCGTCCCGGCGCTGGATCGGCGCTTCGGGTGGTCGCACATGCCGCCCGGTGTTGCGCTCGCTGGAGACGTCCTGGTCGGGTTCGGCTTTCTCGGTGTTTTCTACGTCTTCCGGGAAAATAGCTTCAGCTCCGCAACCATCGAATTGGCGCCGGACCAAAAGGTGATTTCGACCGGGCCTTACACGCTGGTGCGGCACCCCATGTATGCCGCAGCCCTCGTCATGCTACTCGGCATACCGATTGCGCTCGGCTCCTGGTGGGGTGTGCCGGTTATCGTTGCGATCCTGCCGGCGCTGATCTGGCGACTGCTGGATGAGGAAAAATTCCTCGCCAAAAACCTGCCGGGCTATCCGGAGTACCAAGCCAGGGTGCGGTATCGCCTGATACCGCCGGTCTGGTGATAACAGAACGGCCGGCCGGTTCTCGGCCACGCGTCTTGCGGTTCTTCAACCACATGTCAGAACGATCTTGCCTTCCACGGTGCCGGTGGCCAGCAGCTCGATGGCGCGCTTGGCGTCCGTTAGCGGAAATGTGGCTGCGATGACGGGACTGATCTGCTTTTGCGCCACCAGCGCGAAGATTTTCGGCAGATCTTCGTGAAAGGGCTTTGCGTCCTTTCGATAGAGTAGCGTGATGCCGTAGAATGTTCCGCGGCGTCCGCTGAGGCGGGCACCGACAAACAGATTCCAGAACATTCGCGCCTTTGCCAGCGCGCCATCGACAGCCATAAAACCATAGCCGACGACCATTCCGCCACGCCGCGTCGCGCGCAGGCACGGGCCACTGTTCGCGCCTCCGATGGCATCGAAGACGAAATCGACGCCCGCCGGCTCGTGGGCGCGGATCAGGCGGTCGATCGGCCCGAGCTGATAATCGACCGGCGTGGCCCCGAGGCTGGCGACAAGGCCACGCTTCCTTGCAGAGGCAGCACCATAAGTTTTCACGCCGGCAAGCCCCAGCAGTTGCAGCAGCGCGGTGCCGACGCCGCCACCCGCCCCGGTGACCAGCGCGGTCTGGCCGGCTCGAACATGGGCCACGCGATGGATCATTTGCCACGCCGTGACGTAATTCAATATCACCGCGACCGCTTCGACATCGGAGACCTCGTCGGGAATTGCCACGAAATGTTCGGCTCCGCGAACCAGCCGCTCGGCAAAGCCGCCATACACGGTCAAGGCCGCGACGCGTTGCCCGACCCTGAAGCCCGTCACATCGGCGCCAATCGCCTCGACGACCCCTGCGATTTCGTAACCTCCGACAAAGGGTATCTTCGGCGCGAACATGTACTCGCCCGCCAGCATGGTCAGATCCGTCGCGCCAACGCCGGACGCGCGCACCGCCACGCGCAATTCCCCCGGTCCGGGATCTACCGCCGGCAACTCCACGGTTTGCAGCACTTCAGGCCCGCCCGGCCGCGTGATCATCATGGCGCGATAGGTCGTCGGCATCGCCGCTCTCCTCGTTTGTCTGGAACATGTCGAGGAGTATGGCGACAGCCTCCTTAAAGGAAATTGCCTTAATACGTATCTATGTTATACATTTTTGTATGACTCAGAGTGAGCCCGGCTGGGAGCTGTTCCGCACCTTTCTGGAGGTGGCGCGCGATGGCAGCCTGTCGGGTGCGGCGAGAAAGCTGGCGCTGACCCAGCCGACCGTCGGGCGGCATATCGATGCGCTTGAGGCGGCACTCGGGCTGTCGCTGTTCTCCCGCTCGCCGCAGGGGCTGACCGCCACCCCGGTGGCGCTCGAACTCGTCGGCCATGCCGAAGCCATGGCGGCGGCATCGGCGGCGCTGCGCCGGACCGCGTCGAGCGGCGCCCACACCGATCGCGGCACAGTCCGTATCGCGGCCAGTGAGATGATCGGATGCGAGGTGCTGCCGCCGATGCTCGCAAGCTTTCGTAAGAGTCATCCCGGGATTGTCCTGGAGCTGGCGCTGAGCAATCGCAACGAGGACCTGTTGCGGCGCGATGCGGACATCGCCGTCCGCATGGTTCGCCCGAGGCAGAAGTCACTGCTCGCGCGCCGCATCGGCAAGACCGCGATCGGTTTCTACGCGCATCGGGATTATTTGAAGCGATACGGCATTCCCAAAACCATTGCAGAGCTCGAGCAGCACTGTCTGATTGGCTTCGACCAGGACGCCCGGTCGCTTCAGAGTCTGGGCCCATTGCCGCAGGAGGTTACCCGCGACCATTTTGGTTTTCGCTGCGACAGCGATCTTGCACAGTTCGCGGCGTTGCGGGCAGGGGTGGGAATTGGCGGCTGCCAGCACAACATCGCCAGGCGCTTCAAGGAGCTGGTGCCGGTGCTCGGCAAGGCGATCCGATTCGAACTCGAGGTTTGGATCGCGATGCACGAGGACATGAAATCCACCACCCGTGTCCGGATGTTGTTCGATCATCTCGCCGCCGGGTTCTCCGCCTTCGTCCGCGGCGCCGACGTCGATTGAGACATCCCGATAAAAAAGAAAGGGGCCGAAGCCCCTTTCTTCCGAATGACCACCGATGCCAGTGGTGTCGGCCATATCACCAACCGGTGTAGTAGTTGTGCCAGTGGTGCCAGCGGTTCCAGTATCCCCAGCGATGGTGCCAACCCCAACCGCCATAATAATGCGGCTGATAGTAACCGTAGCCATAAGCGTAGGTCGGTTGGTGCCAGCAGTGGCCCCATTCGTTGCAGACGTAAGCAGCCTGCTGAACGTTGGAAGCTTGCGCGGCCTGACTCGGAACGGCGACAGGCATCGCAGACGCTGCTGCGCTGGAGAGTGCCACGCCGCCTAGCGCGGCGAGACCAACAAGTGCAGAAACAAGTTTCATGATATTCACCTCCTAACATCCGTTGGAGATGCGCGCCGAGCAATCGGTTCGGCGCATTACTGCGAATTAACATCGATGAACAGATTACATGCTTTCCAATTTGTAATCGGCGCGTCTCGAACGGCGCGTTCGTCGCGACCCACCAATCTTCATGCAGATGGAGATGGAGGGTTCGATGAGGATGATGTCATGGTCGCGGTATCATTGCCTGTCGTGGTCCTTCATGCGTATCCGCGCCCGCCTGCGCCACGACAGATTCGTGCGGGCAGGTCATAAGGTCACGGTGGCTGCGGTCTCCGCTCCGGCTGCAAGGGACGCCGCGCCAGGCCGGCGCCGGCACCAATCTCCGGCCGCTGAAAACGTCGGGGCAGGGTGTCCGGTGCCAGACGAGTCTGATCCGCATTGTTTCGAACCAAAACAGGGCCACGCGATACCGATGTCTGACGCTGCAGCATGATCCGAAAAAGTGGAGTCATGCTCAAACGAAAAAGCCCCAAACCAGCTTCCCGCCGGATGCCGCCATGAAAACTCTTCAGACCGCCTTGCCGCTTTGGGTCCGTGCCATCTTGCTGGCGGGCGTGTTTTGCATCATCGCCGGCGCGGCGCTGACAACCTATCGGTTTTACGAGCAGCCGAAGACGCTGACCGTCGCGGTGGGCTCTTTCGACGGCGCGGCCAGGCAGATCGCGTCGATTGTCGCGGGCCGCCTCGCCACGACCGCGTCTCCCGTCAGGTTCAAGGTGGACGATTCCGGTAGTGCGCTCGATGCGGCCAAGGCCTTTGCTGCGGGCACCGCCGATCTCGCAGTGGTGCGGGCCGATGTCGGCAATCTCTCGCAGGCTCGAACCGTCGCCCTCACGTCTCACGGCGTTGTGATGATCGTGGCGCCCCCGGGATCGCCCATCACCAGCATTGCCAAGTTGCGGGATCACGCCGTCGGCGTGGTGGGCGGTGAAATAAATCACGGCGTGGTCGAGGTGCTGAAGAAGGAATATGATCTCGGCCACGCCAATGTCGTGTTCAAGGACATCGCGCCTTCGGACGCGCGCCGCGCGGTGCAGGCCAGGGAGGTCAGCGCGCTTCTGCTGGTGATGCCGCTGACCGAGAGAAACCTGTCGTTTGTGAAGAGCCTGTTTCGCGAAGGCCCGAATTTGTCGCCGGTCCTGATACCGATCGATTCCGCCGGCGCGATCGCCGGGAGCAAGGGGCCGTACGAAAGCTTCGATATTCCCAAGGGCACCTTGCGGGGCGCGCCGCCGGTGCCGGAAGAGGACGTCACCACCCTGCGGGTTGGCTATTACCTGGTTGCGAACCGGCATCTCAATTCCGGCCTGGTCACCGACCTCACCAAGAAGGTGATGGCCGCGCGCAGGGATCTGGTCAGCGAACAGCCGATTCTGGCCGGGCTCGCGGCACCCGATCTCGATCCCGACGCTTACCTGTCGGTGCATACGGGTGCTGCGGCCTATTACAACGGCACCCAGGAACACTTCATGGACAGGTATGGCGACGCCATCTATCTGACGCCGATGGTGCTCGGCGGCATCGCTTCGGTGTTCGCCGCGGCGTGGCGATTTCTCGGGGTCCGCTCGGGCGAAACCGCCCAGACGACACTGGATGCGCTGTGTGGCTTCTCGGGGCGGATCCGAAAAATCGACAGCGAAGCCGAGCTCGCAGCGATCGAGGATGATGTCGATGCCGTGCTGCGAGCCCGGCTCATGAAATCGGCCGAGCAGGAGGGGGCGTCAGACGCTGCGGTGCTGATTGCGGCCGCGCATCGGATCGATAATCTGATTCATTATCGCCGCACGCTGCTGCTGGCGACGAAGGCATCGGCCGCTCCTGCAAATCCTGGTTTGGCTTAGCTGCGCTCGATTGCGACCGCGGCGGCATCGAGCGCGGCGGCGATATCGCGGACCTGCTGCTCCGTCAGTGGACCGCGCCCCTCGCGCAGGCGAAGGGCCAGTTTCAGGTTTTCCCTCGCGCGCATGATCTCTGGCGCACGGCCACCGCCGTGCGCCGTGTTGACGGATTGCATGTGCTGCAACGCGTGGTCCAAAGCCGCCTTGTTGGCCGCGAGATATTCGCTGCCGCCAGCCGTGATGGCATAGAGTTTCTTGCCGTCGCTTTCCGCTACCGTCGCGTGCCCGAGTTCTTCGAGCATGGTCAAGGTCGGATAGATGACGCCGGGGCTCGGACTGTAAGTGCCGGCCACGCGATCCTCGATCTCCTTGATGATCTCATAGCCATGCCGCGGACGCTCGGAAATCAACGCCAGCACGACAAGGCGAAGTTCGCCATGATCGAAGATGCGGCCTGGTCGGCGCCCGTGCCGGTGGCGGCCACCGCCGTGTTCGTGTCGGAAATCGCCGTCCATGGATGAGCCGCGGCCGAACGGCCCGCCGTGGCGGTGCTCGCGGTCGGTATGGTCTGAATGTCTGTGACGCATGTTCTTCTCTTTCTTAGATGCAGTTTAGATATATCTAAATATTAGATATATCTAATCTGCATCGGAATGGATTTCAAGCCTTTTGTCCCGCCGCTGGTTAATCCTGCGCTACGACTTCTTTGTTGTTAAAAAACAGATACTTAATGTATTTTTGGCGACGCTCTGGTGCGGAATGTGCGGAGAATATGAAGTCTAATCTCCGCACATGATGCGGCGATTATCCTTGGCGAAGGCCGTGATCGCGCGTGAGGGACGCGCCGCCAGGATCGACGTTGAAGTAAGACGTCGACTGCGACGCGGCTCCGGTTCTGAAAGCCGCGCCGGTCCAACCGTGATTTTTGATGATCAATCCGTTTGATGGCGACAACGGAAATCTCGCGCGCGACAGCCGATGTACCGCGTGCCCGATCGGAAGCGACGCAGCTCGAGTGTTGTTGCCGTTCTCGTCGTGCCCGGACTTCTTCAAGAACATGAACGGCAACAATCGCAGCACGAGCTATTCGCTGGCTGATGGACCGGCCGAATAAGCGCGCAGAACCGCTACTTGTCGATGGCCGGAAATAGCCCATACATTCGGCGCGCGCGGCGCCAATTCGCCGATGATCGCCAATCGATATCAAAAGAAAAGGACAAGACGATCATGACGACCAGACCGCAACTGCCGGATCGTGCACCGCGCGAGAAGGGCGCGCCGACTGCTCTCGACGGTCTGCTGGTAGTGGATTTCACCCGGGTCGTTGCCGGGCCTGCCTGCACGCAAACTCTC
>CAVYSR010000007.1:0-326246 GCA_963771225.1 uncultured Pseudomonadota bacterium | reverse complement strand
ACCAGCGGCTCGCAAAGCGCGCGCGCATGGACGGAGGCTTGGGTGGGCGCCTGGGCCTATTGCCCGCACTGCGGCAACGCGAAGATCGCTTCCTTCCCGAATAACAGCCCGCTTGCGGATTTCTTTTGCATCTCGTGCAACGAGGAGTTCGAGCTAAAGAGCCAGAAGGGCAAATTCGGAACGAGGGTCGTCGATGGCGCGTTCAAGACCAAGTGCGAGCGTCTGGCGGCGAGCAACAATCCAAACCTTTTCCTGATGAATTACGATCTCAAGTCGCTTGCGGTCGTGAATTTTTTCATCGTGCCTAAGCACTTCTTCGTCCGCGAATCATCGAGGAACGAAAGCCATTGGCCGCCACCGCGCGGCGCGCAGGCTGGATCGGGTCAAATATCCTGCTCAACCGCGTCCCGGAGTCCGGCAAAATTCATATCGTGCAGAACGGGACTGTTCGCGCCAAGGAACTGGTGCTCGCCGAATGGCAAAAGACGCTGTTCCTGAGAAACGAATTGCCTGACACGCGTGGCTGGCTGCTCGATGTCATGAAGTGCGTGGAGTTGCTTGGAAAGCGCGACTTCACGCTTGACGAAGTCTACGCTTTCGAACGGCATCTCGGCGACCTCTATCCCGGTAACCAGAACGTCAAGCCCAAGATACGCCAACAGCTTCAGTATTTGCGCGACCGCGGATTTATTGATTTCGTCTCAAGAGGAAATTATCGTTTGCGATCCTAGAGCCTCACTTACCGAAGCGCGTCGTGCCCGGGCTTGTCCCGGGCATCCACGTCTTAGCTTTAGTTAAGCAAGAAAGACGTGGATGGCCGGGACAAGCCCGGCCATGACGAAGAAAATCGTTTTCAGGAATTTGAAAGAGACCGAAAGTGATACATTTTCAGTCATCTCTTTAGGAGACTTGCCATGGCCTGGTTTCTGAATTTCTACAGGTGCGCGCGCTGCAGGCGCATATGGACCGACCAGTGGTCCTGCATGTGTGACGACGATTGCCCGCATTGCGGGGCGCGGCATATGACGCCCTTCGACAGTGAAAACCTAACAGAAATTGTCGAGCAGGATGGCGAGGACTTGTTGCCTCCGATCGCCCGACACAGCCGAACACGATCCCGACTATCGCGAGCTTGGCCGTTTTCCGTCGCTTGAGAAGGCCGAGGAATTCCTGGCTTCGATCGACGTGAGATAAACCGTCATTCCGGAAGCCGTGTAACGGCTGTCCGGAATCCATACGCCCTGTCGTGGTTATGGATTCCGGGCCTGCGCCAAGAGGCGCATCCCGGAATGACGTTGGAGAGATTGATACTGCGGCTACTCTCTAAAAGTAATCGTCACGGTTCGATCCGTCATAAATGCCGGATTTCATGCAGCAGGTTTTGAAATCTGCGTCCGGAGCCGCACGGGCATAAATCATTGCGCCCGAGTTTTTCGGTTAGCTCAACGTCGCCATGAACGAAACGCCGCCCGCGTTTGACATGGGTTTCCGAGGGGAAGGACTTCCGCCGCTTACGCGTGACGCTGAAAGCAGGGGAGGTTTTCGAAATCGCTGATCTTGCGCATGACACACCTCCATCGATAAAAACGCGGCCCGATCGCCGCGCGGCGTGATTATGACAAGCTTTGTCATTCCGGAAGGCTCCCCTGCGTCGTCCCGGCCTTGAGCCGGGACCCATACGCCGTGCCCTCTCGATGAGATGATGGGGCAGAGACTTTTCGCAACCATGCAAGCCGGTGGTTATGGGTCCCGGCTCAAGGCCGGGACGACGTCGAGACTAACCCCCGGGCTCGCACTGCACCGGATTGATCCTTCCAATTTTTGGAATTTTGTGCGATGCTGGATGGATGATCATCATTGGCGCGGATGTCGTCGAAAGCTATTTTGCCAGCCATGCCGGCCATCGAGGGATCAAAGCAGCACGATCGCAATACGATGCCTGGCTGGACATTGTCACCCGCGCCGAGTGGCACAATCCCGAGGACGTCAAGGCCTCGTATCCGAAGGCGAGCATTTTGAAGGCCGGTCGGGTTGTGTTTAACATCAAGGGCAACGACTATCGATTGATTGCCCGCGTGCAATATCAGGCGAGCGTCTTGGCGATCCGATTTTTCGGGACGCACGCCGAATATGACGCGATAGATGCGGAGACGGTGTAATGGATGCAACCATGATCTTGATCGACAGCGATGCCGAGCTCGCGCGCGCTCGGGCGTTCGTTGATCGGCTTTGGGACTCGAATGATCCAACCGATATTGTGCGGCTGGAGGCCCAGGCGCGCCTGATTTCCGCTTATGAGGAACGCAAATGGCCACGCCGGCCGCCGAGCATCGCGGACCTGATCCGTCACCTGATGGATCAACATGGCCTCACGCGAGCCGACATGGTGCCGATCCTTGGCACCCCCAGTCGCGTCAGTGAAGTTCTTCGCGGCAAGAAGGGACTGAGTATGGCGATGGTGCAGAGATTGCGCGCCCGCTTCCGCGTGCCGGCCGACCTGCTATTGCCGCCGCCGAAGAAGGCGCCATCCCAGCGTCCGACGAGGCGGGTCGCCGCCTGAGTCGGTAATTCTGGCAGGGGTTCCCTTCGTCGTCCCGGCCTTGAGCCGGGACCCATCACCCCCGCAGGTCTGGCTTGCAGAAGGCGTCAACCCCAACGCTCAAACCAGACTTCGCCCGTATGTGGTCCCGGCTCGAGGCCGGGACGACGGTTCAGTTTCTTCGAAGAGAACTCCGCGCGCGACGCCCCACCTCACGCCGACCCCGATCCGCCCACCACGATCTTCTCGTTCAGCTTCTGATCCACGATCTGCACCGTGCGGTCGATCTCGGCATTGGGCGTCGCCGAGCTGATGCGAAATCAGTTTGACCAGCAGGTCGACGCGCTCGATGAAGGGCGCGCCGCTCGCGACCGCGCGGGCCGCCGATGACGGCTTGAGCAGGCTTTCGGCGGCCTTGGCGTATTTGCCGAACGGGACCTGATCCTGCGGGTCGGCGCCCGAGCCGCCGGGCGATGCTGTCGACATGGTCGTAGATCGATTGCGAGCAGCTTCAGATCGCCATGCACCGCGTCGCGGATCGACCGCGGTTCGTTCGGCGTGATGCAGCGGTAATTGCCGGTCAGCAGCATCGACCATTTGGCCAGCGGCACGAACAGCGAGTTGAACACCTTCAGCTTTACCGGCACGTCCTGGCCATCGAGTCTCACCGCGTCGATGTCGGCTTCCAGCTCGCGCAGCAGCACATTGTGTTTCTCGTCCGCAAATATCGCGGCCTTGAAATTGGTCGGCAGGCCGACATGCAGCACATTCGGCGCCTCCTCCGGCGGGCGGAAGGCCTGCGGATCGGGCGAGCACAGCGTCACCAGCCCCGGCTTGAACCGCTCCCACACCAGGGCATTGGTGTAGGCCTCCTCCAGCTCCATGCCGGCCAGCGCCGGGATTCGCTTGAGATAGGGCAGCGGCGGCATGTTCATGATCGACAGACACGGCAGTCCCGCCGCGGCGATCTTGATCATCAGCACCCGGATGGTGTGGTTGGTGTATTGCGGTTCCTGCATCGCAAGACCGACCAGATCGTAACGGGAAACGTCGACGTCCTGCGGCGTGACCGCGTCCAGTTTTCCAGGCTGATCGCGCGAGAAGATCGCCCGGTGCACCGCCTCGTCGCGCAGCTTGATGCGAACTTCGGTGCCGTCGCGATTGATCAGTTCGGCGGTATTCTTGCGGCAAACCAGCGTCACGTTGTGACCCGCCATCAAAAGCTTGGTCGCCAGCAATGAGCCATACGAGGCCCCAAGGATCAGAATGTTGCGCGCCATGCTCTCTCTTTCAGGGATGATGCTCCGGCTAAGGAGCGGCCGTGCCTATCGCATGTCGGTGGCTAATACAATCGGATAGGGCGTTTACCGGGTCGCTCAAGCGTGGCTTTTCGGACTTTTTCGATCCCCGAAGAGCTCGTTTTCGTCATGGCCGGGCTTGTCCCGGCCATCCACGTCTTTGGCAAACAATACGAAGGAGACGTGATACCCGGGCTAAGCCCGTTGCATGACGAGCTATTGCGGGGCGCCCCGTAGGATCAACCCATTGAACCTGGACATGCTCCTAGCGATTTCGGCGCTCCGTGAACCGCCGAACAGCCGGGCACGACCAAAGGATCATCATGGCATCCGCCGCGTTCGAACGTTTCCGCTTCAGCTTCTTCGAGGACAAGAATTCCGCGCGCGACGGGCTCGCCACCTCGGCGCTCGCCGGGTTGCAGGGCGAGGAAGCCACCCAGGCGGAAGAGATGCTGATCGAATTCCTGCCCGACACGCGCGGGATCATTGGGCTCGGCATCTTGCGGTCACGCCGCGCCGAACCCGAGCTGACGCGGCTGTTCGAGACCGAAGCACGGGCCCAGCGCGAAGCCGTAGCCGCCGGCGATGATCCCTGGCCGACCGACCAATTGGTCTATCTGGCGAAAGCGCTCTGGCAAATCCGTCCCGACCGGCGCTGGCTTGACGCCATGCTTGGCGTTCTGGCCTCCGGCGATGATTGGCAGCGACAGATGGCGGTGGAGGAGCTCCGCGGCGTCAGCGATCCCGTTATCGTGCCGGCGCTGATTGGCGCGATCGACGATACCGAACCGCTGGTGCGCCACCACGCGGCGCGACGGCTTCTGGAAATGCACGGCCTGTCCACCGAATCCCTGGACCCGGCGCACATGATGTTCCGGATCATGTCTGGCGACACCGCGCGGCGCGAGGGCGGCAAGCAGGACATCCTCGCTGTTATCGACGGACGGCCCATCGAACCGTGCCCCTGATCAAGAGCTACACGCTCGCTCGCCACCGCGACCGCCAGCAGCGACAGCATGATCACCGTCGCCAGCAGTTGCGACGACGCTTTCGGTTGCGTCCGCCATTGCGCGATCTTCTCGGAGAACGACAGGCTGGCATCGTAAAAGACCGGCTCGTGGCTGTTCCGAAACAGTTTTGGGAATTTGCGGACCAGAACCGGCGTGACCCACGCGTAGACCGGCGTGGCCAGCGCGACGAAGATCGCGGCGCCGTATCGCTCGCTGACGATCTGGTGGCTGCCCATCAGTTTCATCAGCAGCACGGTGGAGGCAAAGATCGGGAATCCCTGCAACAGGCGCGATCAGCGCAAACCCTTCGAAGCGGTTCATGCGGTCGGATTTCGGAGCAGTAACGGCGTTCATGGCGGCGTCTCCTCGGAGCGGACCGTCCCCGGCGAGGACCGTCACGCTGCAGGCAGGCTAGCCGTGCCGGCGGAGCGCGGCCGTGACCGAGATCACATGCACAATCGTTGGTGCTGCCCGACGGGCGATCACACGATCCGTCGGTCCAGCCCTGTTTGCAAAAATATTTCTGATTCCCACCGGAGCCAAATCACCTGCATATCCCTCGTCATCCCGGCCCACACAGAGGGGCGTTTCGCGATCGTCACGGACGTTGGGCGCGGGATGCGGTGGACGCGGCATGTCAAAGAGACGAATGACATTGCGCGCGGACGGCGAAGTCGTGTGGTCCTGACGCCCCGACGCTGGCGTCAAGTTCTCGAGAAGCAAGCTTCTTGGGGACGACGGTGGCAAACAAGCCCGGTCACCGGGGAGAGCGCGAAATAAGCCGTAAAACCATCGCGCAGGGAAGGCCGGGCGTTCCGGTGAACCTGTGGTGACTAACGCGCGTGCTTTCTACACACCACGCGCGGCCGCGGGTGCAACGGGCACCCGGCTTTCCCTGCGCCCTCTGATTTTCGAGGGCGAAGGAATTTATGCACAACTCGGGCGCGAGAGCGCGCGAGAAGCGAGTTCGTATCTCGCCGTCATTGCGAGCAGCAATCGATCCGTGAGGAATCAGAAGCGGATGGATCGCCGGGTCGCGCTCGCAATGACGTTTCAAACAATATGCGCCGTGGCTGTTTGACAATTGAATCCGTGACGATGGATGCGCGCGAGCGGGTCATACTCATCGTCGTCCCGGCCTTGAGCCGGGACCCATACTCCGTGCCCTATCGATCAAACGATGAGATGAGACCTTCCGCAACCATAAACGCCGGTGGTTATGGGTCCCGGCTCAAGGCCGGGACGACCTTGCGCGCGCCCTCACAGCTTCTCCTGACCGGCCGGCAGCTGCTTCTGCTGGGCGGCCGGGGCGTCATGCTCCTGCTGCTGCCGCGCCTGCTCCTTGGCGTGGTGGCGTCCGTAGGCGCAGCCGGCGATGGCGCCGAGCACGCCATGATGGCCGGCATAGTGACCGGCAACGCCGCCCACCGCCGCGCCCTTCAGGCAGCCCTTGGCGTCGGCTGTGTTCGCGGCCAGCGCCAGGACCGCGACGGCAAGCAATGTGGCTGATATCTTCATGGCGGCAGATCCTCTTCAAATGCTTCCTCGAGTGACGCGATCGGTTAATCGCGGGGTGACGATCCAGTTCCATCGCTGGTTCGCGCGGAGGTCACTCAGGCAGACGTCACTTACGACGTCACTTGGGGTGACGCGCGGGCCGTTCAAGGCCACTCCGATCGGGTGAAACAACGGCGCGCCGGCAAAAAATAATCGATCGATGGTCTTGCAATCTTCGCCGCTGCATACAAACGCCAGCGGGTTTGCTATTTGTGCGTCGCGCCGAATTTTTTCAACCGGGCGCCGGGAGAGATCGCCATGGCCAAGGGTCAGATGCGCAGCAACAAGGAAAAGAAGAAGCCGAAGGCCGACAAGAACCTCAAGAAGGGCGGCGGCGCGCCGGTCAATCCGTTCGCGAGCGGCAAGACGCCGGCCGGCCAGAGCCCCAACAGCAAGAAGAACTGAGGTCAGGTCTTACGGCCTTCCGAGGCGGGGCGCCGAGCGCTCCGGCATTCGCCGCGACAGCGTCGCCGGCGAGACGCAGTGCTTTGCTGCGGCTTTGACGCGAGCGATCGGCGGATCCCTGCCAATTCGCCGCAATACCGATCGCAAAAGCCCGCCTCGCGGCCAGCAGGCCCGGCGGCTGCGACAAGAATTCCGAGCGCTCCGCACCAATTACGTCTCCCGGTTGCGAACCGCTTTCAATCTCACGACATCAAGTTGGACTAGTCGTTTTGCCGATTGATCCCCGCGCCATTCGGTTCACACTGCAGCCGACAATGCGAGTCGGGCCTAACACCGGCGGAGAAGAAAATGGTTGATGAACTTCATCGGCAGCGGGTGCTGAATTTTCTCGAGATGTTCTATGCCGGCGACATCGAGGGCGCGCTGTCCCGCTGCACCGATGACGTCGATTTCTTCGCCAACGCGCCGATCGATATCCTGCCGCATATGGGCCACCACCGCGGCAAGGACGAACTCAGGACGATGTGGCAAACCGTCCATGCCCGCTATTCCAGCATGCGCTATGAAGTGCCGATCCTGGTTGCCGAGGGCGACAAGGTCGCGGCGAATATCCGGGTGTTCTTCCGCAAGAGCAGCAACGACCGGGTCGTGCAATTCGATATCGCGGCTTTCTATGCTTTGCGTGACGGCCGTATCGCGGAGATTCGCGAGATCATGGATACGTTCGACCTGGTTCAGCAGGTGCTGGAACGCGACGTCGTCGCGGATCTGGCCGGCGAGAAATTCCACGGGGTATAGCCCGCGCGCCAATGTCACCCACCCGACATTACTTTCGCCGCCGCCTTGAACCTCGCCGCGCCCCGATGCGACCAACCACGAGGTCTCGCTGATATCGACAGGCGAAAACACATCCATGAAGATCGCGTTGCTGGTGCTTCTGGGTCTGATGCTGGGCGCGCTGGGTGGTGCCGCGCTCGGCGTCGGCGCCGGGCTTGCCTGGGTCGAAATCTTCAAAACCTCGAGCTTTGAGGGCTATAGCGGCATGCTGGTGTTCTTTACCTTCATGCCGCTGGGGGCTGCGATCGGCGGGCTTGGCGGAGCCCTGCTGTTCGGCGTGATCGCGATCCGCGACGCCGAAATCGCGCTCGAACAGGAGCCCGCGCGCCGGCGCGACCGCTAACCGGTTCCCGCCGCATTTGTGCAATGCAAAAATGCAGATTGCATTTCAGTCAAATGCCTCTAGTTGAGGCTTCAAATACCGTACGCAGCACCCCCGGCGTGGCGTCGCCAATGACGCCGATCAAAGCCGCCTGCTGATTTGCAAATCCAGTTCAGGAATCCATCATGACAGAGCATAGTCTCTGGCGCTTCTCACGCGCGTTGCATCGCGCCATCAACGAACGCCAGCCCGAAGAACTCGAAGCCCTGATCGACGAGGATGTCGATTGGGCGGTTTATGGACCGATCGACATGTTTCCGTTTCTCGGCGCGCGCCGCGGCAAGGCCGCCGTGCTCGAGGTCATCAGGCAGATCGCGGAAAATGTCCGGGTCCATCGCTTCGATCGCGAGTTGATCATGCTGGGCGTGGATTCCGCCTCCTCGATGATGCGCTATTCGCTGACCGCGCTCGACTCCAACAAGCCGATCAGCCTGCGGCTCGCGCACTTCGCGCAATTCAAGGCCGGGCGGCTGCTCAGTATCCGCGTTCTCGTCGACACCTTCGATCTCGTCGAGCAGGCGCTCGGGCGTCCGATCAACCTGCCCAGAATCGCGTCTTAACCATGGTCGCCGGCCGCGTCGCGCCGGCGATGTTTTGGTGCCAGGGCACGCGCCGCTCGTGCGGTGTTTACCTGATTGCGTGAAAGATCGAGCATTGCCGCATATTGGCCGCGATGCGGTCAAAATCAGCGGCACTGATGGCGTTACTTTACTTTCGTCGTGCGGGGGACA
The DNA here is from genome assembly GCA_963771225.1 of uncultured Pseudomonadota bacterium. Taxonomy (GTDB): domain Bacteria; phylum Pseudomonadota; class Alphaproteobacteria; order Rhizobiales; family Xanthobacteraceae; genus Bradyrhizobium. The sequence goes on along the minus strand of CAVYSR010000007.1, from coordinate 317,487 downwards.
TCCGCGCTCGCATCACACGCGAAACAGGGGAACAGCCGATGAATGTCACGCGTTCTGAAAAAGTTGAATCAACTGAAGTGGACAACAACCTCGCCGCGGTTTCAGAGGTCGAGGCCGGCATCCGCGATTTCGTCCGCAACGACGTCGCTTATCTGCGCCGTCCGGCGCCGGGCCTGCCGAGCCCAACCGAGACGGTGCTCGAGCCCAACCACGAAACCACCGTGAACAATGTCAACTCGCTGATCCAGCGTGTCGCCGGCACGTCGCTGACGGAAATCGAGAACCTGATTTCCGAACTCGAAAGCCTGCGCGACCTGCTGCATGCCGAAGGCCAGCGCGTGCAGCGCGAAATCTCCGGCTATGCCCAGCTCAGCCAGGCCGCGATGAAATCCACGCGCATGATCGCCGACAACGTGACGCAGTGGAAACGCGCCGCCGAAGGCCTTCGCAACAGCTGATTGTCGGGATCTTGTTGTCGGAGTCTTGCTCGATTTCGATGGCCGCCGCCTGCCCTTTTCAGGGCAGCGCGGCGGTTTCGTTTTCGGCCGCCATGCCCTTGATCTTGCCCGGTTTTGGGCTCGCCAGGCTTTGAACTTTCCGGCAACGCTTTGAACTTCCCGGACCCGGACTGCGACCAAGAGCAGGCGCCGGGACGCAGCGGCGGCTTTTTCCCGGGAATCCTCATGAAGACCATCCGGCCGGACAATACCGATCCGATACCGTTGCAGCGTTCTCCCCACCGGATGGGCACCATCATACTCCGGTTTGCCGGACTGTTATTCGTGGCGATGGTGGTGCTGGCGCTGGCCTGGAACCGTTGATCTCAAGTGCCTCTTTGCGCGCGATTCAGCCGTTATGGTTAGCGGATGGTGACCTAGCGGTCGGCGATCGGGGCTACATCAAGCGAATAGGCGCCGTCGGCATAGCCCTTCACCACCATTCCGGTGGCCAGCATCACCGCCAGCGTCACGGTTGCGAAGATAAAGCCCACTAATTTCAAGCCGCCGTGGTCTACCATGGTCGTCCCCTGCCAAATGTCCCGTTGTCTATTTGACGGGCACAAGGTTCAAAATTTGTTATCAAGAAATTGTTCCACCGCGGTGACGTGCGCCTCAGGCGCCGGCGTTCCGTCGGGGCACGAAGGCTGTCGCCAGCAGCGAAAACACCATGTCGCCGCGCTGGTTGGTGCCGGTGTTGCGGGCCTGGGCGATGCCCCATTCGGGACGCTTCTCCGACGACCGCAAGCTTTCGATCACGCTGGCAAAATGGATGGTATCGCCCGCCAGCACCGGCTTGATCCACCGCAATTCGCGAAAACCCGGTGACGGTCCCCAGATCGCGACCTTCTCGCCGCGGGCGGCGGCCTCCTTCGACTGGCGCTGGCCGTCGGCCACCAATAGCTTCATGCAGGCCGATCCGACATGCCAGCCCGATGCCGCAAGCCCGCCGAACAGCGATTTGCGGCCTTCCTCTTCATCGAGATGAAAGCGTTGCGGATCGAATTGTGCCGCAAATTTCTTGATCAGCTCGGCGGTGAAGGTGAACGATCCCAGTTCGCGCCGCTGCCCGATCTCAAGGTCCTCGAAGAAACGCATCGGCCCGCCTACCTCGCCGCAACATCGGCGCGGCGCTGCACGATGATCGGCGAGACCATTTCGCACAACGCCTGTCCCGCCGCATTGCGGACCATGCCCTTGAACGTGACAATGCCGGTGTCGGGACGGCTGCGGGAAACCCTGGCCTCCATCACGTCGATATCGAGCGTGAGATCGTCGCCTGGCCGCAGCGGCGCCAGCCAGCGCACTTCATTGACGCCCGGCGAACCCAGCGACGCGGTGCGGCCGATATAGGCGTCGAACATCATGCGCATCATGATCGAGCAGAGATGCCAGCCCGAACCCGAGAGCCCCTTCAGCATCGACCGCGACGCCGCCTCTTCATCGAGATGCATCGGCTGCGGATCGAACTCCGCGGCAAACGCAAGGATCTCCTCGCGCGTGACGCGACGCGGTCCGAATGTGCCGAAATGGCCGGGCGGGAAATCTTCGAAGCTGAGTGTCATGGATGGGGATAGTTGGAAGGAAGCCCGATTGTGGCCGTTATTTGCAGCAATCTCAAGCCGCCCACGCGCATGGCTCGTTCTCTACCGGCGGGCACCGCCGTTCGGTGCGCGCCGCTGATCTTGCCCGCGACGACATTCGGAGCTAGGCCGTGAGCTGTAAGCAGCCGGGTTTGGACGTAACTCATATTCGACTTGCCGGGAGAATGACCGATGTTTGAATTTCGGGATTTGTTTCAGTGGGACCGTTTCATTACACCCACCATCATCAAGACCTTCTACTGGCTGGTCATGGCGTTGATTGTGCTGTTCGGCATTGCCGGCGTCTTTAACGGCCTGGCCACGATGGCGATCAGCCCGTTCGGCGGTTTCATTCTGCTGCTGTCCTCGATCGCCAGCGTGGTGGTCGGCATCATCTTTTCGCGCATCGCCGCGGAATTCATCCTGATCGTGTTTCGCATCAACGAGCATCTCGGCGCGATCCGCGATCAGGGCGCAGGGCATTAATTATTGAACCGGAAATGCATAACGTCGCCGTCGGCGACGACATATTCCTTGCCTTCCAGCCGCAGCTTGCCGGCGTCGCGCGCGCCGGCCTCGCCGCCGAGCGCGACGTAATCGGCATAGGCGATGGTTTCGGCGCGGATAAAGCCCTTTTCGAAATCGGTATGGATCACGCCGGCGGCGGCGGGCGCCCTTGTGCCGCGGTTGATGGTCCAGGCCCGCGCCTCCTTCGGACCCACGGTGAAATAGGTGATGAGGTCGAGCAGCTGGTAGCCGGCGCGGATCAGACGATCGAGCCCGGCTTCCTCCAGCCCAAGGGTGTCGAGAAACTCCGCCCGCTCGGCACGCGACAGCGTCGCGATCTCGGACTCGATCTTGGCGGAGATCGCCACCGCGACCGCGCCTTCCTTTTTGGCATGTTCGGCAACGACCCTGGAGAAATCATTGCCCGCGGCGGCCGAGCCCTCCTCGACATTGCAGACGTAAAGCACCGGCTTGGAGGTCAGTAGTCCGAGCATGCCGAAGGCGCGTTCTTCCTCCGGCTTGCGGTCGAGAAACCGCGCCGGCTTGCCCTCGCGCAGCAGCACCAGCGCGCGGTTGACGAGGTCGAGTTGCTCCCTGGCGTCCTTGTCGTTGCCCTTGGCTTTCTTGGTCAGGTTGTCGACGCGCTTTTCCAGGCTGTCGAGATCGGCCAGCATCAGCTCGGTCTCGATGGTCTCGATGTCAGCCAACGGGGCGATCTTGCCCTCGACATGGGTGATGTCGGAATCCTCAAAGCAGCGCACCACATGGGCAACCGCATCGACCTCGCGGATGGTGGCGAGGAACTGGTTGCCGAGGCCTTCGCCCTTCGAGGCGCCGCGCACCAGGCCGGCGATATCGACAAAGGTCAGCCGCGTCGGGATGATCTGCGCCGACTTGCCGACCTCGGCGAGCTTGTCGAGCCGCGGATCGGGCACCGCGACCTCGCCGACATTCGGCTCGATGGTGCAGAACGGATAATTCGCCGCCTGCGCCGCCGCCGTTTCGGTCAGCGCATTGAACAGCGTCGACTTGCCGACATTGGGCAATCCGACGATACCGCATTTGAATCCCATGATGTGTCCTAAAACCCGTTCGTGGCGACCGGCGGCGCGTCACGCAGCGCCGTCATCGTCCTTGTCGAAAAATCCCTTTGCCTGCATCGCCAGATGCACCTTGTTCTGGAACGCCGAATCGCGGTCGGTCGCGAGCAGCCCGGCGTTGTCGGCGACCGCTTCGCAGAGCGCCTCGACCCAGGGGCGGTCGCTCTTGGCAAAATCCGACAGCACGTAGCTGTGCACCAGTTCCTTGACGCCGGGATGGCCGATCCCGAGCCGCACCCGGCGATAGTCATTGCCGATATGCGACGAGATCGAACGCAGGCCGTTGTGGCCGGCGATGCCGCCGCCGACCTTGACCCGCAGCTTGGCCGGCGGCAATTCGAGTTCATCCTGAAACACAGTGATTTCGCCGACCGCGAGTTTGAAGAAATTCGCGGCTTCCTGCACCGCGCGCCCCGAACTCGTTCATGAAGGTCGAGGGGCGGAGCAGGACCACCCGCTCGCGATCGAGCGTGCCTTCCGCGGTCTCGCCCTGAAAACGGCGGCGCCAGGGTGCGAAACCATGACGCCGCGCAATTTCATCGACGACCATGAACCCGATATTGTGCCGGTTATGCGCGTACTTCGCGCCGGGATTGCCGAGACCAACAAAGAGTCGCATGACGCGGCATCCCGCACTGGCGCGCGATCAGCAAAAGTGCTCGCCGGTTCTGCGTCCGATCGCGCGCCAACTTATGAAGCCGCGCATGATCTTTCGCCAAACCGCCCACACGTTGGCGGATCGTGCGCGTTATTTCTTCTTGTCGCCGCCGCCAGCGGGCGCCTTGGCGCCGGCCGCCGGAGCCTTGGCGCCAGCCGCAGGAGCCTTGGCGCCAGCCGCAGGGGCAGCCCCTGCCGCGGGTGCAGCGGCACCCGCACCTGCCGCGGGAGCAGCACCGGGTGCTGCCGTAGCGGCCGGACCGGCGGCAGCAGCCGCAGCCGCCGCCTTGAGTTCTTCGGCGTAGCCGGATGGCGGCACGATGGTCACCAGGGTGATGTCCTCGCGCGACAGCGACTTCACGCCGGCGGGCAGCTTGATGTCCGACAGATGCAGCGAATGGCTGATTTCCAGACCGCTGACATCGGCCTCGATATATTGCGGAATGTTATCGACCGAGCATTCCAGATCGATGGTGTGGGTCACGATGTTGACGGTGCCGCCGCGCTTCACGCCGGGTGCGGCTTCCGCGTTCTGGATGTGCAGGGGAATGCTGACGCGGATGGTCGCGCCTTCGCCGAGCCGCATGAAATCGACATGGAGCGGAAAATCGCGCACCGGATCGAGATGGAAGTCGCGCGGAATCACGCGGTGCTTCTTGCCCTCGAGATCGATGTCGTAAATCGTGGTGAGAAACCGGCCGGCCAGGATGCGCTGGCGCAAGTCGGCGTCATCGACCGAAATGGTCACGGGGGGCTGGTTGTTGCCATAGATCACTCCGGGCACTCTCCCGGCGCGACGCTCTGCCCGTGCGGCCCCCTTGCCGCCTGCCGGACGTGCGGTCGCCTTCAATTCCTTGACGGTCGCCATTGCATAAGTCCTTGTTTTCTAAAAAGTTAAAGGCCGCATCGCGGCCCGTTGGCACGCCGCAGCAAGCCTCCAGGGGTGCGGGGGCTGCGGACGTGGCGGCGTTCTAGCCCCAAAGTCCCGAAATGACAAGGAAATGAAGGGATTTTTCCGTAGCCGGGCCGTCCAGGCCGTGACGCCGGACCGGCATCGGATCCATCGGGTTCTGCCCGGTCACGGTCTTTTCAACGCTTGGATTTCGGCGGATGGATGGTTTTGCCGCTCGATCAGCATCGCGACGTATTTCTCGATCCGGGCCGCCCGCGTCTCGGGCTTTTTGGCGACGTGGATCCGGTACAGGATCGCGTAGCGATTGGCGCTATCGAGCGTTTCGAAAAAGCTTTTCGCCGCCTTGTTTTTCGCCAGCGCGGCACCGAGGTCGTCAGGCACCTGAGCCGTGCTCTGCGGCGCATAGGCGGCGCTCCAGCGGCCGTCCTTTTTGGCGCGTTCAATCTCGTTCAATCCCGCAGGCCGCATGCGCTTCAACGCAACCAGTTCAAGCGCCCGGGTGCGGTTTTTCTCAGACCACTTGCTGGTGGATTGACGCGGCGTGAAGCGGATCAGCCAATAATTGTCGTCGAAACTGTCGAGCTGGCCATCGATCCAGCCATGACAAAGCGCCGTATCAATCGCTTCCGGCCTTGAAACGCTGGCTATCCCGGACGACTTCTTCGCCAGTTTCAGCCATAGCCCTTTCGAGCGAGCATCGCTGCGACGTCAGCCACGCATCCCAAGCCTGCTGCGATTTGAAGGCAACAACCGGCAGATCGCGCTTGGCTTTTCCCATCCGGGCGAAAGGCGATCAGCCATCCGTTTTCGGGCTGCCGTTGTCCGGCGCCGGTGCCGAATCGCCGAGCTTGGCTTCCAGCGCGGCGATGCGCGTCTTCAGCGCCTCGTTTTCCTCGCGCGCCAGCCGCGCCATGTCCTTGACCGCCTCGAACTCCTCGCGCTTGACGATGTCGAGGTCGCGCAGGATTTTTTCGGCCTGATTGCGGACCACCGCATCGACCTCGCGCTTGACGCCCTGGGCGGCTCCGGCGGCGTCGTTCATCAGGCGCCCGATCTCGTCAAAAAACCGATTGCTGGTCTGGGTCATCGTGGGAATCTCCGGTCGGCTGCGAAAGGGTCGGCAAAGGATCGACAGGTCAGACAATGGCGATCCGGACCGCGCGGTTCAAGGCCGGTCTTGCAAGGCCGGCGTTGTTCCATACTCAAAGGGTCCGTCGCCTTGTCATGGTCCGGTTTCCTTGCAATCGTGTCGATGCGCACGAAGCCAAGAACGCCAAAAAACCGACGAACCGAGAAGCGAAAAGAAACGCCATGATCGACCAGCAGATCGAGATTCCCACCAAAGACGGCCACACCACCACCTTCATCAGCCATCCCGAGCGCAACGGTCCGCATCCCGTGATTCTGTTCTATATGGACGCGCCGGGGATTCGCGAGGAACTGCGCGACATGGCGCGCCGGCTGGCGACGTCGGGGTATTATGTGATGCTGCCGAACATGTATTACCGCGCGGGCGCCATGGAGCTTGGGCCGATCAATCCCGATCCGGAATCGCCGGAACGCAAGCGCATGTTCAGCCTGATGAGCTCGCTCACGATCCCCCTGGTGATGGAAGACACCAAGGCGCTGCTCGCCTACGCCGAAACGCAGAAGGCCGCGAACACCAAAATCGTCGGCTCCGTCGGCTACTGCATGAGCGGCCGTTATGCCGTCAACGCCGCGACATATTTTGCCGATCGCGTGAAAGCCGCCGCCTCGGTCTACGGGGTGCAACTCGCGACCGACCAGCCGGACAGCCCGCATCTGGCCGCCGGCAAGACCAAGGCCGAACTTTATTTTGCCTGCGCCGAGACCGACGTCTACGCGCCGCAGGAGATCATCGACAAGGTGAGCGAGGGCATGAAGGGCACCAGAAACGAGGTCGAGATTTATCCCGGCACCCATCACGGCTTCGCCTTTCCGAAACGCCCGGTTTACGATCGCGACGCCGCGGAACGGCACTGGGAACGGCTGCTCGCGCTCTATCGCCGCAACCTGTCGTCCTAAGCCGGTCGCATGCCCTTCCTCACCATTGCCTTTCCGGTGTTCGATCCGGTCGCCATTGCGATCGGGCCGATCGCGATCCGCTGGTACGCGCTGGCCTATATCGGCGGCATCGTGCTGGGGTGGATTTACGCCCGCGCGCTGATCAAGAATGAGAGGCTGTGGGGCGGCCCGGCGCCGATCACGCTGCTGCAGATGGATGATTTCATCCTGTGGGTCACGATCGGCATCATCCTCGGCGGCCGCACCGGCTATGTGCTGTTCTACAATTTTCCGTTCTTCATCCAGCACCCCGCCGAAATTTTCGAGCTGTGGAAGGGCGGCATGTCGTTTCATGGCGGCTTCCTCGGTTGCGTGGCGGCGGTGATCCTGTTTTGCCGCCGCAACGGCCTGCCGATCCTGTCGCTGGGGGATATCACCACCGCGGTCGGCCCGATCGGGCTGTTTCTCGGGCGGATCGCCAATTTCATCAACAGCGAATTGTGGGGCCGGCCGGCCGATGCCAGCGTGCCCTGGGCGATGGTGTTTCCCAATGGCGGGCCGCTGCCGCGCCATCCGAGCCAGCTCTACGAGGCGACGCTGGAGGGAATCCTGCTGTTTACCATCCTCGCCGTGATGATCCGGCTTGGCGCCCTGAAGCGGCCGGGCCTGATCCTCGGCAGCTTTATTGCGATTTACGGCTGCGCGCGTATCGTCGGCGAGCACTTTCGCGAGCCCGATCCGCAGCTCGGATTTTTGTGGGGCGGCCTGACCATGGGCATGTTGCTGTCGGTGCCGATGATTATTGCGGGCGCGATCATTATAATGGTGGCATGGCGCCGCGGGGCGCGCCGATCCGTAGCCGATCCCGTCGAAGGAATGCCGTGAGCGATTATTCACCGCTGCAATCCGAGATCAAGAAGCTGATCAAGTCGTCCGGGCCGATGCCGGTCTGGCGTTACATGGAGCTGTGCCTGACGCATCCCCGGCACGGCTATTATGTTTCGCGCGATCCGCTCGGACGCGAGGGCGATTTCACCACCGCGCCGGAAGTCAGCCAGATGTTCGGCGAATTGCTCGGGCTGTGGGCGGCGTCGGTGTGGAAGGCGATCGGCTCGCCATCCCTGCTGCGGCTGATCGAGCTCGGACCGGGACGCGGCACCATGATGGCGGATGCGCTGCGCGCGCTGCGGGTGCTGCCGCCGCTCTATCAGTCGCTGAGCATCCATCTCGTCGAAATCAATCCGGTATTGCGCGAAAAACAGCGGACGACGCTGTCGGGCGTTCGCAACGTCGCCTGGCACGACAGCATCGACAGCGTGCCCGAGGGGCCGTCGGTGATTTTTGCCAACGAATATTTCGACGTGCTGCCGATCCATCAGGTGGTGAAGCGGGCGACCGGCTGGCACGAGCGAACGGTCGAGATCGACGGCAACGGCAAACTGGTGTACGGCGCCGCCGCCGAGCCGACGCCGCGTTTCGAGGTGCTGCTGCCGCCGCTGGTGCGCGCAGCACCGGTCGGCGCCGTGTTCGAGTGGCGGCCCGACGCCGAGATCATGAAGATCGCGACCCGGGTCCGCGATCAATATGGCGCGGCGCTGATCATCGACTACGGCCACCTGCGCAGCGACGCCGGCGATACCTTTCAGGCGATCGCCCGCCACAGCTTCACCGACCCCTTGAAAAATCCAGGCCAGGCCGACGTCACCGCCCACGTCGATTTTCAGGCGCTGGTGCGCGCCGCCGAGGATCTCGGCGCCCGCGTGCATGGCCCGGTGCCGCAGGGCGACTTCCTCAAACGGCTCGGCATCGAGACCCGCGCGGTCACCCTGATGGCAAAGACCACGCCGGAGGTTTCCGAGGACATTTCCGGCGCGCTGAAGCGGCTGATCGGCGGCGGCCGCGGCGGCATGGGCTCGATGTTCAAGGTGGTCGCGATCTCCGAACCGAACCTGACCACACTGGCGGGACTGAGCGATCATGAGCCGGTCGACAAGGCGGAGCTGCCATGACGCTGGGATCGCCGCTGCTTTCGGCCATTCCCGGCCTGCGCCATGCGTTCTTCACCCGCGATGGCGGCGTCTCCGGCGGCATCTATGCCAGCCTCAATGGCGGCATCGGCTCCAAGGACGATCCCGCGCATGTCGCGGAAAATCGCCGCCGGATGGCCGAGCAAATCGGCGTGGCGCCGGAGCATTTTCTCAGCGTGTTCCAGACCCATTCGCCCGATGTCGTGGTGGCGACCGGGCCATGGCCAGGCCGCGTCGCGGCCGCGCGCCGACGCCATCGTGACCCGCACCGAGGGCCTCGCCATCTGCGCCAGCGCCGCCGACTGCGGACCGATCCTGCTGGCCGACCCGAAGGCGCGCGTGATCGGTGCCGCGCATGCGGGATGGAAAGGCGCGCTGACGGGCATCCTGGAATCCACCGTCGATGCAATGGAAAAACTCGGCGCCGAACGCAGCGGCATGGTCGCCGCGATCGGCCCCCTGATCCGCCAGCACAGCTACGAGGTCGGCCACGAATTCATCGAGCGGTTCATGGAGGCCGATGCGGAGAATGCGCTGTTTTTCCTTCCCGCCGCGCGCGAGGGCCACGCGATGTTTGACCTTGCGGGCTTCATCCGGATGCGGCTCGAAAACGCCGGCGTGCTCATGATCGACGATATCGGCGTCGATACCTATTCCGACGAGCGCTTCTTTAGCTACCGGCGCTCTGTGTCATCGCCAGGAGCCCGATTACGGCCGCCACGTTCACGCCATTGCGCTGGAAGCCTAGCCTGCGCACCAGTGCTTCAACTTGCAAGTGCTTCAACTTGCAAGTGCTTCAACTTGAATGCAAATGATCGGCGCGCGGTCAACGGCTTGCTCATGTTGGTCTCGGCTTTGTGCCGTCCCTGCCCTAGACGTTAACGCATTTTAACGATATCGCTCGGGGCGATGAGGGACGCCTTCGTCAATCCTGTTCCGGACCGGCCGGACTGCCCGCCCGTACCGCGATTGCCGCCTTGCTGCTGGCGGTGGCGTGCGGCCTTGGCGGTTGCGCCGGCGGCGGCGCCGTCAGTGGCGCGTTCGCCCAGGCTCGGCAATGGGACCACGGTCGCGTTCGAATTGATCGACGGCCCGCCGCCACAGGTGTTCGACCGGATGGTCGGCGTACTGGACAGCGAATCGAAGCTTCGCAACCTGTCGATCGTGTCCCGCGAATTGCAGGCCTCCTATCGGGTGCGCAGCTATCTCGCCGCCCAGGTCAGCCGCGGCCGCACCACCATCGCCTGGGTCTGGGACGTCTATGACCGCAACCAGCAGCGCGCACTGCGCCTTTCCGGCGAGGAACCGGCCGGCAAGGCCGGACGCGACCCCTGGACCGCCGCCGACGATCTGGTGCTGCGGCGGATCGCGCAGGCCGGATTGAGCGGCCTCAGCGGCATGGTCAACGGGACCGCGCCTCCGGATGTCGCCGCCGCTGCAGTCCGCGCCGGGCCTGCGCGGCCCTGCGGTGGCAAGCGCGGACCAGCCCTTGCCGGCCTCGGGGGCATTTAGCGGCAGCGCCCTCGGCTACAGCGATCAATAACGAGCCATTTCCTTGCCGGTCGCTGATTTTGCGCAGGAAAACCGGCTTCATGGGTTGCCAGCCGAGGCACGTCCTTGATATCACCTCGCTCGTCGCAAGCGCCGGTTCCACGGGTATTTTGATATGCTGAACATCGTATCCAGCAAGGCGCGGGGAGAAGCCTCGATGTCGGCCAAGAACGGCTCCATCAAGCTCGTCGCCGGCAATTCCAATCCCGCTCTGGCGCAGGAAATCGCCAACTGGCTGCATCTGCCGCCGACCAAGGCGATCGTCCGCCGCTTCGCCGACATGGAAATCTTCGTCGAGATCCAGGAAAACGTCCGCGGCTCGGATGTCTTCATCATCCAGTCGACGTCGTTTCCGGCCAACGACCATCTGATGGAATTGCTGATCATCACCGATGCGCTGCGCCGCGCCTCCGCGCGCCGCATCACCGCGGTGATTCCCTATTTCGGCTATGCCAGGCAGGACCGCAAAGCCGGCCCGCGCACGCCGATCTCGGCCAAGCTGGTCGCCAACCTGATCACCCATGCCGGCGCCGACCGCGTCATGACGCTCGATCTGCACGCCGGGCAGATCCAGGGCTTCTTCGACATTCCGACCGACAATCTCTACGCCTCGCCGGTGATGGTGCGCGACATCCGCGAACGCTTCGACCTCGCCAATGTCATGGTGGTGTCGCCCGACGTCGGCGGCGTGGTGCGCGCGCGCGGCCTCGCCAAGCGCATCAACGCGCCGCTGGCGATCATCGACAAGCGCCGCGAACGCGCCGGCGAATCCGAGGTCATGAACGTGATCGGCGATGTCGCCGGCTATACCTGCATCCTGGTCGACGATATCGTCGATTCCGGCGGCACGCTGGTGAACGCCGCCGATGCGCTGCTCGCCAACGGCGCCAAGGAAGTCTACGCCTATATCACCCACGGCGTGCTGTCCGGCGGCGCGGCGGCCCGCATCACCGTCTTCGAAGCTGAAAGAACTCGTCATCACCGACTCGATCCAGCCGACCGAGGCGGTTCGCAACGCGCCCAACATCCGCACCCTCTCGATCGCCTCGCTGATCGCCGAAGCCATCGGCCGCACCGCTTCGGAAGAGTTGGTGTCGAGTTTGTTTGATTAAGGCAGGCAGCACTCTCGGCGTCGTTGCCATGACGAAAAGTAAGCCGTCATTGCGAGCGCAGCGAAGCAATCCATCAGGCAACAAGAGAGCAAGAGTGGATTGCTTCGCTGCGCTCGCAATGACGTTGCTCTGATTCCGGGGCACACGAACCCGTAAATTACACGATCCCCGCCGCGACCTGGCCGCGCAGCCGTTCCAGGCTGAGCAGCGTGTTGGCGCAGGCTTCCGCGACTTCAATGCCCTTGGTGGCAAAATGCTTGCGGAAGAAATCGAAATGCGCCGCACTCTCGTGGAACTGCTGCGGCGTCAGCACCGCCGAGAACACCGGCACTTCGGTTCGCAACTGCACATCCATCAGCGCCTTGATCACGGTGTCGGCGACAAATTCATGGCGGTAGATACCGCCATCGACCACCAGCCCCGCGGCCACGATCGCGGTGTAGCGGCGGGTCTTGGCCAGCAGTTGCGCATGCAGCGGGATCTCGAACGAGCCCGGCACCTCGAACAGGTCGATGCGCGCGCGCTCGATGCCGCGCGCCTCGATCTCCCCGAGGAAGGCGATGCGGCATTCCTCGACCACATCGCGATGCCACGCGGACTGCACAAAGGCGACCCGCTGCGGTTTGGCGAAGCGCGGATAAGCGGGAACCGGAGGACGATCGACGGTTTCGGAAGAAACGTCGTTTACTTTGGAAGGGTCTTTTACTTCAGGAGGGTCTTTTACTTGGGAAGATCTTGCAACATCTGATTCATGGCTTTCCTCTTTCAGGACCAGAATCAGGGCATACGGAACGACGCGCCGCGCGGAAAAGCGGCTGTCGCGACCGTTCTCTTTCATCCGGACTTTAACCGTCGGCTTCGGAATCACACCGAATTTGCTGACCCTTGTTCCAAAAGATTCCCGCAAGGGATTCTTGGAACAAGGCGCTCGCGGGCTTGGGCCAATTCGCCTTTACCGCCGGTGGGGACTTTCACCCCGCCCTGAGAACATTGACCGCCCGGTATGAGCGGCCTAGGTGGAACTATGACCAATCGCCGCGACGCCAGCAAGCACCTTCCCATCGGGAATCTGCATGACCCCATGCCGCCAGAGCGAGACTCAGGGTCCGACTCGGACGGCGAAATTAACTATTAAGGCGCCGATCCGACTTGCCCCGGGTGAATTCGCCGGGCCGAACTCGGATTGAGCGAAACCGATTCCGGTTTGTTCTCAAATTAATAAGTATGACAAAGATCAGCTGTGGACGAGCGCCGCTTTGCTTGTGGACGGACTCCGCGCCCGGTTGCGCGGATTCCGCAAATCACATCACTTGATCCTCGCAAGCCCCGCGGCGAAGGGGATTGCAGTCGGCAGCGACACGTCATGTCAGCGTGTGTCGACCTGCTGCGTGCGTACCAACCACCGTATCTGAATTTGCAAAGGCAAGGTCGAGACGGCATGTCCCTGCTCGAAGGCATTATCGATTCCCGGAACAACCCGCTCGCGGTGGTCGAAGACATCGCGGCCGATCACAACTGGTCGTTCGAGCGTTCCGGCGAAGATGAAGTGACGATCGTCTCCAAGGGCGAGTGGACCGATTACCAGCTGTCCTTCACCTGGATGAACGAGATCGAGGCGCTGCATCTGGCCTGCGCCTTCGACATGAAGATTCCGGCGCCGCGCCGCGCCGAGGTGCAGCGGCTGATCGCCAGCATCAACGAGCAATTGTGGGTCGGGCATTTCGATATCTGGACCCATACCGGCATGATCATGTACCGGCAGGCGCTGGTGCTGCCGGGCGGCCTCACCGCCTCGACCGCGCAATGCGAGAGCATGCTGGTCGGCGCCATCCACGCCTGCGAGCGCTATTATCCGGCGTTCCAGTTCGTGGTCTGGGCCGGCAAGACCGCGCCGGAAGCCATGAGTGCGGCGATGTTCGACACCGAGGGCGAGGCGTAGGGCGTCGGTCTTCGCGCAGCGCTTGATAACAAATCGAGCGTCGTCCCGGCGCTAGACGTCCGCAAAGGCGCCCATGACAGCTCTGCGAGCGCGAGCCGGGATCCATACGCCGTGTCGCGCGTGTTGGTGCAAAGCGCTTGTGGCCTTTCCTGCGTTTCAATAGAAACGCCAGGGGTTATGGGTCCCGGCGTTCGCCGGGACGACGAGGTATTTGCTGCCGATGAATCGACCACCGCTAACGCCTTGCAAAATCTCAAAGGCCCCATCGTCCTCGCCGGCGCGGGGAAAATGGGCGGCGCGATGCTGTCGGGCTGGCTGGCGCAGGGGCTCGATGCCAAGCACGTGAGCGTGATCGAGCCGCATCCCTCCGACGATATCCGCGCGCTCGCCGCCAAAGGCATTCGCCTCAATCCGTCGCCGAAAGAGATCGGCGCCGTCGCCACGCTGGTGGTCGCGCTGAAGCCGCAGATGTTCCGTGAAGCAGGCGCGATGCTGAAATCCTTTGCCGGCCCCGCCACGCTGGTGGTCTCGATCATGGCGGGCGCCACCATCGCGTCGATCGAAGCAGGTCTGCGGCGGCATGGTGGTTCGCGCCATGCCCAACACGCCGGCCGCGATCGGCCGCGGCATCACGGTCGCGGTGGCGGCGAACGATGTCAGCCCCGCGCAGCGCGCGGTCGCCGATGCGCTGTTGCGCGCCACCGGATCGGTCGAGTGGATCGACGATGAGGGTTTGATGGACGCGGTGACCGCCGTCTCCGGCTCCGGGCCGGCCTATATTTTCCTGCTCGCCGAAGAACTGGCGCGCGCCGGCGTCGAAGCCGGCCTGCCGCCGGAGCTTGCAACGAAGCTCGCGCGCGAAACCGTCGCCGGCTCCGGCGAATTGCTGCATCGCTCGGAGCTTGCCTCCGCCACGCTGCGCCAGAACGTCACCTCGCCCGGCGGCACCACCGCCGCCGCGCTCGAAGTGCTGATGGGAAAAGACGGCCTGCAGCCGCTGCTGACCCGCGCGGTCGCCGCCGCGACGCGGCGCTCGAAGGAACTGGCGAAGTAGTTTCTCACCCGCGCAACGACCTCACCGTCATCCTGAGGTGCGAGCGCAGCGAGCCTCGAAGGATGGGCCGCGGGCTGTATCCATCCTTCGAGGCTCGCCGAAGAGGCTCGCACCTCAGGATGAGGACGGCGTCGCCCCGAAGCGCTTGTTGAACGCCTCGACATTGACGAGGCCGCGGGCATGGCGGCCCTCGCCGATGCGGCGGGTGCCGTCGAAGGCTTCGACCTCGAACCGGATCACCCGGCGTTCCACCGCGACCACGCGTGCCGTGGTTCGCACCGTCGCGCCCACCGGGGTTGCGGCGAGATGGCGGATATCGACCTCGGTGCCGACCGTGACCCAGCCCGGCTGCAAGTTGCGCCTTGATGGCGTCGCCCGACGCCAGTTCCATTTGCAGGATCATCATCGGGGTCGCAAACACCATCGGCATGCCGGCAACGCAAATGCCCGACCGTTTGCTCCGGCGGCACCACCAGCCTGCGCTCGGCGCTCATGCCGACCTTGATGACCTCGCGTGCGTCCATGATTTGTCCGAATGGCTCCACATCATAGCGTCGTCCCGGCGAAGGCCGGGACCCATACGCCGTGCCGTCGGCGTTCGCGCAAAGCGCTTGTTGCTCGTCCTGCGCTTCACCTCAAGAGCCAGGGGTGATGGGTCCCGGCGTCCGCCGGGACGACGAGCCGAGAATGCTATTTCTTCGCCGCCGCCGCGCGTTCGACGAAGGTCTTGCCGCCCTTCATCTTGTGATGCAGCGGCGCTTCGTTGATCTGGATTACGACCGCATCGGCATCGACGCCGAGGTTCTTCACCAGCGCCTGCGTGATGTCGCGCATCATGCCGGCCTTCTGTTCATCGGTGCGGCCGGCGGCCATGCTGACGGTGATCTCTGGCATTTTTTATCACTCCCTTTTTTCTTACTACGAACCGTTGCCACGAAAACTAACCTCATCCGGAGCGGCCGCTCGGCCGCGTCTCGAAGGATGGGCCATTGTCCCCATGGTTCGAGACGGCGCAAGAGCGCCTCCTCACCATGAGGTCCTAACTCCATTTCACCTTATGCCGCGCTAGCACTTCGCGCACCGCTTCAAGAAGCTTATCCTCGGGAACAGGATCTGCACCTTGGCCTGCGCGGCTTTGTATTCCTCGCGATCTGTAATGGCCGCGTTCATTGCCCCTTGGAAGCAGTCCTTTATCAGGACTTCGCCTCGCGATCTTCTCTTCGGACCCTTGATTACCACGCAAGGGCTGTTGCGCTTGTCGGCGTATTTCAGCTGGTTGCCAAGACTATGTTCTTGGGTTTCCGAGATAGAGCTCGGCGCGAATGTTCGCATTGCGCAAGGCCGCGACCATCTTCTGGTAGTCGGCGACCTCCCCTCAAACACCGTGACGACCACGGGACCAAACTCCGGCGCGGTATCGAGCTTGCCGAGCATCGTCAGCGCCGCCTGCAATCGCGACACGCCGATGGAAAACCCGGTCGCCGGCACCGGCTCGCCGCGGAAGCGCGAGACCAGACCATCATAGCGCCCACCACCGCCGACGGAGCCGAAGCGAACGGGGCGGCCTTTTTCGTCTTTTGTCTCTAGCGTGAGTTCGACCTCGTAGACCGGGCCGGTGTAATATTCGAGGCCGCGCACGACGGAGGGATCGATGACGATCCGCCCGTCGTCGTAACCACCTGCTCCGACTAGTTCTCTTATTTGAGACAGCTCCGCGATACCCTCGCGCCCCAGAATATTGTCTTCGACGGCAAATTCAAAATTCGCCAGCGTTATTTGGTTTGATGCGCTGTTGCTCTTCGACCCAGAGCCGGTTTCCCCCCAACCGGTAAAATTAATGATGCGCGAATTCCGCGTTGATCGAGTCCGGCCCCTTTCGTGAAATCGCCTTTTCCTTCTTCGCCGCCATCCCATCTGCCAGGACCAAGCAGCTTCTCAATTTCCTCGACCGGAAATTTGTCGAGCTTATCGATCGCCCTTAGCACCGTAAGTCTGCGCCCCGCATTCTCGTCGCCGCCAAGTCCGATCGACTCCAGCACCCCATCGAGCACCTTGCGGTTGTTCACCTTCACCACATAGCTGCCGCGCGGAATACCCAGCGCTTCCATCGTATCCGCCGCCATCATGCACATCTCGGCATCGGCGGCGGGCGAAGCGCTTCCCACCGTATCGGCATCGAACTGCATGAATTGACGAAAGCGTCCCGGGCCCGGCTTCTCGTTGCGATAAACATAGCCGGCGCGGTAGCTGCGATAGGGTTTTGGCAGCGAATCAAAATTCTCGGCGACGTAGCGTGCCAAGGGCGCGGTCAGGTCGTAGCGGAGCGAAATCCACTGCTCGTCATCGTCCTGGAACGAGAACACGCCCTCATTGGGGCGGTCCTGGTCGGGCAGGAATTTTCCGAGCGCGTCGGTGAATTCCATCGCCGGCGTCTCCACCGGCTCGAAGCCGTAGCGCTCATAGACCTCGCGGATTTTCTCGACCATCGCGCGGGTCGCGGCGATCTCGGCGGGGCCGCGATCGGCGAGCCCGCGCGGCAGGCGCGCTTTGAGTTTCTGCGGTTTTTTGGGTTTGTCGGCCATGGCGCGCGTTGGTACCAGCGCCAGCCGAAGGCGGCAAGCGCGGTCCTCTTAACCTCGCCCCGCGCTTTTGCGGGGAGAGGTCGAAATTCACGCGTCAGCGAGAATTTCGGGTGAGGGGCGAGGCAGCGCACTCACCGCAAGTTCAGCGTTCGCGGGCCGGAGAGCCCCTCACCGCACCTCTCAGAGCGAGCTTCGCTCGTCTCGACCGAAGAGCGGGGCGAGGGAGCAGGTCAGGCTTGCCTCGCCGCCCCTCACAGCACCTTTTTGATCCAGTTCTGCGGGTCGGCCACGCGGCCGTACTGGATATCGACCAGTTTCTTGCGCAGCCCCATGGCGACGGGGCCGGCAGCGCCCCCGCTGACCAGAAAATCGCCGCGCGCCGAACACACCTTGCCGATCGGCGAGATCACGGCCGCGGTGCCGCAGGCGAACGCCTCTTTCAGCTTGCCGCTGGCGGCATCGCTGCGCCACTGGTCGATGGTGTAGAGTTCCTCGCGCACGGGCGTGCCGGCATCCTTCGACAGCGCGATGATCGAATCGCGGGTGATGCCGGGCAGGATGGTGCCGAGCGGCGGCGTCGAGAGCGAGCCGTCGTCGAACACGAAGAAGACGTTCATGCCGCCGAGTTCCTCGACGTAGCGGCGCTCGACCGCATCGAGGAACACGACCTGATCGCAGCCGTGTTCGATGGCCTCGGCCTGGGCGCGCAGGCTGGCTGCGTAATTGCCGCCGCATTTGACGGCGCCGGTGCCGCCGATCGCGGCGCGCGTGTAGTTCTCCGACACCCAGATCGACACCGGCGCAGGTCCGCCCTTGAAATAGGAGCCGACCGGCGAGGCGATGACCGCGAAGATGTATCCCGCGGAAGGCTTGACGCCGAGGAAGACCTCGCTCGCGATCATGAAGGGCCGCAGATAGAGACTGCCCTCGCCGCCCGGGATCCAGGCGCGGTCGATGCGCACGAGCTGTTCGACCGCTTCGATGAACACGGGCTCGGGCACCGGCGCCATGGCCATGCGCTCCGCCGAATTGTGGAAGCGCCGGGCATTGGCGTCGGGGCGGAACAGGTTCACGCCGCCGTCGTCGCGCCGGTAGGCCTTGAGGCCTTCGAAAATCTCCTGCGCGTAGTGCAGCACGGCTGTGGCCGGATCGAGCGGGAAATTGGCGCGGGTTTCGACGCGCGCACTATGCCAGCCCTTGGCCTGATCGTAGCGGACGATGGCCATGTGATCGGTGAAAATCCGGCCGAAGCCCGGGTCCACCAGCCTGGCGGCGCGGTCCTTTTCAGGCGTCGGATTGGTCGCAGGCTGGATTTCGAATTTCAGACTCATTTTCTCGGCTCCCGCCCTTGCTTTTTTGCTGTTGGAGCCGGCGCGATTTCTAGCGCCGGCCTGTCCCGTCGGGCCTGCTGGCCCGATTTTCGGACGTTTCCAGGTTGTTTGACGCCTGCCCCTCGCCCACGCCGGTGCTTTAGGCCGGTTTCCGCTTTGGCGGAATGCGCGAAGTCCAGTATGTTTGCCGAGATGTCGCTCGACAATCGCTCCGTAGTAGAATTGCGCCCGGTAGTAGAATTGACGGCCGCAGCCTTTGGTTTGTTCGGCCGTTTGAACCGTCACCACGCAGGAAACGATCTAATATTTCGTCGTGGTGGACAGTTTTGTAACATTGAACCCAAGATATGTCAATATGACTGACATAAATTCTGACATAAATTTCTCGGGCGTCTCGGCCGACCCCGAATTCGAAGGCCGCCGGGCGATCCTCCGCCGTACGGTCGGGCGATTTACGCTGGGATATCATCGAGCTCTTGTTCTTCGCCTACCGGGACTTCGTCGGCGACGCCGACCATGAACTCGAGGCTTTCGGTTTCGGGCGGGCGCATCACCGGGTGATCCATTTCGTCCACCGCTATCCCGGCCTCAAGGTCGCCGATCTCCTCGACGTGCTGCGCATCACCAAGCAATCGCTGGGACGGGTTCTCAAGCAATTGCTCGACGAAGGGTATATTGTGCAGCAGACCGGCAATAACGACCGGCGGCAACGCCTTCTTTTCGCCACCGCAAAGGGCGAGGCGCTGGTCGCCAAGCTTGCCGGCCTGCAGACGGATCGGATCACCCGCGCGCTGCGCGACCTCGGACCAGCGGGCGCGGATACGGTCCGCCAGTTTTTGCGCGCGATGATCGATCACGACGATCCCGACAAGGTGCTGGCAACCATCCTTGGAGCCGGCGGCACAACCGGCAAGGCAAAGGAATAAGGCAAAGGAATAAACGTGGCTGCAACCCTCGCCCGAACGCCGCCGCGACCGGCCGACGACGCACCGCATCTGCTGCTGGTCGATGACGATCGCCGCATCCGCGACCTGCTGTCGCGCTTTCTGTGCGGCGAAGGCTACCGCGTCACCACGGCGATGAGCGCCAGCGACGCCCGCGCCAAGCTGCTCGGCCTGCACTTCGATCTGCTGATCCTCGATGTGATGATGCCCGGCGAAACCGGGTTCGATCTCGCCCGCTTCATCCGCACGTCGTCCTCGGTGCCGATCGTGATGCTGACGGCGCGCCATGAGCCGGAAAGCCGGATCGAGGGCCTGCAGATCGGCGCCGACGATTATGTGGCCAAGCCGTTCGAGCCGCGCGAGCTGAGCTTGCGGATCGGCAACATTCTCAAGCGCACTGCGCCGCCGCCGGTGGAGACGCTGGAGCAGATTGCGTTCGGACCCTACGTCTATCGGCTGGATCGCGGTGAACTGCGCCAGGGCGACGAGGTCATTCATCTCACCGATCGCGAGCGCGAGATGCTGCGCATCCTTGCGGTGGCGCCCGGCGAAACCGTGCCGCGCAGCGCGCTTACCGGCGACGGCACCGTCAATGAGCGCGCGGTCGACGTGCAGATCAACCGGCTGCGGCGCAAGATCGAGCGCGATCCCGCCAATCCCTTGTTCCTGCAGGCGGTGCGCGGTGTCGGCTACCGCCTGGTGGCATCGCCATGAATCCTCTTCGATGAATTCCGCTTGATGAATCCCGCGCCATGAGCACGCTCGACACCGGCCTGACGCTGATCCGCACCGCCGCCGGCCGCGTCTCCGCCGCCAATGGCTGGATGGGCAACGCGTTCAAGGCGTGGATGCCGACCGGGCTCTATGCCCGCGCGCTCCTGATCATGATCGTGCCGATGGTGGTGCTGCAGTCGGTGGTGGCGTTCGTGTTCATGGAGCGGCACTGGAACACGGTGACGCGGCGGTTGTCGGCCGCGGTGGTGCAGGACGTCGCCGGCCTGATCGACGTCTACACGGGATACCCGCAGGACAAGGACCGCGCGCAGTTGCGGCGCATCGCCCAGCAGCGGCTCGGGCTGGTGGTCGATTTCCTGGCGGTCGGCGACATGCCGCCGCCGGGTCCGAAACCGTTTTTCTCGCTGCTCGACCAGTCGCTGTCGGTGCAGCTTGGCCGGCAGATCGGCCGGCCGTTCTGGATCGACACCGTCGGCCGCTCCAATCTGGTGGAAATCCGCATCCAGCTCGACGACGCGGTGATGCGGATTTTCGCGCAGCGCAGTGCGGCCTATGCCTCGAATTCGGAGATCTTCCTGTTCTGGATGGTCGGCACCTCGTCGATCCTGCTGATCGTCGCGGTATTGTTCCTGCGCAACCAGATCAGGCCGATCCTGCGCCTCGCCGACGCCGCCGAAAGCTTCGGCAAGGGCCGCGAAGCGCCGAATTTCCGTCCCCGCGGCGCGCGCGAGGTGCGCCGCGCCGCGCAGGCGTTCCTGGAAATGAAAGCGCGCATCGAGCGCTCGATCGAGCAGCGCACCGCGATGCTGGCCGGTGTCAGCCACGATCTGCGCACCATCCTGACCCGCTTCAAGCTCGAACTGGCGCTGATCGGCGACAGTCCCGAAGTCGACGGCATGCGCAAGGATGTCGACGAGATGTCCGGCATGCTGGAGGCGTATCTGGCTTTCGCGCGCGGCGACAGCGGCGAGAACGCCCAGCCCACCGACATGGCGCAGGCGCTGGAGGAATTGCGCAGCGACGCCGAGCGCAACGGCCACACCGCCACGGTGTCGTTTCACGGCCTGCCTGTCGTGACGGTAAAGCCGGCCTCGTTCAAGCGCTGCCTCGGCAACCTCGTGTCCAACGCCGCAAGGCACGCCAATGCGATTGCGATCACCGGCCACCGCGACCACCGCTATCTGACCGTGACCGTCGACGATGACGGCACCGGCATTCCCAGGGAGATGCGCGAGGAAGTGTTCAAGCCGTTCCTGCGGCTCGACGACGCCCGCAACCAGGACGAGGGCGGCACCGGGCTTGGCCTCGCCATCGCCCGCGACATCGCGCGCTCGCATGGCGGCGACATCACGCTCGGCGACAGCCCGATGGGCGGGCTCCGCGCCGCGGTGCGGATACCGGTGTAGGGCTTTATTTCTCCCTCTCCCCGGTTGCGGAGGGGCGCTAACCATAGTTTCCGAACTTGCGGATAGGCCCCCTCACGCCGGATGATGCTTCGCAACTCCGACCTCTCCCCGCAAGCGGGGGCGAGGTGCGCCGGAGGCTACTTCGGCAGCAGGTTTTTGAGCTTTTCGGCGTCCTTGATGTTCATCTTGAAGCCGCCGGGCATCACGATATCGCCGGGCTTCTGATCGGGCTTGCAGGGGCCGAGCCACTTCGCCTCGATCGTCGAGGTGACATCGCGCGGCACGCTGGCCGGACCCTTGTCGCTATGCGTGGTGGACTTGACGGTGTAGGCGGAATTGAAATCGCCGGTGACGTCGGCATGCGAGGTCACCGTCGCGCCGCCGACGCCGCACACCGAATCCGACACATAGCCGGTCGCGGTCTTCGCAATGTCGCGCTTGGAGCAGGTCTCCTTCGCCACCGGCGAGAACGCCGTGCTCATCTGCTTGTCGGTGGTCTCGTCGGTGCAATGCTGCATGGTCATCTCCGGCAGCGCCGAGCCGGTCTTCAGCGATCTTCATTTCCCACAGCCCGGGCTTGCGAACCGGCAAGTCATCCGCTCGCGCACAAAACGCCGGCAGCGCCGCCAGCAGCGCGATCCCCAGGCAAAACAGGACAAGCCGTTGCGTCATGCTTCCGCACTCCAGTGAATTGGTCCGGCAGGACGCGGGTTCAGTAATAGGCGCGCAGCGCGGTGCGATACGGCACCCAGCGGCAGGCAAAGGAAATATAGCCGCCGTAATGGGCGTCGACCGCGAGGAATCTCACCACCTTGCCATAGGACGCACAATGGTTGATCGCCAGGGTGCGATAGTCGATATGCCGGCTCAGCGGATAGGCGATGATGCCCCCGGTATCGTTGCCCTTGAAGGGCGGCACGGTATCGGCCCGCGCCGGCACACCCACCAGCATTCCGCACACCGCAACCAGGCACGCTGCCCCAATCATTCGCATCGCAAACTCCATTTCGCCGGGGGATACCCCGTTCGCCGGGCGGCCCGTAGCAGTTACGCCAAAGCCGGTTACCGGTTTTGCGGCCAGAACACGCCCAACTCTAGTTCGCATCGCTGGCCATGGAAAGAACGGCGGACGCCTCAGTGCGGAGTTATCGTCAGGTGTTGCCGCCTTGCACTTGACCTTGCCCGGGCTTCCCGGCACCGTCCACATGTTGGATCATGTGGCGGATTACCCATGCGCGGCTTCAAATTCACCTTCCTCAAAAAGTCCGGCTTTAAAAGGTCAAGCCTTAAAAGGTCGAGCCTTGGCGCGGCACTCGGCGCCGTGCTCGGGTTGTTTGCACTCGGACAGGCGGCCGAGGCGGCCAATCCGCTGGAGCTGAATTTCTGGCTTTCCGGTCCGCGCTATGACGGCCGGGTCGCCGGTTGCGAAGCCGCGCTATCGACCATTACGTCGCAGTTCCGCGAAAAAGAGAGCACTTTTTGGAATTCCGCGCTTCAGATCACGGGCTTTGATCGGATCCATGAGATCGCATTCCGGCCCTGGCAGACCGACAACATTCCGCGGCGCTATTGCAGCGGCGCGGTGCTGCTGAACGACGGCAAAGTGCGCACCGTGAATTACTCGATCATCGAGGATGGCGGATTTTCCGGCATCGACCAGGGCGTCGAATGGTGCGTGACCGGGCTCGATCGCAACTGGGCCTACAATCCGGGCTGCAGGCTGGCTCGCCCCTGATTTCCGGGCTGCTTGTTTCTGGATCGCTCGTTTCTGGATCGCTTGGCCGGCCCCTTTAACGGCTTCTGCTTTTTGTTCTTGAAATGTTCCAGCCGTCTGCTTAGGCTTCAGGCGGTCGGTTTGGGTATGGGGAGTGGTCATGTTTCGTGTTCGGTCGGTTGGGATGTCCCGGTTTTTGATCTCGCTTGGCCTCGTGGTATTCGCAGTGTTGACCACCCTTGCGATGGCCGAGACCGCGTCGGCGCGGGATCGCCGCCAGGACGAGCCGGGCCAGTTCGATTTTTACGTGCTGTCGCTGTCATGGTCGCCGTCGTTTTGCGAGGAAGCTTCCGAGCGCGGCAACGAAGGGCGCTCCCAGGCCCAATGCGGCGGCCGGCCGTTTTCCTTTGTGGTGCACGGCCTGTGGCCGCAATATGAGCACGGCTTTCCCGAATATTGCGACCGGAATTCCTGGCTGGACCGCGACATCATGCGGTCGATGCTGGACCTGATGCCGGCGCCCGGCCTGATCTTCAACGAGTGGAAAAAGCACGGCACCTGCGCTGGACTGGGCCCGCAGCCCTATTTCGACACCATCCGCAAGGCCCGCGCCGCGGTGAAAATTCCGCCCGAGTTTCTCAATCTGTCCGAACCGAAGACGGTCGCACCCGCCGAGATCGAGGATGCCTTCGTCAAGGTCAATCCGGGGCTGAGCACCGCGTCGATGGCCGTGATCTGTAACCGGAACCGGCTCAGCGAGGTGCGGATCTGCATGACCAAGGATCTGCAGTTCCGCGCCTGCGAGGACATCGACCGCCACGGCTGCCGGCGCGACCAGGTGCTGATGCCGCCGATGCGCGGCGGCTAAGACACCACGTCATTCCGGGGCGGATGCGTGGCATCGAACCCGGAATCTCGAGATTTCCCGATGCGCAATTGCGCATTTGAGGCCTGGTGCCAACGCACCATCGCCGAATGACACGGGTTACTTTTTTCGCCTGATGTCGTAACCCCTCTGCCATGAATTACCGTCACGCCTTTCACGCCGGCGGCTTTGCCGACGTCATCAAGCACATCGTGCTGGTGCGCATTCTGACCTATCTGCAGGAAAAGCCGGCGGCGTTCCGCGTCATCGACACCCATGCCGGCGCCGGGCTCTACGACCTCACCTCGGATGAAGCGCGCCGCGGCGGCGAATGGCTGACCGGCATCGCCCGGCTGATGCAGGCGCGATTTTCGGAAACCGTCTTGCCGCTTCTGGCGCCCTATCTCGACATCGTCAGGGCCTTCAATCCGCAACGTGATCTCGAGGCCTATCCCGGATCGCCGCTGATCGCACGCGCGCTGCTGCGTCCTCAGGACCGCCTGACGGCTTGCGAAGTCGAACCGAAAGCCCGCAAGCGCCTGATCGACGCGTTACGCCGCGATACCCAGGCCCGGGTGGTCGACCTCGACGGCTGGATGGCGTTGCCGGCCTTCGTGCCGCCGAACGAACGGCGCGGCCTGGTGCTGATCGATCCGCCCTTTGAGCAGAAGGATGAGTTCGAGCGGATGGCCGAGGGTTTCGCGCAAGCCTTCGCGAAATGGCCGACCGGCAGCTATCTCTTGTGGTATCCGGTGAAAAGCCGGCGTGCCACCGACAACCTGGCGCGGCAGGTCGCCGAGGCGGCAGGCGCCGGCGCGCAGCCCGGAAAATGCCTGCGTCTGGAGTTCAGCGTCGCCCCTCAGGCCGCCGAGGCCGGCCTGATCTCGGCGGGGCTTCTGATCGTCAATCCGCCCTGGAAGCTGTTGGGCGAGCTCAAGGCGATCCTGCCCGAACTTGAAAAGCCGCTCGGCCAGGGCGGCGCCGGCCGGTTCAGGCTGGAGACGCCGAAACCGTAAGCCGACACGTCTCGCAGCCCGGCAAGCCGCCAGCCGGGAAAGCCTTCGACCCCCGGTCAGCGCGTCCTTTCGAAAAGTACGATTTGAACGGTAGGCATTTTGCCGGGAACCGTATTATGCTCAGGCCATTGGGACTGGCTTTACGTTCCGCTTCCGCGAATGGTAGCGGCGGAGTGACAAGGCCTCGAAATTTTTAGGCGGACCGGCGATATCGCGCCTTCCGCCCGGGTGGCCAAGCTTTCCGGCAGCGAATGTCCGGTCGGGCCGATACGCTGACGCGTAACGGCGAAGCACGACGGGGGAGGAGTTTCCCGATGGCCATGACTGGGACGGTCAAGTTCTTCAATGGAGAACGCGGCTACGGCTTCATCAAGCCCGATGATGGCGGCCGCGATGTGTTTGTTCATATCACCGCCGTGGAGCGGGCGGGGTTGAAGGATCTGACCGAAGGGCAGCGCATCACATTCGAGGTCGAACCGGACAAGAAGGGCAAAGGCCCCAAAGCGGTCAATCTGGTGATTTCATCGTAAAGCCGATCGGCGCTGACTGAATCGGAACCGAAGCTGCGGTCTTCTGTCTTGACGCGTTTTCTGTTGCGCCAATCGCGATCCGCTCCGCATCAGGTGCGGCGGAGGCTTTGGCTCGAAACCGCCCCACGGCGTGCCGGCCAAAAAAATCCCGACCGCGAAGCGGCCGGGAGTTTGTGACACGGTGTTTTTCTTGTTGCTATCAGAAGTGATAGTTCACGCCGGCGCGGACCAGCCCGAACGCGTAACCGTTCTGCGCGCCGGTAATGGTGAAGCGGCTGTCGGAGAGATCGACATAGAGATATTCGACCTTGGCGGTCCAGTGCGGGGCGAAGCCGAATTCGGCGCCGACGCCCGCGGTCCAGCCCGCATTGGTATGGGATTCCGACAGGCCGAATGTTTCGCCACGCAGTTCGCCGAACGCCAGACCCCCGGTGCCGTACAACAAGACGTTGTTGAACGCGTAACCGACCCGGCCGCGCACCGTGCCGAACCACGGGTTCGAATACTTCCAGGGAGCGAATGTATCCTCGGCGCCGGTGGCCTGGAGGTCGCCTTCGAGGCCGAACACCATCGCACCCGATTGCCAGTTGTAGCCGGCCTGGACGCCGCCCGCGAAGCCCGACGGATTGGTCGGATTGTGATCGACGGAGCCCCAGCCATAGCCGAGATTGGCGCCGAGATAGGGGCCGGCCCAGCTATACATGTTGAGCGGCTGATTGACGGTGTAGGGAGCGGGCGATCCATAAGAAAAGTCGGCCCCCTGCGCCGATGCGGTCCAGCCCACGGCGATCAACGCCACAGCGCCCGAAACGATTCTTTTCATTTTTACTCTCCTCAACGCAACTGACGTCACCGCCAGTCCGCAACGCAAAATTCATCGCGCGAGGCGGACCCATGGTTACGAAATTTCACTCTCTAACGGTAAGATTTATCGAGACTTTTAAGTTAAAGGCTTGTTAAGGCCTGACACCTGCCCTTTCGCATTCTTAAAAAAGCGTTACCGGCGCGGGAGCCGGCCAAAGCGGATCGGCCCTCACGCGGCGGCATCCGTCACCGCTCCGCGCGCTGGCGATGCCCGACCGCAGCGCTTAGTTTAGGCCCATGGATAGCGACTCGACCGATCACCCCCAGCAGCCCGGCCCACGGACGGCGCGGCGCGGTTCCGAAAAACGGCCGCTACGGCCGGAGTTGCCGCCGCAAGAGCCTGCTCAAGACTCCGTCCGAGAACCGTCCCAAGGCCCCATACAAGACCCGGCGACCGCGGATATCGATCCCGCCACCGCCGCCGCCCCGAAGAGGACGATGAAGGGCGGCTGCCCGACATCGCCGAGGAATCCGGCGACGTCGTGGCGGAAGGCCCGCTGGCGGCCGGCCATGCCGCGATCGAACACGCGGTGCGGCTGGCCCCGACCTCGCCGGGCGTCTATCGCATGCTCAATGCGGCGAACGACGTGCTTTACGTGGGCAAGGCGAAAAATGTCCGCAAGCGGCTTTCGTCCTACGCCCGGGTCACCGCGATCCAGCCGGCGCGCATCATGCGCATGATCGCGGCCACGGTGAGCGTCGAGATCGTCTCGACCTCGACGGAGACCGAAGCGCTGTTGCTCGAAGCCAATCTGATCAAGCAGTTGCGCCCGCGCTTCAACGTGCAACTGCGCGACGACAAGTCGTTTCCCTATATTCTGATCACCGGCGATCACTGGGCGCCGCAGATCCTCAAGCATCGCGGCGCGCAATCGCGGCCCGGGCGATATTTCGGGCCGTTCGCTTCGGCGGGCGCGGTCAATCGCACCATCACGGCGCTGCAGCGCGCCTTTCTGATGCGCTCCTGCACCGACGGGTTTTTCGAAAGCCGCACCCGGCCCTGCCTGCTCTATCAGATCCGACGCTGCTCGGGCCCCTGCACCCGCGAGATCGATTTTCCCGGCTATACCGAACTGGTGCGCGAGGCGACGGATTTTCTTTCCGGCCGCAGCCGGCTCGTCAAGCAGGAGCTGGCCGGCGAGATGGAAAAGGCGTCGACCGAACTCGCCTTTGAAACGGCAGCACTTTATCGCGACCGCCTCGCCGCATTGTCGGCGATCCAGTCGCAGCAGGGCATCAATCCGCGCACCGTGGAGGAAGCCGACGTGTTCGCCATCCATCAAGAGGGCGGCTATTATTGTGTCGAGGTGTTTTTCTTCCGCACCGGGCAGAACTGGGGCAACCGCGCCTATTTCCCGCGCGCGGAAAAATCGTTCACGCCGGAAGAGGTGCTGGCCTCGTTCCTCGCGCAATTTTACGACGACAAGCCGCCGCCGAAACTGGTGCTGTTGTCGCACGACATCGAGGAATGCGAGCTG
This sequence comes from uncultured Pseudomonadota bacterium, assembly GCA_963771225.1. Taxonomy (GTDB): domain Bacteria; phylum Pseudomonadota; class Alphaproteobacteria; order Rhizobiales; family Xanthobacteraceae; genus Bradyrhizobium. The sequence continues at coordinate 289,057 of CAVYSR010000007.1, read as the reverse complement.
TTGGCCAGCGCGCTCTCGATCAAGGCCGGGTTCAAGGTGGAGGTCGCCACGCCAAAGCGCGGCGAAAAGAAGGAATTGATCGCGCACGCACTCACCAACGCCCGCGAGGCGCTCGGCCGCAAGCTGGCCGATACCGCGACCCAGGGCCGGCTGCTGCATGGGATGGCCGCAACGCTTGGGCTGCCGCATCCGCCGCGCCGGATCGAGGTCTATGACAACAGCCATATCCAGGGCACCAATGCGGTCGGCGCCATGATCGTCGCCGGACCGGACGGCTTCATCAAAAACCAGTACCGCAAGTTCAACATCAAGTCCGAGGGCCTGACGCCGGGCGACGATTACGCGATGATGCGCGAGGTGCTGCAGCGGCGCTTCAAGCGGCTGTTGACGCCAGCGGCGGACGGCGCGGCCAAGCCGGATGACGATTCGTTTCCGCAATGGCCCGACCTCGTGATCATCGACGGCGGCCGCGGCCAGCTCAATGCTGTCAGAGAGATTTTTGCCGGCTTGGAGCTGACGCAAGTGTCGCTGATGGCGGTCGCCAAGGGCCCGGATCGCGACGCCGGCCGCGAAACCCTGTTCATGCCCGACCGCGAGCCACTCAAGCTCGAGCCACGCGATCCGGTATTGTATTTCATCCAGCGGCTGCGTGACGAGGCGCATCGCTTCGTGATCGGCTCACACCGCAAACTGCGGAAAAAAGACATTCGCGAAGCCGGGTTGCAGGAAATCCCGGGCATCGGCCCGTCGCGCAAACGCGCCCTGCTGCACCATTTCGGAACGCTGAAGGAGATCGAGCGGGCCTCGATCGCCGACCTCGGCAAGGTTCCAGGGGTCAGCGCCGAAAGCGCCCGCAAGATTTTCGAGTTTTTCCACGCCCAGCCGGGCTAGAAGCAGGTATGGCGTTATATTGCCGTCGGCGGCGGCGGATCATGTGTGCGGCACGGTTGACCTTGATGCGTTGGGGGTATTGGTAAAGCGGATGAACATGGCGACCACCACCAGGGGAACGGCCAAAACCCTGTCCCTCCCGAATATCCTGACCTATGCCCGCATCGCCGCGATACCGGTGGTGGTCGCCTGCGTGTTCTGGGAATCCATCCTGGATGGCCCGATATGGCTGCGGTGGGTGGCGCTGGCCGTGTTCATCGCCGCCGGTATTACCGATTATCTCGATGGCTATTATGCCCGAATCCTGGACCAGCATTCGGCGTTCGGCCGGATGCTCGATCCGATCGCCGATAAGCTGCTGGTGGCGTCCTGCCTGTTGATGCTCGCGGCGGACAACTCGATCCATGGCTGGACGCTGTGGGCCGCGATCGTGATCCTGTGCCGCGAGATCCTGGTCTCCGGGCTGCGCGAATATCTCGCGGGGCTGCGTGTCAGCGTGCCGGTGACAAAACTCGCAAAGTGGAAGACCACCATTCAACTGGTGGCGATCGGCTTCCTGATCGCCGGCGACGCCGGCGAGCAAATCATCCCGGCGACCACTCTGATCGGCATCGTGCTGCTTTGGGTCTCGGCGATTTTCACCATCTACACCGGCTGGGACTATTTCCGCGCCGGCATTCGTCACCTCATCGAGGAGGATGAGGCATGAAGGTCAAGTATTTCGCCTGGGTGCGCGAACGGGTCGGAATGGCCGAGGAAACAATCGAGCCACCGCCTAGTGTCCGCACCGTTGACGATCTGATCGGCTGGCTGGCGAAGCGCGGCGAGACCTATGCCCATGCGTTTGAGACGCCGCGGGTGATCCGCGCAGCGATCGACCACGCCCACGTCAAACCGGATGCCATGATCGCCGGCGCCCGCGAGATTGCCTTTTTTCCGCCGATGACCGGCGGCTGATCCATTTGCCGGGCAATGCGACCATGACCGCTGCCGTGACTATTCGCATACAGGAAGCCGATTTCGACATCGCGCAGGAGATCGCGGCGCTGACGCGTGCGCGTACCGACATCGGCGCCGTCGTCAGCTTTTCCGGCATTTGCCGGGACAGCGAGCACGGCGACGCCATCGCCGCGCTGACGCTTGAACATTATCCCGGCATGGCCGAGGCCGAAATCGCGCGGCATGCCGAAACGGCGATGTCGCGCTGGCCGCTGACGGGGCTATCCGTGATTCACCGTGTCGGCCGCATTGCCCCCGGCGAAAACATTGTGCTGGTGCTGACGGCATCACAACATCGGGAGGCGGCGTTTCAGGCAGCCGAATTCCTGATGGATTACCTGAAAGCCAACGCGCCGTTCTGGAAGCGCGAGGAAAAGCCCACCGGAGCCAGTTGGGTTGACGCGCGCCAGCATGATGATGCGGCCGCCGCGCGCTGGACCAAATCCTGATGGCAAAACGCGCTAAACCGGCGGCCAAGCGCGGCCGCGCGGCGTCGAAATCCCCACGCATGGCAGCCGCCGAATTAAAGACGCTGCTCGATTTCGTGCGCTATGCGGTCAGCCGCTTCGTCGAGGCGAAACTGGTATTCGCGCACGGCACCACCGATCCGGTGGCCGAGGCCGCCTTCCTGATTTGCGCCACGCTGCATCTGGATCCCGATCAGTTCGAGAGCTTCGCGACCGCGCGGGTCACCGCCATGGAAGCCCGGCAGATCCTTGACGTGATCGCGCGCCGCATCTCGACGCGAAAGCCCGCGGCCTACCTCGTCAACAAGATCTACATGCGCGGGCTGCCGTTCTATGTCGACGAGCGCGTGATCGTTCCGCGCTCCTTCATCGGCGAATTGCTGGATTCGCATTTCGGCGGTGAGGACGCCGCAGACGGCAGCGCGCTGATCGACGATCCGGCATCGGTGAATAGCGTGCTCGATCTCTGCACCGGCTCGGGGTGTCTGGCGATTCTGGCCAGCCGCCATTTCCCGAATGCCCGGATCGACGCGGTGGATATTTCCAAAGACGCCCTCGATGTCGCCGCGCGCAATGTTGCCGGCTACGGTCTTGGCGATCGGGTGACGTTGCATCGGGGCGATCTGTTCAAGCCGTTGGGCGGCGAGCGCTACGACCTGATCCTCGCCAATCCGCCCTATGTCGACGCCCAGGGCATGGCCGAACTGCCGCGCGAGTGCCGCGCCGAGCCGAAGCTTGCCTTCGACGGCGGCGCCGACGGGCTTGATATCGTCCGCCGCATCCTGGCCGAGGCCGGACCGCATCTGACGCCACGGGGCGGGCTGTTATGCGAGATCGGCCGTTGCCGGCCCGCGCTCGAGATAGCCTATCCGCAGACCGACTTTCTCTGGCTCGATACCGAGGAATCCGGCGCCGAGGTGTTCTGGATCGATGCCGGCGCCTTGTGACTGAGTCGAAGGCGTAGACGGTCGTTAGTGTTATGTCTGGGCACCGGAAATAGCCGTTCTTTCCGGCCGTAACGGTGATAACAACGGTCGACACCAACCGAAATGGAAGTCCCTTGGGACTATGTAATGGATGGCCGGCCCGACCGCTCCACAGGATTTTCTAAAGGCCGAAAACGTCGGCCTTCGCATGCTGCTCGAGCAGGCGGGTATCGATGCCAGGGCCTTGCTCGCGCAGGCCGGGATCGATGCCGAACAGCGCGAGGCCGCCGACAGACTGCAAAAGCTTATTCTGGAAGAATTGCACCACCGCATCAAAAATACGTTGGCGACGGTGAGCGCCATCGCCTCGCAGAGCCTGCGCAACGCAACCAGCATCGAGCACGGCCAGGAGGCGATCGAGAGCCGGCTGCAAGCGCTCGGCCGTGCGCACGATCTGTTGCTGCAGGCGCGGTGGTCGAGCGCCAGCCTTGCCCACGTCGTCCAGGGCGCGACCGAGCCCTACGATAGTCAGGGCGAGGGGAAGTTTACGATCGAAGGCCCCGACTTCAAGATTGCGTCCGGCGCGGTGATCGCGCTGGCGATGACGCTCAACGAACTCTGCACCAACACCACCAAATTTGGCGCACTGTCGGTGCCCACCGGACGTATCAGCATCGCCTGGACCATCGACGAAAACACCAAACGGCTGCGGTTGACCTGGACCGAAAGCGGCGGCCCGGCGGTCCACGCGCCGACCCGGCGAAGCTTCGGAACCCGGATGATCGAGACGCTCGGCAAGCAACTGAACGGCGAGGTCGAGATGGCCTACGCCCCGCACGGCTTCGCCTACGCGCTGGACGTCCCCATGGCCTCCCTCAAACCGCCCGATTGAGCAACCGAGCGAAGCTTGGAAACGCCGATCTTTCAATTCCAACGTTCGCATGTTGGAATTGGGTTGCCGACGCAACAATTCGTTCAAATAGGCGGAAATATCGCAAGTTATTGAAGTTCCCGGATGCCCGCGAAGCTGATAGTTTTGTACGATAGCCGATCCCCCGATAACGCTCGAAGAGGCCGCCATGTTGGACAAGAGCCCACAACCCCCCGCCGTCAATGTGCCGAATGATTTGGCCGCACACTGGATGCCGTTCACCGCCAACCGGGCCTTCAAAAAGGCGCCGCGGCTGCTCGCCGGCGCCAAGGACATGCATTATTTTACCGTCGACGGCCGCAAGATCATCGATGCCGCGTCGGGCATGTGGTGCACCAATGCCGGCCACGGCCGCATTCAAATTTCGGAAGCTATCGCCAAACAGGCCGCAGCTCTCGACTATGCGCCGCCGTTCCAGTTCGGCATCCCGCAGGCCTTTGAACTCGCCAGCCGCATCGCCGATCTGGCGCCGGCCGGGCTCGATCACGTGTTCTTCTGCAATTCCGGATCGGAGGCTGCCGATACCGCGCTCAAGATCGCGCTGGCCTACCATCAGCTCAACGGCCAGGGCACCCGCAGCCGCCTGATCGGCCGCGAACGCGGCTATCATGGCGTCGGCTTCGGCGGCACCGCCGTCGGCGGCATCGTCAACAACCGCAAGATGTTCGGAACGCTGCTCGCCGGGCGTCGATCACCTGCCCCACACCTATGACCGCGAGAAACAGGCCTTCACCAAGGGCGAGCCGGACTATGGCGCGCATTTCGCCGAAGAACTCGAGCGCCTGGTCAACCTGCACGGCGCCTCCACCATCGCCGCCGTGATCGTCGAGCCGATGGCGGGATCGACCGGCGTGCTGCCGGCGCCGAAGGGCTATCTCAAGCGGCTGCGCGAGATCACCCAGAAGCACGGCATTCTACTGATTTTCGACGAGGTCATCACCGGCTATGGCCGGCTCGGCTACGCCTTTGCCGCCGAACGTTACGGCGTGCTGCCGGACATGATCACCTTTGCCAAAGGCATCACCAACGGTGCGGCGCCGATGGGAGGCGTGGTGGTCCGCGACACCATCCACGACGCCTTCATGAGCGGCCCGGAGCATGTCGTGGAACTGACCCACGGCTATACCTATTCGGCGCATCCGCTGGCCTGCGCCGCGGCACTGGCCACGCTCGATATCTATCGCGACGAAAAGCTGTTCGAGCGCGCCAAAGGCCTGGAGTCGAAATTCGCCGACGCCGTGATGACGCTGAAGGGCGAACCGAATGTGGTAGACATCCGTACCATCGGGCTGACGGCGGGCATCGACCTGGCGTCACGTCCGGACCTGCCCGGCAAGCGCGGCTTCGACGGGCTGAACAGCGCGTTCCACGACAACGACCTGATGCTGCGCGTCGCCGGTGACACCCTGGCGCTGACCCCGCCGCTAATCATCAGCGAGGACCAGATCGGCGAGATCGTCGAGAAGGTCGCCAAGGTGATCCGCGCGGTAGCCTAGCGTGGTATTTGCTCCTCTTCCCGCTTGCGGGGAGAGGACGCATAACGGCCGCAGCCGCCAGGGCGTGGTTCCCCCGGTGGGCGGAAAACAGAAGAATTCGTCCGCCGAATCAACAATAGTGCTAGGATTGGAGGTAATTCGCCGTTCCGCGCCAAGCGGACAAACGGCGGTGGGAGACGTTTGCGTTAGATGATCCGCATTTCCACGATTTTCGTCGCCATCTGCATGGTGCTGGTCGCAGCCTCTCTCGGCCTTGTGCTGTATTCGGTGGCGGGCATCAGCGGATCGGAATCCGCGATCGTGGCGCTGACCGCGCTGACCTTCCTGATCCTTTATAACGCCGTGTCGATGCGGCTGCGCGACCGCACCGATGTCGGCGGCCAGATCGCCGATCTGTCGCGCGGCACCGCGGACCTCGCGCGCCAGGTTGCCGAATTCGGGCGTCGGCTTGCCGCCGTCGAGGGCCGGGTGGTGTCCGCCAATTCCACCAGCGCGGACCGCATCCAGACGGTGGTCGGCGAGATCAGCGAGTTGGGCGTGCTGGTCAAGCAACTCGCCGCCTCGGTCGCGAGCCATGACGACATGTTGTCCGCCGGCGTATCAACGGCCGCGCCCGCGCCTGCGGGCAAGCCCGACCATGACAAGCCCGACCATGAATCGCAGAACGAACTGCCGTTCGCGGGCGAAAATACCCCGATCGCGGTGGCGCCCGCGATCGCGCCGGCGCCCGTCGCAAGCGGACCTGCGCCTTCGCGCAGCGAGGCCCAGATCCTGGCCGTCGTCAAAAGTGCCGTCGAGGAAAACCGGCTCGATATCTATCTGCAGCCGTTGGTGAGCCTGCCGCAGCGCAAGGTGCGCTTCTACGAGGCGGTAACGCGGCTGCGCGATGACAAGGATCAGATTATCACCGCCGACGATTTCATCGGGATCGCGGAAGCCGCCGGGCTGATCGGGCGGATCGATCACATGGTGATGCTGCGCTGCGTGCAGGTGCTGCGCCGGCTGATGGTGCGCAACAAGGAGGTCGGCGTGTTCTGCAACGTCGCCGCCGCGACGCTGGGCAATCCCGCCATCTTCGCCCAATGCCTCGATTTCCTCGAAGCCAATCGCGCGCTGGCGCCGTCTTTTGTGCTCGAATTCAAGCAGGCGACGTTTCGCAGGCTCGGCCCGGTCGAGACCGAAAATCTCGCGGCTTTGGCGCAGCGCGGCTACCGTTTTTCGATTGATCATGTCACCGACCTGCGGATCGAACCGCGCGAGCTGGCCGATCGCGGCGTCCGCTTCATCAAGGTGCCCGCGGCGTTGCTGCTCGATCAGCGGCAGACTTCGGGATCCGACATTCACCCCTCCGACCTCTCCGATCTGCTTGGCCGTTTCGGCATCGACCTGATCGCCGAACGGATCGAAGGTGAGCGCGCCGTGGTCGACCTGCTCGATTATGACGTGCGGTTCGGACAGGGCTTCCTGTTTGCACTGCCCCGGCCGTTGCGGCCCGAGGGCGCACCTGCTAACGGCGGGGCGTCTTTGAACAAGACGCAGGAACCCCATGAATCCGGCAAAACTGAATCCGGCAAAAGCGGCCCTGGCAGAGCCACTGCCGTCGATGGCCCCGGAACCGATCAATCGCGGACAACCGGCAACGCCGCGCTGGCGCGGCGCGCGACAGGGCCGGGCTGACCGGCCAACGACGCGATGACGACCCTTCACTTTGCAGAGAGGCTGCGCGACCTCGTCGGCGGCGTCGACGTCGTGCTCAGCGACATCTGGGGCGTGGTTCACAATGGCCTCGTGGCATTTCCCGAAGCCTGCGAAGCGCTCCACCGCTTTCGCAACCAGGGCGGCGTCGTGATCCTGATTACCAACGCACCGCGGCCGGCGGACTCCGTGCGGCGGCAATTGCACAGGCTTGGCGTCGCGGACGAGACTTATGACGCCATCGTCAGCTCAGGCGACCTGACCCGCCATTTCGTCGCCGACCACGCTGGCCAGAAAGTGTTTTGGCTCGGCCCGGAGCGCGACAATTCGATCCACCGCGGACTTGATCCGGTGCTGGCGCCGCTGGAGCAGGCCGATTACATCGTCTGCACCGGCCCGTTCGACGACGAGACCGAATTGGCCGAAGACTATCGCGCCATGATGATGCAGGCGCACGCCCGCAAGCTGCCGCTGATCTGCGCCAACCCCGACATCGTCGTCGAGCGCGGCGACCGGCTGGTCTATTGCGCCGGCGCGATTGCCGAGCTCTATCGCGAGCTCGGCGGCGAGGTGATCTTCTACGGCAAGCCGCACCGGCCGATCTATGAGCGCGCCATGGCGCTGGCCGCCGAGCGCCACGGCCAAGCGACGCCGCTCAACCGGGTTCTCGCGATCGGGGATTTGGTGCGGACGGATCTGGCGGGCGCGCGCGGCTTCGGAATCGATTGCCTGTTCGTCACCCGTGGCATCCACGCCGAGGATTTCGAAGGCCTCGATCAACTCGACCCGGCCGCGGTGAAGGAATTGTTCGGCCATCCGCCGCGGGCGCTGACGCGGGAGTTGAGGTGGTGATGTGGCGCGGCGTTTCCAGGCCCGCTAAGTCATAAGCGCGTTCACGCGCGTCTTTCGACGCGCTATGTCTTCGCGGCGTGGTGCGCTGCTGATCCGGGGTCCATCTTTCCTGGAGCTGATGGGTCCGGGCTCCGCGGAGCAGCGTAAAGAACGCTGCGCCGCGTCCGGGACACGAACGCGTACGGGAGCGCTACGCCGTGGCCAAATCCGGGAACACAGCCTCGATCTTGGTCTTCAGCGTGGCGGCATTGAACGGCTTGACGATGTAGTTGTTCACGCCGGCCTTCTTGGCGGCGATCACGTTTTCGGTCTTGGATTCGGCCGTGATCATGATGAACGGCGTGGTGGCGAGGTTGGGGTCGGCGCGCACCTCGCGGAGCAGATCATAGCCGGTCATCGGCTCCATGTTCCAGTCCGAGATCACCAGCCCGTATTTCTTGCCGCGCATTTTGTTCAGCGCCGCCGATCCGTCGCTGGCATCGTCGATATTCTCGAACCCAAGCTGCTTCAGCAGATTTCTGATGATACGGATCATGGTGTTGTAGTCATCCACCACCAGAACCGGCATCGACAAATCAACCGCCATCTTGACTCCCCCACGCAGCTTAAGCGTTTCAAATCGTTCATCGGGCTGCGCCGGGCCGAAAGGCCTCCGGCAGTCCGTCCCAAGCATTAGCATCAGCCTTTAAACAGCCCGTTAACCCGCCAATATCAAAAAAATATAACTGTCACGGGCACGGGCGCGGACAGGGCTTCCGGCCCCGCTTGACTTCGTTGGGCGCCCCAAGTCACGGTCCGCCGCCCACCCCACCCCTACTAAAGATTCCTGAAATGACGCCTGGTTTTATTGTTATCCGCGATACCACGCCGGCGGCCGCGATCCCCAAGGGAGCGGTCGTTGCCATGGGCAATTTCGATGGCGTTCATCTCGGCCATCGCGCCGTGATCGCCGCCGCCCTCGATATGGGGCAGGCGCATGGCCGGCCCGCGCTGGCGGTGACGTTCGAGCCGCACCCGCGCAGCTTTTTCAGCCCGAACACCCCTCAATTCAGGCTCACCGACGAAGCCGGAAAACTGCGGCTGCTCGCCGGGACCGGACTGGCCGGCGCGGTGGTGATGACGTTCGACAAGACCCGCGCCGGGACCACGGCGCAGGATTTTATTCACCATGATCTGATCCAGCGGCTCGGGATCAGCGGCATCGCGGTGGGCTACGACTTTCATTTCGGCAAGGGTCGGGTCGGATCGCCGAGCCTTCTGGTCAGCGAGGCGCCCCGGCTCGGCATCGAGGTCGACGTGCAGCCTCATATCGACATCGAGGAGCGGCCGGTCTCCTCCAGCGCCATCCGCATGGCGCTGGCCGAGGGGCAGATCGCAGACGCCACCGCGATGCTCGGCGGCCCGTGGTTCATTGCCGGCGAGGTGATCCATGGCGAGAAGCGCGGCCGCGATCTCGGCTATCCGACCGCCAATATCCGCCTCGACAAGAATTGCGGGCTCAAGCACGGCATCTATGCGGTGCGGGTCGGCCGCGGAGCCGAACGCCTCGACGGGGTGGCAAGCTTCGGCCGCCGCCCCACCTTCGATAATGGCGCGCCGCTATTGGAAGTGTTCCTGTTCGATTTCAAGGGCGACCTTTACGGAACAGCGCTCGATGTCGCCTTCATCGCCTTCATCCGCGAGGAATTGAAGTTCGACAGCATCGATGCGCTGGTGCGCCAGATGGATGACGACAGCGCGCGCGCCCGCGCGGCGCTGTCGTCAGCGCCCGATGCGTTCCCGAAACTCGGGGTGATTGGGACCTGATCCTGAGGAGCGGCCTCTTGGCCGCGTCTCGAAGGATGGGCCGCATGCCCCTGCTATCATCATTCGAGGCTCGCCGAAGACGGCTCGCACCTCAGGATGACGTCTCGTGCCCGCGGCAGGGCTTTGCGATCCGGCGGCTGGCTGCTATGGAAAGCCGCATGTTTGCGAGGCGCACCATCAGCATTAGCGGCCCGGCTTCCGCCTGAGCTTCGGTTCAGCGCAAGTCCGGGATCCCCTGATTCATCCGCGATCCATCGCGTATTAGCGCCCTTTGAGCCAACCAGAGCATTTATGACCGAAAAGCCCCAAAAGTCCGACGCCACCGACTATTCCAAGACCCTGTTCCTGCCGCAGACAGAATTCCCGATGCGCGCGGGCCTGCCGCAGCGCGAGCCGGAAATCCTCAGGCGCTGGAACGAGATCGGCCTCTACCGTCGCCTGCGCGAAACCGCCGCCGGGCGGGCGAAATTCGTGCTGCATGATGGCCCCCCTTACGCCAACGGCAATATCCATATCGGCCATTCGCTGAACAAGATCCTCAAGGACGTGGTGACCAAGAGCCAGCAGATGCTCGGCTTCGATTCCAATTACGTGCCGGGCTGGGACTGCCATGGCCTGCCGATCGAATGGAAGATCGAGGAAGAAAACTACCGCTCCAAAGGCAAGCCGAAGCCGGACTTTCGGGATTCGGCTGCCATGGTGGCGTTCCGGAAAGAATGCCGCGCCTATGCCGACCATTGGCTCAACGTCCAGCGCGAGGAATTCAAGCGGCTTGGCATCATCGGCGACTGGGACCACCGCTACGCCACCATGGATTATTTCGCCGAGGCCCAGATCGCGCGCGAGCTGATGAAATTCGTCGCCAACGGCACGCTGTATCGCGGTTCCAAGCCGGTGATGTGGAGCGTGGTGGAAAAAACTGCGCTGGCCGAAGCCGAGGTCGAATACGAGGATTACACGTCTGACACCGTGTGGGTGAAGTTTCCGGCTGCGGAGGTCGAACTCGCATCCGGCAAGGACGTATCAGCGGCGCTGATTTCGGCCGTGAGCGATGCCAGCATCGTGATCTGGACCACCACGCCCTGGACGCTGCCGGGCAATCGCGCCATCAGCTTTTCGCCGAAGATTGCCTACGGTCTCTATCGCGTCACCGAAACGCCCGCGGACAATTGGGCAAAAGCCGGCGATCTGTTGATCCTCGCCGACGTGCTCGCCGAGTCGGTTTTCAAGCAGGCGCGCGTGACCGCTTATGAGCGGGTCGACACCGTGCCGGCGACCGCGCTCGCCGCCATGGAATGCGCGCATCCGCTAAAGGGCGTGGCCGGCGGTTATGATTTCCGCGTTCCGCTGCTGGAAGGCGATCACGTCACCGACGATACCGGCACCGGCTTCGTCCACACCGCGCCCGGTCACGGCCGCGAGGACTTCGAAGTCTGGACGGCGAATGCGCGCGAACTGGAAGCGCGCGGCATCAACACCATCATCCCCTATACCGTCGACGAGAACGGCGCGTTCACCGATCAAGCGCCGGGCTTCACAGGAAAACGCGTCATCAACGACAAGGGCGAAAAGGGCGACGCCAACGAGGCGGTGATCAAGGCGCTGATCCAGACCGGCATGCTGCTGGCGCGCGGCCGCCTCAAACATCAATACCCGCATTCCTGGCGCTCGAAGAAGCCGGTGATCTTCCGCAACACGCCGCAATGGTTCATCGCGATGGACAAGGATATCGCGGATCACGGCAACGCAAAGTCCGGCGATACCCTGAGGAATCGCGCGCTGCATGCGATCTCGGTGACGCAATGGGTGCCGCAGTCCGGCGAAAATCGCATCAATGGCATGATCCGGAGCAAGCCGGACTGGGTGATCTCGCGCCAGCGCGCCTGGGGTGTGCCGATTGCGGTGTTCGTGCGCGAGAAAGGCGACGGCTCGGCCGAGATCCTGCAGGACGAGGCCGTCAACCAGCGCATCGCCGAAGCCTTTGAGCAGGAAGGCGCCGACGCGTGGTACGTGGACGGCGCCCGCGAGCGCTTTCTGGGGTCCCACGCCAATGAAGCCTGGAAGAAGGTCGACGACATCTGCGACGTCTGGTTCGATTCAGGTTCGACCCACGCCTTCGTACTGGAAGATCCCGTGCATTTTCCAGGCCTTGCCGGCATCAAGCGCAAGGTCGATGGCGGCAACGACACTGTGATGTACCTCGAGGGCTCGGACCAGCACCGCGGCTGGTTCCAGTCGTCGCTGCTGGAAAGCTGCGGCACCCGCGGCCGCGCGCCGTTCGACGTCGTGCTCACCCATGGCTTCACGCTCGACGAGAACGGCCGCAAGATGTCGAAGTCGATCGGCAACACCGTCGAGCCGCAAAAGGTCATCGCGCAATCCGGCGCCGATATCCTGAGGCTTTGGGTTTGCGCCACCGACTATGCCGACGACCAGCGCATCGGCCCGGAAATCCTGAAAAACACCATCGAGACCTATCGCAAGCTGCGCAACTCGATCCGCTGGATGCTGGGCACGCTGCATTACTTCAGGCCCGGCGACGCCATCGCTCTCGCCGACATGCCCGAACTGGAACGGCTGATGCTGCACCAGCTCGCCGAGCAGGCCGCCATCGTGCGCCAGGCTTACGCGGAGTTCGACTACAAGACCGTCGTCGCCAGCCTGTCGGCGTTCATGAATACCGAATTGTCGGCGTTCTATTTCGATATCCGGAAGGACACGCTGTATTGCGACCCGCCGTCGTCGATCGCGCGCAAGGCAGCACTCACCGCCATCGACATGATCTGCGACGCGATCCTGAAATGGCTGGCGCCGGTGCTTGTCGTTCACCTCGGAAGAGGCGTGGCGGCTGTACCGGCCGGACGCCGAGCCCTCGGTGCATCTCACGCTGTTTCCGGAAGGGTTTGAAAAATTCCGCGACGAAAGACTGGCGGCCAAGTGGGAAATCATCCGCAATGTCCGCCGGGTCGTCACCGGCGCGCTGGAAGTCGAACGCGCCGCGAAAAATATCGGTTCGTCGCTGGAAGCCTCGCCGCTGGTCTATGTCTCGGACCGCAAGATTTTCGAAACGCTGTTCGATATCGATCTGGCCGAGGTCTGCATCACCTCGAACGCGATGGTGACCAATGAGGACGCGCCGGCCGATGCCTTCCGCTTGAACGAGGTGCCCGGCGTTGCCGTCGTGGTCGAGAAAGCGGTCGGCACCAAATGCGCGCGGTCGTGGAAAATCCTGGCCGATGTCGGCAGCGACCCTGAATACCCCGACGTCTCGTTGCGCGATGCAACCGCGCTGCGCGAATGGAAGGCGCTAGGATTAGCCGTCTGAAGTCGTCGTCCCCGCGAAAGCGGGGACCCATAACCACCGGCGGGTATTTTTGTGCGCGAATTGGGCTCCATCTTTTTTTACTTGAAACTCCTCGGCGTATGGGTCCCCGCTTTCGCGGGGACGACGTCGTGGTTTGTATCGGCCACGCCATGAGCCCTCACCTCCGCCCCGGCATCATCGCAGCCTTCGTCGTGCTGGCGCTGGATCAGGCATCGAAGCTCTGGCTGCTCAACGTGTTCGACATCGCCCGTCGCGGCGCGGTGAAGCTGACGCCGTTCTTCGATCTGGTGCTGGCCTGGAATGTCGGGATCAGCTTCGGCTGGTTTCAGAACGAAAGCCCGGTCGCCCAGATCGGCCTGATGGTGATCAAGGCGGTGGCGGTGGTGGTCCTTGGCGTCTGGATGGCGTGGTCGCGGACCCTGATCGCCACGGTCGCGCTCGGCCTGATCATCGGCGGCGCCGTCGGCAACGCCATCGACCGCCTCGCCTATGGCGCGGTGGTCGATTTCGCCCTGTTCCACGTCCAGTTCGGGGAGAAAACCTACAATTGGTACGTGTTTAACCTTGCCGACGCGGCGATTGTTGCCGGGGTTGCGGCCCTGCTGTATGACTCGTTCCTGGGGGTACCCGCCGCAAAAGCGCCCTGATCCCGGCTGATACGAGCATGTTCGGCCGAGCCCTGATAACGGGAGCGGAACTGCGCCCTGGGCGGCGGCTGCCGACAACTTTGAACAGGAAGAGCGCGATGCGCGAGACCAGAGCCACCGGCCTGTTGGTGCAGAACCTGATGGATCAAAACTTGTCGACCGCGCTGGCACGCGCCCCGCGGCTCGCCGCCATCGCCCTGGGCATTGGCCTTGTGATGACCGTCAGCGCCGCGCGCGCGGGCAGCGATGATGAGGATAACAGGTCCTTCAGCGAAAAATTCGTCGATACCATCAAGTCGGGATTCTCCACCACCAACATGGACAGCAAGGGGATCGATTATCGCGAGCGATCCCCGCTGGTGGTGCCGCCACAGCTCGATCTGCCGCCGCCGGCGGCCGCCGCCAGCCAGGTGAATGCCCCGAACTGGCCGAAAGATCCGGACGAAAAACGACGCAAGGCAGCCCTCGCGGCGAGGAAGAAAAGCCTGACGAATTCCACCCATGAGCTGACGCCGGCTGAGGCCGAGGCGGCCAGGGCGTCAGTTGCCGCGAGCGGGCAACCCCAGCCGCAACAGAGTTTGACCGAGAAGATGAACAATTATCTCGGCGGCACCAAACCCGAGGTCGGACAGTTCACGGGGGAGCCGGCGCGCGAAACCCTGACCCAGCCCCCTCCGGGCTACCAGATCCCGTCGCCGAATTACGCCTATGGCGTCGGGCAGAAGGGATCGGTCAACAAGGACGCCGACAACAAGGACAGCAAAGAGACTTCCAACAAGCAATGAAATGCGGCTGCCCGCACACATGGCGATTAGTTAATTCTGTCTCTCGGTTTCGTGACGCTCAACGGCAGACCCACGGTGTAGTGTGCCGCGGCTTGATCCCGAACATTTCGGTTCGGCCGCTGTTATTCGAAATTTGCGCGTATCCTTTCGCAAAACCGGCGCCCAGTTTTGCGGACTACGCGCCAGACAGGTCATAATGTCCTCACGCCGCTTCGCCGTCCCCCTCTTCGCCGCGCTGCTCTCGGCGCTTACGATCACCGCCGACGGCGTTCGCGCCCAGTCCACGGTAACCTCCGAGCCCCCGGCCAGCTTTAGCCTCGGCAACGGATTGAAGGTCGTGGTGATCCCGGACCACCGCACGCCGGTGGTTACGCAGATGATCTGGTACAAGGTCGGCTCCGCCGACGAGACCCCCGGCAAATCGGGCCTCGCGCATTTTCTCGAACATT
This sequence comes from uncultured Pseudomonadota bacterium, assembly GCA_963771225.1. Classification (GTDB taxonomy): domain Bacteria; phylum Pseudomonadota; class Alphaproteobacteria; order Rhizobiales; family Xanthobacteraceae; genus Bradyrhizobium. The sequence continues at coordinate 273,788 of CAVYSR010000007.1, read as the reverse complement.
TGATGTTCAAGGGCACCCGCAAGCATCCGGCCGGCGAGTTTTCCCAGACCGTGCTGCGGGTCGGCGGCAACGAGAACGCCTTCACCTCCACCGATTACACCGGCTATTACCAGCGCGTGCCGCGCGAGCAACTGCCGAGAATGATGGAGTTCGAGGCCGATCGCATGACCGGGCTGATCCTGAAGGATGAGAACGTGCTTCCGGAGCGCGACGTCGTGCTCGAAGAATACAACATGCGGGTCGCCAACAATCCGGAGGCGCGGCTGACCGAGCAGATCATGGCGGCGCTGTACCTCAATCATCCCTACGGCCGTCCCATAATCGGCTGGCGTCACGAAATCGAGAAGCTCGACCGCGAAGACGCGCTGGCGTTCTACAGGCGCTTCTACGCGCCGAACAACGCGACGCTGGTGATTGCCGGCGACGTCGATGCCAAGGATATCCGCCCGATGGTGGAACGCGCGTTCGGCGACGTGCCGCTACAGCCTGCGATACTCGCGCAGCGGATTCGCCCCCAGGAGCCGATGCCGGTCGCCCCGCGCACGGTGACGCTGTCCGACCCCCGCGTCGAACAACCCGGCGTGCGCCGCTATTATCTCGTTCCCTCCGCCACCACCGCGACGGCCGGGGAAAGCCCGGCGCTCGACGTGCTGGCGCAGTTGATGGGCGGCGGCAGCAACTCCTATCTTTATCGCGCGCTGGTGATCGACCGGCCGCTCGCGATCAGCGCCAACGCCGGCTACCAGGGCACCTCGCTCGACCCGACGCAATTCACGATCTCGGCCTCGCCGAAACCCGGCGTCGATTTCGCGCAAGTCGAGCAGGTGATCGACCAGGTGATCGCCGACATCGCCGAAAACCCGGTTCACGCCGAGGATCTCGAGCGCGTCAAGACCCAGCTGATCGCAGGCGCTATCTACGCCCAGGACAACCAGGCGACATTGGCGCGGTGGTATGGCGGAGCGCTCACCACCGGCCTGAGCATTGAGGACATCAGAAGCTGGCCGGATCGCATTCGCGCCGTCACCGCCGAACAGGTCCGCGCCGCTGCGCAAAAATGGCTCGACAAGAACCGTTCGGTGACCGGCTATCTGATCAAAGACACCGCGCCGAAACGCGAGGAGAAGCGTTCGTGATCCATTCCAAGACTTCTCCAGAGACCTCCCTGATGGCTGCTTTCAAGGTTTCTTTCAAGGCTTGTGCGCGGCACTTGGCATGGGTCGCAGCAGTTGGCTTCATGCTGATGCCGATCGCCTCTTTGCCGTCGTACGCCGCGACCAAAATCCAGCATCTGGTTTCGCCGGGCGGCATCGAGGCCTGGTTCGTGCAGGACGCCACCGTGCCACTGATCGCGATGGAATATGCCTTCGGTGGCGGCGCGGCACAGGACCCGGCCGACAAGCCCGGCGTCAGCAATCTGGTTTCCGGCCTGCTCGACGAGGGCTCGGGGGATCTCGATTCCAAGACCTTTCACGAACGGCTGGAACGCCGCGCCATCGAGTTGAGCTTCAGTTCGACGCGGGATTATTTCCACGGCTCGCTGCGCATGCTCAAGGACACCCGCGACGAGGCTTTCGACCTGCTTCGGATGTCGCTGACGTCGCCGCATTTCGACAGCACCGACGTCGAGCGCATTCGCGCCCAGGTGATTTCCAACCTGCGCAGCGAGACCTCCAACCCGGGCGCGCTGGCGAGCCGCAAGTTCCTCGAGATCGCCTTTGGCAACCACCCCTATGGCCGGCCACCCGACGGCACCCTGGAAGGCGTTCCCGGAATCGATGTCGCCGACCTGAAGGACTATGTCCGCCGCGTGCTGGCAAAAGACACCCTCAAGATCGCCGTGGTCGGCGATGTCGATGCCGCCACGCTCGGCCAGTTGCTGGACCGGACCTTCGGCGGCTTGCCGGCGAAGGCCAGTCTCACGCCGGTCGCCGACGTCGAAGCCGCCAGGCCGCCGCAGCGCGCGTTCATTCCGCTCGACGTGCCGCAGACCGTGGTTACCTTCGGCGGCCCCGGTTTCATGCGCGACGATCCAAATTTCATGGCCGGCTATGTCGTCAACCACATTCTCGGCGGTGGATCGCTGTCGTCGCGGCTCTACCACGAGGTCCGCGAGAAGCGCGGCCTGGCCTATTCGGTATTTGAATCGCTGATGTGGATGGACCACTCCGCCCTGTTCGTCGGAAATACCGGAACCCGCGCCGACCGCGCCGGCGAGACGGTCGAGGCCATCAACAAGGAAGTCCGCCGCATGGCCGAGGACGGCCCGACCCAGCAGGAACTGGACGAGGCCAAGTCCTACCTCAAGGGCTCGCAAATGCTGGCGCTCGACACTTCCTCGAAGCTAGCGTCCGGATTACTGCAATACCAGCTGGACAAGCTTCCCATCGACTACATCGAGAAGCGCAACGCCATTGTCGACGCCGTGACGCTCGATGACGCCAGGAGCGCTGCCAGGCGCCTGTGGGGGCAAGGCCTGCTCACCGTGATCGTCGGCCGCGCCCCGCAAGCCGTCGCCCAGCCCGCCGCGGCAGCCCCGCCCGCGGCGAACTAGGGCCTGGGCTCAATCGATCCGCCAAGTTAGGGCTGCGGTCGACGGCAAGGGGTGAATGGTGATTTTTGCCGGAAGGACCGATCTTGCGACAGTTGTCGCCATCGACCTGGTTCCCTCAGGAATGAATGCAGGAATCAAGGCCAAAACAATCACAATCTGCTCTGTGTCACGGATGGACCGATTTCCAGTCGCCCGACTTTTCGAATGCATGTGCGGCACGATAAATCGTCGCTTCATCGCAATGCTTGCCGATCAGCATCATGCCGGCAGGTAACCCTTCGCTCATACCGCATGGTATAGACATTGCGGGATGGCCGGTGACGTCGAACGGCGCGGTATTGCCGAGCATTTCGAACGCGCGCTGCAGAACCTCCGCCAGCGGCGCATCGGGAGCCGGCAGCCTCGTCGCCTTTAACGGCAGGGTCGGCATCAACAGCAGATCGCAAGACGCCAGCGCATCGTCGTAAGCAGCGCGAAGCCGACGCGATAGGTTCTGCGCTTTGGCGTAATAGTTGCCACGATGCTTCTCCAGCATATACTGGCCCATCATGATCGTGACTTTCAGCGTATCCGACAGACTGTCGGCCCTGGTCCGCCACGCGTCGTGCGCGCGCATCAAGCTCGTAACGTAGAGTCCCTTCCAGTTGAACCCAAAGCCATTGCCATGCATCATTTGTACGGTGGCGCCCTCATGGGCGATCGCCGACCAGATGGCCCCGCCAGCAAGATGCATTGGGATCGACACGTCCTGCACCACGGCACCCAGCTTGCGAAAATTCTCTGCTGCCTTCTTGACCAGCGCGTCGACATCCTGTTCGGAATTCGGGTGGCCGAAGCCTTCCTTGACGACACCGATTCGAAGGCCTTGAACCCCGCCGGTCAAAGCCTGCGTATAGGCAGCAGTCGTGATATTGATCTGCCGCGGATCGAGCCCATCAGGTCCGGCCAAAACTTCCAGAAGCAGCGCGTTGTCGGCGACATTGGATGTAATCGGTCCGGTATGGTCGAGCGTCGATTCGATCGGCATTACGCCAGTATAGGGAACGAGGCCATGCGTCGCCTTCATGCCATACGTGCCACAATAAGCCGAGGGAATGCGGATCGAGCCGCCCTGGTCGCCGCCGATCGCCATGTCCACCTCGCCAGCGGCGACAAGCGCCGCGCTGCCCGACGAGGAGCCACCGGCAGAATAGCCGTCCTTGCGAGGATTGACCACGGGACCCAGAGCACTGGTATGACTGCCGCCCGAGAAACAGAAATATTCGCAATGTGCCTTCCCGACAATCGTGGCACCCGCATCCAGCATGCGTGTTACAATCGTCGCGTCGATATCAGGAACATAGCCTTCCAGGCTCGAAGCTCCATTCATCATCGGCACGCCGGCGAGAAGAACATTGTCCTTCAACACGACTGTCTTGCCTTGTAGCTTGCCGCTGGACGCGCCCTTGATGGTAGTCTTGCGATACCAGGCATTGTATTGGTTTTCCGTGCCGCTCGGTAGATAGCCGGGCAGGCGAGGGTATTTCACGGGCGGCAATTCGTCCGGCATCGCATCGAGCGCATTGTAGCCGGCAACCGCGCCCTCCATCTGTCCGATAAAGGAATCGATCTCGCCGACCGACATATTCATCCCCAGCGTGGCGCAAATTTTGACCATTTCGTCCGTCGTCGGCTTCTTCACGCCCATAACCGTATCCTCCGATTGAAACTTGCGCTCGTGCGCGAGAAGACAAGAGGCTTCGAGTCCGCGAATCCCACGGGACCCGTGTCGCCTCACTGAACAATTGAGGGCACCGCTACAGCTGAATAGAAAATATATTCTTTTCGCCTAACCGCAGGAACAGTCCAATCACGTTGCTGGCAGCCTCACGTCACATCATCCTAAATTCTACTGCATCAGGCAGCGCTCCAGACCAGCAATCATCTTGGCTTTAGGCAGGCTGCGACCGATAAAGACAAGTTTCGATTTGCGAGCTTCATCCGGCAACCACCGTTGCCCCACGTCGGAATTCATCATCATATGAACGCCCTGGAAGACAACACGATGATCAAGACCGTCGAATGCAACGATTCCCTTGTACCGCATCAGATCCTTGGCATTTTCCGCGATCGTCTCGCGGAAGAACTCCTGCAAGCGACTCTGGTCGAACGACGCCGTGCTCGTGAATACGAACGACTGAACGTCGTCGTCGTGCTCATGATGATCTTCGCCAAGAAATCCTGGTTCGATTTCGAGAATACTATCGAGCGAAAACCCACCGATATCGAGCAGATCGCCGATCGGCGTATCGCCAAAATTCACCGGCTTGATCGGTGCCCGAGGATTCATCTGAACCAGACGGTTATACACTTGCTCACGCTCGACATCATTCACAAGGTCGGATTTGCTCAAGAGAATCCGATCGGCGAAGCCGACCTGCTCCTGCGCTTCATGGAACTCATCTAGCTGATTGTTTGCATGCTTGGCATCGACAACTGTTACGATCGCATCAAGCACGTAATAAGCGGCGACGTCGTCGTCGATGAAGAAGGTCTGTGCGACCGGGGCTGGATCTGCCAGCCCGGTAGTCTCGATGATGACACGGTCAAAGGCATCAGGCCTGGTTTCGCGCCTCTGCCGCAGGTCACCCAGAATTCGCACGAGATCGCCACGCACGTTGCAGCAGATGCAACCGTTGTTCATCTCGATAATCTGTTCGCCGTCACCGACGATCAGAATATCATTGTCCACTCCCGCTTCTCCAAATTCGTTCTCGATAATGGCAATGCGTTCGCCATGCCGCTCGTGAAGGATCCGATTGAGCAACGTCGTCTTGCCGGCACCCAGAAATCCGGTGAGGATCGTGACCGGTACTTTGCGCGACGTCGTCGCAGCCGAGTGCGCCGTCATTTGAGCACATGCATCGACCCTACCGAGCCTACCGCGAAGCGCTTCGCGAGCAGCTGCTCTTGGGTCGTGACGCCCTTGGATATAAGAAGCTTCTCGGCCGCATTCAGCCATTGTTCGTAATAGGGCAACTCGTCGCCTCCAGCCGCTTCGACGGCGGTGGCCGCCGCCACTTCCTTCGAAAAGCATTCGACCCAGTCTGCCCAACTGAAATGACCGTCTTTCGACAACCCTACGATGATCGCGAAGATCTTCGCCTCCCACGGCTCCGCGAATTTGAAGTCGGCATCGTCGCCGGTGGGCAGCCCTTTGCACAACAACGGTGAGGAAGCAGATTCTATGTTCACAGCGACCGCCCTTCTCGCGTCAGTCGAGATCCATGTAGTCGTCAAATACATCTACCCGCAACGTATCGCGGTCAGACGCTGTTGCGCCCCACACCTCGCGCGCCGTAAAACGAACGCTGTAACAGTGCTGCGGCTTTTCGGGCAAACCATGGGCATGCGTGTCGGGAAATGCAAATACGCCGTAGTCCTTCTCTATGGTACCCAGCTTGCCGCGCAAATAACCGGGCAGCCGCGTATGGGTCGTCGGATTGTGATTGCGAACGCGAACGCGATCGCCGATGCGAAAGCGAGGTGCGACGTGCTCAGCGACGCGGGCCGAGGCGCCCGTTGCGGTGACCACCGGAACAAGATCGGGTGTAAGCAACATCAGTTACCTCCCTTTTGAAGCTTTGCCATACGCGCATCGAGTTCCTCGCGCGTAACGAAGCCCCGCTTGATCAACGCATCCTCGAAAGCAAACATCCAATGCTCATAATATGACAACTCGAGATAATGCGCGGGTTCGATTTTCTCGATCGCGTGTCGAAACTCGTCAACGGTGTAACCGGCGAAAACGAAGGTAGCAGCGAACAGGCCGAAGGCGCGCCCCTCCCATTCCTCGTGAAACACCGGCTCGTTCTTTTCAGCTACAACCGGCCCCAGTCCGTGCATGCCGCCCAAATCGTGAATACCGTTCATCCCGCTAATCCTCCCTGAATGTCCAAGCTCTCCCGAGCATGCAATCACCTGGTGACGCCGATCATCGAATCACGCGTCACCAATTCTGCCAGCTGATCCTCCGTCAAATTCTCGGTACCCGAAGGGCGCTCGGGAAGCACCAGATAGCGTAGCTCCGCGGTGGTGTCCCAGGTGCGAACTTCCACGTTCTCGCTGACCTCGGTGCCGAATTCCTTGAGCACGCCACGCGGATCGCTGACGGCTCGGGCGCGGTATGGTGCCGACTTGTACCAGACAGGCGGCAAGCCAAGCGTGGGCCACGGGTAGCAAGAGCAAAGCGTACACACGACGAGGTTATGCACTTCGGGTGTATTTTCGACGACCGCCATGTCTTCTCCTTGCAGACCGGAGAAGCCCAGCTCCTTGATAGCTGCTGTCGCATCATTTAGCAGGCGCTGCTTGTAGGCTGGATCGACCCAGGCTCGCGCAACCACCCTGGCGCCGTTACGGGGACCGACTTTATTCTCGTAAGTGTCGACCAAAGCATCGAGCGCTTTAGGGTCGATCAACCCCTTTTCGGCAAGCAGCGATTCAAGCGCACGGACACGGATCGCTGGATCAAATTCTGGCTTGGCAGCGTGGGGTTTCGACATGCTAACTCCCTGAATGGCGGTTAAGTCTCTGACGGTTGCGGATCACTAGCATCAGATCTCACGGCCGCTTGCACAATAATTACTAGCTATTACTAGCTTATTCCATCGCGACTGTCAAACGTCCCGGACACTGTTCGCTAAAAAACACGATCTGCTTTAAGGACGATTTGAAAGCCGAAGAATCCAGGCGCGATATTTTCAGGGACATCACCCACAGCCGAAGGGCGGCCATGGCAATCGCTGAAATGGCGCCCAGAACTCGAAGTTCCGTTCGTCGCAGCATTTTATGTCACTTCTTGAATGGCGATTGTTCTCCTCAAGCTGTCCTGTCAAGCCGATGATAGCCGTTCCCGCGATAGATAATGATCGACAAAGCCCAACTTGCGACGAAGAGGCCCACTATTCCGTAGCCCAGCGCGCCGAAATTGGCGTTGAGATCGAGAATCCAACTCCAAAACCTGCCCTCAAGATTGAAATGCCCGGCCATCAATCCGAGCGTCTCTATGCTCCCTATCACCAGGGCCACGAGTACCGAGATCGATGTGATCGTCATGTTATAGAAGAGCTTGCGGATCGGCTTGCGATACGCCCAACCGTAGGCGCCGAGCATCAGAATGCCGTCGATCGTATCGACCAGTGTCATCCCCGCGGTAAACAACATCGGAAATACTAAGATCGACCAGTTGGATGTCTCGTTTGAAGCCCCGGCAGAAAGCCCAAACAGGCTGATCTCGCTTGCGGTTTCGAAATCCTAGCGCGAACAGGAAACCGATTGGAAATAGATGCCAACTCTTGGATACAAACCTGAACAATGGTCGGAATAGACGCGCCAGCCAACCGCGCTGCTGCAACAAGGCGTCAATGTCTTCGTCGCGAACATCCTCATCGTTCCTGACTTTGCGAAAAGCCCTGTAAACACCGGCCAACACGATCAAGTTCGCGGTCGCGATAATGAACAGAAACAGTGCTGAAGCTGACGTACCAATAATGCCGCCGATCTTGCGATAGGGAGCGACCTCGTCCGTGAATGACTTCGCGGTCACGGCGATTGCGACCGAGGCAAACATCACGACGGCGGAATGGCCAAGCGCGAAAAAGAGCCCGACAGCAACCGGTCGCTTGCCTTCTTGCATCAGCTTGCGTGTCACATTGTCGATCGCGGCGATATGATCCGCATCGAGCGCGTGGCGCAGTCCCAGACTGTATGCAAGCACGGCTGTGCCCATGAGCACGGGTTGGGCAGCGAAAGCAGTCAGCGCCCATCCCCATGCGAGGAGACTGGCCAATATGAGAGCAGAAAGAACCCCGACGAGCCTTCCGCGAAACCCATCGGAATTTTTTTCAGGAAGGGTCTGACTGTATGTAGACATCATGGCATATCCATCCATGATGCTGAACGCAGTGATACAGGAAATAGAGACCGCTTTATCTGCGCGTGCCGCGAGCCCGAACAATTTAACGTAAAGGCACGCCTCGCCCTCAACTGACGGTCTTTCCTCGTTCTCCTGGATGCAGGAAATTCATCAGTCTTGAACATCGCCAATTCGAGCCCGCCTCCGACTGCTTTCATGTACGATAATCGTAAATTCTAGTATCTGCAAGAAACAAACATGAAGAACTTTGGCGAACCTGATTCGGCAGGTACAATCTAGAGGCCAGCGTCTGCGGCAACCCCGAATCCGCTCGACGGTATTTTGGCTAAAGTCCACAAACTGTGCACGCTCTGCCTAAATCACTTGCGGTTTTTTGAATTCTCAGCAATGATAAAAAATATCGTCAAAGCTACTATTGAAATTGGAAGCATCTCTCGTGGCCCGCCGCCCTTCAAATATGGAAGATCAACTTGCCTACCTGATAGCCAGCGTAAATCGTCAACTCGAAGAGGAGTTGCAGGAATCTCTCCGCCCCGAAGGGATTCCGCTCGAACAATTCCGAATTTTAAGCGCGCTGGCCTCATCCGAGGGAAGATCGATGGGCGAACTTGCGACGATCGTGCTGGTCGATGCGGCGTCGTTGACCAAGATCGTCGATCGCATGGTTGTCGAAGCGCTGGTATATCGCGCCGCCGCACCGGAAGATCGACGCCGAGTGCTGATCTTCCTGGCCACCAAAGGCAAGGCGCTCCACAACCGACTCAAGGGAGTCCTGGGAGATCAGCAGCGCAGCTTGGTCGATCGGCTGGATCTTTCGAAGGCTAAAGAACTGACGCGTATACTTCGTGGATTGATGCGTGAGACACGGACGTAAGGAAATCAATATCTAGCGGGCATCAGTTCGAATCCGTGATGAACAACTGAAATGAATGTCGTTAAGGCTGCCGCGTCAAACCATACGCAACGAGAACAGGGCTTGGAGCCGCCTGCCCGCAACGCTGCCTGGGAACTATGGTGGCAGCGCGAACTCCCGCAAGCCGTTACGCAACGGGGTTATGCTCACTCGGTGCTCTGCGGGCCGCAATGACACGGAAGTCGTGACCTTCGGCGACCGCGAGATGGACTGGGCGAGCGGCGCCGGCGACGACCTGCCGATCAAAGCCTCGAGCCGTTCGTCGTTGTCTCGCCCGTCCTACTTTTCGGTCCAGATCCAGTGGACGCAAGCTCTCGGCGGCGTCGACCAGACCCGCCAGGCAATGGACGCCCTCGTAAAGGGATTCGCCAAAGCCGTTCGCCGGTGGCGGCGAGTCGCCAAAACAGCTATGATAGCGTTCGAGGAACGCATCGTTGTTACGAGACCGAAGGCTGGAGAAATATGCCGAGGCAACATAGAGGTTTTCGGTGCATGTTTCCCCTATGGCATACAGGATGGTCTCATCGATCGCCGTGCTAAAGCGCAGGATGCGCGAGGCCAGTCCCGCCGCCGCGAAGGCTCTGTTGAAGACAACTGCCTCATGCCCTAGCAACCACGACACCACGACGTGCGGGCGGGCACGCGTGATGCGGGCCATCAGCTGTTCATGGTCTTCGACCCCGAAGGGAAGTACCGCGTTGCCGACGACTGAACAGCCCATATCGGTGATGATGCGTTTTGCCCGCTCCATGGATTCGATCGGCCATACGTAATCGTTGCCGAGCAGAAAGAAACGGCTCGCGCGCTTTTCAGTGGCGAGCCAGGAAAGTCCCGGCGGCAGTAAATCCTTCGTGGTTTCTCCGACGGTCAATATCCCCGGATCAAGCTTTCCGCCCTCGAACTGCGGCGTATACATAAGGGGGACGCAGCGACGGTGCAGTTCTTTCGCTACCGGCGTTCTCGCCGAACTCGTCACCATCGCGACGACGACTTCGGCTTTGTCGACACCGACCACGGCACTCGCCGCGGCCGCGGCGCTGGCGTCTGTATCTCCAGCGTCAGCAATCACGAGATCGACCTGCCGCCCGAGGATACCTCCTTCTGCGTTGAGTTCGGAGACAGCCAGGATAGCGCTGGCCTCGCAGGACGGTGCCCAAATTCCCGCCGGCCCTTCGCGCGGAATCAGCAGACCCATCCTTAAGATTGCAGGAGCCACAGCCAAAAAGCCTTAGAAGCCGTTGATCGCCTTTCGGAACTATTGCAGAAAACGCGTACTAGGCAAATGTTAATATCTGAAGAGACATTCCGCAGCATGGGCGGAATGGTTCGAGCGGCAATTTGCCTTGCAGAAAGTGCATTGCCTTAACCCGCCCCAGCACCGGGGGTCTGCGCCGTGTGGCCCAGGTGCGGGGCCTCTGCCGCTGAACGCAATGCATGGTACCGGACATTGATCAGCGCCTTATTTTCCAAACGCGCAGAACGCCCAGGTTTACGAACTTGCGCCCATCGGCTAGCGGTGCGTGAGCGCATTCGTCATCTCGATGCCGACGAGCAGCGCAGCGCTCAGCCTCCAGGACCTTGGACAAGGCTCCGCTGCACATCTCCGGGAGACGCTGGGCCTCCCATCGTGCGACGGCGTTCAGGCCAAGCGCCAGACCATCTCTTGTCCACGGACGCGGTGCGGCGTCCTCGTAATGCCAACGGCTGGCGAGAATGCGCGCCCAATTACATGCTCCGCATCGTCTAGTACGCTGCTCCGCGGAGGCGGGACCCATACTTTCTTTTCCTGGCAGTGGACCCGGAACAAAGCGCACCATCGGCGCGCTGCGCAGCATCCGGGGAAGGCCGCCATCCTTCAGGACCACAAGGAAACCGGCTATCTTCAGCTGGCCTGATTCCCGTTGGGGGAATATTCGGCCTCCGGTGACGCCATGCTGCGGATTTCCCGCGACCTCACGATCGACGAGAACGATATCGAGATCAGTTTCGTGCGCGCCTCGGGTCCGGGCGGACAAAACGTCAACAAGCTCTCGACCGCCGCGCAATTGCGGTTCGATACGCGCCGGATCGTGCTGGCGTCCGATGTCGCCGCCCGGCTTGACCGACTAGCGGGCCAGCGCATGACCAAGGATGGCGTGATCGTGATTCACGCGCAGCGTTTCCGCACCCAGGAGCGCAACCGCGCCGACGCCATCGACCGGCTGATCGAACTGCTGCGCGAGGCGTCGGTGCGCCCGACCCCGCGGCGTCCGACCAAACCGACGCTCGGCTCGAAAAAACGCCGGCTCGAAGGCAAGAAGCGCCGCAGCGACGTCAAGGCGAAGCGCGGCTCGGGCGGCTTCGACGATTGAGCCAAACGTCCCGGGAAACGGCGTCGCTCGCCATGAAGAGTGGGGAGAGGCGCCGCCCTGCCCTCCCGCTGGCTGGCATAAGCCCCTAGATTAGGGCTCCATTCCCGCGAGTCGCACAGAGCCCATGCCGGTCCGCCAGCTCCCCGAACAGGTCGTCAATCGCATCGCCGCCGGCGAAGTGGTCGAGCGTCCCGCCAGCGTGGTCAAGGAGCTGGTGGAAAATGCCATCGACGCAGGTGCGAGCCGGGTCGACATTTTCACCGATGGCGGCGGCCGGCGGCGGATCGGCATTACCGACGACGGCAGCGGCATGACCCAGGGCGATCTGACGCTGGCGGTGGATCGCCACGCCACGTCCAAACTCGACGACGAGGACCTGCTGCATATCCGTACCCTGGGGTTTCGCGGCGAGGCGCTGCCCTCGATCGGCGCGGTCGCCAAACTTGCGATCACCACGCGCCATGCCGATGAGCCGCATGCCTGGTCGCTGTCGGTCGACGGCGGTGCGAAATCGCCCGTTATACCGGCGGCCCTTTCGCAAGGCACTCGCGTCGAGGTCAGCGATCTGTTCTATGCGACGCCGGCGCGCCTGAAATTTCTCAAGACCGACCGCACCGAGGCCGAAGCGATCCGCGAGGTGGTGCGCCGTCTCGCGATGGCGCGGCCCGACATCGCCTTCACGCTGGCCGGAGAAGAACGCGCGCCCGTCACCTGGGCCGCCGCCCTGCCCGGCTCTCCCGGCCGGCTTACCCGGCTCGGCGATATTCTGGGCACGGATTTTCGCATCAGTGCCATCGAGGTGCGCAGCGAACGTGAGGGCGTGGTGGTCGAAGGATTTGCCGCCGCCCCGTCGCTGACCCGCGCCAATGCGCTCGGGCAATATCTGTTCGTCAACGGCCGACCCGTGCGCGACAAGCTGATCATCGGCGCGGTGCGAGCGGCCTATTCCGACTATCTGCCGCGCGACCGCCATCCGGTGGTGGCACTGTTCGTGACGCTCGATCCGCAGGAGGTCGATGCCAATGTGCATCCCGCCAAGATCGAGGTGCGGTTCCGCAATGCCGGCCTGGTTCGTGCGCTGATCGTGCACGCGCTGAAGGATGGCCTTGCCCGCGAAGGCAAGCGCACCGCCGCCAACAGCGATGGCGCGGCGATCGCCTCGTTTCGTCCGTCGTTCGCACCACGCCCCAACAACTGGGACTGGCGGCGCTCGCCGTCCTATCCGGTTGGACCAACGCCGGCGTTCGACGGCTCAGCGGTAGCCACCTTTGCCGAACCGGGCCAGGCCGCGTTCGACGTCGGCACCCCCACCGCCGATGTGCGTTTCGGGCACGCGCCATCGGCCGATCTGCTCGACCGCCCGCTGGGGGCGGCGCGGACCCAAATTCACGAGACCTATATCGTGTCACAGACCCGCGACGGCCTGATCGTGGTGGACCAGCATGCCGCGCATGAGCGCATCGTCTATGAGAAACTGAAAGCCTCGCTCGCGCGGGACGGCGTGCAGCGGCAGATTCTCTTGATTCCGGAGATCGTCGAGATGGACGAGGCGACTGTGGAGAAGCTGGTCGCGCGCGCCGATGAACTGGCGAGCTTCGGGCTCGCCATCGAATCCTTCGGCCCTGGTGCTATCGCAGTGCGCGAGACACCGTCGCTGCTCGGCAAGATCAACGCCGCCTCCTTGCTGCGCGACCTCGCCGAGCACATGGCGGAATGGGACGAGGCGTTGCCGCTGGAACGCCGTTTGCTGCATGTCGCGGCCACCATGGCCTGCCACGGCTCGGTGCGGGCGGGGCGCATCCTTAAAGCCGAAGAGATGAACGCGCTGTTACGCGAAATGGAAGACACGCCGAATTCCGGCCAGTGCAATCACGGCCGGCCGACTTATGTGGAATTGAAGCTGAGCGATATCGAGAAGCTGTTCGGGCGAAGGTAATGCGCTTCCGCACAATAAACCGTCATCGCCCGGCCTTGACCGGGCGACCCAGTATTCCGCAACGTTCGATGTGATCTTCAAAGCTCTGGAATACTGGATGCCCCGCTTTCGCGCGGCATGACGGCTACGATTGGGCAACTGACCGTAAAAACACAAACTCCGTGTCATCATAGGCGCGCCGCTCCAGTTCCTCGAAACCGTCCGGCGGGACAAATTCCGCCACTTTGGCTTCCTCCACCACCAGCAACGCCGCCGGATCGAGCCAACCGCCATCGCGCAACGAGGCCAGCGCCTTCTCGGCGAGCTTCATGCGGTAGGGCGGATCGAGAAGCACCAGCGAGAACGGCTCGACCGGGTGCGCCGGGCCGAGATTACAGGCGTCGCGGCGATACACTTTCGTCACGCCGCCGAGTCCCAGCGCTTCGACATTGTTGCGCAATAGCGCCCGGGCTTCCGCACCATTATCGACGAACAGCGCGAATTTCGCGCCGCGCGAGATCGCTTCAATGCCGAGCGCGCCGGTGCCGGCAAACAAATCGAGCACACGGGCATCCGCGATCGGATCGTCATAGGCATGGATCAGGATATTGAACAGCGACTCGCGCAACCGGTCCGCGGTTGGACGGATATCGCGCGAGGATGGCGATGCCAGATTGCGGCCCTTCAATCGCCCGCCGACGACACGCATTAGGGTGCGATCCTCTTCTCGCAACGTCGCTCTCTTCCCTCCCCCCTCGCGGGGCAGGGCTATCGCATATGACTGAGTATGGCGAGGAGGAAGGCGTCGTCCCATCCTGCGCGCTTGATTTTGCGCCGTATTGGCGTGGGGTTGGGATGGGATCGGAGAATGTTGAGCGCGAGCCGGCGCAGGATGGCAAGGTTCTCGGGAGCATTGTCCTTTCGTGCGCGGTTGCGTCCTCGGCAAAATGGACGTCGAGCACCCAATGAAGCCGGTTCTCGATACCCCAATGACTGCGGGTGACGTGCAGCAGCCGCTTGGGGGAGATGTATTTGGACAAGAGATAGTGGCGCACTACCGGGGCATCGGCCCGCTGACCTCGCTGGCGCCGGCGCGAAGTGATCCGGCCCACCGCCGCGGCGCCTGGGAAGCCGTAGAGAGTAGCCAAGCTGGTGTTGCGCATGATGGTCGCGCGCCGTGCTTCGTGCCGATCGTGGCTCGAAGGCTCGATCTGTTCGGCGATGCTGCGCTTGCCCGATCGCGCAAACTGTTGCGTAACCGCAGTGAACAAGCGCCCGCGGTTTGCCTTGATCGCCAGAACATAGTCGCCGCCGCGCTCGCGGACCGCCGCCGCAAAGGCACGGTGGCAATGCAGCGCGTCGGCGGTAACGATGCAGTCTTCGAGAGACAGAAGCTCGAGCACTTCCAAAGCACCCGCCGTCTCGTTGCGACCAGCCGCTTTTTGCTGGGCCAAAGCCATGCGGGCGTCCACCGCAAAGACATTGACCAGTTGCAGTGGCGTGGCCTTTCCGCCGCGTTCGTAAGCTCCGCGCAAGGCCTTGCCGTCGACTGCCACCACCCCGGTAAGTTTGAGCCCATCGGCCTTGGCAAAGGCCGCCATGAAGCACGGAATGCGCTCTCGAAGGTTTCCGGGTTCAGCAGACGGAATACCCGGCTGAAGGTGTCGTGGCTCGGGATGCCATGCTCCAGGCGGAGAAGCAGTCGCAGCAGGCCTTCCTTCGGCTTGCCCGAACTCGGCCATGTCCGAGCAACTGTCTCCGCTCCGCACAGCACTGCCGCCAAGGCAATACCAATACCTCCACCAAATCGTGCCGAGCATTGTCCGCCCGCGTCCGCAACCCCGAAATATCTTCTTCAATTGCCCATCCACTCCTCCGCCATACGAATCTTTCTTAAATCCATCTGCACCAAGCAATAGTCCTCAAATCCATAGCATCCCCTGCCCCCGCAACGTCGGTACTCCCCTCCCCCCCCCTTGCGGGGGAGGGAGAAGGGCGGCCCGTGCGTAAGCAACAGAAACTCATAGAAAGCAACTCTATTCGTCGCGCGGCTTCAGGTCGCGCTTGCCATGATAGCCGCGTTGTGGACGCCGCGGCGGACCGTAGCCACTGGCCTCGGCCTCATTGCGCGCACGCGCTTCGTCGCTTCCGGTGCGTTGCACCAGCACGCGACGGCCCTTGCGGTCGGCGATCAGGCCGTTCTTGCCGGCCGGCTTGAACGGCTTTTTCGCTGGCTGCGCATCGGCGTCTTCATCGGCGGATTTTGCCTCGCCCTGCACCGGACGGGCAAAATCCGCGCCCGCCAACACCGCAATCTTCTCGCCGAGTTGCTCGCGCAGCACGCGGGTTTTGACCTCCTCGACCTCGCCTTCGGCCAGTTCGCCCAATTGAAACGGACCGTAGGACACCCGGATCAGCCGGTTCACTTCGAGACCGAGATGCGCCATCACGTTGCGGACTTCGCGGTTCTTGCCTTCGCGGATCGCAAACACCAGCCAGATATTGGCGCCCTGGTCGCGCTCGAGCGTCGCATCGATCGGGCCATATTTGACGCCGTCGACTTCGACGCCTTTTTTCAGCTCATCGAGCTGGGCCTGCGTCACCTCGCCATGAGCGCGGACACGATAGCGCCGCAGCCAGCCGGTGTCGGGCAATTCGAGCGCGCGCGCCAGCCCGCCATCATTGGTCAACAGCAACAGCCCCTCGGTATTGAAATCGAGCCGGCCGATCGAGATCAGCCGCGGCAGACCCTCCGGCAGATTGTCGAATACCGTCGGGCGGCCTTCCGGGTCGGCATGGGTGGTCATCAGGCCGCGCGGCTTGTGAAACATGAACAGGCGGGTGCGCTCGCGCGGCGGCAACGGCTTGCCGTCGACGGCCACGACATCGTTGGCGGTGACGTCGAGCGCCGGCGAATTGATCACGCGGCCGTTGACCGTGACGCGGCCCTGCACGATCCATTCCTCGGCGTCGCGGCGCGAGGCGAGACCGGCGCGCGACACCACCTTGGCGATGCGCTCGCCGGATTTCTTTTCGCGCGGCGGCCGTGGCGCGCGCTTCTCGAAGTCCGGCTTGCGCTCGCGATATTCGCCGCGGCCGCCGAAGGCCGGGCGCTTGGCGAATACCTTGCTGTCGTCTTCATTGTCGCGGCGCGGCCGATCGGAGACCTCTGCCTCGCTGCGCGGATGCTCCTGCCAGTCGGTGCGGCCTTCAGGCCGTTGGCGCGGACGGTCGAATTCGGGCGCTCGGAACGAGGACGGTCACCCTGGGGGCGATCCTCGCGCGGGCGCGAAAAGCGCGGGCGCTCGTCGCCGCCACGGTCCTCACGCGGCGTCATAACGGGGCTTGTCGAAACGCGGCTTGTCGAAGCTTCTTGCACCGTCGCGCGACGGACGCGAGTTGCGTCCGGCGTGATCGGGCGCGCTGGCATCACGCTTCTGCCACGGCTTTGAATCGCCGCGATCCCCGACGATCGCCGAGATCCCTGCGCGGTCCGCGATCCCGGCTCGAAAATCCTTGCGGGCAGGTCCGGCGCGCCGCGTGAAAACTTCTTGTCACCGCCAAATTTTCGGTCGGGACGATCGCCGCGCGGCCGATCACCTTCGCGCGGCGGCCGTGCGCGAAAGGGGCGATCTCCCCGGGGGCGGTCGCCGTCCTTGCGGAAGCCTTCACTGCGCGGCGTAAAGGGACGTTTCTCGCCGCCGCCGTCGCGCGATGCGTAAGGTTTCTTGTCGCCGAATTTCCGGTCGGAAACCGCGCGGCCGGGCGGGCATCGCCGCGATCGGCGCGCGGGGTGTAGGGCGCTTTTCGCCGCGCGGCGCGTCGTCCGGGCGATTGAAGCGCGGCGGGGCGCCTTCGCGCTTGCCGGCATAGGGTTTGCCCGGGCTCGAATAAGGTTTTTTGCCATATGATTTAGCGCCGTCGGACTTGCCGGCATAAGGACGCCGCTCGCCATTCGCTCTTGCCGGCGAAGTCCTTGCCGGCAAAGCCGCGCTTGGCGAACTTCTTCTCAGGTCCCCGGGCAGCCCCGGAGCGGCCCTTGCCGCCGGAGGGCCGATCACGCCGGCCGCGGGAATCGTTGTTTTTGTCGTTATCGCGGGGCATGAAGGGTCTCACTGTCGATGAAATGGCAATCAGGCTGCCGTGGACGGGCTGGCAAAGCGACAACGCGCGCGCTCTTGGCTCGAGGCGCATTCTCACGCAAAACCGGTATCCACTTTTGCTGAATGCGTTCCTAGTAGCAGAGTTTTAGGCGGGAGACGAGGCATGACCGCACCATCTTTCATGGATTTGGCGCTGAAAGCGGCCGAAAATGCCGGAAAAGCCGGCGAAGTGCCGATCGGATGCGTGATCGTGCTTGATAACGAGGTCATCGCCACGGCCGGAAACCGCACGTTGACCGACCGCGATCCGACCGCCCATGCTGAAATTCTCGCCATCCGGCAGGCCACGGAGGCCATCGGCAGCGAGCGGCTGGTCGATTGCGACCTCTATGTCACGTTGGAGCCGTGCACGATGTGCGCCGGCGCGATCTCGCTGGCGCGGATCCGGCGGCTGTATTATGGCGCCGCCGATCCCAAGGGCGGCGCGGTGGAGTCCGGCGTGCGGTTCTTCGCCTCGCCAACCTGCCATCACGCGCCGGAGATTTATTCGGCGGTCGGCGAGAGTGAAGCGGCAACGCTGCTGCGGGATTTTTTCAAGGCGAGAAGGTGAACACCTCCGTCATCATCCGCGAACGCGGATGATCCAGTATTCCAGAGCGCCGCCATTGAATCGAAAGGCTGCGGCGTACGGGATACCGCTTTCGCGGGTATGACGGCACGTTTCGATCCCGCCACAAAAAACTCCCGCAGCGCCTTCGCGGTCGCATCGGGATTTTCCTCGGTCAGGAAATGACCGGAATTGATGGGCGCGCCCGACACCTTGGTCGCCCAGGCCTTCCAGGTCTCGAGCGGCGTCGCGGCGGCGCGCGCAATGCCGGCATCGCCCCACAGCGCCAGCATCGGGATCGTGATCTTCCTCGCCACGTCGCGATCGGCCTTGTCGATCTCGAAATCGGCATAGGCGCCGGCGCGGTAATCCTCGCACATCGCATGCAGCCGCGACGGATCGCGGAACGCGGCGAGATAATGCTCCAGCGCACGCGGATCGATCGCATCGAGATTTTTCGATTTGGTCTGGCTTGCCATCTTCTGCCTGAGGAAGAAATCCGGATTGCCGCCGATCAGCGTTTCCGGCAACGGAAACGGCTGCGCCAGAAAGCTCCAGTGATAGATCTTCAGCGCATAGAGCCGGTCCATGCGCGCCCAGTATTCATAGGTCGGCAGAATATCCAGCACCGCAAGTTGCGACAGCCGGCCCGGATGATCGAGCGCGAGCCGATACGCGACCCGGCCGCCGCGATCGTGCCCGGCGAGCGCAAAATGCACATGGCCGAGCGCTTCCATCGCCTCCACCATGGTCTGCGCCATCGCGCGCTTGGTGTAGGGCGTGTGATCGTTGTCGCTCTCCGGCATATCCGACCAGCCATAGCCCGGCAGGTCGGCGATGATCAGCGTGAATTTATCCGCCAGTTGCGGCGCGACGCGGTGCCACATCACATGGGTTTCGGAAAAACCATGCAGCAGCAGCAGCGGCGGACCCTTGCCGCCGACGCGGGCGAAGATCCGCCCGGATGTGGTGTTGATCCATTCGGACGCGTAGCCGGGAAACAGGTCGGCGAGATCGGGCATCGTTGGCACTCCTTCGCGGCCAAACCGGATCCTCAAAGCAGGGGATGAATGGCTCGTGCTTTAAACTTTGTTTGTCGTTGCCGCTGGCTTGTCCCGGATATATGCCATCCCGCAAGCCCGCCCAACAAGAACCACAACGAGGAAACCTCCGATGTCGATCGATTTCGAAGTCCCGGCCGAAGCCAAGGCGATCCGCGAGAAAGTCCGCCAATGGGTGCAGGACGAATGCATTCCCGGCGGAGAAGGAACTGGACTCCAAGCCGCTCGACGAAGTGCTGGCAAACTGCGCGAGAAGGCGCGCGCGCAAGGCTTGTGGTGCCCGTTCGTCCCCAAGGAATATGGCGGCATGGGCCTCGGCCCGCTCGCCAACGCGCTGGTGCAGATGGAACTCGGTGAAAGCATCGCTCGGCGCGCTGTCGATGAACACGCAAGGCCCCGACGACGCTTCGATGATGACGATCCTGGAGCATGGCACCGAATATCAGAAGGAAAAATTCCTCAAGCCGCTGTTGAACGGCGACAAGCGGATCTGCTTCTCGATGACGGAGAAAGCCTCGGGCGCCGATGCCACCGGGATGCAGACCACGCGCCGTACAAGGACGGCAACGACAACTACATCCTCAACGGCGAGAAGTGGTTTTCCTCATCCGCCAGCGTCGCCGACATGGCGCTGGTGATGGCCAGGACCGATCCGGATGCGCCGCGCCACAAGCAGTATTCGACCTTCATCGTCGAATTGCCGAACCCCGGCTACCGGATCAAGCGCAACATCAAGAACATGGCGATCGAGGGCGCGCATTACGACCAGCTGATCCACGGCGGCCATTCCGAAATCGAGATCAAGGACCTGAAAGTGCCGGCGGAGAATCTGCTCGGCGGCGAAGGCAACGGCTTCAACATGGGCCAGCATCGCCTCGCCTACGGCCGCTTGCGCCACGGCATGCACAACATCGCCAAGGCGCAGCGCGCGCTCGACATGGCGGCCAAGCGCATGTGACCGAGCGCTCGACCTTCGGCGTGCTGCTGGCCGACCGCCAGGCCGTGCAGTTCATGCTCGCCGAATGCGCCAGCCAGCTCTACATCGGCCGCTTGATGCTGCTGCACATCGCCTACAAGGCGGAAAAGGGCATGGACCTGACCCAGGAAAATTCGATCGCGAAAGTGTATCTGGCGCACATGGTGCACCACGTGATCGACACCGCGATCCAGCTGCACGGCGCGCTCGGCTTCAGCCAGGATACGCATCCTGGCCAAATGGTACACGCAGGTGCGCTCGCAGCGGCTGGTCGACGGCCCCGACGAGGTGCACAAATGGAAGGTCGGCCGCAACGTCATCAAGGCGTTCCGCGAGCACGGCACCACGGCGCTCGGCCGCGGGCGGCGATTTGCTGTAGATCTGAGACGTGAAGATACGTCATTGCCGGGCTTGACCCGGCAATCCATCCGTTTCGAAAAAGTCTTTTGAAGAGTGATGGATACGCGGGTCAAGCCCGCGTATGACGACTGAGCGGTCGCGCGCCGTCCGGAATGACGGGTATTTACTATCCCGCCTTCTCCCGCTCCACCGCCTGCCAGCCGATGTCGCGGCGGCAAAAGCCTTCCGGCCATTGGATGCGGTCGACCGCCTGATAGGCGCGCTGCTGCGCTTCGCGTGACGGTCTTGCCCAACGCGCAGACGTTCAGCACGCGGCCGCCATTGG
The DNA here is from genome assembly GCA_963771225.1 of uncultured Pseudomonadota bacterium. GTDB lineage: Bacteria > Pseudomonadota > Alphaproteobacteria > Rhizobiales > Xanthobacteraceae > Bradyrhizobium. The sequence continues at coordinate 252,706 of CAVYSR010000007.1, read as the reverse complement.
CGAGAATTGCCCGTCCTTCGCTATCGTGCCGGCGTGGAAGATCTCGACGCCCTCGACCTTGGCGGCGTCATCGAGCCCCTCGATGCGGGTGCCCTTGGCGTAATCGCCGGGATAGCCCTTGGCCGCCATCACCACCGTCAGCGCGGCTTCGTGGAAACCAGCGCAGATCGAAGTTCTTCAACTGCCCGTCGCACGACGCCAGCAGCGCCGGCACGATGTCCGACATCATCCGCAGCATCAGCACCTGGCATTCCGGATCGCCGAAGCGGACATTGTATTCGAACAGTTTCGGCCCCTCCGGCGTCAGCATCACGCCGGCATACAGCACGCCGCGAAACGGCGTGCCGCGCGCCTTCATGCCGGCCACCGTGGGCAGAATGATCTTCGCCATGATCTCGGCGTGGATTTCCGGCGTCACGAACGGCGTCGGCGAATAGGCGCCCATGCCGCCGGTGTTCGGCCCCTGGTCGTGATCGAACACGCGCTTGTGGTCCTGCGCGGAGGCCAGCGCGATCGCGGTCTCGCCGTCGGACAGCGCGAAGAAACTGATCTCGCGGCCGGCAGGAACTCCTCGATCACGACTTCGGCGCCCGCCGCGCCAAACGCGCCGTCGAACATCATGGCGATGGCGTCCTCGGCTTCGCGCAAGGTCTGCGCGACCACCACGCCCTTGCCGGCCGCAAGCCCGTCGGCCTTGACCACGATCGGCGCGCCCTGCGCGCGGACATAGGCCAGTGCTTCGGCGGCATTGGCGAAGCGGCCATAGGCGCCGGTCGGAATGCCAAATTCGCGTGCAGAGCGCCTTGGTGAATCCCTTGGAGCCCTCCAGCTGCGCCGCCTGCTTGCTCGGCCCGAACGCCTTGATGCCGGCGCCGGCGAGATCGTCGACGATTCCGGCCGCCAGCGGCGTTTCCGGGCCGACCACCACGAAATCCACGGCGTTGCGTCCTGCAGAACTCGATCACCGCGGCATGGTCGGCGATGTCGAGCGCCACGCATTCGGCCTCCTGCGCGATGCCGGCATTGCCCGGCGCGCACCAGAGTTTCGTCACCAGCGGCGACGCCGCGATCTTCCACGCCAGCGCGTGTTCGCGGCCGCCGGAACCGAGCAGAAGAATATGCATGAGATGCAGCCAGACCGAGGTTGCCGCGCGATAACGCCCACGGTTTAGCACGGCGTCGGCACGCCGCAAGAACGCCTCCGATCGGGTGTGGATATGTGCCCCGTCGGCTAAGGCGGCGACGGCGGGTTTGCGGTCGCGGCTGAAATCCCTACCTTGTGGGCCAATCCGAAAAGCCCGATTCGATCGCCCGAGATGACCGCAGCCGAAGCCCTGATCAACGCGCCGGAATTCACCGTGTCCGAACTGTCCTCCGCGCTGCGGCGGACGGTAGAGGACGCCTATGGGCATGTCCGGGTGCGCGGCGAGATCTCGGGTTTCCGCGGGCCGCATTCCTCCGGGCATTGCTATTTCGCGCTGAAGGACGAGAGCGCCAAGATCGAGGCCGTGATCTGGAAGGGCGTCCATAGCCGGATGCGCTTCAAGCCGCAGGAAGGGCCTCGAGGTCATCGCCACCGGCAAGCTCACGACCTATCCCGGCTCGTCGAAATACCAGATCGTGATCGAGGCGATCGAGCCCGCCGGGATCGGCGCGCTGATGGCGCTGATGGAAGAGCGCAAGCGCAAGCTGGGTGCCGAGGGGCTGTTCGACGAGGCGCGCAAGCAGCTTTTGCCATGGCTGCCGGAAGTGATCGGCGTCGTCACCTCGCCGACCGGTGCGGTGATCCGCGACATCCTGCATCGGCTGCAGGACCGCTTTCCGCGCCGCGTGCTGGTGTGGCCGGTGCGGGTGCAGGGCGAAGGCTCGGCCGAGCAGATCGCGGCGGCGATCCGCGGCTTCAACGCGCTGCCGAAAGACGGCAGGATTCCCCGTCCTGATCTGTTGATCGTCGCGCGCGGCGGCGGCTCGCTGGAGGACCTGTGGTCGTTCAACGAGGAGATCGTGGTGCGCGCCGCCGCCGACAGCATGATCCCGCTGATCTCGGCGGTCGGCCACGAGACCGACATCACGCTGATTGATTTTGCCGCCGACAAGCGGGCGCCGACGCCGACGGCCGCCGCCGAAATGGCGGTGCCGGTGCGCAGCGAGCTGTTCGTCGAGGTGTCGAGCCTGGCGCGGCGGACGATGGTGTGCTGGCAGCGCGGGCAGGAAGGCCGCCGCAACGAGTTGCGCGCCGCGGCGCGGGCACTGCCGGCCGCAAGCGAACTGCTGGCGATCCCGCGGCAGCGGCTGGACGGCGCTGCCGCCGCCCTGCCCCGTGCGTTGAAGGCCAATACCCACGCCCACTTCCGCCGCTTTGCGAGCACGAGCGCACGATTGACGTTACGGGTGCTGCGCGGACAGGTCGCGCAGGCCACCCATCGGCTGACGGTTTCCGGCGAACGGTTGGCGCATGCCGCAAGGTCGCTGCTACGCCATCGCCGCGATCGCCATGCCGGACTGGCGATCCGGCTGAAGGCCTCGAAACTCTCCAATGCGCAGGCGCAGCGCCAGGCCATCGCGCGCGACCGCGAACGGACGCTGCGGCTGGCCGAGCGCGCGCGACGCGCGCTTGCAACCGCCATGCAGCGCCACCAGGCGCGCGTCGTCCATAGCGGGCAATTGCTGGCGGCGCTGTCCTATCGCGGCGTGCTCGCGCGTGGCTTCGCGCTGATTCGCGACGAGCACGGCTTTGCCGTGCACGCCGCCGGCGCCGTCGGTCCCGGCGAGCATCTCACTATCGAATTTGCCGACGGACGCGTCGCCGCCACGGCCGACGCCGACCGGCCGGCGGTACCCCAACCAGCGAAGCCCGTTGCCAGCGAGCCGAAGGCGTCAGCGCCGAAGCGCGTCGTCAAGCCTGTTGGCCAGGGAAGTTTTAGAACAATTTCCAGTTCAGCCTTCGAGCGCGTCCGCAAGACCGGGCTCCTCAGGATGAGGTCTTACATTAGACCCTCGTGGTGAGGAGCGCGTCTTCGCGCGTCTCGAACCGTGATGTCACCGCGCCAGCCATTCGGCGACGCGCCTTTGCGAATCGGCGCGCGCGTCGGTGTCGGTGCCGAGATGGCCGTGCTCCGGGCCTGCGGCATCCGACGTTGCGGCGATGGCGTGCAGCGGCAAATTCGGCGCGATCGAAATCATGATAGGCGCCGGGATAAACCACGATCCGCGCCAGCGCGCTGCGGCCGCGCGCGCCATCGATCATCTGGCGGCAGGCGGGCGGTGAATTGACGTCGTCCTTGGCGCCGATCAATAGCAGCGTCGGAACGCGGGTGCTCCAGCCAAGGCCAGAGGCGATGCGGCAGTCCGGATAAAATGCGATCGCCGAGCGGAAATCCGGCTGGGCGATGCGCGACGACAGTTGCGGACGCACCGCCCACAGCAACGCGCTCGCGCCATTCGCCCATCCCAAAAGGCTGATGCGATCGCGCGCGGCCCAGGGCTGCTGCACCAGCCATTGCCGCGATGCCATAATGTCCGCGACCCGCTCGCGGTTGGCCCGCACCGGACGCTCCTTGACACGACATTGCGGGCCGAGTTCGCGCGAACCGTAGCTGTCCGGCAGCAACACCGCGTCGCCCGCCTTCAATAATAGCTCGGCCCAATCGCGATAGCGCGGCTGAATCGGCTCGGAATGGCCGCCGAGCCCGCCGCAGCCGTGCAGCGCGATCACGGTCGGAAACGGGCCGTCACCGTCGGGCTTGTAAAGCTGCGCGTGCAAGACCCCGTTGCCGAGTGGAATGTCGACCTGATGCGCGGCGGGCAACGGCGCCGCGCTCACGGAAGCTGCCCCCGCGGAAAAAGTCATGGCAAAAAGCGTCAGGAATATCGTGGCTGACAGAAGGCGCATCGGGTTTGCCGGGTCGAGATGGTGTCGGGAGAAAGGCACTCCACAGATCAGCCTACCATGCGGCTATCACAGCAATTCATCACAAATCGGTGGGTTTGCAGGGCGGACATCGTGACCTATTTATGCTAGACGCATTGAGAAATATTTGCCCGGTCCGGACGACCGGAGACGAAGCGGAAAATTCGAAAGTTCAGAAGCGTTCAGGAGAGTTCAATCGTGCTGAATAAGTTCGGTCCCTCAGGCCACGGCGAAGCGCAGGTGCAGTATCTGGATGGCGATTTCCGCGTGATCTCGCCGGGAACCTATGTGCGGTGTGCGATGACCGATGCTCGGATCCCGCTCGACGAATTGAAATACTGGAGCGTCGACCTGCAGGAGGCCTATGCGATCCCCACCGCGGTGCTGCAGCGGCATTTTCCCGGCGCGCTGAAAGCGCTGGGCTAATTGCGTCCGCTGAATTTCTTCTCACGTGCCTCGAACAGACACCCCGACACGAACTTCCGCAATTGCACGGCATCCCCGAATGCCAGCGTCACCGCGAACGGTACGATATCGGCCGCCCAGGATGGCAGCCCCTCGCCGCCGCGCAGCCGCGCCAGATCCTTTTCCGTCGTCACGAGCGCTAGCCCGTCGCGTTTGGCTTCGGCGATCAATGACTTCGATCTCGCTCTTCGAATACGGATGGTGATCGGCGAACACCCGCTTGGCGACAACCTCGATCCCGCTGGCGCCCAGCGTCCTGAAAAACCGCGCGGGATCGCCGATCCCGGCAAAGGCGAGCACGCGTTTGCCGCCGAGCGACGCCACCGAGGCTTGGTCCGGCTTGAGGTGAGCCGACAGCACCGGCCGGTCCCGCGCGGCGATCGCAGCGGCAACCGCGCGGGCAGCGGTTCCATCGCCGATGACGATCAGCGCGTTCGTGCGGTCAAGCTGCGGCCGCAACGGCGCGCGCAACGGCCCTGCGGGAAACACGCAGGCATTGCCGAGGCCACGGGAGGCGTCGATCACGATCAACGAGGCGTCCTTGATGATCGCGGGATTCTGGAAACCATCGTCCATCAGGATCACGCTGGCGCGCAGCGACCGCGCCAATGCGACGCCGGCAATCCGATCCCGCGCGACCACCACCGCAACCGAGCCCGCCATCATCAGCGGCTCGTCGCCGACATCATCGGCAACATGCCGCGCAGGGTCCACCTGGATCGGCCCGTGCAACCTTCCGCCATAGCCGCGACTGAGCACCACCGGCGTCTCGCCGAGATCGCGCAACACCCTGGCAAGCGCGAGCACCGTCGGGGTCTTGCCGGCGCCTCCGACGTGATAATTGCCGACGCACAGCACGGGGATGCCGGCATCAAACCCCTGGCGCTGCAATCGCTGGCCCGCAACCAGGCCGTAGAGTGCACCAAGCGGCATCAGCAATCGCGATATCCATGATGGCGGCCGATACCAGAAGGCCGGCTCACGCATCGGCCGCCCCCATTTCGAGCCGCAACTGCAGCAGATACGGCTCGAGCGCGGCGAGCGTGCGGTCAAGCCCGCCGCCGAGTTGCTCGACCACGCGCTCGGCCGCGTCAACCGACAATTTGCGCGCCGCCGGATCGGCCAGCAAGCGGCCGAGCTGCTTCACCAGCGCTTCCTGCGTATCGGCCTGCCGGGCGCCGTCGGCGCGATCGAGCGCCTCGTAAACGTCGGTAAAATTGAAGACGTGAGGGCCATGAACCACCGACGCGCCGAGCTTGATCGCCTCGATCGGATTTTGCCCGCCATGTTCGACCAGCGATCCCCCCATGAACACGATCGGCGCCAGCCGATAGAACAATCCGAGTTCGCCCATGGTGTCGGCAACGTAGATGTCGGTCGTCGCCGTCGGCAGCTCCTCGCGCGAGCGCAACGCCGCGTGCAGTCCGGAAGCAGTGACGCTGCGGGCGATGGCTTCGCCGCGATCGGGATGCCGGGGCACGATCACGCTCAATAGCGACGGGAAGAATCCCGCGAGCGTCTTGTGCGCTTCCAGCAGAATGTCCTCTTCACCGGGATGGGTTGACGCTGCGACCACGATGAGACGGCCGCGCGTCACCGCCATCAGCCGCTCCAGCTTGCCGGAATCAGCAGGCGGCGCCTCAACATCCAGCTTCAGGTTTCCCGTGGTGACGACGTTGCGGCTGCCGAGCGCGGTAAAGCGCTCCGCATCGACTTCCGACCGGACCAGGCAGACTTCGAAGCGGCTAAGCAATGCCGAGATGGTGCCGGTGATCCTGCGCCAGCGCTGAAACGAGCGTTGCGACATCCGTCCGTTGATCAGCACCATCGGCAGACGCCGCGCAGCACTCGACAGGATCAGATTCGGCCACAGATCGGATTCGATGAACAGCGCCAGACTCGGTCGCCAGTGATCGAGAAAGCGCGCGACATAGCGCGGCGAATCGTACGGCACATATTGATGGATGATATCGGGGGGAAACCGCTTGGCGACGATCGAGGCCGAAGTCACCGTGCCCGAGGTCAGCAGGATGCGGATATTGAGCGCCCGCAATCTTTCGATCAGGGCCGCCGCGGCCAGCACCTCGCCAACGCTGGCGCCGTGAATCCATACCAAAGGTCCATGCGGCCGGGTGTCCCGGCTCACGCCGCGCCGCTCGCCGATACGCGCCGGATCCTCCTTGCCTTGTTTGAGCCGCCGCTTGATCAGCGCCGGCGCCAGCAGCGCCACGGCAGCGGACAACCGGCGGTAGGTCCGCAGTGTCATCGGCAGCGAATTAGCCATGATCCGCCTCTTCCGGACGGCCAACCTCGGCATAGGCGCGACGGGTCGCATCGTTCAATGTCGCCTCCAGTCGCGCGCGCAGACGCTCCATGGTCTCGCCATCCGCGTCGGCTGGAACTACAATCGGTTCGCCCCCCACCATAATTCCTCGCCCGAATGGCAGATTGATAGTGGTGCCATCCCAATTGTTGAGGCGGACGAAGCGGCTGGTCGCAATTGCAAGCGGCATGATCGGCCGGCCGGATTCCCGCGCCAGCATGATGATGCCGAGGCCCGCGACACGCGAGCGCTTCGGCACGTCCGCGGTCAGCGCGACATAATATTTCTCTTCAAGCGCGCGCACCATTTCCTTGAACGCACCGACGCCGCCCTTGCGATGAAACGCCGACCCGTGATCGCCGGAACCGCGAATGGTGCCGATCCCCAGCCGTTCGGCGGCAAGCGCGTTGAATTCACCGTCGCGGTGCCGCGAGATCAGCGCTTTGGTGGCATGGATTTCCTTGGTCTTGATGAAAGGCGTCATGAAGTGCTGGCCATGCCAGAATGCCAGGATCGCCGGTCGCTGCGGCTCAACGATCTCATAGACGTTGGGTGGATCGAAGCGGAATTTGTTGGTGAGCCAGACCAGCCGCAGGAACTCGGCCGCGACAAAACCCGCAGCGCGCTGCACCCAGCTGCTGCGCAGCGCGTTGCGAAGTAACTTTTTCAACGGGCAGGCTTCGTGTCTTGACTTGGATCGAGCAGCCGGTGGAGGTGGACCACGAAATAGCGCATGTGGGCGTTGTCCACGGTCTGCTGCGCCTTGGCCTTCCAGGCGGCGTGGGCGGTCGCGTAATTGGGAAACACGCCGACGATTTCCACCTGATCGAGATCCTTGAAGGTCGTATGCTCAAGATCGGTCAGTTCGCCGCCGATGACGAGATGGAGCAGTTGTTGCGGGACACTATCTGACATGATTTGTCTTCCTAACGCGTTGCCCGGCAAGGCCAAATTCCCGACGCACGTGGCGCGCGCTCAGGGCAACGGACGCTTTCGGAAATGCTCGATAATGCTCGCATGACGATCGCGCCCCGCTGCCACCAGCACTCCGTGCGTCACCTCCCGGCGGTTGTACAGGATGCGGTCCCCCGAAAGCGCGGTCATGCTACCATTCGCTTCCTGCACGATCAAATTGGCGGCGGCAAGGTCCCAGTCGCGACTTTGGCCGCCGGCGAACGCGGCATCGAGCCTTCCTTCCGCGACCCGGCACAACCGCAGCGCCAGCGATCCGATTCGGGGGTGAAGGGTGATTTCACCCGGTGACCGGCTCAGCCGCTCGACCAATGGCTTGGGCCCGGCGACGCGGGAAAAATCCATTTCGGTGCCGGCCGTCGCATGAACGGCCGCATCGTTGCGCGCGGCGCCCTGCCCGCGCGCGGCGAAGAAAAACTCGTCGCTGACCGGCGCGAACACCGCCGCCAGAACCGGCGAGGTATTTTCGACCAGCGCCACGCTGACACACCAGTCCTCGCGGCCGGCAAGATAGCCACGGGTGCCGTCGATCGGATCGACGATCCAGACCAATTGCTTGTCCAGGCGCTGCTCGTCGTCGGCGCTCTCTTCCGACAGCCACCCGTAATCCGGTGTCGCGCGTCGCAGCCGCGTCTCGATCAGGTCGTTGACCGCGATATCGGCCTCCGACACCGGCGACGACGCGCCCTTGGTCCAGTTCTTGAGTTCGGTACGGAACAACGACAGCGCCAGCGCGCCGGCCTCGCGCACGGTATCCATCAGCAGCGCGACATCGCGCGCCAGCACATCGCGCGTCGGAATTTTGTTGTGCACGCTGCCGGCGTTAGCGTCCGCCAAGCGTCAATCCTTCGATCCGCAGCGTCGGAGCATTGACGCCATAGCGAAATTCCAGATCGTTGGCCGGCACCAGCGACTTGAATATCTCAAGCAGATGGCCGGCGATCGTCACCTCGCTCACCGCATAGGTGATCTCGCCATTCTCGATCCAGAACCCGGAGGCGCCGCGGCTGTAGTCGCCGGTCACGCCGTTGACGCCGGAGCCGATCAGATCGGTAACGTAAAATCCCTGGCGGATGTCCGATATCAGTTCGGCCGGAGTCAGTTCGCCTGCTTCGAGATGCAGGTTATAAGATCCCGGCGACGGCGACGACGATACGCTGCGCTGGGCGTGGCCGGTGGTGACCAGCCCGAGTTCCCTCGCGGTCGCCGAATCCAATAGCCATGACGTCAGCACGCCCTCATCGACGATCGCGAGCTTCTTGACCTTGACGCCCTCGGCGTCGAAGGTTTGCGAGCGCAATCCGCGCACCCGCAACGGATCGTCGATGATGCGGATGTTTTTGGCAAACAACCGCTCGCCGAGGCGGTCCTTCAAGAAACTGGTCTTGCGCGCGATCGAGGCGCCGTTCACCGCCCCCACCAGATGGCCGACGATCGATCCGGCCACGCGAGGGTCGAACACCACCGGCACCTTGCAGGTCTCGACCTTGCGCGGATTGGCGCGCGCGACGGTGCGCTCGCCCGCGGTGCGGCCGACGCTTTCAGGCGAGGCGAGATCGGAGGCATGCGGGGCCGTGGTGTAGTCATAATCGCGTTCCATGCCGGTGCCCTCGCCGACAATCGCGGTCATCGAGATGCCCTGGCTCGATCGCAGATAGGAACCGTGGAAACCGGAACTGGTCACCAGCACCATGCCGCCGATCCCGGCCGAGGCCGACGCGCCGCCTGATTTGGTCACGCCTTTGACCGCGAGACCGGCTGCTTCCGCCTCGCAGGCGCGGCGTTCGAGCTCCGATGTCGACGGGACCACAGGATCAAGCAGATCGAGATCCGGGAAATCGCGCGCCAGCAATGACGGATCCGCGAGGCCAACATATTTGTCGTCGGGCGCGACCCGCGCCATGGCGACCGCGCGTTCGGCAAGCCTGGTGACGCCGTCGCCGCTGACGTCGTTGGTCGAGACCACGGCCTGGCGTCGTCCCACCAGCACGCGCAGTCCGACATCATCGCCTTCCGAGCGCTCCGATTCCTCGACGCGTCCGTCGCGCACCTCAACCCCTTGCGAAACGCCGCGCACCGCTACGGCATCGGCGGCGTCCGCGCCTGCGCGCCTGGCGGCTTCGACGAGACGCTGCGCCAGCGTAGCAAGGGCGGATTGATCGAACAGGTCGGAGTTCGTGGGTTTCGATGAAAGCGGCGATGTGGCTGATGGTGAAGAGATCACGAACAAAATCCCGAGGATTGGAGAAGGATTGAAGAAGCATCGCAGAAGGGGGGATGCCAATCGGTGGTTATATGAGATGTGCCCGATTTACGCGGACTTCAAGCATTTCATGCGGTCAAACCCAAAGAATTTCGCTGATCCCCGCAAGGTCTCGTCAATCATGTGAGCCAAGGTCTTGTCAATCATGCGGGCAAATGCAGCGCAAGTGACTTTCGATTAACCAGCCTTTTTAAGCCGATCCGGACACGGCTGGGCTAGGGTCTCACGCATCGACCGGGAGCATAATTCCGGCGGGGAGATAAAAGCCGTGAGGCGTCAAACACCAACATGCGGGACCCATCCCGCCGGGTCGAGCCGCGCATTGCGGCTCGACCCTCTTTCCCTGCCCGTCAGCTTCGATGCGCACGACATCCGTGCGGACGGCGGCGTGCGGCAAATCGAACTTCATCGCGAACGCGTGGTTCTGCGCCGTGCCCTGCACGGCATGCAGATGGCCGTCAACGTTCGCGTCCGCGATTTTCTCGGCGTTGCGCTGCGCGGCATCGACGACGCCCAGATGCTGGTTCTGGCGCACCGCGACCCGTCGCTGACGATCCCGCTATGCGTCAGTTCCGATCGCGACGAGATCACGACGGCCTGGCAGATGTGGAGCGACATCTTCGCGCTGCCGCAATTGCCGGAAGACAAGGTGCCCGAACCGGCGCAACGGCGCCGGCGTCACAACGCGATCCGGGCGCGGCGTCCGAAATTCCTGGTGCGGCGGCGCGGCGGCGATCTGCTCAATCCGGCGAACCTTCACCACGGCGAACGCGAGATCATCGCACGGGATTGACGCTGATCCACTGCCAGCCATTCCGAGCTCGACCCGAAGCGCACATTGCTTTGCGCAAACTTCGGATGACGATCGCCTAACCGGCCCGCATCACCGCATCGGTCAGCAATCCCGCAAACAGCAGCAAACCTGCGTCGCGGTTGGATTTGAAAACACGCAGGCAGAGCGCCGGATCCGAAATATCCAGCCGGGCAATCTGCCAGACCAGATGGGCGGCGAACGCGGCAAGTCCGATTCCGGCCGGCCAGCGCGCCGCGGCAAGCCATAGCGCACTGCCGATCAATACGACTGCCATGGCGTAGAACACCATCAGCGCAAGGCGGGTGCGCGCGCCAAACAACAGCGCGGTGGACTTGATGCCGATCAGCGCGTCATCCTCGGCGTCCTGGTGCGCGTAGATGGTGTCGTAGCCGATCACCCAGGCGATCGAGCCGACGTAGAGCAAAAGTGCTGACGCATCGATCCGCCCGAGCACCACGGCAAATCCCATCAGCGCACCCCACGAGAACGCCAGCCCGAGCACGATCTGCGGCCACCAGGTGATCCGCTTCATGAACGGGTAGATCGCGACGATCAGCAGCGAGGCAATGCCGGTCGCCACCGCAAAACGATTGAATTGCAGCAGCACCGCCAGACCGATCAGCGCCTGAACGACAAGAAAGATCGTCGCCTGCGGGACGCTGACCTGGCCCGCCGGAATCGGCCGCGACCGCGTCCGCTCGACCATGGCGTCGAGATCGCGATCGGTGATGTCGTTCCAGGTGCAGCCGGCGCCGCGCATGACGAATGCGCCGACGAAAAACAGGAGAACGAGACCCGGCAATTGGCCGATGGCACCGCTGACGGCGGTGGCGAGCGCCGCCGACCACCAGCATGGCATCAGCAGCAGCCAGGATCCGATCGGCCGGTCGAAACGGGCGAGCCGCAGATAAGGCCGCGACCACATCGGCGCGCGGGTATCAACCCAGTTGCCGGTCGCGTCAGCAACGCGGGCGGCCGCGCCACTCATACCAAGAGGGCGCCCGGCTTCCGGAGTTCGGCGGCACCGGTCATCGGGTGAGGACGTTGCCGGTCAGGGTATCGAACGCGCTGCCGCCCTTCTTCTTGGGCGTGGCTTCGGGAAGGGCCGCCGAAGAGCCCAACGCCTCGCTCAGGCTCGGGCCAGCTGGCTTTTGCTGTGCCATCGTGCAGACTTTCTTCTGCATGGTCTCGGTATTGAGATGGCCCTTTTTCAGCTGCTCCGGAATCTGCGGCGGAATCCCGCATTTCGCGAAGTTGGCTTCGACGTATTTGATCATCTTGATTTCGGCCTGGCCGAAACTCTCGATCAGCTTGCAGGCTTCGTCCGGAGCCGCATGACGCTCGCTGGCAGCCTTGATCAGCTTGCCACGCTTCTCGGCCTCTTCGCGCAATGGCATGAAATTTTTCATGCAGGCATCAGAGGGACCCCCTCCCTGCATTGTCGGCGACGCCGGTCCTGCGAAACCGCCGCCGAGAATGGGAGCCGCGCCAGCGGCGGGAAACGAGCCGGAACCGCCGCCATTCACCGGCGGAAACGCCGGATCATTCCTCGTGACGGTTTGACCTGGAACCGGCGGAAATGCAGGGTCGTTCTTCGTACCGGCCTGACCCGGAACCGGCGGAAATGCCGGATCGTTCCGCGTGCCGGCCTGACCCGGTAGCGGCGCCGGAAACGCGCTCTGCGCAAGGCCCTGACCGGCGTAGGCGGTCACAAAGGCCACGGCGAGCGGCACCATCAAGCGGCGGATGATCAAAGCTGTTCCTCCGGCAAGGTCCATGGGTCTCGGCGTCTCCCCAATATAAGACGTCTTCCCGACAAAAACGATTTGCAATCGGGGTTTTTACGATTCCTGCCGATCCTTAACAACCCGTGGAATTTGGCATTAGCGCGGCGTAGAGCCGCGCCCGGATACCCTTATTGGCGTAAATCCTAAACATTTGGGCTAATAGGTCCGCGAATCGGAACATTGACCATATGCCTAAACTCGATTTTCGCAGCCCCCGGCTGTTTGTCGACGCCGCGCTGGCGGCCGGCCAAACGGTCGCGCTGGAGCGCAGCCAGAGCAATTATCTCGGCAATGTGCTGCGGCTTTCCGCAGGTGGAACGATTCTGGTGTTCAACGGACGCGACGGCGAATGGCAGGCCTCGATCGCGGGGAGCAAACGGCCCGACAGCCTGAAACTCGTTGCCCGGACCCGGCCGCAGGACCGCCTGCCCGACCTCGCGTACGTCTTTGCCCCGCTCAAACATGCAAGGCTCGACTACATGGTGCAGAAAGCGGTCGAGATGGGCGCGTCATCGCTGCAGCCGGTTTTAACCCGCTTTACGCAGGTTGCCAGGGTCAACGGCGAGCGGATGCGCGCCAATGTCATCGAGGCCGCCGAGCAATGCGGCATCCTGAGCATCGCGGCGGTCGCCGAGCCGGTGGCGCTCGATCGCTATTTGGGCCAGCGGCCGCCGCAACGCCTGCTGGTGTTCTGCGACGAGGCCGCCGATGCCACAAATCCGTTGCTGACGCTGCGCAGCAACGCGATGGCTTCAACCGGAATTGACGTTCTGATCGGCCCCGAGGGCGGATTTGCCGAGGAAGAGCGCAGCATACTGCTGCGGCAGCCGCACATCTTGCGGCTTTCGCTGGGGCCGAGGGTGCTGCGGGCCGATACCGCGGCGGTGGCGGCGCTGGCACTGGTGCAGGCGGCGCTGGGCGACTGGACCGCCCCTGCCGATCTGCACGAATAGGTTGCGGGTCTTAATCCCATCTCGCCCAGCGCGATTGTTAAGCGACTTGTCGGATGTGGGTCGAAACCCCGCCCGGGCCATGCTAAGGGGCTGCGCCGCCCCAGCTTTTGGAACCCGTTTCCAAAGGAAATTTGGACCTCGAGATGACCCAGACCGCCGCCCCTCGTGCGACCGGATCCGCCGCATGGGCGGATGCCCTGCTATTGTCGTTCGCGCAAGCGGGCTATGCACGGGCCGAACCGTCGATCCTGCAGCCTGCCGAGCCGTTTCTCGATCTGTCGGGCGAGGATATCCGCAAGAGCCTTTATCTGACCACCGATGCCAGCGGCGAGGAACTGTGCCTCCGCCCCGACCTCACCATTCCCGTGGCGCGGGACTACCTTGGCTCCAGCCGGGTCGGCCAGCCGGCGGGGTTCAGCTATCTCGGACCGGTGTTTCGCTATCGGGGCGGCCGGCCGAGCGAGTTCCTGCAGGCCGGCATCGAGTCCTTCGGACGTCAGGACCGGGCCGCGGCCGACGCCGAAATGCTGGCGCTCGCCCTCGAAGCGACCGCCGCGTTCGGGGTGACGGAGGTCGAAATCCGAACCGGCGATGTCGCGCTGTTCACGGCGCTGATCGATGCCCTCGACCTTTATCCGGTATGGCGGCGGCGGCTGATCAAGGATTTCAACCGCAAGATCAGCCTCGAGCAGGATCTCGAACGGCTCACGCTTGCGACCCGTTCCAGCCGCAACGAATATGAGGGCGTGCTGGCGGCCCTGGCGGGCTCCGACCGCAAGGCGGCGCTGGCGCTGGTGACCGACCTGATGTCGATCGCCGGCACCACCAATGTCGGCGGCCGCTCGGTCTCCGAAATCGCCGATCGTTTCCTCGAACAGTCGACCCTGAAGGGCGGCGCCCTGCCCCGCGATGCGCTTGAGTTGATCAAGCGGTTCCTCGCGATCGCCGGCGATCCCGACGATGCGATCGCGCGATTGCGCGCGCTCGCCGATGACGCAAAGCTCAACATCACGGCGGCGATCGATCAGTTCGAAAGCCGCGTCGGGTTCATGGCTGCCCGCGGCATCAAAACCGGCGCGACGCGTTTTTCCACCTCGTTCGGACGAGGCCTCGACTATTATACCGGCTTCGAATTCGAACTGCATGCCAGGGGCAATGGCGTCGAGCCGCTGGTGGCGGGTGGCCGCTATGACGGGCTGATGAGCCAGCTTGGCTCCAGCACGGCGATCCCGGCGGTCGGGTTTTCGGTGTGGGTTGAAGCCTTGACACAGGTTGGCCGCAGGCCCGCCGCAAACGGCTTGAGCGGGAGCACGACATGACGACGCCGTTCGTTCTGGCGGTTCCGTCAAAGGGCCGCCTGCAGGAAAACGCGGAGGCGTTCTTCACCCGTGCCGGACTTGGGCTCGCCAAGCCGCGCGGCGCCCGCGATTATCGCGGCACCATCAACGGGCTCGACAATGTCGAGATCGCCTATCTGTCGGCGAGCGAGATCGCCTCGCAACTGGCGCGCGGCGCGGTGCATCTCGGCGTCACCGGCGAAGACCTGGTGCGCGAGAGCATTGCCGATGCCGACAAGCGCGTGGCGCTGATCGACAAGCTCGGTTTCGGCAGCGCCAATGTCGTGGTTGCGGTGCCGCAGGCCTGGATCGACGTCCGCACCATGGCCGACCTCGACGACGTCACCACCGGCTTCCGTGCGCAGCATAACCGGCGGATGCGGGTGGCGACCAAATACATCAATCTCACCCGGACATTCTTCGCTTCCCATGGCGTCGTCGACTACCGCATCGTCGAGAGCGCGGGCGCCACCGAAGGTGCGCCGGCGGTCGGGACAGCCGAAATGATCGTCGACATCACGACCACTGGCGCTACGCTTGCCGCCAACGGTCTCAAGGTGCTCGATGACGGAGTGATCCTGCGCAGCCAGGCCAACCTCGTGGCCTCGCGGGATGCCGACTGGTCGAGTTCGGCCCGCGAGACCGCGCGCATCATCCTCGATCATATTGCCGCCCGTGCGCGCGCCAGCAAATATCGGGAAGTCCGGACCCGATTTACCGAATGCACCGCGGCGCTGCTGGCCGAAGCCCATAATCGCTTCGGCGTGGTATCGCCGTTCGGCGGGCCGACATCTTCGGGAATGGTCACGCTGCATTGTCCGCCGGCGCAGCTCTATGCGCTCGGCAGCTTTCTGCGCTCGCATGGCGCCGAGACGGTTTCGGTGGCGTCGCTCGACTACGTGCTCGACCGCGACAATCCGCTGTTCGCCAAGCTTGAGGCCTTCTTGCGGCAATGAGGTGGCAAGTCGAAAGCGCATCGCCGTGGCGACAATGCGCGGCGATTGCCATATATTGCCTATCGGACGGTTGAGACCTGATCGATGATGCTCGGCACCGACGTTTCCGGCTTGTCAACGACCGCGGCCACCGCCGCGGCGCAGGGGCTGTCGATCGTCGTGCCGTTGTACAACGAGGCCGCTGGACTGGCTTTTCTGCACGACCGGCTTGGCGGATTGGCCAGGGCGCTGATGCAGCGCTACGGCCTCGCCTGCGAGGTCGTCTATATCGATGATGGCAGCTCGGACGACACGCTTCGCATCGCCCGCGGGCTTGGCGCCGATGCGCTCGATGTTCAGGTGGTGTCGCTGTCGCGCAATTTCGGCAAGGAAGCCGCGCTGATGGCGGGATTGGACCATGCCCGGCGCGGCGCCGTGCTGTTCATGGACGGCGACGGTCAGCATCCGCCGGATCTGGTCGAGAAGCTGGTCGGTCACTGGATCGATGACGGCTACGATGTGGTCTATACCGCCAAGGCCCATCGCGACAATGAATCGTTTCTGCGGCGCGTCGCGGTGCATGGCTTCTACGGGCTGATCAACTGGGGCGCGCGGCAGAAAATCCCCGAAGATGCCGGCGACTTCCGCCTGCTGTCGCCGCGCGCGGTGGCGGCGCTGCGGCAGCTTCCGGAACGCAATCGCTTTTTCAAGGGCCTCGCAAGCTGGATCGGTTTCCGCCAGATCCGCGTCGACTATGAGCCTGCGGCCCGGGCGCATGGGGTCACCACCTTCAGTCCGGCCCGGCTGGTCGGGCTTTCAATCGAAGGGCTGACGTCGTTCTCGGTGGCACCCTTGCGTTTTGCCAGCCTGCTCGGGGTTTTGCTCGCTTCGGTGGCCTTCCTGTTCGGTCTCTCGATCCTCTGGGAAACCTGGATGAGCGGAAAATCCGTTCCCGGTTATCCCTCGCTGGTGGTCGGCCTCATGACCATCGGCGGCGTGCAGCTCATCATGATCGGCATCGTCGGCGAATATATCGGGAAGATACTTTCGGAGTTGAAAGCCCGTCCGATCTATTTCGTCGCCGAGCACAGTGAAAAGCGGATCGTGACCGAAGCCGGCACTGGCGAGAGGACCGCCGCCGAATGAACGACGCCGCGCCGCCGCGCCGTATCTGGCTGTGCGCCGACGATTACGGTCTTAGCCCCGGCGTCAACCGTGCGATTCGCGATCTGATCGGGCGCGGCCGTCTCAATGCCACATCGGCGATGATGGTCGGCCCGGCCATCGGCCGCGACGAAGTCAGCGCGCTTCAGGCCGTCGCGGCAAGCAGTTCGCGATGCGCGATCGGCCTGCATGCCACTCTAACGGCGCCGTTTCGCCCGCTGACGATGCACTTCCAGCCGATCGATGGCGGCATGTTCTTTGGCCTTCCGAAATTGCTGCGCGCGGGCCTGCTGCGGCGGCTCGATCCCGAGATCATTCATGCGGAATTGATCGTGCAACTCGCCGCCTTCAACGAAGTGTTCGGCCGCGCCCCGGATTTTGTCGACGGCCACCAGCACGTGCAGCTGTTTCCCCAGGTGCGCGACGCCTTCCTGACGGCGGTGAAGGAAGCCGCGCCCAAGGCCTGGGTCCGCCAGGGCGGACGCCGTCAGCCCCTGGCCCGACGGCTCGGCGCACCCAAGGCGTTGTTGCTGGACATCTTAAGCGCGCAATTTCGAAAGCGCGCCTCCCGCGCCGATATTGCATTCAATCCCGGATTCGATGGCGCCTATGATTTTTCCCGGCAACCCGATTTCAGCGTGCTGATGCGGCAGTTTCTCGATGGGCTGCCGGAGCACGGCCTGATCATGTGTCACCCGGGATTTGTCGACGACATCCTGGTCGGCCTCGACCCGCTGACGGTCCAACGCGAGCACGAGCACGCTTTTCTCGGCGGTGAAGATTTCCCGCGCCTGCTCGCGGCCAATCATGTCACATTGGGCTAACGTCCGGGCGAGCTGCTATCCCGACGCGACCCGGTAGTCATGTTGTCGCATACATAAATTTAATATCGGGCGGGACTACTTGCGACACAAACGCCTCCTACATCTGGCTCCGCGCCTCGACGCAACGGAGAGAAAGCCATGACACCGCAAGAACGCCAATTGGTTGACGATCTTTTCGACCGGCTCTCAAAGGTGGAGAGCGCGCCGCGCGATCCGGACGCTGCCTCCGCAATCGCGCAAGGCCTGCGGGTTGCGCCCAACGCGATCTACGCGCTGGTGCAGACGGTGCTGGTTCAGGACGAGGCGCTGAAGCGCGCCAGCAGCCGTATTCAGGAACTGGAAGCCGGCGGCGCGCCTGCGCAAAATCAATCCGGCGGGTTTCTGGATTCGATGCGCGACACGATCTCCGGACAGGGTCAGCACGGCTCGGTGCCAAATGTACGCCCTCCCGAGATTCCCAATCGTCCGACCTGGAACAGCGGCCAGGTGCTACAGCAGGCACAGGGGGCGGGGCAATATCGTGACGAGCCTGATCACCAGGACCAGTATCGGCAGGACCAATATCGTCAAGACCGGTACCCCCAAGACCAGTATCGGCAAGACCAGTATCGCCAAGATCAGTATCGTCAGGAGCCGTATGGTTCCTCCTATGGCGCACCCCAGTCGCCGATGGGCGGAGGCGGCGGCTCATTTCTCGGCACCGCGGCGGCAGCGGCCGCCGGCGCGGTCGGTGGATCGCTGTTGATGAACAGCATCCGTTCGATGATGGGCGGCAGCGGCAGCCATCACAGCCTGGCGGATCAGGCAGGACTCGGCGGCAAGCCGGCCACCCAAAATCCGTGGAGCGATCAATCCGGCAGCGGCATGGCGCGTGACGCCGGCATCAACGACATCGGTTCATCGGCACATCGCGCCGATGACAGTTCGCGCTCGGGATTGCTCGATACCGCGTCGAAAGATGACGCCCATGGCGTCGACCATGACGATATGGATCTCGATTCGGATGATTTCGGCGGCGATGGAGACAGCGATTACGCCTGACGGCAATCTGCCGGCACGAAGACTTAGGTTTAGGCCGGCTTTGGCCGATCGCAGGCGCTCCAATGCAAAACGGCCGCTCAGATTCGAGCGACCGTTTTGATTTTCAAGTGACAACAACCTCAGATGACGACGACCCGGGCGCCGACATTGACGCGGCCGTAAAGGTCGATCACGTCCTCGTTGCGCATCCGGATGCAGCCGGACGACACGTTGGTGCCGATGGTCCAGGGCTCGTTGGATCCGTGGATGCGATAGAGCGAGGATCCCAGATACATCGCGCGCGCACCAAGTGGATTCTCCGGCCCCCCTTCCATGTGCCGCGGCAAATCGGGACGCCGCGCCAGCATTTCCGCCGGCGGCGTCCAGTCCGGCCATTCCTTCTTGGCGGAAATCTGCTTGATGCCTGACCATGCGAAACCGGGCCGACCGACGCCGATGCCATAGCGCAACGCCTTGCCGTTGCCCTGCACCAGGAACAGGAACTTGTTGGGGGTATCGACGACGATGGTGCCGACTCTTTCATTGCCGCGATAGTCAACGAGCTGTTTCTCGAATTTCGGATCGAAGGCGGGATGTGAGGGCTCGCTGGCGTTTTGCTGCGGCAGCAACGGACGCTGCGATCCGTATGATGGCTGCTGTTGATAGGCGGGTTGCTGCTGGTAGCGTTCGCCTTGATTCGGTCCGTCTCCGAACAGGAACTGGATGAAGCCGCCGCCCATATTGGATCGTTCGGCATAGGCTGTTCGCACCGGCGCGGCAGGCTGCTGCGCAGGTTGATTGGCGTAGATCACGGCGGGTTCCGCCGGCGGCGCGAGCTCGATCGCCGCCGCTTGATGAAATCCGGCGCCGATACAAGATGCGCCGGCGAGTAAGGCAAGGGAGATTTTTCTGAACATCGACGTACTCTGTACTGTTTCGTCACTGCTTCGTCGGCGAAGCACCTGAACGGCGCCTGGCACGCGCCCAATTAAGATCAAAACCGCGTCGGTTTGGTAAACAGAAACGGCCTTTCGATTCACCACGTCGCCAATTCCGCGCGGTTTTGCCGGGTAGCGTTTATTTTCAGTGAATGCCACGCACGCATGGTTAATCGTTGGTGTGCGGCGGCTGAAGTGTTTTCCAGCGAAAGCCTGCCCCGCACTTGATGCGGGGTGGACACCGGTTCGCGTGAAGAAAACGCGTCGAATGAAGAAGCGGAGCTTCCGTTCCGATTTCAATCGGAACGGAAAGGGCTCTCATGCGGACATCGGCGAGAATTTACGGCGTGAACCAGACGTTAAAGTACCTCTGCGTAAAAATGGTGATTAGAGGTCAGGGGAATTCTCATGCCGGTCAATCGCAGACGTTTTCGTATCGAAGAAGCATTTGCCAGCAACGTGCCGATGCCATCGGCCGATGACGGCGATGTCGGTCCCATGCATCGCGAGATCATGACCGAATTGCGCGCCATCCGCACCCAGATGGCCAGCATCCGCCACGGTGCGGTAACGGAGACCGTCGGAGCGTCGATGACGCGCGAGTCCGCCGAAGCCGGTGCGTTGATCGAAACCTATCGCGCCCAGATCGAGCAATGCGAAAAACTCAAGGTCGAACTCGACCTCATTCACGATGCCATCAGCCGCACCAAGCGGGAAATCGCGGTTCTGCACGGCACCAGTTTCAATGGCGAGGAAATGGCCAGAGTTAACGGCGAGCTTGGCGCCGTTGTCGGCGGAACGGAAGAAGCGACGCAGCAAATTCTGGAAGCCGCCGAATCGATCGATCAGGCGGCGACCGCGCTGATCAAGGTAAATTCGCCTGATCAGCAAAAGCTGCTCAGCGAGGAAATCCAGGAGCGCGTGGTTTCGATCTTCGAGGCCTGCAATTTCCAGGACCTCACCGGCCAGCGCATCAAGAAGGTGATGAATACGATGAAATTCATCGAAAACCACATCACGGTCATGATGGATATCTGGGGTGGCGTGGACGCGATCAAGGCGCACGCACCGCCGATCGTCGACCTTCGCGAAGGGGACGCCCGGCTGCTGAACGGACCGAAGCAGGCAGACGATGTCGGCCACGCCTCGCAGGACGATATCGACGCGTTATTTGATTAGGCTATCGTGACGATCAAGTTCGCCTTCAGGCCGCCGGCGGAAACGCCTGGCGGCCTTTTTTGCCGTGCTCAGGCGTGGGGTGCGCAGCGGACATAGACCATGTTGCCGTAGCGGGTGGCAGCATCCTTGTCGAGGAAGCGGGTGACCAGGATGCGCCCGTCGAACGAGACAATTTCTCGATCCTGCGGGCCGCCGGCCGGTCCGGGCGGTCCGATATAATTCTTGCCGCTTTGGCTGCCCTTTAGGCGTAGTTCCTGCGGAGTGGGCTGGTCGGCCAGATGCATGATCACGCCACCGGTGGTGCCGGCTCCGATCACATAAGGCTGTTTGCATTGCCCCCGCGCCGCGGCTTCGGTGCGCGCGCGGTCATTGGGATTCTGATACGAGGCGAGACCCCAGCGGCCGACAATTTCGTCCGGTCGGATCGTCGCCGGGACCTCGGGCATCGGAGGAGGCTCCGGAGGCGGTGACGGCGGGCCGCCCACGCATGCCCCGAGGAATATCGTCAGCGCGGCCGCGATCCCCAAATTGGTACCCGCACGCACGTAACCTGATCTGACCATAGCTTTTCCCCGAGCAAAATCGTGGCCGCACCCATCCCGCAGCCAACCGTAAAACTGCTGTCGGAGCAATGACGTCCAACAATTACGCCATCGCACCGATTTGGTTTCCAGAAGCATCCTATATCGGCCTCACCAAGGACTTAACCTGTCTTTACCTGCCTTTGCTTGACAGGATCAGCGCCAAGCCATATTCCCGGGCGCACTATTAGCACTCCGAGAGCGCGATTGCTAAGGATACGAACTGTTCTGGCCGTTGACGGCGTCGAATGCGCCCGTATTCGCAAGCCGCTTTCAATGGCAAACCAGACCTGAACCAGACCTGAAAACTGAAGTCTCCAAAAGGAACTGTCATGGCTAAAACCAAATTTCGTCCGCTGCATGACCGTGTCGTGGTCAAGCGTATCGACGCCGAGGAAAAGACCAAGGGCGGCATCATCATTCCGGACAGCGCCAAGGAAAAGCCCCAGGAGGGGCAGGTTGTGGCGGTCGGGCCGGGCGGCCGTGACGAAGCCGGCAAGCTGATCCCGATCGACATCAAAAGCGGCGACCGCGTGCTGTTCGGCAAGTGGTCGGGCACCGAGATCAAGCTCGACGGCGAGGAACTCCTGATCATGAAGGAATCCGACATCATGGGCGTGCTGGGCTAACACCGCGTTTTTCCGCGTCATTGCCCGGGCTTGACCCGGCAATCCATCGCTTTCGTAAAAACTCTTCCAACGAGGATGGATGCCCGGGTCATCTAGCGCGAAGACGCGCTTCGCGCTTTTGCCCGAGCATGACGAACCAAAGAGCGCAGTGAGCGCTTGTATCCAATCATCCAGGAGTGAATTCAAATGGCTGCCAAGGACGTCAAGTTTTCCGGAGACGCGCGCGATCGCATGCTGCGCGGCGTCGATATTCTCGCCAATGCGGTGAAGGTGACGCTCGGCCCCAAGGGCCGCAATGTCGTCATCGAAAAGAGCTTCGGTGCGCCGCGCATCACCAAGGACGGCGTCACCGTCGCCAAGGAGATCGAGCTTGAGGACAAGTTCGAGAACATGGGCGCGCAGATGCTGCGCGAAGTCGCCTCCAAGACCAACGACACCGCCGGCGACGGCACCACCACCGCCACCGTGCTGGCCCAGGCGATCGTGCGGGAGGGCGCCAAATCGGTGGCCGCCGGCATGAACCCGATGGACCTGAAGCGCGGCATCGAAATCGCGGTGACGGCCGTGGTCAAGGACCTCGAGAAGCGTGCCAAGCCGGTCGCCTCGTCGTCCGAAATCGCGCAGGTCGGCACCATCTCGTCCAATGGCGACGCGGCCATCGGCAAGATGATTGCCCAGGCGATGCAGAAGGTCGGCAATGAAGGCGTCATCACCGTCGAGGAAAACAAATCGCTCGAGACCGAAGTCGATATCGTCGAGGGCATGAAGTTCGATCGCGGCTATCTGTCGCCCTATTTCATCACCAACGCCGAGAAGATGACCGCCGAGCTTGAGGACGTCTACGTGTTGTTGCACGAGAAGAAGCTGTCCGGCCTGCAGGCGATGCTGCCGGTGCTCGAAGCCGTCGTGCAGTCGGGCCGCCCGCTGCTGATCATCGCGGAAGATGTCGAGGGCGAGGCGCTGGCGACGCTGGTCGTCAACCGCCTGCGCGGCGGCCTCAAGGTCGCCGCCGTCAAGGCGCCCGGCTTCGGCGATCGCCGCAAGGCGATGCTCGAGGACATCGCGATCCTGACCGGCGGCCAGCTGATCTCGGACGAACTCGGCATGAAGCTCGAAAACGTCACGGTCAACATGCTGGGACGCGCCCGCAAGGTCGTGATCGACAAGGAAAACACCACGATCGTCAGTGGCGCCGGCAAGAAAAAGGACATCGAAGCCCGCGTCGGCCAGATCAAGGCGCAGATCGAGGAGACCACCTCGGACTATGACCGCGAGAAGCTGCAGGAGCGTCTAGCCAAACTCGCGGGCGGGGTTGCGATCATTCGCGTCGGCGGGGCGACCGAGATCGAGGTGAAGGAAAAGAAGGATCGCGTCGAGGACGCCCTCAACGCCACCCGTGCGGCGGTACAGGAAGGCATCGTGCCGGGCGGCGGCGTCGCGCTGCTGCGCGCCAAGAAGGCCGTCGGCCGTATCGTCAACGACAACTCCGACGTGCAGGCCGGCATCAACATCGTGCTGAAGGCGCTGGAAGCGCCGGTCCGCCAGATCGCCGAGAATGCCGGCGTCGAAGGCTCGATCGTCGTCGGCAAGATCCTCGAGAACAAGTCCGAGACCTTCGGCTTCGATGCGCAAACCGAAGAGTATGTCGACATGGTCGCCAAAGGCATCATCGACCCGGCCAAGGTGGTCCGCACCGCGCTGCAGGACGCCTCCTCGGTGGCCGGCCTGCTGGTGACGACAGAAGCCATGGTCGCCGAACTGCCGAAGGAGCCGGCTCCGCCGATGCCCGGTGGTGGCGGCGGCGGAATGGGTGGAATGGGCGGAGGATGGGCTTCTAAACCGGCCGCGTCAGGCAATACCGAATCCGGCAAGGCCGCCTCAGGGCGGCCTTGCTTTTGGTGAAACGTCGCGAGACTTGCCAGGGACGAGATCGGATTCCGATTCGGACCGGAATCGAATATGCTCGATGGCACCGCGTGGTTCTATCTTTTGAGGAATCCCATATGCGCTCGATTTTATTCTGCCTGGTCGGGCTAATGACAGCCTCCACGGATGCAGCCTTGGCTCAAATCAAGCTCGCGCCGAGATCAGCCACGGCTGCCAATGAAGTCCGGTATTTCACTTCCATCGACGGCCTGATGGAAGGCAATGCCGACGTCATCCTCAAGGAAACCCACCAGGGCAAGAATGTCACCTCGGCGGTGCTCGACGTTTGCTATCCCGCGCAGAAGGGCTCCGATCGCAAGGATCGCTTCGTCGCCAACCTTGCCGTGAACGGCCAGACTCTGACCGGCGGCACCCAGAGCCTTGGCGACAAATCGCCGGTGACGGTGAAACTGGTGCGCAAGCCGACCGGCGAGACGTTCGAATTCAAGGGGCAGATCGGCATCGGCCAGACCGTGACGGAAGTGAACTCGACGGACAATTCCGATCTCAGCGAAAAGGAATTCCTCGACAACCAGTCGACCGATGACGGCATCACGCCAAGCCCGAAGGATTTTACCGAGGTTTCCCCGGAATCGATTGCCGTGAAAGTGAAGCTGGACGCGGCGGTCGACTTCCTCAAAAGTCTGAAAGGGCAGGACGTCGAGGTTTCCTTAAGCGGCCTTGCCGTCTCCTGCGCTGCGCTGCGCGCCGGCGAGCAGACGATCAATATCAGCGTCGATCCGGATCGCGCCGCCGCGCTGATCGCAAATCGAAATCGTCGCCCGGCGTGGTCGCCGCCGGCTGGACCAGCGGCGTCGTGGAAATGGAGCGCACCATCCGTTTTTCGGCCGCCGACTGGCGCGATGGCGACCGGTTGAACAAGGACAAGCTCGCGGCCGCCATCGCCGAGGTGCTGACAAAGACCCTCGCGGCGAAATCGTCGTCCGGGGCCTGGGACCACACCACCGGAAAGCTGAAGCTGACGTTCAAGCGGCCGAGCCAGATATTGCCCGCGCTCGACCTTACCGAGACGGTTGAGATGACCGCCCTGGTGGCGTCGGACAGGCCGGGCCCGTCCGACCGGCTGATGCTGTGGATCAGCAATCCCGTGATTTCGACGGCGGACGAAACCGCCGGCCCGAAGCTCAATCTGGCCGACGAAGCCAGCAGCGACGAGGAAGCCGACCAGAAGGACGACAACGGTGCCGTCAATGCGCTGGCGAAGGAATTCAGGGGCCAGCGCTGGGACACCGATCAATCGGCCTGGAAGTAAGCCTGGCGTCCCGGTCGCATCAGACGGATCGGCGGCGCGGCGCGCGGCCAAGCGATCCCTCGGGCTAATGCCCGGGGCTCATGCACCCTCGCCATGCAATCACGCATTTGACATGCCGCGCCATAGCGGCAATGAACAGCCCAGATGTGAACAAGAGCTTCCAGGGTCTCACGTTTAATGGCGCGCTATGATGTTGTGGTGATCGGCGCCGGCCTTGGAGGCTTGACGACCGGCGCGATTCTGGCGCGCGCGGGACGCAAGGTGCTGGTCATCGAGCGCAGCAATTCGGTCGGCGGGGCGGCATCGAGCTATATGTCCGGAGATCTGTTCGTCGAAGGCTCGCTGCACGAGACCAGCGATCCGCACCATCCCCACGATCCGAAACACCACGTGCTGACGCGAGCGGGCGTCATCGACGCCGTGAAATGGATTCCGTCCGGCACGTTTTACGAGGCGCGCGGCGGTCCGCTCGATCGGCCGTTTACGATGCCGGACAATTTCGACGCGGCGCGGCGCGCGCTGACCGAGCGCTTTCCCGAGGCCCGTGCCGGGCTGCACCAATTGCTTGGAGAGATGGAACGCATTGCCTCGGCCATGGGCACGCTTTCGCAAGGCCGGAACGCTTTCCGGAATCCGCGCGAAGGTCTCGCGGCCCTCTTGAAACTGGTTCCGGCGATCGGCGACTGGCGTCTGTCGCTGGCGCAGAAGCTCGATCGGGTGTTCGGCGACAACGAGGCCGTCAAATGCGCGCTGGCGGCCAATCTCTCTTATTATCACGACGACCCGGCAACGCTGTGGTGGATCTTCTTTGCGATGGCGCAGGGAGGTTATCTCCAAGGCGGCGGCCGTTTCGTGCAGGGCGGCTCGCAACGGCTCTCCAGCGCGCTCGCCCGCGCCGTCAAGGTAGCCGGCGGAGAGGTGTTGGTGCGCCGTGTCGTCAGCGCGATTGCGGTTGACCCGCAGGGCCGCGCCAGCACCGTCACGCACACCGCGCGCGACGGCAGCGATCCCAAGGTCGTGGAAGGCGTTCGGATCGTCGGCAACGCCGCGCCTGCGGCACTGGCGCCGTTGATGCCCGCGGCGGCAGCGGAAAGATTGACCGCGGATTACCGGCAACGACCCCCGTCGATTTCGCTGTTCGCGCTCACGCTCGGCCTGTCGAAACCGCCGCGCGAATTCGGAATATCCGCCTATTCCACGCAATTGCTGCCGCCCGACATGACGCGGCTGTCCGACTATGCGCAAGGTGCGGCGCTGATGGCCGAAGAGCCCGGCGAGCGAATGCCGCCGATGTCCATCGTCGATTATGCTGCGATCGATTCCGGCGTTCCGGCTCCGCCCTATGTGCTCTCGGTCCTGGGACCCGATTTGTTGTCGAACTGGGACAGTTCGGACATGGACGCCTATCGCGAGAAGCGCGGGCGATGGCAGCAGGCGATCGTTCGCTATCTTGGAATCGCTTTATCCTGGCGTCGCTGAGGGCGTCGTCGCGTCGTCCTTCAATACCGCGCTGTCGGTCCGGCAATATCTCAATGCGCCCGATGGCGCCGTCTATGGGTTCGCGCCGACGCCGCCACGCTCGATCTGGCGCGGCCCCGCCCATTCGCCGCGCACGGCGGTGCCAGGCCTCTATCTGGCGTCGGCCTATGCCGGTTTCGGCGGCTACACCGGCGTGGTGCAATCCGCCGGCGCCTGCGCCGACATGATCCTGCGCGAGAATCCAATCTCGACCTCATCCTGAGGAGCGCGTCTTCGCGCGTCTCGAAGGATGGTGGTGGGCCCATGGTTCGAGACACGCGCAAAGATGCGCGCTCCCCATGAGGATCAGATTTCAGTTGGTGTTGAGATGAAACCGCAGCGGTTTCGTTCCGATGAAGGAAACGAAATCGCCCTGCCGCTTCCAGGTCGCGGCTTCGCTCAAGGCGGCGACCAGTTCGTCGTCGGCCTGCGCCCGCGCCGGCGGGCAGTCATGATCCTCCAGCGGCCCGGCGACAAAAATCACGGTATTGCCCGCGACCGAGAACTGACCCTTGCCGCCCTTGCACCACAGTTCCAGCCTCGCTTCGCCGTTGTCGCCGATCTCTAGCGTCGGCAGCCGCTTCGATCCCGGCTGACGCGCGACATCCAGTGTCATGTCGGTGCCGAATGGAAACCCGTCATCGGCGCTGGCCGGGACGGCGTTGAAGCCGGCCGCGGCCAAGACCAACGCCGCTGCTGCGGACCTCAAAAGCCCTGTCGCTGAAACCATATCGACCCTCGAAATATCCGGGCGCTGATAGCCGCGCGTTTTTAATCGGCAAATGCGGCATTGACCAGACTGGCCGCCAGCTAAATTCATCGGCTTATGGACAAATCCCCGCGGCACTCGCCGCGGGGATTTTCGTCGCCGTCTTCCGGATCGGTTCGCTACTTCAGAACCATTGCCGTGAACGGATAGACATAGGCCTGCAGCATGACGAACAGGCCGACCAGACAGGCCAGCGTGATCGAGTGCTTGAACACGAAGCGCAGGATCGTGCCCTCGTGCCCGACCCAGTTGGTGGCGGTGGAGGCGACCACGATCGACTGGGCGTCGATCATCTTGCCCATGACGCCGCCGGAGGAGTTCGCCGCGCTCATCAGGATCGGCGACAGGCCGAGCTGTTGCGACGTGATCTTCTGCAGATTGCCGAACAGAATGTTCGACGACGTATCCGACCCCGTCAGCGCGACACCGAGCCAGCCCAGCAGGGTGCCGAAGAACGGATAGAACACGCCGGTCGCGGCAAAGGCGAGACCGAGAGTAGCATCCACACCGGAAAGCCGGGTCAACGTGCCGATCGCCAGCATCGCCGAGATCGTGATCAGTGAAATCGCGCAAAGCTTGATGGTACGTCCGTATTCGGCGATGATCTTGCCCGGCGACAGCCCCATGATCAGGCCCGCAATGATGGCGGCGATCAACATCCCCGTGCCGGTGAACGACACGTAGGTGAACGAGAATACCGCGGCCTCTTTGGTCGGCGTCGGGACCACCGGCGCAACCTTATTGATCATGTTGTGCAGTTCAGGAACCGCATACTTCCAGGTGAAGATCGGATTGACTGCCGCCTTGAACCAGCCGGTGCCCCAGACCAGCAGGATGGCGCACAGGATGATCCATGGCAGCAGCGCGGTGAACATTTCCGCCGATGTCAGCGGCGTCTGATCGATCAGCTTTGCCGGCGGCATGGTGCTGGCGGATTCGTCGTTGCCGCGCAACGCCGGCGACAGCCAGAGCACCTTCGGCTGCCAGACTTTCAGGAACAGGATCAGGCAGCCCATCGAAATCAGCGATGCGCCGATGTCGACGATCCACGGATTGATATAGTTCGAGATCAGGAATTGCGGGATCGCGAACGACAGGCCGGTGACCAGAATGGCCGGCCAGACTTCCTTCATGCCTTTCCAGCCGGCAAACGCCCACACCACCCAGAACGGCACGATCAGCGAGAAGATCGGCAACTGCCGTCCGACCATGGCGCCGAGCAAATAGGGATCGAGGCCGGTCACCGAAGCGAGGCCCTGGATCGGCGTGCCCAGCGCGCCATAGGCCACGGGCGCCGTATTGGCGATCAGCGACAGGCCGGATGCCGCGAGCGGCGAGAAGCCTAGTCCGATCAGGATCGCGCCCGTGATCGCCACCGGCGTGCCGAAGCCCGATGCGCCCTCGAAGAATGCGCCGAACGAAAATGCGATCAGCAGGAGTTGCAACCGCCGGTCCGCCGTCACCCCGCCGACGGCGCGCTTGAGCGCTTCAAACCGGCCGGCGCGTACCGTGAGCTGGTACATGAAGATGACGTTCAGCACGATCCAGCCGATCGGGAAGAAACCTGTGACGATGCCCAGCAACGAAGCCCGGATCGCCATATTGGCCGGCATGGTGAAAAGCAGGATCGCCACCAGATTGGCCAGCACCAGCGCGACAATGGCTGCGATGTGGGCCTTGACCTTGCCGCTTGCGATCAGGACCAGCAGTGTGACCACGGGTATCGCCGCGGCGATGGTCGAAAGCGTCGTGTTGTTGAACGGATTATAGACTTGATCCCACATTGCAGTTCCTCCCCACGCATTATGCGGCGCGCCGGCCAGCGTGGACGGTCAGGCGTGCCTGGCGAAATCGCGGGATGTCACTGCGATGCGCGAACTGGGCGCGAACCTGGCGGCGCCAAAATCCGCTCGCAACCTCGCGAAATGTGAAGGCCCCCGCCCCTCGCCGTTATCGCTCATGCTAGGGTAGAGCCGCAAGCGGGGACAAGCCAACGGTTGCCGCGAAATCCATGACTTTAGTCTATACACTCTCAATTCTTCCATTTTTTCAGGCTTTTAAGCTATCCCCCAGGAGACGGTAATCTGTGAACAACATCCGCTCAACGCTCGCAACGGTGTGGCGGATCGCCGCTCCTTATTTCCGTTCGGAGGACAAATGGGCGGGCCGCGGCCTTCTGGCCGCGGTGATCGCCATCGAACTTGCGGTTGTATTCCTGACCGTTTTGTTCAACCGCTGGAACAACGTCTTCTACAATGCGCTTCAGGAGCACAACCAGGCGGTCTTCACCTACCAAATCGGCTACTTCTGCGTTCTCGCGGCATTCTGGATCGGCGCTGAAGGTCTATCAGCTCTACCTCAACCAGTGGCTCCAGATCCGCTGGCGGCGCTGGATGACCGCCCGCTATCTCGGCGGCTGGCTGCACGACGCCAATCATTATCGGATGCAGCTGCTCGGCGACGCCGCCGACAACCCGGACCAGCGCATCGCAGAGGATACCCAGCGTTTCGTCGAGCAGACGCTGGCGCTCGGCATCGGGCTATTGAGTGCGGTCGTGACCCTCGCATCGTTCATCGTCATTCTTTGGGACTTGTCCAACCACGCCCCGCTACATCTGTTCGGCAAGGATATCCCGATCCCCGGCTATCTGGTGTGGGGCGCCTTGATCTACGCGTTGCTCGGGACGCTGCTGACCCATTTGATCGGCTGGCCGCTGGTCGGGCTCAATTTCCAGCAACAGCGCCTGGAAGCCGATTTCCGTTTCAATCTGGTGCGGACGCGGGAAAACGCCGAACAGATCGCGCTGCTGCGCGGCGAGCCCGTCGAGCGGTCACGGTTGCTGTCGCGATTTGGGTTGGTCGTCAACAACTGGCTCGGCATCATGCAGCGTACCAAGAAGCTGACGGCCTTTACCGCTACCTATTCGCAAGTTTCCGTCATCGTTCCCTACGTGCTGATCGCGCCGGCTTTTTTTGCGGAAAAGATCCAGCTCGGCGGCATGATGCAGACCGTAAACGCCTTCAGCAGCGTCCAGGATGCGCTGTCGTTTTTCATCGCGTCGTACCGGACACTCGCCGAATGGCAATCGGTGGTGGCACGCCTCGGCGGGTTTGAGACCGCGGTCGCCAGCGCCACGACGCTTGCGACCAGCGCGGACGCGATCGATATCGAGCCATCGACCGGCAACGACCGCCATCGACCTGCGGCAGCTTCTCGTCAAGCTGCCCAATGGAAGCCCGCTGGTCTCGGCGGACAGCTTCAGCCTTCGCGGCAACGAGCGCACCCTCGTCACGGGTCCGTCCGGCTCCGGCAAATCGACCTTGTTCCGCGCCATCGCCGGCATCTGGCCGTTCGGAACGGGCTCGATCGCGATCCCTGCAAAGGCGTCACTGATGATGCTGCCACAGCGGCCGTATCTTCCGATCGGATCGCTAGAGGCTGCGATTGTCTATCCGGCGGATGCCAGCGCCTACAGTTCGGACCAGGTCAGGGATGCCCTGATTTCGGTGGGTCTGCCGAAGCTCGCGCCGCGGATCGGGGAAGAAGCGCACTGGAATCGAATGCTCTCCCTCGGGGAGCAACAACGCCTTGGGATCGCCCGCGCGCTGCTGCACGCGCCGCAATATCTGTTCCTCGATGAGGCGACCGCGTCGCTCGATGAAGCCTCCGAGGCGGCACTCTATCGGCTCCTCGAGGAGAAGCTGCCGGCAACCACCATCGTATCGATCGGTCACCGCAGCACGCTTGAGGCCTTCCATCAGCGTAACGTCGTGCTGGCTCGTGACGGCGATCGATTTGCGTTGCAGAACCAGAGCGGGATCCGGAGCCGTCATAACGGCAGCCATCTCGACCGCTGTGTCGGCTTGACGCGGCGGAGACTTGCAGGGCGCGCTATCGGTGCGGACATCGACGGGACCGGCCACCACGGCGAACGCGTCGATCGCCGCTGGTGGCCGATCCCCGCCATGTTCGGTTCATTCAAAAATAAAAAAGGGGCGGCAGATCTGCTCTGCCGCCCCCTAGGTCTCGGGAGAGGAGCTTACTTCAGGTTGGCTGCCGCGGTCAGGTCGACCGAGAGCTTGGCGACGCCGGCCGCACCGCACCAGTTCGACCCTGCGCCGCCAGGATTGATCGACGTCACGTTGGTGGTGCCGGAAGCGTTGAAGGCACTGGTGAAGGCGCTGCAGTCGCCCTTCGACAGGTCGGTGTCGGAGTAGCGAAGATCGAGCGTGAACACCTTGTAGGTGAAGCCGATGCCGGCGTTCCAGGTGTTGTAGCTGGCGTAGGGGATACCTGCCGGGAAAGCCGGGAACGCCGTAAAATGCACTTGAAGTACCGAGCCACTGCCGGCCGAACTCGCCGGACACATACATGCCGACGCCGCTGGTGCCGAATGCGGAGCTGGGCGCGGTGTATTTGGCGGTGACCGACGCGTAGTCGCCCCAGGCGCCTGAATTCAGGAAATTCGGCGAATAGTATTCGTTAAATCCGACCTGCCAGCTGTCGTTGATGGTGTAGTTGAGCTTGGCGTAGCCTTCGAAGAAGCTGACGTCCTTCTTCATGACGTTGCCGTTGGCAAGGAAGATCGTATTCGTGCTGACCGGGCAAACATTGCCGCCGGGAATGCCGCCGGTCAGGATATTGTCGGCGCACTGCCCGCCCGGATACAGGTAACCCCAGACACCGAAGTCGAACGCCGCGGCGCCGAAGGTCGGTCGGATACCACCGTAGATGTCGACTTCAGCGGCAGCCCGGTTCGCGAACGAGATGCTCTCGGTCGAAGTGCCGATGTAGAGCTGCAGGTCCTTGTTCACATTGTAGCGCGGCTCGAAATATGCGGTAACCGAAGGGTTGTGATTGGACTGGGTGACGCCGCGGAAGATGTAGTCGTTCATGACCCCTGCGCCGAAAGCGAGATCCCAGGGATTGAACGGGGCCGGCGCCGGGGCCGGAGGGGCTTTCAGCGGCATATCCGCCGCGAACGACGAGCCCGCGGTCATCGCAAGCACGGCTGCGGCTAAAACCAGTTTCTTCATGACGATCCCCATCACTTTAAAAAAACAGCCCAGTTCCCGACGCCCCAAGGGGAAACCGATCACCGACTGCGACCCAATTTCTGAACGCAAAGGCAATCTGGTACGGGCCGTCGATCGCCGGAAGCAAAAAAGACAGTCATCTGCCGACTTTTTAGGCGTTCTGTCGTATCTACGAAATGTTGTCGGCGGGTGTTGTATTCGGACAACAATCTTGGCTGGTTTCAATGCCGGTTGGGGCGTCTTTCGGTTTCCATCGCTGGAACAATCCGCTCGGTGGCCTGGTCGACGGACCGGCCGAATCAACCGCCTTGTGCGGAGCCGGAAATTCCGTCCCCGTCACAGTGATATCCTCAGCGCGAAAAAGGCCGCAGCGACGAGCGCTGCGGCCTGAAACAAAATCCGCGGTAACCGCGATCCGCTCAGCTATGTGTTGTCGTCTCCGTCCGAGGACGGGCCCGAACTATGGCCTCCCGAATGTCCCCATGACGGCGCCGGATGCGACGGAGCGGGACTTGCGGCAGGAGTTGGAGCCGCCCAGCTCGGCGCCGCTGGCGCGGCTGCGGGAGCCGGCTTGGGCGCGGGCGCAGGCTTCGGCTTTGGCGCTGCCGCAACTTTGGGTGCCGCAGCTTGGGCAGCCACGACTGGTGCCGCCTTCTTGGCCGCCTTGGCCTTGGCCTTCTTGGCCGATTTCTTCGGCGCCGCCGCCTTGGCCTTCTTGGCGGATTTCTTCACGGATTTCTTCGCCGACTTCTTCGCCTTTTTCGCTGACTTCTTCGCCGCTTTCTTCGAGGTTTTCTTCGTGGATTTTTTCTTCGCCGTCACAAGCTTTTTCTTGCTCTTTTTATTCTTTTTGCTCTTTTTTCCCTTAGCCATCGTGGTCCTCCTGTTGCCGCTGATCCATGTCCATCGAGCGTTCAAGTCGTCCGCTTTCGCGCGGGGCCAATCGATCAGTTCAATCCTGGCCGAGAACCGCCTGTCGCCCAATCGAGAAGCTCAATCGTGTGAACCACAGGAACTGACGTACCACCGGCAATCTGCACCATGCACCCGATATTGCCCGCAGCAATCATGTCCGGCTTGACCTTCGCAATATTGGCGATCTTTCGATCGCGCAATCGGCTCGCAATGTCAGGCTGGAGAATGTTGTACGTCCCCGCCGAACCGCAACACAAATGGCTCTCAGGTACATCTTTCACCACGAATCCGTTCTTGGAAAGCAATTCTTTCGGAAGCTGTGTGATTTTCTGTCCGTGCTGTAGCGAACAGGCCGAGTGATAGGCGATGACGATATCGCCGTGCTGCCGCTGCGGCTGCAGATCGATGCCCGCGACGTACTCGGTGATGTCCTTGGCCAGCGCCGAAACCTTAGCGGCGGCGCCTGCGAAATCGCGGTCCTCGCGCAGCATGAAACCATAATCCTTGATCACCGTGCCGCAGCCCGATGTCGTCACCAGAATGGCGTCGAGGCCGTTTCGATCGGCCTCGTCGAGCCAGGCGGCGATGTTGCCGCGGGCGCGCGTCAACGCGTCGTCTTCGCGCCCGAGATGATGGGTTAGCGCGCCGCAGCATTGCTCGTCCTTGACCAGCACGACCTCGATGCCGTGACGCGTCAACAGATTGATGGCGGCCTGATTGATGCGCGGCGCCAGAACCTGCTGGGCGCAGCCCTGCAGCAGGGCGACACGCCCGCGCCTCTCGCCCTGCGGCCGGAAAGACGCTCCCTCCGGCCGGTCCGGGCGACGGCAGGCCGCCCGGCGCCAGAGCGAGCATCGCCTTGATTCGCCGCAATAAAGTCGGCGAAGCTGCCGCGACCTTGGGGGTCGGCAGCAAGCCGGCCAGCGGCCGGCCGAGCCGCGCCAGGATCATGCTGACGCGAAACCATCCGGGCCGCGGCAGCACCCAGGCCAGGACCGCGCGCAATGCCCGCTCGGTCAACGGCCTGGTGTAGTCCCTTTCGATCCTCGAGCGCGCCTGATCGACGAGATGCATATAGTTCACGCCCGAGGGACAGGTGGTCATGCAGGCAAGACAAGAGAGACAACGATCGATGTGCTTGACCACCTCCGGGGTCGGCGGCCGGTCTTTTTCCAGCATCTCCTTGATGAGATAGATTCGGCCGCGCGGGCTATCGAGCTCATCGCCCAGCAGCACATAGGTCGGGCAGGTCGCGGTGCAAAATCCGCAATGCACGCAGGCACGCAAGATCTTGTCGGCTTCCGCGATATCGGGATCGGCAAGCTGTGCCAGGCTGAATTCGGTTTTCATGTCGCGGATCCTCGCGTCAGCCGGCCGCGATTGAGAATGTTTTTCGGATCGAAGCTGTGGCGGACACGTT
This sequence comes from uncultured Pseudomonadota bacterium, assembly GCA_963771225.1. Lineage (GTDB taxonomy): Bacteria > Pseudomonadota > Alphaproteobacteria > Rhizobiales > Xanthobacteraceae > Bradyrhizobium. The sequence continues at coordinate 217,754 of CAVYSR010000007.1, read as the reverse complement.
CACTCAGCGCGGCAAGGCCGCCTTGTTGGGGATGAAACACATCGACATGGCGTCGCACCTGCTCGGAGGCGCGCAGCAACGTCGCATGGCCGCCGACCGCGTTGACCCGCTCGCGCACCAGGGCGGCCTGGGCGTCCGGCTTGGGTGGCAGCGCCGCCCAGATCAACCCGCCGCCCCAGTCGTAGAACACGTCGCCGCCGGTATCGCGCGCCAGCGCCTGGCCGAGCGCACCGCCCGAAGCCGGCGGGCAAACGATTCGCCACACCGGCCACGCTCCCAGCGTGCCATTGGCCGCGAACGGCTGAACGTCGCGAACCGAACTCCAGATCGCCGCCGAGGCGGCATCTTCGAGAATCTCCGCCGCCCCAAACGGCGCCAGAACCTCGCCAAGTGCGGTGGCGCGATGGACGACCGACGCCGTGATGCCTTCCAGCCGCAGCAAAGTGACCGCCTGTTGCGGCGATCCAAGATCGCCGAGCATGCTGCCGGCCGCGGCTCGAAACGCCGAGTTCGGCACATGCGCCGCGCCGGATACATCGAACGGCGAGCCCAGCGCCGCCGTCATCGCCCGGTTCGCGGCAACGTCATCCAGCCCCCGCAACGCCAGCGTGCGCTCGCTCTCGGGCCGCGGCATCACCTTCAAGGTCACCTCGGTCATGACCGCGAGCGTGCCCCAGGACCCCGCCAGCAGTTTGCAGAGGTCGTAGCCGGTGACATTTTTCACGACCTTGCCGCCGGCCTTGAAACTGTCGCCGAAGCCGGACACCGCATGAGCGCCCAAAAGATGATCGCGGGCGCCACCGGCCTTGATTCGGCGGGGTCCGGCCAGGCCGGCGCCGATCATGCCCCCGATGGTTCCGATGTCCGGCGTGCCCAGCAGCAGCGAGGTATTGACCGGCTCGAACGCGAATTGCTGATTTTTGGAATCGATCAGCGACAGCACATCGGCGAGCGGCGCGCCGGCTTCGACGGTGATGATCAGTTCGTTCGGTTCATAGGCCTTTACCGCATGGAGCGCCGACAGATCGAGCAGCGCATTGGTCGCCATCGGCTGGCCGATCAGCCGCTTGGAGCCGTGGCCGATGATTTCCAGCGGCTGTTCGCTGGCGAGCGCGGAGCGCACCACCTGCTCGACATCCGCCGCGTCACGTACTTTCAAGGCGTCCACGCTAGCCTGCTCAAAACCGCGGAAGTTCGGGGAAGGCGAGCTTGCCACCATGGACATGGACGCGGCCGAGCTCGGCGCAGCGGTGCAGGGTCGGAAACACCTTGCCGGGATTGAGCAGGCCCTGCGCATCGAAAGCGCATTTCAGGCGTTGCTGCTGGTTGAGATCGATCTCGCTGAACATCTCCGGCATCAGATCGCGTTTCTCGACGCCGACGCCGTGTTCGCCGGTCAACACGCCGCCGAGTTCGACGCAGCATCGCAAAATATCCGCGCCGAAGGCCTCCGCGCGGTCCATCTCGCCGGGCTTGTTGGCGTCGTACAGGATCAGCGGATGCAGATTGCCGTCGCCGGCATGAAACACATTGGCGACGCGGAGACCGTGTTTTTCCGAGAGATCGCGGATGCGTGCCAGCGCCTTGGGCAGCGCGCCCCGGGGGATGGTGCCGTCCATGCAAAGATAATCCGGCGAGATCCGCCCGACAGCCGGAAACGCCGCCTTGCGGCCGGCCCAGAACAGATTGCGTTCGGCTTCCGAGGTCGAGACCTGGCACAGCGTCGAGCCGCAGCTCTGCGCGATCGCCTCGACGCGGCTGATCAGTTCATCGACCTCGACACCAGGACCATCGAGTTCGATGATCAGCAGCGCCTCGACGTCGAGCGGATAGCCGGCATGCACGAAGGCTTCGGCGGCGTGGATCGCCGGTTTGTCCATCATTTCCATGCCGCCCGGGATGATCCCGGCGCCGATAATCCGCGCCACGCATTCGCCGGCTGCCTCGACCTCTGCGAAGCCGACCATCAGCGCCCGCGCCGTTTCCGGCTTCTGCAGAATCCGCACCGTAACCTCGGTAATGACGCCGAGCAGGCCTTCGGACCCCGTGATGATTCCCATCAGGTCGTAGCCGCCAGCTTCGGCGGATTTGCCGCCGACCTTGATGATTTCGCCCGATATCAGCACGATTTCGCAGCCGAGTACGTTGTTGGTGGTCATGCCGTATTTCAGGCAATGCACGCCGCCGGAGTTCTCCGCGACATTGCCGCCGATCGAACAGGCAATCTGCGACGACGGATCGGGCGCATAGTAGAATCCGGCATCGGCCACCGCCTGGCTGATGGCAAGATTGGTCACCCCGGGCTCGGTCACCACCACACGGTTGTCGAAATCGATCTCGCGGATGCGCTTGAACTTGCCGAGGCCGAGCAGCACGCCGTCGGCCAGCGGCAGCGCGCCGCCGGACAGCGAGGTCCCGGAGCCGCGCGGCACCACCTTGATGCCCTGTTCGAAGCAATATTTCAGAACCCGCGATACCTGTTCGGTGGTGTCCGGCAGCACCACGACCATCGGTGGCTGGCGATAGGCCATCAGGCCGTCGGACTCGTAGGGGACCATTTCGGCCGGCTTGTCGATCACGCCTTCGCCCGGCACGATCGCGCGCAGCGCCGCCACAATGGCGTCGCGGCGTCCCAGAACCGCCTGATCCGGCGCTGGCATCATGATGGTCATGTCGATTTCTCCCACGATCGCTTCAAGCGAAGGCGCACCCGCACTGATCGATTTGTGATGACGAATCAAGCACGTCTGGACCGCTTTGGGTAGCTCGCCGCGGCATAGGCAGACCGGCAATGCCGGCCTTTTCGCACCAGCAGGCGACATCTGTGAAGCCCGGAGGCGTTTGGCGGCTTGTCCACGGCGACGGCCCCATGCCAGAAACGGCCGCCGAGCCACCCGAACCCCACGAAGAGCATCCCATGAAAAACCCGACACTGAGCGCGCTGGTCGTCATCGCCTCGTCCGCAGCCGCATCTGGCGCGCTGGCGCAGGACGTCGCGGCCGGCAAGACATCCTTCAACAAATGCATGGCTTGTCATTCGATCGGCGAAGGCGCCAAGAACAAGGTCGGCCCTGAGCTCAACGGACTCGACGGCCGCAAGTCCGGCACGGCCCCGGATTATTCCTACTCGGACGCCAACAAGAATTCGGGCATCACCTGGAACGAGGCCCAGTTCAAGGAGTACATCAAGGACCCGAAGGCCAAAATTCCCGGCACCAAAATGGCGTTTATCGGCATCAAGAACGAGCAGGAAGTCAACGATCTGTGGGCCTATGTCTCGCAATACGACAAGGACGGCAAGACCAAGTGACAAGACCAAGTAATACGAAAGGCATCCTGATCGTCCGGCTTCAATCCTGAAGCCTTCCGTCTGCCGCCTGTGCGTGAGCTAGTTTGCCGCAGCGGCGGTGCTGCGTGCGATCTTGCCGATTATTGCGTCGATCTCGCGGGCCACAAGTTCGGGCGCGGCATTCTGCACGATGTGGCCGACGCCGGGCAGCACGATCAGTTTTGCATCCGGCAGCGCGGCCGCGAATGGCCCTGAGTGGATCGTCGGCGACACAGTCTTGTCGGCGTCGCCTGTGATCACCACGACCGGCACCCTGATATGGCCGTAGCGCGGCGCCTGCTGCGCCACTGCTGCCTTCAGCGTCACCAGGTCCTGCGCATTGGCGAGGAATTCACGCGGACGCAGCAGCAACAACGTCGCGGTGCTCTCGACGAAGTTTTCTGGCATGATCTGCGGCAAGAACACGTTGCGCGCGCCAGGCTCGGTCAGGAAGTAGCCGAGCGGCAGCGTGATCGTGTAGGCCAGCAACGGGCCGATCACCGGGGTGGTGACGAGCTTGTTGTACCATCCGACGCCGCCGCGCCACGGATAGGCCACCGGCGCCAGCATCACCAGGCCCGCGACACGCTGCGGATGATCCAGCGCCATCCGCGCCCCGAGCGCGCCGGCCCACGAATGGACCACGAAGATCGCCGGTCCAAGCTCCAGCTTTTCCAGCGCCTCGTCGATCATCCGGCCCTGAATCGCCGGTGTTGAATCATCCAGCCGTACGCGCGTGCTCCAGCCGTGCCCGGGACGATCGATCAGGATCACCCGATGATATTTGGCGAGCATGTCGCCGAGCGGCTGCCGCATGGTCTCCAGGTTTGAACTCGCGCCATGGATGATCACGATCGGCGGACCGGCGCCATCGCGCCGCCCGATGTCGAGGACGTTGAGCGTGGCGCCGGCAACCTCGATCGTCTCGCCTTGGGCGGGAAAGGCGCGCTGCAGGAAAAGAACACCGGCCTGCGTGATCAGCGCCAGAGCAGCCAGCGCTGCCAGGACAATTATCGAACCCATTGAAAATGTCAGGATGATCTTGTGCACCAACGAGTTACGGTTCTAGGGGGCAAGGGTTTCGCAGCCAATAACGGGGTTTTCCACCGTTCGAAGCGGACGAGACGCCGGATTTCATACGGCCGTCATCGGCGGCTTTCTATAACCCTCACCTGCCCGCTTGCGACGTGACGGGCGCGCGCCGCCGAGGCTGCAATTATCCGCGCTATCCACATAATCCACAGGGGAACGCGCGAGAACGCCAAAGATTTATCCCAAAGCTGCGGTTCAAGGGACGATTGGAGGATTTTCGATGATTTCCAGACCGAATGAAGCCACAATTGATGAAATTGTGGCCAGCTGCAACGGCGACATCCGCGGTGCGCTGAAAGCGCTGCTGATGGTCAATGAGCATCTGGAGGCGGAACTGGCGCAGCTCTACGCGGTCGTGACACATGGCGGCCCGTTCGAGCGCGGCAGCAACGCCCTGCATTAGAGAACGCCCTGTACTAAAGCCTTTCCCTTCCGTTTGAACCGGAATGGAAGGTTTGGACGTGATCGCAGCAAATTCGCAGGCGATCAGATGTCGCGGCCTTCGACCTTCTCGGTCAGGGTCTTGACCAGTTCCGGCACTTTATCGAGGTAAGGGTTGACGGCGAGCGCCTTGCGGAAGGCGTCAAGCGCGCGCTTCTCGTCGCCGAGATCCTGCATGATCATGCCAAGTCCGGCCAGCGCGCCGAAATGCCGGGGTTCGCGGACCAGGACCTGCTCGATGTCTTCAAGCGAATGGGCGTAATCGTTCTGCAAATAATACAGCGTCGCGCGCCTGTTCCATCCCTCGACATAGTCGGGACGCAGCTTGACCACGGCGTCGAGCAGCTTCAGCGCCACATCCATCTGCTGGGCGTCCATCGCTGCCTTGGCGCGCATCATCAGCAGCGCCGCGGTATCGCTGGGGGTCTGCAGCCACAGCGCCCAGATCCGCGCTTCGACATGCTTGGCGCTGGCCTGATCCGGCGCCGCTTTCAGGGCGCCGAACAGAAAGTCCAGTCCGCGGGTGCGATCGGCGCCGACTTTCGGCAGCTTGCCCGGCGCTTCCGGTAATTTCTTCTGCTGCTTGGCAGGCGCCCCGTGATCCTGCGCCAACGCCTGAATCGGCGCCACGGCGATCGTCGTGGCGAGAAGAACGGCTATTCGGCCGTGGCGCGCTTTGGAGAATCGCAATGCCATCGCCAAAGTCTAGACGCGGAAAAACCCGCTGCAAAGCGGCAAGACGTCAAAGACCCGTGAAGCGAGATATTTTGCGCTGGCCCCGAGACCCCGGTTCAGCCCTGATTCAACCCTGCCGCGCCTTGAAGCGGCGCTGAACCTTGTTGATCACATAGACCCGGCCCTTGCGGCGGACCAGACGGTTGTTGCGGTGACGACCCCGCAGCGATTTCAGTGAGTTACGGACCTTCATGGGACAATCCTGGTGCTTTGAAAGGCCGTATTCGGCACTATCCTTCTTGAGACCCGAAAGTGGCAAAATGGGCTTTACCCCGCCGACGGCCGTGCCGCCCGGGACGCCGGTTTCTAAGCCATCGCGCGGTCGAATGTCAATCCGGACCGGCGCGAAGATCCATGTGCCGGGTTCGCTCGCAAAGGGCCCTTTTGGGCAAAGACCCGACCCGCGCCGGGCAGGCCTCGTGCCCAATTCCGGTTGAAATCGCTGGCAGAATCTAGCGATGCGGAAACTCGACCATGGCTTCGCCGGTGGCGACCTTCTCGTCGTTCTGATTGCGCACCACGACGTCGATCAGGACCCAGCGCGAATTCGCGGTGGCCTGTTTCGATTTCACGATGCCCGTCGGCTGGATGGTGTCGCCGGGCCTGACCGGCTTGACCCATCTTGTCTCGAGGCGGCGATGCACGGCACCGGCCGGATAGGCCCAGTCGGTAATCATCCGCGAGATCAGCCCGAAATTGTTCATGCCATGCATGATGATGCCGCCGAAATTGGTCTTGCCGAAATTGCCCTTCATATAATCGTCGTCGAGATGCAGCGGGTTGTAGTCGAGCGAGGCGTCGCAAAACAACCGGATCGATTCGCGGCTGACCGCGAATTTCGGCCCGCTGATGATGTCGCCGGCGTTCAGGGTTTCGAAAGTCGATGTCATGATTTCATTCCCTCGCGCATTATTGCGGCCGGATGGTCCAGCCGCGGCCGGAACAGATGACGTCGCCGTGCTGGTTGAAGAAGACGTTGTCGTGCACCACGAACAGCCGTTCGCGCTTGATGAATTTGTCGAGCGCACGGGCTTGCAGCGTGATGACGTCGCCGGGGCGCGCCGGAATATGGTAGCTCCATGATTGCCCGGCGTTGACGGTGCCCGGGCTGCGCATCCAGTCGTCGGCCGGCGTGCAGGAAAACATCAACAGGATGTGGATCGACGGCGGCGCGATCAGCCCGCGATAAAGCGTGGTGCTGGCGTAGGCCTCATCGAAATAGATCGGATGGTCTTCGCCGACCGCCTTGCAGTACAGTTCGATCGCCTCGCGCGTCAGCGTATAGGGAATGGTCTTGCGCGGCGCGCCGGGAACGATGTCGTCCCAGACCTTGCGCAAATTGGCATCTTTCCAGAAATCGGTCTCGAAGGCCTCCGCCTGCGCCATGTCATCCTCCCTGTTGCATTATTTCGGGCGTTTTACCGGGAACGGCTCGCCTTCGCCAACGGCCGGTTCGCGAGCCTTGCCAAATTTGTTATATGGTATAATCAATTTGCCAAACCTTCAAACAAGCGGCCGCCGGGAGGCCAGATGCCCAGATTAAAGCTGCCCAATATCGAAGACGTCGTGGCGATCGATATCCACACCCATGCGGAAGAGCCCTGCGGCATGCATGGCGACGACGGCTACGACGATTTCCAGGCGCAGATGGCGGAGTATTTCAAATCGCCGCACAAGCACCCGCCGACGGTGCCTGAAACCGCGGCCTATTACCGTTCCAAGAAGATCGCGGCGGTGATCTTCCCGGTCGACGCCGAGCGCGAGACCGGATTTCGCCGCTACAACAATTACGAGATGCTGGAAGTCGCCTCCGACAATCTCGACATATTGATACCCTTTGTCAGCATCGATCCGCACAAGGGCAAGCTCGGCGTGCGCGAGGCGCGCAAGCTGATCGAGGAATACGGCGTGCGCGGCTTCAAATTCCATCCGACCATGCAGGGCTTCTATCCCAACGATCGCCTGGCCTATCCGCTGTACGAAGCCATCAATGAAGGCGGCGCCATCGCATTGTTCCACACCGGACAGACCGGCGTCGGCAGCGGCATGCCCGGCGGCATGGGGATGCGGCTGAAATATTCCAATCCGATGTACATGGACGATGTGGCGGCGGATTTCCCCGATTTGAAGATCATCCTCGCCCACCCATCCTTCCCGTGGCAGGAAGAGGCCCTGTCGGTCGCGACCCACAAGCCGAATGTCTATATCGACCTCTCCGGCTGGTCGCCGAAATATTTCCCGCCGATCCTGGTGCGCTATATCAACAGCATCCTGCAGGACAAGATGCTGTTCGGATCGGACTGGCCGGTGATCACGCCCGACCGCTGGATGGCGGACTTCGCCAAACTCGAGATCCGCGACGAGATCCGGCCGAAGGTGCTGAAGGCCAATGCGCGGAAGCTCCTGAACATCTAGCAGCAATCGACACGACGAGGGTTCAGATGACCATCAAAGCCGTTGTGTTCGACGCCTATGGCACGCTCTATGACATTCAGTCGGTGGCCGCCGTCACCGAACAGGCGTTTCCCGGCTACGGCGAGATCGTCACCCAGGTCTGGCGGATCAAGCAGCTCGAATATACCTGGCTGCGGTCGCTGATGCACCGCTATCAGGATTTCTCGGTCGTGACCCGGGAGTTGCTGGTCTATGCGCTCCGGATTCTCGGGCTGAAGCACGACGACAATATGCTCGAACGCATCATGGAAAAATACCTGCATCTCGATCTCTATCCGGATGCGGACACAGCACTTGCGAGCATGCGCGGCTGCAAGCTGGCGATTCTTTCCAACGGCAGCCCCGCGATGCTCAATGCGCTGGTGCGCAACAGCGGGCTCGACCGCGTGCTCGATGCCACCATCAGCATCGACTCCCAAAAAGTCTTCAAGCCAGCTCCGGAAGCCTACAGACTGATCGAAGCGGTGCTCGGCGTGTCGGCCGGCCGAGGTGCTGTTCGTATCGTCGAACCCATGGGACGCCTGCGGCGCCAAGGCGTTCGGCCTGAACGTCGCCTGGATCGAACGGGTGACGCCGCAAACGATGGCGCTGGCATGCGCGACCAGCGACCTCGTCGCGCCATTGACCATGTTCAAGGCAATCCGGACGCAGATGGACGAACTGGGGATCGAGCCCGACTATCGCATCAAGACCCTGGCCGATCTGCCCGGACTTTTGCAGTCGCTGACCTGAATGCCGGGATGGCACCCCGAAAATCGCGCCGGAACTGACCATTCACATTTCAGGTGTTGACCCGGAGGATGATCGACATGATGCTAATAAGCAGGATGATTGCAGGAGTTTTACTCGTGATATCCTCTTCCCAGGCATTGGCCAACGGTGGCTTGATCACGAAGGCGAGTAAGTATTCTGTCCAGGAGACCATCGAAAGATTCGAGGCGGCGATCAAATCGAAAGCGGCTGCCGGATGGGTCATCTTCACCCGGATCGATCAAGCGGCTGCGGCAAGGGACGCCGGGCTGCAAATGCGCCCGCGAACAGTGATCGTGTTCGGCAATCCGAAAGCTGGAACGCCGCAGATGACCAGGAGCGCGACACTCGCGATTGATCTTCCGATGAAGGCGCTGGTTTGGCAGGACGATCAGGACAAGGTCTGGCTGACCTATAATTCAAGCCAGTATAGTGCGGCGCAGATTTATCCCCGTCACGGCCTCGCCGTGCCGGATGACGTGGCCAAGATGCTTGAAAACTTCCTTGCCGATGTCAGCGATCGCAGCACGCAATAGCTTCCGAGCGATCGGGAGATTCCGGGATCCAACGCACGGCAACCAAGGAGACAAAAAGATGTCAACGACCCTGTCGCAACAGCTCGAAGAGTATCGTGCCGGCTGGATGCAGCGCGTGCCGGCAGATCGCCGGGCTTCGATGGAACGCCATATCGCCCATCTATCCCAGACGGGTATCGGCAAAAATGCGAAACAAGTCGGGGACCAGGCGCCTGAAATTATTTTGCCGGACGCCCACGGCAACACCTTCGAGGTGGCCAAGCTGCTGGCGAAGGGACCTGTCATTGTGACGTTTTATCGCGGCGGGTGGTGCCCGTTTTGCAATCTTGAGCTCAAGGCGTATCAAGCGGTGCTGCCCCGCATTGTTGCGGCGGGCGCAAGCTTGGTTGCGATCAGTCCTGAGAAGCCGGATGATACCGTCAGCACGGCCGAGAAAAATGCCCTCACATTTCCAGTGTTGAGCGATATCGGTCAGAAGGTTGGAAAGGCTTTTGGTTTGGTCTATTCCTTTACCGACGAGTTGCGCAGCGTCTACGACGGATTCAAGCTGGATATTCCCGATAAAAACGGCGCGCCCGACGATTGGTCGCTTCCACTGTCGGCGACTTATGTGATCGGCACGGACGGCCGGATTTTGTTTGCCGACACGAGCGTCGATTACCGCCATCGCACCGACCCGCTGGAGGTCCTGCAAGCGCTGGTTCATCGCGTGGCCGCGGAATAATTCGGTTCCCACGGGCCGCCCCTCTGAAGCGGCCCGCGGGCGACGCCGATAGCTCAAGCGTGGTAACAAACTCATTCAGGCTGCAGATCAACCGGGATGAGCGTCGTTGAAGCGGGCGATGTCTGGTTGCTTCAAATTGCTTGAGCGTTGACGACCTGATCTCCGTTGGCTATCCGGTTCGCGCCGGCATCCAACGCGTCAGAGATTGATCCCCATGAGTCTTGAATCGGTCCGCGCGTTTTTCGCCGAGAAGGCCCCTGATATCACCGTGATCGAATCGCCGGTCAGTTCGGCGACGGTAGCGCTGGCGGCCGAAGCCTATGGCGTCGAGCCGGCGCGGATCGCCAAGACATTAAGCTTGCGGATCGGCGAACGCGTGGTGCTGATCGTGACCAGCGGTACGTCGCGGATGGATAACAAGAAGGTCAAGGCGCACTTCGGCGGCAAACCGAAGATGCTCGGGCTCGACGAGGTCGCCGACATTACCGGTCATGAGGTCGGCGGCGTCTGCCCGTTCGGATTGAAGATCACGCTTCCGGTTTATTGCGACGTATCATTGAAAACGTTCGACGAGGTGGTGCCGGCGGCGGGCTCGATCCACAGCGCGGTGCGTATCGCGCCATTGCGGATGGCCGAACTGGTCGCCGCCGAATGGATCGATGTGTGTGAGGATCGCCGGTAAGGCCGCGCGCGGCTATCGTTGAAAAAGAAAACGCTGCCTTTGGCTCGAACGTATCGCGGCATGACTCGGCCTATCACGGAGCATGGTGGGCACGCGGAGCCTGTCATCGGGCGCGCGTACGCGCGACCCGGTGGCTTTGCCCACCCTACGAAGTTCGTTTCTTCATACTAGCAAAATGCTTTGCCAGAAAATCCGCCAGCGCCTCGACGCGGGCCGGACGCGGACCGCCTGGCGGCATCAACAGATGCACCGCGCCCTCGGTCTGCTTCCAGCCCTTCAGGATGACTTCGACCTCGCCCGAGGCGATGGCGTCGCCGACAATGAAATCCGGCAGATCGGCGATGCCGAGCCCGGCCAGCAACGCCGGCATCAGCGCCTCGCCGTTGTTGACACGCAACGGCCCGGCGGGCCGCACGCTGGCCTGCTCGCCGGCGGCGTTGGTGTAATGCCAGGCGCCCGCCGTCGAGAGATAGGCATAGCCGAGAACTTTGTGCTGGGCGAGGTGCATCGGATGCGTCGGCCGGCCATGGCGCTTGAGATATTCGGGCGACGCCACCGTGTAGCGTGGCATCGCGCACAGCCGCCGCGCGATCAACGACGAAGTCCGGGAGGCTCGCGATCCGCAAGCCGACATCGAAACCCTCGCCGATCAGATCCACCATGGCATCGCTGAGATGAAGGTCGATCGCGACATCGGGATAGGCTTTGAGAAACTCCGGCAGGATCGGCGCCACCTTCCTGATCCCGAACGTCATCGGCACCGCGAGGCGCACCAGCCCGCGCGGCGCCACCGATTGCGCCAACGCCTCGTTCTCCGCCGCCTCGCCGTCGGCCAACAGGCGCGCGGCGCGCTCCGACAGCTTTTGCCCGGCATCGGTCAAGGCAAGACGCCGCGAGGTGCGGTTGAACAGCCGGGCGCCGAGCCGCTCCTCCAGCCGGCTCACCGCCTTCGATACCGTGGCCCTGGACAGCGCCAGTTCGCTCGCCGCCGCCGCAAATGACCGCAACTCCACGACTTTTGCGAAAATCGCGAGGCCCTCAAAGTCCGGAAGCTGCGCCATCGGCCCGCCCTCATTGGATCATTTATAGAAACAATGTGTTTCGTTAGTTTCTATTTATGCACTGTTCGGAAGCGCATATCCAGATGCCAACGGAACTCAAAGGAGCATCCCATGATCGAACTCCGACCCTTCAACAAGCTCGGCGGCGCCGACCACGGCTGGCTGAAGGCAAAACACCATTTTTCGTTCGGCAGTCACCATGACCCAGCCAATATGGGCCACGGCGCCTTGCGGGTGTGGAACGACGACGAGATCGCGCCGAACACCGGCTTTCCCGCGCACCCCCACGCCAACATGGAAATCATCACCTATGTCCGCGAAGGCGCGATCACCCATCAGGACAGTCTCGGCAACAAGGGGCGCACCGAAGCCGGCGACGTGCAGGTGATGAGCGCCGGCTCCGGCGTTCGTCACTCCGAATACAATCTCGAGCCTGCCAAAACCAAGATCTTCCAGATCTGGATCGAGCCAACCACGCAAGGCGGGCCGCCGACATGGGGCGCCAAGCCGTTTCCGAAGTCGGATCGTTCCGGCAACTTCGTCACCATCGCCAGCGGATTCGAAGGCGACAAGGACGCGCTGCCGATCCGTGCCGACGCGCGGGTGCTCGCCACCACGCTGAAGGCCGGCGAGAGCGCGGAATATGCGCCGGGCAAAACCCGCAATCTCTATCTGGTGCCGGCGGCGGGCGCGGTGGACATCAACGGCGTCCGCGTCAACGCCCGTGACGGCGTCGCGATCCGCGACGAGGCGCGGCTCAAGATCACCGCGCTGGAAGATTCCGAACTGGTGCTGGTCGACGCGGCGTAAGCCGTACCATGCACGAACCATAAGAATGTCATGCGCGGGCTTGCGCCCGCGCATCCATCCTTTTTCGGAAAATCCTCGAAGACGATGGATGGCCGGGACGGAGCCCGGCAATGACGACCTCAACCTTCCCAAACCACCCGCAAACCGGAGACCAACCATGCCAAAAGTTCTAGTGCTGTACTATTCCGCCTACGGTCATATCGAGACCATGGCGAATGCCGTCGCCGAGGGCGCTCGCGGAGCCGGCGCCTCGGTCGACATCAAGCGGGTGCCCGAACTGGTGCCGCCGGATGTCGCCAAAGCGTCATACTACAAGGTCGATCAGGCCGCGCCGGTCGCGAAGATCGAAGACCTCGCCAATTACGACGCCATCATCGTCGGCACCGGCACGCGTTTCGGCCGGATGTCGTCGCAAATGGCGAATTTCCTCGACCAGGCGGGCGGCCTCTGGGCCAAGGGCGCGCTGCACGGCAAGGTCGGCGGCGCCTTCACCTCGACGGCGACCCAGCACGGCGGCCAGGAAACGACGCTGTTCTCGATCATCACCAATCTGATGCATTTCGGCATGATCATCGTCGGCCTGGATTACGGTTTTGGCGGCCAGATGAAGCTCGACGAGATCACCGGCGGCTCGCCCTATGGCGCGAGCACCATTGCCGCCGGTGACGGCAGCCGCCAGCCCAGCGAAAACGAGCTCGCGGCCGCGCGTTATCAGGGACGTGTGATCGCGGAGACCGCGAAAAAACTGCACGGCTGATGCCTCGCGGGCGGCATTCTCTTCGCTGAGTGCCGCCCCATCCGCCCAAGCGGAACCAAACGGCGCTCACCGGGTTGGGTCACGCATTCCCGCGCCTGGAGACTACGAAATGACCAACAAGCCTGATCCCAAGAAGACCGACAAGGATACCAAGAAGCACCCCGCCACGCCGCATCCCGGCATGATGGGCGACGGCACCGAAGAGCAGAACCTTGGTCAGCCCGGAAATCCCGCAGCCCGGATCAAGAAAGATGAAGTGGACGCCGCCTTTGGCAAAAGCGCCAAGAAGTGAGGGCGAAGAAGTAACGGTCGCGTCCATCCCCAATCGCTTTGAGTTCGCCTATAAGGGCCGGGCCGGGTTGTGCCCGGCCTTGTCATGTGAGGGAATGCCGATGACCATCTTTTGCGGTGAGAGATGAGCAACACCCCGCAAACGCCATGGCCGGAATTGCCCACCGCCGGGTGGCGCGAAACCTATGCGACGTTGCATCTGTGGACCCAAATCGTCGGCAAGATCCGCCTCGCGCGCGCCCCCTGGCTCAATCACTCATGGCACGTTACGCTTTACGTGACCGCGCGCGGTCTGACGACCTCGCCGATTCCGGATGGCACGCGCAGTTTCCAGATCGACTTCGACCTTATCGATCATGATTTGCGGATTTCGACCAGCGACGGCGCCACGCGAAGTTTTGCCCTGGCCGGACAATCGGTCGCGAGCTTCTATGCGGCGGTGATGGCAGCGCTGGCGGAACTCGGCATTCATATCGCCATCGACGAGATGCCGAGCGAATTGCCTGAGCCGATCCGGTTTGCGCTGGACACCAAGCACGCGTCCTATGACCCGGACGCGGTGCGGCGCTTCCTGCAAATCCTGGTCAATGTCGACCGCGTGTTCAAGCAATTCCGTACCGGCTTTCTCGGCAAGGCGAGCCCCGTGCATTTCTTCTGGGGCAGCTTCGATCTCGCGGTGACACGCTTTTCGGGCCGCCGCGCGCCGCGGCATCCCGGCGGGGTCCCCTATCTATCCGACGCGGTGGCCTGCGAGGCCTATTCCCACGAGGAGAGCAGCGCCGGTTTCTGGCCGGGCAGCGGCGCGATCGACTATCCCGCGTTCTATTCCTATGCCTATCCCGAACCCGAAGGCTACCGGGCCACGCCGGTGCGCCCCGCCGCGGCATTCTTCAGCGAATCGCTCGGCGAATTCATCCTGCCCTATGACGCGATACGCACGGCCACACGGCCGGATCAGGCGTTGCTCGAATTTCTGCAAAGCACCTATGACGCCGCGGCGAATGCCGCGAAGTGGGACCGCGATGCGCTGGAATGCGCGCCGGGCCAGCCAGGCCTGGTGCGGCAGGTCTAGGGCGCTTAGTCATAAATTTCGGTCATGTCCGCTTTGCTCCGATAACGGCCACTTTTGTGCAGGCGCAGCAAATCGAGGACGGTGCAGAAGCGACAGGCCATCATCAGATCAGTGGAATTTGTAATTGAGCGTTAGCGTCACGGATTGGTTGCTGACCCGCTCTTGGGCGTTGAGGAGGGCAGAACCAGAGACCGTCAACGGCCCCATCTGGTTGAATACGGCGACCGGATCGACGATGGTGAAGTTCGCGGACCGCGCATAGGTGTAGGCAAAATCCAAGAACCAGCCGCCGAAAGCATAGGTGGTACCAACCTGCGCCGCGCCGCCCCACACCCAATTCTCATTAAATACGGTGGTCGGCTCGCTGGCGGGGAACGTCCCGCCTAACGACGAGGTGGCAAAGGGGATACCATTGATAAAATTCGTCTCGACGCCGAACAGGGCCGGACCGCCGCCAGCGTATAACGTAACGTTGCCGAATGCCCGGCCGATGGTGGCGATAAGCGAAAGCTGATGCTTGAGATTGATCTCCGCTGGGCTGATCGCCACGAACCCGGTGATAGGTCCGGTGAGTCCGGCCTGCGGTCCGCTCAGTACGGCGCCGGTCCCATTCTGCGGAATGCTCACGTTCTGCTTCGAGTTGGTGTTTGCGTATTTGTAGTTGAATTTGAACCCGGCCAGCCAGTCGCCGCCCGCAAACGGATGCATATAGCCGAGTTGAACATCCGGGGCGAAACCGGATTTGTTTCGGTTGAAGCCGAAAAAGGGGCCGCCCTCTTGCCCTTGGGCGATTGGCAGCGGTCCATCAAATACATTGATGACGCCGGATACCCCCTGAAGCGATTGGTCGAAATGGGTCCAGTTATAGCTTCCGCCCACGCCGACATAGAACCCGGACCAGTCCCAAACAGCAGGCGGCGGTGGCGGCGGAGCTTTGACGGCCATATCGGCGGCAAAGACCACACCGCTTGTTGCGACGATTAAACCACTCCCGAAAACAATGGAAATAAGTCGGCTATCCATTTGACCACCTGTGACGGCTGGCCGCTCAACCAATTCTTATTGCCATTCGCGACGCTTGCAATTCGTAACCTATCCAAGAAGCGGCGCACGCCCGGATTTCCGGCCTGTGTTGCCCCGTAGCAACGTCCGCTGCGGGTCCTGGCCGTGTACCGGTTTCCACCCCGCATCAAGTGCGGGGCAGGCTTTCGCTCGAAAACGCTCTAGGTTTCTTCGCGCGAGGGCGTCTTACCGAACGCGCGGCCGACCTGCGCTGCCAGCCGCGGGTGGCGCCGGAGTTCGTGCACGGCGCGGTCGCGCCAAGCATAGGGCAATCCACGCCAGCTTAACGCCGCGGTGATATCGGCGAGCGGCAGCGGCGCCACACCGAACCGGCGCTTGTAGGCATAATTGCCGACGCTGAAATCGAATTGCCGGACACCATCCCGATGCAACGCCGCCATGGTGCGTTCGATGATCAGCCGGCCCGGCGAGCAGTTCGACCATTTTTCGCCGGCATTGCTGATCCGCACCATCACGTAACGCTGATCGACGCGGATGCCGAGCAGGGCCGCGACCACCTCCTCGCCGGCGGTCAGCGCCGACAGCACGGCATAGCCGCCGCGAAGATTTTCGCCGACAAGATTGCGGTAGAATGCCGCACAGGTCTCGCCGTTGAGTATGAAGTTCAATCCGAGATGCTGCATCCGCGCACCCTGCTGAATCTCCATGGTGGCGAGGATGCGCAGCGCATGGCTCCTGTCGCTGACAATCTGGAACGCGGCGGAAGGATCGCGCCTGAACACGCGCCAGCTTCGCTCCAGTTCCTTGCGCACGGTCCGTTCCAGCGAATAGCGGTAAGCGTCAAAATCCTCGCCGGTCACGACAACATTGCCGTTGAGCGGAGACGGCTTTGCACCGTCGAGCAGCGTCAGCGGATTGGGCAAGCCGTCGAGATCGGCCGGCATCTTGCGCAGGCGAATGAGATCGGCACCGCCAGGCATCCGCCGCAACGCAACCCGGAGATCGCGCCACAGTGCGCGAGCCGCCCCCGCATCGCGCGGCGCCGCCGGCCCCAGCATCGGCGCGTTGTAGTCGGTCAGCGCGAGATCGGCGAATTCAATGATCCGGACGCCGTTCTGCAGCCGACGAACCAGCGGCAACAAGGCGACACGCTCGGATGTCAAGGCGTCCGAGATCACCGCGATCAGCGGTTCGACATGAGCGACATGGGCGAACGCCTTGTACCATGCATCAAGCCAACGAGTATCCTGAAACAGCGTTGACGAGCGGACATCGTTGCAGCGCGCGATCGCCTGTTTCCAGTCGCGGACCAACTCGACACGGAAAGCGGCCGTGCGAGGAACCCCTCGCGCGCCCGGATGCCGTGGCTCTGCCGTCAACGCCGTCATTGCAAGTCAAACTATCTCAGGCCGCCTTCGGCAGATCGATGATCTTGCCCGGTTGGGCGGCATCAAGCCGGAATTCAGTCGGACGGCGCGCCTGGCGCTGGCGCTTCACCCAACCGCTGTCACGATAAAGCTTTTGCATGACGGCCTTAGCAAAGTATGACGGGCCACGCAGGTTGCGACTGCGGGGCAAGTAACCGAAGCGGTTCCGCAACAGGCCGTTGGCAAGGTTAACGATCTCGGAACGCCTGATCTGATCGTTGGTATAGGAGACCGTCATCGAAACGCTGAATGCGTCGAGATTCTCCACGCGGTGCGGCGCGTTGAGTTCCCAGTTGAGCATCTGGCCGGGTCCGATATCGAAAACCTTGGCATATTTGTCGTACCAGGGTTCGTAGGGAATATCGACTTCGACGTTAAAGACAGCAACATCTTCAAGCATCTTCGGCGTCAGAAACGGCGCCGTGTTCGGATAAACATAGACGCGCTTGCGGCCGGCGATCTGCATCAGGGCCTGGCCCGGCAAATCGAAATGATAATAGACCTGCGCATCCGGCGAGGAAATCAGGATGCTCTCCTGATGGTCCCGGGCGCTAAAGCCCGGAACTTTGGTCGCGATCTCCTCGAACATGCCATCCAGCATTTCGCGGTAACGGCGATCGACCGCGCCGACATCGCGCATATTGAGCCAAAGCCCGCCGCGCGAGATCGCGTCCATCACCTGACGGCCACTAAGACTACCGATTTCACCCTCGCGCCAGACGCGGCTGGATCCGCGTGCGCCGGTCTGCACCAGGCTGTAGTGCTCGCGCGGATAGCGCTCGATCAATTCGGCAAGCGTATCGGCGGAGAACAGCGGTGACTTATGTACCTGGTGCGCAAGCTCGATCGGCTGATGGCCCCACAACAGCGAATGGGTGTCGTCCCAATTGGTGAAAACCTTGTTCTTGTCCTTGCTCATTGTCTCACTCCCGCCGATTCCGGCTTGAAATCTCAAATGCGATCACCGCCCGGTGTCCCGTTATGAGACGGCCAGGGCTTTTCTCACGTTCAATCTGGCAAAAACGATGCCCGGCGCGGCCGCGGCGCTTACCGGAAGCTAATGTCTGGAATGTATGGCTAACGCGGACGTTCACCCGAAGGCGCTGCCGCCGCACGATGACTTCAGAACCCGCATACCAGGCACTGTTTCTCGGCGCGGGACCGCAAATGCAATGCGGTGTCGGGCAATTTACCCGGCTGTTGGGTGAGACCATCGAGAAACTCGACCCCGGAAGCAGCACGACGTTAACCCTGACGCGATCGGAAGGATCGGTCGCCGAGATCTGGCGCGCGACAGGGTCGGCACGGAACCTGGTCTGCAACTTTCCGATTGTGGCCTGGAAACGCGTGATGTTTCGGCCGCTGCTGGCGATGGCAATCGCGCGGCTGCGCGGCCGGCGTACCATCTTGATCCAGCACGAATGGGCCGGCCTGCATCGGTTGCGCCGCATCACCTACATTCCGGCGTTATTACTCGCCGACACCATCGTGATGTTCTCGCCGCTGGTGCGGCGGGAACTTGCCGACGATCCCGTGGTCGGATGGGCCGCGCGGAAATGCGTGCTGGCGCCGCTGCCGCCGAACATCGAAGCCCCCGCCGGGATAGCGGACAGCAAATTGCGCCAGCGGCTCGCCGCCGCGCGGGAGGCCGGGCGGCTCGTGATCGGCCATTTCGGTTCGATCTATCCGGGCAAGCAGCCCAATGCGCTCCTCAACATATCCGCCATACTGAAAGAGCGCGGGCTCAGGCCGCTGCTGGTCTATATCGGATCGTTCATCCGCGGCGTCGACAAGGTCGAGGAAGATTTTCACGCCCGTGCCGCCGAACTCGGCATCAGCGACGATGTCATCGTCAGCGGCTATGTCGCGTCAGACCACGAGGTCTTCGGCCTGTTCGGTCAGATCGACGCCTTCTGCTATCCGCTTGAGGAAGGCCTTACCGCTCGGCGCGGCAGCGTTGTCACCTGCGTCCAATCCGGCCGACCCGTCATCGTCACCGGCCCGGCCGAGCCGGACGAGTTCGACCATCACCCCCGCTTCAAGGAATTGATCGATCGCGGCGCCATCGTGCTGGTCTCGCGCGATGCCGGTGAAGCCGCTTATGCCGACCGGATCGTATCGGCGCTGAAATGGCCGTCGGTTCAGACGCCGTTCGATTTCGATGGCTGGTGGCGGGATGTCGCGCTGGCGGTACGCGCGCAGTTCGTCACTCCCCAAGGCGAAAGCGCGCCAGATTGTGCAGGCCGGACGCCGCCAGCAGAAATCTGAATCATGAGGGATCGTCGCGGACGCCAGAAGCGGTGACCCGGCTCACGATGCGATCTTCGAAGCCTTGTAGGGCTGCGGTTCGATACCGATCGCCGCCAGCGCGCTGCCGACAGCGACAATCATCGGATGCATCGCGATGACCGCCCGTTGTTCGGTGAAAACCAGCCGGGCGGCGCGAACCAGCGACATCGGCAGCAGCGCAAACATCTTCGCCAGCAGGCCGGCCCGCGACCAGGCCGTTTTAGCCGCCTTGCGCTGGACGTGATAGTTGATGGCCCCGATGCGCAAGCCGCGCAGCAGAAGCCAACCCGGATTGGTCCGACTTTGCGGCACGGTCTCGGTAATGACAGCTTCCGCGGCCCAGCGGAATTTCATGCCGGCCTGGCGGCAGCGCAAGAAGAAATCGGTATCGCCGCCGCCAAGGAAATTGAACCGCAGATCGAAGGCGGGATCCGACAGCCCGGTAAAGACCGGCCGCGTGATCAGGCAGTTGCCGGAACCATAGATCACCGGCACCGGCCCGCTCGTGTCATAGGCCGGCAGGAATGCCGGATGGCGCCGCAACCCGCGCTTCATCTC
The DNA here is from genome assembly GCA_963771225.1 of uncultured Pseudomonadota bacterium. Lineage (GTDB taxonomy): Bacteria > Pseudomonadota > Alphaproteobacteria > Rhizobiales > Xanthobacteraceae > Bradyrhizobium. Next base: position 197,724 of record CAVYSR010000007.1, on the reverse strand, counting down.
GTCATCGAAATTCTGCAGCACCGGGCCGCCGACCAAGTCGGTGCCGGTGATCTCACTGGCGCGCACCATCAGCTCCAGCCAGTCCGCCGAGGCAATCTCGTCATCGTCGATCATCAGGAAATGGGCTGCGGTCGGAAAGCTCGCCAGCGCGGTCTCGAAGGCAGCGTTGATGGCGTGGCAATTGCCCTGACGCGGTTCGACCACGCAGAGGCCGGCAAATCGATCCGCCTCAAGGAATTCGGTGGCGACCGGCACGCTCTCGCGCCCTACGCCGTCATTTTCGACGATAACGACGGCAAAACGGCGATCGGTGTGCTGACTGGCGAGCGACTCCAGCGTCAGGCGCAAATGTTGCGGTCTGCGAAAGCAGGGAATGCATATGACGGTCGCAATCGAGGGATCGAGCGAACGCGACGTCGCAATCAATTCGCGGGCCGCGGGCGGCATAAGATCAGAGATTTTCATTCGCCGTTGTCCCGATCCAGTCCTGGCGCACCACGCTCGCGGCGACGTCCGACGTCGCAGACGACCATGCAGGCGATGTCGCAAATGCGGACACTCCGGACAGTGCTGCTACGCCGGAAACGTCCCGGATTCTCATTCATGGTCGCGCTCACGAAGAAACCACGCTGGGATACGCCTCTATCGACATGCCCGTGCTCAGATCCGCCCCGATATCCCGAGGCTGTGCAGGCTTCACTGCAATATCCGGTCCAGCGATGCGCCTTGCTGCGTTAAAATTCCTGCGATGGTTAACGCGAAGTTAGCCACCACTTGACCTCCGCGCTATTCGGCGGAAACGCTCAGGATTTGCGTTGGAAAAGCTTCCTGAACAGCTTTTTCGACTCGGGAAACTGCTCGTTGTCGATTTGCGTCGGCCACATACCGTTCACGTCGAAATAGGCCGCATAGGCGATATTCCGGTCGTTCTTCATAAACCAGTCGTGCATCTGCTGAACGAAGAAAGGGTTGTCTCCGAAATTGCCCACTCCCCATTCGGGAAAACTCATCAGCTTGCCGTGCCGGGCAGCGAAGTCTCTTTGCCATTCCAGGCCGAACGGCGCCTTCATGTAGTGCGTATTCCATCGTTCCTCGACGGAGCCTTCATATTTGAAATCGTAAACGTCGAGACCGATGTAATCGACCACGTCGTCACCCGGATAAGTGCGATCCGCAGGAATTTCCTGAGGCCCCCACCCCGGACACCAGTCGTACTTGAAATCGATCGAGTACCGCCTGAATATTCCAACCACGCGCCGGAACGCCGCGATGTAGTCGGCCTCCTGGCCCTTGGCGAACCACGCCGTAGAATCTTGATTCATTTCCCAGCCGAGACGGATGATCGCCCGCGGCTGCGCCTCGGAAATCGCCTTGGCGGCGGCTTCAAATTCGGCGTCATGCGCGCCGCCCGCGACCTCCGCCAGGCGGGTGCCTTTCACCGTCAGCGGAACGGACCAGACCACATTTCGCTTCGGATTGAGTTTTTTCCAGATGCCCGGCACCCAGCTCAATCGAGAATAATCGTCCCAGGTGGTTTGAGCATAGAAGTCAACGCCCAGCACCGACGAAGGCTCCTGCTTCAGCCATTTTTCCCAGGCCTGCAACATAACCTCGCGACCGACCGGCCCCCAGTTCACGAACGCGCCGGCGAATTTTGAGGAATTCGCACCGCGCGACGCGGCCGTTGTCTCACCATGAGCCGCGACGATGACGCTCAAGGCCGTTGCCGCGATCAAAACCACCAGTCTGTTCAGGACGCCCCGAGCGCCAGCGCCGCACGAATGTCGATCAGTTCGAAGCATGGTTCATCTCCGCCTGCTTCCCAACGATCGAGATTGACAGTCTTCGCCCGACTTCGATCGATCCCTCTGCGGTGAGATGACCGGCGTCAAACTGCATGGGAATATCGCCTTCGGCGAATTCATCGCAGCGACCATTGTGGCAAACCTGATCGTAGACGGAGATGTAAGACGCGCCCTTGGCGGTGACGACCCGACTCAACGCCTGGTCGCGTTCGTGAATTCCGGGCGTCCGCATGGCGCTGGCGGTGGAGGGTTTGTTGTGAAGGATGGCGTCGGCCAGAAGCCGCGGCAGCGCACTATCGTATTCGACAATCGGCCCCAGTACGACGACGTCGATCCCTTTCTGTTTCAACAGATCGAGAGTGGTCGACAAGGTCGGGATATCCTCGTCCTTCCATGAAGCGGAGAGCAGAACCTTGTCGACCTTGTTGTTGGCAAGAAAGTCGTTGAAAACAAACTGCATGAGTTTCGGACAGGCCCGGGTATCGAGCATCGAGACCGGCTGGATGACCGGGCGGCAGGCGCCGACGGTCGCCTGCATGATGTTCACTTCCGGCATGGCCGATTGCAGACCAAACCAAAGATGCGCTGCGTGGCTGTCCCCGACCAGAAGATAGTTCGGCCGCTTTTGATCCGGCGTCATGCAGGTGTGGACGTCGAGATGCTGGCGGTTGCTCGATAGATAGCACTGGCCGGACCGGAAAGCGGTGGAAGGGTCATAGGCGAGATAGGAGGCGATCGCCACGACGCGCTGCGGAAAGCGGAACGGCGCGCCATTCGCGATCAGCACCATGCCGCAAAGCGCAAAGGCCGAGACCATCGCGGTCGAGGTGATACTGAACACGGTGGCTTTGGAGGTGTCCTTGGCCCTCGACCGGAACGGTAACTCGACGAATTTCCATGACAGGCAGGCGACGACGACCGAGACCACGATCAGCACCAGCGCGCTCGTGGTGCTGGATGCGTCGGCGACCAGCAATCCATCGGTGCGTTGAAAGACAATCAGCGGCCAGTGCCACAGATATAGCGAATAGGAAATCAGACCGATGAAAACGACCGGTCGCAGCGACAACAACCTTCCAGCCATTGAAGGGCCGCGTTCGCTGGAAGCGATGAGCAAAACCGCACCGATGCTGGCAAGCGAGGTCATTGCGAGCAGCGGGACCGATGAGGACCCAAAGACCACCGTGCCGAGCACCAGCAGCATTCCCGCACTACCGCATATGTTCCTGCTGAATCCGGTTTGCGGAACCGGAAAGAATCCGATCGCCAGCAGCGCGCCGAGTGCCAGCTCCCACGCCCGAAACGGCGTGAGATAAAATATGAAGTCGGTGTTCCGATAACTCACCGCCAAAGCCACCGCAAAGGAAAGCGCGGCGAGGACGGCAAACAGCAGCTTGGCGCGCTTCGGCAGGAAGCGATAGGCCAGCAGCAGCAACAAGGGGGCGAGGAGGTAGAACTGCTCCTCCACGCCCAGCGACCAGGTATGCAACAGCGGCTTTGTCGCGGCGGGCGCATCGAAATATCCGGCCGTCGCCGCGAAGTAGATGTTGGAAATCGAACCGACCGCGCTCGCAAGGCTCCTGGAATACTCCTCGAGTTCGACGGGCAGGCAGTAGACGTAGGCCAGAATGCTGGTGACCAGGAACATCACAAACAGCGCGGGCAAAATCCGCAAGACCCGGCGCTTGTAGAAATTCCCGAGCGAGAACGAGCCATTCCGGATGTCCGCGTCGATCATTCCGCAGATCAAATATCCTGAAATAACAAAGAAGACGTCGACGCCGACAAATCCGCCCGCAAAGCCGGGAACGCCGACGTGGTAGAACACCACGGGAATGACGGCGAGCGCGCGCAGGCCATCGATATCGGCGCGGTATCTCATCGCCGAGCCCCCGAGAGCGATGGGACACCCGGCTGTATCGTCTCGTGACAATGACGAGCATCGCGCAACCGATCGTAAGCCATTAACCTTATTGCCGGAGCGGTCGGAGACCGCGGCCTCGGCGTTGCAAAAGCGGACACCCCGGACAGACCGGTTGTGTCAAAACGACCAGGCGCGGCGAATTTCGCACTGTGTGCAAGAAAACCGCGTCGAAAACGCACCCCTATTGTCATGTTCACACGCTCCGCAGGATTCCCAGCTATGCGCCTTGCGTTAGTGCAATATCCGGTCCAGCACCGCGCGACGTGGCTGCATCAATAGTCGGAATGGTTACCGCGCCTCGAATTAACTACGCTTGAAGCGCCGCGGAGGCTCGCGGACCAGTTCGGCACCGATCTTGCTCATTGGCTGCACGAGGGACCCAAGCCCCTCGAAAATGGTCGATCCAAATGTCACCGCCAGCGAGACTCTCGAGATGAATCCTGTAGCCTTGCTAACTCCAACTTACGGGCGCGACCTCGAACTGTGCACCCTGCTCTGCGAGAGCGTTGACCGTCACGTCACTTCATTTTCGAAGCATTATCTGCTTGTCCCGGATTGTGACTTGTCGCTGTTTTCGCACTTTGCGAGCGAGCGCCGGGAGGTGCTTCCAGCGTCGAAATTTCTGCCCAAATGGCTGCGACCTCTGCCTCGCATCGTTCAGCGCAAGCGACGCCAATATTGGTGGTCGCTCCGGACCAAGCCTGTCAGCGGCTGGCATGTGCAGCAATACCTCAAGATAGCCGCGACCATCTCGCTGCCTTACCAGCGATATTGCATTCTCGATTCGGACGTCGTTTTCTTCCGGAATTTCGACCTGTCACGGTATGAATATCCAAATTCAATCCCGCTTCTGAATATGCAGGACGAAGTCACCTCCGAACAAATCCGCCATGCGCGCTGGGTTGAGACCAGCCATGAACTTCTTGGTCTGCCGACGCCGCCGCTTCCGGCATCGGATTTCATCGGCCACATCATCTTCTGGGACCAGCAGACCACCCGCGCGATGGCTGCGAAAATCGAGGCTGTCACCAATCTTCACTGGGTCGACGCCCTCTGCCGGACCCGGGAATTTTCGGAATACATGCTGTACGGCTATTTCGCCCAGAACGACGCAAGGTTCTCCGGCAGGCACACGCTCACCCGGCACACGCCTTGCGTCAGCTATTGGGACCAGCCCGAACTCGACCAGCATCAGTTGAACCAGCTGCTTCGCCGTGCCTGCGAGGACGATGTTGCCTTCTCGGTCGCTTCCTTTTCGGGGACGCCGGTGCAAATCATCCGCGCGGCCATCGAGGAAGCGCGGGCAACCCGGACACCCCATCCCGCAACCAGAGAACCTGCGGGTCTCGACGCGCTATGCTGATCGGACAAGCAAGCATCAATCTATCCGCCAACATCCTTTCGGCATTGCTGGGGTTGTTGAGCGTCATCGTCTTTACGAGGCTGTTCTCGCCTCATGACTACGGCATCTATTTGCTCGGCGTTGGTTTCGCCGCGGTCGTCAGCACTTTCCTTGTGGGCTGGTTCCGCAACCTGATCCTGAGCGGACACGCCCGAAACGACGGCACCGACGTTCGGGGCCTGGTGATATCGGGATATTCGATCTGCTGTCTGGCTGCGCCCGCCGCCTACGGATTGGGGCGTCTGGTCGGACTGGATGTCACGGCGGCAATGGCGGCGGTCGTGCTCTCGGTCGCGATCGGCCTGTTCGAGCTGACCCAGGATCTGGTTCGCGCGCGGCTTCTGGCCATGACGGTCATGAAGGCCACGCTGACGCGCGCGGTGGCCGCCCTTGGCCTGGGCGTCGTTGTCGCGCTGTTCAGCCCGACGGGATTCCTGCTGCTGCTTTCGTCAGCGCTGGCCTATGTGGTCGCCGTCCTCGTCCAGTCGCGGATTGCCTGGCGGGGAACGACCCTGAAATTCGATGCTGCCGGTCTCTCTGTTGTGGCGAGGCAGGGTCTGCCGCTGACATTGTCGCTGACATTGCTCGCCATCTCCAGCGTCACCGATCGATTCATGATCGCCAACCTCGTCGGTGCTGCGGATGCCGGAAGGTATGTCGCAGGGCTGGACCTGGTTCGGCAGACCCTGATGATACCGGCGATGAGCGCCGCCGCTGCGTTCTTTCCGCTCGCAATACAGATTCATGCCAGCCGCGGGCCGGCCGCGGTGCGATCGCATCTGGCCGAATGCGCAGAGCTTCTGCTCAGCATTACGCTGCCCGCCTGCCTGGGATTCGCCGTCATTTCCCATCACGTCGCCAATGTCGTCCTCGGCGTGGATTTTCGCGCCATGGCCACCGACACCATGCCGATTGTGGCGATTGCCGTGATCTTCCAGATCCTGACCCAGCAATACCTGCATGCAAGCTTTTTGCTGTCCGGACGCAACTCATTCTACCTGATCAATACGGCGTCGATCATCGCAGCCAACGTGGTCCTGTCGTATGTACTGGTCAGCAAATACGGCACCATTGGCGCTGCCTGGGCGCGGCTTGGTGCCGACGTCTTCGGGTTTGCCTGCGCCCTGGTCCTCAGCCGCATGGCGTTTCCAATTCCAATTCCGCTCGGTCGACTGGCATTGACGCTGATCGCCGGTTTGATCATGGCGTTGACCGTCGGAACGCTCGACAGGAGCCTTCACGTTTCGGATCTGACGGCGTGCTTCGTTCTGGTGCTCGTCGGGTCGGCCAGCTACGTGGTCCTGTGCTGGCTGCTCGACATTTCCCATGCTCGCAGGCGTCTGAAAATCTGCCTTGCGTTTTTCAAGACCAAATTTGCCAATATCGGTATTGGATAGGCACCTGGTGAACAAGACAGTCACGATCGATCACAGCCACGCGGCACGTGCCGATGCAATCACCGATGCGGGCGCGGCGGTCGACGGCGCGCCGCTGCCGGCCGCGCAGCCGCTGCTCGACCTGCCGCACGGCGAGGCACGTCAAAGCCTGCTCGCCGTTCACGGAATTCTCAACACGAAGCTGCCGCCGACCGGCCTTTCGATCTACGAAGCCGGGGGTGGCTCGACCAGCTTCCTGCCGCTTGAGATCTTGCAGCGCGCCCATGTCACGGTGGTCGATATCGACGAGGACCAAATCCGCAGCAATGACTATGCGCAGGAGACGATTCTCGGCGACATCCAGACCTATCGGTTCCCGCCCGGCAGCTTCGATCTCGTGATCTGCTACAACGTCATCGAGCATGTCGCCGATGTCGAGGCAGCCCTTCTCGGTTTCTGCGAAGCGCTCAAGCAGGGCGGCCTGATCCTGATCGGCGCGCCGAATCCGAAATCGCTTTCCGGCGTCATCACCCGGTACTCCCCGCACTGGTTCCATGTCTGGTTCTACCGGTATATGCGCGGCGAAAAACAGGCCGGCCAACGGGGCCAGCCACCGTTTCCGACCTGCTTCCACCCGCTGGTTGCGCTTTCGAATCTCGAGAACTTCGCCACTACCCACGGCCTTCAGATGATCTACCGGAAACAATATGAGAGCCCCCGCTATCCGGAGATGCGGGCGCGCAAGCCGGTTTTGGCTGCCCTGCTCGATGGCGTTGCCAGCGTCATAAATTTCGTGCTTCCGGACAACGTCGACGTCCGGCGCGGCGACTATCACGTGATCCTGCGAAAGCGCTGAACGATGAACGCATTGTGGTCCGCGGCGAAGACAAAAGTCAGCAATCGGCTGGCAGCGCATTTGCGCGTCGAATCCTTCCGGCTGCGCAACGAAGCCCCGATGGTCAGTTTCACTTTCGACGATATTCCGAAGAGCGCCGCCACGACCGGCGCCGGAATTCTCGAAGATCATGGCGTACGGGGAACGTTCTATGTTTCCGGAGGTCTGGTCAGTACGACGTCGTCGCCTCACTGGGTAGCCGTCGATGCTCCCGACATCGTCGACCTGCACCGCAGAGGCCATGAAATCGGCTGTCACACCTTTTCGCACAGCCGGGCCTGCGATCTCGATGCAGCGGCGATGACGGCGGAGATCGAGCAAAACCGCCGATACCTCCTGTCGGTGGATCCCTCGATCAAGATCGAGAACTTCGCCTACCCCTTCGGCTACGGGTCATTCTGGCGCAAGCAGCAGCTCAAGGCAGCGTTCCAGTCCTGCCGCGGTATCGTACCGGGCGTGAACAGCGGCACCGTGGACCTGCAATTCCTCCGCGCGATGCCCTTGATCGACCAGCACATCGATCGCGACGCGATCGAGTGCGCGCTCGACGAAACGCAACTCAATAACGGATGGTTAATTTTCTACGGCCATGACGTCGCCGAGGCGCCCAGTCCCTATGGCTGTTCGCCGGCGCTCCTCAACCAGGCCCTCGAGGCGGCATCGCGCCGAAAAATCCGCGGTCTGAACATGGCGGAGGCGTTGCGATGCGCTCGCGCTTAAACGCTTTTTTTGCTATTTCGGTGAATAGTCCCCCACTGAGCATGGTTAATTTTTCCTGTTGCGTTTGTTCCGCGCCGAGACCGTGCGCGCCTGGCGTAACCCGAAGAGTAACCCCTCAGCCGATGCGTGCGGCAGTTCGAACGGAAGCTGGGGCCCATGCTTGTCTATGACCAACCGATAAATCCGGCCAAGCCAGAGGATCGCCCGGCGCACGAGCGCGCGTCCGCGGGTTTCGGCGTGGTGGAGCTGACCCGCTTGCTGTGGCAGCGAAGGCTCATGATCGCAGCGACCGCGCTGATCTGCGCTTGCCTCGCCGTTGCGATCGGCAAAAGCCTGACGCCGAAATATCTGGCGACCTCCCAGCTTTACGTCGATCCCCGGGAATTGCAGCTGGTCGACCGCGAACTCACGCCCCGCGCCCAGGATGTTTCCGGCCTTGCCATGGTCGTCGAAAGCCAGGCGCGCCTGATCACTTCCAACAACGTGCTGCTTCAGGTGATCCAGGATACCCACCTGGACAAGGACCCCGAGTTCGGCGGCGAGTCCAAGGGCATGCTGTCATCGCTGCTCGGCCTGTTCGGGATCGAGCACCGGTCCGCTGCCGAAGCCAAGCTTGGTCCGATGGTGGCGCTGGAAGCCCTTATCCGTCACATCAATATCAAGAAGACCGATCGCAGCTTCATCGTCGACATCGAGGTCTGGTCCTACGACCCGGCAAAGGCGGCGATGCTGGCCAACGCGCTTTCCAACGCCTATCTGGCGGAATCGAAGAACTCGCAATCCATCGCCGCGCGCCGCGCGACAACCGACCTGTCGGGCCGCCTCAAGGAACTGAAAGAGCGGCTTCGCAACGCCGAGAACACGCTTGCGGTCTACAAGGCGCAAAACGATTTCGTCGGCACCCAGGACACACTGATCAGCGACCAGCAGCTTTCGGCCAGCAACCAGCGGCTCGCCGCGGCGCGCGCGTCGACGCTCGACGCGCAAGCCAAATACGACCAGATCCAGGCCAGCCGCCGCGCTGCGAGCGACGGCGGCGCCATTCCCGAAGCGCTGCAGTCGCCGACCATCGCCAACCTGCGGGCGCAATATGCCGAGGCGCGCAAGCATTATGCGGAGATGGCGGGCGAACTGGGACCGCTGCATCCGGCGCTGCGCCAGATAGAGACACAGGTCGGCGACTTGCGTCGAACCATCAGTGAGGAAGTCGAGCGCTTTGCGCAGTCGGCCAAGAACGACCTGGCGCGCGCCCACGACTATGAAGCCTCGCTGAGCAACGCGCTTGATATGCAGAAGCGCCAGAGTGTCCAGATGAGCCAGGCTTCGGTGCGGCTTCGCGAACTCGAACGCGACGTCGAAGCAAGCCGCGACGTCTATCAGTCGTTTCTCAAACGCTCGCGCGAAACCGAGGAACAGGAAGGCCTCAACACCTCGAGCGCGCGTATCATCGGTGAGGCTACCGTGCCGCAACGCCGTATGTTCCCGCCGGGCATGAGCGTGCTGGCGATGATCGGCTTCATGCTCGGCGGACTAGCCGCGACCGGCTGGGTGGTCGCCGCCGAACGGCTGCCGGCCGACCCCGTCGAGCCACGACCGGTCAAATCCCAAACCAAGGCGCCGGCTCCGCCGTCGAAGCCGCTGCCGGAAACCCCGCCGCGGCGACAAGCTGCGGTCGCTTTGATTGAGAAGCCGCTGATTGCGCGGCTGCAGGAATCCGACTTGGTGCGGACCCTCGGCGGAATCCTGGCGATCGGCGGGATTCCCGACATGACGCGGATAGGCTGGCCGACGCTGCGGGCGGGCTTCCCGTTGACCACCTTTCTCAATGCCATGCGCGAGATGCGCGAGATGCTGGCAAAGCGTTCGCCTGCGAACGTACCACCGGTCATGGTCGTGATCGGCGCGGGCGCCAGTGAGGACCGCGCCATCGCTACGCTGAATGTCGCGCTGGCGGCTGCCCGTGACGGCGCCAGGGTGCTGATCATGGATGCCGATCACGCAACTCACGCGCTATCGAGCAAGGTGGAGGGCCTCGGCAAAAACGAGGCCAGCCACACCAGCTGGCTCAGCATCGGCACCAAGGCTTCCCGCGCCATCAAGACCGCGAACGGGATCTCGATCCTGCCGGCGATCAGGGGATCCGACGTCAAGGCAAGCGGCGCTATCTGCAAGGCGATCGCGCAGACGCGTTCCGCCGGCGGCTACGATCTGGTGATTCTCGACGGACCGCAGACGCCATGGAGCGTGGCCGATCGCGCGCTGCTCGATGCCGCTGACGGCCTCGTCGCGGTGCTGCCGGCGAACCTCGACATCAACGGCCGCATGGAAGACATCATCACCGCACTCGGCGGCGCCGAGCGCAAGCTGATCGGCGTCGTCCTGAACGAACTTAACCCCGCGACCGCCCATCGTCAGCGAGACAAACAATATGCTTGAGCGCCGCGCAAATCCCGTAGGGAGGGCTGCCACCACCGGCGTGCCTCGAATCTCGTTGGGCGGACTGCGGCTCGCCGTGCTTGATATCGAGCAGACCGCCAATTTCATGATTGATCTGGTATTTCCGACGCGCCGGGTCGGCCGGCCCCTGTATCTGACCTCCGCCAACGGCGAAGTGCTGGCGCGCTGCTCGACCGAGCCGATGACCGAACGGCTATTCCGCGCCGCCGATCTCATCAATGCCGACGGGCAGCCGCTGGTTACCGTGTCGCGGCTGCGGTCATCGACACCGCTGCCGGAACGCGTTGCAACCACCGACCTGTTTCATGTCGTCGCTCGCAAGGCCGCCGCGGCGGGGTTGACGTTTTACATGTTCGGCGCCGATGAAGACGAAAACGCCGCCGCCGTCGCCAATGTCCGCAACATGTACCCCGACTTGCGAATCGTTGGGCATTCCCACGGCTATCTGAGGGGCGACGCTCTTCGTGCCAAGGTCGACGAGATCAACGCGCTGGCGCCGGATTATCTGTGGGTGGCGCTCGGCGTTCCCTATGAACAGGCCTTTGTCGAGGAATTCACCCCGCGGCTGTCCCATGTCGGCGTCATCAAGACCGCCGGCGGATTGTTCAACTTCCTGTCCGGCAGCAGGCCGCGGGCCCCGCAATGGATGCAGCAGATGGGGCTCGAATGGGCCTGGCGAATCTGGCTGGAGCCGCGCCGGCTGTTCTGGCGATATCTGACCACCAATCCCCGCGCAATCTATCTGTTGTTCCACAAGAGCCGGCCCTCCAACGCCGATCGGACACCGAAAGGCTCCCGGGCGCCGCGATGAACCAGGCGCATCGCAAAACGGGTTTTGAGCGATCGCCCGGCCGTTCTGGTCACCGGCGGCGCCGGCTATATCGGTTCGCATGGCTGCAGGGCGCTACTGGCGGCCGGGTATCATCCGGTCGCTTACGACAATTTATCGACCGGCCACCGCGGTTTCGTCACCGGCTCGCTGGTGGTCGGGGACCTCCTCGACAAGGCCGCGCTGGCCCGCGCCTTCGCGCAGCATCCTGTCGTCGCGGTGATGCATTTCGCAGCATCGAGCCTGGTCGGCGAGTTCGTCGTCGACCCGCAGAAATACTACCTGAACAACGTCGCTGGCACGCTGTCGCTGCTCGATGCGATGCGCGAGGCCGGCTGCAACCGCCTGGTGTTCTCCTCCACCGGCGCGGTCTATGGCAACGCCGACAGCAATGCCCTGCCCGAAAACTATCCCTGCGCGCCGATCAATCCTTACGGCGCCTCGAAATGGATGATCGAGCGCATGCTCGCCGATTATCGCAGCGCCTACGGTTTGGGAGCGTTTTGCCTGCGCTATTTCAACGCCAGCGGCGCCGACGCGTCAGGCGGGATCGGCGAGTTGCGCGACAACGAGACCCATCTCATTCCCCGCGCGATGATGGCGCTGCAGGGACATGTCGCGGACTTCGCGGTATTCGGCGACGATTACGAGACGCCCGACGGCACCGCCATCCGCGACTATATTCATGTCACCGATCTGGCGGCAGCGCACCTGCTGGCGCTGGAACTGCTGATGAAAGGGCATAGCGGCGGAGCCTTCAATCTCGGTACAGGTACCGGCTTCTCGGTGCGCGAAATCCTCAGCGCCATCGCAGCCGAGACCGGGCGGAAGGTACCTCATACCGTCAAGCCGCGTCGCGCCGGCGATCCGACCTATCTGGTCGCTGACCCCACCGCGGCGGGCCAGACCCTGAAATTCCGTCCCGCGCATTCGGACCTTGCGACGATCATCAAAACTGCCTGGGCATGGCACAGCAAGGCTCATCCGCTCAGGACGGAAGAGCCTCTGCGAGCCGGCGCGAGTTCGTCGCCGGCTGCGCCCGTCAGAACGGCCTGATCCGTACCTTACAGAACCTGAGACGGAAGCGCGGTTTTCCCTTTTACAACTGCGCTGCGCTCAAACCTCATTCGGGACGCATGCGGGAGCAAGCATTGCACCGTGGCAGCCAGACCGGTTAGCATGGCGCAATGATCAGATGAGCTTGCGCCTGCAATTCAGCTCACGCATCCCGCAGCGGAGGACACCATGATAAATCGGCTTTGGCGATATTTCCTGATTCCGATCTCTCTCGCCGGCATGCTGAGCATCAGCTCCGCCGCCGAACTCAATCCCGCCGCTGTAATCTACAAATTGCCGGACCAGATTCAGTGGAGTCCGGTTGGCCCGGAGGGCGCGCAAATGGCTGTTCTGGTTGGCGATCCGAACAAGTCCGGGTTCTATGCCGTCTACATCAAATGGACGGCGGGCAATCATTTCAGCCGGCCGCATTTCCATGCCAACGACCGCTTTATTGCCGTGGTCAAAGGCACCTGGTGGGTGGGCTCCGGCCCGAAATTCGATCCAGCCAATACGACCCCGATGCCCACCGGAAGCTTCGTCACGCATTTCGGCAAGCAAGTGCATTGGGATGGCGTCAAGGACGAGGAAGCCGTGCTCTTGATCATGGGCGAAGGCCCGGCGACCGCGTTCCCCGCCGAGGAGAAATAGTGTCAGCGGACACGGCGTCGTTCGCGCCCGAGCCGTCGGGCCGACGCGACGGCTCGGGGGTAGCCATGCATCAAGCTGCAAATGTACCATTCGAACGCGTCGTGCGTGAGTTCGCGCAATGGCGCGCGGTGCCGGAGCAGGAGAGATCGCCGGCCCCGGCATGGTGGTGGGGTCCGGCGTTTGAGATGCACGGTGTACGGCAGCCGATGCCGGCCGAGTGGTGTTCAAGCCTGGAGCTGCCGGACGGCTCATCCTTCGCGACCGGCGCGGACGTGTTCCTTCAATCGCTCGCCGGCCAGACGTCGCTGCCGTGGGCCGCCGACTTTCCGCGCAAGATAGCGCATTCCAATTCCGCCTGATGGAATCCGAAAGGTGCTGCCGGCGCTGGCAGCGTCCGACGATTTCGATATCTTGCCACTTGCCCTCCGGTCATCGCTTTGAGACCATGCGCCGACAACAACAAGCAAGACCCGCTCGCGCGCGGGCGTTGAAAGAGGAAACCCCATGGCGATCGTGCAGGCCGACCGTCTCATACGCATCGGCGCGGCACTGCTCAAGGCCGCCGGCGCGTCGGACGAGGAAGCCAATGCCGTCGCGGTGGGCTGCGTCAACGCCAACCTCGCGGGCCATGATTCCCACGGGGTGATTGCGATCCCGACCTATATCGACCGCATCAAGGTCGGACACATAGTTCCCGGCGCGAAGTGGACGATCGTGCAGGAATCGCCGACCACAACCGTCATCGACGGCCATTGGGGCTTCGGCTTTCATGTCAATGCCAAGGCGATGGCGCTGACGATCGAGAAAGCGAAAACGGCCAACGTCGCGGCCTGCACGGTGTTTCGACAAAGCCACGTCGGACGGCTGGCGGCCTATCCGATGATGGCGATGCGCGAAGGCATGATCGGGCTGGCGACAGCCAATTCCGGCCGCTCACCCAAAGCGGTCGCGCCGTTCGGCGGCCGCGAGGCGCGGCTTGGCACCAACCCGATTTCAATCGCCGTGCCATCCGATCTCGACGCGCCGTTCTATCTCGATATGGCGACATCGGCAGTCGCGGCCGGAAAGATCCAGCTTGCCGCTGCGCGCGGCGAGGAAATCCCCACTGGCTGGATCGTCGACAGCGAAGGGCGTCAAACCACCGATCCCCTGCAATTCCGCAAAGGCGGCGCGCTACTGCCACTCGGCGGCAGCGAAGGCTACAAGGGCAGCGGCCTGGCGGCCATGGTCGAGGTATTGTGCGGGCTACTCACCGGGCTCGGCTTCGGGATCGAGCCGACCGGCCGGCATAATGACGGATGCTTCATGGCGGTATTCAACGTCGCGGCGTTTCGTCCGCTCAAGGATTTCAGGAAAGAGGTCGCCGAATTCGCGCGCTATCTCAAGGCGACGCCACCGTCCGAGGGCTCTACCGGCGTGTTCTATCCGGGCGAGGTCGAATACATCCGCGAGCAGCAGCGCAAGGTCGCGGGCATCGACATCGAAGACGCCACCTGGGACAAATTGCGCGCGCTGGCCGGCGAATACAAACTGACCGCCGAACTCGATTTGTGATTGCGAAATTCACGCTGCGTTCGGCGCAACCGGGAGGTTCTAGATGGCACGGCAAATGGCGTTGGTCGGTTTCCTGCAGGCGCAGAACTGCACCAACCTTCCGAGCTCGTGGCGCCATCCGGAGTCACGCGACGACTCGATGTCGTCCGACTACTATCAGGAGATCGGCCGGATTCTCGAATCCGGAAAATTCCACATGGCGTTTTTCGACGATCGCCTCGCCATGCCGGATCGCTACGGCAACGATCACGCCCATACCGTCGAATATGGCATCCGCTGCGTCAAGATGGATCCCATCGTCGTACTGACCGCGATGGGCATGGCCACCGAAAAGCTCGGCCTCGCATCGACCTGCTCCACCACCTATTACGAACCGTTTGACGTCGCCCGCAGGTTCGCCACCCTCGATCTGATGACCGGAGGTCGCGCCGCCTGGAATGTGGTCACCTCGGTTAATGATGGCGAAGCCCACAATATGGGAAAGGACGCCCATCTCGATCATGATTTCCGTTACGACCGCGCCGACGAATTCATGGAAGTGGTGCTCGGCCATTGGGATTCCTGGGAAGACGGTTCACTGCTGATCGACAAGGCCAGCGGCCGCTTTGCCGATCCCAACAAGGTCAAGCGCCTCGATCACAACGGGCGGTTCTTCAAGTCACGCGGGCCGTTCACGGTGCCGCGCTCGCAGCAAGGCCATCCGGTGATTATTCAGGCCGGCGCCAGCGGCCGTGGCCAGCGTTTCGCCGGGCGCTGGGGCGAAGTGATATTCACCGCGGCGCGTAACCTGACTAGCGCCAAGCAGGGCTATGATGCGATCAGGGACGAGGCCGCCAAGGCTGGCCGCGATCCCGATCAGATGTTTCTCTGCAACTTGATCACACCGGTGCCGGGCGCCACCAAGTCCGAGGCCGAGGACAAGATGGCGCTGATCGAAAAGCTGCCGCTGGAAATCGATGCGCTGTCGCTGCTGTCGGAGGGGCTGAACTACGATTTCGCCTCCAAGGGCATCGACGAACCGCTGACCACCGAAGAGCTGCAGGGCATGCAGGGCATGCTCGGCATCCGCGACGGCGTTCTCAAGACCAGCGGCAAGAGCAATCCCAGCACGCGCGATTTCATCACCTTCAGCGGCCGCGGCCAGACCCAGGACGCGATCGTCGGCGGCCCGAAGGAAATCGCCGATCGGCTGGAGGAAATGTTCGTCGGCCGCGGCTGCGACGGTTTTGTGATCGCGGCGACCTATGTGCCGGGCTCGTATACCGACTTCGTCCGATACATCGTTCCCGAGTTGCAACGGCGCGGTCTGTTTCACAAGGATTATGCCGGCAAGACCCTGCGCGAGAATCTCGGGCTGGCGCGCCCGGCGGCCGGCGCGTGGAAAACGCCGCCGCGCATCGCGGCGGAATAAAGGATTGCAGAGATGCGCTGGCTGAAATTCACTGCGGATGGGCAGACCTCCTGGGGCATTGTCGAAAGCGATCGCGTGATCTCGATCAGCGGTGAGCCGTTCGGCGAATGGCAGCGTACACCGCGCTCGCATTCCCTGGTGAAGGTCAAGATCGAACTGCCGCTGATGCCGCGCACCTTCTATTGCGTCGGCCTGAACTACCTCAAGCATCTCAAGGAGGCGGCGGACAAGCGCGGCGAAGTGCCCAACGTTCCCGATCGGCCCGAGATCGGCTATCGCGCGCAGAACGCGCTGATCGCGCACGACGAAGATGTCGTGATTCCAGCCACCGCCACCGAGAAGATTCACTATGAGGGCGAGTTGGTCGTGGTGATCGGCAAGAAGGCAAAACATCTGACCGAAGACGACGCGATGTCCTGCGTATTCGGCTACACCATCGGCAACGATGTCAGCGAGCGCAACTGGCAGAAGGCCGATCGCGGGCTCTGGCGGGCCAAGAATGCCGATACGTTCAAGCCGATGGGACCGTGGATCGAAACCGAGGTCGATCTCGACGGGATGCAAACCATCGTGAGGGTGAACGGCAAGGAGAGCAACCGCTTCCGCACCAACGACATGATCTTCGGCATCAAGCCGTTCATCGTCGAACTGACGAAATATTTCACGCTGTGGCCGGGCGACGTGATCTGGATGGGAACCGACGGCGCCTCGCCCGACCTTAAAGCCGGTGACGTCGTCGAGATCGAGATCAGCAGCATCGGCACCTTGCGCAACCGGTTTGTGGCGGAAACGGCGCCGGCAGGACACAAGGCATAAACCACTGCCGTACCGTCAGGACGCGGCAACCGCGCTGCGCGGCGAGATTCGTGCGACGATGACGGTCGCTATGGCTGCGACGACGACATTGAGAATCAGCGCGCCGAGCCCGACATAAAACACATAGCTGATGCCGCCGAGATTGATGCTCGCGAGCGGCTTCAGGCCGTTGCTCCATGCCGTCCACGATCCCCAAAGAATTCCCGCCGCCCAGCCGAGCAGCAGGCCTTCGGCGCGGAACCAGCGCGTGAACAGCCCGAATACCAGCGCCGGAAAGGTCTGCAAGATCCACAAGCCGCCGAGCAATTGCAGGTCGAGAGCGTATTGCGTCGGCAGGAACAGAATGAATGTGAGAGCCCCGACCTTGACCACCAGCGAGGCGATCTTCGCAACCGACGCTTCGCCGGCATGGCTGATGTCGGGATTGACATAGGACTTCCAGATATTGCGGGTGAACAAATTGGCCGCCCCGATGCTCATCACCGCCGCCGGCACCAGCGCGCCGATCGCGATCGCCGAAAACGCAAAACCGGCGAACCAGGACGGGAACAGCACCTTGAACAGCATCGGCACCACGTCGTTGTTCGACGTCACCTTGATGTTGGCGGCATAGGCCATGTAGCCCAGCAATGCGATCAGGCCCAGCAGCAGCGTATAGGCCGGCAGCAGGACCGCATTCTTGCGGATGGTATCGGCGGATTTCGAGGCGAAAATCCCGGTCAGGGTGTGTGGATACATGAACGCCGCCAGCGCCGACCCCAGCGCCAGCGTCGCGTAAGGCAGCATCTGCGCCGGCTTCAAGGTCAGACCGGTGGCGCCCCCCTTGGCCGCGAAGGCGTCACCGGCCGCGGCGAACACCGCCCCATATCCGCCGAGCTTCGCCGGCACCACCACCACGGCCACCAGCACCACGATGTAAATCATGATGTCCTTGACAAAGGCGATCAGTGCCGGCGCGCGCAAGCCGGAACTATAGGTGTACAACGCCAGAATGATGAAGGCGGCGACGATCGGCAACTCGCCGGTCAGACCCATCGCCTTGATCACCACCCCCATCCCGATCAGTTGCAGGGCGATATAGGGCATGGTGGCGATCATGCCGGTGATCGCCACGGCAAGCTCGAGACCCCGCGAACCGTGAGTGCCCAGCACCACATCGGCGGCGGTGACATGGCCGTTGGCATGCGCCACCTTCCACAAGATCGGCATCACGGCGAACACGAAGGGATAGACGATGATGGTGTAAGGCAGCGCGAAGAAGCCATAGGCGCCGACCGCATAGACCAGTGCCGGCACCGCAATCACGGTGTAGGCGGTATAGAAATCGCCGCCGACCAGAAACCAGGTGATCCAGGTGCCGAACTGCCGTCCGCCCAGTCCCCATTCGTCGAGATGCTCGTTGACCGGGCCGGATTTCCAGCGCGCGGCGAAGAATCCCATCACGGTGACAAGGATAAAGAAAAAGAGAAAGACCGCGAGAGCAATCCAGTCAATCTGATCGGCCATAACACTGCTTTCCAGGAACTTGTCTTGTAACGAACTCGTCTTGTAACGAACTCGTCTTGTAAATCTTAAGGAGCTTCGTCGGGTGTGCGCTTGCGGTAGACCAGCCAGATCAGCAGCGAACTGATCGGCACCCAGGCGAGCTGGTACCAATAGAAAAACGGAAAACCGAACAGCGCCGGCTCCTGAAAGTTATAGAACGGCACCCACAACAGGCCAATAAAGGGCAGCAGTAACAGGACCCACATCGGCTAACTCCAGCTCGAGACCGACGGCTTGCGGCCGATTTTTCCTGACAGATTTAAGACAGGATTTAAGGATTGGAAGGTTCCCCAGTCCAGCGAATTCGCCGCTGCAGTGCAGTGCTGCAATCATAGCGCGGCGTTTTGTCCCGGATGCCGTGCAGGCCATCAGCGCGTGAACGTGCTGATGGAGGCGCTGCGCCGTAGTGCGTCAAAGCACGCGCGCAAGCTCGCTTATGGCCGGGACATATTTGTCGCCGGGTTATTTCACAACCTCGGCGCCGACCTTGCAAACGACCGCGTCCTGATCGCCGGTGCCACCGCTGCAACCCACCGCGCCAATCAGCTTGCCGCCTTCGACGAGGGGAAATCCACCGGGACTTGCCACCAAAGTGGGATCGATCGCGCCGATATAGGAATGGCCGCCTTCAAAAGCGTTGTAGAACACACGGGTCTCGCGGCGAAAACGCGCCGCGGTACGGGCCTTGCCCTGCGAAATCCCGACGGACGCAATCATCGCGCCTTCCATGCGCGAGAAATGAACCAGTTCACCATTGGTGTCGACCACGGCGATGTTCAGTTTCCAGTTGCGCCTCTTGGCTTCGGCTTCCGCCGCGGCCATCACCTCCTTGGCGCGCTCAAGCCCGATCGATACACCGTATGGAATATCGAATGGAATCGCATCGGGGGTCCCGCCGGCAGGCGACGGCGTTGGCGGTGCCGCAGGCGCAGGCGGTTCTGCAAGGGTCGGCGAACTCACGACCGCCATTGCGCAAGCTGCGAGTATCATTGAAACGATCGAACGCATTTTTGTCCTCCCGGTTGAAGTTTGTTTTTGTTGTGGAGACTATTGATGACGCCGCACTTACATCGGCGGCGTCAACCCATCCTTGCCATAGGTGATACGCGGGGTCTGCACGGTTCCGTCGGGCTGTTTTTTCGCGGCGCCGACAAAAATCTTGATCCCCGGCTTGAGGTCGCTCCGGTCTCCAGTGACGTAAGTGACGACCGCGGTCTCGGGCGTCACCAGCACCTTCTTCTCGCCGTCCTTGTATTTGACGGACAGCATCTGACCGTCAACGCCGGCGACCGTCTGCTCGACATTGGCATTGGTCATCTTGGTCTGCGGCTTGAGGTCCCAGTCGTAATGGCCTTCGCCAGTACCACGCATCAATTCCGGGAAAATATGCACTTCGATCGCCTTTTGGCTGCCGTCCTCTTGCGTCACACCGGTCGAGCCGACGAACATGCCGGGCTTGATGTCCGCCATCGTCCCCTTCACGATCGCAACGAACAGCGGTTTGTCGGTGACCGTCAATCTCAGCTCGGCGCCGTCGCGGTTCTTGACCACGAAAACCGGGCCATCGATACTTTCGATCGTGCCACGGATGCGGACAGTTTCCTGCGCCGAGGCTGGCAATGCGACACAGACCAAGGCGAGGCAGGCGGCAGCAAGGGTGCGCGATCTAAGCGTGCGCGGTATCATGCCGGACATGGTGTTTCTCCTGGGGTTCGATTAACGGCTGACGTTTTTTCGCAGGGCCGGCCGAAGGCCGTTTCGCTGGATGGATCACGATATTTTCTCTGCAACCCCTATGCTCTGCGGATATTCCTGAAGCGGTCTGCCTGAAGGACGGTAGCAAACCTTGCATCGCTGTTGCACCGCGACCGGTGCTATCTTTATTCGATTTTGATCCCTGCGTCCCGGATCACTTTTTGCCTTGCGCAAGAGTCACTGTCGCCGTGGCGCGGGCGAAATCCAGATAGATCTCGCGCAAACGGTTGGTCATCGGACCAGGCTTGCCATTGCCGACGGCCTTGCCGTCGATCGTTACCACCGCCTGTACGAACAGCGTAGCGCTGGTGGCAAAGGCTTCCTTCGCCGCCAGTGCCTCCGACACCGAAAACGGCCGCTCCTCGACCCGAAGCTGACGTTCCTCGGCCAGCGCCACCACCGCCTTGCGGGTGCAGCCCGGCAAAATCGCGTTGGAATTCTGCCGCGTCACCAGCACGTCGTCCTGCGTCAGGATAAAGGCCGAGGACGATCCGCCTTCGGTCACCATGCCGTCCTCGATCATCCAGGCTTCGGCAGCGCCCGCTTCCGCCGCGGCCTGCTTGGCCAGCACCTGCGCCAGCAGCGCCACGCTCTTGATGTCGCGCCGGGCCCAGCGGATATCCGGCACGGTGATCACGGCAATGCCGGTCCTGGCCGACGGTGCATCGACGATGTCCTTGACGGAGGTGAACATCACGAGCGTCGGCTTGACGTCCTTTGGAAACGCAAAGTCACGCCCGGTGTGGACGCCGCGCGTCACCTGCAGGTAGACTAGGCCGTCGGCGAGGCGGTTGCGTGCGATCAGCTCCTTCTGGATCTCCTGAATTCGCGGCAGCGTCTCCGGCAAAACCAGCGCGATTTCGCCCACCGAGCGCTCCAGCCGCGCCAGATGCGAGGCATTGTCGATCAGTTTGCCGTCCAGCACCGCCGCGACCTCATAAATGCCGTCCGCGAACAGAAAGCCGCGGTCGAACACCGAGACCTTGGCCTCGGCCAGGGGCACGAACGAACCGTTGATATAGACAACTCGATCCAACCGGGTTCTCCTGTCTTTGCGACGCAACTGCGACGTCTATCATATCCAACCAATTACAAATGCGGCGCTTGCGGCGAAATTTATTCTCATCTCTGCCGCAGCAAGCGCATAAACCGTCTTCGGCGGACCGCGTTTTTGCCGGAATTTTATCTTGCCAAAACCGGCCGGAATGCAACAACTTCCGCCTCGCCGTCGTTCACCGGACAAATATCCGAAAGAGGACATCATGAAATCGATCCTGCGGGCGTCCATGATCTGCGTGCTGCTGGCAGGTTCCGCGATGGCGCTGACCGGCGAGCGCATGGCGGCTATTCCGCCCGACCAGATGTCGCCCGCCCAGCGCAGTGTGGCCGATGCGATTCTGAGCGGACCGCGGAAATCGATCGGTGGCCCGTTCAATGCCTGGCTGCGCAGTCCCGAGCTGGCCGACCGGCTGCAGAAGGTCGGCGAATATGTCCGGTTCAACAGCTCGCTCGACAGGCGCGTCAACGAGATGGCGATCCTCATGACCGCGCAAGCCTGGGGCTCGCAATATGAGTGGTACGCTCATGCCCCGCTGGCGATCAAGGCGGGTCTCGATCCCGCTATCGTCGCGGCCATCGGGACCGGGCGGAAGCCTGACAACATGAAGGACGACGAAGCCATCGTCTGGGAGTTCTCGACGCAGCTGCGGCGCGATCACGGTGTCGATGACGCGATCTACGCCAGAGCGCTTGAGAAATTCGGCGAACCGGGCATCATGGATCTGGTCGCGGTGAACGGATATTATGATGTGGTCTCGATGACGCTCAATGTGGCGCGCGTCACTCCGCCGCCGGGCGAGGAAATACCGTTCAAGCAGGCCGGCCATTAGTCTCTTGCTCTTCATCCTTGCTCGACGCGGCGGCCATGCCGCGTGCGCTGAAAGTCGCCGACCATGAAAAAAGAAATCCGGCTCAACGCCTTCGCCATGAACTGCGTCGCGCATCAATCGCCGGGGCTGTGGACCCATCCGCGCGACCGCACCGCCGACTATAACCGGCTGCCGTACTGGATCGATCTGGCGCGGACCCTGGAGCGCGGGCGGTTCGACGGTCTTTTTCTGGCGGATGTGCTCGGCGTCTACGACGTGTTTGGCGGCAGCCCCGACGCGGCGCTTGCGAAACGCCACGCAAACGCCGGTGAACGATCCGCTGCTGCTGATCTCCGCGATGGCCGCCGTCACCGAAAATCTCGGCTTCGGGGTGACCTGCACGCTGTCCTACGAGCCGCCCTACCCGTTCGCGCGGCGGATGTCGACGCTCGACCATCTCACCGAGGGGCGGATCGGCTGGAACGTGGTGACGGGCTATCTCGACAGCGCCGCGCGCGGCGCCGGCAAGGACAAGCAGACCGCGCATGACGACCGCTACGATGTCGCCGACGAATATATGGAGGTGGTCTACAAGCTCTGGGAAGGAAGCTGGGAGGACGACGCCGCACTGCGCGATCGCGCGCGGGGTATCTTCGCCGATCCTTCGAAAGTGCATCGCGTCCGTCACGAGGGCAACAATTACAAGCTCGACGCCATTCACCTCAGCGAACCCTCGCCGCAACGCACGCCTGTGCTCTATCAGGCCGGCACCTCGCCGCGCGGGCGGCAGTTCGCGGCCCAGCACGCCGAATGCGTGTTCATGTCGGGACCATCGGCCAAGGTGATCGCGCCGCGCGTGGCCGCGATCCGCGCGCTCGCGGCGGAGGCCGGCCGCAACCCGGCCGAGATTTTGATGTTCAGCATGATGACGGTGATCCTCGGCCGCACCGAAGCGGAAGCCAAAGCGAAGTTCGCGGACTATCGCCGGCACATCAGCCCTGAGGGTGCGCTCACGTTGATGTCCGGCTGGACCGGCGTCGATTTCTCGACCTACGACCTCGACCAGGAAGTTCGCCATGTCGAGAACGACGCCGGCCGCACCGCGATGGACAACATCACCCGCGCCGATCCGGATCGGGTCTGGACCGTGCGCGAAGTCGCCCAGCATGTCGGCGTCGGCGGCATCGGGCCGGTGGTGGTCGGCACGCCCGAAAAAGTCGCCGACGAGATCGAAGCCTGGATCGATCAAACCGATGTCGACGGCCTGAACGTCGCCTTTGCGATTTCGCCCGGCGATTTCGAGGATATCGTTGACCTGCTGATACCGGAACTGGTTCGCCGCGGCCGTTACAAGCAAGCCTACCGGAAGGGCACCTTGCGCGAAAAACTGTTCGGCCAGGGCCGCGCCCGGCTCAAAGCCCCGCATCCGGCCGCGCAATATCGACATGGCCTTACGGCGAAGGCGGCGGAATAGAACGGATGGGGCGAAGCGGTCGTGGATGCGGGTCGACTGGATCATTATGCCTGACAGCCGGGGCTAGCTGCAGATTCAAATTTAAAAGAGCCGCGACGGCCCCGACAGCGTCATTGCGAGCGAAGCGAAGCAATCCATTTCGCCGCGCAAAAGAAAGAGTGGATTGCTTCGTTCGCTTCGCTCCTCGCAATGACGGCAAGATATGTTTTCGCCTTCTCGCCGCGCGATGCGCCCGAGTTTTGCTCTGAGGTCCCGCCTTCTGAAAATCAGAGGGCACAGGGAATGCCGGGCGCCCGATGCGCCCGCAGCCTTGCGTGCAAAAGTAGAAAGCACGCAAGCAAGTCACCACGGTCACGCCGGGTCGCCCGGCATTCCCCGCGCAATGGTTTTAACAGCTTATTCCGCGCTCTCCCCGGTGACCGGGCTTTTTTGCCACCGTCATCCCCGAGAAGTTTGTTCTCGAGAACTTGACGCCAGCGTCGGGGCGTCAGGACCACACGGCTTCGCCGTCCGCACGCAATGTCATTCGTCTTTTGACATGCCCACGTCCACCGCATCCCGCACCACGTCCGTGACGATCGCGATACGCCCCTTGTGTGAGGGCGGGATGGAGTGGATGTAGAAGTGATTTGGGTAAAAAGGACACTTGAATATTTTTACGAAGGGGGCTGGACATGCGACTCGGCAATTCGCCCGCCGGGGCAAAATCACGTCGCAGCAAGCCCCGTTCAGTAACGGATCAGAACGACGCCCAGGATGAGAAAGGCCGCTCCTGCGAGTCGTATCGGATTTACCGGATGTAGCGGAATGCCCAACAGGCCAAGATGATCGAACGTCAGTGATCCCAGCATCTGCCCGACGACAATCAGGGCGAGGACGGTCGCCGCGCCGAAGCGCGGTACCATCAGGATCGCTGTGGCAATGAAGATCGCGCCAAAAATGCCGCCGGTCCACGAAACCCACGACGTGCGCGCGGCCATGGTCGCCGACAACCACGGCCCACCTGACGCGATCGCGACGGCCAGCATCGCCAGCGTGCCAACGAGATAGCTGATGAACCCGGCCCACCACGCAGACCCGAGTTCGATCCGGAGGTTTGCGTTGAGGATCTGCTGGAACGCAAGGCTGACCCCGGCGCCAACTATCAGCAAATAGAACACCACGTTGACATAGGCTCCCGGCATCGCACCACCTTTTTCTATGGACTATGTTATAGTGTTCGTCATTCCGGCGCGCGCTCCTGCGCGAGCCCGGAATCCATAACCCCTGCGTTCGCCATGGCATACTACGTCTATCTACTTGCCAGCAAAAAACACGGCACGCTCTATCTTGGCGTGACAAAGGATATTGTGCGTCGCGGGTACGAGCATCGCTCCAAAGCGATCGACAGCTTTACGGGACGATACGGCGTTGACAAGCTGGTCTGGTTCGAAATCTACGACGATGCGGCAACCGCGATCGCTCGCGAAAAAGAGCTGAAGAAATGGCGTCGTGACCGGAAAATTCGCCTGATTGAAGAAGAAAATCCTGGGTGGGCTGATTTGTATCCGAGCATTTCAAATTGACACCGGGGTATGGATTCCGGGCCTGCGCCAAGGGCGCATCCCGGAATCGAAATCGGCTTAAACCGTTCCATCGACCATCACCTCGATCAGTTTCGGACCGGGACGGTTGAACGCGGACGACAGTTTTGTCTTCAACTCGCTGGCTTCCGTCATCCGAAACGCTTCCAGCCCGAGCGCCTTCGCCATGCCGGTAAAGTCCACCTTGGGGTCGACAAAATCCATGCCGACAAAGTGGTCGTCGCCGTGGAATGCCAACAGCCGCTGCTTGATGATGCGATAGCCGCCATTGTTCACGATCACCACCGTCAACGGCAGCTTATGATGCGCCGCGGTCCATAACGCCTGGATCGAATACATCGCGCTGCCGTCGCCGGAGAAGCACACCACCGGCCGGTCGGGATTGGCGAGACTGACGCCGACCGAGGCCGGCAGGCCCCAGCCGATGCCGCCCGAGGCCAGCGCATGATAGCCGTAGCGGTCGCGATGCGGGCGCAGCGCATTGATGTGCCGCGACGACGTCAGCCCCTCGTCGACCAGAATGCCGTTGTCGGGCATCGCGTCGATCGACCGTCAGCGCCAGCCAGTCCGGATCGATCGGCGAGCGGTCCTTGTTCTTCGATATTTGCTCGACCAAAACGGCGCGCCGTGCGCGACCAGTTCTTCGAGGCCAGCGCGGCCACGCCCTGTCTTGGCGCGGGCCTCCAGTGCGGCGCCGCCGGCGGCCTTCAGCGCCGGGATCAGCGCGCGCAGGGTTTCCTTGACGTCGGCCTTCAGGGCGATCTCGGCGCCGTAATTCTTGGCGAGGTCCCACTCGACCAGGCCGATCTGCAGGATCGGCAGGCCCTGCGGCAGCGGATCGACCTCGCTGTGCACCGACATCCGCAAGGGATCCGCGCCGAGCACGATCATCAGATCGTAGGGCGCCAGCACCTCGCGAACCTGTTTCTGCAACCGCGTCAGCGCCCCCATGAAGCAGGGGCTTTCCGACAGGAACTGCGCACCGTAAGGCGTTGATTGCTGATAGGCGGGACAGCCGAGCGTCTCCGCCAGCATGGCCGCTTCCTGCAGCGCATCGCTCTTGACGATTTCATCGCCGGCGATAATCACCGGCCGCTCGGCCTTGAGGATGCGTTGCACCAGCGCCTGCAAGGCCTCGTCGGAAGGCTTCACCCGCGTATCGACGCGGGTCGAGCGGCCGAGTTCGATGCCGGCTTCCGAATTCAGGATATCGCCCGGCAGCGAGATGAACACCGGCCCGGTCGGCGGCGTGGTCGCGATCTTGGCGGCGCGGCGCACGATCCGCGGCAGGTCCTCCAGCCGTGTCACCTCGACCGCCCATTTCACCAGCGGCTCGGCCATCCGCACCAGCGGCCCATACAGCAAGCGGCTCCATCAGGCCGTGGCCCTGCTCCTGCTGGCCGGCGGTCAGGATCATCGGCGTGCCCGTAAAATGCGCGTTGTAAAGCGAGCCCATCGCATTGCCGAGCCCGGGCGCGACATGGACGTTGCAGGCGACGAGGCGGCCCGACGCGCGGCTGAAGCCGTCGGCGATGGCGACCACCAGGCTCTCCTGCATCGCCATCACATAGGTGAGATCGGGATGGTCCTTCAGCGCATGCATGATCGGCAGTTCGGTGGTGCCGGGATTGCCGAACAGATGCGTGATGCCCTCATCCCGAAGCAATGCGAGGAACGCCGAGCGCCCGGTGATGCGATTCATGAAATCCTCCCGTTGCCGTGGCCGTTACCCACAGCGATCGGGGACAACATGACCGATCTTCGAGGGCGAGATCAATGGACGGCCATCATGGCTGCCCTGCGTCGGAGGTGTCAGAACATGCCGTCATGATTGACGCGTTTCTTCTTTTTCGAGCGATGCCAGACCACGCCGGGAAAACCCTTCAGCGGCACCAGCGGCTCGCCGGCATAGGTCCACTCCTGCATCTCCTCGATGGCGATGTGATAGAGCGGTTGCCGGCCGGTGCGGCCCGAAAACAGCGCGCGCGGGATGTTCACCATATGCGGCGAACGCGCGCGCTCATAAAACAACGGCGTGCCGCATCGCGCGCAAAAGCCGCGCACGGTTTTGCTGGCCTTGTCCTCGAAGCGGGTGATCGACAGCGCTGCCCTTGGTGATCCGGAAGCGCTTGCGCCAGCTTCCGACATAGGTCGCGTAGGCCGCACCATGCGCGCGCCGGCTCGCCGCCGAATGATCATGCCATGCCCACCGCGCCGGCATGTCGATTTCGAAGCGACCCTGCCGCACTGGCATTGGCCGGCGGCGGTGCCAGTCGCTTTTGCGTCTTTTGCCATTCGCGCTTCCAGTCGCCTCGTCATTGCGAGCGAGCATCGTTGCCCGGATGAGCGATGCACATCCAGATCGTTCTTGCGCCGGTCCCTGGATGTCGCTTCGCTGCGTCCGAGCTACGCGGTCTTTCACGCCCGCTGCAGCTCGTCATGAACGGGATAGTCGGTATAGCCGACCTCCTCGCCGCCATAGAAGGTGGCGCGGTTGTAGGGCGTCAGCGGAAATCCGTGGCTGAGGCGGCGCGGCAGGTCCGGATTGGAAATGAAGATGCGGCCGAACGCGATGGCCTCGGCCTGGCCGCCGGCAATCGCCGCCTCGGCGCTTTCGCCGGTGAAGCCTCCGGCCGAAATCAGGACTCCGCGCCAGATCGGCCGGAACAGCTCCATCGCCGACGGCACGTTCTGATGGTTGACCTCGGCGCGGCCGGCACCGCTCGAGCGCGGCTCGATGAAATGCAAATAAGCCAGGCCAAGGACATCGAGCGCTGCGATGACATGGCTGTACAGCGGCATCGGATCGGCCTCGCCGCTGCCATTGGCGATCCCGTAGGGCGACAACCTCACCCCGACCCGGTTGGCGCCCCAGACCTCGGTCACGGCTTGGGTAATTTCCAGCAGCAACCGCGCGCGGTTGGCGATCGATCCGCCATAGCGGTCGGTCCGCAGATTGGTGTGCGACTGCAGGAACTGCTCGATCAGATAGCCGTTGGCGCCATGGATCTCGACGCCGTCGAACCCGGCCTGCAGCGCGTTGGCCGCACCTTGACGAAAGCTCTCGATCACGCCGGCGATCTCGTTGGTCTCGAGCGGGCGCGGCGTCTCATACGGCGAAGGCTTGCCTTGCGCCGTCATCGTCATCAAATCGGGAATCGGCACCGCGGACGGCGCCACCGGCAACGCCCCGCCGGGCTGGAACGAGGAATGCGACACCCGCCCGACATGCCAGAGCTGGAGGAAAGATCGATCCCGCCTTTGGCGTGCACGGCATCGACGACGTCCCGCCACCCCTTGATCTGCTGTTCCGTATAGATGCCCGGGGTGCCCGCATTGCCGCGCCCCGTCGCCATCACAGGCGAGGCCTCGGCGATGATCAGGCCGCCCGGCGTGGCGCGCTGGCGGTAATATTCGGCGTTCAGCTCCCGCGGTGCGAAGCTCGATCGTTCCGCCCGCATCCGGGTCAAGGGCGCCATTACGACCCGATGGTCGAGCCGGTAAGGACCAATCTGCAATGGTGAAAACAAAGCTGGAAAATTCATGCCTGCCCCGGAAATCTGTGTTGATATGGTTATGGTAACCGGTTCACTTTGTTTGCAAAAGGCCTCAATGGCAATCTCACGCCGCGGGAGCAGAGGACCACCTGCCATGCAAAAATCAGCGCCCATCCGCTACCTTCGCTGAGTGTGCGGATCGACCTCGACACCGAAGGCCGGATCGGGCCGGGCAAAATCCAGCTGCTTGAAAATATCCAGGCCTGCGGATCGATCTCGGCCGCCGGCCGCGCCATGGACATGTCCTACAAGCGGGCGTGGGATCTGGTCGATGAGATCAATCGGATCTGCAAGCGCGCCGCGGTGGATCGGCAAACCGGCGGCAAGAACGGCGGCGGCGCCAACCTGACGTCCTTCGGCACATCGCTGGTCGCGCGCTATCGCAAGATCGAGCGCGCGGCGGCAAGCGCGGTCCGCAAGGACCTGCAGGCGCTGCGGTCCGACATCGCGGCGGGTCCGAAGAAGAATTGAATGCCATCTGTCTTTGCTTGTCTGCTGTTACGGCGGCATTGCCGGCGGACTTCACCTCGCCTCTCCCCGCGGGGAGAGGTCGATTTGCGAAGCAAATCGGGTGAGGGGGCCTCCAGCGAGCTGGAACTCCGTGGAGAGGCCCCCTCACGCCGCCCTCTCCCGCGAGCGGGGCGAGGGAGAGGTCCCGCCTCAATCTAAACTCAACCCGCTTTAGCCGGTCTTGATCCAGACCGCCTTGACGTTGAGATACTCTTCCAGGTGCTGCTTGCCCGAACTCGCGGCCATAGCCGCTCATCTTGTAGCCGCCGAACGGGACCGCCGGGTCCATCGCCTGGTAGCAGTTGACCCAGACCGAGCCGGCGCGCAGCGCTTCGCGACGCTGATGGGCCTTGCTGACATTGGTGGTCCAGACGCCGCTGCCGAGCCCGAACGTCGTCGCATTGGCGCGCTGGATCAGTTCATCGGTGTCCTTGAACGAGATCGCCGAAATCACCGGCCCGAAGATCTCCTCCTGCGCGATCCGCATATTGTCCTGAACGTTGGCAAACACCGTCGGCGGCACGAAATAGCCCTTCGACAACGCGCCCTCGGTCAGCGGCGCGCCGCCGGCCATCGCCTTGGCGCCTTCCTTCGCGCCGATCGAAAGATAATCGGATACGCGATCCATCTGCTGCCTCGACACCAGCGGCCCGATCTGCGTGTTGGGGTCGATGCCGTTGCCGACCTTGAGCTTCTTGCCGAATTCGGCGACCCGGCCGACGAACTCGTCATACACCTTGTTCTCGACGAACAGCCGCGTGCCGGCGCTGCAGATCTGGCCGGAGTTGGCGAACACCGCCATCGCGGCACCGGGCACCGCCGCATCGAGATCGGCATCGGCGAACACGATGTCGGGCGATTTGCCGCCGAGCTCCAGCGACACCCGTTTCAGATTGCCGGCCGACGCCCGGATGATGGATTGACCGGTGACATGCGAGCCGGTGAACGCCACCTTGTCGACGTCCGGATGCGAAGCCAATGCTGCGCCCGCGGTCTCGCCATAACCCGGCACGACGTTGACGACGCCGGGCGGGATTCCCGCTTCCAGCACCAGTTCGGCGAGCCGCAGCGACGTCAACGGCGCTTCTTCCGCCGGCTTGAGGATCACCGTGCAGCCGGTGGCGATGGCCGGGCCGATCTTCCAGATGCTGGCGCCCAGCGGGCCGTTCCACGGAATGATGGCGCCGACGACGCCGACCGGCTCCTTTAGCGTGTAGGAGAAAATATCGCCGGGCAGCGAATTCTCGATGGTCTCGCCATGCAGCGCGGTGGCCTGCCCGGCGTAATACCGGAGCATGCCGAGCACGCGCAGCTTGTTGCCGCGGGTGCGGCTGATCGGCGCGCCCATGTCCAACGTATCGAGCTGTGAAAGCTCCTCGAAATTTTTCTCGACGAGATCGGCGAGCTTGAGCAGGAGCGCCTGCCGCTCAAACGGCTTGACCTTGCTCCACGGCCCCTCGAAGGCACGCCGGGCGGCTGCGACCGCGCGGTTGATATCCTCGGCATCGCCCTCGGCGACGGTGGCGAGAAGTTCTCCGGTGGCCGGATTATGGGTCTCGAAGCGTTTGCCGGAAGCGGCGTCGACCCATTTGCCGTCGATCAGCATCTTTTTGTAGGAACCATCCGCGTAAGGATGGCGTGCCATCGGTATCGCCTGCGTCACAGCCATGTCTGCACTCCCTTGATGTCGATCGATGTTGGGATCGTTATATCTGAAATGTACTGCGACCGTGCCGGGCCGTAAAGCTGGCAGTGCCGGCGACCGGATGGCTGCGAACGAAGGGCTCCCATGCGGTTTCGTGCTGGGTGGGCGCAGATTGCCGTCTCAATTGGTCAGCAATTTCGCTTTCGGCGCCGGCTCGGCCACCAGCGCCTCGCCTAGTTCGCTTTGCTGCCGTCGCGGAATCGAAAAGCAGACGCTGAAGCCATCGACGGTGTTCAGCGTGACCATGCCTTGCGCCGGATCGGACGATGGCTCGACGACCCAGGACGCCAGCGGGTAGGCATAGCGCAGGCTGGCATCGCCAAAGCGTGCCTGCAGCGCCTGGTCGATCAGTTTCGGCAGCGTCATCGCCAGCGCGCCGACCTCGTTCAACGACAGCCGGATGGTCGCCGGCTTGCCGCCGGAATCGAGGAAACCAAGCGAAACGGCGCCATCCGCCGCAACCTCGCAGGTGGTGAGGGTCTGAGTGTCGATTGCCATGGCGGGGTCCCGGCGAACTCGCGTTATATATTTTGGAATATATCGCTTTTGCCTGTCCCGTCCAGTCCCGGTTCTGGACTGTTTTGACCCGCCCGGACCGGGTAGTCGCGCGGCCGGATACGTGATATATACAAGGATATAACGAGACCGGAAACGAGGTCCGTTCCAAAGGGAGAGCAAGCCTAATGAGTGATTACAACCTTCTCATCGACGGGAAAATGGTGCCCGGCGATCTTAAGATGCCCGTCCTCAATCCCGCGACCGAAGAAGTGCTGGTGCAGTGCCCGCGCGCTTCGAAGTCCCAGCTCGATGCCGCGGTTGCCGCGGCCAAAGCGGCTTTTCCGGCCTGGGCGGCGACCCCGATCGCAGAGCGCCGCAAGCTCGTGACCAAGATGGCCGAAGCCATCGAAGCCAACACCAGCGAACTGGCGCGCATCCTGACCAGCGAACAGGGCAAACCGCTCGCCGACGCCACCGGCGAAGTCATGGGCATGGCCGCCTTCTTCCGCTATCTCTCCTCGCTCGACCTGCCGATGAAAGTGATCGAGGACTCAGGCGACCGCCGCGTCGAAGCCCATCGCCGTCCGCTCGGCGTCGTCGGCGCCATCATTCCCTGGAACTATCCGCTGCTGATCCTCAGCTTCAAATTGCCGTCGGCGCTGCTGGCCGGCAACACGCTGGTGGTGAAGCCCGCGCCGACCACGCCGCTGGCGACGCTGAAATTCGCCGAACTGGTCAAGGACATTCTGCCCAAGGGCGTGCTCAACATCATTACCGACGCCAACGATCTCGGCGACGCGATGACCAAGCATCCGGACATCCGCAAGATCTCGTTCACCGGCTCGACCGCGACCGGTCAGAAGGTGATGGCGAGCGCGGCCCAGACCCTGAAGCGCATCACGCTGGAACTGGGCGGCAACGACGCCGGCATCGTGCTCGACGACGTCGATCCCAAGAAGGTCGCGCCCGGCATCTTCGAAGGCGCCTTCCAGAACTCCGGACAGGTCTGCCTCGCCATCAAGCGGCTCTACGTGCACGAGTCGGTCTATGACGAAATCTGCGACGAACTGGTGGCGATCGCCAAGAACACGGTTGTCGACGACGGATCGAAGCAGGGCACCAAACTCGGGCCACTGCAGAACAAGATGCAGTACGAGAAGGTGAAGGCTTTCCTCGAGGACGCCCGCAAGAACGGCAACATCATTGCCGGCGGCGCGGCGATGGATCGTCCGGGTTACTTCATCGAGCCGACCATCGTGCGCGACATCAAGGAAGGCTCGCGGCTGGTCGACGAGGAGCAGTTCGGGCCGGTATTGCCGGTGATCAAATATTCCGACAATGACGAGGTGATCCGCCGCGCCAATGCCACCACTTACGGCCTGGGAGCGTCGGTCTGGTCGTCGGACACCAAGCGGGCGCACAAGGTCGCGAGCCAGATCGAGGCCGGAACCGTCTGGATCAACAAGCATCTCGACATGGCGCCGCACATTCCGTTCGGCGGCGCCAAGCAGTCCGGCATCGGCACCGAATTCGCCGAGGAAGGTCTGGCGGAGTTCACCCAGCTTCAGGTCATCAACGAAGCGCGCTGATCAGACGACGCTGATCAAACAACAGGACCATCGCGGCTTGCCGCCGCGGTGGTCCGCTTCGAACCTCGGTTCGCTAACGATTTTGGTTTGCCAACAAGACCGCGCGAAACGCACATGACGAACAAGATGAAAACGTTTCGCCGCGCGCCCCGCGTCCGATGAGAGTCCACGAAGAAGGCACCTCATGTTCGACTCGCAATGCGATCTTGCCGCCCTCGTCTATGAAGGCGATGAAGACCCCGATCGAATCCTGCGCGACTTCGCCTCCGACCTGAACCGCCGCGGCTATCGGGCGGTCGGACTGGTTCAGCTGGGCCACGATCGTCCCGAGACGCAGCAACTGTCGGCGCTTTTGGTGCACACCGGCGAGAAGCTGTCGCTGTTTCACGATTTACGCAGCTGGGCCAAGGGATGCCGGATCGATGTCGGCCAGCTCCTGCAAGCCGCCGGCCAGATCGCCGAGGAGATCGACCAGGGCGCCGATATCGTCATCGTCAATCGCTTCGGCCAACAGGAGCGCGAGGGCAAAGGTCTTGCCTATCTGATCGAGCGCGCCTTGAGCGTCGATATCCCTGTCGTGATCGCGGTGCCCAGCCACCGCTTTGCGGACTGGATCAAGTTCGTCGACGGCATGAGCGTCAAGCTGCACTGCAACCGCGACTCGCTGGACGCCTGGTGGAATGCGCTTTCCAGCCGGAATGCCGACCCGATGCGGCTCAGCGGCCACACCGTTTGCGAAGTTCTCAAGTGAAAACCTTGATTAAGTCAAGCGACTGCGACGCGTGCTGCGTAAACCCGAACCTACCGCTTTGGTCCTATAACGGGGACCTTTTCGCCTCGTTATAGTCATGTAAACTATAACGTTGGAGCCGGCCGTGCGCGAGGCACGAGCCAGGGCCCTGGCGTTCCTTAAACCGGCGAACGCCGGAATATCAGGGAGAATGTCCATGTATCATGAAGCAATTGAGAAAGTCTCCAAACAGGTTCTGATCCGGGATCGATACGACAATTTCATCGGCGGCAAATGGGTGGCCCCGAAAGAGGGACGCTACTTCGATAATCCGTCGCCGGTCACCGGCAAGAAGCTCTGCTCGGTGCCGCGCTCTTCGGCGGCCGACATTGAACTGGCGCTCGACGCCGCCCACAAGGCCAAGGATGCCTGGGGCAAGACCTCGGTGACCGAGCGCTCGCTGATCCTCAACAGGATCGCCGACAAGCTGGAAGCCAATCTGGACCTGCTCGCTCTGGTCGAGACGCTCGACAACGGCAAGCCGATCCGCGAGACGACCTATGCCGACATGCCGCTGGTGGTCGATCACTGGCGCTATTTCGCCAGCGTGGTGCGCGCCCAGGAAGGCGGCATCTCGGAGATCGATCACGACACCGTCGCCTACCACTATCACGAGCCGCTCGGCGTGGTCGGCCAGATCATTCCCTGGAATTTCCCGATCCTGATGGCGACCTGGAAACTGGCGCCCGCACTGGCCGCCGGCAATTGCGTGGTCCTCAAGCCCGCCGAGCAGACGCCGCTCGGCATCCTCGTGGTGATGGAGCTGATCGCCGACATCCTGCCGCCGGGCGTGATCAATGTCGTCAACGGCTTCGGCGTCGAGGCCGGCAAGCCGCTGGCGCAGAACAAGCGGATTGCGAAGATCGCCTTCACCGGCGAGACCACGACCGGGCGGCTGATTATGCAATACGCCTCCGACAACATCATCCCGGTCACGCTCGAACTCGGCGGCAAGTCGCCGAACATCTTCTTTGCCGACGTCGCCGATGCGGATGATGATTTCTTCGACAAGGCGCTCGAGGGCTTCGCGATGTTTGCCCTCAACCAGGGCGAGGTCTGCACCTGCCCGAGCCGCGCGCTGGTTCAGGAGTCGGTCTACGACCGGTTCATGGAACGCGCCGTCGCCCGCACCAAGAAGATCAAGCAGGGCCATCCGCTCGACGCCACCACCATGATCGGCGCCCAGGCCTCGAACGACCAGCTTGAGAAGATCCTGTCCTATTTCGACATCGGCAGGCAGGAAGGCGCCAAGGTGCTGACCGGCGGCAAGCGTGCGCAGCTCGGCGGCGAGATCGCCGAAGGCTATTACGTCGAGCCGACGATCTTCGAAGGCAACAACAAGATGCGCGTGTTCCAGGAAGAAATCTTCGGCCCGGTGGTCTCGGTCGCCAAGTTCAAGGACGAGGACGAGGCACTCGCGATCGCCAACGACACGCTTTACGGGCTTGGCGCCGGCGTCTGGACCCGGAACGGCAACCGCGCCTACAAGTTCGGACGGGCGATCCAGGCCGGCCGGGTGTGGACCAACTGCTATCACGCCTATCCGGCTCACGCCGCCTTCGGCGGCTACAAGGCGTCCGGTATCGGCCGTGAGAACCACAAGATGATGCTCGACCATTATCAGCAGACCAAGAACGTCCTGGTAAGCTACGGCACCAAGGCGCTTGGCTTCTTCTAGAGGCTAACTGAAGTAAGATAAATAACAGCAGAAACCGTCATTGCGAGGAGCCAACGGGTCGCGCGAATGCGCGCCCGATGACAGGCTCCGCGACGAAGCAATCCATCTTTCTTTTCGTGACGAGATGGATTGCTTCGCTTCGCTCGCAATGACGGGGAGGATTTGGCCATGATCAATCGGGTCGAGATCACCGACAAGGCGGCCGAAGTCGTCGCGCGGCTCAATGAACAGCACGGAGCCTTGATGTTCCACCAGTCCGGCGGCTGCTGCGACGGATCAGCGCCGATGTGCTATCCGGCCGGCGATTTTCGCGTCGGACCGCAGGACGTGCTGCTGGGCAAGATCGCCGGATGCGATTTCTACATCGGCGCCGCGCAGTTCGAGTACTGGCAGCATACCCAGCTCATCATCGACGTCGTGCCCGGGCGCGGTTCCGGGTTTTCGGTGGAAGCGCCGGAGGGTGTCAAATTCCTGACGCGCAGCCGCGTGTTCACCGACGACGAAGTGACGGAACTCGAGGCCGCCGGCCCGCCGTCGCGCGCGGCCTGATTTTCAGAGCGTTTTCCGGTTTGCTCGAAGCATTCCGTTCCCCCCGTGGCCATGGTTCGAGACGCGCGAAGACGCGCTCCTCACCATGAGGACCTCATCCTGAGGAGCCCGCTCTTGCGGGCGTCTCGAAGGATGAAGCCATTGAAGTGGAAATTGCTTCAAAGCGTCTCTTGCTTGTGGCCGCATTCCTTGCAAGCGAATTTCACGCGGGTCGCGCCTTTTTCCGCCGAGATGCGATTGGGCGCGCCGCATTTCCCGCACGTCGTCTCGATGCGGGTATTGCCTTGCTTGATGACAATGGCCTTGCGCTCCATCGTCTCCCGGATCAGGCGCTCGGCCTCTTCACGCATCGACTGCTTCGACATCCGCTCCTGCCCGTCACGAAAAAACTTGCCAAGTTAGGCCTATAGCACATCCGCATCGCATTTTTTTGAAGGCTGACGTCAAAATTGTCGCGGCTATCCCGCCTCTAGCCGGGATGTGTCGCGGTGATCGCGGCCCGGATCGCTGCCAGCGGCGCGGTGTCGTCGAACTCGAGGCTGCCACCCCCGAAATCGCAGTCCCAGATCGCGCCACAGCGCATCGAGATCGGGCGTCACCGGCTTTGAGCCCCATTGGTCGTGCAGATGAGTGAGCACATCCACGCCGACGGCCGTGTCCGCGGTGGTCAGAATGTGCCCGATCGACCAGTTAACCTCATGACTGCCGCCGGCCGCCAGCACGCCGCGCATCGCGTCCTGCAAGCCAAGCCGGTTGCCGGTCGCCTTTCGAATTTCGATATCGGCGAACAGGCAGAACATGGCGCCGCCCCAGTATTTCCGGCCCCAGGTGTCGGTGTTGTCGAGGCCTTCGTCGCCGGTTTGCGGCAGCCCTTTCGGCATGTCGCGGGCCATCGCGGCCCAGATCTCCTTTGCATTCATGTCGCCGGCCTGAACCCGCGCCACGGGCTCGACGTAGACGGCAAGGCCCTCCGACAGCCAGCCATAGCGCTCCTCCATGTCGGGCAGCGCGGTATGGACCATCTCGTGCACCATGACCCAGTCGCGCTGAAGATCAGCCTCGTCGGAATCGCGCCCCAACAGCACGCGAATGGCAGCGCCACGGTAGCCCCAGGTGGTGCCGCCGCGAACCCGCGGACCATCGACCGGCACCAGCAGAAGCCGCAGCGAGGGAACGGGAAAGTGGCCGTAATAGGTCGCGACGGCCCGGGCCGATGTCTTGACCCAGTCCAGAAATCTTGTCCTTCGGCAAGGCAGTCTCGCCGGGAGCGAACCCGACATGAATCACGCCTCCGGGAACCTCGAGATCGGTCTTGGCGAGCTTGTCGAAGGCATCGTACGGCATTCGATCGCCGCGCATGAATTCCGATTGCGTATTGGCGCGCCACGGCAGCAGGCCGAATAGCAGCAATGCCACCACGGCGGCGGAGCCGATCCAGCGATATCCTTTGATGATCTTCATCCGGAAGCGCCCTGACGTTTGATCCCGCTCGATGGTCTTGCGACCCTGCCGGCGAGGAAAGCGGTGGCCTGTTCGGTCAGATCGTCGAGCATGGCGGCGAGCAGGACTTCGCCCTTGGCGCGGGTCGCGAGCGTCGGATCGCCATAGCTTCCGGAGCGGCTGTAATTGGGCGAGGACGGGTCCGATGGCGTCAAGGGTCCCGCCACCTCGTATTTCACGGCGGGACTGGCCTCCGCGCGCGACATGTCGACCAGATCGGGCGCCAGTGCCAGCATCAGCGACGTCTCGAGTTCGTCGGCATGGCTGCCATGGCTTTGCTCGGCGAGCCGTGCCGCGGCGCGGCGATAGTTCGGTCCCTCGTGAACCGCCAGATGCAGCGCATCGCCGCCAGCGAGGCGCGCCAGCGCGCGATCGACCGGAGCCCGCGTGCTGATGCCGGTATCGAGCACGAACACCGCGCGGCAACCAAAGCCGATGATATCAGCCACTATTTCGTGGATCGACGGCCTCGAATACCGGCGCAGAGAGGCTGCTGCTGCCGGCATATTCGGCAAAGGCCGGATAATATCCGTAAGCCACCGTGGGCCAGATCAGCGCATCGATGCGATCGGCGAGCCGCGCGGCCAGCCATTCGGCCTGGACCCGGTCGGTATTCATCGGCAGGTGAAATCCGTGCTGCTTGGCGGCGGCGCCGATCGGCAGAATGGCCGCGGCGCCATTTTCCAGACGGCGCGCGACCTCGTCCCAGGTCAGGCGTTCGATCAGATGGCGGTCGGTTTCCCGGCGCATGCGCCCGGCCCTCATTTGTCGCCGGAAACGCCTGTCAGAAGTCCCGCCGTGACCCAGCCGTGCAGATAGCCGGCGCCGCGCGCCGCGGCACCTTCGGGATCGTCATAGGTCGCCAGCATGGTGCAGAGCACGCCGAACGGGATCCCGCTCGCGGCCTCGTCCCACATCATGGCTTCTTCGACGGAAAGTTCGCGGAGCACCGGCGTCACATCGCGGCGCCATATCAGCAGACGACAAGGCTGCTCCAGCGCGACCGCATCCGGCGGCGTCTCATCCTTCTTGAGCGCCAGCCAGATCGCGGACGCATTGGTCGAAACGTCGAGCCTGAAGGCGCTGGGATGGGCCTGGAATGTGAGATCGTTCCAGAGTTCCGGGGCGATGCCGGCCATATCCGCCAGCGCCAGCACCGGCGCCTCCGCGGCGTCAAAGGCGTCATTGAGCGCCTTTTCAAGCGCGGCCAGATCGGCGACCACCGGATAATCGCTGTAGGGCTGCGTCGCGCGGAGAAAATCGGGAACGTCTTTCGAAAACCAGCGCAGGTTCGGGTGCTGTGACGGATTGGCTGCGACATAGGCCTCGCCCATGGCATCGAACATCTCGTCGCCGAGATAGCTATGCAGCAATTTATGGTCGTTGCGCATCGCTTCGACCAGCCGCGAACCGTAAGCGTATTTGTAGACGCCAAACAGCACTTCGCGTTTTTCCCTTGGGCTGTCGAGGATTTCAGCCAGAACCTTGTCGTCGCCGGTCAGGATGCCGCGCTGAAAGTCGCTCTGCTGCCGCGCGAAATCGCTCATCCGGCTTGCCGGCCTGTTTGCGGCAAGACCTGTGGCAAGACTTGTTGCGACAAGACTTGTGGTAAGACTTGCGCGGCGATCTCCCGGGTCCGGTTGACTTCGACGATCAACTCATCGAGCGGCGGAATGTTGTCGTCGCGCTCGATCATGGTCGAGACCCGGCCGAAGCGTTTCAAGGCCGCGACGTAGAGATCCCAGACGTCCTCGCACACCGGATGATCGTGGGTATCGATGATGTGGGTACCCATATGGCTGTGCCCGGCCATATGAAACTGAACAACGCGATCCGCCGGAATACCTTCAAGAAAGGTGCGCGGATCGTAGCCGTGGTTGAAAGCGCTGACATAGACGTTGTTGACGTCGAACAGCAGCCAGCATCCGGAGCGGCGCGAAAGCTCCGAGAGGAATTCCCATTCCGTCATTTCGGAATTGTTGAACTGCACATAGGTCGAGACATTCTCCAGCACGATGGCGCGGCCGAGATAATCCTGAACCAGTTGAACGCGGCTCACCACATGATCGAGCGACTCGCGCGTGTAGGGTATCGGCAGCAAATCGTGCAGGTTCTTGCCATGCACGCCGGTCCAGCACAGATGATCCGAAATCCATTTCGGCTCGACCCGTTTGGCCAGTTCGCGCAGCGCCTGCAGATATTCGAAATGAGGTGGTGCTGTGGAAGCGATCGACAACGACACGCCATGCATCACCACCGGGTAGCGCTCGCGAATCCGGTCGAGCACGCGAAGCGGCTGGCCGCCCGGCAGCATGTAGTTTTCGCTGATGACCTCGAACCAGTCGATCGGCGGATTGCCGTTGAGAATTTCGTCGTAGTGCTGCGCCCGCAGACCGAGGCCAAAACCGAGGAACGGCGGCTTGGCCGTATCCAGCTTTTCCAAATCCACCTGGCGATCCGCCAGCGATGGCACGGAAGGTTGCGGCAATTTGCTGGCGATATTCATACGGCCTCCGCGGATGGCCGGCCGGCAAGGGATGCTGGCCCAAACGCACTTATAGCCTTCGCACGACTTGTATTATCACGAAATCGGGCCCGGCGCATGGCCGGGCCCTTAACTTCGATGTGAAGTGGCTTATGCCGGCTCGAACTTGCCCTTGGCAGCGGCGCACTTGTCCTTGGTCATTGCCGAGAAGCCCTGACCCTTGCAGGCGTTCTGGCCCTTGCAAGCATGGTTGCCGCCCTTGCAGGCGCTCTGGCCCTTGCAGGCGTTGGCGCCGACGCAGTGACCTTCGTCAGCCGCGTAGGTCGAAGTCGACATGGTCGCACCCGCCAGGAACAGGGTGGCAGCGGCGGCGGCGATAGCAGCACCAGACTTAGAAGTAAGCTTCATGACATTCCTCCAAAAGGATGTTGGCAACGATGCACCGACTGTAGAGGCGAAAAGAATTTCCCGACGTACAGACCTGCATCCAGCGATAGCTACGTTGGAGATCGATTTTGGTTACACAGCCAACCAAAATTTATTTCATCAGCTCCAGGTTCGATGCAAGATTTCATCTGACTTGAACGCCAACTTGATAACGATCTCCGGATGCCCATCAAATCGCGAAGGTCTGCTGGAAGTTGGCATGCGGGGTAAGTCTCCGGTTCGAACGACAACGACCGTCGGCTTATGCCGTGCACTCCAGTTGATCTCCGCCATTGGATTACTCATCCAAACCTAACTACGGACGAGCGGCGATTTGGTTACAGGGGTTTCGAAAGAAAAGTTTCTTTTTTCGGACTTGACAGCCCATCCATGCCTAACCCCGGCAGGATACAGACATTTCATTGCGCGCCAGGCGCCGCCAGCGTCTATGCCAGCATCGATAAAGTGTGGTGCTTCAAGTGATTAGACGGCATGCGCGGAACTTTGGTTGCGCCGCACAACAACAACACTTGTCTTGATCGATCAAGATTTCTTTATCGAGGATGTCAGTTCAATGACGCCCGCGACGGCTTCAACTTCGCCATCTGCTTGACAGTGGCCTCAAGCTCCGCCGCGCTGAACGACGGATAGGAACAGATGCGGTTACTGCACGCGAACGCCGCGGGCTCGCCGAGGTCGGGATATTCAACATCGGCGTTGGGCAATTTGCCTTCGCGCAAATCCAGCCATTCCAGCCGCTTGTATCTGGCCGGAAAGGCCCGCGCGACGGCGTGCAACGCCTGCGCGCGCGCATCGTCCTTCTGACCGACGATGGTCATATGGGTCGGCTCGACGGCGAGTTCCTGATCGGCGAGCAACACGCCGGGCAACGGACGCTGCATCTCGGCCGAGGCGCTGGTCAGATAGCGCATCGCATGCGACGCCAGTTCGCGATAGGATTCGCTGCCGAAATAGCGATTGAGAAGATTCGTGAAGCGGGCGACCTGGATCTGGTCATCCACCAGCTTTGCCGGCCTGGCGAACACGCCGGATTTGGCCTCCGATGTCTTCGAGGTCAAAAAGCCTCCGGCGGTGTCCTTGAATGTCGCGCCGACGTAGTCCCCGGCCTTGGCGGCAGCGGTCAGCCAGTCGCGGTTGCCGGTGGCGGCGTAAAGATCGAGAAACGCCTGTCCCATCGCCATGGTGTCGCCGAGATACGGACCGCCACGATCCTTGTCGCCGTGGCGGAATCCGCCATCCGGCAGCGCACGATTGTCGTTGACCCATTTCGCGGCCTTCTCCGCGATCGCCAAAACCTTGGGATCGCCGGTGACGTCGTAGAGCGCGATCAATCCGCTGATTGCCCAGCCGTTCTCGCGCGCATAGATATTCTTGTCGATGCGGGGCATTCCGAGCTTGCGGCGATCCACATCGCCCAACGCGTAATAGGTGTGTCCATCGGTATCGTGATCGAGATCGGCATCCTGGCTGACATAGAACGCGCCGTCAGGACTTGCGAGGAATGTCGTGAGGTAGCGCTCGATGTCGCGCGCCGCGGCGAGATATTTCGGGTCCTTCCACAGCGCATAGGCCTGGCTGTATTGCCGCATGTATTGCGCCTGGAACGACATGATCTTTTCAAAATGCGGATGCGCCCATGATCCGGCTTCGGAGTACTGGAACACGCCGCCCCAGACCGGATCGATCAGCGCAATCGCAGCGTCAAGCGTCTGCCGCGCGCGCGTGGTTGACACGGCATCACCGGCTTCGGCGCGCGACAACGCGTAGTCCATGCTGTCGGCGTCGATGTATTTCTGGCTGTCGCCCCAGCCGCCGATCTTGTCTTCATAGGATTCGTCGTAATTCTTGATGAGCGTCGCCCGTTCTTCCCTGGTCAGAAAGGCCGAGGCGGACGGCTTGACCTCGAAGGCCTCGCCGACGGAAGGGCCCGGCGAGGGATCGTCGATCACAGCCTTGAGCAGCGCCTGCATCCGCTCGGGTTCGATGTATCCCCTGATTTTGGCGATCTCGGTGCCGTCAGGACCGAACACGATGGTGGCCGGCCAGCCCCAATCGCCGTACCGGCTCGACAGGTCCGGATTGGCGTCCTGATCGACGCGCACCGGCAGATATTTCGACGCCAGAAGATCCTCGACCTTAGGATCCGCATAGGTGGTCTTTTCCATGACGTGGCACCAGTGGCACCACACCGCTTCGAGATCGAGAATCACGAAACGCTTTT
This sequence comes from uncultured Pseudomonadota bacterium, assembly GCA_963771225.1. Taxonomy (GTDB): domain Bacteria; phylum Pseudomonadota; class Alphaproteobacteria; order Rhizobiales; family Xanthobacteraceae; genus Bradyrhizobium. The sequence continues at coordinate 155,074 of CAVYSR010000007.1, read as the reverse complement.
CGGCGGTGGCGCGGGTAAACAGATCGTTATCCCAGCCGTTCCATTTGACCGGTTCGGATGCCAACGACGGCGATGCCGCAACAGCAGCAACGGCGAATGCGAGCATGCGAACAAATTTCATGACATCTCCGGTTTCATGACATCTCCGGGCGGCGCGATTGTTCCGGCGGTTACGCCGAGTTACGTAACCCGCCAAAATCCGGCTCAGCATTTAAGGGGATGTCACGCGAACGTGAGATCGCGCGTCAGGTCGATTTCAGAGTGATGACCGGTGGCATTAACCAAGAGCCGATCCAGCGAGGCCGCACCGGGACCGGCGATCGCGAGCCAGAGGAACGCAGCAAAATAGGTCACTTCCTCGAAACCCAATAGCGTTTCCAGCGAATCGACGTCGCCCCATTTCGCCGACTTGATGGCGACAATCATCACCACCGCCAGCATCGCGGCCGGAATCCGGGTGAACAGGCCGAGCATGAGCATGACGCCGCCGAAGCATTCCACGCCGGAGACGAACGGCGTCAGGATCCTGGGGAACGGAATCCCCCAATCGGTAAAATTCTGGATCATCTGCGGGAGATTGTTGAGCTTGCCCCAGCCGGTCAGCATGAAGACATAGCCGACAACCAGCCGCATGATCAGTGGGCCTGCCCAGCTGAAATAGGACGCAATGCGCGCGGGCAGCAGGATCAGAAGATTGACGATGAAATTCATGGTACCTCCCTGAAGCATTGTTAAGTATTGGATTTCCGTGATGCCGTAGTGCAGCCCAATCCAATCAAGCGCGTCCGAGACGGCGCCGTCCGACGGACGTCGCCACGGCACAATGCCGCGTCCTTGTCCGAAGTTTCGTTGCGATGGGTGTCCTTGTTACGCGGTTCTAGCCAAAATTCTGCAAGGCCGGGAACGTATCGAGCAGCCAGATGCTGATGGCGGAGACGCTGCCGGTGAGAAAGCCGATCCCGGTGATGACCATCAGCACGCCCATCGCGCGCTCGACTGTGGCCAGATGCCGCTTCATCCGCGCAAACAGCGACGAGAACTGCTCGACCATGAAGGCCGCGATCAGGAACGGAATGCCGAGGCCTGCGGAGTAGACCGCAAGCAGGCCCGCGCCTTTGGTCACCGTCGCCTCGGCGGCTGCGACCGAGAGGATCGCCGCGAGAATTGGCCCGATGCACGGGGTCCAGCCGAACGCGAATGCCAGCCCCATCACATAGGCGCCCCACAGCCCGACCGGCTTTGGCGCGGTCAGCCGGCCCTCGCGCATCAACAGCCCGATCCGCGTCAGCCCGAGAAAATGCAGGCCCATGATGATGATGACGATGCCGGCCAGTATAGAAAGCTGCGCCGACCAGGCGCGGATCAGGCTTCCGATGAGGCTCGCACTGGCGCCGAGCGCCACGAACACGGTGGAAAAGCCCAGCACGAACATCACGGCAGCGATCATCACCGCGCGCTTCGATGAGGCCTCGCTCTCGTCATTGGCGACATGCTCGATGGTGGCCCCGGTCAGATAGATCAGATAGGGCGGCACCAGCGGCAGCACGCAGGGCGACAGAAAGCTGATGAGGCCGGCAATCAGTGCGCGCCGGGATCGAGACATCGTGCATCGCATGACCTTCGAATGGACGCCGGCGCAGCCTGGTCTTCGCTCCGGCGGATAGCCTTCATGATACGAAGGAGGCATTCTCCGGGTTTCAGGCCTCCTGCGCTTTAGCCGATGTCGCCGACCGATGAAATCCTCGGCCGGATATCTTTCCGGATCCGATTGACGGTATAATCCGTACCTGTTGCGGTACAAACCCGCGAACCAGGACCCCGCATGCGCATTGGAATCCGCAGCGCCATTTCAGGCCTCGTGCTGGCATCGATCATGGTCAGCGCCGTCGGCGTCAATCTTTTGTGGTGGCGAACCGCGCGGCAGATCAGCCAGACCCTTGCCGACACTATCAACGATCAGATCGTCGCCGGGGTCGGCGATGAATTGCAGTCGATCACCACCGAGGCGACGTCTGCCTTGATCGCGGTACGCACTCTGTTTATTCAAAATGTTCTGAATACAAGCGAGGCCGAAAAGCGCAAATTTGTATTCCTCTCGCAGCTTCAGGCGCAGCCGACCATCTCCTGGGTCGCGTTCGGATCGCCGGACGGGTCGTTTTCTGCCGCGCACAAGCTCGGCGATACCGCCATCGAAATGCTTGATATCACCGGTGGCAAACCGAGGCTTCAGATCGACCGATACGAATTTGCCGGCTACGACGTCGCGTTGACGGACCACCGCTTCCAGGACACCACTTATTCGGTGACTGACCAGCATTGGTATCGCGAGGCAAGCCAGGCCGAAGAGGCGCATTGGTTCACACTGACCACCCATCCCCACGGCGAACGGCCGGCCGTGGCGCTGGCCGGACCGCTCGATGTCGATCACAAACGCGTCGGTGTCCTTGCCATCATTATCGAGCTGACGCGGGTTTCGAATTTTCTGTCACAGCTCACGGTGGGAAAATCGGCCGGCGCCTTTATCCTCGATCGTAGCGGCGAGGTGATCGCAGCGCCCGATCCGGCCGCGGACGAATTGAATGCGCTGAAGACCAACCATCCGCTGTTTCCGGTCGCCGTGGACGCGATCCGGCAGGCCGGCAACCGCTACGACAGCGACAAGGGCGAGGTGTTTCACGCGCGCGTAACGCGGGACGGCAAGAGCTATGAGGCGGTGCTGACGCCGATCTCGTTTCCGGGCTGGTCGCTGGTCACGGTAGTACCCGAATTGGAATTCCTCGACCCGGTCAAGGCGACGATACGAAAATTGCTGATCGGTCTTGCGATCCTGATTGTCATCGCCGGGCTGCTGTCGGCATGGCTGGCGCAGCGCCTGATCGCGGCCCCGCTGCTGAAGGTCGTCGATGAGGTCAGGCATGTGGAGCGCTTCGACCTCGACAAGGTCGCGCGGCATTCCTCGCAGCTGACCGAGATCGAGAACCTCTCGGGCGCGATCGCGGACATGGCGCTGGGGCTCGCCGCGTTCCGGAAATACATTCCGGCCGATCTGGTGAAACGGCTGATCAGCGACGGCAACGGCGCGCAGCTCGGCGGCGCGGTGCGGCCGATGACCGTGATGTTCGTCGATCTGGCCGGCTTCACCGGTATGTCCGAACGACTGGGCGACCGGATCATTCCGCTGCTGTCGCGCTATTTCGAATCGGTATCGGCGCAGGTGCAGGCCAATGGCGGGACCATCGACAAGTTCATTGGCGATGCGGTGATGGCGTTCTGGGGCGCGCCGGCGAATAATCCCGATCATGCCGTCGACTGCTGCCGCGCGGCATTGGCGTGTCAGCGCGCGGTGCGGGAGCAAAATCTGGTCGACGACGAAGGCCGAGCCGTGCACATCCGGATCGGCATCAATTCCGGCGACATGCTGGTCGGCAATATCGGATCGGAAGTCCGGCTGAATTACACCGTGATCGGCGATGCGGTGAATATCGCAAGCCGCCTTGAAAGCACCAACAAGGTCTACGGATCGCAGATCATCATCGGCCCTGAAACACGCCGGCTCGCGGGCGACCGCATATCGGTTCGCGAACTGGATCGATTGGCCGTCTACGGACGATCCGGCGGGCTGCAGATCTATGAATTACTGGGCATGGCCGACGAGCCATCGGATGCGTCGGGCTGGGTCGAACACTACGAAGCCGGCCTCAAATCCTATCGCGCGCGCGAATTTACCGCCGCGATCGCCGATTTCGAGAAGGTGGTGAGCCTGCGCCAGCAGGATCAGGCATCGTCGCGGATGATCGAGCGCTGCAAGCAGCAGCTGGAGGCGCCGACCGCCGACGGCTGGGACGACACCACGGTCGCGCTGACCAAGTAGTGGGCGTGGCGGGGTCGGATGTTAACTAAGTCTCGATGATAACGTAGCTGTCCTCGACGTGAACAGGGAAGGTCTCGGCCACGTAGGGGCCCTTCGCCAGCGTCTCGCCGTCCTCGATCACCACCGGATAGGTCCGGACCTTGACGCGGCCCGGATCGAAATATGATTGCCCGTTGCGGATGTCGAATTCCCAGCCATGCCAGGCGCAGCGCAACAGCTCGCCGACCCGCGAGCGCCGATAGACGCCGGGCTCGGGCGAGGTCAGCCGCGCCACGCAGGCCGCCTTGTCGAGCGGCGCACCGGCGTGCGGGCAGCGATTGAGCAGCGCAAAGAATTCGCCGTTGACATGGAACACGACGATGTCGCGTCCCTCCACGCCGACCACCTTGTTGCCGCCGGGTGGAATCTCTGTGGTGCGGGCGACAATGTGACGGGTCATTTTTGCCCAAGATTTGGAATCAGAGCTTGTAGAGCGCGCGGGCATTGCCGTTGAATATCTTGGCCCGCTCCGCCTCGCTCAGCGGCGTCCGAAAGGCAAAACGCGGGTCGTCGAAATCCCAATGCGGATAATCCGACGAGAACAACAGCCGATCGACGCCGACCCATTCGATCAGCGAACGCAGATGTTTTGCTTCGTCGGGCTCGTCGATCGGCTGGGTGGTGAACCAGAAATGCTCCCGCACATATTCCGACGGGCGCCGCTTGAGGTGCGGGACTTCGTCGCGGAAGCGTTCGAAGTGCTGATCCATTCGCCACATGGTCGAGGAGATCCAGCCGAAGCCGCCTTCGATGAACACGATCTTGAGGCGCGGGAAACGCTCGGGCACACCTTCGATGATGAGGCTGGTGAGGGTTGCCGCCATCGAATGCGCGTTCGACTGATGCTCCTCGGCATAATAAGACGGCCAGCCGCCACCGGTCGGCGCGTGACCGCCGTAGCCGCCGACATGAATGCCGAGCGGCAGGCCGAGTTCCTCGGCGCGCGCATAGATCGGCCAGTAGCGATGCCGGCCGAGCGGCTCGTTGGCGCGCGGCGAAACATTGATCTGCACATATTGGCCGATTTTGGCGCAACGTTCGATTTCGGCGATCGCGGCTTGCGTGTCGTCCTGCCCGACCAGGATCGACGCCTTCAACCGCGGTTCCCGGCTGGTCCAGTGCGCCAGCTGCCAGTCGTTGATGGCGCGCTGGATCGCCGCGCCGAAATCGAGGTTCTGCTGCGAGAAGATAAAGAGATCGAGCACCTGCAGGATGCCGAACTCGACGTCGAGCGGATCGAGATGCTGCTGGCGCATGAAGGCGAGATCAGACCCCGGCGGCCCGCCGGTCGGCGGCCACGCATCGCGGCGCGCGATCAGCGGCGAGGACCGCGGATAGGGCGTGGTGCCGATATAGGGCGTGCGCAGATGATCGCCGTAGGTCTTGAGATGTTCCTGCCAGCGCTTGCTCAGGAACGGATAAAGATCGGAGCGCGCGTGCAGGCTCGGATGGATATCGCAGTCGATGATCCGCAAGCGGCTGTTGGCGGACGTTTCCAGTTCCAGCGCGGGACGGTCGATGACGTCGCTCATGCGATCCTCCTTCGAACGATAAGTCTATGCGGCAAGACTCAGCCGCGGAAAGGTTTCAAGCGGATTTTCCGCACACATGCGCGATACCAGACATGGCAGGCAGATGCGGCGGTATCGCGTCATCGCCGTCGAACTGCCAGTGCGGGTAATCGGACGCGAACAGGAACATCTTGTCCGAGCCGATCATCTCGATGATGTCGGCCACGCCGGCGGCATCGGGCGGACCGTCGAACGGCTGCATGGTCACGCGAAAATGGTCGCGGATGATTGCCGCCGGCTCGCGATCGATCCACGGCACCTCGACCCGCACGCCGCGCCAGGTCTTGTTGGCGCGCCACATGAAGGCCGGCAGCCAGCTCACGCCGGATTCCATCAGCACCACCTTGAGGCCGGGGAATTTAACGAACACGCCTTCGTAAATCAGACTGAGCACCTGGGCCTGGAACGCCTGCGCCTCGGCGAGATAATATTCGTAGCGATAGGAAGGCCAGCCCACCGAACTCGGCGCCGCGCGGTACTGGCTGCCGGCATGGATCGCGATCGGCAGTTTGTGTTTCTCGGCCGCCTGATAGACCGGCCAGAAGTGCCGCCGCCCCAGCAGGCTCTCGCCTTGCGCCAGCACCAGAACCGAAACGAACCTGACATCGCCGGCGCGGCGTTCGATCTCTTCGATGCGCCAGATCAGGCGCCTGCATCGGCACCACGATCGAGGCGCGCAACCGCGTGTCGCGCGCCAGCCATTCGGCCGCGATCCAGTCGTTGATCGCCTTGCAGAACGCGGCGGCCATATAGGGATCGAACACCGCCTGCGCGCCGTACAGCACATTGCAGATCGCGTGGCTGGCGCCAAGCTGATCGAACGCGCCGCGCTGGACCATTGCGAGATCGCTGCCGGGCTTGCCGTTGGCGGGTCGCCAGTCGGACCGGCCGGACAGCGGCATGTTGGGTGGATAGCTGGTGAGATCGAGGCCATCGATCGCTCGGCTCACGACCTGCTCTTTCCAGTGATCGTCCAGATAAGGCAGCAGCGTGGTGCGGGTTCCGCCCACCGCGGGATGGATATCGCAGTCGATCCGCGTGGCCGTCATGGACGCTCCCTGGTGGCGTTCCAATATCGTTTTTGCCCTGGATATCGTTTTTGGCGGCGAGACCCTGCCGCGCGGCAAATGTGCGCCCGTCGGCCATCAAGCGCAAGAGTCGGCTATTCCGGGCTCGCGCCGACCGGTGGGCCGCCGGGCCGGTGCAGCAGCGTGATCGAAGCGAACGCGCCGATCCAGGAGCCTGCGGCGGCGAAGGCGACATAGACCCAGTTCTCGGTGTAGCTGATCACGGCAAAGGAAGAGAGCAGGTACCAGAGGCTGCTCCAGCTCGCCGCCGGTACCCGCTTTCGGGCCACCACGGCGGAAGTGAACATCACATAGACGGCGTCGGTCGCGGCTGTCGCAATCACCACGGCGACGGCCGTGAGCGGGTTGATCGATATCATCGCATGTTCTCCATCTGATTTTTTTCAGCGGCGCCGCATTCGATCCGCGTCAGGCACCAGAGGACAATGGTTTCGGCAAAAACGTAAGCCCTTTCGGATCAATGCCCCTGCCCCACGCCCGACGGCCTTCCATCAAGTTTAATTGATACGAAGTTTACCTTTGTAGTTTTCCTTCATATCTGCTAGACCCTGCGACATGGGTAAACGGAAAGCGGAAATAGACGCCACCCGCGCCTCGGCTCTGGCGGCGGAGCTGCATGCGCTGAGCGGCAAACTCAAGCGACGCTTGCGCGCGTTGGCTTCGGCCGGAGATCTGACGCCCTCGCAGACATCGGTGCTGATGCATCTGGATCGGGAGGGCCCGACGACGGTCACAGCGCTTGCCCGCACCGAGGGCGTCCGCTCGCAATCGATGGGCGCCACCGTCGCCGTGCTCGAGGCCGCCGGGATGGTCAGCGGATCGCCTGATCCGAAGGACGGGCGGCAAACGATCCTGTCTCTCACTCCCGCCTGTCGCGAATTGATCCGGAGCGGCCGCGCGGCGCGGCACGATTGGTTGCTTCGCGCCATCCAGACCAAGCTGACGCCGCAGGAACAGGAGCAGCTCGCGGCTGCGATGAGCCTTCTCAACCGCCTGGTCGACACCTGAACAAACCGGCCGCCTCGCGGATTCGGCCGGCCTGCAGATTCCACAACAAGGAGCAACAACATGACAATCAGTACGCTCGACGCCAGGCCTGCCTTGCTCGTCGTCGATTTGCAGAAGGGCATTGTCGGCCTGCCGACAGCGCATCCGATGGCCGATGTCGTGAACCATGCCGCCCGATTGGCCGATGCCTTTCGCAGCCACGGCCTGCCGGTGGTTCTCATCAATGTCGACGGCGGAGCGCCGGGCCGAACAGAGCAATCCCGTCGCGTCAGCGAATTTCCGGCCGGCTGGACCGATCTCGTCCCCGAACTCAAGCGCCGGCCCAGCGACCACCTTGTCACCAAGCGGACGTGGGGCGCCTTCACCAACACCGATCTCGAAACCCATCTTAAGCAGTCCGGCGTCACCCAGGTGGTGATCGCCGGCGTCGCCACCAGCGCCGGCGTGGAGTTCGACCGCGCGTCACGCCCATGAGCTTGGATTCAACGTCGCCCTCGCCGTCGATGCCATGACGGATATGAGCGCCGACGCTCACCACAACAGCATCACGCGGATCTTTCCGAGGCTGGGCGAGACCGGCACCACGCAACAGATCATCGATCTTCTCGACGCGGCCTCGCACGGCAAACAAAGGAGCGCCTGAACATGCAATGGCTTCATTATCTGTCGTACTTTGGTGGCGGCGCCGTTCTCACCAACGCCATTCCGCATCTGGTCAGCGGCGTGATGGGACGCCCGTTTCAGAGCCCGTTCGCCAAACCGCGCGGCGAAGGCCTCTCCTCGTCGACCGTGAACGTGCTGTGGGGCTTCTTCAACCTCGCCGTCGGATACTTGCTGGTCTGCCATGTCGGCGATTTCGATTTGCGCGCCAGCGATGACGCGATCGCGCTCGGATTGGGCGTTCTTCTGTTCGGCCTTGTCACCGCCCGGCTGTTTGGCCGGTTTCACGGCGGCAACTCGCCCGTTCAAGGGTGAGCGTGTCAGTTGAAGGGAACGTTCCGTTCGCTGGAAGGCTACAACTACCGGGTCTGGGCGGCGGGAGCGCTGGTGTCCAATGTAGGATCGTGGATGCAGCGCACCGCGCAGGACTGGATCGTCCTCACCGAACTGACGCACCGCAACGCGACCGCGGTGGGAATCGTGATGGGGCTGCAGTTCGGCCCGCAAATCCTGCTGCTGCCGCTGACCGGCTTCGCCGCGGATCATCTCGACCGCCGCAAGGTGTTGTTCTGCACCCAGGCCGCGATGGGGCTATTGGCGCTCGGACTTGGCCTGCTGGTGGTCACAGGCCTTGTCCAGTTGTGGCACGTCTACGTGTTCGCGTTTCTTCTGGGATGTGCCGCGGCCTTCGATTTGCCGGCGCGGCAGACCTTCGTCGCCGAACTGGTCGAGGAGCGTTATCTTCCGAACGCCGTGGCCCTCAACTCGACGTCGTTCAATGCCGCCCGGATGATCGGCCCGGCCATTGCCGGCGGCCTGATCGCCGGCGTCGGTTCGGGATGGGTGTTCCTGATCAACGCCGTCTCCTTTGTCGCCGTGCTCTGTTCTCTGGCCCTGCTGCGGAGCGATGAACTGAAGCCGAGCCACCGCGCGGTTTCCAGCCGCGGCAGCTTCGTTGAAGGCTTTCGTTATGTGTTGCGACGGCCGGATCTCAAGGTCATCCTGTTCATGCTGTTTCTGGTCGGCACGTTCGGACTGAATTTCCAGATCTTCATCTCGACCATGTCCGTCACGGTTTTTCACGGCGGCGCGGGCCAGTACGGCTTGTTATCGTCGATGATGGCCGCCGGATCGGTCGCCGGTGCGTTGATGGCCGCGGCGCGAGCCAAACCGGGCATTCCGGTTCTGCTGGCCGCCGCCGCGACCTTCGGCGTCGGCTGCGCGGTCGCGGCCATGATGCCCAACTACCTCGCCTTCGGCATCGTGCTCTTTGTCATCGGCCTCGCCGCGCAGACCTTCACCACATCGACCAACGCCATCGTGCAAACCTCGACCGAGCCCGGCATGCGCGGGCGCGTGATCGCGATCCTGCTCGCGATCGCGCTGGGCGGAACGCCGATCGGCGCCCCGATCGTGGGCTGGATTGCCGACACGTTCGGGCCGCGCTGGGCGCTCGGCTCCGGCGCGGCGGCGGGCCTTCTCGCCGCGGCGGTCGCGATCGTCTATCTCGCGAGACGCCGGCGCGATGCGAGCGCCGGCGCGGGACCAGGCTGATCCGCGGCTTCAGACCTGCTCGTCAGACCTGCTCGTTCAGACCTGCGTGATGCCGCCGTCGGCCACCAGATCGATACCGGTGCTGAAGCTGCTGTCGTCGGAGGCCAGGAACAGAATGGCCGATGCCATTTCTTCCGGGCGGCCGATGCGGCCAAGCGGCGTGATCGTCGAGAAGAATGCCCGCGCGCCGTCGGCCTCTTCCTTGGTCTTGAACTGGCCGTCAATGATCGGCGTGTCGATCGGGCCCGGCGACAGCGTGTTGACGCGGATGCCGCGATCCTTCCATTCCATCGCCCAGGTTCGTGCAAAGGAGCGCACCGCCGCCTTGGTCGCAGCATAGGTGCTGTGCTCGGGTAAACCCTTCAGATGCAGACAAGAGGACACCAGCACGACCGAACCGCCCCTACGCATCAGGGGTAGCGCCTTCTGCGCGGTGAAGTACACGCCACGGGCATTGATGGCGAAGGTCTTGTCGAAATGGTCAGGCGTGACGTCCTCCGTCAGCATGCGTTCGACATAGCCGGCGCTGGCGACGACAATATCGAGCATGCCCTTCTCGGCCTTGACCGTTCGATAGAGCCGGTCGAGATCAGCAAGGTCGGCGACATCGCCCTGGACGGTCGAGACGTTCCTGCCGATCGCGGCTTTGGCCTTGTCGAGTTCGCTCTGACGGCGCCCCGTGATGAACACATAGGCGCCCTCCTCGACGAATTTCTTTGCGGCCGCCAATCCGATTCCACTTGAACCGCCGGTGATGACAGCAACTTTTCCGCTAAGTTTGGACATGATTTAGGCTTTCTTTTTTTGGGGCGCACCAACCCGTCAGACGACTTCGCCGGCGCCGTTTTCAAATCTGGATGAAGGGGAACCGGCGCGCTGGCGGCGCCGGCTTATCTGGGTCAGGCCGCTTTGCTGCGCCCTGAGGCGATCCAGCACCGGCAGCAATTCGGAAGGATCCGGACGCTGCGTGTAGTCGGGATTGACTTCGGCGTAGGCGATGATGCCGTCGGTGCCGATCACAAAGCGCGCCGGCATCGGCAGCACCCAGGCCGGATCATCGTTGAAGGCAGGCAGATCGTTCTTGAAGCTCTTGTAGAGTTCGATCAGGTAATCCTGCAGCGAAAAGCGGATGCCGAACGCATTGGCCACTTCGCTTTTGGCGTCGCTCAGGATCGGGAAGCCGAGCTTGTTGTCGCGCTGCGACTTGCGGCTGTTCGCCGCCGTCTGCGGCGAGATCGCAACCAGACTAGCGCCGCGGGCGGCGATGTCAGGAAGGGCGGCCTGAAGCGCCTGCAGCTCCATATTGCAATAGGGGCACCAGACGCCGCGATAGAACGAAACCACGAGAGGTCCCTTCGCGAGCCATTCGCGCGACGACACCGGCATGCCGTCGGGATCGTTCAGGATGAATTCCGGCGCCACGTCGCCGGCCTTGCTGGCGCGTTGCGCCTGCGCGCCGGCGATCAGTTCGTCGGTGGCGCGATGCATGATGTCCAGCATCTCCTTGGTTGGCTTCAGTGCCGGAAATCGGCCGGATTCGAAATCGGCTTTGAAGGCATCGAGGCGGTCTTGCAGGGCCATGGAAATTCTCCGTGTTGGTGTTGGCCCGCACAATCTGGTTCATTTGCATATAAAGGGGTATACTGCATCATATGAACATCATTTATCTGGATTTCAAATGAGTGATCGGCTGCAGGAATTGACGGTTTTTGTCCGCACCGCCGAGAGCGGCAGCTTTTCGCGCGCCGCGCGCGAACTCGGTCTGTCGCAGCCGTCGGTCTCGCGCATTATCGGCGAACTGGAAGCACGGCTCGGCGTGACGCTGCTGCTGCGCACGACGCGCCGCATCACGGTGACCGATGCCGGCGCGCTGTTCCTCGACCGCGCGCGCGAGATCCTGGCTGAAATCGAGGACGCCGAAGATGCCGCGCGCGGCCTTGATTCCTTGCGCGGCATCATCCGTCTCGCTCTGCCGGTGGTCTATGGCACGCGCGAGATCATTCCACGGCTGCCGAAGTTTCTCGCCGCGCATCCGCTGTTGCGGGTCGAGATGGCGGTATCCGATGAGCGGCAGGATCTGGTCGCGGAAGGCGCCGATGTTGCCATTCGTCTCGGCGAACTGGGCGATTCAGTCTTCGGCGCGCGCAGGCTCGAAACGCTTCAGAGAAGGCTGGTGGCGTCACCCGCCTATCTGAAAGCGCGCGGCACCCCAAAAGTGCCGGCCGACCTCGCCTCGCATGATTGCATCTTTGGACCGGGCAATTTCGGCCGCGACACCTGGTCATTCCGCCGCAACGGCACCGAAACATCGGTCGACGTGCGCGGCCGCATTCACACCAATTCCGGCCCCGGGGCGTTTGCCAGCGTCATGGCCGGGCTCGGGATCGCGATGGCCTCGACGGTGATGGTTGAAGCCGAAATCAAGGCCGGCGCGCTGGTGCCGCTGCTTCTCCCCTACAAGATCGAGCCGGTCGACGTGCATGCGGTGTTTCCCGGCGGCCCGCGCCCTTCGACCAAGGTCCGCGCCTTCGTCGATTTTCTGGCTCGGGAGCTTAAATAGACCGCGTGAAGGGATTGATGGATATCGATGTCCGCCATGCTCAGACGCCGAGTCCTGCGAGCAGACATCATCGAAAATCACATGCTGCTGGCGCGAAGATCGCGATTTCATCAGTTGGAAATCCGAACATGGTTCGCAATGAAAAAGACTTCGAAATGATTATCATTGCGCAGGGTCAGAAGCAGAACTTTGCCTTCGCTCTGATCCCAAAGATAGGCGCGCTGCTCTTCGACAAGAGGAAGTTGCGATGGATGATGGGGTTGCGGATCGACTCCGACCGATACGTCGAAATATTCGACGCCGGTTGACCCCTTCCCCCACCAGAAGGTGAACTGCTGGCTCGAAGACGGACCGATGGTGTAGACTGCGGATTTATATTCGACGTTAGCCATGATGTAGTTCCTTTCGTTATCCCAGGTGATTGCCAATGCGCACCCGATACGACATCGCTTGTCGTCTGAAAAAACTGTGAGGCAGGTCACCGACGGCCTCCAACCGCGCCGTCTCGACCGTGCGCAACCCAGACAGCGGACCTCGTTAAGCCGAGCCGGCGCGTCGGCTTCGTGCCATAAATCAAACCGAGAGTGCCTTTCCCCGGCGTAGTATGCGATGTTATCCGGCGCCGAGCATAAACTGACGGCGCGTAGTCGAGAGTGATCGGGGAAAAATCGCGGGTGTCCGGAGCCGACCCATCGGGAATGGCTCTGTTCAGTCGCTTGCCTGCATCCACCGTTCTGGGGAAACCAAGATGAATGCTGCCCAGTCGCAACTTTCGTTGCTCTCGGCCGTCATCCGCAGCGCTGTTCGGCATCCAGCCGTTCAAATCGCGGCCGCCCTTTGGATCGTCGCCAACGTGGCTGTCGTCTTGTTGGCAGGAGGCCTTCTTCCGTTCGACCGGCCGGCGATGGCGGGTATGCCGTTTGTCCAGCAGGTCGCGCTGCCGAGCTTCGGATTGATCGAGGTGTTCGCTCTCATGGCCGTGGTTTATGTTTTGACCGGGCGGCGCGTGATCCCCGATCTTGCCGCACGGGCGCCCGAGCGCGCGCAGGCGGCACGGGAGACAATTCTCCTGCTCGGCTATGCGGGCCTCGGCCAGCTTGGCGGCTGGCTGGTCGGTCCGGCGCTCGGCTATCGGCCCTTCAGCTTCCACATCGCCGGCACCCTCGTCGGTTGCAGCGTTACGCCCGGCATCGGAGAGCTTTGGACCTGGGCGATCTATAATTTTGTGGTGTTCGCCGTCGTGCCCTATCTTTGGTTTCGCCGGCGCTATTCGGCGACGCAGCTGAACCTGCGCTCCACCAACCGGACCAACGATCTCTTGGTGATCGTGGTTGTGGCGGTGATCGAGAGCCTGGTTGAGCTTGGTGCGTTTCCCGGAATTTTTCAGCTCAGTGCTCGCCAGCTTCTGATCGCGGCGCCGCTTGCGTTTGGTATATTCATGATCGGTACTGTTCTGCCGACGATGGTGCTGATCTACGCCATCCTGATTCCGCGCTACCTCAAGCTGACCGGCTCCAGCGCCACGACCGTGATCCTGGGCGGTGTGACCTATGCGGCCATGCACATCGTTGAAGGTTGGTCGGTGTTCACCACCCCGCGGGATATCGCGCTATCCCTGATATTCGTTGTCCTGCAATATTTCGGCCCGGGCATGATCAAGACCGTCATCACTCTGCGCACCGGCAATGCCTGGGTCCACGCCATCGCCTACCACGCTATCGCGCCGCACGTGGTGGTCGATACCCCGCTGGTCGTCAAGGTATTCGGCCTGAGGTGAGCTGCGATGAGGGTCTCGGACGAGACTGCCTACTGCCGGGAAGTGGTTGTACAATCACCGTCTCCGCGCGGATGAGATCATCGAATAACGCTGGTCGAAGAAGAAAGGCAGAGGGGCCTAACCCCGGATCATTCCGGCAGGCCGGCCTTTCGCAGGCCCTCTTCCATTCTGGCAAGGTCTGACGGGCGAAGGGGAATTGAATACTTGATAGTTGCGATTCGGAGCCCGGGCTCGAGCTGCCGAAGACGCACGATCGCCTTCTCCGCTTGCTCCTGTCGACCCAGAAAGGCATTGCTCGCCGCCGTAACCCGCCATGCCGACGAGTAATTCGGATTTTCCCCAATGGATTTCGCTGACCACGCCGCTGCCTCCTCGTAGCGCCCGGTGTAGAAATGTCCGCTCGCGGTCCCCTGCTGCATCATGAACAAAGACGGCTCAAACGGGCTGAGGCGCATGGCATGGGCGAAATGTTCTATGGCCAAATTCCATTCGCCCGACACGAGCCTGATCAACCCGCTGGTGAGCCACGCATCCATCAGGTTCGGATTAAGCCGAAGTGCGCGTTCAACAAGGGCAATTCCTGCATCAACGTCGTCGACTACAAAGGCCAGCCCCGTGCCACTCCAGCACAATACTTGCGCATCGTGCTGACCCAATTGGGTGGCACGCTCGGCCAATCGTTTGGTTTCAGCAATCTCGCGCGCGGAATCCGTTACCCACCCGTTCGCTTTGCGCCAGGCATAGCAACTGGTCGCTAGCGCGTGGGCCAACGCAAATTTTGGATCAATCTCAATGGCTTTGTAGAAGTGCTGCAGGGCCTCGCTGGTGCCATCATTCGTCCATCGGTATGCACTGGCAATTCCTCGCATGTAGTGATCGTACGCGTCGAGGCTGTCGGTCGACTTGAGTACGGCGCGCCCAATTTCCGCCCGCTCCAGCGTCGGTGTAATAGCGCCCACAACGCTTATCGTCACCTGGTCCTGCAGCTCGAAGATATCTTCCATTGCACCATCGAACCGGTCCGCCCAGAGATGCGCTCCGGTTGAAGTGTCAATCAACTGAGCGGTAATGCGTACCCTGTTTGCCGCTTTGCGTACGCTACCTTCGAGCACATAGCGTACGCAAAGCTCTCTACCGACTTGCTTCACATCCGAGGCCTTGCCCTTGAAGGTGAAGCTCGAATCACGAGCGATTACGAACAGGGTCTTGAAACGAGAAAGCGCCGTCGTAATTTCTTCCACCATTCCATCCGCAAAGTATTCCTGCTCCGGATCGCCGCTCATGTTTGCGAACGGCAATACCGCGATTGAAGGGCGTTCAGGTGTCGAGAGAACGGCGGCGCCGTTTGCAACCTGGTTCGTTGCCGGTGCGTCCGACGCCGTCACCGCCGCAGTGAAGCGATATCCGCGGCGCGGCACCGTCTTGATGATCTGCGCTTCGGCGTCCTGCAGGGCCGACCGAACATCGCTGATACATCGCGAAAGCGATTCTTCGGATACCGTTACGTTCGGCCACATCGCTTGCAGGAGCTCTTCCTTTGCTACAAGCCTGCCCGCATTGCCAACCAGGTAGCGAAGTACCTGGAAACTTTTTGGCCTTAGTTCGATCTCGCCTTGCGCATTGCAAAGACTGCCCCGTTCCAGGTCGAGCCTGAAGCCCTCGAAGCTGAATGTCCTGGCGGCAGCGGGTTGCATTCGCGTCAATTCCCGGCGGCATTGCAAGGCGATATTCCGTCAAAGACTTCGTCGAAATTTCCAAATTGTTTCACGCAATTTTCAGGACTTTCGAAGGCTGACGAGGCCAACTGAGCTTATGTTGCGCCGGCACGAAAATATAGCACGAGTTGGCTGGAAATAGCTCAGGGACCACATCGGCGCTTTCTGCAATTCTTGGCCTGCCGACAGGAGGAAAACAAGATATGCCGGCGTTTCTCAACCTGGATGCCGTCGCGGCCAAGCGCGGTGATGGACTTCGCCCTGAACTTCGAGCGTTGCTTGAGCGCCTTGCAACCGCTCCGGCTTATGAGGCCATCGTAAGAAGTGATGGCATGAATTCAATCAGGTCCCGACCCGGCCTCTGCGAAAGCGACACTTTTGCAAACGCCGCCTCGGCGACCATCGGATGCGGACTCAGCCACCGCTCCGCCAGCCCGGGCCGCCTGCGGTCAAAACCATCGAGCCGAAATCAAGAACGAGACCTGAACCTGGTTGGTGAGACAGTTGCCAATCGCGGGAGAGCCGCTTGGCGGGAGGTCTCGACTAACCCGGCAAGCCCGCCTCCCGAAGGGCCGCGATCATTCGATTGCGCACTTCGGATGAGCGGGTGGGAAACGCCTCTTCCGCATCGGTCGCGCGGAATTCAGGCTGCGACCTCAGCAACCGCGCGGCCGCCTGTTGGGCCTCTTTGGCCTGTCCGGCAGGAATGGCGTTGACGATGAAGGCTCCCAGCGTATGGAAGTTCGCGGCGACCTGGATTGATTTCATCGCCGAGACGCAGCCGTCCTCGTAGCGGCCAAGGATGAAACATGCGAATGAACTTCCATTCCAGGCACCTACGCGCAACGGGTCAAGAGGGCTTAGCCTGATCATCCGGTCGAAGCTCTCGATCGACCGTTCTGCCTCACCACACATCATGGTGACCCATCCGCGACTATACCAGGCGATCGCGAGATTTGGATTGAGCGCCACTGCCTGCTCAACCATGGACGCGCCCCGGTCATATTCGCGGCCGAGATAGGTCAGCACATGACCAGCTCGGGCCAACGTAAACGCGTCGTCGCCTGCTGCTTTCGACGCCAAATTTGCAAGCCGAATGGCTTCAGAGCGCTTTTCGGCGGTCAAAGGCACGCCGCTGATTCCCTGTTCGAACATCAAGGTCGTCGCAGCCATCGCATATGCGGGACCGTACTCAGGGTCCCGTTCATATGCCTTGGCGAAAAACGCACGGGCCTCCGCCAGCGCACCCTTATTCGTGCGCGCCAAACCTCGTAAAAAGAAATCGTAACCATCGAGGTTTTCGGTGGGTTTCTGCCTCGCCCGCTCGATCTCCGCTTGCTCAAGCTTTGGCGCAATCAAACCCACGACACGGCTGGTAACCTGGTCTTGCAGATCGAACACGTCTTCCAACGCGCCGTCGAATTTGTCCGCCCATAAATGCCTGTCCGTTGCAGCCTCGATCAGCTGCCCGGTGATCCGAACGCGGCCGCCTGATTTCCTGACGCTTCCTTCAAGCACATAGCGCACGCCTAATTCGCGACCGACGTATTTGATGTCAACCGCCTTGCCCTTGTAAGCGAAGCTCGAATTGCGGGCGATCACGAACAAGGACTTGAATCGGGATAATGCGGTGATGATGTCCTCTACCATGCCGTCGGCGAAGTACTCCTGCTCGGGATCGCCACTCATGTTCTGGAACGGCAACACAGCTATCGAGGGCTTGTCGGGGAGCTGCAACGGCCTTTTGGTCTCGCTGGAAGAAGCTGCCGCTGCCGAGGGCGTCGGCATGCCGGCCGGCCGCACCGCATAGATGCGAACGGGTCGCGAGATGTTCTTGACTTGCTGTTCGCCGCGATCCTCGAAAGCGGCCTCGACCTTGCCGTCGACTTCGCTGTGGATTTTCCCGGATATCAAGATCCCGCCGGGATCGCAAAGCGCCTCCAGCCGTGCGGCCACGTTGACGCCTTCGCCATAGACGTCGCCGCCATCCTCCACGATGACATCGCCGAGGTTGAGACCGATCCGTATCCGAAGTTGAGCGCTATCGTTGCCCAGATCGCCCTGAATGGCGATCGCACACCGCAGGGCCGCGATCGGGCTGGCGAATTCAGCCAAAAAGCCGTCGCCCGTGGTCTTGATCAACCGTCCCTGCTGCTCGGAAAGCCGCGGCTCGATGACCTCGCGCCGCAGCCGGCCGACGCGGGCATAGGTACCCTCCTCATCGCGCTCCATCAGCGACGAAAAGCCAACGACGTCCGCGGCCAAAATGGCCGCCAGTTTTCGCTGAACGGGCGCGTTGACCAAACGGATCCCCTCTTAAATATCGTCGCATCAAACCATGCCGACAGGTGTTCGACTAGGTCGAATGTCTCAATTGGGTCATTCGCGACCGGAGCCGGCCGTCGACCAGTCCGGGCACGTCCGCTATACTGCGGAAAGCGGTGGTTAGATCGCTCCGGCTTTGCCCGTTGCCTTGTCGGTGAGCGCGACGGTTTCGAAATATTGTATCCTTGGATCGTTGCCGTAACGCGCGCGAATCCCGTCGCGCCAGGGGCCGCTGTAGAAGGCATCGGCGGCGGCCTGGCTTTCCCACATATAAACGCCACCGGCGATGTCGCCTTCTTTCCGGCAGATGAACTGCTTGCGGACGAAGCCGGGGGCTTTCAGGAAATCCGGCGCGATCCGGGTGAAATGTTCGCGGCACTCCTCGAGCCCGATCGCGTCAGGCAGATCATAGAGAACAATGGCGGTAATCATCGGCGAAAATCCTTAAGCGTTCGCGAGCCGTTCGGGAAAGGCGCCCGACAGCGCCGCGCGGTCGGGTCGCAGCACGCCGCGCTCGGTGATCAGGCCGGTCACCAGCCTTGCCGGCGTCACGTCGAAACTGTAATTGGCGACCGCCGATCCCTCCGGGACCACCCGCACGGTCTCCATGCGCCCATCCGCCGTCCGTCCGGTGATCATGGTCACTTCATCGGCGGCGCGCTGCTCGATCGGAATCTGGCTGATGCCGTCGTCGATGCGAAAGTCGATGGTCGGCGACGGCAGCGCGACATAGAACGGCACGCCATTGTCATGCGCCGCGAGCGCCTTCAGATAGGTGCCGATCTTGTTGCAGACATCGCCGCTGACCGCGACACGGTCGGCGCCGACCAGAACCAGATCCACCATGCCGTGCTGCATCAGATGGCCGCCGGTGTTGTCGGCGATCACGGTATGCGCAACGCCGTGATGGCCGAGTTCCCAGGCAGTCAGTGAGGCGCCCTGGTTACGGGGCCGGGTCTCATCGACCCAGACGTGAACGTCGATCCCTCGATCGTGCGCCGAGTAGATCGGCGCGGTCGCCGTGCCCCAATCGACGGTGGCGAGCCAGCCGGCGTTGCAATGGGTCAGCACGTTGACCCGCTCGCCCGGCTTTTTTTGGGCCCTGATCGCCTCGATCAGGGCGACGCCGTGCTGACCGATACTTTTGTTGATCGCGATATCCTGCTCGGCGATCTCGCCGGCGCGGGCGTAGGCCGCCTCGGTACGCGCCGGCGGCGGCAGCGGCCGCAGCGTTCCGCGCATCTCGTCGAGCGCCCATTTCAGGTTGATCGCGGTCGGTCGCGTCGCAATCAATGTGTTGTAGGCCTGATCGAGCGCCGCATCGGAGCTATCGACCCGCATCGCGAGCGCGATCCCGTAAGCGGCGGTGGCGCCGATCAGGGGAGCGCCGCGCACCAGCATCGAGCTGATCGCATCGGCCGCGTCCTCGCAACTCGCGATCCGGGCCATGACAAAATCATGCGGCAACCGCCGCTGGTCGACCGCGCCGATCGACCAGCCGTCCTGCTCGAGCCAGATGCTGCGGAAATGTCTGCCGTCGACCTTCACGACCGCAACACCCGCCCCGCCACCGCGTCGAGCTTCTTGAGCAGTTCCGGATCGCGCGCCTCCGGCGCGGTGATCAGGGCGGTGTCGAGCGCACGGTCCGAGCCGATCGGGCATGGCTCATGCTCGCGCGGAAAATCCCGGGCCAGACGCAACACCAGTCCCCTCGCCTTCTCCGCGTTCGAGTTCAACACCCGGATGATGTCCTGCACCGTGACCGCGTCATGGTCGGGATGCCAGCAATCGAAATCGGTCACCATCGCGGCACTGGCGTAGCAAATCTCCGCCTCGCGGGCCAATTTGGCCTCCGGCATGTTGGTCATGCCGATCACCGAATAACCGAGGTCCTTGTAGGTCATGCTCTCGGCGTAACTGGAGAATTGCGGGCCCTCGATGCAGACATAAATGCCGCCGCGCGCCACCGCGATGCCCTCGGCCTCGGCCGCCGCGGCGAGGTGGATGCGCAATCTTGGCGACGCCGGATGGGCCATCGACACATGGGCGACGCAGCCCTTGCCGAAGAACGAACTCTCGCGCTTGTAGGTGCGATCCACGAACTGGTCCACCAGCACGAAGGTTCCGGGCGGCAGCTCCTCCTTGAACGAGCCGCAGGCCGACAGCGAAATCAGGTCGGTGACGCCGGCGCGCTTGAGCACGTCGATATTGGCGCGGTAGTTGATGTCGGACGGCGAAAGCCGGTGGCCTTTGTCATGGCGCGGCAGAAACACGATCGGCAGGCCTGCGATGGTTCCGTGCCGGAGCGGCGCCGAGGGCTCGCCCCACGGGCTCGCGATCGCCTCGTCGCGCACGTTTTCGAGCCCCGGCAGATCGTAAATGCCGGATCCGCCGATAATGCCAAGCACGGCAGTCGTCATGACTTCTCCCGCATCATCCTGCGTGCCTTCAACATATGCGCGGTGCTTTCTAACGGCTTACGCATCTGATTAACTGGCGCCGGCGCTGTGTCGGTCAGCCAAGCCGACGTTTCCCTTGCGCGAATATAAGGACAATGGATGTCAGCGGCAAACGACCGGGAAAAGCGCCAGTCGATCATCAACGCCTGTTTGCGCATGAACGCGTTGGGGATCAATCAGGGAACGTCCGGAAATATCAGCCTGCGCCATCACGACGGAATGCTGGTAACGCCGACCAGCGTGCCCTATGAGACCATGCAGCCCGAACAGATCGTGTTCATGGGCCTTGACGGCTCGTTCGATCCCACCCAGCGCCCATCGAGCGAATGGCGTTTTCATCTGGATATCCTCAAAGCCCGGCCCGAGGCGAACGCCGTCGTTCACGCTCACCCGCTTTATGCGACCACATTGGCCATCATGGGCCGGGACATTCCACCGGTCCACTACATGATCGCGGCCGCCGGCGGCGACAGCATCCGCTGCGCGCCCTACGCGACGTTCGGCACCAGCGAATTGTCACAGTACGCGGTTAAAGCCCTTGAAGATCGGCTGGCTTGCCTGTTGGCGCATCATGGAATGATCGCTATCGGACCGTCGCTTTCGAAGGCGATGTGGCTTGCGGTCGAAGTCGAGACCCTGGCGCGGCAATATCACGGCTGCCTGCAGCTCGGCACGCCGCCTTTGCTGTCAAAGGAAGAGATCGAGAATGTCCGGTCCCGGATGGCCGGATATGGTCCGATTGATGCATGAACCGCCGCGGTTGATGCCATGAGAAGCGCAATTTGGATTTCGGAGGTAGTCTGGCGATGAACGACTTTGAGGTTTTCGAAGCCCCCAACTTCACACTGCAAAAGGGGAGCGCCTTGCCGGTCGCCCGCCTTGCCTACAAGGCGCTGGGCCGTCTTTCGCCCAGCCGGGACAATGTGGTGGTCATCCCATCCTGGTATTCGGGCACGCATCGCGAGTCCGAACTGTGCCTGGTCGGACAGGGTCGGGCCATCGATCCGGACAAGCATTTTGTCGTGCTCACCAATTTGATGTCCGGCGGGGTCTCGTCGTCGCCGAGCAACACCGAGGCGCCGTTCAACGCCGCCCGAATTCCCGCGTGTGACGCTGTTCGACAACGTCCGGCTGCAGCACCTGCTGCTGACCGAACACCTCGGTGTAGACCGGATCAAACTCGTTGCCGGGTGGTCAATGGGGGGATGCCAGGCCTTCCAGTGGGGCGTGCAATATCCGGACATGATGGAAGCGATTGCGCCGATGTGCTGCTCGGCGAGGACCGCCAACTATAACAAGGTGTTCCTGTTGGCGCTGCGCCGGGCGCTCATGCTCGATCCGGTTTTTGCGGAGGGGTTTTACACGCGCCCGCCGCTGGCCGGCCTCAAGGCATTCGCCGCGATTTATGCCGGTTGGGGCTTCTCCGAACCGTTCTTCCGCACCGAGGGCTATCGCCAGTTCGGCGCCTCGACGGCCGAGGAATTCGTGATCAATTTCTGGGAGCACGCGTTCATCCATTCCGACGCCAACGACCTTTTGACCTTGCTGCGTACCTGGGATGACGGGGACGTGTCGGACAACCCTGCCTTCGGCGGCGACTTCGTCGCGGCGCTCAAATCGATCAAGGCGCGCACCGTTATCATGCCGGGCGAGCATGATCGATACTTTCCCCCCGCCGACAGCGAATTTGAGGCGAGCCACATACCAAACGCCATCTGTCGCGTCATTCCCTCCATCTGGGGGCACATGACGGTGTGGAATCCAGGCGACAAGGATTTCATCGAGGCAGGACTGCGACTGGCGCTGGGATGATGGCCGGCCAAGCTCTCCTGCGACATGCCGCTTCAACACGCCAACGTCCAAAAACAAGAGGAGGACCGCATGAGAACTGCAAAATATCTCGTTGCACTTTTGCTTGCCGCTGTTCTCGCGAACGGATCCGCGTTGCCGATCGCTAGCGCCGCCGGTCCTGAGTTCTCAGGCGATTTCGGGCATTGTCAGCGGCAATGTTCAAAAGGTGGGTTTCCGCGCCATGATTCTCAAGCAGGCCATCAAGTACAACCTCGCAGGATCAGCGCGAAACACCCAGGAGGGAACGGTACAATTTACATTGCAAGGGGACGAGAATCGGATCGGTCAGGCGGTCATGGCTATTCGCGATGGAACCAGGAGATCCTCCGAAGTGAATGTCAGCACGTCCCCAGCCAAGGTTGATCCAAGTCTGGACAAATTCACGGTCATCGCCTGGACGTCCGCCAGCCGAAATATCACCAACCCCTATGATCTCGTGTTTCATCTCAGGACCAACGATGAACCCGTTTCCAAGAGGGAAGCCAAAGAGGTTTGGCATGAGATCCTGAGAAGCACCCTCAAGGGAGAAGATTTGGACAAGCTGGACGATGATGATGAATGAGTCGAACCGATAGACGACCGGCTCGGCCTGCTTTGAGGCTGACGCCTGTCTGAACCTGACAGAAAAATACCCGGTGCGAAGCGACTGGATGGTGGGCGCGACAGGGATCGAACCTGTGACCCCCTCGATGTCAACGAGGTGCTCTCCCGCTGAGCTACGCGCCCTAAGACCTTAAGATGACGGGTTGGGTCCGTATAACGGCTCCAAAGCGGGCAGGCAAGGACGCCAGGCCCGAGGGATGGCCAGAAACTGGCCCGAATTTTTGCAGCAGTCCGGCCAGGAATCCGGCCAGCAATTTGAGCAGCGAATCAGGCTGCCAGCATCTTGTTCACTTCGCTGACCAATTCGCGAAGATGGACCGGCTTCGACAGCACCTTGGCATTCTTGGGCGCTTCCGAATCCGAATTGAGCGCCACCGCGGCAAAACCGGTGATGAACATGATCTTGATGTCGGGGTCGAGTTCGCTTGCGCGGCGCGCCAGCTCGATGCCGTCCATTTCGGGCATCACGATGTCGGTGAGAAGCATTTCAAACGGCTCCTCGCGCAACCGCTGATAGGCCGACAGGCCGTTGTCGTGGGATGAGACCTGAAAACCGGCGTTTTCCAGCGCCTTGACCAGGAAGCGGCGCATGTCGTTGTCGTCTTCGGCGAGGAGGATTTTATGCATGGCGGTTGGTCGTCGAATCCGAATGAGAGGATCAATCCGTTCACTAAGCCCGCAGAGGGTAAATTTCAGGTGAAAGATGACCTGGCGCGGTCGGCGGCTTGCGAGGCCATTTCTGTACTGGAATGCACGTCAAATCAATGAACCCAAGGCCTTTTAGGTTCGAAAGCTGCATTTTCGGTTCGCAAGACGCATTCCATGTGGTTTAGCAGTTTTTTTGCTTGGCAGAACGGTTGCGATTACCGACAATGGTTCTCATAAAACCTCCGTTTTTCTGGCAGAATTCAAGATGTCCAGAACCGCGGATTCCAGGGACGGCGCCCGACGATGACCCAGTTTGATGGCGAACTGTCGCCTCCGTTCGAGATCGTGGAGCCGGCCGAGTGGCGGGCGCCGATCATCTTCAACTCTCCGCACTCGGGTTCGGTCTATCCGGACGAATTCCTTAACGCGTCGCGCATCGATCTGGTCGCGCTGCGCCGCTCCGAGGATTCGTTCATGGACGAGTTGATCGGGGATTTGAGCGATCGCGGTTTTCCGACGGTGCGGGTCAACTTCCCCCGCTCCTATGTCGACGTGAACCGGGAGCCCTATGAACTTGACCCGCGGATGTTCACTGGACGATTGCCGAGCTTCGCCAATACAAGATCGATGCGGGTGGCGGGCGGCCTCGGCACCATCCCGCGCGTGGTCGGCGACGGCCAGGAGATCTACCACGAGCGGCTTTCCGTCGACGACGCGCTCGGCAGGATCGAGGCGCTTTACAAGCCCTATCACCGCGCGCTGCGCCGGCTGATCAACAAGGCCCATCAGGCGTTCGGAACGGTGGTCGTGGTCGATTGCCATTCGATGCCCTCGATCGGCGTGTCGCGTGACGAGCCGCGGCGGCCGGATGTGGTAATTGGCGACCGCTACGGCACCAGTTGCGCCGCCCTGCTTCCCGACATGGTCGAGGAAACCATGCGCGCGCTGGGTTATTCGGTCGGACGCAACAAACCCTATGCCGGCGGTTTCATCACCGAGCACTACGGCAACCCGGCATCCGGACTGCATACCATCCAGCTCGAGCTCAACCGCGCGATCTACATGGACGAACGGCGGCGCGAACGCGGACCCGAGATTCGCGCAGGTGGCCGCGGATTTCGGCAAGCTGGCCGAGGCGCTGGCCGCCGTGCCGTTCGGCGATCTCGGGCCGTTCCAGGCCGCCGCCGAATAGATCCAAAAATAGACCTCCCAAAAAATCGGATTCTTGTCATCGTCCCGCAGGACGAAAACCGGAATCCAAAATTCCAGATCTCAAAATTTTCAGGACGCGTTTTCGCGTGAACCCGGCGTGACGGCGAGCGAACGAAAAAATGACAGGCCCAAGAAGAACAAAAAAGAAAAAAGGGCCGCTTGCGTTGGCAAGCGGCCCAAGTCTAGGGAGGAAACGCCCAAGGAGGGCAGCGATAGCGCGAGGCGCTACCGCACCGCAACAATATGCGACCGCGCTGCACAAAAGGCAAGGGCCTTTGAATCATTTCCGGTGCAAAATTCATCGCCGCCCGCGATCCGCCAAAAGTTCAATTCGAACGTATTTTCAATGTTATTTCAAATGCTTGGAGATCGACTATCTGACCGATCGACTGTAGCGCCGCACCGTTATCACCAAGCTCTCGAATTCGTGATCGACGAACTCGTCAAAAAATGCACCGTTTCGCAAGCAAATTCGCAGGCAGATTCGAAGCTGAAAAATACCGGGTTCTGACGCCGATCATGTCCGTTATCCGTGCGCGACTTGCAGGATTGGGCTAGGCAGGAACAGCACCTTCTCCCCGCGCTCAGAGCCCAAGGAATAATCGTGACGGTCATCGATTTTACCGCCTTCATCGGCCGCCTCGCGACCTCCTCCGGCGAGACCATCCTGCCGTTCTTTCGAACCTCGCTCTCCATCGACAACAAAAGCACCAGCCACGATTTCGATCCGGTAACCGAAGCCGACCGCGCCGCCGAAGCCGTGATGCGGCGGCTGATCAAGGCCAATTTTCCCCAGCATGGCATTGTCGGCGAGGAATTCGGCAACGAGCGCGACGACGCTGAATATGTCTGGGTGCTGGATCCGATCGACGGCACCAAATCCTTTATCTCGGGCTTTCCGATCTGGGGCACGCTGATCGCGCTGCTGCACCGGGGCACGCCGGTGTTCGGCATGATGCACCAGCCGTTCATCGGCGAGCGCTTTTCCGGCGACAGCGGCTCGGCGCATTACCGGGGACCGTCGGGCGAACGGAAGCTGGCGGTGCGACGCTGCGCGTCGCTGAAGGAGGCGACGTCGTTCACCACCAGTCCGCTATTGATGAACAACGCCGATCGCACCGCCTTCGGCCGCATCGAACAAGCGGTGCGGCTGACGCGTTATGGCGGCGACTGCTATTCCTATTGCATGCTCGCGGCCGGCCATCTCGATCTTGTGGTCGAGACCGAACTGAAGCCCTACGATATCGCGGCGCTGATTCCGATCGTCACCGGCGCCGGCGGCATCGTCACCACCTGGGACGGCAAGCCCGCCCAAGGCGGCGGCCGCATCATCGCCGCGGGCGACCCCCGCGTGCATGAGGCGGCGCTGAAACTGCTCAACGGTTAGCGGGTTCCCCGCTGCACCTTTTGAGCGGCGATCACCGCTCGATCTTGCGCAGAAATTCCACCAATTGCTTGGCCGGCCGCGGCAGCGTCTTGAAGCTGCGGGCGCAGATCGCGAGCCTGCGGTTGGCCCAGGGATCGCGAATCCTGATCATCATGATGGGCATCGATCGCGCGCAACGCCTTGCCGCCGCCTCCGGCACGACCGCGATGCCGACGCCGGCCGCCACCATCTGGCAGATGGCGTCGAAATCCCGCAGGCGCGCCCGAAATCTCAGGCGCGCGCCGAGGCTGGCGGCATGTTTTGAGATGTGGCTTTGCAGCGCGGTCGAACTCGTCAGGCCGACGAAATCGCAGCGCGGTCACCTCTGCGAAGTCGATCTGGCGGCGGCCGGCAAACGCGCTGCGCCGCGCCGCCACCAGCGTCAGCCGGTCCTCGCTGAACAGAAACCGCTCGACATGTTCAGGCAAAGCGTGCTCGGCGGCAAAGCCGAGATCGGCGGCGCCGGCCACAATCGCCGCGGCGATATCGGTGCTTTCGCGCTCCTCGATATCGACGTTGATATCGGGATGTTCGCGCAGGAATGCCGCCAGCGCCTTCGGCAGATGCTCCGACAGGCCCGAGGTGTTGGCGAGCAAATGGACGCTGGCCTTGGCGCCGCTGGCGAAGGCGGCGAGATCGCCGCGCATCGCATCGACATGGTGCATGACGATGCGGGCATGATCGAGCAGGCTTTCGCCCGCCGCGGTCAGCTCGACGCCGCGGCGGCCGCGCTTGAGCAAGGTCACGCCGAGCGCCGCTTCGAGGCCCTTGATCCGCGCGCTGGCGGAGGCCAGCGCCAGATGGGCGCGG
Source organism: uncultured Pseudomonadota bacterium (assembly GCA_963771225.1). Classification (GTDB taxonomy): domain Bacteria; phylum Pseudomonadota; class Alphaproteobacteria; order Rhizobiales; family Xanthobacteraceae; genus Bradyrhizobium. The sequence goes on along the minus strand of CAVYSR010000007.1, from coordinate 127,897 downwards.
AGCGCGCCTTGCGTGATGCTGCGCGCGTCGGCCACCGCGATAAACAGCTGAAGGTCGACCAGATCGAAACGCATGGCGATTTCCGCTGGCCTCTGCCTTCGTCATCCCCGAAGGCTTGATCCGTAACCTCCAGATTGTGCCGATCGCGCCGATCGGTCAATGTGGCGGCATGTTCGAACCTCTTCTGTTTCTGATCGCCGCGGCGTTCCTGATCGCGGGCTTCATCAAGGGCGTCATCGGGCTTGGCCTGCCGACGGTGTCGATGGGCCTGCTCGCGGTGTCGATGCCGCCGGCGCATGCGCTGGCGATCGTCATCGTGCCCGCGATCATCACCAACATCTGGCAGACCTTCGGCGGCCCTTATTTGCGCGACATCATCCGGCGGCTGTGGCCGCTGATGGTCGGGCACGGTCGTCGGCATCTGGCTGAACGCCGGCATGCTGACGGGCCCCTATGCGCGCTACGGCACCATCGTGCTCGGGGTACTGCTGGTGATCTATGCGATCGTCGGCTTGAGCAAATTCACTCTGCAGGTCGCCCGCCGCGATGAAAAGTGGATCGGCGGGATCGTGGGCCTGACCACCGGCGTGGTATCCGCCGCCACCGGCGTGCAGGTGATCCCGTCGATGCCCTACATGCAGGCGATCGGCATGGAGAAGGACGAACTGGTGCAGGCGCTCGGGGTGTTCTTCACGGTCGCGACGATGGCGCTGGCCTTCAATCTCACCAGCGCGGGACTGCTGACCGCCTCGACCGCGCTGCCGGGCGCGGTGGCGATGGCCGGCGCGTTCATCGGCATGTTCATCGGACAGGCGGTGCGCTCGCGGATGCAGCCGGAAGCCTTCCGCCGCTGGTTCCTGATCGCGATGATCCTGCTCGGGATCTATCTGGTGGCGAGCGCGATTTACAACGTGCTGGCGTCATAGCGCCGTCGCTGCCCGCTCTTGATCCGGGCATCCACCACATTTTAGCAAGATTCCTTGATCCGCTGGATTGCCGGGCGAAGTCCGGCAACCACAGCGCCAACGGCCCAGCCGCGGCGTGCCCGGCATGAAGGCATCGAACGCCGCCGGAACCGTGCGATAGCGGTTCCGTTCCGCAGGATTTCGTCTTTTCCGGCCGCTTGTCAGGTATTTGCCATCTCCGACGCTTAAAAAGCGAGCCTTGCGGACACCCGCCCGTCGCGACCATCGGCCGCATACCGCGGCCGCGCATCCTGGAGGATTGAATTACCTCTGCATCGGAGATGGTTTCCGCCACTGGCAGTTTGCTTTAAATCGTTGGATTCGTTCAGCACGACCACCTACCGTGGTCTCTCGTTGATTCAGGAGCTCGGGAGATGGAAAGACGCCTAGCCGCCATAGTCTGCGCTGATGTCGCCGGCTACTCGCGGTTGATGGGCGCCGATGAGGCAGGCACCCATGCCGCGTTCAAGGCCCATCGAAGCGCGATGTACCCGATCGTTCTCAATCACGGTGGCCGGCTTGTGAAGAACACCGGCGACGGCTTCATGCTGGAGTTTCCCAGCATCGTCGGCGCCATCGAGTCGGCGATCGAGATGCAGGCGCTGATGGCCGAACGGAACAGCCAGCTCCCCGCGGACCGCGTCATGCAATTTCGTCTCGGCGTCCACATGGGCGATGTGATGGCCGACGAAGACGAGGTTATTCGGCGACGATGTCAACATCGCCGTCCGTCTCGAAACCGTCGCCGTCCCCGGCGGCGTGGCGATCTCGGCCAAGGCCTACAGCGAGGCCAGCAAGCACCTCAGCGCCATCCTTGTCGACGCCGGCAGCACCGTTTCAAGAACATCGCCGAGCCGGTCAATGTCTGGACCTGGACACCCGGCGGCTTCGAGATTCACGGCCACGGACTCCGGGGGCATGTCGAACCTGCCGGCGCAATATCGAACGGCGATCGTGGGCGTGCTTCCCTTCGCCAATCTCAGCGACAGTGCCGACGAATATTTTTCCGACGGACTGACCGAGGACCTGATCCACGCGCTTTCGCTGCAGTCGTTTTATCGGGTGCTGAGCCGAAGCTCGACTTTCGCGTTCAAAGGCAAGAACCTCAACACGCGCCTGATCGCGCGGGAGATCGACGCGACCTACCTGATCCAGGGTTCGGTACGGCGGGCCGGAACCAAGATGCGCGTCACCGCCGAACTGATCGCGCCCGGAGAATGGCGAGCAATTGTGGACCGGCCGCTATGACCGGGACATCGGCGACCTGTTCGCGATGCAGGACGAAATCACCACCAGTCTGTCCGCCGCTTTGGCCCCGGAAATTTTTCGCGCGGAAGCTTCCGCTCCCGCCCGGTCGGCGACCACCGATCTAACCGCGTGGGACCGGTTTCTGAAGGGCGCTTTCTCACTACTATCGGCAGACCAAGACGGATTTCGAAGCCTCGATCGCCCTGTTCCGGGAGGCCATCGCGCTCGATCCGGCGCTTTCGATCGCGCGCGCCTATCTCGCCACCATCCTGGTGCAGAGCGTGCAATACGGATGGATCAAAAGCACCAGCGAATTGTGGACGCGAGGCGATGAACCTTGCCGAAAGCAGCGTTCGGCTCGATCCCCGTTCGTCGTTCGCGTTTTCGATTCTGGCCTATTTGCATGCGATGGAGGGCAATCACGACGCCGCGATGGATGCCGGCAAGAGAGCGGTCGAATTGAACCCGTACGACATGGGCGCGCGCGGCGTTCTTGGAATATGCCACCTCGTGAGTCGGCGAGCATCGACAGGCCATCGAATTGTTCTCGATCGGCCGTGCAGCGCGGCAACAGCGATCCCAGATACAATGGGCGGCATTGAACGCGTTCAGCCATTATCTGCTCGAGCAATATGATGCGTCGCTGTCCTGGGCGCGCGAAGCCCTGTATGTCAATCCCAATCATCTCCAGGTGCTCGCGGTGCGGGCGGCGGCGCTCGCGCAACTGGGACGAACCGAGGAAGCGGCCAAGGCGGCCGAAGTCCTGCTGAACTGTCATTACCCCGCCTGACCGTCGAACGGCATCTGAGGAATTTCCGCTGGAAAATGGCCGGCCGACACCGCCCATTATCGGGACGGACTTTTGAAAGCCGGCGTACCCTTGAGCAATCTGCCGCTGGTCGACTCCAAGCTCAAGCGATCGGCTAAGCGCCGGATTGCGCATCGCTGCAAGTTGACACCGATTTGAATTCCGCCAAACTCCAGCACCCTTGAGTAGACCGGCTCGGCTCTTCGCTCAGCATCTGCATCGCTTCTTCGGTTCGATCAAGCGCTTCCGATGCGATTTCAGGGATTCAGAGCCAATCGATCGGCACGCGCTTCAGCGGCCGCCACGCCCGCAGACCGCCGTTTCACCCAATAATCCGTGCCCGTTCTTGCGGGCGCTGGTGGCAACCGATGTCGTCGATGGCCACGTCGTCCCGCTGCCGAAACTCTCCCGAACCATCGAGGCCGCGCAGCGGCGAAAAGGGACTGAAGCAAAAATCGGCCGGCATGAAGACCTACCTGGTCGCCCTGATCGCCAACGGCCTCAGTCCGCTGCGCCTGTTGCGGAGCTGGTGGTCGGGAGCGGAGCTCGACGCGCTGCGCGACGGTCCGCTGGACAAGCACGGCGCGGCTCGCGCATCCTCGACGTCGACCGCCGAGGTCAATGAGAGCGAGCTTGAGCGCCTCGCCGAATTCGGCAAGGACCGGCCAGACCCGTCCGGCGGATCGGAGCGCGGGCTGACGCCGCCGGAGATCACGAGCCTACATGGACGCGAATTTCGATCGCGCCAAGGGCACGCGACGTCCGATCGACCGTCAGCTGATGAACGGCGAATGGCCGGTCCTGCTCGACATCATGGGCAAGGGCGAGGGCGACGACCGCTATCTCAGCGTCGCCGAGGTCAGGACGCTGTTCGTCGAGCGGCGGCTGCCGGACCGGATCGTCGCGCGGCTGCAGCGAGACCGGCGCCGGCCAGCAGCCCGCTTCGCAGGATCGTCAAAGCCGGGCTCGGGCTATCGCATTGGCCTTTGCATTAGCCTTGGCGCTTGATCGTGGCGGTCACGGAATTTCCTGACCAGCTCAGCGCGATCCTGCCGCCAAAACTCGCGCAATTGCTGCCGCCTCCGCTGCCGAGACTTGCCGGCGATCAAGGCGGCCCACTGGCTCGACCAGAACTGGACCGACCGAAGACCGGCACTGGTTCCACCATGCGAGCCAGGGCACCGCGACCTTTCAGGTGCCCTACGCCTGGTTTGTCGCGCTGGAGCAGCCGCGGATTCGTCTCGTTCCGGCGACCCGGCCTGCTGATCGAAAGCGGTTATCTCGAACGGTTCGGCTTCCTGCCCAGTCCGAAAACCATCCACACCGACCAAGCGACCCTGCGCCGCTTCGGCTATTCGGCTTCGCCGCGACGCCCCGCCGGCGCCGGCATCGGTCGCAGGCCTGCGCCCGACGCCGGTCGAGAATTTCGACGGCCTGCCGGTCGGCTTCGCGCGGCTGACCGGCGTCACCAATCCCGGCGACCGGCCCGCCGCAAGCCGACATGATCGGGCTGACTTGCGCGGCCTGTCACACCGGCAGCATCCGCTACAAAGGCGTCAGCGTGCGCTACGACGGCGGCCCGGGCATGGTCGAGCTGACCAAACTCGAAAGCGCGACCGGTCTTTCCATTCTCTACACCTTGAAGGTCCCGGGCCGTTTCAGACGTTTCGCCGCGCGCGTGCTCGGCCCGACCCGCAAGCCTCGCGCGCAATACAACAAGCTCAAAAGCGAACTGACCGCGACCGGCGCCCAACTGCTCGACCAGAAAAACAGCCTCGACAAGGCGGTCGCCGACAACCACCAGAAGGAAACCGAGGAAGGGTTCGGGCGGCTCGACGCGCTGAACCGGATCGGCAATCAGGTTTTCTCGACCGATCTGGCGCTGAGCCGGCCTCACCGGATTTGAAAAGAACCTGCACGCCCGCGATGCGCCGGTCAGTTTCCCGCCGATCTGGACCGTGCCGTGGTTCCAGTTTGCGCAATATGACGCTTCGATCGAGCAACCGCTGATCCGCAATGCCGGCGAGGCGCTCGGGGTGACGGCGCTGCTCAATCTTTCGCCGGACTATGCGCCGGACACGCTGTTCCGCTCGTCGGTCGCGCTCGAAAATCTCGTCCGCATCGAAGCGATGCTGCGCGGCCCCGATCCGTTCGAGCCAGAAGCCGATCGGCTTTGGCGGACTGAAGCCGCCGAAATGGCCGTCGCAAATTTTCCCCGACGATCCGGCATGGAAGATCGATCCGGCGCGCGTATCGAAGGGCCGGGCGATCTACGCCGAGATCTGCGCCGAGTGCCATCTTGGACCGGTCAACGATCCCCGTGTTCGACACAGCAATATCCGGACAAGAGTTTCTGGTCCGCCAGAGCAATGGGACGCCAGGGGCGCGGTGCTGAATCCGGTCCAGAAGGGCGTCGCCGGCATGGGCACGGACCGCGCGCAGGCCGACGTTCTGGCGTTGCGCAGCGTCCAGGTTCCCGGCTTCCTGGATCTGCGAGCCCGCGCGCGACCTCGGCAAAGTGTGGGGCTGCACCGATCTGCCCGCGCTCTCCTCGACCGAGATGCCGTTCTCGATCGCGTTGATGATCGTGGTCGACCGCACCAGCCGGAAATGGATGGACGATCACGGCGTTCGGATGCCGATCGCGCAGGCCCTTTGGGGATCGCGAAAGAACTGTCCCAATCCCCATGCCCTGCAGAATCCGAAGAGCGGCGATTCCGCGCCAGAAACCTATTACCGCGCGCGCCCCTTGAACGGCGTCTGGGCGACCGCGCCGTATCTCCATAACGGCTCGGTGCCGTCGCTGTACTGGATGCTCAAGCCGGCGGCCGAACGTCCGAAGCAATTTTGCATGGGCGCGCGCGACTTCGATCCGCAGCAGGTCGGCTTGCGCGTCGTGGCCGGCGAAGCACAGCGCTGCAAGAAAGGCGAGACCCTGTTCTCGGCTGTCGACCGCGGACGGATCGGCGATCCACGGCAACAGCAATCTCGGTCACTCGCTGGAGGGAACGCCGGGCCCGGGCAAACCGGGCGTCATCGGCCGCCTGCTGACCGATGACGAGCGCAACGACCTGATCGAATATCTGAAGACGCTGTAGGCCGTGAGACTTGCCGCGAATGCTCGTCACCCGAATAGCGGCGTGCCCGGCACGAACGCATCGAACGCCGCCCAGAATTGCGCGCGGTAGCGGTCCTGCTCCTGCAGGATTTCGTGTCTCGCACCGGCGATCACCAGATGCGAGCCGGCGCGCAGATGATAGGCGAACTCCTCGATCGCCGCGGTCGAAACCACGGCATCGTTGCTGGCGGCCAGCATCAGGATCGGCTGGCGAATTTCCGACGGATAGCTGAAGGCGCGGAAACCGCGCATCGCCGTGAACGCGGTATCGGCCCAGGCCACCGTCGGCGCGCCGATGCCCAGCGTCGGGTCTTCCTCGAGGATCGCGGTATTGCGGGCGTAACGCACGGGATCGCTGGTCAGGGGATTGTTGATGAACGACGACGACCGAGAGCAGTTGGTCGCTGCCGCCCGGAATGTAGCGGCCGCCCTGCCCGGCGAGCCGCATCAGGCGCAACAGCGCGCTCGGCAGAAACGAGGTGCGGCGGCCGGGAAGATCGATCATCGGCGCCGACAGCACCATGCGGTCGAACCAGCGCTTGCCGGCATGCGCGACGCGCAGCATCACCGTCCCGCCCATCGAATGCGCCAGCGCGAAATGCGGCGGCGGGCAATCCGGCAGCACCACCTGCTGCACGAAGGTTTCGACGTCCACCTCGTAATCGGAGAAATCGCGGACATAGCCCTTGCGCGGATCGCGCAGGCGCCGCGACGAGTGGCCCTGCCCGCGCCAGTCGATCATCGCCACCGCAAAACCGCGGTCGCGCAGGTCACGCACGGTCTCGAAATATTTTTCGATCTGCTCGCCCGGCCGGTGAAGACGCAGACGGTGCCCTTGCGATTGGCCGGCGGCGCCCAGCGCGCGAAACGCAATTCCGCGCCGTCCGGCGTCGTGATGGTGCCGGAGACGACATCGTCAGGAACCGGATTGGCGGGAATCGAGACGAGCGTCATGACGGGGACCGGATAGGTGAAAAGCGCTGAAAATCAAGGACGGAAGCGTGAAAAAAGGGGCTCGTTCCGGCCCTCTTGAACGCCCCCGCGTCTCCTCCCATATCACCTTCGTGCAGGCCGCTACCAGTGTTTCGGAACTCGAAACGCAAGGCTGCACACAGACGAAAGCCCGGCCCGATGGCGGGCGGGTTAATCCAACAGTCGCTCAATGGAGGACTACCCATGCGTACTTACGATCTCACCCCGTTTTATCGTTCCACCGTCGGCTTCGACCGGTTCTTTTCCCTGCTCGACCAGGCCGCGGCGGACGGCAGCCCCGGCTACCCGCCCTACAATATCGAGCGCACCGGCGACAACAGCTACCGCATCAGCGTCGCGGTTTCCGGCTTCTCGCAGGCCGAGCTTTCGATCGTCGCCAAGGAAAACACGCTGACGATCAAGGGCGAGAAATCCGCCAATGAGAACGGCAAGGACAAGTCCGAGGTGCTGTACCGCGGCATCGCCGCGCGCGCCTTCGAGCGGGCATTCCAGCTTGCCGATTTCGTGTTGGTGAAGAACGCTTCGCTCGAGAACGGCCTGCTTCACGTCGATCTCGTTCGCGAGATTCCCGAGGCCAAGAAGCCCCGCAGCATTCCGATCACGACCACCAACGCGGTCGCTCCGCAGGTCGTCGACGGCTCGGCCGAGAAGGCCGCCGCCTAAGCGGTTTGTTCACGTAAAACTTATCAATGCGAAAACGCCCCGGGAGACCGGGGCGTTTTTTGTTGTCGCCGGAAAGCCGGATACACAGTGCCGTGATGTCCGTAACGTTGCCCGCCGCTGCGCCGAAACTCCTTTGAAGCAAGAGCTTCACACAAACAGAGATCACGGAGTTGGTTCAATGAAGTTAGCACGGTTCGCCATGGCGTTCGCCGTTACCACACTCACGGGCGTATTTAGTCCATTGGCGGCACACGCTCAAACCACCGCGCCGGTCGAGGCGAAGAATGTTGTACTGGTGCATGGGGCCTGGGCCGACGGCTCAAGCTGGGCCGAGGTTATTCCCTATCTTCAAGCCGCGGGCCTGAAGGTCACCGCCGTCCAAAATCCGCTGACTTCGCTGGAAGATTCCGTCGCCGCGACGCGCCGCGCCCTGGCGTTGCAGGACGGCCCCACGGTGCTGGTTGCCCATTCCTGGGGCGGCACCGTCATCAGCGAGGCAGGGATCGATCCGAAGGTCTCCGCGCTGGTTTACGTGGCCGCGCGCGGCCCCGATGCCGGAGAGGACTTTGTCGCACTCTCCGGAAAATTCCCCGCGGGACCGGTACGTGCCGGCGTCCAGCAACATGACGGTTTCACCAAATTGTCGGAGGAGTCCCTTCCTCAAATATTTCGCGAATGGCGTCGAGCCCGAAAAGGCAAAGGTGCTTTATGCCGTGCAGGAGCCGACCGCGGCTTCGTTGTTCGGTGGACGAACCACGGCGGCGGCGTGGCACTCCAAACCTTCGTGGTATGCGGTGTCGAAGCTCGATCAGACCATCAATCCTGACCTCGAGCGATTTCTGGCCAAGCGCATGAATGCGACCACGGTCGAACTGGATGCAGGGCACCTGTCTCTGGTATCCCACCCCAAAGAAATCGCCGATCTGATTTTGGCCGCTGCCGGGCGCGCGGAATAGCCCGCCTGCCTGTCGTCGTCCTCGCCAACGCGAGGACGACGCGCATTCTTCAGCGCCTTACTCCAGCCCCTGCACCTTCGGCATTTCCTGGGTCGGCTGGATCGGTGTCGCCGCAGGCTTTGTTTCGGCAGGCTTTGCTTCGACGGCCGGGTGCGGCGACCTGCGGGGTTGTTTCCGTCGCGGCCGGTTTGACCTGCACCGCCGCGGATTGCTGCGGCGGCTGAGCATGGCTGCGCCGCGCTGGGATGGCTGCGCTGCTTCGGACGGTTGCGCCGGCTCGGGAGCGGGTTTGGCGGCGAGCGCCTTCGGCTCGCCGGCGCGCAGTGGCGCCGCTTTCGGGATCGGCACCGACGGCGTGCGGCTCGCCACTCTCGGGATCGAAGCCGGCGGCCGCGGCCCGCCTCTGACGTTGCTGACCGGCGGCTGCGGCCCGACCGCACCATATTGTTGCGTCAGTTCGCCGTCGGCATTGTCGCCCATCCGGTCGGCCCGCATCAGGCGGACGATCCGCCCGTTGCGGGCGTCGATTACCAGCCAGCCGTCGGCGCCGGCGCGATCAATCACGGCGATCGTAAAGTACAGACCGCGCTGCTGCGGGATTCCGAGCGGCGAAAACCCGTTCTCGCGGACGACCGTGTAAACCTCCCGTGCCGGCAGCAACATCGGCCCGGTGCGGGGCGGCGCTTCGTCCGGCGGCATCGCCGCGTAGGGACCCTCGAAGTCCGACACCGCCGCGTAAGGCGACCTGCCGGCATCATATGGCGCCAGCATCTGAGCATTTGCGGCTCCGGCCACCAGAACCAGCCCTGCCGACATCACCCATCCTGAAAACAGCTTCATCGCCCATCGCTCCTGTAACGCCCCGCATGCCCCGAGCGTTTTCGCTCTTTGGTCAGGCAGCAACCTCGTCGCGGAATCCGGCGGTCCTTGGGCCGGATCGCGGCGCGTTTGCCTCAAATCCGGGGCGGCTCGATCGCCTCCCCGATCGACATGCAACCGGCGACACTCACGCGCTTGTGTGATAGAAAAAAATTTGGCATGGTCGGAGTTAGGACAGCATCCCTGTCTCAATTGTGGGGCAAACCCGGCACAGGGATTGCAACGAAAGTTGGGTGCTCAGGCGCCCGAAAGTATAAAGGCAAGGCCGTTCCTCGGGGACGTTGAACGCCCAAGCCTGAATTCTGAAATTGCGGCTCGCGGAGGACGAGCGGTGGCCCGGTGGGTGCCGCAAACGCCCAAGGTGCGCCGATGACGGTGAGGCCCTTCGCCTGATTGAGAGGACTGAGATGAGCGGGTCGGAGTTCGAGCGCGAAAACATCGTGACGGATGTACTGTCGGCGGCCTCTGCCTCGAAACAGGCGGAGCCCGCGCGCGAGCATAGCTGGCGGCCGCCGGCCGAGGGTCTTTACGATCCTGCCCTCGAAAAGGATTCCTGCGGCGTCGGCTTCATCGCCAACATCAAAGGCAAGAAGTCGCACCAGATCGTCTCCGACGCGCTCAACATTCTCTGCAATCTCGAACATCGCGGCGCGGTCGGCGCCGATCCGCGCGCCGGCGACGGCGCCGGCATTCTGGTGCAGATTCCGCATCGCCTTCTTCGAGCGCAAGGCCGCCGAGATCGGCTTCCAGCTGCCCAAGCCCGGCGACTACGCGGTCGGCGCGCTGTTCATGCCGCGCGAGACCGCCTGGCGCAACGTCATCAAGAGCATCATTGCCGACCAGATCAGGGACGAGCAACTGATGCTGCTCGGCTGGCGCGAGGTGCCGTCAGACAATTCATCGCTCGGCGAAACCGTCAAGCCGACCGAGCCCGCCCACATGCAGGTGTTCATCGGCCGCGGCGACCATATCAAGACCGAAGAGCAGTTCGAGCGCCGGCTATACATCCTGCGCAAGTCGATTTCGCAGGCGATCTACCAGCGCCGCGACCGCGGCCTCGCCGGCTACTACCCGGTGTCGTTGTCGTGCCGCACCGTGGTCTACAAGGGCATGTTCCTCGCCGATCAGCTCGGCAAATACTATCCCGACCTCAGCGAGCCGGATTTCGAAAGCGCGCTGGCGCTGGTGCATCAGCGCTTTTCGACCAACACCTTTCCGGCCTGGTCGCTGGCGCATCCGTATCGCATGATCGCGCATAATGGCGAGATCAATACGCTGCGCGGCAACGTCAACTGGATGGCGGCGCGACAGGCCTCGGTGCATTCGGAACTGTACGGCAAGGACATCAGCCGGCTGTGGCCGATCTCCTATGAAGGACAAAGCGACACCGCCTGCTTCGACAACGGCCTCGAATTCCTGGTGCAGGGCGGCTATTCGCTGCCGCATGCCGTCATGATGATGATTCCGGAAGCCTGGGCCGGCAATCCGCTGATGGATGAGCAGCGCCGCGCGTTCTACGAATATCACGCCGCGATCATGGAGCCGTGGGACGGCCCGGCCGCGATCGCCTTCACCGACGGCCGCCAGATCGGCGCCACGCTCGACCGCAACGGGCTGCGCCCGGCGCGTTATCTCGTCACCAGCGACGACCGCATCGTGATGGCGTCCGAAATGGGCGTGCTGAAGATCCCCGAGGATCAGATCGTCACCAAGTGGCGGCTGCAACCCGGCAAGATGCTGCTGGTCGATCTCGAACAGGGCCGCCTCATTCCGGACGACGAGATCAAGGCGCAACTGGCCAAGAGCCATCCCTATCGCCAGTGGCTCGATCGCACCCAGATCGTGCTGGAGGAATTGCCGGACGCCCCGACCAAGGGCATGCGCTCGAACCTGCCGCTGCTCGATCGCCAGCAGGCCTTCGGCTATACCCAGGAAGACGTCACCATCCTGATGACGCCGATGGCCTCGACCGGCGAAGAGGCCAATGGCTCGATGGGCAACGACACGCCGATCTCGGCGCTGTCGGACAAGCCGAAGCAGCTGTTCACCTACTTCAAGCAGAACTTCGCGCAGGTCACCAATCCGCCGATCGATCCGATCCGCGAGGAACTGGTGATGAGCCTGGTCTCGATCATCGGGCCGCGGCCGAACCTGTTCGATCTGCAGGGCCTGGCCGGCACCAAGCGTCTCGAAGTGCGCCAGCCGATCCTGACCGACGCCGATCTGGAGAAGATCCGCTCGATCTCGGAGATCGCCGACAACCATTTCAGGTCGCGCACGCTCGACACCACCTTCCATGCCGGGTTCGGCGCCGCCGGGCTCGAGCAGGTGCTCGACGAATTGTGCGCGCGCGCCGAAGCCGCGGTGCGCGAGGGCGTCAACATCATCATCCTGTCCGACCGCATGGCGGGCTCGGACCGGATTCCGATTCCCTCGTTGCTCGCCTGCGCCGCGGTGCATCATCATTTGATCCGCACCGGACTGCGCACCTCGGTCGGGCTGGTCGTCGAATCCGGCGAGCCGCGCGAGGTGCACCACTTCGCCTGCCTCGCCGGCTACGGCGCCGAAGCCATCAATCCCTATCTGGCGTTCGAAACCATCATCGCGATGAAGGACCGGCTGCCGGCCGTGCTCGACGATTACGAGATCGTCAAGCGCTACATCAAGTCGATCGGCAAGGGCCTGTTGAAGGTGATGTCGAAGATGGGCATCTCGACCTATCAGTCCTATTGCGGCGCGCAGATTTTCGACGCGGTCGGGCTGAAGGCGGATTTCGTCGCAAAATATTTCGTCGGCACCCACACCCGCATCGAAGGCGTCGGCCTCGCCGAGATCGCCGAGGAAACCGCGCGCCGTCATTCGGAGGCGTTCGGCGATTCCCTCGTCTACAAGACCGCGCTCGACGTCGGCGGCGAATATGCCTATCGCACCCGCGGCGAGGATCACGCCTGGACCGCTGAGTCGGTCTCGACACTGCAGCACGCCGTGCGCGGCAATTCGCTGGAGCGCTACAAGGCGTTCGCGAAAATCCTCAACGAACAGTCGGAGCGGCTGTTGACGCTGCGCGGCCTGTTCAAGATCAAGTCCGCCGAGGACGAGAAGCGCAAGCCGATCCCGCTCGACCAGGTCGAGCCGGCCAAGGATATCGTGCGGCGCTTCGCCACCGGCGCGATGTCGTTCGGCTCGATCTCGCGGGAGGCCCATACCACGCTGGCGATCGCGATGAACCGGATCGGCGGCAAGTCCAATACCGGCGAAGGCGGCGAGGAGAGCGACCGCTTCAAGCCGATGCCGAACGGCGATTCGATGCGCTCGGCGATCAAGCAGGTCGCCTCGGGGCGCTTCGGCGTGACCACCGAATATCTCGTCAACGCCGACATGATGCAGATCAAGATGGCGCAGGGCGCCAAGCCCGGCGAGGGCGGACAACTGCCCGGCCACAAGGTCGACGCGACCATCGCGCGGGTCCGGCATTCGACGCCCGGCGTCGGCCTGATCTCGCCGCCGCCGCATCACGACATCTATTCGATCGAGGATCTGGCGCAGCTGATTTACGACCTCAAGAACGTCAACCCGGACGGCCTGGTGTCGGTCAAGCTGGTGTCCGAAATCGGCGTCGGCACGGTTGCGGCGGGAGTTGCGAAGGCGCGCGCCGACCACGTCACCATTGCCGGCTTCGAAGGTGGCACGGGCGCGTCGCCGCTGACCTCGATCAAGCACGCCGGCAGCCCGTGGGAAATCGGCCTGGCCGAAACCCACCAGACCCTGGTGCGCGAGCGGCTCCGCAGCCGCATCCTGGTGCAGGTCGACGGCGGCTTCCGCACCGGACGCGACGTGGTGATCGGCGCATTGCTTGGGGCCGACGAGTTCGGCTTCGCCACCGCCCCACTGATCGCGGCCGGCTGCATCATGATGCGCAAGTGCCATCTCAACACCTGCCCGGTCGGGGTTGCGACCCAGGATCCGGTGCTGCGCAAGCGCTTCACCGGCCAGCCCGAACACGTCATCAATTATTTCTTCTTCGTCGCCGAGGAAGTCCGCGAGATCATGGCCGCCCTCGGCTATCGCACCTTCAACGAGATGGTGGGCCAGACCCAGATGCTCGACCAGTCGACGCTGGTGGCGCACTGGAAGGCCAAGGGGCTCGATTTCTCAAAACTGTTCGTCCGCCAGAAGGAACTGCCGGGGCAGAAGATCTATCACGCCGAGCGCCAGAACCATCATCTGGAGGCGGTGCTCGACCGCACCCTGATCGACAAAGCGCGGCCGGCGCTCGACCGCGGCGCGCCGGTCAAGATCGAAATGGAGATCAACAACACCGACCGCAGCGCCGGCGCGATGCTGTCCGGCACGGTGGCGAAGATCTACGGCCATGCCGGCCTGCCGCACGACACCATCCAGGTCTCCTTCAAGGGCACCGCGGGCCAGGCGTTCGGCGCCTGGCTGGCGCGCGGCGTCACCTTCGATCTCGAAGGCGAAGGCAATGACTATGTCGGCAAGGGCCTTTCCGGCGGCCGCATCATCGTCAAGCCGCCACGCAATTCCGGCATCGTGCCGGAGGAATCCATCATTGTCGGCAATACCGTGATGTACGGCGCGATCGAGGGCGAATGCTATTTCCGCGGCATCGCCGGCGAGCGTTTCGCGGTGCGCAATTCCGGTGCGGTCGCGGTGGTCGAAGGCGCCGGCGATCATTGCTGCGAATACATGACCGGCGGCATCGTCGTGGTGCTCGGCAAGACCGGGCGCAACTTCGCGGCCGGCATGTCGGGCGGCGTCGCCTATGTGCTGGACGAGGCGGGCGACTTCGCAAAACTCTGCAACATGGCAATGGTCGAGCTCGAGCCGGTTTTGTCGGAAGAGATGATCAACGAGAACACCTATCACCAGATCGGCGACCTCGAAGCCCATGGCCGGGTCGACGTGTTCGAGAACCTGCTGGAGTCCGATATCGAGCGGCTGCACATCCTGATCACGCGCCAGGCCAAGCTGACCGGTTCGAGGCGGGCGGCCGAGATTCTGGCGAACTGGAAAACTTATTTGCCGAAATTCCGCAAGGTGATGCCGGTGGAGTACCGCCGCGCGCTGAAGGAAATGAAGGCCAACGCCGACGCCGAGCCGAAGATCGCGATCGGGGCGTAGTTGAGGGATTTGAAATCGTCATTGCGAGCGAAGCGAAGCAATCCATAGCTCGGATATGACAGTTCTGGATTGCTTCGTCGCTTCGCTCCTCGCAATGACGTGGAGAGGGCGGGAAGCGGTCCGGTCGAAGTAGAGGCTGCAGGTTCAGGGGCGTCAGGTTTAATGGGCAAGATTACAGGTTTTCTGGAAATTGACCGGCACGATCGCAAATACGAGCCGGTCGCCGAGCGCATCAAGAGCTATCGCGAATTCGTCGTTCCCCTGAGCGAGAAGGACACCCGCGACCAGGCCGCGCGCTGCATGAATTGCGGCATTCCTTATTGCCACGGCACCGGTTCGGTGGCGCCGGGCACGCCGGGCTGCCCGGTCAACAACCAGATTCCGGATTTCAACGATCTGGTCTATGGCGGCAACTGGGAAGAAGCCTCGCGCAATCTGCACTCGACCAATAATTTCCCGGAATTCACCGGGCGGATTTGCCCCGCCCCGTGCGAGGCTTCCTGCACGCTCAACATCGACGACAATCCCGTCACCATCAAGACCATCGAATGCGCCATCGTCGACCGTGCCTGGGACAATGGCTGGCTCAAGCCGGAGATCGCCGCGCAGAAGACCGGCAGGAAGATCGCCGTGGTCGGTTCCGGCCCGGCCGGTCTGGCCTGCGCGCAGCAACTCGCGCGCGCCGGTCACGACGTGCATCTGTTCGAGAAATTCGCCAAGGCCGGCGGCTTGCTCCGTTACGGCATTCCCGATTTCAAGATGGAGAAGCATATCATCGACCGCCGGGTGACGCAGATGGAGGCCGAGGGCGTCACCTTCCATTATGGCGTGCATGTCGGCGCGTCGGGAAATGGCAGCGCCACGCTCGATCCGCGCGAAATGCTCAAGACCTATGATGCGCTGGCGCTGACCGGCGGCGCTGAAGCCGCGCGTGACCTGCCGATCCCCGGCCGCGACTTGTCGGGCATTCACTTCGCGATGGATTTCCTGCCCCAGCAAAACCGCCGCGTCTCCGAGGAACCGCTCGGCAGCGCGGCCGACATTCTCGCCGGCGGCAAGCATGTGGTCGTGATCGGCGGCGGCGACACCGGATCGGACTGCATCGGCACCTCGTTCCGGCAAGGCGCGCTCTCGGTGACACAGCTTGAAATCATGCCGGCGCCGCCCGACCAGGAGAATAAGGGACTGACCTGGCCGAACTGGCCGCTGAAGATGCGCACGTCATCCAGCCAGGCCGAAGGCGCGCGGCGGGAATACGCTGTGCTGACGCAGAAATTCTCAGGCGCCGACGGCAAGGTGGCAAAACTGCATTGCGTGCAGGTCGACGACAAGTTCAAGCCGATCGCGGGCAGCGAATTCGATCTCGACGCGCAACTGGTGCTGCTGGCGATGGGTTTCGTGCATCCGGTGCATGAGGGCCTCTTGAAGACCCTCGGCGTCGATCTCGACCCGCGCGGCAATGTGCGCGCCAACACGAACGACTATCAGACCTCGCTGCCCAAGGTGTTTTCAGCCGGCGACATGCGCCGCGGACAATCGCTGGTCGTGTGGGCGATCCGCGAGGGCCGGCTCTGCGCCCGCGCCATCGATGCGTTCCTGATGGGGTCGACGAGCCTGCCGCGGTAGTTCTTTGTCCCTTGAGGGTGAGCGAGTATCGCTCACAACCTGTCATACGCGGGCTTGACCCGCGTATCCATCAATCTTCACAAGAAGCACCTTCCGAAGAGGATGGATTGCCGGGTCAAGCCCGGCAATGACGGACGCAGCAAGGCCGCACCAAGCAATCTAGTTCTGCACCCTCACCCCGAGCATCACCACGGTCGAGGCCGAGCTTGAGCCGACAAAGTTGGAATTGAGAACGTCGCGGCGCAGCGTGCCCTTGATCCACAGGCTGCGGGTCAGCTTGTAAATCAGGTCGCCCTCGATCGAGTAAATCTTGTCGAACCGTCCGTCGCCCTGGTAGTCGAGCGTGCCGTAGGTGAATTTCCCGATCGCCGAAAGCCAGCGGCGGAAATCGTGATCGACTTCGACGGTGTAGAGATGCGTCAGCACGCCGGAAACGCCGGGCACGATGGTCTCGTCGATCGAGGTGGAGGTTACGAACCTGGCCGTGGTCAGCGGTGTCGCCGTCCACACCAGCGAGCCCGCGGTGAGCAGGCCATCGAGCCGGCCAAGGCGGGGATCGACATAATCGCGCGAGGCCCAGCCGAGCGAGATTTCGCCGGTCAACAGCCGCGAGAATTCGAAGGAGGTGCCGCCCTTGGCATAGCCGCCGGTGGAATCGCGCGCGTAGCCGTTGCGGTCCAGCGGCAGGTCGTGCACGCGGGCGTCGCCCTCGACCTCGACGAACGGTTTCACCCCCGGCGTGAGTTCGTAACTGGCGCGGCCGACACCGCCATACTGATTGAAATTGCGGTCGTCATTGGTGGAAGTGCTGCCGTCGGTGAGGGTGGAAGCCTGATAGACAGTGCGATCGACGGTGGCGCCGGCCGAAATCTCCAGGCGATTGAACTTCTGGTCCAAGCCGAAGGTGCCGCCGAACGTCGCATAGACCGGATATCTGGCAAGGCCGGCCAGGATGTTCGGGCTGCCGGGATTGTCCGTTGCGAGCAGCAGCCGCGCCTCTGCGAGCAGATGGGTGTTTTCGGTGACATCGAGACGGCCGTCGACGTGACCGTTGAAATTCGGCCGGTCGATATTGGTCGGCGCCGGCGAGGCCGCGCCATCGACGATGGCCGGAAGTTTGCCGCCATAGCCGGTGTACGAACCCCTGAGATCGGCCACCAAAGCGTGGCGCTCCCAATCGGAGATAGCGAGGAATTCCGGCGCGACCACCCAGAACGGCAACCCCTTGGATTCGGTGGAGAGGCGGCCGGGATTGGTGTCATAGCCGCCGCTGACTTCAACCGCCGACTTGATCAGGAAGCTGCCGGCGTAATCGCCGACCGCGCCGAACGGATCGTCGTCGACCTTGAGGCGCTTGCGCTGCGGCTGGCCGACCACGGTGCCGGCCATCGCCGGCGGCAGCGGCGTCTTGTTGGCGGTTTCGGACGGCGGGATCGACAGCCGTATCGGCAATTTGGATTCGCCCGGCGGCGGGCTGCCGGGGCCCGGCGGCGGCTTCGGCTTGGCCTGGCCCGGATAGAATTTCGGCTTCTTGCGCTTGCGGTTGAGCGAGTTGAAGCCGGAGTCCGATGCGCCGCTGGCAGCGGCAAGGCCATAGGAGGGAATTTGGCCTATCCGCGACGGCGCGCGGGTGTCCTTGCGGCGAAGGCTGTCGTCATAGGCAGGATCAATGGCGCTGTCGGTAGGGTCGACGCTGCTGTTGTTGCGGGTCCTGCGCAACGGCAGATCCTGCGGCGAGACGAAGCCGCCGGGCACCGGGCGGAACAGATCGGGGGTCAGCGTTTGGGCTTGCGCCGCACCGTCTTCGAACGCGGTCAGCGCAAGGCATGCCAAAGCCGCGCGTAAGGTCGTTGCGCGCTTGCGGCGGCCCCTGGCTGGACCCGTCATCACGATCAAAATACTCCAACAAATTCATACGCTTGCCGACCGGGTTCCGTGCATGCGCGAAGCCAGGCGCGGAAAACGTCGTTAACGGAGTTAAAACAATTATGGTTAATGACCCGTTGAGAACGGCGGCCCGCGTCGCATCACGGATTTGGCCGTGCTAAGGAGGGGTTGGGGCAAAAGCCGATGCCCTCATCTCCCTGGAACCCGACATGGCCAAGCCGAAACCGCTGATGACAAATTCATCCGGCACCGAACCTGCGAACGCCGCCGTTGCCTCGGCGCTGCGCACGCTTGAGGCCGATGGCAGCGGCATTGCCGCGCTGGCCGCAGCCCTGCAATCCGATCTCGGCCCGGCGTTTGCGGCCGCCGCCGATCGTCATTCGCAACGCCAGGGGCCGATTGATCGTCACGGGGCTCGGCAAGTCCGGCCATGTGGCGCGCAAGATCGCCGCCACCCTCGCCTCCACCGGCACGCCCGCCTTCTTCGTCCACGCCGCCGAGGCCGGCCATGGCGACCTCGGCATGATCACCGCCGACGATGTGATCATGGCGCTGTCGTGGTCCGGCGAGCAGGCGGAGATGAAGACGCTGATCACCTACGCCAAGCGCTTCCGCATCGCGCTGATCGCCATGACGGCGGAACGCGACTCCACCCTGAGCCTGGCCGCCGATGTCGCGCTGACGCTGCCGAAGGCCCGCGAGGCCTGCCCGCACAACCTTGCCCCCAGCACCTCCTCGCTGATGCTGCTGGCGCTGGGCGATGCGCTGGCGATCGCGCTGCTGGAGGGCCGCGGCTTTACGTCGGTCGATTTCAGCGTGCTGCATCCGGGCGGCAAGCTCGGCGCGATGCTGAAATATACCCGCGACCTGATGCATGCCGGCGACGCAATACCGCTCAAGCCGCTCGGCACCCGAATGTCCGACGCGCTGGTCGAGATGTCCTCCAAGGGATTTGGCTGCGTCGGCATCGTCGATTCCCGCGGGCAGATCGTCGGCATCGTCACCGACGGCGACCTGCGCCGCCATATTATGCGGCCGGACCTGATGACCGCGCTGGTCGACGACGTGATGACGAAAAATCCGAAGACGATTTGCGGCGACCTGCTCGCCAGCCAGGCGCTGGAAATTCTCAACTCTTCGAAGATCACCGCGCTGATCGTGACCGAGGCGGGCAAGCCGGTCGGCATCGTGCATCTGCACGACATCCTGCGCGCCGGGGTGGCCTAGCAGCCGCTAGTTGACGGCCGCCGGAAACCGCGCCGCATTCGCCTCCAGCGGAAGTGCCAGCCCGTTGGCCATGTATGACACGGTGCGATAGAAGCCGCAGAGCAGGATGATCTCGAAGATCTGCGCATCGTCGTAGTGCCCCGCCAGCGCCTTGAATTCCCCGTCCGCCAGCGTGGCGCGGTGATGCAGCGCATCGACCGCTGCGACCAATGCCTGCTCTGCCGCCGACCAGCACGCCGCGTCGGCTTTGCCTTGCACCGTGGCGCGGACCTGCTCCTCGGTGAGGTGGGCGGCATCCGCGAAGGTTGCGACATGCACGCCCCATTCGTATTCGCATCCGGTCAGCGCGCAGGTGCGGTCGATGACGATTTCGCGGTCCCGCAACGATAGCGGCCCGCGGTCGAGCAGGCTGCCGGCCCGGAATTTCTCCCAGGCGCGGGCGTTGCCGGCGATGACGCGGAACAGCATCAGCGGCGGGGCGCCGCGCATGATCCGGTCAAACTGCTGCTGAATGTCCGGCGCATAGGGCGGCTGCAGCGCGGCGAATACGTGACATCTCGGGCTCCTGTGCTACAATAAACGTAGCGATACGCTACATTATCTGTAGCAGAATGCAAGGAAACCCTTGAGTGCCGAAACAGACCTCAGCCGTGAAAAAACGCAACGTCCGCGGCTCGACATCGGGCCGGCCGATCATGGCGCTGCTCGATCTTCTCGGACGGCGCTGGAGCTTGCGCATCCTGTGGGAACTGCGCGATCAGCCGCTGACGTCGCGTGCGCTGCGCACCGCCTGTGACGAAGCCTCGCCCACCGTGCTGCAGTCCAGGCTCTCGGAACTGCGCGAGGCCAGCCTCGTTGAACTGGTGCCCGCCGGCGGATACCAGCTCACCGCGCTGGGCCGGGAGCTGCACGAACACTTCGTGCCGCTGCATCGTTTTGCCGAGCGCTGGAGCAAACGGGCCAACTGATTTAGAGTCTTTATTTTGACGCGTTTTCTTCACGCGAACCGGTATCCACTTCGCTCGAAAACGCTTTAAGCCCCGGCTACCGTCAGGCTGGCGCCATCGGCCTGCACGATCCGCACACGGCTGCCGGCCGGCGCGTCGGGACCGGCGACGCGCCAGATCGTATCGTCGATTCTTACCGTGCCTGACCCGTCGATGATCGGCTTCTCCAGCGTAAACACCCGGCCGACCAACGCATCCGCGCGCTTGTTGAGAAACGGATTGCTTTTGCTGACGGCGCTGCCGTTGCGCGCGATCCGCCGCCACAGCGGCACCGCCGCGGCAGCAAAAACCGCGAACATCAGGATCTGCGCCTGCCAGGACGGATGGAGCGCAAACGACAATAGCCCAACCAATAGCGCCGCAAGCCCGAGCCAGAACAGAAACACCCCCGGCGCGATCAGCTCCAGCGCCATCAGGGCGACGCCGAAGATCAGCCAGTTCCAGGTGCCAAGCGTGGAGAACATCTCGGTCATTTAATCCATCTCTAACCCGGCGGCGGGACCGGCGGCACGGCGCCGGATGGGCGGCGCGCGGCCGCCTGCGCCGATGCGGCGCTTTCGCCGAAGGTCGCCTTGGCGATCTCGCCGATGCCGGCCAGCGATCCCAAAATGCTCATCGCCTCGATCGGCAGCATGATGATCTTCTGGTTCGGCGAGTCAGCCAGTTGCCCGAATGCCTTGATGTATTTGTCGGCGATAAAGTAATTCAGCGCGGCGACGTCGCCCTTGGCGATGGCTTCGGAGACCATCTGGGTCGCCTTGGCCTCCGCCTCGGCGGAGCGTTCGCGCGCTTCGGCGTCGCGGAAGGCGGCCTCGCGGCGGCCTTCGGCCTGCAGGATCTGGCCCTGCTTGGCGCCTTCCGCTCGCAGGATTTCCGATTGCCGTTGCCCCTCGGCCTGCAGAATATCGGCGCGCTTGACCCGCTCGGCCTTCATCTGACGTCCCATCGCTTCGACGAGATCGGCCGGTGGCACGATGTCCTTGATTTCGATGCGGTTGA
The DNA here is from genome assembly GCA_963771225.1 of uncultured Pseudomonadota bacterium. Lineage (GTDB taxonomy): Bacteria > Pseudomonadota > Alphaproteobacteria > Rhizobiales > Xanthobacteraceae > Bradyrhizobium. Next base: position 106,379 of record CAVYSR010000007.1, on the reverse strand, counting down.
CCTTGAGCCCCCATGGCGAGACAGCGGCATCGACCACGCGCAGCAACCGCTCATTGATCTCGTCGCGATGCGACAGCACCTGATCGAGATCCATCGCGCCCATCACCGAGCGGATGTTGGTCATCGTCAGCACGATGATCGCCTGATTGAGATTGGACACTTCATAGCTCGCCTTGGCGGCGTCGAACACCTGGAAGAACGCGACACCGTCCACGGTGACCGTGGCGTTGTCCTTGGTGATGACTTCCTGCTCGGGGATGTCGATCACCTGCTCCATCATGTTCATCTTGCGGCCGACGCGATCGAAATAGGGAATGATGATGTTCAACCCCGGCGCCAGCGTGCGGGTGAATTTTCCGAAGCGCTCGATGGTCCAGTCGTATCCCTGCGGCACCGTCTTGACGCCGGCAAACAGCGTAAAAATAATCAGCAGCACGATGGCGATGGCGAAAATGCTGAAACCGTCCATGAAAATCTCCCGAAAGCGAAACGCCTGCTACGCCAGCGAACCGTACTGCAACCATGTGTCAGACATTGCAGCGCAGCGAATCCCTATTGGTCGCCTATTGGGGATGTAAGGTTCGACCCACCGAGATGCCAACGCTTGGATCATGCTTCAGATCCAGCCCTGAAGTTCGCGCAACACCAACTGACGGATCACGTCCATGCCGGCGTCGCTGTCGTTCAGGCAGGGGATAGCCGCGAATTGTTCGCCGCCATTGTGCTGGAAGATCTCGGCGTTCTCCTGTGCGATTTCCTCCAGCGTTTCCAGGCAATCGGCGGAGAACCCCGGCATGACGACGGCGATGCGGCGCACGCCGTCCTTGGCGAGCTGCGCTACGGTCTTGTCGGTGTAGGGCTGCAGCCACTGGTCGAAGCCGAAGCGCGACTGAAATGTCAGGATCAGCTTTGCGGCCTCAAGGCCCATGCGCTTGCGCAACGCCTCGGTGGTTGCGATGCATTGCAGCTGGTAAGGGTCGCCCTGGTCGATGTATTTCTGCGGCATGCCGTGGAACGAGGCCACGATCAGTTCGGGCTGGAACGGCAAGGTTTTGAGATGCGCTGACATCGAGACCGCCAGCGCCTCGATATAATCCGGGTCGTCATAATAAGGCGGCGTCACCCGCAAGGTGGGTTGCGCGCGCATCTCGCCGAGCACGCGGAACACCTCGTCGCACACCGTCGCCGACGTCGCGGCCGAATATTGCGGATAGAGCGGCACCACCAGCAGCCGGTCGCAGCCTTGCGCCGTCAGGGCATCGATCCCTGAGCGGATCGACGGATTGCCGTAGCGCATCGCCCAATCCACCACGACATGGTCGTGGTCGGCGATCGATGCCGCAAGCTTGTCGGACTGCGCGCGGGTGATGGTCTTGAGTGGGGATTCGTTCTTCTCGGTGTTCCAGATTTTCTGGTAATCGCGCGCCTTGCGGCGCGGGCGGGTGCGCAGGATGACGCCGTTCAGCGCCAGCTTCCACAGCAGCCCCTGATTTTCGATCACCCGCGGATCGGACAGAAATTCCTTGAGATAAACCCGCACGCCCCTGGTATCCGCGCTGTCGGGAGTGCCGAGATTGACCAGCAACACGCCGACGCGCTGCGGCCTGACGTCCGCCGCAGGTTTTGCACTCTGGATGGGAACGACCGTGGTCATGAGGCCCGTGGCTTCGCGCGTTGCCAGAGTCGCCTTGTCAAGATAACCGCCTTGTCGAAGATAATGGCCGGTTCGATACTGTCGAGTGTCAAAGCATCAAGCCAAAAACCAGCGCCTCGGGGGGAACCATGACAATCGCCGAATGGTGCGTATTGGGAACGCTGATGCTGTATCTGCTGACGATCGCACCGATCAAGTGGATCGGCTTTCGCCGCTTCGACAATTCCAAACCGCGCGACCCCGCGTTCTACGACGATCCGCTTGGCGCCCGCGCGCTCGGCGCACACCAGAACGGCATCGAGGCGTTTCCGTTCTTCGCCGTCGCGGTGTTGCTGGCGGAATTTCGCGCCGGCCCGCAACGCCTCATCAATGAACTGGCGATCCTGTTCCTGATCGTGCGGATTGCCTATGTCCTCACCTATCTCGGCGATCGGCCGATGCTGCGCTCGATCCTGTGGAGCATTGGCTTTGCGATCAATCTTGCGATCTTCTTCATGCCGGCGATCCAGAACCATCTGCCGGTTTAGGCGGCCGGGATCCGGGTAGCCCGGATGAGCGAACGCGACATCCGGGAACGAACGCGACGTCGACCCCGGATTTCGCAATCGCTCATCCGGGCTACCTCAGCCGTCATTGCGAGCGCAGCGAAGCAATCCATCTCGCCACACAAAGAAAGAATGGATTGCTTCGCTGCGCTCGCAATGACGAACGATACACCTTCTCGTTCCCGCGGCGCATTGCGCCCGAGTTTTGCGTCAATCGTCCGCCCGATCCAAGGGTGTCGGGGAATGCCGGGTGCCCGTTGCACCCGCAGCCGCGTGTGTAAGGTAGTAAAACACACGCGTTAGTCACCACGGTCGCACCGGGATTACCCGGCATTCCCGCACGCGATGGTTTTAACGGCTTATTTCGCGCTCTCCCCGGTGACCGGGCTTGTTTGCCACCGTCGCCGGTGAAATTTCTTTCACCGACTTGACGCCAGCGTCGGGGCGTCAGGACCACACGACTTCTCCGTCCGCAGCTAAGCGCGTTCGTCAATGCGCTACCCGCGTCCACCGCATCCTGCCCCGCGTCCGTGACGATCTCGAGCCGCCCCTTTGTGTGGGACAGGACAGCGAGGGATGTAGAAGTGATTTGGGTCAGAAGTGAACAGGAATATTTCTGCAAAGGGGGCTGGACACGCAGGGCAAATCGCCGGGTCGAGCCTTGCCGAAGGTCCTTCCGGATGCCCTTGCGGTCAAATTTTCTCGAGGCTCTCATCCTTGGCGCGGCAATCATCCCGCTGTCGGCGTCATCGCTCGGCTTGATTTATGCCTTTTAGCAAGGGGACGCTGAAAAGCGCGAGAACCGCTATGTCCACTCCGACGTTAAACCAAACTTTGTAGTACACGGAAACAGCGGCTTCAACGACAAGCCACACGATAAGTCCATAGAGCAGACCCTTCATGAGGCCGACATCATTTCGTCGGAATGCCAAGCGTCCAACGCACAAAAGCGTTGTGCCCCATCCCATCATGAGGGCTCCGTAGATTGCACCTTCCCAAGGCAACAATGTCTCGCGATCAACGGGCAATATAGCGAGACCCAACACTGTGTACACGATCCCAAAAAGCACAAGGATCGTCGAGACCACGCTAAACCAAATTAGCGATTGCTTTGGGTTCAAGGTCACCATCTCGCTACTATACCTCGCATGCCGGGCGCGAGTGAATATCCGACACTGGTTACGCTGGTCCCGATATGGTGTGCCGGAAGTGCAAAAAGCCGGGAAGCGCCCCGCAGCGACGCTGCTCCAGTTAACGCCGCGCTCGCGCAACCAGCCGCCCGCAAGCTGAAATCATTTCAACGGCTGTTGAAACACTGCTTGACAATCTTCTATCATTTCGATAATCGTTGAAATATGGAAAAGACAGATGTCGTCGCGGCGTTGGCCGCACTCGCCCAGGATAATCGGCTCGACGTATTCCGCCTGCTGGTGGAGGCCGGACCCGAGGGCATGCCGGCGGGCGCGGTCGCAACCGCACTCGACCTTGCCCCGAACACGCTGACCTTTCATTTCGATCGGCTGCGGACGGCGGGCCTTGTCACGGTGCGCCGCGAGGGCCGCTCGATGATCTATGCGGCCCGGTTCGCGACGATGAACGCGCTGATCGGATATCTCACCGACAATTGCTGCGGCGGCGTTCCATGCGCGCCCGCGGTCGAATGCAAGCCGGCGCGAAAACGCGCCAAAATTCCAGCCTGAAAGGAAACGCCATGAAGCGCCTGCACGTTCACCTGTCCGTCAGCGACATTCCGCAATCCATCGGATTCTACTCGGCGCTGTTCGCTGCCAAACCGACCGTGATCAAACCGGACTACGCGAAATGGATGCTCGATGATCCGCGCGTGAATTTTGCGATCTCGACGCGCGGCCGCGAACCCGGCCTCGACCACCTCGGCATTCAGGTCGAAGATACCAATGAACTGAACGAGGTGTACGCCCGCTTGCGGGAAGCCGGCGGCGACGTTATCGAGCAGGGCGAGACCGCTTGCTGTTACGCCAAATCGGAGAAGTCATGGATCGACGATCCGGCCGGCATCGCGTGGGAGACGTTCCTGACCACCGGCGAGAGCATCACCTATGGCGATGGCACCGGCGAGAACAACGCACGTATCGCGCATGAGAAGCAAGGCGCCTGCTGCGCACCGCAGGCCGTGCCCGCCAAGGCCGCGTCGGCCTGCTGCTGACGGAGGGAGCCATGGCTGATCGTCCCTATAATGTCCTGTTCCTCTGTACCGGCAATTCCGCGCGGTCGATTATGGCAGAGGCGATCCTGAACAAGGTCGGCGCGGGGAAATTCCGCGCCTACAGCGCCGGAAGTCAGCCGAAGGGAAGCCTGCATCCCGAGACGCTGCGGCTGTTAAGGAGCTTGGGCTACAACATGTTCGATTTTCGCTCGAAATCATGGGCCGAATTTATCAAAGAACCGCAATTCGATTTCGTATTCACTGTCTGCGACAATGCCGCGGAGGAAGTTTGCCCGGTATGGCCGGGCCAACCCATGACGGCGCATTGGGGCATTCCCGATCCGGCAGCGGCGACGGGCACACCCGCCGAGATCTCACTCGCGTTCAAGGATGCCTACCGGCTTCTCAATCAGAGGATCGGTATCTTTACCGCTTTGCCGCTGTCCTCGCTCGACAAGTTGAGCCTGCAAAACAGGCTCCGCGATATCGGCCATATGGAAGGCTCGACAGCCAAGGCTGCGGAAGCCAACTGATGCCGTCACTGGCGCGGTCTATCTGTTTCGGAAGGTTAGCCATGGATGTCATCATCTACCACAATCCGGATTGCGGGACTTCGCGCAACGCGCTCGGCATGATCCGCAATGCCGGCATCGAGCCGCACGTGATCGAGTACTTGAAGACGCCGCCGGCACGCCCGCTACTCAAACAACTGATCGAGCGTATGGGCGTGTCCGCGAGATCGGTGCTTCGCGAGAAGGGCACTCCGTATAATGATCTTGGCCTGGGCGACCCGAGCTTGACCGATGATCAGTTGCTGGATGCCATGATGGCGCATCCGATCCTGATCAACAGGCCGATTGTGGTGAGCCCAAAGGGGGTCCGCTTATGCCGGCCTTCGGAAGCCGTAATCGAGTTGCTGCCGGCCCAGCACGGTGAATTCATCAAGGAAGACGGCCAGCGGGTCGTCGATCAAACGTCTTCGGCCGCCTGATGCCGGCACTGGCGCGGCGCATCTTCGCAGAATGGCTGGGCACCGCGTTCCTGCTGGCGGCTGTCGTCGGCTCCGGTATCATGGCCCAGAGGCTCGCAGGCGGAAACGTGGCGCTTGCGCTTCTGTGCAACACCATACCGACCGGCGCGATCCTGGTCGTGCTGATCCTGATCTTCGGGCCGGTCTCCGGCGCGCATTTCAATCCGGCCGTGAGCGTCGCATTCGCGTTGCGACGGGAACTGCCCTGGCCGATGGCCGCCGGATACATTGCTGCGCAAATCATCGGAGCCGTTGCGGGCGTATGGGCGGCCCATCTGATGTTTGAATTGCCGCTGTGGCAATTCTCGATCACCCCCCGCGCTGGCCCGGGGCAATGGTTCGCTGAAGCTGTTGCCACCTTCGGATTGCTGCTGACGATCTTCGGCTGCGCCGCGCGAACGCCTGCCGCCATCCCCTACGCGGTCGGCCTCTATATCACCTCGGCCTACTGGTTCACGGCTTCAACTTCGTTCGCCAATCCGGCCGTGACCATCGCGCGATCGCTTTCCGACACTTTTGCGGGCATCGCGCCGTCGGGCGTGCCTGGTTTCATCATGGCCCAACTTGCTGGAATGGGCGTAGCCGTATTGATCGGCCGCTGGCTCTGGGACTCGGGTCGCGCTGGAACCAACGGGCCCGAGTGAAACAAAGCCGACCTCATCGCCTGCGCCCGATATGCGCCAACCCGGTTGTGGAACGCGGTGCGCCATGGGTCGAGCAAGCTGCGTGGCTATTAATGGTTGTTACGTAGAGATGTCTGCTGCGCTGCGTTCCGCCTCGCGCCCAGAAAATGCGTCAAAACAAAGATGCGCGCGCCGCGACCGAAGATTGCATTGCGCTGATGACAAACCGCGGATGCGGCGATAGCCTCCAGCAAAATAAAGCACACCAAACAAAACATGGGAGGCGTGACATGCCAGACGCGATGGTCGAATCATCTGCTTCGAAAACAACGGGCAACGGTGCGACGCAACAGGTCGACGTCGCCGTGGTGGGCGCGGGGTTTGCCGGCCTCTATCTTCTGCATCGGTTGCGCAAGGCCGGCTTCACGACGGTCGCGGTCGACGAGGCCAGCGACGTCGGCGGCACCTGGTACTGGAACCGGTATCCCGGCGCGCGCTGCGACATTCAGACCATCGACTACAGCTACACCTTCGATCCGGAACTCGAGAGCGCGTGGAAGTGGTCGGAGAAATACGCAACCCAGCCTGAAATCCTGCGCTATCTCGGCTTCGTCGCCGACCGCTATGATCTGCGGCGCGACATCCGCTTTCACACCAAAGTCACGGCGGCGACCTGGGATCAGGCCGCGGAACGCTGGCGGCTCACGACCGACAATGGCGCTGCGATATCCTGCCGCTACTACATCATGGCCACCGGCTGTCTCTCCTCGCCCAAGCCGCCGGAGATCGAGGGCGTCAAGGACTTCAAGGGCGAGATCTATTTCACCGGCCGCTGGCCGCACCACGAGGTCAAGCTCGCCGGCAAGCGCGTCGCGGTGATCGGCACCGGATCGTCGGGGATCCAGGCGATCCCGTTGATCGCCGAGCAGGCGGCGCATCTGACCGTGTTCCAGCGCACCGCGAGCTTTGCGCTTCCCGCCCACAATGGCCCGGCGTCGGCGGATCGCACGGCCTTGCTGCAAAGCGACCGCGCCGGCTACCGTGAGCAGGCCCGCTGGTCGATGGCCGGCGTACCGTTTCCGCCGGCACCGGTCGTGAGCTGGCAATTCAGCGATGCCGAGCGCCGCGAACGCTTCGAGCAGGCGTGGGCCGCCGGCGATCTCGTCCACATCCTGACCCAGCTCTGGGCCGACCAGGGCGTCGACGTCGACGGCAACGCGCTGGTCGCCGAGCTGATCCGCGAGAAAATCCGTGGCGATCGTCAAGGACCCCGAGACGGCGGCGGCGCTGAGCCCGAACGACCATCCGTTCGGTTCCAAGCGTCCCTGCCTCGATACCAACTACTACGCCACCTACAACCGTCCCAACGTCACGCAGGTGAACCTGCGGCAGGAGCCGATCACAGAGATCACGGCCTCCGGCATCAAGACCGACAAGCGCACGTTCGACGTCGACGTCATCGTGTTCGCCACCGGCTTCGACGCCATGACCGGCGCGATCATGGCGGTGCATCCGATCACCGGCCGTGGCGGAAAGTCGCTGTCCGACGTCTGGGCCGACGGCCCGCAGAGCTATCTCGGGCTGACCGTGGCCGGCTTCCCCAATCTGTTCATGATCACCGGCCCGGGCAGCCCGTCGGTGCTGTCGAACATGGCGGTGTCGATCGAGCAGCATGTCGACTGGGTGGTCGACCGGCTGATGGCGATGCGCGAGGCCGGCTTCACCGCGATCGAGGCGACCGCAACGGCGCAGGACGGCTGGGCGCAACACATGGCCGACTGCTCGATCGCTGACGCTGCATCGGCTGGCCAATACCTGGTACACGGGCGCCAACGTTCCCGGCAAGGCGCAGGGCGTGATGCCCTATACCGGCGGTGTCGGTCCCTACCGCAGCATCTGCAACGAGGTCGTCAGCCGCGGCATGCTCGGTTTCCGGCTCACCGGCCCCGATGTCGCCGAGCAATGCAACGACGGCGAGATCGTCCGCCTGCAGCCGGATGTGCGGCTGGTGCTGAACATGCTGGCGGACATGAACTTGCCGCCGATCGAGTCGCTGGGGCCTGAGGGCGCGCGCGCCTTTGTGGCGCAATTCAATGCCGGCCGTCCGGCCGGCCGGCCGGTCGGCGAAGTCGGAGACGGCGCGCTCCAAGGCGCCGACGGCCCGCTGCCCTATCGTCTGTACCGGCCGGCGACGCCGGGGCCGCATCCGATCGTGGTCTATTTCCATGGCGGCGGCTGGGTGCTGGGCGACGAGCAATCCGACGATCCGTTCTGCCGCGACATGTGCCGGCGCACCGGGATGATCTTCGTCAGCGTCGGTTATCGGCATGGGCCCGAACACCGCTTCCCGGCCGCGGCCGAGGACGGCTACGCGGCGACGAACTGGATCGCCGAGCATACCGCCGAGCTCGGCGGCAGGCCGGGACCGGTGCTGGTCGCGGGCTGGAGCGCCGGCGGCAACATCGCCGCCGTCACCTGCCAGCTGGCGCGCGACCGCGGCGGCCCGCAGATCGCAGGCCAGCTTTTGCTGTGCCCGGTCACCGACTGCGATTTCGACCGGCCGTCCTACAGCGAAAATGCGGCAGGCTATTTCCTGACGCGGCCGCTGATGGACTGGTTCTGGGACATCTACTGTCCGCCCGGCCGACCGCACCGATCCGCGCGTCTCGCCGCTGCGCGGCAAACTTGCGGGCCTGCCCCAGGCGTTCGTGGTGACCTGCGAGTTCGATCCGCTGCGCGACGAGGGTATCGCTTACGCCGAAGCCCTGGCTGCCGCCGGCGTGCCGGTCGAGCAACTCAAGGCACGCGGCCACATGCACTCGTCCTTTACCATGGTCGACGTGGTGATCACCGGCGTCGGCGGGCGCGTGAAGATGGCCGAAGCCTTGCGCCGGTTCGCCGGGCTTGCCGCCGGAAGAGAGACAGGCGTGACAAGGCGGCCAGATCGGACGGCCTCGCCGCGTAGAATTACGGCGCCTGGATCTAGAATATGATGAGATCTAGCGCTGAGGCGGTCGGTCCACCTCTCCCTCGCCCCGCTTGCGGTGAGAGGGCGCGGTGACGGGGCCTCTCTACAATGTCGGACTCGCGGACAGGCCCCTCGCCCGACATTCGCTGAGCGAATTCGACCTCTCCCCGCAAGCGGGGCGAGGTGAACAAACATCTGCGTCGCTTCTCGAGGCTATCCCGCCTTAAAAGCACGTCACCCGCTCGGCGGCGATGTAGCCGAGCAACAGGCCGACGCCGAACAGCAGCACCAGGGCGGCCGCGCCAAATTCGACGCCGCGCATGATCAGGGCGCCGCCGCCGTCGCTGGCGCCGCTCAGGCGTTGCGCCAGGCCGCGCGCGGATACCGCGACCACGGCGATGGTCGCCACCGTGATCGCGGTGCCGAGCCCCATCACGAAGGTCGCTGCAACTCCCGTCCAGAACAATCCCTGCGCCAGCGCGAACACCAGCACCAGGATCGCGCCCGAGCAGGGCCGGATGCCAACCGCGAAAATCGCGGCAAAGCCGCGCCGCCAGCCGCCGGGACCGGCCAGCTCGCTCGGATCGGGACCATGGGAGTGTCCACAATGCTCGTCATGGACGTGGTCATCACGGCCGTGATCATGCGCCACGCTCGCATGGGCATGGTCGTGACGATCATGATCGTGATGATCGTGATGCGCGCGGCAACCGCCATCGCCGGCACCAGTTGCGGCGGCCGCAGCGCCCGCAGGAAGCCGCCGCCCTTGGTCCAGACCAGCCGGGCACCGAACGCCGCGATCAGGGCATAGCTCGCGATCTCGATCGCGCGTTCAGCCCCGCACATGGTTTTGGCGGTGGCGTTGAGCAACCAGGCGCCAATCCCGACCATCACCACCGCGACCAGCGATTGCATCAGCGCGGAGGCAAACGACAGCACGATGCCGCGCCGCGCGGTCTCGCGGTTGGCGACCAGATAGGAGGAGATCACCGCCTTGCCATGGCCGGGACCTGCGGCGTGAAAGATGCCATAGGCGAATGAAATCGCGAGCAGCGTCCAGACCGCCGAGCCGTCGGACTTCGCGGCGCGAATGGTCGCGGACATCTGGCGGTAGAATTCCGATTGCCTGGCGAGCAGCCATCCGACGAGGCCGCCGGCCTGCGGCTCGGCGCCGCTCGGGCGCGGGCCGCCGAACGGCGTCTGCGCCACCAGCAGATGCACGGCACCGTCGAGCATCAGAACGGCCAGCACCACGGCGACGCAGGTCGTCAGGCCGCGCGCGAATGAAAGTTCAGGCCTCACGGGCACTCCACCCTGATCTTGTTGGCGAACATCGCGCCAAAGTTCGAATTGTCGCCACTCGGCGAAAGTCTGCTCGCCGAGCTTCTGCGCATTCGCGGTGCCGTCGCTCGGCCGCTGGAATGTCATCTGACAGGCGGCGGGGGCCCCGACCAGCCTGACCGGATCCTTGTCGGCGAATTTGAAGTCGATGAAGAACTCCGGATCGAACACATCCAGCACCAGTTCCCGGGCCTTCACCGGCGTCTTCAGCATCAAGGTGAAATGCAGCGTCAGCGTGCCATCCTTGTATTCAAGGTAGTAGTCGACCGGCTCCTGGAATTTCGCCTTCTTGCCGTCGGCCTTGGCGAAGGTGAAGAAGCCGTATTCCTTGAGCGATTCGACATTGGTCTGCGCCAGCGGCCCCAGCTCCTCGCGGCTGTAGACGCCTTTGGTCTTGGTCTCGAGGCCCTGCAGGGCATAGGTCGAGAACATGTCGTCGAAGGTCCAGGCGTGGCGCACGCCTGATATCGAGCCGTCGGGGGCGTAGAGCAATTCGCTGGTGGACGTGATCCAGACATGCGGATGCGCCTCTGCAACCGTTCCGCCAAAGGCCAGCGCACCGGCCAGCAGCAGCAGACCGAGCAGCCGGCGAAGCGCTGAGTTCACGTTGGGCGGCCCTTTCACGTCAGGCCGCTTCGGAGGTTTCCGAGAGGCCTCGGCGGCGCAGCAGCGCGTCGGGCTCCGGCTCGCGGCCGCGGAATGCGACATAGGCGTCCTCCGGATCGCGCGAGCCGCCCGACGAATAGATGTCGTCGTGCAGGCGCTTGGCGACCGCGGGATCGAAAATGTCGCCGGCCTCCTCGAACGCCCCGAACGCATCGGCATCCATCACCTCGGACCACATGTAGCTGTAATAGCCCGACGCATAGTGATCGCCGGAGAAAATATGGCCGAATTGCTGCGGCCGGTGCCGCAGCGAGATTTCCGCGGGCATGCCGATTTTTTCCAGCTCCTGGCGTTCGAACGCCCGCACGTCCAGGCTCGCGGAAGCCGGCTGGGTATGGAATTCGAGATCGATCAGCGCCGAGGAAACGAACTCCACGGTGGCAAAGCCCTGGTTGAATTTGCGCGCGGCCAGGAAGCGCTTCAGGAGATCGTCCGGCAGCGGCTCGCCGGTCTGGTAGTGCCGCGCAAACTGCCGCAGCACCTGCGGCTGCTCCTGCCAGTGCTCGTAAAGCTGCGAGGGCAGCTCGACGAAATCGGTGAACACATTGGTGCCGGACAGCGACGGATAGGTCACGTCCGACAGCATCCCGTGCAGGCCGTGGCCGAATTCGTGAAACAGCGTCCGCGCATCGTCCGGGGACAGCAGCGAGGGCTGGCCCTCGGCGCCCTTGGCGAAATTGCAGACATTGATGATCAGCGGCGTAACCTCGCCGTCGAGCTTCTGCTGGTCGCGCAACGAGGTCATCCAGGCGCCGGAGCGCTTGGAGGGCCGGGTGAAGTAGTCGCCATAGAACAGCGCCTGGTGCTTGCCGGCGCGGTCCTTGACTTCCCAGACCCGCACGTCCGGATGCCAGACCGGAATGTCCTTGCGCTCGGAGAAAGTCAGGCCGAACAGCCGGGTGGCGCAGTCGAAGGCGGCATCGATCATGTGGTCGAGCGCCAGATAGGGCTTGATCGCGGCGTCGTCGAAATTGGCCCGGACCTGCCGCAGCTTTTCGGCGTAGTAGCGCCAGTCCCACGGCGCCAGCGCGAAATTGCCGCCCTCCTCGGCCACCAGCGCCTGCAGATCGTCGCGGTCTTTAAGCGCACGCGCCCGCGCCGGCTTCCAGACCCTCTCCAGCAGGCCGCGCACCGCCTCGGGCGTCTTGGCCATCGAATCCTCGAGCCGATAGGCGGCGAAGGTCGGATAGCCCAAAAGCCTGGCGCTCTCCTCGCGCAGGCTCAGGATCTCGACAATGGTGGCGTTGTTGTCATTGGCGTTGTTGTTGTCGCCGCGGGCGGTGAACGCCTTGAACACCTTCTCGCGCAGGTCGCGCCGGCTGGAGCTTTTCAGGAACGGCTCGACGAAGGACCGCGACAGCGTCATGATCGCCTTGCCGGCCATGCCGCGCTCCTCGGCGGCGGCTCGGGCGGCTGCGACAAAGGTCTCCGGCAGGCCGTCGCGATCGGCCTCGCCAAGCTCCATGAACCATTCCTGCTCGTCGCCGAGCAGATGATGGCTGAATGAAGTGCCGAGATGGGCCAGCCGCTCGTTGATCTCGGCCAACCGCTTCTTGGCCGCCTCGTCGAGCCCGGCGCCGGCGCGATGGAAGCGGGTATAAGTGCGCTCCAAGAGGCGCATCTGCTCGGAGGTCAGCCCAAGGCCGGCGCGGTTGTCGTGCAACAGCGCGACCCGGCCGAACAGCACCGCGTTCATCATGATCGGATTCCAGTGCCGCGCCATCCGCAACGACACCTCCTTGTCGATCTCCAGCAGCGCCGGATTGGAGTGCGCCGAGACCAGGTCGTAGAACACCGACGACACCCGGGTGAGCAGCTTGCCCGAGCGCTCCAGCGCGGTGATGGTGTTGGCGAAGTCCGGCGCCGAGGGGTCGTGGGTGATGGCGGCGATCTCGGCGGCGTGATCGGCGAAGGCCTGCTCGAAGGCCGGAAGGAAATGCTCGGGCGCAATCTCGGCGAACGGCGGCGTCTCGCACGGCGTCTGCCACGCCATCACGAGCGGGTTGGCTGGCGCCTGCGCGGTGTCCGTCATTGGCAAGGTTTCTGACATCAAAAAATCCCGTTTGCGTCCCGATTGAATGGGCCAAGTTATATCACGCCGTGGGGCTTTTTTGGGCCTTTTGCGCTTGATAGCGGGGGCCTTTTCAGAGAGATTGCGCCCCCAGAGCCACCGTTCCGAAGGATCGGAACGGTGGCTCTGGCTCTTAATCTTGACGCGTTTTCTTCACGCGAACCGGTACCCACTTCGCTCGAAAACGCTCCGACAGGACCCTCGCCCCATGAGCTTGCAGACCAACTCGCCCGCCGCCCGCCAGATCGTCTGGCCGACCGTCATCACCGTCATCAGCGCGGCGATCCTGATCGGCGCCGAGGTGTTCGGCGCGGCGTTTGCCGGTGGCTGGGCGCTCGCGATCCTGTTCGGCCTCGACGACACCGGCGCGCACATCCTGCAGGCGGTGTTCTTTGCGATCGGTGTCTTCATCATGGCGGCGTTCATCCGCGCCGCCCAGCGCGTCGAGCCGTTTACGCGGCGCGCGTAACGCCGCCGCGCAGCGCAAGCTTGCGCTGACGCGCGCGCTTCGCGAAAAATCTTAACGTCTGTTCAGATTCAACACCGCTGCGAGGTCGCTTGCGCGCGCCGAGCGCGCTGCTGCAAGCAAGCGTTAGGGAAATTTCTCGTCAGCCTAAAAAAAATGTTGCGCAGCGGTGGCAAACGCCCTATTTGCATTCTTGCCCAATTTCGCACGTGCCTGTGGTCGTGTGTCAGTCGGTAGGTATCCGGACAAGAGGCCGGACAGCCGCCAAGGGATGAAGAACCGAGGGTCGCTCAAGTCGCCTTAGACTTGAACGTCCAGCCTCTCTCTCAAGAGGGGCCGTTGAAGGTCTCTTCGCTCCTTGCAACCGTGACTGGCAGCCGGAGGCGAACCGGCGCACCTCGTTCTCAACGGGGGACGCGACTTAAAGCAACGACGGATCGGGCTTTTTTGGTCTCTGCCGGCTTTCCACCAGCCGGCGCGAATACCGAAGAGGCTTGTCCTTCATTGCCAGGTGTGCGGGCGGGATCACTCCCAACCAATCCACGGCAGCACAATTCGGTCTGAGCTTTTTGGCCCCCTCGCGCCTCCATCGCGTGATGTGGCCGAAGCGCTTTGATCCGAGATCATTTTTGAACGTGTCCCGTCGCTGGGCCGTTTGGAGGGTGCTACTATGACCGAACGCATTCAGGAATTCCTGCGCAACCGCCGCAACGAGGGCCAGGACGCCGAGCCGTGTCTCGTCGTCGATCTCGAAGTCGTGCGCGACAACTATCAGAGCTTCGCCAAGGCGCTGCCGGACAGCCGCGTGTTCTACGCGGTGAAGGCCAATCCGGCGCCGGAAGTGCTGTCGCTGCTGGCCTCGATGGGCTCGTGCTTCGACTGCGCGTCGGTGGCCGAAATCCAGATGGCGCTCGCCGCCGGGGCGACCCCGGAGCGTGTCTCCTATGGCAACACGATCAAGAAGGAGCGCGATATCGCGCGCGCCTTCGCGCTCGGGATTCGGCTGTTTTCGGTCGATTGCTCGGCCGAGGTCGAGAAGGTCGCCCGTGCCGCGCCCGGCGCCAAGGTGTTCTGCCGCATTCTCTATGACTGCGCCGGCGCCGAATGGCCGCTGTCGCGCAAGTTCGGCTGCGACCCGGAGATGGCTGTCGAGGTGCTCGATCTCGCCAAGCGTCTCGGGCTCGAGCCTTGCGGCATCTCGTTCCATGTCGGTTCGCAGCAGCGCAAGGTGAAGGCGTGGGATCGGGCGCTGGCGATGGCCTCGTCGGTGTTCCGCGACTGCGCGGAGCGCGGCATCAACCTTTCCATGGTCAACATGGGCGGTGGATTCCCGACCAAGTACCTCAAGGACGTTCCGCCGGTCGTGCAGTACGGCCGGTCGATCTTCCGTGCGCTGCGCAAGCATTTCGGCAACCAGATCCCGGAAACCATCATCGAGCCGGGCCGCGGCATGGTCGGAAATGCCGGCGTGATCGAGACCGAAGTCGTTCTGATCTCCAGGAAGAGCGACGAGGACGAGGTGCGCTGGGTCTATCTCGACATCGGCAAGTTCGGCGGTCTCGCCGAGACCATGGACGAGTTGATCCGCTACGCCATCCGCACGCCGCATGACGGCGCGGAAATGACGCCGTGCGTGCTCGCTGGGCCCACCTGCGATTCCGCCGACGTGATGTACGAGAAGCTGCCGTACCCGCTTCCGGTGACGCTCGAGATCGGCGACAAGCTGCTGATCGAAGGCACCGGCGCCTATACGTCGACTTACTCGTCGGTGGCGTTCAACGGCTTCCCGCCGCTGCGGACCTACCACATCTAAGACTAGTCCGGCGCCTCACTCTCGTTGCGGGAGGCGCACGCCTGAGATCGCACTGATCGGGAGGGGAGCAGAAACTCGGGCGCCGGCTCCGCGGCTCCCATCCCTTTCATACTGCGAATTCGCTGACAACGCTGCCGCCGGCCTCACCGCCGTCGGAAGCGAGGACTGACGTGCCATGACTGCTTTGCGCAAGACCCCCGTTGCCGTTCACCCCGACGCCGCCCCGTTCGTGATCCGTGCGGAGCGTGCCTCGGACGTCGTTGCGCGTGAAGCGCTGCTCGATGCCTGCTTTGGCGCCAATCGCCATGCCCGCACCTGCCAGCGCCTGCGCGACGGACGTGCGCCCGCCGAAGGCCTCGCCTTCTCGGCGGCGCGTAACGGCCGGCTGGTCGGGACGCTGCGGTTGTGGCACGTCAGCGCCGGGGGTCACGCGAGCGCTGGTGCTTGGCCCGCTCGCGGTCGATGCGTCGTGCCGCGAGCTCGGCGTCGGAGCCGCGCTGATGAACCACGCGCTGGTAGGCCGCCAGGGCGCGCGGCCACGGCGCGGTGATCCTGCTCGGCGACGCGCCTTATTATGCCCGGTTCGGCTTCTCGGCCCTCAAGACCTCCGAACTGTCGCTGCCCGGCCCGTTCGAACGCGACCGCCTGCTCGGCCTTGAGCTGCGCGAGGGCGCGCTCGACGGCGCCTGGGGCATGATCGGCCGACCGGCGCGTTGGCGCCGAAAACCGCAGCGCCCCGCGCCAAGCGGGCGCTGCGACCCGTACCGCACGCGGCGTGAGCGCACCATCATGCCGGAGTCCATTCCCACCATTCGCGATGCCGCGCGTCCACGCCTGCGCAGCATCGTCACCACCATCGTGCTGCTCATGATTTCGATCATGATCGTCAGGGACATCTTGGTGCGCCGGTGGAGCGCCGCGCCGCCGTCGCCCTCCGACGTGACCGAACGTTCCCGCTAAACCTGCCGAGGGGTTGCGCGCGGCTGAAAAATGCGCCTAAACCGCACGAAACCCGCTCCAATCGAAGTCCCGAGGTCCTAATGCCACGCCGCCTGATATCCACCGGCTCGCCGTTTGAAAAGACCGCCGGTTACAGCCGCGCCGTGATCGACGGCGATTTCGCCTTCGTTTCCGGCACCACCGGCTATGACTACACCACCATGACCATGCCGGCCGATGTCACGAGCCAGACACGAAACTGCTTCAAGACCATCGAAGGCGCGCTGACGGATGGCGGCTTCGCACTCGCCGATGTCGTCCGCGCGACCTACTACATCACCGACGCCGGGGATGCGGACGCCGTGTTCGCGGTCTGCGGTGAAAAGCTTGGCGATATCAGGCCGGCCGCAACGCTGCTCGTCGTCGCAGGGCTCTACAAGCCCGAGATGAAGATCGAGATCGAAGTGACCGCGAAGCGACGCACCGCCTGACCCTCCTTCGCCCAGCGCAGCCTTAATCAGGAGACCGACCATGAGCCCGCCCGACCGGCAAATCCACGCGACCATTTCCGGCCCCATTGTCATGATCGGCTTCGGCTCGATCGGCAAAGGCACCTTGCCGCTGATCGAACGGCATTTCGACTACGACAAATCCCGTTTCGTCATTATCGATCCGCACGAGGACGGCGAACTCGCCAAGGAGCATGGCGTGCGCTTCATCAAGCAGGCCATCACCAGGGACAATTATCGCGAGGTGCTGGTGCCGCTCCTGACCGCCGGCGGCGGCCAGGGGTTTTGCGTCAACCTCTCGGTCGACACCTCGTCGGTCGATATCATGAGCCTGTGCCGCGAGATCGGTTCGCTCTATATCGACACCGTCGTGGAGCCGTGGCTTGGCTTCTATTTCGACCGCAGCGCCGGCCCGGAAGCGCGCTCGAATTACGCGCTGCGCGAGACGCTGCTGGCGGCCAAGCACAAGAGCCCGGGCGGCCCGACCGCGGTTTCGACCTGCGGCGCCAATCCCGGCATGGTGTCGTGGTTCGTCAAGCAGGCGTTGCTCGATATCGCCCGCGACACCGCTACGCCGTTCAACGAGCCGAAGAGCCGGGAGGGCTGGGGCCAGCTCGCCCACAAGCTCGGCGTCAAGGGCATCCACATCGCCGAGCGCGACACCCAGCGCTCGAAGAAGCCGAAGCCGATGAACGTGTTCGTCAACACCTGGTCGGTCGAGGGCTTCGTCTCCGAAGGCATGCAGCCGGCCGAACTCGGCTGGGGCACCCATGAAAAATGGATCCCGGACAATGGCCGCAAGCACGAGACCGGATGCCAGGCTGCGATCTATCTGCTGCAGCCCGGCGCCAACACGCGGGTGCGCTCATGGTGCCCGACGCCGGGCGCGCAATACGGTTTTCTGGTCACCCACAACGAATTGATCTCGATCGCCGATTATTTCACGGTGCGCGACGGCCAGAACGTGATCTATCGCCCGACCTGCCATTACGCCTACCACCCCGCCAACGATGCGGTGCTGTCGTTGCACGAGATCTTCGGCGCCACCGGCAAGATGCAGCCGAAATGGCACATCCTGGACGAAAACGAGATCGAGGACGGGATCGACGAACTGGGCGTGCTGCTCTATCGGCCATGGCAAGAACGCCTATTGGTACGGATCGCAGCTTTCGATCGAGGAAACCCGCGCGATTGCGCCCTACCAGAACGCCACCGGCATGCAGGTGTCGTCGGCGGTGCTGGCCGGGATGGTGTGGGCGCTGGAGAATCCGGCCGCCGGCATCGTCGAGGCCGACGAGATGGATTTCCGCCGCTGCCTCGAAATCCAGCGGCCGTATCTCGGCCCGGTGAAAGGCTATTACACCGACTGGACCCCGCTCACCGACCGGCCCGGACTGTTCCCGGAGGATATCGACACGTCGGATCCCTGGCAGTTTCGGAACGTGCTGGTGCGGTAGAGAAGCAAGTCAGGCGTTATACCTCGTCGTCATGCCCGGACTTGATCCGGGCATCCATCAATCTTCGAAAGAGTCTGCGCGGGAGATGGATCACCGGGTCAAGCCCGGTGATGACGACCTGAGACGTATCCACTTATTCTCACTTCGCCAGATAATCGAACGCCACGCTCCCGAGCCCCAGCGTCAGATCCGCCTTGAAATGCAGCGCGGAGACGACTTCACGCACCGGCAGCCGCGCCACATCCGCCAGCGCATGCGGGAACAGGCCGAGCGCGGCGGGGCCGGTCCAGGCCTCCTTCAGGACGATGTCCTCCAGCGAGAAGCGCACCAGCTCGCAGATGCGTGGGCTGCCATCGACATGCGGAATGATCTTGAGAATGAAATTCGGCGCCTTCATGCTCTTCAGGACAGTGTCGTGATCGACCGGACGATGCTTGTAGCCCATGGTCGCTGAGGCGCAGAGCACCGAGCCGTAATGCAGCGTTCCCACCAGCACGTCGCTCTCGACCTCGATCTTCGGCGTCGCGCGCTTTTTCGGAAATCCCCACAGCTCGCGGCCGCCGGCGATCGGCGCGTCGTCGTCCAGATACATCGCATGGGTATAGGCGCCGTCCTCGCCGTTGAGGCGAACCGGGATCACCTGCCCGGTTTCGGTGTAGTCGCCGAAGCCGGTGGAATCCGGCATCCGGATGAATTCATATTTGACGACGGAATCCGTGACCTCAAGCGGCTCCGGCACCACGGCGGCGAGCGCTTGCGGATCGGTCCGATAGGTGATGACGAAATATTCCCGATTGAAGAACCGGTAGGGTCCCGGCGGAAACGACGGGTTGGTCAGCGGCATCGAATAAGCGGTTCGCCTGACGTCGTCGATCTTCATGCTCAGCCTCGTGTGTTGTCTGCTCGATAGAGATTATGGAGCAGCCAGGGACACAAGCGAGGCTGTAGAATTGGCAGCGTCGGCCGAGATGACGCGTCAAACACGGCTAACCTCATGGTGAGGAGGCGTCCCTGCGCCGTCTCGAACCATGGGAGCATGCGGCCATCCTCGAGACGCCTCCTGACGGAGCGCTCCTCAGGATGAGGGCGGTAGCGTTGCGGCCGCTTATCGTTCCTTGATCGGCGCTGCGGTCTTCTCGGCCGGAGCCGGCGGCAATGCCGGCGCCACACCGTCCTTCTGCGCCTGCGCATCGGGGTGGGCAGGCTGCGGTGCTACCGTCGGCCGGCCGCATGCCGGTCGTCGCCGGTTCCGCGGGCGCGGAAGGCCTGGTTTCCGCGCCCGGTGTCGACTGCAACGGCTGCGTCGCTTGCGCGATCTGCGGATCGTGAACGGCAATCACTGCCAGCGAAAGGCCAGACAACGAAATCCCCGCCGCGACCATGACGGACGCCAGCAGCAGATCGTTCCTGTAGCCACGTTTTCTGTCGTCGAGGGACATAGCGTTCACCACGATTTGTTCGCGGGATTAACGGATGTCACCACGCATCGTTCCCCGGGAACCGCTTCACCCCGCATCGAGCGTCGGACAGGCTTTCGCGGGAAAGCGCTCACAGCTCCAGCAACCCGGCGTCGCCCTCCTCGTCGGCGAACGCCAGCATCGTGCCTTTGCTGTTCCAGGCCAGCGCCGAGACCGGCGCGGTGCCGTTCTTGCGCACCAGAATTTCGGCGCCGTCGTTCAGCCGCACCATCAGGATGGTGCCGTCGCTGTAGCCCGCGGCGAGGATATCCTGCTTCGGATGGCAGGCGACCATGGAGACCCGCGCTTGCAGCGGCGCCAGCATCGCCGGCTCCTTGCCCATCGGGCCATCCTTGCTGGCGAACGGCCACATGATCACGGTATCGGCGCCCGAGGTCGCGAGCGCCTTGCCGCCGGCGCTCCACGACAGCGACCGGACGCGGCCGGGATAGCCGGTCATGCGCATGTGCCGGTTGTCCGCCAGCCGCCAGCCATGCAGCGCCGGCTCATGCATCGAGGTCACCAGAAACTTGTTGTCCGGGCTGAACACGACGCCGAGATGCGAGCCCGCCCACTCCAGAAATTCGGGGTTGGCCGCCATATTGGGAAACCACAGCGTCACGCCGTTATAATGCGCGACCGCGAGCCGCAGCCCCTTCGGCGCAAACGCCAAACCGCCGACCGTCGAGGGCATATCGAAGGTCTTTTCCTCGGCCTTGTTTCCCTCAGCCTTGCCGCTGCGGACAAAGGCGGTCTTGCCGGCCGACCACGCCACCGCGCCGTCGGGATGCAGGGCGACATTGTCGATCCAGCGCCGTTTTGCGTCGGTCGCGAGCAGTGCGACCTCGCCTTTTCTGTCCAGTGCTGCGAGCTTGCCGTCATCGCCGCCCATCACGATGCGCTGGCCATCGGATGCCACGCACAGAATGCCGCCGCCATGAACGGCGACCTGCGACATCTCGCCCTGCGCGTTCGACCACGGCCACGTTTTCCTCGGCGCCGACAAAGGCGGCATCCTCACCGAGGAAATGCACCGCGATAACCGGCATCCCGATCGAAAGCCGGCGCACCTTGTCGGTGACCGAGACGATGGAGGCGGACTCTCGCCCGGATCGAATTCTCTCATCTCGTGGTGATGCATCTCTCGAAGCCGTCGCGGATGGTCTGCTCGGGCAGTTCGCGGCCGATGAAGACAAGACGGCTCTGGCGCGCCTCGCCGTCTTTCCAGGCGCGCTGGTGATCGCCTTCCAGCATCATGTGCACGCCCTGAAACACGTAGCGATCGTCATCATCGCTGAAGGAGAAAATCCCCTTCGAGCGCAAGATCTTCTGGCCCTCGCTGGCGACGAGGTTCTGCAGCCAGGGCATGAATTTGGTGGCATCGAGCGGCTTGTCCGATCGCAGCGACAGCGATTGCATGTCCTCGTCATGGTAATGCTTCAGGCCGCCATGGCCATGATCGTGGTGGTGATCGTGACCGTCATGGTGATGATGATCGTGGCCGTCGCCGGCATCGAGGAATTCCGGCTCGATCTCGAGAATACGGTCGAGGTCGAAGGCGCCGCGCTCCAGCACGTCGGACAGCGCCACCTGGCAGCGCTCGGTGCGTTGCAGCTTGGCATAGGGATTGATGGCCCTGATCCGCGCCTCGACTTCGGCCAGTTCGGCCTTGGAAACGAGGTCAATCTTGTTGAGCACGATGACATCGGCGAACGCGATCTGGTTCTTGGCCTCCGGCGCGTCCTTGAGCCGGTCGCTCAGCCATTTCGCATCGGCCACCGTCACGACGGCGTCGAGCCGCGCATTCTTCTGCACGTCCTCGTCGACAAAGAAGGTCTGCGCCACCGGCGCCGGATCGGCCAAACCAGTTGTCTCGACGATAATGGCGTCGAACTTGCCCTTGCGCTTCATCAGGCCTTCGAGGATGCGCACCAGATCGCCGCGAACGGTGCAGCACACGCAGCCATTGTTCATTTCAAAGACTTCTTCGTCCGCGCCGATGATCAGATCGTTGTCGATGCCGATCTCGCCGAATTCGTTGACAATGACGGCGTATTTCTTGCCGTGGTTTTCCGACAGAATGCGATTGAGAAGGGTGGTCTTGCCGGCGCCGAGATAGCCGGTCAGCACCGTCACAGGGATTTTTTGCACGGGAATTTTGGGGGACGTCGATTTCGGGCATACTAACTCCGCAAGCGGGACTTCGCGGCGCGCCGGCAGCAGGGAGGCCCCTGCCTAATTCGCCAGCGCGCTCGTCAGTGCCTTTATATTGTGCCTGACCAGTTCAATGTAAGTGGGGGCATCGCCCTTTTCGTCGCTCAAACTGTCGGAAAACAGCGTTCCGCCGACCTTCGCCCCGGTCTCGGCCGATATCCGCCGGATCAGCCGGACATCGCTGATATTCTCAAGGAACACCGCCGGGATTTTCTCGGTCCTGATCTGGGTGATGATGCGTGCGATATCGCGCGCGCTGGCCTCGGATTTGGTGGAAACGCCCAAGGCTGCGATGAATTCGATGCCATAGGCGGCGGCGAAATAGCCGAAGGCGCCATGGGTGGAGATCACCTTGCGGCGCGTGGGGGGGATTTGCGCCACTGAGCTGCGCACCTCTTGGTCCAGCGCATCGAGTTTCGCGAGGTAAGCTGCCGCATTGGCGCGAAAAGCCTCGGCGTCCGCGGGGTCGGCGGCCACCAGTGCGTCACGGATATTGGCGACATAAATCCTGGCGTTGACCACCGACTGCCAGGCATGCGGATCGGCAGCCGCGTCTGTCTTGAGCGGCGCGATGCCGTCGGTCGCGGTCACGATCACGGCCTTGCTGCCCGAGGATTGCACCAGCCGCGGCAACCAGCCCTCGAGGCCGAGGCCGTTGACGACAACGAGTTTGGCGTCCGCGATCCTTTTGGCGTCGGCCGGCGCCGGCGTATAGACGTGCACGTCGCCATCGGGACCGACCAGGGTGGTCACGCTGACGCGGTCGCCGCCGACATTGCGGACGAAATCGCCGATGATCGAAAAGCTGGCGACGACGTTGAGATGATCTTGCGCAGCGCGCGGGAATGGTCGCCACAGCGAGTACCAAGCAGATCAACCCAAGTCGAAGATGCCGCATGGCGTTGACCTCTACGCTTCGAGGTGGCGGCCGGGAAACAACTGCCTGACCACGCCGCCGACGCTGCCGAACAACATCGAGGCCACGTTGAGCACCGCCGCCACCAGAATGATCGCGGGCCCCGACGGGATCCTGGTTTGAAACGACAGCGCCAGTCCGGCATAGCCCGACAGCATCGCACTCACCACCGCGATGCAGATCATGCCGGTGATATCGCGCGACCAGAACCGTGCGATGCCGGCGGGCAGGATCATCAGCCCGACCGCGAGCAAAGTGCCGAGCGCATGAAAGCCGTTGACCAGATTGACCACGACCAGCGCCAGAAACGCCAGATGCGCCGGCGCGCCGGCCCGGCTCACGGTGCGCAGAAACACCGGATCGACGCATTCGATCACCAGCGGACGGTAGATCACCGCCAGCACGAGCAGCGTAATCGTGGTGTTGAAGGCGATCACCAGCAGGGTCTGGTCGTCCATTGCCAGCACGTTGCCGAACAGCACATGCAAGAGATCGATGTTGGTGCCCTTGATGGAAACGATGGTAACGCCGAGCGCCAGCGACACCAGGTAGAAGGTCGCGAGCGAGGCGTCTTCCTTCAGTTCCGTGTTGCGCGACACCAGGCCCGCCAGAATCGCAACCGTGAAGCCGGCGATCAATCCGCCGGTCGTCATTGCAAACAAATTGAGCCCCGACAGCAAAAAGCCGATCGCGGCACCGGGCAGGATCGCGTGCGACATCGCGTCGCCGACCAGGCTCATCCGCCGCAGCATCAGAAACACGCCGATCGGCGCGCCGCCCAGCGCCAGCGCGATCACGGCGGCGAGCGCCCGGCGCATGAATTCGAATTCGGTGAAGGGCGCGACCAGCGCGTCATAGATCATCGCACACTCGATCCTGAATTCAGGCGGCCCGCGAGGGCAGATCGTCGACGGCGCAGGCGGGCGCGCTGTCGTCGAAGGCTTCGCACATCCGCCGCGCCTGCGAGAGGTTCTCGGCCGTCAATACTTCGGCGGTCGGGCCCCAGGCCACCGGCCCGCGCGCCAGCAGCAGGGTTTCCGGAAAATTGGCACGCACCAGATCCATGTCGTGCAGCGCCGCCAGCACCGTGCGCTTCTCGGTGTGCCAGCGCCGCACCAGCGCCAGCAGGTCGGCCGAGGTCTTGGCATCGATAGCGTTGAACGGTTCGTCGAGCACGATCATGCGCGCGTCCTGTAGCAGCACCCGCGCAAACAGCATGCGCTGCATCTGGCCGCCGGACAGCGTGCCGATGGTGCGGTTCTCGAAACCATTGAGGCCGACGGCGGCGAGCGCTTGCGCGATCTTGTCGCGCGCCGACTTGCCCATGCCGCCGAAAAATCCGGTGCTGCGCCAGAGCCCGGTGCCGACGAAATCGAACACCGAGATCGGAAAGCTGCGGTCGATATCGGCGGTCTGCGGCAGGTAGGCGATATCCCTGACATCGAGATCGCCGGTCAGGATCGTACCCGCCAACGGCTTGATGATGCCGACCAGCCCGCGAAACAGCGTCGATTTGCCGGCGCCGTTGGGGCCGACGACGGCCAGCAACGCGCCCGGCGCGACCTCGCCGTTGAGGTGATGCACCGCCGGATGCCGATCGTAGCCCAGCGTGACGTCACGGAATTGCAGTTGCGCCGCCATGCTCACCTCATCGAAAGCCAGACCACCGCCCATAGGCCGGCACTGACCGCGAGCGCCGCACCAAGCCGGGCCATCACGGTCATGCGCAGGATCGACCAGGGTGCGGCTTGCGCAGGATGCGGCGACGCCGGCCCGTGGCTATGGGCACGCGCATGCCCGTGGCTGTGATCGTGGTCGTGGTCGTGGCTATGGGTGTGGGAATGATCCATCAAGAATGTTATATTATAACATAACAAGCCTGTACAAGACCCTCCCCCAGCCTCGGGGCTAAAACGGCCAGTTTTTCAAGTCAGATGACGCACCAGTGCCAGACCAGCAAACAGGCCCAGAATCGAAAGCACCACCGACCCCAGCACATAGAACAACGCGAGCCCGATCTCGCCGCGTTCATAAAGCAGCGCGCTATCGAGCGAGAACGCCGAGAAAGTCGTGTAGCCGCCAAGAATGCCGGTCATCAAAAACAGCCGCCAGGGCAACGCCGCTTCGCCCTTGAAGGCAAGATAGCCAGCGATCAGACCCATCACGATCGACCCGGTGATGTTGATGATGAAGGTGTGATAGGGAAACGCCGTTCCGAGGTAGCGCGCGCTAACCACATTGACGGTGTGACGCAGCGACGAACCAAGCCCGCCGCCGATAAAAACCAGGAGATAGTTCATTTTAGCTTTTCCGAGAAACAAGACCACCGGCACGTCAGGTTTGCCGCATGCCCGTTATCCCTGCAAGCGCCATGAAACGGCATACAAATGAAATGATGCCAAACGAAAGGGCGGCAGTTGAAGCTGCCGCCCTTGCGATAGATGTTAGAGCTTGACGCGTCGCAAAGCTTGCTCGTCTGCGTCAGGCTTTCGAGAACAACTGGTCGACATATTCCCAGTTCACCAGATGATCGACAAACGCCTTCAGATAATCCGGACGGCGGTTGCGGTAATCGATGTAATAGGAGTGCTCCCAGACGTCGACGCCAAGGATCGGTGTCGCGCCATGCACCAGCGGGCTTTCGCCGTTGGGCGTCTTGGAGATTTCGAGCTTGCCGTTCTTCACCGACAACCAGGCCCAGCCCGAACCGAACTGGCCGACGCCGGCGGCGGCGAAATCGGTCTTGAATTTCTCAAGCCCGCCGAGGTCCTCGGTGATCTTCTTTTCCAGGCGGCCGGGCAATTTGCTGCCGCCGCCGTTCGGCTTCATCCAGTTCCAGAAATGGGTATGGTTGTAGTGCTGTCCGGCGTTGTTGAACACCGCCGGATTCTTCCCGAACGAACCCTTGACGATCTCCTCAAGGGACTTGCCCTCGAATTCGGTCCCCTTGATCGCGTTGTTTCCGTTAGTCACATAAGCCTGATGATGCTTGTCGTGGTGGTATTCCAGCGTTTCCTTCGACATATGGGGCGCCAGGGCGTCATGGGCGTAAGGCAGATTGGGAAGTGTGAAGGTCATGGGATGATGTCCGCGGGTGATGGGAGAACTGGCTTGGGAGGTTTGGCTTAACGGGAACCCTTATAGAAGGTTCCATCGGTCTTAAACACCGCAATTTGGGGCAATGCCGCCCTCGCGTGGCGCGCATGCCGCCATGCGCAGCGGCGTCGAATATCGGAAATCGGAAAATCGGAATAGTGTCAGCAACTTGAACGGCGGGCGCGATTTCCGACAAACCATCTGCGGCGGCGCGCGCATTCCTCCGTGGAGGGCCGGGCTTGGCAGATCACTTGGCAGGGGTACGAGGACAATGAGCATCGAGATCGACGTTTTGAACGGAGACGCATCGTGGCCGCTCGCCAAACCGGTGTTCGACGCGGTCTGGCCGCCCGAAGTCGTCGCGAAGCTGCCATGGGCCGACATTGTCTTTGCCCACGCCGAATTGCGGGTGCTGGTTCAGGATGAATTCGGAGGACGTGCTCTGCCATGTCGGCGTCTATCGCCGCGAGGTCACATGGAACGGGCAGAAGATGCGGGCCGGCGGCATCGGCGGCGTCGCCACCCTCCCCGGCAGCCAGCGCCGCGGCTATGCCAGCATCGCGCTCAACGCGGCAATCCGGACACTGACGGACGAAGGCGCCACGGATTTCGCGCTGCTGTTTTGCGAACCGCACAACGCGCCATTTTACATGGCTCGTGGCTGGAAACCGTTTGAAGGCGAGATCTATGCCGATCAACCCGAGCAGGGACGCGTTCGTTTCGAGGCGATCGCGCCCTACGTCTACAAACTCAAGCGCGCTCCGCTGCGGGGCGTCATCGACCTGTGCGGCCTGCCCTGGTGACCAGCGCATGCGGCGTTGCACAAATCTGACTTATTGCTGTGCAGACGTGTTTCTCACGGAGAACTCCATGACTAGCAGATCCATGACTTGCAGATCCATGACTTGCAAATTTGGCTTCGTCCTTTTGATTTTGACGGCGCTGTTGGGTGCATCGCCTGCCAGGGCGCAGGCCGGCGGCGAGGTGACCGGTGTCTGGCTGACGCAGGCGGGCGACGCCAGAGTGCGCGTCAGCAAATGCGGCGGAGGAATATGCGGCGTCATCGTCTGGTTGCGCCAGCCGATCGATCCGGCCACCGGAAAACCCGCGATCGACGACAAGAATCCCAACCCGGCGCTGGCCCATCGTCCGATGATCGGGCTGCCGCTGTTCACCGGCATGCGGCCCGTTGGCCCGAACAAATGGTCCGGCCAGATCTACGATGCCGATGACGGCAGGAGCTATTCGAGCAGCGTCTCGGTGGCGGGCCCGGACAGCTTGAGGGTTGAAGGTTGCGTCGGCGCATTCTGCGGCGGAGAGACCTGGAGCCGAGCGGGGCGATAACGCGCTGATCGTTGGAGTATCAGGCCGGCATTGCCTTCAGCGCCGTTGCCGCCGAGGCATAGCCGCCGCGCGCGCCGTCGATGAAATGGACGTGATCGCTGCGCAACGCCGAAGGCGTAAAGCAGGTCATCATCGCCGCATCCTGCCGATGCAGGCCATAGCGCGCGATTTTCGAAGAAGCCGCCGCAACGAGGCGCTGGGTCAGTGCGCGCTCCAGTTCCGGCGTGCAGTCCAGCACCATGCGCAATCCGTCGTCATATTTGCGGAAATCGGAATTCTCCACCACCTGCTGGATGTAGGTTTTCGGCACGAAGCCGCCGACGCTGATGCCGAACCGCATCACCAGATAGGCAAACAGCGTGTTGGCGAGCACGAATGCCCGACGCCCGAACAGCGATCCGCCGCGCGCGGCGCGCGCCTCGTAATCAGATCCGGCCGGCGGCCATCGCAACGGCGGGCCGCCTGCCGGCACCGGCCGCCCCGAATCCGGACTGCGCTCGACCAGCGCGATGACGTCTTCGATCAACTTGCGAAAAGCCCTGGGATCGCTCGCTGCCGTCGGCATCACCAGCACCGAGAGGATCACACCCTGCGCCGACGGAATTTCCTCGAACCGGCACGATAATCCCGTGAGGTCGGGCTGCGTGCCTGATGGAGCGGCCGGCACCGTGAACTCGCCGCGCTTCATCGCCGCTTCCGCCCAACTGAGACCGCCGCCGGAAAACATCGCATAGGACAAATTCGGCGACGGGCCGAACCGCGCCACGCGAACGTCGAGGCCCTGCGCCCGTATTGCCGCCACCGGCATCAGGGCCACCCGCATCACCAGGTTGAGATTCTCCTCGACCCAGGTCGCGGTCGCCGCCAGCGCCTCGCGGGCGCGCTCAAGATCGTCCGGCGAGACCGCAAAGCTTGCGCCGTCGCCGCCGAACACGAACGGAAATTCCCGCCCTTCCAGCGCATTGGTAACCGCCGCGATCACCGAAGCGCCGGCCATGTTGACCGCCTTGTAGCGCTGCTCGGCGATCGCTTTGGTCGATTCCACGATATCGGCGATGCCGATGCTCCAGTCCTCGGGCAGCGGCGAATACAGCGCCGGGTCCATCAGGCTGGCAAAGCCGCGAAACACCGGAATGCCGCTGTAGAATGTGTCGCCGCTGGCCATGGACGATCCGGAGTTCAGAATTTCAAATCAATCTCGTCAAACAGATACGTTCGGCTTTGACACTTGGGTTCGAATGATTCGCCACGAATAGGGGAAACTAGCCGGTCTCCTTCGATATCCCGCGCAGCACCAGCTGATTGAGCCGGTTTGCGAATGCGGCCGGATCCTCCGGCAATTCACCGTCGAGGATTTGCGCCTGTTCCAGCAACAGAAACGACAGGTCCGCACTTGCGTCTTTCGCGCCGGCAATCGCCGCGACGAGCGGATGGCGCATATTGATCTCGAGGATCGGCTTGGTGACGACGCCGCGATTTTGCTGCGCCAGCAATCGCTCCAGTTGCTGGTCCCGCCCCTGACCGCCGGCCACCAGGCAGGAAGCACTGGTGGTCAGCCGTTGCGACACCCGCACGCCGGACACCCGGTCGCCAAGGGTATCCTTGATCACGGCGATGGTCGCGGCCTCATCGGCGCCGGATGGCTCCTTGTTTTCGGCCTTGTCGTCGAGCAGCGGAATCAACCCGAAATCAATATCGCCCTGGCTCAGCGATTTGAGCGGCTTGCCGCCGAAATCCAGCGGCGCGGAAGTCCAGAACGCATCGACCGGATCGGTCAACAGCACCACCTCGATGCCGCGGGCGTTGGCCTGCTCCAGCTTGGGGTTCGACTTCAGCCGTTCGATGCTGTCACCGACGAGATAATAGATCTCGGTCTGATTCACCTTCACGCTCTCGGCATATTGCTTCAGCGACCGCTTCTCGCCGGCGGTCGTGGTGAAGCGCGACAGCGCCAGCAGTTTCTCGCGCCGCTCGAAATCCTCCCAGATGCCTTCCTTGATGACCTGCCCGAACGCGTCCCATATTTTTGCGAAACTCTCCGGCTCCTTCTCGCTCAGGCTTTCGAGTTCGCCGATCAGTCGGCTCGTCACAGCTTTCCGAATTTGCGCCAGTTGCGGGTTATTCTGCAGCATCTCCCTTGAAATATTCAAGGGCAGGTCCTCGCTGTCGATCACGCCGCGGATGAACCGCAGGTAGGCCGGCAGCAGTTCGGCATCGTCGGCAATGAAGACGCGGCGGACGTAGAGTTTCACGCGTCCTTTGCGCTGTGGCTCGAACAGGTCGAACGGCTTTGTGGAGGGCGCAAACAGCAGCACGGCATAGGACTGACGGCCCTCCGCGCGATAGTGCAGCGTCATCGCGGGCTCATCGAAGGCGCCGGCGATCGACCGGTAGGCTTGCGTGTAATCTTCCGGCGACAATTCCGATTTCGAGCGCTGCCACAACGCGCTCGCCGAATTGATCTGCCGCGGCTCTCCCTCCTCCGCCTGAAGCTCGATCGGAAACTGGATATTGTCGGAGTAGGCGCCGACGATGCGCTCGATCTCATAAGTCTCCAGATATTTTGCGGCATCCGGCTTCAGGTGCAGGACGATTTCAGTGCCGCGCGTGACGCGCCTGGCGTCGTCCTCGCTGGCCGGTGCGATTTCAAATCCGCTGCCGCCCGATGACGACCAGGTCCAGACCTGATCGGTTCCGGCGCGACGGCTGGTGACGACGATGCGTTCGGCGACCATGAAAGCGGCGTAGAACCCTACGCCGAACTGGCCGATCAACCCGGCGCCATCCTTGGCCTCGGTCAGCCGCGAAAGAAAGGATTTGGTGCCCGAACGCGCGATGGTGCCGAGATTGTCGATCAGTTCCTGCCGGTCCATCCCGATGCCGCTGTCAATCACGGTGAGCGTGTTGGCCTTCTTGTCCGGCACGATGCGGATTTTGGGCGCGGCCCCGTCGGCGATCAGATCCGGTGCTGCGATCGCCTCGTAACGCAGCTTGTCGCAGGCATCCGACGCGTTCGAGATCAGCTCGCGCAGGAAAATATCGGTTTCCGAATAGACCGAATGCACCATCAGGTGCAGCAGTTCGGCAACCTCGGCCTGGAACGGCTGTGATTGGGCAGATGTATCGGCATCAAGGGTCATGATCGAGCTCGCTATCGGACGACATGGCAGGTCTTCAAACCCCCGATATAGCGTGGCTGTATGGGGTAGCAAGCTCCCCGGCGAGCCGCGGCGGGAAAACCGGAGGCCGCCGGAGGCCGACGGAAGATCTGGCACTGGCAAGGCAGAGATTGAAAGGAATTGCAGTCATGGCAAGGAAAAACCCGCATTTGGGTTCGAGCTTCGAAAGCTGGCTCGAAAACGCTGGAATCCGCGAGGAGGTGACTGCGGCTGCGGTCAAGGCGGTGATCGCACGCCAGCTTGCCAGCCCACAAAACCGAAGCATCACACCAGTTCGCGCGCGATCCATTCCGTGATCGAGCGATGCCGGGGCGTCCAGCCGAGAATTTCGGTGGCGGCTGTGCCGCGCACGCGGCTGTTGGAGCCGAGCGAGAACGTCGCCTTCTCGCGGCCCCAGGCCTCGATCGCCGCTTCGGCCGGCCAGGACTGGGCCGCGCCGAGACCAAACTTTACGGCGATGGCCTCGACCACCTTCCCCAGCGCTTCCTCGCCGCTCTCGACATAGATGAAGCTGCCGGCGGGCGCACTCGCAATCGCCAGCGCATAGAGCGATGCGACATCGGCGATATGCACATTGGACCAGCGGTTCAGGCCGCGGCCGATATAGCGCGCGACCCCGGATGTTCTGGCCTGCTGCGCCAGCACCGGGACCTGCACGCTCTGCGCCGGAGCCCCGAGCGCATGACCGTAGATCATCGAGTTGCACAGCACGATCGAGCGAATGCCGTTAGCATCAAGCACCAGCCGGTCGATCGCCACCCGCTCGACGCGCTCCGGCTCGGGCCTGATCGGTGTCGCCTCGTAGAATATCCGGTCCGACGGCTCGCCCATCGCCCTGTCCGCGATGATGCTGGTGCCGCTGGTATGAACGAGCGGCTTGCCCGAGCCGGAAAGCGCCGCGATCAGCGCTTCGACCGCGGCCCGGTGACCGCTGTTGGCGGCATTGACGACGCCGTCGGCGTCCCGCGCTTCGGCCTGCAACAGGCTTAAATCGTCGAGCGAGCCGATCACCGGCTCGATGCCGTGGGCCCGAACCGTCTCGGCCTTGGCGCGGTCGCGAACCAGCCCACGGACGCGATGTCCGCCGGCGATCAAGCCTGCGGCGACTGCGCCGCCGATAAAGCCGTTCGCGCCGGTGATAAAGATACGCATGGTGGTCGTCCCTGTTGCCGCCGCTGTTGATATGAGGCCTAATCTCGTCGAGCGCGACAGCTATTTGGCGCGTTTCGATCAATTCGACGGTTCTGCGGAACGGCTCCGGGAACAGCGGCCGCGGACATGTGCTGGCCGATGAGCTGGCCTTACTTCGCACGAGTTGCCACCCTCCCCGACTATCAATAATAAGAAATGAAAATGTGTCGAGAGTGGCGATCTCTCAGCGATCGCGCATTTCGCAAAATAAGCTGCCGCAAAAGAAACTGCGAAAAAGAAACCAAGGGTAAAAGGTCACGTCCATGGAAGCTCAGATCAGCACGGCGTCCGTCCCGGCCGGCAAATGGTCGCCCTCGTCCGACGCCAGCGACATCGTCAAAAGCATTCATGCGATGCTGCATCCGCGCAACATCGTGCTGGTGGGCGCAACCGACAAACCTGGCAACTACGCCGAGCGCATCTGGACCAACCTGATCAAGTATCAATTCGAGGGCGGTATCTATCCGGTCAATTCAAAGCGCGAAACCGTCTGGGGCGTTCCCTGCTACAAGGATTTCGCCAGCCTGCCGGAGAAGCCCGATCATGTACTGGTGCTGGTGCCGGCGCGTTTCGCGGTTCAGGTGATCCGGGACGCCGCCGCGGCCGGCGCCCGCTCGGCGACCATCGTCACCTCGGGTTTCAGTGAATTGCAGGACGCGGAAAGCCAGAAGCTCGCCGGCGAGCTGCAACAGGCCCTTCGCGAGACCGGCCTTGCGGTCACCGGCCCGAATTGCCTCGGCAATCTGAGCGCCGGCGAGAAGCTGTTCACCAACATCGACGACCGCATCGTCTCGATGGAGGCAGGCCCGGTCGCGATTGCCGGTCAATCCGGCGCGATCGTGATGGCGATCCGCCAGGCGCTGGAGGATCGCGGCGTCGGCGTCGGCTACATGGTCACCACCGGAAACGAGGCCGGGCTCGAGACCCCGGACCTGATGGCCTATTTCGCGGCCGATCCCTCGGTCCGCGTCATCGTGGTTTATCTGGAAGGCGTGCGAAATACGTCAGGCTTCCGCAAGGCGTGCAAGGCCGCGCGCGCGGCCGGCAAGCCGGTGATCGCGCTCAAGCTCGGGGCCTCCGAAGGCGGCCGCGCCGCCGCGATGGCGCACACCGGCGCGCTGGCCGGCTCGATCGAGACCTTCGACGCCATCTCGACACGGGAAGGCGTGATCCGGGTTCGCGGTCTCGACGAATTGATCGAAACCACCGAATGCTTTGTCCATGCCGACCCGCCAAAGGGCAATCGGCTCGCCGCGGTGACGCTGTCCGGCGGCAAGCGCGGCCTGCTGATCGATGCCTTCCATGCGGCCGGACTGAACTTCGCCGGCCTTTCCACCAATACCAGCGACAAGCTCGCCAAAATGCTCGGCCCCGGCAGCATCGTCGGCAATCCGCTCGATGCCGGCTTCGCCGCCGTGGTCGATCCCTCGGTCTACATGCAGTCGATCCAGATCATGATCGACGATCCCGACACCGACCTCGTCATCATCGATTCCGAATTGCCGAAAGCGCCGCATGAATTGCGCGAAAGAAATCTGCGCATCGTCAACGAGAAAGCCGGCGCCGCCAGCAAGCCCGTGGTCTATATCAGCACGATGTCGGTCGGCTTTACCGAGTTCACCAAGTCTTTGCGCAAGTCGCTGCCGCATATCGCCGTCATGCAGGGTCTCGACCGGGCGGTGGGCGCGATCAAGGCCTTGATCGATTACGCCTCGCTGCGCAAGGAAGTGCCCGACACGGTATCGAGTTCCAGCGCTGCGGCGCGCGCGACGCTGGAGCGCACGCTCAAGAACGCCACGGGTGCGGCCCTCGACGAGGTCGCGTCCAAGAAGCTCTTGAAGGCCTACGGCATTCCGGTCTCGCAGGAAGCGATCGCGCAGACCGCTGCCGAGGCCGTCAAGATCGCCAAGAAAATCGGCTTTCCTGTTGTCGCCAAGGTGGTCAGCGCGGACATCCTGCACAAATCCGACATCGGCGGCGTGGTGCTGAACCTCAACAACGCGGCCGAAGTCAAGAAAGCCTTCAACGACATCACCACGCGGGTCAGGAAGCTGAAGAGCAAGCCGAAGCTCGAGGGCATCCTGATTGCGCAACAGGTCAAGGCCGAACTGGAGCTGGTGGTCGGCGCCTCGCTCGACGCCGAGATGGGGCCGGTGGTGCTGTTCGGCACCGGCGGCGTCGATATCGAACTGATGAAGGATGTCGCGCTGGCCGGGGCGCCGCTCGATGCGGCCGAAGCCAGGGAGCTGATCCATCGCACCAAGGCCGGCGTGAAACTGAAAGGCTATCGCGGCAAGCCGGCGCTGCACGAGGCCTCCGCGGTGAAGGCGATCGTCGGGCTCTCCAACCTGATGGCGGACGCCGGCACGCGCATCGCGTCGATCGACGTCAATCCATTCCTGATCAATACCAGGACCGGCGTCGCCGTCGATGGCCTGATCGTTCTCAACAACGCCGCCGCCAACAGCGCGGCGAAGCATTGATGGCGTGGGGCAAGCTCCACTTCATTGGCTTCATCCTTCGACACAGCCGCAAATGCGCCTCCTCACAGGATGAGGTCTTGTCATGGAGGCGTCTTGGACCCTCATGGTGAGCGCGTCTTTGCGCGTCTCGAACCATGATTTTCCTCTTGTCATAAAACAACCGCTGGTTAGAGCGCGCCCGATGAGGGGCCGAGAGCCTATCCGAGGCGCGCAAGTTGCACTAGGCCGAAGGTTAAAGGTTTTCGCCGGGGTTATGCTTGGCAAAAGCAATCCGGAAAGGTTACGCTGACGGCCAATAAGGGCATCGAAGAATGCCTGCCATCACATTAGGCACTTGTCTGGGAGGACAGCATGGCTACCGCGCAACGATCCTCGCCGATCGATCGGCGAACTATGCTAAAATCAGGCGCCGCCCTTGCTGCGCTGCAATTCTCATCCCCCTACATCATCCAGGCCCGCGGTGAAACGCCGGTGCGGATCGGCATGGTCGATCCGCTGACCGGGGTTTATGCCGCGCTTGCGCAGAACGAGGTGGTGGGAGCCAAATTCGCCGCCGAGGAGATCAACAAGAAGGGCGGCATTCTGGGCCGGCCCGTCGAACTCCTGGTCGAAGACTCAGCCAACGATGTCGGCACCGGCGTGCAGAAGACGCGCAAACTGATCGATCGCGATCAGGTGAGTTTCATCATCGGCGACGTGAATTCCGGCATCGCGATCGCGATGGCGCAAGTCACCAGCGAAAAGAAGACGCTTCATATCGTCTCGGGCGGTCACTCCGACGTGGTCACCGGCGTAAATTGCTCGTGGAATGTATTCCGGATCTGCAACTCCACCACGATGGACGCCAACGCCATCGCCACTACCCTGATGGAGAAGTTCGGCAAGAAGTGGTATTTCCTGACCCCGGATTACGCCTATGGCCACTCGGTGCAGGGGGTCTTTGAGAAACTCCTGAAGGCCGCGGGCGGCACTTCGGCGGGCTCGCTGGTGCCGTTGGGCACGCCGGATTATTCGGCGTATCTGATCCAGGCCAAGGCCTACGGCCCGCAGGTGCTGATCAATGTCATGGGCGGCAACGACCAGGTCTCGAGCCTGAAGCAATTTGTCCAGTTCGGTCTGGACAAGCAAATGGCCGTCGGCGGCACGTTGCTCGAGATCGAAAACATCCGCGCGGTGCCCGATGGCGCGCGGGTCGGATGGTGGACCATGGAATGGTGGTGGGATCAGCCCGGCGTGCCGCATGTCGCGGAATTCAACGCGTCCATGAAGAAGATCACCGGTCTTTCCGCCACCGCGCGCAACTGGTTCGGCTATGCGTCGGTGCAGACGCTGGCGGCGATTGCAAATCAAGAGAAGACGCTCGACGCCGTGCCGCTGGCGCGGGCGCTTTCCGGCTTCAAGCTGCCGCCGGAGATCGCCTTGCAGCCCGGGACACCGGCGTTCCGCGCCGGCGACCATGAATTGATGAGCACCGTCTTTGTCGGCGAGGCGCATCCACCGCAGGGCGATCCGGACAATATGTTCACGGTGCGCAATCCCATGCCCGGCGAAAAAGCCGCCGGACCGGTCGAAGACACCGGCTGCAAGATACAATGGCCGGCCTGACACCACGCGACCTGGCGCCTGGTGCCTCGACGCACCGGGCGGCCTAAAACCTCCAAGAAGACTTCCAACAAGAAAAAACGACCAGGAGAACTCATGACATCGCAGACCTTCAACCCGAGATTAAGCCGCCGCACGCTCGTGGCCGGCGCCGCAGCGCTCGGCGCCTTCCAGGTGGCGTCGCCCTTTATCATCGCCGCGCGCGGCGAGACGGCGATCCGGATCGGCATGGTCGATCCGCTCACCGGCGTCTACGCCGCGCCGGCCGGCAACGAGGTGATGGGAGCCAAGCTCGCCGTCGAGCAGATCAACGCCAAAGGCGGCATTCTCGGGCGGCAGGTCGAATTGCTGGTGGAGGATTCCGCCAATGACGTCGGCACCGGCGTGCAAAAGGCGCGCAAGCTGATCGAGCGGGATCAGGTCAACTTCATGATCGGCGACGTCAATTCCGGCATCGCAGCCGCGATCGCCCAGGTCACCGCCGAAAAGAAAATTCTGCACATCGTTTCAGGCGGCCACACCAACTCGATCACCGGCAAGGATTGCAAGTGGAACGTGTTCCGCGTTTGCAACACCACGCGGATGGAAGCCAATTCGGTATCAAGCGTATTGTTCAACAAATACGGCAAGAAATGGCACTTCATCACACCCGATTACGCCTTCGGTCACACGCTGTATGACGCCTGCACCGACGACCTGAAAAAGCTCGGCGGCACTGTTACCGGCAACGAACTGACGCCGCTCGGCACCACCGATTTCTCCGCCTATCTGATCAAGGCGCGGGCGGCCAATCCGGATGTCATGATCCTGCTGGTGCAGGGCTCCGACATGATCAACTGCCTGAAGCAGGTGGTGCAGTTCGGCCTCAACAAGCAGATCCACGTCGCCGGCACCCAGCAGGAGCTGGAATCGCTCGCCGCGCTGCCGCCGGAAGCGCGGATCGGAATCTGGATGTTCGAATGGTACTGGAAACAGCCGGGCGTTGCCGGCGTCGACAAATTCGTCGCCGATGTTCGCAAGGTCAATGGCGGCAAGGTCCCTACCGCGCGGCACTGGTTCGGCTATGTGTCGGCCATGAGCTTTGCCCTGGTTGCGAACCGGGAGAAAAATATCGACGCGGTCAAGCTCGCGGCCGCACTGGAGAATTTCGAGCTGCCCGATGATGTCAAGCTGCAGCCGAACAAGTGCTACTATCGCAAGGGCGACCATCAATTGATGACCAGCGCCTTTGTCGGCGAGGCGCAGTCAAAGGGCGCCGACGACCCGGAAGATCTCTATCGTGTTGACGAAGTTATCCCGGGCGACAAGACAGCGCCCGCTGTCGGCGAAACCGGCTGCACCATTCAGTGGCCGGCGTAGCATGAAGCCCATTATTTTCATTTCCCTGATCCGGGAGCTGAAACCCTCCCGGGTCGCGCGCAAATTGTCCCATTACGGTGGTCTATGACGCAACTTCTGCTGTTTAATGTCACCAACGGGCTCATCATCGGCGCGTTCTATGTGCTGATGGCCCTTGGCCTTTCGCTCATCTTGAACCTGAGCAACGTCATCAATTTCGCCCACGGCGGTTTTCTGGTGATCGGCGGTTACATCGCCTACACGATTACGCCCTATGTCGGCTTCTGGGGCGCGCTGCTGCTGGCACCGCCATTGACCGCGATCATCGGTCTCGCTGTCGAACGCGTGCTGATCCGGCCGCTCTATGGACGCGATCCCCTTTATAGCCTGCTCTTGACCTTCGGCCTGGCGTTCATCATCGAGGACGGCACCCGCTTCATCTGGGGCGCGCAGGGCAAGCCGGTCACCATTCCGACGTTTCTGGCGCAGCCGCTGAGCAACGATCTGTTTTTCATCACCGGCTATCGCCTGTTCATGGTCGCGGTAGTGATGATCGCGGTCGCGCTGTTGTTCCTGTTGCTGCGCTATACGCGCTTGGGTGTTCGCATCCGTGCCGGCACGCTCGATCTTGAAACCGTCGCCGCACTCGGGATCAATGTGCAGATGCTGCGCACGCTCAATTTCGGCGTCGGCATTTATCTGGCGGGTCTGAGCGGCGTTCTCGCCGCCGGACAATTGGGGCTTGAGCCGACCATGGGCACCGGCCTTTTGATGCCGAGCTTCATTGCCATCATCGTCGGCGGCATCGGCAGCCTGCCGGGAACGTTGATGGGCGGCTTGCTGATCGGCGTGGCCTCGGGATTGACCGCGGTGTTTCTGCCGGCCGCCAGCGAGGCCGTGATCTATGTCATGATGGCGGTGGTGCTGCTGATACGCCCGCGGGGATTGTTCGGCGAAGAAGGAATGATGAGTTGAGCGCCGAACAAACCCGCAAGCTGATCGCACTGGCTGCGATCTGGGCAGCGTTGCTGCTCGCCCCCTACTGGATGGTTCCGCTCGGCGGCTACACCGCGCTGGCAACCCGGGTCCTGGTGCTCGGTCTCGCCGCGATGTCGCTGAACTTCCTGCTGGGCTTTACCGGCGTGCTGTCGTTCGGTCACGCCGCCTATTTCGGCCTCGGCGCCTATGGCGCCGGGCTGACGCTGAAATTCCTGGCGCCGAGCACGCCGCTGGCGCTGCTGTTGGGAATGCTGCTCGGCGGCATCTGCGGCGCGATCCTCGGCACGCTGATCGTGCGGCGGCGCGGCGTCTATTTCGCGATGGTAACGATCGCCTTCGGCCAGGTGTTCTACTACATCGCGTTCCAGTGGAGTTCGCTGACGGGAGGCGACGATGGCCTGCGCGGCTTCTCGCGCCAGCCGATCGATCTTGGCTTCTTCAAATTCGATATCCTCTCCAACGAAAAGAATTTCTACTTCTTCGTGCTGTTCTGCTTTGCTTTGGCGGTCGGCGCGATGGGATTCATTCTGCGCTCGCCGTTCGGCCGCACCATGATCGCGATCCGCGAGAATGAGCGCCGCTCCCGCTTCCTCGGCATTCCCGTTGAACGACACATCTGGATCGCGTTCACCCTGTCCTGCTTTTTCATGGGCTTTGCCGGCGCGCTCTATGCGTTGGTCAACAACTTCGCGGACCCGAGAGGCCTGCATTACAGCCAGTCCGGCGATTTCGTCATGATGGCTGTCATGGGCGGGATGCGGAGCTTCTGGGGCCCGCTGCTCGGCGCCGCGGTGTTCGTGGTGCTGCAGGATTATCTGTCGAGCATCACGGTCAACTGGATGTCATTTGTCGGGCTGCTGTTCATCCTGGTGGTGCTGTTCTTTCCGCGGGGATTGCTTGGCTTCCTGCAACGGAGCAAGGCATGAACGTTCTTGAAATCCACAATGTCAGCAAGCGT
This sequence comes from uncultured Pseudomonadota bacterium, assembly GCA_963771225.1. GTDB lineage: Bacteria > Pseudomonadota > Alphaproteobacteria > Rhizobiales > Xanthobacteraceae > Bradyrhizobium. The sequence goes on along the minus strand of CAVYSR010000007.1, from coordinate 67,335 downwards.
TTCGGCAATCTCGTCGCCGTGAGCGGCGTTTCGCTTAACGTGGCGAAGGGCGAATTGTGCGCCATCATCGGGCCGAACGGCGCCGGCAAGACCACTTTCTTCAACCTGATCAGCGGATTTTTTCCGCCGACCTCCGGCGCCATCAATTTCGACGGCCGCGATATCACGAAGCTCTCCACGCATCAGCGTGTCACGCTCGGCATGGCCAGAACATTCCAGATTACCGAAATTTTCCCCGAGCTCACCGTATTTGAAAACGTCCGCATCGCCGCGGAAGTCGCAGGCGGGTACCGGTTGCGGCCCTGGATCAACCGCGCGGAAACCGCAAAAATCCACCAGCACGTCGAAGCAACGCTCAAACTGGTGTCGCTGGAAACCAAGACCGACCGGCTGGTCGGTGAACTCGCGCATGGCGATCAACGTGCCGCCGAGATCGCGATGGCGCTGGCGCTCAATCCGCATCTGCTGCTGCTCGACGAGCCGACCGCCGGCATGGGCGACCAGGAAACCTACCAGATCACACAGTTGATCCGCCGGCTGCACCGCGAGAGCAACTACACCATCGTGCTGATCGAGCACGATATGCGCGTGGTGTTTCATCTCGCCGACCGCATCTGCGTGCTCGATCAGGGCCGGATGCTGGCGCAAGGCACGCCGCAGGAGATTGCCGCCAACGAAACCGTTCAGGCCGCCTATCTGGGTAATGCCGCATGACCGCAGCCCTGACAGCCGAAGGCATTCACACCTATTACGGCAAAAGCCATATCCTGCATGGCGTCAGCCTTGAGGTTGCCGAGGGCAAGATCACCGCCTTGTTGGGACGCAATGGCGCGGGAAAGACCACGACGCTGCGCAGCCTGATGGGGCTGACACCGGCGCGCGAAGGCAAGATCGTCGTGTTCGGCGAGGACACCACGCGCTGGCCGACCTTCCGGATCGCCGCCCAGGGCGTGGGCTATGTGCCGGAAGGCCGCCGCATCTTCGCCAATCTCAGCGTCGAGGAAAATCTCAAGGTGCCGCTGGAGCGCGGCGGGCCGTGGACGATTCCGCGAATCTATCAACTGTTTCCCCGCCTGGAAGAGCGCAAGCTCAACCGCGGCCGCCAGCTTTCCGGCGGCGAGCAGGAGATGCTGTCGATCGGCCGTGCGTTGCTGCTGAACCCGAGGCTGCTGATTCTCGACGAGCCGTCGCAAGGCTTGGCGCCGCTGATCGTGCGCGAGGTGTTTCGCATCGTCCAGCAAATGAAGGCCGAAGGCATCTCGGTTTTGCTGGTCGAGCAGAACGCCCGGATGAGCCTGGAAATCGCCGACAACGCCTATGTGCTGGATGACGGCATCGTGGTCTATTCAGGAACCGCCCGTGAACTCGCCGCCGACGAGGCTCGCGTCCGGGCGCTCGCCGGCGCCAGCGCTGAAGAATGGACGGTGACGTAATCGTCATTCCGGGGCGCGAGCCGTTGCGAGCGAGCCCGGAATCCAAAACCACCGCCGGGCCTATGGATTCCGGGCCTGCGCCAAGTGGCGCATCCCGGAATGACGAAAATTAAGTCAATCCGGTATACGCAGCGTTTGCATCATGCCCGGTAGGCGGTCTTTTCGGTGCCGCGATAAAGCACCTTCACCTGTTCTTCCGAAACTTCCTTGTGGAAGGCCAAGGCCTCGGGCTCGAGGTCGCGCTTCGGCACATGGGCGGGTTGAAAGTGGTGATAGGTATCCTTGCCGCGCACCAGCGTCGCCCAGTCGCGCTGGCCGACCGCCTGCTTCAGGTGGGTCGGAATATAGCGGATCGCGAGGCCGATGCGGCGGTCGTCGGAACGGTTCGGCTCCGATCCGTGGAACAGCAGCACGTGATGCAGTGATGCCTGGCCCGGCTTCAACTCGACATAGATCGCCTTGGCCTCGTCGACATCGACCGCGATCTCCTGGCCACGGGTGAGGAGGTTGTTCTTGTCAAAAGTGTCGGCGTGCTGGACTTGTTGCCGGTGGGTGCCGGCAACGAACTTCATGCAGCCGGAAACTTTATTGGCCGGCGACATCGCGATCCATGCGGTCGCGACATCGGATGAGCTGAGACCCCAATAGGTGGCGTCCTGATGCCAGGACACGAAGCCGGGATCGTGGGCTTCCTTGATAAAGAAGCTGGTGTTCCAGCACAGGATATCGGGCCCGAGCAGGTCCTCCATCGCATCCAGTATCCTGGGATGACGGACCATCTGGTCGATCCAGGTAAACAGCACATGGCTGCGATGGCGCATCTCGGCCTTGATTGGACCGCCGCTTTCGGCCTCATAGTCCTCGAGCTTGCGGCGAAAATCGGCCACCTCACTGGTGCTCAGGGCATCGATCGGGAAATGGTAGCCGCGGTCGCGATAGCCTGCGACTTCGTCCTTGCTCAGCATTTTTTGCATGGGTTTCCTCACTCTTCTTGTTTTTGGTCTTCCTGTTTTTGGTTATCTTGCTTTTCGCTCGTCTTGCTTTTGGTCGTCGGGCGAGCCCGCCGGAATTTGACGAAGGTGGCCTTGCGATTTGGCGCTGTCAAGAAACTCCGCTTGACGTCGGCCCCGCCGCATCGGCCTTTCGCCGGATTGGCTTTGGCCGTACAATCGGCAGATGGCGAACCGCATCCGTCCTCTCACCCCAGCCCATCGCAGCCGGATTCCGGGATAATGGCGCGGGCAAGCACTCTCGTGATCGGAACCTCGGTGCTCGTGGTGACCGCCGTGGCGTTCGTGGGTTTTCTCGGGTTCCGGAAAATTCACAGCATCCAGCAGCGCGGTCCGCTTCGCATCGTGTTCGAAGGCTCCGCCAGCGGCCTGCTCAAGGGCGGCAGCGTGAATTTTGACGGCGTTCAGGTGGGCGAGGTGACGTCGCTCAAGCTGGAAAGCCCTCGCAAGATCGTCGCCCTGGTGATGGTGGAAAACAGCGCCCCGATCCGCAAAGACACCGTTGTGGGCCTGGAATTTCAGGGGCTGACCGGGGTGGCGGCGATATCGCTCAAGGGCGGTGACGCCGCGGCACCTCCGGTGCCGCTGGACGCGGACGGTGTTCCGACCCTGAAGGCCGACCTGACCGTGATCGAGTCGATCCGCGACACCCTGCACAATGTCGACCACATGCTTGTCAGCAATCAATCGACCATCAAGGATGCGATGCTGAATTTCGAGACCTATACCGCGAGCCTGGCGAGCCAGGGCGACGTGATCGAGAGCGCTCTGCACGCGGCCGACGCCGCCATCGACGGCTTCGACAGCACGATGGCAAAGATCGATAGCGTCATGCCCGGCCTTGCCAACGGCAAGGACGGCGAACTGTTTCAGAAAGTGAAGTCGATTCGCGAACTGGCCGAGAGTTTCAACAAGCGTTCGGCCGTCTTCATGGAAGAAGGCCGCCGCTCGCTGGTCGATATCAGCGAGGGCGCCAGAAAAGTGACCCGGAAATTCGACGGGCAAACCAGTGATGCGCCCGGACCCGGCCCAAGAAGGCAACGGCAGCAGTAAGTCTCCGGAATTAGCGGCCGTGGCAAGTAGGTCGGCGCGAGTCTATTGGCTTCGCGCCAGACCCCACGCACCCTCGGAAAGCGCTTCGCGATGCAGGGGTGCTGCGACGGCAATCATGCGCCGGGCGCGTTCCTTGAGGGTGCATCCGCGTAATTCCGCCACGCCCCACTCGGTGACGATGGCATCGACATCCGCGCGCGGCGTCGTCACCGTTTCAACCCTGGCCACGATGCGGCTGCCGCCCTTCGGCTCGGTCGCCGGCAGTGCGATGATCGCCCGGCCTCCGGGCGCCGCATTGGCGCCGCGCACGAAATCGAGCTGCCCGCCGATGGCGCCGACGGCCAGGCCATTCAGCGTCTCCGCGTTGATGCTGCCGTCGAGGCCGACTTCCAGCGCCGAATTGATCGCGACCAAGCGATTGATCCCGGCCAGGACCTGCTGGGCATGGGTGTAGGACGCCGGCCGCACCGAGACCGCCCGGTTCTGGTGAACAAATCGATAGAGCCGTTGGGTTCCCATCAGCTGGTTGGCGATGGTGACGCCGGGATCGATGCCCTTGCCGGCATTGGTCACCGCGCCGCGTTCGATGAGATCCACCACCGCGTCGTTGATCAGACCGGAGTGAATGCCGAGGCCGCGAAGATGCGACAGCGAGGACAGGATCGCATCCGGAATTTTGCCGATGCCGAACTGCAGCGTACTGCCGTCCGGAATCAGGCCCGCGGCATGTTCGGCGATGCGGCGCGAGACATCGTCAAGCTTTGCCGCGGGCAATTCCAGCGGCGGCCGCGTCGCAGCGATACGCCGATGCGGCACGATATCGGCCGGCCACTCCGCGCCGAAGGTCCAGGGCGCGTCCGGATTGATCTCCGCGATCACCACCCGGGCGTGACGCGCGGCATCCATGACGTAATCGTTCGACAGGCTGGCGCTGAGCTGCCCGTTTTCATCTTCCGCCAGTTGCACCAGCACCACATCGGCGCGATGCCGGCCGTTGGCAAAGTCGGCACAAAATGCGCTGTAGTTGCTGGGGATCACATCGAGCTGCCGCGTTCTCGCCAGCGCGCGGGCGTTGCCGAGCACGCCGTAACTCTGGAATGCGATCCCGGCGCTGCGCTCCGGCGCAAAGGTGTCGGAAAACACCGGCCCGACGACGATCGTGAACGGCGGCAAGCGGTCTTTCTGCGCGACCAGCGCCTCGGTCAGGGTGCGCGGCTCGGCGGTCGCCTGCCCGCACACCACGACGTCCCCGGCCCTGACGATGCCGGTAAAGTCGGGCGAATCCGACGTGGCTCGCTTGCTCGTCACCCCACGGCCCCAGTCGGCATCATCGAGCTCTCCGTTTGTGATGTCAGTAGGACTTCTGTGAAGTCGTGGTTTCGAAAATGGCGGGGCCAGTATCATCATGACAAAATCAATTCCGCGCAACTGCTCGAACCCGGAACAATTGAAAGCGATGCTGCGAGGGCTGGTCCGCTGAGCGATGTCGGGCATTGCCAAACGCCCGACCTTCCGCAAGATGGCGGAAAGCTGATCGCTCGCGCACTAAATGTCGACAAAAGGGACGGAAATTCATGGCATCGGACGGCATCATCCTGGTCACCGGCGGCAGCCGCGGTATCGGCGCGGCGACGGCGGAACTGCTGGCGCAAAACGGCAACCGCGTCGTGATTTGCGACATCGCGCCGGAAGCCCTGCGGTAACAGCAAAATCACGCTTTGGCCGGAGCCTTTCGATGTGTCGCGCGAGGACAGCGTGGTCGATGGCGTCGCGGCGATTGAAGCAACGCACGGGCCGATCAATGGCCTGGTCCATGCCGCCGGCGTCTACGGCAAGATGCACAGCGTCGAGCGCATCCGCATGGAGAACTGGGATCGCGAGGTCAATATCGATCTGCGCGGCACTTTTCTCGTCGACCGCGCCGTCGGCGTGCGGATGGCCGAACGCGGGCACGGATCGATCGTCAACATCGCCTCGGTCGCCGGCATGACCTCCGGTCCGATCCACGCCTACACCGCGGCAAAGGCCGGCGTCATTCAACTGACCCTGACGCTTGCCGCCGAATGGGGCCGGTCCGGTGTTCGCGTCAATGCGGTTTCTCCCGGTTTCACCCGGACGGTGGCATTACAGGCCGGAATCGATTCTGGTGCGATGAACGAAGAACGGCTGTCGCGCAATGCCGCGATGGGCCGGCTCGTCGAACCGATCGAAGTGGCGCAGGCCATCGCGTGGCTGCTGGGACCCGCGAGCAGTGCTGTGACCGGGATCAATCTGCCGGTCGATGCCGGCTTTTTTGCAGGCGCGACCTGGGATGCTTATGGCGGATTGCGCGGCCCGAAAGCAAAATCATAATCGGAAAATTTGATCATCCTGGCGCGCCACTTCAAACGAGAGCTCAGACGATGAACATCGCATCGGCCGGGAGGAGCAGGAAGATGGTGGCATGAAGCTATACTACGCGCCGGGCACGATATCGCTGATGCCCCATGTCGCCTTGCTCGAGAGTGGCCTTTCCTTTGTCGCCGTAAGGGTTGATGAAGCCAGCAAAAAGATGGCGGATGGTGAGGATTACAACGCGATAAACCCACTGGGCTACGTGCCGGCTTTGGTGCTCGATGATGGCAGCGTGCTTATCGAAGCAGCCGCGATCGCCCAGTACATCGCCGACCGCGATCCGACGGGAAAGCTCGCACCACCGCACGGAACGATCGAGCGGGCGAGACTTCAATCCTGGCTAAACTTTCTCTCCAGCGAGATGCACAAGGGAGGTCTTGGCCCACTGTTTTACACGGCACTGGACGAGCGAGCGAAGGATGTTTTCCGCGAGCGGTTGAGGTCGCGCTTCGCCTTTGTCGACCAGCATTTGTCGACGCGTGAATATCTGTTGGGCAAGGACTACTCTATTGCCGACGCCGGCTTGTATGCGATGACGGGCTGGACGTCTCGTGTTGGCTTTGAACTTCGCGCCTACCCGAACCTGGTCGCGCATCACGCCCGGATCGCCCATCGCGACGCTGTACGTGAAGTTCATCGGATCGAGGGGCCTATCCCGGCATGACCCTTGGACGTCCGACTTAAATCCGTTATGCGCGCCAAAGCGGAGGTCGGCCGTCCGCTCCCAGTTTATCGGTTCACGCGCTAGATGATCTCCCGCTTTTTCAGCGCGTCGAGTTTCGCATCATCGTAACCGAGCCGCGACGCCAGCACGTCCCGCGTATTCTGTCCGAGCAACGGCGGGGCGCGATAATCCTTTACCGGCGTTTCGGAGAAGGTGATGGGATTGCGGATCAGCGACAGCGCCGGCTCGAACGGGTGTTCGACCTTGATCTCCATGCCGCGCTCGCGCACATGCCGGTCGGCAAACACTTGCGCGAAATCGTTGATCGGCCCGCACGGCACGCCGGCCTTCGCCAGTTCTTCCAGCCAATAGGCCGCCGGCTTCTGCAGGAAAAGCCCTGCGAAGATCGCCATGATCTCCTGGGTATGAACAACGCGGTCGTTGTTCTTGACGAATTTCGGATCGGTCGCGAGATCCGGACTTCCCAGCACGGCGCAGGTTCGCGCGAACTGCGCATCGTTGCCGACCACCAGCATCAGTTCGCCATCGGCGCAGCGAAACGCGCCCGCCGGCATGCCGCCATTGCCCCAGGTACCGCGCCGCGGCGGCGTGGTGCCGTTGACGAGGTAGATTTGCGCATAATGCGATAGCGAGGCAATCACGGTGTCGAGCAGGCAGACATCGATATGCTGACCGGCGCCGCCATTGACCCTGCGATGGTAGAGGGCGGCGAGGATGCCGATCGAAGTATTCATGCCGGTCATGTAGTCGACGATGCTGGGGCCGACCTTCATCGGACCCGCGCCGGGCTCGCCGTCGATATGGCCGGTGACGCTCATCAAGCCGCCCATCGCCTGGAAAATCGCGTCATAGCCGGCGCGGGGCGCGTAGGGCCCGGTCTGGCCGAAGCCTGTGACCGAACAATAGATGATGCCGGGATTGACCGCACGGATCGATTCATAATCCAGCTTGTAGCGCTTGAGATCGCCGACCTTGAAATTCTCCATCATGATGTCGGAGGACTTTGCCAGCTCGCGGATGATCTCCTGGCCTTCCGGCTTGGCGAGATCGACAGTGACCGACATCTTGCCGCGGTTGGCGCACAGATAGAACGAGTTGTTGTTGTTCTCCTTGCCATCGGGATCGACCAGATAGGGCGGGCCGAAGGAGCGCGCGTCGTCGCCGCCACGCGGCCGTTCGATCTTGATGACCTCGGCGCCGAGATCGGCCAGCATCTGCGACGACAGCGGCCCGGCGAGCACGCGCGTCAGATCAAGAATCTTGATGCCCGAAAGCGGCAAACCCGACATGAACATTTCCTCCAAAGCTCGCGGCTTTGCCCATCGGGAACAAACCCACGGCGCCGAACGAGACCTGCCGATACACTATTTTTCAACGGCGAGCATTGCGTTCATGGCATGAAGCCATGTCGCCCCGGGCTCCGCATAAGTTTATCAGTCTACCACGGCAACGTCGTCAAGCCGCCAGCACGTCCCCGATCCGGCTTCGGATCCCTTCGCGCTCCGCCTCCCCGAGGCCACGGGGCAGCATGTTGCGGATTACCTGCTGCGGTGTAGGTTGAGTTTCCTGGCTCACTCTATCGCCGACGCGATCGGTCGCCGGCAGATAAGGACATGACATTGACAACCGGCAAGCAAGCCGATCGCGCCGGCGAGGCCGATGGTCCCGCATTTGCGGCCATCGAACTGATCTATCACTCCTACCTCACCGGCCTGATCCTGATGCTGGTCTCGCGCGCCGGCGCGGCAAAGGCCGCTGAGGTGGTTTTCCGCACCTTTCGCCGCCAGCAACTGGCGAAATTCCTGCCTGGACTCCGCAAGCTCGGTCTCGCCGACTTGCCGCACGCGGTGGCGTGCGCCCAATACCATTACTTGTCCAATCAGGTCGGCGGCGTGAAGGTCGAATACGTCCACGAAAATGATCAAAAAGCCTGGGTCCGATATCCGCCGCCGCGATGGATCTGGTCGGGCACGGCGATCTGCGGCATCCCCTCCGAAGTATCTCGCGCCATGCTGCGCGGCTGGCACGCCAATAACGGCGTGGTGCTCGGCAATCCGCGCCTCGGATTTGTATGCACCGGACAAACCGTCGATGGTCAACCGGGACTCGAGGGCTATTACAAGGAGTGGGACCACAACCTTGCGCCCGAGGAGCGGCTGCAATTCTCTCCCGGTGAAACCTGCCCGCCTTTCCAGATCGAGCGAGCGCCGCGCCTGGAGGCTGTGAACTGGCCAAAGGAACGGCTGCAGAAAGTCCTGCGCAACTATTCGATGGAATACATCACTTCGATCGTGCCGGAGACCATCGCGGTGCTTGGCCCGGACGAGGGCAAGCATCTCGCGGCTTCGGCCGCCCGCCTGGTTGGCATGCACACCTTCGATGATGTCGCGGCCCTGCTGGGGGGTGTTGCCCCGGGACCGGCCGGGTTCAAGACCGCGATGCTGCGCCTGGCCAGGGGACAAGGGGACGACGCGGTTCTCGACAAGTCGATCATCCGGCAGACGACCTGGAAACTGATGGCGGATCGGCCTTCATTGTCGCCTGCGGTGTTCGATGCGTGGAACGAATTATGGGTTGGCGCAGCACTCGCCCATGACCGCTTTATTCGCCTTGAGGTGACCCAACGTCGCGACCGCGGCGATGAATGCTGGGAATGGCGGATCGGCTGAATTCGCGGTTAGAAACGCGACTTCGTTAGACAATCGCGTCGGCGAGATCTTTCATCGATGGCACGAGAATGTCCGGCTGGTGAGGTGTGATGCCGAACGGCCGGCTGCGGCGGTCGATGAAGGCGGTGCGCATGCCGGCGGATTTCGCGCCGATGCAATCGAAGGCATGGTTGGCGACGAACAGGATTTGGTCCGCCTTGAGGCCAAGAAGCTCCGCGGCCCTGGTATAGGTCGCTACATGCGGCTTGAAGGAATTCGCCTCGGCGACGGAGATCACCCGGTTGAACGGAACCTTGTGATATTGCCTGGCCGTCTCGAGCATATCGGGATCGCCGTTGGAGAGCACGACGAGCCGGTATTTTGTCTGCAACCGCGCCAGTGCTTCGGGCACTTCCGGAAACGGCTTCAGCTTTTCGATTTCGCCGACCAGATAGCGGACTTCATCCATCGTGAATGTGATGCCGGCGCGCTCCATCACATGGGCGACCGAACGGTGGCCGATCTCGCGGTAGGGCGTGTGCTCGCGGTGAAGCAGGGCATCGATCATCGAATTCTCGAAATGCGTCCGGCGCCACCAGGTCACAAAGGCGTTGGGATCGCCCTTCCAGCCCTTGTCCTTGAGAAACGGCGCGGCGACGGCCGTCAAGCCGCCCTGCATATCGACGACCGTTCCGTATTGATCGAACATGCACACCTCGACGTTGGTCCTGATCGCTTCGTTGCTCACCACATTCTCCTGACTGATCGAACGGTCCCCGGCTTTAGCCCTGATGATCTCATTTGTTAAATGGATTTTTGTTCCATAACTTTCCATTTTATGAATAGTAGCGAGAGGGGGCGCGGACGAAGCATCATGAGAAGAATCATCTGGCTCGTTCTTGTTTGCCTGATCGGCCTCGGTGCAGTTGTCGCGATCAAGATCGGCGCCAGAACGCCGGAGGGCGCGGACGCGGATAGAGCGAAGGTCGGGGCAGCGACCGAGCAAGGCACCCCGATCAGGGCGAAGAATTGAGTTTAGGGATTCCCGAGGCGCCCGGATCGCGCCGCGGCACGACGTTCATTCGGATCGACCCGACATCAGACGAGACAATTCCGCGCCGACGTCGGACCGTCGAGGTGGATCGGCGCCGGCGCGTCCACAGGTAATGGCCGCACAGACCGATGCAAAGGACAGCGCGCGGCGAAGCTCATCGGAATTGGCCTGTGCCAGCGAAGCGGTTTCGATCCGTCCGATGGTGCGCAACGCGAACAGCAGTGCTGCCTGAAAACTGTCGCCGGCGCCGATGGTGTCCACGACCTCGACCGCCGGCGCCTGCACTTCAATCGCGCCCGCCGTCCGGTGCCACGCCTGAGCTCCCCGAATGCCGCGCGTGACGACAACGAGGCTGGCACCTGCCGCAAGCAGGGACTTCGCCCTTCCCGCATAATCGCCACCGCCATACAGGAACTCGAAATCGACGTCCGACATCCGCACGATGGCTGCGTTGGCGGCAAACGCATCCATCCGCTCGACGTAGCGGGCCTTTTGCCTGACCAGGTTGGGCCTGCAATTCGGATCAAATGAGATGGTGGCCGAGCCACCGGCGTCTTCGACCATCGCCAGCGTCTCGGTCGCGGTCTTTTCATCGATCAGGGTCGTCGACCCGACATGGATGGCGTCGATCTCGTCGAATGCAATGGAACCGCGGCGATAAGTCCAGTTCCGGGATGCCGTCCCCTCGTCATAGAAGGCGTATTGCGGTTCGCCGTCGACGCTGCGCACGAACGCCAGCGTGGTCTGGTGTCCGCTGCGCGTCGCATACCGAAGCTCGACCTGCGATGCCCCGGCGTGGTCGGCGATCATGCGTCCGAACAGATCGGTCGAAATGCCGCCTACGAACCCGGTCGCGGCGCCGAGCCGCGCCACGCCGACGGCGATGTTGAGGCACGAACCCCCGACCACCGGCACGATGGCATCGCGCCCGTCCGTGGACTTCACGGGCAGAAAGTCGATCAAGGCATCTCCGCAGCTCAACAGCATGGTCTCGATCTTCCGTCAGGACCGGCGATCGGATGCGGCCCCGCGCATCGCATCGCGGCTTTCCCGATCCAGTTGGCGCATCAGTCCATGGACCCGCCGCTTCGAGCGGTGGAAGTCGGCCATTCCCGGCGTGGTCGGCTCGCTCAGCCAGCCGATCGCCGACATCGAGGCCATGGCCTCGCCAATTGTTGGGTAGAGGCCGCCCGCCACCGCGCCCAGCATGGCAGCTCCGAGCAGGACCGGCTCCTGGGTTTCGGGAAGCGCCACCGTCAGGCCCGTGGTATCCGCCATGATCTGCCGGACCAGCGAACTGCGCCCGGCGCCGCCGCCGATCACCATCAGGTTGCTGTCGACGCCGTGCGACCGAAAGACATCGACGACATCCGCAAGGCCGTAGGCAAGACCGCATAGTCCCGCCACGAACAGCCGCGACATCGAGGCAATGTCGGCATCGAGATCGAGTCCAGCGACGATCGCGCGCGAGTTGGGATCGGCGAACGGCGAGCGGTTGCCGAGAAATTCCGGCAGCACGTGGACGTCGCGGGCCAGCAGCGCCGCCTCTCCCGGATTTGCCGAACCCGAGACGATACGCCGCTCGAGAAATTCGAGAATCTCCATGCCGGCACCCTGCGCCGCCGCGACCACCTCGCCATACGCAGGGTGAGACTTGATGAGATGATCGATGGCCGCACCCGCCGCCGATTGGCCGCCTTCGTTGAGCCAGAAGCCGGGCACCATGCCCGAATAATAAGGGCCCCACACGCCCGGAACGAAGCGAGGCTCGACGGTGGTCGCCATGATGCAGGCCGAGGTTCCCATGATGTAGGCAAGACGGCCGCAGACGTCGACTGAATCGATCGGACTTTACCCGTCCCCCGATCGTGCCGACGCCGCCGGCATGGGCATCGATCAGCGAAGCCCCGACCGGCGTCCCCTCCAGCAGACCGAGGTCGAGCGCGGCCAATCCGGCTAAACCCGCTCCCAGCGGGGTACCCGGTGCGACGATGTCCTTTCCGATTTTTGCGTAACCGTCCGAGGCAAGATCGCCCAGACCGATGCGCTCGAAATAGCTGCCGCTCCAACGCTGTTCGTGCGCGAGAAAATTCCACTTGCATGTCACCGTGCAGGTGGAACGCGCGGTCGACCCGGTCGCCCGAAACGAGAGATAATCGGCGAGATCAAAAAAATGCCCGGCCGCATGATAGGTCGATGGCAAATGACGCTTCAGCCACAGCAGTTTGGGAATTTCCATTTCCGGCGAAATCGAGCCGCCGACGTAGCGAAGAACGTCGTCATGGATGTCATTGACCAGGCGGGCTTCGGCGGTCGCGCGATGGTCCATCCACACGATCACGTTGCGCCGTGGGTCGCCGGATGTGGAGACCGTCAGCGGATCGCCGCCGGCGTCGAGCACCACCAGAGAGCAGGTTGCATCGAAGCCGATGCCTTTGACGGCGGACAGCAGGAAGTGCCGCTTCCGTCATCGCCACCCGCACCGAAGCGACGCACGCCGCCCATATGTCAGTAGACGACTGTTCGACGACGTTACCCGTCTCATGCCAGGTCGTGATCGGATGTCTTGCCGTCGCCAGCAGCATTCCCTGCTCGTCGAACACACCGGCGCGCGCGCTCGATGTTCCAACGTCGACACCGATGAACGCCTGCTTCATTCCAGCCCCATTCACGATCCGCGCAGGCCTACCAGCAGATATAACCTCCTACCAGCAGGTATAGCCTCCATCGACGAGAACGACGCTTCCGGTCATCAGGCTGGCGGCGTCCGACGCCAGAAACAGCACGACGGACGCAACTTCGTCGGCCTCCCCGAGCCGGGCCATCGGCGTACCACCGATCCAGGCATCATACATCTTCGGATTGTTCTTGACGAACGCATTGAGGGGCGTTGTGACATAGGTCGGCGCAACCGCATTGACACGTACGCCGCGGGCGCCCCACTCGGCCGCGAGCGACTTGGTAAGATGATGCACCGCGGCCTTCGAGGCATTGTAATAGGATTGCTCCTGCGGCTTATTGACGATGAAGCCGGACATCGACCCGATATTCACGATGGCGCCTGATCCTGCATCGAGCATGTGCCTGCCGAAGGCGCGGCAGCACCAGAAGGTGCCGTTGAGGTTGACGTCGACGACGTTCAGCCAATGCTCATCGGTCACCGTTTCGGCTGGTGTCTCGCTGCGCGCGATGCCGGCACTGTTGACCAGGATATCTATCTTTCCGTACCGGGCCGCGAGTTGATCCGCCACTTCGGAGACGCGCTTTGAATCCGTCACGTCCATGATGACGACCTCGGTGTCATAGCCGATCGCCCTCAGTCTGGCGCAACCGGTCTCGGCCACCTTCGGATCGCGATCGGCGATGATGATCCTGGCCCCTGCCTCGCCAAGCGCTTCTGCGCATGCGAGCCCGATACCCTGCCCGCCCCCGGTGACGACGGCAACGCGGCCGCCAAGTTTGAATTTTTCCAGATACATCTTCTCGTTCATCCTGTTCGCAAATCGGCTCGCAACCGATTGGGAGCCGCCGAAGCGGCTGCCCAACGCCACGACGTGGGCTTCTCGGCGCGCCTCTGTTGTTTTCTTGCTTGTTTTCTTGTTGTCGCGAAAAATCCGGTCGAGGAATTGACGCGTCGCGCCAGCGGTCAGCTCCGAATCGCCTTGCCCTCCGTGTCGAAGCGATGCAAGCGGGCTGGATCCGGCGCCAGCCAGACGCGGTCACCGGCTTTCAGATCCAGTTCGCCGACATAGCGGCATGTCAGCAATCCAAGCTTGCCGGCATCGACATAGAGAAACGTATCGCTGCCAAGATGCTCGGCGACCGACACGGTCCCCGGCCAGCCTTCTCCCTCCTTGCCGATCTTCAGGTGTTCGGGCCTGATGCCGATGGTGTCGGCGCCTTGCTGGCTGGCCGCCTCGCCGGATACGAAATTCATCTTCGGCGAGCCGATGAAGCCGGCCACGAAGAGATTGGCAGGGTGCTCATACAGCTCCAGCGGCGAGCCATACTGTTCGATGCCGCCGGCGTTGAGCACGACGATCTTGTCGGCCATGGTCATGGCTTCGACCTGATCGTGCGTGACGTAAACGGCGGTGGTCCCGAGCTGCTTCTGCAGTTTGGTAACTTCCATGCGCATCTGGACGCGGAGCGCGGCGTCAAGGTTCGACAGCGGTTCGTCGAACAGAAACGCCTTCGGCTCGCGCACGATGGCGCGCCCGATCGCAACGCGCTGGCGTTGTCCGCCTGAAAGCTCGCGCGGCTTGCGGTCGAGATAGGGCGTCAGATTAAGCGTCGCGGCCGCGGCCTGCACCTTGCGGTCGATCTCCGCGCGCGACAGGCCCGCCATTTTCAAACCGAACGCGATGTTGCCGCGGACGCTCATATGCGGATAGAGCGCGTAGGACTGGAACACCATCGACAGGCCGCGCTTGGCCGGTGGCACGTCCACCACATTGCGACCGTCGATCATGATCTGCCCGCCGGTGACGTCTTCAAGTCCGGCGATCAGGCGCAGCAGCGTGGTCTTGCCACAGCCGGAAGGACCGACGAAAACCACGAAGGCACCGTCCTCAATCTCCAGATTGGCATCCTTGATGATATTGACCGGCCCGAACGATTTGCGGACTCCCTGGAGCGTGATCTGGCCCATGATGTCTAGCCCTTTCGCTGATCTATTTGACGGCGCCGAACGTCAGCCCGCGGACGAGCTGACGCTGGGTGAACCATCCGAGAATGATGATCGGGGCGATGGCGAGCGTCGACGCCGCCGACAGCTTCGCCCAGAACAGGCCTTCGGGACTTGAATAGGACGCGATGAACACCGTGAGCGGTGCGGCATCCAGCGTCGAAAGGTTCAGGGTCCAGAACGCCTCGTTCCACGCCAGGATGAAGTTGAGCAGCAACGTCGAGGCAAGGCCGGGAATCGCCATCGGCGTCAGCACGTAGATGAGCTCGCGGCCGATGGTGGCCCCGTCCATCCGCGCCGCTTCGAGGATGTCCTTCGGGATTTCCTTGAAATAGGTGAACAGCATCCAGATCACGATCGGCAGATTGCCGAGACAAAGGATCAGGATCAGGCCGGCGCGGGTGTCGAGCATTCCGAAGTCGCGGTAAATCAGATAGATCGGAACCAGCACGCCGACCGGCGGCATCATCTTGGTCGAAAGCATCCAGAGCAGGATGTCTTTGGTGCGCTTGGTCGGCGCAAAGGCCATCGACCATGCGGCCGGCACCGCGATCAGCATGGCGATGAGCGTCGATCCGCCGGCAATCATGATGGAATTGAGCGCGTGGTGGAGGTAGTCGCTGCGGCTCTGCACGGTCTGCGTAATTCTCGGTGGTCCAGTGAAAGAACAGCAGCGTCGGCGGCATCGCGAACGCCTCGAGCTCGGTCTTGAAGCTGGTCAGGAACATCCACAGGATCGGCAGGAAAATCAGGAAACCGCACAACCACGCGGCAACCGTGGATACCAGCATGCGTCTCGAAGATACCTTGCGTGCCATCGCTTACGCCTCCAGATTCCGTCCGATGATCCGCACCAGGAAGAAGGCCACGATGTTGGCGATCACCACCGCCACCAATCCGCCGGCCGAGGCGTTTCCGACATCGAACTGGATCAGCGCTTGCGAGTAGATCAGGAACGCGATGTTGGTGGTCTGCAGGCCGGGGCCGCCGCCCGTGGTGACGAAGATCTCGGCGAACACGGTCAACAGGAAAATCGTTTCGATCAGGATCACCACCGTGATCGGCCGCGCGAGATGCGGCAGGGTCAGGTAGATGAATTTCGAGAAGGCGCCCGCGCCGTCCATCTCGGCGGCTTCCTTCTGCTCCTCGTCCTGGGATTGCAGCGCCGTGAGCAGGATCAGCGTCGCGAACGGCAGCCATTGCCAGGCAACGATCAGGATCACCGCGAACAATGGCGCATCGGTGAACCAGTCGATCGGGGTTGCGCCGAACAGCGTCGCGATCCAGGCGAACAGCCCGGAGACCGGATGCATCAGCAGGTTTTTCCAGACCAGCGCACTGACGGTCGGCATCACGAAGAACGGCGCGATCACCATCAGCCGGACCACGCTGCGCCCGATCACGGGTTGATCGAGAAGCAGTGCGAGCGGCGTCCCGAGCAGGATGGTGATGGCGAGGACCGAACCGACCAGCACCAGCGTGTTCTGCAATGAGGACAGAAAGGCCGGATCGGTCAGAAAGTAGCGGTAGTTCTCCAGGCCGACGAAGCTCCTGGTATCCGGATCAAGCAGGCTGTAATGCAGCGTGGAAAAATAGATCGTCATCGCCAGCGGGACGATCATCCAGATGAACAGCAAAGCGACAGCCGGGGTCAACAGGGCTCGTCCCAGAACCTGCGTCTGCTGCGTTGCCATCATCGCCTCCTGTCAATCCGGCGAACCCGATAAAGGCGGCCATCCAGTCGCTGGGAGTGGATGGCCGTCAGTTTTCGGCCAGGGAGAAAGCGGCCGCCTCGATCGAACACGCATCACTTGATGGTGTCGGCTACATCACTTGATGTAGCCGGCCCGCGTCATTTCGCGTTCCGCGGACGATTGCGCGGCGGCCAGCGCCGCATCGACGGTCGATGAACCGGACAATGCCGCGGCAAATTGCTGGCCGACCGCGGTGCCGATGCCCTGGAATTCGGGAATCGCGGCGTATTGCACCCCGACATAAGGTACCGGCTGAACCGACGGCTTGTTCGGATCAGCCGCGTCGATCGAGGCGATCGTCAGCTTGGCGAACGGCGCGACCTTCAGATAATCGGGGTTCTGATAGAGCGAGGTTCGCGTGCCGGGCGGCACGTTGGCCCATCCTTCCTTGGCGGCGACGGTTTTGGTGTAGTCCTTGCTGGTGGCCCAGGCGATGAACTTCTCCGCCGCTTCGACCTTCTTCGAGCCCGCGGGAATCGCCAGATTCCACGCCCACAGCCAGTTGGCGTTTTTCCCGAGCCCCGCATTCGGCGCCAGCGCGAAACCGACCTTGTCGGCGACCTTCGAATTCCTTCGGATTGGTGACGAAGGAGGCCGCGACCGTGGCATCGATCCACATCGCGCATTTGCCGGCGTTGAACAGCGCCAGATTTTCATTGAAGCCGTTCGAGCTTGCGCCCGGAGGGCCCGCGGCCTTCATCAGATCGACGTAGGTCGAAAGCGTCTTTTTCCATTCCGGCGAGTCGAACTGGGGCCGCCATTTTTCATCGAACAAGCGCGCACCAAAGGAGTTCGACATCGCGGTCAGGAAGGCCATGTTCTCGCCCCAGCCCGCCTTGCCCCGCAGACAGATGCCGTAAACGCCGGCCGATTTGTCGGTGAGCTTCTTGGCCGCATCGACCACGAAGTCCCAGGTCGGCTTTTCGGGCATCGTCAGCCCGGCCTTCTGGAACAGGTCGGTGCGATACATCACCATCGAACTCTCGCCATAGAACGGCGCGGCATACAGCTTGCCCGACACCGAAACCGCATCGCGGATCTTGGGAAGAAGATCGGCTGCGTCGTAGTCCGGGCCGAGATTGTCGAGCGGAATAAGCCAGTTCTTCTTGGCCCAGATCGGGACCTCGTAGGTGCCGATCGTCAGCACGTCGAACTGGCCGCCCTTGGTGGCAATATCGGTGGTGACGCGCTGGCGCAGCACGTTCTCTTCGAGCGTCACCCATTTCACGGTGATATCGGGATTCTTGGCGGTGAACTCGTTCGTCAACCCCTGCATGCGGATCATGTCGCCGTTATTCACGGTCGCGATCGTCAGCGTTGTCTGTGCAATCGAGGGGGCCGAACCCAACAGGGTAACCGCGCCCAGCAGGGCGCCGAGGACGTGTTTCACGGTAACCTCCCTATTTTGCGTTTGAGCATATGCCCACGCATTGAAGTTATGTTCATACCGTGTCCGAGACTTGTCAAGGCCCGAATGGCGGTCGCGCACCGGATTGCCGACAGGCAAAAAGGGAACCCAAAGCGGTGCGGCCGGCCGGGAAGGCTCCCCTCCGGTCGGTCGGCTGTGCCAAGGGTGCTGCTAATTCCGCTACGGCTTGAGGACCGCGCCTGCGGTGGCCTCGTCGGTGATCAATCCGTTGATCAAACGCCCCTTCAGCGCCGCCCTGATCGCCGCGACCTTGGCACGGCCGACCGCGGCTCCGATGGTCACGGCCTCGGCCGGCACCTGCAGGGGAATGCTGGTGAGGCGGCGATTTGTACCGCCATCGATGATGCGGCCCTCGGCGTCGAACGCCCAGCCAACCAGTTCGCCGATGGCGCCGAGCCGCATCATTTCGAACAGTTCCTCGCGCGAGACGAAGCCATCGACATGCACCTGCGCGCGCTGGTCCATCTGCCCGATTCCGACCAGCCGCAAATCGGCTTTGGCGGCGACCGCCCTCACCTTGGCGATCGGATCGATCTGAAGCATCTGGTTGCGTTCGCGCTCGGACGACATCAGAAACGGCAGCGGCATCGGATAGTGGCGCGCCTTGGTACGGTCGGCGAGACGCCCGACGGTGTCAAAGAAACTTGCCGAGCCGTCGGCCGAAATGTTTCCGACCAGCGACACGATCTGATGATTGGGACAGTCGATCGGCGACACGCGCTCGACCGCGGCACGCACCGCTCTGCCGGTGCCCAACGCCACGATGGTGGGCTTCTCGGCGCGCAACGTCGATTCCAGGATGCCGGCGGCCCGCTCCGCGATTCCGGCCGCGGCCTGTGGCGCAGCCGGATCGGTCGGCACCACCTCGCAATAGACGAGATGGAACAAGTCCTTTAACCGCGCGGCTAACTCCATGCATGCCGCGATCGGATGTTCGAGCCGGAACGTGATCAGGCGCTCGGCCAGGCACAACGAGACCAGCCGCTGCGCCGAGGCGCGCGAGACCTTGAGCATTTTGGCGATTTCGTCCTGGGTATGTCCGGCGATGAAGTAAAGCCAGCCGGCGCGCGCGGCTTCATCCAGGCGCGATTTCTCACTATCAGGCGCGACCATCAAACTGTTCCGGTTGATTGGGCCAGAAATCGGCCATCCGTTCAAAAACGCGATCGGCGCCGGCATTGTACAGGAGAGTTCGGCCGTCGCGCGACCGATAATGGCTGCCGCCGATAAATCCCCACACCGTCATGCCGGCGGCCTTGCCCGCGCTGACGCCGCTGACGCTGTCCTCGATCACCAGGGTGCGGGCGGGATCCGCCCGCATCTTTTCGGCCGCGTAAAGAAACAGATCGGGCGCCGGTTTGCCGCGTTTCACCATCTGCGACGTATAGAGCCGCCCGTCGAAATGCGATTCGAGACCGGTCAGGGAAAGCGAAAAGGTTACGCGATCGAAATCGCTGGATGAGGCGACGCAAGTGGGGATCCGCAGGCGCTCCAGCACGGCCCCTACTCCGGCGACGGGGCCGAGCCCCGATCGAAACGCGGCACGGACTTTTGCCGTCAGTTCGGTGGAAAATCGTTCCGGATTCAGTCCCGATCCCTTGTAATGCTCCAGCACCACAGCAATGCTTCGTCCCAGGAATAAATCGAGCACCTGATCGACACCGACCTCAATTCCGCTCCCGGCCAGGACTTCCGAAAGGCAGCGACAGCTCAATACCTCGCTGTCGACCAACACGCCGTCACAATCGAAAATGATGAGGTCGGGCTTGATCATCGCGTGCGTTTCCAGCCCGCGATAAGATCATATACTCAGTGGTTGGGCAATAACCCGGTCAATTGACCCAAATACGGCCTGCACGGTCTTTAAGCAGCTGCTCCGCAGGATGAAGCACAATGCCAGGCTCACGCCGGCTGCCGGCGCTTGGCGATCTTTGGTCGCGGTTGATCCACGGTCACCGGGGCCCTTGTTACCCGCGCGAGGACCGACCTGACATCGGCCTGCATCTCCGCGACCGCCGCCGGATCGCCGGACAGATGCTTCAAGAGGCACTGCTGGAACAGACCGTCGAAGACCGCATAGAGCACCGATGGGGGCATCTGTTGCGGCTCGCCGGTCAATTCCGCAAAGCGGCTCATGATCCGCCAGATCATGTCTTCGAGGCCCTTGTCGATCTCCAGGACATCGGCCCGGAACGCTTCTTCAAACAGGGATTGCGAGCGAAGATCGTACCAGAGACGGTGCAAATGTCCTTCGTTCCGCACGGTCTCGCCAAGGACCTTGAGGAATCCCGCCGCCAGTTCATCGTAAGTGCGAGAGCTTGCCACAACCTCATCGTAGCGCGTGACGCAACGCGCCTTGTAGTGACGAACACAGCACAGAATGAG
Organism: uncultured Pseudomonadota bacterium; assembly: GCA_963771225.1. Classification (GTDB taxonomy): domain Bacteria; phylum Pseudomonadota; class Alphaproteobacteria; order Rhizobiales; family Xanthobacteraceae; genus Bradyrhizobium. Next base: position 46,803 of record CAVYSR010000007.1, on the reverse strand, counting down.
ATCGATCTTGTCGTTGAAATAATAGTGCAGCACGCCATGCGAGAAGACCGAGTTCTGGGCGATCTCACGCAAGCTGGTTCTGGCGTAACCGAGTTCGGAAAGCGTCACAAGCGCGGCCTCGGCGAGTTCGGTCCGCCGCTCGGCGAACTTGTCCACGCTTGGCCGGTTTGCCCGGTCAAATTTCTTGTTTGCCGCCGAGGCCATCTTCTCCACCATCGAACCGTTGAATCCCGCCGCAGGGATAGCATTGAAGCGGGCGATATCAAGTCTTTTGGCAAAATGCCTTGTCCCGAGCGCGACTGACACAGCGGGAACGCTACGCAAATGGGCTTAAATCTTGGTCAATTGCGAACTTGACAAATGTATTAAATATTCTGGACAGATGCAATGTATCAGCCGTCATTTTGCCTCTCCACTCCTGGGCAACGGTGCTCGCCACGAATAGTCAGTGGATTCCTGCGCAAATCTGATGAAGTAGTCGATCGATTCCGGGTTCGCCATCGCGTCGCGGCTGGCGGCTTTCTCCGGAGCCGCGCCCATCAGGATCTTGCGGACAGGCACCTCCATCTTCTTGCCCGTCAGCGTATACGGTATCGCCTCAACGGCATAGACGCGGTCGGGCACGTGACGCGGACTGCACTCCAGGCGCAGGCGCCGGTTGATGCGCGCCTGGACCTCCTCGGTGAGCTTAAACCCCGGCTTGAGGCGCAGGAACAGCGGCATGAAGAAATTGCCTCCCGGCAATTCGCAGCACACGATCAGGCTGTCGGCGACCTCCGGCTCCTGCTCCACCGCCCGATAGATCTCGGCGGTTCCGATGCGCACGCCGAAGCGATTCAAGGTGGAGTCGGAGCGGCCATAGATATAGCAGCCGCCGCGCGAATTGATCTTGATGAAATCGCCGTGTCGCCAGACGCCGGGAAAGGTGTCGAAATAGGATTCGTGATAGCGCTTGCCCCCGGCGTCGTTCCAGAACCGGATCGGCATCGACGGAAACGGACTGGTCACCACCAGTTCGCCGACTTCATCGATCAGGTGCTTGCCGTCGTCACTCCACGAATGCACGTCCATGCCCAGCATGCGCGTCTGAATCTCGCCCGCATATACCGGCAAGCGTCGGCACGGCGCCGACAAAGCCGCTGCAAATTTCCGTGCCGCCCGATTGCGACGTCACCCACAGGTCCTGCTTGATGCCCTGGTAGAACCAGGCGAAGGTTTCCGGCGTCGACGGCGCGCCGGCCGCCATCACGCATTCGAGACACGACAGATCGAACGTTTTGCCGGGTTCAAGGCCGGCCTTTTCCATCATCTGCACAAAAGTCGGACTGGCACCGAACAACGTCGCGCCGGTATCGGCGGCAAGCTTCCACAACAGGTCGGGCGTCGGATAGGCCGGATTGCCGTCGTACAGCGTCGCCGACGAGCCGGTCAGCAACGCGGCCACCAGCAGGTTGAACATCATCCAGCCGGTGGTGCTGTAAAAGAACATGTTCGATCCGGGCCCGAGGCCGAGATGGAAGTGCATCAGCTTCAGATGTTCGACCAGCACGCCGACATGGCTATGCATGATCGCCTTGGGCAGACCGGTGGTGCCGGACGAGAACAGTATCCAGATCGGGTGGTCGTGGGCAACGCGTTCGAACTCGAATTCTTCGCGCGCAACCTCCGGGTGGTCCATGACATCGGACCAGTGCAAGGCGTTGCGAATATTCTTCGGCTCGGCTTTTCGTCGAGATAGGGCAGCCACACGATATGCTCCAGTGTGGGCAAGTTGTCGGCGATGCTGCGGACTTCGGCGAGACGGGAAAAGTCCTTGCCGCCGAAGCGATAGCCGTCAGCCGCGAACAGCAGCTTCGGCTCGATCTGGGCGAAGCGCTCGATCACCGTCTTGACCCCGAATTCCGGCGCGGCCGACGACCATATCGCGCCGATGGCGATGGTCGCGATCATGGCGATGGCCGTCTCGGGCAGGTTCGGCATATAGGAGACAACGCGGTCGCCGGGCTTGAGGCCGAGCTTTCGCAGCTGCGTGGCGAGGATCCGCACCTTGCCGGCAAGCTCGGCCCAGCCCATCGTCTTGAGCGGCCGCGTCTCGGTCAGATGGTGAAATGCCACATCCGATGCGCTCGGCCTTGCTTCGTAGCGCAGAAGATGCTCGGCATAGTTGACGCGCGAGCCCTCGAACCACCTGGCGCCCGGCATGATGCGGCGATCCAGCACCTGCCTGTACGGCGTCGCCGATTGCACCTTGAAATAGTCCCAGATCGATGCCCAGAACGCTTCAATATCGGTCACCGACCATTTCCGCAGCGCTTCATAGTCAGCGACCTCGATGCGATGCGACTCGCTTCAGCCATGTCATGTAGTGAGCGACATTCGAGCGCTCGGCAAACTCGGGGCTCGGTGTCCACAGCAATTGGCCTTCGCTGACCATGACATTCTCCCTTGATTCAAAGTCGGCACGCGAAGCGGCCGGACACAGATCCGCTTTCGGCGCTTCGTTTTCGAAGCCCGCGACACGCCGGGATCCATGATGATCAAATTCGGCGAGCCCTGATCAGCCGCTCTCGGTGGCTGATCAGGGTCGCTCGTACGTCTACTTGTGCACGGTCAGGGCCGGCTCCATCACCAGGCCGAAAGCGCGCAGGATGCCGAGCAGTTCACGATGTCCGAACGCCTGGCAAGCGGATGCGAAACCGGCCTTGAGCGGCGCCTTTTGCAACAAGGAGTAGGCGCCGTAAGCCTGCAGCAAGCCGGTCTGCTTGTAGTTGCTGTGACCGTGAATGACGCAATGGACGCGGCCGAGAGGTCCCGATGCGTAAACCGAGTCGACCGATCGGTTCACTCTGGGATTCTCGCGCGGCGGCATGTTGCTTTGAATGGACGCCGCGATCTTGCCGAGTTCGATCTCCTGTTGCGCGAACGGTAGCGGCTTGATGTCCTTTTCGAACATCTTCACCGTTGCAACCACGCCCTCCATGACTTCGCGGGCGAACACGCCAGCGGCGACTTTGACGTTCGCAACCCGCGGATCGTCCTTGAACCAGACCGGATGACTGGTGCCGCCCCACGGCAACGCCAGCGACGTAGCGTGCTGGCCGGGGACGTTGACCTCAAAGGTCTGCGTCAGCGGCCATTCCTTGTACTGCTTCTGCTCGAGGTAGTACCATTTCGCCTTCAGGATCGTGAAGATCGTCTGGGTCGAAGCCGTGGTCGGAAAGCCGCCCCACAGCGTCAGGATGTCCAGCGTGTCGAGGCCGGGCGTCTCCAGACAGAGCTGTGCTGCGATTTCACCGGTCGTGTACATCTGCGCGACGCCGGGCGAAAGCAGCAGGCCCTTGGCGGCAAACTTGTCGCCCCATTTTGCCTTGGCTTCGAGCACCCAGTCCTGCTCGCCGGTCGTATCCTGATAATGACACCCCGCCGCCAGCGCCGCCTCGACCGTTTCGGCGCCGTATTTGATGAAGGGTCCGACCATGTTGCAGACCACCTTGGCGCCGCGGAAACATTCTGTGAGCGCCGCAACCGTGTGCTCCACACCGACAACCTCGTAGTCCGCCGTCTCCATGCCGGGGATCTTGTCGACGACCGCCTGCACCCGCGCCTTGTCGCGGCCCACCGCGACAAACGGCACATTGAGTTCTCGCAAATATTCACAAACCAGACGACCGGTGTAGCCGGACACGCCGTAGACGACGACAGGTTTCTTTGCACTCATCTCGTAATCCTCCAGGGTATTGTCATTGTTGGATCGGAACGCAGCGGCGCGGCGCGGGAGACCTCGACGATCGTTGGGTGGCCCGCGTCAGTTTCCCTTGTCGTGCAAGGTCGGACGGAAACCGCCGCTCATTTCATGTTGAAAGAACTCTAGCTTCCCATGCCGCCTTCGACGGGCAGGCCGATGCCGGTGATGAACCTGGCTGCATCCGAGCACAGGAAGACGGCTGCGCTGGCGATCTCCGGCATCTCGGCGAGCCGGCCGAGCGGCGTCTGCCCGACGACGCCGGCGACAGCCGTCTCGATGTCCGGGGCGAGGCCGAGCGCCACGATGTCCTGCGCCAGCTTCACACCCATCTCGTTGGCGATGAGCCCCGGATAGATGCAGTTGACGCGCACGCCATAACCGAGCTTGCCGGCTTCCGTCGCAGCGACCCGCGTCATGCGGTCCACCGCGGATTTGCTCGCCGAATAGCCGGCGATGGCGGGAAACGCGATCGTGGCCGCCACCGAGGAAATATTGACGACCGAGCCGCCCTTGGCCGCGGCCCCGCCAGGTCTCATGGCGCGGAAAGCGTGCTTCATGCCAAGCAACGTGCCGACAACGTTCACGTCCAGCATGCGGCGCAGACCGACAACGTCGATGTCGGCAACCAGCGCCGAAACCTCGATGCCCGCATTGTTGATCAGGATGTCGAAGCCGCCGATCTGCTTGATCACGGCGGGCACCGCCTTCTCCCATTGCGATTTATCGGTCACATCGAGATGCACGAAGCCGGCCTTGGCGCCTTTCGCGGAAAGGCCCGCAGCGGTTTCACCACCGAGATCATCCAGGATATCGCCGATCATCACGGCCGCGCCGGCCTGAGCCAGCGCTGCTGCGATGGTGGCGCCGATGGCGCGGGCACCGCCCGTCACGAGAGCGTGGCGCCCCGCCAAGCTGAATTGGTCAGCCATTCAGATTTCCTCCCGATTTATGTTGCGCCCGCATTGAGCGTGGCGAGCCCTTTGATGGGTTGACCGCATTTCCGAACCGAATTTATCCTATTGTCAAGATAATATTTGACAGTTGTCAAAATTCTGGCTTCTGGACGCGGACCGGCAATCGTTCCCGGTAATCCGCGCGACGGCATTGGCAATTCGCGCCGTTCATCAGACGAAGGAAGGTCTTGGAAGCAGGCCAGCTTCGTGACAATGGATCACATTCATGCGAAATACAGGGCGAAATGGATCGAGATAGCCCTCGGGTACCGACAGGACCTTCGAGGCAATTGAGACCTTCGAGGCAATAGAGTTCAGGGAGAGAAGCGATATGCGTAAGTTGATGTTGGCTGCTGCTTTCGCGCTGCCGCTGGTTGGCGGAACGGCCATGGCGCAGGAAACCGTGAAGATCGGTTATATCGACCCATTGTCGGGTGGCGGCGCCAGCGTCGGCGAGATCGGCCTCAAGACATATCAATTCATTGCCGAAGAACTTAATGCCAAGGGTGGCATTCTGGGCAAGAAGGTCGAGATCGTCCCATTCGACAACAAGACCAATCCGCAGGAAAGCCTGATCCAGGCGCAGAAGGCGATCGATTCCGGCATTCGCTACCTCACCCAGGGCAATGGCTCGTCGGTCGCCGGTGCGCTGTCGGATTTCGTCAACAAGTACAATGATCGCAATCCGGGCAAGGAAGTCCTGTACTTCAACTATGCCGCGGTCGATCCGGTTCTCACCAACGACAAGTGCAACTTCTGGCATTTCCGCTGGGACGCGAATTCCGACATCAAGATGGAAGCGCTGACCAACTACATGAAGGACGTTCCCACCATCAAAAAGGTTTACCTGATCAATCAGGATTATTCGTTCGGGGAATTGGTTCGCACCGCCGCCAAGGCGATGCTCGCTGCCAAACGACCGGATATCCAGATCGTCGGCAACGAGGTCCATCCGCTGCTGAAGGTCACCGACTTTTCCCCCTACATCGCCAAGATCAAGGCATCCGGCGCAGACACCGTGATCACCGGCAACTGGGGCCAGGATTTCGCATTGCTGCTGAAGGCGGCTGCCGATTCCGGCCTGAAGGCGAACTGGTACACCTATTACGCGGGCGGCGCCGGCGGGCCGACCGCCATCAAGCAGGCCAATCTCAACCATCAGGTGTTCACGGTTGCCGAGGGTTTTGCGAACGTCGACAATGCGCCGTCGCGGGAATTCGAGAAGGCGCTGCGCGCAAAGTACGACTTCAGCCTGTTCTATCCTCGCGCCGTCAACGAAATGCGGATGCTCACTCTCGCCGCGGAAAAGGCGAAGTCGCTCGATCCGGTGAAAGTCGCGGCAGCACTCGAGGGGATGGAGTTCGACGTTTTCAGTGGCGGCAAGGGCGTCATGCGCAAGGACGATCATCAGTTCTTCCAGCCGATCTACATCGCGTCGCTGGGCGAACGCACCGACAAGGAGCCGTTCGACGAGGAACATACCGGCTGGGGCTGGAAGCAGGTTGCCAGGATCGACACGCCGCAAACCATGCTTCCGACCACTTGCAAGATGGACAGGCCGAACTGATCGTCACATACCCGCCGTTCGTTCCGATTGAACATCACCTCTGAATATCGGGACGAACGCGGGCGTTTTCCAGCGAAGTGAGTACCGGGTCGCGTGAAGAAAACGCGTCAGAATAAAGAGATAGAGCCTTAAGGCTCCAGGGTGGGGGTGCCGCCGTGCTTGAACTGGTCGTGATATCGACGTTGAACGGCGTGCTTTACGGCATGCTGCTGTTCCTGATGGCGAGCGGTCTCACCGTTATCTTCAGCATGCTCGGCGTGCTGAATTTTGCTCACGCCAGCTTCTACATGCTCGGCGCGTTCTTCGGATTTCAAATCAGCCGCTGGATCGGTTTCTGGCCGGCGCTATTGATCGCACCGCCGCTGGTGGGCGCCATTGGAGCGGCCGTCGAACGGTATGGCCTGCGCCCGGTCCACAAGAACGGCCACGTCGCGGAACTGTTATTTACGTTCGGCCTCGCCTTCGCCATCGAGGAGGTGGTGCAGATCATCTGGGGAAAGAGCCCGGTCGATTTCCGCGTGCCGCCCTTGCTCGATTTCCCCGCCTTCACGATTTTCTCGACCAATTACCCTGCCTACAAGATGTTCATGCTGCTGGTGTCGATTGTCATCTTCGCAGGGCTCTTGATCACGCTGAAGAAGACGCGGATCGGCCTGATCGTGCAGGCAGCGCTGACCCACCCGCACATGGTCGGCCATCTCGGCCACAACGTCGGGCGTATCTTCATGCTGGTGTTCGGGGTCGGGACGGCGCTGGCTGCTGTCGCGGGGGTGATTGCCGGTCCGGCGCTGGTGACGCAGTCGAACATGGCCGGGCTGCTTGGCCCGATCCTGTTTGTGGTCGTCGTGGTCGGCGGGCTGGGCTCGCTGCCGGGAGCGTTCATTGCCTCGTTGCTGATAGGGCTGGTTCAAACATTTGCGGTATCGATGGACGGATCGCTGGCGAGCGCTTTCGGACCCCTTGCACCCGGCAAACAGAACCCCTTTGTCGCCGATATCTGGAACGTCACCATCGCCCAGATCGCGCCGATCATGCCCTACTTCCTGCTGGTGTTGATCCTGATCGTCCGCCCGATGGGCCTTTTGGGAAAACGTGAAACATGAGCGATCTCTCCAATGTCGCGACCTCTCCAGGCTCGCCCGGCGCTGCCAAACTCCGTTTCTACGGCTGGTGGATCGCAACAGCGGTCGTGCTGGTGGTGCTGCCCTATATTTTCAGATCGGGCGGTGCGTTGACGGCGTTCAGCCTGGTCGGCATCTCGATCATCTTCTCGCTGTCCTACAATATACTGCTGGGGCAGACCGGAATGCTGTCGTTCGGTCACGCGGTCTACTATGGTCTCGGCGGCTTTCTGGCCATTCACGGCATGAATCTGATTGCCGGATTGAAGCTGCCGGTGCCGCTTCCGCTGGTGCCCCTGATCGGCGCGCTGGCCGGCTTGTTCTTTGCTGCCATTCTCGGATGGGTATCGACCCGTCGAAGCGGTACGGCGTTTGCGATGATCTCGCTTGGCGTTGCCGAACTCGTCGCCTCCTCGGCACTGATCCTGCGCAGTTTCTTCGGCGGCGAAGCCGGCGTTTCCGCCAATCGGACCAAGCTGCTGCGGCTGTTTGATTTGAATTTCGGATCGCAAATCCAGATTTATTATCTGGTCGCCTTCTGGACCTTGATTGCGGCGATCGCGATGTATGCGCTGACGCGTACGCCGCTGGGCCGGATGTGCAACGCCGTTCGGGACAATCCCGAGCGCGTGCAGTTTGTCGGTTACGATCCGCATGTTGTCCGCTATCTGGCTTTCTGCTTTGCCGGATTCTTTGCCGGTATCGCGGGGGCGCTGGCGGCCATCAACTTCGAGATCGCCAACTCGGCCTATCTCGGCGCAGCTCAGTCCGGAACGGTCCTGTTCGCGACCTACATCGGAGGGGTCGGCTTCTTCATCGGCCCGATCGTCGGCGCCATATTCGTCACCCTGCTGTCGCTCGGCCTCAGCGACCTGACGTCGGTATGGCAGCTCTATTTCGGAATATTCTTCATCGCGGTGGTGATGTTTGCACCCGGCGGAATCACCGGCCTTCTGATGATGCATCGGTCTCTTCTGAAGGCAGGAACGCTCGGCCGGGTTTTGCCTTCCTATCTGGTCGCGTTTGTCCCGACGCTGGCGATGGTCGCGGGCCTCATGCTGGCGATCGAGACTATCGTTCATTACACCGTCAACTCCGATGAGGATCCGCATACCAAGGCGTTCGGTATTCCGTTCGATGCGTCCAGCCCGATCACCTGGGTGGCGGCCGCGGCGCTTATCATCGTCGGATTTTTCCTGGCACGCAAAACCTGGACCCGGGTCGGGCAGGCATGGGACGATGCGACGACGGTGGCGCGCGAAAAGGGAGTCCACGCATGACATCTCCCGCGATCGAGCTGCGCGATGTTCAAAAGAGCTTTGGCAATGTCAAAATCATCCATGATCTGAATTTGACGGTTGCTAAAGGGGAACGCCACGCGATCATCGGACCGAATGGCGCCGGAAAATCGACCACCTTCAACCTGATCAGCGGCTATATAACGCCGACCTCCGGCAGTGTTCTTCTGGAAGGCGAGATTATTTCGGGCCTGCCACCTTACCAGATCAATCGGCGTGGCCTCTCGCGCAGTTTTCAGGTCACCAACGTATTTGCCAACATGACGGTGTGGGAGAATATCCGCTGCGCCGTGCTCTGGGCGACCGGCCACCGCTACGCATTCTGGAAGAACGTCGACAATTTGCCCGAGGTTCGCGAGCGCACCGCGCAAATTCTAGGGGATATCAACCTGCTGCCGCGCCGGGACGTTCTGGCGGGCCTGCTCACCTATGCCGAACAGCGCGCCCTCGAAATCGGAATCACCGTGGCGGGCGGCGCTCACGTTATTCTGCTCGACGAGCCTACCGCCGGCATGAGCCACGCCGAGACCGAACGCGCCGTGGCGCTCATTCGCCGCCTGACCGAAGGCCGAACGTTGCTGATCGTCGAGCACGACATGAGCGTGGTGTTTGGCCTGGCGGATCGAATTTCGGTGCTGGTGTACGGTCATATCATCGCCTCCGGAACACCCGACGAAATCCGCTCGGACCCGAAGGTCAAGGAAGCCTATCTCGGCGAGGAGGCCGCCTGATGCTCGAGGTTCAGGATCTCCACGCCTATTACGGCAAGAGCCATATCCTGCAAGGCGTGGACATGCATATCGACGCCGGCGAGGTCGTGAGCCTTCTGGGGCGCAATGGCGTCGGGCGCTCCACGACGGTCAAAGCCATCATGGGCGAGGTGCCGCCGCACGGCTCGATCAAGTTCAAGGGTGAGAATATCGCCGGACTTCCCAGCTATCGGATCGCGCATCTGGGGCTGGGTTATGTGCCGGAGCATCGCGATATTTTTCCCGGCCTGACGGTGCGGCAAAACCTGATGCTGGGCATCAAGGATACCCGACGTGCGGGCAAGTGGCGGCTTGAGGACATGCTCGAAATGTTTCCTAACCTCGCCGCGAGGGCCGATACCGCCGCCGGTGTGATGTCGGGCGGCGAGAAGCAGATGCTGACGATCTGCCGCACGCTGATGGGCGATCCTGAACTCGTCATGATCGACGAACCGACCGAGGGTCTGGCACCGATCATCGTTCAGCAAGTCGGCGACCTGATCGCGGAAATCGCCCGGCGCGGGGTGGCGATCCTGCTGGTCGAGCAGAAGCTCTCGATTGCGATGCGGATATCCCACCGGGTCTATGTCATGGGCCACGGCCGCATCGTGTTCGAGGGAACGCCCGCCGAACTCAAGGCCAACGAGTTCGTCCGAAAGGAATGGCTCGAAGTCTAGAGACTACATGCCCCAGCGCAACGCCGGCGTATGAACAGGCGCGTCCCAGAGCCGCTTCATCTCCTCGTCGATCATCGATACCGTTGCCGAACAACCGGCCATATCGAGCGAGGTGACAAAATTCCCCACCAGCGATCGCGCCACGATCGTGCCGGCCGGTTCGAGCAATTTGCGGACGGCATCATACATCAGATAAAGCTCCGACAGCGGCGTCGCTCCGAAGCCATTGATCAACAGGATAGCCTCGCCACGCCCGCGCTCGCCGAGATCGGTCGTGATGGCGTTGACCATTTCGGCCGCGATCGCCCCTGCCGGCTTGAGCTTGACGCGGCGGCGCCCCGGCTCGCCATGGATGCCAACGCCGATCTCCATCTCGTCCTCGGCGATGTCGAAGGTCGGTTTGCCGGCGGCCGGAACCGTGCAACTGGTCAGCGCAATCCCGATCGAGCGCGTGGCCGCATTGACGCGATCGCCGAGCGCCTTCAGGTCAGCAAGATCGCGCCCCTGTTCGGCGGCGGCGCCCAGGATTTTCTCCACGATCAGCGTGCCGGCGACACCGCGTCGTCCGGTCGAAAAGGTCGAAGTCTCCACCGCGACATCGTCGTCGGTGATCACGGTCGCAATCGGCTTTCCGGACATCTCGCACGCCATTTCGAAATTCATGACGTCGCCTTCGTAATTCTTGACGATGAACAATACGCCGCCGCCGGTGTCCGCAGCCTCGGCAGCGGCGAGAATGAGATCCGGTGTCGGGGAGGTGAAAACCTGACCGGGACAGGCGGCATCCAGCATGCCGAACCCGACGAATCCGGTATGAAGCGGCTCATGCCCGGAGCCGCCACCCGATATCAGTGCCACCTTGCCGGGCTTGAGATGCCGGCGCAGCACATACGGTGCATGCTCGCCCCTGCGCACGATGTCGGCATGCGCCGCACAGAATCCGGCGAGGCTTTCGCTCATTGCATTTTCGACGTCGTTGATCAGTTTCTTCATTCAGACCTCCCCGTGAACGTAGCCTCGACGTCAGCTATCCTCGATCAGCCTTGCGACTTTCTCTGCGAACTCACTCAAAAGCGTATCCAGCCTGTGGTTCTTCTCGGCTCCAAGATCAGGCAGCATGAGGGTGAGACGCCGGCCTCGCTCCCGTTCCTTCAGCAGCAGCAACCGCCGCGGATGGGCCCGGTGATAGGCTTCGAGAAACCGGTCCCGCTCCTGCGCCGAGAAATGGCAGACCTGGATGATGGGGTGAACATGCTGGGCCGGGATCGGCGTCTGATAGGCCGGATTGGCAATCTGCGTGATGAAGCTGCGGTTCTTGCCGAGCGCCTCAGCCAAGCGCTGGCGCGTCCCGGACGGCCGCCGGTCGAGCACATCGCGAAGGATGGCCTTGTAGGCAGCGATCAGATCCTGCGATCCTGCCGGGGTCGCTTGCGTGCTCATGCGGCGGGGCCGGAATAGCTGATGATCGCAGCCCTCACCGGTCCCAGCGCTCCGGGTGCGACCGAAAGGATGCGCAAGCCCTGATCGAGCAGTGCTGCGACGTGCGCGGGATCGCCGGCAAGATCGCCACACAGGCTGGTTTCGCGGCCGGAGCGATCCGCATGGTCAACGACATGCTTGATCAGGTTGAAGACGGCCCGTGAAGGACGGGCAAGATCGGCGAGTTCAGGCTCGTCCCGGCTCGCGGCCGACACATACTGGATCAGATCGTTACTGCCGATGGAAAAGAAGTCGGCATTGAAATCCTCGATGGTCAGCGCTGCCGCCGGCACTTCGACCATCATGCCGAGCGGCGGCAACTGCGCTTGCTGGCCCTCGCGGTGCAGTTCCTCGACAGCTTGCTCAAGCAGCACGCGACACTGGTCGAGTTCCTCCGGCACGGTAACCATCGGGACCATCACCTTGAGGTTTCCCGCAACGGCAGCGCGGGCCAGCGCCCGCAACTGCTGGCGAAACACATCCAGATGCCGCAGCGACAGCCGCACGCCGCGCACGCCCAGAAACGGATTGATGTCTCCGGCCTGGGTCAAGCCTACGATCGGCTTGTCGCCTCCGGCATCGAGGGTGCGGATCGTCACCGGCTTGCCGGCGGCCCATTCCACCATGCGCTGGTAGATCCGGTATTGCTCTTCCTCGGTCGGCAGTTGTTCGCGACCCTGGAACAGAAACTCGGTCCGCATCAGGCCGATCCCGTCGACATTGGCAGGATCAAGCGCCTCCAGTTCGGCGAGACCCGTGACATTGATCATCACCTGAACCAATTCGCCGGTGGCCGTCAGCGCCGGACCACGGAACGAAGCCGCCGCTTGCCGCAGCTTCGACTGTTCGTCACGACGCTGACCATAAACAGCTCGCGTATCGCTGTCGGGATCGACAATGAGAAGTCCCGCGTCGCCGTCGAGCAAGGCATCGCGGCCGTCTTCGAGATGATCGACGTCTACCCCCACAATCATCGGCACGCCGCGTGATCTGGCGAGAATGGCGACATGGCTGCTCGGACTTCCCCGGCGCAATATCAGGCCGCCGTCGCGCCAGTCATTGGCCAGAAACATGGAAGGAGGGATATCGTCGGCCGCGACAATGACCCCGGCCGGCACGGTCTGATCGGCTTCACCCGCCAGATGCCTCAGCACGCGATCGCGGAGGTCGCGCAAATCGGAGGCCCGGGCGCGGAAATAGGGATCTTCCGCCTCATCGTAGGACGCGATTTCCGGATCGATCGCCGCACTCCAGGCCCGATTGGCGACCTCGCCTTCGGCAATGCGGGCAAACCCCGGCGCTGAAAGACTTTCGTCTTCGAGAAGCGCAATCTGAAAGGAGAGAATCGCCTCTGCATCAGCGTCCTCGACTTCGCTGGCGAGTGCGGTGAGATCCGTCTGCGACGCCGCGAGCGCATCGACAAGCGCCTGATGCTCTTCCGCCGGAGATCGCTTTTGACGGATATCAAGCTTCGCGGCAGCCAAACGCATCAGCGGTCCAAGCGCAATTCCGGGAGCGGCAGGCCTCCCTTCGATGCGCTGGGTCGTTCGATGCGTCCTATCGTCCATCCTGAAAATCCCCGTCGACCAGCGTCACCAGCGCTTCAAGTGCTGCCTTCGCGTCGCTCCCCTCGGCGCGAAAATAAATCGTCGAATCCTTCGGAGCTTTGGTGGCCATGACCTTGACGATGCTCTTGGCGTCGACCCAGGGCCCGTCCGGCGACAGGCCGAGATCGATGCGCGATTCAAAGGCCTTCGCGAGCTTGGTCAGTTTGACCGAGGGGCGCGCGTGCAACCCGACCTCATGTCGCATCAGCACCGATGCCCGAAGCTTATTCATCACGCTTGCCCCGCATCAGACCGGTGTCAGTTCTTCGGCCGTGCGACGCACGGCCTCGAGCGTGGCGCCGGAGGCTGCTTCCGTCGCCGCCATGACCGCGCCCTCGACCACAGGCGCATTGCAGACGACGACGCGGTCGCGGCGCGATTCCGGCAACATCTCGATCGCCATCTCGCTATTGGTCTCGGCGCCGCCGAGATCGACGAGAATAGCCACGCCACGTTCGGACCACGCCTGATCGATCGCCTTCATGATCGCTTCGACGCTGGTGCCCAGCCCGCCGCCCGGATCCCCGCCGCACCAGCCGAGCGGCACTTCGCGGCCGACCATTTGCTCGACCATGAGAGCGGTGCCCCGGGCTACGTCCGCCGAGTGCGACACGATAACGATTCCTACATTTTCGCTCATGCGAATCCTTCCATGACGTCTGCGACCGCATCGACGATCAACGCGGAGGATCGGGCGCCGGGGTCCATGTGACCAATGCTGCGCTCGCCCAGAAACGACGCGCGACCGCGGATGGCCCGCATTGGTATCGTTTTCTCGGCAGCGGCCCAGGCGGTCGCCTTCAGGCGCGCCGCCATGCCGTCTCCGCCTTCGCGCAAGACGCCGAGCACCGGAAACAGCACGTCGAGCATGGTTTTTTGACCGACATCGGACTTTCCGCGCGCCTTGACGGCGTCGATCGCAACGGCAAAAGCGTCGGCCGCTTGCTCGCGGGTCACCTCGTCCGCCAGCGACTTGCCGAGCGACATGAACAATGTGCCGTAGAGCGGACCCGATGCCCCGCCAACTTTCATGACAAGGGTGGTGCCGACGCCCTTCAGGGACTCGCCGAGGTCCTTGGCGGAGAGCTCATCAGCCGTCGCCAGAACAGCTTCAAAGCCGCGCCGCATGTTGATCCCGTGATCGCCGTCGCCGATGGCGCGATCGAGGTCGGTCAATTCATCCGCGCTCGCAATGACACGTTGCGCCACGGTTTCAAACAGAAGTTTGCGGGCCTGTCGATCCACCATCATGCGTGCCCCCGTAATCCGCCCGCGCCGACGCGGTTGCCGGCCTGATCGAAATAAAGCGGTTCGGCAAACTGGAGTGAGACCTGGTCCCCTGCCTTGAGCTCCTGGACCGGGTCCGCAAGCGTCACCAGCGAGTGGGTGGCGAGCTTGAGATGCACGTGGTTCTGATCGCCGAGATGCTCGACCCAATGGACCTGCGCCAGCGGCCCGGGGCGATCTGCTGGAGAGATCCGGATGTGTTCGGTGCGCAAGCCCACGGTTTGCACATGCGACGGCACGGTATCGCTGCCGAGCAGCGCCGCCGGAATGAGGTTGATGGCCGGTGTCCCAAGCCGGCTTGCCACATAGGCACTGTTCGGCTGCTCATAAATCTCCCTGGGTGTGCCGAGTTGAATCAATACCCCTTCGTTCATCACGCCGATCCGGTCCGCCATCGTCATGGCTTCGGTCTGATCATGCGTGACATAGAGAATGGTGGTTCCCAATTCGCGCTGGATGCGCTTGAGCTCAAGCCGCAACTCGGCGCGAAGCTTGGCGTCCAGCGAAGACAGCGGCTCATCCATCAGATAGACCGCCGGCTCGCGGACCAGCGCCCGGCCGATCGCGACCCGCTGCATTTCGCCGCCGGAAAGAGCGGTGGCCCGGTTGCCGAGCTTCTGCTCGATATGAAGCAGTTCCGCGACCTGATGGACCCTGCGGCGCACCACCTCCTCGTTCATGCGGCGCGCCGGCGAGCGCAACGGAAAGGCCAGATTATCGTAGACCGTCAAATGCGGATAAAGCGAATATTGCTGAAAGACGAATGCGACGTCGCGCTCGGCCGGCACCTCGTCCGTTACCACGCGCCCCTGGATCACGACATTGCCGCGATCGGGTCGCTCCAGGCCGGCAATCAGACGAAGTGTCGTGGTCTTTCCCGCGCCGGTCGGACCCAGCAGCACGACGAACTCGCCGTCCGCGATCGAAAGCGAAAGCCCACGGACCGCTTCGACCGTGCCGAAGCTCTTGCTGACGTCTACCAGCGCGACTTCAGCCACGGCTTCCTCCTTCGTAAAGCGATGAATGCAGCGCCTGCCCGCTGGTGGCGTCGAACAGCGAGAGCCGGTCCGGCCGCAATGCGAGCCCTACTGTTTCCCCGACCCGAACCGCTTCGCTGGAAGGCAAGCGCGCCTTGACCCGGCCGTTGGCCGTGACAACGGTAACGATTTGCGTGGTGCCGAGATATTCGGCGCCAATCACGCGACCGCGCAGCGGCGAGGCATCGGCGAACGACACATTCTCCGGCCGTACGCCGAGCGCGAACTTGCCCTCGGCGCGATCCTCGAACAGCTCCGGCATTTCGACGGACGCACCGTCGATCTGGATGCTGTGATCGCCGCGCCGCAGCGAAGTCTGGACATCGATAAAGCTCATCGGCGGCGCACCGATGAAATCGGCCACGAACATCGTGCCCGGGCGATCGTAGATCTCTTGCGGCGTTCCGATTTGCTCGACACGGCCCTGGTTCATGATGGCGATACGGTCCGCCATCGCCATTGCCTCGAGCTGGTCATGGGTGATGTAGACGGTGGTCGCATCGATGCGGTCGTGCAGCTCGCGCAACTCGCCGCACATCAACCTGCGAAATTCCGAATCGAGCGCGCCCAGTGGCTCATCCATCAAAAACGCCTTGGGGCGGCGCACGATGGCGCGGCCGAGCGCGACGCGTTGCCGGTCACCGCCGGAGAGCCCGCCGACCCGGCGGTCCAGCAGATGATCGATCCGCAGCAATCTCGCTGTTTCCTCGACGCTTTGCCTGATCTCGGCGCGCGGGAAATTCTGGCATCGCAGCGGAAAGCCGATATTTTGCCGCACATTCATATGTGGATAGAGCGCAAATAGCTGAAACACAAATGCGATGTCGCGCGCCGATGCCGGCAGCGCCGTGACGTCCTCGCCATCAAGCAGGATGCGACCGGAGGTCGGCAATTCAAGGCCAGCGGTCATGCGCAACGTCGTGGTCTTGCCGCAGCCCGATGGACCGAGAATGACAAAGAACGAGCCGTGATCGACCGTGAAGTTCACGCCTTTGACGGCGGCGAACGTTCCGAACGTCTTGGCTACGTTTTCGAGTTTGATCTCTGCCATGGCGCTAATCCGGAAAATGGCTGACGATCACAAATCCCAGTGTCCCGGCCAGGATCGTGACGAAGGAATAGCTGTAGAGATCCAGCGAAAGCGGCTGCATCAGCATCAGAACGCCAAGGCCGATCAACGCGATGGCGACGGCCTCGCAAGGGCCGCGACGGAGCCAGAGTGGCCATTTCGATACGGAATGCGCGATCCTTTCCGTCATTTGCGCACCGCCCCGAAGGTAATGCCGCGCAACAGATGGCGACGCAGCAGGATGGTGAAGCACAGGATCGGGATGAAAAACAGCGTCGTCGCGGCAGCGACCGCGGGCCAGTCCTGACCGCCCTCGCCGATGATGAACGGAATAAAGGGCGGCATGGTTTGCGCCTCGCCGCTGGTGAGCAGAACCGCAAAGGCGTATTCGTTCCAGGCGAAGATCAGACAGAAGATCGCGGTCGCCGCGATGCCGGTGGTCGCCTGCGGCAGCACGACCTTGAAGAAGGCCTGAAGGCGCGTGTAGCCGTCGACCATCGCAGCCTCTTCGTACTCGCGCGGGATTTCGTCCATGAATCCCTTCAACAGCCACACCGCCAGCGAGACATTCACCGCGGTGTACAGCAGAATCATGCCGAGCTTGGTGTCGGTCAATCCGAGGTAGCGGAACATCAGGTAGATCGGGATCGCCACCGCGATCGGCGGCATCATTCGTGTCGACAGGATGAAGAACAAGAGATCGTCGGCCAGCGGCACGCGAAATCGCGAGAACGCATAAGCCGCGATAGTGCCGAAGCACACCGCAAGGAAAGTCGAGCCGAAGCCGATCACCATCGAATTCACAAAGCGCGGCACCACCTTCGACGGCCCGCCGATCACCATGTTGCGGGAACGCACCAGGCGCTCATACCAGGTCTGCGGCGGCGGCAGGCTGGCCAGAAATTCGGGCGTCTGCCGCGAGCGCGTCGTGAAAAGGTTGACGTAGCCTTCAACCGAAGGCTCGAACAGAACCTTGGGCGGATAGGCGATTGAATCGGGCGGCGTCTTGAATCCGGTGAGGAATATCCACAGCAGCGGCAGAATGGTCACCACCGCATAGGTGACGACGAGAAACGAGGCGACCATCTTGGACAGTGGCGACGGATCGGCTACGGAATGCGCGGTGACGGGCGTTCTCATCGCTGCTTCACCCGATTGAGGGCTTTGACATAAATATTGGCGGCGCCAAAGACGGTGACAAAGAGAATGATGGCCAGCGCCGACGAATAGCCGGTACGCCATTTCTCGAAAGCCTCGCGTTTCAGGGTGATCGACGCCACCTCCGTGGTCGAACCCGGGCCGCCCGAGGTGAGCAGGTTGACCATGTCGAACATCTTGAAGTTCTCGATGGCCCGAAAAAGAATCGCGAGCATCAGGAACGGCATCACCATTGGCAGCGTGATCGACCAGAACTGCCGCAAGGGTGACGCGCGATCGACCTCGGCCGCCTCATAGATGTAATCCGGGATCGAACGCAAACCCGCCAGACAGATCAGCATGACATAGGGCGTCCACATCCAGGTATCGACCAGAATGATCGACCATGGCGCCAGCCGCACATCGCCGATCATCTGAAACGAGCTCGGATCGATCCCCGTCAATAGCGCAATCGCGCTGTTGAAGAGCCCGATCTGTGGCTGCAGCAGGAATGTCCAGAAATTGCCGACCACCGCCGGCGAGAGCATCATCGGCAATAGGATGATGGTGGTCCAGAAGCTGTGACCGCGGAAGCGGCGGTTGATCAGAAGCGCCAGCCCGAACCCCAGCACCAGTTCAAGCACGATCGACCACAGCACAAAGTGAGCTGTCGCCTGCATCGCCTGCCACACGTCGGGGTCAGTCAAGATGTTGCGGTAGTTGTCGAGGCCGACATACGCGATCGGCGCGTTCGGACGGTTGGCGCGATAGTTGGTGAAGGAGAGCTGGATCGTCCACAACAGCGGGAAAATATTGATCGCCAGCAAGAGCAGCACCGACGGCGTAATGAACAGCCAGGCAATCGCCTTGTCGGACATTCCGCCTAGTCGCATTTTCAGGCGGTGCGGTGTCCGGGTGACGGTCCGCTCGGCGAGAGTGCTCATGTCAGTCCTGTTATTCACAGATCGGGATTCGCCAAAGGAGATGGTCTCCCGATGCGAAAGATCGGGAGACCACGTGTTGATCAAGCTAGATCTTGCCTTCTTCCTTGAACACCTTTTGCCAATCCTTGACCAACAGATCGAGGGCTTCCTTCGCGGTGCCCTTGTCGGCCACGACGTAGTCATGGACGCGCTTCTGCATGTCGAGCAGAAGCGTCGCGTAGGAGGGTTCGGCCCAGAAGTCCTTCACGATACCCATCGACTCCAGGAAGTCAGCGGCAAACGGCGCACTCTTGGGGAAGCTCGGATCGTTGAGCACCGCCTTGAGGCAGGAATAGCCGCCAAGCGCCCACCACTTCTTCTGAACGTCGGGCTGCGCGAACCATTTGATGTAAGCGAGCGCGTCGTCCTTGTGTTCCGAGTAGGAGACGACCGAGATCCCCTGCCCGCCAAGCTGGGTAAAGTGAAACTTCTCCTTCGGATTGACGAAGAAGCCGATCTTGTCGCCGCCGACATTGGGATCCTTGTAGAGCCCGGGAAAGAACGCGAAGAAGTTCATCTGCATCGCGACCTGCCCGGACTTGAAGGCGTCGAGGCCCTCCGACATGTAGGCGTTGCTCATGCCCGGCGCCGTGCAGCACTTGTACAGCGACTTGTAGAACTCCAGCCCCTGGACCGCTTCCGGCGAATTGACGAAGCCTTCCATATGATAAGGCTTCTTCGGGTCGTCATATTGAAAGCCCCAATCATAGAGCGCGTTGGTCACGCCCATGGTGATGCCTTCGGAGCCGCGCTCGGTATAGATATAGGCTCCATATACCTTCTTGCCGTCGATCTCCCTGTCCCTGGAAGAACTCGGCGATCTGCTTGAGTTCATCCCAGGTCTTGGGCGGGGCAAGGTCGCGCGCGTATTTCTTCTTGAAGTCTGCCTGAATTTCCGGTCGCGCGAACCAGTCCTTGCGATAGGTCCAGCCGATCGCGTCGCCCATCGCCGGCAACGCCCAGTAGTTCGGGGTGTTCTTGGGCCACTCGGAATAGCCGACCACCGTCGCCGGCATGAAATCGTCCATCGAGATTTTTTCTTTGGCGAAGAAATCGTTGAGCTTGACGTAGTGCCCGTTCTCGGCGGCCCCGCCGATCCACTGGCTGTCGCCGATGATGACGTCGCAAAGCTTTCCCTTGGAATTCAATTCGTTGAGAAAGCGGTCCGCATAGCTCGTCCAGGGGACGAACTCATATTTCATTTCAATGCCGGTTTTGGCGGTGAAGTCTTTCGAAAGCTCCACCAACGCGTTGGCCGGATCCCACGCCGCCCAGCACAAGGTCATTTGCTTGGCCGTGGCAACCGCCGGACTTCCCACACACGAGGCAACAACCACCGCGGTCGCCCCCAACGCACGCATCATCTGGATCATTACACAACCTCCCTGTTGTCGCAGGCGATTGCCTGCCTGTCCTGCCGATTACACTTCGCCGTTCGGCGTCTATGCACGCAGACCTAATCCCGCTTCGGCAAAGGCCCGCGGGAACGATGTTTAGTATTATTGTTAAGCACGAGACTTCCACTAAACATTTTGGGAGTCAATGGGTGTCATGATCGTTTTCGCAAAACGAAGTTGTTGCTGCACTGCAACCATTAACGAGACAACGCTCGCCGGAATCAAAAGAAACGTAGTGGCGGCCGTTGTTTAGTGATTTGGATGATCAGCCTTGCCCGCGCGTTCGTGCCGGGGCCTTTGTTGCTGCAGCCGATAATGTCGAAGCTGGTTCGGAGCCGAAGGCGCTCCGCGACAATCTTCGTCGCGGCTTATTTTCCACACGTCTTCGAGGGCTGTTGCTGCTTACGCAAGCTCGAAATCCCCGAGCATCGGGGCGCGCATGTCGTGTTCGAATTTTTCAAAGGACCACGGATAGGACGCCACATTTCCGTTGGCGTCGATGTACCAGCTTCGGCATCCGGACGCCCAGATCGAGCCGGCCACTTTTTCCCGGAGTGCTGCGTTATAGGCTTCCGTCGGCTCAGCCCTCGGCGAGATTTCGCGCGCCTCGCCCGACTGCAGCAGACGCACAAGCTGAAGCACATAATCCAGCTGACGCTCGATGGTCATCAGAAAAGAAAAATTTCCGATCGGGCTGTGAGGTCCTCCCAGCATGAAAAAATTCGGAAAGTCCGGAACGCCGATGGCCCGGTAGGCTTTATTTCCATCAGCCCAGGCCTGATCGAGCGTCTTGCCGCCGCGGCCTGAAACCATCATCGGGCGAAACAGTTGGTGGGTGTTGAAGCCGGTTGCGAGAACGAGGCAATCCAGCCCGTGCAGCCGGCCATCCGCCATGCGCACACCGCCGGCTTCGATGCGGTCGATTTTGGTGTCGACCAGCTCGGCGTTCGGCGTCTGGATCGCCTGATAAAAGCGATCCGAGATAATCAGGCGCTTGCATCCCATCTTGTAGTCGGGCGTCAGCCGCGCCCGCAAGCCCGGATCGACGACGCTGTCGAGATTGGCCTGGCAAGCCTGCGCCATCGCCGCGTAAACTTCGGCGCTTTCACCGGCGAGAGCAGCGCAGAACGTATCGTTGAAGACCTGCGCCAGATAATCGTAGCGCGCCTGCATCAGGCGCGGATCGGTTCGGTATTGCTGCCGCTTTTCCTCAGTATAGCGCACATTGGGCTGCGGCATGATCCATTGCGCGGTGCGCTGGAACAGAAAGACCCTTTCCACGTCATCGACGATGGCCGGCAAAATCTGGCAGGCCGTCGAGCCCGTGCCGATGATCCCGACGCGCTTGCCCTTGAGCGACACGTTGTGATCCCAGCGCGCGGTGTGAAAGGCCGGCCCTTTGAATTCTTTCAGGCCGCGGATATCCGGGTAAACCGGATGATGCAGAACGCCTGTCGCTGTGACGACGACATCGAACGCGCCCTGGTTTCCCTGGGCCGTTTGAATGTGCCATTGATGGTCGCGATAGACCGCTTCGGTGACTTCGCTCGAATATTGGATGAGCGGGTTCACATCATACTTTTTTGCGACATCTTTCAGGTAAGCGTGAATTTCCGCACCCGGCGCGTATCGCTGGGTCCATTCGGGATTGGGCGCAAAAGAATACCGGTACAAATGTGACGGCACGTCGCAGGCGAGTCCCGGATAGCTATTGTCCCGCCAGGTACCCCCGAGATCGGTCGCCTTTTCAAAGATCGCGATGTCGGATATGCCGATTTCTCTCAGCTTGATCGCGGTGACGATGCCGGACGCACCGGCGCCGATGACGGCTACCCGCAGTGTCCGGGCCTTGGCCATGCTTTGATCCATTGCAGCTCCGCGTGGGCTGGTAGCGCACATCTCCTTTATATTCTTGATCGCATCGCTGCCGCAACGGGCGCGCGCGCACGCAAGTCTAGTGCGCGATGTCTTCGCGACCAAACAACGCCATCAGGGTGCCGGTCATGGTCGCGACCAGTCTCTCCTTGCCTTCATCTGCCGCGAAGGCTTGCGCGTCACAGACGGTGATGGTTCGGCCCGGTTTGAGGACGGAGGCCCGAAACAGAAAATAATCGCCGCGAGCAGGCGCCACGAGATTGGTCTTGAATTCGACGGTCAGAACCGCCGCATCATCCGGCATCAGCGAGAAAGCGGCATATCCGCAGGCCGTATCGAGCGCGGTGGTGATGATGCCGGCGTGAATGAAACCATGCTGCTGCGTGTAGGCGACGGCATACGGCATCCTTAATTCGATCTCGCCGGGCTTCAGGTCGGCAATTTCAATGCCCAACGTCGCCATGGCGGTTTGGCGCGCGAAGCTCGTCCGGACACGCGCCTCGAAGTTTGCGTCCTTCGGATTGAATCTCGCCATCTGTTTCTCCGTCATCGGTTACGCCTGAATCGCAGACGAGGAGACGTACCCGGTTCCGAAGGTCGGCGTCTTTGAAAAATCGGACAGCGTCGCGCCCGATCTGCCGCCGCGCCAGCGCACGAAACCGGCCCGGCGACAGCCCGGCG
The DNA here is from genome assembly GCA_963771225.1 of uncultured Pseudomonadota bacterium. Lineage (GTDB taxonomy): Bacteria > Pseudomonadota > Alphaproteobacteria > Rhizobiales > Xanthobacteraceae > Bradyrhizobium. The sequence goes on along the minus strand of CAVYSR010000007.1, from coordinate 24,141 downwards.
TGCCGGCCCAGATCGGTCGTCAGATGCGCTTGATCGCAATAGCCTGCTTCCGACGCGATGTCCGCCAGACTTCCACCTCCAAGGGCAACCTGCTGCAGCGCGCCGCTGAAGCGCTGAACGGCCGCATATCGCTTGGGCGCAAGCCCGGTGCGCTTGCGAAAATGGCGCTGCAGCGTGCGGGGAACGACGCCGGCGGTCGCGGCCAGCGAGGCAACGCTCATGCCGCGATCCGGTCCCATCGCCGATAACGCGCCGTCCAGAATCGCAGCGCCCTCCGCGGTGGATGACCGGCGCGCACCGGCGGCGTTGAACTGGGGGCTGAGATGATGCTCAATCCAGGCATCCAGGGCGCCGATGATCGGATCGAATGGATTTTCGCGCACGCGCTGACATCTTGCGTTGAAGAGCTCGGACAATTCGGCGAGCGCCGCATCTTCGATATCGAGATCGAGCGGTCGGTATCGAATTCCGAGCATCCAGCCGTGAAAGCTGTGCTGGCGCGGTTGCCGTCCGAACCGTGGCGGCAGATGAAACGCCTTCCAGGCGACCATCCGGTCGATGTCCTCCCAGTCGTCATCCGGATGCCGGCCCACCAGCGCAATCTCGGAAAACGGCGAAGCAAACAGGTTGCGGCCGATACCGGTCAGCCGCCCGCGATCCCGGAGCACGAAGAGATGATCGATGAACGAGCGATGGCGGTCCATCGGCTGCAGTTCGACATAGACCGCCAAATCGGTCTCCTGGGTTTTGCGGCCGCCACGCGAACTCCGGTATTGGAGACTTTTGCGGCTGGCAGCGCAACGCCGCAATTTTTCCCTCACTCCACGCTCCGCTTCCAGTATCCCGTTCCCAGCTTGCCGGCAATCACGGCGATGGTGTCGTGGATCTCGTAGGAGCCGCCGTCGCTGTAATCCTTCGAGAGGCCCTTGAGCGCGTGCAACGTCCAGCGGCCGTTCGCGGCGGTGAGCGTGCCTTCATGTGATGGCGTGGCGCGGCCGCCCTCGGCGTGGAACTTGTAGGTGCCGTCGCCCATCATCTGCCAGATCCAGCGCGACTGGCCGCGGCCGCTGGGCACCATGATCTCCCAGGTGCCGACCAGCGCGGGATCGATTGCGGGTGCCGACGTTGCCAGCGCCGGTGATGCCGGAGCCGCGACCGCGGGCATCGCATTCGCTTGCGTCGTGCTCGCCGAATTCAGCGGCGGTGGGGCCGCCAGATAGATCGCCTGGCGCGAAAGCGAACCATAGACGAAGGGCTGTTGCTCGTTGTGCGTGGCCTCCATCACATCATCGCGGACGTTGCGGAACACGAAGGTAACCTCGACGCCCGGCGTCTCGATATGGCGCAGGAGTGCCGCCGTGAACGGGCTGTTGCGGCGGTCGCCGTCGCGCGCGGTGGTGCCGTCGCGCGCGGCATAGGCGACCAGCACGTTGCCGACCGGCTCGATGCGGCCGAGGCCACCGCTCACCGCCGCGCGCACGGCGAGCGACCGGTTCATCTTGACGGCGAACGGGTTGTTGCGGCAGGCGTCGAGGATGACGAGGCCGAGGCTGGTGGTACTGGAGACCTGCATCATCACGCTCTGCAAGCTGACGGCTTCGTTCGCTGCATCGGTGTCCCGCTTTAGTTCCGCATCCACCGGGATCAGCCAGTTCTCGCCGTTGATCTCCATGCCGTGGCCGGCGAAGTACACCGTCGCCATGTCGGCGCCGGCGGCATCGCGCCCGAGCGCGATCAGGCCGCGCCGCATCTCGTCGAAGCTCGCGTTGGTGATGAGCGTCACCACGAAGCCGAGGCGTTTCAGCGCCGCGGCGACATCGCCGGCGTCATTGGGCGGATTGGGCAGCACGGGCACGCTTCTGTAGGCGCCGTTGCCGATCACCAGCGCCACGCGCCTGCCATCGGCCACGGCGGACGCCGGTGTGAAACCGGCAAGCGCCGCGGCAGCGGCCAATCCAGAAATGAACCCACGTCGATCCATGCTGTCCCTGATCAGACTGATGCCTGCAGTGTACAACATCAACGTTCGCCTTGGTGTGAAGAAATTTGCGGATGTATTTGCCGGATTCCTCGTTACGCAAATCTGCCTCAAGAGGCAGCGTCAGCACCACGCTGCGAGCCGATCGTGATTACGGGCCATGCCCGGCCGACTAGCTTCGCGATTTGATTTTCAAACAGCTACGACTCTCGTCATTGCGAGCGAAGCGAAGCAATCCATGAGGCGGCAAAGAAAGAATGGATTGCTTCGTCGCTTCGCTCCTCGCAATGACGTCAAAGCCACAACTCCGCATTCCCGCGGCGCGTTGCACCCGAGTTGTTGCTTAAGTCCTTCGCCCAATGCAGGGCGTGGCGCTACCCCAAAAGGGGAGCGGGGAATGCCGGGTGCCCGTTGCACCCGCAGCCGCGCGTGTAGAGTAGTAAGCACGCGCGTTAGTCACCACGGTCGCACCGGGACACCCGGCATTCCCGCACGCGATGGTTTTAACGGTCTACCTCGTACTCTCCCCGGTGATCGGGCTTTGTTGTCACCGTCACCCGTGTGATGCGAAGCATCATCACGAGCTTGACACCAACCATTGAGGTGTCAGGACCACACGACTTCGCCGTCCGCAAGAGTGCGCTCTCGTCAGCAGCGCAACTCGCGTCCATCGCATCCCAACCCTACGTTCGTGACGATCGCGAAACGCCCCTCTGTGTGGGCCGGGATGACGCGAGATGTAGAAGTGATTTGGGTGAAAAGGGAACGGAAATATTTTTGCAAAGGGGGACTGGACAGGTAGCATCAGCTTGATCCAGCTTAACAAATAACGCTGAACGCGCAAGTCAGATTAGCCCACTGGATCGCGCCAACGGGCGTCCGATGACGGGCCCGCGCGTCCTCTCGATCCGGGATCGCGACATGGATAAGGCTGGTTATGCGGCGGGGCGTTGGTGGCCCGGACGCCGATCAGTTGAGTGCGCTGTCACCGCAATTCTGGATAAAAGAACCAGCGATCTTAGCTCGTGAGCCGGACACGACCTTGCAGCTTGCACCTCAAGACAATTAGCTGATGTCGAAGCGCCGCGTTCTTAGCTTCAAGCCGCAACTTCGACTTGAATGGCAAAGCCAGGACGGCCAGAACGAAACAGAGCAGTCCGACCATTCCGCCAGCTTATGCGATTCCATCACCGCTTCAACTCAGATAAGTTTTTCGGTAGACACAGCTACCGGGCTTGGTGGCAAAATGGTAGCAAGATGCTCACCACGCGTTCGAGGGAAGCTTCGGATATGCCTACAACGATGATCGGGCTCGCTGTCACGTTAGCTTTCTCGCTGGTTGCCTTCACAATGCCAACATCGGTTTGGGCAGCTGGTCCGACGTTGACGGTGTCGGCCGATGGCGGCGTCCATACCTTCGATCGGAACGAACTGCTTGCGCGCTCGGATGTCGTCGAGATCACCACGTCGCGTGATGTCGCATACCGTACTCCTCGGACGTATCGAGCCGTGGCGCTCGCGAAGTTGCTTGAAGGAATTGCCATTCCGCCCGATGCCGTGGTGGAGGTGGCAGCTCAAGACGGCTTCGTGACGCAGCTCCCTCGCGATCTGGTCTACGCCAACGGCGGCCTCGTCGCGTATATGGCAATCGAAGTCGCCGACACGCCGTGGCCGCCAATTCCAGGTAAGGACAAGAGCGCAGGCCCCTTCTATATCGTATGGCTCGGCGATCAAGCGTCATCCGTCCCAATCATGAAATGGCCCTACCAAGTTGTCAGTTTGTCGGTGCAAGACGCGCCAGCCAAGCGGTGGCCCTCGCTCGCGGTTGATCCCATGCTCCCTGCGCTCCATCCGGCGCGAGACGGACAGACCATCTTTGTGAACAAATGCTTCACATGCCATACGATGAACAGGGCAGGATCGGCGTCGGTTGGCCCCGATCTGAATTTGCCGATGAACCCGACGGAGTACTTCACCGATGCCGGTTTGCGCGCGCTGATCCGAGATTCGCGCTCGGTTCGGGTTTGGCCCGAGCAGCGGATGCCCGGCTTTGCCGAAGAGAACCTGAGCGATGAGGAACTCGGGCTGATCTTGGCGTATTTGAGTCACATGGCGGATAGGAAGAGCCGAGCAACGGAGGGCGGAAGCAGCAAACGCTAAGTAAATCGTAAAACTCGAGGAATTACGGTGATGGTGTGGACGGCGCCCGCACCATCACCGTAATTCCCGAGTGGGGGACCGGACAGGTAGCATCAGCTTGATCCGGTTCACCAAATCGCGCCGAACGCGCAGAGCAGTATGAGTGCCCCGGATCGCGCCAACGGGGCGTCCGATGACAGACCTCCGCGCGATCCGGGATCGCGACAGGGATAAGGCTATTTGGTAGAACGCTGGCGCAGGGACGCCGATCAGTTAAGTGCACTGTGAATACTAAGCGAATATGGCCACTCGTTCGTTAAAGTCCCTTCGGACACACGATGGCCCGGACGGTTAATCGACTGCCAGTGCTTTGAACGTCGTTCTCAACGCTATCAGGATTTTTGCAGCGTCGTCCCGGATCAAACACCAAACACACAAGCGTATCTATTCCATCCACTTTCGAGTATCGCGCGACGTCGTTGATCAGCTGGTCCGTGACTTCCTTTTGGCCGAAGTCCACTTCGCGTCATTTTGGCTTCTACGAGGATTCGTTCTGCAGGAAGGTAGAAGTCGACCCTCGACGCATTGCCGGCGAAGCTCGGCGTGTGCTCCTCGGGCCTAACGTCGTCAAAGTGAAGTTTTAGAATTGCGTGCAGCAAATCTTGCACGTCGTACTCGTCATGAACTTTGTAGGGTGGGCGCCCGCGCTGACGGTTTTGAAGGTGTTCTACGAAAAGGGGGAACCGGCGGCATAGTACGATAATTTTTTGTAGTGGTGTCGCTTCATCGGAAATCAGAACTAGCATTACAGTTGTCTTTTCGATTTGAAGTGAGCGCGTTGAGCGGCAGCCTGGTGGGCTCTGCGCCAGCAAGACCATGCGATGATGCGTGCGGGTTGAATGCGCTTTCGAGCGAGTCTGATGGCAATGCGACGGATTTCCTGCATTGACCAACGGATCAGTGGCGGCGTGGTTGTGCTTTGGGTTTTGCTGGTGGGCGACGTTTCATTTTTTTGGGCGACGGCGGATTGGCCCGATATCGGATCGCGGCCATCATGGCGAAGGCGAGCATCACCAAAGAAACGTGACGATGCCAGCCATGCCAGGATCTGCTCTCGTTGTGATCGAGCCCGAACTGGTTTTTCGCGGTTTCAAAGCTATCCTCGATCGCCCATCGATGGCCTTCGACCGCTACCAACGTTTCAATTGATGTTCCCGCCGGGCACCAGGTGGTGAAGAAGGCGAGGTCGTCATCGGCGATACGACGGCGGATCAGTAGACCGCGCGTCCACAAACTGTCATTCGCACTGTTGAATTGCCCGGCATCGAGATCGGCCAATTCAAGATAACACCAATCGTGCAGCCGCGGTCCTTTGGTTCCGGCTCCCGCTGATAGGCGCTTCCAGTCGGACGCGCGCCGCGTCTGGGCGATTTCCGCAGCCGTACCGGCGACCGGCGCTCGCTTGCCCCAGGATCGGAACACATGAGAGCTACTGACCCCAAGCACGTAGCCTTTGCCTTCCCGACGTAGTTGCTGTTCGATGTCGCCTACACCGTAGACGGTGTCACCGGCAACCCACTTGAATGGTACTGACGTGGCTATCGCGCGTGCGATCATTCTCGATGCAAGCTTTGGTTTGGTCGCAAAGCCGATATCGACGGGCACATATGCGGCTTCCAGACGATCTGGATCGTCGGTCCACTCCTTCGGAAGATACAGCGTGCGATCGATGAACGCGTGACCATGACGCGACACATAGGCAGCGAAGACGCCGATCTGGCAGTTCGTAATCTTTCCTGCCGAACCAGTGTATTGCCGCGCCACCCCGCATGACGCTTTGCCCTGCTTGAGAAAGCCGGTCTCGTCGATCACCAGCACCGCATCGTCATCCGCCAAATGCTCGATGACATAGTCGCGCACGATGTCGCGCAGCGCATCGGCGTCCCAATCCCTGCGACCGAGGATCGCCTGTTGTCGCCATGGGCCGGGATCGCCAGCCGCCTCCGCGCGCATCCAGCCGGTCTTGCGCTGCTCGTCTCCGAGTAAGCCTTCCAGGAATAGGCCGGCATTTGTCGCGACGCGCTCTTGCGTGAACAACGGACGTATCCGCTGCTTAACCTCCCGAAGCGACGCCGCCCACAACGCAAGCGTCTCCTCAATCGACGCTACTTGCGTCCACGATCTCCGAATCATGGTTGCCCATGGATTTAGAAACCTTCATAAAAAACAACTGTAATGCTAGGGTTCAGACTCAATTGATCCAATAGGCGACGATGGCGGCGAGGTGGACGGCAGCCAAGAAGTTCCTGGCGAGTTTGTCGTAACGAGTTGCGACCCTCCTGAAGTCCTTGAGGCGGCAGAAGCAGCGCTCGATGACATTGCGCCCTTTATAGGCGCGCTTGCTGAAGGCGTGGAGGGTCACCCTGTTGGATTTGTTTGGAATGACGGGCTTAGCGCCGCGATTGACGATTTCGGCGCGAAAGCCGTCGCCGTCGTGCGAGGAAGTTGCGCTTGCCGCTCAAACCCCAAATCGATACCACAAGCTAAAACAAGCTCTGGTGTAGCCAACTGGTTTGTCTCGACCTTTTGTGATCCGGCGGCGGCCGCCTTCGCCTCGTCCAAATAGCGAAGGGTCGTTATAGCCGCCAACAGAGACACTGAGGTGCGAAACAAACCTGCCTTTAGTCCTCGCACAATCGTGTTCGAAAACCACTCACGTTGATCATCCGTCGCTTTCTGGCACTGGCGCAAACCCACGGCAACACCCAGAATTTCGATCGGATTAAAGATGAATGATTGTCGATCGGCAGGGTAGATTTCTCGTCCTCGAAGGTGCTCTATTGCTTCGCTCCACAGCACAGAGGTCGCCTCGTCGACAAGCTCCATAACGTACCCAAACGCTGCCAGCTCTGGTGTACGCCGAAGAGCTGACGCGGTGGTTTCTTTTAGCGGCAGACCTGTGAACGAAGGTTTGGGCGTTCCGGTCTGACCAAATATCCGAAAAGCAAAACCCGTAGACGGATCGGGCCAGGATGCCACGGATTGAAGCTGCTCGGTTGTAGCGTTGAGTGCGGCAGCAAGAACGTTGGTAACGATGCTGTTCATAGGAACCAGCGACTCCACTTCAATCTCACCGATAGCGGAGCTGAGGACCAATCAGGAACGTCTTTGAGGCGGCCGAGAAGCTCTGCGATCCGTTCAGAATAGAAGATCGTAACGGGCGTTCCGGCAGGCAACGTCGATCTCCACGAAAGGCTCGTGAACTTCAACGCCTGTTCTGCAAGATAATCCACGTCCTTGAACGTGGAATCCGGATGAAGCGAGACAAGGAGGGGCTTTGGTAACGGCGTGTTTGCTCGCTTGATGAGCTTTCCTGAATTGACCGCGAGCAACCGCGTGGCGCGACCGATTTGCGCGATCGTTCCACGCGCCGGTGCATAGACTCCCTTTTTGATGTCGGAGTTTTTCGAACGGCTACACCGCGTTCAAGCCGGTCGAGGATGTAGAAGGGGTGTTCGTGCGATATAGTAACGAACGCCATTTGAATATCCTGCTGCGCGCCGATCTCTCTGGTGCACGCAAAGACAATTTTGCCGACGTCGACTTTTTTCAATGGACGGTGGGCATGGAAGATGACGCGAACAGTGTCGCCCGGCTGCCAGTTATTGCGGGCCTTCACCTCTTTTAGGATCGTGATCATGGACTCACGCAGCATGTCCGCATAAGCGTCATACGCGCATTCCTTCGACACGTTTCCGAGCAAGTACGTGCCATCGCCACTAAAGACAGTGGTTATGCCGACATAGCGCTGTCGCGTTTCGGTTCGGCTGCCCGATACCTCAGCAAACCCCATTCCGACGACAAGCTCGTCACTTATCGCTTTGTCCTGATTTACGGTCCAAGGCGTACCGTTCAATTTTGCATACAGCGATATCGAAAAGTTCTGCAGGGAATACTGAAGGCTGCTTGGATGCTGGTTGATCGTCCACATGCGCACCTGTTGCGTCGGAATTCCGAGGGTCAGCAACAGCGATTTCGTCCGAATGTAGGGGTTCATCAGACCGGGAAGAAACGCATGCTCGTCGAACAGGACCACGATGCCCGCGTGGACATCCTCGCCGACCAAGCGCTTTTCGATGGCGGCTCGGTAGGCGGCCTCCGCTCCGGCTCTGTCGCCTGCCGAGATTTCGACCGGGCACATCAGAAAGTCTACGCTAATTAGGCCGAAAAGATCGCGGAACCCCTTCGAGAATGCGCGATGGTGCGCGCCCATCCCATCGCGGAACGAACGAAGGAATGCCTCGACCTTACCTTGCGTCGATGCGGGAAATACGACGAGGATGCGCGGCGACTTGTTCGCAAATGTCGCGCGGTCGTACGGACCGAACTGCGACAACCCTACCCAAGCGAACTCGGCGCTTTTCGCGCCCGTGCGGTCAAACACGTAGTCTACAGGAGGAGCGACGTACACGCTTCTGGTCTCCGCCCCATTTTGAAGAACGACACGCTCCCCAATTCTGGCGGAAACGCTCTGGGCAAGCTCAATGGAAGATTTGGCGAGAAATGTGCCCATTGTCGTAACGGTCTGATCAAACTCGGGGCCGAGCCTGTAGTCCGCCTCTTGGTCGTCTAGTGCATCCATCAGCGCTCGGTGCCTGCTACGAAGCAGCGTGTTAAGACATTTTGCGAAGTTTTCTTTCGAACCTTCGAGCTTCACCTCCTCAAGCGAGACTTCGTCTTCACCCGACGCTTCGGTGAGGCTCACTTGCTTTCCGTTGATGGAGATTATTCGCCCGGCAAACCGGCGCTCGCCTTCCTTCGGATTACGTCGAACGACGTACATTCCGTTGACTTCAACTCCTGCCGTGATGAGATCGGAGAGGGATGCATCGATGTCGTACTTCATCCCCAGACGTCACAAAGACCCCGACCTTCGTTTCTCCATCTGACGGCTCGTATATTTTGGGATTAAGCGCGAACCTTGGAGTAACTCTGAAGCCGCTCAACAATGGATGAGAAATGTTTGCGGCTTTGGCAGCTTGCCCAATGAGTTCAGACTTTTGAGCGAGGAATGTAAACGGACGCTGGCCGATTGGCTCATATTTTGGAAACGCCGCACCAATCGCATCATCAAGCCTGGCTCGCAACAGCCAGGGGTGATCGGCCACGCGCAGCGTTCGATTGTCCCCGTCGACGTTCGGTCCACCGGATTTTAACCGCAGGTAAAATAACTTGCCATCGAACCAGTGAACAAACCAGAAGCCTTCAAGCCGTTCCCGCTCGGGCTTCACATCCCTTGGGTCCGGCAGAGATCCAACGATAACGTCAACGAATTCGGGCAGATGGACTTCGAACCCGTTCGTCACGAGTGGGTGGGCTTGGACAGTTTGGTAGGGCATGAGAATCCCAAAGTTAAGCTCGCCTAACTATCGAGCCTCCATTGAGTCTCGCGTCGCGATTCTTCCCTCGCGATTTTTACACTCCAGGTTGCGGAGAACAATCAAAGAACTTGGAACTCCCCAAACTTCATGTGCCAATCATTTGCCATGCAAAATTGCGCCGCGCGGGAGAGCCTTGCAACACATGAAAAAGCCCGCCAGAGGCGGGCTAATTCACTGATATCTCTATCAAAGCTTGGTTGCGGGGACAGGATTTGAACCTGTGACCTTCAGGTTATGAGCCTGACGAGCTACCGGGCTGCTCCACCCCGCGATAAACCATTGCGCGCCTTCGAAAAACCGGACCCGAAACGAATCTGGCCCACGCCCAAGGGCGCCGATCAATCCCGTCCGGAGGCTTCCTGAGAAGGCAACCCCGAGCAAATGCCCTTGGGTGCGAGCGGTATGTACCAACGCAAAGCGGCTTTGGAAAGGCCCGCGATCCAACTTTTGGAGATTTTATGACGGTCATACCATGACGGCTTTAAAGTGGGTCGGCGGAGGGGTTAGGCCCTAACGATGGGCCGCGACCCCTCACCCGGATCGCATCTGACGATGCGATCCGACCTCTCCCGCAAGGGGAGAGGTGAAGTAAGCCGGCCGCCCTTGCCAGAAAGCGGCGCAAAAGCCCAGCCTTGAAACACAAAAAAGGGGGGAACCATGGCGGATTCGTTCGATTTTGTGGTGGTCGGCGGCGGTTCCGGCGGCTGCGCGGTCGCCAGCCGGCTTTCCGAGGACCCCGGGACCTCGGTGGCGCTGCTGGAAGCCGGCGGCACCGATGACAACTGGGTCGTGACCACGCCGGGCGCCATGATCCTGATGATCGCAGGCAAGGTCAACAACTGGGCGTTCGAGACGGTGCCCCAGGCCGGCCTCCAGGGGCGGATCGGCTATCAGCCGCGCGGCAAGGGGCTGGGCGGCTCGTCGGCGATCAATGCGATGGTCTATATCCGCGGCCACCGGCGCGATTACGATCACTGGGCTTCGCTCGGCAACACCGGCTGGTCCTATGCCGACGTGCTGCCCTACTTCAAGCGCTCGGAGGATAATTCCGAGTTCGGCGGCGAATATCACGGCAAGGGCGGTCCCCTTCACGTCACGGGACTGCGATCCGACAATCCGGTGCGCGAGGTCTACCTGCAGGCCGCGCGCGAGGCCCAGTTCCGCATCGCTGAGGATTTCAACGGCGAGGAGCAGGAAGGCCTCGGCAGCTACCAGGTCACGCAAAAGAAAGGCGAACGCTGGAGCGCGGCGCGCGGCTACATTCACCCCTACATGAAAAGCCGCAGCAATCTGCGGGTCGAGACCCATGCGCAGGCCACCCGCATCCTGTTCGAGGGCAAGCGCGCGGTCGGCGTCGAATACCGGAAGGCCAAGGAGCTCAAGCAAATCCGGGCCCGGCGCGAGGTGATCCTTTCCTCCGGTGCGTTCCAGACGCCGCAGCTTCTGATGCTGTCGGGGGTCGGCGATACGGCCGCACTCGCCAAACACGGCATCGCGGCCACGCAGCATTTGCCCGGCGTCGGGCAAAACCTGCAGGATCATCCGGACTTCGTATTCGGCTTCACCTCGGACTCGCCGCACTTCGCCGGCTTTCGTTCGGCGGCATCGCGCGAATCTTCAAGGGCATTGCGCAATTTCGTCGCGAGCGGCGCGGACCGATGACATCGAACGTCGCTGAATGCGGCGGGTTCCTCAAGACCCGCCCCGACCTCGATGTGCCCGATATCCAGTTGCATTTCTGCATGGCGATGATCGACGACCACGGCCGCAAGCCGCGCTGGGGCACCGGCTTCTCATGCCATGTCTGCCTGTTGCGTCCCGAGAGCCGCGGCAGCGTCTGGCTGCAAAGCGCCGATCCGGCGCAAGCGCCCGCGATCGATCCGAATTTCCTTGGCGCGGAAGCCGATGTCGATGCCATGGTCGCCGGCTTCAAAATGACAAAGCGGCTGCTGGACGCGCCGGCGCTGAAGGCGTTGCAAACCTCGGATGTGTTCACCGCAGGCGTCGAGAGCGACGGCGATATAAGGAAAGTCCTGCGCCAGCGCGTCGATACCGTCTATCACCCGGTCGGCACCTGCAAGATGGGCGTGAACGATCCGCTGGCGGTGGTCGATCCGAAGCTGAAGGTCCACGGCCTCGAAGGCCTGCGCGTCGTCGATGCCTCCGTGATGCCGACCCTGATCGGCGGCAACACCAATGCGCCGACCATCATGATCGGCGAGAAGGCCGCCGACATGATCAAGGCCGAGATCCGGGCGGGCTGATTTCTTCGGACCGGAACCTTTTTTCATTGTGCTCATTGAAGCAGCACGCGACGCAATGTCCGCGATAAAGCTGGGAGCACGTTAATGATCGACGCCGTTGTAATTCAACCTGGGCTGAATACCGAAGAACCCTCTGTCGCAGGCATTTCCTGGGCCGCCATCGCCGCCGGCGCGATCGTCAGCTGCGCGTTGACATTCGTTGTGCTCGCGTTTGGCGTTGGCCTCGGCCTCTCCGTTGTTTCGCCGTGGGGCGGCGCGGGTGTTTCCGCCACGACCTTCAAGATCGGTACCGGACTCTATCTTGTCGTCGTCGCGATGCTGTCGTCATCGATCGGCGGTTATATCGCGGGCCGCCTGCGCTCGCGATGGATCGGTGTTCACGGCGACGAAGTGTATTTCCGCGATACGGCACACGGTTTCGTAGCCTGGGCGTTTGCCACGGTCCTGGGAGCTGTTTTGCTGGCATCGCCCGCCTCAACCCTGCTGGGCGGCGCGGCAACCGGCGCCACGCAGGGTGCGGTTTCATCTGCGAACCGGGCTGGACCGATGGACGGTTACGTCGACACGCTGTTGCGGTCTGATCCCGGCGCTGCACAAAACGCCGGCCAGAATTCCGGCCAAAATTCCGGCAATGCGTCCGAGTCACGCGGCGAAATAGCCCGGCTGCTGACCGCCAGCCTGCGCAATGGCGGCGATCTGAAGCCCGCCGACCGCGAATATGTTTCGAAGGTCGTCGCGGCCCGATCCGGCCTTAGCCAGCCCGACGCCGACAAGCGCGTCAATGATGTCGTGATGCAGGCAAAGACCGACATCGATGCGGCACGCAAGGCCGCGGCCCAGCTCGCGTTCTGGCTGACCGCATCGCTGCTGATCGGGGCGTTCTGCGCCAGCCTCGCCGCGACCGAAGGCGGCGGCCTGCGCGATGGCACATGGCGCCGCAAAGCCGTTCGATAATCCATTCCCCACAAGCCTGAAAGGAAAACCACATGCCCATTCTTCTCTGGTTAGTCGGCATTCCGATTCCGCTGATCATCCTGATCCTGTTGCTGCGCTAGCCGCGCAGCCCATACCGGCGGCGATCCGCCAGTGCCTATCCCTGTTCACTTTCAATTCTGGAGGCTTCCGTGGCCAAAAAAACCAAACTACTGAGCGATCTGTTCCACGACACGCTCAAGGACGTCTACTTCGCCGAAAACAAGATTCTCAAGACCCTTCCGAAAATGGCCAAGGCTGCACAGTCGAAGGATCTGAAAGCAGCGTTCGTCAAGCACGAGAAGGAAACCCACGGTCAAGTGAAACGGCTTCAACAGATATTCGGCATCCTCGGCAAGCCCGCCCGTGCGAAGACCTGCGATGCCATTCTCGGCATCACCGACGAAGGCGCCGAGATCATGAAGGACTACAAGGGAATGCCCGCACTCGATGCCGGCCTCCTCGCAGCGGCTCAGGCTGTCGAGCATTACGAAATGTCGCGTTACGGTACGCTGCGCACCTGGGCCGGAGAACTGGGCATGCCGGATGCGGTGGCGCTGCTGGAAGCAACGCTAAAGGAAGAAAAGGCAACAGATGCGGCTTTAACGACTCTCGCGAAATCCGTCGTCAACGTCGAAGCTGAAGCCGAGCTTTGACGATTGACATCGACCTCTGCGACATCGCCCTGCTGATCGACGGCGTCGCTCGCCCATGCCCGGCCATCATGATCGGCGAAAAAGCCGCCGACATGATCAAGGCCGAGATGCGGGCGGGGTGATTTAATTTCCGTATCCGTCATTGCGAGCGAAGCGAAGCAATCCATGTAGCCGCGAAGAAAGAATGGATTGCTTCGTCGCTTCGCTCCTCGCAATGACGTGGAGAGTGTCACTGACACTAATTGGCAAAAATCACGGTAGCGACGCCTAAGCGCCCCCGACGCGAATGATTTCTTTACCGACGTCGAATAGGCCAGATATCGCGCGGTTGCTCAGCGGCGATGCGCATTGATTGATACAGACGATTTTCACGATCTCGAACCCGATTTGTTGACCAACGGCCGGGCATCCAAGACTCGCACCCAAAACAGGCGAAAGTCGCCCATGAACAGCTTCGATGCCGCGGTCACTATCGGATTGGTGATTGCCGTGGTCACCGGCTTCAACGCCGGATTGCTGCGCAGCGCGGTGACGATACTGGCCTACCTGATCGCGATGCCGATCGCTGTCTGGGCGGTGTCGCTGATATCCCCTCGGATCGACGACCATGCCAACTCGCCGCTGACGCAGAATTCGCTGCTGTTCTTTGGAATTTTTCTCATCGTCGGCATCGTGCTTGGAAAGCTGATGCGGATGGCACTCGATGAGAGCATCGGGCCGGGCGCCGGGATCGGAGATCGCCTCGCCGGCGCGGCACTTGGGGCTGTGCGCCTCGGCCTGGTCGCCGTCACGCTGGTGCTGGTTTTCGATCAGCTCATTCCGTCCGACCGCCAGCCGGCGTTCCTGAACGGTTCGCAGCTGCGGCCGCTGCTGTCAGCGGTCGGACAAAGAGGTTTCAGGTCGCTGCCGCCGGAGGTTGCAGCCACGATCGATCGGCTGAAGAAAGACCAGCGGATATAAGGGCCAACGTAGATAAAGCCCTGGCGTTCGCGCCGTCGCAGGCGCTGCATCCCTTCCCTGATATGCATTTCGGCCGTGCCGTCATCCCTTATCAGAGCCGTCCGGGTTGGCTACACTGGCCGCATCGGGGCTTCAAGAAACCGACATAACGGGAGTGAAACGTGGATCTTGGGATCAAAGGCCGCCGCGCCATCGTCTGCGCATCCAGCAAGGGCCTCGGCCGCGCCTGCGCCATGGCGCTGGCCGCCGAAGGCGTGCATGTCACGGTGACCGCGCGCGGCGCCGAAGCGCTGGCGAAAACGGCCAGCGAAATACGCAAAGCCAATCCCGGCGTCACGGTGACGGAAGTCGCCGGCGACATCACCACGCCCGCCGGCCGCGAGGCCGCGCTGAAGGCCTGTCCGGATCCGGATATCCTGATCAACAATGCCGGCGGCCCGCCGCCGGGCGATTTCCGCAACTGGACCCGCGACGACTGGATCAAGGCACTGGACGCCAACATGCTCACCCCGATCGAGCTGATCAAGGCGACGGTGGACGGCATGATGGCGCGCAAGTTCGGCCGCATCGTCAACATCACTTCCGCCGCGGTGAAGGCGCCGATCGAGGTGCTTGGATTGTCCAACGGCGCGCGCACCGGCCTCACTGGATTCGTCGCGGGGATTTCGCGCAAGACCGTGATTGCGAACGTCACCATCAACGGCCTGCTACCGGGTCCGTTCGATACCGATCGCCTGCGCGGCCCGGTTTCGAAGCTGGACGCCGACAAGCGCGGCATCACGGTGGACCAGTTGCTGGCGGAACGCGCAAAACTCAATCCGGCCGGGCGCTTCGGCGATCCCGAGGAATTTGGCCATGCTTGCGCGTTTCTCTGCGGGGCCAAGGCGGGCTTCATCACCGGACAGAACATCCTGCTCGATGGCGGCGCATTTCCGGGCACGCTCTGAAAAGGCGGCCCGGAATGAAAGCCGTCTGGTACGAACGAACCGGGGCCGCGCCTGAGGTGCTGAACTTTGGCGACATGCCGACGCCGCTGGCCGGCCCGGGCGAAGTTCGCGTCCGGCTGGAAGCTTCCGGCGTCAATCCCGCTGATGTCGGCCGCCGCGCCGGCAGCTATCGCGCGATGGAATTTCCCCGTGTGATTCCCAACAGCGATGGCGCCGGCATCGTCGATCAGGTCGGCGACGGCGTCACGCGTTTCCATATTGGTCAACGGGTCTGGCTCTTTAACGGACAGCGCAACGGCCGCGCCTTCGGCACCGCGGCCGAAACCATTTCGCTCGCCGAGCCGCTGGTGACGCCGTTGCCGGATGATGTCTCATACGCTGCCGGCGCCACGCTGGGCATCCCCTGCATGACTGCGTGGTGCTGCCTGTTCGGCGATGGACCGGTCGCAGGCCAGACAGTGCTGGTCACCGGCGGCGCCGGCGCGGTCGGCCACTATGCAGTGCAACTGGCAAAATGGGGCGGCGCACGCGTCATCGCTACTGTCAGTTCGGAAGCGAAGGCGGAGCAGGCGCGCATCGCCGGCGCCGATCTGGTGATCAACTACCGGACCGAGGACGTGGTCGCCAGGACGATGGCCTTTACCGGGCAACGCGGCGTCGATCGTGTCATCGACGTCGATTTCGGCGGCAACCTCGCAACCACCCTGAAATTGATGGCTGTCAATTCGACCATCGCGCTTTATGCCACTAACGGCAATCGCAATCCCGTACTGCCGATGCGCGAGCTGATGGAAAAATGCATCGCGGTGCGCGCGCTGGTGCTGTTCGCGCTGCCGCCGTCTTTGCTCGCAGCAGCCCAAGCCGATATTTCGCGATGGCTGGCCAATGGCACGCGCATTCACAACATCGCCGCGCAATTTGCGTTGTCGGAGACGGCGCAGGCGCACCTGGCGGTGGAAAAGGGCGACAAGCTTGGCACCGTCATCGTCGACTGCGCGCGGTAGCAACGAAAACATAAGGGGAAGCGCCGGATGCACTGGAATGTAGGCCAGGTCAAAATCACGAAAATCGTCGAACTGGAGACGGTCGGCAGCACGCGGTTTATCCTGCCTTTGGCGACCAATGAGGAAATCCAGAAATTGCCCTGGCTGATTCCGCATTTCGCCACCGAGGAAGGCCGCCTCAAAATGTCGATCCATTCGCTGGTGATCGAGACGCCGTCGCGCCGGATCGTGGTCGACACGGGCCTCGGCAATGACAAGGAAGGCCGCAATGTGCCGACCTGGAATAACCGGAAAACGCCGTTCCTCGAAACCATGCGCGAGGCTGGTTTTCCGCCTGAGACCATCGACACGGTGATTTGCACCCATCTGCATGTCGACCATGTCGGCTGGAACACCAAACTTGTCGGCGGCCAGTGGGTGCCGACCTTCGCCAATGCGCGCTACGTGTTCGGCAGAGTCGAATATGAGCATTGGCGCGATCACAGCGACGAGCCCGACAAGCTTGCGGTGTTCAACGACTCCGTGAAGCCGATCGTCGAGGCCGGCAGGGCCGACCTCGTCGCCAGCGACGATAGACTATGCGATGAAATCACCTTGATCCCGACGCCGGGCCACAGCCCGGGCCATGTGAGCCTGCACATCCGATCGAACGGCGAAGAAGGCTTGCTCACCGGCGACGTCGCTCATCATCCTTGCCAAATGGCGCATCTCGACTGGTCGTCGACCGCGGATTCCGATCCGGTTCAATCGGCGGTGACGCGGCGCGAATTGTTCTCGCGCTTTGCCGATACGCCGACCCTGGTGATCGGCGGACATTTTAGCGCCGCCCGCATCAAGCGCGACGGCAACGCCTTCAAATTCATCGTTTAGGGCACGCCTGGAAAACGGGAACATCATGCCCAAACCATCACCCTGCAATGCGAAACGCAGTCGGCAGTTGAATTTCTAGCCGCCCTGTTCCATGAAGCATCCAAGCAACAAGACCCACCTTAGGGAGCGATGAAAATGAAGCTGGTTCGTTACGGGGCCATTGGCCAGGAAAAGCCCGGCCTGATCGATAAATCGGGTCAACTGCGCGATCTCTCAGCGCATGTGAAGGACCTCAATGGCGAGGCCTATGCGCCAGCCTCGCTGGCGAAACTGGCCGGCCTCGATACCGCGAAGCTCCCCGCCGTCAGCGGCCATCCCCGGATCGGGGCGCCGGTGACCGGCATCTCGAAATTCGTCGCCATCGGGCTGAACTATGTCGATCATGCCAAGGAGACCGGCAATCCGATCCCGGCAGAGCCGATCTTCTTCCTGAAGGCCAATACCGCCCTCAGCGGCCCGAATGACCCGGTGGAAAAGCCGCGCGGCTCGACCAAGCTCGACTGGGAAGTCGAAATCGCCGCCATCATCGGCACCCGCGCCAAATATGTCTCCGAGGCCGACGCGCTGAATCACATCGCCGGTTACTGCGTCTGCAACGACGTGT
The DNA here is from genome assembly GCA_963771225.1 of uncultured Pseudomonadota bacterium. Classification (GTDB taxonomy): domain Bacteria; phylum Pseudomonadota; class Alphaproteobacteria; order Rhizobiales; family Xanthobacteraceae; genus Bradyrhizobium. The sequence continues at coordinate 6,306 of CAVYSR010000007.1, read as the reverse complement.
CCGAGCGCAATTTCCAGATCGAGCGTTTGGGCCAATGGACCAAGGGCAAATCGCACGACACGTTCGGCCCGCTCGGCCCGTGGCTGGTCACCAAGGATGAGATACCGGACGTCCAGAAACTGGCGTTGTGGCTCGACGTCAATGGCGAACGCCGTCAGACCGGATCGACCTCGACCATGATTTTCACCATCGCCAAGTGCATCTCCTACGTTTCACAGTTCATGACGCTGCTGCCGGGCGACATCGTCACCACAGGTACACCGCCTGGTGTCGGCACCGGCATGAAGCCGCCGAAGTTCCTCAATGTGGGCGATGTGGTCACGCTCGGCATCGAAGGGCTCGGCGAACAGCGGCAGCAGATCGTTGCCGCATGAGGTTGCGTCATTGCGAGGAGCGCTAGCAACGAAGCAATCCAGTCTGCCGTTGGCTCTGGATTGCTTCGCTTCGCTCGCAATGACGGGTTTCCCATCTGAGCATTTTCCAAGGACGTCAGCATGAAACTCACATATTCCCCCGCCTCGCCCTTTGCTCGCAAGGTCCGCATTGCCGCGATCGAGCTTGGCCTGATCGACAAAATCGAATTCGTCCCGGCCACGGTAGTGCCCGGCACACCCAACGACGAATATTCGCAGATCAATCCGGTGAAGAAACTGCCGGCGCTGATACTGGACAATGGCGATGTCATCGTCGATTCCTACGTGATCGTTGAATATCTCGACGAACTCGCCGGCGGCGGCAAGCTCGTTCCGGCCTCGGGTGCCGCCAAGTGGAGGGTCAAGAGCGATCATTCGCTGCTGCAGGGCATGCTCGATTCGATGCTGCTATGCCGTTACGAGAAAATGGTGCGGCCGCAGGGGCTGCAATGGCAGGCATGGACCGACGATCACTGGAAAAGGGCTTGGAACGGCATGGCGCGGTTCGAGCAGCACCCGGACGCGCTGTCACGGTCGTTCGATATCGCCCAGATCGGCCTCGTTTGCGTGCTCGGCTATGCCGATTTCCGCTTTGCCGATTGCGGCTGGCGCAAGGCCTATCCGAAGCTCGATGCCTTCCACGAAAAGATGCTGGCGCGGCCTTCGGTCAAGGTTTCGGCACCGCCGCCAGCGTAACTCTCGAAATCCGCGCCGCCTTGGGAAGTTGCTATTTGGGAAGTTGCCATGAGCCTCAAATTCACCGTCGGCGATCTCACCATTGATCGTGTCATCGAGCAGGAAACCACCTTCCTGCCGGCGCTGGAAGTATTGCCGGGACTGACGCCGGATCTGCTCGCGGAACACCGGTCGTGGATGCGCGAGGCGGGCGCTCTCGACGACAACGACGTGCTGATCCTTTGTTTCCAGTCCTATATCGTCAAGACGCCGCATCATACCATTCTGATCGATAGCTGCATCGGCAACGACAAGCCGCGGCCGCTGCGCCCGAAATGGAACATGAAGACCGACGACACCTATATGCGCGCGCTCGCGGCGTCGGGCGTTTCCGTCGGCGACATCGATTTCGTGATGTGCACACATCTGCATGTCGATCACGTCGGCTGGAACACGCGGCTGGAAAACGGCCGCTGGCTGCCGACGTTTCCGAACGCGCGCTATGTGTTCGGCAAAACCGAATTCGATTACTGGACCGAGCAGAATGCGAAGGCGCCGGTGGCGCCGTTCGCCGACAGCGTGCTGCCGATCGTGGAAGCCAACAAGGCCGAGATCGTGCGCAACGATCATCAGATCGGCGACCATGTCCGCATCCTGCCGACGCCGGGTCATACGCCGGGACATGTCGCGTTCACGTTTGGCCGCGGCAAGGACAACGCCGTCTTCAGCGGCGACCTGATGCACTCGCCGCTGCAGACGCGCTTTCCTGAACTGTCGGCGAAATTCGACGTCGACCCGGCGCAGGCCGCGGTGACGCGCCGCAATTTCCTGGAGCGTTATTGCGACACCGATACGCTCTGTTGTACCGCGCATTTTCCGTCGCCCTCGACGGGAAAGATCCGCCGCCGGGGCAGCGGATTTTCCTGCGAAGCGGTCGCGGCGGGTTAGATTCTGCTTCAACTGAATTGAAGTGTTGTTTCAGCATCGCGGCAATGAAGGCGCGCTCCCTCTCCCATTGGGAGAGGGCGGGGTGAGGGGTTACGATCTATCGTTAGGTCGCAACCCCTCACCCCGGCGCTACGCGCCGACCTCTCCCTCCGGGAGAGGTAACGTTGAACACGCAAGCGCGCCTTGAGGCAGCTCAGTCGAACAGATTCGGCGTGTGGTTGACGACCGCGCCCTCGATTGCCAGCATCTTGAGCTTGGTGGTGACACCGCCATTGGCGGAGAATCCGCCGGGCTTGCCGCCGGCGGCAAGCACGCGATGGCAGGGCACCACGATCGGACAGGGATTGCGCCCGAGCGCCTGGCCGACATCGCGCGACAATTCCACGCCGCCGAGCCGCTTGGCGATATCGCCATAGGTCAGCGTCTTGCCCGGCGGGATGGTGCGCGCGATGTCGTAGACGCCGCGGTTAAATTCCGGGACATCCTCGAGATCGAGCACGACGTCGGTGAGATCGTTCGGCTTGCCGGCGAGCAGTTCGACAATACCGTCGATCGCGGTCTGCACCTCGGCGGGTGGCGGCGATTCGGTGATGTCGCCATAACGCTGGCGGATGCGGGCGCGGGTCTTGTCCTCGCTCGACATCGGCAACTGCACCGCATTGATGCCGCGCGGCCCCCAGGCGATGCCGCAGCGGCCGATCGCGGTGTCGAATATTGCAAAATGGTGTTCGGTCATGGCGGGCTCCAAGTCTTCGGCTCCAAATTCTTTAGCTCCATGCGTGAGCTTGATGCTGGAATGGAATTTAGGCTTGGAGAATGTTGCGATCCACCCGGATTCCGACGGAACCTGGCGCCGTCCCACGCTAGAGCCTTTTCCGTTCCGATGGAATTGGAACGGAGGCTCCAGTTCTTTATTTGACGCGTTTTCTTCACGCGAACGGGTGTCCACCCCGGATCAAGTCCGGGGCGGGCTTTCGTTGGAAAACGCTCTAGGCCCGACGGTAGCCCGCGAGCAACGCGTCCTCGATATCGGGCAGGTTCACCACGATATTCTCGGGCGAGCGGCAGGCCAGCCACCAGAGCTCTTCCGTCGTGCTCATATTGGCCTCGAGATGAGGAATGAACGGCGGAACGAACATGAAATCGCCCTCCGACATCTCGACATATTCCTGGTAATCCCTGCCGAAATAGATGCGGGCCCGGCCGGAAAGCAGGTAGGCGCCGGTTTCGGCCTCGCCGTGATGATGCGGCAACGAGCGGAAGCCAGGCGGATTGCTGGCCTTGCCGAACCAGATTTTGGTCGCCGGCGTATGCTGAGGGCCAACGCCCGTCATCAGCTTCAAGCCGCCGGATTGAGCGGTGTTGCCGTGCTCGTGGCCCTTCCGGGTGACGAGCGGCCGGTCGTTTGCAGTCATGCTGGTCTCCCTTTGCTGGCCCGCCCAGGTTCGGATTCAGGGCGACCCTGCGATCGACGGATCGCATTGGCAAGCGGCGCATTGGCGCCTTCCGGACAATCGGCTGACCAGATTTCCACAGTTCCGTGCTGGCTTTTGCCGAACACGAACCTGAAATTCCCCCTTGACCCCATTCATCCGCTTTCGCTATTCTTCGAATTCGGAATTCTGTATTCCAGCTGGACGCTGAACATGATCCCTCTCGACCCGTTCCCCAACCTGATCGATCAGGTCTACGCGCGGATCCTCGAGGCTATCACCGACCTCACGCTGCCGCCGGGGCACCGCATCCGGCAGAATGAGCTTGCAGAAAAACTCGGGGTTTCCCGGCAGCCGGTCAGCCACGCTTTGCATCTGCTGCATCGCCAGGGCCTGGTCGCCGAAAGCGGCCGCAAGGGTTTTGAAGTCACGCAACTCGATCCCTTACGGATCCGCCAGCTCTATGAGGTACGCGGCGCCATTGATGCGCTGGCGGCCCGGCTGGCGGCCGGACGCAGCAAGGCCGATGCTTCCGGGCGCGCGCAACTTGAGGCGGCGCTGCAAGCCGGGCGCGCGATCGACGAGAAAACAGCGCTGTCCCGGTTGATCGTGCTCGACGTGGATTTCCACGGCGCGATCTATCGGCTCGCCGGCAATCCGGCGATCGAGGAAATGATCGCGCCGCAATGGCCGCACATGCGCCGTTCGATGGCGACGGTGCTGGCCGAACTTGATTATCGCGCTAATGCCTGGGCCGAACACGAAACCATCGCCGCGCATGTTCTCTCAGGCGATGCGAAAGCCGCGGAGAGTTCAGCACTGGCACATGCGATGAGCGCCGGACGAATGACGGAAGAGAAACTGAACGCGACGGATAAGGCGGCGTAGCGAAAGCAACCTCATCCCGAGGCGTGAGCGAATTGGCCGCGTCTCGAAGGATGACACGACAGAGAGCCCATGGTTCGGCCGCGCGAAGACGCGCTCCTCGCGCATGAGGAGAAGTTCCGAAAACCAAAAGGAGGAACCACCATGAAACTGACCCAGCAACAGATCGACGACTTCAACCGCGAGGGCTGGCTGTTCCTGCCCGAATTGTTCAGCCGCGAGGAAGTGGCCCTGCTGGCGCACGAGGCGGAGGGTATCTACGACACCGACCGCCCGGAGGTGTGGCGCGAGAAGAGCGGCGCGCCGCGCACCGCCTTTGCCGCCCATCTCTATAACGAGGCGTTCGGCCTGCTCGGCGCGCATCCGCGCATGATCGACCCGGTCGAGCAGATCTTCGGCGAGAAGGTCTACATGCACCAATACAAGATCAACGCCAAATCCGCCTTCACCGGCGATGTCTGGCAATGGCACCAGGACTACGGCACCTGGAAACGCGACGACGGCATGCTGGAGCCGAGGGCGATGAACATCGCGATCTTTCTCGACGAGGTGATGCCGATCAACGGCCCGTTGATGCTGGTGCCGAAGAGCCAGACCGCCGGCGATCTCAAGGCGGCGCACGATCTTGAGACCACGTCATATCCGCTGTGGACGCTCGATGAGGAAACCGTGACCCGGCTGGTCAAGCAGGGCGGCATTGTCGCGCCGACCGGCAAGGCCGGCGGCATGCTGATGTTCCACGGCAATCTGGTGCACGGCTCGGCCGGCAACATCACGCCGTATCCGCGGAAGATCGTTTATCTGACGCTGAATGCGGTTTCGAATTATATCCGCACCCCGACCCGCCCGGAGTTCATCGCCCACCGCGACTTCACGCCGATCCAGACGGTGGATGACGATTTGCTGGTCCGGCTTGCCCGCAGCCACCGCCAGGCGGCGGAGTAGCGATTTTATCCTGAATTTCCGGGTCCACGCCAAGCCGCGGGGATCCGGAAATTGCCGTCAGATATTTCGCCGGCATTAGAGCGTTTTCGAGCGAAGTGGATGCCGGTTCGCGTGAAGAAAACGCGTCAAATAAAGAAATTGGAGCCGGCGAGGAAACGCTTACTGCTGGTCGCTACCCATCGCAGCAGCGAGCTTGTCGTAATACTTGGTGACAAGGTCGATATTACCCTTGTTCGCGATCGCTTGTGCCGGCGCCTTCAACGCGTCGTTGAGGTCGGCCAGCGCTTCCTTCTTGTCCTTTGCCGACATTTTCTTGTCGGCCTGGACTTCGGCGATCTGCGCCTTGATAACGGCTTCGGCGCCGACATATTTCTTGCTTGCCGAATCGAAGCCCGCCATCACCAGGCTGATGTTGTCGAGAACGTTGTTATACTCGTCGTAGCTGGCAAAGCCGTTCTTCTTGGCGACACCTTCGAGCTGCGCGGTGATCTTGGGATCCGGCTTGGCGTTCTCCGGCAACTTCGCGGTGATGGCGTCCATTTCAGTGCCCGCCGCCAGCACGCCCTGAACCTGCTTTTCAGTCAGCGCGATCTGCTTCACCGCGGTATCCTGCGGCGGCGCAGCTTGAGTGGGCGCCATCTGCTGCTTGGCCTGCGCCAGGGCGCTGCCGCCGGAAACGGTTGCCAACGTGGCGGCGAGGCAGGCGATGCTCAACGCGGCGACGGCAGGACGAACGATCTCACGCATGGGAGTCTCCTCGGTTGGGGACGGTTTGAAATCCTAGAGCAGGACTGCGTACGGATTTTGAAATGAACGGGCAATGAACTCGAGGGCAATGCTGACGGCCAATCATGGCCGAAAGAGATCAGCCCGGAGCATGATCCGGAAAAGTGGATACCGGTTTTCCGAAAAGATCATGCTTGAACAAAAAGATAAAGCGGGATGGCTTTTCGACGAAAAGCCATCTCGCGGGGCCCGTTATGCCCGCCAGGGTGGGAACATCAGGC
>CAVYSR010000006.1:0-66428 GCA_963771225.1 uncultured Pseudomonadota bacterium | reverse complement strand
GGTACGGCCTAGGAGTCACCGCCATGAAAATCACAGCCTTAAGGCGCTTCGCTTCAGGAGTGACGCTACTTGCTTTGATGGGTTCGGCGACCGCCTTTGCGCAACAAGGCAATAAGCCCAACGTTGTCTTTATTCTCGCCGATAACGTCGGCTATGGCGACCTTGGGTCATATGGCGGCGGCGAGTTGCGCGGGGCTCCGACGCCGCGCCTCGACGCACTGGCTCAAGAGGGATTGCGTCTCACGCAATTCCTGGTGGAACCAGCTTGTACCCCCTCCCGTGCGGCGCTTATGACCGGACAATACTCGATACGCAACGGTCTGTCGCTGATCGCCATTGAGGGCAGCCCCTATACACTTCCCGCTAACGCCTTCACCATGGGCGAGTTGTTCAAGGGTGTTGGCTATGCCACCGCGATCTTCGGGAAATGGCACCTTGGAAGTGCACCCCAAAGTTTGCCGACCGCGCACGGCTTCGATGAGTTCTATGGTATCCCGCCGGATATCAGCTGGGATGCGGCAACATATATGACGACAATCGCCCTCACGCACTCGATCAATGAGCCCTACGAAGCGTTGCTGAAGAACGGGGCCGCAGATCGTTGAGGCGAAGGCCAATGGGCCGTTGCAGACGGTGAAACCATTTACTGAGGACGTGCGCGCCAACATCGACAATGAGTTGGTGGATAAATCAATCGATTTCATGCGGCGTCAGAAAGCCGCCGGAATGCCCTTCTTCCTCTACCTCCCCTTCTCCATGGGGCACTTTCCGAACCTGCCTTCCCAACAGTTCAAGGGCAAATCACGGATCGGCAACTACGGCGACAAGCTGATGGAAGGGGACTACCACGTCGGCCAGATCCTCGACACGCTGAAGCAACTTGGCATCGACGACAACACCATCGTCGTCTTTGCCTCTGACAACGGCCCACAAGGCCAAACCGCACGCGAACACGGCAACCAGGGAACGCCGGACATGGGCAATTCCGGTCCGTTCCGCGGAGAGTTGGGCGAAGCGACTGAAGGAGCGATACGGACGGCAGCGATCATCCGTTGGCACGGCAAGGTCAAGCCGAACACAACCACATACGCCATGTTCTCGATCATGGATTTTCTGCCGACCTTCGCCCATATTGTCGGTGGCAAGATGCCAACAGACCGAGCGATTGACGGCGTCGATCAAACCGACGTCTTGCTCGGCAGCACAGCCATAGGGCATCGCGAAAGCATGTTGAGCTTTATCGGTGGAGACCTCGTCGCCACGCGTTGGAAGCAGTGGCGCATTTACTTCACCGACGTGCATCCGACCGGCATTGGACCGCAGCGGCAGCCCGGTATGTTCTCCGCCAGCGCTCCGATGGCCGGCTACCCGAAGATTTACAACATTGAAATGGATCCACACGAGGATCTCATTGTAGCGGCAATGTTTGGCTGGGTATCGGGGCCCGCGCTCAAAACCGTCGATGAGTACATGGCAACGCTCAAGAAATATCCAAATCCGCCCCCGCCGAACATCACGAATTTCGCAGCGGTGGCTGAACAATATCCCCGCCGAGGGACTCACGCTGTGACGCGGCCATGTCTGGGTTTGCACTTTGACATAGCGCGATGTCCGGCTTGAATCCGTTACGCGCAACAAAGCGGAGTATGTCCGCCGACTGCTCTGAATTTAGGGGGTTCACGCCCTGACGCGCGGCTGCCGGGTACATTTTGCGGTACGGCCGATCCATCCTTAACGGGATGGTAAACAAAATCGATAAAAGTAAGCCTTTGTTAATCAAACCAGATTTTCTGGAGATTCCACAATGGCGTTCGGATTGACGGGAAGGCGTTTCCCTTTTTCGCGACTGAACCTCGGGCCCAAGGCCGTCCTCAGCGCGGCGCTATTGATCACGATCAATGCCGCGCTGCTGGTTGGAGCGGGATATTGGTCGTTGACACGCGACTTCAACATCCGCGCCGAGCGGGATATCGATCTCAGCCTTCGCACACTCAGGCTGGCGTTTGGCGAGGCCTTTCAGGACGCCAAGATCACTATTCGCGACGGGGTCGTCGATCGCGTTGAAATTCCGAAGATGCCGGAATTCACCGACCATCGGATCGTCGACCGCGCCACCTCCTATGTCGGAGGCAATGCCACGCTCTTCGTCTTCGACGATGCGACGAGCAGTTTGTCCGGCGAACGACGAATGTGAAAAAAGAAAATGGCGACCGCGCGGTCGGAACGCAATTAGCGGCGGACCATCCCGGACAGGCCGTGCTTCGCCGCGGCGAAGCCTATAAGGGTCCGGCCATGTTGTTCGGCCGCCGCTTCTACACCGCCTATCACCCGGTTTTTAATCCCGCCGGCAAGGTCGTCGGCATCATCTATGTCGGCATCGCGATGGAGAACTCGACGGCATGCTGTGGCAGGCGATCTGCGCCATGGCCATCGCTGCCGGCATCGCCGCCCTGCTTGCGCTTTACGACGATGGCGCTGGTTCGCCGCGTCACCAAGCCGCTCGGGCCGTAGCCGCAACACTCACCGTGCTCGCCGAAGGAAGGACGGACGTCGAGGTGCAGCACGCCGATCGCCACGACGAAATCGGCACGATCGCGCGAACCATCGGTGCTTCAAGAACAACCGCATCGAGCGCCGCCAACTCGAGGTCGAACGGATCAGCGCCGAAAAGCAGGCCATCGAGCAGCGCAAAGCAGAGCTGAATCAATTTGTCGAGGACTTCCGCACCAAAATCGGCGGAATCATCGAGCAGGTTCTGAATTCTTCCGGACAATTCGAAAAAGATGCCCAATCGCTGTCCGTGACGGCGCATTCGACGGCAGAGATGTCCGGACAGTCCGCCGATGATTCGAGGCAGGCCTCCGAACACGTCCGCGGCGCCGCGACCGCATCGAACGAATTGTCCCAGTCGATCGTCGAAATCAGCCGCCGGGTGCAGGATTCCAACAGTGTTGCCGCCGAATGCGGTCAAGCAAGCCGATGCAACGGATCAGCGGATGGCGGAATTATCGGCGGCCGGCGACCGCATCGGCGACGTGGTGAAGCTGATCACCTCGATTGCGGAACAGACCAATCTGCTCGCGCTCAATGCTACGATTGAGGCCGCCCGCGCCGGCGATGCAGGCCGCGGCTTTGCCGTGGTCGCCCAAGAGGTCAAGAACCTGGCGGGCCAAACCGCAAAAGCCACCGACGAGATCAGCTTGCATATCGTCAACATGCAGCACGCCACAGGAGAATCGGTAGAGGCGATCAAGGCGATCGGGTTAACGATCGAGCGCATTAGCGGGATCACCGCCTCGATTTCCTCCGCGGTCGAGCAGCAAGGGGCCGCGACCCAAAGCATCGCGGCAGGGGTCAAGGCCGCTGCCGGCGGCACGCTCAATGTCGCCGACAATATCGAGCATGTTGCGAAAAACGCCCGCGAAACAGGAACGACATCGGGTTTGATGTTGAAGTCGGCACAGGAGCTCTCAAAAGTGAGCAGCTACCTCAGGGACGAGGTCGAGAAATTCCTCGATAGCGTTCGCGCGGCATGATCGACACCCTCGCCATGCCCACGGGCACTGGAAACCTCTGAGTTTGGTACTTAGCGTCAATTATTGCGGCGCCGCAGTGTGTCCGGAGTCGGATGGCGGTCTCAACTGATCGACGCAACACTTTATCTTAACGGGAAAAGATGGAGTGTAGGATGGAACGGAGATTTCATAGGGGTTTTACCGCGGCAGAAAAGACGGAATTATGGGACCGTTGGAAGCGCGGGGAGTCATTGAAGGCGATCGGGCGAGCTTTTGGTAAGGAGTCCTCGTCGATCTATTTTCTGGTTGCCCCGCATGGAGGGTTCCGTCCTGCGGAGCGGCGTCGCTCCAGGTTGGCATTGACGCTTGCGGAACGCGAGATGATTTCCAGAGGCGTTACGGCACGTCGATCGGCCCGGTCTATCGCCAAATTGCTTGGCCGCTCGCCCTCGACGGTGAGCCGGGAAATGAACCGCAATGGCGGCTGTGAACGCTACCGGGCGACAGTTGCGGACGAGAATGCCTGGGCGCGATCGCGTCGTCAAAAATGTTGTAAATTGGCGATCAATTCGCGGCTTCGGCAGGCCGTGGCAAGGAAGCTCAGATTGGATTGGTCACCCGAGCAGATAGCCGGTTGGCTGAAGAGAACGCATCCTGAAGACGAGTGTAATCGGGTGTCACACGAGACCATCTATCGCAGCCTGTTTGTCCAAGCGCGCGGAGTGCTCAAGAAAGAGCTGCTCCGCCATCTTCGCTCGAAGCGCTCGATGCGTCGCTCCAGACCAGTTGATCCGAATGGCGATAGACGGGGACATATGAAGGATGCGGTCTCAATCCGTCAGCGACCGGCTGGAGTGGAAGATAGGGCGGTGCCTGGCCATTGGGAGGGCGATCTGCTGTCCGGGCCGAACAACACCTACATTGCGACCTTGGTCGAGCGTCAAACGCGTTACGTGATGTTAGCCAAGGTGGCAGGCAAGGACACCCAAACGGTAGTCAACGCGCTCATCAAGCAGTCGAAGAAGCTCCCGAAAGAGCTGTATAAGTCCCTGACCTGGGACCGGGGCAAGGAACTGACGGATCATCGGCGCTTTACGATGGCGACCAACATCGATGTCTATTTTTGCGACCCGCAAAGCCCGTGGCAGCGTGGGTCGAACGAGAATACTAATGGCCTGCTGAGGCAGTACTTTCCAAAGGGCACCGACTTGTCGGTGCATTCGCAAGCCCATCTGAACAAAGTGGCTCGTCAGTTAAACGAGCGACCACGTGAGACCTTGCAATTTGAAACGCCAGCAGAGAGATTTAATGCCTGTGTTGCGTCGACCGGTTGAGCCGGCAGATGCAAACCGGAAGTGACCGGCGCGCAGTCAAAGCGACGCGATTGACCCGGAACGAACGTTGAGGGCGAAAGCGGAACCTGTTTAGCTGCGCCAGCCCGTGACCAGAACAGAAGAGGCAAGCCATGGTAGAGAGCGAATTATTTGCGAAGGGTCTCGAAACACGAAGACAGGTACTCGGCGCGAAGTACGTCGACGCGAACCTTGCGGGTTCTGATGACTTCATGATGACGTTTCAACACGCCGTCACGGAATTGGCTTGGGGTTATGCGTGGAGTCGCCCCGGGCTTGACCAGAAGACACGGAGTATCCTGACGCTTGGAATCCTCGGGGACTCGGCCGCTTTCAAGAGCTGGGCATTTACACGAATGCCGCGGTCGCCAGCGGTGTAACGGTCGATGAGATCAAGGAAGCGTTGGTTCAGATTACTGTCTACTGCGGGACCCCCGCGGGCCGCCAGGCATTCCTGGCAGCGCATGAAGCTCTAAAGTCTCGTAAGGACTGACGCGCCCCTTGACGAACCACTATTCGGGCCGCTCGATGCCGCGCCGCTTAGGTCGTCGAGACGGCCAGGCATGCCTCAGAACCTGGGCGGCCGGCGCGCGCGCCCGCCATGTTAGTGATCATCTCCCGCAACAAGGGTTCGACCGGACGGGCCACGTAGCCGAGTTCGCGCCTCGCCTTCTCGATCGACAGTGCGGTCGCCCGCCGTGCAATCCGCACACCCTCGACCGTCGCCGACGGTTCGCGACGAGTTATATAATCTGCCTTAAGCTCGATGATCCAAGCCGCCAGTTCCGCCACGAATCCAGGAAGCCGAACGAGAGCCTTGCCGCGGCCGCTGATTGAAGCCATCAGCGTCAGTATTTGCCCGAGCGGCAAGCTGTCGCCTCCCAAGAGGTAACGGTGCCCGATCCGGCCTTTTTCCATCGCGAGGATAAGTCCCGCGGCGGCATCACGCACATCGACGAGATTCACAATGAAATCGAGATAGATCTGAAGGAATGCCCTGCGGAGAAAATATTGAAGCATGGCGGTCGGCGGCGTGACATTGTGATCGGACGGGCCGATCGGCATGGTGGGGCAGCCAACGATCACCGGCATACCCGAGGCCGCAGCCTGCAACGCCAGCTCATCCCCGAGCATTTTGGAGCGCGTGTACGGCCCCGGCATCTCGTCAACGGACAGCAAGGCTTCTTCGCCGGAAGGCCGACCTGACCTGGAGGCATTGAAGAAAATCGACTCGGTCGAGCAGTGCAGAAGCCGCCCGACATCACGTCGGCGTGCGGCGGCCAGAACGTTCCGGGTGCCGATGAAATTGACGGCGTGGAATTCCGTCCGATCCAGCTTCCACATGCCGGGCAGCCCGGCCAGGTGATAAATCTCGCCAACGCCTGCCGCCGCGTCGTCCACTACACGCGTGTCGAGCACCGAACCTTTGATATATTCCACCGCAGGTAAGGCCCGGGCCGGCGCACAGACATCGAGAACGCGCACCTGTCGGCCCCGGGCGACAAGTTCAGACACCAGATGCTGGCCGATAAAGCCGCTGCCGCCGGTAACCAGTACAGCTGTCATGACTGAAGTCCCTATCGTTTAAGCGAAGCGCCCGCGCAAGAGCGCCGGCTGGCGACGTTCGAATACCCGGTCCCGACAATCTGGAAAGTGACATCCATCACGTTCAGAAGCGCGATCCTGGCGTCAAGCCATCGGAATGATCACCGAGCGGTCAACAAGACCTCGAGCGCTGTCGTCGTGCGGTGGAATCTGCGCCGCTCTAATGAAAAAAGCCGGCGTTATGCAGCGTGATGCATATCACGGTGTTCACCGCCGTCCCCGCGGTACCGTCGCGGAAGAGAGGTGCACCATGAAGATATTCATTCATCGTTGGCTGGGCAGTGTGGGAGCGGTTATCGGTGCCGTGACCGGTCAGATAATCTCCAAAAATACGCACGCGGGCTATCCGGCTAAGCTGGTGCTTGTCGCAATGTTGAGCGGCGTTCTCGCCTCCATCGCTGCGCGCATCGGCCAAAGACTTGAGCAGCGCCGAAGCGAAGCCTCATATTCCAGTTGACGTATACGGGTTGCTGACTCGGGCTTCATGCAAGGCGGTGAGCATGCACCGCAAGAACTCCCGAAAGTCTCCAGCCGAATCCTGGAAAACTCCCGTTTTCTGGAGACTAGCCTTAGGGGTGGCAGTGAATTTGCGCCTTTTCGGACCGATCAGCGGTGCGGCATGCGCGGCAATTGTTCGACGAAACAGATTTGACAAACTCGATGTTCACATACCTGCTCCTGGCACGTCGCGTCACTTAGTGCGGTGCAGCGATATGTCCGAGGCTGGAAGAGGACCGGAAGTGAGCGGAGCAACTCCAGCGCGCAAGTTTCCGCTTGGGCACGTGGGCCGTTTCGCCGATCTAATACCCCTGCCCTGTCGCTCCCATGCCGCGCTCCTGCACGGCATGGGAACTAAAAGCAGCGCCCGCTTTGCAGCGATGCTCTTCCCCTGTACGATCGCGCCAACACGACCGGCATTCAACGGTCGCTACAACAAGGGGAGGATTTTCATGCGTCGCAACATTATCGCCGCGCTCACGCTCATGTCGTTGCAAGCGGGGCTCACCACCGCCGCGGTCGCGCAGCAGCCGGTGAAGCTCGGTGTTCTCAACGACCAGTCGGGACTGTATGCGGATCTGACCGGCATGGGCTCGGTCTACGCCGCGCGCATGGCGGTCGAGGATTATGGCGGCAAGGTGCTGGGCCGGCCGATCGAAGTCATCTTCGCCGACCACCAGAACAAGCCCGACGTCGGGGCCAACATCGCGCGGCAATGGATCGAGAACGAAGGCGTCAACGTCATCCTCGACATTCCCAATTCGGCCGTGGGGCTCGCCGTGCGCGAGGTGACGCGCACGCACGACGCCGTCGACATCAACACCGGCGCTGCCAGCTCGGATCTCTCCGGAAAAGCCTGTTCGCCGCACGGCGTGCACTGGAGCTTCGACACCTACGGGCTTGCGGCGACGACCGGCCGGGCATTGGTGAAGCAGGGTGGAGACACCTGGTTTTTCATCACCGCCGACTACGCATTCGGGCATGCCCTCGAGCGCGACACCGCGGCGTTCGTCACGGCCGGCGGCGGCAAGGTGGTGGGAGCCGTGCGCCATCCGCTCAATACTGCCGACTTCTCGTCCTTTCTGCTGCAGGCGCAAGCCTCGAAGGCGAAGGTCATCGCTTTCGCGAACGCCGGCGGCGATACCATCAACGCGATCAAACAGGCCGCGGAATTCGGCCTCGGCCGCGGCAGCGACCAGCGCCTGGCGGCGCTGCTGCTGCAGTTTCCCGACACCCACGCGCTTGGCCTCGAAGCGGCGCAGGGCCTGATCGCGTCCGAAACCTTCTTCTGGGACCTCGACGATAAGACCCGCGCCTGGACCAAGCGCTTCCTCGCCCTCAACGGCGGCAAGCCGCCCAGCATGATCCATGCCGGGACCTACGGCGCGGTGTCGCACTACCTCAAGGCAGTGGCGGCGGCCGGCACGACCGACGCCACCAAGGTTGTTGCCAAGATGAAGGAACTGCCGATCGATGACTTCTACACCAAGGGCACGGTGCGCGATGACGGCCGTGTGATGCGGCCTTATTATCTGCTGCAGGTGAAGAAGCCCTCGGAATCCAAATATCCATTCGATTATCTCAAGCTGCTCGCCACGGTGCCGGCCGAGGAAGCGGGGCGCCCCCTGAGCGAGAGCGCGTGCCCGATGGTGAAACACGGCTGAGATCGGTCGCGGCCAGGCGACGAGGGCCGGCACGCTGGCGCGCGGCCCTCGAAGAGCGGTGCCCGGCGGAGGGATGGATTCCGGGTTCGCCTGTGCCTTCGCTCCGGCGCCCCGGATGAACGGGTCGCGCGGCGTAATCAACACCCTCGCAACGCCCACGGGCATTGGAGATCTCTGAGTTTGGTGCACAGCGTCAGTTATGGCGGCGCGGCAGTATGTCCGAAGTTGGGTGCCAATCGGAAGTGACCGGCACACGGCCGAAGCGACGCGAATGACCCATCTGAGACATTGAGCCTGATCGTCCGCTAAGAACCGACTGTCGCGAACTCATGGCAAAAAATGAGCGCGACGACTAGACGCGTACCGTTGGCCACTTATTACCGATCAACGATGATGCCCAAAAATGGCAGCACACCAATGAGTTACCGAAGGGTTAAGGGCGAGCTGTGCTCAGCGCCTTTTTTTCTTCATACGCCAGCGCAGAAATTCGCGCTATGCTCGTCGTTGCGCTCTGGAGACTTGCAACCGATGCTACGCAAGCCGCAGGCGGTGACGAGACAGTTTTGAAATTGCGGAGCGTGACCGAGCGAAAACAATCAAACATGGGAGGCGACGATGAAGCGGACGTCCAAGCAACGCTGTGTCGCAAAGATCGTGTTGGGAGCGGGTCTGATCGGTATGATCGCCTCGCCCGCGTTCGGCCAGGGCAACCCCCTTCGCGACGCGTATTTCGGCGAGACCCATGTTCACACCAGCTGGTCGCTCGATGCCTGGATGTTCGGCAATCGGATTGACCGGTCCCGGCGATGCCTACAAATATTTCAAGGGCGAGACGATCAAGCATCCGCTCGGCTACGACATCAAGATCGATACGCCGCTCGATTTCGCCGGCGTCACCGATCACTCCGAATATGTCGGCGTGATGAAGCTGGCCAATGATCCGAGTTCGCCGATCAGCAAGATTCCGGCCGCAGCGCCACTTATCCTCAAGAACAACAGTCCGGAAGAGGTTCAGAGAGTTCTACCTTTACGCCGTCAAGTTGGTCAGCGGCGCGCCGGTCAAGGCGCTGACGAGCCCCGAGATCGCGCACACGGTCTGGGAGAGAACGTCGAATTCGCGGACAAGGCCAACGAGCCGGGCAAGTTCACCGCCTTCTGCAGCTATGAGTGGACGTCCATGCCGAACAACATGAACCTCCACCGCAACATCTTCTTCAAGGATTGCGCGCATGTGCCGGCGATGCCGTTCAGCGCGCTCGACTCGACCGACCCGTCCGACCTGTGGACATGGATGGACGGCCAGCGCAAGGCGGGCAACGAGCTTCTCGCGATCTCGCACAACGCCAACCTCTCGGACGGGCGCATGTATCCGACCGATGTCGACCTTCACGGGCGGCCGATCGACAAGGCCTACGCGGAAGACCGGATGCGCAATGAGCCTCTGATCGAGATCAAGCAGATCAAGGGGCAATCGGAGACGCATCCTCTGCTCTCGCCCAATGACGAGTTCGCCAACTACGAGATCCTCACTTATCTTCTCGGCAATCCGGCCGGCCGCATTCCGCATGTCATCGGCAGCTATGCCCGCCAGGCCCTCAAGGACGGCCTCGCGCTCGAGGACACCAAGGGCTTCAACCCCTACAAGTTCGGTTTCGGCGCCGCCGCCGACTCGCACGCCACCGGCGTCCCCTATCGCCAGGACAATTTCTTCGGGGCCCACGGCGTCGCGGACGGAACCATCGAGGCGCGCATGTCGGGACATCTGTTCGCCGGCCTCGATGCGCGCTTGGAGAGCACCGCCGGGCTCACCGGCGTGTGGGCGGAGGAGAACACGCGCGAGTCGATCTTCAACGCCATGAAGCGCAAGGAGACCTTCGCGGTCAGCGGACCGCACATCAAGGTTCGCTTCTTCGGCGGCTGGAACTATGCCGAGACCGCGACGGCCGAGCAGCGGCGGGCGTTCTGGAAGTTCGTGCCGGACTGGATCAAGGACCGCGATTGGGTCAAGGCCGCCTATGCGCAGGGCGTGCCGATGGGCGGAGATCTGACCCCGATGCCCGGCGGCGACAAGGCACCGTCATTCGCCGTGTGGGCGGTCAAGGATCCCACCTCCGGCAATCTCGACCGCATCCAGATCATCAAGGGCTGGACCAAGAGCGGTCAGAGCTTCGAGAAAATCTTCGACGTCGCCTGGGCGGGTGACCGCGAGCCCGACAAGTGGACCGGTGTCGTGCCGCCGATCGCAAAGCACCGTCGACATCGAAAAGGCCACCTACACGAACAGCATCGGCGCCGTCGAACTGAAGACCGTGTGGACCGATCCCGAGTTCGATCCGAGCGTTCCGGCGTTCTACTATGCCCGCGTGCTCGAAATTCCGACGCCGCGCTGGACGACGATCCAGGCCGCCAAACTCGGCATCGCGCCGCCCGACGTGGTGGCGGCAACCGTTCAGGAGCGGGCGTGGAGTTCCCCGATCTGGTACACCCCGACCACCGAGGCGCGGAAAGTCGCCAAGGCTGGTCCCACCATCGACGATCTCAAGAAACAGGGGGCGGTCGCCCTCAACGACGCTCAGCTCAAGGCGCTGATCGTCGACAAGTCCCCGTGGCTGCAGAACAACGTCACCGGCACGAAGTTCAGGATCATCTATAGCGCGTCGGGATTGCCAATGCCACGCAAACGCTAACGCCGATCGACCCGGCTACGTCACGGCGAAATTCGCCCAAAATCAGGGCCAGAGCCTGATCAATCACGCCGGCCGCGGCGCCATCCAGCCGAGCGCTGTCGGCGATCCGGCGGAGAGCAGCTATCGGGGCACACCCTCACCCTACTACATCAACAACGGCAAGCTCGTCACCGTGATCGCCGGCACGCCGATCGAAGTCACCGCCTACAAACTGGGAGACAAGTATTACGGCGCGCGCAGCAACGAGTTCGGCTACGCCAATTACGAGATCATCCCCGAAGTAGCCGAAGTCAACCCGCTGCCGGGTAAGCCGGTGCTGCGCTGAGGAGGCTTCGATGTCGGTTCGACTTTTGCGGTCTCCCGCTTCGGGGTGGCTGAAGTGCACGCTGGCCGCCCTCTTCCTCCTGATCTCGGCAGCGGCCGCGGTGGCTTGCCCGCTCTGCTATGAAGCCGCTCGCCAAATGTGACCAACGGCCAGCAGCTGGACATGGCCGATCGAGTGGTGCTCGCCGTGCCCCTTGCCGGCGCGAGCCAACTTCGGATCGTCGAGGTCATGAAGGGCAAGGATGCCGTCGGCGATATCATCGCCGACCCGGTGACGGATCTCGACGCAGCAGCGGCACCGCGCTCCGATCCTTACCTGCTCGTTCGTGACCCGTTTGCTTCGCAATGGACCAGCCTCGGCACCATCCGGGCTGAATATGCGGATTGGCTCCGACAACTGGCTGCGACCGTTTTCGTCAAAGGTGACCGTCCCCGGCCGACTTGGCCGTCGAACATGCAGACATCGTCCACGCTCAGCTACGCCGGCTGGCGGCAACGTATCGCACTCGTTCTGCCCTATCTCGAAACCTCCGACCCGCTGGCCGCCGAGATCGCGTGGGGTGAATTGGCGCGCGCCCCTTACGCGACCATGGACGTTGCGAGATCGCAGATCGATGCGGCGGCGGTTGCGAGCTGGCTGGACGATCCAAAGCTCGCCTCACGCCATGCCGCCTACACCCTCCTGCTTGGTTTTGTCGGCGGTCCGGCCGATGCCGCGCGGCTGGAGCAGCACATCGAGGCAGCACGGAGTTCGCACGACGCCACGAACCTCGCCGCGATGATTGGCGCCGACCTTGAATTGCGCGGGCCATCTCGCGTTGGCTGGGTCGAGGCGACGTATTTTGCCGATCGCAGCCGGACCATGCCGGAAATCGAGGCCGCCCTGCTTGCGCTCAACGTTCATGGCGACGCGAATCGTACCATACCGCGCGAGCGCGTGATCCAGGCCTATCGAGCCTTCATCAGGGAGCGCCCGCCGATGGCCGGGTTCGTGGCGCAGCAATTGGCTGACTGGGACTATTGGGACGCCGCGACGGAATACGCGGCGCTGCTCAAGTCCAACATGATAGCGGATCCGGCCTCGGAATTTGCCGTCGTCAACTATCTGCAGCGCGCCGCGTCCGCCAACGCGGCTGTTCGATAGACCGCCCATCCTGACAGGCCAACCCTATGGCACCGCAGCCGCTTGTCCGACCCCAGCCGACCTCGGAACCGTCCGAGTCAGCGCTGCGAAGAGTCACAGACTCGGCAGAAGCTGGCAACCCGCGTGCGCAGGTGGTTGCGGGAACCCCTGCTCCATTTCCTTGTTGCCGGTGTGCTGATTTTCGCGATCTACCAACTGTTGAACCCGGCCGCCAGCCGGACCGACCGAACCAGTCATATCGTGCTGACGCAGGACGATCTCCGCCAATTGGCGGTGCACTGGCTCGCGCAAGGTCGGCCACTACCGACGGCTGATCAGATGCACGCCCTGATCGAGCAGCGGGTAAGCGAGGAGATTCTCTCCCGTGAAGCCGTCTCGCTCGGACTTGACAAGGATGACGAGATCATCAAGCGCCGGTTGGCGCAGAAGATGGATTTCCTGGCAGCGGATATTGCCGCTTTGCAGGATCCCGGCGATGCCGAACTGCGAGCCTGGTACACCCAGAATTCGGATGGCTTTGCGCTTCCGCCGCGCGCGAGCTTTCGCCACCTCTACTTCTCCTTCGATCGGCCCGGTGCTCGCGACAGGGCTGCCGCAATACTCGACAGGATCTCCGGCAAACCGGCCGACGCACCTGAGGTCGCGACCGTTGCCGACCTCTTCATGTTCCAGGACTACTACGCCGAGAAAGCCCCCGATCAGATCGCCAAGGAATTTGGCTCGAACTTCGCGATTAGCGGTGTTTCAGCTCAAGCCCAGTGCATGGCAGGGGCCGATCCAGTCGGGCTATGGCTGGCATCTCGTCTTCGTCGACGCCATCGAGCCGGGCCGCGTGCCGGCGTTCGAGGAAGTAGAGCCCAACGTCAAATCCGCCTGGCTTGATCAAAAGCAGCGCGAGATCAAACGGATTGCTTTCGAAGCAATGCGTACGCGCTACACGGTCGTGGTCCCGCCCATCGAATCGGTCGACTTCGGCAGCCTGCGGAATCCTCAGTCGCCCATCGCGTCGACACACGTGTTGCCGCAGTGAGGGCGCGATCGACACATTGGCGTTGGCTCCAGGTCGCGTTCGCCGGTCTGCTGGCAGCGCTGATGGTGTCAATGCCGCTCGCGCAGGCGCATGAGTCCGCCCGGCTTATCTGCAGATCGATGAGGTCGGGCCCGGCCGATACCAACTGCTTTGGCGAACGCCGGTGCTTGCCGGCATGCGTTTGCCGGTCGTGCTGCGGCTGCCCGACGAGATTCACGACGTCATCGAGCCCTCAGCGCAGGAGCTCTCCGATTCCCTGGTCGAACGCCGCGTCTTCGACGCCGGCACCCAGGGACTGGCCGGCAAGCGCATCGAGTTCGTCGGGCTGCAGGCAACCGTCACCGACGTGCTGGTGCGCGTGCAGATGCTTGACGGCACACATTCGAGCACGCTGGTGCGACCGTCCCAGCCGTGGATCGACATCGCGACGTCGCAGGGACTCTTGGCGGTTGCCGGGGCCTATCTGTCGCATGGCATCGAGCACATCCTGTTCGGCTTCGACCACCTCCTCTTCGTGCTCGGGCTTATTCTCATCGTTCGCAACACGCGGATGCTGCTGTTGACGGTGACGGGCTTCACGGTCGGACACTCGATCACGCTTTCGCTCGCGACCTTGGGCGTTCTCCATGTCCCGGGGCCGCCGGTTGAAGCGTGCATTGCGCTCAGCATCCTGCTTCTGGCGAGCGAGATCCTGCGACGGCAGCGGGGGGAGCCCAGCTTGACCGCTTCCTGGCCCTGGGCAGTCGCTTTCTTATTCGGCCTTCTGCACGGCCTCGGTTTCGCCAGCGCGCTGATCGATATCGGGCTCCCACAGGGCGACATTCCGCTCGCGCTGCTCGCCTTCAACATCGGCGTCGAAGTCGGGCAGCTTGCTTTCATCGCGGCCGTTCTCGGCGTGATTCAGTTGGCCAAGCAATTTCGAGTCCCCGACATCGTGGAATGTCGGCTGCGGACCGTCACGGCCTATGGGGTCGGCGTCGTTGCCGCTTTCTGGTTCGTTGAACGGCTGGCAGGATTTTGGGCTTGAGGACACGGCCGTAACGCGCAACGACCGGATGCGCGAGGAGCCTGCTGGATAATGAACCAAAGAGCGCTTACGATCCCGTGGCCTGTAACAGATTGCAATCGTCATTAACTTGACTGGGAAGTTGCTGGGCAAGAAGTAAGCTCACGAACTGAGCGCGAGGCTTCGGTCGTCCGTTGAATTTAAAGGAGTGCCGGCTTTGGATTCCTCATTCGGAGCATTGGACGCATTCGCTTTTCTTGTGTTCGCAGTTCTGATTCTCGTTGGCGTTGTCATTGTTGTCAGCTTGGGCAAACTGCCGGGCCAACTCGCTCAAAAATGGGAACATCCGCAGGCCGGCGCTATCAACGCCATGAGCTGGATCGGAATTGCAACGGGTGGACTGCTCTGGCCCATCGCGTTTGTCTGGGCGTTCACAACGCCGTTTGGCGCGAAATCAGCAAGGGATGATCGACAATCGGTTGGTGCGGTTGAAGTTGATGCTGCATCGCGTCCCGCCGACAGGGAGGCGCGGCCATGATCGCATTCCTGATCATTATCTATGTTGCCGTGGTGCTTGTGCTGTTCAAAGTCATGCACATCAAGCCCACGGCCTATCTGATCGCTGGCATGATCGTTGCCGGCGTGTTCATGATCGGTGGTGTCGTGGTGGTATGGACGCAGTCGGCGCCCATCACGGATAAAATGGTTACGAGCCAGTATGTGGTTCAGCTCGTCCCTTACGTGAAGGGGCAGGTCAAGACCATTTACGCCCAGGCGCTTCAGCCCATGAAAAAGGGCGAACTACTGCTGGAGATTGACCCGGCGCCGTATCAGTACACGGTGAGCCAAGTCGCGGCGCAGTTGGCTGCCTCGAAGGCCAACGTCAAGCAGGCCGAAGCCGGCCTGGCGACCGCAAATGCCGCCATACCGAATGCGCAGGCCAATCTGGCCAAGGCGAAGGCAGCGGACGAGCTAGCCAAAACCCAGGAGCAGATCGCCCTCAACATTCAACGCCAGGACAAGGCGGCGATCAGCGTGCTGAACGTGGCCAAGGCGAGACAAGAACGCCAGGAGGCGGATGCCGCCGTTCAACAGGCCGAAGCCGGCGTCGTACAGGCGCAGGCTTCTGCGCTGCAAGCTGCCGCCGCAGTGCAAACCGCGCAGAGCAACGTCCCAGTCGTCGAAGCTCAATTGGAGGACGCGCAATTCAACCTCGCCCAGTGCAAGATGCTCGCGCCCAGCGACGGCTATGTGGTCAACTGGCAAGTGCAGGTCGGAACCATGCTGGTACCCGCGCCGGTTGCCGCGGCCGGAACCTTCGTCAATGTGTTTGATACCGCCGTCGCGGCGGTGTTTCCACAAAACTGGCTCGCCAACGTCGAACCCGGCAATGACGTGGAAATGGTCCTCAACCCATACCCCGGCCGCCTTTTCCCTGGAAAGGTGGATTATGTGATCGCCGCAACAGGGGGCGGACAGTTTACAACAAGCGGTACGATCCCCAATGCCGCCAGGATCGGATCCGACGGGCTCTACGCCGTGCGTATCAATTTTAGTGACGATGCCGTCGCCCGGAAGCTTTCTCTCGGTTCGGGCGGATCAGCCGCAATCTACACGAACAAGGGCAAGGCCACGCACGTCATTTCGAAGGTCGCGATACGGATGAAGAAGTGGCTGCTTTATGTCATGCCCACTGTGGAAAAGCCGTCGTAGGGAACAAGATGGGAATGACGCAATACACGAGTTAGGCCCAAATTCGACGTGCATGGACGGGGGACGAAGTTGTGCTCAAGCACTATCAAGCGCCGCTTGGTCGCAGGCCCGATGTCGCCAGTGCATTAGGCGGCGTTATTCATTGGATACTTGCAGGCGCACTTCTTCTGCCGATCGCGGCCTGTACCATCGGACCGGATTTTTCCGCGCCGATCGCTCCGCTCGCCGAAAAATTTCGTGACGTAGACAATCGTTCGGCCAAGTCCGATCCTCTTGAGTACGAACGTTGGTGGGAAGGTTTTCGGGATCCGACGCTCAATAAGCTGATCCACCTTGCATATAATCAGAATCTGACGCTGCTGAGCGCAGGGACCCGTGTGCTCCAGGCGCGAGCGCTGCTGGGAATCGCCGTTGGCATATCTTACCCGCAGGTGCAGCAGGGAGTGGGCTCGATCGTCTACAACAGGAGCAGCGCGGCCACGCCGCTGTCGGCTCCAAATGCGACGCCTTCCTATTTCTGGACCGATGCCGTTGCCGCGCAGGCGGCCTGGGAACTGGATTTCTGGGGCAAATTCCGGCGAGGGGTCGAATCCGCCGACGGGGCCTATCTGGCTTCGATCGCGTCATACGACAACGTTCTGGTGTCGCTGCTTGGCGACGTCACCGCGACTTATATTGGTATTCGCACGACAGAGCAGCTGATTGCCATCGCTCGAGCCAACGTCCGCAGACAGGAGAACGCGCTCAGTATCGCGAGGGCAAAATTCCTGGGCGGAGGCACCTCGGAGCTTGACGTCTTCCAGGCGACCAACGTTCTAGAGCAGACCCGGGCGTCGATACCGCAGCTTACAATACAATTGCAGCAGGGAGAAAACGCGCTCTGCGTGCTGCTCGGCGTTCCCCCGCAGTCGCTGGGAATGTTGCTTTCGCGTTCGGTGGGCCGGATACCATCACCGCCTCGAACAGTCGTTGTCGGTATCCCGGCCGACCTGTTGCGCCGCAGACCGGACGTTCGCGCCGCTGAACTTGCCGCTCTCGCACAAAGCGCTCAGATTGGCGTCGCCCTTACCCAACTCTATCCGGCGATCAGCATCACAGGCACGTTCGGTGGCTCGGCCAGTACCGCCAACGGTCATACCCTCGGCGACGTCGTCAGCTGGAAGGGTGTTACCTATGCCGCCGGGCCATCATTCCAATGGAATGTCCTGAACTACGGCCAGATCACCAACAATGTCCGTTTGCAGGATGCGAGACTTCAGCAATTGTTGGTCGACTATCAGAACACCGTGTTGAGTGCGCAGCAGGAAGTGGACAACGGACTTGTGAATTACCTGCAGTCGCGAGACCAGGCCGAGTTCCTGCGTCGAAGTGTTCAAGCGGCCAGCGGGGCCATGAGAATTGCAACGGAACAGTACCAGCAGGGGGGCGTGTCATTTACGACGGTGCTGACCGCGGAGCAGAACCTGCTGCAGGCCGAGAACAGTCTTGCCGTTGCCGTCGCCAATGTACCGCTTGGCCTCACCGCCGTGTTTAGGGCGCTCGGCGGGGGATGGCAGATACGGGTGGATGGCAACTTCGTGACCGCAGCAACGGTCGACCAGATGCGCGCGCGTACCGACTGGGGCAACCTGCTCCCACCCACCAACCAGCGCAACCACCGGCGCCAGGTCTGCCCGGCCCCGAGGATATCGGGCCCACAATTCGACCGCCTGAGTGGTAATTGCGAAGACCGAACTCGCATCATGAACAACCGAACGCCGATCGCGTGATCGAATGAGTGCAATCACTTCCGAAATTGGCACCTTTGAGACATGCCGACCGGTGCCGCCGATATCTGTTCAAAGGTGAGGACCGGAAGTGACCGGCGCGCGGTCAAAGTGGCGCTTAATGCGATGCCTTTACCGAGCGGGCACTCGCTCTCCGACAAAGGTGAAAACGCTTCATCGGCCGGAATACGACGAACGATGTCGTAATAGTCCCACGGCTCCTTGACGTCAGACTTCTTCTTGACCTGGAACAGGTAGAAGTCATGGATAAGCTTGCCGTCCTCGCGGATCTTTGCCCCGCGCGCGAAGAAGTCGTCGACGGAATTCTCGCGCATCCACCTGGCGATGGTGTCGGTATCATCGGAACCCGTCGCAGCAACACCTCTAAGATAATGAGAAAGGCCGGAGTAGACGGCAGCCTGGGGTGCGGTCGGCATCTTCCGGTGCAGCTCAAAGAAACGATGGCCGAAAGCCCTGGTTTCATCGTTCAAGCCCCAATACCATCCGACCACGGATGTGAGGCCGCCCGCAACATCGAGGCCCATGCTGTGGACATCCGTCAGAAACAGCAGCTGAGCTAACGGCCGCTGCTTTCCGGCGTCCATTCCGAACTCCTTCCACTGCTTCATGGAGTTGACGAGTTGACTACCGACACTCGAGAACGCCACGACCTTGGCGCCGGAGCTCTGGGCTTGCAGCAGGAACGAACTGTAGTCCGTCGTGTCCATCGGATGGTAGACGGCGCCGAGCGACTTTCCGCCGACACGCACGAGCACTCGCTGCAATTCCGCCACCATATTCTTGCCGAACGCATAGTCCGCCGCGATGAAGAACCAGGTGTCCAGCCCCTGGGCGACGAGAGTCCTCAGAGGGCCGGCCACCAGCGTGTAGGAATCGTGGAGCCATGCAAAACCGGTTTTCACGCACTGCTTGCCGGTCAACTCGGTGGAGGCGACGGAAGTGTAGATCGCGATCTTGTTCTTGTCTCGAATAACGGTTTGCAGGGCCAGCCCCACCGCGGAGTTGCCCACGTCTGTAATGACGTCGACACCTTCGACGTCGAACCACTTGCGGACAACGGCAACCCCGATGTCCGGCTTGTTCTGGTGATCGGCATACAGCAACTCGACCTTGATGTTCGGGTTTTGCTTCCGGAAATCATCAATGGCCATTTTGGCGGCGACCACCGACCCTTGCCCGTTGGAATCGGAAAGCGGCCCGGTTGCGTCGTTGATCACACCGATCTTGACGACGCCGCCCGAGATTTCAGCGGCCCAAACCGGCGACCCAAAAGCAACGAAGCTTGCCAATACAGCCGCGGCAAATGCGTTTTTGCATCCTCGATCAGAAGTCCTCACCTCGTTCTCCTCTTTGGCGGTCTCACAGCGCAACGCGTCGGCCCTCTTCGGCGGACCAATAGCCGGCGTAGTTGACTTTGGTCGTCTCAAGGGCCAGCGCGAGACCGGAAAGCGGCTGCCGGCCGGTTGCTGCGCATTCCATGAAGTCCTGGATCTCCTGTAAATAGCCGCGCGTCCATTCTTCCTCGAGACAAACGTATTGCCATCCGGTCTTTCGATCCACCTTCTCGGTGATATAGACGCTCGCGAGCTTCTGCTCGCTGGTTTGATAGCTCATCATGTGCGTGTTGGGTGTAATATTCGCAAACAGCGAGCCGCCGCTGGTATGCGTTTCGATCAGGTTGCGAACGCCGCCCATGATCATGTCCCCGGAAAATACCGTCGCCTTGGTGCCATCGGAGAAGGTCACGGTGAGCGTGCCCCAATCCTCGACGTCAACTGGATTGGCCTTGATGAAGACTCGCTCGTCCGGCCGAAGGCACGCCGTGACATGGCCGACGTCACAGGTCACGCTCGCAACACTGATCGTCTCGCCGCGTGCCTTCGCCTCGACCCGCTTGAGATAGAGCACCGCCGAAAGCGGATGACATCCCATCCGGACCAGGGAGCCCCCGCCGGTCGACGCCCATTGCGCCGCGTGCGCGGCGTGCGAACCGCTGTGACTCTCCTCCGCCTTCATGAACAGGATCTTGTCTTGGGTGGCCTTGAGGATCTCCACGGTCTTGGTCACCGCCGGCGCGTAGATCCAGTCTTCCGCATACATGAAGAGCTTGCCGGTTTTGTTGATCGCCGCGCGGGTCTTCTCCATTTCCTCGAGCACGCGCTCGTACATCAGCGCCTTGGCCACGTGCTTGCCGATCGGGACCTTGTCGTCTTCGCGCCCAAAATAGCCGGCGAACGGCTTTTCGCAGATGGCATGCTTGCCGGCCTGCATCGCGTCAACGATCATGGAGGAGTGCAAATTCGGCGGCGTGCAGATGTCGACAACATCCAGCTCGCCGTCGGCGATCAAGTCGCCAAAGCTGCGGTAGACTCTCGGTATCCGGTGCCGATCGGCAAAATCGACAACATGGTCACCCCGCGCCGCGACCGCCGTGACCTCGACATCGACGCCGTAGACACGTCGGTAGGCCAACATGTGCAGCTCCGAAACGAAGCCGCACCCGACCAGACCGATCCTGATTTTCGTCATTGCCGACGCCTCCGGGCCGCCACGGGTGAAGACCCCGTTTATAGCAGATCGGCCCTGCTGGCAGGGCGCAACTCGGTCATTCGATCAGGGGCGGTTGCCTGCGCCGGCAAAAAGGGTTGTAATCGAGCCAATCGGACGCAGACAAAATTCCGGAGCAGGAAACGATGGAAGAGGCCAAAACCCATTACGAGGTGATCGTCGTCGGCGCCGGCGTGGCAGGCATTTACCAGATCAAGCGGCTGGTCGATCTCGGCATCGACGCCACCGTGCTCGACTCGGCCGCCGATCTCGGCGGCACCTGGTACTGGAACCGCTATCCCGGCTGCCGCTTCGATTCCGAAAGCTACACCTACGGCTTCTCGTTCTCGCGCGAACTGCTCGACGAGTGGCACTGGAAGGAGCGCTTTTCCGGCCAGCCCGAGAATTTGCGCTACCTCCAATACGTCGCGGACAAGTTCGATTTGCGCAGGCATATGCAGTTCAACTGCAAGGTCGAGGCGATGCACTTCGACGAGACGCGCGATCTGTGGCGGCTGAAGATCGGCGACGGCCGCGAGCTGACGTGCCGCTTCGTGGTTCTCGCGATCGGCCTGCTCTCCGCGCCGACCATGCCGCGGCTGGAAGGCGTCGCGGACTTCAAGGGCCGCTCGTTCCACACCTATTACTGGCCGCATGAGCCGGTCGATCTTTCGGCTAAGAAAGTGGCCGTGATCGGCACCGGCGCTACCGGCATTCAGGTGATCGGCGAGATCGCCGACAAGGTCGGCGAACTCACCGTATTCCAGCGCCGGCCGAACTGGAGCGCGCCGCTCAACAACAGCGCGATCTCGGACGAAGAAATGGCTGACATCCGCTCGCGCTATGACGAAATCTTTGCCGCCTGCACCAAGACGCCGGGCGCCTTCCTGCACGGGCCCCAGCCCCAGGGCTTCTACGACGTGACGCGCGAGGAACGCGTGAAGCTGTGGGACAAGCTCTATGATGAACCCGGCTTCGGCATCTGGCTCGCCAATTTCCGCGAAATCTTTATCAACGAAGCCGCCAATGCCGAGATGTCGGAATATATTGCGGAGCGCATCCGCCGCCGCGTCAACGATCCCAAGGTAGCCGAAAAACTGATCCCGAGGGATCACGGCTTTGGCGTGCAGCGCCTGCCGCTGGAGACGAGGTATTTCGAGGCCTATAACCGCGACAATGTGCATCTCGTCGATATCAGCGAGACACCGCTGGTTCGCGTCACCGAGAAGGGCCTTCGTACCACCGAGCGCGAGTATGAATTCGACGTCATCGTCTACGCCACCGGATTCGATGCCATCACCGGCGCCTATGATGTGATCGATATCCGTGGGCTAGGCGGCGAAACGCTGGCCGGAAAATGGAAGCACGCACCGTCCACCTTCCTCGGCATGCTGGTCCACGGCTTTCCGAATCTCTTGATGCCGACCGGACCGCAAAGCGCGTCCGCTTCGACCAATTTCCCGCGCGGCATCGAGAACGGCGTCAACTGGTGCATGGACCTGCTGCAATACATCTGGGACCGCGGCTACACCCGCGCCGAAGCCACGCTCGAGGCGCAAGCGCGCTGGACCGCGCATGTCGCCAAGATGTACGAGATCATGCTGATGCGCAAAGCCAAGGGATGGTTCACCGGCTACAACTCCAATGTCGCCGGCCACGAAGAGGGCACCGTCCGCTACTTCGTCTACAACGGTGGCACGCCGAAATTCGTCGGCATCATCAACGATGTCGCGGCGAAGGGTTATCCGGAGATCGAATTCAGCTCCGGCCCGCCTGCCAACGTACGAGCGGCAACCGCCAGCGCATCAGCCTAGAGCGGGATGGTTTTTGATTGAATCGGTCTTGCCGACGGCTTACTTCACCCCTCCCCTTGTGGGAGAGGTTGGATCGCATCGCTTCAGAGAAAATTAGCGCGGCGCGAACTTGTAGCGGAAGGTGCAACTCGGCGCGCCCCGCATGATTGTCTGAGCGCGTTCGAGGCTGACTTCGCCTTCGCCGATCGACGCGATGTCGAAATCCGTCTCGCAAATCAGCAGCGCACCGAGTTCGGGCTCGCCCAGTTCCCGAAAGAACTCAGCGAAGCGGCAGCGCGTCACGTCGATGTCCAGCGCCTCCTTGTCATGGCGCAGAATTTCGACCTCGACCTCCTTGCCCGAGACCTCGCCGAAGACGCTTTGGACCGCCGCCCATTTGCGCCGCGGGCTGCCCTCGATGCGATCGCCGATGGCGGCAAACAACTGCTTCGACCAATCGCGCAAGGCCTGCTTTACAAGGCCGTCAGCCTTGTCCTTGCCAAGTTCGGCTCGCAATGCACGAACCACCGGCACCAGGACTTGCGCTTGCATGCGCGTCTTGTCCAGCAGGGATACCTTGGGGTCCACGAGATAGTCGTCGATGACGCTGCTCATTCTGTCCTCACAAACGAACGTCGCTAGTCTGTTGCCTCCGTCATAACACGAATTCGACGCGGGCTACTCCGTTGCGGCGGCGGCCAATCCAATGTGGAACGTGTCCAGGTCTGGCACCTTGCGGACGTCGCAATCCGAGGTGGCAATGTCCGCGATTGAGAGTGGAGCGGTCTTGCCAAACGGCGCGCGTGATGTACGTCACCGTCGTACGAGCGGATATCCGCTAGATTGAGCTCATCTCAAAATCCAGTGGAGCCCGTTATGAACAAACATGTCGCGCGCGAACAGAAGAACCAAGTGACCGAGTTGACCGCGGACGAGATGGAACGGGTCTCTGGAGGATTGGTGTCTATCGGCCTCGATGAACAGATCGTTGCGCATTACCACCCGATTACCTCGGTAGAAACGAGCCCTTATCGGTTCCCCGGCAAGAAGAAACCATGAACCTTCTCGACTGATTGAAGGTCTGGGCGTTCGCGGCTGCGCGCGGCGAGCCGCGTCTTACCATCCCCAGCCCTGTTGCACCGGTTGCACCTGACGATAGTACTGGCGGCCGCCCCGGCGCGGATCGACAAGTTGGGGCTGGGGTTGAGGTTGGGCTTGAACGCCCCAACCGGGCTGGAAAAAGGAACCGAAGCCGTCGTCGCGCTGGACGTAGTAGACCTCACCCCGGGCGTTGCGGACCAGAACGACATCGCCGCGGCTCGCATAGCGGATATCAGGGGTGGGCTTGCGCGTCACGAAGCCGCCCTGGGGCTGGTTGTTCAGCACCGCGACGAACTCGGTGCGATAATTGGTCTCGCGGCTCAGCGGCTCGTCCGAGACGATGATCGAGGATCGTGGCAAGGCGGTCGGCCCGATGCGATCGAGCACCTCCTGCGGGATGGTGATGCGGTCGAGTGCGTCCTTGGCGTCGTCGCTGTTGTCGATCGTGACCGCAGTCCAGCGCAGGCCCGCGTCGCTGCGCGCCACCGCCGTGAACACATGCGTGCCGATCCGCTTGTCGGGATCGCGGATCGTGACCGGAACCTCAAGGGTCGCGTCGAACACCTCGCCCCCATCCGGCCACGGCTTGTGCGTATCGCGCCGCACGTAAAGCTTCTGCGTCGCGCGGCTGATGTAGATCGAGACCGGCTCGAGCGCGAGCTTCGCCTCGTTTGCCGCCTTGGCGGCGTCGGCCTTCCTGGTCTCCGCCACCTTGGCAGCGTCCTTTGCAGCGGCGGCGGCGTCGAGCTTCGACTTGGCGTCGGCCTTGGCGGTGTCGAACTGCGTCGCCAGTTCCGCGGCGTTGGCGGCGGCCTTCTGCTTTGCCTCCTCGGCCTTCGTCCTGGCCTCGTCCGTCTTGGCGGCGGCGATCGCCTTGTCGGCGAACGCGAGCCCGGCGTCGGCGCGGGTCTTGAGCTGCTCCAGTTTGCGCAGCGATGCCGGGAGCGATGCTGCCGCGCGCGCCGTTGTCGCGGCGGCTTTCTTCGCCCCGTCGGCCGTCTTGACGGCCTCCACGGCCTCGCGGGCGAGCGTCTCGGCACGCGCCGGGGCAGCAGCTATGGCTTCCGCGTTCGACGCAAATAGCGCCTTGTCGGAAAACTCGACTGGCGTAGCGTCGTTCGGCGAGACGATCACCCGCATCCCGATCCGCGTCTTGTCGAACAGCTTCTCCGCAAAATCGTAGGGCATCCGCACGCAGCCATGTGAGGCCGCGTGTCCGGGCAGCGGCCCGCCGTGCAGCGCGAGGCCGTTCCAGGTGATGCGCTGCATGTTCGGCATCGAGGCATCGTCATAGAGGCTCGAATGGTGGTCCTTGTCCTTCTCGAGGATGGCGAAGACGCCGGCCGGCGTCTCGCGTCCCGTGGTGCCGGTCGACACCGGCGCGCGCAAGATCCAGCCCTCGGCGTCGTAGAAAGTGACCTGCTGGCTCTTGATCGACACGATCGCCATGATCGGCTCGCCCGCAGCGCGCGGAGCCGCCGCCTCGACGGGCGGCGCGGGACGCTCCTGTCTCGCCGCGGCGCCGGCGGTCAGCGCCGTCAGTGCGGCCATCGCCGCAAGCGTCACCATGGCGGGAGGCCCCCAACGCCGCATCGCCAGGGTAGATTGCGCCGTCGTCAATCGATTTGCCATGCCCTGCCTCGGTTGAAATGCGTGTCGCGTTCGCGTTCTCTCATATACGACAGCCCGCGCAGGCGGAAGGTGGTTCGCGGCCGAATTTGACGCCGGTCTGATCGGTCGCAGCGTCGCGTTTTAGAACTGCGGCTGGACCGATCAGGTGCCGCGAATGGTCAAATCCGCGGAAATCGGCGTGTCCATCGAGTTCTTATCCCAAATTCAGGTAAACGGATTCATGCGATTTTCGAACCAACCTGGACTTTTTCGGTCGAATAAACATTGTTGTGAACAACGCCGGCACTGTCGAAGCTGGAAATGCTGTCGAGGCAACCGGGGCGTCGTGGGCAAGGCATGCTGGGCAAGGCATCCTGGGCAAGGCACCTAGGATTGCGTGTTGGCGGTGAATTTGCGATCTCCTTTGTGACAATGAAGGTTTCGATACCTGCATTGATCGCGGGCGTGCGGTACCGCGCTTACCCCGGGTTCAAAAGCAACCCTGAATCAACTGACTAAATAAATTGCGCCAGCGCCGGCCCAAGGGCCGCGGCGGAATGGCGCAGACAAGCGGAGGAAAACGAATGTCGACAGGGCTCTACGATGGTTGCTCGATGGGCGAATTGCTGGTGCGGGCGCTCCAGCGCGGCGGCGACCGGGATGCTTTCATCCTCGACGATCGACGAATCACCTATCGCGCCTTCGGCGCAATGCTGAGCCGATTCATCCAGGCGCTGGAAGCACGCGGCCTGCGCAAGGGCGACGCGGTCGCCACGCTCTCGGCCAACCGCCCGGAAGCCTTCCTGACCACCGCGGCGGCCTACATGATGGGGCTGCGCATCACCTGGATGCACCCGCTGGCCTCGGAAGACGACCACGCCTATCTGCTGGAGGATTCGGGCGTCACCACGCTGTTCGTCGATCCCGACACCTTCACCGAGCGCGCCGCCGCACTCAAGGCCCGGCTGCCCGGCCTCCGGACGCTTTACGGCCTCGGTCCGTTCGCGCATGGCGAGGACATCCTTGCCGCCGCCGCCGCCTTCGAGCCGGGCCGGCTGGAGCCGAAGGCCGCGGCCGACGACATCTGCGTCCTGATCTATACCGGCGGCACCACCGGCAAGCCCAAGGGCGTCATCCATACCCACCGCATCCATGTCACCATGGTGATGATGGAACTCGCCGAATGGGACTGGCCGCAGGAAGTGCGTTTCCTCGCCATGACCCCGATCACCCATGCAGCCGGCGCCATCATCGTGGCGGTGCTGATGCAAAGCGGCACCTTCGTCATGAACAAGGGCTTTGACGCCGACAAATTCTTCCACATCGTGAAGACCCATCGCATTACCGGGACCTTCCTGGTGCCGACCATGATCTATGTCCTGCTCGACCATCCCCATCTCGCCGCCGCAGACCTCGCCAGCCTGCGGCTGGTGATCTACGGCGCCTCGCCGATGTCGCCGGCCCGCCTGCAGGAGGCGATCAAGGTATTCGGTCCCGTCTTCATGCAACTCTATGCCCAGTCGGAGGCGCCCAACACCATCTGCGTGCTGCGCCAGATCGACCACGACCCCGAACGCCACCCCGAGCGCCTCGCCTCCTGCGGCCTGCCGATGATCGGCAACCAGGTCAAGCTGCTCGACCAGAACGGCGCCGAGGTGCCGGTCGGCGCGATCGGCGAGATCAGCGTGCGCGGGCCGCTGGTCATGATCGGCTATTGGAACAAGCCGGAGGAGACCGCCTTCGCGCTGCGCCACGGCTGGCTGCATACCGGCGACATGGCGCGGCGCGACGCCGACGGCTTCATCTACATCGTGGACCGCTCCAAGGACATGATCATCTCCGGCGGCTTCAACGTGTTCCCGCGTGAGGTCGAGGACGTCCTGAGCCAGCACCCGGCGGTGGCCAGCGCCGCGGTGATCGGCGTCCCCGACGAGAAATGGGGCGAGGCGGTCAAGGCGCTGGTGGTGCTGAAACCCGGCGCCGAGGCCGCCGAGGCCGATTTGATCAAGCTGGTGCGCGACGCCAAGGGTGCGGTGCAGGCGCCGAAATCGATCGAGTTCGTCGAGCAATTGCCGGTTACGGGCCTGGGCAAGCTCGACAAGAAGGCAATCCGGGCGAGCTACTGGCGCGGCCAGACCAGGGCGGTGCATTGAGGGGCGGGCTAACCCAGCCGCTTGGTAGAGGAGACGCGCGAAGACCCGGCCGCCGGCTGCAGCAAGGATCGACCGATGCCCCTGAGCATCGCGCCCGCCCGCCTGGCACTATGGTCAAGCAGCCAACGCCCGAACGCGGGAGGCGACAGCGCCGGGGCGTAGAGAAATCCCTGAACAACATCGCATCCAAGTTCCGCCAATAAATCGAACTGCCCCTGGGTTTCGACGCCTTCGGCGACCACGGTCAATCGCAGGCTCTGGCCAACGCGAACCACCGCGGTGACGATCGCTCGCGCGTTGACGTCACTCTCGACATCGCACATGAAGCTGCGGTCGATCTTCAGCTCGCGAATTGGCAGATGCGCCAGACGGCTGAGGCTCGAATAACCGGTTCCGAAATCGTCCAGCGACAACCCCACTCCCAGCTTGCGAATGGCACTCATGGTCTCGACCGCGACCGAACGCTCGTTCATGATCACGCCTTCGGTAATCTCGAGCATGAGCATTTCCGGTGGCAGACGATGCTCCGCGAGAATTCCGCCGACAGCTGCGGCAAGATTTACGTTCTGGAAATTGAGGGGAGACAGGTTGACCGACACGCAGGGGATATCGAGCCCGGCCTTGCGCCACTCCGCCATCTGCCGACAGGCTTCACGAAGCGACCACAGGCCGATCTGCTCGATCAGGCCGCACTCCTCGGCCAGCGCAATGAATTTCGCAGGCGAGACCTCGCCGAGCACCGGATCATGCCAGCGCGCCAGCGCTTCGACGCCGTAGATGGCGCCATCGAGGGTGCGAATCTGCGGTTGATAATGCAAGTTCAGGGCATCGCTTGCGATCGCACCGCGCAGCGCCGCGCTGTGGGCCAGCCGTTGTTCCGCGAGCCGGTCCATGTCGGCGCTGAAGAAACGAAACGTCGAACGGCCCGCCTGCTTGGCCTTGTACATGGCCGCATCGGCCTGCTGTATCAGGGTATCGATGTCGGTGGCGTTGTCCGGATACATGCTGATTCCGATGCTGGCGGACATCGGCACCTGCCTCGTTCCGATCTGGAGCGGCAGGACCAGGTCCTGGGTAATCCGCGAAGCGACCAGCGAGGCTTCGGCAGCGTCGCGGTTCGGCAGCACGATCACGAATTCATCGCCGCCCAGACGGCCCAGCATGTCGGCCGGCTGAATTTGCACGCGCAAGCGTTGGGCAAGCTGGATGAGCAATTCGTCGCCGGCCGAATGTCCGAGCGTGTCGTTGACATCCTTGAAATTATCGACATCCAGAAACGCCAGCGCGACATGTTTCCCGGCGGGACAGGCCTGGATCGCCTCCGAGATCAGATCCCACAAGCGCGCGCGGTTCGGAAGGCCGGTCAGCATGTCGTAATAGGCAAGCCGCGCAATCTGGGTGCGTGCTTCCTTGCGCTCGATCGCCAGCGCGCTGAGATGGACGCAGGCGTCGACAATCTGCTGATGCCAGCGGCTCGGCGGCCGACATTCCCTGAAATAGAAAGCGAAAGTCCCGATCACGCGGCCGTCCTTGGCCTTGATCGGCGTCGACCAGCAGGCGCGCAAGCCGACCTCGAGCGGCCGGGTTTTGAACGGCTGCCAGCGCGGATCGGTATCAAGGTCCATCGCCAGGACTGGCGTCCCGTAAAATGCCGCGGATCCGCACGAGCCGACATCCGGGCCTATCGCGACGCCATCCAGTGCCCGGGAATAGTCTTCGGGAAGGCTGGGGCCGCCCAGGGGATGAAGCAATCCGCCGGCATCGACGTAGAGTAGCGAGGAAACGACATCGGGCGCGATCTCCTCGACCCGCTTGCAAAGCCGGTCTGCGATGTCGGTAATGGAGATTTCGTCGGCCAGCGCGCTCATGATCAACTGCTGCAGCGAGCGCAACTGCTTGGTCTCGGTGACATCGGTCAGCAGGGCGAATATGTTCTTGATGCGCCCGCGCTCGTCGCGGAACGCCTTGACGTCGGCCGATACCCATATCTCGTCGCCGTTTTTATCGTAGGAGAGGATTTCCTCCTCACCACCGGCCTCGTCATCGATCCAGCGTCGCAACCTTGCCAGGGTCCGGCGGTCGGTATACCGGCCCACCAGCAGCTCGTTCGCCTGCCGGCCCTGCGCTTCCTCGCCCGAGTACCCGAACATTCCCGTAAACGCAGCGTTGGTATAGACGACCTTCAGATTGCGGTCGGTGACGACAACCGCGCGGTTGGTCCTGTCGGCAACCAGGGTAAGCAGTGCCATCCTGTCGCGCCGGCCGACCTCGGCGGTGATGTCCCGAACGAATGCGATGGTGCGGCTTTGACCGCCGACCTCGACGCTCGAAAGCGACAACGCGGCCCGGATCCGGCTGCCATCCCTGCGTGCGATCGTGATTTCGGAACGGCGTTCTTGAGAGCGTTCTCGAGACTGTTTTTGGGGAGCGTCGCCGCCGTTCAGCTGACCTGATGCCGGCGTCGCACCCTGATGCTGTTGCAAGTCCCCGAGCCCCAGACGGCCGACATGGCGACCCAGCACATCAGCGCGATCTTGTCCCCAGATGAGTTCGGCGGCCGCGTTAAAATGGCACACGCGGAGATCGCTATCGACGATCACCACGGCATCATTCGCCCGCTCCAGCACCGCCAGAAGGAAATCCGGGGATTCGACCACCGGGGTTTCGATCACAGGGTAATCGCGTGTGTCCATCATCCAACCCTGATGCCCGTTTCGAACCCACCGAAGCCCGACCTCGATGGAGAGGCGCCATTTTGACGGACAGCGTAGGGACAGAAGGATGTCAAAACGGTTGTTCGATCCGATTCTGGCTGGCGGAAACAGATCATCCTTAAGAATTTGCTACCAGAGGTAAGCGGCCGATCGCCGGATCCGTCCAAGGTTCGGACGGTGACATAAATGGCACACATCTCATAAGAACCGGAACTCGCTGATCGCCGCCCATGGAAAACGGGTTCCGGGTATGGGCATGATGTTCCCGACGGGGAACTGGAAATGCTGAGGCCATTGTAGCTGCAGCGTTCAGGCGGCAGGCAGGGGCAGCAGTTGCGTTGGGTCTTATCAGCGGTCCGGAAGCGGATTTTTGCTGCTCGCTTGGCTTGTATGTTCGCCGTGGCCCTGCTCAGTCTTGTCGGCACGGCGGGCGATGCCTTCGCGCAGTCGACCTCCACAGTCGTTACCAGCGGAATCGGATTGCGGATTGATGTAGGTGACGTAGAGGTCGTGATTTACCGAAGCGTCGAACTTCCGCTTGCCGCCGACCAGGATGTCGATGGTCTTTCTCAACGCTGGTGAAGCGCCCATGGCATAGTTGAACCAGACGGAGAAATTGTTCGGCGTGGCAGGCACCGATTGTTTTGCCATCGACTGGATAGCGCCATCGGCAACCGTCGCCGCATATTCAACATTCATGTCGCCGATGCGGTCACCAATCATGAATTCGATCCGGTGCTCTCTTGAGCTACGAAATATTCAACTCTGATGGCCTGTATTTGCATGCCTGAATTAGAAATCCCCTAATGTCTGGCTGGTCGTGAGCAAGCAATTTCACGTCCGGCAAGGGGACTTGAATTTGATGCCCGTAGAACTACGGGGATTTCGTTGCGCCGATTTATTCGGTCTACGCTACCAATATTGACGAACACCGGATCGCCGCTGGGCGAACAACGAAAACAGGGCCTGCTCGACACGACCCGTGGATATGCCGAACGGCGACCGACTGTGTCACGGTGATATTCCACCCGTTGAACATCCAGGATAGCACACCCGATCCCGTGATTATTGATTGGCTTGATGCGCGCAGAGGCGATCCGGCGGCTGACGTCTGTCGCTCCTATCTGCTCTTGAAATTGCATGCCGCTGTGATGTGCGTCACGGACAGCTGTCCCGTCACAGTCTAAAAAGCACGTGGATGGCGCTCGAGACGCTTTGATCTCTTGTTTGATCTCTCGGGGGCAGTGCACCGAGCCTTGACGGAGTTCGCTCGTCTACCGGCTCAAGCGGAGTTTCAATCAACTTTCGCCTGGGGGATTCCTGATGCCGTACAGCTTGTTCGACCCGATCTCATCCTTTAAAGCGTCGCGGCGCATCGCCGGAGTTTTTGCTGGCGGCTCGGCACGCGCGCGAATATCCGCTGCGGTCATGCTGGCCGTGTTCGGCGCCGGCAATTCAATGTGTGCCGCTTCATCGGACGACGTCGATCGAATGCTCGGGGCCGTGTCTACGCAGGCGGTCAAACTCCGGATATGTTACGAGCGCCGCCTGGATTTCGACCGGGCGCTATCCTGCAAGACGCGAAGCGAGATCATAAAGTCTGCCGAGAGCGGCTGCTGGTTCGCGGAGACCGATCTCAGGAAGGCCATCATGAAGTCTGCGACACCTGAGCAACTGGCGTCAATCGCATCGCTGACGGCAGGCGTGCTGGATGCCGTGCGCCGTCCCGTAGAGGACACGGTAAGCGACGACGCACACCGGGAAATACCTTTCGACTGTCTTGTCGAGCCGATCAGCCGCTGACTGATTTCTTGCCGGCGACGCCGGATTCGCTTGGAAGCTGTTTCGGACCAGCGCTATGTGAAAAACAGCGTCATTCACGTCGTCGTCGGCCGCAGAGAGCTCCTGGCAATTTTGCCTGTACCTCGCTTTGGGATGAAAGAATGAACGAAAAATACTCTGCCGAACTCTATCGACAGCAAGGAACCAACTCCCGATTTGTAAATCTGACGGTCAAACCCGATGGCTCGGTCTTGATGGAGACCCAGGACATGGGTGAGTACGTCGAGCGAATTTGGGGCGACAGCGACTACGAGTTCTGGATGGATGTTCCAGCCGGCGCGCTCCCCAAGCTGCTGTTTGCGCTGCTGCGCGACCGATACGCCGGTCGAGCGGGGGCTGTCGATGAATTTCGAAATTTCTGCAAGAAGGAAGCAATCGACCACAAATGGGACAGCTGGGCGTAGGGCGTTCGCAAGATTTCATTTTGAGCGTCGTAATATGAATGCCCGGCGCGAGGTTGGCTTCGGATCATTCACAACACGTCCGGTTTCCCTCGGCGAGCAAACTGTAGACATCACCCGCAGTAAAGTTCACGCGAGGAGCCGACATCAGGCCCCTTCCCAGCGCGCGGGCGAGCTTCATCGTCGGTAAACATGTGCGTAACGTTGCCTTCTCGTTGCCAGGCAATCAATGCGATAGGGAGCACAAGTTTGACTGTTGCGATGAACTGGGATGGAATTGAGCGTGCGCCTAAAATGCACGCTAAAACCGGGAGGGATATCATGTGCGCGGGTGACGACAAAAATTGTCCGGAATTTGAATTGCACCACCGCAAGTTCAAGGAAACGCTCGACCGGGAACGGCGGTCGTTCTTGAAATCCGGCTTCGCAGCGGCCGGGGGCGCCGCGGCGATGACCGCGGGCGGCATTTCGCTGGTAACGCCGCAGATGGCGGCTGCCGCAGAGAAGAACCAGCCTGCCAAGCGGTCATATCACCATCTGCCCGCGAATGCCGATACAGTGCATTGGGGCTATTTCAGCAAGCAGCTGAAGCCGCAGGTCGAGATCGACTCAGGCGATTTCATCACCATCGAGGCATTGACCCACCACGCCAATGACGATGCCGAGCGCATGGTGAAGGGCGATCCCGGCGCCGAGAGCGTGTTCCTGTGGACCAAGGAAAAGAAAGGTGTCAACCGGCGCGGCGCGGGACCGATGGATGCTTCGCTGTTCGGGCGTGGCGCCGGTGAGGGCCTCGGCGTGCACATCTGCACCGGACCGGTCTATGTGCGCGGCGCACAGGAAGGCGATGTGATCGAGTTGCGCATTATCGACGTCGCATTCCGGCCTAGCGCCAATCCGAGTTATCCCGGAAAGGCTTTCGGCAGCAACGCGGCTGCATGGTGGGGCTTCCACTATAAGGACCTGCTCACCGAGCCCAAGCCACGCGAAGTAGTCACGATCTACGAGGTCGACGCTACCGGCGAACGCAACTGGGCGAAAGCCGTGTACAATTTCAGATGGACTCCGCAGACCGACCCTTCCGGCGTATTGCACAAAACCATCGACTACCCGGGCGTTCCCGTCGACCATTCCACGATCAAGGAGAACCACGGCATCCTGAAGAACGTGCGCATTCCGATACGTCCGCATTTCGGCGTCATCGGACTGGCGCCCAAGGAAGCCGATATCGTCGACTCGATTCCGCCGAGTTATACCGGTGGCAACATCGATAATTGGCGAATTGGCAAGGGCGCCACGATGTACTATCCTGTTGCGGTCGAAGGCGGCCTGTTGTCGGTGGGTGACTCGCATGCTTCGCAGGGAGATTTTGAACTGTGCGGTACGGCAATCGAATGCTCGCTGAACGGCACCTTCCAGGTCATCCTGCATAAGAAGGCCGACCTCGTCGGTACGGCTCTCGAGGCTCTCGACTATCCGATGCTGGAAACCAAAGACGAGTGGTTGATACACGGCTTCAGCTTCGCAAATTATCTCAACGAACTTGGCGACAAGGCGCAGTCGGAGATTTACTCGAAATCGTCGGTTGACCTTGCGTTACGCGATGCGTTCCGCAAGATGCGCAGATTCTTGATGACGACAAAAAAGCTGACCGAGGATGAAGCAGTCTCCCTGATTTCGATCGGCGTTGACTTCGGTATCACCCAGGTGGTTGACGGTAATTGGGGCGTTCACGCCGTCATCAGGAAGGATATCTTCGCCGGCGGCGAGAGCTGATTCAGAACGCGCGACGCGGTCAATTCCGGCAGGAGCCTGGCCGCGTCGTGCTGACTTTGCTTCGGTAGCAACTGCAGACATCGCTGACGGTCGGGTTCCTGGCAGGAGCTGACATCAGGCCCTTCCTTGCGCGCCGGCAACCGGGTATTGGGTTCAACAACTGCCAGGCGGCACGTGCTGAATTCCTGGCGCGACAATAATGATCCCGGAAGGAGACCCCATGCGACACGCGCTGCTTTTCACCGCTCTGGTTACCGGTCTGTTGCAGGTCACGGCCCCCGACGTCCACGCCCAGAGCCTTCCTTCGGCCTCGCCCGAGAGCGTCGGGCTCTCCGGCGAACGGCTCACC
Source organism: uncultured Pseudomonadota bacterium (assembly GCA_963771225.1). GTDB lineage: Bacteria > Pseudomonadota > Alphaproteobacteria > Rhizobiales > Xanthobacteraceae > Bradyrhizobium. The sequence continues at coordinate 31,816 of CAVYSR010000006.1, read as the reverse complement.
CAGATTGGAAAGGTGTTCGGCGCCGAGGTGGATCAGGGCAGATTGCCCGGCGCCGTGATCGCGGTGGCCCGCAAGGGCAAGCTCGTCTACTTCGAGGCCCTCGGCTACCAGGACAAGCCGGCCGATAAGAAGATGCAGAAGGACTCGATCTTCCGCGTCTATTCAATGACCAAGCCCTGGACCTCGCTCGCCGCCATGATGCTGGTCGAGGACGGCAAGATCCAGTTGCCTGATCCGGTCTCCAAATTCCTGCCGGCCTTCAAGGGACAAAATGTCAGCGTCGCCACGCCGAACCCGACCACCGGGCAAACAACTTACGAACTGGTGCCGGCCGCACGCGAGCCCACCATCCAGGACCTGCTGCGCCACACATCGGGCGTTGCCTACGACTTCGTCACCCGCAACGTGCCGGTCAAGGAGGCCTATGAGAAGAGCGGCTTGAACGCCATCAGCCCCGATCTCCGCGACAAGATGACGGCCGCGGAATTTGTCGAGCGTCTCGCCAAGGCGCCGCTCGCGAGCCAGCCGGGCAGCCAGTGGGAATACAGTCTGTCGACCGCGTTGCTGGGCCGGGTGGTCGAGGCGGCTTCGGGCAAGCCGCTGTCGAAATTCCTGGCGGAGCGCCTGTTCGAGCCGCTCGGCATGACGGATTCGAGCTTCGTGGTGCCAAATGAAAAGACCGGACGGATCGCGCAGCCGCTGCTTCCGCACACCTTCACGATGTTCGACCCGACGGTGCCGCCGGCCAACGACCTCGGCGGCGAAGGCGGCATGTCCACCGCGATGGACTATCTGCGGTTCAGCCAGATGCTGCTGGAGGGCGGCAAGCTCGGCGGCACCCACGTCGTGTCTCGCAGCACCGTTGCCCTGATGACCTCCGACCACCTCGGCGGCCGGCCGAGTTCGCCGGTCGGGCCCGGCGAATTGCTGCTGGGCGTGCCCGGTTACACATTCGGGCTCGGCTTCGCTGTGCGCACGGGCGCCGGCACCGCCGGGCTGCCGGGCTCGGCGGGCGAATACATGTGGGGCGGCGCCGGCGGCACGTACTTCTGGGTCGATCCCAAGGAAGAGCTTGCCGTGGTGTTCATGTCGCAGGGGCCGTTCGTCAGCCGCGTGGTCTACCGCCGGCTGGTGAAGCAACTGGTCTACGCCGCGATCGTCGATTGAGGCGTAACGACCGCGGTTTCGCTACGCTTACGGGCCCTATTCGACAATATCGGGATCGATCTTCTTGGCGGCGACAACATCGGCATCGCCGCCAACCTTGTCTCCGTTCAGCCGCCTGGCGACACCACGTCGAAACAAGGCTTCGGCGTCGTCGGGATCCAGTCGAAATGCCTCGGTGTAGTCGGCGATGGCGCGCGCATAGTCCTGCTTTCGAACGAAAGAGCTGCCGCGATTGTTGAAGGCAACGGGGAACTTCGGATTAAGCCGAATCGCTTCGTTGTAATCGGCTATGGCGCGGTCGAGTTCGTTCTTCTCCATGTAGGCGAGCCCGCGATTGTTCAAGGCAATGGGGAAACGGGGTTGCAGCCGGATCGCCTGATCATAATCGGCGATCGCACGATCGTAGTCCTTCTTGATGCTATAGACGACACCGCGATTGTACCAGGACTGGGCGAAACCCGGATCGAGGCCGATCGCCCGATCGAGGTCCGCGATGGCACGGTCGTAGTCCATCTTGTCTGTGTAGGCGCTGCCACGGTTGGCATAAGCGTGGGCGAGGCCGGGATCGAGGCGGATCGCAGAATCGTAATCCGCGATGGCGCGATCCTGATCACCCTTGTTGCCGTAAGCGCTGCCGCGATTGTCGTAGGCACGGGCGTAATTCGGGTCGATGCGGATCGCAGCGTCGTAATCGGCGATGGCGCGGTCATTGTCGCCCGTGATCTCATAGGCGCCGCCGCGATTGCTGTACGCCGTGGCGTAAGCGGGATCGAGACTGATCGCCTGGCCATAGTCGGCGATGGCGCGGTCGATGTCGCCCTTGGCCTGGTAAGCCCTGCCCCGGTTGTTCGCCGCCACCGCGAAGTTGGGATCGAGCCGAAGCGCCTGATCATAGTCGGCGATGGCATGGTCGACATCGCCTTTGGTCTGGTAGGCAACACCGCGGCTGTTGAAGGCATAGGCGGCCTTGGGGTCGAGGCGGATCGCCGAATCGAAATCGGCGATGGCATGGTCGATCTCGCCCTTGGCAGCATAGGCGTTGCCCCGACCATTGTAGCTGGCCGCATCATTGGGATCGAGCGCGACCGACTTCGTGAAGTCGTCGATCGCGCTGTCGTTGTTCTTCCTGAAAAAATACACGGCGCCCCGGCCGTAAAACGAAATCGCCGAGCTGGAATTGGCGGCGATGGCCTGATCATAATCGGCAAGCGCAAGGTCGAATTGGGCTTTGCCGCGATACGCCCTGCCGCGGTTGCTGAAGGCTGCAGCGAGATCCTTGCCGGCAAGGCTTCCCGACTTGATGGCGTCGCTGCATCCGAGGATTTGCTGGTCATCCGGGATATCGGACTTGCCGGTGCAATGACGGTCGTTCAAGCTTTGCGCCAGAACCGGCGCCAGCATCCATCGCGGCGACAGAGCCAAAGACAGCATCGCCGCGACCGCAAATGTGCCCAAAATGAAGTGCGCTCTTGGAAGCATGGAGCGGCCCTGCTCAATACTTGCTCAGGATCGACTGATAGGCCGGTTCGGCGGCTTTCTCGGCTTCCCGCGAGTTGGCCGACAAGGTGATGGTCACAATAAATTCGTTGCCATCATTGTCGCCGTCCGTGGTTACCGCCTGTAGCTCGTAGCCCTGTTTATGAAGGCTTGCGGCCTCGAACTGGTGACGCACGAATGCGGGTTTTCCGTCACCGCGGGAAAGCTCGTCAAGGTCGGTGATTTTGGCGTCCTTGGCGCGGCTTCGCCAGTCCGCCATGTTCTCAGGCATGAAGTCGGAAATCGGCTGCTTCCTGCGATTGTACTTTACGGCAACATAGATTGTTGCGCCCGCCTTTTCGAAATCGACGCCCTTGGGCAGCAGGAACTGCGAATTGAAATAGCGGGTCGAATCCTTGTCCTCGACCCAGCCGTCGGGAATCACGATCGACGCACGGAAGAAGGGACACAGCTTGCCGTGGCACTGGTTCATGATTTTTTCGATCGTTGCCCCGGCAGGCGTCGCCATCAGACCTGCAAACAGTCCGCCGACGCAAACAAGTACCAAAGCACGGCGCATCCTTCTTCCTCCGATGACGGAACGCCGCGTCGGCAACGATGCAAGCCAAGCTATCGCGGTCCGGCTTCACGCCGGCGATCAAGCCATTCGTCGCCGATAAGGCAAAATCGGTTCAAGCCGCAGCAGGTGCCGTCCGAAGGGTTACTCCCGTGGAATTGACCTGCAAGAACAACGGCGTTTGAACCATAAAGCAACCCGGCCCGACATAGCCTTGTCACCCCGACACTTGAAGCCTGGTTCGAAACCAAAGATGACCAAGTCCGTCTTTGTTTGCGCTTCGATTATCGCGCTCGTCGCTGCAGTCGCCCCGGGCTTCGCCGGCCAGAAGATCGCTGGAGATACGCACGTTCCGCGTAGCGCCGCTTCGCGCCCTGCGCCCATCGAAGACGATTGCGAGACCAGGATCCAGAAATTCGATGCATCGAACGCCGAGGGTCAGGAGCGGCTGGATGAGAAAAACGCGCTGATTGACTTCTGTGCCAACCAGTACAAGCACGACAAAACGATCGAACGGCTGGTGGCGGAATGCGCGAAGTACGAGGAGCAGCCGGTAGTGAACCAGCAGTTCGTAGCCGAATGCCAACTAGCGGCTTTCGGCTACGCCAATGCCTTGCGTACGCTGAAGGCGGAACACGGAAAGTAGGCAGGAGCGAGGGCCTGCTGATCCGAGTTGATCGCTGCTCCAGAGCTGGCATTGAGGTTGCCAGCTCTGGAAACGCGGAAGTTCAGCCAACCCCTTCAGGATATCCCGGCACGTTGTTCCAACCCTGCGGCAGCGAACCGCCTGGCCTTGCCGCTGGCACATCCGGTTCGGGGTTGCGAATGAGGCCGATCTGCAGCATGGCGGTCAATGCATCCTCCTGCCCCAGTTCCTCGGCAATCCGCCCCTGCTCCAGCCGAAGCACGGTCGTCCCTGCGAACTGCATCTTGCGGCCTGAGGCGGCGGGGATCGAACCCATGCGGAAGTCGCTGAAGGCCGGGCCGGTATGCGTGCCGCCGCCTTCCCATCGGCCGACGACGTAGTCGCCTTCGGCGATCAGATCGCCGACACCGCGGAAATTCAGATCGGGAAAGGCATCGCGAAACTCCGTCATGAAATTCGCAACCGCCTCGCGCCCTTTCTTCGGCTCATGCATCGGGTAATGCACCAATATGTCCGGCGCGGCGAGTTCGTCGATGATTGCCGGATTCCAGGGGTTTCCCCAAAATTCGGTGAACCACCGGCCCACGATTTCCTTGTTATCCTGTGACATCCAATCGTCTCCGTTTGCTTGTTGCCGGTTTCGCCAGATGCAAAACCGGCCGCGTCTTGATGCGCGTAGTAAGCAGTCGGGACATCCTCCTCGCCACCCGATTTCCCCACCCGATTTCCGAATCGGAAAATCGCGCCTTCACCTTGGCCGCGCCAAGGCTGGGCTGATCAATTTGATCCAGCGCGCTTGAACGTGCCGATGCCGTTCTGATCGAGCCATTCGATCGTCAGCGTCGTCGCCTTGCCCGAGGAGTCGGTAGCAAAGGTCGCGGTCGAGATCGAACCCTCGCTCGCATTCTCAGCGTGCGGCATGAAGGTGAACACATTGCCATCGATATGGGTGAAGGCGAATTCCGTTGGCGCCGGACCGATCTTCAGCACCAGGCCATCGCGCTGCCGGGCGATGACCGCATCGCCAAAATAGTCGTTGGCGTAAGTGCCGGCATAAACCGCGAGATCCAGCGCCGGGGCCGGATTGGCGGGCATAGGCTTGCCGACCCGCGCGCCGAACGGCGCGTTGATCGGGGCAAGCAGGCCGGCATAGGCGGCAAACCAGTCACGCGTCACCTTGCCGAATTGCACGAGATCGGCGAATTCCATGCCCAGCGTTTCCGCTACGCCGATCGGCGATGCGTTGGTCAGGATCACGATGCCGACGTGGGCCGAGGGAATCAGCACGTAGTTGGTGCCGGCCCCGAGCGAAAAGGCGCCGGAGTGGCTGAGGATGACACGGCCGGAGGGCTGCACGCTGACGCCGAACCCGTAACCGTAGAAACTTGCACGCGCATCGGCCGCATAAGCCCTGGACGACACGATCTGCGGCGTGATCGCCGGGAGCAACGCGTCCCTGGCGACGATCTCGCGACCATCATACGAGCCGCCATCCAGCACCATCGCCATCCATCGCGCGAGGTCGCGGGCATTCGAGCTGACCCCGCCGGCGGGAGACTGCGCGTCAGGCTGGCGCTGGTATTTCGGCTCAAATCCGGTGGCGGTGCGGACATGGAGGAAGGCGCGGTTGTCGCGCGCTGCATAATCGCCATAGCGCGAACTGGTCGCGCTCATGCCGAGCGGCCGATAAAGCACCTCCTCCGAGAGCGTCGCCCAATCCTTGCCGGATGCCGTCGCGACCGCCTCGGCCGCCGCGGTCAGCCCGAAATTGGTGTAGGCGTAGTCGTTGCGAAAAGAATGCAGCGGCGCAAAGCGCAAGCGCTGCAATATTTGGCCTCGGTCATAGCCGAGGTCTTCCAGATCGTCGCCGGCATGATCGGGCAAGCCGGAGCGATGCGCATACATGTCGCCGATGGTGACGTGTTTGGTTATCCAGGGATCGTTCAACTCGAACCACGGCAGGTAAGTCACTAGAGGCGTGTCCCACTTGACCACGCCCGCGCCGACCTGATGGGCGACCACGGTGGCGCCGACCGACTTGGACAGCGAGGCGATCTGGAACACGGTTTCGGCATCGACCGGCTTCTGCTCGCCGATCTTGCGAAGGCCGAAGCCCTTGGCATAGACGGTCTTGCCGTCCCGAACCACGGCGACGGCAAGACCGGGAATGCCGCTCTTTTCAAGGATGGCCTGCGCCAGCGTGTCGAGTTGACCCACCGCCCGGTCGATCTGGCCATCCGGGATCGGCACGCCCGCCACCTGCGGCGGCGGCAATTCTTCGGCTTCGACGGGGTTAGCGCCGGCAACGGCCATCGCAAAGGCCGACGCCACGACGGCGGTAGCGGTCACCGTGCGGGAGGCCGCCAGGATTACGCGCATATCCATCAAGGCCCCCGTTGTTGATGCAGCTCGCGCGGGTTCGCCGATCGCATCCCGCGAGCATTCACTGCTGCTCGAAGAAGTCGGCAACAGCCTTGATCTTGTTGCGGGTATAGAGCGGCAGCCCGGCTGAGATCGAGCTGCCGGTATTGAACGAACTCTTTCCGACCAGGACCTGTGCCGGAACCAAATTCCGCAGCACCGGAACGTTCTCGTATTTTTTCTTGTTCTCGATGATCCGCGCCTTGACGGCAAGCGCAATGTAGGCCGTCGCGATCGTCCTGTTTGGATCTGTCGGGTCCCGCTGGATCACAGCAAGGAATTTGCCGAATTTCAAAACCTGATTGATCTGGAAGATGTTCTGCTCGAAGGCGCAGACAATCGGAGCCTCGACCCCGGTCAGTTTCGTCAGCCCCGCTACATCGAGGTCCGCCGGCGCGAGAGCGCGCAGCTCGCTCTGGAATTCCAGAAAATCGGGGATCTTCTTTTTCTCGGTGAGCTGATTGGCGAGGTGAATGGCGGTTGGAAGCCTGCCCTCAAACTGATAGCGGGACTGAATGCAGATGACATTCTGCCCGGCCTCGCACCATTGGCGGTCCGGATTCTTGATGGAGCCGTCCACGTCGGCGGACGAGATCAGCTGATGCTTGATCGCCGGATCGATGTGCTCCAGGAATGCGAGCGTGGCAAAGTGAGCAAGGTCGATCGACTCCGGAGACTTCGCCACGACAAACCGGGCCTGCGCCAGATACATATACAGGCTCTCCTTGACCGATTTCGTCACCCCGTCAACGACGACATTGTCGGTGGGCTCGACGTAATCCGGATAAGGACTGAGAAAGCGCTTCTGTATCGGCATTTCCTTCGCCCAGCTTTCGAAGGAAATTAACCCGGTGCCGGGATCGGGCAATCCGGCGCCGCGATGATCCGCAAATTCGATGTCGTGGGGCTGCGGCCGGTCAGTGCTGTCGAGCAAGGGGACTTCATCGATGCGGAATTCCGCGGCAGGAACTCCCGAAGTCCACACAATCAGCGGGATGAGCCATGCGATCGCGTCGACCCTCGACATTTAAAAGTCCCTTCCTCCGAAACGCTCGCGGTTGCCTCCGTTGTCCCACTGCACGCCCCATCCCCAGAACTGCTCGCCGACTGGCTGGCGCTGCATTTTAACTCTCTCTTCGGCCTCCGCACGAGCCCTGGCCGAACGGGTTCGTTTCCGCTCCGGTCGCGGCTCCTCGTCGGCGACAAGCCGATACCTGGTGTCGTCGACCTGGCCTTTGGCATTAAGGTGGAAATGTTCGATGAAGTCTCCGCTGTGCCTCCTGTCCTCGCGGACGCCCGAGTTCAGGTCGATCGGCAGGTCGGCGAGTTGTTTTTGCGCGCGCGGCGATGGCGGCGCAAGCACGCTGCGCGGCGCATAGTTCGCCCAGACCGCCTCAATGATGGGTTGGAAGATCGGCAACGCTACCCTGGCGCCAGTCTCGCCGTCGCCGAGGGTGCGGTGCTGTTCGTCCGCATTGTCGTAGCCGACCCATGTCGCCACCGTGACATCGTTGGTGAAGCCGACGAACCAGCCGTCATTGGCGTCGTCGGTGGTGCCGGTCTTGCCGGCGACATAGGGAGAAAGATGCCCGATCGACCGCGCGGTTCCTCGTGCCACCACTCCCTGCAGCATCGTCTTCAGCTGGTAGAAGTTGGCGGGGTCGCCGCCCCCGATTTCGACCGGAGCTGCGGCGTTTCGATAGATCACCTTTCCGTTCTGCTCGATCGATTCGATCGCGTGCGGCGACGGCCGCATTCCCTCGTTGGCGATGGCGGCGTAGAACGCGGCCAGATCGATGATCCGCAACGGCTGCGCGCCCAGCACGAACGGATAATAGCGAAGGCACTGCGGGTAGAGCTGCGCCTCGACGGCGACGGCGCACACCTTGTCGAGACTGTCCTCGGGAGCCTTGGCGATGCCGCCGTCGAGGAGATGGGCGGTCGCGAGATTTCTGGAATTCTCCAGTGCCCGGCGCAACGTGATCACGCCGGAGGCGCCGTCATTCCTGGGCGTCCAATAATAATCCTTGTCCTGGTCCGAGCTGTTCTTTCCCATCCCGATCGGAGCCAGCGTAATCGGCTCGTCGAGCACGAGCGTGTTGGGCTGCAGCCCGGCCTTGAGGGCGGTGAAATAGGTGACCGGCTTCAAGGTGGAGCCCGGCTGGCGCCTCGCCTGGGTGGTGCGGTTGAATTGGCTGAGCGGATACGAGAAGCCGCCGGCCATCGCAAGGATGTTGCCGGTCTTGTTGTCGAGCACCAGCACCGCACCCTGCACCGACGGGCGAACGCGCAGTTCCGCCCTCGCATCCGATTTCTTCCGGCCCTCGACAACGTGGACCAGGACCACGTCGTCGAGCTTGAGGATGCGCCGAATGCCGGAATTCGCGGCCGAGAGCGGCAGCACGCGCCCGTCGGCCAGGCCAACGCGAAGCGCACCATCGCTCCTGCCCGCGCCTGCGACGACCACGGCGGTGGGCCAGTGCACATCATAGAGCGGCAGACGCGCGCTCAGAAGCGCTTGCTGCCAGGCCGGCACCGGCGCCTGGCCGGGAGCCACGGCGGCCAGGGCAGGGCTTCGACCCTCCAATCGCGCCGCCTCAATATGTAGAATGGCGTCGGACAGGCTTGCTTCCGGCCCCTTGAATTGCACGCGGCCGGCGTCACGTTCGTAGCGCACGAGGCCCTCCTGCAACGCGGTCTCGGTCGCGCGCTGCAAATCCGGCCGAATGGTCGAATGCACCGTGTATGACGACCCGACAAGCGTATCGATCCCGGCAAGGGCCTTGGCCTCGCGCGTGACCTGATCGACGAAGTAGAAACCGGTATCGCGTTGCGGCCGGTTATGGTCGGTCAAGGCGATGCTCTGCGCCAGGGCCTGCTTCGTCTGATCGGCGGTGATGGCGCCGTCCTCCTGCATGCGGTCAAGCACGTAGTTCAGACGCTCGCGCGCCCGCTCCGGATGCCGATCGGCACTGAAATAGGTCGGACCCTTGGTCATCGCCGCCAACAGCGCGCCTTCGGCCAGAGTAAGCGCGTTGGCGGGTTTGCCGAAATAGCTTCGCGCCGCCATCTCTATTCCCCAGGACGCGCGTCCCAGATAGATCGAATTCAAATAAAGCTCGAGGATCTCCTGCTTGCCGAGCACGTGCTCAAGGCGGGACGCGACGATGATCTCGCGGATTTTTCGATCATAGCTGACATCGTCTCCCACCAGCAGGTTCTTGGCGACTTGCTGGGTGATCGTCGATCCGCCCTGCGGTCGCCCGGGCTGCGCCAGATTGCCGACAAACGCCCGGATCATTCCGCGCTCATCGACCCCCTTGTGCTGGAAAAACCGCTTGTCCTCGGCGGCCACGAAGGCCTGTTTCACATGATCGGGAATATCGTCGAGCGACACCCAGATGCGTCGCTGGCTCGATTTGGCCAGTTCGGCGAAGCGGCCACCCTTTCCATCCAGCACCACGCTCAACCCAAACCGCTTGATGTCCTTGAGCTGGGACGGGTCCGGCAGGTCGGCCACCGTCTTGTCATAGAACGAGATCACCTCGCCGATATCGACGGGCGAATGTTCCACCTTCTGGTTCTGGCAGAACTCCCGGTAGGCCGCGATGAGATCGTCGAATTTGAGCCCATGAAACGCCTTGATCTCCGCGCCGGCAGCTTGCGGATCGTTCATGGCGGTCGAGATCAGATCGTCGAGCGGGATGTCCTCGACGTCGAATGCCTTGCGAATGTGCGTACAACCGCCCTGCAGGAGTTGCACGACTTCGGCTTGATCCCGCGCGGGATCGAACTGCATCTTGACGTCGTCTGGTCGGGTTGCAACTTGGCTGAGGGCGAGCGCGGTAGCGAAGATCTTGATCAGGATTTCGTCCACTGCATTAACTTCCGACTGACTGCATCCACGTCCAGAACTTGCCCTGCCCGAATCAAAGCAACCCTAGATCGCACACCCGGTATCCAACAGTTGTAAGACAAATGGGTGACACTCAAAAAAATGTGACACGGCATCACGGTAAACGAATCGTTCAACAATGTGGCCGTGCGGCGAGCGACGTGATCACGCATACTGGATAATGCCGGTTGTCAGCGGGCTTTACAACACGCTGATGCGGCGCTGGGCGCTTACGCCGCGGCGTCCGTCTCCCAGCTCGTATCCTTCGAGGCCGATGACGGACCAGCCCCTAAAGCGGCGTTGCATTCCTCGAAGCGATCCGCGATCTCGGCGTGGGCCAGATGTTCCCACCTCTCGGCGTCCCCGAGATGCTTCCAGCTATGTTGCGGGTCGAACACGGCGCGTTGACGGCAGATCGAAGCCATGGCGCGGTAGTGTTGAACGCTCTTCATCGGGATCTCCCTGCATTTCACCACGCGCTTAGTCTCCGTTGACGTCAGGGTCATTACGATTGTGAGACAGAACCATTTCGGTAAATCCGGTTCGGGAACTCCGGACGCCATACACGGTAACCCTAACCCCGAATTGCTCATTGGTTGAGCATCAGGTACGTGGTAATTCCTTAAGATTATTGGAAAGATTGCCGTATTAGAAAGTGCCTTGACCGAAGGACCGAACATTGGACGATCGCATATTGACGAAAGAGTTTTCGCTATTGCTGGATAAGGCGAGCGCGCTGCCGATCCCGCTGGCTCTGATCGACGGGAAAACGTTGGCGAGCCTAGGTGACGCGGGCGCCTATTTGTCCCGATTGTCGACCGAGCAGCTGGAAAAGCACCACTGGAAGGTCGCCATCAAGCTCTTGGACAGCGCGTTGAAGGAACCCCGATACCTCTACGCAGCGAACGTCACCTTGCAGACCGCGCTGATCCTGGATGGCTTGGCCGAGGCCGGCAAGGCCTAGCAGGCGACTTGATGCCGGGTTCACGACCGTTTTGCCACCGAGCCGCCCGAATTCAGTCTTGAAGATCGGTTCCCATCCTACTCATGCAGTGGAGATTTGGATTGCGCAGGCTGGGTTTGAGTGCGCTTTGGGATCAAGAATGACGAGGACGATGTGGATCGCCCTCTTTTGTCTGGTGGGCCTCGGTCCGGCGATCGCGATCAAGGTCGTTACGCGACCGGCGTCTCTGGCGGAAGCCGCGCAAGACCGAAGCGGGACGGAGTTGGCGCTGGCACCGAACGAAGCTGCGAAGGCAGACCGGCTGCCGCTGCACGACTTCCGCGCCGAGACCGAGGTCATGCCGGCGGTGCAGCCGGAGCCGCCGGAGACCCCGCCCGACGCGACGGTGAAGATACTCGGCCGGCAATGGCAAGATGCCAACGCCAAAGCGCTTCCCGGCGAAGGCCTGCCCGGGACTGGATCCGGGGTGGATACCGATGAAGACAACGCATCGAACAAGCAAGCCGAGCCTCGGTCACGGTTCAATCGAACCGGAAAAGGCTACGGACTCGCTCCGTCAGAGCAGCCTCATCGGCACGCGATCGCCGGAAGACCGATGGAAAGCGCGGCCGGTAACCCGCCGAAGCCGGGAACCCACGTCTGGCACTGCCGGCAGGACGCGATGGGAAGCGTTTTGAGGTCGCTGGACCTTTCGCCGAGATGCAACATGTGAGCAGCGTCGAGCCTCGGCTGAGGCTCCGCTCGAAGAGCAAGCTCTCCCCTTCAATGCCCCGAACGTTCGGCATCGATCTGACATCAATCGCGTCCGGATCGCCGCGACTGCCATGACCGATCTGTGGGCGGCATGATCCGGCGCTCAGGCGGGACATCGGCGCCGGTCCGGGTGCCGGGACGTACATCTCGTTGGAGTTGCTGCGACGACAAGCGATTGCACCGATGGCTGCAAAAGCGGCAGAAATCGTCGCAAAAGTGTTATATGCCATAAAATACAACGATGGGAGCGAACTCATTCTGTTCGCAGTTGCGGTAAAACTGAATGCCCTTGATCGAACGACAGGGAACTGCGACGATCCCCGCGCGCCCGGTGGCCGTCCAAAAAACCGGTCTGACCCAACAGACAGCGGCGACTTCGCAGGTGCAACAAGCAAAGCGTCAGTACCTTTTCAAACGCATAACCAGAACGAGAAACGACAACAGGAAGGTAGCAAAATGAGCGTCAAGAGGAATTTTATGGCAACCACCGCGATGTCCATCGCGGTTGCCGCGATAATGGGCGCGGGGTGCGCTCCGTCGTCGGCACAAGATGCGAATGCACTCGCTAACGCCGGCAAGAACGGCAAGGACTGGCTGAGCTACCACGGCAGCTACCAGTCCTGGCACTACAGCCCGCTCAGTCAGATCGATGCCAGCAATGTCAAGAAACTGAAGATCGCCTTCATTCATCAGGTCGGCAAATCGACGCGCGGCGTGCAGTCGACGCCGCTCGCCAAGGACGGCGTGATCTATTACTCGGCGTCCTATAGCAAGGTGTTCGCGGTCAAGGGCGACACCGGCGAAGTGCTGTGGTCGTTCATTCCCAAGCTCGATGACGATCTGGTAGCCCGCCAGACTCACTCGCCCTACAATCGCGGCATGGCGATGGGCGACGACAAGCTCTACATCGGCACCGTCGACGGCCGGCTGTTCGCGCTCGACATCAAGACCGGCAAGCCGGTCTGGGAAACCAAGCTGATCAACTCCCAGAAGCTTACCGTCGGCTTCACCGGCGCTCCGCTGGTGGTCAAGGACAAGGTGATCATCGGCGCCCAGGGCGGCGAGTGGCCGGGCCGCGGTCCGATCTTCGGCGTCAATGCCAAGACCGGAGAGAAGGCCTGGGAATTCCTCACTGTCGCCGGCACGCCGGAAGCCGAGAAGACCTGGGGCAACGAATCCTGGCGCGTCGGCGGTGGCGGCGGCTGGATGCCGGGTACCTACGACGCCGAGACCAATTCGGTATGGTGGGGCACGGCCAATCCGGCACCGCTATACGACTACAGCGGCGCGGACTACAAGACCGCCGGCGCGCGGCCGGGCGATAATCTCTACACGACGTCCGTGATCGCGCTCGATCCCGACACCGGCAAGATCAAGTTCCACCATCAGGAACTGCCGCACGACGCCTGGGACTTCGACAGTGCGGTCGGCGAATTCGTGCAAATCGATCGCGACGGCAAGAAGTACTACGTGCATCCGAACAAGAGCGGTTACGTCTTTGTCTACAACCGCGCGGATGCCAAGATCGAGAACGTCTACAACATCGTCAAGGCCAGCAATTTCGTCAAAGGCATCGACCCGAAAACAGGCGAGCTGATCGGTCGGCGCGACATGACGGCGGGCAAGCAAACCGACCTTTGCCCGGCGATCGACGGTGGCATCAGCTGGAATGCAGGTACCTATGACCCGCAGACCCAGCTCTACTACAAGATAGGCAATGAATGGTGCATGGACCTCGAGATCACGAAGGCCGCGGCAGTCACCGAACCCCAGGCGCAGCTCAGCATCGGCGCCACCTTCACGTTGAAGGATCCGGTCGGCGACAAACAGCACGGTCATCTCGATGCCCGGGATCCGATCACCGGCAAGGTGACGTGGTCGGTAGACTTCCCGGAACCGCCGACCGCGAGCCTGCTTTCGACCGCGGGCGGGCTTGTGTTCGTGCCCGATGCGCGCGGCTGGCTGCATGCCATGGACGCCAAGACCGGCAAGGACCTGTGGCAGGGCAATGACGGCGCCACGCATAATGGCGGCATCATCAGCTACGAGGCCGGCGGCAAGCAGTACATTGCCGTCGTCACTGGCGGTCCAAGCCTGGTCGGTGAAGGCTATGCCGAGCAATTCGGCGGCACCTACAAGACCATGGAAAAGGACACGGGCTCGCTCGTCGTCTATACGCTCGAATAGGGCTGTCAGAGCCTCGGTTCCGATTGAACCGGAACCGGGGTTTTGGCGTTTTCTTTCCGCGAACCGTGCCGGCGAGTTGAAAGCCTCGCCTCGCCGGCATGCAAAACGACAACAAAACAAAATGTACTGTTCCGATTGGTAAAGAGATGAAACGACGGATCGGCCTTTGCCTGGTGGCGGGCCTTGCTTCTTTTGTGACTTGTGGCTGCATTTCAGTACCCGCCAGTGGCGCCGAGCAAACGCCCGCACCGGCCGCCGGCGACAAGACCGAGCAGATCGAGCGCGGCTCTCAGGCCTTCATTGCCAACGGTTGCGGGTGGTGCCACGCGGCCGGCGGCCGCAAGGAGGGTCGCTGCCCGCAGCTAATGGACGACACCCACGACGACGATTTTCTGATCACCCGGATCGCAACCGGCTCACCTGGCCGCATGCCGGCCTTTGGCCAGTCGCTGCCGATCGAAGACATTCAGGCGATCATCGTGTACATCCGAAACCTCAAACCGTGAACCGAAGGCCCCTCATGCCGCTTCCTCGACGTGTTGCCGGGCTTTGCCGGAGGATCATTCTGCCGGTGATTCTGGCCTGCGCGACGCTGCCCGGCGTTTCGGATGCCCGACCGCTCGAGTCCATCCTGAACCGCGGCGTTCTGCTGGTCTGCGCCAACCCCAACGCGCTTCCCTTCGCCACCAAGACCGGCGATCGCCGCGGCTTTGAGCTTGAGCTTGGCGAGGCGCTGGCCAGCCAGCTCGGCGTCAAGCTCGAGGTCGGCTGGGTGGTGTTTCCGAACCAGATCGGCCGCGTCGATTGCGATATTGTTCTCGATGCGATCGTGGATCAGGCAACCGCGAGTGAGCGCCATCTGAAACTTTCCAGGCCTTATCTGGTGAGCGGCGTCGCCATCGCGCTTCGCCCGGGCATTAGCGGCGTCGCTGATTATGCCGATCTCAAGAAGGGACAACGGGTCGGCGCAATGGTGGGATCGCTCGTCAGCGTGACGTTGGGTCAGAAAGGTCTGCCGACCATCCCGTTCACTTTCGAGGACGACATGGTCGAGGCGGTCGGCAAGGGCGAACTCGATGCGGCGCTCGCCACCCCCGCCAGCATCGGATATTATAATCTGCTGCACAAGGACGCGCCGGTGACGCTGGTGCGCGCCTATGAGAACCAGCCCGAGTTTCGCTGGGAGATTGCGGTCGGCATGCGCAAGTCCGACGACGCATTGGTGGCGAAGATCAACGAGGCGATCGATCGGCTGCTTGCAGACGGCACCGTGAGCCGGATCTATGCCAGCTACGGGATCGAGGCGAGCCTGCCCAAGCGGCGGTGATTTAACCGGCCGCTCGCTCGATTTGACGGCGCACGCTTTCGATCTATGCCGGCGCGTGTTGGCGCGATCCGTTAGCTTGGCCACCCTGCAAGGCTAGAGCGTTTTCGAGCGAAGTGGATACCGGTTCGTGTGAAGAAAACGCGTCAAAACAAGAATTTAGAGCCCCGTTCCGATTCCATCGGAACGGAGAAGGCTCTAGTCGCAGCATTGATGGTTGCAGTGCCCATTTTCGTCTTTTCCGCAGCATCTACAGTGTTGCAGTTGGGCAAAGCGATTGTGAAAAGATGCACGGATCGTTGCGCGATGAGCAAAGCTTGAATCCACGAGGCAGAAATTGGCGGGAGGTCGAATGCCGTTGGCGGCGAGGGCCGGCCCCGACGGGGCAAGCGATGCCGCGGCACACAGGACCAGAATTGGAAGTAAATATGCGAGGAGACGAGTAGAGCGATGGGTCATGACGTGCTCCTTGGCTTCCCATTGAATTCAGTCATCACGAAAAATCAGCGAGAAAGCCCGAGGATGAGGCGATTGACGAAAAGGGGCAAGCCAAATCGCTCACTCCGCAGAATATTTGGATCAGAGCCAGCGGGACGCGTGGATCAGCACATGGCTGCACACGCCTGCATCACACGGTAGTTGCCGCCTCCAGAAAACAGAGGGTAGAAAACGCCGCTATTTAGCCGCGGCTTTTGCCGGGACCGCCTTTTTCACCGCGCTGCCCTTCCCCTCGTCCTCCAGCGCGTTGCGCACCTGCTTGAATTCGCTGCGTTCGGCGCTGTCGACCTTCGGGAATTTCAGATCGAGTTTTTCCAGCGCGGTGACGATGGTGGAGCCGATCACCACCCGCGCGAACCACTTATGGTCCGCCGGCACGACGTGCCATGGCGCCACCGCAGTTGAAGTGTGCCGGATAGTCTCCTGATACGCGGCCTGGTATTTCGCCCAACGCGCACGTTCGGCGATATCGGCCATCGAAAATTTCCAGTTCTTCGCCGGTTGATCGAGCCGGTCGAGAAACCGCTCGCGCTGCTCCTGCTTCGACACATTGAGGAAGAACTTCAGGATGACGGTGCCGTTGCGCGCGAGGTAACGCTCGAACGCGGAAATATCCTCGAACCGCTCGCGCCAGATATTCCGGGTCACCAGCCGCGGCGGAATTTTCTCCTTGGCGAGGAGTTCCGGGTGCACCCGCACCACCAGGCATTCTTCGTAATAGGAGCGATTGAAAATGCCGATGCGACCACGCTTCGGCAGCGCGATCGCGCCACGCCACATGAAATCATGGTTGAGATCGAGGGTCGACGGCTGCTTGAACGAGGTGACTTCGCAGCCCTGCGGATTGACGCCATCGAAGATACTCTTGATGGCGCTGTCCTTGCCGGCCGCATCCATGCCCTGAAAGATCAGGAGCAGCGACCAGCGATCCTGCGCGTAGAGCTTCTCCTGAAAATCGTTGAGGCGCTTGCGGTTGGCGTCAAGGATCTTTTCGCCCTTGGCCTTGTCGAGACCGCCCTTCTCATTGGTCTTGTGCGACTTGAGATGGAATTCGCCGGATCCGTCGAAACGGAACGGCGCAACGAAGGGCCGCAACTGCAGGCCAACAGCTGGCGCGGGCTTTTTGCTCATGAGGCAAGGAACTCCGGTTCGCTCGTGGGAGTTTTAAGGTATCTGACGGTCGTGAGCAGCGCCAGAGCGCTCGTCATTGCGAGCGCAAGCGAAGCAATCCAGAAAACCGAAGGAAGCGTGGATTGCTTCGTCGCTGACGCTCCTCGCAATGACAACTAGGGCAACGCCGAAAACTGCCTCTCCAAAAACGCGGTGACATAACGCGGCATCGCCGCGGTGAAATCGGCGGTCGTGCGCACCAGATGCATGGCGACCAGTTCAGGTTGCTGCTGCCGGGCGAGATTGGCCTCGATCCGGGCGCGCAGCGCTTCGCCGGTCAATTCGACATTCAATATCCGCATCATCGCGATCGCAGCACCCGAG
Organism: uncultured Pseudomonadota bacterium; assembly: GCA_963771225.1. GTDB lineage: Bacteria > Pseudomonadota > Alphaproteobacteria > Rhizobiales > Xanthobacteraceae > Bradyrhizobium. The sequence goes on along the minus strand of CAVYSR010000006.1, from coordinate 14,414 downwards.
ACCACGCAGTCCCAATGCGCGTTGGCGCGGTAATCCGCCGGCGCCAAACCAGTTTCCTCCTCGATTTCGCGGGCGATGCTGCCGGCCATATCGACCGCGCCCAGCTTGACATCGTCGAGATCGGGGGTTCCCGCCGGAAAGTAGATGCGCCCGGCATTGGCGGTATGAGCGGCCATTTCGCCCAAGATGAATGCGCCGTCCGAACAACGCAGCGCGCCCATGCCGAAGCCGTTGAACACGCCGCTATCCGGAAAACCCCAGTCGCGCCAGGCCAGGAAGCTTGCGAAATCGGTCTCGAAATAGCCGGCGCGCAGGCAATCGCCCGCGAAGACCGGATGGCGGCCCAGCAACACGCGTCCGTTCCACAGTTGCGGCTTCTCACGGCACTTGAGGGCGAAGTGCGCCTCGATATCGTCGCGCCGCTCGTCCGCGAACGGCCACGACCACGCCTGGACGCTCAAATCAAGCTGCGTGACCCGATGAATGACCGGAGGCGTCATATCGCCAAACGAGATTCTTCGCATTTCCCGCATCTGCCTGCTCGACATATTTGTTGGTGTAGGTCTTGCCGACGTCGATATTGGCCTTGGCGACATCAGGCGAACTCTGGCTGAACACCGCGAGCACAGCTTCGGCGCCTTTGGGGTCCATCTTGCCGGTTTCCGAATACATCGGGATCGTGTTCTTCAGCGCGGCAAGATAAAGCTCCTTGTTCTTGCCGACCATTTCCGGAGGCATTTTCGCCATGATGTCCTCCGGTGAATGCGCGTGGATCCATGCCAGCGTGTTCAGGATCGCCTGGGTCAGGGCCTGAACTTGCCTGTCGTGCGCGGCGACCCACGCCGCCGTCGAATAAAGCGCGCCGCCCGGATATTCGCCGCCGAACACCTCCAGCGTATCCTTCTGGGTGCGGGTATCGCTGAGGATGCGCAGCTCCGGATGGTTGGCCTGCAGCACACTGACCGACGGATCCAGCATCACCGCGGCGTCGATCTGGCCCTGTTCCATCGCCGCTATCGCGGTGGCGCCGACGCCGACGCCGATCACGGACGTACCTGATGGATCGAGGCCGTTTTTCCGCAGCAGATATTTCAGGAAAAAATCGGTCGAGGAGCCCGGCGCGGTGACGCCGACTTTCTTGCCGGCCAAATCCTTGATCGATTTGATTTCACCGGTGTGCGCCGGCGATACCACCAGCACCTCGCCGGGATAGCGGTCATAGACCACGAAGGCCACGAGTTCCTGCTTCTTGGCGGCGAGATTGATGCAATGGTCGAAATAGCCGGAGACCACGTCGGCGCTGCCGCCAAGCACGGCCCTGAGCGCATCGGAGCCGCCCTTCAGATCGACCAGTTCGACGGCAAGGCCGGCGCTCTCGAATTCGCCAAGCTGCAGGGCCAGCACGGTCGGCAGATAGCACAGGCAGCCGGCGCCTCCGACGGCGATCGTGACCTTGCTCTGCGCTGCCGCCAGACCGGACGTCAGCACCAGCAGCGCCAGCAGCATCGCGGCAAGCCTGCCTAAAACAAGTCTGCTCAAAATTGTGCCCATGGTTCCTCCGTGCCGCTCTTGCGTCATACTGGATTGCTTCGCTGGCGCTCGCAATGACGGAAAAATCCGATTCTAGCTACGGCCGTTCGCCGCTGCCGGGCCGCCAGACCAGCAGCCGCCGCTCCACCATCGTCACCGCGATATCGATCAGGATGACGAAGGCCGACAGCACGAACATGCCGGCGAACACGCCGGCGACGTCGAACACGCCTTCGGCCTGCTGGATCAGATAGCCGAGCCCGGCCGCCGAGCCGAGATATTCGCCGACCACCGCGCCGACCACGGCAAAGCCGACCGAGGTATGCAGCGAGGAAAACATCCACGACAGCGCCGACGGCCAGTAGACGTGCCGCATCAACTGCCGCTCGCTCATGCCGAGCATGCGGCCGTTGTCGAGCACGGTGGTGCGAGACCTCCTTGACGCCCTGATAGACGTTGAAGAACACGATGAAGAACACCAGCGTGACGCCGAGCGCGACCTTCGACCAGATGCCGAGGCCGAGCCACAGCGTGAAGATCGGCGCCAGCACGACGCGCGGCAGCGCGTTGGCCATCTTCACATAGGGATCGAACACCGCGGCGACGCGCGGCTGGCGCGCGAACCAGAAGCCGACCATGACGCCGCCGAGCGAGCCGATCGCGAACGCCAGAATCGATTCCCACAGCGTGATCAGCAAGATGCTTCCAGATCACGCCGGTCGAGAACCAGTCGACGATCTGGCTGCCGACATCGACCGGATTGGAAAAGAAGAACGGCGGCAGCCAGCATGCGGCCGAACACCGGCACGGTGGCAGAGCAACTGCCACAGCCCGAGCGCGACCACCGCGACCAGCACTTGCAGGACGAGAAGCGTCAAGCGTGACATGACTGACGACTCCATCTCTGCGTCGTCCCGGCTGAACGCCGGGACCCATAACCCCTGGCGCCTATTGTTGCAGAAGGCCTCTGCTCCATTGCAAGAACGATAGCGGCACGGCGTATGGGTCCCGGCCTTCGCCGGGACGACGAAAAGATCGTTGATTACGGCTTCGAGAACGTGCCGATCAGGCCGGTCGCGGCCTTGGCGTGGCCGTCGAGCGCCTTGATCACCTCGTCGCGGGTCAGGCCGGGCTGCAGCGCCGTCGGCTCGAGGTCGGTCGCGATCAGCGTGAAGGTGTAGTGATGCGGCGCGCCGGGCGGCGTGCAGGGTCCGAAATAATTCGGCAGCTTCATCGTGCTGGTGCCGCCGACATATTTGTCGCTCGGCTTGGAGACTTCGCCTTCGGCAAATCCGGTGACCGAGACCGGAATGCCATAGGCGACCCAATGGCTGACGCCGCCGGGCGGACGGCCTTCCGGATCGAACATCAGCAGCGCGTAGCTCTTGGTGCCTTCCGGCGGGTTGGCCCAGGACAACGCCGGCGAGATGTTCTCGCCGACGCAATTCGGATTGGCCTTGTTGTTGCCGGCGTTCTTCACCGCCAGCCGCTCGCCATCCTTGAAGTCGGGCGAGGACAGCGTGAACACGCCTTGCGCGTGGGCCGCATGCGAGCCGCAGCAAGGCGGCCAGCGTGACGGCGACAGCCAGAATTGAACCACGTAACAGCATGACATCTCCTCTTTCGATGTATTTTGGTTGGCTGGATCTCGGAGTGTAGCCTCCGCCGCGTCGGGATCAAGGCAAGTCACCTCGATCGCAGCCGATCGCGCTGGCGCCGATTGCGCGTAGCCCTTCAACACCTCATCCTTGAGAACACTCCATATCTCACGATGAAGTGAGTGAAATTCCTTTTCCAGCCGGACTTCGAGAATGTCGCGCGGCCGCGCCAGCGGCACCCGCCAGTCGCCGATGATGCGCGCGCCCGGCCCCGCCGACATGATCACCACGCGGTCGGCCAGCGCGATCGCCTCTTCGAGATCGTGGGTGACGAACAGCACCGCCTTGCGGTCGGCGTTCCACAGTTCCAGCAGCAGGTTGCCCATGATCTGGCGGGTCTGGGCATCGAGCGGCCCGAACGGCTCGTCCATCAGCAGGATCTTGGGATCGCGGATCAGCACCTGCGCGAGGCCGACGCGCTTGCGCTGGCCGCCCGACAGCATGTGCGGATAGCGGTTGCCGAACGCGCCGAGCCCGACCGAGGTGAGCCAGTGCTTGCGCGCGCGCCAGCGCCTCGGCGCGCGGCGCGCCCGTGATCTCGAGCCCGATGGCGACGTTGTCGATCGCGGTCTTCCAGGGAAACAGCGCGTCGGCCTGAAACAGATAGCCGGCCTTGCCGGTTGAGGCCGGTCAGCGGCGCATCGAAGATCCGCACGGTTCCGGATACCGGCTTGAGCAGGCCGGCGGCGACATTGAGCAGCGTCGATTTTCCGCATCCGGTGGGGCCGACGATGGCGACGAACTCGCCATGCTGCGACCGCGAGCCGGGCCTGCTCGACCGCGGTGTAGACGCGCGCATCGGCCAGACGAAACGCCACCGTCGCGTCGTCAAGCGCGACCGCCGTCGACTTCCTGCGGTGACGCCCAGCCTGCACGCGCTTCCCCGAATGTTACTTGTTGCGCGTGGTGGACTTACCGCCGATCGCCCGCGACTAATTCAACCGATAGCGGCGAGCGAACGAGGCAAAAGCTCGCGCCGGCTTGGTTGAGCTTCGATGGCGGTGTGATAGTCCCTCGATGATGACGCGCCGCCCCGCCATTGATCGCCTTTGCGCATGTCGGCAAGAGCTTCGGCGGCCGCGGCGCGAACGGTTTTGGCCGTCGACGACGTCTCGCTCGATGTCGCCGAGGGCGAATTCCTCGCCATCGTCGGCGGCTCCGGCTCCGGCAAGACCACGCTGCTGCGGCTGGCCAACCGGCTGATCGACGCCGACAGCGGCACGCATCACGGTCGAAGGCGAGGACGTGCGCGCGGCCGATCCGGTTCGGTTGCGCCGCCGCATCGGCTATGTGTTCCAGAGCGGCGGGCTGTTTCCGCATATCAGCGTCGCCGACAATATCGGGATCACGCCGAAGCTGCTGGGCACGCCGGCGGCGGAGATCGCCGCGCGGGTCGATGAACTGCTCGATCTGGTGCGGCTCGATCGCGCGCAGTACCGCGATCGCTTTCCGCATGAACTGTCCGGCGGCCAGCGCCAGCGCGTCGGCGTCGCCCGGGCGCTGGCGGCACAGCCGCGGATCGTGCTGATGGACGAGCCGTTCGGCGCGCTCGATCCCCTCACCCGCGACGCGCTCGGCGACGACTACCGCGCGCTGCATCGCAAGCTCGGGCTGACCACGGTCATGATCACCCACGACATGACCGAGGCCATCCTGCTCGCCGACCGCATCGCGGTGATGCGCGCCGGAAGGCTGCTGGCGCAGGGCACGCCGGCGGAGCTTTCCGCCAGCGCCGACGCCTATGTCGGCGAACTCTTGCGCACGCCGCGGCGGCAGGCCGAGCGGCTCAAGGTGCTGCTGCCGCGGGACGGCGCGGCATGAGCCTGTTCTCCGATCCGCGCTGGAGCGAGGCGCTGGCGCATCTGCCGGATTATCTCGGCAACCATGTGCGGGTCAGCGTCACGGCGCTGGCGCTGGGACTTGTGGTCAGCCTGCCGCTGGCGATTGCGGCGCGCAACCGGCCGGTGATGCGCGGCGCGCTGCTCGGGCTTGCCAGCATCGTGCAGACGGTGCCGGGGCTGGCGCTGCTGGCGCTGTTCTATCCGCTGCTGCTGGCGCTGGCGGCGCTGTCGCTGAGCTGGTTCGGGTTCGGCTTTTCCGCGTTCGGATTCCTGCCCGCGGTGCTGGCGCTGGCGCTCTATTCGATGCTGCCGGTGCTGCGCAACACCATCACCGGCCTGAACGGCGTCGACCCCGCGATCCTCGAGGCCGCGCAAGGCGTCGGCATGACGCCGCGCCAGTCGCTGTTCACGGTGGAATTGCCGCTGGCGCTGCCGGTGATGATGGCGGGCATCCGCACCGCGGCGGTCTGGGTGATCGGCACCGCGACGTTGTCGACGCCGATCGGCCAGACCAGCCTCGGCAATTACATCTTTGCCGGGTTGCAGACCCAGAACTGGGTGTTCGTGCTGTTCGGCTGCCTCGCCGCCGCCGTGCTGGCGCTCGCGGTCGATCAATTGCTGGCGCTGATCGAAATCGGCATTCGCGACGCGCAGCCGCGCTCCGCGTCGCGCTCGGCGGCATCGGCATCGCGGCGCTGGTCGCGGCGACGCTGGTGCCCTCACTGGCGCGCTCGCCATCGAGCCTATATCGTCGGCGCCAAAACCTTTGCCGAACAATATGTGCTGTCGGCGCTGATCGCGCAGCGGCTGCGGGCGGCGGGACTGACGGCGAGCTACGCGCGAGGGCCTCGGCTCCAACGTGATTTTCGACGCGCTGGCATCGGGCGATATCGACGTCTATGTCGATTATTCCGGCACGCTGTGGGCCAACCAGTTTCACCACAGCGATATCAAGCCGCGCCAGGAGCTGCTCGGCGAATTGAAGGCGACGCTGGCGCAGCAGAAGATCACGCTGCTGGGCGAACTCGGCTTTGCGAACGCCTATGCGCTGGTGATGCCGCGCAAGCGCGCCGAGGCGCTCGGCATTCACTCGATCGCCGATCTCGCCTCGCAGGCCGGCGACGATGTCGATGGCGGCGGACTACGAATTCTTCTCGCGGCCGGAATGGGCCGGGCTGCAAAAGGCCTATGGGCTGTCGTTTCGCGCGCAGCGGCAGATGCAGCCGGACTTCATGTATGCCGCGGTCGCCTCCGGCGAGGTCGACGTGATCGCGGGCTATACCAGCGACGGGCTGATCGCGAAATACGATCTGGTGGTGCTGGACGACCCCAAACACGCGATCCCGCCCTACGACGCGATCGTGCTGCTGGCGCCGAAGCGCGCCGACGATCAGGCCTTGCGGGCGGCGCTGCAGCCGCTGCTCGGCGCGCATCGATATCGCGGCGATGCGCGAGGCCAATTTGCGCGCCGCCGGCGATGACGGCGCCTCGTCGCCCGACGCGGTGGCGCGCTGGCTGTGGGAGAAGATCGGGAAGCGGTAGCACGAAATGCAGCTTATGAAATTCGGTCGTCATTGCGAGCGAAGCGAAGCAATCCAGCTTTGCTTCCTTGTTGCCGCATGGATTGCTTCGTCGCTTCGCTCCTCGCAATGACGACCCCAAACTCTTATTCTCATTTCGTTGACGGTTTTCGGCCACGCCCTGAGGTGCCGGAGCGCAGCGGAGGCCTCGAAGGGCGACGCATCAGCTAAAGTCCGTGGATCATCCCGGCGTCGATCAGCAGCCGGTTGAGCCGGCGGGATTCGGCGCCGTCCTTGCAGGCGTAAAACACGCCCTTGCAGCGCAGCATGATGGTCTTCTGCTCCTCGAACGACGGATCGAGCGGGATGCCGGCGGCTTCCTGGATCACCAGCGGCAGATAGGCGCCGTCGATCGTGTCCATCACGGCGGGACTTCGCACCGGCTCGAAATTGACCGCGTCGATCGCGTAATAGGTCGCGTAATAGCGCGGATCGTAATTCTCCAGCTTCTTGCCGATCGCCGGCCTCGTCAAGACCGGGGTCGAGCAGATGCGGCGAGAATTCCGGCTGATGGTCGCCATAGCGCACGATCAGAAACGGCTGCCCCGGAAATTTCTTTTTCAGCCCCGCGATGAACGCGGCGTAGTCGCCGGCGCTCATCGCCTGCCGGCGCAGATATTCGTCGACCACGGGCGCGTTGCCGGGCGCGCGCCATGACGGCATCAGGTCGGGGCGAAACTTCGGTTTCCCAGGGAAAATGATTGGCGGCGAGATAGACGAACATGAACAGCGGCGTTGCCGGCGTTTGCTGCGACATCAATCCCAGCGGCCTTGTCGTAGAAGAAGCTGTCGGGCTCGACGTCCCTGGCGCCGAGATCGTGCGCGTCGTAGAAATGCTGGATGCCGGTGGTGGGCTGGAAACTGCGCGCGCTCATGAACGCGCCAAAGGCCGGATAGAGCGAGATCGTCTCATAGCCGCAGCGGCGCAGCGCCAGCGGCAGGCCGCGCTCGACGCGGCCGGAGGCGATCCGGGTGACGAAATAGGCAAACCGGCCGAACGAGCGCGACGAGAGCCCGGCCAGCACATTGTATTCGGTGAACCAGCTCGGGCCGCCATTGCTCTCGGCCAGGAATTTGCGCGCCTTGCCGTCGAACGAGTTGAAATGGCTGCCATAAGCCCGCCGGCACCTTGACGCCATCGGCGCTGCGAATGTCGAAACTCAATTCGTCGTGGATCATGATGATGTTCGGCCGCCGCCCGGCAGGATGGCAGGAATCCAACAGCGGCACCTTGAGGCCGCACGGTGGCCACGGCGTCGGATTCCATGAATCCGTAATTGATGAAATCCGACACGGCGGTGACGCCGGAGCGGGAAAATTTCGACAGATAGCCGTCGTCGTAATAGCCGCGCCAGGCTTCGTCCGGCCAGGTCGACGGAATAGCCGACCAGTGCCGCGAGGCAGGCCAGCGCACCCGCCGCCGCCGGCAGACGGCGGATGCGGAACGGATCGAGCCACCACAGCGCGTACATCAAGGGGATCAGGACCAACGCGGCGCCGATCGACCGACCAGCGCAGATGCGGAAAGATCGTAAACAGGAACGCCGCGGTATCGCGGTCGATCACCATCAGGTCGACGAAGTTCGCGGTCATCTGCACGATGTCGTGCTTGAGCCGCGACAGCAGCACCAGCACCACGACCAGGGTCAGCGACAGCGCGCCCGACAGCGCCGGACGCCGCAGCAGCGCGATCCAGAAGAAATTCAGGATCCCCCACGACAGCAGAAAGCCGGCGCGCGCGAAATCGGTTTCGGTCTGGAGCATGATGGCCAGCGCGGCCAGATGCGGCGCTGCGACCGCCAGCAGACGCCAGATGCCGACCGCGGCGACGCCGGCCGAGGCAACCGCGGATGGATGGACCTGGATTTGGCGCGGGCGCCATAGACGGTACGCAACAACACCGGCGCTGTCTTGGGCCTTGGCTGGCGCTGACCAGGAGACGGATGCCGCAGCCGGGAACCGCGACATGTCATAAAAATGTAATTGAACCGTCATCAACGCGCAACAGAATTCGACGGATTCGGCACGCGCTTGGGTTAAAATGCGCGGGGCGCCTTACCGTTCTGACGGCACGGGGCCGCGCTGCGATGCCCTCGATGAACAGGTCGATGATCGCCTCGGCGGTGGCCTCGGCGTCGGCATCCGCCACGCCCCAGCGCGGAAAATGACCGTCGATGTTCATCCGCGCAAAGCCGTAGACCAGCGCGCGGGCCGGCGATCGCACCTGCTTCAGGTCGACCGGGCGCAACTGGCCCTGCGCGAGGCCTCCGCCAGCATCCGCCCGGTCATGTCGATCAGCTCGGCATTGTCCCGCGACACCCCGGCCGCGCTGTCGTGATCGAACAACCGGCCGCTCGAAATGATCTCGAAATGGGCGGGGTTGCGCATCGCCCAGCGCAGATAGGCGAGGCCGAAGCAGCGAAACCGCGCCAGCGGATCGTCGGCCGGCGCGGTGCGCAAGGCGCCATGTCGATCTCGGCCCGGAAACGCCGCTGCGCTTCCTCGGCCACCGCCGTCATCAGCGCGTCGCGGCTCGGAAAATGCCGGAACGGCGCCCCCGGCGACACGCCGGCGCGGCGCGCGGCCTCGCGCACGCTGACCGCCTCGGCCCCGCCCTCCTCGGCCAGCTGAGCGCCGCGTCGATCAGTACGCGCCTGAGATCGCCATGGTGATAGGGCTTTGCCGCGGGCTGCTGACGACGGGCGGACCGGCGTTTCGGCTTGGCGACAGTGTCGATGCAGGCTTGTCAGATCCAGGCTTGTCAGATCAGGCTTGGCGGCTGCGGACTTCGAGGCGATGGGCATGCGCCGTTCTAGCATCACCCGATCGTGAATGTAAGCACTGCATACACGATTGACGTCGACGCCGACCGCAATGTAACTGACGATTACATCAACAGAGGAGAGCGTCATGCCGGCAGCGTCGTCAAAGCTGGTTCGAAGGCTGGCGACTGTTCGCGGCCCTGACGCTGATCCTGATCGCGCTGTCGGTCTGGATCGCCGGCATGCGGCAGTTCGAGGTCGATGGCGTGCGCATGGTGATCCGCTTCACCGCGCGAACCTCGCTGTTGTTGTTCTGCCTCGCCTTCAGCGCCGCGGCGCTGGCGCGGCTGTGGCCCAGCGCCATGGACGCGCTGGCAGCGCCGCAACCGGCGCTATCTCGGCGTCAGCTTCGCGGCCTCGCACGCCATCCACGCGGTGGCCATCGTCTGCTTTGCGGCGATGGCGCCCGCCGACTATTGCGGCAGCGACCTCAGCCGGCCTCCTATCGTGTTCGGCGGCATCGGCTATGCCTTCATCATCGCGATGACCGCGACCTCGTTCGACCGCACCGCGGCCGCGATCGGCCCGCGCGCCTGGCGCATCCTGCACCTGTGCGGCGGCTATTATCTGTGGTTCCAGTTCATGGTTTCGTTCGGCAAGCGCATTCCCGCAATGCCGCTCTACGCGCTGTTCCTGATCCCGCTGCTGGCGGTGATGGCGCTGCGGCTGATCGCGATGATGTCGGCGTCATCGCGGCGCGCGGTCGGCGCGGGATAAGCGCGCGTTACCGATCCCCGTGCAGACGTCAGTTCCTAAGGCTGCGTGCCGCCCGCAAGTTCAATGTAGCGCTTGGCCGACCTCTGCACCGCGCCCGCGCCGCCGGCCATCACCTGGCGTCCCGGAAAGGCCCCGTAAATTCGGTCGAACTGCCACGGCGCCAAGGTAGCGGCGATACGGAGCACCGTCACTGCTGCCAGCGGCATCATGTTCGGGTAACTCCAGAGAAACGAGACCCTTTCGAGGTCCGCCGCCACCTGCACAATGTCTCCGCTCAGGATCGCGCCGCGCCCATCGGCGCCATCGGCCCAATGCAGCACCGTGCCGCCAGGAAAGTGGCCGCCCAGCCGCAGCAGCGTCACGTCGGCCAGGATTTCCAGCGTTTCGCCATCCCAATGACGGATCACGGAGTCGGGGCGCATGACCCAATCGGCGTCGGCAGCATGCAGATGGACAGGGCAGTCGAAGGCCCGCGCCCAATCCTGCATGCACGTGTAGTAATGCGGGTGCGAGATCGCGATCGCCTGCAGGCCGCCCAATGCGCGAACCAGCGCTTCGGTTGCATCGTCCAGCAGCGCGATACAGTCCCAGAGAATATTACCTTTCGGGGTCCGCAACAGCAGCGCGCGCTGGCCGATACCGAATCCTGGATGCGTGTGGATCTCGAACAGATTCGGTTCCAGGCGCCGCCAGGCGTTGACGTGGCCGCCCGCAAGCTTTGCCGGCGTTGTCCAGACCTGTCCGCCGTGCGGCACGAACTGCCGCTCGTCCTCGCAGATCAGGCAGTTCGGCGGCGGTTCAGGCGTATCCGGATAGGACGTACCGCAGGTGTTGCAAATCTGAATCGGCATCGAGCATTCCTTAATCGCTGGCGATCACCTCACCTTCACAAGGTTCGTGACCTTCACAACGCTCACGCCGGCGGCAACAGCCCAAGGCGCTTGGCGATGATCCGGTCGACCATCCGCTTCGGCAGGATGCCCGTGATCAGGTGCCGCATCGGGTCCGGAGTGATCTCGTAGTGCCGATGGAGGCCCCGGTAATGACAACAGATCGCATGTTCAAACTCCCGCCCAGGCTACCACCTTGCAACGCGACCGGCGCGAAGCGCAATCCCACATTTCAAGGGAATTCTTGGCGAAGAACACGATCTGGTCGAGATGTTTGGCGAAGAGTACCAAGCGCGCAACGATAATGCCCGGCGCAGGGCAACCTGACAAAACGTAATTTGGGCGAGGAAACTAAAAATAAATCACACTGGAAGTTGTTTTTGCGGCGCCGTCGAAGTGACGGTTACGGGATCACCGGAAGCCATGGGCTACTGCCATTGCCGCTCATGCCGTTCGTGGTCCGGCGGCCCCGTCAATGCGTTCAGCCTCTGGAAGCCCGAGGCGGTGGAAATCACCAAGGGAAAAGAGAATGTCGCGACGTTTGCCAAAACGCCGATGAGCGAGCGCAAATATTGCAGCAAATGCGGCGGACACCTGATGGCCAATCACCCGCCGCTCAGCCTCGTCGACGTGTTCGCCGCGACGATCCCGACACTGGCCTTCGCACCCATGCTTCATGTCAATTACGCCGAGACCGTGTTGCCGATCCGGGACGGCTTGCCGAAGCTGAAGGATTTCCCGGCCGAGTTCGGCGGCTCCGGCGAAGTCATCGCCGAATAGAAAACGATTTTGGCGGCGGCGCGGCGAACCCCTTCGTCGCGCGCTAGCCTGTTTTCCCGCCGTTCGCAATTTGGCGACCGCGTTCCTCGAGCGCCGCTCTCTTTTTACCGGCGTGACGCCATGCTCTATTTTTGACCGGCAACATCAGAGAGAGATTTCCATGAACCCGTTAAGCGCCGCGCGCATCCAGACCGTGCGCGACCACATGCGGCTCGAATGCGAGCGCGACTGGGACGGTGTCATCGCCACCTTTGCGCATCCGCGCTACGAGCTGTACGGCGCCGGGACGGTGTTCGATGGCGAAGCCGCGGTGCGCGGTTACTTCGCCGCGTCCCGCACGCCATTTCCCGATCAAGGCAACGAGATCATCGCCATCGCCGCCGACGGCGATACGGTGCTGGTGGAATTCTGGCTGACCGGCACCCATCTCGGCCCACTGCGGACGACGAAAGGCGAGATTGCCCCCACCGGAAGGGCATTTCGCGTGCGCATCATGGCGAGCTTCGAATTCGCGCCGGGCTCGGCCAAAATCATATGCGAGCGCCCCTATTACGACCGCCGTGCCGTGATCACCGCGCTGGGGCTGGACTGAGCGCGAGGCTGGAAGCGCCCTCCGTTTCCCGGACGCGATGCAGCGTTTTTCACGCTGCGCCGCAGAGCCGGGATCCACACAGGCGGCAAGTTGATGGACCCCGGATCAGCAGCGCACCACGCAGCAAAAGGCGGCGCTGCGCAGCATCCGGGGCACGACACTTAGTTCTTGGTCTTGTCGACCAGCGCGCCCTTCTTGATCCACGGCATCATGTCGCGGAGCTTGACGCCGACTTCCTCGATCGGATGGGCGGCGAGCTTGGCGCGGGTTGCCTTGAACGAGGTCTGGTTGACCTTGTTCTCCAGCATCCAGTCGCGCGCGAACTTGCCGGACTGGATGTCGCCCAGCACGCGCTTCATCTCCTTCTTGGTTTCTTCGGTGACGATGCGCGGTCCGGTGACGTATTCGCCATATTCAGCGGTGTTGGAGATCGAGTAATTCATGTTGGCGATGCCGCCTTCATAGATCAGGTCGACGATCAGCTTCACCTCGTGCAGGCACTCGAAATATGCCATTTCCGGCGCGTAGCCGGCTTCCACCAGCGTCTCGAAGCCGCCCTTGATCAGTTCGACCAGGCCACCACACAACACCACCTGCTCGCCGAACAGATCGGTCTCGCACTCTTCCCGGAACGAGGTCTCGATGATACCGGCGCGGCCGCCGCCGATCGCCGAGGCATAGCTGAGACCGAGGTCATGGGCGTTGCCCGAGGCATCCTTGTGGATCGCGATCAAACAGGGCACGCCGCCGCCGCGCTGATATTCGGAGCGCACGGTGTGGCCGGGACCCTTCGGCGCGATCATCAGCACGTCGAGATCGGCGCGTGGATCGAGCAGGTTGAAATGCACGTTGAGGCCGTGGGCGAACAACAGCGCCGCGCCGTTCTTCATGTTGGCGTGCAGGTGATCGCGGTAGATGTCGCCTTGCAACTCGTCGGGCGTCAGCATCATGATGACGTCGGCCCACTTCGCGGCCTCGGCGACTTCCATCACCTTGAAGCCGGCGGCTTCCGCCTTCTTGGCCGAGGCCGAACCCTTGCGTAGCGCGATGGCGACTTCCTTGACGCCGGAATCCTTCAGGTTCAGCGCATGGGCGTGGCCCTGGCTGCCATAGCCGACGATGCAGACCTTCTTGCCCTTGATCAGGTTCAGGTCGGCGTCGCGATCGTAATAAACACGCATGGTCGTTCCTCTTGGCTGGCGGGCGGAGTGCCCGGATCGTCCTGTTTTCGGGGTGTTCGGCCGGTCCAGCGTGCTGGTTCGGCTGGCGATTTCGGAGCGTTGTCTAGTCCATTTTTTACCTCAGGGGAAACCCTTCTCGCGCATGACGCACCGCGGCATCATGCGTCGATCAAGACCGGATAGAGCGAAGCCAGCAGCAGCACGGCCATCAGGACGTTGAAAACCCGCACCGCCGTCGGCGAGGTCAAAAACGATCGCAGCGAACTGCCGAACAGCGTCCAGGCCAACGACGACAACGCTCCCATAACGAACATCAGCGCGGCTTGGATGACGATATTCCATGGAAAGCTGGCAATCGCGGAATAGGCGGTAATGATGCCGATCGCCATCACCCAGCCCTTGACGTTGACCCACTGGAACAGCACCGCAGCCCAGAATGTCATCGGGCCGCGCTGGTTGTCCTGCCCCGGCGTAACCGATCCGGACATCGCGATAACGACGGCCAAATAGATCAGATAGGCGATACCGACATATTTCAGGATGGTCTGCAGCACCGGATAGGCGATGAAGATGGCCCCGAGGCCGAGACCCACGGACGCTACCATGAACGAGACCCCGATCGCGATGCCCGCGATATGCGGGAGGCTGCGACGGAAGCCGTAAGTCAGCCCCGACGACAGCACCATGATATTGTTGGGTCCCGGCGTGAACGCCATGACCGCGCCGAAAACCACAAAGGCTGCGAACAGCGACTGCGACATGCTCCCTCAAGCGATCCTGCGCAAGACTGGCTTCGACGAGGCTTGCTTCGACGAGGCTTGCG
>CAVYSR010000005.1:0-16373 GCA_963771225.1 uncultured Pseudomonadota bacterium | reverse complement strand
GACCGGCGGCGGATTCCAGCCCCGCCCGTGAGCTGTCCCATTGCCCGCGCGCAGGCGAAGCCGTATTTGTCCCGCACCCGATCGCTGGCGATGGTCAGTGCGATGCGGCTGCGCCGCAGGAATTCCGGCACGCTGTAGGTTTCGCCGACGGCGAGATGATCCCGGATCACCAGCGACGGCGAATAGCATTGTTCGACCGCGCCATTCGGCCAGCGGATCTCAAACAGCATCTCAGGCATGCTGCAACTCCATCAGTTTCTGATAGGCCGGCAGGTGTGCCCGCGCGGTATTGGCCCAGTCATGTTGCCGCGCAATCAGCGTGCCGCGCTGCGCCATCCTGGAATGCAGCGGTTCGGCCAGAACGATCGCCATCGCGTTGGCGATCGACGCCACGCTCAAGGGATCGCACCAGACCACGTCGTCGGCACCGAGGTATTCGGTGAACGGCGCGATGCGCGAGGTCACCACCGGCGTGCCGCTCGCCATCGCTTCCAGAACGACAAGGCCGAAGCCTTCCTTGATGGACGGAAACACGAGCGCGTCCGCGATCCGGTACAGCGAGGGCATATCGGAATCCGGGACCGGACCGAGACAAACAACGACGCGGTTGAGCTCGCTGTCTGCCGCGATCAGGGCGTCGAATTGCCGCCGATACATCGCATGGTCGAGCAATGACGCACCGCCGGCGATCACGAGCTGCGCATCACGGTGAATCGCAATAGCTGCCGGAACGCCTCCAGGATTCGAACGCTGTTCTTGTGTTCCTCGACGCCGCCCACGGAAAAAAGTACCGGGCTTCCGTTGATGCCATATTGATCCCGCACCTGCTGGTCGAGCGCGCGGGCATGATTTGTGAAGCGTTCGGTATCGACCCCGTTTCCGACCCTGGTCGAGGTCCGGCCGAATTCGGCCTTGATCCTGGATTGCCAAAGCTCGCTCACGACGAACAATTCGTCGGCCTCGGCAATCCACCGCGTTTGCCAATCGCTGAGGCGGGCATCCCCAAAGCTGTCGATATGGTGAACGGTGCGCGCAAAGTGCGCGGATCAGGCCGCGCTGCTTCAGGGTCGCCAGTGCATTACCCGAGATCGAATCCTGCGCATGAAACACGTCGAATTCTCTGTTGGCCGGCAGCTCGAAATGCTTGATGTAATCGGCGATGCGCGCTTGCACCATTTCCGCGACGTTCTTGCCAGCCGGTGACGCCATCACGGCGATCGCAGGCGACAGTGGCGCCCGGAAGAATCCCTTGCCGCTGGCGTCGGGCGCATGAATCCACCGCCTCATAACCAAGCCGGGTGAGGCTGTCAGCCAATTCGAGTCCGTGGACGACGCCTCCGCGCGGATTGGTGGAGTGTGCCAGGATGGCAATTCGCGGAAGCCGGTTGCTTGCGATCATGCTACCGCCTCGACCGCGATGTGTGACCGTGGTCCGGCGCCGATCAACGGCTTCTGCGCAAAATCCCAGATCGTTTCGGATGCGATGCCGTCGCCGACGGTAAGGCGGTTGCCGTGTCCCCACCGTGCCGATATCGGCGGCGGCGATCCCGCGGGCCGTAAAGCGGGCCGTCACCTCGGCGACGTGATGCGGCTTGACGCAGAGTAAATAGCCGAAGCTCGGAAACGTCAGCAGCCAGCGCTCGAGCGCGATGCCGTCGGGCTTCGGAACCGCCTCAAGGTTGATATCGATGGCGACGCCGGAACATTCGGCAAGCATGGCCGCGGTGCCGACAATGCCGCCCTGGCTGATATCCTTGGCGGCGCGCGAGAGTCCTGCTTCCGCGATCGAAGGCAGTAGCTCAAGATCGCCGCGCAGGCGGGAATGCGGCGCATCGGTCGCGGCTTCCCAGTTCGAGAATGGCTCGCGGTAACGCCCGCGCAGATCGATCGCTGCGATCAATCTGTCGCCGGGCGAGGCATCGAAGCTGGTCAACAGCTTGCTGGCGCGGCCGAGAATTGCGACCGACAGCTGGCCGCGGTCGGTTCGGATGTTGGTGTGTCCGCCGACGACGGGAACCCCGTAGGCCTTCGCCGCATCCTTCAAACCGGCGAGCACCGGCGCGGCCTCGGCCTCGCCATTCGCCCAGATCGCATCGACAATGGCGATGGGCCGTCCGCCCATTGCCGCAATGTCCGATATGTTGACCATGGCGCCGCACCAGCCGGCGAACCATGGATCGCCGGTGACGAATTCGTTCATGAAGCCTTCGATGGCGAACAGCAGATAACCGTCGCCGTCGGGGATAGCAGCACAATCGTCACCAACCGGAATGACGCCGGCACCCGACAGGCCCAGCGATCGCGCGACCGACGCGATGTCGCTCTTGGCCGCGATGCCACTGCTGCATCGCAGCCGCTGCGCCAGCGCCGATATTGCGAGCGAGCCCATCATCACGCGGCCAGCTTCGGCAACGACAAAAAGCCGACCTCGGGTTGCAGGAATGGCGGATAGAAGTCGAGGTCGGCCTGCATCATGTGATGCGGCTTGCCGTACAGTTCGAGTTCCCTAAGCGTGCGCCAGTGCATGTGATGGAACAGATCGGCGTTCTGGCTCTGGATGTTGCCGAGAAACGTGTGGCAGCCGCGCGCATGCGCCGACGCGACAGCGAGGCGGATCAAGCCCGCCCCGACCGCGCCGAGGCGCCGATACTGCCCGGTTACCGCCAGCCGCGATCCCCACCACACGCCGGGGTCTTCCGGATGCCGGTGAATCCGAACCGTGCCGACCACGGCGTCCGCCGCGACGCCGAACAGCGAGATCGCCACAAGGGGGATCGCAACGTCGTCGACCGCGTCGCGATCGTCGCCGTCGAACAGCCCCTGTTCCCCGCAGAACACTTGTCGGCGCAGCGTAGCGGCGCCGCGTTTCTCCCAGGCTTCGGTCGCGAACTTGATTTGATAAGCGCTGGCGAGAAACGGCTTGAAGGGTTCGAAGATCATGCCGGCATCCTCTTCTCGTACGTCGAAAGCGCTGAGCAGGCGCCGCATCTGCCGCAGCCAGCCTTGATGTCGCCGGAGCTGAGGCCGCCGTCGCGCAGCAGTTTTGCCAGCGGCCCGAGAATTTCATGCATGAACGCCGGAGACGGCGTCGGGTGGCTTTCCAGCGGTGTGCCTGAAATCGGCACAAACGGCACCACGAAGGGATAAACGCCGACGCCGACGAGACGCTCGCAAATGTCGAGGATTTCCTTCTGGCTATCGCCAAGTCCGGCGAGGATATAGGTCGAAACCTGGCCATGTCCGAAGACGGGTGCGGCCGCCTCGAACGCTCTGAAGTATCGCTGCACCGACACTTGCGCCTTTCCCGGCATGATGCGCTGGCGCACCCGCTCAGTGACGGCTTCCAGATGCATGCCGAGCGAATTGATGCCGGAGTCCTTCATCTCGCTGAAACCAGATGTCGTCGTCGGGCGGCTCGCATTGTCCCTGGATCGGAAGATCGACGGCGGCTTTGACGCCGAGCGCGCTTTCGCACAGGATTTTGGCGCCACGGTCGCGGCCGGGCGGCGTTCCGGTTGTCATCACCATATGGGTGACGCTATCAAGTTCGACGGCTGCGCGGGCGACTTCGCCGAGTTGCTCCGGCGTCTTGCGTTCAATGGTACGGCGGGCGGCAAGCGATTGGCCGATGGCGCAGAACTGGCAGGTCTTGGTGCGGCTTTGATACCGGATGCAGGTTTGCAGGATCGTCGTCGCCAGCACGTCGCGGCCGTGCAGCGTTGCAATTTTCGAATAGGGAATGCCGTCAGCGGTCGAGCGCTCGTAAAAGCGCGGCCGCAGCTGGAATTTCACCTCGCCGATCACCGCGCCGTCGCGGCTGACCTGGCTGCGGCCCAGCGTATCCGGTTTGTCGACGATGTAGGGGCTCTCGAATGCCGGCGCATTGTGGACCGGGATCATCACGGTCGCGCCGTCGATCGTCATCGGCATGTGATCGGACGGGCCGGCGCCGCCGCGCCGGCTGTCGCCGCCGGCCTTGGGATCAACGAGACGAACTCCGAAGGATTGCAACTCGTTGATCAGCTGCTCGGTCGGCATCGGCTTCGGGTGTTCGTGCACCAGCATGGGCTTCATCGGATTGTCCTCCAGAGGTGGAGAGGGACGCTGCGGCGTGGGACAAATGGAGCGGGATCGCCGGGCGGTCATCCCACAGCAGCGACAAAAGTTCAGGCCGCGCGTAATGGCCGACCGAGTCCATCATGCGCTTGCGCTTGACGATCAGTGCCATGTCGAGGTCAGCGACCAGGATGCCTTCGCCGGAGGTGAGCGGCGGAACGATGTGCTTGCCCTCGGGAGAGACGATGGCGGTCATGCAGCCGCCGCGGATTCCGTTGCGTGGCCCTTCCTCAGGTGAAATCTTGGCGATCTGGTCTTCGGTAAGCCAACCGGTGGCGTTGACGACGAAGCAGCCGCTTTCGAGCGCATGATGGCGGATCGTCACCTCGATCTGGTCGGCGAAGATCTGGCCGACCAGCGAGCCCGGGAACTGGGCGACGTGAATCTCTTCATGCTGGGCCATCAGCGCATAGCGGGCGAGCGGATTGTAATGTTCCCAGCAAGCCAGCGCACCGATCCGTCCGACCGCGGTGTCGACTACCTTCAGGCCGGAGCCATCGCCCTGGCCCCAGATCATGCGCTCGTGAAATGTCGGCGTGATCTTCCGGCGCTTCAGCACCAGAGCGCCGTTGGCGTTGAAGATCAGTTGGGCGTTGTAGAGCGTGCCGTGGTCGCGTTCATTGACGCCGAGCACGACCACGATGTTGTATTTACGGGCCGCCGCGGCCACCGCCTCGGTGACAGGGCCGGGAACGACGACCGCATTCTCGTAGAGGTGAATGTGTTCGGCGCCGCTCAGCATCGGCGGACGGATGAAAGAGAAATAGGGATACCAAGGCACGAACGTTTCGGGAAACACCGCAAGCCTGGCTCCCTTGCCCGCAGCCTCCGCGATCGCCGCGAGAACGCGATCGAGCGTCCCCGTCGGCGTATCGAGATCGGGCGCGATCTGCACCGCGGCGACCCTGACGATTTGTTTCTCGGCCATTTGCTTCTCTCCATCCGGTCCGCCGCTGGCGAGTGTTGTCGCGGCCTAGAGCGTCCAGGTGTGGAGCATGAAGGCGTTGTCGTTGCGGTGGATCAATGTGAGATCCAGCACGTCGAGCGGGCTGATCGGGATGATGCCGGGGATCAGCGAAGGCTCGCCGTGGCCGTAAAGCGCCTGCAGCGCGAAGCGGCACGCATAAACCTTGCCGCCTTCCGCCATGAACTTGACCAGCGTGTTGTTGAAATTCTGGTGACCTGGAAACGCCTCGTCGCCGATTTTCGGGAACCCGCGCTGCACGCCGAGCGTAACGCCGGGCCCGTAAAGCAGGATCGATGTCTCGAAGCCTTTGCGCATCAGCCGCGTGGCTTGCAGCATATTGACGAACCCGATCGAGCCTTCAAAGGCGACGGTGTGAAACGTGACCAGCGCTTTTTCGCCGGGTTTCGCTTTCACATCTTCGAAAACCTTCTGCTCGTAGTCGACGAGGTAGTCGCCTTTCTGGCGTGCGGGCATTGTTACGGCTGGCATGTTGCACTCCTTGTGATCGTCCCAGGCGTCGGCCGGGCACGCCGCAAGCTTTGCAACGGATGTGCCAGTTGAGGTTTTGCACAACAGATCATCAAAACAGTCAACTTGCATTCAATTATGCATTCAATAATGATTGGATTCCTGACGGGATCCAAAATCCTGCCGCAAAAAAATGCGTACAATTCCTGTGCGTCCTGCATTTGCATTGAGCAAAGCGTATTGAAAACCATCAATCATCACCGTCGGCGGCGCGCCCTAAATCCGCGATTGAAAGTTTTGGCAAAAAATCCTATACGCAACAAGATGCAGTCAATTTTTCGATCCCACGATGAAAGAACCTGATGGCCGAGTGGACGCCCGATCTCGCGACCAGTGACAAACCGCGTTATCTCGCCATCGCCGAAGCCATCGCAACCGACATCGGAGCCGGACGACTTGCGGTCGGAGACCGGCTGCCGCCGCAGCGCAAGCTTGCAAAGCGCCTCAATGTCGATTTCACGACAGTGGCGCGTGGCTACGTCGAAGCCAGCAAGCGAGGCCTGATCGAATCCAAGGTCGGGCAGGGCACGTTCGTTCGCGACAAGCCGCGACCGCGGCGTGGTCAGCCAATGCCGCCGCCGCGTCCGGTCGATCTTTCGATGAATTTGCCGCCCGAGCCGGATGATCCCGAGTTGATCGAGCGCATGCAGGCCGGCATGGAATATGTGTCGCGCGATATCGTTGGGCTGCTGCGCTATCAGGGCTTCGGCGGCACGCAAGCCGACAAGGACGCCGCATCGAGCTGGCTCGGCAGGCGCGCTTTGGTGCCCGCGCAGGAAAGGATCTTCGTGTCGCCGGGCGCCCATCCGGCATTGCTCGGCATTCTCACCATCCTCGCCAAGCCCGGCGATGTCGTGCTTTGCGAAGCCCTGACCTATCCCGGAATTCGATCGATCGCGGCGCAGCTTGGCCTGCAACTGGTCGGCTTGCCGATGGATGCCGAGGGTGTCGAGGTCGATGCCGTTGCCGAAGCCTGCAAGAAACTGAAACCGAAGGCGCTCTATCTGAACCCGACGCTTCAAAACCCGACCACCATCACTATCAGCGATCAGCGGCGGCGGGACATCGCAGCCATGGCGCGGCGGTTCAAACTTCCGATTGTCGAAGACGATGCCTATGGTTTTATTCCCGCGCACGGGCACGCGCCGTTTGCCGCGATCGCGCCGGACCTCACCTGGCATGTCGCGGGTTTGGCCAAATGCATCGGCGCCGGGCTGCGCGCGGCTTATGTCGTGGTGCCCGATACCCGTTCGATATGGCCGTTCGCGGCAGCACTTCGGGCCGCCACGGTGATGGCATCACCGCTGACCGTCGCCCTGGTGACGCGATGGATCGAAGACGGCACCGCCGACACGATGCTCCGGTTCATACGAAGCGAGACCACCGCGCGGCAGAAGCTCGTCTCGGAGATATTGCCGAAGGGAATGCACAGGAGCGATATGTTGAGCTTCAATATCTGGGTCGAGCTTCCCGGCCTGTGGAATTGCACCGCCTTTGTCGAGCACATGCGCTCCACCGGAATTGGCGTTGTCGCCAGTGATGCATTCACCGTGAGTGGCGCGCCGCCCGAGGCGGTGCGCGTTTGTCTCGGCGGTCCGATCGGCCGTCCCCGGCTGGCCGCCGGCCTCGAATACATGGCGCATGCGTTGACGGAATTGCCCGCGCTGGCTTCGGCATTCCTGTGAAAATACGCGGTTGCGGGTCGGTCGATCTATCGCGTTGACGGGTCGCGGCGAGCGCCGCCGGCCGTTTCGTCCCGCTTGACTTCGGGAAACAGCCACATCGCAAAAATCATGAAGACAGCCGAGGAATGCGACGACGTACTGGATACGGTCATGCCCGAGCACATGCTGAAAATAAAACGCGATGGCCGCCACCACGACGACCATCAGCGAAAGACCAAACTTGATTTTTACCGGCATCGCATTCTCCGCACAGCTTCACAACAGATTTGCCAAGGGCGTTCCCGCAACTTTCGCCAGTGTTGCGATCGCCAGAGCCTGAACGCCGACCAGAACGACAAGCCCGATGTTGCCATCGCGCCACGACGATGGCCATGCCTCGAACAGTCCGGGCGCAAACAGCACGACAAGGCCCGCCACGACAACCAGCGTGCTCCATCGAAGTTCGGCGTAGCCATAAAGTCCGGTGCCGGTTAGCAGCGCTGCCAGCAAAATAGCATTAGCGACCACCAGCAGCGTTGCCGTGCTGGATCCCACTGCGTCGGGGCGGGCGCGGAGCGGAAACATGCCGGCAACGATCAGCAGGGCGACCGTGCCGACGGTCGCAAAGGCCGCGAACCAGAGCAGTGAAATCCAGTTCGGTTCGATCGCCTGCATGATGGCTCCTCCGCTCGGTTACGCAGCGGATATCCGGCGGGCGTTACTCGGCCGGCGCAATAAATCCGGTGGATGGCTGCGCCATGTCGGGCCTCGGCGTGCGCGAGGTCTTGCGCATGTTGGTCTTGACGAAGCGGGTGTCGTAGCCGTTCAGCAGGTGGCCGATCAGGCCGCGATCGAGATCCGAGGTACCAAACAGCCAATCCATCACCGGGAAGGTCAGGTTCATGTTTCGCTCCATCATGATCGACTGGTTATGATGGGCGGTGTGATGGCGCCGGATGGTGTTAACGAAGGGGGCATGACGCACGAACCAGTTTTCATCGACGTGGCAGCAGAAATGCATGAACTCGTAGATCAAGTACATTGACGTCGTCGTCGAGATCAGCAACCAGCCGACATTGGGCGAGATCAGCCAGCCCAGCACCAGCGCCGGCGGGATCGACATCATGGTGAAGGTTACCAGCGCGTAGGGCGGAAAGAACGTCACCCGCCAGTCGTTATGGTCGGCAAAACGCATCTCCTGCTCGGTGAAGAACTGGTGATGCATCAGCGTATGGCGATTGTAGATCGCGCGGAATGCTTTCACCTGCGAGGGCCGGTGCATGACGAAGCGATGGATCCACCATTCGAAGAAGTTGGCGAACAGGAAAGTCACCGGCACGATCCCCAGCTCCCACCAGCGCAGGTCGCTGATGTCAGCGAAATAGACCGACAGGGCCGTGAACCCGATCACATAGATCACGAAGGCATGGAGCCAGCCATTGTACCAGCCGGCGATACGGTGGCGGTAGGTCGCCCGGTAGTTCCGCTGCCGCTCCGTCATAGGACTGGATGATAGTTCCATTACGTTACCTCCGTCCGTCGCAAAGCCGCTCCCATCTGATATATCACCAATCTATTAGACCGACAATGATTGTTTCCGCGCTGTCGACAGGCCTCGGCCGAAATAGCGCTTGCTGTGATCTCATTGATATATTTATGGTATGGCAATGCGCGAGGCGGCACGACGATGCCGACAGGCGTAGATGAAGCGCGCGCCAGCGATTCTTCGGAACTCGCGGGCAGGTTTGAAGACAGGAGCGCACCATGAAACACTATGCGGGAGACCGGACGATTGACGGCGTCAAGGTGACTGTCGACGGCGCGCCGCTGGATCCTCGCGTGGATATCATGGGGTTCAGCAAGAATGGTTTCGAGTGGAGCTACGAGGGTCCCGAGCCGCGCCAGCTCGCGCTGGCGCTGTTGGCCGATCATCTCGGCGACCATGCCGCCGCGAAGGCGGCGGTCGAGCCCTTCATGCGCGCTATCGTCGCGAATTTCGGCAACGAGTGGGAGATGAGTTCGGCGGACATCGAACTGGCTCTGGCCGCGTTAACCGGCAAGGCGGTCGCCTGAATTGAAGCCGCTCACGTGTCGAGCGTCTTGCGCGCGAAATCCTCGATATAGTCGATCAGCCGGTCGGACGCGGTCGCCGCGGCCTTGACCTTCTTCTGCGAAACCGCTTCGGCGACCGCCGCGTGCAGCTTGGCGGCCAGCGGCAGATCCGCGACCTCCTGATAGTGCTGATACCAGAACCGGCGCGACAGCGCGTTCATCAGGCCCATCGACCGGCGGGCGAATTCGTTGCGGGCCGCCACTGCGATCAGGATGTTGAAGCGCTGGTCGAGGCGCATAAAGGCGATGTCGTCTGATTTGGCGGCGGCCGCCAGCATGGCTTCCGCCACCTCGGCGAATTCGCGGCGTTCGTCGGGCGAGGCGCGTTCGGCAGCGAGGCTCGCCATCAGCCGCTCAAGCTCGCGGCGCACCTCGAGCAGCCGCAGTTGCAGCCTCAAATTGATCTCGGAGACCATGATGCCGCGCCTTGGCATGATCACGACGAGCCCATCCCGCGCCAGCCGTTGCAGTGCTTCCCGGATCGGGGTTCGGCCGATCTTCAGACGCGCGGCGAGCGCCTGCTCCGACAGCACCGTTCCGGGCGACAATTGCAGCGTGACAATCATCTCTTCGAGTTCGCGATAGGCGCGATCGGTCAGCGTGCCGTCCTCGGCCTCGGCTGTGCGAGGCCGGCGTTTGGTCGGCGTCTTCGATTTCAAATCGTGCCTCACATCTTGCCGTGAAAAGGCGCGCGGGGATCGGCCGCCGAATATTCATCCCAAGTGTATATCGGCCATATATCACCAAGCAACAGCGCTGGGCTTCGGGTTCACCCAGAGCGCCCGCCTGAGCCGTCAGCGATATCCGGCGGCCTGCAGTTCAAACAGCTCGGAATAGCGGCTCGACTGGGCCAATAATTCGTCATGGGTGCCGGAAGCCTCGATGGCGCCGTCGGCGAGAACCAGAATGCGGTCGGCCATGCGCACGCTGGAAAAGCGATGGGAAATCAGGATGGCGGTTTTTCCGGAGCTGAGCTCCTTGAAACGCTGAAACACTTCGAATTCCGCTCGAGCGTCCAACGCGGCGGTCGGCTCATCCAGAATCAGCACCGCGGCCTCACGCATATAGGCGCGTGCGATGGCGATTTTCTGCCATTCTCCGCCGGATAATTCCACGCCGTTCTTGAAGCGTTTGCCGATCATCTGCTGATAGCCCGCCGGCAATTTGGCAATGACTTCGTCGGCCTGGCTGCTTTTCGCCGCGCGGTCGATGCGTGCCAGATCGTCGCGCGCGGTGATCTTTCCGACCGCGATATTGTCGCCGGCGTTGAGATTGTAGCGGACGAAATCCTGGAAAATGACGCCCATGCTGCCGCGTAACGCGTCGAGATCGTATTCGCGCAGGTCACGGCCATCGAGCAGGATGCGGCCTTCGACGGGATCATAGAGCCGGGTGAGAAGCTTCACCAGGGTGGTCTTGCCGGCGCCGTTTTCTCCGACCAATGCCAGTACCTCGCCGGCGTGGAGGGTGAAGGAGAGATGGCGCACCGCCCATCGCTCCGAATCAGGGTAGCGAAATCCGACGTCTTCAAATTCAAAGCCGTGCAGGATAGGATTCGGGAAACTTCGCGGGTTGGCCGGCGACAGGATTTCCGGCGTCACCTCGAAAAATGAAAACAGGTCGTTGAGATAGAGCGCCTGGCCGGCGGTGCTGGAGAAGCTGGTCAGCAGACCTTCCAGAAGCGCGCTCAAGCGCCGGAACGAACCCGCAAGGAAAGTCAGGTCGCCGACCGAAAATTCTCCCGTCAAGGTGCGCCAGGTGATGTAGGCATAGGCCAGATAGTAGCCGACGGTGCCGATCGCGGTGAACAATCCTCCCCAACCGGCGCGCCGCAGCGCCAGCCGTCGATTGGCCGCGTAAAAATCGGTCGCCAGACGGATGTATCGACTGATCAGGAATCCGTTGAGACCGAAGATTTTCACTTCCTTGGCGGTTTCAACGCTGGCGGCGGTTTGCCGGACATAGTCGAGTTCGCGCCGCTCCGGGGTGCGGACAAAATCAAGCGAATAGCTTTGGGCGTTGAAATGCGCCTCGCCGACAAACGCCGGAACCAGCGCCAGGAACAGCAGCGCAATCAGCCAGGGAGCATAGAAAACCAGGCCGGCGGCAAAACTGACCACGGTCACGATGTCTTGCGCCTGGCCGAATAGCTGGCCCATCAGCGACATTCTTCCGCTGGTCTGCCGGCGCGCCCGCTCAAGCTGGTCCTGAAATTCGGAGTCCTCGAAGTCTTCAAGGTCGAGCGTCGCGGCGTGCTGCATCAATCGCACGCTGGAGGCATTGGTCACGCGCTCGGACAAGAGGCCGTCGATCAATGACACGATGCGCCCAAGAATGTCCGCCAGCACCGCGAGTGCGAATTCGGCCAGCAGCAGCATGCCCAGCCAGTTCAACAGGCCGCTGTCGAGCCACAACCGCAGCGTTTCCGGCTTATGCGGCGCCTGCACCAGCAGGACAACATTATCGATGATCAGCTTGCCGACATAGAGGGTGACGACCGGCATCACCGCGCGAAGCAGCCGCAACACCAGCGATGCCGCGGTCAGTCCGGGGCTGGTGCGCCAAACCATCATCAGGAAAGGACGCAGATTCCTTAAGGCTCCGACGCGCTCCCTGAGAGATCGGCTGGATGCCGCGGATGCCCCCATCGCCGCCGAACCGGAGGGGCGCCTTGTGTCTCGGCCTCCATTGCCGGTTTTGGGATCGCTGGATTTGGGTTGCATGCTGCTTTGGAAGGTAGGCACCGGCAGTTGCGAAGCAAGGCGCGCCCGCGAAATGCGGGGAAAGGGAGGCGGCAGATTCTGGAAAGCTTCAAGCTGCCGATCAAGAAAAAAGAGCCGTCCTGTTCACGGGACGGCTCAAGTCGTAGCCTGGAATTTGATTCCGCAGCGTCCGTGTACCGCCGTTACCTTGTTTGCGGCCATACGACGATAAGATAGACAGCAGACTGTCGATTTGTCTGTAACCTGCGCAGCACAGTGGCGGCATTTCAAGCGCCGACGGAGTCACCAGCTTGTGCTTGTAATCGGATAGGTGCTGGCAGTTGGTCTGACGGCGACCTCCTTTTATATCGTCTCGGCGCCGACGGCAGGTTCACTGTGGATCACGGCGAACCTGAACCACAACATGATGCCGATTGGATCAACTGATGCGGATGCAGCGGTAGGCGGACATTACATTTGAATATTTGGCTGGGCCTGACGCGCAGGTGATCACCAAGCAGGCGATTGGAATTACGCCTAGCTAATGAGCAATTGCACGTCGCAAAAGCTTCGCCCGGGAATTAAGCAAACCTCGGTTCAAGATATAACTGACTGAAATTACGAAAGATTTCGATACGAAGCGATGCCATCCGGGCGTTGTACACAATGGCATAGGCCTTGCTTAGGTTCCCTGCGAGGGTTCTCTCGTTCGGGGCGGGCGCAGGTCATGGCGAACACCAGAAGTCCTTTCAGCGGCACCGTCGCAGCGGAGCCAACGCCGATCGATCTCGACTGGTCGGCCACCGCACTTCTCATCATCGATATGCAGCGTGATTTCATGGAGCCGGGCGGCTTCGGTGAAACGCTGGGCAACGACGTCTCGCAATTGGCGCGCGCGGTGAAGCCAATCGCGGCGGTGCTGGCCGCGGCCCGCGCCAACGAGATGCTGGTCGTGCACACCCGCGAGGGCCATTTGCCCGATCTGTCCGACGCGCCGCCGGCGAAGATCGAGCGCGGCGAGCCCAGCCGGCGCATCGGCGATCCCGGTCCGATGGGCCGGATCCTGATCCGCGGCGAAGCGGGGCACGACATCATTCCGGAGCTGTATCCGCTCGACAACGAGGTCGTCATCGACAAGCCCGGCAAGGGCGCGTTCTACGCCACCGAACTCGGCGATGTCCTGCAGAAATACGGCATCGCGAATTTGCTGGTGTGCGGCGTCACCACCGAGGTCTGCGTCAACACCACGGTGCGCGAGGCCAACGATCGCGGCTATCGCTGCGTCGTGCTGGCGGATGGCTGCGCATCCTATTTTCCCGAATTCCACGACATGGGCCTGAAGATGATCAAGGCCCAGGGTGGCATCTTCGGCTGGGTCAGCGACTCGGCCGCGGTTCTTGAGGCAATGACAGCGGAGACTTCAAACAATCTGGCAGCGGGAGCATCGCGATGAGCACGAGCATGGCCGTGGAAAAATCAGGTTTCAAGCCGGCGCTGTGGACGCCCGGTGACTGGAATGCATTCTTCGGATTCGGCACCAATATCCTGGTCAACATGCTGGTGCTGACCGGTCTGCTGCGCTTTGTGCTGAAGATGCCGGACTCGCTGGTATTCGGCCGCATCCTGCCAGCGCTCGGGCTGATGTTGTGCCTCTCCACATTCTACTATGCGTGGCTGGCCTACCGGCTGGCGCAGAAGACCGGACGCAACGACGTCTGCGCGCTTCCGTCAGGCGTCAGCGTGCCGCACATGTTCATCGTCACCTTCGTGATCATGCTGCCGATCACCATCAAGACCGGTGACCCCCTCAAGGGCTGGTCGGCCGGCCTCGTCTGGGTGTTCTTTCAGAGCTTCATCCTGATGATCGGCGGCTTCATCGCGCCCTATATCCGGAAAATCACGCCGCGGGCCGCCCTGCTCGGCACGCTCGCCGGCGTCTCGGTGACCTTCATCTCGATGCGGCCGGCGCTCGAAATGTACATGACGCCGCAGATCGGCCTGGTCTGCTTCGCCATCATTCTGATGAGCTGGTTTGGCGGCGTGAAGTTTCCGAAGGGGATCCCGGCCGGACTGGTCGCGATCGCCGTCGGCATGATCATCGCATGGGGCTCGAACCTGTTCGGTCTCGGGCTCGGAGGCTTGAGCGTCAAGGGCGTCGGCGACGCCTTCGCGAACTTCGGCTTCTCGCTGCCCATACCTGCGATCGGGCAGGTGTTCTCCGGCTTCGAGTTTCTCGGCATCATTCTGGTGACGGCGATCCCGTTCGGCATCTACGATCTGGTCGAGGCGATGGACAATGTCGAAAGCGCCGAGGCCGCGGGCGATGAATTTCCGACCACGCGGGTATTGACCGCCGACGGCGTCATCAGCCTGATCGGCTGCCTGATGGGAAATCCGTTCATCAACGCGGTGTATATCGGCCACCCCGGATGGAAGGCGATGGGCGGCCGGATCGGCTATTCGGCGGCGACCGGAATCATGGTGGTGGTGCTGGCCTGGTTCGGCATCATCTCGGTGCTGCTGGCGCTGGTGCCGGTGGTCGCGATTTCGCCGATCCTGCTCTACATCGGCATGCTGATCGGCGCGCAGGCGTTCCAGACCACGCCGATCAAGCATGCACCGGCGATCGTGCTCGCCCTGACGCCGCATCTGGCCGCCTGGGCCAAGCTGCAAATCGATACCATGCTGGGAGCGACACTTAGCGCGGCCCAGACCGTGGGGGCGCTGGCGCCCGACAAGGTCGGTGCCGTCAAGACCGCGGCCATCGCCTCGCTACCGCAGCAAGGCGTGATCTATCACGGGCTGGAAGTGATGGGCGGCGGTTCGATCCTCGCGGGTCTCATACTCGGCGCGATCGGCGTCTTTGTCATCGAGCGCGACTTTACAAAGGCAGCGGCGTTCGCCTTTGCCGGCGCGGTGCTGACCTATTTCGGCTTCATGCATGGCGAGGCGGTCGGCATCGGCGGCGGCTTGGGCGTCACGCCTGGCGTCGCACTGGCCTACGCGGTCGTCGCGGCGGCATTCCTCGCGGTCGAAAGGTTTGGCGCAACCAGCAGCGAAAGCGTTTCCCACATGCCGCTGGCGGCACCGGCTGAATGAGATGACGGCGCGCTGAGGGTGGCCTCGTGCCGGTGCTTGGAGCATGATCCCTCGTGGCCGACGCGAAGCGTTTGCCCGGAGATCATGCTCAAACAACAAGATAGAGCGAGGTGGCGGTTCCACGAAAAGCCACCTCGCTCCAGATTAGGCTCAAATCTCGTCTCGTCGAGCTCAAGGTGCCAGAACCTCGGCGAACCAATGTGCAACTGCTGCATTTCCCTTATTGCCCTTCCGATGAGGACGGAACGGCGTCGCGTCCTGATTGACGAGCGCTCGCATCGCTCTCCACCCCGGAAACGGCGGCTTACGCCGGAAAACGTTTTGGTCGTGAAAACCTAACGCTTCATGCCCGCGATAGGTGCGCAGTGTTCGGCGACGCGACCTAAAGGTGCGCACAGAAACCAAAGACGTTTAACGTCAAAAGCGCAAGGTGCTTTGTCCTTGAGATAGGCGGCTACCCTACTCATTCCCGTACTTCCGAGTCGCGTGTGCCTTGCCAAGATCATGGCTCTACCAAAAATTTCCGGCAATATTCGTCAATTCCGACACGCCTGCCCAATAGGGGGGCTGGCGTGATCCAAGCTCGAGCAAGGCCGCGGTCAATCCGGTCGGACGTGATGATAGCCACAAACTGATGCTCCTTTCGCCTCTAGGTCATCTGGATTTAAGCGGCTGAAGCAGGAACTGACGGCTGGGGTGGCGGGGCCCACCGCTCCCGGGGTGATGAGAACCACGAGGCCTGAAGGATCTCCGATGACGACGCGTTTTGCCCCAACCGGGATCCACCCCGGATCAAGCCGGTGACGGCTTCGCGGCCAACGCGAATAGACAGCGCGCCCGAAACGAGGGCTTGCACCGAGCAGAATCGAAGCGCCAGAGGAACAGCGCAGCGCTTTGCGATGGTCATGCACTCAACAGGCCGGCCATCGAGGAATGGCTGATGCTCGAACACGGGCTGAAGAGGCGCGTCGAGGCCTCGCAGTTCAGAGCTTTGCAATGATCCCGCATATGATTGTGGGCACCGACCGCATTGCGACGATGCACTCGAGGCTCGCGCAGCACTATTCGACGACGCTGCCCTTGCGTGTCCTGCCGCTCCCACTGCCGTTGCCCGGATTTGTCGAGGCGCTGCAATGGCCTGCCCTCCACCACCAGGATCCCGGAAGCCTCTGGTCCGCAATTTGA
>CAVYSR010000004.1:0-19722 GCA_963771225.1 uncultured Pseudomonadota bacterium | reverse complement strand
CATGGCAGGCGGCTGCTGAGGGATTTAGTCCAAAGTGGATTCCCTCCCAACGGACTTGCGGTGACAGCGCCGCCATGACCGTTTCGTTCCAACGGGCGACATCGTTCCAGCTGTCCAAATCTCGCCAGTCAGCGTCCCGGATTGCGGTCGCGATCTCGTGAAGAGGTTTCGTTGGCCGCGCGGCCAAGAAACAATTTGCCGCATTGGACGAAGTCATTTTCCCTGCCCGCGAAGACAGGCTGAAACCAACGCCTGATAACAATGCCGCTCGATCAAGCGCCATGTCCGGAAAAAACACCGCTAACGCACCGGAAATAGGAGGACGGCAATGAAACGGCCCTTACTCGTGATTGCATTTCTCATGCTCGCCTGTGCAGCGACTTTTGCTCCGATCAGGTCAACGCCTCCAATGCTGCTTTCCGATGCAGATGGGGCAGGCTGGAAATGCAACAGGTCGGCGTTGATTCTAACCACCTGCGCGCCCAGCCGCGTTTTCGGCACTCTTCGAGGACGAGCAGCAATGACCACTACAAGGTGGAAGCACGCTGTCGACTGGGTTCTTTAATGCCCCGTCAGCCTGGACGAACGGGGTGCCGACCGGCGGCGACACGGCGCTGCTCACGGTATCGGGATCGACTTATGCCGTCTCGTCTGCGCAAAATAATTCGGTTGGCAAATTGGAGATGGCGAGCAATGCGATCCTGTCCATCGTCATCGATGATTTTTCTGTGACATCCGGCACCGGGACCGGTGCGCTCGGCGGCACAATCGCAGTTGACGATGGCGCGGATTTAACGCTCGGCACTTTTGGTACCAGCACGACGTTCGACATTACCGGTGTGATCGACATTAAGGCCGGAGCTGACGCGACGCATCTTAACATAGACGGGCCGTTGACGCTCATC
Source organism: uncultured Pseudomonadota bacterium (assembly GCA_963771225.1). Classification (GTDB taxonomy): domain Bacteria; phylum Pseudomonadota; class Alphaproteobacteria; order Rhizobiales; family Xanthobacteraceae; genus Bradyrhizobium. The sequence continues at coordinate 18,817 of CAVYSR010000004.1, read as the reverse complement.
GGCACGGGTAGGATCAACCTCTCGGGCAACGAAGCCTATCTCTTCGGGAATAATACGAATAGTACTGATACGCTGACCAATGCTTGCACGATTACCGGCGACGGCATCATCGGAGATGATCCTAATTTCGCTTTCGTCAACGCCGCCAAAGGCGTCATCGCCGCCAATTCCGCCGGCAACAACCTCGTTATCTATGTTTCAGATGGATTTAGCAATTCAGGTCTGATGGAAGCGACCCATTCTGGAACATTGTATTTTCAGAGGGGTATCACCCAAACTGCAAAAGGAGAAATAAAGGCCGCGACCTCCGGCTCCAGGGTGGAGCTTAACGGTGTCACAATAACCGGTGGGGTGATCGCTACAGTCAATGGCTCAGTCCTGGCGGGTGTCGGCGGCAGCAGCGAGATCAACACAACCACAGCGATAGCGAATGCCGGCACCATCGGAGCCGAAGGCGGCAATCTCACCATCACCGGCTCCGTTAAAAATGCCAGTACCGGTGCACTCCTTGCCGAAGCGGACAACTCGCTCATCATCGACGGTTCGGTGATCGGGGGCAAAGCAACCATCGACGACACAAGCTTTATCGAGTTCGGAGGACCCTCATCGGCGAAGGTGATATTCAGTGCGGGTTCGACCGGCGGGCTGGTGCTCGGCGACGCAACGAAATTCACCGGCACGGTCGCTGGGATGTCTGCCGATCCCGGTGCAGGGATCGATCTGGAAAACATTCCCTTCGCCCACATCACTGCCGCCGACGTGACTTATTCGGCCACACTGCATCTTTTGATGGTGGTCGATCCGACCGACCACGTCACGGACAAAATCAAGATTTCCGGCCCAGCGGGCACATTCACAGCCAGCGCCGGCTTCTTCGGCACCACAGTGATAAAAGATCCGCTGGTGGCGCACGCCAATACGGACCTCCTCGTGCAGTCGATGGCCTCGTTCGGCGCGAGCAGCAGCGTCGCCGCATCGGGCACCGGCAGCTTGGCGGAAAATCACACATCGTCGGATTTACTGGCGCCGAATTCGCATCTCGGATAAGCGCCAGGCGGCGATCCTCTCGCAAGGCACTGCCGCACGTCGCCGACGCCGTCATCGAACGAACGTCCGACGTTTGTCGCAGCACGAATTGACAGCCACAGTGAGGACCGCTTTCGGTCATTCCCGACAAAAATGGATTGTCCGCGCCACCTCCGCTTTCACCCGATAGCGACCGGACTGCGGACATCGCGGCATGTCGCAAATGTGCTTTTCTGAACGAGCGCGGATAATTTTTTCGGAAAATCCGAAATTTTACTTCCCATCGGACCCAAATCAGTTTTATATCCCTCGCCGTCCCGGCCCACACAGAGGGGCGTTTCGCGATCGTCACGGACGTAGGGCAGGGGATGCGGTGGACGCGGGCGGCGCCAAAGACGAGAGCGCTGACTTGCGGACGGCGAAGTCGTGTGGTCCTGACGCCCCGACGCTGGCGTCAAGTTGGCGAAAGAGATTTCACCGACGACGGTGGCAAACAAGCCCGGTCACCGGGGAGAGCGCGAAATAAGCCGTTAAAACCATCGCGTGCGGGAATGCCGGGTGATCCCGGTGCGACCGTGGTGACTAACGCGTGTGCTTTCTACCACTGCGCACGCGGCTGCGGGTGCAACGGGCACCCGGCATTCCCCGCGCCCTCCATGTTCAGGGCGAAAGATTCATGCACAACTCGGGCGCATCACGCCGCGAGAACGCGGAAGTGTATCTCGCCGTCATTGCGAGGAGCGAAGCGACGAAGCAATCCACTCTTGCTTTCTTGTTGCCTCGTGGATTGCTTCGCTTCGCTCGCAATGACGGTTTCAACCCTTTAGGATGAGCAAGACCAACAAGTCGCCCAAGTGCGCGTCCACGTTATCCGCGCCTCCAACAATCCATCCCGAGGAAACCCCATGCTCACTCTGCATCATCTCAACGACTCCCGCTCGCAGCGGATCCTCTGGCTGCTGGAGGAGCTCGGCACGCCCTATGAGATGAAGCGTTACCAGCGCAACGCCACCACGCGGCTGGCGCCACCCGAGCTGGAGGCGGTGCATCCGCTCGGCAAGTCGCCGGTGATCACCGACGGCGATGTCAAGATCGCCGAATCCGGCGCGATCGTCGATTACATCATCCGCCGTTATGGCAAGGGCGCCTTGATGCCGGCACAAGGCAGCGCCGACTATGAGAGCTACAACGAATGGCTGCATTATTCCGAAGGCTCGGCGATGCTGCCGCTGATGCTGAACCTCTATGTCGGCCGGCTGAAGGAGGCCGCCGCGCCCTTGCAGCCGCGTATCGACAGCGAAACCGCCAACCATCTCGGCTATGTCGACGGCGCGCTGAAGGGCCGCGAATTCTTTGTCGGCCAATCGTTTTCCGGCGCCGATATCCAGATGAGCTTTGTCGGCGAGATGGCCAATGCATTCGACAAGCTCGGGCCGTACCCTGACTCTGAGCGCCTGGCTGTCACGGATGCACGCCCGGCCGGCGTTCCAGCGCTCGATCGAGAAGGGCGGGGCGTATCGTTTTGCGAAATAGGCTTTCAAATGCTGCGGGAAACCGGGATTTGCGGGGTTATCCGGCGTACGGCGATCTGCTATGAATTGTCATTCCGGGGCGCGCGTCAATCGCAGCGAACCCGGAAGTTCGAGATTCCGGGTCCGCGCCAAGACGCGCGTCCCGGAATGACAGGGTTGATGTTTGATGCCCACTCGCTCACCCGCCGCACTTTCCTTGCGACGCCGCCGCCGCCGCCGGCGCGCTGGCGGGTAAGGCACGAGCGCGGAGGGGCCGACGCCTGACCAGATGCTGGATGAGCTGATCCAGCAGAACCAGGATTCCGGGATCGGCAGCGGCTTCGACAACGCCTCGCGCAACGTCAAGCTGCCGAAGAAATCGCTGCCGACGCTGTCGCCCTCGACCGCGGAAACCACCCAGGGCTCGATCGCGGAATACGAGGCCATCGTCGCCAAGGGCGGCTGGCCGCAAGTGCCGCCGGCCGACCGGCTGCAGGTCGGCGCCAAAAGCCCGGCGGTGCCGCCTTTGCGCGCGCGGCTGGCGATCGTGGGCGATCTTGAAACCAATTCCGGCGATCCGCAGGTGTTCGATTCCTATGTCGACGTCGCGGTGCGCCGCTTCCAGCTGCGCCATGGCCTGCATGCCGACGGCGTGGTGCGCGACGCCACGCTGCGCGCGCTCAATGTGCCGGCGCCGACCCGGCTGGCGCAGCTCAAGACCAACGCGGTCAGGTTGAAGAGCCTCACCGGCAATCTCGGCAAGCGCCTCGTGGTCGCCAACATTCCCGCCGCCCAGATCGAGGCGATCGAGAACGGCGTCGCGCTGACGCGGCACACCGCGGTCGCCGGCAAGCCGGACCGGCCCTCGCCGGATATCCAGAGCAAGATCGTGCAGATCAACTTCAATCCGTTCTGGACCGTGCCGGTGTCGATCATCCGCAAGGACCTGATTCCGAAGATGCAGGCCGAGCCGGATTACCTGACCAAAAACCACATCCGCATCTTCGACGCCAAGAACAACGAACTGCCGCCGTCGCAGCTCGACTGGTATTCGGCCGAGGCGGTCAATTACAAGTTCAAGCAGGATGCCGGCGATTTCAATTCGCTGGGCTCGATCCGGATCAATTTCCCGAGTGCGTTCGGCGTCTACATGCACGACACCCCGTCGAAGAACCTGTTCGGCGAGGATTTCCGCTTTGCGTCTTCGGGTTGCATGCGCGTGCAGAACGTCCGCGAACTGGTCTACTGGATTCTCGAGGAGAGCCCGGGCTGGTCGAAAGCCGAGATCGATGCCGTCATCAAGTCCGGCGAGCACAAGGACGCCAAGGTCGCCAAACCGTTGCCGCTTTATTGGGTCTATGTGACGGCATGGGCGACGCCGGACGGCGTGGTCCAGTTCCGCGACGATATCTACAACCGCGACGGGGTGGCGGGGTGAGCACTTTCGCCGTCGTCCCGGCTCGGCGGCCGGGACGACGGAAGTTGGTTTTCCATCAATCCCCACCATATCTTGCATAAATGGGGGACTTGTACCGCAAGCGCTTGGCCATTTCGGCCCGATATGGTATCCCGCGAGCGTCACTTCGACCGCCACACATGACCGACCGCAGTTCGCCCTAACAGGCTGCGGCGGTGGAGATATTTCGCCCCATGACCCCTCCGACCAGCTCTTCCGCCAGCAGCGCCAAGACCAACTCGGCGACCAGTTCGGCGCCCGACTCGTTCTTCACGGCCCCGCTCACCGAGGCCGATCCCGATATCGCGGCGGCGATCCGCGGCGAACTCGGCCGGCAGCGCCATGAGATCGAGCTGATCGCGTCGGAAAACATCGTCAGCCGCGCGGTGCTGGAAGCGCAGGGTTCGGTGCTGACCAACAAATATGCCGAAGGCTATCCGGGCAATCGCTATTATGGCGGCTGCGAGTGGGTCGACGTGGTGGAGACGCTGGCGATCGACCGCGCCAAGAAACTGTTCGGCGCGGGCTTTGCCAATGTGCAACCCAATTCCGGCAGCCAGATGAACCAGGCGGTGTTTCTGGCGCTGTTGCAGCCCGGCGATACCTTCATGGGTCTCGATCTCGCCGCCGGCGGACATCTCACCCATGGCTCGCCGGTCAACATGTCCGGCAAATGGTTCAAGCCATCGCACTACACGGTGCGGCGCGAGGATCAGATCATCGACATGGATGCGGTGGCCAAACAGGCCGAACAGGTGAAGCCGAAGCTGATCATCGCCGGCGGATCGGCCTATTCGCGCGCCTGGGATTTCAAGCGTTTTCGCGAGATCGCCGACAGCATCGGCGCTTATCTGATGGTCGACATGGCGCATTTTGCGGGCCTGGTGGCCGGCGGCGTGCATGCGTCTCCGGTGCCGCATGCCCATGTCACCACCACCACCACGCACAAATCGCTGCGCGGCCCGCGCGGCGGGCTGATCCTGTGCAACGACGAGGCGCTGGCCAAGAAGCTGAATTCGGCGATCTTCCCGGGCCTGCAGGGTGGGCCGCTGATGCATGTGATCGCGGCCAAGGCGGTCGCCTTCGCCGAAGCGCTGCGTCCGGACTTCAAGATCTACGCCAGGAACGTGGTGGAGAACGCCAAGGCGCTGGCGGAATCGCTGCGCGCCCAGGGCCTCGACATCGTCTCGGGCGGCACCGACAACCATTTGATGCTGGTCGATCTGCGGCCCAAGGGCCTCAAGGGCAATGTCTCGGAAAAGGCGTTGGTGCGCGCGGCCATCACCTGCAACAAGAACGGCATTCCGTTCGATCCCGAGACGCCGTTCGTCACCTCGGGTCTTCGTCTGGGGACGCCGGCGGCGACCACGCGCGGCTTCGGTGTCGCCGAATTCCAGCAGGTCGGCGGCCTGATTGCCGAAGTGCTCAATGCGGTGGCGCAGTCGCAGGACGGCAAGGCGCCGCTGGTCGAAGCGGCGGTCAAGGAACGGGTGAAGGCGCTCACCGACCGTTTTCCGATTTATCAGTAAGGCAGGTAGATGCGTTGCCCAAGCTGCAACAGTCTCGATACCCAGGTGAAGGACTCGCGTCCGACCGAGGATTCGGCGGTCATTCGCCGGCGGCGGGTTTGCGTCGCCTGCAATTTCCGCTTCACCACCTTCGAGCGGGTGCAGTTGCGCGAACTCACGGTCATCAAGCGCAATGGCCGCAGGGTGCCGTTCGACCGCGACAAGCTGGTGCGCTCGCTGCAGATCAGCCTGCGCAAGCGGCCGGTCGACCCGGAGCGGGTCGAGAAGATGGTCTCGGCGATCGTGCGCGAGCTCGAAAGCGGCGGTGAGGCGGAGATTTCGTCGGAAGCGATCGGCGAGATCGTGATGGAGCATCTGCGCCAGCTCGACGACGTCGCCTATGTGCGCTTCGCTTCGGTCTATCGCAATTTTCGCGAAGCAAAGGACTTTGAAGCCGTGCTCGGCGAACTCTCCGCCGACGACGACGCGCGGCTGGCGTTGCTACGCAAATGATCTTCCGCATTCTGGAAGACCAGTACGCGGAAAAATTCCACGCGGAAAAATCCAGAGTGTCGAAAGCGGCCGACCAGCGTTTCATGCAACTGGCGCTGACGCTCGGGCGGCGCGGGCAGGGGCGCACCTGGCCCAATCCCGCGGTCGGCGCGGTGGTGGTCAAGGACGGCGTCATCGTGGGCCGCGGATGGACGCAGCCCGGCGGCCGGCCTCACGCCGAACCCGAGGCGCTGGCGCGTGCCGGCGAGGCTGCGCGCGGCGCCACGCTCTATGTGACGCTGGAGCCGTGCTCGCATGTCGGCAAGTCGCCGCCCTGCGCCGACGCCATCATCGCCGCGGGCGTTGCGCGGGTGGTGTCGGCGATCGAGGATCCCAACCCGGAAGTGGCCGGGCAGGGCCACGCCCGGCTTCGCGCCGCCGGCATCACGGTCGATATTGGCCTCGGCGCGATCGAAGCCGCGCGCGATCACGCCGGACATTTCCGGCGCATCCGCGACAAGCGTCCGCATGTGATCCTCAAGCTTGCGGTATCATCGGACGACAAGATCGGTGCTTCGGGTCGCAAGCCGGTGGCGATTTCTGGCGAAGCCGCGCGGGCGCGGGTGCATCTGTTGCGCGCGCAATGCGACGCCATCCTGGTCGGGATCGGCACGGTGCGGGCCGACGATCCGCTGCTGACGTGTCGTTTGCCCGGCATGGAGGCCCGTTCGCCGGTGCGCGTGGTGCTGGATCGGAGCCTGCGGATTCCCGGCGCCAGCCGGCTGGTGCATTCGGCGCGCGAGACGCCGCTATGGGTGATGACCTCAAGCCTGTCGGAAGCGCCGGCCGCCATGAAGCTCGGCGCCGCGGGCGCGCAGGTGATCCGCGTCGCCACCACGGCGACGCCGCCGGGGCTGGATCTCATGGCGGTCCTGCATGCGCTGGCGGACAAGGGCATTACGCGGCTGTTGGTGGAGGGCGGCGCGCGCGTGGCGTCATCGTTTATTGCCGCAGGCCTCGTCGACGAAGTGTGGCTATTGCGCGGCCCCGATGCCATCGGAGCCGAAGGTGTCGCTGCGCTGGACGCATTGCCGCTATCGGCGATCACGCAGTCGCCCGCCTTCCGTGTTCGTGCTAGCGAAACCCTGCAAAACGACACTCTCACCATCTACGAGCGCATCTGATGTTCACCGGCATAGTCACTGACATTGGCGAGATCGTCGCCCTGACGCCGACGGCGCAGGGCCAGTTGCATCGGTTGCGCATCGCGTGCCGGTACGACCGTGCGACGATCGCGGACGGCGCCTCGATCGCCTGCAACGGCGTTTGCCTTACCGTGGTGGCGTCCGGCGTCGAACGAGACAAAACCTGGTTCGATGTCGATGCCGCCGCCGAGACGCTCGGCATGACCACGGCGAAACACTGGACCATCGGTACCCGGCTCAATCTGGAGCGCGCGCTGAAGATTGGCGATGAACTCGGCGGCCACATCGTGGCCGGACATGCCGATGGTGTCGCCGGCATCGTCAAGCGCGACGATCTGCCCGACATGGCGCGGTTTGAGCTGAAGACGTCGCGCGAGCTGGCGCGCTTCATCGCCGCCAAAGGCTCGGTGACGCTGGATGGCGTGTCGTTGACGGTAAATACGGTGCAAGACGTGGCGTTTTCAGTGCTGATCATTCCGCACACGCTGAATGTCACGACGCTTGGCGGTTGGCGGGCGGGCGGCGAGGTCAATCTCGAGGTCGATTTGATGGCGCGCTATGCCGCACGGCTCTCGGAAATGAAATAGCGGCAGCCCTTGGCATTGGACGCGGCTGCGCCTAAAACGCAGCACAACTGGCATATAATTCCGAATGGGCAGGTAAATGGCGGACGCGCGGCGCGCACCATTAAAGGATCAAACCGACATATCAGGCGCGCGCGCGCTGATCGTCGAGGCGCGGTTCTACGACGACATCCAGGATGCGCTGCTGGAGGGCGCGGTCGCGGAGCTGAAGGCCGCCGGCGTCACCCATGAGGTCATCACGGTCCCCGGCTCGCTGGAAATTCCGGCAGCGATCGCCATTGCGCTCGATGCCGCCGAAAGCCATGGCAAGCCCTACGACGCCGTGATCGCGCTGGGTTGCGTGGTGCGGGGCGATACCATTCATTTCGAGATCGTCTCGATGGAATCCTCGCGTGCGCTGATGGACCTTGCGGTGGCGCGGCGGATTCCGCTCGGCAACGGCATCATCACCGTCAACACCGACGCGCAGGCCTGGGCGCGGGCGCGTGCCGGCGAGCTCAACAAGGGCGGTGACGCCGCGCGCGCCGCCTTGGCGATGCTGCGGATCAAGCGCCGGCTGGCGCGGGCCTGATCATGGCAGAGAACAAAAAGAGCCACGCGAAGCAGTCGCCAAAGGGGCCGGACAAGAAGGCCAACCGGCGCGGCGCGGCGCGGCTTGCGGCGGTGCAGGCGCTGTATCAAATGGACATCGCCGGCGCCGGCATCAACGACATCTTCGCCGAGTTCGAAAGCCATTGGCTCGGAGGCGAGGTCGAAGGCGACAAGTACCTGCCCGCCGAGGCGGCCTTCTTCCGCGACGTCGTATCCGGCGTGGTGCGCGATCAGGCGAAACTCGATCCCTTGATCGACGAGGCGCTTATCGAAAGGCTGGCCGCTGAAGCGGATCGACGCGATCCTGCGCGCGGTGCTGCGCGCCGGCTCCTACGAACTGGAGCACCGCAAGGATGTGCCGGCGCGCGTCGTGGTGTCGGAATATGTCGATGTCGCGCATGCCTTTGTCGACGGCGAAGAGACCGGCATGGTGAATGCGGTGCTCGATCAGATCGCCCGCCAGTTTCGCGCCGACGAGTTTTTGCGAGCAGGCGGCTGACGTGACGACCCCCGGTGCAAAGGCATCCGGTGAGGACACGCTGATCGCGCGCTATTTCCGACCCATCGCGACCGACCCCGGCGCGTTCGGTCTCGGCGATGACGCGGCGATCCTGGCGGCATCGGGCGACGAGATCGTGGTGACCACGGACGCCATCGTGGAAGGCGTGCATTTTCTAGTCGATGATCCGCCGGACACGATCGCGCGCAAGGCGCTTCGGGTGAATTTGTCCGATCTCGCCGCGAAGGGCGCTGCCCCGGCGGGGTTTGTGCTGACGCTGGCGTTGCGGGCCGCCGACGATGCATGGCTGGCGCCGTTCGCGCGCGGGCTCGGCGAGGATGCGGCAATGTATCACTGCGCGCTACTGGGCGGCGATACGGTTTCGACGCCGGGTCCGCTGATGATCTCGATCACGGCGTTCGGGCGCGTCGCCCCCGGCAAGATCGTGCATCGCCGCGGCGCGAAACCCGGCGACCGTGTGGTGGTGACGGGAACGATCGGCGACGCCGCCCTCGGCCTCGATATCCTTCGTGGAGGCGCGGTGGCTACCGACCTCGCTGACGACCCGACGGCACAACAGGTGCTGATCGGTCGATTTCGAATCCCACAGCCGCGCACGGCGCTGGCGAAGGCGGTTCGCGATCATGCCAGTGCGGCGATGGATGTGTCCGATGGCCTTGCGGGGGACCTCGCCAAGCTGTGCGATGCCTCCGGCGTCTCCGCCGCCATCGACGCGCCGAGCATCCCCTTGTCGGCTCCCGCTGCAAGATTGCTGGCCCGCCGCAGCGTTGGCATCGAGGCCATCGTCGCCGGCGGCGATGATTACGAGATCCTGTGCACGATCCCGGAGGATCGCTTTGAGGCGTTCGCGCGAGCAGCCCGGCTCGCCGCGGTGGCCGTGACCTCGATCGGCACCATCATGGCCGGGAGCTCCATGCCGACTTTTTTGGACGCGGAAGGTAGGGCGATCGCATTGCCGCAGCTCTCCTACAGCCATTTCCGGGATTCCGCAGTGTAGGATTTTCGTGAAAAGCGCCGGTTTCCATGCAAATACCTGCCGAAATCGACCATTTACAGCCTTGGTAGCGTTGCACCGGGGAAGCGATTTTGGCATGGTCCCGCCGATTTGAGGCCGCCCTTTTGGGCAGGGCAGGCCTCCTTTTTATGCGTCCGCCGCGTCTCGCGGTGACGGCGTGGGGCTACATCAAGGATCTGAGGCAAATTCAATGACAGCAATATGGGTGATTGTGCTCTGCGGAGTGCTTTCCATCGTTTACGCCATCTGGGCAACGGTATCGGTTTTGAACGCGGATGCCGGCAATCCGCGAATGCAGGAAATTGCGGCGGCGGTGCGCGAAGGCGCGCAGGCCTATCTCAAGCGCCAGTACATGACGATCGGTCTGGTAGGCATCGTGATCTTCGCGCTGCTGGCCTACTTCCTCGGCATGCTGGTCGCGGTCGGCTTCCTGGTCGGCGCGGTGTTGTCGGGAGCCGCCGGCTTCATCGGTATGAACGTCTCGGTGCGCGCCAACGTCCGCACGGCGCAGGCCGCGACGACGTCGCTGGCCGGTGGACTTGAACTCGCTTTCAAGGCCGGCGCCATCACCGGCATGCTGGTTGCGGGTCTGGCGCTGCTCGGCGTCACCATCTATTTCGCGTATCTCACCCACGTCCTCGATCTCGCACCCAACAGCCGCACCGTGGTCGACGCCATGGTCGCCCTCGGCTTCGGAGCCTCGCTGATTTCGATCTTCGCGCGTCTCGGCGGCGGCATCTTCACCAAGGGCGCCGACGTCGGCGGCGATCTCGTCGGCAAGGTCGAGGCCGGCATTCCAGAGGACGATCCGCGCAATCCGGCCACCATCGCCGACAACGTCGGCGACAATGTCGGCGATTGCGCCGGCATGGCCGCCGACCTGTTCGAGACCTATGCGGTGACCGCGGTCGCCACCATGGTGCTTGCCGCGATCTTCTTTGCGACCTCGCCGCTGCTGGTCAACATGATGACGCTGCCGCTCGCCATTGGCGGCGTCTGCATCCTCACCTCGATCGTCGGCACTTTCTTCGTCAAGCTCGGCGCCAGCCAGTCGATCATGGGCGCGCTGTACAAGGGCCTGATCGCGACCGGCGTGCTGTCGCTGTTCGGTGTCGCTGGCGTGATCTACTGGCTGGTTGGCTTTGGCCCGTTGGAAGGCGTCAAATACACCGGCATGGCGCTGTTCGAATGCGGCATCGCCGGCCTCGTCGTTACCGGGTTGATCATCGTGATCACCGAATACTACACCGGCACCGATTATCGCCCGGTGAAGTCGATCGCGGCGTCGTCCGTCACCGGTCACGGCACCAACGTGATCCAGGGTTTGGCGATCTCGATGGAATCCACCGCCGGTCCGGCGCTGGTCATCATCGCCGGCATTCTCGTCACCTACAGCCTTGCCGGCCTGTTCGGCATTGCGATCGCCACCACCACGATGCTGGCGCTGGCCGGCATGATCGTGGCGCTCGATGCCTTCGGTCCGGTCACCGACAATGCCGGCGGCATTGCCGAAATGGCCGGCCTGCCGAAGGAAGTTCGGAAAGCCACCGACGCGCTCGACGCGGTCGGCAACACCACCAAGGCGGTCACCAAGGGCTACGCGATCGGCTCGGCCGGGCTCGGCGCGCTGGTGCTGTTTGCGGCCTATAATGAAGACCTCAAATTCTTCATCGCCAACGCCGTGAAGTATCCGTACTTCCAGGGCGTGCTGCCCGACTTCTCGCTGAACAATCCCTACGTCGTGGTCGGCCTGCTGTTCGGCGGCCTGCTGCCGTATCTGTTCGGCGCGATGGGCATGACGGCGGTCGGTCGCGCGGCCAGCGCCATCGTCGAAGAAGTGCGTCGGCAGTTCCGCGAGAAGCCCGGCATCATGCAGGGCACCGACAAGCCGGATTACGGCAAGGCGGTCGATCTTCTGACCAAGGCGGCGATCAAGGAAATGATCATCCCGTCGTTGCTGCCGGTGCTGTCGCCGATCTTCGTCTATTTTGTCATTTACGGCATTGCAGGCGGCGGTGCGGCCGGCAAGTCGGCGGCGTTCTCGGCGGTGGGCGCGATGCTGCTCGGCGTGATCGTCACTGGTTTGTTCGTCGCGATTTCGATGACCTCGGGCGGCGGCGCGTGGGACAACGCCAAGAAGTACATCGAGGATGGCCACTATGGCGGCAAGGGTTCCGACGCCCACAAGGCCGCTGTGACCGGCGATACCGTCGGCGATCCCTACAAGGATACGGCGGGTCCCGCGGTCAACCCGATGATCAAGATCACCAACATCGTTGCCTTGCTGCTGCTGGCGATTCTCGCTCACTGAGCGGCGGTGCTCGATCAAGAAAAACCCCGCGGCTCGCGCCGCGGGGTTTTTCGTGATGCCATCGCGGCGCGGTTCGCGCGCGATAATGCCTAGAGCTTTCATTTTTTGATGGAAGCGTATCCGGCATTAACGAAGTAGTTGCTGCATTCGGCGGGCAGAACGTTTCTGACGAGGTGGCCGATGTGGTCGCAGGCGTCGTCGATCGTGCGTTTCTGTGCGATGCGCATCCAGTGCTTGATCTTGGCAAAGACCTGCTCGATCGGGTTGAGGTCGGGAGAGTACGGCGGCAGGTACCACAGCCTTGCGCCGGCTTTCCGGTATCTGCCGGACGGTCGGCGACTTGTGGCTACCGAGATTATCCATGACGACGATGTCGCCCGGTTTGAGCACGGTGACGAGTTGCTGTTCGACATAGGCGCGGAAGCTTTCGCCGTTGATCGGTCCGTCGAACACGCAAGGGGCAGTGAGCTGGTCACAGCGTAGGGCCCCGAGGAAGGTCAGGGTTCGCCAGTGACCATGCGGCGCAAAGCCGCGCAGCCGCTCGCCCTTGGATCCCCAGCCGCGCAGCGGGGCCATGTTGGTCTTGATCCAGGTCTCGTCGATGAACACCAGGCAGTTGGATAGGCGATCCTGCAAGCTGCGCCAGCGCTGCCGCCGCCGCGCGACGTCGGCGCGGCCCTGCTCAAGGGCGAACAGTGTTTTTTTTGAAGCTGAGACCTTCGCGTCGCAGGAAGGTCCCATACCGCATGGTGTGAGACTTTCACGCCTCGCGCAGCAAGTTCATCCTTCAGCCCGTGCAGCGTTAAATGCGGCGTCTGCCTGATCCTCTCCACGATGAACGCTCGATGCGGCTCCAGAACCGGCTTACGATGACCGCCCATCTTGCCCGGCGCCACCGAACCCGTCGCGCGATAGCGCTGCCGCCACTTCACGACGGACGACACCGCAACATCGAACCGGGCCGCCACAGCATGGCAACTCTCGCCGGATTCCACCGCCTTCACGGCTCGTTCACGAAGATCATTCGAAAGAGGTCGGACCATCCGATGCTGGCCTCCGATCCAGCCAGCATCTTGAATCACAAACCGCCGCCCGACGGAATCCCTCCCGATTTCAATCAATCGATGAACCGCTCTAGTGGAATGAGGGCACAAGCTTGAACAGCGGCGTCAGGTAGTTGAGTTCCTGGCCCGATGTCGGCGTGGTCCGGCTGATGAAGTCGAATATCCTGCCGTCCTGCAGCCCGTAATTGGCGAGCCGCTGCACCTGGCGGTTCCTGTCGAAGTAGATCGCGATCACCCGCTGGTCGATCACCCGCTGGTTCATGAAAGCGATCGGCCGCTCGGAGCGCTGCGAGATGTAATAGAAAACTTCGCCGTTAAGGGTCGCGACCGTGGAGGGCGTTCCCATCACGATCAGCACCTGGTCCTGGCTCGCGCCGATCGGAATCTGCTCAAGCGCACCGGGCGGAAGGATGTAGCCCTTCTGAAATTGCTCGCCGGCGCAGCCGCCAAGCACGGCACAGACAAGGGCGATGGCGGCGGCCGAACGCATGCCGCGCCAGCGCGCAACGAGGCCGCGCCGAGAGCGCAGGCGTGAGCATGTCGGGCTCGCCTCATTCATTGCGGAACCGGTCCTATCCCCTTGCATCATACGAGGCGTTGACGTACCGGGCAGCACGTCGCGAGTGCAATAGGCGCGGGTCCCCATAGGCAAACCTTTGGGGCTCGCTTGCGGAACCCACAATGCTTTGGCCATTCAATCACTTCAGCAAACCCCGGATACCCCCGCGCGGCACCATTGAGGCCATCTATGGCATGATCGTGACGCAAGCGCGAGAACCGCTGTTTTATCGGGACTTTGGCGTGCCGGACACGGTTAACGGGCGTTTCGATCTGCTGGTGCTGCATTTGTGGATGGTATTGCGCCGGCTGAAGCCGATGGAGGGCGGAGCCGACCTCGCCCAGACCCTGTTCGATCGCTTCTGCGACGACATGGATGCCAATTTGCGCGAAATGGGGGTCGGTGACCTCACCGTTCCGAAGCGAATGCAGGCCTTCGGGGAGGCCTTCTATGGACGCGCGGTCGCCTACGATCTTGCTTTGGCGGCGGGCAGGGAGCCGTTGGCGCAAGCCTTGTGCAAGAATATCCTCAACGGCGAGGGAATCGAGAACGCGCGGCGGCTGGCCGTCTATGCGGAGGCCGCTATCGCAGGCCTGGCCGAAGCGGACGAGGCGAGTTTGCGGGGCGCGTCATGGAGCTTTCCGGCGCCGGCCTGATCCCGCGCGCGGCATCGAGCAGCAGTGAACAGAATGAAGAGCATGACAGATCACGCCGATCCCTGGAGCGTTCCGGTCCTCGTGGCGCAATTACCGGACACCGGATTGCATCGCGAAATCGAAGCCGATCCGGCCGCGCGCAAAACGATGGCTGATATTGCGGGCTTGCGCGAAATTCTGTCGGCCAGCGCTTCGCTCGATCTCACGCCTGAAAAGGCCGGCCGCGTCCATGTCGCGGGCCGGGTCCGGGCGCGGATCGGGCAGACCTGCGTGGTCTCGCTTGATCCGATCGAGAACGATATCGACGAAGCGATTGACCTGATTTTCGCGCCTCCCGAACAAATTCCGGAACTGGCCGACCTGGTCGACGAGGCAGCCGAAAGCGACGCCGAAATTCCGGACCCGCCGGAGCCGATTGTAAATGGTGTGATCGATCTGGGCCGACTGGCGACCGACGCGTTGTTCCTGGCCATCGATCCTTACCCACGCAAGCCGGATGCGGTTTTCAAGCCGGTGATCGAAGCCGCCGATCCCGAAGATCATCCGTTTGCCGCGCTGAAAGCCCTGCAACCCAGCGCAAAACCGCGCGCTCCGAACAAGCCCAAGAACCGGTGATGAACCGGTGAAGAATCGCTGAAAAACCGTGGAACCGTCGCGGACGGGTCGCTGACGGTGAACTGAAGGACCGTTGTATCGGCGCGATGCAGCAAATATGGTTGCGAAACAGATGCTGTAATTCGATTTAAACCTTTGAATTCGCAGTATTTATTTACGTGAACCGATTCCATCTCGCGGTGGTTCGGTGCCCAAAAGGAAGCGGTCAAGAGGTTGTGTCGGGACGAGGAAACGCTATTGTCGCGGCCCGGCCGGGGCGCAGCTTCGCGCTTCGCCGAACCGCACTCCATGGCGATTTCCAGTCCGCGGCCGAGCGCTTCAAGACCGCACAAAGATCAGGTTTCCGGAACGTTCATGCCGCAAAAGGTTCGAATCGCGCTTGACGCCATGGGTGGCGATGTCGGCGCATCGGTGGTCATTCCCGGCGCCGCCATTTCGTTGTCCCGACATCCAGACACTGAATTTCTACTGTTCGGCGATCGCGGATTGATTGAGGCGCAACTGGCCAAGCATCCGGCGATGAAGGCCGCCTCACGCGTCATTCATACCGATGTCGCCGTCAGCATGCATGACAAGCCGAGTCAGGCGCTGCGCCGTGGCCGCAAGACATCTTCGATGTGGCTCGCCATCGACGCGGTCAAGAAAGGCGAGGCCGATGTGGCGGTCTCCGCCGGCAATACCGGCGCGCTGGCAGCGATGGCGCGGTTTTGCCTGCGCATGCTGCCCGGGATCGACCGGCCTGCATTGGCGGCAATATGGCCGACGGCGCGCGGCGATTCGGTCGTGCTCGATCTCGGCGCCACCATCGGCGGCGATGCGCATCATCTCGTGGCGCTGGCGGTGATGGGCAGTGCCATGGCAAGCGTATTGTTCGATCTTGAGCGGCCAACGGTCGGTCTGCTCAACATCGGGGTCGAGGAAATCAAGGGCCGCGAGGAAATTCGCGAGGCTGCGGAATTGCTCCGCGCGATGAATCTGCCGCAACTTGAATATATCGGTTTCGTCGAGGGCGACGGCATCGGCAAGGGCGCCGCCGACGTGATCGTCGCTGAAGGGTTCAGCGGCAATATTGCTTTGAAAGCCTCCGAAGGCGCAGCGCGACAGATCACCGAATTTCTGCGCAGCGCCATGTCGCGCACCTGGCGCGCGCGGATCGGCTATCTGTTTGCCAGGAATGCCTTCAAGTCACTGCGCGACAAACTGGATCCCTCGAAGGCCAATGGCAGCGTGGTGCTTGGCCTGAACGGAATCGTCGTCAAGAGCCACGGCGGAGCCGATGCCGACGGCTTTGCGTATGCGGTCGATGTTGGCTATGAGATGGTCCATTACGATCTCCTGACCAAGATCAATCGAATGCTCAATAGCAACGGCGGCGCGCCGACCGCGCCGACTGCGCCGGAGGCTGTCTCGTGACTGCGATACGTTCGGTCGTGCTCGGCTGCGGCTCCTACCTGCCGCGGCAGATCCTGACCAATGCCGAACTGGCGGCGCGGATAGATACTTCCGATGAGTGGATCGTGCAGCGCACCGGGATTCGGCAGCGTCACATCGCCGCCGAAGGCGAGTTCACCTCGGATCTGGCGCTCCATGCCGCGCGTGCAGCCCTCGCCAACGCCGGGATCGATGCGCAGTCGATCGACCTCATTGTGCTCGGGACCTCGACACCGGACAACACCTTTCCCGCCACCGCGGTTGCGGTGCAGAACGGCCTCGGCATCAATCACGGCGCAGCCTTCGATCTGCAGGCGGTATGCTCGGGGTTCGTTTTCGCGCTTGCCACCGCGGACAATTTTTTGCGAACCGGCGCGTTCAAGCGCGCGCTGGTGATCGGCGCCGAGACATTCTCCCGAATTCTCGACTGGAACGATCGCGGCACCTGCGTGCTGTTCGGGGATGGTGCCGGCGCCATTGTGCTTGAAGCGCAGCAGCAGCCGGGCAAAACCTCCGATCGTGGCATACTGACCACGCATCTGCGCTCGGACGGCCGGCACAAGTCGAAATTGTATGTCGATGGCGGGCCATCCTCGACTCAAACGGTGGGTTTTCTACGGATGGAAGGCCGTGAAGTGTTCAAGCACGCCGTCGGCATGATCACCGACGTGATTGTAGACGCCTTCAAGGCCACCGGAACCTCCGCCGATGACATCGATTGGTTCGTCCCTCACCAGGCCAATAAACGA
This sequence comes from uncultured Pseudomonadota bacterium, assembly GCA_963771225.1. Taxonomy (GTDB): domain Bacteria; phylum Pseudomonadota; class Alphaproteobacteria; order Rhizobiales; family Xanthobacteraceae; genus Bradyrhizobium. Next base: position 1,524 of record CAVYSR010000004.1, on the reverse strand, counting down.
ATCATCGATGCCTCCGCGCACAAGCTTCATATTGCGCCGCAGAAGGTGGTGCTGACGGTCGACCTGCACGGCAACACCTCGGCAGCCTCGATTCCATTGGCGCTGTCAGTCGCGGTGGCGGACGGACGGGTGAAGAAGGGCGATCTGGTGTTGCTCGAAGCCATGGGCGGCGGCTTCACCTGGGGCTCGGCGCTGCTGCGCTGGTAAGCGCCATGTTAAATGTTTATCTGCATTGCAATGTTGTTTCATGCTAGAATGAAATCGACGGGCAGCGGTTTGGCGCTGGAATTCGCTTGAGACTGTCAAATTGAGCTGTTTGCTCACGCGAAGCGCATTCCACTTTGCCTGAAAACGCGCTATTTCTACTAATGAGTGCTGTTGACCGTCGCGTGTGAAGCACATAATTTCAAGTTACTAATTGTTCGCCGTGGGTTGGGGCAGGCGATGACTGGAACCGGAAAAACCGTTACACGCGTCGATCTGTGTGAAGCCGTCTACCAGAAGGTGGGCCTGTCGCGCACGGAATCGTCCGCCTTCGTCGAACTGGTTCTGAAGGAGATCACCGATTGCCTTGAGAAGGGCGAGACCGTGAAGCTGTCGTCGTTTGGATCGTTTATGGTACGCAAGAAGGGCCAGCGTATCGGCCGTAACCCGAAGACCGGCACCGAGGTGCCGATTTCGCCGCGGCGGGTGATGGTGTTCAAGCCGTCGGCGATACTCAAGCAGCGGATCAACGGCAACGCCATCAACGGCGACGGCAAGGCCGACTAGATATTTCTTCAGAAATTCCTGCAACACGGCGATCGAACAGGAGCGGGCATTTGGACAAGGCGCCCGATGCGTTCCGGACCATCAGCGAGGTCGCCGGCGATCTCGAGATCCCCCAGCACGTCCTGCGGTTTTGGGAGACGCGATTCGCCCAGATCAAGCCGATGAAGCGGAGCGGCGGCCGGCGCTACTATCGCCCCGACGATGTCGACCTGCTCAGGGGCATCCGCCGTCTCTTGTACGGCGAGGGCTACACCATCCGCGGGGTGCAGCGCATTCTGAAAGAGCACGGCATCAAATCAGTCCAGGGTCTGGCCGACGGCTCGGTCGTTGCCTCGTTCGGCGCCATCGAAGAGGTGATCGGGCGAAGCATCCTGGAACAGGACCACGACGTTCGCCCGGCATCGACCTCGATGACGATGATTACGACGGCGCGGAAGACGGCATCGACCTTCGCCTCGCCGAACCCGATGACGATGAAATCCCGGTGGCGTTTGAAGGCAGCCCCGGTGCCGACATTGCGGTTTCAGCACACCCGCTCGACGTCGCGCGTCTGCAAGGCGTGTTGCAGGACCTGATCGTCTGCCGGCAATTGCTCGATCGCGCGCTGAAGGATGTCTAGCTCGATTGGTTTGGCGGAACTTTGCACGTGCCGCCGTGCTCAAGCCTGATCGCGCTTCTTGCGCGCAAAGCCGATCGAAGCTAAGGGAACAGCATCGGAGCGTGGCGCAGCCCGGTTAGCGCACTAGTCTGGGA
>CAVYSR010000003.1:0-347562 GCA_963771225.1 uncultured Pseudomonadota bacterium | reverse complement strand
GACGCGCCAAGGCGCGAAAGATCGCGCCAAAACCGCCATGCGTCGGATAGGCGACGGTGGTATCGGCCTGCAAGGGCAGGCGCACGCCACCCTTCTCGTCAAAGCGCTGCTCTGTTCCCGCGGGAGCCGCCAAGCGCTCGGTGACCCAGTCCGCGCTCATGCGTGCGAGATCCGTCCCCCAGAGCTTGGTGTTGTAGGGACGCAAAAAGGCTTCGGCGATGCCGGCGCCGAAGCGGAGGTCGAGATAGCTATCGAAATTCACCGCCTCGCGCCATCCGGCCGCCGCCGCCAAGCCTCGGGCGCAGGTTGCCCGTAGCGCCGCGTCCGGCAGTGCGGCGAAATGCTGCTGGAAAGGGTAGGCAATCCACGAACTCCCAACCAGGCACCAAGCGTCGCGGCGCTGCTGCTCCATCGGCATCGCATCGAACACAAGCCGCCGCACTTTTTGTGTGGCGTATGGAATGAGTGACCGCCGATATCGAAGACAGCGCCATCCAGTTCGACCGTTCGGCAGAGCCCGGCAACTTCCGGCGAGCGCTCGAGCACAATTGCCCGCCTGCCCAGTGTGATCGCGGCCCCAATCCCGGCGGGCCCAGCCCCCAAGATGATGGTGTCGGCTGCCAAGTCAGAACCGCAAAGGATCGTGTTCGGGGAAAATGAACACACCCGACCGCGCGTTCACCGGCTCAGCAGGGTCGTCGCCAATGTTGACCCAGACATGCACATGCGGCCAGCCGCGCCAGTGCCACACGAAGCTCGGTCCCTGCAGTCGCCAGTTATCCCAGTCAGGCGCGCTGATCCTGTTGGCGCGGGCGAACGCCACGTGCACGCCTCCAGTCCTCCCTGGGCAGCAAGACAGGAAGCGATGCGTGCCCGATCGCTGGCCCGGAACGGCGCTGCCAGGGAGTGCAGGACCAGATTCAACTCGGCTTTCTGTCGGGGCGAGAGTTCCCGTGCGGAGATTCCAAGCGGAGCGGTATCGAACCCTATCGCATGCTCTTCGGGCAGGGCTTCGATTTCGGCCACCTTCCGTTGCGGCTCATCAAGCATCGCGTACAGACGCGACGTAGCCTCTGCCTGCGGCCAAAAAATATTACCGGGATGCCCGGCTTTTTCCTGATACCCGCTGGCGGCGTGTCCATAGATGATTGGACCACCGAAAACTTGGCTTTGTGGTGAGCCAACCCGAAGGGTCAAATGTCGCCCGGTCAGGACGAACTGCCACGGCCCTGATCGCGGGTCACCGAAGAATGCGATGCTCTGATCTTTGCCCCAGGGATGTCGATCAGTGTCATCGGCCAATTGCCTCATAAAGGAATCGTGCCACGCCGGATCGAGCAGGCTGCGAAAAATCTGGCCTACCAGCAATTGCTGTTCGGCCGTGAAAAAATCGCTGGTGATAACGGGCCGCGTCACCTGCCAATGATTGGCGGTAAATCGGCGGAACAGGCCGCGCTCCTTGTCGTGATGATTCCATTCAAAGCAAATTTCACTGCGCTGGGCCTCGCTTAGACTGGCATAGAGCGACTTTGCCAATGCTTCCGCGCTCCGGGCCGGTACAGCACGCCGAACGATCTGGCCGATGCCGGATTTCAGCACCTTGTACATTAAGCTCAGATTACCTACGGGTGCGCCGGTCGGCGAGGCGAGCGGGCTGGATGGCCCGGCTTTCTGCTTGGGTTCGCGGGTCGTCATATCCGGGTGTGTAGCGCCCGCAGCCTTGATGGTTTTTTCCCAGATCGCCCGGTCCTTCTCGTGACCTTTGACGAAGTCGAAGAAATCCTGATTAGGCATCAACTGCCACGCAACGGAGTAATAAAGTTCGCCTCCAAGGAGGCGTAGAAGCTGCTGATGTCTTGTCACCAGCGCGTGGCGTGCGACCCGCTGGCACTCGCTGAACCTCACAAGCTGATCGCGTGTTCCACTGGGCGTTTGGCCGCCAAGTATCTGATTATTGGAGTGCTTGTTCTTGCCGTGGCGGCGGTAGCCACCCTGCGCGCTGTCGATCACGAGGGTGCCGCCAACGGAATGCGCGAAGCGGGCAAAATAGGTGTCCATGCTAAGATCGCGTAAGTCCTCCGACAGCTCCATCGGTGGAACCAGGCTATCGATGACGCTCTTGCGAAACATGAGTTCCACTCATGGCGCTCCAAATCCAGCGCTCCATCACCCAGCTGCTCCACCAGGCCGGAACGTAGTGCAGATGAGAAATGTCCAGTTCTTTCATTCGATATGGAGAGCTAGGAGCCCAGCTCCGGGCATGCGTCAGGTCCGTCCAGCCTGTCACCAGCGCCGACGATTTTTGATGCCATTGGCACGTGCCAGCGAGAACTTGGCCGGCCGCACCCATCTGGATTTGATCGGTAACGCTGAGTGCCGCAGAATGGAGGTCGTTCAAATGCGCCTTAATATGGGTCGAGACGAACCCCGGAAAAAGAAAATCGTCGGCATCGAGAAAAGAGACGAATGCGCCTTGGATTTCGTCCAAGGCCGAAAGGTAATTCATCACCTGACCACGATTTTCGTCGCGGCGGAGCATTTGAAAGAACGGACGCTTGGCTTCTGCCAGCGCTGCTTCAATAACCGACAAAGAGTCGTCGTTCGATCCGCATTCCAAAACGATGCATTGAATATTGCCATAATCCTGCTGATCGACGGATTGAATGCATCGTCCGACAAATTCGGCGTAGTTGTGATTGAGGATGACTATCGTTACAAGCGGTGCGTGCATATCGGCTGTTCCCGCTGCGCCCACTAACCCCGCTTGTAACTTGTCCATCAGGTCACTCCTCAGGAGTGGACGACCCGGCCTACCGCCAGCCTTGGAATTCATCCCGGACATCCATCAATCGATGGAGGAGGCCTGCAACGGAAGGACGGCCGCCGGCCAGCCTTTTCCCGTCAACTCATATCGTCCTCGCGCGCTCGCAACAATGCTTGTTTCCGTGATTGCCTATCTCTCCGGTTCTCAATAGAACCACATTGACGCCGGACTGCCTCGTTCCGAAGTATTTGGTAAAACCGATTTTCGCGACCTGTCGCTTGGCAGGTGAGACGTCCCGTAAATCATTTCTGGGAATTGTGCCGTCGGATTTTGAAGGACCTTCGGCTTTGCTCGAAAGAAGAGAGTTGATTGGTCAGTTTAATCTCGCGATCGCCGATCTTGCGGGCGCCGCGCGGCTCCGGCCGCTTTGGATCAGGCTCGGCTGGAACGACATCCTCCACCGATATCGGCGCTCGACCCTGGGGCCGTTCTGGTCGACGGCGAATATGGCGATCACTGTTGTCGCCCTCGATTCGTCTATTCGCAAATTTTCAATATGCCGGTCGGGCGATTGATGCCTTACGTTTGCGCTGGACTTATTGTTTGGGGCTTTATCAGCTCGATTCTGATCGAGGCCGGCAATCTTTTTTCCGGTTCGGAGTGCTACATCAAGCAAGTCCGGCTGCCGTATTTGCTCTATGTGTGCCGCTTCCTGTTCAGCAAGACGATCATATTCGCCCATGATCTTCCCATCTACATCGCCCTGATTTTGTACTTCAAGATCTGGCCCGGAGCGGTCGCACTATACGCAATCCCGGGATTTCTGCTGCTCGTGATCAATGGCGGGCTCGTCAGCCTGAGCATCGGAATGGCCTCCGCAAGATTTCGGGATATCCCCCGCATCGTCGCGAGCCTCGCCCAGATTGTGTTCCTGATTACACCCATTATCTGGACCCCTGATGCGCTCGGACCGCGCGCGTATCTTGCTTACGTAAATCCCTTCTTTCACTTGATCGAGATCGTTCGCGCCCCCTTGCTCGGCCTTTTGCCTTCTGCGCAAACGGTTGTGGTGACGCTGGCGATCACAGCGATCAATCTGCTAGCGACGGCTTTATTCTTTATCCGCTATCGCAGCAGAATTGCTTACTGGATATGACCTTGATGGCCACTGAAAAAGACAACGATATTATCGTTAGTCTAGATCGCGTGTCGGTTTCGTTCCCGGTCTATCAGATCGAGTTGCGCTCATTGAAGAAACAACTTCTTTTTCAGGGTTCAGCGGGAAAAATCAGGCGAGGTGGGAGCCGCAAGGTTGTTATCGAGGCGTTGCGCGACGTTTCCTTCTCTCTGAAGGCGGGAGATCGTCTGGCGCTCATCGGCGCCAACGGTGCCGGCAAGACGACAACGCTCCGAACGATTGCCGGGATCTTCGAGCCCATTCATGGCAAGGTCGTCGCACGCGGGCGGATTTCCCCCATGTTCGATATCAACCTCGGAATTGATGCGGACTTGAGCGGGTTTGACAACATTCGCATCCGCGCGCTTCTGCTTGGGCTCTCACCCAACGCGATTGAGCGGCACCTGCCGGAAATTGTGAAATTCACCGAGCTCGGCGAATATCTGGACATGCCGGTGAGAACCTATTCCGCTGGGATGATATTGCGGCTCAGTTTTGCGGTGGCGACGTGTTTTAAACCGGAAATACTGCTGATGGACGAATGGATTTTGGCCGGAGATGCGCATTTCATGGGTAAGGCCGAAGCGCGAGTCCAGGGCTTCGTTGAGCGCGCCAGCGTGATGGTGCTGGCCTCGCATAATCTCGATCTGTGCAGTCGCTGGTGCACGACGGGTATTTGGTTCGATCAGGGGCGCATCAGGGATCAAGGGCCGATTGATGAGGTCATCAAGCAATACAGAAAGTCTGTTTAGGAGGCTGAAATATGCCGATCATCTTTTCAATATGCCTAGCCGGTAGCTCCAGTGAAAAACAAACTGCCGTAACAGGTAAGGCATCATGGCGTGGAATATTTCGCGCTGTGTCGGTATGTGGCCCAAATGTCTCAAGCGCAGCGCCCGCATCTCCTTGCGCCCTTGTTCGTAGATTTTCGTCGTCTTCTGCTCATCATGGACGCGAAAGCAGGCGTTAAATCTTCGCAGTCGCGCGAACTTGAATCCTGCGTCCTGTGCGCGCAGCATAAAGTCCCAGTCCAGCGCATAGTGGAGACTGATATCCATCGGTCCGATTTGCTCCCACACACGGCGACGCCAAAACATTGTCTCCTGGGGAACGTATCCGGCATAGCAAAGGGCCTTTTTGCTGTGTGCCGGCAAAATGGCGCGGCCAATTTCGGAGCCGTCGTAGTCGATAAAGATCCGATGCCCATAAACAATATCGACGTCTGGCCGCTCTTGAAAGAAATTGGCAATAGAGGCGAGCGCTCCCGGAAGCAGGATGTCGTCGCTGTTGAGGTAGGCCATGATGTCGCAATCAATTTCTGCGAAGCCTGCGTTGATGGCATCAGACTGTCCCTTGTCGGGGACGCTTCGCCAACTGATCTTGTCGCCATAGCTCTTTAATGCCTCAACTGTATCGTCGCTGGACCCTCCGTCCTGAACATGGTAAGACAACCTCGGATAATTTTGGCTGATCACGCTATCGATTGTCGCACGCAAAAACCTGCCGTGATTGAGGCTCGGTGTTACGATTGCGATGGCAGGAACCTGCCTTGGCAAGGTTGCGGGGGCAGACATCGAGCGCAAATCGAGTGATCGGGGTGGGGTGCTGTTCAAACGTCCACATCGGCGGCCGCAGCCACAACCTTCGAATATGGGCGCGAGATCGTGCATATGCTTGCTTCAGCTGGCTTTGGCCGGCGTCGAGACCATCGAGCCGCGCTTCGATCGATTTCAGTCTATCCAGCAACTCTTGCTTAGATTCGTCGTCCATCTAATTGCTATCCAAGGCATTTCTGTAAGAAAATTCGAGTATTAAAGCAGAAGCTGCACCAAGGCTACACCCCAAAGGCCGTGCGTGCTCGTTATCTCGAACACAGTCATCGGCTTCGGCGAAAGCGCAAGCGGAGCTGACCGAACTCAATGAGCGACGGCCGGAGTAGGTTGGCGTCGAGTCCGCATTTGGCAGATTTTGTTGCAAAAGTCGGCGGCGACCGATGGATGCCCGTCAGCATTCGGCTTAGGGCGACCGGCTTTGATCTGCCGGCCCTTACGCTGGTTACGCAACTCCAACGCTACGCGGCACAGAGAGCCGTAGTGGGTGGTGATCGAGCGATCAGCGAAGCGAACCGCCAAAGATTCTGAGCTATGGCAGCCAGAACAAATTCATCCTGGGCACCTTGAGGCCCGCGCAATCGAAGCCGACCAAGCCTCAGGATGCGCTTCAGGTGGGCGAGCAGTGCAGGGTCGGAGGGGCCGCACCGGGCGCCGCGGCACCTGAACCAAGGCCCACGGTCGCGGCACCCGTGCCAGCCCCGAAACGACCTGCGCCGACGAAGCCGGCCCGGTTCCCGCGCCGCAAAGGCCAGCACCCACGACGACTGCGGCGCCGACGCAAGCGCGGGTGCAACAACCATCTGCACCGAGAAGCACGGCAACACTGGAGGCGGGTCAGTTCGCGGACGAAGCGTCGGCGAAAGCACGCTGTCCGGCTGATACCATCGTTTGGGTCAACTTGCCTTCGAAGATCTATCACTTCGCGGGGACGAGGAGTTACGGGACAACAAAGCGTGGCGCTTACATGTGTGAGAAGGAAGCCATTGCGGCTGAAAACCGGGCTTCGAAGACAGAGTCTCATCCTTAGGCGCGACTAATTCCGCTCGTCGCCTTTGCGTCCCTGGGTCTCAGCCTAAAGTTGGCAAAGGTAGCGGCGCGGCGCGGCGCAAAACGAGCGGATATTCCATAACTCTCGATGGACGAAATCAGCCGAGCTGGCGCCGATGCTCTGTCCACGACAGCGGAAGCAGCTTGGGAATGCGCGCCAGCGAGAGCCCTTTCGGTTGCCTGCCTTCCAGGATGGCTGATGTCATTTCCGGTGCGAGAAATGCCAGCCGAAGGGCCTGCCGAACGACTTTGGGATGGAGACTGCTCTCCTCGGCGAGTTGTTCGATGGTCTCATACACTCCGTCTTGCAGGGAACGCATCCAGCCAAGGGCGCGGACGATGGACTGGATCAAGCTCTCGTTATGCCCGCTTTCCGATCCATCGTTTCCTTCTACCACGGTTGCAACGTTCCTCGCCTTGATCGACCAGGCGATCTTTATTTTCTGGGGCGCGCTATCGCCATCGACGGTCCCAGCGATCGTTATAAGTGGGTGATGGTGGGCGACGACAACGCGCTCAAGCATCTCAACCGGGTTGGCTCCGGATCCATCCCGCCCTTGCTGCTGAAGGGCAGCAAGGACAGCGCTCTCGATCTCAGCCGCGGGGACACGGCTGATCAATCCCGCCGCTGCCTTCCTGCCCCGCAACAGGGCCGAGCTGACATAAAAACGGTAGCGCACGCCGTTCTTGGTCGAGAAGCTCCGGCCCATAAGGTTGCCCTTGTCGTCATAGAGCTTGCCCTGAAGCAGGGCGCCGCTTTGGAAGTTTTAACCCTACTGCCGTTGGCGTTGGTCTTGAGCAGGACCTGAACGCGTTCAAAGGTCTGCCGGTCGAGGATCGCCGTCTGTTCGCCCTTGAACCATTTACCGCCGTGATGAACCTCGCCAATGTAGACTCGGTTCTTCAGGAGATAAGCGAGGGGCCCGTAGGTGAAGGGAATGCCGCCGTTGTACTTGGTGACCTTGGTGTTCCTGCACTTCGTAACGATGCCACGCCGGTCCAGTTCAGCAACAAGCAGATTGCATCGCGTACCGATCAAGTTGGCCCTGGTAACAAGGGTAGCCGTCGACTATTCGGTTTGCAGACGCATGCCGCACAATGGAAGGGGTTACGGGGAATTGCAAGATTGGCCGCAGCGACGCGCGCTTTTATGTGAGGTAACCTCTCAAAGGCTCCGTAGCCAATGTTTTTCAACGCTAAGCGGCGTTTCATGTGCCGAGGTCAATTCCGAGGTGCATCTCACGCCTCAATTGCCGTCCAGACGGCATTGGCCCGGCTCGACGCGACGGCTGCGGCGATGAAACGCATCCCGCGCACCCCGTCCGCGATGCCCGGTACGAGCAGGCTCGCCGGGTCCGGCTCACGGGTTTCGAGCCGCGCGTGGATCTGTTCGGCCACGTCGCGGTAGATCTGCGCGAACGCCTCCAGGTACCCTTCCGGATGTCCGGCCGGGATGCGGCTCGCGTGGGCCGCAACGGCGTTCGCGCCTGAGCCTGCCCGGCGGATCAGCTGCGGAGGTTCGCCGAGCGGGGTGAACAGCAGGGCGTTGGGCTGCTCCTGTGACCAGTCCAGGCCGGCTTTTTCACCATAGACGCGAAGCCTCAGCGCGTTCTCATTGCCCGGCGCCACTTGCGACGACCACAGCATCCCGCGCGCGCCGGAAGAGAAGCGGAGCAGCATCTGGGCGTTGTCGTCCAGCGCGCGCCCCTTGACGAACCGGGTCAGTTCCGCAGCGACGCTCTCGCAGCGCAGGCCTGTGACGAACTCCGCCAGATGAAAGGCATGGGTGCCGATGTCGCCGATGCAGCCGGCGTCTCCACTGCGGGCCGGATCGGTACGCCAGGCCGCTTGCTTCTGGCCGGTTTCCTCCAGTCGGGTGGTTAGCCAGTCCTGCGGGTATTCGACCTGGACGACCCGGGTCGTCCCCAGCGCGCCGCTCGCCACCATGTCCCGCGCCTGCCGCACCAGCGGGTATCCTGTGTAGTTATGCGTCAGCGCGAAGATGAGGCGGCTGCGCTCGACAGCCGAGGCGAGAGTCAATGCGTCTTCGAGCCGGTGGGTGACAGGTTTGTCGCAGATCACGTGGATGCCGCGGGCGAGGAAGGCCCGGGCCGGGGCGAAGTGCAGATGATTGGGCGTTACGATCGCCACCACATCGATGCGATCCGGCCGCGCCGCCTCGCGCTCCGCCATCTCCTCGAACCCGGTATAGCGGCGACCGGGTTCGATATGCAATGCCGCCGCGCTGGCATCCGCTCGCGCGGCATCGGATGATAGTGCGCCGGCGACCAACTCGTACTGGTCGTCCAGCCGGGCTGCGATGCGGTGCACGGCGCCGATGAAGGCGCCCTGGCCGCCGCCCACCATGCCTAGACGGATGCGTCGGATCATCAGGTCAGCCCCAGCAGCTTGCGGTTGGCCGCCTGGTCGATGCCGCTTGCCGCGAAGTCGTCGAAGGCCCGGGTGCCAACCTGGATGATGTGAGCCTTGATAAACGCGGCGCCCTCTGCCGCGCCTTGCTCGCTATCCTTGATGCAGCACTCCCATTCGAGCACCGCCCAGCCGTCGAACCCGTACTGCGACAGCTTGGAAAAGATCGCGCCGAACTCCACCTGCCCATCGCCCAGCGACCGGAAACGGCCAGCGCGATTCACCCACGGCTGAAACCCGGAATACACACCCTGCCGGCCGCTCGGATTGAACTCGGCGTCCTTTGCATGAAACATCTTGATGCGTTGATGATAGATGTCGATGAACTGCAAATAGTCGAGTTGTTGCAGCAGCAAGTGGCTGGGATCGTACAGGATATTGCAGCGCGGGTGGTTGTTCACGCGCTCCAGGAACATTTCGTAGGTGATGCCATCGTGCAGATCCTCGCCCGGATGGATCTCGTAGCAGAGGTCAACCCCCGCCTCGTCGAAGGCATTCAGGATCGGCGTCCAACGGCGCGCCAGTTCGTCGAAGGCGGTTTCCACCAGGCCGGCGGGGCGCTGGGGCCAGGGGTAGATGAACGGCCAGGCCAGGCCGCCCGAGAACGTGGCGTGGGCCGAGAGACCGAGGTTGCGCGATGCCTTGGCGGCAAGGAGCACCTGCTCGACCGCCCATCTCTGGCGGGCGGCCGGGTTGCCGCGGACCTCGGGCACTGCAAAACCGTCGAAGGCTATGTCATAGGCGGGGTGCACGGCGATCAACTGGCCCTGCAGATGCGTGGACAATTCCGTGAGTTGCACGCCTGCTTCCGACAGCACGCCCTTTACCTCATCGCAATATCCGGTGCTTTCGGCAGCGCGGGCCAGATCGAACAGGCGCATGTCCCAGCTCGGTAACTGCACGCCTTTATAGCCATGAGCCGCGGCCCAGCCGGCGATATGAGCCAGGTTGTCAAAAGGAGTTGCGTCACCGGCGAACTGGGCGAGGAAAATAGCGGGCCCCTTCATCGTCTTCATGACTAGTCTCCCGTCTCACGGATTGGCCATGAAGGCGCAATCAGATTTTCCCTCAGGGCAAAAGCATACCGGAGCCGGAAGTCCCCTTTTTGCTGGCTACTACCAAAAGAAATCCCTGTTATCTGACAAAAATTCCCCGATCTTCAAAATATTTTCCCCGTTAATTCGCATGGGGAATTGGCAAAGAAAGCCATGTGGCACAGTGGTTTATTGTTCCACAAGTATCTCCGGTTGCCTCAAACTCGAAAAATTACCTGTTAGCAGGGAATTTCCTTGGAGACGGGTGCGATCAGCACTGGGTCGCCAGCCAGTCAGTTCCGTGGGCGGAGGTGCCACCCCTCAACGATTTCGATCTCGACCGTGTGCCGAGGGCCGCAGTGCGAGTTCGCGCACTGATAACGATTCTGACAAAGCTTGTCAGTCGAGATCGGGTTGTCGATACGAGTTTCATCACGCACCGTCGCGGACGACGGCAATCGCCGACTTCCGCCGAAGACTACCCGTCAGACGAAGACGCAGCGCCCGTCGTGTCACCTGGACGATCCGAAGGTCATCCGGCCCGAGATTACTAAGATCCATCTTGCCGGGTTCGACGCCGACCACGGCCCCGTCCACCTTTGAAGCGAAGCGGACATCTGAAAAAACACAAATGCTAGCTAAGTCCCATAAGCGGACACGACAAGGATGCATCATCGAAGCAATCGCGCCGTGTTAGCGGTGGCCTCAGCTAACATTGCATGCAACTGCGACTTGGTGAATTCCTTAGGCTGTGTCGCTACCCGCTTACGCGCGGACACAACCTTATCCACTGGACGGGCGCAGGCTGCCAACAACGCTGGCTTTCGCTTCGGCACCGACACGATCTTGGGTTTTGAGGTTGGTGGCCTGTGCCCGCGCTTCAACCCCAGGCGGAGCAACTTGGCGCAGACTGCGTTACGGCTATAGCCGAGAAGGCGCGCGATCCGCGCGGCACTCTCACCTGTGGCCCAGAGTTTTTTGAGCAGTGCTACTTCTTCCGTATCCCAACTCATAGGGGATAGTATACGCCGTTTGCCAATTTAGGCTAGTCGCTTTGCGGTATGATAGTCGCGCCTGCGTCGCTCACGGCGCTTCAAACATTTGATGATCTCGTCGTCAACACAATGGATTGTTGAAGCGAGTTGCAGGTCAAAGAGCCTCGCTCCGCCCCGGGAAGACGATGCCGTCGCAGTCGGCGAACGGGTAAGGGTCAGGTACGGTCACGTGCCCAACTCCCGAGCGCTGAACAGGAGATGCGCAAGGCAGAGGAGCGGCAGTGTGGTTCATACCTGCCTTCGGCTTCCCTTGGACGGGACGGCTATCGTTTGGTAGGCTATAGCTCAGGGTGGTAGCATTCGCGAAGCGGGCGGTCCGACTTGTGCCCGTTTTATCGGCGGTCTGTGAGCTGGCGTCGTATCCCCCTTCATCTTCAAGAGGCCAATGACAGGGTCACTCACCCGACGTGATGCACTGTTGCGGACGGCGGCCCTTGCATCGGCAAGTGTGATTCCGGCCGCGCCTATCGCCGGCCTCGCCGCACCTCTCAACAAGCCGGTCCACCCTGAGGAAATCGACAGAGCCTTGCTAGCAAGGGTTGGCGCCAGGGAAATACCCGGCGTCGTCGCGATGGCTGCGAACGGACGGTCGGTGGTATATGAAGGGGCGTTCGGCTTCCGCGACATGGCCACGGCGTCGCGCATGTCGACCGATACCGTCTTCCGCATCGCCTCGATGGTCAAACTGCTGACGTCGGTCGCCGCGCTGCAACTCGTGGAGCGCGGCAAGCTGAAGCTGGACGAGCCGGCCGGCAATATCGATCCGACGCTCGGGTCGGCCCAAGTTCTCGCCGGCTTCGATGCTAAAGGGGTTCCGCAACTGCGCCCAGCCCAAAGGCCAATAACGCTGCGTAACCTGCTGACGCATACGTCCGGACTCAGTTATCCGCTTTGGGATTCGAATGTCGTTCGCTATCTCAAGGTTGCTCGGAGCAATCCGGCCTTGCCGCGCATGCCGCTGATGTTCGAGCCTGGTTCGAGGTGGGCTTATGGCGCCAGTCTGGACAGAGTCGGCCGGATGGTGGAAATCGCTGGCGGGCAGAGCCTGGATCGCTATTTCAGCGATCACATCACCGGACCGCTAGGCATGAGCGACACCGGCTTCTCGCTCACAGAGGAACAGCGCGCGCGTCAGGCCAGCCTGCATGTGAGGGACGCGAACGGAAAGCTTGTTCCGCGCTCTTTGGAAAAGCCGAATGTTCCGAGAGTGCCTTCCGGAGGGGGTGGCATCTACTCCACAGCGCCGGATTATCTAATTCTGCTTCAGGCGCTGTTGAATGGCGGAAGTCACCGCGAGACAAGTATCCTTCGGCCGGAAACCGTTGCCTTGATGGCCGAAAACCAGATCGGCGACCTCGAGGCGGGAATCCTCAAGACGACAAACCCGGCACTATCAAACGACGTGGATTTGTTTCCGGGCGTTCGGCTGCGATGGGGACTAGGACACATGATCAATATTGATCCCGTCCCCGGCGGCCGCAAGGCAGGCAGCCTCACATGGGCCGGCCTGTTAAATACGTATTACTGGATCGACCCGACAATGCGAATCGCCGGCGTGATCATGATGCAGATCCTCCCTTTTGCCGACCGACAGGGTCTTAAGGCTTATCGACAATTCGAACACGGAATTTGTCACGCGCTTGGATCAGCTTGAATATTGTCCATACCAACGGATCGTTACTCGGTGCAAAATCGGCGCGATGCATATCGGCGCCAGCAGATTTGAACAAACGAGTCGAATTCCGCTAAAGTTTATCGAGCTGGACGTTCAGAGGATTTATGCCGTTGCGTCGCAATATATTGCGGTCGCTTCTTGCCAAAGCTTGTTGATCCTAAGCCGCTAGCGGACATAATGCGCTGGCAACAAGTGAGAGTGGAACTTGGTTGACTGGCATCCGAAGAAAATGCTCATGGTGCTCAAACAAAGCGAAGGTCCGAAAGGACTTCGCTTTGGGCCGGCTGCCATTCTCGACGATCTTGGTGAGCGCGTTCCTCGATATCTGAATGACGTTGACCAAGGCAAACTGATCTATCCGGCCTGTCGACGCGCGCTTTCGGACGCGAACGGCGATGTTCGTTCCGTCTGGGATGACACACGGCTGGAAGCGATGCGCTATGTGATGGTGGTCCCCGGCCGCGAATTTGACTTGTTGAGCGGCCCCCTGCGCCAGATCGAAATGATCGACGCTTACCTGTTTCAACGCGCTCACGCCGAAACCGTGATCGACTTTACGGGTACGGCGTCAGCCGACTTTGCAATAGCCATCCTGGCCGGACTCAATTGGCTGACCCATTGCGCTCACCTGGCTAGCGTTCCTCCTGCACAACAGATGGGAACAATTCGCAATTTCAGGAAGATTGTCACTGTTGCACAGAAATGGTGGCTCACCGAAGGCGCGATCGAGCGCTGCGACCAGCTGATAGCAAACGGGCAGCAGCCTCCTTTGATGCTGTATCTGGTATGGTCAGAATATACCCGTCTCGCAAAACAGGTCGCAGCCGCCGCGGTGTTTGGATCCTCGATTAACCGTTCGGCGAAGTTGGTCGCTCTGCCTGAAGACCTCATTTCGCGCTTTGAGACCGCCCATGATCCAAACGATTTACCGGGCGTTTGACGTTACAATCACATTGAGAACCGTCGGTTTGCCGCGAAATCAGGAATCGCAGGCCGGAGCGAGGTTCAATGATCTCAAAAAGTCGCCCACGGCGGTCCGATTACAAGGCTTGGTCTGCGCGGGTGGCTTGGTATGATCTGCCTGACCACCTCTGGTATCGGCGACGAATTTACCTTTCTTGGCAGTCGCGGTACCCCCCAATTGTTTGGACCTTGCAGTTGAGTAATTCGTGTCATTCGGGTCATGCCAATGTCGGTTGACGATGATTGTCTCTTCCGGCGAAATTGAATTTGGGATGTCCGAAGCGATCGGCTGCGACACGGGTTCGGTC
This sequence comes from uncultured Pseudomonadota bacterium, assembly GCA_963771225.1. GTDB lineage: Bacteria > Pseudomonadota > Alphaproteobacteria > Rhizobiales > Xanthobacteraceae > Bradyrhizobium. The sequence goes on along the minus strand of CAVYSR010000003.1, from coordinate 333,496 downwards.
GAGGCCTCCTGATGCAGATTGCTAATTTGAAGCCGGTCTGCCTTAGCCAAGAGCTCTTGAGTTGGGCCAGCGCCAATTGTCGCTCCGTCTGCCGGTGTTTCACGGATCGTCGGGATCGCAGGTGTTTTCGAAACCTTGCCAACAGCCACTGCGCCGAGCACAGCTAAACATGCCGCCGCAAGCCATGTTGTCCTGACCATCTTCCAGTCTCTGACACCGTTGCTCCAAGACAGCTTTCGGCCTCTATTGGGGCAGATACGCGGCAAAATGTCTCTCAATCGTGGCGATCCCCCGAAATCAACCGAGCAGCGCACGATGCTGAATTCGACGATGGTCTATGACGTTATCCTCGTTGTCGTGCTGGGCGGGATTGGGCTAAGCGGTGGTCGCGGCGGTGTACGCAACGTTCTGGTCGGCACGTTGCTGATCGGCATCCTACTCAACGGGATGACCATTATGGACGCGCCCTACATTCTGCAAAATCTAATTAAAGGCTTGATTCTTCTCATCGCGATTATTGTCGATACGCTCATCAATCCGCGCGACGAACAGACGGCGCAACAAGGAGATATCTGAAGCACCGGTGGCAAAAGACGCCGGATCGGAATGGCCTGACGTCGACCTAAATCGATAAAATTCAGTCGAAGCACTGTGACTGATTCTGCATTTATTTCTGCGACGCTGTGGTGAATTCGGCAGCGCGATCACCGACCGAGGCACAGGGCCGAGAGTGACGCCGCCGGTTCGGCAAGGCTTGCCAATCCCAGCGCAAGCAGTGCTGTTCCCAGCGCGGCGCGGAGCTTGCTGCGCGGGAGACGGGCCCCGAAGCCGGCCAGCGCCGTCACGCCAAAGGCCGCCGTTGCCACGGCCGGAATTGTTGCCAGCCCGAAGCCTGCCATGAACCCGGCGCCCGCCACCGATGAACCGCTCAGAATGGCGTTGAGCAGCGCCGCATAGACCATGCCGCAGGGTGCAAAGCCCCAGAGAATACCGAGCACGACAGGATGCGGATCCTGGAACCGCCGCGTGACCGCCACCGGCCAGGAATTGAATGTCGACGCCAGTATCCGGTCCATGACGGCGAAGTTGGGTGCGAAGCCCGCGACGGAGCAGCCCGTCCAAACCAGCGCGCAGGCCGCGACGATGCGCGTCATCGGTTGTACGCCCGCGAGATGGATCAGTCCGGCGAAAGCCGCCCCGCCGCTTCCGACCATTGCGCCGCACAGCGTATAGCTAAGCGCGCGACCGAGTTGGACCTTGAGAAGCGTAGCCGCTCGTGCTGCCGGCGCGCCGTCAGGTGCTTCGGTCGCGAGCAGCAGCGACGAGGCAATACCGCCGCAAAGCCCCGCGCAATGCAGGCTGCCGGCCAGCCCCATCAGCGCACCACCGACAAAATGAACTCCGCTGCTGACCAGGGCAGTCGCCTCCTCACGGTGATGCAGGAGTCCGCTCCGCCAGGCGCACTGGCGGAGCGGATAGCGGTCAGGTGCTGGAGGCGTTGGCGCAGCAGCTCGCCTCGTTCACCCCGGCGGGCAGATCGATGCACGGATTGCCGTTGAAGAATCCGGACGGCATCAGCTTGAAGCCGGTCGTGACGCAGGGCTGCACCGGGAAGTCCTCGATCCGCACCGGGTGATGCAGTCCGAATACATGCCAAAGCACGATGTCGGCATTTTCGATCGAGCGGTCCTTGGCGACGAAATCAGGAAGGCCGCCTGAGCCGTCGGACTGGTTCATGAACTCACCGGCAGCGTAACGCTGCGCCGGATCGAAGGCCGTCACCCAGACGTGGTTCTGGACGAATCCGGCGCGCTTGCCGGACGGCGAATTCGGCCTGACGAAGGAATTCACGCAATTGGTGGCGTCGAGTTTATAGCCGACCGGCGAGCCTGCATAGTTGGTCTTGTTAGGATTGATGACCTTCCAGTAGCGCTGGCTGTCGGCGTTGGCGCGCCGCGCCGCCTGGCTCTCGGTACGCAGCACCGTCTGTTCCTCGTAGAAAGCGTTGCCATACGGATTGCCCGGGCCCTCCGGCTCGGCAAGCGTGTTGCATTCGACGAAACTGTTCTCGTCGCCATCGACAGACATGTCGAGCCGCGCGCAGAAAATGTGCTGATGGATATGGCCGACGACGCCGGGCAGCACTTCCCTGCCGTATTTCGGCGGCTTGCCGGGAATGCAGGCCGCCGTATTGATGATGCCGGTGGCCTTCATTTCGAATTCGATCGTGCCGTCGATGTGGAAATACCAGTACATCGCGTATTCGTAGTTCCCGACGGTGCAGATGCTAGAGACCACGAGCTTGCGCGCACGCCGGACCTCGGCGCGATCGGTCCGGAAATCCCAGTGCTTCCACAGCAGCCCGGAATCCTCTTCATGGATGCAGATCGCCTTTTCGATGGTCATCACGTCGCCGTGCATGGTGTTCAGATGCACGTCGAGGTACTCGATGGCGCCGAGACAGTCGCAGCCGAGCTTGAGCGAATTGGCGAGCTTGCCGATGCCGTATTCGCCGATATCGAACACGTTCTTGCGGTAGTGGCCGTTATCGGGCGTGCCATACGGCACGACCATCTCGACCAGCGAGGCGCGGTGCAGGATGGGACGGCCGTCATAGCGGATGTCATGCAGCGTCAGGGATTCCCGTGCGTTAAAGCCCACGACCAGCGACCACTTGTCCCACGATAGGCTGTTGCCATTGACCCTGAAGTTGACGCCCTGCGGCTGCACGACGTTGATCGGCTTCAAGGGTTTCCGGGTGGTGTTGATGAATTCCCGCTCGTAATTGGCCTCCTGCATCGGAACCGGGACAACGCCGTAGTCATCAACCCGGATCACCTCCCAGGTCTTCAGGTCGATCACCGCGTTGAGACCTTCGATCGGGTGGGCGTAGAAATTCTCGTTCTCGCGCAGCCGCAGCCACGCGAAGACGTGACACAAATGGCGGCCTTCCTCGCCGGGGATCGAGAAACTGCCCGCCGACCATGGGTCGACGCAGACCGTCGTCATGTCCGTGATGCCGCGCTTGGCGCATCCGGCGATGAAGTCCGGATGCTTGCGCACGAAGCCTTCGACGACGAGAAACTGTTCGAGCTGGATCATCGGACGCGCGGTCGGGAATTCCTGGCGCGATACGATCTTGCCGGTGTCCAGCGAGACGATAAGGCTGGTCACGCCCAGCTTCGCGGCACTGAAAACGTTGACGCGCGCCTGCCGCCTGATCGGCGATCCCGGGGTAAAGCCGCGGACGACGGCTTTCTCCGGTTCGCACAATTCCATGGTCTCGAAACGCGTGTCCGCGCCATAGGGCGGATCGCTGTTCACGATGGCGGTGATCTGCGAGATTTCCGCCGGCGTCAGCGGCTGCAACGGATGCAGGACGGATAACGCGTCCGCCGTTGTCGTCGTTTGGCAACAAACTGCGAGGTCCATGGTATCTCCTGTTTTTTGATGGACGTTGTGGTGCAAAAGACCCGCGAGTCCCGTTGTTTCATTCGAAAGCGCGGCCGAGCATTGCATAGATCTCAGGGCGGCGCGACCTGACCCAGATCGCGAAGCCAAATCCGACCGCGCCGATCAGCGCCAGCAGGCTTGGGAACCAATTGACGATGCGTAAGTCCGAGCCGCTCACCAGCGCCAGGTTGGATGCCATCAGGATCAGGCAGGCGCCGAGACCGGCGGCGCTGAGCGCTGGCGCGATTAGCCGGTGCCAGATGCCGATGCCGTGTGCGTTCTTGCCGAAGAAAACGATGACTGCGATCGACACCATGACCTGGATGACGAGGATGCCCAGGCTGGCGAAGGTCCCCATCCAGGCGAACACCACGGCGTAGGGATCCTGCTTGGCCAGCGCGAAGCCAGCCGTGGCGCCAAGCGCCAACAGGGTTTGCACCGCACCGGCCACATGAGGCGATTCGTGATCGCGATGCGTTCTCGCGAAGCCGCTCCAGACCAGACCCTCGCGGCCGATCGCGAACAAGTAACGATTGATCGTGCTGTGAAACGACAGCGCGCAGGCGAACAGGCTGGTGATCAGCAGCACGTTCATGACCATCGCCATGACCGGCCCGAGCAATTTGTCGATGGCGTTAAGGTAGAGCGTCGCGGTATTGCTGGTGGCTTCGGCCAGGATTCTGGAAGGGCCATAATAGATCGAGATCGCCCATGTCGAGAACGCGTAGAAGATCGCAATCAGCAGCACCGAGATGTAGGTCGCCTTGGGAATGGTCCGCACCGGATCGCGGGCCTCCTCGCCGAAGATCACAGTCGCCTCGATCCCGATGAAGGACGAAACCACAAATACCAGCGCGACGCTGAACCCGCTCGAGAAGATCGCCCGCGGGCCGAACGGCGCGACGCTGATCGCTTCAGGGCCCCCGCCGGTCGCCAGGATTGTCACGCCCAGCAGCAGCAGGATCGCGATCTCGGCGATCATGCAGAACCCGAGGACCTTGCCGCTGAATGCGATATTGCGCTTGCCGCACAGATAGACCGCCACCCCGAGACCGAAGGCAAAGATCCACCATGCGATGTCCGGGCCGCCATGCGACGTTACGATCGCGTTGGAGAAGAACCCGAACATGGCGTACACTGCGATGTCGATGGCGTTGTAGGTGGCGAGTGCGATCAGCGCGCCGGCAACACCTAGCGGTCGGCCCAACCCCGCAGTGATATACGGATAGAAACCACCCGCGCTGGCGACGAAACGGTTCATGGTGGTGAAGCCAACGCTGAACAGCAGGTACAGCACGCCAACGATGAGAAATGTTCCGGGGACGCCGGGGCCGTTGCCGAACGCAAAGGCGGCGGGCGTGACGCCGACGACCGCGGTGAGCGGGGCCGCGGCAGCGACGACGAAAAACACCACATGGGCAACTCCGACGGCGTCGCGCCGTAGCTTGTTCGGAGATTGTCCAGCCATCGACATCCTGTTTTTCATGCTCACGTCAAGACCGTCGCGACAACATCGTGTTGCACGACCTCATCGGCATGATCCCGGCGGCGGTATGCAAACCGCGGGTTTGACGCAGGCACCAGCGGCCGAAGCCGATCTCGCAGCGCGGGAAAGATGCCGCTTGCTGATCACGCTCAAGCAACGCATCATAGGGTACGGGCGAACCTCAAGATTGACAGTAGATGCCAATCTCGGATTTGCTCGCAGATCGTGAGAACAGGCCGCTGCAAAGAGCTTGATAAAACCACGATTGGTTCCGCGATTGCCGGTTCGGGCTGGTCGGTTCGGCGCTGTGACATAGTTCCACTTATTCGTTTCTTTATCTCCGCGTTTAGTCGTCGACTGCGCTCTGGCGTGCTTCTTGCTTAGAAAAAATGGCTTCTCCCTCTCAGGTGGCGGGAATGTCTGCTTCAGGAACGATCACCGCAGGCGCAGTGCAGGAATTGCTCTCCGCCTTGGTCAAGTGGCGACCGGAATCCGCGGGAATCAACGCCCGGGCGGGAATTCCGCGTGCGGCTCTGGATGATCCGTCGGAGATGATTCCGCTTGCCGCCTTCACGTCCATGCTTGAGGCAGCTGCGTACGAATCCGGCAACCGCACGCTTGGCCTGGAACTGGGCAAGGAGTTCAAGATTTCGGCACTGGGGCCCATCAGCCATCTCATGCAGACCGCTCAAACGGTGGGCGATGCCCTTGGGAGTTTCAATTGTTTCTTTGAAAGCATTCAGACCTCTACGCGCAGCGTCCTGTCGGTGAGCAACGGCACCGCGCGGCTGGTCTATTCGATCGAGGATCCGGCCATTCGTTTCCGCGAGCAGGACGCCGGTTTTACGCTGGCTATCGAATATTGCATGCTGGCGAGTTTTCTGGGGTCGGCCTGGGAGGCAAGCAGCGTCGAGTTCGAACATTCCGCCGGCGATGATCTGCCGTTCTATCAGCAGCACTTCGCGTGCCCGCTGCGGTTCGGCCGGCGCGAAAACGCGTTGCTGTTCCCGGCGCGCTTTCTCGACGTCTCGCTGAAAGCGGCGGATCGTAATCTGCACGCACGGCTTGAAGCCGATCTGGCCGATTCGATACGGCACAGGAGCATGCGGCTCGATCTGGTCCGCGGCATTGAGGCGTGGATAGCGGCCTCGCTTTGTCGGTCGGCGGCGACCGATATCGAGGTGGTCGCCGGCGATTTCGGCATGAGCATCCGGTCATTCCAGCGCAGGCTCGCGGACCATGGCATCAATTATTTCGAAATTCGCAACCGGGTGCGGTCGCACATCGCCAAATGCATGCTGGTGGAAACCAGTATTCCGGTCACCTCGATCGCCCTACAACTCGGATACAGCGAGACCAGCGCGTTTTCGCGCGGCTTCAAAATTCAGGTTGGAGAGACGCCCGGTGAATTCCGCAAGCGCGGGAAGTTGTCCACCTTATTTTCTTGAATGCTGTCCGGGCTCGCAGCGACCAACGCGCCGACAGGTCGCAATCCGCGGCCGGAGTCGGAGCCACGATTTCGAGAATCGGCGTGAACTGTTCTGGAGACCAATGATGGGATCGCGGGCCGGCATCGATCAGTTCAGTTCTTTTGTGATGGAGCTGCACCAGCGCAGCCTGACGCACAATCCTGTTGCGCTGTTCCAATGGAGCCTTGAGGAACTGGCGGCGTCCGTCGATGCTGATTGCAGTTGGGGCGGCTGGGCCGATCTCCACCGTGGCGAGGTCGATCTCTGCGCCAGCCTTTCCTACAATCTTCCTGACGATTTCGATCGGTTCTGGTCGGAAATCAAGCATGAGGATTTGCTGGCGCGCGACGTCATGGATACCGGGAACTGCGTCGCGCGTTACGATCGCTATGGAAGTCGACATACCGAAGGGATGGTGGCGCTGTCGGATCGTTATCACATCGACAAGATGGCGGTGGTCGTTGCCGACCGGCCGGGCAGCCCGATTTCCCTGTTCATGTCGCCCTATCGGAGTGGGCGCGGGGCGGACGAGATTGATGCCGGCGAAATCATCTTTCTGCGCAGCGCGCTCGATCACGTCCGCTACCTGGTGGAACGCGGCGTGAGTGGCGGAGCGGGCGCGGCAAATCTGCTGGTCAACGCCCGAGGCAGGGTTCTCCATGCCTCGCCCGAAGCGTTGCGTTTGATCGGCGATCGCTGCCGTGGCTGGGACGCGGATTACCTTCCCGCGGAGCTCAATACGTCGGCTCCGCGTCCGGGGCGACGCAACCTTCCGCAATGGGGGATCGTCATGGACAGGACCGAGCTTGCGCATCGGTCCGGCCAGCCGCTGTTCGGCGTCGCGTTGCGGCCAACGACGCTTTCCGATCGTCTCACCTCGCGGGAGCGCCAGATTGCCGAAGAAATCGCAAACGGCCTGACACACAAGGAAATCGCCAGGCTGCTCGGACTGTCTCCGGCCACGGTGCGCAATCACACCCAGGCGATCCTGATGAAGCTCGGCGTGCACAGCAAGGCCACGCTGTCGAAAGTGCTGCACGGCGCGGAGCCCTCCTGAGCGTCGGGCAGAAGCGGGGATGCATTTGCATCATACCCGACCGGTCAACGCCGACGTAAGTTCGCACATTCTTTTTTGAAGAGGTGCGCAAAATGGTTTTCGGCATCAAGCGTCGCGAATTTCTGGGAGGCGCTGTGGGCACGGCGCTGCTGACGGCCTTCCCGCCACGGGCAGAAGCGGCAGATGACATCCTGATCGGCGTTCCGGCCGCGCAATCCTCGCCCGTCGGGGTTGGCGATCACAAGGATTGGCTCAACGGCGTGACCGTCGGCATCGACGAGATCAATGCCGGCGGCGGCGTCAAGGGCCGCAAACTCCGCGCCGAAATTGTCGATATCGATATAATGACGCCCGAGGGAACAGTTGCTGCGATCCAGTCGTTGAACGGCAAGAAGGTCCACGCCATCGCGTCCGCCTTCGTGCTCATTCCGCAGCCGGCGATGGATGCGGCGGCGGCGACCAAGGTGCCCTATCTGCACGGCAATACGTCGCTCTCGTCGCTCGAACTCGTCAAGTCGAATCCGGCGAAATACCACAACATCTTCCAGATCGACAGCGCGGAAACCTGGTACGGCTACGGCTTTGTTCGCTATCTGGACAAGATCGTCGCCTCGGGTTCATGGAAACCGAAGAATAACAAGATCCACATCGTGCAGGAGCAGATTGCCTATACCCAGGTGATTTCCAAGTCGGTGCAGCAGGCCATTGCCGAATCGAAGGGTACGTGGGCGGTCGGTGCGATCACCGACATCCAGTTCCCGGTGCAGGACTGGTCGCCAGTGCTGCGCGCGCTGCACGACACCGATGCCGGCGTGATCTTCATTGACCACTGGGTCGCTGCCGAGCTCGCCGCCTTCGCCCAGCAGTTCGCGGCTGATCCGGTCAAGGGTTCGCTGGTCTATCTGCAGTATGGTCCAAGCCAGCCTGAATTCCTCCAGCTCGCCGCGGGCAGCGCCGAGGGCATGATCTGGGGCACGGTCATTGGCACCCATGCGGACGCCGCTGGCCAAGCCTTCCGCAAGACCTACACCAAGCGTTTCGGCGACAATATGGGTATCGTCTACACCGGCAGCGGCTACGACACCGTGAAGATGCTCGCAGGCGTCTGGGGCACGGTCGATCCGTCGGATTTCGACGGCGTCGGTGCTGCGATCCGCAAGTTGCGCTATGCGGGCGTCTGCGGCACCTACACTTTCGATCGCCCCGAGCAGGCGCCGCTCGTGCATCCCTGGCAAACGGAAGACGTCAAGGCCGGCATCAGCCACCTCTTGCTGCAGGTGCAGGGCGGACAACACAAGATCATCGCGCCCGATGAACTGGCGGAAGTGAAGATCAAGCCTGCGCCCTGGTTCTGAGCGAAGAAACCGGGACCGATGACCGATCGGACGCCATGTTTTGGGTGCAGCGGTGTTTATCTTTCGCTCGGCGGCCGCCAGATTCTCAAGGACGTTTCACTCTCGGTGCAGAGCGGGGAACTGCTTGGCCTGATCGGGCCCAACGGCGCCGGCAAGACCTCGTTGTTCGAGGTGCTGTCGGGCCGTTACCATGCCCAGCAGGGCGACGTGCGTCTCGACGGCAAGTCGCTCGCCGGGCTCGATATCTTTCGACGCGCCCGGCTCGGCATGGCCCGTACATATCAAAGCCCGGTAGTACCGAACGCGCTTACCGTCGGCGAAACCTTCCGCGCCGCGCGAAAAGCCTATGCGCCCTATATGTCGGTGCACGACGCCGAGTGGGCGGCGCGGCTGGTGCATCTCGAAGTGCACTGGGACCGGATCGCCGGCTCGCTCGACACCTTCGATCGCCGCAAGCTGTTGCTGGCGTGCCTGATGATGCGGCGTCCGCGCGTGCTGTTGATGGACGAGCCGGCCTCCGGCCTGATCAACACCGAAATCTCCGAACTTGATCTGTTGCTGCGCAAGCTGGTCGACGAATATCACATCGCCGTCATCCTCATCGAACACCGTCTCGAACTGCTCGATGCGATTGCCGACCGGGTCTGCGTGCTCGATCTTGGCGCTGTCATTGCCGAGGGCGATCCCAAGGGCGTATTCAGCGATCCTGCGGTGCGGGCGGCCTATTTCGAAGGTGCGGCATGAGCGACAAGCTGCTCAGCATCACCGGCCTGTCGGCCGGCTATGGTCCGCTGCGGGTGCTGCACGAGATCGACTTCTCGGTCGCCGCCGGCGAACGGTTGGCGATCGTCGGCCTCAACGGCCACGGCAAGACCACGCTGTTTCGCGCCATCATGCATCTGGTCGGATGGCAGCGCGGCTCCGTCGTGTTCGACGGCATCGAGATCGGTGGCACCCGCTCGCTCGGCGAAGGCCGGCGCACCCCGGGCATCGTTCGGCTCGGCGTCGCCATGACGCCGCAAGGCGACGCGATCTTCCCGGGTCTCACCGTAAAGCAGCATCTCGACTGCGGCGCCTATACCAAGGCGTCGTGGCGAGATCGCGCGCTGCGCCGCGACCACATCTACCACATTTTCCCGCAGCTCAAGGCGCTGGAGCAGGCCTATGTCGGCAAGCTCTCTGGCGGCGAACGCCGCATGGTGTCGGTCGGGCGTGCGCTGATGGCTGATGCCAGGCTCTATCTGATCGACGAGCCCTCGCTCGGCCTGGCGCCGAAGATATCGCAGCGCGTCGTCGATGCGCTGATCGATATCGGCCTGGACGGCAAGGCGATGGTCATCGCCGAGCAGAATGTCGCGCTGCTGTCCGGCAAGGTGGACCGTATGATCGGAATGCACGCCGGACATCTGCGCGGCGACGTCGGCCATGTGGATCTCGCGTGATGGATGCGGGTCTGGTTGTCTATGCTCTGTATCTCGCGGCCATCTACGGGCTGATGGCGATCGGCATTTCGCTGCTGTGGTCCAGTGTCGGCATGGTCAACATGGCCCATGGCGCCACCTTCGCCATCGCCGGCTACGCCGCCTATTTCGCCGCGATTTGGGGTCAACCACTTGCCAGGGATCTGCTCGGAACCACCGGCTGGGACATTCCGGCGCTTGCCGTCTTCATCGGTCTCGTCGCGCTGCTCGCCGGCGCGCTGTTCGGTATCGTCATCTATCTGATCGCGTTCCTGCCGATCCACGATAAAGAGAATTTCGCGGTGCGCAGCCTGATCATCACGCTCGCGCTCAACCTTGCCACCGTGCAGATGCTGCTCTGGGCCTTCGGACCACAGCAGAAGGCGCTGCCGCGCGTGTTCGGCACCGGCCGGTTCACCGCGCTGGGCATGTCGATCCGCATCGACCAGGTCGTCACCATCGTTGCCACCACGTTGCTGCTCGGCTCGGTATTGGCGTGGCTGCGTCGTAGCCGCAGGGGCCTCGAGATCCGCGCCGTGATGCAGAATGCCGAGGGCGCGGCGCTATGTGGCATCTCTACCCGCAAGACCGCGCTGCCGATCATGATGCTGACCGGCGCGCTCGCGGGCCTCGCCGCGGTGTTGCTGTCGCAGAATGTGTTCGTCAGCCCAACCGCCGGTGTCACGCCGCTGATCAAAGGCCTGACGATCGCGCTACTTGGAGGATTGGGCTCGGTGCCGGGTGCGGTGGCCGGCGCGGTACTGATCGGTTTCATCGAAGCGGCGACCGGAGCGATTCCCTTCCTCGGCCAGCGCTACGTGCTGTTCGTGCAATTCACTTTCATCGTTTGCGTATTGCTGATCCGTCCGCGCGGCCTCGGCGGCCTTCTCGACGAGACGCGGGAGTAAACGATGGCGCCGCAACAGCCCGAAAAGCGCTTCTTCGAGGTCGGCCGCCGGCCGCACGAGATCACGATCAAGCCCGATGGCAGCGATGCCTGGCGCCGCGGCCGCGTGCCGCTGACCAAGCGCCACTGGCTGGCCTGGCGGGGCATCAGCAATCCGAAGTCGTTGCGCCGAGAGCGCAGGCTGCTCGACAAGCGGCCGTTGTGGTGGACCATCGGCCTCGGCGGCTTGCTGGTGGTGACGCCGTTCCTGTCCGATCAGGCGATCAACATCGCCGCTATCTTCTGCATCTTCTCCGCTATCAACGTGATCTGGACGCTGATCATCGGCACTGCGGGCATCTTCTCGCTGGCGACCATGGCCGTGGTCGGTATGGCCGGCTACGCGGCGGCGGCGGCCAATGTCTATCTCGGCGTGCCCTGGCCGCTGATGATGCCGGTGGGTGCCCTGGTAGGGCTTGTGCTCGGCGGCTTCCTCGCTTTGCCTTCGACGAGGCTGGACGGTCTGTATTACGCACTGCTCACTTTGGGTGTCGCCGAGATCTGCCGCGTGTTCGTCTCGCAGATCAAGCTGCTGGCGCCAACCAATGGCAGCATCAATCAGGTCGGTTCCTTCATCCCGGCCGACTGGCTGCTGCAGCGGCCGGGATTGCTGTTGGGATTTTTCGCAGCCTTCGCGCTGCTGCTGGCGGCACTTCTGGTGTTCCGGCTGATCAACAGTGAGCGGCTTGGCCTGTTGCTGCAGGCCGCGCGAGAGGACGAAGCCTTCTCCGAGGCCAACGGGATCGACTACCGCCGGGCGCGGCTCTGGGTGTTCATCCTGTCATCGGCTGCGCTGGGTGCGATCGGCGCATTCTACGTGATGTTCTATCGTTCGATCTCGCTCGCGGTGTTCTCCCTCGACCAGTTGTTGCTGCTGTTCGCGATGATTGTCATCGGCGGTCTTGGACGATCGGAAGGCGCGGTGCTCGGCACCGCCATCGTCGTCCTGATCGACAAGGGCATGCTGGATCTCGGTCCGCTTCGCATCATTCTCGTCACCGCAGTGATGATTGCCGTCGCGCTGACCTCGCATCACGGCCTGACCGGCGTGAGGATGCAGTTCCGGAATTTCCGCAATCGCAAGAAAAGCGAAAGCCGCGCCGCTCGAACCGAAAAAGGGGGTGAGGTCATGCCTGAAGAAGCCACCGAGATTACCGACAAGCAGCAGGTCTATTACCGGCTGTTCGACAAGCGCATCCGCGATCAGCTCAAGACGCAGGTCACCCCGGAGCTGATCGCCGAACACAGGGCGAAGCCGCTAGGCCAGCATTCCGACGCGCTCGACCGGGTGCTCAATTATTTCCGACGCGGCGAAATGCCGGACAAATACGCCATTCTGCGCGTCGGTCCGTATGCCGCCAGCACCTACAAGGTACTGGCGTTTTCCGGTCGGCCGGGGCATCCGCCGCGCGTCGTCGATGACAAGCTCTACGCCACCATGGACGAAGCGTATCACGCTGTTTTCCTGCTGCGCGTCAACGATCTCCTCGCAAGCTGATTTCTGAAGGATCGACCATGGCAACCCAGCGCATCTACGGTTACGCCGACCCCTGGTCGATCAAGGCGGGCGAGACGCTCTCCTTCATGGTCTCCGGCGAGGGGCTGGAGGCTGTGGACGCGCAGCTCGTGAGACTCATTCATGGCGACGAAAGCCCAGACGGACCGGGGTTCATCGAGGAAGAGGTGGCGAGCGCCATTCCGGCGAAACTTGAGGTGCGCCGGCAGTTCACCCAGGTCGGCGCTCATGCGGTGGTCGATGACCCCCGACAACGTCTGGCAATGCCGGGCGATTTCACGATCTACGCTTTCGTCTATCCGACCAAGCCGGGCATTGCGCGGCAGGCGATCCTGTCGAAATGGGACATCATGTCCAGCAAGGGCTATGCGCTCGGCATCAGCCCCGAAGGCCGGCTCGAATTCTGGGTCGGCGACGGCGCCACCATCGACCACGTCGCGGCGGAAATCCCGCTGGTGAGCAAGGCCTGGTACTTCGTCGCGGCGAGCTTCAACGCGGCGACGCGGGAGGCGAAGCTCTACCAGATCGGCGTGATCAATCGCTACAATTCGCTGACCGGGCCGGTGGTGCCGTTCGACTACGGGTCACGGGTCGTCGAGACCTTGCGTGTAATACCGGCGGACCCCGGCGTGGCGACCCCATTTCTCTGGGCCGGCGCCAGCGAGGAAAACGACCGCCGCGGCCGCTTCGTCGGCATGCTCTATTGCGGCAAGATCGATCGCGCCGGCCTCGCCGGTGAAGTGCTCACGCCAGATGCGATCGAAGCGCTGGCGCGTTCCGGCGAGAAGCCGGTCGGCGCGGTGATCGCGCATTGGGACACGACAGTGGGCTATACCGACCGCGGCATCGGCGACACCATTGTCGACGTCGGTCCGCATGCCCTGCATGCCGAGGGCATCAATCGTCCGGTACGTGCCATGACCGGCTGGAACTGGAAGGGAAGGGCCGACAGCTTCCGGCTCGATCCCACGCAATATGGCGGCATCGTCTTTCACGACGATTCGTTGATCGATTGCCGCTGGCAACCGAGCGTCACCGTCGCTATGCCTGCCGATCTCAAGAGCGGCGTCTATGCGCTGCGGCTGTGCTCGGGTGAGGCCGAGGAGCATATTCCGTTTTTCGTCCGCGCGCCGAAGCCCAAGGCGCCGCTGGCGGTGCTGATGTCAACCTTCACCTATCTTGCTTACGCCAATGAGCGTCTGGCCTATGACGCCTTGATTGCGCAGGCGATCACCGCGCATACGCCGATCCTCACTGAGGCCGACATCGAGTTCAACAAATTGCAGGAATTCGGCTTGTCGACCTACGACCATCATTCCGATGGCGCGGGCAACTGCTATTCGTCGTGGCGCCGGCCGATCCTCAACATCCGCCCAAAGCATCGCATGAGTTCGATGGGCATGCCGTGGGCGTTGCCGGCCGACCTGTCGCTGATCTGGTGGCTGGAGAATTCCGGTCTCGACTACGAAATCCTGACCGACCACGATCTGCATGCCGAGGGCGTCGACGCGCTGCGGCCCTATCGCACCGTCATCAACTGCACCCATCCGGAATACTATTCGGAGAAGATGCTGGATGCGACCGAGGATTACCTTTGCGAGGGCGGAAGGCTGATCTATTCGGGCGGCAACGGCTATTATTGGGTTTCGGGTCTGCGCGAAGGTGAACCGCATTGCATGGAAGTCCGCAAGCTCGATACCGGTTCGCGCGCCTGGCAGGCCGATCCCGGCGAGGGATATCTCGCTTCCACCGGCGAAAAATCAGGCCTTTGGCGCGCGCGGGGCCGCGCACCACAGAAGATCGTCGGGGTCGGCTTTACGTCAGAAGGCATGGATGAAAGCCAACCGTTCGAACGGATGCCGGATTCCTTCCACCGTCGGGTGGCGTGGATGTTCGACGGCATCGGTCCGCAGGAGAAGATCGGGGATTTCGGGCTCGGTCTCGGCGGCGCCGCCGGCATCGAGATTGATCGATATGATCTTACGCTCGGCACGCCGCCGCATGCGCTGCTGCTGGCCTCGTCTCACGGGCACTCGGACAACTATCCGCTGGTATCCGAAGAAGTCACCTACGCATTCCCGGGTCGCGGCGGAACGCAGGATCCGCAGGTGCGCGCCGACATCACCTACTTTTCGACGGCGAATGACGGCGCCTGTCTTTCGATCGGGTCGATCGCCTGGAGTCAGGCGCTGCCTTGCAAGAATGGCGACAACAATGTTGGCAGGTTCATGCGAAATGTCGTGAACGCCTTCCTGCGGCCGGGACCTTTGCCTGGAAGCGAGTTTGTCGGTGAAGAAAAGCTGTGGCGTTGAATGAAGCCAGGCCGTTCCGGTGCCGCATCTCGAGGATTTATGACCGGTAGGGTGAGATTCGCCGCTGCGGGCGCCTAAAACGTCGTGTTGCGTTGTGGCAGGCAAATCGCTGTACAACTCGGTGAAAGCGTCGCGGTCGCGATCGCATCCTGTCAAACGCCGAGCAGACCTTGTCCGAGGAAGGCGTTCTCATCCTGGGCTCCGGGAAGCACGAAGAAATAGCCGCCGCCGACCGGCTTGATGTACTCCTCCAGCGGTTCGCCGCCGAGACGCTTCTGAATCGTCAGAAACCCGGCGCTCAGATTGGATTGGAAGCACACGAACAACAGGCCCATATCGAGCTGCCCGGCGGTGGAAATACCACGCGAGTAATTATAGCCCCGGCGCAAGATGAGACTGGTTTCGGTCTGACTTTATTCCGTGGATTGGCAAGCCGGATATGCGCATCGCGAGCAATGCCCTCGT
The DNA here is from genome assembly GCA_963771225.1 of uncultured Pseudomonadota bacterium. GTDB lineage: Bacteria > Pseudomonadota > Alphaproteobacteria > Rhizobiales > Xanthobacteraceae > Bradyrhizobium. The sequence continues at coordinate 317,977 of CAVYSR010000003.1, read as the reverse complement.
CCTGCGGATTGCTCGCGTAAGCTGGAACATCGTGCTCATTGTCCATGCCGAGCGGCGCGCCGCTCATCTTGTTCGCGGCCGATGATCCTTTGCTGCTCCGCGAGCGGTGTACGGTCCCAGCGTTCGACCAGGTTGCGGATGATGCGTACGACCTGATAGCTGCCGCCTGCGGTCCATGCGGGCTCGTCGCTTGCCGGCTGCACCCAAACCACTCGCTCCATCAGCGCGTTGTCGCTGACGGCAAGATTGGCCGTGCCATCCTTGAACCCCAACAGGTTGCGCACGGTGTCCTTGCCGGCCCGCTTGATCGTATGCGGCGGCAGAAAGCCATCGAGCTTCCAGCGCAGCGCCAAAAGGTCGGGCAGATTCTTGATCACGTCCCGCAGCGCGTGGATATTGGTTTCCGGGTGTTGGAGCAGATCTGCAGCATGAGATCGCCGTGGCACGATTTGCGATCGAGCGCGTCGTTGGGAAACTGCTCCATCGTGATCAGATGCCGTGGCTTCAATGGAGCGATCCCGAAACGATCATCGAACAGCGAAGCGCCGACCGCGACCGTCATCGTCAGGTTGTCGGGATAGATCTGTGGACCCAACAGCCCCGAATTTCGCCGGGGGCAATCTGGGATCGAGCATCGGCGCAGGGCCTCCCTGAGTCAGCAGTGCTATGCGCTTGGTTAGGGTACGGAGCATCTTTTCAAGGCCGGCGCGATCGTTCGCAAGGACGTCGAATGAGGCAAAAAGTCGCTGCGGCCGGCTGCGGTGTAACGACGCCTGCCTGTCGTGGCCCGTAAAATGGCTGCGAATTGAGAGTTCCGTCGCTTTCCTGGTCGGCCTGGCAATCCGCGCCGGCCCCGGACGCTGATCTCATCGCCGATTGCGGCGAAGCTGCCGGCGCCGAGCCCCTGCAACAGACGGCGACGCGTCGGTGCCGATCCGGTTGGCTCGCCGGAAACCTCGCCGGTGACATCGGTCGGTTGCCGGCTCTCGTTTTTATCCACCATGTGCGATCTCAATCCAGACCGAGGGTTCCGCGCAACTGCGAGAGATCCTCGGCCAAAGCAGTAATCGCGCCCTTGAGGGCGTTGCGATCGGATGCGGAAAGCTTGTCGTAGTTTTGAAACTGCCCTTCTGGTCCGCGATAACGGCCAAGGAGAGTGTCCACCTTCGAGAAATTTGTCCGAATGCGGGTCTCAAGCTCCGAATTTCGCTTTGCGATCAGTGGGCGCAACAAGTTGAAGATCTTCTGCGCGCCGTCGACATTTGCCTGAAAATCCGAAAGGTCGGTGCCGCTGTAGCGATCTTCCTCGCCGCTGATCTTGGTCGACGCGACTTCTTCGATCAGATCCGAAGCCCCGCTGACCATCTTGGCGGGCGGTATGGTGAGTCCGTCAAGGCGGCCTTGCAGGTCCTGTGTGTCCCGCACCAATCGCTCGGCCAGCGGCTGCATGCCCGCCGTGCTCTTGTCAGCAAACAGCGCCTTCTCGATCCGGTGGAAACCAACGAAGGCCGGATCGTTTTCTTTCAGCTCAAAATCATCGGCGCGCGCATCCATGCTCTTGTCGAGATCGCTGAAGAGTTCGGCAACCGGCTCAATGCGCTCGAAATGCTGACGCGTTGGCGCGTATAGATTCCGCGCCTCGTCCAGCTTTCCAGCCTTTACGGCTTCGGCGAAGCGCTTGGTCTGCTCGACGAGATCGCCGACTTCCTTGGCCACATAGACCTTATACTCGGCCAGCGGGCCAACCAGGTCCAGCGCGCTCGGCTCGCGCGCCGACGCGCTCGTTGCCGCAGCCGTGACGGTAAGCACGCCTTTCGGATTGGTCAGCAGTCCGCACGTCATCTGATATTGGCCAGCTTTCAGGTCGGCGGTGAGGGACTGGACAAATCCGGGAATGATGTTTTCGCGCTCCTCGACCACCATCACGCCGTCCAGAATTTCCCATTCGACGGCCCGTTTGCTCTGATTCTTGATTTTGAACGTCGTCTTGCCGGCCGGGACCGACAGGGTGTTAGGCTCACAACCTTTGTCGGTAATGGTGACAGCGACCGGCTGCGACGCTTCTTGCGCCGCCGCGCAGCCGGGATTGCAAACCGCAAGGCCTGCGAACACAGACACCATGAAGGCGGTCCACGAAAGCCGACATGCGATACCCGCGAGCGCTGCCGAAGAAAACGGCCTCATTAGCTAATATCCTTAAGGCGGACGCCGTTCAGGCGGTCCGGGGAACAGGATGCGAACGACCCTGGAGGTAGAAGATGGCCAGGGCCGGCAACAGGAATGCCAGATAGACGATTGCCTCTCCGACGGTCGGGGCGTCCTGGTAGCCGAAAATGCCTGTCAGCAGCGTGCCGACCAGGCCGTCGCCGGGCAGGATGCCGCTGACGTCGAATGCGGTTTGCTGCAGCACATTCCAAAGGCCCGCTTCATGGAACGCGCGCACTGCACCGGCCAAAAGGCCGGCCGCGACAAAAATGATGAACACACCGGTCCAGCGAAAGAACGTCCCAAGATTGAGCTTGATGCCGCCGCGATACATCCCGACACCGAATGCGAACGCGCAGAGAATTCCGAGGACGGCGCCGATCGGCACGCCGATGCCGACGTCCTGTTGCACGGTTGCGATCAAAAAGAACACGGACTCGAGACCTTCGCGACCGACAGCAAGAAACGCCATCGCTGCCAGCGCTAACCCCCGACCGTCACCCGATCCGGCGGCGGCATCGATGGAGTCGTGCAGCTGGGATTTGATCGAGCGCGCCGCCTTGGCCATCCAGAACACCATCGACGCCAAGATACCGGTCGCAACCAAGGCAACGAACCCCTCGAACGTTTCCTGCATCTTTTGCGGAAATTCGGCGCCGGCGATTTCGAGTCCAATTCCGAGCGCGGTGCAGATCAGCAGGGCAAGCAAGACACCGAGCCACACCGCCGGCAGCGCATTCTGGCGGCCGGTCTTCTTGAGATATCCGGCAATGATGCCGACGATCAGCGCAGCCTCAATCCCCTCGCGGAGCATGATTAGGAACGCGACGAGCAAGAATTCGTCCTTTCAAGCAGCCGACCAGTGGTCGAAAATAGCGGCTTTTGCCACTCAAAAAAAATCTAAATGATTGGAATCGTTAAAAACTATCCGTCCGAGTGGTCGGAACTCACCTGAATCAGCAGAAGTCGTCGGTGCTTGAGTTTGCCTTGCCGGAACTCATCGAGACCAACGTCCAGCGGCCACCATTGCCGCTGAGCCGTGTCAGAGAAAGCGGGGCAATGTCGATGTGCCAAAATGATCGCGGTTCTGTTACGAGCGCGCAAACGATGGCGGCGCGGATCACCGAGGCGTGAGTAACGGCCAGGATAACCCCCGGTATGGTCAATTGCGCATCAAGCCAGGTCGAAACCCGTGCGATCATGGCGACGACGAGATTCTCCTCCGTGCGGAGCGGCAGATGGATCTTTAATCCACTCGGCGAGGGCTTCCGGCTCTTGCGCCTGCACCTCGTCGAACGAGCGGCCCGTCCATCTCCCGTAATCGCAATCCCGCAGCATCGGTTCGATCGTCGCCTGGAGACCCAGGGCCGCCGCGGTTTGAGTGGCCCGCCGGGTGGGGCTCGTGACACAATGGTCGCAGTGCTGCAGCGGACGCGATAGTCCGCTGAGCTTTCGCAGCCCTTGAGGGTCGAGTTCCTCGTCGGCAGGAAATGTTGACGTTCGCACAGCGGACGTCGAAGCATGGCACAGCAATTTTACGCGTGTCGTCATATCTTGACCGCGCCGTAGCGCATTTGCGCCAGTCCCTTCAGGTGGGCAGTGCGGTCTAGAATGTTGTGGCCTTGAGCCGCAACCCGCTTCGGCTCGCCGTCGCGCTTTCCGCCAACGCGCCGAATCCCAGCCCGATGGTCGACCACATGACCAGTTGGGCTCCCGCGGATGCCATTCTGAATTGCCAAAGTACGACCGCGGGGAAGGCTTCGGGGACCTCGTTGACGTCCGGAAGCGCCAGCCCGACCGCCACGACGACGATCAGATAGGCGGCAACGCCAATGAGTGCCGCGTTCCAGCGACCGTATCGCGGCACAAGCCAATTGCGGAGCATCCAGGATGCGATCATGGCGGCGAGCGAAATCGCAATCATCGCAAAATAGAGCGCGGTGCGCATGCCGATCGTCTCGGGATCGCCAACCGACGGCGGGCTGGCCGGGTATTTCAGATTTGGAACGATATAGACCGCGATAATGCCTGAAACAGCCAGCAGCGCGGACGTCGTTCTTGGGTCAAAGTCCCCCATGCGGCGATAGGCGAAGGCGAATACCAGGGCGAAGAGGCCGCCAAAGGCTGTGCTGTAAACCGCCACGCCGGTGAATAGCCCGATGCCGGACTGGACCGATCGGCTCACGAGTTCGGGCTCGGAATCTTCCTTCGGCATCGTCATGCCTTTCGCCATGGCGTGATCTGCTTTGGTTTTATCCTTTGCCTCGTCCATCGCAGTTTCAAAGGCGATGGCGCGATCGACCGACGGCTCGCCGACAAGCTTCAAAAAGCCAAAGGACAATATGCCCGCCAGGATGCCGACCAGCATGCCACGCGTGAGAAGGGTTCCGACCATTCAATTGACCTCCTCTTACGAAAATTGCGGCGCGAATGACGCCGCAATTCCAAATTCCTGATACAGGCCATTAAAGACCTTTGACGGCCGATCGGATTCTAGTGGCAGGGGAAACCGAGAAGGTGCCGCCCGTCATGCAGAAATTCATGCACGTACATTCCCTTGATCAACGACGTGGCGCCTTGTTCGGCGCCGACAAAGTAGATCGCGATCATCAGCATAAGGCCCCCGAAAATCGCCCAGGGGAGCACCTCTCCGACGGGAATTGCGACGGGCGGAGCAGAGGGGGAAAATGTAATGGTTGTCATCGTTAGAACTCCTGGAATTTCGAGGCCTCGGTGAGACGCAACTGATGAAGTTTCAGTTGCTTCCGCCTTTCCGACGATGCCAACTGAATCATAGAAGTGACCCCTGCATTGTCAATCGACATCCGTCCGCTCGGGAAAAATTCCAACCCCGGCAAGGATATTCTCCGGTTTCGGAGGTTCGACCCGACGCCGGTCAGGCGAAGCGTTTGCTTCCGAATTGACAGCAATGGTGTGATCGGCTCAACTAACTGCGTTCAGGTTTGTCGGTCGCGTCGACCGGCAGATGGGAATTCGGTGCGGTCTGTTGTTCGTTGACGACAGGCCAAATCCGAAGCTGCGCCCGCAACTGTAGGCGGTGAGTCCTTCTCCAAAAATGCCACTGGGCTTTTGACAAAAAGGCCCGGGAAGGCGGAGAGGGGCTATGACCCGCGAGCCAGGAGACCGACCTGAATACGTCATCCTTCCGGCGTGCGGTGCGCGCGCATGGAGCGGTCTTTCGCTGCGATGACAGGACTTAGAGTTGTCTCGTTGTTGGAGGGGCCGCCATGGGTTTAGGTTTGTATTTAAATTCCAAGTGCTTTTTCGTTTCAAAGAAGCATTTTTCTGTTTCGAAATATTCTTTCGCCCGAGTTCTGGGTTACAGTGTTTTTCTGGCGATCTTCGCACTCATTCCAGGCTGGATAGATTTTAGATTTCAAAGGTTTGACTCGTTCAGGGCGACATGGCTCTCGTTCGACCGACTCCGTTGTTGATGGGGCCGCTGTGGGCAGGCGTTTCTTGCGTTTCTTGGCATGGGTCGCGGGCCTGGCCTTTACGGCCCTGGGTACAATTGCGCCGGCTGCCGCCGCTGATCTGCCGGCGTTTCCGGTCAAGGCGCCGCCGGTCGCCGGCCTCTACGATTGGACCGGGTTCTATGTGGGCGGCCATGTGGGCTATGCCGGCGGAAACTCGAACTGGACCGCCAACCCGACACAGGCCGGACTGCCATCGACCTCGGGCTCGGTCGACATGACTTTGCCGATCGATAGCTTCGCCGAGACGGGAAGCTTCTTCATGGGGATTCAGGGCGGCTACAATTACATGCTGGCCAATCGCATGGTGCTCGGCTGGGAAGCCGATGTCTCGTTTCCCGCCTTTCAAGATCTCAACGGGCTGTCGATCGGCGGCCTCACCAATTTCACACTCGCCGGTCCTGGGCGCTGCGAGCTACGGTGAGACAGTGCTGTCGATGGGTACCTTGCGCGGCCGTATCGGCTATGCGCCCGGAAACTGGCTGTTTTATGTGACAGGTGGCGTCGCCTGGACCTACGATCAGCTCTCTCTCACGCAAGTCGCCACCGGAAGCAGCGATTCTCCCTTTCTTTGGCGATTCGGCTGGACGGCCGGCGCGGGCGTCGAACTGCCCATCGCACCGAACTGGACCGCCAGGGGCGAATATCTGTGGACCGGCTATCCCAACGCGACGGTCAGCTACCCCGACCTGGGACAGCGGGTCAGCGCCAACTTGAACCTGCAGGAATTCCGTCTCGGCCTGAATTACCACTTCAACGGCGACGTGCCGGTGTCGAACACGGCCTCGGCGTTGACGCCGTTTGCGGATATGATCAGCCTGCACGGCCAGGCGACGTTCACCGAGCAGGCCTATCCGTCGTTCCACGCTCCCTATGCCGGCACCAACAGCCTGGACGGCACCGCACAGGGGCGCGAGACCATCGACGCCACGCTGTATGCCGGTTTCAAGCTGTGGCAAGGTGCCGAGTTCTGGTTCAATCCCGAGATCGATCAGGGATTCGGCTTCGATAACACCCATGGTTTGGCCGGATTCCCCAGTGCCGAGTCGTACAAGCTGGGTTCCGCCTATCCCTATGCGCGCGTGCAGCGCGCCTTTATCCGGCAGACCATCAATCTGGGCGGCGATGTCGAAAAATACGACGAAGACGTCAACCAGTTCGCGGGCACGCGCAGCGCGGACCGGCTGGTGCTGACGGTCGGCCGGTATGGCGTCAACGACATATTCGACACCAACAAATACGCCAACAATCCGAAGACCGATTTCCTGAACTGGACGGCGATCAATGCCGGGACTTTCGATTACGCCGGCGATGGCTGGGGCTACACCTTCGGCGCTGCCGCCGAATGGTATACGGGGCGCTGGACGCTACGCGCCGGCATCTTCGATCTGTCGGCGACTCCCGCGGGCGGCGTCAGTCCTTTCGGCGCCAACCTCGATTCAAGCTTCTCGAATTTCCAGATGGTCGGAGAACTTGAGGAGCGGCATCAGTTGTGGGGGCAGCCGGGCAAGATCAAGATCACCGGGTACCTGGAACGTGGTGGCATGGGCGCGTATTCCGATGCGGTCGCGCTGGCTGCGGCGACCGGCCTGCCCGCCAACATCAATGCCGTTCGCTCCTACACCAGCCGGCCCGGCGTCAGCGTCAACCTTGAACAGGGGATCACCGATACGCTGGGCGTGTTTGCGCGCGCCGGTTGGGCCGACGGCAATGTCGAGCCGTGGGACTTCACCGACGTCGACCAAACCGTCTCGGCGGGTATCTCGCTCAACGGCAAGGGTTGGGGCCGCCCTGACGACACCATCGGCGCCATGGGCATCCTCAACGGCATTTCCGCCGCACACATCGCGTTTCTCAATTCCGGAGGTTTGGGCGTTCTCATCGGCGACGGCCAGTTGACCAACTACGGCATGGAGAAGATCTTTGAGACCTATTACAGCTACGCGCTGACAGCTTCGACGCGACTTACCTTCGATTACCAGTTCATCAATGACCCCGGCTATAATGCCGACCGCGGCCCCGTCAACGTCTTCGCCGGGCGCTTCCATTGGCAATTCTAGCGGATACTTCCGATGCAAAAGGGGGGGACCGCTCTTGCGAGCCTCCACTGGCTCAGCGGGCCAGAATCATCAGTTCACACGCCATACTCGGCGGATTCTTCGCCGCGATGTGAGGGCCTGAGCCTCCTATAACGGCATTGACTCATCCCGTCTCAAAATTCTACCGTGATTGTGACGGTTCCCTTGCTGGGGATCAAAAGGGAATGCGGTGCGGGGAGGTTTCCCCAATGCCGCGGCTGCCCCCGCAACTGTAAGCGGTGAATCTTTCGTCACATGCCACTGGGAATCTCGGTCCTGGGAAGGCGACGCAAGGTATCGATCCGCGAGCCAGGAGACCTGCCGTCAGCCGTGGTCACACGCGAAGATGTCGGTCGGGGAGTACAGACATTAGCTTCACCAAGGTGCGGGAGCACGATGGTGAGACTTGGTTCGCTGTGACGTGCCACTGACGACAACCCGAGGCCTGGCCTGGCTGCAACGATCGTTCCGACAGCAATTGCGTTAGCGCATGTTGTAGTGATTCTTTTCCCGGGATCGATCAGGCTGCGAACCGTCATTATACAGCTAACGACCTGGAAGCTCCGAGGCCGGCGCACCGGATCGCAGGCGCATCAAAAAGTGGCGCTCGGGAAAGTGGGAGTATCGGTTCATGAAGAAGATACTCATTATTGGCATCGGAGCGGGAGATCCCGAATATGTCACGATGCAGGCGGTGAACGCCCTCAATGAGGTGGACGTCTTCTTCATCATGGACAAGGGTCCCGGCAAGACGAAATTGATCGAGCTTCGCAAGGAAATTTGCCGCCGCTATATCAGGGGCAACGACCATCGGTTCGTGGACGCGACCAGTCCGGGATGGACGCGCGGCACAGAGGACTATCTCTCGACCGTCGACGATCTCAATCGCGACAAGCAGGCGTTGTTCGAGAAACTAATAGCGGAGGAGATGGCGGACGGCGAATGCGGCGCGTTCCTGGTGTGGGGTGATCCGACACTCTACGATAGCACGATCCGCATCGTCGAAGTGATCGCGCGGAGTGGCCGGCACCAACTGGATTACCAGGTCATTCCCGGCATCAGCAGCATTCAGGCGCTCGCAGCCAAGCATAAGACAACGCTCAACCGCATCGGTCAGTCGATCGAAATTACCACGGGACGAAAGATGGCGGAGGGCTTTCCTGACAATATGGACAGCGTCGTCGTCATGCTTGATGCCGAGAACACCTACAAGCGGTTTACGGATCAGGACATCGATATCTACTGGGGTGCGTATGTCGGTACGCCGGACGAAATCCTGGTGTCCGGCAAGCTCAAGGAGGTGGCCGGCGATATCGAACGGATCAGGACGGACGCCCGGCGGGCGAATGGATGGATAATGGATAGCTATTTGATGCGAAGGGGCGGCGCGGAGTGAATTGTTCGGCGGCATTTGAGGTGAAGGGCTGGTGCCCCGGTGCTTTGCGGCCGATGCAAAGTGGCGACGGACTTGTCGTCCGAATACGCCCGCGATCCGGGACCATGAGCCCGCACGAATTGAGGGTACTCGCCGACGCGGCACGGCATTTCGGCAACGGTCACATTGATCTGACGCGGCGGGCCAATCTGCAGCTCCGGGGTGTCAGCGAAGGTTCGTTGCCGCGTTTGCACGAGACGATCGCAAGACTAGGACTTCTCGACGACAGCCCGGATGGTGAGGCGGTGCGCAACGTGATGATCAATCCTCTTGCCGGAATGGATCCCGCCGAGGTGCTGGATGCGAGAGGCGTCGGTCGAGAGCTTGAGCGACAGCTGGCGACCGAAAAATCCATCTGGGCGTTGCCATCCAAATTTGGCTTCATCGTCGACGGCGGTGGTGTTCTGTCTCTTTCGGAGCAACGCGCCGATGTTCGCCTTGTGGCTATCGCACATGGTTCGGAGGCTGCGTTCGCGGTCGGCCTCGAAACGCGGTCGGGAACAGAGTGGCTTGGCTCCATCTCGCCCGGCGCTGCTGCGGCTGCTGCGATTGAGATAGGCCTTGCCTTCATCAATGTTGCGTCGCGCGAGCCGCGGCAACGCATGCGCGATCTCTCCGACGAGGGCCTCTGGTCTATTCGGTCAGCGATGAGATCGCGGCTCGATAGATTGCCCGAAAATCTCCGAAAGGCAGATTTGTCGCTGAATTGTCGCGTTGGTTTGATGGAGCTCGGCGCCAGTCGGTTTGCTGCGGGAATCGCAGCACCGTTTGGGCGGCTCGAAACCGATCAGCTTCGCAAGCTCGCTGATGCGATCGAGGCCCATGGCGGCGAGGAGATCAGGCTGTCGCCCTGGCGCGCGCTCTATGCCGGGTTGCCCAACCGGCCATCGGCCCAGAGCGTTCTTGATGCCGCCGCACGCGACGGTTTGATCATTGATCCGCGTGATCCCTTGCTCCAGATCGAAGCTTGCCCGGGCGCTCCCGGTTGTCCGTCGACCGCTCTGGACACCCGTGGAGACGGACGCCGGATTGCGGGTTGGTTGCCGCGCTTTCGTTTCGCCGGGACGGTTCATGTCTCCGGCTGCGCCAAAGGGTGCGCGAAGTCCGGGCCGTCCGACCTCGCGCTCATCGGTTCCGACGGGCATTATGGCATTGTGCGCAACGGAACCGCCCGGGATAGCGCGACGCGCCATCTTTCTTTCGCCGAGCTTGCCGCCGATCCCGGCCATATTTTCAGCATCGACCAGGACCACGGGCATGACTGAATTACACGCCTACATTCGGGATGGAGCAAAGATTTATCGCAATTCATTTGAGATCATCCGCTCCGAGGCTGATCTCTCCCGGTTTGGGCCAAGGGAGGAAAAGGTCGTCGTCAGGATGATCCATGCCTGCGGGATGGTCGATATCGCGGCCGACGTCCTGATGTCTCCGACCTTTGCTGCATCGGCATCGGAAGCATTGTTGCGCGGCGCATCCATCCTGTGTGATGCAAAGATGGTCGCCCATGGTATCACCCGCGGCAGACTGCCGGAAAACAACAGCGTCATCTGTACGCTGGACGATCCCGGCGTCGCGCAACTCGCTGCCGAAATCGAAAACACCAGATCGGCCGCTGCGCTGGAATTTTGGCGGCCCCATCTGAAAGGCGCCATCGTCGCCATCGGGAATGCGCCGACGGCGCTGTTTCGATTGCTCGAAATGCTTGACCAGGGGGCGCCGGCTCCCGCCGCCATCATCGGCGTTCCCGTGGGCTTTGTCGGGGCTGCGGAATCCAAGCAGGCCCTCGCGGCACAGACCCGCGTCCCTTTCCTTGTTGTCCATGGCCGCAGGGGCGGCAGCGCCATCGCCGTTGCCGCGGTCAACGCACTGGCGAGTGAGAGCGAATGATGGACCTTGGTGCAATCACGGGAACGGCCCGCGGTGGAACCCTCTACGGTATCGGCGTCGGACCCGGCGATATCAGCTATCTGACGCTGAGGGCGGCCGCGCTGGTGCGCGATGTCGATGTCATTGCTTTTTTTGCCAAGCGCGGGCTTCAAGGCAATGCGCGCGGCATCGTCGATCCCCTGATGGGACCCGACCGCCACGAGCTTCGGCTCGAATATCCCGTGACCAATGAAATCCCCCCTGAAGATCCCTGCTATCAGGAACGGATCGGGCGGTTCTACGAGGAATCCGCCGAGGCGTTGTCGGTGTTGCTTCGGCAGGGCAAGTCGGTCGGACTGCTGGGCGAAGGCGATCCGTTTTTTTACGGCTCGTTCATGCACATCTGGCGTCGGCTCGACAAGGTCTTTCCGATCGAGGTCGTGCCGGGCGTAACGGGCATGTCGGGCTGCTGGACCCGCGCCAACACGCCGATCACCTGGGGCAACGACATCCTTTCGGTGTTGCCGGGGACCTTGGCTGAAGAGCAATTGACGCGCCGCCTCGCCGACACCGACGCCGCGGTAATCATGAAGGTCGGCACCCATTTGGCCAAAGTCCGCCGCGCCGTGACGGCGGCTGGCCTGTTGGCGCGCGCGATCTATGTCGAGCGCGGCACCATGCAAGGCGAGCAGATCATGCCCCTGTCCGAGGGGCCTGAGGTCGGTAGTCCCTATTTTTCAATGGTGCTGATTCCCGGCCAGGGGAGGCGGCTATGAGCGGTTCGCTGGTCATTGTCGGCCTCGGGCCCGGATCGATCGACCTGTTGACGCCAGCCGCCACGCGATCGATTCGTGCCGCAACCGACCTGATCGGCTATGGACCCTATCTCGATCGAATTCCGGATACCGGTCCCGGTCAGCGGCGTCATCCCACCGACAATCGCGTCGAGATCGAGCGCGCACGTCACGCGCTCACGCTCGCCGCTGAGGGCCGCAAGGTTGCGGTGGTATCGGGTGGAGATCCCGGCGTGTTCGCGATGGCGGCGGCGGTGTTTGAGGCCGTCGAGGGCGGCGATCCGGATTGGCGAGACCTCGACATTCAGGTCGAGCCCGGCGTTACCGCCATGCTGGCTGCTGCGGCCGAAGTCGGCGCGCCGCTTGGAGGCGATTTTTGCGCGGTCTCGCTCTCGGACAATCTGAAGTCGTGGGAGACCATCGAGCGGCGGCTGCGGGCGGCCGCTACGGGTGACTTTGTTATCGCGCTCTATAACCCGGCATCGAAAGCCCGTCCGCATCAGCTCGGGCAGGCATTCGATCTGTTGCGAACGATCAAGCCGCCGCAAGCCGTCGTACTCTTCGTCAGGAAGGCAGCGACGCCCGAAACGCGCGTCATTGTTACGACCCTTGCCGAAGCCGATCCGGTGCTTGCCGATATGAGCACGCTGGTGATCATCGGGGCTGCGGCTACCCGGCTCATTCCCCGAACCGGGCGTCGACCGTGGGTCTATACGCCTCGGGCGGAACCGGGGATGGCGCGATGAGCGAGTTGCTCTTCCAGCCATTTGGCAGCGGCCTCCGCATTGTCGACGACATGCCGGTGCGATTTATGCGGCCGCGCGATCATCACGACCTGGATGCCAAGCTTGCGCGCGGCCGTGATCTTCGCGTAGGTCGCCGTCCCGCCCGAATTCTTGGAGACCAGCACGTCGATCTTTTCGTCCATAAGGAGCGCCGTCTCGGCTGGCACGCCGAAAGGACCTCGATCGAATATCAAGCGGATATCGCGCGGCAGCACGATACCCTCAGGCGCGTCGATCATGCGCGCGAGATAATGATGTTGAGGACTCGCTGCGAAAGCGCCGACTTCGAGGCGGCCGACGCTGAGAAACACCCGGCGCGGCTCCGGCCCGAACGCTTCAGCCGCCGCTTCCGCATTCGCGACCGTCAGCCATTGGTCGCCCGGCTCGGGCCGCCACGCCGGGCGCAAGATGGTGGCGAGCGGAATTGCAAGCCGTTCACAGGCGGCCACGGCATTCGACGAGATCTGATCGGCATAGGGGTGCGTTGCGTCGATCACGGCATCGATGGCTTCCCGCGCAAGCCATGCGGCCAATCCGTCGGCGCCGCCGAAGCCGCCGATTCTGGTAGGTACCGGTTGCGTCCGTGGCTTCGATGTGCGCCCGGCCAGCGAGAGCGTCGTCTCAAAGCGGGGATCGGCCGCAAGCAGATGCGCCAGGCCCGAGGCTTCCGTCGTGCCTCCGAGGATGAGAACGCGCATCGGGGCTTGTTCCATGACAGCTGAGCCGGCAATTTGCACAGGGCAGCGCTGGCTGTCCATCGTCGGCATTGGCGAAGACGGCGTGGAAGGACTTTCCCCCGTGGCCCGCCAGTTGATCCATTCGGCAGAACTGGTGGTGGGCGGCGCGCGCCATCTGGAATTGGCGAACGAACTGATTAAGGGCAGGCGTCTGGCATGGCCGAGCCCCATCGGTGACGCGTTCCCCGAGATCGAGATTTATCGCGGGCGCCCCGTCGCGGTTCTGGCGAGCGGCGATCCCTTTCATTTCGGTGTCGGCAAGCAGATCGCGGCCTTCGTTGCGGCCGATGAATTCGTTTGTCTGCCGCAGCCCTCCGCTTTCAGTCTTGCCGCGGCAAGAATGGGCTGGCCGCTGCAGGACGTCGCGCTGGTCACGCTGCACGGTCGCGCGCTCGACGGCATTATTCGGCACCTGCAACCCGGCGCGCGGATCCTGGCGCTCTCCTGGGACGGCGCGACGCCGCGCAAGCTTGTCCGAGCTTCTCACCACGCATCATATGGGACAAACGCGAGTGACCGTGCTGGAGGCGATGGGCGGCGCGCGCGAGCGGGTACGTCACGCCACGGCCTCGAATTTCAAGATCGACGATATCCAGCCGCTCAACACGATAGCGATCGAGGTGGTCGCCGAACCCGAAGCCGCCATCATTCCCTTGACGCCCGGCCTTGACGACGATTTGTTCGAGCATGACGGCCAGCTGACCAAGCGGGAAATTCGCGCGGTGACGCTCTGTTCGTTGCAGCCGCTGCGCGGTCAACTGCTCTGGGATATCGGGCTTGGCGCGGGTTCGGTCGCGATCGAATGGCTGCTGCAGCATCCTTCGCTGCGCGCGGTCGGCATTGAGGCAAACGCCGAGCGCGCGGGCCGGGCGGCCCGTAATGCGGCCGCACTTGGGGTGCCGGAACTTGAGATCGTGCAGGGCCACGCACCGCAAGCGCTCGCGGGGCTCGCCCGGCCGGATGCGGTGTTTATCGGCGGCGGCATGATGGATGACGGTGTGTTCGAAACGGCGTGGTCGGCATTGCAACCCGGTGGCCGTCTGGTTGCCAACGCGGTGTCGCTCGAGACCGAGACGCGGCTTGCCGGTTATTTCCGGCAATTTGGCGGAGATCTCATTCGACTGCAGGTCGCCCGAGCCGATAGAGTGGGCGCCATGTCTGGCTGGCGGCCGGCCATGCCGGTCACGCAGTGGCGAGTGAGGAAGCCATGATCGTTGCAGGCATCGGATGCGGACGCGAAACATCCTCCGAAGATATTGTCGGTCTGATTTCCGTGGCGCTTGCAAACTTCGGCATCGCGCCTGAGAACCTGACGGCGATTGCGACCGAGACCTCGAAGGCCGAGCAGCGTGGCATCGCAGGTGCCGCCCGCTCGCTGTCGCTTCCCATTGTTCGATGCCCGGTCGCGGATCTGGGGCGGGTCGCCGACAAGGTTTTGACACGCTCGTTGCGCGTCCAAGAGATCAAGGGTGTTCCGTCGATTGCGGAAGCGTCCGCGCTGGTCGCGGCCGGGTCGAACGCGCGGCTGCTGGGCGCGCGGGTCGCGGCCAACAAGGTAACCTGTGCCATTGCCATCGGTGAGGGGTCATGACGGTTCACTTCATCGGCGCCGGACCCGGCGCGCCCGATCTTATCACGTTGCGCGGACGCGATCTCATCGCCAATTGTCCGGTCTGCCTGTATGCGGGCTCGCTCGTGCCCAGGGCGCTGCTCGACTATTGCCCGCCCCAAGCACGCATCATCGATACCGCGCCGATGTCGCTCGACGAGATCGTCGCCGAATTCAAGCAAGCCGCCGACGAAGGCCGGGATGTCGCGCGTGTGCATTCCGGCGACCTGTCGATCTGGAGTGCGCTCGGCGAACAATTGCGGCGGCTCGAAGCGCTGAATATTCCTTTCACGATTACGCCGGGCGTCCCGGCCTTCGCCGCGGCCTCGGCGGCGCTGGCGAGAGAACTGACGCTGCCCGAAGTGGCTCAGTCGGTCGTGCTGACCCGGACTCCGGGTCGGGCGTCCTCAATGCCCGAAACCGAAAGTCTGACAGCGTTCGCCGCGACCCGTGCGACGCTTGCGATCCATCTCTCCATTCACGCGCTCGACAAGACCGTCGCCGAACTCATTCCAGCCTATGGCGAGACCTGTCCGGTTGCCGTGGTGTTTCGCGCCAGCTGGCCCGACGAGCGGATTATCCGGGCGACGCTCGGCACCATCGTCGGCGAGGTCGAGAAGACCAACATCGATCGCACCGCGCTTATTCTCGTGGGCCAGGTGCTGGCGGCGCGGGATTTCCGCGACAGCGCGCTGTATGACAGCGCCTATCAGCGCCGGTTCCGGGGAAGAGGCTCGTGATGGATGCACGGCCATGATCGATCCCTCCGGCGCTCCCGGTCTCATCATTGCGGCGCCACGTTCGGGCGCCGGCAAGACGACCTTGACGCTCGGGCTGCTGCGCGCCCTTCGCCGTCGCGGCCACCGCGTGCAGCCCTTCAAGTGCGGTCCTGATTATATCGATCCGGCGTTTCATGAGGTGGCGGCCGGTCGCCCCAGCTACAATCTCGACAGCTGGGCGATGGGCGCGGGCCTGATCGCAGCGCTCGCAGCGACGGCATCGATCGATACAGATATCTCCGTCGCCGAAGGCGTGATGGGACTGTTCGACGGCGCCGCGGCGCGCGGACAATCCGGGTCCGGGACCACGGCTGATCTGGCGTCGCATCTTGGATGGCCGGTGCTGCTGGTGCTCGATGTCACCGGCCAGACCGAGACGGCTGCGGCGGTCGCGCTTGGTTGCGCCAGATATCGGGACGACATCGATATCGCCGGCGTGATCCTCAATCGCGTCGCGAGCGTGCGGCACCTTTCGTTGATTGCACCGGCTTTCGAACGGATAGCGTTGCCGGTTTTCGGCGCGATCCTGCGCGATCAAGGCATCGCCCTGCCCGAAAGGCATCTCGGCCTGGTTCAGGCGGGGGAGATCGCTGACATCGACCGGCATCTGGAGAAGCTCGCCGATGTTGTCGATGCGGCGGTCGATATCGATGCGATCAGGCGAGCGGCACGGTCCGCCAAGGTTCCGCCGCCCGCGAGCGACCGGCGATCGAACGAGTCGAAGCATCCTTTGCCGCCGCCCGGCCAGCGTATCGCACTGGCGCAGGACCCTGCGTTTTCGTTCATGTACCCGCATTTGCTCCGGCAATGGCGCCACGCCGGCGCGGAGATTATTCCGTTCTCGCCATTGGCCGACGAGGCGCCCGATGCAACCGCCGACGCGGTATGGTTGCCCGGAGGCTATCCGGAACTCCATGCCGGCACGCTGGCGTCGGCCAATGTTTTTCATGCAGGCCTTCGCAGTCTGGCCGAACGCTCGGTGCCCATCCACGGTGAGTGTGGTGGCTACATGGTGTTGGGACGTGGGATCGAGGATGCCGGTGGCGTGAGGCACGAGATGACCGGGCTGCTCGGACTTGAAACTTCCTTTGCCAGGCGCAAGCTGCATTTGGGCTATCGCCGCGCGCGGCTCCGTCAGAACTGTTCGCTCGGCGCGGAGGGCGCGGAAGTGTTCGGCCATGAATACCATTATGCGAGTACGGTTTCGGTCAATGGCGATTCACTGGTCGATTGCAAGGACGCCTCTGGAGCGAGCGTGCCCGAACAAGGCATCCGGAATGGTTCGACGACGGGAACGTTTTTTCATGTCATCGACGGGGCGTCCGCCGCATGACCGAGATCCCCGATCGATCGTCGCGACCATTCGACGAGAGGTTTCGCGAGACATTCCGGGATCTCATTCTCTGGCGTCGCGACGTACGCCGCTTTCGCCGCGATCCGATCAATCCCGCCTTGATGCATTCGCTGCTTGAACTCGCCAGCCATGCGCCCTCGGTCGGCCACTGCCAGCCCTGGCGGTTCGTGCTGGTCGAATCGGCTGATCGCCGGAACGAAGTGAAATCCAGCTTCGCGCGCGCCAATGCGCGAGCCCTGGAAAATTACGACGGCGAACGGCGCGCGCAATATGCGAGGCTGAAGCTTGAAGGTCTCGAAAACGCGCCGGTGCATGTCGCTGTGTTCGCCGATGAGGCGGCGGAAGAGGGCAGTGGGTTGGGCCGCCGCACCATGCCCGAAACCCTCAGCTATTCGGTCGTGGCCGCCATTCAGACATTGTGGCTGGCGGCGCGCGCCGAGGGGCTGGGGCTTGGCTGGGTCTCGATCCTCGAGCCTGAAGTGATTCATCGGGCGCTCGATGTGCCGCCAACCTGGACGCTGGTCGCCTATCTCTGCATCGGCTGGCCGGTGGAGGAGCATCTCGATCCCGAACTCGATCGTCATCGCTGGCAGCAACGGCTGGATGTCGAACGGTTGATTTTCAAACGCTGAGTTCTTATTCGAATTTCAAACAGCCACGTCTCAACGCCGTCATTGCGAGGAGCGGAGCGACGAAGCAATCCATGAGGCAAAGAAAGCAAGAGTGGATTGCTTCGCTGCGCTCGCAATGACGTCGCTCTATTTCCGCATATGCGACCGCTTTCCCGCGGCGCGAAGCGCCCGAGTTGTGCAAGAACCGTCCGCCCAAAAATCAGAGGGCGCAGGGAAAGCCGGGTGCCCGCTGCACCCGCAGCCCCGCGTGCAAAGTGTAGAAAGCACGCGAGTGCGTCGCCACAGGTCCACCGGAACACCCGGCCTTCCCTGCGCAATGGTTTTAACGGTTTCCTTCGCGCTCTCCTTGGTGACCGGGCTTGTTTGCCACCATCGCCCCCAAGAAGCTTGCTTCTCGAGAACTTGACGCCAGCGTCGGGGCGTCAGGACCACACGACTTCGCCGTCCGCAAGCACGCGCCCTCGTCAGAAGCGCCGCCTGCGTCCACCGCATCCCGCCCCGCGTTCGTGACGATCGCGAGCCGCCCCTCTGTGGGACGGGACGGTGAAGAGATATGCAGGTGATTTGCGTCAGAAGGGAACGGAAATATTTTTGCGAGGAGGGCTGGACAGGTAGCATCAGCTTGATCCGGTTCAGTAAATTTCTCTCAACGCGCAGGGCGGATTCCGGGGCCAAAAGGCAGGCCGCCCCCTCCTCAGTCATTGGGTTTCGCGCGTGACCAAGCGGGCAGCCCGCAATTCTCCGCTTTAATGATCTGTCAGTCGCGAGGACTGGATAGAACCCTGGCATGCCCGGCAGCATTGTTTGATAGTTCGCGGGATATACGTACGAAAAGATCGCGAAAGTCGGCGCGATTTATATTCAGATGATTTTCAATGAGCCGGGCAGCGTCATCTCCGTGCGCCCGGGCGATGGCATCGGCGATATCGACGTGTTCGTCGGCCGAGACTTTCATGTGCCCGGGAAGATCGAACGTCATGCGTCTGAAAGGAGCAAGCTTCTGGCGAATTCGGTAGGTATTTTCCCCGAGCAGATGGTTCTGCGACATTTCGTAGATCTGCTCATGGAATTTCAGATTCAGACGAGCATAGTCGTTAAGGTCGCCAGAGGCGGCCATTGCCAAACACTCATTTGCGGTCGCACACAATTGTTGGCGTTCGCCAAGTGTTGCCCGCCGCGAAGCCAGCCGGGCGGCGAGTGCCTCAAGCGCTCCGAGAATTTCATATGTGAGCAAAATTTCTGAAACGGTCGGGGTAGGAACGAACGCCCCTTGATGGGGGCGCGATTCAACGATTCCCTGGGACGCCAGTCTGCGTAAAACTTCGCGAATGGGTGTGCGGGAAACTCCAAAGCGGATAGCGAGGGTGCGCTCGTCTAATCTGTCGCCGGGGCGAAAAGCGCCGCTCGCAATTTCGGCCTCAACGGCCTTGGCCAACTGGTCCTGGGAGTCCTGCGACAGGCGTTTAGTGGGTTCAATATTCGTCATTGAAATTCGTCATGGAAGATTTTCTGGATTGGCGAGGTCGCGCAACGCGGCCTGTAGGGATTCGAGTGGTCGCAGCGCATCCGACCACATTTGGGATTCCATCCATACGCTATCCGTCGTCCTCGGGTCGACGTGTTTTGAAGAAAACGTTTTAAGTCCAATTCCGCGGCACGGAGATCGGGGCGTGATCGCGCTCCGCGGCATCCGAGATCTTCGCTCGCGTTTCCTACGCGGCCGGACAGGACCGCAATCTGCCTCGCGCAAAGGTTTGGATCGTCTCACTCCTCGGCAAACGTCGGCATCGGTACCGCCTCGACGCTGCGCGGGAAAATCTCCTGTTTAGCCCTTGACTATTCCAGCGCGGATAGCGTACCAAAATCAAAAATGGTATGCAATACATGAATATGGCATACCATAGATCGGAAACGCCATATTGGGATACCGTCAGGTGGGCGCAAGCAACCTCCACGTCCCCACGTTCGAAGAGGTTTCCCGGGTCCAGGGGCGCTGTCGGCAGCTGGCAGCCCCAACCATCCAACCGCGGCAACTTAGCCCCTGGATCGTCGGCCAATCGCGCAACTCCAGCTCGATCAAACCGCCGCAGTTCTCCCGAAATACGCGCGGTTGTCCGCGCGCGCCGAATTGACCACGAAGAGTTGAGATCGAAATAGGCGGAGCTTCCCAACCGCCGTGTTGCAAAAGCATAAACAAAAGGAGGAAAGCCGTGCACCACTATGAAGAAAGACCTGACTATGAAGAAAGATCTTGCCTGTCGGGCATCGTGGCAGGTATTGCCGCTGCCTTTGTCGCATCGTCTTTGCTCGTGTCTCCCGTCAAGGCGGAGAGCGGCGTTGAATGGACGACCTATGGAGGCGATCTTGCCAATACGCGCTACAGCACGCTCAAGCAGATCGACACCAAGACCGTCAAGGACCTGAAGGTCGCCTGGGCCTTTCCGCTCGGCGTACTGGAAGGGCAGGAAACGACCCCGTTGGTGGTAGGCGGCACGATGTATGTGACGTCGCCGAAGGGCCCGAAATTCGTCTACGCGCTCGACGCAGCTACCGGCGCTGAAAAATGGCGCTATGCACCCGAACTGCCCGCCGACGTTGCCGCGGCGGTATGCTGTGGCCTGGTCAATCGTGGCGTCGCCTTTGCGAATGGCAAAGTCTTTGTCGGCAGGCTCGACGGCTATCTCGTCGCATTGGACGCCGCTACCGGCAAGGAACTCTGGAAGAGCAAGGTCGCCGACTACAAGGCTGGCGACGACATCACGTCACCGCCGACGGTCGTCAAGAATATGGTGGTGATTGGATTTGCCGGCGGCGAATACGCGACGCGCGGCGCGATCACCGCCTACGACCAGGAGAGCGGCAAGGAGGTCTGGCGGACCTACACCATCCCGGCAGCGGGTGAGCCGGGCAATGATTCCTGGCCGTCGCCGGAAATTGCGGCGCGCGGTGGAGCCGATGCCTGGCTCGTGGGGTCGTACGATGCCAAGCTCAATCTGATCTATTACGGCACCAGCAATCCAGCGCCCTGGGCCGCACACGCGCGCGGCACGGACACCAGCGAGTACGGCAAGTATACCAATCTCCATTCGTCATCGACGCTCGCGCTCGATGCCGACACCGGCAAGATTACCTGGCACTACCAGCAGACGCCCTACGATGCCTGGGACTATGACGGCGTCAACGAGAAGGTGCTGGCCGATCTGAGCATCGGCGGCAACAATGTCGAAACGCTGATGACCGCCGACCGAAATGGTTTCTTCTACGTGTTTGAGCGCAAGAGTGGAAAGCTGATCTCGGCGACGCCCTTCGTCCATGTCAACTGGGCCAAAGGCGTCGACGGCGACGGTTACCCGATCGAGAATCCGGAGAAGCGGCCGCGCAAGGACGTCTGGGCCCGGGACGTCTGCCCGAGCTTCTACGGCGGCAAGAATTTTCCGCCCGTTTCGTACAGCTTCGATACTCACTTCGTCTACATCCCGACCTTCAACATCTGCATGGACGAAGTCGGCCGGGACGCTGGCGATCCCAAGAAGGGCATTTTCTTCCTCGGAACCGAATTCGATGCCGGCAAATACGGTCCGGGCGGCCATGGCGGCGAGTTCGTCGCATGGGACCCGGTGGGCCGGAAGAAGATCTGGGGCATCAAGGAATTGATGCCATTCCTGGGTGGGGCGCTTTCAACCGCCGGAGGCTTGGTATTCTACGGAAACATGCAGGGCGAGTTGAAGGCGGTGGACGCCAGGAGCGGCGACGTTCTCTGGCGATTCCAGACCGGATCCGGCATCAGCCAGGGGCCGGTGACCTATGAGGTGGGCGGAAAGCAGTATCTCGTTGTCGCGTCCGGGCATCTGCTCGGGCCGCCGAGCTTCATGGGCGAAACAGGCAAGAAGATCCTGGCCTCGACCGTTGAAGGCGGAACGCTGTTCGTGTTTGAGTTGCCGAGCCATTGATCTATAGCGTTTTCGAGCGAAAGCCTGCCCCGGACTTGATCCGGGGGTGGATACCGGTTCGCGTGAAGAAAACGCGTCAAATAAAGAAGTAGAGCCTCCGTTCCGATTCTATCGGAACGGACGGGTCCACGCGAATGGAGACGACGGGGCTATGGCCCCGTCGTCTGATCATCACGGGATTATTCGGGATGACGGCAGTCTTGCGCATGGCGGCGGTGTTGGCATGCGTGATCGCCATCGTTGCCCGCGATGGTTCAGCCAACTCCGAAGAACTAGCGGGGGCAGGAGCCGTAGCGGCGACCGGGAAGCCAGCACAAGCATCGACCGCGGATAACGCGGCCGCCATCAAGGAGGGCCGATCGCTCTTCAATCAGACCTGTGCTCACTGTCACGGGCCGGATGCGGCGACCGGACAATCAGAACGTAACCTCAGACGTCTTCGCGAGTCGCTATGGAGACGATATGCCGAACGTCTTCCGATCGACCGTCATGAATGGACGGCCCGACAAGGGAATGCCGGTCTGGGGCGAGGTTCTGGACGAGAAGACGATCGATCGGATCTACGACTATCTGGTAACGGTGCAGGAGGGGGCACAGTAGAGATCATCTGAAGTTTGCCGCACCTTCAATCGCGTACAGGAAAATCAGCATCCGGGATGCAGACATCATTGAGTACCAGCATGGTTGATCTCTCTGGCGCGCAGGCGACGGAGATGACGCCGAGAGACCATTCGATTGACATGGCTCAGAAGCAGTCCATAAGCAGACGGGTATTAAGCGTGCTGGACTGCATCCCATAAGTGAGACACGGTAATTCAGCCAATTCGTCATTGCGAGCCAACGGGTCGCGCGAATGCGCGCCCGATGACAGGCTCCGCGAAGCAATCCATCGGGCAAGAAAGTAAGAGTAGATTGCTTCGTCGCTCCGCTCCTCGCAATGACGGCGAGATGCAGTTCCACGATCCCGCGGCATGAACGCCAATCAATTGAGTGCACTATCACCGCAATCGCCTCATGATCCATGTCAGCCCGCTCAGTGCCCTCAACGCGTCACGGCGAGCCTTCAAAGCTTCGACCTGCTTGACGCTGTTGTCGCCGGATTATCCGGACGTCGACTGGCGCGAATTTGCCTGCGAGCGGCATCTGCGGCTGGCGTTTCACGACATCGTCGAGCCGATTGCGGGCTTGACCGCGCCGGACCGCGACATGATGGAAGCGGTTCTCGATTTCGGCCGCAGGTGCGACGATCAGCGCTCGCTGTTGATCCATTGCTGGGCCGGGATCAGCCGCTCGAGTGCTGCGGCCTTTGCCATTGCCTGCGATCGCAATCCGGGATTCGAGCGCGACATCGCCATCGAACTGCGCCGGCGGTCACCATCCGCCACGCCGAACCGGCTGATGGTGCGGCTGGCGGATGATCTGCTTGAGCGAAATGGCCGCATGGTCGATGCGATCGACCGGATCGGCCGCGGCGCCGAGGCCCGCGAGGGCGAGCCGTATGCGTTGCCGCTGCAATGGCCTATCGCATGATCGGTTCTGATTTGGATCGGAACCGACGCGTTGGAGCGGCGGATAGCATTCGATTGGGTCGTGAGCCCATAAACTAGCTACCCCATGCCGCCAGAGTCAGCCATGCCCCGATAGCGGACGTGTTGTTGAATGGCGGCGAAAATGACGCGATGTGCCAAAAGCCGCCATTCCAAAACATAATGGCTCTGCAACCTCTGATAACATTCGAGCATCGAGAGCCGGCGCGGGCGAGGCTTCGCGAGAGAATCTGCAATCTGCTTTGGGAAAGTTCAGCTCTTGGCTCGACCAGTGAAGAGATCAACAGGCGATTCAAGTAATTCATCACGCTTCGGATCGATCCGCACTGGATGGGTTGCGCGGGATCTTCCGATAACTCGTGGCCGATCGGCCTTGGAGCTATTCTTCATTCGGAGAAGTCCAGCGCTGGAAATCGGTTCGCTATCCGATACCAAAAACTGAGCGGCGGTCGTCGCGATGTTTCACCTGGAAGGTACAGGCACCGAGGCGCCAATTTCATTCCATAGTAGAGATTCTTTCCAGAAACAATTTGTCCACCCTCAACCCTTGCGTCCTCGTCATAAGTTAACTTTATCACCCCTGCCGCTCGTTCCAGTAGTCCGGTTGCTGTATCGTCAAACGCAACAGTATATTTGGTCGTTGCCTTAAGAACCTGCTGTCCTTGGCAGACGTAGTCCCCCACCTCCAAGTATTTTCTCACCTCGTGGTCGCAGGTCTCTCTCTTAAGTAACTCATCTGCTATGATCGCAAGTTGTTCGAGAGAGACTTCCAGAACTTCAACGTCTTCAAGTTGAAGGTTCACAGTTTCCACTAGCTTTGCATCAGCCTTTGTTTTGATATTCCGCAGTAAGTCTGCACTCACTCCAAGTCGTGCCTTTCGCAGTTCGGACGAAACGCGGTTATTTGTCGGAGACGTGCGAGTCACGTCGACTAGTCGTTTAGGGTCAACCTCACAGAGCATGGTATAATATTTGCCGTCTGATGAGACCTGATAGATTGATCCCGGAGCGCGCAAGATATTGGGTGGTGTAATTGGATAGAAGCCAATGTTCATAATGGCTTCATTCAGCTTGTCGGGGGTGGGCTCGTGCATGAATACCGCCGCTACGCCGCTTGGCGGTCCTACACACGCTAAAAATATAGCTCCCCATTTGAGGATCGCTGACATAGGCGTGCTCCCGTTCGACGACTAGGGACAACAATAGCTACCGCAAGGACGCGGGCATGCATTGGCTGAGTTGATTGGGGCTGCCGCGCCTAGCGAGGAAAGAGCAACGATCAAGAATAATGCTGCGAACTTCATGGCCTGTCCTCCTTCAGACTGACTGGTAGTCGCTCTAGTCGATACGAGAGATTATCTCCCCACATACAAGCGTTGAATGTTAGCCACTTCACACCCGGCGTTATTTTTTGGGATGCCGAGACCTCCTGAACAGACCCCCATAAATCAAGCGTCATTCGCACAGGGCCCTAAATGTGATGACCGCGCGCTTAAGTGATGGGATGGGCTCAAACAAAGGTCCGCTCCGCATCAATCGCGGCACGGGTAACCCAGCGGCAGATCCGGTCATGTCGGCTATGGAGCCGAAAGCGGAAGTAAAGCGCCGACCTCTCCCAGCGGGAGAAGCGAAGGAAGCCAGCCGACAGGCCGATTCAATCGCTTGAAACCGGCTATCGGATGACGGCGGCGACGCCGAGCAGGAAGCCGATCTCGAACATCTGCTCGATCGCGCCCAGAACGTCGCCGGTATAGCCGTTGATCCGCTTGCGCGCCCACAGGGTAACGGCGGCGGCCAGTACGGCGCCGAGCAGAAGTCCTGAAATGACAGCAGGATTGATACGAAAGCCAGCGGCAGCAGCGCGCACAAGACGACGATCAATGCGAAGCGTCGGTCATCCGCGCTGACCGGCGCGTCGCTATAGCTGACTTTCATTGCGGCGGTATCGCCGGCGTAAGGCAGCGCATTCATCACAAAGACCGGCGTGACGCGCGCGGCGGCATGGGCCGATATCAGCGCCGCGGCCGCGGTCCATACCGGCATGTCAGCCAATGCCGCTACCCGCAGCGCAAGGCCGAACAGCCAGCGCGAGCGCGCCGTAAGTGCCGATCCGGCTGTCCTTCATGATCGCGAGCCGCTTTTCCACGCTCGCAGCCGCCGCCAAGACCGTCGGCGGTATCGGCGAGGCCGTCTTCGTGCAACGCGCCGGTGATGGCGATGCTCGCCGCCACCGCGAGCAGGGACGCGACAACCGGACCCCAGATGCGGCCGGCCAGCAGCAGCACCACGGCCGATGCGAGACCGATGCCGATGCCGACAACCGGAAAATATTTCGCGCAGCGCGACAGCCAATCCGGTTCGATGGCTCGGTATCGGACGATGGCACGGGAATGATGGTCATGAACCGCAGCGCGTTCAGGAATTCGCCGCTGCCCGTTCATCTCAGATGTTTCCGGCCAGCACGTCGCTGAGATCGGCGACATCGGTCAATAGCCGTGCCGCCGCGCGCACCAGCGGCACCGCGAGCAGGGCGCCGGTGCCTTCGCCCAGCCGAAGGCCGAGATCGAGCAGCGGTTTTGCATTCAAGGCGGCGAGCAGCATGTCATGGCCCTTTTCCGCGGAGCGATGCGCGAAAATACAATAGTCGCGCGCCGCCGGACAAAGCCGTATCGCCACCAGCGCCGCGGCGCTGGAAATGAATCCGTCGACCAATACCGGCCGGCGTT
The DNA here is from genome assembly GCA_963771225.1 of uncultured Pseudomonadota bacterium. GTDB lineage: Bacteria > Pseudomonadota > Alphaproteobacteria > Rhizobiales > Xanthobacteraceae > Bradyrhizobium. The sequence goes on along the minus strand of CAVYSR010000003.1, from coordinate 291,983 downwards.
GCGACGCCGCGCCCAGCACCGCGCCGGCCATCATCGCGATTTCCAGCCCGCCGAACTCGACAAAGCACCTCGAAGGGCGCAGCTAGCGTTGCTGCGCGCCGCGGCCTTTTCGATCGCCGCGCGCTTGCGGGCCATGCCGGCATCGTCCTGGCCGGCGCCGACGCCGATGCAATCGGCCAGCGGCGCGGGGGCGAGGCGATGCACCAGCAGCGCCGAAGAGGCGGTGTTGCCGATTCCCATTTCGCCGAGCGCGATGATGTCGGCGCCGGCGGCAATTTCGTCGATCGCGATCTGGCAGCCGCGGGCCAGCGCATCGGCGGCCTGTTGCGGCGTCATCGCCGGCTCGCGCGCCGCGTTCGCCGTGCCCATGCGGATTTTGGCGGCAATCAGGTTCGCATGCGCGGGAAGATCCGCCGCCACGCCGGCATCGACGACGCAAATCGTCGACGTTACTGGCGGCGGCAAAGGCATTGGCGCTGGCGCGGCCGGCCAGATAGGTCATCACCATCGCCACCGTCACGGCGGAGGGATATTGCGAAACGCCTTCCTCGGTGAGGCCATGGTCGGCGGCGAACACCAGCAGCACGGCCTTGTCGCCGCGTGGCGGCTCGGGATGCCGGATCATGCCCAACTGCACGGCCAGATCCTCGATCCGCCCCAACGATCCCGGCGGCTTGGCCTTGCCGTCGATACGCCGGCGCATGTCGGCGGCGAGTGCCGGATCGAGCGGCGCAATCGGCGGCGGCTGCCAGAATTCCTTCAAATCGGGCGTCATCGGGTTCCCTTTCGCTGGGCTTACCTGACGCAACAGCCGCCATGAGGTCAACACCGCCACAACATCGACACAACATCTTCCTGGCACGGTTGACCCCGGCGGAGGCGCCAGCTAGCGTCATCCGCGATGGTCCTTCCACGTGGAAGGTGAAAAGGGAAGCCGGTGCGAGCGTTCTCAAATCGAGAACTCTCAACGCCGGCGCTGCCCCCGCAACTGTAAGCGACGAGCCCTCGCCGGTGCCACTGGGAATTTCCCGGGAAGGCGGCTGACGGCAACGACCCGCGAGCCAGGAGACCTGCCATCACGAACTGTGCTTTGGAGGCGTCGTCGGGGCGGGGTGCACCGGACGGGAGCGAGCTTGACGGCGAGCCGTCAAGCGCGACCCAACAAAGCTCGCGGCCGCTTGCGGCCTGACTATGAGCGTGTGATGGATCGCGAAAGCGCCGACGACCAATCTCCTGATTCGACGCAGGCTGAACCGCCGCAACCAAATTGGCCGCAAGCTCCGGTGATCGTCAGCGTCTGCACGACCTGCAAGACCGCCGATGGCGGCACAGTAGTGGGCCCCGATATGTTTGCGGCGGTGCGGGCTGCGCTCGGGAACGACGATCCGAACGTCGTGGTGCGGCCGGTGCAGTGCTTAAGCGTTTGCAAGCGCCCGGCGACGGTCGCGGTAACGAGCCCCGACGGCTACACGTTTTTATTCGGCGATCTGCAGGCCGACAGCGGCACCGCGGCGCTTAAGTCATTCGTGAAGTCCTATCGAAATTCCGGCTACGGCCTGGTGCCATGGCGCGAGCGTGCCGAGGTGCTGCGCAAGGGCATGCTGGCGCGGGTGCCGCCGATGCAGTGGTCGCCGGACGACGGGCGCGCGCCGAAATGACAGGTCTTGCGACCACGCTGGTGCTGGGCGGGGCGCGTTCCGGCAAATCGGCGTTTGCCGAGCGGCTGGTCGCAGACAGCGGCCTGGCGCGGATTTATCTGGCGACCGCGACGGCTGACGACGAGGAGATGAAGGCCCGCATCGCGCATCATCGCGCGCAACGCGGCGAAGGCTGGACCACGATCGAGGAGCCGCTGGCGCTGGTCGATGCGCTGACGCGGGAAGCGACCCATGGCCGCGCCGTATTGGTCGACTGCCTGACGCTGTGGCTTTCGAACCTGATGCTGGCGGAGCGCGATCCCGAGATCGAGGCGCGCCGGCTGACGCGGTTTCTGGGCGTCGCCAGATATCCCGTGGTGTTCGTCTCGAACGAAGTCGGCCTTGGCCTGGTGCCGGAGACGCCGCTCGGCCGCCGCTTTCGCGACGCGCAGGGACGCCTCAATCAGATCGTGGCGGCCGCCGTGCCCAATGTCGTGTTCATCGCCGCCGGACTTCCGCTCTGGCTCAAACGTTCATCCCCTTAAGGAGAGTTGATATGTCCCGCGTTCCCGTCACGGTGCTTACCGGATTCCTCGGCGCCGGCAAGACCACGCTGCTGCGCTCGCTGCTGACGCAGGCCGATGGCCGCCGCATCGCCGTGATCGTCAATGAATTCGGCGATGCCGGGTTTGACGGCGGGCTGGTCGAGGAGTGCGCGGCCAAGGCCTGCGCCCCCGGCGATATCGTCGAGCTGACCAATGGCTGCATCTGCTGCACGGTCGCCGACGATTTCATTCCGACCATGGATAAATTGCTGTCGCGCGACCGCCCGCTCGACGCCATCGTGATCGAGACCTCCGGTCTGGCGCTGCCGCAGCCGCTGCTCAAGGCGTTCGCCTGGCCCGACGTGCGCACCCGCGCCACCGTCGATGGCGTCGTCACCGTCGTGGATGCGCTGGCGCTGTCGGAAGGCCGCGTCACCCTTGATGAAGGCGCGGTCGCCGCACAGCGCGCGGCGGATAATGCCGTCGATCATGACGATCCGATCGAGGAAGTGTTCGAGGATCAACTGGCCTGCGCCGATCTGGTGGTGCTCTCGAAGAGCGATCTGGTTTCGTCCGACGCGTTGGCGGACATCGAGGCATCGGCTCGCGGCGGTGTTGCGCCCGGGCGTGCGGATCGTGCGCTCGCATGGCGCGCTGTTGCCGGCGGTGCTGATCGGCCTCAATTCCGCGGCCGAGGACGACATGGTGGCGCGCGCCGGCCATCACGGCGAAGAGGAGGAGCATGACCATGATGATTTCGACAGCATCGTGGTGACGCCGTCTCCTGCCAACAGCGTCGACGCGATGCGCGTGCGCGTCAGCGATGCGCTGAACCTGACCGGCGTGTTGCGCGTCAAGGGCCATGCCCGGATCAGCGACAGGGCGGCGCCGATTGTGGTGCAGGCGGTCGGCAGCCGGGTCGATCTGTCGTTCGCCCGTCCCGACGTGAAGCAGGCCGAGCATCTGGTCGTGATCGGCCTCAAGGGCTTTGACGGTGACGCGGTCCGCCGCGCGCTGGCGGGATAGCGAGCAGGCTGAAGCAGGATCTGAACACGCATGCATCTCAAGCTCGACGAGAGCGGCAGCATTGACGACGGCGACGTCGCCCGCGATCTCGGGCAGGCCCCCGCCGACATCGTCGTGCTGTCGGCGGCCGACAGCGATCTTGCGGCATTCGGCGCCGCGCATGCGGCGTTGCCGAAAGATTTTCCGAGCGTGCGGCTGACCAACCTGCTGGCGCTCGGCCATCCGGCGTCGGTCGATCTCTATGTCGAGCGCACGCTGCGCGATGCGAAGATTGTCGTGCTGCGCATGCTCGGCGGCGAAAGCTACTGGCCGCATGGCGTCGAGAGCTTGCGCAGCGATGCGCTGCGCCGGGGCGCGTTGCTCGGCCTGCATTCCCGGCGAATTGAGCTGGGATGCGGGGCTGGCCGCGCGCGGCACGCTTGAACGCCGAGCGATACCCATGCGTTGTGGCGCTACTGCACCGAAGGCGGCGTGGAGAACGCCGAACTGGCGCTGCGCTTCGCGGCGCATCTGATCGGCCGGGGCGATTTGCCGGCGCCGGCGCGGCCGATGCCGTCGGCCGGGTTCTGGCGCGGCGAGCCCGCGATCGATGACCGCCCGAACGCCGATCGTGATTTTCTACCGCGCTTTGGTCGCGGGCGGCGACACCGCGGCGATCGATGCGCTGCGCGCGGCACTGGACGCGCGCGGGCTCAATGCCGTTTGTCTCTATGTCACCAGTCTCAAGGACGAGCGCTCGGCGGCGTTCCTGCGCGCGGCGCTGGCGGCCTATCCGCCCGATATCATCGTCAACGCCACCGCGTTCGCCACCGCGACCGCCAATGACGACGCGGGCGTGCTGTCGGCGTCGGGTTGTCCGATCCTGCAGGTAGCGCAGGCCGGTATCATCGCGCGCGAGTTGGGAAAGCTCATTGCGGGGCCTGTTGCCGCGCGATCTCGCCATGCATGTGGTGCTGCCGGAGGTCGACGGGCGCATCTTCGCCCATGCCATCGCCTTCAAGGAGCGCGGCGAATCCGAGGCGGGCTTTGCGCCGACCGTCTTCCGTCCCGTCGACGATCGCATCGCTGCGACCGCCGATCTGGCGCGGGCCTGGGTGCGGCTGCGGCGCACGCCGAGCTCGCGAGCGGCGTGTCGCCGTGATCCTCGCCAATTATCCGAGCCGCGACGGCCGCCTCGCCAACGGCGTCGGCCTCGATACGCCGCAGAGTCTGATTGATGTGCTCGGCGCCATGCGCGTTGCGGGCTACGACATCGACAATATGCCGGTCGATGCCGCGTCGATGATGCAGCTTTTGCAAGGTAGCCCGACCAACGCGCTCGGAAGAGCGCGCCGCTCGTCTCGGCGGGATGTCATGGCGCATCGGCGACTATGAAGCCGCGTTCGCAGGTTTGCCCGAGAATGTGCGACGCGCCGTCGAGGCGCGCTGGGGGAACGCGGCGCAAGACCCTCATGTCGTGAACGGCAGCTTTCGTCTCGGTCTGCATCGGTTCGGCAACGTCGTGGTCGGCGTGCAGCCGGCGCGCGGCTACAATATCGATCCCAAAAGCACCTATCACGATCCTGATCTGGTGCCGCCGCATCATTATCTGGCGTTCTATCTCTGGATCAGGCGCCATTTCGACGCCCATGCCGTGATGCATCTCGGCAAGCACGGCAATCTCGAATGGCTGCCGGGCAAAAGCATCGGTCTGTCGGCGAATTGCCTGCCCGACGCGGTGCTGGGACCGCTGCCGCATCTCTATCCCTTCATCGTCAACGATCCCGGCGAAGGCATTCAGGCCAAGCGCCGCTCGGCTGCCGTCATCATCGATCATCTGACGCCACCGCTGACCCGTGCCGAATTGCATGACGATCTGGCGCGGCTGGAAACACTGGTCGACGAATATGCGCTCGCCGCCGACCTTGATCCCAAACGCGCCGCCGTGATCGCCGAGGACATTTTATCGCTCGCCCGCGCGCAGCGGCTCGATGCCGATGTGAACGTCACTCGCGATACGCCGACCAACGACGCGTTGCGCGCGCTCGATGCGCATCTGTGCGACCTCAAGGAAATGCAGATCCGCGACGGCCTGCATATCTTCGGGCGAACGCCGCAAGAAGCGCAGCGCAACGATCTCATGGTCTCGATCGCGCGGCTGCCGCGTTCCGATATCAGACCGCAGGACGCCTCGTTGCATCGCGCGCTGGCGCTCGATCTGGGCCTCGGCGATTTCGATCCGTTGACGCGCGATCTTGCCGACGATTTCAACGGGCCTCGTCCCGCAATTCTGTCCGAGCTCAGCGCCGCCGCGTGGCGCACCGCGGGCGATACCGTGGAGCGGATCGAACTTCTCGCGCTTCGATTGGTGTCGCGGCGTTCAATCCTGCGATGCCGCATGGGAGCGCACCAAAGCCGTGCTCGACTGGATCGACGCCAAACTGCGTCCGGCCATCGACGCCTGCGGCGGCGCCGAAATGGCAGCCTTGCTGCAAGGGCTCGATGGCCGGTTCGTCCGGCCCGGTCCGTCCGGCGCGCCGACCCGTGGCCGGCCTGATGTGTTGCCGACCGGGCGCAATTTCTTCGCGGTCGATGTGCGCGCCGTGCCGACGCCATCGGCGTGGCGGATCGGAAGTCTGGCGGCCGAGCGGCTGGTCGAAGGCTATTGGCAGGAGGCCGGCGAATGGCCGCGCGCCATTGCGCTGTCGGCCTGGGGCACCGCCAACATGCGCACCGGCGGCGACGATGTCGCCCAGGCGCTGGCGCTGATCGGGGCGCGGCCGGTGTGGGAAGAGACCTCCGGCCGCGTCACAGGCTTTGCGATCACGCCGCTGTCCGAACTGAAGCGGCCGCGCGTCGACGTCACGTTCCGCGTCTCCGGATTGTTTCGCGACGCATTCCCGACCCAGATGGACATCATCGGCAGCGCGGTCCGCGCCATCGCCGAACTCGACGAGCCTGATGACGCCAATCCGATTGCCGCCAATGTCCGGGCCAAACGGCGCGCGCTCGAAGCCGATGGCGTGAGCTGTCGAGGCGGCGCAGCGGCAGGCGGCCCATCGCGTGTTCGGCTCGAAGCCGGGCGCCTATGGCGCCGGCCTGCGGCGCCTTGATCGACGAAGGCGGCTGGGATGATCGCGGCGATCTCGCCGACGTCTATCTCGACTGGGGCGGCTATGCCTATGGCGGCGGGGCCCAGGGCGACGCCGCGCGGGACGATTTCGCCGAGCGGCTTGCGACCATCGATCTCGTGGCGCAAAGCCAGGACAATCGCGAGCACGATATTCTGGACTCCGACGACTATTATCAGTTCATGGGCGGCCTCGCCGCGACCGTGCAGAACCTGCGCGGGAAAGCGCCGCGCATCGCCCATGTCGATACCTCGCGGCCGGAGGCGCCGCTGGCACGGCCGCTGTCGCACGAAATCTCCCGCGTGGTGCGCGGCCGCGCCGCCAATCCGAAATGGATCGCCGGCGTGATGCGCCACGGCTATAAGGGCGCGTTCGAGATCGCCGCCACGGTCGATTATCTGTTTGGCTTTGCCGCCAGCACCGACGCGGTCTCGAACCATCATTTCGATCAACTGTTCGCGGCCTATCTGGAAGACGAGCGGGTGCGGGATTTCATGGCAGACGGCCAATCCGGCGGCGCTTGCGCGAAACCGCCGCGCGGTTTGCCGAAGCGATCCGGCGCGGGCTGTGGACGCCGCGCTCCAACCGCGCCGCCGATCTGATCGCCGAATTGTTGCCGGAAGCCGCAAAAGGAAATCGCATGACGGGATCTTCGACCGAGAACGACGACGCGGAAAATGCCCGCCACAAGGAAAAGGCGCGCAAGCACAAGGCCGCGCGCGACAAGATCATGGCGACCAAAACCGGCGAGAAGGGCCTGTTGATCGTCCACACCGGCACCGGCAAGGGCAAGACCTCGGCCGCGCTCGGCATGGTGTTTCGCCATATCGGCCATGGCTATCCCGTCGCCGTCGTGCAATTCACCAAGTCACCGGCATGGGACACCGGCGAAGCGCGGGTGCTGGCGAAATTTCCCGATCTGGTGACGCTGCACATCATGGGCGAGGGCTTTACCTGGGAGACGCAGGATCGCGCCCGCGATATCGCGGCTGCCACCGCGGGCTGGGAGCGTGCGAAAGAACTCATCCGCGACGATCGTCACCGCATGGTGCTGCTGGATGAACTCAATATCGTGCTGCGCTACGAATATCTGCCGATCGAGGAGGTGGTGAATTTCCTGCGCGACGAGAAGCCGGCCGACAAGCATGTCGTCATCACCGGCCGCAATGCGCATGCCTCGCTGATCGAGATGGCCGATCTCGTCACCGAAATGACCCTGATCAAACATCCGTTCCGCCAGGGCGTGAAGGCCCAGAAAGGCGTCGAGTTCTGATGGCCTCCGCGACGCCGGCGCTGATGATCCAGGCTACCGGCTCCAATGCCGGCAAGTCGACACTGGTCGCGGGGCTGGCGCGCGCGCTGGTGCGGCGCGGAATGAAGGTGGCGCCGTTCAAGCCGCAGAACATGTCGAACAATGCGGCCGTGGCGGTGGAAGGCGGCGAGATCGGCCGCGCCCAGGCGGTGCAGGCGCGCGCGGCGAGAATGACCCCGAGCGTGCACATGAATCCGGTGCTGCTGAAGCCGGAGACCGACAGCGGTTCGCAGGTCATCGTGCAGGGCAAGCGCTGGGGCACGCTGCGGGCGAAGAATTATCTCGACAAGAAGGCGGCGTTGCTGCCGGCGGTGCTGGACAGTTTTGCGCGGCTCGCGCGCGAGGCCGATATCGTGCTGGTCGAAGGCGCGGGCAGTCCCGCCGAGATCAATCTGCGCGCCGGCGACATCGCCAATATGGGATTTGCTGCTGCGGCCGATGTGCCGGTGGTGCTGGCCGGCGACATCGATCGCGGCGGCGTGATCGCGAGCCTGGCCGGCACGCATCTGGTGCTGGAGCCGGACGAGCGCGCGCGCATCCGCGGCTTTGTCATCAACAAGTTTCGCGGCGACGTCAGATTGTTCGATCAGCGGTCTCGCCGCGGTGACGCGATTGACCGGCTGGCCCTCGCTCGGTGTGGTGCCGTGGCTGCCGCGGGCGGCGTGGCTGCCGGCGGAAGACGCCGTCGATCTCGACCGCGTCCACAGCTCGGCGTCGTCGCGCGTGATCGCGGTGCCGATGCTGGCGCGCATCGCCAATTTCGACGATCTCGATCCGCTCGGCATGGAGGCCGAGCGTCAAACTGGTGTTCGTCCGGCCGGGCGAGGCAATTCCCGGCGAATGCCGACGTGGTGATCCTGCCGGGCAGCAAATCCACCATCGGCGATCTCGCCTTTCTGCGGGCGCAAGGCTGGGACATCGACATCAAGGCCCATGTCCGCCGCGGCGGTCATGTGCTCGGGCTTTGCGGCGGCTATCAGATGCTGGGACAGACCATCGCCGATCCGGAAGGCATCGAGGGCCCCGCCGCGACGGTGGAAGGCCTCGGGCTGCTGGATATCTCCACGGTCATGAGCGCGGACAAATCAACCCGGCTGGTTCAGGGCATTCATTGCGCGACGGGCACCGCCATCGAGGGGTATGAAATCCATCTCGGCCGCAGCGAAGGCCCCGATTGCGCCAGACCGGTGGTGACGATCGATGGACGCCCCGACGGCGCAAGCACGGCCGACGGACGGGTGCAGGGCACTTATGTCCACGGGCTGTTCACCGGCGACGCCTTTCGCAAAGCGTGGCTCGCCAATCTCGGCATTGCTTCTTCGCTCGCCTACGCAAGCGCAAATCGAATCCGCGCTCGATGCGCTGGCCGATCATCTGGAAGCGCATCTGGATATCGAGGCCATGCTGGCCATCGCGCGCAGCCGTCAGACCACCAACGCCAGCGCGGCGTAGACCGGCGGCTTCGATGACGCACGCCGCGGCGTAAAGATCGAGCGCGCGCCCGATATCGTCGGGCGACGATCCGGCTGGTCGCCTCGGCGTTCAGAAAGGGATCGTCGACCATATGTGTGGCGTAGCGGCGCGGTCCGGCCAGCGCCACACCCAGCGCGCCAGCCATCGCACTTTCCGGCCAGCCGGCATTCGGCGAACGATGTTTTGTGGCATCGCGCCTTACCACCCGCAACGATGTGGCGATCGATCCCCCGGCGATCGGGGCCGCGACCGCGAGCAGCAAGGCCGACAATCGCGCCGGAACCAGATTGACGAGATCGTCAAGCCGCGCCGCGGCCCAGCCAAACGACTTGTAGCGTTCGCTGCGATGCCCGATCATGGAGTCGGCGGTGTTGATGGCCTTGTAGGCGATCAATCCGGGCAGCCCCAGCAGCGCCAGCCAGAACACCGGCGCCACCACCCCGTCGGAAAAATTCTCGGCGCAGGATTCGATCGCCGCCCGGCATACGCCGGCTTCGTCCAGTTGTTCGGGATCGCGCCCGACGATCATGGCCACGGCTTTCCGCGCGCCGGCGAGGCCGCCTTCGGCGAACGCCGAACGCACCCTGGCGACATGCTGATAGAGGCTTCGCTGCGCGATGAAAATCGAGGCGATCAGCGCGACCATCAGATTCCCCATCGGGAGCTGCTGCACGATGGTCTGAACCAGAACGCCCACGGCTGCCGATACGGCGACCAGGGCGGCCGTGCTGGCGATGCCCGCCAATTTGCGCTGCTGCTGCGACTGGTCTTCGCGATTGAACCTGCGGTCGAGAACTCCGATCAAGGCTCCGATCCAGGCCACCGGATGTCCCAGCCGTCGCCAGAGCCAGTCGGGGTCGCCGATCAGCGCGTCGAACGCCAGTGCGGCGATAACGATGAAAAGGCCGCTGCCCGAGATCAGCACCTCAACGGTCCACGCGCTCAAGCTCGGAAGCCAGGCGATCCATCGCCTCCGACAGCATCGGTCCGCCGCAGACGGTCAGTCGTTCCGGAATCACGATGTCGTTTGCGACGCCGGATAAAATCGCTCGAGGGCCGGATGCAGCAGGAATGCGCTCCCTTCATCTTCGGCGAAACCGCTGTCATCCGACACCAGGATGAAATCCGGCTTGAGATCTGACAATGGTCTCGAGCGATGCAAATCCGGCCGGATTTGATCCCGAGATCGCCTGGCGGCGTTGGACAGGCCGGCATTGGCCAGCAGAGAGCTGGTCAGACTGTCGCCGCCGGAAACCCAGCCGCGTCGGGATACCGCGAGCACGCGATAAGGCTTGCGCGCCGCAAGCTGCCGCACATGCGCAATCGCGGCGTCAAGCCGGTCGATTTCCGCCTGCGGCGCGATCCGGATGCCGGGTGACCTCGCCCATCAGGCGAATTTGCTTCTTGACGTCGTCCAGCGACCGCGCGGCATCGAATTCAACGACGCGCAGGCCTTTGTCTTTCAGCAATTCGCCGGGTCGCGAGCTTGGTAAAACGGCCCGCGACAACGACATCGGGCTGCAGCATCAGAACATCCTCTGCCGTCCCTGAGAGCCGCGGAAACGACTTGGCCTGGGCGGCAGCCCATGAGCGGGCCGGATCGCGCGCATAGGGGCTCAATCCCAAAATCTGCGGCGGGTCCGCAAGCGTCATCAGAAGCTGGTCGGTGCATAGATTGATCGACGCGATACGCGGCAAATTCGCAGGTGTGGCTGCTTGCGGATCAAGGCAGCCGAAGACGATCAATGCGGCGCCGAGCGCCGATCGTAAACTGTCGCGCCTTGGCACGGCTGCCGCGGTAACTTCTCGCCTCACGGATGCCGATGTCCGGCTTTTTTATGCGCTACGGCTTTTTTCTTTCCGTCCTCGGTCGGGATCATGACGAGGCGGCCGTAGCGCACGCCGCGCTCGGCAATGACGTGATCGGCGAAATGCTGCACCTCGGCGCCGGTCCCTTTCAAGGCCGTCACTTCCATGCAGTTGTCGTCGTCGAGGTGGACATGAAGCGTCGCCATCGAGAGATCATGATGGCCATGATAGTTCTCCACCAGCCGCCGCGACAGATCCCGCGCGGCGTGGTCGTAGACATAGACCAGCGCGGCCACGCAACTTCCTGATTTTCCCATTTTCTGCGCAGCCTGCTGCATGCCCGCACGGGTGAAGTCCCGGATCGCCTCGGACCGGTTCTGGTAACCCTGCTCGGCGATCATCCGGTCGAGTTCGTCCATCAGGTCGTCGTCGAGCGTAATCGTGATGCGCTGCATTTTGCTACCTTTCGTCATACCCGAGTATGATGAATATTGATTGACATCATACTCAACGGGCAATACTTTTTACCACTCGATAAGAGCACGATGCGCGTCATGCTTAAACTGCGATTGTGAGCCTGAATACGACCAATCGCGGATTGCAAGCCTGGCGTTTCGCCTCTGTCGGTGCGGGCGGCTGATGCCAGGGCTCCTGTATGCGGCCTCCCAAGCACAATCCGGGTCGGAGGCCGCCAGTTCGGCCCCCGCTGAACCCGGCAACCCCTCGGCAAGGCCTGCGACCTTGCCGACCATCACGGAGAGGGTGTTGGGGTGACGGCCTTTCGTTGTTTGCTATTTTCCACTCGCGCCTCGGCCGGAAAATGATAGGCTCAATAGTGTCCGACACGCGGGTGATGAAAGAGCCGTGCTGACTTGCCTGAGAAAAAGATTTCGACACTGGGGGACCATCATGGCCCTTCTTGCAGTCTATGCGCTTGGCGTCCTTGGCCCGGCCGTGGCCTTCGCTCACGCGGACGAAGCTTCTGTCATCCACGTTTTGAGTGAGGCCCATGGGGGATTTCTGACGCTTCATTTTCATAACGAGGGGCGCGATCACGATCATTCCAAGAAAACAGGCCCTAATCAAGCTCATCATTGTTGTGGCGTGACTTCGATTTTCGGGCTTGGGCCCGACGCCGATCTTCCCCTCGTTGTGCTGCCGTTGGCGACCGCAGTCACATGGCCAAGCGAACAACGAGTTTCCGGTTGCAACCTAGATCGGTTGGATCGACCCCCGAGAGACTTCCTACCGCTTTGACGACAGCGCGCGGCTGACAACAGCCGGGCGTTCTCTCAATCGGCAGGGAGACTTCCATGCTTGCGGTGGCTAGCCGCGTTTCGATATTTTCTTTTGCGATGACGTTGGTCACATGCCTTTCCGTGACGACCTTCGTATGCGCCGCGGAGATCGATACCGAACACCTTTTTGGTTTCACGACAGGCGCAGATGTCGGAAATTTGGGCGAGCGTGAGCTTGAAAGCGAATTGACGAACCGCTTTGGTAAACAGGCCGGTTCTTATAACGCGTTGTCTCAAACCTACGAAGCCAAGATCACGCCGACTGACAATCTACAGTTAGGTGCCGCGACCGCGCTCGCGTACTTCGGCATTGCCGGCGTGCCAGGTTTGATGGATCGCCAACAAACCACGGTACAAGGGCTCTCGTTCGAAGCGCGATACAAGCTGATCGACAACGCGCGCGGGCCCTTCTCGTTGACGATAATCGCGGAGCCACGATGGGATCGCCTTGACGACATCAGCGGCGATGCTGTCAACGGTTACGGCGGCACGCTCACCGTCGCCATCGACAAAGAACTGATCGCCAATCGGTTATTCGGAGCAGTGAACGTGCTCTACGATACCGAAGCCTCGCATCTGATCGTCGCCGATACGTGGCAACATGAAAGTAGAATGGGAGTTTCGGCAGCCCTGTCAACGCAGATGCAGCCCGGACTTTTTGTCGGCGGCGAGGTTCGATATCTGCGCTTCTATGGGGGACTTGGTCTCGACAGGCCTTTGGGACAGGCCACGTTCGTCGGACCAACGATGTACTATCAAATCTCCAAGCAACTCGCTGTGTCTGCCGCTTGGAATTTTCTGGTCTCGGGGCAAGCCTCACCAGGTGTATCGCTGGATCTCACTCACTTCGAACGTCAGCAGGCGAAGGTTCGTTTGAACTATACGTTCTAGATTTCAAGGTGCCCCCGATTTGTGTTCTTCGCGGGCAGCCTGCCAGACTTCTAGAGCGGCATCCGCGTTCAAACAGGCAATCCCAAGCCCAACAATCAGGTCCGGCCACGCTGACGCCCACAGAAAGGCCGTTACCAAGCCCGCAGCGACGATGAAGATATTTGCCACGGCATCATTGCGGGCCGAGAGAAAAGCGGCTCGTGTCAGGCTTCACGATAGCCATATTGAGTGCGACCCCAATGGCAAAAGCAAAACCAAAGCTATCCGGCGCGTGGGTGTGCCCAATATTGCCGTGGGCATGGGAATGGTCGTGATGATGGTGGTCCATAGTGGTATGCAGATTCCACTAAGGTTGTTTCGGCAAAGCAACGCTTACCCCCAAATGAACCCCGAATGCTATTACAGCCGGCGAAAGCTATGTCAGCAGTTGGGTGGAGACAAATGTGATGTCGGTTGTCGATGGTAACGAAGCAAACGCTCTGATTGAGTTCACCCATCGGTGGTCGTCGAAGATGATTGCGACGCGCTGTTACCTTTCATCATACCCGAGTATGATAAATATGGATTGACATCATACCAAGCGGGCAATACTTTTTACCACTCGATAAGAGCACGATGCGCGTCATGCTTAAACTGCGATTGTGAGCCTGAATACGACCAATCGCGGATTGCAAGCCTGGCGTTTCGCCTCTGTCGGTGCGGGCGGGGGCTATGTGTGTCAAATGAGTTGCGTCAACTTGCTTTGACTGCCGTGCTGATGCCGGGGTTGCTGTATTTAGCCTCGGCCCGGGCGCAATCCGGGTCGGAAGCCGCCAGCCCGGCCGTCGCCGAACCCGGGAATTCATCGGCAATTACCCCCCCGACAAGTAACTCCGCAGCAAGTCCTGCGACGTTGCCGGCCATCACGGTGCAAGCGCCGCATCGGTCGGCGAAGCCACATCAGGCAATCAATCATCCCGCCCGCGGCCGGCGTTCTTCGGTGGTGGCTTCAAATCGTTCGTCCCAGCCGACGGCAACGGCAACTCCATCGGGCGCTCCGAACGTCGCCGCAGGGCCATCGGGCCCGCCGAATATGGCGAGCCAGATGACGGTGACCGGCGAGGAACTCAACGCGCGTCCGGTCGCGCGCCCCGGAGAAATCCTGGAGGCGGTCCCCGGCCTGATCGTCACGCAACACAGCGGCGAGGGCAAAGCCAACCAGTATTTCCTGCGCGGCTACAATCTCGACCACGGCACCGACTTGGCGATCTGGGTCGACGACGTGCCGGTCAATATGCGCACCCATGCTCATGGACAGGGCTATGCGGATTTGAACTGGCTGATGCCGGAAACGATTAATTCGCTCGAGGTTCGCAAGGGACCCTATTTCGCCGACGAGGGCGACTTCGGCTCGGCCGGCAATCTCCGCATCGGCCTGATCGACAGCGTCAACAAGAACATTGCGGAAATGACCGTCGGCAGCTTCGGCTACCAGCGAATTTTCGGCATGGGTTCGACCAAGATGGGCGAAGGGACGCTGCTGTTTGCGGGCGAGACCGGCGCGTATAATGGGCCGTGGGTCAATCCCGACGACATGCGCAAGATCAATAGTCTGCTGCGCTACAGCCAGGGGACGGCGCAGGACGGGCTTACCATCACCGGCATGGCGTATTCGAACAAGTGGAATTCAACCGACCAGGTGCCGCAGCGGGCGATCACGTCGGGGCAGATCGGACTTTACGGCGAGGAAGACCCGACCGACGGCGGCAATACCGACCGGTTTGCGCTGTCGGCGCGGATGTCCGGCACCGACGACGCCGGGTCTTGGAAGGCCAACGCCTACATCGTCAAAAGCGATCTCGATCTGTTCAACAATTTCACTTACTTCTTGACCAATCCGGCGCAAGGGGACCAGTTTCATCAACACGACAGCCGGATAATGTCGGGTGCGAATGCATCGCGAACCTTCAATGGCTCCTTCGCTGGCCGGTTGATGGAAACCACGTTCGGAGTCCAGACCCGATATGATGACATTGATGTCGGTCTGACCGACACCTTTCAGCGCTCTTTCCTGTCAAATGTCCGCAGCGACAAGGTGCAGGAAGCAAGCGTCGGAGTTTATGTCCAGAACACGGTGCACTGGACCGACTGGCTCAGGACCACCGTCGGATGGCGCGGCGACTTCTATAACGCCAGTGTCGACTCACTGTTCGATGCCAACAATTCCGGCAAGGTCAGTGCCGGGATCGGCAGCCCCAAATTCACCATGGTGGTCGGTCCCTTCAACAAGACGGAATTTTTCCTCGGGGCCGGTTACGGCATGCACAGCAACGATGCGCGCGGCGCCACCATCACGGAAGACCCGGTCGACCGGGTTGCAAATCCGGCCGCGGTTTCCTCGCCGCTCGGCGCTTCGCCGCTGCTGGTCCAAACCAAAGGTGCGGAAGTCGGCGTCCGGACCAAGATCATCCCGGCACTGGATTCATCGGTAAGTGTGTTCATCCTCGATCAGGCGTCCGAGCTCGTGTTTCAGGGTGATGCGGGCGACACCTCGGCCAGCCGGCCCACCCAGCGTTACGGGGTCGAGTGGACCAACAAGTATCACCCTTATTCCTGGCTGACGTTCGACGGCGACCTTGCGTTGTCGCACGCCCGGTTCGTCGGGTACGACACCGAGCAGGCCGACGTTTATGCATCGCTCGCCGGATTTCCGCAGGCGCAGATCGGCAACGCTCCCGGCAACTACATCCCGAACGCACCGGCGATGGTGGCTTCCGCCGGTATCACCATCGGCGAGAAGACCGGCTGGTTCGAAACATTGCGCTGGCGTTATCTGGGTGTGAGCCCGCTCACCGAAGACAATGCCTTCCGCTCACCTCCGACCAGCATATTCAATGGCCGCATAGGCTATCGTTATGAAAATGGCTGGCGAATCCAGCTCGACGTGCTCAATCTATTGAACACCAAGGCCAATCAGATCACCTACGCCTATGGATCGCTGATCAAGACCGACAGCCTTTACAATCTTTGTTATCCGGTTCAGACGGCGCCTTCGGCCGTGTGCCAGAACGGCGTCATGGACTATGTCCTGCATCCGGTTGAGCCTTTGGCGATCAGGCTGACGCTTGCGGGAGCGTTCTAGCGCCGACGGATTCTGGCGCCGCCGGACAAGGTAATTGATCTGCGGACTTGCCAGCATGATTGAAACGCGCCCCGCGACGATCGAAGATGCCGAACCCATTTCGGCGCTGCTGATGGCGAATTCGCCCAACCAGGGCGGCGCTCTCCATGGCGACTGGCCGATCGGCCTGGTGACGGAGTGGATAGAAGGCGGGGCGTTGATCGTCGTGGCGATGGACGGCGCGAGGCTCGTCGGCGCGCTATTGACGTCTGAGAGAGCGCAGGCATCGGCTCCGCCGGTGGTCGCGATGTTAAAGGCGTGGCCCGGCAGCGCCGATGCTTATGTCTATGGTCCTGTCTGCGTCGATCAGGCCGCGCGCGGGCTGGGCGTGCTCGAGGCGATGTATGCGCATGCCCTCGCTTGCCTGCCGGGCCGGGAAGCTGTTCTGTTCATCAACGCCAGCAATACCCGCTCGCTGAAGGCCCACGCCAGGCTGGGGATGATGCAGGTCGCGAATTTCACGCTCGGCGAACAGGCGTTCATCGTTCTCAGCAGCGGCAGTGAAGATCTCGTTCGCAAGTAAGCTCCCTGCGATCCCTGCTGCTGGCAGCACGCCTCTGCCAAGGACAGCGAGCGGAACGATCGCCTCAGCATGGTGATTTGAGTTTCCCGCAATCTGACGTAAGGTCACTTCCATCTTAGGGTGAAATGGTCCATGTCAGAGTGATGAGTTTCAGCGAAAACACCGATGCTCCGTGGCGTGTAGGAGTGCTGTTCTCCCAGACGGGAGTGACGTCCGCCGTCGAACAATCCCAGTTGAACGCGACATTGCTCGCCATCGACGAGATTAATTCCGGCGGCGGCGTGCTCGATCGCATGGTACAGCCCGTCATCTACGACCCGGCGTCCGATCCGAAGCAGTTTCGCAGCCTTGCCGAGCGTCTGTTTCAGACCGACCGCATCCGGCTATTGTTCGGATGTTATATGTCGAGCACGCGCAAGGCTGTCCTGCCGGTTGTCGAAAGCCATCGCGGCTTGCTGTTTTATCCGACGCTCTATGAGGGTTTTGAATATTCGCGACACTGCATCTACACAGGCGCCGCACCCAATCAGAATTCCCTGCAACTGGCGAGATTCCTGCTGTCGACCTATGGCAACCGCTTTTTGCTGGTGGGGTCCAACTACATCTATCCGTATGAGTCCAATCGGCTGATGGCCGATTTCGTCATGCAGGGCCGCGGCGAGGTGCTGGACGAAATATATGTTCCGCTTGAACCTCGTCCGCGGGATTTCGAGAAGGTGATCGCGAAAATCAAGAAGACCTCGCCGGACGTCATCTTCTCCACCGTGGTGGGGCGGGGCACCTCAACTTTCTACGAGGCCTATCGCAGCGCCGGCTTCGATCCGGCCAAGATGCCGATCGCCAGCTTGACGACCAGCGAAGCCGAAGTCGCGGAAATGCATCGCGAAGCCGCCGAGGGGCACATTACGGCAGCACCCTTCTTTGAAACCTCGTCGTCAGCCTCCGCCCGTCGTTTCGTGGAAAACTTCAAGCGCAAATATGGTGCGGACGCTCCCGTGCCGGCAGCCGCGGAAGCTGCGTATTTTCAGGTTCATCTGGCGATGCGGGCGCTCGCGCGCTGCGGGTCGGATGATCCGGAAAGAGTGCTGAAGGAGTTGCGCGACTTTGAATTCGACGCGCCACAGGGACGGGTCCGGATCGATCCGGAAAACAATCACACGTACCTCTGGCCGCGGATCGCCCGGCTGGACAAATTTGGTCGATTCCAGACGGTCTGGAATCCCGGTGTTCGGATCAAGCCGGACCCCTATTGCGTTGTGCAGAGTCTTGACGATTGGTCGGCCGACGACCTTCAAACAATCAGCCACTGAGGTTCTGAGCCGGGGAGCAGGTGGTGGCGATCCAAATCCTTCGCGATCTTCGCGGCCTCCGCGTTCAGGTGGTACATCCGCCGGACAGCGAGCGTGTCCGGCTGGTTGAGCATCTGCGGCGTATTGGCTGCATGGTCGAGACGCTATGGCCGGTCCCCGAATGCTGGACCGATAGCTGCGACGTGATGTTGCTTGCCGTTGAGCACGATGTCCGGGGCGATATTCAGCGGCTCTTGAAGTCCAGTGACGGATCCCGGCCCACGCTTATCGCCGTCGTGGGCTATGAAGATCCATCCACACTTCAATTGGTGCTGGAGGCCGGCGCGGTCGCCGTCATCGAACGACCGATCCGTCCCTTTGGTCTGCTCACCAACCTGACGATCGCTCGCAGCATCTGGCTGGAGAAGCGTGAAACCGAAAAGCGAATCCGCAAGCTGGAACGCAAGCTTTCCGGCATTCAGCGAATCCAGAAAGCCAAGGCGATCCTGATGGATGGCCAGGGATTGAACGAGGCCGAAGCTTACGAAAGCATTCGCCGTCAGGCGATGGCGAAGCGAATGTCGATGGATGACATGGCCGCCGCGATCATCCATGCAAATGAACTCTTGCAGTACCGTGCAAAAGATGTTTAGTTTTGTTCCCGACTGCGGTGGGAGAATGAAATCCCAGGCGCGGTTTTTGCCTGACCACCGATGCTGTTGGTCCGGCCTGGCTAGGTAGCCCGAAAGATCCGCGAGGATCTATCGGGCTTTTTTTGTTTTGACGGCCGAGAATGGGCACGGATCTGATCTGGTCCGCCGGCCTCGGGCGACTCTGGAAATTTTCAGTTCGAAACAACGTGCTTCGGCGCGAATGTAACCGGCTTGTCTCGGGTTGAGGGGCTGCCACAAGGGGAGTGACACTATGTCGATTGATCGGCGTAAGTTTCTGAAAAGTAGCTTGCTTGCGACAACCGGAGCGATTGCATCGCCCTACATCATCAGTAGTCCGGTGCGCGCCGCGGGAACCATAGATGTGGGCGTGCTGTTCTCGCTAACGGGTGGCCTTTCCATCATCGAGAAGTCGCTTCATGACGCGACGTTGATGGCGATCAGCGAGATCAACGCTTCGGGCGGTGCCAAGGGCATGAAGGTCAACGCCATTGTCGAGGATGGCGCATCGGACCCCAAGACCTACAACGAAAAAGCCTCGAAGCTGGTGATCCAGGATCGCGTGCCGACGGTGTTCGGATCCTATACTTCGGCGAGCCGCAAGGCTGTTCTTCCGGTGTTCGAGAAGCGCAACAATCTGTATTTCTATCCCACCTATTATGAAGGGTTCGAATGCTCCAAGAACGTCGTCTATACCGGCGCCGTTCCGAACCAGCAGCTTTCAAACTTCATCCCCTGGATCATCAAGACGCTCGGCAAGAAGAAATTCTTCATTGTCGGCTCGAACTACATTTACCCGCGCGAGATGGCGAAGGTATGCAAGATCCTGATCGAGAAAAACGGCGGCGAATGGATTGCCGACGAATACCTCGAGCTCGGGCATTCGGAATGGGGTTCCATGGTCAACAAGATCAAGGGATCAGGCTGCGACGTCGTGCTGTCCAATGTCGTCGGCGATTCCGTTGTGGCTTTCTACCGCGAGTACAAGAACCAGGGGTTGACCCACGACAAATTGCCGATTTGCGCCACCGTCACATCCGAAATCGAGATCGCGGCGATGGGTCCGGAATACGCGGTCGGAAGCTTCACTTCGTTTCCGTATTTCCAGGCCATCGATACCGACCGCAACAAGGCGTTCGTCGAGCGTTACCGCGCCTTCGTCAAGGATCCCAAGGCGGTCACGCATCACGCGCTCGAGTCATCCTACTTTCAGGTGTTCTTGTGGAAGCAGGCGGTCGAGAAGGCCGCTGAAGTGACGCCGACCGCGATCAGGGAGGCGGTGAAGGGACAGGAGTTCGACGCGCCGAACGGCCATGTGAAGATCGATCCCGACAATCTGCACACCTATCTGACGCCCCGGATTGCGCAGTGGCTGCCGGACGGACAGGGCAAGATCATCGACGCTTACAAGGAGCCGACTATCCCGCTGCCTTACGTGGCCTATGGCGAGACCGAGAGCAACCTGTTCTGCACCGCCAAGGGACTGGATACGTCGAAACTGAAGATCTGAGTTGGCATCAATATCGTCTGCCGCGCCTGATAGCGCGGCAGACGACGCGATGAGGTTGCCCTGAATGCTCGAAGTTCTGTTTATCGGCCTGAGCGTCGGCTCGATCCTTCTGCTGGTGGCGCTGGGTCTTGCCATCACCTATGGCGCGATGGGCGTCATCAACATGGCCCATGGCGAGATGGTGATGATCGGCGCCTACGTCACGGTGCTGTGCGGCATCTGGCTCGGGACCAATATCTTCGTCGCCATTCCATTGGCCTTCATCGTAACGGCGCTGATCGGTCTCGCTATCGAGCGCATCATCGTGCGTCGCTTGTATGGTCGCCTGCTTGATACCTTGCTCGCGACCTGGGGCGTCGCAATCCTGATCCAGCAGGCGGTGCGGCTTGAATTCGGCCTTTCGTTCTTCGGCATCCATATCGCAGGCCTTGGCCCGGGACTTCAGAATGTCAGTGTTCCGCCTGTTCTGCAGGGAACCTTCATGCTGGGGGGAGCCGAGATCAACCGGTATCGCGCGTTCATCATTCTCGTGACCGCGATACTGACGTTTGTGACCTGGGTGATGATGTATCGCACGTCGTTTGGCACGCAGGTGCGTGCGATCATCCGAAACCCGAAGATGGCCGCGGCCTGCGGCATCGACGTGTCGCGGATTAACGCACTGACGTTTGCGTTCGGCTCCGGCCTTGCCGGCGTCGCAGGTGTGATGATGTCCGGCTTCAAGACGGTTTTTCCGGATATGGGCACACCGATGGTCGTCGACGGTTTCATGGTCGTGGTGATGGGAGGTGTCGGCAGTTTGCTCGGGTCGGTGCTTTCGGCGGGTATCCTCGGAGAGATCGACGGGCTGGTCGCCGCCGGTACCAACGACATCCTGGCCAGAGCGGTTGTGTTCGGTGTGGTGATCATGATCATTATCCTCAAGCCCAAGGGCCTGTTTTCGCTGAAGGGGCGTTGAGCGATGTCCGACAAGCGCCGCTTCGAGATCGCGATCTATCTGGCGTTCTTCGCGCTCATCATGTGCGCGCCGCTGCTGCTCGACCCGTTCTGGCTCAATCGCATCGCCAAATATCTTGTGTTCGGCATGCTCGGCGTCGCTGTGGCCCTGTCCTGGGGCTATGCCGGAATCCTCAATCTGGGCCAGGGCCTGTTCTTCGGCGCCGGCGCCTACATGCTGGCGATGTCGTTGAAGCTCGCGAGCCCGACCAGTCTTCAACAGGGCTCGGACAAGCCGGTGCCGGACTTCATGCTGTGGAACGCCGAGCCCGGAGCGCCGACGGAGCTGTGCTGTATCACCAAGGCGTCGTTCCTGTGGCTGCCGTTTCAAAATCAGTGGTTCGGCGTGGCGATGGGCCTGGTGGTCCCGGTCGTGATCGCGACGCTGATCGGGCTCATCATATTTCGCAAACGCATCTCGGGGGTGTTCGTCTCGATCATCACCCTTGCGCTGGTGCTTCTGGTACGTCTGGTGGTGATCGATGCGCAGCCGGTCACCAATGGCTTTAACGGGCTGACCGATCTGGGGTGGTTCAAAGTCGGGGGACTCGAGTTCGATCCCTATATCGTTCCGACCTATTATTTCGTCGCCATCGCCCTCTGTCTGGTTCTCGCAGGCGCGCGGTTGCTGATCGAAACCCGGGCGGGCCTTATTCTTCAGGCGATCAGGGACGACCAGAACCGTGCACGTTATCTCGGCTTCGATGTGACGTTCTATCAGACGTTCTTCTTCGCGGTTTCGGCCGGCATCGCAGGCCTCGCCGGAATGTTCTACGTGGTGGTTTCGGAGTTCGCGTCCCCGACCTTCATGGACCTGACATTCTCGATCACGATGGTGGTCTGGGCCGCGGTCGGCGGGCGTTCGTCGATTCTCGGCGCCTGCATCGGCGCCATCGTCATCAACATGATTTCAGCGAAGGTCAGCGAAACCGAAGGCTTCGCCGAGGCGTGGAAGGTCGTCATCGGATTGATCTTCGTTCTGGTCGTGCTGTATCTGCCGCGCGGTTTCGCCGGCCTCGCGCACGATCTGGTCGATGGCTTTCTTGGCCGCCGGAAGGGCGTATCGCGGCCCACAGCAGAGGCTTCCGACGCCTCGCAACCGGCGGAGTAAGTCAGATGGCTCAGACCGCGCTTACCATCGATAACCTTGGTGTCGACTTCGGAGGGTTCAAGGCCGTCGATAGTGTGACGTTGACGGTTGAGGATGGCGAGTTGCGTGTCTTGCTCGGCGCCAACGGTGCCGGGAAGACGACCTTGATGGATCTGGTGTCCGGCAAAACCAAGAGCACGCAGGGGCGGGTGTTTCTGCACGACACCGACATCACAAACTGGGAGGAGCATAAGATCGCCCGCGCCGGTGTCGGGCGAAAGTTCCAGATCCCGAGTGTGTTCAAGGATCTGACGGTGCGCGACAATCTCAAGGTCGCGAGTTGCCGGAATCCCGGCGTGCTGCCCAATCTGCGCTTCGGCTTCGGCAAGCAAGCCAATCAGGATGTCGACCAAGTGCTCGAGTTGATCGGCCTGACCGAAGAGGCTAACCAGCTCGCCGCCTACCTCAGCCACGGTCAAACCCAGTGGCTCGAACTGGGCCTTTTGATCACGCAAAATCCGAAGGTGATTTTGCTTGATGAGCCGACCGCCGGCATGACACAGGCGGAAACCCACAAGACCTCGGAGATCGTCAACAGCCTGAAGGGCAAACATACCCTGATCGTGGTCGAGCACGATATGGCGTTCGTGCGCGAGATAGCCGAGCGCATCACGGTACTTCATCTCGGGCAAGTTCTGGCGGAAGGCAGCGTCGAACAGATCGAGACCGATCCGAAGGTGCGCGCGGCCTATCTCGGATCGAAGGGGATCAGCTGATGTTGAAGCTGACGAACGTCGACAGTTTTTATGACCGCAGCCACATTCTGCACGCGGTGTGCATGGATATCCCGATCGGAAAGGTAACGGCGGTGCTCGGCCGCAACGGCACCGGAAAGACCACGCTGCTCAAGACGCTGATGGGCCTCACCGACCGCATGGAGGGGCAAATCAATCTCGACGGCACGGAGATCGGAAAGCATCCGACATTCCGCCGCGCCCGCGCCGGAATAGCCTACGTTCCGCAAGGTCGGGAGATCATCCCCGATTTTACCATCCGGGAGAATATCCTGATGGGCGCTTTCGCCCGCGCCGACGGCAAGCGCCAGATCCCGGAACTGGTGCCGGAGCTGTTTCCCTATCTGATGGACAATCTCGAACGCGCCGGCGGCGTGCTTTCCGGCGGGCAGCAGCAGCAGCTCGCCATCGCGCGCGCGCTGGCCGCCGACCCCAGGATCATCCTGCTGGATGAACCGAACGAAGGCATCCAGCCGTCGATCGTCGAGGAAATCGAAGCGATCATCATTCGTCTTAACAGGGAAGTCGGCCTCACGGTCGTGCTGGTCGAGCAAAATGTCGCGTTTGCGCGCCAGGCGTCCCACTGCTTTGCCATGATGGAGAAAGGACGGGTTGTCGTTTCCGGCGCGATCTCTGAACTCAGCGATGAGATGGTCCATCGGCATATGGCGGTGTGATGCAAATGATCTTGAGAGCGTGTCTGCGAGGGTGCCGAGGCTAAAGAGAACTTCAAAACGTAAATCAACCGCAAGGAGAGCAATATGCTGCACGGCGATATTTCATCAAGCAACGACACGGTCGGCGTCGCCGTCGTGAATTACAAGATGCCTCGCCTTCACACCAAGGCCGAGGTGCTGGCGAACGCCAGAAAGATCGCCGACATGCTCGTCGGCATGAAGACCGGTTTGCCGGGAATGGATCTCGTGATCTTCCCGGAATATTCGACCCACGGGATCATGTATGATTCCAAGGAAATGTATGAGACGGCCTCGGTTGTGCCCGGTGAGGAAACCGAGATTTTCGCGGAAGCCTGCCGCAAGGCGAAGGTCTGGGGCGTGTTTTCGCTGACCGGCGAGCGGCACGAGGAGCATCCGAAGAAGGCGCCCTACAACACCCTCATCCTGATGAACGACAAGGGCGAGGTGGTGCAGAAATATCGCAAGATCATGCCCTGGGTGCCGATCGAGGGTTGGTATCCCGGCAATTGCACCTACGTTTCCGACGGGCCGAAGGGTCTCAAGGTATCGCTGATCATCTGCGACGACGGCAATTATCCCGAGATCTGGCGCGACTGCGCGATGAAGGGGGCCGAGCTGATCGTCCGCTGCCAGGGCTACATGTATCCGGCCAAGGATCAGCAAGTGGTGATGGCGAAAGCGATGGCATGGGCCAACAACGTCTATGTGGCCGTTGCCAACGCCGCCGGGTTTGATGGCGTCTACTCCTATTTCGGTCATTCGGCGATCATCGGTTTCGACGGCCGCACGCTCGGCGAGACCGGCGAGGAAGAATACGGCATCCAGTACGCCCAGCTCTCCAAGATGCTGATCCGCGACGCACGCAAGAATGGCCAATCGGAAAACCATCTCTTCAAGCTGGTGCACCGCGGCTACACCGGGATGATCAATTCCGGCGAAGGCGACCGCGGCGTCGCGGCGTGTCCCTATGAGTTCTACAACAAATGGATCGCCGATCCCGAAGGCACCCGCGAGATGGTGGAATCCTTTACCCGAACCACCGTGGGAACCGAAGAGGCGCCGATCGAGGGGATTCCCAACAAGGTATCAGCTCATCGCTAGCTCAGAGACTTGAGGCTGCGCGCCGGCGTTCTTGCGCCGGCGCGCAAGGGAGGGGGGAGAACTCGCAAATCCGGATCGGCGTCCTGACTTTCGGTCACGATCCGCACGAAGCGGCACATGATTCATAACAACAATGACCCCGGCTGCTTCGCTGTCGCCGTTGCGACCGCGAATGAAATGTTCACGTGACCTGCAACCCCACTCATTGAAGGAATTGTATCGTTATGGACAGCTCTGTGACTAAACCAGGCTCCGTGGTGGATACCCTCCACGTGACCGAAGATCAGGTCGACCATCTCCTGGGAGACGAGTACGAGCATCAACCTGTGCCGATGAACGCGCGCCGCAGCGCGTTCTCGGTCACGTTGGTCTGGATCGGCTTTCCCATGATCATCACCGGCGCCATGACAGGCTCGATTCTCGTGCTTGGCATGGGTTTCTCAAGGGCCCTCACGGCGATGGTGATCGGCAATATCATCATGTTCGGCTATGTCGGGCTGCTCGGCCTTATCGGGACGAAACGCGGCATGAACTTTGCGCTGATTGCCAGCATTGTGTTCGGCAAGAAGGGCTACGTCTTTGCATCCGGCCTGCTGTCGACGCTGCTGCTCGGCTGGTACGCCGTGCAAACCGGAATCACCGGCGCTCTCGTCAGCTCGACCTATGGATTGAACTATGTGGCCATGACGGTGATCGCCGGGCTTCTGTATATCTGCATCACCTTCGTGGGCGTGAAGGGGCTGCACTATATCGGGCTGGTGTCGGTGCCGTTATTCGTAATACTCGGCTTGTATGTTGCGTTCGACGCCGCGTCCACCAGCAGCGCGTCAGCGATCTTCAATTACGCCGGTAACAACGGCGTTGCCACCATGTCCATGGGTGTCGGTCTGACGGTGGTGCTTGCGCTGTTTATCGATGCAGGCACGGTGACGGCGGATTTCAATCGATGGGCCGGGACGCCGACCGCTTCGCTGGTATCGACCTTCAGCGCCTTTCCGTTCGCCAACCTGATCGCGATGCTGGTTGGTGGTGTGATGACGGCGGCGCTCGCGGTACCGAATGCAAACCCGTTCGGCGCCGACAATATGTTCGGCTACATGAACGGCAAGCAGATGACATGGTTGAGCGGGCTGGCGTTCATATTCCTCTACGTCAACCTCGGATCGGTCTGCTCGCACTGCCTCTACAATGCGGCAACCGGCTGGTCGCGCATCCTCGGCAACCACATGCGCGTCATGGCAATCGATCCTTGGCGCCATCGGCATCGTCGTCGCGGCTGGAAACGTATGGGCGTTCTTCATCCAGTGGCTGTCGTTGCTTGGCATCCTCGGTGCCCCCGATCGGCGCGGTCATCCTTGTGGACCAGTATCTGATCCGGCCGAATGCGCAAATCGAGGCGGATTGGCGGCCGGACGCGTTCATCGCCTGGGCGGCCGGTTCGATCTGCGCCTTCATTGTCGAGGAGCGGATGCCATTTCTCTCGACCGCGATCTCGGCGGCCCTGGTTGCGAGCATCGTCTACTACGCCATTGCCAAAGCGCGCGGTGCGGAGGTGGCGACGGTGAAGCCGTGAGGATCGTCGGGTCGGCCTTCAGGAGGGCCGACCCACTTTCCTCGGCATGAACGAGCAACAAGGGCATTCTGATGAGTTCTTGACTACGAGATCTACGATTTGGGTGACGTCAAGCTGCAGCGCGGCGCCACGTTGCGCGACTGCAAGCTGGCCTACAAAACGTTCGGTACGCTCAGCCCGAAGAAAGACAACGTCATCGTCTATCCCACCTGGTATTCGGGTCAGCACTACGACAATGAATGGCTGGTCGGCGAGGGTCGGGCGCTCGATCCGAAGAAGTATTTCATCATTATCCCGAACATGCTCGGCAACGGTTTGTCATCGTCACCGAGCAACACGCCGGAGCCCTACAACGGCCCGCGCTTTCCGCAGGTGACGGCTTGCGATAACGTGCGCGTGCAGCACCGTCTGGTCACCGAGAAATTCGGCATCCAGCATATCCGGCTCGTGACCGGCTGGTCGATGGGCGCGCTGCAGACGTTCCATTGGGGCGCGCTCTATCCTGGCATGATGGACCTGATCGCGCCGTTCTGCGGCTCGGCGAAATGCTCGCGTCACAACTTCGTTTTCCTGGAGGGCGTCAAGGCCGCGCTCACCGCCGATGCGGCGTGGAAGGAAGGCTGGTACACCGAGAAGCCGCAACGCGGCTTGCGCGCCGCGGCGCGGGTCTACGCCGGCTGGGGTTTTTCCCAGGCGTTCTATCGCGCAGAAGCTGGATATCGAGGCGATGGGTTACTCCTCGCTTGACGATTTTCTGGTGGGCTTCTGGGAAGGGTTCTTCCTGCCGAAGGACCCGAACAATCTGCTGACCATGCTTTGGACCTGGCAGAACGGCGACATCGGCGACAACGAACTCTACAAAGGCGACTTCAAGGCGGCGCTCGGCGCAATCAAGGCCAAGGCCTATGTGATGCCCGGCCAGACCGATTTGTATTTTCCGCCGGAAGACAGCGAGTTCGAGGTGGCGCACATGCCGAACGCCAAATTCATTCCCGTTCCTTCGATCTGGGGTCACTTCGCCGGAGGGCCCGGCACCAATCCGAAGGATGTCGAATTCCTCGAGCAAAGTGAAGGAGCTTCTGCGTCGTAAGTGTCTGCCTCAAAGTAATGTACCGGGGCCAGCAATTTCCCGGGAAGGATATCTGAGCATGCTCGGCATCAGTCACACTCTCGGCAGCTGCCTTAAATCGCGAAGTCGAAACCTGAAGCTTCGCGCCGGCGTCATGCTGCCGGTGCGAAGCTTTGCTTGCTTCTACCGTACGCCTAACGCTGAAAGGATCCGGCGCGATGCTGCGCATTGATCATGTCCTGGGTAGCCGCCTTGAACCCGCCTTCTCGGAGGAAATTCATCGCCTCGAGCATCACGGTGCGGTCGACGTGGTCAATATACCGGCGGCCGATCTGGCGCGCCGCCGGCTGTTGGCGACGACGCGCGGTGGCGAGGAACTTGCGATCGCCTTGCCGCGTGACCAGAAGCTGTTCGACGGGGCGGTGCTGTTGATCGACGGCAAACGCGCGATCGTCGTGCGCGCCGCGACCGAGCGATGGATGCGCCTCGAGCCGCGCTCGATCAGCGACGCCATCGAATTGGGGTATCATGCCGGAAACCTGCATTGGCGTGTCCGCTTCCAGGGTGAGGTTTTGTTTGTCGCGTTGGAGGGCCGGCCCGAGGACTACACGGCCCGGCTTGGAGATATGATTTCGGAGCGTCGTGTAGGCGTCAGTATTCTGGACGAAGATGGTGACGGCGGTCGAAGCACTGCGCGGTCCGGTGACGTTTCGCTTTCCGCGAAAGACCATTCTCATCACGAATGAATTTCAGCGCCGGGCGAGGCGGAAATAGAGCTCGGACAGCCGCGCCGGAAGGTCTTCGACCCGAGGCACCAGCATGGTATTGCCGCGTCCGAAAATACGCGCTGCTGAATTCATGGCGCCCGATCCCAGCACTACGCCGAAACCGTCGATGCCGCGCGTTCGCAATCCGACCGCGGCACGGCGCGCGTCCTCCACAAGCTCGAGCGGGTCGGCGACGTCGATGTCGGACGGTTCACCATCGGTCAATACGATAACGAGTTTTCGGAAGCTGCGGGCGTGGCTGATAAGCTCTCCGGCGTGGCGAAGCGCGGTGCCGAGCCGCGTCGACAGGCCGGACGACAACGCCGCCAGCCGCCCCATGCAAACGCGGTCGTAAGGTTCGTTGAAAGCCTTCACCGTGGTCATTTCGACGTCGTCGCGCCCGTTCGAGGCAAAGGCGAGCATGCTGAAGGGGTCGCCAAGCGCGCTCATGGCTTCGGCGAGAACCGCGACCGCAAGACGTTCGACGTCGAGAATGGAGGCGCCGGATACCAGACGGTCGCGGGTCGATTCCGAAATGTCGAGCAGCAGCAGAACCGCAAGATCGCGATGCTTCGAGGTGGTGGTGCGGAAAATCCGCGGATCGGGCTCCTGACGCATCCGCAACGCGATCCCTGCTTCGAGCATGGCGTCGACATCGAGATCGTGGCCATCCAGCTGTCGTTTCAACCGGATGGTCCGGCCGACCCGGACGCCGCGGACCAGCCGTCGAATCCGGTTGCGCAAGACATCGGCGCGATCGAGAGCTTCCTCGACGAGGCGTGGATCGCCCGGCCGCGCGGCGACCTCGCGTACCGTGGTCCACTCCGGCCGCTCGATGCCGTGCGCCCGATCCCATTCGGGATATTTCGCAATCACGATGCCACGCTGGTCCGGCGCGACCGGGCGTGCGCGACCGACCTTGCTGTCGTCCTCCAGCACATCGGGACGGAGCGAGGTCTGGTCTGGATCGTCGCGTTGCTCGACGCGCGCGGCGTCAACGGCAAGATCAAGGGCTTCACCGATCGAGGGCGCGTCTTCGCCGAAGTCCCACAGGCCGAGGCCGTCATCGCGGTAGACCGGCTCGACGACATAGGTTTTGGCGTTGAACTGAATCCGCATCTGGCCGAGATCATTACCCAGCAGCATGCCGACCTCGCGGCTGATGGCGGGGTCTTCAAGGCGCGGCAACCGGGCCTCGAACATCGCGCGCCCTTTGGCAACAAAGCTGTCGTCGTCCTGATAGAGCGGGTCGAACAGGGCACGGGCCAGCCGCGCCAACAAGGTGGGGGCCGTGGCCACGCCGGCCGGCACGGCGATGTGGTAGGGCGACCACAGCTTGCGCAATCCCGGCAGTTGGCGCATCGCCAGCAACTCGATGCGCGCGTCCTCGATCAGGGTGACAAGCGAGATCTGAAGCGGTTTCAGGGTCCCGACCGCGAACCGCGGGCCCGCCGAGCACGAGATGCGCCTGGGCGTGCGCCGCCGCAGCCTTGTACAGCGCGTAGGCGGCCTCGCCATGGATGCCGCGATAGATATCCGGCAGACGGATCAGCGGCCCCGCGATCCCGGCACGGCGTTGTATCGTCTGGCCGGTATCGCCGGAAAAACTCCGCAGCAGAGGCGGGCGGCCCCACAATGAGGTCACGAACGCCTTGGTTTGCCGCTCGGTCTCGGCAAATCCGATGCCGGCCGATGCCCGCTCAATCAGGCGCCGCGCGAGCTCATCCTGCAGCGTGAAGAATTTGAGCCTTCTGCGCCGGTCACCGGCCGCCAGTTTCAAGCCGGCCGCAACGAAACTCTCGAACGCATTGATATTGCCCGCCGACAGGATTTCGCCCATCCGCGCCGCCGTCGCCTCGACCGATTTAGGGGCTTGCAGCGCCAGTTCGTCCATGGTCCGCCACCAGCGCGCGCAGCCCCGCGCCGGCACCAAGGATTCGGCGCGCGACCGCGACGGAATTGATCGTCGCGGCCGCCGCCTGCGCGCCGGCATGGCGGCAAACATTGGCCGCCGTGTGTGCCGCCACGATCAGGGGTGCGATGCCTTCGTCGGTCGGCTGGTTTCGGCTGATCTCCCAGAAGGCGACCAGGCAGGATGGACCGGCGTTGACATCGGCCAGCGCCAGCACGCCCGCGGCCCAGCCTTCGAGTTCGTCGGCGTCGAAACGGGCCGCGAGATTGTCCCATGCGATCCGGAACAGCGGCCTCAACACGTCGCGCTGGCGCATCAGCAAGTGAACGCGGCGGACAACGCCGTCGGGCTGGGCTGCAATCAGTCGCAACGAGCCTGGCGGCACTCACGGTATGCAAGCCTGGATGGCTGCGCTGAGTGCTTCGCGGATATCGTGATCGTCGGTGATGGGCAGAACGATGCTGGAGCGAACGGCGGCTTCGAGCGGCAGGCCGGCACGCGTCAGCCGTCCGGCATGGATCAGCATGCGTGTCGAGGCGCCTTCGTCGAGGCCGTGGCCTTGAAGGTTGCGGGATCGCTCCGCGATGGCGACGAGGGTTCCGGCCAGTTCGATATTGGTTCCGGCCTCGCGCGCCACGATGGCGGCTTCGACCGCCGGCGGCGGATAGCTGAAATCGATCGCGAGGAAGCGCTGCTTGGTCGATTCCTTCAGATCCTTGACCGCGCTCTGATAGCCGGGATTGTAGGAGATCGTCAGCTGGAAATCGGCGTGGGCCGGCACGATCTCGTTGTGCTTCTCCAGCGGCAGAATTCGCCGCGCATCGGTCAGCGGATGGATCACCACCGTGGTGTCCTGCCGGGCTTCGACGATTTCATCGAGATAGCAGATCGCGCCATATCGGACCGCCATCGTCAGCGGGCCGTCGTGCCAGACGGTGCCGTCCGGCTCCAGCAAATAGCGGCCGGCCAGATCGGAGGCGGTCATGTCTTCATGGGCTGCGACCGTCACCAGCGGCTTGCCCAGGCGCCAGGCCATGTGCTCGACGAACCGGGTTTTGCCGCATCCGGTCGGCCCCTTCAGCATCACCGGCAGGCGTTCGGCAAAGGCGGCTTCAAACACCGCGATCTCGTCGCTCACCGGCTGGTAGAACGGCTCCGAGCTGATTCTGTAAGCTTCGAGATTCATGCGCATCTCCACGAATGGTTTGTGGGGAAGCCGCCCGCCAACGCGAAGACTTCCGCCCCTTAAGCAGTGGGTTCGGCAAGCATCGCCTTATGGGCGCGCCACAGCATCGGAGCGCGCAAAGCAGGCGTTCGAGAACGCCTCGGCGATTATTATAGCGTTTTCCAGCGAAGTATATACCTTTTCGCTTTAATAATTTTTTTTTTTTTTTTTTTTTTTTTTTTTATATATATAAAAAAAAAAAAAAAAAGACTGCTATTTGCGGCTTTGCACAAGTGACCCTTGGCGTGTAAGCAGCCTTCGTGTCGGGAACAGTTGCAGGCCCCGTTGCGCCGCCAGACTTCCCCAGATGCCGGCGGGCACGAACAGCATCATGGCAACCGCGATCACGCCGAGAACGAGAAGATAGAGGCTTCCGTACTGCGCGAGGTTGTAGACCAGCGCCCAGAATATCAGCACGCCGACGATCGGTCCTTCGATGGTGCGGACGCCGCCGATCACCACGATGAAAAATACGTAAGCGGTCCAGTCCACCACGCTGAAGGCGGCGTCCGGCGAAATCCTGGCTTTCTGCAGATAGATAAGCGCGCCGACCATGCCGGTAACGAACGCCACCGCAATCCAGAGGATGTAGCGGATACGGCCGGTTCGGACGCCGACGCTTCTGGCCGCAGCCGCATTGTCACGGCTGGCCGCCAGTCCAAGCCCCAGCCGCGAACGACAAAGGCATAAAGCCGAAGGTAATGCCGACCACGAGAACAAGCGCGATCCAGTAGACGATGATATCGCGCGCGACCGCGGCGCAACCCCGAACAGCGTCTGCACCCATTTATTTCCGGTCATTTCGACAGCCGATGGGACAGCGACATCCCGGTGCCGCCCCCAACGGTTTGAATTGGGCGCAGACCAGCCGCAGCGCTTCCGCCACCACCCAGCTGCCGATGGCAAAATAGGGCCCCTCAAGCCGAAACAACAACGGCCCGACGGCGGCGGCCACGGCTGCCGCAAAACAGACCGCCAGCGGGATCGCAAGGACCGGATCGATCCCGGCCAATGTGACGCAGGCAAACAACGCGTATGCGCCGAGCCCTACGAAGGCCTGTTGTCCGACCGAAACCAGCCCGCCCCACCCGGCAAGCACGTTCAGAATGCGCCAGCGCCAGCATCGTGAACACGAAGACGAGGTCCTGGATGAGGTTGCGCGACGCCACCGCCGGAACGGCGATCAACGCCAACACAATGGCGGCGCCGACGATTCCCGCGGCGCGCGACAGTCGCGTGCCGGATCGGGCCTGCCAGACCGGCGTTGGCGCTGATGTCGCAGTGGTCGCCGCCGAGGAATCGCTCGCGCTCTCGACGGTCATGGTCGCCTCGATGGAAAAAGGCCGCGCGGACGCACCATCAGCACCGCCAGGAACGCCAGATGGCCGGCAAGAATTTGCCACTCCGGATCGATGCGGGCGCCGATGGTCTGCGCCAGTCCGAGCACGATGCCGCCGGCCAGCGTTCCCCAGAGGCTTCCCAGCCCGCCGATGATGACGGCTTCGAACGCATACAGCAGCCGAGCCGGTCCGATGGAGGGATCGAAATTGGCGCGAATCCGAAAGCGACCGCGGCGACCACGGACACGGCCAGCGAGATCCCTACGGCCGCGGCGTAGATGTTGCGGTGGTCGATACCCATCAATTGCGCGATTTGCGGATTGTCGGCGGTGGCGCGGAAGGCCCGGCCGAGCGAGGTGCGATAGAACACCACCTGCAGAAGCGCGACCGCAAGGATCGCCAGGATCAATGCCGTCAGCGGCGCGAGACCGACGCCCAGTCCGGGCGCGAGCAATCGATGAGGACTCGAAGGCGCCGGCCTGAAGCCTGCGGCTGTCGGCCCCGTACACCAGCAGCAATCCGTTCTGGATGACGATGGACAGCCCGAAGGTGACGAGCAGAGGCGGCAGGATGTCGTCGCCGAGCACGCGCTCCAATACCAGCCGCTGAAGGATAAATCCCAGCGCGAACATGGCGGCGACAATGACAACCGTCGCAACCGCCAGCGGAACCCCGAGCGCCGTGGTCACCGTCAGAACCAGATAGGCCGCGAGCAGGATGAGATCGCCATGGGCAAGGTTGACCAGGCGCATGATGCCGAAGATCAGCGACAGGCCGAGCGCAAACAGCGCGTAGATGCCGCCCAGCAACACCCCCGCCAACACCGTATCGATGAGACCGGTCATTGCCGCCTCATGCCCCGAAATAAGCCGCGCGGATCGCGGCCTGATCCACATCCGACGGCCGGCCCGACAGCGTCACGCGCCCCTCCTGCAGACAGTAGAAGCGGTCGGTACTTCGCAACGCGCGGGCGATATCCTGCTCGACGACGATCACGCCGGTGCCGTTCTCACAGATGCGGGGAATCATCTGATAGATGTTTTCCACGATGATCGGCGCGAGGCCGAGGCTGATTTCATCGCACAGCAAAATCGATGGATTCGACATCAACGCCCGGCCGATCGCGATCATCTGCTGCTGCCCGCCCGAAAGCACCGTGACGCTGCTTCGCCGACGCTCTCTGCAGAACCGGAAACATTCGATAGACCGCGCCGAGATCCCACGGCGAGGTCCGTTCGCCGCCATAGGCGCCGATCAAGAGGTTCTCTTCGACGCTGAGCGAGGGAAACAACTGCCGGCCCTCGGGAACAAGTGCCAGCCCCATCCGCACGATCTTCGCAGCGGCATATCTCCGATATTCTGTCCGGCCAGCCGGATGGCATCCGGCCGGTTCGGAACCAGCCCTGCCAGCGATTTGAGCAATGTCGATTTGCCGGCGCCGTTGGCACCGATCACCGCCACCGCTTCACCGCGTGCAGCTCGAAATCAATCCCGAACAGCGCCTGAAAATCGCCATAGAAGGCATCGAGCGCGGTGACGTTAGGAGCGCGGTCATGCCGGCACTCCCATATAGATGGTCTGCACTTCGCTTGAACGCATCACTTCCGAGGGCACGCCCTGCGCGACAATCGCCCGAAATCCAGCGCGATCAGCCGGTTACCACCGCGAGCAACGCGTGAACGACGTGCTCGATCCAGATGATGCTGACGCCGCGCGCATGGATGGTGCGGATGGTCTCGATCAGGATGTGGCATTCGGCTTCCGTCAGGCCGCCCGCGATTTCATCGAGCAGCAGAATGCGCGGACGTGTCGCCAGCGCGCGCGCCAGCTCCAGCCGCTTGCGATCGAGCAACGGCAGGCTTCCCGCCCGAAGGTTGGCCTTGGACTCCAGCCCGGTCAGCGCCAGCGTCTCGCCGCAGACCTGAACCGCTTCGGCCGCGACATGCCGCCGCCGAACAGAGCCGCGACCGAGAGATTTTCGAACACCGAGAGATGTTCGAACGGCAGCGGAATCTGGAACGACCGCCCGAGGCCCGCCCGGCAGCGTTGCTCCGGCGGCAATCCGGTGATGTCATGGCCTTCCAGCATGATGCGGCCGCGATCGGGCCGCAGCATCCCGGTGATGAGGTTGAACAGGGTCGACTTGCCGGCGCCGTTCGGGCCGATGATGCCGAGCGCTTCGCCGCGCGACAGCGAGAGTCGATGTCGCTGGCGACGACGATCATGCCGAACGCCTTGGAGACCGTTAGCTCGAGCATCACCGAACCCTGCCTGTTGTCCCGATCAGCTCAGCGCCTGCATCTTCCCGCCAAGTGGAATTTGCTGCGCCTGTCCGTTCTCGGTGATCACCATTTTGTACTTCTCGCCGTCGAGCCGCCACTGCCCGCCGACCAGCGGCGTCTTCGCGATGTTCTTGGCGGCGAATGGCGGCACCTTGTCGGAGCCGAACTCGACCGGACCGACGATGGTTTCGAGTTTCGTTGCACCGATCGCCTTCGCCACGGCGGCGCCGTCAGACGGATCCTGGGCCGCTTCAGCGCATCGACGGCGACCTCGAACAGCGAATGCACGAAACCGATCGGCTGGGTCCATTGCTTGCCGGACGCCTGCTCGTAGCCCTTGGCGAGATCGGCCGCGCAGATGCCAGTCAGGCTCGACTTGTAGGGATGGCTCGGCGTCCACCACACTTCGGTGGAAATGTTGTGCCCGCTCTTGCCCAGCGCCTTCACCGTTCTCGGAAACAACAGCGCCTTCGCGACCGACACCACTTTCGGCTTGTACCCCTTCTGCTGCGACTGGTTCCAGAACGTGGTGAAATCCGGCGGGATCACCACGCCGGTCACGATCTCCGCTTCGGCGCCGCGAAAGGCTGAGATCTGCGCGCTGAAGTCGTCCGTGAAATTCTGGAAGCGGCCGGGGTCGGTCAGCGTGAATCCCTGTTTGGCTAGAACGGGCGGAAAGCCGACGACCTTGTCGCCCCAGGCATTGCCGTCCCCATCGTTGGGGAACAGCGCGCCGACGGACTTGTTGCTCGCGACCTGGCCCCACATGCCGGTGAAAACGCCGATGACGTCCTCAAGGCCCCAGAAGTAATGGAACGTGGTGTCGAACGGCTTCCAGCTCTTGGGATCGGCGGGGTTGGCCTGGCGCGCGATGAAATTGGTCTGCCATGGCGCCACCGACGAGATGCAGGGTATCTGCTCCAGCTCGCACTGGGTCGCCACCGGATTGTTGGTCTCCGGCGTCGCACCGACGAGAATGAGACCAACGTTGTCGCGGGTGATCAACTCCTTGGCGACTTCGGCGGCGCGGTTCGGATTGGATTGGCTGTCCTTTTCGATCACCTCGATCTGGTACGTCTCCGATCCGAGCTTGAGACCGTTTTTGATCGTCGCTCTGAATTGGCCGAGCATGAAATCATCGGCCTCCGCGAATGCGGCAAGCGGGCCACTCTTCGGAGAGACGTAGCCGATCTTGATCGGTTTGGCGGCGTGAACGGACGGTCCAAACAACGTCATCGCACCGGTCGCCGCGATGCCGCCGGCGAGCCCGGCAGAATGCGGCGGCGATCGTAACCTGAATTCTTGCTGCGCTTCATGTTCCCTCCCGATGCGACGAACCGGTTGGCGTCCGGTTTCCATCCAATGCCAAAATCGGAGTGTTGGGTGATCGACACCGTCCGATTTGCCGATCGCGGCGTGCTATTCGGCCGCGATCGATCCCACGTTTTCCCCGCTTGCACCGCGGTCGATGCGGCCGAGCAGTTTGCCGAACACATTGACCAGAATGTCCGACGCGTTTCACTGTTGCTTGCTTCGCGCGCCATCCGATGTACATGTCGGGGCGGACGACGACGCAGCCGTCTTCGTCGACCTCGCTTTGCCGGTACCAGTCGGCGTAAATATCCAGCGCGTCGCAACCGGCCGGACCAATGGTGACGACGTCGATCGGCAAGCCGTAAGTCGCCGTGACCGCGGCCGCGGCTTGCTTCCAGCCGTCGCCACCAATTCCCGTCAAGATCGTGAAGCGGCCTTTGCCGACAAGATCGAGCACCGACTTGCGCATCCCGTGATGCTCGACCCAGACATGGGGCAGATGCGCGCCCGGCCAGGTCGTCGCCTGATAATAAAGCTCGCGATCGCGTTGGTATTCCGGCTCCGGCGTGCCGTCGGCGACGACCGCGCCGGACGCATAACGCTGGTTCAACTCGACGCCATGGCAATTGAATTCGTAACTCTTGTGCGCAATGGCGTCATTGAGTTTCTTGCGTCGCGCCTTGCCTTCCGCGGTCGGGGCCTTGCGCGCCTCGATATTCTTTCTGGCTTCGACCGGATCGGTCGATGACAGCAGGCCGACCGCCTCGAAGATCGGCGGGAAATCACCGATGCTTTTGTTGGCGCGTGTCACGATCTGCTTGCCGACCGGCTGCCGCTCCGCCGAATAGCTGTCGAGCAGCGCGGGCGCGGCCTTGTTCTCCAGAACGAGCTTCAGCTTCCAGCACAGGTTGTAAGCATCCTGCATCGAGGTATTGGAGCCGAGCCCGTTGGTCGGCGGATGACGGTGCACGGCGTCTCCCATGCAGAACACCCGGCCCGACGAATAGTGGCCGGCATACATTTCATTGACCGTCCAGGTCGACGTCGAGCGGATGGTGACGTCGAGGGTCTCGTCGCCGACCAGGTTGCGGACGATCGATATCGCCTCGTCGTTGGTCAGGGTGCGTTCGCCCTGTTCGATGTCATATCCCCAGATGAACAGCCACTCGTTCCACGGCCGCACCATGCGCACGAGACCGGCGCCGATGCCGCCGATCTGTGCGCCCGGCTGCAGCACCCAGTACAGAACGCTCGGACGATGGGCGACGTATTTGGTCAGATCGACATGGGCCACGATGTTCATGCTGCCGGCACGGCCCATCTGGCCTTCCATCGGCAGGCCGATGACCTCGGCGACGCGGCTGCGGCCGCCGTCCGCACCGATCAGATATTTGGCGCGGATCTGTGAGGTCGCACCCGAGAGCCGGTCCTTCACGGTTGCCGTCACACCATCTGCGTCCTGAACGAGATCGACGAATTCGGTATTGAAGCGGATCGATGTTCCGCGCTGGCCCGCGGCCTCGAGCAGGATCGGTTCGAGAAAATTCTGCGGCAGGTCGCAGATGCTGACCGGGCTCGCCAGATCATAATCGGCCTTTCGTGAGGGGTGATTGCCCCATGAATAGAGCCGGCCGAATTCTTCGCCGGCCAGACTTTCGCAGAACACGTTGTTGGCCATCAGATGTTGCGGCGCTGCCTGGGCCACCGCCTTGTCCTCGAGGCCGAGGTCGCGCAGGATCTCCATGGCGCGCTGGTTGGTGATGTGGGCGCGTGGCGTATCCGCCAGCCATCCGTATTTGGTGACCAGAACATGTTTCACGCCGTACATCGCCAGCAAGGCGGCGGACGCAGCACCGGCGGGACCGCTCCCCACCACCAGAACGTCGGTTTCGATCGTATGGACCATCGCTGTCTCCAAATTATTTGGCTATGCGTTGCTCTGTCAGTTGCGCCGTCCCGGTCATTCCGCGGCCGACATCAGGGGCTGCGGCGCGGCTCCCGTCCCCGGTTTCATCTGGAATTCGTAGGACATCACGTGTCCGGTCCCGACGCCGGCTTGCCGTCGGCATCACCGGTTCGTCGTGATGTTCGATCTTCGAAATCAGATCATCCTTGACGCCGAACACCGCATCCGAATCCAGATACTCGTCGCCTTCGATGAAGACATGCGTGATCAACGGCTCATAGCCTTGCGCATTGACCAGGAAATGCACATGCGCGGGCCGCATCGGATGACGTTTGGTCGCCCCGATCAACTCGCCGACCGGTCCGTCGGTCGGGATCGGTAGCTGCCCGGCAGGATGGTCCGGAACGAAACCCGGCAGTCGTGATCAGTGAGAAGCGGGCGCCCAGCGATTGCCCCTGCGTTTCGTAGGACGGCTTTTGCAAATCGTAGAACCCGTCATCGTCGGCATGCCAGACGTCCACTTCGACGTTCGCGAGCGGTTTGCCTTCGAGATTGGTGACGCGGCTGCGGACGAACATCGGCTCTCCACCGATGCCGGCCGAGATATCGGTGCCATGCGGCATCGGCTTGTGCTCGCCGACATAAAATGGACCAAGCACCGTCGTCTGGGTCGCGCCTTCCCGTTCGCGGTGATTAACGGCATCGACCAGCATGGAGACGCCGAGCACATCCGACAGCAGGATGAACTCCTGCCGCGTCGACGTGCTGGTCTGGCCGGTGCGCGTAGAAAATCGATGGCGTAATTCCATTCCTCGAAGGAGAGATCGGTGTTGCGGACAAATCCGTGCAGGGATTTGACGAGTTCGGTCAGAATGAGCTTGAGCCTTGGGTTCGGGGTCGCCGCGAAACTGCGGATGACTTCCGCGGTCAATTCCTGATCCTCATACTGGGGCATGTGGTGTCGTCCTTCGGGGCGTCGGAGATGTCGCGACCTTCAGTGCAGTAACGGCGGCTGGCCATCCCACGCGCGACTAATCAGGCCGTGCAGGGCCGCACGATCAACCGGCCGGGGATTGGCATAGGGATTTCGGGTTGCGAGGTCGGCTGCCTCTGCGATACCGGCATGCGGCATGCCGATATCGGAGAGGCGCTTCGGGATGTTCAGGCGTCGCGCCAGATCATAGAGGCCAAGTGCTGCATCTGGCTGGCCCAAAGCCCGGGCAATGCGCTGCATCGCCTCCGGCGCGGCCGGGGTGTTGTAAGCGGCGACATGCGGCAGGACGATCGCATGGGTCAGTGCGTGGGGTAGATCGAAGGAGCCGCCAAGCACATGACAA
This sequence comes from uncultured Pseudomonadota bacterium, assembly GCA_963771225.1. Lineage (GTDB taxonomy): Bacteria > Pseudomonadota > Alphaproteobacteria > Rhizobiales > Xanthobacteraceae > Bradyrhizobium. The sequence continues at coordinate 252,325 of CAVYSR010000003.1, read as the reverse complement.
AGCTTGTGATGCAGCGACATCCCGACAGCGCCAAGACAAGTGCCGCACAGCCACGCGCCATAGAAGCGCATCTCGTCTGCCGGCCCTGTCGGACGGCGCGTCAACCAATTCTTGGCAACGCCCGCGCCAGCGCCGCGATACCTTCCTCGGCCATCAGGGAAGTCACCGGATTCGCATCGAAGGGCATAGAGCGCTTCGACCGCATGCGCGATCGCGTTCATTCCGCTCGATGCCGAGAGGTCCGGCGGCAGCCCCAGGGTCAGATCGACATCGTAGATCACGGTGTCCGGAACCAGATCGCGCGACCGCCGGGTGGTCTTGATGCCGCCCCGGGTTTCGCCAAGGATCGGCGTCATCTCGGATCCGGCATAGGTCGTGGGCACTGCGATTTGCGGCAATCCCGTCCGTGCCGAGAGCGCCTTGCTCAGTCCAACGGTCGAGCCGCCACCGATCGCGATCAGGCCGTCGATGTCATTGGTGTCCACCACCTGGACCGCTGCCTCGGTGACCTCGACCGGCGTATGCATTTCCGCATTGGCAAATGTTCCGAACCGGCTTCCAAGCTGTCCGCCGATCCGTTCGCCCTCGCTGCGTTGATGGGGCGTGGTTAAAATCAGCGCGTGCCTGATCCCAAGCCGGTCGGCTTCGTCGCCAAGCCGAGCCAGCGTGCCGGAGCCGAACACCACCCGGTATTGCGGGGCGTCATAGGCAAATGCGCCAAGGAGCGCGGTATCGCACGCGACCTCTTGGGTATCCGCGCTGGCGCGGCTCATCAGCGTTCTCCCGGTAACGCGTCGCAGCTGCTGGCGACGCCTGCTATCGACGGAGAAGCTAACGGGGGGTCAGCGGGACGGCCTGCATGGAACCGGGGCGTTTATGCACAAAACCGGACAATAATGTTCGGCGGCGGAATTCCAGGAGGCCTCAATCGCGGCCGCGCCGGTACAGGCCCGGGGTTACGCCGGTGAAGCGGCGGAACATTCGCGTCATATGCTCCTGATGCGAAAAGCCGCATTGAAGCGCAATGTCTGCGAGGCTTTGCTTGTTTTCGCCGAGTAAGATCTGGCACGTTCGACCCGGCGGTTCAGCACATACTGGTAGGGCGAGACCTGCAACGTCGCCTTGAACAGGCGCACGAAATATTCGGTAGAGAGACCGCAGATATCCGCCATCGCTTTTCAGCCTGATATCAGTCTCCAGTTTCAATTCCACAAAATCACGGACACTGCGGAGTTGCCTGCCGGTCAACTGGCTTGGGCGTCGCGCCCGATCCGCAGGCTGATCGTGGTAATTGAGAACAATAAAGCGATTGGCGATGGCCTTCGCGATCGGGTCAACGAACAGCGAGGCGCCTGGATATTCTCCCCGATGACATTGCCGATCGCTTGGCCGAGATTTCCAGCACCGGATCGCGATCCCCGAAAACCGGTGCCAGCGACGGCGCGCGACCGAGTTGTGCGTTGTCCTGTTCGGCGAACAGATCGGCCCGAAGGTAGATATGAATGGTATCGAGCGCGGAATGCAGTGACACCTCGCAATCATGACGCACCGGCAGGAAAAAGATGCCGCCCTTGGGGATGTGCTGATCGATCGTCTTGCCGCCCATCCTGAACGTCACATCGACAGGGCCGCCGCGATGCAGCACCATCAGGCAATCCGAGATCGCCTCGAAGCGTCCCTCAAAGGGTCCTTCGCGCTGCATCGAAGCGAACGTGCTGGACCATCCCAGACCCTCACTCGAAGCGCCGATATTGGCTGCGAATCGTTGAAGGACACGATGGGTATCGTCGACGCTGAAGACGGGTTTGGTTTCCATCGGAAGCCCGGGCAATCGACAAAGGGAGCCTTCGCGGTTGTCTTAGACAAACCCAAATTGACGCCGAACACAACGGCGACTTGTGTCGCTTGTTGCGGTGCAATAGGTGCTCGATAATCCCGCTGGGCTCGTCAAACCAGCACTGCGCTGCGAACGCGGCCGGCGTTGCCGAATACCCGTAGATATCGCTCCACTTCGGATGCTATGCCGGTGGCTTTTTCCGGATTGTCCGAGAGCTTCACGGCCGGTCGGCCATCGACCGACGTCACCTTGCACACGATCGAGATGGGATCGAGATCGGCGGAGCCGTCCGGCGCGCATCCGACAAAATCATTGGTCAGGTTGGTGCCCCAGCCGAAACTTACCCTGACACGGCCCTCAAAATGCCGGTAAGTTTCCTCGATCGATCCGACGTCCATGCCATCCGAAAAGACGAGGAGCTTCTCTTTGGGATCGCGGCCCATTTGCTTCCACCATTTGATGATTTCTTCGCCCGCCGCGATCGGTGGCGCGCTGTCCGGACGAAAGCCGGTCCAATCCGCGACCCATTCCGGTGCATCTCTGAGGAAAGACTTGGTGCCGAAAGCATCAGGTAGCGCGATCAGCAGATTGCCCCGCATAGGTATGACGCCATTGATCGAGCATACGGTATGGCGCCTGGCGAAGCTCGGTGTCGTCGTTTGCCAATGCTGCGGCCACCATGGGTAATTCATGCGCGTTGGTTCCGATCGCTTCCAAATCGTTGTCCATCGCCAGCAGAACATTGGAGGTGCCGGTGAAGGACGGTCCGAGGCCCTCCTTGACCGCCTCGACGCACCAGCGTTGCCACAGGAAACCATGGCGTCGTCGCGTGCCGAAATCGGAAAGGCGCAAGCCGTCCAGTTGGCGCAGCCGTTCGACCTTGGTCCAGAGCTTGGCCTTGGCACGGGCATAAAGGACGTCGAGCGCAAACCGCCCTTGTCCCTTGGTTACCTGGCGCGAGCGCACTCGTTGAGAATGGCGAGCGCCGGGATCTCCCACATGGTGGTATGTGTCCACGGCCCGTGGAAGTGCAGTTCGTACTGGCCGTCCACCTTGTGGAGCTCATATTCGGGAAGTCGAAATTTGGCGAGCCAGTTGATGAAATCCGGCGAAAACATCTGGGTCTTGCCGTAGAACGTATTGCCGGCGAGCCAGATCAGTTCCTTCTTGCTGAACCGGATGGTGCGGGCATGATCGAGCTGGGCGCGAAGTTCGGCCTCGTCAATGACTTCGGCAAGGCGCACGTGCCGGCTGCGATTGATGACCGAGAAGGTCGTATGCTGGTCCGGGTAGAATGCCCGGATCATCTGCAGCATTAGCAGTTTGTAGAAATCCGTATCGAGCAGGCTGCGCACGATAGGGTCGAGCCGCCAGCCATGATTATAGGTCCGGGTCGCGATGTCTGTGACTGCCATTTAGGCACTGTATCGTGCCCGAAAGCCTGCAGCCAGTGGCCGGAACCCCGAATTGGCGAGGAAATTACCCTTCATCGGAGGGTGTCGAAGGAGCCGTCGTTTTTTTGCCTGGTGTAGCCAGGCGGGCGAGGGTGGCTTGCTGCCGCATCCATTGCCTGCTCGTGGTCGCCGGATAGCCGCCCCAGGTCTCCCCCGGCGGGACATCGTGCATCAGGCCCGAGCGCGCCGCCACCCGGGCGCCCTTGCCGATCTTGACATGTGGCGCAAGGCCAACCGCGCCACCGAGCTGGGCAAAATCCTCCAGCGTCACGCTGCCGCTCAATCCGCACTGCGCGACCACGACGCAATGGCGGCCGATCACGACGTTGTGGCCGATCTGGCAGGTTGTCGATCTTCGTTGCCTCACCGATCGTTGTGTCCCTGATGCTGCCACGATCGATCGTGGTCCCGGCACCGATCTCGACATCGTTCTGGATAATCACGCGGCCGGTTTGCGGAATCTTTTTCTGTTTGGCGCCAGCGTAGCCGAAACCGTCCTGCCCGATCCGGGAGCCCGGATGGATCACGACGCGATCGCCGATCAGCGCATGCATGATTGAGCACCCTGCGCCGATCACGCAATCGCGCCCGATCAGACGTCCGCCCGATCACGGCCGTCGCGCCGATGATGCTGCCGGCTCCGATCTCGGCACGGGGGCCGATGACTGCTCCGGATCGACCGTTACGTCGCTCTCGATCCGGGCTGTGGGTGGATGTCGCGTTCGGCGCGATGTCATCGCACTCGAACAGGGAACCGGGCGCAGGGATTGCGGGTAGAGCTCACTGTGGACCGTGACGAAGGCCTGGAAAGCTTCCGGCGTACGCAGCACGATCAGGCCGTTCGGCGCCCGGCTTTCAAAACGCGCCGGCATCAGGCAGGCTCCGGCATGGGTTGTCGCCAGGGCGTCAACGTATTTGTTGCTTTCGATGAATGTGAGATCGGTTGGCCCGGCATGGTCGATGGGGCGACATCCCTGATCAGGTGCGACAGCCGCGCCGCATCGCTGGATTCGGCTCCCGTCAGCGCCATGATTTCGGCAATGGTCAAACCTGACGGGCGATCAAAGAAGCTTCGTTTCGTCATGTTCCAATCCTGAATTACGAACCGATTCGGCAGCAATATCGCTCATCGAAATCACCGGGCGACGGGTGTTGTTAAACAGTATTCTCCCAAGTTTGGCGATAGCGACGAGTTGCTTTCGAGCGCGGCGTGCAGAAACCATTGACGATGGCGACCAGGGTCGGCGGAGGAACTGGTATTTCCTCACCGCCGACAATGGGTTTGTTGGGGTGTTCGAAGCCGATATGCTGGCGGTCGTCAAGTCGCTTAGCGACGAGATGCTGGGCTCAGCGCATTGTCCAGTGGAGACATCGGAGCAATTATCATTCCTGCTGCAGGCGAAGGCGTCGCACGCGAAAGCTGGTGGGACTGGCCGGCTTAGTCAGGAGCCAAGGCGCCAGAATGGCGCCTTGCGAGGCAGGCATCATCGCAGGTCCAGACTAGGCCCTTCGCTTGCCGGCGGCTGTGGCGTCGGCAACCTCATCAAGGTTCCCCGTCTTGACGTCATAGATGAAGCCGTAGATCGGGATATGTCCGGGAACGAGCGGATGATTGCGAATCCGCAAGACGTCCTCGGTCACGCTCTTCGCGTTGTCGTCAAATGTATGCCAATGGACGTAATGGCCCGCCACCGAACCGCCGCCGTGTTTCGGATTGGACCATTTCTTGCCGTCAAATTTCGCAGTTTCGAGATTGTCTTCCAGCAAATCGCCAATCACCTCGCCGGTAAAGAGTTGCATACCGCAATCACTGTGATGAATGACGAACCATTCTTCAGTTCCGAGCAGCTTGTGCGAGATGATGAGTGAACGAATGGCATCGTCCGATGCCCGCCCGCCGGCATTGCGAATGACATGGGCGTCGCCTTCGGCAAGACCGGCGTATTTGGCCGGGTCGAGCCGGGCATCCATGCAGGTAAGGATCGCGAAGTGCCGCGCCGGTGGCAGAGCCAATTTGGCTTTATCGCCGAAGTCAGAAGCGTAAGCCTTATTCGCGGAAACGACCTCGTTATAGGTGACGCTGGCCATCGTTCGGTCCTCCCAATGCGCTGGTCTAGGTAGCGCGTCGCGGATTGGAGCGATTGCGGTGCTTTCGGTCAAGGAAATGAAAATTCGAAGTTAAGCCGATTAGAATGCAGTCATCCTTGGAACCGTGGTTTAAGCAAAAAGAATCTCGAATGCCGCAGCAAAGGGCACGGCTTGTCCGGGGTGACACACGGTGGCAAGCTGACGGTGGCAAACTGGCCCACCTCGATGATCGCGAGATTCAATAAATGAGCCAACTTATTGTCTATGCCGGAGACTTCACCTTCCAGGCGCGTTTCGAGGAACAACTGGCGCCGAAAACCTGCGCGGCGTTCCGCAAAGCAATGCCGTTCGAAAGCCAAGCTATCCATGTCCGCTGGAGCGGCGAGGGGGTCTGGATGCCGCTCGGCGATCTCGATTTCGGTGTCTCTTACGAAAACCACACCAGCTATCCAGCGCCCGGCCAGATCATTCTTTATCCCGGCGGCATCAGCGAAACCGAGATCCTGCTGGCCTATGGCGGCGTGCATTTCGCCAGCAAGATGGGCCAGCTCGCGGGCAATCACTTCATCACCTTGATCTCAGGTTTGGAGAATTTGCCGGCGCTGGGGAAGACCGTGCTGTGGAAGGGCGCGCAGAAAGTCCGCTTCGAGGCCGCCTGAATGGCCGAAGCCGGATATCCTCGCAAAAGCGCCGACAGGATGAAAGCGAGAATCGGAGGTCCGAGAACACGGCGCTTGACGATGAGATCGTCGGCCGGATCAACGCATTGGCGGCGATCTCCGAGACCCCGGATCATCTTGCACGGCTCTTTCTCACCAGCGAGCATCGTGCCGCGGCCGATCTCATCCTGACGTGGATGAGATCCGCCGGAATGCGCGCGCATCTCGACGCGATCGGCAACGTCTGCGGTCGCTATGAGGGTGACCAGCCGGCACTACCGTGCCTGATGCTGGGATCGCATTACGACACGGTTCGCGACGCCGGAAAATGGGATGGACCGCTCGGGCTGATCACCGCGATTTCCTGTGTGGCCGATCTGCACAACAGAGGACGACGATTGCCGTTCGCCATCGAGGTGGTCGGGTTCGCCGATGAGGAAGGGGTCCGGTTCGCCTCCACGCTGCTCGGCAGCAGAGCAGTCGCCGGAACCTTCGACACAAGCGTACTCAATGCGCGGGACAAGTCCGGGTTGTCGATGCGCGATGGCATGATGCAGTTCGGTCTCGATCCCGAACACATCAGCGCGGCGGCGCGGATTTGCCGCGAGTTGCACGCCTATATCGAGCTTCACATCGAACAGGGGCCGGTGCTTGAAATCGAACAGCTTCCGGTGGGCGTGGTGACCGCGATAGCGGGCGCCACGCGGCTCGCAGCACACCTGACCGGCATGGCCGGTCATGCCGGCACGGTGCCGATGCGGTTGCGGCGCGACGCGCTCGCGGGTGCTGCCGAGTGCATCGCAGCCGTCGAGGAGTCTTGTCGAAACGACGAAGGCGGCCTGGTCGGGACCGTCGGATATATCAACGCGATGCCCGGAGCCACCAACGTCATCCCCGGACAGGCCTCGTTTACCCTCGACCTTCGTGCGCCGACCGACGCGCACCGCAAGCTGGCGGTGGCCGATATCGTCCGGCAGATCGAGGCGATCGCACAGCGTCGCAGTCTGGTACTGCAGATCGATGTCACCCACGAGAACCGCCCCGTGCCCTGCGCGTCGTGGCTGAAGGCGCAGGTGGCGGAGGCGATCGCGGCGGAAGGCTACCGGGTGTTCGAACTGCCGAGTGGGGCGGGACACGATGGCATGGCGATGATCGACATCGCCGATGTCGGCATGGTGTTCGTGCGATGTCGCGGTGGCGTCAGCCATCACCCCGACGAGCATGTGGACAAAGCCGATGCCGACGCCGGCGCCCGCGTGTTGCTGCGGCTGATCGAAAATTTTCGTCCGAAAACGACGGACGGGTAAGGATTACTCGGCCGCCTTGTCGGCCGCCGGGCCAAAGATGCGCGTCGGCGCCGGAAAGCCGCAGGATGTGCCGTCGGTAACCTTGACCTGATCCTCCCATGGCAACCGGAATGTGCCGGCCACCATGTCCTGCATGAAGGTGTAGGGGCAATCCATCGCGCCGCCCTTCACCGCGACGTAGCCGCGATGCCAGAGCTGATAGATATTGTTCTCGACGCCCCAGTGGATCCGCGCTTCGCGGACCAGATCGGGGCGGACTTCCGCGGTGATGATCTCGTCAGCCCGCCCGGTGGTGCCGTGGACGATGATGCTGCCGTCGAAATTGACGATCATGCCTTCGCCCATGGAATTGAACGAACCGTCCGAGCCGCACATGCAGACATTGGCCGTTACCATCAGGTTCTGGAACGCATTGGCCTGGTTGGTGAAGCGCCAGCTTTCGCGGATCGGGGCGGTATAGCCGGCGGTTCGGATCATGATTTCCGCGCCCTTGTAGGCGCACTCCCGCGCCATCTCCGGGAACATGCCGTCGTGGCAGATGATCAGCGCGATCCGGGCGCCCTTCGGTCCTTCGATCACGGGAATGCCGATGTTACCGGGCTCCCACGGCTCGACCGGAATCCATGGATGGAATTTCCGGTAGTACAGTTTGATCTCGCCATGATCGTCGATGATCAGGCCTGAATTATACGGATTGCCGTCGGGGTTGAACTCCATGATCGAGAAGCAGCCCCAGATCTTGTTGTCGATGCAGGCCTGCTTGAAAGCCGCGACTTCCGGGCCGTCGAGGCGGCACATGATGGCCGGATTGGTATCCATCGACAGGCCGTGCAGGGAATATTCGGGAAACACCACGAGATCCATGGTGCCGAGATTGCGCCGCGCCTTGCCGACCATGTAAACGATGCGATCGGTCTGGCGCGCCAGATCGGCCTTGGTCACCACCACCGGCAATTGCAGTTGAACGAGCCCGATGACGACACCCTCGGGCGATTTGTTGAGGCCACCAAGTCCGCTCATATCGATCTCCGCCAGTCGTTCCGTCCATCGGCAGGTCGCGGGCGCGAAGTGCCGCAGCGGAGCAAACCCGATTTTTGCGGACAGCAAAAGATCATTTTTCAGGCTTGGCGGATATGGCTGCAACCTTGCGTGCGCCGGGTCCGGGATGCACATGGACCTGCTTGGCCGCCAGCGGCTCACCGCATTCCGAGCACACCATCACCGGGTCGAACATTTTGCCGCAGTTCTGATGTTCGTGAAGCAAGGGGCGGCCACGGGAGTCGACCATGTGGGTATCACCCCAGTGGACGATCGACATGATCACCGGATAAAGGTCGAGGCCTTTCTGGGTCAGGATGTATTCGTATCGCTTCGGCGATTCCTGATAGGGGATCCGGCGCAGAACGCCGAGCCGCACCAGCTTCTTGAGCCGCTCGGCGAGCAAATGCCGCGTGATCCCGAGCGTCGACTGAAACGCCTCGAACCGCCGCTTGCGCAGGAAGCACTCGCGCAAGATCAACAAGCTCCAGCGGTCGCCGATCACGGCAACCGTGCGAGCCAGTGAGCATGGCTCCTCTTCAAGCTCGTCCCATTTCATGGTTCGGTCCTTCGCCTGGCCAAGGCTCGATTCGAAGTCTCCATCCAGTTCTGCATTCTAAATAGGTACTGACTTGGATACAACCAGCCATTAACAGCTACGGGGAGCCGAAGGTGCATAAAACAGCCACACGGAATTGACAGTTCAATTTTAGAACTTTAAAAGCGGATCCTCCGATCCGGTCACCGCGATCGCGGCCTCAAAGGAGAAGTCCGGTGGGAAATCCCCTGAAAGTCGAATTTCAGTTCGATTTCGGCAGCCCCAACGCCTATCTGGCGGAACTCGCCATTCCGGGAATCGAACAGCGTACCGGCGTGAAGTTCGAATACGTCCCGGTGCTGCTCGGCGGGATCTTCAAGGCGACCAATAACATGTCGCCGTTCGAGTCGCTTCGGGGCATCAGGAACAAGCCCGAATATCAAGCGCTGGAAACGCAGCGTTTCATCCGCCGCCACAACGTCACGAAATTCGCCAACAACCCGTTCTTTCCGGTCAACACGCTGATGCTGATGCGCGGCGCCGTTGCCGCGCGGTTCGAGAACATGTTCGATGCATATTTCCGCGCCGCCTATCATCATATGTGGGTTGAGCCGAAGAAGATGGACGATGTCGCCATCTTCCGGGATGCCTTCATTTCTTCCGGCATCGATATCGACCGGCTCGTTGCCCGCGCGCAGCAGGACGATGTCAAGAAAAAGCTGATCGAAGACACCACCGATGCCGTCAATCGGGGAGCCTTTGGTTCGCCGACATTCTTTGTCGGTCGGGAAATGTTTTTCGGCAAGGATCAGCTGCGTGATGTAGAAGAGGAAATCATGCAGCAGACGGGAACTCTCAGGTCCCGGATCACCTGAAAGCCGGTTGCAACAACAAAGAGAAAACGTCATGTCAGGGCCACTCAACGGCGTTCGCGTACTGGATTTGACCGGCGTGGTGTCGGGACCGTTCGCGACCATGTTTCTCGCCGACCAGGGGGCGGACGTCCTCAAGATCGAACCGATCGGCGGCGACATTACCCGCCGCAGCCGCGCCAGCATCGACAAGGGCGGTGAGTTTTCCGCGCTGTTCATCTCCTCAAACCGCGGCAAGCGTTCGCTGTCGATCGACATCAAAAGCGACGCCGGCCGCGAGGTTCTGACCAAGCTGGTGGCGCAGGCCGACGTGCTGGTGCAGAATTTTCGGCCCGGCACCATGGAGCGGCTCGGTCTCGGCGCTGACGAATTGCGCCAGCGCCATCCGCGCCTGATCTATGTGTCGATCAGCGGCGTTGGCGACAGCGGGCCCTACGTGAAGAAGCGCGTGTACGATCCGATCATCCAGGGCCTCTCCGGCTTTGCGGACATCCAGTCGAATCCGGCGACCAACCGGCCGCAGATGATCCGCACCATCGTCTGCGACAAGACCACGGCAGTCTTCACTGCCCAGGCGGTGTCGTCGGCGCTCTATGCCCGCGAGAAGACCGGGCACGGCGATCACATCCAAGTGGCGATGCTCGATACCATGATCTCGTATCTGTGGCCCGAGGGCATGATGCAATACACGGTAGTCGGGGCCGAGGCGGCAAGCGCCGATCCCAACGACCGGCCCGATCTCGTGTTCAAGACCAGCGATGGCTATATCACCGCCGGCACCCTTTCGGATTCCGAATGGCAGGGCTTCTGCAGGGCATCCGGCGATCCCGAATTAGCCAAGGATCCCCGCTTCGCAACGCCTTCGGCGCGCACCGTCAATGCGACCGCGCGAATCCACAAGATGGCTGAGTATATTACTCAACGCACCACCGCCGAATGGCTGGAACGGCTTGACGCCGCCGACGTGCCGTGCGCACCGATCCTGCGCCGCGGCGAGATCATCGACAATGAGCAGGTGGTGGCGCGGGGCCTCATCGCCGAGTTCGATCAGCCGATGGTCGGACGGGTGCGGCAGCCAAAGCCCGCGGCGCGATTTGCCGTCAACGAGGCGGTCATTGGCGGGCCAGCGCCGCGTGTCGGCGAGCACTCCCGCGAAGTGTTGCGCGAGCTAGGCTATGACGAAAGCGCGATCGACCGGATGATCAGCGACAAATCGGTTCGGGCAGCGATTTAGCCGGGTCAGGTCTTCTGCACGGGCGTGATCGGCGCCAGGGGTTTGTTGGCCGCGGTGCCGAGCTGATACGCCTGTCGCTGATGGATGCGCTCGAGATAGGGACGAGCATTGTCGCAGATGCCGACACCGTAGGCGATCGCCCAATCGAGACAGGTCGTGAGCAGGATATCGGCGCTGGTGAAGTGATCGCCCATCAGATATTGGCGTCCGTCCGTGAGCGCTGCTTCCACATGACGCAATTGTTCGCGAAAATACTCGCCGGCCTTGGCGACGACTTCCGGCGCGATGCCGTAGATGGGACCGAGCGCGTCCGCCCGATGGCGCCGCATCACGTAAAGACTGGTGGAGTCGAGCTCGGTGACGATAAAAAAGCACCACTCAAGCCACGCGGCATAATCGCGTTGCCTTTCGGGGATCAGCACACGCTCCGGGCTCGAATAGGTTCTCGACAGGTACGCAACGATCGCCGCACTTTCGCCAATACAAAAATCACCATCCTGCAGCAGTGGAACCTTCTGGCGCGGATTGAGCGCGGTGTATTCGGCCGTCTTGGTCTCGCCGGTGCGCGGACCGATCGGCTTGGTCCTATAAGGCAGATCAAGTTCGTGCATCGCCCAATGCGCGCGAACGGTGCGGCTCGTTCCAACTCCCCAAAGGGTCAGGTCGGGCGCGGCGGCCATCTCACCATTTCTCCACGCCCGGCCGCAAATCCAGTTCATGGGTCCAGCCATCCTTGCTTTGATGGTGCGCGAACCAGTAGGCATCGGCGATCGAGGAAGTCCTGGTCAGACTGTCGGGCGGGATTTCCGCGGCATCGATGCCGGTCGCGGCCTTCATGCGCTGATGGATGGCCTCGCTGTCGACGCCGGCATCGATCAGCAGATGGACAACGTGAATGTTCCTTGGTCCGAGTTCGCGAGCCATCGCCTGGGCCACGGCGCGCAGGCCGAACTTCGCCGACGAAAACGCCGCAAAGCCCTTGCCGCCGCGAATGCTGGCGGTCGCGCCTGTAAACAGGATGGTGCCGCGGCCTCGCTGCAGCATGGCGCGGGCGGCTTCGCGGCCGACCAGAAAGCCCGCATAGCAGGCCAACTCCCACGCCTTGAAGAACAGCTTTTCGGTGGTCTCCAGCAGCGGCTTGTTGACGTTGGAGCCGGCATTGAAGAGACAGACTTCGATGGGCCCGATGGTTTGCTCGACGCGAGCAAACAGATCCTGAACCTCGGTTTCCTGACGGGCGTCGACGCTGAATGCGTGAACGTCGCGTCCGCCGGCCGTCAGCTCATCGACCAGCCGCCGGGATTTGGCCGCATCGCGCCGGGCGATGCAGACCTTGTATCCGCCCTCGGCAAACCGCCGGGCCACAGCCGCGCCGATGGCGTCACCCGCGCCGACCAGCATCACGACGCCGGTTCTGTCTGCCATCGCGCTTCGTCCATTAAGTTCTCATTTGATACTCTAATTTATAGACGGGGACCGCCGTCATTGCAAATGAGATTCTCAAAACAAAAATCCAATCAATTTGCGCACGAGGAACAACCGCTTGCGTGCAAATTCGGGCCTTCCTTTGTCAGCATCAATTGACAAGTTCTAAAAAAGAACTTTAATGTTCGGCATCGGCCCTCTTTGTTGCGGAGACAAACCTTGGAAAAGCGAAACGCGACCGTGGCCGTTGTCGGCGCCGGAGACTTTATCGGCGGCGAGATCGCCAAGAAATTCGCGGCCGAAGGTTTCACTGTCTTTGCCGGACGCCGCCAGGGCGAGAAGCTCGCGCCGCTCGTCGGGGAAATCGAGGCGGCGGGTGGCACAGTGTTCGGGCGGCCGCTCGACGCAAGAAAGGAAGACGAGATCGTGTCCTTTCTGGGCGACGCCGACAAGCACGCGCCGCTCGAGGTTTGCGTCTTCAACATCGGCGCCAATGTGAATTTTCCGATCGTCGATACGACCGAGCGGGTTTTTCGCAAGGTTTGGGAGATGGCCTGCTACTCAGGTTTTCTTGCCGGCCGTGAGGCAGCGCGTCTGATGCTTCGCCGTGGCAAGGGCAACATCTTTTTCACCGGAGCCACCGCAAGCCTGCGTGGCGGATCGGGTTTCGCCGCATTTGCCAGCGCCAAGTTCGGATTGCGCGCGGTGACGCAGTCGATGGCGCGCGAGCTAGGTCCCAAGAACATCCATGTCGCCCATCTCGTGATCGATTCCAGTGTCGACACCGAATGGGTGCGTCAGCTCATCGCCAACCGGGAAGGCGCGCAGGCGATCGAAAATCTCGATCCCAATCGCCTGATGCGGCCGGCCGCGGTGGCGGAGGCCTATTGGCAGCTCTACCAGCAGCCGCGCGACGCCTGGACCTTCGAGCACGAAATCCGCCCTTTCGGGGAGAAATGGTAACAAGCCGATGCCGGTGGCCGGAACGGGAACTGCGGGGCTCTTGGAAATAACCCACTGATCGCGCATAAAGAGCCATAAATTGACCACGGATCGAAAACGCCACCGCTTTGCCGGAAACAGGCTTTGCCGGGATCAGGATGGGAGCTTCCAATGAAAACAGCCATCACCGAAATGTTCGATATCGAGCATCCGATCATTCAGGGCGGCATGCACTATGTCGGCTTTGCTGAACTCGCTGCCGCGGTTTCGAATGCGGGAGGCCTCGGCATTATCACCGGCCTGACGCAACGAACGCCTGAATTGCTGGCCAAAGAAATTGCGCGCTGTCACGACCTGACGGACAAGCCGTTCGGCGTCAATCTGACGTTCCTTCCCGCATTCACTTCGCCGCCCTATCCGGAATACATCGCGGCCATCAGGGAAGGCGGCATCAAGGTCGTTGAAACGGCCGGGCGCAGTCCCGAACAATATATGCCGGCGCTAAAGGCCGCCGGTATCAAGGTGATTTACAAATGCACCTCGGTTCGGCATTCGCTGAAGGCCGAGAAGATAGGGTGCGACGCCGTCAGCGTCGATGGCTTCGAGTGCGGCGGGCACCCGGGCGAAGACGACGTCCCCAATATGATCCTGCTTCCGCGCGCCGCGGAGGAATTGAAAATTCCGTTCGTTGCCTCCGGCGGCATGGCCGATGCGCGCAGCCTGGTCGCAGCCCTGGCGATGGGCGCGGCCGGCATGAACATGGGCACGCGATTTATCGCGACGAAAGAGGCGCCGGTCCACGACAACGTCAAGAAAGCGCTGGTTGCCGCTTCAGAGCTCGACACGAAGTTGATCATGCGCGCCTTGAGAAATACCGAACGGGTGCTCAAGAATGCCGCAGTCGACAAGTTGCTCGAAATCGAGCGCGAAAAGGGAGCCAAGCTGCAGATCGCCGACATCCACGAAGAGGTTGCCGGGGTCTATCCCAAAGTCATGATTGACGGGAAGATGGACGCGGGAGCCTGGAGCTGCGGCATGGTCGTCGGCCTGATCCACGATATCCCGACGGTCAAGGAATTGATCGATCGCATTATGGCCGATGCCGAACGCCTCATTCGGGAGCGGCTGATGGGTTTTCTTGGCGCTGAGGGCAAAGCATCGCTGAAGGTCGCCTGAGCTGATTTCCAGGCGATCGCCGGGAGGATTGTATGGCTGAACACGTTATTCGCGAAGTGTCCGGCGGCGTGATGACGCTGACGCTCGCGCGGGCAGACAAGAAGAATGCCCTCAGCAATGCGATGTACAGCGCGCTGTCGGACGGGCTGGAGGACGCGGAAAAAGATCCCGCGGTGCGGGTCGTGCTGTTTCAGGGAGACGGGGACAGCTTCACGGCCGGAAACGATCTTGCCGATTTCAGCGCCCAGGCGAACGGTCAGGACACCGGCGAGAGCCAGGCGTTTCGGTTCATCAGCAATCTCGGCAAGGCCACCCGCCCGCTGGTCGCCGCCGTGCAAGGCAACGCAGTCGGCGTCGGCACCACGATGCTGCTGCATTGCGACCTGGTGTTTCTCGCCGACACCGCAAAGCTGATGACACCGTTCGTCAATCTGGCGCTGGTTCCGGAGGCGGCATCGAGCTGGCTGTTGCCGGCGAGGATCGGGCACGTCCGCGCCTATGCGATGTTTGCGCTGGGAGAGCCGCTTGATGCGGCCACCGCATTGGCTTGCGGTTTGGCCAATGCCGTGGTTCCGGCTTCGGATTTGCGCGCCCGGGCGCGCGAAGCCGCCGAAGCGCTGACCAAACGACCGGCCGGTTCTCTCAGCCAAACCAAGGCGTTGATGCGCGAAATGGACAAGATCGCGGCTCAGATCAGTCGCGAGAGCGTCCTGTTTCGCGAGCGCCTGCAGACCGGCGAAGCGCGCGAGGCGTTCGCAGCATTTGCCGAGCGCCGCAAGCCGGATTTTTCGAAAGTAGGTTAGGTTCCGACATCGGATGCTCCACGATGGCGCGAGCATCGGGAAGCCGAACATCCTTCCGCGATCATTGATCGCGGTAACTCGGAGGCCGCTTCTCGCGAAAGGCTGCGACCGCTTCGCGGTGATCGCTTGTTTCCAGCAGAATGACCTGCTGCCGATCCTCGATCATCAGCGCCGTGTCGAGACTGGGAGCATCGATCAAGGCGTTCAGGGCCTGCTTGGTCAAACGCAGTCCCATCGGAGAGGTGCGAGCCATCTCGGCTGCAAATTCGAGACCGGTCTCCAGCAGGCGGTCTGCCGGCACGACGTCGCTGACCAGCCCCACGGCCTTTGCCCGGTCGGCGCCAAGAAAGCGTCCAGTGAGCAACAGTTCGGACGCCACCGAAAGTCCTATAAGCCGCGGCAGCAAATATCCGGAGCCCATATCGCACCCACCGACGCCGACACGAATATAGGCTGCATTCATCCGGGCTTCGGGTGCGGCGAAGCGCACATCCGAGGCCAGCATCAGCGAAAAGCCGGCACCGCATGCGGGTCCCTGAACCAGCGCGATAATCGGCTGCGGGCAGCTTCGCATCAGCCGGATCACGCCGGAATAACGCTGCTGCATTTGAAACTGACGTTGCGGCCGTCCTTCGCCTGGAGCGGAAAATGCCTCCGATCCGAGCTCGGCTCCCGCGCAGAATGCCCGTCCATTGCCTCTGAGTATGACTGTTCGCGTCGTCAAGCGCTGATGAAGCCCGGAAAAATATTCCGTCAGTTCATCGATCATCTCCGGTGTCACCGCGTTGAGCGCGTCGGGCCGGTTCAGCGACAGAATCTCGACGTCTTTCCGAACCTCCACTGAGATGGTCGCGTATTTTTCCATGCCCTGTGCCATCATTTCGTTGTCGACGTTTGTCCTGAGGTCGCGCTGTCGTCGATCAGCTTCCAGCTCGATCCCTCGAACCGCGCCATGCGCAAGGATTGATAGGGTGCATGATCATCGGCCGAATTGTTGAGTTCGACGCCAGGCAGCATCATCTTGAGGCGCTGCCCCTTGAAGCTGAGCGCCTGCTTGAGGAAATTCTCGCGAGTCAGATCGTCCCCGCAGCGTTCCAGGCCATTGGCGATAGCCTGGGCATTGATGTAGCCGGACAGCGCGACGAAATCACCCGGGTTGTCATTCGGCGTCCACTTTTTCATGAACGCGACATATTCCTTGACCTCGGGATCGTCAGCCCATGCCGGATCGCCCGCCTGCTTGGTGAACTGGGTCGTGAAAACGCCTTGCACGTTTTCCAGCCCGGCCGGCTTCAGCACCGCCGAAACGGAATTCGTCGGGCTGACGAGGAACTGTGCCGGATGCCAGTTTAGTTCGGTGGTCTTCTTGAGGGTTTGTGCCGCGAATTTCGGAGTTGCAAAGTCCATCAACACATCGGCGCCGGAATCCTTCAATTTGACAATCTGCGAGTCGATGGTGGGATCGGTGAGTTCGTAGCTGGCCTCGGCGACGATCTTGGGGGAGGCCTTCTCCAGCGCCGCCTTCAGCCCGGTGAGGAAGTCCTTTCCATAATCGTCGTTCTGGTAGATCACCGCGATTTTTGCATCAGGTTTGTTCCGGATGATGTAGTTGCCGAAAGTTTTTCCCTCCATTTCGAAGGCGGGATACATCGGAACGCTCCAGGGAAAATTCTTTGGATCGTTGAAGCGCCGTCCTCCAGCCGAGACGAAAACGTGCGGGACCTGATTCTGGTTGAGGTACTTCTAAATCGCTGAATTAGGTGTGGTCCCGACCGTGCCCACATCCGCGAACACACCGTCGTCTTCGACCAGCTTGCGGGTCTGTTCCAGGGCTTTCGGAGGGCTGTACGCGTTATCGAGCGATAGCAGCGTGACCTTTCGGCCGTTAATTCCCCCGGCTTCGTTGATCATCTCGAAATAACCGGTCATGACGCGGCCATAGCTTGAGAAGGCCGATGCCGGTCCACTGTACGGCACCGTTTGGCCCAGCTTGATTTCCTTGTCGGTAACGCCCGGCCCGTATTTCCTGTCGGCAGCGCCGGCGCCATAGAAGCTCCCGAATAACAAGGCCGCCGACAGCGCGATACCTAACTTTCTATCCATTGTAATCCCTCCCCAAATCTTGCCAGCGGTTTTGAAAAAAGCTAACAGGCGTGCGTTGAAGTTACAAGCAGTATGGCCGGTTTATGAGCTTGACGGGCAACGGCATTTCGTAACGTTCCGCTGCCAAGCCGGAACTTACTCTGCCGCAACGGCGAACCGACTGTTATCCAGATCCGCGAGAAGACGTGCGCGTTGTTGTGCTGCCTTCTGGATGCTCTCGTCTTTGATGTACCCGTAGCCGCGGATCATCTCGGGAATCCGCGCCAGCTTGATCAGCGTAGGCAAATCGCGGCTCTGCAGCGCCGCCATGCGCTGATGCAGCATCGCCTCGTAATCCGCGATTAGCTGCCGTTCGGCCTTGCGCTCCGGAGCATGGCCGAATGGATCGAGTGCGGTGCCGCGCAGGAATTTGAGCCGTGCAAGAAGGCGAAACAGGTGGATGGTCCAGCCGCCATATTCGGACTTTCGGGGACGTCCAGTCACCTTGTCGCGACGTGCAAACAGCGGCGGCGCGAGGTGAAATTGCGTCCGGAAGTCGCCATCGAACTGGGTCTTCAGTTTGTCGGCAAAGCTGCCGTCGGTATACAGCCGCGCCACCTCATATTCGTCCTTGTAGGCCATGAGTTTGAACAGGTTCTTTGCGACCGCATCGGTGAGATCGCTGGACCCCGGTGCGGCGGCGGCCTCGGCCTTGCGCGCCGCGGACACCATGGCGAGGTAGCGGTCCGCGTAAGCCTGGTTCTGATAGGCGACAAGAAACGCGGCGCGGTGATTTATCGCGTCGTCAGGGCTGCGGGCGGGAGCAGAGGCACGTGCCCGGAACTGGGTTACGCTGCGCACGCGCGCGAGGTCGTAAGCTGCGAGCCGTCCCCAGGAGAATGCCTGTTTGTTCATCTCGATGGCGGCACCGTTGATTTCGATGGCGCGCAGGATTGCCTCCAGTGAAAGCGGAATGGCCCCTTTCTGGAACGCAAAACCGAGCATGAAGGCATTGGTCGCGATGCTGTCACCCATCAAGGCTGAAGCGATGCCTGTCGCGTCGATGATATCGAGCTTCTTTTCGCCGATCGCGTCGCGAAGCGCTCCCTGCATCGCGTTCATTTCGAAATCGATATCGGGATTCATCACGAAGCTGGCGGTTGGCTGCAGGTCGGCATTGACAATAGCCTGGGTCACGCCGCGTTCGGCGCGGCTGAGAGCTGCAGTGCTTGCGGAGACCACGATATCGCAACCGAGAATAAGATCGGCGCCGCCGGAAGCGATCCGGACCGTGGCAATTTCCTCCGGTGTTCGGGCGATCCGGACATGGCTCATGACCGCGCCGTTCTTTTGCGCAAGGCCGGTAAAGTCGAGCGCGGAGCAGCCGCGGCCGTCAAGATGGGCGGCCATGCCCAGCAGCGCGCCGATCGTGATGACGCCGGTGCCGCCGATGCCGGTGACGAGGATATTGAAGGGCGCATCCAGCTCGTGCTTGTCGGGCAATGGAAGGTCGGCGAACAACTGGCCGGAATCGATCGAGGAGGTTTCCGCCTTCTTGAGCGTGCCGCCATGAACGGTGACAAAGCTCGGACAAAATCCCTCGACGCAGGAATAGTCCTTGTTGCAGTTCGATTGGTCGATCTTGCGCTTGCGCCCGAATTCGGTCTCGAGCGGCTGAACCGAAACGCAGTTCGATGCCTGCGAGCAATCGCCGCAGCCTTCGCAGACGAGATCGTTGATGAAGACGCGCTTGGGCGGATCCGGATACAGCCCGCGCTTGCGACGACGGCGTTTTTCCGCGGCACAGGTTTGATCGTAGATCAGAACGGAGAGACCGCTGATCTCGCGCAGCTCGCGTTGAACGAGCTCCAGTTCGCGGCGATGATGGACGGTCGCGCTTACCGGAAAATAGTTTTTGCCGGGATATTTGTCGGGATCATCCGAGACGATCGCCACGCGCTTTGCGCCTTCGGCCCAGACTTGATGGGCGATTTGCGAGACGGTGAGCCCGCCCTCGGCGGGTTGTCCGCCGGTCATCGCGACCGCGTCGTTGTAAAGGATCTTGTAGGTGATGTTGACGCCTGCCGCCGCAGCCGCCCGCAGGGCCAGCAAGCCGGAATGGGTATAGGTGCCGTCGCCGAGATTCTGAAAGATGTGAGGTTCATCGGTGAATGGCGCCTGGCCGATCCAGGTGACGCCCTCCGCACCCATATGCGAGATCGTCGCGGTGCGCCGGCTGGGCACCGACAGCGCCATGCCATGGCAACCGATGCCGGCCATCGCGCGGCTGCCTTCCGGCACCTTGGTGGAAGTGTTGTGCGGACAACCGGAGCAGAAATAGGGGGTCCGCTGTAATGCCATCGGAGCGGGCGCGTTCGCTGGATGTTCAAACGCTTCGAGCCGGGCCAGTCTTTGTTCGAGGTCCGGGCTCTGGTGACCAAGCCGGCGCAGGCGTGAGACGAGCGCCGCGGCGACCATGGTCGGCGTGAGCTCACCCTCGCTGGGCAACAGCGTCGCGCCCTGTTCATCGCGTTTGCCGACTACGCAAGGACGCTTCGAAGCATCCATATTGTAGAGGATCCGCACCAGTTGATCTTCAACAAAGCCACGTTTTTCCTCGACCACCAGGACGTCTTGCAAACCCTCGGCAAAACGTTTCGCACCACGCTCTTCGAGCGGCCAGGTCAGCGCGACCTTGTAAATGCGCAAGCCCAGTTGTTGCGCGTCCCGTTCGGTGATGCCGAGGTCGGCAAGGGCTTGCCGCAGGTCAAGATAGGCCTTGCCGGTGGCGACGATCCCGAGCCGTGCCGGCTTGCTGTCGAGCACTATTCGATCGAGCTGGTTGGCTCGCGCGAATGCCGCGATAGCATCCATTTTCGGGCCGTGCAGCCGTCTCTCCTGTTCGAGCGGCGGGTCGGGCCATCGGATGTTGAGGCCGCCCGGCGGCATCGCGAAGTCCGACGGCAGCACCACCTGCACGCGCGCCGGATCGCTGTAGATGGAAGCCGAACTCTCGACCGTTTCGGAAATCGCCTTGAAACCGACCCAGCAGCCGGAGAAACGAGACAGCGCAAAGCCGTAAAGTCCGAGATCCAGATAATCCTGAAGCGTTGCCGGATTGAGGACCGGCATCAGTGCGGCGGCGAATACCTGTTCGCTTTGATGCGCAAGCGTTGAGGATTGGCAGCCATGATCGTCGCCGGCCAGTGCAAGTACGCCGCCGTGCCGGGCGGTGCCGGCCGAATTGGCGTGCTTGAGCGCGTCGAGGGAACGGTCGACCCCCGGCCCCTTGCCATACCAAATCCCGAACACGCCATCGACCTTCGCTCCGGGAAACAGTCCGACCTGCTGGCTGCCCCATACAGCGGTCGCCGCCAGATCTTCATTCAGGCCGGGGACAAAGGCGATATCGTGCGATTGCAGAAACGACTTTGCCCGCCACAAGGCATTGTCGTACATGCCGAGCGGAGAACCACGATATCCCGAGATAAATCCCGCAGTATTGAGATTTTGCGCGCGATCCCGTTCGCGCTGCAACATCGGCAGTCGCACCAGAGCCTGGATTCCGGAAAGGTAGATTCGCTTGGTATCGAGCTGGTATTTGTCGTCCAGCCCGATCTGCATCAGCGTCATGTTGTGGCTCCGTTAAATCATCATGGCGGGCTGGAACGTTGGCGGGTTATCCGCAAGATGCAGACAGGCCATCGACCCCAAGCAGATCGATGCGGTCAATCAGTGAAAACGATGTGTCGCCGATGTCAATATCGACCGAGAAGTTCATCGGATCCGCATGCCCGCAGATGACGTCGGGAAAACGCCACTCGGTTGATCCCACCGTCTTGCCGTCCGCCATGATCGCGAGCTCGATCGGATGTCCAGCGCCGACGCCGCGTGAGGTCTGATATCCATCGGCAACGCAATAGAGTTCGACGCGGACTTTGCTCGCAGCAATACGCTGAACCGACAGTTCGATGTCGAAAAAGCCGAACGCCGCGTCGTCGTTCGATCCCTTCTCATAGAAATAGAACGAGCCGATTTTTCCGTGCACGCATGAGCCCAATTTGCAGTCCCGGGGCACCTGCGGGTCGGGCCGCGCCGGCGTCCGCGGCGGCAGCGGTCCCAATGAGCAGTACTGTCGATACGAGTAACACTTTCCCACCAATCTCTCCCCGATCTTCCGATTCTTGCTGGTCAGCCCGCGCGCCAAACGGCGACACGCGCCCGATTTACAAAGCGCGCAGCGTTGTCCGCAAATCTCTCCCGGCTCACTCCGAGCGCCCGTTCGGCGAATTCAGCCGGCCGGTCCTGCTTGATTGAGAACGGATAATCCGATCCGACCACGATATGATCGGCGCCGACCGAGTTTGCGAGGAAGCGCAAAGCGCGGCGATCATACAGAATGGTGTCGTAGTAGAATGCCCGCGCCATCTCGGCGGGATCGCGCGTAAACAGGTCCTGCAGCGGAGGTCCGAGCTCATGGGCGTGCTTCAGACGAGGAAGAATCCATGGCAACGCCCCGCCGCCGTGACTGAGCAGTATTCGCAACTTTGGAAATCGCTCGGTGACCGCATGGGTCAGAAGCGACGTCGCGGCCAACGCGGTTTCAAGCGGAAAGGCCGCAACGGCGGCCAGTTCCGGCCGGCCGGCCATTCGCTCCATGCCGGATGGATGCAAGGGATGAATCATGATCGCGAGATCGGCCTGCTCGGCGGCGGCATAGAGCTCGTGCATGCGTGGGTCGCCCAGCGCGACACCATTGATGTGACTGCCGATTTCAATGCCGGTAAGCCCGAGCGCCTTGATGTCTTCGAGGCGGCGTGCCGCAAGTGCGGGATCCTGGACGGGGACCATGCCGATACCGATGAAGTTCGCCGGATGGGTTGAGCATAAACTTGCGATGGAGCGGTTGATATGACCGGACAATAGGTCGGCATCACCGGCGGGAAACCAGTGCGACAGCAATTCGGGCATCGGGGACACGACCTGGACGTCGACATCGTCCGCTTGCATGTCCTGGAGCCGACGGTCGGCATCCCAGCTTCTGGAATTGATGGCGCGAAATACCTTGCCGCTCACGATGACCGCGGCCTTGTTCCCGTCCCTGTGTTCGATCGACGGCCAGAGCGGGTTGCGGTCCATCCCCGGGGGCATGGTTTCCGGCACAAAATGCGTATGCACGTCGATTGCCCTGGCCACCGCTTTCCCCCGGTTGTGATGCACTGCGATAGCCGCGTGGATCAACATTATCACTTTACAAGCAGGTTGGACTGTTTTTAATGTCTATGCAATCCGAGAATGATCTAGAGCGCGTCCCTGTTTAGCAAAAAAGGGAAGATATCGGGCGCCATGGGAGTTGAAGTGCCGATGCCATCCATCCAGAAAATTGTGATCGCCGGTGCCGGCCAGGCGGGCGGACGTGCCGCGGAAGCGCTGCGATCCGCCGGTTTTCGCGGGTCCATCACGATGATCGGTGAGGAAAAGCATCCACCATATGAGCGTCCGCAACTGTCAAAGGAACTGCTCGCGACGCCGGACGCGCCAGTCACCTATCTCAAGCCTGCGAGCGACTGGAGGGATGTGCTCGACGTCAGCATGATTACCGGAACCGCCGTCGTCGCCTGCGATGCAGAGCGTCAAACCGTCGCAACCGGCGACGGCGGGACGTTCGGGTATGACCGGCTGTTGCTCGCGACCGGCACCCAACCGCGGCAGCTTAAGGCACTTGGGGGAACCGGTCCCCGGGTTCACTATCTTCGCAGCATCGAAGACTCGATGAATTTGCGTCAGTCGTTCCATCACCAGTCCCGCGTCGTCATCATTGGCGGCGGCGTTATCGGTCTCGAGGCGGCCTGCGCCGCCGCAAAATGTGGATGCGACGTTACCGTCATCGAGAACCAGGAGCGGCTGCTGGCCCGGGCGTTTCCCGATCTGGTCAGCAAGGTTGTTGAAGCCAGGCATCGCCATCATGGAGTCCAGTTCGAATTTGGCGTTTCGGTCGCCTCGGCAACGGCGAACGGCGTTCGTTTGACCAATGGCGCCGAACTAAAGGCGGATGTCGTGCTTGTTGGAATTGGAGTTGATCCGACCATTGCGATCGCCCGCGATCTGGGCCTGCCCGCCGATGCCGGTATCGAAGTCGATGCGTTCGGACGGACGGCGGTGCCCAATGTCTTCAGCGCAGGTGATGTCGCGCTGCAATGGAGCAAATGCCACGACCGGGCCATGCGCATTGAAACCTGGGCCAATGCCCAGAACCAGGCGATCTGCGTTGCCGGAAACATGCTGGGAGCGGCCCGCGAATATGACGATCCCTCCTGGTTCTGGTCGGATCAGTACGATCTCAACATTCAGGTCGTCGGCGATATGCTGAACGCCGACCATGTTGTGCGCGGTGATAGCCGGAGCGATCGCTTCTCCGTGGCCGCGTTGCGCGGTAACGAAATTGTCGGCGCGATCTCAGTCAACGCTGCCAAGGAAATGGCCATGTTCCGTCGGCTGGTCGCACGGCAGGCAAGGCTTGACCGATCCGATATTGAATTGCCGTCATTCGATCTGCGACGGGCATTGAAAAGCAATTGATCAAGGGAGGCACCGCAATGAACGCGATCGGGCCGATGAAGACAGCGCTTCTGATCGATGAATTGAGGAAGATCTTCAAGGTTTCCCGTCAGGCCTTCGTCGATCCCGCTATTCTGGAGGTGGAACGGGCCCAGATCTTCGATAAATGCTGGCTCTACCTCGGTCACAGTTCCGAGCTTGCCAAGCCCGGCGACTTCGTCACCCGCCAGGTCGGCGGCCGAGGCATCCTGTTCGCCCGCGATGGCAAGGGAAATCTCAAGGCAATGCTGAACACCTGTCCGCATCGTGGCGCGCAGGTCTGCCGGGAGAAGCACGGCAGCGCGAAATCCTTCCAGTGTTTCTATCATGGTTGGGTGTTCGGCCTGGATGGAACGTTGCGGAGCCAGCCCGGGGAGGCGTCCTATGCCGAAGACTTCAAGGAGCGCAGCACGTCCAATATGCAGCAGGTGCCGCGGCTGGAGAGCTACCGCGATTTGAATTTCATTTGCTTTGACAGGAATGTCGAGAGTCTGGCGGATTATCTCGGCCCGGTGAAAGAATATCTCGATGTGATCTGCGACCAGGCCGAGACCGAGATGACGATCGTCGGCGGCACGCAGGAATACTCGATGCGTGCCAACTGGAAGTTGCTGACGGAAAACAGCATCGACGGCTACCATGCGCTGACGACCCATGCGACATACCTCGATTACCTCAAGGCGACGACCGGCGGCCTTGCCCAGGTGGCGTTCGAGGGATCGGCGCGCGACCTCGGCAAGGGGCACGCGGTTCTTGAATACAAGGCACCGTGGGGCCGTCCCGTCGCGCAGTGGATTCCGTCGTGGGGCGAGGACGGCAAGCGCGAGCTTTCACGGTTGTACGACGGGCTGGTCAAGCGGTTTGGAAAACAACGGGCCGATCGTATCGCCACCTTCAATCGAAATCTGTTTATCTTCCCCAATCTGGTGATCAACGACATCATGGCGGTGACGGTGCGAACCTACTATCCGGCCGCGCCCGATTTCATGAATATCAGTGCATGGGCGTTGGCGCCGAAGGAAGAGACCGAGTGGGCGAGGAAATACCGGCTGTTCAATTTCCTCGAGTTTCTCGGACCGGGAGGCTTTGCAACCCCCGACGACGTCGAGGCGCTCGAGCAATGTCAGCGCGGCTTCCGCAACGCCAGCGAAGCGCAATGGAACGATATCTCGAAGGGAATGGGCAAGGAAAATCCGTCATATGACGACGAAGCCCAGATGCGCGCATTCTGGTCGAACTGGAACGAGCATGTCTTCCGGGTGCCGGCATGAGCGAGGTCGAATTGGCCATGCACCCCATTGCTCGCACCGACGTCGAGGATTTCCTGTTCGCTGAAGCCGAACTGCTCGACGAATGGCGATTGCCGGAATGGCTGGAACTCTTCACGGACGATGCGATCTACTACGTGCCGGCCACCGATCTGGCGGTCGATGCGTCGCCGGACAATAACCTGTTTTATGTCGCCGATGACCGCTTTCGGCTCAGCGAACGCGTGAAGCGCTTGATGAAGCGGACCGCTCACGCCGAATTCCCGCATTCGCGGACCAGGCACCTCGTCAGCAACGTACGAATCAGGAAGCGCATCGGCGACGACCTCGAAGTCAGCTCGGCGTTCATCACCTACCGTACCAAGGACGGCGTGACGGACACATATTTCGGCGGCAACCGGTATCGCCTGGTGCCGGGCAACGGCACCTTCAAGATCAAGGAAAAGCGCTGCCTTCTCGACAGCGAAGGTCTTCGCGCCCAGGGTCGCGTCAGCATCATTCTGTGAAGGTAACGCCTGGTATGGACAAGAAGCTGAAAGACAACGTTGCCGTTGTGACGGGCGCCGCCAGAGGCATTGGCCTTGCGATCGCGGAGCGTCTGGCGCGCGACGGCGCCAGGCTTGTCATTGCGGATCTGGATGAGGCGGAACTCGACAAGGCAACGAAGCATCTGAGCAAGGAATTCGACGCCGAGGTGGTCAGTTATTCCGGGCGATTTGTCTTCGGAAAGCGTCGCCAAGGGTACGATCGATCTTGCGGTCGATCGTTTCGGTCGGCTGGATGTGCTGGTGAACAATGCAGGCGGTGGCATCATCAGGGCCTTCGCCGAACACACCCCGGAAACATTGCGGACCACAATCGATCGCAATTTGTGGACGGTGCTGTGGTGCTCCTGGCATGCGATCCCGAAAATGCGCGCCAACTCATACGGCCGGATCATCAATCTCGGTGCGGACTCCGTTCGCAACGGACTTTGGGATCATGCCGCATACAACGCCGCCAAGGGCGGCGTCCATGGACTGACCACCGGAATGGCGCGCGAATTTGCGCGCGATGGCATCACCGTCAATACCGTGGCACCGTGCGCGGTGAACACGCCACAAATGGTAGCGATAACAAAGCGCGATCCTGCGCTTGCGGCGAAGTTCATCAGCGTCATACCCATGGGCAGGCCCGCCGAGATGGAGGAAGTCGCTTCCATGGTCAGCTACCTCGCATCCGCCGAAGCGTCGTTTGTGACCGGCCAGGTCATCAGCGTCAACGGCGGAAGCACGATGCTCTAGGTTCAGGCCGATGTCAGAAACGGTGGTGTTATGCGGGATCGACGAGGTCGCGGAAGGTGAGATCAAGAAGGCGTCGCTTCCCGATGGTTCGTATGTCGCGCTATATCGCGTCGACGGCATGATCTATGCCACCGCCGACATCTGCACCCATGGCGAGGCGTCGCTGTCCGAGGAAGGCATTTTGACCGGAAAGATCGTGGAATGCACATTTCATTTCGGAACCTTCGACGTTACGACGGGAGAACCGACCGGCATGCCCTGTGAGATTCCACTCAAGACCTATCCGGTCAAGGTGATCGATCAACACGTCTGCATAGAGGTCTGACATGCCAGCTCGCGCCAGCAGAATTCCTTCGACGGCACGACCCGCGCGGCATTCGGTCGAAGTGGCGCGCCGCCGCACCCAGGCCGAGCGCAGCGAGGAAACGCGAACGCGCATCCTGAAGGCCGCTGCAAATCTCATTCGCAAGCGCGGCTATGCGCGTTTCAGGACTGCCGAGGTTGCGGAGGAAGCCGGTCTATCCAGAGGCGCACAGCTTCATCACTTCCCGACCAAGGATTCTCTTGTCGTCGCTACCCTCGAATATGTCTTCGAGCAAGCGCAGGTGCTCAGCCGGCGCCGGGCTTCCGCGGTGAACAGGCCCCGCGACCTGATCGAGGCGGTGATCGAGGATGCGAGGGAATTCTTCTTCAGCGAGCATTTCATGGTGGCGATCGATATCGTTCTTTCAACCTCGACCGATCAATCGGTGCGCAAACAAATTCTCGATATCTCGCGAAAGGCGCGACGTCCTGTCGAAACCGCATGGACAGGGGCGCTGGCAGCGAGCGGCGTGCCCGGCCAGCTTGCATCCGACATTGTCGCTTTGACCCTCAGTCTTGTTCGCGGAATGGCTCTGCGAACATTGTGGGATAATGATCCGAAGTGGTTCGATGAATTGTTCTCGCTCTGGCGTCAAATGATCAAGGTTTTCCTCAGCGATCGGAAACCCCGATCACGGCCCCGGTGATCGGGAGCCTGGCGCAGATGATCACCACTGACAATCCGCTCGTCACCTCTGTGTGTTATGTTCGCCTTGCCATCGCCGAGTTGCAGGCTGGGGCAAGATTTGCATCGGATATTTTCGGATTGCAGCGCGTTGCCGGGCCGGACGATGAAATTGCCTTTCGCTCGGACCACCGGTTTCGAACTGTCAGCTTCAACAATGATACGCAACGGCGGTTCCAGCACCGGCGTCGAGGTTTGGAGCGAGACGGCGCTTGACCAGATCGAAAAGCTGCTGCGGGACCGCGATTTTGCAGTGACGCGCGCGACCCCTGATGCGTGCCATCGCCGCTATGTTCGAGCGGCATTGTTGGCGGAAGACGGCTCCGGCAACCATATCGACCTCGTGGTGCGTCCCAGTCACAGCGGCAGGCGGTATTTTCCGAGCCGCGACGCCGGCATTACCCGCCTGCAGGGCGTCGGGTTGAGATCGACCAATCCCGGTCGCGATCTCGAATTCTGGAAAGCTCTGGGCGCCCAGGTTCGGGACTGGGTGGGTGACATCGCTTATTTGCAGATCGACAATTTTCACCATCGCATCGCGCTTTATCCGGCGAAGCGGAACGGTCTGCTCTACGCCGCATTCGAGGTCGAGACGCTCGATAGCATCATGCAGAACAGCTATTTCATGCAGGAGAGCCAGGTAAAGATCGTGCAAGGTCCCGGACGCGAACCCTGTTCGGAGCAGATCTTCCTGCATGTCGAAGGTCCCGATGGCGTCATTTTCTCCTACGTCAACGGCATGACGGAACCGGGCCCTCTGCGCCATCCTGCACGGCAATTTCCGCTCGCGCCGGAATCGCTTTGCAGTTGGGGAAGCGAAAGCAAGGATGTTCCGGAGCTGAGTGCGGGCGGCATTTGAATCAAGCTGGAGAAACAGAATGATCAATCTCAGGGATGTGAGCTATGTGCGGCTCGGCTCTCCCGATCTGGAGTCAGCGGAGACGTTCGCGACCAGTTGCCTTGGGCTGCAGGTCGCCGAGCGCGGCAAGAAGGCGCTGTATCTGAGATCGGACGACCGCTCGCATACGCTTTGCTACACGGAAGGCGATCCCGCGGACCAGACCGTCGGCTTTGAAATCGAAGACGAAGCGAGCCTGCAGCAAGCGGCAGCGACCCTTGAGAACCTCGGCCATCATGTCGACGCAGGCTCGCCGAGGAAGCGCAGAAGCGCAAGGTGCGGGCGTTCATCGGGTTTCGCGACCCCAGCGGCAACCACATCGAGTTGGTGGTGCAGGCCCGAGCGCCATGGCCGGCGTTATTTCGCGGCGCGCGACGCGGGCATCACCGGTTTCAGCCACATCGGTCTCAACTCCACCGATCCTGTGCGCGACGAGCGATTTTGGACGCAAGTGTGCAACGCGCGCGTCAGCGACCGGATCGGCGATATTCCCTTGATGCGTGTCAACGCGATACACCACACCATTGCACTGGTGCGGGCGACGCATGCCGGCATCCAGCACGTCAATCATCAGGTGCAAACCAGCGATGACGTGCTGCGTTCCTATTATTTCCTGAGCGAACGTCGCGTGCCGATCGTGTTCGGCCCGGGTCGCCATCCGACATCCGGGGCGCGGTTTCTCTATTTCAAAGGGCCGGACGGAATGGTGTTTGAATATTCGGTCGGGGTCAATGAAGTCGCTGACGATGCCAACCATCAGCCGCGGCAGTTCGGATTCGAACCGTCGAGCCTGTGCATGTGGGGCTCCAAGCCCGCGGGCATGTCGCTGCCAACCGGTCGTTGAATCGAGCGAGCATATCGGCCGACGCGGGCCATCCCCGTACGTGGCAATCAGGACAGCTAACATGGAATTTGGATTGCGGGGACGGACGGCGATCGTCTGCGCGGCGAGTATGGGGCTGGGCAAGAGTTGCGCGCTGGCGCTGGGCGGTGAGGGCGTGAAACTCGTCATCGTCGCGCGACGTCCGGATGTCCTGCAACGTGCAGCGGATGAAATCGAGGCCGCGACAGGCACCAAGCCGGTCGCGATCGCGGCCGACGTGACCACGTTGGAAGGGCGCGGGGCGATCCTCGCCGCCTGTCCGGATCCGGATATTCTGGTTAACAACGCCGGCGGACCTCCGGCCGGCGACTTCCGTAATTGGAGCCGCGAAGACTGGATCAAGGCGCTGGATGCCAACATGCTGGCGCCGATCGAGCTGATGAAAGCGACGATCGACGGCATGATCGCGCGCAAATTTGGCAGGATCGTCAACATCACGTCGCACGCGGTCAAGGCGCCCGTCAACATGCTCGGCCTGTCGAATGGTGCGAGGTCCGGTTTGACCGGCTTTGTTGCGGGCCTTGCTCGTGCCACCGCCGAACACAATGTCACCATCAACAATCTGCTGCCGGGCACGTTCGATACCGACAGGTTGAAATCCAACCTGCGGGCACTTGCGACCAGCACCAAACGCTCGGCCGAGGCAGTGACCGAGGATATCCGGAGCAGCAACCCTTCGCGGCGATTTGGGCGCCCGGAAGAGTTTGGCGCGACCTGCGCGTTCCTCTGTTCGGTTCAGGCGAGCTACATCACCGGGCAGAATATTCTCATCGATGGCGGCGCTTATCCCGGCACGTTCTGAGCGATCATGCGCTTCGATTCGCGCAAGGGATGAGGTCATGGAAAGCGTGGGGAAGATACTGGGAGTGACATGGCAGGATAATATTGGATAGCCGCTGGTAACGTGATAATCCCCGCTCTTGGAACAGGCTGACATTTGCGGGGAGTTCGATGGGATCGAAGGCGTTTGAAACGGTCATCACGGAGACCGCCGAATTCTCTCGTCGGGCCATGGCGCCGGCCGCATCAGATGCTCAATGCCCAGGTCTACAACTCCCACGCCTCGATTCACGATGATGCGACGGCGCAGAAACTTGGGTTCCAGGGCGGCACGATCGAAGGACCGACCCACTTCAGCCAATTTGCTCCGCTGTGCGAAAATCTGTGGGGAAAAGCGTGGTTCGAGACCGGATGTATTTCGGCGCACTATCGCAATCCCTCCTTCGAGGGCGAAGAGGTGCAAGCAATTCTGGAAAGGCCTGAGCCTGGCGCCCAACAGTGCAAAATCCAGATGGTGAAGCGTGACGGAACCGAAGTTCTGCGCGGCACCGCTTCCGTCGGTCATGGAGGTCCGGCGACCGCGCTTGATCGGCGATTGACCGAACTAAAGCCGCTTGCCGATCCGGTGATACTGCACGACGTGAAGGTCGGAATGAAAACCGCCCGTCAGATCGTGCGGATGGGCTTCGATCAGAACATGGGCGAACTCTATCCGTTTTCGCTCGGCGATAAACTCAAGGTCATCACCGAACCGAGTCTCGTATTATCGGCGGGAGGAAGAATCCGGCAACCCGTGGGGGCGTCCGATCATTCCGATCGAGATGCTCAGCGTGCTGTTTCAATATCGATCGAGGGACGATCGGCTGCCGATCAAGGGTCCGGCGGTCGGCCTGTTTGCCGATCAGGAGATCCGGCTGATCCGCGGGCCGCTATTTGTGGGAGAGGATTATGAAACCGAGCGGGAGGTCGTCGCCCTGAGCGGAAGCCGCAGGACCGAGAGCCTCTGGGTTCGGACCACGGTATTTGCCAACGATGATGTGCCGGTCGCGAAAATGCTGCTGAACCTCGCCAGCATCAAGGATTCCTACGCCCCATACGCTCAGGAGCACGGTCGGCTTTATGCCTAGGGCTCAGAGGGTCCGCTATCGCACGGGCGACAGCACGCGCTGATTTCGCAGTCCAGAGATCTGCTGTTCGGAATATCCGAGAAGACCCGAAAGTACCTCGGCGCTATCCGCCCGAGCTGCGATATCGCCGAATTCGCCCCCAAATTGGTATTTCAATACTGCTCGGATCTGGCAAAACATGCAACATAATGCATTTTTTGCATTCCGTATCTGTAGACATCGATTTATAATTATGCATTATTATGCATAGTCTCAATAAGAAATCCCAAGGGGTGGTCCATGGCGGGTGAAGATCGCGTTCTTGCTGGTGGCGCCAGGCACATCGATTTTCAGACCGATCCGTCGCGGTATCGGCATTGGAAGCTCGGCGTCGAAGGCGACGTCGCGACGTTGACCATGGATGTCGATGAGAATGGCGGGCTGTTCGAGGGCTATCAGCTCAAGCTGAATTCCTACGATCTCGGCGTCGACATCGAACTGGCCGATGCGGTGCAGCGGCTGCGCTTCGAGCATCCAGGCGTCAAGGTGGTGCTGCTGCGCTCGGGCAAGAACCGGGTGTTCTGCGCCGGCGCCAACATCCGCATGCTGGCGGGTGCGACCCACGCCCACAAAGTGAACTTCTGCAAATTCACCAACGAAACCCGCAACGGTCTGGAGGATTCCAGCGCGAATTCCGGGCAGCGTTTCGTCACCGTCATCAATGGCACCGCGGCCGGCGGCGGTTATGAGCTGGCGCTGGCGACCGATCACATCATCCTCGCCGACGACGGCTCGGCGGCGGTGGCGCTGCCGGAAGTGCCGCTGCTGGCGGTGCTGCCGGGCACCGGCGGGCTGACCCGCGTGGTCGACAAGCGCAAGGTGCGCCGTGACCACGCTGACTACTTCTGCACCATCGAGGAGGGCATCAAGGGCAAGCGCGCGGTGCAGTGGCGGCTGGTCGATGAAATCGTTCCCGAACAGCAAGTTGGAGGCCAGGGTCGCCGAGCGCAGCAAGGAGTTCGCCGCGGCCTCGAAACGCAACGGCAACGGAAAAGGCATTTCGCTTAGCCCGCTGAGCCGCAGCATCGACGACAGCGGCATCCGTTACGGATTTGTCAGCGTCGATATCAATCGCGCCGAACGCATCGCCACCATTTCGATCAAGGCGCCTGACGCAGCCCCGCCTGCCGATATCGAGGGCATGATCGGGCAGGGGGCCGGCTTCTGGTCGCTGCAGGTGGCGCGCGAACTCGATGACGCCATCCTGCATCTGCGCATCAACGAATTAGAGACCGCGATGCTGGTGTTCAAGTCGCACGGCGATCGCGCCCAGGTGCTGGCCTATGACGCTTTTCTCGAAGCCAACAAGGCGCACTGGCTGGTCAACGAGATCAGGCAATACTGGAAGCGGGTGTTGAAGCGCATCGACGTCACCTCCCGCACGCTGGTGACGCTGGTCGAGCCGGGCTCGTGTTTTGTCGGCACGCTGGCGGAACTGGTGTTCGCCGCCGACCGCTCCTACATGCTGATCGGCCAGAAGCAGGGTGATAACCGCGCGCCGCCGACGATCGAGCTGAGTGCAATGAATTTCGGGCCGTACCCGATGAGCCACGGCCTGACGCGGCTGCAATCGCGCTTTCAGGCCGATGCCGCCGATCTGGAACGCGCGCAGGCCAAAATCGGCGAGGCGCTCGATGCCAGCGAAGCCGAAGAGCTCGGCCTCATCACCTTTGCGCTCGACGACATCGACTGGGATGACGAGATCAGGGTGTTCTTCGAAGAGCGCGCCAGCTTCTCGCCCGACAGCCTGACTGGCCTCGAAGCCAATTTGCGCTTCGTCGGGCCCGAGACCATGGAATCGAAAATCTTCTCGCGGCTGACGGCGTGGCAGAACTGGATCTTCCAGCGTCCCAACGCGGTCGGCGAAGACGGCGCACTGCGGCGCTACGGCACCGGCCAGAAGGCTCAGTTCGACATGACGCGAGTTTAGGAGCGAATTACGAATTGGGAGCAGCTGTTCTTTTCCATTCGCCATTCGCTACTCGCCATTCGCAGAACAAAATCGCCCAACACGGGAGACCAAAGCCATGAACATCATGAACGTCGACTACTCCACCAAGATTCCCAATAACGTGAATCTCACCGAGGATCGGCAGGTGCTCAAGGCGCTGGAAGGATGGCATCCCGGCTATCTCGACTGGTGGAACGATATGGGCCCGGAAGGCTTTCAGGAATCGCTGGTCTATCTGCGCACGGCCGTGAGCGTCGATCCGAAGGGTTGGGCCAAGTTCGATTACGTTCGCATGCCGGAATATCGCTGGGGCGTCTTGCTGGCGCCGCAGGACGAGGCGCGCAAGGTGAATTTCGGCCAGCACCTCGGCGAGAAAGCGTGGCAGGAAGTGCCGGGCGAATATCGCGCCATGCTGCGCCGCCTTGTCGTGGTGCAAGGTGACACCGAGCCTGCATCGGTCGAACAGCAACGGCATCTCGGCAAGACCGCGCCGTCGCTCTATGACATGCGCAACCTGTTTCAGGTCAATGTCGAGGAAGGCCGCCATCTCTGGGCCATGGTCTATTTGCTGCAGAAGTATTTCGGCCGCGACGGCCGCGAGGAGGCCGACGATCTGCTGCGCCGCCGTTCGGGCGATGCCGATAGCCCACGCATGCTGGGCGCCTTCAACGAGGCGACGCCGGACTGGCTGTCGTTCTTCATGTTCACCTTCTTCACCGACCGCGACGGCAAGATGCAGCTTGAGAGCCTGGCGCAGTCCGGCTTCGATCCGCTGTCGCGCACTTGCCGCTTCATGCTGACCGAAGAGGCGCATCACATGTTTGTCGGCGAGACCGGGGTCGGCCGCGTGCTTCAGCGCACCTGCGATGCGATGAAGCAAGCGGGCATCGACGATCCGTATGCGATCGAGAAAGTGCGTGCACTCGGAGTGATCGATCTGCCAACCATGCAGAAAAAAATGAATCTGCACTACTCGTTGTCGCTCGACCTGTTCGGCTCGGAAGTCTCCACCAACGCGGCGAATTTCTACAATTCCGGCTTGAAGGGCCGCTTCCAGGAAACCAAGATCGACGACGACCATCGCCTGACCAACGACATCTACAAGGTGTTGAAGCTGGTGGACGGCAACATTGTGCTGGTCGATGAGCCCGCATTGACCGCGCTAAACATGCGGCTGCGCGACGACTACACGCTGGACTGCGAAAAGGGCGTCGAGCGCTGGAACAAGATCATCGAAAAGGCGGGTGTGAAATTCCGTCTTGAATTGCCGCACACCGCCTTCCATCGCCAGATCGGTGAATTCAGGGACGTCGATGCGACGCCCAAGGGCGTCATCCTCAGTGCCGCCGAATGGGCGAAGGTGAAGAGCGACTATCTGCCCTCGGTCGATGACGGCGAATTCATCTCCTCGCTGATGACGCCGGTCAACGAGCCGGGCAAGTACGCGAACTGGATCGCGCCGCCGAAGATGGGAATCGACAACAAGCCGGGCGATTTCGAATACGTCAAGATCGAAGCGGCGTGATCGAACCGGGCTGAACGACATGAACGCGCCGACCCAAGATTTGATCAACCGCGAATTGATCAAGCAGCATCTCATCGATCCCGAGATATGCATTCGCTGTAACACCTGCGAAGAAACATGCCCGGTCGATGCGGTGACGCATGACGGCAATAACTATGTCGTCGACGCCAGCATCTGCAATCACTGCATGGATTGCATTTCGCCCTGTCCCACCGGCTCGATCGACAATTGGCGCGTGGTCGCGAGACCCTATTCGCTGGATGAGCAATTTTCCTGGAGCGACCTGCCGGCCCAGGATGAAACCATCGCCGATGCGGGCGGCGGCGCTGCCGTCGAGGCGCTGGAGGACGATGTCAGCAAACTGCTGGAAGAAGCGCGCAAGGGGCTGGGCGGCAAGCCGGTGGCGCCGCATTCCGCCAGCAAGCCGACCGTCAATCTCTATAACCGCGGTAAACCCGCGATCGCCACGGTAACCGGAAATTATCGGCTGACCGATGCAGCATCGGACTCCGATGTACGGCATATCATCCTTGATTTCGGCCAGTTGCCGTTTCCGGTTCTGGAAGGCCAGAGCATCGGCATCGCGGTTCCTGGCGTCGATGCCGGCGGCAAGCCGCACCATCCGCGGCTTTATTCGGTCGCCAGTTCCCGCGATGGCGAGAAGCGCAACGCCAACAATCTGGCGCTGACGGTGAAGCGCGAAGACAAAGGCGTGTGCTCGAATTATCTCTGCGACCTGCCGCGCGGCGCCAAGCTCGAAGTCACCGGCCCGTTCGGCGCGACATTCCTGATGCCGGACGATCCGGCCGCCAATATCATCATGATCTGTACCGGGACCGGCTCCGCGCCGTTTCGCGGCTTCACCGAGCGCCGTCGCCGCGCGATGCCGGATGCCGCGGGAAGGCTGCTGCTGTTTTTTGGAGCGCGCCGGCCGGAAGAGTTGCCATATTTCGGTCCGCTGCAAAAGGTGCCGGAGAAATTGCTTGGGAAGTATTTCTGCTATTCACGGGTGCCGAACGAGCCCCGCGTCTATGTCCAGGATCGCATCCGCGCCGAGGCCCGCCAG
The DNA here is from genome assembly GCA_963771225.1 of uncultured Pseudomonadota bacterium. GTDB lineage: Bacteria > Pseudomonadota > Alphaproteobacteria > Rhizobiales > Xanthobacteraceae > Bradyrhizobium. The sequence continues at coordinate 216,405 of CAVYSR010000003.1, read as the reverse complement.
ATAGCGCAACTGCTCGGCGACGCCAACACGCACGTCTATATCTGCGGGCTGAAAGGCATGGAGGGCGGCGTCGATGAAGCCTTCGCCGACGCCTGCCGCGCCGCATCGCTTGACTGGACATCGCTCAAGCCGGCGATGCGCGAGAGCGGGCGCTATCACGTCGAGACGTATTAAATCTCACCGTGCCGCCGCGCCCGCCGCGCCGTTATTGCATGGCCTTTTGATCCGCCGTCTTGGCGTTGATCTCGTCGTACAGCTCTTTCTTGGACAGTTTGCCAACCGGCGTCCTCGGCAGCGAAGCGCGAATCTCCATTTCCTGGATCATTTCGTGTTTCCCAAGACGGCTCTTGAGGAAATCCTTTAACTCCTTGAGTGTTATTTCCGGTGCGCCGGGTTTCAGCGCCAGATAGGCTTTCGGCGATTGGCCGCGATACTGGTCGGGAATCCCGATGACGCAGACCTCGGCCACGGAAGGATGCTCGTAAATCGCTTCCTCGATGTTGCGTGGATAGACGTTATAACCGCCGCACAACAGCATGTCCTTGGTTCGATCAACGATGAATATAAAGCCGTTCTCGTCCATGTAACCGACGTCGCCGGTGCGCATGAAGCCGTCAGCCGTCATGTTCTCCGCGGTCGCGGCTTCATTCTTCCAGTAACCGCGCATGACGTTCGGTCCGCGGATGATGATTTCGCCGCGCTCTCCCAGCGGCACAAGCCTGGCGGGATCGGCAACATCGAGGAATTTGATGGTGACCCCGGGGACCGGGATCCCGCATGAGCCCGGCTTGCTCGCGCCCACCGGCGTGAACGTTCCCGATGGCGACGTTTCGGTCATGCCCCATCCCTCGAAGATCTGGCAGCCGGTCAGCCGCTTGAATTCCTGAAGCGTTTCGACAGGCAGCGGCGCGCCGCCGGAAGCGCAATACTTCAGGGCTCGCAGATCGACCTTGTCGATCCCGGGAAAGCCGATGATGCCCATGTACATTGTCGGCACGCCCAGGAACATGGTGACGTGCTTTTCGGCGAGTTCAGCGATGACTTTGTCGAGCTCGAAGCGGGCATGCAGGATCAATTCAGCGCCGATACGGATTCCGAGCAGCATATTCGCCGACAGCGCATAGATGTGGAACAGCGGCAGTACGATCAGCATACGCTCTTTCGCGGGCTCGATCAGCGGCGGTTCGCCTTGCGCGGTCTCCCAATATTGACGACAGGCGCTGCTGAGATTCGCGTGGGTCAGCATGGCTCCTTTGGGAAGACCGGTGGTGCCGCCGGTGTATTGGAGCACCGCTATGGTCTCCAGGAGATCGCGCGGCTTGGTCGGTTCGTGCCGACCGTCATTGTCGAGCAGTTGCTCGAATTTGACGTGCTCGCTGTCGGCGGGCACGTCGACAAGCTGCTTTGCCGCTGCGAGGCTCGCGTTTACCGCGTCGCGGTGAGAGGCCATTTCTCCGATGTTGCCGACGATGAGCTTCTTCAGCCGGGTCTTGCCCAGCAGGGTCTTCATCTGCGGATACAGCGTGACCAGGTCGAGCGTGATCACAAAATCGGTCTGGCTGTCTTCGACCTTGTGCTCAAGAACTTTCCCGGCATCGAGCGGCGAATAATTGACGACCGTGCCCCCGGCCTTGAGGATCGCAAAAAAGCTGATCACGTAGTGGGGCGTATTGGGGAGGTAAAGTCCGACGTGAATGCCGGGCTTCACGCCGAGCTTCTGCAATCCGGTTGTCGCGCGGTCGACCAGGGCGGCAAGTTCACGGTAGGTCAGTGTCCTGCCCATGAAGGACACGGCGGGAAGAAGCGGCCATTTCGCAACGGCATCATCCAGGATTTGATCAACCGGCACGGGAGTGAGGTCGGCGTCCCAATGGATACCCTTGGGGTAGGATTTCAGCCACGGACTATCGAGCATGGTTTCCTCCGGGAATGATTGAGCCTTGGCGGCTCTATTCGATATTCGAGATTAGGAGGCCGAACCGGCGCCGGGGCGCGGTGCCAGAACGGCATCTCTCCAAGCTTGGGCCGGTCTGCGGGCATAGGCAAGAGCGAAAGGCGCGGCTACCGTATCGAACCGCGAGAAATCACCGCCTGATTATCTGCGGCCGATTCGATGCTATGGAGGGGTCGTCGGCCAACGCCGCTGTTTCGGCCCCGCCGATGATCAGGAGACCAAAATGAAAATCGAAGAGCTCTTCTCTGTGCGCGGCAAGGTCGCGGTCGTCACCGGTGGCAGCCGCGGTCTCGGCGAGATGATCGCCCGAGCCTACGTTGAAAATGGCGTGAAGGTTTACATCACGGCACGCCGCGCCGAAGCGTGCGAGCAGTTAGCCAGCGAATTGTCGCAGATCGGCGAATGCATTGCAATTCCCGCCGATCTTTCGCGGATGGAGGAGATCGATCGCTTCGCCGGCGAGATCGAAAAGCGGGAGAACAAGCTCGACATTCTCGTCAACAATGCCGGCGCCGGTTGGGGTGCAAGCTTTCACGAGTTTCCGGAGAATGGATGGGACAAGGTCATGTACCTGAACGTCAAATCCGTTTTCTTCCTGACGCAGCGGCTGCTGCCTTTGCTGGAGGCGGCGGGGTCGGCGGAATCCTATGCGCGGGTGATCGATATCGGGTCGATCGAAGGCATCAGGACCTCTCATCTCGAGGCCTATTCGTATGCCGCGTCGAAGGCCGGGGTAAACCACCTGACGCGCATCATGGCGAAGTTTCTGGCGCCCAAGCGCATCGCGGTCAATGCCATCGCGCCGAGCTATTTCCCGTCCAAGATGACTGACGCGATCGACGAGCAGGGGTCCAGCGCCGTGGTCGAAGATGCGCCGATGAAGCGGATGGGAAATCCCGACGATCTGGCGGGTATCGCACTCTATCTCGCATCGAAGGCGAGCGCCTTTGTTTGCGGTGCGGTGATTCCGGTCGATGGAGGGCTTGCAACGACGGCTTGATGTCACGCCAGAATGGGTCTGAATTTGATTTGCGATGGGTAGCGGATATCCGTTACGGTTTGAGACGTTGGCCCGCCGGCACGGCATCGGCAAATCCGTTTCGGGCGATGGTCCGAAGGCTGTGCTGCGAGAAAGCGATGGCGGGGTTGCAGGGAGGTTTGGCGTGGCTCTTTCGACCGGCAATTCTGCTTTCTGTGTCGCAGTTGCGCTGGTGGCGTGCCTGGCGCAGACGGCCTTCGCGCTCGATCCGCGTTATCCGGACTGGCCTTGCCAGCAATTGAAAGTGCCCGGCATTTCCGTCGCAAGCGTCTGGACAGGTCCGTCGATCGAGGGTCTAGACAAAGCGGAACCCTCTGACCCCAAGCAACCAGAAATCGTCGCGCGTCTGGCCGCCCGCCGCACTCCGATGGACGACGCGCGAACACTGATCGCGGAATATCTGGTCGGAACCGACGATGAAAAACAGCAAAAGGCAAAGTCGCTTTTCGCCACGTTGTATTCCAGGCTCAACGCGCAGCGCGACGAGGTGATGAACGGGATCGAGCGCTTTTCACGCAAGCAGAAGGCCATGGCCGAGCAAATACGCGACGAAACCCAGAAGATGCGGGAACTGCAGGACAGGCCGAATGCCGATCAAGCGCAAAGCGACGAACTCGCCAATCGCCTTTCGTGGCAGACGCGCATTTTCGAGGATCGGCGGAAATCGACCTCATACGTGTGCGATGTGCCGGTTCTCATCGAGAAGCGGTTGTTTGATTTGGGAAGTGCGATCCAGAACGTCTTGAACGCCGATGCACCGGCGAAATAACGAACGGTTCGTTAGCCGGGTTGAACCGCTATTCGTCCGGACGCTGCTCTGGCGTGGCATCTTCCAGGGGAAGGCCGGCGGCGCTCCAGCCATCGGTCCCTTCGGGATACCAGGCGACATTCGAATAGCCGAGGGAGAGGGCGCGCTTGGCTGCGTTCCATGACATCCAGCAATTCGCCTGACAATATAGGACAACAGTTCTTGCATGATCGCCGTGCGTTGCCTGCTCCAGTCCCCTGGAGAAATAGCCGGCCATGCTGGGCGCGAGTTCACCATATCCGGTGTCAGGCAGCCAGATGCTGCCGGGGATATCGGGTCGCGGTTTGTCGTGCCAAACGGTTCCCTCGGGCAGATTCTTGGGTCGCGGAGCTCTCGGCAGCACATCGACAAAGGAAGCCGAATGGCTGCGCCAGATCGCTTCGGCCTCGTCCGTTCCTATGACCTTGACGCCACGCAATGTAGCGGGCGTCGGCGCCCGATAATTTTCGAGGCGGTAGCCATCCGGCTCCGGCACCTCGGCCGCTCCAGCCGCGGCGGCGGTAGCGAGGATCACGATGAATGCGCAGCGGACGGCGGTCCTGATCATGGCCGCTTCGAAACCGTCTCGGCGGTGATCGGCATGTTGGTCTCGTCGAGGATCGGGATGTTGTAGCTGATCAAGAGCTTGTTGATCTCGGTCTGGTTTTCCATGATGAGCCGGTTGAGCGTACGCTTCCAGTCCTGGTCCGCGGCGCGCACCGCCATACCGATACGATAGGTCATTTGCGGGCCGGTCGTTTCCTTGGTCAGCGGCACGACGACCAGAGGTGGGGTCGCCTGGTTGGCGTAATAACCCGCCATCGGCCCCCATAATATGCCGCAATCAATATCGCCCTTGGCGAGATCGTCCATCATGGCCTGCGCCGAGGAATTGGCGCGGGTGTCGATGAAAAGCGGGTAGGACTTGGCGTGCCCCAAAAGGCCGTTCATCGCCATGTTCGTGCTCGGTGGTGTCTTTGCGACAATCCCGATCCGCTTGTCTTTCAACTTCGGATCGTTGATCGCGGTGACATCCTCAAGACCGCTGCCAGGCTTGAAGACCAGCGCATAGGTCGTCCGATAATAGGGAACGGTCACCTGCGCCTGATCGTCGCCTTGGGGAAATCCCATAATGATATCGCACCGGAACGAGCCCAGCGTCATCCGGACGAAGCCGGTTGCCTGAGGGAAGTAGGTGTAGCTGAGTTTTTTGCCGAGCTTGGCGGCGAACAATTCGGCGAGCTTGTTTTCAAATCCCTCGCCCTTGTCGTTAGAGAACGGAAGGTTGCGCGGATCGCCACAAGCGCGAAAGACGTTGGGATCGACCAGTTCGAGCGAACCGGCCTCGCCATTGTTGGCCTGGGCGCTGGCTGCGACCGGCTGCAGGGCGACGACCCCAAAGGCCAGGACGCCTGCCACGATTGGCCCGACCATCGCCGTCCGCCCCGAAACATGAGAGTTCAGCCTCGCTGGTTTTTCGGTATGCTCTAAAGTCATTTGATCCCCGTGCAACTGGCCTCGGCGGCTTTGGCGGCCGCCGGCTTGTCCTCATGTTTGGGTGGACGACCGCCGGGAATGGCGTCGTTGGCGCGCGCGCGCAGATAGACGTAGATGTCGTCGAGATAGCACATCACATTCACGTTCGACGCGAACTCCGGCATCACCTTGTCGTTGGCGGCGTCGACGTTTTTGCGGCCGTTGGTGACGATGTTGGTGAAGTCGGTGTAGCTCAGCGTCTTCAGTGAATTGGCCAAGGCCGGCGCATAGCTCGATCCCTCGCCATTGGGGCCGTGGCAAACATGGCAGTCCGAATGATAGCGCCGGAAGCCGGAGAAGGTGTACCAGTCGACGGTGCCGTCCTCACTGACCTTGTAGGTCGGATTGCCGTCCTTGTCGGCGTATTTGCCATTGTCGGATGACGCGACCGCCGGATTGCCCGGTTCGTCCGCCCGCGCGGCTGCGCCGCGCAAGGGCAACCGCCAGGATAACAGCCACGCATTTCCCTGGCACAAGTTTATGGATGCTCACGTAAGTGTCCTTAAGCGCAACTGGTCAGAAAACGATCGGCGCGCAGCAGGATAGCGGCGCGCCGATCCAGGATCATCTCTCCGTGACGTCGCGACCTATTCGCTTGGCAGCGCGAATACCGTCAACGTCCCGCCCAGCGAGGTGTAGGACGCCAGACCGGCATAGCCACCGACCGCGCCGAGGCCCGCGGTATCGACCGTCTTCTCCTTGGACGGCAACTTGCCCTGATCGACCGCGCCATGCCAGGCGGCGGCGTTCTCAGGCTGCAGCAGACCGGCCGCAAGACCGATGCCCGCCCAGCCGCCGACCCCCGAGAGCACCGCAACATATTGCTTGCCGCCATGCTCATAGGTCATCACGTTGCCGATGATGCCGGACGGGGTCTTGAACTTGTAGAGTTCCTTGCCGGTCTTGGCATCGACCGCCTTCAGATAGCCTTCCAGCGTGCCGTAGAACACCACCCCGCCAGCCGTGGCCAACGCGCCACCCCAGGCCGAGAACTGCTCCTTGTTGGACCACACGATCTTGCCGGTCTTGCCGTCCCAGGCAATGAAATTGCCCATATTGCTATCGCCCTTGGGCGGATACATCGCCACCGCCGCACCGACATAAGCCTGACCGGCCGTGTAGGCCACCTTGTAGGGCTCATAGTCCATGCAGACATGGTTGGTCGGCACATAGAACAACTGCGTGTCCGGGCTGTAGGCCGCAGGCTGTTCGTCCTTGGTGCCGAGCGCTGCCGGGCAGATCCCCTTCGAGTTGGTATCTTCGCCCTGGTGCTGGGTCGAATAGGCATCCACCACCAGCGGACGGCCATACGTCTTGGACGACTTGTCCATGTCGACCTTGGTGGCCCAGTTCACCACCGGATCGAATTTTTCCGCGACCAGCAATTCGCCGGTGGCCCGATCCAGCGTGTAGCCGAAGCCGTTGCGGTCGAAGTGGGTGAGCAGCTTCCGCGCTGCCCCGCCAATGCTCTGATCGGTCAGGATCATCTCGTTGACGCCGTCGAAGTCCCATTCGTCATGCGGGGTCATCTGGTAGATCCATTTGACCTTGCCGGTATCGAGGTCACGCGCCCAGATCGACATCGACCAGCGGTTGTCGCCGGGGCGTTGCACCGGGTTCCAGGTCGAGGGATTGCCGGAACCGTAGTAGACGAGGTTCAACTCCGGATCGTAGGAATACCAGCCCCAAGTGGCGCCGCCGCCGATCTTCCATTGATCGCCTTCCCAGGTCGAGGTCGACGAATTGGGCCCGACCGGCTTGCCGAGCGAGGTGGTCTTGTCGGGGTCGATCAGGGTGTCGGCGTCCGGCCCTTCCGAATAGCCGCGCCAGGCCAGCTTGCCGTCGCTGATGTTGTAGGCGCTGACCCAGCCGCGAACACCAAACTCGCCGCCGGAAATACCGACCAGGACCTTGTCCTTGTACACAAACGGAGCATCGGTGCCGGATTGGCCCTTGCCGGCCTCGCCGTCCATCACCGACCAGACCTTGGCGCCGGTCTTGGCATCGAGCGCGATCAGGGTCGTGTCGGCCTGGTGCAGGAAGATCTTGCCGTCCGCATAGGCGACGCCGCGGTTGACGGTGTCGCAGCACATGATCGGGATGACGTTGGGATCCTGTCTGGGTTCATACTTCCAGAGGATCTTGCCTTCATTCTTCAGGTCGAGCGCATAGACCGTATTTGGAAACGGCGTATGCACGTACATGGTATCGCCCACCACCAGCGGGCCGCCTTCGTGACCACGCAGCACGCCGGTCGAGAAGGTCCAGGCCACCTGCAGCTTCTTGACGTTAGAGGCGTTGATCTGATTGAGCTTCGAGTAACGCGTGTTGGCGTCGTCGCCCTGCTGCATAACCCATTGCTTCGGGTCCTTGGCCAGCTTCTCCAACGCCTCGTCCGCGCGCGCAGGAAAACCCTGCACGGCCATCAGGCCGAAGATCGAAGTCGTAATGACTAGAAACTTATTCATTCGCTTCCTCCTTGGGTTTTTGCCTAGAAGGGTAGCTGACGTTCCCTGGACGCACATTCTCCACGGGACGTCATTCGCCCTCTTTGGATGAATTGTTTCGGCATCGTGTCACAGCCACCGCGTCACAGCCTATGACTCGCGCCATGGCCCGTGAATTCCTGGAGTGCAGCGAACAGTGCCCGCTAAAGTCTTCGAAACAACGGGCTCCCTGTTACCGTGGCTCATGAAGACGAAAGCAGAAAAAAGATTAGGTAACTCTCCCTGTATAAGCAAGTTAATGATTTCCTAGACTCTTGCACTGCAACGCGAAAGGGACTCTCGTTCGACGGAATCAACATTAGATCGGTCGGTTCGTTCCCGACGCTTCGAGATTTCGCGCGGATCGGAGAGACAATGATGTAAATTGCGACGGATAAATTGGATGGGTAAATTGGCGTCTTGTGGTAGCCGGCGATCTCGCCCCGTCGTTTGGCGAGCAAATTCCAATGCTGTCGCGGAATGGGCGTCGGGCCCCGCGACGTTCTTCGCTCTGGTGCTACTTTCCTTCGCTTTGGTGCTACTCTCCGGCGAAAGCTGGGCGCAGGAGCAAAAAGCGTTGGCGCGGTTCGCCATCTCCGAGGTCGCGCCCGGCGTCTATGTTCATATCGGTAACATCGATTTGATGACCGAGGCCAATCAGGGTGATGCCGCCAATGTCGGTTTCATCGTCGGCGACGATGCGGTTGCGGTCATTGATTCCGGCGGCAGCGCACGCGAGGGAGCGCGCCTGCTCGCCGCGATCCGCGGCGTGACGTCAAAGCCGATTCGCTATGTCATCAATACGCACATGCATCCCGACCACATCTTTGGCAATGCGGCGTTCGTGCAGGAAGGAACCACTTTTGTCGGACACAGGAATTTGCCCCGCGCGATGACGGCGCGAGGTGAGTATTACCTGAAGGCATTTCGCGTGGTGCTCGGCGATGCCCTGATCGACGAAGTGAAGATTATTCCGCCAACGCTGCTCGTCGACAATGAAATGCAGATCGATCTCGGCCGGCGAATATTGACGCTGAAGGCCTGGCGATCTGGACATACCGACAATGACTTGACGGTGTTCGACAACAATACTTCAACCCTGTTTGCTGGCGATCTCCTGTTCGTCGGGCACCTGCCGGTCATTGATGGCAGCATTCGCGGCTTTCTCGCTGACCTCGATGTGCTGCAGCGCACCGCTGCCGAACGCGTCGTTCCCGGGCATGGCCCGGTCCCAAGCGATTGGCGAGGCGCGGTCGATGACGAGCGACGCTATCTCGAGGGTCTTGCCAGCGAAGTGCGCAGCCTGATTGTCCAGGGGATACCCCTTACCAAGGCGGCCAGAGAGGCCGGGCAAAGCGAACGGTCACGATGGAGATTGTTCGACGAATACAGTTCGCGCAATGTCATTGCGGCATTCGGCGAGCTTGAGTGGGAGTGACGTCTTCTGCGACCCTGGCGCGACTTGTCGGTGGCAGGCATTTCGGATAAGTTTGTCGTAGATTGATAATCGGAAAGGAATTCGACCATGTCGATTTTCTCCAGAGTGATTGTCCCCGCCTTGATCGCGGTGCTTTGTCTTGCCGGGCCGCCGGCGGCGCGCGCCCAGTCGGCCGCTGCCGGATCGGAGCAACCTTCGGAAGAAGCCTGGAACAGCATCAAGGGCGATGTCTTCAAAGATCGTCCGATACTGGATGGTGCCGGCCTTGTGATCCTCGATGCGCCCCGGCGGGCCGAAGACGCCGCCGTCGTTCCGATCGGCATGCGCGTCAACTTTACCGCCGGCGACAAGCGCACGCTTCAATCGCTGACGCTTGTCATCGACGAGAATCCGGCGCCTGTCGCCGGAACGTTCACGATCGGCCCGCATTCCGGCGTGACATCGATTTCAACGCGCGTCCGGGTCAATAGCTACTCCTATGTGCGCGTCGTTGCCGAACTCAGCGACGGTCAGCTTTATGGCGTCAAGGCTTACGTAAAAGCGTCCGGCGGGTGCTCCGCGCCGGCGGCGGCAAATGCCGACGCTACCAAATCGATGCTCGGCCAGATGAAATTCCGTGCCTTCCATCTGCACGCCGATGCGTTGCCCGAGGCCCAGATCATGCTGCGCCACCCCCAGAATTCCGGTCTGCAGATGGACCAGCTGACGCGGCTTTACGTGCCGCCATTTTTTATCGAGAACTTGAAGATCTGGCAGGGCGACGATCTCGTGATGGCGATGGAAGGCGGGATTGCGATCTCCGAAGATCCCAACATCCGCTTCAACTACAGGCCTAACGGCGCTGCCAACTTTCGTGCCGAAGCGATCGACACCGGCAAAGACCAGTTCAAGGACGAGTGGCCAATCGAGAAATCGATGCTTGTGGGCAATTTTTGACGAATACGGCTCAGAAACATCGGATCTCCGCTTCGGCTTGCGCCCGGCGGAATTCCTGCAATGCGACCTTGGCCGGCTCGGTCGATCGAAATTCAGAACCGACCGGGCCCGTAACCTGGGACATCGAGATAATGGTCTCGGCGGCCACGTAACGGTCGTAAGGAATGATCGAGGCAATCACGTCGATCGAACACGAGCATTTCTGCAGCAGTTCCTGCGTTTCGCCATTGGCCTTCATGCACCCGAAAACATAGTCGGCACGCGCTGAGGTCGGATAGTCGTTGAGGTCATCAGCTCTCGCGTGCGGTGCCGCGGCGAAGATCAAGGCCGCCAGCAGACCGCAGAATCGGAGCAGGGTAGGCAACTGAGCTACCGTCAACGCTTCTCGTTGCCGTTGTCTAGGATTTTTTTCCGTCAGCCCCAAGCTGCTTGAGATAGGCGATGACATTGTCGATGTCCTCATCCTTCGGCAAACCAGGGAAAATCATCTTGGTGCCGGGAACCTTGGCGCGGGGGTTCTTCAGATATTCCTTCAAGGTCGCCTCATCCCAGGTGAGGCCGGAATTCTTGTTGGCATCGCTATAGGTGTAGTCGGGATACGTGCCGGCCTTGCGGCCCACGATGCCGTTGAGCACCGGCCCAACGCCGTTCTTGGCTCCCTCGCCGGTTTGGTGGCAGGCTCTGCATTTGAGAAAAACCTTCTCGCCAAGGGCGGCGTCCTGGGCGCCTGCGGCGCCCGCCGTGCCCGCAAGCGCGAAGGCAGCGAAAATGTAAACTTTCAGATTTGTCACTGGCCCATCCGTGATTTGTGCGTCCGATGAATCACAGCAGCCAATTCGCGCCGCTCCGATTGCGGACCAACGTTTGCAAAATCAGCCGCCTGGGTCAAGCCGGGCAGGTTTTGGCAATCAGGCATCGGGGTTTGAAGGCCACTGTCGTCGAGGCTTCCAGGTTTTCTTGACAGCAGCGTTAGCAGCGGATCGCAATATCAACTACAGTCGGGAAAACCGGTTCCGGGCCTTGATGGCAAGGAGCCAAGGTCCGCGTGCGAATATTCAGCTGCAATGCCGTTCGTCCAAAGGCCAGCAGTGCCGATATTGCGCTGCGAAGAAATACTTCGAATTGGTGGGATTGCCGCATTGAACGAGCGCCTCACGTCTTCCGTTCGTTTGTCGTCATGGCGGAGCGGCACGGTCAAATCGTGTCTGTTGCTGGCATTCGCGCTGATTCCGACCGGCGGCCACACCGAACCAATCGAGACTGAACATCTGTTCGGTTTTACCATCGGAAGCGATGTCGGCGATGTTGGAGAACGAGAGATAGAGGGGTCCGTAACCGGCCGATTTGCCAAGCACGCCGGAACATATGATGCGGGCTCCAGCACGCTGTCTGCGGAATTCGTTCCGTTGGCAAATCTTCGGACCGAACTTACCGCAGCGGTCGTCTCTTATGACATTGCCGGCGTCAGCGGATTTGCCGATCAGCGCTATGCCGCATTTGGAGGCCTGTCCGCCGACATCCGCTACAGGATACTCGATCGCGCGACCGCGCCGTTCGGCTTTGCGATCGGCGCCGAGCCCCATTGGGGGCGGGCCGATGACATCACCGGCGAACCCGTCAGCCAATATGGCAGCGACTTTGTCGCCGCCCTCGACTGGGAGATCATCCCCCAGCGAGTGGTTGCGGCCTTCAACCTGCTCTATCAGCCCGAAACCGAGCGTTCGAAGCTGACCGGCACCTGGTCGCAGCAATCCACCGCGGGCGTCGCATTTGCTCTGATGGCGCAGGTTAAGTCGGGGATTTTTGTCGGCGGTGAAGCGCGCTATCTGCGCCAGTACGATGGATTTGGGCTGGATATGTTCGCCGGACAGGGCTTTTTTATCGGGCCGACGATCTATTTCAAGCTTTCCGAAAAAGCATGGATCGTAGCCGCGTTCAGCGCCCAGGTTGCGGGCCAGGCAACGACCGTCGCTGGTTCTTCGCTCGACCTCGTCAATTTCGAACGCCGGCAGGCGCGGCTATTATTCGGGGTAAGTTTTTGAACGTTCGCCGGCGCGATGGTTGCGTTCCACGAACGCCCATATAGACCGGTTCTATTTGGTGCAGTCCTTCAGATTTTTCTCGTCGATCGAGAAGATCGAGCCCGCCTTGACCTGAATGTTCGGGACGATGCAGGTCCGCCCGCTCTTGTCGACGATCTTCACGTCATAGGTGCCAGAGGCCGTATCGGTGATCTTCAGGCGTTCGTCGTGATCGACCGTATGATCCTTGTCATTGTCGGCCTGGTTCCGGCCCCACTCGTTCTTGCCGGTCGGCGAAAACTGCAACGACGTGATTGTATTGGCCGTCAGGTTCCAGAACTGGGTATCTTTTGCCGACGCGTTTATCGGAATCAATGCCAGAATAAAAGCTATCAGAGTCGCCGCCTTGGCCATCGCTTGCTGCTCCCCGGAATATTGCGGCTCCATCCTTTAGCCCCGGCACTTCCGCTCGATGCGCGGTGAACGGCGGGGTGCGGCTGATGCCATTGGTTGGCGCTGTTGTTACTAGCAATCCGCGACGCTTGTCGCAATCTCGCGCTCTCCTTCGTCACCCGCTCTGAAAGGGCCGGGTCATCGAAAGATAGTCGCATCGACAGGGAAGCCGTGCGTCAGGATTTCAATCGTGCGGCGTGCCAGCGCATGTGATCTTCCATGTAGGTCGATACGAAGTAATAGCTGTGGTCATAGCCAGCCTGGCGACGAAGGGTAAGCGGGATTGCCGCCTGCCTGCAGGCGCGCTCCAGCAGGTCGGGGCGAAGCTGTTCGGCCAGGAATTGATCGGCATCGCCATAGTCGACCAAAAAATCGGCAAACCGCGCGCCATCCTCGATAAGCGCGACGGCATCGTGCTTGCGCCAGGCGTTGCGATCCTCGCCGAGATACCCGCCCAATGCCTTGATCCCCCACGGCACCTGCGACGGTGCGACGATCGGCGAAAAGGCGCTGGCGGCGCGATAGCGGGCGGGATGCCGCAGCGCGATGGTGAGGGCGCCATGCCCACCCATCGAATGCCCGAGGATTGATTGCCGTTTGGGATCAGCCGGAAAGTGCCCGGCGATCAATTCGGGCAGTTCTTCCGTCACATAGCTCCACATCCGGTAGTTATTCGCAAACGGCGCCTGCGTGGCGTCGACATAGAAACCGGCGCCAAGCCCGAAATCGTAGGCACCGGCGGGGTCACCGGGCACGCCTTCGCCGCGCGGGCTGGTGTCAGGCGCGACAAAGATCAGGCCCAGTTCGGCGCACGCCCGGCGAAATTCGCCCTTCTCGGTGACGTTGACGTGCGTACAGGTCAGTCCGGAAAGATACCAGACCACCGGGAGCTTCGCGTCGCCCTGATGCGGTGGAACATAGACCGAGAAGGTCATGGCAGTCCGGGTCTCGCGGCTGGCGTGTTTATAAACGCCCTGGACGCCTCCATGCGATCGATTGAGAGAAACTGTTTCGAGCGTCATGATTTCAAGGCTCCGGCGCCGCAGGGACGCAAAAGAAGATGGCCACGGGTGACGGATAATCGGCGCCCCGCCGGCTGTGGTTTACGCCAGCGGGGCTGACCTAAGGTCTGCTGCGTCAAGCGGCCTTTTTTGACACATGGGTGGCGATCGCGTCCATCAAGGCCGGTGACAGGCAGTCATAGGGCTCAAGCCCAAGTTCCCTGAGGCGCGACCGGATCCCGCTCATCTCGGACGGGTTGACTCCGGACTCGATCACCGAGGACACAAAGGCCGCGAATACCGGGGCTGCCGAGCCGCTCTCAACAAAAAGTTCCGGATGGATGAAGTCCAGGCCGTAGAACGGATGGCCCTTGTTCTCGATGCGGCCGAACATGTGCGTACCGCAAACCTTGCAGGCATGCCGCTGGATCGTCTTCGAGGCATCGATGATGTGAAGCTTGTCGCCGTTCTCCAGAACGGTGACGTTGTCGCGCGGCACCACCGCGACCACCGAGAAAGTGGCTCCAGCCGGTTTCCAGCACTGGGTGCAGCCGCAGGCGTGATTGTGGGCGACATCGCCCTTGACGCCGACCTTCACCGGCTTGTCCTTGCATTTGCAGACCAGCGTTCCGCCGGCAAAGCTGCCCGAACCCTTCTTGACGCCGTTATCAACCGATGGGTGGATATGAACAGTCATAGGCCTATCCTCCTTGTGTTTGACGCTTGTTGTGGAACGCGACGTTGATAGAGCCTTTCCGTTCCGATTGAATCGGGACGGAGGCTCTACTTCTTCATGTTTGACGCGTTTTCTTCACGCGAACCGGAGCCACCCCGGATCAAGTCCGGGGCAGGCTTTCGCTGGAAAACGCTCTTAGAACACGACGACCGAACGGATCGACTTGCCCTCGTGCATCAGATCGAAGCCCTTGTTGATCTCCTCCAGCTTGAGAACGTGGGTAATCATCGGATCGATCTCGATCTTGCCGTTCATGTACCAGTCGACGATTTTCGGCACGTCGGTCCGGCCCCGCGCGCCGCCGAATGCGGTGCCCTTCCAGACCCGGCCGGTGACCAATTGAAACGGCCGCGTGGCAATCTCCTTGCCGGCTTCGGCCACGCCGATCACGACCGATACGCCCCAGCCGCGATGACAGGCTTCCAGCGCCTGGCGCATCACAGTGGTATTGCCGGTGCAGTCGAAGGTGAAGTCGGCGCCGCCATCGGTCAGCGCCACCAGATGCTGGACGATATCGCCATCGACCTTCCTGGGATTGACGAAATGGGTCATGCCGAAGCGGCGGCCCCATTCCTCCTTGGAATCGTTGAGATCGACGCCGATGATCTTGTCGGCGCCCACCATCCGCGCGCCCTGGATCACATTGAGGCCGATGCCGCCGAGACCGAACACGACCACGTTCGAACCCGGCGTGACCTTGGCGGTGTTGACTACCGCGCCGACGCCGGTGGTGACGCCGCAGCCGATGTAACAGCTCTTGTCGAACGGCGCGTCCTCGCGGATCCTGGCCACCGCGATCTCCGGCAGCACGGTGAAGTTCGAGAAGGTCGAGCAGCCCATATAGTGGAAGATGGTCCTGCCCTTATGGCTGAAGCGTGAGGTGCCGTCGGGCATCAGGCCCTTGCCCTGCGTGGCGCGGATCGCGGTGCAGAGGTTGGTCTTCTGGCTGAGGCAGCTTTTGCACTGGCGGCATTCGGGCGTGTAGAGCGGGATCACGTGATCGCCGGGCTTGACCGAGGTGACGCCCGGGCCCACTTCCCGGACGATGCCGGCGCCCTCATGGCCGAGGATCGAGGGGAAAATTCCTTCGCTGTCCAGACCATCGAGCGTATAGGCGTCGGTGTGACAGATGCCTGTCGCCTTGATCTCGACAAGCACTTCGCCGGCCTTCGGACCTTCCAGGTCGAGTTCGACAATCTCAAGCGGCTTCTTCGCCTCGAACGCGACTGCGGCGCGTGTCCTCATCTATCGTTCCTCCACCAATGTTTTTCTTGAGGCCGGACTGTTAGCGGTTCTTCCGAAAATCCCGGTTCTTCGGAAAATTCCGATTCTTCTGAAAATCCATGTCCGTTTGCCGCGAAGTCACGGGATCAGGCATTCGCAGCACAAGCTGCAAAGGCAAATCTCCCGTCAAACCCAGCCAAGTTTTCCCGAATTTTTGAAACATTGCACGCTGACATTCAAAGTCAAGGCTGCGGATTTCATGCGCCTTTCAATGGATGTTTCCTGTTCGCGCGAGGTTGCGATGCGGCAAAATTGTTTGAGCCGGCCGATGAATATTTGGTGAAGCGTGCGTACCAAGTTCCACCGTGGATGTGCCGGATGTCTCCCGGGCGGGCGTTGCGACGGCGAGGATATAGCGATTTCGGATGGGGGCAACGGCGTGATTCCTGTCGAAATTTGAAACGCGGGGATGAATTTGACGTAATATGGCAGAGGCAAGCTTTTGAATGGAGGACAGATTGATTGAAATCATCCTGACCGTCTGTGCCATCGCCAATCCCAATAATTGCGAGGAAAAATATCTTCAGTTCGCCTGGGACGGTTCGCTCAAGCAATGCGTGATGGGGGCACAGCCCTACATCGCCGAATGGATCGGCCGGCATCCTGCTTGGGTGGCAAAGAAATGGAGCTGCGACTATCCCGGCCACGAAAAGCGCAAAATTTGACGGCCTGGCGCGCGCGCCCTTTGGGCGACCCGTCCTGTCGGGCTTTCAATTGGGGCCGAACGCAATGCCCCAGGGCAGTTCTCCGACCTGAATGGATTTGATCACCTTCTGGCCCGCGACATCGATGACCGAGACGTCATTCGAGACGCCGTTGGCGACCAGCAGATATTTCTCGTCCGGCGAAAACGAGCCGTGCCAAACCCTTTGACCGACCAGCAGGTATTTCAGGACGGCGTGAGTGACGCCGTCGACCACCGCCACGCGATTGGCGGGCCCGAGGTCAACAAAGCCAAGCTTGCCATCCTTGGTGATATTGATGCCGACGGGCTGGATCGCTTCGGATCGAAGTCCCGGAATCTCGAATTTGACGGTTTGCTTGAGCTGCCGTGTCGCCGGATCGATGATCGCAAGAGCCCCGCCGATTTCGGAAGTGACCCATAACTCAGATCCGTCGGACTTGAACGCCGAAAAGCGTGGGCGAGAACCGACCAGCAGATTGGCCACGATCTGGCGGCTCGTCGTGTCGATAAAGTGCACCATGCTCGTCGTCTCGGAGGTGCAGATCAGGACCTTGGAATCCGGACTGACGGCGAGGCCCTCGGGCTCGACGCCGACCGATACCTCGCCGATCGAGGCGCGCTTCTCCAGGTCGATGACGGTCACCATCGCGTCATTTTCATTGGCGACATAGAGCGACTTTCCCGTCGGATCGAGTGCGAATTGTTCAGGGTCTGGACCGGAGGGCAACTCTCCAACGATGCTCAGGCTCTTGGTGTCAATGATCTGGACCGTGTCGTCGTCGCCGACGGCGACATAGACGAACTTGCCATCCCGGGAGACCTCGATGCCGCGCGGCCGTTGCCCGGTCTTGACGGTTGCGATCACCTCCATCTTGTCGGTGTCGATCACCGAGACCGAATTGCCTTTTTCGTTGGAAACATAGGCGCGGAAGGCAAGGGCGGGATCAAACGAGACCAGGAAGCCGACCAACGCGAGGCCGAGTACCATGATCCAGCGCAAATCGAACATGTGTCAGTTCCAGTTCAGGTCGATTGGATTAGGACAATAAAGCCCCGTTCCGTCGATGGCACAAAAATATGGCGTCATATCAACGCAGGATCGGATCATGAGCCATCATCTCAAGACCCGACGTAACGCCAATTGCCGAATTAGACAATCGTAGCGGTTCGAAGTTCAGCCAGCGATTTCGTGATTCCTTGTGCTACACGATAAATCAAGTACCCTAAAGATAAGGGAAGACAGACCGGTCTGACGGCACCGATTGCCGAAGCGGCTGGACCAGATGGCATCAGATCGAATGTTGCGGTGCAATCGGTTCATGCAGCGTGTCTGAATATGGCATGGGAGGTGTGATTGCTGCGGCTTCTGCTTGGTGTCTGTGTAGTTATCGCCTTGAGCGGAGCAGGTCTGTCCGATCAGCCGCTGGAAATCAAGATCGGCTACCTTCGCCAGGCGCCATCGCGAATCAGGATATCGCTGATCGATGTACCGGCCGGCAATGACGGTCTTGCCGGAGCTCAATTGGCGATCGAAGACGATAATACCACCGGGCGCTTCCTCAATCAGCATTATACGCTGGTCGAGACGTTGCTGGGCGAGGGCGACGATCCGGTCGCGGCCATGAATGCGCTCGCCGACCAGGGCGCGTCGTTCATCGTCACGAGCCTGGATGCGGATCGGTTGCTGAAGACGGCGGATGCCGGCAAGGCTCGTGGCGAGATGCTGATCAACGCGTCTGCCTTGGACGAACGGCTGCGTGAACAGGACTGCCGCGCCAACGTCATCCATGTCGCGCCGACGCGCTCCATGCTCGCCGACGCGCTTGCGCAATACCTGGTCTGGAAGAAGTGGACCAAGTGGATGCTGCTGACGGGCTCGCACGAAAAGGACGTGCTGTTCGCCGAAGCCTTGCGCCATGCTGCGACACGGTTCGGCGCCAAGATCGTCGATCAGCGGGAATTCAAGGACAGCGGCGGCGCGCGGCGCACCGATAGCGGCGTCACCGAGATTCAGCGCCAGATGCCGGTGGCAACCCAGGGCGCGCCCGAGCACGATGTGCTGGTGGCGGCGGATGAGAGCGAGGTTTTTGCCGGCTATCTGCCTTATCGGACCTGGGATGCGCGCCCGGTGGTTGGCTCGGCCGGACTTGTTGCCAACACCTGGAATGCGGCGTTCGATCAATGGGGCGCCGTTCAGTTGCAGAACCGATTTACCAAGGCGTTCCAGCGTTCAATGACGGCCGGCGACATGCAAGTCTGGACCGCGGTTCGCATGATCGGCGAAGCGGCGGCCCGAACCAACTCCAGCGACGCCGGCAAGATGCAGGCCTACATCAAGAGCCCGGAGTTCTCGGTTGCGGCCTTCAAGGGGCAGAAGTTGACCCTTCGCGACTGGAACCTGCAACTGCGGCAGCCAATCCTGCTGTTCGACGGCCGCAATACCGTTTCGGTGTCTCCACAGGAGGGGTTCCTGCATCAATCATCAGCGCTTGATACGCTCGGTCTCGATCGTCCCGAAACCAAGTGCAAGCTGCAATGACGATGCTTTGAGGCTTCGACGGGAGGATCGATTCGACGATCCTGATATTATGGCCGCGCTATGCTCCGCATCCTGAAACTCTGGGCGCGCAGGCTGATACGCGACGTTCACGCGGTCTATCTCGCCGCCCGCGATCCCCGCGTGCCTTGGTATGCCAGAGTTCTCGCGATCGCCGTTGCCGGATATGCGCTATCGCCGATCGATCTCATTCCCGATTTCATTCCAGTGATTGGGTATTTGGACGATTTGATCATCGTGCCGCTCGGCATTTGGCTGGTCGTGTCATTGATCCCGGAAGAAGTCATGGCGGAGTATCGCGCCAGGGCGATCGAGGCCGGGCAGCGTCCGCGCAGCAAGATCGCAGCGATCGCCATCGTTGCGATCTGGATTCTTGCAGCAGCCGTGCTGGGCTGGATCGGGTTTGCTCATTGGGGCAAATGAGCGGCGCGTCGCCGATTGTCGCCGGCTTGCCGTCGGGTACCTTGCGCAAAAATCAGCGGCCGCTGACGTGACGCTGTTCCGCAGGCTTCTTTTTGCGCCGCTTTGCCGGCTTTGCGGTATCGGCGTTCTCGCTATCTTCCGACATCGTTTCCCCCGACATCGCCAGCAGGTTACGCTTCATCGCCAGCAGGGCACCCGATGTAATCTCAAGCTGGTTTCGCTGGATGCCGGTCACGATCTTGGCGTTGAATTTGTCGGTCTCCTTGCGAAGCTTTTCCAGAAACCCGCGCGACTGCTTGGTAAGGTAAACACGCTTGACGCGGCGGTCGACCGGATCGGCCTGCCGGACGACAAAGCCGGAAGTTTCCAGCCGGTCGATCAGGGCGCCCAGCGCGACCTTGCCGACGTCGAGTTCATTGGCGAGCTGGGTTTGCGGCAGGCCATCTTTGCGCGAAATGAAGGCCAGCACCCACCACTGCGACCGTGTAATTCCGAGCGGCGCCAGCTCCCGGTCGAACATCATTCGCCGCAACCGCGAAACGTCGTGGATGAGATATCCCAGGCGGAGATACCAGTCTGGCCGATCAATCATCGAGACACTTCTTTCGCGGATGGCACGGCGATGCAGGCAGCCATATCATACGCCAGCGTATCTTAAAAGGTCGGCGCGCCGGCAGGGCCGGTTTACAAATTAAGTACGGTAGCGTATTAGTTTTTGAGTGCCGTCCCGCCCACCCGATGAGGATCTCCGCCCGTGTTTACCCGCGATGTGCTTGACGGAAAGCGTATTCTGGTCACCGGAGGCGGAACCGGCCTCGGCAAGGAAATGTCGGTGGGGTTTGCCGCGCACGGCGCCCATGTTTTTATCTGCGGCCGCCGGCAGGAGGTGCTCGATCAGGCTGTCGCCGAAATCCGGACCCGATCGGGCGGCCGGGCTGAGGCGTTTGTCGCCAATGTCCGCGATTCCGAAAGCATCGATGCATTGATGTCGGCGATCTGGGCAACAGGGCCGCTCACCGGTCTTGTCAACAACGCCGGCGCGAATTTTCTGGCTCCGACCGAGACATTGTCCCCCCGAGGCTATGAAGCGATCCGCTCCACGGTGATGGACGGATCGTTTTACGCCGCGCAGGCGTGCGGCAAGCGCTGGATCGCGGCCGGTGATCCGGGGGCGATCGTGAGCAATCTCGTGACATGGGTGTGGACCGGCTCGGCCTATGTGGTGCCGGCGGCGATGGCGAAAGCGGCCGTCCATGCGATGACGATGTCGCTGGCGGTGGAATGGGGGCCTTATGGAATTCGCGTCAATGCGATCGCGCCGGGTCCGTTTCCAACCGAAAGTGCCTGGGACAAGCTCAATCCGCTGGCGGAAACCGCTGTGGGACCGACACAGGCCGACGACGTGCCGCTGCGGCGCTTCGGAAAAATGGATGAGTTGCGTCATTTGACGATCTTTTTGATGTCGGATGGCTGCAGCTACATCACCGGCGATACCATCAGCATCGACGGCGGCCATCATCTGGCGGCGCCCAGCACATTTGCGGGACTCTCGAAACTTTCGAAGGAAGACTGGCAGCGCGCGCGAGAAGCCATCCAGGCTTCCTCGCGCAAGGAAAAAGCCAGTCGGTCTGCCTGAACGCCGAGAAGGTCCACGACCCTGTGAATCGGAAAAGCCGGGAGGAAAAAATGAGTTTGGCGACACCGACGACGAGCTTTGAATGCACGATCTCCGACGGTATGGCGCATATCGTGCTCAATCAGCCCGACCGGGGCAATCCGATCGACGGCGCGTTTTGCCGCGAGTTCAATCTTGGCATGGCCGAGTTGAGCGAGCGCGACGACGTCAGGGCGGTATTGATTTCGGCGCGCGGAAAACTGTTCAGTGTGGGCGGCGATTTGATCGCGCTGGCGGCAAGTGGCGACAAGCTGCCGCAAACCGTCAAGATCTGGACTTCCGATTTGCACCACGCGATCGTGCGGATGGTTCGGATGCGGGCGCCCGTGGTAATGGCGGTGCAGGGCAATGTCGCCGGCGGAAGCGTTTCGCTGATGGCGGCAGGCGACCTGGTCGTGATCGGAAAGTCGGCGCGCATTTCGGCGGCATTTGCCAGGATCGGCTTCACCCCAGACAGCGGCTCGACGACCACCGTGACGCGGCGCATCGGCCCTTCGCGCGCGCGCCGCTTCTTCCTGATGTCGGAGACGATGGATGCGGACACGGCATTGTCGTCCGGCCTGGTCGACGTTGTCGTCGGCGACGACGCGGTTCTGAAAGAAGCGGAAAGGATCGCGCGCGAACTGGCGTCGGGGCCGACCGAGGCTTTCGGTGGCATCAAGCGGCTGTTTTTGCAGACGCCGAACCGTTCGCTGGAAAGCCAGATGGAGGACGAGGCGCAGACCCTTGCCGCCATCTCCCGAACGGCGGATGCGCAGGAGGGCGTGAAGGCCTTCCGGGAAAAGCGCAAGCCGGTATTTCGTGGAAAATAGCTTCCTTAATACCTGCAAGAGAACCAGCGCGGAGAACGCGATGCCCTATCAATCGATCTTTCGGCCCGATCTGTTCAGGGATCAGACCATTATCGTCACCGGTGGCGGCAGCGGCATCGGCCGCTGCACCGCGCATGAGCTCGCAGCGCTCGGCGCCAATGTCGCGATCCTGGGGCGCACCGCCGAAAAGCTCGCCGAGGTCAAGGCCGAGATCGAGCAGGATGGCGGCCGGGTCACCAGCCATGTCTGCGATATCCGCGACGAGGCGATGGTGATTGCTGCGATCGATGCGGTGCTTGGCATGCACGGCCGGATCGATGGCCTCGTCAACAATGCCGGCGGCCAGTTCCGCGCGCCGATGAAGACCATTTCGACCAGGGGCTTCGAGGCCGTGGTCCGCAACAACCTGACCGGCGGCTTTATCTTCATGCGCGAAGTCTATAATCGCTGGATGGAGGCCCATGGCGGCGCCATCGTCAACATCATTGCCGATATCTGGCACGGCTGGCCTGAATTCGCCCATTCGGGCGCGGCGCGCGGCGGCATGCTGACGCTGACCGAAACCGCGGCCTGCGAATGGTCGGCCTCGGGCGTGCGCGTCAACGCGGTGGCACCAGGCGGAATCATATCCAGCGGCTTCGACAGCTACGCGCCGGAGATGCAGGCCAAGATCCTCGACTTCACCGCCGGCGTGCCGCTGCAGCGCTTCGGCACCGAAGCGGAAATATCGGCGGCCATCCTGTTTCTGCTGTCGCCGGCGGCGGCCTATATAACGGGGTCTTGTGTCCGCGTCGATGGCGGGACGCCGAACGCGCGCAACACCTGGAAGCTCGAGCCTCATGACCGGTCGGCTCCGTTTGAAGGATTTCATCGCTCGACACTGCCGGACCTGCTGAAGAAAAAACCTGACCTGCAATCCTGACGGATTGCCATTCGCAGGCGTTTCGGTAGTTTCGTTTCCAGGATGGAAACAACAAGGAAAAGACGGCAATGGCGGGACTTTACCTCGAACAATTCTCGGTCGGGCAGACCTTCGTGCACGAGATCAGGCGCACGGTGACCGACATGGACAATATCCTGTTTTCGGCGCTGACGTATAATCCGGCCAGGGTTCATATCGACCACGAATATTCCAAGTCGACCGAGTTCGGCAAACCGCTGATGAATTCGATCTTCACGCTTGGTCTGATCATCGGCCTCACGGTGCAGGACACCACGCTGGGGACCACGGTCGGCAATCTGGGTTTCGAGGAGACCAAGTTTCCGCGCCCGGTGTTTGCCGGTGATACGCTGCGGGCGGAGACGAAAATTCTGGCGGTTCGCGACAGCAAGTCGCGCCCGACCCAGGGGATCGTCACCTTCGAGCATCGTGGATTCAATCAGCGCGACGAAGAGGTGGCGTATTGCCGCCGCACCGGGCTGATGATGCGGCGGCCGACATGAAGCTGCGCTCGCTCCTGTTTGTGCCCGCCGACAGCGCGCACAAATTCACCAAGGCATCCACCTGCGGCGCCGACGCGCTGATCCTCGATCTTGAGGATTCCGTAGCAGCGGGACGCAAGAGCTTCGCGCGCGATCACGTCAAGGAATTGCTGGGCGGGGCGCGGCACGACTGGTCGTTTCTGGTGCGGACCAATCCGTTCGACACCGGGCTGACGCTTGAGGATCTGGCGGCGGTGGTTCGTCCGGGGCTCGATGGCATCCTGATCCCGAAGGTCAATGGCGTCGAGGATGTTGAACTGATCTCGCATTATGTCGATGTGCTGGAAGTCGCTCACGGCGTGACGCCGGGGCATGTCAAGCTGCTGGTCGTCGCCACCGAGACGCCGGCGGCGATGATCGGGTTCAGCGGCTATGCGCGACCCAACAAACGGCTTGTCGCCATGACCTGGGGCGCCGAGGATCTCGGTGCGGCGCTCGGCGCGCTCACCAACAAGGAGCCCGGTGGCGAGTGGACGTTCCCCTATCAGGTCGCCCGGGCCCAATGCCTGTTCGCAGCCGGTGCCGCGGGAGTGCAGGCGCTCGAGACGTTGTACGGTGACTTTAGGGATCCGGAGGGTCTGGCGGAAAGCTGCAGGATCGCGCGCCGGGATGGTTTCGTCGGCCGCATCGCCATTCACCCCAATCAGGTCGCGACCATCAATGCGAGCTTCACGCCATCGGAAGCCGATCTGGCGCATGCCCGCCGCGTCGTGGCGGCCTTTGCTGCGAGCCCCGACGTCGGAACGATCGGCATCGACGGCAAGATGTACGACATGCCGCATCTGACCGCCGCGCGGCGCGCGCTGGCTTCCGTAGGCGAGGGTGGATCATGAGTTCATCGCTGGCCAACGAATTCGCGCCCTCCGACGATCATGCCGCGATCCGGGAAGGCGTTCGCTCCGTGGTGACGCGGTTCGGCGACGACTACTGGCTGGGACGCGACGACGACGGCGTGTTTCCGTTCGAATTCCATCGCGCGATGGCGGATGCGGGCTGGCTCGGGATCACGATGCCGGAGGAGTATGGCGGCGCCGGCCTCGGCGTCACCGAGGCCGCCATCATGATGCACGAAGTCGCAAGCCATGGCGGCGGCATGGCCGCGGCGTCCGCCGTTCATATCAACCTGTTCGGGCCGCATCCGATCGTCGTCAAGGGCACGCCGGAGCAGAAGGCGCGCTGGGTGCCGCGGCTGGTGGCGGGCGAGGATCAATGCGCGTTCGGGTTCACCGAACCGGATGCCGGCCTCAACACCACCCGCATCAAGACCTTCGCGCAAAAGGTTTCAGGCGGCTACATCGTTCACGGGCAGAAGGTGTGGACCTCGACGGCGCAGGTTGCCAACAAGATCATGCTTTTGACCCGCACCACCCGTTATGAGGACTGCGCGCGGCCGACCGACGGCATCACGATCTTCTACACCGATCTCGACCGATCGAAGATCGAGGTCCGCCTGATCCCCAAGATGGGACGCAAGGCGGTCAATTCCAACGCCATCTTCATCGACGGTCTGTTCATCCCGGATTCGGACCGGATCGGCGACGAGGGCAAGGGCTTCTCCTACATCCTGCACAGCCTCAATCCGGAGCGTGTCCTGCTCGGCGCCGAAGCCGTGGGTATCGGACAGGATGCGCTTCGCCGCGCCACCAAATATGCCCGCGACCGGATCGTGTTCGATCGTCCGATCGGACAAAATCAAGGCATCCAGCATCCGCTTGCGGAGAAATGGATGTATCTCGAAGCGGCATGGCAAATGGTGATGCGGGCGGCCTGGCTGTACGATCACGGCCAGCCCTGCGGCGCGGAGGCCAACAGCGCGAAATTCCTCGGCGCGCGCGCCGGCCACGATGCGGCGTGGCAGGCGATCATGACCCATGGCGGTTTCGGATACGCCAAGGAATATCATGTCGAGCGGTTGTTCCGCGAAGTCTCGATCGCGCGGCTGGCGCCGGTCACCGAGCAGTTGATCCTCAGCTTCATCGCCGAGAAGGTGCTCGATCTGCCGAAGAGCTACTGAACAACGGGACGGCCGGCATCACGGGGCTTCGGCGCCTGGTTCGCAGGCGGTCGCGCCGACCGGTTGCGCAGTTCGCTTCAGAAATCCGACCTTGTCGCCGCCTTTCAGCGTCAGGATTTCCCGCGCCTCGTCGGGCGTCGCGACCTCCAGGCCTAGTCCTTCGATGATCTTTCGAACCTGCGTCACCTGGTCAGCATTCGATTGCGCGAGCTTGCCGGCGCCGATCCACAGACTGTCTTCCAGGCCGACGCGGACATTGCCGCCCATGGCGGCCGCCATCGCCGCGATCGGCATCTGGGCGCGGCCGGCGCCGAGCACGGACCAGCGATAGTTCTCGCCGAACAGCCGGTCCGCGGTGCGCTTCATGTGCATGACATCGTCGGGGTGCGGACCGATGCCGCCGAGCAGGCCGAACACTGTCTGGATGAACAGCGGGGCCTTCACCAGGCCTTCGGTCCAGAAATAATGCAGATTGTAGAGATGGCTGGTGTCATAGCATTCGAATTCGTAGCGCGCGCCGGTGTCGTTGAGCGTTTCCAGCGCGTAGCGGATATCCTTGAACGAGTTGCGGAACACAAGGTCGCGCGAACCTTCCAGCATGGCGGGCTCCCAGTCATGCTTGAAGGTCTTGAAGCGCTTGAGCATCGGAAACAATCCGAAGTTCATCGATCCCATGTTCAGGCTTGCGATCTCCGGCTTCCAGACCGCCGCCGGTTTCACCCGCTCCTCGACCGTCATGTAGGGCGAGCCACCCGTCGTCAGATTAACGACGACGTTGGAATTCTGCTTGATGACGCGCAGAAACGGCTCGAATGCCTCGGGCGATTGGTCGGGGCGGCCGTCTTTCGGATCGCGCGCGTGAAGATGGACGATCGCAGCACCGGCTTCTGCCGCGGCCAGCGCGGACGAGGCGATCTCGGCGGCCGTGACCGGCAGATGGGGCGACATCGACGGCGTGTGAATCGACCCGGTGACGGCGCAGGAAATGATGATTTTGCGCGATGCCATGAACGTTTTCCTCTATGATGGTGTTATCGGCGACGGCCCGGACGTGGACCGGAAATCACCGGCGTGTCGTCGCGCCATCGCCGTCATAGATCAAGACGAAAACTTATTGAAGTCGGGTGAGCGTTTTTCATTGAAGGCGGCGACGCCTTCCTTCAATTCCGGCGTGTCGTAGAACATCTTCAGGGCGTGCAGCGCGAAATTGCTGACGCCGCGAATGCTGTCGGAGTCGGCGTTAAACGAACGCTTCGCCAGCGCGATCGCCATCGGTGATCGCTGTGCCAGCTTGTCGGTCCAGTCCTTGACCGCGGCATCCAGTTCGGCCGCCGGAACCACCTTGTTGACAAGGCCCATCTCGCGCGCCTGTTCGGCGGTGTAGCGGTCGTTGATGAACCAGATTTCCCGCGCTTTCTTGTCGCCGACATGACGGGCCAGGAACGCGGTGCCCCAGCCGGCATCGACCGAGCCCATTTTCGGCCCGACCTGGCCGAACTGCGCGGTATCGGCGGCAATGGTCAGGTCGCAAAGCGTCGCCAGCACGTTTCCGCCGCCGATGGCAAAGCCATTGACGCGGGCGATGACCGGCTTCGGCACGTCGCGGATCAACCCCTGCAGTTCTTCGATCGGCAGCCCGACGATGCCGCGGCCGTCATACTGCCCTTCATGCGCGGACTGGTCGCCGCCGGTGCAGAAGGCCTTTTCGCCGGCGCCGGTCAATACGATGCTGGAGACATTGCGGTCGTTGGCGGCAAGCTGGAAGGCCTGGATCAGTTCTTCGACGGTCTGGCCGCGGAACGCATTGTAGACCTTCGGCCGGTTGATGATGATCCACGCGGCGCGGTCGCGGACTTCATAGATGACGTCGGTGAATTTGGATGGATCTGCCATGGTGCAACCTCGTATTGAACTAGATCATGTTCATGCCACCGGAGACCGAAATGGTCTGGCCGGTGATGAATTTGCCGTCGTCGGACGCCAGCAGCGCGACGATCCCGCCATAGTCTTCCGGCTCGCCCATCCGTTTCAGCGGAATGCCGCGAAGCATGGCATCTTTCCATTTCACGGCCTGCTCGCCTTCGCCCAGCACCGCGGCCATCATCGGGGTATTGGTCGGTCCCGGGCAAACCGCGTTGAGCAGAACGTTCTTGCGTGCCAGTTCGCGCGCCATCGATTTGGTGAAGGCGACAAGGCCGCCCTTGCAGGCGGAATAAACCGCCTCATCGCTGGTCCCGACCCGGGCCGCGTCCGAGGCGATGTTGACGATGCGGCCGCCGCCGCGATCCGCCATCAAGGGCGCGATCGCATGATGGGTATTGAGCGGCCCGTAGAGATTGATGCGGATGATCTTGTCCCAAAGCTCTTTGTCGGTCTTCAGGAACGGCATCGGCTTGTCCCAGCCGGCATTGTTGACGAGCGTCCAGATCGGCCCGATCTCGGCCTCGACCTTCGCTACGGCGCTATCCACCGAGGCCCGATCGCCGACGTCGACCGCGTAGGTGGTGATGGAAGATTTCGGCGCGAGCTTCGCGGTTTCCTGTCCCGCATCGGGCTTGATGTCGAAGATCGCGACCTTGCAGCCTTCTTCGGCGAGCCGAAGCGTGATGCCGCGCCCGATGCCCTGGCCGCCGCCGGTGACGATCGCCACCTTACCGGATAGACCTTTCACGTTTCATCTCCCTGGGTCGAGTTGGTTTTCGGCCGACGGCAACGATATGGCCGTTCAGCCGCTTTTTGCTATCGAATGTCCGTGCTGCGCGAACATCTGCCGCGCGATGATCGTTTTCATGATCTCGATCGATCCGCCGGCGATCTTGACCACTCTGGCGTCGGCATAGGCACGGGCGATCGGATATTCCCACATATAACCCCAGCCGCCGAACAATTGCAGGCACTCGTCGACGGTTTCGCAGTGCAGTTCCGAGGTGAACATCTTTGCCATGGCGGCATCGACCGGATCGAGTTTGCCCTCCATGAACAGCGCAATGCACTTGTCGGTGTAGACCCGTGCGACGGTGGCCTTGGTCTTGAGGTCGGCGAGCTTGAACTGGGTATTCTGGAAATCGGCGAGCTTCTGTCCGAAGGCGCTGCGGCCCGAAGTGTATTCGACGGTCCAGCCGATCACCGTTTCCGTCACGGTGGCCGAGCGGATCGCCTGCGCCAGACGCTCCTGCGCCAGCTTGGTCATCATCAGCGCAAAGCCCTTGCCCTCGCCGCCGAGCATGTTGGTGGCGGGGATGCGGACATCTTCGAAGAAAAGCTCCGAAGTATCCTGCGCCTTCATTCCGATCTTTTCGAGATTGCGCCCGCGCTTGAAGCCCGGGCGGTTGCTCTCGACAATGAACAGCGTCACGCCTTTGGCGCCGGCGTTAGAGTTGGTCTTGGTCGCGAGCACGACAAAATCGCAGAGCTGGCCGTTCGAAATGAAGACCTTCTGGCCGTTGATCACGAAATCATCGCCGTCGCGAACCGCGCGGGTCCGGATCGCCTTGAGGTCGCTGCCGGCATGCGGCTCGGTCATCCCGAGCGAACCGATGGCTTCGCCGGACACCATCTTCGGCAGCCATTTCCGTTTCTGCTCTTCGGTTCCAAACGACAAGAGATAGGTCGCGACCAGATCGGTATGGATCAGAAAGCCCGGGCCGCTGGCGCCGGAGCGCCACAATTCCTCGAACACCACGACATCGAACAGATAGTCGAGCCCCATGCCGCCATAGGCCTCAGGCACGGTGCAGCACAACAGCCCTTCGGCACCCGCCTTGAGCCAGAGTTCGCGCGGAACCACGCCGTCTTCTTCCCATTTGGCGTGAAACGGGACAATCTCGCGCTCGACGAATTTGCGGACCGACGCCCGGAAAATGTCGTGCTCTTCTCGGAAAAGAGTTCGCTCGATCATGGGTGAAACGGCATCCAGTTCGTTTTAGTTCGCTAGCATACTATATGGTAAGCGCACTGAAATGCAAGACCCGACCATGCTTGCGAACCAATTGGTACGCAAGTATATGGTATTGTAAATTTTCCGATGGACGGGATCGCCGTGACAAAACCTCTCGCCGGAATTCGCGTGCTCGACCTCTCGAAAGTGCTGGCCGGCCCGTTATGCGCGCAATATCTCGGCGATCTCGGCGCCGAGATCATCAAGGTGGAAACGGTGGGGCAGGGCGACGAAACCCGGGGCTGGCCGCCGTTTCCCGCCACTGGTCTCGGCACGGTATTTCTCAGCGCCAACCGCAACAAGCGCAGTATCGCGGTCGACCTGAAGACGGAACAAGGACGCGGAATTGTTCATGCGCTGGCCAAATCCGCCGACATTGCGATCGAAAGCTTCGGCACCGGTGTGGCCGAACGGCTGGGGATCGATGCGGCGACGCTTCGGCCGCTGAACGATCGCCTGATCCATTGCAGCATCTCCGGGTTCGGCCGCTCCGGGCCGCTGAAGAATTCGCCGGGCTATGATGTCATCCTGCAGGCCTTCAGCGGCATCATGTCGATGACCGGCGATGAGGATGGCGGCTTCATCCGCAGTCCGATTTCGCCGATCGACCAGATGACCGGCGTGCATGCGTTCAGCGGCATCATGGCGCTGTTGTTCGCGCGCGAAAGGACCGGGCAGGGCGGCACGATTCAGGTCTCGCTGTTCGACACCGCGTTGGGCCTGCTCGGCTACAATCTGCAGACCTATTGGGAGCGCGGCGTGCAGCCGAAGAAATGCGGCTCAAGCCACGAGTCGCTCTGTCCCTATCAGGCGTTCGAGGCCGCCGATGGCCCGATCATGATCGGGGTTGCGAACGACAACCTGTGGCGGAAATTCTGTGGTGTGACCGGGCTGCAGGCGATTGCCGACGATCCCCGGTTCAGGACCAATGCGGATCGGGTCAAGCACCGCGAGGAGACGCTGGATCATGTTCAGCGTGCGCTGTCGGCGCAATCCGCGGCGTTCTGGAACGAGGCGCTCGCCGGGGTCGGCGTCCCCAGTTCGCCCATCAACACCCTGTCGCAACTGCTGGAGCATCCGCACACCCGCGCCAGCGGAATGATCGTCGACTACGATCATCAGGTTGCGGGTCCGCTACATGGGATCGGCCACCCGGTCCGGATCAATGACGCAAAGCGCGATGCCGGACGGCCACCGCCGATGCTCGGCCAGCACACCGACGAAATACTCGGCGAACTCGGCCTGTCATCCGACGAGATCAGCGAACTCAGGCGCGCGCAAACGATCGGCTGACCAGCCCTCGGGGCAAACCGGCCGGACAGCGACAACGGCGATGCCGCGACGCTGTCCGGCCCCAAGCCGCTATTTCTGCGACTCGGCCTTGGCGTAGTCAGCCGATTGCGTTTTCACGACGCTCCAGACCTCGTCCTTGAACGCCGCACTCCAGTCGGTCTGTGGCACCCACTTCTCGCCGTCCCACATCTCGATTCGGGTCTTGCCGCCTCCGCCGTGATCCTGCGCGGTGACGGTAACCGGAGCCATGAATCCGTTGGCGTCGTAGTCCTTGATGCTTTCGAGACCTTCCTTGATCTTCTGTGGCGTCAGCGGCCAGCCGTCCTTCTTGATCGCAAGGCGGGTGCCTTCGGTAGCGATCGACCAGATCGCCAGGCCGGTGTTGTAGTAGACATCGTCGAGGTTCTTGCGGTCGCCGTTGCCTTTGCCCTTGTCGTAGAGCTCCTTGATGATTTCCTGAATCAAAGGCTGGTTCGATCCACCGGCGACATTGGTGCCGCGCTTAAGTCCCTTGGCGTCTGCCGGTCCGATGTTCTTGATGTCGACCTCGTTGAGCCAGTTCACCGAAATATACTTCTCGATCGGGATGCCGTTGCGCTTCATCTCGCGCGAGGCGATCACATGCATGTTCGACAGGCTCCAGCTGATGATCCAGTCCGGGTTCATGCGGCGAATTTGCGTCCAGGCCGAGGCCTGATCGTTGCCGGGCAGCGGATAGGGGAAGAGCTGCAGGTCGAAACCCTCCTTCGCCGCCAGCGTTTTGAGAATGCCGATCGGCTCCTGCCCGAACGGATAATCGACATAGAGGAAGGCGATCTTGACGCCCTTCAGGTTTCCGCCGGATTTCTGCTTGATGTATCCGACATCGTTGGCGACCTGGCCCCAATAGGTGGGGCCGATCGGGAATACCCATTTGAAGACGTCGCCGTCGACCGCATCGCCACGGCCGGCCAGCGACTGAATCATGATGTTGCCATCCTTCATGACGCGCGGCAGCACCGCGCGCGAGACCGGCGTCGAGAGCATGTCGAACACCATCACGCCCTCGCGTTTCATCTTCTCGTAACATTCGATGCCGCGCTGCGGTTCGTTGCCGTGGTCCTGCACGATCATTTCGACCGGATGGCCTTCAATGCCGCCTTTCAGATTGAGGAGGTCGGCATAATCGCGCGCGGCCTGGGCGACCTGCGGCGTAACGAATGTGTAGGCCTTGGTCAGGTCGTAGCACAGCGCGAAGCGCATCGGATCGGCCGCGGATGCGGGCATGACGCTGAACATCGTCAGCACCAGTCCGGCTAACATGGACGGTAATTTCATTTTCTGGATCCTCCCTTGTGGATTGATTGAATTACAATGCCTTGATCAGCGCCAGCCTTTATTGGGCCATGTCCGCTCGGCCATCCCTATGTCAGCCATCGCTTTCGCCGCCGGTAATGCTTGATGTCGCGAAAATTCTTGGCTTCCGCACCGCCCAGATAGAACTCCCGGATATCGGGGTTTTTCTTCAAGGCCTCGGCGCTGTCGTGCATCACGATGCGGCCGCTCTCGATCAGATAGCCGTGGGAGACGATTTCGAGTGCCGCGATCGCGTTCTGCTCGACCAGCAGGATCGAGAGCCCTTCGTCGCGGTTGATGCGGCCGAGAATCTGGAAAATTTCCGCGACCAGAAAAGGCGCCAGTCCGAGGCTTGGCTCATCGAGCATCAGCAATTTCGGCTGGGTCATCAAAGCGCGGCCAATCGCCAGCATCTGCTGTTCGCCGCCGGAGAGATAGCCCGAGGCGACCGACCGGCGCTCGTGCAGGCGCGGGAAATAGCTGTAAACCCGCTCCTTGTTGCGGTTCATGTCCTGGCGGCTATGCAGTGCGGAGGCTGCGATCAAATTCTCCTCGGGCGTCAAATGTTCGAACACCCGGCGCCCCTCGAGCACATGCGCGATCCCGAGCCTGACGCGGTCCTGCGGCATCAGGCCGCCAATGCTTTGGCCACGGAACTGCAATTCGCCCCGCCGTACCTCGCCGCGCTCGGCCGCGAGCAAGCCGCTGATCGATTTCAGCGTCGTGCTTTTCCCGGCACCGTTGGCACCGAGCAGGGCCACCATTCCGCCTTCCGGCACCTCGATCGAGACGCCCTTGATCGCGAGCGAGACGTAGTCGTAGACCACCTCGACATTGTTGAGCGACAGGATCCTGGCAGCGACGTTGCGTTCATGGCATGCGTGCTTCCGCTATTTCTTGGTGTAGCCGAACGGCCAGACCAGCAGGTAGTCGCGGACATTGTTGTAGATCTTGCCGAGGCCGAGCGGTTCGATCAGGAGAAATCCGATGATGAGCGCGCCGTAAAGCGCCTGGGGAAGGTGGCCCAGCGTCTCGATGCCGAGCGAGAGTCCCAAACGGATTGCAAGCCACGAGATGAAACTGTTCATCGCCCCCGGCATCAGCAGGATGAACGCGGCGCCGAAATAGCTGCCGATGATGCTGCCGAGGCCGCCCACGATCACCATCGCCAGCGCCTGGATCGAGACGTCGACCGAGAACTGTTCCGGTGTGACCGCGTGATAAAACGTTCCGATCAGGATGGCACCGGTCACGCCGCCGATGAACGACGACGTCGCGAACGCCACCAGCTTGAAATAGAAGCTGTTCACCCCGATCACGGCCGCGGCGTAGTCCTTTTCGCGGACCGCGACCAGCGCGCGGCCGAGCGCGGTCCGCCGCAGGTTGAGCATGAAGGTCGTGACCAGGATGCACCAGACCAGCGCGATGTAGTACAACCCGGCGTCCGATGTGACGGGTATGCCAAGCAGGCGGATGTCGGGCGCCTGCAGCGTGGCCTGGGTACCGCCGCTGATCGCCGGCACGTGGGAGATCGTCCAGTCCATCACGAACTGCAAGGCCAGCGTGCTGAGCGCCAGATACAAGCCCTTGACGCGAAGAGCGGCAAAGGCAAACACGATCCCGATCGCTGCGGCCGTCAGGCCTGCGAGGATGATGGCAAACTCCCAGGGGATGCCGGCCTTCATGGCATGCACCGCCGCATAGGCGCCGATCCCCATCACCGCGGCATAGCCGAGGTGAAATTGTCCGGCCCAGCCGAGGATCAGATTGAGACCGAGCGCGCCAGCGGTCCATACCAGCCATGGCAGCATGTAGCTACTGAGGTAAAGCTGGTCCATGTAGAGCGGCGCGGCCAGCGCCAGCGCTAGCAAAATGCCGATCATCCAGCGGTCGGCCGGAATCGGAAACAACGCCCGGTCGGCGGCGTAGTCGGTGTGAAAAATGCCGGCCTGACGGAAAAGCATGCGCTCACACTCGCTCGATGTCGTGGCGGCCGAACAGGCCGTGCGGCCGGATCAGGATGGTCAGGATCAGCATCGCCGCGTCCACGAGGTCCCGGCTGGCGCCTCCCAGTATCGGATCGAGGATGCTGGAGGCGACCCCTTCCACGATCCCGAGCAGCGCGCCGGCGAGCAGCGCGCCTCCGATACTGTCGAGCCCGCCAAGAACCGCGACCGTCACACCCTTGAGCAGCAATTGGGCCAGCGACTGATCGACGCCCTGCACCGAACTCCAGAGCACGCCGGCAATCGTGGCCACCACGGCCGACATCGCCCACGACAGCGCAACCCCGCGCTCGACCGAAATGCCGACCGACCAGGCCGCGGTATAATCATCGGAAATCGCGCGCAGCACGACGCCCAATCGAGTGCGAAAGAACGCCACGAACAGGCCGAACATCGCGATCGCGACCGCGGCACCAATGGCATAGGCGCGGTTGATCAGCAGTGGTCCGAGAAACAGCGGCGCATCGCTGATGCCGATCGGCATCGGCCGCGCGGTGCCGCCCCAGATCGTCATCGAGCCTGCGCGCAGGAAAATCTCCAGCCCGAGCGTCAACATCAGGATCATGATGATGGGACGGCCGGCGAGGCGGCGCAGCGCCACCCGTTCGATACCGATACCGATGACGAACATCGTCACGATCGCCAAAGGAATCGCCAGCCAGATCGGGGCGCCCGCATTGTTGGCGAATGCCAGCACGACATAGGCGCCCAGCATGGTCATCGACCCCTGCGCCAGGTTGGGCACCGAGGAGGATTTGTAGATCAGGACGATTCCGATCGCGACCAGCGAATACATCAGGCCGACCAGCATGCCGTTGACCGCCGATTCCAGCAGCGAGATCGCGTCCATGCGTCAGGCCTCCTGCACCGACAACGTACGCTCGATGACGCCGACTTCACCGGTTTCGTAGCTGATCTGGGCCTTCATCAGCACGGTCTGCCGGTTGTCGTAGATGGCGTCGATGATCGGTTGATAGCGGGCTTCGACGACATTGCGCCGGATCTTGCGGGTACGGGTGATCTCGCCATCGTCGGCGTCGAACTCCTTGTGCAGGCAAACGAAGCGCCGCACCTGC
The DNA here is from genome assembly GCA_963771225.1 of uncultured Pseudomonadota bacterium. Lineage (GTDB taxonomy): Bacteria > Pseudomonadota > Alphaproteobacteria > Rhizobiales > Xanthobacteraceae > Bradyrhizobium. The sequence goes on along the minus strand of CAVYSR010000003.1, from coordinate 181,439 downwards.
AATCCTTCCAGCAGCGAGCGATTGACGTGTTTGACCGCGGCGGCGACCAGTTCGGTCACTTCGGGCTTTTGCGACAGGTCGGCATAGGAAATGTACGAGATGCCGCGCAACTCCGCCCAAAGGCCGACGGCGTCCCGGTCGATGCAGATGATGGCCGCAAGCGTCTCGCGGTCGCGGCCGAGCACGGCGGCATCCTTGATGTACGGACTGAATTTTGAGCCGGTTTTCGATATAGTTCGGAATATAGCGCTCGCCCTTGGCGGTGTGCACCACGTCGGAGAGACGCCCCAGCACCACCAGATGGCCGTCGGGTTCGAGATAGCCGGCGTCGCCGGTATGCAGCCAGTCACCGTCGAGCGTTTCGCGGGTGGCTTCGTCCTGCTTGAAGTATCCGGCAAACACGCTGCCGGACCGGATCAGGATTTCGCCGGATCCGCTGATCTGAACTTCGACGCCCGGCAGCGGCCGCCCGACCGTATGCAGCCGAACTTCGTCCATGCTCTGGATCGCGTTATAGGCGCTGCTTTCGGTCTGGCCGTAGAGCTGCCGCAGCTTGATGCCGAGCGCGCGGTAAAACACGAACGTATCCTCGCCCATCGCCTCGCCGCCGGTGAAGGCGCCGCGCAAACGCGTCAGACCGAACTGATCCTTGATCGGCCCGCAGACCAGCCACTCGCCGAGCGGACTGAGCAGGCGTTCCTTCAATGTCGGCTCGCCGCCGTCGAGTTTTCGCCGCTCGGCCGAAAGGGCTGACGCCATGAAGAACTGATAGATTAATTTCTTCAGCCGCGAAGAGTCTTCCATGCGAACCTGGATCGCGGTCAGGAGATTGTCCCAGCTGCGCGGCGCCGCCAGATAGAAGGTGGGAGCAATCTCGCGCAGATTGTGCAGCACCGTTTCCTGCCGCTCGGGAATGTTGATGGTGAAGCGAAGCGCGATGCCGGCGCCCATGGTGACGGCGAAATCGCCGACCCAGGCGATCGGCAAATAAGCCAGGATCGTCTCGTCGAACTGGAAAGCGCCGCCGCGATAGGCGTTTCGGACGCCGGCGAGCAGATTGCGATGCGACAGCACGACGCCCTTGGGCTTGCCGGTGCTGCCGGAAGAATGCACGAAGACGGCAGGGCCTTCCGGCTGCGCGCGCTGGATCAACGCGTCGCGCAAGCTTGGGTCCGCGGCCAGTCGTTCGGCGCCTTTGGCCTGCACCGTTTCCCACGAGATCAGGCCGGGATTGGGATAGGCATTCAGTCCGCGCGGGTCGTCATAGATGATGTGCTCGATCGTCGCGCCCTGATCGCGCAGATCGAGGATCTTGTCGACCTGCTCCTGGTCTTCCGCCAGCATGAAGCGCGCGCCCGCCTCATGCACAAAGTGACGGATTTCGTCCAGCGTCGCGTCCGCGAACGCCGGCATCGCATAACCGTTGAGCGCACCCGCCGCGAGCATGCCGGCATAGAGCCTTGGCCTGTTATCGCCGAGCACCAGCATCACTTCGCCGGCACCGAAACCCAGGCTCTCAAGCCCCGCCGCGCACAAAATCACGCTGTCGAGCAGCTCCCGCCAGGTCGTCTCTTTCCAGATGCCTTTGTTTTTTTCGCGCATCGCGACGCGATCGGGAAATACCTCGGCATTGCGCGCCAGCACGCGGATCAGCGTGGTATCGACGGCGAAGTCCCAGGTTGATCCGGGCTCAGCGCGCGGCATGCGCGCCTCCGATATAGGCTTCGACCACGCGCGGGTCGGCGACGACATCGGCGGGTATGCCGGTACCGATCATCGCGCCATAGTTCAGCGCCAGCATTCGATCGCAGATGCCGGTGATGACGTCCATGTGGTGCTCGATCAGCAGCACCGTGACCTTGCGTTCGTCGCGCGCATCGAGGATGAAGCGCGCCATATATTCCTTTTCCTCCTGGTTCATCCCGGCCATCGGCTCGTCGAGGATCAGGAAGCTGGGCTCGGCGGCCAGCGCACGCGCCAGCTCCACCCGCTTTTTCAGGCCGATCGGAATCACATCGACCAGTTCGTCGCGCACGCTTTCAAGCTGCAGGAAGTCGATGACGTCCTCGACCGCGGCGCGGTTCGCCGTCTCGTCATTGCGCGCCAGCCACCAGTAAAATGCGGTGCGTATCACGCTCGGCTTCATGTGAACGTGACGGCCGAGCAGGATGTTGTCGAGCACGCTCATGCCGTTGAACAGCGCGAGATTCTGGAAGGTGCGCGCGACGCCAAGGGTTGCGACCTTGTGCGGCGCCATGCCGGTGATGTCGCGGCCGTTGAGGGCGATGGTGCCGCGCTGCGGCGGGTAAAAGCCGGTGATGGCGTTGGTCAGCGTGGTCTTGCCGCATCCGTTGGGGCCGACCAGGCCGAAAATCTCGCCGCGCTCGATCCGCATGTCGATGCCGTTCAGCGCGACGATGCCGCCGAACCGCCGTTCAACGGACCGGCACTCAAGTACCGGATCGGTGGTCTCCCCAGCAGCCAACTTGTTGTTCCGTCCCTGAAGGCTTTGGCACCGCGCGCGGCCGTGCACAATCGGCGGTTTTAGTGTTCTTTTTGATTGGTCTTATTGGTAAGCTAACGAACGTAATAGGGTCAAGCAAGCGGACGTTCGGCCTAGATTGCAGGCACCTGGCGGCGGCGTTTCGGGCCTTGAATGAACGTCACGACGGCTTCAGTGAAGGCGTCGTTGCGATCGCCCGCGACCATGTGGCCGGCGCCGGCGACGTCGGTATAGACGGCATGCGGGGCCAGTTGCAGGAACTGTTGCGCGGCACTCTCCGAGACCAGATTGCTCGATCCGCCGCGGATCAAATGGACCGGCAAATGCAGATGCCTTGCCGCCGCACTCAGGCGTTCGGTGGTTTGCCCGGCTTCGCCCTGGTTGACGGAAGTGACGAAGCGGGGGTCCCAGTGCCAGCGAAACCGGCCATCGTCGCCCTTGCGCAAATAGCGGCTCAGGGTTGCGGAGCCATCACGACGCTCGCGGTGCGGAAGGTAGGCGGCGATCGCGTCGGCGGCTTCGTCGGGCGAGGCGAAGCCGTCAGCCAGATGCGCCCGCATGAATCCCAGGATGTGAGCGACGCCGCTCGCCTCCATATGCGGGGTAATATCGACGAGCGTCAGCGAAGCGAATACGCCCGGCTGCAACTCGCCTTCGGCGATCAGCCCCGCGAGCCCGCCAAGCGAGGCGCCGACCAGCGCCGGCTGCTCAGGCAGTTGCGCCGATATCGCCAGCAGGTCCGCGGCGAAATCGTCGAACGTATAGGCGCCGGATGGCGACCACTCGCTCTCGCCGTGCCCGCGCATGTCGATGGCAATCGCCTGGTGTCCGGCCTGCATCAGCGCCGTGGCAGTTCTGGCCCATGCAGCGCGGGTCTGGCCGCCGCCATGCGCCAGCACCACCGGCGAGCCGCGGCCGACCACGTCGGCCACGATCGCTTGTCCATGGGCGCCGGTAAAAGCCGCCTTTGTTTCTCCAGCGCCGTCGTCGGCTCCGATCCGCCTGGCATCGACGATACCGTCAGCCGAATTTCGGCTTTCGCTTCTCGCGAAACGCGGTGATGCCTTCGCGGGCATCGTCGTGCATGAACAACAGCGGAAAGCCGTCGATCGCATGCCGCATCTCGTCGCCGCCAAGGCCGCGATTGTAGAACGACTTGGCCATCTGCACCGCGAGCCTCGGCTTCGAAGCGATTTTCTCGGCGAATTCCATCGCTTCCGCCATCAGCTCTTCGTGCGGTACGACGCGCAGCACCAGCCCGAGCCGATAGGCTTCCTCCGCGCTGATCGGATCGCCGAGGATGCTCAGTTCCTTGGCCTTGGGACGGCCGACGATCTCGGCCAGCCGAACGATCGCAAATCCCGGCAACAGGCCGAGCTTGATTTCAGGCACCGCGAACTGCGCCCGGTCGGAGGCGATAATGAAATCCGAGGCGATGGCGACTTCAAAGCCGCCGCCATAGGCGAGGCCGTTGACGGCGGAGATCACCGGCTTGCCGCAGTTTTCCGGCGCGGCCAGCACGGCCAGTGCGACCGACATGAAGTTGCGGACCGCCTCGGGATCGAACTGAAAACCGCTGATATCGGCGCCGGCGCAGAATGCCTTCTCGCCGCTGCCGGTGATGATGGCGACGCGGACATCATGGTCGGCATCGACCCGCTTGAGGCCTTCGATGATCCCTTCGCGAATGCCGGGGCTCAACGCATTGAGCTTGGCGGGCTCGTCCAGCGTCAGGATCGCGATTTTTCCCTTGGTCTCGTAATTGACGCTTCCCAGTCTCATCACTCTCACTCCTGGTTTATGGCCGAGTTTCGCAGATCGATCCCGGCATCAATTCGATCTGTTCCGGCTCGACGATGACGATGACGGCGTTGCGTTCGACGGTTTCGCCGGCGCGACAATTGACGGCGGTAACGACGCCGTCGATTTCGCTGCTGACGCGCAATTCCATCTTCATCGATTCGAGCACCGCGGCGACATCTCCGGCCTTGACCTTGTCACCGACGGCGACGTTGACCTTCAGGATCATGCCCATCATCGGCGCCCGCAGTTCGCCGCTGGTTTCCGCCACCGCGCTGATATAGGTGAGGTACGGCACCGCCGTCAGTGCGTGGGTGCCGCGGCGGTCGTGGACGAAGATCGTCTGTGCTTCCTGATGAATGCGCACGGTCTCGCGACGCGCGCCGACGATGGCGGCAAAGCTGTCGTCGGCCAAGCGGGACCAGCGCGACCTTGCAGCTTGTCGTCATTGACGCTGACGATCATCGATCCGTCGGCTTGCAGCGGCGCGAACCGTATCTCGGCGCTGGCGCCGCTCTCTTCGAGATGGAGGATCGGTATCGGCGACAATCCCTCGCCGCCGGCGGCCATGTGCCAGCCCGTCATGTCGCGCGACTGCCACGGGCTCGCCGCGACAGGCTGGCGCTGCCGGGTGATCCAGAAATACGCGCCGATCGCGAGCGCTTCGGTGTCGAGTTCCTTGGTCTTGTCGACGAGGTGGTCGATCTGGTCGTCGATCAGTCGCGTGTAGAAAGTGGCGCTGCGCGTCGCCGGAAGGTCGATCAGGCGTTCCAGAAACCCCTGATTGGTCGTGATGCCGAAGATCGAGGTGTCGTCGAGGGCTTGTTTGAGCCGGTCGAGCGCCTCGTCGCGGGTGTCGGCATGGGTGATCAGTTTCGCCAGCATCGAATTGTAATAGGGCGTGACGACGGACCCGCTCTCGACGCCGGTCTCGACGCGAACACCCTGATCGGGAAACCGGACATAGGCCAGTTCTCCGGTGCAGGGCAGAAAGTTGTTGGCGGGGTCTTCCGCGCAGATCCGGGCCTCGACCGCGTGGCCGCGGCATGTCACGTCACCTTGCGCAAACGGCAGTCCTTCGCCGGCGGCAATGCGCAGCATCAGCTCGACGATGTCGATGCCGGTGACCAGTTCGGTGACGGGATGTTCGACCTGCAGCCGCGGATTGACTTCGAGAAAATAATAGCTGTCGTCGCGCAGGATGAACTCGACCGTGCCGACGCCGCGATAATTCAGGCGCTTGCCGAGCCGCACCGCGTCGGCGGCGATTTTTTCGCGCAGCGTCGGCGGACAGATTGGCGGCCGGCGCTTCCTCGATGACTTTCTGATGCCGCCGCTGCAGCGAGCATTCGCGCTCGAACAGATGGATCACATTGCCTTTGCCGTCGCCGGCGATCTGCACCTCGATATGACGGCCGCGCTCGACCAGTTTTTCGACGATCAATCCGGCATAGCCGAAGGAATTCTTGGCCTCCCGCATCGCGGATTCGATTTCGCCGGCAAGACCATCGAAGTTTGAGACGGCGCGCATGCCCTTGCCGCCGCCGCCGGCCGCGGCCTTCAGCATCACCGGCGGCTTGAGTTCGCGCACGATGCGGTCGATTTCGGCCGGATCCTCGCTCGGCGTCTTGCTGCCGGGGACGATCGGCACCTTGGCGGCTTCGGCTTCCTGCTTGGCGGACGCCTTGTCGCCCAGCCGCTCGATGACCTCGGCTGTCGGCCCGATGAAAACGAGACCAGCGGCTTCCACCGCGCGGGCAAAGGCGGCATTTTCGGCCAGGAAGCCGAAACCGGGATGAATGGCCTCCGCGCCGACGGCTTTCGCCGCGGCAATGACCGCATCGATGCGCAAATAGCTCTCGGACGCAGCGGCGCCGCCGATCTCGATCGACTCGCCGATTTCCTTGACATGCAGCGCGTTGGCGTCGGCCGAGGAGTGAACGCCTGCGACGGCGATACCGAGCCGATGGCAGGTGCGCGCGATCCGGCAGGCAATTTCACCGCGATTGGCGATCAGGATTTTCTTGAACACTATCCGTATCCTCTGTCGTCACATCCTGAACACGCCGAACTCGGTTTCCTGCGGCGGCAGGCGGCCGGCCAGATCGAGCAGCAGCGCCATCACGTTACGGGTCTCGAGCGGATCGATCACCATGTCGCACCAGGTGTGACGCGCATAATTATAGGCGTTGGCGAAATCCTCGAATGTCTTGCGCACCGGCGCGCGGTAGGCCTCGCGCTCCTCGTCGGTCCAGCTGGTGCCGTCGCGCTTGTGCGCCTCGTCCCTGACCATGGCGAGCGTATTCGCGGCCTGGTCCGGACCCATGATGGCGGAACGGCCGTGCGGCCACATCATCATCGCATGCGGCTTGAAGGCGCGGCCGCACATTGCGAGATAGCCCGCGCCATAGGCATTGCCGATGATCAGCGTGTATTTCGGAACGTTGGCGCTGGCCATCGCGGTGATCATCTTGGCGCCGTGCTTGGCGATGCCGCCTTCCTCGGCCTCGCGCCCGACCATGAAGCCGGTCACGTCGGCCATGAACAGCAGCGGAATGTTTCGCTTGCAGCAGAGGTCGATGAAGTGGGTCGCTTTCAGCGCGCATTCGGAAAACAACACGCCGTTGTTGCAGAGGATTCCGACCTCGAAGCCCATGATGCGGGCAAAACCAGTGATCAGCGTCTCGCCATAGAGCGGCTTGAATTCATGAAACTCGCTGCCGTCGACCAGCCTTGCGACGATCTCGCGGTTATTGGTGGGAATCCGCGGGTCGGTGCTGATCAGCCCATAAATGTCGCTGGGGTCGAAGCGCGGCTCGCGCGGCGGCGCCACGTCCCAGCGCTGCGGTGGAATGTCGCCGAGATTGGCGACGATGTCGCGCGCGATGGCGATGGCGTGGCTGTCGCTTTCCGCCAGATGATCGGTGACGCCGCTGACGCGGCTGTGCATTTCACCGCCGCCGAGCGTCTCCATGTCGACTTCTTCCTTGGTCGCGGCATAGACCAGTTGCGGACCGCCCAGGAACATCGCGCCCTGATTGCGAACGATCACGGTCTCGTCGCACAGCGCCGGCATGTAGGCGCCGCCGGCGGTCGACGGCCCGTGCACGGTGGCGATCTGCGCGATGCCTTCGCTCGACATCCGGATCTGGTTGTAGAAGATCGAACCGAACTGTCCGTCATCGGGAAAGATATTGGGCTGGTCCGGCAGGTTGGCGCCGCCGGACTGCACCATGGTGACGCAGGGCAGGCGGTGCTGCCAGGCGAATTTCTGGGCGCGGACGTGCTTCTTGCAGGTGATGCCGTAATAGGTGCCGCCCTTCACCGTCGCATCATTGGCGATGATCATGCAGGCGCGGCCTGAAACCATGCCGACCCCGGTGACGATGCTGCCGCCCGGCGGCACGCCGTCATACATGCCTTCGCCGGCGAGCTGACAGAATTCAAGAAACGGCGAGCCGGGATCGAGCAGCGCGGAGATGCGCTCGCGCGGCAAGAGCTGCTTGCGCTCCTTGTGCAGCCGCCGCGCCCGTTCAGGGCCGCCCAGCATCGCGGCGGCGCGACGCGCATGGAGATCGGCGATTCGACCGTCGTAAGCGTCGCGGTTACGACGGAATTCGTCGCTTGCCGCCGATACATCGGACTTCATCACGGCCATCGCGGGCGACCCTTTAGTAGCTACGCGGCAAGCCCATCACGTGCTCGCCGATGTAGTTGAGGATCATTTCGCGGTTCAGGGGTGCGGTCTTGAACAGCCGTACCAGCGGATAGATGTCGAAGATGCCATATTCCTTGGTGAAGCCATTGCCGCCGAAGCATTGCAGCGCGATGTCCACGGCCTTGGTGCCGGCATCGGCGGCGGCGAGCTTCGCCATGTTGGCGAATTCGCCGGCCTCGCGGCCCTGGTCGAAAACCCACGCCGCCTTCAGCGTCATCAGGGAGGCCATTTCGACATCGGTTCGCGCGCTGGCGAGCGGATGCTGCAGGCCCTGATAGGCGCCGATCGGAACGTTGTTGAAGACCTTGCGCTCTTTGGCGTAGTCGACCGCGCGGTTGAGCGCGTAGCGGCCGAGGCCGCAGCAGATCGATCCCACCAGAATTCGTTCCGGATTGAGGCTCTTGAACAGAATGCCGAAACCCTTGTCGACTTCGCCGATAACGTCCTCCGGCCCCAGATCGACGTCGTCGAAAAATATTTGCCACTGCGTCTCCGGCGCCGGAATGCTGACCGGAATATACTGCTTCTGCACGCCCTTGGCCTTGAGATCGACAATGAACAGCGTGAAACCGTCGGTCTTCTTCTGAACCTCAGTGTGCGCGATCGTCCGCGTCACCACCAGCGCATAGTCGGAGCCGTCGGCGTCGGTGATGAAGGTCTTTTGGCCGTTCAACGCGAACCGATTGCCGCGCTTTTTCGCCATGGTGGAGGTGCGGATGGTGTTGCTGCCGGCGTCGGGTTCGGTGATGGCAAAACAAAAGCGCGTCTTGCCGCTGCAGGCCTCGGGCAGATAGCGGGTCTTTTGCTGTTCCGAGCCATATTTGGCGATAAATCCGAGACTCATCGCAGCCCCAACCACGAGGTTGAGCAGCGGGATGCCGTTGTTCGACAGGCCTTCAAGGAACAAATGCATCTCGATCATGCCCTGTCCCGCGCCGCCATATTGCTCCGGCACCATGGTGCCGACGAAACCGTCTTCAGCGACCTGGCGGTACAGCGCCTCCGGGAAGACGTGCTTCTCGGCGCAATCCATCCAGTATTTGCGATCGTACTTCTGTGCGACCACATCGCCGTATTCGAGAATCTGCCGCTGCTCGTGGGTCAAATCAAAGTCCATCGAGGAACTCTCCGCTACGGGGCCTTCGGTCCAATTGAGGCTGATCCTGCCGGTAAAACAACGAAGATCGCGGCATAAGCCGCGATCCGGAGGCCTGATCCTGCTTGCCATCTTTAGGCAGAAGCCTCTAGGATTTCAATCGAACAATCGTTAGAAATCGAACAAATGTTAGAAAACAACCAAGCCAGTTCTGTTGCGTTTGCAGCCGTGCGATGGCGCTCGGGAGATCGTCGATGACGGCGATAAAATCGACGGTTGCGACCGGGTCGGATGAATTTCAGCAAAACCGCGCGCGTTACCAGGCGCGGATTGCCGATCTGCATCAGCGCCGGGCCGCAGCCAATGAGGGCGGCTCTGCCAAGGCGCGCGCGTTGCATAAATCGAGAGGGCAGTTGCTGCCGCGCGAGCGCATCGCAGCACTGATCGATCCCGGATCGCCGTTTCTCGATTTCGGCCATCTGGCCGGCGAGGGCATGTATGACGGTGTGCCGCCGGGCGCCACCATCATCACCGGTGTCGGCCAGATCGGCGGCCGGAGCTGCATGCTGATCGCCAACGACGCCACCGTCAAGGGCGGGACGTTGTTCGGCATGACGACCAAGAAGCACACCCGCGCACAGCTCTTCGCATGGCAACACCGGTTGCCCTGCATCACCATGGTGCAATCGGGCGGCGGCTTTCTGCCTGATTTGGCCAACATCTTTCCGGATGAAGGGCAGGCCGGGTCGATCATGTACAATCAAGTGAAGATGTCGGCGGAAAACATCCCCCAGATCGCGATCGTGCACGGGCCTTCGACCGCGGGCGGCGCCTACATTCCGGCGCTGTGTGACGAGGTGGTGATCGTGCGCAATCAGGGCGCGATGTTTCTCGGCAGTCCGCAACTGGTGTTCGCCGCCACCGGCGAAGTCATCGACATCGAACCGCTCGGCGGTGCCGAGATGCACAGCCGTGTCAGCGGCGTCACCGATCATATCGCCGAAAACGATAGCCATGCGCTGGCGATCGCGCGCGACATCGTCGCGCGGTTCGGTGAGCCGCCGCCATTGCGCTGGACGCCGAAGCCTTCGCAGCCGCCGGCCTATGCCGTGGAGGAAATCTACGGCGTCGTCAGCGCCAACCGGCGGACGCCGACCGACAATCGCGAAATCCTGGCGCGGCTGATCGACGGCAGCGAGTTTCAGGAGTTCAAGGAGCTTCACGGCGAGACCATGCTGTGCGGGTTCGCCCGCATCAAGGGTTTCGAGATCGGAATCCTGGCCAACAACGGCGTGATGTTCTCCGAAAGCGCGATCAAGGGCGCGCACTTCATCGAATTGTGCTGCAAGCGCGACATCCCGCTGTTGTTTCTGGTCGACGTCTCCGGTTTCATGGTCGGGACTGCCGTGGAACGGCAGGGCATCGCCAAGCATGGCGCGCAATTCATGACCGCGATGGCCTGTGCCGACGTGCCGAAATATACCATCATCACCGGCGGCTCCTATGCGGCAGCGTATTTCGCGATGCTCGGCCGCGCCTTCAAGCCCAATGCCACGCTGATGTGGCCGAGCGCGCATGCAGCACTGATGGGTCCGGAACAGGCCGCGACCACGCTTGCCATGGTGCGCGACAACATTCATGAGCGGGAAGGGACGTCCTGGACCGACGAGGAAAGGGAAGCATTCAAGCAGCCGGTGCGCAGGGATTTCGAGGCGTTCGCCGATCCCTATAACTTCGCCCGCAATCTGTGGTGCGACATGGTGATCGATCCGGTCGAGACCCGCGAGGTGATGGCGCTGCTGCTCGATCTCGCCGGCCGGACGCCGGCGAAGAAGACCAAATTCGGCGTGTTCCGGATGTAGGGAGCGTTCCGGATGTAATGGTAGCCACTCAGGTGCGTTTGAGCCGGGCTTCGAGTTCGTGACGCTGCACCTTGCCGCTGGTCGAGCGCGGGAACTCAGAGAATTCGATGAACCGGAATTGCCGCGGGCATTTGTATCCGGCGAGATCGCGCCGGCACAGGCCGAGCAAATCCACATCGGTGATGGTGGTGTCGCGGCGCGACACAAAGGCCACCGGCACTTCGCCCCATTTGGCGTCCGACGCGCGTACCACCGCTGCTTCGGTGATGCGCGGATCGCTCATCAACACCCGCTCGATCTCGGCGGGATAAACGTTCTCGCCGCCGCTCTTGATCATGTATTTGGCGCGGTCGACGAAATCGAGTGTGCCGTCGTCGTTGCGCCGGAACACGTCGCCCATGTGAAACCAGCCGCCGCGGAAATCGCGCGCATTGGTCTCGTCCGCCTGCCAGTAGCCCGAAAACAAGGTCGGGCCGCGAATGGCGAGTTCGCCCGGCATTCCCGCTGCGACCTCGTTATCATCGGGGTCCACCAGCTTGACCTCGCAGAAGGCGCTCTGTTGTTTCGACAGGCGATTCGGAATTTCCCCGATCGCGATCAGCGAACGGGTTGCCGGCGGCAATCCGGTCTCGGTCGAGCCGAAGCTGTTGACATAGGGCGCGCCCAGCAACTCGGTCACCTCGGCCAGCACATGCGGCGGAACAAGGTCGGCCATCGCGCCGCAACAGCCGACGCCCTTGACCGTGATCTCCTGCGCCCGGAAGCCGGCAATGAACGCGTCGATCATGCCGGGGATCAAAACGAACCAGCCAATGTGATAGCGCTGCAGCGCGGACAACAGCGGCTCGATCTGAAAGCCATCGACGATGACGACGGTTCCACCACGCAGCAAGGTTGCCAGGCTGTGATCGGTCGATGCCATGTGAAACAGCGGCGCCCATGCCACGAAGGCGTCGCGCTGGAGAATGTTGAGTTCGGAGCTGAATACCAGCGCCCGTGTGACCATGGCGCGGTGCGAGATGACGGCGCCTTTGGGCAGGCCGGTGGTGCCGCTGGTGTAGAGAATGACGAGGCCGTCCTCCGGATCGATCACGACGGGCTGCGAATGAGCGCCCTGTTGCCGCAACAGATGCTCATATTCATCGCCGATCACGATCAGTTCGCGGCCGCCGGCGCCGCGATTGCCCAAATTTACGGTCAAATCCTGTTCCGCGATCAGAAGCTTCGGCGATACGAGCTCGATGCAATAGGCGAGTTCGCGCTCCGACAACCGCCAGTTCAGGCATGCGGTGATGACACCGAGATTTGCCGCCGCCAGTTCAACCTCCAGATATTCCGGCCGGTTGCGCGACAGCAAGGCGACGCGATCGCCGTGAACAAGGCCACGGGCCGCCAATACGCCAGTCAGGCGGTCGACGCGATCCAGCAATTCGCCGTAGCTGATCTCCCGGCCCTGATATCCGATCGCCGGCAGGGATTTCTGAATCCGGGCGCGGGCGCGAAACAGCTCGCCGACGCTCGGAGTTGCGCCCGCCATTTCTGCCGGAGATTTAAGGGGCTGAAATCCAGGAGGCTGACTTGGCATCGTTTCCTCGAAAGACTGTTTTTGCTTTTTGCGATTGTTGCTTTCCGGCCCATTCGGCTTGCGGCATCAATCGAACGTATCTAAATTCTAACACCTGTTCGAATGAAAGTAAGGGAAAATCGATGTCCAAGCGTTACCAGGCCTACACCAGACTGAAGCTGGATTATCCGTCGAAGCGCGTTCTTCGCATCACATTCGATCGGCCCGAGACCTACAATTCGGTCGACGCGGAAACCCATACCCAGCTCACCAACATATGGCGCGACATCAACGACGATCCCGATATCAACGCGGTGATCGTCACCGGCGCCGGCAAGGCGTTTTCGGCCGGCGGCGATTTTGAGTTGATCAAGAGCATCCTCGACAATCCGGTCGCGCGCATGGCGACATGGAAGGAAGCCAAGGACCTCGTCTACAACGTCATCAATTGCAACAAGCCGATCATCTCGGCGATCAACGGCGTCGCGGTCGGCGCCGGGTTGGTCGTGGGCATCCTTGCCGACGTGTCGATCTGCGGAAAGTCCGCGCGCATCGTCGATGGCCACACCCGGCTCGGGGTCGCAGCGGGCGACGTCGCCTGCATCATCTGGCCGCTGTTGTGCGGGCTTGCCAAGGCAAAATATTACCTGCTCACCTGCAAGCCGTTGTCCGGCGCGGAGGCCGAGCGGATCGGGCTGGTTTCGCTGTGCGTCGAGGATGCCGATCTGCAGAAGATCGCGCTGGAGACCGCCGAAGAGCTAGCCAACGGCGCGCAGAGCGCGATCCGCTGGACCAAATACGCGCTCAACAACTGGCTGCGCGTCAATGGCCCGATCTTCGACACCTCGACCGCGCTGGAGCTTCTGGGCTTTACGGGCGCCGAGGCGCGCGAGGGCCTGGCCTCGCATCTGGAGAAACGCAAACCGGTATTCCCGCAGGATTGCCCGATCTGAATCGAGGCTGCAGGGTCAGAGTTCGGCGAGGCCGGGTTCGCCCGGCCTCAATTCACACCATCGCGAGCTTTTCGCGCAGCCGTTCCACAGCCTCGGGATTGGCCAGTGCTGTAAGGTCGCCGGGATCCTTGTTCTCGAACACCGCGCGCAGCACGCGCCGCATAATCTTCAGGTTACGCGTGCGCGGCAGGTCGTCGACAAACACAATGCGTTCCGGCCGGTAAGAGGCGCCCATGCCGTTGACGATGGCGGACGACAGTTCGTCGGCCACGCCACGGGCGACATCGACCCCGGGCATCGGCACGCAAGCACAGACGATCGCCGATCCCTTGATCGGGTGCGGAATGCCGAACACCGCGGCCTCGGAGACCTTGCCGGTATCGATCAGGATGCCTTCAATTTCCGCCGGTCCGGTGCGCTTGCCTGAAATCTTGATGGTGTCGTCGGAGCGCCCGAGAATGTAATAAAGCCCGTCGTGGCCGCGCATCGCGAAATCGCCATGCACCCACAAGCCCGGAAGCGTGCTCCAATAGCTCTCGATGTAGCGCTCGTCGGCTTTCCACAGGCTCTTGGTGAGGCCGATCGACGAATGGCGCAGCACGAGTTCGCCGACTTCGCCGCGCGGCAATTTTCTGCCGGTCATATCGACGATGTCGGCGCCGACGCCGAGCCCTGGGATCGAAAACGAGCCCGGATTCATCGGGTGGTTCGGGGTTCCCATGAAGATGCAGCCGCCGACTTCGGTGCCGCCGGAAATATTGATGATGGGAATCTTTCTCTTGCAGACATGTTCAAAGAACCACAGCCAGGGAGCCGCGGTCCAGGCTTCACCTCCGGACAGCGTGATGCGCAGGCTGCCGAGGTCGTAAGGCTCGACCTGCCCGGGCCCATAGCGCATCAGGCTGCGGATGATGGTCGGCGAGACGCCGAGATAACTGACTTGATGGTTCTGGATCAGCCGCCAGAACCGCCCGGTGTCGGGGAAATCCGGCGTGCCTTCGGCAATCAACAGGCTGGCGCCGGCGAAGCTCGGGATGCAGGCGCACATTGCGCCGACCATCCATCCCATATCGCTGAGGAAGAAGAACCGGTCGGACGATTTGAAGTCACCGCAGACGATGATGTCGCGGGTGACCATCGAGCCGATGAAGCCGATATGCGTCCACACGCAGCCCTTGGGCTCACCCGTCGTGCCCGAGGTATAGAGCAGAATGGCGGGATCCTCCGCCTGCATCTCCACGGTCGCAAGGGCTCCGTCCTGGCCGGAAACCAGATCGTGCCACCAATGGTCGCGCCCCTCTCGCATCGGCGTCTCGATCGCAAGGCCGTCGCGGCCGACCACGATCACATGTTGCACCGTCGGCGAGGAATCCAGGGCGACATCGAGCGTGGATTTCAGCGGCGCCGGCACGCCGCGGCGCCAGGTTCCATTGGCTGTGATCACCGCCTTGGCGCCGCCGTGGTTCAGTCGGGATTGGATCGGGCTCGGGCCAAAGCCTGAGAACAGCGGCATCGCGATGGCGCCAAGCCTGAGGATCGCGAAAAACGCGACAAAGGTTTCGGGCAGGTTCGGCATGTAGATCGCGACCACGTCGCCGCGGCCGATGCCTAGCTTGCGCAACGCCTGAGCGAGTCGTCCGACCTCGCGGTCGAGTTCACGATAGGTCAGTTGGCGCTGCTCATTGGCGTCTTCGCCCTCCCAGACCAGAAAGGTCTGGTCCCACACCGGCGTGTCGCGGTGCCTGTCGATGCAATTCAGAACGATATTGGTGGTGCCGCCGACGCACCATTGCGCCCATGGCTCGCCGCGCGAGACATCCAGCATCCGGTCG
Organism: uncultured Pseudomonadota bacterium; assembly: GCA_963771225.1. Taxonomy (GTDB): domain Bacteria; phylum Pseudomonadota; class Alphaproteobacteria; order Rhizobiales; family Xanthobacteraceae; genus Bradyrhizobium. The sequence continues at coordinate 166,111 of CAVYSR010000003.1, read as the reverse complement.
TAGCGGCGATAGAAGCGGACGTCGCAAAACCTGAAGACTTCCTCCATCAGCCAGGCCGGATCGGCTTCAGCGTGCGCGGCAAGCCCGTCGTAATCGGCGTGGCCGGTGGCGCGCAGGAAGGCCGTCAGGTTGCTAGCCGCCACCAGTTCCGCGGGAGGCGTCCATATGTACGATGTTTCTTCCGTCATCGCGGTCCTGGTTGGCGCAGCGCCATTGGGCGGCGGTTCATCGATTGGTTCGCCCGGAAGCTAGACCTGTCGCGCAAACCACGTCAACAAATTCTAACGCTTGTTCGACAGCTCGGATGGTGGCACTTTTGCGCGATTGAATTTGACGGAACGAAAGACAATGACGATGGACGCCCATCCTTCTGAGTTTTTGCAATCGACGCCCTTCGTCGACAGCGATTCCCCGGAGGTGCACGACTTCGTATCGCGTGCCCTGGATGGACCGGATCTGTCCGCGACCGAGAAGGCGATCGGCCTGTTCAATGCGGTGCGCGATCAGATCAAGTACGACCCGTTCCATATGGGCCTGGCCGAAGACGATTACCGCGCCAGCCGCATCGCCGGGAGACCATCGAACTTCTGCGTGCCCAAGGCCATTCTACTGACCGCCGCGTTACGCGCCGCCGGCATTCCCGCCGCCGTGGGCTTTGCCGATGTGAAAAACCACCTGAATTCGGCCAAGCTTTCCGATTTGATGGAAACCGATTTGTTCATCTATCACGGCTATGTCACGCTGTGGCTGAAGGGGCGGATGTTGAAGGTGACGCCGGCGTTCAATACCGAGTTGTGCCGGCGGTTCGGCGTCAGGGAATTGATATTCGACGGCGAGCACGACGCGCTGTTTCACGAATTCGACACAAGCGATCACCGTCATATGGAATATGTCAGGGATCGCGGCTGGTTTGCCGATCCGCCGATCGCGCAATTGCTCGGTGAGTTTCGCGCCACCTATCCCAAGCTGGTGGCGTTGAGCGCAAGCCGCAACTCCGTCAGCGATCCGGTTTTCAACGGAATGCGATGACATCGCGGCGAAACGCGCGCCGTCAGCCTTGCTGCGGTTGCTTGGCGTATTGCACGGCGATGCGGCCGACCTTCTCGCGGGCAATCACCAGCTTCTGGATTTGCGCGGTGCCGTCGCCGATCTGCAGGCCCATCACGTCGAGGTAGCGCTGATGGAACGGCAGGTCGGTGGTGTAACCGTAATGCCCGTGGGTCAAGAGGCATTGATGGATGATCTCGCAGGCCACCTTCGGGACGTACCATTTGCACATCGCAGCTTCGGCGGTGTGCGGAAGCCGGCGATCGCGCAGCGACAGTGTGTAATAGCAAAGCTGGCGCATCATCGTGAGCTGGGTCTCGGCCTCGGCCAGCGGAAAGCTCACGCCCTGAAACTGCGCGATCGGCCGCTCAAACGCGTTCCGCTCGGCCGTGTAGCGCCAGGTTTCGTCGACCGAGGCTTGCGCCGGACCGAGGCATTCCAGGCCGATCAGGGCGCGGCTGAAATCGAAACCCGTCATGATCTTGGAGAAGCCTTTGTTTTCCTCGGCCATCAGGCATTCGGCGGGAACGAACAGGTCGTCGAGGAAGATCGATCCGCGCCCGACCGGCTTGGTGCCGATGTCGTCGAAATGGGTGCGCGTGACCCCTTTCTGGTTGAGATCGACGAAAAAGGCGCTGACGCCGCGGGCGCCGTCCTCGACCTTGCCGGTGCGGGCGAAGATCACCGCGGCCTCGCATTGATCGGAAAAGCTGATCGAGGTCTTCTCGCCGTTCAGACGGTAGCCATTGCCGGATTTTTCCGCGCGCAGAATGAGGTTGGCGGCATCCGACCCGCCGCGCGGCTCGGTCAGGCCGAGGCCGATGATGGCTTCGCCGCGCGGTGACTTTCGGCAGCCATTCCTGCGCGATATCGGGAGAAGCGTGCTGCGCCAGCATGCCACCCATCAATGATGCCAGCAACGGAACGTAGCTCGCGTTGAAATCGGCATAGGCGATCTGCTCGATGATGATGCCGGCGGTGACGCTGCTTTCGCCGAGGCCGCCATATTGCTCGGGCAGGTCGGGCGCGATCAGGCCGAGCGCCCCCATCTCCTTCATCAGCGCGCGATCGATGCGGTCTTCGGTGGCGCGTTTTAGATAGTGCGGCGCCAGCTTTTCCTTTGCAAAACGCATGGCAGTTTCGCGGAAGGCCTGTTGCTGCTCGCTAAGCGCGTAGTCCATGGTAGCCTCCCGCAGAATGTCCTTGATTTATTCCGTTCATTCTAACAAGTGTTAGAAAGTTCGCAACGCTGGCCGTAAGAGGCAATGCCATGCAGACCAGTCCGGGGACGTCGCTCTATCCGCATCTGCTGGCACCTTTGAAGGTGGGCGGCACCACGCTGCGCAACCGGATGATCATGGGTTCGATGCACACCCGCCTCGATATGGAGGAGAACGGGCTGCACAAGATGGCGGTGTTTCTTGCCGAGCGCGCCAGGGGCGAGATCGGCCTGATCATCACCGGCGGCTATGCGCCCAATACCGCGGGGCTGATCGAGCCGGGCGGCCCGATCCTGACCGAACATGCGCAGGCGAAGGAATTGCAGCAGGTGACCGACGCGGTGCATCGGCATGACGGCAAGATCTGCCTGCAGATTTTGCATGCCGGACGCTATGCGCGGCAGGAAGAGTGCCTCGGCCCCTCCGATATCCGTTCGCGCATCAATCGCTTTCCGCCGCGCGCGATGACGCATGCGGAAATAGAGCAGACGATTTCAGACTATGTGCGCTGCGCGCTGCTCGCCAGGGAGGCCGGGTTCGACGGCGTCGAGATCATGGGCTCGGAAGGCTACCTGATCAACGAATTCACTGTGTTGCGGACCAATGATCGCAGTGACGCCTGGGGCGGACCCGCGGAAAACCGCCATCGCTTTCCGGTCGAACTGGTCGCAAAAGTGCGCGCGGCGACGGGTCCGGATTTCATCATCATCTACCGGATATCCGCCATCGATCTGGTCGAAGGCGGCGCCACCGGCGAGGAAATCGTGTCGCTGGCGCAGAAAGTCGAGGCGGCCGGCGCCGATATTCTCAATACCGGTATCGGCTGGCACGAGGCGCGGGTTCCGACCATCGCCTATCCGATTCCGCGCGGCGCCTGGCGCTTTGCGGCCGCGCGCCTCAAGCGCGCCGTCGGCATTCCGGTGGTGGCGTCCAATCGCATCAACAAGCCCGAGCTTGCCGAGGAAATTCTTGCCGCCGGCGACAGCGATCTGGTGTCGATGGCGCGCCCGCTGCTGGCCGATCCGCATTTCGCGAAGAAAGTGCGGGAAGGCAATGCCGGCGCGATCAATGTCTGCATCGCCTGCAACCAGGCCTGCCTCGACCTGATCTTTTCCGATCGCAGCGCCAGTTGCCTGGTCAATCCGCGCGCCTGCCGCGAGACCGAGTTCGACGAGGGGCCGGCGCTCAAATCGCGCAAGGTCGCGGTCGTTGGCGCCGGCGCCGGCGGCCTTGCGGCGGCGGCGGAGGCCAGCCGTCGCGGGCACAAGGTCACGCTGTTCGAGGCCAGCGATCGTATCGGAGGCCAGCTCAACCTCGCGCGCGCCGTTCCCGGCAAGTCCGAATTCGACGAGATGCTGCGTTATTTCAGCGGACGGATCGACGAGGGCGGCGTCGATCTGCGGCTCGACCAATCGCCGACCGCGCGACGATCTCGGTAACGGCAATTTTGAAGCCGTGGTGGTGGCGTCAGGGGTGCATCCGCGGATGCCGGACATTCCCGGCATCGATCACCCCAAGGTGGTGTTCTACAACGACCTGCTCAGCGGCAAGCGCCATGCCGGGCACAAGGTCGCGATCGTCGGCGCCGGCGGTATCGGCTTCGACGTCGCGGAGTATCTCTGCCATTCGCAACCGGATGAAGGCCCCAAGGCGCGGGGCCTGGATATCCCGGCATTTCAGCGCGAATGGAATATCGACTCCAGCCTGACGCAGCCGGGAGGGCTGGCTGGCGATCCGCTGGCGCCGCGCAGCAGCCCGCGCGAGATCACGCTTTTGCAACGCAAGGCCACACGCCCCGGCCTCGGTCTCGGCGTATCGACCGGGTGGATTTTGCGCAGCAGTCTCGCCAAGCGCGACGTCAAGATCCTCGCCGGCGTCAGCTATCAGCGGATCGACGATGCCGGGCTGCATATCGTGGTGGACGGCGTACCGCGCGTGATCGAAGCCGATACCATCGTGATCTGCGCCGGGCAGGTCTCCAACCGCGAACTGTTCGATGAGCTCGGCGCCGCGGGCGTCGAGGCCCATGTCATCGGCGGCGCCAAGGAAGCCTCCGAACTCGACGCCATGCGCGCGGTCGAGGAGGGGGTTCGGATCGCGCAGGCGCTGTGAGACTTGATCGCATGGTTCGAGACGCGCGGCGTTGCCGCGCTCCACCATGAGGCTCTGGAAAACCTCATCCTGAGGAGCGCGCTGTTTGGGCGCGTCTCGAAGGATGAAGCCACCGGACTGGAAAGGCTCCAGTCTATTTCGTCTTCCCGTCGCCGCGCTCGCGCTTGCTGAACTTCATCGTATCGATCATCTGGCGGGCGTCGTGGGCAAGATGCAGCGTCTCGCCGCCGTCGATGTACCATTCCTCCCCGGTGACGAACTTGCCGAGCGGCGAACTCAGGAAGATGATCGCTGCCGCAATATCTTCCACATCTCCCATATGCCCGAGCACGTTGCGATTGAGCTTGAGCCACTGCTCGGGATCGATCGGATAGTGACCCATGCCCTCGGTCTTGACGGTTCCGGGCGCCACGCAATTGAGGCGGATGCCGAATTCGGCCCATTCGTAAGGCCAGCGTCTTCATCATGCCGAGCACGCCGCCGCGCGCTGCGGCGGTATGCACGAATCCGCTCAGGCCGGAGCGGATGCAGGCGGTCACGAACACGATTGATCCGCCGTTCGCCAGCATGAAATGATCGGCGGCGGCCTTGGTCATCTGCCATGAGCCGATCAGATTGTTGCGGATCACGGTCTCAAAGCCCTTGTTGTTGAGTTCGCGCGCCGGCGTCACGAACTGGCCCCCGGCGTTGTTGACGAGAATATTGAGCCCGCCGAATTCGCTTTTGATACGTTGCATCGCCGCTTCGATCCGGTCGGGCTCCCGGATGTCGGCCGAGATGGCAAAAGCCTCGCCGCCGGCATCCCGGATCGCTTTCGCACAATCCTCGATCGGCTCCATGCGCCGGCCGAGCACGACGACCCGGGCGCCACATTGCGCCATTTCCAATGCGGTCGCGCGGCCCATCCCGGTGCCGCCGCCGGTCACGAGGGCGACCTGATCCTTCAGCAGATCCGGCGCGAAACGCATTTTTGTGAGCTGCGACATGGTACTCGCTTCCGGTTGTGTTCGATTGCACGAGAAGTATTCTAACCGATGTTAGATTTTACGAAAGAGGCAGCTGATCGATCGAAGCGTCAATGCGCCGGGATCATGACGCCGTTGATTTTGCCGATTTGGTCCGTGGATGCTAGGACTAACCCGTGCCCATGCCTTTTTCCTCCTAACCCCTTTTTCCTCCTAACCCTGCCAGGCCTTGATGAATACGCATATCGCCAATACCCCGTCGCGCTCCGTCTATTTCGGCGAAGAGCATGAATTGCTGCGGGACCAGATCCGCCGCTTCGTGGATGAGGAGGTCAAGCCGCACGCGCTGCAATGGGAACAGGACGGCATGGTGCCGCGCGCGGTGTTGCGGAAAATGGGCGAGCTTGGCTTCTTCGGCATCCGCTACTCGGAGGAATATGGCGGCTCCGACATGGACACGTTGGCGACCGTGGTGCTCGCTGAGGAACTGGGACGATCGACGTTTTCAGGCGTGGCGATCACGGTGCTGGTCCATACCGACATGGCGTCGGTGCATCTGTACAATTCCGACTCGCTTGAATTGAAGCAGCGTTTCATGCCGGATGTCATCGCCGGCAGGAAGATCGTCGCGGTCGGTGTTACCGAACCGGGCGCCGGTTCGGACGTCAAGGGCATCCGCACCATGGCGCGCCGCGATGGCGACAGCTACATTCTCAACGGCAGCAAACTGTTCATCACCAACGGCGTCCATGCCGATCTGTATTGCATCGCGGCCCTGAGCAATCCGGAGGCGCGGCCCTCGCAGCGGATGTCGATGTTTCTGGTCGAGAAGGGGACGCCCGGCTTCCGGGTCGGACGTGCGCTCGACAAGCAGGGCTGGCGTTCCTCGGATACGGCGGAACTGCTGTTCGAGGATTGCCGGATTCCCGCCACCAATCTGCTCGGCCAGGAAGGCCACGGCTTCTACGCGATCATGCGGAATTTCCAGAACGAGCGGATCGTGATCGGCGCGATGGCGATGGGCGAGGCGCAGGCCGCCATCGAGATCACGCTGGATTGGGTGACGCAGCGGCAGGCGTTTGGCGAGCCGCTGTGGTCCAAGCAAACGATCCGCCAGCGGATGGCGATGCTGGCGAGCAGGGTCGAGGCGGGAAAGCAGCTTGTCTATCACGCGGCATGGCTGGTGGCGCGCGGCATCGACGCCACCAAGGAAGTCTCGATGGTCAAGGCCTATTGCGGCGAACTCGTCAACGAGGTGATGTATGCCTGCCTGCAGTTCCACGGCGGCATGGGCTACATGCGCGAGAGCACGATCGAGCGAATGTCCCGCGACGCGCGGGTGCAGTCGATCGGTGGCGGCGCCACCGAAGTGATGCTGGAAGAGGTCGCCAAACGGATGACCGGCAGCGGTTCGAACCGGTAGCGCGGCCGAGAATAGATGTTGCCGCTTATTTCTTGGTGACGCCGTCCAGGATCAGCAGCTCGGTTCGCTGCGCCAGCTTCTGCACGGCTTCCTTCTTCGAGTAGCTGAACCACTCCACGGTCCAGTTGAGCGCGCCCAGCACGAATATCCGTAACGGGACGATCTCGATATCGGCGCGAATTTCGCCGGCGCGCCGGGCGTCCAGGAACAACTGATCCCAATATTTGGCATAAGCGCGCCGCAGCGGCCGGTGGCGATTTTTCAGGCGCTCGGGAAGCTGGCCGTAGATTCGAATATTGGCCGAGGTGAAATCGCTGGCTTCCAGCAACGCCACCAGATGGGTCTCGATCGCAAGACCGATCCGCCGCCGATGCGAAACCTTGCCGGCCTTCTTCAACGCGGTCTTCACCGCTTCAAAAATCCGGTGCAGCCCCTGGTCGAGAACCTCGTCGAGGATCGCCTCCTTGGAATCGAAATAGTAATAAATGCTTCCGGCCTTGATCTCGGCCATGCTGGCGATCTGGCGCAGCGTGGTCGCGGAATAACCTTGCTGGCGAAACAGCTTCGCGGCCGCTTCCAGCACCGATTGCCGGGATTTTTCGGATTTCGTCGCCAGCGCCTTGTCGCCGGCGGGCTTTTCCTTGGCCGCGCCCGGGCGGGATTCGGGGATCGATTTGCGCGCCCGTGAAGCGCCGAGGGCCTGCCTGCTTTTCGATTTGACCGGCCGATCAAGATTGGAAACCAGTAGACCCCGCCGTGTCGGATTCATCTTCAAGGTACTTTCCAGACCGGACCAATGCAAAGTTGAGGGAGTTCGGCAACAGCCGGCAAGGGTAAGCGAAATAATTCCGTTACGCCACTGCCGGATACTTGGAATTCGAACAGGTCCGGGGCGTGAACCCATCCATTCAGAATGGCGGGCGGAGGTCCGCCTTGATGCACATTTCGGCCTCAAGTCGGACGTTGGTTCTCAGCTGGCTTCCTGCGGTAGCAAGGCCGAACGCCCCACCACTTGCTCACGGAAGCTTGCCTCCAGTTCGCTGCGCTGCATCCCTCTTGAGATGAACACGATCCTCGAGCGATGATCGGAATCAGGCCAGGCATCGAGAACCACAGGCGGATGAAAAATGTGGTGCACGCCGTGAACAACCACGGGGGCGTTCTCGCCGATCAAGTTCAGGATGCCCTTCACGCGCAACAGATGGTCCCCTTCGCCGTTCCGCAACCGGCCAAGCCATGCAGAGAACGCCTCCCATGAGAGCGGCTGTTCGCTAGAGAGGCAGAAGGCGTGAATGTCGTGATGATGATGATGATTCGTGATGTTCATGGTCGCCGTGACCGTGGCGCTGGCTTTCGTAGGCGTCCTCATTGATCCAGCGCCGGGCATCTACCGTCTTGCGTGAAGGATCGAACAGTGCCGCGCCAAACAGCGCTTCCGGCGCAATCTCGCCGTTTGTAACGACGCTCTGCGCCGCGCCAGGATTAAGCAGGACGAGTTGCCGCCGCAGGTCTTCAATCGTCTCCGGTGTCGCAAGGTCAGTCTTGGTCAGCAGCAGGCGGTCGGCCAGCGCGGCCTGCTTGATCGCTTCAGTGTGCTCGCCGAGGTGACGCAGGCCGTTCACCGCATCCACGGTGGTCACAACGGTATCGAGACGCACGAAGTGACTGACCAGAGGATTGTTCAACATGAGCTGAATGATCGGCGCCGGATCGGCAAGTCCGGTGGTCTCCACCAGAATCCGCGCAAACGCCGGTATCTCGCCGCGATCGCGCCGCGACAGAAGGTCGCGCAGCGTCTGCTCGAGATCGCTGCGCAACGTGCAGCACACACAGCCGCTCGCAAGAACGGCGACTTCCCCTTCGATCTGTTCCACCAGCAGATGGTCGAGCGCGACCTCGCCAAACTCATTGATGATGACCGCACTGTCACCCATGCCGGGATGGCGCAAGAGCTTGTTGAGCAACGTCGTTTTGCCGCTGCCGAGAAATCCGGTGATCACCGAAACGGGCAGCCGCGACGCCGATTTGTCGATATCAAATAATCCCATGCTGGATTCCCTCGGCTCTGCAATGGATTGGAAACGCCGCCCAGGCCCTTGTCATATTTCTGTCACGTAACTTTCTTGCCGGCGCAATACCGTCATTTTCGTCAACGTCGTCACTCATCGGCGAGCAAAGCGAACTCTTGGGAGGAACACATGACAGAAGGCAATGAGCCTATCGATGATACAGGATCGGCGTCAACCGACCGCCGAAACTTCCTGAAGGCCGCCGGTGTCGCCGGCGCCAGCGCGGTAGCCGTCGCTGGTGCGACACACGGCAAGTTCGGACTTGCGCCAATCACGGCTGCGCAGGCCGATACAATGGCGATGCCGAAACTAACCGACAAGCCATGGTGGCCCTCGAAATGGGGTGCCGATGACCAGGCCGGTGCTTCGAACCACATCACGCCCGCGAAGGTGCTCGATAGCGTCAAGTGGATCAAGGACGGCAAGATCCACAAGCTTGGCCACAACTACGATTCTAAGCATGCCCCTGTTCGGGAAGCGGGTGTTTACGTTGCGCATCATTGGTAGCCCGACTGGCGGCCCGTTTGGTGAAAATCGGATGGTCTACCACGACGAGTTCGTGAGCACCGAAATCGGCCAGGTAGGAACTCAATTCGATGGCCTCGGTCACATCGGCATTCAATTGGGCGCCGCGGGCGATAAGAAGGAGATGAAATTCTACAACGGCAATGCGGCAGTGGATTTCAGTGATGCTTATGGTCTCAAGAAGCTCGGCGTCGAGAACTGCAAGCCGTTTTTCACCCGAGGTCATCTGATCGATATGGTCGCGGTGAAAGGGCGCATGATGGAAGCCGGCGAAGAGATCAGCGTGGCCGATATACGCGCGGGTCTCCAGAAGCAGAATATGCAGGAGGCTGACATCAAGCCCGGCGATGCCATCTTCTTCCATACCGGATGGAGTTCGCTCTGGGGCAAGAACAACGACAAGTACAACAGCGGTGAACCCGGCCCGGGTCTTGAGGTCGCAAGCTGGGTGATCGAGAAAGACCTTTGCTTGACCGGCGCCGATACCTGGGCGGTCGAGGTGGTCCCTAATCCTGACAAGACGCTGGCCTTCGCGGTCCACTCGACCCTGCAGACCAAGCACGGCATCTACAATCACGAGAACCTGCTGTTCGACAGCTTGATCGCCGACAAGAAATATCAGTTTGTTTATGTTTTTACCCCGGTCCCGCTCGCCGGCGCGACCGGCTCGCCGGGCGTACCCATCGGCCTGACCTGAAACAGGCCACGGCGGCGGGTTCATTGAACCCGTCGCCGAACGCAGCCCGGCGGGAGCCTTGTTGCTGAGCGCGCATCCGGAGCAAGGCGCCGGCTGGCATGACCAAAAGAGCAGGCCCTTTCGGAATTGAACATGCGCTTCGGTGGCTGACACACCCGGCAGCGTCCGCTCCGGGGCGATCGTGTCAGCAGCGACCTGCCCGAACGACGACTATGATCATGGGATTGTCCTGTGCGGATCTTCTGGCGGGCGCGGAAGTCGTCTTCGACTTAACGCCGACTGGTCGTCACCAATTGCAGCACTAAAGTCAGGGTTGATCGCTTGGCGTCGCGCGGCGGGCCTGGACAATCTGGACGTCGGTCGGCGGTTACGGCTCTCCGAAATGGAAGACCGCATGGCTGGTAGACCGGGGTCGCCCCAACTGTATTTTGCCCTTGTATGTTACCCAACCGCAACAGACAGGGCCTCCGGCAACGGCTATCACAACTGGATTGAATTTCGTGTTTGATAGCGAGGGCGCAAGTTATGGTATCGCGGCATCGCGCAGGGGCCTTTGTTTTATTTTCGGTTGGCGGATTGGCCGCATCGCCTGCGTTCGCAGGCGTGGCCGATTGCAAAAAGATTCAAGCGCCGCTGGATCGCCTGGCTTGCTACGACAGGCTGACAAATGCGCAGCCGGCACCCCGTCCCGGAAAACCGCTCCGGCCTGAACTCGTGGGTCTGGCCCAGGCCCCGGGCGTCATGCCGGCCTATGTGGGCGTGTTGCCCCCGGTCAATTCGCCTGGCAGGCAGTGGTGGATCGAGGCCGAGCAGGCTTTCTATAGTCTTTCGAAGGGTCATTCTTCGCCCTTGATCGTGACAGGCGATCCGACCGTCAGCGGCCCCGTCACCACGTCGGCCAAGATTCCGACCTCTCCCGGCTTTATTGGCCTCGTGACCACGCAAAATTCGCTCGGCGGCGCCTTGGCGAACAGCGGCACTCTGTTTGGTGGAGGAGATGGTCTCAATACCGGCATTCACAGCGGCGAAGCGCTGCGTTTCGGGCACTGGCTCGATGCTGAACACACCCAGGCCATCGAGGGCGGCGGATTCTATATTGGACAAGGGAGCACCGGTTTCGCTAGCGCGCCGGGCGGCAATGGCGTGGGCGTTCCGTTCTTCGACGCGAACGGGATCGGTCAGCTCTTCGTTGTCAACCGACCATCGACCTCCAGTGGTACGAGCGTATCCGTGAATACGACCCCCGACGTGTTCGTTGGTCTGTTCAACAAGGCCGTAACGGATCAGTCGACGGGAACCGCTAGCGCAAGCTATTCCCAGAGCCTCTGGGGAGCGGACCTCAATTATCGTCTTGCCACGCCTCTGTTCAGGGAACGCGGGGTAAATGTCGACGTCTCCGCTGGCTTCAGGTACGTAAATCTCAGTGAAAGTCTCTCCCTGAACACGGCGTCGACCGCCGATCATACCGAGGTTACGACATTCGCGAAGGCCCTCGGGCTTCCCGGAAATCCCAACTTCACCAATTCGACCAGCACGACCATCGCAACAAACGATGCCATCAGCACGCACAACAACTTCGTCGGTCCGCAATTCGGGGCCGGTGGTGACTTCCGGCTGGATGGGCGCTGGTCGATTTCGGGTGACGCGAAGGTTGCCGTCGGCGCCAACTTCGAATCCCTGTCGGTAAACGGAAGCACGACGTCGACCGTCACCAGTTCGACCACGCCGACAGCAACACTCAAGCTCGCCGGGATACCGCTCGCCGTCGCCGCGGGCTCGCCTCCGGGATCGGCGGCGACGCCCGTCGTCACGACGAGCACAACGACAAGCGGCAGCGGGATTTTTGCATCGCCAGCGAATTCCGGTAGCCACTCGCGGACCGTGTTCGCCTACATTCCGAGCAGCACGGTTAAACTGAATTATGACGCGATCCCGAATTTTCTGACGCTCAGCCTGGGCTACAACATGTTCTGGATGAGCGACGTATTGCGGCCCACCAATCAACTGCTCGGCACCGGCGCGCCGACCTACGCTCAATCCAGCCTGTTGGCGCAGGCCGTCACGATCGGCGCAAAGGTGAAATTCTAGATTGATCCGATGCGTCCGTGGCCGTGGTTCGCCATCAATGCGATGCCGTCTGCATGGCCCGGTTGACGGCCGCGTGGACGTCGGCCCAGGGCGGTTTGCCGGGCGCGAATTGCTGCCGCAGGTAGGACACCAGCTCCGCGACCTGATCGGTCGACAGGCTGTCCTTGAAGCCGGGCATGTAGCCGAGATCGCTCGACACCGGCGAGGCGATGCCATGCAAAATCACCTTGATCAAATTGTCCGGCACCGCACTGTGCAGATTGCTGTTTAGCGCCAGCGACGGCCGGCTGCCGAACAGCGGCGCGCCGCCGACCCGATGGCAGACCGCGCAGGCGCCGTCGTAAAGCCGTGCGCCCATCGCCGAGGCCGAAACCGCCCTGGTGCTGGTAAGATTTCGAGCCCGGCGGCCAGCGCGTCCTGTTCGGGCTGGCTGATCGTCTTGTCGTTGAAGGAGCTGAGGTAGACCGCCATGGCGCGGATGTCCTGGTCGGGCAGGCTTGCAAGCTCCTTCACCACTGGGGCCATCGGGCCGGCGGCAACGCCGTGAAAGCGGGATTCGCCCGACCGTAAATAGGCGAACAGTTCATCCTCGCTCCAGGGGATCGGCGCGTGCGACAGCGACGTCAGCGGCGGCGCTTCCCAGCCTTCCGCGAAACCGCCGGCCAGATAAGCACCGGCTTTTTCGGCGCCGAACGCATTACGCGGCGAATGGCACGCGCCGCAATGGCCGAGGCCTTCGACCAGATAGGCGCCGCGATTCCAGTTCGCCGATTGCGTCGCATCGGCTTCGAATGCAGCTGGCCTGATGGAACAGCGCGTTCCATCCCGCCATCAGCGGGCGCAGGTTGAACGGAAACGCAAGCGCTGTCTTCGGGCCTTCGGCGCGCACCGGCGACTGCGCCATCAGGTAGGCATAGAGCGCTTGCAGATCGGCGTCGGTGGTCCTTGCAAAATGCGTATAGGGAAACGCCGGATAGAGATGCCGGCCGTCGCGGTGAATGCCGTCGCGCATGGCGCGCTCGAAGGCGGGATAGGACCACGCGCCGATGCCGGTCTCGGCATCGGGCGTGATGTTGGTGCTGTAGATGGTGCCGAACGGCGTCTCGAGGGCCCGGCCGCCGGCATTGATGACGCCGTTCACGGCCGTATGGCAGATCGCGCAGTCGCCGAGCGCGGCCAGTTGCCGGCCGCGCGCGATGGTGGCGGCCGAATAGACCGACGCATCCGGCCGTACGATCGGCGCGATCGACCGCCACGGCAGCACGGCCGCCGCGATGCCGATTGCGGCGGCAACGAGGGCGGCGGCGCTCGCTAATATGCCGCGTCGCGTCGCGAAAGGATTCGGCAGCCAATGTGCCGAAGCCAAGTCCGTGGCTCCTGGCACTGGTCTCGGCAACGCTGCCGGCGTTGCACTCTGTTCGCCGCGCAATCCCGCCAGAATTCGTTCCGGCGTGAACGGCAATTCACGAAACCGCACCCCGGTTGCGTCAAAGATGGCATTGGCGATCGCCGCAGCACTCGGCACCGAGGCCGATTCGCCGACGCCGAGCGGCGGCTGATCCGGTCGCGGCAGCATCAAGACATCGATCTTGGGGACATCAGGGAAAGTGATGATGGGGTAGGCGCCCCATTCGCGGCTCGTGACCGCATTGCGGTCGAACGAGACTTCTTCCATCAGCGCGCGGCTGGTCGACTGGATGACGTTGCCGTGGATCTGGTGGCGGACGCCGTCCGGATTGATCATCAGGCCGGAATCCTGGCCGGCGACCACGCGCGTGACGCTGACATCGCCGGTTGATTTATTGACCGCGACATCGGCGATCCAGGCCGACCACGCCGCACCAAAGCCGGGAAACGTGCTGTGGACATAGAGCGCGTAGGCAAAGCCCCGCCCGCGCACGATGTCGCCGTCAACCACCGGCTCCTTCCAGTGCGGGCGAGGGGCCCAGTCGGCGCGTTTGGCAACGGCGTTGACGAGGTCGATCGCGCGCGGATCCCTGAGGTAGCGCAGGCGATATTCGATCGGATCGACGCCGGCTTCGGTGGCCAATTCGTCGATATAGGATTCATGGGCGAAGGTGTTTGGCAGCGCCGAGACGCCGCGAAGCCAGGAGGCGCGCACGATCGGCGGCATGTCGTGGGCCACCACGCGCAGGGCGTCATAATCATAAGGCGGGATCGCGGTGCGGTCGCCCATCTCGAACACCGCCGGGACCGGCGCGATCGTTCCGGTCAGCAACAGCGCCAAAGTGGGCGCGCCGTTGGAGGGATAGCGTGTCGCAAAATCGTAACCGGCGACGCTGCCATCGGCGCGCAACCCGCCCCTGACGTCCATCAGTTGCGCGGTGCCTTTTGGCTCCCAGGCATGCTCCTGTTCGCGGGTCAATTGCACGCGAACCGGACGGCCGACCGCGCGCGACAGCAGCACCGCGTCGGCTGAAACGTCATCGGCGCAGTTGCGGCCGTAGCAGCCAGCCGCTTCCATCCGGATCACGTCGATTTCGGAATCCGGCCGCCGCAAGCAGCAACGCAAGGTCGGCGCGCAGGATGTGCGGATTTTGCGTGCCGGACCACACCCGGACCTGGCTCTCCTGAACGTCAGCGACCGCGCAGGACGGGCCGATCGAGCCGTGCATCTGGTATGGCCAGACATACGTCCGCGGCATCGGCTTCTCGGCAGCAGCGATCGCAGCATCGACGTCGCCTCTGTCGATCAGGATGCGCGGCGTCGATGGATTGGCGCGGAGCGCGGTCTCGACGTCCTTCATGTCGGGCAGCGTTGGCGTCGGCTTCCAGGTGACTTTGAGAAGGGCTGCGGCTTTGACCGCGTTTTCCTCGCGATCGGCGATGACGCCGACAAAATCGCGGATGTTGACGACGGCGATCAGCCCCGGAATATCGCGCACCGAGGCTTCGTCGACCGCGATCAGGCTGGTGCCGACAAAGGCGCCGGCATCGACGCCGGCATAGGGCGGGCGCACCACGCGGCCATGCAGCATGCCGGGCACACGCACGTCGTGCACATAAACCAGTTCGCCGGTCGCTTTCGCCGGAAGATCGATGCGCGGCACCGACTGCCCGACAATGCTGTAGGAATCGACCGCCTTGACGGCAACGCTCTCGGCCAGTTCCAGGCGGATGGTCTCGCCGGCAATCAATTCGCCGTAGCTGACGCTGCGGTTATCGCGTCCGCGGATCAGCCCGTCTTCCACCACAACATCTTGCTCGGCAAGCTCAAGCCGTTCCGCGGCGCGCGCGATCAGGAATTGCCGCGCCTGGGCTGCTGCCTTGCGCAGCGGTATTGCGTAACCTGAATGGTCTCGCTGGCAATCGTCGCGCCCTGATTGGGAACGAGTGACGTATCACCGAGCACGACGACGACC
Organism: uncultured Pseudomonadota bacterium; assembly: GCA_963771225.1. Classification (GTDB taxonomy): domain Bacteria; phylum Pseudomonadota; class Alphaproteobacteria; order Rhizobiales; family Xanthobacteraceae; genus Bradyrhizobium. The sequence continues at coordinate 150,582 of CAVYSR010000003.1, read as the reverse complement.
CGTGCAAAGGACACGTCGAGTTCTTCGGCGACGATCTGTCCGAGCGCAGTCCGGATGCCGGTGCCGAGGTCGACATGACCGTTGAAGGCCGTGACCGCTCCATCGGCGCTGATCTTGATGAAGGTTTCGAATATCCCTTCGGCGCCAGACCCGCTTGCGCGAATGATCGACAGCGATCCCGGCCGACGATCAGGCTCCGGCGCGGCCATCAATCCCGGGCCTCTGCGGCATAACCCGCGGCCCGCTTCACCGCGCGCATGATTTCGACATGCGCGCCACACCGGCACAGATGATATCGCAGAGCCTCGTATATGTCGGTCTCGGAGGGATGAGGGGAGCGATTCAACAGCGCCTTGGTGGCCATGATCATGCCGTTGAGGCAGTAGCCGCATTGCGCGGCCTGCTCCTGGATGAAGGCATCCTGCACCGGATCGGGATGATCGCGCGAGCCAAGACCTTCGAGCGTGAGAATGTCGCGCTCGGCGCAGCCGCTGATCGGAATCACGCAGGAGCGTGCTGCCAGCCCGTCGATCAATACGGTGCAGGCCCCGCATTCGCCGAGCCCGCAGCCGAATTTCGGCCCGTTCAATTCAAGATCATTGCGCAATACATAGAGCAGCGCGGTATCGGGAGCGGCGGTGACGTCATGGATCCTGCCGTTGACTGTCAGGCGGATCGTGCTCTGCGTCATGCTGGTGGTTCCACTCCGATGCTGCGTTGCAAACACCGCTTTAAACCCTTGCGAAGATACCGTTTGCATACAAACGTGCAAGCTTGGCATTCCCCGGCAAAACGGTTTGCCCGATTTATGAACAGCCGCGGCAGGCAATTGAGTTTTTATGCGGCAGCGGTGTTTTTCGATCGCGACAACGCTTGACAGGTTTCCGCCGGCGCGCGCAAGATCGTTCGTATACAAACGAAATGCCCAGACCCGCGTGGACGCGAACTATCGACACCGCCCTGATTGCGTTACCGTGCATCTTCATCAACTTCGCCGTTCGACAGTTTGACGCTGGCTTCGAGAGCTTGTTCATGCTGACTGATGCGACCGCCGACAAGATCCGCTGCGATGCCTGCCCGGTGATGTGTTACATCAAGCCGGGCGCGGCGGGTGCCTGCGATCGCTATGCCAATCACAATGGCGAGTTGGTGCGCGTCGATCCGCATATCGTGCTGGAGCGCACGGTGTCGCATGGCGGGCGGCTGGTGCCGTTCCAGGCCACCGGCGACTGGGACGGCAAGCTCGTTCGCGAGCCAAGCGTTTTCGTCACCGCCATCGGCGCCGGCACCACCTATCCCGACTACAAGCCGGCGCCGTTCATCGTGTCCTCCGAGATCGATGGCGTCGATATGGTCACGGTGGTCACCGAGGGCATCTTCAGCTACTGCGGCGTCAAGGTGAAGATCGATACCGATCGGTATCTCGGGCCCGAGACGGCGACGGTCCGGGCGCAGGGCGAGGCGGTCGGCCACGTCACCACCAGCGAGTATGGTTCGCAGATGCTGTCGCTGGGCGGCGTCCATCATCTGACCGGCGGCTCGAAGAAAGAGGGGCGCGTCACCTGCGACGCGCTGATGGATCTGAGCAACTGCAAGCCAGTCGAACTGACGATCGACGGCGGCGCGACCGTGGTGGTGCAGGCCGGATATCCGCCGATCGTCAACGGCGTTGCCGAGGAGCGCATGCGGGTCGGCTGCGGCTCGGCGACGATCGGCATGTTTGCCAAGCAATGGCACGGCAAGGTCGATGAAGTCGTTGTGGTGGATGACCACATCACCGGGGTTCTCTCAGAACACCAGGCCGGCAAATTGCTCGACATTCCCGACACCGGAATCAAGATGAAGGGGCGGCGCTCCACGCCGGGCCGTTATTTTCAGGTGGCCGAACCGGGTACCGGGTGGGGCGGCACCATGATCTCCGACCCGCTTTCGGTGCTGGGGCCGTTCGATCCCAAGACGGCTCGGCCCGGCATGACCATGCTGATGGTTTCCACCACCGGCGAGCACGCGGCCTATTATGAACTCGACGCGACGCTGCGGCCGGTCGAAAAGCCGATGCCTCCTGAGCTCCGGCAGTCGGTCGAGCGGATTCAGGAGAACTGCGAACCGGCCTTGTGCACCGTGCTGTTCATGGGCGGCGCCGGCGGATCGCTGCGCGCCGGCGTCACCGACAATCCGGTGCGCCTGACGCGATCGGTGAAGGAGGCATTGACGCGGGTCACCAGCGGCGGCGCGCCGGTCTATGTGTGGCCGGGCGGCGGCATCACCTTCATGGTCGATGTGACGCGGCTGCCGGCCGGCGCCTTCGGTTACGTGCCGACGCCGGCGCTGGTCGCGCCGATCGAGTTTACGCTGCGGCTGTCGGATTATGCGGCGCTCGGCGGCCACATGGATCATGTGCGTCCGCTGGCATCGTTGAAGGACAATACTGAAATCCGTCAGATGTCGCCGCAGCCGCCGGGACCGCGCGCATGAGCCGAGCTCCGCAAATCGGGCTTCTGGCCGACGGCAAGCGGCTGCATTTGCAGGATGGCCCGATCGACCTGATCGTCGAGGCGCGCGGCAGCGAGACGAACTTGCGCGCGGCCTATGACGCCGCGGCACGGCGCTTCACCGGCCTGCTCGACGAACTCTGCGACGAGCTAAAGCTGTTGCGCGAAGCGGCTCATCCAGCGCGCTGCTCGCTGCAAGGCGCGGTCGCGCGCCGCATGCATGCCGCGGTGGCGCCGTTCGCGGCCGATCATTTCATTACGCCGATGGCGGCGGTCGCAGGTTCCGTCGCCGAAGAAATTCTCGGCGCGATGGTGCGGGAGGCGCGGCTCGAGCGCGCCTATGTCAACAATGGCGGCGACATCGCGCTGCATCTTGCGGAGGGCGAGCGCTTCACGGTGGGCTTGATCGATCGGCCGGACCAACAAGGCCTGATGCGAACCGCCATCATCGATGCCGATGATCCCTCCCGGGGGATTGCGACCAGCGGACGCCATGGCCGCAGTTTCTCGCTCGGCATCGCCGACGCCGTGACGGTGCTGGCGCGGACCGCATCGCAAGCTGACGCTGCCGCCACCATCATTGCCAATGCCGTCGATCTGCCGGCGCATCCGGCGATCCTTCGCACACCGGCCCATGATCTGCAGCCCGACAGCGATCTTGGCGCTCGCCTGGTCACGCGCGGCGTCGGCCGGTTGTCGCGCGACGAGATTGCGACGGCGCTGGACGCCGGTGCCACATGCGCACGCGTGCTGCTCGCGGCGGGATTGATCGATGGTGCGGCATTGCGGTTGTGCGGTGAAACCGCGTTGGTGGCTTCAGGGCCGGTCAAAGCGCGTGAAACGAGCAGGGTTCATAAGGACCGAATAGAAAGTGCGGCACATGTTTAACCAGGGACAAGGCGGAAAGCGATGAGCGCGATCATTCGCAAGATCGTTACGGTCGTTGAGGAGACCTATCTGGAAATGGGACCGCCCCGTCACGCCGCCAACCCGCCGCGCCGCGGCCATCGCCGTGATCGAGAATCCGTTTGCCGGAAAATATGTCGAGGACCTTTCGCCGCTGATTGCGATTGGCGAGGAACTCGGCGAATTGCTCGCGGTGAGGGCAGTGGCGGCGCTGGGCATCGAAGGGCCGAACGCGCAAAGTTACGGCAAGGCGGCAGCGGTCGGCGAAAACGGCGAGCTGGAGCATGCGGCAGCGATCTTGCATCCCAAGATGGGCGCGCCGGTACGCAAGGTGCTGGGCAAGGGCGCGGCGCTGATTCCGTCGTCCAAGAAGCGCGGCGGGCTCGGCACAGTCCTGAACATTCCGCTCGGGCACAAGGATGCGGCGTTCGTGCGAAGTCACTTCGACGGCATGGAAGTGCAGATCAACGATGCGCCCCGCGCCAACGAGATCATGGTGGCGCTGGCCGTCACCGACAGCGGCAGGCCGCTGCCGCGCGTCGGAGGTCTGACGGTGGCCGAGATCAAGGGCGAGGACGGTCTGCGCTAGTCGATGGTTCAACACTTGGAGGTCTGGGATGCAACGAAGCAAACGTCTGTTGGGTGGGGCTATCGGCGTTATGCTCGCCGGCATCGCAAACGCCGCAATGGCGCAGAGCGAAATCAAGATCGGCGAGATCAACTCTTACTCGTTGCTGCCCGCTTTCACCGAGCCCTATCGCAAGGGCTGGCAACTCGCGGTCGAGGAAATCAATGCCGCCGGCGGCGTCAACGGAAAGAAGCTCGTGGTCGTCTCCAAGGATGACAGCGGCAAGCCGGCCGACGCGCAGACCGCCGCCAACGAACTGGTGTCGAGCGAGAATGTGGTGATGCTGACCGGCGCCTTCCTGTCCAACATCGGTCTCGCCGTCAGCGACTTCGCCAATCAGAAGAAGGTTTTCTTCCTCGCCGCCGAACCGCTGACCGATGCCATTACCTGGTCGAAGGGCAATCGCTACACGTTCCGTCTGCGCCCCTCCAATTACATGCAGGCGGCGATGCTGGTGGAAGAGGCGGCAAAGCTGCCGGCCAAGCGCTGGGCGACCATCGCGCCGAATTATGAATATGGCCAGTCCGCGGTGGCGGTGTTCAAGAAGCTGATGTCGGAAAAGCGGCCTGACATTCAATGGGTCGACGCGCAATGGCCGCCGCAGGGCAAGATCGACGCCGGGCCGGTGGTGCAGGCCCTCAACGAGGCCAACCCGGAAGCCATTCTCAATGTGACCTTTGGCGCTGATCTGGTGAAATTTGTTCGCGAAGGCAATACCCGCGGCCTGTTCAAAAATCGCGCGGTGGTCAGCTTCCTCACCGGCGAGCCGGAATATCTCGATCCTCTGAAGGATGAAACGCCTGAGGGGTGGATCGTCACGGGTTACCCCTGGTACAGCATCAAGACACCGGAGCACGACGCGTTCCTGAAAGCCTATCAGGCCAAGTACAATGATTATCCGCGGCTCGGTTCGATCGTCGGTTACCAGACCATGAAATCGGCCGCCGCCATCCTGGCCAAGGCCAAGTCGGACGATCCGGAGAAGCTGATCGCGGCGGCGGAAGGATTGTCAGTGCCGTCGCCGTTCGGCGAGATCACCTTCCGCAAGATCGATCACCAGTCGACGCTCGGCGCGTTCGTCGGCAAGACCGCGCTGAAGGACGGCAAGGGCATCATGGTGGATTCCGATCTATCGCAAGGGTTCGGACTATCTTCCGAGCGACGAAGAGGTCGCAAAGCTGCGCCCGAAGGAGTGAAGCTATTGGGCCATGAGTTCGTCATTGCGAGCGAAGCGAAGCAATCCACGCGCCCCTACCACAAGCAAGGCTGGATTGCTTCGTCGCAAGTGCTCCTCGCAATGACGAGAAACGCCTCATCCTGAGGAGCATTGCGAAGCAATGCGTCTCGAAGGATGGAGCAACGTTCGGAAAGAAATACTGGCGCGAACCACAAATGGCCTTCTACTTCGTCCAGTTCCTGACCGGTCTCGCCAGCGCGGCGTCGCTGTTTCTGGTGGCGTCGGGCCTGTCGATCATCTTCGGCGTGACGCGGATCGTCAATTTCGCGCATGGCGCCTTCTATATGCTCGGCGCCTATGTCGCGTTCACGCTGACGGCGAGATTTGCCGGCGCGATCGGGTTTTGGGGCGGCATCGTGGTGGCAGCCCTGATCGTCGCCGCGGTCGGCGCGCTGGTCGAGATGGTGTTGCTGCGGCGGATTTATCATTCGCCCGAATTGTTTCAATTGCTGGCGACGTTCGGCCTGACCCTGATGGTCGAGGATCTGGTGGTCTTGATCTGGGGACCGGACGATCTGCTCGGCCCACGCGCGCCGGGATTTCGCGGCGCGGTTGATTTCTTCGGCCAGAATGTCCCCACTTACGACCTGTTTTTGATTGCCCTCGGCCCGATCGTGCTCGGCGTGCTGTGGCTGTTGTTCCAGCGAACGCGCTGGGGCGTGCTGGTTCGCGCGGCGACGCAGGATCGCGACATGGTGGCCGCACTGGGCGTCAATCAGAAATGGCTGTTCACCAGCGTGTTCGCGGTCGGCGTATTCCTCGCAGCACTCGGGGGCGCGCTGCAAATTCCGCGCGACGCGGTCAATCACGCCATGGATCTGCGGATCATCGTCGACGTGTTCGTGGTGGTGGTGATCGGCGGCCTCGGCAGCATCGTCGGCGCCTTTGTCGCGGCGGTGCTGGTGTCCGAATTGAACGCCTTCGGCATCCTGATTTTTCCGAAGATATCCATCATCCTGGTATTTCTGGTGATGGCCGCCGTTCTGATTGTGCGGCCATGGGGCCTGTTCGGCAAGCCGGAAGCGCCGGCGCGCCGCACCCCGGGGCTGACGGTCAACCCGTGGCGGCCACTGACCTCGAATGAGCGCTTTACGGCGATCGCAGCCCTGGTGCTGGCGGTGGCGTTGCCGCTGTTCGCCGGCAATTATGCCCTCACGGTCGGCTCGGAGATCGCGATCTTTGTGATCTTTGCGGCAAGTCTGCATTTCCTGATGTCGGTCGGCGGGCTCGCCTCGTTCGGCCATGCCGCCTATTTCGGGCTCGGCGCCTATGGCGTCGCCTTCCTCGCCAAGCTCGCCGGCCTGCCGATGATCGTTTCGCTGCTGCTCGGCCCGCTGCTCGGGATGATGGGCGCGGTGGTGTTCGGATTCTTCGCGGTGCAGTTGTCGGGTGTGTATTTTGCGATGCTCACGTTGGCCTTTGCGCAGATCGTCTGGTCGGTCGCATTCCAATGGGTCGCGTTGACCGGCGGCGACAACGGCATCCTCGGCGTCTGGCCGGAGAAGTGGGCGGCGTCGGCGTCGCATTTCTACTGGCTTTCGATCGGCGTCGCCGCGCTCTGCGTGGCAGCACTTCGCATCATCGTGTTCTCGCCGTTCGGCTATGCGCTGCGGGCGACCCGCAATTCGATCCGGCGCAGCGAGGCGATCGGGATCGACGGCAAGCGCGTGCAGTGGACCGCCTTCGTGATATCAGGCACTGTGGCCGGCGTGGCCGGTGCGCTGTTCGCCTACCTCAAGGGTAGCGTGTTTCCCGACAGCCTCGGCATCTCGCTCTCGGTTGATGCGCTGGTGATGGTGCTGCTCGGTGGCGTCGAGACTGTCTCCGGTGCGGTGGTCGGCGCCATCGCCTACAAGGCGCTCAACATCTGGCTGGTGAGCAAGACCGATCTGTCCAAGCTGGTGCTCGGCGGCGTCATCGTCCTGATCGTGGTCGCCTTTCCCAAGGGCATCGTCGGCATGCTGGAGACGATCCAGAGCAGGCGCCGGCCTGAATTGCCAAAGCCGCTGGCGTCAGGAATCGAGAGCGCCGAATGAGCATGGTCCCCACGCTGCTGTCGGTCGAACGCCTGAGCAAATCCTATGGCGGCGTCCATGCGGTGCGCGGCGTGTCGTTCGTGCTTCATGCCGGCGAAATCCTGGCGCTGATCGGTCCCAACGGCGCCGGCAAGAGCACGTGCTTCGACATGCTCAACGGCCAGAACGTTCCTGACTCCGGCCGGATCAATCTGCTTGGCCAGGACACCGCCGGCATGAAACCGCGCGCGATCTGGCGTCTCGGCGTCGGGCGCACCTTCCAGATCACCGCGACATTCCCGACCATGACCGTGCGCGAAAACGTTCAGGTCGCGCTGGTATCGTATCGCCGGCAGTTGTTCAATCTGTGGTCCTCGACGCCGCGCTTTGCGCGCGCGGAGGCCGGCGGGCTGCTCGAACTGGTCGGCATGAGCGGTTACGCCGAACGCCCTTGCGGCGAACTCGCCTATGGCGACCTCAAGCGGCTGGAACTCGCCATCGCGCTCGCCAACCAGCCGAAACTGCTGCTGATGGATGAGCCCACCGCCGGCATGGCGCCGCGCGAGCGCATCGAATTGATGCGCCTCACCGCGCGCATCGCCCGCGAGCAATCGATCGGCGTGCTGTTCACCGAGCACGACATGGATGTGGTGTTCGAACACGCCGACCGCATTCTGGTGCTCAATCGCGGCGCCTTGATCGCGGAGGGATCGCCCGAGGAAGTCCGGCGCAACCCGCAGGTGCGCGCCATCTATCTCGGCGAGGGCCTGGTCTATGACGCCCGCCATCGCGACGGAGCGCCGGCATGAAGCTCAGCGTTCAAGACCTCAACAGTCATTACGGTCCCGCTCACATTCTGTTCGACGTTGCGCTGGAGGTCGGCGACGGCGAGGTGGTGGCGCTATTGGGGCGCAACGGCGCCGGCAAATCCACTACCTTTCGCTCCATCATCGGCCTGGTCGAGCAACGCACCGGACGTATTGTCTTTGAGGGGCGGGACATCTCGGATGCGCCGACCCATGCGATCGTGCGCGGCGGGCTCGGTTACGTGCCGGAGGAGCGGCGCATCTTCACCGATTTGACGGTCGAGGAAAATCTCGAAGTCGGCCGCCAGCCGGCACGGCCAAACGCGCCGACCTGGGACCGGGATAAACTGTTCGCGTTGTTTCCCAATCTGGGCGAGATGCGTGGCCGCCAGGGCGGGCGTATGAGCGGCGGCGAACAGCAGATGCTGACGATCGCGCGGACCCTGATGGGCAACCCGTCGCTGGTGTTGCTCGACGAGCCATCGGAAGGATTGTCGCCGAAGATCGTGGAGCAGATGGTCGATGCGATCCTGACCATGAAGAAGGAAGGCGTCAGTATCGTCGTCTCCGAGCAGAACCTTCATTTCGCCAGATTGATCTCCGACCGCGCCTATATCATCGAGCGCGGTCGGATTTGTTTTGGCGGCACGATGGCCGAACTCGACGCCCGTCCGGACATTCGCGACGCGCATCTGGCGCTGTAATCGACCGCGCGGGAAGATCAAGAAGAAAAAAGAGACAAAGGCAGGAACGCAGATGACCAGGGTTCTTCAGCCGAAACGGAGCGTCAAGCCGTCGCGGCCGTCCTATGTTCTGGAAGAGCAGATCGGCTTCATCCTGCGCCAGGTGTGGCAACGTCATGCCGCGATCTTCGCGAGAGAAATCGGAATCAATCTGACGCCGACGCAATGGGCGGCATTGGCGAAACTCACCGAGACCGGGCCGTGCTCGCAGAACCAGCTCGGGCGGCTGACGGCGATGGACGTCGCCACCATTAAAGGCGTGATCGACCGGCTCACCGCCCGCGGCTTGACCGAGACCAGCGCCGATCCCGACGATGGCCGCCGCCTGCTGGTCAGCCTGACCCGCGCCGGCGCGCAGATGGCCGAGAAGGCCGCGCCAAACGCGCTCGCCATCACCAGGGAAACGCTGGCACCGCTCGATACCAAGGAACGCGAGACGCTGGTGGCGCTGTTGAGCAAGCTGCGGTGAGGGGCGGGCGACCGCGGCGCACCAATCTCCGTCATTGCGAGGAGCGAAGCGACGGAGCAATCCATTCTTCCTCGCGGCTATATGGATTGCTTCGCTTCGCTCGCAATGACGCTTCAACCCGGAATAACCGCTTACTGATAGGCCGCCACGATATCCGACACCGCCCGCTCGAGCTGCTTGGCAGTCGCGCATTGGCGCACCACGGCGCAGAAGGAAGCATACCGCGGCATTTCCGAATCGCCCCAGCCCCACGCCATGCGGCCTTCGGGGTTGAGCCAGACCAGCCGCTTGGATCGTTCCGAAATGCGGCGCAGGATGTCGGCGCGCGGATCGAGGTTGTTGGTGCGGGCATCGCCGAGCACGATCACCGTCGTCTTCGGCGTCACCGTCTTGATCCAGCCCTTCTCGAAATCCACCAATGAGCCGCCATAGTCGGACGAGCCAAAGCCGACCTTCGACATGATCTCGCTCATGGCCTCTTCGGGCGATTTGGCCTCAAGGATGTCGCTGACCTCGATCAGATGTCCCGAAAACGCAAACGAGCGCACGTCGTCGACCACCTCATGCAGGCTGTGGATCAACAGCAGGAAGAAGTCGGACACCTGCGCCACCGAGCCTGAGACATCGCAGAGCGCCACGATCTGCGGCCGGTCGCGGTGCCGGCGTTTCCATGACGTCAGAAAAGGCACGCCGCCCCAGGCGGCGTTGCGCCGCAACGTGCGCCGGATATCGAGATGGCCGCGGCGCTGGCGCTTGCGGGGCTTGCTGTAACGCTCGCGCAGCCGTCGCGCGATGGCGCGGATCAGCGCCTTCATCTGCTCGACCTGCCGGCGTTCCAGCCGGGCCAGCGGCGCGTTGCGCAGGATCTCATTGCGCAGGTTTTCGCTTTCCTCGCGCCCGTAAAGCACCAGCGCCTGCGAGACGATTTCGCCGACGTTTTCGCGCAACGCCGTCAATGCCGCCGCCAGCCGTTCGGCTTGCGCCGGATTGGTTGATGTCAGCGCGTCGAGATCGTCGCGCAGCCGCTCGATGCCGAGCTGATTGAGAATCCGGGTCGAGAAGATGCCGCGCTGGGTAAAATAACGGATGTCGGACAATGAGGCGGCATTGGCCGCGTTCGCCAGTGCCGCTGCGACCGCGTTGCGGTCTTGCGACATCAGCATCTGCGCCAGCTCGCCCATTTCCGGCGCCGGCGCGCCGGCTTCGCCGGTCTCGGCCGTCGTTGCATCCGGCGCGGCGCTGTTGGCAGCATTCTCTTCAGCATCCTCGGGCGCGGTCTCGTCCTTCACCTCGGGCTGGCTGAAGAACAGATCGAAGGTCTCGCCGAGCGCCCGCTTTTCGTCCTGGTTCTTGGCGAGCGTCAGCAGCAGCGTGTCGCGCAGGATGTCGCGGTCGGCAAATCCGACATCGGCCACCGCTTTCATGGCATCGATGCTTTCCGCGGGCGATACCCGAACGCCGGCTCCGCGAGCCGCCCGGAAAAATCGATGCAGTTCTTCGCGCATTAACCGAATACGCCTTGCCGTCCGGCCCTGGCGACGAAGGTCGTCACCTGGGGCAGCGTGGTCTCGATGTCGGCCTCGTATTTCAGGAGCACATTGAGCGTGTCCTTGACGGTTTGATGATCGAGCTCCGAAGACTGCAGCAGCACCAGCACGCGCGCCCAATCGATGGTCTCGCTGACCGAAGGCAGCTTCTTCAGATCGAGGGTGCGGACCTGGTTGATGAAGCCGACGATCTGCGTGCGCAGGGATTTTTCGATTCCGGGGACGCGGCTTTCGACGATGCGCTCCTCGAGCTTCTGTTCGGGGAAGCCGATGTGAAGATGCAGGCAGCGGCGCTTGAGCGCATCGGAAAGATCGCGCTCGCCGTTGGAGGTCAGGATCACCGTCGGCTTCACCACAGCCACCACGGTGCCGAGTTCGGGAATGCTGACCTGGTAATCCGAGAGGATCTCGAGCAAAAGCGATTCGAATTCGGCGTCCGACTTGTCGATCTCGTCGACCAGCAGCACGCAACCCTTGGGCTGCTCGAGGGCCTGGAGCAGGGGGCGCGGCTCGACGAATTCCTTGGAGAAGAACACGTCGCCGAAATCGTGCAGCCGGTCGAGCGCGCCGGCCAGCGTTTCCGCGCCGCCCAGCACTTCGCCGAGCTTGTCCTTCAGAATCTGGGTGTAGAGCAGCTGCTTGGCGTATTTCCATTCGTACAGCGCCTTGGCTTCGTCGAGCCCTTCATAGCATTGCATGCGGATCATCTTCAGCCCGCGCCAGGCCGCCAGTGCCTTGGCGAGCTCGGTCTTGCCGACGCCGGCCGGGCCTTCCACCAGGATCGGCTTCTCGATCCGCTCGGCCAGATAGACCGCGGTCGCGATCTGCCGGCTGGCGATATAGCCCGCCGAGGCCAGTCCTGCGGTGACGGCCTCGATCGAATCCGCCGGTAGATTGTTGTTCATGGTGTTCTCGATTTCAGGGCTTCAGGTCTTGCAACATCCAGCGAACGGCTCGGATTCCGGCCCGTGCCGCTTGGGTATTGAGATGCTTTTAGAGCGCACGGAGGCCGCTCGCTAGGTCATTTTTGACTGCGAGACCGGCTCAAACGCGATGGAGCATGGCCCTGAAATCGGCGCGGGCGCGCTGCGCCTCGAGCCGCGCGGTTTGGGAGGCTTCACCAAGGCCGAAATAGCCATGAATGAGCCCGGCGCCGTGATGATATTTCGTGGTGACACCGGCGGCGCGGAGCGCATCGGCATAGGCCTTGCCCTCGTCGCGCAAGGGATCGAACCACGCCGTGCAGACGGTTGCGGGTGCGAGCCCGGCATGGCTTTTCGCGCGCAACGGCGAAACCCGCCAGTCGGTTCCTTGCTTGGCATCGCCGAGATAATGGCCGGCGAACCATTGCATGGTGGCGCTCGTCAGGAAGTAACCTTCGGCATTTTCCGCGCGCGAGGCAAAGCGCGCGTTCTCGTTTGCGTCGGCAAAACCTCCGGCGACGTCGGTCACGGGATAGACCAGCAATTGCGCGGCGAGATCGATGCCAGCGTCGCGGCAGGCGATCGCTGTGGCCGCCGCCAGATTGCCGCCGGCGCTGTCGCCGGCAACGCCGATGCGCTGTAGCATCTCCGCCGAACTCGGCGATGCGCGCGATCACGTCGCGCATCGCGGCAAAGCCGTCCTCGAAGGCGCCCGGAAAGCGCGTTTCGGGCGGCCGCCGGTAGTCGACCGAGACGACGACGGCGCCGGTTTCGATCGCGAGCAGGCGCGCCTGCCGGTCATGGGTTTCGAGATCGCCGGCGACCCAGCCGCCGCCATGGAAAAACACCACGGTCGGCGATGTCGTCGTGGCCGACGCGATAGACCCGCGCGGCGAGCGGCCCGGCCGCGCCCTTCACCTCGATATCGCTGACGCTCTCGACCGGCGGCGGCGGAACAGCCGCGCGCGACGCCGCCAGCGCGCGCAGCGCGTCGCGGGCGCTTTGTGGGGTCATGGTATCGGGATCGCGCAGCGGCAACGCGGAATGATGTCGGCGATAACGGGATCGAGCGGGGTGGTCATGCGGGCTCCGGGCACTGAAAAACGCGCGAGCATAGGGGGCGCCGCGCGGATGCGGCAATCAGGTCGCAGAAATATAAGGTATTTACAGTTGTCATTGCAGGCCGTCATTGCGAGCGAAGCGAAGCAATTCAGCTTTGCACGCCGAAGGGTGGATTGCTTCGTCGCTTCGCTCCTCGGAGGAGCGAAGCGCCGACGCAATCCATGAGGCAAAAGAGAAAGCAAGAGTGGATTGCTTCGCTTCGCTCGCAATGACGACCCTTATCTCATCGGCATAGAAGCCGGTACTTGATTAGCATCAGGGCGGCGTTCAAGTTGCCTTGAAGCGCCGCCCTGAATTCTCGCCTTGTCGAACCGGGATCAGGCGAGATCAAAACGGTCCGCGTTCATCACCTTGGTCCACGCCGCCACGAAGTCCTTTGCGAACTTCTCCTTGGCGTCGTGGCTGCCATAGACTTCCGCCAGCGCGCGCAGTTGCGCGTGCGAACCGAAGATCGAGGTCGACACGGGTGCCGGTCCACTTGACCGCCTTGGTCTTGCGGTCGCGGCCTTCGTACTCTCCATCGGAGCCGGCGGGCTGCCATTCCGTGCTCATGTCGAGCAGGTTGACGAAGAAGTCGTTGGTCAGCGTCCCCGGTTTCTTGGTAAAGACGCCGTGCTTGGCGTTGCCGGCATTGGCGCCGAGCACGCGCAGGCCGCCGACCAGCACCGTCATCTCGGGCGCCGTCAGCGTCATCAGTTGCGCCCGATCTACGAGCGCCTCCTCCGGCATCATGAACTGCCGCTTGCTGCTGATATAGTTGCGGAAGCCGTCGGCGCGGGGTTCGAGCGGTGCGAACGATTCAGCGTCTGTCTGCTGCTGCGATGCGTCCATGCGGCCGGGCGTGAACGGCACCGTCACGGCTCAGGCCGGCATCCTTCGCCGCCTTCTCGATCGCGGCGCTGCCGCCGAGAACGATCAGGTCGGCGAGCGAGACTTTCTTGCCGGCCTCCTTCTGGATCGCTTCGAGGCTCGAGAGGACCTTCGCAAGCTCCGGCGGATTGTTGACATGCCAATCCTTCTGCGGCGCGAGGCGAATCCGAGCGCCATTGGCGCCGCCGCGCTTGTCGGAGCCGCGGAACGTCGAGGCTGATGCCCAGGCGGTCGAGACGAGCTGTGACACGGTGAGACCGGACGCGAGGATCTTCGCCTTCAGGGCGGCGATGTCCGCTTCGCCGATCAGCGGATGATCCACGGCAGGGATCGGATCCTGCCAGATCAGCGTTTCCTTCGGCACCAGCTTGCCGCGATAGCGCACGATCGGCCCCATGTCGCGGTGCGTGAGCTTGAACCAGGCGCGGGCAAAAGCGTCGGCGAACTGGTCCGGATGCTCGTAGAAGCGCCGCGAGATCTTCTCGTAGGCCGGGTCGAGGCGCAGCGCGAGGTCGGAGGTCAGCATGGTCGGAACATGCTTCTTCGACTTGTCATAGGCGTCGGGGATGGTGGCCTCGGCGCCCTTGGCTTTCCACTGCTTGGCGCCGGCCGGGCTCTTGGTCAGCTCCCATTCGTACTTGAACAGGTTGTCGAAGAAGTGGTTGCTCCATTGCGTCGGTGTCTGCGACCAAGTCACTTCCAGGCCAGCGGTGATGGCGTCGGCGCCGAAACCGGTGCCGTACTTGCTCTTCCACCCCAGGCCCTGATCCTCGAGCGCAGCACCTTCCGGCTCGGGGCCGATCAGCGACGCATCGCCGGCGCCGTGGGTCTTGCCGAAGGTGTGACCGCCGGCGATCAGCGCCACGGTTTCTTCGTCGTTCATCGCCATGCGGAAGAAGGTTTCGCGGATGTCCTTGGCTGAACCAATCGGATCCGCACTGCCGTTCGGGCCTTCCGGATTGACGTAGATCAGTCCCATCTGCACCGCGCCGAGCGGTTCGGCCAATTGACGTTCGCCGCTGTAGCGTTCGTCGCCGAGCCAGGTGCCTTCGGGGCCCCAATACAACTCTTCAGGCTCCCACACATCGGCGCGGCCACCAGCGAATCCAAACGTCTTGAAGCCCATCGATTCGAGGGCGACATTGCCGGTGAGAACCATCAGATCGGCCCAGGAAATCTTAGCGCCATATTTCTGCTTGATCGGCCACAGCAGGCGGCGCGCCTTGTCGAGGTTGGTGTTATCAGGCCAGGAGTTGAGCGGCGCGAAGCGCTGCTGACCGGCGCCGGCGCCACCGCGACCGTCGGTGGTGCGGTACGTGCCCGGCGCTATGCCAGGCCATGCGGATGAACAGTCCGCCATAATGGCCGAAGTCGGCCGGCCACCATTCCTGCGAGTCCTTCATCAGGGCATGCAGGTCCTTGATCACGGCGTCGAGGTCGAGGCTCTCGAATTCCTTGGCATAGTCGAACGCCTCGCCCATCGGATCGGCGGCGGGCGCGTTGGTATGGAGCACGCTGATATCGAGGTGCTCTGGCCACCAGTCGCGGTTCCGGTGTCCGTGGGTTCCGCCGGTGAACGGGCATTTGCCCGCGCTGTCGTCAGTCTTTGCGTCCATGGTTTTCTCCGATCATGTTCCGTACTTTTCTTCGATTTGTTCCATATCGAAGGATTGTGACCGGTAGGCGCTGTTGCCGACGAGATCCGGTGGCCTTCGGTATGGAATTTCAGGGCGAAGCCGCGCACCGCATCCGCGGTACCGGGTTCGCCGGCGGGGGTAAGGCGTCGTTTCGCTTTTGCTGGAGCGAATTCGCCTGGGCGCGCTCGCCAGCGCCACTTTGGAAGATATCTAACATCAGGTCCAGTCGAATTGTCTTGAGCTCTCGATCAGTTTATCTGATCGGGCATGATCACCCTTCGACAGCTTCGTTATCTCTCGGCGCTCGCCAAACACGGCCATTTCGGCCGTGCCGCCGAGGCCTGCGCCGTGACCCAGCCGGCGCTGTCCATGCAGATCCGCGACCTCGAGCGCACGCTTGGCGTTGCGGTGGTGGAGCGGCGGCCGGGCGACGTGATGTTGACCGATGTCGGGCGCGAAATTGCCCGGCGCGGCGAGGACGTGCTCGCTGCCTCGCGCGATCTGGTCGATTTCGCGCGCCATCGCAGCGGCGTGCTGACGGGACGGCTGACGCTCGGGGTGATACCGTCGCTGGCGCCCTATCTGCTGCCGCGGATTCTCCCGTTGCTGCAAAGCCAATTTCCGGAATTACGGCTTGAATTGCGGGAAACCCAAACCCGGCAACTGGTCGAGGACATCAAGAGCGGCGTACTGGATGCGGCGTTGCTGGCGTTGCCCGTGGGCGAGCCTGACCTCGATACGATGCCGCTGTTCGAAGACCTGTTTCTGCTGGCGGTGCCGGCCTCCGATCCGCGCAGCGAGACGGCGCGGGTTGCAGCCTCAGACATCGACCAAAGCCGGTTGATCCTGCTGGAGGATGGCCATTGCCTGCGCGACCAGGCATTGGCATTTTGCGCCACGGTCGGACGTGGTCGCTCCAGTGCCGCAGGCGCGACATTTGGCGCCAGCAGCCTCACCACGGTGATGCAGATGGTCGCGGGCGGCTACGGCGTGACGCTGATTCCGCAGATCGCCGCCGATGTCGAGAAGCGCGACGAGCGGGTAAAATTCCTGCGCCTGAAGAACCCGCAGCCCGGCCGCAGCATCGGCCTGGCGTTTCGCCGGACGTCGCCGCGCAAACCGGATTGCGCAGCACTGGGAGAGGTGGTGAAAGCGAGCGTGGATGTTCGCCCCGTGGAGACCACGCAGAAAAAGCGCGGCTGATCATTCGTAGCTTGATTCGTCATGCCCGGGCTCGTCCCGGGCATCCATGTCTTGGCGACACATCAACGAGAAAGACGTGGATGGCCGGGCATAGGCGAGCGGAAGCGACGCCGTCCTTCAGACGGCTATGCCCGGCCATGACGAGAAAATGCGGTCGCCGTCATCTTGCTGTCGTGATCCGTACCGGCGAGACCGCACTCCGCATCATGCCTGCCCCGCGTTTACTGCAAGGCGGCCAGCCACCGGGAGCGAATATCAAATCCACTGCGCGCGTCTGGTCAATTTGCGGGAAATTGATCGCAGGGCATTTTAGGAATGTTGCGACAGCGTCGGCATCACCATCCCATCCCATTCATGAACCATCCCATTCAAAGCCATCGTTCCGGCGTTGGACATGGTTGGCTCGCAGCCATAGAAGTCCAGCACGTTGATTCTTGGGCGATCTCCATGGTTGAGGCATGCGCTGAACGGCGGCCGGCGCGATCTGCCTGGCATGGAAATCCCTGAGAATGCCGACAGAAGCTTGGGATGGATCGTAAAGGAGAGATTGATGTCTCGGAAACTCGCTGCGGAATTCTTCGGAACCTTTTGGCTGGTATTTGGAGGCTGCGGCAGTGCCGTGCTCGCGGCGGCTTTTCCGCAGCTCGGTATCGGATTTGCCGGTGTCGCTTTCGCATTCGGATTGACCGTCCTGACCATGGCCTTTGCCGTCGGCGGAATTTCCGGCGGCCACTTCAATCCCGCCGTCTCGCTCGGCCTTGCGATCGCCAACCGTTTCGAATGGTCCGAGCTGATCCCTTACTGGATCGTCCAGGTGGTCGGCGGGTTTGCTGGTGCGGCGGTGCTGTATGTCATCGCCTCCGGCAAACCCGATTTCGCGGCCGGTGGTTTCGCCTCGAACGGCTACGACGCCTTGTCCCCGGGACATTACGGCCTGCTGTCGTGTCTGGTCGCTGAAGTCGTGCTGACCGCGGCCTTCCTGATCATCATCCTCGGTTCGACGTCGAAGGCAGCACCGGCCGGCTTTGCACCGATCGCCATCGGATTGGGGCTGACGCTTATTCATCTGATTTCGATTCCGGTGACCAATACCTCGGTCAACCCGGCGCGTTCGACGGCGGTTGTGCTGTTCGCGCATACCGGCGCGGCCGGTCAGCTCTGGCTGTTCTGGGTGGCCCCGCTGGTGGGAGCCGCCGTTGGCGCCTTCATCTGGAAGCTGCTGCTGTCGCCGGGCGAATCCCCCGGCCTGATCGGGCAGGAAAGGTAGCGCTCGTTCGCGCACCGCTCCCTTATGCCCGCACGCCGCGACGTTTTTCGCGGCGTGCGCGGCCGATCCAATGTCGGGTAAAAACAGCCCGCGGCTGATTATTTCGCGCCCAATATGAACCGGTTCACATTCGCGCTTCGGAGCGCGTGGTAATCGTTTTTGCAATCCGCCCAACCAATCTATCTGTGAAAATGGATGTGCGGATCGGAAGTCGACCAACCTGATTGGAAGGCATCACATGCAAAAGCCCCTCGCATATTCATCGATCAAGCCAATTGTTCAGGATTTATTTTTTTCGACGTGGGAATTGCCGATCGTCGCATTGGTCGGCGTGGTCATGCTGTTCATGATCAGCTTCGCGCTCGCCAACCCGTCATCGCAGGACGACCACGCGGCGAACGGACAGCATGCCGCGGCGGGCGAGTTTTCAATCGGCATGCCGCTGCCGTAATCAGTGGCGCGCTTGCGTCGATTTCGGTGCCCTACGAACTCAGCGGCAAAAGCGCGCTCCGCAAGGTTGCGCTTGAAATCCCCATCAGCCCGGTGAAGGGGTTATCCAGCTCCAGAACCAGAAAGATCGCGCCGGCAAACGACAGCGCGCATATCAGCAGGGAAGCCATCACGACAAGATTGACGCGCGCAAACAGGGTGAAGCTTACAAAAATCGCGCTGAGCCAGAAAACCAGAATGATCAGGAACGGAACCGGGATCGAGCCGCCGGCCTGCGCAAACAACAATAGCCGGGTCTGCCCGCCTTCCGCGAACGCCTGAATGGCGCGCGATTGCAGCGAGCGTTGCGCATCATTATTCGGCGACAGCCGTTGCAGTTCATTTTCAAGAGCCGACGCCTGGGCACTTGCCTCGAAATGAGCCGGATTGGCGGTCGAACTTCCCTGCTCATGCCAGATGCGATCCGCGAGCGGCGGAACGCTCTGCCGCAGACGCGTTCGGAGCGGAGCCGCTTCCGGCCCATATTGCGCCAGCTGATCGTCGAGAACGAGGATGGTAGCGGTCAGCTGCCTGACCTGGTTGACCTTCAGATCGAAAGAGGTTTTCGCGGATGCGATCAGCAGGCCCAATACCAGCGCGGCCAATGTGCCGATCAGGCCGGTCGCCATTTTTACAACGTCCTTTGAGTTGGGTTGCAGATGGCTTTCCGACAACAGATGCCGAACCGCGACGCCGAGCAGGGCGCCGCCGAATATCACCGCGAAAACCAGCAGCGAGATCAACAGGTCGTTCATGGATATCTCCGTCCTCCCGGCGACTTGGAGCCTCCGTTTCGATTGAATCGGAATGGAGGCTCTATCTCTTTATTTTGACGCGTTTTCTTCAGGCGAACCGGCATCCACTTCGCTGGAAAACGCTTTAGGCCGCAGGGACAACTGCCGGTCTTTTCGCCAGCATCGTTCGCCGATCGTGAATCAGGCTTTCGAGGCGATGGGCCGCCACATTCAGGGTGGCGTCATCGACCGCGGTCTCATCGCCGCCGGCGGATCTGGCCCTTTGCGCTCTGAGAATACTGTCGATCTCTTCCTCGATATCGGACAACTCGGCCTCGGTGTCGGCGTTCCGGATCCGGCGTCCCAGGGCATAAAGAGAATCCAGCGGGCCTTGTGGGTTCGCGGGCCCGCCCAACCCTAAAAATTTCCAGGCCGCGGCAAGCACGGTAGCCGCGCCCCCCAGCGCCATCGGCGTCAGGTAAATCCAGTTGCCATATTCATCCATGAAGCTTTGCTGGGTGCTGTTATAAACGGCTGCTGCGCCGGGATGCAGCGGAAGGTAGGCGTCCTGATCGGTGCTGGGCGCGGTGATCTGTGCGAAGATCGGTTCCTCGCCCATGAGCTCCCTGCGCACTTTCATGATCGCTAGCGTAAGGCTGGTGATCAAATCGGCGTGGAGCTTCTTGTTCGCAACCAGATATAATGAAGTCCTCAAGGTCGTCAGGTCATCTTCCGGAACCGGTGGCGATCCTCGCAGCGTGCCCTTGGGCACCTCGAAGCTTTCATAGGCGCGTTCGGCTTGTGCGATTGCCGCGGCGGAACTCGATCGGGAGCAGTACCGGCAAGGCTTTGGGACCCTGCGCAAATACGTCCCGCACCAGCGACAGATATTTTCCAGCCAAAGGGATCACCACAAGCAGCGCACTGACCTCCTTGGACTGAACAGCGCGTCGGGCATCCGGCAACGCGATATCCTTGAACACCTTGGCGGGGTCGAGCCCGAATTCCTTGCTCAGCACCTCGACAATTTTGGCATTGGTCTCCCCGCCGATTACGCCGACGCGGCGGCCTTTCAATTTCTCGATACTGTCGATGGCCGAACCCGGCGGCACGACGACGAGGACGACCACATGGCTCACGACGACGACGGCTTGCGCTTGCGACAGGTCGCCGACATCGCCGCGGACCACCGCGAGATCCGTCTGGCCTGCCGCAAACGTTTTGGCCGCTTCAAGCGCGGTGCCGCTGTCGATGACCTTGAGCCGAACCGGCGCGTTCGTCGAAGCGAGCTGGCTGGCAATCGCTGACATCGCCTTGGCGGCTTCGCCGTCGATCGAGCCCACCGCCACGCTCAGCGTCGTCGGGCGCGTGAAATAGCGATAGGCGAGGAGGCTTGCACCGGACGCGAGACCAATGACGCCCGACAAGCAGAATAAAACGAAGCCAGAGCGGCAACTTCGACGAGGCCATGCTTGTCTCCCCACGTGTCATCGCGGCACGTCCCAAAAATGCGACACGATTCAATCCGGCGTCAGCAACCGAAAAATCACCTTCAACTGAATGCTCCGCTTACCCACAAGCGCCGTTGCGTCAAATTCGGCATCGTCATCGGTATATGTGCCGCTAAATCCCATGCTGACGACCTTCCCTGCAAACACCCTGGTGATCTCGGCAGGCTCGTGCTCTCGTATGGTCAATTCGCCTTTCCACTTACCGCCAGAGCAGACGTAGCTTCCGACATGATAGTAGATCGAGCCGCCTCCGCGCATGGTGCCGTCCCGCAAGACGGATACGCCGGTTGCGCCACCCTCCACACCATCCAACAATTTTGAGACTACCGAGTAGAGGCCATTTTTCAACATAATGAAGAGCCATGGCTTCGGATCGCAAGCCGGGCCGCCATCGTTGGTATCTTCAATAAACCCTGCGCCGGACTACCGGACGCCGGACGACGGCAGCACCCCGAACCCCGACACAGCCCGCTCGGTATACACCGGCAGCGCAAACCACGGCGCTCGCTTCCGTTGTCGCCGCCAATGTAACGAAACCGCCCAACAGCAACACTGCGATCATGAAATGCTTCATATCGGTTCTCCTTGGGTTGTGAAAGGGAATGCCCGGATGGGCTTAGTCGCCGTGCGCTTTAGATGCGGAGATAGCCTGTTCGATCTTGGCTTTTAAATCACCAATGTTGAAGCTTTCGCGCTCAGTCCCTCGCTTTTTCAAGTGCGTGCCGCATGATTTTTTGTTCATCGCTCGTCAGTTGCGTTGGCCCGAGTTTGAATGTCAGCTTGTCGATCTTGCCGGTGAATTGGAACGGCAGCTTGTAGCTGTCATCCACCCCCGTGCGGGTATCGCTGCCGATGTCGAAGGACTCGTCGATGGCCATCAGGAACGCGATCGAGTGCGGGATCGATCTGCGGGCATACTCCTTGCCATCCACCGACAGCACCCCGGTGCCGCCCTTGCCCGGGCCGGGCCCGTCGTATTTGAAATCGAACACGATGGTGTGCTTGCCCGGCTTGAGCGCAGAGCCCAACCAGTCGCGCGCGCCCACGCCAGCTTCCCAGCGGTATCGCTTCAAATCCAGCATGTTGTAGACGAAGACCGGCTTGCCTTTCAGCAGATAGAGGCCATAGCCGCCGAACCGGCCGCCGAGAGTCACGATCATTCCCTCAGCCCCGCCCTGCGGGACCGTTATCTCGGCGGTGATCTTGTAGTCCTTGTTCATGATGCTGGGCGCATTGCCGAGCGGGAATGCCGGGATTCACTCCCGTGTAGGTGAAAACAGTTCGCCCCGCGGTCGCGCTCGGCCGCGGCGTCACAATGCGCGGCAGGACCGAGTTGTCCAGCGGCAACACCTGGTATTTTGCCGCCTCCGTCAGGAACAACGCCTGTAGCTCGCGCAACTTGTCAGGATTCTTGGCGGCGAGGTCGTTGTTTTGCGAGAAGTCGTCGGCGATGTTGTAGAGTTCCCACTTGTAATCGTTGATATCAGGCAGCTTGGCCGTTCCCAGAAGCCAGGGCGGCGCCGGCGGTGTCGTGCACGCATACCAACCATCGTGGTAGATGCCGCGATTGGCGAACATCTCGAAATACTGCGTGTCGCGCTTTGACGGCGCGTTGGCGTTGGCCTGGTCGAATGTGTAGGCCATGCTCACGCCTTCGATGGGCTTTTGCGCGATGCCGTTGACCGTAGCTGGCGCCTGGATGCCAGTGGCTTCGAGGACCGTCGGCACGATATCGATGATGTGATGGAACTGGGTGCGGATGCCGCCAACGTCCTTGATGTGGCCGGGCCATGAGATCACCATGCCCTGCCGGGTGCCGCCGAAGTGCGATGCCACCTGCTTGGTCCATTTGAACGGCGTATCGAACGCCCACGACCATGCCACCGACATATGCGGGTAGGTTTTGTCGGAGCCCCAATTCTCGTAGTGCAGCATCAGTTCGGCTTCAGGGAGTTTCAGAATGCCGTTGTAGGCGGTCATCTGGTTCGGAGTGCCCTCAAGGGTGCCTTCGGCGCTGGTGCCGTTGTCGCCGCTGATATAGATGATCAGCGTGTTGTCGAGCTTGCCCATGTCCGCGACGGCCTGTGTGACGCGGCCGATCTCGTTGTCGGTATAGGCTGCGTAAGCGGCAAACACCTCTGCCTCCCGCGCGTACAGTTTCTTTTGCACGAACGAAAGCGAGTCCCATTTCGGCAGGGTATCCGGCCAAGGGGTGAGTTCGGTATTCGCCGGGATCACCCCGAGGCGCTTTTGATTGGCGAAGATCTGCTCGCGCAGCTTCTCCCAGCCCGTGTCGAACTTGCCTTTGAACTTGTCGATCCATTCCTTCTTCGGCTGGTGCGGCGAGTGGGTGCCGCCGGGCACGTAATAAAGGAAGAACGGCTTGTCGGGTGCGGCCGCGTTCAGGCTGTTCATGTAGTTGATGGCTTCGTCCGCCATATCGGTGGTGAGGTTGTAGCCGGACTTGCCGATCCACGGAAAAATCTGGGTCGTGTTTTTATAAAGATAAGGCGTCCACTGGTCGGTCTCGCCGCCCATGAACCCGTAAAAATACTGAAATCCCATTCCGACCGGCCATTGGTCGAACGGCCCGGCCGCGCTGTACAGGTAGGTTGGGGTGTTATGGTTTTTGCCGAACCACGAGGTGGCAAAGCCGTTGTCCCGGAGAATTGTCCCGATTGTCGCGCTCTCGGGCCCGATGACGGAATCATAGCCCGGATAGCCGGTGGACATTTCGCCGATCACGCCGAATCCAACCGAATGGTGGTTGCGTCCGGTGATCAGCGCCGCCCGGGTCGGCGAACAAAGCGCCGTCGAGTGAAATTGCGTATAGCGCAATCCCGCCTTGGCAATGCGATCCATGTTCGGGGTCGGGATGACGCCACCGAAGGTGCCCGACACGCCATAACCCTGGTCGTCGGTCATGATCAGCAGCACGTTTGGCGCGCCCTTGGGCGGCACCACGGATGGTGACCAGTACGGCCTGGAGTTTTTCGCATCCTCCTTGATCTCTCCGCCGAACTTCGGAGGCTCAGGCGGAAGCTGCTTGCCATCGAGTGTCATCGTGGCGCTGGGCGAACCGGGGGTGCCCGTGATCTGCTGGGCCATCGTCTGTGTTGATGCCAAGCCGCCGAATGCCAGCGGGAATACCATCATCGCCGTTGCGAGGTAATGAGCCCTGATCATCGCCTTACCCTCCCTTCTGCTAGTTCAGTTGCGGCTGCTGTCGTTCTCGTCCGAAATATCGGCACTCATGGTCCGTCTCCTTCCCTGCCGATGCGCCTGAAGTCGACATGGCTTATGGACGTGTCGACCGGCTCCGCGTGGCGCGCAGCCGGCCGGGTAGCGACGACAGTCCGTGACGCGATGAGGCGATGAACCGACGCTTCTTCGGAGTGATGCTTGTCAGACCCCACACCAAACGCACCGCCGTGAACGAGCCGAACGTCGGCTTGTTGCCGGGGTCGGGCCGATGAAGAGCCTGCGTCGGCAAGAACTCATGGGGACCTGACTTGAACTGAAACTTACGCTTTCCAGTGAAGCAACAGCGCCACCGGAAATTTAGGGTCGGTCAATCTCAGATTAGAAATTTTCGACAATTGCTACACGTCAACGATGATAGGCGCGTACTCATTGCAACGCATGTCAGGCACGCCGACGTGCGTTTCCGCTGGTTATGTCCGCAAGCCGACAGTGCATCCGATACGACGCGGAAGCAAGCAGGGAATTGTGGAGGGCTGCAAGGGTGCGCTATCTCGCCGCTAGCGAGCGGCGGCCTGAGAGATTCCACGACATGTCATCCGATTGACATGTCATCACACCGGCTCAAGCGTGCTGACGCCGCTCGAAGAACAGCTGCACAAGCGTTTTGTCGCCAACGATCTCGCCGAGTGCCCGAAATGCAAAGTAGGGAACGAGGATCAAAAATATGATGAGAATTGTCGCGACCATCTCTTGGAACGTCCCGTCCGCTATTCCGGAAATGGAGTCCAGCACCGTCCGGCCATGAATTGTCCCGACCACGATCTCCTCGATGAACGTCAGGACTGCCAGGAGCAGGAGGAAAACCAAGGATCTGTGCAGCGTTGGAACGATGAGTGGGAGATTTTTAAATCGCTCTCCGACGTGGAAAACACGTCCCATCAGCATGAACTTTGCGCAGAGGGCGGCCTTGACGATGGCCAGGCCCACATGAGCGTAGGCGACATCGTGCGCCTGCAAAACCGCGGCTTTGAAATAGATCACCGCCGCGAAGCAAATATAGAGATAGGCCGTAAGGACGATGAACTCCCTCAGTTCTTCGCCTGCTTTCTCGCGCAACGGCGCCCTGGATTTTATTCGGCTTTCGGTAACTGTATCCGGCTGAGGGTATTCGGCCATCGTGAACCACCATTGGCTTTAATGTAGGCAACTCTATCTGACAGTGATCTTTTCCGCCATCCCGCGGCGTGATCGCCATTCAGGGTCTAATTGTCTCCGACCCCAGCGCCTTTTGCGACGATGTTATGAAAACGCCGGTGCGCAATAGTGCTGGCCAATAATAAGCAAGCGGGTCATGATCGAAGCCTGCACGGCAGTCCGTATTGGCGCATTGACTTGCCGAAGGTCTGCAAGTCCCGGACCGATATCGCTTCGCATCAGAAAGCTTGGCAAGGCGCAGTCGATTGAATGTAGATTTCGCCAGAAAGCGTTTTCGTAGCGCGCAACCGGGTCCGCGGGCCGGGCTGGTGCGAGCTTGCCGTCTTTTGCTGCTCGGTGCGTCCATATCGATTGGTTTTTCCGAGTCTGCCCAAAGCGCTGATGTCGGTGACGACTCGGCAAAGGCGGCGGCTTCGACGTTGCCAAACATCTATCTGGATATGAGGACTATCTACACAAAGACGCCGGGTGACACGTTGTCCCTCGGGTTCAGCAATCCTTCATCATCGGCAGTCGCGACCCTTCAGTCGCTGGCGCCACTTGCGAATTCCCCGACGCCGCCGGCCCGGCCGTCGCCGTCCCGCCAGAGCGCCGCCGTCGATTTTCCGCTGACGGTAGACCTCGGCGACCGCGTCTCGGTGTATGGCGGATTCAGTGGCAGCGCATCGCAAATCGCCCCGTCAGACTGGTCGACGTTCGCCGTGAGCAGCTGGAACGTCGGATTTCAGGCTGATCTCTATAAGCAAAAGGGTGGATCGATCCCGACGATTACGCTGCAGTCGACTTTGACGAGGGCGGTACCGGACTCCCCGCTTGCCACCACGTCCCTTAACACAATTCTCGAATTTTCGTACGCCCTGAACAAGGACGAAACCAAAGGATTGCTTGCCGGTATCCAAGAGATCGCCATTGCCGTCGATTTGGAGCTGGCGGCGATCAATCCGAGCATTGTCGGCTATGTCGGTGCCTACTATCAGTGGGAGAACAACTGGAAGGTCACCGGTCGCGCCGGCGTTCAATCGTTCGGCGGCGCACAGCTTATCAACCTGACGCCGTTTCAACCTTATACCCAACCGATCGTAAGGTTCGATCTGGACCGGATGGATGACAACGACAACCGCCTGTTTGGCGTGACCGCCGAAATCGCATGGACGCCGAAGCCGGCCTACCAGTTGACGGTCAGAACGCCGCTCTATGCGGTCAGGAATTCTCCTTCGGCTGAAAAATAGAATCTGCAAATCGCAGGCCTCGGTGTAGGCATTCCAAACTATTGACGGAGAAGAGCGCGCGCCCAACGCCGCATCGAAATCTAATCAGCCCCTGCGTGAGCCTTCTCGTGTGCCATATATTGGTGGACGAACGCGATCGCCATACTTCCCTCACCGACCGCTGATGCAACTCGTTTGACGGGGCTCAGCCGCACGTCACCACACGCAAAGACGCCGGGCGCGCTCGTCTCGAGCAGGTAGGGATCGCGATTATACGACCAGCGGCCGGCCTTCTTCACATCGTCACCAGTCAAGACATATCCACGGTCGTTGCAGGCGATTTCTACCGGCAGCCAGTTGGTCTCTGCGTCGGCGCCTATGAAAATGAACAACCCGCCGCATTCATATCGGCGCACTTCACCACTCGTCCTTTCGAGGATGTCTATCGCCGACAGGCTGCCGTCGCCATGTACGGAATTAATTTCAGATCCCAACTGCACCGCTATGTTCGATTTTGAGCGGAGCTGCTCGATCAGATAATGAGACATGCTGTCTTCGAGGCGCTTACCTCTGACGACGAGGGTCACTTTGCGCGCGTGGCTTGAAAAGTGAAGCGCTGCCTGGCCGGCCGAGTTTCCTGCGCCGATCAGATGAACGTCCTGTCCATGGATGGTGTTTGCCTCGCTCCGCGCGGCTCCATAGAATACGCCTTTGCCGATAAGCCGATCTATGCCTTCGATGGCGAGACGCCGCCATGTCACGCCCGTCGCAAGAATAAGGCTGCGTGCCCGAATAATGTCGTCCCCGTCGAGGAAAATCTCGTGCCTGACGGGATCGACGCCCGCAACGGAACGCGTGACCAGAATTTCGGCTCCAAGCCGCCTTGCCTGCCCAAGGGCGCGGCTGGCAAGCTCGTCGCCGGATATGCCGCTCGGAAAGCCGAGGTAATTCTCGATCCGCGACGACGTTCCGGCCTGCCCGCCAGGCGCCTCTCGCTCGATGACGACGGTGCGAAGTCCTTCGGATGCCCCGTAGACCGCCGCTGCAAGGCCGGCCGGCCCACCTCCGACGATTGCAACGTCGTATTCGGCGCCACGCGGGGAAGTCTGCAGCCCAAGTCGGTTTGCAAGATCCCGCACTCCAGGGTTTTCGATCATGGTACCGTTAGCCAATCGCGCCACGGGACCATCGATCGACGGCCGGTGCGATGGACCTGAAAAAGCCATCGCCTCCGGTGCATCGGGTGTTACCCAATCGAATGAAATTTGATTGCGTGTCAGAAATCGACGCAGGTCAGCGCAGGCGCTGTCCCCGCGATGCCCGATCAATGTGACGCGCGGCTTGTGCGGCTCCGCGGCGATGGCCTGCAGTCCACCTAGTCGCTCGCGGGCAAGTGCATTGATCTTCTGGGCCACGTCCTTCGACACCGCCGCAATGGCATAGTACTGTTGAATCTCCAAACGCATCACGCGCGATGGCTCGGCCGCGCGATAGCCCCCGGGAAACGGTGTTCCGAGAGTAATCGGGACCTCACCGAAGATCGTCCCCGGCACACGCCAACCAAGCGTGCGCTCGATCCCATCGAATGTCTTGATGACTTCAATCTTGCCGGAGACGACCACAAAGAGTGCGCCCTCGCCACCTTCGTGGACTGCAAACTCCCCCGCCGCCAGTTGAAGGTCGGCCGACGTCCGAGCGATGCGCTCCTGTTCGGCAGCCGGCAGGGCGGAGAACAACGGAATTGCCGCAACTTCTTCAACGGTGAGCATCGCTTCCCCCTGCCTGACCTTTTTGGCCGGCTATGTTCCACGGCGCGTCAAGCGAGGTCAATGCGACCATTCAGGCCAGTAAGGTCAGACGCATAGCAACTGAATGGCCTGATATCCGCGATGCGTCAAACGCGTCCCTCAGACCGCAGCAGAGCCAGGTCCGTTAACCCGCTTGTAGAGGACTTGCAGTGAACCCACCGGCACGACCGTTTCGTGCCAAACTCGGAAGTTGCTGCTTGTTCGCCGTTCTACGCGACGAGGACCTTGTGCAGAAAGATACGGCTCTGACCGGGCGGATAGTCATCGAGGATACCAAACACACAATACCCCAGACGCTCGTAGAATCCACGCGCCTGGAAACTATGCGTATCTAACCAAGCGCCTTGGCAGCCACGGGAGATCGCTTCTCGCTCTGCCTGAAGCAACATTTGTCGACCGAGTCCGGTGCCTCTGAATGTTTCAGGGACGAACAAGAGTTCTACGTGTAGATGGGCGAAGTTCGTTTCGCCCCACAAGCTGCCTAAAATTCCGCCCGTGTCAGGATTGGAAAGGATGATCACCAGTGCGCGATAATCTTCAGGCTGACTGGCGCGGCTGTTGTTGAATTCGATTAATGGACCGACAATAGCGTCGCGGACGTGAGGCTCGGGCGTATCGGTCATCACGAGTTTTGGCTGCACAGCGTCCTCCGCCAGAAGCTTGGCCTTTGCCGACGATACAACAAAACACGGGTATTTTGTCGCTGCGGGACAACGGGAGATAAAGCTCACTGTTGAAAAAACGCCCGCCGCGAGGCCACACTGTCGCATTAACGTCGTCCTAAAAGCGAGCGGCGGTATCGGCTGCCACGCGCTTCCTGAAGACAAACGTAGCTTCCGTGGAAGCCGTGGCCATACAAGCTCTGTCCGCTGAGATAATATTTGCCCTTTTTGAAATCGAGCCAAACCACCGAGTTGGTCAGGCAATGCCGTTGCGCTTCGTCTTCGTAACGAAACAAGGCAAGTGGAAAGGCCGCGCCGGTCGCACAGAGCTGGACGATCATGATGGTCGCAACGACCGTAAGCGTCTTCAAAGGTCCGGAAGCAATCATGGTGCGGTGATCGAAACTAAACAATCCACAAACAGAACGAACACGATAACGATTTGTTTGGCGGAATTTTTTCACTTGAACCTCCGACGAAATGCAAGACGGGGAACTAGCGCCAAGGTAGTTATTCAACCGGATCACGGATAAGTCAAAAGGTACAGGCGCTCCGGATTTCCAGTGGTTTTATGCCGAAAAGGGACGACGTCCACTTTGTGCCAAATAGGCGTCATGGCTAGGGTTGCGCAGCTAAGGAGAAATCGCGAAAGTAACAGTCCTTAGCCGGTGCATTCATGGGGACGCACGTCATGGATAAAACCAAGTCAACCTTCCGCTACTTGGCGGATGCCTTTGCGGCGGAGTTCGCTACAGCTTGAACGGCGCGCCTTTGCTGGTTCACCTCTGCCACTGCCATGACTGCCAGTCGATTTCAGGTTCAGCCTATAGCTTAACCGTGCTGGTTCCCGCTGCAGCGTTGACGCTCACCGGTCCCTTGGAAACATTTACGCGGACAACGGCTCGCGGTCGTGAAGTCCGAAATACTGCGTGCTCCCATTGCCGTGCCGGTTTGACATCGAAAACGTGGCGCGGCCTGACTTTACGGGTCTACGTGCCGGGACGCTCGATGATGCCCGCTGGGCGGTTCCCATCGCTCAAACGTTCGTGAGGAGCGCAATTCCGTGGGCTGTGATCCCAGGGCTCGAGCAGGTTGATCCCAAAGATTTTAATTATTTGAATTTGAGCTCCGCGTGGCGTGCTACTGCGCCGGTCTTCTCCTAGGTCCGGCCATACGCTGATGGCGTCGGCCCCAGACCACCTGAGTTCGAGATTTACCCATGTCTCATGTGGGTCACTCGCGTGGGTTTGACAATGCGCCGATCACTTCCGTTCTTCCTCTATTTGCGGACCTTCGCCGGGTCATTCGGTATGTCTCAAAAGTGCCAACAACGGAAGTCCGTCCTCACCAATCATCCCTTGTGAGTCTGCGCCAGGGAGGCGACCAAAGCAGACGTGTTTGGTGGATCGACGATGGATGTTCCGCCGTGACCGTCGTTGGAGGCGGTAAAGATGGAGGCCATGTAGTTGCCGAGCAGCAAGATGTGGGCGGTGTGAGCACCGTCGGTGACGGTGAGTGTGCCGCTGGTGGTGTTGGTAAACGAAGGGGTGATGACTGCCGTTGCGAAGTTGATATCGCGCAGGTCAAGCTTATCCTGTGCCGTCATTCCCGCGACGGTTCCGCTGAAGGTGGTGGATTGATCCAGCAACCAGCGTTCCACTGTTGGCTGCGAATGTCACGGTGCCGCCGACCGAACCGCCGCTGGTGATCTCCAGCGTACCACCTGCAATCGTAGCGCTGCCAGCCGCTGCACACGACGACATTGGCGGCGCTGCCGCCGCCGGAAATGACCAGGCTGCCGCCGGACGACACCGTCGCGAAGGTCAGCTTGCCACCCGACAGCACGTCCACTTCGCCGCCGGAAAGGGTGGTGTCGGCAACACTCGCACCGCTGACCACGCCGCCCGCCGAACCCTCTCGACGCCGCCGGCAAATACCGTGACACCGCTGGTGACCTTGCCGTGAACATTCAGCACGCCGCCGCCGGAAACGGCGATATCGTCCGCGGTACCACCGGCCAACACATTCACCGTTCCCCCGCCGGAGAGCAACCCAAACTCGAACTTGCCTCCCGACAGAACGTTGACGACGCCGGAAACCAAAGTGCCGGAATTGATCCCACCGCTGACCACGCCGCCCGACGACACCGTCTCGACGCCGCCGTTAAATACTGTGACATCGCTGGTGATGGTGCCGGCCACGTTCAACGCGCCGCCCGGGGCCACGAAGATGAAACTTGCTGTAGCGCCTTTCGATACATTCAGTTTGCCGCCGGAAATGACCGCGGCGACGTCAAACGCGCCTCCCGACAGCACGTTGACTTTGCCCCCGGAAATTATGTTGATATTAACATTAGGCGCACCGCTGACTACGCCGCCCGACGATACCGTCTCCACGCCGCCGCTTGCAACCACCGCATCGCTGGTGATGGTGCCCGCCACATTCAGCGCACCGCCCGAGGACACCGTCAAGTCATGCGCGGTGCCGCCTTTCGAAATATTCAGCTTGCCGCCGCCAAAAACCGTCGCGCTCTCGAAAGTGGTATCGCCCGACAGTACGTTCACCGTGCCACCGCTCACCATCGTGCCGCTGGCGCTGCCGCCGGACGAAACGGTCTCGGTGCCGCCCTTGAGGACGGTTGTGTCACTCGGCGCTGCCGCCCGAAAGCACGATCTCGCTGCCGCCGCTGTTCACGGTGGCGCCGCTGTCCACACCGCCGGACAGGATTTCCAGCTTGATACCGGTGCCGACAGTGCCGCTGAAGACGTAATCGGAGCTTATTTCCAAAGTGGCGCCGGCGTGGACTACAGGCTTGGCCGTAGTCCCACTGGTGAATTCGAACGTGCCGCCGGACGAAACGGTCACCGTGCCGCTAGCCAGGCTCGTTGCGCCGATGGCCGTACCGCCGCTTAATACGATCTCGGCGCCGGCGCCCGAAACCGTGGTGTTGCTCGCCGTGCCGCCCGCTTCGACAATTTGGGAGCCGGAGAAGACCGTCGCTCCGCTCGCAACGCCAAAAACGAGCTGCTTGCCGCCGGAGATCAATGCGCCATCGTCGGTGCCGCCGGAAGAAACGATCGCTGTGCCGCCGGTACTGACCGTCACTCCGATCTCGGTACCGCTGGAGAAGACGATCAACTTGCCGCCGCTCGCGATGACGGCATTGCTCACCGATCCGCCGGACAGGATCTCCAATAGTGACCCTGACGAAACGACGGTGCCTCCGAAATCAGTTCCGCCAGCGAAAACTTTCAGCGTCGCGTCACCCTTGACCAAATTACCGCCCGCAATCGACGTGCCCGAACCGGCCACACCACTTGCCACTCCGCCGCTCGAGATCGTCTCCGTGCCGCCGCCCAAGACCTTCACATTGCTGGTGGTGGTGCCCGCCACGTTCAGGCTGCCGCTGCTGGCGACGACGATATTGGCGGCGTTGCCGCCGCCGGAGACGTTCAGCGCGCCGCCGGACGACACCGTCGCGAAGCCCAGCCTGCCGCCGGCGAGCACGTCCACTTTGCCGCCCGCGATGATGGTGCTGGCATCGCTCGCGCCGGTGACGACGCCGCCTGACGACACGGTCTCGGTGCCGCTGGAAAACACCACGACATTGCTGGTGACGGTGCCGGCCACATTCAACGTCCCGCCCGAGGACACAAAGATGTCATGCGCCGTGGCGCCCTTCGACACATTCAAGACGCCGCCGCTTACGGCGCCCAGATTGTGTCCGGTAGCGCCGGCAGATAAATTCGTAACGCCGCCGAAATCGATGGAGAAGCTGAATGAGCCGCCGGACAGCACATTTACCGTTCCGCCGACCCCGGTGCCGGCTAAAAATCCGCTTACGACGTCGCCGCCGCCGGTCGCTGTGCCACCCGACGAAATAATCTCGGTGCCGCCACTGTCCACATTGGAAAAGCCGGAAATGGTGTTGGCGAGTTCGAACACAATCAACTTTCCGCCGTTCGCGACCTCGAAATCTTTATCGGTGCCGCCGTGCAGAATGGTCTCCGTGCCGCCGCTTGAGATAGTCTGGGAATCCACCGTCCCACCCGACGAGACGTTGACCACGCCGCTCGCAGTAATGTCGAATAACTCGGCGCGCCCTCCCGCGGAGACATTGAGGGTGCCGCCTTCGAATATCGTGAGGTCTTCCGCGGTGCCGCCTTTCACATTCAGTTTGCCACCGCTATCGACAGACACAAAATCGAACGTGCCCCCCGACAGCACATTCACCGTGCCGCCAAAAATCGAAGTGCCGGTACCAGACTGACCGCTGACCACGCCGCCCGACGACACCGTCTCGACGCCGCCGGCAAATACCGCGACATCGCTGGTGATGGTGCCCGCGACGTTCAATGCGCCGCCCGAGAACACCCCGATGTCATGCGCCGTGCCGCCTTTCGATACATTCAGTTTGCCGCCGCTAAAGATGGTCGCAAATTCGAGCGTACCGCTGGACAACACGTCCACCGTGCCACCCTTGCTGATGTTCGCGCTGAAATCCGTTCCCCCCGAGGAGACGTTCACAAGTCCGCCGCTGCTGACGGTGACCAGACCGGAGACCGTTCCCCCGTTGATGATATCGAGCGTTCCGGAGTGCTCTACAATGTATGCAGAGCTGGTCGGGGTGGAAACATCGGTCGTGCCGCTGGAGACTATGATCGTCGTCATCTTGGTGCACCCAAATGATTTGAAGCTTCAATATCGGCACAATTCATCGGAGACTGCCAAAAATGTCGGGCAACGTCATATTCAGTTTCGACAACACCCGCATGAAGTCACGCCCGAGGGGACACATTGGAAAGTCAGTGTGCAGTGCTTCAGTCAACGAAGCTGGAATGTTTGGCCGACTGAACAGCGAAGTCCGGAATCTTGTGCCGGACACCCCATAACCCTGATCGTCGGTCATGATCAGCAGCACGTTTGGCGCGCCTTTGGGTGGCACCACGGATGGCGGCCAGTAAGGCATGGAATCTTTGGCAGCTTCTTTGATTACGCCGTCGAATTTCGGAGGCTCCGGCGGGATCTGTTTGCCATCGATTGTTATCGTGGCGCTAGGCGAACCGGGCGTGCCCGTGATCTGCTGCGTCAAAGCATCCGGCATAAGCGGCAAACATAGAAGGACACTTGATGATAGGAAACTCGTAATTTTACTCACGACGCCCTCCTACAATAGCCAGTTTCGCGGCGCGCAACACCACGTTCAAGCAGGGAGGATACGCCTCTAGTCCAAAAGTCCAAGGATTAAAGCAGGAGCTTATCGGGGCACCCAATGTTCCGGTTCCGGGTGTGCGCCGTGGAAAGGCGGCGCTTTCCAGTGGGTGCGAGGCCCACCCGGCAACCGCTCCAGCCGGAAGCAACCGGAGCAGTCATGGAGGAGACGAAATGGCTGAAGCCTTCGGTTAGCGTGTCACGAATTGGTGACAGCGCGAGTGTGCAGGCCGTAACGCGAGTGAACGCCGAGCAAGCCTCGAAAAGGACAATGCGCAGGCCGACCCGACGACCCTTTCGGGGAAGGCTGATACGGCAGGGTGAAGCAGAGCGAAGAGTACGCCCAGCCGCTGCGCCGGGGTAGTGGCGACAGCATGTACACAAGGAAAGCGTACGCAACACGGGAAGCCCCATGGCGTGGTCAGCGATGACCAACCGAACGCCCGCGAGGGACAGGTCGGGCGCCTTGGGGTGGCGGAGAGGTTCGTAGTACCGCTGAAGCCGGGTAACGCCGGTGGAGGGAAGGGACCTCAGTTCAAGACAAACGCAACAAGTGGTGAGGGATTTGGAGATTGGGCAACCTATCAACTCCGAAAACTGTTCAGAAGCTGCAGAAGGCGTTGCACGCGAAAGCGAAGGCAGAAGCCGAGTATCGCTTCTACGCCCTGTACGACAAGATCAGTCGCGAGGATATCCTGGCGCATGCCTATGCCCAGTGCCGCTCCAACAAGGGCGCACCGGGAGTGGACGGCCAGAACTTCGCGGACATTGAGGCGTATGGGGTGCGGCGGTGGCTTGGCGAACTGGCGCTTGCTCTCAGGCAAGAGACTTACCGACCGGACCCCATCAGAAGGGTGTTCATACCGAAGGCCAACGGCAAACTCAGGCCGCTGGGCATCTCGACCCTGTGTGATCGGGTCTGCATGACAGCAGCAATGCTGGTGCTGGAACCGATCTTCGAAGCCGACCTTCCACCAGAACAGTACGCGTACCGTCCCGGGCGAAACGCCCAGCAGGCGGTGATCGAGGTGGAAGGGCTGCTGTTCCGAGGCCATCCGGAAGTCGTCGACGCCGACCTCGCGGACTACTTCGGGAGTATCCCCCATGCCGAACTCCTAGAGTCGGTAGCGCGCCGAATTGTTGATCGACGCGTGCTGCATCTGATCAAGATGTGGCTGGAGTGCCCCGTGGAAGAAACCGACGATCGAGGACGGAAGACACGCACGACCGAAGCTCGGGACAAGCGGCGTGGCATCCCGCAAGGCTCACCCATCTCACCACTACTGGCGAACCTTTACATGCGCCGGTTTGTGCTGGGATGGAAGAAGCTCGGGCTGGAGCACAGTCTCGGCACGCGCATCGTGAATTACGCCGATGACCTCGTGATCCTGTGCCGGAAAAGCACCGCCGATGAGGCGGTGCAACGACTGCGCGAGATCATGGGCAGGTTGAAGCTCACGGTGAACGAGGAGAAGACACGAATCTGCAAGGTGCCGGAAGGCGAGTTCGACTTCCTGGGATACACGTTTGGGCGGATGTACTCAGCGAGAACCGGAAAGGCCCGCCTGGGTCACCGGCCATCAAAGAAAAGCATCAGGCGCATGGTCGAGAACGTCCATGTTCTGACCGACCGAGCGGGTACCTGGCAAGAGACCACGGAGTTGGTGGGTCGGTTGAACCGCGCGCTATGCGGATGGGCCAACTACTTCAGTGTTGGCACCGTCAACAAGGCCTATCGGACGATCGACAATTACACCGCTGTGCGGTTGCGCCGGTGGTTGCGCATCAAGCATAAGGTCAGGCGACGCAAGGGCGGGACCTATCCACTCCCGCACCTCTACGGGCACTTCGGGCTCGTACGCCTATGCCGGCTTGGGCACGACGTGCCGTGGGTGAAGGCGTGAAGTTTTGTCCGAGAGCCGGATGCGGGAGATCTGCATGTCCGGTTCGATGAGCGGGATGTGGAAACGGAGCCATGGCTGAACCACTAAGGCACCGCCACACGAAAGAGGCGGCAACAGATATGTTCAGCCTAAAGCCACCGCGCCACATCTCGACTCTACCAAACTGCGGAATCGCAATCGAGCAAGGTCGGTTCACCTCCTCATAGCGGACTTGCCGCGACGAAATCGCCATGACCGTTTGGTGCCAACAAGCGACACCCCACATGCTGACCGGCTAAACAAAAGCCGCCCGTGGGCGGCTCTCAATTCAATTCTGAGTACGGGGATCTGACGGCCATCAAAGCCGGCTTTGGCTTCCGACGATGGGCTGCGCTCGCGGACAATGATTTCTAAAGGTCCCCGCCTCCCAGGATTTTTCTGCCCGCCGCAGCCCGGGACATCGCATCCTTGCAAGGATCGCTCACCGCTGCCATGTGCGATTTTATGCAGGCTCTGAGACCGCCGGTGCCTGGCACAACACCGCCACAGAGGTTCGTCACATCGGTTTTGCACACCTTTCCGGTCACCGCCACCGTGAGCACGCGGTCATTGCAGGTCGGCGACAGGTCGGTCAAATGCGATTTTATGCAGCCCTTGATCCGGCCTTCGCCGGGCTGAATGTCGGCGCACAATGTCTTGATATCGCCGGCGCAAGGCTTGCCCGCCTGCTGTGCAACGGCGGCAGAACCTGACAGCAGCAGCGCTGTCAATATAACAAGCCCGGATCGCAGTCCTGTCATCTTAGGTTCCTCCGCGAAATTCAGAAAGGGCGGATCGGGCAGTATCCGAACGCCGGCCGCGGCGCCAGAAAGACGCCGCTGGGAAACTATAAGCGGTTTGTGAAGATGGCGCAAAGCGTGGAGCGCGCAAAGGTGGTACATTTCGGCGGCAACGCTTCAAGGCGTTTCAACATCGTGGGATCCTCTCGCGGCACGCCGGGCCGGCGCTGTTAGCGGCAGGATAATACGGATTTTCGTTCCTTCGCCGGGCGCGCTGTCAACGTTGAGCTGCCCGCCCAGACGATTGGTGACGATGTTGTGGACGATATGCAGGCCGAGCCCAGTGCTGCCGGTCTCGCGGCGCGTCGTGAAGAACGGATTGAAGGCCTGGCGCCCGACGTCGGCGCTCATGCCGCAGCCATTGTCAGAAAACAGGATTTCGACTTTGTCGCTGCCCGACGCCTGCACCTTAATATGGATCGCGCCTCCCTTACCGTCCGGAAATGCGTGCATGACCGCATTGACGAAAAGATTAGTTAGCGCCTGTCCGTAGGGTCCTGGATAACTGTCCATCGCAAGATCGGGCTGGCACTCGACGTTGAGCGTGATATTTTTTCCTTGCAACGCCGGCCGCAGGCCGACAAGTACCTGCTCGGTCAGAACGGCGGCATCGAAACCGCGCCGATCCAGATAACCCTGATCGACCGCCACTTGCTTGAACGACTGGATCAGGTCGGCGGCGCGGTTGAGATTGGATGCCAGCAACGCGGAAGCGCCCTCGACGACTTTGAGGAACTCGATCAGACTCGACCGCTTCAGCTCGCCGCGTGCGACATCAGCCGCGAATGCGGTGCACTTGCGCTCCAGCGTCGACGCGACCGTCAGGCTGGTGCCGACGGGGCTGTTGATCTCATGTGCCACGCCTGCCACTAGCCGTCCGAGGGCGGCGAGTTTCTCGGCTCGGATCAGCCGGTCTTGCGCTGCTCGCAAATCTTCTAGCGACTTTGCAAGTTCCCAAGCGCGCGCTTCCTCGTTTTCAAACAGTCGGGCAAGCTCATCTGTTCGCTGCCGAAGCTCGTTGAGCAAGCGCGCGTTTTCCATTGCAATGACGGCTTGATCGGCGAAATTCTGTAACAACGATATGTGTTCGTCGGAGAAGGCACGCACTTCCTGACGGTAGAATACGAAGGCGCCGAGGAGCGTATTACCCTTAAGCAGCGGAACGAGCAGCCACGTGCGGACACTGCCAAGTTCGACCGCCTCGACAATCGAGGGCGCCCGCCGTCGATAGGCTTCGCCATCTTTCAGGTCGAGAATATGAATAACTGACGGTTTCTCCAGCGTAG
This sequence comes from uncultured Pseudomonadota bacterium, assembly GCA_963771225.1. Classification (GTDB taxonomy): domain Bacteria; phylum Pseudomonadota; class Alphaproteobacteria; order Rhizobiales; family Xanthobacteraceae; genus Bradyrhizobium. Next base: position 112,667 of record CAVYSR010000003.1, on the reverse strand, counting down.
AACCTAACAGAACTGACCACCGGTAAGGCTTGCTGGTGATCGATTTCGGCATATGGTCCTGTAATGCCGCGAAGAGCGACCCATCGGGCAAATTCGCCATCGGGAACGGCCAGCGCGCCGAATGAGGCTTCGCATAGCCGCATCGCCTTCTCCAGCATGGCATCGAACACGGGAGTGAGATCGCCGGCCGATGCATTGATGACCTGCAGCACCTCCGAAGTGGCCGTCTGCTGCTCTCGTGCCTCGTTCAGTTCCTTGACCAAATCAGAAACCGTGAGACGCTTGCGCAGCGTGGCCGCTGGAGCAACGCGGCGCTTGGTCTTGGTGGTTTCGCGGCCCTTCGCTTGACTTGCCTTGCCGGCTTTCGCGTTGCTTGCGTTGCCGCCCGTCGAACGCCGCGCCATATCCGCCCCCGAGTTCCGAACGGCAATCTTAGAGCTAAACCATCGTTCTGGAAGCACCGAATTGACCTGGTCGGAGGTTGCCATCTGGCTGGCTGATGTCGCAGATGGTTCAATCGTGTCACTTTGGCTGGGAGCCGGTCACTTCCGGTCTGCCTCCAACACCGGACGTGTCGCCGCGTCGCCAGAACTGAAGCCATGTGCCGGAAGGGGACATCCCAACGTTTAGACGACAGCCACGATTACGTGTGCCTGAATTTTGGCAGCAACCTCGCCACGGCCATGTTTGTCCGCAATCGCGGATGCGACGTAGTCGGTTGCAGCTTCTAGTTTTCCCGCTTCTCTGGCCTCGATTTCGTTGCGAAGAAGAGTTCCCTGACAATAGGCAACGGCAGGAAGGCGCGGTGAGGATGCGCGGCTTTGTTCGGCTCTTGTCTCAATAATCACACGGGAAAACCCTGCCTCCTCCAGCTCGCTACGGATCAGGGCCGTATCGTGATAACCGTGCGGCGTGCGTGCCAAAAAGCGCGGCGGATCGTTCGGAAAAATCTTTGCGAGAGCATTCGTCGCATCATCCGCAAAAACGTTATCCTCGATGCGATCCCATACGTTGAATAAAAAATGTCCTCCGCGCTTCAAAACTCGCCTTGCTTCGCGGTAGCCAGATGTGCGGTCGGGAAAGAACATCGCGCCGAACTGGCAACAAACGAGATCGAACGCCGCATTTTCAAACGGCAGCGCCAGAGCATCCGCTTGACGCCATTTGATACGAGTATCGGGAGGTTGTCGTGATGCGGCGTAGTCGACCATCGGCTGGTTGAGGTCGGTTGCGATATAGCTTGCGCCCCGGGGCAGCCTTGGCGCCAAGGCGCGGGTGACAACCCCGCTCCCCGCGGCGGTTTCCAAAACGGCGCTTGGCGACAAGGACATCGCACGTCGTGCAATATCCGCGGCGTACGGCTCGAAAATCAACGGCACCATATAGCGGTCGTAGTTTTCCGGGATCGAGCCGGCGAACACCTTGTCAGTTTCCAACATGGCTTATCATTCACCCGTTTGATGGCTGGAATGATTTACCATAGGATTGTCCGCTGTAGGTCAAAAGCGGCGGTCTCATCCTTCAAAGATCTAGTCCGCTTCTGCCCCGACAGCGGACATAGCCACGCTCTTCTGATGTCCGAAAAGTGCTGATAGCGGGCCGGCAGGATCTCCGGCAGCCCCCATTTTTCGTCGAAGAACGGCTTCTCCGTGCTGTAGAGCCGCAACGGCGGCAAATATCTGATGCTGGCTCCCGGTTAGAAGAGTAACGCGCCGAAGGGCTACATCCTACTGCAGGGCACAAAGCTCTGATTCGCATGCTGAAAATGCCGGCGCCCTCGGCTTTTTTTGGGCTTTGCAGTCCGGCGGCGCCTGCCGTGATGAATTAATTCTGCTTTCCACGAAACCATTTTCGGAACCCGACGCAACCGTCCCGAAACGGTTGCCAGCTACTGGTTAGGGCAGGGAATGCGCCGGAAAGGCGCACTTAGGCGCTCAAAACAGTCAAACAGGGGAATACGATGTTCAATCTCGGTATTTCTGGAGCCGGTTTCCGCGGCACAGCAATTGCTCTTGGCGCGATCGCGACCCTCACATTTTCCCACGCCGCCAGCGCAGATCCGCTGCCGCTGTATCAGTTGGCGATGGCCTCCCCGGCGCAAACCGCGCCGCGGCTGCAGACCGCGCCCTCCCAGGGTGGTGTCATCGCCGAACGCTTGAAGCGCCAGCTGGTTAACTATGCCACCCGCGAAGCGCCGGGCACCGTCATCATCGACACCCCCAACACCTATCTCTATCTGGTGTTGGGTCATGGACAGGCGGTGCGTTACGGCATCGGCGTCGGCCGCGACGGCTTTACCTGGTCGGGCGTGCAGTCGATCACCCGGAAGTCGGAATGGCCGGATTGGATACCCCCGGCGGAGATGATCGCGCGCCAGCCCTATCTGCCGCGCTATATGGCGGGCGGTCCCGGCAACCCGCTCGGTGCCCGCGCGATGTATCTCGGCGGTACCGTCTATCGCATCCACGGCACCAACGCGCCCGGCACCATCGGCACCCGCGTGTCGTCCGGTTGCATCCGCCTCACCAACGAGGATGTTGCCGACCTCTATTCGCGGGTCAACGTCGGCACCAAAGTGGTCGTGCTTCCGATGGACCGTCGTGCCGACAGTTCCGTCGGCAGGCGCGGCTGAGGGGGCGACGATAAATCATTCCTTTTACAGCACCGACCGATCGACCCATCTCAAGGTCGTGGTCGCGGCACTTGTGGCGGCCATTGCGGTATCCGGACTGGCGTTGTCATTCCGCGCCAACCCCGACCAGGGCTCCCAGCAGGCGGCGCGCGTGATTAAAGCCGGAAAACCGGTGGCCATCACCAGTTCGGGTGCTTCGGTTGTTCGCTAATCGGCGAACGCGGCGCGATGTCCGAGTTGAGTCCGCGTAGCAAAGCGGACATCGGTAGAGACGCGTCATCCTGATAGAAAGCGCGGATGGCCTTTGATATTCTCCGCTAACCGGACGTATGGCTGACACGAAGATCGACGCGAATGACCCGACTCGGACGTCGGATGATCCTATGTCCCGGCATCGTATAGTTCGATTGGCGCCCCGAGCCCCTTTAAGTTGTATGTGCTTCCGTCGCCTTGGACGATGTCCTTCCCACATCGATCGCGAACAGTTTTCGTGACCAGAATCTGGCCCCCACGGGCGGCCGATTGTGCGCGGGCGGCGATATTCACCACAGTGCCGATCGCGGTAAGGTCCCGATGCGATTGGCCGAATTCACCAAAACTGACATCGCCGCTGCTGATGCCGATGCCGATGCACAGGCTTCCTTCATCTAAGCCGAGCCCCTCCACGAGGCCCGGATGTCGGGCGCGCCAGCGCCGTTGCATCTGCCGGGCGGTCCGTACCGCTTGCTCGGCGTGATCGTGCTGTCGAATCGGGAAATTGAAGACTGCCATGATGGCGTCGCCGATCGTCTTATTCAGCAATCCGTCGTGCTCCCAGATCGCTTCGGCGCATTCGTCATAGAAGGCATCGAGCGTTGACGCCATCTCGCTCGAGGCCAAGGACTCGGAAGCGGTCGTATAGCCCCGCAGATCGGCGAAAAGCACAGTTGCATCGATCGTGACGTTGCGGGCCTTCATGATGCGCGTGAAGGCGAGTTCGCAAAATGTGCAGGTGTTGGGATTCATCCGGCTCGGTCTGAGGCCGACAACTCGGAAGGGGATCGCTAAGGGACCGCGCAAGACCACCGGCAAATGCAGATTTTGCCAGCACCCTTTGCAGATGGTCGAATGTTGCTGCAGGTCCATCGAATCTTTCCTACAGGCCGCCAAGCGTATCCGACGATGCTATACTCTAGCAGATGGCACGAAGCCGCCGATATAGGCATTCTGCTATCTGGTCGCTGACGAGGACCACGCGGATATGGCGCGGAATGCGCATTTCGGTCGCGAATACCCCAGAGCGGGCACTCGACGTTCCTTGTTCTTGTACTGTCGGCAACGTAGTTTTGTTTGAGATCTGGGGGAAACATGTCCGGTAAAATCAACGTCATTGCTGCTGTCGGCCTTGCGCTCGGCGGGGCGTTGGGTATGGCGGGAGCCATGGTCTCGCAGCAGAACGTGCAGGCGATCCTATGGGCGATCGATGGCGCCGGGCTCGTGATGGCGACACCATTGCTGGCCATAAAATACTTTCGAAGGGGAAATGACATTGTTGCCGGCGGGTTTCTGGTTTTTGCCATTGGCGAAGGCATCATCTTGCTTTCGGGCCCGGCGGCGGGTCTTGCCGGTAGCATTACTGCATTCGCCGCCGGCACCGCGCTTTGGGGAACGGCGCTACTCCTTGTCAGCATTCCAAAGCTGTTCGCCGCGCCGGTCCGCCTTCTCGGGATCGTGAGCGCGGTGCTGTTTATCGTCACCTCGGCGAGAATCTTTTGGGGTGAGCAGCTACTGCCGACATCGACGCCGCTGCCGACCTATGCTTATCCTTTCCTTGTAGCGACCTTCGTTGGCTGGATCTGGACGCTTTGGCGGGAGCCCGACTAATTACGACGACGTTGCACTTAATTGGCCGGGCGTTCCTGTGCAGACGTCCTGCCGCATGGTCCGCCTCATCTATATCGCGATCCCGGATCGCACGGCGGCCTGTCATCGGCCGCGCATCGGCGCGATTCCTCGGGCCAATCTGCCCTGCGCGCTTACGGTGATTTGTTGAACCGGATCAAGCTGATGCTACCTGTCCAGCCCCCTTCGTAAAAATATTCCCATTCCCTTCCGACCCAAATCACCTGCATATCCCCCGCCATCCCGGCCCACACACAAGGGGCGTTTCGCGATCGTCACGAACGTAAGGTTGGGATGCGATGGACGCGGGCGGCGCTGCTGACGAGAGCGCTTATCTGCGGACGGCGAAGTCGTGTGGTCCTGACGCCCCGACGCTGGCGTCAAGCTTCGCAGAGGCAACTCCGCGAGGCGACGGTGGCAAACAAGCCCGGTCACCGGGGAGAGCGCGAAATAAGCTGTTAAAACCATTGCGTGCGGGAATGCCGGGTGATCCCGGTGCGACCGTGGTGACTAACGCGTGTGTTCTACTACACTTTCACACGCGGCTGCGGGTGCAACGGGCACCCGGCATTCCCCACGCCCTCTTTGGGCGAAAGGTTTATGCACAACTCGGGCGCGTATCGCGCCGCGAGAATGCGAAGGTGTATCTTGCCGTCATTGCGAGCGAAGCGAAGCAATCCATTCTTCCCTTGGGGCTATGTGGATTGCTTCGCTTCGCTCGCAATGACGATCTCCTCTTCGTCTTCGCCCGCGAAAGCGGGCGATCCAGTATTCCGTGGCGTTAGTGATCGAACCGAAAAGCTGCGGCGTACTGGATACTCCGCTGGAGCCTGTCATCGGGCTCGCCGGAAGCGAGACCCGGTGGCGGAGTATGACGATCGATGCAAGACGACCCGTCGCGCCTCACCTCATCTCACAATGAACGCAAACGGCGACTGGCGGCGGGTGTTCTCGTCAATACGAGGCAACCAATCAATGCCCGACAATCTCAGGCACCTTGGTTGCCGGCGGGGTGTTGCGGCTGCGCTGGGTGCGGACGATGCCGTCGATGACGGTCATGCCGATGCCGGGCAGGTCGCCGAGCTGCACGCTGTCGAGGATGTCCTTGCCGGCGGAATGCTGCGCCTTGTCCATGATGACGAAATCAGCCGCCCGTCCGACCTCGACGATGCCGCAATCCAGCGCGCGCATCCGCGCGGTGTTGCCGGTGGCAAAGCAGAACGCGATTTCCGCGGGCACATCGCCGAGCGACGACAGCAGCGACACCATGCGCAGGATTCCGAGCGGCTGCACGCCGGAGCCGGCCGGCGCATCGGTGCCGAGGATGACGCGGTTAAGGTCGCCCATCTCGCGCGCAATCCGCAGCGTATAAAGTGCGGCGCGCTCGTTGCCATTATGAACCAGTTCGAGGCCGCGCTTGCAGCCTTCGCAGATACAACGGATCTGGCCGTCGGGCAGGGCGGTATGGCCGCCATTGATGTGGCCGATCACATCGGTGTCGGCTTCCAGCACCACATCCTTGTCGATCAGGCCGGAGCCTGGAATCGAGGGACCGCCGGTGTGGATGGTGCTTTGAATGCCGTATTTGCGCGCCCACGCCACCATCTTGCGCGCGGTCGGGCCGTCCTTGACGCCGCCGAGCCCGACTTCGCCGAGCAGCTTGACGCCGGCCGCGGCCAATTCCTTGAAATCTTCCTCGACCATGCCGGGCTCGATCACCGGCGCGCCGGCATGAACCTTGACGCCGCCGGGACGGAGATTATCGAACGCGCGCTGCGCGAAAATCGCCATCGCCTTGACGCCGACCACATCGCGCGGCCGGCCGGGCATGTGAACTTCGCCGGCGGAGATCATGGTGGTGACGCCGCCGTTGAGAAAACTGTCGATCCAGCCGATCTGGTTTTGCCGCGGCGTCCAGTCGCCGGCGACGGGATGAACATGGCTGTCGATCAGCCCGGGCGTGACGGTGGTGCCGTTGGCATCGATGATCGTGGTCGCACCCTCGGCATTGATATCCTTGGCGCGCCCGATCGCGGTGATCCTGCCGTTTTCGGCCAGGATCGTATCGGCATCGAGGATCGGCTTCTCCATCGCGCCGCTCAGCAGCAGGCCGATATTGCGGATCACCAGTTTGGTGGGGCCGGTGGCCTGAGGTGCGTCATGGGCCATGGATTTTTTCCTTTTTGCTCAATGCCTTCGTGTTGTCGTTATCGACTTGAGCGCGGCTTGACGCCGGGATCAAGTTGGATTATTCATTTGTATACAAATGAATTGACCGATGCAACCGGCGAGCTTCAAGGCCCTTCACCAGGATCAAGCGGAATGAGCAATTTCAATCTGGAAAGCGTTCTCAGCGTCCATCACTGGACCGATACCCTGTTCAGCTTCACCACCACGCGCGATTCCTCGTTCCGGTTTCGCAACGGCGAATTCACCATGATCGGCCTCAAGGTCGGCGAGAAGCCGCTGCTGCGCGCCTATAGCGTCGCCAGCGCCAATTACGAGGACCGGCTGGAATTCTTTTCGATCAAGGTGCCGGACGGGCCGCTGACCTCGCGGCTGCAGCATCTGAAAGAGGGCGACGAGGTCCTCGTCAGCCGCAAGGCGACCGGCACGCTGGTGATCGACAATCTCGAGGACGGCCGCAATCTTTATCTGATCGGCACCGGCACCGGGCTCGCGCCGTTCCTCAGCGTGATCAAGGATCCGGAGACCTATGAGCGCTTCGAAAAGGTGGTGTTGCTGCACGGCTGCCGCCGCGTCGCCGAACTCGCCTATGGCGAGATGATCACCGAGAGGCTGCCGAAGGACGAATTGATCGGCGACCTGGTGCGCAAGCAGTTGATCTACTATCCGACCGTGACGCGCGATCCGTTCCGCAATCGCGGCCGGATCACGGACCTGATCACATCAGGCAAATTGTTCAGCGACGCTGGCGTGGCGCAGCTTGAAGCCGGTCACGATCGCGTCATGATCTGCGGCAGTCCCGCGCTGGTTCACGACACCCGGGCGCTGCTGCTCGGCAAGGGATTCCACGAAGGCAATCACGGCGAGCCCGGCCAGTTCGTGGTCGAGAAGGCGTTTGCCGAGCGCTGAAGATCACGCAGCGCTTGCCGCAAATCGTTGGCCTTCCTTGGACGCCGCGGAGTTGCCGAGCAGATGCTGGGTCAGATAAGCCGCATCGCGGCCGACGCCGACGAAGCGCCCCGAGCCCCAGGTGTAAAGCCAGGGCAGGCCGAGCACATAGACGCCGTCCATCGACGTCACGCCGCGCCGATGGGTCGGATAGCCGGCGCCGTCGAAAATCGGCAGTTCGACCCACGACCAGTCGGAGCGGAAACCGGTGGTCCAGATGATGGTGGAGATGCCGGCCTTGGCCGGATCGAGTTCGGCAGGCGTGTCGGTCGGAGCCCATACCGGCTCGTAATGCGGCGAGGCCGGTGCATCGATGGCGTTGCGCGTGATGTGATCGTCGATCAGGCCGCAAATGCCGTTATAGACGCGATCGGCATTGTCGAGATTTTTTGCGAGATCGTCGGCAAATATCAGCCGTCCGCCCTCGATGTCTTTGAGCCGGCCGTACAGCGACATCCCTTCGAGGGCAAACTTGCGCAGATCGATATCGCGGCCGCCGTCGCGCCCGGTCAGATAGTGGTTGGCGTTCTTGCGGACCTTCTCCTTCAGGCCGTGCTGATCGACCGGCAGATCATATTGGCCGAGGTCGTCGAGCCATTCGACGGCGTCGCGGCCGCGATAGACCCGCGGGCATCGTGGCGCGCTGCCGACGGCGAGATGCACCTTGCGTCCCGCCAGATGCAGGTCTTCGGCGATCTGGCAGCCGGACTGGCCGCTGCCGATCACAACGACCTCGCCCGGCGGCAAGTCTGTCCGGGGTTCGATAGGCGGCGGAATGCAGCTGCGTCACCGACCCATCGAGCCGATCCGCCATCCGCGGCACGTTCGGCACGTGATAGCCGCTGACGGCGAGCACCACCGCTCCCGCGGTCATCTCGCCCGCGCTGGTTTCAAGCGCAAATCCGCCGTCCGCGTCCTGCCTCAAGCGGGTGACGGCAACGCCTTCCTTGACCGGTGCGGAGATGTGCCTGGCGTAATTCTCGATATAGGCGACGATCTCGTCGCGCAGCATGAAGCCCTTGGGTCGCTGCCTTGATAGGGATATCCCGGAAGCCGGCACTGCCAGTTCGGCGTCACCAGGCAAAAGGCGTCCCAGCGCTTGGTCTTCCACGAATGGGCGATCTGGTGCTTCTCCAGAATGACATGATCGATGCCGCTCTGCTTGAGATGATAGCTCATGGCGAGACCGGCCTGGCCGCCGCCGATGATGACAACGCTGGCGTGCGAGGGAATGGATGTGTTTGTCATGTGACTTTCCTGGTCTATTCGTGGAAGGATATGACGGTGACGCGGTCGCCGCTCTTGTCGTCGAAATGACCGGCGGCGGATTCGAGCCTTGCCAGCTGTCCCATTGCCCGCGCGCAGGCGAAGCCGTATTTTTCCCGCACCCGATCGCTGGCGATGGTCAGTGCGATGCGGCTGCGCCGCAGGAATTCCGGCACGCTGTAGGTTTCGCCGACGGCGAGATGATCCCGGATCACCAGCGACGGCGAATAGCATTGTTCGACCGCGCCATTCGGCCAGCGGATCTCAAACAGCATCTCAGGCATGCTGCAACTCCATCAGTTTCTGATAGGCCGGCAGGTGGGCCCGCGCGGTATTGGCCCAGTCATGCTGCCGCGCAATCAGAGTGCCGCGCTGCGCCATCCTGGAATGCAGCGGTTCGGCCAGAACGATCGCCATCGCATTGGCGATCGACGCCACGCTCAAGGGATCGCACCAGACCACGTCGTCGGCACCGAGGTATTCGGTGAACGGCGCGATGCGCGAGGTCACCACCGGCGTGCCGCTCGCCATCGCCTCCAGAACGACAAGGCCGAAGCCTTCCTTGATGGACGGAAACACCAGCGCGTCCGCGATCCGGTACAGCGAGGGCATATCGGAATCCGGAACCGGGCCGAGACAAACAACGGCGCGGCTGAGCTCGCTGTCTGCCGCGATCAGGGCGTCGAATTGCCGCCGATACATCGCATGGTCGAGCAATGACGCGCCGCCGGCGATCACGAGCTGCGCATCGCGGTGAATCCGCAATAGCTGCCGGAACGCCTCCAGGATTCGGACGCTGTTCTTGCGCTCCTCGACGCCGCCCACGGAAAACAGTACCGGGCTTCCGTTGATGCCATATTGATCCCGCACCTGCTGGTCGAGCGCGCGGGCATGATTGGTGAAGCGTTCGGTATCGACGCCGTTTCCGACCTTGGTCGAGGTCCGGCCGAATTCGGCCTTGATCCGGGATTGCCAGAGCTCGCTCACGACGAACAATTCGTCGGCCTCGGTGATCGAACGCGTTTGCCAATCGCTGAGGCGGGGATCCCCGAAATTGTCGATATGGTGAACGGTGCGCGCAAAGCGCCGGATCAGGCCGCGCTGCTTGAGGGTCGCCAGCGCATTACCCGAGATCGAATCCTGCGCATGAAAGACGTCGAATTGCTCTGTTGGCCGGCAGCTCGAAATGCTTGATGTAATCGGCGATGCGCGCTTGCACCATTTCCGCGACGTTCTTGCCCGCCGGTGACGCCATCACGGCGACCGCAGGCGACAGCGGCGCCCGAAAAAATCCCTTGCCGCCGGCGTCGGGCGCATGAATCACCGCCTCATAGCCGAGCCGGGTGAGGCTGTCGGCCAATTCGAGTCCGTGGACGACGCCTCCGCGCGGATTGGTGGAGTGTGCCAGGATGGCAATTCGCGGAAGCCGGTTGCTTGCGATCATGCTACCGCCTCGACCGCGATGTGTGACGGTGGTCCGGCGCCGATCAACGGCTGTCTGCGCAAAATCCCAGATCGTTTCGGATGCGATGCCGTCGCCGATGGTCAGGCGGCTTCCATGCGCGACCGTGCCGATATCGGCGGCGGCGATCCCGCGCGCGGTAAAGCGGGCCGTCACCTCGGCGACGTCATGCGGTTTGACGGAGAGCAAATAGCCGAAGCTCGGAAACGTCAGCAGCCAGCGCTCGAGCGCGATGCCGTCGGGCTTCGGAACCGCCTCAAGGTCGATATCGATGGCGACGCCGGAGCATTCGGCAAGCATGGCCGCGGTGCCGACGATACCGCCCTGGCTGATATCCTTGGCGGCGCGCGACAGGCCTGCTTCCGCGATCGCCGGCAGCAGTTCGAGATCGCCGCGCAGGCGCGCAATGCGGCGCATCGGTCGCGGCTTCCCAGTTCGAGAACGGCTCGCGGTAACGCCCGCGCAGATCGATCGCTGCGATCAACCTGTCGCCGGGCGAGGCATCGAAGCTGGTCAACAGCTTGCTGGCGCGGCCGAGAATCGCGACCGACAGCTGGCCGCGGTCGGTTCGGATGTTGGTGTGTCCGCCGACGACGGGAACGCCGTAGGCCTTCGCCGCATCCTTCAAACCGGCCAGCACCGGCGCGGCCTCGGCCTCGCCGTTCGCCCAGATCGCATCGACAATGGCGATGGGCCGTCCGCCCATGGCCGCAATGTCTGATATGTTGACCATGGCGCCGCACCAGCCGGCGAACCATGGATCGCCGGCGACGAATTCGTTCATGAAGCCTTCGATGGCGAACAGCAGATAACCGTCGCCGTCGGGGATAGCGGCGCAATCGTCACCAACCGGAATGACGCCGGCACCCGACAAGCCCAGCGATCGCGCGACCGACGCGATGTCGCTCTTGGCCGCGATGCCACTGGCTGCATCGCAGCCGCTGCGCCAGCGCCGATATCGCGAGCGAGCCCATCATCACGCGGCCAGCTTCGGCAACGACAGAAAGCCGACCTCGGGTTGCAGGAATGGCGGATAGAAGTCGAGGTCGGCCTGCATCATGTGATGCGGCTTGCCGTACAGTTCGACTTCCTTGAGCGTGCGCCAGTGCATGTGATGAAACAGATCGGCGTTCTGGCTCTGGATGTTGCCGAGAAAAGTGTGGCAGCCGCGCGCATGCGCCGACGCCACAGCGAGGCGGATCAGGCCCGCGCCGACCGCGCCGAGGCGGCGATACTGCCCGGTTACCGCCAGCCGCGAGCCCCACCACACGCCGGGGTCTTCCGGATGCCGGTAAATCCGAACCGTGCCGACCACGGCGTCCGCGGCCACGCCGAACAGCGAGATCGCCACAAGCGGGATCGCAACGTCATCGACCGCGTCGCGATCGTCGCCGTCGAACAGCCCCTGTTCCACGCAGAACACTTGTCGGCGCAGCGTAGCGGCGCCGCGCTTCTCCCACGCTTCGGTCGCGAACTTGATTTGATAGGCGCTGGCGAGAAACGGCTTGAAGGGTTCGAAGATCATGCCGGCACCCTCTTCTCGTAAGTCGAAAGCGCCGAGCAGGCGCCGCATCTGCCGCAGCCAGCCTTGATGTCGCCGGAGCTGAGACCGCCGTCGCGCAGCAGTTTTGCCAGCGGCCCGAGAATTTCATGCATGAACGCCGGAGACGGCGTCGGGTGACTTTCCAGCGGCGTGCCGGCAATCGGCACAAACGGCACCACGAAGGGATAAACGCCGAGACGCGACGAGACGCCCGCAAATGTCGAGGATTTCCTTCTGGCTGTCGCCAAGTCCGGCGAGGATATAGGTCGAGACCTGGCCATGTCCGAAGACGGGTACCGCCGCCTCGAACGCCCTGAAAGTATCGCTCGACCGACACTTGCGCCTTTCCCGGCATGATGCGCTGGCGCACGCGCTCGGTGACGGCTTCCAGATGCATGCCGAGCAAATCGATGCCGGCGTCCTTCATCGCTGGAACCAGATGTCGTCGTCGGGCGGCTCGCATTGTCCCTGGATCGGAAGATCGACCGCGGCTTTGACGCCGAGCGCGCTTTCGCAAAGGATTTTGGCGCCACGGTCGCGGCCGGGCGGCGTTCCGGTTGTCATCACCATATGGGTGACGCCATCAAGTTCGACGGCGGCGCGGGCGACTTCGCCGAGTTGCTCCGGCGTCTTGCGTTCAATGGTACGGCCGGCGGCAAGCGATTGGCCGATGGCGCAGAACTGGCAGGTCTTGGTGCGGCTTTGATAGCGGATGCAGGTTTGCAGGATCGTGGTCGCCAGCACGTCGCGGCCGTGCAGCGTTGCAATTTTCGAATAGGGAATGCCGTCAGCGGTCGAGCGCTCGTAAAAGCGCGGCCGCAGCTGGAATTTCACCTCGCCGATCACCGCGCCGTCGCGGCTGACCTGGCTGCGGCCCAGCGTATCCGGTTTGTCGACGATGTAGGGACTCTCGAACGCCGGCGCATTGTGGACCGGGATCATCACGGTCGCGCCGTCGATCGTCATCGGCATGTGATCGGACGGGCCGGCCCCGCCGCGCCGGCTGTCGCCGCCGGCCTTGGGATCAACGAGACGAACTCCGAAGGATTGCAACTCGTTGATCAGCTGCTCGGTCGGCATCGGCTTCGGGTGTTCGTGCACCAGCATGGGCTTCATCGGATTGTCCTCCGGAGGTGGAGAGGGATGCTGCGGCGTGTGACAAATGCAGCGGGATCGCCGGGCGATCGTCCCACAGCAGCGACAAAAGTTCAGGCCGCGCGTAATGGCCGACCGAGTCCATCATGCGCTTGCGTTTGACGATCAGTGCCATGTCGAGGTCGGCGACCAGGATGCCTTCGCCGGAGGTGAGCGGCGGAACGATGTGCTTGCCCTCGGGAGAGACGATCGCGGTCATGCAGCCGCCGCGGATTCCGTTGCGTGGCCCTTCCTCAGGCGAAATCTTGGCGATCTGGTCTTCGGTAAGCCAACCGGTGGCGTTGACGACGAAGCAGCCGCTTTCGAGCGCATGATGGCGGATCGTCACCTCGATCTGGTCGGCGAAGATCTGGCCGACCAGCGAGCCCGGGAACTGGGCGACGTGAATCTCTTCGTGCTGGGCCATCAGCGCATAGCGGGCGAGCGGATTGTAATGTTCCCAGCAAGCCAGCGCGCCGATCCGTCCGACCGCGGTATCGACCACCTTCAGGCCGGAGCCATCGCCCTGGCCCCAGATCATGCGCTCGTGAAATGTCGGCGTGATCTTCCGGCGCTTCAGCACCAGAGCGCCGTTGGCGTTGAAGATCAGTTGGGCGTTGTAGAGCGTGCCGTGGTCGCGTTCATTGACGCCGAGCACGACCACGATGTTGTATTTACGGGCCGCCGCGGCCACCGCCTCGGTGACAGGGCCGGGGACGACGACCGCATTGTCGTAGAGGTGAATGTGTTCGGCGCCGCTCAGCATCGGCGGACGGATGAAAGAGAAATAGGGATACCAAGGCACGAACGTTTCGGGAAACACCGCAAGCCTGGCTCCCTTGCCCGCGGCCTCCGCGATCGCCGCGAGAACGCGATCGAGCGTCCCCGTCGGCGTATCGAGATCGGGCGCGATCTGCACCGCGGCGACCCTGACGATTTGTTTCTCGGCCATTTGCTTCTCTCCATCCGGTCCGCCGCTGGCGAGTGTTGTCGCGGCCTAGAGCGTCCAGGTGTGGAGCATGAAGGCGTTGTCGTTGCGGTGGATCAACGTGAGATCCAGCACGTCGAGCGGGCTGATCGGGATGATGCCGGGGATCAGCGAAGGCTCGCCGTGGCCGTAAAGCGCCTGCAGCGCGAAGCGGCACGCATAAACCTTGCCGCCTTCCGCCATGAACTTGACCAGCGTGTTGTTGAAATTCTGGTGACCTGGAAACGCCTCGTCGCCGATTTTCGGGAACCCGCGCTGCACGCCGAGCGTAACGCCGGGCCCGTAAAGCAGGATCGATGTCTCGAAGCCTTTGCGCATCAGCCGCGTGGCTTGCAGCATATTGACGAACCCGATCGAGCCTTCAAAGGCGACGGTGTGAAACGTGACCAGCGCTTTTTCGCCGGGTTTCGCTTTCACATCTTCGAAAACCTTCTGCTCGTAGTCGACGAGGTAGTCGCCTTTCTGGCGTGCGGGCATTGTTACGGCTGGCATGTTGCACTCCTTGTGATCGTCCCAGGCGTCGGCCGGGCACGCCGCAAGCTTTGCAACGGATGTGCCAGTTGAGGTTTTGCACAACAGATCATCAAAACAGTCAACTTGCATTCAATTATGCATTCAATAATGATTGGATTCTTGACGGGATCCAAAATCCTGCCGCAAAAAAATGCGTACAATTCCTGTGCGTCCTGCATTTCCATTGAGCAAAGCGTATTGAAAACCATCAATCATCACCGTCGGCGGCGCGCCCTAAATCCGCGATTGAAAGTTTTGGTAAAAAATCCTATACGCAACAATATGCAGTCAATTTTTCGATCCCACGATGAAAGAACCTGATGGCCGAATGGACGCCCGATCTCGCGACCAGTGACAAACCGCGTTATCTCGCCATCGCCGAAGCCATCGCAACCGACATCGGAGCCGGACGACTTGCGGTCGGAGACCGGCTGCCGCCGCAGCGCAAGCTTGCAAAGCGCCTCGATGTCGATTTCACGACAGTGGCGCGTGGCTATGTCGAAGCCAGCAAGCGAGGCCTGATCGAATCCAAGGTCGGGCAGGGCACCTTCGTTCGCGACAAGCCGCGGCCGCGGCGTGGTCAGCCAATGCCGCCGCCGCGTCCGGTCGATCTTTCGATGAATCTGCCGCCCGAGCCGGATGATCCCGAGTTGATCGAGCGGATGCAGGCCGGCATGGAATATGTCTCGCGCGATATCGTCGGGCTGCTGCGCTATCAGGGCTTCGGCGGCACGCAAGCCGACAAGGACGCCGCATCGAGCTGGCTCGGCAGGCGCGCTTTGGTGCCCGCGCAGGAAAGGATCTTCGTGTCGCCGGGCGCCCATCCGGCATTGCTCGGCATTCTCACCATCCTCGCCAAGCCCGGCGATGTCGTGCTTTGCGAAGCCCTGACCTATCCCGGAATTCGATCGATCGCGGCGCAGCTTGGCCTGCAACTGGTCGGCCTGCCGATGGATGCCGAGGGTGTCGACGTCGATGCCGTTGCCGAAGCCTGCAAGAAACTGAAACCGAAGGCGCTCTATCTGAACCCGACGCTTCAAAACCCGACCACCATCACCATCAGCGATCAGCGGCGGCGCGACATCGCAGCCATGGCGCGGCGGTTCAAACTTCCGATTGTCGAAGACGATGCCTATGGTTTTATTCCCGCGCACGGGCACGCGCCGTTTGCCGCGATCGCGCCGGACCTGACCTGGCATGTCGCGGGTTTCGCCAAATGCATCGGCGCCGGGCTGCGCGCGGCTTATGTCGTGGTGCCCGATACCCGTTCG
The DNA here is from genome assembly GCA_963771225.1 of uncultured Pseudomonadota bacterium. GTDB lineage: Bacteria > Pseudomonadota > Alphaproteobacteria > Rhizobiales > Xanthobacteraceae > Bradyrhizobium. Next base: position 96,842 of record CAVYSR010000003.1, on the reverse strand, counting down.
ATATGGCCGTTCGCGGCAGCACTTCGCGCCGCCACGGTGATGGCATCGCCGCTGACCGTCGCCCTGGTGACGCGATGGATCGAAGACGGCACCGCCGATACGATGCTCCGGTTCATACGAAGCGAGACCACCGCGCGGCAGAAGCTCGTCTCGGAGATATTGCCGAAGGGAATGCACAGGAGCGATATGTTGAGCTTCAATATCTGGGTCGAGCTTCCCGGCCTGTGGAATCGCACCGCCTTTGTCGAGCACATGCGCTCCACTGGAATTGGCGTTGTCGCCAGTGATGCATTCACCGTGAGTGGCGCGCCGCCCGAGGCGGTGCGCGTTTGTCTCGGCGGTCCGATCGGCCGTCCCCGGCTGGCCGCCGGCCTCGAATACATGGCGCATGCGTTGACGAAATCGCCCGCGCTGGCTTCGGCATTCCTGTGAAGATACGCGGTTGCGGGTCGGTCGATCTATCGCGTTGACGGGTCGCGGCGAGCGCCGCCGGCCGTTTCGTCCCGCTTGACTTCGGGAAACAGCCACATCGCAAAAATCATGAAGAAGCCGAGGAATGCGACGACGTACTGGATACGGTCATGCCCGAGCACATGCTGAAAATAAAACGCGATGGCCGCCACCACGACGACCATCAGCGAAAGACCAAGCTTGATTTTTACCGGCATCGCATTCTCCGCACAGTTTCACAACAGATTTGCCAAGGGCGTTCCCGCGACTTTCGCCAGTGTTGCGATCGCCAGAGCCTGAACGCCGACCAGAACGACAAGCCCGGTGTTGCCATCGCGCCACGACGATGGCCATGCCTCGAACAGTCCGGGCGCAAACAGCACGACAAGGCCCGCCACGACAACCAGCGTGCTCCACCGAAGTTCGGCGTAGCCGTAAAGTCCGGTGCCGGTTAGCAGCGCTGCCAGCAAAATAGCATTAGCCGACCACCAGCAGCGTTGCCGTGCTGGATCCCACTGCGTCGGGGCGGGCGCGGAGCGGAAACATGCCGGCAACGATCAGCAGGGCGACCGTGCCGACGGTCGCAAAGGCCGCGAACCAGAGCAGTGAAATCCAGTTCGGTTCGATCGCCTGCATGATGGCTCCTCCGCTCGGTTACGCAGCGGATATCGGCGGGCGTTACTCGGCCGGCGCAATAAATCCGGTGGATGGCTGCGCCATCTCGGGCCTCGGCGTGCGCGAGGTCTTGCGCATGTTGGTCTTGACGAAGCGGGTGTCGTAGCCGTTCAGCAGGTGGCCGATCAGGCCGCGATCGAGATCCGAGGTACCAAACAGCCAATCCATCACCGGGAAGGTCAGGTTCATGTTTCGCTCCATCATGATCGACTGGTTATGATGGGCGGTGTGATGACGCCGGATGGTGTTGACGAAGGGGGCGTGACGCACGAACCAGTTCTCATCGACGTGGCAGCAGAAATGCATGAACTCGTAGATCAAGTACATTGATGTCGTCGTCGAGATCAGCAGCCAGCCGACGTTGGGCGAGATCAGCCAGCCCAGCACCAGCGCCGGCGGGATCGACATCATGGTGAAAGTGACCAGCGCGTAGGGCGGAAAGAAGGTCACGCGCCAGTCGTTATGGTCGGCAAAGCGCATCTCCTGCTCGGTGAAGAACTGGTGATGCATCAGTGTATGGCGATTGTAGATCGCGCGGAACGCTTTCACCTGCGACGGCCGGTGCATGACGAAGCGATGGATCCACCATTCGAAGAAATTGGCGAACAGGAAAGTCACCGGCACGATCCCCAGCTCCCACCAGCGCAGGTCGCTGATGTCAGCGAAATAGACCGACAGGGCCGTGAACCCGATCACATAGATCACGAAGGCATGGAGCCAGCCATTGTACCAGCCGGCGATACGGTGGCGGTAGGTCGCCCGGTAGTTCCGCTGCCGCTCCGTCATAGGACTGGATGATAGTTCCATTATGTTACCTCCGTCCGTCGCAAAGTCGCTCCCATCTGATATATCACCAATCTATTAGACCGACAATGATTGTTTCCGCGCTGTCGACAGGCCTCGGCCGAAATAGCGCTTGCTGCGATCTCATTGATATATTTATGGTATGGCAATGCGCGAGGCGAGCACGACGATGCCGACAGGCGTATTGATGAAGCGCGCGCAACGATTCTTCGGAACTCGCAGGCAGGTTTGAAGACAGGAGCGCACCATGAAACACTATGCGGGAGACCGGACGATTGACGGCGTCAAGGTGACTGTCGACGGCGCGCCGCTCGATCCTCGCGTGGATATTATGGAGTTCAGCAAGAATGGTTTCGAGTGGAGCTACGAGGGTCCCGAGCCGCGCCAGCTCGCGCTGGCGCTGTTGGCCGATCATCTCGGCGACCATGCCGCCGCGAAGGCGGCGGTCGAACCCTTCATGCGCGCTATCGTCGCGAATTTCGGCAACGAGTGGGAGATGAGTTCGGCGGACATTGAACTGGCTCTGGCCGCGTTAACCGGCAGGCGGTCGCCTGAATTGAAGCCGCTCACGTGTCGAGCGTCTTGCGCGCGAAATCCTCGATATAGTCGATCAGCCGGTCGGACGCGGTCGCCGCGGCCTTGACCTTCTTCTGCGAAACCGCTTCGGCGACCGCCGCGTGCAGCTTGGCGGCCAGCGGCAGATCCGCGACCTCCTGATATGCTGATACCAGAACCGGCGCGACAGCGCGTTCATCAGGCCCATCGACCGGCGGGCGAATTCGTTGCGGGCCGCCACTGCGATCAGGATGTTGAAGCGCTGGTCGAGGCGCATAAAGGCGATGTCGTCTGATTTGGCGGCGGCCGCCAGCATGGCTTCCGCCACCTCGGCGAATTCGCGGCGTTCGTCGGGCGAGGCGCGTTCGGCAGCGAGGCTCGCCATCAGCCGCTCAAGCTCGCGGCGCACCTCGAGCAGCCGCAGTTGCAGCCTCAAATTGATCTCGGAGACCATGATGCCGCGCCTTGGCATGATCACGACGAGCCCGTCCCGCGCCAGCCGTTGCAGTGCTTCCCGGATCGGGGTTCGGCCGATCTTCAGACGCGCGGCGAGCGCCTGCTCCGACAGCACCGTTCCGGGCGACAATTGCAGCGTGACAATCATCTCTTCGAGTTCGCGATAGGCGCGATCGGTCAGCGTGCCGTCCTCGGCCTCGGCTGTGCGAGGCCGGCGTTTGGTCGGCGTCTTCGATTTCAAATCGTGCCTCACATCTTGCCGTGAAAAGGCGCGCGGGGATCGGCCGCCGAATATTCATCCCAAGTGTATATCGGCCATATATCACGAAGCAACAGCGCTGGGCTTCGGGTTCACCCGAGCGCCCGCCTGAGCCGTCAGCGATATCCGGCGGCCTGCAGTTCAAACAGCTCGGAATAGCGGCTCGACTGGGCCAATAATTCGTCATGGGTGCCGGAAGCCTCGATGGCGCCGTCGGCGAGAACCAGAATGCGGTCGGCCATGCGCACGCTGGAAAAGCGATGGGAAATCAGGATGGCGGTTTTTCCGGAGCTGAGCTCCTTGAAGCGCTGAAACACTTCGAATTCCGCTCGCGCGTCCAACGCGGCGGTCGGCTCATCCAGAATCAGCACCGCCGCCTCGCGCATATAGGCGCGTGCGATGGCGATTTTCTGCCATTCTCCGCCGGATAATTCCACGCCGTTCTTGAAGCGTTTGCCGATCATCTGCTGATAGCCCGCCGGCAATTTGGCAATGACTTCGTCGGCCTGGCTGCTTTTCGCCGCGCGGTCGATGCGTGCCAGATCGTCGCGCGCGGCGATCTTTCCGACCGCGATATTGTCGCCGGCGTTGAGATTGTAGCGGACGAAATCCTGGAAAATCACGCCCATGCTGCCGCGTAGCGCGTCGAGATCGTATTCGCGCAGGTCATGGCCATCGAGCAGGATGCGGCCTTCGACCGGATCATAGAGCCGGGTGAGAAGCTTCACCAGGGTGGTCTTGCCGGCGCCGTTTTCTCCGACCAATGCCAGTACCTCGCCGGCGTGGAGGGTGAAGGAGAGATGGCGCACCGCCCATCGCTCCGAATCAGGGTAGCGAAATCCGACGTCTTCAAATTCGAAGCCGTGCAGGATCGGATTCGGGAAACTTCGCGGGTTGGCCGGCGACAGGATTTCCGGCGTCACCTCGAAAAATGAAAACAGGTCGTTGAGATAGAGCGCCTGGCCGGCGGTGCTGGAGAAACTGGTCAGCAGACCCTTCAAGAAGCGCGCGCAAGCGCCGGAACGAACCCGCCAGGAAAGTCAGGTCGCCGACCGAAAATTCTCCCGTCAAGGTGCGCCAGGTGATGTAGGCATAGGCCAGATAGTAGCCGACGGTGCCGATCGCGGTGAACAATCCTCCCCAACCGGCGCGCCGCAGCGCCAGCCGTCGATTGGCCGCGTAAAAATCGGTCGCCAGACGGATGTATCGATTGATCAGGAATCCGTTGAGACCGAAGATTTTCACTTCCTTGGCGGTTTCAACGCTGGCGGCGGTTTGCCGGACATAGTCGAGTTCGCGCCGCTCCGGGGTGCGGACAAAATCAAGCGAATAGCTTTGGGCGTTGAAATGCGCCTCGCCGACAAACGCCGGGACCAGCGCCAGGAACAGCAGCGCGATCAGCCAGGGGCATAGAAAACCAGGCCGGCGGCAAAACTGACCACGGTCACGATGTCCTGCGCCTGGCCGAACAGCTGGCCCATCAGCGACATTCTTCCGCTGGTCTGCCGGCGCGCCCGCTCAAGCTGGTCCTGAAATTCGGAGTCCTCGAAGTCTTCAAGGTCGAGCGTCGCGGCGTGCTGCATCAATCGCACGCTGGAGGCATTGGTCACGCGCTCGGACAAGAGGCCGTCGATCAATGACACGATGCGCCCAAGAATGTCCGCCAGCACCGCGAGTGCGAATTCGGCCAGCAGCAGCATGCCCAGCCAGTTCAACAGGCCGCTGTCGAGCCACAACCGCAGCGTTTCCGGCTTATGCGGCGCCTGCACCAGCAGGACAACATTATCGATGATCAGCTTGCCGACATAGAGGGTGACGACCGGCATCACCGCGCGAAGCAGCCGCAACACCAGCGATGCCGCGGTCAGTCCGGGGCTGGTGCGCCAAACCATCATCAGGAAAGGACGCAGTTCCTTAGGCGCCGACGCGCTCCCTGAGAGATCGGCTGGATGCCGCGGATGCCCCCATCGCCGCCGAACCGGAGGGGCGCCTTGTGTCTCGGCCTCCATTGCCGGTTTTGGGATCGCTGGATTTGGGTTGCATGCTGCTTTGGAAGGTAGGCACGGGCAGTCGCGAAGCAAGCCGCGCCGGCGAAATGCGGGGCCGCGAAAAACGGAAGTTTCGAAGCGAGCCCCACGCTCGCGGCCCAGGAAGAAGCTCGCGGCCCAAGAAAAAAGAGCCGCCCTGTTCACGGGACGGCTCAAGTCGTAGCCTGGAATTTGATTCCGCAGCGTCCGTGTACCGCCGTTACCTTGTTTGCGGCCATTACGACGATAAGATAGACAGCAGACTGTCGATCCGTCTGTAACCTGCGCAGCACACCGGCGGTATTTTCAAACGCCGACGAGATCACCAGCCCGTAATCATCATCTGTAGGGGACACTCATCGGCCCGACGTGACAGCACGGGGATGGAACAAGGAGCACCTGGCTCGAAACGAACCATCGAATGGGAGTGGTGCAACTGCGATGCGGCATATGATATCAGTCGCGCTCATCCCGTGGTTTGATGGCTGCCATCCCTTTGCATCTCTTCACCCGTTGCCGTCGCCCGATGTATAACCGCATGCGGGACAATTCGGCAGCCGCCGGGATTTTGGAATGCATTCCATCGGGTCGAAGTTGCGAGTTGCGGGGCGCCTGACCATCATCGTGGTGTGCGCGCTGGCGCTCTCGGCCTGCAACATCGGCATCTTAGCGCCGCAAGGTCCAATTGGCGCGGCTGAGAAATCTATCCTGATCGATTCCCTCGCGATCATGCTGGCGATCGTCATTCCGACGATCATCGCGATCTTCGGCTTCGCCTGGTGGTTCCGCGCCTCGAACACCAGCGCGCCATCTTCGCCCGGACTGGGCCTATTCCGGCCGGCTCGAATTCGTCGTCTGGGCGATTCCGACGCTGGTCGATCATGTTCCTCGGCGGCTTGATCTGGATCGGCTCGCACGAGCTCGATCCCGCGCAAGCCGATCTGCGGCATCGACGCGCGCCGCTCGAAATCCAGGTCGTCTCGCTCGACTGGAAATGGCTGTTCATCTATCCGGAGCAGGGGATCGCCAGCGTCAATCAGCTGGTCGTCCCGGCGCGGACGCCGCTGCATTTCTCGCTGACCTCGGCCAGCGTGATGAACGTGTTCTTCGTGCCGCAGCTCGGCAGCATGATCTACACGATGAACGGCATGGTGACGCAGCTCAACCTGCAGGCCGACAAGCCGGGCACTTTCCGGGCCTGTCGGCGCAGTTCAGCGGCGATGGCTTCTCCGACATGCATTTCGACGTCCGATGCCGTGCCGGCCGACGCAATTCAACGAATGGGTGCCGAACGCACAGCGCACGGCGGCCCGGCGCTCGACGCAGGCAGCTATGCAGAGCTGGGCAAGCAGAGCCATCAACGTCGCGCCCGTCGACCTATCGGCCGGTCGAGCCGGGGCTCTTTCACGTCGATCGCGACGCAGAAGATCGCGCCGGCGCCGGGACCGCAGGCCGGGCGCCCGACGGCGCGGCTGCTCCACGGTCGGGAGGCACTGAAATGTTCGGCAAGCTCAGCTGGCAGGCGATCCCGTTCGATCAGCCGATCCCGCTGATCGCCGCCGGCGTCGTCGGCGTCGTGCATTCTCGGCGTGCTGGTCTGGGTCGTCCGTGAAAGGCTATCTCCCCTATCTCTGGCGCGAATGGATCACCAGCGTCGATCACAAGCGCATCGGCATCATGTATTGCTCTGCTCGCCCTGGTGATGCTGCTGCGCGGCTTCTCCGACGCCATCATGATGCGCTCGCAGCAGGCGCTGGCCTTCCACGCGCCCGGGCTATCCTGCCGCCCGAACATTACGACCAGATCTTCTCCGCCCACGGCACGATCATGATCTTCTTCGTCGCGATGCCGTTCATGATCGGGCTGATGAATTTCGTCGTGCCGCTGCAGCTCGGCGTGCGCGACGTCGCCTTTCCGACGCTGAATTCGGTCAGCTTCTGGCTGACCGCGACCGGCGCGCTGCTGGTCAACATCTCGCTGGTCATCGGCGAGTTCGCGCGCACCGGCTGGCTGCCCTATCCGCCGCTGTCGGAGCTGACCTATTCGCCCGGCGTCGGCGTCGATTATTATCTCTGGGCGCTGCAGATCTCCGGCGTCGGCACGCTGATGACCGGCATCAATTTCGTCACCACGATTCTGAAAATCCGCGCGCCGGGCATGAGCTATCTGCGCATGCCGATGTTCTGCTGGACCGCGCTGGCCTCCAACCTGCTGATCGTCGCCGCCTTCCCGGTCCTGACCGCGACCCTCGCGATGCTGATGCTCGACCGCTATCTCGGCTTCCACTTCTTCACCAACGAAGCCGGCGGCAACGTCGATGATGTTCGTGAACCTGATCTGGGCCTGGGGGCATCCGGAGGTCTACATCCTCGTCCTGCCGGCCTTCGGCATCTTCTCCGAGGTGATCTCGACCTTCTCGGGCAAGCCGCTGTTCGGCTACCGCTCGATGGTGCTCGCGACCATGGCGATCTGCATCATCTCCTTCATGGTGTGGCTGCACCATTTCTTCACCATGGGCGCGGGCGGCGACGTCAACGCCTTCTTCGGCATCGCCACCATGATCATCGCGGTGCCGACCGGCGTGAAGATCTACAACTGGCTGTTCACGATGTATGGCGGCCGCATCCGCTTCGAGACGCCGATGCTGTGGTCGCTCGGCTTCATGGTGACCTTCGTCATCGGCGGCATGACGGGCGTGCTGCTGGCGGTGCCGCCGGCCGACTTCGTGCTGCACAACAGCCTGTTCCTGGTCGCCCATTTCCACAACGTCATCATCGGCGGCGTGCTGTTCGGCGCCTTCGCCGGCTACACTTACTGGTTTCCGAAGGCGTTCGGCTTCAGGCTGCATGAAGGCTGGGGCAAGGCGGCCTTCTGGTTCTGGCTCGTCGGCTTCTACGTCGCCTTCATGCCGCTCTACGTGCTCGGCTTGCTCGGCATGACGCGGCGGATGCAGCATTACGACGTTCCGGAATGGCATCCGTGGCTGCTCGTCGCGGCCTGCGGCGCGGTGCTGATCCTGTGCGGCATCGTCTTGCAGATCGCGCAGCTCGTCGGTCAGCATCCGCCACCGCGACGAAGCTGCGCGACCTGACCGGCGATCCCTGGGACGGGCGCTCGCTCGAATGGTCGACGGCCTCGCCGCCGCCGGCTTTCAACTTCGCGGTGCTGCCGAATGTATCAGGCGAGGAGGCCTATTGGGGCATGAAGCAGCGGCGCGCGACCGGCAGCCGGCGAGCGGAGCCGCCCGACTACAGGCCGATCGAGATGCCGCGCAACAGCCCGACCGGCTTCGTCTGCGCCTTCTTCGCCACGATCATGGGCTTCTCGCTGATCTGGCACATCTGGTGGCTGGTCGGTGCTCGGCGTGGTGGGCGCCTTTCGCCACCTTCGTCGTGTTCGCCTGGCGCGATCGAGGACGAAGTACGAGATCCCGGCCGACGAGGTCGCGCGCATCGATCGCGCGAACACGCGCGGCGCGCGTCGCGGCGCTGGCGCGAGGCGAGCAGGCGACATGAGCGCGCGCAGACGCCGCTCACGACCCGATCACGTCGGCCACGCGCGCTGCAGGCCGGCGCCAGCGGCGAACCGACAGCGGACCGGCGTCGAAGCGCATCGTCGTCGGCTACGGCTTCTGGATCTTCCTGCTCTCCGACTTCATCATGTTCTCCGCGTTCTTCGCCGCCTATGCGGTGCTCGTCGGGGCAACGGCGGGCGGCCCGGCCGGCGCGCGAGCTCTTCGATCTCGACACCGTCGCGATCGAGACCGCGTGCCTGCTGCTCTCCAGCTTCGCCTGCGGCCTGGCGAGCATCGCTGCCAGGCGTCGCGCAACGCAGATCTGGATCTACGTCGCGCATGGCCGTCACCGTGCTTCTGGGTCGGCGTTTCTCGCGCTCGAAGTCCAGGAGTTCGGCGGCATGGTCGCCGCGCGGTGCGGGGCCGACGCGCAGCGCCTTCCTGTCGGCATTCTTCACCCTGGTCGGCTGTCACGGGCTGCACGTCACGGTCGGCCTGCTGTGGCTCGGGACGATGATGGCGCAAGTCTTTACCAAGGGCTTCCGGCCGACATCCTGCGCCGGCATCTTTGCTTCACGCTGTTCTGGCACGCGCTCGACATCATTTGGGTGGCGATCTTCACGGTCGTCTATCTGGTGGGAGTTGTCGCGATGAGCCAGTCGGACGACGCAAGCCCTCGCGCCCGGCGATACGCGCACCCGGCGATCGAGCGCGGTCGAGGGCGGCATGGCCGCCGGCGAAGCCGTCCGAGGCTATGTGATCGGGCTGGTGCTCGCGGCCGCTGCTCACCGGCGCGTCCTTTTTCTGTCGCAGGCACCGACTTCATTTGGGGGCCGGGCATCCCGGTGGCGCTGGTCGTGCTGGCGGTCGCGCAGATGGGCGTGCATCTGGTCTTCTTCCTGCACATCACCACCGGGCCCGACAATACCAACAATGTGCTGGCGCTGGCCTTCGGCGTGCTGATCGTGTTCCTGTTCATCGCCGGCTCGCTGTGGATCATGGCGCACCTGAACCACAACATGATGCCGATGGATCGACTGATGCGGATGCAGCGGTAGGCGGACATTAATATTTGATATTTGGCCGGGCCTGACGCGCAGGTGATCACCAAGCAGGCGATTGGAATTACGCCTAGCTAATGAGCAATTGCACGTCACAAAAGCTGCGCCCGGGAAATAAGCAAACCTCGTCTTCAAGAGACAACTGACTGAAATTACGAAAGATTCCGATACGAAGCGGATGCCGACACGGCATTGTACACAATGGCACAGGCCTTGCTTAGTTCCGTTCGAGAGTTCTCTCGTTCGGGGCGGGCGGCAGTCATGGCGAACTCGAAACAGATATCAGCGGCACCGTCGCCGCGGAGCCAGCCCGATCGATCTCGACTGGTCGGCCACCGCGCTTCTCATCATCGACATGCAGCGCGATTTCATGGAGCCGGGCGGCTTCGGTGAAACGCTGGGCAACGACGTCTCGCAGCTGGCGCGCGCGGTGAAGCCGATCGCGGCGGTGCTGGATGCGGCGCGCGACACGGGCATGCTGGTCGTGCACACCCGCGAAGGCCATTTGCCCGATCTGTCCGACGCGCCGCCGGCGAAGATCGAGCGCGGCGCGCCGAGCCTGCGCATCGGCGATCCCGGCCCGATGGGCCGGATCCTGATCCGCGGCGAAGCCGGCCACGACATCATTCCGGAGCTGTATCCGCTCGACAGCGAGATCGTCATCGACAAGCCCGGCAAGGGCGCGTTCTACGCGACCGAACTCGGCGACGTCCTGCAGAAATACGGCATCGAGAATTTGCTGGTGTGCGGCGTCACCACCGAGGTCTGCGTCAACACCACGGTGCGCGAGGCCAACGACCGCGGCTATCGCTGCGTCGTGCTGGCCGACGGCTGCGCATCCTATTTCCCCGAATTCCACGAGATGGGCCTGAAGATGATCAAGGCCCAGGGCGGCATCTTCGGCTGGGTCAGCAACTCGGCCGCGGTTCTCAAGGCAATGACACCGGAGACTTCAAACAATCTGGCAGCAGGAGCATCACGATGAGCACGAGCACGGCGGGGACTGCCGTAAAATCCGATTTCAAGCCGGCGTTGTGGACGCCGGGCGACTGGAATGCCTTCTTCGGCTTCGGCACCAACATCCTGGTCAACATGCTGGTGCTGACCGGGCTGTTGCGCTTCGTGCTGAAGATGCCGGACTCGCTGGTGTTCGGCCGCATCCTGCCGGCGCTCGGGCTGATGATGTGCCTCTCGACGTTCTACTATGCGTGGCTCGCCTATCGGCTGGCGCAGAAGACCGGCCGCACCGACGTCTGCGCGCTGCCTTCCGGCGTCAGCGTGCCGCACATGTTCATCGTCACCTTCGTGATCATGCTGCCGATCACGCATCAAGACCGGCGATCCCATGAAGGGCTGGTCGGCCGGCCTCGTCTGGGTGTTCTTCCAGAGCTTCATCCTGATGATCGGCGGCTTCATCGCGCCCTATATCCGGAAGATCACGCCGCGCGCCGCGCTGCTCGGCACGCTCGCCGGCGTCTCGGTGACCTTCATCTCGATGCGGCCGGCGCTCGAAATGTACATGACGCCGCAGATCGGCCTGGTCTGCTTCGCCATCATCCTGGTGAGCTGGTTCGGCGGCGTGAAATATCCCGAAGGGGATCCCGGCCGGCCTGGTCGCCATCGCGGTCGGCATGATCATCGCCTGGGGCTCGAACCTGTTCGGCCTCGGGCTCGGCGGCCTGAGCGTCAAGGGCGTCGGCGACGCCTTCGCGAATTTCGGCTTCTCGGTGCCGATCCCGGCGGTCGGCCAGGTGTTCTCCGGCTTCGAATTCCTCGGCATCATCCTGGTGACGGCGATCCCGTTCGGCATCTACGATCTGGTCGAGGCGATGGACAATGTCGAAAGCGCCGAGGCCGCGGGCGACGAATATCCGACCACGCGCGTGCTGACCGCCGACGGCGTCGTCAGCCTGATCGGCTGCCTGATGGGCAATCCGTTCATCAACGCGGTCTATATCGGCCATCCCGGCTGGAAGGCGATGGGCGGCCGGATCGGCTATTCGGCCGCGACCGGCATCATGGTGGTGCGTGCTGTCCTGGTTCGGCATCATCTCGGTGCTGCTGGCGCTGGTGCCGGTGGTCGCGATTTCGCCGATCCTGCTCTACATCGGCATGCTGATCGGCGCGCAGGCGTTCCAGACCACGCCGATCAAGCACGCGCCGGCGATCGTGCTCGCCCTGACGCCGCATCTCGCCGCCTGGGCCAAGCTGCAGATCGATACCATGCTGGGCGCGACGCTGATGCGGCCCAGACGGTCGGCGCGCTGGCCCCCGACAAGGTCGGTGCGGTCAAGACCGCGGCGATCGCCTCGCTGCCGCAGCAAGGCGTGCTCTATCACGGGCTGGAAGTGATGGGCGGCGGCTCGATCCTCGCCGGCCTCATGCTCGGCGCGATCGGCGTCTTTGTCATCGAGCGCGACTTCACCAAGGCGGCGGCGTTCGCCTTTGCCGGCGCGGTGCTGACCTATTTCGGCTTCATGCATGGCGAGGCGGTCGGCATCGGCGGCGGATTGGGCGTCACGCCCGGCGTCGCACTGGCCTACGCGGTCGTCGCGGCGGCATTCCTCGCGGTCGAAGAGGTTTGGCGCGACAAGCGGCGAAAGCGTTTCGCATTCGCATGTGCCGCTGGCAGCGCCTGCCGAATGAGGTGACGGTTCGCTGAGGGCCTGCTCGCGCCGGCGCTAGAGCCTCCGTTCCGATGAATCGGAACGGAGGCTCTGCTTCCTTATTTTGACGAGTTTTCTTCGCGCGAACCGGTATCCACCCCGGATCAAGTCCGGGGCAGGCTTTCGCTGCAAAACGCTTTTAGAGTTTTAGTGACCTGCCATGTGCCGGCCGATTTCCGTCAGATCGGCCTCGCTGGCGCGAGCCTCATAAACCAGTTCGCCGTGGAACATCACGGCGAGCCGGTCCGAGAGTTCAAGCAATTCGTCGAGATCCTCGCTGACCAAGAGCACCGCGGCGCCGCGATTTCGCGCGGCCATGATCTCCGCGTGAATTTGCGCGACAGCGGCGAAGTCCAGTCCGAAGCAGGGATTGGCGGCGATCAGGACTTCGACCACATCGCCGAGCTCGCGCGCCAGCACCGCACGCTGCACATTGCCGCCGGAGAGCGCCGCGATCGGTGTATCGGGTGTGCGGGTCTTGATCTTGTACTGCGCGATCTTCTTGTCGGCGTCGTCGACAAACGCGGCGCGGTTGAGCCACCATCCGCCGCTTGCGAACGGCGCGCGGTCGAACTGGCGGAATGCGATATTGTCGGCGACGCTCATGCCGCCGACGCAGGCATTTTTTAGCGGCTCTTCGGGCAGCAGCGACATTTTGTGCCGGCGCATTTCCTCGCGGCGGGCATGATAGATGTCGCCGGCGACGCGGATTTCGCCGCTTTCGGCCTCGCGCTGCCCTGCGAGCACCTCGACCAGCTGCCGCTGGCCATTGCCGGAAACGCCGGCGATGCCGACGATCTCGCCGGCACGGACGGCAAGCGACACGCCATGCACCGCGACCGCGCCGGCATCGTCGAGCGCGGTGAGCTTGCTCAGTTCCAGCCGTGTCGCGCCGACCTCTCCGACCCGGGGCGGCTGAATGGTCAATTCTTCCGCGCCGATCATGGTGCGCGCCATATCGTCCGGCGTCAGATCCGCAACGCGGCCGTGACCGGCGAGCTTGCCGCGACGCAGGATGGTGACTTCATCGGCGAACGCCATCACCTCGCGGAATTTGTGCGTGATCATCAAGATCGTCAGATCGCCCTTGACGACCATGGCGCGCAGCATGCCGAGCACCTCGTCGGCTTCGCCCGGCGTCAGCACCGATGTCGGCTCGTCCAGGATCAGAAATTTGCGCTTGAGGTAGAGCTGCTTGAGGATTTCGCATTTTTGCCGCTCGCCGGCGGAAATGTCCGACACCCGGGCGTTGAGCGGTACCCTGAACGGCATCCGCGCGAGGAACGCTTCGAGGTCCTGTTTTTCCTTGGCCCAGTTGATCACGGGTGGAACATCATCGCGCGCCAGCACCAGGTTTTCGGCAACCGTCATCGCCGGTACCAGCGTGAAATGCTGATACACCATGCCGAGGCCAAGTGCGTGGGCGTCCTTCGGATTGGCGATCGCCTGCTCGCGGCCGCCGACCAGCACCTCGCCCTGGGTCGGGTGGTAGTAACCCATGATGCATTTGACCAGCGTGCTCTTGCCGGCGCCGTTTTCGCCGAGCAACGCATGGAACGATCCGGGGCGTACTTTCAGTTCGACATTGTCCAGCGCTGTGAACTCGCCGAAGCGCATGGTCATGGCAATGGCGTCGACGCCGAGCGCCCCGCTCGGCATCGGCACTTCGCCGATCATCACGACAAGGCTCCGATCAGGCTTGCCGATGTCGCGACGGCCCCGAACACCCCGCCCTGCATCTTGATCATCTTCAATGCATGTTCGTGATTGCTCTTGTCGGTCGCGGCACAGCAATCCTCGACCAGCACGCATTCGAAGCCGCGGTCATTGGCCTCGCGCATGGTGGTATGCACGCAGACGTCGGTGGTGATGCCGGTCAGAACCAGGTTCTCGATGCCGCGCAGCCGCAGCATCAGTTCAAGATCGGTGGCGCAGAACGAACCCTTGCCGGGCTTGTCGATGATCGGTTCGCCCGGCCGCGGTGCGAGGTCCGGAATGATCTCCCAGCCGGCTTCGCCGCGCACCAGCACCCGGCCGCACGGGCCGGGATCGCCGATCCCGGCGCCGATCTGGCGCGACCGCCAGCGCTTGTTCGCCGGCAGGTCGGCCAGATCCGGCCGATGACCCTCGCGGGTGTGGATGATGTGGAAACCCTGATCGCGCATCACGGCCAGCAATCGCTTGATCGGCTCGATCGGCGCGCGGGTCAGCGACAGGTCGTAGCCCATCTTGTCGACGTAGCCGCCGACACCGCAGAAGTCGGTCTGCATGTCGATGATGATGAGCGCGGTGTTCTCCGGACGCAGATCGCCATTGTAGGGCCAGGCGTAGGGCTCGGATTTGAGATAGCGTTCGGCCATGTCGTCGTCTCTCTATCGTGTGATCGAAAGTTCCGCGGGCGCGCCGGTCAGCGTGCGCTTCGGCGAGCAGGTGATGATCATGATCGCCAGCGTCAGGATGTAGGGCGCGGCGTTGAACAGGTGATAGCCGGAAGTCACCCCGACCGACTGCAGCGCCGGCCCGAGTGCTGCCGCGCCGCCGAATGCCAGCGATGCCCACAGGCACAGCATCGGGTCCCAGCGCGCGAAGATCACCAGCGCGACAGCCGTGATGCCTTGTCCGCTGGACAGGCCCTCGTTCCAGCTACCGGGATAGAACAGCGACAGGAATGAACCGCCGATACCGGCAAGGAAGCCGCCGACCATCGTCGCCCGCAGACGGATCGAAAGCACGGAATAGCCCATGGCGCGCGCGGCATCCGAACTTTCGCCGGCGGTCCGGATCAACAGGCCCCAGCGCGTGGTGCGAAATGCCCAGTATAGAATTGGTGCGAGCGCCACCCCGATCAGAAACAGCACATTGATCCGCAGCGCCGCGCGAACCTGCGAGACATCGCTCCACCATCCGAAATCGATGGCCGGTAATCGAGGCGCCGTGGGCTCGATCAGCGGCTTGCCGAGATAGAACGCCAGACCAGTGCCGAACAGCATCAGCGCGATGCCGACGGCGATGTCGTTGACCCGCGGCAGCGAGCAAATGCCGGCGTGGAGCGCGCCGAGCAGGGCGCCGGTGAGGCCGGCGGCGAGAACGCCCAGCCAGGGCGAACCGGAGAGATAGGAGATGCCGTAGGCGCTCATCGCGCCCATCACCAGCGTGCCCTCAAGACCGAGATTGATGCGTCCCGAGCGCTCGGTGATGCATTCGCCGAGGCTGACGAACAGAAACGGCGTGGAGACGCGGATCGCGCCGCCGAACACCGCAAGTGGGACCGTCCAGAGTCCAATGGTGCCGTCCGCCATGTTCAGGACTTGCCTTTCAGAAAGCCGATCCGCCCGTAGAGCGCATCGCTCGCCAGCACCGCGACAAAGATGATTCCCTGCAGCACCAGCACCGATGCATCGGGCAAGCCAAGCCGCCGCTGCAACAGTCCGCCGCTGGCGCTGATGCCGCCGAGCAGGATCGCAACCGGAATGATCGCCAGCGGATTCTGCCGCGCCAGGAAGGCGACCAGGATTCCGGTAAAGCCATAACCGGCGGCAAGGTTGGCGTTGGTTTTGCCCTGAACCGCGGCGACTTCGATCATGCCGGCAAGGCCCGCCGCTGCGCCCGCCAAAAAGCAGATGGTCAGGATCAGCCGGCCGACACTGAGGCCGACGATCTTGGCGGCGCGAATATTGCCGCCGGCGACCCGCGCGGCGAAGCCGAACACGGTGTGATAGATCAGGATGTAGGCCGCGATCGCGGCGACGATGCCGAATACCAATCCCCAATGCACGTCGGTGCCCGGGATCGAGCCGATCATGTTGACGGCGCCGATCTCGCGGGTCGACGGCTTGTTGAGGCTGGCGGGGTCGCGCATCGGGCCTTCGACCAGATGGTTGAGGATCGCGAGCGCGATATAGACCAGCAGCAGGCTCGAAATCGTTTCGTTGACGCCGCGATATTGGCGAAGGCCGCCGGCCAGCATGATCCAGAGGCCACCGCCGGCCATGCCGCCAAGGACCATGGCAAGCTGCACCACCAGCGGCGGCGCAGACTGCACCAGCAGCGCGGCGCCGGTTGCCGCCAGCGCGCCGATCAAGAGCGCGCCTTCGCCGCCGATGATGACCATGCCGAGTTGCGCGGGTAGTGCTGTGCAAAGCGCGGTCAATATCAGGGGAGCCGCGCGGGTCAGCGTGTTCTGCCAGGAAAACCAGGTGCCGAACGCGCCGTAGTACATGTAGAAATAGAGATCGAGCGGGTTCTTGCCGAACAGCGCAACGAATATCCCGAACACGCCGAGCGCGCCGACCAGCGCCGCGCCCGGAATGAGGATGTATTCGATGGTCCCGCCGTAGCGCTGCAGAAATCCCGGATCAGCGGCCGGAGAAACTGCAACTGCTTCGGCGGGTTCCGCAACGCCTGATGTCACGAAGTCGCTCCGACGACGCCCTCGACCAGATAGTCCATCTTTTCCAGCTCGGCGTCCTTTTGGCCGCGCTCGGTTCCGGCGCCGATCACGGTCTTGCCCTTGTTGTCCGCGATCGGGCCCTTGAAGATGACGTAATCGCCGGCGACCAGCTTGGCCTTGATATCATCGGCATGTTTGCGGGCCTCGGCCGAGACCGCTTCGCCATAGGGCGAGACCTTGACGATTTCTTCCTTCAGGCCGCCACGGTAGAAATTCGGTATCTCCTGGCCGGCGGCGATCATCTTCACGAACTTCGGATAGAGTGCTTCCCAGTTCCACTCGGCGCCGGTCAGATAGGCCTTTGGCGCCAGCGGCGACTGGTTGACGTGATAGCCGCAGACCATCGCGCCGCGCCGCGCTGCGTTCTCGACCATCGTCTTCGGTCCATCGACATGGCAGGTCAGGACGTCGACGCCCTGGTCGATCAGGCTGTTGGTCGCTTCGGCTTCCTTGACCGGCATCGACCAGTCGCCGGTGAAGATCACCTGGGTGGTGGCCTTCGGGTTGGCGAGTTTGGCGCCGAGCGTGAAGGCATTGATGTTGCGCAAGACCTGGGGGATCGGCTTGGCGGCGACAAAGCCGAGCTTGTTGCTCTTGGTGGAATAGCCGGCCACGATGCCGGAGATGTATTGCGCTTCGTCGATATAGCCGAAATAGCTGCCGGCGTTCTTGGGATCCTTTTCGCTCCATAGTCCGCCGCAATGTTCGAAATGCAGCTTTGGAAACTTGGCCGCCATCTTGACCATGTGCGGATTGTAGTAGCCGAACGAGGTCGGGAAGATCAGCGTGGCGCCGTCGAGATTGATCATCGATTCAATCGTCTTTTCGACCGCGTCGGTTTCCGGAACCTTTTCTTCCTCGACAACCTTGAAGCCCGCCATCTTCTTCACGGCCGCGGCCCCCTGGGCATGGGCCTGGTTGTATCCATAGTCGTCGCGCGACCCGACATAGATAAAGCCGATGGTGGTGTCCGCCGCCGCGGCGGAACGGGCGCCAAGAGCTGTTCCGAGCGTCAGAGCAGCACTTCCCTGCAACAGATGTCGTCTTGAAATCCTGCCAAAATCCATTGGTTGCTCCCTTTGGCGGGCTGACCGCCGCTGATTTCGCGGCTTCGCCGGACCGGCAAAGCCCGGAGCATCGCATCGCAAGCTTCGTGCCATCGCCTATTGCAGGGTCAATTTCTTGTAATCATTTGATAACATTAATATTTTACACGACGACGCTCAGTGCAAAAGTTGGGCATGCACTCGCTCTGTCTAAATTTTCATCATTATTTGTTGATTGTATGCAATGGAGTTGGGCAGCCTGGGAGGGAGTTTCAGCGCGTCTGGCACCCGCAACAGCACCCGCCGCGCGGTGGCGCGGCAGGATCAAATTTGGCCGACGAACTCCGCGTTTATTCGGCGGCGGCAAGCGGGGCGCGTTCGAGCGCCTGGTCGTGTCCGAGCGCCAGCACGATGCCTATCGCCATGATGCCAAGTGCTGCGAGCAGCAACAGCCCGCCGGCATAGCTGCCGGTTTCATCCTTGATCCATCCCATCGCAAACGGTCCGGCAAATCCGGCAAGGTTGCCGATCGAGTTGATGACGGCGATCCCGGCTGCCGCACTTGCGCCGGAGAGGAAGGCGGTCGGCAGCGTCCAGAACACCGGCAGGTTGGCGAAGATGCCGAAGCCGGCCACGCAGAACGAAATCATCTTCAAGGTCGGGTCATCGAGTACGGTGGAGGCCGCAATGCCGGCCGCCGCGATCAGCAGCGGGAAGGCGGCATGGAACCGCCGTTCGGCCTTGCGGTCCGAACGTCGGCCCCACCACACCATGGCGAACACCCCGACGACATAAGGCGTGGCCGCGACGACCGTGGTAAGAAAGGTGGTGAGCCCGAAGGCTTTGACGATCTGCGGCAGGAAGAAACTCAAGCCGTAATTCATCGCCACCACGCCGAAATAGACCAGGCTCAGTCCCAGCACGCGTGGATTGAACAGCGACTGCACGACGGAATAGTTATGCACCGCCTGCCGCTGACGCTCTTCAGCCGTCAATCGTTCGGCAAGCCAGGCCCGCTCGTCGGGCGCGAGCCAGGTCGCGTCAGCAGGCCGATCGGTAAGATAGAAGAAGACCACCGCGGAGAGGATGATCGCGGGCACAGCTTCGATGATGAACAGCCACTGCCAGCCGGCGAACCCGAGGCCGCCCTGCAGATAGAGCAATAAGCCCGAGACCGGCCCGCCGATCACGGTGGAGAGCGGGATGGCGGCCATGAAGTAGCCGACAATGCGCGCACGATATTCCGCCGGGAACCACAGGGTCAGATAGAAGATGATGCCGGGAAAGAACCCGGCTTCGGCCGCGCCGAGCAGCACCCGAACCAGGTAGAAACTGTGTTCATTGCCGAGCCCGGTTGCGCTGGCGATGGCGGGGATGAACGCCATGGCGCCGGACAGGATGCCCCAGCTCAGCATGATGCGCGCAATCCATTTGCGCGCGCCGAATTTTTCGAGCAGCAGGTTGGATGGCACCTCGAAGATGAAATAGGCGAGGAAGAAGACGCCGGCGCCGAAGCCGAACGCGGTCTGCGACAGCCCGAGGTCCTTGTTCATCGTAAGCGCCGCGAAGCCGACGTTTACCCGGTCCAGATATGCGACGAAGTAACAAATGATCAGGAACGGCACGAGCCGCATCGAGACTTTGGCGATAGTGCGGGTTTCGACAGCGTTCATTTGATTTCCATCCAACTTTTTTTGGCGGCCGACAGGTGAGCGGCTTCGAGCGGGCGCACCCTTTCACATTTCACCGCGCAAATGAACTGAACTCTATTGTGCAGTGCGCAAGCGACCGTGCGCGAGTTCAACGCTTTCATGCGGCCCTGACCTGCGACATGCGCTGATCCATGCGCGATGCCTGACGTTCCAGGGGCACCGGCCGGTCGGAACACGTCTTATGGATGTCATCAATTCGGGTTTTCGAGGCCTCATCGAATAAGGGTTCCGCAACCGGCCGGCAGGTTCTCCCGATCGCAATCGCAAAGTTCAGAATCATACTGACACGGCCGCAGAATCGGTCTTTGATGGTTTGGGGGGCGGGCAGGAGGCGTCAAATGAATGACCTCGTTCGCTACCGCGCCATGGAGTCCCTGTGCCGGCAGAGCGCGGTGTTTCGCCCGCTGGAGAGTTGGCGGCTGCTTGCTGAAGCTGAGATGTGGCACCACAAGGCGCAGCAGGAAATCGCCTCGCGCTTTATCGAATGCAACCGCACCCCGCCGGCCGCCGCAGTCGCCCGTGCAGCGTCTCGTGCCCGTGCAAGCGACGAAAGCCGGTTGTTGGCGGAGTGAGCCCTTCGAACGACGGACGGAACGATCCAGCTAATTGCATGAGAAAGGCCCCGCATTTGCGGGGCCTTCGTTTGGGCAAGCGGTTGACGTGGACGCGAGGCGCGCGCGGCACCCGCCGGACTCAATTCGTGATGTGAGCTGTGACCAGCGACTGTTGGAACATGGCGTTCAGGGCGGTGGTAATGTCCGCAGGCGTATTTGCCGTGAAAAAGAAGTTCGGTGACGCGCAGCCCTGAAGGCTGGCCGGAATATTCGGGATGTTGTTGTTGGCGTAGTCGTCCTCGTCACCGGCAAAGGATGGGTTCACCGGGTTGATCTTTTGGTAGGGAATATAGAGCACGGAAACGACGATGCCGCGACTTTTAAGCTGACTGCACACGTTGGTGTTAATGGGGTCGATCACGGTGGCGTGGTTGCTGCCGGCCCAGCTGCCGTTGGGAACCCCTTTAGTCTGGTTATCCTGTGTGCCGTCGGTGATGAGGAAGACGAAAGGCAGCGTGTTGTTCGAGGTGCTGCCGTCGCCGACGTTGGCGATCAGGCTGTTTATGCTGTTGAGCGCGGTGTCGATATGCGTGCCACCGGAGCCAAGATTTGAATTGGTGTTGGTGTCGAGCAGCGTAGCAAGGTTGGCGGCGGCGTAGTTGATGGTCGAGGAATTGCTGGTAGAGCCGTTGATGCTGCTGGTCAGCGGGAAATACGAATAAAGATATTGAATGAATGGGTAGAGCCCGATCCGGAATTGATTGGTAACTTTCTCGGAGGCGTTGGCCGTGATGAACAGCTGGGTCACGGCGTAGCCGACCGCGTCGAGGCGCAACTGGATGCAGCCGTCGGTGCCCGGGGTGGCGCAGGACGTTGCCGCTGCCAGACCGAAGTTAGGATCCGTGTTGAGCGAAGCCGGCAGGCCGGAAAGCATCTGAACAGGCAAGCCGGGGACCTGCTTTGGATACTGGGTAGTCGATGCCTTGCTGACCAGGCTCGAGAGCGCGCTTTGACTGACGCGCGAATACGCATAGCCCATGCAAGCATTGTTCGTATTGTACTGCTGGGTATATGAGGTCGTGGTGGTAGGGGGATTGGCCGGGGGTGCGGCCGGGGCCGTGACCGGGGGATCGACGCATGCGCTCTTTAGCGGCGCGAAATGGCAGGCCAGGGTACAGCCG
Source organism: uncultured Pseudomonadota bacterium (assembly GCA_963771225.1). Taxonomy (GTDB): domain Bacteria; phylum Pseudomonadota; class Alphaproteobacteria; order Rhizobiales; family Xanthobacteraceae; genus Bradyrhizobium. The sequence continues at coordinate 75,432 of CAVYSR010000003.1, read as the reverse complement.
GTCGGGTATTGGACAAAATTGTCCGGGTTGATCGACTGCATGCGCACGGCTTCGGACGATGTCGACGGCAGCCCCATCGATCCCGAGACATCCAGCGTCAGGTAGAAATCGAGATATGGCGGCAACGAGGCGGTCGCTTTTGAATAGCCGGTTACCGTGAGGGTTTGGTACCCAAGCACTGTCATGAAAACGACCGGCACATTGGCGCTGAACTGGACGTTGGAGGCCAGCTTTATCCCGGTTTTCGTGACTGTGCTGGTGAGAACCAGATTTGAGAAGCCCGTGACCGCGCTCATGTTGCCGTTAAAGACGTTGTTGGCATCGGTGACACCGGCAGCAACCATGCCGTCGCCGGTCATCTGGGCGGCCGCGACATAGCCGGGGGATTTCTGGGAAATCGAGGCAACGCTGGCGGCATCTGCCGCAGATTGCAGCTTTGCCTTCATTCTGGTCGCGAGCGAGTAGTCAACCGCGCAGCCGACCGCGGCCACAATCGGCAGCAGGGCGATCGTGAAGATAACCGCTATATTTCCTCTGGAATCATTGTGGAAGCGAGAGACCAGCGCTCTCAGGCGGCTCGGAAATCGAGGCTCCAACATCGTGAACCAGGTCCTGTCTCGGCCTTGCGGGAATACGCAGGATGATACCTGCGAATTGTTTGCCAAATTCTACGTGTATTCCTAAATTTGTAACGCGACGGCATACCGTTGCTTGGTGATATCTGGCGATGCAGGCTGCGACATATGGGTCGTTTTTCGGCACCTGGAGCTGTGTTCTTACCCGACCATCCGGGGTTGAACGGTCGACCTAAATCCAGTCAACCCGCCAGTTCTGAATACCGCGTGGTCGGGACCTCGGCCTCGATCGGCTTTTCCCCGGTAGGGACTTTGGGCTTGCGCAGCCAGACATAGATCTGGGCCGCGATCAGCAGCACGCAGATCGCGAGAAAGAATGCAGCTGATCGGGCGCTCGATGAACGCCATGAGATCGCCGCGGGAGATCAGCAGGCTGCGCCGGAAATTCTCCTCGAAGCGTGGTCCCAGCACGAAGCCGCGCAGGATCGGCGCGGGGTGGAAATCAAGACGCAACAGGATGTAGCCCGCCACGCTATGAACAGGGTTTCGCCGACCTGGAACATGTCGTTGTTGGCGGCATAGACGCCGATGCAGACAAAGAACATCGCGCTCGGTGATCCCAGGGCGGTGCCGGCGATCAGGATGCCCAAAAACGCCAGCACGACACCCAGCACGACCGGCATGAATCCCGGACCCATTTTGGCAAGGCTGCCGACCTTGTAGCCGCTGCCGGTCACAGCCGCGCCCACCCCGAGCAGAACCATCAAGGCGCCGGAATAGTAATCGCGCTTCAGCTTAAATCTTTCCCGCAACGGCGCATCTCTGCGATGGCCTTTGGCACGGACCCTACCCGCGGGCATCGGGCCTGTCGAGGCCGCCGCAATCTGCAAGCGGCTGCCACGGCCTTGGTCAGGGTGATGCGGTCCGCGCGTGCTGCTTCTGACGCGGACGAGAGCCGACCGCGGCGATCACGCTGAATTCACGATGAACGGGCAATCTCGATTTTGCGGCAGGTTGGCAAAGTATTTTTGCCAAGGATCATAACGAGTATTGAGGCGCAAATGACTGCGGTAATTTATAATTTTGAGCGCTCCCGCGAGAGCGGGCCCATTGATGAAACGGAACGGCTTTTCTCGGCTCTAGAACGGTACACCAGCGCGGAGCTTCTCGAACTGCTGTATGTCGGGGAGGAGCCGGGTTTTTTCGAACTGATGCGCGGGCTGTTTGGGCTCTCTGACGAGGACAGGCTGGTACTGCAGGATTTCCTTGCAGCCATGCCCCCGCAGTCGATGACGGTGACGATCGACCCGGCAGGACGGTGCATTCTTGCTCCCAGGAATTCTCCTGCCAGGAATTTTCGTTCGGTAGGAAGATCCTGACAATTGCGACCCGGCTCGTACGGTGCCTCTGGAAGCCGCGCGGCATTTCAGCGGCACTGAGCGGGCTCAGCCGCTGGCGCGAACGACGCGCCTTTCGCGCTGCACCGATTCGGAAATGAACTCGCCGATCCAGTTGCAGCGCCTGGCCTCGATGTGCCATGCCATGGCCTCCAGCGAGGACGGCGCCGGGTCGGGAATGTCCTTGCGGACTTCCCTGCCGTTCAGCCAACCGCAACTGTGCGAATAGCGGGTCTTGCAGACAAGGTTGATCGTCTCTCGCTGTTGCAGCAATGCGTAGCCGTCGGCGGGAAAGAAAGTGCCGGCAAGCTCGATCGGAATCGGCAACTGGCGCACCAGCAAAAAAGTGCTGGCGGCTTCCTTTTCTGATTCAGAGACCAGCACGCCGAACAGGCTATGGATCGGCGCAATGGCGTCGGGCGCTGCGGCTCCGTTGGGTCCCAGTATGGCGCCGGCCGTCGCGATCGACAGGTATTCGCCGTCGGGACCCCAGCGGCAGGCGATCAACCACTCGCGGCTGCGGCTGCGGATGAGGGTTGGCTTTGCGTAGTCCGACCGGGCAATATCGGCTGTCATGGCGAGGACAAAGGCTTTGGCGAGCATATGTTTCTCCGGGGGTGGACGTTCTCATGCGCCAGACTTTGCGCGGCAGGCGTGAGACCATCGTGAACAGGCGGGAGACCCGATGCCAAATCTGTTCACGCGCGCCGCTTCATTGTTGCTACGCGATGATCCGGAAGATACCGGCGACCCCGATGCCCGGCAGCTTTTGCGGGCGCTTGGCTACGCGGATCCAGCCGGTGTCGGTAAATCCGGCTCCGAGACCCACCACCGTGCCCGCCTGCTGATGACGGCGTCGCGGTTCGTTCGGGTTTTCGAACTGGCCGCGCCTGAGGCGCCCGGTCTGGTCTGCTTTGGCGCTGAAATCGATCCGGCGATGGCTGACCCCTTGCATGCCGGCAGTCCCGCAGTCAGCGTTTCCGGCGTCGGTCTTTCGCCGCAGCAAGCATTTCAGGGATGTATCGGCGAGGGCATCGAGTATCTGTCCCAGTTGCAGACCGGAGCCGATGTGCTGGAATTGCCCGGTCCCAGCAGTCCGGCGGCCGGGCTGGGTCCGGCGACACGGGAGTTCCTCGCCGCGTTCGAGGCCTGCCGCCTGCGCCCCGATGCTGAACTTTCATGGCACCGCGTCACGCGGGTTACCGATCGTTGCGAGGTCTTGCTGCCGTCAGATCTGTGCCTGCGCCGGCCGCTGGACCAGCGAGAGATCAGACCGCCGTTCCCGCTGAGTACCGGATCGGCCGCCGGCACGTCCTGGCACGCGGCGGCGTTGCACGGGCTCATGGAGGTAATCGAACGGGACGCGGCCAGCCTTTGGTGGTGGGGCGGCAACCGCGGCCGATCGATCCCGCCCCAGCACGAGGCCCAGCATCATGGCCCAGGCTCTGCTGGCACGGCTGCGGCAAAATGCTTCGGCGCGGCGGAGCTGGTTGCTCGATATAACGACGGATATCGGCGTGCCCAGTGTTGCGGCGGTCTCCTGCGCGACGGATGGTTTTGGCTTTGCTTTTGGCCTGGCCGCGCGGCCGACACTCGCAGCCGCGGCCTGCGGCGCCGTTCTGGAAATGTGCCAGGGTGAACTGGCCTATGCGGTGGTTGAAGCGAAGTGCCGAGAGCGCGGGGAAGCCGCGCTCAACGAGCGAGATCGGGTTCATCGGCGCCGGGCCACCACGATCAACGCGGATCGATGCCTGCTGCTGCAACCGGTGGCGGAGCCATCGGAGCATCTTGCCATCGACACCACCGATGCAAACTCCGTGCTGCAGCTCATCGCGAAACGCCTGGAGCGATTCGGTATCGAGACCTTTACTCTCGACCTCACGCGTGCGCACCTTGCCATTCCGGCGGCCCGCGTCATCACGCCCGGCCTCCAGCTTGAACCTTCCGAGATCGTGATGCCGCGGCTCGCCGACATGATGGCGCGAACCGGCGGCGGCGCAATCTATACCGGTGGGGTCGCTTTGATATAGATTGTCCGGACCGCAAACCGGATTGGTATCGGTGGATGCAAGAGGCTGCGGGCGTTCAAAGGTTGGCTGCAGGCGAGTCCGCGACCGCGCCGGGAAGCGCTGCGCGCCTTTCGGTGTCGTTGGTGGGGCGTCTTGCCATCAGATTCAAGGGCCGGTCGATCGAACTGCGAACCCAGAAGGCCGGCGCCGTTCTCAGCTATCTTGCGCTCACCGAGGCGAAACACGAAAGCCGCGAACGGCTGGTCGGCCTGTTGTGGAGCCGGTCGGATGAGGAAAAGGCACGCGCCTCCTTGCGCCAGGTCGTTCGCGAACTTCGCTCCGCCTTTGAGGATGCAGGATATCGCGGATTTGTTGCCGGCAGGCTCGCAATCCATCTCGATCCCGAGCAGATCGAGGTCGATGTCGAAAGCATCATCCGGGCGGCGGAGAGCGGCAGCGTGCATTCGCTCCTCCTTAATACGCCGCACCTCGACGAGCGGATCCTTGAGGGTATGGACGATCTCGATCCTTCTTTTCGGGTCTGGGTTCTGGCCAAGCGTCAGACCATCCATGACAGGCTGATGCGAAGCCTCGATGCCGGCCTGGTGGGAAACGATGTCGCCGCTGCCGTCAAAAAGCAGATGGCGACCGCCATCGTCAATCTCGATCCAACCCACGAAGAGGGTTGTTGCCATCTGATGCGGGTGCACGCCGAAGAAGGCGATGTCGCAGGAGCCCTCCGCATCTACAAGGCGCTGTGGAATCTGCTGGACCGGGATTACGGCATGGAGCCGTCACCCGTGACCGAAGAACTCGTTGCAAAGATCAAGCTTGGGGCATTCGAACAGCCGCCGGCGCCCGGGCCGGCCGATAAGCACGCATTGCGGGTGATCCAAGGCAAACATCGACCGGGCCGTTCCGCGGGCGGTTGCGGCGGTCAAAGCGGGCGCCAAGACCTGCCTAGCCAAGACCTGCCTCGTGCTGCGGCCATTTGCCATGCATGGCATCGACGGCGATCATGCCTACCTCGTTCAGGGTTTTCATCAGCATCTGGCGGCCTCGCTTGTGCGCTTCCGCGAATGGAGCGTGGTCGATCGTGCTCCCGCCGCTGTTGCGCCGTCCGGCACCGGATTCGGCGGCGCAATACTGCATCGAAACCACCGCCTACCAGGCCGGTGCCGAAATCAACATCGTGATGGTGCTGAGAGACGATACGACCGGCATTTATGTCTGGAGCGAAAGCTTTCGCCTCGGCCTCGGCAACTGGTTCGAGGCGCAGCAGCGCATCATCCGCCGGATCGCGACTTCGCTGAACGTGCAGTTATCGAGCCGAACGGCTGATGCGGCTGGCAGGCGAACCGGACGTGTCGCTGGATATTCATGACCGCTGGCTTCGCGGACAGAATCTGCATGGCAAAATTCGACCCGGAAAGCTGGCAGCGAGCCGTCGCCATCTTCCGCGATGCCATCCGTGAAAATCCTGCGTTCTCGCCTTGCTACAGCAGCCTCGTGCAAATGAATAACATCGAACATTTTGTGCATCCCGGCCTCTTTCGCGATCTCGGCAAGGCAAGAGCGACCCTCGAACTTGCGAAGACCGCCGTTCAACTGGATCCGGTCGATTCCAGGGCGCATCTGTGCTGTGGCTGGTCTTATGTGATGGCGTTCCGGGAGGCCGAAGCGGCGCCGCATATGGAACTCGCCTGCGAGTTGAACGACAACGATCCGTGGACCTTGCTGTCCTGTGCGCATTATTGCGCTTTCTGCGGATCGATCGAGCAAGCCCGGCTGCGGGCCGATCAGTCGCTGGCTCTTTCGCGGGCGCCCTCACATCTCGAATGGGCCTACCACGCCACCATTCGCTTCCTGTGCGGCGACTATGCCGGCGCTCTCGAAGCCAGCGATCGCGCGCATGACGTCATACGCATCCTGCCCGCATGGCGGACGGCGGCGCTGTTCCACCTCGGGCAGCCAGCCAAGGCGCGGGAAGAGGCTCGAGCGTTTCGTCAACGGAATACGTTCGTTTTGGGTTGGATCGTCCGCCCCGACCGACGAGGCCGTGGTGCGTTGGGCTCTGCAAGCTCATCCGATCAGTGTAAGCGTCGCGATGGGAAGCCCTGCGCGACGGATTGCGCGGCGCGGGGCTTCCTGTCGAGGGTATCGTCCAGCTATCCCTGTAAGCTGGATTTTTCAGGCACAGAAGCTGATCGTGTAGTCGCCGATGCGTTCGGCATGCACCCGGAATTTTTCATCTTCGGGGATCACCGGATCCATGCCGTTGAACAGACGCTTGTAGAACGGCGGGATCGGATAGGTTGCGCCCGGCTGACTGAGCCGTTCCTCGGAATCCTCGATCGCAAACTTCGGCGGCAATCGCACCACGATCGTATCGATGTCCTGTGCCACGAACTTGATCTGCGTGTAGCGCTCCGGCACCGTCATGAACACTTGCGCCTTGGCGAGCTGCTCCTTGAATTCGTCGACGCTTTCCGGGATCGGATACTCGTTGTCATCCCCAAGATAGTTCTTGCCGGTTGACCAGGTCTTCACCAGGTTGCCCCAACGCTCATGGTTCGTCACTACCATTCTTTCGATCGCCATTGTTCACTCCTCCGGGTTGCGTGAGGCGGAATGAGCCCGACTCACAAAAATGCGGGCACGGCTTGCTGCAAGTCACCGATCTCCGCGGTGAACTCGACCAGTTGGTCCATGCGCTCAATTTCAGGTACTTCTGCAAAGACATTTGTCGGAAAATATTCAGCGGAAACTTCAGCGAGCGCGTCGGCCAGCGAATCCGTGCTGCGTTCGGCCGAAATCTCGTGATGTTCGAGCGCGCCGAAGATCACTTCCGACACGATGATCGAGCCCAGCGGCCCAAGGCACAGGCCCTCGGCCCGCGGCTGCCGCATCGCCTCGAACAAGATGAAAAACGGCAGCGGCGGATCGCTCGCAAGCGTCTCGACGTCTTCGGCAGTCAGTCGGCCGTAAGTTGGTTCGGAGACCAGCCACTCGCGGAGCTGTTCGATCCGGTAGCAACGGTCGGCAAGCAGCCGAGACATGTTGACAAGCTGCGGGCGCCGGACCGCAATCTCGGCAATCAGCGCATCCACCGACCATAGCCCGGCAAGCGCTGAACCCAGAAGGTCGCGATAGAGCAGGCCGACGCGGTTGGTCTGGTCGAAGGCGGGAAATATCTGGTCGTTGCCCAGCCCGTCGCTGAGATACGGACCGATGCGGCGGCTGAAATTCGGCCTCGACCCCTTGATCTCGAAGAAGCGCGACCATTTCACAATCCATGTCGTATCGAGCGGCATGTTGACGGGATCGTTCGCCGAGGTCTTTTCCAGGGTCGTGTTGAGATCGTGGGTGGAAAGATCATTGATCACGTATTCCGGGCGGACCATCGCGTGACCGAAGCGGAATGCGCCGTGGGAGAATTCGAGCGGGACCTGCCAGCCGTCGCGCTCTGGTAGGCCGAGCACGGGCCGGTCGATGAAGTCCGGGGCCGGACCGGAATAGGCCGCGTAGACAGCCGGATGCATCACCCGCCGCATCAAGTCCTTGCGAATGATGTTGTGATAGATCAACGTCAGTGCGTCACGCGCGCACAGAAACCGCTTGTAGGCGGCGCCGAGGTTGGCGTTGATCCCGGCGGCGGGCTCGCCGCGGCGAACAATGTCGACCAGGCCGTTGTGCAGTAGCGCAAACAGCGCCGTCAGCTGCGACATAATGGCGTGATCGTCGTTGCGCGGATCGGCAACCAGCGCTTCGGTAAGCGCAACGCGATGCCCCGCGATGCTGCGATCTATCCCCGTGACATTCTCCGCCGGGGTTCGCGCGATGTCGCGGAACGGACAGCCGGGCTCAACGCCTTTCTCATCCCAGCGCATGCGACCAAGCCGCAGCTTGGTGCGGCGCTCGTCGTTTGGCGCATCCAGCGCATATACAAACGGCGAGCCGACCGGACCGCTCCCGAACAGCGTTTCGAGCTTGAGGGCTGAGCGGCGCGCATTGGCGGTGTCGGCACCAAGCTTGCCGGCAACCGAAAGCGGAATCGCCGAGTGAACAAGATCATGTGCCACAAATTGCAGCAGGTAAGTGTAACCCGAAGGGATATGGGGGTTTTCCCAGCGTTCGGTCGTGCTGTCGGGGTGGCTGGGCCAATTCAGTTCGGCATCCATCCGCCGGGACAACCGGTTCATCAACCCGCGCACTTTCGGCAGATGTTCCGGGGCGTCGAGCGGGTCCAGCCCGTAGGCCTTGAATCGCTGCGACGCATTCGGCGTACCGAGGAAATGTCGAAACCCGGAAGGCGTCCCGTGACGATGAAGGGGACAGTTCACCGGCGCAGCTTGCCAAATCCCGCGGGCTGATGCCTCAGATCCTTTCTGCACGAAAGTCTCTCCCTGCTGTCAGGGATGCGAGACTGGCGGGCCTGCCGTGAAATTATCGTGATCTGGGACTGCGTAACGTGACGCCGTATTCGCGAAGCTGTGCACAACCTGGCCGAGGAATGAGCTGATGCGCTGCGCATCCATTGTGCCGACGACTCGCATTTGGAGCACCATCCGGAAGCCGTCGGCGACAGATGATCAACAATGTGGCAGCGTTCTCGCCAGCCCCGGTGACCACGAGGTTGTGCCGATCAAGTTTCGCTTTCTTGAGCGGATTTGCCGTGCGGTTTCGCTTGCCCGATGCGCAAGCGTGGTTAGAATGACGGAACGCAACGTAAGAAGGCTATCGCTTTAAGAAGGCGATCACTTTAAGAAGGCGATTACTTTAAGAAGGTGATCACTTGGAGAGAAACGATATGACAAGAACATCCCGACCGCCTGCTCTTTGGTCGCTGGGCAGGCTGCTCGGAGCAACTGCGCTCGGACTGCTGGCTGTGGCCTCAGGTCAGGCCCTGGCCGCGGACCCGATCAAGATCGGTGTCATTGCAGAGGCGCAGGCCATTGCCGGTGCGTCGATCCCGCAGGCCGCCCAGATGGCCGCCGACGAGATCAACGCCAAGGGCGGAGTGGATGGACGCAAGATTGAAATCGTCACTTACGACAACCATAGCTCCTCGGCGGATTCGGTTCGCGCATTCCAGCGCGCGGTCAATGAGGACAAGGTCAACGTCGTCATCGCAAGCTATATCAGCGAAGTTGTGCTGGCGCTCGAACCCTGGGCGGCGCGGCTGAAGACGCCCTTCATTACCCCGGGTGCTGCGTCCAACGAGATCAGCAAGAGCATCCATAACGATTACGACAAGAACAAATATACCTTCCACGGCTATCTGACCTCGGCGGCGCTGGCGCTGTCGGTGTGCGACGCCGCCAAGGAATTGCTGGTGGGCGGAAAGCACATGACGACAGCCGTCATCATGAGCGAGGATGCCGCCTGGACCAAGCCGCTCGATATCGGATACGAGGAGTGCCTGCCCAAGATCGGGTTGAAAGTGCTCGACCATATCCGCTTCTCGCCCGACACCACCGACTTCACGCCGATCTTCAACAAGATCGAAGCCGCAAAGCCGGACGTGATCATCACCGGTATCTCGCATGTCGGCGTGCAGCCGACGGTGCAGTGGAAGAATCAACAGGTTCCGATCCCGATGCTCGGCATCGCCTCACAGGCCACCAACAGCACCTTCGGCAAGGACACCAATGATGCCTCCGACGGCGTGCTCTATCAGGGCGTCTCGGGTCCCGATGTCGCGGTAACGCCGAAGTCGGTTCCCTTCGCCGAGGGCTTCAAGGCGAAGTTCGGCAACTATCCCTCCTATGCCGGCTATACCGCGTATGACGAAGTCTATTACATCGCCGACGCCGTGAAGCGCGCAGGCTCGACCGATGCGGACAAGATGGTCGAGGCGCTGGAAAAAACCGACTGGGAAGGCACCATCGGCCGCACCCAGTTCTACGGCAAGGACGATCCGTTCACCCATTCGATCAAATATGGCAAGGGCCTGATCACCGGCCTGATGCTGCAGTGGCAGGATGGCAAGCAGATCAGCGTCTGGCCGAAGGAAGTCGCCAAGGGCCAGTTGAAGTTCCCAAGCTTCATCAAGTTCACGTCGAACTGAACCCTCCATGATCATGCTCCCGGGCTGACCCGGGAGCATTTTCGCATTTGCAGTTTACCAGAGTGAGGCAGCGGTGCTGCCGCGGCCATCATCAATGCTTGCCTTACAGATCCTGATCGACGGTTTTGCCATCAGTGCGTTGTACGCGCTGGGCGCAACCGGCTTCACGCTGATTTTCGGCGTCTCCGGCGTGCTCAATCTTTCGCACGGCGCCATCATGGTGCTGGCGGCGGTGGCGGCATGGGCCGCGGCGAGCGTGCTGCATATGAACACCTATGCCGGCGCGCTCGTCGGCGTCGCGACAGCACTGGTTGCGGCGCTCATCACCTATTTTTCGGTGGTGCAGCCGATTCAGAAATCGACACGAATCCCCAATGAGGAGAAGGAAATTTTCGTTCTCACCGGCACCTTGCTTTGGGGGATCATGATTCAGGAGCTGATCGCCTATTTCTTCACCAACAATGCCAAGACCGTGCTCCCGATCGTCGAGGGCGTTGTCGACATCCTCGGTGTGCGGACGCCCAAGAACGAAATCTTTACCGCCTTGGTCTGCTGTCTGGTGATCGGTCTGCTCTGGCTGCTGGTGAACCGCACCCGAACCGGCAAGGCGGTGCTGGCAGCGTCGATGAATCCGCGCGGCGTCACGCTGCTGGGACTCGAACTCACCAATATCTATGTCGTGGTCTGGGCGATCTATGGCATCCTCGCCGGCATCGCCGGCGTACTGCTCGGAATGTTTCTCGGCGTCAGCTCCTATAGCGTCGGGCCGCTCACCGCGAGCGCGTTCTCGATCGTGGTGCTGGGCGGCCTCGGCAGCGTTTCCGGCTCGCTGATCGCGGCATTCGTCGTCGGCTATCTCGAAACTCTCACCGCCTATCTGGGTTCGCCCGCGTACCGGACCATTCCGGCACTGCTGCTGCTGGTCGTGGTGATGTACATCCGGCCGCAGGGCCTGCTCGGGAGGCGATGAGCATGTCGGATTTCTTCAAGTCCAGGCTGTTCTGGATCGCGCTCGGCATCGTCATCATCGCCTCCACGCTGCCGCTCTATGTGTCCGGCTATATTCTCGGCCTGCTCACGGTCGCGTATTATTTCGGCGTCTTCGCCATGGCGTGGGATCTGCTGTTCGGTTTCGCCGGCGAGGTGAATTTCGGCCCCACCTTCCTGATCGGCGTCGGTGCCTACACCGCCGGCATTCTCAACAATCAATATGGCTGGTCGGTGTATCTGTGCATCGTGCTCGGTGCATTGGCGTCGGTGATCGCCGGATTTGTGCTGGCGCTTCCGGCGTTGCGAGTGCGCGGGCCCTATTTCGGACTGACCACGCTGGTCGCCGTCTTGATGTTACAGAACTTCATCGTGGTGTTCGCCGATCTCACCGGCGGCGAGATCGGCCTGACGATTCCCGACGTGATCACGATCAACGCCGGCGCGAATTACTGGATCGCGCTTGGCTTCATGACCATCAGTGCGGCTGTTCTGTACGGGCTTTCGCAATCGCCGGTCGGCCTGGTGCTTCAGGCCAGCGGCCAGGATCCGGTGCAGGCCGGTGCGCTCGGCTTCAACATCGTCAAGCACAAGCTCGCCGCCTTCGTGGTCAGCGCATTTTTCTCTGGCCTGTCGGGGGCGTTGCTGGTGTTTTATTTCGGAACCGCATCGGTGGGAACGGTAGTCGATGTCGCCGTCGGCGTGCAGGTGATCGTTGCCGCGGTGCTGGGCGGACGGCGCACGGTGCTGGGCGCAGCACTGGGCGCGATCTTCCTGATCGTGGCCGGCGAATTCCTGCGCCCCACTGGCGAACTGGCGACGTTCATCGTCTCGACCGTGGCACTGCTGGTGATCCTGTTCTTGCCCAATGGCTTCCTCGGTTCGGCCCTGGCGCACGGGGCTCGGCAATAATGGATGCCGTCAGCAACGCTCCCGTTCTCGAAGTCCGCGGCCTTACCAAGCGCTTCGGCGGGCTCACCGCCGTCAAGAACCTGAGCCTCGATCTGCGCGCCGGCGAAATCTTCGGCCTGATCGGCCCGAACGGTTCCGGCAAGTCGACCGCGATGAAGACCATCATGGGCATCGAACGCCCGACCGCGGGCGATGTCATTTTCCTGGGCGAAAATGTCGCCGGCCTTCCCGCGCACAAGATCGCGCGGAAGGGTTTTGGCATGGTGTTTCAGCATTCGCGGCCGCTGAACCGGCAGACCGTGCTTGAAAACATCATGGTGGCGCTGCTGCCGGACAGCCTGTTCATGCTGTTTGCCGACAAGGCGCTGACCGAACGCGCCAAATGGATCGCCAACCGTGTCGGCCTCGGCGCCGTGATGGACCGACACCCGCCGACATTGCCGTTCGCAGATCTGCGCCGGCTTGAAGCTTGCCAAAGCCATCGCGCGCGATCCCAAGGTAGTGCTGGTAGACGAGCCGTTCGCCGGACTGACACTGGCCGAAGTCGGCATGTTCTCCGAACTGATCCGCAGCTTCCGCGACGAGGGCCGCGCGGTGCTGCTGGTGGACCATAACGTCAAGAGCGTCGCGGCGCTGGTCGATCGCGTGCTGGCGATGTATCTCGGAGAGGAGATCATCACCGGCCGCGCCGATGAGGTGATGCGCAACGAGACGGTGCGGCGGGTCTATCTCGGCGGCGCGATCGAAACCTCGGCCCGCCCGGAAACCAGCTTCAAGGACAAGGTGCCGCTACTGCAAGTCGAGAATGTCAGCGTCCATTACGGCAAGGCGCAGGCGCTGGACGGCGTGTCGATCCATGTGCATCAGGGTGAATTCGTCTCGGTCGTCGGCCTCAATGGCGCCGGCAAGACCACGCTGTTCAATACCATTTCAGGCTTTCTGCCCTACACCGGCGAAATTGTCCGGGACGGCGAAAAGTTGCGCGGCATCAGTCCGGCCCGCATCGCGCGAAGCGGCCTCGTGCAGTGCCCGGAATTGCGGGAGCTGTTCGGCGAGATGAGCGTGCGCGAAAATCTCGATCTCGGCGGCCAGCATCTGTCGCCGGAGGACAAGGACCGGCAACTGACATGGCTGTTCGAGCTGTTTCCGATTCTAAAGGACCGTCAGGGCCAAACCGCGCAGACATTGTCGGGCGGCGAACAGCAGATGCTGGCGATTGGTCGCGCGCTGATGATGCAGCCGAAGATCCTGATCCTCGACGAACCCACGCTCGGGCTGGCGCCTGTCATTCTCGAGCTGTTGTCGAAGGCACTGGAAAAGTTGCGCCAGACCACGCCGATCACGGTTTTGCTGGGTGAGCAGAACGTGACCTTTGCACTTCCCCATGCGGACCGGGTCTATGTGCTGGAACATGCGCGGATCGTCTGGGAGGGTGACCCCGGCCGTTTTGCCGCCGAGGCCGGCGAGGGTTATCTGTGAAGGCCTGAGCCTTGCCAGGAAATCCGTCTATCCGCGTTCGCCGGCTTCAGGTTCGGGATCCGTGGTGATGGTCCTCTTCAACACCTCGAAGACGGCCGCGGTGTCGTGGTCGCCCAATCCCATCGCCATCGCTTCGGCGTAAACCGGTTGCGTCAGCGTAAACAACGGGGTCGTACAGCCGACCGCGTCGGCAAACTCGGCAATGATTGCCATGTCCTTTTTCCAGGTCGAGACCTTCATGGTTGCAGGCTGATAAACGCCTTCGGCCATCATCGGCGCCCGCATCTGAAACATCCGCGAACCGCCGGCGCCGGGGCCGATCATCTCGACCACGAGTTTCGGATCGAGCCCGGCGCGTTGCGCCAGAATCATCGCCTCGGCGGCGGCGACATTGTGAATCGCGACCAGATGGTTGGCGACGAACTTCATCCGGCTGCCATTGCCAAACGCGCCGAGATTGGCGCTTTGTTTGGCGAAATCGGTGAACAGTTCCGCGCAGCGCGCAATCGAAGCGCCGTTGCCGCTGGCATAGACCACAAGGTCACGCTGCCTTGCCTGCGCGCCGGTGCCGCTCAGGGGACAGTCGAGCGCGATGTGACCCGCCGTCTTCAGGATATTTTCGAAGCGAAGCTTGTCGGCGATGGCAAGCGTGCTGAGTTCGACCACAATTCGCGGCGACTGGCCGGAATGCGCAATGGCCCGCGCGACCTCCTCGACAGCTGCGGCACTGGGAAGGCTGGTCATGATGACCGGCGTGTCGCGCGCGACTTGCATGGCGTCGGTGGCAATCGTGACGTTGGCCAGCGCCATCTCGGCGCGCCGCGCCGCGTCAAGGTCGTAGCCGGTAACCTGCCATCCGCGCTCGACCAGGTTGCGGGCGATCGCGCTTCCCATGATGCCGAGCCCGACGATTCCAACGACCTTGTTCATGGCTGTGTTCCCGCCGGCAAAACGGCAGTTGCGAAGGTACCGCGGCTCCGTCTTGAATAAATAGTGATCAAGCGATAAACAATTTGCCGGATTGCTTCAATTGGTCTCGCTGCGTCTGCGGCGCATGTTGCTTTCAGGGGAGGCCCGCCATGAAGGTTACCGGCTTCAATCACCTTTCGATCGGTTCCCGGAATCTCGAGGAGTTGGTGAAATTCTACCAGACCGTGTTGGGGATGCAGGCGATCCCGAGCTACAATTTCGGTTTCAAGACCAAATATCTCCGTTGCGGAGATTTGCAATTGCACATTTTCGAACTTGAGGATCAGGTTCCGGTCTACCAGCACTTTGCGGTCGATGTGGACGATTTCCATGCCGCCTACGACGCGGCCAAGGCGATGGGCGCGCTTGACTCGACCGCGTTTCGCAATCCGGTGAACGAACTGCCGGATGGTTGCGTTCAGATGTATCTGCGCGACCCCGCGGGAAATCTGGTCGAGATCGACTGGCCGGACGTCGAGACGCTCGATCGCTCGCGCATTCCCGAGATGAAGCTCTTGACCGAATTCGCCGAACAAAACGAGGAAGGGCTGGCCGCTTCGCTCTATCTTGATAGGCCGCATCTCAAGACCGCACGACGGGCGAGATAGCGAGGAACGAAATGGCGGGTGTTGGTCGGAAGCCAAACGCAAGCCGGTCCTCCGGGCCGGATCTGGAATCCGGCGCCTATGCGGCGATGCTCGCCCGTGCCGAAGCGCTGATTCCGCAATTGGGTGCCCGCGCGTCCCGCACCGAGGAGTTGCGGCGCCTGCCGCCCGAGACCGAACGCGATTTGCATGAGGCCGGCCTGTTCAGGATCGTGCAGCCGAAGCGGGTGGGCGGTTCTGAATTCGACTATGTCGCATTGGTCGATTGCGCCGATGCGGTCGGGCGAGCTGACGCTTCGGTCGCCTGGAACCTGGCCAATCTGGCAAGCCATCACTGGATGCTGGGCATGTTCGACAAGCGCGCGCAGGATCTGGTCTGGAAGGACCCCAATACCCTGATCGCGTCCTCCTTCATCTTTCCGGCCGGTCGCGCCAGAAAAGTCGATGGCGGATATGTGCTGCGCGGCAGCTGGCCGTTCTCGTCGGGGGTGGATTCGTGCGATTGGAACATGCTTGCCAGCGTCGTTTCATCGGACGATGAAGCCGACGGCATCCAGTACCGGATCTTTCTGCTCAACAAGAGTGACTACAAGATCAGGGATACCTGGCACGCGACCGGGTTGCGCGGAACCGGATCGAACGACGTCGAGGTCAAGGATGCCTTTGTTGCCGAGCAGATGACGCTGGCGGTAAGCGATCTCGACGGTGGCCCGACGCCGGGCAGCGTCGCCAATCCGAACGCGCTTTATGCGCTGCCGGTGTTTTCGCTGTTTCCCTTTGTGCTCTCCGGCGTAGCACTGGGAAATGCCCAGGCCTGTCTCGACGATTACGCCGGGATCGCCCGGCATCGCGTATCGACCTACAACCGCGCCAAGATCGGCGACTTCCAGAGCACCCAGATCAAGATTGCCGAGGCTTCCGCCAAGATCGATGCGGCCCGTCTCATCATGCGCTCGACATGCATCGAGGCGATGGCCGACGCCCGGCGTGGCGACGTTCCGGATACCGCCGTCAAGACCAGATTGCGGCGCGACGGGGCATTTTCGGTCAATCTCTGCACGGAGGCGGTGTCGCTGCTGTTTGCAGCGAGCGGCGCGCGGGGCTTGTCCACGGCAGGCGCCTTGCAGCGGCAGTTTCGCGATGCGCACGCGATCAATTCGCATCTTGCGTTCAATTTCGATTCCGCCGGCACCAATTACGGCCGTGTTGCGCTTGGCCTGCCATCCGAAAACCTGACGCTTTGAGACGATGGCATGACCGAGGCGCCAAAGCATCCAATCAATCCGGATCCGGCCAACGAATTGGCCAGTGATCAGTCACCGATCGATCCACGGGATTTTCGCAACGCGCTGGGCACCTACGCCACCGGCGTCACCGTCATCACGGCCATGGCGGCCGATGGCAAACCCTATGGGCTGACCTGCAATTCGTTCGCCTCGGTGTCGCTGAACCCGCCGCTGGTGCTGTGGAGTTTCGTGATCTTTTCGCAAGCCATGAGCATTTTCCAGAACGCCAGCCATTTCACGGTCAATGTGCTCGGCGCATCGCAGCAAGCCCTTGCCAACAAATTCGCGACCTCGTCGGAAGACAAGTTCGCCGGGGTCGAATGGACACCAGGCCTTGGCAACGCGCCCGTTCTTGCGGACAGCGTTGCGAATTTTCAGTGCCGCGCCGCCGACCGGTATTATGGCGGCGACCACGTCATTTTCTTAGGCGCGGTCGAGGCCTATGCGTACAATCGGCAGGAGCCGTTGCTGTTTCATCGCAGCGGTTATGGCCGGTTCGTCACGTGACCAGGAAAGCCGCGCCCAAGCCGGTCCGCGCCAAGCAAAGGCGGCTGTCGCCGGATGATCGCCGTAAGGAGTTCGTTGCCAAGGCGACCGAATTCTTCGCAGAGGAGGGATTTGGCGGCGGGACCCGCGATCTGGCGCGCCGGCTCGGCGTGACCCAGCCGCTGCTGTACCGCTACTTTCCAAGCAAGGACGATTTGATCAAGGAAGTCTATCGCACGGTCTACCTGGAGCCGCTCGATACCGGCTGGGAGAAGCTGCTGGCCGACCGATCCCGGCCGATCCGCCACCGATTGCAGGAATTCTACAGCGGCTATACCGACGCCATCTTCACCCGCAAATGGCTTCGCATCTATCTCTACTCCGGTCTGAAGGGGCTCGACATCAACCGTTGGTATGTCGGCGTGGTGCGCGACAAGATTCTGACCCGCATTATCCGGGAATGCCGCCATGAAGCGGGGCTTCCCGTGCAAGGTAAGCCGACGGCGTCCGAGCTAGAAATGGCGTGGGTGTTTCACGGCGGGATTTTTTATTACGGGATTCGCAAATACATCTACGAATCCGTCCTGCTCGAGGACAAGGAACAGATGATCAGCGACGCGCTGGATGTATATCTCGCCACCTTCGAGCGGGCTTTCGGAACCACCGTTCGTGCCCAGCGGCCGCGGGTGAAGGCGGTCGGATAGAATGTCTTCGAGTAGGCTCAAAAAGCAGGCAATGAAATAGGGGCCTACCGAAAAGTTCGTCATGCCCGGGCTTGTCCCGGGCATCCACGTCTTAGCGGCGTGTCTGCAAGGAAGACGTGGATGGCCGGGACAAGCCCGGCCATGACGAAAAGTAATCATAAACGGTTCGACATTTCGGCGCGATACCAGTCGCCGATCTGGCTCGCGGTCATCAGCGCGACGCCGTCATGGCCGATGACATAGTCCAGCAACGCTTCCAGATATTTGATGCGATGCGGAACGCCGGTGATGTAGGGATGAATTGAGATCGCCATCACCCGCGCATTGGTGGCGCCCTCCAGGTACAACCGGTCGAACTGATCGGTGCAGCGCTTGAGAAACTGCTCGGAGCCGAGATGCTGCAGCGCGTGGACGACGATATCGTTGGTCTCCACCGAGTAGGGGATGGTTGTCATGGTGCCGTAAGGCGTTGCGATATCCTGCGGCAGATCGTCGATCACCCAGTCCGCCAGATATTCAATGCCATTGAGACGCAACAGGTCGATGGTTTCCTCGGTTTCGGTGAGACCCGGGCTTTCCCATGATCGCGGCGGCTTGCCGGTGAATTGCGCGATGGTCTCGACCGCCCGCCGGATGGTCTCGGCCTGGTTGTCCAGCCGGTGCATCGGGCCTTGAACGAAGCCATGGCCCATGAATTCAAAGCCGGCCTCGCGGGCGGCCGATGCGACCCGACGGTAGGAGTTGCAGACGTTGGCGTTCAGCGCCAGCGTCACCGGCATGTTGCGGTCCGTCAGCGCCTTGAACTGCCGCCAGAAGCCGGCGCGCATTCCGTATTCGTGCCACGACCAGTTCGGCACATCCGGCAGCAGCGGCTGTCCCATCGGCGGGCTCAGCACGGTTCGCGGCATCGGGTTCTCGATCCGCCATTCCTCGACGTTGAGGATAATCCAGACCGCCAGTTTCTTGCCGTCCGGCAGCCTTAGTCTTGGCCGGTCGATTTGCGCCTGATAGGGGATACGATCGGAAAGAGCCATGGCGAGCCGTCCTTTGCTTTGGCGGCGGATTATTCCGCGGCGTTGGATCGGTTCGCGATCCCCGCGTTGACCCGCGGCATGACCTTTTCAGCCATCAGGATCATCGACAGCCGTCCAAGCTCGGGGTCTTTCCAGTCCTTG
Source organism: uncultured Pseudomonadota bacterium (assembly GCA_963771225.1). Lineage (GTDB taxonomy): Bacteria > Pseudomonadota > Alphaproteobacteria > Rhizobiales > Xanthobacteraceae > Bradyrhizobium. Next base: position 56,778 of record CAVYSR010000003.1, on the reverse strand, counting down.
CCGGCATATAACAGCGTGCCGAACGGGCCGACCTCGTCCTGGAAAGCCAGCAACTGATCGGTGACGCTCTCCGGCGTGCCGTAGATGACGAGCTTGTCGCAGATCATCTCGAGCGTCACGTCATCATCGGGTTGGTCGCGGTGGGTCTTGAACAGTTCGATGCGGCCGTTCCTCTTCAACTTGGTGAACAGGGAGCGATAATAATACACGTAAGGTCCATCCGGATCAGTGGCGTAGGCTTTTGCCGTCGACGCGTCGTGAGCGACAAATACGCTCTTGGCGACGCGCCAGTTCGCGGGGTCAGCCGTGCGGCCGCCGCGCTCGCAACCTTCGACATATTTCGGCCAGTGGCTCTTTACCCAGGCCGGCATCAGGAAATTCGCCGAGATCGGGTCCCAGCCGCGCGCCGCCGCCTCGGTGACGCCTTTTGAGAACGGCGCCACCGCGGTCACGACAACAGGCGGATGTGGCCGCTGCAGCGGGCGGGCGATGGTGCCCTGGCCGATCTCCTTGATCAGGGTCTTCTGCGTCGAGATGTTCCAGTATTTTCCCTTGAGATCATACGGCGGCTCGCCGGCCCAGATATCCAGAACCTGATTGATCGATTCAAGAAACATCTCGTTGCGATCGGCATCGAGATTGCCGAACAGCTCCGCATCCGACAGCAGTCCGCCGGGGCTGATTCCGAAAATCAGGCGGCCGTCGAGCATGTGATCCAGCATCGCCATGCTGGCCGCGATGGCGGCCGGATGGGTGTTCGGCATGTTGATGGTGCCGGTGCCGAGCCTGATCTGCCGGGTGGCGGCCGCGACCCACGCAATGAACGCGATGCAGGAGGTGATGTTCTCGGCCTTGTCGGTCACGTGTTCACCAACATAGGCTTCGGTGAACCCGAGTTCGTCGGCCAGCAGGAATGCTTCGCGGTCTTGCCTGAGGGATAGCCGCCAATCCTTGTCGAGCGGATGGATCGGCATCGTGAAGAAACCCAGATTCATCGCGCGCTCCTCCCTGGGACATGATCCTGATGAGCACCGAACCGTGCATGTTCGATTTCATTATGACTAATCCAAAAGTCGAGTCACTGGAAATAATCGGTCGATAAACAAGCTTGACCTTTGATAGTCGTCGCCGTCTAATCCGCCGAAAATGCGCTGGAATTCAGCTGGGGAGGTCACATCAATGAAAGCCTCGGCTTTCAGTTACGCACGCGCAAGCAGCGTTGTGAACGCGCTGGAACTGCTCGCCACGCACGGTGCCGATGCCAAGGTGCTCTCGGGCGGCCAGAGCCTGATGCCGGCCATGAATTTGCGTTTGATTTCTCCGGAACTGATCGTCGATATCGGCGGGATCGCCGAACTCAAGGGAATCGCACTGAGGGGCGATGTCCTCACCATCGGCGCGTTGACGCGCCATGTCGATCTGCAGCGATCGTCCGACATCGCCACGCACGCTCCGTTACTGACGGAAGCCATCGCCCATGTCGCGCATCCGGCGATCCGCAATAAGGGCACCATCGGCGGTAGCCTCGCCCATGCCGATCCGGCATCGGAGCTGCCGGCCTGTATGGTGGCGCTGGATGCGACCATCGTCATCCGCGGCCGGACCGGCGAGCGGCGGGTCGCGGCCAGGGATTTCTTCACGGGGATCTATGAGACTGCGTTGTCCGCGAACGAGTTGTTGACTGCCGTCGAGCTGCCGGTGGCGCCAAAGAATTCCGCGCACTTCTTCCATGAATTCGCGCGGCGACATGGCGACTACGCCATCGTCGGCGCCGCGGCGCGGGCGATCATGGATGGCGATCGGTTCGCCGACCTTCGGCTCGTGTTCTTTGCGGTCGGCGATCGGCCGGTGCTATCCAGCGCCGCATCAAAGCTGATCAACGTCGCCATCACGCCCGAAATCTTGTCGGATGCCTCGATAGCCCTGGAACACGAGCTTGATCCGCCGGAAGATCAGCAGGCGACGCCATCCATGCGCCGGCACTTGGCGAAAGTGCTGTTGAGGCGTTGCGTTGCCGCGCTGCTCGGCCGGCCCGGCCTCGCCGCCGGGGTACCCGCGTGACCGCGCACATGCAGATCTCGCTCGACGTCAACGGCGAGCGCGTCGATGCGCAAGTCTTGCCGCGTCTCAACCTGGCGGACTTCCTGCGCGAACATCTTCAATTGACGGGTACGCATGTGGGTTGCGAGCATGGGGTGTGCGGCGCGTGCACGGTGCGGGTGAACGGCGATATCGTTCGTTCCTGTCTGATGCTGGCGGTGCAGACGGAGAACGCTACCGTCGAGACCATCGAAGGGTTGTCCGACAGCGGCGAGATCGCCGATCTGCAGGGTGCCTTTCGCGATCGCAATGCGCTGCAATGCGGATTCTGTACGCCCGGAATGCTGATGGCCGCGCAGGACTTGCTGAAGCAATGTACGGCGCCGGATCGCGAGCAGATCCGCGAGCATTTGTCCGGCAATTACTGCCGCTGCACCGGTTATCAAGCCATCATCGACGCGGTCGAGACCACGGCGCGCCTCCGTGTGGGAGCCAATCCATGACGGATGCATTGGAAAGTCCCGCTGCTCTCACCGCGCTGGACCGGCCGAATTCCTATATCGGCAAGACCGTGCCGCGGCCCAACCTTGAGCGGCTGATGCAGGGGCGCGGGCTCTATGTCAGCGACGTCGAGCTGCCGCGAATGGCGCATGTGGTGTTCCTGCGCTCGCCACATGCCCACGCGAAAATCATCGCGATCGATGCCGATGCCGCTAAGCGCTCGCCAGGCGTCATCGCCATCGTGACCGGCAAGGAGCTGTCTGATGTGATCACGCCCTGGGTCGGCGTGCTCTCACACATGAAGGGTCTCAAATCCGCGCCACAACATGCCATCGCGATCGACCATGTCTGCTGGCAGGGCGAAGCGGTCGCCGCCATCGTGGCGAAAAGCCGGGCGGTCGCCGAGGACGCCGCGGAAGTTGTCGCGGTTGAATACCAGGAGTTGGACGCGGTGACCGACATGCGCACCGCGCTCGACCGGCAAACCCCGGTGATCCATCCCTCGCTCGGCGATAATCTCGCCTTCGAGCGGCAGCTCGACGCCGGCGCGGTGGATCAGGCGTTCGCAGACTCCGACGAGGTCGTAGAGGCGGATTTCGTCTTCGGGCGGCACACCGGCGTGACGCTGGAGCCGCGCTCGGTGGTGGCCGACTGGAATGTCGCCGAGGCCAGGCTGACGATCTACCAGGGCACCCAGGCTCCGCATATGGTGCAGAACATCGCCGCACTCCATCTCGGACTTAGCGAATCGCAGGTTCGCGTGCTCTGCAAGGACGTCGGAGGCTCGTTCGGCATCAAGGTCCACGTCTATGCCGACGAAATGGCGACCTATGCGCTGTCGAAATTGCTGCGGCGGCCGATCAAATATGTCGCGGACCGGGTCGAAAGCTTCAACACTGACATCCACGCCCGCGACCATCGCTGCCGGGGGCGGATCGGCGTCAAGCGCGACGGGACGATCACGGCATTCGAGATCGATGATCTCACCGGCATCGGTCCCTATTCGATGTATCCGCGCACAAGTGCGATCGAGGCAAACCAGGTCGTCAACCTGGTCGGCGGGCAATACACCACCAGGAATTATCGCGCACGGACGCGGGTTGTGTTCCAGAACAAGAACGTGATGTGCCAATATCGCGGCGTCGGCCATCCGATCGCCTGTTCGGTGACGGAAGGACTAGTCGACCTCGCGGCTTTGAAGATCGGGATGGATCCGGTGGAAATCCGCCGCCGCAATCTGATTGCCGATGACGCCTATCCCTGCGCCTCGCCATCCGGCTTGAAATTCGAGCAGTTGTCGCATCACGCCGCGATGAACAAGCTGATGGCGATGATGGACTATGACGGGCTGCGCGCCGAGCAGGCCGCCTTGCGCCGGAAAAACATCCATCGCGGCATCGGCATTGCGAGCTTCATCGAGATCACCAATCCGAGTGCGGCGTTTTACGGCGTTGGCGGCGCCCGGATATCGTCGCAGGACGGCGTCGCGGTGCGCATGGACGCCCAGGGTTCGCTGATCTGCCAGACCAGCATTACCGAGCAGGGGCAGGGCTCCGAATCCCTCACCGCGCAGATCGTCGGTAGCGTGATGGGCGTCTCGATGGATCGCGTTCGCGTCATTCTCGGCGATACCGACAACACGCCCTATGGCGGCGGCACCTGGGCATCGCGCGGCGCCGGCATTGGAGGCGAAGCCGCACTTCAGGCGGCGAAGATCCTGCGCAAGAACGTGCTGGATGTGGCAGCCGCGATCCTGCAATCTTCACCGGCCGAACTCGATATTGCAGACAATAGGGTGGTGAATGCGGGCGACAGGTCGCCGCGCATCGAATTGGCCGAACTCGCCCGCATTGTCTATTTCCGACCGGACACCTTGCCGCCGGGCATTCAGCCCGAATTGATGGCGACGCGCCATTTCGTGCCCCGCGAATATCCGTTCGCCTTCACCAATGGCGTCCAGGCCTCCTGGCTGGAAGTCGATATTGACACCGGCTTCGTAAGACTGCTCAGGCATTGGGTGGTGGAGGATTGTGGTACGATCATCAATCCGCAACTGGTGGATGAACAAATCCGCGGCGGGGCCGTGCAGGGCCTGGGCGCGGCGCTGTTCGAAAAGTGTATCTACGACGAGCGCGGTCAGCTGACCAATGCCAATATGGCCGATTACCTGGTGCCGATGTCCGGCGAAATGCCCGACATCGATGTGGGACATGTGGTGTCGCCGACCTTGGAAACCGAACTGGGCGCCAAGGGCGCAGGCGAGGCCGGTACGGCGGGCGCCGCCGCTGCCGTCGCCAACGCAGTGAACGATGCGTTGAGGCCGTTCGGCGCGGTTGTCACCGAGATTCCGCTGACGCCGCGGCTTATCCTTGCGGCGCTGGGACGAATTTGAACGAGGACGACGTCAAAAAAGCCAAATACAATATTCAGGGGAGGACGCCATGACCAGGAAGACCACCGGATCGATTTCCCGCCGGCGATTGCTGACGACGGTGAGCGCGGGAGCAGCGCTCGCCGCTTCGCCGTTTCGCATCAATCTGCTGCAGGCCCAGGAAGCGACCATCAAGATCGGGTTCCCGGTTCCCCTGACGGGACCCTACGGCGCCGAAGCCCAGGATCAGGTGCGCGCCGCGCAGGTCGCCATTGCTCAATTCAACGACGGCGGTGGCCTCGGTGGGCGCAAAGCGGAATTGCTCGTGCGCGACGACAAGCTCAATCCCGGCGAGGCGGCGACGCGGACCCTGGAGCTGGTCGAGAAGGAAAAGGTGAACTTCGTCGTCGGCAGTCTTTCCGCCGCCGTTCAGCTCGCGGTCAACAACGTTACCAAGGAGCGCGGCATCATCTATAATTCGATCAGCCAGTCGGACGCCATCAACGAAGCCGCCGACTTCAGCAAATATACTTTTCATGAGGCCCTCAATCCGCATCGGACCTCGGGAGCGGTCGGTCGTTACGCGTTTCCAAAGTTTGGCAAGAAGGTCGCGTTCCTGACCGCGGACTATGCCTATGGCCACGAAATGGTTCGCGGCTTCCTCGAGGTCGGCAAGGCCTTCAATATCGAAAACCTCGGCGATATCCGTCACCCGATCGGCACCACCGACTTCTCGACCTTGCTGCCGCGCCTGCAGGCGCTGAAGCCCGACATTCTTTGCATCAGCAATTTCGGACGCGATCAGCAGATATCGCTGAAACAGGCGACCGATTTCGGCGTCAAGAAGACCACCCAGATCATCGCGCCGCTGCTCACGCAGGCAAGCCGGGTCGCGGCGGGGCCGCAGGCGTATGACGGTGTGATCGGCGGATCTTCGTTCTATTGGGGTCTTGAGGACAAGTTCGCCTCCACCAAGGCGTTCAATGAGGCCTTCCGCAAGATGTATGACGGCAAATTGCCGACCGACTATGGCGCGCTGGGCTATGGCGGCGTGCGCACGATCCTGGCTGCGGTCAAGAATGCGGACAGCGTCGACACCGACAAGGTGATCGCAGCACTCGAAGCGCTGAAGTACGATTTCTACAAGGGACCGCAATACTATCGCAGATGCGACCATCAATCCGTGCAATCGGTGCTGGTGATCCGGTCGAAGTCAAAGGAACTGCGCAACGATTCCGATGTCTTCGAGGTCATCTCTACCGAAGAGCCCAATGAGGCAAGTCTGCGCAGCTGCGCGGAACTCGGTCATAAAACCTGATGCCGTAAAGCTACGCGTGTCGTTGCCGGCACGGGCCGGCTTTCTGGGGGAGCGCATGGCCGGTCTGAGCTTTGATCTGATCGCGTTGCAATTGTTTGCCGGCCTGGCGCTGGGCGCGATCTACGTGCTGTTTGCGATCGGTCTTTCGCTGATCTTCGGCATGCTGACCGTGGTCAATTTCGCCCATGGTGCGTTCTACATGGTCGGCGCCTATGCCGGGATCACCATCCTGATGCTGGGCGGAAATTTCTGGATCTGCCTGATCGCGGTGCCGCTGGCGGTCGGGCTGTTCGGTCTCGCGGTCGAGCGCATTCTGATCCGGCCGCTGTACGGCCGCGGCATCGACTACCCGCTGCTGCTGACCTTCGGGCTCAGTTACGTGATGGTCGAACTGGTGCGCATCGCCTTCGGCAAGACCGGATTTCCCTTCGACACCCCGGAAGTGCTGCAGGGGGCCGTGAATATCGGCGTCGGTTATTTTCCGCTCTATCGTTTGTTTGTGATCGGCGCGGCCGCGGTTGTGCTGCTGGCGCTCTGGCTGTTTCTGGAAAAAACCAGTTTCGGCCTGATCATCCGGGCCGGCGCGCGCGATCCGCAAATCGTTCGCGTGCTCGGCGTCAATGTGGCCCGGGTCTGGCTGATCGTGTTCGGGATCGGGACCGCGATCGCGGGCTTTGCCGGATTGCTGGCGGCGCCGCTTCAAGGCGCCAGCCCCGAGATGGGCGGGACCATCCTTGCCGAGGCGTTTGTCGTCACCGTGGTGGGCGGCATGGGATCGATCGGCGGCGCCGTGCTGGCTGGTCTTCTGGTCGGCGTCGTCGTGAGCATGACGTCGCTGTTTGCACCCGAAATGGCCAAGGTTTCGATCTTTGCGCTGATGGCCGTGGTGCTGATCATCCGGCCGCAGGGATTTTTCGGCCGTGCCGGATTGATGAGTTGAAGGTGAAATCCGCGAATGAATGAGATGACCCGGCCATATCCGCGGGCGCGGGCACTGCCTGTGAGCTGGTTTGAATTCGCGACCAAATATCGCGCCAGCATCGCCAGTCTGGTGGTGCTGGTGTTTCCGCTGGTCATGCCGTTCACCGCACTCGCCGCCAATATCCTGATCTACGGTCTCTACGCGCTTGGCTTCAACCTGGTTTACGGTTATCTCGGCCTGTTGTCGTTCGGGCACGCCGCCTTGTTCGGAACGGGCGCGTATTTCTGCGGGATCGCGATCGTTCATTTCGGGTTGCCATGGTTTGCGGCGATCGCGCTCGGCATTGCCGGCGGTCTCGTGATGGCGGCCTTGATCGGCATGCTGGCGATACGAACCCGCGGTATTTACTTCGCGATGGTCACCTTGGCGCTGTCGCAATGCGTGTATTACCTGTTCTATCAGGCGGTGGGCTGGACCGGCGGCGAGAATGGCCTGCGCGGAATCAATGTCCACGTCATCGACGTTCTCGGCATCAAGCTCGATTTCATCAACCCGCTGACCCGCTATTATGTGATCGCGGCATTCGTGATCGCGGCGTTCTTCGTGCTGTCGCGGATCCTGGCATCGCCGTTCGGCGCGGTGATCGAAGCGGTGCGCGAAAACGAGACCCGCGCCAAGGCCTCCGGCTACGATGTGACGCTGACGCGCCTGCTGACATTCGTGCTGTCCGGCGGGTTTTGCGGGCTGGCCGGCGCGCTTCAGGCGCTGCATCTGTCCATCGTGCCGATCGAAATCCTGCATTATGACACTTCCGGCGTGGTCGTGATGATCGCGCTGCTCGGCGGCATGGGAACGTTCTTCGGGCCGATGATCGGTGCTGCGGCCTTTCTGCTGCTCGAAAATCTGGTTTCGCTCTGGACGGTGCATTGGCAGCTCGTCGTCGGCGCCGTCTTCATGATTTGCGTATTGTTCTTCCCGGCCGGAATCTGGGGAACGCTGATCTCGCGTGGCAAGCCATGACGGTGCTGGAGCCGGCATCGCAACAGGTCATTCTGCGCACCAGGGGCGTCGGCAAGGTATTCGGAAAATTCGTCGCGCTGAAGAATGTCTCGGCCGAATTTACCAAAGGCGCGATCACATCGATCATCGGTCCCAACGGCGCCGGCAAGAGCACCTATTTCAATTTGCTGTCGGGCGCGTTTCCGCCGTCGAGCGGCAGCGTGGAATTCGAGGGCCGGGACGTCACGGGACTGCCGCAGCACCGCTTTGCCCATATGGGTGTGGCGAAATCGTTCCAGATCACCAACGTGTTTCCGCAACTGACGACGCGCGAAAACATCCGGGTCGGGTTGCAGGCGCTGGTGTCGCGCTACGATATGTGGCGGCCTCGCGCCCGGCTTCACGAATTGACCGAGCAGGCCGATGAGCTGCTGGCGCTGGTCGGGTTGTCGGAGGCGCGCGGGCGAACGGCGAAGACGCTCGCCCACGGCGAGCAGCGTGCGCTTGAAATCGGCATGGCGCTGGCGAGCCGGCCGCGATTGCTGCTGCTTGACGAGCCGACTGCCGGCATGAGTCCGGAGGAAACCCGGGTCATGATGGATCTGATCGTGAAGCTGGCCAGCGAACGGACGGTGATCCTGGTCGAGCACAAGATGAAGCTGGTGCTGGGGATCAGCGATCGTATCCTGGTGCTGCACCACGGCGAGCTCTTGGCGGAAGGAACACCCTCTGAAGTGCGCAAGAACGAAGCAGTGAAGCGGGTCTATCTTGGCCAGCGGGAGCACTGAGCGGATGTTGCAAGACCGGATGTTACAAGTCAGCAACCTGAACGCCTGGTATGGCGCCAGCCATGTGCTGCAGGATATCAGCCTCGAGGTGGCCAAAGGCGAGATCGTTTGCCTGATCGGCCGCAACGGCGCCGGCAAGACCACCACCTTGAAATCCATCATGGGCCTGATGGACAAGACCCGCGGGTCGGTCATCTTCAAGGAGAAGGAGCTGTTGAGCCAGCCGGCGCATCTGCGTTTTGCCCTTGGCCTTGCCTATGTGCCGGAAGAACGTCGTATCGTGCAGGGACTTTCGGTGCGGGAAAACCTTCGGTTGGGCCTGGTGGCGTCTCCCGAAAAGAAAAGAGAAGTCGAGCTGATCGAAGGCATCGCCAGGATTTTCCCGCGGCTCGCCGAGCGGCTGGATCAGGAGGCGGTGACGATGTCCGGCGGCGAGCAGCAAATGCTGGCGATCGCGCGGGCGATGATCTCAAAGCCCGATCTGATCATGCTCGATGAACCGTCGGAAGGCATCATGCCGGTGCTGGTCGATGAGATGTTCGAATTGTTTCGCAGCATGAAGGCGCAGGGAACCACGGTTCTGCTGGTCGAACAGAACGTGGAACTGGCGCTCGATATCGCCGATCGAGCCTATGTGCTGGATCAGGGCGCTGTGGTGCATCACGCATCCGCGCGCGAGCTATTGGCCGACAATGATATCAAGGAGCGTTATTGTTCCGTGTGAGCCGGTAAATCGCTATTTTTCAATCCAAGAGATATGGTGCCGCGTTTGATTTGAAAGGATATCGTTTTTTGGCAAATTTCTGGGCGCGCAAGTCCACGGTACAACTCGCGAGCGAGGCGGCTCAAGGCGAGGGTGACGACGAAGCGCGGCCGCCGAAGCGGACCTTGTCGGCGCTCAATCTCGTCGGCATTGGCGTCGGCGGTATCATCGGTGCCGGCATTTTCGTTTTGACCGGACACGCCGCTGCCACCAACGCCGGGCCCGCGGTCACGCTGTCTTTTCTGTTCGGCGCCGTCGCATCCGGGTTCGCCGGTCTTTGCTACGCCGAACTGTCGTCGACGATCCCGATCAGCGGCAGCGCGTACACGTTCACCTATGCCACGCTGGGCGAATTGATCGCCTGGATCATCGGCTGGGACCTGATCCTTGAATATGCGGTTGGCGCGATCGCGGTCTCTATCGGCTGGTCCGGATATGTCGTCAGTCTTGCCAGGGATTTCGGTCTGATCCTGCCCGCGCGATTTGTGTCGTCGCCGTTTTCGTTCGACGCCGCGCAACACGCATGGTCATCGACCGGCGCCATCCTGAACGTTCCGGCCATGCTGATCATTGTGATGATCACGGCATTGCTGGTGGTCGGCATCCGGGAGTTGGCCCGGGTCAACACCATCATTGTCGCGGTGAAGCTTGCCGTCATCGGGCTTTTCATTGTCTGCGCGGCGCCTGCGTTCAGTACCGCGAACTGGGTCACATCAAGCAATCCCGCCGGCGCGTTTATTCCTCCGAACGCTGGCGTCGGCATCTACGGCTGGTCGGGCGTGGTCCGCGGCGCCGCCGTGGTGTTCTTTGCCTATATCGGATTTGACGCCGTCTCCACCACCGCGCAGGAGGCCAAGTCGCCGATGCGGGACCTGCCGCTCGGCATATTGGGCTCGCTGGCCATCTGCGCAGTGCTTTATCTGGCGGTGGGTCTTGTTCTGACCGGGATCGTGCCGTTCGACCGGTTGAACGTGGCCGATCCGATCGCGGTCGGGATCGATGCCGCCGGCATCGGCTGGCTTTCTCCGCTGATCAAAGCTGGCGATCGTTTTCGGCCTGACCTCGGTCATTCTGGTGATGCTGCTCGCGCAGCCGAGAATTTTCCGCGCCATGGCGCATGACGGGCTGCTGCCACAGGTCGCGGGCCGAATTCATCCCCGCTTTCGCACCCCCTATGTCGCCACCATCGGAACCGGCGTTGTGGCGGCGGTTTTTGCAGGCCTGCTGCCGATCGGGCTGGTCGGCGAACTCGTCAGCATCGGAACGCTGTTCGCCTTCGCCGTGGTGTCGGTTGGAACGCTGATGCTGCGCGTGACCGAGCCCGAACTGGTCAGGCCGTTCAAATCGCCCGCGATCTGGATTGTCGCGCCGTGTGGTGCTGCGACCTCGATCTTCCTGATGTTCGGTTTGCCGCTGGACACCTGGATCCGGTTGGCCATATGGCTCGCGATCGGTCTGGTGATCTACTTCGCCTATGGCTCCCGGCACAGCCGGGTCGGCAACTCCGGATAGGTCAGGATGGCTTGCCGGATCATTTGAACCATGAAAGGTTTGGGGCAGCATGTTATTTGGCGCCGGCCGGTATCGGGAAATGGGAGCGGGGATGATGCGGATATCGTCGAATTGGATCCTGGTGGCCGGCGCGGCATTGGCTTGCATGGTTGCCGGGGTGAATTCATCTCACGCCCAGCAAACGATCCGCGTCGGCTGGACTATTCCGGCGGAGGAATCGAAATACTGGATGATGCGCAGGCCCGCGGAATTTCCCGATCTCGGCAAGACCTACAACATCGAATGGACCCAGTTTCAGGGCACCGCCCCGATGACCCAGGCGCTGGCGGCCGGCGCGCTCGACTGCGCGACGCAGGCGCCGTTGTCATTGGCCAACGGCGTGGTCGGCGGAAATCTGAAGGCCTACATCGTGGCCCAGCATGTCTTCGAAAAACCCGGCGGCTTCTCGGTCTATTGGGCTGTAAAAGACGACTCCCCGATCAAGGCCATCGCCGATCTCAAGGGCAAGACGATCGGCATCTCCGTGATCGGCGGCGGCACCTATGGTCCATTCGCCATGCTGTTGGAGAAGAACGGCGTGGACCCGAAAAAGGATATCAAGCTGGTCGAGGTGGGTTTCGCCGTTTCCGAGGACGCCCTGCGGCAGGGCCGCGTCGATGCCGTCAACATGAACCAGCCATTCGCCGCGCGCGCCGAGGCCAAGGGCGGCACCCGCAAACTGTTCGCGCTGTCGGAGGCCATGCCGAACATCGTCCACATTCTCGAGGCCTGTCGGGCCGATTTTGTCGACAAAAATCCGGAGCTGGTACGCGCCTATGTGCGCGATATCACCTCCGGCATGAAAAAGACGCTCGCCAACCGCGAGGAAACGTTAAAGGTCGTCTCTGAAGTGTTGAAAGCGCCGGTGCCGGTGCTGGATACTTATTTGCTCAAGGACAACGATTTCGGCCGCGATCCGGGTGCGGCGCCGAATTTCGATGCGATCCAGAAGATGCTCGACATTTACACCGCGACGGGAATGTTGCCTAAAATGGACGTCGCGCAGTTCAAGCATCCGACCATCGTAGCACCTCTGCAATAGGCGAGCGTCAGCGTCGTCCAGGCCAATGCCGGGACGATATTCCGGGGAAACGACGCATGAAGAAACGGCGATCGCGGGTGACGATCGATGGTCTTGATCGCGCGCCCCACCGCGCCTTCATGCGCGCGATGGGACTGGACGACGAGGCGCTGGCCAAGCCCATGATCGGGGTCGTCAGCATGAAGGGCGAACAGACGCCCTGCAATATGACCCACGATTTCCAGGTCGATGCCGCCAAGGCCGGAATCGCGGAGGCCGGCGGCACGCCGCGCGAATTCACCACCATTTCGGTTTCCGACGGCATCAGCATGAATCACGAGGGGATGAAATTCTCGCTGGTGTCGCGCGAGTTGATTGCCGATTTGATCGAGGCGGTGGTCCACGGCCTGGCCTATGATGCGCTGATCGGTTTCGGCGGTTGCGACAAGACGCTGCCCGGCGTGATGATGGGAATGATCCGCTGCAATGTGCCGTCGATCTTCATCTATGGCGGCAGCGCGCTTCCCGGACGGTTCGAGGGGCGGACCCTCACGGTGCTGGATTCCTACGAGGCGGTCGGCGGTTTCATGACCGGCGAAATCGACGAGGCGACGCTTAATGGCATCGAGCGGGCGTGCCTGCCGACGATCGGCGCCTGTGCGGGACAGTTTACCGCCAATACCATGGCGATGGTTTCCGAGGCGATGGGGCTGACGATCCCCAACGTGTCGATGATTCCCGGCGTCTATGCCGAGCGCGCGCAAGCCGCGCGCCGGGCCGGGCGGCTGGTGATGCAGATGCTGCAACGAGGCGGCCCATTGCCGCGCGAAATCGTGACGCGGCAATCGCTGGAAAATGGCGCGGCCATTGTCGCCGCCACCGGCGGATCGACCAACGCCGCGCTGCATCTGCCGGCGCTTGCCAACGAAGCCGGCATCTCCTTCACCATCGACGATGTCGGCGAAGTGTTTGCGCGCACGCCCTTGATCGGCAATTTGCGGCCGGGCGGAAAATACACCGCCAAGGACGTCTACGATATCGGCGGCACCGCGGTCGTCATCCGCGCGCTGGTCGAGAGCGGTCACATCGACGGTGATTGCCTCACCATCACCGGCCGCACGATCGCGCAGGAATATGGCGATGCGAATCGCGCCGGACGGCGAGATCATCTTTAGCCACCAGCGCGCCGATCATGCCGGATGGCGGGGTCGCGGTTCTCAAGGGCAATCTTTGCCCGGATGGCGCCGTCATCAAAGTAGCCGGCCTGAAGAAGCTGGTGTTCGAAGGTAGCGCGCGCGTGTTCGAAGACGAGGAGGCACTGCGTCGATGCGGTCCGCAATCGCAAGTATGCCGAGGGCGATGTGCTGGTGATCCGCAATGAAGGCCCGGTCGGCGGTCCCGGCATGCGGGAGATGCTCGGTGTTACCGCGCTGATTTACGGGCAGGGGATGGGCGAGAAGGTTGCGCTCATCACCGACGGGCGTTTTTCCGGCGCTACCCGCGGCATGTGCATCGGCTATGTCTCGCCGGAATCATTCGTCGGCGGCCCGCTGGCGCTGGTGCGCGAAGGCGATCGCATCCGGATCGATGCCGCCGCGCGCCGCATGGATCTTTTGATCGACGACCATGAATTCGCCGAGCGCCGTCAGGCATGGAAGCCGCGGCCGCCGCGGCATCGCGCCGGGACGCTCGCCAAATATGCGCGTCTGGTGGGCCAGGCGCCCGGCGGCGCCGTCACGCATGACGGCGCGGCGGAGTGGCCCTGGTTCGACTAACCGCTCGTGCGGCTATCCGGGTTCCCGTGGGCCGAACCCGGTCCCAAATGAACAAATTGTAACCCGCCAAGCCAGCAGGTAGACACTACGATTGAAGTGATTCCTGCCGGGAGGAACAGATGCGCAAATGGCTCCAGCACGCCGATGGCGATGATATCAAAATGGTTCTGTCTGGCTGCATCGCGGTAATGGTGTTTTGCGCATTCGTACTGGTTTGGTTTCTCGAAACCTCGGCGCCGGAATGCGGCGCGAATTGCAGCACCGAGTTCTCCTCCGTTAACCGGTAATATCAAAGCCGCTAAAATCGCTATCGGTATCCCTCAGGTAACGTCGAGTACCCTGCTGAAGCGGGGATCGCGCCAGACTTCCTTGGTGATGCAATCGGCGAGTATTTCGGCGGCGTCCCAGACGTCCTGAAACCGGACGTAAAGCGGCGCAAAACCAAACCGCATGATATTGGGCGCCCGAAAATCGCCGATCACGCCGCGTTCGATCATCGCCTGAATCACCGGATAGCCCTTATCGAAGGCGATCGCGACCTGGCTGCCGCGCAACGATGGCTGTCGCGGTGTGACGATTTCAAGGCCCGGCAGCAGATCCGCAACGCGCGCCATGAAGAGTTCGGTCAGAGCAAGGCTCTTCTGTCGCAACGCGGACACCTCTGCTCCGGCCATGGCGTCGAGAGCGACGTCCACGCCGCGCAGGGAAATGATCGGCTGGGTCCCGCAGAGAAATCGCTTGATGCCCTGGTCCGGCCGGAACTCGCGATCGAAGGCGAACGGGGCGGCATGACCCCACCAGCCCGATAGAGGCTGCTGTGCGGCGGCCTGATGGGCTTCCGCCACCGCAATAAAGGCCGGGGAGCCCGGGCCGCCGTTCAGATATTTGTAGGTGCAGCCGACCGCGAAATCGACGGCGTGAAGATCGAATCCAATTTCCACCACGCCTGCCGAATGACAGAGGTCCCAGATCACCAGCGCGCCAGCGTCGTGAAGACGTCTGGTGATGGCAGCGATGTCGAGCAACGCGCCGGTGCGATAGTCGACATGCGACAGCACGGCGACCGCGACCCTCCGATCGAGTCAGGGCGTCGAGCGATGGTCCATCCCGGCCGATCAATCGTCGCTGCATCGGGCGGCCGGCCGACTTCATGGCGCCCTCGATGATGTAGAGATCCGTCGGGAAAGAAGCCTCCTCGGCGATGATGACGTCGCGATCAGGCCGCAGGCCGATGGCAGCGTGGATGGCCTTGTAGAGATTGATCGATGTGGTGTCGCAAACCAGCGTTTGGCCCGGTGCTGCCCCGATCAGCGCCCCGACGCGGTCGCCGAGCCGGACCGGCATGTCGAACCATCCGGCGCTGTTCCAGCTTCGGATCAAGTCATGGCCCCATTCCCGTTCGATGGTCCGGTTGAGAATGTCAGCCGCGGCTCGCGGCATCGGGCCGAGCGAATTTCCGTCGAGATAGATGATCCCTTCAGGAATGACAAAACGGTCGCGCAAGCTGCGAAGCGGATCCGTGGAGTCCCGTTCGACGCAAGCGGCGCGCGTTACATGGGAGGAGATGTCCGACATTATGAGAGTCCCGTGATCGCTCCGCAAGGAAATCCCGATTGACAGCAAAAGTCTATCCTTTTAGGTTTAAAACATCATCCTGCGCTGCGACGAGAGGTGTGGATGCTCATCCATGCTCAATAAGCAATGCGTGGCTCGGGCGGCAAATCATGGTGCGGGGGATTTTGTCGCAGCAAATCCGTGGCGCGCTCGAAGACGCGATCATTTCTTCGTTGAAGCTGGCGTGGTCACGATGACTGAACGCAAAGACATATCATATTCCGGCTATCTCCAGCTCGACCGGATTTTGCAGGCCCAGCAGCCGCTTTCCACCGCCCACGACGAGATGTTATTTATCATCCAGCACCAGACATCGGAGCTATGGATGAAGCTCGCGATTTACGAATTGAGCGTCACCTGCAAGATGATCGCAGAGGACAACCTGCAGCCGGCCTTCAAGGCATTGTCGCGGGTATCCCGTATCCTGGAACAGCTCAACTCGGCCTGGGACGTGCTTCGCACCATGACGCCCAGCGAGTACACGGAATTTCGCGGGGCGCTCGGACAGTCATCCGGCTTCCAGTCCTGGCAATACCGGATGATCGAGTTTCTCGTCGGCAACAAGAATGCCGCGATGATCGGCGTTCACCATAATGACAAGGCGATCGTCGAACGGCTCGATGCGGCACTTTTCGCCCCGAGCATCTACGACCACGCCATCCGGTTGTTGCATCGTCGTGGCCTCGGTATCGACAAGTCCGTGCTCGATCGCGACGTCTCGCTTCCGCATATCTGCAACGAAAGCGTGATGAGCGCATGGTTATTGGTCTATCGGGATCCGGCGCGTTTCTGGGAATTGTATGAGCTCGCCGAAAAGCTGGTCGATTTCGAGGATTATTTCCGCCGCTGGCGTTTCAACCATGTCACGACCGTCGAGCGGGTGATCGGGTTCAAGCGCGGCACCGGCGGTTCGTCGGGCGTATCCTACCTGCGAAAAATGCTCGACGTGGTGTTGTTCCCCGAGCTCTGGCAAGCCAGGACCCAGTTGTGAAGGGGCTGATCGACATCTCGCCTGCGCTGAGCGTCGGCATGGGCGTGTTTCCCGGCGACGCTGCCTTCGAGGTCAGTCAGACCTTCGCGATTGGACCCGGCTGTCCCGTCAATGTGGCCAGGATTGCGATGTCGACGCATTGCGGTGCTCACGTCGACGCGCCCCTGCACTACGATCCCGCGGGCACCAGTATCGATGATCTAAACCTCGACGATTTCGTCGGCCCCGCGCGGGTGATTGACGCGCGCGGTTCAGGGTCCCTTTGTCGATTTGAGGAGATCGAGTCCGCTCTGGATGGCGCGCCACAGCGATTGCTTTTCAGGTTGATGGAGGAGGGCGATCATTTCACATGGCCCACCGGGTTTCGCGCGCTGGCGCCTGGAACCGTGGAACGTCTGGCTCAGGCCGGTACCCGGCTGATCGGCGTCGATGCTCCCTCGGTCGACCCGGAAACCTCGAAGGAACTGCCGTCGCACATGGCATGCCGGCGGCACGATATTCGCATCATTGAGAACCTGGTGCTGGCCGACGTGGTGCCCGGCGATTACGAATTGATTGCGCTGCCGTTACGGCTGAAGGGGCTGGACGCAGCGCCGGTGCGCGCGGTGCTCAGGCGATTGAATGCCCGATGAGATCGGTGGTGGAAATGCTTTCGGATCCGAAGACCTACCGGCGTGGTGCCCAAATCGGCGTCACCAAGCCTTGCAAGTTTCCGGTATGCCCGATTTAACCTTACCACGAGGAGCGATCGGCAACTCGCGGATCATGTCGGGAAGAAAAGCGGAAATGAATGTATCGCGACCGCTCATTGAGGCAAAACCCGCGTCAGCGGGCGGGCAAGCCACCGCCATGATCGAGATCGATCATGTCTCGCAGGTATTTCGGACCTCCGGACGCCAGGACCATCTGGCATTGTCGGATATCTCATTGACCATCGAAGATGGCGCGTTCGTCTCCATTCTTGGTCCCTCCGGCTGCGGGAAATCAACGCTGCTCTATATCGTCGGCGGCTTTGTCAATCCGACCGGAGGCGTGGCCAAGGTGAAGGGCAAGCCGATCACCGGCCCCGGGCCCGACCGCGGGCCGGTGTTTCAGGAGTTCGCGCTGTTTCCGTGGAAGAGCGTGCTCGGCAATGTGATGTATGGCCCGCGCCAGCAGGGCGTGAAGCATGACGAAGCCGAAGCGCAAAGCCGCCGGCTGATCGAGATGGTCGGCCTCAAGGGCTTTGAGCATTTCTATCCCAAGGAATTGTCTGGAGGCATGAAGCAGCGAGTCGCGCTGGCGCGCACGCTGGCCTATCACCCCGCGGTGCTGTTGATGGATGAGCCGTTCGGGGCGCTGGATGCGCATACCCGCACGCGGCTGCAGAACGATCTGCTCAACATCTGGGAGCGCGATCGCAAGACGGTTTTGTTCGTTACCCATTCGGTGGAAGAGGCGGTGTTCCTGTCCGACAAGGTCGTGGTGATGACGCGCTCGCCCGGCCGCATCAAGGAGATCGTCGAGATCGGTCTGCCGCGCCCGCGCCGCCGGGCCGAACTGTTGCTGGAACCCCGCTACCAGAAATATGTGGTCGATATCGAGCGCATGATCGACGACACCAGCGAAGACGAGCTGCGCCCATGATGACGGCGCGCGCGCTTCTCTCGCGATCGGCGCCGTTGCTCGCCTGTCTCGGCCTGCTCGGTGCCTGGCAGATCGCGGCGCTGATCCTGAACAATGACAGCTTTCCGACCGCGCTGGAGGCGATCCGCGCCATCCCGTCCATCCTCGGCGACAAGGAATCCCTGATCAACATTCTGGCCTCGCTGCGCCGCATGGCGATCGGCTTTGGCCTCGCGGTGATGGTTTCGATTCCGCTCGGATTGATGATGGGCCGCAGCCGCGCCGTGGCGTCGTTCTTCAATCCGCTGCTGATGGTGATCTATCCGGTGCCGAAGGCGGCGCTGATGCCGATCATCATGCTCTGGCTCGGGGTCGGCGATGTCTCCAAAACGCTGGTGATCTTCCTCGGGGTCAGCCTTCCGGTGATCTACCACGGCTTTCAGGGCGCCAAGGCAGTCGAGGAAAAGATGCTGTGGTCTGGTGCGGCCATGGGCCTGTCGGCGGCGCAGCGCATGACCCGGATCGTGCTGCCGGCCGCGTTGCCGGAAATCCTCACCGGCTGCCGAACCGGTCTGGTGCTGGCGCTGATCACCATGGTCACCAGCGAGATGATCGCGCGGCAGTCCGGCGCCGGAAATATCCTGTTCAATGCGCTCGACATGGGGCAGTACGATACGGTGTTCGCGATGATCATCATCATCGGCGCGATGGGCATCGGTCTTGATGCCGCGTTCGAGAAGATGCGCGCGAGACTCGTGAGATGGTCCGAGCCGCGTTTCGATCTTCCATTGAGCTTCTCATGAACGCACGCGCTGTCACGACGGACGTTCTATTGGGGGTGGTGCCGATCGCATTGCTGATAGGGCTGTGGCAGGCGATCGACTCCTTCGGCTATGCGCCGGTAACGCTGCTGCCGCCGCCCGGCGCTGTGTTCATGCGTCTGGCGCAGCAACTTGTCACCACATCGTTTCAGCAGGAAATCGGCGCGACGCTGTTTCGGCTGTTCGCCGGCTTCTCGATTGCGGTGTTTCTTGGGGTCGGCATCGGCCTGGCCGCGGCGGCGAGTCCGGCTGTCAATTCCGTGGTGCGTCCGCTGGTGCGGGTGCTGGCGCCGCTACCCAAGGTCGCACTTTATCCGGCGCTATTGCTGTTGCTCGGATTCGGCCATGGATCGAAGATCACGCTGGTGGCGGCGGACGCGCTGTTTCCTATCCTGCTGTCGACCTATTACGGCGCATCCATGGTTGAGCAGAAACTGATCTGGTCGGCGATGGCGGCGGGGACGCCGCGCCATCAGATCCTGTTCAAGGTGGTGCTGCCGGCCGCGGTGCCGTCGATCCTCACCGGTTGCCGCATCGGCCTCGTGATCTCCTGCATCGTGGTGTTTCTGGCCGAGATGATCACCTCGACCGACGGCCTCGGCCATTTGCTGGTGACGGCGGCGCGAACCTTTCAGGCCGTCGACATGTTCGTGCCGCTGATCACGATTTCGCTGCTGGGCCTTATTCTCAACGGATTGCTGCAGGCGGTGCGGTCCTATCTGCTGCGCGGGTTTCCGGAAGTCTGACGGCGGCACCGTATTGACCTGCGCCTTGAAGATGTGAGTATCTTTCCTCCCCAAAGAGAAAAAGGAAACTAGGGCATGCTGGCAGATCGCATCGAAGCGAAATGGATCGACGCGTTCTGCGAGATTTTCGAGCGCTGCGCGGTCAAGCCCGGCGACACCGCCGCGATCCTTTCGGAGACCCAGTCCCGCGCCCTCAATGTCCATCTGGCCGAGTTGGCCTTGTTGCGAATGGGCGCCCGCCCGTTTCACGTCATCGTGCCGACGCCACGCAACCGACAGATCGTGCCGATCCGCTCCACCGGCGCCAGTGTGGCGATCCAGCGGCTGGGACCGGTGATTACCGCCCTGCAGCAGGCAGGCTTCGTGGTCGATTGCACCGTCGAAGGGCTGATGCACGCGGTAGAGACGCCGGAAATACTGAAAGCCGGCGCCCGCATTCTCAATATCTCCAATGAGCATCCCGAAGCGCTTGAGCGCATGGTGCCGGATCTGGCTCTGGAAAAACGCGTACGCGCGGCCGCGAAGATGCTGCGTGGAACAAAGCGGATGCGCGTCACCTCCAAAGCGGGGACCGAGCTCGATGTCGATATGGTCGGCGCTTCGACGGTCGGCGTCTGGGGCTGGACCGACAGGCCGGGAACGCTGGCGCACTGGCCCGGCGGCATTGTCGTCAGCTTCCCCAAGAGCGGCAGTGTCAACGGCACGCTGGTGATGGCGCCTGGCGACATCAATCTCACCTTCAAGCGCTATCTGACAGCGCCGATCCGGATGACACTGAAGGACGATTACGTCACGGACCTGGAAGGCGAGGGCGCCGATGCGGCCATGATGCGTGCCTATCTGGCGGCGTGGGGTGACCGCGAGGCCTATGCGGTGTCGCATGTCGGGTTCGGCATGAACCCCGCCGCCCGCTACGAGGCGCTGACGATGTACGACCAGCGCGACACCAACGGCACCGAGCTGCGCGCGGTGGCCGGCAATTTCCTGTTTTCGACCGGCGCCAACGAATTTGCCGGACGCTACACCGCCGGACATTTTGATCTGCCGATGATGGGCACCACGATCGAACTCGATGGCGTCGCCGTGATCCGCGAAGGCGTGCTGCAGGACGTGTTTGGGTAGATGCAGCACCTTCTAACTCGCTCATGGTTCGAGACGCGCGAAGACGCGCTCTCCCATGAGGACCTCATCCTGAGGAGCATCGCGGAGCGATGCGTCTCGAAGGATGGAGCCATGGGCACGGAAATTATTAGATCACCGGCGGCCTCGCCAATCCAAAATGCCGGAGCAGTTCGACCAGCGCCGCAAGGCGCTGCTCGCGATAGGCATCGAGATCGAGGCCGGCATAATCTAGGAATCCGGCGCCGGTGCGCATGCCGATGCGGCCACTCTCCATGTTGCGTGCAATCACCTCCGGCGCACGATAGCGGTCGCTGCCGAGCGCGCCTTCGAGGTAGCGGCTGGCGTAATAGAGAATGTCGCCGCCGCCCCAATCGATGAACTCCAGCAGGCCCATCACCGCGTAGCGAAAACCAAAGCCGTATCGGATCGCCTTGTCGATATCCTCAGCGCTGGCCACGCCTTCTTCCACCATGCGCGCCGCTTCGTTCATCGCCAGCGCCTGAATGCGCGGCACGATGAAGCCGGGCGTGGCGGCGCACACCACCGGCACCTTGCCGATGCCTTCGAGCAACGCCTTGACCCGCGCGGTGATAGCTGGATCGGTCGCAGCGCCCGGTGAAATCTCGACCAGCGGGATCAGATAGGCCGGGTTCAGCCAATGCACGTTGAGAAAACGCTCAGGGTGGTCGATCGCGCCTGAGAGATCGTCGACCAGGATCGTCGATGTGGTCGAGGCGATGATGGTATCGGGCGCGACGCATTTCGAGGCCGCCGCCAGCACCTCGCGCTTGAGCTCGACCACCTCAGGCACACCTTCGAACACCATGCCGGCGCCGGCCAGCGCCGCCGCCATATCCTGCGCCGGTGCGACCGAAACCCGAGCGATGATGGATTCGGCGTCATTGCCATCAAGCAATCCGAACCGCGCCAGGCTTGCGAGGGTTTTTCTGACCTCACCGAGCGCATCGGCTTCGAGCGTTGCAAAGCCGTCCGCAGGTCGCGCCTTGATATCGATCATGGTGACGTCATGGCCGGCATAGGCGAACGCCACCGCGATGCCGCGACCCATGCGGCCGGCGCCGAGACAGGCGATGACGGGGCGAGTTGTGGTCATCGCTGAAAACCTTCGCGCAACAGGATTTGCAATTGATCGCGGTCGAGGCCGCCGAGACCGAGGCTTCCAAGCGTGCGTCCGTCCTTCATGAAATCCTCGCCGCAGATCGCGCCACCGATGGCCAGAAACGATTTCGCCAGCGGCGTCGCAACGCCGGCGAGGTCAGCCACCGAAACCAGCAACGACAGGCCGAGGCGCAGATCCTCCCGCATATAGCGATGCTCAGTCAGCACGATCCGCTCGCGCCAGTCGCCCGAATCGGTGAGCCGATCGTGCGAGCCGCGGCCATACATCCATTGCTCGCCCTCGCTGGCATAATGATGCGCCAGCGGAAAATGCGGACCGCCATAGCCAAGGCCTTCGCGCAACCGCGATGCGCTCGGCATCGAGCGCGTCGGTGACCCGGCGAATCGCTGCTTGCGTGCCTTCCTTGTGGATGTCCCAGCGCTCGAAATGCTCGATCGGCCCGGCATTCATGACGATCAGCGGCGGATGGATGATCGGTCCGGCATTCATCAGCGCCGCCGACAGCGCATCGCCGCATGGTTCGATCACGCCGGGAAATGCGCGTCCGATCACATCGATGGCATGACCGGCCGTATCAAGCGGAAATACGCCGACCGGCAGCCGCTTGGCGCGGATGGTGATGGCCACTTCAAACGGTCCGTGCTTGCGCGTCAGCCATGGCAGCGTGCCGGTCTCGGCAAAACTCACCGCGGCGCGATTGCCGGCGTCGCGCGCGGCTGCCGCAAAGATCATCGAGCCGAATGTCGCCGGCGGCAGGAACACCACCTGGCCATCGGTCAGATGCGGCGCAAGGTGCCGCGCGATATCGTGCTGCGCGAAGGCCGGGGCCGGGCACAGGATCAGCTCGGCATTCACAACGGCCTCGGCGATGTCCGATGTCACCAGCGCCAGTTGCACGTCGTGTCGGCCGTTGACGTCCTTGACGATGATGCGGGAGCCGGCCGCGCGATGCGCCGCGACTTGATCGACGTCGCGCCGCCACAGCCTGACGTCGTGGCCCTGCAGCGCGAAATCGCCGGCGGCGGCGAACGAGCCGTTGCCGCCGCCCAGCACGGCGATCTTCATGACGCCTCTCCTTGCGCGGGCGCCGGCTCGTCGATCCGCCGCAGCATGAAATGCTGCACCTTGCCCAGCGCCGTGCGCGGCAGATCGTCGACAAAAACGATCTCGCGCGGCACCTTGAAGCGGGCGAGCTGCGTCAGCACGTGCGCTTTCAGATCTCTCCGCCGCCGACCGAACATCCGCCGCGCCGGATGACATAGGCCACCGGCACCTCGTCCCATCTCGGATCGGGCCGGCCGATCACGCCGCATTCGACGACGTCGGGATGCTCCAGCAGCACGCGTTCGACTTCCGCCGGATAGATGTTTTCGCCGCCGGAGATAATCAGGTTCTTCTTGCGGTCATGCACCCAGAAATAACCGTCCGCGTCGCGCCGGCCGATGTCGCCGGTGCGATACCAGCCGTCGTGCAGCGCCTCGCGGGTTGCTTCCGCATTGCCCCAATATTCGAAGAATACGTTGGGGCCGCGCACCACGATTTCCCCAGCCGTCTCCGGTGGCAGTTCATTGCCGGCGGCATCGATCACCGCCGCCTCGCAACACAGCCCCGCCAGGCCGGTCGAGCCGGTGCGCGAAAGATCGCCGCCGAGCCGGGTATAGATCGCAACCGGGCAGGTTTCGGTCGAGCCATAGACCTGAAGCACCGGCACCCCGCGCGCGACGATGCGCTCGATCAGATGCGGCGGCACGATGGTCGATCCGGTCGAGACCGCCTTGAGCGAGGAGAGATCGGTGGAAGGCCAGTCGGGATGGTCGGTCATCGCCTGGATGATCGCGGGCACCAGCACCGTCAAGGTCGGACGGTCGCGTCTGATGACGGTAAGCGCGGCCTCCGGCGTGAAGCGCGGAAGGATGGTCACGGTGGCGCCGAACTGCAGCGCCGGCGTGGTCTGGATGTTGAGGCCGCCGACATGGAAGAACGGCAGCACGGTCAGCACGTGATCGTCCGAGGTGAGGCCGTGCATGTGCTGGCTCATCACCGCGTTCCACAACAGCGCCTCCTGCCGCAGCACCGCGCCCTTGGGCCGACCCGTCGTGCCCGAGGTGTAGACGATCAGCAGCGGACAGGAGAGGTCGATATGCGGATGGCGGCCGTCGCCGCGCGCCTGCGCCAGCAGCGTGCCGAACGCGCTGCCTTGCGGCGGCGCAAAATCGAGCCCGACGATGCTGGTGCTGGGCAGGCTTTTTTCAAGCCCGGGCAGGATCGCCGCAAAGGCCTGCTCCAGCACCAGCACCTTTACTGACGCATCCGACAGGATGAACAGTTGCTCGGCCACCGCCAGCCGCCAGTTCAGCGGCACCAGCATGGCGCCGAGCCGCGCGCAGGCATAGAGCAGCACGAGATAGTCCGGCCGGTTCAGGCTGAGGATCGCGACGCGGTCGCCACGGCCGACGCCGAATTCCGCCTTCAGGACGCGGGCGGTCGCTTCGATGCGATCGTGCAATGCCGGGTAGCTGAGCGCTTCGCCGTCGAAAATGATCGCAGGCTTGTCCGGCGTGAACGCCGCATTACGCTCGATGAGATCGGAAAGGTCCATTGCGAACTAGTCGTCCGATTCGCCGTTCTCGTACAGCGCTTCGCGGCCGATGCGGTCGAGGCAGAGTTCGGCGGTCCATGGCAGCATCAGCGAACCGCAGCGGCTGTCGCGATAGATCCGCTCCAGGGCTAACGATTTCAGCATCGCCTGGCCGCCGCAGGTGCGGATCGCCAGTGTTGCGATCTCGTTGGCGCCTTCCATGACGGAATATTGCGCGGCGTAGGCGCGCAGCACCTGCTCCTTGGTGGGATTGGAGCGGGCTTCGGTGACCGCCTGGAACCAGATCGCCTTGATCTGCTCGAGCTTGATCTGCATCTGCGCCACCGCGATCTGCTTGGTCGGATACATCCGGCGCTTCACCGGTGGCGTGCCCGGCATCTCGCCGCGCAAATAGCGCACGGTGAAATCGTAGGCGGCCTGCGCCAGTCCCATATAGGTCGGCGACAGCGTCAGGAACATATGCGGCCAGCGCATCGCCGCCTGAAAATAGACGCCGCGCGGCATCAGCGCCGCATCCTCGGCCACGAACACATCCTTGAACAGCAGCGTGCGCGATACCGTGCCGCGCATGCCCAGCGGATCCCAGTCGCCGACCACCGACACGCCGTCGGCCTTGGCGGGCAGCGCGAGATAAAGCGTGTTGCGGCGGGAGGCTTTCTCGCCTTCCGCGATCTCAGTGCAAAGCACGCCGTAATAATCGGCGTGGCCCGACAGCGACGCAAAGATCTTCTTGCCGTTGACGAGCCAGCCGCCCTTGACCGGTTTGGCCTCGGTGCCGAACGCGACGCCGCCGGCCGCGGCCGCGCCGCCTTCCGAGAACGGCTGCGAATAAATCGCGCCGTCGTCGACGATGCGCTTGTAATGCATTGCGCGGCGGTGCTCGTGCTCGGCGCGGGTTGCAGCATCCATGTCGAGATCGTCGGCCAGCGGACCGGACCACAGCGTCGAGCAGACATGCATGTTCCAGGTCAGCGCGGTCGCGCCGCAATAGCGGCCGATCTCGGCGGCCGCCAGCGCGTAGGTCTGATAGTCCGCGCCAAGGCCGCCGTGCTTTTTGGGAATGGCGATGCCGAGCAGGCCGGCGCGGTGCAAATCCCTGTAGTTCTCGGTCGGGAATTTTGCTTCGCGATCGTAGGCCGCCGCGCGGCCGGCGAACACGGCCTGGCCAAGCTCGCGCGCGGTCGCGATGATCGCGGCCTGTTCGTCGCTCAGCCGAAACGCCCTGGGATCGAAGATCGGCGCATCGAGGCTGATCCCGTCGGCCGCCGTCATGCCCTTGCTGACTTGTACCGTCATGATGCCGTCTCGCGGGTTGCCGTCATATTTGCTTTCAGAAAGTCATCGAGCGCGGCGTTGAAGGCCTCGGGCGCTCCAGATTGGCGAGGTGGCCGACGCCTTCGAGTTCAACATATTTGGCGGATGGAATATAGCTCGCCATCTTCGCCATCATCGGCGCCGGCGCATTGTTGTCCCGGGAGCCCGACAGCAACAGCGTCGGCACTTCGATATTCCTGAGCGCGCTGCGCAGATCGAATCCCATCAGCGCCAGCATGGTGGCGCGATAGGTCGCCTCCGGCACCGCGGCCATGCAATCGCGGGCAAGCTCCATGCCGCCTGGGTCAGGGTCGTCACCGACCAGTTCCTGCACCAGCGACGGCGCCAGCGAGACCAGCGTTTCGCCGCGATCGAGCGGGCCGAGCCGCGCGCCGATGAAGGCTTTCTGCCAGTCGCCATCGGGTTTGCCGAAGGCCGGGCTGGTCTGCGCGAGGACAACGGCGCCGGCGATGCGCGGATTGTTCGCCAGCAACTGCTGAACGATCATGCCGCCGATCGAATGCCCGACGAGAACGGGCCTGATCGCGCCGATCTGTGGCAGGAAATCCTGCAAGGCATCGGCCAGAGCCGCAATGCTGACGGTCGGCAATGGCGCCGATCCGCCATAGCCCGGCATGTCCCAGGCGATGGTGCGATAGCGATGCTGAAAAAATTCCAGTTGGCCGCGCCACGCCCGCGCCGCGCCGCCAATTCCGTGCAGGAATACCAGCGGCGGCAAATCGGGATCGCCGGCGGCCTCATAGGTGAAGCGGCCATCCTTTGTTTTCATGGACGCAAGATCGATTTTCATAGGCGCAGAATCGGCCACGCCGGACCTCCGGTATTGTCTGACCGGCTGATGCTAACAGGGCCTTCACGGATGAAAAGCGATAATTTTATATTTAAAGCAATTTTTGGCGCGTCGTGTTTTGCGCTTGTTACGCAGCGGCGACCTTGTAGTCCGGGGCCGACGCCAGAAAACGCGCATAGGCGTCGGCGTCGGGCGGCGTGAACTTCTCGGCCAATGCGCCACGCCGGCGGATCGTCGCGCCCATGTCGGCCAGCAATTCGTCGAAATGCTTGAAATGATAGGGCGCGACGCACAGCCCGCCGTAAACGCCGGCGGCCGGCCGCTCGACCCGCTTGAAGTGCAGCATCATGGCGATATTTTTCTGCATCTCGGCTGACGTCGGCTGGTTCGCCAACTGGCCGTCGCAATAGCGCACCAGCCAGTTCGCGGCCATCTCGGCGCATAGCACCGTGCAGAAGCTGGAATTGAAGCCGACGAAACCCATGTCGGGAAGATCGGGATTTGCGATCACGCGGTACAGCCGATATTGGCCGTCGGGCTCCACGAGCTTGTTGCGATAGGCCTCCGGCAGAAAAGGAACGCCAAGCTTGAAGCCGATCGCGAGCAGGGCGACGTCGGCCGCAACCCGTTCGCCGCCGGTCATGACGATTGTCTTGCCCTCGTAACGCTCGAACGTTCCGCGAATGGCCTTGATCCGGCCATCCGCCACCATCGGAAAGAATTCCGGCGTGGCAATCGGCACCGAGCAGTTGATCCCGTCCTCAATACGTTGCTCGGGTATCATCCCGCATTTCTTCAGCTTCAATTGCATCTTGAGCATGCTCTCCAGCCCGCGCCAGTTCGCCCAGATGAACGGTTTGGCGATGGCGTGGGAGATGCGGGACATCGTGCTGAGGTCCCAGCCGCGAAACATTTCCTCCTGGGCGCGGATGTAGAGAATCCGCTTGAAATTGATCGAGCCCTCCAATGAAGTAGGGGATGCGCCAGACCGGTTCGCGGTACACCAGCGTCACTTCGCTCGCGCCGGCGTTGACGGAATTGACCGCGATATCGGTTGCGGATTTCGAGCCGCCGAGGACGACGACCTTCTTTCCCTTGACGGTGGAGGGATCGGTGTACTGCGCCGAATGCAGGATCACGCCGCCGGCCGCCTTGAAGGCTTCTTCGCCGGGGTGACTGATCGTTTGGCGTTCATTGAACTGGCCAGTGCAGACGGCGACGAAGTCAAATTCCTCGTTTGTGACGCCGCCATCCGGATTCCGGATTTCCAGCGTCCAGCCCGGCAGGCCCGAATTCCGGCGCGCCATGCCGACGACCGCGGTGTTGAGGCGCATCCGCTGCGTCAAGCCGTGGTCCCTGGCGTAGTCGGTCAGATAAGCATGAACCTGCGGTCCTTTGGGCCATTCCGGATAGGAGTCCGGCATCGGCTTGTCGGTATAGCGATAGAGATCCTTCGGGCTTTGGGTCTGAACTTCAGGATAGGATCGCGCCGGCTCCCAGACGCCTCCAAGATCGCCGCTGCGTTCGAGGATCGTGACCTTGTGTCCGCGAGCGCCGAATGTTTTTGCCGCGGCAAGCCCGGCGACGCCTGCACCGATAACACACACGTTCTTCTGCTTGACCATGGATCAACTCCATCGTTCGAATTCGGCGGAACGGTTTCGATATCAGCGGCACACGGATATCCGAGGCGCCGCGGATGGTACGCGCCGGCCAGTCGGTTGTTCGCCTGTCCCGAAGTCTCCGGAGTCCGGGACGCTAAGCGTTGGCGTCCTCGGGCAGGAAATTCACTTCGTGCTCGGCGGAGATGCGGACGATTTCGCCGACATCCGTCAGATTGTGAAGTCGATTGAACAGCGCTTCGAGCTTTTGGGTCGGCGACACCCAGAACAGCGCCCGCGCCGGCTTGTCCGATTTGTTGAAATAACCATGCGGAATACCGCGCGGCAGCCGAACCAGGTCGCCGGCCTTGGCCTGGACCCAAACGCCATCCAGCTTGAGGTCCAGCATGCCGTCCTGCACCAGGATGAATTCCTCCTGGGTCGGATGGATATGAACCGGGACAAACTGGCCGGGGTCGCTGTTGGTCTCGAAAGCAAAGGTCGAATCCGTCACCGCCTTCGGGAAATAGACCTGTCCGAGAATATTCCAGGTCTTGCCGGAATAGCCCGTTCCGTTCTTCGTGATGCCTTTTTCGAGTGCTGCCATGGCGGTGCTCCTTGTCGCGTTGTCCCACAGGAGGGTGCAACGTAGGGCGGCGTCGATCTAGCCGCCAGACGAATCCGCTGTCCGCTTGACGAAAAACAATGAGGCCCGAGCGGGGACCGCAACGCACCGCGGCAGGCCCCATGCGCGGACGGCTGCACGCCCAAGGTGCGGAAAGGGCTGCAATTCGGTCACCGGGACGGCTTTCCAAATGAAAATGACTGGATATTATAAGCCTCAAATAACGAAGGCGGCCAGGCGATGGTGTCGGACGCAACCGTTTTGGGTATGGCTCATGCCGCGACCGGCGCGAGGCTGGCGGCGTATTCGCGCGTTCATACCACCGATGTCGATGACGCCGCGGAGTCGATCGGACGAATATTCTGTCCGCATGCGCTGGATCCGCTGCGGCACTCCTGGCCCGATTTCCATGCGCTGCATAACTGCGCGACTTTCGACGGTTTTTCGGTCAACTATGTCGCTTACGGCGGCTCGGTCTCGATCGACCCGGGTTGCCTCGACCGCTTCTTTCTATTGCAGATGCCGATCCGGGGGCGGGCGCAAGTCAGGACGGGAGGCCGCGACATAGAGTCCCGGCCTGGCGCCGTGGCGTCGCTATTGTCTCCGACGCTGCCGACCCGAATGATCTGGCAGGACAATTGCGCGCAACTGATATTGCTGGTCGATCGGCGGCAGGTCGAAAGCAGGGCTGCAGCGCTTAGCGGAAAGGCCGGCGGGCCCGGTCGAGTTCGAACCGCATATCGACCTCGACACGCCGTTCGGGCGCGCGCTTCAATTCCAGATCGAATACCTCGTCGATCTCGCCGAGCATGGCGGCCCGGCTCCGGATCTATCGCCCGTCATGATGGCCACCTTGCGCGAGTCCATCCTCGGGCTTCTTCTCACCGGCCAGCGCCACAATCTCAGCGATGCGATCAATCGGCCGGCGCTCCACCGCCAAGCATTGCCCCCCGTATTCAAGCGGGCACGGGACAGCTCTCGAGGCCCACGCCGCCGAGCCGCTCGATCTGGAAAAACTGTCGCGGACGTCCGGCATCGGAATCAGGTCATTGCAATTGGGCTTCAAGCGCCATTTCGGGGTCTCTATTTCGGAAGCTCTGCTGGATATTCGCCTCGAGCATCTCAACGCACGGCTTTTGAATGCCCGTTCGGGCGAACGGATTATCGACATCGCATTTGATCTCGGGTTCACGCATCTCAGCCGCATGGCCAGCGTTTATCGCGCCAAATTCGGTGAAACTCCCTCGGCGACGCTTCGAAGAAGCCGCTAGCCCGGAAAACAAGGCTGAGGCCGGCGGACCAGGCCGTGAACGCCGGATCGCGTTTCTTGCAAAAGCTTGAAGTCTAAAATATACGCCTTGAGAAGGTTCGATCATTCAGGGAGGCTTGCGCATGTCCGGACTGCCGCGTTCCTCGCATGCGCTTGTCACCGGAGGCGGGCGAGGCATCGGCCGCGCGATCGCCTCCGTGCTGGCGCAGGCCGGAGCAACGGTCACCGTGCTCGGCCGCGACCGCGCCGCACTGGATGACGCCGTTGCCGCCGGTGCCGCGCATTTCGCCGTGGTCGCCGATGTCGCCGATCAGGCCGCCGTCAGCTGCCGCGATCGCCGAAGCCGCGGCGCGGCAGCCGATCGATATCCTGATCGCCAATGCGGGGGCTGCGGAATCCGCGCCGTTCGCAAAATCCGATGCGGCGCTGTTCCGGCGCATGATGGATGTCAACTTCATGGGCGTGGTTCATGCCGTCCAGGCCGTGTTGCCGGCGATGAAGGAGCGGCGTTATGGCCGCATTGTCGCTGTCGCCTCGACCGCCGGGCTCAAGGGCTATGCCTATGTCAGCGCCTATAGTGCTGCCAAGCACGCGGTGGTCGGCCTGGTGCGCTCGCTGGCGCTGGAACTGGCAACGAGCAGCGTGACGGTCAATGCGGTGTGTCCCGGTTTCACCGATACCGATCTGGTCGCCGGCAGCATCGACAACATCATGAAAAAGACCGGCCGCAGCCGCGAGCAGGCGGTCGCCGAACTTGCCAAACACAATCCGCAAGGCCGCCTGGTGACGCCGGCGGAAGTCGCCGATACCGTGCTGTGGCTGTGCGGCGAGGGCGCCGGCGCGATCACCGGACAGGCCATCGCGGTCGCCGGCGGTGAGGTTTGAGTAAATTTGAAACGTCATTGCGAGCGCAGCGAAGCAATCCATAGAGCAACGAAGAAAGAATGGATTGCTTCGTCGCAAGTGCTCCCTTGCGCAAACGCTTCGCGATTTGTCGCAGGCAATGACGGCATAACCAAGGAAGATCCCATGAGCAAGCCAGCCAATCCCGTCACGCTGCCGCTGGCGCAGTATTCGCCGCATCATTTCCTGCTGAAGGTGAACGACGGCGTGGCGACGGTGACGCTGAACCGCCCCGAGCGGAAAAATCCGCTGACCTTCGAGAGCTACCGCGAACTGACCGATTTCTTCCGCGCCTGCGCCATGGACGATGAAGTCAAGACCGTCGTGGTGTCGGGCGCCGGCGGCAATTTTTCCTCGGGCGGCGATGTGTTCGAGATCATCGGCCCGCTGGTGAAGATGGACACCAAGGGCCTCACCGCCTTTACCCGCATGACCGGCGATCTCGTCAAGGCGATGCGGGCCTGTCCGCAGCCGATCATCGCGGCGGTCGATGGCATCTGCGCCGGCGCCGGCGCGATCGTCGCGATGGCGTCCGACCTGCGGCTGGCCGCGACCGGCGCCAAGGTCGCGTTCCTGTTCAACAAGGTCGGCCTTGCCGGCTGCGACATGGGCGCCTGCGCGATCCTGCCGCGCATCATCGGACAATCGCGGGCATCGGAACTGCTTTATACCGGCCGCTTCATGACCGCGGAGGAGGGCGAGCGCTGGGGCTTCTTCAGCCGCATCGTGGCGCCCGATCAGGTGCTGTCGCAGGCGCAGCTTCTGGCCAAGCAGATTTCCGAGGGGCCGACCTTCGCCAACACCATGACCAAGCGCATGCTGGCGATGGAATGGGCGATGTCGGTGGAGGAGGCGATCGAGGCCGAGGCGATCGCCCAGGCGCTGTGCATGACCACGGCGGATTTCGCCCGCGCCTTCGAGGCGTTCTCGAACAAGGTGAAGCCGGCATTTCAGGGCAATTGAGCCTGTCCGTCATCGGTGAGGAGCGGCTTCTTGGCGCGCGTCTCGAACCATGAGATCTGTGGCCGATCCTTCGAGACGCCGCGCAAAGTGCGCGGCTCCTCAGGATGAGCGTCGGTCTTCGGTGCAACGCGGCATTGCAACAGGGCTTGCCCCAGAATTGCTTTAGGTTTAAAATAATCCGAAAGGTCCGATAGCGGCGCCGGAGGCTCTCATGAAGATCGCGATCATCGGTGGTGGACCGGCCGGTCTCTATGCGGCGATCCTGCTGAAAAAGCAGCGGCCGCAGGCCGAGATCACGGTCTATGAGCGCAACCGCGCCGACGACACCTTCGGCTTCGGCGTGGTGTTCTCCGACGCCACGCTGGACAATTTCGAGAAATACGATGCCCCGAGCTATCGCCGCATCACCCAGGAATTCGCCTATTGGGACGATATCGCCGTGCACTTCCGCGGCACCGTGCACCGGGTCGGCGGCAACGGCTTCTGCGGCTGCTCGCGCCGCATGCTGCTGTTGATCCTGCAGGAGCGGGCGCGCGAACTCGGCGTCACCCTGCTGTTCGAGGCCGATATCGACGACGAGGCGCGCTTTGCCGATGCCGATCTCGTGGTGCTGGCCGACGGCATCAACAGCCGCTTCCGCGACAAATATGCCGCGCATTTCCAGCCCGAGGTGGACCTCCGCTCCAACATGTTCGCCTGGATGGGCTCGACCCGGCCGCTCGATGCCTTCACGTTTATTTTCCAGGAGACCGAGTGGGGCCCGTTCATCGCCCACGCCTATCAATACGAAGTGGGGCGCTCGACCTGGATCTTCGAGACCGATCCGGAAACCTTCGAGCGCGCCGGGCTCGAGGGCCTGAGCGAAAAGCAATCCGCCGATCGCATGGCCGGCGATCTTCGGCTGGTTCCTCGAGGGCCATCCGCTCCTGACCAATCGCTCGATGTGGCGCAATTTCCCGATGATCCGCAGCAAGCGCTGGGTCAAGGACAACATGGTGCTGCTGGGCGACGCCAAGGCGACCGCGCATTTCTCGATCGGCTCCGGCACCAAGCTTGCGATGGAAGACGCGATTGCGCTGGCGGACGCCATGCAGCGCGCGCCGACGGTCGAGGCCGCGTTGCAGCAATACGAAGAAGGCCGCCGCGAGGAAGTCGAGAAGACCCAGCACGCCGCCGACGTGTCGCTGGTCTGGTTCGAGCATGTCGACCGCTTCTGGGATTTCGATCCCGTGCAGTTCGCGTTCGGCGTCATGACGCGGGCGAAGGCGATCACCTACGACAATCTGACGCTGCGGGCGCCGGATTTTGTCGCCGAGGTCGACAAGGCCTTTGCGCGAGCAGGTCCGCGCCCACGGCTTCGATGTCGATGTCGAAAAGCCGGTGGCGCCGATGTTCCAGCCGCTGCGGCTGCGCGAGATGCAGCTCGCCAATCGCGCGGTGGTGTCGCCGATGTGCATGTATTCGGCCGAAAGAAGGCGTGCCCGGCGATTTTCATCTGGTGCATTACGGATCGCGCGCGATCGGCGGCGCCGGGCTTGATTTTCACCGAGATGACCTGCGTCGGCCGCGACGCCCGCATCACGCCGGGCTGCGCCGGACTGTGGAACGACGAGCAGGAAGCCGCGTGGCGGCGCATCGTCGATTTCGTCCACGCCAATTCCGCGGCGAAGATCTGCCTGCAGCTCGGCCATGCCGGCCGCAAGGGCGCCACCAAGCTGATGTGGGACGGCATGGACCGTCCGCTGGAGCAGGGCGGCTGGGACGTGGTGTCGGCGTCGCCGATTCCCTATTTTCCCGACAGCCAGGTGCCGCGCGAGATGGACCGCGCCGCGATGGACGCGGTCAAGGCCGAGTTCGTCGCGGCGGCCGAGCGCGGCGAGCGCTGCGGCTTCGACATGCTGGAGCTGCATTGCGCCCACGGCTATCTGCTGGCGAGTTTCATCTCGCCGCTGACCAACCAGCGCACCGACGCTTATGGCGGCTCGCTGGCCAATCGCCTGCGCTTTCCGCTCGAAGTGTTCGAGGCGTTGCGGTCGGCGTGGCCGGCGCACAAGCCGATGTCGGTGCGCATCTCCGCCACCGACTGGGCCGAGGGCGGCATCACCGGCGATGACGCGGTCGCGATCGCGCGCGCCTTTGCCGAAGCCGGCGTCGATCTGGTCGATGTCTCCACCGGGCAGACCGTGCGCGATGCGCAGCCGGTCTATGGCCGCATGTTCCAGACGCCGTTCTCCGAGCAGGTCCGCAACGAGGCCCGGGTCGCGACCATGTGCGTCGGCAACATCACCACCTCAGACCAGGTCAATACCATCCTCGCCGCCGGCCGGGCCGATCTGGTGGCGCTCGGCCGGCCGCATCTGGTCGATCCGTCGTTCACGATGAAGGCCGCGGCCTGGTACGGCGCCGGAGATTTCCTGCCCGCCGCAATATCTGCCGGGCAAGGAGCAGATCTTCCGCAACAGCGTGCGCGACCGGCAGGATTTCGACGACCTGAAAATTAAGGCTAAGCCCAAGACCCGCGCCGAGCTGAAGGCGGAGGCGACAAAGCCGCTTGCGGCCGAGTAAGCGGACCATGCGACGTTAGGGGCGCGTTTGCGTAAGCGTAGTTGAGTGGAGTGAGCCGATGAAGGCGATTATCGTCGGGGGCGGTATCGGCGGCCTTACCACGGCGCTGATGCTGCGCGCCCGCGGCATCGGCTGCGAACTGTTCGAGCAGTCGGACACCATCCGCGAACTCGGCGTCGGCATCAACACGCTGCCGCATGCGATCCGCGAACTCGCCGGCCTCGGCCTGTTGCAAAAGCTCGACGACGTCGCGATCCGCACCGACGTGCTTTATTATCTCAATCGCCACGGCCAGGAAGTCTGGCGCGAATCCCGCGGCATCGATGCCGGCCATGACGTGCCGCAATTCTCGATCCATCGCGGCCGGCTGCAGAGCGTGATCCACCGCGCCGTCGAGGAGCGGCTGGGGCCGGAGGCCATCCACACCGGCTGCCGGCTCGGCGCCTTCACCCAGGACGAAGGCGGCGTCACCGCGCATTTCTTCGATCGCGCCGGCAGCCACATCAAGACCGTGCGCGGCGACATTCTGATCGGCGCCGACGGCATTCATTCGCGGGTGCGCGAGACGCTGTTTCCGGACGAAGGACCGCCGTGCTGGAACGGGCTGATGCTGTGGCGCGGCGCGCGCGACTGGCCGGTGTTCCTGACCGGCCGCTCGATGATCGTCGCCGGCGGCCTGCATGCCAAGGTCGTGGTCTATCCGATCGCGGAAGGATCGAGTCCGGCGAGCCGCCTGACCAACTGGGCGGTGCTGGTCAAGGTCGGCGACGGCAACGCGCCGCCGCCGCGCCGCGAGGACTGGTCGCGGCCGGGCAAGCGCGAGGAACTGATGCCGCATGTCGCGCGGTTCTCGGTGCCGCATGTCGACGTGCCGAATCTGATTTCGGCGACGCCGGAATTCTACGAATATCCGACCTGCGACCGCGATCCCTTGCCCTATTGGTCGAGCGGCCGCGTCACGCTGCTCGGCGATGCCGCGCATCCGATGTATCCGGTCGGATCGAACGGCGCCTCGCAGGCCATTCTCGATGCGCGCTGTCTTGCGGATGCGCTGGCGCGCTCCGAGCATCCGCGCCAGGCGCTGATGGCCTATGAGCAGAAGCGGCTGCCGATGACGGCGGAGATCGTGCGCTCCAACCGCCGCGGCGGCCCGGAAGGCGTGATCGACGCGGTCGAGCAACTGGCGCCCGACGGTTTTACCGATATCGACCAGGTGCTGAGCCGCAGCCAGCGCGAAGCCATCGTGCGCGGCTACGCCAGCAAGGCCGGCTTTGCCGCGGTGCCGGGGCTCGCGGCGGTGCGGGCGTAAGCGTAGCTGCCAGGGCAGCCCTCATCCTGAGGAGCGCGCCGTTTGCGCGCGTCTCGAAGGATGAAGTCGTGCGGCCCGATCGAGTTCGAGCACGGCGCAAGGGCGCCTCCTCACCATGAGGATCCTCGAGAAGCTGCGCGCACGCGCCTCACGCCCCCGGAGGCGGCGGCAGGAAGTGGATGTTGTATTCGGCGGCCATCGCCACCACGTCCTCGGGCTTCTGCTCCTTCATGTTGTGAAGGCCCCAGAACAGATCGTACAGCTTGCGGCTCGGCGACACCCAGAACAGCACCTTGGCGGTCTGGTCGGACTTGTTGAAGATGCCGTGCGGAATGCCCATCGCAAGACGGACCAGATCGCCCGGCGTCGCCTGGGCCTCGGCGCCGCCGAGCATGAAATCGAGCTTGCCTTCCAGGATGTAGAGATACTCGTCCTGATCCGGATGGATATGCGGCGGCACGAAGGTGCCGGGCGGCAGCGTCGCATGCCAGGAGAAGGAATGCTCGGTGCAGTTCTTCGGCACATAGGTCTGGCCGAGGATATTCCAGGAAATTCCCTGCATGCCCTCATTGGCGCGGGTGATGCCGGCGATCTCGCTTTTCATCGTCTTGTTTCCTTGCCTCTCGTTTGTTATTTGCCCGGCGTGCAATCCTTGGCGTAACTGTCGCCGTAATTCTCGAACACCTTCTGGACGATCTCGGTCTGGAACTTGCCGTCGGGACGCTTGGCGACCTTGGTCAGGTAGAAGTTCTGGATCGGATAGCCGTTGGTGTTGAACTTGAAGCCGCCGCGCAGCGAGGTGAAGTCGGCCTTCTTCAGCGCCGCCGCCACCGCCTCCTTGTTGGCGAGGTCGCCCTTGACCGCCTTGACCGCGCTGTCGATCAGCATCGCCGCGTCATAGGCCTGCATCGCGTAGGTGCCGGGCACGCTGTTGTAGGCGGCTTCATAGCTCGCCACGAATTTCTTGCTCTGCGGATTGTCGAGGTTGGGCGCCCAGTCGGCGCCGCCGAACATGCCGACCGCCGCATCCTGCTGCGCCGGCAATGTCGATTCATCGACGGTGAACGCCGACAGCACCGGAATCTGATCGGCAAGGCCGGCCTGCTTGTATTGTTTCACCAGGCTGACGCCCATGCCGCCCGGCATGAAGGTGAACACCGCGTCGGGCTTGAGCGAGGCGATCTTGGACAGCTCGACCTGGAAATCCAGCGTGCCCAGCGGCACGTAGGTCTCCTCGACGATTTCGCCGTTGTAGTCGAGCTTGAAACCGGCCGCGGAATCCTTGCCGGCCTGATAGTTCGGAACGATCACATAGACGCGCTTGTAGCCGCGTTCCTGGGCGACCTTGCCGAGAACCTCATGCACCTGGTCGTTCTGGTAGGAGGTCACGTAGAAAAACGGGCTGCAGTTCTTGCCGGCATAGCTCGAAGGGCCGGCATTCGGACTGATCAGGAAGGTCCCGGAATCCGTCACCGGCTTGTGGATCGCCAGCAGGATGTTGGAGAAGATCGGCCCCACCACGAAATCGACCTTATCGCGTTCGAGCAGGCCCTTGACCTTGGTGACGGCAACGTCCGGCTTGAGTTCGTCATCGACCACCACCACCTCGACATCGCGGCCGGCCATCTTGCCGCCGAGATCCTTGATCGCGAGCGCAAAGCCGTCGCGAACCTGCTGGCCGAGCGCTGCCGCCGGTCCCGACGAGGTCACGATCACGCCGATCTTGAGCTTCTCCTGCTGCGGCGGCCTGATTGGCCGTGACACCCAGCAAGATCGCCAGTGCGGCCCATTGCAAATGCTGCTTCATGAGTTTCCCCCGATCGACGCGTGACAAGACCAGACTATTCCCAAGACCACTTTATTTCCAAAGGCCACTTTATTCGGATGACGGCCGCCGCCGCAAGCAAGGCGTCAGCGAGTCCGGCCGAAAAGCAAGGGCGCGCCCCGGCTACCATGCAAGCCGCGCGCCAGTTATTTGAAGCCTAAAGAAATCAAAAAAGCGCGCAAGTCGGAGCCTGCAGGCGTTTTGACTTGCGGCACCCCCTGAATTATTTGAAGCTATTCGCGCTCTCCCAGGCAGAACTGATTGCATCATGATCCTTGATTCCGAGACCAAGGCCGTCGAACTCCCGGAAGATCACGGCAACGAAATCCGGCTATGGCTTCGCCTTCTGACCTGCACGACCCTGATCGAGGGCGAGGTGCGCAGCCGGCTGCGCGAGCGCTTCGATGTCACGCTGCCGCGCTTCGATCTGATGGCCCAGCTCGACAAGGTGCCGGACGGCATGACGCTGTCGGATGTCTCGAAGCGGATGATGGTCTCCAACGGCAACGTCACCGGGCTGGTCGAGCGCCTGGTCGAATCCGGGCATCTCGACCGGCGCACCTCGGAATCCGACCGGCGCGTGCAGATGATCCGGCTGACCAAGGCCGGCCGCGCCGAGTTTCGCAAGATGGCCGCGGAGCATGAGTTGTGGATCGCCGACATCTTTTCGGATCTGAACCCGAAGGATGTCCGCGAATTGATGCGGCTGTTGGCCAAGACCAAGGCCTCGGCGCAGAAATCCGCGCAAGCACGGGCGTCGTAGGTCTTGAGCGCCGACATCGACTACGAGGTCGAATACAACAACCGGGCGCGGGTTCCGGAGAACCCGGCGCTGATCGCCGGTTGGGCGCGGGACGCCGCGAGCTATCGCGCGCAACACGCCGCCGCGCTCGATGTCCTTACGGTCCCGGCGCGCGCAACACGATCGATCTTTTTCCGGGCGATGGCGATGGCCCGATCGTCGTTTTCATTCATGGCGGATACTGGCAGGCGCTGGACGGTTCGTTCTTCAGCCATCTGGCCGGTGGGCTTAATGCCCACGGCATCGGCGTCGCCATTCCGAGCTACGACCTTTGCCCCGAGGTCACCGATCGACCGCATCATCGAGCAGATGCGGATGGCGTCGCGCGAACTGGCGCGGCTGGGTCAGTCGCTGGTGATCAGCGGCCATTCCGCGGGCGGCCATCTGGCCGCCTGCCTGCTCGCAACCGACTGGCCGGCGTTCGATGCGTCGCTGCCCGCCGACCTCGTGACGGCGGCCTACGCCATTTCGGGGCTGTTCGATCTTGGGCCGCTGGTCGAAACCTCGATCAACAAGGCGCTGCGTCTCGACCAGGCGGCGGCGAAGGCGGCGAGCCCGTTGTTCTGGAACGCGCCGGTTCGCGGCAGCCTCGATGCGGTGGTCGGCGGAAACGAAAGCGCGGAATATTTTCGGCAAAGCCGCAGCATCGTGGAACGCTGGGGCGCGGCCGGTATCGCGACGCGGTTCGGCACGGTGGCCGGCGCCAACCATTTCACCGCGATTGCGCCGCTGGCCGACCCGAATGCGCCGATGGTGTTGCGCCTGAAGGAATTAGCGGTGCGCTAAGGCCCACTAACCTCCGTAAAAAAGCATTGGATCGCCCGGATTCGGGCCCTTGCGCCAAATTACTTTAAGTATAAAATGATTGCGGATCAGGCCTTTCATCCCGAAAACGAGGGGCGATGGACATGTCAGACAGCAATCCGAAGTTTATTTCGAGCCTTGAAATTCAAGGCCTTGGCCCGTCGGGTCATGTTGACGATTTTGCGCGGCGAAATCTTCCGCCGTTCCAGCAATGGCCGGAATTGCTGCTGGATCGGCCGGAGTTCAGCTATCCTGAATATCTCAACGTCGCGGTCGAACTGACCGACCGCATCGTCGAGAAGGGATTGGGCGATCAGGTCGCGCTGATCGGCAACGGCCGCCAGCGCACCTACAAGGAACTGACCGATTGGTCGAACCGGCTGGCGCATGCGCTGGTGGAGAATTACGGCGTCAAGCCCGGCAACCGCGTGTTGATACGCTCGGGCAACAATCCGGCGCTGGTGGCCGCCTGGCTGGCGGCGACCAAGGCAGGCGCCGTCGTCGTCAACACCATGCCGATGCTTCGCGCCGGCGAATTGAGCAAGATCGTCGACAAGGCCGAGATCGCGCTGGCGCTGACCGACAGCCGTATCGCCGATGAACTGGTGGCGTGCGCCAAGACCAGTCGGTTCCTCAAGCAGGTGGTGAATTTCGACGGCACCTCAAACCATGATGCCGAACTCGATCGGATAGCGCTGAGCAAGCCGGTCCGGTTCGATGCGGTCAAGACCGGCCGCGACGATGTCGCTCTTTTGGGATTTACCTCGGGCACGACAGGCGAACCCAAGGCCACCATGCATTTCCATCGCGACCTCATGATCATCGCGGATGGTTATGCCAAGGAAGTGCTTAACGTCACGCCGGATGATGTCTTTGTCGGATCGCCGCCGCTGGCCTTTACCTTTGGGCTCGGCGGTCTCGCTATCTTTCCGTTGCGGTTCGGCGCCACCGCGACGCTCTTGGAAAACGCCGCCCCCGCCGAGATGGTCAAGATCATCGAAACCTACAAGGCCACGATCTGCTTCACTTCGCCGACCGCGTATCGAGCGATGATGGCCGCGATGGACCGCGGCGCGGATCTGTCCTCGCTGCGCCTGGCGATTTCGGCCGGCGAAACCTTGCCGGCGCCGGTGTTCGAAAGCTGGACCCGCAAGACCGGCAAGACGATTCTCGACGGCATCGGCTCGACCGAGATGCTGCATATCTTCATCACCAACCGGGTCGGCGACTCGGTTGCAGGAACAACGGGGCACCCGGTTTCCGGTTACGAGGCCAAGGTCGTCGACGATGACATGAACGAGTTGCCGCCGGGCACAGCCGGCAAGCTCGCGGTGCGCGGGCCGACCGGATGCCGCTATCTGGCGGACACGCGGCAGTCGAATTATGTCCGCGATGGCTGGAATCTGACCGGC
Organism: uncultured Pseudomonadota bacterium; assembly: GCA_963771225.1. Lineage (GTDB taxonomy): Bacteria > Pseudomonadota > Alphaproteobacteria > Rhizobiales > Xanthobacteraceae > Bradyrhizobium. The sequence goes on along the minus strand of CAVYSR010000003.1, from coordinate 15,886 downwards.
GATACGTTTGTGCGCGACGCCAGCGGCCGGCTGTCTTTCGTGGCCCGATCCGACGACATGATCGTCTCCTCCGGCTACAACATCGCCGGCCCCGATGTCGAGGCGGCATTGCTGAGCCATCCGGCGGTGGCCGAGTGCGGTGTGGTCGCCGCCCCAGATGCCGCGCGCGGCATGATCGTCAAGGCCTATGTGGTTCTCGCGGCCGACTTCACCGGCGATGCGGAGCTGACGACGGCGTTGCAGGATCACGTCAAGCGCGAGATCGCGCCTTACAAATATCCGCGCGCGATCGAATTCGTCACCCAACTGCCGAAAACCGAAACCGGCAAGCTGCAGCGCTTTGCCTTGCGGCAGATCGCCTTGAGCACGGCGGCGGAATGAAAATGCAAATCGTCGTTGCGAGCGAAGCGAAGCAATCCAGCTTTCTCCAGGCAAAGTTGGATTGCTTCGTCGCTGCGCTCCTCGCAATGACGTCTGAAATGAGGGAGATCGACCAGTGAGCACGCCAAAGGCGCCCAACCTCGCAGTGCTGCCGATGGCGGACAATGAAACGTCAGCGGCCCGCCCGCAGATCTTGCAGCCGAGCGGCTGGCCGATGCCGAAGGGATACGCCAACGGGATGGCGGCCGACGGCCGCATCGTGGTCACGGGCGGCGTGATCGGCTGGAACACGCTGGGTCATTTGCCGGCTGACTTTGTCGCGCAGGTCCGCCAGGCCCTGAGCAACATTGCCGCCATTCTCGCCGAAGGCGGCGCGCGGCCCGAACACCTGGTTCGGCTGACCTGGTATGTCGTCGATATCGAAGAGTATCTCGCAAACCTGAAGGCACTCGGACAAGCCTATCGCGAAATCTTCGGCGCGAATTATCCCGCGATGGCACTGGTCCAGGTGGTGCGTCTGGTGGAAAAGGCGGCGCGGGTCGAGATCGAGGCGACCGCGGTGGTGCCGCGCTAGAGCATGATGAGTTTGCGTTGAGGCGGCAGGCCTCCCTTCTCCCTCGCCCCCGCTTGCGGGGAGAGGGTGGGGTGAGGGGGCCTGTCCACAGGTTCGGATTCGCGGATAGGCCCCCTCACCCGGCGCTACGCGCCGACCTCTCCCCGCAAGCGGGGCGAGGTGAAGCGAACCGTAGGCGTCGATTCAACTCAAAGCCATCATACGCTAATTCCGATACGACGGATCGACGCGGTCGAGCTTGCGCAGCAGCGCCGGCCAGGCAAGGTCGCCGTTCCGGCTGGCGTGGCCCGGGCGCGGCTTCATCTTGTCGAACGTCTGTTCCAGCACGTCCTGCGACGGTTGCACCAGCTTGGTGTTGCAGGACAGCGCCATGATCTGTACCTCGCAGGCGCGTTCCATGCGCCACAGCACATCGAAGGCCGCCGGAATGGTCCGCCCCACCACCAGCAGTCCGTGGTTGCGGAGAACCATGGCTTCGTGATCGCCGAGATCGGCCACCAGCCGCTCGCGCTCGCCGACATCGTCGGCGATGCCTTCAAAGTCGTGGTAGGCGACGTGCAGAAACCGCATCGAGGTCTGCGCCAGCGGCAGCAACCCGCATTCCATCGCCGAAACCGCCATGCCGGCCGGGGTGTGGGTGTGCGCGACGCAGTCTACATCGTGGCGGGCCATATGAATGGCGCTGTGGATGACAAAGCCGGCGGCGTTGACGCCATAGTCGGAGGCATTGAAGAGGATATTGCCGTCGAGGTCGACCTTGATCAGGCAGGACGCATCGATTTCCTCGTACAGCATCCCGTAAGGGTTGATCAGGAAATGATCGGGCGATCCCGGGACACGGCAGGAGATGTGGTTGGCGATCATCTCGGTCATGCCGTACAGCGCGGTGAGGCGATAGCAGGCGGCGAGATCGACCCGGGTTTGCCATTCCTCCAGACTGACCTGCTCGCGGACCGATTTGACGATCTTGATCGCGGGTGAGCTCACGGGAGGGGTCATGGATTGGCTCCGTTGCAACGGGTCATGTTTTGAGGGCAAATTCTGAAAGTCAGATTCTGAGCGCCAGAATACCGGCAACCCCTGTTGCGCCGCAAGGCGGCGAGCCGAGCATCGCTGCAATGCAGCCATCGCCAAACCCCTATGGCGTGGCGCGCGCCCTGGCAAATTCGCTAAGCCTCCGTCGATTGATTTTGCCCGACAGGCCGTTTCGTCAGTCTAGTGTCCACCCCCATTCGCAAAAATATCTGATTCACTTTTGACCCAAATCACGTGTTCATTCTGGTCATCCCCGGCCCAACACAGAGGGGCGTTTCGCGATCGTCACGAACGTAGGGCAGGGGATGCGATGGACGCGGTGGCACCAAAGACGAATGGTGCCTACTGCGGACGGTGAAGTCGTGTGGTCCTGACGCCTCGACGCCGGCGTCAAGTCTCGCAGAAGTGTCTGCGAGGCGACGGTGACAAGAAAGCCCGATCACCGGGGAGAGCGCGAAATAGACGTTAAAACCGTCGCGTGCGGGAATGCCGGGTGATCCCGGTGGACCTGTGGTGACGACACTCGTGTGCTTTACTACACTTTGCGCACGAGGCTGCGGGTGCAACGGGCACCCGGCATTCCCCGCGCCCCCTTGTCGGTAGCGCGACGCCCTATTTGGGCAGATCGTTCCTGCACAACTCGGGCGCACCGTGCCGCGGGAAAGCGTAGGTGTGTTTGATGCATACGGACGCTCCACACCTGCGGTTGTCATCGCCCGCGAAAGCGGGCGACCCAGTATTCCGAGTCGTCAGTGAGGAAATCGAAGAGCTGCGGCGTACTGGATACTCTGCTTTCGCGGAGTACGACAGTGCGCCCTGGTTATCGTTCGTTATCGTTCCGGCTATTCCGCGCTGCTCACCAGCTGGATCCGTGGCGTTGCCGTCCGCATCAGGCTGCGATAGGCGGCAAGATAATCCAGCGCCATGCGACGCGCCGTGAAGCGCTTTTCAAACTGCTTTCGGATCGCATCGCGGTTCAAGCCGGCGAGCCGGCCGACGACCGCGACCGCGCTGGTTTCGTCTTCGACGATGAAGCCGGTCAGGCCCTCATCGATGATCTCGGGGACCGAGCCACGGTTATAGGCAATCACCGGCGTGCCGCATGCCATCGCCTCGATCATGACCAGGCCGAACGGCTCCGGCCAGTCGATCGGAACCAACAGCCCGATCGCGCCGCTCAGGAAATCGGATTTCTCGTGATCACCGATCTCGCCGATATATTCCACGAGCGGGTGATCCATCAGTGGGCGAATGATTTCATCGTAATATTCCTGGTCGGCGCGATCCACCTTGGCGGCGATCTTGAGCGGAATGCCGCATCGGGTCGCGATCTTGATCGCCCGATCGACACCCTTTTCCGGCGCGATCCGGCCCAGCACGGCCAGATAGCTCGGGGTCACAGGCCGCGGCGTCAGCAACTTTTCGGGAAGGCCGTGGTGGATGGTGCCGACCCATTTGGCCTGAGGCACCGGACGCCGCTGCGCGTTCGAGATCGAAATCACCGGAATCGACGAGAAGGTGTTGAACACCGGCTGGTGCTCCGGCAGGTCGAGCCTGCCGTGCAGAGTGGTCACGAACGGCGTCGGCTGCCGCGCAAACAGCGAAAAAGGGTAATAATCGAGGTGAAAATGCAGAAAATCGAATTCTTCTTCGTCGCATTTCTGTCGTACGCGTTCCAGCATCACCATGTGCAGGGCGTTGGGATCGCGGACCGAGCCGTCGAGGCGCAGCGCCTTCGGCCAGGTTGCATCGAGCTTCGCCGAAGTCTGTGAATCGCCGCTGGCGAACAGCGTGACGTCGTTGCCCAGCGCGACCAGCTCCTCGGTCAACCAATGGACCACCCGCTCGGTACCGCCATAGAGCCTGGGCGGGACAGCCTCCGTCAGTGGAGCAACCTGCGCGATGCGCATCTATCCGTCTCCTCTTTGGGTGTTAGGTGAAAAACCCGAATTTTGCAGATGGCACCGGCATGCCGGGTAGGGAACGTTTCCGCATCTGCGAAGTTCCCAATGAACGCGCACTTCTTCACACCATGGTCTTTTTGATGCCATCACCTCCGATCAGACTTTTATTGTTCGGACTTTTGCTGTCGCCAATGCTGCGGAAATGTTGCGCAATATTGGCAGGACGGTGGGAGCATTCGATCAAGCCGCAGGCGTCCAGATAGAATCTTCCTTCTTCTCCAACGGGTTTGCAGCAACATGGACAATCTTTCAGGATACGCGCATCGTCCGCTTCCGTTCGTGCTGCGCTATCTCCGTCAGCGTTTGGCGGCGCACGTCGTTATCCTGACCGCCGTTGTCGCCGCGGCTTGCTGCTCAATCGGCACGCAATACGGCGTGAAATATCTGGTCGACAGCCTGACGGCCGGACCGGCCCATGCAAGCGGCGTGTGGCTGGCATTCGTTTTTCTCGTATCACTGATAGCGGCGGATAATTCGCTGTGGCGGATCGCCAGCTGGACCGCGAGCTTTACGTTCGTGGGCGTGACCGGCGATCTCCGCCGCGACATCTTTCGTCATCTGACCGGACATGCTCCGAGCTATTTTACCGACCGGCTGCCGGGGATGCTGACGAGCCGCATCACGGCCACCTCCAATGCCGTTTTCACCGTCGAGAACATGTTCGTCTGGAACGTGTTGCCGCCGTGCATCGCAACCGTTGCGGCCATTGTCCTGATCAGCACCGTGAACTGGATGATGGCGGCTGGATTGATCGTGGTCGCCGGCACGATGGTGATTGCGATGTTTCATCTGGCGGCCGCCGGCAAGCCTTTGCACGACGAGTTCGCCAACAAGGCCGCGGCCGTCGATGGCGAGATGGTCGATGTCATCAATAACATGCCGCTGGTGCGCGCATTTTGCGGGCTTCGTTTCGAGCACGACCGGTTCGATGCGACCGTGGGCCGGGAATTGACGGCGCGGGGCCGCAGCCTGCGTTATCTCGAAAAGCTGCGGATCGCGCATGCCGCGGTCACCATCCTGCTGACCATCGCGTTGCTGGCCTGGGCGATCGAACTTTGGCAGGGCGGCGGAGCCACCACCGGCGATGTCGTTTTGGTCTGCACATTGGGAATATCCATTCTGAGTGCCACGCGCGACCTTGCCGTGGCACTGGTCGACGTGACCCAGCACGTTGCCCGGTTGACGGAAGCCATCGCTACACTGCTGCTTCCGCACGAACTGCAGGACCATCCGCAAGCCGAGCCGCTGGTAAAGGCGGGGGCAGCCATCGCCTTCAACAATGTTTCATTCGGCTATCCCGGCGGATCCCAGGTATTCGACCGATTCAGCCTTCGTCTTCAGGCCGGCCAGCGGGTAGGGCTGGTCGGTCAATCCGGCGGCGGCAAATCCAGCCTGTTTGTGCTGTTGCAGCGGTTTTATGATGCGCAGCATGGCAGCATCACCATCGATGGCCAGGACATTTCCCGGGTCACGCAGCAAAGCCTGCGCGAGGCCATTTCGGTGGTGCCGCAGGACATCTCGATGTTCCATCGATCGATCATGGAAAATATCAGGTATGGACGGCCAACCGCGACGGACGATGAAGTGCTGCGCGCGGCGATCGCCGCGCGCTGCGATTTCGTCGAAACCCTGCCGGAAGGGCTCGCGACCATGGTTGGCGACCGTGGCGTCAAGCTTTCGGGCGGCCAGCGGCAGCGCATTGCCATCGCGCGCGCATTCCTGAAGGATGCGCCGATCCTGCTGCTCGATGAAGCTACCGCTGCGCTCGACAGCGAATCCGAGGAGGCGATCCGCGAAGCGCTCGCCCGCCTGATGCACGGCCGCACCGTCATCGCCATCGCGCATCGCCTTGCGACGCTGCGCAGTTTCGATCGGGTGATCATGCTGAGGGCAGGCAAGATCATCGAAGACGGTCCGCCGCATCGCCTGATGCAGCGCCAGGGTCCGTATCGCGAACTGGTGACGCAGGAAATGAGCCGCCTTGCAACCCATGCGGCGTGATACGACGGAGGGGTTGAGTGCCGGTGCGTTTGCCGCAAGGCCGGGGGAGCCGCTCGAGGTCAAATGCCAGCCGAAGTCGTAAGCCAGATCATCGCGACCCGGACCGTCGAACTGGTCTCGGAAGCGCCGTTCTACATCCCGATGACTGGACCCGCGGCGCGGCCGAGGCGCTCGCTCAAGCATGACGATACATTCATCGTGCTGGACAGCCATGGCGACATCGGCGCTTCCGCCGGCGGACCGGACGGCCTGTTCAACGCCGACACACGTTACCTCGCCCGGCTGGAGCTGGTACTGGACGACGTACAGCCGCTGCTGCTCGGATCCAATCTGCGCGACGACAATTCCGCGTTGACCGTGGATCTCACCAATCCCGATATCTATCGCGCTGGCCGGATCGTGCTGCAGAAGGACATGCTGCACATCGTGCGCACGGTCTTTCTGTGGCGCGGAACCGCCTATCAGCGGATCGGCCTGCAGAATCACGGCGAGAACCTCGCGAATTTCGACCTGACGCTGCTGTTCGACAACGATTTCGCCGATTTGTTCGAAGTGCGCGGCGAGAAGCGTCCGCGCCGGGGCACCAGCTCCAGCAAGCTGCTTGGTCCTTCCGATGTCGTGCTCGACTACAAGGGGCTCGACGGCAAATCCCGCAGCACGGCGCTGCATTTCGATCCGCGGCCGACGCGGCTTGCGGTGAATGCCGCGACCTATCATTTCGAGCTGGCGCCGCAACAGATCAGTTCGCTGTTTGTCGCCGCATCCTGCAACAAGCCGGCCGGCCACAAGCCGGTGCCGTTCTTTCGCGGATTGCTGGCACATCGCCGCGAGATGCGCCACTCCGCGGCGGGCGCCACCAGCATCGAGACGTCAAACGATATCTTCAACGAGGTGCTGTGCCAGTCGATGGCCGACCTCAACATGCTGATGACGGATACGCCGCAAGGACGATATCCCTATGCAGGCATTCCCTGGTATTCGACGACATTCGGCCGTGACGGCATCATCACGGCGCTGCAAATGCTGTGGATCAACCCGCGGATCGCGCGCGGCGTGCTGAAGCGGCTCGCATTCTATCAGGCAAAGACCGTCGATCCGCTCGCCGATGCCGAACCCGGAAAAATCCTGCATGAGATGCGCGGCGGCGAAATGGCCGATCTTGGCGAGGTGCCGTTTGCGCGGTATTACGGCAGCGTCGATGCCACGCCGCTGTTCGTGCTGCTGGCCGGCCTTTATGTCGAACGCACCGGCGATGACGAAACGCTGGCCGAGTTGTGGCCGGCGATCGAGGCCGCGCTGGGCTGGATCGACGGCGCCGGCGATCCCGATCGCGACGGCTTCGTTGAATATCAGCGCGCCTCGGAACGGGGATTGGCCAATCAGGGCTGGAAGGATTCGTATGACGCGATCTTTCATGCCGATGGCCGTCTCGCCGAAGGCTACATCGCGCTCGCCGAAGTGCAGGGCTATGTGTTCGCCGGCAAGCAACTGGCGGCGCGTTGCGCTCTGCGCCTTGGCAAGGCGGACCAGGCGCGGAAGCTGGCGGCCGAGGCGCAGCGGCTTGCCGAGCGGTTTGAAGAAGCGTTCTGGTGCGAGGAACTTGGCACCTACGCGCTCGCGCTCGACGGCGCCAAGCAGCCCTGCCGGGTGCGTACCTCGAACGCCGGGCAACTCCTGTTCAGCGGCATCGTGCGCGAAGACCGCGCCCGGATGGTCGCAGCCGATCTGATGCGGCCGCATTTCTTCACGGGCTGGGGCATCCGCACCGTGGCGCGCGGCGAGGCGCGCTACAATCCGATGTCCTATCACGACGGCTCGATATGGCCGCACGACAATGCGCTGATCGCGCTCGGGTTGGCGCGCTACGGCCTCAAGCATTCGGTCGAGCAGGTGTTCAAGGCGCTGTTCGACGCCGCGACCTACATGGATCTGCGGCGGCTGCCCGAATTGTTCTGCGGGTTCCAGCGCGAAAAGCAGCGCGGCCCGACGCTTGTATCCCGTCGCCTGCGCGCCGCAGGCCTGGGCGAGCGCCACGCCGTTCACGCTGCTGGAAGCCGCCCTTGGCCTCGAATTCGATGCGCAGCGCGGTGAAATCCGGCTGCGAAATCCGCGGCTGCCGGCGTTCCTCAACGAGGTGATTTTGCGCGAATTGCAACTCGGCCCTTCAAGCGTCGACCTCCGGGTCCGCCGTCACGGCGACGACGTATCGCTGGAAGTCTTGCGCCGGCGCGGCCAGATTCAGGTGTCCATCGTTCTCGCGCATTGACAGCGGGGCGGCTTTATCGCGCACCAAAGTCGAACTTTGAGCGGCGATCCCGGTTGGTAGCCGAGCGTCGCCGGTTCCGCCGAAGCTGAATGGTGAGCGGCTGCCGGCCGGGCGTCCGCGTTTCAACTCATGCCCTTCGATCGGGCATTTCGGGAGGCCGTATGCGCGCTAGACCTCAGTTTGCGTTCCTTGCCATCGTTGTCGCAACATTCGCCGCTGTCGCTGCCTGGGCAGCCGATGACACCGCTTCGCCGCCAGCGAATACACCCCGCCGCCGGCTCAGGAGCAAAAAGCAGCGACCCCGCCTCCGCCGAAAGAGGCCGCGCCGAAAGAAGCCGCGCCGCCGCCCTCCGTCACGATCATCGAAGCGACGGATGCGCATGGCGTTCTGGGGCGCGATGTGCGCAGCCCGACGGATGAGGATATGGGGCGGATCGTCGACGTGATCGTCGATCGCGCCGGGCAGGTGCGCGCGGCCGTGATCGATTTCGGCGGCTTCCTCGGCGTCGGCAGCCGGAAAATCGTCGTCGACTGGAACGCGCTGCATTTCGGACAGATCGCCAACAAGGGCGAAAGCATCACGCTTGAATTGACCAAGGACCAGGTAAAGGCGGCGCCTGAATACAAGGAAGATGCGCCGATCGTGGTGCTCGGCGCGTCGGGCGCCCTGCTGCCATTCATCCCCGAATTTGGAGCAAGAGCCTGTTCGCGCGCTCGACCAGACCGCCGATCGACCAACGGCCGAGCGGCGGTGACGGTGATCCGTCGCCGCCGCCGGAACCGGAGGCGCGCGGGCCATCGCCGTCGCCTCGCGCCAGAGCCTGCGTGGCCTCGATTGGTTCATCTTTTTCCTGGCCGATGTCCAGACCGGATTCGGGCCGTTCATCGCGGTCTATCTGACAACGCAAAAATGGACGCAGGTCTCGATCGGTTTTGTGCTGTCGATCGGCGGTCTGGTCGCGCTGATCGGCCAGATGCCAGGCGGCGCCATCGTCGATGCCGCGCGCTCCGAGCGGCTGGTTGCCGGCCTCGCCGTCGCGACGATCGGCGTCAGCGCGCTTGGATATGCCGCATGGCCGATCTTTCCGGTGGTGGTGGCGGCCGCGACGCTGCACGCCGCCGCCAGTTGTGTGCTCGGTCCGGCGATTGCCGCGATCAGCCTCGGTCTGGTCGGGCCACGGGCGATCGGCGAGCGGTTCGGACGCAATGCCCGGTTTGCATCGCTCGGCAATGGCGTTGCCGCCGCCGTCATGGGTACCTGCGGATATCTCTTGTCCAGCCGCTCGGTATTTCTGGTGACTTTCCTGCTGGCCATTCCGACCCTGCTTGCGCTCGGGCGGATCCGCGAACGCGAAGTCGATTTGGCCCGTGCGCGGGGCACGGTGTCGCGCGAGGTGCCCGATGCCAGCGCAACCAGCGTTCTGAACCTGATGCGCCATCGTCCTCTCCTGATCTTTGCCGGCAGCGTATTGCTGCTGCAACTCGCCAACGCGGCGATGCTTCCGTTCATGGCAGGCGTCGTGACCACCCGCTCAAGCCATTGGGCGCCGGTGCTGATCGCCGCGTGCATCGTGGTGCCGCAGGCCATTGTCGCGCTGGCGTCGCCCTCGGTCGGACGCAAGGCGCAACAATGGGGCCGCCGGCCGCTGCTGCTGCTGGGCTTTGCCGCGCTGGCGATCCGCGGCTTGCTGTTCGCCACCGTGACCGATCCGTATCTGCTGGTCGCGGTGCAGGTGTTCGACGGCATCACCGCTGCGGTATTCAGTGTCATGGTTCCGTTGATTGTCGCCGATGTTGCCTTTGGAAGCGGTCACTTCAATCTGGCACAGGGCATCGTCGGCACCGCGGTCGGAATCGGCGCTTCGCTGACCACCGTGCTGGCCGGCTACGTCGCCGACCATTTCGGAAGCAGCATCGCATTCACGGGGCTCGCGGCGGTTGCGGCCATGGGCCTCGTCATGATCTGGCTTGTGATGCCGGAAACGCGGCGCAGCCCGAACTAGGCAGGCAAGGGGAGAAGCAAATGGGTTGGCACCAAATTGGTCAGCGTTATGGCGACACCGCCTTTCGATAAAGGGCGCCGTAGCAGGCCGCGGAAATGTCCCAGCTAAACGACCGCGACATCGCATTGCGGCGCATGGAGTTCGAGGCGATCCTTTGCCATGAAGGTTGTGAACGCGCGCCGGATACCGCCGAGGAACGACTCGGTCGACGGTTGGGTAAACAGGAATCCGGTTTCGCCGTCCATGATGGTTTCCGCGAGCCCGCCGGTCTGGTGGCCGATCGGCAGCGACCCGAACTTCTGCGCGTACATCTGGCTCAGGCCGCACGGCTCGAAACGCGACGGCATCAACGTAAAATCGCTGCCGGCAAAAATCCGCCGCGCCTGGCCGTCATTGAAACCAATGGCGACCCCGATCGCATCGGGCCGGCGGCGATGCGCATCGATCAGCGCCTGCTCGATCTCCGGCTCGCCGCTGCCGATCACGACGATCTGGCCGCCGGGTTCGATGATCTCGTCGGCGGCGGAAAGTACGAGGTCGACGCCTTTCTGATGAACGAGACGGGCCACCAGACCGAAAATCGGACCGCGGGACAGCGCCAGGCCGAATTGCTGGCGGACGTAATCGGCGTTGGCGCGCTTGCCCTCCCAGTCTCCCGCGCCAAACGGCTGCGCGAGCTGGGCGCAAACCCGCGGATCCCAGCTTTCGTCGATGCCGTTCAGTATCCCCGTCAGCTGCGCGGCGTCGGAGCGGCGGCGAAGCAGATCCCTCGAGCCCGCAGCCGAGTTCTTGCGTGGTGATCTCCCTGGCATAGGTCTCGCTGACGGTGGTCAGATGCGAAGCGTAGACGATGCCGCCCTTGAGGAACGAAAGCTTGTCGTAGAATTCGAGGCCTTCGATATGAAAGGAATGTTCCGGCGCACCGATCCGGCGCAGCGATTCCTTGGGAAACAGGCCCTGATAGGCCAGGTTGTGGATGGTCAGGATGGTGGGAATCCTGACCTCGTTCCAGGCGAGGTAGGCCGGCACAAGCGCGGCCTGCCAGTCGTTGGCGTGAACCAGATCCGCAGCCCAATTCTTGTCCAGCGTGCCCGCCGCGAGCTGGGCTGCGGCCGAGGCAAACCGGCCGAAGCGCACGTCGTTGTCCGGCCAGTCGCGGCCGGCCGTGTCGCCATAGGGATTGCCGGGGCGGTCGTAGAGTTGCGGACACAGCAGGATGTAGACCGGCAGACCATCCTTGGTCGCAGCGAGCCCGAGCGAACAGGCGGGCATTTCCGCCAGCGCGCGCGCATTGGCCGACAATCTGGATGTGGGTGAATTGTTCGACGACGTCCCGGTATCCGGGCAGCAAAATCCTGACGTCGCTCCACCGCCGCAAGGCCCGGGGCAGGGCCGCCGAAACGGCTGCGAGGCCGCCCACCCGGACAAAGTCGTCCATCTCCGTGGTAACGAAAAGTACTTTCAAGAAATGCCCTCGTACCAGCCTTAACTGAGACTATGCAAGAACGGGTCCAATTTCGCTGCACTGCGAAGAAAATGTCGAAGCCGGCTGGGCGCTGATCGCCCCATGCCGATAATCGCTTCCCAGGGAAAGCCGCGGCACTTAGGGTCTCCGCGCCCAACGGATACGTGAGCTCAGGAGACCCGGAATGACAGAACGGCGAAATGCCGCGAACAATTCGACCAAGAGCTTTCAAGGCCTTCGCGTGCTCGATTTTTCGACCACCATCGCCGGTCCGCATTGCACCCGGATGCTGGCCGACATGGGCGCCGAGGTCATCAAGATCGAGCCCGCCGACGGGGAGACGATGCGCAATCGTCCGCCGCTGCGGAATAATTTCAGCTCGGTTTTCGGCCAGCTCAATGTCGGCAAGAAGAGCCTCGTCCTCGATCTGAAATCGCCGCAGGCCGTCGAAGTGATCCGCCGGCTGGTCGCGAGCGCGGATATCCTGGTCGAAAACTTTCGCCCCGGGGTGATGCGGAGGCTGAAGCTGGACTATGGCTCGCTGGCTGAGCTCAATCCGGGACTGATCTATTGTTCGATCTCCGGATACGGCCAGACCGGGCCGTCCGCGGAGCTCGCCGCCTATGCGCCCGTGATCCACGCCGCCTCCGGTTACGACATGGCCCATTTGTCGTACCAGCCGGGGCGCTCGCGTCCGGATTATTGCGGAATTTATCATGCCGATGTGATCACCGGCGTCTATGCCTTCGGCGCGATCTCGGCGGCGCTGTACCAGCGCAGCAGCAGTCAAGCAGGTCAGCATATCGACGTCTCGATGCTGGAATCGATGCTCAGCCTGACGCTCAATGAAGTGCAGTCGTCGCAGTTCGCAGTGACCTTGCCGAGCCGTCCGATGTTCGGTCCGGTCGAGACGTCGGACGGATATGTGATGGTGGCGATCGCCAGCGAAAAGACGTTCCAGAATCTGGTGACGGCGGCCGGTCATCCGGAATGGATCAACGATCCGCGCTTTGCGAAATATGCCGACCGGCGCGATCACTGGAAGGATCTGATGGAGGGCGTTGAAAGCTGGTCGCGCACAATTGACCACCGGGCAATGCCTCGCAGCGCTTAATGAGGGCGGCGTTCCCTCTTCCGCCTATCGCACCGTCGCTCAGGCGTTGTCCGATCCTCAGTTCGCGCATCGCGGCGCGCTGGCCGAGGTGGAAGACGGCGGCGGCACGTTCAAGGTGATGAATTTGCCGTTCCGGATGTCGCAGGCCAATGTCGCCGCGGGAAAGCGCGCGGCAACTCTGGGCGAACACACGGTTGCGTTTCTGAAGGAGACCGGACACTCCGAAGATGAAATCGCCGGCTTTACCGGGAAAATGCAGATGGCGGTGCGGGGCTGACGACACGGCCGGGAATTCCGGTCGGGAATTCCGGGCCGGCGTGGTCTCGACGGCGAAGGGAAATGCGTGGCAATGTCGCGCCGACTGCAAAGGCCGCAACAGCATTTTCCGGGTGGAAAATGCTGTTGACCAATCAACTGCGCGCATCTTATTCGCAAAAGCCGCGCCAATGGGAGAGAAACGATGAAGAGTTTCCAGGTCACCGATTTCAACGCACCCCTGAAAGAGGTGGATGTGCCGACGCCGCAACCGGCGGGAACGCAGGTCCTGATCAAGGTCAAGGCGGCCGGCGTCTGCCACAGCGACCTGCACATCTGGGAAGGCGGCTATGATCTCGGCCATGGACGCAAGCCGCTCTCGCTGAAGGACCGCGGCGTGTCGCTGCCGCGAACCATGGGACATGAGACCGTCGGCGAAGTGGTGGCGTTCGGACCGGATGCCAAGTCCGCTACCGGTGGTCTCAAGGTCGGCGACGTCGCGCTGGTCTATCCGTGGCTGGGCTGCGGCAAATGCGAGACGTGTCTGGCCGGCGATGAGAACATGTGCCTGAAGCCCAATTCGATCGGCGTCTATTGCGACGGCGGCTATGCCGATCACCTGACGGTGCCGCATCCGCGCTATCTGCTTAACCTGAAGGGGCTCGATCCGGTGACCGCGGCGCCCTATGCGTGCTCCGGCGTCACCACCTACAGCGCCTTGAAGAAGGTCGAGGCTCATTTCAACACCCCGATCGTGATCTTCGGCGCCGGTGGCCTCGGGCTGATGGCGCTGTCGCTCCTGAAGGCGATGGGCGGCAAGGGCGCCATCGTCGTCGATATCGACGCGCGCAAGCGCGAAGCCGCCGAGAAGGCCGGCGCGCTCGCGACCGTCGACGGCAAGGCGCCGGACGCACTGGAGCAACTGGCGAGCAAGGCCGGCGGTCCGATCCGCGCGGTGATCGATCTCGTCGGCAACGCCACGACCACGCAACTCGGCTTCGACTGCCTGACCAAGGGCGGCAAGCTGGTGATCGTCGGCCTGTTCGGCGGCGGCGCGCCATGGGCGCTGCCGCTGATTCCGATCAAGGCGATCACGATCCAGGGCAGCTATGTCGGCAATCTCCGGGAGACCCAGGAACTGCTCGATCTGGTCCGCACCAAGAAGGTCGGGCCGATCCCGGTAACGCCGATGCCGCTCGCCAAGGCCAACGACGCGCTGGTCGATCTGCAGAAGGGCAGGCTGGTCGGACGCGCGGTGCTGACGCCGTAGATTTCTGCTCTCACCACCGTCATTGCGAGGAGCGCAGCGACGAAGCAATCCATTCTTCGCGTGGCCCGATGGATTGCTTCGCTTCGCTCGCAATGACGAGCTACCTGATAGACTCTTTTCGACTCCCATAAGGAAACCCCATGTCAGCAAACGATGCGCTCCATATCGCCGTGCTCGGCGGCGACGGTATCGGCCCCGAAGTGATGGCGCCGGCGCTCGAGGTCCTGCGCAAGATCGAGGCGACCTCGGACCTGAAATTTCGCTTCACCGACGCGCCGGCCGGCGCCAACAATTATCGCGCGACCGGCAAATCGATGCCGGAAAGCACGATGCGGCTCTGCGACGAAGCCGATGCGATCCTGCTCGGCGCCTGCGGCCTGCCTTCGGTGCGCTACCCTGACAACACCGAGATCATGCCGCAGGTGGAGCTGCGCTTTCATTTCGATCTCTATGCCGGCGTGCGCCCGGCGCGGCTGATCCCGGGTGTGCCGAGCCCGATCGTCGGCGCCGAGCAGCGCGGCATCGATCTCATCGTCATCAGGGAATCCACCGAAGGCCTGTTTGCGTCGATGGGCAAGGGCGTCGTCACCGATACCGAAGCGCGCGAGACGCTGGTGATCACGCGAAGGACTTCCGAGCGGCTGTTCGAATTCTCGTTTCGCCTCGCCGAGCGCCGCAAGGCGCGCGGCAAGCCGGGCGGGCTGACCTGCGTCGACAAGGCGAACGTGTTCAAGGCGTTTGCGTTCTTCCGCGAGATGTTCGATGAGGCGGCCAGGCGCCATCCTGACGTCAAGGCCGACCGGCTTTATGTCGATGCCTGCTCGGCGCTTCTGGTGAAGCGTCCCTGGGATTTCGACGTCATGGTGATGGAGAACATGTTCGGCGACATCCTCTCCGATATGACGGCCGGACTGATCGGCGGCATGGGCATGGCGCCGTCGGCCGATATCGGCGACCGTCACGCGGTGTTCCAGCCCTGTCACGGCACCGCGCCCGATATCATGGGGCAGGGCAAGGCCAATCCGACCGGGATGATCCTCTCGACCGCGATGATGCTGGACTGGCTGGCCGACAAGCATGGCATCGAAGCCGCCGCCGAAGCCGGCGAACGCATCGAGCGCGCCGTCGACAAGGTCTATGCCGACGGCATCAAGCCGATGGAATTCGGCGGCAGCAACGGCACGGCGGATATTGCGAAGGCGGTACTGGCGGCGCTGTAGGCGAGGGTGCGCTGAGGGTGCGCCGCCAAGCACGTCACACCCCCGGGCGAAAGTGGGACGACGAAAACAAGTCGTCATTGCGAGCGAAGCGAAGCAATCCATTGGACAGCAAGAAAGCCAGAGTGGATCTGCTTCGCTTCGCTCGCAATGACGGTGCCCCGATTTCACGTACGCGTTTGCATTCTCGCCGCGCCATGCGCCCGAGTTTTGCTTAAAAGTCCCGCCCTCCTCGATCAGAGGGCGCAGGGAATGCCGGGCGCCCGAAGCGCCCGCAGCCTTGCGTGCAAAAGTAGAAAGCACGCAAGCAAGTCACCACGGTCACGCCGGGTCGCCCGGCA
>CAVYSR010000002.1:0-96301 GCA_963771225.1 uncultured Pseudomonadota bacterium | reverse complement strand
CTGGCGCACCCAGCCGCAGCGGCGATAGCCGTCATAATAGTAACCGTCATTGGCAGCGATCGCACCGCCGACCACAGCAGCGCCGAGCAGACCTGCTCCGAGGCCCCAGCCGAAGCCCCTGGCTTCCGCCTGGGTGGTGGTGGATGCGATGGTGCCGGTGACGGCGAGCATGGCGAGAGCGAAAGCAGCAATTCTGGTTTTGATCGACATGTGAAACTCCAACCGATTTGAGCGCGGGGTCCGTTTCGGTCCGCATGCTTGGTTGGACGGAGCGTGTTCGAATCCGGTTCGAAGCCTGCCCGGGAGCTTCCGACGGTTCCCTATTCGATAGCTAATCCAGCCCCTTAGCTGCCGAATTGGGGCTGCCGGCAAGCTTGTTCACGTCGAATTTATCAACCTCTTCGAGCAATTCGCAGAACGCGCGGGCGCCATGATCGAGCAGTTGCTCGCCGTTCTCGGCGGAGGCCTTTGTCGCATCGCCCATGCGCCGCTGTCGTGCAGATCCTGCGCCAGCCATGCGAATGGCGCCGGCCGGTGCGCTGAAAGCCAGCGATAATCCTTTTCCATTGCGATGCTCGCGGGACGAAAATCCGCGATCGCTTCGTTGCGCACGCATTCCGGATATCGCGCCAACATGATCGATGTCTCGACCGCGCCGCCATGGATGCCGTGACGCACTTCTTCCGCGGAAAACAATCCCTCCGCGCGCACTGAAGCGCGCCCATCCGTGCTGACCACGAAAATCCCATATTTCGCCCGCAGATCCTGCGCCACGAGCCTCATGCCCGCACTGTTGCCACCATGGCTCGTCACCATCACGAGCTTCCTGATGCCCGCGTAGCGCCACGTTCTCCCAAGCGCCGTCCATGTCTTCAGGGCCATTTCGGTTGGCAGTGTCAGCGTGCCCGGATAGTAGAGGTGCTCGGTGGAAATGCCGATCGGCTGCAGCGGCAGGAACATTGCCGGGATGTTGGCCGGCAACAGCTCGCGCACCCGCGCCAGATAGGCTTCGCCGATCATGACGTCGGTACCAAGCGGCAGATGCGGGCCGTGCTGCTCGGTCGCCGCCAGCGGCAGCACCGCGATCCAGCGCGCAGCCTCGTCTCCGGCAATATCGGGCCAGTGAATGTCGGTCCAGTCGCGGGGAGGAAGCATTGAAGTCATCGAGCGAAACGTTTCCTTAGGCTAACTTGCAAGATAGTTTGTATTCAATCCCGGCCAACACGTTAGCTACGTCCGGGCCAGCAGGGAGTTCCCATCATGGGCCAGAACGATCGACGGAGTCCAATCATGAACCCGCCTCTTTTGACGCGAGCGTTAACGGCCGGCCTGATGGTCATCCTGACGGCGATCTCCTCCGCGACCGCCCAGACCGCGCTGGACAAGGTCTCGTTCGGAACCAACTGGGTCCCCGAGGCGGAGCATGGCGGATTTTTCCAGGCCGTAGCCGACGGCACCTACAAGAATTACGGGCTCGACGTCACCATCGTGCCGGGCGGTCCCAACGAAAACAATCGCATGCTGCTGATCGCCGGCAAGATTGACTTCTTCATGAGCGCAAACACCCTGCAATCGTTCGATGCGGCGGCCAACAACGTGCCGGTGGTGGCGGTCGCCGCCATGTTCCAGAAGGATCCGCAGGTCTTCGTGACGCATCCGGAATCGAAAGTCGCCAAGCTGGAAGACCTCAAGCCGCTGACGCTGTTCGTGTCCAAGGAAGGCATCCCGACCTATTTTCAATGGCTGAAGTTCGAATACGGATTCAGTGAGGAAAAGGTCAAACCCTATACCTTCAATGCGCAGCCATTTTTGGCTGACAAGCAAAGCGCGATGCAGGGCTATGTCACCTCGGAGCCGTTTGCGATCGAGCAAAGCGCCAAATTCAAGCCGGGGGTCATCCTGCTGGCGGATTATGGTTTCAACAGTTACTCCACCTTGATCGAGACGCGCCGGGATATCGTCGACAAAAAGCCGGATCTGGTTCAGCGTTTCGTCGACGCCTCGATCGTCGGTTGGTACCATTATCTGTACGGCGACAACGCGCCGGGCAACGCGATGATCAAGAAGCTCAATCCGGAAATGACCGACGAACTCCTGGCCTATTCCGTCGCCAAGATGAAGGAATATGGAATTGTCGATTCCGGCGACACCCTGCATGACGGCATCGGCGCCATGACCGATGCACGGGTTACAAGCTTTTTCGACAAAATGGTGCGCGCAGGCGTGGTGCGCGGCGACATCGATTTCCGGAAAACCTACACGCTTCGCTTTATCAACAAGGCCGTCGGCCAGGATCTGCGGCCCAAAAAACTAGACAAGAACCAGATGAAACTACAGAAGACGACAGACGCAATGGCCGATCCCGCAGCCGTGTCCGAAATGAGCTCCCGCTGCGGCGGGCCTCGCGGTGAGCTTGCGCGGTGTCACCAAGGCTTATGACAACGGCGTGATGGCGTTGGGACCGTTTGATCTTGATGTGCGCAAAGGTGAGTTTGTGTCCTTGCTCGGACCGTCGGGTTGCGGAAAATCGACGGCGCTGCGCCTGATCGCAGGTCTTAACGCGCCGACCTCCGGGAGCGTCCGCGTTTCTCAACCGCACGGTCAGGCGCGCGGGGGGCGTGCCATCGGCTTCGTGTTTCAGGAGCCGACCCTGATGCCGTGGACCAGCGTGAGCGAGAACGTGCGATTGCCCTTGAAACTGGCGCATGCCCCGGCCGCGGAGGCGAACGCGCGCGTCCGCGAGGCGCTGGCGCAGGTTGGGCTTGCCGAATTCGCCGATGCCTACCCGCGCGAATTATCCGGCGGCATGAAGATGCGGGTCTCGCTCGCGCGCGCGTTGGTCACCGACCCCGACATCCTGCTGATGGACGAGCCGTTCGCAGCACTTGACGAAATCACCCGTTTCCGGCTGAACAACGATCTGCTCTCGCTATGGCGCGATCTGCGCAAGACGGTCATCTTCGTCACCCATTCGGTGTTTGAGTCGGTGTATCTATCGCAGCGTGTGATCGTGATGACATCGCGGCCCGGACGGGTCGGCGCCGAGTTTCGCATCGACGCCGCGGAGCCGCGGGGCGAGGATTTCCGCACCTCGGCCGATTATGCCGGCTATTGCCGCAAGGTCTCGAACGCGCTGGCGCCGTTGCGCCAGGGGCAGCCCGCCTCATGAATTCGTTGCAAACCCCGCCAATGTCTGCCGAGCAAAGCGCGCCGGACAGCCGCAGCCTTCAGCGTCTTGTTCGAATTCTGCTTCCCGTCGTCGTGCTCGCGATCGGGATCGCGGCATGGGAGACTCGTAGTGCGGGCCAACGATATTCCGCCCTATGTATTGCCCGGACCGGGCGCGGTTTTCCGTACCCTTGTCAATGACTGGCCGGTGCTGTCGCGATCGCTGCTGGCCACCTTGCAGACGACGCTCGAGGGGTTCGTTGCGGCAGCCATCGGCGGCATGGCGTTGGCGCTGTTGTTCAATCAATCGAAATGGCTGGAATATTCCCTGTTTCCCTATGCGGTGATCCTGCAGGTTACCCCGGTCATCGCGATCGCGCCGCTGCTGCTGATCTACCTGCCGCAGCAGACCGCCGTCATCGTCTGTGCCTGGATCGTCGGATTTTTTCCGGTGCTGTCCAACACCACGCTCGGCCTGAATTCGGTGGATCGCAATCTGGCGGGTCTGTTTCAGCTTTACGGCGCATCGCGGCTGCAGACCCTGCGATATCTCAAATTGCCTTCCGCGTTGCCGTTCATCCTCGGCGGATTGCGGATTGCGGGTGGCCTGTCGCTGATCGGCGCGGTGGTCGCCGAGATCGCGGCGGGTTCCGCCGGCGCCGGTTCCGGATTGGCCTATCGAATAGCGGAATCCGGCTACCGTCTCAACATTCCCAGAATGTTCGCGGCGTTGTTGTTGCTCTCTGTCGCGGGAATTGTCATTTATGGGCTGCTGGCGCTAACGTCGCATCTGGTGTTGCGGCGCTGGCATGAGAGTGCGCTTGGAAAGGAAAACTGATGGCGGGTGCGAATATTTCTTCCGAGAAGATCGATTTGCTGATCTATGGACCGAACAAGCCGATCGTCGAACATGGTTTTTCCGACCAGTTCGTGCTGCATTCCTTTGAAACCAAGCATGACCTTGAGCGGTTGAGCCCGGCCGTTGCCGGAAAAATCCGCGGCGCCGCGGTCACCTACAACAGTGTGAGGGGCGACAAGGCGACGCTGTCGCTGTTTCCCAAGCTCGAGATCGTCGCTAGCTTCGGCGTCGGCTACGATCACATCGATGCCGACGTACGCACGCGAGCACAACATCGTCGTCACCAACACGCCGGACGTCCTGACCGAAGAGGTTGCGGACGTCGCCATGGGACTTCTGATCGCGACCTTGCGCGAGTTCGTCAAGGCCGACCGCTATCTGCGTTCCGGCCTGTGGCGGACGCAGAACTTTCCCTTGAGCGTCGGCTCGCTGCGCGACCGCAAGGTCGGGATGGTCGGCATGGGCCGGATCGGCCAGGCGATCGGACGCCGGCTCGATGCCGCACGCGTTCCGGTGGTCTATCATTCGCGCAACCCGGCCGCCGGCGTCTCGTACAAGCATTATCCTGACCTGATCGAGATGGCGAAGGCGGTCGATACGCTGGTGATCATCATCCCCGGCGGCGCGGCGACGGCCAAGCTGATCAATGCCGATGTTTTGAAAACGCTGGGGCCGCGCGGCGTCGTCATCAACGTGGCGCGCGGTTCGGTGGTCGATGAGCCGGCCCTGATCGCGGCGCTGAAGTCGGGGACCATCCTGGCCGCGGGGCTCGATGTGTTCGACAAGGAGCCAAACGTGCCCGACGAGTTGCGCGCCATGCAGAATGTGGTGCTGCTTCCGCATATCGGCTCGGCTTCGGTGGTGACGCGGAATGCGATGGATCAGCTGGTGGTCGATAATCTGAAAGCCTGGTTTGCCGGGAAACCGCCGTTGACGCCGGTCGCGGAGACCCCCGTGAAGGGGCGCTGATGAGAAGCCGTCGCGCCGGCATCACGCTCGCGGCGCTGTTGGCGTCGATTGCCTGCGCGTCGCCGGCGCGGACGCAGGACGCCGCCACCTTGAAAAAAGACATGGTCGGCCAATGGGAGCTCTCGACCACCGAACGCAGCAAGACCTGCGTCGTCACGCTGAAGGGCGATTCCGGGCCGCAGGGATTGAAGCTTGAACTTGAGCCCGGCTGTGCCGCGGCGCTTCCGTTCACCAAGGATATCGCGGCCTGGAACATCAAGGGATTGGATATCGTCCGGCTGCAGGATGCGGCCGGGCAGCCGGTGATCGACTTTACCGAAGTCGAGAGCGGGATTTTCGAAGGCATGCGGACCGGCGAGGGCATCTACATCCTGCAGAATCTCGTCGCCGCACGCTCGCTCGCGAAATCGATGGACCAGATGATCGGCGACTGGGCGATGGTTCACGGCAACGGCCAGCCGATCTGCGGCCTGACCCTGACCAACACCGAGGCGACGCCAGATAATTTCGAGGTCTTCCTCAAGCCGCGCTGCGATGCGGCGATCGCAACCTTTGCGCCGACGGTGTGGCGGCTGGAACGCGGCGAATTGTTGCTGATGTCGAAGAATGGCGAGGTCTGGCGCTTTGAGGCCGATGATAACGCGCAGTGGCGGCGGGTACCGGACAGCGCCGATCCGCTGATCATGTTGCGGCAATAAAATGCGATAGCCAGCTCCTCACAGGCTAGTTCTGTTCGGGCAGTGCGGTCTCCAGGTAGCGAAGCATCAATCCGTCGGGTCGCGACCTGAAGACCTTCATGCGCCCGGCGTTTGTCAGTAGCAGCAATCCGCTCGCATGGGAGATGCCATCGGCGGCGCGGCCATCGGGGTCGTCAAAGCCGGCGCCTGATATCGCCTCGGCGATATGCCCAAAAGCCAAAGCCAGTCGCGCATTGAGGTCACGGTTGAGCTCCGGCTTCAGTCCGACCGGCTGGACGCCGCTGGCGCGGAAAAGATAAAGGCCGAGCCAGAGTTCGTCCGGATTTTTCTGGTAGTAGCGATAAAACGCGTCGACGCCGGCGCGCGCCTTCGCCAGCGCATCCTGCTCGCGTGCTATTCGCCGGGTGAGAAATGCCGCCAGACGATCCAGCGATTTGGCGAGAATGGCCGCGTAGACTTCCTCCTTGCCCGCGAACCATGGATAGATGGCGCCCGTCGTGCAGCCCGCCTCCGCGGCGATCATCCTGATCGACGCGCCCTCGAGGCCGACGCGCTCGAACACGCGGCGGGCGGCGTCGATGATCACCTGACGCCGGGCATCCCTGAGCGCATCCTGTCTGGCGCGCACCCGGGGATCATCGGGCTCTTGAACCATGCGCGGCAATCTTCTCGCTCCAGTAGTGGCGCGATGTCGACTTCACGCGACGGCGCTTAGCGCCTGGGATTGATCGACCGGTTCTCCGTCCAGTCCCACGTGCCCTGGTCGCGATTGCGGACGGCTTCCTTCCAGCCCACCTGCTCGGCACGGTGCTTGAAGTTCAGGCCTTCCGGCGAATGGCGGGTGATGCCGTCGAAAACCGTGGCGATCATCTGCGTGGTCTTCAGCCCCATGGCCTCGATGGCCTGGTTGACCATGAGTTTTTGCATCATCAGTTGATTGACCGGAACGCCGGCCATCCGCTCGGCAAGCGCTTCTACTTCGGCGTCAAGCTTCTCAGGCGCCACCGATTTCAGCACCAGCCCGAGTTTCTCCGCTTCGGGACCCTTGATCTTGTCGCCGGTGAACAGCATCCGCTTTGCCCGCTCCGGTCCGATCCGATAGACCCACATCGCCGTTGTCGGGCATCCCCAGACGCGGGTCGGCATGTAGCCGATCTCGGCGTCATCGGCCATCACGATGGTGTCGGCGCAAAGTGCGATATCCGATCCGCCCGCGACGGCGAATCCGTGCACCTTGCAGATCACCGGACGATAGGACCGCCACAGGCTCATGAACAGTTCGGTGTTCCTCATCATGAAGGCATAGTCCTTCATCGGATCCCACGGCATGTCTTGCGTGACGTTGTTGGCGCCGGCGGTCTGCGCGTAGGCGGTCAGGTCGTATCCGGCGCAAAAGGCCCGGCCGGCGCCCGATAGGATGATGACGTGGATACCGGGATCGGCATTGGCGCGCTCCACGCAGTCGGCGAGCGCTCCCGGCAGTTCGTCATCGATGGCATTGAGCACGTCCGGACGATTGAGCGTGACGCGGCCGATGCGGCCGTCTTTTTCATAGATCACCTTCGACATCGATGCTTCTCCCTGACAGTTACGATTGTGCACGGCTGCGCGGTCGCAGCTCACAAAAATATCCATCATATTTTTTAATAACAACGTTATTTTACCGCAACAAGAACAATCTTTGCCGGTCGTCGAGGCGTGTGACGGGAATACGCGCTGGGTAGAGCGTGATCCGGAAAATTGGGAACCGGTTTTCCCTCGCGACAAATGCGAAGCATTTGCGCGGAGATCATGCTCAAACAAAGAGATCTAGAAGCCGGACGAAACCTGGTTGTTGTCGACGGCGACGCCGGCGCGGGCACGCCGGACATTGCTGACGAGCGCGCCGGGCCGGTCCTCACTGGCGGGCTTGGCGGTCGCAAGCCGCAACACGGCGGCATAGTTCGGCTGCACCTCCATCCGTGCAGCGTGAGGACCGCGCGAGAGAATCCGGTGCACGCGCGGCAGATTGTAACAGGGCACGTAGAACAAAAGATGATGTTCGAGGTGATAGTTCACGTAATAGGGCGCGATGAACAGCCGTTCGATAAAGCCCGCGCGCGTGGTGCGGGTGTTGCGCAACGGGTCGTCACTGTCCGGCACGACAGCATGTTCCGCGATGTTGCGGATGCGGGTGATGACCATCATCCATGTCAGCAGCGGCAATATCCACAATAACGGATAGGCCCACCACACGCCCGCCGCAGCAAGTGCTGCAAAGAAAATGAGATTGAACACCATCTGGGGACCGAGCTTGTCCCGGAAGTAGGCGACCCGCTGCGCGAGCGGCCAGGAGCTGTCGCCGAGCGCATTGAGAAACTGCGCCTTGCGTTGCGCATAGCCGGTCTGGCCGCTGATGTCGCGCCAGAACTTCCGCCGATAGCTTGGCCTTGTGATTGGAAAAGGCGCCGACAGTATCAGGTCAGGATCGTCGTCCTGCTGGGTGTGGGCGTGATGCTGCAGATGATAACGGCGGTAGGCCACGGTCTCTGCGAAAACCGGGTAGGCGCAGAGCCATTGGCTGAGCGCCATGTTCAATTTGGCGCCGTCGGCCAGGGCACCGTGTGCGCCGTCATGCATCAGGATGGTAAGTCCGAGCTGGCGCGAGCCGATAATCGCAACCGCCAGAATAAAGGTAAATGGATTGGGCCACACCGCGACCATCGCGATCGAACCGAGGATCAGCGCCCACGCATGGGCGATCAGCGCAACGCTCTTCCAGGTCGACCGCGTGCGCACCTCGACAAGCTCTTGTCTCGGTCATCAAGTCGCGGGCACGCATGCGAAGGACGGTCATCGCTGTTTCTCCTTGCCGGCGGGATCGAACTGCCAAGCGCGCTGTCGAGGGACGATTTTCCGGCGCCGACCACCTTGAGCCGCACCGATGGAGGCGGCGCATCGGCCTGCTGGCCGATCAGCCGCAGCATTTCGGCGGCAAGATCGTCGGGCGCGCGGCCCATCGCATGCCCCTCCAGCGTGACGCCGATCGCGATCGCCCAAAACCGCCGCGCGCTGGTTTCCGGATCGAGCCGCGAATGCCAGCCGCGCGCGGCCATCTCGGCCGCATAGGCGCGCAAGCCTTCGGCATGCAGCCGCTCGACCGTCCGCTCCACCAGCGGCGCAAGATCCTGGCGGCGGCGGGTCAGCGTCATGGCCTCGACGAAGAAGCCGACGGCATCCGATCCCATCACGCTGTCGACCAGCGCGCGGGTATAGTCTTCCGGCGACAGTTGTTTGCCCGCATGCTGCTCGGCTGCGCGCGCCACATAAAGCACGTCGCGGCATGCCGCTTCGACGAACAGCGCCTCCTTGGTGCGAAAATAATAGGTGATCTGGCTCGGAAAGGCGTTGGCTGCCGTTGCAATATCGGCAATCGAAACCGCCGTCAGCCCTTGCTCCTTGAACAGGCGGCTCGCCGCATCCAGCAGGCGCGAACGCATTTGCCGGCCCGCGGTGCGGGTGGCGCGCACGGTGTGCCTGGGATCGCTCAAACCGTCATTCGCAGCAGCACTTTTCATATCGTCCTCTATCGTCGAGACGATGGGCGCGGTTCGGTCGGCGCTCGTGGCTACGATATTTGTATGTTATACAAACAAGATCGTCAAGCCCGACTGAGGCCAGGGTCATGGCTTTGACGCACGGCAGGTCACCATGTTCTCTGGTCCCGCAAGGCCAGCCGAGCCGACACTTTTTTTCCGAAGTGCCATGTCGATCCGCCGCGGGCTGGTTCGTCGACTTGATTAGCGAGACAGTTCCGCAAGGCGATCGGCGCCCGCGGCTCGCCTCAGAGGAGTTCTCAGATGCGCTTCATGTATATCGTCACATCCCCCCATCCCCGGGGCCGCCGACGCCGGAACTCATGGAGGCGATGCACAAGCTGGCCGACCGGGAGATCAAGGCCGGCCGCATGCTCGACAGTGGCGGGCTGATGCCGCTCGCGGTGGGCGCACAGGTGCGGATCACGGACGGCCAGCTCAGCGTCGTCGACGGCCCGTTCGTGGAGGCCAAGGAGGTCATCGGCGGCTACGCCATCTTCGAACTGCCGGGCAAGGAAGAGGCGCGTGGCCTCGGCGGTCGAGTTCATGCAGCTTCACAAGGACTACATGCCGGGCTGGGAGGGCACATGCGAGGTTCGCGCGTTTGCCGGCCCTTGAGGCCGCGCGTCCGGCCAGACGCGATCGGCGGCCATGACGGCCGCCGACAGCTCCATCGCACGATCCTTGCCGTCTGGCGGATCGAGCAGCCGCGGCTGATCACCAGCCTGGCAAGGATGCTGCGCGATGTGCCGCTGGCCGAGGAATTGACGCAGGAAGCGCTGGTCGCCGCGCTCGAGCATTGGCCCGCGACCGGCGTTCCCGAAAAGCCCGGCGCCTGGCTGATGGCGACCGCCAAGCGCCGGGCGCTGGATCATCTGCGCCGCGACGCGGATGCTGGCGCGCAAGCACGCAGATCGTCGCCTGGGACATGGAGCAGGAGCAGCAGGCCATGCCCGATCTCGATGCCGCGCTCGATGACGACATCGGCGACGAGTTGCTGCGGCTGATCTTCACCGCCTGTCACCCGCTGCTGTCGCGCGAGGCCCGCGCGGCGCTGGCGCTGCGGATGATCTGCGGCCTGACCACCGAGGAGATCGCGCGCGCCTTCCTGCTGCCGGACGCGACGATCGCCCAGCGCATCGTGCGCGCCAAGCGGACGCTGTCGGAATCCGGGCTGGCCTATGAGACGCCGTGCGGCGAGGAACTCTCGGAGCGGCTCGCCTCGGTGCTGGAGGTCGTCTATCTCATCTTCAACGAGGGCTACACGGCGGCGCGCGGCGAGGATTGGCTGCGCCCGCAGCTCTGCAATGAAGCGCTCCGGATGGGCCGCGTGCTGACATCGATCGCGCCGCACGAGCCGGAGGCGCATGGCCTGCTCGCCCTGATGGAGTTGAACGCCTCGCGCACCGCCGCGCGCACCGATGAAGCCGGCGAGCCGATCCTGTTGCTGGAGCAGAACCGCGCGCTCTGGGACCAGCTCCAGATCCGCCGCGGCATGCAGGCGCTCGGGCGAGCGCACGAACTTGGCGGAGCGGACGGCTTCTACGCCCTGCAGGCCGCCATCATCGCCTGCCACGCGCAGGCGAGCACGGCGGCGGATACCGACTGGTCGCGCATCGCCGGACTCTATGGGCAGCTCGCGGCGCTGGTGCGCTCGCCGGTCATCGAGCTCAACCGCGCGGTCGCGGTCGGCATGGCGGACGGCCCGGCAGCGGGGCTGGCGATCGTCGACCGCCTGTGCGACGAGCCCGCGCTGAAAACCTATCACCTGCTGCCGAGCGTCCGCGGCGACCTGCTGCACAAGCTCGGCCGCTACGAGGAGGCGCGCGCCGCATTCGAAGCAGCCGCAGCGCTGGCAGGCAACCGGCGCGAACAGGATCTCCTGAAGCGGCGCGCGGCGGAAGCGGCTGTTGCGGCGATGTCGTGAAAGATCTCCGATCGTTTCGGATGCCACCGGATCGCCTACAGGTGATTGCAAAGTAGAAAACAACCCTTAGGCTTGGGCTTTCAGGATAGCGAAACTTCCTTTCGCTCCAACGGAAATCCAATGATCTCTCGATTTCTCTTGTGCGGTCTGTCGTTGTGGATCGTTTGTTGTGTCGTTGCGCCAACGGCGGGATTTGGCCGAGAATCCAGGTCTTTGTTGGAGGCCGATCAAAATTTCAAAAAAGCATTAGAAATTTGGGGTGATGGGAAGTCGCCAGAAGCAGAAGCGCTCCTCAACCGCGCGCTCTCGACACGGCAGGAACAGTTGGGTCCAGGCGATCCGAAAGTAGCAGAGGTGATCGAGCGGCTTGGCGCACTAAACTACAATCGTGGAAAATACGCTGAAGCCGAGGGGCTATTTCGCAAGGCCCTCGATATCGACGTTAAAGCTCTGGGCGAGAAGAGCCTGCCGGTCGCTTATGCCATGGGTGGCGTCGGCGCGGCGCTGCGCGAGCAGGGTCAATACCGCGAGGCTGAAACGATTGTTGAACGCTCGCTGGTGTTGCGTCGAGAGCTTCTACCTCCAAACCATATGGGTATCGCCGGTGGTCTCGACAATCTTGGCCGCATCTATCTCGGTGAACGTCGTTATTCCGATGCGCGTCAAGCATTCGAAGAGTCGCTGCGAATTTACGGGGCTTCCTTGCCAGCAGACCATCTTCGCGTCGTTCAAAATCAGACCCTACTCAAACGCGTGGACGCTGCCGAGCAGGCTGCGGGCCATTTCTTCAAGGTGTTTGACGTTCTGGACTCCGGCTTCAAAGATTGGACCTTTTCAGCGTTCGGTTTGATATTCGTCGCCATCGGAAGCGTCATCTTTTTCTTCCCAAACCTGATCAGGGCAGCGGGGATTCCATATTTGAACGTTCAATCCAGACTTAGGACCTTCTCTCGCTACGGTTTCATAGGATTTGCGATATTGTGGACCAGTATCACTTTTTTCGCGACTTATTCCCAATACCTGCGTCACAGGGCGCTCGCCCAGGAAAACCGTTGTCGCGCTGTCGAAGGGGCGGTCGAGCATTTTGTCCCGATGCCTTACGGCGGGCATGCGCAGAATTCATTTCTCTGTTGACGGCGTGCCGTTCCGCTACTCGGATTTCATCGTAACGGACGGTTTCAACAATACGTCTTCTCACGGCGGACCGATCAATAGCGATTCGTATGTCCGTATCTGCTACGATCCATCCGGGGGTGCCATCCTGCGTTTGGAGATTCGAGATTTTAAGGGAGAAATTAAGGATTATGCGAAAGTGCAAAGCATTTTCCCGAAGCCGGCGGATATCCAGAAAATCAACGGCAAGAATGTTGCCATTAGCTTCCCTTGGTACAGCAACCTCTTTTTTGTCCTATATATCTTGGACTTCGTCGGGATTTACGTCTTGTACCTGCCCTATATAGGGACATTCTTCCAACTCAAGACTGCAACCGTGCGCGACTGCTCCATTCCCGCGACCCTTGAAGTGGGAAGGAAAGTCAATTTGCGCAACAGCAAGGTTTATTGGGATATTGAATCTCCGACGATCTGGTTGCGGCCACGAGGCTTCAACCTTGTTCAAATTCCGCTGATGGTGGCGAAACTAAGCTCGGATGATAGTCGAGCGTCTATTACCGCGTATGAAATTCGCTTCTCGTCGGGCTTCCCGGTCGTAATGGCCGTATTCCTGTGGACGGCGTACCATCTCTTTTCGGCAACGATGCCGGCCAATGCCAACCTACCGTCGCCCGCTCTGTTCGTTGGAATTGCCGCAGCGCTTTTCTTGATTGTCGGCTTTTTCAATTTGCGGATATTTCGTTCGCGAATGGATAAATTGGTTGAGGACGTCTTGTCCGAGTTCAAGGAAATGCAAAGCGCTTAAATCAGCTTCAACCCCTTCAAACTCGCATGGCCGTTCTTGCCGACGATGATGTGATCGTGCACGGAAATGCCGAGTGGCGCGGCGATGTCGATGATGGCGCGGGTCATCTGGATATCGGCCTGCGACGGCGTCGGGTCGCCGGAGGGGTGGTTGTGCACCAGGATGATGGCGGTGGCGGATAATTCCAGCGCTCGTTTAATGACCTCGCGCGGATAGACCGGCGTGTGGTCCACGGTGCCGACCTGCTGCACCTCGTCGGCGATCAATTGATTGCGCTTGTCGAGAAACAGCAGGCGAAATTGCTCCTTGTCGGCGAACGCCATGCTGGTTCGGCAATAGGCGATCACGTCATTCCATGACGACAGCAGGGTACGCTGTTGCAGCTGGCCTTTTGCGATGCGGCTCGCGGCTGCCGCGATCAGCCTGAGCTGGTTGATGGATGCCTCGCCGATCCCGTCGACTTCGCGCAGCAGCGTTTCCGGCGCGTGAACGGCTTCGGCGAACGAGCCGAATTTCTTCAGCAGGGATTTGGCCAGCGGTTTCATGTCGCGCCGCGGCTGGGCGGTGAACAGCACCATCTCCAGCAACTCATAGTCGCTCAGCGCATCAGGCCCGGCGTCGTGAAAGCGTTCGCGCAACCGCATCCGATGGCCGTGATAATGCGGCGTTTCGGCAGTTGCGGATTTCTTCGGCGTATCGCTGTTATCTGCTGGCATGAACGCCAACCATGCCGTGCCGGTTAGTTTTTGCAACCGCGAATTGTCAAATGGCGTGGTTTGGGCCGCCAGCGATCAGGCCGCCGCCGGTGGCTTTTCGGCGTGGCGTTGCGACAGTGTGAAGATTTCGACGCCACTCGTGGTCACGCCGACCGAATGCTCGAATTGCGCCGACAGCGAGCGGTCGCGCGTCACCGCCGTCCAGCCGTCGGACAGGATCTTCACATGCGGCTTGCCGAGATTGATCATCGGCTCGATGGTGAAGAACATGCCGGGCTTCAACGCCACGCCTTCGCCGGGCCGTCCGATGTGAATGATGTTGGGCTCGTCATGGAACATGCGGCCGAGACCGTGGCCGCAGAAATCGCGCACCACGCTCATGCCCTGTGGTTCGACGAAACTTTGAATGGCATGGCCGATATCGCCGGTGGTGGCGCCGGGCTTCACCGCGGCGATGCCGCGCATCATGGCCTCATAGGTCACCTCGATCAGCCGCTCGGCTTTCCGGGCGATCGGGCCCACCGCATACATCCGGCTGGAATCGCCGTACCAGCCCTCGACAATGAAGGTC
This sequence comes from uncultured Pseudomonadota bacterium, assembly GCA_963771225.1. GTDB lineage: Bacteria > Pseudomonadota > Alphaproteobacteria > Rhizobiales > Xanthobacteraceae > Bradyrhizobium. The sequence goes on along the minus strand of CAVYSR010000002.1, from coordinate 81,900 downwards.
ACGTCGATATTGACGATGTCGCCTTCCTTCAACACCCGGTCCCCGGGCATGCCGTGACAAACCACGTGGTTGATCGAGGTGCAGGTCGAATAGCGATAACCGCGATACATCAGGGTGGCGGGGTAGGCGCCGTGGCCGAAGGCGAAGTCGCGGACGAAATCATCGATCCGCGAGGTCGGCACCCCCGGTTTGACGATATCGGTCAGTTCATCGAGGCACTTGGCCACCAGCGCGCCGGCCTTGCGCATGCCAGCGAATCCGCTCGCTCCGTGCAGCTTGATCTGTCCGGTTTTGCGCAAGGATGTATCGGAAGCTTCGATATAGCTCATGGGCCAATCAGGTTCTGCCGGGCAAGGGGCCGCGAAGGGATGAACTCGCTAATTTAATGATCGGAGCGGTCAGTGCAAGCCAAGGTTCGAGCCTTGTCGCCGGGGCATGGCCGGAACCGGACTGGTTTTCCCTTCCGGCATCCGGGGAGTTTTGGATACCGGGGCATGGGCTTCAGTTCGGGACCTCCACGGTGGTCTCGACCGGAAGCGCGCCGCCGCGGATCCGGATTTCGCGCACCGGGTAGGGAACGCGGATGCCCTCGCGCTTGAAGGCATCCCACAGCGACAGCATCACATCGCTCTTCACATTGTCCATCCCGTCCGGGTCGGGGATCCAGAAGGTCAGGGCAAACCTCATGCCGGCCTCGGCGAACTCCACCAGGAGGCAGTTCGGCGGCTTGAGCTTGATGATGCGCGGCGAGGCTGCTGCGATTTCGATCGCCAGTTTGCAGACCAGCCGCGGATCGGCCTCGTAATTGGCGGCGAAATTGACCTTCACCAGCGTATTCTTGTCGGTATAGGTCCAGTTGGTGACCTTTTGCGTCACCAGATCCTCATTCGGGATCAGGAATTCACGTCCGTCGCCGGCGGCGACCGAAATATAGCGCGTCTTCATCGCGCTGATGCGGCCGGAACTGTCGCCGATGGTGACGAGATCGCCCGGCTTCACCGATTTGTCCACCAGCAGGATGATGCCGCTGATAAAATTAGCGACGATTTTCTGCAAGCCAAAGCCGATGCCGACGCCGGCAGCGCCCGAGAAGATCGCCAGCACCGAGAGGTTGATGCCGACCGCGCTCATGACGAGCGCGACGGAAAATATCATCAGGGCGAGCCGGATCATCTTGACCAGCAGAACCTGGATCGACGGCGTCAGATCGCTCGATTGGGTGATCCGGCTTTCCACGAAGTTGCTGAGGATGTTGGACAGCCATAGCGCCACCACCAGCAGCACGGCGAGCTTGATCACCAGCAACGGCGTCACCTGCAGACCGCCGAGCACGATCGAGACCGAGTCGAGCGCATCGATGGCCGGGTTAAGCTGTCCGATGATGCTCAGCGCCGCCACCAGCCACGCCGACAGCGACACCAGGCGGACGATAAAGGTGTTGCGAATGACCGATGTCACGAGGCGGATGATCAGCCACGCCAGGGCAAGCTTGAAAGAAACCGAGAGCAGATAGCTGCGGCTGGGCCAGGTCGACATCACCATGACCAGGCGCGCCAGCCGCATCAGCACCGCGAACACCGCTGTCGAAGCGCTGTCGACCAGCACCTGCATGAACAGCCGGAGCGGCGCCGGCCAGCTCGCGGCGCGTGCGGTCAGGTCGACCCGCGAGCGAACCGCAGCGCCTGCGGCGAACGCGATCCCGCCGCCGGCCAGAATCAGGCCAAGCTGCAGATAGAACCATGGCGATGTGACCTCAGCGCCGACCGAGCGCGCGGCGGAATGAAGAAAGCCGGTGATGTCAGTAAGGTCCAGATCCATCGTCAAATCTCATCGCAAGGCGGATCGGCGTCAGGCAAACCTGATTCGAAAGTCCCGCAGATTCCCATAACCGCTGCGTGGACGCTATCGCCGACACGTCCGTGGGGTGATTCAAGGCCGCGCAAATCGGGCAGATTGCCGCTGGGGGCAAAAATGGGTTGGCGTCGAACTGTAGCGACGATAAGGATGCAACTGCAAGTATTTATGACGAGTTTCGATCGTTCATGGCCTCTCTCGATTCGGTCAGCATAGCCATTCTTCTCGGCGCCGTACTGGTGATGGCCGGCATTCTGTCGAGCCTGCTGGCGCTGCGCTTCGGTGCGCCGTTGCTGCTGGTGTTTCTGTTCATCGGCATGCTGGCCGGCGATTCCGGCCCCGGGCAACTGCGCTTCGACGATGTGCGCACCACCTATCTGGTGGGATCGGTGGCGCTGGCGCTGATCCTGTTCGATGGCGGCCTGCGCACGCGGTTTCAGAGCATCCGCGCGGTGCTCGCGCCATCGATGGCGCTGGCGACGGTCGGCGTGCTGCTGACCGCGCTGGTTACCGCGCCGGTCGCCAAATATGCGCTCGATCTGAACTGGACCGAAGCGCTGCTGGTGGGCGCCGTGGTGGCGTCGACCGATGCCGCGGCGGTGTTTCTTCTGGTGCACGCCCAGGGCTTGCGGCTGCGTCCGCGCGTCGGGGCGACGCTGGAGGTCGAATCCGGCACCAACGATCCGTTCGCGGTGTTTCTCACGCTGATGCTGGTGGAATTGATCTCGAACGGTGAAAGCTCGTTCTGGCATGTCGCGCTGGAATTCGGCCGCGAGGCCGTGCTCGGCGCCATCATCGGCGTCATCGGCGGCCGCTTCGTGGTGCTGGCGCTCAATCGCGTCGCATTGCCGCAGGGGCTGCACGCGCCGTTTGTCGCTACCGCGGCCTTGGTGATTTTCGGTGCCGCGCAGATCGCGCACGCTTCGGGATTTCTCGCGGTGTATCTCGCCGGCATCATCATCGGTAACCGGCCGACGCGGGCGCATAATTCGGTGGTGACGTTTCTCGATGCCGCGACCTGGCTGGCGCAGATCGTGATGTTCGTGCTGCTCGGTCTTCTGGTCTCGCCGCATCGGCTGGGGAGCAGCGTGATCCCGGCCGTGATCGTGGCGCTGGTCTTGATGCTGGTGGCGCGGCCGCTCGCGGTGTTCATCTGCCTCGCGCCGTTTCGCTTCAATTGGCGGGAAAAGATCTTCATCGCCTGGACCGGCCTGCGCGGCGCGGTCGCGATCTTTCTGGCGTCGATCCCGATGCTGGTCGGGCTATCGAAGGCCTATCTCTATTTCGACGTCGCCTTCGTCGTCGTCATCATCTCGCTGTTGCTGCAGGGCTGGACGCTGGCCGTCGCGGCCCGGCGGCTCCATGTGGCGCTGCCGCGCTCGGATCGCGGGCCCCGCCGCGTCGAACTCGATCTGCCGGGCCAGCTCGAGCAGCAACTGGTCGGCTATTCCGTCCGTCCGAAAAGCCTGTATTTCCGGCGCGGCCTCATTCCGTCATGGTCGAAGCCGACGCTGGTGATCCGTGACCAGCGGATTCTCTCGCCCGCCGAGGCCGATCCGGTCGCCGCGGGCGACTACATCTACCTGCTGGCGCCGCCGGAAAAAGCCGAAGCGCTCGACCGTTTCTTTGTCGACATGCTGCCGAGCTCGGCGCCCGATCCGCATCTGCTCGGAGATTTTGTGGTCTCCGGCGAGATCACGCTTGGCGATCTGGCGCAGACCTACGGGGTCGCCGTCGATGCCGAGCAATCAAAGCTGACGCTCGCCGATTATTTCGACGTCCATCTCGATCATGCGCCGAAGGAAGGCGCGACGCTGACGCTCGATTCCATCGTGCTGGTGGCGCGCAGCATCGGTGGCGGCAGGGTCAATGTCGTCGGATTGCGCCTGCCCGAAGATGAGGAAGAGGCCGTGCCATTGACGCGCATGGCGTCGCTCAAGCAAAAGCTGTCGAGCATGTGGTCGTCGGTCGCCGGGATCTAGGACGTAGGCCCGTCAGGCGTCAGGCCGGCGAGTGAGCGGCAGGCAATACCTCGGCTCCGCCGAAAGCGGTCATGTGCCCGCGCTTGAGCATGACGATGTGTGTCGCCAGCTGGCGCATTTCGTCAGGGTCGTGGCAGACATAGACCATCGGTACGCCGGCTTCGTCGCGCAGGCGCACGAGATAGGGCAGGATCTCCTCCTTGCGCGCTTCATCCAGGGCTCCCAGCGGCTCATCCAGCAGCAGCAACCTCGGTCGCGCCAGCAGCGCTCGTCCGAGCGCCACGCGTTGACGCTCTCCGCCGGACAATCGACCCGGACGGCGATCCAGCAGGCTGGCGATATCAAGCAGGTCGGTGACGCGCGCGCGCTGCGCGGGATCGTCGGCAAGGCCGTTCATTCGCCGCCCGTAGTCGAGATTCCGGCGTACATCGAGATGCGGAAACAGCCGTACGTCCTGGAACACGTAGCCGATCCGGCGGCGATACGCCGGGACATGGATGCGCGCCGCGGTATCGTCGAGGGTTTCGCCGTCGATGGTGATGGTGCCGCGATCGGGCCGCAGCAATCCCGCAATCATGCTGATCAGTGACGTCTTGCCGGAGCCTGAGGCGCCGAACAGTCCGGTGACCTTGCCTTCGCTGGCGAACGAGGCCTCGATCGCGAACTCGCCGAGCTTTTTTGAGACGTCGACGCGCAGCATGATCAATTCCCATGCAGGCGCGCGTTGGCGCGCCGCGTGAACCATTCGGAAGCCACCAGCGCCGTCATCGCGATGAGAATGGAGACCACCATCATCCGCAGCGCCGCGGCATCGCCATCCGGGGTCTGGATCAGCGAATAGATCGCCGCGGAAATGGTCTGGGTCTCGCCGGGAATGTTCGACACGAAGGTAATGGTGGCGCCGAATTCGCCGATCGCCTTGGCAAAGCCGAGCACCATGCCGGCCAGCACCCCCGGCAGCGCCAGCGGCAAAGTGATGGTCAGGAACACCCGCCAGGGTGCTGCGCCCAATGTTCCGGCCGCCTGCTCCAGGCCGCGATCCACCGCTTCGATGGAGAGCCGGATCGGCCGGACCAAGAGTGGAAACGACATCACGCCGCAGGCCAGCGCGGCGCCGGTCCAGCGGAATGCGAACACGATCCCGAGATGGTCCGCAAGCCAGCCGCCGACCAGGCCGCGCCGCCCGAATGTCAGCAACAGCAGATAGCCGGTGACGACCGGCGGCAGCACCAGCGGCAAGTAGATCAACGAATCGATCACCGATTTGCCCCAGAAGTCACGCCGTGCCAGCAGCCACGCCACCGCGATCCCGATCGGCGTTGCCACCAGCGTCGCAACCGAGGCAACCCGCAGCGAAAGCTGGATCGCCGTCCATTCCGTCGGCGAAATATCGAACACGTTTCAGGTCGTCGGGTTGATCAGGAATTTGAAGCCATATTTCTCGAAGATGGCCTTGGCCGCCGATGTTCGCAGGAATGCGAGATAATCGGCTGCTTCCGACTTGGCGGTCGCCGTCGCCGCCACCGGGTAGATGATCGGCGCATGCGAATCGACGGGGAACGTGCCGACGATCTTGACCTCGGGCTCGACCTTGGCATCCGTCGAATAGACGATGCCGAGTGCCGCTTCGCCGCGCGCCACCAGCGTCAAAGCGGCGCGCACGCTCTCCGCCATCGCGAATTTCGGCTCCGCGGCTTGCCATGCACCGAGCTTCTCCAGCGCCGCCTTGGCGTATTTGCCGACCGGAACCGCCTTCACGTCGCCGGTGGCAATCTTGCCGTCGCCGGCGAGCTTGGCGAGATCGAAGCCCGGCCCGATCGTCACATTTTCGATCTTGGAATCCTTCGGCGCGATCAGCACGATGCTGTTGCCGAGCAGATCGACCCTGGTCGGCACATTGATGTTCTTCTTGCCGATCGCATAGTCCATCCAGTCGGTGTCGGCGGACACGAAGATATCCGCCGGCGCGCCCTGCTCGATCTGCTTGGCCAACACCGAGCTTGCGGCATAGCTGGCCACCACCTTGACGCCGGCCTTCGCGGTATAGGCGGCATCGACGTCGTCGAGCGCGTTCTTCATCGAAGCCGCGGCAAACACGGTAAGGCTCTTGTCCTGGGCAAGGGCAGGCGACGAGGTCGATCCGCACAGGACAGTGAAGGCGGTGAAAAGTCCGGCTAGACGATGCATGGGTCGCTCCCGTGCGCGTTCGCGGCGCATCGCGCGCGCAAAACGGGCGTTGGTTGGACGTGAACGCGACAGGTGGAATCGTCGTTCCACGGATCCCGATGACTTACGGTCGATCGGGATATCGCTAACAAAAACAATAACAGGCTGGGGGTTTGGGTAAAGGCTTCCCGGAGCGCGATCGGCCAAGGCGGAAACCGGTTTGGGGTCCGATCGCGCGCCGGGAGTGTCATGGGCAGGTCTATTCTGACGGCAGGTCTATTCTATCCGACGGCAGGATCGCCACCGACACGGCATCTTCCTTGACATTGGTGATCTGGAGCACGAACGGGCTTGCCGAAATCTCATACTTCATGGTCTTGCGAATGCCGTCGCAATCGGTCGCGCCGCTGAAAGCCTTTGGCTTCAGGGCATGGCCGTCCTGGACCAGGTCGACCCAACCGCCCGCGGACAGGCTGACGGTGTAGGTCCCCGCCTTCGGCGCTGTTTTGAAGTTAGCAAATCCCGCAAAGGTGCCTTCCTTTGGCGCACGTTCGGGCGACGTCGGCAGTTTGGCCTCGGCAGGGGTTTGCAAGCCGAGCGTAATCCCGGTTGACGGTAATGCGGCGAGTTCGCCGCCGGATGCAACTTTGATGCGATCCGGCGCCGTCAGCGCAGCCCGCTCGCGTTCGATCGGCCATTTGAATTTGTCACAACCGCTCGGTTCTTCCGCCGCCCATGCGGGGGCCGTTCCGAGCAACACTAGCGCAAAGAGCAAAGGGGTACGCATAATTCAATCCACCGCGGCGACATCCGACGTTAGCGTGTTTTCGAACCCAATGAAATCACCTTGCGTCGAGGGTCTGCTACTGCTTTGCATCCGGCGCAGCCAGAACCGCCCGGCAGCCCGCCGGTAGTTCGGCCAGCCTTATGGGTCGGCCCGGCTGCGGCGGCAGTTCCGGTGGCTTCGGGTGAAGCACCAAATCCTTGAACCAGTAGGCGAAATCCTCGGCGCCGCAGCCCTCACCGCCGGTCTGCGGCGGTTGTGGCTTGCAGTCCTTGCTGCCGGGCGGGCACACCGTGCGGATGTGGAAATGATAATCGTGACCCCACCACGGCCTGATCTTGGACAGCCAGCTGCGGTCGCCCTTGGCCTCGCGGCATAGCGCCTTCTTGATGGCGGGATTGACGAAGATGCGCTGGACGCTCGGCTCCTGCGCGGCGTCGCGCAGCACCAGGACATGACCGGGAGTGAAGACCTTCGGGTCGATGTCGAGGCGGTCGTCGCGCACCATCATGACCGCGGACATCTCTTCGCGGTCTTCGCGCGACAGCCGGTGATCGGGCATCGGCGTCAGCCAGATATCCGCGTCGAGCCCGATCTGATGGCTGGCGTGGCCGCTGAGCGCCGGGCCGCCGCGCGGCTGTCCGATATCGCCGACCAGTATTCCGGGCCAGCCGGCGTCCTTGTGCGCCTTGACCGACAGCCGCTTCAAAAACGCGATCAGGTCGGGATGTCCCCAATTGCGGTTGCGCGACAGCCGCATCACCTGCCAGGTCTCGCCATTGGCGGGCATTTCTACCGCGCCCGCGATACAGCCTTTGGAATAGAAGCCGATCACCCGCGTCGCCATTGCCGCCGGCAACAGCTTGCGTGCGAACAATTCCTTGGCGCCGAGCTTGGGATCGTTGGGATTGGCGAGCGGCGGCAGCGGCTTGGGGTCGACGCTGCCCTTGTCCTGCGCCTGCGCGGCACCAGCGCCGAAGAGAACGGCAGACAGCAGCAGGGGGATGAGAATCAGGCGAGGGGTCATCGGCTCACTTTATAGCGCAAGCATAGCACGAAAGCAGCCGCCGGAGATGACGCCGCCATCGCAACCGCTTGATCGCCGGCGCAGGTTCTTTCACGAGCGGACGGCTTCCGGTGGGTTAAGATTAACCGCAACGGCCGGCACCCGCCCGTCATCCCCGCCTTTACAAGGCGTAGTTGAAAACGACATCATGTCTCCCGTCAAAAGCAGGCGGCGGAGCGCGATCATGAAACGGTTGTCAGGCGGATGGTTCGCAAGGCTGCTATTTGCGGGCGTAACGATATCGGTCTTGACGGTAACAGGCCCGGCGCTGACGCCGGCGCGCGCCGATGTCCTGGTCCAGATCGACAAATCCTCCCAGCGCATGGCGGTGAGCGTCGACGGCGCCATGCGCTATGAGTGGCCGGTTTCGACCGGCCGTAGCGGCTACGGCACGCCGAGCGGTACATTCCATCCGCAATCGATGGCGCGGCATTATTTCTCGCGCAAATACTACAACGCGCCGATGCCGCATGCGATTTTCTTTCATTCTGGCTTTGCCATTCACGGCACCAATGATCTGGCGCGGCTTGGCGGTCCGGCCTCGCATGGCTGCGTCAGGCTGCACCCGTCGCATGCGGCAGCGCTGTTCGCATTGGTCGAGCGCAACGGCCCGCGCCGCACCCGCATCGAGATTTCGAACTAGTTGCAGCCGTCGGGCTACCACGGGTTAACCGTTCGATAACCTCGTCGATCATTGACGAAATTTCAGACGACGATGCGTAAAATTCGCGGCACACATTGTGAAATCGCGGCGAAATCGTCGCGATAGCCACTCGTCAGTATGCAAGAAGAAGATTCTGCCTTCCGCGCTCGCATGCGCTACCGGCCACGCGTCCGGGACGGCTGTTTTTCCGCTATTATCGCCACTTAAACAGGCAACCGGAACACGAGAACTTCCCGGCACGGCATTGGCGAGCCGATGTCTTCGCCGGATAGCGATACCATTTTTTCAGACACTTATCGGAGAACGGGCTCAAGCAGAATGCGAGTAGGGGCGTAATGATGTCGAGAGTCCGGCCAAGGGCGGCGAAGAAACGGAAGCATGCGGCGATCGTCCGCATCGCCGGCCGGCCGGCAAAGCCCAGCCCGAAGCTCTCGAACGGCAGCCGGCGCGTTTCAACAGCGATCGGCGAGATTGTGCGCAAGCGCGCAGAGGCTGAGGCGGCGATTGCCGAGGCGCGAAAATCCCACGAACGATTGCGCGAGGCGATCGACATCCTGCCGCAGGGCATCGTGTTCCTTGACGCCGAGGGACGCTACATTCTCTGGAACAAGAAATACTCCGAGATTTACAACCGCAGCTCGGACCAGTTCAAGCCGGGTGCGCGGCTGCAGGATACAATCCGGATCGGCGTCGAACGCGGCGATTATCCGGAGGCGATCGGCCGCGAGGAAGAGTGGATCGCCGAGCGGCTCGGCAAGCTCTATCAGCCCGGCCAACGCCACGAGCAAGTCCTTGCCGACGGTCGCTGCATCCTGATCGAGGAGCGGCTGACCGAGGACGGCGGCGTCATCGGCCTGCGCGTCGACATCACCGAGTTGAAGCAGCGCGAGGCCTCGTTCCGATTGCTGTTCGACAGCAATCCGGTTCCCATGATCGTATGCGCGCTGGAGGGCGAACGCATCCTTGGTGTCAACGACGCCGCGGTCGAGCATTATGGCTATAACCGCGCCGAATTCGAGAAGCTCACCATCCGCAGCGTCCAGGCCTTCGGGTCCGAACCGCCCTGGGCCGGCGACCGCAGCCACGACGAACTGGCGGCGCGCACCTGGAAGCACGTCAAGGCTGACGGGACGTTGATCGATCTGGCGATCTATTCGCGTCATCTGGTCTATGGCGACCAGCCCGCGGTATTGCTCGCGTTGATGGACATCACCGAACGCAAGCGCGCCGAGGCGCGGCTCGCCTTCATGGCCCAGCACGACGGCCTGACCGGGCTGCCGAACCGCAACCTGCTGCGCCAGCGCATGGACGAAATCCTGCAGCAGACGCGGCGCGGTGCGGACAAGGCCGCCGTGATGATACTCGGCCTCGACAATTTCAAAACGGTCAACGATACGTTTGGCCACGGCATTGGCGACAAGCTGCTGCGCGGCGTCGCCAAGCGGCTGCGGTCGATGTTGCGCGAGGAGGACGCGCTTGCCCGCCTCAATTCCGATGAATTCGCGATTGTCCAGACCGGGCTGACACGGCCGGAAGACGCCGTGTTGCTGGCCAGGCGGTTGCTAGAGGCGATCGGCGATCCCTATCTGCTTGACGGCCATTCGGTCGTTGTCGGCGCCAGTATCGGTATTGCGATGGCGCCAGGCGATGGCGAGGAGTCCGACAAGCTTCTGAAAAATGCCGACATGGCGCTGTCCCGCGCCAAGAACGAGCAGCGCGGCACGTTCAGCTTTTTCGAAGCCGGAATGGATGCCCGCGCCCAGAGCCGCCGCAAGATCGAGATCGATCTGCGCGACGCGATCCAGAATGACGTGCTGCGGCCGTATTATCAGCCGCTGATCGATCTTTCGAGCGGACGCATCACCGGCTTCGAGGCGCTGGTGCGCTGGCCGCATCCCGAACGCGGCATGATCTCGCCGGCCGAATTCATACCGGTGGCCGAGGAAACCGGCCTGATCAACGCGCTCGGCAGCCTGATGCTGCGCCGCGCCTGCATGGATGCCGCACTCTGGCCCGACGACGTCCGGGTCGCGGTCAACCTGTCGCCATTGCAGTTTCGCGGCGGCAATCTCTTGTCAGTGGTGATGGATGCGCTGAAGCAATCCGGCCTGCCGGCCAAGCGGCTCGAACTTGAGATCACCGAAACGCTGCTCCTGGAAAAGAGCAGCCAGGTGCTTGCCACGTTGCATGCGCTGCGCGCCCTTGGCGTGCGCATCTCGATGGATGATTTCGGCACCGGCTATTCGAGCTTGAGCTATCTGCGAAGCTTTCCATTCGACAAGATCAAGATCGACCAATCGTTCGTTCGCGACCTTGCCGCCAATCGCGATGCACAGGCAATCGTGCGCTCGATCATCAGCCTCGGCGTGGGCCTCGGGGTGACGATTACCGCCGAAGGCGTCGAAACCGAAGCCGAACTGGGCTGCCTGCGCTCGGAGGGCTGCCATGAGGGACAGGGCTTCCTGTTCAGCCAGGCGCGGCCCAATGCCGAAATCGTCGGGCTCCTGATCGCGCAACGCGGCGCGGATCTCGTTGCGCCCGAGGACAGCGCCGAGAAAGCCGCGCTGGTCGCCTGAAGTAGCTACGAGCTTCCATTGGCGGTTTTGCGCTTGCGCAGATGATAGGTCAGCGCCAGCGCCACGCAGTGGCGCAGCTCCGGTCCGGGAATGTCCTCCTCGGCATTCAAAAGGATGCTTCGGTTGCCGCCATAGCGGAGCTGCGTCGGGTACAGTTCGCGGAAGGTCTCGACCAGGTCGGTCTGGCAATGGAAATAGACCGCATATTGGTTGGCGGCGGATTTCACGCGGTCGATCCGGATGGTGCTGCCGCTTTTGGTCTCGGTCGTGAGATAGCTCGGCTGTCCCCATTTCAGGGTCTCCTGCAATGCGCCGACGCCCTTCGTGGTCTTCGCGGTGTCGAAAATCAGCCGGCGCAAGGCCAGGAGTTTTGCCTTCAGCGGTTTCGGATAAGCACGGAAGACCTCCTCGACCGCGGGATCTGAACAATCCGCGCGCGGCTTGCCGGTAGAACGCGGCTTGCTCGTTGGACTCTTGCTTTGCATCAGCCGTCCATCGCGCGCGTGCCGGGATCGGTGGCCAGGATCGCTCGGCCGACATCTTCGTAATGCGTGTCGCGGGCCTGTAATTGCTGCGCGATGGCGTGCATGTCGCGGAAGCGGCGCTCGAACTTGTTGGCGCTGAACACCGCCGTGGCGCCCGCCATGTGATAGGCTGCATCGACCACCGAGGCCGCCTGATGGATCGTCCAGGTCGACGCCAGCCGAAGCGCTGCGCGGTGGGCCTCGGTGTACTTGCCGGTAACCTCCAGATCCCGCCAGACCTCGTCGGTTGTGCGATATAAATAGGCACGTGCGGCGCGCAAATTACCCTCGATGCGCCCGATCGCGCCCTGCACCGCATTGTTCTCACGCATCGCCTTGACGCCGACCGACGCCTTGCCGCGCGCCAGTTCGACGGCGGCGTCGAGGGTGGCCCGCGCGACGCCGAGCGAGACCGCGGCAAAGCCCAACGCGAAAACGATGTGGGTGGTGAGCCGGTAGAGCGGCCCCGTTTCGCGCACCGCGGTTGGCTCGTCACGCAATGCTGTAAATTTTTCAGGGACGAACAGATTTTCGACCGAATAGGAGTCGGTGCCGGTGCCCCTGAGGCCGATGACGTCCCAGACGTCGTACATCGTGGCGCTCGCCAGCGGAAAAAGGATCGTACGCACTTCCGGCGCGCCATCGGGCTTGCGCCGCCTGGTGCCGTCGGCTTCGACGATCTGGACATGCGCGCCGAGCCAGCTTGCCTGCCGGGAGCCGCTGGCGAAGTTCCAGCGCCCGGTGGCCCGGTAGCCGCCGGGAACGACATGCGCCTCGCCGGCGATCGCACCCCAGGCCAGAATACTGTCGGGCAAACCGAAAATCTGGCGCGCCGCATCGGCATCGAGATAGGCCGCGATCATGGCGCAGACGCTGCATTGGCCGAGGCACCACGCCGTAGAGGCGTCGGCCTTCGCCACTTCCTCGAGCATCTGCATGAAGATTTCGGGCGGCGCCTCGGTGCCGTCAGCGCTTTGCGGCAACAGCACGCGATAAAGCCCGTTCTCGACCAGGGCGGCAACTACCGGCTGGGTGAGACGCCGGGTCCGCTCGATCTCGTCGGCCTCCCGCTCGATCAGCGGCGCCAGCGCTCGCGCCCGCTCGACCAGTCCGAAACCGGGAAGCTTGTTCATGCGTTCTTCTCGCCCATTTGCGTTGCTGATTGGGGGAGCCGCAATGGTGATCTATTCGCCCTCATCGATCAAGATGGGGCTCGGTGGGAGGAATACCAACGCGACCAATCACTGCGCCAGACGGGGCACGGCAAGCGCATGGCGGCGAGCCGATTGGATGTGCAATGACGAGGTGTCAAAACAGCCTCAGCTATCCACCTTCAGCGCGGCGATAAAAGCTTCCTGCGGGATGTCGACCTTGCCGAACTGCCGCATCTTCTTCTTGCCTTCCTTCTGCTTTTCCAGAAGTTTGCGCTTGCGGGTGATGTCGCCGCCATAGCATTTCGCGGTGACATCCTTGCGCAGCGCCCGCACGGTTTCGCGCGCGATCACCTTGCCGCCGATCGCCGCCTGGATCGGAATCTGGAACATGTGCGGCGGGATCAATTCCTTCATCTTCTCGACCATGGCGCGGCCACGGCCTTCCGCGCGCTGGCGGTGCACCAGCATCGACAGCGCGTCGACCGGCTCGTTGTTGACCAGGATCTGCATCTTGACGAGGTCGGCCGGCTTGTAGTCGGTGAGATGATAGTCGAACGAGGCATAGCCCTTGGAAACCGACTTCAGGCGGTCGTAGAAATCGAACACCACTTCGTTGAGCGGCAGCTCGTATTTCACCATCGCGCGGTTGCCGACGTAAGTGAGTTCCTTCTGCGAACCGCGGCGGTCCTGGCACAGTTTCAAGACGCTGCCGAGATATTCGTCCGGGGTGAGAATGGTGGCCTCGATCCAGGGTTCCTCGATCTCGGCGATCTTCACCACGTCGGGCATGTCGATCGGATTGTGAATCTCGATCGCCTGCCCGTCGGTCAGATGCATCTTGTAGATCACCGACGGCGCGGTCGCGATCAAATTGAGGTCGAATTCGCGGTGCAGCCGCTCCTGGATGATCTCCAGATGCAACAGGCCGAGAAAGCCGCAGCGGAAGCCGAAACCCAGTGCGGCGGACGTTTCCATCTCGAACGAGAAGCTGGCGTCATTGAGCCGCAGCTTGCCCATTGCCGCGCGTAAAGTCTCGAAGTCGTCGGCGTCGACCGGAAACAGGCCGCAGAACACCACCGGGATCGCCGGCTTGAAGCCCGGCAGCATCTCCGTGACCGGCTTGCGGTCGTCGGTGATGGTGTCGCCCACGCGGGTATCGGCGACTTCCTTGATCGCGGCGGTAATGAAGCCGATCTCCCCGGGACCGAGTTCGTCGAACTGCGTCATCTTCGGCGTGAAGAAACCGACCCGCTCGACGTCATAGGCGGCGTGGGTGCCCATCATCCGGATGCGCTGACCTTTTTTCATCACGCCATCGACGATCCGGACCAGCACCACCACGCCGAGATAGACATCGTACCAGCTGTCGACCAGCAGCGCCTTTAGCGAGGCGTCGCGATCGCCCTTCGGCGCCGGCAGCCGGTGGACGATGGCTTCCAGCACCTCATCAATGCCAAGGCCGGTCTTGGCGGAGATCATCACTGCATCCGAGGCATCGATGCCGATCACGTCCTCGATCTGGCGCTTGACCTGATCCGGTTCCGCCGCCGGCAGGTCGATCTTGTTGAGGACCGGCACGATCTCGTGGCCGGCGTCGAGCGCATGGTAGACATTGGCGAGCGTCTGCGCCTCGACGCCCTGGCTCGCATCGACCACCAGCAGCGAGCCTTCGCAGGCCGCCAGCGACCTCGAAACCTCGTAGGCGAAGTCGACATGGCCGGGCGTGTCGATCAGGTTGAGGATGTAGGTCTTGCCGTCCTTGGCCGGATAGCTCAGCCGCACGGTCTGCGCCTTGATGGTGATGCCGCGCTCGCGCTCGATATCCATGGAATCGAGCACCTGTTCCTTCATCTCGCGCGCCTGCAGGCCTCCGGTGGTCTGGATCAGACGGTCGGCCAGCGTCGATTTGCCATGGTCGATATGCGCAACGATGGCGAAGTTGCGGATGTTGGAAATAGGGATGGATGTCATGGGCGCGGGATAGCATTCGCCCCCCGCTGCGGCAACCATATTGCAGCGTTTTGACGGCACAACTTCACGCCAAGCTGATTTCACTTGGGTCAAAAACGCGCTAGGCAATCGGTCATGTCAGGTGCCTGGTTTCTGCCCGCAAATTTGTACGCGTACGCGTCGTCGAAGGTCCGGCGGCTGGCGGCATGGCTCGCCGCGTCGGCCTCCGATCCGCAGGCCGGACCGTCGCTGGTGATCGGCTTTGCCGCTGTGCATGCCGTGCTCTGGACCTTGATCCTGATCAATCTCAAGGCGGCGCAGGACGTCCACATGGATGTCGCGGAAGCCTATGCCTGGGGCCAGAAATTCCTGCTCGGATACGGCAAGCATCCGCCACTGTCGGGGTGGGTCGCGGGCGTCTGGTTCATGATGTTTCCGGTCGCCAACTGGTCCACTTACGCATTGGCGATGGCGACGCTTGGCTGCGGGCTGGTGATTTGCTGGCTGATCGCGTTGCGCGTGGTCGACCGCCGCCGCGCCTTCTTCGTCGTGGTGATGCTGGCGCTCTACCCGATCTTCAATTTCAAGGGCTTCAAGTACAATCCGGATCTGCTGCAGCTTGTGACCCTGCCGCTTGTGGTGCTGGCCTATCTGCATGCGTTCGAGAAACGCACCGCGCGCGCCGGGCTGTGGCTCGGCCTTGCCGGCGCGCTGGCGCTGATGACCAAATACTGGGTGCTGACCATGATCGGCGCGATCGGGATCGCAGCACTCGTTCATCCCGAGCGGTTGCGGTTCCTGCGCTCGCCGGCGCCATGGGTTGCGATCATCACTCTGGTGGTCGCGATGCTTCCGCATTTGTGGTGGTTGAAGCAGGTCGATTTCGCGCCGCTGACTTACGCGGGCGATACCTATGAAATAGCGAGTCGTGCGCTGTGCGTTCAGCTTGTCGTAGGCTATATCGCGCACAATCTGGCGCTGCTCGCTCTTCCGGTGGCGTTGGCCGCGCTGGCCTGTCTCCCGCGGCGATGGCGGACAAGCCTGGTTCGGCAGCCTTCGGCGCTCTTCGCGCGCAGTTGGTCTCGCGGCCCCAACCCCGCCGTCAATATTTCGCAAGCGTTGAACGTCTGGATCGTCCAGATCGTGGTCGCAATCGGGCCTCCGCTCGGTGCGCTGATTTTCATGGTCTATTTGAAGACCGACTGGGGAATCTCGCTGTTCTTTCTGACTCCGCTGGCGCTGGTTGCGATCCCGTCGCTGCGGCTGCAAAAAATCGCGCTGTTTCGTATTGTCGCGATCTGGCTGGTGTTGACACTCGCGGTGCTTGCCGCCTCGCGCACCATCGCGGCCCGTGAATTCGCCGGAAATCCCAACAGCGCATCAGGCTATGCCGCGCGTTCCGAACTCGCCCGCGAACTGACACAAGCCTGGCATCAGCGCTTCAACTCGCGATGGGCCGTGGTCGCCGGGAATACGGATATCGGCGAGCCGATGACGTTCTACAGTCCGGATCATCCGGCACCGTTCACGCCCGGCGAACTCTGGGCGTCGGGGCTGACGTCGCTCGAGGAAGCCAGGCAGCTCGGGTTCATCGGCATCTGCGATACGTCGGATGGGCGGCTGCCGGCTTGCGAAGCGTGGATGGCGGCCAATGCCAAACAGGCCGAGCCGCTGGTCATCACGACGCAGCGTTTCTCTCAGGGGCATTCGGGGCCGGCGACCAGCTGGAAAATCTACATCGTGCCGCCGGCTAATATTAGGTGCTCTCGACCTGCGCCGCAAGGGCGGGGCGAGAGAACACCTGAATTACGTGCCTTCTTCGTTGAATTTGCTGGCAACGAGATCGGTGATCGCGGTCATGGCGGCTTCGGCCTCGGGGCCGGCCACGGAGACGACGATGGATGTCCCGGGGCCCGCGGACAGCATCATCAGCCCCATGATGGAAGTGCCGCCGACGGTCTCGCTGCCGCGCGTCACCCAGACTTCGGCATTGAAGCGCTCGACCAGTTGAACGAATTTCGCCGAGGCGCGCGCGTGAAGTCCGCGCTTGTTGATGATGGGAATTTCCCGGGACAGCGCGCCTGGCGGGATGCTTGGCCCGGCATTGTTTTCGGGCGCCGCGTCCTCGTCGCTCATTTGCCGGCGAGGACCCGGCTGGCGATGGTGACGTATTTGCGGCCGGCTTCCTGCGCCATGGCGATGGCGTCGGGAAGCGACCGCTCTTCGCGAACCTTGGCAAGCTTGACCAGCATCGGAAGATTGATGCCTGCGAGCACTTCCACTTTCGGGCGGCTCATGCAGGAGATCGCAAGGTTGGACGGCGTGCCGCCGAACATGTCGGTCAGGATAGCGACGCCATCACCACTGTCGACGCGATTGACCGCTTCGATAATGTCGCTTCGACACAGATCAGAGTCGTCCTCGGCTCCGATCGTGACTGCTTCGATTTGTTTTTGCGGACCCATTACATGCTCGAGCGCCGCCTTGAACTCGTCGGCAAGGCGCCCATGGGTCACAAGTACTAGGCCAATCATCGGAAACTCCTCGCGGGTGCTTTTTGGTGCACCGCACGAACGCGCCACTTTGACCATCCAGAGCCCTCGCGCAAGAGGGGATGCTCGCGATTCTCCCGGAAATTAGCGGTAGAGGGGGAACCTGCGCCGGTCTATTCGGTCGCGATACTGGGCACTATATGGTTACCAATTCCCTTCAAACAATCACCTGAGGGTTGGGCGCCATCTGAACTAGCGGTTGTTGTTAGCGCAGCTACAACCAATGGCAGTGCCGTGTAGCTTGCTTCCACGGGGATTCGAGGTAACTGAACACCGTGGATGCGCGTCAGGAGGGCCTCCGGTGCCGGCAGGCGCTCGGCGTCCGCAGCCCACAGATCAACGACCAGGCCCACCACGGCCTCCCCGGCGAAGCCGCAGCGGCGAATGCCGAGCCCGCGGATTTCGATCAGGCCCGCCAGTTCGGGTGCCGGCCGCACCACGATTTGCCCCTGGTTTGCTTCGAGATGGACCCGATCATCGCCGACCAGCACGGCCGGCGGGATTTGCCCCGAACGCCCGGCCAGGATGAGATCGAACGCCAGCCGCGATTTGCCGGACCCTGACGGCCCGCGGATCAGCACGGCGCGATTTCCGACCAGCACCGCGGAGGCGTGGACGCTCGGGGCCCTTGCCGGGCGTCATGGCGCGGGCAGCCGGACCACAAAGCGCGCGCCTGCGACCGTCGCCTCGCCATCGGCGCCGACCGGACCGGCGCGATTTTCCGCCCAGATGCGTCCGCCATGGGCTTCGATGATCTGTTTCGAGATCGACAGCCCAAGTCCGGAATTCTGTCCAAAGCCCTGATGCGGCCGGTCAGTGTAAAAGCGCTCGAAGATTCGTTCCAGCGCGTCGTCGCGGATCCCCGGACCGTCGTCATCGATCACGATCTCGATTTCCGGTTTCACGCGACGGCAGGCGATGCGCACCTTGCCGCCGGGCTCGGAAAACGACTGGGCGTTGACCAAGAGGTTGGAAATCACCTGTCCGAGCCGCGAATCATGTCCCGGCACCGAGAAGGTATCGGTGGGGCTGCGCCTTCGAAGCGGACTTCGACGGCGATCTTGTTGCCAAGGCTGGTTTCGTTGGCGACCGAGGTCAGGGTGTTGAGCAGGCGCCGAAGATCGACCGGCGTCATATCCTGCCGCTGCAATTCGGCATCGAGCCGGCTTGCATCCGAGATGTCGGAGATCAGGCGGTCGAGCCGCTTGACGTCATGCTCGATCACCGCGAGCAGCCGCGAGCGGCTGTTCTCGTTCCGCGCCAACGGCAGCGTTTCGACCGCGGACCGCAGCGACGTCAGCGGGTTCTTCAATTCATGGGCAACATCGGCAGCGAACATTTCGATCGCCTCGATGCGGTTATAGAGCGCATCCGTCATGTCACGCAGCGCGCCGGAGAGATGTCCGATCTCGTCGCGACGGCGGGTGAAATCGGGAATCTCGACCCGGGTCCGGATCCGGCGGCGGACCCGCTCGGCGCTGTCGGCGAGCCGGCGCACCGGGCCTGCGATGGTGCTCGCCAGCAGTAATGACAGCATGATCATGACAGCCGAAGCGACGCCGCCGACTTTCAGGATCGCGAGCCGCTCGGCGGTCACCATCTGATCGATGTCGTCGCCCTGGGTCGAAAGCATCAGCGCGCCATGGATCGCACGAAATCGCTGCACCGGTACCGCGACCGAGACGATGACCTCGCCGCGTTCGTTGATTCGCACCATGCTGCTCTTTTCGCCGCCGAGGGATTTGGCGACTTCCTGATAGCCGTTGCCGTTCTCCGGCCCGAGTTCGCGATAAAGCGGCAGGTCGCCGCGATTGAGCCAGGTGCGGATCGCGATCATCGTTCGCTCCGCGATGCCCGGCTTCTCGACCGATGGCGGCGGCAATTCGAACCGCAGCACGTCGCCGCGGCCGTAGAGGTTGCGGCTGTCCAGAATCAAGCCGCCGTCGCGATCGTAAATACGGGCCCGGGTCTTGGTTGGCGAAATCAGCCGCCGCAGCACCGGCGCGACGCGTTCCGGATTGATCGGAAAATCCAGTCCGGCATATTCGTCCGGACGCACCATAGGTTTCGCCGGGCTTCAGATCGAGCAGCCGGTCGGGATCGATGGTGATGGTATTGGTCTCGACCGTGGCGGAGGCCGCGATCGCGCCCGCGATGATTTCGGCCTGCACCAAAAGGCTTTGCGCGCGCGCATCGATCAGGCCGGCGCGGAATTGCGAGAGATAAAGAATGCTCGCCACCAGCGCGATCAGGCCGGCGAGATTTAGCGAAACGATGCGGCGGGTCAGGCTCGAGAAGCTGAGCGCGAAGAAAAACTGACCGGCCCGGCGCAGCCAGCCGAGCGGCCGTTGCCAGCCTTTCGCTCCGGGGTTCTCGGCGGCAGCGCTATCCGGAACGAGGGACGGTAAGGCGTCCTCGACATTCAGGCTTGCATCAGGCTGCGTTCGATCAAGCAATGGCCAAAACTGCCGGTTGTTTCGATTAAGTCGTGCGACGCGCGCTGCCTTTCTCATCCTATCCCAGACGGGCGGCGGCGTCAGTTAACAAAACGCCAGTGAAATGCCGGTAAATCAGGTTTCCTTGAAGCGGTAACCCACGCCGTAAAGGGTTTCGATCATCTCGAAATCGTCGTCGACGACCTTGAACTTCTTGCGCAGCCGCTTGATGTGGCTGTCGATGGTGCGATCGTCGACATAGACCTGATCGTCATAGGCCGCGTCCATCAGGGCATTGCGGCTTTTCACCACGCCGGGGCGCGTCGCCAGCGCCTGCAGGATCAAGAATTCGGTCACCGTCAACGTCACCGGCTCGTTCTTCCAGGTGCAGGTGTGACGCTCCGGGTCCATCCGCAGCAGCCCGCGGTCGAGCGCCTTGGCGTCGGTTTCCTTTGGCACCGCGGTTGGATCCTTCGGCGCCGCGCGGCGCAACACGGCCTTGACCCGCTCGACCAGCAGGCGCTGCGAGAACGGTTTGCGGATGAAATCGTCGGCGCCCATTTTGAGGCCGAACAATTCGTCGATTTCCTCGTCCTTGGAGGTGAGAAAAATCACCGGCAGATCGGACTTCTGCCGCAGCCGCCGCAATGTCTCCATGCCGTCCATGCGCGGCATCTTGATGTCGAGGATCGCAAGGTCCGGCGGACTGGTGCGGAAGCCGTCAAGCGCGGATGCGCCATCGGTGTAGGTCATGATGCGATAGCCCTCGGCTTCGAGCGCGATCGAGACGGATGTGAGAATGTTGCGGTCGTCGTCGACCAAGGCGATTGTGGGCATGGGCCTGCTTTCCGAAACGGAGTGGCTGAAACGGCGAGCAATCCAGCGATGCGCCGCATAAAATGGGCTTCGAACGGGGTCAACGAGCAATGCAAGCTGGGCTGAAGTGTGACCGAGTTCCCGAAACGCCTGAGTGCCCTAAGGGTTCCAGCCTGTCTGGACACCGATTATAGCCGAAAAAAGGCCATTTTTGCAATGAGATACTGGAATATGTCCGATGCAGCCCACCCCTGATTTTGACGCCGCGAAGCTGGCCCGCTCGCTGTTGCGGCGCAGCCGGCAAGGCGCTTTGGCAACCCTGATGCCCGGCAGCGGCGATCCCTATTGTTCGCTGGTTAATGTCGCGAGCCACCCCGACGGCTCGCCGATCCTGCTGATTTCGCGCCTTGCGCTCCACACCCGGAATCTGCTCGGCGATGCCAGGCTCTCGCTGATGCTGGACGAGCGGGCCGAGGGCGACCCGCTGGAGGGATCGCGGATCATGCTGGCGGGTCAAGCCGAGCAGGCTGATGGCGACGACGTGGCGATTTTGCGCCGCCGCTACCTCAACGCCCATCCGTCCTCGGAAGTCTTTGTAAATTTTAAGGATTTTTCCTTCTTCAGGATTCGGCCGACCGGCGCACATTTAGTGGCTGGATTCGGCCGCATTGTTGACCTCAAACCTGAGCAGTTTTTGACCGATATTTCCGATGCCGCTTCGTTGCTGGAAGCCGAGCAGGGCGCCGTCGATCACATGAACGCGGATCATCGCGAGGCGATGAATCTCTATGCGACGAAGCTGCTCGGTGCCAAATCCGCCGACTGGCGTTGCACCGGCTGCGATCCCGATGGAATGGACCTGCAGGCTGGCGCGACAACGTTGCGGCTGGATTTCCCGCGGCGCATTGTCACTCCTGCCGCACTGCGGCAGGTGCTGAAGCAACTCGCCGATCAGGCCCGCGCTGCAGCAACCATTTGACAAGCAACGGGATCCGCCTTGGAATAAACCAAATATCTGCGGGATCGGCTTGGCAACCCTGGGTGTTCATCAGTATTAGGTCGCCGGACCGGGGCCGGATGGCTATATTGAGGGTCACCGCGATTGAGGCGCGTCTGGCGGCATTCGCGCAATCGAAATACGCGGGTTCGAGGAGGAATTTTCCGTGCAAGAGACGGGCGTGCATAACGGTGCCTTCGGCGCCGAGAAATTCGGCTTAAAGAAACTCAAGGGCGTCAACTGGAATTTCGGTGCGCCGCAACTCTGTGAATACTCGCTAGCAGCCGGCGAAGCCGTGCTTTCCGCGGATGGGGCCTTGTGCGCGGACACTGGTGTTTTCACCGGGCGCAGCCCGAAGGACAAATTCACGGTTCGCGACGCCAGCACCGACAAGAACATGTGGTGGGCGGGCAACCAGTCGATCACCTCGGAACAGTTCGAGGCGCTCTACGCCGATTTCCTCAAGCATGCCGAAGGCATGACGCTGTTCGCGCAGGATCTCTATGGCGGCGCCGATCCGGGCCTGCGGATCAAGACCCGCGTCTTTACCGAACTCGCCTGGCACTCGTTGTTCATCCGCACGCTGTTGATTCGCCCCGAGCATCGGAGCTTGCGAGCTTCGTGCCTGAACTGACCATCATCGACCTGCCGAGTTTCAAGGCCGATCCCAAACGCCATGGCGTGCGCTCGGAGAACGTGGTTGCGATCGATTTCGCCCGCAAGATCGTCCTGATCGGCGGGTCTTATTATGCCGGCGAGATGAAAAAATCGGTCTTCACCACGCTGAATTATTATCTGCCCGAAAAGGGCGTGATGCCGATGCACTGCTCGGCCAATGTCGGCCCCGACGGCGACAGCGCGATTTTCTTCGGGCTCTCCGGCACCGGCAAGACCACGCTGTCGGCCGATCCGAAGCGCACGCTGATCGGCGACGACGAGCACGGTTGGGGTGCCGACGGCATCTTCAATTTCGAAGGCGGCTGCTACGCCAAATGCATCAAGCTGTCGAAGGAAGCCGAGCCCGAGATTTATGCCGCCAGCAAGCGCTTCGGCGCGGTGCTGGAAAACGTGGTGCTGGACGCCAAGACCCGCGAGCCGGATTTCGACGACGGCTCGAAGACCGAAAACACCCGCTCGGCCTATCCGCTCGAATTCATCCCCAATGCCTCGCGCACCGGCCGCGCCGGTCATCCGAAGAATGTGGTGATGCTGGCCGCCGATGCCTTTGGCGTGATGCCGCCGATCGCCAAACTGACGCCGGCGCAGGCGATGTATCACTTCCTGTCCGGCTATACCGCGAAGGTCGCGGGCACCGAGCGCGGCCTCGGCAACGAGCCGCAGCCGGAATTCTCGACCTGTTTCGGTTCGCCGTTCCTGCCGCGCGATCCGTCGGTGTACGGCAATTTGCTGCGCGACCTGATCGCCAAACACGATGTCGATTGCTGGCTGGTCAACACCGGCTGGACCGGCGGCAAATACGGCACCGGGCGGCGCATGCCGATCAAGGTGACGCGGGCGCTGTTGACCGCGGCATTGAACGGCTCGCTGCGCTCAGCCGATTTCCGCACCGACAGGTATTTCGGCTTCGCGGTGCCGACCTCGCTGCCCGGCGTCGAGCCGCATATCCTCGATCCGATCAAGACCTGGGCCGACAAGGCTGAGTTCGACAAGACCGCGCGTTCGCTGGTCGGCATGTTCCAGAAGAACTTCGCCAAGTTCGAAGCACAGGTCGATGCCGATGTCCGCGCCGCCGCGCCCGAAGTGAAGCTCGCCGCGGAATAAGATTCGCAAAAATCAGTTGCAACGAAAAGGCAAAAGGGCGGCTCAACGGGCCGTCCTTTTTTTTGTGCGACGCTAGCCGGCGGTGCTGGGAGTTCGGCGAGCTGACGACAGCGAAACCTCACGCCTTGAAATACGTGATCTGGGTCGTGGTCGCGAGCAGGCGGCCATTCGGTGACCAGAGCTTGCCGGTCTGGTCGCCATAGCTCTTGTGAAAGATATTGGCGTCGGCGACGGCCAGAACCCGGCTGACGTCCTCGGCCGCGAGGTCCTCCGCGTCGGCATGAAAATAGGTCGTCAGAGAAACCGTGCCGAACGGCACCAGTTCGCCTTTCACATGAAAAATGCGGCCGAAGAACGCATCCGACATCGCCATCAGCGACAGCGCGTCGATCTTTCGCGGGACGCGGTCGCCGATCCATAATTTGGAGTACGCGCTGGCCGGCTCGGCCCGAGGCGTCGTGCTGATTTTCGGTTCGCCCTCGACAAAGCGAAAATCATATTGCTTGACCCAGGGTATCGAAATCTTGGCATAAGGCAGCGTCTGCTCGAAAGCGGTGGCGCCGGGAAATTCGGCCTGCTGGTGCGACCATGACGGACGGCGTGCCGCGAACACCGCGGTGGCAAAGGTCGCAACCTCGCCGCCATCCTGCGTCATCTCGACGGACCAATGCTGTGTCGACCGGTTGGCCTTGATCAGGCGCACGTCGAGATCGAACGTGCCTCGCGTGACCGGCGCGCAAAAGTTGACGGTGAGCGACGAGCGGATCGCCGGCGCGCTGCGGATGATCGAGCAGCGCCCGCAGCATCGTCGCGGCGGTTGCCCCGCCGAACGGGCCGACAAACGCCCAGTAATCCTCGCTGGTCCGCCCCTGCCAGCAACTGTCGCCGGCGGTAACCCGCGTGGCTTCGTCGAAAAGGTGTGGGGTCTTGGTCAGCATGAAAATCCTTTGAACGTAATAGTCCGTCATTGCGAGGAGCGTAAGCGACGAAGCAATCCAGTCTTGCTTTGCGGCCCATGGATTGCTTCGCTAGCGCTCGCAATGACGCCGTTGCTCTTCGATGCGTAATATCACGGGCCGTGCAGTCGAATTCAATGACGTCTGAGGTAACAGCCCCGCCATCCTGGCCCGGCAATTCAGCGGGTCGCCCCGCGCTGTGCGCCCGGCTCTTGCGATGCTACCGGCGAAGTCCCGCGCACCGGCACGTTCCAGATATCCTGGGCATATTCGCGGATAGTGCGGTCGGACGAGAACCACGGCATCCGCGCCACGTTGAGGATCGAGGCCCGGGTCCAGGCCGGAACCACCTGCCAGCGCGCGTCGATGCCGCGCTGGGCGTCGAAATAGGAGGCGAAATCCGCGCTGACCATGTAGTGGTCGAGATGGCGCAGCGCGTGCGCGATCGATTTCGAACCGGCCCGGATCGTCGGGCGAGAATTCGCCGCTTGCGATCGCATTGATGGCGCGTGAAAGCTGCGGCGAGCGCCGGATCACGTCGGTCGCATCGAGCCCCTGCTTGCGCCGCACCACCACATCCATCGCCTCCATGCCGAAGATCGCGATGTTCTCGGCGCCGACCTGATCGCGGATTTCGATATTGGCGCCGTCGAGCGTGCCGATGGTCAGCGCGCCGTTCAGCGCGAGCTTCATGTTGCCGGTGCCGGAGGCTTCCATGCCCGCGGTCGAAATCTGCTCCGACAGGTCGGCGGCGGGAATGATCACCTCGGCCAGGCTGACATTGTAGTCGGCGAGGAAGGCGACCTTCAGGCGTCCGGCGATGGCCGGATCGTTGTTGACGACTTCGGCGACATCGTTGATGAGCTTGATGATCAGCTTGGCGTAGCGATAGCTCGCCGCCGCCTTGCCGGCGAAGATTTTCACGCGCGGCACCCAGTCGCGCTGCGGCTCGTCCTTGATCGCGTGATAGAGCGCCACGGTCTCCAGGATATTGAGCAATTGCCGCTTGTATTCGTGGATACGCTTGATCTGGACGTCGAACAGCGCGCCCGGATCGACCTTGATGTTGAGGCGCTCGCCGATCAGCCGCGCCAGCGCGATCTTGTTGTGGTGCTTGACGCTGCGGAATTGCTGCTGGAACGCATTGTCGCTGGCGCGGGCCTCGAGACGTTGAAGCTGCGAGGGATCGTCGAGCACGGCTTCGCCGCAGGCCTCGCGCAACAGATCGGTCAACTTCGGATTGGCCAGCATCAGCCAGCGGCGGAAAGTGATGCCGTTGGTCTTGTTGGTGATGCGGTCCGGATAAAGATGGTTCAGATCGTGGAACACCGTCTCCTTCATCAGGTCGGAATGCATCGCCGAGACGCCGTTGATGCGGTGCGATCCGACGAACGCCAGCTGCCCCATCCGCACCCGGCGGCCGGACTTCTCGTCGATCAGCGATACCGAGGCCTTGAAGTCGACATCGCCGGGACATCGCGCATCCGCCAGCGCCAGATGCTCGACATTGATGCGGTAGATGATGTCGAGATGGCGCGGCAGCAGGCGTTCGAACAGCTCGACCGGCCAGGTCTCGAGCGCTTCCGGCAGCAGCGTGTGGTTGGTGTAGGACAAGGTGGCCACCGTGATCTTCCACGCTTCGTCCCAGCGGAAATTGTGAAGATCGCAGAGAATGCGCATCAGCTCGGTGACGGCGAGACTGGGATGGGTGTCGTTGAGCTGCACCGCGGCCTTGGTCGCGAGGCTGCGCAACTGCCCGTCGGAGCTAAGATGACGCTGCACCAGATCCTGCAACGAGGCCGAGACAAAGAAATATTCCTGGCGCAGCCGCAGCTCGCGGCCCGCCGGGCTCTCGTCATTCGGATAGAGAAACTTGCAGATCGATTCGGCGCGCGCCTCCTCGGCGGTGGCGCCGAGATAGTCGCCGGTGTTGAACACGTCGAGCTTGAGCGGGTCGGGTGACCGCGCCGACCACAGCCGCAACGCGTTGACGTGCTGGCCACGCCAACCCACGATCGGCGTATCGTAGGCGACGGCTTGCACGGTTTCCGCCGGATGCCAGATCGCGCGGTCGCGGCCCTTGGCATCGGTGATGCGTTCGACGCCGCCGCCGAAATGCACGTGGTAGACCACTTCAGGCCGCTGGAATTCCCAGGGGTTGCCGAAGCCGAGCCACTCGTCGGGATATTCGTGCTGCCAGCCCTGCGCGATGATCTGCCGGAACAGGCCGAAATCGTAACGAATGCCGTAGCCGATGGCGGGAATGGCCAGCGTCGCCATGCTCTCCATGAAGCACGCCGCAAGCCGGCCGAGGCCGCCATTGCCGAGCGCCGCATCCGGTTCGCATTTGCGCAAATCGGAGAGATCGACGCCGAGATCGCCGAGGGCGGCTTCGAACACCGGCAGCAGCCCCATATTGTTCAGGGCATCGGTGAACAGCCGGCCGATCAGGAACTCGAGGCTGAGATAATAGACCCGCTTGCGGCCGGCATCGTAGCTCCGCTTTTCCGCGGTCAGCCAGTGGTGCACGATGCGGTCGCGAAGCGCGAGCGCCGCCGCCTTGTACCAGTCGTGGCGGGTGGCCATGCCGGTGTCCTTGCCGATCGCAAGCCGCAGCTTGGCAAGCACCGCGCCCTTGATCTCGGCCAGCGCCAATTCGTCGACCGGTTGGCCGAGCGCTGGAAAATTCACCGGGAGAAATGGATCTGGCAAGCTGGGCACCCCTGACTGAACTCACCGAAATGATACGCGCCTTGCGCCGGGATCGAAACCCGCCAGAGGGCCCCGATTGTGCAACGCATGCATGGTTTTTATGCAAGGACCGGGCCGGGTTGAGGGCATTTGACGGGCTCCGTTTGGAGATAGGTGGGATGGGAAACGCCGGCATCGCGATAATTCCTTGTCGTCCCGGCGTAGGCCGGGACCCATAACCACCGACGTCAGAGTAAGTGGGATAGATCGCTCCAGTCCGGATTATCTTCTTCGATCAACCGTATCTTCCAGTCGCGGTGCCAATTTTTCAACTGCTTCTCACGTGCGATTGCATCTCGCGGCGATGCGAACTCTTCGACATGGGCGAGGCGATACATGCCGTACTTCTTGACGAATTCCGAGCCACGACCGTTGCGATGCTGCTCAAGTCTTGTCCGCAAATTATTGGTGACGCCGATATAGAGCGTTCCGTGCCGGCCACTGGCGAGGATGTAAACGTAATAAGTGCGCGCAACGTTCATGATTTGGCATGACCTTGCAAGAACTTGGACGCCGATGGTTATGGGTCCCGGCCTTCGCCGGGACGACGCCATCCCTCAAGGCGCATCTGTGCCACGCATGCCACCAGAAATTAAAGCGGCCTGCGCCGGGACGACGCGCAATTCGCATCAATCTTTTAACTTCACCTCACTGTGGCCCCACAGGCGAAGATCGCCGAAATGTTCGATGCGGCCCAATTTCCCCAGCGCCTCGATTCGTGCGCCGAATATCTCGTCGTTGATAGGCAGGTTGTGTTCTCGACAGTGCTTGGTGGCTCTCCCGATCACCATCGCGGCCTTTTGCCGTCGCGATGTCAGGATGGAAAAGATGATCGCATCGAGATCGGCCACGGATACGGATTTTGGAAGCTTCACATCTTTCCACCGCAAATCACTGCTGATGGTGGGGGGCTCGGGGGGCGGGCCGCAGTTCTGGATACTGCGCGTAGACCAACTCCAGCATCTTAAAATGCAAACGATGTTCCAAATCCACAAGGGCTTGATGAACATCTGCCGATCTTCTTCGTCGAGTTCAAAGATGGCTGCGCCCGCCTTGTGGACGGCGTCGTCGATTGCGCGAGCAGGTGCCGTCGAATTTTTTTCGCTTGCATCTTGTCCATGGTCTCGATCCCCGCGGCCTGGATGGTTAGGCGGATTGGAACAAATTAAGAACACTTTAGCAAGTCTTTGATATATCATAGTGATTCGGCGCAGTGCCGATACAACATCTATGGTCTCTCTTTTGTTTTGAGGACTACATGTCCACCATCGCCTTCGATTCCTTCGCGCTCACCCGCATCGCCGACTTCGCCCGCTCGCTGTCGCGGTTGCATCTGGCCTCGCGCCGCCGGCCGGTCGATGACGACGAGATCGACCGCGAATTCAACGCCGTCTGCATGTCGGTGTGGGGCTACACGACAGACGATTTCAGCGACGATCTGTTCTCGATCGAGGATCATGCCTGGCTCGACACGCTCGATGAAGCGCATGCGCGCATCTTCGCGGCCGAACAGGGCTACGACCTCGTCGACGACAACGGCATGCTGACGGACTGGTGGGGTTATTGCTGGATGATCCTCGCCGAGAAGCGCGGGCTGCTTGACGCCGGAAAACCGGGCGGCGGCGCGTGCGGCGATCGAGGAGAAATATCTGTCGGCGCCGAACGTGATCGGCGTCATCGTCGGGCGGTGAAATCGGCTGCTTTCTCCGTCATTGCGAGCGAAGCGAAGCAATCCATGCCACCACGCAAAGAGTATGGATTGCTTCGTCGCTGCGCTCCTCGCAATGACGATATTGGGTGTTCCTAATTCACTTCGGCGCGCTTGCCTGCGGCGGATGCGGACTTCGGCACCGAGGTCATGGGCAGCGTGCCATCGCGGCTCGCTTCAGGCAGCGGCATTTCATTGGCGATGGTTTCGGCGGCGACCGGCGCCACCTTCATCTCGCCGAGCCGTGCGCGCACGTCGGCGGTCAAGCCCGGATAGGAGGCCACCGGCGTGAATTCGGCGGTCTGGTTGACGCCGACCTTGACGCCGGAATAGGCCACGAGGCCGGTGGTGGTGGCGATCACGTCGCCGGGACGCAGCGAAGTGTCGAGCGTCAAATCGACCGGCGCGAGGCCGGCAGGGTCGCGGCCGTTGCAGGTGCAGTCGGCGCGCAGCGCCTTGCGAAAGGCGAAGGCGTTTTCACTGTCGGCATAGCGTTCGCCGTTGCTCGACGAGGCGCCGTCGATGGTGCTGCCGAAGAAGACCCTGGTCGGGCTCGCTGGACAGAACGCCTGGCACATCTGAGCCGGCGAAGCGTTGCCGCGCGCCAGCGGGAAGTATCTTCCGTCGCAGGTCCGCACGCAGAAGGCGGGCCCGGAGCCGCTTGAGGCGACCTGGCGTTGCGGCGGTGGCGCGGACTGCTGATTAAAGCCAAACGGATCGGCGAAGAAATTCGCTTGCGACGGGGCCTGGTGCTGCTGCTGTCGCTGTCCTCCGCCGAACAGGAAACCGAACAGGTCTTCGGCCGACGCTACGCGCGGCGCGAGCGCAAGGGGTCCCGCGAGCACGGCGACGGCAACAAGCATCATGCGGCGCCGCATGCGCTGATAAGGCAACTCTGTACGCAACGCTCACTCCACCCGACGCCACAAAACCTGCTGCGGCGAGCCGTGCCCCAGCACGATCCACATTAGTGCGGGATGGTAAACGAGCTATGAGCAAGCGCCCGGATCGCGGAAAAAGAAATGCGTTTCTCACCTCGCCCCGCTTGCGGGGAGAGGTCGCCGCGCTCTTCGCGCGGCGGGTGAGGGGCGAGGCATTGCACTTGACGCACGCTCAGCATTTGCAGGAAGGGCCCCTCACCCCAACCCTCTAAGAGCGAGCTTCGCTCGTCTCGACCCCGCAAGAGCGGGGCGAGGGAGAAGGGAGACAAGATCAATCCTTCAGGAATTCGCCGGCCTTGTAGAGCGAGCGAAAGGCGAGCCCGGCCTGCGCGAAAGTTTCGGTCGCGCCCTCTTCGCGGTCCACCATGGTGAGCACCAGCACGACCTCGCCGCCGGTCTCGCGCACCGCCTCGACCGCCTTCAGCGCCGAACCGCCCGTCGTGGTGACGTCCTCGACGATCACCACGCGCTTGCCTTTCAGGCTTTCGCCTTTTGCCAACCCCTCGATTGCCAGGCGCGCGCCGTGCTCCTTGGGTTTCTTGCGCACGAAGAACGCCGCGATCGGATGGCCCTTGATCCAGGACAGCTGCGCGATCGCGCCGGCGAGCGGCACCGCGCCCATTTCCAGTCCGCCGACATAATCGAGGCGGTCGTCCTTGAGCGCATCGAAGGTCAGTTCCGCCAGCAAGGTCGCACCTTCCGGGTCGAGCATGGTCGGCTTGAGATTGAAATAGAAATCGCTCTTGCGGCCCGAGGCCAGCGTGATTTCACCGCGGCCGAACGAGCGCTTGCGGATGATCTCGGCGAGGCGGGCGCGGGAAGCTGATTTGGACAAGGCGTTCTCTCATATGGGACGGGCGCAATCTATCGGCGGTTTCAGGCACATTCCAGCGCCGATGTCGCGCCGTCAACAGCGCGACGCAAGGATGGAACAGCATTCGCGGAGCGTGGTTGCAACCCCCCGAGATTTCAGCGTACTGGATACTCTCCATCAGCCCGGACATGACAACGAAATGACGATCGAACTGCACACCTGGAACACGCCGAATGGCCGCAAGATCAGCGTCGCACTGGAGGAAATGGGGCTGCCGTACCGGGTTTTCCCGGTCGACATCACCAAGGGCGAGCAGATGGCGCCGGCGTTCCTCGCCATCAGCCCCAACAACAAGATTCCCGCGATCGTCGATCCGGACGGGCCGGGCGGCCAACGCGTCAGCGTGTTCGAGTCCGGCGCGATCCTGCTTTATCTCGGCGAGAAGACCGGAAAATTCCTTCCCGCACCGCTGATCGAGCGCATCCCCGTGCTGGAATGGCTGATGTGGCAAATGGGCGGCTTTGGGCCGATGCCGGGCCAGGTGCATCACTTCATCGCGCTGGAAAACGAACACGACCGCGCCTACGGCCTGAGGCGCTATATGACGGAGACGCGCCGGCTCTATGGCGTCCTCGATCGCCGCCTCGCGACCCACGAGTTTGTCGCGGGCGCCTTGTCGGTGGCCGATTTTGCCATCCTCGGCTGGGCATGGCGGCATGAGCGCCACAAAGTGTCGTTTGCCGATTTTCCTCATGTCGGCCGCTGGTACGAAACGCTGATGGCGCGGCCCGGCGTCAAGCGCGGCATGGACGCCAAGCTGGATTGAATTTGCTTTCGAGTCGCTTCATGCTTCGTCGCGAGCGAAAGTCGTAATCGCGTCAGCGTAGCGCTCGAGCGCGTTGCGGAGTGGTGCGGCAAACTCGGCATTTGCCGCGATGCTGGCAGCGTCATTCGTGGTGCCGAGCAAAGGCAGCGTGATCGACGCGTCCTGGACCAGCCGGGCTGACATCGTCTCCAGCGTGATGGTCAA
Organism: uncultured Pseudomonadota bacterium; assembly: GCA_963771225.1. GTDB lineage: Bacteria > Pseudomonadota > Alphaproteobacteria > Rhizobiales > Xanthobacteraceae > Bradyrhizobium. The sequence goes on along the minus strand of CAVYSR010000002.1, from coordinate 50,398 downwards.
AGCTGCCAGCGCATGGGTCGCGCGCGGCGACGTATTGATCAACGCGACCGGCTTGTTCGGAAACTCAAAGCTGCCCACCAGCCAGTCCAGCGCGTTCTTCATGACGCCGGCGACGCCGCGGGCATATTCAGGGCTGGAGATCAGAAGCCCGTCGGCGGCGCCGATGACGGTCCGGAATTCGGCGACCTCCCGGGGAAGGCGATCGCCATCGAGGTCGGAATTGAAGAAAGGAAGATTTCCGATTCCCTCAAACATTTCGATGGTCACGCCGGCGGGCGCGAGGCGGCTGGCGGCCTGAAGTACCGCGGTGTTCAGCGACGTGGCGCGCAGGCTGCCGGAAATTGCAAGGATCTTCATCGATGGTCCATGGCGAGCGATAGCGTGTCAGGTTGCGTCGCTTAATGCGCCTCGTCCCAGTTGTTGGCGGCGCGGGCGTCGACATGCAGCGGCACCGACAGCAGCACCGCCGGGAACGGCGCGTCCTGCATGGTGTGCTGCACCACCGGTAAGGTCGCGGTCACCTCGGCGTCGGGCACCTCGAAGATCAGTTCGTCGTGCACCTGCAGCAGCATCTGCGCCGGAGAGTTTGTGTTCCGCCAGCGCGTCTTCCATCCGGGTCATGGCGCGGCGGATGATGTCGGCCGCCGTGCCCTGCAATCGCGCGTTGATCGCCGCGCGCTCGTTGAAGGAGCGGATCGAGGCGTTGGAGGCCTTGATGTCCGGATAATGGCATTTCCGGCCGAACAGCGTCTCGACATAGCCATGCGCCCGGCAGAAATCCCGCGTCTCGTCCATGTAGGCGCGGATGCCGGGAAAGCGCTCGAAATATTTCTTGATGTAGGCGGAGGCTTCCTCGCGGGGAATGCCGAGCTGGTTGGCAAGGCCAAATGCCGAGATGCCGTAGATGATGCCGAAATTGATCGCTTTGGCCCGGCGGCGCACCTCGCCCGGCATGTCCTTGACCGGCACGCCGAACATTTCCGATGCCGTCATGGCGTGAATGTCGAGTCCATCACGAAATGCCTGCTTCAGCACCGCAATATCGGCGATCTCGGCCAGCAGCCGCAACTCGATCTGCGAATAGTCCGCCGACACCAGTTTGTGGCCGGGGGATGCGATAAAGGCGCGGCGGATTTTGCGGCCGTCCTCGGTGCGCACCGGAATGTTCTGCAGATTGGGCTCGTTCGACGACAGCCGCCCGGTGGTGGTCGCCGCCAGCGCATAGGTGGTGTGGACGCGATGGGTCTGCGGATGCACATAGGTCGGCAGCGCGTCGGTATAGGTCGATTTCAGTTTCGACACCTGCCGCCATTCCAGAATCTTCTTCGGGAATTCATGGCCCTGCTCGGCCAGTTCGTCGAGCACCTGCGCCGAGGTCGACCATGCGCCGGTCTTGGTCTTGCTGCCGCCGGGCAATCCCATCTTGCCGAAGATGATGTCGCCGAGCTGCTTGGGGCTGCCGACATTGATCGGCTCGCCGGCGATCTCCTGAATCTCGGATTCGACCCGCGCGGCGGTCTGGGCGAAATCGCCCGACAGCCGCGACAGCACCTGGCGGTCGATCGAGATGCCGCGCCGCTCCATCCGCGCCAGCACCGAGATCAGCGGCCGCTCCAGCGTCTCATAGACCGCGGTCATGCGCTCGGCGATCAGGCGCGGCTTGAGCACCTGCCACAGCCGCAGGATCACATCGGCGTCTTCGGCCGAATAGGCCGTCACCCTGTCGATCTCGACCTGATCGAAGCTGAGCTTGCTTTGCCGCTACCGGTGATTCGCCATAACTGATGATGGCATGACCGAGCCGACTTTCGGCCAGCGTCATCAAGCCCATGCGAATTGCGGCCCGCATCGAGCGCATACGACATCAACTGCGCGTCGTCGCGATTGCGCAGCGTGATGCCATGTTGTGCGAAGATCACGGCGTTGAATTTGATGTCGAAGCCGATCTTGAGAATGCCGGCCGATTCCAGCAGCGGCCGCAGCGCGTCGAGGGCGTCTTCGGACTTGATCTGGTCGGGCGCGAGGCCCGCATCGAACAATCCGGCCCCACCGCCGGATTGTTTGTGGGCGAGCGGGACATAACAGGCGTCATTCGGCGCCAGCGCCAGCGCGATGCCGCAAATGTCGGCCTGCATCGGATTGTCCGAACTGGTCTTGGCTTCAATCGCGAAATGGCCGGTTTCATGCACCCGCGCGATCCAGGCGTTGAGCGCATCGAGGCTGCGGATGGTCTGATACTTGTTGCGATCGACCGGCGTGTTCCGCGCCGCCTCGGCACGCGCGGCGGCGAGCGCTTTCGGGGTGAGGGGCTTGTCGTCTGCCTGGGCTCGGCCTCTCCCGGTTTGCTGTCCGCTCCCTCTCCCGCTTGCGGGGGAGGGCGGGGTGGGGGCGCTTTGATCCGCGAAAAGATCCCCGCTCGCGGCCCGCGGAGGTGCCGAAGCGCCAGCCGACGGGCTGCTCGTTGCGCTCTTGTTGTTGCCGTCCGCCGCGACATCGGCCGGATCGATCTGCGAATACTCCGCGACGCGGCGGGTCAGCGTCGAGAATTCCATCGCCTTCAGAAACGCGATCAGCTTGCGCGCGTCGGGCTCGTGCACCGCGAGTTCATCGAGCGGCACGTCGAGCTTGACCTTGTCGTCGAGCAGCACCAGTTGCCGCGATATCCGTGCCTTCCCGGCGTTCTCGATCAGCGCTTCGCGCCGCTTCGGCTGCTTGATCTCGCCGGCGCGCAGGAGCAGCGTTTCCAGATCGCCGTATTCGACGATCAGTTGGGCCGCGGTCTTGATGCCGATCCCCGGCACGCCCGGCACATTGTCGGTCGAATCGCCGGCCAGCGCCTGCACCTCGACTACCTTTTCGGGAGGCACGCCGAATTTCTCGATCACCTCGGCGATGCCGATGCGGCGGTCCTTCATGGTGTCGAACATGGTCACCTTGTCGGTGACGAGCTGCATCAGGTCCTTGTCCGAGGAGACGATGGTCGCCGTCGCACCACGCTCGCCGGCCTCGCGGGCGTAGGTTGCGATCAGATCGTCGGCTTCGAAGCCGCCCTGTTCGAGACAAGGCAGATCGAAGGCGCGGACCGCCTCGCGAATCAGCGGAAATTGCGGGATCAGGTCGTCGGGCGCCGGCGGCCGGTGCGCCTTGTAGTCGGGATAAAGCTTGTTGCGGAAGGTGATTTCCGACTTGTCGAAGATGATGGCGAGATGGGTCGGCCGGTTATCCGGCGGCATGTCGCGCAACAGCTTCCACAGCATGTTGCAGAAGCCGAGCACGGCATTGACCTGCAACCCGTCGGATTTGCGGTTCAGCGGCGGCAGCGCGTGGTAGGCGCGAAAAATATAGGAGGAACCGTCGACCAGAAAGACGTGGTCGCCCTTGGCGAGGGCTTTGACGGCAACGGGCTTTGGAGCGGCTTTTTCGGAGGTTTTCGGCATGGCCGCAACTTAGGGATTTTTGCGGCGATTGACAGCCTTTGGCGGATTCGTTTTTGGGGTACACAGCCATTTGTCGTCACCCGTAGCGGGTGACCAGTATTCCAGGCGTCCATGCCGAAACGCCATGCTCTGATGGTACCGAGCCGGGCGATGCCGCCGGGTGCGCGCTACTCCGCGCCTGCAACGCTTTGCGCGGCTTTTTCGGTGCGATCCAGAACGCGGCGGGACGTTCGAACAGGAAGTTTGCGCCGTCCCCAGCGCGATCCGCCAGATCGCCAGCGCTCCGGCACGCCCACGATCGTGACCAGCAGCGAAATCGCGCCGATATCGTGGATCAGGCCGGTCTTCAGCAACAGCGTGCGTGTCGTGGCCATCGGCAGAAGAACGCCAGATAGATGACGATGGAATGCTCGCCGAAAAAGCGCAGGAAAGTCAACCAGTGCGCCCGCGCCAGCAGCGTGCCCGTCGCGATGATCGCGCCAGCGCCGGCAAGCCCGAGCGCGAGCGAGATCAGCGGCCATTCGCTGAAGCCGGATTTTACCAGGCCGCCGTTGACGAGGGCCCACAGCGCTATGCCCCCCAGCGCCAGCGCGGGACGCGCCCGCGCGCGGTCGGACAGCGCGAACACGTAATCGGCAAACAGATAGCCGGAATAGAAATAGACAAAGCGCGCGCAAAATTCATCGATCACGGTCCAGCCGGTCGCAACATGCGCCATCTCCAGCAACGCCGCGATGCCCCAGATCGGCAGCGGCGGCATCCGACGTGTGGCCTTGGTGACGACGAAGAATACCGGCAGCAGATAGATGAACCACAGCGTGCCGAAAGGCTCGATGAAGGATTCCAGATAGAGGAAGCCGACGTGATGCCAACTGGTCTCGGCGGCAAAGGATGGCGCCTTGAAGCCGAACTGGATCGTCACCCACAGCACGTAGAAATAGGCAAAGTGCACGACCTTGCGGTCGAGATAGGTGCGCCAGTCGCGGTCGATCACGACCGACAGGAACAGGCCGGAAATCAGGAAGAAATCCGGCATCCGGAACGGCTTGGCGAACATGACGACCAGATGCATGAAGCCGGTCTGGCCGGCGGCGGCCTCGACGCCCAGCACCGAATGCATCATCACCACCATGACGATGCAGATGCCCTTGGCGTAGTCCACCCAGTCGATGCGTCCACCCGCAGGCCGGAACGCGGTCGGGCGGATGTGCCGTTTGGTGTCATCGGTGTCTCTTTTCGGCGCTGGAATGCGGCATCATCGGCCCGATCGGTTTCTTTCTCCTTTATTCATACAAATGATATGCCGCTTTCTGGAACTTTCCGGTTTCCCCTTTGGCGGATCATGCGCTAAGACCCCGCCCACATAACGTTAACCATTATCGATAGGTTTGCAGATGCGCATCGCCATGATTGGCACGGGCTATGTGGGGCTGGTGTCAGGCGCCTGTTTCGCGGATTTCGGTCACCAGGTCACCTGTGTGGACAAGGATGGCGACAAGATCGCAAGCTTGCGCCGGGGCGAAATCCCGATTTTCGAGCCGGGCCTCGATGCACTGGTGGCTTCCAATGTGAAAGCGGGCCGTCTGGATTTTGTCACCGATCTTGCCGCCCCGGTCGCGGAAGCCGATGCGGTGTTCATTGCCGTCGGGACGCCGTCGCGCCGTGGCGACGGCCACGCCGATCTGAGCTACGTTCATGCCGCGGCGCGCGAGATCGCCACGGCGCTCAAGGGATTTACCGTCGTGGTCACCAAATCGACCGTGCCGGTCGGCACCGGCGACGAAGTCGAGCGGCTGATTCGTGAAGTCAATCCGTCGGCCGATGTCGTGATGGCCTCCAATCCGGAATTCCTGCGCGAGGGTGCCGCGATCCGTGACTTCAAGTTTCCGGATCGCATCGTGGTCGGCACCTCGGATGAGCGCGGGCGCAAGGTGCTCGGCGACATCTACCGGCCGTTGTCGCTCAATCAGGCGCCGCTGATGTTTACGGCGCGGCGCACCGCGGAACTGATCAAATACGCCGCCAATGCGTTCCTCGCCACCAAGATCACCTTCATCAACGAGATCGCGGATCTTCCGAAAAAGTCGGCGCCGATGTGCAGGAAGTCGCGCGCGGCATCGGGCTCGACAATCGGATCGGCTCGAAATTCCTGCATGCCGGGCCCGGGCTTCGGCGGCTCGTGCTTTCCAAAGGATACCCGCGCGCTGGTCAAGATCGCGCTCGATCACGACGTGCCGCTGCGGATCGTCGAAGCGGTGCTCGCGGTCAACGACAACCGCAAGCGCGCGATGGCGCGCAAGGTCTCAAGCGCGGCGGCGGCAGCCTGCGCGGCAAGACCGTCGCCGTGCTCGGCCTCACCTTCAAGCCCGACACCGACGACATGCGCGAGGCGCCGTCAATCCCGCTGGTGACCGGTCTGCTCGACATCGGCGCAAAGGTGCGCGCGCACGATCCGGTCGGGATGGAGCAGGCGCGCCGCGAATTGCCCGATATCGAATATTGCGACGATCCCTACGCCTGCGTTCGCGGCGCGCATGCCATGGTGATCGTGACCGAATGGGTTCAGTACCGCACGCTCGATCTTGAGCGGCTGAAGCGCGAAATGGCGCAGCCCGTGGTGGTCGACCTGCGCAATATCTATCGCCCCGAGGACATGGCGGCGCTTGGCTTTATCTATGAAAGCGTCGGGCGCGGGGGTGAACCCAAGGTCTAAAGCCCGTGATGGGATATCCCGCGCAAGACGGGGGCGTGCCGGAGAAAATCGCCTTCAAATGTTTCGCCAATGTCTTGCACGTCTCCGGATGGGCCGCCTCGTTGTTGACAGTTTCTTGATAGGTTCCCCCGACCACGAGAGCGTCATGGCGCGGGAAAACATACTGAACCCAATCGTGGCAGTCCTCGCCGGTACGCTTTCCATCGTAGCCGCTGAAGAGATAGTCCAATGCAGGTTGCGGGCGCAGCAGATAGCAACTGCCCCTTGACTGAAATCATCTAAGGATTTACGCCAAACAAATCTTTCGATCCCAATCCCGTGCAATTGATGATGATTTTTTCGGAGAGACCCATCACGGTATTGCCGGCCCTCGCGGTGGGTATTTTCAGGTTGAAATTTCTTGATCCTGAAGGGAATGCCGGCCCCGACCAGGTCGTTGTCAATCTTCTTCAGGAATATTGGAGGCTCCACGGGGCCGCGTTCGGTAGAAAACCCGAACAGTTCATCTTGGCGAACGGCAGCCGGCTGTAACACGTCTCGGGGGTAAGCTCGGGAAGGATACGAAAGTTGGTAAGGTCGTAGGGTCGTTCAAGGGCGTAATTGTCTTTCGGTGATACGCCATAAACCGAGCCGATCTGGCCACTGAACATCGCGTGGGAATCTCTCAATATCTGCTTGAATTCGTCGTCTTTGTTTGTGTACTCGACGCTTGCAGGACACCATTGCCCTCCGGCCTTTCGAGACGTGGTTTCCGGGTAGAGCTTGTCCGTGTACACCGCAATTTTCCTCGGCGGCGTAATTTGTCTCAACAGCGTCGCCGAAGTCAGCCCCATAACCCCCGCGCCCAGAATGGCGATGCCGCCATCCGCTGCATGAGCGTCGTCTCTGAGAATTTCGTTCACCAACTCAACCACCTTCGTAGCGCAGCCCCAACTCATGGTAATACCGGCACCCCCGTGCCCGTAATTGTGGACGATGTGCTTTCCCGAATGTGAAACGCGTTCCAGCCGGTAGGCATGCGAACGGTGCGGTCTCACGCCAGCGATGTAATCAACGATCGAGGTATCAAAATTCGGCGACGGCAGGATTTTCTCCGGAGCCGGCGATGGTCCCGGGCCTGGCTGGCACCCCATGACGCACGGGTCTGCTTCCGCGCGGGGACCAGATTGCCGGCGCTGCAACGAATGCCGCCGTTGCGCTTAAATCGAATGAATTCTCGACGTGAGGCCGGCCGCTCAAATGATTTCATCCACCCCTCCCGCGTTGATTACGAAACCAATCTCAATTCTACGTCAGGCCCGCTGGCAGACTTTTTGGGTTCATCTTTGCAGTAATGAAGGTAGGGCCGGTCGCGTTCCGGGCTTCGATCAAGGCAGCCGTCAGCGAGTGCGGATCGGCGACGGTCTTGACGGATTGAAAGCCCATCGACCTCGCCAGTTCGTTATAGTCCCACCGATTTAGCATCAGGTAGGGGTTGGCGCTTGCACCGGGATTCGAAAAGAAGTCCGGATCGACGAGTTGTTGCTCGATCGCGTACAAGGCATTGTCCAGCACGATCACAATGGCTCTCAGCTTTTTGCCGCCGGAATCGGGATAGGTAAATTTGGCCAGCGTGGAAAGACTTTGGGCGTTCATCTGAAAGCCGCCGTCTCCGCAGATGACGAGGGGACGGCGCTGGGTTTGTGCCGCCCCTACGCCTATTGCCGCGCCAGACCGAATACCCGATCGATTGCCAGACCGCGTTGGCGATGTATCCCATCATGGCCGACCACGTTGACATCAGCCGCCGGATTCTGGCTCAGGCTGGTGTCCGGCGTCACGATGAATGACGCATCGAGGAAATCGCTGATCGACTTCATCACTTCGTCAAACGTCAGGTTGCTGTTCGCGGGATCGCTGGAACCGGCGGGAGCGGCTTGCGTCGCTCATCGAAGGATAGTCCGGTCAATTTGGGAGGATTCGACGGCATCGTCCATGGCGACTGTGTCATCGCCGATACGAGTGTTCGCAGATCGGCAGGTACGGGAGCCGCACGGCAAATTCTGACAGTGCCGTCGCCGACACGAACGATCTTTGCGATCGAATCCTTGACCAACTTTCGGTACCCGATACTCAGCACGGCGCCAAGGACGAACAAAGCGTCGGCGCCCCTGATGACTTCCTGAACCAGAGGTGCTCGCTCGACGGGCGCGGTGGCGGATGCGTTGTAGACACCGACAAAGCCCGGCGTCTGTTCTGGAATCGCGGATTTCGCAAGCACGGTGGTTGCGTAGGGAATTCCCAGCTTGGTCACCAGCGCCGTTACTTCGTCGTGCAGTCCGTAGCGTTGCACCTCGCACCCGAGCAGGATGGCCGGCCTGGATCTTTTTCAGGCGCTGGATGATTTGCGCAGCGAGTTGTTGTTCGTGACCCGACGGCGGCGTTGAATTCAAGTCTCCGATCGGAGCCGGGATGTGGCTGTCCCAGATGCCGTTATTGATTTCAATATAGACCGGTCGCTTGCGGGTAAGCGCGACCGTCAGGGCCTTGTCGACGATCGCTGGCACCTGAGCCGCGGTTTCGGCGCGCTCTGCATAGGCGGTGACTTCCCGGAGAATGTTGAGGTCCGTCTTGTCGCGGCCGATCGAGTGCGAATACAGCACCCCGAGATCCCTCTGCCCCGCAAGGTCGAGGCCGCTCGGGCCGCCATTGATGACCACCACAGCACTGCGCTCGGCATAGGCGCCGCCGATGGCGTTGACCAAGCTCAAAATGCCGACACCGCGCGTTACTGCAACGGCGCCGAGGCCGCGCATTCGCGCGTAGCCGTCCGCGGCATAACCGGCTTCCAGATCGCTGCTATTGATGACCAACGATACGCCGGTACCGCTGAATTCGCTGAAGAAACCTTCCCAGGTGGCGCCTGGGACGCCGAACATGGTTTCGACCTTGTACTGGTGCAGCCGCCGCAAGACGTATTTCGCTACCTTGACGGTTTCTGCCGCCTGGACTGTCGTCGATATCAGCGAGCTTCCAATGGCAGTTGCGTGCACCGCGGCCGCGGCAGTTGCGGACGCCTGAAGAACCCGTCTACGGGTAATGTTGTTGGGCAACATCGACCCTCTCAATCAGAGATTAGAATTGAAATTGAACACAACGTCTGATCTGAAGTCAACGAACCATGATGGGAGTTCCCCGCTTCCAGCCGCACAAGAGCGCGCCGCTGCCAGGTTTCGAGAAATGAGACGGCCTTGACCCGCAGCTTCGACACGCCTCTTCCGATCGACGCGGTGCTGGACCAACTGGCGCGCACGCTCGCGGGCAGCAACGCCGCGGTGCTGGTGGCGCCGCCCGGCGCCGGCAAGACCACGCGGGTGCCGCTGGCGCTGCTCGACGCGCCGTGGGCTGCAACAAGAAAATCATCGTGCTGGAGCCGCGGCGGATCGCGGCGCGCGCCAGCGCCGAGCGGATGGCGCAGACGCTGGGCGAACGGGTCGGCGAGACCGTCGGCTATCGCGTGCGGTTCGGCTCGAAAGTGTCGCGCGCGACGCGGATCGAGGTCGTCACCGAGGGCATTTTCTCGCGGCAGATTCTCGACGATCCGGAATTGACCGGCGTGGCCGCGGTGCTGTTCGACGAATTCCACGAGCGCTCGCTCGATGCCGATCTGGGCCTGGCGCTGGCGCGCGACGCGCAAACCGGCCTGCGCGAGGATCTGCGCATTCTCGTGATGTCGGCGACGCTGGACGGCGCGCGGGTCGCAAAACTGCTCGGCGATGCGCCGGTGGTCGCCAGCGAAGGCCGCGCCTTTCCGGTCGAGACCCGCTATCTCGGCCGCAAGGCCGATGCGCCGCTGGAGCGGCAGATGGCGGATGCGATCGCAACCGCGCTGCGCGCCGATCCGGGTTCGGTGCTGGCGTTCCTGCCGGGGGCTGCGGAAATTCGCCGCACCCAGAATTTTCTCGGCGAACGCATCCATGACGCCAGCAATCGAAATCGTGCCGCTGTTCGGCGCGCTCGATGCCGCCGTGCAGGATCGCGCCATCGCGCCCGCGCCGAAGGGCCAGCGCAAGGTGGTGCTGGCGACCTCGATCGCGGAGACCTCGCTGACCATTGAAGGCGTTCGCATCGTGGTCGATTCCGGCGTGGCGCGGGTGCCGCGCTATGAGCCCGATATCGGCCTGACGCGGCTGGAAACCGTGCGGGCCTCGCGCGCCGCGGTCGATCAGCGCCGCGGCCGCGCCGGCCGCACCGAGCCCGGCGTGTGTTACCGGCTGTGGGATGAACCGCAGACCGCGTCGCTTGCGGCCTATACCCAGCCGGAAATTCTCAGCGCCGATCTGTCGTCGCTGGTGCTCGACCTCGCGCAATGGGGCGTCAGCGATCCCTCGACGCTGGCGTTTCTGGATCCGCCGCCGGCGCCGGCGTTGAAGGAAGCGCGCAGTCTGTTGCGCGAACTCGGCGCGCTCGACGGCGACGGCCGGATCACGGCCGAAGGCCACAGCCTGCGCGCGCTGGCGCTGCCGCCGCGGCTGGCGCGGATGATCGTGGATTCGCATCGCTTGGGGCGCCGGCGAGGCGGCCGCCGAGATCGCCGCGGTGCTCACCGAGCGCGGGCTCGGCGGCGACAGCGTCGATCTCGATGTCAGGCTCGATCAATTCCGCCGCGACCGCTCGCAACGCGCCGGCAGCGCGCGCAGCCTGGCGCAGCGCTGGGCGTCGCAGGTGGCGGCGAGCTTCTTCTCCCTCCCCCCTTGCGGGGGAGGGAGCGAAGCTCGCCGAGGTCGGGGTGCGAGCTACGGCAGGCTCGCCCGTGGCGGAGGAGGAGCCTCCACCGGCGTCATGCTCGCTTTTGCGTTTCCCGACCGGGTCGCGCGCAACCGCGGCAACGGCAGTTTTGTGCTCGCCAATGGGCGCGGCGCGGCGGTCGATCAGACCTCCGCGCTGGCGCGCGCGCCCTATATTGCGGTCGCCGAACTCACCGGCACGGCGGCGCAGGGCCGCATTCTGCTGGCGGCGCCGATCGCGCAAGCCGATATCGAATCGCATTTCGCCGATCAGATCGAGACCGCCGACGAGATTTCGTTCGATCGCGGCGCGATGGCGTTGCGGGCGCGGCGCAAGCGACCCTGCACGCGATCACGCTGTCGGAAACCCCAATGGCGCTGTCGCCCTCGGCGGAGACCGCGCGGGTGCTCGCCGATGGCCTGATCGCCGCAGGTCTCGACCAATTGCCATGGTCGAAACCGCTGAAACAGTGGCGCGACCGCGTGATGTTCTTGCGCGCGGCCGAGGCGGCGAAATCCGTGGCCGGATCTGTCCGATGACGCGCTCGCAGCCCAGCGCGAGACCTGGCTGGTGCCGGCGCTCTCGACAAGACTTCGCTGAAGGCTTTTTCGGCGGGCGATCTGTCGGATGCGCTGATGGCGCTGCTGCCGTGGGATTTGCGCGCGCGGCTGGAGCGCGAGGCGCCGACGCATTTCGAGGCGCCGACCGGCACCATGCTTGCGATCGACTACGAGGCCGAGCAGGGGCCGACCATTGCGGTCCGGTTGCAGGAATTGTTCGGGCTGAACAGCCATCCGTCGATTGCCAAGGGCGCGGTGCCGCTGGTGCTGGAACTGCTGTCGCCGGCGCACCGGCCGGTGCAGGTGACGCGCGATCTGCCGGGTTTCTGGCGCGGCAGCTATGCGGCGGTGCGCTCCGATCTGCGCGGGCGCTATCCGCGTCATCCCTGGCCGGAGGATCCGGCAAGCGCGATGCCGACCCGCCGCGTCAAGCCGCGGGGACGTAACGCGCGATGTCATTACCGGGCTCGACCCGGCAATACATTAGCTTGGAGGAAACGTTTTGCGAAGCTGATGGATACGCGGGTCAAGCCCGCGTATGACGCTCCCTTCGTTAACGCTTCGCTCATCCTTTTCGCCAAAATGGCAGCCTTCGCCGCCGCCGTTAGTCGCGGCTTGGCGGCTACGTGGTGATATCGGCGGTGTTCCGGTCGAGTGTGGCGTTATGCGTAACATTATGATCTTTGCCGCCATCATTTCGGGCTCGGCACCTTGATGGCGCAGATGGCCGACAAGATGACGCCGGCGCCCGCCCATACCGCCATCCCGCAAAGCCGCCGTCGTGCACGACACGTCGCGCAGGCCGGATCCGCAGCCTCAGCATCCCCCGCGACGCCCGCGGTCATTTCGAGACCGAAGGCCGGATCGACGGCCAGCGCATCGACTTCATGGTCGATACCGGCGCCTCGATGATCGCGCTGAACGAAACCTCGGCGGCGCGGTTCGGACTGCGCCCGTCGCGCGGCGACTACAACGCCACGGTCACGACCGCCAACGGCACCATCAAGGCGGCGCCCACGCGGCTTGCCATGGTCGATATCGGCGGCCTCATGGTGCGCGATGTCGATGCCATGGTGCTGCCCGACGAGGCGCTGTCGGAAAACCTGCTCGGCCTGTCGTTCCTGTCGAAGCTGAAGCGCTTCGAATACGCCAACGGCAAGATGGTGCTGGAACAGTAGGGCCGTTTCGCTACCAATTCGCCGCAAATAAAACCGGAGCCGCTTTTCCGTAAAATGTCTATTGCGGAGTTACCTCCACGCACTGAGCAGTGTCTGCAATACAGAACTCGGTTTTTCCGGTAGTCTGGTCGATTTTCCAGGAGCCAAACACTGGCACTCCGCCAAAAACGTTTGATATCCCTCCCTGCATGTTCCGACCTTTGCCGGTCCGATTCTCCGGAAAGCCGGGCCTCTCGGTGCATTGACCGGTCAATTGCTTAGTCTCGGCGTCGAGGATTGCGGTGCAGTGATAGAGCTTCCTGTTCTTGTGGTCGAGGCGCTCGACAGAATAATGGTTTTCCCCAGTCTCCACACTCACAAAGTCACCGAAAATTTCGTAATCCGCAGTCAGCCCAACGGTCGCCGTCACGGTCAGCGAAAGCGCGAGTATCCCGGTCTTCAGAAGTTTCGCATCAATCGGCATTTAGCGTGCTAATAAGTCCAGAGCCCTGAGCTTCTGGTCATCTTGACGTAGACATATGGCGAAATGCTGGCCAGTATTTGGATCGCGAGGGCAGAGATATGCCGCCTGTTACGCCTGCCCTTTTCTCCATGCCGGTTTTCTAGTAGCCCTTGTACTCTCTGACATTCAGATTGCTTGGATCACCTTCAATCGGCGTCGCTACCAACAAACCAGTAGGATCGACAGTGGTCATTGTTGCCAATTTGATGCTACCGGGTTCTGAGAACGTTAGCGTATGTCCATAAACCCCACCGAAATTCTGTGGGTTTGGCGTTGTCAGTGGCAGTGATCGTGAGATTACCGTTGGCTGTAGTAACCTGAGGCGCAGGTGATTTGCCCGACGTGTCAAAATATTTTTGCGGGATCGTTCAAAAGGCCGGACCATGCTACTTTGCATGGGGTCGTTTTGGATATTTTCGTCGAGAGGCCCATCCATGGTTCAGAAACCATGCTGGGTCGGAGCGATAGCGGTCAAGTAGCTCGCAGGGCGCAACAGCGCAGCGTATGGCGCCGCCGCCGTGCAAAGATGGGTGGATGACGCTTCGCCAATCCGCCGCAATTAATCCTCACAAAACGGCTGTCCCGCCTTCCGCCGCGCCGCGCATTCGCTATGGCTGCGGTCATTCCTTTCAGCGTTTCGCGACGAGGCCATCCAAATGTTTCCGAAGCCGAAATCCGTGCTGGTTCCGAATACCTACGCCTATGAATCCGAGCCGATGGTGAAGGCGACCGGCTTTCGCGAATACGACGCCCGCTGGCTGTTCGGCAAGGAAATCAACCTGATGGGCATTCAGGCGCTGGGCATGGGGCTGGGCGCGCTGATCGCCGAACTCGGCGCCAAGCAGGAGGTCGTCACCGGGCACGATTTCCGCGGCTATTCGGCCTCGATCAAATATGCGCTGATCTCGGGGCTGCTGGCGTCGGGCTGCAGGGTTCACGACATCGGCCTTGCATGACGCCGATGGCGTATTTCGCGCAATTCGATCTCGACGTGCCCTGCGTCGCGATGGTGACGGCGTCGCATAACGACAATGGCTGGACCGGCGTCAAGATGGGCGCCAACCGGCCGCTCACCTTCGGCCCCGACGAGATGAACCGCCTGAAAGAGATCGTGCTCAACGCCGACTTCAAGAACAAGGTCGGCGGCTCCTATCAGTTTCACGAGAATTTTCCGGCGCGCTATATCGCCGACCTGACCAGGCGCCCGAAACTGAAGCGCAAGCTGAAAGTCGTGGTCGCCTGCGGCAACGGCACCGCGGGCGCGTTCGCGCCGCAGGTGATGGAGGCGATCGGCTGCGAGGTGGTGCCGCTCGACACCGAACTCGACCACACCTTTCCGAAATACAATCCCAATCCCGAAGACATGGAAATGCTGCACGCGATCCGCGACGCGGTGCTCGAGCACAAGGCCGATGTCGGCCTCGGCTTCGACGGCGACGGCGACCGCTGCGGCGTGGTCGACAATACCGGCGAGGAGATTTTCGCCGACAAGGTCGGCGTGATGCTGGCGCGCGACATGTCGGCGATCCACAACGATCGCGCAGTTCGTGGTCGACGTGAAATCGACCGGGCTGTTCGTCACCGATCCGGTGCTGCAAAAGCAGGGTGCGAAGGTCACCTATTGGAAGACCGGCCATTCCTACATGAAGCGCCGCACCAACGAACTGGGCGCGCTGGCGGGTTTCGAGAAGTCCGGCCACTTCTTCTTCAACGCGCCGTTCGGCCGCGGCTATGACGACGGCCTGATCTCGGCGATCGCGATCTGCGAGATGCTCGATCGCGCGCCCGGCAAGTCGATGGCGGACCTGAAGAACGCGCTGCCGAAGACCTGGTCGTCGCCGACCATGTCGCCGCATTGCGCCGACGAGGCCAAATACGGCGTCGTCGATCCGTGGTGAAGCATTTCGAGGCGATGCAGAACAAGGGCGGGAAGGTTGCGGGGCAGCCGATCCGCGATCTCGTCACCGTCAATGGCGTGCGCGTCACCGTCGAGGACGGCAGCTGGGGCCTGGTGCGGGCGTCATCCAACAAGCCGGAACTGGTGGTGGTGGTCGAGAGCCCGGTGTCCGAGCAGCGCATGCGCGACATGTTCGAGGCGATGGATTCGGTGCTGCGCACCCATCCCGAAGTCGGCGAGTATAATCAGAAGATCTGAGGATCTCGCCGACACGTCGTTGCCGGCTGACCCGGCAATGCAGCGCTATCCCGGATCGTCGATGCGCGTCAGCCTGCTATGACGATTCAGCGACGCTACGCTGCGCGCAGCGAGCCGAGGAAACCATCGACCTCGGACTTCAGCCGCTCGGACTGCGATGACAAGCCGTTGGCCGCCTCGAGCAGGCTGCGAGGCGGCCACGCCGGCTTCGTTGGAGGCCCGGGTGACGCTGTGGATATTGTCGTTGACGTCCCTGGTGCCGTCCGCCGCCTGCTGCACGTTGCCGGCGATTTCGCGCGTCGCCGCGCCCTGCTGATCGACGGCGTTGGCGATCTGCGCTGGATATCTCGTCGATCTCGGCGATGGTCCCGCCGATGGCCTGGATCGCAGCTGACGGCTTCGCCGGTGGCGGTCTGGATGCTTTGGATCTGCGCCGAAATTTCCTCGGTCGCCTTCGCGGTCTGGTTGGCCAGCGCCTTGACTTCGCTCGCCACCACGGCAAATCCCCTGCCGTGTTCGCCGGCGCGCGCCGCCTCGATGGTGGCGTTCAGGGCCAGCAGATTGGTCTGGCTGGCGATGTTCTGGATCAGCGTCACCACTTCGCCGATCTTCTGGGTGCCGCTCGCCAAGTCCCTCGACCACGGCGTTGGTGCGGTGCGCCTCCTCGGCGGCCTTGCCGGCGATCTCGGCCGAGCGCGTCACCTGCTTGGCGATCTCTGCCGATCGAGGCCGTGAGTTCTTCGGTCGCCGAGGCCACCGTTTCGACATTCGCCGAGGCCTGGGTCGATGCGGCGGCCGCCGCCGCCGTCTGTCGCGCGGTTTCGCCGCTGCTTGCCGCTCATCGACGACGACATGCCCTGCATTTCGCTCGCGGCCACCGCGACCGCCTCGACGATGTGGCCGATCTTGCGCTCGAAGTCGGCGGCGAGCTCGCGCATCGCGGCGTCGCGTTCCAGCTTGGAGCGCTGTTCGGTCTCGACGCGCTCGGCGTTGGCGCGGGCCTCGGCGGCGCTCGCCGCTTCGGCTTCCGCAGTCTTCTGCGCGGCTGTCATCGAACAGGTGCGCGAGCTTGTGGGCAAGCCAGATCAAGACGCCGGCCTCGATCACGAGGATGACGGCGTGAAGCACGACGCGCCAAAGATCGGCCGCCGCCGGGATAGACCGCCGCCGGAAGCATGAAATTGAGCGTCAGATGATGCAGCGACGACCGCGACCGTGCCGGCGACGATCGGCCGGTAGTCGCAATAGGCGACGAGGCAGGCCAGCGCCGGCAAAGAAATACATGTGGATGTCGATCTGCCAGGGATGGCCGGCGAGCTGGTAGGTGAACACCGATACGCCGCCCATCAGGGCGACCGCGAACAGTCAGACGGGTCGAAAGGCCGTTCCCGGTCGCGCGCCATGACAATGTCGCGGCCAAGGCCAGCGCCACCATCAAGGCGACGGGCAGCAGCCAATCCGCGCCGCGCGCCATGCCGATGGCCAAGGCAGATCGGAACATGCAGCCAGAGCACCGCGAGCAAGGTCCTGCTGGTGGTTTCGCGCAAATGTCTCCAGGTCATGATTTTCAGTGGTCATGTCCAATTTCCTTCATGCCATTTCTGTTTTGCAAAGCAGGCGGCGATGGCCTGCGGGTCGATGGCGAGCCAGGCGCCGGCGTCGCGCAGCCGCGTCAATCCCGTCGCGGTCATCGGGCCGCACCACCAGGATGGCTGGAATGGCGGTCATCCTGACAATCGCGGCGTTGGCGGAAGCGGCGGCCAGGAAAGCCTGCTGCGTGCTCCACCATGGCGGAAACACCACGGCCACGACTTCGGTACCGGGACGGACCTGCAAGGACAGCGCTGCGATGGCGATCCAGCTCGCAAGCAGCAGTATGGCTGCATTGAGCCACGCCGGCCATCGAGGCGTGACTGCTTTCTTGCCGCTCCATCGCGGCTGGATATCGAGCGAAAGCTAATTCCGCGTAAATATTCTGCTAGGGATAATTCGGAGACCCGAACCAGCGTGATCTGACGACGCTGGAAGTGGTTCGATTCGTCGAACGCAAGGTCAGCGTGCAGCGGTGCCTTGTTTTGAAGGCGATTGCGGCTTTGCGCATCGATTCGAAGTCGCCGCATGCGGCCAGCGTCGCATCAGTCCGTGCAGCCACGGGCGGCCCACAGTTGCGAAATCAGGCCGCCGGCACCGGCAGCGCGGTGACCGATTTGATCTTCTCCATCGCGAAACGCGACGTGACATTCTTCAGCGGCACGGCGCTGATCAGCTTCTTGTAGAAGACATCGTAGCTCTGCATGTCCGCGACCACGACGCGCAGCATGTAGTCGACGTCGCCCGCCATGCGGTAGAATTCCATCACCTCGGGCATCGCGCTGACGGCGTCGGCGAAGGTCCGCAGCCAGGCTCTCGGAATGATCGGCGCTCTCGACCGACACAAACACCGAAATGCCGAGCCCGATCTTGTTCTGATCGACCAGCGCCACCCGGCGCAGGATCACGCCGTCGGCCTCCAGCCGCTGGATGCGCTTCCAGCACGGCGTCGATGACAACCCGACCCGGTCGCCGATCTCGGCGACCGACAACGAGGCGTCGTCCTGCAGCACGGTGAGGATTTTGCGGTCGATGGCGTCGAGGCGGCGGTTGGGCTCAAGAACGTGAACAGCGAGGTCGGTCATGAGAAGAACTTTGTTCCATTTATAAGGTCAATATCCCTCATATAGAGAAAATTCTTCTAGTACAAGCCCATTTTTATCGCATCCGGGCCGAGCCGGCCGGCCTGGTTCTGGCTTAAAAACTCTTCAACTTCAGCACGTTGCGGAGCGGCAAAAGCGCCCCCGAACCGGGTGCATTTCAGCGCCGCGGCGGCCGATGCGAACCGCAGGGCCGGAACGCAGATCCTGCTTTTCGGTGATGGCGAGGGCGAATGCGCCGTGGAACACGTCGCCCGCGCCCAGGGTATCCACGGTATGCACCGGGAAGGCCGGCGTCTGCTGCAGCGACTGGTGCTCGTCGAGCCAGAGCGTACCCTGCGCGCCCTGCGTTCCCGCCAGAAACGATGAGGTCAGTTTGGCGATTTTCAGCAGCGCGTCGGCGTCGTTGGCGACGCCGGCGGTGGATTGCAGCGCTTCGCTGGAGAACACCAGATGCGAGGACGCGGTGAGCAGCCCTTCCCGCATCGACATCGTGCGGTCGACATCGACGACGACGGGAATGCCGCGCCGGCGGGCCTCGGCGCACAGATCGGTGCAGAACTCCGCGCAGCGGTTCTCGGTCAGGATCGCGGCGCAGTCCTCGAGCAGCCTGTCGGCATCGGGCAGGCGGACTTTCCACAATTCCGGATCGCGGAATGTCACGATGGTCCGCTCGCCGCTCGGGTCGATCATGATGTTCGAGATCGGCGTCACCAGGCCGGGCATGTGCACGATATGTTTGGTGTCGATGCCTTCATGCGCGAGCTTGTCGAAAATATACCTCGATGAAGTTTCGCGGGCATCGCCCATCGGCCCGCAGATCGAGGCGCGGCCGCCCAGGCGCACGATTCCGATCGCCGCATTGAGCGCGTTGCCGCCGCAGATTTCATCGAAATGGCTGGCGTTGACCTTGAAGCCGCGCTTGGGCAATTCCTGGATGCGAAACGTCAGGTCGCGCACCGGCATGCCGATGCAGAGAATGCGCGGAGGGATTTTCGGACCATTGGCGTGAAAGTTCATCGGCTCGTCCATTACGTTCGCCCCCGGACGTCAGCTAATAATCGACGAGCCATGATCGGGTTCCCGCTATGCGTTTGGCTCAGGATCGCCCTGCAGCCAGCGTCCGAGTAAATGATGGGCAATCGCAAACGGATGCGGCCCCGCAAGGCCGTCGGGATGCTGCCGCTTGATCATCAAGGTCGCCTCGGCGCGATCGAACCAGCGTGCATCCTCGAGTTCCGTACGATCGACCACGATGTCCTGGTTGGTCGCGCGCGCGCTGCATCCGATCATCAGGGAAGACGGATAGGGCCAAGGCTGCGTCATGTAATACCTCACATCGGTGCAGCGAATCCCGGATTCCTCGAAGATTTCGCGCCGCACCGCATCCTCGATGGTTTCGGCGGCTTCGACGAATCCGGCCAGGCACGACCACATCCCGGCGGGGAATTGCTTCTGCCGCCCCATCAGGCATTTGTCGCCGGAGGTCACCAGCATGATCACGACCGGGTCGGTGCGCGGAAAATGCTCGGCCTTGCAGTTGGGGCAGTCGCGCTTCCAGCCGCCTTCCTTCATGGCGGTGCGGGTGCCGCAATTGGCGCAATAGCCGTGGCGCTGATGCCAGGTCACCATCGACTTCGCCATCGCGATCGCCGACAGCTGGTCGGACGGCACCACGCCCTGCATCGCCATGCCGCGCAGTTCGGTCACGGCGACGTCATCGCGGGTCAACAGTTTTTCCACGGCCGCTGCCGGGATCCCCATGCCGAACACCGCGGCGCCCTCGCGCAGCCCTAAGAAAATCGTGCCGGGATTGGCGCCGAATTTCAGCGCTTCGTCGATGGTCAGCAGCACGCGCGGGCCTTCCGCGGTCTGCTTCACCACCAGCGAATCGCGATGCACCACATAGGCGCGGGCATCGCGATGGCCCTCCAGCGCGAACAATTTCGCGTCGTCGTTGCGCAGATGCGCGGCGCGATCGAGAATATGGGTGACGAAGGCCGGCTGGCCCAGTGGAAACGAATCGAAAGCTGTCATGAATTCAACCCAGTCAGGATCCTAGCCAGATTTTACGGCGAAGCGCGCTGATGAAGTTCTGGACTTCCTCGGCATCATGCGCGAGCGGTGGCATCACCCCCCAGACCGGACGCGGCCAGGCGACGTCGCTGCTGCGGCGCGCGATAACATGGACGTGCAGTTGCGGTACGACATTGCCGAGGGCTGCGATGTTGAGCTTGTCGCATTGGGTGATCTCTTTCAGAGCGCGTCCGACGCGGGCGATTTCGGTCATCAACTGCGCCTGCGCGACCTCGTCGAGATCGATGATCTCCACGGCGTCGTGCCGGCGCGGCACCAGCAACAGCCACGGGTAATGCGCATCCTTGATCACCAGCACGCGGCATAGCGGCAGGTCGCCGATGTCGATGGTGTCTTTCTTGAGCTGAGGATGCAGCGACCAGGCGGGATCGTCAGAGGGCATAAGGGTTCCGGGTGCGTCCATCGCTTTGTCGATGGCTTCGGTCTGAAGTGCCCAAATGGACACCGCCCGCAGTGTCATATCAAGGCGTCATCACCTGTGAAAGCGATGATCCGGTATTCCGCCGCGGGCCTGTTTATCGCCGGCGCACGGGTTTACCGGATACCCTGCTTTGGCTGGGATGACGGCCGACGCCCGGCTTGCTTTCCGGGGCTTTTAGCCCCAAATAAGGGCCGGGAGATTGGCGGTGGACGAGCCACTCGCCAACCGGGTCAGGTCCGGAAGGAAGCAGCCCTAACGAGGTCCGGATCGGGTCGCTCGTCAGTCTCCTACCTGTTTTTTCGAGCGAATCGCGCAAAAGTCGATATGTGTCCTTGCGCGCGATTTGTTCCTTGTTCCGCAAGCCGGCTTCGAGAGACAATCAATTGCGGATCGATCGATGACCGACGCTGGCATTCCCGTAGTACCTCCAACCGATGTGGAAAGCGCCCATCAGGGCGGCTTTGACCTCGGCGGCCCGCCGCAGGCCGGCCAGCACTATCGCGTGCTGGCGCGGAAATACCGTCCCTCCAGCTTCGATGATCTGATCGGCCAGGAAGCGGTGGTCCGCACCGTTTCGAACGCCTTCGAAACCGGCCGGATACCGCAGGCGTGGATCCTGACCGGGGTGCGCGGCGTCGGAAAAACCACGACCGCGAGAATCCTCGCCCGCGCACTGAATTACGAATTGCCGGATGGATCGGTAAAGGGGCCGACCATTCACATGCCGGTGCCGGGCGTGCATTGCCAGGCGATCATGGAAAGCCGGCACATGGACGTGCTGGAAATGGACGCGGCATCCCATACCGGCGTCGACGATGTGCGCCAGATCAACGACAGCGTGCGCTATGCGCCGGCCAGCGCCCGCTACAAGGTCTACATCATCGACGAAGTCCACATGCTCTCCACCGCGGCTTTCAACGCGTTCCTCAAGACGCTGGAAGAGCCGCCGGAGCACGCCAAATTCGTATTCGCCACCACCGAGATTCGAAAAGTGCCGGTCACGGTGCTGTCGCGCTGCCAGCGCTTCGATCTGCGCCGGGTCGATGCCGATGTGCTGATGGCGCATCTCGCCAGCATCGCGGCACGCGAGAATGTCGAGGCGGAGCCGGAGGCGCTCGGCATCATCGCCCGCGCCGCCGAGGGCTCGGTGCGCGATTCGCTGTCGCTGTTCGATCAGGCGATTGCGCATGCGGCAGGCCTGGTGCGCGCCGACGCCGTTCGCCAGATGCTCGGCCTTGCCGATCGCACCCGGGTGATCGACCTGTTCGATTCGCTGGTGCGCGGCGACATCGCCGGCGCCTTCAAGGAATTTCGCGAGCAGTATGACACCGGCGCCGATCCGATCGTGGTGCTCAGCGATCTCGCCGAATTCGTCAATTTCGTCACCCGGGTCAAGGTCGTGCCGGCGACGGCGGACAATCTCGCCTTTGGCGAAACCGAGCGGCGCCGTGCCCGCGACTACGCGTCAAAACTGTCGATGCGGGTGCTGTCGCGGATGTGGCAGATGCTGCTAAAGGGCATTACCGAGGCGCAAGGCGCGACGCGGCCGGTGGCGGCGGCCGAAATGGTGCTGGTGCGCATCGCCTATGTCGCCGACATGCCGACGCCGGACGAAGCCATCAGGATGCTCGAACAGAATGGCGGTGCCTCGCCCGTGATCGCGGCAAGCGCCCTGCCGCGCGGCGCGCAAGGCTCCGGCAGTTCTTCGGCAGGCAGTTCTGCGCAGGGCGTTTCCTCGATGCCATCCTCGCCTGCGCGAGCGGCCTCGGTGCCGCGGGCCAGCGCGGAAGCCTCCGCACGTCCGCAGATGATCGCGCCGGCGTCCGCCGCGCAGCCAGCCGCGGCGGCACTGCGGATTGCAAGCTTTCCGGAACTGGTGGCGCTGGCCGGCGAAAAGCGCGACCTCCTGACCAAGTCCGCGCTCGAGGCCGATGTCCGCCTGGTCCGGATCGAGGACGGCCGGCTCGAAGTAACGCTGGAGCGCAGTGCGGCGCGGACGCTGATCAACGATCTGTCGCGTAAACTTGAACAATGGACCGGACGGCGCTGGACCGTGATCGTGTCCAACGAAGCCGGACAACCGACGCTGCGTTCGCAAAACGAAATGCAGAAGAACGAGCGCGAACGCGCCGCCGAATCCGATCCGCGGGTGAAGGAGGTGCTGGCGCGCTTCCCCGGCGCCAAGGTCGTCGAGGTGCGCAAGCTTGCCCCCGAGCCGCCGGAATCCGATGTTAGCGATGAAGATCCTGCCGAGAGTTCCGACAGCGACGAATAGCAATATGTGAGGAATGTTTGATGGCTGATTTTCTCGGCATGATGAAGCAGGCGGCGCAGCTGCAATCGAAGATGCAGGCGATGCAGGAAGAACTCGGCCACGTCGAGGTCGAGGGCATTTCGGGCGGCGGTCTCGTCACCGTGCGCATGACCGCCAAGATGGAAGTGAAGGCGGTGAAGATCGACCCCTCGCTGGTCAAGGCGGAGGAGCGCGAAATCCTCGAAGACCTGCTCGTCACCGCGCACAATGACGCGCGGCGCAAGGCGGAAGCCGCGATGCAGGAAAAGATGCAGTCGCTGACCGGCGGATTGGGTCTGCCGCCGGGGCTGGGCCTCACCTGAGATGGCTGCTGCCGTTGCCGGTCCCGAAATCGAACGCCTGATCCAGCTGCTGGCGCGGCTGCCGGGGCTCGGCCCGCGCTCGGCGCGGCGGGCGGCGCTGCATCTGATCAAGAAGCGCGAGGCGCTGATGACGCCGCTCGCCGCGGCGTTGCAGGTGGCGATCGACAAGATCCAGGTCTGCAAGACCTGCGGCAACATCGACACCCAGAATCCCTGCACGGTATGCACCGATCCGCGGCGTGATCCGGCGATCATTGTGGTGGTCGCCGATGTCGCCGACCTCTGGGCGCTGGAGCGGGCCAATGCGATCAACGGATATTACCACGTGCTCGGCGCGACGCTGTCGCCGCTCGACGGCGTCGGCCCGCAGGATCTGACCATCGACGCGCTGGTCGCGCGCGCGCATGATTCGCGCGTAACGGAAATCATTCTTGCGCTGAATGCAACCGTGGACGGCCAGACCACGGCGCATTATATCACCGACCTGCTGCAGGAAGCGGGCGTCAAGGTGACACGGCTCGCCCACGGCGTGCCGGTCGGCGGCGAACTGGATTATCTCGATGAAGGCACGCTGTCCGCCGCGATGCGGCAGCGAACCCTGTTCTAACCATCACTTAACGGAAATGATCGACATGACGAGACCACGATTCGGCAAACGCCTGGCTTGGGTGATGCTCGTTGCGACGACGGTCGCAGCATCAGGCGCATTCGCGCAAACCGACGAACCCGCGCCGAAGGCCGCCAGGTTGATCAATGCCGGCGACGTGCTTTCGGGAGAGCTGAACGCCTTGCGCACGCGCGGCGGCAAAAAGGGCAAGCGTGTCGCCACCTATCAGCTCACCAGCGAACCCCGCCGGCTGCCGGGCCCGACCGGACTGTGCGGACTGGAGACCGGACCGGAAACCTTTCAGATCGTCACCGCCAATGACGCCCAGGCGGCGCAGTTGAAGAGTTTTGTCGGCAAGGAAGTCTCGGTAAAGGTCGATGAGGTCGCCTGTTCCCAGGAAGCCGGGCAGATGAGCGATGCCGTCGTGACGAAATGGAGCGTGGTGACGAAGCATTGAGCGATGTCGCCGTCGCAAGTGATGCCGTGTCGCTAGTGATGTCGTCGTCGCCCGGCTTGACCGGGCGATTCCAGGGCCGATTCAACCGGTCGTCGCAACACCCCAGGATAGGCGGTTGCGATGAAGAGATACAGGCGCGGTTTGGATCGATGTAAGGAGGCATCTTTGGGGTCGCCAAACCGGCCTCGAGAGGCGCTGCGGGAGAACTGTAGACAGTTCTGGTTGGCGGTTGCCTCGGGGCGCTCCACCGATAACGCTGCGGTCGAGCCAGGGCTGTCGCCGGCTGTCGGAGTACGCTTGTTCCGGAGGGCTGGGGGCATGCCTCCAACGCATTTCTCGCAGTCATCGAGAACTCTATCAGGGCGCTATCTTTCATTCGCGAACGTGAGGATATCGCCATTTTGCGCGCGCAGGGCCTTGGTGTACGAGCCATCGCTCGCCAGCTCGATCGCCCTCCATGCACGATCTCTCGCGAACTCCGGCGCAATTTGGCGCGCCGCCACGGCACTCCAGAATACCGAGCCACCACGGCACAATGGCACGCCACCGGTCCGCCCGACGGCCAAAGCCGGCAAAGCTGGCGTTAATCCGATCCTGCGAGATTATGTACAAGACAGGCTAGCCGGTTGATCCCTCGCCGGAGGGGCACCGCTCGTTGGCCCGAAGGTCGTGTGGAACGGGCGACGGCCGTGCATCGCCAGAACCGACGCTGGGCAACGGCCTGGAGCCCGAACAGATTCTCGTCGCCTTCGGCTCGACTTTCCCGAGGATGGGACGATGCGTGTCAGTCACGAAGCGATCTATCAGGCACTTTATGTGCAAGGCCGGGAGCGTTGCGCCGTGAATTGACGGCCTGTTTACGCACTGGGCGAGCGCTGCGGATGCCAAGGGACGCACGCGTAAAGGCAGGGCCTTCGTTTCTCCCGAGATATGATCAGTCAACGTCCGGCGGAGGCAGCCGATAGAGCGTACCTGGCCACTGGGAGGGAGACCTCATGTGGGTCTTGGAAGTTCCGCGATCGGCACCTTGGTGGAGCGGACGACACGTTTCACTATGTTGCTGCACCTGCCGCGCTTGACGGATCATGGCCAGGAAGCTAGCGTGAAGAAAAGATCCGCACTTGCCGGACATAGTGCCA
Organism: uncultured Pseudomonadota bacterium; assembly: GCA_963771225.1. GTDB lineage: Bacteria > Pseudomonadota > Alphaproteobacteria > Rhizobiales > Xanthobacteraceae > Bradyrhizobium. Next base: position 25,059 of record CAVYSR010000002.1, on the reverse strand, counting down.
GCTCTGACGAACTTTCAGACCTTCACCGGCTCCAGCGTCTCGAAATGCCCGCGCCGCTGCAGCCACGCCAGCAGGATCAGGCTCGGCACCGCGACCACGACGCAGATCGCGAAAAACAATGGCCATCCGGTCGCCTTGGCCGCGTAACCCGCGCCCGATGAGAGATAAGTGCGTCCGACCGCGGCAAGCGCTGTGAGCAACGCGTATTGCGTGGCGGTATGCAGTGGATTTTTGCACAGCGCCGAGAGGTAAGCGACGAAGATCACGGTGCCGATGGCGCTGGTGAAATTCTCCGCCGAAATCGCGAACGCCAGCGCCCAGTGATTGATGCCGGCCAGCGCCAGCCACGAGAACGACAGATTGGCCACCGCCTGCAGCACCCCGCCGATCCACAGGCTGGCGGCCAGCGAATAACGCCGCGCCACGAAGCCGCCGGCGAAGCCGCCGGTCAGGAGTGCAGCGAGGCCGACGCCCTTGACGATGGCAGCATAGTCGTTGCGGGTGAAGCCGAGGTCGATCACGAACGGCGCGGTCATGGTGCCGGAAAACGCATCGGTGAATTTGTAAAGCACCACAAAGGCGAGTGCGGCCAGGGCATCCTTGCGAACGAGGAATTCAGAGAACGCGCCGATCGCGGCATGCATCACGCGTGCGAACGCGGTCTCGGTGCTGGTTTTGGTTTCGGCGCGGACCGATTGTTCGGGCTCGGTGGCGGCAAGCGCGGTGACGGTGCCGATCAGCACCAGGGCTGCCATCGCCACATAGCCCCACATCCACGCTGGCGCACGCGCGATGCCGGTGCCCTCGAACGCGCTCACCATGAACAGCGCGCCCGCGGTCGAGACCAGCATGCCGATGCGATAGGCCGCCACATAGGACGCCATGCCGGCGGCCTGCTCGCTCTCGGGCAGGCTCTCGACGCGGAACGCATCGACCACGATGTCCTGTGTCGATGACGCCGCGGCGACCAGCAGCGCGCCGAGCGCCACGTATAGCGGCGAACGTGCCGGATCGGTCAGCGCCAGCAGCAGGATCGAAGCGATCAGCAGCAGTTGCGAGAACACCAGCCAGCCGCGGCGGCGGCCAAATCGACGGGTGAAGAATGGCACATGCAGCGCATCGACCAGTGGCGCCCAGAGAAATTTCAGCGTGTAGGGCGTCCCGACCAGCGCGAACAGGCCGATGGTGCCGAGATCGACGCCGGATTCCCGCATCCATACCAACAGCGTCGATCCCGACAGCGCCAGCGGCAGGCCGGATGAAAAGCCGAGCAGCAGGACGATCAGCACCCGCGGTTGGAGATATACCGCAAGGCTCTCGCGGAAGCCGGGGCGGGGGACGCCGGGCTTCGGTGCGATGGATGGTTCGGGCAGGCTGTCAGGCGCGCTGGTCATGCCACAGTGCTAGCAAATTCGCGTGGCGGCGCATCTTCTCCCTCGCCCCGCTCTTCGCGGGGAGAGGGTTGGGGTGAGGGGCGCTCCGACCCGCACGTTCCGAAGACAATGATATGCAACGCTTGGCTCCTCACCCGAATTTCTCGCGTTGCGAGAAATTCGACCTCTCCCCGCAAAGCGGGGCGAGGTGAAATCCTACTCCCCGGCCTGCAGCTTGCGCGGCACGGGGAACAACTCGGGCGCGCCGGATTTGACCAGGCGCGGGGGCTCGGCGGGGGCTTCGGTCTTGCTGAAATCCAGCTCCTCGATCCGTCCGGCGCGCTTTTCGATCTTGTCGGCGGATATCAATATCTGCCGGACATCCTCATTGGCGTCGGAAAAATGCTTCTGCAGTTTCACGACGCGGTCGCGCAGTCTTCCCAGATCGTCGCCGAGGTTGAGCACTTCGGTGCGGATCTGGTCGGCGGCGTCGCGCATCCGCGCGTCTTTCAGGATCTGCTGCATCACCTGGATCGCCAGCATCAACAGCGACGGCGACACCAGCACCACGCGGGCGCGATAGGCCTTCTGGATCACGTCGTCGAAACCGTCGTGAATCTCCGCATAGACCGATTCGGACGGCACGAACATCAGCGCGGTATCCTGGGTCTCGCCGGTGATCAGGTATTTCTCGGCGATGTCGCTGACATGCTTCATGACGTCGGCGCGCAGGCGTTGCGTGGCGAATTTCTTTTCCTCGTCGGTGCGCGCGTCGTGCAGCGCGGTCATCGCTTCAAGTGGAAATTTCGCATCGATACAGAGCGGCCGTTGATCCGGGAGAAACACCACGCAATCCGGCCGCTTGCCGGTCGAGAGCGTGAACTGGAATTCATAAGACCCCTTCGGCATGCCGTCCTGGACGATCGCTTCCATCCGGGCCTGGCCGAATGCGCCGCGCGATTGCTTGTTGGCGAGCACATCGCGCAGCGTCGTCACCTGCGAGGTGAGGTCGGTGAGATTCTTGTGGGCATTGTCGATGATGCCAAGCCGCTCGTGCAGCACGCGCAGCGAGTCCATGGTGTGGCGCGTGGTCTGCTCCATCGACTGGCCGACGCGATGGGTCACCGAATCCAGCCGTTCGTTGACGGCGCGCGCCATCTCGGCCTGGCGGCCGGCGAGCGCCTGACCCATCGCATCGACGCGGCCGGTGGCGTGGCTCTGGGCCTGGAGCATTTCGCTCAGGCGCTCTTCCAGTTCGTCGGCGCGAATGGCCTGCGCCATCGCGAGCTCGGCGCCACGCCGCCCCGACCGTGCGATCACGACGGCGATGATCAACAGCAGCAGCAACGCGACGGCACCGAAGCCGATCAGCGCGACACCGGTTCGAATCGGCAGGTCGCCGATCACAAAAAGGATCTCGTTCATGCCGTCCTTGTAGCCGATTCGCGCTCGAACGCGAACGAAGAGGGAACATTTATGGCTAATCGTGGGTAAATTTTTATGGTTAATGTCGGCCTAAGATTCGTGGTTAACGAGACGTCAACAGGCGACGGCTGCGCATTGACCCCGGCAAATCAGCAGCTTAAATCGCCCGCCAGGCACTTCGAGAAATCATGGCCATCCGAGAAATCATCATCCTGCCGGACAAGAAGTTGCGGCTCGTCTCCAAACCCGTTGAGAAGGTCACGGCGGAGGTGCGCAAGCTCGCCGACGACATGCTCGAGACCATGTACGACGCACCCGGAATCGGGCTTGCGGCGATCCAGGTCGCAGAGCCGCTGCGGCTGATCACGATGGATCTCGCCAAGCGGGACGAAGACGGCGAGAGCAAGCCGCGCCCCCGCGTCTTCATCAATCCGGAAATTCTGTCGTCGTCGGAAGAGTTGTCGGTCTACGAGGAAGGCTGCCTGTCGATTCCGGAATATTACGAGGAAGTGGAGCGGCCGGCGCAGGTGCGGGTGCGCTTCACCGATCTCGACGGCAAGGTGCATGAGGAGGACGCTGAAGGGCTGTTCGCCACCTGCATCCAGCACGAGATCGATCATCTCAACGGCGTGCTGTTCGTGGATTATCTGTCGAAGCTGAAGCGCGACCGCGTGCTGAAGAAGTTTGCCAAGGCCGCCAAGCGCGGCGCGGAGTAGGGATCGCGCGCTCGCACACGAAGTGCCGTCACCCTGAGGTGCGAGGCGCCTCGTGGCGGCGAGCCTCGAAGGGCGCAGATAAAGTCGACGTTCTTTCCTTTGCCATCCTTCGAGGCTCGCCAAACACGGCTCGCACCTCAGGATGAAGCTTCGTTATTTTGACACTCAGAAGGAAGCTTCCATTTCATGCCGCTCCGCTTGATCTTCATGGGTACGCCGGACTTCGCGGTGCCGACGCTAAAGGAACTGGTGGCGCATGGCCATGAGATCGCGGCGGTCTATACCCGTGTGGCAAAGCCCGCCGGGCGGGGCATGAAGCTGCAGCCAACTCCGGTGGAGCAGGAGGCGCGGCGGCTCGACATCCCGGTCTTCACGCCCACCACTCTGAAGACGCCGGAAGCGTTGCAGGAATTTGAAGCGCACGCCGCCGACGCGGCGGTGGTCGTCGCCTATGGCATGATCCTGCCGCAGGCCATTCTCGACGCCCCAAAGCTCGGCTGCTTTAATCTTCACGGGTCGCTGCTGCCGCGCTGGCGCGGTGCGGCTCCCATCAATCGCGCCATCATGGCTGATGATGCCGAGACCGGCGTGATGGTGATGAAGATGGATGCCGGCCTCGATACCGGCGACGTGGCAATGGCCGAGCGTCTGGCGATTACCGATACGATGACCGCGGCCGATCTGCACGATGCGCTGGCACCGCTCGGCGCCGATCTGATGGTGCGCGCGATGGGCGCCCTGGAACGCGGCAAGCTGCAGCTGACCAAGCAGAGCGATCAAGGCGTCACTTATGCTGCCAAAATCGACAAGGCCGAGGCGCGGATCGACTGGGACAAGCCTGCGCGCGCCGTGCTGCGCCATATTCACGGCCTGTCGCCATTTCCCGGCGCGTGGTGCGAGATGCCGATCGAAGGCGAACCGGTGCGGGTCAAGATCCTGCGCTGCGAGATGACCCATGGCTCGGGAGCGGCCGGCGATCTGCTCGACGATCGCCTCTCGGTCGCTTGCGGCGAAGGCGCGATCCGGATTCTCGAACTGCAGCGCGCCGGCAAGGCGCCGATGAAGGCGGCGGATTTTCTGCGCGGAACGCCGCTGAAGCCTCCGATGCGGTTACGCTGATGCCCCGCTACAAACTGATCATCGAATATGACGGTGCGCCGTTCTGCGGCTGGCAGCTCCAGGACAATGGCGCTTCCGTGCAGGGCGCGCTGGAAACCGCGGTCAAGGCGATCTGCGGCGAGCAGGTTCGCGTCCACGGCGCGGGCCGCACCGACGCCGGCGTGCACGCGCTGGCGCAAGTCGCACATTGCGATATTGCCAGGCATTTCGTGCCCGGACGATTTCGCGACGGCTTGAATGCGCATCTGCGGCCGCATCCGATCGGCGTGCTGTCGGCGGACATCGTGCCCGATACATTCGAGGCGCGGTTCTCCGCGAAGAAGCGCCATTATCTTTATCGGATCAGTAATCGCCGCGCCAATCTGGCGCTCGAGATCGGCCACGTCTGGCGGCTGCCGCGACCGCTCGATACCGATGCGATGCATGACGCTGCGCAGCGGTTGATCGGCAAGCACGACTTCACCACGTTTCGCGACACCGAATGCCAGGCGAAATCGCCGGAGAAAACCCTCGACCAGCTCGACGTCGTCAGAGATGGCGACGCCGTCCATATCGTGACCTCGGCGCGCTCGTTTCTGCACAGCCAGGTGCGCTCGATGGTCGGCTCGCTGGTCTGGGTCGGTGAGGGCCGCTGGAGCGCCGACGATCTCGCGGCGGCATTGGCCGCGTGCAACCGCGCCGCCTGCGGCCCGGTCGCGCCGCCGGACGGGCTCTATCTGGTGCGGGTGGATTATTAGCTTTTAGATATTTAGAAAGTTGTCATGGCCGGGCTTGTCCCGGCCATCCACGTCCTTCATCTTTGGCCTATGTCAGGCGGCTACGTGTATATTCTGGCGAGCGCTCCCAACGGCATTTTGTACGTCGGAGTTACGAATGACCTTGTTCGAAGAATTTACGAACATCGCCACGGATCGTTGCAGGTTTCACGAAGAAGTACTCCGTCAAACAGCTCGTTTACTTCGAGTACCACGAAGAAATTCAAGCTGCGATTCAGCGCGAACACAACATCAAGCATTGGTCGCGAAAATGGAAAGTAAGACTAATATTGGCCGACAATCCCGAATGGAATGATCTCTACGATTCGATCGATCTGAGAACGTGGATGGCCGGGACAAGCCCGGCCATGACGGTGAGAGAGCATACGGGATCACCCGAAATACCGATCCAGCACGCCGCGATAGATTTTGGTCAGCTTTTCCAGATCGGAAACCGGCGTGCGCTCGTCGATCGCATGCATGGTCTGGCCGACCAGACCGAATTCGATCACCGGACAATAGCTGGAGATAAAGCGCGCATCCGATGTGCCGCCGCCGGTGCTCAACTCCGGTTGACGGCCGGTGACCTGTTCGATCGCCGCGACTGCGAGATCCGTGAAGGCGCCCGGCTTGGTGACGAACACATTGGCATTGGAAGGCTCCCAGGCGATCCGCGCGCGAATCCGGTTGCCGGCGGCTTTGGTCATGCGCTGCTCGACCAATTCGCGCAGCGTTTCCTGGGTGTGATGATCGTTGAAGCGAATGTTGAATTTGGCGCGTGCCTGCCCCGGGATCACATTGCCGGCTTTGTTGCCGACATCGACCGAGGTGAATTCGAGGTTCGATGCCTGAAATTGCGCGCTGCCGCGATCGAGCGGCTCGCTGCTGAGCGCCACGATCAGGCTCGCAATATCCGGCACCGGATTGGCGGCGCGATGCGGATAGGCGACGTGACCCTGAATGCCATCGACGTAAAGCGTCCCCGACAACGAGCCACGGCGGCCGATCTTGATGCAATCGCCGAGTTCCTCGACATTGCTGGGCTCGCCGAGTACGCAATGGTCGAATTTCTCTCCGCGCGCCGCCACCCATTGCAGCAGTTTGATGGTGCCGTTGACGGCGATGTCTTCCTCGTCGCCGGTGATCAGGAACGAGATCGAGCCTTTTGGCTTGCCGCCATTGTCGGCGAGAAATTCCAGCACCGCCGCGACGCTGCAGGCGATCCCGCCCTTCATGTCCACGGCGCCGCGCCCGTACAAAAAGCCGTCCTTGACGTCCCCTGAAAACGCGCCATGGGTCCATGCGGCCTCATCGCCGGCCGGCACCACGTCGGTATGTCCGGCAAAGGTGATATGGGGCGCAGCGTTGCCGATGCGGGCATAGAGATTGTCGATATCGGCCGCGTCAGGTTCGCTGAAGGTGACGCGGTGCACCTCGAAGCCGGCACCTCTCAGGAGATTCTCCAGCACGGCGAGCGCACCGGCATCGGCCGGAGTTACCGATGGGCAGCGGACGAGGTCACGGGCAATAGAAACAGCATCAGTCATGCCCTCGCTTAACATGCGGCCCCGGCGATGGGCTAGCACTGAGCGGAACAAATTCCAGCTCGCCAGTCTGATCCCACTGCGAGGCTCCATTCCCGCCTGGATTGACCGGTGTCAGCGGATCGGGCCCGAACCGGTTGGGCCCGCCGGTTCCCTTCAAAAGCAGCAGCTCGGAAAAACCCCAGAGATTGAGGCCGACCGAGACCAGCAACAGCGCGACTTCCGCGTTCGAATCGTCGAGGGCATCCGCGATTCCGTTGAGCAGAGCCGGAGCGACGAAAAAGGCGACGATCCACCATCCGCTTTTGTTGCGATCATGAAGTCGCTTGATCGTGGTGGCCGCCAGGAACCAGCTGCCGAAAATGACGATCGGTGTTCCGGCCACGTGGAATATCAGGGCAATCAGTGCCGCGTGCGGCGTGGCGCCGGCATCCCCGAAGCTTGCGCTGAACGGGAAAGACGGAGGATTCTGGAAGACGTCAAGGACGTGGCTGCGGATGTGGATGGATCTGACGTCGGCGCCCAAGATGCCGCCGATAACAAATGCCAGCAGCAGCAAGAGAACGAGGCAGAAGATCCCGCTGGCGAACAGGGCATACCAATATTTGAAGCGGTTGATGCGCCCTTCGAAGCTGAACAGGAATTTGTTGTCCGTCAGTTTGTCCATCGCCCGGCCTCCGGATGGGACAAGGATGCCGCCGCCCGCAAGATTGGTCGTCGCCAGCGGTCGGAGGGTTCGACCAGCTGATCGCGCAGCAGTTCGTTGATGCTGGTCTTGGCGCGGGCGCGCTCAGAGCGTCAGTTATGCCCCCGCTTAACATGAGCCCACGGCGATGGGCCAGCACCGCGGGCGAAAAATCCCGCAAGCCTTACGCAGGCGTATGCGAGATCGTATGGATGCTCGGATTAGGTGCAGCTAGCGGATCAGGCCCGAACCGGTTGGGTCCTCCCATCCCTCTCAGGCAGAACAGCTCGACAAAGCCCCAGAGGGCCAAACCGAAACCGAGGGCGCTGACGATAAGTGCCACAGTCAGGGGGTTGTCGAGCCAGCGCAAGAGCCCGTAGAGCAGGCCGGGAGCAACGCAGAATGGGACAATCCACCAGCCGCTTTTGTTGCGATCGTGAAGCCTCTTGATCGTGGTGGCCGCCAGGAACCACATGCCGATGACGAGGAATGGAGTCTCGGCCGCGTAGAATAATGGGTAGATCACAGCAGCGTTCGACGCCGGGCTGTCATAGCTGAATCTGGCCCAGTAAGAGAATAGCGGAAAGATTTGGACGTGAACTGACGTGGCACGGAAGATACCGCCGAGAGCCCACGCCAATGCCGCCATGAAAACGAAGAAAACGAGGTAGGAACATAAGCCGGCAAAGGAGACATACCAGTATTTGGCGCGATTAATGCGGCCCTCAAAGCTGAACAGAAGCGATCTCAAACGCATAAGTTTGTCCTCCGGACTGCCGAGAACGGCCTATCCGGTAGATTAGTCGCCATCGATAGACTCGGGTTCGATTTTAGTCCCGCAGCAGCTCGTTGATGCTGGTCTTGGCGCGGGTGCGTTCGTCGACCCGCTTGACGATCACGGCGCAGGCAGTGGAGGGACCGGGCTGGCCGTTCTTCAGCGGTCGGCCCGGCAGCGCGCCCGGCACCACCACGGAATATTCCGGGACCTCGCCGATGAAGGTTTCGCCGGTGTGGCGGTCGACGATCTTGGTGGAGGCGCCAAGGAACACGCCCATCGCCAGCACCGCGCCCTTGCGTACGATCACGCCTTCGGCGACCTCCGAGCGCGCGCCGATGAAGCAGTCGTCCTCGACGATGACCGGCTCGGCCTGCAGCGGCTCCAGCACGCCGCCGATGCCGACGCCGCCGGAAATGTGCACGCGCTTGCCGATCTGGGCGCAGGAGCCGACCGTCGACCAGGTATCGATCATGGTGCTTTCATCGACATAGGCGCCGAGATTGACGAAGGACGGCATCAAGACGACGTTCTTGGCGATGAAGGCCGAGCGGCGAACGATGGCGCCCGGCACTGCGCGAAAGCCGGCATCGCGGAATCGATTTTCACCCCAGCCGTCGAACTTTGACGGCACCTTGTCCCACCACGAGGCTTTTCCGGGGCCGCCGGAAATCGCGCTCATGTCGTTGAGGCGAAACGACAGCAACACCGCCTTCTTCAGCCATTGATTGACTTTCCATTTGCCCCCCGTTTCGCGCTCGGCGACGCGCACCTCGCCCTTGTCGAGCAGCTCCAGCGCGTGATCCACCGCCTCGCGAACTTCGCCCTTGGTCGCGGTGGAAATGCCGTCGCGGGCATCGAACGCGGCATTGACGGTGGATTCGAGGGAAGCCAGAGACATCGAGATTTCCTTGAGGCGATGTTGGTGAGAGCAGTGATTGGCGGGCTTTTGTCGGGATTTGGGAGCGGAGAGTCAAGGCAGACACCCCGACCGTCGTCACCCGCGAAAGCGGGTGACCCATATTCCGCCGTGGTGCCGATGGTGCGCGGCATCTGACGCCGCGCCTTCATCGAGAGTCGCCGAAGTGCGGATCCCGTTGGCGGGGTATGACGGCTGAAATGGTTGCGCGAATGCGCGTCTAGTCCGTCGACCAGCCCCTGCAGAAACCCCGTCAGGTCGTCGGTGACGTGATCGACATGGGCGGCGTCGCGGCCTTCCAGCTCCCAATCCTCGCGCACGACTTCCTCGGTGCCGTCGGGCACCACCAGCACCGTGGTCATGCCGAGCTGGTGCGGCACCACGAGGTTGCGCGCCAGATCCTCGAACATCGCCGAGGTCTTGGGATCGACGCCGTGAGTCCTGAGGAATTTCTGATAGGTCTGCGGCGCCGGCTTCGGTTCAAGCTCGGCGGCGATGATGTCGAACACCGCCTCGAAATGCGGAGCGATGCCGAGCCGTTGCAACACCTTGTCGGCATGGTCGGTCGAGCCGTTGGTCAGGATCAGCTTGCGTCCGGGCAGCCTGGCGATGGCAGCACCCATCGCCGGATTTGGCTGCAGCGGCGAATGATCGATCTGGTGCACATAAGCGAGATAGTCGTCGGCACGCACGCCATGCTCGGTCATCATACCGCGCATGGTGGTGCCATAGCGAAGATAATAGTCCTTCTGGATTCGTCTGGCTTCTTCCGCGGAGACCTTGAGCCAGGCGCTGACGAACTCGCCGATCCGTGCATCGACCTGCTGCCACAGATTGACGTGATGCGGATACAACGTGTTGTCGAGATCGAACACCCAGGTGTTGATGTGGGTGAAGGGACGGGAGGTCTTGCCAATCATCGCTCCCAATCCGTCGTCCCGGCGAAGGCCGGGACCCATATTCCGTGTCGATCATGGTGAGCACGGCGTGAGTTATCTTCGGTTGTTGCGAGCACTAACGACCCAAATTCAAGCCAGGGGTTATGGGTCCCGGCCTTCGCCGGGACGACAGCGGAGATATTCATCACGGCATCGCAAAGCGCAGCGTCTTGCCGCCGCTCGACATGTCGACGGCGGTAAAGCCGGTCGCGGCGAGGCCGCGGGTGCCGCAATCGCCCTGCTCATTGATCTCGAACTTGCTTTCGCGGGTGCACAGCTGGGTGACGCCGCCCCAGTTCAGCGGCTTATCCCTGAACTTGATGGCGCGGTTGTCGGCGTCGACCGCCTCGGCGAAACTGAAAATCTGTTTGGGCTGGCCGACAACATCGGGATGCAGGCATTTGCCGGGCTCGATCCGGTACCAGCCGCGGCTGATCACGGTCTTGCCGTCGTCGGTGCCGACGGCTGCCATGACCTTGTGCGGCGTGTCGTTGCACCAGGTCAGCCCGGCGGAGGATGGCGACTGAACCGCGTCGATCATCGCCGCAAAGAAATTCGGCGCCTGTACGATATCGGGCGTGAGCCCGCGGCTTTTCAGGAACGCGGCCAGCGCGGTTTGGGTTTTCGGGCCGTCGACGCCATCGATCGGCGCCGCATCGTATCCTGCGATCACCAGCAGCCGCTGAATGCCGGCGAGCCTCGCCTGTTCGTCGTCATATTCAGAATCTTCGGCAAGATAGGCCACCAGATTGCCGTCTTCGGTCGCGGTCGGGGTGATCTGGGTGAAGGGTGCCGGGGTCTGGCCGCTGCGGCACTGCCGCGCCGCCGCGATCACAAAATTGTCCGATGCGATGCAAAGCGTGTCGCCGCCATTCTGCGGGATCGGCGAGGCGCCATAGACGCCGAGCGCGCGGGCGTTGAGCAGGATACGGTCCGCGGTTAGCGTGCCCTGCACGACGACGCGGCACGCCGCCGGATCGATGCGAAACCATCCGCGCGTCGCGGTAGCGGCCTTGTCGTCGATGCCGATGGCGGCCTCGACCACATAACTCATGCGATTGCAGAGTTTTAAATCGGCGTGGGCAGGCGCTGCGCTCGCGAGCAGCGCGACGGCAATGACAAAGGAAGATGTCCGGCCGAAAGCGGCTCGTTTCGCTCCGTCATGCCCGGGCTTGTCCCGGGCATCCACGTCTTCCTTGTGGCTAAAAAACAAGACGTGGATGGCCGGGATAAACCCGGCCATGACGACTGGGAACAGGTTTGCCGCTCGCGCCATCACTTGTGGATCAGTGTGCCGGTGCCTTGATTGGTGAACAGTTCGAGCAAGACCGCGTGCGGGGTCTTGCCGTCGATGATGACGACGCCCTCGACGCCCTGCTCGAGCGAGTAGATGCAGGTTTCGACCTTCGGGATCATGCCGCCGGAAATGGTGCCGTCCGCGATCAGCTTGCGCGCATCGGTCACCGACAGTTCCGGAATCAGCTTCTTCGATTTGTCGAGCACGCCGGGAACGTCGGTCAGCAGCAACAGCCGCTTGGCCTTCAGCGCGCCCGCCACCGCGCCGGCAAAGGTGTCGGCGTTGACGTTGAAGGTCTGTCCGGTTCGCGAGGTCGCCAGCGGCGCCAGCACCGGAATCAGGTCATAGCCGATCAACTGGTTCAGCAGGGTGAGGTCGACCTTTTCCGGCTCGCCGACGAAACCGAGATCGACCACCTTTTCGATGTGGGAATCCGGATCGACCATGGTGCGCGTCACTTTCGACGCCGTCACCATGTTGCCGTCCTTGCCGCACAGGCCGACGGCCTTGCCGCCGGCTTCGTTGATGTAGCCGACCAGCGTCTTGTTGATCGAGCCTGCGAGCACCATCTCGACGATCTCGATGGTCGCGGCATCGGTAATCCGCAAGCCCGCGGCGAATTCCGACTGAATGCCGAGCCGCTTCAGCATGGTCGCGATCTGCGGCCCGCCGCCATGCACCACCACCGGGTTGATCGCGGTCTGCTCCAACAGAACGATGTCGCGGGCGAACGCCTTGGCGACGTCTTCGGCGCCCATGGCATGGCCGCCATATTTGATGACGATGGTTTCCTCGTCATACTGCTGCATGTGCGGCAGCGCCTCGGACAGGATGCGGGCCTGATCGAGCGGACTGATATATGGCGCGTCGGTCATGGAGCGGGTCTCGTCATCGAAAGGGTGGGCGGTTTCTAGCTGATTGGCGGGCGCGGCGCAAAGCACTGCTGTTGACGGGCTAGCTCCGTCGCGGCCATGCCGAAGCCACGGCTAGCACAAACCAGCTCACGATCAACAACGTTCCGCCGGTCGGCGCGGCCAGCGGAAACAGGCTATGGCCGGCATATTGCCGCAACGTCAGATCGCCGGCGAACACCGCCGCGGCGATGACAAAACCCCAGGCCGCAGCGATCCCGATTGCTTGATGAATGACGCCGCGTTCGGCCAGCGCCACTACCGCGAGCACGGCGGTGGCGTGAAACAACAGCATCGATGAAGCCGAGGCGAGCCGCGTGGCGTCGGGTTGGTGCGCCGCCACTGCTGCCAGGATGACGCCATCCGCGCCCATGACGGCGGCCAATATGACCAGAATGCGAAACAGCCGGGTCGCCATCATCGGCTGCGCTCGCCGAGCAGGCGCACCATGGCGGCGCGCAATTCCGGCATGCCGGCGCCGGTACGCGAGGATGTCACCAAAACGTCAGGAAAGGCGGCGGGATGTTTGGCAAGTGCGGCCGCAGTGTCGGCGATGCGCTGCTCCAGTTCGGCAGGCTTCACCTGATCGGCCTTGGTGAGGACGACCTGATAGCTCACGGCTGATTTGTCGAGCGTCTTGAGCACGTCGAGATCGACCTCCTTGAGGCCATGCCGTGCATCGATCAGCAGGTAGACCCGCGCCAGGCTGCTGCGGCCCTGCAGGAACGTATGGATCAGCGCGGTCCACGACGCGACCTTGGCCTTTGGCGCGGAGGCATAACCGTAACCCGGCATGTCGACCAGCCGGAAGCCGGCATTGTCAGGACCCTCGAAGAAGATCAGTTCCTGGGTGCGGCCCGGCGTATGCGAGGTCCGCGCCAGCGCATTGCGGCCGGTCAGCGCGTTGATCAGGCTCGATTTGCCGACGTTGGAGCGGCCCGCGAAGGCGACCTCCATGCCGGCCATCGGCGGCAGGGTTTCGATCGAGGGCGAAGCCCAGAAGAACTGCCAGTCGCCGGCAAACAGCTTGCGGCCCTGCTCGATCAGCTTCGCATCGATATCCGCGCTCATGCGAAGGCTTCCGGTTGCGGTGCCTCACGGTGAGGAGGCGCTTCTTCAGCGCCGTCTCGAACCATGAAGCCCAAATGGAGTTCGAAGGCTGCCCATCCTTCGAGACGCGCGCAAGCGCGCGCTCCTCAGGATGAGGGGTCCGTCAGGTTTTCGACTCGGCCTTCTTCGCGCCAAACGTCGCCTTGAGATTGTCGAATAGTTCAACCTTCACGCCGTTGCGGCGCATGATGAAGCTCTGCTGCAGCACCGACAGCGTATTGTTCCAGGCCCAATAGATCACCAGACCCGCCGGGAAGCCTGCCAGCATGAAGGTGAAAATCAGCGGCATCCAGGCGAAGATCATCTGCTGGGTCGGATCCGGCGGCGTCGGATTGAGCTTCATCTGGAACCACATCGTGATGCCCATGATGATCGGCCACACGCCGAGCGCCAGATAGTGCCCGATCAGCGGCAGCTGGGTCGGATCGAAATGAAGCAGCCCGAACAGAGTGAACAGGTTGGTCGGATCCGGCGACGACAGATCCTTGATCCAGCCGAAGAACGGCGCGTGCCGCATTTCGATGGTGACAAACAAGACCTTGTAGAGCGAGAAGAACACCGGAATCTGCAGGGCGACGGGAAGACAACCGGCGATCGGGTTGATCTTCTCCTTCTTGTAGATTTCCATCATCTCCTGCTGCTGCTTCATCTTGTCGTCGGGATAGCGTTCCTTCAGCGCGGCCAGTTGCGGCTGCACCGATTTCATCTTCGCCATCGATGCGTAGGATTTGTTGGCAAGCGGGAAGAACAGCAGTTTGACGATCACGGTGACGAGCAGGATCGAGACGCCGAAATTGCCGAACAGGTGAAAGAAGAAGTCCAGCGCCAGGAACATCGGCTTGGTGATGAAATAGAACCAGCCCCAGTCGATCAGAAGATCGAAATGATTGAGCCCGAGCTCCTTGTTGTAGCCGCCGAAACCGCCGACCGGAAAATTGAGGCCGACCACGCTGGCTTCCTTGGCGCCGGCGAACAGCCGCGCATTGGCGCTGCCGGTGCCGCCGATCGCAATGGTCTGCGGCTCCTGCAAATAGTCGGTCTGATAGGTTCGAACGGCGCCGACAAGATTGGACGAGAACCGGGCGTGCAACGGTGCGGTGGTATCCGGCAACAGTGCCGACGCCCAGTATTTGTCGGTGATGCCGAGCCAGCCGTCGGTGACCTTGAAGTCGACCGACTTGGCGTCGTCGATTTTCTTGTAGGCGTATTCCTGCAGGCCCTGGTCGCCGAGATAGCCGATCAGACCTTCATGCAGGATGTAGTAGCCCGAGACTTTCGGGGTGCCGTGCCGCGAGATCAGTGCGAACGGATAGAGCGTGACCGGCGCATTGCCGACATTGGTGACCTCATCCTTGACGGTGAAGAGGTAGCGGTCGTCGATCGAAATGGTGCGGTGGAAGGTAAGGCCGTCGCCATTGTCATATTTCAGCTTGACCGGGGTAGTCGAGGTCAGGCTGCTCGAGCCTTCCTGCTGCCATACCGTGTTCTGGTCGGGAATCTTCACCGCCGAGCCGCTGGCAGCGACCCATCCAAATTCCGCATAATAAGGATTATCCGTGCCCGAGGGCGAGAACAGCACGGTCGCCGGCGAAAGCGGGTCGACGGTGTCGCGGAACTGCACCAGCGACAGATCGTCGATCCGCGCGCCTTTCAGCGAGATGCTGCCGCTGACGCGCGGGGTGTCGATCTTGACGCGCGGCGCGGCGGCAATGGCGGTATCGCGGTCGACGGCGGGCGCGGTGGAGACCGGCTGATTGGTCGCCGGTGCGTTGGCCGACGGCGCGGGGGCCGCCCCGGCTGCCGGGGTGTTCGCGCCACCGGCCTGCGGCGCGGGCTTGGTGATTTCGCTTTGGGCCTGCTGCGCGGCGCGCTGCTTTTCCATTTGCGGCAGGTTGAAGAAATATTGCCAGCCGAGCAGCACGAGGCCGGACAGAATGACGGCGAGGATGGTGTTGCGATTATCGGTCATCGTTCAGGTCTCGTCATTCAATTCGGTTGGCGCAATTCTGTTGGCGACTTGCCGCTAAAGTCTGTTTTTGACGCGTTTTCTTGACGCGAACCGGTATCCACTTCGGTCGAGAACGCTTTAGACGGTTTCGGCGCCTGCCGGTCGAGGCGATGGAGTGCCGCGCGGAGATCGTCGAGCATGGTCGCAAAGTCGCGGTTCAGTGCCGCACGACGGCCGACTAGCACATAATCACTGTGCGGTCGCATGGATATGACGTCCAGCCGCTTCACCAGTTCGCGAAGCCTGCGCCGGATGCGATTGCGCTCGGTGGCGGTTCCGTTCTTTTTGGTCACGGTGAAGCCGACCCGGACCGGACCGCCATCGTCGCGGCGGCGGCTTTGCACCACAAAGGCAGCGCTGTTGACCCGCGCGCCATTGGCAACGGCGAGGAAGTCCGCCCGCTGCCTTAGCCGATCCATGATGAGGTCTCCGGGAAGCCCGGCTCAGGCGCTCAAGCGCTTGCGGCCCCGCGCGCGGCGCGCGGCGAGAACCTTGCGGCCACCGGTCGTCGCAAGGCGGGCGCGGAAGCCGTGACGGCGCTTGCGCACCAGTTTGCTGGGTTGATAAGTCCGCTTCACGGGTCGTTCTCCGCTGACCGGGCAATTTGCCGAGGAACAATTTGCCGAGGAATTGAGATAAGTCCGTTAATGCTGGCCGGCCCGATACGGGCCGTTTCCGGCCCAAATGAGCCGCCCCGGTCGAACCGGGCCATCGCGGACAGTTGGCGCGGCTTATACGGGAGCGACCGGTTTTCGTCAATGCGGCGTGGTGCCGTTCCGCGGTCCTTCGAAACGGCGCAATTCCAGTGAATATATCGGCACTTGCGGTGTTTTCAGGGCGAGGATGGCGGCGCGCGATCCAGCCCGCCCCGGCTTGGGCGGTGTTTTGGGACATGTTGTCGCCGACCCGGGCAAAGTTGGGTCGGTCCGTCGTGTTGGCTTGGCTTGTGGCTGACCGAGAACCGGCAAACATGATCGAACTGTAATTTGACCGGTTCGGGAGCAAAACGCATCTTCACACCGGGCGCGCGGTCGGCAAAAGCGCAACCCGGCCTTGCATTCCGTCTTGCTCCAACGTGCTAAAAGGGCGCGTGACCTTGCCGCCAAACCGCTTGTCACCCTCGGGTCAAGCCACCGTCGGGTGAGGCTCTTGGGCGGTGAAGTTCTTGGGCATGTTTTGGCGGATCGTGTGCGACGGCATCGAAGGCAGATGGCAGAGATCGTGTCAGTGACCGAACAACAGCCGGCATCCGGAGCGCCGCGGCCACGGCCGCCGCACCGGCTTGGCCTCTCGGGCAAGCTGCTGCTGCTGACCGTTCCGCTGGTGATGATCGCGGGACTGCTGATCTATGTGCCCGCGATCGCCAACTTCCGGATGAACCGGTTGAACGACCGGCTGGCGGCGGCGAACACCGCAGCCCTGGTGCTGGATGCCGCCCCCTCGGGCATGGTCCCGGATTCGCTGGCGCGGAAAATCCTCAACAGTATCGGTGCCCATGCGGTGGCCATCAAAATGGGCCAGCAGCGCCGGCTGTTGGCGAGCGCCGATTTGCCTGCGTCCATCGACCATGACGTCGACATGCGGACGATGACGGCATGGTCGGCGATCGTCGATTCGTTCGAGACCATGCTCGAAACCGGCAATCAGACGATACGCGTGATCGGCCCGGCGCCCGGCGGCGCGCAGTTCATCGAGACCGTGGTCGATGAGGCGCCCTTGCGCGCGTCGATGTACCGTTTTTCCCGCAACCTGCTGCTGGTATCGACGGGGATCGCGATGCTGACGGCCGGGCTGGTCTATATCGCGCTGCATTTCATGTTCGTGCGGCCGATGCGGCGGCTGACCGCCAACCTGGTCGGCTTCCACGAAAATCCCGAGAGTTCGGCGCGGATCATCGTGCCCAGTCAGCGCGGCGACGAGATCGGGGTTGCCGAGCGCGAATTGTCCGATATGCAGCGCGATCTGGTGTCGATGCTGCATCAGAAGAGCCGGCTCGCCGCGCTTGGCCTCGCGGTGTCGAAGATCAACCACGATCTGCGCAACCTGCTGGCATCCTCGCAACTGCTTTCGGACCAGCTCGCCAGCGTGCCCGATCCGCGGGTGCAGCGCTTTGCGCCGAAACTGATGCGTTCGCTGGAGCGCGCCATCGCGTTCTGCCAGTCGACGCTGTCCTATGGCCGCGCCCAGGAAGCCGCCCCCGACCGCCGGATGATCCTGGTCGATCCTGTCGTCAACGAGGTTCGCGAATCCGCAGGCCTGGCGTCGGATGCGTCGATCGCCTGGATCAGCGCGATCGAGCGCGGGCTCGCCATCGATGCCGATCCCGACCATCTGTTTCGCGTGCTGCTGAATTTGGTGCGCAACGCGGCGCAGGCGCTCGAAGGCCGGCCGAGGAGCGATGCCGCGACCCTGCAGATTCGCATCACCGGACGCCGCGAGGGCGCGGTTGCGATTGTCGAGGTCTCTGACACCGGCCCCGGCGTGCCGGCGAAGGCCCGCGATCATTTGTTCGAGGCATTCCAGTCATCCGGCCGGCCCGGCGGCAGCGGGCTCGGCCTTGCGATTGCCGCCGAACTGGTCCGCGCCCATGGCGGCGACATTCATCTGGTGGAGGGCACCATCGGCGCGACCTTCCGGATCGCGATTCCGGACCGGCCGGTGGAACTGATGAGCGTGCGCAGCGAACGGGCGCGGGCCTAGACTGGCTAAGGCAGGTTTTGCGGGATTTTGCCGGCCTTGCAGCAGGACTTGCAGCACCTAAAAGACCGGCGGAGGGCCGTTTCCAGACCTTGCCAAGCCCGGCCGGAGCCGGTAGCTATGGCGCGCTTTCGTGACATCTCGAAAATGGTTTCCGATTGCATGCGGCACCGGCGGGCCTTGCGCCCCCAAATGCTTAGCGAAAAACGCGCCCGTAGCTCAGCTGGATAGAGCACCAGACTACGAATCTGGGGGTCAGGAGTTCAAATCTCTTCGGGCGCGCCAGCATCTATCTGCAATGACTCTACTTTTAGCTGCCACGAAAGGCACTGCTTCCATGAAGCCCGTGCTCGGAAGCAATATGGAAGCAGCTAGACGCTCAAATTGGTGATGAGCGATCTGCCCGGGTAAGTCATCGCGTGGCGGTACGCTGCGTAGCTCGTAGCAAATGGGCCAGTTGCTGGACGGTCTGGCGAGCACCCGCATCGCCGCGGCCACCAGAACCAACCAGTGCCGTGTCTGCCAACGTCTCCAGGGTGCGGTCGGAATAAAAGACCTCAAAGCTAACGCCGGTCCGCGGGTGAACATCAAAGAGCGGCTCGTGCCGTAGGGCATGCGGTACCATCACGCAGCCCTCTCTGCCGGCTCAGCAAGGGCCAAGCCGCGAAGGTAATCAGCGGCCTTTGATGCCTGACTGCATGCCGTAAAGAATGCTCGCTTGTCGGACTTCAGCAGCTCGATCCAGGAAGCGATATAGCCCGCGTTCCTGACGTCACCGTCAAAGCCAAATTCCGCGCAGAGGAAAGCGGCGCCCAACTCTGCAACCAGTTCCTCGGCCGCGTAGCTCTTTGAACCGAACCGGTGCTTCAAGTCTCGATCAAGGCGCGACTTATGTCCCGACCAATGCGTTAATTCGTGGAACGCCACGTTGTAGAAGTGATCCGCGCCCTTGAACCCAGCGAATGCGGGCATCGAGATAAAGTCTCGGCTCGGCACGAAGTACGCCTCACCTTGGCCTTCGCGAATATCAGCGCCTGTGGAGCGCAAAAAGTCGTCCGCAAGCTCGTCGCGCAGGTCGGGATTACGCACGCGCATTGGCTTCCCCGTGATGACGCTGTCGGGAAGGCCGTTGCACTGGTCTACGTTAAAGACCGTATATTCCCGCATCATCGGGATCGGGCGGGTTGGCGTGCTATCGTCAGTGCCTTGGTCGCGGACCTGCAGTTGCTTGACAAAGTAGACCTTGGTGCCGTGCTCGCCCTTGCGGACGTTGCCGCCCAACTCCAAAGCCTGCTTGAAAGTCAAGAAGCGCGGCGTGCGATAACCGGCCGCTTGTGCCATCCACAACAGAACGACGTTGCAGCCAGAGTAGGGCCGGTTGCTCACTGCGTTGCACGGCGTATTCGCGCCGGGCGTTGCCGACCAGGGTTTGATCCAAGGGGCGGCGCCCCGTTCTAATTCGGCGACAATGCGCGCCGAAACCGTCGCGTAGAGATCACGGTTCATAGCTTGCCTCGCGGTTATGGCCGCGACCACGATCGGCCGCGTTCCATTGCCGCGACGGGCAAGGCTTCTAGGTTTGCGTCAGGTTGATGGGGCGCAATTCTATCCCCGGGGGAGCATGGACAGGCCCCCGGCTTCGCGCGCGACGAAGGGTGTCTAGAAAATACCTAGGCCAATTTTTTCGGTTGTTAACTTGTTGTTAAGGTTTGAAGGCCGAGGAGTTGCACTCATTCTCCCAGGAACGTCGAGCCCACAAAAAAGCCGCTCAATTGAGCGGCTTCGGTTTGGATTTTTGCGCTGAGCTGCTCGACTGACCAAGGGGCGGCAACATTGGTGTCCTCGCGCGCAGTACGCAGAACCGCAAAAACGCTCGATCAGGCGGCCGGCTTGAACAGCTTGGTCGCATTGGCCTTGATGGGCTCGACGGTTTCCGTCGCCACCCGCTGGGTCAGTTCGGCGAGCGCCTTGGTATTGGCGGTGAAGGTCTCGAACTGCTTGCGGGCATGGTTGGTCCACAGTTCTATCGCTTCCGAGGGCCATTTCACGCCGAACAGGGAGTGCGCGAAGTGGAGCGACGCGCTGTTGTTGGCCTTCATCATTTCGATCAGCTTGGCGGAATATTCGCTGGGACCCTTGCTGGCGGTCGTGAATACCGCCTCGATCGTTCCGTTATGAGTTTCGGCGACATCCTTGAACTTGGCGTAGTTGTCGCGGGCCTGCGAGACGCCTTTTTCGGCGAAGGCGCGCATCTGTTCGGGAACTTCAAACGGGATCACGGAGGAGGAGAAAGGGTCAGAGGGATTAGTCATGCATGCATCTTTCGGAAACAGGGGGATGAAACTGTGACCCCAACGCCCACAGCCGAAAAGCTGCGAACGTCGACTTGGATTTACGTAGACCGGGTCACGGGAATGCCCTTCGTCAGGCAACTACCAGTAAACACTCATATCATGTCAATTTTGTTGCGACGCAACTTTAATGTGCGTCACGGCAATTTATCCAGTAACGGACACACCTTCCCGCGCGGCGCGAATGTGGTCAAGGCCCCGTTCACTTCGCATACCCACCCGCGATAGATATGCCGAATGGGCAGCGCCGAACAGGTTTGGCATTTCAGAAAAAGGACGGGTATGTGGCCGTGCTGAAGATTTTCATGGACGAAACTGGCGTCCACGATGATGCCGATATGGTCGCGGTTGCCGCCTATATCTCTCGCCCAAAGTATTGGCGGGCGTGGACTAAGGATTGGAACAAGGCCAAGAAACCCATCAAGGTTTTCCACGCGACTGACTGCGCCACGTTCCACGGCGAATTCGATGGCTGGACCAAAGAGCGGCGTGATCCGTATGTAGCCAATCTTTTGCCGATCATTCCCGCTCATGAAATGGCTGGCGTGGTGATCGGGGTCCAATTGAAGGACCTTGCAGCAGAAATGAAGGAATGCGCCGAATTAATCGAGATGTTCGGGACGCCTTATACGGCATGCTTCCAATGGGCGATTTCCATCATCATGGAGATTGCCACCGAACGCGGAAGCGGCGAGCGCATGGCCTTCGTCCATGAAGTGAACGATTACAAGGGCGAAGCCCTTAAGGCGTTCAGCTACGTCAACGAATTTCTAAATCCTCGGTCAATTCCCATGACAATGGGTTTTGGCAGTAAGGCCGATTTTCCGCCGCTGCAGGCTGCCGATGTGCTGGCGTATGAGGGCGGGAAATTTCTCAAAAACCCGATGGGCACGCCACGCCGCGCTTGGACCGCGCTGGACCCCGACAAAACGCGAATAATCGCGCGTCGATATGCCAAGGACAACATGCCAACGCTTATTTCGCTCTTGGCAGGTTTCCGGGCGCGTTTGCTGTCGCAGGGTTGGGACGGCAAGGTCGAGAAATGACCTTTTTGAAAGCGCTGTCTGCCCGAGCGTCGGTTTCATCGGCTTCCGCTTCGCGGGAAGCTTAAGGGTGCCAAGGTAAAACCCTCGAACACGATGGCGGCTCGGTCGAGCTTGAAGCGATCTACACGCCTTATCGCAATCGCATCTGCGGGCCCTTGATAACTTTGTCGGTCCCTGGATATTTCACCCGCTGCTCCCCAACCAGCTTGTCCCGCTCGGCACATAGGTTGTCGACGGTGGCTTGCATGCGCGCCAGCAGAGCTTCCGCAGGCAACGTGCTGATACCGGCGCGCTGGAGTGATTGAATGTCTTTCCGCTGCCGCGAAATCTGCTGCCGCATGCGCTCGATTTCAGCGCGGATGTGTTCAAGTTTCATGACCAAGCCCGTTTTGTCGCAATAGAACAGAAAGGGAACATATTTGCAAGTTACGAATTGGGTTAGATGCTGAAATTGGAGCCGGCAATGTCCTACGACAAATTTCCCGATCGCCTGTCCCACCCGATGAGCCGCGGACAAGCTGCTACCTTGCGCACGCTCTCGGTCGAGACATATCAGCGAAAATTTTTCGAGGAGAATTCGACACTTTCCTTTCGATACTTACGGGCGAAAATGGCGCGATCGCAAAGGTCGAGCAATCCACACCCAATCTGACTTCATGCGGCCCTTGTACGAGTGGGGTGACCACTCTTCGCGAGCTCGGTCAGGATGTGCCTTGCCCGAAAATCGATCGGGCGGATTGCGCTAATCATCTATTAACAGCGTTCGCGCATTCTCTGGAGCGAATCACTTCTGGCGGTGCGAGACATCCATCCTCCCTGAACCGAGAAGGGGACAACCGATGAACAATGCGAAACCTGTCGAAGAGGTAGCGG
The DNA here is from genome assembly GCA_963771225.1 of uncultured Pseudomonadota bacterium. Lineage (GTDB taxonomy): Bacteria > Pseudomonadota > Alphaproteobacteria > Rhizobiales > Xanthobacteraceae > Bradyrhizobium. Next base: position 2,517 of record CAVYSR010000002.1, on the reverse strand, counting down.
CGAAGGTAGACCCCAATCTGGCCGCAGTTGCGGAAGTCGAGGATGGCATCCGCGACTTCGTCCGCAATGATATCGCCCACCTGCGCAGATCGAATCTCGGGTCGTCAGACACCAACGCATCTGTCCCAGTGGAAACTCCAGAGGCCGTGGTCAACAACGTCAATTCTTTGATCCAGCAAGTCGCCGGGACATCGATCGCCGAAATAGAAAATCTGATTTCCGAACTGGAAAGCTTGCGCGACTTACTGCACGCTGAGGGTCAGCGCGTACAGCGCGAAATTTCCGGCTATGCCCAACTCAGTCATTCCGCGATGAAGTCCACGCGCCTAGTCGCCGACAGTGTAGCGCAGTGGAAAGATGCAGCCGAGGGGCTTCGTAATAGCTGACGCGCTCCAGCATCGATGTCCGGCGCAGTGCACGAACAAGCATACCAGAGGCCGGCCGCAACCGGTCTTAGTTAAATGACAGACCCGTCTTGAGCTGACGCACTCGCGTGTGCACATACGGGGTTTCTGCCCGCTAAACTTTGTTACGAGTTCAAACTTCTGTGGCGAGCAACTCGCTCAGGTGCTTGTCGATCTGACCAATCGCACTGAGATCAGCACCGAAAAGCGCAAGATGGCCATCGATGGTTTGGATCGGTCGGAACCCGGCATTGGGAATCAGCCGCCACTCGGCTTGGCAATCGGACGGCGCGAAGAAATGTCCGAGGAATCGGCATGACAAAGGTCTTGGCCCGGCCCAATGCGGCTCGTAAGTCACCACCCGTGTGGCGGCTCACGTCGCCGCGCTGCCATTTCCATGCCATGCACAGCAAATCGTTTGGGATCCATGACGCTGAAATAACCGTTCATGAAGTTTACGATGAAATCGTTCATGGACGAAAAGCCCAATGCTTTATGCTGGTTTTGCTGAATCTCCGTGCTCCAACCCATTACCGCCCACATTTTGGCGTGGCGCAGCATGCCTTCCCTTACGTCGGCCGACGATGCGTAGAAACCATTGTTAAAATCTGGGTCGGAGGTGATCGCCTCGACCAGGGTTTCCGTGAAAAAGAGAATCGTGGATGGTGTTCTTGGCGGTGCCAGCGATGGGCGCGGGGCGTTTCACCATGTCGGGGTATCGTACAGCCCATGAGCCGGGAAGAAGCTGATCGACGTATTGAGGCGCTACGCCACGAAATTGCGCTGGCACTCGTTTTAAGCCCGGCGGCTGCCGAGGTTGTGCGATCGGCATTCGAGTGGACCATCTTTTGTTCTCCTGGAACGAACAGGGGGCACAAATTCTGATTTTGAGATAGCTTAACGAAGTCTCTCTCAAATTGTGAATTGATCCCATGCAGCTTGCCCCGCTCACGTTCAAGTCCATCAGGGCGAGAGCAGTCGTGCTCAAACTGAAGCGTCCTGTCGTGGCCCGGATCGCTACCATCACCGACTGGCCGCTGATCCTGATCGATCTCTTCACCGAAGAAGGCATCGTCGGGCGGAGCTATCTTGAGCCCTACACCATCAAAACGATGAGATATCTGGTCCCAGCGCTGCAGGATTTCGGCGCTATGCTCAAGGGACGCCGGGTCGCACCGGTCGAACTTTACGATCTCGCCCGCAAGTCGCTGCACTTTGTGGGCTATCAAGGGCTTTCCATGATTGCGGTGTCCGGGCTTGATATGGCGGCCTGGGATGCTCTGGCAAAGGCCAGGGGCGTGCCGCTTTGCGTTTTGTTGGGCGGTTCTGTGGGGCCAGTGAAGGCATACAACAGCAACGGGCTGTGGCTGCAGGCGCCGGAAGTATTGGCAGAGGAGGCAATCGCGTTGCGCGACGAAGGAGGCTTTACCGCGCTGAAGCTGCGACTTGGCCGCGATCGTCCGAGCGACGATCTGGCCGCCATTCATGCCATCAGGGCCGCTGTTGGCGATGACATGGAGCTGATGGCCGACTTCAACCAGGGCCTGCATCTAGGAGAAGCTCTGCAGCGTTGTCACATGATTGATGACGAGGGCCTCGCTTGGATCGAGGAGCCGATCGTTTACGACAATCTCGATGGCTACGCGCAGTTGACCGCCGAGTTAAAGACCCCAATCCAGATAGGTGAGAATTTCTATGGCCCCCGCGATCTACACACCGCGCTGCAGCGGAAGGCGTGCGACCTCGTCATGCCGGATTTCATGCGCATTGGCGGCGTGACCGGCTGGTTAAAGGCATCAGCCATCGCGGGTGCGGCCGGTATACCGATGTCCACCCACCTTTACCCAGAGGTGGCCGCGCACGTGATGCGGGTTACCGAAACCGCGCATTGGCTGGAATGGCAGGATTGGGCCGATCCCGTGGTGCAGAAGCCCTACGAAATTCGTGACGGATTGCTTCACATTCCCGATGTGCCTGGTGTCGGTCTTGAATGGAATGAGGAAGCGGTCGCGGCCAACCTAGCTAATCTGTAGGCTCTAAGCGCCAAGATGGACGGGGCAAGATAAAACCCTCGAAACCGGCGGTTTAACCTATTTTGGTTCCAACACCTTGA
>CAVYSR010000001.1:0-78784 GCA_963771225.1 uncultured Pseudomonadota bacterium | reverse complement strand
TGAGAGCGTGAGAATGTTTCGCGTTTGATGGTCTGCAGGACGCCGACCGCTGGTTTTTTCGGCTGAGCCGACGTCCGAATGACGGCGATCTTGGCAACCATGAGTAAACCAAGGCGTCGCAGCTGCGACGCTTCGTGGCGTCGGCTGGCATGGGGGGGTCCCCTGTTTTATGCCGCGGCCTGCGCCTTGGCGTGCAACGCGAAGAAACGCATCATGTTGTGAGCGACCGCGAACCACAGCAGATGGATGCGGGCCTTGATCTTGCCGCGCAGCGTTAGCTGGCGCAGGCCCATGCGGCGGGCATGGGCATTGATGCATTCGTGCTCGGCGCGCAGTCGGTAGAGCGCCTCGCCTTGCTTCCTCGCCCTTCATGCGTTCACGCCAATCCGCGACGCCGACGCCGTCATCTTTCTTCGGCGCATAGGGGTCGGTGCCATGCCTGGTCTGCCCCGGCGGGCACCACATCTTTATATCCTTGGCATGGGCCCATTCGATGTCGTCGTTTTTGGTGAAGCCGCCATCGACCAGATAGTTGGAGGGCTCGTAGCCTTCAGCATGCACGGTCTCGATCCCCGGTCGTGCCAGGCCGCGATCCGAACCGCTGGTGTCGATGTCGACCGCAACGATCACCTGGTGTTCCGGCGTCGATATGATCTGCATGTTGTAAGCCGGGCGCCAGCCACCATCCGCCATCTTCATCACCCGCGCGTCGGCATCGGTGGTCGAAGCGCGCGGCTCCTTCTGCTTGGCCACCTCTTTCTTGTTGGTCTTCTCTCGCCGTTCCCGCTCGGCCTCCAGTTCCTTCATGCGCTGCTGCGCCGCCGCGATCCGCGCCTCGCGCTCGCGGGCGCCACGCTCCTTTGCCGCGCGCCGGCGACGATCGCCGGCCGCAGGATCCGTCTCGACTTCAGCACGCAGGCGCTCCACCCGCGTCTGCGCCGCCGCCTGCAACTCATCAAGCCGCGCGCGCCGGCGGAACGAACTCGCTCCGGCACCCGCGCGCACCCGCAAGCCATCCTGCGCCAACGTGTCGAGCGACACCAACCCAGCCTCCACCATCGACGCGACGCCCTGCGCCAGAAGCCGCTCCAGAACCGCCATATGGGCGATCCGGAAGTTCGACAGGCTGTGATAGTTCATCGACACCCCGCCGCATAACCAGCGATAGACCAGATGATCGCGGCACAGCCGGTCCAGTTGGCGGGCGCTGCCCACCCCATCGATCGTGGCCCATAGCCAAAGCGCCAACATCAGTTCCGGCGCGGCCGGCGGATGTCCGGGCTGGCCCTCCCGCGCCTTGATGACGTCGTGCAATGCCGACAGATCGAGCCCCTCGACGAACGCCCAAACCGCGCGTACCGGATGATCCTCCGAAATCAGATCGTCCAGTGCCGCCACCTGCATACCCATCTGACTGCGTTCCGGCACCCGCAGCCGCAGCGCGCCGCGTCCCTCAGCCTGCGGTCTCTCCTGCTCGGGTAAATCCTCGAACAATTGCTCGTCAGCCATCGTCAGCCCCTGCTTCGCGCTCAATGCGAGCGAATCACAGCACAGCCGCCATGGCAAATGCTCATTGCCGAAAGATTCTCACGCTCTGAGGAGCCGCCAACGGGTCCGCGCGAAGCGCGGCCCGATGATAAGCTCCGCCGTGTCTCGAAGGATGGCGATAAGCTTGTGGCCGATCCTTCGAGACGCCGCGCAAGGGCGCGGCTCCTCAGGATGAGGAGGAGCGAGGCATAAAAGACTTAATGCCCGCTTTGGGCCTTCTTCATCGCCGCCAGTTGCTCGGGACTGGCCGCGCCCTGATGCGCCGACTTCCAGGTCTCATAGGGCATGCCGTAGACGGCCTCGCGGCTCTCGTCCTTGCTCATCGCCGTACCCTTGGCGTCGGCTTCTTCCTTGAGCCAATTGGACAGGCAGTTGCGGCAGAAGCCCGCGAGATTTATCAGATCGATGTTCTGGACGTCGCTGCGGGAGCGCAGATGTTCGACCAGGCGCCGGAATACCGCAGCTTCAAGTTCCGTTCTGGTCTTCTCGTCGATCGCCATGGCAGTTATCTCGCCGTTTGCTCGCTGTTGTGCGCAGAATATCGACATTAGGTGGGGAGTTGTCACAGATTTTGCCATATCGCAGCGCAAACAGGGTATCAAGCGAAGGAATTTCCGCCGACCTTTGCCTGAAAACGCCCCTGGAGCGTTGACAGCCCCGGCTCGGTCACGCGAAATCAGCAAAGAATTGATATAGCCTCGCTAAATGATCCCTGAACATCCTCATCACGCCCATCCAAGGTCTGTCCGCATGATCGCCGGTTTGATGCCGGCGCTCGCGCTCGCATGTCTGTGGAGCAGTTCGGCCGCGGCGGATTTTCGTCTCTGCAACAACACTTCCAGCCGGGTCGGCATCGCGCTGGGCTACAAGGATGCCGACGGCTGGACCACGGAGGGTTGGTGGAACGTGTCGTCGCGGAGCTGCGAGACCTTGCTGCGCGGCACGCTGGTCGCACGGTTCTATTATATCTATGCGCTCGATTACGACCGCGGTGGCGAGTGGTCAGGACAGGCCTTCATGTGTTCGCGCGATAAGGAATTCACCATCAAGGGCACCGAGAATTGCCTGGCGCGCGGCTTCGACCGCACCGGCTTACTTCGAGGTCGACACCGGCGAGCAGCGCGCCTGGACCGTGCAATTGACCGAAACCAGCGAACAGCCCGCCCAGCGGGTACCGGGAATCCCGGGAACGGTAGGTCCCGGCGGGCCTCCCGGCATATCCGGGGTGCCCGGCGCGTCCAGTTCGCCCGGCCTGCCCAATCCGCCAGGCGGAACGTCTCCGGGGGTGTCTGGTCAGCCGCCAGCCGCAGCCCCCGGAACCAAGCCATGAGACGCCTGCGCCGCATCAAGATCCTCGCCACGCTCGGCCCGGCTTCCTCCGACAGCGCCATGATTCGGCGGCTGTTCGAAGCCGGCGCCGACGTCTTCCGCATCAATATGAGCCATACCTCGCACGACAAGATGCGCGAACTGGTCAAGACCATTCGCAACGTCGAATTGAGCTACGGCCGGCCGATCGGGATTCTGGTCGATCTCCAGGGGCCGAAGCTGCGGCTGGGATCGTTCGCCGAGGGCGCGATCCAGCTCAAGAACGGCGAAAGCTTCGTGCTCGATTCGGACAAGGCCCCGGGCGACAACAGCCGCGTCCAGCTTCCGCATCCGGAAATTCTCGCCGCGCTGAAGCCGGGTCATGCGCTGTTGCTCGATGACGGCAAGGTGCGCCTGATCGCCGAGGAAACCTCGCCCGAGCGCGCGGTCACCCGCGTCGTGATCGGCGGCCGGATGTCGGATCGCAAGGGCGTCAGCCTGCCCGACACCGATCTGCCGGTCTCAGCCATGACCCCGAAGGACCGCGCCGACCTTGAAGCGGCGCTGGTGACCGGCGTCGACTGGATCGCATTGTCGTTCGTTCAGCGCGTCGAGGATATCGTGGAGGCCAGGAAGCTGATCCGCGGCCGCGCCGCGATCATGGCCAAGATCGAAAAGCCGCAGGCGATCGACCGGCTCCCCGAAATCCTCGAGGCGTCCGACGCCCTGATGGTGGCGCGCGGCGATCTCGGCGTCGAGCTGCCGCTGGAACGGGTGCCGAGCCTGCAGAAGCAGATGACGCGGATGGCGCGGCGCGCCGGCAAACCGGTAGTGGTCGCAACGCAAATGCTGGAATTGATGATCCAGTCACCGGTACCGACGCGCGCCGAAGTCTCCGACGTCGCCACCGCAGTCTATGAGGGCGCCGACGCGATCATGCTGTCGGCTGAATCCGCCGCCGGCAAATTTCCGGTCGAGGCGGTCTCGACGATGAACCGGATCGGCGAGGAGGTGGAGCGCGATCCGATCTATCGCAGCGTGCTTAACGCGCAGCGAGCGGAGCCGGAGCCGACGGTGGGCGACGCCATCGCCGACGCCGCGCGGCAGATCGCCGAAACGCTCGATCTGTCCGCCATCATCTGCTGGACCAGTTCGGGCTCGACCGCGCTGCGGGTCGCGCGCGAGCGCCCGAAGCCGCCGGTGGTGGCGATCACCCCCAATCTCGCCACCGGGCGCAAGCTGTCCGCGGTCTGGGGCGTGCATTGCGTGGTCGCCGAAGACGCGAAGGATCTGGACGACATGGTCAGCCGCGCCGGCAGCATCGCGTTTCGCGACGGCTTTGCCAGAGCCGGCCAGCGCATCATTATCGTCGCCGGTGTGCCGCTCGGCGCACCCGGCACCACCAACATGGTGCGTATCGCCTCGGTCGGCCCCGACGGCGACGCCGATATCTGAGCGTGTAGCGATGAGTTCTGTCCCGTCATTCCGGGACGCTCCGAAGGACGGGACCTCAGATGTGCAATTGCACATCGGGAATCCCGAGAATCCGGGTTCGTATCTTCGATGCGCTCCGGAATGGCGGAATTACAATAACGTCGCCTCCAGCGTGATCTTCGCGTTCAGCAGTTTTGACACCGGGCACCCGGCCTTGGCCATGCCGGCCAGTTCCTCGAACTTCGCCTTGTCCACGCCGGGAATTTTCGCGGTCAGGTTCAGGTGCACGGAGGTGATGGCAAAACCGTCACCCTGCTTTTCCAGCGTGACATCGGCCTTGGTCTCCATCTGCTCGGCGGTAAGCTTGGCCTCACCCAGGATCAGCGACAATGCCATGGTGAAACAGGCAGCATGCGCGGCCCCGATCAGTTCTTCCGGATTCGAGCCCGGCTTGCCCTCGAAACGGCTGGCGAAACCATAGGGATAATCCTTCAGCGCGCCGCTCCTGGTCGAGATCGCGCCCTTGCCGTCCTTGATGCCGCCCTGCCACTTGGCCGATCCGGATGTCGTCGTCATGGGATGCTCCGTGGGATTTGAAAAACGTAACGTGTTAACGGCCAATGCGGCGAATGGGTCCGTGCCCATGCGGCCCGAACACACTCCCGGATGGTCCTTCAAAATGTCGCGGCGTTACGCGCCGACCAGCGTTTTCGCCGGCAGCACCGCCTGCACCACGAGGCCGCGGGCACGGGCGTCCATCACGCCGACGGCGCGCAGCGCCAATAGCGTCACGGTCTGCACGACATCACGCAGCTTCGCAGGGTCGTCCATATTGTCCGGCGCCAATGGCCCGACCAGCGCCTCATGCAGCGCGCCCAGCAGCGCGGTGGCCGCCAATGCCGTATCCTGCGCGGGCAGGTGTCCGGCGCGGACCGCGGCATCGATCCTTGCCGAGAGTTCGCCGGCGATCTCGCGACGGCTTGCCAGCCGCGAGGCGGAGACGTCGACATCGACGGGCTCGGCCAGGATGCCCCAGGCGAGTTGGCGTTGCGACAGCACGTGCACCGCGACCGTGGTGATGGCCGCCGCCAGCGCCGACGAGGGTCCGGGCGCGGCGTCCGCCGCGCGGCGGATCGCCGCCAGTTCGTCGCGCGAGACGTCCGCGATCAGCTCGGAAATCAGATCCGCCTTGGAGGGAAAGTAGCGGTAGACCGTGCCGGCGGCGACATTGGCGCGGATCGCGACCGGCGCGATCTGCACCGCGGCCATGCCTCCGTCGGCAGCGGCAGCACGCGCCGCCGCCAGGATGGCGCTGCGCCGCGCCGCGAGACGCTTCACCACCTGATGGGTCCGGCGATAGACCATGATGCGCTTCTCGTCCCTGCATGCGCCGAGGCCTGATCGGCTCGGTCGAGGCGCATGTCTTCAATATTTTGGAGCGATTTGACACAAATCGCCTGAAGAACTGAACAACTATTCAGGGAGGTTGACAAGACGCCTCGGGGCGCCAGCGTCGCAATTCAGCTAAGCGCTGGTGGCGGCCATCACGAACGGCACCGGCTCGGCTCGCCAGGGACCGGCGCGGCGCATGATGAGCCCGGCAACCATCAGGATGGCAGCTAACCCGAGCGGCACGCCGGAGAACGTAAAGCCGACGATCAAGGCAAGCGCGCAACCCAGCGCCGGAAGCTCATAGGGCCGGAAGCCGGTTTGCAGCCCGATGCGAACCAGGAACGCCACCGGGATCGCCAACACCATCAGGTCATACATGAACAGATAGGGGGTCACGAGCAGCGTGCCGATCGCAAGTGCTGCGGCCTTCAACGAATAGCTGATCCGGCTGCGCCACATCACCGCCAGCACCACCGCGACGCCTGCGCTCAGGATCCAATGGCAGATCCAGGCGAGCTGCTCGGTGCCGCCGAAATACCGGATCAGCGCGAACAGGCTTTGCATCTTCCACCAGGGAGCCTTGCCCTCGGTCAGGAAGGCCTGCGAAAAAGCCGGCATCCAGTGGAAGAACGCTTGCCAGCTTTCGGTACCGAAGGCGAACCACGACATCAGAGCCATGGCGATCGCAACGACGGCCGCCGTCAAGAACACCGTCCACTGCCCAGCCGCGATCAGCACCAGCGGAAACAGCAGCCCGTATTGCGGCTTGTAGCTCAGCAACCCCAGACAAACACCCGCGAGCACCGGCCGCACCGGTATCAGATAGAGCGTGCCGCCGATCAAGGCCGCGGTGAGAAAGCCATTCTGCCCGACCAACGCGTTGTTGAACACAACCGGAAACGCCGCCGCGAGCACCAGGCCGAACGGCCGGCCGACGATCGCGCGCATCACGGCCAGATAGGGGAGGAAACTGATCGCGACCCAGCCGATGAACGCCGCGGCGTAGGGAAACCGCGCCAGCAATGACGCAACGAACAGGAATGGCGGCGGATAGTGCCAGGCGAAATAGCCGATGAAATCCTGCTTGAGCAGCGCGAGCTCAACCTGCTTCTGGATCACCCAATCCCAGGCTTGCGCCGGATGGCCTTCGAGCGCGAGCCGGCCCGCCGCCCAGACGTTGACGAAATCGGTCGGAATACCGGCGCCGTTCGCATCGTAGATCCACCAATGCGCGAGATAGGCGGCTGGAAAAAACGTTGCGTTGATGATGAGCAGCACAAAGCAGGCGTTCAGCAGCGACGCGGGAATCTCGCGGTGGCGGGGAGAAATCGTCGGAGTGGATGGGGGCGTAGCCATGCGGCGTCCTGTTCGCGGGGCGCGCGCTGCGCCAAGGCGGAACGCGCACCCTTTCATCCAAATAGGGCCAATAGCCTTGAGGAAATCTTAAAGCCCGCTCCGGGAGCCAATTTGGCGGCGAAACGGGCTGTGCCGGCCATGACCGTCAGGCAACGAATGGATCGTCATTGCGAGCCAACGGGTCGCGCGAATGCGCGCCCGATGACAGGCTCCGCGAAGCAATCCATGAGGCAATAGAGGAGCAAGAGTGGATTGCTTCGCTGCGCTCGCAATGACGGCAAGATACACCTTCGCGTTCTCGCGGCATCGAGCGCCCGAGTTGTGTTTGAAACTTTCGCCCAGCAAAAGAAGGGCGTGGGCGCTACCCCAAAAGGGGAGCGGGGAATGCCGGGTGCCCGTTGCACCCGCAGCCGCGTGTGTAGAGTAGTAAAACACACGCGTTAGTCACCACGGTCGCACCGGGATCACCCGGCATTCCCGCACGCGATGGTGTTACAGCTTATTTCGCGCTCTCCCCGGTGACCGGGCTTGTTTGCCACCGTCGCCTGCGCGGATCCTTCCGCGACAACTTGACGCCAGCGTCGGGGCGTCAGGACCACACGACTTCGCCGTCCGCAAGTCAGCGCTCTCGTCAGCAGCGCAGCCCGCGTCCATCGCATCCCAACCCTACGTTCGTGACGATCGCGAAACGCCCCTTGTGTGTGGGCCGGGATGGCGAGGGATATGCAGGTGATTTGGGTCAAATGGGAACGGGAATATTTTTGCGAAGGGGACTGGACGACCCAAATCAGCTTGATCCAGTTCAACAAATCAGGCTGAGCGCGCAGGGCGCGTAGCCCGCATAAGCGCAGCGAAATGCGGGATCACTGAAGATCAGAAGACCCGGATGTCGCTTCGCTCATCCGGGCTACGCCTGCTTCAGAATATTTTTGGTCGACAGATCGTCGCCGCAGGCTTTCAACACATGCTGGAGCGCCAGCGTCACAAACTCGGTTCAACGCGTCATTCAATACTATTTCTTGTTCGCGGCGGTCTCGTTCTTGAGCTGCTCTATGATGGGCCCAAGTTCTTTCAGCGCGGCGGCGTCCTCGGCGCTGAGCTGCTCCGGCGGGCAACGCGCGTCGGTGTGCTGGATGGCGTGAAACATCTGGCGCGTCAGCGGCAATGGCGCGCAGCCATGATCCTGCTCACAAACGAAGTCGAATTCAGCCCGCGCCGCTTTGTGGCATTCGGCGCAATTGAGCCCCAAAAAGTTGTTAACTTCCTCCGCTCCGTGGCTGACAATTTTCGTGCCGTTCTTGTCGGTGTCGAGGGCGAAGAACTCCCAATCGTTCGTCGCCGGGCTAAATCCCTTCTGCTGCTTGACCATCACCTCGTTGGGGATCAGTTGCAGCACGGTACCTTCGGGATATTGACCCTTACCCGCCTTGGCGACATCGACGGTGCCCGCCAGATTGCCGGCGAGATTGTCTACAAAGAAGTGCTTTACCGAGGTCAACTTGGTGATGCATTTGAACTGAGAGGCATCAACCTTGTATTTCGGTTCGCCGGCCTGCACGTTGCCGGCGCACAGCAGAAGCGCGGCAAAACACGAGACCTTGCCTGTCTCGGCCAAAATCCTGGTAAGGCTCTTCTTCATCCGAATCCCCTCCCTGTTTTGTTCTATTCGTTCACCGCTCGCAATCCAGGGGCGAGGTTAATCGCAGCTTTTCACGATCGCAAGAGAGAAGCTGTTTTCTCTAAAGCCCGAACTCGTCGAACTGACACCCGGTTTATCGCGGGCTCAGCTCCACAATCCCCGTATGGGCTGCGGGCAGCCACCTCGTGCGTTGCCCGTTGGCGCCGTCGCGACTGAAAAGGAGTGCCGTCGCGGGGCAGTTAAGTGCACTGTCACCGAAAATCAAGCTTCGCAAGAATATCGGAGACGCATTTCAGATTTTTTCTCGACCATGATGGCGGCGGCCCATGGATCCGACTTTGTTCGCGTACGTGCCTTTGGGCAGCGGGTGACAAGGGACAAGTATTTCTAAACCACTGACCGAAAATGCGTCTTCGCTGATTACTGCGATCAACGCTGTTCTGGCATAGTCCAGTTTCTCATCAGAAAGATGGTGAAGACTTCAGTAAGGCGCTCAATGCTTTGGCTGTGATCATGAAGGCGTAGCACATGCTCAAAGCAATCTTGTGGACGACTTCTGTCCGATAGATGCCATTCTAAAGCTCGATGCGGCATGAAGAAGACTAAAATAAGCTCACAAATTCGCCTTCTGTATAGCAGGCTTTGAAGCCACGATTTTTAACCTTCACTTCGCGAAATAGGTGCCTTGCTGGGAATGGCGGCTACTGCGCTGGATAAACAATATCTTCAAACCGTCGACTACGGTATTTGTGGCAGCCGTTGTGCAAGCAACCGGGCCACCTATCGATGTACTTTAATCGCCTGTTCCCCCAGAAAACTAGATTTCATCAACTTGCCGGTCTTGCGATCGATGATCGCGTAGCGGCCGCCAGAATGCCCATCCCTTGAACAGTACATAAGGCAACACCACGATCCAGTTGGTAGGACAGAAAGAGGCCATAGCTAAGCGATTCAACGTGCTATCTCTATTTAAGACGCAAAGTGCTCGTAATGCCAAGTCCCTTCATGTCGTCACTCTATGCGGACGTAATGGGCATCGGCATTAGTTCTACCCGCGCGCCGGTGGCAGCGAAACGCTGCTCGCCGTGCTTGTTCGAAAGCTTCAACATTTTCTAGACGCCGCCGGAGAAGGTCTCGTATGATCCTCACTGGTATACATCTTCGCATGCGCGCCATAGCCGAGCGTGCATCCGACGTCATTACCGGCTCGATCAGACTGAACCGTGCTGAGTTGATGGAGCATGTCCGGCGAAGCGAGACCCAAATACAACTCCAATGACGTTCATTGTTCGTTCTCTCGCTCAACTTACTGGTATGCAATTTCGGCGGTCGAAGATGTATCTGGCCTCATTGTCGCAAGGCCGACCGCATGATCATTTTGATTACGAGCTCCATCTCAACTTTTAAGACGGTCACATTTCAAGTCGGACTTAATGTGCTGCTTGCCGATACGCGCCCGATTCTAAGGATACAGAGAGGCGTAACAGCGCCAGAAAACAAGCCTCGTCGAAATTATACATTTTCTGCCGGGATCGAACTGCGATAGAACTCGCTATTTAGGACGAACGCGTTGATCGAGCATACGTTCACCGGGGTGTTCGTAATTCAAAACGTACAATTTGAAGTCATGCGCGGCGGCAAGGACCCGGCGAAGATATACATTCTGCGAGGCGGCGAAGACGACATACGCCTCACAAAGAAAATCGATAAGGAAAGTGGCCGCGTTGTGGTATCAAACGCGAATTGGCGGATCTTTCTTGGGCATACGATATTCGCGTTGCCAATAATCGCCGGCAGTTCAGCTTTTGACGAGGCCGGCGCGCCTTCATTTCGCGCCATGTTTCCGTATTTCGCACGTCGCCGGAACAGCGGTGGTTTCTTGCAACCCGTAACAACAATCGAAGCAACAACAACGAGGAGACTGGCAGGTAAATCTCTCCTACCTTTTGGGGCTCGATTAGGAAATTCGCTCGAATTTCAGAAGGTGCGTGGACGTGAACGGACACTTGAAGAGCTGAAGAAGGCCGCCCAAGGCAACGTGCTTGGTCAAGTCATCGGGACAGTAGCGGAACTGCGGCCACAAGTGACGATTGCCGAAACCAAATCGCAGAAGCTGCGTGAACAGCTGGCCAATTTTAGGTCTTCATTATTACCGGGATCTGTCCCAGCGCGACGCTCGTGCGAAGACAGAAATGCAGATAGCGGGACGCGAGGCCGTGTCACTTCAAGAGACGATTCAACACTTGGAGCAGCGCTAGCGGTTGAAATGCCGCCTGAACGAACCGACCTACAGCAGATGTACAATGCTGTTGGTGTAAGCTGCCTGGATAGCTCTTCGGCGCTTTGAAGAAGTTAATAGTTTTTTCGTTCAGTTATTCAAAACCGGCGCACGCATCTTCAGCAAGAGATTGCAGAGGCGCAGGGGCAGATCGAAGACGGCGAGCGGCGCATGGGCCGCCTTGATATCGAGCGACGCGATATCCTCAAAACGCTTGAGGGTCGGGGCGCCCTCGACGACTTCCTAAAATTGCAAAGCGAACTCGCAAATCTGGACGCATCAGCAGCTAGTCTTCGAGAGCGTTTTAAGGCGGCCGAGATACTGGAAGGCAAATCGACACAGCTCGAAATAGATCGCGCGAACTTGAAGCGGCGGCTCCAAGAGGATCCAAGGCGCGCGATGCCATTCTGAACGAAGCTATCTTAATTATCGCAGAGACGATTAGCACGCTCTATGGCGGCCGCGGCTTACGTCGTCGAAGCCTCGGAGAATGGACCTGAATTTGGTATCCTCCATCGAAGGAGACCGCGGTGGGGGAATCTCGAACATGGAGGTTTTCTGCTTCGACTTAACGCTTTTCGAAACTGTCGCTGCGAGGCTAGGCGGCCGGATTCTTGCTGCACGATAGTCACCTTTTCGATGGCGTTGACGAAAGACGAGTAGCCATCGCGCTTCTGCTTGGACAACGCGCAACAAGTGCAACCTCACAATATATTGTCACGATGAATTCGGACATCTTTGACCGCCTTCCCTTGCCGGATGAAGTTGACCGAGGGAAGGTCGTTCTTTCGACGCGCTTATCGGACGAAACTGAAACCGGCGGCTTGTTCGGTTTTAACGATTTCAATGAGATCGGTCAGGCGAGCTAAGCTAACAATCCTCGCCCTTGCCGAGCGCGCCGAACGCCGAAACCGGGCCGCTATTCGGCACGGTCTGACCGATCCTGATTTCGGTCGACGTGACGCAGCGCATCTCGGCCGCGGCGACGACGACGGGCGAGATCGGAACGGCGATCGCGCCAAATCTTCACCTTGCGTCGATCCAATCCAAAGCCATCAAGCTCTAGAAACAAAAAACCCGAACATCATTTCGGGCGTTTGCGTCCGCTGGTCGCTTTTCCGTTGCTCTTTCGGGATCACGAATTTCAATCCGGACCAGACGTCGTCGATCGCGCAGACCTTGATATCGACGAGCCCAAGCGGGAGTGCCGTATCGCGCACCACGACATCCGTCAGGTCGGTCGCGACACCGGAAGACTTCTTCGGCCACGACACCCAGATCATGCCGTCCGGTTCGATGGCATCGCGGCAGCCGCGCAGTTTGCCGGCCAGCCCCGCCGCTTGCTTCACGAACAGATGCACCATGTCGAGCGGCGCCTTGAGCCGCTTTGCGACCGTCACATCGGCCGGCAGTGGGCCCACGATATCGCCATAGGCCGCCGGCGCGCCCTCGATAAAAATGCAAAAGCCCGGCTGGATGCCGAGCTTTTGGACGAGAGGTTTGCCGGAATAGCCGGCCATCGGCGCAAGGCGCTTACGCCTGCGGCTGCGGCTCCAGCCCGGCATCCGGATCGGGGCGCGGGCGCGGCTTGCCGGCCGGCGGCACCGCCGAGGTGCGCGGGGTGGACGGCTCCAGCACCGACTCGCGGTTCGGCTTCTTGCCCTTGAGCAGGTCCTGAATCTCGTCGCCGCTCAGCGTCTCGAATTCAAGCAGGCCCTTGGCCAGCGCTTCAAGATCGGCGCGCTTCTCGGTGAGGATCCGCGTCGCTTCGTTGTAGCCCTGCTCGACAAAACGCCGGATCTCGGTGTCGATCTTCTGAACCGTCGCCTCCGACGCGTTCTGGGTCCGCGACACCGACATGCCGAGGAAGACCTCGTCCTGGTTTTCGCCGTAGGACACGGTGCCGAGTTCTTCGGAAAGACCCCATCGCGTCACCATCATCCGCGCCAGCCGGGTTGCCTGTTCGATATCCGAGGAGGCTCCCGAGGTGACCTTGTCGCGGCCGAACACCAGTTCTTCGGCGACGCGGCCGCCCATCATGATGGCCAGGCGCGAGGTCATCTGCTCCAGCGACATCGACAGCTTGTCGCGCTCGGGCAGTTGCATCACCATGCCGAGCGCACGGCCGCGCGGAATGATGGTGGCCTTGTGGATCGGATCGGTCGCGATCACGTTGAGGCCGACGATGGCATGGCCGCCTTCATGATAGGCGGTCAGCATCTTCTCTTCCTCGGTCATGACCAGCGACTTGCGCTCGGCGCCCATCATCACCTTGTCCTTGGCCTCTTCGAATTCGGACTGCGTCACCATGCGCTTGTTGCGCCGCGCCGCCGTCAGGGCCGCCTCGTTGACAAGGTTCATCAGGTCGGCGCCGGAGAAACCGGGCGTGCCGCGGGCAATGGTCTTGAGGTTGATATCCGGCGCCAGCGGCACCTTGCGGACATGAACCTTGAGGATCTGCTCGCGGCCGACGACGTCCGGGTTAGGCACCACCACCTGGCGGTCGAAACGGCCGGGCCGCAGCAGCGCCGGATCGAGCACGTCGGGCCGGTTGGTGGCCGCGATCAGGATCACGCCTTCATTGGCCTCGAAGCCATCCATCTCGACCAGCAACTGGTTCAGCGTCTGCTCGCGCTCATCATTGCCGCCGCCGAGGCCGGCGCCGCGATGGCGGCCGACCGCGTCGATTTCGTCGATGAAGATGATGCAGGGCGCATTCTTCTTGGCCTGCTCGAACATGTCACGCACGCGGCTGGCGCCGACGCCGACGAACATCTCGACGAAGTCCGAACCCGAAATCGTGAAGAACGGCACGTTGGCTTCGCCGGCCACCGCGCGCGCGATCAGCGTCTTGCCGGTGCCGGGAGGGCCGACCAGCAGCACGCCGCGCGGAATCCGTCCGCCGAGCCGCTGATATTTTCCGGGATCGCGCAAGAATTCGACGATCTCCTGCAGATCCTGCTTGGCTTCATCGACGCCGGCGACGTCCTCGAAGGTGACGCGGCCATGCGCCTCGGTCAGCATCTTGGCGCGCGACTTGCCGAAGCCCATCGCCTTGCCGGCGCCGCCCTGCATCTGCCGCGACAGGAAGATCCACACCCCGATCAGCGCGATGAACGGCAACCACGAGACCAGGAGCGACACGAACCACGGCACGTTGTCGCCGGGCGGCTTGGCGGTGATGGTGACCTTGCCGTCATACAGGCGCTTGACCAGCGTCGGATCGCTCGGCGCGTAGGTCTGGAAGCTTGAATTGTTGTTGAAGGTGCCGTGGATTTCCGGCCCCTGGATCACGACGTCGCGAACGTGCCCCTGATCGACCTCGGTCAGAAGTTGCGAGAACGAAATGTCCTGCGAGGAGGCATGCTGACCAGGATTCTGGAAGAGCGTGAACAATGCCAACAACAGCAAAACAATAATGACCCAGAGGGCGAAATTGCGCAGATTGGCGTTCATCGATCTTCCTTCGTGGTCGCGCGGATCGCGGCCTTATGTCCTCGGGCAGGCACGAGGGAATCCCCCGTTCGACTGCATACAATCTAGGTGCCGCCCCGGTCGCTGCCAAGGGAACCACGCAGGACTATTTAACGTATCTTAGCGCGATTCCCGCTCAAATAATGGCGCCGGGATCGGGTGTTTTCCGGGGTGGTTAAGGCTGCCGGAGGCGGCCGGGAAGCGGCATCGAGCCGGATTGCCGTCTAATCCGCCCGATGGCGACGCGGCGGCGCCGGCTCGATGCGAATCCGACCGTCGATCAGGCTAACCAGCGCACCGGCAAGCGTTCGCTTCAACCTCGGCTGCCGCGCTGCGGCATTTTCGGCAACCATGCCATCCAAGGCCAACAGCAAGGCCTCGACCTTGCCCAGTTCCGCCGGTCCCTCATGACCGAACCGCTCGATCGCGCGCAGCAATAGCCGCAGGCGGATTTCCTCCGGCATGCGGGCAAAAGCCTTGGCATCAAAAGCCTTGGCATCAAAAGCCTTGGCGTTATAGCCTTGGCGCCAGCGCCGGAATGCCTGATCTCGCGATCCCTCAGCGCGAGATAACGTTCGGCGCCATCGACCAGAACTTCCACCGCCGCGTTGGCGCGGGCCAGCCGCGATGCCAGCCGCGCCAGATTGCGGGCATCGCCGCCCTCGGCGGCCAGCGCCGGCATCACCGCGCGGATACGAGGCCGGGTGAAATTCAGGTCGCGATTGGTCGGATCGTCGGCGAAGCCGACCTTGGCCTTCTTGAGGGTGGCCACGAGCTGCGATTTCGCGACATGCAGAAGCGGGCGCGCCAGCAACACGCCATCGCGTTCGGACTGCCGCGCCATCGCCGCCAGACCGGCGATGCCGCTGCCGCGCAGCATGCGCATCAATAGCGTCTCGGCTTGATCGTCACGGGTATGCGCGGTGAAGACATGGGTCGCGCCGTGAGCCCGCGCGGCCTGCGCCAGCAGATGGTAGCGCGCCGCCCGCGCCGCGGCGGGCAATCCGGTTTTCGGCTTGGCGCCGGTCCATCGCATCGTGCGATGCGGCAGTTCGAGGCTGCGCGCCAGACGCTTGACGGCACGCGCCTCGGCCGCGGATTCCGCGCGCAAGCCATGATCGACGGTGACGGCGAACAGCCGCGGCCCGCGCGCCAGAGCGCGGCGCCAACGGACCGCAAGCCACATCAAGGCCAGGGAGTCGGGACCGCCGGAGACCGCAAGCACGATCGCAGGAACAGCCTTCCAGTCCGCGAACAGACGTTTCGCGTCCTGTGCCGAGATCGCTGAATGGTCGTCGTCGGGCATGGCGTCCGGAAACCGCTGATTGATCAGGTCCGAGTCCTTAAAGCATGATGGCTTTGAATTGAATGGCGCAAACGGCACCTCGCACCGCTTGCGGGGGATGCTTCAGCACTTCAACCATCATGCGCTTCTAGCACTTGACCCGCTTCTGCTCGCGGTCCACGGCCGCTTTGACGCTGCTCGAGGCGCGCGGATATTTCCGCGCCACCTCGCCAAGCGCAGCGCAGGCGGCCTCCTTCTCCTTCAGGGCCGCCAGCGATTGTCCCAGCCGCAGCAAGGCATCCGGCGCTTTCGCCGATTTGTCGAATTTGGTGGTTACCGCGAGAAAGGATTCGGCGGCGTCGCGATAACGCTGGCGCTGGAAAAAGCTCTCGCCCAGCCAGTATTCCGAATCCGCCGTCAAGGGATCGCTGGGGTATTTTTGCGCGAAGTTGCGCATGGTCTCTTCCGCCAGCGCATAATCCTTGCGCTCCATATAACCGATGCCGAGATCGAACTCGTCCTTCGGTGTCGCCGACGGCGGCAAAGTGGTCAGCGCGCCACCTGCGCCGGGCTGCGGCGGATTGTTATTTCCAAGATTGAGCGGCTCGCCGGCGTCACGTCCGCCAGGCGCGCCGACCGGAGCCTCGGCCGGGATCGGGAGCTGGCCACCGCCGAGCGCGCGCGGCGCGCCGGGAGCATTCGGATTTTGATTGGGATCGAAGGCATCGCCGCGGCGTCGGCCTGGCGCTGGTGGCACGCCTTCCGGCTCCTGGACCATCGGCGCCGGAGCCGCGATCTGCTGGCCGTATCCCGGCTGGACCGGCGGCTGCCGGTAGGCCGGGCCGGGCCGCGTCGGAGCCACCGTGGCAACGTTGGGCTGGCCGGCCGGAGCCTGGCCGCCAGGGGCGACTTGCGCGTCGCCCTGGAGCAACCTCAGCCGTTCTTCGAGCTGCCGGTTGCGATATTGCAGCTCCTCATTCTGGCCGGTCAGTTGCCGCAGCTGATTCTCGAGCTGCTGAATGCGCATCGCCGGATCTTCGTCATCGGATTGCCGCGAAATTAGCCTGCGAACCAAGCGCCAGCATCGCCGACATCGCCGCGACGCGGGTAATTCTATGAAATCTGGATGACATTTTGGCCTGACGACGAAATCGGCGTGACATCGAAAGCGGAATACATTGAGAGACGGAGTACGCCAAAAATGTGACTGAGACAAATCAGTGCCCGAGCCGAGAGTGCCGGGATAAAGTGCGGATAAAGCTGCCAAAACAAAGCCGGCGCCCGAAGGCGCCGGCGAAGATTTTGTGTCAGCCGAAACGCGCTACGAACTGGCGTTCAGGACCGTGACGGCGCGGCGATTCTGCGACCAGCACGAGATGTCATTACAGACCGCGACCGGGCGTTCCTTGCCGTAAGAGATCGTCCGCATCCGGCCGGGATCGATGCCGCGCGAGGCGAGGAAGGTGCGAACCGATTGGGCACGCCGCGCACCCAGCGCGATGTTGTATTCGCGGGTGCCGCGCTCGTCGGCATGGCCTTCGATGGTGAACGAATAGCGGTTGTAGCTCTGCAGCCATTGCGCCTGCTTTTCCAGGGTCGCCATCGCCTGCGGCGACAGATCGGTCTGGTCGCTCTCGAAGAACACGCGGTCGCCGACATTGACCACGAAATCCTGCTGGCTGCCCGGGGTCGCCGAACTTGCCATCGCGCCGTCGGCGCCAAGGTTCCTGTTTGCGCAGGCGCCCATCGATAACGCCACCGCGAGCACCGCGGCCAGTTTCAATCCCTGGAGGATACGCATCTGATGTTTCATTCGGGAGCCTCCACGCTCACGTTTTTCGACTGTTATCCGGTCTACAGGGCGAGGGTTAAGCGAACGTTCCGTCAACCTTGATGGGGTGTTGCCGCAGCCGGTCAAATGCCGGCAAACGGCGAAAAGCAACCGTGATAGTTAATGAGTTGTAAATGTGGCGCGAGGGTGAAGGCAAGCGGGAAACGGGCCGAAATCGCCCCATTGGGTGCCCGACCCTGGCCCGAAGGGCGAATTGCGCGCGGATTTGGCGGAAACCTGCCGGCCAACAGCGCGTCCGGCGGGTTCCGGCGATCCCGCCTCAGGAACTCGGAACGATCGAGGCAGGCTCGAAGGTCGAGATCACAGTGGGTTCGAAGGCGCGACGATCACGCTGGAACAGCATCCGCCGCTCGAAAGCACTTGAGCGCATGATGGGAAAACGGTCCATGACCCGTTCCCGCACGGCCCGGAAATTGGACGCCATCAATGCCACCCTTGCCAATGCGTTCGGAAACGGGCGCGGTTCGGCGATGGTTTCGTTCAGAAAGACCTTGCGATAAAATCCCTGGTGCGCGGGACGAACGAGCGCAAGCCCGGTATCGGCATTGAAATATTCACACGCCAGGAATGACAGCCGCGCCGTCATATAGGGAAGCTCCGGAAACCGCTGGGCCTTTTCGGGGTCTGCGACAAAACGAGCCGGATCGATGAAGACCTCGCCCTGATCGAGGCGAGGGTGAAGAACATCGCCGAACAATTCGGTTGTGTAGGACATTCGCCGTTCTGACGTCAGAACGTGAAGACGGATAGAACTGCAGAGTTCTCCATCAACATAGACCCCGAACGTCATGGCATCGGGCGCATCATCATAACGATCGCTGTAGCGCTCAGACTCGGACGCCGGGATTAATCCGCCCTGCCGATAGGCCTTGTAGCGTATTGAATAAAGCCGATCCTTGTCCTCGGGAGTTTCGATGCGTCGATAATCGACTCGATCAAACAGCGCCCCTCCCCGCACAAAGAGCGAAGCGCGCGGTTCGGCTCTGGACTGCATCTGATATTCCTTCACTTCCATACAACCTATGCGAGTGGAGAAAAGATTAACAGTCCGTTAATAAAATTGCAAAGCTATCGACACGTTAAGGTTAAGTGTGGAGGTCGGCACGCGTCTGGAACCTGTGGAATTAACTGCCTCAGGCGATCGATCGCGACGGAACCACGAGTTCAGGTTCTTCCATGCGGCGGCCATGCGATGCGTTCAGCAACTGGCGTACCCGCACCGCGGGTACCGGCCGGCTGAACAGGTAGCCTTGCGCCTCGGTGACCGTGCCGTCAGCGCTGATAAGTTCCAGTTGCTCGTTGGTTTCGATGCCTTCGACCACGACCGACATGCCAAGATCGGCACTGAGCCGTGCCACGCCGCGCAACAGCGTCAGCGGACGATCGGTATCGATACCCTCGAGGAAGGAACGATCGATCTTCACTTTCTGCAGCGGGAAGTTGTGCAGATAGCTCAGGCTGGAATAGCCGGTGCCGAAATCGTCCAGCGAAATCCGCACCCCCAGGCTGCGCAATTGAGACAGCACATCGTGGGTCACTTGCGTGTTGCGCAACAAGGACAATTCGGTGATCTCGATCTCGAGGCGATGGGCGGGAAGCCCGGAGACTTCCAATGCGTAACGAACTTCGCTCAGCACGTCGCGCTGGTGGAATTGCTGCGGTGAAAAATTGACCGCGACGCTGACGCCTTCGGGCCACTTCATGCACTCCATGCAGGCCTTGCGCAGAATCCACCGGCCGAGATCGACGATCAGCCCCATGTCCTCGGCAACCGGAATGATATCGATCGGGGAAACCGTGCCGCGCACCGGATGATTCCAGCGCAGCAGCGCTTCGCAGGTCGATATCCGCCCGGATTTGAGATTGATCAGCGGCTGGTAGAACAGCTCGAATTCCTCGTTGGCCAGCGCCTTGCGCAGGTCCAGTTCCAGAATTCGGCGTAACTCGACAGTTTGCGCCATCTCGTCGCGGAAGAAGCAGAAGGTTCCACGGCCATCCGCCTTGGCGCGATAGAGCGCCATGTCGGCGTTTTTGAGCAGCGTATCCGCGCTGACGCCGTGCGGCGAGGTCATCGCGATTCCGACGCTGGCGCCGATCTCGACCAGGTGATTGTCGATTTTGTAACGCTCGCTCAAATGCTCGACAATTCGCCGGGCGAGAGCCGCGGCGTCCTCGCTCGATTTGATGTTCTGCTGGAACACCACAAATTCATCGCCGCCGAACCGCGCCACGAAATCCTCCGGGCGCAATATTTCGCGTAACCTGTCGGCGACCGCGCACAACAGCCGGTCGCCGCAGGGATGACCCAGGGTGTCGTTGACCTGCTTGAACTGATCGAGGTCGACAAACAGCAATGCCGACAACTGGTCGGCATGATGCGGAACCGCCAAAAGACGCTCGATCTCGTCGCGGAAATTGAGCCGGTTGGGCAGCGCCGTGAGTTCGTCGTAACGCGCCAAATGGGTAATTCTGGCTTCGGCGTTGCGCCGTTCGGTGATGTCTTCAAGCAGCACGACGGCGCCGCCGCCGGCCATCGGTTGAAATGTCCATGACAGCGACCGGACCGCGACCGGGTCGGGATCGGCGGTGATGACATCCTTGGCCTGCGAATTCTCGATTTCCGAGAGGATCATCCTTCCGCTCGCAGCCGAGATCGATCCGGAGCTGACGCAGGCGGATATGATATCGGCGGCTCTCGCGCCGCGATGCACGAGATCGTCGGACAGGCTCATCATCTCGCCAAAACGGTGATTCATGACGGCAAGACGCCCGTCGGCGCCAAACATGCACAGGCCGTGAGGCATGTTGTTCAGGGCGGTATCGAACTGGCTGGCAAGCGCCGCCTCGCGCTCGCGGGCCATCAGCGCCTGCATGAATATTCTGTGCAGATTGGCCGAAATCTGCATGACCGACACCAGAAATGCGGCGCAGGTAACCGACATCGCGATGTAGTAGGGCGTGCCGCGCATCGCCAGCGCGATCACCGTCGGACCGTAGCAAACCGCAACTTGCAGCTGGAATATCCACTGCCGTCCATAGGCCCTGCCCGCACCTGCCGCCACGAACCCTGTGGTGGTGGACAGACAAATCATATGGGCTATGGCGTCGTCGCTGACCAACAAAGTGGTGCAGCACCATGTGCCGACCGCAGCGGCGTGGATAATCGCTCCGATCTGATGGCGTTTCTTCCATCGCGCAGCTTCTTCGGCGGTCAGTGTCGATTTGCGCGCCTGATACCGGTGCTGGTTGAACGTGCGGACGGCGCCAGCGACAACGAGAAGCGCGACACACGCCCAGATCAGGGGTTCTTCCGTCTTCAGCGCGGTCACGATCGCCACGAGGACGCCAAAGACGATACCCGTCAGCAGCGGACCGGGCGTCTCAAACAGCGAATCGATCAACGCCGCGCGAAGGTACGGCGATATCTCCTGTTCAGTAACTTCCCGCTGATTGGCAAGCTGCATTTTCGGGGCGCGCCGGGTCCTCTTCTGGCTTGTAGTTCTAGCGGTCGCAGATGAAGTCTTTCTGAGGGAATATCGTTACCGGGACGTTGTCATTGGCTTGCCACGACGAAAATCTGCCCGTTGAATCAGCGAGCTAGGCAAGTTTTGCCGACCGCGGCGGCGGCAGCGGCCGCGCGGCGGCGCCGGTATCAGGACAGCAGGGGCGACCAGGCCGGATCGGACGCAAATCCGGGGGTGGGAACCTTCTGTTCGCTGCGGCCGGAAATGTCCACGGTGAACAATGAAGGTCCGTCATTGCCGCCGGGGTCACGGAAGAACATCAAGACGCGGCCGTTCGGCGCAAACGTCGGTCCTTCGTTGTGGAATCCGGATGTAAGAAGCCGCTCGCCCGAGCCGTCGGGCTTCATGATGCCGATCGAAAACTGTCCGCCGCCTTGTTTGGTAAAGGCAATGTAGTCGCCACGCGGCGACCAGACCGGGGTCGAATAGGTCCCGTCTCCGAAGGAGATGCGCTGGGCGGGTCCACCGGTTGCCGGCATCACGTAGATCTGCGGCTTTCCGCCGCGGTCGGATTCGAAGCACAGCCGGGTGCCGTCGGGCGCATAGGACGGCGAGGTATCGATCGCCGGCGTGTCGGTCAGGCGCGTGGTGGATTTCGAACGAAGGTCCATGACGAACAGGTTCGAATTGCCGCCCTGCTGCAGGCTCATGATCACGCGCTGGCCGTCCGGCGAGAACCGCGGTGAGAACGACATGCCCGGGAAGTTGCCGACGATCTCGCGCTGCCCGGTCTCGATATTGAACAGATAGACCCGCGGGTCGCCCTGGCCGAATTCCATGTAGGTGATTTCCTGGGTCGACGGCGAGAAGCGCGGGGTCAGCACGAGATCGGTGCCGCGCGTCAGGTAGCGGACATTGGCGCCGTCCTGATCCATCAGCGCCA
Organism: uncultured Pseudomonadota bacterium; assembly: GCA_963771225.1. Lineage (GTDB taxonomy): Bacteria > Pseudomonadota > Alphaproteobacteria > Rhizobiales > Xanthobacteraceae > Bradyrhizobium. Next base: position 56,811 of record CAVYSR010000001.1, on the reverse strand, counting down.
GGCGCTTGATACGCCGTTGCGCGGTTCCGGATTCGTCGACGAACACCACGCGGCTGTCGAAATAACCTTTCTCTCCGGTCAGGCGTTCGTAGATCTGGTCGGAAATGATGTGCGCGATCCGCCGCCAATATTCCGGCGACGTAAAATATTGCTGTCCGGCAAGCTGCTGGCCGGTGGCGACATCCCAGAGCCGGAACTCCGCCTTCAGACGGCCATCGGGCTGCCGGGTCATCCGACCCGTCACCAGCGCCTGGGCGTTGATCGTCTTCCAGTTCTGGAATTGCGGCGCCGCGTCGATATTGATGACTTTTTCGATAAAGGCCGCCTGATCGATCGGCGCGAACAGCCCGCTGCGCTTGAGGTTGTTGGTAATGACCTGGGTCACGCCGGCGCCGACCTCGCCGTCCGCAGGCGTTCCCGCCACGAAATTGGGAATCGCGATCGACAGCGGTACGAATTCGCCCTCGGGAACGATAAAGCGTTTTGGCTGACCCTGCTGTGCGAAAGCGTTGCGGACGTCGCCGCCTGCCAGCACTCCAAGCGTGGCTATCCCGGAAAGTATCTGCCGGCGGCTTGGGCGGACGTGCATCGGACGCAATCCATTTTTGTCAGTCATCGTTACAACTTTTCATGTCAGCGATCGCCGGTGGGCCATCGCGTTCAGGTCCTTCGTTCGGTAAACACCGGAATGAAATTTCTCCAGTCGTCGAAATTGGCCGCGGGCAAATTGTACGGCTGGCATTCGATAATCGCACGCAAGGCACTCTCCTGATACACGCGCAGATAAGGCGTCGCCGGTGTGCCTTCCGGAACCGGCATCCCTTCCAGCGTGCCATCGCGCTTGAGCTTGACGGAGAAGGCGACCTCAGGATTCTGGCTTTCGATACCGCCATAGGGTTTTTTCCAGCAGCGCTCGACCTGCGACTGGAACAGCGATATCCAGGTCGTGGAATTGTCGGCGGCTTTACCGTGGGCCAGGCCGAGCGCCGCGTTGGAATTCAAGGTTTCACCGGTCACGGCCTGCCGGGTCGGGTCACGCTTGTCGAGCAGCGCTGCGATCTTGCTCTGATCGAAGGTCCGTTCCTTCGGTTTTTGCGGCTGCGGCGGTGGCGTCGCCGCTTGCACTTGCGGCTTCGGCGGCGGCTTCTTCTCTTCCTTCTTCAAGGCTTCCGCGATCGGATCGACCTTGGGCGGATCGGGCTTCTTCTCGATCGGCTTTGGCTCTTCCTTGGGCTTGCTTTCGGCGACCGGCTTCGGCGGGTCGGGCTTTTTCTCGACCGGCTTTTCAACCGGCTTCGGCTGAGGCGGCGGCGAGGTGTCGGTCACGACCGGCGGCTTCTCGCTGATCTTGCCGATGGCATTATCATCCACCGGCTTGGCTTCGGCGACCTTCTCTACCAGCGGCTTCGGATTTTCCTTCTTGCCGGATTTCATGCCGGCGGTGACCTTGGCGAGTTGATCGGCGGAAATGATATCGACCGGCAGGGATTCTTCCGGCATCGCCTCGAAGGCCCTGGACGAAAACGACACCAGTCCCCACCCGATCACGAGAACGTGCAGGGCCACGGACGCCACCAGTGTCTTGTCGACCTTCACGCCTTAGTTCCCCTGCTCCACTTCGGTGACGAGCGCCAGCCGCTTGAAGCCGGCGCCGGACAATTGTCCCATGACCCTGGCCACGGTTCCGTAGTCCGCCTTCTTGTCCGCCCGCATGAATATACGCTCGTCCAGGCCGCCACGGGCGTCGGTGATCGCCTTTAATTTCGGCACCAGTTCGTTCATCGCAACTTCAGTGTCGTTGATGAACACCCTTCCCTTGACGTCGACCGAAAGCTGCAGCGGCGTCTTGTCCTGCTCCAGGCTCTTGGCCTGGGTCTGCGGCAGATCGAGCGGCACGCCCACCGTCAACAGCGGCGCCGAGACCATAAAGATGATCAGCAACACCAGCATTACGTCCACCATCGGCGTGACGTTGATCTCCGCCATCACGGCGCGACGCCGGCCGCGGCGTCCGCCGCCGCCGGACGAGCCTGCCATGTTCATCGCCATGATCTGGTGCTCACAATATACCGCTCCTCACGCCATTTGTCAGGGGCATGATCTTGTCCGAAAACCGGTATCCAGTTTTCGGGATCATGCCCGCTCGTCGATCTGGCGCGACAGGATCGCAGAAAATTCATCGGCGAAACCTTCCAGCCGCTGCGCCTGCCGGTTCACCTCGGAGGTGAATTTATTGTAGAAAATAGTCGCCGGAATGGCGGCGATAAGGCCGATTGCGGTCGCAAACAGCGCTTCGGCGATGCCGGGGGCCACCACCGCCAGCGAGGTATTCTTCGAGGCGGCGATCGACTGGAAGCTCGACATGATCCCCCAGACCGTGCCGAACAGGCCGACGAACGGGCCCGCCGAGCCGACCGTCGCCAGCACCAGCAGCCGGCGTTCCAGCCGCTCGATCTCGCGGGCGATCGAGACGTTCATCACCTTCTCGATCCGCATCTGAAGCCCGGCGAACGACCGCGCCTGGCTTTCGAACGACCGTTTCCATTCGCGCATGGCCGCGACGAAGCAGGCCGCCATCGATTGCGTCGGCTTGGCCGACAGCGCGCGATAAAGTTCCTCGATCGACTGCCCGGACCAGAACGCCTGCTCGAACCGATCCATGGCCCGCTTGGTGCGGGCATACAGGATGATCTTGTCGATCGCGATCGCCCAGACCCAGACCGAACAAGCCAGCAGCCCCAGCATGACGACCTTGACGATCCAGCAGCCTGCAGAAACAGTGCAATCAGCGATACGTCGCTGGACGCCAGTGGCAAGGCTGACTGAGCCACGTCGGCCGGATTCATGAGCGGTATCCTCTCAACGCAAGTGTCCCATATCGTCCGGGAGCAAATGGCTGCCGGTTCCATAGCCGCGCACCCGGCGCAGCAAGCGCCAGCGCGAGAGCCTTGTTTTGTGTCACATGGGAGGCCCGTCCGAAGCCGAGGCCTGCATCCCCTGCCAACGTGTCAAAACGAGGGCTATCAGCGCGTCTTTACGCCCCTAACCAGACGCTAATCATGGTTAAGGCGAGGTTACCGACGTGGATTTCGGTCTCGATGGGCAAGCAGTATCTAGATACCGGAATGGCTTTGCGGGGTCTCGGGGCAGGCTGTGCAAAAACGTTACAGTTGAGGGTGGCACGATCCATTAAGCTCAACGTCCGCTCCGAGGTCAGATGCCAGCCGTGACGTCGGACCCGCAGCGGCCAAATAATCCCTATGCCAAGCCAATTACCATTGCCGCGACCGATGCAAGAGAGAGCCCTGCTCGAATGAGATGGCCCGATGAAGCTTACGGCGCTCCTTTTCGAGCGCTGCCGCATCCGTTGCGTCAATTTCGGGTCTCGCTTTCTACGCGGGAAACTTTCTGCCAGTAACGCGCGAATAAATCGGCAGGGTCATCTGCTTTGAAATGGATGAGGTGATAACCCAGAGAATCAGCCCGACTGAGAACCACCGATTATTAAATCCGTAGAAATACCAGTACGGAAACATGCCCACGAAGGTGATCGTACTCGCCAAGATCGCGACTGGTGACCTTGTCGCATGAGCCGTCAAGCTCGCGAGGAACCGCTTGAACTCAGCAGCCTCCATGTCGTCCATGGTATTCTGAACGACGTATCCAACGAACAAAATAAATCCGGCGGCCAGTGCGGCGGGGAACAGCAGCAACACCTCGGCAAATTTTACAGTCACCCTGATCCTCCGGCCTGGATTTTTCCGTTGTCGGCGAATGCCGGCGATGCAATCCGTTGATGATTGCAGACACGAGGCAGGGAAGCATGGCTCATCTCCCGGCTTGGCCTTTGTCGTGATAAACTGTATATTCGGTAAATGCCGAATTTGTCAAAAAAACAACGCGACGGTCCGAAGCTGCAGTTCATCGAGGGCGTGGCGGGTCTGCTGCTGCCTTGGGGCGTGCCACCTGTGGCCGCCCGCCTCTACGGCTATCTGCTGCTAAGCGACCAGCCGGCGAGCCTCGACGAGATCACCGCGGGCCTCGGCGTCAGCAAGAGCACGGCGAGCGTGGCCGCCCGGTTGTTGGAACGCTACACGCTCGCCCGCCGGCATCGCGAGCCGGGAACCAAACGGGCGCTCTATGCGTGGCGGATAACTACGAGGCCTTGATCGGGCAGCAGAACCGCTCTACTCGATGCGTTGGCCGACCAGATGGACGCGGCTTTGACGTCGTCGGATCGAATGAGGCCGGCGTGCGCTGAAGCAGATGGCGGAATTCTATCGAGTGATGCGTAGCGCGATGGACGACGCTCTGAGCCGCTGGAAACAGATGAAGCGACGCCCAAATGCCCCACGATGAAGCCTTGGACACGATCCGCTGCCCAGCAGGTGACTTCAGGCGTCGGACAGCCTCATTCCGCCGACGCGCTCGCGCGTCGAGGCGATGCTTTCAGGGTTGGCGGACGGATTTTGCTACAGCCTTGGGGGTAACCGCTCCGGGTTCAGGCCGGAGCCGGCTCGGGGCAATTGGTCAGGCGCGCGGGAACGCCGACCGCGGTGCAGCCGCCGGCACGTCGCTCGTCGACGACCGATCCCGCGCCGATCTTGGCAAAGTCGCCGATGCTGATGTCGCCGAGAATCGTGGCTCCCGTGCTGAGCAGGACGCCCCTGCCGATCCTGGGCGCGCGGTTCGGCAGCGCATGCTTCCGGCCGATGGTGACGTTTTGCAGGATCGTCACCTCGTCGCCGATGACGGCGAACGCGCCGACGATGATGCCGGTGGCATGATCCAGAAACACCGACGTTCCGATCGACGCCGAGGGATGAATGCTCACCTGAAGCGTATCCGACGACAGGCTCTGCAGCAGCAACGCGAGATCGGTGCGGTTCCGGCGCCAGAGCCAGTTCGACACGCGCCAGGCCTGCAAGCGCGACGTATCCCTTGAAGTTCAGGAGCGGCGGCAGAAATGCCGTCGATCGCCGGGATCGTGAACGGCGATTCCTGCAGATCGCGGCTCGCCGCCTCGACCAGGTCGGGCGAGGCCGCAAACGCCTCACGGGCAACGCGCGCAAATTGCGCGCGATCCCCGCGCTTTTGCCGAGCCGCTCGCCGATCTGATAGGCCACCGCGCTGCCGAGATCGGAGTGATCGAGGATGGCGGCCGACAACGAGCGCGCCGAAAACCGGATCGCTGGCCAGGACGCTTTCAGCCTCACGCCGGACCGAGCGCCACACGTCTCGCCCGATACAATTCCGTCCGGATCATGGCCGTCCGCCCATCCGCACCTAGTCGTGACGACGCGCAATATAGGCCGGCGCAGAACAGCGCCAGTGCGCCTAGCGCATGCCGCGCAAAAACAAACCGCCCACCTGCTGGTGCAGATGGGCGGCTGTGTCGCCGTCAGGTTTTATGGGGGCACATCGCCTGAGGGCTGAGACCGTCTGTTCAAGCCTTGCCGTGAGCGTTCAGCCTCTGCGGCTGGTCGTTCGGCGGGGTCGGACGCGTGCTTGTGCTGCGCCATGAACTGGTCGAACTCTTCCTTGTCCTTGGCGTGACGCAGGCGATCGAGGAAATCGCGGAATTCGACCTGCTCCTCCTCGAGCCGCCGCAGCGTTTCCATGCGGTATTCGTCGAAGGCGCGGTTGCCGCTCGAGGGCGGACCGAAGCCGCCGAAGCCGAAGCCGCGGCGCTCCATGCGGCCGCGCATCCGCTCCATCTTGTACTGCATCCGCTCCATCTTGTTCTGCCAGCGATCCTGATGACTCCAGCAACCCATTTTTCTGCTCCCGAGTGTGAAAAAGAGAAGGGCAAGTCCGATCGGCCACCAGATGATGAAGCCGAGAATGGTCACGGCGATCCAGCCGGGATGCCAGGGTGTATCAAGCATATGCGGGCGGTGGGGCTCTTCTGTCGGGCCGCGCCATCGATTGACATCTGCGGTGTAGGCCATTTCCCTCTCCATGACGGCATCACGCCGTTGTGAATGTAAATAACATTTACATACCTAAACCATCCCGGATTTTTGTCAAGCGGGCGCAGGCCGCACCCGCTGAATTTATTTTGGGGTGCCCCAGGGACCGGCCGGCGGAACCGGCGGCGGACTTGACGGCGGCTTTGGATCGCGCTTTCGCTGGCCTCGACGGCCGGCGGTCGGTCGGGAAGCCGAGGCCGCGCAGATAGATCAGCACTTCGGCTTCCAGCAGATCCTCCGCCGACATCGGCAGCTTGCGCCGCGCCGCGTCGCCGCGCGCGAACAGCGACGCCACGCCATGCGACATCGACCAGATGTGCAGCGCCATCATCAGCGCCGGCGGCCGCGGCGTGCCGGGCGGCGCCAGCGCGGCCAGCCGCTCGGCGGCGGCGCGGATAATGCCGAAAGCGCGCTCGCTCGCGGCCATCAATGCCGGATTGACATCGACCGGGAAGCCCGGATTCGAACATCGCCGAATAGAACGCCGGCTCGTTGCGGGCGAAGGCGAGATAGGCCTTGCCGACCCGTTCGAACGCCGTGACGGTGTCCGGGCGGCCATCGTCCCAGGCCTGCGGTCAGCACCGCCTCGAACTGCTCGAAGCCGCGCTGGGCGATGCTGGACAGCAACTCGTCGCGGTCGCGAAAATGCCGGTAGGGCGCGGCCGGGCTGACGCCGGCCATGCGCGCGGCATCGGCAAAGGTGAAGCCGGCCGCGCCCTTTTCCGCGATCAGGCCGAGCGCTGCCTGCAGCAGCGCCTCTTTCAGATTGCCGTGATGATAGCCGCGCTCGGCGCGGCGCTCTTCCTTGCGCCAGCTCATGTGAAAGGCTTTTACATGAGCCGGCGCGCAAAGGTCACTACGGTCTGCGAGCGCTCAGCCGTGTTCACAAGCGATTAACGGCGCTGCGCACCTGCCCTGCAGTTCGTCGAATCCGGCCGCCGCCTGCTGCAACTCCTCGGAGAAATCCGCCATTTCCTGCACCTGGCGGATTTCGATGATCTCGTTCTCGGAGGCCGGGCACGCTTCGCCCAGGCGATCGCCTCCTCGCGCGACGCCACGTCGATCATCCAGTAGCCGCCGAGCACTTCCTTGGACTCGGTGAAGGGACCGTCGGTCACGACCGGCTTGCCGCCGGCAAACGAGACCCGCGCGCCCATCGACGGCGGATGCAGGCCGTCGAGCGTGATCAGGACGCCGGCGTCCTTCAGCGCCTCGTTGTATTTCATCATCGCGGCGACCGCGCTCGGGGTCGAGCTGGACGTCCGGCGGCGCGGTCTCATAGCCGAGGGGGATCATCAGCATCATGAATCGCATGGTGGTGTGTCCTTGTATGTTCGCATGATCCGGGCGTTCGGCCGCTTGAATCCGGGTCAGCTCGCGTGCGGAATGACGACGAAGCGTCACGTCTTCGCGGCCTGGCGCGCAGGCGTTCTTCCTGCTCGCGCAATTCGGGCGTCAGGGCTTCGCCAAAATCCTCGGCGAAAACACCTGCCGGATTTCGATCTCGGCACCGCCGTCGAACGGCGCGCGCTTCATCCAGTCGATCGCTTCGTCCAGCGATTTGGTCTTGATCAGCCAGAAGCCGGCGACGAGATCGCCGGTCAGGCGAACGGACCGCGGCTCACGGTGCCGCGCCTTGCCGGAATATTTGACCCGCGCGCCCTTCGAGGTCGGATGCAGGCCCTCGCCGGCCTCCATGACGCCGGCCTTGACCATCTCCTCGTTGAACTTGCCCATCGCGGTCAGCAATTCCGTGCTCGGCATCACGCCGGCTTCGCATATCCTTGCTGGCCTTCACAATCACCATAAATCGCATCGTCATGCTCCGTTGGCATTTCATTTCGACCGATGGGAGGTTCCAACCATCCAAACCCCGGCTCCGTAGATATGACGAACGGGAATTTTCGGTACCGACATCAAAAGCAGAATTATTTCGGAACCGCAAATCACGTCTGCGTCGGCCGTTCTCGTACAGCGGCGATCAGCGCCTTCCAGCAAAGGCGGCATCGCGAAGTAAGCAACGTGAAGGCATCGCCACTTCCGTGCTAGCGGACGGCGCATTCGATCCGGCTTGCAATCCGCTTGCCGAGACCTCTTACCGATGGATCGGCCCATGACCCCCGCCCCGCAAAAAGTCGCGCTGGTCACCGGCGCCGCGCGCGGCATCGGGCTTGCGGTGGCCAAACGCTTTCTCGCCGAGGGCTGGCGCGTGGCGCTGCTCGACATCGAGGGCGAACTGCTGCGAAAGAGCGGTCGCGGCGCTGGCCAATGCCCGACGACACGCTGGCGCTGCATTGCGACGTCTCCGATGCCGACGCGGTCGCGAGCGCCATGGCCGACGATCGAACGCCGCTTCGGCCGGCTCGATGCGCTGGTCAACAATGCCGGCGATCGCGGTGTTCGCGCCGCTGCTGGAAACGTCCGACGCCGACTGGAGCCGGGTGCTGGCGGTCAATCTCACCGGGCCGTTCCTCTGCACCAAGGCGGCGGTGCCCCTGATGCGCGAACATGGCGGCGGCGCGATCGTCAACATTACCTCGATCTCGGCAGTGCGCGCCTCGACGCTGCGCTCGGCCTACGGCACCAGCAAGGCCGGGCTGGCGCATCTGACCAAACAGCTCGCGGTCGAACTGGCCTCGCTCGGCATCCGCGTCAACGGCGTCGCGCCGGGACCGGTCGAGACCGCGATGGCGAAAGCGGTTCACACGCCGGAAATCCGCGCCGACTATCACGACGCGATCCCGCTCAATCGTTACGGCCTCGAGGAGGAACTGGCGGAAGCGGTGTTCTTCCTGTGCAGCGACCGCTCGAGCTACATCACCGGGCAGATTCTCGCCGTCGATGGCGGCTTCGATGCCGCCGGCATCGGACTGCCGACGCTGCGCGGCGAGCGACGGAACGGGTAGCGATCTCGCATCCGCAGCGAAGGTCGGCGAGCCGATCCGAACCTTGCTGCACGCTTCGCATTGCCTAGCTGATGCTCATCATCCGATCGAAGGAATGTTCGGACATGCGGAAGCTTTTGCCAAATGCCATTCGCTCGCCGCGTCCTCTGCGCCCTCGCCGCACCGCCGGCGCAGGCCGAAGTCCGCATCCTCGCCAGCCCGGGCGGACAGGTCGGCCCGTTCCTCGATCTGTTCGAGCAGGTGCGCGCCTCCGGCGAACGCGTCGTGATCGACGGCCCCTGCCTTTCGGCCTGCACGCTGGTGCTGAGCATGGTGCCGAGCGAGCGCATCTGCGTGACGCGCCGCGCGGTGCTCGGATTCCACGCCGCGCGGTCGATCGACCGGCGCGGCCGGATGTACGCCGAGCCGGAAGCCTCCGAACTGGTGCTCCAGGCCTATCCCGCCGCGGTGCGGGGCTGGATCCGCCGCCGCGGCGGATTGACCTCGCGGCTGTTGCTGTTGCGCGGACGCGAACTCGCGGCGATCTATCCGAGCTGCCGATGACGATCCGCTTCGAGATCGTCTACATGCCCTTCCGAGCGGCGCAGTTCACCATCCAGGGAATGCCGAACTGGTCGATGCACATGCCGAAGCCCTTGGAGAAGAAGGTCTTGCCGAACGGCATGTTGACGCTGCCGCCTTCGGCACAGCGCCTTGAACTTGCGCTCGGCCTCAGCGGGATCCTCGACCGTCAGCGAGACCGAAAAGCCCTGCGGCTTGTGAAAATGCTCCGGCGGCGCATCGGACGCCATCAGCACCTCGCCGTCGATCGTCATCCGGGCTGCATGATCTTCTTCTTCCGCTCCGGCGGCGCCGGCATCTCCGGCGGCCTCCTCATTGCGTCAGCATCATCTCGATCTTGCCGCCGAGCACCTTTTCGTAAAACTTGAACGCCGCTTCGCAATTGCCGTTGTAGAACAGATAGGGATTGATGCATCGCTTGCTCCTTGGGTTGCTGAGATCGCTTCGAACGTTCGGTCTATTTCTCGGTGAGCTTCTTCAGATTGGCGAGACCGACTTCGAAATCCTTGCCGATCATCTTGTCCATGTTCATGAACACCTGCATCACCTTGGACATGAACGGCGCCGGGCCGCGCATCACCCAGTGTCACGTTGGTGGCATCGCCCTGCGGCAGCATTGTGAACTCGGCGGTGTTGTGGCCCTCGAACGGCTTGAAGAAATCGAGCTTGATGACGATTTTTGACGGCGACGAGGCGTCGAGAATTTCCATGCGGCCGGAACCGACATTCTTGTTGCCGTCCCACGCATAGACCGCGCCCTTGCCGCTCGTCGGCGCCGCTGAAGGTGCGCTTCATCGCGGGATCCTTGTTCTCCCAGGGCGACCACGTTCCCCATTGATGAAAATCGTTGATCAGCGGAAAAATCCTTTCCGGCGGCGCCTTCATCGAGGTCGCGCGCTGGACGCTGAACGTATCCGGCTTGGTCGCGGCGAGGATCAGGACGATCGCGATCGCGATCGCAAGGATGACGGCGATGATGGCAATGATTTCGAACATGGCAGGCTCCGTTCGATCTGAATCATCGGCAAGGCAGATCAGCGCCGAAGCGGCAGCAACGTCGCGCAAGTTCCGGTCGCGCAACCACAGCCCGCCCCACACCATCAGCGCCGAGATAAAAGCCGAACAGGATGTGGGTGAACAGCGGGCTGCCGATCCGCACATGCGATGCCATCGCGCCGCCGAGATAGCCGGTCAGCAGGATCGCACCGACGATCGAGGTCGGCGGGATCGCATAGAGCACGGTGCAGACGAGGTGATGACGCCGAGGCTTCGCGCCAGACGTTTCGCTCGAACCATAGCCGATCCTGTCCATCGTTTCCGTGACGATCGGCCACGGCACCAGCTTGATGGCGCCATCGAACAGCATGAACAGAATGACGAGACTGCTGAGAAGGCGGCCTGCAGCAGCGCGGGCTTCGAGACCGGCGTGGTCTCGGCGATCGTCGACATGGCTTGCTCCTCGTGGAGAATGACGCTGCGATCGCATGACCTTAAAGACGAACGGAGGCGGACGCGCGACCGACAGGCGCGATCGAATTAATTTCGGCTATGAGAGCTCACTTCCCGGCCTTCGCGCCGCGCGGCTGGCTGTCGCGCATCAGGCGGTCGAGATGCATGCGGATGTGGGCGGCTTCCGCCGAGGTGTTGGCGAGCGCGATGGCGCGGTCGAACGCCACGCGCGCCTCGTCGTTGCGGCCAAGCTGCATCAGGAACGCGCCGCGCACGCCGAAGAAATGAAAATAGTTCGACAGCCGCTCGCCGAGCGGCTCGATCATGTCCAGCGCGGCCTCGGGCCCGCGCACCTTGGACACCGCGACCGCGCGGTTGAGCGTCACCACCGGCGAGGGCTGCATGATTTCCAGCGCGCCGTAGAGCAGATCGATCTGGGCCCAGTCGGTGTCTTCGGGCTTTTGCGGCGCGGGCATGCAACGCCGCGATCGCCGCCTGAATCTGATAGGGCCCGCTGCGGCGATGGCGCATCGCCTTGTCGATCAGCGCCAGCCCTTCGGCGATCATCTTCTGGTTCCACAGCGAGCGGTCCTGATCGTCGAGCAGCACCAGCTCGCCGTCGGCATCGAAGCGCGCCGCCGCGCGGGCATGCTGCAGCAGCAACAGCGCCGTCAGCCCCATGATCTCGGGCTCGCTCTGGAACAGCCGCAGCAGCAGCCGCGCCAGCCGGATCGCCTCCTCGCACAGCGGCGCGCGGATCTCGGCGGTGTCGCCGCTCGGCCGAATAGCCCTCGTTGAAGATCAGATAGATCATCGCGGCGACCGCGGCGAGCCGCTCGCTGCGCTCGACCGCGCCCGGCGTCTCGAACGGCACGTCGGCATCGGCGACGCGCGCCTTGGCGCGGGTGATGCGCTGCTCCATCGCCGCTTCCGAGACCAGGAAGGCGCGCGCGATCTGCTTCACCGTCAGGCCGGAGACGATGCGCAGCGCCAGCGCGATCTGCTGCGTCGCCGGCAGATCGGGATGGCAGCAGATGAACAGCAGCCGCAGGATGTCGTCGCGATAATGCGAGCCGTCGAGCCGTTCGGCCAGCTGCTCCTCGGCGTCGTCGAGATCGGAGATCGCCTGCGTCCTCGGGCAGCGGCTCCTGCTTGCGGCTGCGCCGCATATCGTCGATCGCGACATTGCGCCCGACCATGATCAGCCAGGCCGCCGGATCGCGCGGCGGGCCGTTCTGCGGCCAGCTCTTCAGCGCGCGCAGGCAGGCGTTCTGGAAGGCTTCCTCGGCGGTGTCGAGATTGCGGAAATAGCGCAGCAGCGCGCCGACCGCCTGGGGACGCGCCGAGGTCAGCGCGGCATCGATCCAGGCGGTGTCGGTCATGTCGGCGACGCTCCCCGGGTTGAACACGCCGACCGGGCGGATTTCATAGGCGCCGCCGGGATTGGCGGCGCCGAGATCGCGCGCGACGTCGAGCGCCGCGTCGAGATTCTTGCAGTCGACGATGTAGAAGCCGAGCAGCTGTTCCTTGGTCTCGGCATAGGGGCCGTCGAGCACCACCGGCGGATCGTCCTTGCGCAGCGTCGTCGCCGACGTCGTCGGCAACAGCCGCGCCACCGGGCCGAGCCGGCCCTGCTTGGTCAGTTTGTCCTGGACGACGGCGAGCTTCTTCATGACGGCGGCGTCCTGTTCCCTGGTCCAGGAACCGACGAAGTCCTCATCGTGGTAGCAAAGGATGGCGTACAGCATGGCGGAGGTCTCCTTTTGACTCAAGGACGAACGAGTATGCCCGGAGCCGACAGCATATCGGAAATATTTTGCACGGAAAGCCGCCGGCCGGTAAGGTCGCCCGCAAGTCCGCAATTGATGAGGCGAAAATCCGATGAACAAAGGCGCGCTGGCGCTGCTCATTCACGGCGGGACCGAAAACTGGTCGCCGGAGCGCTGGAAGCGCCGGTTCGACGAGGTCTGCGGCGACCGTCGCGTGGTGCTGCTGCCCGATGCCGGCGTTCGATCCCGCCGAAGTCCACTATGCCGCGGTCTGGAAGCCGGCGCCGGGCGAGCTTGCGGCATTTCCGAACCTGCGGGTGATTTTCAACCTCGGCGCCGGCGTCGATGCGCTGATGGCCGACACGTCGCCTGCCGAAAGTGCCGCTGGTGCGCGTCGCGGTCGGCGACCTCACCGACCGGATGACGGAATATGTCGTGCTGCATGTGCTGATGCATCACCGGCAGGAACTTTATCTGCGCGACAGCCAGCGCGAAAAGCGCTGGGCGCCGAAATTTCAATGGCCGGCGGGCGCGATTTCGGTCGGCATCATGGGCCTCGGCACGCTCGGATCGGATGCCGCCGAGGTGCTGCGGCAGCTCGGCTTTCGCGTCGCCGGCTGGAGCCGAAGCGCCAAGGCAGATCGACGGCGTCGAATGCTTTCACGGCACAGGCGCAGCTCGATGCGTTTCTGCGCCGGACCGATATCCTGGTCTGCCTGCTGCCGCTGACGCCGGATACGCGGCACATCCTCAACCGCGGACTGTTCGCAAAACTCAACCGCAACAGCCCGCTGGGCGCGCCGGTCCTGATCAATGCCGGCCGCGGCGGCCTGCAGAACGAAGCCGACATCCTGCGCATGCCTCGACGACGGCACGCTCGGCGCCGCCTCGCTCGATGTCTTCGCGACGGAGCCGCTGCCGGCCGGACAGCCCGTTCTGGACCCATCCGAAGGTCGTGCTGACGCCGCACAACGCCGCCGACACCGATCCCGACGAGATCTCGAAATATGTCGCGCGCCAGATCGAACGCTTTGAGGCCGGCGGCGCGCTGGAAAATGTCGTCGATCCCGCGCGGGGGTATTAAGGCTTCGACGGCGCCATCACGAAGTCGCCCTGCTTTCGCGGGCGAGTCCCAAATGGTAGCGACGAATTACGTTGACCGTCGCAAGACGGTGACGTGGGTCGCGTTCGGGCCCGGCAACGCTCTCGACACAACCAAAGCCGAGGCGTCGGCAGATCGAGCCCCGCGAAGAGGTTCTCGCCCCGCCCCCAGAAGGACTGGGGAGACTGCCAAATGGAGTTCGTCGAGCAGCCCTGCCTGCAGATATTGCCTGACAACGGAGACGCCACCGCCGATGCGAACATCCTTGCCGCCGGCCAGCTTCTGTCGCCCGCTCCAGCGCCGGCTCGATGCCATCGGTCACGAAGTGAAAGACGGTGCCGCCCTCCATCTCGATGGAAGGGCGCGGATGATGCGTCAGGACAAACACCGGCACGTGGTAGGGCGGGTTGTTTCCCCACCAGCCCTTCCAGGAATGGTCCGGCCATTGGCCGCGTATCGGGCCGAACATGTTTCGCCCCATGATCCATGCGCCGATGTTTTCCATCGAGCCTTCGGGCGAAGTGATCGTCAGATGTCGGCTCATTCCCCCTTCCTGGCCGATCATTCATGAAACATCCGCGTTTGAGCAGCCACGCGCTCAGCGCCCTCGCCGCCAACACCAAATGGCTGTTGAAGATCCTGATTTGGACCCGCCGCGAAGCCGTCAAGCGATACCGAGAACGCGGAAGCCTTTACTTTTCGCCATGATGCTCTCTTTCCTCGTGAACCACATCCGAGGGACGAACGGGCAGAAGCGCATGCGCCGACAAATCTGGTGCCTGGAAATCTATTGGTTCATTCGGCCGGGCGTGGCCGTGCAGCATGGCGCTACGGGATCCTACGGCTCTTCGCGCCCACACATCACGTCGATCGCGCCCTTCACGATCGCCTCCAGTTCCTTGCGCGGCACCCGCGCGCGCGCGCGGATCGCGATGGTGTGGATGGTCGCGGAGGCGAGTTGCGCCAGCACCTGCGGATCGGCGCTGTCGGGCAATTCGCCGTTCTCCTTGGCGAGGCGGAAGCAGGCCGCGAACGCCTTGTCGAGTTCGGAAAATCCTTCCAGCACCATGGCGCGGATTTCGGGATCGGCGACCGCTTCGGAGGCCGCCGTCATCACCGTGAAGCAGCCGCGCGGGCCGGATTCGCCGGAGAGATAGATGTCGAGCGCCACCGCGTAGATGCGCTGCCAGCCGTTCGCGGATCGGCAGTTCGTCCCTGAAAATCTCGATCATCGCCGCGCGGGCGTCGGCGCGATAGCGCTGATAGCTCTTGATGTAGAGCTCGCGCTTGTCGCCGAACGCGCCGTAGAGACTCGGCCGGTTCATGCCGGTGGCGGCGCTGAGATCGTCGAGCGAGGTGGCGGCAAAACCATCCTTTCGGAACAGATCGAGCGCCTTGCCGAGCGCGACTTCGGGCTCATAGGCGCGCGGCCGGCCGCGGCGCTTCGGCGCGATGGCGCATCGGGCTTCGCCGGTGGCGGCTTTTTTCTTTTTTGTACCATTTCGCAAAAAATTCCTTGACCCGATTTATATTATGCGAAACAGTATAAAAATCAACCGCGGCTCGGCAAGATCGAGCCAAAACCGCCAAGGAGGCACCCATGGATCTGTATTTCTCGCCGCTCGCCTGCTCGCTGGCGACCCGCATTGCGCTGTATGAGGCCGGCGCCGAGGCGAACTATCTCGAGGTCGATCCGAAGACCAAGGTGGTGCAGAACGACGGCTCGGATTTTCGCAGGTCAACCCGCTCGGGCTGGTGCCGACCCTGCGCACCGACGACGGGCCGGTGCTCACCGAGAACGCGGCGATCCTGCAATATGTCGCCGACCGTTTTCCGCAGGCCGGCATCGCCACCGGTCCCGGCATCGAGCGCAGCCGGCTGCATCAATGGCTCTGCTTCATCGGCACCGAACTGCACAAGGGATTGTTCGTGCCGCTGCTCGACAAGAAGGCGCCGCCGGAGGTGAAGACCTACATCCTCGGCAAGGGCCTTTCGCGGCTCGACTATCTCGAGAACTATCTGCAGGGGCCGCGAATTCCTGCTCGACCATTTCAGCGTCGCCGACGCCTATCTCGTCACCGTCATCAACTGGACCATGGCGACGCCGCCGATCGAACTCGCGAAATGGCCGACCGTGAAGGCCTATTACGAACGGCTGCGCGCGCGTCCGAGCATCGCCAAGGCGATGGCGGAGGAGTTCGAGCTCTACCAGGCCGAACTCGCGCGGCACAAGGCGGCGGCCTAAGCATCTAAGTCATTCGAGCACAGACGTCGTCCGCAGTAGCGAATCGGTTAATGATCCGCGATGGTCGCCTCCGCCGGGACGACTCTGAGCGATCGCAATTCAAAACGGACTCTCGCCCAGTCCCGGCACATCCGCCGGCCTCGGGCCCGGCGCCGCCCAGTGGAAGCGGCGGTCCTTCTCGGCGATCGCGATGTCGTTGATGCTGGCTTCGCGGCGGCGCATCAGGCCATGCTCGTCGAATTCCCACTGCTCGTTGCCGTAGGAGCGATGCCACTGCCCGGCATCGTCGTGCCATTCGTATTGAAACCGCACCGCGATGCGGTTGCCGTCGAACGCCCAGAGATCCTTGATCAGGCGATACTCGTGCTCCTTCGCCCATTTGCGGGTGAGAAACGCGACGATCGCGGCGCGGCCTTCGAAAAATTCGGAGCGGTTGCGCCAGCGGCTGTCCTCGGTATAGGCCAGCGCGACGCGCTCGGGATCGCGCGAATTCCAGGCGTCTTCGGCCATGCGGGCCTTCTGGGCGGCGGTCTCTCTGGTGAACGGCGGAAGCGGCGGACGCGACATGGTGATCCTCGGATGTTTGATGCGGCCGCGAGTGTATCGCCGCGCTTCCAGTGAGTCGATGGCCAGTTCGCCTATCGCCCGATAGCTAGATCAAATCGGCCTTCATCAGCGCGCGCAGCGATTTCGGAATCGGCTGCGCCCGTCCCTCGCTGATGAAGGCGACGCGCACCTTGGCCTTGACCAGAGCACATCGTCGCCGCGCCGCACCTCCTGCGCCAGCGTGATCGACGCGCCCTTCACCGCCACCGGCCAGGTCACGACGTCGAGCACATCGTCCATCCGCGCGGGCTTCAGGAATTCGAGCTGCATCGAGCGCACCACGAAAGCAAAGCCCGGCGTCTCCGCCTCCGCTTCGGCGAACAGCGCGTGCTGCTCGGCGCCCATCAGCCGCAGATGATTGGTGCGTCCGCGCTCCATGAAGCGCAGATAATTGGCGTGATAGACGATGCCGGAAAAATCGGTGTCCTCGTAATAGACGCGGATCTGCATGTGATGGCGGCCGTCGCGGATCTCGCCGTCGATACTGTTCGTCGTCACTCGGGTCCATCGTCGCTGTAGTCTTGCCGCGCAGAATGCGCGGCAGCGCAAGTGTTCGCATGACAGGCCGGTGAGCTAAGCGCTGGCTTTGCCGCCCAGCGTCACCAGCACGATTTCGGGCGGGACGCCGAGGCGGAACGGCATGATGCTGCAGCCGAGGCCGCCGGAGACGACGACGTCGCAATTTATCCGGATATGGCCGTAAGCCAGCCGGTTTCCGGAACGCGAGGGTACCACCGGCGACCAGCCGAGCAACCGCACCTGGCCGCCATGGGTATGCCCGGAGAGCTGCAACGCGACCCGCGCCGGCACGCGCATCGCAATGTCGGGCTCGTGCGCCAGCAGGACAACCGGCGCATCGTCGGTTACCTTCGCAAGCGTCGCGGCGAGATCGTCGACGCCGATACGCCGGACCGGCCGGAAGCGCCGGCCGGCAGATAGGCCAGTTGATCGCCGAGCCCGGCCAGCCAGAACGGGCGGCCGTCTTTGCTCAGGCGCTTTGCGTCATTTTCGTAAACCGGAATGCCGGCGGCTTCGAGCGCTTGGCGGGCGCGCGTCAGTCCGTGCCCCTCGCGCTGCACCGTCTTGTCTTCCCACCAATCGTGATTGCCGAGGATCGCATGCACGCCGAGCGGCGCCTTCAACCCGGCAAGCACCGGCGCCCATTCGCCGGCGGGAATAAAGCGGGTGACATGGCGATGGCCAGCGACGTAGTCGCCGAGCATGACGATGATATCCGCATCGAGCGCATTGGTCCGTTCGACGATCGACTGGATACGATCCAGCGACATCCAGGGATCGCAGGCATGAAGGTCTGCGATGACGGCAATCCGGAGCTGGAAATCGGCGGGCCATTGCGGCGGCTGAATGGTGTACCGCGTCACGCCAAGCCGCAACTCGGGCTCGCCGAACCCGTATGCTGCGGTTGAAACGCCGGCAACGCCGAGACCGGCGAGGAAGCGAAAGAAATGACGGCGTGAGATCATGAATGGTTAATCGTGATGCATCCTCGACGCTAGCCAGACATTGCAGCCGAATTGGGCTGCGTTTGTGCAGATAGTCAGCAGTGCACCATCAGTCGTCACCGCTCACCTTGCCCGAACAATCCGAACTGCGCGGGATCGCGGGCGGGCTCGGCAAGGCCGAGATGCCTGAACGCATGCGAGGTCAACAGCCGCCCGCGCGGGGTGCGCTGCAGATAACCGCACTGAATCAAAAACGGCTCGATGATGTCCTCGATCGCATCGCGCGGCTCCGACAGCGCCGCCGCCATGGTCTCGACGCCGACCGGGCCGCCGCCGTAGTTCATCGCGATGGTCGTGAGATAACGCCGGTCCATGGCATCGAGACCGGCGGCATCGACCTCGAGCGCGCTCAGCGCATGATCGGCGATGGCGCGATCGATCGAGGCGGCATCCGCCGCGGAGGCAAAATCCCGCACCCGCCGCAGCAGCCTGCCGGCGATGCGCGGCGTGCCGCGGGCGCGGCGCGCGATTTCGTTGGCGCCATCCGGCGTCATGCCGATCTTGAGCACGCGGGCGCCGCGGTTGACGATCTTTTCCAGCTCTTCCTCGGTGTAGAAATTCAGCCGCACCGGAATCCCGAAGCGGTCGCGCAGCGGATTGGTCAAAAGCCCCGCGCGCGTCGTGGCGCCGACCAGCGTGAATTTCGCCAGCTCGATCTTGACCGAGCGCGCCGCCGGTCCCTCGCCGATGATGAGATCGAGCTGAAAATCCTCCATCGCCGGATACAGCACTTCCTCGACCGCGGGGCTGAGGCGATGGATTTCGTCGATGAACAGCACATCGCGCTCTTCGAGATTGGTCAGAAGCGCGGCGAGATCGCCGGCCTTGGCGATCACAGGCCCGGAGGTGGCGCGGAAGCCGACGCCAAGCTCGCGCGCCACGATCTGCGCCAGCGTGGTCTTGCCGAGACCGGGAGGACCGACGAACAGCACGTGATCGAGCGCCTCGTTGCGCTTGCGCGCCGCCTCGATGAAAATCGAGAGGTTGGCGCGCGCCTGGGCCTGGCCGACGAATTCCGACAGCAGTTGCGGGCGCAGCGCGGTGTCGCCGACATCATCGGCGCGGCGCTCGGGGGTGACGATGCGGGAGGGCGGGTTCACTTCGCCAATTCCTTCAGCCCCAGCCGAATCAGCTGCGCGGTCTCCGCGCCCTCGCCGGCGATGCGCGAGGCGCCGGCGATGGCGGCGGCGGCCTGCGGCTGGCCGTAGCCGAGATTGACCAGCGCCGAGATCGCATCGGTGACCGGGCGCGGCGCGCGGTCATTGTCGATCGCACCGGACAGATGCACCAGCGCCGGATCGACATTGGCAAAGGCCGGCGCCTTGTCCTTCAATTCGGTGACGATGCGCTCGGCCACTTTCGGGCCGACGCCCGGCGTGCGCGTCACCGCGGCCTTGTCGCGCAGCGCGATCGCGTTGGCAAGATCGGACGGCGGCAGGGTCGAGAGCACGGCGAGCGCGACCTTGGCGCCGACGCCCTGCACGGTCTGCAACAGCCGAAACCATTCGCGCTCGACGTCGCTGCGAAACCCGAACAGCTTGATCTGGTCCTCGCGCACATAGGTTTCGATCGACAGCACCGCGGCCTCGCCGGGCGCCGGCAGCGCCTGCAGCGTCCGCGACGAACAATGCACCTGATAGCCGACGCCGCCGACGTCGAGGATCACGTAGTCCTCGCCATAGCTGTCGATCAGGCCCTTCAGCTTGCCGATCATGCGCCCACCACCTTCAGCCGCAGTGCGGCGCTGGCGCGGTGATGGGCGTGGGTGATGGCGATCGCGAGCGCGTCGGCGGCGTCGGGAGATTTCGGATCGGCCTTGGGCAGCAGGATTTTCAGCATCACCAGAATCTGGTTCTTGTCGGCATGGCCGGCGCCGACCACGGTCTTCTTCACTTGATTCGGCGCGTATTCGGCGACCGAGATCCCGAACATCGCCGGCGCCAGCATCGCGACGCCGCGCGCCTGGCCGAGCTTCAGCGTGGCAACGCCGTCCTTGTTGACAAAGGTCTGTTCGACCGCGGCTTCAACCGGGCGGAAGTCGCCCAGCACAGCCGCAAGCCCCTCATGGATCGCCAAGAGGCGGCTCGCCAGCGGCAGGCCTGCGGCCGGTTCCACCGAACCGCAACCGACGAAGGCCAGCCGGTTGCCGTCGATCTCGATCACGCCCCAGCCGGTGCGGCGCAGGCCCGGATCGATGCCAAGGATGCGGACGGGTTGGCGAATCGGCGCAGGTGTCATGGGGTAGTGATAACGCCGGAGCCGCATCGGCGAAACATCTACTGCTGCAATCACCCTCCCATCCTGGCGACCAGCGCGTCGGACACCTCGAAATTGGCGTAGACGTTCTGCACGTCGTCGTGCTCGTTCAACAGGTCGATCAGCTTCAACAGCTTCTCGCCGGTCTCGTCGTCCACCGGCACGGTATTCTGCGGCTTCCAGGTCAGCGCCGCCTTGCGGGCCTCGCCGAATTTCGTCTCCAGCGCCTTGGCGACCTCGCGGAAGGTCTCCTGCGAGGCATAGACCTCGTGGCCGTTCTCGCTCGAGGAGACATCGTCGGCGCCGGCCTCGATCGCCGCATCCAGCATCGCATCGTCGGAGGCGACCTTGGCGTCATATTCGATGACGCCGGTGCGATCGAACATGAAGGCGACCGAGCCGGTTTCGCCGAGATTGCCGCCGGACTTGGTGAAGAAGGAGCGGATATCGGACGCCGCGCGGTTGCGGTTGTCGGTCAAGGCCTCGACGATCACGGCGACGCCGCCCGGACCATAGCCCTCGTAGCGAATCTCGTCGTAATTCTCGCTCTCGCTGCCGATCGCCTTCTTCACCGCGCGCTCGATCGAGTCCTTCGACATGTTCTCCTGGCGAGCGGAGATGATCGCGGCGCGCAGCCGCGCATTCATCGCCGGGTCGGGCTGGCCGAGCTTGGCCGCGACGGTGATTTCCCGCGCCAGCTTGCTGAACAGTTTCGACTTCTGGGCATCCTGCCGGCCCTTGCGGTGCATGATGTTCTTGAACTGGGAATGGCCGGCCATGCGTTTTCTTTCAGGATTCGTCCGGGATGGTTGGGTTGGAAAGCGCGGCGTTATAGGCCGCGACCCCCGATAAATCAAAGAGATGTCCGAATTTTTGGTATTTTGGTAGTGGCTTCTGCCTACTCATGAGGCAATTGTTAACCATGACTTCACGCCGGGATGCGAGGATACCGCCAGAATTTCATATTCGCCGCGAGAGGCCTGATGGCGTTCGGTTTGTTTCGAAGACGTCTGCCGGAGCCGGCTGCGCCGGCCACCGAGCCGCCTGTCGCGATGCCGCCGTTCGCGGCCCCGGCCGCGCCGGCCAGCGATTCCGCTAGCGAAATCCTCGAGCTGCTCGAACTCGAACTCGGCGCAATGATCCGGCAGCTCGAGCGCGCGGCCGCGTCGGTCGCCGGCGGCGCAGAGGCGACGGCGGCGACGCTTTCCACCATCCGCCAGCGCACCAACGGCCTGACCGGGCGCACCAGCGCCGCCCAGCATACCGCAACCTCGTTCTCGCAGGCCGCCGACAAGTTCACCCTTTCGGCACAGGGCATCGGCTCCCAGGTGCGCGATGCCAGCAAGCTCGCCGATCAGGCCAGCGCCGCCGCCCGTGAGGCCAGCCTCAATGTCGATCGCCTGCGCGAGTCGTCGGCCGCGATCGGCAATGTCGTCAACCTGATCGCGCAGATCGCCAGGCAGACCACGCTCCTGGCGCTCAATTCCACCATCGAGGCGGCGCGGGCAGGTGCTGCCGGACGCGGCTTTGCGGTGGTCGCCTCCGAGGTCAAGGCGCTCGCGGTGCAGACCCAGAACGCCACCGAGGAAATCACCAAAAAGATCGATGCGCTGCAAAAGGATGCCGCCGGCTCGGTCGATGCGGTGCACCGGATTTCGCAGGCGATCGAGGCGATCCGCCCGGTATTCGAAAACGTCAATGGCGCGGTGGCGGAGCAGAACGAAACCACCAGCGCGATGTCCGACAACGCCGCCAATACTTCGCATTTCATCGTTTCGGTCTGCGACAGCGCCGCCGAAATCGACAGCGCCACAAGGGAGGCGGAAGCCCACGGCGAAAGCGTCGCCAAGGCCGGCAACGCCGTCACGATGTTCGCGCAAAAGCTCAAATCGCGCTGCGCGGTGTTGCTGCGCCAAAACGAGCGCAAGGACCGGCGCAAGCACGAACGGCTGCCGTGCCATCTCAAAATCGAAATTCAGACCGCGCGCGGCAGGGTCGCAGCCGAAGTCTACGAAATTTCCATGATGGGCATCCTGATCGGCGGACCGAACGCCGAACGGCTGCCGCTCAACCAAAGCCTCGAGGCCACCCTGGAAAGCATCGGCGCCTGCCGGATTCACACCTTGGAGCGTTCGAAGGCGGGCACGCCGGCGAGGTTCGAAGCGCCGGATGCCGCGCTTATCGAGAAGATTGAAGACCGGCTGTGGGCGATCCAGGACGATAACACCGAATTCGTCACCCGCGCCATGGAAGCCGGCACCGCGCTGAAGAGCCTGTTCGAGCAGGCCGTCGCCAGCGGCGCCATCTCCATCGACGACATGTTCGACGAGGATTATGTCGAAATCGCCGGCACCAATCCGCTGCAGCACCGCACCCGGATCCTGAGCTGGGCGGACCGCGCGCTGCCGCCGTTTCAGGAGGCGTTCCTCGCCAGGGACCCGCGCATGGTGTTCTGCGTGATGATCGACCGCAACGGCTACCTGCCGGTGCACAACAAGATCTACTCGCATCCGCAACGCCCCGGCGATGTCGCCTGGAACACCGCCCATAGCCGCAACCGCCGGATCTTCAACGATGCCGCGGGCCTCGCCGCCGGCCGCAACCTGCGCTCCTATCTGATCCAGAGCTATGCCCGCGACATGGGCAACGGCAAGACCATCATGATGCGCGAGATCGACGTGCCGGTCCGCGTCAATGGCCGGCACTGGGGTGGATTCCGCACCGCCTACAAGCTTTGATCCGGAGCGATTGATCATGTCGCCCTGTCGGATTTGTTCAGTGAGAGGAGTTTCGTGATGCCAGTTGCGCAGACCGCAACGCCGGACCGAGCCGCCGCCATGCCGTCGGAGAGCGAACGTCTGGTCGATCAGTTGGCGAACCGGATCGGCGGCCTCGGCGTGGAGCTTGCGGACGTCGCCGGCAATTTGCGGGAAGTCGCCGGCCGCGTCTCCAGCCAGTCCGACCGCTTCGGGCAGTTGCAAAAGGCCGCCGAGACCATGGTTTCCGCCAATCATGATATCGCCAGCGCCTCGCGCGCGGTGCAGTCGGCCGCAACGGCCGCCGTCGACGACATCACGCAATCGCGCCATGCGGTGGAGACCGCGGTGCGGCACATCGCCGAATTGATCGAAGCCGTCGGCCGCATCGAGCTGCGTCTCGGTTCGGTCGGAACCGCGCTGACGCAGGTCGCCAAGGTCTCCGGATCGATCGAGGCGATCGCCAAGCAGACCAACCTGCTGGCGCTGAACGCCACCATCGAGGCCGCCCGCGCCGGTGCGGCGGGAAGAGGCTTTGCCGTCGTTGCCTCCGAGGTGAAGAGCCTCGCCGAGGCGACGCGCCAGGCGACCCAGTCAGATCAACAATACCGTCCGCGATCTTGACGGCCAGGTCGGCAACCTGATCGGCGAGAGCGGCGACGCCTCGCTTCGGGCCAAGAACGCGGGCGAAGGCGCCCAGCAGATCCAGGGCATTATCGTGCGCGTGCAGGACGGCTTCACCGGCGTCGGCCGCGAGATCGACAACGTCGCGCAGGCCGCCACCTCCAATCTCGCCCATTGCGACATGGTGATCGACGAACTCGGCAGCCTCGCCAAGGGCGTCGATCTGTCGTCGACCGATCTGAAGCAGGCCGATGACAGGGTCGCCCGGCTGCTCGACCATTCCGAGGGGCTGATCGAGCTGATCGCCGACAGCGGCGTGGAGACCTCCGATGCACCGTTGATCCGCGTCGTGATCCAGACCGCCAAGCAAATCTCCGATGCGTTCGAGACAGCGCTGGAGCGCGGCGATATCCGCCTCGATCAATTGATGGACGAGAAATACCGCGAAATCCCCGGCACCAATCCCAAGCAATATCTCACCGACTATGTCACCTTCACCGACCGGATCCTGCCGTCGATCCAGGACCCGATTCAAAAGACCGATTCGCGAATCGTGTTTTGCGTGGCATGGGCCAAGGGTGGCTATCTTCCGACCCACAATCCGAACTACCGCCAGCCGCAGGGCCCCGACCCGGTCTGGAACAATGCCAATTGCCGAAACCGGCGGCTGTTCGACGATCGCACGGTGCGCAAGGTGGCGGCGAATACCAAGCCGTTCCTGCTGCAGACCTACCGGCGCGACATGGGCGGCGGCAATTTCGTGCTGATGAAAGACGTCTCCTCGCCGATCAACGTTCGCGGCCATCATTGGGGCGCCTTCCGCATGGGCTTCCGGCAGTCGTGAGCGACGCGCGAACGTGTCCCGGACGCGGTCACGCTTTCGCGAATGAGGGCGACAAGTAATCCGTCATTGCGAGCCTACGGGTCGCAACGACGGCAAGACATAAATCCGCCTTCCCGCGACGCTCTTGCGCCCGAGTTGTGCAAATCTTCTGCCCCAGAAAAACAGAGGGCGCAGGGAAAGCCGGGTGCCCGTTGCACCCGCAGCCGCGTGCGCAGTGGTAGAAAGCACACGCGTTAGTCACCACAGGTTCACCGGAACACCCGGCCTTCCCCGCGCGATGGTTTTAACGGCTTATTTCGCGCTCTCCCCGGTGACCGGGCTTGTTTGCCACCGTCGCCAGTGAAATCTCTTTCACCAACTTGACACCAGCGTCGGGGTGTCAGGACCACACGACTTCGCCGTCCGCAAGATCAGCGCCTTCGTCAACGCGCCGCCTCACGTCCACCGCATCCCTGCCCTACGTCCGTGACGATCGCGAAACGCCCCTCTGTGTGGGCCGGGATGGCGGTGGATGTAGAAGTGATTTGGCTCAAAAGTGAACCAGAATATTTTTGCGAAGGGGGCTGGACAGGCGGTTCGGTGATTTGCCCGTCCGGGCGACAGGACCGCCTGTAAATTATTCCGGGCCCCTCAATTCTCCTGCGAACCACCTGACCGCTCTGGACTTGATCGGATCCGGTAGCGCCCGCGTTTCGGCATGATCGCATTTGGCGCACTCAAACGACCTGACTTCGAGACCGTGCGGCCCCGGCGATACGCGTTCCAGTTTCATACGCCGCTGACATCGCGGACACCGCGGGCGCTCAATGGCAGAAATAAGTATTTCGGATGAGGACATGCTGCTGCTCCGCCGGTTTCGCTCAGTTCAGGACGCCTGATATTTTGGGCTTAACGAGGCGGCCACAAACACCAAGACTGCTGTGTTCAAATTGAAGCTCGGCACCCAGCCCGTTCGCCAAGGCCCGCATCAGCTGAAAGCCCAGCCCTCCATCGGTGGCTGGATCGAAATGCTCCGGGAAACCGACGCCGTCGTCGGTCACTTCCACCGCGAAGGAGCCGTCGTCTTCGGTCTCGCAACTGATATGGACCTTCACCGGCAACCCCGTGGGATGCGCGTATTTGCTGGCGTTGGTCAGAAGCTCAGCGGTAATGAGCCCGGCATGAAGCGCGTGACGCGGATCGATGTGGCCATCGCAGCAATGATCGATGGTCAAGTCCATCTTTCCGTTCGAGCCAAGCGTTCCGATCATCTCGGCGATTTCCTGCAGGAAATCGCCAAGGTTTACCCCGTTGCCGTTGGTCGCCAGCGCCAATGATTTGTGGAGCTTTGCCGTGACCTCGATGCGCGCACCGATATCGTCGAGCAACATGCAAACCTGCGTGGTTGTAAAGCTTTGCTCGCTGCTTCTGGAAATGGCGTTGCGCTGAAGGCGAATTACGCCGCTCAGACTGGCCAGGTTGTTCGCGATCCGGTGGTCGGCCTCAGCCATCCCGACAAACTCGCCTTCGATCAAAATTGACATTTTTCGCATCCCTTCAGGGAGGAATATGCGCGACTAGCGACCAAAAATCAACAAAACAATAATAAGTTCAATATGTTACCGGCTCATTGGACACCTTTGTGGCTCAAGTCGCCAAACCCCAACGAGCAGATTAATGAGTATAAACAGTAAGGAACTAATTTTGGGGTTCATGCGTTTTAGTAGTGAGTATTTACGGGAGAAGAAAATGGGCGAACTCAGCAGAGGCGAGCGGCTCCAGATCATGCTCACGCACCAGGAACTGCGGATCGTTGATACGTGGCGTTTTGCAAAGCGAATGCCGAGCAGGGCCGCGGCAATACGGGAGTTGCTCAAGCGCGGCATGGCGGCCGAGGGATTTGGCGAAGTCGAGGACGGCCAGAAATCCAAGGACTTCTCGGTGCTCTCCGAGAAGGCAGCCGAGTAGTTCGCTGGCTGCCGCGCGTCAAAACAATGTGCTATCGCGCGGCTAAAACCTGCGAGAAGCGATCACGAAAGGAAAAGGCCCCGAACCAGTCGGGGCCTTTTCTGCTTCGTAAGGTGCATCCGCTCTAGGCAGCAGATGCTTTCCTGTTCACGCCCTTGCGAAGCGCCACGGTGTTGAGCTTGGTGTTAGCCGCCTTCTCTTCGTTCAGGTTTGTCGTCAACAATCGAACGACGTCGTCGTGTCCCAGCTCTTCGGCCCACGCGATGAGCGTGCCATAGCGAGACATTTCGTAGTGCTCGATGGCCTGGGAATTGGCGACGATGGCGGCGTCAAGTACCGCCTTGTCCTGGATCTCGGCCGCGGTTTCATTGGCTTCCCTGATCAGGCCGTCGATCGCCGGGCAGTCCGTGCCCTTGGGTTGCTTTTCAAGTTTGCCGAACACCTTGTCGAGGCGTTCGATCTGATTTTTGGTATCGATCAGGTGGGATTTCAGCCCGGCCTTCAAGTCGGCGTTGGTGGCCATGTCGGCCATTTTCGGAATCGCCCTGGTGAGCTGCTGCTCGGCGTAATAGATGTCCTCCAACTGATGCAGGAAAAGGTCTTCCATGGTTTTGATGTCTTTGGTGAAGATGCCCATTGTTTTTTGATCCTTATGCTTGAATTCGACCAACCAGAAAGACGGAAATTTGTTCCGGCGAGCCCGCGGTCCCGGCTCCAAAACTTGCCGGAACACCGCGGGTGCACGGTGACTTACGTCGCCAACTCCTTGCGAACCGCCGCGGCCGCGTTACCGACCTTGTCGACGACCTTTTGAAGTCGTTCTTTGTTCACGCCGAGTTCCCTGGCCCAATACTTCACCTCACGAGGCTCATGCATGTTGATCTTGCCGCGGTCCGGAGACGCTCTCTTCTTCAGATCGTCCATTTTCCACCTCCTGGCATGGGCATCTAATCGCCAGTCGCAGCTTGGGTTCCGGCGCCCGCAGCGGCATGCCGAATTTCCATCCGAAGATCTTCTCGAGATTCGGTTTCGAGTTTGATATTTTTGGAACGCCCTGCGATGCACCCGTTTGAAGAGAACAGAAATGTTTTTGCGAAGGGGGCTGGCCAGGAAAATCGCCGCGCAGCCTCGTGCAAATCAGTGGAGCGGGCAGCTCAGGATATTTCAGACGATGTGTTACATCGAGATGGAAGTTTCAATTGTGAATGAGAGATTTCATCCGGATTTGGATGCCACGGGCTTGAGCTATCATTGAGAACCCGCCATTTCACTATCCCTCGGGAGGACAGCGAAAATGAAGCGCATCGTCGCTACCGCCATGGCTCTCACGGCGTCGGTACTGCTCGCTGCCGCGCAGCCAGCCAGGGATTCTTATGCTCCGGGCCTTGGCGAATTCATGACCGCGACGCAGCTTCGCCATGCCAAGCTATGGTTCGCAGGCAAGGAGAATAATTGGGACCTCGCTGCTTACGAGATTGATGAGATCACCGAAGGCCTTGAGGACGCCGAAAAGCAATTTCCGACCCATGACGGTGTTCCGGTCGCTGACATGATCAAGGCCAACATCGATCCGGCGGTCGAGCAACTTAAAAAGGCGGTCGGAGCCAAGAGCAGGACCAAATTCGTCGTCGCCTTCGACAATCTCACGCGCGCCTGCAATACCTGCCACGCCGGTGCTGACAAGCCGTTCATTCGCATCCAGCGCCCGACCTCGTCACCCTTGAGCAATCAGAATTTTGCGCCGGGAAAGGCTGGCTCGCCCTAACACAGTCTGCAATTTCCAAATTTCAACACCGCCGATTGAAGCACTCCCGACCAGCCTCGCCTCAAGGACAAGAAGTTGTTGTCGAAGGGCTTGCCGTGCGTGTGATACACGTCGAGTTTCGCGGAAACAGCAAATAGCTGTCCGCAATATTGACGGTGCCGGTGATCGCGTAACCGAGATTGGGCGTATAGGCATAGGAAACTTCGCCGAGAACCAGGGAAATGTTCCGCTGCCCGGCAAGCGAAGCTGGCAGCGTCACTGCCTGCCCGACCGGCCGCGGCGTGCCGTTGAGCGAATCGCTCCAGGTGATCGTCGCGGCTCCGCTGGCATCGGTGCTTACTTCCGAGAGGGTGACGGTGACGTTGGCCTGTGAAAAGGGAGCGATGATCTGCTGAGACGCATTCAGGATCGTCTGCATGGTGGCATTACTGATGTTCTTGTTCTGCGTGGCTATGTCAGCGAGGGTATGCGCGGTATCCGTGACCTTGACCTGAATCGCCATGCCATCGCCGAGTTCGACGCCGCCGACATAAAGCGCCAGCATGAACGGCAACACGACGGCAAATTCGACCGCGGCGACGCCGCGGCGGTCGCCGCACAAATCGCGCAGCCGTGTCAGGACAGTTGTCATTGCGGGTTCTGAGGTCATATCGGCTCGTTCTGGAAAGCGGCCGAGGCCATGATCAGGCGGTTGCCATTCCCAAGATTGGACAAGTTAAACCCGAGCGGCCCACCGAATACCGACCATTGATACATGACACGGACGATCACGATGTCGCCTGGACCTCCTGGATTGAATTGCCAGCTATTGGTGACCTGCCCCTGCGCGTTGAAGCTCAAGGTGGGCGCCGAGGTGTTGCCCGCAGCGAACGAGGAATAGGTCTGGACATCGATCATCAGGCCGCTGCAATTGAAAATGATTCTGACCTGGTTGCAGACTTGCGTTGCGAACTGAGCTTGACTCATGTTCGCGGCCTGATTGGTCAAAACAAGCCGGCTTGATTGGGTAACGACCGTTTGCAGAAGTTGCTGGGCAAAAATGACCAGAAACGTCTGCATGATCGCCACCAGCAGCGCGATAAAGGGTGCGGCCACCAGGCCGAACTCCACCGCGGTCGCGGCGTTCTCGTCGGCCAGGAACCCGCTGCGGCGGCGGCGATGGCGTGGTGCAGTTGCGGATGCGGTGGTCATGATGCCAATCCCCTACTGCGTCAGGTGCGCGGCCGACGCGACCACGAGCTGGAACAGGGCATTCAATGCCGCGGTGATGTCGCCGCCGGATTGCACATCATAGAAGAGACCCTGGGACGCGCATGATTGCAGGTTGGTCGCGATCTGGCCGCTGGCCGGGCCGGGGCTATTAAATGGCGCCACGTAGGAATTGTACCAGGAGTTGGTCGGCAACGGGAGGTACTCGGTGTAAAGCACGGCGATTCGGATGCCACGGTTCTTGACCGTGGAACACCATGTGGTGTCGATCGGCTGCTGGCAGCGGTATTGCCCTGATCCCATGGATACCGTGGGCTGCGAGCAGCCCGAAGGGCCCGACACGACCTTATCCTCGACCCCGTCGGTCACCAGGAACACAACCTCCTGTGGGGTGTCGCCGGCGTTGCTGGTGCCTGCGCCCGGAGCAGGCATGATGGTGTTGAGCGACTGCATGGCCGATGAAAAGTTGGTATCGGTGTCCTGGTTGCAATTGGTCGACGTCAGGCAGCTATTGTCATAGACCGTCTTGACCGAAATGCCGGCAGCCGCGGAGGAGGCCGATGACAGGTTCGTTGACGGCAGCCCGGAAGGGGCAAATACCGTATTAAAGCCGTAGTCGAACGTGTAGATCGCCACCTTGTAGGTGTTGTTATTGGCGGTCTCCGTCGTCTGCGCGGTGGTCATCAGGTTGGCGGCCGCCTGGGCCAGCAGGTCGATACGCAAGGTGACCCCGAGATTACGCGCCAGCGCGTAATTATCCTCGCCTCCGGGATTTCCCAGATTATCCGCCGCCGGGTTTGTTTCATGACAGGCGAACGCGCAACCGCCCTGGGAGGACGTATGACTGACCATCGTCGCGACGCCGGCCGGCGTTCCGGCGATCGCCATCGACGGCGAGTTGTCCAGCAGCAGGTAGAAATTGATGTTCGGCGCGCCTGAAGCGCTCGCGGCCGAAGTCCCGTTGATGTTCCATGCAGGGGTGCCGAGCAGGATCGGGAAGTTGTTGGTCGAGGCCGACGTGTAGGAAGCGGTCACGGTGCGGACAAGACCGACGTTGGTGACGGTGATGTTCAATGTCGGTTGGCCGGAAAGGCCGGGAAGACCTGCTGCCGTGGCGTTGAAGACGTTGGTTGCGGCGGTAGTCGCGGCAGCGTTGCTCTGCGACAGCATGCTCGGCGTGACGGCGGCAATCACGGCCGCGTCGAGCGCTGCGTCGAGTTGCGATCGCTTCCGGACGGCTTGCGTATAGTCCAGCGTCATGCCCAGCAAATAGATGGTAGGCACCATCATGACCGCGAACATGACAGCGACGTTGGCCTTCCGGTCCCTCAGCAGGTGGAAGATGCGCGCCGTCAGAAAATTGACAAATCGAAAATTCGCCATGGTCCGTTAAATCCCTGGAGCCAATTGCTGCCTGGAACAATTCGACGGGAACCCTGACCGATGCTCTGTTAAACAACGCTTACTGCTGATCCCTGAAAAGGCACGGTAATGCTGATATTGGTAAAGCCGGGCTTGATGGGCACGTTGCCGCACTTATGGCACGTTAATGGCTCGTTAATCAGACACCGCGAAGTCGGCCAATTATGTCAAGGTTTGCCGCGAAGCGCGTCGCACGCTCCGGGCCCGGCTTCGCCGGCCCGAGAGCACGATGAGATTAGATTGATCCGCAAAGGCAACGGAAGCGCGCTCCCTCTCCCCTTGAGGGAGAGGGGTTACGGCCCAACGATAGATCGCAACCCCTCACCCGGATCGCATCTAGCGATGCGATCCGACCTCTCCCACAACGAGGTGTGCCGCTGGCGGAGCGCTAACCGGCCGGGCCGGTATCGGCGATGATCGGGCCGAACAGTTCCCAGCGCTCGCCGTTGAACTTCATCATCTGCATCTGCTTGTTGATGCGGTAGTCGGTCGGCGAGGTATTGATGGTCATGCCGGGCAGCGCCAGGCTGGCGGTGAAGTTCTTCAGACCGGTCGCCTGCCGCATGATGTTTTCGCGGGTGAGATCGTCGCCGCACTGGCGCAGGACCTGCACCAGCAGTTCGGCGGTCGAATAGCCATAGGTGTTGACGGTGTTGAGCTTGTCGCCCTCCGGATAATATTTGTCCATGAAGGCAAAATAGGCCTTCATGCCGGGATCGTCCTTCCACTGCGGGTCACCCGGGTCCTTGCCGTAATTCGTGCTGATAATGTCCTTTGAAATATCGAGACCGGCCGGCTTCAGCGTCGCCGACACCGGGCTTGCATTGATGTCGAGGATATGGACCGGCTTCCAGCCGAGGTCGGCGACCTTCTTGATCGCCTGCGCGGCGAATCTCGGCGTCGAGGCATCATAGAGCAGATCGGCGCCAAGCGATTTCAGTTTGACGATCTGCGAATCGATGGTCGGATCCGAAAGCTCATAGGACACCTCACCGACGATCATCGTCGCGGCCTTGTCGCCGAGGCCGGTCTTGAGGCCGGCAATGTAGTCGCGGCCGAGATCATCGTTCTGGTAGAGGATGCCGATTTTGGCATCGGGGTGGTTTTTCAGAATGTAATGCGCGTAGATCCGGCCTTCGGACTGGTAGTTGGGATTGAACGCGATAGTCCAGGGCGCGTTTTGCGGATCCGAGAAACGCGACGCTCCGGTGCCGGCCAGCAACTGCGGCACCTTCTTGGCGTTGAGGTACTTCTGAACGGCCGCGTTCGAGGGCGTGCCGATGATCTGGAAGGTGAACAGAACCTCGTCGCTTTCGACCAGCTTGCGTACCTGCTCGACCGCTTTCGGCGGGCTGTAGGCGTCGTCATACTGAATGAGGTTGAGTTTGCGGCCGTTGATACCGCCTTGCTCGTTGATCATCCTGAGATAGGCGGCCTGGGTCTTGCCGATACCCGCATAGGCCGATGCCGGCCCGCTGAACGGCACCGTCTGGCCGATCTTGATCTCGGTATCGGTGGCGCCGGTGTCATATTTCTTTTGCGCCGACGCCGGCGATACGGACAGCGCGACAACGATCGCGGCGCCCGCGAACAGATGTAAAATGCCGTTCCTCATATCGTTGCGCTCCCTGATGCGTATGATCGCGCCGATGATCTTGTCCGGCGGTCAATAGGCACATGAGCCGGCGTCATCGTTCGCAAGATACTGAGGGAAAAGACATTGCAATGCAAGAAAGACGGGCAATGCAAGGAAGACATGGCAATGCAAGACGGTGCCGGTGCCGCGCGGAAGGATGAACACGGACTTGCGCAACGCAGTCGTCATTCCGTCATCGGTATCATGAGATGACATTTGCCGGCGCAGACGGAACTGATGTGCTATCATCGGTGTCGCGAAGGACTTTTGCCACACCGTTTTTGTCACACCATTTTTTGTCGCACCGCAGCGCTCGGCCAGATGGGTGTTCAGATGATCACAATTCCAGAACTGGTCGCGGACTCTTTGGCATCGTTCCTGACTTCGGAAACCAAAAGCCGGTTCGGCTCGTCACATGCCCGCCTCGCCGAGGTTCTTCCTTTCGCGGCCCGGCTGACACTGGACTGCATCGGCAACAGCGACGCTCTCTATCACAATATCGAGCACTCGATGCTGGTGACGCTGGCCGGGCACGACATCCTGATGGGACGAAATATGCTGCGGGCGACCACCGCGGGCGATTATGCCAATTTCATCCTGGCCTGCCTGAGCCATGACATCGGCTATGTGCGCGGAATCTTGCAGGGCGACGACCATGAGTTCCTATGTGGCGGATCTCAGCGGCCGCACCGTTCGCCTGCCGCGCGGATCGTCCGATGCGGCACTCGCACCCTATCATGTCGACCGCTCGAAGCTGTTCGTCGCCGAGCGCCTCGACGACGCCGAAGTGGTCGACGCCGGCCGGATTGCACGCGCCATCGAATATACGCGCTTTCCCTATGCATCGTCCTCGAACGATGACCTGGTCGAGGAAGAAGGCTTGTTGCTCCGAGCGGCCGATCTGATCGGTCAACTCGGCGATCCCAACTACCTGAGAAAGGCCAATGCGCTGTTCTACGAATTCGAGGAAATCGGTTTGAACAAGAAGCTCGGCTACGATACGCCCGCGGACGTGGTCTATAAGTACCCGCAATTCTACTGGAAGAACGTCGCGCCGCAAATCCAGACGGCGATCCGCTATCTCAATGTCACGTCCAGCGGACGGCAGTGGATCGCCAACCTCTACGGCAATGTTTTCCGCGCCGAGCGCGACCTCAACCTGTCGGGTCCGCAACCGTGATCAGGTCGCCGTTCGGCTGCGCTCTGCAGCGCCGGAGATTTATCACCTGGCTTGGCGGCCTAGCGACGGCATGGCCGCTGTCAGCCATGGCCGACAACATCATGCGGGTCGCGGTGCTCGATGCGGAGTTGCGATCGATCCGAACGATTACATCTGCTCCGGACCTCGCCCTCTTCAGTAAACTCTGGGCTACCCGCGCGAAGGTGAGCGCCAACACGGCAGTGCAACCCGCCTACAAGATTGTTATTCAACAAAGCGACCGCCGCAGCGAACGCTGGCTCTACGATCCTGCGGGGATCGTGCAAGTGCTCTCCATCTGGAAGACACCCGTCTATCGGCTGCCATCGCCGGAGGGGTTCAATGAATTCCTCGGCATCAAAGCTGCTTCCGGTACGGGAGATTCTCGGTGACCGTATTCCGCCGCTTCGCCGAATGTTTCGCAATGTTTCCAACCAAACCACATCCGGCGGTTGCGCTTGAGAAGTTAAGCCTTTGCGGCTCTATCTTTTTGTCGGAGCATGATCTCCGCGCAAACGCTTCGCGCTTGTCGAGGGAAAACCGGTATCCACTTTTCCGGATCATGCTCTAGCATGACCGCATTGCCTTCCGATTCGGCATGCGGCTCGCGGAAACGGACCCGACCGAGCGGCAGGAGCCGCGTCGATCAGGATCCTTGAAACGCAAACGTGCGGGGCGCGGGATGATCTGGACGTCAACCAATCTTGTGATTCAAATTGTCACGGGTGTGCTGGGCGCGCATTTTGCGGCCAGCGCCGCCCACGAACACGGCTTCGGATTTTTCGGTCACACCATCGCAGGCCTGATCGCCGGCGCCTTGAGCGGCTACTTCCTGCAAAAACTGGCGGTGACCGTGGTGACGGCGAGCGGCAGCCTGAATGAGGTCGACGCCGCCGACAATGCCGTCCTGCAAGGCCTCACCGGGCTCGCGGCCGGCGGCTGCCTGATGCTGGTCGTGGGTTTTATCAAGCACAGCATCGAGAAGCACAAGGCGGAGAAGGACCAGCCCGGGGAAAACTAGAGATCCAATCAAAACCCGCGAGCCGGTAAACCATCCGGCAACCCTTAGATGCTACCGCGTCGGCCGCAAAACCCGCACGACGCTCCCAGGGGGACGCATGCTTCGAAACGGCAGTTATTCCGCTTGGTACAGAACCCGGCTGAGAGAGGGAACAGGCGTTGTCGTGCTGAACGACGGCAAGATCACGGGTGGCGATGCCTCGCTCGCCTACACCGGGACCTACTTCCAGAACGGCGATCAATTTTCGGCCGTGATTACGACGCGGCGGCACACGCCAGGCCCGCCGTCGGTTTTTGATATCGACAATGTCGATTTGACGCTTACCGGAACCTCCGCGCCGACAACTGCATCGTGCACCGGGATCGCTAAACAAGCACCAAACCTCGCTTTCGAGGCCACGCTTGTCCGTATGGCAGATTGACCGGGATCGCCTCGCCGCCTGAATAGGTGTTCCGCCTGCCCGCGATCCGTGACACCATGAGACAACGATCGAGGGAGGGACTTGCGATGGCCGAGATCACGAGTCAGGATCTGCGGGCGCTGCTTCAGGCCCAACGCGTGGGATTCATGGCGGAGATGCCGGTCGGCCTTGCGGTGCGCAAAGATCGCATGCAACGCGCGATCAAATTGCTGGTCGAGAATGGCGAGGCCATCTGCGCGGCGCTGTCCGACGATTTCGGACATCGCAGCCGCGAACAGTCGATGCTGGCCGACATCGTCGGCCCGATCCGCACCTTCAAGCACGCGATCAAGCACGTCGATCGCTGGGCGCGCAACGAGAAGCGCAAGCTCGACTTTCCGCTCGGCCTGCTCGGCGCAAAAGCCTGGATCGAATATCAACCCAAGGGCGTGGTCGGCGTGATCGCGCCGTGGAATTTTCCCATCACGCTGACGATGGGACCGATTGCGGGCGCATTCGCCGCCGGCAACCGGGTGATGGTGAAATCCTCGGAATACACTCCTCGTGTCGCCGCACTGCTGGAGGAACTGGCGCCGCGTTACTTCGCCCGCGAGGAACTGGCCTTCATCTCCGGCGGCCCCGAGACCGGCAAGGCGTTTTCCGCGCTGCCGTTCGATCATCTCATCTTCACCGGCGCCACCGCGATCGGACGTCACATCCTGCACGCCGCGGCGGACAGCCTCACCCCGGTCACGCTGGAGCTTGGCGGAAAATCGCCGGCGATCGTCGGACGCAGCGCCAACGTTGCGCAAGCGGCCGAGCGGATCACGGCCGGCAAGATGATGAACGCAGGCCAGATCTGCCTCGCCCCCGACTATCTGTTGGTGCCGGAGGAGCAGGAGGACGCGGTCGTCGGGCAAATCAAGCAGGCCGCGGCCAAGCTCTATCCGACGCTATTGTCCAACCCCGATTATACCTCGGTGGCGAACGAACGGCATGTGACGCGCCTCAACGGCTATCTCGACGACGCCCGCGCCAAGGGCGCCGACGTGGTCGAGGTCAATCCGGCGGGCGAGGATTTCGCGGCGTCCAACGGACAGAAGATGCCGCTCTATCTGCTGCGCAACGTCAAGGAAGACATGACGGTGATGCAGGAGGAAATCTTCGGCCCGATCCTCCCCATCATGCGCTATCGCAAGGTCGAGGAGGCGATCGGCTATGTGAACCGCCACGATCGCCCGCTCGGTCTGTATTATTTCGGCGCGGACCCGGCCGAACAGCGCCAGGTGCTGGATCGCACGGTATCCGGCGGCGTGACGGTCAACGACGTCGTGTTCCATGCCGCCATGGACGACCTGCCCTTTGGCGGGATCGGACCGTCGGGCATGGGCAGCTATCACGGCGAGGACGGCTTCAAAACCTTCAGCCATGCGCGCAGCGTCTACAAGCAACCGAAGTTGGACGTGGCGAAGCTCGCAGGCTTCAAGCCGCCCTATGGTGCTGCAACCCGCAAGGCGATCGCGCGCGACTTCAAGGCTTGATCGGACGCTACCCGGCCGACCCGGTATTCAGCGTCGTGCTGAATGCCTTCATACAGGAGGTTGATCGTCTCCCTCCGTTCGATTGAGCCGCCCCTTTGCCGAACGGCGCTTGCCCGACGCCTCGTGCAACTGGCCTGCGAGGCCCAGGCCATAGGCAGGCATGTTGTTGTAGACGTTTTCATAGTCACCGGCGCGGATCAGATACGTCTCGTGCCAGATGCCCACGTCGCCATTGCTGGCAACCGCCCGGTTGAAGGCCTTCCATGCCGGCAGATGGGCGCGCGACGAATCCGTTGAATAGGCATGAAGGTGGTCGAAGCTGCGCCAGTACTGAACGACCATCGCGCTGCGCAGGCCGAAATGGGTCCGGGCGTGCAGCAGGCCAGCGTCCGGGTTCTTTGCAAGTTCGATCAACATGCGCGGCATCGCCGCAAACACCGGGCCCCATTTCCAGACTTTCCAGAACTTGTTGACGCGAAAGCCGATCAGGAAGATGACAAAATCGCCTTCGATCTCTGCCGTCATCCGCGCATTGATAATTCTGGCCATGAGCCCGCCCTCGATCTGCGCGCGCAGCGTAGTCTGAAGGTAGCGGTTTGAACACAGCCGTCGCGGAGGGAAGACAGCCCGCCGGCTATGCCGCCCAAAACGCCGGCAGCGTCGGCGAAAGCCGACCGCCGATCCGCACCGGCGCGATGCGGTGCGCGAGGCCCGTCGCATCATCGGTCTCGACCGCGACGCCGCTCAGCGTCGCAATGCCGTGCGCCGCCTCGAAGCGCCCCGACGGAATGCCCGTCGTGAAGCGCCGCAGCGGTTCTTCCTTCTGCATGCCGATGATCGAATTGTAATCGCCGGTCATGCCGGCGTCGGTCATGTAGGCGGTGCCGCCGGGGAGGATCTGGTGGTCGGCGGTCGGCACATGGGTGTGGGTGCCGACGACCAGACTGGCGCGGCCGTCGCAGAAAATTCCGATGCCCTGCTTTTCGCTGGTCGCCTCGCAATGGAAGTCGACCACGATGGCATCCGCCGCCGCCCGCAGCGGACAGGCTTCGAGTTCGCGGTTGAGAACCGCGAACGGATCGTCGAACGGCGTCATGAAGACGCGGCCGATGGCATTGATCACCAGCGCGCGCTTGCCGTTCTTGGTGTCGACCAGCGCGGCACCGCGGCCCGGCGTGCCTTTCGGAAAATTCGCCGGACGAACCAGCCGCGGGGCGCGCTCGATGAACACCAGCGCCTCGCGCTGGTCCCAGGCATGGTTGCCGAGCGTCACCGCGTCGGCGCCGATGTCGAGGAATTCCTGGTAGATCGTCTCGGTGATGCCGAAGCCGCCGGCGGCGTTCTCGCCATTGACGACGACGAGATCGAGCTCCCAGTCGCGGATGAAGCCGGGCAGATGCTCCGACAGAACAGTGCGCCCGGACCGGCCGACCACGTCACCGACGAAAAGAATGCGCAAGGTCATGAACTCCGGAAATCGAATGCTTGGGTTTCCGTTAGCACATAATCCAGCGCCACGTCGTGCGGCAACGCCGGCACGGCCTCGATTTCCTGCACTGCGAAAGCGACGCCGATGGCCACGATCGGCTTCACTTTCCGCACATGCGCCAGGGTGTAGTCGTAATGTCCGGCGCCATAGCCGATGCGATGGCCGGCGCGATCGAACGCGGCCAGCGGCACCAGCATGATGTCGGGGATCAGCTCAGCGGCCGCCGGCGACGGTTCGAGAATGCCGAGCGGTCCCAGCATCAGCCGGTCGCCGGCAGACCAGGCCCGAAACGCCAGCGATTTGCCGCGCGCCATCACCGCCGGCAGCGCCAGCCGCGCGCCCTTTCGCCGCGAGCGCTCGCATCAGCGGCACCGGATCGATCTCGCTGCGGATCGGCGAATAACCGGAGACAACCGCGCCGGGCGTGATTGCAAACGGCAATCCGCGCGCGGCGACGGCCTGCGCTGCGGCGGCGCGTTGCTCGCGTCGCTCAACGCATCGCGTGCCGCGAGCGCCGCGGCGCGGAACGTTGCTTTTTGCGTTCCCGGGGAAACAGGAGGGCTCGACATTCATCACCGTCATGGCCCGCGCATGGTTCGAGTACGCCGCGGCGCTGCCGCGCTCCTCACCATGAGGACGCTCATCCTGAGGAGCCCGCTCTTGCGGGCGTCTCGAAGGATGAAGCCACGAGACCGGAAAATGCTCAGAAAAAATAAAGTGCGAAGCCGCGATGGCCGTTGGAGCGCTCGATCCCGGAGTTCCCTACGAAAGTAGGTGGGCACCATGTGACCAAGTCCACGGACCTGGCCAGGGACAGTTCCCGGAAGGATCGATAAGGCCCCGGGGATATATGGCTCCTGACGCGCGACACAGCTTCGCACCGTCAATGTAAGCGCTATGAGGGCGAACCGCCAGCGTTAAGGCAGGACTGGTCAACGGATCGCCATGCTCTGCCGGCCGATGGCGCGGTTGAGCACCTGCGCCCCCAGCGTCATGGCGAGTGAAGTGACAGCAATCAATGGGTCACTGCAAGACGAGATGGATCGCTTCGTCGCTCCGCTCGCTCGCATTGACGCGATAAGCCTGCGGCGGGCGAAAGCGTCAACCGATCGCGACGCCGCCGCCGATGGTGCGGTTGAGCACCTGCGTGGTCTTCTCGATGCGCTCGGCGGCGGAATTGAGCGCATTGGCGACCGCGTTCTGCGTCGCGCGGGCGCGGTCCGCCGCCGCGATGCGAACGCCGCGCAAGGCCTCGAGCTCTTCCTCGAGACTGCGGATGCGATGGCCGGCATCGATCAATTCATCGCACGCCGTCAGCGCCGCCATCACGGTCAGGCGCGCGTCGCCGATCTCGCCGAACTTGCCGCGCAGGCTGCCGATCCGCGCCTCGAAACCTTCCGCCAGTTGCAACAGCCGCGCCTCCTGGCCGGGCTCGCAGGCCATCCGGTATTGCCGGCCGTTGATGGTGACGTTGATATGGTTCATGAGCGTCTCTCCCGCATCGAGCACCGAGCGGATGGTGCCGATCGCGGCATCCAGCCGTTCGGCGATCTCGCGATTGGCGCGCTCCAGCCGGCGCGATTTCACCAGCGATCCGTCGAGTTCGTCGGCCAGCCGCGACCGATCGGCGCCCAGCGCCTGAATCCGCGCCGCCAGTTCGTTCTCGTCGCGATCGGCCTCGCGCCGCCGCTCCACCGCGCTTTCCAGCGCGTCGAGCGCCGACATCAACCGCCGCGTCGCGGCGTCGATATCGACGGAGGCGGGCTCGGCGGTGCCGGAACCGTTGGCGGGACGATCGCTCATGCGGACAGCGCGGACCTCGTCTGAGCCGGCCGCGCACACAAAATTCGCGGCTCGGCAAGCGTTTAGGCGCTGAAATTTACGTGGCAAGCGAGGCCAGCGCAACGCCGCTGCGGAACTATGCACCGCAAAGCAACTTTTCGGCCCCGGCACGCGTTGCCCCGCCTTGGACTCAGCGAATACAGATGCTATCCAGCCCTGACCTTCCCTTGCCACGAGGCTCGCACCGAGGCGTTCGCGCACGATGCGGATCGCCACCAAGCATCTCATTTCAGACGGATTTTCATCATGACGAGCGTCGATCATTCCCGTATGGCCAATGCGATCCGCGGGCTCGCGATGGATGCCGTGGAGAAGGCCAATTCCGGCCATCCCGGCCTGCCGATGGGCGCGGCCGACATCGCCACCGTGCTGTTCACGCAATTCCTGAAATTCGACGCCGCCGAGCCGAACTGGCCGGACCGCGACCGCTTCATCCTGTCGGCCGGACACGGCTCGATGTTGCTGTATGCGCTGCTGTATCTCACCGGCAACAAGGACATGACGCTCGACCAGATCAAGCATTTCCGCCAGTTGGGATCGCTGACGCCGGGGCATCCGGAGAATTTCCACACCAAGGGCATCGAGACCACCACCGGGCCGCTCGGCCAGGGCATTGCCACCTCGGTCGGCATGGCGCTGGCCGAGAAAATGCTCGCAGCCGAATTCGGCAAGAAAGTCGTCGACCACCATACCTATGTGCTGGTTTCCGACGGCGACCTGATGGAAGGCGTCTCGCAGGAAGCGATCGCGCTGGCCGGCCACTGGAAGCTGCACAAGCTGATCGTGCTGTATGACGACAACGGCATTTCGATCGACGGCCCGACCTCGCTTGCCGACTCGGTCGACCAGGTGAAGCGATTCAAGTCCGCCGGCTGGCAGGCCGAACTGATCGACGGTCAGGACCAGGCAGGCGATCGCCGCGGCGATCACGCGCGCGCAGAAATCCAGCAAGCCGTCGCTGATCGCCTGCAAGACCACGATCGGCTATGGCGCACCCACCAAGGCCGGCACCAACAAGGCGCATGGCGAGGCGCTTGGCGCCGAGGAGCTCAAGGGCGCCAAGGAAAAGCTCGGCATCTCGCTGGAGCCGTTCTCGGTGCCCGACGACGTGCTGAAGGCCTGGCGCGAAGCCGGCAGCCGCGGCGCCGGCGCGCGCAAGGAATGGGAAGCGCGCTTTGACGACACTGTCGCAACCGCAAGCGCGCCGAATTCGACCGCCGCCTGCGGCATGAGCGGCCGGCGGCGCTGGCCAAGGCGCTCAAGGCGCACAAGAAGTCGCTGCTGGAGACGCCGCAGAACATCGCCACCCGCAAATCGTCGGAATCGGTCGATCGACGCGATCGCGACCGCGATGCCGATGGAATTCCTCGCGGGCTCCGCCGACCTCACCGGCTCCAACAACAACAAGGCGAAGACCGCCGACCAACTTCTCGGCCAAGACGCCGAAGGGCCGCTTCGTCCATTACGGCATCCGCGAGCACGGCATGGCGGCGGCCATGAACGGCATCTTCCTGCATGGCGGCTTTGCGCCGAACGGCGCGACCTTCCTGTGCTTCACCGACTATGCCCGTCCGGCGATGCGGCTCGCCGCATTGATGGGCACCGGCGTGGTCTATGTGATGACCCACGATTCGATCGGGCTCGGCGAAGACGGGCCGACCCATCAGCCGGTCGAGCATCTCGCAGCACTGCGCGCCATTCCCAACATGCGCGTGTTTCGTCCCTGCGATGCGATCGAGGTGACGGAGTGCTGGGAGCTGGCGCTCAACCGGATCGACGGTCCGACGGTATTGGTGCTGACCCGGCAGAACCTGCCGCAATTGCGCACCTCGGCGCCGCCGGAAAATCCATGCAGCCACGGCGCCTATGAGCTGGTCGCAGCCCAGGGCGAGGCCAAGGTGTCGCTGTTCGCCTCCGGCTCCGAAGTCGAGATCGCGGTCGCCGCCCAGAAGCAACTCGCCGAGCGCGGCATCGCGTCGCGGGTGGTGTCGGTGCCGGCGCTGGAATTGCTGCTGGCGCAGCCGGCGGAACAGCAGCAGGCGATCATCGGCGACGCGCCGGTCAAGGTCGCGATCGAGGCCGCGGTGCGGTTGGGCTGGGACGCCGTGATCGGACAGGACGGCGAATTCATCGGCATGCATGGATTCGGCGCCAGCGCGCCGGCCAAGGACCTTTACAAGCATTTCGGAATTACCGCCGAGGCCGCGGTTAACGCTGCGCTGAAGCGCCTGGGCGAATAGTTGAGATCGCCGCGAAAAAGGACTACGATAAGAACTACTATTTTCCGTTCTCGTCCGGCCGAACCGGGCGATCCGCAGTCAAAATCTCCGTGGGAAGCGTTTCCTGCGGGGATGGTATCAGCATTTAGAGGAGAAATCGGCATGGCAGTCCGGGTCGCGATCAACGGATTTGGCCGTATTGGCCGCAATGTGCTTGCGCGCCATTTACGAAGCCAAACGCAACGACATCGAGGTTGTCGCCATCAACGATCTCGGCCCGGTCGAGACCAACGCCCATCTGTTGCGCTACGATTCAGTGCATGGCCGCTTTCCCGGCACC
The DNA here is from genome assembly GCA_963771225.1 of uncultured Pseudomonadota bacterium. Lineage (GTDB taxonomy): Bacteria > Pseudomonadota > Alphaproteobacteria > Rhizobiales > Xanthobacteraceae > Bradyrhizobium. The sequence goes on along the minus strand of CAVYSR010000001.1, from coordinate 14,169 downwards.
GTGACGGTCGATGGCGATTCGATCAGCCTCGGCCACGGCAAGATCAAGGTCACCGCGCACCGCGATCCCAACACGCTGCCGTGGAAGGACCTCGGCATCGACATCGCGCTGGAATGCACCGGCATTTTCAGCGCCAAGGCCAAGGCCTCGGCGCATCTGACCGCCGGCGCCAAGCGCGTGCTGGTGTCGGCGCCTTCCGACGGCGCCGACATGACGATCGTGTACGGCGTCAACCACGACAAGCTGACCAAGGATCATCTGGTCGTTTCCAACGGTTCCTGCACCACCAATTGCCTGGCGCCGGTGGCCAAGGTGCTGAACGACACCGTCGGCATCGAGACCGGCTTCATGACCACGATCCACGCCTATACCGGCGACCAGCCGACGCTCGATACCCTGCACAGCGACCTCTATCGCGGCCGTGCCGCGGCGATGTCGATGATCCCGACCTCCACGGGTGCGGCCAAGGCGATCGGCCTGGTGCTGCCGGAACTGCAGGGCAAGCTCGACGGCGTCGCGATCCGCGTTCCGACCCCGAATGTCTCGGTGATCGATCTCAAGATCGTCGCTTCGCGCAAGACCGAGGTGAAGGAAATCAACGAGGCGATGAAGCGCGCCAGCGAGCAGCAGATGAAGGGCATCCTCGGCTACACCACCGCGCCCAACGTCTCGATCGACTTCAACCACGATCCGCATTCCTCCACGTTCCACATGGACCAGACCAAGGTGCAGAACGGCACGCTGGTGCGGGTGATGTCGTGGTACGACAATGAATGGGGCTTCTCCAACCGCATGTCGGATACCGCCGTGGCGATGGGGAAGCTGCTCTGATTTCGTCACCTCATGGTTCGAGACGCGCGCCAAGAGGCGCGCTCCTCACCATGAGGAAGAGACCCAATGAGGCAGAAGCCTCATGAGGGGCAACCTCATCCTGAGGAGCGGCGGCTTCGCCGCGTCTCGAAGGATGAGCAGCGCGAGACGATCAATGTCCAAGACATTCCGCACCCTCGATGACGTCGACGTAAAGGGCAAGCGCGTGCTGCTGCGCGTCGACCTCAACGTGCCCATGGAACAAGGCCGCGTCACCGACGCCACCCGGCTCGAACGCGTTTCGCCGACCATCACCGAGATCTCCGACAAGGGCGGCAAGGTGATCCTGCTCGCGCATTTCGGCCGGCCGAAGGGACGCGATCCGAAGGACTCGCTGAAGCCGGTCGCCGCAGCACTGGCGCAGGTGATCAAGAAGCCGGTGGCGTTTGCCGATGAGTGCGTCGGCGAGGTCGCGGCCAAGGCGATTGCCGGCATGAAGGACGGCGACATCCTGTGCCTGGAAAATACCCGCTTCCACAAGGAAGAAGAGAAAAACGATCCGGCCTTTGTCGCCGAATTGGCCAAGCTCGGCGATATCTGGGTCAACGACGCGTTCTCGGCGGCGCACCGGGCGCATGCCTCCACCGAGGGCCTCGGCCACAAGCTGCCGGCCTATGCCGGGCGCACCATGCAGGCCGAACTCGACGCGCTCGGCAAAGCGCTGGAAGCGCCGACCAAGCCGGTGATCGCGATCATCGGCGGCGCCAAGGTCTCGACCAAGATCGATCTTCTGGAAAACCTCGTCAGCAAGGTCGATGCGCTGGTGATCGGCGGCGGCATGGCCAATACCTTCCTGCATGCGCAAGGCGTCGGTATCGGCAAGTCGCTGGCGGAGAAAGACCTCGCGGCCACCGCACTTCGGATCATCGACAAGGCGGAAGCCGCCAATTGCGCCATCATCCTGCCCGTCGACGCCGTGGTGGCGTTTCATTTCGCGGCCAATTCGCCGTCCCATGCCTATGGCCTCGATGCGATTCCGCCCGAGGGCATGATCCTCGACGTCGGCCCGCAATCGATCGCGCGGATTCATGCCGCGATCGACGACGCCGCCACATTGGTCTGGAACGGCCCGCTCGGCGCCTTCGAGATGACGCCGTTCGATCGCGGCACCATGGTGGCGGCCAAGCATGCGGCGAGCCGGACCAGGGCCAAGAAGCTGATCTCGGTCGCCGGCGGCGGCGATACGGTGGCGGCGCTGAACCAGGCCGGCGTGGCCGGCGATTTCAGCTATGTTTCGACCGCGGGCGGCGCGTTTCTTGAATGGATGGAAGGCAAACCCTTGCCGGGTGTCGAGGTTTTAAGGATACGCTAGACAACGCCGACGCCCCAACGCGGAGAATAGATCACATGGCTCGTATCACGTTGCGTCAATTGCTCGACCACGCGGCGGAACACGATTACGGCGTGCCGGCCTTCAACATCAACAACATGGAGCAGGCGCTCGCGATCATGGACGCCGCCTCCAGTCTCGATGCGCCGGTCATCATCCAGGCCTCGCGCGGCGCGCGGTCCTACGCCAATGACATCATGCTCAAGCACATGATGGACGCGGTCACCGAGATCTATCCGCAGATTCCGGTCTGCGTGCATCTCGATCACGGCAATGGACCCGACACCTGCATGACCGCGATCCAGGCCGGTTTCACCTCGGTCATGATGGACGGTTCGCTGAAGGCGGACGGCAAGACCGCCGCCGACTGGGATTACAATGTCGGCGTCACCAAGACCGTCACCGACATGGCCCATCTCGGCGGCATTTCGGTGGAGGGCGAGCTCGGCGTGCTGGGTTCGCTCGAGACCGGCATGGGCGACAAGGAAGACGGCCACGGCGCCGAAGGCAAGCTCTCGCACGACCAACTTCTCACTAACCCCGACGAGGCCGTCAAATTCGTCAAGCAGACCAAGGTCGATGCGCTGGCGATCGCGATGGGCACCTCGCACGGCGCCTACAAATTCACCCGCAAGCCGGACGGCGACATCCTGGCCATGAACGTGATCGAGGAAATTCACCGCAAGCTGCCCAACACGCATCTGGTGATGCATGGTTCATCGTCGGTGCCGCAGGACCTGCAGGACATCATCAATGCCAATGGCGGCAAGATGAAACCGACCTGGGGCGTGCCGGTGGCCGAGATCCAGCGCGGCATCAAGAATGGCGTTCGCAAGATCAACATCGACACCGACAACCGGATGGCGATGACCGGCCAGATCCGCAAGGTGCTCAGCGAGGATCCATCCGAGTTCGATCCGCGCAAATATCTCAAGCCGGCGATGGAAGCGATGGCCAAGCTATGCAAGCAGCGGCTGCAGGAATTCAATACCGCCGGTCAGGCCAGCAAGTTCAGGAAAGTGCTGACCACCGCCGAGATGGCGAAGCGCTACACCAAGGGCGAGCTTGATCCGAAAGTCGCATGACGATGCCGCAGCAAGCATCGTCCTGCCCCTTTTTTGGCCGCAGTCCGGGGGCATCAAGCCGACATCATGGCCACTAAACCTCCGCCGCCCCCCGTGCCGCGTCTCTATCTGGCAACGCCGGTCGTGGACGATCCACAGCCATTGACGGCAAGCCTGCCGGGTTTGCTCGCCGGCGCCGATGTCGCGGCGGTGCTGGTGCGGCTCAAGCCGACCGACCAGCGCGCGATGATCTCGCGCATCAAGGCGCTGGCGCCCGCCGTGCAGGACAGCGGCGCGGCGCTTTTACTCGACGGTCATGTCGAACTGGTCGCCCGTGCCGGTGCCGACGGCGCTCACCTGACCGGCTTCGCAGCCATGGAAGATGCGCTGCCGACCTTGAAACCCGACCGCATCATGGGCGTCGGCGGCCTCTCGACCCGGCACGATTCGATGGCCGCGGGCGAGCTAGGTGCGGATTATGTGCTGTTCGGCGAGCCCGATGCGAACGGCCAACGGCCGTCGGTCGAGGCGATCGCCGAGCGCTTGCAATGGTGGGCCGAGCTGTTCGAGCCGCCCTGCGTCGGCTTTGCGGCGTCGCGCGAGGAAGCTTGCGAATTTGCCGCAGCCGGCGCGGATTTCGTCCTGGTCGGCGATTTCATCTGGGCCGATCCGCGCGGCGCGGCGGCAGCCCTGATCGAGGTCGGGCAGGCGATCCGGCAGGCGCACGCCGAAAGTCGCGGAAACGCCAAAGCCGAGCTGGGATAACGCCGGACATGAAGATCCCGCGCCCCCTATCGGTCTTCTCGATGCTGGCAAGCTGCCTGGTGCTGGCGGCAAGCCCTGCTGCAGCGCAGGTTTCGCTGGCGCCTCCCGGCGCGCAACCTCCGCCTGCGAGCCAGCCGGCAGCGAAGCCGAAAGTAAAACCACATGCGGTCACGAGGAAGCCCGCGGCGTCCGCCGCGACGCCCAAACCGGCAAACACGCCGGCCGTGACCGTGACCCCTGCCCCGGTACCCGACGACCCCAATATCGACCTGGTGTACGCCGCCTATCAGCTCGGGGCATACAAGACCGCCTTCGATCGTGCGACCCAGCGCGTGCAGGAGCGGAACGATCCGAAGGCGATGACGATGCTGGGCGAGCTCTACGCCAACGGGATGGGCGTCAAGCACGACGATGCGAAGGCTGCCGAATGGTACCAGCGCGCCGCCGACGGCGGTGACCGCGAGGGCATGTTCGCGCTGGCGATGCTACGCCTTGCCGGCCGCGGCGGTCCCGTCAACCGCGACGAAGCCGCCAAATTGCTGGCGTCCTCGGCCAAGCTCGGCGAGCCGAAGGCGGCCTACAATCTGGCGCTGCTCTATCTCGACGGCCAGACCTTGCCGCAGGACGTCAAACGCGCGGCGGAATTGCTGCGTATGGCGGCCGATGCCGGCAATCCGGAAGCCCAATACGCGCTTGCGACCTTCTACAAGGAAGGCAACGGCGTTCCGAAAGACCTGGAGAAGGCGGTGCGGCTGCTGCAGACGGCAACGCTCGCCGACAATGTCGACGCCGAAGTCGAATACGCCATCGCGCTCTATAACGGCACCGGCACGCCACAGAACCAACCCGCCGCGGTGGCATTGCTGCGCAAGGCCGCCCGCCAGAACAGTCCGATCGCACAAAACCGCCTCGCACATGTACTGCTGAGCGGAAAGGGCACCCCGATGGACAAGATCGAGGGCCTCAAATGGCATCTTGTCGCCAAGGGCGTCGGCAAGGGCGACCCCGTCCTCGACGAGGCGTTCTCGGACCTCAGTCCGGAGGACCGCGCCAAAGCCGAGGCGGCCGCGCGCAAATGGCTCGGCAGCAAATGATCCGCCTTGACGCCACCCCAACCGCAGGGCACCCAGTCCGGGGGCTGATTTTGCCATCGGGCCGCCGTCTCACCTCACGAGGAGAGTGAGCCCTTCTTCACCGTCGAAACGTCAATCGCAAGCCGGGATCATGCTGCATTCAGCCCTCATCAACGTCATGGTCAAAGCCGCGCGCCGCGCCGGCCGCAGTCTCAAGCGCGATCTCGGCGAGGTCGAGAATCTCCAGGTCTCGCTGAAAGGCCCCGCCAATTTCGTCACCATGGCCGACCGGCGCGCCGAGGAGATGCTGTACACCGACCTCATCAAGGCGCGCCCGGGTTACGGCTTCATCGGCGAAGAGGGCGGCACCCGCGCAGGCGAGGACAAGAGCCACACCTGGATCGTCGATCCGCTCGACGGCACCACCAACTTCCTGCACGGCATCCCGCAATTCGCGGTTTCGATCGGCCTGCAGCGCGAGGGCACCATTATCGCCGGCCTGATCTACAATCCGGCCAATGACGACCTCTACATCGCCGAGCGCGGCAAGGGCGCCTTCCTCAACGACCAGCGGCTGCGCGTCGCCGGCCGCCGCAAGCTCGACGAATGCGTGATCGCCTGCGGGCTGCCGCATATCGGACGCGGCGACCTCGATCTGTCGCGTGCCGAGATGACCGCGATACAGTCCAGGGTCGCGGGCCTGCGCCGGTTCGGCTCGGCCGCGCTCGACATGGCTTTCATCGCCGCGGGCCGCTTCGACGGCTATTGGGAGCGCGGTCTCAAGCCATGGGACATGGCCGCGGGCCAGATTATCGTGCGCGAGGCCGGCGGCATCGTCAGCGGCATCGAAGGCGACGACGACCCGCTCAAGACAGGCAATGTGGTCTGCGGCAATGAATTCGTCCACGCCGAACTGGTGAAGATGCTCAAGCCGCTGGGGAAGTAGGGTTCGAGGCGTGCGAGATAGTCTGCTGTCATCATCCGCGAAAGCTGATGATCCAGTATTCGCGCCGCTGATGCTCAACTCCACCGCGACGCAATACTGGATGCCCGCTTTCGCGGGCATGACGTCAATAACAAACCGAAAGCGTCCTTCTCCGGATGAGGCAAGGCCCGACTCTCATGGATTTGCCTGGCCTGCGCTGCCAATGAAGGCATCTTCGAACACGTCGCCGATCGACCGCCAGGCGGCTCCGTCAAACTGCACCAGACGCATCTTCTTGATGGGGTGAAAATCCGTCGACCCCGTGCTGATGGTGATGCCCGGCAGGACAATCGGGTTATGATAGGCCTGCAGGGAAGCGGATTGTTTCATGATGTTCTCGCGGGAAAGATCGTCTCCGCACTGGCTCAGCACATGAAACAGCGTCTCGGCCGCGGCGTATCCGAAGGCAACGTTACCATCGTCCTTGTCGCCGTCGGGGTAATATTTATCCATGAAGGACAGGAAGGCCTTCATGGCGGGATCATTTGTCCATTCCGGGTCGGCGGTATCCTTCAGGAATGAAGTCGAGATCACCCCCGACGAGTTCTGAAGACCAGCCGGCCTCAAGGCATTCGCGATCGACGCGGACGCGTTGTCGAGAAGGATGACCGGGTGCCAATCGAGTTCGGCTATTTTCCGTAACGCGCGGGCAGCGAAAGCCGGTGCGACGTCGAGCAGCAAGATGTCAGCGCCGGAATTCTTCAGAACGATGATCTGCGCGTCGAGCGAAGAGGACTCCAAAAGATCAAACGTTGTGTCGGCGACGATCTTCCGCGCCCAATCCCCGAGCCCTTCCTGCAATCCCTGGAACAGGTCCCTGCCGAATTGATCGTCTTGCCAGAGTACCGCAATCTTGCGTTCCGGATAGTAGGCCTGAATGTAGTTCGCGTAGATGCGCCCCTCCACCCGGAACGGCGGTTGCCAGCCCATGGTCCAGCCGAACGCCTTGGGATTTGCGAACCGGTTGTCTCCGGAAGCAACGAAGAGCTGGGGAATCCCGCGATCATTCAGATACGACCTCGTCGCCAGATTGGTCGGCGTACCGAACGAGCCGAACATCAAGCGAACCTTGTCGGTCTCGACCAGCTTGCGGGTCAGTTCGATCGCCGTTGCCGGATCAGAACTGTCATCATAGGAGATGAACCTGACCTTGCGGCCGTTGATGCCGCCATGGTCGTTGACCATGTCGAAATAGGCCGCTTCGGCCTTTCCGATGGTCGCGAACGCTGCCAACAGGCCCGTATAGGGCATGATGTTCCCGATGCGGAGTTCAGCGTCGCTGGTCGCGGCGTCCAGAATTTCGTCGGCATCGGCACGCTCGGTGCGGCGATCGTCCCCAGAAGAAGCAGTATCGCCAGCGCATTTCCTGTTATCCGCCACATCGCTCGATCCCGGTGTTGCATGAACCGATTTTGTTTGACGAACCTGAATCTGGATCCGTGTCCGCAAGCCTGCAAGCGGCGCCCACGGCCGGCTATTCAAAGATGGAGTCGAATATCGTCAATCCTGTGTCGTGGCCTGCTTCAAGGATGTGACAACACGGATTATGGCTGCTCACTCCCCTCCTGAACCATTCAACGTTGAGAAGATTTCACTCATATCAATGTATGAGTGACGGGCGCTCGATGTGAGCGTCGGGGCACGATCACGACACCGCTTTCATCCTGAAATGGCTGACGCCCCATTCGATGCCGTCGGCGTAGCCGAACAGTCCTGCGGTGGCGAGGAAGAACCAGCGCCAGCGCCGCATCCACAATGCGGTGTCGCTGCCATACACGGAACGAAGAATGCCCTCGATCTCGTCGCGGCGGGAATCGAAATTGGCGAGCCAGGCGAGCGCGGTGCGCTGGTAATGCGTGCCGCTCCAGCGCCATTCCTTCTCGACCCCGAATAAATCAGCGTATTGCCGGATCAGATGATGGCTCGGCATCACGCCGCCGGTGAAGAAATGCTGCGCGATCCAGTCGTCCCGGTCGGCGCGATCGAACAGATAGGCGCCCGCGCGATGGGTGAAGATGTGCATGAAGAAGCGGCCATCCGGCGCCAGCCAGGATTTCACCCGCGTCATCAATTGGCGCCAGTTCATCATGTGCTCGAACATTTCGACCGATACGATGCGATCGAACTGCCGCCCGGGGTCGAACACATTCATGTCCGCGGTGACGACGCGCAGATTTTTCAAGTCCGCGCGCCTCGGCCTCGCTCTCGATATAGTGCCGTTGCGACTGCGAATTCGACACCGCGGTGATCTCGGACTTCGGAAATTGCCGCGCCGCCCATAGCGACAGCGAACCCCAGCCGCAGCCGAGTTCGAGGATCGATTGGCCGTCGGCGAGATCGGCGTGCTCGACGGTCTGGCGCAGCGCTTCTTCCTCGGCCTCCTGCAGCGTGGACTTCGGCTCCTTGTAGAAACACGAGGAGTATTTGCGGTTCGGGCCGAGCACGCGGGCGAAGAACGCCGCCGGCACCTCATAATGCTGGGCGTTGGCGGCATCGGTATGTTCGGCGATGGCGCGCGCCGCCATCTCGTCGGCAAACGAGGCATCGCTTTCCGCGTTGCCGCTGGCGAGCCTTGTTGCGGTGCGCGAACACAGCCGCTGGACCGCGGCGCGCACCACGAGATCGGGCAGCGGCACCCGTTCGGCGGTGCCGATGATGGTGGAGACGACGCTCATGCGACCCCTTCCTTTTGCGGTGGCAGCGGAAAGAACATGCTGGTGCGCGACTGATAGTCGCGGTAGCGCTCGCCGCGCGAGCGCAGCATCTGCTGCTCGAGCGGCGGGATGCCGGTGACGTGCACCAGAATCCAGTACATGAACACCGGCGCCAGCAAACTCGCCCAGCCCCAGGGATAATAAAAAGGATCCTGGATCGAAATCGCGATGACGGGATAGGCGAGCCAGCCGAACCATTCGAAGAAATAATTCGGATGGCGCGACCAGCGCCACAGACCGACGTCGCATACCCGGCCCTGATTGGCGGGATTGATGCGGAAATGCCGCAGCTGGGCGTCGGCGAGCGCCTCGCCGGCGATGCCGATCAACAGGATCAGCGCGCCGAGATAGTCTTGAAGCCGCAGCGCGGCATGCGGAAACCGTGCCGCCACGAAAATCGCAAACACCAGCGGGATCGATCCAAAGCCCTGATTTTGCAGAAACACGAACATCCGGCGCGGCGAATCGACGCCCCATTCGCGGGCGAAGGCGGCATAGCGCGGGTCGTCGGTGATCCCGGCCGTGCGCACCGCGATATGGAGGCCGAGCCGGACCGACCAGATCGCCACCAGCGCCGCGACCAGCCATTGCCTCGCATTCGGCGCCGCACCGGCGACCGGCCACAGGGCGCTGCCTGCGCCGACCAGCCCGACCGCGAAGGTCCAGATGGTGTCGACCCAGCCGGAATTGCCGGTACGCTGCTGCACCATCCAGGCGGCGGCCATCAGGACCGACAGGGACAGCGCGATCGCCGCCAGCGCCTCGAAATATAAAATAATCATGCAAAAGCCCGTTAAGCGGCTGTGGCGTCAAAGATTTGTGAAATACGCTGCAATTCTAAGCCCGGTTTCGCGCCGAAGTTCCATGTTTCAGTCCCTCAACCGGCCTCAACCGGCCTTTTTTCCCGGCACCGCTGTGCCATATTGGTGCCCTAAAGCGTTCCCCCCGCAACAGGTGACGATCAGCCGATGCCTCCAGGCCCCCCTTCCCGTTCCGCGATGGAAATCGAACTCAACAAGCTGTCCTCGCCACGGATCTTCCTGGTGCGGATGCTGGTGTTCCTGGTGCTGTGCGCGCTGCTGATGGTGGTGCTCTACAAGCAGATTGTTCTGGCGTTCTTCGCCAATCCCGGCCTCAACGCGCTGATCGGCATGGTGCTGCTGATCGGCACCATCCTGTCGTTTCGCCAGGTGATCCGGCTCTATCCGGAAGTCGCCTGGGTCAACAATTTCCGCATCGCCGATCCCGGCATTGCCGTCGAACGGCAACGTCCCACGCTGCTGGCGCCGATGGCGGCGATCCTCGGCGGCGAGCGCACCGGCCGGATGACGATCACGCAGCAGACCATGCGACACCTGCTGGATTCGATCGCCACCCGGCTCGACGAGGCCCGCGACATCTCGCGCTACATGACCGGCCTGCTGGTATTTCTCGGGCTGCTCGGCACTTTCTGGGGCCTGATCGAAACCGTCGGCTCGGTCGGCAAGGTGATCGACGGCCTCAAGGTCGGCGGCGACGCCGGCGCCCTGTTCGACACCCTCAAGGAAGGTCTGGCCGCACCGCTCGGCGGCATGGGCATTTCGTTTTCGTCGTCGCTGTTCGGTCTCGCCGGTTCGCTGATTCTCGGCTTTCTCGATCTGCAATCGAGCCAGGCGCAGAACCGGTTCTATACCGACCTTGAAGACTGGCTCGCCTCCACGGTGCGCGGCTATTCCGGAGAGGCCACCGCCGGCGGCGAGCTGCAAACCGCGATCGAACGGTTGCGCGCGACCATGGAGGAAGGCGGCGGTGGCCGCGGCACCACCGCGGCGATGGCCAACCTCGCCGAAGCCATTCAGGGACTGGTGGCGCATATGCGCAGCGAGCAGCAGATGATCCGTGAGTGGGCCGACGGCCAGGGCGAGCAAAACCGCGAGATCAAGAAACTGCTCGAGCGGATCGCGCGCCAGCCCGAGAATAATTAGTAGAGTGCGAAACATCAGCAACAACGGAAATGCGCCCCCTCTCCCGTGGGGAGAGGGTTGGGGTGAGGGGGTACGGTCCATCGTTAGGCCGTAACCCCTCACCCGGATCGCAAGGGCGATCCGACCTCTCCCCATGGGAGAGGTGAACCTGAACTCGAGATAGGTTCTGGCTCAAAGTCAGATTCTACAGCGGAGACTCCGATGGCCCTCGCCCGTACACGCCGCAACGAATCCGGCTTCAACTACTGGCCGGGCTTTGTCGATGCGCTGTCGACGCTGGTGCTCTCGATCGTGTTCCTGCTGTCGGTGTTTCTGGTGGTGCAGTTCTTCCTGTCGCAGGAAGTCACCGGCAAGGACAAGGCGCTGGAACAGCTCAACGCCAAGATCGCGCAGCTCAACGAGCTGTTGTCGCTGGAGAAACTCGGCGAGCTCAATCTCAACGACCAGCTCTCGCAACTGCGCGCGGGGCTCGTCACCGCCGAAGCCGAGCGCGATCGCGTCAAAGGCCTCTATGATGGCCTGGCCAACGCCAGCGCCGGCGGCGATGCCGCCGGCCGCGCCACCGAACTCAACAAGGCGCTGGATTCCGAAAAGCAGGTCACGTCGCGCGCGCTGGCGCAGATCGAGGTGCTCAACCAGCAGATCAGCGCCCTGCGCCGCCAGCTTGCGGCGCTGGAAGAAGCGCTCGACGCCTCGGAGAAGCGCGGCAAGGAATTGCAAGGGCGGATCGCCGATCTCGGGCAACGCCTGAACGTCGCACTGGCGCAGCGGGTGCAGGAATTGTCGCGCTACCGCTCGGATTTCTTCGGGCGCCTGCGCGCCATCCTCGGCAACCGGCCAGACATCCGGATCGTCGGCGACCGCTTCGTGTTCCAGTCGGAAGTGTTCTTCGACACCGGACAGGCGCTGTTGCTTCCCGAAGGCAAGGCTGAGCTCGACAAGCTGGCAAGCGCGCTGATGGACCTCGACAAGCAGATTCCGAGCGAGATCGCCTGGGTGCTGCGGGTCGATGGCCATACCGACGTGCGGCCGATCAACAGCCCGTTGTTCAAGTCGAACTGGGAATTGTCGTCAGCGCGCGCGATCTCGGTGGTGCAGTATCTGGTTTCGCTCGGCGTGCCGGCGCAGCGGCTGGTCGCGGCCGGCTTCGCGGAATTCCAGCCACTCGACACCGCCGCCACCGAAGATGCCTACAAGCGCAATCGCCGTATCGAGCTGAAGCTGACGGAGCGGTAGGCGGTGCCCAGAAAGATCATCGTCATTGCCGGGCATAGTGGTCTGCCTTGCGCAGACTGCGTAAACTTGTCTGCGCTCCCGGCAATCCCTCAAATGATTTTGCGAAGGCGATGGATGCCCGGATCAAGTCCGGGCATGACGACTGTGCAGGGATGAGCGCTACCTTCCACCTGCGCCCCTATCGCGCCGACGACGAAGAGGCAGCGGTAGCGCTATGGCTTGAAACTTGGCAAAAGGCCTATCCCTCGATCGATTTCGCCGCGCGGGTGCCGTGGTGGCGCGCGCGCTGGCGGGACGAACTGGTGCCGAACGCGGCGATCATGGTCGCCGAACAGGCCGGCGCGCTGGTCGGGTTCGTCACCATCGATTCCAATGGCTATCTCGATCAGCTCGTGGTCGTGCCCGACCAATGGGGTTCGGAACTCGGCAATGCGCTGGTGGCCGAGGCGAAGCGATTGTCGCCGGATTGCATCGCGTTGCTGGTCAATGCCGACAACGCCCGCGCCATCCGCTTCTACGCGCGCAACGGCTTTGTCCACGCCGGCGAGGACGTCAATCCGACGTCGGGCCGGCCGGTGCTGCGGATGGAGTGGAAGGCGAACAGAGGAGAAGTCCGATGACGCGAACCGAACTGGCAACCGGCTCGGCGACCTTTATCGCCGTTGCCGCCGCCGGATGGCTTTCGGCGACTTCGGTTGACCGGCACTTCGCTGCCGCCGCCGTCACATCGGCCGATCAACCGCCGCCCTCGATGGCCTGCGTCGGTGCGGACGGCTCATGGAAAAACTGGGTGTGGGCGAATGTCCCGATGCTTTCGCCGAAATGCGCCGCGGAACATTAGGGGCGTGATCGATGCAGGCGACGATCGCGAGTACCGAGACCGAACGCGTCCGCTTCTGGTCGGCCCTCATCACGGACAGGCGCATAGCCCCGGCCCTCGGCCTGGGCTTCACGTCCGGCATGCCGTTTCTGCTGACCTATTCGACGCAATCGGCCTGGCTGACCGATGCGGGGGTGCCGCTGGCGACGATCGGCCTGCTCAGCGAACTGACCCTTGCCTACAAGTTCAAGTTCGTCTGGGCGCCATTTCTCGATCAATACGATCCGCCGTTGGTCGGACGTGTGCTCGGGCGGCGGCGCGGCTGGTTGCTCGTGGCCATTCTCGCCGTCATGGCCATGCTGGCCGGGATCGCCTTCGGCGATCCGGGCCATTGGATCTGGTGGACGGTCGGATTCTCCTTCGCGCTCGGGATCGCGGGCGCAACGCTCGATCTCGTGCTCGACGGCTGGCGCATCACGAGTGTGCGCCCGCCGGAGAAACAGGCGGTGCTGTCCTCATGGACCGAGATCGGCTGGCGCGTCGGCAATCTCGCGGCCGGCGCAGGCGCGCTCTACCTCGCCGATCATATCGGCTGGAAAGGCGCCTATCTGTGCATGGCGGCCCTGATGCTGGTCGGGATCGTGGCGACGCTGTTCGCGCCCGAACCGCCCTCCGACATGGTGCCCCACAAGCCGCATGCCGGCTTCGTCGAAACGATCTGGGCGCCGATCCGCGAGCTCGTCAAGCGGCTCGGCCCGATGGCGGTCGCGATCCTGCTACTCGTCGCGGGCTTCCGCATGCCGGGCTACATCGCAAGCGCGATGGCGGTGCCGCTGTTCAAGCACCAGGGCTTCACCAACACCGACATCGCGACCGTCACCAAGGTGTTCGGCTTCTGGATCGCGCTTGGCGGCACTTTCATGGCGGGGTGGCTGATCCCGCGCATCGGCATGATGTCGAGCCTTCTCATCGGCACGGTCGCGGGCTCGGCCTCGCATCTCGCGCTCGCGCTCCTTGCGGCGCATGGCGGGGATGGCGGCAAGGCGTTCTGGACCTTCGCACTGGCGGTCGGCGTCGAAGGCTTTGCTTACGCCTTCGCGTCGATCGTGCTCATCACCTACATGTCGACGCTCGCGTCAGTCGAGCATGCGGCGAGCCAGTTCGGCCTGCTGACCTCGCTCTGCGCCTTTCCGGGCAGCATTCTGGCCGGGTTCTCGGGCTTCGTGATCGAGCATACCGGCTTCGTCTGGTTCTTCATCTGGACCTCGCTGATCGGCATCCCGGTCGCGCTGCTGGCGGTCTTTGTCTGGTACCGCGTCGGGATATCGGACGAGGCGCCGATCCGGGT